>NZ_FOBD01000020.1 GCF_900109515.1 Paenibacillus sp. OK003 | reverse complement strand
TAGCAGTGGAGGTTATTCGTGTTGGTCGGAAAAAGTATAACACGAAAAAAGAACTCATCCAACAAGAAATGCTTGACAAACATTAGCTGGTTTTTATTTTTAAGGTAATAAATCTAAGTTGTAGCCCAATTAGGAAAAACGATTAATTCAATTGAAATAGCATTTGAACTGCATTTAATCTTTAATTCTGTTTCGGATCAAGATAATTACAGAATATATTAATTGTTATCTGAAATGGAAAAGGAAAAAAGTCCCTTAAAGTAGGGACTAATTAACTATATCCTAAAATAAGGGAAATGACGATAATGATTTATTAGACTCCATTTATACATCTGTTTAGGAAGGGAATGGAGAAAAAACATAAAGGAGGAATATAAATTCCATGAGTTTAAGAAAAGGTTTTATTGTTTTTCTGATGGCTTTGTTGTTGATTGGAACCATGTATCCGACCAGCGGATATGCGCTTTCGGATCAATCGGATACCATAATAACAACTGAAAGTAGCGCGGGGAATGTTGATTTTTCTATGGAGGAATCAGCTTTAACAGACGACGAATATCTGGATGGTATTGATCCAGACGTCCATGAAGAACCGGAAGGTGTAGACGAGGACGTTGAAGATGTAGAAGATGCGCCGACAGTAACGGAGGACACGTATGAGGAGGATATGTTTTCTACCCAAACCATGGCACTAGCGGGTGAAGAAGTCATAACGATGTATCCTGGTGATTCTTACAGCTTCACGAATACTGGAACTCGCTCTCGATCCTTGAGCACAGATGCGGCAACATCGAGAAGCAGTTCATATGATTATGCTGTTTATAAAGCAGATGGAAGCATCTCAACGGATAACATGAATTCGACGAGTAGCTTATCCGTAGGAGCTGGGTACACCGCTGTCGTAACCTCAAGTGGGGTCAATGCATTTACAGTAACCATCCCTGTTGAGTTTACCTATAGTGTATCTGAGAATCCTGCCTTACATAGAGCGACATTGTCCAAAGGTGAGAGCTATTGGTTCGTCAATGAAGGAACTCAAACGAGAGCGGTTAGTGCGGATACGTCCACAGCTCAAGATCGGAAGTATGACTATGCCAACTACAACGAAGATGGAAGTCTCTCTAGTTCGAATTTTGAATCAACCGGAAAACCCTACTTAGGGGGAGGAAACGAGATTATCTTTACAGGGGCTGGATCACAGCCTGTCACCATTGGACTCCCTTACGAAGTTTATACCGGTGGATGGAGCGATGAACCTGCGTATACTCGAGTGACGCTGAGCCAAGGTGAAAGTTACCAATTCACCAATATCAGTTCCAAATCCGATGCACTCCAAACGGATGGAACGACCAAAGATAAGCATGATTACGTTGTTTATCTTCCGGATGGAACGGAAAGTTCTACAGGGACGAATACGACCACTAAACCTACTGTAGCAGCAGGAAGAACCGCCGTTGTAACTTTGGTTACAGCAACGCCTGTAACATATGGTGTACCCTATCGGACATTTGATGTCCAAAAAGCCGGTGGCGATGCAATTACTCGAATCACTGTATATCCTGGTGAATCCATGATTTTTCGGAACAATGGTTCCTTAGCGAATCCAATCAAAAACAATGCGAGCAGTACCAACGGAGCTCTCTTTGATTATGTCCTGTATACATCAGAAGACGTTGTTCATTCGGATGGCTTCAACAAAAATACGAATCCAATCATTCGCTCACAAGGTTACGCAGTCGTGACCGTAGTTGGGCAAGTCCCAATTGAGTTTAGTTATACGGATGATTTCTCGGTTGAAGAAAGCATGGAACCCGCATACCATCGCGTAACACTCAAACAGGGAGAAAGCGTGACATTTTGGAATAACAGTACCAATCGGGAATATCTCGACAGTGATGCGTCCACCAGCCAAGGGCGAATATTTGATTACGTGACATATTATCCGGATGGCACAGAACGGAGTACAAGAAAAGCAACAGCGGTTGAACCAGTTGTTTACTATGGAAATAAAGCAGTAATTACAGGCGTATCTGCTCAACCTGTAACCATAGGTGCGATTTACACCATTTTTGATGTAGAGGATCGACCTAATGAAGCACTAAGTAAGATTACCGTATCACCGGGCCAATCGGTCAAATTCCACAATGGGGGTTCACTCAGTAACCCGATTCGGAGTAATGCCAAAAAAATAGGTGGGCTGTTTGATATTGCTGTGTATAAGGCAGATGGCAGAGCACATAGTGACAAATTCAATAGCAATGTAAGTCTCGCCACCATTCCAGCTGGCGGTGAAGCCATCGTTACGGTAGGGGGAAGTACACCTGTGTTATTTGAATACACGGATGATTTCTCCGTAGTGGATAGCCAGGAACCGGCTTATCTGCGCGTGACGTTGAACAAGGGCGAGAGCTATGCTTTTACCAACATAAGCTCAGATTCGAAAAGGGTGCGAAATGATGCTTCCAGCAGCGCGGGGCGGGTGTATGATTACACGATTTACAACGTAGATGGAACAGTGTCAAGCAGTAGAACAGCAACAGCGATCGAGGCGTATGTCTTGGGTGGTAAAAAAGTTGTTGTTACCAACATCTCAGATCAACCCATAACGTATGGTGGGATTTACCGCGTTTTCCGTGGACAAGATGATCAAGTCCCTTCACCAGAATTGGAAATCACCATTAAACAAGGTGAGAGCGCAGTATTTACGAATCCGGGTTCGGAACCTGCTCAAATTGAACGAATTGCAGGAATAAATTCCGTTGTGGATTATACGGTCTACGACAAATCCAATAAAGCATTGTATTTCGTGGAAGGTAAAAGTCATGCAACATGGGATATTCCTGCCGGTGCAACACTTGTCGTTACCGTAGTATCTACGGAACCTGTAACGATTCAATATAATTCTCCTGTGACAGCCAGTTCAAGTAAGGAGCCTGCACTTATCAAGCGGAATTTGACTCCAAATAACACGCTCTTGTTCTCGAATACCTCACCTTATGAGGCTTTACTCGTTGGTTCTCCTTCTGAAGGAGGAACTTATGATTACGTTATTCGAAATCAGAATCAAGCTGTTGTTAAGGAAGGAAAGAACGCTACAGGAGGACAATTTGTACCTGGAAAGTCTGACATTCAGGTGCATAACGTGTCAGCCCAAACGCTGAAATTTGTAGGTGCTTATCGGCACTTTACGGTCAAGGAAGCGGAAGTGGAGTTTCTGACTTTGTATGAAAACACAGAGACGGCGCTTCCCACAGTTCAGCAAGGGAATGTGTACTACCGTTTTAGTCCTTATAGTTCTGACAAGTATCGGATTGCGATAAAGGAATCAGGTGATTTTTCCATTGAACCTCGGATCGAATTGTATTCAGATAAGGAACTGAGTATTCCGGTAGCTACTTCAATAGAGCAAGAACAGGTATATGGTGAGCAATATACTGTTCTTGAATGGGAGCTTCAAGGTGGACAGAATTATTATCTCAAGATAAGTGAAAAGGATGGAAAACCGATTCAGGGAGCCATAAAGGCAGCGTGGATGAACATTCGCAATGACAATAGCTATGAGTACGGCTATGGCAATCAATTGCTGAAAGTCGTTCTATTTACAGGAGATCAAATTGTATTTGAGTATGACCGCAACGGTAATTTGACGAAACGAACGAAAAAGATTTTTCCATTTAATTAATGATTCTCTAAATCTAGGTTGAGGTGATGGAGTGTTTAAGAAAATAACGATTATTTGGTTATGCGTCACATTGATTCTTAGTGGGTTCGGTTCTTTTGGATATGGAGGACAAGCAGCAGCGGCGGCAGAAGGTAGGGATTCCCTCCCTTCCGCTACCTACATTACAATCCATAGTTTAAAAGAGCAATTTGGTATCAAAGAAGATTGGATCGAGAAGAAACTAGATCAGGGTTACTCGTTGTACCAGTTGTATAAAGCTTTACAGACAGATCGCACAGGCGGCGAGGCTGCTGAAAAATGGCTAGAAGCACAAGAAATCAGCGAACCGATTCAAATGGAGGGGCTACGCCCTTCCGCTTCATCACAGCAAAACACGTTCTCGATTAATGCTCTTGGAGAGGATGCTCCAGGTACTGGAACGACCGTGGATGAAACTGGACTTAACCATGTAGATATCCGAGATGACGCATCGCTTTATATGACGTCTTACGGAGCGGAATCCATCTCTACTGCTACAGGGGAAATGATGATTCAGAGTACTGACCTTTCGCTACCTGGACTCATTCCGTTTGATCTGACACGAGTCTATGACAGCGCTAGAGCCACTGGGCAACTTGGCGTTGAATATGACGAAACGACACAAACGTATTCCAATAAGGTTACGCCACGCAAGGAAGAACTCTCTGCTGGATTGGGGCAAGGGTGGCGTTGGGACATTCCTTTCATGGAAAAACGTGGCGATCATCAGTATATTCTGATTCCAGGCGTGGGCTATTACCGCTTAAACGCGAACCTGGAACTGGAAGGTTACGTATGGAATGACTTAACCATTAAGCGAGATGCGACCGTGACTGTTAATGGCGTATCTAGCAGTTACCGTCTATCCATCCGAAACGGCTACGATTATCTATTTAATGAAGCCGGAGAACTGTTGCAAATTACAGATGGCTACCGGAATACCGTGAATATTCACTATACGACATTGAACGGAAACCAAGCTATTGCACGAATTGAAAACAGCGAAGGTCAGGCGCTGACATTTGCTTATAACAACCTGAAGGTTACTGTACAGCTTGCCGGAACGGATCGGAAAGCAACATACACGCAACGCGAGGACGAAGGCATTCGCATTTTGCGAGAATACACAGATGCTCTCGATCGGACAACGACGTATACGTATTATTATCCGGAATCCAAATTCAACTTTTTACCTGAGTTGCAAAGCAATCAAAATGCTCAAGGTGTGATGCATACAGCGTTGCTATCGCGCATTACAAGCCCTTCATCAGCTATAACGGATTATGCATATATTCCGGCGCTGAAGCAGATTGGCGAAGCTTCCTCTCATTTCGTATTCAAAGTAAGAGAGCGCAAGAGCCAGTTTAGTACAACGGAAGGCGAAGGAGTTCTGGGCAAGGTTAACTTTGAGTACTCGGGAGAAGATCTGGACTCTTACGGTCAATCTGCAACATGGACCACGAAAGTGAAAGCAGAGAACACTGTAGATACTTGGACGTTCTCCAAAACGTTTAGCGCTGCAGCTCATCCAGATTTGGTTCGCGCAGATAAGCACACGTTAACTGGAGATGACGTGACTTATTCCACGGAGTTCCAGTACGATAACCAGACGAAGCGAAACCTTCCGACTCAAATGACGGAGTGGGTTAGTGAGGGTGGACGTGCAGGCGAGAAGCTAACCACAACCATGACCTACGATGCCAATGGAATGGTGACGTCCGAAAAACAAAGTACAGGACAGGAAACTACCTATGCGTATGAAACGGGTAAGGCTCCATATCACTGGATCAAACCTATTCGTTCGACCACCAAGATTAATAGTACATTGGAGAGATACGCAGAAACAACCTATGACAGCCAAGGCTCTGTTCTGCGGAGCACAACTAAAAATGGATACGGCGGGCAATTGCTCTCTGAATTGGAATTGAAGCTTGACGATAAAGGAAGAGTCATCAGCACCACGGATAAAGGAGGCTATTTAGCTAAAGACAGCGTAGCGACGTTGAGTTATCAGGCTAATGCAGGCCATTTGGTGAAATCCAAGTCCATATCTGTGAATGATGCTGCTGGTAAAGCAGAAGCCCTCGTGGAATCGTATCAATATACGAATGCTGGTGAACTGGAAAAGACAACCGATGCATCCGGGGAACAGGAATCGTATCAGTATGATAAGAGAGGGCGACTTCTACAAATCGTCCATGCTGATGGTACGAAATCAACTACGGCGTATGATGATGTTAAGAACATCATTACAAATACATCGCCAGATGGCATTGTCACGACCGAGCGGTATAATCCGTTAGGTCTTTTGGTAGAAGAGCAGACGGCTGAGGCTACGTACAAATACGCCTATGACCGCGAAGGTAATGTTACGGCTGTTGAGGATGCTGAAGGCAATGTTACGAGAGTTGTAGTCGACGCGTTTGGACAAGCGATAGAGACAAAGTATCCAGACGGGACCACCGGAACAACCAACATTGATGCTGTGGCCCAAACGGTGACCTATAAGGATGCTGCTGACAATCAAACACGGGAGAAGAAGGATTTACTTGGTCGAGTGACGGCGGTGGAAGAATATCGGAATGGTGCATATGTTCCGTTACAACAAACCGAGTATGATATCGATGGTAACGTAATTGCATCTATCGATGGTAACGGTCAACGAACGACCTATACGTATGATGCGCTTGGACAGATCACAACAGTGACAACACCGAAGCAAGAGACAAGCCGCTACTTCTATAGCTATCAGGGCCAAGTGACACAGATCGTATCACCGAATACGCAAACAGTCACAAAACAGTATGATGAATTGGGAAGACTCATTAAACAGACGCATCCGAGTCCAGCCGGGTATGCGACAACTTTATATTACGATAAGAAAAGTAATCTGATTAAAAAACAGGATCGACTTGGGAAAGTAACAGAGTATACGTATAACAGTGACAACATGCTCACAGGTATGAAAGCACCGGATACGAATGTATCCTATACGTACGACGAGATTGGCCGCAGAACATCGATGACAGATGATCATGGAAAGACCACGTACAGTTATCAAGCAGCAGATGGGATGCTGAGCGGACTGACGTTCCCGGATGGGACACGACTTGATTACGAAAACAATACCCAGCAACGTCTAGGGTATACCTTAACGGATGCCAAAGGACAATCCTTGCGCATTCACGGCGAAGTAGATGCCATGAATCGGGTAACCTCCATGGATATTACCTCGGGTTCAGGAGGGGCTTCTGTACTCGCAGCATCGGGAACGACGCCTGTGGATCGTATGACATTCAGTTATGCGTCCAATAGCTTGCTGGAGAAATTGTCGTTTGGCAAGGGCCTCAGCACAAGCTACCAGTTCAATGGCTATGACCTGTCGGGAATCACGATCTCTCAAGGGACATCTGCGGTGCAACAGTTCGCCTATGAATATGATGGGAATAAAAACATCACGTCCCGTACACAGAACGGGGAAACCGATCAATACACATACGATGAATTGAGCCGGATTCAGACCGAAACGGGCACGCAAAAAGAAACGTATACTTATGACCCGAATGGTAACCGGTACAGTACCGGAAGTGGTAAGGTATACGGTCTAAAGGATGCACAGTATACGTATGACAGCCAGAATCGTCTGATTAAAGCAACAGGTGAAGGCAAAACGGTAACCTACAGCTATAATGGAGATGGACTGTTGTATGAACGTACGGAAGGCGACCAAACGATTCGTTATTATTACGATGAAGAAGCCAAACTCATGGCTGAGGCCACTGTGACGTCTGGAAAAGCAGAGCTAACATATGCCTATATCTATGATCTGTATGGGCAATTATGGGCTCGCCAGGACAAGCAAACAGGTAAACTGGAATACTACCAATTGAACGGTCATGGCGATGTCGTTGGCCTTGTGGACGATGCAGGAAAAATGTTGAACAGCTATACCTATGATATCTGGGGCGGACCGTTAACAACTGAGGAAACCGTACCGAATATGCTTCGCTATGCCGGAGAATATTGGGATGATACGGTAGGTCTGCAATATTTGCGGGCACGTTGGTATGATCCAGGCATGGCACGTTTCATCGGTGAGGATACGTACGAGGGAGAATTGAATGATCCGCTCAGTTTGAATTTGTATTCGTATGTTCATAACAATCCACTGAAATATGTTGATCCAAGTGGACATCGTAAAACCTCGACATATTACGAAGTTGAAAAGATGTTGAGTGCCGCAATGAAAGGGGATAACTCCTTTAAACCCAGCCTGAACAAAGTTTTTACTAAGGTCTACGGTGATAAAGGTGTTAAATTTTCCAATTTATATGCACAATTAACCCAAACCAGTGGTGCATTTATCAACTCACAAACCAATGCTAGTGTGGCTAAAACACAATTGTTAAATGCATATGAAAATGGACAAGATCGCTATGACGTACAAGTGGCTTGGATAACAATAGCAGGGGGAGGATTAGGTGGTGGATATGCTATTTTAAGCAGTAGCGTGTCTACACTTGGAAAAAAAGCTCTTAAAAAAGGTATTTCAAACATCTGGGTAAAAAATAAACATCTTTCTGGTGGTACTGGAACTTGGGCAAGATTTAATGTCGCTACTCAAGAAGAGGCCAAAAAGTTAATTACCAATTCAATCAAAAACGGTAAAATAAAGAGTGTTACAAATAATGGATTAGGATCCAAAGGTCAAAAATCCTATGAAATAATAATTGATACCGGTAAAACTGTAGGTACTAGGAATGAAAAAATGATTAAAATAGTTGTTGATGAGTTAGGAAATTTATGGAGTGTTTATCCTAAATAATTTTAGGAGGGGAGTGCATGAACACGTTTGATATTGAAAAATTTTTTGTTAAAAATAAAAGGAAAGCGGCAAACATGTTATTATCGTTTATGGATATTGAGGTTAGAGAATACATGCTTGACGAGATTGTCTACTTTCTGAATCACTCTTCTGTAGGAGAAAAAATGGAATTAACTGATCATTTTATCATTAAAGAAAGTGATTTCGAGGTAATTATTTTAAACGAAACCACTGAAATGTTTGCATTGAATCCAGAAGAAAGCAGAGCTCATATAGAAATTGTTTCTTTACTATTTTTAATTAATCAAAAAATGTCATGTGGGTTGAATAAAGTCAAATCAATATTAAAAATCAATTAAATGTCTTAATGAAAATTCCAGAAAAAATAACTACCCAAAGAAAGTCGCAATTGTAGCGGCTTTCTTTGTTTAGAGAGCACAAGTTCATGTCCCGATTATCGATGTTTAGTGTGGCATTATCCAGATGTCAGTTATACATGACTTCAAGAAATATCCTATTCAGAAGACAAAATGCTGTAGGACTCGGTGTTGATGTATGGATAGGATTTAGAGGTGAAAGAATTCGACTTGGATGAAATATATGTGGATCACTATTATTTTCATCAATGTAGCAGTATTCATTTGGTTTTTAGTTGGAGCGACGTCTAATTTTCAAAGATCCCTGGATTTAATTGGCATGCCGATCATGCTTTTCTATGGAATACCTTCTCTAATTGTTAATGTGATCTCGATTGTAATTCTCATAAAAAAATGGAATTATCAGTTGAGTGTAAGTACCATGATTGTGGGAGGGTGTTCATCTTTATACTATTTTTCTGTACTCCGGCTTTTGTAACTGCATTACAAAATACGGTGGAACGAGATCAAGTAGAAAGTGATCCGGTTTGTTACACATCTGATTAGAAGTATGAGTACAATATCGAATTAATCGACATGTCAGAGAGAAATAATCAGGTGAATTTAATTGTAAGAGAGGTTCTGATAAAGCTGAAAAGAAAGCCATTCCATTAGATCTGGACACTGAAGAGATAATAGCCTTAACCACTGGACCGGGATCTAATTGGCAGTGGGCTATATTAAAACCTACAGAAAAACCTGAATTATACAAGCTTACCACTACCGAAAAATTAGGCATGCATAAGGTCTATATGATTGATATTGTAGAAGGGTCTTCGCAAGAAATTAAGTGAACAGACAAACAGCATTTGAATTGCTCCCTTTTTGGTGATGTCCAAATTTTAAGCTAATAAAACAAGATATGAATCGTAATAGTAAGTACAACCTCGAATTGTTATGTTTCGGGGTTTCTTTTTTCCAGTGTATTCCACAATTTTCATCCATATAACTACAAAATAGTATATTATGTTCCGATATAAATCATAAGATGGATAAGGAGGATAATTATGAGTTCAAAACTGAAAATGAGTTGGGCTATGCATCCTACTGCTGGTAGAGTATCGGTAGATGACATACAGTTAGATGAAAAACTGAATAACTCTCTTAAATGTGAATTCTGTAATGTTGATGTCAGTTTCGTTGGAACTTACATAAAAAATGAAAAATACATGGCGCCAATATTGAGGCTGAATAGAGGTAAGAAGAATCATTTAGACTATGAGGGTGGTGAATGTCCTTATAACAAAACAAACAATAAAACTCAGAATTTACCTACAAGTAAAGTTGCTGGAGTAGTTATAGACAAAGAGTTAGTGATCAGAGTTAATATTCCTGTAGATTTGAAAAAATCTTTAATGGATTTATTATCTCAGGACTTAATTCCAATAAAAGAAAAAGGGGAGAAGAATAAAGAACCAAAAAAATCACCCGGTAATTATACAAATACTACAGAGAAGCTATCTGACTACATAAATTCAGCGAGAGCTTTTGCGAAAATTGCCCAGTATTTTGAGAAACATGGAACTCAGAATTTTCTGGAATTTAAATTTTTTGGTGTAAGCGCTCCTTGGACGGATATATATTTTGAGAATTGGGATCGGGTTTTTGAAAAATTTCAATCAAAAACACCTAAAGAATTAGTTTGTTTAAGAGGTACCTTTACTAATATAGGAAAAGAATATCCAGATGAGAACGGATATCCATGGGTTCAATTAAAATTGAAAAAGACGCCTCTATCGAAAAATGAAAAGTCGGACACTTTTGCGCAAATTAAACTGTTCAAACCAATGTTTGAGAGATTTATATCTCAATTGAATGAGGCTAAAAACAAGTCTGAAGAGATTGAGATTACATTCTTTGGGAGAATAGAAAGATATACCACAGAAAAAGGAGATAAAAATATAAAAGGCGTAGCTGTTTTAAGGAAACAAATACATTTTGAGAAGAGATAGTATTCTTTTCTAGTGATTTAATCACAAGTATATGTTTTATATTTTTTTAGTATCTTGACGTAAAAGGCTTGGGAAAAGATTGGCAATTAAATGATATTATAAATAATTTGATAAAATATGTAATTTAAATTTTAGTTCTGTCCTATCATGGGTGAATGTAGTAAAATTTAGGGTGTTATTGAAATTATTAAAAGGGACGGTGTGTTACATTTGGAGACGTGGGTTCGTGAAATATTAACTCATATTGCTGCTTTTACAGCAGGAGCTACTCTAACATTAGTAGTTCAAAAAATTAGGATTAACAGTAGTAAAAATTATAAAGTGAATCAAAATAAAAATACTGTAAAAGGTGATTTGGTTGGAAGGGATAAAAAAGTTGGGAAATAGTATCGAACAGTCTCACAATACAGTGTCTGGAGATATTGTAGGTCGAGATAAAATTACTATACAGACCATTACTAGCTCAAAAGCTAGGCGAGCAATCCGACTAGAAGAAGATTTTTTTATTGTTTCTGATGAAGATAACAGTACATTGTTTAGAAAACTCCATGATGGCAAGACAAATGGTCTAACAAAAGCACGTGCTGTTACTTCAAAATTAAATTCACTTAAAATTATATTTCAGCTAAAAAAATCAGAAGAAGGAAAAAGATTATTAGCTGATATATATGAGAATTTATTAACATGTGTATCAAAAGTTACACTGCCAATGGAAGATGGAGATTTGCTGAAATATAAAAGTGAAGATATATTTTCTCAATTTCCATCATTAATTTCAAGGTATGAAGATATCATAGAAATTGATGAGGCCTTTTTAGAAGGGCTACTTTATATTGCTACCTCTAACTGTGCAATAAGATGGAAGGTGGAATAAAGTGAGCACATATATGCTAGTTGACCGTACTTCAGATTGGTTCTTTGATGAAGACGCTGATTTAGATCCATATTTATGTTCTATGCAATTATTAAAAGCGCTGTCTACAAGACGAGTACAAGGAATTAAATATAATAGAGTACAAATTGTAAATACATTATTGAAGAGGAGATCACAAGAAGCACTAGATACGCTCGACTCTGCAATTGTGATCTTAGTAAGTAGAAATTTATTGAATATAATTGAAAGCCCAAACAATAGCTTAGATTCAGTTCTCCATGTTACAGAAAATGGGATAGAGGCGTTGAGTAGATTTTTGGAGGATGTATAATGATTATAAAAAAAATTACAGTAAAAGGCGAAAAAGGTTTCTCAATAAGTTTAGGGAGAATCAACTATATTCTTGGAGAAAATGCTACTGGAAAAACGACCTTCATAAAACTTATTCTTTATTCTTTAGGGACAAATATAGATTCTTTTATTGAAGAAATAGACAAAAGTGGCTTTACAGATCATGTTGAAATTGATGTTGAATTGAAGAGTGGAAATAGATATAGATTTATAAGAAAACTTCCTTCTTCAGGAAGCATACTTGTAATTCCTCTTAATATGCAAAATGAATTAGTAGAAGAGGAAGTGGAAATAAAAAATTTAGAAGAATTTTCTGAAATGATTTTGGTTGAGGAAGGATATGGGACTCAAGAAATACCTTATGGAAACAACAACAAAGCGAATATGAGATATTATTTTATGCTACGTGCGGTGACTGCCGACCAAGATACACCGGCATATAAAATATTGGCGGATTTAGGTGGCGGGGCAAGGCAATATATTAACAATCAATCTTTAATAAAAAAAGCTATTGTTGAGGCATTACTCGGCAAAGAAAATACAGATGTCCAGAAAGCAAGGTTGAAGTTACAAAAGTTATTCAAGGAAAGAAGTTTGTTATTATCTAAAATTAAAGTTATGAGTGAAGTTAGTATTTCAAGTGGATTAAATAATGATGAATATTCTGAAATAGTAAAGTTGAAAAATAAAAATAAAATTATTGAAAAAATACAGAAAATTAAAGAAGAAAAAATACAATTATCAGTAGAAAATTACAAATATATTTCTAGACTTGAGACAATGAATTCTAAAATTAATGACAAGTTCGGTATAGAATTGATAAAGGAAAATACAGAAATCAGACAGAATATTAATCAATTAATTTTGCAAAGAGACGATATAACAAATGTTATTAAAACTATAAGTGTGGAAATTGAAAAATTAAAAAAAATGATTATAGCTCGACAAATAATAACACTTATTCCAGTTGAAATTTGTCCAGTTTGCTTGCAAAAAACAAACATTCTTCCTCCCAACAATGGTCAATGTAGTTATTGTTCCAATGAAGTTGATAGTGACGATCTTGAAAGAATATCACAGTATAAGAGAATGTTAGAAGAATCATTGTTTGAGGCTAATAAAGTAAAAGAAGAACTCTCAACACAAATAAAAGAAACAGAGAATATAAAAAAAATCAATGATAAAAAAATAGAAAAGCTCAAAGAAAAATTTTTAAAAGAGCAACAGCAAAATAATTCTCCAGCTGAAACTATTATTAGCTCTATAAAAGAACGTGTAGAAAGCTTGACTAAAAATGAACAAATGCTTGAAGTCCATCTTAGTTATCTAAAAGCAATTGATGAACTTAAGAATCAAAAAAACAAGCTTGAACTTGAAATAAATACATTAAGAGATGAGTTAGATCAATTAGAGAAGAGTGTTTTTTACTCAGAGGAAGACAAATTAGAAAACTGGAGAGAGTTTTTTTCTGAAGAGTTAAAATACATTTTTGGACATGACATGAAAGCAACATTAGACTCAGAGTATACACCATTTCTCGATAATATCAACATAAGAAATATTTCTTCTGCAAGTTTGAAAGTGGCCACTCGACTTACTTATATAACATCATTATTCCATTTAATGGATCATATAGATATTAACCACTTAGGGTTTATTCTGTTGGATTCACCTAAAGATAAGGATTTGGATACAGATAAGTATAAAAGATTTCTTGAAATCATTGAGAAAAGTCACAATGGTCAAGTTATATTAACTGGAAGTATATTGGAAAAAGAGCTTTATAATGAAGATCATGTAATTATGACTTTAATGCCTGATCGAAAATTGTTACAATAATATAGTTTATTCTAAGAAAGAAATAGCATAATTGGATGCTAAGATTGATTAGCAAGTAAATAAAAGTGAAAAACGTGGTCAGTAGTATAGTGTTATTATACTACTACTTCGTATTTTAACAGAGAAACAAAGTCTCTAAAAATTTATGTTAGTTACGATATAATTCTTTTATCTCAGATAAGCTTGAGGGATATGAGTCACAGCCTCTTATGAATTCAATTTAAAAAAGATCAACGGAATTCTTCCATGCTGTACTTGTACTCTTGTCACTTCAATAAAACACTCTCTGAGAACTTCATTTGGTTCTAATAATAAAGTATCTTTTTTAAAATTGGTTATCTGATTTTGATTATTCGGATATAAATTTTTTGGGAAACTCAAAGTGAATTAACCTAAAGAATAGGGCTTCTTTACACTGGTCCGATTTAAAAGATAATCAGTGCTGGTTTGATGATAGTCTGCCAGCTTTATCAATATAGCCGTTGGAATATCCAACTCACCACGTTCATAGTTGCTATATACACGTTGGCTACAGCCAAGATAAGAGGCCATTTGTGTTTGGGATAAATCTTTGTCTTCACGTAAATTGCGTATACGAGCATACATGTTCATCACCTCACCAACATCATACTTTAGCGTGCTATCCGCTATTGATTTTTAGCGGAAAATCCGCTAAAGTATAGTGAGAATAGTTGGTAAAAAGACTAGGTGGGGATAACATGTCAAACCTGATCGAAGATTTGTTTCACGGAAACCTGCGGTTGGATGAGTCAATTCATCCTGAGCATGCCGAGTATCAAGAGATCAATCGTCAGATATCAGACCTGATGCAAGACTACAAAACACAGCTTAGTGAGAACGAATACGATGCTTTGGAACAACTGATAGACTTGATCGGACAATCCACGTCCATGTATGTGGAAGCGGCATTCGAGCAAGGTTTTCGCACAGGCGGCAGACTGATCATTGAGATTTTAGCCAAAACCTAAGTATTTATCTATCTACCTTATAAGCCAGTAGACAATACAAAGCAATTCAAAAATCCCCTTCTCCATCACCAGCAATCGGCTGGTATGGGGGAGGGGACTTTGCATTTAAATTATTCCTTTATCTCATAACTACAACCTACCGCGCACCAATATTCGTACCCGCTGGCGTACCCGAACCAACCAAATCACTGCCACCCGCAAGCTTCAGGAAATTACCCAGGACAGGTGTTCCGTCCGCGCTACGCGTTACCGAAGGCACGAGGGAGACAAAGTCGGCTGCGCTGGCGAGCAGGCCTTTGTCGTTCACGCTCTTCTTGTTTTTCCACCAGACGTTGGTGCTGCTGACGTCGGTTCCGCTGGTTTTGTCGCTGGCGCCGCCTTCGAAGGACAGGTTGTTGGTGAAGATATGTGTGCCTACATCAAAGGCAAAGTTACTTTGACCATTTTGCCAGGAAGTATTGTTTTTCATCTGGATTGAACCGGGATTGCTGTTATAGGTGAAGCCGTGCTTTTTATTTTGAAAAGCAATGCTGTTCTCCACGATGTGATTCACCGCGATTTTCTCGCCGCCCAGCTTGAAGCCGTTACCGTCACTATTGGAGGTGGATGTACCATCCGAAGTCTGCCCATTGTGATGGGAGATGCTGTTGCGGATCGTTACGACGCCAATGGCGCCCGTATCTGTTTTGCTGTACAGATCCCAGCCATCGTCCACATTATAGGCAGCGATACAACCGTCGAACAGGTTGCCCGGGCCAACCGTCAATTTGGCGGCAAAGCCGTCCGCATCTTCTCCGTCATCCGGATCATAGTTATCATGGGAATAGGAGCGAATAATTTCATTATAGGCAGGCCATTCGCTGTTTGCCGCAGTCGAAGCATAACGTCCGAGTTGGATGCCAGTATCCCGGTTATGATGAGCTTCGATCTGTTCCAGACGGTTGTAACTGCCCCCGATAAAGATACCGTTGTCGCCCGCACCTTTCACTTCAAGCCCTTTGACGAGCCAGTAGTCTCCGAACATTTGCAGCCCGCGATTGGTGGAAGCGAAGGCTTGGGCGGAGAAATCAAAGACAGGCTTTTCCGATCCGTACGCCATCAGATTTTTGCGTTGTCCCGATGTACCACTATTGCCTCTTTCAATCGTAACCGTTTCCGAGAAGCTGTATGTGCCACCGCGCAGATATATCGTTTTGCCCGGTGCGATTTGTGTCAGCGCGTTAGCCAGTGACGTAGGACTTGCGAGGGTTCCGGGATTGCTAGCCGAGCCGCCAGGAGCGACATATAGATCACCTGCAGCGAGTGCGATACTGGAGGCAGCCACAGAATCAGAGGGATTTTGCAGTCCGCTATCGATCAATTCCGCCGCACCAGCCGATCCACCGCCGAGCAATAATAGAGGGAACGCGGCACTTAGGCAGATGTGAGTCAATTTTGATTTCAGCGAACGTTGGGAAGATGCATGAACTGAAGTAATAGGGAATAATTTCATTAAGCAAACCTCCTTAGTAATTGGGAAATGAAGTCCTAGAGGACACAGGTTCATGGTAAATGTTGTAAACTTTATCATCAATAATCATTTGATCAGATGTACTCAACCTGCTGACAAGCCTCGTATAACTGGTCGAAAATGGAAATTTATGTTAGTAGCGCATAATCCTGCGCTCAGTTCATGTCCCTCATTTAACAGGGGATCATCTGAAATTAACGTAGAAAAAGCCCCTTTTCCTAGCAAATATCATGATCCATACCTCCGATCCGCCGAAATCAACTTTATAAATATTTAAAATAGAAGGCCCTCACGTGATCAGCTCACAGGCTGCTCAGGTTGAAACGCCAAATACCCCCGATAGCAGCTGCGCAAGCAGTCTTTGCTACCGAGGGTTAATTAACGAACCTATACGTTTCTATATAACATGTCCTTTACCTTAAAATACGCCTTAACTAAACCAGCCAGTGCTTAATATGGATCTGCTTCATGACTGCGCTTGGCGGCCTGTTCCACTGTGGGCTCATGCTTGGGCTGAACCGTGGCACTGTCATCCGTTGAGACGGCGGATAATCCTTCCGCTACCCGGCGTCCATAATCAGCATCCGCTTGTGTGAAATGGGAGATCATGCGCTCGCGGATATCCGGTTTGCATGTGGCTAAAGCATCGACCAGATTGCTGATCAGCTCGTCTCGCTCCCAATTTTCAAACGAACGGTAGGTATCCCCGGCTTGTCCGAAGTCATTGGTACGCTCAATTTTTTCACGAACAAGACGACCCTCAATAAGAGGTTCATGTTCCTTGCCGCGTGGAGTTGCTTCCTTTAAGCCACCCAACGAGGAAGGTTCATAGTTGACATGTGGATTCTGCCCCGGTGCACGATCGACTTGATACTGCATCTGACCGCCGCTTTGATTCGTTGCAACCCGGTTCTTTGGTGCATTCACAGGCAATTGCAGATAGTTCGCACCCACCCGGTGACGCTGGGTATCCGAGTAGGAGAAGGTGCGCCCTTGCAGCAGTTTGTCATCCGAGAAATCCAGTCCGTCCACCAGCACACCTGTGCCAAACGCTGCTTGTTCCACTTCATTGAAGTAGTCTTCGGGATTGCGGTTTAGCGTCATTTTCCCAACAGGCAAAAATGGAAACTGCTCTGGCGGCCACAGTTTGGTCGGGTCCAGCGGATCAAAATCCAGTTCGGGATGCTCGCCGTCCTCCATAACCTGAACGCACAATTCCCATTCCGGATAATCTCCTTGTTCAATGGCGTGATAGAGGTCGAGCGTGGCATGGTTAAAGTTCTGCCCCTGAATATCGCTGGCGTCCTTCTGGAGAAGGTTGCGTATCCCTTGATTGAGCGGTTCCCAGTGATATTTAATGAGCACGCCTGTGCCTTCCTGATTCACCCATTTGTATGTATTGACGCCCGACCCCTGCATCTGTCGATAGTTGGCCGGAATTCCCCAAGGGGAGAAGAGAAACGTAATCATATGGGTGGCTTCGGGACTAAGGGAAACGAAATCGAAAAACCGTTCCATATCCTGTGCATTGGTCAACGGGTCCGGCTTGAAGGCATGTACCATGTCCGGGAACTTGAGTGGGTCACGAATGAAAAAGATTTTCAGATTGTTGCCCACCAGATCCCAGTTGCCGTCCTCGGTATAGAATTTCACAGCAAATCCGCGCGGGTCCCGCAGCGTCTCCGGTGAATGTCCACCATGAATAACCGTGGAGAACCGAACAAATACGGGCGTTTCTTTGCCTTTTTCCTGAAACAGACGTGCGCGTGTATACTTCGATACCGGTTCATCCCCGGCCGTTCCATAAGCCTGGAATACGCCATGAGCGCCAGCGCCGCGGGCATGGACCACCCGTTCCGGAATGCGTTCGCGGTCAAAATGGGTGATCTTTTCGAGAAAATGATAATTCTCCAGCGTAGTCGGTCCCCGGCTGCCGACGGTTCGAACATTCTGATTGTCCGTGATGGGATGGCCTTGCCGATCCGTTAATGTCTCGGGTGCCTTGTCTGAGGAATGCTCAGGTTGTGAAGACTGATGATTCATGGAGCACCGCCTTTCCTTTTGATGGATTCGAATATATATTTTCCCTGCAAGTCGGTACTATACATCGTTTTCATTAAAAAAAGCTTGTCACCCGCCTCATGGCGTGGGATAATTAACTTTTGCCCAGCGGCCTTTTTTGAACGGAAAAATGAAAGAGGACCGCGTCTAAGAATGGAGGCTGACCTAGGATTGTCTACACAACGTTATCCTTTTGCATATGATCCGGCAGAGCCCTTTGTATCCCGTTTAGGGGAATGGGTTGCCGATGTTTTTTACGATATTTTGCCAGAGTCCGGCTTCGAGGTACGGGATGAACAGATTTTTATGGCGTACCAGCTCGAACGGGCCTATGGAGATAAAAAGACCATTATGGCGGAGGCCGGTGTCGGAACAGGCAAGACGTTAGTCTATCTGCTCTACGCGGTCTGTTATGCACGTTATACGGGTAAACCGGCGGTGATTGCCTGTGCCGATGAGTCCTTGATTGAACAGCTCGTGAAGCCCGGCGGAGATATTGCGAAGCTGGCTGCACATCTGGACTTGGAAGTGGACGCACGTCTGGGCAAGTCACCGGATCAATACGTCTGTCTGAACAAATTAAGTGCGATGAGATTTGCGGATGAGGACGCGCAGGTGATCGAAGAGGTGCATGAGAGCCTTCCGGATTTTGTGAATACGCCGGGTACGCTTCAGGCATTCCATCCGTATGGTGATCGCAAACAGTATCCTCATCTGAATGATCGCCAGTGGAATAAAATTAACTGGGACCCTTTTCAAGACTGCTTCGTTTGTCCCAAACGTCAACGCTGCGGCCTAACGCTGTCGCGTGACCATTATCGTCGTTCCAAGGATATCATCATCTGTTCCCATGATTACTACATGGAGCATGTGTGGACCTATGAGGCACGTAAACGCGAGGGACAATTGCCATTGCTGCCAGATCACAGCTCGGTTGTATTTGATGAAGGACATTTGCTGGAAGAAGCAGCCTTGAACGCACTGAGCTACAAGCTGAAACACCGCATCTTCGAGGAACTCGTGACTCGTCTGCTTGAAGGTGAGATTCGTGAATCCCTCGCGGAGCGTGTGGATGAAGCGATTGAGAGCAGTGAACGATTGTTCGCGCTGCTGGATACGTATACGGTAGCCATTCCGGGATCGGAACGGAAAGAAGTGCGGGTAGAACCGCCGCTGCTGCGGGAGATTGAACGACTGACTAGCGTATTGGATGCGATTGGCGAAGAATTGGTATTCGAGAGCGGATTGTTCTCGCTGGACGGTTACCAGATGCGTGTCGTGGAAGAACATCTGGACATGATTCAGTCTGCCCTTGCGTTGTTCCGTAAGGAAGATGGGTACATCTGCTGGGCTGAAGAGAGCGAAGACGAGACAACCTTATCGATCATGCCGCGTACCGTGAAGGAAATTCTGAACGAGCGTGTGTTCAATACAGGCATTCCAATTGTCTTCTCATCCGCAACGTTATCTGTGGACAGTTCATTCCGTTATGTGGCAGACAGCCTGGGGATTGATGATTTTGTATCGTTCTCCGTGGCTTCCCCATATGATTACGCGGACAAAATGCAGATGAAGATTACCGATGAAGCCGTACCTGGTCACCCGGAAAATGAAAATCGGTTGCGTGACGCCGTGGCGCTGCTTCAGGAAAGTGGGGGCCGTGCCCTGATTCTGTTCCGTACGATGGAAGAGCTGCGTGCATTCAAGCAGGACATCGTTCATATGCCTGAGGCTCAAGGGTTACGCTTTATGTATGAGGGAGATCGGGAGATCAGTGATCTGATCGCGGCGTTCCAACAGGATGAGGAGAGTGTGCTGTGCTCCGTTAATCTGTGGGAAGGACTGGACGTTCCAGGTCCGTCATTATCCAATGTCATGATCTGGTCGCTTCCATATCCACCACAGGACCCTGTATTTAATGCAAAACGCACAGCGTCAGCGGCACCTTATGAAGAGATTGATCTTCCATACATGTTGCTGCGCGTGAAGCAAGGTCTTGGACGTCTGATTCGGACGAGCACGGATTCCGGTTCTGCGGTCATTCTCGATGAATCGCTGTATACGAAAAAGGAAGCCAAAGACCGCATTGCGGCTCTGCTTCCCGAAGGTGTAGAATGGACAACCCTGACACACTAATCAGCTTACGTTAAATGTTCATGCTTTATTTTGATGATAAGGCTTCTTACCGAAAATAAGTTCTTGTTCTCTGCGGACTCACCATCCGTATGTGAGCAAGAGCTTATTTTCTCGTTATCCTCAAATTTTCTTCTCGTGCCTTTTTCAAGGGTAGGATTCGAGCTACGGGCGAATGTTGTGTTTCTCCTAATGGATTTCGTCCCTTCACTTACGTTACGCTATGGATCAAGGGGCTGTCTTGAGAGTGATTTCCCCTCGCTTAAGATGGCTCCAAAATTCTAACGAACCTGCTGCATCTTATTAGGGTAATACTCAAGTAATGCAAACTTTAACGAACTTCATTAACGTTATCTCGCCCAAAAAAGGCTTTTGAGCCTGTAAATCGACCGAATTTGGAGAAATAACGCCGCTGTAATTCGTTACACGTCAAACCTGCACAAATGAGAGCGAATAACGTGTGAGATGTTCATTAGAACCGATGAGCGCTAACAAGGGGTGTTCTCTGTCATGCTCATGACTTAGGGGAGAGTCCCTTTTGGTGTGTACCGATTTTAGCTGTGTTAAAAAATACCCATGCTCAAATACCGTTCCCCGGTATCAGGCGCAATGCAGAGCACCCGGTGACCCGGCCCCAGTTCCCGCGCGATGCGCAGGGAGGCCCACACCGAAGCGCCAGAGGAAGGGCCGAGCAGCAGCCCTTCCCGGGCAGCAAGCTGCCGCATCGTATCCAGTGCGTCCTCATCGGACACCTGGATGATGGCATCCCATACGTCGGTATTCAGGATGTCCGGAATGAACCCCGGACTTGTACCGACGAGCTTGTGGGGTCCGGGCTCGCCACCGGACAACACCGGTGAACCTTTGGGCTCCACCGCATAAATGCGAATGTCCGGCAGCTGCTTGCGCAGCTCTTCGCCCGTCCCGGTAATGGTTCCGCCAGTTCCCGCCGTGGCGATGAAGGCGTCCAGCTTGCCTTCCATCTGCTGCATAATTTCGGGAGCGGTGGTGATCCGGTGGATGTCCGGGTTGGCCTGATTCTCAAATTGCTGGGGAATGAAACTTCCCGGAATGTCGGCCTGGAGCTCTTTGGCCTTACGAATCGCACCTGGCATCCGCTCCGCAGCAGGGGTGAGCACCACATCTGCGCCGTAGGCTTTCAGAATGTTGATACGTTCCTTGGACATGTTGTCCGGCATGATCAGAATGGCCTTATATCCTTTGGCAGCGGCGTTCATCGCAAGACCGATGCCTGTATTGCCGCTGGTCGGTTCGATAATGGTTGCGCCGGGAAGCAGCAGTCCTGCCCGTTCAGCCTGAACGATCAGGTTATAGGCGGCACGGTCTTTGACGCTGCCGCTCGGATTGAAGTATTCCAGCTTGACGTATACGTCAGCGGAATCGCTGTCTGTAAGTCGGTTCAGTCTAACGGCAGGTGTTTGGCCGATCAGTTCGGTAACATCTGCGGCAATACCTGTATGTGCGGGTGTTTGATTATTAATTAAATGCGAATTCAAGTCCATGAAGTACAACTCCTTGATTGATAAGACGTTGAAAGTAATTCCAATGAACAAGTCTGTCCGCCGTTAATGGCAGGCAGGCTTGTTTGCCTATAGGAATCCATTTTCATTACAAGTCTGAACGGGAATGCACAGACATGTCTATTCCATCTTAATGAACGCAGCCTCCCGGGGTCAACCTGTTTCGATTAAGCAGAAGGGTGAAGAGTCTAAGGAGTAATTGAACTAAGTGGACTAAGAAATGTGAATTCAAACGATGATGGATACATCAAGCAGATGAATTAGCTATAACGGCTGGGTCAAGTCCATATCCAGATGCCGACTAAGCTCTTTTTTGACTTCATTCCGCGCGAACGTCCACAGCATATAGAACCGCTGCAAATAGCCTCTGCACAGATACTGGGTCTCGATTCCATCGACTTGCCGTTTCTCCTCCAGAACCTTGACGCCACGAGTTCTCATTTGTTTGCGAAGCGTCAGCATTTCCTTAAGTACATCATTCTGAATGCGGGTTAGAGATAGAATGTAGACCTCTGGCATTTTGAGCTGCAACGTATCCAAAGTGCGAATATCCCGTTCAAGCACATCCAGCAGCAGGGTGCGTACAACCATGCTTTTAATCAATCGGTGGTCTTCATCCGCAGGGGATGGGGCGGAAGGCGATGATGACATACTTTCACTTCCTTAACCTTGAATATAAAATCGATCGAATTAAGAACAAATGTTCTTGTTCTGTATTATAGTCAGCATAAGCTCGACTCATACAGGTTTCAACCTGAAATTTTTTACAATCCCTTTGTTTAGCATAGGCTTGAACGCTTGAAACCCTTATATAATACAGGTCCAAGTTCATATTCGGAAGACCATTATGCAGTAGAGAACGCACCACTTTAGCATAATGTTCAGAATCGGTTCAGAATCAATCGTTATAATATCTGTACATTATGTAGTTATAACGGAGGGGGAGAGCAGAAGTCAGAGATACATATGAGAAGAGTATAAGTAGCTATTTCGCCAACCAGCAAAGGAGCTATTTTTTTCAGTAGATTTTGTAGGATGTGCATGTAGATAGAGTACTGATTGTGGAGTAACAAAGACGGATGTTATAAAGCAAGGGAGAGGATGAGGATGATGAATAGGAAGATGCTGAAGTTTAAAAAAACGGTAGCCGTACTGTTGGTGTGTCTATTAATTTTCGGAGGTGTTCCCGGATTCCAAACGTTGGGCATGGATCGGGCCTATGCTGCGAGTGGGGTTTGGACAGATGTAGGTGGAGCTGGATTCACGACAGGGCCGGTAGAAAAAATTTCGTTAGTTTTTGATAGGACAGATACACCTTATACCATTTTTAGGGATGCAGATAATGAAAATAAAGCAACAGTTATGAAATATATCTCTGGCGGATGGCAATCTGTTGGATCGGCGGGATTTTCTACTGGTGAAGTGTGGACTTCATCGCTCGCATTTGATTCTCAGAATACTCCATATGTAGCTTATCAGGATATGGATAATGACAGTAAAGCTACTGTTATGAAATTCAACGGAAATCAATGGGAAGTTGTGGGCAGTGCTGGTTTTACGGCTGGAGCTGCGTTGTACGTCACGCTTGCATTTAGCCCTGATAATATTCTCTATATTGGTTACAGGGATCAGTCTGTAAATAATAAAGTAACTGTTAAGAGATTGAATGAAAATCAGTGGGAGACTGTTGGTTCTGCCGGTTTTACGACAGGTACTGCACTCGATATGTCCAAACTGATTTTTGATGCTACCGGAATACCATATCTCGCTTTTAAAGATTCAACGAATAATAAAGTGAGTGTAATGAAGTTTGCAGGAAATCAGTGGACAAATGTAGGAGTGGCAGCATTGACACCGGGACAAGCATCATACCCTTCACTTGCATTTGGTCCAGATGGTTCACCGTATCTTGCTTTTCAGGACGGAAATAATGCTAATAAAGCAACTGTAATGAGATTCAATGGTATTCAGTGGGAAGTGATTGGCAACCCGGGCTTCTCTACAGGAACGCTAAATAGCATGTCTTTGGCTTTTGATCCGCAAGGTGTACCCTACACAGCTTTTAAAAACTCAGTTAATTTTAGCATGGACCCGCAAGGTGTAATGATGAAGCTTGACGGAAGTCAGTGGACTATGGTTGGAGGAAAGCCCTTTTCCGCAGGTCAAATCAACGAAACTTCACTTGCTTTTGGTCCGAACGGAATGCCTTATGTTGCTTATGCAGACGGCAGTAAAGGGAATAAAATGACTGTCATGACGCTTTCTACGGAACATTCGGTGATTTACAATGCCAATGGTGCGACAACGGGAAGTCTTCCAGTAGACAATCTGAAATATGAAAAAGATGCAATAGTGACAGTGCTGGATAACACGGGAGCACTTGTGAAGGAAGATTATCTGTTTACAGGGTGGAATACAGCCGCTGACGGGAGTGGCACCAGCTACAGCGCAGCGGATACATTTTCAATGAATGATAATGACGTTACGCTGTATGCACAGTGGCAACCCCTGTATGTAAATATCAGTTTTGAATCTAACGGGGGAACAGAGGTTGAAAGTCAAAAGGTGAGCTATAATAGCTCGGCAATCATTCCTGACGCCCCGGAAAAAGAGGGCTACTCGTTCTTTGGCTGGTATAAGGATGCTCAGCTGCAGCAGGCTTTTGATTTTAATACGAGTCTGACGCGAAATATCACGCTTTATGCAAAGTGGAAGTCATCAACAGCAACACTCTCCACTCTGACGGTAAGTTCAGGGCAGCTGACGCCGGGCTTCTCAGCGGATGAGCTTGATTATCGCGTAGATCTCGAATCTGACGTGACGAGTGTGAGCTTCTCCTTAAGCAAAGCAAATGAAGGACAAAGCGTAACGGTAACAGGCGCAGCAGGTGAGACGGTGACAGATGGTATATACACATATACCGTTACGGATCTGGTATACGGTTCAAATCCTGTAATGATCGATGTTCAAGCAGAGGATGGCAGCAGTAATAACTACACACTTAACTTTAATCGTATTGACATCACTAACGCCAAACTAAGTGGAATCAATTTGCCTCAAATTACTTTATCACCGGAATTCAATCCAGACATCGAGGTCTATGAAGCAACGGTCAGTAGTTCTGTTAGCACGACCGACATTAGCGTTAAACCGGATCAAACTGGAGCCGTTGTGAAAATTAATGGAGTTAGCGGTAACAGTACTGTCGTGCAATTCGTCAGTGGTATGAACACAATTACGATCGAAGTGACTGCATTGGATGGAGTAAGCAAGAAAACATATTCGCTGAACATCAAGCGCAATAGTGATAGCTCAGGTGGAGGATCTGGCAACTCTGGGGGTTCCAGTTCTGGTGGAATTAGTGCAGGTACACCAGTGATTAATCCCGTCGTAACTCCGCCATCTACAGGTGCTCAGGTGTTCGTGAACGGTAAAGCCGAGAACGCTGGAAGCTTGACCACTACTGAAGTGAACGGACGGAAAGTCGTAACCCTTGCAGTGGACGCACGTCTCATTGCACAAAAACTTCAAGCAGAGGGGAACAACGCCATCGTCACGATTCCCGTGACAGGCAACAGCCAAGGAGATCAGATTGTAGGTGAGCTGACGGGCCAGACGGTCAAACTCATGGCTGACAAACAGGCAGTGCTGGTACTTCAAACCGATGTTGCCTCCTATACGTTACCTGCACAGCAGGTTAATATTGAGCAGCTCGCACAGAAACTGGGTGTGAATTCCAGTAATTCTTTGGAGAACATCAAACTGCAAATTGAAATTTCACAGCCGACTGAAGCAGTCATACAGACAGCACAATCAGCAGCTCAGCATAATGGATATGCTCTTCTGGGATCACCAGTTGATTTCAAAGTAACAGCCACCTTCGATGGCAAATCCGTGAGCGTGGATAAGTTTAATAGCTATGTATCACGTACGATTGCATTACCAGGTAACGTTGATCCAAATCAGATCACCACGGGTGTTGTAGTAGATGAAGATGGTACTGTACGTCATATACCAACGAAAATTACACAGGTCAATGGGAAATACCATGCACAGATTAACAGCTTGACCAACAGTGTGTATGCCGTTATTTGGCACCCGCATACCTTCACTGATGTAGCCCAACACTGGGCCAAGACAGAAGTGAATGATATGGGTTCTCGGATGGTTATCGAGGGTATAACGGACACAACCTTTGGACCAAACCGTGGAGTTACACGTGCAGAGTTCGCTGCTATCCTGGTACGAGGATTGGGATTAAAGCCTTTGGAACAGGTTAATTCCTTCAAAGACGTGAACGGAAGCGAATGGTACGCGGATGTTGTGACCACGGCGTCCAACTACGGTTTAATCAATGGATATGAAGATGGAACATTCCGTCCACAGACACAGATTACTCGTCAGGAAGCGATGGTGCTCATTGCACGGGCTATGACAGTGACTGGAATGGAAACAGCTGCTTCTGCCGGGAACGTTCAGCAATGGACAGATTACGCAGACGCCGAGCAGGTAGCAAGTTGGGCGAAGGAAGCAGTAACATCAAGCATCTACGCTGGACTTGTGTCCGGACGTGGAAAAGATAACATTGCTCCGAATCAATCGATGACCCGTGCCGAAACAGCTGTTATTATACGTAGGTTGCTTCAGCAGTCCGGTCTGATCTAGCGTTTATAAACCGAAATATTTTCCGGATTATTTTATAATATTTAGTGAGGCAGGCAGCGCGAGATATGCGTTGCCTGTTTGTTTTGCATATGGTATTGGACTATAGAAAATTCACTATATACAGAACGTATGTTCTTATATTATAATTGGAAATACGAATGGAGAGAGAAGTGTTACTAACTGCCTACATCTCCTTATTTCTCAAACTTTGAAAAGCATCATATAGGGACAAGCCTTCTCCAAAATAAGGTATAATTTTTGGGTTTTGCAGGAAACCTAAGGCCATAAAGAAAATGACTTAATGCATCAGCGGAATGGATGAAGAGCTTTTAGTCCGTTGGTAGTAGCGAAGGTTATGAAGGGTTGCCAAAGTGTTGCAACAAAAAAGCCCCTGCCTTGGGCGGCGGGGCCAGATGATCTGCCGAACCAGACGGCAGAGTTGTATAGGTGCATAAAGCGGTTAAGCCAGATACTGAGGCTTCTCATATAAAGCCTCTTTTTCCAGAATCACTTTGTAAGGTCTTTCCTTACCCTTCAGGGAAGGGCCAATCGTAGTCAGCGGTACGGCCGGTTTGTGGAAACGATCTTCTTCCTTGGGTTCCGGAACCGGTCGTGATGATTCGGGCGCAGAACTGAGGCGTACCTTTTTGTCGCTGCCCCAGCGCTTGCTTATTTTTTTCGTTTCCGGTTTCATTCCGGTTCGCCTCCTAACAAATCGTTGATGGCGTTAAACAGTTGACGATTCTCTAAGTCAATCTGCTGAAATATCGCCTCATCCGCTTCAATATGTCCAATAATGTGAACTGTAATTACATATCTCTTGGCTACAGGATAGCATAGCAGATACTCTTTCTCAAGATAATCGTCGTAGAGGTTGATCTTGATTTTGTTCTCCAGGTAAGAATCAATGACCAGAATGCGCTTCGGATCATCGGGCTGCTTGTCGTCATTGGCGGACAAGTTATATTTTCTTCCCGGTTCCCCAACGTTACCACATAATTGCTCAATATGACCACTGTCATCTGTACGGTATATAGCAGTCCCCCGTACCGCGAATGGAGGATGGGAAACAAAGGCGCTGCGAAGTGCATCGCTCATTCGGTTCAGCATTACCGCATCTGGTTTACGGGTACGCAGTAATTCCCTGAAGAATCGCAGCAGCTTAAGCAGCTGCAACCGTGCTTCCCCCTCAGACAGTTTATGCTTCTCAATGATTTTCTCTACTTCGGGATCGCTCCAACGTCCCTGCTCCTCGATGCTGTCTGCGATTTTGGAACAGGCCACCGAGACGGCTGGCGCCCATTTCCCGTCTGAACGAATTTCATAAACCAGTGGATTTAATCCCAGCAGATCTGTGGGCATACGTAAACCTTCGATCTTGCTGGCGTCTTTGATGTCCGTAATATCTTCAGGGAGAATGAAAAAAATACGCTTTCGCCCCAGACGACCCATAAACAAACCCATTTCCAGCATTGTATTATCACGGACAGATGCATA
The DNA here is from genome assembly GCF_900109515.1 of Paenibacillus sp. OK003. Lineage (GTDB taxonomy): Bacteria > Bacillota > Bacilli > Paenibacillales > Paenibacillaceae > Paenibacillus > Paenibacillus marchantiae. The sequence goes on along the minus strand of NZ_FOBD01000020.1, from coordinate 77,563 downwards.
GTACTTCCCGCGAATTTTCGATATATCATCCGGATGAAAAATAAAAATGGCAAAGTCTGTTGTACGCACTTCTGCTTCCAAATCGTCCATGGTATAGCTGCTTGGATTAAAAACGCCGGAGTACCAAGGGGTAACTTCGGCCGAGAAACGCAAGTTTTCGTGTACTGCGGCTGCAATCGGCTTCGCTTCCAGCGAGCAGCCAATAAAGACTCTTGGCTTTAACGTTTTCATAATCCGCCTCGCTTAAACGGTAATGGGGATTCAATTGTTATATTATACCATAAACAGCAGAGTAAGTCTGGAAACGTTTAACTGGAACCAAGATAAGCCGATTACATTTGCTATAGTGTATGTGCAAGAGGGAAATGATTCCTTTAAAATCCGCGGAAAAATAAAAAATGGACCCAAATTGTCACAGTTGGGTGACTGGACAGTTATATTTGGAAGCTTCAGTCATAGAATGAAGGAGCAGGTAGCACCATTAGGTAGAGAAGCTTGTCCTGGTGTGGCTGTTTGGCGGCTCAAGCAGGCCAGAGTGTGCTTTTTGCGCATATTTGAAGGATCTGCTGTTTCGACCCAATCACATCGGTGTTATATAATAGAAGAACAAGCAAGTTAGCTTAGATTTTTAAACTGAATTGAACGTTACATGTGTCTATAGAAGGCGAACTAAATTTTTACACGAGAACGTAGAGTGCAGAACCCGTCTGAAGAAACGAAGTGTTCGCCTTTATCACAGGATTTTTCCTTAGGAAAAGGGAATCAAAAAATCCCGGGATAACAGCGATCGAAAGAGGGTACTGCAATCGAAGTGGTTAAGTGTAAAGTTTATATGGTCTTATGCATGGTGTAATATTCATCAGTTTAATTGGCACAGCTAACCACCAAAAGACAGAAAGGATCAGGATACCATGAGTTCCCGAAGGATAATCTCCCCAAGGACGATCTGGAAACGTTACGATCTCTCTTATACTTAGCGCCCCTTGTAGAGTACACCACCGTAAAGAAAAAAAACGGCTGACTCTGCGAAAGAGGGGATTGGAATGAATACTATTCGAAGGACAAATACGATGATTTCTTCCAGGCTTGCCTTTTGCAGGGTACGGTCGGTGCAAACCAACCTTTACAAACTGCGAGGGAACCTGAATGAAGAGAACATCGTTAACCTTACAACAAGTTAAGACAGAGGCGGTAAAGTTCGCCATTATGCTGCTCGGAACATTTATTTTGGCATTTGCCTACTATCACATTAATTTTCAGAATCATTTATCGGAGGGCGGATTTGTCGGTCTGGCCCTGCTTGGAAAATACGCGACAGGCTTATCACCTGCGATCGGCATGCTGCTGCTGGATATTCCAGTCATGATTCTGGCCTGGTTCCTCAAGGGCTGGAAGTTCATGATTCAGGCGCTGCTGGGTGTGGCCGCATTCTCATTGTTCTATGACGGGTTTGAGCGGTACTCCACCCTGGTTATTCCGTTTCACGGTAATCTGTGGATTCCGGCAGTCCTGTCCGGTGTTATCACCGGCGTGGGTGCTGGTATGGTGCTTCGATTCGGAGGAGCAACAGGTGGAGACGACATTCTGGCGGTGCTCATTAGCCGTTGGAAGGGCTGGAAGCTGGGAACGGTTTTCTTTGTCAGCGATGCGTTTGTACTCGGATTGTCGCTTTTCTTTCTACCGGTAAAAGAAACTTTATATACCATTCTGGCCGTATGGATTGCAAGTAAAGTGATTACGTACATGGTCAGTTTCCCGGCTCGCCGGACGGTTACGACCTCAGCTGTGAAGCTGCCCGTGTCGACTGCAGCCAAAGTAGTCAGCGGTGCTTCACAACGAGCTCCTGTGGCTAGAGGGGTTTCGCATTAAACGTAACGGCCACCCTATTCGAAATGAATGTTGTTCGAGTAAGGTGGGCTTGCCTCATACCAAACACAAAGCCCTTTTGCATGCTTGATGGGAATCATTCCATTAGCGGCGAAAGGGCTTTTTTGCTTACCTTTAGTAAAACAAATAGACGTAGTACATTCACGATATATCCTATTGTAGTACAGATTCATTCAAGGCTTGATGGAAGAAGCGATTTGCCCATCTTCATTATGGATAATAGCCCGAATGTTCTGTTTTTCACTCTTTTCTTTGGCAGCATCCACAGCTTTGGCTTTGGTTCGGAACGTAGCCAGAGATTTGGATTGACCTTCTTCCTTGATGGCCCAGCCCGAGTCGGTAGGAACGACATGAATATTATCATGGCTTTTGGAAGAAGAGACAGGCTCGGAATGGCGGCGTGGAGATGAAGACTTTCCATGCTCTGATTTGCTGTCTGAAGAAGTATGTTTTGCAGCCTGCTTCGATTGCTTCGATGTGGGATGATTTTCATCCCATTCTTCTGCTTTGGCAGTCGCGATTGCAATGGAGCGTCCTTCCTCGTAACCGTCATCCAGCAACGCATTGGCAATTTCAATGGCCTTATGTCTGACGCGAGGCTCCAGATTTTTCATGGAAACGGGATAATCCTGTTTGTTCCACGGCATATTGATTCCCTCCTGTACAATATAAGTTATTTGTATATTACCCTGTACCCGGATGAATAAACGATTGCTGTGGAGAACCTTGTAGCGTATGTTGTAGTTTGGGTGCAATTCTACTGTTCAACTTCTCTGCGCTTTTCTATACTTTTATGTGGATGAGGAGTATAATGCTTCCATACTTGAAATTACCATAGAAGCCCATTAGGAAAAAAGATAAGGAGATTTACATATGTTTAGTTTAAGCCTAGCCATTCCTATGTTATTTACCATGCTTATTCATGCGGCGGACAGTCTGTCCTATGCGCTGCGTCTTGGGGGATTGCATACTCGAAGAATAGCGCTGGCCTTGTCCCTGTCCGGAATTTTGCTGCTGGTGTCGCGTACCTCCAATATGGCCCAAGGGCCGATGGTAGGCAATCTGGTGGATACGGCGACGAATGGAGGGAACCCACATTTTGCAGCCCAACTGCACTGGCTAATGGGCGCGGCTACGGTAGGAACAGCCTTGGCTATTCTAAGTTTTCCAACCATGGTCAAGCTCGCTTCCCGAATGGTCGTTCATTTTGAGGCGGCAGGATCGATTCCTTCCATGGTCAGAAGCCTATTGAAACGCAGCAAGATCAAAAATGCGATGTATTACATTACCCCGCCATCATGGAAAATGGCAAAGTTATTGGTACACCACGGAATGCCCAGACGACTAATGACGTTGAACATAGCGGTGACAGCGATCTATACAACTGGAGTTCTGTCCAGTCTGTACGCTGCGTATCTGTATCCGGGGCAGGCTGTAGCTGCTTCGCAATCCACCGGACTCATTAATGGAGTAGCGACCATTTTGTTAACGATCCTGATTGATCCTCGTATTTCGTTGCTTAGCGACAAATCACTGCGTGGTGAAATTCGGCTGGATCGAATGAATCAGATCTATGGCTGCATGCTTGTATCCCGTTTATTTGGCACATTGTTGGCGCAGTTGTTATTGATTCCATTTGCTTACTGGATCGGCTGGATTGTGAGTATGATGTGATAGAGTAGGAATGCAAAAGTCAAAAAGGATCTCGGAATTACTCCGATAATCTGTACTTTCGCATCTGAATCCATTCAAGAAAGGGTAGGATAACCATGGAGAGCCCTAGTAAGGAGAGAAGCAGAAGACTGGGTTCTTCATGCATCCAATGGTCTATAGCAACAGCGATGAGAATAAAGAATGTCAGTAGAAAATACCCCAGCTTCGAGCTCTGTTCCGTAATTTTTCTACCCAATTCCTCGTCTTCACGAACATGATCTTGATTTGCCTTTGTTCCCCATGTCACGGTTGACATGAAAAGCATCATGATTGACCCAAGTGTTACCATTTCGCCGAGTCCAACGGATTTCCCAAAAGCTGTCCGATATATCACCATTCCAAGCACAAGAAGTGCCGATAAACCTGTAATTCCTATTGTCCAGTTTCTTGACCTCATCAGGATTTTCTCCTCTCATACATAAATAACTGTTCAATCGTGACCTCCAGTGCTTCTGAGATAGCAAAAGCCAGTGGTAAACTGGGGTCGTACTTATTGTTTTCAATAGCATTAATCGTCTGTCTGCTGACATCACACTGTTCGGCAAGTTTGCCTTGTGAAATGTCTTTCAGTTCACGCAGTACTTTTATCCGATTTTGCATCCACAAACCTCACTTTACATGGCACGAATGAACTCAATCGTGTCAAGAACTCTTTACACCTGAATTTTATATGACTGATCATTCGTATGTCAAGAACTCTTTACATCCCAGCGGAGAATGGGCAAAATATACAACCAAAAGAGCAACGGAAAATTTCCGCTGCTCTTTAAGGTAATTCTATGTGAATATTATCTTATCTTATTTAAACAGTACTCCGTATTCGGCATATCCTTCTTTTTCAAGGTCTTCCTTGGGTACAAAACGAAGGGCTGCGGAGTTGATGCAATAACGCATACCACCAGCTTCGGCAGGGCCGTCATTAAACAGGTGACCCAGATGGGAATCTCCTTCACGACTTCTCACTTCGGTACGAATCATGAAGTGGCTGAGATCCGTTTTTTCCTTTACATTATAATCCCGCAGTGGACGGGTGAAGCTTGGCCAGCCGCAGCCGGAATCGTATTTGTCGGTGGAACTGAACAGTGGCTCACCGGATACAATGTCCACGTAAATTCCGTCACCGTGGTGATCCCAGAACTCGTTATGAAATGCTGGTTCGGTTGCATTGTTTTGAGTAACTTCGTATTGAAGAGGCGTCAAACGCTCTTTCAGGCCGTCTTTATCCACTTTACCGGACCAGTTGCGTTCGATAAAGTCTTCGCGTCCAGAACCTTTACGGTAACGTTTGTAGTGCGCAGGATTTTTGTGATGGTAACCTTGGTGATGCTCTTCTGCTTCATAGAACGTTTTCGCTGGCAAAATCGGTGTGAAGATGGGTTTGTCAAAACGTCCGCTTTGTGCCAAAGCTGCTTTGGAAGCTTCTGCGATCTGGCGTTGTTCTTCACTGTGATAGAAGATGGCCGTCTGATAGGATGATCCACGGTCATGGAATTGTCCGCCCGTATCCGTTGGGTCGATCTGTTGCCAGAACAATTCAACGAGCTTCTCATATGGGAAGATGGCCGGGTCGAATGTAATTTGAACGGCCTCTACGTGACCAGTTGTTTCCGAGCAGACCTCCTCATATGTGGGGTTCTCCGTATGTCCTCCTGTATAACCCGATACAATCTTATGAATGCCGGGTAGTTCCTCGAAGGGGGATACCATACACCAGAAGCACCCGCCTGCAAAAGTTGCTTTTTCACTAGTATGTTGTTCCATGCTATAGTCACTCCATTTCTGATGAAGAATGATATTTTGGCTTACTCTTCTATTATATCCCGAATTGGCAAGCCAACCAAGCAGGATCGTAAAGAGGATGAATCTGAACAGTTTCTGACTTCTCCCACTTAGACTTTTTTACGAGAGCGTAAGCGAAACAAGAATAATATTATCGTCATGAACACCAGATAACCGGCAAGGATTAGCAGGCTCACCCAGATTGATGTTTCGGCTTGTGCACCCGCATAGGCAAAAACAAAAATCGCAGGCAGTTTGCCAATAGCCGTCGCAACCATGAATACCCAGAATGGGGTGTAGGTAATGCCAGCATAGATATTAACCGCCATTTGGGGCACGATGGGCAGCAGTCGCATAGACACGATACCCATAAAGGGATGAGCCTCCATCCAGGTTGTAAATCGATTCAAACCCCGAATGCGTCCGAGATAGGATCTGGCCTGATTTCGGAATATCGTTCTTGCTCCGGTATATACAAGCAGTGCAGCAAATGTGGTCCCAAGCCAGCATATCCAGGCTGCTGTTGCAGTACCGTAACTATAGCCAAAGGCAATAATGACGATTTTGTACGGAATTACGGGTACAAGAGCAAAAAACGTCGCCATGGCGAGTAAAAGTGGAATGGACTGATGCAGATCGGTCCAGGCCAGCAGTTCATATCTGTAAATAAACGTGACTCCGGCAAGTAAAACATATAAGAGGAGCCATAACCATTTTCGCAAAATCCCAAACGCTCCTTTCAGACCAGGAAGGTCTTACCGTATCCCAATCCGTATTGCTGTCTCTCTAAAGTTTACCACGTTCAACCAAAGGATGGACAATTCGTGCCGATTCTAGCTGCAATCACTGGCATGTTGGTGTCTGAAGGGTTACACTATAGGACGTAGAAATATAGAACTCATCTGAAGGTGGAATGATCATAATGGAAACAACCAAGCGAACCCGTGCTGCGATCATCGGACTCGGGGATATTGCACGCAAAGTATATTTGCCGCTGTTGACTGCCCACTCAAACGTGGAAATTACGGGGATTATGAACCGTTCTCCCGAGCCGGTGAAGGAAATACAGCATACCTATAGATTGAACAATGGAACAACGGATATGAAAGAATTGTTGTCCTGGGATCTGGATGCGGTGTTTGTACATACAGCGACAGAAGCTCATTTTGACATTGTCATGCAATGTTTGGAGCGGGGGCTGGCAGTATACGTGGACAAACCTCTGTCTTATACGTTACGGGAGTCGGAAGAAATGACCGCATTTGCGGAAGCACAGGGTCTTCTTTTGGCGGTAGGTTTTAACCGGAGATTTGCACCGTTGTATCAAAACGCGAAGGAATGGATGCAGGCTGGACAAGGCTTTGAATCGCTGACAGTAACTAAACATCGGACAGGCATTCAGGATCGTCCTGCTGCGGAAACGATCTATGACGATCTGATTCATATGCTTGACCTGATGTTATGGTATTCGGATCACAATGTGCAGCTGCTCCATCAATGGATACGAAAAAATGATTTGGACCGACTGCTGCACGCCGCAGGATCAGCCAAGCTGGGCAGAACAGCATATGGCAGATTCGATATGGTACGCCAAGCAGGAGCGGATCTGGAGAAGCTTGAGCTGTATGGCGGGGGAAGATCGGTAGAAGTACTGAACATGGAAATAGCGAAATATGAGGAACGCGGTGCACAGGAACGCAAGGAAACCTTTGGCAGCTGGGAAAGTATTTTGACCCGAAGAGGTTTCACCGGAGCGATTGATCAATTTTTGGCAAATCTTGAAACCCCGGATGACTGTGCCATCAGTGCAAGTCACGTCATGGACAGTCATGACCTGGCTGAACAGCTTATCCGCGGTTAATCTGGAAGAGGATCGTGCGGGAGTATGAGAATGGAGCCTTCCGCACTAATGATTCATTAAACGATATTGGAGGAAGAATAATACCATGGATGAATATGAAAAAGAACGCAACAAACAGATTGAGGAAGCTGTAATTGAGACGTATAGACAGGAAGAGGAAATGATGATTCTGGTATTTGCCCAATGGTGTGTCAATCAGGGACTGGACCCGGAAGAGATGTACCGGCAAGCCTACCCGGAACAACTGAGCAATGAGCGTTTGCAGCAGGTGCTGAAGCTAGTTGTATCCAAGGAGGAAGCCGGTGACATTCCGGACGATACCGTATTAGGCGTACTATCCATGTTTGGCAACGAAGATCTGGCTATGGTTGTATCCGAAGCGATTGCTGCGCGCAAATAAGTCCAGTTACGAATAATACGTATACGTATTAATGAAGCGATTACATCTGTTCCCGGTGAATGACGCGAAATTCTTTGGGCGACATGCCGAACCGGGAGCGGAATACCCGGTGGAAATACGTATAATTGTTAAAGCCGGAAGACTCGGCTACATGTTCGAGTGTCATTGGACTGAAAATGATCCGTTCCCTGGCCATGTTCAGCCTTACATCCAGCGTATATTGCATAATACTTTTACCAAATGCTTCTTTGAAGAGATGAACCCCCCGTGAAACACTGATTCCAATATGGGTAGCTATATCTTCAAGCTTGAATAGAGAAGAAGCGTTCTCCTCGATGTAACTTTTAATCTCATATGCCACATAGTTGGTATTGGTAATCGTCGGATGCTCCGAGAGCATACGATCCACTTCAAGACAAAGAATTCGCATATAATAACTGGCGATTTCAGGGTACGGATTGGAAATACGGCGCTGCTCCAGCACGAGCTGTCGAAACAGGGTGAGCAGGCTTTCAGTCAGCTGCACCTTGATCCGGTTCGGCCGCTTGTGATGTTTCCACCACTCATCCACCCAGTCTCCATTGAAGAAAATATGGTAATCACCACTCTCCACAAGTCGTTCACCCATCGGATTTTGCTCTTTGTCTATTCTCAGTTCATACGGCTCATCTGGACTAAACAGAAGCAGATCGCCCGCATCAACAAGCGACATGGTGCCGTCTACACGAGCTCGGCAACGTCCGTCCGTCTGAAGCCTCAACAAGTAATTCTTTACTCCCTCAGGATGCAAGCCTATATAAGGTTTGCGATGAAATGAGAAGCCTGCTGTAAGAACCTGGCAGGAATAATCAGTCGGCATTGGCATACTCCTTGCAATTTGAAAATTATGACCAGATAGTTCATGTTTCGATCATATTATTCATTTTAATTGAAGCCGAAACGGAATACCATAGTATTAAATTCAAGTGCAACACTCAAGCGCAAAACCTTCAATTACAAATATGCAAGTTACAGGTTCTCACCACTCATAAGGAGATGAACATCACTGTGGAGAAAATGAAAGCGGGCATTATTGGTTGCGGTAACATTAGCGCCATTTATCTGGAAAACTTAAAAGATAATCCTCTCATTGAAGTGGTGGCTGTTGCGGATTTGATCCGTGAACGGGCACAAGAACGAGCTGATGAATTTAATATCGCAAACGTTTACAATGTAGATGAGTTGCTGCAAGATAACGAGATTGAGCTTGTGCTAAACCTCACGGTTCCTGGTAGTCATGCCATGACGGATCTGGCTGTGCTAGAAGCAGGTAAACATGTGTATGCCGAGAAACCGTTGGCAATCTCTCTTGAGGATGGTCGCAAGGTAATTGAACTGGCTGAGGAAAAAGGATTGTATGTTGGTTCAGCACCGGATACGTTCCTTGGATCAGGGATTCAGACTGCCCGCAAGGCTATTGAAGAAGGACGGATTGGTAAGCCAATTGCGGCAACTTCATTTTTCATGGGTGGAGGGCCGGAAGCTTGGCATCCGAATCCGGAGTTCTTTTATGTCGCTGGTGGCGGACCGATGTTCGATATGGGGCCTTACTATCTGACAGCGCTGATCACCCTCCTTGGACCGATTCGCAGAATTAGTTCCTCAGCAGGTGTACAGATTACAGATCGCGTTATTGGTTCCGGGCCAAAGGAAGGTACACCTCTTGAGGTACAGACGCCAACACATTTGGCAGGAACGATTGATTTTGAGAAAGGTGCCATTGCAACCATGATCACCAGCTTCGATATCCGGGGTGCTTCGGATTTGCCTCGGATTGAAATCTACGGTACCGAAGGCACGATGAGCATACCGGACCCCAACTTTTTTAACGGGGAAGTGAAGCTGCGCAGATTCGGCCAGGACACTTGGGAGACTGTGACGCCTGCTTTTGAAAGCAGACAGAATGAGCGCGGAATCGGCGTTACCGAAATGGTTGAATCCATTCGAGCCGGACGCGAACACAAGGCCAGTGGCAAGCTCGCCTACCATGTGCTTGAAGCTATGCATGCGTTCCAGCGTTCCTCGCTTGAGGGCAAACACATCCAACTGGAGAGCACCTATCAAGCAGCAGCAGAAAACAATACAGATGAAAATCAGTCAGAGGCTGTACAGTCACACTAATACAACGACAATGGGATAACGTATTTGCTTCCCTCAATGAGATTGGTGAGAAATGTGCAGCGCAGGATATGGTGTTAATGTATCACAATCATGATTTTGAATTTACAGAGCAGGTTGAGGGTCAGCAGGCGTTATACGCGATGGATGATAACGTAAACGCTTTCCACCTGCAAATGGAGCTGGATTCGTGTTGGGCTCACGCCGCAGGATCCCCGCCAACGGAAGTCATCGCGAAGTATGCGGGACGTCTGCCGCTGGTTCACTGGAAAGACATGTGCCGTTCAGAAGGTCAAGTCCTGACAGTGGAATTTGGCCAAGGCGAGGTAGATCTGGGGGCTGTAGCTAAAGCGTCAGATCAGGCGGGAGCCGAGTGGCTTGTTGTGGAACAGGATGTATGTCAGAATCATCCACTGCAAAGCATCGAGAGCAGTATGAACTGGATTAGAAAATATGCCGCTAATGGAGGACTTGTTCATGTCTAAAGTACTTAATATCGCCATCGTAGGTTGTGGCGGAATCGCCAAAGGTAAACATATGCCCAGCCTGTCCAAACAATCTCAGGGCCGTATGGTCGCTTTCTGCGACATTGTGAAAGAACGTGCGGAGGAGGCAGCAGCTGAATTCGGTGCTGAGGGAGCCAAAGTATATACGGATTATCACGAGATGCTGAAGGATGAGAGCATTGATGTGGTACATGTGTGTACACCAAACGACTCCCATTCCGTGATCACGGTCGCTTCCCTTGAGGCGGGCAAACATGTAATGTGTGAAAAGCCAATGGCGAAAACGTCTGCACAAGCGCAGGCTATGTTGGAGGCCGCACAACGTACAGGTAAAAAATTGTCTATTGCCTATCAAAACCGCTTCCGCAATGACAGCCAATATCTGAAACAGATGTGTGAAGAAGGCGAGCTGGGTGATATTTACTTCGGTAAGGCGATTGCACTTCGCCGCCGTGCTGTACCTACCTGGGGTGTGTTCCTTGATGAGGAAAAGCAGGGCGGAGGACCGTTAATTGATATCGGTACACATGCGTTAGATCTGACTCTTTGGCTGATGGATAATTACAAGCCGAAAAGTGTTATGGGCTCAACTTTCCACAAGCTGGGTCAACGTGAGAATGCGGCCAATGCTTTTGGTCCGTGGGACCCGGAACAATTCAAGGTAGAGGATTCTGCATTCGGCTTTGTGACGATGGAGAATGGGGCTACAATTATTATCGAATCCAGCTGGGCGCTGAACGTAGCTGAGTTCGGCGAAGCGAAATCATTGCTTTGCGGAACAGAAGGTGGCGCGGATATGCAGGATGGTCTGCGTATCAATGGCGAGAAACGCAGCCGTCTGTTTGAAACCAAGGTAGATCTGGAAGCAGGCGGAGTTGCTTTTTATTCCGGCAGTGCAGAAAATGAAGCGGATCGTGAAGCTAGAATGTGGCTTGAAGCGATCATAGAAGACAAAGATCCAGTTGTAAAACCTGAACAAGCCATCGTGGTTACTCAGATTCTTGAAGCGATCTACGAGTCTGCTCAGACAGGCAAAGCGGTTTATTTCGACTAAACTGACCGGATGTCATTTCCAATGAAATAACCAGTATTCTTACGTTTAATTTCAGGATAGAATAGCTCTTGATTTTCCACAATAATGATACAATCATGTGATCTGAACGGTAAATTGATGCAGTTCATGGTTCATAAAACCAGCAATTAATATGATATTTAATCTAGGGAGGAATCGCACTTGAAACTCGGCGTATTTTTGGTACTATTCGGAGGACGTAAATTGGAGGATGCACTCGACTATGTTGCATCCAAAGGCTTGAAAGCAGTAGAAATCGGAACGGGTGGACATCCAGGGAATGCTCATTGTAAACCGGATGAGCTTCTGACCAACCCGACAGCATTGAAAAATTTCAAAAATGCAGTAGAATCTCGCGGTCTGACCATCAGCGCATTGAGCTGTCACGGTAACCCGCTTCATCCACAAAAGGATATTGCGAAAGGATTCCACGATGATTTTGTTAAGACGGTAGAACTGGCTGAGAAACTGGAAGTGCCTGTTGTAAATACATTCTCCGGTTGTCCGGGAGACCATGAGGATGCCAAATATCCGAACTGGCCTGTTGCACCATGGCCGAATGACTTCCAGGAAGTTCTCAAATGGCAATGGGACAACAAAGTTATCCCTTACTGGACTGAGTGGGGCAAGTTCGCTGCAGATCACAATGTGAAAGTGGGACTGGAACTGCACGGTGGATTCTCAGTGCACACACCAGCTACCTTGCTGAGACTGCGTGAAGCAGCAGGCGAAGTGATTGGCGCTAACCTGGACCCAAGCCACATGTGGTGGCAAGGTATTGATCCGGTGCAAGCGATCCACATTCTGGGACGTGAAGGCGCGATTCATCACTTCCATGCGAAGGATACAACTATTGATCCAATTAACGTAAATAAACATGGTGTAACAGATATGCAGGATTATACAAACATGCTTGATCGTGCATGGCAATTCCGCTCGGTCGGTTATGGTCACGATAATAAGACTTGGGCTGATATTATTAGCGCTCTGCGTCTGGTTGGATATGATTATGTCGTAAGTATTGAACACGAAGATGGTCTGATGTCGGTAGAAGAAGGATTCTCTAAAGCTGTGCAAAATCTCCAACAAGTATTGATTGAAGAACCACTGGGAGATATGTGGTGGGTTTAGAGTTACACTAGGGGGAAATCGAATATGATTAACGTCACCATTTGGAATGAATTTGTCCATGAGAAAATTCATGATGAAGTAAAAGAAGTCTACCCTGACGGTTTGCACATGGCGTTGGCAAACGGGCTGGGAGGCGAAGGCTTTGCCATTCGCACTGCAACACTGGATCAGCCTGAGCATGGATTAAGTGATGAGGTGCTGAATTCGACAGATGTGCTTATATGGTGGGGACATATGGCGCATGATCGCGTGAGTGACGAGATTTCACAGAAGGTTGCACAGCGGGTCCTGGATGGCATGGGGTTGATTGTGCTGCACTCCGGTCACTTCTCCAAACCCTTCAAAGCGCTGATGGGCACAAGTTGTGATCTGAAATGGCGTGAAGCCAATGAGCAGGAGATTATCTGGTGTGTGAATCCGTCCCATCCAATTGCTGAGGGCATCAATAGCAAGATCATTCTGGAAAAAGAAGAAATGTATGGGGAATTCTTCGATATTCCAGTGCCGGATGAGCTGGTGTTTGTAAGCAACTTCCAAGGTGGAGAGGTATTCCGAAGCGGATGCACGTTCCTCCGCGGTTCAGGCAAAATCTTTTATTTCCGTCCTGGGCACGAAACATACCCGACTTTCTACAATCCGGAAATCTTAAAAGTGATCAGCAATGGCGTGAAGTGGGCATATCCTACGCGCAACGTTAAGCCGGAATTTGGCTTCAGCGAGCCTGTAAGATCACTTGGTAACGTGCTGGTTTAATCTGCAAATTGGCTATGTGAACGCATAAAATAAACGATATACCAAAGAACCCTTCTCCAAGTCAAGTATGACTGAGGCAGCAGGGTTTTTTGGGTTAATAAAAGGAACTTTTTGGGTAAGATAGCTACATGGGAGTTAGACGATATTTTCCCATGGTTCCGTTGTCCCATGTGATGTATACTGAGTTGTATCATCGAAGTTGAGTTATGCCTCTAAAATTTTAACTTTTTAGCGGCAGACGTTTTCTTTGAGACTTAAATATGTTATTATGAAATATACTAACTAAACGTAAGTTGAGTGATCTCTAAAGAGGTGATTAATGTGGAAGGCCAAGATCTGCGGATGTGTCCGCGCTTTGAGACGGCGTTTTCTTTCTTGGGTAAGCGCTGGAACGGTCTGATTATTCAAACGTTGATGAGTGGTTCGAAGCGATTCAAGGATATCTCCAACCTGATTCCATCGATGAGTGATAAGATGCTGTCAGAACGGATGAAAGATCTGGAAAGCGAAGGAATTCTGATCCGTCATGTCTATCCGGAGACGCCAGTTCGTATTGAATATGAACTGACAGAGAAAGGCAAGGCGCTACAGCCCGTTATGAATCAAATTCAAGATTGGGCAGAGCATTGGGTTGAGTAGTAACAGCTTCCCCGGCTCAAACTAAAGGAACTGTTGGGATAAAGGCTCTTGGTTTCCAGTGGAAATCAGGAGTTTTTGTCTTCAGGGTTCTGCACATGTTGTCGCGAGTTGTAGTATAATTGTAAAATAAAATGGCCGCAGGCGGCCGGAGCGAGGAGGCCACTTGTCATGAGAGAAGAAAGCTTATCCCGTGAAGTACGCTACGGCAAGCAAGATATTGCAGAACTTGAGAGCGCATCCATCCAGGTACATTTAATTTACAAAAAAGCTGCGGAGCTGTTTAAACGAACTTCATATTCCCCGTCGGTTAAGGATGATGTTGCAGGAGAGAAGACTCATTCCACCAATAGCAATGGTCAGGTCATGGCTCCGGCGGTACTGCAAAAATGGATTAAGACAGCAAAAGGCTGGAAATGTATCGGATGTGAGCTGAGACAACCCGATTCCATTGGGGTTCAGGCCGAGCCCACTTTCCAAGAAGAACGTGTGTATCTGGATCTGGGCGAGGGTCGTTTTGTTCAAGCAGAGATGCTGATTCAGGCGATTGTATGGTCGCAATATGAGAAGATTCGCATGTTTGCGCCTTGGCTGGGTGATGACACCTTCTACACTGTACAGGAGCTAGATGTGATTGCGCGTTATATTGTACCTACCTATTTCTCTGAACGGCCGCTGCATGAGCAGGGCAAGGTATCCAAGGTACACCATTCATCGGGTCAGATTCCGCTCTACCAGGAATACGTGGATGCACCTTCGTTCTGTGTACAGGTGGATGGTGGATTACTTGAAGGGCGTTTGCTGACAGGTGTTTATGTGTCGGAGGAACAATTCTTTGGGCTCAATCCGTATCTGAAGGATGGAGACGGAGGCCGTACCTACATGCAGGCTTGTGTCCAGTAACCATGCTACTCTATAGACGACCTTAATGATATTTAGAGCCAAAGGGCCTGCTTGCAGGCTCTTTGTGTTGTATAAACCAGTTATGGACGCTGCTGGATGAAAAGTAACGGCATTGACACTTTTTTTGCATGAATTTTGTGCCATAATAGAGGTTATGGACAACAGGGTGAATGATTTTACGCAGGGTGGTGTTACCTACATGAAGAAGAGAATCCCCGGTTACATAGGTATATGTCTGCTTATTCTGGTTATATTAGCCGGGTGTAGCGAGACACAGCCTTCCGAACAGCCAATCGTCAAAGAGACCGAATCGCAGAATACAATTACTGTGGCAGTGGATGGCAGTACTTTTTTGCCTGACGCAACGAAGTCCATTAAGAGAGATTTTAGTGAAGGTCTGACGCTCAAGAAAGCACTATTGAACAGTGGACTTGTCGATTTTACAGCAGATGGCAAGCGGATCCAATCCGTGGGGGAAGTTTCGCTGGACTCCTCACTTAGCTGGGCGGTCAAACTGAATGGCAAGGATATTGACCCGGAAAATTGGGACATGGAGCTTCATGTCAAAGATGAAGTGATCATATATGTAAAAGCCGCTGACAGTAGGGGAGACGATGTTGCGTACCAAACAACATTACTCAAGGTGAGCGGTGGAAATATTATGCCAAATCTCAATCGTCAATATGCCGGGGTGTATGTTCAGGAATGTACTGTGCGTGATGTATTGAAGTCCAGCGGGATTGTAAGAATGTCGGAGAATAACAAATTCGTTGTTTCCGTTGAAAATGTAATTCCCCGGATGAACCAACGCTGGATGATCATGGTGAATGACAAGGAACTGATGGAAAACGGTTTGGACATGAAACTGAATCCACGTGATGCAGTAAAGCTCGAGTTGACTACTGTATCTTAAGCATAACAAAAGCCCAATCTTCGTTATAGAAGATGGGCTTTTTTCATTTGCGTATCAAATGTTTTACAAGACGGGAAAAGCGTCAGATTCGGCAAATCTCGTTAGGACACAATTCGCAGTGGCAGATGCCCTGTAGCATGTGCAAATCCTTGATGACAATCATGCCGTTATCGTATTCAATGGCGTCTTTTTTACGCAGATCGCTTAACATGCGGTTGACACTTTCACGGGTCGCTCCAATCATATTGGACAGATCCGTGTGTGTTATTTTTTTATGAATCATGACATGCTCTCCATGGGGCTCGCCGTAGGAATTGGACAATCGAATCAGCGTGGAGCAGAGTGCGCCAGGTTTGCCATATAACATCAGATCACGGAATTTGGTTTGGGTCAAACGGTGATGGATACCCATCCATTTCATAAAGTCGATCGCAAAGTCACAGTGTTGGCAGATCAGCATTTCCAGGTCTTTATGCTCCAGTACGCCGATCTCACTATCCTCCAGCACTTCCGCCGAAAAGCTGTGTTTCGATCCGAAGAACGGATCAGCCTGCCCAATCATATCACCGGCTTGATACATGTACATAATCAATTCCTTGCCTTCATCCGTGGATTTGGTGATCTGGGCCCGGCCTCGTTTCATATAATAAAGTTTGTCAGAGACATCTCCCTCCCAATACAGATGGGTTCCTTCCGGATAGGTTCTGTCCTTCATCGTTACGAGCAGATGGTTGAAATTCACTTCCGAGAAACAGTTGGTATTTCCGCGTTTTTCCAGTACACTCAGTTGTTCTCTCATAAGTCTATCTCCCCTTTGTGTCCATCGGACGGCCTTCTGCAGCTTGGACTGGCCCCCGTGGTTCGCCGCAAACCGTTGCCGTCCTGATCAGGGTCATCTCTCGGCCGGGAAGGACGGTACAAATTGCGGTGGTTCAATTTTTAAGTTCAGTATATACCTTATCTTGCCGTTTGAGGGGCATGGAAAGGGGGCAAAAATGGCGAAATTTCAAACATTGTGATTAAATTCACTTTCGAAAGGGGAGGATGAATCTGACAGCCCTATAGTTTAAATAGGAAGTGTAATTGGCTAAGTAAGGGACACTAAAAAACTTAAATTAAATTTGTTATACTTTGTGAAAAAAATCACATAATTAACTCTTTCCCCATGATACGATGTGAATGTAAAGAAGAGAGACAAACCAATACGAACCTTTAGGAGGATGAGGGAGATGGCTGTAAAGAACGAAGTCGCCCCAGTAAAAGAAGAGACAGCAGGTCAGTATATTCAAACGTTAATTGACAAAGCGAATAAAGCACATGCAGCATTCATGTCCATGGATCAGAAACAGATTGACCGCATCGTGCAAGCGATGGCGCTGGCAGGTCTGGACAAACATATGATGCTCGCCAAGATGGCCGTGGAAGAAACAGGTCGGGGTGTGTATGAGGATAAAATCACCAAAAACATATTTGCAACAGAATATGTGTATCATAGCATTAAATATGACAAAACAGTAGGGGTTATTGAAGATAACGAATACGAAAATTTCCAGAAAATTGCGGAGCCTGTCGGTATCATCATGGGGATTACCCCGGTAACCAATCCAACATCCACTACGATGTTCAAAGCACTGATTTCCATCAAAACGCGTAACCCGATCATCTTCGGTTTCCACCCATCTGCACAGAACTGTAGCCGGGAAGCTGCCAAAATCCTGCTTGATGCTGCGGTGAAGCATGGTGCTCCAGCGGATTGTATCCAGTGGATTGATGATCCTTCCATGGATCGCACAAACGCGCTGATGAATCATAATGATGTGGCGCTCATTCTGGCAACAGGCGGATCAGGCATGGTGCGGGCGGCATACAGCTGTGGTAAACCGGCACTGGGTGTAGGGCCAGGGAACGTACCTTGCTTTATTGAGAAAAGTGCAGATATCAACCAAGCAGTCACGGATCTGATTTTGTCTAAATCGTTCGATAACGGTATGATCTGTGCTTCCGAGCAAGCAGTCATCATCGAAGAACCGATCTTTGATCAAGTGAAAAAGAAAATGATCGCGAACGGCTGTTACTTCGTCAACAAGGATGAGGCCGCAAAATTGACCGCAGGTGCGATTAATGCTGAAAAATGTGCGGTGAACCCGGCGATTGTTGGTCAATCTGCGGTGAGCATTGCGAAATTGTGTGGTATTGAAGTTCCAGTAGGCACCAAAATTCTCGTGGCCGAGATTGAAGGGGTAGGTACCAAATTCCCATTGTCGGCTGAGAAATTAAGCCCGGTACTGGCTTGTTACAAAGTGAAAACGGCAGCTGAAGGGATTGAGCGTGCAGCAGAAGTGGTTGCTTTTGGCGGCATGGGTCACTCCTCTGTTATTCATTCGACGAACGAAGAAGTCATTGGCAAATTTGCAGATCGCCTGCAAACCGGGCGGATTATCGTAAATTCACCATCCACACACGGCGCCATCGGTGACATCTACAACACCAACATGCCGTCACTGACACTTGGCTGCGGATCGTATGGACGGAACTCGACTTCTTCCAACGTAACCGCTGTGA
This sequence comes from Paenibacillus sp. OK003, assembly GCF_900109515.1. Taxonomy (GTDB): domain Bacteria; phylum Bacillota; class Bacilli; order Paenibacillales; family Paenibacillaceae; genus Paenibacillus; species Paenibacillus marchantiae. Next base: position 59,290 of record NZ_FOBD01000020.1, on the reverse strand, counting down.
ACTTAATCAACGTGAAAAGGGTGGCTCGCCGTACCGTGAATATGCAGTGGTTCAAAGTGCCGAACAAAGTCTACTTCGAAAAAGGGGCAACACAGTATCTTGCCAAAATGCCGGACATCACACGTGTAGCCATTATTACGGATGCTATGATGGTCAAACTTGGTTATGTGGAAAAAGTAGAACACTATCTGCGTCAACGTCAAATGCCGGTAGCCATTGAAGTGTTCTCGGATGTCGAACCCGATCCATCCACAACAACGGTAGACCGCGGTACGGAAATGATGCGCCGCTTCCAGCCAGACTGCATTATCGCTCTCGGCGGGGGATCACCGATGGATGCTGCCAAAGCGATGTGGCTGTTCTATGAATATCCTGACACGGATTTCAATGACTTGAAGCAAAAATTCATGGATATCCGCAAACGGATCTACAAATATCCACGTCTCGGCGTGAAAGCGAAATTCGTAGCGATCCCGACAACTTCGGGCACAGGTTCGGAAGTAACATCGTTCGCAGTTATTACAGATAAAAATCAAGGCAATACGAAATATCCACTTGCAGACTACGAGTTAACACCAGATGTAGCCATTGTAGACCCGGAATTCGTATACTCTCTGCCTAAAACCGCTGTTGCGGATACAGGTATGGACGTGTTGACTCACGCCATTGAAGCATATGTATCCGTCATGGCGAATGATTACACGGATGGACTCGCGATCAAAGCGATTCAACTGGTATTCCAATACCTCGAGCAATCGGCGCTGCAAGGTGACAAATTGGCTCGTGAGAAAATGCATAACGCTTCAACGATTGCCGGTATGGCTTTTGCCAACGCATTCCTGGGCATTAACCACAGCTTGGCACACAAATGGGGTGGTCAGTACCACACCGCACATGGACGTACCAATGCCATCCTGATGCCACACGTCATTCGCTACAATGCAAAAAAACCGACGAAGTTTGCATCGTTCCCGAAATATTCGCACTTTGTTGCAGATGAGCGTTATGCCGAAATTGCCCGCATTCTCGGATTGCCTGCACGTACGACAGAAGAAGGCGTTACCAGCCTCATCAATGCGATTCGCAAACTCAACAAAACATTGGGTATTGAAGAGTCGTTCCAGGAAATCGGATTCGATGCCAAAGACTTTGAGGCACATGTCGATTATCTGGCAGACCGCGCATTCGAGGACCAATGTACAACAGCCAATCCAAAACTGCCACTCGTCACTGAACTGGCAGATGTATACCGCAATGCTTTCTATGGCAAGTTTGAATAACAACTAAAGCAACAGCAGGATTCAGGCAGATATAGTCAGGGTTCCCCGAAAGGGGAGCCCCGATTGCCGTCTTTCCTGTAAAAGGTTACACGGAATTCGTGATGTTACTTTTTGAACCAAGTAGTCACACCATAACGGAGAGGGCAGAAAAAACGGAAGAAGCGAAGCGTTTGCTTCAAGCACGATTTCAACCTTCTATGCTATATAGTTTGAACCATACATGTACACGATAACGGAGAGGAGAGAAAAAACCTGAAGAAGCGATAGCGCTCGCCTTTATCCCCGGATTTTACCTTTTATAAAGGGAATCAACAAAATCTGGGGGTAACAGCGATCGGAAGGTTGTTCTATCCTCGGAGTGGCTAGTGTACATATCCTTTCGTTCAAATTATATTGTTCAATTCGGGAAATCGGATTTGAACAGCGATCGGAAGTTGTTCTGCCCGCGCAGTGGATAAGTGTGAATAGTTCAGGGTTCACCATGACACAGCACAGGTGAAGTGAGGATGGTCACAAACTTTGTGATAAAAATCACAGATGATGAAAGAACGAAGACGTATACTGAAAATGTAAGAAAAACATTCATCCGCGGTTCCGGTTCCCAAGTAGAGAGAACATGTTCCGGATTACATGTGAAATTTATCACATTAATCGCGGCTCTGGGCACAGATGAGACGAGTGAAGCATTCTGTCATGTGTCCGGAAATCCAAATTTGTGGAGGGATTACTATGTCGGTGATCGAAAAAGATGTCAAACAACAAACAGGCTGGAGAAACTTTACCAAAGGAACATGGACGAAATCCGTAGATGTGAATGATTTTCTGGCACGCAACTTATCACCTTACTATGGCGACGAAGCATTTCTTGCAGGTGCAACTCAGAATACGAAAGAGTTATGGGATATCGTATCCGATCTGACCAAAAAAGAGCGCGATAACGGCGGGGTACTTGATGTTGACGTAAACACGCCAGCAACGATTGTTTCTCACCAACCAGGTTATCTGGATAAATCCAAAGAACAGATTGTTGGTGTTCAAACGGATGCTCCATTCAAACGTTCCATTCAGCCATTCGGTGGAATTCGCATGATGATTGATGCTTGTGAAGCTTATGGTTTTGAAATGCCTCAAGGCGTCATTGATATATTTACGAACATCCGTAAAACACATAACCAGGGCGTATTTGATGCTTATACATCTGAAATGCGTGCAGCACGTAAAGCAGGGATTATTACCGGTCTGCCTGATGCTTACGGCCGTGGCCGGATCATCGGTGACTATCGCCGGGTAGCTCTGTACGGCGTGGACTTCCTGATTCGAAATAAAAAAGGTGAGCTGAATGCACTTGAAGTCGATGTGATTGATGAAGATGTCATTCGCCTGCGTGAAGAACTGTCCGAACAGATTCGTGCATTGCAAGAGTTGAAACAACTGGGTGAAATGCATGGTTTCGATATTTCTTTGCCAGCCACAACCGCAAAAGAAGCGTTCCAATGGCTCTACTTCGGTTACCTGGCTGCGATCAAAGAGCAAAATGGTGCGGCGATGTCGCTCGGACGTGTTTCTTCATTCCTGGATATTTACATTGAACGTGATTTGCAAGAAGGCTTGCTAACTGAAGAACAGGCTCAAGAACTGGTTGACCATTTTGTTATGAAACTGCGGATCGTCAAATTCCTGCGTACGCCGGATTATAATGAATTGTTCAGTGGAGACCCAACATGGGTAACTGAATCCATCGGTGGCATGTCCGTAAATGGAGAAACCCGTGTGACGAAAAACAGCTTCCGTTTCCTGCACACCCTGAACAACCTTGGTCCTGCACCTGAGCCGAACCTGACTGTACTTTGGTCCACCAAGCTTCCGGAAGGGTTCAAACAATACTGTACGAAAGTATCCATCGAAACAAGCTCCATCCAGTATGAAAATGATGATCTGATGCGTCCGATCTACGGAGACGATTATGGTATTGCTTGTTGCGTATCTGCAATGAAGATCGGGAAACAAATGCAGTTCTTCGGTGCTCGTGCGAACCTGGCAAAAGCATTGCTGTATGCAATCAACGGCGGTCGTGACGAGAAATCGGGAGCACAAGTTGGACCTGAATATCCGGCGATCACAAGCGAAGTGCTGGAGTACAATGAAGTTATGAAACGTTTCAAACCGATGATGGAATGGCTTGCCAAACTGTATATGAACTCACTCAACGTCATTCACTACATGCATGACAAATACAGCTATGAGCGTATTGAGATGGCGCTGCATGACCGTGACATCGTGCGTACAATGGCTTGCGGTATTGCTGGCCTCTCGGTTGCAGCAGACTCTCTGAGTGCCATCAAGTATGCAAAAGTCAAACCGATCCGCAACGAACAAGGCATCGCAATTGATTTTGAAATTGAAGGCGACTTCCCTTGTTACGGTAACAATGAAGACAGTGTCGATAGCATCGCAGTTGAACTGGTGGAAAGCTTCATGGGCATGATTCGCAAACACAAAGCGTATCGTAATGCGATCCCAACACAGTCTGTACTGACGATCACATCGAACGTAGTGTACGGCAAGAAAACAGGTACAACACCGGATGGCCGTAAAGCAGGCGAACCGTTTGCACCAGGAGCGAATCCAATGCATGGTCGGGACAAAAAAGGTGCACTGGCATCCCTTGGCTCAGTAGCCAAATTGCCGTACGAACACAGCCTTGATGGGATCTCTAACACATTCTCCATCGTGCCTAAAGCACTCGGAAAAGAGTCAGACACACGTAAATCCAATCTGGTTGCCATGATGGACGGTTATTTTGGTCAAGGGGCACACCATTTGAACGTGAACGTATTTGATCGCCAGCAGTTGATTGACGCGATGGATCACCCGGAAAACTATCCGCAGCTGACTGTACGGGTATCCGGTTACGCGGTGAACTTCATCAAATTGACACGTGAGCAACAACTCGATGTCATTAACCGGACCTTCCACGGTTCGATGTAACACGGGTTTAACTCAACGGTTCAAAGGAGTAGAACCTCCATATTAAACGCACAGCGGATGCGATACAGAAAGGAAGAGGCAGCATGGTTAATGGACATATTCATTCACTCGAAACTTTCGGGACGGTTGACGGCCCAGGCATCCGCTTCGTGCTTTTTATGCAGGGATGTCTGCTCAAATGCCAGTATTGTCACAATCCGGATACATGGGCACTGGATGGTGGCAGGGAAATGAGCGTGGAGGAGGTACTGGCTGAAATCGAGCCGTACTTGTCCTATTATCGCAGTTCCGGCGGAGGACTTACGGTATCCGGCGGGGAGCCAACATTACAGGCTCATTTTGTAGCCGAAGTTTTCAAAGAAGCGAAACGCCGCTGGGGATTGCACACTACGCTGGACAGCAATGGTTTCAATGAACCGGATCGGATTCATGATTTGTTGGATAACACGGATCTCGTTTTGCTGGATCTGAAGCACATCAATGATGAGAAACATATCAAGCTGACAGGCAAATCCAACGAGAGAACATTGCGCACCGCACAATGGTTATCGGACAATGGACGAAAAATGTGGATTCGCCACGTGTATGTGCCAGGGATTCACAATGAGGAAGAAGACTTGCTCAATCTGGGGCGGTTTATTGGAACGCTAAATGGAGTCGAGAAGTTCGAAATTCTGCCTTATCATCAGATGGGTATTTACAAATGGCAGGCGCTGGGGAAAGTCTATCCGCTCGATGGAGTTCCTTCTCCAAGTGATGAGGAAGTAGAGCGGGCGTATCGTTTGATTGAACAAGGTCGTACGGAAACAGCGGGCATGACTTGCTCTAATTAAGTAACTACAGTTATATACATTTCTTCCAACCAAGCAGTCTTTGCGAACATGTTTCGCAGGGGCTGTTTTTTTGCTGTTATCCATTGTAAATGCAAGATTATTTCTCCAGTGAAGGATTTTATCCCTCCATTGATGAATTGTCATCCTTACGATGTTAGCTACAACTTTTTATAATCAGAGTGTAAAGCCAAATGCTCAATATCTTGAGGGGGGTCATACGAATGAAAAAAGGAATGACATTACTGCTTTCATTATTGCTAATTACATCATGGACATTGGCGGGTTGTTCGAGCTCAACCAACGAACCACAACAGGGAGCAGGCAATACGCCTGAGACAAGCAAGGAACCGGTTGAAATGCTTCTCCGTCACACTCAGGTGGGTGCCGACAAACAAAAAAGGCTGGCCATTCTGCAGGACGTTGTAGCCAAAGTGGAGAGCGAAGTACCCAACCTGACCTTTACACTGGACGGAGTTGAATCTGATGTAAACCGCAAGGAGAAACTTCGTGGTGAGATGGCAGCAGGCAATCCGCCGGATATCTTCGAATTGTTCGGTAGTCCGGACTCCAAAGTATATGCCAAAGAAGGCATGTTGTTGGATCTCACACCGATCTTGCAAGAGCTGGGCATCCAGGACCAATTTTCATCACTTGAACCATTCACCTATGAAGGCAAAGTGTACGGACTGCCTATTGGTGGATCAGGTGAAGGCTTCTTCTACAATAAAGAGTATTTTGCACAAAAAGGTTGGAAAGCGCCTTCAACAATGGCTGAGCTGGATAATATGCTCGCTGAGATCAAGGCTGACGGCAAGGTTCCACTTGCTTCTGCTTCCAAAGCAGGCTGGGTTCCACTCATGTTAACGAACCACCTGTGGTCCCGTTACGCCGGACCTGATATTACGGCGAAGTTTGCTACAGGCGAAGCCAAGTGGACTGATCCAGGCGTTGTCGCGGGATTCGCGAAGCATAAGGAATGGGTGGATAAAGGGTACTTCAAAAAAGGCGAGCTTGGCTTTGAATATGCAGAATATACAACTCAATTTACGAGTGGTGAAGCGATTCTGATGTATGACGGAACGTGGAAATCGTCTGTATTCAAGGAAGGACAGAGCGGTGAGTCCCTCATTGGCAAGGTTGGTTTCTTCAATATGCCTCCGGTAGAGAACGGTGCAGGAGATCAGACAGCCCTGATGCGTGACGTCAATAACGGATACGGCTTCTCCGCAGCGGTTGCGGATGATCCTCAGAAGCTTGCGGCGGTTAAAGCCTTTATCAAAAACTTCTACAACGAAGATATGCAAGTACGTGGACTCGTAGAAGACGGTGTGTTACCAGCGATGAAACTGGATGAAAAAGTGCTGACAGACAGCATCACCGACGATTTGATGAAAGAAATCGTAGCTGTTCTGAATGCATCGCAGACTTCATTCCCCGCATTCGATGCGCTCGTTCAGGCTGATGTAACGACAGAGATCAGCAATCTGCAAATTCAGAAGCTGATTGGTGGACAAACGACGCCAGAGAAGATGGCCGAAGAATTGCAAAAGGTTCAGGAAGAGGCAAACGCTTCAGTAGAATAAACAATAAACGATCTTTCAAGCAAAGAAACGTACCTGCTAACACCATGCTGGTTTACCCCGGTTGGAACTCTGCCGGGGTAAAACCCTTGGTCTAATCTAAAGAATTACACTGCTGAGGAATCTGCTCTATACATGAGCATAAGAAGTTGAAGTCACTGAAGGAGGTAGATCATGAACACTTCACTCCGCAGCCCGCTGATCTATACGTTGTTTGTGTTGCCGGCACTGATCTTGTTTATCATGTTTTTCTTGTATCCTATCGGAAGTTCACTCTATTACAGTCTGACCAGCTGGAACGGGGTATCCGCAGAGCCGCGTTTTGTGGGACTGTCCAATTATGCGAAGGCACTGACAGATGAACGTTTTTGGATTTCAACTCGCAATAACGGTTTCTTTATCGCATTTTCTGTTTTGATCCAGGTGCCTCTCATTGTGCTGTTTTCCCTGCTCATTGCAAACGTAAAGAAATTGAAGGGATTGTACAAAACAGCCGTCTTTTTGCCTTCCATTATGTCAACGGCCGTCATCGGTATTCTGTGGGGATTCATCTACGAGCCTAACATCGGCCTGTTGAATCAGTTACTTGAAACCGTAGGTATTTCGCCGGTCTATTGGCTATCCGATAATCGGTTCGCAATGATATCCATTCTCGTAACCAATGCTTGGCAGTGGACGGGATTCTATATTGTCATGGTTTTGGCGGCCATTCTGGCTATTCCCAAGGATCTGGATGAAGCGGCAGCCATAGATGGAGCAACAGCCGTACAAAGAGCATTCAAAATTACATTGCCACTTATCAGACCTATCATTTCCGTCGTCATTATGTTGTCCATTGCCGGGGCGATGAAGGCAGCAGATATTGTTCTGGTTATGACCAAAGGTGGACCCGCAGGCTCTACCGAAGTGCTTGCCACGTATATGATCAAATACGCGATTACCAATTTTAAATACGGTTATGGCAATACGATTGCGGTTCTGATCTTTGCTCTGACGCTTGTGCTCACCGCGGTATATCAGTTGCTGGTGGCGAGACGCAACGAAAGGGTGGAATATTGATGGCAAAGAACATAAAAGGCAGTATACCTCATGTTTTGTTGATGTTGTATCTACTTGCGATTCTGTTTCCCTTTTTATTCGTAATCTTTTCTTCATTCAAGCAGGATAACAACGAAATTGCATTGAATCCGTTCGGTCTGCCTTCCACTTGGGTGTTTAATAACTACGTAGAGGCTTGGGTAAATGCCAAGATTGGAACGTATTTCTGGAACAGTATGTACATTTCGGTCTTGTCTTCAGTCGGAACCATTATACTTGGTGCCATGTTTGCTTTTGCTATAACGCGGATGAGACACCGCAAATGGAGCATGTTACTGTACAGTCTCATTCTGGCGGGTATGCTGATTCCAAACAATGCGCTCATGCTGCCGATTTACTTGCTTGTCCGCAAGCTCGGCATTTTGGATACGCATTTGGCGCTGATCATTCCTTATGTTGCGAATGCAATTCCGTTTACGATTATTATACTGGCTGCCTTTATGCGGTCGCTCCCTGGCGAAATTGAGGAAGCCGCGGTTATGGATGGGTTGAGGGCTCCGGGTATCTTTGCTAGAATAGTGATACCCCTTACAGTTCCAGCCATTGTTACGGTCTTTATCGTGAATTTCCTCGGCAACTGGAACGAATTTTTACTCGCCAACTATTTCTTATCCACTGATAAACTGCGTACACTGCCTGTCGGCATGGTCCAGTTTCGTGATCAGTATCAAATGAACTATGCCCAGATGTCAGCAGGCATTGTATACAGTGTTGTACCGGTTGTTGTAATCTACGCCATATTGCAGGAGAAAATCATTGAAGGCGTAACGGCAGGTAGTGTTAAAGGTTAATTAACGATGCGTTATATAGGGAGAACGGGAAATGAACTTGCGGATGAAGCTGGCCATGGCATTTCTGTTGCTCATCATTGTACCGATGTGCACGCTTGGAATCGGCATGTTCTTGGTCACATCACATACGATTGAGAAAAAATACAATCAGCAGTCTGAATATGCACTCCAGGCGATCAGCTATAATATCGAGAATGTTTTTCAGCAGATCAACAATGTCACGGACAATGGCATTGCCACATCGGTATTCCAGATGGCTTTGAACGCCAAAGATCCGAGCAAACAGGATCTTGGAATCGGTAATCAATTGTCGCTGAATGCCAGTCAGCGTAATTTCCGTTCCCTTTTATACAACTATCCGTTCATCAGTTATGCCTTCTTGTATGATTTGCGTCCGCGTTCGTCCCAGGATAACCAGATTGTCTCTATATTTACGAAGGAAAATTTTCAAGCACTTCCTTTTCAACAATTTAAAGTTCATCCAATATTCAAAGAAATCCAGGAGCTCAACGGCGTGCCCAAATGGCTGGCCCCTCTGGAATATCCTGAGCTAACGGGCGTAGAGCCTGTCTTTACTCAGATTCGGTTAGTCAAGGAACTCAGTTATTTTCAGAATATTGGAGTTCTGGTCGTTCAGATTAAAAAAGGGGAGATGGACCGCATCTTCCGCCATTTGCAAATAAGTGATCCTGCACAGGATACTTCATTCCTGCTGATCAATGAAGAGGGTCTGATCGTATACGATCCTTCCGGACGCTACAGCGGAGAGAAGATGGAGAATCTGGGTGTGAGATCTGGAATATACGGACCGGGGTTCAGCAGCACCAGAGCAGTATTCGATGGCAGTGAAAGCATCATTTCACAATATCATCTGAAAAACTACAATTGGAGTCTGGTCAGTGTCGCTTCATGGGAAGCGTTATCCTCAGAGACGAATGTATTCGCAGGCTGGTCGATTATTATTATTCTGCTGTGTCTGCTTGCTGCGATGGTTTTCAATGTGTTCTTCATGAACCGGATAACCGGCAATATTGCGGTACTCGTGCGATTCATGAGGCGTGTAGATGACGGGGACTTTAATGCCCGGGTCGAAGGAAGTGGCTTTGATGAGATGCAGCTGCTTGCCCAAGGGTTCAATGAATTGCTGGATCGGATCGGAGGTCTGTTCCGACGTGTACGTGCAGAGCAGGAACAGAAGGCCAAGGCAGAACTGCGCGTGCTTCAAGCCCAGATCAAACCTCATTTTCTATTTAATACGCTGGAATCCATTAACGGACTAGCCATGAGGGGAGAAGGGCGTAAAGTAAGTGAAATGGTGACACGCCTCGGCAATATGCTGCGGATCAGTATTCAGGATCAGGAGGAGATTTCGCTCAGTGAGGAGTTAAGGCACTTGCAGAGTTATCTTGAGATCCAGCATTACAGGTTTAGTGATTTGTTCCGGTACGAGATTGACATTCCATCTCATCTGTACACCTCATCTATACTCAAGCTTACCCTTCAACCTCTTGTGGAAAATAGTATTCAGCATGGGTTTGAGGGAATTGAATATCAGGGTGTACTTCGGATCAGTGCATTTGTGGAACGAAATAACCTGGTGCTGCGAGTTGAGGATAATGGCATCGGTATTCCCCAGGAAATGTTGGCTCGATTCGAATACATGGCAGAAGACCCACCTGAATACATCATGGCTGAGGGAACGAAGCCACTGTCTTCAATGGCAGAGCGTCGAGGGCTGGGTTTAAGAAGTGTTGCAGATCGGATAAGGATTCAATATGGGGCCGGATACGGGGTGTTTATATGTTCATCTCCGGGGCATGGCACCATCATTCAATGTATTATTCCACAATATGAGCAGGGGGAAGATGAATGAATCTAACCGCGTTGCTGGTTGACGATGAGCTGCCGATTTTGGAGAATTTGAGTTTTATTTTGCCATGGGAAGACATGGGCATTGAAATTGTGGGTACGGCCAGAAGCGGGTCAGAAGCACTGGAAAAAGTTGCAGAATTTCACCCTGACATCATGTTGTGTGATATTCGTATGCCCTCCATGGATGGTCTGGAACTGATTCGAATATTGCGGGAACAAGGGGAAACTTGCGAGATTATTTTGCTGACAGGTTATCAGCAGTTCGAGTATGCCCGTACCGCCATTCGTTACAATGTCCATGAATACATATGCAAGCCAATCGATTACCTGGATCTGGAACAGAAATTGCGTGAGCTTGCTAGTCAGATTCAGAAGAAACGGTTGGAAGTGGAGGCTGAACGCCACCGCAAATCCGAGATGGAAGTATGGGTGAAGCACAAACATATCATTGACCTGATGCGAAAAGAAGAGGATTCGTTATTTTCTTCCCTTCCTTCTTCCCCTGAACCACAGGCATCTTCGTTACGATATATCCTGCTGCTTATCGATGTGTCGGGGTATTTCAAACATTCGATCGGATGGTCTGGGACCCGGCACCAAAGCTGGCATGGAATGATCCGTTCCAGGCTTAGGGAAATTACAGACCGGATCTGTGAAGGAACTCTGCTGATTTCGGCCCGAAAGGGAGAATGGTGCATGTTGCTGGAAGCATCAGATGAATGGAAAATACGGGCAGATGCATTGGCTCAAGAGGTTCAGTTGGAATTAGATGCGACATTTGAGTCGGGTTCAGGCATGAAGACAAGGGTCATTCAGGATGATATGCCTGTGAAACTGGACGATCAGATGGCTGAGCGATATCGGCACTGTCAGCGATTGCTGATCCTGAATGATTCTAATCAGCGTAGCGATACGCTGGAACAAGAATTTGCTGAGCACTCCATCATGTCATCCAAAGAACCTTCCAGAAAGACAACAATGTGGATTACAAAAGAGGATTTGGACTTGATCACCCGCTGGATCAAACAGGGAAATAAACAGGGATTGATTGACCTGCTCGTGATGCTCAAACATCGGATGAGCGAGCATAAGAGTGCACTGGATAGCGTAGCCGAAAACAGCCTGCGTTTTCTGCTTGTACATATGCTTCGTGAATTGCGCGAAGTACATGTCATGGCTGAACAAGACGAAATGCACTTCTGGAGTGCATTGCATTCAGCAACCTCCATCAAGGAATTAATCGAATTGGCGGAGGCACTTGCTTATGTTTGTCATGATAAGAAAAGTGTACCTCGCCCTTCTGTGTCTGAGTTGATCAGTTCTGCGTGTGAGTATATGAACGCCAGACTGGAATGTGATCTGGGGATTGATGAGGTAGCTGATTGGCTGGGCATCAGTCCGGGTTACTTTTGTCAGCTTTTCAAAAACCAGATGGGCGTAACCTTTGTTGAATATATGACCCATAAGCGGATGGAGAGCGCAGCCTTATTATTAAGTACAACGGAATGGAGTATTACAGCCATTGGAGAAGCAACGGGGTATAAGGAGCGGCGATATTTCTCCAAAGTGTTCCATAAACATTTTCACATGAAACCATCAGAATTCAGGTCAAACCAAAGAGCAGGTTCATAATGGGGAGGAAAGCATGCGTATGAATTCGATCGATCAGCTTTCGTTGGAACAGCGGGTAGGACAGATGTTTATGTGTGGATTCCATGGACAGCATGCGGATGAACAGATCCAACGACTGATCCGTGAGTATCATGTTGGAGGCGTCATTTATTTCAGACGAAATGTGGAAAGTGTAGACCAGATCAATCGACTGTCTGCCGACTTGCAAGCGATTGCCGCTGAAGCCGGGGATTTACCTCTGATGATCTCCGTGGATCAGGAGGGCGGGATGGTGGCCCGGATTGACAAAGAGGGAGTAACCCAGGTTCCTGGAAACATGGCGCTTGGAGCAACGGGTAATCCGGAGTATACCCTTGAATGCGCACAGATTCTAGGTCATGAGTTAAAAAGCATCGGTATTGATATGAACCTCGCTCCGGTGTTGGATGTGAATAACAACATCCTGAACCCGGTCATCGGCGTGCGCTCCTATGGCGAGAATGCGGAGAGTGTAGCTGCTCATGGTGCAGCAGCCATCAAAGGATATCAATCCCGAGGCGTTGCTGCGACTGCCAAACATTTTCCCGGACATGGAGACACAGCGGTGGATTCACATCTCGGGATGGTCACTGTACCTCATGAACGTAACAGGCTGGATCAGGTGGAACTTCTGCCGTTCCATCGCGCTATTGAGGCCGGAGTGGATGCCATCATGACTGCTCACGTCATCTTCCCGGCGATTGAACCGGAGCCGATTCCAGCTACATTGTCCCGTAAAGTGTTGACGGGGCTGTTACGCGAAGAAATGGGCTTTGACGGCATTATTATTACAGACTGTCTGGAAATGCATGCGATATCCAAGCCATATGGTGTGGCCGAAGCAGCCATTCGTGCCGTGGAGGCAGGTGCTGATCTAATTCTGGTCAGTCACACACTGCAAGATCAAATCTCTGCTGTGGAAGCCGTTGTGGATGCCGTTCGCACTGGGCGAATTGAAGAAGCTACCATTAACCAGGCATTGGAGCGTATTATTTCATGGAAGGCAGCGCGTTGTGGTCAGTGGAAGCATACGTTTGTTTCCATGGAAGAAGATGATACTGTACCTGATGGATCCTATGAGGAGAAGATCATTTTCTCAACAAAAGAGAAGGATGAATTATCAAGGTCGCTGGCCTCCATCGAATCCAGGTTGGATGAGATTGCCTCCAATAGCATTACTGTAGTTCAGAATGATGGTTTGCTTCCCTTACACCCTGAAAAGAATGTGTATGTCATCTGGCCCGAGGTTGTGCAACGGACAGAAGTGGATGAACCATGGTCTCATACGGATTCACTTGGTGTAGCGTTATCGCAGCTGAGAGGCGGAATTCGGGAGCACAAAATAACGACACAGCCGACTTATGATGAAGCGGACCGGATATTGGAGAATGTGTCGGAGGCAGATCAAATCATCGTATGTACTTACACTTCTGCAGGCCATCTTCCGAAAGGGCAACATCATTTGGTTCAAAAACTTAGTGAGAAGTATTCCCTGATTGTAGTTGCTCTGCGTAACCCATATGATCTATTGGAGATTCCGACGCCGGGAAGTTATATATGTACGTACGAGAACACTCCTGCAGTGGTTCGCGCATTGTCTCTCGTCTTAACAGGTGAATTGCAGCCAACAGGACGCTTGCCTGTCAGTTTGCGTTAGCATATTCAAAATCTCTAAATCTCTCTGTGGCATGGTGCTTATTCAACCATGACCTGGAGGGATTTTTTTATTGGGAAATGCGTCGGATTTTAATACCGATTACACTGCAAATCGAAATTATAATAGATAACTATTTTCATAGTATTTTCGCGCTATTAAATGTTTACAATTCTTATCAAATATTTTTAGCAACTTTTCCCGGTAGTAAGCGTCTAATAGTATGACTTTTTGAGGGGGATATTTATAAAATGGGAGCAGAAGGAGCCAAAGACAAAGAATGAATTTGAAGAAGAAATTATCCATACTTACCGCTTTAGCTGTATTCCAAGCGTTTGCAGCGATTCCAGCGAATGCACTAGCAGCCGATCAAAGTGATACAACAAAAACAAATACAGCCAATGTTAAATCCGTGGAGGTTGTGAAGAAAGAACAAACGATCGCGGAATCGGATGTAAAGTCCGGGTCAGATTCAAAACAGTCTGATAATAATGCAGTCGAAGGAACAAACCCGGTGACCAATGAACCTACAGGTACAGACGTTACTCCGGTTGATTCTGTTACAGACCCTGTTGATGAAGAGGATGCGGGAGAGGAAACAACAGTCCCAACAGCTCCAGTTGAGGTTAAGCAACCATCTACAAGCGGTCAATCTGTAGCCGGAAGTAAAGGCGGAGATCTGACACTTTATATGAACAGCAACAAAATGGTACAAGACGGCAAAACATATCTTGCCGGACAGCCGATGGCTGTTAAAAATGGAGTATCTTATGTAGCGATCCGCGCACTGGTTGATCGGGTTGGTTATGAAGTGAAATATGACAATACAACCAAAGAAACCATTATTATTAGTGGCGAAGATGAGCTTCGCTTCAAAACGAATAGTAGCGTTTATACAGTGAACGGTGAATCCAGAACGATGAAGGGCCCTGCCTATCAACAAAAAAATACGTTCATGGTGCCACTGACGTCGATTACTCAGGCACTTAACATTACTTATAAAGTTAATCAGTCTGCGAAGACTGTTGTACTGAACCTGAATACCAAACCGGCAGCCAGCTTCACGGTACCAAAAGAGATTTTTGTAGGAGACACGGTGACATACAACACTAAATCCAGCTCTCCCAAGGGATTGGACATCGTCGACGAGCGCTGGACTGGCCGTCAGGATTCGTTTGACCAACCAGGTACATATACGGTAACGTATGCTGTCCAGGATTCGAGCGGACAATGGAGTGATCCGTACTCTGTTACGATTCAAGTTCAGAAACCGAATCTTCCCCCTGTAGCGATGTTTACGACAGACAAGGAAGAATACAAAATGGGTGAAAAGATCACGTACATTGATCAAAGCACCGATGACGAAAATGCTATTGTGAAAACTGAATGGGAAAACAATGCTCTGGCATTCTTTGTTCCGGGACCAAAAACAGTAACGATCACCGTTACGGACAAACATGGTGCTAGTAACAGCTATACCAAGAATGTCAATATCACTAATGAAACACTGTATACTATCTCTGATTTTAATCAGTTGTTTACACCGGTAGGTGACAAGTTCAGCTTCAACGGCAGTGAAGTTCCTGCTATGGAGAAAGTTCCGTACACTTATTACGATGAGCAAAGTGTGCTGATTCGTAGTAACAGCCCGGAAACCGTTAATTCGGAAGGGATTGTGTACAAAGAGTCTTCAATCGGTCAGACCCGTTTCATGGTTCACCATGTAAATAACACAGGCAAAAACGTGAAAATGTACGTTGTTGCTACGAATAATAATATGTACGCAGCAACATTAGAGCAGCAAAATATGGGCTTTGCGGGTCCTTCGCCATTCGCAACCGTAGCCGGAAGGTTATCGATTGAGCGTTGGTTCCAGTCCATGCAAGATGGCACTGGAAAATTGAATGTTGTGTTGCAGCCAGGAGAGAGCAAATTGATTCTTACTGAACTCAATGCTCTTCCTATGAAGCAAGGGCAAGTAATTTCTCTGTATTCTGATGTTTTCAGCGACTACAGGCTGGATTACAACATTATCATGATCGAAGAAAATAAAGATCCGATGGCTGTATGGTCCACACTGCCTGTTCTGGATCGTGATGGTGTACACAACCGTGGTACGTATCCGAATGCAACCCGTGTCATTACATATGACCAAGAAGTAGGTTCGAAGCCCGCTCGTTTGCCGCTTGGGGATAATGCAAGTGACCCGAATCTGGTCGGCACAGACCCTATGGCCTATACGGAAGCTTCTAACGCGGGCAACTTCGGCGTACTTTACAAAATTACCCTGAACAATGTGGCTCCGCGCACGCTGATCTCATTCAACCCTCGTGGTGGTAGATACTCGGGTGTGGCACTCGTTAATGGTAAGGTTGTGCAGATTTCGAATGGCAGCAAATCCTTAAGTGCACCAAATGAACAAAGTGTACTCTATCGCACAGGTTCGTACGGCGAAGCTGTAACGATTGTGTTCTCGGCTGCACCAGGAAGCAATCTTCCTGTTAACCTGCTGTTCACACCGCTTCCGGCAGAGAAGTAATTACTTCTCCTGTCACCAGAAACGGACGGTTTGGAGTGAAAGCTAATATGCAATATATCCTGTCACCCCAAAAGTCGCCCGAAGGATTAAACATCTGAACCGTCAGAAGATGGAGCTGTCCCCAAGTCATGCAATTGACCGGGGCAGTTCTTTTTTAGTTCAGTTTGTAATTAGCGGGTATCCAAGCGCTTTCGTTGACTATGAACTTCATTTAAGGCATTATTAGAAGTATATAAATCAAGGATAAGTATCAGCATTTGCATAATTTGATTCCACAGGCTAACGGGTACAATACCTAGACGAATAAAACCATTTCGAACTAAGTATTGCTGAAATG
Organism: Paenibacillus sp. OK003; assembly: GCF_900109515.1. Classification (GTDB taxonomy): domain Bacteria; phylum Bacillota; class Bacilli; order Paenibacillales; family Paenibacillaceae; genus Paenibacillus; species Paenibacillus marchantiae. The sequence goes on along the minus strand of NZ_FOBD01000020.1, from coordinate 42,668 downwards.
AATTCGCTCTTTGGATTTATGCAGAATGCTGGATGACAGGAGGTGCTTTAGATCATGCTGTCGACAGAACAGATTATTACTACCATGTCCTCGCAGGGGCTCCGCATTACAGATCAGCGGAAGACACTGGCTCGGTTATTTGCTGAATCCCCTGGGTATTTGACACCCAAGGACGTCTATGAATATATGGGTAAGACTTACAGCGGACTGAGTTTTGACACGGTGTATCGGAATTTACGTGTCATGCAAGAATTGGGTGTGCTGGAGCAGGTCATCTTTGAAGATGGGGTGAAGTTCAGAGCACATTGCAGCGAGGATCACCATCACCATCATATGATTTGTCTGAAATGCCAGAAAACATATCCAATCGTTTTTTGCCCAATGCAGCTTGCAGATGCGCCTGAGCAATTCCAGGTTGTCGATCATAAATTTGAAGTTTTCGGGTACTGTAAGGACTGTGCCGAACATGTGCCAGCCAAAGTGTCATCCGGACATCAGCACACTCATGGGAAGCACTGACGATGAAGTTATCTCGCAGACTGGTTCAGGCTCCCATTCGGGTGTATCGCAGCTATATCTCTCCATTGAAGCCGCCAACATGTCGTTTCTATCCTACTTGCTCGGCTTACGCGATGGAGGCGATTGAGGTGCACGGTGCGTTCAAAGGATCGCTGCTTGCGGCAAAACGTATTGCGAAATGCCATCCGTTTCATCCAGGCGGAGTGGATCTGGTGCCACCGAAGGCTGAAAAGTCTGTCATGGTATCCGATTAACGATCCAATAATCGTTTTTGCCGGGTTGAGTTGATTTAAGACTGCTGTCCACTTGACAAAGGAGGCAGTATTTCAGTATATTTTTGGTATAATGATTTCCAGTGAAGGGATAAGTACAGACACACCCCCAGTGCAGAGAGCCGGATGAGCTGAGAACCGGTCTGGGAGGAGGATGGAATATGGTCCCGGAGGAACCTCTTTCGAGCGTGCAGACGTTGATTAGAACGGCTGTCGTAAGGCTGAGGCGTGATCCAGCGTTAATGGGCGGTCGAAGGACCGGCAGAGCCTGTGGTTTGTGAAAAGCACGGGGAATTTGGGTGGTAACACGTGAGAGCAACTCTCGTCCCATATAGGGACGGGAGTTTTTTGTGTTCTTTTTTAGACAAATGCAATGAAAAAGCACGACTATATGAAGGAGGAGAAGTCATTTATGGCTGATCAAAAAACATTTTATCTGACAACACCGATTTATTATCCGAGTGACAAACTGCATATCGGGCACGCGTATACAACTGTGGCGGGTGATGCTATGGTTCGTTACAAACGTCTGCGTGGTTATGATGCTCACTATCTGACAGGAACCGATGAACATGGGCAGAAGATTGAGCGCAAGGCACAAGAGAAAGGGCAGTCACCGCAGGCTTTTATAGACGACATCGTTGTTGGCATCAAGGAACTGTGGAACAAACTGGACATTTCCAATGACGACTTCATTCGTACGACGGAGGAGCGCCACAAAACAGTGGTACAGGATATATTTGACCGTTTGCTGAAACAGGGGGATATCTACAAGGGTGAGTACGAAGGCTGGTACAGTATCCCGGATGAGACGTATTACACGGAAACCCAACTGGTTGATGTGGAGAAGAATGAAAAAGGCGAAATTATCTCGGCCAAAAGTCCGGATAGTGGACATCCTGTGGAGTTGGTAAAAGAAGAATCCTACTTCTTCCGGATGAGCAAGTATGCTGATCGTTTGCTGAAATATTACGAAGAGAATCCGGGTTTTATTCAGCCGGAATCCCGCAAAAATGAAATGATCAACAACTTCATCAAGCCAGGTCTGGAAGATTTGGCCGTATCCCGGACCACTTTCGAATGGGGTGTCAAAGTTAAAGGCGATCCGAAACACGTTGTATACGTATGGATTGATGCGTTGTCCAACTATATTACAGCTCTGGGCTATGGATCATCCGACGAATCGCTTTACAACAAATTCTGGCCTGCGGACGTGCATCTGGTAGGGAAAGAAATTGTTCGATTCCATACGATTTACTGGCCGATTATGCTGATGGCGTTGGACCTGCCTTTACCGAAGAAAGTATTCGCTCACGGTTGGCTGTTGATGAAAGACGGCAAAATGTCCAAATCAAAGGGTAATGTCGTTGACCCGGTAACCTTGATTGACCGTTATGGTCTGGATGCACTGCGTTATTACCTGCTCCGTGAAGTTCCATTTGGTTCAGATGGTACATTTACTCCAGAAAGCTTTGTAGAACGTGTGAACTCCGACCTGGCCAATGACCTTGGAAACCTGTTGAACCGTACGGTAGCCATGGTGGACAAATATTTCGAAGGCAAAGCCCCTGAGTTTACTTCTGGTGTGACCGAATTTGATGTATCTCTTGAAGAAGCGGGTCTTGCTGCTGTAGAGAAAGTGGAGCAGGCGATGGAAAATCTGCAATTTTCCGTAGCGTTGACAGCGATCAGTCAGTTTGTTAGCCGCAGCAACAAATACATTGACGAGACTCAGCCTTGGGCTCTGGCTCGTGATGATGCGAAACGCAACGAACTGGCATCGGTAATGTCGCATCTGATTGAAAGCTTGCGGATTGCTTCCATCCTCTTGCAGCCGTTCCTAACACGTGCTCCGCGCAAAATCTGGGAACAGCTCGGCATTCAGGAAGGTGAACTGACGGCTTGGGATTCAGCGAAGCAATGGGGCATTATTCCGGCTGGCAACGCTTTGCAGAAGGGTGACCCAATCTTCCCACGTCTGGACTCTGAACAGGAGATTGCTTATATTGCAGAAGCGATGACTGGAGGCAAAAAACCAGAAGCACAGCCTGAGGCAGCTCAAGCTGATGCTGGAGGCTCTTCTGAAGACACTCAACCTGTCTCTGCACCAGAAGGCAAAGAAGAGATCGGTATTGATGATTTCGCCAAAGTGGAACTGCGGGTAGCTCAAGTCATTGCCTGTGAACCGGTCAAGAAAGCCGATAAATTGCTGAAGTTGCAGCTTGATCTGGGTTATGAGCAACGTCAAGTTGTATCGGGAATCGCGAAGTTTTATTCACCTGAAGATATGGTTGGACGCAAAGTCATCTGTGTGACGAACCTCAAGCCTGTGAAATTGCGCGGTGAACTGTCCCAGGGCATGATCCTGGCAGCATCCCATGGCGACCAGCTTACACTGGCAACGGTACCGGATAATATGCCTAATGGCGCACAAGTGAAATAGGACTTTGACCCTGTAACCAGGGAAATATTGATATAGCTGTAATATGAGGTGGCTCGATGAGAATCGGGTCACTTTTTATTTTGGAATGAAATCGGATCTGAGGCAAAGAAAACAAGCATATACTGTTATGAACTCCGTGCTCAAGGAAAGAATGAATAGGACAGAGCGGCTTGACAAGTTCGTGCAGGTTACCTATAATTCTTTCAGTAATGTTTACGATTAAGAGATGCGGAGTGAATACTAGTGAAACTTTATAATGGAAGAAATCCAGACCAGGTAAACCGGACTCTAGCGACAGGTAGAAGAAGGCATATGAAATGGTTGCTCAGCAGTCTGCTTGTTCTTAGTTTGCTCATATTATCGGCATGCGGTCAGAATAATTCGGAGAATGCCAAGCTGGTGGAAGGCAAAGTGAATGTGATCACCAGCTTCTATCCTGTCTATGCGTTTACGGCGACAATTGGCGGAGAAGATGCAAATGTCATTAATTTGCTGCCAACAGGTGTTGAACCACATGACTGGACGCCGAAGAGTCAAGATATTGTGAATACATCCAAAGCCCAGTTGTTTCTATACAATGGTGCAGGACTGGAAGGATGGGTCCCCAACTTCCTAAAGTCACTGAATAGCGATACCAAGGTGAAGTCAGTTGCAGTAAGTGAAGGGGTTACTCTATTGACTGCTGAAGGTGATGATGGACACGGTCATGGTGAAGAACAGGTGGATGAACATAGCGACGAACATGCAGATGAAGCTAACGCAGAGGACATTGCGAACCATCATGTGGACCCTCATACGTGGGTAAGTCCAAAATCGGCAATGGTAATGGCTGAGAATATTAAAAACAGCCTGGTTGAAGTAGACCCTGCACATAAAGAAGGATATGAACAACGCTATGAAGAGCTGCGGACCAAGCTGGAAACGTTGGATCAGCACTTTACGGATGAATTGTCCAACGTACCCAATAAGGAAATTGTCGTATCACACCAAGCCTTTGGGTATCTTGCACGTGATTATGGATTGACCCAGCATGCCATTATGGGACTTTCTCCAGATTCCGAACCCACAGGTCAAGATATGGTGAAGTTGGCCAAGTTGGTGAAGGATGAGGGGATTAAATACATTTTCTTCGAAGAGCTGGTATCAGATAAACTGGCGAAAACCCTCGCCAACGAAGCGGGTGTAGAGACCATGGTCCTGAATCCGGTAGAAGGCTTAACCAAAGAACAGGCTACCAACGGGGATGATTATTTCACCCTGATGGAGAAAAATTTGCAAAATCTGCTGATCGCATTAAAATAAGATAGACTGAAGGATTCGTGTGTAATCCTTATATATAATGAAGGGCGGCTTTGCCATGCAGCAAATCATGCCATTATGTCATGATCCAATTATAGAGATCGATAAATTATCATTTTCCTACGGCGACCAGCGAGTGATCGAAAATCTTGATTTTATGGTCCAGGAAAGGGATTTTGTCGGGATTATCGGTTCAAACGGGGCGGGCAAAACGACATTGTTGCGGATGTTGGTGGGACTTTTGCCTCCAGCCGAGGGAGATATCAAGCTATTCGGACAGTCGATCCGCCGATTTAAGGATTGGGAACGGATTGGTTATGTTCCGCAAAAAAATGCGTTTAACCCATTGTTCCCTGCGACGGTGCGGGAAGTTGTGATGTCCGGCTTGTACAACAACAAGAATATGTTCCGCAGAATGTCTCGTAAATGTCAGCAGCAGTGCACAGATGCTATGCAAGTGATGCGGATTGAGGATTTGGCGAACAAACGGATCGGACAACTGTCCGGCGGACAGCAACAGCGTGTGTTTTTGGCACGGGCGCTTATTAATCACCCTGATCTGCTGATTCTGGATGAACCGACGGTGGGTATCGATGCCGAATCCCAGGCCAGCTTTTTTGAACTCATTACCCATATGCATGAACACCACCGGATGACATTCCTGATGGTATCACATGATATGGACCGGATGGAGAGTTATCTCGGTTCCAAAGCAGCGGTGACGAACGGAAAGATACATTTCCATGTACGTCATTCCCATGAGGTGGAAGATTGTGCCGAGACTAATTTGCAGCATACCACCACCCAGGTACGTTAGACGCGAGTGCGCAACCAGATTAGAGCAAGGCCGAAGGAGTCGTGTGTGTTTTGGAAATTTTAATGAGTGATTTTTTTCAGCGGGCGCTGGCGGGCGGACTGCTAATCGGCATCACCGCACCGTTGATCGGATTGTTTCTGGTGCTGCGCCGTTTATCCATGATCGGGGATACCCTGTCTCATGTGACTATTGCCGGGGTTGCACTCGGATTTCTGATTGAAGTGTATCCGATTGCGGTGGGACTTATTTTTGCCGTGCTCGCATCATTTGCAATCGAGAAACTGCGTAAGGCGTATAAGAGTTACGCCGAGTTATCGATCGCAATCATCATGTCTGGTGGAGTAGCGCTGGCTTCGTTGTTCTTCACGCTGGGCAAAGGATATAATACAGATGTAATGAGTTACCTGTTCGGGAGTATTTATACACTGGACTCCACAGATTTGAAGCTGGTTGGTGTGGTTACGCTGATCGTGGTTATCGTTGTGGCGCTGTTACATAAGGAGTTTTTCCTGCTCAGCTTTGAAGAGGATGCCGCAGCGGTTACCGGATTGCCTGTGAAACTGCTTAACATGCTGATTACCGTGATGACAGCCCTTGTCATTAGTACGGCGATCAAAATCGTGGGGGCACTGCTGGTATCAGCACTGCTGACCATTCCGGTAGCCGTAAGCTTGCTGATGGCCCGAAGTTTCAAATCGGCGATTATATTGTCTGTGGTCATTGGCGAAATTGCTGTGGTCATTGGACTGGTTGTGGCCGGGATCTGGAACCTTGCACCAGGAGCAACGATTGTACTTTTGCTTATCATGATGCTGATTCTTACGATGATTGGAAAAAAAGGGTTCCGAGCCTGAGTCTGAACGTGAGCAAGTGAGCCCCCAGGGAAGGGAGACATCCGCTTCATGCCTGATGTTAATGTGTGGCTGGCTTTTGTAGCAGGATTAGCTTCGTTTATATCGCCATGCTGTCTTCCGCTGTATCCATCGTATCTTTCCTATATTACGGGGATGACGGTACAACGGTTGAAGGATGAGCGTAATCAGCGTGAAGTTCGCTTCAAGACATTGACTCATACGCTGGCGTTTATTTTGGGCTTCTCGGCTGTGTTTTATTCGCTTGGGCTGGGGGCCGGATTGTTTGGCCAATTTTTCAATGATAACCGTGATCTCATTCGTCAATTATCCGCGATCTTGATTATGTTAATGGGTTTATTCCTGCTTGGTTTGTTCAAACCTCAGTTTCTGATGAAAGAGCGCAAGATGGATATGAAATGGAAACCAGCTGGTTACTTGGGTTCATTTATTTTTGGCATTGGTTTCTCGGCAGGCTGGTCTCCTTGTATTGGACCGATTTTGACTGCCATCATCGCAATGGCTGCGAGCGAACCAACAACCTGGTTGGCATTGATTACGGGTTATACGGCCGGATTTGCGTTACCGTTCTTCATTCTGGCCTTTTTCATCGGTTCTACACGCTGGATCTTGCGTTATTCCAATATCATGATGAAAGCCGGGGGCGCATTAATGTTGTTCCTCGGAGTGCTGTTGTTCACGGATCAGATGACGAAAATTACGATCTGGCTACAGCAAATTACACCAGACTGGATGATTATCTAGCGCATCTACGAGGATTTTTCCTTTGCCCAACGATTATTTTAAATAAGAACAAAGCAGGCTACATGGCAACCAGAACAATTCTGGGCTCATGTAACCTGCTTTTTTAATCAATGGGCTCATTCTCAAAGGTTTCATTGCTGACTATACACTTAGGTGAAGTAATCAATGTTGGCCAGTGGGAAATGCTCAAAAATGCGCTCAGTAATAAATTCGCGCAGGGCATCCTGCTGATCATCTTTATACACATATTTGTACTGGCCCCAGCGGCCCCATTTCATTTTCCGCTTTTCGATATCCATCTCAAGCTTGGTTTTAGGGTATCGCTTCTCAATGGTGGCTTTTGCCGTTTTGGTAAAACGGTGCTGGATCATCTCAAAGGTTAGATCCTTGGTTGCTTCTTCGGGAAGTGTATCGGCAAGTTTTTCTAAAAGCTCGCTATATCCTTCTTCCCAGCCGTCGTACCAAATAATTGGGGCAATAATGAAACCGAGCGGATAACCGGCATGCGCTATTTTGCCTGCGGCTTCAATACGCTCTTCAAACCGTGAGGTGGCTGGCTCAAAATTTTTGATCACATAATCGGAATTCACACTGAAACGGATACGAGTGTGTCCGTTATGCTTGATGTCTAATAAAGGATCAACATGATGGTATTTGGTCACAAAGCGAAGTCGCCCGTGTTCCTCATCCGCCATAAAACGAATCAGGTCACCAAGATTTCCCGTAATATGCTCTAGACCTACGGGATCAGATGTACAGGCTGCTTCAAAACGGGTAAGTTCAGGTGCACGTTCCTCAATGTATCCCTTGGCAGCCTCAATGATCTCTTCCGTGTTTACATAGACACGGACATACGGCTTGGCCCCAAGTGTCGTTTGAAGATAACAATAATGACAGTGGCCCATACAGCCTGTGGAGATGGGAATGGCATATTCGGCCGAAGGCTTCGATTGGTCAAACTTGAGTGTTTTACGCACACCGACGACAAGGGTACGCTTTGCCATTCGGTACTTTTCCTGTTCCGTTTCACCAGGGAGATTGGTAATTCGATTATGGGATGTCGTCATCTGATACGGGATATCCCTAGAGGTAACCCACTCCATAATTCGTTTACCTTTCTCATATTCCAGCGCACCGGGTTCAAAATACACCAAATCGGGAATAAAGGGTTTAGTGCCTTTTGCTTTGCGAACGGGTGGATGCGCTACACTTGTACTCACGAAATCACTCCTTTCAATACGGAACCTTGCTTAGTTTGCCTCGTTTAGGGATAAGTCACCCTTGCCAATACTTGCGTAATTGGTGACAGAAATCGGGCCTGAGAAGTGTTTTATGGTCTGTAAATAGTGAATGAATTGTGCAGGACTTGCCAATGCGTATTGATAACATGTATCATTATAAGATAGTGACCAGGCAAGAATATTGCCGGTCAGAGAGAAGAGAGGGAAGCAGATGCCAACGCCCAGTATGGAAGATTATTTGGAGCGTATATACAAATTAATTGATGAAAAGGGCTATGCTCGTGTGTCTGATATAGCTGAAGGTTTGGAAGTACATCCTTCATCGGTGACGAAGATGATCCAAAAGCTGGACAAAGACGAGTACCTGATCTATGAGAAGTACCGCGGGCTGGTACTTACGCCAAAAGGCAAAAAGATGGGCAAACGGTTGATGGAGCGCCATCATCTGCTTGAACAGTTTTTGACGACGATTGGTGTTCAGGAAGAAAATATTTACCAGGATGTTGAAGGAATTGAACACCATCTGAGCTGGGATTCCATTACTTGCATCGAATCTTTGGTTGAATATTTTCGCCAGGATGAGACTCGACTGCGTGATCTTAAAAGTATTCAGGATGTCATGAGCAATACAGAATCCTAAGTTTGCAAAGCCAGAATCAACTGAAAAATTACAATATGTATTCAAAATCAGAGGATGCACCTGCCGCTAAAACGGTAGGGAGCGTCCTTTTGCTTTTTTTTTGACCAAAATTTGGCGATTATTCGCAACTTAACAATCATTAGAAGCGTCTATTAAACTAGCAGAATTTGCCGCGAATTTATAATTATTTTGGAGGATTGCACTGATGAAGCTTCGTAAAGGATTGATCCTGCTGCTCATTTTTGTTCTGGGTTTACAAACCTCAGGACTGACAGCGCAGGCAGCTAGTCAAAAGGAAATTGTGATTTATTTGGATGGCCAGCGTTTGGAGTCGGATGTCTCACCTTACATTTTGCCCAAAGTAAATGTAACGATGGTCCCCCTGCGTGTTATTAGCGAAGGACTGGGTGCATCTGTGCTTTGGTCACAGGCTACCCGCACAGTTACAATCAAGAAGTCCGATTCAGTCATTACGATGACGAGTGGACGCCAGCAGGCAACGGTGGATAGTACCGTGGTTGATCTTGATGCATCGGTAGAACTGAAGCAAGGCCGTGTCATGGTACCAATTCGATTCGTCAGTGAGAACTTGGGAATTCAGGTCACCTGGAACCAATCTGAGCAGACGATTAATCTGGCCACAGGAAATGCTCCTAATCCTACCCCAGTGACACCAGCAGAGCCTGGAGGGACAGGAACTACCCCAAATACGGATGAGATGCGAGGAGCCTGGATTTCGACTGTAAATGGAGACTGGCCTTCATCTAGTGCCAAAGGAAATGTAGAAAAACAAAAGTTGGAGTTCATTCAGCAGCTTGATACGTTGAAGGATATGGGTATCAATGCCGTATTTGTTCAAGTGCGAGCCAATGGGGATGCGATCTATCCATCAGGTCTTGTACCGTGGAATAGCGTGCTGACAGGTACACAGGGGAAAGATCCTGGGTATGATCCACTTGCATTTATGATCGAGGAAGCCCACAAACGTGGCCTTGAGTTCCATGCCTGGTTCAACCCGTTCCGGGCCACCAATTCGGCAACGACAACTGGGCTTGCAGCCAATCATGTATCCAAGCTTCATCCGGACTGGATTGTTAATGCATCAGGCAAACTGTATATTAATCCAGGCATTCCGGAAGCGAGACAGCACATTATTGATTCCATCATGGAAGTGGTTAATCAGTATGATGTTGATGGCGTACATTTGGACGATTATTTCTATCCTTCCAATGTAACGTTTAATGATGATGCGACTTTCAAAGCATACAACACATTGAATACGAGTGACCGTGCAGAATGGCGCCGGGAAAATATCAATCAATTCGTCAAGCAGCTCGGAGAGAGCATCCATAAGGTGAAAGCCGGCGTTCAATACGGCATTAGCCCATTTGGTGTATGGCGTAACAAATCGGTTGATATGACAGGTTCGGATACAAAAGCCGGAGTAACCGCTTATGACAGCATGAATGCGGATGTGCGGACATGGATCAAGCAGGACTGGATCGACTATGTTGCACCCCAAGTGTACTGGAGCATGACACTAAGTGCAGCACGATATGACAAGGTGGTTGACTGGTGGGCCAATGAAGTGGCTAATACCGATGTGAAATTGTACATTGGTCACTCGCCTTATAAGCTGGGCACACCGGAAATCGGGTGGCAGACATCACAAGAAATCATTGATCAGCTTATATATAATGAGAAATATGATACGGTGAAAGGGGATATTTTCTTCAGTTCACAGTACCTGACGAAAAATCCGCTCGGCTTGATCGCCAAATTAAAAGCCTATTATGGACTGTAAAACATTTTAACGTAATATGACCAACCCCTGTTCTCATACAGTGGCAGTAGTAGCATGGACTGCCTGGAGAACGGGGGTTTTATTGTGTTGATTAATGGAGTATTTGAAGGTGGCGGCGTAAAGGGAATTTCGCTTGCCGGCGCCGTAAAGGGTGCAGAAGATCACGGTGTTGAATTCAATCGCGTAGCGGGCACGTCCTCGGGTTCCATCGTAGCTGCTTTGCTGGCGGCTGGCTATTCGGCGGAAGAGATGAAAGGCATTATCGAGAATACGCCGTTTGCTTCGTTACTGCGACGTTCCCCCCTATTTGATACCAAGTGGATCGGACCCGCAGCAAGGCTGTTTTTGAAGAAAGGTCTATATTCTGGGGAAGCGCTGGAATGCTGGATTCGGGATATGCTGAAAAAAAAGGGAGTTCGGACGTTTGCTGATCTGCCTCCAGGTAAGTTGCTAATCATTGCATCCGACATTTCCAATGGCACCATTTTGGTGCTTCCAGATGATATCAAACGATTCGGAATCGATCCTTCGAAACTGGAGGTAGCCAAGGCCGTACGCATGAGCTGCAGTATCCCCTATTTCTTCGACCCGGTTGCCATTCGCAGATCCCCGATCCTGTCCAAAGGTTTACGTTTTGCGGACCAGTTTGTTTACATCGTCGATGGCGCATTACTGAGCAATTTTCCGCTCTGGCTGTTCGATGGAGAGCGTACAGAACGTGGAGGAGATCTCATCCCTGTAGTCGGTTTTAAAATGGTTGGCAAAACCGAAGGAGAGCCAGCTAGAATCAGAGGGCCTCTAAGTATGCTTCAGGCATTGGTGGAAACGATGCTTACTGCTCATGACGAGCGATACATCGAACAGGTTAATCGATTCCGTACTGTGAAAATTCCTACCCTTGGAATTAAACCTACAGAATTTCACCTTTCCGTACAGGATAGTACAGCTTTATATCAATCTGGGGTCACCGCCGGTACTGAATTTTTCAGTGGATGGAATACCAAGATATATGGTGAACAACTGGACAAACAGAAACGAGAGCTAAGAAAAAAACAGGCGGAAACACCACCGCTGACTCCTGTATAAAAATAAAAAAGCAATTCTCCGCATGTTTGGAGAATTGCTTTTCTGTGTGTTTTCCTGATATAAGCGCTTTAGTGATACTTGGGTACGTCTTCATCACTTTTACCCTTTTGACCCTGAATCACTTGGAAAGGATAATCCTTGCGTTTTTTGGAAGAACCGCTACTTTTTCGGGCACCAGACTGTGCATTAACTTTAGCCATGGTTTTAGCCGATGGTTTAATCTTCGGTGATGATGTGTTGCGTGCCCAACGGCGGGGCGGATATTTATAGAGCAGGAACACAACTCCGAACACGACGAGGGGGATGATAATTTGGGATAGACCTCCACTTCCCAGCCTAGTCAAGATTCCAATAGCAGCGAGTGCGATGAACGTCCAAAATAGGATTGCCTGCTTCTTCATATCATTCACCCTTTCACAGGATCAAGTGTTGCAACAGGAACTTCCGACGTGGCCGAAGCGTTTGCGAGTTTTGCATCCAATTCACGCATACGGTTAAACGAAGCAATGGATACTTCTACCTGTTCATTCGTTGGCTCTTTGGTGGTCAGCAATTGCAGCCACAGCCCCGGGTATCCGAGATAACGAAGTACAGGGATGTCACGTACCGAGTTGGTCATCTTCAACAATTCGAATGAAATACCGAGTACGACTGGCAACAACAGTAACCGCTGTCCCATACGTTCCCAGAGGTTGTCGTAGGTGAAGAGCGAGTACAAAAATATGCCGATAATGACAGTCAGCATAATAAAACTGCTTCCGCAACGGTAATGCAGGCGGCTATACTTCTGCACATTCTCAGGTGTAAGCTCTTCTCCGGCTTCATGAGCACTAATGACTTTATGCTCTGCACCATGGTATTGGAACAGACGTTTAATCATCGGTGTCTGGGAGATCAGCCACAGATAGGCAAGCAACAGAATCAGCTTAATTCCGCCTTCCAGTAAATTATGCAAAAACTGATTGTCGAATGCATTTTTGAACAGAAAATTCTCAATAACAACCGGCAGCAAGGTAAGCACAATTTTACCAAAGAGGAACGAAAGGATAGCTACTGCGGTGACGCCGATAATCATGCTAAGGCTCCAACCTGAACCTTCTTTTTCTTTTTGCTTTGCTTTTTCTTCAGGTTCCAGTTCATCATCAGCATATGCGTCAGCAGAATAGTTGAGATGTTTGCTTCCTTTGACGCTCGAATCTATAATGCTGACAATCCCGCGCAGTAGTGGAATCCGCCGCAATTTCATGACCCAGGACTTGTCTTGCTTGGGAACTTCCAGATACGTAATTTCGCCGTCTTTTCTTCGCACAGCTGTAACGTTGACATGTTTACCGCCGAACATTACGCCCTCAATGACAGCTTGCCCCCCGTAGCTGACAGGCTTGGATTGTTGAGGCAAATTATTCACCTTCCTATTCTGTTCTAGGCCCTCATGGTCGAAGGCAGTTTTATAACCCTATTGTATCGAATTTTGAGAGCAATTTCTAGTTTACGAGTAGATCCAGGGGTGATGTTGTTAACTTTGTCCTGATTTGTACATACTACCCGGTAGAGTTAAGACGAAAATGGAGATTTTTTCGCAGTTTTGCAAACTGGACGTGAAGGAGAATATCAATGACAGAGTACACGGGTGAACGCACATCCCATAAGGAAAATCAGCGTGCTGATAAAGGAGAGCAAAAGGAACGGGGGAGACGTCCCACCCAGCGACAAGGCCAGGCACATTATTTCACCAAGCCGTTCCCTTTTGCAGTAGAGCTAGGTTTTTTCGCAGGTTTTATCTGGGGAGGTTTGCATTGGCTGTTCTATCTGCTTCATTTTACGATTGTGCCATTGGGATTTTTGGCTGAACCGTTTTTCAAGCACAACTTTATCTATACTGCAGCAGGGCATTTGACCGGCTGGCTGTTTTTTATTGTTTTTTCGGTCCTTTCCTCCCTTATTTACACGTTCACTTTGAAAAAATGGAAAGGACCGCTTCCGGGCATGGGTTACGGGATTTTATGGTGGCTCATTATCTTTGTCCTTGTAGGGCCCAAACTGGATATGGTGAAGCCCCTAAACCGCTTAACCTGGGATTCAATCATTACCGAGTTTTGTTTCTTTTTGCTGTGGGGACTGTTTATTGGCTACACCGTAGCCATGGAGTTTACGGATGAACGGAAACGTGAGCCAGAGAAAGCGGGAGCATAGCCGCAAAAAAGCTTCTCAATCCGGCAATGGCTGTGTTAAAATAGCAGATGGTTATTTGCAGAAAGGGTGGAGCAGCTATGAAACGGATTGTTGTAATCAATGGCCCGAACCTGAACATGCTCGGTATACGTGAACCGGGTATCTATGGAACGCTTAGTCTGAAGGATATTGAAGACAAAATTCGCAGACAGGCGGAGGAGCTTGGTGTCTCCATCGCTTTTTATCAATCCAATCACGAAGGGGACATCATTGATCGCATTCATGCAGCGATGGGCGATGCAGACGGAATCATGCTGAATGCCGGAGCACTGACCCATTACAGCTATGCTGTGCGTGATGCCATCAATGCCGTAAAAGTTCCTACAGTAGAAGTACATCTATCCAACATTCATGCACGCGAAGCGTTCAGACATCATTCAGTTATTGCTGCAGAAACAATCGGGCAAATTGCCGGATTTGGCGAAGTAAGCTATGAACTGGGGCTGCTGGCTCTCGTGCGTCATCTGGACAAACAAACCTGAGCCGGGGACCCGGGAATGTGAGAGAAAGAAGGGTAACCGATGGAAAACAAACGAGTAAATAAGTTACGTGATGCCATGCAGAAACATGAACTCACGGCTATGCTGATTACAAATCCGATTAACCGTCGTTATATGACGGGTTTTACAGGCTCAGCAGGATATGTGCTGATTACGGAACAAGAAGCTTATCTGCTTACCGATTTCCGTTACATGACACAAGCTCCGCAACAAGCCAAAGGATTTACCGTTGTGGAACATGGACCAAAACCGTTGGAATCCGTACGCGAATTGCTTGCATCGGCAAACATCAAACAGGTTGGCTTTGAGCAGGATCATGTCACCTATGGTACGCATACTGCATATGCTGAAGCGCTTCAGTCGATTGAATTGAAGGCTGTATCCGGCATAGTGGAGCAACTTCGCATGTTCAAGGACGAAGATGAGATCGCTGTAATGCAAAAAGCTGCGGATCTGGCAGATGCAACATTCAGTCACGTTTTGCAATTCGCAAAACCGGGTATGACTGAACGTGAAGTGGATTTGGAGATGGAGTTTTTCATGCGCAAACATGGAGCAACCTCCTCTTCGTTCGACACCATTGTGGCATCGGGTGAACGTTCTGCTATGCCTCACGGTGTAGCAAGCGGCAAAGTCATCGGACAAAATGAGTTAATTACATTTGACTTTGGTGCGCTTTTGGATGGATACTGTTCAGATCTGACACGTACCATCGCAACAGGCACACCTGTACCTGAACTGCGTAAAATTTACGATATCGTACTGGAAGCCCAGTTACATACGCTGGCGAACCTGAAACCGGGCATGACCGGACGGGAAGCAGATGCATTGGCACGTGATATCATTGCAGGGCACGGATACGGAGAGCAATTCGGACACAGCACAGGCCACGGTCTGGGTATGGAAGTCCATGAGGCTCCTCGTTTGTCCAAGCTTAGCGACGATGTATTGAAACCGGGCATGGTGGTAACCGTTGAACCGGGTATCTACATTGACGGCCTTGGCGGCGTGCGTATCGAGGATGACGTGGTGATTACCGAGACAGGTATTCACATTTTGACGAATTCGGACAAGAAGTTCACCGTAATCGGCTAAATTACAGCCAACGATGATATAAGACGATTTTTAATTTATGCTTTTGAATGAAGTAAACATGGAATTACACAATAACGGAGAGGGCAGAAAAAACCTGAAGAAGCGAAGCGCTCGCCTTTATCCCCGGATTTCTCCCTATTAGGATAGGGATTAAAAGAAATCTGGGGATAACAGCGATCGAAAGGTTGTTCTGCCATCGTAGTGGTCTGTGTAATATGACGGTTTGACTTGTTCAACTTAAATTAACCCATCGTCTTATATCACCTACTTTTCAACCATATCAGGAGGGATTTTTTGTGATTTCAGTAAACGATTTTAAAACAGGCTTGACCGTACAAGTAGACAACGACATCTATACCGTACTTGATTTCCAACATGTTAAACCAGGTAAAGGTGCTGCCTTCGTTCGTTCCAAACTGAAAAACCTGCGCAACGGTAACACCGTAGAGAAAACATTCCGTGCAGGTGAAACCATTGGCCGTGCCATCATCGAAAACCGTGGCGTATCCTACCTGTATGCTAGTGGTACAGAGCACACATTCATGGACAACGAAACATATGATCAGTTCACACTGACAAGTGATCAGTTGGAATGGGAATTGAACTTCCTCAAAGAAAACATGAACGTAAAAATTGTTAGCTACCAAGGTGAAATCCTCGGAATCGACCTGCCTACAAGCGTAGAGTTGAAAGTGATCGAGACAGAGCCAAGCGTAAAAGGTAACACGGCACAAGGCGCTACTAAAAACGCAAAAGTGGAAACAGGCTTGAACGTACAAGTGCCATTGTTCATCAACGAAGGCGATGTTCTGCTGATCGATACTCGTGAAGGTAAATACTCTTCCCGCGCGTAACGTTCATATGGTGTAAGCTAAATAAAGCGTTAATTCAACCCTTTGCCATTTCTTTGGCAAAGGGTTTTTTCGAAAAAAGATTAGCCTATCAGACGCTTTCGTAATATACTGGGTTAAAGTCATTTTTCGGAGAGAATAATGACGGTGGACATCAATTATGCATACTGCACAAGGTAGGGAGTGGATTTGCGTTGTCATTGTACGTCATGAAATTTGGGGGCAGCTCGGTCGGAGATACAGAGCGCATGAAGCGTGTAGCCGGACGTGTTGTAGAAAAAGCGGATGAAGGACATCAGTGTGTAGTCGTGGTTTCGGCCATGGGGGATACCACGGATGATCTGATTGATCAGGCGAAACAGCTGAACAGTGAACTGCCTGCACGTGAGATGGATATGCTTTTGACTACGGGAGAACAGATCTCGATTTCATTGCTATCCATGGCGATTCAGGCGCTTGGACGCAAAGCCATTTCATTTACAGGCTGGCAAGCGGGATTCCGAACAGAGCCGGTACACGGCAAAGCGCGGATTAACGATATTCAGCCGGAACGGGTGAATCAGGCTCTGGCGGAAGGCAACATCGTTATCGTTGCAGGCTTCCAGGGTATGACGGAAGATGGCGAGATTACGACGCTAGGCCGCGGCGGATCGGATACAACAGCAGTAGCCTTGGCAGCAGCCATTAAGGCAGACGCTTGCGAGATTTACACGGATGTAGATGGGATCTATTCCACCGATCCGCGGATCGTGAAGGTTGCACGCAAGCTTAAGGAAATTTCGTACGACGAGATGCTGGAACTGGCCAACCTGGGAGCAGCGGTGTTGCATCCGCGTGCAGTTGAATACGCGAAGCATTCCGGTGTGCCTTTGATTGTAAGATCCAGCTTTAACCATAATGAAGGAACGGTTGTGAAGGAGGAAGCAACAATGGAACAAGGCGTGGTAGTTAGTGGAATTGCCTATGACAAAAACGTGGCTCGAATCAGTATTCTGGGTGTACCAGACGTACCTGGGGTTCTCGCTGAAGTATTTGGTGCCCTTGCATCAGAACAGCTGGATGTCGATATTATCGTTCAGAGCGGTGTGATGGACGGTAAAGCAGACTTCTCGTTCTCTGTTGCCCTGTCCGACCGGGAGAACGCACTGCGTGTCATTGAAGCCCTTCATAGCCGCCTGCCTTACCGTGAAGTTACTTCTGAAGAAGATCTTGTGAAAGTCTCCATCGTTGGCGCAGGTATGGTTAGCCATCCGGGCGTAGCTGCGAAGATGTTCAAAGTCATCTCGGGCGAAGGCGTGAGCATCAAGATGGTCAGCACTTCCGAGATCAAGGTATCCTGTGTTATTGACGGAGAGAAGCTTCATGACGTAATCAAGGCGCTGCATACAGCGTATGATCTGGATACGGCTGAGCAGGCTGTCATTGGCGGACCGCAAGTTCGCAGATAAATAACCGATATAATTGTAAAGACACACCAAAGGTGTACTGTGTATCCCATCCGGGATCGCAGTACACCTTTTTAGGTTGTTCACAGCAATTTAAACACCCGTTCCTTACGTGTTCCTCTAAATGGTTGCATCCGGTTCCCTTCACCCATCTCTGGAACACAGTCCAGCAAGTTCAATTGGGTGCAATACGTTACGTCATGTATCCTCCCTAGCCTTTCCAGCCTTCGTCCACCAGCGGATACTCTAACCAGATCGGGTAATTTCTCCTCGGCATGAGTGGCAGCCTGATGGAGCGCCAGGCCCAGATCGTTCAGCATAATGGGGAAAGTGGATTGTCGGTATAACTCCTCGATAATGCTGCCTGCACATAAACCATCTTCCAGCGCGAACTCATCCTGATCCCCGGCGCATAACAATAAGATATCCCGGCGCAGCTCGCACAGAACAGCCGCCACAGCCTTCACATTGAGAAATGAGCCTGCGAACACATGTCTAGCCTTGGAAGCCTTGATCAGGGCACGTGTACCATCTGTCGTAGTCAGAATGATGGTTTTACCCGCAATATTCGGAGTCATATATTCATAGGGGGAATTGCCCACCTCGAATCCTGTAATTTTTTTATCAAAACGCTCCCCGCCACGAATGGCATCCTGCACGTTCAATTGTTTTGCTTGAGGAACAGTTTCTACCGCAATGACGTCCGCTGCATCGTATGCCAGTGCCGTAACAATGGTACTGGTCGTTCGCAACACATCGATGACAACCACACATCGTCCTGCAATATCCATTCTTCGAACTTCATTCACATTGCCTACCACATCGACTCGCACTCCCCACAACTCCTTTCTGTATTTGGGGATAGGTGGTTCTGTCCTTTTTTATCCCGGAATGAATATCACCTGTCTGCAAGCACTATATGCACTTGGATCTAGACGGGTGCCTAGAACAAGAACAGTTAAGCTGATCTATGATTTTTAACTCTCTTCCCTATTTTGAAGAAAATGATAGATTTCAGCGTCATAAATTCAATGTACACACATAAACTTGAGATATGAACAAGCACCAGGAACGCAATAAAACCGAATTCAAGGTTGGAGGGGCCTATTCATGATGGTGAACTGGAAGGATCTCTTTCCGGAACCGATTCGAACCATTCTGGGAAGAATGCCGCCCGCTTTATTCGATAAAGTGGAGGAAGTACGTATCCGTGAAGGAAGACCACTGGAAATCAATGCAGGAGACACCTATCACTTCCTCACACCCCAGGGCAGTCCGACTTCGAAGCCTGATGAAGCCTATATTCCCTTAAAAGAGGTAACACACAGGCTGCTGGATCTGATCAGCAATCATTCGCTTTATACATTGGAAGAGGAGCTGCGTAAAGGGTTCATCACCATTCCTGGCGGGCACAGAATCGGATTGGCTGGCCGGACAGTGTTAAGTGGAGGCCGCGTCGAATACTTGCGCGATATCAATGGATTCAATGTCAGGGTGGCCCGAGAGATTCACGGGGTCGCTGATCGGGTTCTGCCTTATCTGCTGGACATGAAAAATGGACAGGTCATGCACACCTTAATTCTTTCACCTCCGCAGCAAGGCAAGACTACGTTACTGCGGGATCTGGCAAGACAGATTAGTAGTGGAACCAAACTTACGGGTGTCAATGAGCTTGTTCAGGGTATACGTCCACGACTAAAGGTTGGCATCGTTGATGAGCGGTCCGAAATCGCTGGAAGTTACAAGGGCGTACCTGGATTTGATGTGGGACCTCGCACCGATGTCATGGACGGTTGTCCAAAGGCTGAGGGCATGATGATGATGCTTCGCTCCATGTCTCCCGATGTCTTGATCGTGGACGAGATAGGCCGACCGGAAGATGCGGAGGCAGTCATGGAAGCACTCCATGCAGGCGTATCTGTCATCGCTACTGCGCATGGTCGTGATCTGGCCGAGCTTTCTTCCAGACCTGCACTGAGAACCCTGATCGTCGAGCAGATGTTCCAGCGTTATGTACAGCTGCAACGGACGAGCCGGGGCATGACCTTTCGATTAGCCGATGGCAAAATGCGTGGTCTCCAGCAGACGGAAGTGGGAGGTGAGGCATTTGGTTAACATGCTCGGTGCCGTCATCATTCTGCTGGCCAGTACCCTCGCCGGATTCTACAAGGCAAGGCAGTATGCCTTGAGGCCACGACAATTGCGAGAATTAATCGCCGCTCTCCAGCGATTGATGACAGAGATTAACTACGGGCTGACTCCGTTGCCTGATGCGATGGGAAAAATGGGAGCCCAGACAAAAGAGCCTGTTCGGACGCTGTTCCTCCACGCAGCCAAGCAGATGGAACCACCTCATGGACACACTGCTCGTGAGAGTCTTCAGTCTGGTATAGAAGAGGCGTGGGGGAGATCAGCCATGAAGGCGGACGAGCGGGAAGTCATGCTGCAATTGAGCTTCAGCCTTGGCACCAGCGATCGTCAGGATCAGACCAAGCACATCTCGTTAGCCATTCAGCAACTAATGCATGAGGAATCCCGTGCCCAAGCCGATCAAATGAAATATGAACGAATGTGCCGCAGTCTCGGGATGCTTGTCGGAGCGTTAATCGTCATTCTGATCTTCTGAAATAGCCGGGATAGTGAGGTGCCAAGGTCATGAATTTAGAAGTGAACGCAATCTTTCAAATTGCGGGCATCGGAATCATCATTGCAATGATTCATACGGTGCTGAAACAAATGGGAAAGGAAGATATGGCTCACTGGGTGACCGTGATCGGATTTGTCGTTGTATTGTTCATGGTGGTCCGTATGCTGGACAGCCTGCTGCAAGAGATCAAATCGATATTTCTTTTTCAATGAAAACGGTCATGAAGCCGGGATGGTGGTGACCTGTGGAAATTATCCAAGTTGTAGGTCTGGCGCTCATCGCAACGGTGCTCATTCTAGTTATCAAAGAACAGAAGCCCATGTTCGCTTTTCTGATTGCTGCTGCTACCGGCATCGTAATCTTCATGCTGCTGATTGGCAAGATTGGTGCGGTGATCGAAGTGTTGAAACGGCTTGCCGAGAATTCAGGCATGGAGAGCATTTATCTGAAAACGGTTCTGAAAATTATAGGCATAGCGTACATTGCTGAATTCGGAGCACAGATTGTCAGGGATGCAGGCCAGGAGAGCATTGCTTCCAAAATTGAACTTGCTGGCAAGGTGCTGATCCTTGTACTCGCGATACCGATCATCAGCATTATTATCGAAACCGTCATGAAGCTGATGCCGGTGTAGAGGGAGGCGTGCGGACTTCATATGAAAATGATGCATCACAAGCCGCAGTGGCGCCTTACCTTCGTGCTGACGCTGTGTTTTCTGTTTGGAATCATGGGACAGGTATTCGCCGGTTCTCCCTCGGGAGAGTGGATGCAGCAGCAGGCTGACCAGCTTCCCAAGGATCAGGTGGAAAAATATTGGGACCAACTCATGCAACAATACGGTGGTTTTTTCCCGGAAGGAAAAACGCCTTCCTTTATGGATATGTTAATGCCCGGCAATGAAGGGTTCAGCCTGAAATCGGTGTTTATAGCGATTGGAACCTTCATGCTGCATGAAATTTTATATAACGGCAAGCTTCTAGTCACGATTGTGATGCTGAGTGTGCTGAGCATGATTTTGGAGACGTTGCAGACCGCTTTTGAGAAAAACAATATTAGCAAAATCGCTTACTCCATCTGTTACATGGTCATTATTATCATCGCCATAAACAGCTTCAGTGTGGCGATTGGATACGCCAAGGATGCCATTGCCAGCATGATCAACTTTATGATGGCCATGGTGCCCCTGTTGTTTACACTGCTGGCTTCAATGGGAAATGTCATTACCGTTTCTGTGACTCATCCGCTGATCATTTTCATGATTCATCTGGTCGGTACATTGATCCACATGCTGGTGTTCCCGCTACTCTTTTTCTCAGCCGTATTACATCTCGTCAGTTCCTTGTCCGACAAGTACAAGCTTACACAGCTGGCAGATCTCTTACGGAATATTAGTGTAGCTCTGCTCGGTATACTGCTTACGATGTTTCTGGGCGTAATTTCGGTGCAGGGGGCATCGGGCTCCGTGGCAGATGGTGTCAGTCTAAAAGCGGCGAAGTACATCGCAGGCAACTTTGTTCCCATTGTCGGCAGAACGTTTGCGGATGCAACCGACACGGTGATCACAGCGTCACTGCTGGTGAAAAATGCAATCGGACTAACGGGTGTCATCATCATCTTGTTTTTATGCGCGTTTCCTGCACTTAAAATTCTGACGCTAGCCCTGATTTACAACATAACTGGCGCGATCATGCAACCGCTAGGGGATACGCCAATTGTGGGATGTCTGCAGGCCATAGGCAAAAGCATGATTTACGTATTTGCGGCACTGGCAGCCGTCGGACTCATGTTTTTTCTGGCCATCACGATCCTGCTAACCGCAGGCAATCTGACCGTTATGATGAGATGAGAGGAAGCTCAAGAGGAAAGGGGCTGGAAGGATGGGGTGGCTGAGCAGCTGGCTCCGGGAATTGATCATGATCGTTCTGCTGGCGACTTTCGTGGATATGCTGTTGCCCAATCGATCCATGGAACGTTATGTCAAGCTTGTGCTGAGCCTTCTTATCCTGCTGACCCTGTTATCGCCCATAACGAAGCTCTTGAAAAGTGATCCGGTTGGCGAGCTCAAACGAGCGATGACCGCCATGGATTCGCCCTCTGAAGGAAATGCAACACTTGAACAGATTTTGGCTCAGGGCAGGCGGCTGCAATCCAATGAACAGGAACAGTCGCTGCAATGGACAGCCAAAGAACTGGCTAACGTAATGAAAGGGCAAATTGAAGAAACAACCGGGGAGCGAGTGCAGTCTGTTGAGGTAAAGCTCGCCATGGATACAGCCAAGCCGGAGACGGATTTGACCTCTTCGGTGGAACTTCCGATGATCCAGTATGTTTTGGTGGAGATGGCAAGTGAGACAGTGGCGGGCAAAGTTAGTACCAACACAGGTCAACAGGAAGCAGGGGCAACTACAAAACCAACATTTGACTCTGACCCGGAATCCCAAACCACTGAATCACCTCCAGTTCAGGAGCCAATCCAGATTGGTCAGATTGAGGTCCCAGACGTACAGATCGAGGTGAACAGCGGCAGCAATCGTGAAAGTCGCGTGGGTAACGTTAACTCTGGCGAGCCGCAAAATGGACAGGAAGCTGACTCCACACCTGTGTCGGGTGAGCAGGCAGAGACAAACACTCAGCAAGGACAGACGTCCTCCCGATCTGAACGAGCAGTACAAATAATTACGCTATTGACAGAGAAGTGGGATATTGATGCAAACAAAGTACAGGTGAAAGAAAAGAAAAGCGCTTCGGCGCTGTAAGAAGGAGGGTATCCGATGAGGCAATGGCTCAAAAAGATGGAAAGCTGGCTCGGCGGCGGAGAAGGTGGGCAACGTCGAAGTCAAACCTTTCGCTGGCTTATTATCCTGGGTTTGATCGGAGTGGGAATCATGTTGTTTAACTCCTTCGTCAATGTCAAAAAGATTGATTCCGAAAATATCGGTCGCGAGCCTCCTGATCCAGCTACATCGATGGCATCCATACAGACGGATCCGACGGATCAGAATCCATTTCAGGCGATAGAGATCGCATTTGAGGACAAGATCAAGGGTGTGCTGGAAAATATCGTAGGTGTGGGAACCGTTGATGTGATGGTTACCGTGGATTCTACAGAGGAGCTTGTTGTACAGCGTAATGTGAAGGATTCGCAGCAGCTCACCGAAGAAACGGATGCAAACGGGGGCAAGCGACATATGACGCAATATACCCGGGATGGTGAGATTATTACGTATGAAATATCAGGGAATCAGACACCGATTGTCACGAAAAAGCTCAAACCACAGATTCGGGGCGTGCTTGTCGTTGCCAGAGGTGCAGAGAACAAGGTTGTGAAGGACCTGATTACAGATGCTGTGGAAAAAGGACTGAATGTTGCGGCCTACCGAATTTCGGTTGTTCCGCGCAAGCAGGATTAGTCCGGAACCATGAATCACAAGTTTTGATTGTCATAAGAATGAAGCCAATTCGAGGAGGAAGTTCTAATGAATAACAAACGTCAAACGGTATGGCTCGTATCCATGCTGAGTCTGATGGTCATTTTGTCCGCCTATTATCTGTTCACTGAAGATTCCGGTCCGGTTAATACGCCTGTAGCTGACAGCACGCAGGTGGATGGTATGAAGCAGGGAGAAGCGAAGGAAGCGGCTGGAATCCTTGATCCAACAGAAGGTCTGGTTGTGAATGAAGTGGTCAATGGCGGCGAAGTTACAGGAACTGAAGGAGAGCAAGCGGCAACTGAATCTGTGGATAATCCTGCGGTTGTAGACGGTAAAGAAGCCGGAGACACCGAGAAATCACCGGCTGCGGAATCGGGAGAGAAACAAGGTGAAACAGGTAAAGGCAGCGAGAAAGGGACAGATAAAGGCGCATCAACCACTCCTGAGACAAATGCCCGAACAGAAGGCAGTACGACGAAAACGGATGAGGACGTCCTCAAGGAGATGGAGGAGCAGAATACGGCGGCGTCGGCGAGCAGCCAGTTCCAGAACTACCAGTGGCAGCGTGAGGAGAGCAACAATCGTAAGTATGAAGAACTCATGACCGTTGCAGGCGATCTGAGCAAAACGCCAGAAGAAAATGCCAAAGCAACAGAACAGCTTCGTACGCTGGAAGAAAAAGAAGCCAAAATCAATGGGATTGAAGAAACCCTGTCGCAGCAGTTTGCCAATGCCATCGTTCAAGAGGATGCCGACAAGTATAAAGTCGTTGTTCTCAGTGACAAACTGGATGTAAAACAGGCGGTTTCCATTGTGGATATGGTTATGAAAGAACTGGCTGTATCCCAAAATAAAATCAGCGTGCAATACGTGACAGAACAGTAATCTAAAACATGGAAAAGTAGCCCCGAGAGCTGGATTAGTTCTCGGGCTCTTTCCATTTTTAATGATTATGATATAATACATAAAGCCATATGACCGTCCTAGTGAGACTGGCATGATGCCGAAGGAGTGAATAATGGAAATGTTTAAATTGAGTGAGATCAAAGAGCTGATCAAACTGGTAGATGAAAGTTCCGTTCAAGAGTTGGAAATTGAAAACGAAGGATCACGGTTGTCGATTCGCAAACCGGGTAAAACCGAGTATGTTCAGGCAGCTGCTATTCAACCGCAAATGATTGCTGCACCACAGGTGCAACCGGCTGCAGTGGTAGCTGAAGCTGCTCCGCAAGTCGATACTACAAGTCATTTACATAAAATCGTATCTCCGATGGTGGGTACTTTTTACAGAGCTTCCTCGCCGGAAGCGGGTCCTTTTGTAAGCGCTGGTGATAAAGTTGTTGAGAAAACAACGGTATGTATCATTGAGGCGATGAAGCTGATGAACGAGCTTGATGCTGACATCAAGGGAGAGATCGTTGAAGTGCTGGTTGAGAACGGACAGCTGGTTGAGTATGGACAACCCCTGTTCCTGGTGAAACCGGAATAACGGTTACAGGCGCATTAACGGCAACTGCATGAGCTTCGAAGGAGGACAATAACGAAATGAAATTTCAAAAAATACTGATTGCGAACCGTGGCGAAATTGCGGTACGTATTATTCGTGCCTGTCGTGAAATCGGCATTTCGACGGTAGCGGTTTATTCGGAAGCGGATAAAGACTCCCTGCATGTTCGTCTTGCAGATGAAGCGTATTGTATCGGGCCTACACTTTCGAAAGACAGTTATCTCAACTTCACAAACCTGATGAGTGTAGCCACACTGACGGAATGTGATGCGATCCACCCAGGCTACGGATTCCTGGCAGAGAACGCTGATTTTGCAGAAATCTGTGAATCCTGCAATATTACGTTCATCGGCCCATCTCCGGAAGCCATTACCAAAATGGGTGACAAGGCTGTTGCCAAACAAACGATGCAGGATGCAGGTGTACCTGTCATTCCGGGATCCGACGGTTTGGTTGAAAATATGAATGAAGCTATTATGATTGCTAGAGATATTGGATATCCTGTCATTATCAAAGCTACCGCTGGTGGTGGAGGTAAGGGAATTCGTATTGCTGAAGATGAGGAAACGCTGATCAAGCAAATTACAGCTGCCCAGCAGGAAGCACAGAAAGCTTTTGGCAATGCCGGAGTATATCTGGAAAAATTCCTGACAGGCATGAAGCACGTGGAAATTCAGATCATTGCAGACAAACATGGAAATGCAGTGCATCTGGGCGAGCGTGATTGTTCCGTTCAGCGTCGACGTCAAAAGCTGGTGGAAGAAGCACCTTGTCCAATCATCTCTGAAGATGTGCGTACATTGATGGGAGAAGCCGCAGTACGGGCAGCGCTTGCCGTGAATTACTCGGGAGCAGGTACACTTGAGTTCTTGCTCAGCCCTAACGGTGAATTCTATTTCATGGAAATGAATACACGTATTCAGGTGGAACACCCTGTAACGGAAATGGTAACAGGGGTGGATCTGATCCGCGAAATGATTTCGGTAGCTGAAGGCAATCCGCTTTCTTTCCGTCAGGAAGATGTTGTGATCAATGGCTGGTCCATTGAATGCCGTATCAACGCAGAAGATCCGGACCGTAACTTTATGCCGTCACCAGGCAAAATTGGTTTCTACCTTGCACCAGGAGGACCGGGTGTACGTGTAGACAGTGCAGCATATCCGGGCTACACGATCTCTCCTTTTTACGACTCCATGATCGCTAAATTGATCGTGTGGGGAGCAAACCGGGAAGAGGCCATCGCCAAGATGAAGCGTGCATTGGCTGAATTTGCGATTGAAGGCATCTCCACAACGATTCCTTTTCATCAGAAATTGCTGGAGCATCCAACGTTCGTTCGGGGTGACTTTGATATCAAATTTCTTGAGGAAAATGAGATTTAAAAGGTATATTGGGCTTGTTTGTCATAATGTAGCCCAAATGATATAGTATGTAATAATAAGAGCGCATGTCTCCTGCAGAGGATAAGCCGCCGCACATACGCGGATGAAGGTTGCAGGAGTTCCGGTAAAGCCGGACCGGAAGGGTTCTGAAGGTCATATTGGCCTGAGCACCAGCGCCCTGACGGATGGCCGCAAACTTATTTCGCGAAAGGTGTGTTGAACAGTTATGAGTACACTGCCGACAGAATTTGAACGAACGGATATCGGTGAAATCCAGATCGCACCTGAAGTTATTGAAGTGATCGCTGGACTGGCTACAGTTGAAGTCAAAGGTGTTGCAGGCATGAGCGGCGGATTCGCTGGTGGATTTGCTGAATTGCTTGGTCGCAAAAACCTTTCCAAAGGTGTTAAGGTTGAAGTAGGTCAGCGTGAAGCTGCTGTGGATGTTTCCGTTATTATTGAATATGGTTACCGTCTGCCACAGGTGGCTACCGAAATTCAACAGAACGTGAAGCGCTCCATCGAGAACATGACAGGATTGAATGTGAATGAAGTTAATGTGCACATTCATGATGTTCAGTTCAAGAGCACCGAGAAAGTGGAAGAAATCGACCTGAACAGTCAGCGCGTAAAATAAAAGAAGACAGATTCCCCCGGCATCACTGCCGGGGGTTATCCCGTCTTGGACAGGTCTTCATCGAAGCAGAGGCTTGCACCTGAGGATTATCCTTTTGCCAAAGGGCAGGTTAAGCAATGTTAGTGAGCAAGGGAGGCTGTGCAGTTCGTGGCTAAAATACTGGATCGGCTTCTGTTGTTTATATACAGCATAAGCGTTGGAGCAATATCGGCAGCAGTCATACTTCTTATCAGTGGTGTGTTGCCTTACGAATTGAATTACCAGCAGGAACAGAACGTCATTATTGCGGCGGTTGTTGCCGCAGCGATTTTGTTTATCCTGAGTTTGCGATTTTTCTACATCTCGGTTCGGCGTGATCGTGCTTCATTGCCGTCTGTAGATCAACGTACCGAGTACGGTGATGTGCAGATTTCGATGGAAACGATTGAAAATCTCTGTCTCAAAGCAACTTCCCGTTTCCGGGGAGTACGTGATGTCAAAGCTCGTATTCGTGTGGTTGAATCCGGACTGGAGATTATGATCCGTGCAGTAGTGGATGGCGAGACGCCAATCCCGACGCTGACAGCCGATCTGCAGAAGGCAATACATGATCATGTACAGGAGATTACGGGTATCCCGGTTTCTTTTGTCACCGTGTATATTGCCAACGTTACCCAGTCGCCTAACTACAAGAGTCGAGTGGAATGAGGTGAGTTTCACTGATGCTGTGGAGAGAGATTTGGGATAGTTACAGAGGCCGAATTACCGGAATTGTCGGCGGCATCTTTTTTGGATTTCTTTATGTATGGATCGGTTTTTGGGATATGTTGTTCTTTGCACTCTTGGTGTTCATCGGTTATACGTTAGGCAGACGAAGCGACTCGAAGCTGGGCTCGTTCATTCCCTGGAGGGAATGGGGGCAATGGCTCGGCGATCGCTGGCGTCCCTTTAAGTGAGCCACCTGAACCCTGCAATATGTTTCTTCCGAAAATAGAGCTGTAGTTTAGGTTGCCCGTTTTTTGGAGGAAACGATTGCAGGTTTTTTTGTGAAAAGGGATAACAATATAATAAGATCTCTGATTCCATCAAAGATTTTATAATTTAAAATAAGCATGATGACGCTCCACAGGGAGCGCTGCAGGAGGCAGGACATGAAAAGACGTTTGGCAAGGGAAATTGCAGTACAAAGTCTGTATCAGATGGAAATGAATGAAGTGGGCGCAGCTGAAGCCGTGAATATGCTGATTAATGAAGCCGCAGAAGATAATGAAACTGAAGTGGTTATTCATGATGCAGATGTAATGCGTACCTACGTGACCGAAATGGTACAGGGCGCATGGAACAATAAAGAAGCCATTGACGGATTACTCGTCGATTATCTGAAAGGCTGGCAGATTAGCCGTCTGTCGCGTGTAGACCGCCAGATTTTACGGCTTTCCACGTATGAAATGGTTTTCCGTGATGATATTCCGGCAAAAGTGTCCGTCAATGAAGCGATTGAACTGTCCAAGTATTTTGGTACAGATGAATCCGGTAAGTTCGTTAACGGCGTACTTGGGCGCATGATTCAGGAAGTCAGCACGATTAAAGCAAAACTTTCTTAAGTTACAATTAACTATAGTGCGTGTTCAAAAAGACCGGTTTTCAGTACCGAGAAGATGGGACTTTTGGAACAACCTCTAAATATATGTTCACATAAGGGAGAGAGAGTACAGTGACAGCATCTATTATTAACGGTAAAGAAGTATCCCAAGAGATCCGCGCAAGCATGACGACAGAAGTAAAACAGCTTAGCGAACAGGGGGTAGTACCTGGTCTGGCTGTTGTGCTCGTCGGGGAAGATCCGGCATCCCAGGTATATGTGCGTAACAAAGAAAAAGCATGTCACGACCTCGGTTTCTATTCCGAAGTTCATCGTCTGGATGCAAGCACCTCCCAAGCGGATCTGCTCGCGCTGGTGGACAAGCTGAACAAACAGGAATCCATTAACGGCATTTTGGTTCAGCTCCCTTTGCCGAAGCATATCGAAGAGAAAGCGGTTATTGATGCAATCGCCGTGGACAAGGATGTGGACGGATTCCATCCGGTTAATGTGGGGAACCTCGTCATTGGAGACGATAGTTTGTTGCCATGTACCCCTGCGGGCGTAATTGAGCTAATCAAGCGCACGGGTCTCGAAATGTCAGGCAAACATGCCGTAGTTATCGGTCGCAGCAATATTGTCGGCAAACCGGTATCCTTGCTGCTTCAACGTGAGAACGCAACGGTAACCATGTGTCATTCCCGTACAGCGAACATGAAAGATATCACTCGTCAGGCAGACATTCTTGTGGTTGCTATCGGTCGTGCAAACTTTGTGGATGCCGATTTCGTCAAACCGGGTGCCGTTGTAATCGATGTGGGGATGAACCGTCTGGATAACGGCAAACTGGCAGGAGATGTAGATTTCGAGAGTGTGAAGACGGTATCTGGACCAATTACTCCGGTTCCTGGTGGCGTTGGTCCAATGACGATTACCATGT
The DNA here is from genome assembly GCF_900109515.1 of Paenibacillus sp. OK003. Classification (GTDB taxonomy): domain Bacteria; phylum Bacillota; class Bacilli; order Paenibacillales; family Paenibacillaceae; genus Paenibacillus; species Paenibacillus marchantiae. The sequence continues at coordinate 12,703 of NZ_FOBD01000020.1, read as the reverse complement.
TGATGCAAAATACATTGATCGCCGCCAAACGCGCTCACGGATTGGCCTAGGTAACTGTCTGTGGCAGATCAAAAAATTTACTCCATCAAAGACCTGAACCGATACATCCGGATGAAACTGGAATCGGATCAGGTACTGTCGGATGTATGGCTGCGCGGAGAGATCTCCAATTTTACACATCACTCCAGCGGTCATATGTATTTTACATTGAAGGACAAGGACAGCCGAATTAAGTCCATTATGTTTGCTTCCCATAATCAACGCTTGCCCTTTGTACCGAAGGAGGGTGCAAGGGTTATTGCTCGTGGTAATGTTTCGGTATATGAGCGGGATGGACAATATCAGTTCTATGCCACACACATGCAACCGGACGGTATTGGAAGTCTGTATTTGGCCTATGAGCAGCTGAAAAAAAAGCTGGAAGACGAGGGGCTGTTCTCTGCATCACGAAAAAGGCAGATTCCCCGTTTTCCACAGACGATCGGTGTGGTCACTTCACCTACAGGTGCAGCCGTAAGGGATATTATGATTACATTGCAACGCAGATATCCTTCTGCCCAAGTGATTCTATATCCTGTACTCGTTCAAGGTAAAGGTGCCGCTCCTTCCATTGTGAAGGCCATCAACAACTTGAATCGAATGGGCGAAGCCGATGTGCTGATTGTTGGACGAGGCGGCGGATCACTGGAGGAGTTATGGGCTTTTAATGAGGAGATCGTGGCAAGAGCAATTGTGGGTTCTGCCATTCCTGTGATTTCAGCGGTTGGGCATGAAACGGATTTTACGATTGCCGATTTTGCTGCTGACCTGCGTGCGGCAACGCCTACGGCTGCTGCCGAACTGGCAGTACCCAATCGAGCTGAGCTGCTTGATCAGATCGCTCAGCGCCAGCGTCAGCTGCAGCACAGTTTACGTCAGCGTGCTGTTCATAATCGGGAGCGACTGGCCAGATTGCAACGATCACCTGTGCTTGTGCATCCTAGACGTACCTTAATGCAGCATACGGAGCGGCTGGATATGCTGCAACAGCGTCTTCTGCGAACTGTAGATACACGTATGAAATGGACGACCGAGAAACAGGAGCGTTTGCGTGCAGCGCTGCAGCGGTTCAATCCACGTGAACAGGTGAATGCTGCAAGACGGGAGAATGCATCAGCCCGGCGTCAGCTGGAGGTTGCAATCCGATCCATTACGAGAGCGAAGCAGCAGCAGTGGAAATCATCTGTACGTCATTTGGATGCGCTAAGCCCGCTCAAAGTCATGTCACGCGGATACAGCCTTGTATACGACGAGCAGGAGCAACGATTGATCAAATCGATGAAGGATGTACAGCCTGGAGATTCAATAAAGATTAAATTAACAGACGGACAGCTGGACTGTCAGGTTTGGGGAATGAAGGAGGACGACAATACCCATGGCGAATGAACCGGAATTGAATTTTGAAGAGGCAATGGCGGCATTGGAAGACATCGTAGGTCAGCTTGAGCATGGTGATGTCCCACTGGAACAGGCCATCGATTTGTTTCAGCGCGGAATGAAGCTTTCCCAACTTTGTGGTTTGAAGCTGGAACAAGTGGAACGTAAGATCGAGATGATCGTAGAAGAGGATGGGGAACTTCGCAAAAAACCGTTCGGCGCTGCCGTCGACGAAAGCGGTGAAGTCAATGAGTAATCGTCCTTCGTTTGAAACGTATCTTGAGGAAGTCACAGCTGAAGTGACGGGAGAGTTGAAGCAGACTCTTCCTGTTCACTGGGATGTTCCTCAGTCACTGGTTGACGCGATGCAGTATTCACTTATGGCCGGGGGCAAACGCCTTCGTCCACTTCTGGTCGTTGCTGCGGCGGAAGCCTTCGGTGCACAGCGTACAGCTGCATTGCCGGTAGCCTGCGCCGTGGAGATGGTTCATACGTATTCGTTGATCCACGATGACCTGCCTGCTATGGATAATGACGAATATCGCAGGGGAAAATTAACGAATCACAAAGTGTTTGGTGAAGCGACAGCTATATTGGCTGGTGATGCACTGCTAACGCATGCTTTTTATAGTATTGTTCAATCAGGTCGTCGCAGTGGTGTGTCAGCAGAAGCGTTGTTGTCCATTGTGGAGGATTTGTCCGAACTGGCTGGAGCAAGAGGCATGGTTGGAGGACAAGTGGCTGATATGGAAGGCGAGCAGGGCATGACAGATCTTGCCCAATTGCAATATATTCATCTGCACAAGACCGGAGATTTAATTGTGTTTTCCCTCATTGCTGGTGCTCGTATTGGTGGTGCGACAGAAGGACAGTTGGAGGCGCTGCGCGTATTTGGCAGAGACTTGGGGTTGGCATTCCAGATTCAGGACGATATTCTGGACCTGACGGGTGACGAGCAGAAAATGGGCAAGAAGACGCAAAGTGATGTGAATCAGCAAAAGGTCACATACCCTTATTTTATTGGTATGGATGCCTCTCTTCAAGAGGTGAAGTCCCTTACGCAATCTGCTAAAGATGCACTCGGCAGAGCCGAGTTACCTGACCCTTCCAGACTGATGGAAATTGCTGATTATCTGATGAGTCGAGATCATTAATTTCGTTTGAGTGTCACTGTTTCAAATCACCCAGAATCGTGTAATCAATTTAATGTGCTTTTTCTGGGCTTCATGAAGAGAGTCTGTTCCAAGTGGGTTTGGGAATACATATTGAGGAAGATCATACGAACCTTGCTGGCGAAAATGCTCGTTATCAGGAGTATAGTGCCGTAAATTATGATTCTTGTTCTTTTATGTTATAATGTTTTAATGTCATTTAATAAACTGTGTATATATGGATTACACCAAATCAAACAATCTAGGAAAGCGGGGAGATTCTCGTGCTGCTTCCACAAATTAAACAACCCAGTGATCTAAAGTCGATGTCTCAGGATGATCTCGTTCTTTTGTCGGCAGAGATCCGGCAGTTTCTGATTGAGAAGCTGTCCGTTACAGGGGGCCATCTCGCACCCAACTTAGGAGTGGTTGAGCTCACGGTAGCCCTGCATTATTGCTATAACAGTCCAGTGGACAAAATGATTTTCGATGTAGGGCATCAGGCTTATGTGCACAAGGTTCTAACGGGGCGAATGGATCGCTTCGATACACTGCGTCAGCATAATGGCTTGTGCGGATTTGTTAAACGTAACGAGAGTGAACATGATGTATGGGAAGCGGGCCACAGCAGTACATCGTTATCTGCTGCGATGGGCATGGCGCTTGCCCGTGATCTTAAGGGTGAAGACAATCAGGTAATCGCGATGATCGGGGATGGAGCGCTTACAGGTGGTATGGCCTTTGAAGCTCTCAATCACATTGGTCATGAACAGAAAAAGCTGATGGTTATCCTCAACGATAATGAAATGTCCATTGCTCCGAACGTCGGGGCTATGCACAAATATTTGAGCAAAATTCGTTCCGATCGCCATTATTTGAAAGCCAAGGATGACGTGGAAGGAATGCTCAAAAAAATTCCTGCCATAGGGGATCGTCTGGCCAAATCGGCGAGCTGGATTAAAGATAGCGTCAAATACATGATGGTTCCAGGAGTTCTGTTCGAAGAGCTGGGCTTCACCTATTTGGGACCCATTGATGGACACGACATTCCGAAATTGATTGAAACGTTCAAACAGGCGGATAACGTCGATGGTCCTGTAATGGTTCATGTACTGACAACCAAAGGTAAAGGCTATCAGCCAGCTGAGGCCGATTCACACAAATGGCACGGAATTTCTCCGTACAAAATTGAATCAGGTCAAGTGCTTAAGGCTGTAGGCAAACCGATGTATACGGAAGTGTTCGGTAAAACGTTGATTGATCTTGCCAAGCAGGATAAACGAATTGTTGCGGTAACACCAGCCATGCCAACAGGTTCAGGTCTCATTCCTTTCAGTAAAGAATTCCCTGATCGCATGATTGACGTGGGTATTGCCGAACAGCATGCAGCAACCATGTGTGCAGCATTGGCTATGGAAGGGTTAAAGCCGGTATTTGCCGTCTATTCGACGTTTATGCAACGTGCGTATGATCAGATTGTACATGATATTTGTCGTCATAATGCCAATGTCATGTTCGCCATTGACCGTGCCGGATTTGTCGGTCCGGATGGTGAAACACATCAAGGTGTGTATGATGTGGCGTTTATGCGTCATATTCCGAATATCGTTCTGATGATGCCTAAGGATGAGAATGAACTGCGCCATATGATGAAGACGGCGCTTGAATATAATGAAGGCCCGATTGCTTATCGTTATCCACGAAACAATGTTGTAGGCGTGCCTCTTGACGATGAACTCATTCCGATTCCAATCGGTACGTGGGAACAGCTTCCTCCATCGGAAGGCTATGCAATTATCGCTTCGGGATCGATGGTACAGCTTGCTGAAGAAGCTGCCGAGACGGTTAAAAGAGAAGGCATGACGGTTGGCGTAATTAACGCCCGCTTCCTTAAGCCGCTTGATGAACAGATGCTTCGTGATCTCGCAGTTCGAGGCACGAAATTAATTGTGCTTGAAGAAGCATCACAAGCAGGCAGTATGGGCAGTGCAGTTCTGGAGTTTTACGCAGAACAAGGGCTGCATGATGTTCATGTGCAACTAATAGGCATTCCAGATCGATTCATTGAACATGGCAGTATTGAGGATCAAAGAGCTGAAGTGGGACTCACGGTTGAGAATGTGAGCATGGAGCTGCGCAGCATGGCAGCCCAATCTTCATATGGTATGTCCAGAACTCGGTTCCCTTCATAACTGGAACGATTAGAGAAACTGGAACACATGATTGATTAATTAGGATTACTTCATGATAGGAGAAAGACATGTCACTCCCGAAAGAACGAATTGATGTTCTGCTGGTTGAGCAGGGATATTACGAAAGTCGCGAGAAGGCAAAAGCTGCAATCATGGCTGGACTGGTATATGCCAACAATGAGCGGATTGAAAAAGCAGGCATGAAGATTCCACGGGAAGCCGAACTTAAAGTAAAGGGTTCCGTACATCCCTATGTCGGCAGAGGTGGATTAAAGCTTGAAAAAGCGATCCGTCACTTCGATCTCGATATGAATGGACTTGTAATGCTCGATATCGGTTCATCCACTGGCGGTTTTACCGATTGCGCCCTACAGCATGGTGCATCTCATGTATATGCCATCGATGTAGGTTACAACCAGCTGGATTGGTCCCTTCGTAATGATGAAAGGGTTACTGTAATGGAAAGAACCAATTTTCGTTATGTGACTCCAGAAGATCTACATGGACCTGTGCCGAATTTTGCCAGTATCGATGTATCTTTTATTTCGCTGAGAATTATTTTGCCGCCGTTGCTGGCACTTCTGAAGCAACCGGCAGATATTGTAGCGTTAATAAAACCCCAGTTCGAAGCAGGTCGTGAGAAAGTTGGCAAGTCTGGCGTCGTTCGTGATACGAAGGTTCACAAGGACGTTTTGCAGACGATGCTTCGTTTCGCTAATGAACTTGGATTAAAGCTAAAAGGTTTAACATTTTCGCCGATTACAGGCGGAGAAGGCAATATCGAATTTCTCGCTCACTGGCGTCTGGAAGAACCAGAGGCAACACAACAAGAGAACGTTCAGGCTTCACTTGATGCACTTGCAGATCAAGTTGCAATGGAAGCTGCTCATACTTTTACAGGAAACTCATCATAGGATGGGTTTCTTTTCGCTGGAAAGGTGACATCCTAACAGGAAATCAGTTGTCGAATCTCGAATATGTCTTCGAGGTGAGCGATGATGGATGGGCAATATGACACAATGGTTATTGGTGTACTTGCTGTCTGCTTGATTATATGGCTGTTCTTTGGCTTTCGGAATTGGGTTAATCGTCCGATTCCGGTAAGCTTGTCGGGTATGCAACTGAATGCAGAAATTCAGGATACACCCGCAGTGGATCTGCTTGAAGCGGAAGGATATGAAGTCATCGGAGGTAAAATGAAAATTCCTTTAGCCTTTGAAGCGAATGAATCCGTTTATTACAGTAGGCTGTTCATTGATTATGTAGCAGAGCGTGATGATGAGAGATATTTGGTGAAGACGTCCCGTCGCAGACAACCTCTTGAACTTACTGGGCCATCCCTGCGAGACCGCTTCCTGTATTATTTATTGTTATATCCCGGCTGTGAAGGGTTGCTGTATGTAGACATGGAGGAATCGGATATCAAGGTAATCAGGCTCATGGACTATCAGGAAGATGTTTACGATGGAGATGATCTGGACTAAGGGTAATTATGAAACCTGAAAGTTGTTTATATACAGAATGAACGAATTGCAGGATGGCAAACGTTATGGATTTGAATTAGCTGTTTCATTGCAATACATTGAACTTTTAACTGGAGGCATGTATGAAAGGTCAACGACACATTAAGATACGTGAAATCATTAGTCAAAACGAAATTGAAACCCAGGATGATCTGGTTGAAGCTTTACGTAAATCCGGATTTCAGGTGACTCAAGCCACGGTATCCCGGGATATTAAGGAGCTTCTTTTAATCAAAATCCCCATGGATGATGGACGATATAAGTATTCACTGCCTACAGACCAACGATATAATCCGATTCAGAAACTGAAACGTGCCCTCGTGGACAACTTCTTACACATTGATCATACAAACAATCTGGTTGTGATGAAGTGTTTGCCTGGCACAGCTAACTCCATTGCTGCCTTGCTCGATAATATTGAGTGGACGGAAGTGATGGGCACCATCTGTGGAGATGATACCATACTCATCATCTGCCGGACGGAAAGTAACAGCGTGACCGTAATTGAGCGGATTATGGGTTATATTTCCTAGAACATAATGGTTCAAAAACATAATTTCTGAGTGAGTCATCCGGAGGTGTTTTTGCAGATGTTAGTTACATTATCGATTCGTAATCTGGCTGTTGTAGAAGAAGTTGATGTGGTTTTCCACCCGGGATTCCATGTCTTGTCTGGTGAGACAGGAGCGGGTAAATCGATCATTATTGATGCTTTGGGTCTGATTGCAGGTGGACGAAGCTCTGCCGATCTGATCCGTTATGGATGCGAGAAGGCCGAGATGGAGGCTCTGTTTGAAATGGAGCCAAGCCATCCGGTATGGGAAACGCTAGAGAAGCTTGGTATCCATTGTGAGCCTGAGGAGCATCTCGTGATTCGCCGGGAACTGAATACTCAAGGCAAAAGTACATCTCGTATTAACGGCCAATTGGTCAATTTAACGATGCTCCGTGAAGTCGGAGAAAAATTAATTAATATTCATGGACAGCATGAACATCAAAGTTTGTTGCGCGCAGAAAGTCATCTGGGGCTTCTGGATACATACGGGGCAGCAATCATCGGTCCAGTCAAAACGGTATATCAGGAACGCTACAGTAAATTTATTACGGCGGAAAAAGAACTGCGAGCACTTCAGGAATCCAGTCAACGTGCATATCAATTGCTGGACATGTATCGTTTTCAACTTGAAGAGATTGCAGCTGCTTCTCTAACGCTGGGTGAGGATGAATTACTCGGAGAAGAACGGGTCAAACTATCCCATAGCGAGAAAATGATGGACAGTGTTGCTGGTGCATATGAACTGCTTAGTGGTCAACGTGGGTTAGAAGCTGTAAGTATCGCGCTATCAAGAATTGAAGATATATCGGGATATGACAGCAAAGGATTGCAGCCTATTGTTGAACAGCTTCAGTCTGCATTTTATCAGCTGGAAGATGCCACGTTTCAGTTGCGTGATTATCGGGAAAAGATCGAATTTAACCCGGGTAGATTGGAAGAAGTGGAACAGCGACTGAATCTGATTTCTGGCCTCAGACGGAAATACGGTGACAGTGTGGAACTTATTTTGAATTATTATGAACAAATTAGCCATGAAACCGACCAGCTGGAGAACAAAGATGAACGTCTGGAGAAGCTGCGTAATGAACGTGACAAATTGCTCAAATTAGTCATGGAGTCCGCCGAGGAACTTAGCCGTGTTCGTAAACAATGTGCAGAGGAACTTGCAGCGCAGGTGGAAAGTGAGCTGAAGGATCTGCAGATGGAGAGAACTACGTTACGAGTTCAGATTACTCCTTATGAAGATGCAAAAGGGATTGAATGGAATGGGCGTCGCATTCGTCTTACGCGTCAGGGTGCAGATAATGCGGAGTTCCTGATTTCTCCGAATCCAGGTGAGCCTTTACGTCCGCTCGGCAAGATTGCTTCCGGTGGTGAGTTGTCCCGAATGATGCTGGCGATGAAGAGTATATTCGCACGTCATGACCGGATTCCGGTGTTGATCTTTGACGAGGTGGATACAGGTGTGAGCGGAAGAGCAGCACAATCCATTGCGGAGAAATTATACCGTCTGTCTTCCACTTGCCAAGTTTTCTCAATTACTCACTTGCCACAAGTGGCTTGTATGGCAGATCATCAGTATCTCATCGAAAAACATGTTTATGACGGGCGCACGATGACACAAGTGGAGTCGCTGTCAGACGAAGGCAGAGTGAAGGAATTGGCACGTATGCTGGGCGGTGTGGAAATTACAGAAAAAACGCTGCATCATGCACAGGAAATGCTGAATTTGGCGGAAGCCAAAAAAGGGTGAAACGAGCGGCTGGCGTAATGATTGACAGTAATAAAAGCCTGGGGGCGAGGTTATCTTATAGGTACGCAATTGGCGACCACCTTTCGTCAAGCGAAAGAAGCAAAGGGAGTGTGACAGCCATTGAATTCCCCCCTCAGGAAGAAATTGCTAGGTCTTTTATTTGCCTTCTTTCTATGTGTGATCAGCCAGGCCATTCAGCCTGTGCAAAGTTATGCTTCATTGCCTGATGAACTTCAGGTTTTTGAAGGCAGGCAGGCTGACGTTCATCTCGCTGTACCGGCTGCTTCAAGCGCTGTTGTGGATCGTCCTGACATCGTCGGTTTTGATGGAAAGGAAACTGCGGTCCACGTCACGAAGCAACAACCTTTGCATCTTCATCCCCAACAAACGGGACATGCCAAATTAACGTTGAAGTTGTGGGGCAAAATTCCGGTAAAAACGGTTAACGTAAACGTGATTCCGGATTTGCGTGTAGTACCCGGGGGACAAACCATTGGCGTCAAAGTAAAATCTGCAGGTATTCTGGTTGTAGGGCACCATCTTGTCCGTTCTGGACAGGATGAACGTGTATCCCCTGGAGAATCAGCAGGCATCAAGCTTGGAGATCTGATTACCCACATGGACGGTAAACGTCTTGATGGTGTATCGGGTGTAGCGGAAGCTGTTGAGCTTGCAGGTAAGAGCAAAAAAGGAATTGATGTTTTATTAAAACGCGGCAAAGAAACGGTTAAGACGCGTCTGACACCGGCTTATGATGCGGAAGATAAAGCCTGGAGGCTTGGATTGTACATTCGTGACTCCGCAGCAGGTGTAGGGACTTTAACCTTCTATGCTCCGGACCAAGGCGTATATGGCGCACTGGGCCATGTCATTACGGATATGAACACGCAGACCTCCATCGTCGTTGGCAGTGGTCAGATTGTTCAGTCTAATGTAACGTCGATCTCTAAGAGTGAATCCGGTGACCCAGGTGAAAAAAGAGCTCATTTCCTGAAAGAAAGCAAAATTTTGGGCAATATTGAACGCAATACGGCTTTTGGTATCTTTGGTAAAATGTCCGGTAATCCTGAACATAGCTTGTATTCCAAAGGCATTCCCGTTGCATTCTCCCATGAAGTCAAAGAAGGTCCTGCAGAAATCCTCACAGTCGTTGAGGGCCAGCAGGTGGAACGTTTCTCGATTGATATTGTTCACGTCGCAGACCAATCCGAACCAGCAACCAAAGGTCTGGTGCTTCGAATCACAGATCCGAAGCTGCTGGATAAGACCGGAGGCATTGTACAAGGCATGAGTGGCAGCCCTATTGTGCAAAATGGAAAACTGATTGGTGCCGTGACCCATGTCTTCGTGAATGATCCGAAATCAGGTTATGGCTGCTTCATTGAGTGGATGTTACAAGATGCAGGAGTCATGATGAAGAAGGAACATGCAAAAAACCTTAAGGCGGGTTAACCTCCTTAAGGTTTTTTTGTCGAATAGAAACATATAATATCGGATAATGAAATAAATTATTTATTATATAGCAACGCGAAAAAAAAATAAAGAAAAATAATTTTCGACAGAAGGAATTTCCTCCCCTGTGTCGAAAATTTAACCTGTAAGGAAATGTACGAAACGATGTTTAAATTAAAGGAGGATACCGTTTTGCAGAAAATTGAGGTATTGCTGGCCGATGATAATCGTGAATTTACGAATTTGCTTGCCGAATATATATCCGAACAGGAAGATATGGAAGTAACTGGAATTGCTTACAATGGAGAAGAAGTGCTTCAGTTGCTGGAGCAGACTCGCGATGTACCAGATGTACTGATTCTGGATATTATTATGCCTCACCTGGATGGACTTGGTGTACTGGAGCGTCTGCGCAACCTGAATCTGTCTCCACAGCCCAAAGTCATTATGCTTACGGCTTTCGGACAAGAGAATATCACGCAGCGTGCCGTGCAACTCGGGGCTTCTTATTACATCCTGAAACCGTTTGACATGGAAGTGCTCGCGAATCGTGTACGTCAACTGGTTGGCACACAAACCACAATCTCCACAGGTGGTGGTGGCGGTTCCTCGATGTTTATGAACAAGTCCAACGTGGTACCGATGGGTAAACACAAAAATTTGGATGCAAGCATTACGTCCATCATACATGAAATCGGCGTTCCTGCGCATATTAAAGGATATCAGTATTTGCGCGAAGCCATCACGATGGTGTATAACAATATCGAAATTTTGGGTGCTATCACCAAAACCCTGTACCCAGCGATTGCCGAAAAGTTCAAAACAACGCCGTCTCGCGTCGAACGTGCCATCCGTCATGCCATTGAAGTGGCTTGGACACGTGGCAACATCGACAGCATCAGCCACCTGTTTGGCTATACGATCAACATCAGTAAGTCGAAACCGACGAATTCCGAGTTCATCGCGATGGTTGCTGACAAGCTTAGAATTGAGCATAAGGTGTCCTGAAAGGATCAGGAATGAAAACAATTCTTGATTATGAGCAGATTGAACTTTATGATTTAACATAAATAATTCAACCTAAAGAACCGTTACAATCCGGCTTAAAATAGCCTTTTTGTAACGGTTTTTTTATACATGTAGGAGGCATTTACAACCTCTACTCCTGTTATAATGAAATAAATTTTAATGCTTTAAAAGAAGTGCAAAGGAGATGGATTTACTGAATAAATCTGAAATTTCACAACTAATCTTTTCTAAGTATCTTGAAGCAGGTAATTTGATGAGTTATTTTGGTCAAGAAATAGTTCATATTGATAATTTAAGAAAACATTCAGATGAGCAATGGTTAAGTAAGAGTGAAGAAGTACTAACTTTTGATTTTGATGGCTGGTCAGCGAATGTCACTTTTACTAAGAACGGTTCTTATCATAGTGACAGCTTAGATTTCTTCTTTTCTACAAATGATGCTCATAAGTATACTATTGGACTTTATGAAGATCTGCAGCGCTTCATTCTTAGCAGTGGAATAAATGTGGACCAATTTGTTTCCGACAATGAGCTCGTATTTTTGTTCAAGAACGCAGCCAGTGCTCATTATTTGTTGCAGAATGATCGTTATGTGCTTCGAAAGCTGTCGGGAGCTTTTTTAGATTATGCTCAGACATATGCCTACTATAAAAAAATATATGGTGAATCAACATTCATTTTTTAATATGGTCTGAAACTACATATCACCTCTGTCACCTGTTCAAACCCGAATGTCGAGCGATGTAAAGGAATGGGCAGGGGATGCATTTGATTGCGTCTCTTGAATTTTTCCTGGGTCTTTATCATTCTGCGTATCATTGGTAATTTTCGATTTATTTTCAGCCTTATTTCCTTTAACAACTTCCTGATTTTCCTTTTCCGCAGAGGATGAAGGTGTAGGAGACGAAACCGATTCTTTTGGTTCAGGCTGATGTATCTCTTTTATCAGTTCTCCAATTTTCTGACCTACTTTGCTCATTTGGGAGCTGATGTCCTGAACAACTTCTCTTTTTTTCTGGAATACGGTACGTTCAGCATTTTCAAGCATCATCGATTTGCCAGCATCATTTCCAGCATTAATCTCCAGAACCAGTCGGTCAAACTTGGTTTCACCTTCAATGGTCTGTATGGAGCTGTTCATGCGATCTCGCAAACCGACCAGTTTACCTAACTGATCGTAAGTCTGACTGTGCTTAATTAGATGGTCCATGGATGGGGGTTGAGCTTCGTCATTGCGCTGAGGCTGTTGTTCTTTGGTCTTCTCAGGCTGTTTTGATTTGTTCTTTTCCTCCATTTCTTCTGCTTTGATCTGAGCGATTTGGGTATCAATTTGCGTAATGGAACTCGTTAATGATTTAATTCGTGCTGCCTTGGTCTTGGTGTCCAGTTCATCATTGGATTTTACAGCTTGTACTTCTTCATTAAGCCTGACCTTCTGCTGCATAAGTCCCTGAATTTCCTTATCTCTGCTGGAGACTTGGCTCCCGGGGGTGAAGCTGCTTTTGGAGGCAGGTGAAATTGAATTCATCGTCGTTTCTCCTCGTATAGTATTTTTTGAAGGCAGTTTTGACTGAATTACCAGTTCCCGAGGGAACTGGCGAACGCCTTGTGAATTTCCAGTTTGCTCTTTG
>NZ_FOBD01000006.1 GCF_900109515.1 Paenibacillus sp. OK003 | reverse complement strand
ATGGAATTTGAAAAAGCTACCGCCTGCAAAATACAGACAGCAGCTTGAAGTTGCCTAACCTTTTTTAAATTGTCCTTTACAAGGGGTACATTTTAGATTGGACTGGCTTGTTCATTAGAATTCAACACATTCAATTGGTGAGAAAGCAAGGCGTGCAACTCAAACCGCTATTAGGGAGATACGCTCCCCGCGCCGCTATTTTCTGTTTTTGTAGTCGGTAATTGAATCATTGGCGTATTTGACCCACTTACATATGGAAGGGCTCCATCCCATTTCTTGATGGTTTCATATTCAACGAGTTGACTCGATAATGATTGTTGAAGCTCTTTATTCGCTTTAGCCTGACCTTCTGCTTCAATTAATAGTTTATCTGCATTACCTTGTGCTTCCACGCGCTTACGATCTGCTTCTTTCTTGGCAATCTCAAGTTCAGTCGTTTTACGTTCCAGTTCTTGTGAAGCTTCGACACGCTTATCGATTGCTTCCTGAGTCTTAGCGTCAGGTTGAGGAACACCTACAGTAACGTTCGATACAATAAAGCCTAACTCTTTAACGTCATCAGAAAAACGTTGCTGGACGTCCACTCCTGCTTCGGATGACTTTTCTCCATATACATCAATGACTGTAAACTTGGAAATACCTTTACGAGCTGCGTCACGGAAACGTGTTTTGAGATATGTATCCTCAATTTCTTGAATGCTAATTGGCCCAAATGTATTAAAGATAGAAGATACTTTACTTGGTTCTACTTGGTAGTTGTAAGCAAAATCGATGGTGATGTTTTTCCCGTCAGAAGTAGCAATCTGAATATCTCTGTATTCCACCGTTTGAATTCGGATAGGATATTTCGTCACTTTATCAAACGCTCCAACGAGTTTCCACCCTTGACTCAGTGTACTGTCTTTTACGCCTCCATTTGGTGAATAAACGACCCCAACATATCCATTAGGAATTCGTGTTAAAAAGAAGGTCACCATTAGCACTCCCACAATAATAACTAATGCAACCGCAATTGCCCCTACCCTAAACGTCTTTGAATTTTTCATCACCATTCTCCTCTTGTTTGAATTTATTGTATTTCTTCAACACTCTATTACCTATTTTATTGAATAGCGGGAACATTAATGACCATAGAATAAATGCTAGGATAACGATTATAATTATTCCCCCAATAAAAGGCATATTCGCCCTCCCCTCTACTTCGCAAAATGCTTTGGCTTCTCTACACCTGTTTAAATATCACTTCTCCCAAATCTATAACTAAAAACAAATTTTATCCTCATTTATATATACTTTGTAAATTCGTATTCGGTTTCAATAATATCCAGCCCTTGAAATACTATAAGGTAAAGTAGCGAAGAAAAGGGTGAGTAAGTATGACAGACGTTACTAGAAACTGAAGGAGTCATGCGAAAAACCCCCAGTTAGATAAATTCTAAATGGGGGTTTTGGCATGACTCAATATCAGATTATCCGAGTTGCCGCAGCCCGCCAGAAAGCAGGTCGTTGTGCGAAGCAACATGACGGTGGAGGAATACAATAAGAGGTTTGTCAGTAAACCAGGGTAGTTCATCGCGTAAACACAACTTGAAGTTTTCCAGCATCAACGTTCGCGGAATCCAGAAGTGCTATCCCCGTTAGAACCGCCTGTTGTGCATCTCTCGTTCAGCACTCTCCTGTGTAAAGATGTCTTCCCTTGGCACCATTCGCTTCGGAAGTGTACGACCTGCGATAATTTCTTTCGTAGCCTGCATGAGCTGAGGACCAAGCAACGGGTTGCATTCCACCACAGCGTTGATCTGCCCGTTCGCCAGAATGTCGAGTGCTTTTCGAGAGCCATCTACCGAGACAATAATGATGTCCTTTCCTGGTTTCAAACCAACCTCTTCTATCGCTTTTATGGCGCCAAAAGCCATTTCATCGTTATGGGCAAAAAGAACCTGCGGCCTTTCATCTTCTGGAACCTGAAGGAAACCTTTCATAACTTCCTTCCCTTTGCTCTCCGTAAAATCTGCAGGAGCACTTTGTGAGAAGATGATATCTGCTCTGGTGTCGAAAATGCTTCTAAATCCCTCGCCACGCTGGATTGAGGGGGTTGATCCACGCGTACCTTGTAGTTCAGCGATTCGGATCGATCCAGGAACATTTCGCAGGCGATCCTGTACATACTTCCCCGCCTTCACACCTTCCTCATAAAAGTCCGATCCAATCGTTGTCACAAAAAGTGAGGTGTCCTTGACATCGACTGACCGGTCTACGATGATCACAGGTATGCCTGCATCCTTGGCCTCCTGAAGAATACCATCCCATCCCGATTCCACGACAGGTGCAATGGCAATGACATCCACCTTTTGCCTGATGAACGACCGAACAGCCTCGAACTGTTTCGTCTGCGACTGTTCTGCATTTTTTATCACAAGGGAGATTCCCGATTCAGCAGCAGCATTTCGAATAGACGTGGAGTTTGCCAAACGCCAGGCACTCTCTCTGCCCAGTTGGGAAAACCCCAAGACAATCGGTGTCGTAGATGTATCCCTGGCCACTGCTGATTCCATCCATTTCTCAACAGACGGGAGAGTTTCCAAGTTGTTAGATGAGATGGGAAGAGGAGCAGAACCAGATTCATGCGTTGTGCAACCGACAAGCAGCAGCAGGATGAGCAAACACAACCCGTTCATATGTCTTCTCACTCACGCATCCCCCATCTCCATGTTACTCTCAGCATTCACCAATGCAGAGCGCATATTGTTATATCATTGTTTCGGTATCCGTGTTCAAAATCATTTCATTCGATCAACTTAATGCAGTGATTTCGAGGACACTCGCCGTCCACTAAGAAGTCGTTGGAACAAAATAAAGACAAACAACATCAAGCCAATCACAATCTTGGTCCACCATGAGCTGAGTGTGCCTTCGAAGCTAATTATAGTTTGGATAGCCCCCTGGATCAATACGCCTATAAAGGTTCCCGCAACATAGCCGACACCACCTGTTAGCAGGGTGCCTCCGATCACAACTGCCGCGATGGTATCGAGTTCGAGACCCATGGCGTGCAATCCATAACCCGATAACATATAGAACGTAAAGACAACACCGGCAAGTGCGGAGCAAAAACCACTGAATGTGTACACCAGGACTTTGGTACGTGCAACCGGCAGCCCCATGAGCAGCGCAGATTGCTCGCTTCCGCCAATAGCGTAAACGTTGCGCCCGAAACGGGTGTAGTGTGCAAGATAGATCGCGATCAGTACAATGACCAGTGCAAGGATAACATTAATCGAAACGAAGCTGCCTCCTGGCAGCGGAATCTTCGCTTGCGCAACCTTCGTGTAAAATGTGTTTGTGATGGTAATGGTATCGATACTGATGACATAACATAAACCCCGTGCCAAAAACATGCCTGCCAGCGTCACGATAAAGGGCTGGATTTTAAAATAGTGGATAACAGCGCCCATGAATGTTCCAAACACTGCTCCCATGACAAGCACCATCGGTATGACGATTGCAGGCGACCAGCCTTGCTTTTCTACCAGGCTTGCGCTGATTATTGTCGTCAGAGCAATGACAGAACCAACCGACAGGTCAATTCCTCCCGATACAATAACGAAGGTCATACCAATCGCCGTAATAATTAAGAAGGCGTTGTCAATGAAGAGATTAAACAACACCTGCAAGGAAAAGAATCCGGTGTAACGAAAAGAGCCTATAGCAAGCATAACGACCAACAAACCAAATGTGACAAAGACCGGGAGATACTTTCGATTAAGAAACATGGCGGTTAACCCCCTGTTCAGCTGGAAATTTCCGCTTTTTCCAACGGATCACAATCGACTTTCGGAAGGAGTCAGATTGAATCAAACACACGGCCAAAACGACAAAGGCTTTGACAACCAGTGTAATTTCTGGCGGTACCCCGATCATATAAATCGTCGTTGTTAAGGTTTGGATAATAAGTGCTCCAACGACAGTACCCATCAAATAGAAACGGCCACCATTAAGCGAAGTTCCTCCGATAACCACAGCAAGAATGGCATCAAGTTCATACCACAGACCTGCATTATTCCCGTCCGCACTGGATACATTGGAACTCAGAATAAGTCCAGCAATTCCGGCACAGAGACCACAGAACACATAGACCGTGAGAATAACCGTTTTCGAACGAATGCCTGCCAGTTGGCTGGCGTTTGCGTTACTTCCGACCGATTCAATAAACAGTCCTAGTGCCGTTTTTCTCGTCAATAAAGAGGCAATGATCAGTACAGTCAATACGATGAAGATGGAGAACGGCAAAGCTACAAGCGAACCGGCACCGATATAGGCGTAGTTCGCATTGGATACAGTAATAATCTGTCCGCTCGTAATCAATTGCGCAATCCCACGTCCGGCTACCATCAGAATCAGCGTCGCAATGATGGGCTGGATTCGGGCAACCGAAACAAGCGCCCCGTTCCATACGCCCAAGATCAGGGAGAGACCCATCGATAATCCGAGTGCACCCAACACAAGCCCGAGCGAACTCTGGTCAATTCCTCTGCTGATGCTCATACAAGCCACGGCACCGGAGATCGCTACAATGGAGCCCACAGACAAATCGATACCTCCGGTCGCAATGACCAGCGTCATGCCGATCGATACCAGAATTAAAGGCGCTCCGAAATTGAGAATATCAATCAAGCTGCCATACAGATTCCCTTCACGCATGACGAGGGAGAAGAAATCCGGAGAGTACAGCAAATTAAAGATTAAAAGTAAACCAAGCATACATAACGGCCAAAACAAATGATGTTTACGCATCTTGCCCGCCATCTCTTTAACCTCCTGCCATTGCTTTCATGATTTGCTGTTGATGGATCTGATCCCCGCTGAGTTCTTTCACTTTTTTGCGATCCCGGAGTACGGCAATCCGGTTGCTGACCCGAATCACTTCTTCCAACTCGGACGAAATGAACAGCACAGCCATGCCCTGCTTCGACAGAGACAGCACGAGCTTCTG
The DNA here is from genome assembly GCF_900109515.1 of Paenibacillus sp. OK003. Taxonomy (GTDB): domain Bacteria; phylum Bacillota; class Bacilli; order Paenibacillales; family Paenibacillaceae; genus Paenibacillus; species Paenibacillus marchantiae. The sequence continues at coordinate 357,465 of NZ_FOBD01000006.1, read as the reverse complement.
TATTTCGGCCTTTGCACCAATATCAATGCCACGCGTAGGTTCATCGAGAATCAACAGATCCGGGTTCATCAGCAGCCACCGGGCAAGCAACACCTTTTGCTGATTCCCGCCACTCAGATTTTTAATTAAATGCTCCGGGTTCTTTGGATGGATATTTAACAGGTTGATGTATTTTTCGGCAATCTCATCCTGCTTCTTGCGTGAGATCGGTTTGGACCAGCCTCGTGTCGCCTGGAGTGCAAGAATAATGTTCTCCCTGATAGTCAAATCATCAATGATGCCTTCGGTTTTACGGTTCTCGGAGCAAAAAGCAATATTCTGATCAATTGCATGACGCGGTGACTTGACTGTACTTCCTGTATCCGCAACGATCAGCTTCCCTTCGTCCGAACGATCCGCTCCAAAGAGAAGACGAGCGATCTCGGTGCGGCCAGATCCCAATAGTCCAGCCAACCCCACGACCTCTCCCTTGCGAATGTCCAGATCGAACGGCTCAATGGCTCCTTTGCGTCCAAGTGCCTTAGCGGTAATTAACAGTTCTCCCGACTCCGCCTGGGCAGCTTCCGCTTCCTTCGGAAGCTCCTCAAGCATCTCAAGCTCCTTGCCGATCATCTTGAGCACCAGCTCCATACGTGGAAGTTCTGCGGCTATGTACTCTCCTTCCAACTCACCATTACGGAGCACCGTTAGACGATCTGACATTTCGTATACCTGATCAAGAAAATGAGTAACAAAAAGAATGGCGAGACCTTCCCTCTTCAATTTGTGCATAATTCGAAACAGCTGCTGAACCTCGTTTTTGTCGAGACTAGACGTTGGTTCATCCAAAATGAGTACTTTCGCTGAGATACTGAGTGCTCTTGCAATCGCGATTAGTTGCTGTATCGCGACCGAATACGTCTGTAGAGGAACCTTAACGTCGATGGCAAGATTTAATCTTTCTCGTAGAATATTCTCGGCATCTCTGTTCATTTGTTTCCAATTGATTTTGCCAAATTTCATCGGCTCTCGTCCGATGAAAATGTTCTCAGCCACCGTTAAGTTAGGGCAAAGGTTAACCTCTTGATACACGGTGCTGATACCAGCCTTCTGTGCTTCCGGCGGACCGGAAATCGAAAGAACACGGTTATCCATAGTCACCGTTCCTTCGTCAATCGAATAAACGCCCGTCAGAACTTTAATCAGTGTTGACTTTCCAGCTCCGTTCTCTCCCATCAAGGCATGAATCTCTCCCGGAAACAAGCGGAAACTAACGTTGGATAGCGCTTTAACCCCTGGAAAACGTTTTGTGATCTCCGTCATTTGCAAAATGGGGGCTTGCTCGGCCATATAACCCTCTCCTTTGTTGATAGAAAAAAGTCATTTAGCGACAGTCAGGTCGAAAAATGACTTTTCGGTGATATACGAATCTGCTTTTAATATTCGCGTGTTGGTAGTGCTTCTTTGGCTTGCTCCGATGTAAAGGTCGTTTCGTCGGTTACGATCCGAGGTTCGATGTCTTTTCCATCAACTACGGATTGAACCGCTTCCATTAATTGAGGCCCTAATAACGGATTGCATTCTACGATAAAGTTGATTTTGCCGTCAGCGGCAGCTTGCATTCCATCCTTCACGGCATCCACAGAGATAATGGTGATATCTACACCTGGTTTCAGTCCTGCCGCTTCAATCGCCTGAATTGCACCAAGCGCCATATCATCATTATGTGCATAGAGAACATCTATTTTTTTATGTGCTTTGAGAAAAGCCTGCATGACTTCTTTGCCTTTGGCACGTGTAAAGTCACCCGATTGCGAAGCAATCACTTTAAGCTTTGAATTGGAAGCAATCACTTCCATAAAGCCCTCTTGACGGTCATTCGCTGGTGCAGAGCCTGTTGTGCCTTGCAGCTCAACGATATTGACTTCCTCTTGCGTATCCTTGTATTTGTCATTAAGCCATTGACCTGCTTTGCGTCCTTCTTCTACGAAGTCGGAGCCAATAAAGGTCTTGTAAAGGGTTTTATCCGGCGAATCCACAGCACGGTCCGTCAAAATCACGGGAATCCCTGCATCCTTCGCTTCCTTCAATACGGTATCCCAACCGGATTCCACCACTGGAGAAAAGGCGATAACAGTCACCTTCTGCTGGATGAAGGATCGCAATGCTTTAATTTGATTCTCCTGTTTCTGCTGAGCATCCGAGAATTTTAAATCATAGCCTGCTTCTTTAGCCGAATCCTGAATTGATTTGGTATTCGCTGAACGCCAGCCGCTCTCTGCTCCAACCTGGGAAAAACCGAGCGTGATCGTCTTTGCACTGGCAGGTGTACTGCCATTTCCACTCGTTGAATTTGCTTCATTGGAGTTTACTCCTCCATTGGTGCTGTTACATGCCGTGCTCACAAGCATCACCATAGCCAGTGTTATGGCAAATCTCCACTTTTTTTTGCTTTGCATGTTGTGATCCTCCCTTTTTATTGTCACCTTGTGGTGTGATCACAGTATAGACCGCTCCCATCCTGCTCTAATATGGAATCTCATTTGTTTTTCATGTAATCATTTAGCAATTTTAAAAAAGGCGTTTTAAAACGTGTATTTTCTTTGTTTAATTGTGTAATATTTAGCGATTCTCTTAAATATTTGAAAATCATGTTATACTAATGGTACATTTTTGATCCCTTCAGATGGAGTGGAATACGTTGAAACTTATTCAATGGATTGCTTCAAGCCTCAGACTTAAATTACTCAGCATGTTCATCATCCTCAGTTCTGTGCCACTGATCGTGGTTGGATTGATTTCTTACCACAAATCCTATACTGTCGTTTCCAATCATAACAAGGCCTCTACGCAGCTGGTCGCCGACCAGCTCGCCAGAAACATCGACATCATGTTTGAAGATACGGAACGGCTATTAGAGCTGGGCAAGAATCCGCAAGTACTTCAGTATTTGTACTCCCAATCGGAGTCCTATCCAGAAGCCAAAGCGATCCTTCAGACGTACAATCTCTATCGGGAAACATACAAATACGACAAGGTACTCAATATCTCATTCGTTAATTTCTATGGGAAAGGCCTAAGTGAACGAAAAGGGGTTTTTAAGCTGGAACGAAATCCGCTTCGTAATCCTTATTTTCAGTATCTGGTACAGTACCCGGATGCCATTCTGCGAATTCCTCATTCTGCACCATCCGCAGAAAATAATAGACTTGATGGGTTTGCTTACCCTAAACAGAATGCGCTTTCAATTATTGCCACAGTCAAAGAGCGAATTACCCATGAGGTCATCGGGTTTATTGTGATTGATTTGAATGATTCGTTCATTGATGACTTTTTGACGAATACCATCATTAAGAATTCCGGCTTTTTCTATATTAATGATCAACATGGAACCACTCTTTTCAGGCCGGCCGCTAACCCGACATCCAGTACAATTATAGATCAGATTAGAGCGGTACCCTTACATTTACAGCACGGCAGCTTCATCCTGTCCGCAAGATCGAAACCTCAGTTTGTCGTATATAGCACCTCGAACCAGACCGGATGGAAAATTATCGGGGTTGCTCCTTTTCAGGAGATCATTGCGGAGGCTAATGGCATTCGGCAATTGATCATCATCAGTGTTTTATTAAGCGCATTCTTTGCGATATCTTTATATTTTTTCCTTAATAATCGACTTATTCTTCCCATCCAGGTTCTTATGAACAAGATGCGTAAAGCTGCGAACGGTTACCTGGAAGCCAAGGTCACACCAACCGGCTCGGACGAAATCGCTGATTTAGGCAAGAGTTTCAATATTATGCTGGAGAAGATCAAGACGCTGATCGAAAAGAGTATTAGAGAAAATGAACAGGTAAAAATAGCCGAATTACGTACGCTACAAGCTCAGATCAACCCGCATTTTCTATACAACACGTTGGAATCGATTATATGGATGGCCGAAGCAGAGAAAAAAGCAAGTGTAATCAAGCTTGTACAGGCACTTTCGAAGTTTTTTCGTTTGAGTCTGAACAAAGGTTTTGACTGGGTATCCATTAAAACCGAGCTTGAACATGCGCAGAATTATCTGGTCATTCAACAAATGAGGTACCACGATATTCTGAAATACGAAATTAGGGTAGACGGCGAGCTTCAGGATTATCCCATCCTGAAAATGACACTGCAGCCCCTAGTTGAAAACGCCATTTACCATGGCATTAAGAACAAACGTGGCCTAGGACTAATTTCAATACAGGGATATATGGAGGGTACAGACATCATTCTCACCGTGCAAGACAACGGAATTGGCATGCCTGCTGATCGATTGGCTCAATTACGTGAAGAGCTGGAAAAGCCGGTAGGCAACCGTTCACCCAAGGATGGCGAGCAAGAAGGCGGATTCGGTCTGCTCAATGTGCATCACCGGATTCGGCTCTATTTTGGCCAATCTTATGGCGTTGAAATGGAAAGTACATATATGGAGGGTAGCACGTTTATGATTCGTATTCCAAAAAGAAAGGGGGGGCTAACCGTTGAAAAAGGTGATGATCGTAGATGACGAAATCGGGATCAGAGAAAATATACGCAACTGCGTAGATTGGGAAAAAGAAGGTTTTCATTATTGCGGGGATGCACCCGATGGAGAGCTTGCTCTACCCTTAATTGATGAATGGGCTCCCGATATTCTGATCACTGACATCAAAATGCCATTCATGAATGGTTTAGAACTTACCTCCATCATACGCACACAAAAGCCAGATATCAAAATCATTATCATGAGCGGTCATGATGAATTCAGCTATGCCCAGGAGGCGATCAGGCTCGGTGTTACCGATTACTGTCTGAAGCCAATTAGCGCTGCAGAACTCATTCAGATCCTTCATAAGGTCAGCCAGAAAATAGATGAAGAACAACAACGAATGACAAGCCGAACGATAACGAAAGAAAAACTGCTTGCCGATTTGTGTGGTGGTCTCATCTGTACGACCGATGCGATTGAATCTTCCAAACGACTCTCTCTACCTCTCTCTGCCAGGTTCTACACGATTGCCATTCTTGACGTGCAATTAAGAGATGCTTCTCAAGATTCGGAATCACGAATGAATAAAATACTTCACATACTGGAGGAAGCGCGTGACCCGCACGTAGAACTTCTTCCCTATATTCGAAGCCGGACAGAATTGGTTCTTCTACTCAAGTGCAGTTCTGATGACAGCATATCCATCTATTTGGAGCAGCTCAGAGGTCAGGTTCGATTGGAACTTGAACATGAGTTCAAATGCAACATCATCCTGGGCATTGGCAGCACTCAGGAGCGTCTGCAGGGTATCCATGTCTCGTATTTGGAAGCGGATGAAGACAAATATATTACCCGTCTCACCCTTCAGAACAAGGCCTCGCTCCGTGAGGTAAACCTTGATGAGAAAATGAACCTTTTTCTGGACAGGAATCGCTTTCTTGAATTTCTGAAAATCGGCAGTCCTAACGAGCGTGACCATTTTGTGAGGGAGTTTGCAGCTCCATTGCAGTCCATCGACTGGAAGTCCTCCTTGTATGGCTTTTATTTGTTGAATGATCTTTCCCTGGAGTCGTTTCGCATGGCCAGTCAACTATTCCGAATGGGTGCCCATCCAGATGAGAACATTACATGCCTGCAGCAGACGATCCAAAAAATTACGTGCTGGGAAGAATGTGCCCAATACCTATGTTCTCTACTCAACCAATTATGGCAGAGAAGAGCAGAGTCCTCTGGAAAATACAGTGACGTCATTGATCAGGTTAAAGCATATGTATCACACCAATATAATAACGAACAGGTTTCGTTAAAGACGATTTCTGCACATGTTAGAATCAGCCCAAGTCATCTAAGCAAAATTTTTAGCCAGGAAACCGGTCAAACCATAACAGAGTATCTAACCCAAATCAGAATTGGGAAAGCCAAGGAACTGCTGAAAACAACCAGCAACAAGACCTTTGAGATTGCTTATAAAGTCGGTTACAACGATTCTCACTATTTTTCCAATATATTCAAGAAAACAACAGGTTTTACGCCAAGAGAATACCGAGCTCAAGGATCTCAGGAACTCCAGGTCAGACCATTAGATAAGAAAAAAGAGCCCATGTATGAATAAAGTCAAATCTGTATTCTTACTCAAACTAATGCTTCTCCTTCCAATGGTTATTACATCCGGTTCAGTCCATATGAAGCTGAAGCAGCAGGCTGTAACGATGAATGTAACTACCTCCGATGAGACATCTACAGATGGCAAAACATTCGGTATTATTTATCCGATGACATATCCAACGTATGAAATGATTACTATGGATGCAACGGAGTCTGCTGGCAAACACAATATCACGCTAATGGTGAATGCCCCGGATGAAGCAAATACAGAACAACAAATCCGTATCATGGAGAACATGATCAAACAAAATGTGGATGGAATTGCCATTTCGCCTGTGGACGCTACTGCACTAACTCCGGCAATTAATAAAGCACAAGCTGCGGGTATCCCTGTAATCACATTTGAATCGGATGCCCCATCCAGTAATCGAACTGCTTATGTGGGTGCCGATAACTATCGTACTGGCCGTCAGTTCGCGATGACGACAACGAGGCTTCTAAATAATCAAGGCATGATTCTTGTTGAGAATGGCTTAGAGGAGATGCATGGCTTGCAGCAGCGGCTAAACGGGTTTATTGACTATATCCGTAATGAAACAGCCATCGAAATATTGGAGATTCATTATAATCAAGGGAACGAAGATCAAGCCATGACTGATATGGAGAACATGATTGATGCTCACCCTCACTTTAACGCGATCATAGGGCTAGATTTCGTTTCTGTTTCTGCCTCTACATTGATCTGGAAAGCAAAAGGCCTAAAGCGGCATTTGATCGCTCTCGGTGACAGCCCAACCAGTGAAAATGGGCTGCTTAATGGTCAACTATCCGCCGTTATTTCGCAGAATGAGGGTGTATGGGGAGCTAAGATGATTGAGACCTTGTTACTTGCAAGCGAAGGCCTGTCTGTGGAGGAATTAATAGATACGGGAATAACTGAATTAAATCAGGAAGTGATATCTCCCTGTAAAAGGGATGAGAATGAATCCGATGCGGAATATTTGTCCATTTTCAATTTCAAATAATCAAGCGTTTCGTTTATGCACATTAAACCCACCCATTGCTAATAATCTTTATTAATGTCATACGAATTAACCCCGGTATTGAATCAGCGTTCAACGGCCACTCACTACCGGGGTTTTAAAACTTATATTCTATAAAACGACTCCTCTACCTAACTCACCGCGTAAAATCATGCTGCCCAATCGTAAGCAACGTTGGTCTGCTCTTACTCCACAATGACGTCGCTATCTTCGGATTGTAATAATAGAGTGCTCCGTGTGTCGGATCAGTGCCATTCAAAGCTTTACGAGCTGCTTGATAGGAAATCTGGGTTGGCTTCGTATTAAACTGTCCATCGTCTATGGCTGTGAACTGCCCTTTTTGGAAAATTACTTTCGGAATTGATGACGGGAATGCATTCGAATGCACTCGGTTCAATACGACCGCGCCTACAGCGACCTGTCCTTCAAAGGATTCTCCGCGCGCTTCCCCATGAATCAGCTTCGCGAGCTGGCGCAGCGTATTACCTTGTGCTGCAGCCTTCTTGTTCAGTCTGTTCAGTGTTGCCGGACCTGCAATCCCATCCGCACTCAGCCCCTGAGCCTGTTGGAACTTACGGACAGCGCCTTTGGTAATAGAACCGTAATATCCGGTCAATCCAGCTTTGAAATACCCCAGTTCGCTTAATTGCTCCTGCAATTGCAGCACATGTTCACCGCGAACGCCCTGTTCCAGCTTCTGTGCTCCCACAGACGGAGCTGCCATCGTAAGTCCGAGAGCTATCGCGAAGGCACCGAGAAGCACACTGACTCGTCCTGCTCTTTTGCCAGCCTTTCTCCCTCTGCGATGGGTGATTTTCCGGCTGATGGTAATAGGCTCCATGTGGTCAGTGCTTGTGTGCAAATCATGCAGATCAAGCCTATCATCCCCGTTATCTAATCTAAACTCTTCATCTAGGCTGTAGATATAACTCGTCATCTTCATCTGTTTCATTTCTTTCATCTCTTTAACAGGAGTAAGATCAATCACATCATCTCTCCCGTTTATCTCACTCATCCTATCGTTGCCATTATAGCTGTACATCACATTCATCCCGACATCCTCAATCACACGTATCCGTTCACACACGCTATTCTGTCCACTCATCATTTGCTTTTCATTCATTTTATTCTTCTCATTCATCCTATTCTTTTCAATCATTTCACACGTTTGATCCATTTCAATTTTGTTCTTCATCATTCCATTAACCTCCACTTTTCTGAATCCAGATCCCACTTCTTCCCCCTGAATCCTCACGGCCCTACATCCCGAGTGTCATTATAGGATATCAAAAAAATGACGTCTATCCGACCGATGGCGCAGGCGAAAATCCACTCCAACCACAGCAAAAAGAGACATGAGCCCATGGTCACGCCATAGTCATGCCTCTTCTTGTATCAACCTTCTGCCGCTTATCCACCCCGTTATAGTCGTAGGCAGGCAGACCCGCACAAAAGTTGCGTTGTATTTATTGACATTTATTCGGCCAGTTCCAGACCCTTGGTTTCCCGGCCCAGGAACAGCACAGCCGCAGCGCCAATGAGGATGGTCACGAAGAAAATCGTGAAAATTAGGCTGATTGCGACCTCACGCTGAACCAGCATACCAACCATCAATGGAGCAAGCACGCCCCCAATCCGGCCTACCGATGTAGCAAGACCCACACCTGTTGAACGAACGGAAGTGGGGTACAATTCCGGGCTGTATGCGTACAGACCGCCCCAAGCTCCCAGATTGAAGAAGGAAAGACAGATCCCTGCGGTCAGGATCGTCGCTTCCGTTGTTGCCAGTCCAAAAGCAATCGCACTTACTGCTGTCAATGTAAGATAAACGACAAGTACAAATTTGCGGCCAAACCGCTCAATGAAGTACGCCGCTGTGAAGTAACCTGGCAGCTGTGCGATCGTCATAATCAGCACGTACTGGAAGCTTTTGACCAACGTAAAACCTTTTGCCATAACAACCGATGGCAACCATAAGAACATGCCATAATAGGAGAAAATGACGGTAAACCACAAGATCCAGAGCATCAACGTTGTGCGGCGATGCGGGCCCGACCAAACCGTCGCAACCTTCTCGCGGAACGTGATTTTCTTAATCTTGGTGTTGTTCTTGTAACGAGGCGGGTCCTGAATGGCACGGCGCAGATACAGCGCGTAGAACGCCGGAACGGCACCAATGGCAAAAGCAATTCTCCAGCCATATTCCGGGATAACAAAGTTGGCAATGAGTGCCGATACAATCCAGCCACCTGCCCAGAAACTCTCCAGCAGTACAACTGCACGTCCACGTTCTGCCGTAGGCATCGACTCCGATACCAACGTAGATGCAACGGGCAGCTCCCCGCCGAGGCCGATACCTGCAATCAGACGCAGTACACACAATACGGCGAATCCGGTCGCCAATGCTGACAGGCCACTAGCAATCGTAAAGATCAGTAGGGTCCACATCAAAATGGCTTTACGCCCGAAACGATCCGCAAGTGCCCCCGCAAGCAATGCACCTAGCGCCATACCGATGGAGTTGATACTCGTAAGCACCCCGACTTGTCCGGGACTGAGACTCCATTCCTTGGCGAGTGCAGCCACGATGAAGGAAATCATGCCGACTTCCATGGCATCAAACAGCCAGCTCATGCCGGCACTGAACAGCAGCTTGCGCTGCTTGGGATTCCGCAATACTTCCAGTTTGCTCATGTCTTATAGCTCCCTTGATCTCTATGTAGTCATTCTGACACTAAACCATTATTATGCAGAATGATCCAGAAATCAATGTAAAATACCCATATCCGTTGATCTTCTTCCCATACCTCACCCCTTGAGTGAACCCGCTGTCAGACCTGCTACAAAATAACGCTGTAGCAGAATGAATAGCACGATCATCGGAATGGCTGTTACCAGCACACCGGTGAGCATCATCGGATAGTTCGTCACGTATTCTCCGCGGAACTGCATGAGTGCGAGTGGCAACGTCAGCTTGGACTTACTGCTGAGCATCAGCATCGGAATGAGCAAGTCATTCCATACCATCACGAGCAGGAACGTAGCTGTAGCTGCCAGAGAAGGTGCAGCCAGTGGCAAAGCGATTCGTGTGTAGAGCCTCCACTCGCTTGCTCCATCCATACTGCCCGCTTCCAGTATTTCCGTATTCAGCATACGCATGAAGCCCGTCAGCATAAAAACGGAGACCGGCATTAACATCGCGGCTGATACTACAATGAGTCCTGTCAGACTGTCCGACCACCCGAGCGTACGCGTCAGAGAATAGATCGGCAGCATGCTCACTTGGGAAGGAACGATTAGACCTGCAACGAACAAAGCAAACACAATTTTGCCCACGCTGCCACCCCAGCGAACAATGGCATACGCAATCATGCTGCTGAGCAATAACTCAATCGCAACCGTACCCAGCGTTACGACCAGACTGTTCCCGAAATACTGCCACATCGGCTGGTTGCGGAACATGCCAGTGAGATTATCCCACGTAAACGGGTCCGGCCAGCTAAATGGACTGATGAAGAAGTTGCTGCTCGTTTTGAACGATGACACAAATACAAAGTACAACGGCACGATAATCAGCAGCGCGTACATCAATAAAATCAGGCGGTTGAACCACTTTAGAAACATGTGAACTCCCTTCTGCCTCTTATGCAGGATAAATGCTCCAGCAACAATATCAATAGCTTACCCGGTCGGCACGCAGCGCTTTGAACTGCAATAACGTCAGCAAAGCGAGCAGAACCAGGAAAATCATCGAACCCGCAGAAGCGAGGCCAAATGAGTAGCTGCCAAAGGCGGTATGATAGATATATGTCGTCAAAATTTCAGTAGCGTAGTTTGGGCCTCCGTCCGTCATGGTGAAAATGAGGTCAAACGCCTTAAACGATTGAATCGTCGTATAGGCCACAACAATCGTTGCCGAAGGTGCAAGCAGCGGCCAGGTCACAGTACGGAATACCTGCCATTTGCTGCCGCCATCCATACGTGCTGCTTCATACAGCTCCGCTGGAATGCCTTGCAGACCTGCGATAAACACGATCATCATCTGCCCGGCATGCGCCCAGACTTGTACCGCGGCAATTGAGTATATGGCGATCTTCGGATCACCAATCCAGTTGTGGGCGATGCTCCCCATACCTGCCTCGTTCAATCCATAGTTAATCAACCCGATCGAAGGATCGTACATAAAAGCCCAGATCAGACCCACCGATACAGAGGACAGAATCGCAGGCAGAAAATAGAGCGCCCGGAGCGCGATGCGTGTCTTTGTGTTACGTACCAAAAGCAGCGCCAGAACAAGTGAAATAAAGGTTTGCGCAATGACAACCGTTAACATGAACTCGACGTTGTTGCCAAAAGCTTTGCGAAATACGATACTGCTGAGACTGTCCTTGTAATTATCCAGCCCTACAAATGCATACGACGGGGATACCCCGTCCCAATCCGTAAAGGAGTAGAACAGCCCCGTCAATGTAGGAAATACGAACAGTGCAACGTACAGCAGCAACCCGGGTAACAAAAACAGGGATAGCTGAATACGGTTCTTCATCGTTTATTTCCCGATATGCTGATCAATGATCGCCTGTGCTTGCTGCGCTGCTTCTTCAGGAGAAGTGCCGCTCAGTACAGCCTGAATGGAATTCGTCACTGCTTTCTGATTATCTCCGTTCAGGATAGTGAACCGTGGCTGGAACACGGTCTTTTTGCTCGCCCAATCTCCGGCAACCTGGAGCTCAGGTGTATCATACTTCACATCATTAACCGTTACATTCTGTCCCGTCTGGTTGGCATATTCGCCAGCCACTTCCGGATTGCTCAGGAATTCGATGAACTTCTTCGCTTCTTCCGGGTGTTTGGACTTGCTGTTCACCGCAAGCATAAATGTCGTGGTATGAACACCTTCATACTTCGCTTGATCTGCACTCACCGTAATCGGTGCAAGCAGCTTCTGCTCCAGATTCGGATTTTGAAGCTTGTTCTGAGCCAGCTGATAAGATCCGCTTGCCAGCATGGCTGCTTTCTCCTGGATAAAGAGTGCTCCCGCTGCCGGGTCTTTCGTTCCCAGTGCGTCCTGCTGGAAGTATCCTTTGTCGTTCAGTTCTTTGATTTGAGTTAAGGTTTTCACCCAAAACTCATCCGTCAGTTTGGCCTCTCCGGCTTCCACTTTGGTAAAAATGTCGTCACTCGGTGCATTGTTCATCACCATCGTATTCATGAATTGGCCCGGACCAATGTCCGCTCCAGCAAATGCAATCGGAATAATGCCGTTGTCTTTCAGCGTCTGGCAAAGCGCCAGGAAGCCTTCCCAATCCGTCGGTGGTGTCAGTCCGTATTTTTCAAACAGCTTCACATTGTAGATTGGATCGTTATATACAAGTTGATAAGGGATTGCATATTGCTTGCCATCGTGCTGGCCTGCTTCAATTAGCTTAGGATTGTATGCAGACAGAAACGACGATCCGGTCAGATCAGTGAACAATCCGGCTTTGGTGAAGGCTTCGAACTGTGCACCAGGGAAGGAAGCAAATACATCCCCAACTGAACCATCACTGATTTTGGATTGTACAGTGGATTGATATTGGTCTGAAGGAAGAGTCTGCATTTCCACATGGATGTTCTGATTTTCCTTTTCAAACGCATCAATCGTCTTGTTCAGTGCTTCCACATCCTCTCCACGCCAGTGCATGAAGCTGATTGTTACTTTGGCCGAACCGGAGGATTCGCCCCCTCCTGATGCCGCGTTATCCCCGCCGCCGCAGGCAGACAGCAGGATGGACATTACCAGCATACTGACAAGGGGCAGGATATATTTTTGTTTTTTTCTCATGAAAGAAGACCTCCTGAAGGATGATTAATGTGAGTTGCATGAATGTTTTTACACTGGGCACTCCGAGTGCAGTACCATCTTCCGATCGCTGTTATCCCCGGATTTTTTGAATTATTCCTTTCAATGGGAAAATCCGGTGATAAAGGCGAGCGCTTCGCTTCTTCAGATCGGCTCTGCTCTCTCCGTTAAAGTGTAAAAAAAGGGTTAACTCACTTAGTTGGTAGTAACTGAATGCTTCTCCTGTCTTGTTTTCCACTTCTCACGAATAATGGGCATAACCGTGCGGCCGAAGATTTCGGCTTCTTCCAGATGCGGATAACCGGACAGAATGAAAGTCGTCACGCCCAGATCTCCATATTCCATCAATCGTTCTGCGACCTGTTCTGCTGTACCGACAATGAGGATCGCTCCGCCGGAACGTACAACTGACAAACCTGTCCACAGGTTGGGACCTACGACAAACTGCTGCTTCTCGGACAGTTCCCGCAGCTCATTCTGTCTGCGTTGGTTGGTTGCATCCGTCTCTGCGAAGGCTGCTTTGGCTTTTTCGATGGCCTCTGGTGGTACTTTGCTAATAATCTCCCAAGCCGCCGCCCATGCTTCTTCTTCCGTATCCCGAATGAGTACCTGTGCACGCATGCCGTAACGGAGCTGACGATCTTGTCCGGTTTCCTCTTTGATCTGTTCGCGAATGACTTCAATTTCTTCGATCTGCTCCTGAATCCAGTCATGCGGCTCGCCCCACATGAGGAATGTATCTGCGTGTTCAACAGCGACCCGCTTTGCAATCGGTGAACTTCCACCCAAGTAGAACGGCGGATACGGCTTTTGCACCGTTTCAGGCATGCCTACCGGACCTTTGAAATTATAATACTTACCGTTAAACTCCGAATTGTCTTCGGATGCATTCTGATTTGATATGGCACCACTTCCAGCAAACTCGGTCAGATTGAGCCCGGCCGATTGCGTCCATGAACGCTTCATCACTTCCATGTACTCGCTCGCCCGTTCATAACGTTCATCATGGGCATGAGCCAGTGGATCTCCCAGTTCCTCCAGATCCCGAACCGAACTGCCTGTCACCACATTGATCATGGCACGACCGCCAGACAGTTGATCCAGTGCCGCTCCCATACGCGCCGCCAATACAGGGGTGACCAGACCCGGTCGAATGGCCACAAGCGGACGCAGTGTTTTCGTGTGACTCATGACAGCCGAACCCACAACCCACGCATCCAGACAGGCTCCCCCTGTCGGAATCAATACAAATTCAAAACCTGCCGTCTCCGCTGTCTGCGCTACTTGAACCAAATAATCCAGGCTCGGTTCTCTCTCCGGGGCAACCCCTACATATTTTCCGTCTCCTGCTGTAGGCAAAAACCAACCAAACTTCATCTCTTCCTGTTCGCTCACGCAAGTCAATCCCTTCTATAAATAAAGTCATGTTAAAAATAAGATCGGTGTTGTGCACATTGGCCGTTCCGGTTACGAATCGTTCTTTCGATCACTGTTATCTCCAGATTTTTTTGATTCCCTTATCAAAGGGGAAAATCCGGAGATAAAGGTGAACGCGTTGCTTCTTCAGAATCGATTTCGTCCCCTTCACTACGTTCGCACTCGTTAAACCTTATTTTTAAAGTGCGCCTAATTTCTAATCATTTTATAAGTACGTACACTTCCAAATGCCGATTAATTAACTTGGTTTAATAGGTATGGACATCATAACAATTGATTTGTCTGTGATCAATGTCATTTCGCGGCCTTTTTATTTTGTCATTTTGTGGTGAATTCACAGGAATAGGTCTTCTCGATCTTGAATATTTACAAAACCCACCTGTATAATAGGTTATAAGAGAAACTTTTAGAGATTACAAACTATACTTATATTAAAGAGGTGTTCCTGATGATCGAGAGCATGAAGGAGGACCACCACGAGTTTTTGGATATAATTTTTTTTACTCCGTCTGAGTTCGAGAAAGCCGGTGGAGCTTGGCCGATTCGAATCGGTCGTAATATAGCCAAGAGCAACTATCATATTGGCCCTCGAACGACGCCCTTTCATTATTTAATTTTTGTTCTGGAGGGCGAGGGAACTTTCATACAGAACGGACATCGTTATTCCCTGCGTGCCCGTGATGCTTTCTGCCTGTATCCACAGGTTACCCATGAGTACTGGTCCGACCCAAAGGAATCTTTGCACAAAATTTTCATTGCCTTTGATGGAACACATGCAGCTGAACTTTTGGCACGGATCGGGCTTACCCCGGACGCACCGCATCGTTCAGGTGTACTCACGCCGGACACGGCAAGTGGCATGCGTGCTTTTATGGAAGAGGTTCGCAAACCTCAGGGAGGCGCAAGCGACCTGGGACGACTTACCCGTTTTCTCGGATTGTTTGACCGGATTGCCAAGTCCCCCGCTACCCGAGTGCTTCAACCAGACTCTGCCACACCATGGCTGCAAAAGGGCAAGGAGTACATGGATATTCACTTTGCCGGCGGCATTACTGTGGAAGGTGTATCTTCACACGCAGGTGTGGATCGGACCCATTTTGCCAAACAATTCCGCAAAGCCTACGGCCTGTCTCCTGTCCAGTATATTCAACGTCTCAAAATGAATCAGGCCAAACGGCTGCTTGTTCAGACCCCGTTAACGTTAACTGAAGTAGCACACTCGGTGGGTTACCCTGATCTGTTTTCTTTCTCCAAAGCATTCAAAAAGCAGGTCGGTCTGCCACCCAACCGATATCGAACGGCCGAGAACAACAAAAGCTGATTTATCGCCAAATATCCCTTAGTGAAAGCTATCTAAAACCACCTAAAGCAAAAAGGCAAGCCTCCTTGACGGAGACCTGCCTTTTCCCGTTTACAATTCACAACGATCTTTTTGTTAACCACATGCACCCGCTACTTCTTCTCCTCGCTCTTTCGAGCCAGCGGAATTCCGTTTTCCTTTGCATACCATGCCTCATAATGATGCACTGCGACACCTGCAAAAGAGGAATGAGAAGCGCCGAGATCAAACACTTTCTTCATTTCTTCGTCCATATTGGTGATGGATTTGCTGAAAAAAGTTAGATGATCGCCCTCATGCGTGTCTGCCAGTTCGGCTCCAACCCATACCTTCTTGCCAAGCTCATCCGCTTCATTCAGCTCTTCCTTGGACAGATCATACATCTGCTGACCACGATCCCGATAAGCCATGATGGCTACCGCATCAAAGTGATCAATCACCCAGCGGCTGAATGTACCTCCGCCTTCTGCCGACTCGCGTGCATCCAGCCAGAAAGGAATCGCGGCACTCATGTAGAGTCCGGCATCATTACCAGCTTTGGTCCAGGCCTTCATGTTGTCGCTCCACTCCGCAATCACACTGTTCTGCTCGTTCTCCCAGCGTTTTAGCTGATAAGGCTCCACATCCAGCTGAATTCCCTCAAAGCGTTCATTTTTGGCCGAAGCTGCATTATATGCCCGTACTTTTTCTATAAACGCAAGTCCCTCTTCCCGCTTCTCCGTATAGGCCCAGTCTGCATGACCGTTAAGGGCATGTACTTGGATCTCAGCCTGCCGCGCAGCCGCGATGAATTTGCGGTATGTCGCATCGGGTACCTCATCCTGAATTTGCAGGAAAATGGTATCTACGCCCTGCGCCTTGGAGAAGGAGATAATTTCAGGCGTCTGCTCTGCAATAATGGAAGCGTCCCACAGCCAGGTCGCTTTGTGTTCCTCATGTGAAAACCATTTGAGAAGCCAGGGCAGAAGAAGCAGGCAGAACAGCAGGGCCAAGATGGCCCATTTTGCCTTCACCGACAGTTTGCCCCACTTGTTCGTTATATTCCTCAGACGAGCAACGCTTCACTTGGCTCAAGCACAGGGTGCTGTACCGAATGACCAATCTTGTAAATGTGCGGATGTGGATACGTTTTGAACGCATTACGTGTATCCAGAATTGGCACGCCCATCTCGGCAATATCAAAGTAAGGCAAATCGCTGTGGTTGGTGATCAGCACGATGCAGTCGTACTTCTTGAACTGTTCCAAGTTGAATACTTCGCTATATACCGTCTCGCCATGCTTGTCCAGGAACGATTCAGCATGTGGATCATAATAGCTGACATTGGCTCCACCTTCCTTGAACTGTTCATATATTTCCAGTCCTGGAGATTCACGTAAATCCGCAATATTTGGCTTGTACGACATACCAAGCAACAGAATGTTGGATTTACGTACCGATTTCGCGTATTCATTCAGGATGGTTGATGTTTTGTTCAGTACATAATATGGCATATTGTCATTGGTGGATTGCGCCAGCTCAATAAACTTGCTGTAGAAACGGAATCCTTTGGCCTTCCAGGACAGGTACATCGGATCAAGCGGGATGCAGTGACCACCGATGCCAGGGCCCGGATAGAAAGGCATGAAGCCAAACGGCTTCGTCGCAGCTGCGTCGATAACTTCCCAGATATCGATGCCCATACGGTCACACATCATGGCCATTTCATTAACAAAGGCAATGTTTACGCTGCGGAACGTATTTTCCAGCAGTTTGGACATTTCAGCTACTTTTGGCGAAGATACAGGTACAACTGTTTCAACGTATTTGCTGTACAACGCTGTTCCCAGCTTGAGGCAAGCTTCAGTTGTTCCCCCGATGACTTTTGGTGTATTAAACGTAGTGAATCGTCCGTTGGACGGGTCCACACGTTCAGGCGAGAAGCACAGGAAGTAGTCTTTGCCTGCTTCATGTCCGATCTTGTCCAGCTCATCCTGGATCAGCTCTTCGGTTGTACCCGGATAAGTGGTGCTCTCCAAGGTAATCAGCATGCCTGGTTTCATATGCAGTTTAATCTGATCCACAACCGTCTCGATATAGGACGTATCCGGGTCCTGATTTTCACTAAGCGGTGTTGGTACGCAGATGCTCAACGCGTCGATCACGCGCAGCATGCTGTAATCCGTTGTAGGCTGGAAGCGACCGCTTTGCATCACTTTTTTCAATTCCTCGGACGAAATATCGTGAATATAGGAATCTCCCTGATAGATGCTCTCCACTTTGGATGCATCCAGATCAATCCCGATTACCGTGAAACCCTGATTGACCATTTCCACCGCAAGTGGTAATCCTACGTAACCGAGCCCGACCACGCCGAGCACCGCTTCTTTATTTTCGATCGCATTCAGTAATGTGTGGAATTGTTGATTCTCCATGATATTCCCTCCGGGCAGTGTATTTTTTTGGTTGATTGACGAATCCATTTGATAGATGTTTGTCTGTGATATACTTATTTGTCTGATAAAGATGAATGAAGGCTATCTGTTTTTCTTGGCTTTACTTGTGGTTGCGTTTAATGCAGGCAACGTCTGATTCGGGCATCCAGCTCCACAGGTGAGAACGGTTTGGTCATATAATCATCGACTCCGCTGCGGAAACATTGGCTGATCGTTTGTTCCACACGTTGTTCCGTCAATACGACGATTTTGGGCGGCTGCTCCACATCCAGGTTCTGAATATGTTGAATGAACGGCAGGCCATCAATGCCATACAGGTTCAATTCGGTCAGCACCAGGTCAGGCGTGAGTTTCTCAATCAGTTCCAGTGCAGCCAGTCCATCCACCGCTTCATAAGTTTCATACCCCTGCATCTTCAGACGCAATTGCAGGAACTCGCGTACCGTCGGATCGTTATCCACAATCAAAATTCGTTCCGGCTCGTCTGCCGTTTTGTCCAGCGTGTAGATGTGAATCTCCGACGGGTCTACCAGCTTGGCGGACTCAGCCATATGTTGAATGGTTGCCTTTGAAGGACGTTCACCTGCCGGGAAACTTGCCAGCGTGATTTGCGGATCGGCACCAGGTACCGTCTCCTGCAATTCATGCTTGATGCGAAGCCCCTCATAATGGACCTCATCCAGCGTCAACCCTGGCAACAGGACAGCAATTGCCTGTGTGGCTCCATCCTGCCAGACCTGGAAGGCAGACTCACTGGTCTGCTCCAGATATGTCCTGACCTGCTGCTCCGGCTGAGACTGCCCTGCACAATGGATGAACATTAAGCCGCATGTTTCGGCACCCGTTTCTTTCAATCCCTGTTCTACACTGCGGTACACATTAACGGCAGCCTCACGCTGCAATGTCGCCGTATTTGGCATGTTCTTTTCCACCCTTCTCCCTCGGTTATCTATACAAGTCCAACTAGTGGGTATTTACACTGACACTCCGATGACAGAACAACCTTCCAATCGCTGTTATCCCCAGATTTTTTAATTCCTTTTTTGACAAGGGGAAATCCGGGGATAAAGGCGAACGCTTCGCTTCTTCAGGTTATTTCTGTCCTCTCCGTTCTCGTGTAAATATTTAGTTGAACATCTATATTGTTCTGCTGTATTGCCTTGATTACGCTGTGCTTAGGCCGCCTCGCTTGTCTTCTCTTCCTCGGACCAGCTCTGGCGTGTCATGGTACCCCATGAGTTGTTGTTTTGCATGAACTGGATATGCCCCTGCAATCTCCACAGCACGCCGAGCTGATGATAGCCTACGAATTTCAGAGCGGAGTAGAACAGCATTTTGACCAGATCCGATAGCTTGTTATACCGCTTGAATGCAATTTCCTCGAGCACAAGGGCTCCCACACTGAGCAGATAACCACTCACAATGTTGAGCGATCCAAACAGCACAAGTATCGGCCACTGGGTCATATCCATCAGTACATATCCCGTGAGAGCGAGAAGTCCGGTAATTCGGAAATACGGATTCAGCGCTTCAAAGAGGATGTTGTACGGCATGGTCAGCATGCCCATAACTTTATATTTCGGGTTGAACAACATGCCGCGATTCTCAATCATGTTCTTCAGATTTCCACGTCCCCAGCGCTTGCGCTGACTGGACAAGATCCGGTAGGAATCCGGCGCCTGTGTCCAGCACACGGCTTCAGGGCAGAAGGCTACGCGGTATTTCAATTTATTCTCCAGCATATAACGGTGAAGCTTGATGATAATGTTCATGTCTTCACCCGGATAACCGTCCCGGTATCCCCCAACTGCGATAACCGCATCCTTGCGGAACATGCCAAAGGCACCTGAGACGATGATCAGACCATTCATGTGACTCCAACCGATCCGTCCGCCGAGAAAAGCTTTGAGATACTCGATGGACTGGAACATCGGCCAAATCTTGCGAGGCAGTGAAACGTCCTGCACTGCCCCATTCTCAATTTTGCAGCCGTTGGCTATCCGTACATCCCCGCCAATAGCCACCGTCTCTTCCGGATTCTCCATATACATGCGAGCCATGCGAATCAGGGCATCCTTCTCCAGCAAAGAGTCGGCATCGATAGAAGAAATCAACGGATAATGAGACAGGTTGATTCCGGCATTGAGGGAATCGGCCTTCCCGCCGTTTTCCTTGTCAATGACATACAGGTCGGGGAATTCCGGATTGTGGTAGATCCCGCGAATTTTCTGACAGGAAATCTTGCCCCGAATCATCGTGTTGGGTACCGGCTTCAGACGATATTCTTCCAGCAACACCTTCAGGGTGGTATCGCTTGAACCATCATTCACCACGATGACTTCATACGTTGGATAATTCAGCGTCATCAGGCAGTTCACATTTTCGATAATCGTCAGTTCCTCGTTGTATGCGGGCACCAGCAAGGAAACCGAGGGTACCAGCTCCGAGCCTGACAACGTATTGTATTTGGAATAATGCGATCGCCTGAAGATCGTCCAAATGTTACGGAATGATAAGGCCAGAATGGAAAAGTAGAGCGTATTTACGGCAACGACATAATAGATTGCAACCATGCCGTAGATTAATAGTAGATCTCTAAGCAGTGTAATCTCCTCCTACCGCAGCCACACCTGTACGTTTCTTGCTTGTTGTCCGGTTCCCACGTACGGGACCGAAGTACCGATCATACAGCAGCCTTTTTTTGTTATGTGCAATCATCTGGTCAACGGCTTTGTGGTCTGTTCCTGAGTGCTGCATCGTGCTCTCAATCTGCTGCATTGCAATTTCCCGTTCAGCACCTGTGCCCTCCACAGCGGCCTGACACAAGGCTTCAAATCCCGGTTCACCCAGCTTGCCAAGGCTCTCCGCACTGTTATAACGTACTCCCCAATCTTCATCACGCAGCGCTTTGCGCAGCAGTGGAATGCTGCCTGCCGCATGTTTCGAACCGAGCGCCTGCACCACTTCGGCACGCACCTCCGGGTCCGAATCCTGCATGAGCTTTAGAATGGTCTCGTCCTGAAGTGCCGGACTTGCGCTAAGGTACAGCTTCACCGCTTCTGCCCGTACATCCTGATGTTCTGCACCAACGAGTCTGTCGAGTGCAGGCATCACTTCCGGTACAGCTTGTCCCCACATCGCAACCAATCCCACTTTGACAAAATCAGGATTGCGATCTTCCAGCAGCTCAAGCAGAATTCGGCTTGGTTCCAGACTGGTTTCGAGCAAAATATCTGCTGCCAGATGATGAATCGATTTTCCTTTGGTCAACAGCAGCGCGAGCATGTCTTTCAGTTCACCCTGACGGATGGTACATCTTGCGATCGAACGACCAATCATAATCGCCATCGGACCAGGCTTCTCATCCTTAAGCAATTCCATCAAGCCTGGAACGGCCTCTGGACAACGCATGCCGCCCAATCGATACGCTGCATCAATCTGACGTCCGTAACGAATACGACTCAGTTCCTTCAGATCATGCTCTACAAATCCGGCTTCACGGCAGAGTACAATCAATTTGTTGCGATACTCTCCCTTGAACTGATCAATCCATTCAATAAGCTTGCTCTGGATGACCCGACGCTCAAGCGGGGCCAGCTTCCCAGGCGGCAATCTCAGGGGACTGTCCTCTGTCAGCGCCGTCTGCAGATACGTAAAGTAGTCACGCTGCTTTAATTTATAAAACTCAATCTTGCGCCGTTTGCCGTTGTGGGACATTTTCATGGCAAACAGCAGGATTACACCCACAACGACGAGCGCCGTACAGATGTATAGAAATAGATAAGCCAAAGCCAAATTCGGAAACATGTGAAAAGGTCCTCCTTTATACTCATTTATTCGGTCTGAAAACTTGGAATTTGTTCATACCGTTTCTTCATTTCCTCGTAGCTCAGTTTCAGTCGTTCACTGTACTGTACCTGCTCCCAGGGCTGCCAGCTGTATATAGGCAATGTCTTCACATCCAGTGTCTTCTGTTCACCACCAGGCCAAGAGATATTTCCAGTAGAACGATCCATTAGCCACGGAACCAGGGTCACGCCTTTAACTGCGACCGTTTCGAATTCCCGTCCACCTTTCAACGCTCCATACTTGATCGCTTGCAGTGAACTTGGGTCACCGAATCCAAGCAGCATCCATGGAATACGCATCTCGACCTGATTACCGTTATATTGCCACGCGGTTAAAGAATCGGTATCGGATTGATCTGGAGCTGTCGTTCCCCGTTTCAATGTACCCACCTTCTCATTCATGAACGGTTGGGCGGAACGGGTATCCGGTGGGGTCATCCGCAGGCTGACCGCCAGGTTCCATGGATGGAATGGATCTGCCGCTTTCTCTTGCTCCTCGGGCAGCATCCCGTAACCGTCCTTGCCATAGAGGCGCTGGTTAAAGTCATAGTCCTTGGCGATCTCCACTTGTGATTCATCATTCTGTCCCAATGTAATCACTGTTTCGAGTCCGTCACTCAGCGTTCGATCCGGAAGTCTCGTACCCGGCTGATTGCCGCCATCCAGCGTATCCGTTCCGATGCGCAGCAAGGTCTGGTCCGGGTCAAAAGGTTGATCCAGCGTCATGCCAATGTACAGGTAGGCTTCATCATGGGTCATTTTCATTTCCTTGATGCCATCTACCTTGCCTTGCCAGACGGTGACCTCTTCCTTCTTCAGCGTATTCCAGTCATCCAGTTTCCCGTCGATGGTCAGCTGTTCCTGCTTACCGGGGTCCATGGCGAGCAGACCGAACATCTTCTCATTCGTCAGCACGTTCAGCCAGTAGGCCCGACGATCAGCCGGAATTTCCAGTGGCATCGTGTTCCAGGTTTTTTTGAACCACTCATCCTGCCACATGAACAAAATCGCTCCCGCATACCCTTCATCATAAATATCCTGAGTCAGCGATGCGTCGATCTCGCCCTGCTCGACCTCGTTATGTCCGCCCTGATCCCGACCTCCCATACCCAGATGGGAGATCCCAAGCGAAGACGGTACACCGTACTCTGTAATCATTACAGGCATATCGGAAAACTCGGCTTTGAGCTTGCGCAGATAACTTTTGTACGTGTTGTACTCGCCGTTCTCATCCTTGATGGTCTGGAGTGTCTGGTCCGTATGGAACAAGTCCGGGTAATAAGGGTACACATGGTATGCGGCAAAATATCCGCCCTGCCACTCTTCCGGTTGAATATGTCGCGCATCCACACTCACCAAATCCTCTTCGAACAGCGGCTCGCCCGGATGATCCAGCACATCGGTGGTTACCCAATTGGTGAAGGTCATCGGATGCTCCCACCCGTATTTTTTCTCCAACACAGCGGTATAGTCCAGCAGCTCAGCCAGCCAATTCTCGAACGGTGATGCATCCTGCGTCCCCGAAAAATGAACGCCTTTGTACTGCGGCACGTCAGGATGGCTCTCATTCGTGTTGTTCACCATCGAAGGGTCCCACTCGGTCCCCACATGCCAAGCCATCAGATATTTCCCGGCATTCGTCTTGTATTTGCCGCTTGACTCTCCCGGTTTATCGGGAATGTCCGCATCCCCATATACAGCCGATACCGCCTTTTCAATCTCCTGCTTGAACGTCTGCTCAATATGGTCAGCATAGGCATCCTGCTTCTCGATCAACTCTTCTTCCGGCGACCATATGCCCTGTATAAAATATAACGGTTGCTCCCGGCCACGGTTATACTCAACCAATGCGGTGTAAAAAATCGGCTCATGTACCGTGTACACCCGGATTACATTGGCCCCCAGATCCTCAATCTGCTTGAACCACTTCAAGTAATCCTCTTTGGTCAACGGAAATTCGCCCGGGTAATGTCCTGGTGATGTAGCACCCAGGTTCACACCTTTCACGAACATCTCCCGCCATGCGCCATCGGGTCCATATTCCATGAACCGGTCTCCATCGGTCTTGAATTTCATCTCCGTGCCATTATCAGCTGTGTACGTAACGAGCTGGGGCTGCATATAGTGCCATCCGGCAAATATTCCGCCTGTCACTACGGCCGCTCCTGCAAACATCGTTAGCAACCAGCGTCTACGTCTTCGTCTGCTCATGGCTCTTAATTGCTCACCTCTCTAGTATGCATCCTGCTTCATCTGCGGATCTTAAATGACATGAAGGTCTGCGGCAAATCCCGCATCGGATGTCCGCTTTGGGTAGAGATGTCAGCGGTGTAGTTCTCACTATAGCTCTAAGACTCTGCATTTGTAACTAGGCTGATGGAAGCAAACGTGAACTGCAACATTCTGCCCATAATTCGTAAAATGCGCCATCAACTAGCATCCATGAGCCCTTCTTGCTCTTATGTCCCATGGACACGAATATATGCCACTTTAACCGTCCGTTTGAGGTTCTTCCAGGCTTGCACATCTCTACCCGTTATTGTTATATGCAACGCGGATTGCGAGATCTGTTTCCGCTTGAACGCTTACCCCATTAAACGCGAATGATATTTTAAAGTTGCGGACATTTTTACAGTATTAACCATAAAGATTACAAAATTGATACTATAGTCCGATAACGTATCCTTGAAAACCCGCGCCCTATCAAGGTTTTCTGAAAAGTGCAGAAAATGAAAAAAGGACATCAGTCCCCCCCTATAGGACTGTGCCCATTTATATTACTTTTACATAAAGCCGAATGAACGCCCGGTCATCACCCGGAAGTCACGGATCTCTTACACGAAATGTAAAAAAATACATCTTATTTCCTAAATTTTGACTCTATTAGGTCCATCCAATAATTGTGTCCAATTTGCAAAATAATTCCGGTTGCCGCATCCGGGATTGTCGGATATGCTTATAAAACAGGAACACTTGTTCCATACTGTAAATAAACTGTAAAATAACGTTGACTGAATGTACCCTATCGCTGCACAGAAGCAGCCGAATCATGAATAAAAGGAGAGAAGTACTATGCCCCGCAAAGACGGACGTGTCATTATGCTGGCCGATTGCCAGTCATTTTATGCCAGTGTGGAGAAGTCTGCACATCCTGAATACAGAGACCGTCCGCTTGTTGTTGCGGGAGATCCTGCACGCCGTTCAGGCATTATTCTGGCAGCCTGTCCACTCGCTAAGTCCTATGGGATTACTACAGCAGAACGGCTGGGTGAGGCTCTTGCCAAATGCCCCGATGTGGTCGTCATTCGTCCCCGGATGGCCGAATATATTCGTGTTTCCCTACACATTACCCGTATCCTTCAGTCCTATACCGATCTGGTTGAACCGTATAGCATTGACGAACAGTTTCTGGATGTCACCGGAAGTTTAGATCTGTTCGGCAGTCCCGAAACGATTGCCCGCAGTATTCAGGACAGGGTAATGGAAGAGACTGGCGTCTATATCCGCGTCGGCATCAGCGACACCAAGGTTGTCAGCAAGATGGCCTGTGACCTGTATGCCAAAAAAGTCCCCGGAGGCATCTATACATTGCCCCGCAAGGACGTGCAGACAACATTGTGGAAAAAGCCTGTTCGAGACATGTTTATGGTCGGTTCCCGGATGGGGCAGCATCTCTATAAGATGGGGATTCATACGATTGGGGATCTAGCGCAGACTCCATTGTCCCGGCTGAGAGAGCGTTGGGGTGTAAATGGTGAGGTACTGTGGCGTATTGCCCGCGGGATCGATGATTCTCCGGTAAAACCCGGGACATATGCTCACCAGCAGCAGGGCATTGGACATCAGATGACATTGCCTCGGGACTATGAATCGTGGGAAGACATCAAAGTGGTGCTGCTCGAACTGGCGGAGCTGGTCAGCCGGCGTTCCCGGGACAAATCGCTCATGGGCAATGTCGTCTCTGTAGGATGTCGGGGGCAGGATTACGATCGTCCAACCGGCTTCTCCCGCCAGATGAAGGTGAATGAACCTACCAACATCACCGATGAAGTATACGATGCGGCAGCAGCTTTGTTTCTGCGCCATTGGGACGGATTACCCATTCGCCGCATCAGCGTGTCATTGACCGGACTCGTGCCCGATTCCGAGGTACAGCTATCCTGGTTCGATGACCGTGAACGCAAAAGAGAACTGGAACGTGCCACGGATGACATCAAGCGCAAGTTCGGAGAAACCGCGATCATGCGAGCCTCCTCGCTCTGCTCCTCCGCACAGGCACAGGACCGTTCTCATAAAATTGGAGGTCACTATAAATGAGTAAAAAATTACAGCAAAACGGGATTTTTGAGTCGTCGCGCATGATGCTTCCCGAACACCGGGAAGCCTACATCATTCATCAGGAGCAACTTGCTCCCCGTACCCGTCCATCTCTGGATGCCCAGGCAGCGGAAGAAATGTCCCGTTTGCTTAGTAACTCCATGCTGCTCGGGGATACAGTCACCATCACCCTGTTCCATGAACATGATGATATCCGCTTTACCGGACAGGTGCTCCGATTGGACTCCCCTGCCCGTACCCTTAAGCTGCTGATGGAGAGTGGGACTCGGGACATTCAGATGAATCTTATTACGGATGTGGTACTCGCGAATGAATGATGCGGGCTGGGGTTGCGGGTATACCGGAATAGATGCAGCATGGCCATGGCTATGCAGGACCCTTTTCCTACGGGTCTGATGCAGGACTGAAGCAGCCGACAAGCCACATTCCTATCGGACCATTTCGTTCCAAAGAAGCAAAAGCACGAATTGGTGATTCATCGGCTACTCAGGAGGGTGAGGGGATGACTTCGTTAGAACAAACTCCAGTCAAATTCTCTGGAAAGACGCTCAAGCAGATGCACGCCTGCAATGCTGTTTCCTTTCCGATTCAGTGCCGGACCTACAAGACCGATGCCAAACTGGCCTGGAACCAGAGTCAGAATTCCACCCGACACTCCACTCTTGGCAGGCAACCCGACCTGAATCGCGAATTCGCCTGATGCATTATACATACCGCAGGTAGTCATGAACGTTTTGGCGATCTGCACATAACGACGAGGAATAAGCTCAATCCCGGTAATCGGATCTGTCCCGTCATAAGCAAGCACCAGTGCCATACGGGCCAGGTCCGCACAAGTCACCTCGATGGAGCAATGGCGGAAATAGACGGCAAGCACATCTTCGACGTCATCCTTGAGCACACCATTGTGCTTCAGAAAATAACCAAGCGAGCGGTTCAGATGGCCTGTCTCCGATTCGGACCGATACACCGCCTCGTTATAGCCCAGCCGATCATTATTGGCCAGCTTGCGGAAAAATTCCAAAATGCGCCGTGACTTCTCCTCTTTGCAATCCCCGGCAATCAGGGACGATACCGTAATTGCACCCGCATTGATCAATGGATTAAACGGAATGCCCGGTTCGACCAGTTCGAGCTTGATCATGGAATCATAATCATCGCCGGTAGGTTCTTTTCCTACATTAAAAAAGACCGCTTCCTCCCCATGATCCATCAGGGCCAGAATGAGTGTAAATACCTTGGAGATACTTTGCATCGTAAACGGGACACCACAATCTCCGGCTGACACATGATTGCCTTCGGCGTCCATGATATGGATACCCAGTTCGTCCTGTGAGGCCTTGAACAGCTCAGGAATATAAGAAGCGACTTTCCCCTGTCCGGTGTGCAGACGGCTGGTCTCCAGCCATTCCGGCAGCAACTGGTTCAGACGCTCCATTGCAGCATTGCTCATCTCCATCTCCTCCACATCTCTGTATGAGCATTTCACACGCCTCCGAATGACAAGTTACTATCGAAGTGATGCAAAATACCCGGTATAGTATGTATTACCCGCAAGCCTGATCCCTTACCGCTTCCCCTGAAGATTCAGCTCCAGAATCTCGCCGGGTAATCCATGATAGTCCCCAACCCATGTAGATACAAAGTTCTGTCTGAGCAATATTCGACGGGATGCCGCATTGGACGGATCGATAACCGCGTAGAGTACGGCAATTCCCGCCGCCTGTGCCTGAATAATCAGCCGAGCTGCGATGGAAGTCCCGTGTCCTCTCCCCCAATGCTCCGGCAGAATCATGTAACCCATTTCCGCCCGGGACGGATCGGATTCATCCGGGATCAGTTTGGCGTAGGCCATTCCTACCCCATCTTCTCCAGCTATCCGATAATAGCCACAATTGTTGCCGAGATTATAATTCAGCATGGATTCAAATTCCGCAGTAGCTTCATGCTCAGGCAGAGCACGTTCGGTAATCTGCTGCATGACTTCAATATTGGACACAAGAGCATAATAATCAGCAAAATCAGATGGTGCATATTTCAAGAAATTCATGACGTACATACCTCCTCCAAATGGCTAACCAGGACTTGCTCTTTTTATTTCACCTAGAGTATACCAGAAGCCAAGTATGCATTGCACACAACCGCTTCATGTACAGAAGTCTCATTCCTATCGGGTCCAGCAGGTACCAAAAAAGCGGCCTCCGTAGGAAACCGCCCAGCTTGCTTTTTATAAAATAGAACTTCGTCCCCACTACGATCAGCTTGCCCGGGATGAAGGGTTAAGATTCATCTGCTGTTCACGTTGACGTGTACGACGTCCTTGACCCGGAGGCGTAATAATCAACGCCAGCAAGAGCGAGACGGCACACAGTACAGCGATCACAATAAAGGTAAGATGGAATCCGCCCAGCATGGCGCTGATAAACGATCCAGCCAAGGCACCAAATCCAAATCCCTGATAGATGACGCCGTAGTTTTTGCTCTGATTTTTCAGTCCAAAGTAATCTGCCACAATCGCCGGGAAGACCGTGATATTGCCACCGAAACAGAATGCGATAGCGGCTACACAGGCGAAGAAGATGCCAAAGCTCAGCGGTACCAGGCTCAGCGTCATTACGGCAACAGCCGTAACCAGCAGTGCTCCGGCAATAACTTTCATCCGTCCTACTTTATCCGACAACGCCCCCAGAATGATACGTCCAGCAGTGTTAAAGATCGCAACCATCGCCACCGCATTGGCCGCCGTAGCCACATTAAGACCTGCCAACTGCACACCGATGTCTTTCACAATACCGATCAGATACAGTCCACTCATACAGGCCGTGAAGAAAATAACGAACAGCATATACGCTTCTTTCGTGCGCAGCATTTCTTTGACCGTATAATCATGACGTGTTTCTGGTTGCTTCGCACCGTCCGTGCTACTTGCTGGAGCTTGTTCACGAACAACCGCTTCACGGATCAGGAACGAGCCGCCCATGATCAATACCAATACAATAATGCCCCAGTACATAAAAGCTTGAGCAGGACCAACAGCACCAATTAATGCCGAGTTCACGTATTTGAACAACAGACTGCCTGTACCAAAGGCCCCGACCGAAATACCTGAGATCAGACCTTTTCGCTCAGGAAACCACTTGATCAGGTTGGACAGGGAAGTAATGTACGCCGTACCATCCGCGAATCCAACCACAAATCCGGCCAGGATGTAGAGCAGTGTCAACGAACTCACTTGAGAACTGAGCACGAGTCCCAGACCAAGCACAACTCCGGCTACCCGAATCAGGCGACGAAGCCCCCATCGTTCTTGCAGTCGGCCGGCAAATAGTGTGGCAAATGCCAAAGCAAAGCTGGTAATCGAAAATGTTATCGCGACCGAGCTGACGTCCCATCCGAAACGATCAGACAACGGTTGATTAAATAAACTCCAGGTGTAGATGGTTCCGAGACCCATTTGTACAATGATGGTTCCCAGTACAATAAGCCAGCGGTTCATTTTCATAGATGCAGATGCTGAATTAGGTGCGGATGAAATAGCTGCTTTCATCGTGATCTCCCCTTTGCCGATGTCATATATATGAATGCGTTCACAAGCTAATCATACATGAAAGGGGATTCATTACACCGATTTGAGCATGAGTTGCATCAGATGCGGAATGAAATGCCTCTAGATGCGCATGAGCTGCCTGAATTCTTTGACTTTGCCCCGGCTAACGGGCACTTCAGCCTCCAGATCACGCAAACGAAGCAGGTACGTATTGTTAAACCAAGGCACAATTTCACGTATTTGAGACAAATTCACCACGTAAGAGCGATGGCAGCGGAAAAAGGTTTCCTGCGGTAATCGGCCGTGAAAATCCGAGATGCTGACCGGCATCGTAAACTCACCGTTTTTGGTATACACCTTCGTCACTTTCTCTTGAGCTTCTGCATAATAAATATCGGCGGTGTCTGTCACAATAATATTGTCATTGCGCAGCAGGTTAATGCGTCGTTCCGTCTGGGCATTGGATTCCCGCGCCTGCATATTTGATGCAGACCATTCATCGTTGGCTTGTGCCGTATTGTGAGCCTGTCCATCGTCGCCGCCACGTTCACGTTCCTCCTGCTCATGATCCCGTTTGAACGCCGTTTCGAGTTTATTCAGCATCGTGGCAATTCGTTTCTCATCATAGGGCTTCAGAATATAGTCAAACGCCTCCAGCTCAAACGCTTCAGCCGCATGCTCCTTATAAGCCGTTGTGAATACGATATATGGCTTGCTCGCAAACTTTCCAATATGATGTGCCAGCATCATGCCGTCCAGCGAAGGGATATTTATATCCAGAAAAATAACGTCGACTTCCTGCTCCTGCAGAAACTTCAGCACATCCAGTCCATCTTCCAGACAATCTACCACTTCAATTTGGCTATGTTCCTGTATCAAGTAATTCAGTTCCTCACTTGCCGGAATTTCATCTTCAACAATAAGAGCTCTCATCGACAGTTCCTCACCTTGTTACTACATCTCCTTTGGGTACATCAAATAAAATATCGGTTCCTTGCTCCAGCCGTGTAATCGTTAACCCTTGTCCATAAATGAGCTTCACCCGACGATGCACGTTGTACAACCCGATCTGGTTGGCTGGCATCCGGTCATGGTATACACGCTCAATAATGTCGACTCCAATGCCTGCTCCTGTATCACTGACCCCAATTCGCACAAAGTCAGGATAGTCCTGTACCCGAATCCGTACGGTCCCGGGTCCTTTCACCTTGAGAATACCGTGGATAATGGCATTTTCCACAAGCGGCTGAATGACCAGACTTGGAATATGCACAGCCACCTCATCAATATCATAGATAACGTTAAGCCTGCTGCCGAAGCGCGCCTTCTCGATTTCCACATAATTGCGGACCTGCTCCAGCTCTTTGTGAATATCGATAAGCTCATCCGACAGCTCCAGGTTATAGCGCATATATCCAGACAGATTCACAATCAGCTCACGCGCCCGATCCGGCTTGGTGCGAATCGATGAGGCAATCGCGTTCAGCGCATTGAATAGAAAATGAGGATGAATTGTGGTCTGCAATGCACGCAGCTCCGCTTTATTGGCCGCAGCCTTGATCTCCTCCACACGTGATACTTCCATCTGGGTGGAAATAATCTGGGACAGGCCCACAGCCATCGTTTGAAGCGGATACGTAATCTTGTACGCTTTTCGGTAATAGATTTTCAGAGCACCCGTCACTTCGCCCCGCTCTTTGAGCGGAATGATGAGCAGGGAGTGAATATCCGGCGTTTTTTCGTCAATGACATCATTGCTGATCGTAATCTCTCCGCTGGAGATCGTCTTCTTCGTCATCTCACTAATAATTTCATTACCGATGTGATATCGTTCCTCACCAAATCCCACATAAGCCAGTACATTTCGGGTATCCGTAATCGCAACCGCATCAGCCTGAATATCCTCCTGTATAATCCGGCAGATCGTACGCAGGGAGTCTTCATCAATGGAACGGAAGTACGGCAAGGTTTTGTTGGCTATCTCCAGCGCCAGCTTGGCCTGACGAGCTGCAATCATTTCCTTTTCCCCTTCCACACTCTGCACCAACAGTACGATTAGCCCAATATTCACCTCACCTAATATCATCGGCAGCGCAATCTTCGAGACAATGTCGGCCCCCAGTGGATCGGGATAGGAATACAGCAGGATGAGCAGCATCGTAAGCGCCTCACAGATCATTCCGGCCGCAATACCGATCATCCAGCGCTTCGACTTAGGCGTATACTTATGTATATACCCGGAGACCAGACCTGCAAGGATACTCGTGATCAGGCATGGGATCGCCGTGACCCCATCCATATCGATCAAGTACCGATGCACCCCGGACACAATCCCGGTAATGATGCCCACAGGCCCCCCGAACAGAATACCGCCAGACATAACAGCAATAATGCGCACATTCACCAGCGAACCTTCCACATTAATACCGGTATAGGTACCGAAGATAGCAAATGCACAGAATAACAACGTAACCGCAATGTACTCCTGCCATCTCAATTTTCCCTTTTGCAAAATCTGTCTAAACCGCGGTATCCTCGACAGAAAGAATAAAAATATAATCAGCAGTGCCGCCCGTTCAAACAAACCCAGCAGCATCGTAAACATCTCCGTCAATCTGACTTCCTCCACATCCGTCAAAAATAAACGACCTTAATCGCAGCAGCGTTTTCCTCACTTTGAAATCCATGTATGCTCGTATGCAACAGTTTACCGCTCCCCCAGAAGGAAAGCAAAGTCGATCCTGTGAAAATGAAATGCACAAGGAAGTAACCGAAAGTCGCTAACCTATTGAACAGACGATACAGAATTCATTTTGCTCCAAACCATTCTCTTCCCTACCAACAAAGCTTCACTTTCCTACACATAAAACTCCACTTCCAGAAATCCACTGTGTTATAATTAATTGGAACATTATGCTAATTAATTAAACTGAAATTTATTTAAGAAAGGTGTATTTAAATGTTTGTAATGCTACTCGTAGGTTCACTTCTGCTTTTTAGTGGTTTGTGGTACATCATTTACTTTATCTCCAAGCGTACCAAAAACCCTAATCGATCGTCTGCTCATGTGCTGAGAGTGATTTTAAGTATTTCGATCCTCGTACTAATCGTCGAAAACTACATATACGAAACAGTACCTTCTAATCCCATTTTAATTTTAGTATTTATAGCATCTTTAATAGCCACTAGCCCTTTTTTTGTTAAGAATAAAGAGTGATGGGATGACACCAGTTTCCTGTCTCTCTCCTATTAGAACTGGATTATAATCAACATGCTTCGTTTATCTCGCATTCCAAGGAGGAGTTTCCTTAATGAAAAATCTCTCTTGTGGTATTTTATCTCTATGTATAATTGGAGCCTTACTTCTTTCTGCATGCGGAAAAGCGGACGACAATTACCCCCTTTACAATAGCGAAAAACCTAGCAACAAAACAAGCGGAGCCCCTTCAACCAACATTACACCAAAAAACATTGAAAGTCTGATTGAGCCAGCGGAGATTGAAGAAATTAAGGACATCACAGCGGCCGAATTTAAGAAGGGCGTCTACATTGATTTCGACAAATATAAAAGCAGCTTCTTTGACGAAAAGATTATCTCTAAGTTAAGGAACAATCTGGAATCGATTGTAGAGAACAACGAAAAAAAGTTTAGGCAGAATCTGAATAACAAGTCTTTGGAATCCATTAGAGAAGGCTTTTATTACAAAAACACAGCCGATCAATTCATGTTCTATGAGTTGGATCTTTTAGAAAAACTCGATCATCCAGAACAAATTAGAGTAGGCGTACGCTTTGTTAGAAAATCCTCAGACGGAAGTATTGAGAATCAAGGTATTACCTACTGCTTTACTAAAAACGAAAAAGGTGAGTGGGGTATAGAAAACATAGATTAAATCCCAATTCGAAAATTTAAAGAAGATTGAATCCAATAGTATTTTGTATCAAGTAACATATGTTCTTTGATTTAAACAAAAGGGCGGTTCATAAGTCATCTTGCTGACTTATGAACCCCCATCCACTAAAATTACTTCATACACATTCGATGTAATTTGGTTTTTATAAAGTGAAACTAAAATTTACACAATAACGGAGAGGACAGAAAAAACCTGAAGAAGCGAAGCGTGCGCCTTTATCCCCGGATTTTACCCTTTGAAAAAGGTAATTCAAAAAATCCGGGGATAACAGCGATCGGAAGGTTGTTCTGTCATCGTAGTACCCCGTGTAAATGAAACTGTTTCATTTTATACCACCCAACATTCCATCGAATCCCTACCTAAACATGCCCCACAGCTTAATCAAATGAAACGTATTGTTCGGATCGATCTTCTGCGCAAGAACAAAAGCAACAAATTGTTCCTCCTGAGTCGCAGAAAAATTCTCGTTCAAAATGACCGCTGACGACTTGACCAGCCTTCTTACCTTGGCCTTATCCTGCAAATCGGACTTGGTAACCCCATCTATCAATTTTTTGATACGCTCTTTGACAGCGGGATTTTTCATCTTCGTTTTGATCCGCTCCACCAGCTGCGGACTGATTCCATATTGTTGGTAACCCAAAACGTACAGCACCTCCTGAATAATGAACTCACTTCTTATTCATATGACAGGAGGGCCTGTACACTTGACATTTTCCCACGGAAAATGTGGAAAACCACACATTCATAGCCCGATCAATCGATCAGATCACCCTGGAATACTTGCTGCTGCTGTAAAAAGTCACGTAAAGGAGCGTAGTCAACAGACGTCCAGAAGCTCGCATCGGCAATCAGGCTGGAGACGTCATCTCGCGCCTGCTCCAATACGGCAAAATCCGCAACCATGTCGGCAAGACGGAACTCCGGTAATCCACTTTGCTTGGTGCCAAAGAAATCGCCCGGTCCCCGCAGATCCAGATCTCGACGGGATACTTCGAATCCATCTTCGGTTTCCGTCATGACCTTCATGCGCTCCTGCCCAACCTCTGTCTTAGGATCAGCAATGAGCACACAATAGGATGCATGAGCGCCCCGACCAACCCGGCCACGAAGCTGATGCAGCTGTGACAGACCAAAGCGGTCCGCATCCATAATGACCATCAGCGTTGCGTTAGGCACATCGACCCCGACCTCCACAACTGTTGTGGAGACCAGAAGCTGAATTTCGTTGCTGTAAAAGTCACGCATCATCTCTTCCTTCTCGCCAGCCGTCATCCGTCCATGCAGCAGACCTACACGGTACTTCGGAAAGTTCTGCTGCATCTGGATATGCAGGTCAATGGCATTTTGTACATCCAGCTTC
The DNA here is from genome assembly GCF_900109515.1 of Paenibacillus sp. OK003. Taxonomy (GTDB): domain Bacteria; phylum Bacillota; class Bacilli; order Paenibacillales; family Paenibacillaceae; genus Paenibacillus; species Paenibacillus marchantiae. Next base: position 322,278 of record NZ_FOBD01000006.1, on the reverse strand, counting down.
TCCGACTCTTCAATGAGCGGACAGATCAGATAGGCCTGGCGTCCCTGGTCCACTTCTCGCGAAATAAAACCAAGAACCCGATCCATCATGTCATGCTTGACCCAGTACGTCGAGATTGGAATCCGTCCCTTTGGACGTTCCGAGATGGTCGATACCTCAATATCACCAAAAGCCGTAATGGCCAGTGTTCGCGGTATCGGCGTCGCCGTCATCGTTAACACATCCGGGTTATAGCCTTTACGCCGCAAAATGCTGCGCTGGTTCACACCGAAGCGATGCTGTTCATCCGTAACGACAAGACCCAGATCGCGGAAAAATACATCCTCCTGGATCAAAGCGTGTGTACCCACGACGATATCGATCATGCCCATTTGCAAGGATGCAATCAGATCTTTGCGCTTCCGTCCATTCACACTGCCCGTTAACAGCCCCACCGTTACGCCAAAAGGTTCAAACAGCTTTTGCAGTGAGCGCATATGCTGTTCTGCCAGAATCTCCGTAGGGACCATCAGAGCCCCCTGAAAACCGGAACGAACGGTCGTATACAGCGCAATCGCCGCAATAACCGTTTTACCTGAGCCTACATCTCCTTGCAGCAATCGATTCATCGAATACGGTGAACGCATATCATGCAGAATTTCAAGCTCTACCTTCTTCTGCGCATCCGTCAGTTCAAATGGCAAACTGCGGACAAACTCCCGAATCGTCGTATTATCCGTTGTGTGCACTACACCATCCATACGATCCCGGTTCAATGCACGATACGCCTGCATCTTGAGTTGGAACAAAAACAGCTCCTCATACACCATCCGCTGTCTGGCCTGCTGGCCTTCCCGGTTATCCTGCGGACGGTGAATCCCGGCAATCGCCTGTTTGCGAGGCATGAATCCATATTTGTTCATGAGTGATTGAGGCAGAATTTCGGGGATCATCTCCCCGAATTGGACTAACCCCTGATTAATCGTTTTGCGCATCCAGGACTGCGTAAGCTTGCCGGATACCGAATACACAGGCTGCAGCGTGCCCGATCGCCCTTCCCCTTTGTCCGGGAATTCCGAGTCCGTTACGGTCATCTGCATCCGTTTTTGTTCCCATTTCCCCGTAATGACAATCTCCCGATTGGGCGTAAGCTGCTCCTTCAGAAAATGCCGATTGAACCAGGTGGCTGAAATCATCCATTCTTCCGTCATCACCTTACAGGTAAGGCGTGACTTTTTGCCATAACGCTGCAACACCGGGATGCCCATCACTTTACCCTGTACCGTAATTTTGTCCCCGTCCTTCACTTCACTGAGCGAACGCAGCCGATAGTCCTCATAACGGAACGGATAATATTCAAGCAAGTCTTTTACAGTAGAGATGCCAAAGGCGTGAAGCTCTCCCTCTTTGAGAGCACTCACGCCGCTAATTTGTTTAACCGATATTTCTTCCCATTTCATGTCTAATCCCTCATTCCGGAACAGGCCACATAAAGATGGCAATTACGCCAGGCCCAACATGGCTGCCAACGACAGCTCCAATATTGGTATACACCACTTCATTCAGTGTAAAATGTCCACGTAATTGCTCTGCACAAGCGATCGCTGATCCGGGGTCTGCGGTATGACCTACCGCCAGATTAACACGTTGACCCGCCAGATCCTGCTGAAACAGCTCAATAATGCGTGCCATGGCTTTTTTGTGACCTCTGACTTTCTCCACTGCGTAAATAACGCCTTCCTCATCAATGGACAAGATCGGTTTAATATTCAGCAGTGTTCCCAAGATGGCCGCAGCTTTGCCAATCCGACCGCCTTTCTGCAAATACTCCAATGTATCTACGAGAAAGAACAGCTTGCGGCTTCGCTGCATGGCGCCTACAGCCGCAGCGATCTCCACAGCGGATTTGCCTTGTTCGGCAAGCTCGGCAGCCTGTACGACCAATAAACCATATCCATAGGATGCAGACTTCGAATCCAGTACCGTTATATCGACCTCACGTTCCAGCAACGATTTGCCAAGCAGTGCCGATTGATAGGTACCACTCATGCCGGAAGACAAATGAATCGATACAATGGGCCGCTCCGGGTCCTCATCCAACAGTGTGTTATAGATATTCATAAAATCGGTGGGAGAAGGCTGTGAGGTTGTAGGCAGCACAGATACCTTCTCCAATTTTGCATAGAACTGTTCCGAAGTCAGATCAACGCCGTCTGCATAAGCTTCTTCCCCGAACAAAACACGCAGCGGAACAACATGAATCCCGTATTTACGGATCAGTTCTTCCGGTATATCTGCCGTGCTATCGGTTACGATCGCAACCTTGTGGCTCATCAGATCCCCTCCTCTTTGCTTAAGTGCTTCAGGACTCTACAGAGAACAAATAATAATAAACCGGCTGTCCTCCAAGATGCACCTCTACCTCAGCATCAGGATATTGTTCTTCAAGCCATGCGACAAGCGCAGTGGTAATCTCAGGGGTAGCCTCGTCCCCTTCAAGGATGGTCACCACTTCATCTCCGCTCTCCATCATCTGTTGCAGCAGACCTTCACATGCGTTCAGCATGCTTTCGTCCGTTGCCACGATCTTGGAATTGTGGATACCGATGTAGTGTCCCGCTTTGATATCAAGCTCATCATATTGTGTATCTCTGACCGCATGAGTCACTTGACCGGACTGTACCCGGCTAATCGCCTCAAGCATATGGTCACGGTTAGTTTCGGCAGACTCATCCTCTTGGAAAGCAAAAGCCGCTGCCATGCCCTGAGGAATTGTCTTGCTCGGAATCACAAAAATTCGACGCTCATCTTCAAGCAGTTCCCGAGCCTGCTGCGCAGCAAGTACAATATTGGAGTTGTTTGGCAAAATAAATACCTGTTCTGCCGCGATCGAACGCACCGCTTTCACAAAATCTTCCGTGCTCGGATTCATCGTCTGTCCACCAGACAGAACAACATCCACGCCAAGACTCTGGAAAATCTCTGCAATGCCGTCACCGGAAGATACCGCGATAAAACCATATGGTGCCATCTCATCTGCTGGGAGCACGGCTTTTTCCACACTACGCGCCGCTTCAGGCGGAATCTCTGCGAACAGCTCAGGCGAAGGCGCAATGTCCATGCCTGCAGTCAGCAGATCACGATGCTGCTCACGCATATTGAGAATGTGAATTTGTGTGATTTCTCCATAACGGAGAGCCAGGTTTAATACATCCCCAGGTGTCTTGGAATGCACGTGAACCTTAATCACTTCATCGTCAGCAATGATAATGATGGAATCCCCGTTAACTGACAACGCTTTCCGGAATGCTTCGTCATCAAATGCAACGCCTGCGTTCTCTCCAAGCTCGCGGTTAATAAAGAACTCCATATCATACAGGAACTCAATATCTTCCGTTTCCAGTCTCGCCTGGGCAGACATTGGCATCTCCGGCACGATGACCTGCTGTGCAGGCTTCGCAGAAACCACTTCTGACGGTGCAGCCGGTTTCAATGCAGAGGCCGCTACGGTTGGTTGTACGTCTTTCTGGAAGGATGTACGACTTACCCCGTCCGTTTGCAACAGAACGTCCATAAAGCCTTCGTAAATATATACAAGCCCCTGACCGCCTGAATCCACAACACCGACCTGTTTCAATACAGGCAGCAATTCCGGAGTCATTGCCAGTGCTTCTTTTGCTTTTAACAAAACTTCATTCATTAATTCAGTAATATCATTCGTCCGTCTTGCGTAGTAGTTGGCATGTTTCGCCGCTTCCTTGGCTACGGTAAGAATGGTCCCTTCAACGGGTTTCACTACGGCTTTATAAGCTGCGTCCACACCGTTCTGCAGGGCTGCGGCGAACTGGAGTGTATTCAATTCCTCGTAAGGAGCAGCTGAACGACTGAATCCGCGGAACAATTGCGATAAGATGACTCCGGAATTCCCCCGTGCGCCCATAAGCAGGCCTTTTGATAAAATACCGGCAGCTTCTCCGATGGAGGCAGAACTCTTGCGTTTAATCTCTGCGACTCCTGCACTCATTGTCAAATTCATGTTCGTTCCCGTGTCGCCATCCGGCACAGGGAAAACATTCAGGGAATTGACGTGCTCTGCATGCTGTCCAAGTTGTTCCGCTCCGGCGAGTACCATTGCGGTGAAATCTGTTCCATTTAAAGAACGTATACTCAAGTGAGAATTCCCCTTCCTAGCTTGATACACGAACATCTTGCACCAAGATGTTACCTGGTCTGTTCATGCGCAAACGCTTATCGCGTTATTCTTCGTCCATACCTTGTCCGGCACAGGCATATCATACAACATGTCAGCCGGATTAACGGTCTGGGCGGCCGGGCAACCGATATCCTGCAATTGCTCTGTAACCCCTAATTCGGGGCATACGGATATGCACCGGTATCAAGAGCCGGCATGAATGCCGCATGGAGACTGGTGCCAATGATGAAATGCCGCAGCTCACAGCGTTGCCAAAAAAGCAGACCACCGACCTCTAAGGCCAGTTTTTTCTCCGGCTTCCCCGCGGCAACAGCCTGTTCACCGCTGTATTATGGACTAATCAACATTGTACTATATTAGACAGGAGAAATAAATAAAGTTTTTGGATCAGTTGACGAAGCTTTTTTCAATATGATATTATATTCAAGTATTGTTTTATGCAGGTTTAGTAATGGAAATGATCCGGCTATGCCGGCTTGAACAACGCCATTAGCTACTGGAACCTGACCATTGCGGTCAGGAAGAACAATTTAGCCCGTCTGGAATGGCATTCGTGTCTCCTTAGGGCAACTGGTTATTTTAGGATAGGAGGTGTAATCTATGTCTCGCAAATGTTATGTGACAGGTAAGAAACCGGGCACCGGTAACCACGTATCCCACGCTAACAACCGTAACCGTCGTTCTTGGGGCGTAAACGTTCAGAAGGTCCGCATTCTCGTGAACGGTAAACCAAAACGTGTATACGTAAGCACCCGTGCACTGAAAGCCGGTAAAGTGACTCGCGTATAATCACGCAAAGCTACTATAAATCGGGTAAGCAAAAAGCACCTTGTTCCTTGCAGGTGCTTTTTTGGTATTCAGAAATAAAATCATGAATACACACATCAGCATGTGAATGGCCGCCGCATGGCGCTTCGCAGGTCCGAATTCCAGATGATCCTGAAGCCATAGCGGCGGTATTCGCCAATGGAACCTTTTTAATCATGTCAGTTCTTTTGAAACGTATTAAGAATCGCCTTTACAAACCCTCCCAAAAACTTCGGCAGTTTGAATGTGTAAAATTTCATACTTCACCCTCCCCATCATGCTCATGCATCCGCCGTATCCTATGCTCCAGGCCTTCCTTGCCTTAAACACGACAAAAAAGGCTACATGAGAAACCTGCTCATGTAACCATATTTATGCGGAACACTCTGTCCCTATTCCACAATGACGAGCCTGGTTATCAGGTCATTTAGGTTTGGGTAGGGATATATTGATAGGCAGCGATCATGAATACACTCAATAAGTAATACAGTATGCTGAATATCACAAAAGTAACCCGAAGTCCTGTACGGTCAAATTTACGGAAGTACATAATGACAACACCAACCCCGATCAATGACGTAATCGCATTGTATGGGGATTGAATGACCGCAAACATAGCAAGCACCAGTCCCGTAACAAGACTCGCAGCCATGGTCCACAGCGTCTCCTTGAGGTTCATGCTCAGCCTCCGTAACTACTGCGAATTTCGGCAATCGCGGCAGCGCGATCTTCACGTCCAAATACAGCACTTCCTGCTACGAGCACATCCGCTCCAGCTTCAACCACAAGCGGAGCCGTGTCGGCAGCAATACCGCCATCCACTTCAATATGCACGTCATGACGTCCTTTTTCGTTCAGCCAGCTACGAATTTGCTTGATTTTATTCATCGTGCCAGAGATGAAAGCCTGTCCACCAAAACCGGGATTTACGGTCATGACAAGCACCATATCCACATCGTCCAGCACTTCCTGAATTGCACTAGCCGGAGTTCCCGGATTAAGAGCAACCCCTGCCTTAACTCCCTGTTCCTTGATTAGATGAATAACCCGGTGCAAATGCACACAAGCCTCGGCATGAACCGTAATTACAGCCGCGCCAGCTTTCGCAAATTCCTCCACATAACGCTCTGGGTTCTCAATCATCAAATGAACATCAAGAGGTAAACTTGTATGTGGAGCGATCGCTTTTACAATCGCAGGTCCAAGCGTAATATTAGGGACGAAATGACCGTCCATGACATCAACATGAATCCAGTCTCCGCCAGCAGCTTGGGCTTCCGCCACTTCCGCGCCGAGACGGGCAAAATCCGCAGATAAAATAGATGGGGCAATTTTAATCATATTAATACCTCCGCTTTTTGTCTTTCATTTCTGTAAGGAATTGTTCGTAATGCTGATAACGGCTTTCGGAGATCATTCCCTCCGCCTTGGCTGCAAGCACCCGGCAACCTGGTTCGTGCGTATGGGTACAGCCTCGGAACTTACACTGATCCGCATATTGAGCGAACTCCCGGAAACAAGTGGATAACTCCTCCACACCAATCTCCAGGAAGTCCAGTTGGCTGAATCCCGGCGTATCGGCGACAAAGCCACCATTATCCAGCGGTATGAGCTCCACGTGCCTGGTGGTGTGTTTCCCTCGGCCAAGGCGCATGCTGATTGCACTGGTCTCCAGGGTCAGACCTGGCATCAAGGCATTCAGCATCGAAGATTTACCTACACCGGATTGCCCGGAGAATACGCTAATCTTGCCGGCAAGACGCTCCTTGAGCAGTTCATTGCCTTCACCGGTTCGTGAACTGGTAGAGATAACTTCATATCCAATTTGCTCGTACATAGCTTTTACTTCAGCCACTGTATCACGTGCATCGTTTTCTGGATCAGCTAGGTCCTGTTTGGTGAGCACAATCAGTGCATCCAGTCCAGCTTGTTCGATATGTACGAGGAATTTATCCAGCAGATTGAGATTCATGTCCGGTTCTTTAACGGAAAATAACAGAACAGCCAGACTTACATTGGCAACAGGTGGACGAATTAACTCCGTCTCACGTTTGCGAATCTCATCTACGGTTCCTTCCCCGTTCTCTGTCAGCATATAGCCGACTCGGTCACCCACAAGCGGTGAGGTACCCCGTTTTCTGAAAATGCCTCTGGCCCGGCATTGAACGGCGGAGCCTTCAACCGAAGGCACCCCGCTGTCTTCCAGTGGCATGACATAATAGTAACCGCTTAGCGCTTTAACGATGATACCTTCTGGCATAGCTCCGTCGCCCTCCTTTAATTTACAGTACATTTACCCTGAACGTCGGCAATAAGCCGCCCTTATGGACGGCTTGATGCGTTAACGACTTCCTTTTTCTTATCTTTTCCCTTGGCGAGACCATTTCCGTTCTTCATCGCAGAAGTATCTGCCTCGCCATTTTCCCCTTCACCCTCAACAGGTGTATCCGGTTCACCTTCCTGATTCGTATCCACGGTGCCTTCATCACCACCACCGCCTTGTTCAGGCTCCTCCGTTGTTGGAGGCGGCTCTGCACCTTTCTCGGGCTCAATGGTAGGCACAACTACCGTTCCGTTTTTGGCATCGCTGTAGGACACCAGATACGTATCCAGGAATTGGCCATCCCGATAGACAGAGACAACACCATCGACGTTTGGAGCCAGAATAAGCGGAATGGTCAGCGTTTGGGCAGACTTGATTGTCCGGGTTCCCCATTCCTGACTTTTGCCACGAGCATCTTCGAAAGTAATTCGAATTTTGCTGCTCTTTCCTACTTCTTTTGGCGAAACGTTAATGTTATAGGCGTAGCTCAATGCCTCTGGCGGATATCCAGTACTAATGAAAATGGTAATTTTGTCACCAGGATTCACGTCTGCACCGGCTTCCACAGGCCATTGCTGTGTCACTTTGCCTTTATCTACGGTGTAGCTCGACTCTTCCTGAACCTGAGCAAGGACTAACCCCGCGGATTTGAGCATACTCTCCGCCTCACTTCGAGTACGGTTTTTCAAGTCAGGCATTTTTATTGTTTCGGAGCCTTTGCTCACGGTCAGAACAATCTGAACTTCTGCCGGATCGTATTCTTCATTCACCCCAGGAGTTTGGGACAGAACAGTACCCGATGACTTATCATTCGAGAACTCTTCCTTACGCTGAATCTGATCCTCTTTAATGCCTAATGCAGTAAGTTGTTTGACCGCCTCATCATAAGATTTGTCTTTGAGATCAATCATATTGGACAGTGCTTTTTCCGCGCCAACACTCAGCTGGACCTCAGAGCCTTCTTTGACGATATCGCCTTCATTCCTGCTCTGATCGAACACAATACCCGGATCAACGCCTTCCTTGTACTCCCGGATGACATTATCACTGACCACAAGCCCGCTGTCCTGCAGCATTTGACGTGCCTTTTCTTCGGTCTGACTTACAACATTGGGTACAGTCACATCAGGCACAACAAGCATGCCTTTCACGTACCATACAACACCAACCATGGCAATCAGAATAAGCACGGTCAACGAGATCAGCAGCGCTGGCTTCTTCCAGTTCTTTGTTTTGGGTTTGCCCTTGTTGTTGTCTTGGTCAGACTCCATCACGGGTATAGCACCTGTGGATGTAACTCCACGCGGCTCCGGCTTAATCGCCGGCATAACGCGGGTCTGATCGATATCATCCTCATCTGGAAAATCAATCTTCGTTTCATTACGTCTTTCCGGCATCAGGCAGGTTTCCAGATCCGTTTGCATTTCTTTAGCGGATTGGTAACGCTCCTGCGGATTTTTGCGCATGGATTTCAGAATAACGTTCTCTACGCTTTGCGGGATAAGCGGATTAAATTTGCGCGGTTCATCAAACTCTTCCTGCAAATGCTTCAAAGCAACGCTAATCGGACTCTCTCCCAGGAACGGAAGCTGCCCAGTCAGCATTTGATAGAGTACAATACCAAGAGAATATAAGTCCGACTTCTCGCCAGTCACAATGCCTTTGGCATGCTCAGGTGAGAAGTAATGTACCGAACCGACCACCGATCCGGTCTGTGTAATCGTTGTGGATGTAACCGCACGGGCAATCCCGAAATCCGTTACTTTCACACGGCCATTACGACCAATCAATATATTATGCGGTTTGATATCCCGATGAATGATCTGATTATGATGTGCATGATCAAGAGCATCTGCAATCTGAGAGGCAATCCGAACCGCTTCGTCCACCTGCAGAGGTGCACGCTCTTTAATAATTTCATTCAGGTTTTTACCTTCAACATACTCCATAACAATATAATGAACGTCATCTTCCTGCCCCACATCGTAGATACTGACCACGTTGGGATGGGACAGAGATGCTGCGGACTGTGCTTCCCTGCGGAAACGGCGAATAAACTCTTCGTCATGCACAAATTGCTGCCTTAACACTTTGATGGCAACGTTCCGGTTGAGCAACAGATCCTGGGCCTTGTACACAAGAGCCATGCCGCCACCGCCGACACGCTCGATCACTTCATAGCGTCCGCCTAGCTGGTGCCCAATCATGACTCACACCCCGTTTCCGATGTCACGGAACCTTCCTTTTGCAGTTCGAATAATGCCACCGTGATATTGTCATCTCCTCCAGCAAGCAAAGCCAGCTGAAGCAAGCGATCCGCCCGATCTTCCAATGCCAGTTCCTGATTACCTGCGACCTGAATGATCTGCTCATTGCTGACCAGATTACTAAGCCCGTCACTGCACAGGAGAAGAACTTCGCCTTCTTCCAGCTTGACGGTATCCAGATCCACCTTCACTTCAGCGTCTGTCCCAAGTGCACGTGTCAGCACATTGCGACGCGGATGATGGGAGACATCTTCTTTGCTGATCTGACCATTTTTGAACAATTCATTAACCAGCGTATGGTCCTCGGTCAACTGGATGACATGTTGGTTTGCAATTTTGTATGCTCTGCTGTCACCGATATGACCAATAACGCCTTCCGTATCGTTCAATAATGCCGCAACCACGGTGGTCCCCATGTTGTGGTAATTATCATCCGAGGAGGCCGTGCGGAAGATCACTTCGTTGGCATGCAAAATAGCATCGCTGAGTGCGGCTGACAAAGACGCATATGAAAGACCCGGCTCAAGCGTTCCCAGATCCTGCACCAACGTCTCTACCGCCAGGCGGCTCGCTGTATCTCCTGCAAGATGTCCGCCCATACCATCGGCAACAATACCCAGAATATAACCTGTATCAAGATTTCGAATCCAGGCTGAATCTTCATTCACCGAACGCACCCGTCCGATATGGCTCACATGAACTGTTTTGATCAAAACGTTCTCACCTCAACTCCATATGCTTTGCACGAAGCTGACCGCAAGCGGCAGCAATATCATGTCCCTGTTCACGACGAATGGTTACATTAACACCCTGCTCCGAAAGAATCTTCTGAAAATTGAAAATGTCGCTTCTGGATGTTCTTACGTACTTGCGTTCAGGTACATGGTTGACCGGAATCAGGTTCACGTGGCACAGCATGTTCTTCAGCACGCCTGCCAGTTCTGCCGCATGTTCCGGCTGATCATTCACACCACCGATAAGTGCGTACTCAAACGTAATTCTGCGACCCGTTTTTGCTAAGTAATAACGCAACGACTCCATCACATCGTCAAAAGGAAAACGGCGGTTTACCGGCATCAATTTGGAACGCAATGCATCATTTGGCGCATGGATGGAAATCGCCAGGTTAATCTGTGTATCTTCATCTGCAAACTTGTAAATGTTCGGTACAATTCCACTTGTGGACACCGTAATATGGCGCTGACCGATATTCAGCCCTTTTTCGTGAATCATGATCCGCAGGAACGTCATTGTTGCTTCATAGTTCTCAAAAGGCTCACCTGAACCCATGATTACGATGCTGCTGACCCGCTCACCGCGTTCATCCAGAATTTTCTGGGCTTGCACAACTTGAGCGACAATTTCGCCAGCTGTAAGGTTACGTTTGAGTCCACCCAGCGTGGATGCACAGAACGTGCAGCCAATCCGGCAGCCAACCTGTGTTGTTACACAGATGCTGTTACCATAGTTATGCTTCATAATAACTGTTTCGATCGCATGATCATCGTGCAGACCGAACAGGAATTTCACCGTTCCATCCTTGGATTCAAACTTCGTAATTTCAGTAAGTGTAACAAATTCAAATTGTTCAGTCAGCTTTTCACGCAGCGCTTTGGACAGGTTCGTCATTTCACTGAAATCATTCACACGTTTCACATAAATCCAGTCAAAGATCTGACCACCGCGAAAAGCCGGTTCCCCGTTCTCAACAGCCCACTGTTGCAGCTCCTCTAGGGAATAATCATATATAAAAGGTTTCATTTTGTTGTCAACACCTATTCCTTCTTTTCTTTTAATCGTCTTCCATCTTTTCTTTCCATTCGTCCTATTCTATCACAAAGACCACTTTACATCCATGTATACCCTTGATGCCTTTACTTCATGCATTATAACACCTCAATGGCTGCGTCGCACCCTATCATCACTTTTTACTGATGTTAAGCCTTGAGGCTAATCACAAAGAAATCCGCCGAAGTTCCCCTCGGCGGCTATCCTTCAGTGCTCTATTAAACTGTTAATCCGCTATCCTTGTCAACCTGGCAATGAAAAATCCGTCACTGTGAGCGTACTGTGGCAGGATCTGCACACCACCGTTCACAACCTTCCACTCGGCTGTTTCCAGACCAGACCAGGCAGACTCTTCAGCCGCCTTGTATTCCGGATGCCGGTCCAAGAAGTCAGCGACTCTATGCTCGTTCTCCGCAGGCTCGATTGTACACGTACTATACACCAGAATACCGCCCGGCTTTAATAGCGGTGCAACCCGCTCCAGCAGTTCACGTTGCAGATTGGAGATATCGTGGATATCTTCCACAGTTTTGGTCCATTTGACATCCGGCTTGCGGCGAATAACACCCAGACCGGAACATGGCGCATCCAGCAGAATACGGTCAAAGGATGCCTCCGGATAACGCGCATCCAGATCAAGCGCATCACCTGTCACAGCATCAATGCAGCTGAGTCCCAGACGATCTGCCTGATCCATGATCAACTGACGTTTGTGAGCATGTACATCATTGGCCACAATCCGTCCACGGTCCTGCATTTTCTCAGCCATATGGGCTGTCTTTCCGCCGGGAGCTGCACAACAGTCCAGTACAGTCTGACCTTCTTCAGGCCCAACTGCCTCGGCTACAAGCATGGAACTTTCATCCTGAACGGACAGCAAGCCATCCCGATACCAGGACGTAAGAGCCATGTTGCCACCACTGCGAACGAGAATACCGTCCGGACTAAGTCGGGAAGGTTCCACGATCGCACCCGTGCTCACCATCTCTTGCATCAGTTTCTCACGTGTAGTCATTGTCGTGTTCACACGAACACTAACCGCAGGCGGTTCATTATTTGCACGACAGATCGCTTCCGCTGTCTCTTCGCCATACTGGCTGATCCAGCGTTCGACCATCCACAGCGGATGAGAATGCTCCAGTGAGATACGTTCAGCAGCAGGCAGATGTTCGGGAATACGCAGCTCATCACGATTGCGAATCATGTTCCGCAGAACGCCATTCACCATACCGGAGATGCCCTGATGGCCCAATTTCTTAGCCAAATTGACAGCTTCACTCACCACCGCGTGTTCCGGAATACGGTCCAGATATAACATCTGGTACACGCTGATGCGCAGCAGGCTGCGCACCCACGGTTGCAGCTTGGATACACCTTTGGCTACATAGCGTTCCAGAAAATAATCAAGGGTATTCCGTCTTGCGATCGTACCATAGACCAACTCTGTAGCCAGTCCAGCATCTGCCGGACTTAGATCGGCCTCTTTCAGACGCCGGTTCAGCTCAAGATTGCTGTATGCCCCTTCTTGCTCAACGGCGCTGAGTACCTTAACGGCGAGTGCACGAGCAGATGTTTTGGGCCGCTCCGAGCGTGAGGCACCATTGGCTGAAGATGGGGATGCAGATGAATGTCCTGCACGACCCGATTTTCCATGGTTCGGACGACGTTGATTTCCGCCGCGCCCGGACGCATTCCCTGCGACTTGTTGACCATTTCCTGATGGACGGCCAGGTGTATTTCCGCTCATTGCAGCACCGTTCCTGGTTTCAGGGTACCACCACGGGCAAAGTCAGCAACTTGCATTACTTTTTTGCCTGCTGGCTGAACCTCAGTAAGCCAGAGAGAGCCATCACCTGTGCGAACTTCAATGCCGTTCTTGCCCAATTGTAGCACCGTTCCCGGCTCAGCTTGTCCAGCATCCGAAGACGAGAGTACATCTGTCTGCTTCGGATTTGCTGCTGCCCAGACCTTGAAGACCTGCTCATCCCACATTGTGAATGCACCCGAGAACGGCACAAGACCACGAATCTGATTGAACAGTTCACGCGACGTCCGATTCCAGTCCATCTTCTCGTCATCCCGAGTCAGATTACGTGCATACGAGGCCTCAGCTTCATCCTGTGGGACAGCCGTTGTTTCGCCTGCAACCAGCCGCGGCATTTCTTCCTGAAGCAATTTGGAGCCCGCTTCGCTGAGCTTTACAAACATGGACCCTGATGTATCTTCATCCGTAATCTCCACTTCCACACGTGAGATCATATCTCCCGTATCCAGGCCTTCCGCCATAAACATCAGTGTAACTCCCGTCACCGGCTCTCCATTAATAATGGAACGTTGAATCGGGGCACCACCGCGATATTTTGGCAAAAGAGAGCCATGCACGTTCACACAACCACGAACGGGCATATCGAGCACAGCTTTGGGCAGAATCTGCCCAAAAGCCGCAGTCACAATCAGATCCGGTTTCCATTCAGCCAATCGGGCCACCGCTTCTGGAGCACGCAGTTTCACTGGTTGAAATACAGGCAGGCCGTGGCGTTCTGCCGCAGCCTTGACTGGTGTTGGTGTAAGCACCTTTTTACGTCCCTGTGGTTTATCCGGCTGTGTCACTACCCCAACCACGTTATATCCCTCGGCAATAAGCATATCGAGAGACGGAACTGCAAATTCAGGCGTTCCCATAAAAACAATATTCAAGTCGATCACTCCTTAGTTACGACGCGGCCCGGTTTGATCGGCTGCAATTTCGTACACTTTTTCAGCAATATCCGTAAAGAGCACGCCATCCAAATGGTCAATCTCATGCTGGAATGCGCGTGACAACAGCCCGCTGCCCGTAATAATCAGTTCCTTGCCTTCGCGGTCCAGCCCTTTGACTGTAACCGTCTCAAAACGACGCACATCACCATTAATGCCAGGGATACTCAAGCAGCCTTCGGGTCCAAATTGCTCTCCCTCACTTGCAATAATCTCCGGATTGATCATCTTGATCAGGCCCTGCTCATCTCCGCAATCGATCACAATAAGCCGTTTCAAAATACCAACCTGTGGTGCAGCCAGACCTACGCCTTCTGCGTCATACATCGTATCTGCCATATCATCCAGCAGTTTCTGTACATTAGGTGTAACTTTAGTTACTTCTTTAGCTCTTTTGTGTAGTACCTCATCCGGTTCTTTCACGATAATACGAATCGACATGTTGTAAGCACCTTCCTAATCCTCATCATAATTTCAGGACATCAGGCTCATTTCAAAAATAAGTACTGATTTTCTGCTATGTAGCAGGTATCAAAAACTGATTTTAAGATCGAGCCATCATTCATGTTGTTTTAATCTATGTTTATACCGCTTGTTTACATCCGCATTTTACTACAAATGCTCACATTAACATTTGCGGGTCTACATCCAGACTAATTTGCAGCTTCTGCGCCTGAACATCGTCGTCCATGCGCCGGGCCGTCGCGAGCGCCAGTCCAATGGCGTCGACATCCCCCCGCCATTTTATCATACATTGGAATCTGTATCTATTCTTGATCCGAGGAATCGGTGATGCTACCGGCCCAAGCACGTCAAAGGCATCATTGCTGAAACGATCCAAACTGCCTAACCAGCCAACAGCATTTGCCTTTTCTTTCAGTATTCGTGTGTAGTTCTCCGCCAGCCGGATCAGTACCGGAAGCTGCTCATGTGAGAAGGTCACCAAAATCAGGCGACAGTAAGGCGGATACTGCAAATTGCGCCGATGCAATAATTCCTCACGGACAAACGAAACATAGTCATGCTGGCTCGCATGCCCAATCGAATAGTGCTCTGGTGTATAGGACTGGACAAACACCTCGCCCGGAAGTTGATGTCGACCTGCACGGCCCGCCACCTGGGTGAGCAGTTGAAATGTTTTTTCGGCAGCCCGGAAATCAGGCAAATTGAGCGCCGAGTCTGCTGTGATGACACCAACCAGGGTGACATCAGGAAAATCAAGCCCTTTGGCAACCATTTGGGTACCCAGTAATACGTCTGCCTTTTTCTCGCGAAACTGCTTCAACAATTTCTCATGCGACCCTTTTTCGCTCGTTGTATCCACGTCCATCCGAATGACGCGAATACCCGGGAACAGCTTCGCCAATTCTTCCTCTACCCGCTGCGTACCTGTACCGAAATATCGAATATGCTCGCTGCCGCAATCCGGGCACACTTCTGGCGCCGCTTCCGCATATCCACAATAGTGACAACGAAGATTATTGGAGCGCTGATGATAAGTTAATGAAATATCACACTCGGGACAGCCTGCAACGTATCCACAACTGCGGCACATCACAAAGGTGGAATAGCCACGTCGATTCAGCAGAAGCACGGTCTGTTCCCCACGCTCCAACCGCTCTTCCAATCCTTTGTGCAAGGCGCGGCTGAACATCGAGCGATTGCCGTCCTTCAACTCTTCGCGCATATCAACAATCCGTACCTCCGGCAGCTTATTACCAAGTGCGCGGGTAGGCATCTCCAACAAAAGTGGTGCAAAATCATCATTGCTCTGTGAACGGGCAGCATAGTAACTTTCCAGCGAAGGTGTCGCTGAACCCAGGACAACGACCGCCTGATGCTGCTGTGCTCTTTTTACCGCAACATCACGGGCATGATATTTCGGGGTTTCTTCCTGTTTATATGAAGTCTCGTGCTCCTCGTCCATAATGATCAGACCAAGACGACTGAACGGAGCAAAGACAGCTGAACGGGCGCCAATGGCAACCTTCACCTGACCTTCCCGAATTTTGCGCCACTCATCATAACGCTCTCCACCAGACAACCGACTGTGCATCACGGCAACCTGATCACCAAAACGTCCTTTAAAACGCTCAACCATCTGCGGTGTCAGTGCAATCTCGGGTACAAGCACAATGGCCTGTCGATCCTGTTCAATACAGCGCTGAATGGTCTGGAGGTATACTTCCGTTTTGCCACTGCCTGTTACACCATGAAGCAAAAAGACGCCGTGGCGCCTTTCCTGCAATCGACCATTAATATGGTTATAAACATGCTGCTGCTCGTCGGTCAGATTCAGTGGCTCGGTCGCACGGAACTTGCGTCCCTGATAAGGGTCACGAAAGACTTCGACGTCCTCCGTTACAACCAGCCCTTTCTCCTCCAGACCTTTGACTGTAGCCGCTGATACCTGAAGTGCGGACAGCAATTCTTTCATCGCCATCGGCAACAGTTCTTTCATTTCCAGCAAGAAAGCCAAAACTTCCTTTTGCCGTTGTGCCTTTGCAGGGAATGAATTCAATGCCTCTTCCGCAGCCGCCACATCCACAGCAAGATCAATGGATTTCATCGTTTTTTTATTGAGCTTGTCCTTAATCGCCTGACTTTCCAGCAGGACACCACTGAGCAACAACTTCTTGATCAGCGCAGCATGATTGGGGTATTTACGACTCAGTTGCTGGAGCGGAACCTGCCCACGACTCTTCACAAACCGAATAATATCTTGCTGTACTTTTTCTGAAGTCGATTCTTCGCCCCACACAAAAAGAACTTCTTCACCTGACGCCGAACCTGCCATTTGTCCATCCAACGCATCTCCAAGGGAAATATACCGCTCTGCTTTCCCTTTCAGCGCAGTCGGTACCATCACCTGCAAAGACAAAATGCGGTTGCTGGCATAACGTTCACTCATCCATTCGGCCAATTCAACCAAATCTTCTGACAACGGTGGAACGATATCCAGCAATTCCTGAATCGGTTTGAGTTTGAAAGTCTCCGTACCCGTGCGCGGCACCAGATCAATCACGAAACCCTGCACCGTCCGATGACCAAAAGGTACACCTACCCTGCTGCCAATCTCAATCCATTCACGCATGGATTCCGGCACCAGATAATCAAACGGCCGGTCTGTTTCCTTCACAGGAACATCGACAATAACCTTGGCGATCTCCATATTAATTCCTCCCGGCAATGCGCTCCGCCGCAATCGAAAGCAACCTGCGGGCCACCTCTTCCTTGGCCACCACCTGGAGCTCCTCCACCAAACCTTCACGGTCATAGATGTGCACCGCGTTGGTATCTGTTCCAAATCCGGCACCCGCCTGGGTGACATCATTGGCTACGATCAGATCACAGTTTTTCCGTTCCAGTTTCTCACGTGCATACATTTCTAATGAATTGGTCTCCGCAGCAAAACCAATCAAAAATTGATGGCTCTTCTGCTTGCCCAGCGTTTCAAGAATATCTATATTTTTAATAAGTTCAAGCGATAATGTATCGCCTTTCTTCTTGATTTTCTCTGTGTACACTTCCTTGGGGCGATAATCCGCAACAGCTGCGGCCTTAACCACGATATCTGCATTATCCCATTGGCTTACTACCGCATCATACATATCCTGCGCAGACTGTACCGGGATCACATGTACATTGGCTGGTGGCTGAACCTGGGTATTTCCCATAACTAAAGTTACATCTGCCCCCAGATCACGCGCTGCCGCTGCAATGGCAAAACCCATTTTGCCTGAAGAATCATTGGTAATATATCTCACCGGATCAATGCGTTCAATGGTTCCTCCTGCAGTGACCACAACCTTCTTTCCACTCAACAAAGAAAGCTGTTCATTGCGTTCCCGTTTGACAGACTCCTGCTGTTCAAAAAAACGTTCCACCACATCGACAATTGTCTCTGGCTCTTCCAAACGCCCTTTGCCCACATACCCGCACGCCAGCTGACCTTCACCCGGTTCAATCATCATGGTTCCACGCTCGGTTAACAGACACATATTATGCTGTACCGCCGGATGATCATACATATGTACATTCATCGCTGGCGCAATCATCACCGGAGCAGTGGTTGCAAGCAAGGTTGTTGAGAGCATATCATCTGCCATCCCATGTGCCATTTTGGCAATCACATTGGCTGTTGCCGGAGCAACCAACACAAGATCGGCCAGATCAGCCAGATGAATATGCGAGACGACCGAAGGCTCCCGCTCATCAAATGTATCACTATATACTACATTTCGGGTCAAGGTTTGCAGCGTTAATTCGGTAATAAACTGTTTGGCGGAATTCGTCATAATGACATGAACGTCCGCTCCTTTTTGCACCAGCCTGCTGCATAATGTAGCCGCCTTGTATGCGGCTATGCCGCCAGTCACACCAAGCACGATTTTTTTACCGTTCAACATGGTTATCCCCCCGATATATACAACCTTTATAAGGATGAATAGAGAAAAAAATAACAACCTCGCGGTTGTCAAATAAATCCGGCTTGCGCCGTATGCAGTTGAAGAGCAGCCGCAGGCGGCTTACTCTTCTTCCTCTTCGTCCTGTCCTTTGATGACAACGAGCAGATCACCATAAATTTCTTCAAGTGCAACGCCAACCTGTTTATGGGATCTGGCATTTCTCAAATCCGTTTTCTCACCTTCACGAAGCTGTCTTGCCCGGCGGGAAGCGGCCACAACAAGGGAATACTTGCTGTCGACTTTGTTCATCATTTCATCAATAGAAGGATACAGCATATTTACAAAACACCTCTTTGCATTAGTATAATCACAATTCGCCGCCTGACGGATTTATGGTGCACCGCTGGATACGCTAACCAGACTGGAGCTGCTCTACCTATATATCCTATGACAGCAGCTCCACTGATTATCGCATTTCGCGGCGGTAAATGGATTATTTATTGATCTTACAATGTTCGGCGATAATGATGCTTTCTATTCGTTTACACGCCAAATCAATTTCATCATTAACGACAGCGTAATCGTACTGCTCCAGCAGACTGATCTCATCTACCGCGACGGACATCCGATGATCAATCGTCGCCTGACTTTCCGTACCACGGCCCTGAATGCGATCTTTAAGCTCGTCCAATGAAGGAGGCAACAGAAATACAAAGATCCCTTCCGGGAACTTTTCTTTCACTTTCAACGCGCCTTGAACTTCAATCTCAAGAATGATGTCCCGGCCTTCGTTAATCGTTTTCTCCACAAAATCACGCGGTGTTCCGTAATAGTTTCCTACATATTCTGCGTGTTCCAACAATTGATCTTCAGCAATCATGTTCAGGAACTCTTCATGGCTTCTGAAGAAATAATTGACGCCATGTTCCTCACCCAGACGTGGCTGACGAGTCGTTGCCGAGACAGAATAAATCAATTCCGGCACCCGTTTGCGCAAAGCGCTGCATACTGTACCCTTCCCGACCCCAGATGGGCCGGACAACACTACCAGTAATCCCTTAGACATATTACACTCCATTTTATTCGTCGTTGTCATCATCTTTCGAAGAAAGACGATGGGCGACCGTTTCTGGCTGTACCGCAGACAGAATGACATGATCGCTATCCGTAATAATAACGGCACGAGTACGTCTTCCGTATGTTGCGTCTATCAGCATATGACGGTCTCTTGCCTCTTGTATAATTCTCTTGATCGGCGCCGATTCCGGACTCACGATGGATATAATCCGGTTCGCCGATACGATGTTACCGAATCCAATGTTAATGAGTTTGATTGCCATAATCAGGTTCTTCCCCCTATACATGCGACTCTTTTGCCGAAATATGACCGTTCATTCGATATTCGCCGCTTGCTCACGAATTTTCTCCAGTTCCGCCTTCATCTCGACAACACGGTTCACCAGAGCCAAATGGTTGGCTTTTGATCCAATCGTATTGACTTCCCTATTCATCTCCTGAATAAGAAAGTCTAACTTGCGGCCTACTGGCTCATCACTTTTCAGCAGTTCCCTGCTCTGTCCAAAGTGACTCTGTAGACGCGTAAGCTCTTCCTCTATGTTAGAACGATCGGCAAACATAGCAATTTCCATACCTAATTTATGCTCGTCAAAAGGGAAAGAGCCTTCTTCCTGCATTTCCGTAAGCCTTTGTCTTAACTTGTTGCGATGATCACTCACCACAGTCGGCGCAAGAGCAAGCATCTCGGTATGCAGTGATTCCAGACGACTAACACGTCGTTCCAGATCACTGGCCAAATGAAGACCCTCGCGGGCGCGCATCTGCTCCAGACCGGATAAAGCCTCTTCCAACCCCTGCTGCAGGACACGCTCCCATTCGTCCTTCTGCTCTTCCGGAAGCGAACTCGTCCCATCCGAATGAACCATGACCTCTGGAAGTGCCAGCATATCCATAATGCTAGGTTTGCCCTGCATACCATAGCGGCTCTCCAATTGCTCTGCGGCCTGAAGATAGGCCCTGACCGCCTGCTCATTCAGAACAGCGGGAAGAGCCTGGTCTTCATCTTTTTCTTTCATCACATAAACATCAATCCGCCCACGCTTTAAGCGGCTCTGTACCTTTTTCCTCAATCCGTCTTCATAACACGTCCACTCTCTCGGGAGACGCATCATCACTTCACAATAACGATGATTGACAGACTTGATTTCCAATTGTACCTTATAGCCTCCAAAATGAAAGGCGGATTGACCGTATCCGGTCATACTGAATGACATCGGCATCACATCCGTTACACTATTGTAATTGATTATTAGGGTTGAAACAAGTAGGACATTGATGCTCCGACTTCTCCCACACATATTGGGTCAGTTCGGCCGTCATACTATAGAACATAAATGGAGTCATTAAATAGATTCCTTTGAAATGTTCTGTTGCTACATCCAGAAGCTCCTTGGCGATCTTCACACCCATTGCTCGACCTTCTTCGCCTTCGAGACCAGCCATCCGGGAACGCACTTCATCCGACAGCTGAATACCCGGAACCTCATTATGCAGATATTCTGCATTTCGGCCGCTGGCTAACGGCATTACCCCTACAAAGATCGGCACATCCAGATGCTTGGTCGCTTCATGCATGGCTACGATTAGTTCAGGATCGTATATCGGCTGCGTCATAATATAATCGGCTCCGGAAGCAATCTTTTTCTCAAGCCGCTGCACAGCCTTATCCAGATGTTTCACATTCGGGTTAAAAGCGGCACCGATAACAAAGCCTGCCTTCTGTTTGAGCGGTTTACCGGAGAAGGACACGCCGTCGTTCAACTGTTTGATCATACGTATAATTTCAAAAGAAGTCAGATCGTATACCGAGCTTGATCCGGGCAAGTCTCCAAATCGTGCAGGGTCACCTGTTACAGCGAGTACATGATTAATGCCTAGAGCATCAAATCCCATCATGTGCGATTGTGTCCCGATCAGATTCCGGTCACGACATGCAATATGCACCAGTGGGCGCAATCCTGTACGGTCCTGAACAAGATGGCCGAGAGCCATGTTACTCATCCGGGTAACTGCTAGGGAGTTATCAGCCAATGTTAACGCATCTGCACCAGCCGCTTTCAGTGTCTCGGCGCCTTTCATAAACTTTGCAATGTCGAGATCACGCGGTGGGTCAAGTTCGACGATGACCGTATGGCGTTGTTTGACCAGATCCACAATCGTAGGCTGCCCACCCCGTCCAGACCGTTCATCTACATTCTCATGCAGGATAATACGCGGTTTTGACTCGGAAGGATCAGGTTCCAGGATGGGAGCAGGTGTGTATTCAACAAGAGCCTGAGCAATTGCCGCGATATGGTCAGGTGTCGTACCACAGCAGCCTCCGATGATACGTGCGCCCAGATCAGCGAATTGCACTGCGGTCTGTCCGAAGTATTCCGGGGACGCTCCATATCGGAACTGACCATCGACGTAATCCGCTGCACCCGCATTCGGGTAAACAGACATTGGAACACCGATACGACCTGATACGGTTTCCATCGCCCGCATAATTCCGTTTGGACCGGAACGGCAGTTGAAACCAATGACGTCAGCCCCTTGCTCACGCATGATTCGGAAAGCTTCAGGCATCGTATATCCATCCAGTGTGTGCCCTACATCCTCAACAGCGAACTGTCCAATTACCGGGAGATCACTCAGCTTGCGCGCCTGTAGAAGGGCGATATCCATTTCCTCGATATCATAGAAGGTTTCGAGCAGAATGCCGTCCACTCCTTCTTCGAGCAGTGCAAAAATCTGTTGCTGATAGAAACGCTTCAATTCACTTGTTGATACGTTCGTCCGCTTTCCTCCACGAATGGAGCCAACCGCGCCCAGAACATAACCGTTTGCGCCAGCTACTTCTTTGGCGATACGCACACCGGCACGGTTGACATCCTCGACCTTGGACTCCAGACCAAACTTGGACAGCTTATCGTAATTGGCAGAGTACGTATTGGTTTCATGAATTTCCGTACCTGCATCGCGGTAACGACGATGCACATCTGCCACCACTTCAGGTGATATCAAGTTCAGCTCTTCATAAGAAATCCCTACCGGGAATCCCATCTGATACAGGAAAGTTCCCATCGCCCCATCCCCTATGAGGACCCGTTCCTGCATTACACTGCGTAAATCCGCCTTCATCCCTTTTCCCCCCGCCTGACTGATCATTTCATACTAATGTAACACAAAAAACATCTGAAAACGAAGAAAAACACAGGTTTTTCGTGAAATTCAGTTTCCATAACCCTCTGGACAAGTAGGAATTCATATAACTGTAAAAAAAGAGGCCCTAAGGCCTCCTCATTGAAACGTGTTCTTTACGAAGTGACTCCCTTGAAAACAACTTCAGCAGGTCCAGTCATGTAGACGTGATTGTCTGCTTCGTTCCACTCAATATGAAGATCGCCACCCTTGAGGCTGATCACCGCTGTGCGATCCGTATGTCCGTTCAGCACGGATGACACCAGCGTTGCGCAAGCTCCGGTTCCACAGGCCAGTGTTGGTCCAGCACCGCGTTCCCATACACGCATATCCACATATCCGCGATCGCGAACCGTTGCGAACTCTACATTGATTTTTTTCGGGAACATGGGATGAACCTCAAGTAGTGGCCCCCATGTCGATAGATCAAAATTCACAGCATCATCCACATAGATGACTGCATGAGGATTACCCATGGAGACTGCCGTAAATTTGAACTCCTGTCCATTGGCTTCGATGGAATGATCCACCACCGGATTGGCATCGACGGTCGTTGGAACCTGAAGTCCATTCAGGATAGGCTCTCCCATATCCACACGAACGGTTTGCACTTTACCATCACGAATGTTCAAGCTTACGGGCTGTACACCCGCACCGATGGTTTCAATCGTAATCTGTTCTTGAGTCACATGACCATGATCATATACATATTTGGATACACAGCGTATGGCATTGCCACATTGCTCTGCTTCCGAACCGTCCGAGTTCATGATGCGCATCTGAAAATCAGCCTTCTCTGAAGGCAGTATATAAACCAGGCCATCCGCGCCGATGCCGAAGAAACGGTTGCACCATTTTACAGCCAATTCTGCTGCATCAGCCGGAAGCTGTTGTTCTCCAAATACAACAATAAAATCATTGCCGAGTCCATGCATTTTTGTAAATTCCATAACCTTGCCCACTCCTTTTGGCAGTCTGCTGCCAAAGCGTTATTCTTGCTTCTCTACAGGATACCCCGGATATTCATATCCAACATTCCCAATAAAAAAAGCTATCCTGCAAAATGCCGAGGAAATTTCGCCTCGAATCATGTTGAGGATAGCATAACGAAAACGATAAGCAATTGCTATTGATTTTATGCCGAAAACTTTGTACTTTTCGGTACGAAACGCCCAGGGCCCATGCGGCGACGGTTGCGACGACCTCCCCACACACTGCCCACTCCCATGAGGAAGGTTGGAATACCTGCGGCAACGATAGAAATCGCCCATTCACGCATACCCAGAGGTACTGTTTTGAAGATAGGCTGCAACGGCTCTACATACATAACCGCCAGCATCAGCACGATGGATGAAATGACTGCAAATACCAGATACTTGTTCTGCAATGGATTGCGGTGGAAAATGGAGCGGGAACTACGGCAGTCAAATACATGAATAAGCTGTGCCAAAACGAGAGTAGCAAAGGCCACAGATTGAGCTTTAATGAGCTGACCAGCTTGATCTGGCGCGGCCTGTAGGGTAAGCCAGAACGCCCCGAGTGTGCAAAGTCCGATCAATACACCCCGACTGACGATTTTCCATCCAAGTCGTCTGGCAAAAATATTTTCCTTGGCGCCACGCGGCTTGTGTTCCATCAGATCTTTTTCCGGCTGATCCACACCGAGCGCCATGGCTGGCAATCCATCCGTCACCAGGTTGACCCACAGAATCTGGATCGGCACGAGTGGCAAAGGCAATCCCATCATCATTGCAAAAAACATCGTTAAAATCTCGCCAACATTGGATGCCAGCAAATACCGGATAAACTTACGAATGTTCTCATAAATATTACGTCCTTCTTCAATTGCAGCTACTATAGTAGAGAAATTATCGTCACTCAGAATTAACGCCGATGCTTCCTTTGTCACATCCGTGCCTGTAATTCCCATCGCAATACCGATGTCTGCTGCTTTAATGGCTGGTGCGTCGTTCACGCCATCTCCAGTCATCGCTACGACATGTCCTTTGCGCTGTAATGATTTTACAATCCGCAATTTGTGCTCAGGCGATACTCGTGAGAACACGTAAATGCCCTCCACCTGTTTATCCAGTTGCTCATCCGTCATGCCCGCCAATTGCTGGCCGCTAAGTGAAGCCCCACCCCGTGGAAGGATACCCAACTGCTGGGCGATAGCCTCTGCTGTCGTGCCATGATCGCCGGTAATCATAACGGTACGTATGCCTGCTCTGCGACAAGTCGCAATTGCATCCCTTGCCTCACGCCGCGGTGGATCAATCATGCCTGCAAGCCCGACAAAAACGAGTTGGCTCTCAGCAGCATGTTCATTCTCCACTTTTTCACCCGGCCGCACATCGCGATAAGCCATCCCGAGAACCCGCAGTGCAGAACCCGCCATATTCTCGTTCGCCGCCATGACTTTCTGCCGCAGCGTTCCTGTGAAAGGTACAACATTGCCTTCCCACAAAATGTAGCTGCATTGCCCAATCAGTACATCCGGTGCACCCTTGGTGTATATCATGCGTCCACCCTGATGATGAACCAGCACGGACATCCGCTTCCGATCAGAGTCAAACGGGAATTCCTGCTCGCGTGCATATAACTCTTTGAGACCAGCCGGGGTAAGCCCCATTTTGGAAGCCAGTGTTACGAGCGCCCCTTCCGTAGGGTCGCCTTTCAGCTCCCATACCACACTGTTTTCCTTGACTGTTTCATTAACATGATCTTTCTTAGTACCTTTCTTCGCTTCTTTCCTACTATCCTTTTTGGTCTCTTTAACTTTCTTTTTATTCGGCGTGTCATCCCCAACATTCTCGATAATACTGGCATTATTGCATAGCGCACTGATCTGGAGCATTCTTCGCAATGTCTGATCACTCTTCAACTCCAAGGTACGACCATTCTCCAGCATCTGCCCTTCCGGTGCGTAACCATCCCCGGTGACCTTAATGCTGCGTCCCTCCAGCCACACGTCCGTAACCGTCATCTTGTTCTGGGTCAACGTACCTGTTTTATCCGAACAGATGACCGAGGCACAACCAAGGGTTTCGACGGACGGAAGCTTGCGCACAATCGCTTTTCGCTTGATCATACGCTGTACGCCAAGGGCTAACGCAATCGTTACAATCGCTGGCAACCCTTCGGGTATAGCGGCCACTGCAAGGCTGACCCCTGCCAGAAACATGCCTACTGCAGGTTGTCCATGCAGAATACCTGCAACAACAACCATGACGGTTAATCCGAGCGCCACAAAAATCAGTATTTTCCCCAGCTGTTCCAGCCTGTGTTGCAGCGGTGTTTCCTGTTCCTCCGTATTCTGGATCAGATCGGCGATTTTGCCCATCTCGGTATCCATGCCTGTCCGGATCACAACGCCCTTGGCGGTACCGCGAGTGATCATCGTTCCCATGAATCCAATGTTCTTCTGATCTCCGAGCGGTACGTCATCTGCAGCTATGGGAAGGCAATGTTTGCTTACAGGAACCGATTCCCCAGTAAGTGCAGATTCCTCCACATCGAGGCTGTTCGTGGATAGCCAGCGCACATCGGCAGGTATGCGATCACCGCTCTCCACAAGCACAATATCCCCTGGTACCAGAAGTTTGGCTGCCAGATGTAATTCCTGACCTGACCTGAGCACTTTGGCCAGTGGTGCCGACAATTGTTTCAATGCACGAAGGGAGCGCTCCGCCCGGAATTCCTGTACAAAACCAAGAATGGCATTCAGGACGATGATGGCAATAATCGTTACAGCATCCAAGTATTCTCCAAGCAATCCGGACACCAATGTGGCCCCCATCAATACCAGAACCATGAAATCCTTAAATTGATTCAGCAATAATGTGATTGGAGATATGCGCTTTCCTTCGCTCAGCTCATTCGAACCGGCGACCTTCCTCTTCTCTGTTGCAGTCTCTTCGGTTAATCCTTCCTCAAGACTGACGCCAAGAGTGTTACGAAGCTCTTCAACGCTTAGTTGGTGCCACTTGGTATGTTCCATGCTTCAAAATTCCCTCCCAGTCTGTATTTCCTCTGTAAAACGTCACACCTACTACACCGGCTATGCTAATCAACAGGTTGTACGCGATGCCGGACAAACTACCTGCTCTATATGTATTCGGACAGGACCCTAATTAGCACCCGATGGCGAATCCTTTCCCTGATGGGCAGAATAAGCTAAAATAAAGGTCTGTGGTTATATACACAGTGGCAATCCGATTTTTTGCTATAGAAACGAATACGAATCTGCAACGGGTTCTTTTTTTACATATCCCGGTGTTCATTTCAGTTATAGATAGAGAGGACGTTGAAAAAAATGGCATTGGACGGCATCGTAACACGAGCTATCGTACATGAACTGCAAGGCTGCAAGGGCGGACGCATCAGCAAAATACATCAACCTAACGGCCATGATGTTGTACTGACCCTTCGTGCTCAGCGCGGAAATAGCAAATTGCTTATTTCGGCCAGCCCGACATATCCGCGTGTGCATTTTACCGAAAAAACGTTTGTTAACCCCACTGAAGCTCCGATGTTCTGCATGCTGCTGCGCAAGCACTGCGAAGGCGCGATCATCGAGGAGATTCGTCAGATTGGCATGGAGCGGATAATTCATATCGACGTGCGTCAGCGTGATGAGCTGGGTGATGTTTCGGTCAAACGAATCATCATTGAACTGATGGGGCGTCACAGTAATATTGTTTTGGTCGATCCGATCACGGGAACGATTCTGGATGGAATTCATCACGTAACCCCGTCCATCAGTAGTTACCGGGTCATTATGCCTGGATTTTCGTACACCGAGCCACCAGAGCAGCATAAAAGCAATCCACTGGAAGTGAGCAGCACTGAATTCCAAAATAGCTATACTGCTGCTGAAGAAGAGGCCTCTCGCTGGCTGGTGAACTCATTCAGCGGTCTTAGTCCGCTGATCGCAGGAGAGATTACCTCTCGAGTATCTAACGATCAAGGTGATGATCAAGCTGCAAGCGAAGGTGAAGGTCGAATCGAAGCCGATGCGCTGTGGAATGCTTTTGAGTCCATCATGGGGCCAGTAAGAGATCATAGTTATACGCCTGTGACCGGGCTGAACGCCAAAGGCAAAATGATTTTCTCGGCCGTTCAGCTTCAGAGCATTCAGGACGCAGAGAAAACCTATGACACAATGAGCAAGTGTATGGAGGATTATTACGGAGACAAGGCCGAGCGGGATACGGTCAAGCAAAGAGTGAGCGATCTGCTGCGTTTTCTGCAAAATGAGCGGAGCAAAAATATCAAAAAGCTGGACAACCTGAACAAGGATCTGCTGGAAGCCGACGATGCGGATAAATTCAGATTATGGGGTGAGCTGCTGTTTGCCTCCCTGCATCAGGTTAGTAAAGGGGACAAAAGTGTGGAGCTGGTGAACTTCTATGATGAAGATCAAGCCAATATTACCATTCAGCTTGACCCATTACTTACGCCGTCTGACAACGCACAACGTTATTTCAAACGATATAACAAATACAAGAACAGTCTGGCTGTTATTCATGAGCAGCTTGGAAAAACGAAAGATGAGATCAACTATCTCGACAATCTGCTCCAGCAACTGTCGATCGCATCCATGAATGACATCGAGGAAATTCGCGATGAGCTTGTACAGCAGGGTTATCTTCGCGACCGCAACAAAAAAGGCAAAAAGAAGAAGAAAAACGACCGCCCTACCGTGCATCAGTTTACTTCTTCGGAGGGAATTGAACTTCTCGTAGGCAAAAACAACCTGCAAAATGAGTACGTCACCAACCGTCTGGCTTCTTCCAATGACACGTGGTTGCATACCAAAGACATCCCGGGTTCCCATGTCGTCATTCGCAGCACCGACTTTGGCGAAGCAACCCTGGAGGAAGCTGCACAACTCGCGGCTTACTTCAGTCAGGCCAAAGAATCCAGCAGCGTACCGGTGGACTACACCTTTATCCGACATGTGCGCAAGCCAAGTGGCTCCAAACCAGGCTTTGTCATTTATGACCATCAGAAGACCCTGTTTGTGACGCCGAACGAAGAACTGGTTAAAAGTTTGCCCTCCACGATCAAAAATGGATAAGGTGTTTGCTTTCGAGCCTTTTAGGCAACGTAAAAATCCCCCGGAACAAAAGACTGACCGGGGGATTTTCTTTGTTTCAAATAAATATGGACGTAATGCTGTTGATTTATTTTTATTTTGAATATAAATTCATTTTAATGTATAATAATTCAATCGTGAAATCTATAAATAAACTTCTAAGGATGTGTCCCATGACGCTAAATATCAGACCAACTCAACTTAATGATTTGCTGCCGCTTAATGCATTAATGAAAGAGTATGTCGTCGGCTTTTATAACAACCCCTGGCCTGGTGATCAGGCAATCGAGCTTTTGATCAAAAACCTGCTTGATCAGCAGATCGGTGTTCAATTCGTTGCAGAGCAAGATGGTGAACTGATTGGATTCGCTACACTCTATTTTACCTACAGCACGATGAAGGCAAACCGCGTTGCCATTATGAATGACTTGTTTGTGACAGAAGCTTGGAGAGAAGGCGAAGCAGAGGCCAGACTGTTTGAACACTGTCAGCAGTATACACGTGAACACGGATGTGCTTACATGTCCTGGATCACAGCAGCAACCAACGAGCGGGCACAGCAATTATTTGAACGTCTTGGAGCCACTCAAGGCACATGGGTGAGTTATTCCATCACCTAACCCATTATAATGAATTTAAAAAGGACATAGAGACATGGCTAGCGACAAACGCTCACCCCATCTCTATGTCCTTTCTTTTTTTCATATTCAATTTTAGCACCGAATCAAGACTTCCCCGCTGCAGCCCGGAGTTTATTGAGCACATCAATGGTTACGGTTTTGCTACCCAGATCCCCATGAAATACTACCCCTTGTCTTACACCATGGTAATCCGAACCGCCTGTTTGAATGAGCCCAAATTCCCGTGCCAACTCCGCATATCTGCGCTCCTCTTCTGGTCCATGATCCGAATGAACCACTTCAATGCCGTCAGGGCGGGAGTCCTCCAGAATACGACGAACCAATTCGTCGTCTCTGTATAAACCAGGATGGGCAATAACAGCAGCCCCACCCGCATCTTTAATCCACTGGCATGCATCTTCCGGTGCAACTCGGGGAACCGATACATAGCCCGGCTGGCCTTCAGCCAGATAACGATTGAATGCATCCCTCATATCAGCGGCATATCCTTTTCGTACCAACACATCGGCCATATGAGGTCTACCAATGCTTTCATCCGGCTCCAGCGGTCGGCCAAGGCCATCAATGACCTCCTGCCAGCTAATTTCGAGTCCAAGCTCCTGCAGTTTGGCAATGATCAGATGATTGCGTTCTTCTCTCGCCTCCCGCAGCCCGCGCAGTCGCTCCAGAAATTGCTCATCTTCTGTATTCACATAATACCCCAGCACATGAATATCCTTGCCGCCCGCGCGGGTGCTGACCTCTACCCCTGAAACAACGTCAATCCCATATTCACGGCCAGCTCGCTGTGCCTCGGCTACACCTGCTACTGTATCGTGATCTGTCAGCGCCACTGCAGACAGTCCTCTTTGTTTGGCGAGCTTCACATTCTCGGCAGGTGGCTGCATTCCGTCCGACGCTTGGCTATGCGTATGAAGATCACAACGTCCATTAAATTGATGCATGAATAACAGCTCCTTCTTATATCTAGTGAGTAACAGAACGGATTTAAAATTAATATCACCCTCTTATTCCGCCGGTCCTACTGATGATGTCTGCTCATGCTGACGCAAATAATTCAGAAAAGCTACTGCTGACAAGGGAAGCAATGAAGATTTCAGGTGTATAGCGTAGAATTGTCGTTTGAACTCAAGCCCACGAATATCCACCATGTGAACCAGTCCAAGGGCAAGCTCATGCTGAACCGACGACGGGGATAACATCGTGATGCCCACACCCGCTTCTACGGCGGATTTCACAGCACCTGTACTGCCTAACTCCATCACCACATTCATGTCCTGCGGATCTATATTTCTGTTCTGCAACTGATCTTCCATCACCTGACGGGTACCCGAGCCTTTTTCCCGCAACACAAACGCATAGTTCAGCACATCTTCAAGCTCTACTTCCCCACGATCTGCCAGAGCATGCCCTGCCGGAACAACCAGCTTCAATTCATCCTGCATGACCGGCTCTACAATCATATCCGGGTGGTTTACTGGCGCTTCAATCAGTCCAAAGTTAAGCTGATGTTTCAAGATATCGTCCATAATTTGCGTCGTATTCATCACTTTCATAACGATCGAGATATCCGGGTATTGGCGAGCAAAAGGGCCCAGCATTCGTGGCAACACATACTCACCAATCGTCAAACTTGCTCCAAGCTGCAATCTGCCTTGCAGCATCTGTGTAAATGCGGACATCGCCTCATCTGTCTGTCTGACCAATTCTACACTGCGTTTGGCGTGAGGCAGTAATGTCCGACCCGCCTCGGATAATTCTATTTTTTTGGTAGAACGATGCAGCAGCTTGGTCCCAAAATAATCCTCAAGTGATTGAATCTGCATCGTCACCGCAGGTTGTGTCATATGTAGTGCTTGCGCAGCCGCTGAAAAACTTCCCTTCTCTGCTACGGTATAAAAAATATGCAATTGATGAAAATTCATATCTTCGCCCCTCTTCTGTACGCTTTCCTCATTGTAGCCGATTTCCTGAATTCCAACAAAAAAAGCATGCAGCTTGTCTGCATGCGATGTAACCTGAATCTATCAATTCGAAAATATGAATTATTCCAAACTTACTTATGCTTGCGACTGTTCTTGACAAGAGTCATTCGTCTTGAATGTCTTAGCCAAGAATAATACGATTTTAAATCCCTCAGTTCAATCGTCTCGGACATTTTCCCCAGAAACGTAACAACAATCATCTTATGAAGCGGATTGCCAGCAATGTCATATTCCCCTTCAAGTTCGGAAAATTCAGCAACCACAACCAGATCTTCGTCGATCAGGTAAACATCCTGTTCATTACGGTAGTATGGTGTAATACGGTCCTGCTTCAGACACTCCCATAACCATGCCGCAATATGGTCATCATCATTACGTGCCGGCTCAATACGGTCTGCATACCGCATCTTGGCATGATTGGTAATGACGATGTCGGCCACTTTTTTGTCTCCAAGAGCCACGAAAAAAGGCTCGTACGTGCTCCAACGTTGCATCACCTTATCACGCATGGGAATCACTCTCCACCAGATAGGACTTTCTATCTATTTATTTACCCAATATATTACAACATAAGTCCCGCAACCTCAAGGCGTAACTTCAGATTTTTTCACAAAATCCAATTTATGCCTAATTCAATAAAAGAGCGGCCCCGAAGGGCCCCTCTGGTTAATCGTTTGGAAATGTACAGTGGCAACAAGTTCACTGCACATTTCCAAACCATTTTTGTTATATCCCGTAAAAACTCGTTTTGTCCATCGTTTTGCTAGCATACTCTGTTTTAATCTCATTCCGGTAGGAACGTTCAACCTTGCGCACATAGGAAAGTCTGTTCACATTTTTCATCGTATCTTCAGCCCGCTCTGCATTAACATACATGACGACATAATGCATACGGCGGGAGATGTAATGAACGGTACCATACTTTTCGAGATTACGAGCCGCTTTCAAATCACTGACCCAAATAATGAATCCTGTCCTTTCCGCAAACATCATTTTCCCCGCCTTTCTATAATGGAGACCGGAGCCTCGGAAAGGTCCGGTCTGTCATGAATTTATGTTCTGATCATAATCTTAGCTACAACCACACTTGCCTCCGCTACCGCAGCCGCCCTTCGGATTCGGATCATTGCTCGGTACCTTGATGGTCGTTGACACCGCGAATGCAATCGTCTCCGACATCTGGAACAACATATCGTCCAATGCCTTCTCCGCCTGTTTGAAGCGGGCTACCGCCTCGAAATGTTCCAATTCAAGCTCTAAAGCCTGAACCTGATCTTTTGCGGCGTGATAGTCCGGGTGAAAATGCCCAAAACGCTGGGTTTCTTCGAATAGTTCTTTTTTGGCGTTCAGCTTGCGTATTCCCGCCTGAATTTCAGGGTTCGTCTCCACTTGCTGCTTCCAATATAAATAATCCGATACTTCGGCTGATTGGTTGATCATGTCGCCCAGTTCATATGCGCCCGTTAACACTTGGGCCATATCGACCGTGTTCATTTCCGCTACGCTCATGAAATTCATCCTATCTATATATAAAGTTCTACTTAACGTAGACTACTTCATCATATCATATCCCCGAAAAGTTAAGAAGAGTTTTTCCTGCAAATAGAAATAAAGGGAACAGGCGATCTGCTTTGGCAAAGTCGATCAAGTTTATGCATAGTCCGGAATAATCAGGCGTATCTGGTTCCATTCGTTTGGTGAAAAAGTACGACGTTCTGCGGGATTTGTTCGACCATCCGATACGGACCAGCCCGTTAGGGTCCAATCTTCATGACCCTGAATCTGATCGGGGATAACATAAACAATATCGCTGTTCAGCTTAAGACCCAGTTTTGTTTGCCATTCAATGGCTTTTGCAGCAATCTGACGAGCCGTGGACACATGATACCCTCGCCACTCGTTATGCCACATCTCAGGGATCTCCCCATATCCAGGAAATAGACCCGACTGCTCCGTGATGGAATGATCCTGTTCATACGTGTGCAGATTGGAGTCACATTGAATGAGCCCCACTCTTCCACGAATATAAAAGAGTTCCTTCTGCACCTCAAGTCCGACTTTGAACTCATCTGCTCCGACAATGTACTCATCTAGAATGGCTTCCGCCTCTGGCCTGTTCAACTTTTCAAGTAATTCACTTCTCGATTTATATATCCAGGTGTCCTTTTTCTTAACTTTATCCACCGATTCATCCTGATCAACGTTCTGCCTAGCATCCATGTGAAGTCCCTCTGCATCCTGTCCCCACTGCTGGATCGCTAGCTCCACATGCTCAGGCACTCCCAAGACAGCATACCGTTTAAGGAAGTTTATCATTACATCCGCTGTAAGACCGATCTCTGATGCTGCGATGATTCCTTCCTTTGTTATGCGGTATATGGACATTCGATCGCGGCTCACAAGCTCTGCACCAATGTCCAGATTCCAGCGGACCTGTGGAGTTACATCTGGTGGAACCATAATGTCAAAGTCAGGCTGTACAAAAATCGTATTCTTTTCCGGTTTTTCTGCCTCGTCATTCGCAAAGTTTAATAAGATTCCCGGATCAATCTGCCAGCGATATAAAAGCTCTCCCGCAGCTGACTCACCAACCTCACCATATCCCAAACCTGCCAGAACATCGAGCCAACCCCGGATTTGTGTTAAGAGGGATAATCCTGAAGAACCTCCACTCTCTCTTATTTCAATTGCTTCTTCTGGCCCATCGTGATCTAAAATCCCTGCCGCAATACTCAACCATTCATTTTTCCGTGAAGCAAACATCAGCAACTGATAACGAAAATGCTGAAGTTTCGGCTCCGCTTTACCATATCGGTCCATACATACGCTATAGATTTCTCGGTGCATTGAAGACCACGACAACGTTAACCAGTGATAAAGACGGTCAGGTGACACTTGCATTCGATTATGCGCCTTTTCGATCAAACCCAGACTGAGCAGCAAATCAATAATAAGGGCTACGTGGACTGGATACACATCCGCGTGATCGTAGCGAATACCTAGTTCAGAGAAGTCTTCAGGAGTCAGAACCGTCATCCGACTTAATCTCTGCACCAATTTTTTGTGGATCGTTCCTTTACTTGTTAAAGGAAGTCCTCCTTGAGCTTGACCTTCTCTTACCATCCAAGCCAATACATGAAGAAGCTCTGCAGCAATATCCGGTTTTCCCTCTCGAACAATCGTCACTTTCTGGACTTCAATACTGGATATGGCCTTATCTTGTGTCATTTCATCCTGCTGTATTACATTCGTCTTCAGCTGAGCGAACTGTACAACTCGTGCTGCGTAGGTAATGGTTAACAAAGGAAGTAGTGATTCTGGTATGTAATACAAGCGTTCGCCCCAGGACTTCCGCACAGCTTTGATCCATCCTTTGTGCCGAAGCGCTATAAAGGCTGTTACTGCTTCAGCTCTGCTAAGACCATCCACAGCCCACTCTGCTGATGTCAACATGTTGGAAAAGGGTTGTCCGGCATATTTGCAGAAAATCACACCAAGTACCGTTCTTTCAACCCATGAAAACTCTTTTAATGAATTCGCATCCAGGTTACCTTGTGTATGCATCGCTTATCATGCCTTTCCCATTATTTTTAAGTAGAGATGAGATGTAAACCGCTTTTTCACTGCAATTCATGAACGATCTTGTACTCATATCCTTGTTCGACCAGAAACATCTGACGACGTAGTGCAAACTCCTGTTCCTTACTGTCCTCGGACACAAGAGCATAGAAATAAGCTTTATTTTCTCCAGACTTCGGCCTTAAGATCCGACCCAATCGCTGGGCTTCTTCCTGCCTTGAACCGAAACTGCCGGATATTTCAAGTGCAACAGCAGCATCCGGCAGGTCTACGGCAAAATTCGCAACTTTGGATACGACAATCGTTTTGATCTCACCACGCCGGAACGCTGCAAACCATTTCACTCGCTCTTGCTGGGACATCGTACCCGATATGAGCGGCGCTTCAATTTCCCGGGCAATGCTCTCGAGCTGATCCAGATACTGTCCGATGACAAGCGCTGGCATTCCCTCATGATGGTCCAATATCCGTCTAATGACAGCCAATTTGGCCGGATTTTCGGCTGCAAGGCGAAATTGATGCTTCACCTCCGCTTCCAAATAGCTTGATCGTAGTTCAGGAGTAAACGGGATGCGTATTTCCTGGCACTCTACATTCGCAATCCACCCTTGCTGCTCCAATTCTTTCCACGGCATGTCATATAGTTTCGGACCAATTAGCGAAAATACATCCTGTTCGCATCCATCCTCACGCACCAATGTTGCTGTCAATCCCAGTCTTCTCGTAGCCTGAATATCTGCAGTAGCCCGAAATACAGGTGCTGGCAGCAGATGGACCTCATCATAAATGATAAGTCCCCACTGACGTTCACTGAGCAATTTGATATGCGTAAAATCAGCATCTTTCGATTTTCGATGTGTAAGAATCTGATAAGTAGCCACGGTCACAGGTTTCACCTGTTTTTTCTGACCCGAATACTCACCAATCTGTTCACTCGTTATCGTTGTTTTATCCTGCAATTCCTGAATCCATTGACGCACGGATGTGGTGTTCGAGGTTAAGATAAGGCATTCACATTGTAAACGCTCTAATACAGCCATCCCAATAACCGTTTTGCCTGCACCGCAGGGAAGAACAAGCAGACCACTTCCTCCCATGCCTTCGCTACCTTCAAAAGCATCCACAGCATCTCGTTGGTACGGACGCAACCGAAAACCGTCCGAACTGTCGCCCTTCGTATTCGTTCGCCATTGAAACGGAAGACTTGTTCCTTCTCGATATCCCGCATAATCCAGCACCGGATAACCCAAACGCGTCAATTCCCGCTTCAACAATCCACGTTGCTCACCTCCAAGCATAAGCTCATGGGGATCGACACGTTCCATTCGAAAAGCCGAGATGGTCTTCATACTGCTTAATTCATCCAGCAATCGTTCGTCTTCACTCACGAGACGCATTCTCCCATGATTTGCTTCTGGCCTCAGTTGAAGCTTCCCATATTGATGGATAATTCTCTGGATATCCTGAATCAGGGCGGCAGGAACATTCCAACGAGACACGGATTCCAGACTTGCTATCACTTGATCAGCACTCCATCCGAGTGCAGCCGCATTCCACAACGATAATGCAGTGATACGATAGGTATGAAAAGCCGCAGGGGTCTTTACCAGTTCGGCATACATCCCTAATTGAGCTCTGGCTTGGTCAAATCCAGGATGGCCCACTTCAAGCAATACTGTAAAATCACGCTGGACAATGCAGGCGTCCGTTTTCTCCATTCCGCTTCCTCCCTAATTTGAAAATGAGTTATATGTTTTTCCGATTAACAGGCATCACAAAAAGTCCAGTTTCGGTTTTTTCCGAAATTGAACCTGTATAATACAACAGACCGACCTTACCTTAACCTTTTAGAAAGCTTAACCTTTTAGAAAGACCCTACAAAAAAAGCACCCTGCTCATACCTTGGTATGAATAGGATGCCCAACTACACTCAAATCATTCGGCTGTATATCCTTTAGCCATTGCTATAAATAGTTTTACAGCATTTTGCATGGCATCCTCATCAAAGTCAAACTTGGGATGATGATGCGGATAGATGGCATTTTTCTCCGGGTTGCCTGCTCCGACAAACATAAAGCAGCCAGGAATCTTCTGCAGGTAATAAGCGAAATCTTCAGCTGGCATCAACATCGGTGACTTCTGTACATGTTCTGCACCAAATACATCTACCGCTTCACTGAAGAAACGTGCCGTTTCCTGCTCATCATTCACGACAGGTGGATATCCCATAATATAGTTCAACTTCGTCTCGGCACCGTAGATCTCTCCGGTCTGAGCCACGATCGTATGCACACGTTCCTTCATGATACTGCGCGTCTCTTCATCAAAGGTTCTCACCGTACCCGTCATTTTGCATAACTCGGCGATGATATTCTGTGCTGAGCCTGCCTGCATTGTACCAATCGTCAATACTGCGGGACGCAAGGGATCCACCGAGCGACTGACAACCGTCTGCAATTGCATCACAAGGGCTGAACCAGCCACGAGGCTGTCCACCGTGGATTGCGGCATGCCGCCATGTCCACCTTTACCTTTGATCTCGATATAAAAGTCATCTGCCGCTGCCATCATAGGCCCCGGGGTACTTGCTGCCACGCCTACAGGAAGCGGGGTCCACAGGTGAATGCCGTAGATGACATCTACCCCTTCCAATCCACCGTCTGCAATGACCTTGAGCGCCCCACCTGGAAGCAATTCTTCTGCTGGTTGGAACAAAAAGCGAATCTCACCCTTGATCTCATGTTTATGGCGACTGAAGTACAGTGCCGTGCCCAGCAAAATGGATATGTGACCATCATGGCCGCAGGCATGCATAGCTCCTGCTTGTTGTGACGCATATTCAACATCCTTCTCATCCTGGATCGGAAGTGCATCCATATCTGCACGAAGCATGACGACAGGCCCTGGCTTGTCCCCACGAAGTATACCTATAACCCCGTGTCCACCAACGTGTCGTCTCACTTCAACACCAAAGCTCTCCAGCATACCCGCTACAAAAGAGGATGTCTTCTCCTCATGAAAGGAAACCTCAGGATTCCGATGAAGATGACGACGCCATTCTACCATGTGGATTTGCAGGTCATTCCACCATATACTATTTGTCATGTCTCTCCATCCTTTCGCTCTCTAAACAGGACTTTCATCAAGCCCGAACCTTCCTCTTGAAACCTATTGCTGTATATTGTAGCAGAATTGGAAGAAAACCGATACGAATGACCGCTTGAAAGCTTGCACGGGAAGGGGAAACATACTATCATAAACTAGAGAAAAGAACGAGATTTATACTCTCGGAAGCTTATGAGGAGGATCAGACGCTTATGATTTTTGAGAATACAGGCTTGGATGGCTTGAAGAGCGACTTGGCATACCTGGATGAGAGCGCCGAGAAAGTCGGATTTGTCCGGTGGCAATGGGAATATTATCGTGCTACATATGACTACAAAATCGAAGATGAACAAACCAAATCGGAATACTTTGTACGTATTAATACCCGTGCGATCGATGGCAAACTCGAAAAACCGGATACGGTTCTAGCAGTTGAAGCTGTTTATCTTGGAAAAGCAACCTTTCCGCATGGTCTGGATTATGACTCTACCGTACCGCAGCCAGTCGTGAAGCTGGCGGCCCAAAAACTACAGCAGCTTAAAGAACTGCTGGAAGCTTAGGCTGGGCCGAACCATGAAACAACAAACGGCCCAAACGAAAACGAAGAGAGGCACGCCGGATTTTCAACTGCTAATCCTCACTTTATTGTTGGTGGGCTTCGGACTGGTGATGGTGTTCAGCTCCAGTTCCAGCATTGCAATTGCGAACAAAGGTTTTAACAATGATGCCCTGTACTTC
Organism: Paenibacillus sp. OK003; assembly: GCF_900109515.1. Taxonomy (GTDB): domain Bacteria; phylum Bacillota; class Bacilli; order Paenibacillales; family Paenibacillaceae; genus Paenibacillus; species Paenibacillus marchantiae. The sequence continues at coordinate 283,327 of NZ_FOBD01000006.1, read as the reverse complement.
ACGAAAAAACAACTAATGTGGGCGGTTATCGGTTTAGTGGGCATGTTTTTTGCCATGAATATCCGATTTAACAAATACAAAAAACTTTATGCACCATTTTTCTTGCTCACCACGGTACTGCTACTAATTGTATTGGTTGCAGGCAAGAAGGTAAACGGTGCCCGAAGCTGGATTGAAATTATCGGCTTCAGTATTCAACCTGCAGAATTCGCCAAAATTGCCATTATTCTGTACCTCGCTGCACTGATTACCAAAAAAGGGGAACGGTTCAGGGATCTTAGGACAGGATATATTCCCGTGCTGGTCATTGTCGGGTTCATTGCAGGACTGATTATGCTGCAACCGGACTTTGGTACGTGCTTCATTCTTGTGGCTACTTGCGGTCTGGTCATCTATGCAGGTGGCGCCAGCATGAAACACATTATGGCTTCCATTTTATTGGTTGTGCTGGGAGCAGCATTGGCGATTGGAGCAAACGCATTGTTTTCTTCCATGTCTTCTTCAGATACTACGGATAGCACCACAACTACGGAAGCATCGCAGAACTATAAAATCGGCCGGATTCAGGCATTTTTGAATCCATTATCCGATACGACAGGTGGAAGTCTTAACCTCTATCGCTCCCTTGTCGCCATCGGCGATGGAGGCATAACCGGCTCCGGGATCGGACAAGGTACGATGAAGCTGCATTATTTGCCAAATGCCTATAACGACTTTATTTTCTCCGTAATTGGAGAAGAGCTCGGCTTTGTTGGAACTGCTCTGTTTCTGTTGGTCTACCTCTACTTCATCTGGCGAGGCATTATCGTCTCCCTTCGCTGTCCGGATCCATTTGGGACACTGGTCGGTATTGGTATTATGGGATTAATTGCAATCCAGGCATTTATCAACATTGGGGGCGTGACCCAGACCATTCCGGTGACAGGGGTTACCCTTCCGTTCATCAGTTATGGCGGTACCTCACTCTTTGTGATGATGGTGGCCATGGGTATCCTGCTCAGCATCTCACGTACCAATAATTTGGACGTCATCAAGGAAGAGAAAACGAAGTCGGTGACGGTTCAGACATCACGTACCTCTCCCGCACTTCGTTCACGTGAATCCATTCGCCGAATTCGGTAAATGGGACTGTTCCTACCGGATCAAATCATGTATCCCCTCAATAGAAAAAAGCAACACCAAAAAGGCTGTGCATCCGATGGGGTGCGCAGCCTTTTTGTGTGTACTCGGTTTTGTATACTCGGTACACTCTGTCTATCTAGATGAAGAACCAAGCCATCATAACGCTGTTCTTCCATCACGGATTGCTAAAGTTTACAGATCGTCGCCTCTGAAAGATACGCCTTCTACCTTTACATTGACTTCAACAACACGTAACCCCGTCATGGTCTCTACCGCTTCTCTTACATTCTGCTGGAGCATGCGGGAAACTTCATGAATCGGTGTCTCATACAGGACGATGATGCGCAGATCAATGGCTGCTTCCAGCTGGCCAACCTCCACGCCTACGCCTTTCTGTACGTTTTTACCGCTCAGGCGCTTGGCCCAGCCCTCTGACAATCCTCCAGACATTGCGGCAATTCCGGGTGTCTCCATCGCAGCCATTCCGGCAATTTTCGCCACTACGTCATCGGCAATCCGGATGTTTCCGCCCTCTAGTTGAAGTTGTTCTGCCATGCCACATCCTCCTTCACTTCGTTACTCGTATTTTAAATCCTTTCGACCCCAAAAAGCAAATGAAACTCAAAAAGATGCGTTTACAACCTACCATGATTTGGTTATATTGAAATATGAAAATAATCTCATAAGTATTTAGTCATATCGTTTAAAACAAAATAATTAGTTAACCGAGGTGTTTGTTGTGAGAAACCGAATTTCATCCATTTTGCTGATTGCCACCTTTGCACTCAGCGCCCTCGCCCACTACTTGAAATGGGATTCGATTCTGCAATTCGTCATTTCAGCCATTTCGGTTATTTTTGTGGCCGGTTTTTTAGGTAAAGCCACGGAAAATGTAGCCCATTATGCCGGACAGCGGTTAGGCGGATTTTTGAATGCTACATTCGGCAATGCTGCCGAATTGATTATCGCCATTTTCCTCGTCAAAGAGGGATTGTTCGACATGGTTAAGGCCAGTTTGACAGGCTCCATTATCGGTAACCTGCTGCTGGTGCTTGGTCTAAGTATCTTTGCCGGAGGACTCAAGTTCAAAATTCAGAATTATAACGTATCGCTTGCCGGCCTAAACGGCTCCCTGATGATTGTAGCCATCATTGCCCTGTTTATTCCAGCGGTCTTCCTGAACACCCATTCCATCACACAGAAGGATACGAACACACTCAGTCTCATTGTCGCAGGTTTGCTGATCCTTGCCTACATAGCGTGGTTGGTGTTCTCCATGGTTACACACAAGAACTATCTCGCAGATGTCACGGTGGATGAAGATGAAGAATTGCCGCATGAACATGCACCCGAGTGGTCTAAGAAAAAATCAATTCTCTATCTTGTTCTTGCAACCGTCATGGTTGCCTTCGTCAGTGAATGGCTCGTTGGCACCCTTGAGGTGTTTACTGAACAATTTGGACTCAGCGAACTGTTCGTCGGTGCGTTCCTCGTTGCCATTATCGGTAACGCCGCGGAACATAGTGCAGCCATTATGCTTGCCATGAAAAACAAAATCGGTGCCGCCGTGGAGATCGCAGTTGGCAGCAGTTTGCAAATCGCACTCTTCGTTGCTCCTGTGCTCGTTTTTGTCAGCTATTTCATGGGTAATACGATGAATATCGTGTTTACCACGATTGAACTGGTCGCCATCGGTGTGTCGGTGTTTATCGCCAAGTCGATCACACAGGACGGTTCGACCAACTGGTATGAGGGGCTGCTTCTTCTGGTGGTGTATGTTATTTTGGGTGTATCGTTCTTCCTGGTATAAAATAAGAGCACTCCATCCTCCTCAATGTTGAACCAGAAAAAAACAGCGCGTAAAAGGCAGCCCGGAAATCGCATTTCCAGGCTGTTTTTTCTTTTTTCCCTCTGCCTGAACCACATCAGACGAGCTGTTCCGATTCAGGCGCACAAAAAAAGCATGCAAACACCTGCATGCCTTCTATTCTGACCCACGCTATTGCAGGCTATTGCTCATTCTTCTTGTTCAAAGCTTCATATAGAATCGCCAGATTCCGCTCAAGCGCGCTTACCAGCTGCTTACCAGCACCTTCTGGAAGAAGCCCTGCACGAACAGCAAAATCGACTTCCTTGGAGAACCCATACATCTGTGTATCCAATACTTCCTCATAGAGAGGGCAGTAGCGGGTAGCCAGATTCTCCATCTGTACTTCAATAAGCTTCTGTATTTTATCTGCATCTTCTTGAAGAAGACTGATCGCTTTCAAGTGCAACTGGTCCTGCAGATCAGATGAAGTCATGCATTTTTCCCCCCTATGTCCCAAAAATCGCGTAAAGACGTTCTACCTCTAATATTAGACGAAATCAGGAGCTAATACAAGAACCTGACCAAAATAACCATACAAATTGAAGACACTTATTCCTGCCTAATCTCCCTATTTTACGGAGGTCTTGTCATACACCTGAACTATCTCATGCAAAAAAAACACCTCTGCCATAATAGGCAGAGATGCTTCTTAGTGCCATTACTCGGATGCGATACTCACATTCAGTCCATGTTTGGCAAATATTTCTGACATAGCTGCTTTGGCTTCAGCTGCATCCGGGCCATGAACGTGCAGTTCATAGCTGTGCGTGCTGATCAGCGTTGTAAACAGCCCCAGAATACTTTTTACATCGATATACTTGTTTTCTGAATGAAGTACAATTGAAGAAGTAAATTTGCTCGCTGTTTGAGCAATTTCAACTACCGCCGCGTTATTACTCGACATAGGAATCCCTCCGTCTTTTCACTTTTGGTATCATCTATTAATTACCACTACATGATACCGTGAATCCGCTTTCCTAGCAACAGCAAAATACTGTTCCTACTTCAGGCGATCCGGATTGAGGCATTCCAGCTCAGGAATTACGAAAATACCGTCTTTACGGATCAATACATCATCAAAGTAAATTTCGCCACCACCGTAGTCTGGACGCTGGATCAACACCAGATCCCAGTGAATCGAGGAACGGTTACCGTTATCTGTTTCTTCATATGCCTGACCTGGCGTAAAGTGCAAGCTGCCTGCAATTTTCTCGTCAAACAGAATGTCCTTCATTGGGTGCAAGATATGTGGATTGAATCCAATGGCGAATTCACCGATATGACGAGCGCCATCATCTGAATTCAGAATTTCATTGATGCGGTCTGTATCGTTGCTTGTTGCTTCAACAATTTTACCGTCTTTGAAGGTGAATTTGATATTCTCAAAAGTAATGCCGTTATACAGCGTTGGCGCGTTATAACTAATTGTTCCGTTCACGGAATCACGTACAGGGGCACTGTACACTTCGCCATCCGGAATATTTTTCTGACCAGAACATTTCTCTGCACCGATATCTTTAATGGAGAAGCTCAGATCTGTTCCTGGTCCAGTAATACGCACTTTATCCGTGCGTTTCATCAGGTTAGCCAGTGAATCCTGTGCTTTGTCCATTTTAGCGTAATCCAGGTTACATACGTCGAAGTAGAAATCTTCAAACGCTTCTGTGCTCGTATTCGCCAGCTGTGCCATGCTTGCATTCGGGTAACGAAGCACAACCCATTTTGTATGTTTTACCCGTTGCTCGCTATGTACCGGATGGGAATACAGTGAATTGTACATTTTCATTTTCTCTTCCGGTACATCGGACAGATCGTTCACATTCTCCCCTGCACGGATACCAATGTAACAATCCATTTGTTTCATCCGGTTCAGATCGATCTCTGCCCAGGTTTTCATCATTTCTTCTGTCGCATTTTTGAGCATGGCACGCTGTACTGTTTTGTCAGTCAGCTGTACAAAGACGTTACCGCCTTTTTTGCCTACTTCTTCAATAATTGCATTCATCAGATCACGTTCCGTGCCGATCATCTCAACCAGCACATTCTCACCGGGCTGTACATCTACAGAGTAGCCCACCAGATTGGCTGCGAGCTTCTGAATTCTTGGGTCCTTCATCGTGTAAACTCCTCCTGTCATCCGCCATTCCTGAATTGAACAACGGTAAATTACGATACTATTGTAGCACGCTACAACGATCCCGTCAGCAGGCAGTCCCGCAACTCATCTACTCATAAGCCCTGAAGTTTACATCTGTGACAAGAGCTTCTTTATTCTTTTTACTGTTCATGTCCTTATAGCTCACCTGGCTTTCCGAGGAAAGTCGCAAGGGCAAGCTGGTTTTCCGATCCACGGTTAGATGATACACCGTTTGTACCTCGGCCTGTTTCATCATCTCTTGCATCGATGTTTCACCTTGCTCCCACACTTTGTTCAAATCCTTCTCCAGCTTCGCCTGACTGCCTCCCTTAACCGCAGCTGCCTTGTGCATATACTCTGCCCGGATTGCATCCATCTCGTCGTTAAGCTGCGCAAGTGCCCAGGTTTTGGCATCTTTCGGCGCGAGTTCAATTCGCAGTATTTTCGTTCGTCGACCTGAACCGTATTCGGACTTTATCGTTTTGTTCAACCGATCGATACTTTCCATTTGAGCGATGGGATTAAAACGGGACAGTGATCCGCGCAGGGGCTCATGTTGGGCGGTTAAAGCCATCCATTGTCCTTGTTTGCGTTCAAAAGATGCGCTGAATCCGCTCGGTTGCCCATTATTGTTAACAGTGGCGGCATTTACTCCTTTCACTCCCGTTCCTGCAACAGTCACAGCTCCAGGCAACCTCGTTTGCAAGGTCAAGCGGTCATGATCCTCCAGCTTGCCCTCAAATTTAAACTGATTTTCGAACAGCCCGCTGCTTTCGCGTCGCAATCCTGCTTCACCATCAAAACTAAGCTTTTCTTTACCTGCAATTCCGGATAAAGCCAGTGAAAATAATTCCTCGGGAGTTCGATCTCGCTCTAACAATCCACAACCAGGAGCACATAACACAACCATGCTCAGAATCAACAATAGCCCACGTATATACCGACGGTTCAACATGTTCTATTCCACCTTTCCATCAAACTTTCTCCATAGCCTGCCCCTCCCTTATTTGCTTATACTTCCTTCCTTTGGCATCACCTCTTCAAAAAAATAAAGAGAGGACGACTCCGCAATCGGAATAGTCCTCTCTTAACGTGTAACTTCCTGTTCTTCCATGACGATCCGGTTACGACCGCCATTCTTCGCATCGTACAGAGCCATATCAGCCCTGTAAAATAACGATTCCACACTAACCTTCTCATCCATCCAGTTCCATTCGGCAATACCACTGGATACGGTCACGGAAGGTCTTGTCTCTTCAGCAACTCTCGTACGAATGATTTCAGCATACTCCAGTGCCTGACGAGCACCAATCTGAGGCATATAGATGGCCAGCTCTTCCCCGCCCCATCTGGCACAGACATCCTCAGGCCGGACGGAACTTGTTACAATGTCGCTTACCTGCTTCAATACCTGATCACCCGTTTGGTGCCCAAACGTGTCATTCACCTGCTTAAACTGGTCAATGTCCACGACAACCAGTGAACCACAGAATTCATGAGCCTGACGTTCATGGATCACACTATCCAGGTAATGCCTCACAAAAAGCCCTGTCAGCATATCCAGGTTGGCCAAACGTCTTACCTCGGCGTGAAGCGTTGCATTGGAGAGAGCAAGTCCAATATGAATAGACAGCATCTGCAGCAGACGGTAATTATCGTACGAAAAATACTGCTTTTTGGGATGTCCCAGCAAAATAGCACCCTTCACTTCGCCATTTACCCTTACGGGTGAAGCAATCAAGGACATCGAGCCTGTAAGATCCATGAAAACCGATGACACTCTATCGTATTTCGCATAATTGGATAGAATGAGCGGTTCTTCGGTTTGATACAGCAATCCAGCAATTCCATAATCCATCGGAAAAGATTTGCGAGATAACTCATTCACATTGGATGACATCACTTCGAAATGATCCGTACTGTCATTCAGTTGAAGAATACAACAGGATTCAGCCTGAAAGATGTCCTTCAACTCCTGCTCGGAGATTTGATAGATCTCCATTAGCTGCAGGCTTTTGTTCAAACGTTGTGTCAGATCATTGATTAGACGAAGTTCCTGGATCAACATATTCGATTGCTCGTGCAGCTTGGCATTTTCAAAGGCAGTTCCTGCTGTATCGGCCATCATCGTAATGAGTTGGAGATCGGAATCTTCCATTAACTCCTCTTTCATCTCAATATGAAATACACCATAGATCCCTTGTTTGCCTTTTAGAGGAAGTCCAACCTCCAAAATTCGATGTTCACCTTCATCTGAGCGAACAACAATGAGCTTGCCTTCCATAAACGATTGTACACAGATGTCTTCTCCACGCTCATGAACAAGCAATGGTTTAATGCGGGGGTTGAGGCTGCTCTGATCCTGAGACATATACAATGTCATGCGGGTCGTTGGATATAAGTAGTCAATGCTGTCAAAGACTTCATCCAATATGGCATCCACATCCATTTTGTCATGCATCCGTTGAACGATTTGGAACAGAATTGACCTTCGGTGCTCTTCACGAGCCGTTTGTTCATGAGCATGTAATAGATCCGTCATAAATATGTATTCAAATCTTCGGTAAAAGCAGGTACGATAATGCAATGCCTCCGATCGAACAACGGCTTCAGACGTGTCATCTCGATTTTGCTCGTAGGTTACAGCAGTGAAGACAGCAAACATATCCCTGTTTGTTCTGGAGAACAGAGGTTCAGCCATTAGATGGTACTCTCCATTTTCAGTGGTGCCACGTAACGACTGTGCCTGTCCCGATTCAAGGCATTGCATCACAGTTGAATGAACATCGAGCAATGGAGCCCCTTCATTCCCTTGCCCCATACAGATCCCTTCTGTATTCCATACGTTGTATATGATCGATGATCTGTCGGAGTGCGGCCGCCGTTGGAAATGCCAGTCGGTGTATGCTTGTTGCAGCAGGCTTCCCAAATATGAAAAATCAAAAGGTGTGATGTCCATTTTTTGCATCCAGAATACATGCGCTTCGTGAGGAGCGGCAGAAGATGCGGAATCGCCCGAACTTCGCGTATTCAAGCTGGCTGGTTTACTTCTTAGATGTTCTAACATGTCAGGCGCTCCTTTGCACCGTTTTTGCATCCACTCGGATGCATTAATCTGCAGACGTTATCGCAAACCTGCAAATTCTATGCGATAACCTTAATGTACAAGATCATTTAAAGTTAAGATACAATCTATTTTACTCTCTTTAAAGCATTTTTGCATCCATATTTCAGAAAATTGTCCCATTATTTTGGGCCTAAGGACCTATCGACAAATTTAGACGTTTTTTTGCTTTTATCACACGCTTGACTTTGTTTCTAGTAAACTGTAAAATAAATTGTTGATGAAGACTACTAATGGGTCTTTAAATTTGGGCATTACCGGTTGTGTCACCCTCATTCTTTTTGTTGCTTTCAGGACAGCGGCTGAACTTTCCTGATCGTTCTATGTGTGGCTTAGCCCGCATCAACAAATTGGAGCGCAAACAGAGCCCTATATGAACTTTAACTAAAAAGGAGCTACTTTAAACATGGCACGTTACACTGGTCCTAAATTTAAATTGAGCCGTCGCCTCGGCATTTCCCTGAGCGGAACAGGCAAAGAATTGAAACGTCCTTTCCCTCCAGGTCAGCACGGAGCTAACCAACGGAGAAAAATCAGCAACTACGGTATGCAATTGCAAGAAAAACAAAAATTGCGTCACATGTACGGTTTGGGCGAGAAGCAATTCCGCACTCTCTTTGCTAAAGCGCAAAAAATGCAAGGTATCGCAGGTGAAAACTTCATGTTCTTGCTTGAGAGCCGCCTTGATAACCTCGTATATCGCCTTGGATTCGCTAACTCCCGCGCTGGTTCGCGTCAGTTGGTATCCCACGGTCACGTAACTGTAAACGGCAAAAAAGTTGACATCGCTTCTTACCAAGTAAGCACTGGCGACGTTATCAGCCTGCGTGAAAGAAGCCGCGGTCTTTCTTCCGTTAAGGAAGCTTTGGAAAACCGTTCGCATCTTCCGGCATACGTAGAATTCAACGATACTGCTCTGGAAGGTAAATTTATCCGTTTGCCTGAGCGTTCGGAATTGTCCCAAGACATCGACGAAAAACAAATCGTCGAGTTCTACAACCGTTAATCGTTGGAATTTCATTAAGCTTTACATCAAACAGCTGTCCGAGATTTTCTCGGCAGCTGTTTTTTATTTCGAGAGAAACAAAAAGCAAAAAAGTGGAGGTCATACCTGCACCTAATGCATGGATATGGCCTCCTTCCTATACATAGTCATCCATTTTCATCTACACTCGGACACTCAGTGCTTCCACGTTTCACTTAAATTCTCCGCGACTTCTCATGAGATGTAAATCAATTCCGCATGATATATATCATAATCCAAGAAAGAATGGCAATTTTCGACCATTGCTTGTATTTCTCAGGCATGCAAACCAGCCTTTTTATGCTATAATAAGTGCTGTTAAAAGGAGGAAGACACTGAATGGTTGATGTTAATAAGAAAAAGCCCGAGGAACAGCCTGCCCGCAAGCGCAGTTTTGCCCGCAGACTGGGTAGTTTCGTCAAATGGATGGTTGTCCTTGGATTCATGGGGGTACTATTTGTAGGCGGTGCTCTAATGGGATACGTCAGTTCCATTGTTAAAGACGAACCCGTCCGTTCACGGGCGCTGATTGAACAAAAAGTCAGCGAAAACTCCATCACAGGCTTTGCTTACTTTGCCGACGGCAGCCCGATCGGTCAATTACGAACAGAAGAAGACAGGCGTCCGGTCACCTTTGACCAGATCCCGCAGAACGTTATTGATGCAGTCATTTCGATTGAAGACAATCATTTTTACGAACATAAAGGTGTAGACATGAGCGGAACGCTCCGTGCCGTGAAACAGAAAGTGCTGAAAGAATCTGTTCAAACCGGCGGTAGCACACTGACTCAACAATTGGCCCGGCGTGTATTCCTCAATCTGGATCGAACCGAAGACCGGAAAGTGAAAGAAATATTACTTTCGCTCCGACTCGAACGTTTCCTGACCAAAGACGAAATTATGACAGCGTATCTGAACAAGGTTCCTTTTGGTAACGGCTCCAGTGGATATAATGTATATGGAGTCAAGGCAGCTGCCAAAGGACTGTTCAATATTAATGATTTGAGCACATTAAACACAGCTCAGGCTGCTTATCTTGCCGGATTGCCTCAGCTCCCCTCCTCTTACTCTGCCTTTAATGGAAAAGGCGACTTTGTTGAGGAAAATTTTGAGCGTGCAATCAATCGTCAGCATCTGGTCTTGCGCCGTATGCTGGAACTGGGCAAAATTAATCAGTCCGAGTATGACGAAGCTCTTGCTTTTGACATCAAGAGTTCACTCGCACCCAAAACCATCAAAGCTTACAATACTTATCCATACCTTATGATGGAAACAGAGCGACAAGCTGCACAGATTTTAATGAAGCAACTGAATTCGGATAAGGCTGAAGGCACGGATGCCAATGCGGATACAGCCAAGGATACGGATACCGATACACCGCAAAAGGAAAGCAGTGCCCTGCTGGAAGAAGCTCAGCAGCAATTGCGTACAGGCGGATATCGTATCTACACGACGATCAACAAGAGTATCTACAAAACAATGCGTACCATTGCCGAAGATGACAGTAATTTCGCTGCTGACGATCCCGTGAAGGGAAAAGAACAGACGGCTGCCATGTTGATCAATCACAAAACAGGAGCCATTCTCGGCATGATTGAAGGCCGTAATTTCCAGGATGAGCAGATGAACTATGCAACTCAGATGGTGCGTCAGCCAGGTTCAACCATGAAACCTATTGCCGCTTATCTGCCTGCACTGGATGAAGGACTTGTTCAACCGGCTTCCATTATTGACGATTCACCGATAATTCTGAAGGACGGCCAGACCGGATTCCATATTCCGAAAAATGCCAACAATCGTTACCAGGGACTTGTGACGGCCCGTAGAGCACTCAACTACTCGCTAAATGTGCCTGCGCTTAAGCTATTCAACGAAGAAGTTGGTATCGACAAATCATGGGCTTTTGCCAAGAAGCTGGGGATTACCACCATCCAGCCGGCAGATTACCAAGCTCAGACCGGTGTTCTTGGAGGACTTCAGTACGGTGTTACCGTTGAAGAGCTCACCAATGCCTATGGAGCCATTGCCAACAATGGTGTGTACAATGATTCCTATATGATTAGCAAAATCGTAGACTCAAAAGGAAATATCGTATATAAACACGATGCAGAGCCTGTTCAAGCTTTCTCAGAGCAGACGGCATACCTGATGACAGATATGCTTCGCACCGTTATTACGGAAGGTACAGCCGATAAAGTTCGTGAAAATTACAAGTACTCCCAGAGTGTGCCGATCGTAGGCAAAACGGGTTCAACTCAAAACTATGCCGATGTCTGGTTTGAAGGCTATACGCCGGATGTCACATTGGGTGTATGGGTTGGATACAAACAGCCTGTAAACACCCTGGAGACCAAATCACAGAAGAAACGTGCACAGCAGCTGTGGACGCAAATCATGAATCAAGTCATCGCTACTGACAAAGAGATGTTCGTAACCGATGCGTTCAAGAAACCATCCGGGATCGAGACACGAACTGTATCGGCTTATAGCGGCAAATTGCCAACCTCTCTGACTGACCGATTTGTCACTGATATTTTCAATAGCAAATTTGTGCCGAAGGACAGCGATGATGGTGTCGCCAAAGCCAAATATATCACTTACAATGGTGTCAACTACATTCCGCGTGATGAAACACCTGGAGATATGACGAAAGAGAAAACCGTCGTCAAGCGAAAGAAACCGATCTCTGATCTCATCAAGGAACTGCAAAGTGCATTCTCACGCATGAGTCGTCACGAATCACTTGCATATTACCTGCCGGAAGATGCTGATGCAGACATGCCAACACAGATCGATCCAAGAACGGATAATGGCAAAGCACCAGATGCACCAGGCAATGTGAGAATCTCCGTCGCCAACGGGAACGCCGTGATTACGTTTAACGCAACACCGGAAAGTGACGTGGTTGGTTATCGCCTGTATCGCTCATTAAATGGCGCCGGATTCCAAAATCAGGGGCAGGTTGTCCTGACAGGTGAGTCCAGATCATTTACCGCATATGCACAAGGTGGAAACTTTGCGTTCTACGTGACAGCAGTGGATGTAGCTGGTCGTGAGTCTGCTCCTAGCGCAGCAGTTAGCAGTGCGGGAACGGTGGAGCCTCCTGCAGATGAAGAAATAAATGAACCGATTAATGTTCCGGGAACAGTCGTTACACCGGAAGACTCCCAGAATGAGAACGCCGCAACTACGGCTCCGGCTACACCGGGCCAAGTGAGCGTGTCGGCGCTCTCCCAAGGACTGCGCATTCAGTGGGCCTCCAATCCGGAATCGGATGGTGTTCAAAGTTATGCTGTATATTTTAGTGAGACAGGGTCAGCCCCTTACACCAAAATTGGCACAACTTCAGGGACCTCCATGGACTACGGAGTACCTGCATCCACCAGTGGATGGTTCAAGGTATCCGCCAGCAACAGCATAGGCGAATCCGAGCCTTCTGGAGCCGTGCATTTCCAACCGTAATACAGAGTTGTCACAACTCCACTCTTAACCCCATTCTCGCATCATGAGGATGGGGTTTTGTTATTTTCATTGATATCCAACAGTAAAAGCCTGATCCGCAATGAGACACGGATCAGGCTTTCAATTATGGACAGGCAGACGCTTTGCATCCGCTGGTTTACGCTTTAATCTTCAATGGTCGATAGATCGCCTGTCGGCAGATCCAGCTCCCACGCTTTCAACACACGGCGCATAATCTTGCCGGAGCGAGTCTTGGGCAGTTTATCCTTGAACTCAATCTCACGCGGAGCGGCGTGAGCCGACAAGCCCTCTTTTACAAATCGATAGATCTCTTCCTTCAGCTCCGGTGTCGGCTCATACCCCTCACGCAGTGCCACAAAGGCCTTGATGATCTCTCCGCGAGTTACATCCGGTTTGCCGATAACGCCTGCCTCTGCTACCGCAGGGTGCTCTACGAGCTTGCTCTCCACCTCAAAGGGTCCAATGCGTTCACCGGAAGAGTTAATGACATCATCGATCCGACCCTGGAACCAAAAGTAGCCATCTTCGTCCATATAAGCGGAATCACCGGATACATACCAGCCAGAAAGTCGGAAGTACTCCTCGTATTTGGCCGGGTTATTCCAGATCTTCGCCATCATGGACGGCCAGGAAGTACGAATAGCCAGGTTCCCCATACTGTATGGCGGCAGTTCCTGTCCTCGATCGTCAATAATAGCTGCTTCAATGCCCGGTAATGGACGTCCCATGGAACCTGGTTTGATTGGCATACCCGGGTAGTTACAGATTAACTGTCCCCCCGTCTCCGTCATCCACCAGGTATCATGAATTCGCTGTCCATAGGCTTTCCAGCCCCAACGGACAACTTCGGGATTAAGCGGCTCACCCACAGACATAACGTGACGGAGACTGCTCAAATCATGCTGGGCAATGGTCTCTTCGCCCGCTCCCATCAACATGCGGAAAGCCGTCGGCGCACTGTACCATACGCTGACTTTGTTTTTCTCAATGGTGCTGTACCAGTCTTTCGGACTGAAACGTCCCCCACGAATAACGTTGGTCACACCATTCAACCATGGTGCAAAAATCCCGTAAGAGGTACCTGTTACCCAGCCTGGATCGGCTGTGCACCAGTATACGTCATCCTCGCGCAAATCGAGTACAACCTTGCCGGTGTAATAATGCTGAATCATCGCATTCTGCACATGATATACACCTTTCGGTTTGCCTGTAGAGCCGGAAGTATAGTGAATCAACAGACCGTCTTCGCGAGTCAGCCACTCCACTTCCATATCATCCGAAGCTGCGGACATCTCTGCATCAAAGTCGATGAGCCCTTCTTCCGTCTGCGGACCGCCACCCACAACAAAAATATGCTTCAGTTCAGGCAATTCGGAACGTTTGATTCGTCCCAGCAATTGAGGGGTCGTTACCAGTGCCACGGCTCCGCTATCCTCCAGTCGGTCCTTCACCGCAGTTTCCATAAAGGCTTCAAATAGCGGACCTGCAACAGCCCCAACCTTCAATATGCCCAACAGGCTGAAATAGAGCTCAGGACTGCGAGGCATAAAAATAAATACCCGATCACTCTTAGCAATACCATATTTGCGGAGAACGTTACCGAAGCGACTCGATTGCTCACTCAAGTCAGCAAACGTGTATGCCTCTTCACGCGTAGCATCACTGTATAATAGCGCCGTTCTCCCGCCTCTTCCTTCCAGCACATGACGATCAATCGCTTCATGCGCCATGTTAACTTTCCCGCTGGCGTGCCACGTAAAGTGCCTTTCGACCGATTCCCAATCAAACCGGCTTCGGGCCTCCGTGTAATCGCCCAGATTAGATTCAGACACAACCGTTTGCAGCATCTCACCATGTGCTTGACTCATGCTTGCCAGCCTCCTTCAACTCGACATTTCGATTCCCAATATGGGTCACTTCTGATTGCCTTTGTGTTGACTGAACTTCCAGTTAGCGCTTACATTAGTAGAGAGAACTTCTCATCATGTACTTGCCAGGCCAAACCGATGAACCCAAACTGCAGTTGATTTGTGAACATTTTTTGTCTACGCAATTATAGCAAATCTTTTCAATCATCGTCTATGGCTTTTCAAATTTTTGGTTTTTTGCTATAAGTAGGGGGAGAGAGGAGCATGAACTATGGAGCATATTAAGGAGCATCATATGCGTTCCATCTTCAAGTCCGGCCACCGAATCATCATTGAGGGACCCGTTCAGGCCGAGACAATTAAACAGCTTGAATTCCATACCGATCTGGATGCCTTCAGGCGCCCTTCAGAACAACAGAAGGCATTGGTCGAAATTGCGGCATTGCCTGAAGGTCGAATTATCATTGCACGCGAAAATGAGACCATTGTCGGTTATGTGACTTTCCATTATGCAGATGAATGCGAGCGTTGGTCGGAAGGCAATATGACCGATTTAATTGAGCTGGGCGCCATTGAGGTTGCGGACTCCTATCGCTCTCTCGGGATTGGGCGCGAAATGCTGCTCACCGCGTTTGAAAATGGACAGATGGAGAAATATATCATATTCACAACGGAATATTATTGGCATTGGGATTTGAAGGGCAGCGCCCTTTCCGTATGGGATTACCGCAAGATGATGGAAAAATTAATGCAAACCGTAGACATGACCTGGTACGCCACCGATGATCCCGAGATTTGTTCACATCCGGCAAACTGCCTCATGGTCCGCATTGGCAGCCAAGTGCCCCTGGAATCGGAAGAACAGTTCGACCGCGTGCGATTCCGCCATCGTTTTATGTACTAATCACGAATGCACATGAATGATTTCCGAATACGTATACATAGAAAAACCGCCTCTTCGCGAACAGGTTCATCATGGATGATCTGCTACGAATAAGCGGTTTTTTGTTGCTTTTTAAGCCTTTATCATGCTCAACATGCGTATAGCTTATGGGGTTACATATGTTCCAGCATATGTTCCACAATACGGTGAGAGCGCTGGGAAGACTCCACAGTAAACTCGGCAAAGTTCACATGTGCTGATCCATCCGCCTTGTCAGACATGGCGCGAAGTACAACGAACGGAACGCGGTTCATGAAACTCACTTGCGCTACGGCAGCTCCCTCCATCTCCGCACATGCCCCATTCATTTCACTATACAGCATTTTCACCGTATCCTTGCTGGCAATGAATTGATCTCCTGACAGCACTTTGCCGATCAGATAGTTCGCTCCCTGCGCTTTGCAGGCTTCTTCAGCTAATGCGATAAGGGATGCTTCTGCCGGGAAGGCGGACGTCTCCTGGTAAGGAATAACCCCGCGCTCAAATCCAAGTGGGGTCACATCCATATCATGCTGTACACATTCGGAAGAGATGACCATATCTCCAATATTCAACTCCGGATGAACTGCACCCGCAACACCTGTGAAAATAATACGATTAACCTGAAAACGATCAATCAAAATCTGTGTCGTCACAGCCGCATTTACTTTACCCACGCCTGATTTGCAGACTACAATCTGCTTACCTAGCCATTCACCTGCAACATAGGTAATACCAGTTTGTTTTACAGTCTCTAGTTGCTTCATACCAGCCAAGAGAAGTTCGACTTCCTCATCCATTGCACCAATGATACCGATCGTTTCACGCATGTTCTGACCTCCTATATAGCATTCTGCATTCTGCCCATTCAGCACAAAAGCTCCGTTTCCGGAGCTTTCGTCATTCCACTATGTAGAGAGAATGCCTTCTCCCTTTCTTTAATCATCTTCCATTTCAATCAGAAATGACGATGAACCATCAAAGCCTGTATTTAAACTACGTCTGCGTGGCTTACAGACAGACGAAGAATCGTTTCATGCGGCAAAATAACCCGTGGGTTCTCCACATTTTCCTTCTTCATCAGTTTGGTCAGCAAACGCATCGCTACAGCGCCCAGGTCATACATCGGTTGAGCTACAGTAGTCAACTGAGGACGGACCATGGAAGCCATACGGATGTTATCTACACTGATGATAGAGAAGTCATCCGGTACTTTCAGACCTTCATCCTGAATGCTGTGAATAGCACCAATCGCCATCTCATCTGTTGCAGCGAAGATTGCCGATGGTTTTTTCTTCAATCCGAGGAAATACTTCATCGCTTCCACACCGGACTCATAACGATAGTTACCAATGCGTACAAGATCCTCCTGATATTCCATACCTGCTGCTTCAAGCGCTTTCTTGTACCCTTGGAAACGAGCATAACCGTTGGCAGGATCTTGCAGTGTACCACTGATCATTGCGATTTCCTTGTGTCCATGACGGATCAACGTATTTACAGCGTCAAATGCCGCTGCTTCATGATCGATATCTACAGAAGGGTACGTGCCCTTCTCATCGCTTGTTGCACAGAGAACAATCGGCACCGCCGCTGATTGGAACGCCTGAATATGCTCGTCCGTCACCGTTCCACCCATGAAGAGCAGACCGTCCACTTGTTTCTCGAGCAACGTGTTAATTACACGAATTTCTTTTTCTTTCTTCTTATCCGCGTTACACAAAATAATGTTGTAGTGATACATATTCGCAATATCTTCAATTCCGCGGGCAATCTCTGCAAAGGTTGAGTTCGAAATGTCCGGAATAACGACCCCGACCGTGGTTGTCTTCTTGCTCGCCAGACCTCTGGCTACCGCATTCGGACGATATCCCAACCGATCGATGGCTTCATATACTTTTTTGCGTGTCTGTGGCTTAACATTAGGGTTATTATTAACAACCCGTGATACCGTTGCCATAGAGACACCGGCCTCACGTGCCACATCATAAATGGTTACCGTCACAGTACTTCTCTCCATTACCAGTAAATTTTCATACCATTTTCATTAAGATTTATATTACGACAAATTTATGCATTAATCAATTAAAATAGGCTTTAGGACTCACGCAGTGCTTTCGTGATTGTGGTTGAAGTAATATTCGAGTGGGAAGTATGCCATACAGGAATTCCCTTTTTGACTAGAATCACCTGCGGAGATTCGTGCTTAACACCCAGCTTGTCCGCTGCTTCGTTGGACACAGGGCGATCTTCCACTACATAGATGATACCGTATTTCACTTGTTCACTTGGACTATTTTGCAAATAATCGTTCATCTCCTGATAGGCGTTCGCGCTGATGGGGCAGCGTGTACTGTGCTTAAACAGAAGCAAAGGTTGATCCTCGGTAGCCTCCACTGCGGAGTTTAGCTGCTCAATACTTGTCATTTTAGTCATGTCAGCCATTTGATATACATCCCCCTTTACCAGGATTACCGCTATGTTGAGCGTTTTCACTCTACGATATCTTAACAAAAAGCGGGCGAAAAAGCCAATTTTCATGAAAACAAGCATTTTGCACGTCAAAATTAGACAGCATTCGAGAAGTGCGCCTGCCAGACAAAGCCGGATAATTGACCTAATCTGCGCTGTGTTGTCTCGATCCAATCTTCATCATTAGACTTCTGGGCGTAACCCATAATGTCCAGCAGCAGGTTAATTCTCTCCTCCACAGCACGCTGCATTCGATGCTCCATCTCACGATCTGTAGCGTCCGGCCAGGCCAGCAGCTGTTCATGAAAAAGGTCCGCAAGTTCATTTCGTTCTCCAAACGATACATCCTGTTTTGCTGGCTGTTCACCGAGTGTACTGATGCACTCTTTCAAATCCGGCTTGACCGGCTGAAGCACTTCATAGGAAACACAATCTGTACAAGCAAATACAGGTACGTTACGAATCTCCACCTTTTTGGCATATACCACCGTTCTTAATTCCAGTTCCATTACATGTCCGCATCTGCACGTCTTACGCACAGTCATCACCTCATTCGTTCTATACTCTTATACAGATACCATTCGACCTATTTCCGCTTAAATCCTGCTACAAACCAGAGGTTGCACAAATTACCACCGTCTCCAGAAGAAGGTTGTCGAATGTAGGCATTCGTTGAGTTGTAATCGCTTCCCTGATCGCTAGATTGCATGACGATGAAGTCACCATGATAATCTGTTACAATAAAGACGCTATGTGCTAATTACCGCAAAAGGAGAGCTGATGATGAGATTAACAGGCAAAAAAGTCATCGCCCTGGTCGATGAAGAATTCGAAGATCTGGAACTGTGGTATCCGGTGCATCGTGTCCGTGAAGAGGGCGCTGAGGTGCATCTCGCCGGAGAGAAAAAAGGCAAAACCTATATTGGTAAATATGGTGTTCCCGCTGAGGCGGAATACAGTTTTGATGAACTCGATAGTTCACAATATGATGGTATTCTTGTACCCGGGGGCTGGGCACCGGACAAGCTTCGTCGCTACCCTAAAGTACTTGAACTGGTAAAGGAAATGCATGCGAATCGTAAGCCAATTGGACAGATCTGTCACGCAGGCTGGGTACTGATATCCGCTAAAATACTCGACGGGGTTACAGTCACATCTACACCGGGTATCCGGGATGACATGGAAAACGCCGGAGCCATCTGGAAAGATGAAGCCGTTGTTGTGGATGGACACATCATTTCAGCTCGTCGTCCACCTGACCTTCCGCCGTATGGCAAAGCATTTTGCGATGCACTTGCTGAAAAATAAAACAAAGCCCCGCGCCAAATGGCGTGGGGCTTTGTCGTTGAAATAAGACTTTTTTCCAAAATTGTACAAAAGTTAATATTTTCACTTAAAGGTATTATTTTGAAATAATCCCTTTCAAGATGCATTCGATCCACTCTGTTCATCCGGACTGCCCATCGAATCATTGAAAACCTGCAAACGTTGTTCGATGTCTGCACTGGTCCGCAAAGTGAAGCAATCATGGGCTGCCTCTTTGGCAGCAGCAGCTGTCGTATTCAATACCCTGTGCTTCACACGCAGCAGGGATTGTGGAGACATGCTCAGATTGCTGATCCCCAGCTCCAGCCATAGGGGAATCGAGCGCTCGTCTCCTGCCATCTCTCCGCATACACTGACATCAATACCTGCCGTATGAGCCGCCTCTACTGTTGCGCGAAGCATGCGCAGTACAGCCGGGTGATACGGATGATACATGTGTGCAATCTGCTCATTCATTCGGTCCACAGCCAGTACATATTGCACGAGATCATTCGTACCGATACTGAAGAAATCAGCTTCCTCGGCAAGCAGATCGGCTATCATCACCGCTGCCGGAACCTCAATCATGATGCCCACCTGAATATGCGGATCGTAAGGCAATTCGCGCTCGTCCAGATCAGACATCGCTTCACGCAGGATTTCATTGGCCTCCTGAAGTTCTTCTACCGAAGAGATCATCGGGTACATAATTTTGACATTGCCCGCAGCACTGGCCCGCAGAATGGCTGTGAGCTGTGTTTTGAACAGATCTTTACGGTCCAGACTGATCCGAATCGCACGATATCCGAGAAATGGATTATCTTCTTCTGGCAATTCAAAGTAGTCTAGCTGCTTGTCACCACCAATATCAAGCGTACGAATAACGACAGACTGACCTGCAGTTTTCTCAGCGACAAGACGATAGACCTCATACTGTTCCTGCTCACCTGGGAACGTAGCACGGTCCATGTATAGGAACTCTGTCCGGAACAGCCCAACGCCCTTCGCCCCATGTTTCAATGCCAGATCCAGTTCTTTGACGGAACTGATGTTAGAAGCCAGATGCAGAACGGAGCCGTCTTTGGTTACGGCATCCACTGTTGCAAGTACCTGCAACTGTTCTTTTTTCTTCAATTGTTTGCTGCGAATCATCGTGTAACGTTCAATCGTCTTGCGATCCGGCTCCGTAAATACGAGGCCATTATCTCCATCGACTACCAACATATCTCCGGTCTCTACCGGCATGCCAAGACTCGCTTCCAGACCGGAAACGAGAGGAATGCCAAGGGCACGAGCCATAATTGCCGAATGGGATGTCTTGCCTCCGATAAGTGTCACAATGCCCAGCACGTGGCTTGGATTCAAATGCGCCAATTGAGAGGGAGACAGCTCTTTGGCCACGAGTATATAAGGCTGGGTATCCGATGGAAGCGTAATTTCCGGTGCGCCCAGCAGATGTTTTAACAGACGATTCCCCACGTCCTTGATGTCGATGGCTCGCTCCTTCATATACTCGTCTTCGAGCAGATCAAACATGGTGACAAAATGATCAATGGCCTCTTTGACGGCTACTTCTGCTGCTTTGTACTGCCGTTCAATAATGCCGCGAATTTCGTTCATGAATACCGGATCTTCCAGAATGGCCAGATGCGCATCAAAGATGCTGGACTCTTCAGGACCGACAACTTCCTTGAACTCGTTCTTGATATATTCAATCTCATCCTTCGATGTCCGTATGCCCTCGTACAGCCGTTCGAACTCTTGGGCGAGATCCACCGAATCCATCTTCTGATCCGGCAGATCCCATTCCCAACTGGGCAGGACAAATGCTTTGCCGATGGCTATGCCTGCAGCGCCGTTGATGCCTTGTATCTTCATTCTACCCCTCCAACGTTCCTGTCATAGAGCACCACGGACATAACGGATGCCTGACCTTTCTTAACTTGCTTAAATGGAGCAAAGCTCCATGATTTGACACGATCGGGATTCGTGATCACCATCGGTGTCGTCAGCGATGCCGCCTCGGCTCGCAATACAGCCAGGTCAAACTTGATTAACAACTGCCCCGGCTCCACCGTATCCCCTTCCTGAACAAAGGCTTCAAAGTGGCCTTTCAATTGGGATGTGTCAATACCGATATGCAGCAGGACCTCAAGTCCTTCCCGAGTTGATATGCCCAAGGCATGCATCGTCGGATACATGTGCATAATCGTTCCATACACGGGGGAGACCAGCTCTCCTTTTTCGGGAACAAAGGCTACGCCATCGCCCACAAGCTTAGCTGCAAATATCTGATCCGGCACCTCTTCAATCGGCAGCATTTTACCCTGCACAGGCGCACAGAACAGAACTTGTTGCAGATCCCGTTCGAGCAGCTTCGCAATCTCTTCCCGGATTAATTCCGAATAGGTGCCAAATACCACTTGTACGTTACCGCCACCCAGCTTGATGAGCCCTGCAGACCCCATACTCTTCATTGCAGCTGTATCGATTAACCGATCATTATGCACGGTGAGTCGAAGTCGTGTAATACAGGCCTCTACCTGGACAATGTTTTCTTTCCCACCCAATGCTTCCAAAATGAGAGGAGCTTGATAAGGAATGTTACCTACCCAATCTTCCAGCATGGACCCCTCTTCGCGTCCTGGAGTTGGAATCTTGAACGTGCGAATCGCCCACCTAAACAGGAAATAATAGACCAACCCGTATAGTATGCCAATCGGTATGAGCTTCCAAGCATTCTCCGATAGATGGAAATTGAGTATGTAGTCAATAATGCCAGCCGAATAGGAGAAACCATGACGTATATCAAGCCAGTAACTGATCCACATCGCAAGTCCCGACATAACTGCATGTACGATGAACAGATAAGGTGCTGCAAACAAAAAGGCAAACTCAATCTGTTCCGATACCCCTGTCAGAAAACAAACGAGTGCGGAAGTGAGAAATGTTTTTTTGATTTTCGGCTTCAGGTCTTCCCTTGCCTCCTGAATAATTGCAAAGGCAATCGCTGGAATCGCAAACATCATGATCGGGAATAACCCGGCCATAAAATACCCTGCTGTCGGATCACCCGCAAAAAATCGCGGCAAATCCCCTTGCACAATATTGCCGTCTGCTGTTTCATACGTCCCCAGTTGGAACCAGAACACATTGTTAAGCAGATGATGCAGTCCAAAGGCCACCAGTACCCTGTACAGGACCCCATATATAAACAGCCCAAAACCGCCGAGACTGTATTCCCAGGTGGCGATAGCGTTCAATGCATGTTGCAAAATGGGTGCGATCCATAACATAAAGAAGGAGAACAGTGCCGAGCACAGCCCAACGATGAGCAAAACAAACCTGGAACCTCCAAAGAACTGTAAGATTTCAGGCAGTTTAATACTTTTGAACCGATTATGCGTCACCCCGGCAAGTGCGCCGAGAATAATTCCGATTAAGGAAGCAGGTTGAACGGTGCCATCCCCGAAATTGCGAGTCACCTGATCATATATCACAATACCAGCCAGAGCAGCGAGTCCCGCTTGTCCGGCCTGGTTGGAGAGTCCCAGCGCTACACCGACAGCGAACAAATACGGCAAAAAATAAAAAATGCCGTGTCCGGCCACGGTAGACACTTCACCAACAACTTTCAATCCCCAGGCGTCCCAGGGCAAACTGCCAACACTCAGCAAAATTGCGGCGGCGGGCAGGACCATTGTAGGCAGCATTACCGCTCGTCCGAGCTGCTGCAAGGATCCGAGCCAATTCATGGCGACCTCTCCTTTCTATCCTAGATGGTAAGCTTTACGCAACGTTTTGTCAAAGCAAAACAGTAACCTGTTGGCAATTTGTATTTCTCTTCCGCCAGGCATGACAAAAAGGAGCGTATTTACTTGCTCCCCCAATGATTAAATGGAGCGGAATACGACTTGGATTTAACTTCATGCGGTCTTTTAAGCTGCAAAGTATATTTTATATTCCATTGATACAACAGAAAAAATCCCGTCAACTCGAGGTTAACGGGATTTTTTCTGTTCAAGATTTAACCGCGTCCAGCACCGCGCAGAACGATGGAATCCTCTACCTTGATACAACGATTCGTTACCGCTGTCATGCCGTTCTCAGCAGCAATCTGAACGGCTTCATCGCTGTGGATACCAAGCTGAAGCCACAATACATTCGCTTTGATCGCGGCAGCTTCACGAGCGACATCCGCGCAATATTCATCGCGGCGGAATACGTTCACAATATCTACCGGCTCAGGGATATCCGCGAGGGTCGCATATACCGTCTCACCAAGAATCTCACCTTGTACCTGTGGATTTACCGGAATGATGCGATAACCTCTGCTTTGCATGGCTTCCGCTACCATATAGGAAGTGCGATCTGATTTGTCCGATAAGCCGACGACTGCGATGTTGCCTGCCTTGCGCAAAAGTTGTCCAATTTCTTCACGAGTAGGATTGTTAAATTCCATGTTCAAGCACCATCCTTTTCTGCTTAAAGTGCGTGTTCAAAAGACAGGTTTTCAGTTATTTACTCTTTTACCCATTGAACCGAGGCGCCAAGCGCCTGCAAATGATCAAAATATTGCGGATAAGACTTGGCTACATGGTGTGCATCCCGAATGCGAAGCGGTTCTTTGGAACGCAGACCGACAACGGTCAGTGCCATAATTACGCGATGATCGTAGTGAGCGTTAATCTCAACGCCACCTTCGACCCCTTCCGGACGACCATGTACGATAATCTCGGCCTGACGTTCTTCTACGTTGGCTCCTGCCTTCCGCAGTTCGTTCAAATAATCCGTAATTCGGTCACATTCCTTGTAACGTAAGTTCTCTACATTATAGAACCGTGAGGTGCCTTCCGCAAACACAGCCGCCGCTACCATCGCCAAAACCGCGTCTGTCGCGGCATCTCCGTCGAATTCCACCGCCTTCAATGTACCGTTACCTTGAACGTGTACCACATCGTTCTCATGCGTCAACGGCACTTCCATCATGCGCAGAACGTCAACAATGGCCCGTTCACCCTGTTTGCTCTGTTCCATCAATCGCAAAATTTTAACATCCGATTGAGTGACAGCCGCTGCCGCGAGGACTGCCGCTGAACCCGGATAGTCTCCTTGAACGGTATATGTTTGTGGTTTATAGGCTTGACCGCCAGGTACACGGAAGGACATGTAATCATCACTTGCATGAATGACGATGCCCGCCTGTTCCAATACTTCCAGCGTCTGACCAATAACCACTTTGGATTTCAGGTCGTTTAATACTTCAATCGTGCTGTCTTCGGCCAGAAGAGGCGTTACAAACAGCAACGCGCTCAAATATTGGGAGCTGACCGAACCGGATACACGAATATGTCCACCCTTAGCCTGACCGCCTTTGATCGTAATTGGCAAGCGCCCTTGTTCGTGCTGTACCTCAACACCGAGCTGACCAAGCGCATCGATCAGGTCATCATGTGGGCGTTTGCCAAGAGAATCCGGGTACGTATTTACAAACGTCACCTCAGGACAAAGTGCCGTTACTCCCATCAGGAAACGCAGCACTGCACCCGCATTGCCTACATTCAATTCACGCACATCACGTGGATGGCTGCCGAAGCCTTTGATAACGATTTTGCTATCATCTTCTTCAAGCACCGCTCCAAGATCACGAATACATCTGCGCATAGCATCACTATCTTCACTGTGAGCCGGGTAATGGATCGTACTTGTGCCTTCTGCCAGCGCAGCAGCTAGCAAGTAGCGTGTGGTGTAGTTTTTGGAAGACAAAGCTCCAATTTCCCCGTTCAGAGATGGGGTTGGTTTAACGATAACGTCCATGGATGAAATTCTCCTTCATTGATTATAATGTGCTTCGTTTAGATGATCCTGTTACGTATTTGATTCAGGATACAACGGTCATGCTGTACTGCCAAATTGACATTCCATGCATCGCTTGAGTATCATTATAGGCGTTAAGTCCATACAGAAAAGAGGACCTGAATATGACACAAATTGCTGAAATTGAACCTTCTGAGCTGCGCCGCCGTTTGCAGGCGGGTGAGAAGCTGCAGATGATAGACGTCCGTGAGGACGATGAAGTCGCCCAAGGCATGATCGAGGGAGCCAAGCACATCCCGCTTGGACAGATTCCGGACAGACTGTCCGAAATTCAAAAGTCCGGTGAGATTGTTCTGATCTGCCGCAGTGGATACCGTAGCGAGCGTGCCTGTGAATATTTACAGCAACTCGGATATGATGGCTGCACCAATATGGTTGGCGGCATGCTGCAATGGCAAGAGGAAGAATAAATAGCATCAGGATCGGGGTTAAAGGTGAGGATAGCTGCAATCAGTAGTTCTCGGTAACCAATGTGCATCCTGATCCTTACAGTAAGTCAAACGGGCCAATCGGCCCGTTTTTCACATCGATCTACCACGATCACACGTCTTCATTCACCACTTTTATATCCTTCGACATATCTTCCCCCACATGCGAAATGTATCCCTCTCCATGCCTCAACCCTGCACTCATGTATCCAGTCTATCCATACACTAACTGAAGAAAAAATGAAATAATTACAAGCTTAGACGCGGTAATGCGCTAAAATTAAACGAGTCACTTCAGAAGCGGATAACTCAGTTGTATCCACCGTGTAATGCGCAAACCGATATGCGTCCTTCCGTTCCTGCATAATGGTCTGAATGCGTTCCTCCGCATTGCCTGCCAAGAGCGGACGGTTATCACAGCCGCTGACGCGTTCTACAATCACTGCCGGATCGGCAGTCAGAGCAACCACCCAGCCGTTCTTCGACATGACATCACAGTTGTCCGAGCGCAGAACCACACCGCCTCCGGTTGCAATCACCTGTGCCTTTTTCTCCAACACCGAGCACAACATGCGGCTCTCGGCATCTCGGAAATACGCCTCTCCCTTGCCTGTGAACAACTCAGGAATCGTACAGCCTTCCTCTTTTTCCACCGCGGTGTCCACATCAATCAGTCGGTAACCCAGCTCGCGTGCGAGCATTTCAGCAACGGTTGATTTGCCAGTTCCCATCATGCCGATTAGAATAATATTGTTAGACTTGCTCAAGGTGTACACTCCTTTAATTCAAGCAATTCGTGAGCACTTTTGTCCTATCATAACACAGCCCTGCGGACGGGGGAAGGCCATAGTGTGACCGACTCCCCTCCAAGCATCTGCATGCACTTCCAGAGCGTATCGAAGCATGTCCATGCACTCCATACGGTTTTAATGAACTCAGATCAACCTATTTTTGAAATATAAGCGATTTTAAAATTATAACGAATCTCAGGAAACTTATTTTACAAAAACACCCTTAAAAAAGCGCAATTTCGCTCCAAATGTTCTCCATAGGACCTTCTGAGTTCATTAGAGAATAGAAAAGGTTCATATCCACGAAATAGAGCGTCTGAGGTTCGTAAGACGTAGGACCAGCTTACACATACGATAAAAAAAAGCGACCTGGAGCACATCGGTATGAACCGACTCTCCAAGTCCCCTTTCCAAACTTCTGTCCATGCCTAGCTTCGAGCCAAGGCCCCTCATTCAGGACACTTTTGCCAAATTTCACGGACTTGCGTATATACGCTACTATTCCATCCAGTTGTGGTGGAAGCTGCCTTCTTTGTCCAGACGTTTGAACGTATGAGCACCGAAGTAGTCACGTTGTGCTTGCAGCAGGTTCGCAGGCAAACGCTCAGTGCGGTAGCTATCGTAGTAGGACAATGCGCTGGAGAACCCAGGAACCGGAACGCCTTGAGTTACCGCAGCAGCTACAACTTCACGCCAAGCACCTTGGTAGGATTCAACAATGTTTTGGAAGTATGGATCCAGAAGCAGGTTTTTCAGTGCTGCATCTTTGTCATACGCTTCTTTAATATTTTGCAGGAACTGGGAACGGATGATGCAGCCACCACGGAAGATCATGGCGATGTTGCCGTATTTCAGATCCCAGCCATACTCGTCGGAAGCTGCGCGCATCTGGGCAAAGCCTTGTGCGTAGGATACGATTTTACTTGCAAACAGCGCTTTGCGCACATTTTCGATGAACGCTTTTTTGTCGCCAGAGAATGCTTCAACCGCAGGTCCATTCAAGATTTTGCTTGCCGCCACGCGCTCGTCTTTCATGGCAGACAGGAAACGGGAGAATACGGATTCCGTAATCATGGACAATGGTACGCCGAGATCCAGCGCGCTTTGGCTTGTCCATTTGCCTGTTCCTTTTTGTCCAGCTGCATCCAGAATGACATCAACCATGGGTTTGCCTGTTTCTGGATCATATTTGGAGAAGATATCTGCAGTGATTTCGATCAGGTAGCTGTCCAGCTCCCCTTGATTCCACTCGGTGAAGATCTCATGCAACTCTTCAACGGAAACGTTCAATACAGATTTGAGCAAGTGGTAAGCTTCACCAATCAACTGCATATCTCCGTACTCGATACCGTTATGCACCATTTTCACATAGTGTCCGGCACCGTCTGGTCCGATGTATGTACAACAAGGATCGTCTCCGACTTTGGCCGAAATGGCTGTCAGGATCGGTTCAACCAGCTTGTACGCACTTTCTTGTCCACCTGGCATAATTGCCGGGCCTTTCAACGCGCCTTCTTCCCCACCGGATACACCTGTACCGATGAAGCGAATGCCATTGTCTTCCAGCTCTTTGCTGCGACGTTGGGTGTCAGGGAAGTATGCGTTACCGCCATCAATAATGATGTCGCCCTCATCCAAATGAGGAAGCAGTTGTTCAATGGTAGCGTCGGTTGCATAACCAGCTTGTACCATAATCAGGATTTTGCGCGGGGATTCCAGGGATGCCACAAACTCTTCAATAGAGAATGTGCCTGTCAGGTTTTTACCTTCGGCTTCTTTCAGAAGATCGTTGGTTTTCTCCGGGGAACGGTTAAATACCGATACCGTGAAACCTCTGCTTTCAATGTTAAGGGCCAAATTTTTGCCCATTACTGCAAGTCCAATGACACCGATCTGTTGTTTCGCCATCTGGTCCTCCATCCTTTGCTCCAATTAATTTTATTGAAATGAATTCTCAACAATACCCCCATTTTAACGGTTTTACGCATAGAAGTGAACCCCGGACCATGGTCGCACAGCGATAAAACACCCCAATTCCTGAGGTGTTCATCGTATTTTCATAAATACAGCGTTATATTTCAGCCTTCCAGCATCAGCATGTGCCCTGACAACTGCTTTAAGACTGTACGACAGGCATTTGCTTTTTCGATATTATCCATCTGAATGGCGGCATACAGACGCTCCAGTTCATCATCCACTTCCATGCGCAGCAGCATGAGTCGCTCCTCGCCTTCGCGGGAGAGGAACATTTCTTCCATTTCTTCCGCCGTCGGCGCAGGTTCCTTTTGAAAAATAACACGCTGCTTGAACCCGGATACTTCAACGAGACGAATGACTTCACCGAACAAAATATTTTCCACGGTCATTTGCTGATCCTTAAAGCGTTTCACAACGGCATGCCCGCGTGTATCCCCAATCAGTTTCTCCAACCATTCCGCAAGTTTTGCATCCTTGATAATATAATCTCCTGTCATCTTGTAATTCCCACTGCGCGTCTGTTGAAAACGGAGCTTTACCAGCTTGCGTCCGGTGCGGACTGACAGAATAAAAAAGGATTCGTCCTCGCTCCAATATAGTGAATACCCCTCACGAATAAGGTCTTTGATCAAATTTTGGATATGCCGACGGTTGAACCGCAGCTCCAGATTGCAATATTCAACTTCATAACTCTTATTCACGGCACTCCCTCCATCTGTACCGGATATGCTCCGGCCCTCTTCTTCAATCGCTTCTACTCAATCGGCTTACCCTATTTTATACTTCATTTTATGTAAGGGTACTTGGTTATTTGACTATTTTTCACCGATTGATCCGGAGGATCGCAGCTTTCCGCAGATGCACAGGGGCAAGCCCCCGTTTTTCATGATATAGTAGACGCGAAATGTATGCATTTTAGACTCAAAAAGGGAGTTCCACAACCTGTACGGTTGTTGAAACTCCCTTTTCTTATTGGATGATTCTTATCTGGCTTCATCGCATCATTTGGCAGGAGCTGTACGATACGGTTTACGGGATAACACATAGTGCACAACAGCAAGTCCAGCCATAACGACAGCACTTCCGATAAATGGAGCCGGATGACTAACATGATCCCACAGCAGTCCGGACACAATCGGCCCTACGACCATGCCTGATCCCTGAAGGGTCAGGAAGAAACCCCAGATCGCTCCGCGTTCTCCTTTGGGAATCAGTGTGGCTACAAACGCATTCCAGGCCGGGAGAATCATGGCATAGCTAACGCCAACCAGCATGACGATACCGAACACTATAGGAATAGACGTAATGGAAGAAAAAGCAAACAGACTTGCTGCTGCCATTAAAAAACCGATGTTCAGGAACGGGGCTGTTCCAAAACGGTCCACCATTTTCCCTACAGGCAGCAGTGCAATGACCGTGATGCCACCACCGGCTATCAGCAACAAGCTGTACAGGTTGGGTGAGATGTGCAGGTCTGTACGAGTGTATAGCGTAATCACGGGACTGAGCAGACCAATAACAAAGGACTGCATGAACAGTGCAGGATATACGAGCGGATTCACATTAAGGGTGCTGCGTACCCGTTGCAATGTGCCCTGGACACTATTTTTGAGTCGGATGAAAGGCGTAAGAATATTCGGTTTAGCCGGATATTTCATATCTGCCCGCTTCGTCTCATGTTCCGCATGCTCTCCCTCAACAACGACACGTCCAGGTAGAATCAAGGCGACCAGAATGACCAGGATTGCAACACCCATCAACACCAGGAAAATGGTGCGATAATCGTGATGCGTCCGCTCCAGCAGCCAGTTCATTCCAATCGGCCCTAGACCAGTCCCTCCAAGTGCCGCCATCTCCAGCGCGCCCATGGCTGTACCGTTCTTGTTCTGCGGACCCGACATCGCAGTCACGCCTGTCATAGCGCAAGGCCACAGGGGTGACGTTCCCACTCCAAGAATGAGACAAGCCATGGCAAGTCCAAATGCACTTTTGAAAAAGATAATCATGATTACAGCAACTAATGTACACATTAGGGCCGTCACCATTGTCGGGCGGAACCCGATCCGTTCTGCTGCCCAGCCAGAGGGAGCCCGGAACAGATTATCTCCCAAATATTGAAGGGCAAAGGCCACACCAATCACGCCAGCGGACAAACCCAGAATATTGTCCATATACACGGGCAAAATAGCGACCAGCAGGGCACCTTTAATAATTTCAACTAGAAAAAGCGTTAGCCACATGGCGATAAAGAAAGGTGATCGCAGGATTTTGGCTGGTTTTGTATTGGTTTGCATTCTTTTTCCCCTTTCGATGCTTGCTTGCCCATCTCCTATCCTTACTGTAACCCTCGGGGATGTGTCCAAATCTCAGCAATTCGAAAAATTGTCAAGCAATATTGCTTGCATTCGGTTCTTAATTTGCTATACTCAAATTTGTTTGAGATTACAAAATGATAAGTTATCAGCGAAGCTGAACTAAATCCGTGATCGCAAGAAAAACATCCGCTACATGCGGTCTGTCTTCATAGAATTTACGTCGAAAGACGTTTTTCTTACAAATTATAATTAGGAAAGGTTGTGACAGCACTGATGGATCACCGCCGTACGCCGCTGTTTACCGCTTTAAAAAATCACGCGGCACTCAATCCGGTGCAATTTCATATTCCGGGACATAAAAAAGGATTGGGAACGGATACCGAATTTCGTGAATTTATCGGCGATAATGCCCTCTCCATAGATTTGATTAACATCGCACCGCTAGATGATTTGCATCAGCCAACCGGTGTCATTGAGGAAGCGCAGATTCTGGCAGCCGATGCCTTCGGAGCCGATTATACCTATTTTAGTGTACAAGGCACAAGCAGTGCCATCATGACCATGATTCTGTCGGTATGTGAACCGGGTGACAAGATTATTGTTCCCCGTAATGTGCATAAGTCGGTCATGTCTGCCATCATTTTCTCAGGAGCGAAACCCGTGTTCGTATCTCCTGCGCAGGATGCCAATCTAGGGATCGATCACGGTGTCACAACAGGCGCGATCCGACGTGCTCTTGAGCGTCATCCCGATGCCAAGGCATTGCTCGTCATTAACCCAACGTACTTCGGTGTATGTACCGATCTGAAAGAAATTGTTGAACTGGCGCATAGCTATCAGGTTCCAGTACTTGTGGATGAAGCGCATGGCGTACTCATTCATTTCCATGAAGATTTGCCGCTCTCCGCCATGGCCGCCGGGGCTGATATGGCTGCAACGAGTGTACACAAGCTGGGTGGTTCCATGACTCAGAGTTCCGTACTTAACCTGAACACGAAGAATGGTTATGTCAATCCGCAACGTGTACAAACCATTTTGAGCATGTTGACCTCAACGTCGACTTCATACATCCTGCTGGCTTCGCTCGACACGTCGAGACGTAATCTGGCTCTGAATGGCCATCAGATGGCACAGAAAGCCATTGATCTGGCTGAGTTTGCAAGACGCTCCATTAATGATATGGACGGACTGTATTGCTTCGGCAGAGAGCTGCTGGGTACAGAGGCTACCTTTAATTACGACCCAACCAAAGTAACCATTCATGTTCGCCACCTTGGAATTACAGGCTACGAAACAGAGAACTGGCTACGTGAGCATTACAAAATCGAGGTGGAGCTCAGTGATATGTATAATATTCTGTGCCTCATCACGCCGGGAGATACGGATGACTCCGTAGAAATCTTGCTGAACGCCCTGCAGGATCTATCCCGTACGTATTATCAGGTGAATCCAGCCCATGAGCTGGTGGTCAAGGTTCCAGATGTACCACAGCTGATGCTGACTCCACGTGATGCGTTCTATGGTGATACCGAAGTTATTCCTTTCAAGGAATCCGCAGGCCGGATTATTTCGGAATTCATCTACGTATATCCACCAGGAATTCCGATTCTGCTGCCAGGTGAGGTTATCACTCAGGAAAACATCGATTACATCATTGATCATGTTGAAGTTGGACTGCCTGTAAAAGGACCTGAAGACCGTAGCGTAACCAACGTGAAAGTCATCGTGGAAGCAGATGCGATTTTCTAGAACAACAACTTTCACATGAGGTTGATTGATCTCTAAGACCAAGCGAGATGCTTGGTCTTTTTTATTTTTTCTCCACACAGACTTGTCCTGCCATGGGCTTATGGTCGCTGTATCGTTTGCATTTTTCCACCTATTCCACTGTCCCTGTCGCAAGAAAAAACAACATATACACCTAATAAAAAGCAAACAAAAGGCCCCCTATAATTAAGGAGCCTTCTTGCTTTAGTCCAAAAGGATGACTACTATTCTTGGCTTGCAACGAGTTCGTTGTACGCCGCTTCAACACGGGTCCACTCTTCTTCGTCTTCAATATTGTAGAGCACCATTTCCTCGTCTTCTTCTTCCATACGCAGAATGATGCCGTCAGCTTCAGGATTGTTACGTTCCAGCAGGAGCGCATAAACATGCTTCTCCACGTCAAACGTCTCCACCAAAACCATCTCCACGTCATTTCCGTTCTCGTCTGTCAGTGTCAGAAGAACTTCTTCATGCTCGTGGTCGTGGTCGTGGTCTTGACCGCATCCGCAGGCATCGCCGTGTTCATGTGTGTGATCGCTCATTGATATACCTCGCTTTATAAATAGAAATTGTGTAACCTTGCATATCGTAACATGTTCAATGGTTCAGGTCAATTTAACCGACAAGGTTATTTTTGCTTCATTCGTTCAGCGCGGTAATGATTTTCTCGGCTGCCAGCACATAACTACTGTTTGCATTTTCTTTAATATAAAAACCGACTTGGTACTTGCCAGCCCGGCTAAAATCATACGTAAAATCGTACGTTCGGAACCAGAAGTTATCCTTCTGTGTCTTAAGCTCTTGGGACTGAATATCCTTAACCTCACCACTTGGATTGGTAATCGTCACCTTCACAGCAGCTATATCCGTTGTCAAACTGTCGACTTGTGAGAATACATTAAATTTCAACTTACCCACGTTCACGTTGCCAAACACGGTATCTCCCTTGAAGAGAAAAATATGTACATTCGGTTTGATAACCGTTACTCTCTTGTTTGTGCTATCCCATCTGGCGATTCCGCCCGCTTCCCTTACAGGTACATAGGTCGTTCCGTCAATCAGATAACCACCGTCAGCTGCTTCCTTGCCGTTTATGAGAACCCGAATCTTCTCGTTCACTGAATCTGCAAACAATAAAGACCCGCCGAGCAAGGAGAATACCGTGACACACAGCAAAATTCTTTTCCATTTCATTCCGTCAATATTCCCTCCCCTGCTGCTAGCTGCTGTACATTTATACTGCAGATTCATCCACAAAGTTGCGCTGTTTTTCATCATTTTTCATTTTTTATCCAGATTATTTTCCACCCCTTGGAATGACCAAAAAGAGGCGTTCCCTGTTAAAGGACGCCCCTATAGTATAGTTGTTGGCAATGCGTAATTATACGAACTTCTTGTGGATCAATTTTATTATGCTGCTGATTACGAAGTATGACGAGTCAATATACAAGGTACGCCCTTGCCTACAGCTCCATCGGTTCGCATCCGTGCTGCATAATCCATTCCTCGTGTACAGGGGGTCTTGCAGCGCTCACATACATCCGAAGTAACCAACTTCATGGATACACGAAGTTTGTCACTCTTTAACGCGGGAGCCTTTTTTCCCTTTGCTTTTGCCATCCCGGATTCCCCATTTCCCCAATTACTTGCTGAAGTAATGCATCATATGGGGATTCGCCCGGTTGTGTGTCAAAAGAATAAACTTACTTTCTCTAGAAAACGAACTTAAACAATACAAAGATGACCGCAAGTATCCCACCGAGAATCAGCCAGTTGCTGATTTCCCACCAAATGCTTTTCCCTCCGGCTAAAAGCTGTTGTTCTTTTTCTTCATGGCGCTGTTTGTGTGTATGTGATTCGGAGGCATGGGGCGGCTTGCTGAAGTCCATCATATACATTCCCCTTTCCAGCAGCTTTAATCTTATGATTCCATTATAACCCATAAATGAGCAGAAATTTATTCATTCTCAAAAAAGATGCTATTTCCATACAACAGGAGAGGAAGCGTGTCGTTGATCCATTGGCACGTTCCGACCCTGCTGGTTCCATTGATAAGCCGCGCCATACATCCCCCAGCTTAAAAGGACTGCGGCTGTCTCTTTACGTGAGTTATGCTCCGGTTTAGAATTTTCTGACTGTTCAACAGTTGCAACATAATAATCTGGATTTTTTCTCTAAGCTGAAGTTCCAGTACGGGTCCTAGCGACCTGTAACTTCGTTCGCAGCGAGTACTGACCTCAGCATATAGGAACTGTTGTCTACACAACGATTCTGCAGGAGAAACATGAGATGAAAACCATCGTCATTGTTGGCGCAGGCCCCGGACTCGGGATGGCTATAGGACAGAAATTTGGACAAAACGGATTTCAGGTAGCTCTGGTATCACGAAACCAAGACAAACTCGATAACCTGGCAGCCCAGTTAAAATCAGAAGGTATTGAAGCATCCGGCTTCGCAGCCGATTTATATAACCCGGAACAATTAACACAGGCTTTTGACCAAATTAAAGAGAAGTACGGTTTTATTGATGTGCTGGAGTTCAGCCCTACGGTTGGACAGTTTCCTCCGACACCTGCCATGAATGTTACTACAGATAATGCACTGGATCAGTTCCAGGGTCTGGTGCTCGGTGCAATTCATAGTGTGCAACAGGTATTACCGGCTATGCTGGAACGCCAGACTGGAGCGATTCTGTTCACTACTGGACTTTCTGCTATATATCCCATCCCGATGATGGGTAACGTGGGAATCGCTTTGGGCGGTTTACGAAACTATGCCAACAATCTACATACGGACCTCGCTCCGAAAGGGCATTTATGTGGGTCACCTCTCTCTTGGTGTATTCATTAAGCCGGATACACCAACAGATCCTAAATACATTGCTGACGCTTGGTATAATATGTATGTGGAGAAAAAATAGAGCTGAGGAAACGTTCCCGGTTGGTGTTACTCCAGAAACGATTGTCTGGTAACTGATAACAGTTCACAGAACCTACATTTGTTTAAATAAGAGTATATCTTCCACGAAGATTTTCAAAAGATAGTTTTGCGTTGATCTATATAAAACCACCCTTTTTCACTTGAAAAGTGAGGAATGGGTGGTTTTGGTATTTACATGATGATTAACACAAGTTATACGCATGATTGTGAGGTTTAACAACTATTACTTCAAGCTATCACTTCAGCTCTCTCATTTAGCAGACAATTCTTCTTCCGTAACCCATTTATGATTCTTCACCGGATCTCCGCCTGTGGTCGGGGTATAATCAACCATATATACCGTCGTTTGCTCAGCGGAATCAATCGTTGCCTTAGCACCTTTCATTCCTGGAATGTGGTCAGCGTTCAGCACAACCTCTGCTCCTGCTGCATACGGTTGATCCGTAAGGTCCTGAATTTCATCTTGGATGACCCATTTATGATTTTTTACAGTGTCTCCCCCTGTGGTGGGTGTGTACGAGACTGCAAACGCTGTCGTCTCATAGGCTCCTACAATAGTCGCTTCTGCACCCTTCATTCCAGTCATATGGTCCGTACTCATCACGGCCTGGCTGCCCACTGGATATGTAGGATTTTTCTTTTCCTGAAGCCCTTCCGGTAATTCTCCCGAATCCGAGTGGTGCATCTCTCCTGTGCTAGCTGCATGACTGTCACTACTGCTATTATCCTGCTCAGCATTCTTGCCACATCCACTTAACATCAGACTGCTCGTGATCACCGTAGTCAGCAATATCATTGCATACTTTTTCATGAGTTGCACTCCTTTAAACGTTCGATTTCTACCCTTATAATATACCCCATATGGGTATATTTCAATCATAATTAATTTCTTTATCTATTTATTGGTTATCGCTGCAGAATTAAAGAGCATATCAAAAAAAACCTCCGATTTCTCGGAGGCCTTCATTATTTTAGATGAAACCGTTCAATTGACTTGACTTAATGATTAGGCTATTTCTACGGTAACATTAACGTTCCCTTTGATGCCTTTGGAATATGGGCAGTAGTCATGAGCAAGTTTGACAAATTTCTGTGCTGTCTCCTCATCCAGACCCTCAATTTTAACTTCAAGCTCCACTTCCAGCTTCACACCATTATCCGTAGGGTCCGTCACAAGCATAACCGTAGCCGATACCGTGCTTCTCTCAATTTCAACTTTGTGTTTCTTCAACTGAAACTCCAGCGCTGAATTAAAGCAAGCACTGTAGCCTGCTGCAAACAATTGCTCTGGATTCGTAGCTGTCGTCACTTTGCCTCCTAGTTCAGGTGGGGCAGCGACATCAAGCATAAATACGTTATCTGGCGATTGCACAATCCCTTGACGTCCACCTGTATTAATAACTGTAGTTTCATATAATGTTTTCATGAGTATTGGCTCCTCTACATGTTTAAATTTTATTTTGTAAAGATGATATCTCTTTTGTTTTGCTTACAATTAGATTGTACACAATTTAATTGTGTTTGTAAACCATTATTATAAAATTAAAAACAACCATTCCCTCTTTTAATAGCAGGAAATGGTTGCTCCGTACTGGATAAATATCTTTTAGTTAAGATGGGCTCCTTGTCATCGGGTTGGTTTAAAGATGTTCGTTTATAACTTCCCATCGACAGATGAATGTAGTCAATCCGAGTGTTCGTCAGAGCCTGGGCAAAAGCCAAAGAGTCTTCGAGCAGGATACCCGGCATATGAATTTCTTCCGGTGAAATCCGAAAACCGAGAATAAAGGGTTTATCCGCATGGGCATCGATTTCCTCAGGAGTCAATTCACGCGACGCTTCGGAGCCGATTGGATGAGCAATGATCATTCCAGGGCCACCAGCCCGTTCGGCATATAATCGACTTCATCATTGGTGATGGAACCATCAAAGAAACTGGACATCGTTGTCATCGGTGCCATGACCACTCTATTTTTCAACGTAAAACCAGACAAAAGAAAAAAGCCCTTGCTGCGCAAGGACTTTTCGTTATGATCTGTAGTGGGCTCGAACCACTGACCCCTACCCTGTCAAGATAGTGCTCTCCCAGCTGAGCTAACAGATCATGATATCTAATTGTTTGCCAATCAAGTAACAGTATCATACCAAGTAACCGTGTTCATTGTCAATTGTTTTATTGGTAATATTTTATTCGAATTGGTGCACAATAAAGGAATGATTACCATTTTGATGACGAGGTGACTTCCATATGAGGAACATGAAAGAACGTAAGCTGCGTTTATTTATCACAGCCAAAAACGTAGTCTGTCTGATTGCGCTTGTTGCATTAATATACGTTTCTGTCGGTTGCAGTTTGGAACGGGATGAACATACGGTACAATTCCAACAGTTAAAAGAGCCCCATGAGGTTAATAATGATCTGCCCGTTTGGCTGGATGTGTATTCCAAGTCTGTTGTGCATGACGTTTACTCCCCACAAGGCAATGTTGAAGTCTTACCCTGAGGAATATCACGTCGCATTTCACTCGTCTTCGTCCCACTTTTTAGAGTACGCTTTCTTAGTCACATAATACAACAAAGCAATCATTCCGGCCGACATCAAAAGGGTGATTGCCATCACTCCTGCCATACCCATGGTTCGTCTCTCCTCTCCCAGTATGTTCCAGTCTTAACTATACAGGAAAAGCATTTTTTTGTATAATGCAGTCTGATAGCGTAGAGCAGAAAGAAGGTATGGAATTGGCAGCTGAGATTAGTTATGTAACGACTGAAGAACAACTCCAGGAAGCACTGGATATTCGCAATCATGTTTTTGTCATCGAGCAGCGGGTGCCTGCTGACATTGAGATTGATCAATATGATATCATCAGTCCTGATGTGCATCACGTATTGTTAAGTACAGATGGACAGGCTGTAGCAACGGGGCGGCTGATCTATTACACCAAGGATACCGCCAAAATGCAGCGTATCGCTGTACTCAAATCTCATCGTGCGTTCGGGTACGGACGTGTGCTGCTGTTAGCTATGGAAGAACGGGCACGCGAATTGGGACTTTCCTACTCTGTTTTGGACGCACAATGCCAGGCGCAGAAGTTCTATGAGAAGCTCGGATATGAAGTGATCTCGGAAGAGCCTTTTTATGATGCAGACATTCTACATGTTCGTATGCAAAAGAGCCTGTAAATAACCTGGGCGTGCGATATAAGCCATGTTGTGCATACTTTTTTTTGATTCGGACAGGCTAAAGAGGTAACCAGATTCCTATTTGGTCAGATAAGGAGAGTGTGACATCATGGATCAAACGACACGCGAAAGCTTCACAGCAGTACAAAAAAATGGTGACGGCGACCTGACGGCGTTCCAAACTTCATCCGGACGTGTGCTGGACTACCAACAAGCACTGGCAGAAGTCAAAGCAGGAGCCATTGCAGGTGTGAACGTCTTTAAAGGCAAAGACGGCGAAATGTACATTCGCGGTGATGCAGACGGCGACCCAACCAATAACCTTGATCAACTTCCTATCTTCTAATAGATGTATGCTGCCTAACATGGCGCCAATCCGGCATTTCGGGTTGGCGTTTTTACGTTTTAATATTCGGTAAAATATTTCACGGCATCGCCAGCAGGCTGGCTTTTGCGAATGGGCTGTGGTTCCTGCTCCCATGCTTGCAGAATTAATATGCCTTCCAGCGTAGACTTGTTTTCCCACACAATATGCTGCCTGCGCTCAAGCTCCAGCAGTGACTCATGAATGAACGCCTTGCTTCTGCCCGTCTTATTCTCCAACTCGTCCATTCGTGGCATCCGGCGGCGCTGCCCTGCATAATTAACAATAATTCGCAAAATTTTGCGTTCAAAATCATTCAGCATATTTCTTCCTTCCCTTCCTTATGGAGTACGGGACGCCATGCCAGAATACCTTGTTCCAGAAATGTTCGGGGTGCCCCCTCTTTCCCTGCGGATGCTCTAATCTTCCCTTCCCGCACACTGTTGATTCGAATCTGCCGCTGTGTAATATGCCCTGCACGATCCATGTAGACGAGCTCCACCATCTGTCCAATATATTTCCCTAGCATAATCATCCCTCCAATAAGAACATGTGTTTGTTTTATTATTATATGCGAACATAAGTTCTTTATTCAACAACTAAAAAAAGGATTTTTTTGAAATAAAAAACCAGACTCAATCCCTTTTACAGGGAAGTCTGGTTCCTATCTTTCTTGCTGTGCAGTTCTTGTTCAGTTCAACGTCGATCCGATTCCGTAAATTGTACTTTTTTCAGCTGCTGGGTCGACGGATTAAAATCAACATTTACAAATACAGCAAATTGCTTGCCGTCTTTGTTACGTACCCATAACTTGAACTGTTCACGGGATTGGTCTGCTGTTAACGAGGTACGGCCAATGTGTTTGTAATCCAAAATATCCACGTTGTACTTGGTTTGCGTTTCTTTCACTGCAATGATTCCCCACTTCGCATAATCCGGAATCGCAGTTGCTGAACTTGTTGCTAGTCCACTTAAACTTAGTATCACCGTCATCAGGGCTACGATGAGCATTCTCATATCATTCACTCCTCGGGACAATGTTTACGTTAGCCTGCCCTGTAGAAGTTTATTTTACACCAGTAGACGAAGGATAAACGTAATCGGTTGCTGGAGCGATTGAATGGTAAAAATCACCATATTATACTGTTCAATTGGTGATTTGAAGCTCATCCCCCAGTCACCCTCCAATAAAAGATTTCGCGGTGGTGGATCTTCCGGCTTTTCCAGACCGTACTTTTCTATAAGCTCATTTTTTCTTTGTTGATCCAGCTCACTCGGATAATCTGCATATGCTGCCGTAACATCGCTACATCCAAAAACGACAAGCAGCAGGACACCCCATCCTACCATAATCCAATTTTTGCGCACTCTCCGTTTCTCCTTCATTTAGTTCAGATAATGACAACCATATTTCACTTCATTCGTCCTGATTGTACATAAATAACACGGAATTGGAAATAACAAATGTAGAATTAACTACATACGTCTTAAGCCTTATTTGTATAATTATGGGTTTAACGTATTCGATAAACGTGTAATAGGCCATGACAGCATCACTTCATTATTCTGAGCAATCATTTCGAGGAGGTTACACCCGAATGTTCAAACGTATGGATCAAATCGCAATTGAAATCCCCAATGTCGAGAGACCGGACCCGAATGCAGCGGCAGCGATACAAGAATTGCTGGGTGGTAAATTCGGAGAGATGTCAACGTTGAACAACTACCTCTATCAATCCTTTAATTTTCGCTCCAAAGAAAAATTGAAACCCTTCTACGATCTGGTGATGAGTATCACCGCCGAAGAATTGGGTCATGTAGAGCTTGTATCTCATGGCATTAACAAATGCCTCAGAGGTTCCACCGAATACAAAGAGCCTGACGATACACCGCTTGGTTCCGTGAAGGATGCGCGCCTGTCCTATCATTTCCTGGCTGGCGCACAGGGAGCAATGCCTTTCGACTCCATGGGCAATCCATGGACAGGCGCCCATGTCTTTAACAGTGGGAATCTAGTCGAAGATCTGCTTCATAATTTTTTCCTTGAATGCGGAGCACGTACACATAAAATGAAAGTTTATGAAATGACCGATCACCCCGCAGCCCGGGCAGTTGTAGGCTATTTGCTGGTCCGCGGCGGCGTGCATGTGGTCGCTTATGCTAAAGCGCTTGAGATTGCAACCGGAGTGAATGTGACTAAGTTGGTGCCGATTCCATCCCTGAGCAACAAATCCTTTAACGAGGCGTGGAAATACGAAGAAAAAGGTCTACACACCAAGCTGTATACCTATAGTGATAAAGACTTTACTGCGATCAGTCAGATCTGGAAAGGGACACACCCCGAAGATGGACAACCGCTGGAAGTCATTCAAGGCGTACCTGAAGGGTACCCGATTCCTGAAGCTCCTGCGGTGGAAGAAGAATTCGCACCAGGCATTTCGCAGGAAGACTTCCAGGAAATTGCACGTCGTCTCAAGATGGCGGGAAATATTGCGGATTAAGGTAGCGTTATGTAACGAATGTACTAGCTGTTTTTGTTGATATGGCATGAAAATGGATAAAGCCCTCAGATCTTGCTGCTTCAGTGGCCAGGATCGAGGGCTTTTATTGATATGTTAAAATATGGATTTAATGCTGTTGATGCACTTTTGCCCTGTATTTGGCTCAGTAAGTGTAATGTCCCACATCACTATATTGGTCATCAGATTTGAACCATCGGTTATTACTTTTATAGTCAGTTCATTAACTCCCTTTAACGGAGTTTGAAAAGAGTCAGGATGGTTCTCCCCGCTGTTCGCTGATACAACCAAGGAATAGATTTCTGTGCCATCGGCGATAAAGCTTATTGTAATAGTCTCATGGCTTGCTGTGCGGACAACATCGTCCGGTATAGCGAAATAACCTTTCATATTTTTGTATTTTCCATTTAAGAGATATGAAAACTCATTCGTTTTTTGTTTTTCTCTACTGTACAGATTGATTCGAGGCTCGACATTGGTCTGGCCTACTGTAAAACTGGACAGTTCTTCATCCCATACTACAGCCCCGTCACTCGAAACAAGTTCATTCAGTGCGACACTTTTTCCGTCAACGTTATCTAAATAATGATTGAGGCCACCAACAACAGTGATCGTACCTATTGAAAAAATAATCGCTGTCGAGCGGAATGACCATCCCGAAGGGGATGAATGCTGCAAAGTTCCCCATTTCAAAAAACCAAATCTTAAAATCTCTCCCCATTGGAAAATGTAAAGGAATTCCTTGAAGGGATAAGCTGTATCGCAAGCCCTGATCGGGACTGGACGAGCTTCTATCGAAGCCCAGGAATAAGAAATAAAATGTTAAACAAGTATACAACGATAACAATATAATGATGAATTTTCTTGACTTTCCTTGATACAAAATCAAAATCACACCTTCTTTTTTCATAAACTTCTACATCATCAAATCATTCCTACACTACAATTTGTAGAATTCGCCAGAACCGACTCCTCACGTTGACTCATCACTTCAATCAGCATGTTGGCCCCCAGTCGAAAACCCTGAACAAATGCAGCTTCGCTGTGCATACCATCACATTGACCACACAAGTCGAACAACTGTTCAAGCTCACGGAATTCGTCCTCGCTCAATCGACTCTTCCATTGTTCTGTCAGAGCCGCAATTTGTCTACCCAACATTTTATATTCAGGATGTGTCGGCATCATCGTCTCGTCCGGGCGAAGTCGCCCGTTATAAAGTGCTTCCAAAATTGAATTCATGTGCATCCTCCTAGAAATGGATTCGCATCGACTTGAATGAACGTTCTGCACATGGTAGGATATTTATGCAGTCAGCTCATTCTAAGTGATTGCGGGATAGGAAGCAGCGCTGTTCTTGTCGGGACGAACGCTGCTTCCTTTTTTTATTTTTGGAGCTCGTCGTAAATCTTCTCAATCCCTTTGCGAACGATGTCTGATCGGTTCGTACTCAACTTCTCAGCTGAAAAATCGAGCTTGTTCATAATTTCATCATCGACACGTATCTCGATCGTCTTGCTTTTGGGTTTGTCAGATTTAGGACGCCCCATCTTTTTGGAGGACATCGCTTCACCTCTTTTTTTGTCCTGACATTAATAT
Source organism: Paenibacillus sp. OK003 (assembly GCF_900109515.1). Taxonomy (GTDB): domain Bacteria; phylum Bacillota; class Bacilli; order Paenibacillales; family Paenibacillaceae; genus Paenibacillus; species Paenibacillus marchantiae. The sequence continues at coordinate 240,240 of NZ_FOBD01000006.1, read as the reverse complement.
ATTATTGTCAGGACAAAAAGTCAATTCATTTGTAAAACTTACGTTCGTTTTTCGTGGATTGCAGACTAAACATAAGTAGATCGTTAGCCCAACTCCGAAACAAAATATCACTCATGTTATATGTAATAATGCTTGTACTTTAATGAATAATCTGTTTTTGACAAAAAAACAACCCCGAAAGGCATTAAGCTGTTCAAGGTTGTTAAGGACTGCTCTTCGGTATGAACTTTCCTGAATCACAAAATTAAATCCCCTTTATTAAAACCTATTGCTGATTTCAACGTTCCATATTTGGTTATTGTTGCAATACAAACGTATGTTTATCATAAACTTGAGGGCAACAAAATCACTTCTTTCTGTACTGCTCGCCCCAACGTTTTAAATCAGATCCCTCTCTATCCTTGGAATTCTTTTGGATGCCTTGAGCCAGTAGAATCAACATTAAAATTAGCCAGGTTATGAAAATGTACAACATAACGTTTGTCTCCTCTCCTTCAAATCCCCCTTATTTTTGTACAAAAGTTTTCCGCCTGTTTGTCCATTGTACTGCCCTCCCGCTTTCGATAAACTGAACACATTCGATTAAATTAACAATGATTATCATTATCCAATAAGTAACCTATGTGGGAGGAACTATAACGATGAAAGCAACCGCAAGCTCAGGAACGTGATAATAAAAAGTAGATAAAAACGCCTTCATCTTACTCAGGATCATGAGTAGACGAAGGCGTCTTTTTTAAATTCATATACAGCTTTCTTATGCAGAATCAGAGTTCACGAACTTTCTGTTACGTTCAAGCACCAAACTGCGCATAATGCAGACGACTGTATACTCCACCTGCTTCAAGCAATTCTTCGTGTCTGCCCTGCTCTGTAATTCCCTGCTCGGCAACCACAATAATGCGATCCGCATTTTTGATCGTAGCCAATCTGTGGGCAATAACCAGGGTAGTCCGTCCTTCGGACAATTCCGCAAGGGATTGCTGGATCGCTGCTTCTGTCTCAGTATCCAATGCAGATGTAGCTTCGTCCAAAATTAGAATCGGAGGATTCTTCAGGAACATACGTGCAATGGACAAACGCTGTTTCTGTCCGCCGGACAGTTTCACACCGCGTTCACCAATTAACGTGTCCATTCCTTCCGGCATGGATGTGATCAGTGTTTCCATCTGTGCACGACGAGCTGCCATCCAGATTTCTTCTTCTGTTGCATCCAGCTTGCCATACGCAATATTCTCACGAACGGTTCCATCGAACAGGAACACGTCCTGCTGAACAATTCCGATCTGACTGCGCAATGAATCCAGCGTCATGTCTTGAATCTCCTGACCATCGATCGTGATGCGACCTTCCAGCACATCATAGAAACGAGGCAGCAGACTGCACAGCGTTGTTTTCCCTGCACCCGATGGTCCAACAAGGGCCACTGTTTCACCAGCGTGAATATTCAGATCAATCCCTTTCAGAACAGGCTCCTGATCCGAATAGCCAAAGGTCACCTGCTCATATCGGATATCTCCACGCAGATGAGATACCGTAGTGGCACCCGGTCGATCTTCAACGTCCGGCTCCATATCGAGCAATTCCGTATAACGTTTGAAACCCGCAATCCCTTTGGGATACGTCTCAATAACGGAGTTGATCTTCTGAATGGGTGTAAGAAACACATTGGACAGCATAATAAATGCAATAAATTGACCATAGCTCATACTGCCTTGAATGACAAACCATGTGCCGCATACCAGTACAAAGAGGGATACCAGCTTCATCAGCATGTAACTGATGGAAGAGTTCCAGGCCATGATTCTGTACGCGATCAGTTTGGTTTGACGGAAACGGCTGTTGTTTACAGCGAATTGTGCTTTTTCATGCTCTTCATTAGCAAAAGCCTGAACCACGCGAATACCACTTACATTGTTTTCTACACGTGCGTTGAAATCCGCTATATCCCCGAACATTCGGCTAAATGCCTTGGACATCTTGCTGCCAAAATACAAGGAAAGATAAATAATGAGCGGCACGATAATAAATGTTAACACGGCCAGATTTCCGTTAATGCTCATCATGATGCTGAATGCACCGATCAACGTCATTACTGCGATAAATACATCCTCCGGACCATGATGGGCAATCTCGCCGATATCCATCAGGTCATTGGTCATGCGAGAGACCAGGTGTCCGGTTTTGGTATTGTCAAAGAAACGGAATGATAACTTCTGTACATGATTGAAAAGAGCCTTACGCATATCGGTCTCGATATTAATACCAAGCTTATGTCCCCAGTATGTAACAACAAAGTTGAGGAACGAGTTTAATAGATAGATCGCGAGCAGCGCAAGACATGCCCATAATATCCAGTCCCAGCGTCCCCCTGGCAAAAGGTCATCCACGACTCTATTAACTGCCAGCGGGAAGGCCAGTTCCAGCAGAGCTACGAAAATCGCGCAGCTAAAGTCCAGAATGAACAGCTTTTTGTAAGGCCTATAATAGGCAAAGAAACGGCGAAGCATGGACTGAAGTCCTCCTTATAGCAACCATACAATATGATTGCTTTCTATTTCGTTTTGCTCAAGAGATACAGGAAGTACGGGGCACCAATGATGGCAACCAGAATACCTGCCGGAATCTCTGAAGGCTGCAAGATTACGCGTCCCAGCGTATCTGCAACAAGCACAAGCAATGATCCGACCAGTGCGGATGCAGGCAAAAGGAACTGATGTTTTGGTCCCACGAGACGACGTGCCAAATGTGGACCAATCAGACCCACAAAACCAATACCGCCACTGACGGATACGCATGATCCTGCCAGTCCCACGGCTGCAGCCAGCAGGATCAGTCTTTCGCGTTCCACCGGTGCGCCGAGACCACTTGCTGTTTGGTCACCAAGGTTCAGTACATTGAGCACACGGGCTTTATACAGAACAAGCGGCACAAGAACAATGAGAAACGGCAGCAGCGCCGTTACGAATTTCCAGTTGGAACCCCAGATGCTACCTGCCATCCAGGTGGCCACAAATTGATACTTCTCCGGACTAAGCCGAAGTGTTAACACGATCATGGCTGAGCTGATTCCTGCCGCTACCCCAATCCCTGTAAGCAACATGCGCGTAGGCATGAGCCCCTCTCCCTTTTTGTAAGAGAGCACATAAATCAGAAATGCAGCAAAAGTTGCCCCGATCAGGGCCAGGATTGGCAGCAAAAATACCGGAGCCGCCGTCGTTGTCGGGAAGAAGGAAACAAACAACATCACAACCAATCCGGCCCCAGCGTTGATACCGAGAATCCCTGGATCAGCCAGAGGATTTCGGGATACCCCCTGCAGAATACAACCGGATAGCGCAAGTCCCGCACCGACCAGAACCGAAATGACGATACGCGGCAAACGGAATTCAAACAAGATCAGTTCCTGCTTAGCTGTCCCACCGCCAAACAGGGTCCGCATCACCTCAAGTGGAGAAAGCCGAGTGAATCCTGTATTCATACTGATAATAAAAGCTGTAATAATCAACGCACCAAGCACAATCATGACAATGGTGCTTTTTGTTCTCTTTTTGCGTTCTGCTCCAACCAGAGTTGAGGATTCCATCGTTACAGAGTCCTCCTTTCTTTACGCGCCAGATAGAGGAAGAAAGGTACCCCAATTAGGGCAACCAAGGCGCCAATTGGCGTCTCATATGGCGGGTTAATCATACGTGCAGCCAGATCCGCGAATACGAGCAGCAGACTGCCCATCACTGCGGAACATGGAATAATCCAGCGATAATCGACCCCAACTAACTTACGTGTGAGATGGGGAATGATAAGTCCTACAAAGCCAACAGCACCCACCACGGATACAGCTGTACCTGCGAGGATTAATACAACAATCAGACCAACCAGCTTGATCAGGCCAGTACGTTGACCCAACCCAACGGCGATATCTTCTCCCAAGCTAAGCAGCGTAATGGAACGGGAGATAATAATCCCTGCAATAAGCGCAGCCAGCACCCAGGGGAACATCACTTCCAACTGGGACCACTTCGTCCCGGCTACACCGCCTGCTGTCCAGAAAGCGAGGTCTTGTCCAATTTTGAAATACAGTGCAATCCCTTCACTGAGTGCTGACAGCATCGCAGACACTGCCGCCCCCGCCAGAACGAGCCGGAGAGGTGTAAGCCCGGATTTGGACGCTGCACCGAAACCATAGACCAACAGAACCCCAAGTCCTGCACCAACGAAGGAGTACAGAATGATATACATATATGGCATGCCCGGGAAAAAGGCAAAGCAGATCGCGAGCGCAAATCCTGCGCCAGCATTCAGTCCGAGCAACCCGGAATCTGCCAGCGGGTTACGGGTCATCCCCTGCATAATCGCACCAGCTACAGCAAAGCAGGCCCCAACCATCGCTCCACCCAGAATACGCGGTAACCGAATTTCCCATATGATCTGATGCGGAGTCAGTTCAGGATTGAAGTTGAAAATCGCCTGCCATACAACGCCCAGCTTGATATCTGCGGCTCCAAATGAAATGGATAACGCCATACCCAGCGCGAGCAGAAGAATCCCCCCGGTCAGGATCAATGTGGCAGCCCAGGGACGAGTGTGTATTTTGGCTGTCGGTGATTCCGTAGGTTGACTTGCCGATGAAACTTTCGAACTCATATGCCCCCACCCTTGTTATGAGTGATGTAGACAGATCCTATGTACATAACAATCACCTCTCTATTAATACAAAACTGATATTGATATTGATTCTCATTCCCATAGACCATTGTATGTCAACTAGCTGTCTCTGGCAATGGACAAATGGGACAAGTTTATTGCATAAATGAATTTTTGTACTAAAAAAAGCTGCATGGAGTATAAGAACTCCAATGCAGCACCTTGGTTTTACATATGATTTAACGACTATGTACAGCAGTCAATGCTGTCAGCACATCCGGCACATCTGTAATAAGTCCCTTCACACCCATATCGATCAATTCCTGCATTTCGGCAGGATCATTCACCGTGAACGGGTGTGTTGCAATGCCCTGAGCCAACGCAGCAGCAACTTCTTCTCGTGTTACAGTAACCTTGTAGGGATGTAGAGCAGAAGCTTCCAGTTTGGCAGCATAATCATATGGGCGGTACAGCTTTTCCATATATAAAATTGCTGTGCGAATTTCCGGGGCAAGACGTTTGCACCTCACTACCGAGGCATGATTGAAGCTGGATAGAATGACCCGTTGTTCCATGCCCCAATTCCGAATCGCTTGTATCAACTTTTCTTCCATTCCCTTATAACTAACAATGCCATTTTTCAATTCCAGGTTAAGTAAAATGTCTTTCCCCCGAACCAGATCGAATAATTCATCCAAAGAAGGAATACGTTCTCCAGCAAAATCGGCATGGAACCAAGCTCCTGCGTCCAGAGTACGCAATTCTTCTACCGATTTATCCTTGACCCAGCCTTCTGCTCCGGCAGTGCGGCTTAACGTCTCATCATGGATCAGTACCAGTCTACCATCACTGGACAGCTGTACATCCGTTTCAATGCCTGTCGCTCCAAACTGCAAGCTGCGTTCAAACGCCACCATCGTATTCTCGGGGCATACGGCAGATGCTCCCCTATGGGCGATATTTTCAATTCTTTTCATTCCAGCGCCTCCTGAGTTCAACATTAACTCTATGATTCTCACTATAAACGCAGTTTGTCATACCTGTATTAACAGAGCATTTAATTGCATGCCCAGTCCGTGAACAGGGCAACATCTTGGAGGGCTGGGGATTCACTCATTTTGCGAACTCAATCTGTAAAGCAGACATAATATAGTATCAGTCATAGACAACTGCACTCCGCTGTAAGGAGGTCGCCCATTGAAACCCCTAACGAAGAACAGATCTGTATCTGCCAAATCTTCCTCCAAAAAAGCTCCCTTGCCCCGAATTTCTGCCAAAAGCAGATCCGGCAAACCCACCAGCAAAACAAGAACGCCCCCCGGACCACGCCAACACATGAAAAAGGCATCCGTTCGGGGGCTGTCTGTTCCCGACAAAACGAGTAATCAATCATCTGTTCTTGAAGAACAGAGTCAACTGGATAAGTTGGCTTTTATCGCTGCCATTCTTGCACTTATTGCAGCCGCAATTGGACTATACATTGCCTGGAGAACACTCAGTTTGCCTGGTGATACTGAGGTAACGGTCTAACTCCCCTTGCCCCACTCTGTCTCTCTTTTCCATGGAGACGGAGTTCTTTTTTTTGCAAACAGAAAAAACCGTTCCCCTGAGACGCCAGCTACACCGGCGTCTCTTTGGAAAGGCCATTTCTTCATCGGGCATTGCCCTGGCGATTACGTCACCGTCCCGGAATGGCTGATCGAATTACAGAACGAATGTACGAGAGATGATAACGAGCAGGATGAACAACACCAAAATTGCGCCTGTTGATGTCCATGCTCCACCGCCAAAGCCGCCGTATCCGTAACCGTATCCTGTGCCTTTGATTTCGCTCATGAGTGACACTCCCCTCTTTTAAGAAAGTACACTATAGACTATGTTTAGGGAGGGAACTTGCTTGGGCACATCAAAAAGTTTTCCGCTGGAGCGGGTAGTTATTTATCCTGAAGCTGTGACCATTTCTGGGTCAACTGTGCCGGAATATAGGATGACATCCGATTCAACAATTCATCCGGATCAGATTCCAGACTCCATAGACTGAGATGTGAGGTATTAGAGAAATCTTCCTGCACACTGTGCTCCACCATTTTCATCAACGGCTCGTAATATCCGTTTACATTTAACAAACCAACGGGTTTACGATGAATGCCAATTTGTGCCCAGCAAAGAACCTCGAATAGTTCTTCAAATGTCCCCATACCACCAGGAAGAGCCACAAATCCGTCGGACAGCTCGGCCATCGTTGCCTTGCGTTCATGCATCGTCCCCACTTCAATCAGCTGCGTAAGACCTCCATGTACCACTTCTCCCCGGAACAAGCCCGTCGGCATGACACCAATCACTTCTCCGCCCTGTTCCAGAGCAGCATCCGCGACCGCACCCATTAACCCCATACATGAACCGCCATAGACAAGTGCATAACCGCTATCGGCAATCTGTTTACCCAATTTAATAGCCTGCTGTGTGTAGTCGGGGTGATTTCCCGGGTTGGAGCCTGCAAAAACACATATACGTTTCACTGGGTTTCACTCCTTCTCATGATCTATTTCATTAGTGTATAACATGAATGTAAATACTATGTTACATCACTCATCATACTCAAGTGAATAAAAAAACACCCGACCGTTTGCAGCCGGTCGGGCTCCCATATTTAGTACACATCATTTAGAAGGGGTTGTTATACTGTTTACTATAAAGGCCGAACATTAAATCCATATGATCTTTGCATGAAATGAATATTAAATATCAGTGAACTTATCGTATTCCACGCCGTGAGCGCACCACAAACATATGCTTGTCCTTGCGAAGTATCCGGCCGTCTGCAAGCTCAACCTGATCATCATCATGACGTAAAATCGTTGTGGATAAGGCTACAATTTTGGCCCGACGCCAAATCATAACCTTTGATTTGAAATAGATGGCATTTTCAAACTGTACGGCCTTTTTCATCACATATCCTACCTTGTGCACCTCGGAACGCGCTTTTTTCAAGGGAAGGCTCTCTTCAGGCAGAGGCCGAATCATTGCGATATTGTCGAACGATACCTTGATTCGTTTGGGTCCGATTCGTACACAATCCGCTTCTTCATCCCACTCGACCAGCGTTCCTTTCAGTGGCTCTCGTATGCCGGTTGCACGATATACGGCTACTTTCCGTCCTACCCAATGTCGCAATGCCATCGCCCCCCGTTTGTCTAGTTTTCCGGTATCGTCCAATCGATCGGTTCAATACCTCTGGAGGTCAAAAATTCATTGGCTTTGGAAAAAGGACGACTGCCCAGGAAGCCACGATGTGCTGCAAGCGGACTTGGATGCGTAGACTCCAACACCAGGTGTTTATCCCGGTTAATGAATGCCCCTTTCTTCTGGGCATGACTGCCCCAAAGCATAAATACCATCGGTTCTGAACGTTCATTCAATGTCCGGATGACAGCGTCTGTAAACGTCTGCCAACCAAGTCCCTGATGGGAGTTCGGCTGCCCCTCCCGTACCGTCAGAACTGCATTAAGCAGCAGCACACCCTGCTCTGCCCAATGAACCAGCGATCCGTGATTCGGAATCGGCAGACCCAGATCCGCGTGAAGCTCCTTATATATATTTTTCAAAGAAGGAGGAATGCGCACCCCCGGTCTGACCGAGAAACTTAATCCTTGAGCCTGGCCCGCTCCGTGATAAGGGTCCTGACCAATAATAACGGCCTTAACCTTATGATACGGGGTCAGTTTAAGAGCCGAGAACAAATCTTCCTTGGGTGGAAAGATGGTCTGAGTTTTATACTCGGCGGCGAGTGCATAACGAATGTTGTTGAAATACTCGGCTTCAGTCTCTTCCTGAAGCAAGGTGTCCCAATCATTTCCAAACATATGTAAAGGCTCCTTTCCCTGATGAATACCTATCCGTGCAGTCCACATAACGAACTGCCACCTGCGTGAGCCGTATCCTACGACTCATAGACTATCCACCATTTTAACATAACCGGGGACAGCAGACCAGAAGTGTACATCAGGGGGTAGGGTTGCCTGTATAACTAACGTTACTTCAGACTGAACATGGAATAGCTATTGCTGTAAATTGTTGTACTTTGAATCGGTACTACAGAGTTAAAGAAACCCAGTATTTTGTTTATAGATAAACTTAAATCAGACTTGAACAGGTACGCCCTCATCTTTATTGACCAATACAGTGCTTATTCTTCTGAGCCCCTCTTCAAGAACCGAACGCGGACATGCCAGGTTCAGGCGGATACACCCGCCTCCATTAGCTACAAACATATGTCCATCTTCAAGTAATACCCCCGCTTGTTGAGCGAAAAATAAAGGCAGGTTTACATTTGCGGGGACGTATGCCGTAATATCAATCCATGCCAGATACGTAGCTTCCGGAATATGAAAGACCGCCTGTGGCAGATAACGTTTCACATATTGATCCACAACGGCAAAATTGTCGTCGAGATACATTTTCAACTGCTTCAGCCATTCGTCGCCATGTTCGTAAGCAGCCTGAGTCGCTGCAATGCTCAGCGGATTTTTGAATCCATAATGCCGTGTCTGCCAGGTCGTTCGGAGTCCTTCATTGGCAATAATCACGTTGGAGAACATCAGGCCCGCCATGTTGAACGTTTTGCTTGGAGACATACAGGTAATGATTCGATCCGTATCCGGGAACAGCTTGGCAAGAGGTGTATGCTTCTTACCTGTACGCAGCAAGTCACAGTGAATTTCATCCGAGATCACCCACACGTTATGGCTCAGACAGATCTCGCCCACACGTTGTAACTCTTCTGTTGTCCATACGCGTCCAGACGGATTGTGCGGATTGCAGAAAATACATAACGTGACTTGTTCATCACTGGCTTTGGCTTCAAAATCTGCAAAGTCTATTGAATAATGTCCCTGCTCGTTGATCAAATCCGAGCAAACCAGTTCAAGATGATTATGCTCCGCAGCCGATTTGAAATAACCATAGGAGGGTGTCACAATCAGCACCTTCTCATTCGGCTTGCAAATATATTCAACTAGTTCATATAGAGCAGGAATGATCCCATGTGATGTCTCCAGATGCTCCTTGGGAAAGGACCAGTCGTAGTATCTGTTCATCCAGTTGGAGACAGCTTCATAGTATGCCGGATCGAACACCTGAGAGTACCCCATAATCTTCCTGTCCAGGCGCTCCTTGACTGCTTCCCGTATTTCGGGAGGGGTGGCAAACTCCATATCTGCAATCCACATGCGAATAAATTCTTCATCCTTAAAGGGAAATTTCATATCTTCCGTTGCGTTAAAAATATATTGACGGAAACCGTCCGTATTCATGGCATTGGTTCCTGTGCGATCAATAATCTCATCAAAATCATACTTCATAGCCTTCTGCGCCTCTTTCTCTCTGTTCTCCATCCTGGGATGAGGTTCTGTTAGACACATTATTTCATGGCTTAGAAGTTACATCAAACGCAATTGAATCTATTCAGAAGAAACAAATCCATCTTAATGTTTCTTCTGAATAGGTATTTTCATGAAAAACGTGTTATATTTTTCGTATAGATTGATTTTAACGAGAGGTTTCACCTTTTCTCATATTCTTAAGAAACTTAGCAGAAGGAGATCCGATATGAACACCATCAACAAAGAAGTGGGCAAGAAAATCCGTAATTTTCGCAAATGGAAAGGGTTAACGGTCCAGCAGCTGGCGGATCAGATTCACAAAAGCAAAGCCACTCTGTCCAAATATGAGAGCGGAGATATTACCCTTGATGTAGTCACGCTGCATCAAATTGCTGATTCATTGAACATTCAGGTGGAGCAGCTGCTGTATATTGAACCCAAGCAAGCCTCTCCTCTTATGAATACGGTACCGTCCAGCTTTTTCAAAAATTCCACACGGTTTTATTCGTATTTTTATGACGGGCGCAACAACAGCCTCATTCGTTGTGTCATTGACATGATGGCACAGTCGGACGCGAATCGTTATCGAACCGTGATGTATATGAACGTCAAGAATTTTGAAAATTATCAGGAATGCGAAAATATGTATTGGGGGCACACCGAGCATTACGACACACTCACCACGCTGATTCTGAAAAATCAGGCCACACCGCTGGAGAACCTGTATATTAACATTTTGGCATCTTTTCAGGAATCCGAGAAAAAGTGGGGGTTGATGGCAGGCGTTTCCTTCCGTCCCTTTATGCCCATCGCTTTGAAAATGCTATTCTCTCGAACGCCCTTGCCTGAAAATCAGGAGTTATATAACGAGCTGAAAATGTCTAAGGAAGATCTGCGCACGTTAAAGATCTATAATATGCTCGCCGTCACCTAAACCTCAACAGAAGCTGATATCATCAGAATGGATTGGATGAGAACCCCCCTGTATAACAAGAAAAAGGCGGCAGTTATAAGCTATTACAGCTCATAAAAGCGCCCTTGGTGATCAGATGTTTATTAATTCACACTTCGACTTTGATGCATTATTCGATTAGTTCTTGATCAAATCAAGGGTTTCGTCAAATAATTGCTTCTGGTCCTCAATCTTGTTTTCATTACCGATAACACAGCGTTGCTGCTGTTCCAATATGGCGGATACCACTTCCGCAAAACCTATAATGTCACTTTCTGTTGTGCTTAGCACTTCATCCCGTTCTTTCTGAAGATCGGCTTCGGTGACATTAGACAGATAACATTCCAGAGAGAATGATCCTTCGCCATAAGGGGTCCTTGGTGTATCGAGGTCCTGGATGGCGCCAATGATATATCTTGTCATTTCCCGTTTATCTGCTTTGAAATCCTTCAGGTATTGCGGCATCTCTTCATAAACTTTGTATGTTTTTTCGAGATTCGGGTCGCGGTACGATGCTACATAGCTATCTCCGTTACGTCTGAAGCCTGACATGCAGCCGTATGCTCCGCCTTTGGCCCTGATATTGTTCCATAAGTAATCCAGAGAAAGAATCCCCTGCAAGACACGGAGCGAGCCAGTGTATGAATACCCTTTATCGATAAAATTACCTGTTTGAACGACATATTGGACTTCAGATGGAGATCTGAATCCTTCGTTGTGATGCACAGGTGTAAATGCTTCTTTTTCTTTGGCAACGTCTTGGGTGAACAGCTTCGCTTTCAAATCGGATACCTGTTTCTCCAAGCCCACGTACCCCTGATCATCCGCAGTGTAGCTCACCAGCAGGTTTTCCGGTCTGAAAATAAAGCCAGTCAATGATTGAAGGCTGGTCGACAGTTCTTCTTTTCTTGTATCAAAGTTCTCCTGAAGTTCCTCAAGCCACTGGTAAAAGGCGATGCCGCTAACCGCTTCCCTGAAGTCTGCAACAGCCGAGTGTTTAGAGGTCGAACGGCCAATTCCCGCTGAATGCCCTCCGCTGATCAGATTGCGCTGCAAGTTGCCTTTCAACTGAGCAATAATTTCGTACAAACGCTTCGAATCATCAAATTTGGACGTAAACACAATTTCCTTGATCATGTCAAAAGCAAATCCAAGTTTGTCATACAGCACTTTGGCGTTGAATTCATACGTAGCCTTGAAATCACGGTGCTCATGCGCGTTTGCATACGTACCAATGCTACTATGAATGCCCCCGGAATGAATGTGAATCTCATTCGACAATTCATTAAATGAGAAATTTTGAGTGTCGACGTAACCGAGCACACTTTTCAGCAATCCAACATACGGCAGCAAACGCCGTGGGACTTCCTTAATATCGAACAACAGTCTCAGATAACCGATCCCATTCGTATAGATGTTATGGTGCAGTACCGTTGTACCTTCGACCTGATTTACCGTCTGATACAGCGTCGATGCTTTCGGTTCAATATCCTCTATCGACAACGTCGGAATCACCTGTTGTTGCTCCTTGGTTGAAGGTGCATTCTGGTACTCGGCGAGAGCCTCGGTTCTCTGAATGAGTTGCTGAATCTCTTCTTGACTCAGTCCCGCCTGAACGGATTTCAGATGTGCTTTCAGCGCTTCCTCTTTGCGTGCGTTCAATCCTTTATCCGGCGTGACAGCAACGAAAGAAGTATGTGTATTTTTCAGTAAATACGTATCAATCAACTTCTCAAAGTAACCCTCGGTCATCTTCGTTCTGAGCTCGGCGAATACGTCATTCGCTTCCAAATGAGTAAATGGAGCATCGACATCATACAGCCAGCTTTGCAATGAAGAGAAACCGTAGATTAATCCTTTGGGCATTCTTCCATAATCCGCTTCACGGTGGTTGAACTCATAGGAATTGATACCTGCGAGCAGCGCTTTTGGATCAAAGCCTTCTTTCACAACACGCTCTAGCACCTCTTTTACCGTCCCCAGAAAATCTTCTTTGCTCGCCAGATTGCTCTTCTTCAATCCAACGGTGAACACGGGCTGATACAGGCTGTCATCATACGTGCCATAGACATCCTTTGCAATGCCCTTATCCAGCAGAGCCTGCTTCAGAACCGCTCCCGGAGCGTTAAGCAGTGCGTACAGCAAAATTTGAAACGAGATGTTCAATTCCTTGTCCAGACTTGTTCCAATGACCGCATTATAGGTCAAGAAGCTGTTATCCACTTCGGATTCGGTACTCCCGGCAGAATATGTCTTAACTGCGTCCACTCTTTCTCCGAATGCAGGCTGGAGCTTTACTGCAGAATCAATCTCAATCCGATCATATTCATTCAGATAGTTCTCATCTAACCACTGCAATTTTTCTTCCATGTCCATATCGCCATACAAATAAATGAAGCTGTTGGACGGATGATAGTATCTGGAGTGGAAATCCAGCAAGCCTTGATAAGTCAGATCGGGAATGGCATCGGGAAATCCGCCTGATTCACAGGAATAAGTAGTATCCGGGAAAAGTGAATTCAAAACTTCTCTACGTACAATCCGTTCCGGTGAAGAAAATGCACCCTTCATCTCGTTATATACAACGCCGTTATAGGTTAACTCATCTTCAGCTGAGGTCAGGTTGTAATTCCAACCCTCCTGCAGAAATATTTTTTCATTATCATAAATATTTGTATGGAGTACCGCATCCAGATAAATGTCCATCAGGTTATGGAAGTCATGATCATTCCGGCTTGCAATCGGATAGATCGTTTTATCGGGATAAGTCATCGCGTTCAGAAATGTATTAAGAGAACCCTTCAGCAATTCAACAAAGGAATCCTTGGCCGGAAATTTCTTGGAGCCACACAGTACGGAATGTTCCAGAATATGAGCTACACCTGTATTGTCTTCCGGAGGAGTACGGAAACCGATACTGAACACTTTATTATCATCCTGATTGGATAAGAGTACAATTTTGGCTCCGGATTTCTGATGTTCCAGGAGATACGCATCTGACTGCAACTCTTCGATTCTGCGTTCCTGCAGCACCTTATAGGGCTTAAGCTGTTTCAACATGGGTCGAGTCCTCCGTCCATAAATTGTTTAGTTTGGTATGCAACCTTGCGTTCTTCAAGTTCAAAAGTAAAGGTAATATATGCCTATGGATATTATACACCATCGTTGCATGTCTTCCTAACGGGCAGCACCACAGGTGTCATCTGATATGTATTATGATCTTCACCATAAAATAATCGCTGGCACATAAAAGATTTTCATTAAAATGAGAAATGTTGTTATTTATCCTTTCAACGGGCGCGAGATACAAGTTCTAACCCTATACGCCGCATAAATATGAAATTGGGAAGAGACACTACAATTACCAATACAACAATGATTCTGCGAGCGCTGACTCGCTTTTCCCAGGAGATGAGACAGATGAGTAGCTGGAAAAAATTCAAAAAATATTTGATCGCTGACTTGTCGGAGGGCCCTCCCCCTGATCAACCCTTCTCCCTTGGACACTGGAATACTGAAAACAAAGGAGAAACGAGTCCGTCCTCCTCGAAGGATGAGCGTGTGGAAATGCCCCAAGCCCAACCGTGGACTAGCGAGAAGCAATCTCCATTGCTGTCTTTGGTTATGAAAGAAAATATGGATTGGCTGAGCAAACAGTTTTCTTATCCTAAGAGTAGTGGTTTAATTTTCCACCCTGTTACGATAGGCTCTCAAGACAATCAGGGTATGGTCATCTTTATGGATAGTCAGGTGGATGGACGGCTGCTCTACGAAACCATTATTCATCCCTTGTTGACAGCAAATGTATCCATGGACCCGCCACTGAAGATCGAAACGCTGAAGAACGAAATTCTGACGAACTGCAAGCAAAATGCGACCTCTTCTCTTGAACTTATCGTGCAAGCCATTCTAAAGGGGTCCGCTGTCGTCATGGTGAACGGACTAGAGGAAGCGGTAATCGTGGACGTTAAAGACGGGAATGAACGAAGTCTGGAAAATCCCAAAACGGAAAATGTGATCCTTGGTTCCCAAGTTGGATTCACGGAAAATATACAAACCAATCTGTCATTAATCAGAAGACGTCTGCAAACGTCAGATCTGATGGTTGAATCCGGTGTCGTCGGTACGATCTCTCGGACTTCAATTTCGATCGTTTACCTGAAATCCATCGCTAATAGAGCTCTTGTCAATGAAGTGCGCAGACGCATCGCCAACATCAAGATGGATTACATAGGCGACAGCGGAATGTTGGAGCAATTGATTGAAGATAGACCCAATTCGATATATCCCGCGATGTTAAGCACAGAAAGACCCGACCGCGCTACGAGTCAAATTGTGGATGGCTATGTATGCATTCTGGTGGATAACTCTCCTTTTGCGCTAATCGTGCCCAGTCAGTTCCCCTTGTTTCTGCAAACGGCCGAAGACAGTAATCTCCGCTGGCAATACAGTTCTTTTCTTCGGATAATCCGGGTGGTTGGCTTTTTCCTTTCGTTGTATTTGCCCGCCCTATTTGTTGCCATTGCGAATTTTCATCAAGAGATGATACCGACTACACTTGTGCTCGCGATTGCGAGTACGCGGGAATCCATCCCCCTGCCCGTTGCCGCCGAAGCATTTCTTCTGGAAGCGATGTTCGAGCTGATTCGGGAGGCCGGTGTACGCATTCCAAGTGTGATCGGTCCGACTATTGGTATCGTAGGGGCGTTGATTATGGGACAGGCTGCTGTACAAGCTAACATCGTTAGTCCAATCATGGTTATTATCACGGCGGCCACAGCGCTTGCCTCCTATACGATTCCCAACTATAACATGCAATTCGCGACCCGAATCCTCCGGTTTGTTTATTTGGCCTGTGCTTCGTTTATGGGCTTGATCGGTATTCTGCTGCTGTCGATGATTTTGTGGACGGACTGGATTGCCACCAACCGATTCGGAGTGCCCAGTTTGGCTCCAATTACACCTAAACATCCGGGAGACAATTCACTTCTCCGTAACCCATGGCATCACCAGACTCGTAGACCCGCTTCGCTACGCCCGCAAAAGAAACAAAAAATGGAGGAAACACACGATATAACTCCATCCTCTCCGTCCGGAGAAGAAAGAGGCCCCTCGTGAAAAAGAATTATATCGGTGTTTATGAAGCGGCATCGATCGGGATCATTTTCATCATCACCAAGATCTTTTTGCCATTTCAAAGATCTCTTGCAGAACTCGGCGGGACGGCAGCATGGATCATTGTTCTCATCGCAGCAGTTCTGTGTCCGCTGACATGGTGGGCAATCCGGGGAGTACTGCAAAATGCCACTGAAGGTTCTACTCTGATGGCAGCGACGGAGGAAATATGGGGCTCGCTAATAGGTACATTACTGAATATCATCTACTTTTGCTTCTTCTTCATGATTACCTTCCTGGTTTTGCGTGAATTCTCGGAACTGCTCACTTCCGATATTTTGCCGCGGACACCGATTAACATTATTCAAATCTCGCTCCTGATCTCCATTTCCTTTATGGCCCATTCCGGCATAGAGGCTATTGGACGCCTATGCTGGATCGCCATCTTCCTGATCGTAGGGAGCGTCATCATTGTACTCATGGGTGGATTAATGACCCATTCGGAAATCAATGCGCTATCTCCCTTTTGGGGAACAGGTCCAAAAGATGTATTGAAGTACGGGATCATCAAAAGCTCCTTGTTTTCGGAAATGCTCGTGTTCGGTTTCCTTCTGCCCAGATTGCGGAAAAAGCAGGAATGGGGTCGTGCCGCATGGTGGTGCATTCTGATTTCATCTCTCATGCTATTTGGCACTACCATCGTGTATATGTTTGTTTTCCCGTATCCATCAGCCATCCGGCTTAACGTTCCCATGTATGAAGTGAGCCGTTTAATTATTTTTGGCCGATGGATTCAGCGGCTGGAGAGTCTGTTCCTTATCGCATGGCTAATCAGCGCCGTGATCAAGCTGGCCATCGGATTATATTGCGCTGCTGCGACAATGTCCCAGGTTTTGAAATTAACCAAAGTCAAGCCATTAATTTTCCCGCTGTCTCTCCTGGTGTATGCCTTTGCCTTACTACCCACCAGTGAAATGAAAGCCGTCGCCTGGGACGGGAAATTTCTGCGCACTTACGGGTCAATCATCTCCATTGGCCTGCCCATGCTTACATGGTTTGTCGGCATGATTAAAATGAAAATGAGGAGGCGCACAACATGACACGATTCCAGCCCATCAGCAAATGTTCCCTCCTCCTTATCTTCATTTTTCCACTGCTGACGGGGTGCTGGGATCGGCTAGACCCGGAAAACATGGCATTCATCATGGCTGTAGGCGTAGATCCTGGACCACAGAACGATTATATCTATACCTTTGCCGTCGCCATGCCCAAGTCAAACAGCAGCATGAATAGCGAGAGCAAGTCAGAATCCAAGAGTATAGTGAATGTTTTTTCTCAAGAAGGTGCGAGCCTTTCTTCCGCCATGCTTACAAGTCAAAGCTATGTAGCCCGAAGGCTGACCCTCATTCATTCCAAGGCATTCATTCTGGGGGATGGCGTTGCCCGTGAGGGCATTATGCCGGTCATCGGTGAGGTTGTACGAAATTCGGAATTCCGTCGAACGGTCAATGTGATAACGACAAAAGGTCGGGCAGATAGATACATCCAAAATATTAAACCTGTAATGGAGGATGATATTGATCTGTGGTTTGAGCTTGAGATGGACCCCCACAATACGGGAGCCATCACGCCCAAGAGATCCCGTTTTCACGATTTTATTCTGGACATTGAACAACCGGGGACCGGAGGCACAACGATTCTGTCAGCAGCACGTCCTGATGTGGAGAAAGGTTCCCTGAGTTGGGACAAGGAAGAGTCATCTTTAAGCTCAAAAGAAGAGCCACCCATCACGAGTAATACCTATGCAGGTAATCTTCCCAGAAAGGGAGAGACCCCCATCGATTTCTTTGGAAGTGCAGTATACAGGGGGCAAAAACTGGTCGGTTACCTTACCGCACTGGAAACCAAAACGCTCAACATTCTGCGTGGGGAGTTTGAAGAAACCGTCATGGAATTTCATGATCCGGTTGATCCCAAGTACAATCTGACCATCAGTATGGATGCGCTGAAAAAAAATCCGCTTACCTTAACGCACACAGACGACCAAATTAATGTCTCCTTGTCTCCCCATATGGTTGGAGAATTGATAGGTTCCATGTCAAAAGTGGATTACACGTCGCCCGAAAATATGAAGTTATTAGAAAATTCTGTTCAAGAACAGTTGACATCCATGGCCTCAGAACTTCTGGATAAAACACTCTATACATGGAATGTGGATTGTGTTCATATTGGGAACCGCCTCCGGGCCACTTTCCCCACACTTCAGGAGTGGTACGCCTATAAGTGGAGAGAACATATCAAAGAAACGAAATACCATTTGGATATTCGTTTCCGCATGAAAAGGCATGGAGATCAGGTCGGTCCTGCCGTTGAAGGAGATGAGATGAAAAAATGACGGCTGTAATTGCAAAACTCTTTATATTGGGTATTCTTTCCTTGTGGGCAGGCATCTATATTGGAAGTCTGGCTCCAACACTCTGGAAACAAAAGAATTACAGGGGCGCAGCAGGCACTGCGATACTTGCGGGATTGACTATGGTTCTGCCGGTTGTTTTTACGCTTATCAGGAACAATTAAGATATTCCTCCGATAAGAGGCCTAAACCTTCAACATAAGCTAATTGATCAGATTGGATTAATTGGAAATAACCCTGTATAACAAGAAAAGGGAGCTTTTATAAGCTATTACAGCTCATAAAAGCTCCCTTTGGTATTCATACATTTATTACTTCACACTTCGACTTTGAGGCATCCTTCGATGAGTTCTTGATCAAATCAAGGGTTTCGTCAAATAATTACTTATGGTCCTCAATCTTATTTTCATTACCGATAACACAACGTTGCTGCTGTTCCATTAGAGCTGTGGCGGATACCAGTTCCGCAAAACCTATAATGTCACTCTCTGTTGTGCTAAGCACTTCATCCCGCTTTTTTTGAAGATCGGCCTCGGGTTTTCCCTCTTAATTAAAAGGGCTTGGTTTTGAATCCGATTTAATCTAAATCATCACCGTTGCTTTGGATAACTTTTTGATACCAATAAAATGATTTTTTCTTACTACGTTTCAGAGTACCCTTACCTTCATCATCACGTTCAACGTAAATAAATCCATAACGCTTGCTCATTTCGCCCTTGGTCGCACTCACCAGATCAATGCATCCCCAAGTGGTATACCCTATCAACTCAACGCCATCTTCCAGGACTGCTGCTTTAAATGCCTTAATATGCTCACGCAAATATTCGATTCGATAATCATCTTCCACATAGCCATTTTCATCTGGCGTATCCACCGCACCAAGTCCGTTTTCCACAATGAATAATGGTTTCTGATAACGGTCATATAAAATACTCAGCGCTGACCTCAATCCTAAGGGATCAATCTGCCAGCCCCATTCGGAAGACTTCAAATAAGGATTTTTAATAGATTTAAATATATTTCCAGCCGTTTCATGAGCAACAGATGGATCGGTAGCAACAACTCGGGAAGAGTAGTAGGAAAATGAAATAAAATCAACTGTATGTTGTTTTAACAGTTCTTGGTCGCCCTGTTCCATTACAATATGAATATGTTCTCGTTCGAATTTTTTTAATGCATAACTCGGATAAGCACCCCGGGATTGAATGTCAATGAACAAATAATTTTCCCGATCCTTTTCGACTGCTTTTGCATAATCCTCCGGACGACAAGAATATGGATAGTTATTTCCTCCTGCCAGCATACAGCCAATCCTGTTCTCCGGATCTACTTCATGCGCTATTTTGGTTGCAATCGCACTGGCCATTAATTGATGATGCATGGCTTGATATTTAACCTGATCTTCATTTTCATCTGCTTCAAAACATAAGCCCGCACCCAAAAATGGTGCATGCAATATCATATTCACTTCATTAAAGGTCAGCCAATATTTTACCATCCCTTTGTAATGATCGAATACGGTACGACAATAGTTCTCAAAAAAAACAATCATTTTACGATTACGCCATGACCCGTATTGTTGAATAAGAGTGACGGGTACATCAAAATGTGCTAACGTTACCAATGGCTCAATATTGTGCTTTCGTAACTCCCAAAATATATTTTCATAAAAGGTTAAACCTTCATCGTTCGGCTGCTCATCATCCCCATTGGGAAAAATTCGAGTCCATGATATCGACATGCGATACGTTTTGAAGCCCATTTCAGCAAATAATTTGATGTCAGCCATATACTGATGATACATATCAATTGCTTCATGAGCCGGATAAAAGTGCTTATCATCCAATTCAAGCATTTTTATTTTTCCGGCCATTACTCCTGCTCGATCTTTGCCTATAGGCAATAAATCAACATTGGCTAAACCACGGTTTCCTAAATTATATCCGCCTTCACTTTGATTCGCCGCGGTTGCGCCGCCCCACAGAAAGTTAGGACCTAACCCCATTCCAGATCACCTCATATTATTTTCTCACACCAATTACAAAAACATCACTTTCGAAATCATGCATATCTATAACTGTCGTTTTCTCTTGAACAGTGATGACAGCGGCCGCGAATCTGCGGTGTTCAAGGTCAATAATTGTAAACTCATATTCACCAAGATCCGCATCCAACCTCAGCACGGTATTGACAGGCACATAAATGGCGACCTTGGACAAGTTGGTGGTTGCCGCTGCCCGGATCTCTTCCGTGTTCTTAAGCACAATGTCCCATGGCTGCAAGTCGATAAGCCCATACATCTGAAACAGCCATTTGGCAAAGCCGTAATCCCACGCCCCTTCAAATTTTAGAGCAGTCTGCCAATCATAGGGGCTGTCAAACCCTTCTCCGGTAACTCCGAATCGTCTGCCTTTCTTGTGCCAACTCCAGATTCCGTGTGCACCGTAAGCTACACCGGCAGTTGCCCCGGATAAAAGACTTTGCCAGGCAGCCTTACGCACATCGGCACGACTGAACCGGCCATAACCCTGGCGGCTGTACCCCATCATTTCGTAGCAAGGCTCCGAGTTTAACACAGGCCGTGTTACCGGCTTGCTATTAAAATCCATAGCTAAGGTGTAAGCCGTAGATTGAAACTGCGAATTGTGCCCAGACTGGTACATATAGAAATCCAGATCACCATCGTTAATGAATTCGGCTGGCACTTCCGCAAGTCGTCCTTGAATATGCAAGGTGGTCAAGCACTCCGGGCTATACTTTTTCACAGCATGAAGTGCGGTCCGGTAGTATTCATTCGCCCGTTCAGACGGAAAGTCGGTGTCCCCACTCACGATATAGATTGGATCGTATTTGGAGAAGCGGTTCGCTGCATAACGCACGTACGGCTCGACAGCATCCAGCGGCATCTTCTTATCCTCCCGGATTCTGGACGCCCAGGTATCAGGAATATAATTACACCAGAGCAGGACTAGAGCAGGTACAAAACCTTTGTCCACCGCTATTTTCAACATTTGCTCGGCTCTTTCGAAATACTCCTCATTTAGCGAATAAAAATCAAAAGTGCCGTCTTCACACAGGGCAAATGGCTCCTGATTCAGATCACTGCCGCTGGCATCCCACTGCCGCAACAGGTTAATCTGCAGGACATTAAAGCCCTGGCTTTTCCTGTAGTCCAGATAATAGTTCCATTCCTCCATCGAGATATTAGTAAATGCACTCCAGACTGTATCGGCCAGATAGAAAAACGGAGCCCCTCCGCTGATGAAATGACGTTTATTCTCCGCTATCTCAAGCTTGATCATTACAACCTCTCCTATCTCTTGAGTAATAACAGAAAACGGCGCTGTAAACGCCGTTTTACAAGTGTATTGTCCGTTTATGAGGTGACTGCACCTGCATTGATTCCGGATGTCCCTTCCTGTTCTGCATTCTCCGTTGCTTCAGATTCCCTCTCCAGCGCCTGTCTGTCGAGTATTCTAAAGAATGGATAATAGATCAGCATACAAACCGGAATGAGCACAAGCTGTGCAGCAGCAAGCCTCCAACTGCCCTCAATGAATCCCAAAGCAAATATCGGCGTTCCGAATGCAGGATAAATTCCAATAGGTGCTGGCAGCAAGCCGATCGTGGTGGCAAAATAGCCCAGCACTGCGCAAACGATAGGTGAAGCGATAAACGGAACCGCCAAAAGCGGATTTAGAACGACCGGTATGCCGAAGATCAGGGGCTCATGTATCGAGAAGAACGTCCCCGGCAGGCCAAGTTTCCCAATCGTACGCAGTTGCTTGCTCTTAGCGAGAAAGACCAGCAACAGTGCGAATCCGAGCATTGGTGCATAATTGGCATAGATGTACCAGAACGCCAGTCCAATAATATTTGGCAACGGGGCACCGGCCTGAAATGCCTCAAGGTTCGCAAGATCCAGACTCATCCAGATGGGCTTAACGATAGCCAAAGTGACAATGGCTCCATGAATCCCGAACATCCAGAGTGCCTGCATGATGATCAGCGCAATAATCAGAGCCCCCAGTGATCCGCCCAGCCCTTCCAGCGGCACTTGCAGATAGGTATATATAAATTGATGGACTGTAACAAAAGAGGTTTGCATGAACAATCCGGATATGACAACGAAAAGGACGGCGACCAACATGGCTGGAATAAGGCCCGAAAAGGTTTTGACGACCGTAGGTGGAACTCCCTTAGGCATTTTAATGGTCCAGTTGCGGTCAACAATCCATATATACAATCTCGCGGCGACCAAACCTACAAACATGGCTACAAACAATCCCTGAGCACCAAGCCATTGCAGCGGCAATGCCCGGACCTTGTCGAAAGTCTCTACCGGCGTAAGGATTAGGAAGGAGAGCAGCGCAGTCGCTGCGGGAACCAATGGGTCCTTGTCGAAGGACTGCGCCAGTCTGTACGCAATGAAGAATACGGCATAGAGGGCGATAATCCCCGTAGTCATGGTTGAAGCCAAACCAATAATTCCCTTTACCGACGCAATAAAGTTCTGATAAGGCTGCCAGGAAAGTGCGGAGAACAACGTTGAGAACGCCCCGACAATCAGAAAAGGGAGTGTTGACATCAGACCGTTCGAAATAGCGCTCATATAGCGATTTTGCTGAATTTTACCTGCGAATCTTTGCAGCTTGTGGGATAGCTTTTGTTCATTTGCCATATCCGTTCATCTCCTGCTTTAGAATTTCATCGATAAATGCCATTTAGAAAACGCTTCCATTTGATGAACCGATGATTACAGGCTTAAAGCATCGGCAAGCACTTTCTCCCCATTCATCATGCCATAATCCATTCGGTTGATTACGCTTACTTTAATTCCTTTAGGTTCATATTTGCTTTTAAAATCACCTTCGAGATAGCCAACCTGCGGCCCGATCAGCAGCACATCCGTCTTGTCCGCGTACTCTTTGAAAGAACTCTCGGAGGTGGCTCTGATCTCCACCTCAATATTTTGGACTTGGGCTGCCTTCTGCATTTTCTGTACCAGCATACTTGTTGACATTCCTGCTGCGCATACCAGAGTAATTTGTTTCATTCTTAGTCCTCCCTGATTGTAGTATTATGTCCAACTGCCGCTTCATAGCGGTTCAATCTGTCATATAGCTCCACAATATGCCCCGCCAAATCCTTTGTTGTAATGGCTGACATCAAATGATCCTGGGCATGTACCATCAACAGTGTCACTTCATGTGTGGCTCCTCCCGCTTCCTGCTGAATCAGCCGTGTTTGCGATTTATGCGCACCGACCAGTTCCTTCTTACATTCCTCCAGACATGCTGCTGCCTGCTCAGAATGGCCTTTCTGGGCAAGGGCAATGGCCTCCATAGCCTTGCTCTTGGCGAACCCTGCATTGGTTATAATCCCCATAATAATTTCCTGATACTCATCCATTGCATCCACCTCTTACATTCCATTTCTTTGTCTTGCAAGATCAGTGTATACGATTACAACTCACATCTAAACGCAATCCTTTTCCACTACAAGCGGAAATACTTATATCCGCACGCACTTAACGCCAACAGCAGAGAATGCCATACCCTATTTCTCGGAAAATGAATAAGACTCCATACCGCCGTCTGGCCGAAAATCCGGTCAAACGCCATACAGAGCCTTGGACAATCAATACAGTTTATGTCTGACAATCATTTGGGCAAACTCCCCATACGTTTTGCATTCCAGCATTTGCTGAATAATCTCGGAATCGTCAACCAGCCCCATCAGATGTTGATACATTTTCACCTGAGGCTCTTCGCCGCTCTTGTCAATACTCAGGAGACAGACAAATTGTACCGGCCGGCCCGACCAGTCGATCGGAGACTCAAGTGTGCATATCGCCCATACCGTGCGGTTGCTTTGCGGAATGATTGGATGAGGAATGGCCACCAAATTTCCATAGGCTGTCGGCGCAGCATTTTCTCGCTCCATAACCAGACCGATGAAACCTTCGGAAGAGCGAATCAACCCGAGTTCATACATTTTGTTCCCAATAAAAGTAATAATCTCTTCCTTCGAGGTAAAGCGCTGTCTCAGAAACACAAGTTCTTCCATAATGTAGCGGAAGGAATACTCCTTCTCCCCATTAAGCAAATCCTCAATGTTATGCATATCCCCACCGCCCAGGAGTGTCTGCACAACAACCACAGGAACAGACAACGGCTGTGGGATAGGGACTGTACTTACCACAAAATCAATGTTATGCAAAGAGATCTGATGCAGCTTGTAAAGCTCGGTCGTTCCCACAACCTCCAGTCTCTCGCCGAACTTGCTTCTTAGCTTGTAATATAGCAGACGCGCACTGCCTACACCCGAGGTACATACGACCAAGCAACGTTTCGGCCTAGTATCCATCTGCTGTCTTTCCATGGCCGCACCGATATGAATAGCCAGATATCCCATTTCCGTTTCGGGAATCAAAATATTGAGCTTACTCTCAATCAACTTAGCTCCGATGACCCCTGCCTGAAAAGCAAGGGGATAGTTACTCTTCACATGCTCCAGCATCGGGTTACGAATACTCATCCCGTATCGTACACGGTTCAGTGCTGGCTTTAAATGGAGGCAAATGCCCATCAAAAGCTCTTGATCCCTGCTGATTCTCAGGTTAAGGTCCTTATCAATTTCAGCAAGGATTTCTTTCCCTAGCTCATAAATCCCGCGATCCAGCAGTTTCTCGGGACCGCCATCTTCTACCTCTTCCCAGGTTACCCCTGCAAACCACTTGTTCCCGGCCAGATGCATGGCTATATAGGCAACCTCATCTTCAGGAAATGATAAGTCCAGCTCTCGTTCAATCAACGCTACAATCTGCTCAGCCGCCTGAAATTCCTCAGCAGCCCTGAATTCTTCCTTTTCATCCAGGAGCATCGCTACCTGGTTACCGTCACGAATTCGCTTGCAGGCGATCGCAATATGAATGGACAGATTGCTGAAAGCGACATCCGACAGGCTCACGCCAAGCTTCTGAATCTGTTCCAGAATAA
Organism: Paenibacillus sp. OK003; assembly: GCF_900109515.1. Taxonomy (GTDB): domain Bacteria; phylum Bacillota; class Bacilli; order Paenibacillales; family Paenibacillaceae; genus Paenibacillus; species Paenibacillus marchantiae. The sequence continues at coordinate 214,734 of NZ_FOBD01000006.1, read as the reverse complement.
TGCTGCGTATCAATGTCATTTCGTGAGGAGAGACAATACGCAGCGTATCATGTATTCCTCCAGCGCACTCTTCATCCAAGCGGTTCACGACGAATTCAGATATGCATAAACGCAACCGGACTTCATCACCCCTCAGCTTAATGCCATAGTTCGGACGTTTATCGATGCCAATTCCGTAGGCAAGCAGCTTCTTCTTGACCTCCTTGAAATCGTTCTGAACCGTGGACTTGCTGACATAGAGCTCATCTGCCAGCTCTTCAAGCTTCAAATAGGCTACGGCAAGCAGAAGGCGCCTGATTAAATAAAGCTGTCGGTACTCAGGTGATCCCGAATTTTCCGGTTCATTGTTCAAATACAATTGCTGCAGAAGCATACGAAAGCTGCTGTCGTCTGTAATCTTCAGTTCATACCCTTTTGAACGAACAGGTTGAACCGATGCTCCATGCTTGGCCAGGAACTCATCCAGCTCTCTGATGTCACTGCGTACGGTGCGTGAAGTAACCTGAATCAATTTTGCCAGATGCTCGCTCTTGACAGGGATGTCCGCAGCAAGCAGATGCTGTAAAATCGAAACCATGCGTGAATTCATTCAAGCTCCCCCTGTTCTTATATTAGTCCTGCCCGGGGCTGTCCGGCATTTGTCCCGCAGGTTCAGGATCAGCAGGAGTGGCGCAGGAATTCCGTTCCACGAAAATGGTGTCCACTATAATTTTGCTTGTCCCCTGCGACAATGCGTCAGTCAGCAAGTCAACCGCCAGACTGGCCATTCTTTCTTTATCCACGTGAATAGTCGTCAACTCGGGAGTCACAACCAACGATTCATTAATATTATCAAAGCCAATGACTGAAGTATCCTGCGGCACACGGATGCCCAGCTCATTCATCGTTTTCATGGCACTGATTGCTATATAGTCACATTCGCAGAACCATGCCGTAGGCATACGGTGCCCGTTCTCCAGATAGGTAGTCAACTGCCGTTTCAGATCATCCTGAGAAGTAAGAATAGTTGGGGCTACGGAGAAATGTGCTGTCTCAGGCACCCTCAGCCCTCGCTCCGAAAGGGCCGCCATAAAACCACGTTTACGTTCCTCAAAATTATGAATTCGCACATTGGAAGCGATATAACCGATCGAGGTGTGCCCTATGTTGCACAAATAAGCTCCGGCCTGATAGGCACCCATTACATTATTAATTTGAATGAATTGTACCGGCAACGTCTCAAAGCAGGTATCAAGCACAACCAGATTAGGCAGTTTGGCATGAATGTTCCTGATTTGTTCACGAGTCAAATTGGTGCCCAGCACAATGGTTCCGACGCTGCGCTTCTCATCGGCGACTACCTGGATATCCCTCTGAAAATATTCTACATCTACCGTTGAGAAAATTAGGGAATATCCTTTCTGACGACAGCGTTCTTCAATAAAATGAATCAATTCTTTGAAAAATGGCTGCTGGTAATATTCTTCAAGGACAATTCCCGAATTAGTACATACAAGAAAAAGCAGCGATTTATCTACTTTTGTAGTCGCTACTTCCCTGTTCTTGGGGCTGTATCCCGCTTCATAGGCTACTTGGAGAATGCGTTCTCGCGTATCCGGACCGATACCCGGCTTGCCACTGAAGGCCAACGAAACGGCTGCTTTGGATACATTAGCCAGTTTAGCGATATCTTCCATCTTCATGCCTTGATTCTCCATTTCTTAATAAGGTAACAACACAACCATGTGATACGTGAAGTTTACACCGAATCTGAATTCCGTGCAATGTTTAGCTAAATTAAGGTCATTAAGTTTAGTCTTTTGTTCAGTAAAAACAACTAAAAAAAACTAAATTATTCATTGACACTACTTAAAACCGATGTTAACATGACGTCGTAGATAGAAAATACATTTATTCAAGCCGAAAACGCTAAACTAAATCCACCTTGTTTAGTTATTATTTTCATTTCAACCAGACTGAAATATTCCATACCGAGGAGAAATGATGATGAAGAAATTAAAGTTGGGCTATGCCCCAACACGACGTTTTACATTCAGCGCTGAGGATGCATTTAAGTACAAAGTAGAAATTCGCAAGCAAATTGAGAGCTTTGGAATGGATATTGATATCGTGGATCTGGAAGGCCTTAACGAGGAAGGGTTGCTGTACGACGACCATATTAATGCCGACATGATAGCCAAGAGGTTCAGAGAGGAAGAAGTCGATGCCGTATTTTTTCCACACTGTAACTTCGGCACCGAAGACACCGTAGCTCGTGTTGGCAAAGCGCTTGGCAAGCCTGTTCTGCTCTGGGGGCCACGGGATGAAGCTCCGCTTGCGGACGGTATGCGCCTTCGCGATACTCAATGCGGTATTTTCGCCACAGGCAAAGTGCTGCGCAGATTCAACGTTCCCTTCACTTATGTAACCAACAGCTGGGTGAATGATCCCGTATTCGAGCGAGGCTTCACCAACTTTATCGCGGCAGCCAATGTTGTACGTCAGTTCAAGAGCCTGCGTATTCTCCAGATCGGTCCACGTCCCGCTTCGTTTTGGACGATGATGTGCAATGAGGGCGAACTGCTTGAACGCTTTGGCATTGAGATCCATCCGATTACCCTTGTCGATATTCAGCTCCGAACTCGAAAAATTGCGGCCAGCAGCAGCGCCGAACTACTTGATACGATGGATTACATTAAAGAAAAGCTCGACTACAGCGAAGTGACCGAAGACGACATCAGGCGAATCGCCGCTTTAAAAGTTGCTATGAAGTCTTTCGCCCATGAGACGGGAAGCACCGCTATCGCTATCCAATGCTGGTCTTCGCTGCAGGAGGCCATGTCAATCATGCCATGTCTGGCCAATGCGATCCTGACCGATGAACAAATTCCGGTCACTTGTGAAACGGACATCCATGGAGCCATTACGTCCATTATGGTACAAGCGGCCGCAATGAATGAACGACCAACCTTTTTTGCCGACATTACCGTCCGTCATCCGGAAAATGACAACGGAGAACTGCTGTTCCACTGCGGAAATTTCCCTGTCTCGCTCTCTGTGGAGCAGAAACCAAAGCTGCGCAAGCACTTTCTCTTTGACGACCATGCTCCCGGAACCCATGAAGGCGAAATCCGCGGTGGCAGCATGACCATTGCCCGGTTTGACGGTGACAACGGCGAATACTCCATGTTCCTGGGCAAGGCCCGTGGCATACAAGGCCCTTATACTCGCGGTTCCTATGTATGGGTGGAAGTGAACGATTGGCCACTGTGGGAAGAAAAGCTCGTCAAAGGTCCTTATGTTCATCACTCCGTAGGCATCCATGCCAATGTTATTCCGGCCATCTATGAGGCCTGCAATTATATCCCCGGCCTGACGCCGGACCCCGTAGACCCTACGGAAAAGGAAATACAAAGCTGGCTTAGAGGCTCTGATCTTGCACGCACTAAACAGTCAGGTCTGCACGTGTAAAGAATAGAGCTACTCGCTCAAGGCCAAGTTCAATGGCATCTATCAGAGGAGGACATTATGGAAATTTACGAACTGAAAGTAAAAGCCGCACAAATCCGGATGGATCTGCTGACTATTATTCACCGCGCCAAAACAGGTCATACAGGGGGATCTTTGAGTAACACAGACATTCTAACGGCCTTATATTATGACATTATGAATATTGATCCGTCTCATTCGAAATGGGAAGATCGCGACCGCTTCATTGCCAGCAAAGGCCATTCGGTAGAATCACTATGGTGTGTTCTAGCTGACCGCGGATTCTTTCCCAGAGAAGAACTGGAGACCTATAGCCAGTTCGGTACCCGACTCATCGGCCACCCGAACAACAAGGTTCCCGGCATCGAGATGAACACTGGCGCCCTGGGCCATGGTTTGCCCATTTCCGTCGGAATGGCCCTTGCGGCCAAGCGGGACGGCCGCTCTTACCGTGTGTTCTGTCTAATGGGAGACGGCGAGCAGGCCGAAGGCTCCAATTGGGAAGCCGCTATGGCAGGCGCCCATTATAAACTGGATAATCTGGTCGGCATTATCGACCGCAACCAGCTTCAAATCAGCGGAACTACCGAAGAGGTCATGGGCCTGGAACCACTTGATGAGAAATGGGCGGCCTTTGGCTGGAACGTTGTTTCCATCAACGGCAACGATATGAAAGAACTGCTACAGGCATTCCGAGCTGCGCCTGAAGTACCCGGCCAACCAACGCTGATTTTGGCCAATACAACCAAAGGCCAGGGCGTATCCTTCGCCGAGAATGTTCCTGCCTGGCACCACCATGTGCCGAACGATGAAGAACTGGCACTGGCACTGGCCGAATTGAACGCGTCCATTGAGGAATTGATACAGAAAGGGCAGGTGTAATCACTATGAACAAGATTCCTAACCGCCAAGTCATCTGCGACACACTGCTGGAATTGGCCAAAGACGACCGGGACATTATGGTACTCGCCAGTGATTCACGCGGTTCCGCTGCAATGGCTCCATTCGCCAATGCATTTCCGGAACAATTCGTTGAGGTTGGTATTGCAGAACAGAATATTGTTGGCATGTCCGCGGGATTGGCCCACAGCGGCAAGAAACCATTTGTCACTTCACCTGCCTGCTTCCTGAGCATGCGCAGCATTGAACAGATCAAGGTTGACGTCGCTTATTCGAGGACCAATGTGAAGCTAATCGGGATTAGTGGCGGCGTAAGCTACGGTGCGCTCGGCATGTCCCATCACTCTGTACAGGATATCGCGGTAGCCCGTGCCATTCCTGGACTGGCTATTGTGCTTCCCGCCGACCGCCACGAAACGAAGAAGCTGACCGAAGCGCTGGTTAAATATGACGGCGGTGTATATGTCCGGATCGGACGCAACCCCGTCGAGGATGTATACGAATCCGAAGATTATCCGTTTGAGATAGGTAAGGCTGTCATTGTACAGGAAGGTTCCGATGTTACGATCATTGCCACCGGTGAAACCGTACGTGTTGCCCTCGATGCCGCCAAGGCGCTTGCCGAAAACGGCGTATCCGCACGGGTCATCAACATGCATACGATTAAACCTTTGGATGAAAAGGCCATCATTGCTGCGGCAAGGGAGACCGGACACATTATTACGGTCGAGGAGCACAGCATATTCGGCGGCCTTGGCGCTGCTGTAGCTGAGGTTGTCGTACAGCATCATCCCGTTCCGATGAAGGTGCTTGGCATCCCGGATGAACCCGCTATTGCCGGCAAAACAGCGGAGGTATTCCACTATTATGGACTTACGAGCGACAATATCAAACAGGTTGCGCTCGAATTGATCAACAAGTAAAGGGCGAAGCATATGGACCACAATCAGAAATATATATTGGCCATTGATCAGAGCACTTCAGGCACCAAAGCACTTCTCGTAAACGCTGAAGGAACAGTCATCGCTAGATGCGGAATGGCGCATAAACAGTACTTCCCCCAGCCCGGCTGGGTAGAGCATGATCCGCTCGAAATTTATGACAATGTCATAAAGGTGGCTCGCAGCGTACTGGAGCAAACCGGCATCCATCCGGCAGAACTGGCCGCAATGACCCTTACCAACCAGCGCGAAACTGCACTGATGTGGGATAAGACTACAGGCCAGCCGATATATAATGCCATTGTCTGGCAATGCCAGCGTACTGCGGACCTATGCTCGGGGCTGAAGCAAGCGGGTCACGAAGAAACCATCCGCGCCAAAACAGGACTTATGCTCGACCCATATTTCTCCGCAGCCAAATGGGGTTGGATGATTAGGCATGCAAAAGGAGCTGCGGAACTGCTCGCCGAAGGCAAGCTGCTGGCAGGAACCATGGACAGCTGGCTAATCTGGAAGCTGACCGGCGGCAGTACACATGCTACCGACTACACGAACGCCAGCCGCACCTCGCTGTTCAATATTCACACCTTGGAATGGGACGAAGAGCTGGCCTTGATGTTCGCGGTCCCTTCTTCCCTGCTGCCCGAGGTTAAGCCATCCGATGTCATATTCGGATATACGGTAGACAGCAGCCTTTTTGAGGAAAGGGTGCCGATCACAGGGGTGATCGGGGATTCCCAGGGCGCGTTGTATGGGCATCTCTGCTTTAAGCCTGGAAGCGCCAAGGCAACCTTTGGTACGGGCACCTCTGTATTGATGAATGTAGGGGACCAACCCATTGATGGCGGTGACGGTCTTGTAACCACGATCGCCTGGGGAGCCGGAGGAAAGATTACGTATGCGCTGGAAGCCGTTATTCGGTCCACTGGAGACAGCATCAAATGGATGCAGGATAGTTTAGGGCTTTTCTCTACCTTTGCGGAAATGCAAGAACTGGTTGAAAGCGTGCCCGAAAACGACGGCGTTTATCTTGTCCCCGCTTTTGTTGGCATGGGTGCGCCTTATTGGGACCCATTTGCCAGGGCAGCAATTACTGGTATGAGCCGAGGAACCACCAAAGCCCACATAATCCGGGCTGCCCTGGAGAGCATTGCCTATCAAGTCAGAGACGCGGTTGAATTCGTTGAGCGGCAGTCCGGTATTCCACTGCTCGGTCTGCGGACCGACGGCGGGGCCTCCTCCAATGCCTGGCTCATGCAATTCCAGGCCGATCTTCTGGGTAGCGTAGTGGCCCGTTCTACCTGTGCCGAGCTGTCGGCCATGGGCTCAGTGTATCTCGGTGGCCTCTGTACAGGGGTCTGGTCCGATCCGGAGCAACTTGCACCCCATCTAATATTGTACGAGACATATGAACCTAAGCTGGATGAAGCCACCCGGGAAAATTATTACACGGGCTGGCAGCGGGCTGTCCAGTCCGTTGTGCAGCGGAGTCAATAAAGTTGGAGTCTAACAAAGTATCCTCTGGTTTCCGGGGCTCCCCATATATGTTTCCTAATTTAAAGAAGCCTGCAATTGTGCAGGCTTTTTGGGCTACGTTCTTACATGAGGAAAAAAAACTGCCAATCTGAATGAGCGGTATTCTGATTCTGATCTTTCAATAAAAAAAAGATCGCATTACCCTCAATAGTTCATGAGAGTCATGCGATCTTCTCTTGGTTCTCTCCTTTCGAGAAAACCTTATAAATCATGGATGCCGAGGACCGGGATCGAACCGGTACGGTAGTCACCTACCGCAGGATTTTAAGTCCTGTGCGTCTGCCAATTCCGCCACCCCGGCATGGGTATGTATTTCTTGGCGACAAGAAATATCTTACCATGGAATTTATAACTTTGCAATACCTTAATATAAAATTATCCAAAAAAAATGAAACAGGCACTGCCAGCGTGAGCGAGCAGTGCCTAGGAAGTTCGAGTTGCGGTCCCGAACTTCCTATAAACCATCTATATTAAGGGAGGTGTGAAATAAGAATACCTCGCCAACATTAAAGAAACCTAAAATCAGGCTTAAATTAAACTAAAAAAGTAGAATAGGTGCAATTCGTGCCGCCTCTTCCTCGCTGCATTCCACAACCACCAGGATATGTCCCTGCAACATCCAGTCTTCATAGTAATTAGCATCTTCTTCGGAGACCCCGGCTTCTGTCAAGGTAAGCACCAGATCATCCGTCTCACTTCCAATCTCGTTGCCTGCGAGTTTGCGTACCGCTTTTCCGATGGACATCGTCTGATCCATCCGTTTGCCGAGACCAGCAAGTACCCCTTTAAGCACGCCTAAAGCACCATCTGTTCCTGCGCCCTTCAGAGGCATAGGCAAACCAGTCTTCTCACTTACCACTTCAAGATTAACCTGTTCTTTGGCTACCGCACCCAAATATTGATCTGCTATGCCTTCCTTTTTCAATTTATTTAACATGATAATGGCTTCATTCTCCGTGCGTACAAGTCCGATCAGCAATTGTGTCATTATACGTCCCCCTCCTTTTACCCTTATATAACCCTGGTTGCTTCTTCAAAAACGGATCATATGTAATAAGTCCTTACACCTATGTAAAATATAATTTATGATCTGGAAATCTATACCTAGTTCTGATAGACTAGATAAAGAAGACAAATTAACCATTGAAATTATTGACATATCGAATTACTATTCCATAACCAGGAGCAATGACATATGAAAAAAGAGGTAGAAATTGCCATTCGGCGCAAACAACAAATCATCGTCCGTAACACAAGTGGTCAAACGGTAGCTGGATTTCCGGAACGTACAGCGGATGCTTCCATCCTTTCCTTACGAACAGTCCACGGAAGCCTGTGGATTCCATTCGACGAAGTGGAACAAGTCACTCGTTTGTTAACTATTCGCTCTCATCATTTAACTGGAATGCAGTTGTGTACGGCTGATCTGTAAACAGGGTACAAGTACTTCATGTATGTATACGTGAACTAGACGTGTTTATTTCGCCCTTCATAAAATAAAACCAGACGCATCGACGTCTGGTTTTATCTTTGCCTTTTACTCCACGCTACACTCTTTCAAAGCCCAAGGCATTTCTGTATCATTACTTTTCCATTCACAGCCTGTCGTTATTTCACCACAAACTTTACTCGTGTTCCATCCGGATATGTACTTAGCTGGTTTCCCACCCATGAGCCTGCGCCACGATTATCTTTGGGACTAATATATTGGATATCTGCACCCGCTCCGCCTTCCGCACACATCGCCATGGGCCATTCATCCCGATCTTTCCCCTTTTTGACCGGAACACCTTTGAGTGACAAATCCCGATTACCCTCAGCTCCACTGCGATCAATGGTGCATACATCCGAATGCCCTGCCTTAATGGCCGTCTTGATATGATTGGCCGTCTCAGGATAGCGCTCTGCCGGGAATGTGATGGTATGATCTACGCTCCCTTTGCTCCCCCCGAATGGGGACGGTATATCCAGAGACCCTTCTCCTCCAATCCATGCATAGAGAGCTACCATTAACATGGCCACCAGCGTCAATATCTGCTTTTTAAATCGTTGCTTGCCCTTGCTCTTTCTGCTTCTGCGTCTTTTGCTCATGCTGTTTCTCCCCCATTCAACACTTGCATTATACCAGAACGCCAGTTCGCTAAACAATATAAAAAAACATAAAAAAAACAGCCAAAATACTCGGCTGCTTTGTATAGCCTACCCCACGTTAGGAATCGCCTGTTGTCGAAGTAAAGGCAAGGTAACCTCAAACCTCGTTCCTTTTCCCTCGATACTCTCCACCGAAATTTGACCATTCATCAATTCGAGCAGCTCTTTGCAGATCGTGAGTCCAAGTCCGCTGCCGCCAAATTTGCGTGCGTGGGAGACGTCCGTCTGCGTGAATACTTCAAACAATTGATTAATTTTATTATCCGGAATGCCGATTCCCGTATCATGAACAGTGAATACCAGGATAACGATATCCCCTCGCTGCTCCTCAACATCTATCTGTAATCGCACTTCACCTTGTTCCGTAAATTTAATGGCGTTACTGAGCAGGTTATCCAGCACTTGTCGGAGACGCAGAGGATCACCCGTGAGTACATCAGGAATGGCCAGATCCGCATGACAGAGCAAGCGAATTCGTTTAGTCTGTGCCGCAGGTTCATGCGTTTTAATAATCTGTTGAATCAGCTTCAACGGCTGAAATTCGATTTGTTCCACTTTCATTTTCCCTCTGCCGATCTTCGCCATATCCAGACTATTGTTGATAATGTTCAGAAGAGCTTCCCCTGACTGGCGCGCAAGCTCCAGATACTCTTTCTGCTCCTCACTGTTGTCCCCCATGCCGACAAGTTCGATCATGCCCATAATCCCGTTCAGCGGGGTGCGAAGTTCATGGTTCAGCTTCCCAATGAACTCCAGCTGTCCCCTGCTGTTCATTTCAGCGAGTGACGCCGCCATTCGCAGTTGATGCTCTGTATATTTCCGTTCTGATATATCGTATTGAATCCCTACAAAAAACAGACATTCCCCTGAATCATCGAAAATCGGATCAATATTCAGTTCATTCCAGAACTTCTGTCCATGCTTCGTATAGTTCAGAATCTCTGTCTTAATTGACTGCTTCTTCTTCAATGCTTCGCGAATATGTTGTACGGTTTCCGGGTCTGTATCCGGCCCTTGCAGGAAACGACAATTCTGTCCAATCGACTCTTCGGCACTATATCCGGTTAATTGAGTAAAATATTCATTTACATACATTAGCGGAAAATCAGGCAAGGTAGCATCGACTACGGTCACGGAAGATTTAATCTTAGAGATAATAAATTCCCATTGTATAACGAGTTGATTGTATTTAGTCATGCTTCCTCCTTCATCTCACCAAACTTTGTTGTATTCATACTCCTAATGAAGCTATCGATAACCCGATGGTATGTGATTATATAAAAACAATATAATTAATTGTAACATAGTTATTCAAGTCATGTGTTCCTTGGGTAATATCTGATAAATACATTTACAAAAACTTATCATGTCATCAGGAGGATCACTCATGAAATTTTTATTAATCGTCATTATTATTATTTTGCTTGTTTTCTTCTTCTCCAGACGTAAGCGTTAATGTTGAGCCGGTCATGTAAAATGAGGAAGGAAGATCGGGTATGAGAACCCTCTTTTTTATATTCATGACACTTTGTATCATCAATCTGTGCTTCCCGAAATTTGGCTGGTACTTGCGTTATGGCTGGATTTCCCGGGGAGAGGCTGAGCCCAGCAGACCTTATATGGCGATGACCAGAATGACCAGTCTGTTGATGCTGCTTATCGCTTTTTCGCTCGTTGTGGCTTGAATAATAGAAACCAGAAAGACAGCTGTTCCTTGGGACAGCTGCTTTTTTGCCGCTTCAATGACGGGAAAATGACAACTTTGTTTGTGGTGCGTTTGCAACGATACCCGTAATATATAATTATCGTTGTGGAAAGGACACCTTAGCATGAACATCGCATTTTATCCATATTGGGCTGCCAAAACGCTGCTTTCTCTCATTAATGTTATATATATTATGGTTATCACGACGTTTATTTACGGTCAGACCGGGTCTGTCCTTTATGCTGCGCTGTTTCCATTCATTCAAATGTCAGCGCGTATCGTCGCAGGGTTTACTGCACCATTGCTTGTGAACCGTTTCGCATTCTCCAGGCTGATTGTTAGCATTCCTTTAGCCAAAACATTGATGATTACCGGGATCGCCATCGCATTTACCGATCTTACTGCTCACATTCCTCTTCTGATGGTGGGAATAGCGACCCTCTCGTTTCTGGACGGATGGGAATCTCCATTGTTAAACACGTTAACTCCTCAATTGGTTCAAGGAGAAGATCTGGTGAAGGCGAATAGTTTTCTCTCATTCTCTACTCAGACCGTGACAATCATTGGATATGCAATGACAGGATTCATCGTTATGCAATGGGGTGCTTCACCAACATTCTGGGCAGCTACAAGCTTATCCTGGGCTGTCCTGATTCTGATGATTACGATCAGTTCACTTACCCGCGAGATTGAGGAGAAAGTCGACAAATCCACATCCAGATGGGATGTATTAAGGGAAGGTTGGATTATTCTTTGGAAAAATCGCTCTTTGCGACTGATCACGTTCATGGATCTGGTTGAAGGTCTTGCTGGCTCGATCTGGATCGGCGCTATCACGCTTGCTTTTGTGAAAGAAGCTTTGGGCCAAGAAGAAGGTTGGTGGGGACTGATTAACTCTAGCTATTCTGCTGGCACCATTCTTGGGGGAATTCTGGCTATCGCCCTGACCACTCACATCCAGAAGCACTTGATCTCCAGTATGGCCATAGGTTCTCTTCTCTTCAGCTTGCTGACCATTGCTTACGGTTTAAACAGCCTTCCTTGGCTTGCTCTGGTATTGTGTTTGCTTATGGGTCCCGCTTATCAGATCCGCGATATTGCTCAGCAAACGGCTTTTCAGAGCAGCGTGCCCGTCGAATCCCTGTCCAAGGTATACGCAGCGCATGGGATTGTTCTCTCAGCTGCCATGAGCATATCTACGGTAATCTTCGGTCTGATTGCTGATCAAATGGGGGTTCGGCTGGTGTATTTGATTGGCGGTGCCTTATTCATTGTATCCTCCCTTTGCTCTTTCCGATTAAATCGAATCAAAGGATAAAATCAAAAAAGACGAGCACACATCTGCTCGTCTCCGCTGCTTCCGAACATCATCGGAGCATCCATTTTATTCTTAATCCAATCGGTAATCTGTCAACGGCTTGCCTTGTTTATAATACAGCGCTGGTGACAGTATATTGAAAAAAATATGCACATCAGGCAAATCCGCTTCTTCCAAAATAGCCTGCATTGAGGAAGCAATCCGATTATGAATCTCCTGATCACGTTGGAACATCAGGATCTCTACTGAAGCCGGAGAAGGAGTAAGAGCTTGTACATCATGACGTTCTGCCTTCATTCTCTCCTGCGGAATATTGGTAATCAACGCAAATTGCTCCGTGATGCGGGGCACAACTTCCTCCAGTTGGGGTCCTGTGAATCCTTTAAAACGAATAAACGGCATTGCTATCCCTTCAATCTCTATTATTAGTCTCTTATGTGATTTTAAGCACATTGTTTTCGGTTGTCAAATCTCTTTCATCATATCATTCTTTCGTAGAAAAAGCAGAAAAGCCCCGCTGAAGTATCAGCGGAGCATACACGTAACCAGGTCTCACCTTGTTCTGTAGGGCTTACAGCCAGAAAGATTTAGTGATGATTACAAGCAAGATGAAGAGTACGAGAATTGCGCTTGTGGAAGTCCATCCGCCAAATCCACCAACATTGCCGCCACAACCGTATCCAACTTCACTCATTTGATTGGCCTCCTTTGAATTCAAGGTATGCCATAACATATGTCGATTCTAACATGAATGACCGGGCTATACGGCAAGCTAACCGGCCCAATCATTGTGCATTCCTGTCAGTTGAATTATGCCAAAGGAACGACTCGAATGTTCACATCATTGCCCGGTACTCCAAGACAGAGGTCGGCTGTATTTCGCTTTTCCAGGACAATCAAACGAGTACGCGTATCGTTTCTGGACGCCAAGACCACTTGCCCGTCCGAGGCAATACAATAGGCGATTGGAATTGAAATTTCACTGTCACGATACGAGCCATCCGCATGGCTGGTGCCCATAACGATGCATTGATGTTGTATCGCCATCTGCCGTGCTTCTTCAATCCACTCTGTATACTGCTCTTCACTGAACATCCCCACACCAATGGAATGCATGATCATATCCACTCTACCAATATTCTCATTGCGAAAACCTTGCAGCACCAGCTCGTCACATAACAAGGTGCTTATGGTCCAATCCTGTTCCTTAACGACCTCAGCAGCTGTATACTTCGCTTTTTCCAATACAGTCTCCCCAGCCTTGTTAATGATGATTGAATGGTCCTTGGGACGTTCATCTAACCTGCGATGACCTGATACAATCATCGTTCCATATGCAGCCGCCAAACGGCTAGCCTCTTCCACATTCTGATTTAGATAGCCTTCTGGAAAGAACAACACATCTGCTTCCGGATGTTGCTTCAATTCGGCTTGAAGCTGCAGCAATTGTTGTTCCAGCTTGGGCTGTCCAATAATAATCTTCAACGTTTATCCCCCATTCATGAATAAAAGCCGGTTCACACCTGAATCAGGTACGAAACCGGCTTAAAGGTTGTACAGGCAGGATTCCTGCTCATCGCACTTCACTTCAAGAGTAATTGTCTTTGGCAAATCGCTCCGCCTAACAATTACTTTTACAGTTTAAATGATATGTAATTATGAATTTCTGTGTTCGATTCTATCATAAATCTCCTGCCCGTCATAACCTCGATCTGTAGCTATATCTTTCGCAAAAAGTACCATATCACCAGTCGCAGCTGAATTTGCACCCAATGCTCCCACAACTGCCGCAAATGGATAAAGCAACATGGTCAGAACCTTCTTCATGTCCTCATCTCCTCTTCCCTGTACAGGAATTTTTTGTGTGATCATCTTAATAATACGATGAAGAGAAGTAAGTTTCAATCTTATTCGAAGCTTTTCAGCAAATCCATTGCTTCTTCATGCTCAGGTTCCAATGCCAGTACTTTTCGCGTGTAAACCAGTGTTTCCTCTTCCAGTTCAAGTTCGTAACAGCACACAGCCAAGTCGTACAATACATCTGAATTTTGTTTTCTCGAATCAGCGTCTAACGACAGTTCCAGAAACCGCTTGGCGTCCTCATACATATACATCCCATATAACAGCTGACCTGCAAGAAACGCCACCTCTCCTCGCCGCTCCATTACATAATATGAAGACCACATGATGTGAATTCCAGACTGAATATCAAGCATTTCCTCATCGCTTGCATCCGGCAGAAGGTTCGAAATCCGGTTGGCGCTATGAATCAAAAACTCCGCATCATATCCGCCCAGACGCCAGAACGGTAAAATCTGCTTCAGTTCCATCCGCTCTACCTGATGATCCATCCATTCTTTCATACTAAAGAAATCATCAGGTCCAAAACGTTCAACAAATCGGTGATACGCCAGTCGCGTGTTTATGTACCCCAGTGGTTCGTCCACCATCAACATACATCCAACGTTCAGATCTTTATAATGATGTGTTGTGAAACGGGTGTGGGCTCCTTGCTGTTCCAATACATATTGAATGGCATGATAATTTGCCGTTAAAGAAAAACTCCCATGAAGCACGAATTCAGGCGGCTCGGCAAACTTCCAGTTGTCCAGTCGATGGTCCCCTTTATCCGCAGTAATCAACACATATCCTGACTCTGACAACTTGTTCAATCTCTCCAGACAAGACAGGCCAATTGCCGGGAACAAAATATGCGAATCCTCCAACTCTTCTTTGTACAGTGCGATAAGTTCCTTATACGGATAGTTCTCTGCACTGTACTCAGGTGCACGGCGGTATTCATAACTCAGTGTCATGTTCTCCAGCAACTCGGCAGGTTCGGAATGAAGAGAAGGTTCTAGAGATTGGACGAGTACGTCACATTCATATATCTCACCTTCACCGATATAAATTAACTCCTGTGGAATGCTGTCAAAAAAGTAATTGGCAATCAACAGCAAGGGTTGTTTCAGATCGCCTGGTCGAATAACTGTATTCGCCACCACCAGATTCAACTCGGTATCCTGTATCGCGTCAAAACGTGCAAAATCCAGTATTCCTTGGTCAATAAAGGATTGCATGGAAGGATGCGCTCTCCAGCCCAATACATTATTTTCAACCAGATCGGTCATTACATATCGAAAAGCAGGCAGCTCCACGCCTGCAAAATCTTTCAACTCTGTCAGTTTGAGCAGAATTTGGTGCGCCAAACGACCCACGCCCGCTCCAAGTTCCAGAATGGTCACTGCCTCGGTCGTCTTTCCTTTGCTCGCGAGATCTTGAAGAAAACCAAATATCATCTCGGCATACGCTGTTGCGATCATGGGGTTACTCGTAATATATTGCGGAACCTGATTTTCTGTCCAAGCGTGCAGCCCTTTCTGTTCATAGTATGCCCGCTGCCAGTCCCATACCGGAGCTTCACTGAAGCGGAATCGTTGTCCTTCGTTTTGCATCATTGGTTGAAAACCTGCTTTCCATTCATAATTTCATCGCCCTTTCGGACTTTCAATTTCACGCTCTCATAAACCGTTCCCTTAATCTCTAACGCATTATATCATAAACAACGACTGATCAAATGAAGTGCTGTACTCTTCCTCTAAAAGAAAAAAAACTACCTTTCTCAAGGCAGGCAATGTTCGATAATTCATTTATGCTCAATCTATAACGAACTGTTGGCAAGGGCGCTTCTATGATAACATATTATTAGAAATCACTGGAATTATTATAAATAATATAATCCTATTTTTTCATGAAGATAGAAAAAACCCCTTGCTTCGCAAGGGGTTTGAGAGAATGGGCCCTACAGGACTCGAACCTGTGACCAATCGGTTATGAGCCGACCGCTCTAACCAACTGAGCTAAGGGCCCTGAACAAAAACGTATAACGTTCAGATGATGGCTGTGAATCATCCAGTAAAACTAAATTGCGGGGGCAGGATTTGAACCTGCGGCCTTCGGGTTATGAGCCCGACGAGCTACCGGGCTGCTCCACCCCGCGTCAGTAAGAAATATTAAAACAGCGACTTAATTAATATACACCATACCTACTCCATAAGTCAAGGGGTAATGTTTAGGGAATAAAACGTACGCCATACCGCCCTTTTTTTGAACGATATACTTCCACTTCTGCTGGCTCGTTATGACCGTAAATCCATCCATCCTGCTCCATCCGTTTTGCAAGACACCCTGCCTGAAATTTGGTTGCATACAATTTGCTGAAATATACCCAGTGCATTCCACTCGTCCTTCCTTGGAATCATCATTTATCCCTGTTTTTGTAGAATACCCCAATTTCATAAAAATAGCCGCCGAAGATATAAATCTCCAGCGGCTACATCTATAATTTTTTCACAAAATCATCTAACCTTATTGAAACGTGGCTTTAGGGTCCTTCTTCAATTTTTCAAGCATCTCGTTTCCTTTGGCTGCCCATTCACCAAGCGCTTCTTTTGGTGTCTTTTTGTTCTCAAGAACTTGATTGAAGTATTCCATACCCTTATCACTTACTTGCCACAGGTTCGGCATTTTTCGATACATTTTATCCAGATTCGTATTGGTTGGAGGTACAGGTTTCAGTGTGTAGAACGCCTGGATATTGTAATCCAAACCATCCTTCGGTTTAATAAAGCTTTTCCGTGAAACCATCTCATAACTGCTGCGTGCTTTGATTTTTGCCCAGTCTTCACTGTTCATATACTTGATCAATTCCCATGCATCATCCGGGTTCTGAGCTGAACTATTAATGGCCATGAGATTGCTCAGATAAATATTGCCTCCAATTTCGGGAGCCTCTGGATGAACCGGAGGTGTGACAACTTCCCAGTCGACTTTCGTAAAGTCTTTCATTTTATCCGCATTTTTATTGGCATCGATCAGTTGATTAATATAGCTGTAATCTCCAATCACCATGGCTGTCTTGCCACTCAGGAACATATCATTCTGAAGCGGATTATAACGTCCACTGTCATCCTGATCCTGCGGTTCATCTCCTTTAGGGATGACTTTATCCAGGGCAAGCTTGCTTATCGTGCTCCATACTTTCTCCCATTGTGGAGAATCTACGGTCATTTTCTCTGCTTTGTCATCAAAAACTTTCAACTGTAGAGAATTATAATATTGCTGCATTGAATAGTATGGAGAACCACCTTGATAGGTACTGAAAGAGAAACCAAACACATGATCTTTGCCTTCACCCTTGGTAAGACGAGTACCCAAGTTGAAAATATCGTCCCAAGTCATATTGTCGGTTGGAGGTTCCACGCCTGCTTTCTCAAACATGCCCTTGTTATAGAACAAAGCGGAAGAGGAGAACGTTGGCGTCAAAGCGTAGATGCTCTGATCTCCCAAATCCTTGATTCCTTCGAGAACACTTGGCACAATATCCGAAGTATCAAACTTGTCTTCCTGCATCAGCGGATCAAGTTGTTTCACCATATTTTCCTGAATTAACGACTTGATTGTCGCCGTATCCGCCACGATGACGTCTACCGGGTTATCTCCCGTCATAATCTTTTTCAAGCTTTCCATAGTATCAGGCATTTCCTGTTGCTCTTCCTGGTTCCCATAACCATACATACTGCCCTGATCTACCGCAGGCACAATTTCAATCGTTATATTTGAATGTGTCAATTCAAAAGCATCGGTAAACTGCTGACGGAAATAGCTGTCATCCTGGCCCCCCCATAACGTCGCTACACGCAGTACACGCTGCTCGTTATCCTTGGACTCACTCGCTGTACAACCCGCAAGCAGCGGCAATGCCAGACTGGCTGTAGCCAGCACGGCCAGCACCCGTTTTCCCCAAAACCTGTTCTTCATCTCCCAATTCCCCCTCTAAAATTATCTTGGCGGTGTAATGACAATACGTTCACCGTCAAATTCCAATGTCGCACGATTATCAATGGACAGCGCCTCCAGATACTCCTTGGGCACCTGAAGTCGTCCCGCCCGGTCAATAATGACAAAAGCTTCATGAATATCCGGGGCTCCCGCCTCTGACAAGCCATGCTCGTCATCCAGATTCGGATTACGTTTCACAAACTCGGTACTGGTCAAGCCGTCCCGAATCGCGACGATCCGGTCCACCTTGCCAGCAAGGGTTAGATCATGAGTAACAATCACAATCGTGACCCCGAGCTCCTTGTTCATTTTGCGGAAAATGCCCATGATGGTATCACAAGTCTCCGAGTCCACCGAGCCTGTCGGCTCATCGGCAAGCAGCAGCTTGGGGCGATTCGATAACGAGATGGCAATCGCCACCCGCTGCTGCTCCCCACCGGACAATTGATGCAGCTTGTTGTGCATCCGATCCTTCAGTCCAACCCACTCCAGCAGCTGCATGGCATAGGCGCGATCACGCTTGCCTCCCAAAATCATGGGCGTTTCCACGTTTTCCAGTGCTGTGAGGTATGGCAGCAGGTTGCGGCCGTTATTTTGCCAAATGAACCCTACGGTATGACGTTTGTACTCGACCAATTGGGCGTCTGTCATTTTCAGCAAATCCCAATCCCCGACAACGGCAGTACCGGCTGTTGGACGATCAAGTCCGCCCAGAATGTTGAGCAATGTGGATTTACCACTGCCACTGTTACCGATAATAGCCATCATTTCACCTTGATTGACAGTCAGATTGAGACCTTGAAGGGCAACGACTTCCACATCGCTGGATTTAAAAATTTTGACAAGTCCTTCGCATTGGATCACGTTTACCTCTCCTCTCCCATTTTGACTGCCTGGTGAACCCGCAGTCTGCGGATTTGCCACAGCAGCATCGTTGCTCCAATGATCAGCATGACCACGGTCACGCCGTACAGTTGCAGCATATCTTTCTCTTCAAATACAATTCGGAACGGAGGTACCTGTGCGGATACATTATCTGTCGTTTGCAGGAAGGGCAGGAACAGACGACTGGATACCTGACCAATGCCAATACCAAGAATGATGGACAGACCCGCCGTGAACACCTGCTCCAGCAGCAGCATACCGCTCAATTGTGCCCGGGATAACCCCATCGCCCGCAGGACACCAAACTGTACTACACGCCCAGATAGATTAAAGAACCAGTACAAAATGTATCCGATCAGGGAAATAATGACCGACACAAGGAATCCGAGACTCAGTATGCCGAACACCCCGCCTCTTGACGGATGTTTGCCCTGGGATACCAGCTCTGTACGCACATCGCGTACAGACGATAACTCAATGCCTTCTGCTGCAAGCTTCTCCATCAAAGGAGCAACTTTGGCATCCGGCTCCATCTTCAGCCAGACCTCATATGGAATCAGAGGCACCTGATCATAGATGTAATCCAGATTGGCGATGAAAAACGGCATCTGATCCGGGTACTGGGCAGGCCAGTAAGGGATAATGCCAAAGACCACAAATTCAATCGCCTGGCCCTGCACACCAATAGAGACGAGGTCTCCGGTTTTGAGCTTGAATTTGTCTGCAAATTTGGAAGAGATCAATACGGCCCCTTCATATTTTCCAAGCAAGTCAAGGTACTTATAAGGATGTGCCGGGAACAGATCGTTGCGGAACCACGCCACTTGGGCAAAATCAACATTGTCGATCCCCACCAGCATTCCCTGTCCACCTGATTTGCCAGAGACAATAATGTTGCCTTTCGTTTGCAGCACTCTCGCTGCATGTTCGACACCATTCAAGCTGCGGAACACTTCAAAAGGTGGCTCGGAATAGATCATCTTCGTGGGTTGTGAAGTACCACCGCCCCCACCTGAGCCACCTCCACCGCCGTTACCGCCACCTCCAGAACCACCGCCACCGTTTCCTCCACCCTGTCCACCGCCTGAACCTCCGTTTTGTCCGGAACCCGTTGGCTTAACCTCAGGTGTGCCTTCCCATACCGTCTGCATAATAACATCCGAACCATAGCGGTATAACGTGCGCTCGGTCGAGTTCAGATCAATCGTACGAGCCGCTGCCGAGTTATACACACCGAGTCCGAGAGTTAATACAAGCAGGATCATCAAAGGATAATAAGAAGACGATGAACGCGAAAGCTGTGTCAGTGTCAGATACAGTGGAACCGGGAGAAACTTGCGCCCGATCAGCTGAATGAGCTTCAAAATCCACGGGAACAGCCGTAAGAAGAACAGTCCCAGGGCAAAGATGGCGAGTGCCGGTACAAAGAACAGAAACGGCTGTACCTGAAGCTGATCTGTCGTCATTCCAGTCTGGAACGTCAACATTTGCCGTTCATAGAACAAGTAGTATCCATATCCGGCGAGCCCCAGCAACGCAATATCCAAGAACCAGCGCTGCCATACCGGCGCACGGTCCGTACGTGCCTGACGACGCTTAGCCGATACAATCGTCGCTCGCGCATAGGTTATTGCCGGAATGAGCGAAGCTATGATTGCCACCAACACGGCGATAAGGCCAAGCAGGATGGCTTCTTTCGATATGCCAATCGGAATGGATTTCCGATCCACGAACGATAGGAATCCGCTCGCTGAACCGATGCTTTTCGCCATAAACCATCCAAGAAACGGGCCGATGACAAGCGCAATCGCTCCCAGGAATATACCTTCAAGCAGATAAAGAGAGAAGATCTGCCGGGCAGAAGCTCCCCGACTGCGAAGGACCGCGATGTCACTTTCCTGCTTCTGTAACGACTGTCTGGCATTCATGGCAATAAAATAAAAGACCATCGCAATCATCGGTGCTGCCAATGTGAACAGCATGGTCTGCAATTGCAGACTCTGACTGCGGAATTGTTTCAGCAGATCCCCGAAGGTGATGTCCACTTTCGTATCCTTCAACCGCTGATACAGGTCGATATCCAGCCTTTCCAGCACAGAGGTCAGTCCAGAGAGCTGGCTCGTTTGAATCTCTTTCAGATCAAACGTATAATACCAACGTGAATTCTGAAGAGGGATCCCTTTTTCCTTTAACAAAACATTATTAAATACCGATTCATCCACATATAGTCCGTTCATCATACCGTCAAATCCCTGTACCCAGTACGGGCTGCTAGGATCATCGGCTTTGAAAGAACCTATAATCTTCACACGCAACGTAATATCGAGACCGCTGTAAATCGGATACTCCAGAACATCTCCGATATGCAGATCGTTACGATACATGCCCTCTTCCAGCATGACCGCTTCAATCGTATCATCCTTGACCTGGTTGCCCGGCTTCACTCCCGCAGAATAATTAACCTGTGCATCCAGGCCTGTCATCGTACCCAGACTCATGCTGCGAACCCGGCTGGCATCCACTTTGGTCGGGTCTTCAGGATTCACTTCCGTGCTGCGGATGGAACGGGAGTTCACATACGTATGAAAAGGAAAACCAATGTCACGGGGCACATCCTCGCGAATATATCGATCCACCTCTTCCAGGCCACGTGTGTCTGTCTTCACACCACCAGGTGCCTGGTAACTCATGAGCAACGAGCCGGCTGGCAGTCCCTCACTGTTATCCTGCAGCGTCTGGGCCACGACCCGCTTCAGCGCACCATCGGCATACATCGGAATACTAACGGTGAACGCTACCGCCACAATCAGTCCGATCAGTGTGCTGAACGTCATCCAGCGAGTGTTCCACATTTTGCGGAACAACAGTCGAAGCAATGGCAGCCCCATTAGCGGCCCACTACTTTCTGTCCAACGGTCAGACCTTTCAGAATCTCCACATCCGTGGATGTCTGCTGCCCGACTTCTACGTCCACTTCACGCTTGCTTCCATCACTCTCCACCACTTGCACGTACGTTCTTGAACCGATGGAGCGCAGAGCGGATACAGGAATGACAATTGCGTTCTCTGTCCGCTGCGTGACAATCGATACCGTTAGAGGTGTACCGCGTTCAACCCCTTTGGGCATTTTGGCCAGCGAGACGATCACATATTGATCCAGGCTTTCTTTTGCTGGAGGCGTTCCGCCTTCTCCCGAACCTCCGCCGTTACCACTTCCACTTCCACTTCCCGACGCTTGGGCTACAGGCATCACTTTAACTTTGCCAGCCACTTTGCCTGCGCCATTAATGTCCACATCGGCCTTCATGCCAGCCGAGAACTTTTCCAGATCTTCCTTGGCAAACGTAGCTGCGACAACCAGGTTGGATGTATCTGCTATGGTCGCAATCGGGTCATAAGCTTTGACAGCCGCGCCCTTCTCCACCTGCACAGCAATGATTGTTCCACCGAATGGAGCGGTCAAAGTGGCTTTACCCAACTGATCCTCCAGATCGGCGAGTTCCTGACGAAGCTCTTCAAAGGCAATCGTGGACTCTTCAAACTCCACCGGGTCCATCTCATCCCGTTTGCGAAGCGTTTCCTTCATTTGCACTTCCGATTTGCGAATCTGCAGGTTTTTGGCCCGAATTTCCTTCTCTACGCTCTCTACATCAAGAACAGCGAGAAGTTGACCTTTTTTCACTTTATCCCCTGGTTTTACATTCAACTCTTTGATATGCATACCGTCCAGCGTAAAATACACCTTTTCTTCCCGCTGACTCATCATCTTGCCGCTTCCGCTTACTTTCTTCTCCAGCGTCTCAGTCCGAACTTCATATTCCGGCTTCTTGGAGATCGTTGGCGGTGTAATTGGCGGAAGTACTTCTTCCTCTGTTTCAGCCGGCAGCAAAGAGCAGCCGGACATCGTTGCAGCCACTATCGCACTAAGCACAATAAGCGCTGCGCGTTTCCCCCTCTTCGGAGCGGCCCCTTTACTTGATAAATCTGCCGTCCGCCATTTCATAAACATGGTCCGCAACCTCCAAAATCGTAGGATCGTGTGTAGTCATACAGATCGTTACTTGTTCAACTTCAATAATATTGCGAAATACAGCCATAACCTGTGCTCCCATTTTGGAATCGAGTTCAGCTGTCGGCTCATCCGCGAGCAATAATCTCGGTCTGTGGGCGATCGCCTTGGCGATGGCCACCCGCTGCTGCTCTCCCCCGGACATCTCAAATGGACGGTGCTTGACCCGTTTGGTTAGTCCAACCAGATCCAGACAATGACCTACCCGGTCCTTCCATTCCGAACGCGGCACGTCCGCCATGCGCAGCGACAGCTCTACATTTTCCCAAGCAGACAACAAGGGCATCAGCGCATACGCCTGAAAAATAAAACCGATTTCCCTGCGCCGCAATGCGGTTCGCCGCCGGTCTCCCCAATCCTGAAGAGGCTGGCCGGAGAACAGAATGTCTCCACTGGATGGCTGATCCAGCCCACCCAACATATTGAGCAGCGTCGTTTTCCCTGAGCCTGATCGCCCTTTCAACATCACCAGCTGCTGCGGGTTCACTTCCATATCAATGCCTTTGAGCACATGAATAATACGGCTACCCGTCTGGAAACTGCGATGAACATTGCGAACCTCCAGCACAGGTCCGTCGTATGGAGGCAATAGCTCCTTCTTGGAGGGCTTGGACTTCACTTCAGGTTCAGCTGCTGCAACCGCAACCTCCTCCTGGCTTGTTTCACTGGTTATGTCGTGCGAGTCGATGGATGGGTTCTGTGGTTCACTTATGTATGCCGATTCCTCCTGCCCGACTGGTTCCTGCTGCTCCGCGTGTCCGACTGCACTGTCCTGGCCTGACTGGCTCTTGGCAGGTCTGATTTTGGAAAATAACTTCTTCATGCCAGCAATCACGCTCATCCTTTCTTCATATCCCATTCATTTCATCAAGACACTAAAAATAGAAATCTATTCCATACTACCCTGCATTATAAACGACGGATCACAACTAAAAGTTACAAGCTTTTTACAACGTTCCCGTGAAAAAGTTAATATTTTGTTGAACAAACGAAAAAAGCACCCCAACGAGCGGGATGCCTCTTGAATATTCGCTGAATTTGCCTCTATGGCGGCAATCATTACAATTTTGATACCGTTCACAATCAAACTGTTCAGTCGAGTGTGAATGATATTATTTACCAAATGAAGAAGGATCTTCACGCCAGGATTTGAGCAGTTCAAAATCACTCTCCTGGATTGTACCCTCAGCCAAAGCCACATCCATCAGAGCTGTGTAATTGGACAGAGTTTGCAGCGGAATTCCCGCTTCTTCAAAAGCCTTAATGCCTTTGTCCAGCTGATAGCTGAAAATCGCCAGTACAGCCAGTGGAGTCGCCCCGGCTACACGTACTGCTTCAGCGGCTTTGATTGAACTGCCACCTGTCGAGATCAGGTCTTCAATGACAACAACCTTCTGCCCCTCAGTGATCAGTCCTTCAATCAGGTTCTCTTTGCCATGTCCTTTGGCTTTATCACGAATGTATGCCATCGGCAGATTCAGCTTTTGCGCCACCCAGGCAGCATGCGGGATACCCGCGGTTGCTGTACCTGCGATGACCTCTGCATCGGGGTATTGATCACGAATGATCGCAGCAAAGGCTTCAGCGATGTCGTTACGAATCTCAGGATAAGACATCGTTAGACGGTTATCACAATAGATTGGTGATTTGATGCCGGATGTCCAGGTAAATGGCTGCTGCGGACGCAGCGCCACCGCTTTTATTTTCAACAGTTGGGAAGCAATATGGTTAGGAATCTCAGTAAGTTCGATCATGCGTTCAACATCTCCTTCAAAATGGTTTCTGCCGCTTCACGTGGATTGGGAGCGCCTGTAATTGGTCTGCCCACAACAATATAATGGCTGCCTCTGGCAATGGCTTCACCCGGCGTCAGGACACGAGTCTGGTCTCCGAGACCACTTCCCGCTGGACGAATGCCTGGTGTGACCGTGTGAAAATCACTGCCACAGGCTGCGCGGATCGCCGGTACTTCCAGCGGGGAAGCAACGACGCCATCGAGACCTGCCTCATGGGCCAGTCCTGCATAACGGACTACTGCTGCCTCAACGCTGCCCTGGATGCCGATCTCGGTATTCATCGTTTCCTGGCTGGTACTGGTCAGCTGGGTAACCGCAATAATCTCAGGTCTGCGAAGAGAAGGATCAGCAGCCAGAGCCGCCTCTGCACCTTCACGGGCGGCACGCATCATGCTTGTACCTCCAGCTGCATGCACATTGAACATATCCACTCCCAGACGGGTTATGCTTTCAGCACCCCCACGGACCGTGTTTGGAATATCATGCATCTTCACATCAAGGAATACCGAGTACCCCTTCGACTTCAGCTCACGAATGAACTCCGGGCCAGCGGCGTAAAAGAGCTGCATGCCCACCTTCAGATAACAGGGAATACCTTCGAGGGCTTGTACCAATTCCTGTGCTTGCTCGGCTCCAGGATAATCGAGTGCCACCATCAGACGGCCAGCCATTTCGTTGAAATTCGGGTGATTCATATTCCAGCGCTCCTTCCAAAAGCGTGATTTTTCCGTTTTTGCCCGATATAAAGGACATCCCGCCAGCCCGAAGGCTGACTGATGTCCTTGATCAGTGACAAATCGTCTTATTTATTTTACAAGAGCTGGCATAGCCTCAGAGGAGAAGTTGATCGTTTGCAGCATGATCAACAGGGCACGGATCGTATCCAGTGAAGTCATACATACAATGCCGTTCTCTACCGCCTCACGACGAATACGGAATCCATCACGCTGCGGTGTTTTGCCTTTGGTCAGCGTGTTGAACACAAAGTTTGCTTCGCCGCTGCGAATCATATCGAGAATGTTCGGCGAACCTTCACTTAATTTGTTCACCGTCGTCACAGGAATGTTCGCTGCTTCAAGCGCAGCTGCCGTGCCTCCGGTAGCCATGATTTTGTATCCCAGTCTATAGAAGCCTTCAAGCAGTGGAACAGCTTCCTCTTTGTCTTTGTCGGCTACCGTTACCACGATTGCTCCGGTGGCCGGGATCTTCATGCCTGCACCGATAAGACCTTTGAACAACGCTTTAGCGTAATTCGGGTCACGCCCCATAACCTCACCTGTGGATTTCATCTCAGGTCCAAGTGTTGGTTCCACACGACGCAGCTTCGCGAAGGAGAAGACCGGAACTTTTACGGACACATGATCCGACTCTGGCCACAAACCATCAACATAACCGAGGTCTTTCAGCTTCACGCCCAGAATGGCTTGTGTTGCCAGGTTCGCCATCGGAATGTTGGTTACTTTGCTCAGGAAAGGAACTGTACGGGATGAACGCGGGTTCACCTCAATGATGTACACTTGACCCTCATGGATAACAAACTGGATGTTAACCAAACCGATTGTTTTCAGTTCTTTTGCAATCTTGATTGTAATCTCTACAATTTTCTCTTTGAGATCCTGGGACAGGTGCTGTGGCGGATAAACCGCAATGGAGTCGCCGGAGTGAACCCCTGCGCGCTCGATATGCTCCATGATACCCGGAATCAATACCGTTTCACCATCACAGATTGCGTCAACTTCAACCTCTTTACCCATCATGTAACGGTCGATCAGGACCGGATGCTCCGGATTGATTTTAACCGCCTGCTCCATATATGTCAGCAATTCTGCATCGGAGTATACAATCTCCATCGCACGACCGCCAAGTACATAGGAAGGACGAACCAAGACAGGGTAGCCCAGACTTTGAGCCGTTTCAACCGCATCATCTACCGAAATGACTGTTTTGCCTTTGGGTTGTGCAATTTCCAGACGAGAGAGCAAACGCTCGAACTTCTTGCGATCCTCTGCCTCATCAATGTTTTCCAGATCTGTTCCGAGAATCGTTACACCAGCGGCACGCAGTGGTGCTGCCAGGTTGATTGCTGTTTGACCACCAAACTGTACGATAACACCTACAGGCTGTTCCTGTTCGATAACGTTCATTACATCTTCGAAGAACAGGGGTTCAAAGTACAAGCGATCCGATGTATTAAAGTCCGTAGACACCGTCTCCGGGTTGTTATTGATGATAACTGCTTCATAGCCTGCTTTTTGTAGAGCCCATACCGCGTGTACTGTGGAGTAGTCAAACTCAATCCCTTGACCGATCCGGATTGGACCGGAACCCAGTACAACTACTTTTTTCTTATCTGAAGGAATGACTTCATTCTCAGTTTCGTAAGTAGAGTAGTAATATGGCGTTGTTGCTTCAAACTCAGCTGCACATGTATCTACCATTTTGTAGACTGGGCGAAGGTTTTCCTCTTCACGACGTGCTCTGATTT
Organism: Paenibacillus sp. OK003; assembly: GCF_900109515.1. GTDB lineage: Bacteria > Bacillota > Bacilli > Paenibacillales > Paenibacillaceae > Paenibacillus > Paenibacillus marchantiae. The sequence continues at coordinate 187,639 of NZ_FOBD01000006.1, read as the reverse complement.
CAGCTTCTTTCGTCAGCGTACCTCCTGGTTGACCTTCAGCCCGCAGCTCAGCAATGGCACGGTCTGTGAAGCCAAGACGCTTCGCTTGATACAAGGTTTCGGAGGACAATTCGGATTCCTCACGAATGCGATCTTCGAAGCTGATCAGCCCTTCGAGTTTATCCAGGAACCACCAGTCAATCTTCGTCAGATCTTGAAGCTGTTGCAATGTATACCCTCTGCGGAATGCTTCAGCGATCAGGAAGATACGCTCATCGTCGGCTTTGACCAGACGCTCGTTCAGCGTTGCTTCATCCAGGGTTTCGGCATCTTTCAGATACAGACGGTGTACGCCGATTTCCAGGGAACGAACAGCTTTATGAATTGACTCTTCGAATGTACGGCCAATCGCCATAACTTCGCCTGTCGCTTTCATCTGTGTACCCAGTTTGCGGTTCGCTGAGATAAACTTGTCAAACGGCCAGCGTGGGATTTTGCTCACGATATAGTCCAGTGTTGGCTCAAAGCATGCATATGTTTGGCCCGTTACCGGATTCACGATTTCGTCCAGTGTGTAACCCATGGCAATTTTGGCAGCCATCTTAGCAATTGGATAGCCCGTTGCTTTGGAAGCTAGTGCCGAAGAACGGCTTACCCGTGGGTTAACTTCGATAACATAGTATTGGAAGCTGTGCGGATCAAGCGCAAACTGTACGTTACATCCACCTTCGATGTTGAGGGCACGGATGATTTTCAGGGAAGCTGAGCGCAGCATTTGATATTCACGGTCAGACAGCGTCTGGCTTGGCGCCACAACGATACTGTCACCTGTATGAACACCTACCGGGTCAAAGTTTTCCATGTTGCAGACTACGATACAGTTATCGTTCTTGTCACGCATAACCTCATACTCGACTTCTTTCATGCCAGCAATGCTTTTCTCCACCAGACATTGCCCGATCGGGCTGTAACGAATTCCTGCTGCTACGGTTTCGCGCAGTTCTTCTTCGTTCGCACAGATTCCGCCGCCTGTTCCACCAAGCGTGTAGGCTGGACGGACGATGATTGGATAACCAATCTCATTCGCAAAATCAAGTGATTCCTCAAGTGTTGTTACGATTACACTCTCGGGTACAGGCTGTTCCAGTTCACGCATCAGATCACGGAACAAATCACGATCTTCCGCTTTCTCAATGGATGTGAGCTGTGTTCCGAGTAGTTTGACATTCTCACGCTCAAGGACGCCAGCACGTGCCAGTTCCACAGCCATGTTCAGACCCGTTTGACCGCCAAGGGTTGGCAGCAAACCGTCTGGACGTTCCTGACGAATGATTTGCGTTACAAAATCCAGTGTAATCGGTTCAATGTACACTTTATCAGCCATGTTGGTATCCGTCATAATCGTAGCCGGGTTGCTGTTGATGAGTACAACTTCCACGCCTTCTTCTTTCAGTGCCTGGCATGCTTGTGTACCGGCATAGTCGAACTCGGCCGCTTGACCGATGACGATTGGACCTGAACCAATCACCAGGATTTTTTTGAGATCTTTGTTAATCGGCATGTTATTGTGCTCCTTTCACTGCGGCTGCCAATACGGCTTGACGCGGCTGTTGCGGGTGAGTAATCTTGTGCTCCCGAATCATCTCGATGAAGCGGTCAAACAGATAGCTGTTATCATATGGTCCTGGCGCTGCTTCCGGGTGATACTGAACGGAAAACGCCGGGAATGTTTTATGTTTCAGACCTTCAATGGTCTTATCATTATTGTTGATATGTGTCACTTCAAGCTCCGTATTTTTCACGGATTCTTCGTTTACGGTGTAACCGTGGTTCTGGGATGTGATGAAGCAACGTCCGCTCTCCAGTTCTTTAACCGGGTGGTTTCCGCCGCGGTGTCCAAACTTGAGTTTCTCTGTATCGGCTCCTGCCGCAAGTGCGAACAGTTGGTGCCCCAGGCAGATTCCGAAGATCGGATATTCGCCGAGCAGTTCACTGATCATTTTAACCGCGTGAGGAACGTCTTTCGGGTCCCCAGGGCCGTTGGACAGCTGGATGCCATCCGGGTTCATGCGGCGGATTTCGTCCGCTGTTACATCATGCGGAACTACGACAACGTCACAGTTACGTTTGCTGAGTTCACGCAAAATCCCTGTTTTTGCACCGTAGTCAACCAATACAATGCGTTCAGCCGTTCCCGGGCTGTTGTATACATGTTGAGTAGAAGTCATAGGAACCTGGTTACGCAGCTCAGCGATGCTGGTGTCTCCCATCATCTCCAGCAACTCTTCCACAGGTTTCGATCCTGTTGTGAGAATTCCTTTCATTGTGCCGTGGTGACGAATCCGGCGAGTCAGCATCCGTGTATCAATCTCGCTGATTCCTACGATGCCATACTCTTTAAGCAAATCGTCTACGCTGTATTCTGCACGCCAGTTACTTGGTGTCGGCTCATGACGACGTACCACAAAACCATGTACGAATGGACGAATCGACTCGAAGTCGTCACGCGTAATGCCGTAGTTACCAATCAGTGGGTACGTCATGGTTACGATTTGACCGCAATAAGAAGGATCCGAAAGCACCTCTTGATAGCCTGTAATTCCCGTATTAAAAACGACCTCACCTGTTGTTTCACCTTCAGCACCGAATGCTTTCCCGGTGAACAGTGTGCCGTCTTCCAACAATAATCTTGCCTGTGCCTGCATCCCATTTCACTCCTCTGTGTTTATCAACGTTGAATACTTTGAGTTGAACATGGGGGACGTTACGTTTGGTGCGGCTCCGTGGGCAGAAAACCCTTTGATCGCTGTTATCTCCGGATTACTTTGATCCCATTCTTCAAATGGAGTAATCCGGTGATAAAGGCGAACGCTTTGCTTCTTCGGGTTCTTTCTGCCCACTCCACAGTTACGTTGGTGTCCATGTTCAAAAGCATTATTCAACTTTTCTTTGTTTCGTATGTTTGACTCTCGGCATGGTCTGCCTTGAGTTAGTTGTAAAGATGTTATTGGTGTATAGGTTGTAGATTTAGAGTTATAAAGCCTTGTTGTTTTAAAAGAATTAAAGAGGAAAAGCTTATTGATTTATTGATCTAATAAGTTACTGATTTACTGTTGTACCGTGTTATTCCACACGCTTTTGCCGTCCACCCATGTCTGTACCGGCCATCCTTTTAGCTTCCAGCCTGTGAATGGTGTGTTTCTTCCTTTGGTTGCGAACGTTAAAGGATCAACCGCTTTTTCCTCGTTCAGGTCAATCATCGTGATATCCGCTGGTGCTCCCTCTTCCAGCTTGCCAGTATCCAGTCGGAATACCCTTGCCGGATCAGATGTCATGCGTTTCACGAGGAAGTCCAGGCTCCAAAGCCCTGTTTCCACAAACTTCGTGTACAACAGCGGGAAAGCCGTCTCGAATCCAACGATACCGAACGGTGCCAGCTCCATACCTTTTGCTTTCTCTTCTTCGCTATGCGGCGCGTGATCCGTAACGATCATGTCCAGCGTTCCGTCCAGCAAACCTTCGATACAAGCTTGCACGTCGCGTGGTGAGCGAAGGGGCGGGTTCATTTTCCAGTTGGCATCCATGCCCGGAATATCTTCATCCGACAATACCAGATGGTGCGGACATACCTCAGCAGTTACTTTAATACCGATGGACTTCGCCAGGCGAATAAGGCGAACCGACTGCTCCGTACTTACGTGGCAGACATGGTAGTGAACTCCCGTTGCTTCTGCAAGCAGGATATCCCGGCCTACGTGGATGGCCTCGGATTCATTTGGGATACCTTTGATACCGTGACGCTTCGAAAACTCGCCTTCTGTCACATATCCGCCGACTACCAATGAGTCGTCTTCGCAGTGAGCGATGACTGGCATATCCATACTTGCTGCGAGACTCATGGCATCCTTCATCATTTGAGCGTTTTGTACACCCACGCCATCATCCGTGAATCCAATCGCACCCGCTTCTTTTAATGCGGCGAAATCCGTAAGTTCACGTCCAAGCTCGTTCTTCGTAATAGCTGCATAAGGCAGTACTTTTACCAGGTTGGCTTCTTTGGCTTTATCCAAAACCAGCTTAACGACATCCACGCTGTCGGTTACTGGTCTTGTGTTCGGCATACATGCAATCGTTGTAAAACCGCCTTGTGCTGCCGAACGCGCACCCGTCTCGATTGTCTCTTTATGCTCGAATCCAGGTTCACGCAGATGCACGTGCATATCAATCAAACCGGGAATGACCAGTTTACCTGAAGCATCGGTTACGCTATACGCTGATTGCTCTGCTTTCAGTACCGCTTCGTCTTCCACTCCAGCGATCTTTTGAATTTTCCCTTCATCTATAATGATTGTTTTCCGTTCAAGTTCCCCTTGTTGATTCAAGATGTTCGCGTTCTTTATAATCTGTAGCATAATTGCCCTCCGCTTCGGTTCTGTCCGACTTGCCAGGCATGCCGGATGATTTTCTTTATCGTGTACCCTCACATTGCTCTATAAGAACTTCCGTCCCGTCAGCCTATGACCCACAGCCAGACCCTGTTACAGTTTCATCGCACGTTCCATGACCGCCATGCGGATTGGAACACCGTTTGCCATCTGCGGGAAGATCCGCGATGCTGCGCTCTCCACTACCGCGTCATCTACCTCGACATTTCGGTTCACAGGAGCAGGGTGCATAATGATTGTGCTTGGTTTCAGGCGTGATGCCCGTTCTTCCGTCAATCCGTAGTGTTCGCGATAATCCTCAGCCGAAGTAATCAGGCCATGTTTATGACGTTCCAGTTGAACTCGGAGCATCATGACTACATCCGCATCGAGTGCTTCTTCCAGACCTACATAAGGCGCGTGTTCTGCGAGCTCCGGTGCCTGCATCGTTGGCGGTGCGCAGAAGTGCACATCCGCACCAAACTTTTGCAGTGCCCACAGATTGGAGCGAGCTACCCGGCTATGCAGGATGTCTCCGATGATCGACACACGCAAACCTTTCAGCTCACCGAAAGCCTTCCGCATTGTGTAGAGATCCAGCAGCGCCTGGGTAGGGTGCTCGTTATTCCCGTCTCCGGCATTCACCAGTGGTACATTCACTTTCTGAGCCAGTTGTTGCAGAACACCCGAAGGTTTCAACCGGATCACTCCTGCGTCAATGCCCATGGACTCCAGTGTGCGTACCGTATCATAGATGGATTCACCCTTCTCCACGCTTGATGCAGCCGCCGTGAAGTTCAGTACTTGTGCACCCAGACGTTTTTCTGCCATCTCAAATGAGAAGCGAGTACGCGTGCTGTTCTCGAAGAACATGTTGGCTACGAAGTGGGATTCCAGTACAGGAACCAGTTTCTCCTTCTGCGCTTCCCAGTGTGCTGCTCTGTTCAGAATGGAGTCGATCTCATCGCGGCTAAGGTCCTTAAGGCCAAGCAAGCTCCGGTCCTTCAATGCTGGTTGTGTAATCATCATGCCTGTTCCCCCCGGTTCTGAATGATCTTGACTTCGTCCTGTCCGTCCGTTTCTATCAGTGCAACCTCGATTTCCTCTGATTTGGAAGTCGGCACATTTTTGCCGATAAAATCAGGTCGAATCGGAAGTTCCCGGTGTCCGCGATCTGCGAGAACCGCCAGCTGAATGTTCTGTGGTCTTCCACAATCCATCAGGGCATCCATCGCTGCGCGAATCGTCCGTCCCGTATAGAGCACATCATCGAACAAAATCACTTTTTTGTTATGAATTGAAAGTGATTCAGGTGTCATCGTCAACAGTTCCTTGCGATTCGCTTTGTTCTCATCCAAGCGATCATCGCGATAAGGGGTCACATCGAGCTCTCCCCAAGGGATCGGTGTACCTTCGATTTCTTCAATCTTGGCGGCGATCCGTTCTGCGAGGTATACACCCCGTGTTCGAATACCGATCAGTACACAGCCCTCAATACCTTTGTTTTTTTCCAAAATCTCATGGGCAATCCGTGTTAATGCGCGGCGGATCGCGGTTTCATCCATAATGACATGTGTCTCTGTGCTCATGCGTTCAGCCTCCTCAGGATTTACCTTTCAGATCATGGCCCCGTGACGAGGAGAACAAAAAAGACTCCTTGCCGTGTTCATTGGCAAGGAGTCTCCGAACTTCAGACCGCTCTGAAGAAAGTTTACTCTCGGGATGCATCGCTTGATTTGCCGCAGCAAAAAACGATGTATCGTTCACGTTACCTTGCCAGTCTCACGGGACTGATTTAAAGGTGCTATTCATGTCGTTCATATTGCAGGACCTCACAGGGTTCTGTACTCAATATGTCCGTTTGTCTTCATGAATTATGACAGAAAGACAACCCTCTGTCAACACCTCAACATCACAGGCGAAATTCCTCTACTGTATTCCCCTTAGAATCAGCAGTTCGGCTGAAAAACATCCAAACACATCACATTTCATTCGTTACTCATAATTATACAATAATTCTGCATATTTATCCATAGGCAAATGTGGAGAATCTTACAGCCAAAATAACCCTTTGACTATAATCAACGTTGGGACAGAGTCTAATTTTAGAGTTCAACGTCCAGAAACACGAAATACATGAAGGCTCTGCATTAGTACCCAGTGAAATGGGTAAAGTTTATAAACGTGAAACAATTCATTTGATGCTCTAATAAAGCCGATATACATAAGGATTTACAAATACGCGACATAGAAATAAGATAAGACCTACATTTATTTACATTTAGGAGGAAGTTATGCGTCACATTTGGCAAGTTTACAAAACAGACTGGTTACATATTCTGAAGGTTCCCACAGGTATATTTCTAATTGTGGCTATTATTTTACTTCCCGGGGTGTATGACTGGGTCAACGTGAAATCCGTATGGGACCCGTACAGTAACACCCAGGGGATCAAAATCGCGGTAACAACCGAGGACAAGGGTGCGACTGTTGCAGGAACTAACGTTAATATTGGAGACGAACTGGTGTCCAGCCTGAAACAGAACAAAAAGCTGGGATGGACTTTTGTAAGCCAGGCTGAGGCTGATCGTGGTGTGCAAACAGGAGAATATTATGCAAGCCTGCTCATTCCAGGGGACTTTTCATCCAAAATAACAGGCATCGTTGACGGGAAGCTGGAGCGCCCAGAGGTAATCTATACCGTTAATGAGAAGGTTAATGCCATTGCTCCAAAAATAACAGGCTCCGGTGTATCTGCGATAACAACACAAATTAATGAAAATTTCACTGAGGCCGTCAGTCAGGCTGTGCTAACCAAATTGAAGGAAGCCGGAGTTGAGATCAATGCCCAGCTTCCAACCTTGCGCAAGATGGAGAATGGCATTTTCACGCTGGAGAAAAATCTTCCGGCGATACAGGCTGCAGGTCAAAAGGTACTGGAAGTGGAAAAAGCCATGCCTGATATCGTAAAAGATGCTCAAAAGATCGTCGAGATCGAAAAAAAACTGCCCGAAATCAATGAAGCCGCACAGTATGTGCTCAAGGTGCAGGAGTATTGGCCACAAATTAATGATGCGGCTTCCGAGGTGTTGGCTATTCAGGGACGAATTCCCGATATTCAAAAAGCCGTAGAACGTATTCAGGAAGTGGATGCAAACTTTGGTCAGGTATCTGGTGTCATCCAAACGGCCCTGGATAAAACCGACAAGGCCCTCTCTATCGTAACGGCGGCAGAGCAAGATCTGGACAAAGTATCCCTAATCGCTGGTAACGGGATTGAGCTGGCTCAAGGCTTGAATCAGTTTGTGGATTCCAGTGAAGAAGCATTTCAGGCTATAGACCCGGTGATTCGGCAAAACCTGCTGCTGGTGCAGCAAATATCAAACGCTGCATCAGACGTATTTGGGCAATTGCAGAATACAGATCTTAATAACCTGCCGACAGCAGAAGATCTGGACAGGATCGCTGCCCGTTTGGGGATTGCAGTAAGACTCGTCGACAGCATGGCAGAACTACTGGGCAAAATCGACAACTTACTTCCAAGCCATCCACTTGCTAATAAAATTACGCAGCTGAACACCATTTCAGATAAACTTCAGCTGCAAATCCGCCTGACAGGGATTATCAGTGATGCTCTGCGTCGTAATACAACTCCGCCCGCAGACGTCATCGCCCAGTTAAATGCTCTGTCCAAGGACATTAGCAGCGGCATTGGCAATATCATGAACACCTACGAGAGCGAAATATCGCCGGCTCTTGCGGCTGGTGCGGATAAGCTGAGGTCTATCCTTTCCACTTCAGCAGATACATTACAGGGAGCAAGGGATCGAATTGCGGATATTCTTGCATCAGCCAAAGAAGGGATTACGTTTGGGCAGATTGAATTGACCAAAATCCAGAGCGAACTGCCTCAAATACAATCTAAGATCCATGAGATATCAGAGACACTCGCGAATAAAAGTGAAGGCTTCATCCAAGCTTTGAACACCGCATCTTCATTAATTCGAAACGATCTGCCCAAGCTGGGGACCAAGCTGAATGAAGCGGCTAATTTTGTTCGGAACGATCTGCCCAATGCCGAGAAACAAATAGGCAAGGCATCCGATTTTGTGCAGAACCAGTTACCGGAGGTAGAACAAGGTGTACATCGTGTTGCCTCGCTAGTACGTGATGAACTGCCAGCATTGGAAAGTGCCATCAGCAAGGCTGCCGACAAACTGAGGGAAGTCGAAGGCAATAACCAGTTTGCCGAACTCGCCAAGATTTTGCGCGGCGACATTGAAGAAGAGAGTGCTTTCCTTGCAAGTCCGGTGCAAATCAAGGAACAGCAGCTTTACCCGATTCCGAATTACGGATCGGCCATGTCACCATTTTATGGCGTGCTGTCATTGTGGGTCGGCTCAACGCTACTGATTTCTCTGCTTCGAGCCGAAGCTGAGAATCCAGAAGGCAGGTTCCGGGGATACGAGTTATATCTTGGTCGTCTGGCCACTTTTCTGACTATCGGATTGCTTCAAGCGGTCTGTGTCAGCCTGGGAGATATTTTGATCCTCGGCACCTATGTCGCAGATAAAGTGTGGTTTGTCTTGTTTGCCATGCTGGTGAGTGCCGTATTTGTTACCATAACGTACACCCTGCTATCCGTTTTTGGGAATATCGGAAAAGGGATCGCGATCATCTTCATGGTGTTCCAGTTCTCCAGCTCCGGCGGTACGTTTCCGATCAGCATGACATCGCCCTTTTTCCAGGCATTGAATCCGTTCATGCCTTTCACGTATGCGATCAGTCTGCTGCGTGAGTCGGTCGGGGGCATCCTGTGGTCGACTGCCATTAAGGATATTCTGTGGTTGTGCATGTTCATCGCGCTGAGTCTTATCGTTGCTCTCGCTTTGAAACGTCCACTCAGCAGTCTCACCAAGCGTTCAGCCGAGAATGCCAAGAAGACCAAAATTATTGCTTAAATCGTATGAAATCATGCCAAACAAGACAAGGCCATTGGACTGTTAATCCAATGGCCTTGTCTCATTATAGAATAATTAATATGTCTGATTAGTTCACTGTACGTTCCTGTTCCAGCTGATCATAGGACTGCTTGATGGTTGTTAATGTTTCCACATGACGATAGATGTTATTGCCTGCGGTGACGAGAATACATAGCATGATCAAGCCTATTAGCACTTTTTTTCCCATCCCCGGACGAAGACTGATGACGAAGCCCCCACCGAGGAGGAAAAACGCAAACAGATAGTGTCCTGCATACAGGTACATATCGTATTGAAATACCGCCAGCCCGAAACCAACAACGATATGAAGTAAAAAGGCAAACAGAATGTATGGCACAAGAGTCCACACTTCCCGTTCACGGATGCCTTTGATAAACCCAGTGAGCGCAAGCAACAGGATAAAAATACCCGTGAGCTGAACATAAATCGGATTGGAACGAGACAGATCCGTTACAAACGCGACCATGCCCGGGTCCAGCAAATGCACTTTCGGTGACAGCATCGGATTAATCGTTAGCAGGCTTAGCGCTTTCCAATGAGCTGCGAACTGGAATGGAGTGGCATAGCTTGTTCCCCCATTTTGAATGCCAAGCAGCCAGTTGCTGACCCAACTGCGACCGCCAAACGCGATGTATTGGATTCCTGTGAATACTACGATGAAGGCAACGGCCAGTGCCATAATCCCGATATACTTTTTCCAACCAGACTTGTTACGCCACGTACGCAAATTGAAAAACATGGCGGCCGCAAATGGCACAATGTTGGTTGACGTCAGTCCGAAGTTGATGGATGCCAGCAGCGCATTCGGGATGTAACGGACATCTTTGCGTTCACGGGTGTATTGCATATACAGCACAGAGAACAGGATAACAAACTGCACATACGGATACGAATCCGGAATCAACGCGGTAAACATCAGATAAGAGCTGAAACCGAACAATAAAGCGAAAAGTAACGGTGTGGTGATTTGTTTATCTTTTTGATTCAAAAACAGAAATACCAGCACAACCGAACCTGCATTCACGAGTGATTGCAGGACTAGAAAGAACCAATTCCCGCCCAGCAGTTGAGCCCCTGCTTCAAGCGTAACCGCCAGGAATGAAATTAACGGATGAATCACTGAAGAACTGTTGTCCCCATAATACATGGAAGGGTCGAAGTTAAATAAATTAAGTGGAAACTGCGTCGTATTAAATGGCGTGTATGACCCAAGAAGCTCTGCGTGATTCGCAATGTACGTCACGTAAGGTCCATTGATGAGACCGTAAAAAAGAGCAAAACCCGCAAACAGGCCAAATGCCGTCCAATTGGTTCTGCGATTATACAATATGTAGTCCAAAAATTTCATGCGTTCACATCCAGTTTCATTATTCTAGAAAACCAAAAAACACAACCCGCCCATAATACAAGCGACACCGATCCAGCGCAAAGGACCCACTGCTTCCTTAAAGGCAAACCGTGCTATAATGAGCGTCCACACATACGTTAGCGCATTGGCAGGCAGCACAACCGTTAAGGGAAGAAATTTCAACAATACAATGTTCAGCAGCGCACCTGTACCATAGAATCCTAGCCCCATTAGAACATGCAGCTTTTTGCGGCTGGTGGCGTAGGCTTTCAAACCCGCTCCCCCCATCGCTCCACACAGGGTCATTGCAATTAATACAGCAATCATCCAGCTATCGATTAACACTGGTCAACGTCACCCCGATTCCAAGCAGCACAACAGCGGCCAGCTTCTGCACCGTAATTTCTTCTCCTAGCAAAAAGTATCCATAGATCAGCGCAAACACATAGCTGGCACACATCAAAGGATAGGCCACAGACAGCTTTTCCAAAGCAAACGCCTTGATCATCAAAATGGCACCCAGTCCATAACAGAGAAAGCCGATGCCCAGATAGATCCACTCGGTCAAACCCCACTTCCAGAACAGTTGGCCCGTCGCTGTAAGAAAAGCGGAGAACAGCATCAACAGCTTGCCTGTATGGCGCCCTTTTATTTCCCCCACGACAATGCCTCCATCTCTGGCACGCGCTTGTTAATAAAGTATCGCTGACTCACCAACTGCATCACTGGAAGATCGGATAAGGAGTCGGAGTAGGAGCAGGATTGATCATAATCAATCACCATCTTTTTCTCATCCAGATAGGCTTGAATTCGGCGAACCTTCTCATCCCCTTTGCAATTGCTGCCATCAATCCTACAGGTATAGCCATTCGAGTGACGAACCAGATCGGTACCAATGACATGATCCACCCAGGGAAAGTTTTTAAAATATTTCATATAAGCATGCGGAGATGCGGTCACCAGCAATACATGATAGCCTGCTTCCTTACGGTGCTGCATCTCTACACTTGCCTCCGCAAAAATGGCCGTACGCAATCTTGTATCAAAAAAATGCTCCAGATCATTTTCGGACATGCGTTCAATGCTTTTGAAATAGGAACGTTTGACACGCTCAACCGTCATCAGACCTGCCTTGAACAGCGCGGTATGAAATGCAATTACAGGCAATCTCCATACCTGCCATGGGTAACGGCGAACGCCGTAATGTACAAACTGAAACATGGAATCTCTGCGTATAATCGTTTTATCAATATCAAAGATGGCGATTTTCGTGCTTTTCACCCAGATCCCCTCTACCTTCCAGACTCAAACTTTTATTCAAAAATAGCAAAAATCGAAATAACACTTATGACATACAAAATGACCGTGATCAAGATGGGCTTGTCCTCAAATAGAACTCGATCTGGGGAACCACCTTGGTTCTTCATATGAATCAGATACAGATAACGGAACATGCCGTATATGACCAAAGGAATCGTCCACATTAAATGAATGGTACGATCGGATGTGAACGTAAAGAGCGAATAGCTAATAATGGTCGCCGTTGTGACAATGGTATTGAACTGATCCAATAACGTTATCGAGTAGTTATCCAATACTTTACGGTGTGAACCGGTATTTCCCTCAAGCAGGGTGAGTTCATTCCTCCGTTTGCCGATAGCCAGAAACAGGGACAGCAGCATCGTACAGATGAGGAACCACGGCGTAAATGGCACATGGATCAGGACACCGCCTGCAATCGCACGAAGCACAAATCCGGCCGCAATGGTCATCATATCCAAAATAACGAGATGTTTGAGTACAAATGAGTACGACACATTCAATAGGAAATAAACAATACATAATACTCCGAATAATGGGTTCATCACGAAGGCTGTCCCAACGGAAAGAATTAATAACAGAATTCCGAACAACAAGGCGTGAGCCGGGTTGACCTGTCCAGAAGCAAGGGGACGGAACATCTTCACTGGATGCTGACGATCTCTGTCGCGATCTACATAATCGTTTAAAATATAAACGCAGCCTGCAACAAGGCTAAATAAAATAAAACCTAGCAAAGTCGATAGAATGGTCTCCGTCCGAATCTCCTCAAAAGAAAAAAGCAGCGCGGCAAACAACAGCAAATTTTTGGTCCATTGTTTTGGTCTCAATAGTTTAAGCAAGCCTGAAACGGTATTGCCTGTCCCTGCAGCAGGTGTGGACACGGTATTGGTACGTGATGATAACAATTTCCATAACTCCCTTCAAAAGCAACTTCTGACTTAAATAAATAACGTAAAGATCTAATCATATGTTGCTTGTATAATTTTGTAAAGGTATTACAGGGAGAAATTATATTTTTTTGCATAAAAAAAGAGACCGTTTCCGGTCTCTTCTTTCTTTACTTTACATCATTATGATTATGTGAATTAATTAAAATTCGAATTGCACGTCGCTCAGGCGGCGTTTAATTTCAGCGATAACACGTTTCTCTTCTTCTTCCCCTTTAGCTTCAAAGGTAACGGAGAAACGAACAAAGTTACCTGCATCATCCCAAGGCACCGAAGAGATCAGTTTCTCACGGATCAGGAACTGGGAGAAGTCTTCGCCTGATTCAAAGCGGCGGCCTCCGACAATACCTTTTGGAGCTTCAACATAAAGGAAGAAGGAACCTTTAGGTTTCTCAGCCTGGAAGCCCAGCTCGTTCAGTGCAGCTACCAGCAGGTCGTGACGACGGGAATATTTCTCGGCGATTTTTTCCGTGATTTCCGGGTGGTTCAATCCATAAGCAGCAGCCTTTTGGATCGCGATGAACTGACCAGAGTCATTGTTGTCTTTCACGTCGCTGAATGCTTTGACAACAAGCGGGTTACCTGCAACAAAACCAATTCTCCAGCCTGTCATGTTGTAGGACTTGGACAGGGAGTGTAATTCCACGCCCACATCCTTCGCACCAGGTACAGACAGGAAGCTGAACGGTTTTTTGCCGTCATAAGTCAATGCTGCGTATGGAGCATCATGTACAACGACTACGCTGTATTTTTTCGCCCATTCAACCACTTCCGTAAAGAACTCCACGGTAGCACTCGCGCCCGTTGGGTTATTCGGGTAGTTCAGATAGAGCAACTTTGCACGTTTCGCGATATCTTCCGGAATAGCCGACAGATCTGGCAGGAAGTTGTTCTCCTTGGTCAATTGAATGTTGAACACTTCACCACCCAGGTATTTGGTGTGTGTACCCATAACCGGATACCCTGGCACCGTCATAATCGTTACATCACCTGGATTGATGAAGCAAGAAGGCATCATCGCCAAAGCTGGCTTGGAACCGATGGAATGCACAATTTCAGTTGATGCATCGATACCTTCAACATTAAATACATTTTTCAGGTAAGCAGCTGCCGCTTCCTTGAATTCAGGAATACCGTTATCCGCGTATCCACGGTTTTCAGGTTTGGAGGCTTGCTCCGCCAATGCAGCTACGATGCCTGCATCTGCCATCTCGTCTGGTTCACCTACGCCGAGGTCAATCAATTCTACATTGGGAAAATCTTTTTTAGCCGAAGCTTTGGCACGTTTGATTTTCTCGAATTTATAGATGTTGGTGTCTTTACCATAGTTGGAGCCGCCAATACGGTCGGCAAAATTAGTCTGAATGTACGTTTCCTGATATTTATCGATACTCATGATTTTGTTCATCTCCTCATTTGACGCAAATTTCTACACTTTAATATGAAGCATTTGCGCGTTCAAAACCATGGACAAATTATCCGAACATTTGTACTTTCTCGAGCTGTCAGCGGCTACGCAGTGAGGCTAGAACATCTTCCATATCCTGCGGAAGCGGAGCTGTAAATTCAAGGTATTCTCCGGTCGTTGGATGTACAAAACCGAGAATCGCAGCATGCAGGGCTTGTCCCTGCATTTTGATTCCTTTGTTACGACCATACGTCGGATCTCCAACAAGCGGATGACCAATGAACTTCATGTGAACACGAATCTGGTGGGTACGCCCTGTCTCCAATTTCAGTTCCAACAACGTGTAGTCATTGATGCGCTCCGTGACGGTGAAATGCGTAACCGCATGTTTACTGTTACGCTCTGTAACGGTGTACATTTTGCGATCATTGGTATCTCGACCAATGGGTGCATCAATCGTACCCTGATCATGGCTAAGATGCCCATGAACGAGTGCAATATATCGTCTATTCACACTATGCTCTTTGAGCTGAGCAGCCAGCGAGGCGTGAGCACGATCATTTTTGGCAGCCATAATTAGACCTGATGTGTCCTTATCAATCCGATGCACAATACCGGGACGCAGCTCGCCGTTAATGCCTGAGAGATCTTTACAGTGATACATCAGTGCATTAACAAGTGTTCCTGACGTATGCCCTGGTGCTGGATGTACAACAAGGCCACGCTGTTTGTTAATAACGATCAAATCACTATCTTCATACACCACTTCAAGCGGAATATCTTCAGCAATAATCTCCACAGTCGTCGGCTCAGGGATCAGAAGCTCTATCAGATCACCTTCAGATAATTTGGTGTTAGCTTTGACTTTAACTCCGTTCACCGTTACGAATCCGTCTCCGATCCACAATTGAACTTGGGAGCGCGATACGTTATCCATGGATTCTGTAATATATTTGTCAATTCGTTCTTTTTTATGTTCAGCGGCAACCGTCCATTCCATACGATCATTGCCATTCAAGAGTTCATCGTCATGCGTTGACGTATCTCCGTTATTCTGTTCTTCATTTTGCGTTTTACTCATGATGTTCATTCCCTTCGACCTTTGCGGCTGCTTTCTCGCGCCGTCCTTCAAGCAACGTTTCTACAATAATCAGTACCACACCGATACAGATCGCCGAGTCGGCTATGTTGAAAATGGGAAACGTATAGCTACCAAAATTAAGCTGGATAAAATCGACCACTTCTCCGGTCAAAGCCCGATCCAGGAAGTTACCAATGGCTCCCCCAAGCACCAAACTAAGCGCCACGGGCAGCAATTTGTGCGGAGTATCTTTTACCTTTTGCAAATACCAAACCAAAGCCACCACGACAACCAGTGTAACTACAATAAAGAACCAGCGTTGATCCTGCAAAATACCAAAAGCTGCACCTGAGTTACGATGTGATGTGATGACAAAGAAATTGCCAATCACCGGAATTTCATCTCTAAGTTCCATCCGGGTTGCAATTAGGAACTTCGTTCCCTGATCGACTAAAAATACGATAAAAGCGAGGATATAATACACCACGTTTGTTTGTCACTCCGTTCTTGTCTTTTCCAAACGATACCAGGCTTTACGCCAGACTTGTTCATTGTAGCACAGCTGTTTGGAAATCGTCCACGACGCGGTTAGCCCCAGCCCGGATGGCAAAAACGATAACATTTCCCTTCTGTAATTCTGCACGAAATGGTACATCCTACAACAGAGTTAAAATCCGGAGTCCATACGGAACAGAAAGGGGAAAATGATGTCACATTTCACTGCTAAACAACTGCAATCGTTACGTTCCCAACTGATAACCGAAAAGCGTGACATTGAACATAGACTGGAGCAAAACGAACATTATGGTCTTGGTGATTCCATGAAGCTTCAAACAGGTGAATTATCACCGATTGACAACCATCCAGGTGATGTAGCTACCGAGATGTATGAGCGCGAAAAGGATATTTCTCTGCTGGAGCATGATGAATTTCAACTGGAGCGCATCGATTCTGCCCTGCATTCCATCGAAGAAGGTCATTATGGAACTTGCGCCGTGTGTCAGCAACCTATCCCCTATGAACGCATGCAAGCTGTTCCTTACACCAAATACTGCAAAAAACATCAACCGGAAACCGTTGTCTCCGAAAATCGTCCTGTCGAGGAAGAATTCCTCGCTCCTGCCTTTGGCCGCACAAGCCTGGATGAACGTGACGACCAGAACGGCTTCGACGGCGAAGATGCATGGCAGATTGTTGAAAGTTGGGGCACCTCCAATACTCCGGCTATGGCTGAGGGACGCGACATCGACAGTTATGATGTTATGGCGATTGAAGCCACTGACGAAGTGGAGGGCTGCGTTGAGGCATATGAGAGCTTTGTCGCAACCGATATCTACGGCCATGACGTGTCCATCGTACGTAATCGGCAATATCGCCAGTATCTGGAGAACCGTGAAGGTGATGGTCTGTTAGAACCGGATGTCGAGTCAGACGACTCATATTAAGCTCATAGTTACCTAATAAGTGTTCAATTCCAGTTGTCGTTGCACAATCCGTACAATATCTGCGATGTAATCACCCACGATGGGCAGATTAAGCGCACCAAGCACTTGTAACACGTAAATGATCGTTGCTGCAAAAAAAGTAAAACCGATGGCGATTCCCACGCCTCTTGCGGCGCCAGACAACAGATTAAGTCCGATCAGCTTCCACGGCCGGTTCAACAATTCCGTATACTGTGCGATTCGTGAACGTTCGAGTTCATTCGCGAGCCGGTTAGTGAGCTTGTGAAGTTCTTCAATCTTGTCCTCCGCATTCTTGGAATGCGTGGTGGATTCTGAATTAGATGGGGATTGGGTATCCTGTTCGTTCATAATTTACTCAGTTCCTTTGATGTATATAGAATGTCTGCACAATAGAAATCATTGCCCATTTGCTGAAAAACCAAACGAGCCAGGACGCAGGAATGTTCTCCTGCATCTGAGGCTCGTTGGCATGTCTGTCTCTATATACTGTCCTATTTGAAATAGAGTTACTCTGTCCTCGTTAAAGTCTGACAAAGCAATCCTTCCTCAAGGAACACCTTACGTGAGAATTATTGTGTTACCCCTCGATATAAACACCGATGGCTTTGCCTCCAGCTTCAATGCGTTGCATCGAATCATTCGTTCCGAAAGTAACTTCGGTAACGAGCACATTCTCACGCAGTACATGATCGAAAGCCTTTATCGCTTCTTGTAAAGCAGCGTCCACATCCAGCGTCAAACGTACTCTTTTCTCAATCGGCAGATCCAGCTTCTTCCGTGTATCTTGAACTGCACGAATGACTTCACGAACCCAGCCTTCCTGTTCGAGTTCTGCTGTGATCTCCGTATTGAGAGCTACTGTCAGACTATAGCCGGATGCCGAGGCAAAACCGGATTTGGCTTGTTTCTCCACCAACAGTTCTTCACCCGTCACTTGCAGCTCTTCGCCTTCCGGAGAAACGATGTTCAGAACATCTTCTGTCACCACTTTACGCGTCTCATCTGCTGACATTCCCTTGAAGAAATTCTGCAGGAAGCCTACGTTTTTACCGTATTTTTTACCCGCCACTTTCAGGTTCAATTTCAAAGTGAAATCAACGAAATCGGCATCATCATGCTCGGTACGAATCGTTTTGACATTGATCTCATCCTTGATGATCTCTTCATAACTTGCCAGATCGAAGCCTTTATCCAGGGAAACGATCAGTTCGGACAACGGTTGACGTGTCTTGATGCCTGTTTCGTTACGAACGTTACGAGCAAGTTCAACGATTCGGCGTGCTGTCTCCATATCCTGCTCCAGATTCAAGTCAATCAGCGTTTCATTGGCAACCGGATAATCATCCATATGCACACTCTCACCAGTAGTCAGGTTCAGATAGATATCTTCTGCAAGCATTGGCGTGAATGGAGCCACGAGCTTGGCAGTAGTCACCAGCACCTCGGTAAGTGTACGGTAAGCATCCAGTTTGTCCTCTGTCAATCCGCTACCCCAGAAACGGTCACGGGAACGACGGATGTACCAGTTACTAAGCTCATCTACAAACACTTCAATGGCTTTGGAAGAGTTCAGATAGTCATTAACAGCCAACGCTTTTTCTACAACGAGAATCAGACTGTTCAGTCTTGACAAAATCCAGCGGTCCAGGTTGTGTGAAGACAACTTGAACGGATGCTCTTGTGGGTCAAATCCATCAATCGTAGCATACAGCGTCAGGAATGCATGGGTGTTGACCAGCGTATCCACCATTTTGGATTTCGCTTCGCCCACGATGCCTTTGGAGAAACGTTTGCTGTTCCACGGTGCGCTGTCAGACAGCAAAGCCCAGCGGAATGCATCTGTACCGTATTCTTCGATAACTTCCCAAGGATCGATAACGTTGCCTTTGGATTTGGACATCTTCTGTCCGTTCTCATCAAGGACGTGGCCTGTGGCCATAACCGCTTTGTAAGGCGCTTTGCCTGTCAAAAGTGTAGACACGGCCAGTAGGCTGTAGAACCAGCCACGTGTCTGGTCAATTCCTTCACAGATCATGTCTGCCGGATATTGCTGTTCGAATATTTCTTTATTTTCAAATGGATAGTGCTGCTGGGCAAACGGCATGGAGCCGCTGTCGAACCAGACATCGATCACTTCCGGTGTACGTTTCATTTCATATTTGCCACAAGAGCTCATGATTTTGACGTCATCTACATACGGCTTATGGAGCTCCAGATTCTCAGGTACGTCGCCAATGGCACGGGCACGCAGTTCAGCGATGCTATGCGGAGCGAATTGTTCACCTGTCTCTTCACATACCCAGATGTTCAACGGTGTTCCCCAGTAACGCTCACGGCTGATATTCCAGTCCACAAGATCTTCAAGGAACTTCCCGAATCGTCCATCACGGACGTGGCCTGGGTACCAGTCCACTTCACTGTTATTGGCGATCAGCTGATCCTTGATTGCTGTCGTTTGGATAAACCAGCTGTCCATTGCATAGTACAGAAGTGGTGTATCACAACGCCAGCAGAACGGATAGCTGTGCTCATATTTTTCTTTGCTGAACAAACGTCCTTTTTCCGACAAGTATCTTACGATATCAATATCGCAGTCCTTAACAAAACGTCCGGCAAAATCAGTTACCTGCGGCACAAACTTACCTTCCAGGTCCACCATGTTCACAAAGCTGATGCCATGCTCACGACATACACGATAGTCATCTTCACCATGTGCTGGTGCCATGTGTACAATCCCTGTACCACTTGCATCGGTTACAAAACCTGCACCCAGGATGATGTTTGCTTTCTCAGCCTGTACGTAATTAAACGGAGGATCATACGTCTTGCCAACCAAGTCAGAACCTTTCAGGGCACCGATGACTTCATATTCACCTTTGGCGTCCTTCATGACTTTCTCAACAAGATTAGTCGCCATGATGTACACTTCGTTGTCCTGACGAACACGGGAGTAGTCCATATCCGGGTTCACGGCAAGCGCAACGTGTGAAGGCAATGTCCAAGGGGTCGTCGTCCAGGCAAGCACGAATTCGCCGCTGTCATTCAGCTTAAATTTGGCTGTAGCACTGAGGTCTTTCACGTCTTTATACCCTTGCGCTACCTCATGGGAGCTAAGTGTAGTCTGACAAGACGGACAGTAAGGACTCACGCGGTGACCGCGATACAGCAGACCTTTTTCATGAATCGTCGCCAGAATGTTCCACACACTTTCGATGTAATTGTTGTCGAGTGTGATATACGGATTATTCATGTCGGTCCAGTAGCCGATACCTTCGGTCAGATCGCGCCATTGTTGTTCGTATTCGAACACGCTCGCTTTACATTCGTTAATGAATTTCTCCACACCATAATCTTCGATTTCCCACTTGTGGGAGATGCCCAGCTTTTTCTGAACACCCAGTTCTACAGGCAGACCGTGTGTATCCCAGCCTGCTTTACGAACGACGCGGTAACCCTTCATCGTGTTATAACGTCCCACGAAATCCTTGATTACCCGTCCCAGTACGTGACCGATATGCGGTTTACCGTTGGCTGTAGGCGGTCCCTCGTAAAATACGAAATTCGGCTTGCCTTCCCGATTTTCGATGGATCTTTTGAATGTATTCTCGGTTTTCCATTTGTTTAACACACGTAGTTCTCTGGCACGTGCTTTCTCTTTGACGTCAACTCGTTGCATGATAATCTTCCTTTCGAGATATAGTTGTGGACCGTCCACAAAAAGCGTTTCAATCCCCCTAAATCCCCCTTACCAAGGGGGACCCCATAGGCGCTCCGCCCTCTGGACACCCGGAAAGGGTTGTCTTGTGCGGGAACTGCGGCGGCGTTGGCGAGGGTGTGTATGGTGGAGTCGGCCCTCATGCGGCTGTCCCCTTCGGGAACGCCGCAGGGCCTTACCGCGAGAAGGGAGTTGCCGGACGCTTCGCTCTTCCGGCGGCTGGCTCTCTTCTTGAGGCACCTTCGGGCCTCATGGGCGTTCGCCTTGGCGAAACCCCGGTGCCGGACACTTCGCTCCTCCGGCGGTTGGCTCTCTCCCTGAGGCACCTTCGGGCCTCATGGGCGTTCGCCTTGGCGAAACCTCGGTGCCGGACACTTCGCTCCTCCGGCGGTTGGCTCTCTCCCTGAGGCACCTTCGGGCCTCATGGGCGTTCGCCTTGGCGAAACCTCGGTGCCGGACACTTCGCTCCTCCGGCGGTTGGCTCTCTCCCTGAGGCACCTTCGGGCCTCATGGGCGTTCGCCTTGGCGAAACCCCGGTGCCGGACGCTTCGCTCCTCCGGCAGGCTGGCTCTCTCCTTGAGGCACCTTCGGGCCTCATGCACGTTCGCTACTTTTTTTGGACACAAAAAAACCTCATCCCTGGAAAGGGACGAGGTTGTGCTCGCGTTACCACCCTAATTCTGTTCATCACAAACCACATCCAATATAAATTGGGTATGCTCTGTCATCAACAGCGCTTATGCCCCGCTTAACTACAGCAGGGTGCCGATATAACGTTCGGCTCACGGTTTCGCTTACACACGGCCAATCCTTCACCGCTTCAGCGTCACTTCTCCGGGGAGATATTCGGCTATAACTCATCCATTGGCTTGCACCAAACGCCAACTCTCTGAGGGATGAGATCATAACGTACTGAACCCGTCATGGAATCACTATTCATTATGAATATAGTTATAGCCTCTTTACAGGCAAAAGTCAACCAGGCGGATAGACTAATAAATTTCCTTCATTTCCCGCTCACGGTCACGGACTTCCTGCTCCCGGCTCTCCAGCGCTTCCCAACCATCCTGAGTCAACAATTCAAGCTGTGCTTCCACAAGTGTACGGAAACGAGCACGATAGATAGACGCCTGCTTTTTCAGCTCTTCTACTTCCAAAGCAATTTTGCGTGATTTAGACAAAGATTCGTTTACGATCCGGTCCGCATTTTTCTCGGCTTCCTTCACGATCAACTGTGCTTCTTTTTTCGCATTGTTCTTCACATCATCCGCAGCTTCCTGCGCAATGATGATCGTTTTGCTCAGCGTCTCTTCAATCGTTGCAAAATGATCAAGCTTCTCCTGAACGGACAGCAACTGATTGCTCAGCTCTTTGTTTTCGCGAATGACGCCTTCGTAATCTTTGATGACTTGATCCAGGAATTCATTGACCTCATCCTCGTCATACCCGCGCAAACGTCGGGAAAATTCCTTGTTGTGTATGTCCAGCGGCGTTAATGGCATGCTGTCCACCTCCTGTAAAAGTTCCTTCCCGGACTGAGAAGGTTTGCAGCATATGGGTTCCACCCAAGGGGCCGTATATGTGATGCCTAATCCTGGCACTAACACGGAATGCAGGATCAGACTCTGATCCTTTGGCGGTCCTATCAACCTTTGCACTTTAATGTATATCGGAAACACCGAATGTTTTTTGCACCTTTACCTTAAACATTTCGACAAGAAAGCGGGTTTTCCTGCAACACTCTTAGGCAAATTTGCCGATTTTTACGCGGCAGCGTCCCTTTTTGGTCAACCCATCCTGTTCCATCACCTTGAATCGACCAAATCCTTGAATGGATACCACATCTCCCGCTTTTAGCGCTTTGGACGGATCTTCCTCCACTTTCCAATTCACCCGACAGCGGCCAGCCTTGATCGGAACGAGAACTTTACTGCGGCTAAGCCGATACACATCTGCACAGATGCCATCCAAACGCAGGGAAGCCACGGTAATGTCCATCGTCTCCAGTTTGCTCTCGGACCATTTCAGCTGATCCAGTGCCAACAACTCCGTAAACACATGTACCCGGTGCACCTGATTCAGTTGAAGCGATAAAAAAGCGCCGGTTTCCGACGCCACCACAGTATGGCACCCGTCCTCCAGCACTTGAATATCACCGATCTTGCCACGTTTCATGCCAAGCCCGAGCAGGGCACCCATATAGTCCCCATGCTCCAGCTCTTTGATTTTCTGATCGTCAGACGTAATGCTCATCACCTGCATACCCATATCTTCATCGTCCAGATATCGATAATCCGGTGCAATCAGCGCACGCTTACGTTCAGCTGTTTCATAACCACCATCCAGACGAATCTGTACATCATCTCGACGGTTCACAAGCGTTTGTAAAATAAAGGCCTGTCTGGGATCAAGAAAGTCAGTTAGCTTCATGTCATGATACTTACCTGCACGTTCAACCCAGTCTGAAGCTTTATCCACAAAATCCCGCTCGTCATGACTAAAATGCTCGTAAATTTCACCGCTCATCTATGTTCACCCTACCTTAATATACAAAGTATCGGAGGATGGAGATCAGCCCATTAAGCGCGAGTTGAAGAACGATCAACGCCACAATCGGTGAAATATCCAACACACCGAACAAAGGCGGAATAAATCGGCGGAAAGGTCTTAAATATGGTTCTACAAACTTACCTAGCCATTCACCGATGAAGCTCTCCCGTGCGTTGGGAAGCCATGACATCAATATGTAGACAATGACCATGTAAAAGTAAATCTGGTATAACGTGTACAACACGCTTTCAATCTGATACAAAAGTGGCTCACCTCATTCTGTTATAATCTTGCTCGCTGTCAGCCAGTATTTCCGTAATTGATCCTTGAATTTCAACCGTATCTGGCGTACAGAGAAAAATGTTGCCGCCAATTTTTGAAATACCGCCTCCCAGTGCATACACTGTGCCACTCAAGAAATCAATGACGCGAAGTGCTTGATCCTGACGCACCCGCTGCAGGTTAACTACAACTGTACGATGGGAGCGCAGATGGTCAGCAATCTCTTGTGCTTCGTCATAAGAACGCGGTTCATAAAGGACGACTTTAACATTTTTCTGGGAATGAATGCTCACCACATTATTACCCCTTTGGTTTCTACGTTTGTCTAGACTTGAGGTTTCAGCTTCCTGCTGATCAGGATCATGTTCCTCTTGTGCCGCCATACGCTCACGTTCCACAATCTCTTCCTCTTCCTGAAGCCCGAGGAAATTCATAAACTTATTCATTACGCCCATTGCGAACCCTCCTCTTTTCCTACGAGAATCGATCCAAGCCGAACCCAGGTTGCCCCTTCTTCAATCGCCACTTCAAAATCATTGGACATGCCCATCGACAACTCGGTCAATGGCTCCGCTGTCAAAGCTTGTCCATTCAAATGGTCTCTAAGCTCACGCAGTCCGCGAAATACGGGACGTGTAAGCTCCGGATCTTCCTCATGGGGTGCCATGGTCATCAGGCCGATGACCTTCAGGTTGTTGAACGAACTGATTTCACGCAAAAAGGAACTCGCCTGTTCAGGCTGCAAGCCATACTTGCTTTCTTCACCCGAAATATTCACCTGCAATAGTGTTTCCACCTGGATGCCAAGAGACGCCGCCTTTTTATCCAACTCCTTGGCCAGGGACAAACGATCCAGTGAATGTATGTAACGGAATTTACCGATGACGTCCTTCACCTTATTCGTCTGTAAATGACCGATAAAATGCCAGGTTCCCTGCTGACCGAATGCTTCCCATTTTGCTTGTGCATCCTGCCAGCGGTTTTCGCCAATATGCTCAAGACCGTGGTCCAGCACAGCTCCCGTTGTTTCAAGTGAGACGTATTTCGTGACAGCAATCACATTCACATCTTCACGTTGACGGCCACTGCGCTGACACGCGGCTTCGATCTTCTGATTTACCAGTTGTATACGCTCCTCCAATGACACAGAGGGTCACCTCTCTTCCAGCCCAATCCAGCTCGCCATTCTCCCGGTAATGCCATTTTCTTTACGATACGAGAAAAATAGCTCGGGATTGCAGCTTGTACACCAAGTTGTACATTCGATATGATCCGGCAATATTCCTGCTTTCATCATAATGTGTCGATTGCATTCTTTCAAGTTTAACATCGTTTTGCCATTTGTGGCAGGCCGATATACTTGATTAGATGCAGAGTTCTTGTATTCATCATTACCCGAGGAGTGGTCCAACCAAACCCGTACATGCTGCATAACCGCTTCATCCACTTCATAACAGCAATCCCCAATGGAGGGACCTATTGCAGCATGGATATCCTGTCTGCGACTTCCGTATTCCTGCTCCATCTTTTCGACCATCGATTCGGCTATACCGGCAACAGTACCTTTCCATCCGGCATGAGCAAGCCCCACCGCTTGTTGTACGGGGTCATAGAAATAAAGGGGTACACAATCTGCATAAAAGGAAGTCAGCAGCACACCAGGCACATTGGTGACCAAACCATCCGTATCCTGTAATGCAGACTGTCGATCCAGCAAACCTTTACCCCGCTCTTCAGCAGTGATTACAGCGACATGTTTACCATGTACCTGTTCTCCACAAGTCCAGGATTCCAAAGGGAAACCCAGCTTTTCAGCCACAAGTTTGCGATTACTCAGCACGTTAGCCGGATCATCACCCACATGATAGGCACAGTTTAGACTGGCGTAAGGTGTGCTTCCAACACCACCCTGCCTTGTCGTAAAACCGGCTTTCATATGCTTAAACTGCAATTTCCACGGCTCCACATATAATAACAACGGGTCAGGACCCCAATTTGAGTTCTGGCTTCCCGACCGTATTTCCTTATCCAAAATAAACGGTTCCATCTTCTCACCTCACAACTTCCAGTGTACCAAATGAACCCCGTTCTGTCTCGGTTATATCGTTCGACGCTGGTTCCGATTCAACCGTTCAATACGTTCCACCCGGTCCACCCGGCCGTTCTGCTCGTCATACAAGCGGGCTTCACGGTCACGCTCATCATAGTTATTTTCCTTTATTTCATCCATTTTAACCAAAATGACATCCGAACCGATCTTCACAATGTTTCTCCAAGGGATGATTAGATCCGTTCCCCCGCCGAATAGCCCCATAAAACGGCTGTAACCTGGCACAACAATCGCTTCAATTCGTCCCTGCTTCAGATCCAGCTCCAAATCGCTAATCTGACCCAGACGTTTGCCATCCGTAATGTTAATCACATCTTTGGTTTGAAAATCTGAAATTTTCATCCCGCTACCGACCGGTTCACCTGTGTTCACTTTCATTTGTTCCCGCCCCCCGATTAATCCGCTTCTGCCCATTCTCCGCTTCTATACAATATATGTTTCATACGCGAAAAATGTCCTCTTTTTCGAAGGAAACACAATGGAACGATTCAAGAACGATTCATAATTCTTCTGATGTCGAAATCCAAAAAGCAAAAAGACGATCATAGGAATATTTCTTCCTTTGATCGCCTTCTCGCTAACCCCTTGTTACGACTTCACATGTTTCTGCATTTGTTGTATCGCTGATTTCTCCAGACGGGATACCTGCGCCTGGGAAATGCCAATTTCATCAGCCACTTCCATCTGGGTTTTCCCTTCGAAAAATCGCATGGACAGAATCATTTTTTCCCTTTGACCGAGACGGTGCATCGCTTCACGCAATGCAATTTCCTCAATCCAGGACACATCCTTGTTTTTGTCATCACTGATCTGATCCATCACATAGATCGGATCTCCACCATCATGATAGATCGGTTCGAATAGCGAAACCGGGTCCTGAATGGCATCCAATGCAAAAACCACATCTTCCTTCGGTACATTCAGTACCTCAGAAATTTCGAATATCGTCGGTTCACGGGAATTTTTATTCGTCAGGCTGTCACGCACCTGAAGTGCTTTATAAGCAATGTCCCGCAAGGAGCGAGATACCCGAATGGGATTATTATCGCGCAGGTATCGACGGATTTCACCGATAATCATCGGCACCGCGTAGGTTGAAAATTTGACATTCTGGGATAAATCAAAATTATCAATGGCTTTCATCAGGCCGATACATCCAACCTGGAACAGATCATCGACAAACTCTCCCCGATTGTTAAAGCGCTGAATGACACTGAGCACCAGGCGCAGGTTGCCATTCACTAATTTCTCTCTTGCTGAGCGATCATGGTGTTGCTGTAGGGAATGAAACAATTCCCGCATTTCTATGTTGGTGAGGACAGGCAATTTTGCGGTGTCCACGCCACAAATCTCGACTTTATTTCGGGTCATCGTGACTTACCTCCCAAGGAGAAACATTAATGTACATTATCTCCGGGGCAGGCTATTTTATTCGCACTTGGCATCCTTGCCATTAATACCCATTATGAAAAATGCTCCTGTTCAGACCATCTTGTTGAACTCCTTGCGGAGTCTTTTAATGATTCTTTTTTCGAGACGAGAGATATAGGATTGGGAGATTCCAAGCAGATCAGCGACATCTTTTTGTGTCTTTTCCTCCCCATCCGTCAAGCCAAAACGAAGCTCCATAATCATTCGCTCACGCTCGGTTAATTTTTCCAATGCTTTATGCAAAAGCTTCCGGTCTACCTGTTCTTCGATATTCCGATAGATTG
This sequence comes from Paenibacillus sp. OK003, assembly GCF_900109515.1. Lineage (GTDB taxonomy): Bacteria > Bacillota > Bacilli > Paenibacillales > Paenibacillaceae > Paenibacillus > Paenibacillus marchantiae. The sequence goes on along the minus strand of NZ_FOBD01000006.1, from coordinate 160,288 downwards.
TATCGTTCTCTGTACCGAGTACATCGGATAATAATAGTTCATTTCCATCCCAATCAATATTGAGTGGTTCATCAAAAGAAACTTCTGTACGAATTTTACTGTTACGTCTCAGGTACATCAAAATTTCATTTTCGATACAACGGGAAGCATAGGTTGCCAGTTTAATTTTCTTTTCCGGGTCAAATGTATTAACGGCTTTAATCAACCCGATCGCACCGATGGAGACCAAATCCTCGATATTGATACCTGTATTTTCGAATTTGCGTGCGATGTATACCACCAGTCGCAGGTTCCGTTCAATCAGCATGGCACGGATAGCGGAATCCCCTGAAGACAACTTTTGCAACAAAAATTCTTCTTCTTCACGTGTTAATGGGGGCGGTAGCGCCTCACTGCCTCCGATATAATAAATCTCTTCACTTTTCAAACCAAGCAGAAATAATAAACGATAGTACTGCAGCTGCGCCACCAGTTTCCATTTTACAAGCATGTACGTTCCTCCTATACCACATTCAGCGGCTTTTCTGTTGCTCCCGCAGAGATAGCCGTAGACTGCGCAGAAGCAGCGTCTTGCACAAGCTCAGGGTGAATCACGGCCTGGTATTTTCCATCGGATGACAGTACGCCCCCGTCCAACCCTATTAATACCTTTGTCGTCTCATAACACATCTCATCCATCGTTACCTTCACCCGGTCTGGCTTCATCGCCAGCATAAACGCAGTTCCTTTGTTAATGCCTCGATAGGGTACAAGCCTTAAACGATCCTGCCAGTGGAAATCCTCCTGATCGAGCTCCATGATAAGGTTGTCCGGCGCCTCATCCTTCAACCTGCCCTTCCATGCAGCAGGCAGCATGTCTTGCCATAACGATACCTCCATTACCATGACGGGCATACGTGAAAGAGGGTCTGTGAGTTGATTTCCTGTATCCAGAAGGCCTGTACAAGAAATAGTCACATCATCAATAAAAACCTCCACTTTACCCAAGTACGTTGTCATTCGGTCTGTTTTTCGTTTCGAGCTCTGCACGGCTTTGAATAGAAAAAGCACGGCAAAAAAGACGACAAACGTGAACCAAAAGGCAATTTTCAAATCAAAAGACATTCCACCTGATGCCGTAAACCAAATGCCGTTGAACAATTCCCCAGAGCTTTGCAGCATGTAGTGCACACCCAGAATTCCCCCTGCGGCGACAAAATTGATTACATAGAAGGTACCCAAGGTCCTCATAAATGCCTGAAGACCCTTAAACCCAAATGCAATACTCAGCATCACCAGAGACAATCCAAACTTGATCAAAAAGGTGAACATAAAATCAAACTCCGGTACAAACATCATGACTACGTACAGCGCACCCACGATCGCGGACAGCAACCATCTCCACCAGACCAGCTTCGTTTTTCGCATCCAGGCCGTCAGTCCGATGAGTGCACCGTCAATACACAGGTTCGTCAAAAAAATAAGATCCACATATACAACCACATTCTTCACCTGCCTGCGCGCAACATATCGAAATAACGTTATCCCGATATTCATGAGCATATTCACAAGTATAAGGAGCTCACTTTTCAAAGTCTGTCTAATCATGGGGGGATCGTTCCAACTTTTTTTGTCGGAATTGCTCAAACCCGTTGTTCAGAATTTGTTCAATACGATGTGATAGGATAATAAAAAACAAAAAGACCCGGTTACTCCTATCAGGAGTACCGGGTCTTCATTGAAATCTATTGGAGTATTAATCGTTGTTATTATTGCGTGAACGATTGCGCAAAAATGTCGGAATATCCAGCTGATCATTGCTCGGCTGATTTCCGAAAGGACGCAGGTTCGGCGAACGGTTATCCGCAGGCTCACTTGCTGGAGCAGGTTTGCGTCCAGGTGGAGGCGAAGCAGGCTTGTCCTCAAATCCGGTCGCGATAACTGTAACCTTGATCTCCTCTTTCAGATCCTCATCAATGATGGCACCAAAGATCATGTTCACTTCCGGATCGGAAGCTGAAGTAACAATCTCAGCTGCTTCATTGACTTCATACAGGGACAGGTTAATGCCACCCGTAATGTTCATGATGACACCACGTGCACCTTCGATGGACGTTTCCAGCAAAGGACTCATGATGGCTTTACGAGCTGCTTCAGCTGCACGGTTCTCGCCAGTCGATTCACCGATACCCATCAGCGCAGATCCACGCTCGTGCATGATCGTTTTGACGTCTGCAAAGTCAAGGTTGATCAGACCCGGTACAGCGATCAAGTCAGAGATACCTTGTACCGCTTGACGCAATACATTATCTGCTTGACGAAACGCTTCAAGCATTGGGGTCTTTTTGTCTACAATCTCAAGCAAACGATCATTTGGAATGACGATCAGCGTGTCCACTTTTTCCTTGAGAGCTTCAATACCTTGCTCTGCATGGCTGGAACGTTTACGTCCTTCAAATGTGAACGGGCGTGTTACAACACCCACGGTAAGTGCGCCGCACTCTTTGGCGATTTCGGCAATAACCGGAGCCGCACCTGTACCCGTACCGCCGCCCATACCCGCTGTAACAAATACCATGTCTGCACCTTTCAAGGTGTTCATGATCAAGTCGCGGGATTCTTCCGCTGCTTTTTTACCTACATCCGGGTTGGCGCCAGCGCCAAGACCACGGGTTAATTTATCACCGATTTGCAATTTATGCTCGGATTTCGCGAGGTGCAACGCCTGAGCGTCCGTATTTACCGTAATAAATTCTACACCTTGTACACCGTTTTCGATCATACGGTTGACTGCATTGCTTCCGCCGCCGCCTACACCGATGACTTTAATTTGAGCCAAGCTCTCCATCTCGAAATCAAATTCCAACATATTATTCCATCTCCCCCTCAATGTGCATGGATGGCCCGTCCAATTTTTGATTGAACCGAATCAATTTCATATATCGACGAACGAAAGCGTTTATTTTAGAACCAGCGCATTCAAACGGCTTCAAGAATTGTATGAAATGGATTCAACCTGTTATATAAATTCGCTGAACATATTTTTCAGCCGTTCGAACAGACCTGGTTTTTGCTCCGATTCCTGGGCCGCATTCGGCTTAGGACGGTTGGTCGGTTTTTTGTTATTATTGTTGTTGTTATTTCCACCGCCGTTGTTGATCGAGGGACGAATACGCAAACTGCGGATTACACTGTGCAAAATGCCGACTCCGCTCGTGAAGCCAGGGTCACGCACACCGATATAATCCGGCACCGCAACTCGTACCGAAGCAGCAAGCTCATGCTGAGCTACCTGCAGAACACCCGGCATAGAGACCGTACCTCCCGTTAGTATATAACCTCCAGGAAGATCATTGTAACCAAGACGCTTCACTTCTTGAGAAATCATCTGGAATATTTCCTGAACCCTCGGTTCAATAATAGCCGCCAGATCCTCTTGAGAGAATTCCTTGTCTACGTTGCTGCCGATCCGTGTTACTTTGAACATGACATCCGCAGCAGCATCATCCAGCCATGCGCAGCCATATTTCAGTTTCACCTTTTCGGCTTGATCTGTTAATGTACGCAGACCATAGGCAATGTCATTCGTTACGAACTCCCCGCCGATAGGCAGCGTTGAAGTTGCAACGAGACTGTCTTCTTCAAAGATGGCAATGGTAGTAGCCCCTGCTCCAATATCAACAAGCACGGAACCCATCGTTTTTTCATCCTTGGACAATGCCAACTGACCTGCTCCAAGTGACATAAGTACCAAATCACTTACTTTGAGACCCGCTTTTTCCACGCAGCGCAAAAGATTATGTATCGCGGTTTTTGCACCCGTAATGATGGTCGCCTCTACTTCCAGACGAACACCAATCATACCGCGGGGGTCCTGTATGCCCTCCAAGCCATCAACAACGTACTGCTTGGCTACAACATCAATAATTTCCCGTTCCGGTGGAACCGCAATCACTTCGGCTGCTTTCAACACCCGCTCCATGTCTTCTTCTCCGATTTCACGATCCTCGTTAGACACTGCCACGACGCCGTGACTGCTCATCAGTCCGATATGATTTCCCGAGATTCCAACATATACTTCGGATATTTGAATACCCACCATACGTTCTGCATGATCCACTGCATTGCGGATCGATTGCACCGTCTGATCGATATCTACGATTACACCTTTGCGAATTCCCTCCGAGTCGGCAGATCCAACTCCAATAATATTAAAGGTTCCATTATTCATTTCCCCAATAATAGCGCGAATTTTGGATGTACCGATGTCCAAACTAACAATGATGTCATTGTTGCTCAAGTCTGTGGCACCTCCTGACTCCAAATAGTAAAATACGTTCGGGTTTAAACACTCTTAAAACATATTCAACACACTTTAGGCTTTCCCTCTTTTTTCTACAATTTTTTTGGGTGCCAAGATCTGGTTGAGAGACATAAAACCTTGAAGAAAAAAGAAGGAGGCAACTCAGGTGCCATAAGTTCAAGTGTATCATTTTTTCTTCGTCTCAGAAAGAACAACTTTCACTGGATAAAAGGGGCTAAACCCCGATCCCGCCTGGTTTTGAATACAGCTCAACCGAATAAAGGCGAAAATCAGGGAGTTGCTCCTGGTTCAGCATCTTCTTCCGGGTTATCCGGAATGAAAGGTACGTACGTGTCGGCCTCCAGCATCGTGATTTTCCCTGGCCGTTCCGTCTCAATGACCTGGTTGAGATACTCTACCTTATCGGACAATAGAGAAACGGTTGTAATCACTTCAAACTGTGACTTGGTATACATCCGAATCTGATCTGGGAATGATGGTGTAGGATTCGGAATAATCTCTGATATATCCGTTGTTAGTTCATTCGGGATCTTGGCCAACGCTTCACTGAGCTTGGCCTTGAGCGGGTCATCCGCCTTCCACTGGGTCAAAATCGGTTTCTCTACGGCTACCCCAATGGTGGCAGGAACCGTTAAGCTTGTCCCGCTTGCCAGTATGGCTTTTAGCGTACCGTCAGAACCAAGTTCATACGCAACCGTTGGATATTCCTGAACCTTGATAAGAATAGTCCCAGGGAATTGTTTATCCACAGTTACGGTCGATATAGCCTTGATCGTTTTCAGTCGCTCAATCACCTCAGCCGAGGTTGTCCCAAAAAACTGTTCGCCTTCCTTCAGACCGCTTTTCTCCAGCAGTTCTGAAGTCGTTGTGTATACATTACCCGTAATCTCAATTGCCGAAATCCGACTCATCGAAGAACGAAAAAAAAGTACAGCAAGTAATACAATAAAAAGGAGTAAGAGAATTAAAACAATTTTACGGCTTGTGTTTCGTTTGGGCCGATTCTTCTTCAGAACCGGAATTTGACTTTTAGGCATAGGTCGCGCTCCACAAAGCCTCCGGCCCCCTTCCCTTAAGAAGGGGACTCAAAGGACGTTAATTGGCAAAATCCAGCTGCTTCGAAACGGGGGACTGTCGCTCAACCGAAGCTCCAAGACTCTGAAAGAGCTTCTCGATACGATCGTACCCTCTATCAATATGATGCACTTGCTCCACAACCGTTTTTCCCTGGGCAGCAAGGCCAGCAATGACTAGTGCTGCACCTGCACGCAGATCGGTTGCTTCCACTGTAGCCCCATACAAACGGGGAACGCCACGGATAAATGCTGCATTCAGGTCTACCGAAATATCGGCTCCCATGACATTCAGCTCATCCACATGTTTGAACCGACCCTCGAATACCGTTTCCTTCATCACACTAAAACCGTCTGCCAGACTGAGCAGCACCATAATTTGCGACTGCAGGTCTGTTGGAAATGAAGGATACGGAGAAGTCACAATGCGGTCTACTGATTTGGGACGGCTCATACAGCTCACCGTCATTATATCATTGCAGACTGTGATTTGAACACCAGTACGCTTCAACACATGTATAAGGGAAGTAAGATGGGCCGGATTGCAGTGTGTAAGCGTTACATTCCCTCTCGTTGCTGCGGCTGCAATCATCACCGTTCCTGCAACGATCCGATCAGGTATAATTTCGTACGAGCAAGGCTTGAGTTTCTCCACACCATTAATAGTAATCGTGTCCGTTCCAGCACCGATAATTCGTGCACCCATTGCATTCAAAAAATGTTGCAGATCCTGTATTTCTGGTTCTCTGGCTGCATTAAATATTGTAGTTGTACCTTCAGCCGTAACGGCAGCCATCATAATATTTTCTGTGGCTCCTACACTTGGGAAGTCCAGATGAATGTCTGTACCCACCAGCTTGCGCCCGCGGCATATGATCTGCTGATCCAGTTCTTCAATCGAAGCTCCGAGCGCCTCCAGGCCCCGAAGGTGAAGATCAATTTTACGTTCCCCAATGGCACAGCCACCTGGCTGGTACACGGATACTTGCCCAAACTTAGCCAGCAATGGACCCATCAAAAAAATGGAAGAACGCATCTGCTTCATGAGATCCTCAGGCACATCATATGACCGGATGGACGACGTATCAATCGTCACTGTTCCCTGTTCATGCCGACACGTGCATCCAAGTCGTTCCAGGATATACAGCATCACTTCAATGTCCAGCAAGTGTGGAACGTTATGCAGCGTAACTTCTCCGTCTGCCAACAAACTTGCGGCCATGATCGGTAAAGCGGCATTTTTTGCTCCATGGATGCGTATGGATCCTGAGAGGGGTTTCCCGCCTTCAATCACCAATTTGTCCAATGTATCACCTCCGGGGTTTACCGTTCACCCACTACGAAGACTTCCGGTACCAGGTTAATACCGTTTTGAGATGATATAGTGTTCTGAATCTGCTGCATTAGGGTGATAACGTCCTCTGCTGTTGCTTGGCCTGTATTGACAATGAAATTGGCATGCATGGTGGATACCTGTGCACCCCCCTGTGTCATACCCTTTAACCCCGCTGCTTCAATCAGGCGGGCGGCATGATCACCAGGTGGATTCCGGAACACGCTGCCAGCACACGCCATCTGCAGTGGCTGTGTACGGCGTCTACGGTCTTTATAAGCCGCCATCGATTCCGAAATGACTTTGCGTTCTCCCTGCTGGAGTGCAAATGTAGCTTCCAGCACGATGCCTCTCCGGTCATGCAGAACAGAGTGGCGATAGGCAAATTCCATGTCCTCCTTGCTGTAACGTACCAATTCCCCTGTCTCCAGTACAATCTCAGCGGATTGAAATATCCGTGACACATCCGATCCATGAGCACCCGCGTTCATATATACGGCTCCGCCGACCGTTCCGGGGATGCCGCTGCCAAATTCCAAACCGGTCCACTCTTTCTTTGCAGCAACAACGCTGAGTTTAACAAAGGAATGTGCTGCTCCGGCGGTTACCCCGCCCTCGTGAAACTCGGCATAATCAAAGCCTTCTCCCGGTTTCACGACAACTCCGCGTATTCCCTTGTCAGCGACCAGCATGTTTGAACCCCGTCCAAGCTGCATCCATGGGATCTGATGCTTGTGCAGCAATTGGATGAGATTGACCATCTGCTCCTTGTTTTCCGGTATGACCAGCGCATCTGCAGGACCGCCGATCTTCCATGTGGTGTATTTGGCTAGCGGCTCGTTTTCAAGAACTTTGCCGACATTGTTCTGGGATAGTAACGATATCCACTGCTGCATATTAACATCCTCCTTTACTTCAAAACCGATGAGCACGGCAGTTTTCGTTGCTGCAGGCCGTGTTGCGGCGCCATGGAACGATTGTCACGATTTATAGGGTATCTTATGTCAGTCCCGCCGTGTGTGTGACAATCGCCCAAAACGCACTTTAACGCCCTACAGCAAGACGCCGAATCTCGCTCACAAGCACCTCGGCTGCATCAGGTTTCCCCAGTTTCCGGGAGGCTTGTGCCATCCTTTTGCGCGCCGCTTCGTCATTCATAATTCCAGCAATCGCTTTATATAACGCCTGGCCTGTCAGATCCTTCTCCAGCATCGTAAGCGATGCACCGCCACCCTCAAGTGTACGAGCATTTGCCTCCTGATGATTATTCGTCACGTTAGGTGACGGAATCAGGATGGATGGAATACCGAGAGATGTAATCTCGGCAAGGAATGATGCCCCTGCACGATTCACGATCAGCGACGTGCATGCAAGTACCTCGGGCATGTTGTGCACGTAGGGCAGCACATGCAGATGATTTGGCATCGTTCCAAGAGAACTGCGGATCGCTTCACGCGTTTCATCAAAATAAGAATCACCTGTCACGTAGACCACGTGCACATCTTCAAGCTTGGCCAGCATCGGTGCCATATCCACCATGGCTTTATTAATGGCTTTTGCACCACGGCTACCACCGACCACCAGAACAACTCGGCTGTCCATGGGTACACCCAGTGTCGCAAACCCACGATCGCGGCTAGCTTGGGCTACCGTTGTAGCCCTTGGATTGCCAGTATACACAACCCTTTTGGCTCCAGAGAATGCTTTCTCCGAACCTTCAAAACTAACAGCTACCGTATCTACATACCGGGTAAGGAACTTGTTCGTTAATCCGGGAATGGCATTCTGCTCATGAATAACACTTGGAATACCAAGTTTGGCTGCTGCATACACAACAGGCCCACACACATAGCCCCCCGTACCGATGACAACATCGGGTTTGAATTCCTTGAGCATTTTCTTGGCTTTGCGTACACCTTGCAGAAATCTCATCACAGTCTTCACGTTGTCAAAGGACAATTTCCGGCGAAAACCTGTAATGTCAATCGATTGAAACGGAATATTTTCTTGTGGCACCAGTTTGCTTTCGAGTCCACGGGTACCACCGATATATAAAAATGTCGAGTCGGGATTCTCCGCCTCACATTGCCTTGCTATAGCAACAGCCGGATAAATATGCCCACCGGTACCGCCGCCGCTTAGAACGACTCGCATCGTACATTCACCTCGCATAACGGGATAAGTTCAATAATATGCCTAACGCTGTCAACATCAAGGTCAGAGATGAACCGCCATAGCTGATAAGTGGGAGTGTAATCCCCGTAACCGGCATAAGCCCGATCACGACACCAATGTTGATAATGACCTGCACAGCCACCATACCCACAATGCCTACGGCCAGAAGGCTGCCAAAAGCATCCGGTACCGTCATCGCTACGCGCATCCCTCTCCACACCAGGACCAGAAACAGCAATAATACAATCATTCCACCAATGAAGCCTAGCTCTTCTGCCAAAATGGAAAAAATAAAATCTGTTTGTGGCTCGGGTACGTAGCTGTATTTTTGTCGACTCATACCCAGCCCCAAGCCCGCAAGTCCTCCAGGGCCGATCGCATATAAAGATTGAATAATCTGATATCCGGCACCAAGTGGATCAGACCACGGGTCCAAAAAAGCCGTTATTCGCTGCAATCTGTAAGGAGCTGCCGCAATCAGTCCGGCAAACCCTGCTATACCGCCGAGAGCAAGCAGTGATAGATGTTTCATCCGTGCTCCTGCTGTGAAAATAATGAGCATTGAAGCACCCATCATAACCGTGCCTGTCCCCAAATCGGGCTGAAGCATAATAATGCCAAAGGCCAAACCGATCAAACCGAGCGGTGGCAGAAGCCCCGTCGTGAACGTTTTGATTTTGCCGGGTTCTTTGCTTAACCAGTGAGCCAGAAACAGGATCATACCCAGTTTCATGAATTCTGAGGGCTGTATGCCGAATGAGCCAATGCCCAACCAGCTTCGTGCCCCTCCGCGAACTACTCCGATGCCAGGAATCAGCACCGCAATCAGCATGATAAAACAGGCAATCAATATAGGCTTGGCATACTTTCTCCAGACCCGGTAGTCCACATTTGCCGTAACAAACATGGCAGCAAGTCCAAGTCCGGCGAACAGCAACTGTCTTTTGACAAAGTAAAATGAATCACCGTAGTCATGAAAAGCAAGCACCGAGCCCGCACTGTATACCATAATAATGCCGATGGCAAGCAATGCCAGAATACAAATTAGGAGCCAGAAATCCGGCGCCGGTCGCGTCTGTTTCATCAGGAGGCCACCCCTTGCATGGAAGTAGGGGCTTTTCCACCCCCCTACTTACAAGTTATGCGCCGCCTCTTTAAAAATGCGTCCCCGCTCTTCATAGGAAGCAAACATGTCCCAGCTTGCACACGCCGGTGATAACAAGACCACATCACCTGGAGCTGCAAACTGTGAGGCTTCCTGCACGGCAGCGGTTAACGTCCGGGCAGCGTCCTCCTCATTATCGACGACCTTAATTTGCTTTAATCCAGCCAGTTCCGCGACCTTGGCAATTTTCTCCCGTGTCTCTCCAAGAGCAACCACAGCTTTTACCCGCTCCTGGAACAATGGCAGCAATTCCATCATGTCTGATCCACGATCCAGTCCGCCGGCAATGAGCACAACCGGTTCCTTGAATGAGTTCAAAGCCATTACGGTTGCTTTGGAGTTAGTCGCTTTGGAATTGTTGTAATAGTTAGCTCCATTATGTTCAAGTACATACTCAAGACGGTGTTCAACCCCCTTGAAGTCAGCTAGAGGGGCAGCAAGCACAGATGGATCGGCTCCAGCGGATACAGCAATAGCTACTGCTGCCAAGGCATTTCCCACATTAAATCGTCCTGGTATTCCGATGTCTTCCACATCAATAATGACATGATGGTTGCCCTCACCGTCTGCATAGATCACCTGGCGCTTCACATCATCCTCTTCCCCATCCACGTATGGAGGATCGGCATATACCCCTGCTTCAAGCTTCTCTGTCAGCGAGAATGGGAGCAGTTTTGCTTTGATATAAGGAACCAGTCCACGGCATACCGGATCATCCCAGTTCAGGATAGCTATATCATCCGGTTGCTGGTTGGAGAACAATTTGGCTTTGGAAGCCACATAATCATCCATATCCCCATGGTAATCCAAATGAGTCTCCGCCACGTTTAGCAAGCTGGCAATGCGCGGACGGAAATCGGATGTGCCTTTCAGTTGGAAACTGCTAAGCTCCACCACCATCCAGTTATCCGCAGAAGCCTGCTCTGCCGCCTCACACAAAGGCGTTCCAATATTACCGGCAACGATAGGTTTCAAACCGGCAAGCTCCAACATGTTGCCTACCCACGTTGTTGTGGTCGTTTTCCCGTTAGAGCCAGTGATCCCGATCATAGGCGCAGCGCATAGATGGTAAGCTACCTCCACCTCAGTCACCACTTCTATGCCTAAGGCAAGTGCCTGTTGCACAGGAGGCGCCTGATAAGGAATGCCCGGATTTTTGACTACAAGCTTCACATCAGGATGAATCAGATCGTCCGGATGTCCCCCGCATACAACAGAAATTCCCAAAGCCTCCAATTCGGATGCTTCGGGACACTGTTCTCTCTCTTTTTTATCATTAACTGTAACGATTGCGCCGGCACGATCCAGCACTTTGGCGACCTGCACGCCGCTCTTGGCCAGTCCAAGCACGACCACTTGTTGCCCACGATATGATTCAGGATGATTCATTGTTTACAACCCCTTGTTGAGATAAAGTCCAAGAGCGGCCAAAATGGCACCTAACGCCCAAAAAGTAATGACAACTCGCCATTCCGACCAGCCACTCAGTTCAAAATGATGATGAATCGGGCTCATTTTGAATACGCGTTTGCCACGAGTTTTGAATGATACCACTTGAATAATGACAGACAGGATTTCGATGACGAAAATACCGCCAATGATGACAAAAAGAAGTTCTGTCTTCGTCACAATCGCGACGGCACCAATCGCACCACCAATGCCGAGTGAGCCTGTATCTCCCATAAACACCTTGGCCGGATGTGCGTTATATACCAGGAATCCAAGTACCGCACCAATCATCGCCGCCGCACATACTGCTGCTGGCATGGATGTTGCCTGCATCGCCACAATGGCAAATGCCCCAAATGCAATGGCGCTCACGCCGGACAGCAAGCCGTCCAGACCATCGGTAAAGTTAACTGCATTTGTGATGGCAAGCATCATGAATACGACAAACGGATAGTAAAACCATCCCGTCCAGTCGAAGGATACTGATGTACCTGGAATTGATATGGCTGTGCTGTGGCCATTTTGGATCAGCAAGTAGCACATCACGGCACTGAAGAACAACTGACCAATCATCTTTTGTTTAGCCGTCAGCCCCAGTGAACGTTTGAATACAATCTTGATGTAATCATCCAGAAAACCGATCAGACCGAAGCCCAGTGTAGCCACCAGCAGGACGTAAAAGTCCGTATTTTTGACCGCTGAAAATTTCAAAAAGGCCAATGTAAACGCGAGTAAAATAACTACTCCGCCCATTGTAGGTGTTCCGCTTTTTTTCAGATGGCTCTGTGGCCCATCTTCCCGAACCTGCTGTCCGAACTTCATTCGACGCAGCAACGGAATCAAGAGCGGTGCAGCAATCACCGCCAAAATAAATGAAACACCGATTGTTAACAGTAATACCTGAAAATCCATGGGTTCACCCCTCTAGTCTACTCTATTCTGTAATGGAGCTATTTTTAGCGCTTCGACCACTTCCTCCAGCTTCATGCCGCGGGAGGCCTTAAACAAGACAACATCTCTGGAATGGAGATTCTCCAGTAGATATCGGGTCAATTCTTCCTTGCTTTCAAAAGTGTGTACGGCTTCCGCTGGCATGTTTTGTCTTGCTCCTTCTGCGATACTCGCAGATAAAGGGCCATAAGCCAGCACCATATTCATTTTGTCGGGTGTGATATATTCACCGATTCCCCGATGGAGCTCATGCTCCTGAGGCCCCAGTTCTAGCATATCACCGAGCACGGCTACTTTGATCCGATACCCCTTGAGGCCCTCCAGCACGTCCACAGCGGCTTTCATGGAGGTTGGACTAGCGTTGTACGCATCATTCAGCATGGTCAAACCACTGACACCATGAATTATCTCGATGCGCATGCCGGTTAATTTCAGACGTGACAGTCCTGCTGCAATCTGTTCAGCAGCCACTCCAAAATGACGGGCAACCGCTAATGCAGCAAGAGAGTTGACCACATTATGTGTTCCCAATAATGGCAGTGTAAGAGCACCCTCTCCAGACTGCTTGGTTGTAAACGCGACCCCACTCTGTGCATTCATCATTCCGGTAGGATAATCATCGTTATCTGTTTGCAAGCCAAATGTATACCGCTGAAGTCCTTCAGGCAGCTTAGTCGCCGGCTCTGCCAGAACCTGCTCAATCAACGGTTCGTCTCCGTTGTAGATCAGCAATCCACCTGGTTTCATGCCAGCAGCAATTTCAACTTTTGCCCGAGCAATCTCCAATCGAGATCCCAGTTGAAGTAGATGGGATTCACCAATATTCGTGATGATCGCGACATCCGGCTGGGCAATTAAAGATAATTCTTCAATCTCCCCTCGGCCGCTCATGCCCATCTCCAGAATTACGATCTCAGTGTCCGGTTCCATGCTAAGTACAGTAAGCGGCAAACCAATATGGTTATTGAAGTTGCCTTGGGTCTTATGCACTTTGAACGTGGTAGACAGAATAGCATCCACAATGTCCTTTGTTGTTGTCTTTCCATTGCTGCCTGTAATGCCTACAACGGAGGCCTTGTTTTCTCTTAAATAGGAGGACGCAAGCTCCTGCAATGCAACCAGGGTATCCTCCACAATAATCACAGCACCTTGAGGTGCAGCTCCATGATCCTTTTGCCATAATGCTCCGGCAGCGCCCTTCTCTACACAGGTTTGCACAAATTCATGTCCGTCAAACCTTTCGCCAACAAGCGGGATAAAGAGACTGCCTTGCACGGGCTTACGCGAATCTGTAAATACACCTTCGACAACAACATCACCATAAGCAGCAACGTCAGTTAGTGTTCCTCCACACATCTCGGCCAATTGTGCCAATGTTCTTTTTATCAATTGGATTTGCCCCTTATCGCTTCTTTCGCTATGATCCGATCGTCAAAGTCCGTCTTGGTAGTACCGATAATTTGATAGGTCTCATGCCCCTTACCCGCAATCAATACTACATCGGCAGGGCTTGCCATTTCAATAGCTTCATGAATCGCCTGGCGCCGATCCACAATCATCGTATAACGATCAGGTTGAATGGCATCTTCAATCAAACCTTGTTCAATATCCTTGAGAATCAGATCGGGATCTTCTGTCCGCGGATTATCGGAAGTAACAAATACGATATCGCTATACTTCGCTGCAATTTTGCCCATTAGGGGCCGCTTCGTGCGATCTCGGTCACCACCACATCCAAATACGCAGATTACACGTCCTTCAGCAAACTCCTTCACCGTCCGCAATACGTTCTCCAGGCCATCTGGAGTATGAGCGTAGTCAACAATGACAGCAAACGATTGCCCTTCGTCAACAGCCTCAACACGTCCATCTACGCCGGGTACCGTCTCCAAGCTACGTTTGATCTCCTCCAGCGGAATGCCTTCAACCAGAGCAGCTGCGATGGCAGCCATTGCGTTGTACACATTGAATTTTCCTACCATGCGTAAACGAATATCGGTGCTGCCTCTGAATGTATCTACATGGAAAGAAGTACCTTGCGAGGTAATTGAAATTTGGGATGCGCGTACATCCGCATTTTTCTCCATGCCGTATGTAATGACTTCAGCTGCCGTTACAGATATAAAATAGGCTGCAGCGGGATCATCTGCGTTGATCACTGCAAATTTGCGCTTGGAAGCATCTGTGTTATATCCGTTACCCAACCGTGCAAAAAACAGCCCTTTGGCTCCGCGATATTCTTCCATGGAATGATGGTAATCCAGATGATCCTGCGTCAAATTGGTAAATACAGCCGTACGGAATTCCGTTCCCTTCACCCGACCTTGCTCCAAAGCGTGGGAGGAAACTTCCATAACACAACAGTCCGTGCCCGCTTGGACCATGTCATTCAGACTGCGCTGTAGATCAAGTGCTTCCGGTGTAGTACCTGACATCGGATACGTGCGTCCGTCATAGCGCATTTGAATGGTCCCGATTAATCCTGTTTTTTGACCAAAGTCACTCATGATTTTTTCTATTAAATAAGTAGTCGTTGTTTTTCCGTTGGTTCCCGTTACACCAATCATATTCATCTTGCGGCTTGGTGAGTCAAAAAAGGAATCAGCCAGTACTGCCATAGCGAAACGGCTGTCTTTTACGAGCAGCTGCGGAACAGGCAGATCCAGCTCTCGTTCCACAACCAGTGCAACAGCTCCAGCATTTACAGCCTTCTCAGCATAGTCATGTCCGTCAACGGTATGTCCTGGAAGACAGATAAACAGATCTCCCGGTCGTACCTGGCGAGAATCTGTCTGTAGGTTTTGACATTCTGTATTTGGTTCGCCAATGATACGGGCGGTTGTCAGCATTGATGAAAATTGTTTTAAAAGCACATGAATAACCTCACTTTTTCCAAGTTTACTTCAATTTCAACAGTTCTCTGTAATCATTAATATCGTCAACACAGCCAATTAATGAAACGCAACTCAGTGCATTTTGTTGCGGTGGAGATCAAGAGCCCCATCAGGGCTCTTGTCCTTCCTCCTTGGTGTGATCATGAATATCATTCAGAACATCACCCATATAGATGCGTATGGTAGAACCCTGATCAACCCGTGCTCCTGGCTTTGGAGCCTGGTTAATGACATATTTCCCACTGCCGGATTTGGCCAGCATAAAGTTCATATTCAGATCTTCATACAGGTCTTCGACCGTTGCTCCTGTCAGATCGGGAACCGTCACGATTTTGGTCTCTCCATACTTGTATTCTTTGGCTACCTGATCCTTCCGAACCGGAACATTCATATAATGCAACGCATCCTCCAGAATGTTCTGTACGATCGGTGCGGCAACCACGCCGCCGAACTGAATCCCTTTCGGGTTATCCACCGCCGTATACACAACAATCTGCGGATCATCCGCCGGAGCAAAACCGATAAAGGATACAATATGCTCAGTAGAAGAATAACGTCCATTGATTACCTTCTGGGCTGTACCCGTTTTGCCGCCAACCCGGTAACCATCAATAAACGCCGGACGTCCCGTACCCTTGGCAACGACACTCTCTAGTGCTTCACGCACTTGCTTGGACGTATCTTCCGAGATGACTTGACGAACCAGTTCCGGCTTGGCCTCTTCCATCACTTCACCCGTTTTGGGATGAACCCAAGCCTTTGTAACATATGGCTTGTATAGTTTACCACCATTAATAGCTGCTGACACAGCCGCTACTTGCTGAATCGGTGTAACGGATACCCCTTGACCAAAAGCAGTGGTCGCAAGCTCCACAGGTCCGACCCGTGACAGTTTAAACAAAATTCCGCTGGCCTCACCACTTAGATCGATGCCTGTTTTGGTGCCGAATCCAAAGTCTTTAATATAGGAGAATAATGATTCTTTGCCCAGCCTCTGACCCAGTGCAACAAATCCAGGGTTGCAGGAGTTCTCCACAACTTGGAGGAAGGTCTGACTTCCATGGCCGCCCTTTTTCCAGCAACGCAGGCGAGCGCCACCAACTTCAACAAATCCGGGATCATAGAACTGATCCTGCGTCAGGTTTACTTTTTTCTCTTCAAGTGCTGCTGCGAGCGTAATAATTTTAAACGTTGAACCAGGTTCATACGTCATCCAGATCGGTAAATTCCGGTTGTATACATCGGCCGGATATTGCTGATAATCAGCTGGTTCGTATCCGGGTCTACTGGCCATGCCAAGGATTTCACCCGTCTTAGGGTTCATTGCAATGGCAAGCGCCGAGTTGGCCTGGAACTTGACCATAGCCTGATCCAGCTCGCGTTCCATGATGGACTGAATCGATTTATCAATAGTCAGCTTCAGGTTCAGACCATCCTTCGGTTCCACATACTTCTCAGATGAGCCCGGCATAAGCCTTCCGGCCGCATCGGACAAGTAGGACACACTGCCATTCAAACCGTTCAGCTTATCATCATACTTTTTCTCTACACCCGTTAAGCCTTGATTATCAATGCCCGTGAAACCAAGAATATGAGCTGCCAGATCATCATAAGGATAAAAGCGTTTATTATCCTCAGCAACAACGATACCCGGAAGCTTCAAATCACGGATGTGCTGAGCTTTCTCCATCGTAATTTTGCGGCCACCGGGTTGTAGTCGTACAATTAGTTCTCTTTTCTTGATGGTTGCCAGCACTTTCTCTTCGGTCATCCCCAGCAAAGGAGCCAGTGCTCTTGCTGTCGTCTCCGCTTCCTTGACCTGAGCAGGAATCGCCATAATGGTTGGTGTGGTTATATTGTAGGCGAGAGAGGTTCCATTTCGATCCAGGATCTCTCCCCGTTTGGCTGAATAAGGAATATTCCGCCGCCAAGACTCTTCCGCTTTCGCAGATAGTTCCGGTCCTTTCCCTAACTGTACATAAGCAAGCCTCATCACCAAGGCTGAGAATAACAGAACTAAAATCATTAAACTCCATAACAGCCTGCGCCGCAGATTTACGCTTGATCCCTTCACGAAAAGATCCCCCCACTCGTCCCAAAATCATGATTGTGTTCCATTCATGAATATTCAGGACAACCGGGGGTTAGAACAAGCTGTCAGTGATCTCTATGGAAGCGAACCCTCGTCCGATGTGTTGGCAGACGATTTTGTCTCATTTGAAGGTGGATTTGTAGTATCCATTTTGCCCGTTTCTTCGGTGTTCCCCGTGCCATCAGCTGCTCCCTGATTGTTAGGCTCGTCCCCTAATGCTGGATCAGAAGACTCGGGAGCTTCATCTGCTATACCGGTAACTGCCGCTTTGGCCGTCTGCAGCACAAGCTCAACCGTTCTCTGTTCGCCTGCCACCTGCTCCGTTTGCTTCACCACATATCCTTCACCTTTAACGGTCACGCCCACTTTCATGAGGGAGAGCACTTCAAGTGCATCTCGTAGAGATTCGCCAGACAGATCAGGGATCTTCATCTTGCTGCTCTCTTCGGTCAACAGGTAGATTCTTTGGCCAGGATTCATGGCTGCACCCGCCACAGGATATTGGCGAATGACATTTTCACCCTGACCAAGCGTCTCATAGGCAATGCCTGCGTTCAAAAGTTGGCTTCTAGCCTGTTTAGCTGTCTTACCTGACAGATCAGGAGCTTTAGCTTGAACGATCGGCGTTGTTTTTGACTTTTTGTCAGTGGTCTTTACTGTATCTTTGGGAACTCCCATGTACTGAAGAGTCTGGCTCACAATTTTCTTGAATACCGGAGCAGCTGCAGTACCTCCGCCAATATTGGAACCATCAGGCTGGTCAATCACAATCAGCATCGCGATTTTAGGATTATTTACAGGTGCAAATCCGATAAACGAAACGACGTCTTTGGATTTGCTGTATGTCCCGTTCACAACTTTTCTTGCTGTACCCGTTTTACCTGCCACACGATATCCTTCTATATACGCATTGCGCCCTGTACCAATCGTTTGGTCGGCTACAACCTGTTCCAGATACCCGCTCACCAGTTTGGAAGACTCCTTGGAAATGACCTGACGAACGACCTTCGGCTTGATTACTTCTGTTGTACCGTCATTCGGGTTAATAATTTCCTTTACCAGATGCGGTTCCATGAGTTTGCCGCCGTTGGCAATGGCTGAAATGGCTGCTACCTGCTGGATTGGCGTTACCTGTACAAGACCATGGCCATATGCTGCTGTGGCAATTTCCGATTTATAAACCAGCGGCTTGATTGGTGAAGCTGATTCACTCGGCAGATCAATGCCCGTCTTTTTACCAAAACCGAACTGGTCTATGTAATGACGCAAACGTTCACCGCCAAGCATGTTATAGCCCAAATTAACAAACGCAATGTTACTTGAACGTTTGACACCTTCCAAGTAGGAAATTCGGCCATAGGCATGACCGTTATCACTGATTGGATAGCCACCAATATAGATCCGCTTGGATTCAAATGTAGCATTCGGATCAAACAGCTTCTCTTCAACCGCACCCGCCAAAGTAACAATTTTAAAAGTAGACCCTGGTTCATAGATGGATTGTATCGCATGATTAATAAAATTTTTCTGATCCGGCGTTTCCCCATACGTATTAGGATTAAAGGTTGGCCAATTGGCCATTCCTAAGATTTCCATCGTGTTAGGATCTGCTGCAATGACAGTCATGCTCAGTGGATTGTACTGGGCTACCGCTTCTTTCATTGCATCTTCGATGTAGTACTGAATTGTATCATCAATCGTCAGCTTCAAATTGCTTCCATTCTGCGGTGGTAGATAGTTGTCCTGGGAGTCAGGCAGCTTGTACCCTTTGGCGTCCTTCTGATAGTTCAGATAACCATCTGTACCTGTAAGCTGTTCATCATACGAGACCTCAAGTCCGTTAACAGCCTTGCCATCACGGCTCATGTATCCCAGCAGGTGAGAGGCGAGCGTTTCTTCCGGATAATATCGCTTCGACTCCTGTGTCATGACAATCGCGTTTTTAGCCTTGTAATCATCCTGCAGTTTTTCGCGAAATTCGTCTACCTTAGCAGCCAGTTCAGGGCTAATTTTATACCCTTCACTGCGCACTTCACGTTGTTGAAAGAATGTCCCATCTTCCTTTTTCGCTGTTACTAGTGCGCGCATTTCACTTTCGCTTTTACCCAATAAACTAGATAATTTGTCAATAACCACATCTTCAATTCCAAGCTTGTTAATCATCTCTGGGTTTACAGACACCGTGTAAGCAGGTGCATCCGTCGCCAAGATGTTACCATTGCGGTCTGTGATTGTCCCACGACTAGCCTTGATGGTTTGTTCACGTTCGACCAAACCCGCTGCTCGCTCCTGCCAAATACCGCCATTAACAACCTGAATAAAAAAGATACGGGTTATTAATACAAGAAAAAAGAGGGTAATACATCCCCCTATAAGCAGCGTGCGCATCTTTATTCTTTTTACCATCGGTACACCTCTTTTGCTTCAGCACTTTGTATGGATTGAACCAAAATGTTCTACTTATTTGCTGTATCCGAGGACGATTCAGTACCTGTCGAGTTCGTTGTACTTGTTGAGCGAGGCACAAAAATAACATCCTTACCAGAAGCCTCAACATAACCAAGTTTGCGAGCATTCTCGATGACCAGATTGTTCAGTTTTTCTTTTTCCACTTGCAGATCTGCAATCGTTTTCTCTGCTTCTCTTACATCAGACAACGTCGTCTGTGCCTGTTTATTCAGCTCATAGATGTGAGCGTAACGCGACATCATTACACCACCCACAACAATGACTGCAACCACAGTAATCAGATACAAAAATTTCTCACGTGCCGGAAGACCGGTACGACGGGTCACCACTTTGGTGGTTTCCTTGTACCGCTGATGGGTCACACGTTCTTGGGACGCTTTTTCTTTCACTGCCAGATTACCACGTGTATATGCCATACAAAGGCTCCTCCTCCGCTCTTGATTTACAGTTTCTCGGCTACGCGCAGCTTCGCTGAACGAGCACGGGAGTTTTCGGCCAGTTCCGTTTCCGTTGGAATCAGCGGCTTTCTGTTCACTAAACGCATGGTACCCTTACCGCCGCAAACACACAACGGAAAATCGGGAGGGCATGTACATTTCTCCAGATAACTGCTAAAAATCTGTTTGCAAATTCGGTCCTCAAGTGAGTGAAAAGTAATAACAGATACACGTCCGCCTGGTGCCAAGCACCGAACGGCCTGATGTAACGCTTCTTCGAACGCGCCCAGCTCATCATTAACCGCAATTCGCAATGCCTGGAAGCTGCGTTTTGCAGGATGTCCTCCGGTACGACGAGCCGCCGCCGGAATCCCTTCTTTGATCAATTCCACCAGTTCGCCAGTAGTCTCAATGGTGGACTGCTTTCTTTTTTCAACAATGACACGAGCAATTCGTCTAGAGAATTTCTCTTCACCATAGCGATACAAAATGCGGGCAATCTCCTCTTCCGGCCATTCGTTAACAATCTCTTTGGCGGTAAGGGATGCGTCCTGATCCATACGCATATCCAACGGAGCATCGTGATTGTAGCTAAATCCACGTTCTCCTTCGTCGAATTGCGGCGATGATACCCCTAAATCGTACAAAATACCATCTACCTGTGGCACGCCATCTTTCATCGGTAGATCCAGTTCTTTCAGTACCTGTTCGAGATCACGGAAATTGGTTTTCACCAATGTAATCCGCTCTCCATATGGAGCCAATTTTCCACGCGCGTTATCCAAAGCCCAATCATCCTGATCCAGTGCGATCAGACGTCCCCCTGGACCGAGCTTGGATGCAATCACGGAGCTATGTCCGCCACCGCCTAAAGTGCAGTCCACGTATATACCGTCCTGCTTGATGTTTAATCCCTCTGTTGCCTCTTCTTTGAGTACGGTTATGTGGTGAAACAACCTGCACCCCTCCTGACTTTATAGATCAAAATTAAAATCGACCAGCTTTTCGGCAATGTCGTTGAATGCTTCTTCGGATTGATTGAAATAACTCTCCCATATGCCTTTGCTCCAAATCTCCACCCGGTTCGACACGCCAAGAACAACGCAATCCTTGTCCAGCTTGGCATACTCTCTAAGATTGCCCGGCAAATTTACCCTGCCCTGTTTGTCCAATTCACATTCGGTGGCACCCGAGAAAAAAAACCGTGTAAACGCACGTGCATCGGATTTCATCAATGGCAGTGCTTTGAGCTTCTGTTCCATGACCCCCCACTCCTCCATGGGGTACACGAAAAGACACTGGTCCAAACCCCGTGTGACAACGAAAGACGGTCCCAGAGATTCGCGGAATTTAGCCGGAATAATAACCCGACCCTTGTCATCAATGCTATGTTGGAACTCCCCCATAAACATTGGCCCACTCACTCCTCACCCGTTTCTCCCACTTTGCCCCACTTTCCACCACCTAAGCATAATAGATTCGCACAAAAAAATCAAAACCCTTCTTACGGGCTTTACTTTTTTTAATTTCACAACCGCAAAAAAACGTCTTTGATCCTGTCACTCAGGATCAAAGACGTTTCCCGTTTACGGGCAATCGCACGTACACCCGCATATGAGCCATATCATTAATAAACCATTTTAAACCCTTTGAAGCACTTAATCAGCTTGTAATTAATGGATGCCTTTTAGAATTTCCAGCTATCCAGATATTTTTCCTGCTCAGCCGACAAGGAGTCGATGGCAATATTCAAGCTTTCCAGTTTGTAGCTGGCAACCTGTTGGTCAATATCATAAGGTACATTAACAACGGTTTTACCTAGTTCCGCATAGTTCTCGCTCACATAACGCAGACCCAGCGCTTGCAATGCAAACGTTGTATCCATAATCTCAGCAGGGTGTCCATCGGCTGCACCCAGGTTTACGAGACGTCCTTCAGCCAGCAAATACATCTTACGGCCATCTTTGAAGCGATATTCTTCAATGTTGCGGCGTACGGTACGAATCGAATCGGAACGTTTAGCCAGTTCAGGTTTGTTTACTTCCACGTCAAAGTGACCCGCGTTGCTAAGGATTGCTCCATCCTTCATCACGTCGTAATGCTCTCCAGTGATCACATCTTTATTTCCCGTAACAGCAATGAAGAAATCACCCAATTTTGCAGCTTCCACCATCGTCATGACACGGAATCCGTCCATATGTGCTTCTACGGCTTTAATAGGATCAATTTCCGTTACAATAACATTTGCTCCGAGGCCTTTGGCACGCATTGCCACACCTTTACCACACCATCCGTAACCCGCTACAACTACGTTCTTTCCTGCAATGACCAAATTAGTTGTACGGATGATCCCATCGAATGCAGACTGACCTGTACCGTAACGGTTATCAAACAAGTATTTGCAATAAGCGTCATTGACTGCAACCATTGGGAAACGCAATTGTCCTTCTTTCGCCAAAGCTTTCAGACGAATGATGCCCGTTGTCGTTTCCTCTGCTCCGCCACGAATCGTGGCAGCGAGATCAGGACGTTCAGATGCAATTATAGTGGCAAAATCTCCACCATCATCAATAATCAGATCAGGTTTTACTTCAAGTGCGCGGAGTTGCAGTTCCTTGAACTCTACAGGGTCAGGATTATGTTTGGCATACACCGTAACGCCGTCTTCCACCAGAGCAGCACAAACATCGTCCTGCGTTGACAATGGGTTGCTGTGTGTAATCGTCACTTCTGCGCCACCAGCTTGTATGACTTTTGCCAGGTAAGCTGTTTTGGCCTCAAGGTGAAGGCAAATGGCTACTTTCAAGCCTTTAAACGGAAGATCCTGTTCAAATTGGCGACGAATGCGGTTCAACACCGGCATATGTGCTTCTACCCAGTCAATTTTCAGATGACCTTCCGAAGCGAGTCCCATATCCTTAACGATACTATTTTGCAATGCAGGGGTAGTCATTCCTCATCCTCCTCGATTATCTATTCCTTCTATTATAAAAGGTCACTACAATGTGATCACTTGGTGTTGTCCACGGAATTCGTTCTGACTTTCAATCAGTTGTCCAATCCACTCCGTTCCATAACGGTTCAGATAAAAGAGTACGTTATGTACTCGTTCCTGCGGTTTGTTCATGGGAAAGAGTGAGTTTTGCATCCCGTTCCAGTGCCTTAGACCCACATTGTGTTTATCTTTGATGGCTTTGTGGGTTTGCTTTTGCAGATATTGAATCTGTTCGTTGATCTTGCCTACATTGGTATCTCCAATTCGGTCGAGTCCAGGATGGATCTCTGCAATCTGATCAAGCAATGGACGATATAGATCGGCAAATTCTTGCTGAACGCGCTCGAACTGTTCATCGACCTGGAAGGTCTCCTGCTGTGCCAGCCATTGTTCCTTCTTTTCTTCCATATGATATTGAACGTCCTGGAAAGAAAGACCGTACTGCTTCATATGTTTGTGATGAACATCTTCCATAATGGTGAAGGACAGACGTGGAAGCAAAATGGGCATCTGCAACCCGAACCGGCCAAACGCTTCACGCGTCAATCCCCAATATGCGATCTCACCTTGACCCAAGATAACAGCCGCTACGGGTAAAATGGAATCCTGCATTAATGGCCGAGTCAATACATTATTGCTAAAACACTCGGGATGTTCAGCCAGTTCCTGAAGCAGTCGCTCTTCTGTAAATGAAACCAGACCTTTACGGTCGCCGTACAAGCCGTCTTTCAACATCAGAAGCAACCGTGCTCCTTCATGTATGTAAAACAGATTGGCCCCATCTTCAGCGACTTCAGCAGGCATGGCATATCCCGCATGTTCCAATACGGAGGCACCTTGTGCATAAGCTTGGCGTAATGTCCCATTTTCACGAATCAAGCGTTCAAATACAGGCTGTTCAAGTCTGCGCAAGTCTGGATCTGCAGCATCCATCAGAATAAGTCCACTGCTGCCAAACAACGCTGAGATTAACCGTGCAAACGCATCACTCAGGTTTGAACTCGACTGATGGATCTCTGTAACCAGCTTCATTAACCCTGGTTTGTGCACCGTATCTGGTAACAGATGCTCCACCTGCTCTAACACGGTTATCCATTGTTCCGTTTCCACATGAACATTACTCACGGAATCCCTGCCAGCAAACCGCCCTTGTAACTTGATTTTCGTCAAGTCCCCGCTGGCGTCAGGCAAGTATGTGTGGTTGACTTCATCCCAGTCATGGTCTTCACCTGCAATCCAAAAAACGGGAACGACCGGCCGCTGTAGCCTGTTCTCCGCTTCCCGCGCAGCTGCAACTACACTTGCTGCTTTGTAAATGACAAACAACGGACCTGTAAGCAGGCCGCTTTGCTGCCCTCCCGTAACAACCAAAGCATCTTGTTCCGCGAGACGTGTGATGGATTCATGGACTGCACCATGATCGTTCACACGTTTATTATATATACGTAGATACTCTGCCAGACGTTGACGAGGAATACGTGTGTTCTCCGATTGGTCAAGCCACTCGGCACGCGTATGAAGCCCCGATTCCCAGCGAATGTCATACTCGTAAAGGCCACGCGCAGCATCCCTTGAACAGACATAGTCTTCTGCAAGTCGCGTTCCGCTGCGGAGTGCCTCGGTAATACCTTTCATGAGGTCTGCCTCCTATTCTGCTTCAAAGAGCCTTTCTTGATTGTACCGAATGAGAGCCCTTTTCGTCAAAAGAAAGTGCATCAAAAAATAAAAAACCGCCGAACAAAGTCGGCGGTTTGATATTCATGGATAAGTCCAAATGAAAATTGTACTTTTTATACGTAAGGCTCTGCAACCCAGTGACCTTTGGATACCTCAATCAATTGAGCATTCTGCAGGTTGTATGGATCATTTGCAGGACCACCCGATCCATTCTTAAGTGCTTGTTCTTCCGGCAGCAAAATGCGACGTTTGTTCGCCTCTACTTCCGGATCAGGTACAGGGATCGCTGACAGCAATGTTTTGGTGTATGGATGAATCGGATTCGCATAAAGTTCTTCACTTTCTGCCAACTCCACCACTTTACCCATATACATAACAGCTACACGGTCACTGATATGTTTAACCATGGACAAGTCATGCGCAATGAACAGGTATGTCAAGCCGAGGCGTTGCTGAAGTTCTTCAAGCAAATTAACGACCTGAGCCTGGATGGACACGTCCAATGCTGACAATGGCTCATCACAGATGATGAATTTAGGGTCTACGGCCAATGCACGGGCAATCCCGATCCGTTGTCTTTGACCACCTGAGAATTCATGTGGATAACGGAGTGCATGGCTAGGATTCAAACCTACAAGATCAAGCAATTCTTCAACACGTCTCTTCCGCTCTGTTCGAGTTGACGCCAGACCATGAATATCAAGGGATTCACCGATGATATCCATAACGTTGAAACGTGGGTTCAAGGAAGCATAAGGATCTTGGAAAATCATTTGCATATCTTTACGCATTTCTTTCATTTTGCGCGGGGACAGCTTGTAGATATCCGTTCCATTAAAGTTAACATTTCCGCCTGTTGGCTCATAAAGGCGCAGAATTGTACGGCCAGTTGTGGATTTACCACAGCCAGACTCCCCTACAACTCCAAGTGTTTCGCCTTCAAAAATATCAAAGCTAACATCATTAACCGCTTTGAGAATGTTCCCTTTGCCCAAATTGAAGTATTGTTTCAGGTTCTTCACTTGAACCAGCGGCTTGTTGGCACCTTTGATAATACCAACTGGAGTAGGTTTTTCTTTTTTAGGCTCGTCCAGACGAGGAAGAGCATTCAGCAACTTAATCGTGTATGGATGTTGAGGATTACTGAAAATTTCAGCAGTTGTTCCTGTTTCAACAACTTCGCCTTCCTTCATAACGACAACACGATCACACATTCCTGCGACTACGCCAAGGTCATGCGTGATAAGCATGATCGAAGTTCCAAGCTTTTGCTGCATTTCTTTCATAACATCCAAGATTTGTGCCTGAATCGTTACGTCGAGTGCAGTTGTTGGCTCATCCGCAATCAGAAGGGATGGACGACATGCCAAGGCAATCGCAATCATAGCACGCTGGCGCATACCACCGGAAAATTGGTGTGGATAATGGTTCATACGCGATTCCGCATTTTTGATGCCTACAAGTTCGAGCATTTCCAATGCGCTTTTTTCAGCTTCTTTTTTGGACATATTCTGATGCTTGCGCAGTACCTCGGTAATTTGCTTACCAATTTTGATGGTTGGATTCAAAGAAGTCATTGGATCCTGGAAGATCATACCGATATCTTTACCACGGATGGCTTCCATCTGTTTATCTGTCTTATTCAGCAGGTCTTGCCCGTGAAAAGTAATTTCTCCGCTTTTGACCTTCGAAGGCGGGGAGGGAATCAATTTCATGATGGTTTGGGCAGTAACACTCTTACCACTACCGGATTCACCTACGATCCCCAGCGTCTCTCCTTTGCCAAGTTCAAAACTCACATTTTTAACGGCGTCAAACTCACCAGAACGCGTCGTAAATGACACACTCAGGTCTTTGACTGTTAAAATCGGCTCCATAATCCCACCTCCTATTTCTATTTACGTAATTTCGGATCAAGCGCGTCGCGCAAACCGTCACCAAGCAAGTTAAATGCGAGCATTGTCATAACCATCAAACCTGCAGGGAACCACATCCGCCAAGGATACAGCGTCCAGCCTGTAAGTGCATCATTGATCATAGATCCAAGAGAGGATTTAGGTGCAGATACACCCAAACCAAGGAAGCTCAAAAATGCTTCTGCAAAGATGGCATTTGGGATAGACAACGTCAATGTAACGAGAATGGGTCCGACAGCATTTGGCAACAAATGACGGAAGAGTTGACGTCCAGTGCTTGCGCCCATGGAACGAGCAGCAAGGATAAAGTCTCTGTTTTTGAGTTGCATAATCTCACCACGCACAATCCAGGACATACTGATCCAGCCTGTAATGGTGAGTGCAATGATAATCGTTGTCAGACTTGGCTCCAATACAACCAGCAACAGGATAACAACGAGCATGTATGGCAGGGAGTACAAGATCTCGGAGAACTTGTTCATGATGCCGTCAACACGTCCACCGTAGAAGCCCATAATGGCTCCATAAATCACCCCGATGACAAGGTCAATCAAAGCAGCAGCCAAACCTACAGTAAGAGACACACGTGCACCTACCCAGGTTCTTACCCATACATCACGACCCAGTTCATCTGTTCCGAACCAGTGTTCAGCACTTGGTGCAGCATTGGCATTCAACAAATCATTGGAATAATAATTATAGCTTGAGAACAACGAAGTTGGACCAATCATAGAGAAAATGACAACAAGGACTAGAACAGCCAAACTAATCATAGCGGCCTTGTTGGTTGCAAGTCTGTACATAGCGTCTTTGAATAGCGATACACTCTCTTGCGATTTCAACGCTGCCTGACTATCCAGGCCTGTGTTCGCCGTTTCATTATTGTTGTTATTCTTGCCAGACAACGTTATGCCCCCTTCCGGCTTTCTAGCTTAATTCTAGGATCAATCAACACGTAAGCAATATCTGTCAGGAAACGTGCAAGCATCAAGAGAATACCATAGAAGATTGTAATCCCCATGATCATCGTATAATCACGATTCGTAATACTCTCTACGAATACTTTACCAATTCCACCAATGTTAAAGATTTGCTCAATAACAACGGAACCTGTGATAATATTTGCTGTCATCGGACCAACATAAGTAACGACTGGCAGAATACCGTTCCGTAAAACATGTTTAAACATGATAGCAGGCCATTTCAAACCTTTGGCTTTGGCTGTCTTGATGTAGTCTGCATGCAACACTTCCAACATGCTTGAACGCGTCAAACGTGCAATAAAGGCAATTGGAGATGCCGACAATGCGGCAACCGGAAGCACATAGTCGAGTGGGCCATCGAAGCCCATAACGTTAAACCAGCCGAGTTTGAATGCAAAAACATATTGCACCAGCGATGCGAGCAAGAAACTCGGTACAGCAATCCCGATAACAGCCAGAATCATCGTAATATCATCAATCAACTTGCGATGGTACACTGCGGCAATAAGCCCCAACAAGACACCCACAACAATTGAGATAATAATCGCAAAGATTCCCAGCTTCAGCGATGCTGTAAACGTTTGAGTGATCATACCCGTTACATCTTGATTCAGGTATTTCATAGAAACCCCGAAATCACCCTGAATGATTCCACCCATATACTTCAGGTATTGTTCATACATCGGTTTGTCCAAACCATACTTCACTTCCAAAAGTGCCCGGATTTCAGGTGATACTTTTTTCTCGGATGTAAAAGGGTCACCCGGAATGGCCTTCATCAGGAAGAAGGTTGCTGATGCGAGTATGAAAAGCGATAGCAGCATAAATAGCAGTTTTTTCAGCACGTACTTAACCAACCCTTGCACACCTCCACAAACAATATTTTGTATACAAATCGATTGTAGAATTAGACATGAATAATGTCCAATCCATTTATCGGAAATTTCAAGAATTATAAGGAAAATCGGTACACATACAAAAAAATCGGGATATATATGGAATTCCACATATATATCCCGAAGTAATCATATAGACTTCAGAACAACTTATTTCTCTTCCAGATATGCACGAGTGAAGTCAATCGCTCCACTGAAATCAAGTTGTACGCCTTTCAGGTAAGGCTTAGTCAAAGATACGTTAGTGTAGTAATAGATCGGCATTACTGCCATTTCATCTTGAATCAGGACTTTCTCTGCATCAGCAAAAGCAGCCATACGTGTAGCAGGATCAGCCGATTTCACAGTTTCTTTAACATCTTTGTCAAACTGTTCGTTGCTAAATTTAGCATCGTTGTTTGTGTTACCTGTTGTCCACATTTCCAAGAAGTTGTACGGATCGTTATAGTCGGCAGACCAGCCTGCACGTGCTACTTGGAAGTTTTGGTTTTGACGGTTCTCAAGGAATACGCCCCACTCTTGGTTTTCCGTTTTCACGTCAACACCAAGGTTTTTCTTCCACATATCAGCAACAGCAAGAGCGATTTTCGCGTGACCATCACTAGTGTTATAGATCAATGTTACTGCTGGCAATGTTGTGTAGCCTTCTTCTTTCATACCTTCAGCAAGCAATTTTTTAGCTTCTTCTACGTTTTCAGTGAAGTAGTCATCTTTGTGCTCATCACGGAATTCGCCGTTTTCACCGCGGATACCTGGAGGTACAAAGCCGAAAGCTGGAATTTGTCCACCTTGTGTTACTTTGTCAACAATCAATTGACGTTCGATAGCCATTGCAAAAGCTTTACGGATTTTAACGTTGTTAAATGGAGCTTCATTAACGTTGAACTGGTAGTAGTACGTACTTGCAATACCAGTAGCTTTAAACTCGTCCGGCAATTCCGCTTTTACAGAAGGAATTTGGTCGGAAGGAATTTCACCGTTAGGTGCGCCTGTGTAATCCAATTGTCCAGACTTGTAAGCTTGCAGTTCGGAAGCACTGCTGTTTGTCAGGGACATATTAATTTCAGACAATTTAATGTCAGAAGCTGCATGGTAGCTTTCATTTTTCTTCACGACGATTTTTTGACCTTTAGCGTATTGATCCATTGTAAATGGTCCGTTAACGATCATGTTTTTGTAGTCTGTGAAGAATTTGTCATTCGTGTCAGCAGACTTGTGTACTGGGTAGTACGTGTAGAATGCTGTCAGACCCAAGAAGTAAGGTGTTGGGTTCTCCAACGTTACTTCCAGCGTGTGCTCATCAGTAGCTTTAACACCTACTTGAGAGAAGTCTGTGATTTTAGTACCTTTATATGTTTCGTCTTTGCTCAGGTTGTAACCCTCAGCACCTTTGATGTAGTACAATTGGTAAGCATATGGAGAAGCTGTTTCCGGTTTCAAAGCGCGTTCCCAAGAACGTACAAAGTCTTCGGCAGTGATTGCATCACCGTTGCTCCATTTAGCGTCCGGGTTCAGGTTGAAAACATATTTCAAACCATCTTCGGAGATTGTCCAGTCTTTAGCAACGCCTGGAGCTTCTTTACCATCAGCGTCGATACGCACAAGACCTTCATACAAGAATTTCAGTACAGTGTTGGTTTGGCTGTCTTTTGCTTGAGCCGGGTCTAACGTAGGAGGTTCAGCTGACAGGTTAATTTTCAGGACTTGATCTTTAGCAAGACCATTTCCTTCGGTTGCAGAACCAGTATCGGTGTTACCTGTGCCTTCGTTTTTGGATCCGCACGCTGCAAGTACGGTACCGAACGCCAAAATCAGCGTCAAAAGGACTAATAGACTTTTCCTTTTCATCTAACACTTTCCCCCTAAATTGATGTGGTATATGTTTATAGATTATACAACCACCGGTCAAAAAAATCTACATTACTTTTTCAGAAAGTAATGTTTTTTTCAGTTTTCGACAAAATCGACACATTTTTTAGCCCTTTTGCGTTATGTATCCTCACATCTGTTTCATGAAGTATCTAAATAATCCAAATATAGTAAACAAAACATACCCAAAACTCATGATGACAAAAGCCATGCGCCAAACGGCCCGGAACATTCTCCCCCTATCGACCTTACCTTTGAGCCGATTTTGTGCACCTCCGATGAATCCAAGCGCTATTAGTATGAGTATTAGTGTTAAATAAAATCCAAAATTCGAATCAAATGTTAAGTTGAATAACGCCGATACAGAGAATATAAGGAATAAGGTTGTTACATCCATTGCGGAGCGCAGCGCCACACGCTTATCTTTTTTCCATCCAAACATGATCCAATACACAAGAAAAAATGGAAAGAACGGCAGTATGCTCAGCACAATAAAAAATCCCATTAACTCACTCCTTCCGGTTGCATACCTTCAATCAGATGAAGCAGTACTTCATGCATCGGAGCGGACAGGCCACACCGACACGCCATGCTTACGATTTGCCCGTTAATGGATTGCACCTCCGTTTGTTGTCCATGCAGAACATCCGACAGCATGGAAGATGTATTTGAGGCTGTGGAACGACAGACGGAGAGGATTTGTTCCCACACATCCACATCAAGAAGTATTCCGCTTGCTTGGTATACCGCCAATGCCTCATCGTACAGCTGACGCATAAACATGATTCGCTCTTCCTTTGTAATTAACTCACCGTTAGGGATACGCCATATCGCGGTAAGCGGGTTAATGACAGCATTGATTAACAACTTCCTATAAATTAGCTTATCGATTTCATTCGACACTGTACAGCCAAATCCTGCCTGCTGCAAAAGTCCCTGTAAACGAATGGGTTCATTTTGATCCATTGGCGTTAGAGATGAGATACGTACTTCTGCACTTTTGCCCAACCAGGTCTCTCCTATACCTGCACGGATGACTCCATCTTGCTGACGTTTCGCCCCTTCTGTGGTTATGACGCTGTATATATTGGAATGGGGCATATTGGATTGCACATGATCCAGATGCCCAACCCCATTTTGGAAACATGCGATGTTGAGCACTCGCGTCTTCAATGAACCAATTTCACGTATAACATCATGTATCGCTGTCTGTTTCACCATTAATAGTAGCCAATCTCCAGGTGAGTGTTCCCACACTCCGGTTAACTCCGTAATCGGCTTGACCTGGATATGATCAGGTGTAATCTGGATGGTTTTCTCCTGTTCGATGACCTTAAATCCTTTTAAACTCAGTTTCTTCGCCTGTTCAGCCGTTTTGGTCCAAAATCGAACCTTGTTGCCTGCGTCCTGAAGCTTACCTCCATACAAAAGACCCAGTGACCCTGATCCTACAACGTCAATGATCATGCTGCATCCCTACCTCTGCTCCAATAGTTGCTTTTATCTATAATAGAACAAAAACAGTAAACAAAAAACCCATCATACCCGCCGTTATGTAACGGAGGTGTGACGGGCCCTAATCTAATGCTGATCATCAGATACAATTTGCTTTTATTCAATTCGTTCCAGATTCCCGTTGGCATCCATTTTGAATCTCGTTTTGAGTTCCTCTTCTTCTTCTGTCAGAAATGCGAGTCTGCGAGCACGATCCATAATCTGAATCAGTGCTTTGTAATCGTCGTTTACAACACGATAATCAGTCTGAACTTCATTCACTTCCTTAGAAAGACGATCATTCTCGCAACGCAGTTCATGAAGTTCATCCTCTTTTTCACGAAGCTCTTTCTCCAGCATCTTGAGCTGGCGACCGTTTTCCTGCACAGTTCCCTTCCATTGCCGCAAGAATCGTATAACTGCATCAATGGATAGAGAGTCTTCCGAAATACCATCCGCCTTGTACAGATTTTCTTCTGTATCCAGGGTGGACAAAGCTGCTACTTGTGGTCCAAGCAAAGCCGGTTGTTTGCGGAGATAACTCCGTTTTTGTCGTTGAGCCTTAGCATTGCTAATAGCAGACTCATACTTCTTACGTACACAGCTGTTCCAGCGAAAACCGCAAGCGGCAGAAGTTCTGCCTATTTTTTCGCCAACCTCTTCAAAAGCAGCCAGTTGTGTACTTCCTTCCCGAATATGACGCAACGTAACCTCAGCCAAAATCAAATCGTCCTCTGTACTCCAAGCATCCTGTCTCACTGCAGTCATGCTATAATACCCTCCTAACAACATCCTAAAATAACCGTCCCCATAACCGATTTCCCGGTATGTGAATTAGGTATAAAAGCTGCTTCATTCATTCTTATGCCTCTCATAGAGTTCATAGAATTGATTTCATACTAAAATGTATTTCCACATTTATGAGTACTCATACGTTACATATGCAAAACAAACCATACTTTAACTCTTTTAGGCCAAAAAAAGAATTCGCTTTCATATCCAATTTTGTTTACACCTTTTTCCTTTCCCGGTATAATGTTGTGTAGACAATCTATGATCGTACATAGGAGAGGAGGACTTACCGTGGCGCGCATGTTTCGGGTACTCGGGTTCTTCACGCTAGCGATTGGCCTGATGGCTTTTGCGGGAGACCTGGTCGAAATGGCTTTGCTTTTTTTCCTGCAGACTGCGTTTTTTGTCATTTTGGGATATTTGAAATTTACCGAACGTACGTACATATTGCTCTTCTGGGGTTATATGATCGTAACATTCACAGGGTTCAGCTACTGGACCGTATTCCAAATGGATTTGCCGCTCTAATCCGCCAGCAGCATCAAAGCGATCCGGCTAATGTCGGGTTGCTTTTTTGTCGTTTTCAGATTAAATGACTATTCTTTGTGTTATGTAACCACTACGGATATTTCACGTATCTATTTCATATATTGTCTGGAAGAGATAAGCCTGTTCGCATCATATGTAGATATGGAAAGGAGAATGATAGGTGAAACGTCGATACGGCATTCCTGGCTTCATCGTATGTATTATATTTTTGATCCAGATACCTTGGACTTATGCCTACGGAGAACCTTCATCTGAGGAAACACGCGAAATACTGCAACAAAGCCTATCCATCGTCGAAATCGATCATGAAATCGAACGTATTGCAGCCAAACAAAAACAGCTGGACGAACAGCGTCAGACGTTATCCATTCAGCTTCAGGAACAGGAAGACCAGATACATACTCAGCAAGACCGAGCGGGTGCAGTTGTAAGATCCTACTATACCGGGGAGCGTGATAGTCTCCTGATGACGGTACTGGGGGCAAGATCCTTTAAGGACCTGTTCATTCTATACGATTACTATCAGATTATTATTGGCAGGGATCAGGCTGTACTGGACAAGTATCAGGATCGATATCGCACCATGCAGCAAACGTCTGCCCAGATTAATCAGACCTCTGCAGAACTGTCTGAACTCAAAAACAATCTTCAAAATCAACGTGAACGGGTACTTGCATTGCAGAAAGAAGTGGACGGAAAAGTAGCTGCCAGCGGGGATGCTGCAGCCATGCAGAAATTGATGGATGAGTTGACCATCTATTGGGAAAACATTGGCATATACGAGGTCAAGCGATATTTTAAAGCTTTGGCATCAGCTATGCAGAACCTGCCACAGTTTATCCAAGAACAAAACGGAGGAATCTCCACTACCGGAACATCGTACACCATTCGAATTGGACAAGATGAGCTGAATACGTTTCTTCGATCACAGAATCCGATCTTTGAAGACTTCGCATTTCAGTTCGACAAAGATCGAATCACTGCTTCCGGGCAGCGTGATCAGTTGCAATTAAGCATTGAAGGCCATTATACGGTCGAAAATGAACCGCAGAATTCAATTCGATTTCATGTAGATAAACTTGTGTTTAATCAGTTAGAACTGCCTGATACCACACGTCGTATGCTGGAACGAGAATTCGATCTCGGATTTTACCCACAGAAAATTCTGTCGTTTGTCAAAGCCACAGAGGTATCCACAAGTGAAGGCATACTTGAAGTAAAGCTCGCCATTTCATTCTGACGAGCTTTGCAAGGCGATAATGCTTTTGACGTACTGATTAGCCGTGATCTCTCCCGCGAGAAGTTGTTGAATCTTCTTTTGGAAGGCAGAAGTTAGGATAAGGCCATCCGTCATTACAGCCTGTGAAGATTCTGCTGGAAACCAGGATTTTACATCCGTCGTATCATATCTCGTTAGTAGTTTCTGTGACTCAAGATCTAGTTCCTGTTGCTTTGCTGGTAAATAGTTAGCCTGTTGGTACCACTCCGACTGCACAGAAGAAGTAGTCATTCCTTCAATCCAGCGGCTGGCCTCTTCCGCCTCAAGTGAGCCAGCTGCGATAACAAGACTTCTTGATCTTAGAGGTTCCAGCGCACTGAAAGCTATTTTCTCCGATGAATCCTGTTTACCTGCTACACCTTGATTTACGCTCAACAAACGAGACAGCAACGTTACTACCATAGGAGCCTCCGTTTGTTCACCAGAAGCAGAAATCGTCGGATTTATCGATTCGACCGTAATATGCGACTGGATCAGATCCAGCAACTGTATGGTATGATGGTACGCCTCCGTTTGCGAAGAAGTTTGCGCTTTCTTAATTTTGTCGGGGGCCATGCCTGGCTCAAACTGATTCAACCACGCACTTACAGCGTGCAGATCATTCAAATTTAGACTTAATAAATCCGTTCCGTCTTCCGTTGCTTGTTGTACAAGTTTGACCCACTGCTCCTTATTTTCGGGTAAACCTGCCAAACCGGCTTCGTCCAGGAATGGGGAGCGAGCTGCGAGTACATAGGCGTCAAGATCAAACGGCATCCCCCATTGGTAACCATTCCACTCTGTCATTTCCCGCAAGCCAACCACCGTTCCTCCTAACGACTTGGACAGCGTTGTACCGTTTAACGGATACAGATGTCCTTTTTTGGCATGATATTGAACTTCCGCACTATCCAGAAGAATAATATCGCCGCTCTCCCCTACCGAAAATTTATTATCAAGCACTCGCTTATATGTATCCGGCTCCAAATTCCGAAGACTGATTTCCACATGTTGAGAAGTCGCTACTTCATTAGCCATTCTTTTAAACAACTTAAAGTCGGCCTCAGTCATCGAGACTACAATCTCTAGCGGGGCATGTTGGTCCTCGCTGCGCGATGACGTGTTGGGAAATGCATCTTTTTCCGTGTCTCGTTCCTGATTAAGCTGTGAACCTCTAAAATCAAAGCTGGGAGACAGAATCGTTAACGAAAGCAGCAGTACTGCGAACAAAACAACCTGATGTCCACGCTTCATTAACTCCTCCTCCTCGCCCCTAATTTTTTCCTGCAACATTCATTGTAACAAATAAGTAGTGCTCTTGTCCTATCCTGCCAAAAAACAGTTTTCCGATATTTTGCATACTTCGAGCATAGCGAGTTCTGTGCAATAACTGATTTTTATTTTTTCAGCAAAAAACCGGCTCCAAGAGCCGGTTCACTAGAAACATTTTCCGGGAAATAAATACCGTTACCTTACAATAAATCCGCTGCAAGCTGAGCCAACTTGGAACGTTCTCCTTTTTCCAGCATAATGTGTCCGCTGATTCCCTCTTGCTTGAATCGCTCCACAATATACGTCAAACCATTACTTGCTGAATCCAGATAAGGGTGGTCTATTTGCTCAGGGTCACCCATCAAAATAATTTTACTGCCTTCGCCTACCCTCGATACAATGGTCTTCACTTCATGTCGAGACAGGTTCTGCGCTTCATCGATAATAATAAACTGTCCTGGTATAGACCTACCCCGAATATACGTGAGTGCCTCAACCTGAATACTGCCAAGACCCATCAAAATTTTATCAATGTCGCCTGCTTTTTTGGTATCAAACAAAAATTCCAAGTTATCATAAATCGGCTGCATCCATGGTCTCAGTTTCTCTTCTTTCTCTCCAGGGAGATAACCGATATCTTTCCCCATCGGCACAACCGGACGGGCGATCAGCAGTTTTTTGTACTTATGATCATCCTCCACTTTCAGCAAACCCGCAGCAAGCGCCAATAAGGTTTTCCCCGTACCCGCCTTTCCTGTAATCGTGACAAGTGGAATGTCATCATTCAGAAGCAGTTCTAGGGCCATACGCTGTTGCGCGTTACGTGCACTGATGCCCCATACATTATCATTACTCAGGAAAAGGGGTTCCAGCTTCGTTCCCTCTGTGTTTACTTTGAGCAAAGCCGATTTATTGGTTCCCATCTCATCCTTGAGAATTACAAATTCATTCGGGTAAAGCGAATAAGACAACTGTAACGGTTTGATCGGTAGAAAGCGATATGTGTAAAACTCATCAATGACCGAAGGATGAACCTTGAGGGCAGTGTAGCCTGGATATAATTCACTGAGACCTGCCGTGCGATCTGATAAGTAATCCTGTGTGAAAAGACCGAGTACATCCGCTTTGATACGAACAAGCACATCCTTGCTGACCAGAACCACCTGTCGCTCGACAACCTCTTTCTCATTTTCCTCAATCTGATAATTCAGCGCGACGGCCAAAATCCGATTATCGTTGGACACTTCACCAAACATTTCCTGTACTTTCACAAAACTGCGGTGATTCAATTCCACTTTCAGATTGCCTCCATTAGCCAAAGGGACGCCACTGTGCAGATGTCCCAGTTCACGCAACCCGTCAAGAAGTCTCGATACATTTCGGGCATTACGGCCAATTTCATCGGCATTTCTTTTTTTGGAGTCGATCTCCTCCAATACAACCGCGGGAATGATTACCTCATGTTCCTCAAAGGCAAATATGGCATTGGGGTCATGCAGCAGCACGTTCGTATCCAATACAAAAATCTTTTTCATTCAATCCCCTCCAAAGCGGCGTCGTTAAAGGCATGGATAAGTGTGATCTTTCAGCAGCGGCATGGACAATCATGCTCCCATACATAAATGTATTCGACTAGGACAAAATAATTGTCAACCATTCTGAAAAACTCCAGGAAAGGATGAACATTTATGAAATATTGGGTTTGCACGCTGCTTCTGATCTTTATACTTACAGGCTGCAACAGTTCTACACGTAATGCCTCGCAGCAGCAAGGTCAGCATGCCAAAGGTTACGGAGGAAATGTTACAACTCAGCAAGATCAACGTAAAGGATCTCACATGCTCAATACTCAAGAAGATCGGTTGCACCCTTCAGCTGTAGACCATCTGACCGAAAATACGGGTGAGGTTCATGAGAAAAACGTCACGGACAACACCAAGGCGGCTCGGATGCCAAACGATAAAAGGGTCACCCACCTCAAAACACTTGCCAAGCAAGTGGAAGGTGTCAAAGATGCCAACTGTGTCATTCTTGGCAATACTGCCGTAGTTGGCATTGATGTTGATGGTGAACTGGAACGCGCACGAGTAGGTACAATTAAATACTCAGTGGCTGAAGCCCTTCGCAAAGATCCAGAAGGTGTGGATTCCATTGTTACCGCAGATGCTGATGTCACCGAACGCATTAAGGAAATTGGTGAGCATATTCGTCAAGGTCATCCCATATCCGGTTTTGCTTCAGAACTCGCTGACATGGTGGGCCGAATCATTCCCCAACTCCCCAAAGATGTCAAAGTCCGTCAAAATCCGGATGAACATGTAGGACGTGAACAACAAATGCAGCAGCTGCATTCTTCTGACAAAAGACAACAAAAAGCCCAGTGATCTCTCACTAGGCTTTTTTCATTGCAGTAAAAACCTGCTCATCTAATTTCTCAGCAGCACGCTGATCATATATTTTGACAAATTGAGGCACAGAAGACAGCTGGGCTCCATAAAAAAGGGCATTCCTTACCGCTTCGATGGAAATGTCGAAACAGCACATATTAAACGGAACATCCTGTAACGGATTTTGTCGTACGGAAGCACGTCCGTTCACCGCATACACCATCTCTTCTCCAAAAATGGTGACGGTAATAGCCGGATTCTCGATCATATTGTTCACGAGACGTGAACGATGATCAATCGCCACACGAAGAGTAGAAGCATTCTCCGCATAAATCCAGGAGATTGCTGTTGATGTCGGACCTCCAGATTCAATGTCCACGGTGCTCAAGAGCACAAAAGTTTCGTTCTTGAATTGCTGTAAAAGAGATTCAGTCAATTGTGTGACGGCTTCGGACATCCAACCAGCCCCCTAATCTTCTTTATGCAATTCTTGAATTGTTGTTGAGGATATTATAGCATACCATCAAACGTGCTTCCAATCCCAAAAGAATGAATGTTACTCGGCTGTTGGAGATGCTGTTACTTTGCCTGAAAGTGTATCCTGCAACGCCTGTTTAGCATTAGCCAATTCAGTTTCGTTGATATATACATATGGACTTCTCCACTCTCCGGTTACAGGTGTGTAGTGCACATCCGTTTTGGAAATATTCCAATAGGTCGAAATAAAGTTCTTCATTTGCTCCGATTCTACATCTGTTGTCATGTTGTCGTCAACAGCACCAATCACTTTACCAATCTTCGTGATGCCTCCCAGTGATTTCAACTGGTCCAACATGGAATTCAACACCTGGTTCTGACGTTTATTTCGGTCAAAGTCGTTGGATTCATCTGTCTTCGGCTTACAGTTCGATTTACGATAACGGACAAAATCAAGTGCTTCTTTGCCATCCAAATGCTGTGCACCAGCCACCAGGTTAATATCCGTGCCATCGGCCGTATCTTTGTAACACATGTTTTTATCCACGGTCACATCCACGCCACCTACAGCATTAACCGCATCCCGGAACGCTTGAAAATTCAGTACTGTCGTATAATTGATATCCACATCCAGATATTTGCCCATCATTTCTTTCATTTGATCCTCTGCATTTTTGCCAGAGGTTTTTTCTTGGGCTTTAAACTTAGGATAATAAGAATTCAATTTATTCGCCTTATAACCATCCAACTGAATACGGGTATCTCGAGGTAAAGATACAATGGTTGCCGTCTTGGTCTCCGGATTCAGAGAAGCTACCATAACCACATCCGAGAGATACGTACCTGTTTCGGGACGGTTATCCGTACCTAGCAGCAACATCGTAATGGGTTTGGTTTTCGCTGACATTCCAGCCGGTACTGGCTTGTCAATGCCCGTATCAGCTACCTGATTGTATACCCAATAGAGATATCCGCAGCCTACCACAATTGCAATAACCAATAAACTTAAAATCAGTCTGCCAAAGGTTCGCATCTTTTTCTTCTTCTTTGGTTGCTTGCCTTTGCCGTTCTTCGATCCAGAAGCGCCGGATTGAGTCGGTGCCTGTCTCCGTGGAGGCAGTCCGTTCGAATTCGAGTTCATATCTTCAACACCTTTATCACATCTGTTTTGGCCTATATATAAGACAACCGCTTTCCCTAAGGAAAACGGATGGTCTATACTATACAGAATTTATGAGTTTCGAGCGGCAGCTTCCGCTTTTTTCTTTTGACGACCTTCAATAAAATAGCGCACTCTCACTAACAGCATCAAACCAACAGCCACCAGCAAACATTGAATAATTGGCAACTTGTCGATTTGAAAAACAAGAAGCATGAATGTGCCCATCGCCATCAATATATAGAGAACGATTTCCTTACCAAGTGGCAATTTCTGACGTACCCGAAACACCTTGTTATATACGTAAGTAATCAATACAAAGATGACGATGTAGGCTACGATCGGGTTTGATGCGAACCATGCTTGCATGCACAGCCAGCTCCTTTCGTGTTCATGCTAGATATAAGTTAACTGGTTGATGGAACCACACCAACAACATAAATTACAAAACTCTGCATGTGACCGTTTCGGATTCGGATCGTTCTTTCGGTCGCTGTTATCCCCAGATTTTTTTGATCCATTTCTCAATGGTAAAATCCGGGGATAAGCGTATGCTTCCGATGTAGCTTTCTTTCAGAAAGCTTTCAGGCGAACGCTTCGCTCCTACAGAATCGATTCCGAATCCTCCACTACTTTAGCGGGTTGTAATCAACGTCGATGGTGTATATGTGTTCCATCAAACGTTAACTTATATCATTTATTTTAGTTGTAGTTAGGTGTTATTTTGTAGCCATTTTGCGTTGTTTTTCTGCACGCTCACGCTCGGATTTGTTCAGGATTTTCTTACGGAGACGAATAGATTTTGGTGTAATCTCACAATATTCATCTTCATTCAGATATTCAAGCGCCTGTTCCAACGAGAAGA
Source organism: Paenibacillus sp. OK003 (assembly GCF_900109515.1). Classification (GTDB taxonomy): domain Bacteria; phylum Bacillota; class Bacilli; order Paenibacillales; family Paenibacillaceae; genus Paenibacillus; species Paenibacillus marchantiae. The sequence continues at coordinate 119,358 of NZ_FOBD01000006.1, read as the reverse complement.
TAATCGGAGTTTTAATTTTAACCGTATCATCTTTACCAGAAGAACGAACGTTAGTCAGTTGTTTTTCTTTGCAGATGTTAACAACGATATCATTGTCACGTGTATGTTCACCAACAATCATACCTTCGTAGATTTCAGTACCCGGCTCCAAGAAGAGCGTACCGCGATCCTCAACGCCCATCATGCCATAGAACGTAGATGTACCAGTTTCAGTTGAGATCAGCACGCCTTGGTGACGTCCACCTACTTGACCGGATACTACTGGAGCGTAGCTGTCAAATGCATGGTTCATTACACCATAACCACGAGTCAATGTCAGGAAGTTGGTGCTATATCCGATCAAACCACGTGCTGGAATCAGGAACTCCAGACGAACTTGACCACTACCTGTGTTGACCATATTAACCATCTCTGCTTTACGTGCGCCCAGGCTCTCCATTACGGAACCCATGCTTTCTTCAGGGATATCAATCAACAAGCGCTCTAGAGGTTCCATTTTCTTACCGTCAACTTCTTTAACGATAACTTCCGGTTTGGATACTTGAAGCTCATATCCTTCACGACGCATATTTTCAATCAGGATACCTAAGTGAAGCTCACCACGTCCAGAAACGACAAATGCATCCGGGCTATCCGTTTCGTCAACACGAAGGGATACGTCAGTTTCCAATTCTTTGAACAAACGCTCACGAAGTTTACGGGAAGTTACCCATTTACCTTCACGACCTGCGAATGGACTGTTGTTCACAAGGAACGTCATTTGCAGTGTAGGCTCATCAATTTTCAAAACTGGAAGTGCTTCTGGGTTGTTCGGATCAGCGATGGTTTCACCAATGTTGATGTCCTTGATTCCTGCAATCGCAACGATGTCACCTGCTCCTGCTTCTTCCGTCTCAATACGTTTGAGACCCTGGAAACCGAACAGTTTCTCGATACGTGCAGTTTTGCTCTTACCATCACGCATAATAACCGTTACCGATTGTCCTTGACGGATCACACCGCGGTTAACACGACCAATGGCAATACGGCCAAGGTATTCATTGTAGTCCATCAAAGTAACGAGGAATTGAAGTGGTTCTTCAACATTTTCGGTAGGGTGTGGGATATGACTAACGATGGTATTGTAAATTGCCATCATGTTGTCATCCTGTTTTGCAGGATCATTATCCATGCTGGATGTTCCGTTCAATGCGGAAGCATATACAACAGGGAATTCAAGTTGTTGATCGTTGGCACCCAGTTCAATGAACAGGTCCAGTACTTCATCAATAACCTCAGTCGGACGAGCCGCTGGACGGTCAATTTTGTTTACAACAACGATTGGTGTCAGGTTGTGCTCCAAAGCTTTACGAAGTACGAATTTCGTTTGCGGCATACATCCTTCGTAAGCATCAACAACGAGCAAAACGCCGTCAACCATTTTCATGATACGTTCCACTTCACCACCAAAGTCGGCGTGTCCTGGTGTATCCACAATGTTAATCAAGTAATCTTTATAGGTAATAGCTGTGTTTTTGGCCAGAATCGTAATACCGCGTTCACGCTCCAAATCGTTGGAGTCCATTGCGCGCTCCTGTACCGTTTCGTGATCACGGAAAGTACCGGATTGCTGGAGCAACTTGTCGACGAGCGTTGTTTTCCCGTGGTCGACGTGGGCAATAATCGCAATATTGCGAATGTGTTCTCTTGAATGCATGGTTTGTATCCATATCCTTTCCAATTTCAATTCTTATCTACTAAACTTCCCGCAAATTCGCAGGTTACTCACCCAAAATAAGCGTCGGTGATATCCCGACGCATGCCTATATCCCTTATATTATAGTTGATCATAGGTAAAAATCAAGATATTTCGCTTGAAAGACCACTGGGAATGTTACCAGCCTCTCCCTTGGCGTCCTCGGCCAAACAGCAACCACATCCCGCCTACAATCAAAATTACCGCCAGCACATAGATAATACCGGTGTGAAGCAGTGTAAATCCGAATAAAATAATTGAAAGGATGCCAACGCCCAATGCCACCGGAAGTACCATTGCGGGTCTTCGATGATCAGCCAGTGCATATTCAAGCAAACCAACAGCAATCCCCAGCAAAAATGCAGGCCACAGGTTGCTCATCAATCCGCTGCCCCATGTATTCGTGATTCCGAACAACAGACCATAGACGGTTAATATTCCTGCTGGAACGAGTGACCATGATGGCGTGAGCCTTGCATAATATAATGCATGAAGAGCAATACCAGGCAGCAAGATGAGCAAAGGCCAGAAGTGCCGTCCAATAAAGCCAAACACACCAAGTTTGCCGAGTAAAATGATTAAACCTGCAACAAAAATAAATACTCCGATTGCTTTTTCATTTCTCATCCTCATCTACAATCACCTCTTAATAACATTTGGCTATGTACCCCGTAAGATAAACTATAAGCACACCATGATGACTGACTGTTCCCAGCCTTCTTCTAGTGTAGCCGATGTGTATGCAAAAAACTACACTTTATGTCGTACTTCGCCTCTCTCCATTATCCTGTATTACCCTAAAATGATCGGTCTATGACTTATTCAAGTTCGCCCATTTCTTCTGAACAAATAAATACAGCAAAAAACTGCCCTTTACGGGCAGTTCGCCAGAAAATTCACATTTCCATTTGCTCAAATCAACTTACACGTTTCGACGAACAAACTTGTGCGCTCCTCCAATCGCAATTACAAGACAAGCCATAGCTACAGGCAGCAGTGTATGTGCCTCAGCTGCCAATCCACCGAGCCACTGTCCCAGCTTCGGATCATTCATCACCATCTCACCTGCTGTGAAGGCCAGAATACCTGAACCGGCAAATACCAGAATCGGAAACCGCTTCAACAAACCGACAATTAATCCGCTGCCCCACACCACAATCGGAATACTTATGGCAATCCCGATGACCGTGAGCGCCAAGTCCCCATCCGCCAGCGCAGCAATCGCGAGAACGTTATCCAGACTCATGACAAAGTCAGCAATCAAAATCGTTTGGATCGCTTTCCAGGTCGTGGACGCTTTACGAATATGTACTTCATCTTCATTCTGAAGCAGCAGCTTGACGGCAATCCAGAGCAACAGCAGACCACCAGCCGCCTGAATAAAAGGAATGCCCAACAGCAGTACGGCTGCAAAGGTTAACAAACAACGCAAAACAACCGCGCCGAAAGCCCCCCACCAGACCGCCTGCTTGCGCTGTCTCGCGGGCAAATCCTTGCTTGCGAGGGCAATAACCACCGCATTATCTCCACTCAGAACCAGATTAATCATTAATATTTCGGTCAACAGCCACAGCGTATCCATGCTTCTCATCCCCCCACTCTAACTTGTATGTCAAAGTTGTCCATGCTATTCTTAAACGTTGAACAAGCTTTCTCAGGTTTGGATATATAGAAGGAGTGACATCGTATGGAGCTGTTTAGCCCCGCTTTTTGGCTGGCGTTGTTGAACGTTGTATTTATTGATCTAATCCTGGCTGGCGATAATGCCATCGTGATTGGTCTCGCGGCTCGAAATTTGCACCCTTCTGTGCAGAAAAGGGCGATTCTTTACGGAACAGGCGGCGCACTTTTGATTCGCATTGTAGCCACCGTGATTGTGCTCTGGCTGCTTAAAGTGCCATGGCTACTCCTTGTTGGTGGATTACTCCTGATCTGGATAGCTTACAAGTTGTTGGCAGATCAAGGGGAAGAGCATTCAGATATCAAGGCCGGCAGTTCTCTCTGGGTAGCCGTGCGAACGATTGTCATCGCAGACGCTGCCATGGGACTGGATAACGTCATCGCCGTTGCTGGTGCAGCACAGCAGCACTTGGTACTTGTTATACTCGGATTGTTGATCAGTGTGCCTATTATCGTGTGGGGCAGTACGTTATTTATCAAATTAATTAACCATTTCCCTTGGATCATTTATGTTGGAGCTATCGTGCTTGGGTATACGGCTTCAAACATGATCACAGAGGAGCAGCGTCTTGTACCTTTCTTCACTGAGCATCCGGCACTGAGAATCTTATTTATCGTTCTCGTTACTGCTGGTGTTGTATTTGCAGGATATCGCAAACGTGCAAGCAGCAATAAACCAGGTGGAGAACGGCAGCACTCCTATTCCTAAGCTTTATTAAATGGGATTCCCATCAAACACAAGCATAAAAAAGGACTAGACCGATTAATATATCGGCCAGTCCTTTTTCTTCGTGAAGATAACATAGTCCTTATTATGTCATTCAATCCAGAATGCGGCTCCTCAGAACCACTCTTCTTTCATGTCATTAACTTCATCCTCATTGGTTACCATAAAGTTCTCGCCTGCATGCAGCGTAATGGTTTCTGTCTTCTCCACCGCCTGCTCCACCCATTCCGGTAGCTGACTCATGGTCGCTTCAATTTTGTCCACAATGCGAAGATTCGGATTCGTTGTTGGGGATTTAGGTACAAAAAGAGTACAACAATCCTCATATGGCAGTATCGATATATCGTACGTTCCGATCTGTTTGGATAGAGTTATAATTTCCTGTTTGTCCATCATGACAAGTGGTCGCAGCAGCGGCAGATCCGTCGCACGTCCAATGACATTCATGCTTGGCAGGGTCTGGCTTGCTACCTGACCCAGACTATCTCCGGTAATCAGTGCAAGCGCACGTTCACGTTCAGCCAGCTTGGTTGCAATACGTAACATGGAGCGGCGCATCAGTGTGATGATCAAGTTATCCTGTCCCAGTTGGGTAAATGCAGTTTGAATTTCCGTAAAAGGAACCAGATGCAGCTTAATTGTACCTGCATGATCAGCAAGTGCTCGGGCCAAATCAATGACCTTTTCTTTGGCACGCTGGCTTGTGAACGGATAACTGTAAAAGTGTACACATTCCACTTCCAGGCCTCTACGCATCGAAGACCATGCCGCTACAGGGCTGTCTATTCCACCCGATAATAACAGCATCGCTTTTCCATTTGTGCCAAGGGGGAACCCGCCTACGGCCGGAATCACCTCACTGAAGATATACGTACCCTGATCCCGAATTTCCACACGCAGTTCAATGTCAGGTTGACGCACGTCAACGCTTAACTGCTGGAATTTCCGAAGAATCGGAGAACCTACCAGATGGTTCATTTCATGCGAAGAATTGGGGAACTCTTTCCAAACACGCCGTGCATTAACTTTAAACGTGGTACCGTCTTTGAATTCAGACTCTCTTTCATCCATAAAAGCAACGGCTGTCTCCACGATTTGGTCAGTCTCCGATGGGGTCACTTTAACCGGACTGATCGACATAACGCCGAATACTCGTTTCAGCACAGCGATCAGCTCTGTATGAGATTCGCCACCCAGATCAACATACAACCGTCCAAACTCCTTCCGCAGACTTGCACCTGGATAAGGTTTGAGCAGGGAACGTACCTGGGTGATGATTGTTTTTTCGAACCGGGCACGGTTTTTTCCTTTTAACATAAACTCTCCGAAACGGAGAAGCAGCATATCATATTTCATCTAAAATCACATCCGCCTTTCCAACGGGCGCAGCTGCGCCACCATCTGATGTAAAGCCTGCTCCAGCAGTGCCACATCTTCTTCTGTATGTTCATCTCCAAGACTAATACGCAATCCACCAGCAGCACAAGCATGATCCCTGCCCATGGCAAGCAATACCCTGCTGGGTTCAGCCGATCGCGAAGAGCAGGCAGATTGTGTAGAAACAGTTACTCCAAGTTGTTCAAGGGTATGCAGCGCCACTTCTGCCTTCATTCCAGGATAGGAAAAATGAACAATGTGCGGCGCACCCTCCTTACGACTATTTAGCACAAGTCCGGGAATCGTATCTATGACCTCCATAATACGATCTCGCAAAATCGTTGTACGCTGTGCAAAGTCAGCCTGACGTTCCGCAGCGAGACGCATCGCCTTGGCCATACCCACAAGCAAAGGTACGTTTTCAGTACCCGCTCTTAGTCCCTGCTCTTGGGAACCCCCTGACAGTAAAGGCGTAAGCTCGACTCCACTTCGTACGTAAAGAAGTCCAGCTCCTTTGGGACCACGAATCTTGTGAGCAGACAAGCTGTACAGATCCGCGCCCCATGCCGCAGGTTTAGCTTCCATCTTGCCAAAACCCTGCACACCATCTACATGAAAAAGCACCTTTGGTGCTTCCTTTTTCAGTCGTGCACCGATTTCAGCAATTGGATGTATCGCTCCTGTTTCATTGTTCACATGCATCAGACTCACAAGCACCGTATCCGATCTTATGGCATCCACTACCTGCTGGGCGCTAACTATACCATCGGAATCCACAGGAAGCCAAGTGACCTCCCATCCCCACTGCTGTAGCTGCACAAAACTCTCGTATACCGAAGCATGCTCCGTTGCAGTTGTAATGATGTGTTTGCCCCGTGACTGATACCGCAATGCCGCGCCTTTAATGGCAAGATTGTTGCTCTCGGTTGCGCCTGAGGTAAATACGATTTCTTCCGAATTCACATCAATAGCAGCGGCACAAGCAGCTCGCGCTCGGCGCAACAATTGATGAGCACGCTCACCGTAACCATGAATTGATGACGGATTCCCAAATTGCGCCTCCATAATCTCGGCCATTGTACGAACGACATCCGGATGAGGAGGCGTCGTTGCTGCATAATCAAAATATTTCAAATGAGGTTCCCCTCCTTGTCTCTTCGTTGTGGAATCTACAGTGAGCATTGTAACACGATCCCTGCCCAACACAAAAAGACCAAACAGGAACCAAGCACATTTAAGGGCGCTGTTCCCGCGTTTGATCTCTTCCAGAACGTACTGTTGTGTTGCCATTTCTTCGGTCTATGCTATTTATACCGTATATTTCGACTGCGCCTTCTCCACTTTGGAAATATAAGCCTGTGTTTCTGCAGGAAGACGGTTCAGTACACTCATCAGTTCAGCGTCACTCGATACACCCAGACTCGAAACCCGTCCCGGTCCGGCATTATAAGCAGCAAGTGCCATTTTCACCTCGCCACCAAAACGCTGGAGCTGGAGTGAAAGGTATTTGGTTCCACCATCTATATTTTGAGCGGGATCGTAAGCGTTGCTTACTCCCAACCCTGCTGCCGTCCCATCCATCAGCTGCATTAGTCCTTTGGCACCTGCGGAAGACACTACATTCGGATTGAAACCGGATTCTGTATCAATAACCGCCTTGATCAAAGATTCAGGCACCCCATATTTGGCGCTCGCTGAGGCAATCAAAGATTCAAAATCTGTAGGTACAGATGCACCCGAATCCACTGCTCCAGAGTTTAACAGGGAAGATAAAGAAACCACATTACTGTTCGAGGAAGAAACAGAACTTGCATCCGGGTTATACATGCTGCCCAATTGCAGCCACAACAGACCGTCATTGGATCGTTTGGAGATCGCAGCAGAATTCACGTCTTCGCCTACGCTACTCGTATTGTTCAAAGTATTTGAATTCGTCCCGAGCAGCCCGTCCATCATACTGGCAAAATCCACTGTTGAATCTGAATTACCATCCGATGCATTTGTTTCGTTGAGACTATTGGACAATTGCAGTTCCAGCAACTGCCGCGACGAGCGCGGATCAATCTGCATGAGTTATATTCACTCCCGTATAATGTAAACGTAGATTATGACTTTATTCTACATTATTTTACAGGCAGGTTCCATTGTTTTCAAAAAAATAGACCAATTTTACAACTTCATTGCGTATATGCGAAAAAACCTTCTGCAATCCCCCTTAAGTAAGGTGGAAGCAGAAGGCTGCAAATAACCAACTCATATCCAGTTCGGTTATCATTTTTTGTACCGATAATCAGATCATGTTTTTTAACGGGCGAATGGAATCATGAAGAAATAGCTAAGTGTTGCCACTGCGCCAAGTCCGATGGACCACGCACCAGCCGTTTTCCGGCCGTTGACGTAGGCATAGTAACCAAGTACCGCTGCAGCTGGACCAAGGACAATGGACCACATAAATAAGGATGCGATACCAAAGGCCAGACCCATATATCCGGAGATTCGGCCAGTAGATTTCATGACACCGTCGTCATCTTCACGCTTCACAGGGGTATGATCGGTTCTTTCCGTAGGTTCTGTTCGAATAGAACCAGTTGGTGGCGCTACCTCTGCACCATACTCTTCCCTGTGGCTACGTCTTGGATAGTCTACACGCTGACGCTGCTTTTCATCTAACGGAGTCGTTTTTGGACGTTGCAGCGGGTGATCATCTCTTCGGTCATTATTCAATGCAAAGCACCTCCATATCCATGGGAATGACTGCTCATTTCGGTTTGAATGTGTGGCAGCATGTTGCAGAAGATGTACGCGCATGATCATGATGATCGGAATCAAAGGTCTCTCCGGCAAATTCCTCATGTAAGCGACGGGTGGCATGTTGGTCAATGTCAATCATGATGGCATCAGCCTGGCAGAAATTGTTTTCTCCCCAAAAGTGGCAGTTAGCAACACTGCATTTGACGATCGGCTTCTCTTGGCTCATTTTTATCACCTCGACATCTATTGTCTCCGCACCGTAAATCGGCTATTCTCCAACGAAATGCCAGATGATGACATGCTCCTTTATCCGCGATGCCAGTTGAAAGAACACGCAAAAAAACCGCCACAAGGGCGGTTTTGTCCAATTCGCATATAAGTTAAAAAATGTATTTACGCGTGATTGCGTTGATTTTGCATCCGACGCTGCGTGAGGTAGTCACTTTCATAAAAGGCCAGATCATCACGCAATTCTTCGTACGTTTTTGATATTTCAAGAATAACATCCCGTACTGCACGAATGGGCTTATCACGGAATCGGATCGCATCCTGACCAGTGTAAGCATATCTTCCATCTTCGGAGTAACATTCATTTTTAGGATAAAAAAAGCTGTTTATGCTTTGATGGTATGTGTTATAGAGAGCCTTTTCGGCAAAATCAACATCAAAATTGGCACGACGCAGCACAACGCCAAGTTTTTCGTAAGAAACTTCAGAAAAAACGAGCAAATGACGGAGATCCGAAAGAAATCCTTTGTAGAAGGCTGATGACTCCTCCGTCTGATTCTGATCCAGTTCAGGCAAGGCATTTTCATTCAAAAATTTTTCGATCCGATCGATAGCCGGTTTTAACTTTTCCCTAGTTGACTCACATGTTTTCTGTACATTGGCTGCTGACATAAAGGTAGCTCCCCCTTAAATAAGTCCTTACATATAGATCGGCCAACGGGAGGTTCTCCCCTGACCTTGAATTCTCAGGTACTATCCTACCATAAAAAGATGACGAGCGGTATCCCTTAATCAGGCTTTCCCTTTCTGTTCCTGAACATGCCCGTTACACACAGCTCACCTGATGTTCACCTGCATAAAAATAACCGCTTTTCCTAACGATAGATATATCCAGTGACAACGATGAATCAGAGCACTGTTAGATAATTATCAAAATAAACGAGGAGGTTCCATCCCCTATGTCCAGACCGAAATGGGTTAACTGGGCCATTGCAGCGGGTGCGGGCGCACTTGCCTTGACGCTTTTGCTTCCGACGTCCAATCGCCCTGTTCCTGCTCCGAGTGCCATGCCCGATTCTCCACACGAGGAGCATGCGAGCAAACAACGTCTTAAAGTTCAGGATGTAAAATCAACCGATCTGCTGACCCGTGCGGATGCCAAACAACACCTTAACATCATGCTTGAGAAAACCTCCAAAATGAATGATGTGCAGATAAGCCAATACGTTAAAGAACTTCAACAAACACATGATCATATTCGCTCTATTGATGTAATGAATACCAAAGGATCACGCAGTCGGCACTTTGACAAAACAGCTGCAAAAGGAAGCAAGATGGAACAGCAAAAGCTGGAACATTCTCTCGCCCTGGCCAAGAAAGCTGTGAGCAAACGTCAAAGCTTCGAATCTTCTTCCTTTCCTCTCGGTAAGGAAAAGTTTTTTGTTATGGCGCAGCCTTCCAAGGATGGAGAACGTGCCGTCATCGCTCTGTTTAGCCAAAATGTACTGAATGCCGTGGAACAGCATCAGCGCAAAAATTTGCGCATGATCCCTTATCCGCGTGAAGGTAAATTCAAAATCGAGTCTGTGCACCCCGACACCCTAAAAGAAATTACTGTAAAAACAGGACATGATAATGCCAATGCCAGCCATTTTTACGAAAATGAAATCGTCATCCGTTTCCGTCAGGATCCAGGTGAACGGGATATGCGCATCATTAAATCTGACCTGCGGACGCAATCGGCACGCAAGCTGGGATACACGTATGTTTTTCGGTCGGAACATATGAATTATCAACAATTACATGCCTATTTCGAACGTAAATGGAATCCGCTGTATATGGAACCCCACTACATGTATTTAACCAATGAAACCGTACCTGAACAAAAAGATGTAACCGTGCCCAATGATATTTTGTTCTCCGACTACCAATGGAACCTGCCCGCCATTGAGACTAACCGTGGCTGGAATATTACAAAGGGCAACAAGGATGTTATCGTTGCCGTGGTAGACACCGGCGTCGATCTGACTCATCCTGATTTGAAGGGCAAGCTGCTGAAAGGTTATAACGTTGTCGATCCAGCGAGCAAACCGCTTGATGACGTGGGCCATGGTACACATGTAGCTGGCATCATCGGCGCTGTTGTGAATAACAACGAAGGTGTAGCAGGCATGAGCTGGTATAACAAGGTACTACCTGTTAAAGTGCTCGACAATTCGGGTTCAGGCACAACCTATGCTGTAGCAGAAGGCATCATTTGGGCCGCTGATCATGGAGCCAAGGTCATTAACATGAGTCTGGGTAACTACGCCGATGCCCAATTTCTTCATGATGCTATCAAATACGCTTTTGATCGCGACATCGTATTAATTGCAGCGACCGGTAACGACAATACGGAGCGTCCGGGATACCCTGCCGCTTATCCAGAAGTATTTGCGGTATCCGCTACGGATGCGGACATGAACAAAGCTTCCTATTCCAACTACGGGGATTACGTCGATGTGACGGCTCCAGGCTCCAGCATTGCAAGTACGTATCCCAAAAACCAATATGCAGCCTTGTCCGGAACGTCCATGGCAAGCCCCCATGTAGCGGCACTTGCTGGCTTGATTCGCTCGTTAAATCCCGATCTGACCAACACAGAGGTCATGGATCTGATGCGTCAAAGCGTTATAGATCTTGGTGACCCAGGTCATGACAAGTATTTCGGTTATGGTCAAATCGATGTGTTTAAAGCATTGGAGGCGGCCTCTGGCAACAGTGCCCCACTTCAATTCTGGCCGCAGCATGTGAGACAGCAAATGGATAATACAATGAAAAAGTACATCAAACAATAACCGAAAAATGGATAAAAAAAACAAAAGCAGCTGCGCCCCGGGGCGTATGCTGCTCTTTGGTATATTTACCTATTCCCCCGGGGCACTCGCTGCGACTAGCGCTTGCGAGAAGTTGTGCGGGATTTGCCTGATTTTTTTACAGATTTTTTCTTGCCGTTGTGGCTTGAAACATAACAAGGATCTTCTTCTTTGACCACGACAGGATACATGTGATGATGGATTGGCACACAGTGATGTTTTTTGATGACTTCGATCGGGTGAATTACGGGTACGATTTGTGGGATGTAGTAATCTTCAACAACCTGGATTGGGTCACATACAATCGGACAAAGCGGTGGACAGAAATGGTTCATTTCAAACCAACTCCCTTTCAAGTGATACTATAACGTATTGCGCTGGGTCCGATGTGGATTGGATGTATGTCCGTATTCGAAAAATTAAATAAGCGGGAGCCTGTCCGCCGTTGCCCCACCCTGTTGCGGTGTAATGCTCTTAATAACCCTGCATAAAACCCGTAGACCTTCACATAACAGCTCCTGATTCGTAACCGTGAAGCAGATCCGCAGACTCGCCGTATCCGTTTCCCCCACATAACAGGCAGAGCCCGGCAAAAAGGAAACACCTGCGGCAAGAGACTGGCGGTGCAGCTCACGCATATCCAAACCATCAGGCAATTGCAGCCACAAGTTTAGTCCTCCATCAGGCAAAGTCCAGTACATCCCGGGAGAACCATGTTCCTCCAGTATTGTTGATGCGGCAAGCAGCCGGGAATATAATTCATCCCTCAATCGCGCTGTATACGCACTGTATTGATGCTGTATGAATGATTGCAATGCCTTTTGTGTAAGCAGCGGACTGCCGAGATCCGCAGTGGATTTGGCAGCAACAAGTCGGGTGAGCACACTTCCGTCTGCAACCGCACACGCCACACGGCAGCCGGGAGACAGTACTTTGCTGAAGCTTTTGATATATACCACATGGCCCGTCCCATCCATCGATTTAATGGAAGCAGGGGGCGGATCACGGAAATACAGATCGGCGAACGGATCATCCTCCAGGATGAGACAATGATAACTTTGAGCAAGATTAAGCAGTTGCGCACGCCGCTTGGCACTCATCGTAATGCCTGTAGGATTGTGAAACGTAGGAATGGTGTATATCAACTTGGGCGGGTATGTATCACATAACCGAGTTAACAAATCAATACGCATACCATCGTTATCCATCGGCACTGTTATGATCTTCGCTCCTCTGCTTGTAAAAACATCTATTGCTCCGGTATAGCTTGGTGCTTCCATGTATACGACGTCACCAGGACCAACAAACGTACGCGCGACAAGATCGATTCCCTGCTGGGTACCGCTCGTAATCAGCATCCGTTCGGGCATTACCCGCAACCCTCTTTCCGCAAAATGACCGGAAAACGTCTGACGCAGTTCCCGATCTCCCTGAAAGGACCCGTAAGTAGCCATGCGCTCTGGATGATCCGAGGAAAGTCGGTACGCACTATCGATAATCTCTCGCGTTGGCAACAATTCAGGCTGAATTGCCGACATGTGCAGCTCATATTTAACTTGAGGAGATGCATCAAAATGTCTCCAGAGCTGTGCTCGTGGCAAATAATCCACAAGGGCCATCTGCCAGTTCCAAGGTGTGCTGGATTCATTCTTTGCATGAGTACGGTGAGTCCTCTCCATATCCTCCGTTATCTCCAGCTCCTGCGCCCCCCGCACATAACAACCCTTCCCCTGGGAGCAGGTTACCAGCTGTATGGCTTCGAGCTCGGCATAGGCTTTGGACACGGTAACCAGGCTGACGCCCAGATCTGTGGTCATTTTACGAACCGAGGGCAGACGGGTCCCAGGCTCGATTAGTCCAGACCTTATTCGGTCAGCTAGTGTAAGGGCAATCTGAACATACAATTTGGTGCTGCTTCCCCGATTTAATTCAATATGCACACATGCACCCTCCCAACTGTTATGATCAGCATTTTACTGTTATACTGCATTCCGTCTATTATATTTATAATATAAGTATAACAGTGAATAACAGGAGATGAGAATACGATGAATATCCCTTGGTCCAAAATGGCACAAAATACCCCGTCCTCTGTCGTTCGCGACATGTTGCAGGCTGCACAGGCACCCGGAATGATTTCTCTTGCCGGCGGTTTACCTGCCCCGTCATCATTCCCGCTTGAAGCCATCCGTGACGCATACGAAAAGGTATTCATGGGTGGTTCAGCGGCTCTTCAATATGCAGAGACGGAAGGTTTTCGACCACTACGTGCCAAAATTGGCGAACGTCTTGAATCCAAGGGCATTCCTGCTTCGCCTGATCATATGCTTCTGACTACCGGATCTCAGCAATCCATTGACCTGGTGTGCCGCATCTTGCTCGATCCAGGTGACAGCGTATTGGTTGAATCACCAACCTATCTGGCTGCCCTTCAGGTCATTCATTCCTATCAGGCTGAGGCACACGGTGTTGCCTGTGATGATGATGGAATGTTGCCTGAATCACTGGAAGAACAACTGCAATTGCATCGTCCCAAGCTCGTTTACATTAACCCTACGTTCTCCAACCCGTCAGGTAAAGTATGGAGTCGCGGTAGACGGCAGCAAGCTGTGGATCTGTGCCGGAAATATGGCGTATTGATCCTGGAAGACGATCCCTATGGTGAAATCCGCTTTAAACCGGAACAGCTGGATGCCCCTGCATTAGCGCAACTGGATGCAGCATCCTATGAGGGTCCATCCAATGTCATCTACACCAGCACATTCTCCAAAACCGTAGCTCCAGGTCTCCGCACTGGCTGGATACTGGCTGCTCCTGATGTTATCCGAATAGCTGCCCGCGCCAAACAGGGGGCAGATTTGCATTCCAGCAGCATCGACCAAAGAGCACTTCATGCACTATTGGAGTCTTTCGATCTAGACGGGCATATTCGCAATATCTCACAGGATTATGAACAACGGATGAAAAAAATGACCACTCTCATGGCTGCAAAATCGTGGGAAGGTATCTCTTGGAACTCGCCGCAGGGCGGAATGTTCCTATGGCTGCAACTGCCTGAGGGCATGCTGGCCAGCAATCTGTTCACCTATGGAATTCAGGAGAAAGTATGCATTGTACCAGGGGATTCCTTCTATGCGGGTACACCGGAGCTGAACCGTATGCGGATCAACTTTACTCATACGGATCCAGATCTGCTTCCAGAGGCTGTAGAGCGTATGGATCGTGCCATTCAACGCTGGCATGCATCATTGCAGTCAGACAGTGTAGTTACACTGTAACGAACTGTCATCCACTGTATCATTAGGAACAATTTCTCATTCCAACGAGTAACACAAAAATAAGGCGTCAGACCCGAGAAAGCTCGAAGTCTGACGCCTTATTTATATGACCTGCAAGTGCAGGAATTCTTTTGAAGTTTAATCGCATCCTTCTGATCAGTCAGGCACATCAGGTACAATCGTTCTGTTTGCTCGTGACTGATAGTGGGCTGCACTTGTTACTGTTTGTGTTGTAGTTAGGAAAGCTTACCGTAAGCCGGGTTCTGTGCTCTTCGTGGTTCAGACGGGAACTACCCTCCCACCACAAGCGACAATCATCTATCTAGGCCATACATTGCTGCACAGCTCAAGCGACCAACCTAGACACACCTCGGGCTAAGGCTGCCTTCTCCGAAGAGTCGACTGTGTCCCATTAGGTCTTGCTCCAGATGGGGTTTACCAGGAACGAAGTCACCAGCGTTCCTCGGGGTCTCTTACACCTCGGTTCCATCCTTGCCTGTGCCGGAAAATCCAGCCATCGGCGGTCCATTTCTGTGGCACTATCCTTCAACTCGCGCTGACTGGACGTTATCCAGCATCCTGCCCTGTGGAGCCCGGACTTTCCTCTCGTGGCAACAAAGGCCACCAGCGATTGTCTGTCAAGCTTTCCGAACAACATTACATAGTATACAGGCATTTGAGTTTACAAACAAGCTTAATCTTACAGGAAGCATTGAACCCGAGTGCTTTTAGATAAATTGGAATACTTCCGTATTTACCTCGGATGCAGTCACTTGCGTGGCATAACGTTTGTCTTCCAAACGTGAGCGCAGCCAATCCGCAGTTTTCGGCTTCATGATTTTCTCGGCATTATGCCCGGCGTCGATGATACACATGCCCGCCATCAGTGCATCATGAGCCGTATGATAATCAATGTCTCCAGTTACGATGACATCGGCACCTTTGAACCGTGCAGGAAGGGTATAACGGCTACCTGAGCCACCAAGCACTGCTGCTTTTTTGATCTGTCGATTGAGATCGCCTACCACCCTAACGTATGGCACATCCAGTTGGGCCTTAACGACCTCTACCAGCTCACCGAGTGTCTTTGGTTGTTTGAGTGGTCCCAAGCGCCCCAGACCCAGCGTACGGCCTTTTAAATCCATTGCATACAGGTCATAGGCCACTTCCTCATATGGATGAGCCTTCAGCATCGCTTGTACAACCTTGCTGCGCAGACTCTGCGGTACGATGGTCTCAATCCGCATTTCCTCTACACGCTCCATCTGTCCATTTGTACCGATGAAAGGCTGTGTCCCCTCACCCGGTACAAAAGTACCTGTGCCTTCGGTGTTGAAGCTGCACTTGTTGTACTGACCAATACTGCCAGCACCGGCTTCGAGAATTGCCTGTAGCACCTGCTCATGATGGGTGCGGGGTACAAATACAGCCAGTTTGAACAGATGATCTGTATGTACATCCTCAAGTGATTCCTTGCTCTCTATTCCAATAGCCTCGGCCATCCAGTCATTCATGCCACCTTCAGCCACATCCAGATTGGTATGACTAATGTACACCGCAATATCATGCTTGATCAGCTTCTCGTACAGTTTCCCCATGGGTGTGTCGGTATTCAATGATTTGACCGGACGGAAAATGATGGCATGGTGCGCAATAATCAGATTGGCTCCAATCCGAATGGCCTCGTCTACAACTTCGTTCGTAACGTCAAGTGCGATAAGAACGTGCGTAATTTCCTTTTGCAAGCTGCCAAGCTGAAGACCAATCCGGTCGTCCGGCACGGCCAGATGTTTGGGAGCAAGCTGCTCCATCAATTGAATTACAGTTTGACCTTTGGCAAACATGAGAGTACCTCCTTCAAGTTCACAATAAGACGCTCCACCTCAGCCGCCTTGTCCCGTGAGGAATCCTGATCGGATTTGGAGATGGACTGCACAACACTTTGCAGCTTGACGATTTCGCTCTCCCACTTGGCAAAGAACACATCCGTAGGACGGTCTGTTAAATAAGGCCCCATGCGCAGCAGCAAATCTGATGTCAATTCCACTCCGCCTTCAAGCGGACGTGCGCGATACACTTCCTCATTGGCGATTGGACTGAGTTCTTGCGGCATTGCTGTAATAATCTCGTACACTTTGCCATCTTCCTCAAGCAGCTGTTCTGCAACGACCACCCAGTGGTGCTCCAACAACCAACGTCTGAGAATATCCTCACCCACATTAGGCTGCAAAATAAGAAGCTTGACCCCATCCAGTTTGGAGAGGCCACGATCCAGAATGGAGGCAATGAGTGCCCCTCCCATACCGGCAATGGTGATAACATCCACTTCTCCTGCAGAGATGACATCCAAGCCATCACCACGACGTACTGTAATTCGTTCCTTCAGGCCAGCATCGCTGACTTGCTTGCATGCAGCTTCATAAGGACCGGGATTGACTTCTCCGGCTACTGCACCTGCTGCTTTCCCGCTGCGTACTGCCGCTACCGGAAGCAAAGCGTGGTCTGAGCCAATGTCAGCCAAGCGGCTGCCTTCGGGAATTTGATCATGTATCCGCTGTAATCGATTCGAAAGTTTCATGAAGCACCTACACCATTCATTTAATTTATTGATTTGCATTGAACAACGAAAAGCGATAAAATGAAATCCAATAAAACATTTCAAGGATGAATTACCAAAACCAAGAAATTTAGATATTCAATTTAAAAATAAAGGAGACCCCGCCGCCGCTTAAGCGTCTTGCGGAAAGTCTCCCATAGTGATGTTATTCGAGGAAATCTTTAAGCCGTTTACTGCGGCTAGGGTGACGCAATTTACGAAGAGCCTTGGCTTCAATTTGACGAATACGCTCACGCGTAACACCAAATACCTTGCCCACTTCTTCCAGCGTTCTTGTACGTCCATCATCCAGACCAAAACGCAGACGAAGCACGTTCTCTTCACGCTCAGTCAAAGTATCCAGGACATCTTCGAGCTGTTCTTTCAGCAACTCATAAGCAGCAGCATCCGCCGGAGCCAATGCTTCCTGATCCTCGATGAAATCACCCAGATGGGAATCATCTTCCTCACCAATTGGTGTTTCCAGGGAAACCGGTTCCTGAGCAATCTTCGTAATTTCACGAACTTTTTCCACACTCAGATCCATCTCGGCAGCGATTTCTTCTGGTGTCGGTTCACGCCCAAGTTCCTGCAACAGCTGACGGGATACCCGGATCAGCTTATTAATCGTCTCCACCATATGCACAGGGATACGAATCGTACGCGCTTGGTCCGCAATCGCACGGGTGATCGCTTGGCGAATCCACCATGTCGCATACGTACTGAATTTATAACCCTTTTTGTGGTCGAACTTCTCAACCGCTTTGATCAGACCCATGTTACCTTCCTGAATCAGATCCAGGAACAACATGCCGCGTCCAACATAACGCTTGGCGATACTGACCACGAGACGAAGGTTAGCTTCAGCCAAACGACGTTTCGCTTCTTCATCCCCGTTTTCAATTCGTTTAGCCAGTTCTACTTCGTCATCCGCAGATAATAAAGGTACACGGCCAATTTCTTTGAGATACATACGAACAGGGTCGTTGATTTTGATTCCTGGTGGAAGGCTCAGATCATCATCAAAATGGAATTCATCGTCTCCCTCTCTGCTGTTGTTCTCGGAATCTTCACTAGGGCGAAGGGTTACCTCTTCATCATTTTCGTTCACGACATCAATACCCAGGTCGCTCAGTTGTTCATAGAACTCATCCATCTGTTCTGCATCTTGCTCAAATGGGGAGAGTTTCTCTATAATTTCCTTGTAGTTCAACGAAGCTCTTTTCTTACCTGATTCAATCAATTGATCTTTAACCTGATCCAGCGTCAATTCTGTTTCTAGTTCAGTATGCTGATCATTCGCCATAACTCGACTCCCTCCTCCCTAGAAACATCCAACATTCAGACGTTCACTGTCTCTCTAGGGCAATCATTTCAATTGCAATTTGTGCCGCGCGTACAGAATCACCTGCCCGCTCTGCAGCAATCATTTCTTCTTTTTTCAGATCGTACTCTTTCTTACGCGGATATTTCAGCACTTCCCTGATGCAATCATCGAGCATTTGAATACTCCATTCACCTGGACCATCCATCATCGAGATTGAACTGACTGTCTTTTCGAGTCGGTCGTCATGCAGTGAAGACATAAAACGGCTTGTATCCGACGGTTTGCCTTGCGCATAATAGGCATATAGATAAGCAGCAATAGCTGCATGATCATCCAAGTTAAAAGCTTCACCAAGATGCTCATTCACGTACTGGGCAGCCTCATCATCCTGAAGCATCCAGGCGAGCAGTTTGCGTTCAGCAGCGTGGTAAGCCGGCAACAGATTGGGTGTAGGCACCTGCCTATTTTGTTGCCTACCATTATTCCACCTTTTCGGGTTATTATCCCCATACTGGAGGTTATTTTTCATGGCCTCCCGTTCTTCATTACACTCCTGCTTCAGTGTTTCAAATGATACATCCACTTCCGCAGCCAGTTCCCGAAGATATACTTCCCGTTCTGTAGGAGAAGACAAAGGAGCAATAAGTTTCACCGCTTCTTTCGAATAAGCGATTTGTCCGCCGCCTTCTAGCAGTATATGGTTTTTTTTTAGGTTTATAAGCTTAAATTTTGTAGTCGTTACGGCGCCGTCCACAATCTGGTTTCGGAACCGCTCCCCACCATGCTTGCGGATAAAATCATCCGGGTCGAGCCCATCCGGTATCAGAGCAATTTTAACCCGCAATCCCGCTTCCTCAAGAATAGGAAAGTTTTTGAGTGCGGCAGCCTGTCCTGCCCGATCACCGTCATAACACACAATGACTTCATCACACATGCCTTTAAGCATCAATGCCTGATTCTCAGTGAGCGCGGTACCCATTGCCGCTACACCATTCTGGATATCCTGATCCCAGGCGGAGATAACATCGCCATAGCCTTCGAACAATATGGCCTGCCTTTGTTTACGAATTGCATTTTTGGCATGATGCAGATTGTAGAGAACACGGCTTTTGTTAAATAACCGGGTTTCCGGTGAATTTAGGTACTTCGGTTGCCCGTCTCCCAAAATGCGACCTGCAAATGCAATCGGCTTTCCACTCCTGCCATTAATCGGAAACATGACCCTGTCTCGGAAACGGTCGACATACCCCTGACCTTCGTTTCGCGGTGACAGTAAACCACCATTTTCCATCTCTTCAAGCGGAAATTCGCGCTTTTCCAGAAATTGTACCAAGGTATCCCAGCGATTCGGCGCATAGCCAATCTGGAATTGGTCAATGAGTTTGTCGCTAAACCCACGTGAACGTAAATATTCCATAGCCACTTTACCGTGCTCTGTATTTTTCAATAAGAAATGATACAGCTTCGCGGTAAGCTCATAGGCTTCCAATAAACGTTCAGTCTCTGGATTAACATGAGCAGATTCACGCCCCTGCCAGTCCCCCATTGAAATGTGGCTTTCTTCTGCCATCGTCTTGACAGCCTCGGGAAAGGATAACCCTTCGATTTCCATCCTGAATTTGATGGCATTTCCACCCGTGCCGCAACCGTAGCAATAGAAAATTTGTTTCTCAGGCGTCACTGTAAACGAAGGCGTCTTCTCAGAATGAAAAGGACAGAGGCCTTTCATATATTTCCCCTGTTTGGTCAGATGTACAAATCGGCTCACCGTATCGACGATATCATGCTGCTGTAACACCGATTCAATAATGCTTTCGGGTATACCGCCTTGTCCGGTACTCATCTTGGTCCACCTTCATCTCTTTAACACGTAAATATTATTCGATAAACTTACACATTCTCCTGCAAATCTTTCAAAAGTTTTGTCAGTTTATGTTGAAAAATTTCCCGATCCTGCTCTGTGAAGGGCTTTGGGCCTTTTCCATAATGCCCTCTTTTTCGAGCTTTGGCTGCAGTATGACGGGAATCCAGCATGAAATCAATGTCACGATCATTAAACTCACGACCACGAAATGATAAAACATAACAACGTTTGCCAAGTGCGAGCGCCGCCAGTCCATAATCCTGTGTTATGACCACATCGTACGGCTTGATGTGATTGGCAATGTACAGGTCTGCACTCTGATCACTTCGATCTACCTGAACGGTGCGCACGCCTTCTCCGCCCTGAAGAAAATGGTCAAATGAAGAAACCAGCAACACAGGAACTTTGAATCGGAGAGCTGTTTCTGCGATCTCAGCCTTGACCGGGCAAGCATCACCATCCACAACAATGTGGCGTACATTCAACTCACTCAAAGCCAGACCACCCGGTTTCATAAAATAGCTGCATATTGTAATATACGACCCCAGCCAGTCAAAATCCTTCTGACCGGTCTATGGAAATCAAAGGCTAAAATACGGAACGGCTGTAAATATAAATTTTTCACAATCCGTTCCGTATATTTATACCCTCATATATCCTTCTTTAATACTGAATTTATGCTTTGCCGTAGATCTGTCCATTCGGAGCAGAAAAGGACCAGACTACCAGACCAATTTGGAGAAATCAGCAAAAGCTTTCAGATCACGGTCAATGGCTGCAAGCAATGCCAGACGATTCGCACGCACAGCCTCATCTTCAGCCATAACCATAACCGAATCGAAGAATACGGTGATCGCTTCCTTCCAAGCCGATGCAATCGCGAGCGCTTCAGCAGCAGCATGCTGAGACAATACCTGACGATATTCCTCATTGGTTTTGCTCCATGCTTCATGCAGCTGGCGCTCTCCTTCTTCAGTGAAGAGTTCTGCATGAACCGAAGCATTGGATGCTTTGGCAGCCAGATTACCGACTCGGTTGAAGGATTCGACGGTTGTTTTGAAGGCATCTCCCGTTTGAACAGCTGCCATGAGTGCCTCACCTTTTGGAACTACCGCGCTGATATCATCAAATCCGGAAGAAATCACTGCGTCCACAACATCATAACGGACCGTTTCCGACAACAGTTTTTTCACACGAAGACCGAAGAAGTCCTGCAAATCTTTACGCACCTCTTCATCCGCACGTTTCAACAGGTTCATCTGAGCATGCACTTGAAGTGCAACACCGAACACATCGGACAATGTCAGCGGAAGATTGTGATCCAGCAAAATTTGAACGATCCCTGCTGCCTGACGGCGCAGTGCGTACGGATCTTGAGATCCTGTAGGAATGATATTGATCGAGAAGCAACCTACAATCGTATCCATTTTATCCGCAGCACTCACAATAGCACCCACGAGCGAAGCAGGAGATTGGTCGCCGGCGAAACGTGGCTGATAGTGCTCAAATACCGCTTTGGCCACTTCTTCTTTTTCACCAGCTTTACGGGCATAGTCTTCACCCATCACACCTTGCAATTCAGGGAATTCTCCCACCATAAGTGTAACCAGGTCGAATTTGCAGATATCCGCAGCACGATTCACCGCTTCGGCTACATCAGCAGATACTTGCAGCTTGTTAGCCAGACCATCCGCAATTTTGCGAATACGGCGAACTTTATCTCCAACCGTTCCCAGCTCTTCCTGGAAGACAATACTTTCCAGTTTCGATAATGCATCCTTGATCTCCAGCTTCTGGTCTTCCTCGTAGAAGAACTTGGCATCAGACAGACGTGCACGAAGTACCTTTTCGTTTCCTTTCGCAATGACATCCAGTGAATCACTGCCGCCGTTACGAACCGTAACGAAGTATGGCAGCAATTGTCCATCATTATCAAGCACCGGGAAATAACGTTGATGCTCGCGCATCGAAGTAATCAGCACGTCTTGTGGAATATTCAAAAATGATGATTCGAATGTTCCGAACAGCACCGTTGGTGTTTCAACCAGGAACAGAACCTCTTCCAGCAAGTCCTCCTTGATGGCAATATCCCATTTTTTCTCGGCAGCCAGTGCCTGGATCTGGGATACAATCATCTGCTCACGTTCTTTGATATTCGCTATGACGTGCTCGGAACGAAGCACTTCCACATACGAAGCGGGGTCCGAAATAACCGCCTCTTTACCGAGGAAACGATGTCCACGTGTTACATTGCCAGACTTTACGCCTGCAACTTCCAACTCAATAACATCGCTGCCGAGCAGAGCGACAATCCAGCGAATCGGACGTACAAATTTGAAATCATACGAAGCCCAACGCATGAATTTCGGGAACGTCATGGCATGCAATATAGCCAGCAAACCCTGACCGATTACAGAGGACGTTTCAACGCCTTTGCTGCTCTTGGTCGCGTAAATATATTCCACGCCGCTCAGTTCCTTGAATGTAAACTGATCCGGTTCAACACCCTGACTACGGGCAAATCCGAGTGCAGCTTTACTCCAGTTGCCACTGTCATCCAGTGCTATTTTACGGGAAGGTCCTTTTACTTCTTCCTCCACGTCCTCCTGTTTCTCGGCAACATCCTTGATCAAAACAGCCAGGCGGCGCGGTGTAGCATAGGCATTCACTTCACCATAAGCAATGCGGGATGCATCCAGCCATTTCACAACACGATCCTGCAGCTGTTCAATCGCTGCTCTCATGAAGCGTGCAGGCACTTCTTCCAGACCAATTTCAAATAAAAGATCCTTAGACATGCTCAGATCCCCCTTTCTTAATCAGCGGGAAGCCGAGCTTCTCGCGCTCTTCGACATATGTTGCAGCTACTTGACGAGCCAGATTACGGACACGAGTGATGTACCCAGTACGCTCCGTTACACTGATTGCTCCGCGCGCATCCAACAGGTTGAACGTGTGTGAACATTTCAACACATAGTCATATGCCGGGAAAACCAGATTCTGTGCCATTGCCTTGTTCGCTTCCTCTTCATGCATGTTGAAGAGCGTAAACAACATTTTGACATCAGATACTTCAAACGTATATTTGGAGTGTTCGAATTCAGGCTGACGGAACACATCGCCATATGTAATGCCGTCTACCCATTCCAGTTCAAACACATTTTCTTTTTCCTGAATGTACGAAGCCAAACGCTCCATACCATACGTAATTTCAACCGCTACCGGATTCGTCTCGATTCCGCCGACTTGTTGGAAATACGTAAATTGGGTGATTTCCATACCGTCCAGCCATACTTCCCAGCCAAGACCCGCACAGCCGAGGGAAGGGTTCTCCCAGTTGTCTTCAACAAACCGAATATCATGTTTGAGCGGATCAATGCCCAACTGCTTCAGACTTTCCAGGTAAATCTCCTGAATGTTGTCCGGTGAAGGCTTGATAATAACCTGGAATTGATGATGCTGATAGAGACGGTTTGGATTTTCTCCATAACGACCATCCGAAGGACGGCGGGAAGGCTCTACATAAGCCACTTTCCAAGGCTCCGGTCCAAGCGAACGCAAAAAGGTCATCGGGTTCATCGTACCTGCCCCTTTTTCCGTATCATATGGTTGAACAATAATACAGTTGTGCGCGGCCCAGAATTGTTGCAGCGTGAGGATCATCTGCTGAAAATTCATAATCATGCTCCTTTTCGATGGTTTGTGATGAACAAGCCTAGAACGGTACAGACAATAAAAAGCCCCCGTCCTACGCCTGTTATACAGACATAGGGACGAGAGCTATTCCCGCGGTTCCACCCTACTTGGCTTAGATATAAACAGGAAATCCTGTTCATTCAAGCCCACTTTTCCGTGTCATTCATGCTCCCGAGTGCCATTTCACAGACCGATTCAACCCGGCTCCCACCATCCCCGGCTCGCTCACACAGGATTAGTAAGGTCAACCGACCTCTTCTGCTCCTGAATGTAATAAATCCAGTCTCCTACTTTCTCGTTCAATGCATGTCTCCAAAAGAGAAATTATAGTTCATAATATATAAAAATAAGTACGAAGTCAAGATATATTACTTATTATCGTTTCAAGACGACTCAAATCCCGTACTTTTCCATTTGATCAAGAAAAGAACGGGATTTCAGATTCAAGCCAAGCTGATGATCCATAAAGGCCCGCATGATTTTTTTGATCTCATCCCGGGTGCCTTCGCTCACCGATATATTACCAAGCCTTTGCAGATCCAGCTGTGCAAACAGACGCAAGATCTTCAACGCCTTCGGACTCACGGACATCGCCGGAGGATCAAAGTGTTTGCAAGCACGGCACAGAACACCGCCAAGTCTTGGACTAACAAATAATTGTTCATCCGGACGTTCATGACCACAAGAAATGCACTCATCAAGCTGGGGTCCGTACCCGGCTGCCTGTAATATTTTCATTTCATACAGGCTTGTGATGACGACCGGATCTTTCTCTTCCTTCAACGCCTGAAGACAGGCTTTCAACTGTTTGAACCAGAACGTACCTGTCTCTTCATCCTGCAACACACGATCCAGCAGTTCACAAGCATAAGATGCATAGGAGGCCTTAATCAGATCTTCACGCAGCTCATGATAAGATTCGATGATCTCACCTGCGTTTAGTGTTCCCAGACCGGTGTTACGAAAATATACATATTGACCGTACGTAAATGGCTGCACCAGTGCAGCATGTCGGCTTTTGGGCTTTTTGGCACCGCGGACGAGTACCCCTACTTTCCCGCCGCTTTCGGTGCAAAGCGTAATGATTTTGTTTCCCTCGCCGTAGTCCATGCTGCGGATGACAATCCCTTCCACCCTATATAGCATGCCTCGTCACCTAACCATTCCCGAATTAGCCAATTAACCTTCGGCTTCTTCATCTTCAATCACTTCCCTTGCAGGTTCCGACTCCTGTCCCAACGAACCACACGACTCGGCATACAACAGATAGGATTCCACATCCCCCGTCATCGCAAAAACCTTCCACGAAAAATCTCGCATCGGAATTTCATCCTCTCTTCGGAAATGACGTCTGCTTCTACCAGATAGGATGGAGTCTTGCAAGGTAAACTATGTGTTGCAATTACTGGATACAATTCCGACGATTAGTCGCGGCCAAAGCCAAGGTCACGCAGAACTCGATCCTGATTTCTCCAGTCTTTTTTCACTTTAACCCACAGATCCATGAAGATTTTGGAACCTAACAGGTTTTGAATATCCTGGCGGGCACGTTTTCCCACTTCTTTGAGCAAGGCACCCTGTTTCCCGATGATGATCCCTTTTTGTGAATCACGCTCCACAAAAATGACGGCAGAAATATAAACGACGCCGTTGTCCTGTACTTTCATATCCTCAATCGTTACCGCAATGGAGTGGGGCACTTCTTCGCGTGTCATTTGCAAAATCTTCTCCCGAATCAACTCGGCACAAACGAACTGCTCCGGATGGTCTGTAACCTGGTCATCTGGATAGTACTGTGGACCTTCTGGCAAATACTTGCCGAGCTGCTCCAGCAATGTGTTGACATTACTACCGAGCTTGGCTGATACCGGGACGATCTCGGCAAAATTGTGCAGCTTGCGATATTCTTCAATGAGTGGCAGCAGAGCTTCCGGCTCAATTTTATCAATTTTGTTCATGACAAGAATGACAGGCGTGCGAATATTTTTCAACTGCTCAGCAATATAACGGTCACCACCGCCCATGCCTTCAGAAGCATCGATCAGGAACAGAGCAGCTTCGACTTCTCCGAGCGTGTTCAAAGCGGTTTGGTTCATGTAATCGCCCAGCTTGGATTGACGTTTGTGAATACCCGGCGTGTCAAGGAAAACGATTTGCTGATGTTCGGATGTATATACACCATGAATCTTATTACGCGTCGTTTGTGGCTTGTCCGACATGATTGCAATCTTCTGTCCAATGACTTGGTTCATCAGTGTGGATTTACCTACATTGGGACGTCCAATAATGGCTACAAAGCCGGATTTAAATGCTTGTTTTTTCATATGTTCCTCCTCAGGCGCCTAGGCCTGGAATGTATTATTTTTTACTTTTTAGCAGAGTTCAGATCAGATGGTCCAAAAGCCCATGGCAATAGTTCGGCAACTGTAGTCTCCTGCAGATCACCTTTCATGTTACCCAGAATAACTTTCATATCTGGTTCACACAGTTCATACATCACTTGACGACATACGCCGCATGGGGCAATCGGGCCGTCAGTATCTCCTACAATGGCAATGGCTTTGAAACTGCGTGGTTGCTTACCTCCTGCAATCGCACTGAACATAGCTGTACGCTCAGCACAGTTGCCTGGCGTATAAGCAGCATTCTCAATATTACAACCATGATGCACATGTCCCTCACTGTCAAGCAAAGCTGCACCTACACCAAAATGGGAATAAGGCGTATACGCTTTCGTACGTGCCTTAATTGCTTCTTGCATCAACAAACCATTATCCATAATTAATCTCTCCCTTAGGGTGTATATAAAGTTGCACTCAATGAGTTAAGTTCAACTTAAAAATATTTGCACTGGCCTCTCCGCTGTCAGAACAACCTTACGATCGCTGTTATCCCCGGATTTTATGGATTCCCTTTTCCAAAGTGAAAATCCGGTGATAAAGGCGAACGCTTCGCTTCTACAGGTTATTTCTTACCTCTCCGTTATTGTGCAAACCAGAAGTTCAACTTAAAAATGAGTTCAACTTTATAATTTGTGTGTAATATTAAAATCAAAACAAAAACAAAATCAGAGCAAACCCAGCCACCTCATCACCGGCTTAATGAAAACGATACTCCCGATGATGACGGCGAACACCGCAGCCAGCAAAACTGCACCGGCCGCGGTGTCCTTCGCCGCTTTTGCCAGCGGATGTAAATGCGGATGCGCCAGATCTACAGCAGCTTCCACGGCTGTATTCATCAGCTCCGTCACAAGAACCAGAAACACGGCTGTCAGTACAAACATCCAATCCGTTCTGGAGATCCCGAAAAAAAAGCCGGCTGCACACATCAAAATGGCGACTCCTGTATGAACTCTTACATTCCGCTGAGTCCGCAGCCCGTATACGATTCCTTCCGCAGCATTGCGGAATACCATCCCCCAGGAGCGCCTTTTCATTATCGTGTCAACCCAGCTTGGGCGAGTACCGCTTCCTGTTTGCCCATCATTTCGGCTTCGCTGGCTTCATCCTGATGATCATATCCAAGCAGGTGCAAGAAGCCATGAACAAACAGGAACCCGAGCTCACGTTCAAATGAATGCCCATATTCTTCACTCTGCAGGATGGTCCGTGGAACAGAAATAATAATATCCCCCAGAACATCCGGCATTTCTTCCATTTCTTCATCTTCGTCCAGTTCGTAGATGATATCCAGTTCCTCATCCACAGTCTCATTCATGGCAAAAGACAAGACATCTGTTGGACGATCAATGCCGCGATAGTCACGGTTCAGCTCATGAATCTGCTCATCATTTACAAAAGTCAGGGCCACTTCCCCGTCCGCAACCCCCTCTGCTTCCCCTGCAAGGTTCAGCAGCTGCTCCAGCATTGCGATCATCGGTTCGGTGATTTCTTTATCCTGTTGTTCATTATTCCAAGCTAGGTTAAGACTCATTCTTTCATACTCCTGTCTTCTCATATTCGCGAATCAACCCGCTTCAGGCGAGGTTGGCTTCGGTTTCTTCATTTCTTCCGGATATTCAATCCTGGAGTGGAATATGCCCATGACGGTTTCCTTAAGGGTCTTGGCGACGATATCCAGCTCCCGCATTGTCAGATCACAGTCGTTAAACTGATGATCGTCCAGTCGACCTTTAATAATCTTCTCGATCATGGATTCCACTTGTTCCACAGTAGGCTTCCGCAAGGAACGGACCGCAGCTTCCACGCTGTCAGCAATACCAACTATCGCCGACTCTTTGGACTGAGCCTTGGGACCCGGATAACGGAAATCATCTTCCGTGAAATCAGGTTCCACTCCAGCTTCCTCAGCCTGACGCAGTGCTTTGTGATAGAAGTAATGCAGGAAGGTTGTTCCATGATGCTGCTCAGCAATGTCCCGAATAGGCCTTGGCAGCTTGTAGTCCTTCTGCATCTCCACACCATCGCGTGCGTGAGCAACGATAATGGACTTGCTCAGCTTTGGATCAATCGAATCATGCGGATTTTCCATATTGTTTTGATTTTCAATAAAATAAATCGGTCGCTTGGTCTTGCCAATATCATGGTAATACGAGCCGACCCGACATAACAACCCGTTGGCACCGATTGCCTCCGCTGCGGCTTCTGACAGGTTTCCTACCATCACACTATGGTGATACGTGCCTGGTGTCTCTGTTAGCAATTTGCGTAGTAGCGGGTGATTGGGATTAGACAGTTCCACCAGTTTCAGTGCAGACAAGATGCCAAATGAGGTTTCGAAAAATGGCATCAGCCCAATAACCAATATGGCGGTCAATACACCACCGGCAAATGCAAATCCAATACCATACAGCGTTGTCGTCCGGTTCCAGTCACTTGAGTCAATCAAAGCCAGCGTGAAGACTGCGATCGATCCGAACAGGCAGACCATAATGGCGCCTTTCAGGATCGTAGACCGCTGACTTGCTCGATGGGTGGCGAAGATCGCAACAAACGACACCAACACCGCGAAGAATCCAAGTTCAAAGTCAAAAATCTGACCCTGATGTGTATTCAAAATAATGCTCGACAGCATGCCGATAATAATCGAGCAGACAAAGGCTAGCGATGTATCCAGCAGCAATGCAATTAACATGGCGCCTACGGCAACAGGAGCAAGAAAGCCTACGTATGAATTCTCACTGGTCTGAAGTATTGCAGTAACATGCATAACCACAATCGTAATAATAAATATGAGAACAAGCATCAGCAGCTGAGCATTATTATATTTGAAATGCGTTCCGCTGAATTGCTGAATATACATGAGAATCGCTGCCGACAACAGACAGGACAGCATAAGCAGTCCAAGCTGAGGCCAATAGTTCACTTCGTTTTTCAGCAAATCGTTCTCGCCCAGAAGGGTGTACATCTCCGGGGTAATCATCTCACCCTTGGCAACAAGCGTATCTCCTTGCTTGATAAAGACCGTTTGAGTGTTCTCACGAGCCTGTACTTTAGCTTCTTTTGTACCCTCTTCATCGTAAAAGCGGTTAGACGTTACCACAAGACGAGCAAGCTCCTGGACAACCTCACGCTGCGTACGCTTGCTTAAAGAGCTCACACTCACCATCTCGGCCACTTTGGCACGAGCTGTTGTAGCCTCGCTAATCTGGTCGGTCATTAATCTGGAGACGATATCCCTAGCAACGGCCTTCATCTCCTGAATATCATCCGAAGTCAGACGTGAAATTTTGATATATGTCTCTTCCGGGATACGGTAGCTTTGCTCCTGTACCACATTTCTGATCTCTTCCAACAGAGTTTCGGAGTATGTACCCGCTTTCCGGTTGTTGTTAATAAAATTGGAAACAAAGTCTTTCTGACGCTGCGGTATTTCATCACGATAGATGTCAATCTTGTCCTGACTGGAAATCTGATCATCCTGATTCAGTCGATCAATACGATCTAACAGAGTCGTCATCAAATTTTCGTTCCGCATCTGCACGATCTGAAACATCGGCTGTACACGTTCAGCGGCTTCTTCCTGCGCTTTCAGTGTGGCCTTGGTATTCGGGATCTGCATGGGCGCAGCAATATTCACTTCACTTCGTGTGCCTTCCTGAATATCATACCGCTCTGGGAGCAGCTTGGAAGCAAGACTCACGTAGAAGAGGATCACCAGAAACAAAAACAGAAGATAGCGTGCCCACACGCTATACTTCCATCCTGTAGCTCTATTTTGAAAAGATTTGCCTTTTGACAGTTCCTTCGAGGTCATCGAGACAATCCCTTTCTATTCTTGATTTTCTGCGGCGTGGTTATAGGCGACGATGATTTTCTGGACGAGGGAGTGCCGTACAACGTCTTGCTCGGCAAAATAGACAAATCCAATCTCTTCCACTTGCCCTAATATCGTATTTGCTTCCACAAGCCCTGACTTTTTGCCGCGCGGTAAATCAATTTGTGTCACGTCACCGGTAATGACCATTTTGGAGCCAAAACCGAGACGGGTCAGAAACATTTTCATCTGCTCCGGTGTCGTATTCTGGGCTTCATCCAGGATGATAAACGAATCATCCAGTGTACGTCCCCGCATATAGGCCAGAGGTGCAATTTCGATCAAACCGCGCTCCAGCGCTTTCGCAGTCTGCTCTTGTCCCATAACATCGTATAAAGCATCATACAGCGGCCGTAAATAAGGATCCACTTTTTCCTGAAGATCACCAGGCAAGAAACCAAGACTCTCTCCCGCTTCAACAGCAGGTCTTGTGAGCACGATCCGCTTGACGCTGCCTTCCTTGAGTGCTGCCACAGCCAGCACAACAGCAAGATACGTTTTACCTGTACCGGCTGGACCGATACCAAATACAACATCTCGTTTTTTAATTGTAGTTACATAGTGTTTCTGTCCAATCGTTTTAACCCGGATCGGCTTCCCACGGTAGGTCGTTGTAATCTCGCCTTTGAACAGATCCAGAAGCTGGTCTGCACGCAGTTCCTTTGCAAGCTCAATGGCATACTTAACGTCCCTTTCGGTTAACACATATCCGTTACGTACCAATTGCAACAACACATCAAATAATTGTTCAAGCGATTCCACATGCTGAACGTTGCCATGGATCACAATCTCCGCTTCACGGGATGCGATCTGGGCGGGAATCTCGGATTCAATCAGTTTCAGGAAAATATCTTGGGGTCCAAAAAGAGATTGACCCTCTCCCGCACTTTGGAGGGAGATTCGTATGCTGCGTGTTTGCTCTGACAAATAGCCTCATTCTCCTTGACTATGGACTAACGGAAGTTCTTCCGCAATGCTTTCTTCCACTTCAAATAATACTTTCATATAAACTTTACCATTCTCTTTCTTCTCATGCAAAATTTTTTCACTTAAAATTTTCGTTCCTTTGCCGTTTTTGGCGATAATATCGTTTCTTGCTCCTTCCAATCCTTTCGTTCTAGCCCATTCAACAGTATGTTGTTCCTCTTGTTCCCGAGTTTCCAAATCTTTCTCTGTCAGCCATCCCATGGGAAGTGTGAAGGATCTCCAGGTCAGCGGTTTATGATCACTTTCGGTATCAAATGTGGTAAAAGGCGTGTTCCCGTATCCCCAGAGTTGTATCGCCCATTTCCCCAGCACAATGTAAAAACGTTCCTTGCTATCTCCAGTCATCGTATTATGTTTCTGCACAAGAGGGACTTCAACCTGATATTCACGCCATACCAGTCCGCGTACTTCCCCTTTGGCTACAATGGTCTTTGTATTCTCTTCATCTCCCAAAATACCTGATATCAGTACCTGTCCCTTCTTGACACGCATGTCCTT
The DNA here is from genome assembly GCF_900109515.1 of Paenibacillus sp. OK003. Lineage (GTDB taxonomy): Bacteria > Bacillota > Bacilli > Paenibacillales > Paenibacillaceae > Paenibacillus > Paenibacillus marchantiae. Next base: position 87,480 of record NZ_FOBD01000006.1, on the reverse strand, counting down.
CTGCACAACAGGGCGCCCCTGCTCCGCGTAAATTTGAGTGATTACAGCGTCTGTTTTACTAACCAGATGTCTTGGGTTCAGCAACGGTTCACGCTTGGGCTGTGCCGACTCCACGACCTGGATGGTGATGGTTGTCCCTTCTTTGCTCACTCCAATCCAGGTTACATCTGGCAGAGCGAGAGCGAGCTGTCTGGAGAGCTTGTCCTGGCTTTGTAGCCGAAATCCCCACTGGAAGGGGTAGATGCCTTCTTTCTTTGCTGCTGCGAGCACTTCATCCGTAGGAATTGTCACATTGCCTTTGACTTCTACATTCCAAACCATCGATGATAATGCAAACAGAGCTGCTACAAAAAACAGCATGCCGCCCAGAAAGAACTTCCTTCTCAGTAAACGGGCTGCAAAAAAAGGAAATCCACTCCGGTGTGTCACCTTTACCCGGCAGCCTGTCCGTTTCAGCAAAGGACGCAGCCTGAAAAAATGCGGTAGCAGAATATTCATTTCTGCCTTGCGTCCGTCATGGGCACGCAGGTCCCATACTTCCAGTCCCTGCTCTGCCACCGTATTGATTAATGCTGCAATATCCCCCCCAGTGACCGTGATTCGGACTGCTCCGCGCAGTTTGTACAGACTGGGCTGCTTCATCTGTTCCCCTCCGCTCCATTCATATGAATATCCAGAATTGTTCCTTCAACAGCCACTTCATCCGGCAAAATATTGCGAATCATCAGTTCAGTTCCTTTGATCTCCAGTTGGCCTTGTGAAAGAGCCAGAACGATGCGATCCGGTGTAAAATGAATGACACCACGATGATTCTCTATATACAATTGCTTTGTGCCGATCAGGGTTAACCGTGGCATATCGTAAAGCACGTCCTGCGGCAGATCCAGAACTTCACTGGTCCATCTGCGCAGCTTGCGGCTGATCCGGGTCATTCGAAGGTCTTCCCCCTTCCTCTACAGTTCAACTTATGCGCAGATTCCTGAAATTATGAAAACTACGGAACGTGTTAGCTGTGAAAATAAAAAGAGACCGAGACAGAAAAAAGCCGTCGTCTGGATTTATGCTCACCAGAGACGGCTTTTCACTTTTTAAAACCATATGAAGTTATAGTTTGCCTCGTGTTCCAAAGGGTTGTTTAGAGCGCGGAGAACCGAGAACCTCTGCCCACAACACACCAGTACGAATGTCTTCCCGGCGAAGCTGGGACGGTCCAGACTCGCTGGATGGAACTTCATCCCAACTGGAGTCAGACACAACCGGTGTATTTGCAGTAGAAATACGATCGAGTCGCTCCCGAATTTCACGTTGTCGTTGCTCCATCACTTTCATTTGTTCTTCGAGGGAGTTTTCCATTCCACCCAGAGAACTCTGCCCTCCAAAGTCGTCATTCACGGGACGGGCAGATGTCGTTGCTGGCTGCGAATAGGTTTGATCATATCGATCATCATACTGATCGTCATCATACCGCTCATCGTACTGCTCATCATAGCGGGGATCTGAAGGACCCGATGACTGCTGCGATGCAGTATTCCCCCGCGAGCGATCATTCCGGTCCGAATCACCACTCCCTCCAAACGTTGGCATCCCGTTATTTGCACGCTTTTTGTTCGGATCAGCGGACTTTGCTGCTTTTCCAAGGAAGGAAAAGAGTGCAAAAGCGATGACTGCTACAATATACAGATTGTTAAAAATCCATTCAAATAGGCCCATATGCACTCACCGCCTATCTTCCGTTTTTGGAATCACCGTGATCGTTGGAGTTTGTATTTTCACCAGGTTTTCCTAATGTGTTGCGCATTTGAGTATCTGCTTCAATGTTTTTCAGGTTCATGTAGTCCATTACACCGATTTTACCGCTACGGAGTGCTTCAGCCATAGCAAGAGGTACTTGGGATTCGGATTCAACTACACGCGCTCTCATTTCCACTACGCGCGCTTTCATCTCTTGTTCTTGGGCTACGGCCATTGCCCGACGCTCTTCCGCTTTTGCCTGTGCAATACGTTTGTCAGCCTCTGCCTGCTCCGTTTGCAGGAAGGCACCAATGTTTTTACCTACATCCACGTCCGCGATATCAATAGACAGGATTTCAAAAGCGGTACCTGCATCCAGACCTTTGGACAATACGGTACGAGAGATCAGATCCGGATTTTCCAAGACGTCTTTATGGGAATTCGAGGAACCGTTCGTACTTACGATACCTTCGCCGACACGGGCGATAATCGTCTCTTCACCCGCACCACCGACGAGGCGGTCAATATTGGCACGAACTGTAACCCGTGCTCTTACTTTAACTTCGATACCATCCTTAGCTACCGCAGAAACAATCGGCGTTTCAATAACACGTGGGTTTACACTCATCTGTACGGCTTGCAATACATCACGACCTGCAAGGTCGATCGCAGCAGCGCGTTCAAATTCGAGTGGAATGTTCGCACGTTGTGCAGCAATCAGGGCGTTGACCACTCGGTCTACGTTACCACCGGCCAGGAAGTGACTCTCCAGTTGATTCATTGTCAATCGAAGTCCAGCTTTGGTTGCTTTAATCAGTGGATTTACGATCCGGCTAGGTGTTACACGTCTTAGTCTCATCGCTACCAGCGTGATAATCCCCACGCGTACGCCCGATGCAAGGGCTGAGATCCAGAGCATCACCGGGAAAAAGCTGAAGAATACGCTCAATACGATAATCGCAACTACCGCAATAAGCAAAAACGTAATCAAGGTTGGTTCCATAGTCAAAATTCCTCCATTTGCAATTTAATTTTTGTAAGAAACAGGATAAAAACGGTGTGGAACTTTGCTGCTTTGCATTGATTGACACCACTCCACTCGCAGCCTCCGCAGAATGGTTATGTACATTGCCGAAGCTTTAACTAACTCCGGCAACAGAGCGGGTTACACCGGTAAGGCTTGTTGAACCACAATCCGGGTACCTTCCGCTTTGATCACTATAATTGGTGTATCAATCGGAATGAAATCTCCATCCGACACCACATCGACGCGTTCTCCATTAAACATCGCTGTTCCCGAGGGACGAAGTGGAGTCAGACTGATGCCCTGCAAACCGATCAACTCTTTGCGTTCTGTCGCCGAAGAGTATCCTTGATCAGCAGACAGCCTGTCACTTAATATGAACCGATTCCATATGCCTCGATCCTTAAAAAGAATAACAACGATTGCAATGACTACCAGCGCGGCACCAAAAGCAATACCTAATGATATAAATGCATCACTTGTATCATAGGCGGCTCGCACGACGCCAGCGACAAGCGCAATCGATCCCAAAATACCCAGAATACCGAAGCTTGGGATAAACATCTCGAGGATCATCATGATGAGTCCAACAGTGAATAACACCCATGTCTCCGCTCCGGCAAAACCAGCGATGTAATTGCCTGAGAAATAAAGCACAAAGCACACGATACCAACAATACCCGGCACTCCGAACCCAGGTACAATCAACTCAATGATCACACCGGCTATTCCGAGGAATAGCAATACCGTCATGACGACAGGATTGGTGAGAAATGTGGATATGTTCTCTGCCGTTGTTCTCTGAACGGTGAACACATCATCCTGACTGTAACCAAGCCAGGCTGCAGCTTCTTCCGGCGTGTTGCTGATATGATCCGCATAACCCACTTTCAGCGCTTCTTCAGCCGAGAGAGCAATAATTTCACCTTTTTGCTTGGTTTTATTAATCTCAGGCATCTCCACAACCATATTAACATCCGTCATTCCGGCTGCAATTTTGCCGTCTCGGCCACTTTTCTCAGCCGCTCCCTGCATTTTGCTCTTCCAGAATGCAACCAGCTTTGGATCATCGACATGTTTACCCGTGCTGTCCACCATCGCTGCCGCACCAATCATGCTGCCTGGCGACATTACGATCTTATCTGCATTCAAAGCCAGAAAACTTCCGGCCGAGGCAGCATCTCCACGGACAAATGCAACGGTTTCAATTGGGCTTTCCTTAATTAATGTACCCAGTTCTTCTGCCGTGTCGACACGCCCTCCCGGCGTATTGATATCCAGTACGATCAGGCCAGCATTCATCTCTTCTGCTTCCTTGAACCCGCGTTCCATGAACTTGCCAAGTCCCTGCTCAATTGGTTTATCCACCGGAATGATATATACGGCGCCACTTTTCTCAGCTGCATGCGCTGACGGTGATCCAATCCAGACAGGAAGCAGCAGCGTCAGTAGCATCATGAGCATCAATGGCCCCGTAAGCTTCTTCCGGCGCTTTCCCTTCACAAATAGTCCCCCCTTTTCCATTAATGTTATACTGTCCAGCTTATGGTATTTATTACGTACAATGCAACATTTCGTTTCAAAATCTTAAAATTATATTTGAAACGGGAAGCAATTGCAACATTTTAGATCCATAATCATATATATTATCCATTTAAAAGCAGTATTTGTGAATTTTCTTGAATATATGAACGGATTCCCCATCACACTTCATATTCCTGTGGAAACGGATTACCGTATCAATGATGTAAAATTGATTTAACATGGAAAAAACACCCCCTGACAAGTCAGGAGGTGTTTATTGATTTGCTTTATTGCAGAAATTGTTGAACTGCTTGATTTACCAGTTTGCCATCCGCTTTGCCTTTAACTTTCGGCATAAGGGCAGACATGACTTTCCCCATCTCGGCTTTCGAAGAAGCACCGGTTTCCTGGATGGTCTGCTGTACAATAACTTTAATTTCTTCTTCGGTAAGCTGTGCGGGAAGGTACTGACTGAGTAATTCAATTTCCGCTTTTGCATTTGCCGCGAGGTCTTCACGGCCCGCTTTGTCAAATTCTTGGAGGGCATCTTTGCGCTGTTTGATTTCACGACTCAGAATATCAAGCACTTCGTTATCATCCAAATCTCTTTTCAAATCTATTTCAAGATTCTTGATCGTCGAACGAATCAACCGAATGTTGGAGAGCTTGAACTTGTCCTTACTCTTCATCGCTTGCTTCATATCTTCGTTCAATCGTTCGCTAAGATTCATGTAGTTAAAATCCTCCTAAAACTTTCTCTTACGAGCAGCCTCGGACTTTTTCTTGCGCTTTACGCTTGGCTTCTCATAATGCTTACGTTTCTTCACCTCAGCCAATACGCCATCTTTTGCGATGGAACGTTTAAAGCGACGAAGTGCAGCATCAATAGTCTCGTTTTTGCGAACTTTAGTTTCAGACACCAGTTTTCCCTCCCTCCGACCAGACCGTCCAAGAGCAATAACACGGTTCATCACCTTTCATTATAGGCGAAAGGTAATAAAGGTGTCAACCTTAACGTAATGATCATTTATTTTATGTGAACTTCAGCTCCATATTCATGCCTTTTATGCATATACGGCTCAGCCCTGATTTAGGGTGCCTTAGATCGTTTATTTGTGTGAGTCTGACAAACTTGTCAGCACCCCAAGTCGGGTCCCACCAAGCAAATGATAATGCAGATGATGAACGGTCTGTTCTCCATCCTTGCCGCAGTTATTAATCAGTCGGTAACCTGTTTCTTCCACGCCGAGACGCTTGGCCGCTTCCTGCGCAGCCAGGTGAATCTCACCGATCAACGGCAAGTCTTCCGTCGTTACTTCATTCATAGAAGCAATATGTTTCTTGGGAATAACGAGTACATGGGTCGGTGCAGCGGGCTGGATGTCATGAAAGACGATGACATGGTCATTCTCCAGTACCTTATTGGAGGGAATGCTGCCCTCTACAATTTTGCAAAATAAGCAATCCATTGTTCATACCCTCCTTCGATTTAAAAATTATGTATACCCTTCTATCATACCGGAACTGAAAACTCACGTCCAATTTAACCTGTTTCAATTCATAATAAAAGCAACAAAAGAACCTCTCATATCTCAGTGAAGTGAAAGAATACACCGAAGATGTGAAAGGTTCGATTTTCATTGGTAAAATTTAATGCTTTCAGAGTCCTATTAATAATAAGGTAACAAAGATAATGCAGTCAGGCCGACCAACGGAAGAACCAGCCTATTGAACCGTCTGCGACCATAACCGTAATAAGGGTATGGGTAGCCATAGCCCGGGAAAAATCCCCGCTCATGTGCAGAATAAGGAACTGGCATCATATTCGGTCCCCAGTTTGCGTTTGCATTTGCATGATTAACCACAGCTTCGTGCCCCACCGGAACAGCCAAATAAATCATGTCATCATCCACATTTTCCACAATGCCATCATAATGGGCACCGTCATGCATCTGTATACATACATAGCGATGCATGTGTTCCTTACACAGTTTCTTCGCTTCTACCTTTTCCACGTTCGATCGCCTCCCGAATCTGTTCTGCTCTTCATCACCCTTTCATCGTATTCAGATCTGGGCGAAATGACACTGTGAATGACAAGAGTTTCAAGATAACTGCCTAGGGAGTGATATGAGTATAGAAGTTGTACCTGCGAAATTTTAATGAAACATGAATGATGTCAGGAAATATTTACTTGCAAAAAAAGAAGCACCCCTTTGCAGCTTCCCATGTGGAAGACTGCTATCACGGACGTCTGACCAGGATTATTCCTGATCAGACGTCCGCCGGGGTGCTTAACATAAGTTTGTCGGCTTAACTGTAGTATAACAACAGGATGAACCTGTATCTGTGAGCAATCTCACTCATCTGACTCACCGAGAATATAAATGAGATTCAAACCAAAAACACTCAATCAATCAGAGATTTCCCCCTCAGAAACAATCTTGTATGACTGGTTTCTGAGGGGAACTCAATTTGCACTCATTCAATCGTATGTGTTCTGTGTTCAAGTCCCTATAAAGTTTCCAATACTACGCGAGATCCAGCTCCGGCCTCGCCTGCTGGAATCACCACAAGTTTGCGTGGCAAGCGTGCTCGCAGCTCCGGAACGTGACTGATAATACCGACGGCAAGACGGTCATCATGCAGTTTTTCTAATGATGTAATGACGGTATCCAACAGTTCAGGATCCAATGTGCCAAACCCTTCATCCAGGAAGAAGAATTGCAGCGGGTACTGGCCGCGCAGCTGAATCTGGGCAGACAGAGCCAGTGCCAGTGACAATGAGGTCAGGAACGTCTCTCCACCAGACAAGGTGGACACCGGACGTTTAACTCCACCATTGGCATCGTCACAGATGACAAAGCCCCCGCCTGAATCCACCTCAAGTGAATAACGTTGTTTGGTCAGGAAGCGCAGACGCTGTGAAGCAGCCTGACTAACCTGCATCAGCTGTTCTTCTGCAATGTACTCGACAAATGCATTACCTCTAAAAGCTGCTTGCAGTTTGCTAAGCATCTCACCTTGTCGGCTCACTTCCACCCGTTTGTTCTCCAACTCGGTCCAGCGAACGTGTCGCTGCTGCACATCTTCCAGATCCCGTTCTGCACGCGCCTTGGCTCGAAGAGCCGCTTCATCCTCTGCACGAGACAGTTTCAGTCGTTCTGTGCATGCCAGCCATTGTTCCTCGGATACAACGGCTCCGCCCAGTTTTTGTTCGAGCTCACGCAATTGAGAAACAAGTTCACGATCACGATCACGATGCTGCTGAATTTCCGCCGCCAGCCGCTCTGCTTCTTGGGAAGGAAGGGCTGCTTCCACAACGTCATTCTCGGAGTCAAATGGCGATTGATCCAGCAATTGCTTCCAGCGTTCCTGTGCCTGCTGCAAATGTTCTGCTGCCGAGGCTGCTGCTTGATGAGCCATGACATCCTTCTTGGCTGATTCCTGTTTTAACGCATCTGCTTCCTTGAAACGCTGTGCTGAATCGGCAGCATTTTTCCGAAGCTCATCCAATCGATTCTGGGCCGCAGCAATCAAATCCTCGACTCGCTGCTCGCCAACCCATTGACGCAGACGTTCTTCCTTCTCCACAAGCTGTTTGCTGTTGCCTTGCCATTCCGTTTGCCATTGAATCAGCTGTTTGTCCAATTCAACCAGCTTCTGCTGGAGGGACTGTACCAACTGTTCCTTTTCTTCAAGGAACGTCACGCTCTTGTTCAGCCGTTCCTTGATGTCTTCTGCGCGCGCGTCGCGCTCCTGCATCGCCTGATGAAGGGCCATGGCCTGCTCTTGAACGATGCCGGGCAGTTCCGCGGCCCAGCGGCCGTGCAATGCGGCTGCGGCGGCCTCACTCTCGGCCAACCGGCGCTCCGCCTGGGCGAGTCCGGCTTGGCCGGCCTCCTGCGCAGCAGCCGCTTCCATGCGGCGCTGCTGCGCGCCCACAGCCGCCTGCTGCAACGCGGCGGCTTCCGCTTGCAGCGGCGCTGCGGCAGCGGCCAGCGCCCGCGCGGCTTCGCGCAGTGCGGCGGCACGCTCCGCCCAGTCCGCCGGGGAGCGCCCGTGTACGGGCGAACCGGCGGGCTCCGGCTCCGCAGCCGCAGGCGCGGCCTCGGCTGTGGCCGGGGCTTCGCCGGCCGCAGCGCCAAGCTGCGTCAGCAGGCTGCGACGTTCGTGCAGCTGCTGGCGCAGCCCAAAGCGCAGCTCCTGCAGCTCCGCGTGCAGGCTGCGCAGTAGTTCCAGGTCCGCATCGCCTGCGGGCGGACCTTCTCCCGGCGGCGCAGCCGGGAGCGGGTGGTGTGCGGAGCCGCACACCGGGCATGGCTCACCATCGCGGAGCTCGGCACGCAAGGCGGAGGAGAGCCTATGCAGCTCCTGCTCACGCATGGTTCCGCGCAGCTGCTCCTCCGCCCTGGCCAGCAGGCTCTGTTCGCGGCCAATGTCCTGCTCACAGGCAAGCAAGGCCTCAAGGCCCGCTGCCGCCTGTTCGATCAGATGCTGACGCTGTTCACTCAGACGGGTCTCTTCCTGGGCAGCCAGCTTCAGCCGGTCTGCCCCCTGTTCAGCCGACTGCTTATTGGCTTCCATCTCAGCCTTGTTCTGGCGCAATTGCTCCGCCGCAGTATCCAAACGATGCTTCAATTCCAGTGCAGCCTGCAGCTGCCTGCGTTCTTCGGACTTCACTTCATTCGGCTTCAGGCTTTCCTGTAATTCTTCCCGACGTTTGCGGCCGCGCTGCTGTAGTTCTTTTTCCTTCTCCAGCTGCTGTCCGATGACACTCTGTTCAGCCTGTCCTTTGTCCAAAAGCTGCTTAAGACGGGTACGATCCTCTCGTAGCCCATCCCGTTCCCGTTGCAACTCCTTGGCCTGTTCCAGCTGTTCCAATCGAAGCAGCAGCTTGGGTTCTTCCTCAGCCATCTGTACACGGGCCGTTTCGGCCTTCTCGGCTTCCAGTACAGACAGCCGTTCATGTTCCACCGCTTGCTGGTGAGCAATCCCGGCTGCATCCTCACGTAACTTCTGCTGTGCTGCTGCGTCACGCATCGTCTGCAATGAAGGCAGTATCGCGTCTGCCGCCCCGGCCAGTTTCAGCCGTTGTTCCCCAGCTTCGATCTGTGGTGCACGTGCTTTCAGCTTTTCGTGTTCCTCCATACGAGCCTGGCGTTCATGGCTTAACTCACGGACTTTACCGAGTTGCTCGGCTTCCTTCATCGCTTCATCAAGCGTTTTGCGTGACAATTCAGACTGTTTCACAGCAGCTTGAAGAAGAAGCTCCGTTTCTGCCAACGTCTCTTTGCTGGCATTCCCAAGCCCCTGCTGCTCCGCGGCCAATGACTGATGAACCATATCATTGTCCTTCACCCGCCGGCTGAGCTTGATGGCAAGCTGATCTCCATACTTCTCCAGATGGAATAAACGTTGCAGCATCTGGCGTCGTTCACTGCCTTTCAGTGACAGAAACTCAGCGAATTTCCCTTGTGGAAGCACAACGGCCCGCGTAAAATCATCCATTTTCAATCCGATTACATCTTCAACGCAGCGGTTCACGTCTGCCAGTTTATCAGCCAGCACCTGTTCCTCTCCGTTGACGGTCTCAATGAATTTGCTGATGGTGTTGCTCACCGAAACCTCATTATTTCGTTTGAAACGTCGTTCCACCCGAAATCTTCTTGTGCCTTCCGCCGATACAAGTTCAAATGTAAAAGCAACGGACAACGAATCCTCAGCGTGGTTCATGATTCCCTGGGTACCATTAACAGCCCGTTCCACTTTTCCGTACATCGCCAGCGTAATTGCGTCGAGCAAAGAAGATTTCCCGCTGCCTGTAGGACCAAAAATGCCGAACAGTCCCGTCTCCGTCAATACGGTAAAATCAATCTCCTGAGTCTCCCGATAACTTTGCAGACCTGCGACTTTCAATAAAATTGGCTTCAATTTCCCTCGACCTCCTCACGCACACCCGGCTCGTCCTCATCGACGAGTTCCAGGAACAGTTGAACCAGACTGTCTTCAGGTAATGCCCCACCTGTCTGACGCTGATAAAATTTGCGAAAAAGCTCATGTACCGGAAGCTCGGACCGTTGCTCCAAAAGCCCTGCCGCTGCCATCTCGGGATACACCGGCCGGATATGGATGATCCCGTCATGCGACTTACGGAGCTGCTGGATTTCTTTCAGAGACATGGCGTCATCCAGCCATACTTCCATATCAATAAAAGCCTGAGGATCACGTCCTTCATCCAGCCACCGATAAACCTCAGCCAGACCGCCACGCGCCTTCCAACGCACAAGTGGACGTCCGGAGGTCAACAGCACTTCTTCCACGTTTGCGGCTCCCCCTGGTGCCACGTCAACCATGGTGACGGACTTACTCTGCCCCGCTTCGGAGAAACTGTAGGCGAGTGGAGAGCCACTATAACGAATCACACCTTCTCCTTTAACTGCCTGCGCACGATGGAGATGCCCCAGTGCTGTATATTGCGCACCTGTCGACAAAGCAGAAGGATCAACCGTATAGGCGCCCCCTACCTGAATGGGACGTTCCGAATCACTTTCCACTCCGCCCAGAACATAAATATGACTCATTGCCAAATTCACCGTATCCGGACGAAAAGAAGCAGCCAGACGCTGCATTAACATGCCCACCCGGCGACTGTATGCCTGGCGAAGCACATTCTCATCCCCATCCGTTGTCAGCAGTTCATTCAGTCGCGCTTCCGAGGGGTATGGCAATGCAGCAATCTGCGCAGTCTCTCCAGTTCTCTTCGCATGGATCGTGACTGCTTCTGAAGTAGGCATACCTACAAGTGTAATTCCCTGTCTGTTCACAAGCGGGGTCACCGAAGCCACTCGCTCTGGCTGATCATGGTTCCCGGCAATTACCACAAGTGGTCTTCCTTGTTCTGTCAGACGCGCCGCAGCCTCATAAAAAAGCTGTTCCGCCGATGCAGGCGGATTTACAGAATCATACACGTCTCCAGCCATCAATATGGCATCTGCCTGCTGCTCATCCGCGAGTCTAACAAGCTCATCCACAAAATCCTCCTGCTCTCGCAGCCGGCTCCGTCCCTCCAGCGTTTTCCCCAGATGCCAGTCCCCTGTGTGCAAAATACGCATCGTCCGTTCAACCCCTCTCTCATGCAAAATCCGATGATACAAATTCCATCCGGCCGTTTTAAAATTTCACTTTATAGTTTCACAGCATGTCCGCCATCAAAAAAGTACAGCCACTTCCGGTCGACTTTCCGACCCAGAATATCTTCAATAGCCCGGCCATACAGCTCCAGCTGGAAACGATAGTTTTCCGTCAGTTTGTCCAGTCCACCGCGATGCTCCAACACCCGGTCTGTCTTGTAATCTAGCAAAACAAGCTCGCCATCCACCTCATACAGGCAGTCAATAATCCCCTGTACCAGCACCGTCTCATTTTCTAGTGATGCCTGCATCTTACCGTCTTCCTCCAACGTTTGCATACCTGCATCTGGTGACAGACTATGGAGCCATTCCGCAGGAGAATGATGTGCCGGGAGTCCATAAATAAACGGGATCTCCCGTTTCACCCACTCCGCACGCAACAACTCTGTCCCAGGCTCTGTATTGAAGAATCCGGCCAGTTGATCAGATTCAATAACCTCTGCCTGATGGGGGAGCAAAATCTGGAGCTCAACTAACCGCAAAAGTGTCTGCTCAACGATTTGCGAATCAACGGGTGAACCATCTACAGGAAGATGCTGCATCAACGTATGATACACCGTTCCTCGCTCGGCTCCAGTCAATTGTTTCTCCTCCATGAATTTGGGACGACGCAGATGCAATTTATAGGACGAGCCTCCATCCTTCACTTCATACCCCTCAGAATCCACGGACGCCTCAGATTGTTCTTCAACTTCCTCCATCATCTGTAACGACTGGTGGTCCTGCATGGCAAGCAATGTCTTCAGTTCGGTAACCGATGTGCTGGCAGCTACTTGCGTTGCTGCTTGATGAGGATATGTCCATGAAAGCCGTTTATCTACTTCACGAAGCAGTTGTAGACCCTCTTGCTCACCTATTGATAATACATCTCCCTCACCGATGTCTCGTGGTGTTGTATCTTGTGTATCCTCGCTCATCTCTTCTTCAGTTGAGGAAGGAAACAGCGCCACAGGCTGAACGGCTTTTAGGGCAGCAATTCGATCTTTCCGCACTTCTGTCATACCGTCTTCTTCACCAAGTGTCTGATCCACAAATATTTCCCGGGATACTTGATCAGCAGAAATGACGGAAATGCCCCAGCGTGATTCATCATCCACAAGACAGGCAGCATATGAATCAGTGCCTCCCGCAAGTTCACGCAGCAAAGCTGCGTCTGGATGTCTCATCAGGGATGGACCGATCCAGTCCAGATAACTCCGTCCGGCTGCAAGCAGATAGTCAGGCAATACCCGTTCCGGACTGTCCTTAATCTGAGACCAGGCCACTGCCTTTTTAACAACATCTTTTACCGTACCGACCAAAATCATTTTCTCTTTTGGACGGGTCAGAGCCACATAGAGCACCCGCATCTCTTCGGCAAGCAGCTCAAACTGGGCACGACGACGAATCGCCAGATTCGCCAAGGTTGGATAGGCAACCCGATTCTCACGGTCTACAAACCTAGGGCCAAACCCCAGCTCCTTATGCATCAGAAACGGCGAGTTCAGATCCTGCTGATTGAACATCTTGGATATACCCCCGACAAAAACAATAGGGAATTCCAAGCCCTTACTCCGGTGAATCGTCATGATGCGTACCGCATTGTCCTGCTCACCAGAACCACTTGCTACGGTGCCAAGATCTCCCCCGTTCTCACGTAGTCTGGATACATAGGTCAGGAAGCGGAACAATCCACGATTGGCCGTTGCCTCCTCATATTGCCGCGCACGATCATAGAGAGCCTTCAAATTACTTTGACGCTGCATGCCTCCAGGTAGGCCGCCAACCCAGTCCAGGTAACCCGTTTCCCGGTACATGCGCCAAATGAGTTCACTCAAGCTGCCTTGTCTGGCTTCAAGTCGCCAATGTTCCAACTGACGCATAAAGCGAATTAACTTTTGTTGCAGCTCTGTGCTCGTACCGTTGTCCCTATCCGCATCGTCGCTTATACCTCCACCCATACTTGCATCTATACCAGCATCTATACCAGCATCCAGAAGCTCATCTTTATCTGCATGTACAGAGGATTCATGTATACGTTCGATAACGTCTGCTTCGGCGGATACTGCCGACTCCCGGTGACCCTGTTCCATTTCTGACCAGGCTTCCGGCCATTGCAGCTGGATTGCAGATGAATCCGGATTCGAAGCTTTCTCACCATGCTGCCCGAAAACATTCAACGAACTAGTGAATGCTCCTGTAGCTGATACAACAGCATCATAGAAAGACTGTCGCTTGTCCCCAAGGCGAATCTGAGCCAGTTCCTCTTCATCCAGTCCGACAATCGGCGAACGAAGCACAGAAGCAAGCGGTATATCCTGCCTTGGATTATCCACAATCTGCAGCAAGGACAACATCACTTCCACTTCCGTCGCCTGAAAATACCCTTTGCTTTGCTCCCCTCCGGCAGGAATACCCTGCTGTCTGAATTCCTCAATCATGAGTGGAGCCCACATCAGGGCAGAACGCAGCAAAATAACAATGTCTCCGTAACGCGCAGGTCGCATGGATTTGAGGGCTTTATCATAAACGTTGAGGGCTGGTTTATCCGTATCTCCGACCATTTCACGAATACGGCGAGCCATGGCCCGAGCCTCCAGCTGAGCGGTTTCAAGCTCGGCACTCTCCAGCTCAGCAGAAGGTAACGCATCCCCATTCTCATCCGTGCTTTCCGTCAGATCAGGTCCTCCGCCTTGACGATCGATCAATATGAGTTCAGGTGTGTATGCCTCATCTCCAAGCGTCTCTGCCGGGAAAGTAGCCCCATAAGCGAGCTGCGCTCGTTCATCATACGCAATCTCGGCTACCCCTTCATTCATGAGCTGTTTGAACAACATATTGACCGAATGAACCACTTCTGCACGACTGCGGAAGTTACGCGCCAGATCAATACGTCTTCCAGGGCGTAATGAGCTGCTCTCTTCATCTGCATCCATATCCGTATTCGCTGCATATTGACGGTACTTGTTCAGAAACAGACCTGGCTCGGCCAGACGAAAGCGGTAAATGCTCTGTTTTACATCACCAACCATGAAGCGGTTGCCAGGATTTTCTCTGGAGATCAATCTGACGATATCTTCCTGCACCGTATTGGTATCCTGATATTCATCCAGCAGCACTTCATCGAAACGTGCCCGGTATTCCATTGCTGCATCCGAAGGCATGGACAGCTCGGGGGTTGAATCTTCATGGCGCAAAATATGAAGACAGTAATGCTCCAGGTCACTAAAATCGACCTGACCGCGCTCCTGCTTGGCTTGTCGGTATCGCTCTCCAAATGCACTGACCAGCTTGGATAGCTCCTGCATTAGTGGTGCCGCCTGCTCCAGCTCCTGCCAGAACGAAAATGCACTTCTTCCAAACAATGACCCTTTCAGGTCCGTCACGGCTTTTTTCGCAGCCTCACGCAGTTCCTTGACCTGTTCTTGTAACCCCGGGTCTGTCTGGTCCTTTTTGCAAGGCTTCAGCTTGCCAAAAGCTGCTGGCTGAAACACTTCAGGCAATCTTTCCCACGGCATGACCTCAACAGCTGACAGAAGCTCTTCGACCATTGCCAAATCTTCTTTTAATGTATCTGCATAAGGTTTCGGACCTTCCGGCTGCATCGATATGCTGATCCCTTGACGCAGCAGACCAGCCGCACCACTCAGGGCAAGAGCGGCATCACGCAAAATACTCTGAACCCATGCAGAATGTCCAAGTGCCTCGACACTTTCCACTTGAAAAGCAGATGCCATCTCTGCAAGCCAATGATCCGGCCAAGAATGACTGCGTGAGAAATCATACAAACGCTGCACAAGTCGATGCATGGCATCATCGTTCCGTTCCCCAGTGAACCAATCCACCAATTCACGGAATGTACTGCCTTCGTCTTCTTCCCCATACTTTTCCTCAAACAACTGCTCCAACAATTCCTGCCGCATAATTTCGGCTTCATTTTCATTCAGAATTCGGAAAGCCGGGTTTAGCGGTATTTGCTGATAATAACGACGAATGACTTCCATACAGAATGAATGCAGTGTCGTAATGGATGCTCGCCCGAGCAATGACAGTTGTTTGCGCAGATGTTCTTCGGCAGGCTGCTCTTCAAGTGCACGTTCCAGTGCTTCCCTTATCCGCTGCTTCATCTCGGCCGCAGCAGCTTTCGTAAATGTCGCAACCAGCAAACGATCTACGCTGAATCCACGGGAAGGGTCTGCAATCTTGCGAATAATTCGTTCAACCAATACGGCCGTCTTCCCGGAACCCGCTGCAGCAGCAACCAGGATGTCTTCCCCACTCTGTGAGATGGCACTCCATTGGTCATCACTCCAGAAGCTTCCCTCCGGTTTTGGCATATTCGTCATGATGTTTCCCCTCCTTTGCCATGAGACAGCATGTCCCAGATTTGCTGTTTGCCCGGTTTGGACAACAGATTATATTCATTACCTTCGATATTTTCATCAAATTGACAGACTGGCTTGTACGGACAGAAGGTACATGCAACCTCCTGCTGGATACGGTAAGGTTCAATCGCCACGTCCCCGTCCGTAATCCGGGTGCCAATCTCACGTATATTGCTGCGAACTGAAGCAAGCAATGTATCCCATTGCTCCGGCGTAGCTACAGAAGCACTACTATAAAAGCTGCCATCCGCCTTAAGCGCAACTGGAATAATAGCTGAGTAGCCTTTGTCCAGGGTATTGTCCATTTGAGCGATCGCATCCCGATCCGCGAGCAGCAAGCCTTTCATTTTGAACCGTTTCAGCAGTTCTTGTCCTGCCTGCTCAGAAGTCATGCCGTTCGCGGATTGAAGCAATGGATTATGCACATGGAAATAGAGTGTTCCTCCAGGCATCGCCGATTCTCCAAGCCAGTCCTCGGCAGCACTAAGCAGCACCTCCAAGTACGTGAGCATCTGTAATGACAGGCCATAATACACCTCATGCAGCTTGAGATCGGTCTGGCTCGATTTGTAATCAATAACCCGCAGCAGCAGGCCGTTCTCTCCTTCGGCCACATCCACGCGGTCGATCCGCCCCACAATCTCCATCACACAGCCATTTTCCAATTCAAAACGAAGCGGTGGCAGGGGTTTACCTGGCCCAAAATCAAGCTCCAACCCAATCGGTTCAAAGCTTCCTCGTCTGGACTGTTCACCCAGAATAACCGACGCCCGGCTAACGATATCCTTCAGCTTGCGGAAGATATAACCATACCGTTTCGTGCTAAGCAAAATCTCTCCCTGCAACTGTGGTGCAATCTGCTCCACGGTGTGCTCCGCTTCCTTCCGACATTCATCCGGAGACAGACTGCCCCAACTGCGATTCTGCTCTCGCAAACGCATCGCAAGCTGACTCAAGGCAGCATGGAACAATTGTCCTATATCAGGGGCTTGCAAGCGGTACAACTGGCGCTCTTTCAGTCGCAGCCCATGGGATGCAAAATGGGAGAACGCACACGCCACAAAACGCTCCATTCTGGAGACACTGGTCCTTACCTCTGTACCATATAATCTACGGCTGGTAGCCGTACGCAAAGGTAACGCCCGATTGCGATAAAAGACCGATCCAAGCAATTGTTTCAGCTGAGGTCTGCTTGTCTCCCGAGAGACATGCCAGTTATAGATCGCCCACCACATTTCAGGAATATCTTCTCCACGGCGCCATCTGCGCAACTGTCCGATGAGATAAGAGAGGCTCTGACCAGGATGAATAACATAAGACCAGTGCACCGCTTCAGCATTTGTAACCGGCGGCTGGGCAAGTAATGGCTGCTCATGCAGACCGAACATCTTCCGTACATGTCGTACAATTTCTGAAGGTAGCAATGTTTTCCCTTCATCATCTGCAACGGGATAACTCAGCCATAACTGAGTGCTCGCCGCTGTCAGGGCTGTATATATCAGAAAGCGTTCATCCAACATTTGTCTTGTTGCTCCTGGCCCAAGCCCCAAACCTCTCTCCGTCAACAGCAGCCGTTCCTGCTCAGTTAATACACCATCATCCTGAGGCACAGCAGGCAGTTCACCCTCTACTGCACCCAGAATAAATACATACTTGATACCCTGAAGACGTGTACGATCCATCGATCCAACCAACACTTGATCAAGCGCTGGAGGAACAAGTCCCAGCTTCAGTTCGGTTAACCCAGTCTCCATTAGCCCGGCAAATAAATCGATATCCAGCCGTTCGGCCCCCATCATATCAACCATCTGATCTAATAGATCAAGGACGGCACCCCACATTTGACGATGCTCTCTCGAACGTTCCGGATCACCCTGAGCCTTGGCTTCTGCAGACATCTGATCCAGCTTCCAAGGAATCTCGGCATCCTCCAGTAATCTGTAAAGCGCCGCACATTGGTCTTTAGCTGTCTTTGCCTTGCTCATTCGTTTCTCAAAAGCACCCAGTGGATCAACAATCACCGTACGGCATTTTTCCATTAAGGACAGCATTTGTTCCCGGCCCCGGCTGCGGACATCCTGATCGTTGTCTTCCAAGGACAGGCTGGGTACATACTTCCATGGCTTGCCATCTGTCCAGCGGTATCCGTGAATTCCGCAAGCTAATATATAATTTTCGAGCTGGTCCATATCTTCACGTGTAATGGAACCGCCCCGTGGAAGCAGCAGATCCGTTTTCACACAGCGAAATACATCCTCATAACGCCAGCGACGGCGAACGATATCAAGTGCTGAACGAATAAATTCCGATAATGGATGATGTAGTTCATTTCTTCTCCGATCCAGAAAGACAGGCACGCCATAGTCCCTGAACAGGGGCTCAGCAATGTCGGCATATGTATCCAACTGACGAACGAGCACTGCCATATCTCGATAACGCGCACCTTCATCTTGCGCCAGACGACGCATCTCACGAAGTGCTCCTTCCATCTCAGCCCGGCGGTTCTCAGCGGCGTAAAGTCGGACACCCGCATCACGCTCATTACTCTTCCAGCGGACTCTACGATCAAAGCCAGCCTCCAAATGCGCCAGTCCAGGACTGCCTTCATATCTTGGCAAAACTTCCGGTTGAAGCACGGTTGTCTCATTAAGAACACCCAGATCCTCAGCCATGCCTTTAAGACGTGCATATGCACTCGCTGTGGGATGGAACAGCTCCAGTTCTCCTGGAAGTGCACCGTGGTCGTAAGCACGATCCAACGTCAATGCAATTGTGACGGAAGAAGCTTGCAGCATCAATCTTCCAATGACACTCATTTCCTGCGGGGTAAATCCCTGAAATCCATCGATCCAGATCTGTGCATCTTGCAGCAGCGTGCTCTCCGGCAACCGCTCTGTTAGTTCAGTCAATGTGTCCTCATCATCGATATATAGTTCGGTTAATTCCTTTTCATAATCACGGTATATAAGAAGCAAGTCATGCAGCTTGTCTCCCAGAATCGGTGCAGAAGAGGAAGTATTCCATGCGGAAAGTCCTTCTTCCAGTGAAGTGGGGTCAAGTTCATAACGTTTAAACTCACTGTATAGATCATTCAAGTCTCCGATAAATCCCAGCTGACTGCCTGATGCTCCAAACAGCTTCAATTCTTCCTTACGACGCTGGAGCACTTTGTAGAGCAGCATTTTTTTACCTTCAGCTCCAATGGGAATACGTGCAGAACCACCTGCCTCCTGCATGACCCGATAGGCCAATCGGCGAAAACCAAGCACTTCAGCACGCATGGTACCTTTTATAGCACCTGAAGAAACCAGTGACTGTTCGGTTCGAAACGAACTCTGTTCCGGGACCAGCAGAATCAGTGGTTTACCTTGCGGTTCCTTTTGTAGCAGGGATGTGATTTCCCGGGTAATCAGCGCACTCTTGCCGCTGCCTGCCCGGCCAATAACAAAGCGTACGGACATGTTTAATCCTCCAAACCATCACGAACAAGATTTTAATTCCCAGTATAACATATCTGGCTTGCTTCGGAACATACGTTTGCCACTATCCGCCAATTCCATAGTTCATCTGCGCGAGCATAGCAAAAAGCCCGCAGCTCATGAAAACTGTGGACTCCTTGCATAAATATGTGTTCCATTTAAAATGGAAATCGCTCGATTAATTCTTTTTGCTGCGCACTTCGAAGATGGCAAATTTCAGGTAATGACCTTCGTCTACGCCCAGAATTTGCGGGTGATCCTTACCGGCTGCTTTCCAGTCGATCAGACGCAGTACTTTGCCTGCATCTTCGGCTGCATCCGCAATGGTTTCCAGGAAGAGATCCGGACGCATGTGGTATGAACAGCTTGCCGTTACCAGATACCCGCCCTCATTCACCAGCTTCATTCCTTGCAGATTGATATCCTTATATCCACGGCATGCGCCTTTGACTGCTGATTTCGTTTTGGCAAAGGCTGGCGGATCGAGGATGACCACATCAAATGTTTTACCACCGGCTGCAAGCGCTTTGGACGTATCCACTTTCTGTTCGCCAGCACGTGCACGTACGTTACGCTCATCGAGGCCTTTCACCTGCTCACGCAAGTATTGGAATGCATCCGCAACGACAAATTCAACCCGGTCAGTGAAACCGTTCAGCTCTACGTTAGTACGTGCACTTTCAATCGCATGCTCTGAGATATCAAGGCATGTTACCTTTTTGGCTCCATATTTGCAGGCGTTCAATGTGAAGCTGCCTGTGTGGGAGAAACATTCCAGCACAGTGGCCCCATCCCAATAAGGGAACGTCACAACCTTGCCACTTTTATTCACAGGAAGCAACTGCTGCGTACCATCCTGCTCGGTCTGTTGGAGCGTAATACCACTCTTGTAACCCCAACCCTTCATAAGTGGTTGGATGGCTGCACGATTCTCGCGCTGGTCAAAGAAGTACCCTGTCTTCTGGCCTTCTACGATATCCACCTTAATGAGCAATCCATTCTCCGTTACCGTGACATGGCGCGGGCAATCCCCATATAATGGTCCTTTCGTCTGCTCCAAACCTTCCAGCTCACGAATGGACACATCACTACGTTCATAGATGCCTTCCGGCTGCATCACTTCAATTAGAGCTTGTACAATCGCTTCGCGGCAACGGTCCATGCCGAGTGTGAGCAATTGAACAACAAGGATGCTGCCAAAACGGTCAACGATCAGTCCTGGCAGGAAATCAGCTTCCCCATAAACGAGACGGTATGCCTCTCCATCCTGGATAAAACGCTCCCGGTGGCGCAAGCAATCGCGGAAACGCGCTGCAAAAAACGCGGTGTCCATCTGTTCAAACTCCAATGGTTGATAGGCCACGACTCGAACTGTGATTTGAGATGCAGGATTATAGTATCCCGTCGCAAGATAGCGACCTTGATGGTTCAATACGTTGACCAGATCTCCCGGCTCGGGGTTTCCGTCAACAGAGGCGATTTCATTGTTATATATCCATGGATGTGCGTGTTCAAGCCGCTTTTTGCGGCTGCGTTCCAGTGTAACTGATGGCAAGATAGATCCACTTCTTTCATAGTTAGTTGTTGAAAAGATAGTTTGGTGCAAAGGTGACCGCTACGGGGATGGATTGGACTTTCGATCGCTGTTACATCATTGTACAGATGAACCTCAAATTCCACACTTGCCACTGCGATGACAGAACAACCTTCCGATCGCTGTTATCCCCAGATTTTTTTGATTCCTTTTTTAAAAGGGGAAATCCGGGGATAAAGGCGAGCGCTTCGCTTCTTCAGGTTTTTTCTGCCCTCTCCGTTATCGTGTGAATCTTTAGATCAACCCATATGAGCGTAAGCGTTTCGCTTCTTCAGTTCCAATTCCATTCCCTTCGCTGCGTTTGCAGAATCTCCGTATCTTTGGAATAGGGGCGCGGTAAATTTGGGTGACCTTTAAGATAAATTATCGGTCTTTCAAATGCTGTTGACTCCAGAATTCCGTTAGCCTGTCATGGTTGTCCTTATTTACTCATAGGATGAGAATAAGGATATGCACGGAAGGAATGATGTTAACTCATGTTCAGAGATGTTGTGCTGCCCCTGTTATATGGGCTTCTTATCTTTTTTGGTGGGATGAAGCTGATGGAAACAGCCTTACAGCGGATGGCCGGGCCCATGCTGGCTGGATGGCTGGGCCGAGCTACCTCTGCTCCCTGGAAAGGCATGGCTTTTAGCGCAGGCGCTACTGCCCTGCTGCAAAGCAGTACCGCCGTCACCGTACTCACTATTGGACTGGCGAACGCCAGATTGATTACCTATGGACGCACACTTGGTATTATTCTCGGTACCAACATCGGGACGTGCCTGACCACCGAGTTGGTCGGACTGCAGATCGGACGGGTTTCCCTGCCTCTGCTTGCCTTGTCTCTGACAGGCTGGGCAGTCTTTGTTGTGCTTGGTGAACGAAATCAGTTCGCTCCTGAACGCACACGCCGGACACTGTTTACCATACAATACAGCTTTCTCGCGTCCGCCGGATTTGCCCTCGTCATGACAGGCATTCAAGTGATGCAATCCATTGCCGTGCCCCTGCGTAGTATGGGCGTATTCCAGTGGTTTCTGGATCGATCAGCCGACAGCTTGTGGTGGGGCTTTCTGGCAGGCGCCTGTCTGACGGCGCTCATTCATAGCAGCGCAGCCGTCATCAGCATGGCCATTACGCTCGCAGCCACAGGAGTACTGCCTGTGGAGATCGGCATCGCCATTGTGATCGGATCAAACGTGGGGACCTGTATCACCGCCGTGATTGCAGCCGCTGGCGGAGCATCCGCAGGCAAATTTGTCGCAGCCTCCCATGTCGTATTAAACATTGCGGGGGCGCTGCTATTTATGCCGCTGATCGGCCAGCTGCACGCAGCTTCGGCCTGGCTGTCAGCGGATAACGGGGCACAGATTGCGCATGCCCAGACCCTTTTTAACGTCACCAGTTCACTGCTTGCCTTGCCGTTCTGTTACTTGCCGATTTGGCACAAAAAACCACCGGTCTCCACCCCAGTGGCGAAGTCACCCGTGGCCTGATGCTCAAAACTCTCTCAACAAACAGTAGCGTTACGTCATTCAATAGAAAACAGCTATACGTTAATGCCTAATTTGTTCAGCGCCACTCGTAAAATGTCATCGTTATTATCGTATCCACTTTGCTGCTGTCTGGACCAAGCTTCTTCCGGAGCGTACCAATCCACACCTTTGATTTCTTCAATCTGAGGCTGCAGATCGCCGCTTTCCGCTTCAACGAGATAATAATGAACTTCCTTGTCCACCGGACCAAACTCAGCATGCTGATACGTATAGGCGATGATATCGACGGGTTCTACAATTCGGCCGACCATACCCGTCTCTTCCAGAATCTCACGCAGTGCGGTCTGTTCTACCGTTTCTCCAGCTTCCATTTTGCCCTTGGCGAGAGTCGTTTTGCCGTAGCGATCTACAATCAGTTGAATTTGGAGCTTTCCGTCTTCTCCCGTGCGATAGACGACTCCGCCTGCTGAAATTTCTTTTTTGTTCATATTGCTCTCCCCCATTACGGAATTGACTTCATCTTTTTTGGAAAAAGAAGGACCTCATCTCCACGGGTACGCTCCCCAAGGAAATGAAATCCTTGTTTCTGACGCCTCGATTACATCGCTGCGGACTTGAGATTTTCTTCCAACACACGAACCAGCGTAGCCTGGCTTTCATTCACACCCGCCTCGGTCACTTTGACACGGCATACCTTGCCGACCATATCCAATGAACCATCAAAGACCAGCTGAATGTAGTTGTCACTGTAACCGTGCAGTTTACCACTGCCCTCACGGCCCTTGGCTTCACCTTCAGGAATGACATCCAGTACTTGGCCCACAAACTGCTTGGCGTATGCCAGCTGCATTTGCTCGGAGAGCTCAATCAGTTCATGCACGCGTGCATTTTTAACTTCTTCATCCACCTGATCTTCCATACGTGCTGCAGGTGTTCCGGTACGCTTGGAATATGGGAATACGTGCATTTCGGAAAAACCAATTTTTTTCATCAGCTCGTAGCCATTACGGAACATCTCATCCGTCTCACTCGGGAACCCAACAATAACGTCAGTTGTGATCGCTACATCCGGCATCGCTTCCCGAATGCGAAGCATTTTATTGTAAAACTCTTCGGTCGTATATTTACGGCGCATACGTTTCAATACGGTATCATCGCCCGCTTGCAGCGGAATGTGGAAGTGGCGCACAAGTTTGTCTGAACGTTTGATCACATCCAGCATCCGATCATCAATCTGACTGGCTTCGATTGAGCTGATTCGAATACGCTCCAGGCCCTCCACTTTATCCAAGTCCCATAGCAGATCCGTCAGATCGTAATTCTCCATGTCATCCCCATATCCACCGGTATGTATGCCTGTCAGGACAATTTCCTTGTATCCGGCGTGTACGAGTTGATGAGCCTGTTGGATGATGCTGTTTGCTTCCCGGCTACGGGAAAGTCCACGCGACCACGGAATAATGCAGAACGTACAGAAGTTATTGCAGCCATCCTGGATTTTAAGAAATGCACGGGTACGATCGGCAAAATCCGGTACGTCCATCTCTTCAAATACCCGCGTTTTCATGATGTTGCGCACAGCGTTGACGGGCTGACGTGATTCCTGAATTTCATTGACATATGGCAAGATTTTGTCCCGATCCTGTGTACCGATAACAAGATCCACGCCAGGGATGTCCAGAATCTCTGCTGGTGAAGTTTGCGCGTAACAGCCTGTAACGGCTACAATCGCATCCGGGTTGCGCCGAATGGCGCGACGGATAATCTGGCGGCTCTTTTTGTCGCCGGTATTGGTTACTGTACAAGTATTAATCAAGTATACATCCGCTGTCTGTTCGTCAAAGTCTACCTGATCGTATCCTTCATTTTTGAACAATTGCCAAATCGCCTCTGTATCATAAAAATTAACTTTGCAGCCTAAGGTGTAAAACGCCACGGATGGCATAATTACATTCCCCCCATTTCTCCGGATTCATATAAGACACAAGTTAGCGCCGCCATTCCAGCTGTCTCGGCCCGCAAGATGCGTTTGCCCAGTCCAACGGATACAGCACCCGCCTGATCGGCTTCAATCGTTTCCCTCTCCGAGAATCCGCCCTCAGGTCCAACAACGATCAACACTTCAGCGCTCGCACCAGGTGCAAGCTGCTCCACAAACGGCTTCAATGCGTCTCTTAACTGCTTGCCGTTTTCCTTTTCATAACAATAACATACCAGACTGTAGCCCTCAAAAGAAGATAGCAGCCCTTTCCAGGAAAGTGGCTGCTCGACGGATGGAATGCGGTTCCGATGGCTTTGTTCGGCGGCTTCCTTGGCGATTTTCCGCCACCGCTCCAACCGTTTGCCTTCTTTCTTGGCATCATATTGCACAATTGTACGTTCAGACAGGAAAGGAACAAAGGAAACCGCTCCGATCTCTGTACATCTTTGGATGACTGTCTCCATCTTGTCGCCTTTTGGCAAGCTTTGAGCCACGGTTACGCGTAAACGCGCTTCATGGTCCATTTCGAGAGATTCCACAATATTCGCTGTTACTTGCTGGGCTTCGATGCTTTCAATCTCCACCAAAGCTTCTTTGGCGTTTCCGTCACTGACAATCAGTTTATCTCCAGGTTTACCACGCATCACTTTACCGATATGGCGCGCATCATCACCCGTGATGACCACGGAATGTTCATTAAACTGTTCTGCAGATACAAAATATCGCTGCATTCGTCTATCCACCCATTCTGTCCTGTTATGACTGGAATTCACCCCGCCTGATGGCAGGCGTGAATCCAATCGCCACAGATGATCATACAACTTTTATGTCTATCTGACCAGTATTTCACCCCTAGGTACGTGTTGCTTATCGATATAATTCAATGATTAGTTTTGCCAGATCCACATACATCGTTTGTGCAAACTCATACAACGGTTGAATCGTCACATTTTGCAGCGGAGGTATAACCAGAATCAGCAGGAAGATAAAAATCGACCATTGCTCCACTCCTTGCAGCTTGCGACTGATAGATGGTGGCAATACGTCTTCAAGAATCCGATAACCATCCAGGGGTGGCAACGGTATAAGGTTAAACAGAAACAAGAAAAAGTTCGTCAGGTTAAAAATAGAGAAAAACATGGATATCGCTGTGAGCAATCGCTCATTTTCTATACTCCCCAGCGCTCCCGAACCAACCAATGAAGCGTAAATAATTGTACCGATAATCGCAAGCAGCAGATTGCTTAGTGGCCCTGCTGCAGAGACGATAACACCCATCAATCTTGGTTTGTCAAAGTTCGCCCGATTAACTGGAACGGGTCGTGCCCAACCGAAGCCAGCAATAACGAGCAATAGCACCCCAAACAAGTCAAAGTGTACGACCGGATTGAGGGTAACCCGACCTAGCAGCTTGGCCGTCGGATCACCGAATTTGTTGGCAAAATACGCATGAGAAAATTCATGCACCGTAAAAGCAATCAGGATCGTCAACAGGAAAAACGGCAGTTGATCCAGTGGATAACGAAAGAACGAGTTTAAGTCCATCGGTTACCTCTTTCTGGCCACAAACGCGATCCAGTCCTCATCGCGATGAACCGAACTTATTTCGAAGCCGGAAGCAACGAGCGCATCATGGACGAGCTGCTCTTTATTTTTCCAAATGCCTGAAGTAATATAAACGCCGCCAGACTCAAGCGCATGATAAACATCATCCACAAACAGCATAATAATCTCAGCCAAAATGTTGGCAACGATAACTTTCACCGGAAGCTTCACGCCCAGGGCAGGGTCCTGACTACCCAGAACAGACAGCAGATCACTCTCTTTCACCGTAATTTGTTGTGTCAGCCCATTCAGTTCCACATTTTCCTTAGCACTTGCTACCGCAACCGGATCGAGGTCCAGTGCCAGCACATGTTTTGCACCGAGATGGACAGCTCCAATGGCCAAGATACCAGAGCCTGTACCAACGTCAATAACTTCCTCGCCACCCTGAATGACCGATTCCAGTGTACGCAGGCATAGCGAAGTGGTTGGATGTGTTCCTGTACCAAACGCCATTCCTGGATCAAGCTCAATAATTTTCTCATTTGGGCTTTCCGACGTATACTCTTCCCATGTCGGTTTAATGGTTAGACGTTCCGAGACACGTACTGGCTTAAAATATTGTTTCCAGGCGTTCGCCCAGTCATTTTCATCCACAGTTCGCGTCTCAAAACGAACCTCACCCGTTTGGATATCGAATTCGGAAAGCTGCGCAATGCGAGGACTTACTTCAGATTGCAATGCATCCATGTCCGTACCTTCAGAGAAATATCCTTTGATGACCGCAAAACCTTCAGGAATATCATTCAATGGAGACTCGTACAACTCGCCATACGTTGTATCCCGTTTTTTATTTAAAGTACCGGACTCTTCAATGGAGACCCCTCCAGCACCCGCTTCATGTAAAAAATTTGAAATCATCTCCACAGCTTCTTCTGTGGTATGTATTGTTAGTTCATGCCATAACATACTTCGTTTTTCCTCCTCATTTTTCAAACATCCCAACCATTGTACTACACAAGCGAGCAGGAGTACAAAACCGCGGCAGTAAAAGAAACAACAAAAACAGGATACCCGCAGCCTGACTGCTCGAATACCCTGTTTTAACTATGACTAAACTCGATTAACTTGTTAACAAAAGCGTCCACCGTTCTGCGTAATCATCTCTGCAGCTTGCGGGAGAGAGTCACTGGATACGGATACGGTCAGCAAGATTTCTTGCTTGGACCTGCCTTCAGAGCCAGCATCCGGATCGTCATACACTTGTCCACCCGACAACACCTCGGTCTCATCGCTAATGAGGGAAAGTACATTCAGCTCACCACTGAATCCCCCAATCACAGCCATAGTCGAATTATCTGTGCTCTCAGGCGCTTCCAGATCCACTGAAGACGATGGATCATTCAGACTTTCAATACTCAGTTGGTTCGGGTGCAGCAATTCCAGAGCTCTGCGTGCAGATTCAGCCTCGGACCAGCTCGTAAACACCGCTTCGATAATCACTGCAGAGCGATCTTCAGTCATGAATCTCCCGACCCTGACGACGATCGGCCGCTTCACTGCGGCGCAAAGCCTCTATATCTTCATGATCCGCAGCTTCGGCACTGAATTCCACATCCTCATTTTTGGCGGACTGCATTCGCTTCATCTTTTCCGTTTTCGTTAAAATCTTGCCTGGACGTTCATGTTCTGCCATCGTTATGTTCCTCCTTCAAATTGTATAAGTTCAACTAAAGAGTATTTACACTGACACTCCGATGACAGAACAACCTTCCGATCGCTGTTATCCCCAGATTTTTTTGATTTCCTTCCTTAAAAGGGAAAATCCAGGGATAGCGTATGCTTCCGAAGTAGCTTTCTTACGAAAGCTTTCAGGCGAACGCTTCGCTTCTCCAAGTTTTTTCTGTCCTCTCCGTTATCGTGTAAATGTTTAGGTTGAAACTTATATAGATGCTCAGTGAATAGAAATTAATTGAAAAACTAAATCATACCGCCGGCTTGTTCGATAATGGAAAGGGCGCGGTGATGCAACGCCTCGTCAACGACGACAGTCAGTAATACATCTCTGCCTGTTGGGCCCTCTTGTCCGCCATCGCTCATACCACTGGCAGAAGGATCTGCTGCAGCCATGATCCCCGCGCTCGCATTTGTGCCCAGGGCACCTGGTACCCAGGAAGAAAAACTGCCGGATACGCCTGGTGTATAGGATGCTCCGCTTGGCCCGACACCCGCATAACGACTGAATCGATTGATAGACAGGTCTTCCACTCGCAATGCCTCCAGTTTTTTGGCTGCCCCTTCCGCTTGCTCCGGGCTATGGAAATAAGCCAAAATATTTTTTTCGGTCATCCGGTTCACCTGCTTCCCTAGTTTCGGCATCAGTAAACCACTGAATGCTCATGTCTGGTATCTTTCCGCAAGCGTGCCCATATTATGCAAAAAAGGACACCCTGCGGAAAAACCGCTGTGGTGTCCTTTTTAAATAAATGATTACGACTCAGTCTCCACGGAAAGCCCGTTTCACCCGGTCAAAGAAGGATTGCTCATGCTCATGAGTTTGTTCTCCATCCAGCGCAGCGATTTGGCGAAGCAGATCTTTCTGCTCGTCATTCAGCTTGCTAGGCGTAACGACAACGACTTTCACATGCTGATCCCCTTGCCCCATACCGCGCAGGCGTGGTACGCCTTTGCCTTTGAGACGGAAGTACGTTCCTGTCTGTGTACCGGCAGGTACTTTCAGCTTCACTTTTTCGGACAGCGTTGGAATTTCAATCTCATCTCCCAATGCCGCCTGAGCAAAGGTAAGCGGAATTTCGCAATAGATATCATCGCCTTCACGCTCGAAGAAATCATGTGATTTCACACGGATAACAATATACAGATCTCCTGCTGGTCCTCCGCGCAGACCACCTTCACCTTCACCCGTCATACGCAATTGAGCGCCGTCATCTACACCCGCTGGAATGCGAACATGAATTTTGCGTTGTTTGCGTACTTTACCGCTGCCGCTGCACGTTGTACATTTTTCCTTAATAATTTGTCCAGAACCATTACAGTTCGAACAAGCACGACGGTTGACCATACGGCCAAACGGTGTATTTTGAACCACTTCCTGTTGACCGCTACCTTGGCAGACGGAACAGGTTTCTGGTTTGGTTCCCGGTTTCGCACCTGAGCCATGACAAGTATCACAGCCTTCAGTACGAGGAATGGTAATGTCGGTTTCCTTGCCAAATACCGCTTCCTTGAACTCAATCGTCATGGTGTATTGCAGATCGTTCCCCCGTTGCGGAGCATTTGGATCACGTCGTCCACCGCCACCGCCAAAGAACATATCGAAGATGTCGCCAAAGCCGCCGCCGCCAAAATCGCCACCGCCGCCGAATCCGCCCTGATTTGGATCAATATGACCGTATTGATCATACTGCGCCCGCTTCTGGCCGTCACTGACCACATCATAAGCTTCTTTAACTTCCTTAAACTTGGCTTCCGCGTCAGCAGCCTTGTTTACGTCAGGGTGATACTGACGGGCAAGCTTGCGGTATGCCTTTTTGATTTCCTCGTCGCTGGCATTTTTGCCGACGCCAAGCACCTCATAATAATCACGTTTTTCAGCCACTCTTCCACCCCCATATCATTCACCTTATCGCACATCGTGACAAAAGGAAAGCCAAAGCACGGGAGCCCCGGCTATGACTTTCCCTTCGATCCGAACGTCACCGATGATTAATTCACAAGAAATCGCGAATTAGTTTTGTTTTTTATCTTCATCCACAACTTCGTAATCAGCGTCTACGACGTTGTCACGTTTTGCAGAACCTTGTTGCTCTTCAGCACCTTGAGCTGCTTGCTCTTGCGCTTGTGCTTGCTCATACAGTTTTACGGACAGTTGTTGAACGATCTCTGTCAGTTCTTCTGTAGCGGCTTTGATGTCTTCCAGATTGTCGGAAGCCAGAACGCCTTGCAGTTTTTCTTTTGCAGCATTCGCTTTTTCAACTTCACCAGCGTCAGCTTTTTCGCCAAGATCTTTGATCGTTTTGTCAACAGAGTAGATCAGTTGATCTGCGCTGTTTTTCGCTTCAACGAGTTCTTTGCGTTTTTTATCTTCTTCCGCATGCAACTCAGCATCTTTCATCATTTGTTCAACTTCAGCATCGCTCAGACCGCTGGAAGAAGTGATGGTGATTTTTTGAGTTTTGTTTGTACCTTTGTCTGTTGCAGATACGTTAACGATACCGTTGGCATCAATATCGAAGCTAACTTCGATTTGTGGAACGCCACGTGGAGCTGGAGGAATATCTCCCAGCATGAAGCGACCGAGGGATTTATTACCCGCTGCCATCTCGCGCTCCCCTTGCAGAACATGAATCTCAACGCTTGGTTGGTTGTCTGCATAAGTGGAGAATACTTGGGATTTGCTTGTAGGGATCGTTGTGTTGCGCTCGATCATCTTCGTGAATACGCCACCCGCAGTTTCAATACCCAGGGACAATGGAGTTACGTCAAGCAATACAACGTCTTTCACGTCACCTGTCAGTACGCCCGCTTGTACAGCAGCACCCAAAGCTACAACTTCATCCGGGTTAACACCTTTGTGAGGGTCTTTACCTGTCAGTTTTTTGATGGCTTCCTGTACTGCAGGAATACGTGTGGAACCACCAACCAATACGATTTTATCGATATCGTTAGCTGTCATTCCAGCATCGCTCAGTGCACGACGAGTTGGTTCAAGCGTACGCTCAACCAGACCAGCAGAGATCTCTTCGAATTTAGCGCGGCTCAGGTTCAACTCCAAATGTTGAGGAACGCCATCAGCCACAGTAATGAACGGCAGGGAAATAGTTGTAGTCAATACGCCGGAAAGTTCTTTTTTCGCTTTTTCCGCTGCATCTTTCAAACGTTGAACCGCTGCTTTATCTTTACTCAAGTCAATGCCTTGATCTTTTTTGAACTCACTTACGAGATAATCAATGATCACTTGGTCGAAGTCATCGCCACCCAGTTGGTTATCACCACTAGTTGCTTTAACTTCGAAGAAGCCGTCACCCAGTTCAAGGATGGATACGTCGAATGTACCGCCACCCAAATCATATACGAGAATCGTTTGGTCTTCGGATTTCTCCATACCGTATGCCAAAGCTGCTGCTGTTGGCTCGTTGACGATACGCAGAACTTCCAGACCTGCGATTTTACCTGCATCCTTTGTTGCTTGACGCTGGCTGTCATTGAAGTAAGCTGGTACTGTGATAACCGCTTGAGTTACCGTTTGTCCCAGATAAGCTTCAGCATCGGATTTCAGTTTTTGCAGGATGATTGCAGAGATTTCTTGTGGAGAGTAGTCTTTGTTATCGATTGTTTCTTTGTGGGATGTACCCATATGACGTTTGATCGAGATGATTGTACGATCCGGATTTGTGATCGCTTGACGTTTAGCCGTTTCACCGACAACGCGTTCTCCATCTTTTTTGAAACCCACTACGGATGGGGTTGTACGTGCGCCTTCCGGATTTGGAATAACGACAGCCTCGCCGCCTTCCATAACCGCTACGCATGAGTTTGTTGTTCCTAAGTCAATACCGATTACTTTGCTCATCGGAAAATTTCCTCCCTCGACAATTTAAATGGATCAGCTTGATCCTTATTTGTATTTGTTGTTCCTAATCGTGCTCTATGTGTGTACTAACCTTTATATTAAACTTCGGTGGCATCGTACAATCAAGAGTGAACTCAATTCATTCTGTAATCGAAATTATGAGCTAACTTTAACCATAGCCGGACGAAGTACTTTATCCTTCAGCATATAACCTTTTTGGACTTCCTCGACAACGGTACCTTCTTCATACTCGTCGCTCTCCACGGACATAATTGCCTGGTGGAATTCGGGGTTGAACGGTTGTCCTACCGTATCCATTGACGTCAGACCTTCATTGTTCAGCACAGTCTCCAGCTGACGGAAAATCATTTCAATGCCTTTGGAGAAAGACTCGACTTCCGTACCTTCCGGTACAGTAGCCATTGCACGTTCGAAGTTATCAATGACTGGAACCAGTTCGGTGATCAGCTTCATCGAAGCGTATTTCGCCAGTTCTTCTTTTTCCTTTTGAGTACGACGACGGAAGTTATCAAAATCAGCTTGCGCACGGACAAAACGCTGTTGATGTTCCTCAGCTTCCGCCTTCAAGCGTGCGATCTCACCTTGCTCCTGATCTATCATCTCTTTTGCCTGTGCTTCTGCAGCTCCGGCTTCGTTGACAGGCTCCTGCTCCGCTGCTGTAGTTGTTTGCTGTTCCTGTTCTTCTGCTGCGAATGATTGCTCCTCTTTCAAGATGTTCACCTCCTTATAAGAATGAAATGGTTCATTCCCTTATTTGAAGCGATGCGTTAGCATGGCCGTCAAATCACGGGATAATGTATTTAAAATATGAATGACACGTGCGTAATCCATTCGCGTAGGTCCCAAAATTCCGATGGAGCCCAAAGCCTCTCCATCCAATGAATAGGATGCCGTTATCAGGCTGCAATTGGCGAAGGCTTCATGATCATTCTCGGTGCCTATTCGCACCTGAATACCAGATCCACCCTGCACGGGCATCATCAATTTCATGAGTGTTGGTGTCTCATCCAGCAGGTCAAGAATATCTTTTACCTTTTCAATATCTTTAAACTCTGGCTGGGTCAACATATTGGTGGCCCCACTAAGGAACAGACGATTGTCATGCTCGTTGTCAAAAGCGCTGTTCAGCACCTGCATGACTTCCTCATAACGTGTAATATGCCGTTCCATCTCTTGCCCAAGCTCGGTGTAGAGACGAGACTTTAATTTGTAAATCGGCACGCCGACCAGCTTGCTGTTTAATAAACGAACTACATTCTCCATCTCCGCTACCGAAATTTCGGGTGGAATCTGAACTGTCTTGTTCTCCACCTGACCCGTGTTCGTTACGATGATGGCTACAGCTTCGTTTTCATTAAGCGGAAGCAGTTGAAAATGACGAAGTGACGTGTGAAAAACTTCCGGTCCGAGCAGGATCGAAGTATAATTCGTCATATGTGACAAAATGACTGAGGCATGCTGAATAACTTGTTCCATCACGTTCAGCTTTTCTGCAAAAAATGACTTCAGATCGTCCAGCTCATGCGGCTCCACCTGATTCCAGGGAACCAAATGATCGACATAATATCGATAGCCTTTGTGTGAAGGTATGCGTCCTGCCGATG
Source organism: Paenibacillus sp. OK003 (assembly GCF_900109515.1). Lineage (GTDB taxonomy): Bacteria > Bacillota > Bacilli > Paenibacillales > Paenibacillaceae > Paenibacillus > Paenibacillus marchantiae. The sequence continues at coordinate 54,349 of NZ_FOBD01000006.1, read as the reverse complement.
TATGCGGCTGTTCCAGAAAGCCCATATCTTCAAGATCCGCCATTTCATTACGGATCGTCGCCGGACTGTATCCAACATCTCCCCTTTTGGAAATGCTCCGGGACCCTACGGGCTCAGCTGAACGGATATAGTCATCCACTATAGCGTTCAGAATCATTCGTTGACGCTCTGTTAACATGGTGAGTATTCCCTCCTTCTGACTGTACTGTCCCATGTCGTTAGCACTCCGGTTAGATGAGTGCTAAGCGGTAATACAAAAATACCAAAATGACGTGAGCATTGTCAAGTCAGTTTGATGAGTACGCTCATCTATTTATAGTATAGACCAATGTCTCCAAGACATAACAACTTTACTGTACATCTCATGAATTAAAAAGAACCGCAGGTGAGATAGAGTATACTCGGCTCAATCCATACGGTTCATTCATTTATCAGGCTGAAATATTCAACTCTTTCAATACAGCAATCTCATCACAGCAATCCTGCTTGCTGCAATGAACACAGTCGGTCCATACTTTCTCCGGAAAAATTTCCTTGTTCACAACGGCAAAACCGTTTTTGAGAAAAAAGGACACCTCATATGTCAACGCCATGACCTTGGGAATTTGCTGTTTCTCCGCTTCCTCTACCAGCCGGTCCAGCAGCAGTGAGCCAATGCCCATGCCTTTGTGACCTTCGGAGATGCCGAGCGATCTGACTTCCACCAGATCATTTCCCAAACGGCAGAGAGATCCACAGCCTACAACCTGACCATTCACTTCTGCTACAACAAAGTGCTCCAGCTGCCGTTGCAGTACTTCCCGTGAACGCGGAAGCATGATCCCACGCTCTGCATAGCCCTTAATCATTTCAAATAATGGTTCAACATCTTCCGGTACGGCTTTTCTGCATATGGCCGACATCCAGCTCTCCTCCTATAAGAAGCTTTCCAGAGGAAAGCTGACTTCGTAGTTGTATAAATTACACGCTCTGTAAAATCAATATGAATAAATATACAACAGAGCGTATAGAATTTCAAGCTACGAATTCAGCGATATAGACCCGATAAACTCGGCAAAAACGTCATTTCCGAACAGGATGCCCTGTTCACTAAGCCGGAAGCCGTCTGGCGTCTTCTCCAGCAGTCCTGCATTCAGCATTTTGCCCAAAGGCTTCGCAAACACTTCCTCCATAGGCTCCCCGAACTGATCGTTAAACCGTGAGGATGAAGCACCTTCCAGCATTCTCAATCCAACCATCAGATAATCTTCCATTGCCTCGGCGCGGCTGATCTCAAAATGATCGAGACGCGGCAGACCTCCTTTGGAAGCTTCCACATACGGGTTTATACCTTTTATATTCATATGGCGTTCGCGGCCTACATATCCATGTGCACCTGCACCCAGACCGTAATAGTCCTCATTACGCCAGTACGTGATATTGTGACGGCTCTCGAAGCCGGGTTTGGCAAAGTTACTGATCTCGTATTGTCCGTAACCTGCTTCTTTCATACGCTTCATTAATAGAAGATACATTTGCAGCTCGTCGTCTTCATGAGGAAGCGGTAGCTGGTTCTTCTGATACAACGTATGGAAAAGCGTATTCTCTTCCACCTTCAGGCTGTATATGGAGTAATGCGGCAGATCCAGTTCTAGCGCCTTGTCGATACTCTCGTTCAGCATCTCGACAGTTTGGTTTGGCAAACCAAACATGAGGTCAATGGACAAATTATGCAATCCAGCTGCTCGGGCATTTTCCAAACTGCGGTATACATCATCTGTATTATGAATCCGGCCAATACCTGTCAGCAGATCATTTTGAAAAGCCTGTACCCCAAAGCTGACACGATTCACTCCGCCTTCTTTCATAACGGCGAGCTTCTCTGCATCGGTCGTGCCCGGGTTAGCTTCCATTGAAAACTCAATATCATCTGCCCAATTCGGGAAATAGGTCTTAACGGACTTCAGGAATACGGCCATTTCGTCCGGTTTCAGTGCAGTCGGCGTACCGCCGCCCACAAATATGGTTTTGATTTCTCCCGGCGGATTCGCTTTAACCGTATGTTCCATCTCCCGTTCCAGCGCTTCAAGGTACTGCATAACAGGCTGGTCCTTCAATACATAGGAGTTAAAATCGCAGTAGAAACATTTATTTGTGCAAAAGGGAATGTGAAGATACACCGCTTGGGGTGCACCTGTTTTCCGGCTGTGTGCTGCCAATGTCATGGCAAGTCCCCCTCTATTTGAAAAAAGGAAAGCCATCCGGCTTCCCTTTCAGCTTGGTTTATTGGTTATTCTGTGCTGTACCTACGTTTGCAAGCAAACGTCTTTAATCTAGTTTGAATACACACATTCTGTGCTGTACCCGAGACAAAATATCGTTTATCCTTTCATACACAAATTATTGATGTACCGAAAGGGTTCACGCGACGTTTGCAAGCAAACGTCTTTAATCTAGTTTGAATACACACATTCTGTGCTGTACCTCAAATTAGATTGTTTAATCATCAATTTTCAGCACCGCCATGAATGCTTCCTGCGGCACCTCTACGTTACCAACCTGCTTCATCCGCTTCTTACCTTCCTTCTGCTTCTCAAGCAGTTTCCGTTTCCGCGAGATGTCACCACCATAACACTTGGCAAGTACGTTTTTACGCATTGCTTTTACCGTTTCACGAGCTACAACTTTGGTACCCACAGATGCCTGGATCGGCACCTCGAACATTTGCCGTGGAATCAGCTCGCGCAGCTTCTCACAGATAATGCGGCCGCGGTTATACGCACGATCACGGTGAACGATGAAGGACAAGGCATCGACTTGCTCACCATTGAGCAAGATATCCATTTTCGCCAGATTAGACTGACGATAACCGGACAGCTCGTAGTCGAAGGATGCATATCCTTTGGTGCTTGATTTCAATTGGTCGAAGAAGTCATATACAATCTCGGACAATGGGATCTCATACGTAATGGTAACCCGAGTTGTGTCCAAATATTCCATATTCACATATTCACCGCGTTTATTCTGACAAAGCTCCATGATAGTACCTACGTAATCATTCGGTACGATAATGGCTGCCTTAACGTATGGTTCCTCAACAAAATCAATTCTGCCCACCTCAGGATAGTTGGATGGGTTGTCAATTTGCATGACTTCACCATTGGTCAACGTCACGTGGTAAATTACGCTTGGTGCAGTCGTAATCAATGGAATGTTGAACTCACGCTCAATCCGCTCCTGGATAACATCCATGTGAAGCAGTCCAAGGAATCCGCAACGGAATCCAAAACCGAGTGCACTGGACGTCTCCGGCTCAAAGCTGAGTGATGCATCGTTCAACTGCAATTTCTCCAAGGCCTCACGCAGGTCAACATAATCCGATGTTTCAATCGGATAGAGACCGCAGTACACCATTGGATTAATTTTGCGGTAGCCTGGCAAAGGTTCAGGTGTTGGATTTTTGGCATCTGTCACCGTATCCCCGACTTGTGTATCACCTACATGCCGGATACCTGCAACGATAAACCCAACATCTCCGACGTTCAGCTCGTCCACGATGGTCATACGCGGTTTGAACGCTCCAACTTCAATGACTTCAAACGTTTTGCCTGTTGCCATCATTTTAATTTTGGAACCTGATTTAATCTTGCCGTCTACAACACGTACGTAAACAATTACGCCTTTGTACGGATCATAGTGCGAGTCAAAAATCAGCGCTTTCAAAGGCTGATCAGGATCACCTTGTGGAGCTGGAACACTTTGCACTACTTGCTCCAGAATTTCTTTGATACCGATGCCTGCCTTGGCTGAAGCCAAAACTGCATTGCTTGTATCCAATCCAATGACATCTTCCACTTCCTGTTTAACCCGATCCGGGTCAGCACTTGGAAGGTCAATTTTGTTGATTACCGGTAAAATTTCAAGGTCATTATCCAAAGCCAGGTATACGTTAGCCAGTGTCTGGGCTTCAATTCCCTGTGCCGCATCCACTACCAGCAAAGCACCTTCACATGCAGCAAGGCTGCGTGATACTTCATATGTGAAGTCTACGTGTCCAGGTGTATCAATCAGATTCAACAGATACTCTTCGCCGTCATCGGCTTTGTAAGTCAGCGCTACCGCCTGCAGCTTGATCGTAATTCCGCGTTCGCGTTCAAGGTCCATTTGGTCCAATACTTGTTCTTGCATTTCACGTGTAGTTAGCGCACCTGTGTACTCCAAGATCCGGTCCGCAAGTGTTGATTTGCCGTGATCTATATGTGCAATAATTGAAAAGTTACGAATTTTACGTTGTCTTGCCCGAATGTCAGTCATTCCTTACCCCCAGAAACAGCCTAGTGTCAATCACTTCATTATAACAGTTGATGCAGGGTGCATCAATCCCGCGTTGCCTCAACTTTATAATTATCGTCACCATTGCGAAATCCCAAGGGTATATTTTGCCTATATATCATAGCCTTTTATTCAGCGACTCCGCTAAATAAGGATACTACCCACTTCATCCCGTTATGGGACAGATTTTGAAGAAGACCTGCCGTTTTGTCAGCCAGCACGTCGACCGGTGCTTTGCTCTGCTCTGCGCCAAGCACCTGACTCGGTGACAGAACAGGTACCCTTGGAGGTTCTTTGACCTCCTGTTGTACTGACGCGGCCGGAACAGACTCGGCAGCCGGTGACACCGGCTCCGTTTTCACCACTGCGGGGTTGCCGGTCCAATCATCGCCCCTATTAAAGCTGCTGCCTGCCAGCTGCATTCCAAACAGAACACCCAGCAACATTAATACACAGATGGAAAACAATCTTTTGCCGAATCTGGACACATTCCTCGCCTCCTGTTATATCTTCGATTCTTCTATTCTTCCATTCTTCCATTTCAGGAATACTAGCCATTAACCACCTTGTGAAGATTTTTCCGCACTTGCTTTGTCCACCTTCTGATCATCCCAGTACACCTGTGCAATCATATCGGCGAGTACTTTGGATGTCCGTTCCAGTTCAGCAGCCGTATTGTCGATGCCGCCAATCTCAATCAATATGCTGTTGGGAGAAAGCGTCTGGTTGTATTCACCATTGTTGGCCCCGCCGCCGTCCTTGCCCCAGACGCCCCGAGATACCCCTGGATATTTCGCCTCCAGCTTCTTATGAATTTTGGCCGCAAAGGCTTCATTCTGCTGCCAGTTTGGATTTTCATGCCCTATAATAAAATATACTTTGGCATAACCCAGATTATTAATGGTCGTCGTTGTTTTGTTGTGACGTTGTGAATCACGATGAATATCGATGAGATACGTAAGATCATCATATTGAGCGAGTGCAGCTTTCACCGTTTGACGAGAGTATTTATAGGAATAATTCCAGTTATAATCCTTGACCTTGGTCGGATAATCTTCCTGTGCATGTTCCACCCCAATCCCAAGCTTCTCTAAACTGTCCGACAAGTAGGACCCCACTTGAAAAACATTGCCCGTTGATTTGCCGGAGGAAGGATTGTCACTCTTCGTGCCCAAGAGTGGATTATATCCTTCACGTGGATGGGAATGGTAAACAAGGATTGCTTTTTTCCCTGTCGTTGGTTTGCTAGGTTCATCTTGACCGCCACTCTTCGGTGGGGGATCCCCCTTTACTTCACCATCACCCGGATCCTGCGGATCGGATGGATCGGTATCATCTTGACCTGGTGGGATATGCTGCTCGCCACCTGACTTTCCTCCGCCCGCTGAGGCGGTATCAATGAGTCCAGGACCCGGCTGATAATCTTCAGGAGCTTCAGCTTTTTCATTTCCTGACCCCGGTCTCAGTAGTACGGGTTGATTGGAACCCATGCCAGGCATTTCTCTAGCGATCAGGCTTTTGGGGTCTTGCGGATTCACATTCGTCAGCAGTTGGAATACAAACGAAGTCAGATTCTCACCAGAAAATGCAGAAACCTGTTCCTTCTGAGTTAGATGCGGCATTTCCATGCCGAGCATGTCCACAAAAAAGCTGCTTGATACGGCTCCCGCGAATCCTTTCATAGAAGAAACGGGTGAGCTATTCAAACGCTTTTCTGCCATGCCTCCCAGACCGAGTACAACAAAAAACAAAGCAGATATGATCATAAGCAACAACAACGTACGGCCCATGGCCAGCACGTGCAAACATCTCTTTTTCCATTTACCAATATTCCAGGCCAATATTTTGTTCATTGCTTCTGTCTCCTTCCCTGCTGGACAACGCTTATACTTCAACTCTATGAGCCTGCCAGATTTGATAGAACAGGAAAAAGAAGATTGCACAAAAAAAGAAAGTCCGATAGATTCGGACCTTCTTCACAGGAGTCTCAAACATTTTAGACTTCAAAATATTAATTAATGGGTGTAGGCAGCTACATTCTCAGCATTCACCGCATCATGGAGCGCTGCATTCAGACCTGTTGCAATAATATTGGCAATATCCTCGACAAATTCATCGATTTCTTTGGGGGTAACGATCAAATCGTGACCTAGTGGCTCCAACACCTCTTTAACCAAACTGAGGCGGTCATTTTCACCGATATCGTCCAGCATGCCCATAATCTGTTTCGTTTGATCGGTCTCTTGACGAAAATGAGTACGCATCATTTCGATGACGTTATTCACGATGGTTGACGCATAACATACGGTAGGTACACCAATGGCAATGCAGGGAACACCCAATATTTCACGTGTCAGTCCGCGTCGCTTGTTCCCAATACCTGAGCCAGGATGAATGCCGATGTCTGCCACCTGAATCGTTGTATTAACACGTTCGAGGGAGCGTGAAGCCAGCGCATCAATCGCAATGATTGCATCCGGTTTCGTTCGATCCACGATCGCTTGCACGATGTCACTGGATTCTATACCCGTTGTACCCAGCACACCTGGCGCAATGGCACTGACTTCCCGATACCCCGGGGCAACCTGATCCGGCACCAGCTCAAAATACTGACGGGTAACCATCAGATTCTCCACGACCAGCGGACCAAGTGAATCAGGCGTGACGTTCAGGTTGCCCAAACCCACAATCAGCACCTTGGACGTCTTGTTAATTCCCGCTTTGGCCAAAAAATCTTCCATCTCCCGCGTGAATTCTGCCGCCACCCGCTCCTGAAGATCGGTATCCCCGTTACGAAGCGATGGGACCTCCAAAGTGACATAGTGCCCCTTTACACGCCCAATTGCTGTAGCGGCTGCATCATCAAGCACATCAATACGTGTGATTTTGATACCGTCTTTCTCATCCACATCCTCCCGCAGCCCGGGAATCGTCTGTTTCTGTCCCCCCTGAGCCATCTCCTTGGAGTCAATTGCCAAGTCGGTACGAACTGCATAATTTTGCAAATCCAGTGTCATCTGTCCCTGCCTCCCTTACCGCATTTGAGCATATTGTGTGGGAAAATGGTGTGCTTTATGCAGCACCATCGAACATCATAGGAAAATTGGTTGCAATTTGCATGCCAGCGTGCTAGAATATTTTAAGTTGTGAAACGTTTGTATTCATGCAAATGCCTTACAGGAGGTGAATGTAATGCCAAACATCAAATCCGCTGTTAAACGCGTAAAAACGAGCGAGAAGCGCCGCGCACTCAACGCTTCCCAGAAATCTGCACTCCGTACAGCTGTTAAAGCTGCTGATGCTGCTCTGGTAAGTAACGAAGTTGATACTGCAAAAGCTGCGATTCAAGCTGCTTCCAAAAAGCTGGACAAGGCTGTAACTAAAGGTCTGGTTCATAAAAATGCTGCAGCCCGCAAAAAGTCTCGCTTGGCGAAAAAACTGAACGCTCTTTCCGCACAAGCGTAAGAAGCGTTACTTATACGATCTAATGGAAAAATCCTGAACAGCACGAGCTTTCAGGATTTTTTAGTATCTGATTCTATAAGCACTCATTTAAACGAAGCGGCCTTGATTCCGATGATCTCACCATCAACGGAATCAAGGCCGCCTTGTGTTACAGTTTTCTCTAAGTTTAAGCTCCGAGCCTTAACAAGAAAAGCTCCAGTCCGAGCATTTTATCCACTGCCCCGGTCTTCATCTGATAATCCAGTTCACTGAGATGACTCAGAATCAGCCTCAAACGTTCTGCCTGAAACTTGCGAGCCTGTTCACCAGCAATTTTGACAGCATACGGATGCAGACCAAGCTGACTGGCAATCTGCTGTTGGGAGTAACTCTGCTGCCCTAACTCTTTTACCTGAATCATAATTCGGAATTGACGGGCAATCAACGCTGCAATTTTGATCGGTTCTTCACGCTGCTTCAGCAACTCATAAAAAAGACCCAAAGCCTTCTCTAATCTCAAGTTAGCAAGCTCCTCCACCAACGCAAACACATTCTGCTCGGTACTTCGCGCCACCAGTGATTCGATATCCGCGCGTTTGATCGTGCCTCCGTTACCAGCGAACAAACACAACTTGTCCACTTCCGCAGATAACGTCTGCAAGCCTGTTCCTGCATAACTCACAAGCGTGTCAGCTGCTCCCGTCTCAAAAGATACATCCCGTTGCTTCGCCAGCTTTACAATCCAACCCAGCAGCTCTTCACCACTTAGCGGAGCGAATGCAAGGACAATGGCTTGTTTCTTAGCTGCCTTGACTAGTTTTTTACGCTCATCCAGCTTATCCCCTTGGGCCAGAAACACAATCGTACTATAATCTGCCGGATTGTCCATATATGTAAGCAGCCGATCAATCTGGTGATCCATTTTGGAATCCTTGCCTGCTGTAAACAAATTAGCATCGCGAACGATAATGAGTTTACGTGGAACAAGAAAAGGAACCGTCTCCGCTTCTTCAATAACCACCTCCACAGGTGTCTCAGAGAGATCATATGGAATGATCGCAAATTCTCGGTGTTCTTCTTCAATTACCTGTTGTTTTAACATATCCGTAAATTGCTGTATCTGGTACTTCTCCGTTCCGTACAGCACATATACCGGAGCCGTTTCTCCATTACGTATTGCCTTTGTCGCACTCTTTACATCCATCACGGTGCCCCCTTATCCCTATTATCCTACCAGAAAACGTGACAGACAACAAAGGGGCCTTACATCCGGTTAACGGATGAAGGCCCCTGTCCTACATCTATATAAACGCTGACACCAACAATTCTAGAAAAAGCTGGTGCGCGGTCATACGACGTCAGTTATGCAAACTGAGATAGGACGTTGTTATTACTTTCAATATATTCTTGATACAACAGAAATGTTCGGCAAGTCTTAAGGCCAAACGTATAATTTACAGCCTATTTGCCAGAGGTCCCGCTTGAACCAGTGGACACATTAAACGATTTCTTCACTGTTGTCCCATCTTGATCCGTCTCGTAATTGAATACGGTGCTATCCTTGGACCAGCTCGCAGATTTTAGTGTACCCTCCACATTACGTTGCTCGACCAGATTAAGCACATCCGGGTCAGCGGCAGATTTAGAGTAAATGCTGATCTGATCGCCGAGCAGCATGACCAGATAGGAGCCATCGGGTGACTTCCATTCTTTTGGAGTCGTCGTGGCAAGGGCACCTGAATCCGTGGCAGCCAATCCCTTATTTCCTCCCGCTGCATCCATGTTTGTCTCGGAATCAGGACTTGTCACGCCCGCTGTCGGCTCTTCTACCTTAACATCAGGCATATCCTGAGAAGTAATGAATGATTGTGCATCCCCATTTTCAGGCTCCGTTGCTCCGCTCTCCGTAGAACCTGCCGAAGGTCCGGCAGCAGCTCCTGAATCCTGACTTTTTTGCTGATCCGCACGCTTCGTACTATCAGCAGGATTGGAACTGGAAGGGGCGTTTTTCGCTGCATCACTCTTGTTCAATTCCGATCCCGTATCCGGCTGTTTAGGAGTTTGGCCTTCCTTCAATTCCGGTTCCTGCACCTTCTCTGAACCGTTTTCTTCAGGACCAACCTCTTGAGTTGGTTCATCTTGGGCGGATGGCTGACTTTCCGAATTGTCAACCCACACACTGTTATCACTCTGTAGAGAGGAGGAAGAATCTTCATTGTTGATCTCTCTGCTCAGTGGATTTTGATCCTCATTCCCGCCTTCTTGGGTACTGCCCGTGCTCATCATCATTTCTGCATTTTCAATCTTCTCTGGCTGATATCCAAAAATGGCAACGCCCAGTACAACAGCGGCTGCTGCTGCGCCCATAGACATCCGGCCTGCCATAGAATTCAACCATTTTTGCTTCGGTTTCCGCTCACTTGAACGCTGTAAATTCTCAAATGCAGCAGGGACAGGACTCATTTCCTGTATGGTACTGCTTTGTTCCCTTTTCGCTTCGTCGATTGCATCCAGCTGCGGCATAATGGCATCAACCAGACTGAATCTCGGGGTTACCTGCGGCAAATCTTCCAGTTCTCTGGAGAGAGCTCTGAGCAAACTAAAATTTTCGGCGCACTCCGCGCATTGGGCCACATGCTGTAGCATCTGCGCAGTTTCCGCCTCGCCCAGATCATGATCCAGATACCGGTGCATCCATTCCACCACCTCTTCGCATTTCATCCTGTCACACCACCTTTCTGATACTCCTGTAGTAGATTCTGTAATTGCTGTCTGGCTCTAAATAAATAAGATTTAACCGTATTCAACGGAAGATCGAGGCAATCCGCAATTTCGTTATAGGATAAGTCCTGCAAATATCTTAGAACAATAACGGTACGATGATGCTCAGGCAGCTTGTTGATGGCATCCTGAATATCCTTTGCCACATATGTGGACATCACTTCGAATTCCACATCCTGATTGTCCTGAAAAACCATATCATGCTCGTCAATGGAGACGGAGGGCTTGGTCCTTCTGAATTTGTCAATACAGATATTCGTGACGATGCGCTGAACCCATGTCTTAAACTGGGCCTTTTCCTCATATGAATTAATCTTGGTGTAAATTCGGATCAACGCTTCCTGAGCAGCATCCAAAGCGTCCTGTTCATTATTTAGAATGTAATATGCGGTCCGATAAACATGCTGTTCAATGTCCCGCAATAGGGTAATTAGAGCGTCGCGATCGCCCGATTGAGCGGCTCTGATGAGTTCCGGCTCTACCACAAAGGATCCCCCTCTCCCTGCAACCTTACAGACGTGACCATCAATAAAATTGTTGCAAAGTTAAGTATTTTTTTTATTGCCATAACAAAATAACGGCTTATGTATTTGGGGCCGCTGAAATCTTCTCTTAGAATAACAGAAATTGCATAACGAGTCATCAAGCCTGCTCAAAAGTCATTCCAGTACTTACACGACTCAATTTTATTACAATGGCATACATTATAGCTAACAACACTTATAGCATTGAAAATGAAAAAGTTCAAATTTTGTACAAATTTAAGCTCATTTTAATGTAATTTTCATGAAAACAGTGTATTGTAAATTTACATTCATAACACGAGGTGATGAGCATGCCAGCTCTTGCAAAAATTCAAGCGTTAAAAGAACAAATGCCCAAAGAATATCAAAGCATATCCCATTTTGTGGAACATGCATTGCAGTCTATCGATACCCTGGTTGAGGAACATCGGAAATACACCGCTGCACAGGCTTTATACGGCGATAAAATCGTCGGATCGGAAGAACGCTTGTACAGAGAAACCGTGCTTGATGTACGAGCACAGCTCTTGCTGACGCTTGAGAAGACCGTAGAAGATCTGTTGCACAAAGGCGACAAACATTGGAGTAAACACTTCAAAGATGGCGTTGAATAATTCGTTGTTATAAGTCATTTCAAAATTAGCCCGCTTGCCGGTTATCTCCCCGAGGAGTATACCGGAAAGCGGGCTTTTGGTTTCATTCTACGAGCAAATGATGCACTTCATACAGAAAATTAATACATGACAATCAGTTGTGGATTGGGAATGTGTAGATTTTATCTTTATAGAGCAAACATGATGAACACAGAAGTATTACGCATCATTCACGAAATTTTACATTAGTTTCGCATAAACAGCATAATTAATCCCACTTTATAACTTAAAATAGAAAATATAGGTACGTAGAGAAGCGAAATCAGACAACTAACGGAAAACTGGACATTATTTCTATAGCAATCCAAGCCGCACACACGAATTAAAACTCACAACGGCGCAACAAAATTATCTAAGCAGATATGAGGCAGATTAAATGAATTGAAAATCTTTTTAAAATACTTTCTAGGATTTTTTCTACTCTGTAGTCTATCATTCATTGTATTCAATATGATAAACTTGGGATCAAATCGATCACACAATTAACTTATTCAGTGCGACTATAATTAGCTTAATAGTTGGTATTTCAAAAGCAAGAGAGTAATCCATTTTAGCCAACTCCCACTGCACAGAAATTCATGAATCATCCATCGTCAACTTATAGCGCACATCAATCTTCCCCTCTTTGATCTTCATCTGTACCTCCCCCATTTGATCTGTTCGATAGATCTCTGTACCCGATTCTACAAGACGTTCAAGCACCCCAGGATTGGGATGTCCATATGTATTGTTGGCCCCAGCAGATATCACGGATGCAGATGCATTCCAGTACTGTAACCAAGCTTCCGTTGACGATGTTTTGCTACCGTGGTGTGCAACTTTTAATACGTCTATGGTGACAGGAACCTCATGATTCTCCCCCGAATGACGTGTAAACATCTCCTGAATAGTAACATCTACTAACGTAGCATCTGCATCGTACTGTCCAAACGAGGCTGCAAGCGATCCATCCTGAATCATAAAGAGCAGATCCTGCTCGGCTGCAGCATCCATGTCTCCCGTGAACAATAATGAGGCGCCTGCCATTTCCAGCACAAAGACAACCGAATCATGATTCTGATGTTCCGAGACGGGCAATCTTTCTCCTGTAGCCATCGCTTTCTCCAGATCCGGATATATAAAATGCAGTCTGGTTTCTCCATCCGGAGCATAGGACATCCCTTGCCGGATAGCATATAACGGAATCTGCTTGTCTATAACGGTATCCAGCAATTTCTCGAAATTGGCTGTACCGCTGGTTGTTCCATTGAACATGAATCGTTCCACCGGGATCTGTTCAAGCACGGCCTGTAATCCCCCGGCATGATCCTGATCGGCATGGGTTACGATTACGGCGTCCAGCCGGTGAATGCCCCGCTTTTTTAATAAAGGAACGACTACCTTGGCCCCTACTTCGTATGGATCACGTCGTGTCTTCCAGGATTGTTCTGACTTCCCGAACTGGACTGTACCTCCACCATCGATTAATATATGTTTACCTTCAGGTGTTGTAATAAGTGTACTGTCCCCTTGTCCGATATCCAAAAACTGCACCACGCCTGTCCCCGCAGGCTGCGGTGTCTGGTAGGCCCACCATAATCCCACCACAAGGCTGAAAGCCAGTAGCGCACACATCCATTTGTGGAAGGCGTTCATCCGTTCACCAGCGTAAAAACCCGCCCCTCGCGCAGCAAATGCACTGGTATATTCCGGCCAGGCAATACTTGCACTTAGTGTCGTCATGGAACCAGGACTGGCCTCACTTCCACCTTTGTTTAATCCCTGTGATGATACACTAGACAACCCAGATAATCCTATAGCCGCTTTAGGCTTTCCCCCAACATATCGCTGTTGCAGCGGAGCCGTATCCTCTTCTGTACCCTGAACTATAGGCTGGTCACCTCGGCCGCGATGAAGGAACCGCAAAAGTGCATAGAGAACGGCATAATAAGCTGAAATCCACAGTAGCGATGGCGTAGCCCAGATCAGCACAAATCCAGGCAAACTGTTCATCCATTCCACGCTTGCAAAGGTCAATTTGTTCAGCATAATAGCAATCCACGCCAAAGGTTTAGCCAGAGGCATCCAAAGAAACGATAAAATCAGGGCAACCGTTCCAAGAGGAAGTACAATAGCACTGATTAAAGATACAAGCAGGAAGTTTGCAACAAATGAAAGCAATGAAAACTGGTTGAAATACAGAATCGTGACCGGAAAAGAAATGAGCTGCGCTGTTACCGTCACAGAAGCTGTTGCTGCAAGTCCTTTGGGCCAACTGCTAAATATCCGGTTAATCAGTGGCATGTAAATCATCAGTCCGGCTGTTACCAGAAAAGATAACTGGAAGCTCACGCTAAGTAAAAAATACGGGTTCCACCACATCATCAACAACGCTGCTGCACTGATCATCTGCAATCCATCCCTCGCAAGCCCGCGCCGCGCCATATACAAACCAATCATGGACATGATCCCCGCACGAATGACTGATGGCGAACCGCCAGACAACAGTACATATGCAGGTATTAGCAGCAACACAATGGTGAGCGAGGTTTCTCGGGTTAACCTAAGCCAGGATAATAGGAGCAGCAGTGATGCCACATAGACTGCAACATGTGTTCCGGAGATCGCCAATATATGAGTTAAACCAAGCTGTGAAAATTGTCCATATGTATCCGGATTGATATCATTAGCCATCCCGATAATCAGACCCTTCATATAGCCCGCATGAGGTTCGGGAAATATCTGTTCTACCGCTGCGCCAAGTTTATGCCTGACGATGTCATTCCACCGGAGTATATTGAGTTTCCCCAGCCCCTCAGGCGGAACGGTGGTTACCGAGCTGGCACCCTTCACTTTAAACAACCAATGGATATGAAGAGTCCTTAAGTAATTTCGATAGTCAAACCCACCAAAATTTCTAGCTTCGCTGGGAAGCGCAAACGCACCTGTCAACGTGATCGTATCTCCTCGCTTCCACCCTGCTGCTACTTGCTGTTCTTCTTCCTCAGCCAGGCGAACTTGTACCATTAGACGTTCTCTCACGTTAGGCACAGTTCGCGCTTCCGACGCTGGTGCCGAGGATGCATCGGATAGTGGAAGCATCGACGTGACCTGCATTTCAAAATCGGCCCGATCCCCATCTATGCGTACATCCGACATAAGGGTTCCTTCGAGTGTAGCTGCATAACCGTCCAAATCCTCGGCTGTCGTATGTGTGATATCGGGCAGACTACTCCGATTCCGCGCATCATTCCATTCCCAGTGCACAGCACCGCCAACGAGTGCTCCAATCAGTAACAAGATGGACCAACCGCGTATATCAATCCATCGTAGTAAAAGTGGCAGACAAACGAATGCCCCGATCATTCCCACGATCAAGGACCAACCCGATAATACACATGCCATCCCACTACCGCATAACCAGCAGACGGTAAATACCAGTAAAGGCCTGCCTTTCATTTCCATCCCCTCCTTTGTGTCACCCGTATAAACAAAAAAAACAGAAAAACCCCCGGCAGCTGATACAGCAACCGGAGGTTCTTCCCCGCAAATTTGAATATGATATTGGTTTTAATCACTTACCGTCATCATCGTCTCCCGTGGAGGCTGGTAGTTTTCCAGCCGACGAAACGTAATGCCTTTTTGCTTCATCATATTGGTAACCTTGCCTGTATCCTTCGGATATGGGCGATGAAACACGATTTCTGTAATACCGCTATTCGCGAGCATATTGGAGCAAGTCCAGCAAGGTTCATCCGTGACATATACAGAAGAGCCTTCGCGGTCAATTCGATCGGTGAACAAAAGCAAATTCTGCTCCGCATGAATGGTACGAATGCAGCGCTGCTTTTTCACCATTTCCTCCTGACCGTCGGTTACCACCAGCTCATATTCTTCCGAGATCATGCATCCTGCTTCAGAGCAGTCCGGAACCCCCATGGGCGCACCGTTATAGGCTGTTCCAAGCAGTTTCTTCCCCTGAACAAGTACGGCGCCTACATGACGGCGTGAACAGCGGGAACGGGTAGAGACCATATATGCGATGTCCATGAAATACGTATCCCAGTCTTTGCGTACGTCTGCTGTGCTCATAACCGTTTCCCTCCCACATGATGAAAGTTGAACCCCTACATCGTTCTTATGTCATTTCCAATTCAACTTATATCCTAATCTTTAATATTGCGTGATTACTTTATCTGCACATAAGGAGCCATTTTCTCCAGCATCTTCATTCCGATTCCTTTCACTTTGGTCAAATCGCTGACTTTGGTAAAAGGACCATGGGAATTACGATAATCAATAATGGCTTGCGCCTTTTTCTCCCCAATTCCAGGAAGCTCCATCAGCTTCGCTGCCGGAGCTGTATTGACATCAATTTTGCCATTGTCGACAGCTTCATTGCTTACCAAAGCTTGGTTATTGTATGGTGAAACAACCGCTGCCTCGGATTTCGTTTGAGTTCCAACTGTAGAAGCATCCGTTTGCTTGCCAACAACCGGCTGATCAGCCACTTTCCCTAATGTGGCATCAATTGGATTAGTCTCTACAGGCGCCTCTGTTGTTGACGGTGGCTGTTCTGCATCGGAAGTCTTCGTTTGTTCCTGAACCAAAGTAGCCGACTGTACAGCAGGGAGTTCCTGCTTTATCGTCGGCTTCTCGGTGGCGAGCTGCATAGGTTCCCAGCCAGAAGGCGGCTGTTCACTTTTGCCCGACCATAATATCAGTATACATCCGACCACCGCCGCAGCAATGGTCATCCCCTTGTTCCATCTCATTTTCTTCCACACCTCTCCCTGGATTCAAAATACATCTATTCTGAACACGGGCGGTGCTTCCGAACCGTTGGATTTGCCTGGTAAACCAAGCTGTACTATTTTCATGTCATGTGAAGCAGGTCCTGACGCATACACTAGAGGGAAAGAACTGCGCCATTACCGTAAAGCATGAAAGGAGGCCTGAACAATGAAGGTTGGATTTATCGGAACCGGCAGCATGGGCAGCCTGCTGATCTATGCCTTGATTCAATCCGGTGCACTTGAGCCACGGCAGATCGCCGCCAGCAATAGAACCCCTTCCAAAGTACGGCAGCTATCCCTCCGTTACCCCGGTCTGCATGAATCACAGAGCAACCGGGAAACCGTCATCCGCAGCAATATCATCTTTTTGTGCGTGAAGCCACTTGAATTCAAACATGTCATTGACGACATCCTGCCTGTCGTGAATCCCAATCATATAATCGTCTCGATCACCAGTCCCGTGCAGCTGCGCCATCTGGAATCTTCACTTCCTTGCAAAGTCTCCAAAGTTATCCCCAGCGTTACGCACCAGGTCGGCAGCGGAGCGTCCCTGTGTATACACGGTGAGCGAATGACTACCGAAGACCGCGCTGTGCTGGAAGGGCTGCTCAGTCATATCGGCAGACCCTATCAAGTGGATGAAGCCTGCACCCGGATCACATCCGACTTCTCCAGCTGCGGACCTGCATTCATATCGTTCTTTCTGGAGCAATGGATTGAGAGTGCCGTCAAGCTTACAGGCATCAAACGAGCCGACGCCTGCGCTCTTGCCGGCGAGATGCTCCTGGGAACAGGCAAGCTGCTCACCGAAGGAGGATACACACCGCAAGAACTTCAGGCTCGCGTGGCTGTGCCTGGCGGCATCACCGCACAGGCACTTGCCCTGCTAAAGGTAAGTCTGAATGGGGTTTTTGACAGCCTGATCCAGACGACTCACGACAAATATGATGAAGATTTGTTGAAGCTGGATGAGCTATTCAAAGCCGGTGAGATTAACCGGCAACAATATTAACGAGTTTGCCTGGAACGGCAATGACCTTGCGAATGGTCTTGCCTTCCAGTGCCTGTTTCACAGGTGCCAGTTCCATTGTAAAGTCTTGCATGCCCTGTGCGTCCAGATCCTTCGCGATCGTAGCACGGGTTACAATTTTGCCATTCACTTGAACAACAATCTCCACTTCGGCGTCCACCGTCATGGACTCATCATACTCAGGCCAAGCTACGTAAGAGATTCCACCTTCATGACCGAGACGGCTCCACAGCTCCTCTGCCATATGCGGTGCCAGCGGTGACAACAGCTGTACAAAGTTCTCCATTGCTTTACGCGGCAGCGTATCTGCTTTGTACGCATCGTTGATGAAGATCATCAACTGGCTGATCGCTGTGTTGAAACGCAGATGTTCCATATCCTCTGTAACCTTTTTGATTGTCTTGTGTGCAGTCCGCTTGAACTCATCGGTTCCACCATCTGCTGTGATCTTGTCGTTGATTGCACCTGTATCTTCATTGATGAACAGACGCCATACACGTGACAGGAAGCGGTGCATGCCCTCAACCCCGTTAGCGTTCCATGGTTTTGTCGCCTCCAGAGGCCCCATGAACATTTCATACAGACGCAATGTATCTGCACCGAATTCATTGACGATCTCATCCGGGTTAATAACATTACCACGGGATTTACTCATCTTCTCATTGTTGGTTCCCAGGATCATCCCTTGGTTGACCAGTTTGTGGAACGGCTCTTTGGTATGCACCACACCCAGATCATACAGCACTTTATGCCAGAAACGAGCGTACAGCAAGTGAAGCACCGCGTGCTCTGCTCCCCCGATATACAGATCAACTGGCAGCCATTGCTGCTGTTTCTCCTGAGAGATCAGTTCCTTGTCATTGTGTGGATCAATAAAGCGCAGGTAATACCAGCAGCTACCTGCCCATTGTGGCATTGTGTTCGTCTCGCGACGTGCTTTCATTCCCGTTTCCAGATCTACGGTGTTAACCCATTCCGTAACATTCGCCAGTGGTGACTCTCCAGTGCCCGAGGGTTTGATCTGGTCAATATCCGGCAGCAGCAAAGGCAGTTGATCTTCCGGCACCGTCTTCATCGTTCCGTCTTCCAGATGCAGAATCGGGATTGGTTCACCCCAGTAACGCTGACGGCTGAACAGCCAATCGCGCAGACGATAGGTTACCTTGCCTTGTCCCTTACCGTTCTCTTCCAACCAGGCAATCATCTTCGCAATCGCTTCTTCGTTGTTCAATCCGTTCAGGAAATCGGAGTTCACATGCGGTCCGTCTCCGGAATACGCTTCTTGTGTCACGTCGCCACCCTGTACAACCTCGATGATGTCCAGACCAAACTGTTTTGCAAACTCCCAGTCACGAGCGTCATGTCCCGGAACGGCCATGATCGCCCCTGTGCCGTATCCAGCCAGAACATAATCGGCGATCCAGATTGGCACCTTCGCTCCGTTTACCGGATTGATTGCATAAGTTCCTGTGAATACACCCGTTTTGTCTTTAGCCAAATCAGTACGTTCCAGATCACTCTTGCGAGCAGCCTGTTCCTGGTATGCCTTGATTGCTTCACGCTGTTCAGCCGTTGTAATGACTTCCACCAGCTCATGCTCAGGTGCCAATACAGCATAACTTGCGCCAAACAAAGTATCTGCACGTGTCGTAAACACTTTGATAACTTCTTCATGATCCTCAATGGCAAAAGTAACTTCCGCCCCGGTCGATTTGCCAATCCAGTTGCGCTGCATATCCTTGATACTTTCCGACCAGTCCAGCTCTTCCAGGTCTTCCAGCAAACGCTCTGCATATTCCGTAATTCTCAATACCCATTGGCGCATCGGTTTACGAACGACCGGATGTCCACCGCGCTCACTCTTACCGTCAATAACTTCTTCGTTCGCCAGTACCGTACCCAAAGCTTCGCACCAGTTAACAGGTACTTCATCTACATAAGCCAGGCCTTTATTGTACAACTGGATGAAGATCCATTGCGTCCATTTGTAGTAGTCAGGGTCTGTTGTGCTGATCTCCCGATCCCAGTCATATGAGAAACCCAGTGATTTGATCTGGCGACGGAAATTGTCAATATTGCGGAATGTAATATCCCGTGGATGCTCACCCGTATCCAATGCATGCTGCTCAGCAGGCAGGCCGAAAGCGTCCCAACCCATTGGATGCAATACATTGAAACCACGCATACGTTTGAAACGGGATACGATATCCGTTGCCGTATATCCTTCCGGGTGACCTACATGCAGACCTGAGCCGGATGGATACGGAAACATATCCAGGGCATAAAACTTCGGTTTAGCGGGGTCTTCACCCGTTTTAAACGTTTTATTGTCATCCCAGTATTGCTGCCAACTTTTCTCCATGTCTTGTGGCTTATAGCCGTGTTTCGGCTGTTGATTCTCACTCATCTATTGTTCCTCCTCTTGGTTATTCGCTTTTATTGCAACAAAAAAACCTCAGCATCCCGTAGCGTTTGCAGCGCTAGGGACGAGAGGTTGAATTCCCGTGGTACCACCCTAGTTAGCGGACGAACGTGCTTCGTCATCCACTCCCTTTGGACCTGTAACGGCGGTTAACCGATGCGGATTTCCATTCCTGAACCCGAGTGTTAGCTCATTCGGTTGCAAGATGGTGTAATCACCGCATTTCTCCAAGGCGAGTTCGTGAAATACTGTCAACCGACTTGCACCAAGCGCCGGCTCTCTGTCATGTACAGGATTCACTACTGATCCTTATCATCGAAATATGTATACGATATGATCGGAAACATTATATAAAAAAGCAGCATTAAAGTCAATATTACACTGTCTGTTGAGTATAAGCAATGCTATGCATCAGTATACACATTAAGACGACTGGAATCGCTTGATTCCTTCTTCTAGATTATCAATCGTCCACTGAATGTGTTCCTTGTTATCGTATTGACGATACGGACACTCGATTCTCAGCGCCAGATCAAAGTACAGATCATATAAACTTCTTCTTTTTCGTTCACTGTCAGTTGTAACTGCTCTACCATAGCCTTTGAGGAATCCCGGTGTATTATTAAAATGACTGAAGTAATGCTCCATCAGAGGATCTGCCCAGAGGCAACGTTCGAAATCGATAATGGCCGTGATTTGCCCCGCCTCCACAAATACATTCCCATCCCACAAATCCCAATGTACAAGCACTGGCTCTTTGACATCATCCAGCACATCCGATTTCTCTTGAATCAAACGCTCCAGTTCCTCATAACGAATGGAAAATTCCACACCCGCTGCTTTGCTATCTGCAAGCATATCCTCCATTAGGCTCAGGAAAGCTTCTTTCCAAGTCGTATAATGCGGTTTCTTTGAGGAAAAGTAACCAAACTTCTCCCCTTTAATATCATTGATCCGGCGATTGTATGCACCCAGCTGCTGTTCAATGGATTCCTGCTCTTCTGCACTGTACTGATCCTTGACTTTGTTATACGGCGTTCCTGGCATGTATTCCATGATAAAATATTCTGCCGGTACCAGGGTGAGCGATGGATCATAGGCCAATACCCGGGGAACGGGTACATCCTGAAGCTCTGCCGCGAGTCGCAATGCCTCAACCTCAGCAACCATGACATGCTGTTCGCAGCGCATCAGCTTAATGCCATTAGAAGGAGCTATTTTGAGTACTACCTTCTGTCCGTCGTTCTTGGTGATAAAGTAAGCGTGGTTTGCCCAGCCGTCGATCATCTCTTTGTATTCTTGGATACCTGTGTTAAAATGCTGCTGCACAATTCCGTCTAACTGCTCGGAAGTCAGCCTTGTTTTGTAGGTACTTTCCATTCTTGCACCCCACCCAGAATTTTAATTTTCAGGATTGCACTAATTAGAAAACGTTTTCCATTCAACTATTATGGCTTCCATTACCTAGTCTGACAATAGCCATTGTTACAAAAAGACTATTATTTTTCTTACAATGTTAACGCTGTAAACAGAGATTCAAAATACATAAGAAAAACTGCCCTTATGCATTATAAGGCCAGTTCTATATCTTAATCTTATTTCACGGCTACATAGAATAGACGCTGTGCGCCTTCTCCCGCCTCTTTCCACTCAAAATCAGCATATACACGTACATCTCTGAAACCGGCCTTCGTAAGCTCCAGCTTCATCCAGTCCGGATCATACGCACGCTGAACATGAACCTCTTCAAACCGTTGGTACATATCCTTGCCGCTCTCAGCCACCCGCGAAAAGATACTCAGATGATGCTCAATCTCACACCGATCATGATCCATATCACAGGTCCAAATATACGACACGGAGCGTTCGTCCAACACAAAGGGTTGCTCCTCTTCGTATCGAATAAGGGTATTCGGATGATGTACATCGAACAGGAATGTGCCCTCCGGCTTTAGCATCTCGTAAGTACGCTGAAAGGTACGAACGACATCCTCTTTTTCAAGCAGATAATTCACGCAATCACAGAACGATATCACCGAGTCCACAGGCTCCGGTACTCTCCAGTCCCGCATATCCTGCTGCACCCAGCGGACACTGCCTTCGCGATATAAGCGGTGGCCTTGAGGCGTGGCCTCCATTTTACTGCGTGCAACAGACAGCATGTCCGCTGACAGGTCAATACCTGTAACTTCAAAGCCGGAGTTCACCAGTGGGATCGTAATTGAGCCGGTTCCACAGCCCAGTTCAGCCACACTTTTCGGCATGCCATGCCGTTCCCAAGCCGTTCTCGCAAACCTTATCCAGTCCGGATAAGGCATATCCTCCATTAATTCATCGTACACATAGGCAAATTTCCGGTAAGACATGTCAGGCACCGCACTTTCAATTTCATTTTCGAATCTCTTTTGAACAAAAGAAAAAGCAGGGGCGTCCGGAGTTCACCCAGCCTTGCCCTGCCTTGACTTATGGATTCAAGCTCATGCTTGATCCATGATACGCGTTTACTTACTTATCTTCGTTCTGTTCCTGGGGTACAGACTCTGTCAGATAAGTCCAGTTTTCCTTTTGAGTTACCAGACCATCCTTCATCAGTTTGCCCAAGGCCCGCTTGAAAGCGGATTTACTAATACCAAAGCGCTGCTTGATGATGTCCGGCGGGGTTGCATCCGAATACGGCATGCCGCCCGTAGGGCGCTCTTTCATGAAAGCAAGCAGTTTGTCTGCATCTTCATTGCGACCAACCTCTTTGAGAGGAGACATCGCCAGATTGACACGTCCATCTTCACGTACCATGGTTACCCGGCATTTCACCTTTTCACCAAGGCGCAGCATACGATTTCGTTCCGAGGAATGGATCATGCCAATAGCGCCAAAGCCCAGTACTCCACCATCAACAAGCACAAAAGTACCCATCTGAAGTGGCTTGTACACCGTTGCTTCAACCCATTCGTTGACCCATGAGGTTGGGGCATGGAAGGACAATGGTGCAAGCTCACGTTCCCCAGCCAGTTTCGCCCGCAAACGTCCTTGCTTGTCATGCTCCATCAGAACAAAAACTTCATCGCCTACATGAGGACGTAATTCTTCCAACTCAGGCAATTCACGAATCGGGAGCAGCAATTGCCGCCCAAGCCCCATCTCGAGGAAACAGCCGAGGCGTGGATGAATGTCAGCCACAACCAGACGTGCCATTTCACCGAGTGTAAGGTATGGTTTTTTCATGGTTGCCGCCAGACGATCTTCCGTATCAAAGAACAAAAAGACCTCCAGCGTTTCTCCAATTTTAACGTCCCGTGTAAGCTCCGTATAGTGAAGCAGTACATCTTCCGATCCTGTCGTCAAAAAGTAGCCAAATGGAGACACTTCACGTGAAACCGGCAAGTTGACGACTGTTCCTGCGATCAAACTCATACCGTTTCCACCACTTTGGCATCAGACCACAGTCGTTCAATGTTGTAATACTCACGCTCGTCGCGGTGGAAGATATGAACAACCACATCACCCATATCCATCAATACCCAACGTGCCGAATCCATACCTTCAATGCCTTTGATGTTTACTCCGGCTGCATGAGCCTGTTTGCGAATCTCTGTTGCAATCGCTTGTACCTGTGTATCAGAATTCCCGTGACAGATAACAAAATAGTCCGCTACCAGCGAGATGCCAATCAGATCCAGTGCTACAATGTTGGATGCTTTTTTATCGTCAGCGGCCGCAACCGCCATATTCATAAGTTCTTTCGATGATACTGTCATGAACCAACCTCCATAATCTATAATTGTGTGTTCAAAAAGATCAGTTTTCAGTACCGAGAAGATGGAATAAAGCTAGAAATGGAGTAGCGGAGCGTAGGCAAACTACGTGAGCAACGGACATTTCGGCTGAATTTCATCTTCGATGCTGATGATGCCGCTAGGCATCCTTCGTAATCAAAAGTGGACTTTTTGAACAACCTCTATAATTGTGCAATTAAGTCATTCCGCGACAGCATGGTCAAAGGGTAAATGACACGGCGCTGCGAGATCAACAAACTGATTGTCGAGTCAAAACCGGCAATTAGACCTTCTTCCAGACTGAGCTCAGCCTGTTCGCGAATATGATTTACTCCCGGGAAGTCTCTTCCCGGTTCAATATAATCCGCAAGACATACCACTTTATCCAGCAGGCTCATGCCCACTCGACCCGAGGTATGCCAACGAATAGCATTAATAATTTCGGCATCATCGATGCCGTAGTCACGCTCGGCAACAAAAGCACCCACTTCGGAATGCCAGAGCTGCTTGTCATGCTGCAAAAGTTCTTCGTTCAAACCATTATCACGGATGACCGCTTCCATCTCGGATACGGGCCAATACTTGGCCACATCATGCAAGATTGCTGCCAAATCCGCTTTTACAGGATCAGCACCATATTTTTCAGCCAATAACACTGCCGACTCCATGACACCCAGCGTATGCTTCCAACGCTTCTCCGGCATTTGACCGGAAACTGCGCGGATCAGTTCGTCACGGCTTAGTTCCATATAAACCGCTCCTTACAATGTATTGGTGCACCTCATCAGGAATCATGAAACGTACCGAATGACCTTTGGCAAGACGTCTGCGTACTGCTGTGGATGATATATCCACTAGGGGCATCTCAGCCAACAATACCCGATCCTGCAACGCGTCCGGCAGGTCATCCAGATGTAACTGGAATCCCGGTCTTCCCACACCGATGAAGGTTAAACGTTCGGCGAGCTCTTCGATCTGCTCCCATTTGGGAAGATAGTTCACCATATCCGCTCCAACAATAAAGTAAAATTCATGCTGCGGATAGCGGCGCCAAAGCTCCTTCATGGTATCAATGGTATAGGACACACCTCCAAGTTCCATCTCGATACCCAGCACCTCATATTGCTGCACACCTTTCACAGCCGCTTCCGTCATTTCGAGACGTTGCTGTCCCGAAGCTCCGGCGCCGCGTTTGTGAGGTGGAACATGGGAAGGCATGAACCAGACCTCATCCAGTGCATGCGAATCCCTGGCCGCTTCAGCTGCCAGGAGGTGTCCCATGTGGATCGGATCAAACGTACCACCCATGATACCGATCTTCACCCGCGTCACACTCCCTTATCTAGGTAGTTCGATTTGTTTGTTGTCACGTGATTCTTTGTACAGAATGATTGTGTTACCGATGACTTGTACAAGCTCACTACCCGTTTCACGGGCAACTTCTTCGGCCATCTCTTTTCTGTCCTCGTCATTGTTGTTGAGCACTTGCACTTTCATCAATTCGCGCTTCTCGATTGCATCTTCGATATGACGGAACAGATGCTCATTCGTTCCCCCTTTACCGATTTGAAATACAGGGGTCAGATGATGTGCTTGTGAACGCAAAAAGCGCTTTTGTTTACCGTTTAACATGAATACTCCATACTCCTTATGGTGAGCAAGCCTCAGCAACAGCACAGTGTCTGCCCTAGGCTTGACCGTTCAATTATATTTTTACATTCATAAAACGAACTAACAAAGTTTACACAGTGTGACTACGATTGCAGTACCATCTTACGATCGCTGTTATCCCCAGATTTCTTCATTTCATTTATAAAGGGGGAAATCCGGTGATAAAGGCGAGCACTTCGTTTCTTCAGATTGGTTCTGCACTCTTCGTCATCGTGTAATATTGTTTTCATTTTACAATATCAAAAACTCTCTAACACAGCTCGCCGCATCGTCTCCACGGGAGCCGGGATGCCGAGCCAGTGCTCGAATGCTACCGCGCCCTGGTATATAAACATACCCAGACCACCATGCACAGTACATCCACGCTGCCTTGACTCGCGAAGCAGGCGTGTTTCCAGCGGATTGTAGATCAGGTCGCTGACTGCTGCGCCTGCTCGAATGAGTGCAGGGTCAAAAGGTACGTCATCTACATGCGGATGCATGCCCGCGGCTGTCGTGTTAATCACAATATCGGCCGAAGCCAGTATCGCAGCAGCCTCTTCCATTCCACTACCTGTGATGTCACCCAGTCCATGAGCGCGCAGATCAGAAGCAAGGGCAACGGCTCTGTCGGCTGTACGGTTAAGAATACTAATCCGTTCAGGCTTCTCCAAAGCAAGGGCGTATATCACACCTCTTGCTGCTCCGCCAGCCCCCAGAACAGCGATCCGTTTACCTGCGAGTTCCGGAACAGCTTCCTCCTTCAAGGAACGCACATAACCGATGCCATCCGTATTATAACCTGTCAGCTTGCCCTCATCATTAACAATGGTGTTCACCGCGCCAATCAGGCGTGCACTTTCATCAATGACATCAAGATACTGCATCACCTGTTCTTTGTGCGGAATGGTTACATTCACACCGCGATACCCCAGCGCCACAATGCCTCGAATGGCTGATTCCAGCTGCTCGGGACGAACATGCAGTGGCATATACATTCCATTCACTCCTGCAGCCTGCAGAGCTGCATTATGCATAGCAGGCGATTTGGAATGTGCAATGGGATCACCCATGACGCCAAGCAGGACAGGGAGTGAAGGATTTGTTTTTTTCTGTTCCGACATACTTCCGCCTCCGATCTGGTGAAAATACTGCTGTAATTACATTAGATCAAGGATGGGCGGATCAGTACACGAATACCTTTTGGAGCATGAACAGCTACAAGCGCCCCATTCTCACCGTTAACCTTAATCCAGCCCAGTCCGGAAATGAATACATCCGACTGGCTGCCACGTTTGATACGGAATTCATGTCTGGTCCATTCAGGCATATCCGCTGCATCTTCACGCGTTGGTGGAGACAGCAATTCACCCAGATGGTCACGATACAAGTCGTCTGCACGTTCCAGCTTCGTCCGGTGAATATCCAGCGCAGTGCTGATAAAACAAGTAAAGGACTGACGATCACCCTCCACAAAGTCAAAACGAGCCATGCCGCCAAAGAAGAGCGTCTGACCAGAATTTAACTGATAAACCGCCGGTTTAAGCGGTTTTTCCGGCATAATGGCAGCCAGATCTTTACGGGATACAATCTCGCTGAAACGCCAAGGGTATACAATTCCCGGCGTATCAATAATAGCTTTTCCATCGTCCAGTGGAATATTAACCATATCCAGCGTCGTCCCCGGGTAACGGGATGTCGTGAGTTCCTGCTCGAGATCGCTGTAATCACGAATCAGACGGTTAATCAGTGTCGATTTGCCCACATTGGTACCACCAACCACATATACGTCACGATCTCCGCGATACGTCCCGACAAGCTCGAGCAGTCGGTCAAAGCCCTGATTTTGCTTCGCACTGCACAGAACGACATCCACCGTACGCAAACCTTGTTCTTTGGCCTGTTTCTGCACCCAGTTGCGAACCTTGTTCCAGTTGGTTACTTTTGGAAGCAAGTCCGTTTTGTTCACGGCAAGCAATACCGGATTGTTGCCTACAAAACGCTGCAAACCAGAGATGATACTGCCATCAAAGTCAAACAGATCAACGATATGGATGACAAGTGCATCCTTATCCCCGATTTTGCTCAGTAGGGCCAAGAACTCGTCCTGATCCACTGTAACGGATGATGACTCATTGTAATTTTTGATACGGAAACAACGCTGGCAAATAACGGGTTCACGATCCAACGCTTTTTCGGGGATGAATCCAGGTATTTCCGGGTTTTCCGTTTGCAGATGCACTCCGCATCCGCTGCACCTTACGGCAATATTGCCGTTATGCGGTTCTGTCATTTCTTCTTTTCCTCCTCAAGCCATAAGCCTTTCTTGCGCAAACTCGTTAGAGCAATCCGTTCCACGCGCCGATTGAAGCGGGTCATAAAGCCTTCATCTCCAATGGAGATTGGCAACACCAGAACCGTATAGAGTCCCAGTCGATTACCTCCAAAGACATCTGTAAGCATCTGATCGCCTACCACAATCGTTTTTTCAGGAGTTAACTCCATCATCTTCATTGCTCTACGAAACGGAACATTCGATGGTTTGCGTGCACTATGCACAAACTGGATATCCAGTGGCGTCGCAAACAGGGATACACGATTCAAATTGTTATTGGACACAATCATGAGCTGGAAACCAGCCTCTTTGACACGTGCGAACCACTCAATCAGTTCGGGCGTGGCGTCAGGAGCTTTGGCCCCAACGAGTGTATTGTCCAGATCAGTTATAATTCCACGGTAGCCTTGAGCGTATAGCTCTTCCAGATTAATGTCAAAAACCGTGTCTACACGCAGCTTGGGCATTAACATTTCAAACAAAGAAGTCACCTCAGTTTCATACGACACACTATATCACAAATCCGTCTTTCCTGAAAATGCATACAGCGCCTGATAGCATAGGAAAAAGGAAAAACGGGACGGGCGACATTACGCCCGTTCCGCTTTAAGTTCCTTACGCAGCTTCGACGCGGTCTGATAGACGGCCTTCCAGTCGTCCGCAGTTACAGACGCTGGACTATAGCGAGTCTGTTCAAACTTCGCTAGAAGTTCATGCAATGTGGCTGCTGCAGCTGGTTTCGCCTGGCTCCAGCGGGTTACGGATTCACGAAGTGTCTCGTCCCCGCTCCGGGTCAAGCCTTTACGCTTCGCATAACGTATCCAGCGTTCTGTCTCCGCCACTACCTTTTGTTCAGGCGTTAGCGGTCCACCTGTCCGCAGACGAAGCACGAAGAATCGAAGCGAGAGGCGGTTTCGCCAGAACATATAAGCTACCCACAATACGATAATGGCTCCCGCTGCCCAGATTACAAAAGCCGGGATGCTCGATGAAGCCTGTTCAGGCGCAGGGGTCTGCTCTTCCTCTTTTACCGGTTCCTCTTCAGGTTGTTCTTCAGGCTCATCTACAGGCTGTACATCTGGTTGTTCCGTGAGCAGCGGCATGTCAAAGCCCGGCGTTGCTTCAACCGGAATCCAGCCATACTCGCCAAAATAAACTTCAGCCCAAGAATGCGCGTCTGCATTCGTTACCGTGTACGTCGTCTCGATCTCAGCTCCAGGTTGTCGCGGGGCCTGCATGTCTGAATTCAACGAAAGCTGTCCAGGTGCGTACCCTTTCACCCAACGAGCGGGAATACCCTCGGAGCGTGCCATCATAACCAGCGCAGTCGAGAAGTAATCACAATACCCCTCACGAATGTCAAATAAAAATCCTTCCACAAAGTCACTGCTTACTTTTCGGGATAAATCCGGATTGTTTGTGTAATCAAAATTTAATTGTAAATAGTTTTGCAGTAATGCCACTTTTTCATACGGCGTATTTGCCGATGCTGTAATTTCAGCGGCCAGATCCGTCACCCGATCAGGGAATCTGGATGGTAGCTGCAGATACATATTATCTGCCGGATTGCTCGTATACAGATCATCAAAAGATTTGGTACGCAGTTCATCTTCCACAATAACCGGCGCCTCGGATACAATCGTATACGTCTTCGGATATTGTGGTTGCTGACGGTCTGTTACGACATGCAGCTCTGCCTGCGCCGGATTCCATAACATCCGGTCGGAATTCGCCTCACCATTGACAGATATAACTTCCGAGATGGAATAAGCGCCAAAGAGGATCGGATACACATTGTCATTCAACATCGTCACTTTCTGAGTGACTTGCTTGGTGGTTACATTTCCGGGTTCATCATTCTCCAGTGCTTGTCCCGCCTCAACATCCTCTGTGGCACCTCGTCCGCGATCATCCCAGCCTGTTCCCGTATACTCTGCCCGTGTCTCACCACGCCAGTAACTGCGCTCATTGGTAGTGACAGACATGACAGGTGTATAGTCGAAGTTAAATCCGCCGCCAAGCTGGTTGTCTTCCCTGCTGTATCCTGACTCGGTCGCTGTCGGAATGTCCAATGTTCCGTTGCCTGTCTGACTCGCCGAACTTCCGGTGTAATTACGCCACGCGGTATACGGGTCCGTTAAGGTAGGTGGAACTTCCGGCATGTTCACACTAGCTACGATAATCAAAGAAAATATGATGGCAATGTTGGCCAGAATTTTGTAAGGATACCGGATAATTCGCTTCCACCCTTGTGGATATTGCAGTTGGAAATTACGGAAGTGCTGACATACCAGCCATCCCATTCCCGCAAACATAACCCAGGCGATTTCAATCCAGAGTGGAATCTGGGTGAAGGAGTCAAGAATCCCCATCGAGATAATGTTGATCCCCAGAAAAACGAGAATTCGGCGTGTTGTGGTCACCAGGCGAAGGGCAGCTTCAAGCATGACCCAGGCGCACAGGGTGAACCAGATGTAAGGTGTCAGGTGCAGTATAAACTGCTCTGTACGCTCTATTAACGTGCCATAAGGAATATAAACGGTGTAGTCAATTAATGTCTTATGCAAAATATATACAAGGACAACCGCCTTGACTATGGTTCGCACCAACATTTTGAAAGGCAGAATCACTTCCAGAATGCTGACCGCTGCGAGCGTCCACAGCACCAATGAAGTGGTCTCGGTATACCAGGTTTCCTGTGTGAATGATATCCACTGCATGCCAATCAGGAAAATCCAGAGCAACGAAGCTGCATGATACCAGGATCTTCTCCCCACTGTCAGCTCTTTGCCTTTAGTACTCATACACTACCTCCCCCCATAACCGTTGGAAGCTCCTGCAAATGGGAAACGGTAAAGGATCTTGTGCCTCTTCCGCGCAGCATCGCATTCCACTCGGAACTCCGGCGGGAATCGGTGGGTTCAATCAGAACATGACATGGAGTCATCCCCCGTGTGTCAGCCCATCGCAGCAGTTCGAGAACTTTTTCATCCTTCTGGGGAGAAATCACTACAAAATAAGCGCCTTGAGGAAACTGACGCGACATCTTCTCAACACCGGGCAGCAGCCGATTCTCCTGGCCGTTATATTGGATATCCACCAGATGATGAATCATCTTCTGCCGCTCCATCGGACTTTCGCTGGGAGCAAAAAATGATATCTTTTCTGACAGTGTCAGCAGTCCCACACCCATTCGTTCTCTTGTGCCATACTCCAGCAGTGAGGCTGCCGTGGACACAGCCAGTTCAAAGGCCTCACCATGTTCATAGCTGCCTGACAGCGCATCCAGCACCAGAATCGTTTTCGGCACCGACTCATGTTCAAATTCCTTGGACTTCCACGTTCCCGTCTTTGCCGTTGCATTCCAGTGAATCCGGGAAAGGCGATCACCGTAAACGTAGTCACGCACGCCGTTAATCTGGGTCGTTTCTCTGCGCGAGCGGGTCAAGGCCGTCTGTGGACCGGATAACCGTGATTTGCGGTCATACAGCTGCCAGTACGGAATAAATACCGTCCGCGGAAGCACCCGGAATTCCCCTTTGGCTTTGAACGTTCCCCGATGCTCGATCAGCCCAAAGATGTCCTCGCTGGCACATTCCGTTTCTGAAAAGACATACTTTCCCCGCTCCAGCGGCGGGGTCTGAAATGACAATTCACCATACCCTCGCATGCTCGGAATGAGGCTTTCTTTGAAAGACCAGGATTCACCGTTATGCCGATGCAGCATTTCGCGCACAACCACATAAGGAAGTGGCAGAAATCCCGGGATGTTCAGACTTAACTGCACCTGTACCTGGTCACCGGCATGCAGCAGCTCTTCATGATCCTGACCGGAAGAGAGCTTACGCACGCCGTGAGTTCGCCGTACACCGCTAAAACCAGCAATTGCAAGGTAAATACAAAGCAGCGTCACCATCGACAGCAGCATCAGGGAGGTCTTCCCGCCCTGGAACAAAACATAAGCCAAACAGCACATCCACACCGCCGCGATGCTCCATACGCGGGGGTGGCGTATTCCCCTTCTGACTGTACTCAAAAGCGGCTTCATCAATTATTGCCCCATGGAGACGGGCACTCGAACGTGCTGAAGTACGGATTTTAAAACAGCCTCGGAGCTCATGCTGTCCAATCTCGATTCGGGACGCAGCACAATCCGATGGGAGATGACATAAGGCGCCATCGTTTTCACGTCATCCGGAAGCACGTAGTCACGTTCCTGCAAAAAGGCAAAAGCCTTCACGGCCATCATAAATGAAATAGCTGCCCGCGGGCTGGCGCCCAGCAATACGGATGGGTGGGAGCGAGTTTTGCGAACGACATCAAGCAGATAATCCATGACCGGATCACCGATGAATACTTCCTTGATTTCCTGCTGAATGGCAGATATCTGATCCATATGGGTTACAGATTCAAGCCGATCAACAGGCTGACCCGACTGATGCTGCTTCAGCAGCGTTTTCTCGATATCCTTGTCGGGATAACCCAGACTTATTTTCAACATAAACCGGTCCAGCTGCGCTTCCGGCAATGTGTATGTTCCTTCAAAATCGATTGGATTCTGGGTGGCACAGAGCATAAATGGATGAGGCAGATCATACGTATCGCCATCTACCGTCACACTGCGCTCTTCCATGACTTCCAGCAAAGCGGACTGCGTTTTCGTTGTTGCCCGGTTAATCTCGTCAGCCAGCAAGATGTTAGTCATGACCGGACCCGGACGGAAGTAAAAGCGCTCGTCACGTGGATGGAAAACGGATACCCCCGTGATGTCACTTGGCAAAATATCAGGATTACATTGAATGCGGCGGTACTCTCCGCGCATGGATTTCGATAACGCTTTAACCAACTGCGTTTTGCCTGTTCCTGGTACGTCTTCAATCAGAACGTGTCCACCTGCAAGCAAAGCTGTGAGCAAAAGTTGAATTTCAAAGGATTTCCCCATGATGCAAGATTCCAGATTAGTACGAACTGCTGATATGATTTGGATCGACTCTTTGCGCACAGGCATGTGGTCTAACCTCCTAAAAAAGCATACAGATTTCCTTTTATTGTACATGATCCAAGGGCGCGAGTACACTCGAAGGAACTCAACATTTGTATCCAGCCGTCAGATTCACCGCAGTTATCGCATGATTACGACAAAAAAAGGCCCGGATAGAAGTTATCCGAAGCCTCTGCAAATTCCATGTATAATGGTTAGCTCTGCCATGCTCTGTTACCCTTTCGGCCGAACCACCAACGCCGCGAGAAATGAAAAGATAATCGCTGAGGAAATACCCGCCGCGGTCAAATCGAATATCCCCGTAATGACACCGATCCATCCCTCTTTCTCCAGCTCCGTCAATGCCCCGTGCACGAGGGAGTTACCAAAACTGGTAATGGGGATGGAAGCGCCTGCCCCTGCAAATTTGACGAGTGGATCATACAGCCCGAACGCATCCGCAACCGCACCAGCCACAACAAGTGTACTCATCGTGTGTGCAGGAGTCAGTTTGACCCCATCCATCAGAAGTTGTCCCACAACACATATCAACCCGCCAACAATAAATGCCCATAAAAACTGCATCCTTTATCCCTCCTTTTCTATGGCTACGGCATGCGCAATACAAGGAATGCTCTCGCCCTGCTGATATGAAAGTGGAGACAACAATGCACCGGTAGCGACCACCAATACCTTATTGAGTTCACCCTTTTGCATCCGGTTCAAAATGTGACCGTAGGTTACGGTCGCTGAACATCCGCAGCCGCTTCCTCCAGCCACAACCTGAGGCTGCTTTTCCAGGTTATAGATCATCAGGCCACAATCATTGAAGACCGTTTGTTCCATTGGAACACCCTCTTTATGCAAAAGCTCCTTCACGATGGGCAATCCAACCGAAGCCAGATCCCCTGTAACGATCAGATCATAATAACCGGGTTCCAGGCCTGTATCCCGGAAATGTGAAACAATGGTATCCGCTGCCGCAGGAGCCATGGCAGCCCCCATGTTAAACGGATCTTTGATACCCATATCCATAATTCGGCCAATGGTTGCTTTGGTGACTACCGGCCCCTGACCTGAACGGGATATCACACTACACCCTGAACCCGTAACCGTATACTGGGCATACGGAGGCTTCTGGGAACCATACTCTGTTGGATAACGAAATTGCTTTTCCACCGTACAGTTGTGACTTACCGTACCCGCGAGTACATAATCCCCTGCACCCGAATCCACAATGAGCGAGGCCAAAGCTAACGTTTCCATTGAGGTTGAACAGGCACCAAATACGCCCAGATAGGGTACACCCAGCTTGCGGGCAGAAAAGGAACTGCTGATAATCTGGTTCATCAGATCCCCGCCTACAAAGAACTGAAGCTCTTCCTTCGTAATATTCGCATTGATTAATGCCATTTGGGAAGCCTGTTCGAGGAGCTTGCGCTCTGCCTTTTCCCAGGTCTTCTCCCCAATCTCCAAATTGTCATATACATAATCGAAATCAGATGCCAGAGGCCCTTGTCCTTCATCCGGCCCTACAACTGCTGACCTGCCGATAATCCGTGGACGGTTCTCAAATTGCCAGGTTTGTTGTCCCAGGCGTTTCATAGATGTCCACCTCCGAAGCCGAGAAAGGCGTATACGATCCCCACGACAAAGGCGGCCACTACACCAAACACGATGACTGAACCGGCCAGCTTGAACATGTTGGCACCAACACCCAGCACCAGTCCTTCTGCACGATGCTCCAGTGCTGCCGAACACATGGAATTGGCAAACCCGGTGACAGGGACAGCCGTCCCGGCACCAGCCCATTGCGCCATTTTATCGTAAACACCGAGACAAGTCAGGATGACTGAAATGAGAATCATGACTGCAACGGTTGGACTGGCAGCTTCTTTCGATGTCATATGGAACCCTGCCATAAATGCTTCCTGGATAGCCTGTCCAATGACGCAGATCAATCCGCCGACAAAGAATGCCTTGATACAGTTGGTCCAGATTGGACGGGCAGGCTCATGTTTTTTGGCGACTTTTTTATATTCCTGTTCACTGATGGACAGGGATGATGATGATTTTTTACTACTACCCTTAGTTTGAGCTGGCAAGATACAGAACCTCCCTTAAAGTGAAAATGAGTCAACAGATGTGACTGCATGTACTGTGTGTAATCCTGTATTCATTGTTTGTTAAGGTTGGGAAAGTTATGTATCCGGCGAAAGACAGCATTTGTTTCCAGCACGATGAAGCAGCCGAATCAGATGAGTCACTCAGCGCCGGATCAGAGGTCTGGTGAAATTTATAAATAAAGCAGAATGATCACGAGCAAAATAAAAAGGACGATACAAAGGATGGTTTCATAGCCTTCATCGGGTGGCATCATCTATTGTCCCAGCTCCTTCCTGTTGTCAGGCAAGTGAAATTAGTGGTTTATTGAATACCTTATGGAATACTCGTTAAGCAAAACGGTTCCTTACTATATGCATATTCAATACAGCTGCTTGGCGACTGTGCTTGGCGCGGATTTAATGGCCCGATGATTCCTCAAACGAGCAACCATTCATGCCTGAGATACGTGACATAACCATGGACAATTACTTGCGCAAGGTTCATACTGTAGTGTGACCAGTGGTTAAATAAAACGTTCTTCTCTTTCGAAGAACAACAGTCCGGCAGCCGTTCTGCTGAGACCTGACTTACATACAAGCAGAGGAGTTGTCGACACATGAATCAAAAAACGTTGGAAATGTTTCGCACGTTAACGGAATTCCCTTCCGTTTCCGGGTTTGAACGCGAGCTTCGCGGATGGATGAAGGAGCAAATGTCTCCGTACACGGATGAATTTGTCCAGGATCGCCTGGGCAGCCTTTTTGGTGTATTGCGAGGAGAGGCGTCCGGACCCAAAGTTATGGTTGCAGGTCACTTCGACGAAGTTGGCTTCATGACCACAGGCATTACCGAAACAGGCATGATCAAATTCCGCCCACTCGGTGGATGGTGGAGTCAGGCTGTGCTGTCTCAACGTCTGGAGCTCATCACTCCGGATCGCCGGATTCCAGGGGTTGTCGGTTCAACACCTACGCATCTACTTGATGAATCCCAGCGCAATAAACCGGTTGATCTTAATCATATGTACTTGGATATTGGTGCGGATAACCGTGCAGAAGCAGAGTCTTGGGGCATTCACCCCGGCATGCAGATCGTGCCGATCTGTGAATTCACACCGATGGCCAATCCGAAGAAAATTATGGCAAAAGCATGGGATAACCGTTACGGCGTAGGACTTGCACTTGAGCTGGTTGAAGCATTGCATAAGGAAAAATTGCCAAACACCCTCTATTGCGGTGCAACAGTCCAAGAGGAATTGGGACTTCGCGGTGCACGCACGGCTGCTAATCTCATTGAACCGGATATTTTCTTTGCACTGGATTGCAGTGCTGCGAATGATATGACAGGAGACAAACAGTCATTCGGACATATCGGACAAGGCGCTTTGCTGCGAATCTTCGACCCGGGCATGTTCACCCATCGCGGTATTGTGGAATATGTTCAGGACACAGCATCAACAAATCAGATCAAAATGCAATATTTCATCTCTCCTGGCGGTACGGATGCCGGAGCGGTTCATTTGAGCGGTATCGGTGTACCTTCAACGGTAATTGGCATCTGCGCCCGCTACATTCATACTTCTTCTTCCATTATTCATACGGATGACTATGATGCGGCAAAAGAGTTGCTCGTGAAACTGGTGAAGGGTCTGGATCAGACAACACTGAACACGATTATCCAAAACGCGTAACTTCTTCTATAAAGAGATGTCCTGATTTTCAGGGCATCTTTTTTTTGATGTTCAGAACACGGAAATTCCCTTTAAAAATGTAGATGTAGCTAAATGGAGAAATAGAGAGGGATTATAAAATGCCAGCCTCTGCATTAGCAGAAGCTGGCATATTGGGTTTACAGAAATAAAGGAGAGAACGCAATCCAGGCCAAAATAAGAGCCAGCACAATGCACACATTTTCCACGACGGCTCCATGCTTCGTGCCTGTACTCATGAGATTGATCCTTATACGCCACTTGAGTGGCGGCAATGGACGAATGCCGCGATTCGTCAACGAATCTGCCAATAGATGCATGACATAGGCTGTGCCTCCGGCTACCCAGATCTCGGGCCCCTGCAAATGAGTTGTACTGTAGAGCAACCCAGTCCATACGGCGGTTCCGTATAATGTGTGTGTCAATCCCCTGTGGGTTAACGTGGTACACAGCATTAACAGACTGCCAGCAATTAGATTCCATGGTGCGAATGCATGCCCATAGAATACAAGCCCCAATCCGATTGCAAACATCAACACTTTGCGCAGGGACCGAGATGGTAGAAAAGATACCATTGCAATCAGAATGGCGAGCAGCAGATTCCATGGCTTTGCCTGTACATAGAAGTACACAAATACAGCGACAGGCAGCAGGATTGTCTGTAATAGCCGAATGAGGCTGTTCGGCAATGCCTTGGATACCAATAGCGAATTGGGCTCATCAATGTCTGGCAGCAGCGAACCAATCAGAGCCACGGTAACCGCCGGTGCAGTTACAGGCATACCTGCCAATTGCAGAACAGAGAGGGATACAGTGGTCCCGATAATCAGGTGGGATCTTCCCATCATGGTGCAAAAACTTCCTTTCGAAGAAATAGGGAACATAAACCGTCCACTCCAGATTTTACAACGAAAACAATATAAGAACAATAGTTCGCATTTCTTAATTTACTCACTCCACACCATGTAATTACCATCGGATCTATGGGCAGACTAATATGCGAACTGATTTTACCTTAACCTCATACGGCGTTAATCCTGTGTTAACATCACTGGTGTATAGTCGGTTCATACCCAACCAACAAAGGATGATTACTTATATGGGAATTCATACGTACTTTAGATCACTCAACGATCTCGAACGCATTATTCGTACGCCGGGGAAATTCAAGTTTGAGGAGCACAGCGTATCCGCCCACTCCTGGAAAGTCGTGCAATATGCCAAAACACTCGCCGATATTGAGGAACAGCATGGGGTCGCCATCGATTGGAAGAAGCTTTACGAGATCACCAGCAGTCATGATTATGGCGAAATCTTCATCGGTGATATCAAAACGCCGGTTAAACATTATTCACTGGAGCTTCGTTCGATGCTGCAGCAGGTAGAAGAAGGCATGGTTGAGCATTTTATTAACGAAAATATTCCTGAAGAGTTCCAGCCGATTTTCCGCAGACAGCTGCGTGAAGGCAAAGATAACTCTGTCGAAGGACTTATTCTTGAAGTGGCCGACAAAATGGATCAGGTGTACGAAGCGTTTGCTGAACTGCAGCGTGGCAATACAGAAAAGGAATTTATCGTGATGTACCGATATGCCCTGATCAAAATCAAGAATATTGACCTTCACTGTGTACACTATTTCCTCGAACATATTCTCCCCGACATCATTGAGGAAGGTAACCGTTCCCCATTTGATATCCGCCAAATCACGGAAGATGCTTTGTCACAATAATCAGCTCCGGTCATCGTGGTTCTTCAAGAGCCATGGACAGGGCTTTTTTGCATTATTGTAACCTTTGGCGATACTCGCTGGGATACAGTCCTGTCTTGTTTTTGAAAATACGGCTAAAATAATGAGAATCACTATACCCCACCGCTTTACCCACTGTCTTGATATCCATATCTTCAAAGGCCGCGAGCATGCGTTTTGCTTCGTTGATTCGAAGCCCTGTCATGTATTTGAGCGGGGTTTCACCTGTCACCTTTTTGAAACACTTCCCCAGGTAATCCACACTAAAATGCATCTGTCCTGCCATGTCCTGTAACGTAATTTCATGCATATAGTTCTGTTTCAGATACAACTTGACTGCCTCTGCGATATCCTCCGGCTTCACCTGTTCATCCAGCATTGCACTGACATGTACCAGCGAATCCCCTGCCTTGCCAAGTTTTAATTCCATTGCATCCAGCAGCGACCGAAGCTGTTCTTCCGTGAGGGGCTTAAGCAGATAATCCTCCACTTTGTAACTGATTGCCTGACGTGCAAACTCAAACTCATGATGGCCGCTCAGGATCACGATCTTGACATGCGGATAGGCAAAATACAGATGTTTCGCCAGTTCCAGCCCATTCATGACCGGCATCTGAATATCGGTAACGACCAGATCCGGCACCGTATGTTCAATCAGTTCCAATGCTTCCTGCCCATTCCTAGCCTCACCGATAACCTCAAACCGTGTGCCCAACTCACTGAATTTCCGGGATACGTTGCGGCGAATCAACGCCTCATCTTCCACAATAATAGTTCTATATGTCATCACCATGCGTTTTAACTGTGCTCCTTTCGAATGGAACCGCCAATCGTAATGCTGACGCCGCCAGAAGGTTTATTTGAAATATGCATATGTGCCGCGGAACCATACCATAATTGGAGTCTGATCCAGATGTTTTTCAATCCCATCCCGTTGATCTCAAGTTCAGGCATACGCTCCCATTCCTGTGATTGTTGTATGTACTGCTGGATGAGCGTAAGCGCCTCGGGTTCCATGCCAGGTCCGTTATCTTCGACGGTCATTAGCCAGGTTTCCTGCAAGGTGTCCAGCTTTCCAATGATATGCAGCTTCCAGGGTGGCGTATCACGCAGTCCATATTTCATGACATTTTCCAGCAAAGGCTGAATCAGCAGCATAGGCACTTGAAGGTTTTTCATCGAGTCCGGAACATGGAATTCATAAAGCAGATCATCTTCGAACCGAATTTTCATACACTCCAAATATCGCTCACAGTAGTCGATTTCTTTTTCCAATGGAACACCGCTTTTGTTCGGAGCCGAGATGTAACGCAGCATGGATGCGATGTGACCACAGAACGCAACGATCTGTTCATTCATGCCCTCCTCTGCCATGATGCTAATGTTCGTAATGTTGTTATACAGAAAGTGAGGGTTCATCTGGGACTGCAACGCCAGCAGCCTGGCATCCGTTTCCTGAGATTTGATCGCCAGCATGTCCTGAAAAGACTGCACAAGCTGTTGATTCAATTGGATAAACGTATCATTCAACTCATCCATCTCACGGATGGAACCTGGAACTTCCAACTTGAACAACTGACCAGAGTCCTGACCCGTGGTCAGATCGTGGACGCCAGTTTTCTGAATAATGCGCTGCAAACGATGGAGCGGTAAGGTAACACGTTTGGAGATCAGGTATGAGAGGAGCAGAATAAGCATCAAGGTAGCTAAAGTTGCCCCCATGAACAGAAGAGCCATGCGATTCAGATTCGCAAACAGGGATTGTTTGGACTGCATCACAATAACCGTCCATCCGGTCTCCTGCGAGGTCGTGTAGGTCATCATTTGCTTTGAATTTCCATGGGGATCTAACACTTCTTGCATCGTTTCCGGTGGATATTGGTCGTTATGAATCAAGTCAACCACGTCGGAATGGATTGCTGTTAACGGATGTTCATTGGACAACAAAGGATATAAAAGCTCATTACGTTCATTCACTACATAGACGCTCAGATCTTCGTTCCCCGCTTGCACATCGTTCAAATGCTGGAACAGGGTTCCGGCATCCTGCAAAATTTCCACTACTCCTTGCGAGACATAATTTCCATCCTTATACACCCGGGTAAGGGAAAGATATGGTTTGGCAGATTCCCCCTGCCCCGTTGGCATCGGTAAAGCCCCACCATCGAGTAAACTTAGGACACGCCAGCCATTGCGCGCCCACGTTTCCTCATACCACGGTCTTTGGGTTAGATCTACAGATAGCTGTCCATTGAACGCACCAGCACCCAGCATTTTACCGTTCACATCATAGATATTGGCCTGTTTCGCTGTGTTGGAGCTGCTAATGATCGCCAGAATGACATCAATCAGCGTTGTTGTATCCTTGTAAAACGCCGGGTCACTTGTCAGCGTCTGTTCATTGTCCTCCGCTGGAGATAAATAGTGACTGAAGTGCTCCTTGACCAGATTGGAATATACGATGTTCATGGAGAAATTATTCATTTTGACGATTTCCTGATCCAGATTGCCCACCATCGAGTTCCCCAGCTGTTTCTGCTGTTCCGCACTGCGACTACGAATGTCATTGGCAAGAAAAACATACAAGAGGCTGGCTACAAGCAATGAAAATACAATAAAAACC
The DNA here is from genome assembly GCF_900109515.1 of Paenibacillus sp. OK003. Taxonomy (GTDB): domain Bacteria; phylum Bacillota; class Bacilli; order Paenibacillales; family Paenibacillaceae; genus Paenibacillus; species Paenibacillus marchantiae. The sequence continues at coordinate 13,486 of NZ_FOBD01000006.1, read as the reverse complement.
GCAGAGTAGTAGGCAAACAGACTTTGCTGGAGCGTCCTGAATCGGTACTTAACCATCTCACACCTCGTTATCGGATGATGTATTGCAACTTACTCGAAAATGTCCACCCAAGAGAACGCTTTTGTCTATTGAGCACATTCTTTGTTCCGCGTAAAGTTATCCACATAAGAATACGCTTACATGAAGCGTTTCGGCAAGAGCCATTATTCTTTATTCCATGGGAGGTTTATTGATGAGAAAACGATTTCTATTATCCTTCATAGGTACGCTGCTGCTGTCCAGCCTGCTTCTTGCCGGGTGCAACTCCGGTGACAGTTCCGAAGGTTCAGGGAAGGTAACGTTAACGTTCGGAACAAGCCAGAGCGGCATTCCACGTACGGGTATCATGCAAACGATGGCTAAAGAATATGAGCAGGAAACGGGTGTGAAAATTGACTTTCAGGTGGTCCCTGATGCCCAGTGGCGTGACCTGATTAAGGTGAAGCTCGCCTCCGGTGAAGCTCCTGATATTTTTAATGTGGATGTGGACCCGCTGAGCATGCCTGCCAACGTAAGACCTGAGGAAAATGCAATTGATTTGACCAATGAGGAATTTACAGGACGCATGTCTGAAGAGATTTTACCAACGGTTAGCTATAAAGAGAAGGTGTACGGGGTTTCTTTTGCACCATCGAAAATATGGTATGTGTACTATAACAAACGCATCTTTGAAGAGCTCGGCATCCAGCCGCCAACGTCCTACGCCGGGTTCAAGGCGATCAGCCAGAAAATCAAGGACAAGAACATCATTCCGTTCTATCAGGCGCCTGCCAGCGGATGGTATCAGGTGCTGCCTTTATTCGAAACCGGTCCAAACTATGAGAAAGCTGCGCCGGGAACGTACGAGAAGCTGAACAACAATGAGATGAAAGTGGCAGATTTGACGCAGCTCAAGACGGTCATTGAACAATTGAAGGAATTTGCGGATCTGGGTTACTTCGGCAAGGATTTTCTGTCCAATACGGTCGAGGCTGGCATTGAAGCCTTTGGTCAGGAGAAGGCAGCGATGCTGCTCCGAGTTCCGGGCACCGAAAAGGAAGTGTCTGAGGCGTATCCGGACATGAAGGACAATATGGGATTTTTCGTGATGCCATGGGGCGATAATCAGACGATTGGTGTAAATCCGGGCGGTTCGGCTGCGATGTTTGGCAACAAAAACAGCAAGCACCCGGAAGAGGTACTGAAGTTTTTCCGGTGGATTACGGAGCATGATCATCTGCAGCGTGTATTCGATGGGGGTGAAGGCAACCTGACCATCTGCTGGCCGGAAATCGAACCGAAGCTGACACAGGACTATATCGACTACGAGAAAAATCATGAGAAAGGTACGGTCATGCAGGCCGCTGTAAAGTATATTGATCCGCAGTGGATGGATATCGGCAAGGATCTTTCTGGCATGTTCGCTGGAGCGATGACCCCGGATCAAATTCTGCAAAATATTGATAAACGCAGGGCTGAACAAGCCAAAGTGCTGAAAGATGATGCGTGGCAATAACAGCGCATATTCTGGATGAACACATGAGGCATGTGGCTGACCACCATTACATGCAGCGAGGTGAGGCACCATGCACTCATGAATTTTGGCAGGAAGGACAGGTGTAACAGTTTATGAATGTGAACAAGATATATCCTTGGTATTTCTCATCTGGAGCGATTGTGCTGTATCTGCTGTTCATCGTCGCTCCCGCCCTGCTGGGCATCTATTATTCCTTCACCGATTGGAACAGCTACAGTTCGGAGAAAAACTTTATTGGTCTGGAGCATTTCCGAACCATTCTGGCGGGTGATCCAACGTATTTACTTTTTATTAAGAATACAGTCCTTTTCACTCTGATTACTTCGATCGCCAAGACGGTTCTGGGCCTATTCCTAGCTCTATTGCTGGTCAGCGGTGTGAAGGCCGCCAATCTGCACCGGATGATCATATTTTCACCCCAAGTACTTTCGTTCCTGATTGTCGGTCTGGTCTTCAAAAGCCTGCTCGACCCCAACAACGGCTTCGTTAACGTGACGCTGCGTTCGCTGGGGCTGGACGTTCTGGCCCAGAACTGGCTGGGCTCCCTGACCTGGGCGATGCCATCCATTATGGCGGTGGATACGTGGAAAGGCATGGGGTACATTATGGTGCTGTTCATTGCCGGACTGCTCGCCATTCCTCGGGATTATTATGAGGCGGCATCGATTGACGGTGCCGGCTTCTGGCAGAAGCTGTTTCGAATCACGATACCGATGCTGATGCCGACAATTACCATCGCCACAGTACTCAATATTACGTATGGGCTGCGGGTGTTTGATGCGGTATATGTACTGACCAATGGTGGACCAGGCAACGCTACAGATGTGATTAACACAGCGGTGTATTCCTCTTTTGCTAAAGGCTATTGGGGACTTGGCAGTGCATTATCCACGATTCTGTTTATCATTATGGCGATCATCTCCTTCTTTATCATCCGATTGATGAACCGAAAGGTGGAATACTAGATGCGAGTGAAAAAACGGCTGGTTTCCATCGGATTAAATGTACTTGCCTGGCTGCTTAGCCTGGTGGTATTGATTCCTTTTGTCGTCATTGTGCTGAATTCATTCAAGTCCGATGCCGAAGCCAAAGTATTGAAACTAACCCTACCCGAGAAGTTCATCTTTGAAAATTATAAAATCGTCTATGAACAGGGACACTTGGGTGGTTCCTTTCTTAACAGTTTGCTGCATTCAACGGCTTCTTCCCTACTGCTGGTGTTTGTTGTGGCGTTCTCTGCCTTCACGTTATCACGAAATTATTCGAAGTTAAGCAAGTTCCTATATTTCTTTCTTATTCTGGGCATTACGCTGCCATTGAACTACATTCCATTAATGGAGGTCATGAAGTCGCTGGGCATGATTAATTCGCATGTGGGCATGATTCTGCTCTATACCGCGATGGGTATTCCGATCTCGCTATTCATCACATATGCGTTTGTATCCAATATTCCAAAAGAACTGGATGAAGCAGCGATTATGGACGGATGCAATGGGATCAAGCTGTTTCTCCGAATTATTGTGCCTTTGTTAACCTCTGTACTGGTTACGGTATTTGTTCTTAATTTCCTGAGTGTCTGGAATGAGTTTACTGCTCCACTCTATATGCTGAACACGGTAGAGATGTGGCCAATGACGCTTGCTGTGTATAACTTCTTCGGACAATTCAGTGCTCAGTGGAATCTGGTGAGTGCGGATATCGTGCTTACTTCCCTGCCTGTGTTGATCGTGTTCCTGATTGGGCAAAAATATATTGTGGGTGGTCTGACTTCCGGGGCGGTTAAGGGTTGAGATGTATCCGAAATGAGAATTCAATACACCTGGCTACTTCGAAATTTATCATTGACACCGGGTTTATTTGTAACTATTATAGTTACAACGGTGGTGATCATCCATGAAACAAATCAGCAGTCGCTTTTCCATTGCGGTTCATACGCTGTCTCTGATCGCTGTTGTGCCCAATGAGTGCACGGGAGATTTTATTGCCAAAAGCGTGAATACCAATCCCGTCATTATTCGGCGCATTATGTCCAAGCTGAAGCATTCCGGCCTGATTGAGGTCAGACCCGGTGTCGGCGGTGCTTCTTTGTTAAAGGACCCCGCGGACATTACCCTTTTGGATATATATCGTGCCCTTGAGATTGTGGAGGATGGTGAGTTGTTTAACTTCCACAAACATCCAAACCCAAATTGTCCGGTTGGCAGCATGATCGAACAAACCTTGCGCGCCGAACTTATTGAGGCTCAGCTAGCTATGGAACAGCGTTTGAAACGTGTCACGATACAACAGATGATGGATCAGGTTCACGTCTCTGAATAAAAAAAGCTCATTACGAGCTTTTTTTAAACCTTTCGTTGTAATCACACCTGTTATAACACAACCGATTACATCTATTCATGTCGTTGACATTCCACTTTTGTGTCGACACAAAACATACCTTATAGGAGGAAAATACAATGAAAATTTTAGTTACTGGCGCAACAGGTCATTTGGGTTCACTGGTCGTAGAGGCTTTGTTAAAAACGGTATCTGCTGGGGATTTGGCTGTAAGTGTACGCAACCCGGAGAAAGCGGAAGCATTGCGCGCTCAAGGTGTGGACGTTCGTCAAGGTGATTTCGATCAACCAGAAACGCTGGAAAAAGCATTTGCAGGCGTGGATCGGCTGCTGCTGATCTCCACAGACGGTGACAATGAAACACGTATTCGCCAACATCAAGCTGCCGTGCACGCTGCCAAAAAGGCAGGCGTTGGATTCATCGCTTATACCAGCGTTGTGAATGCGGAGAAAAACAGCCTTTCACTGGCTGAAGTACATCGTGCCACAGAACAGGCTATCCGCGAATCCGGCATTCCTTATTCCTTCCTGCGCAACAACTGGTACCTGGAAAATGAAGCAGGCAGCGTTCAAGCAGCTACCCTGGGCGCACCTTGGGTGCATGCAACTAACGTCAGCCAAGTGGGCTGGGCTACTCGCAGTGATTATGCGCATGCTGCTGCTGCAGTACTTACAGGTGAGGGACATGAGCATTCAGTATATGAGTTGTCTGGTAAACTTCGTACTCAAGCTGAGCTTGCAGCCATCGTTGGGGAAGTGCTTGGACAGGACATCAACGTGCAAAACGTAGACGATGCTGCTTACGCTGACATCATGAAAGGTGCAGGATTGCCTGACTTTGTCGTCTCCATGCTCGTTGATATGCAAAGTGCCATCCGTGAAGGCGCACTGGCTGTAGAGAGCGATACACTGGAGACATTGCTTGGCCGTCCGGCTCAACCATTGAGTGAGGGTGTTAAAGCGATTTTGGACAAGTAAGTTTTGAATAAAAGATAATAGAGTGGGAATAACAGAGGGACACACCAACGAATGTTCGATGTGTCCCTTTTGGTGTTATAAAACAATCTTTAAAACGATATAGCAGTTGAACGTACTCTTTATACTAAACTAGTTTAATTGAGACTTAGAGCTCTTTACTTCATTTCATCAGATCCATTGTGCTCTGCTCCTTAGCTTCTCTCCGGTTGTACCGCCGCCAAAATCTCCTGAATGTTGCGACTCAACCCTTCATCGTCTTCCTGGTTAAATTGACGGTGTCCGTCAATGCCACGTTGAATAATCGTGTTCATCACAGGATGCACCTCACGGTCTGAAGCAACCCGGATCAGATCATCGGCAAAATCCACTGCCTGCTGCTCACTATAGTTAAAGGGCTTAATCAGCATACGGATGCTCAATGCATGAGCCTGCGGCTCCGCAAGTTGATCCCGATGGGTTATGCCATATACAGCGCCAAATCCAAAAGCAGCTATCACCTGACGCTCCAGTTCCGTTGTCTGTTCCAAAGGCGTACCGATCAGTTCACATATTTTGCCCACCATCTGCTCCAACTCTGAAGCCGCCGCAGCCAAAATTACGTCATTAATATCGTCAGCGTTGATAAAATCAGTCATATTGTATTTCTCCATTTCTGAGCCATATTGCTCCACTCTCTCAAACTCTATGAGAACATTGTATCGGAGATAGGGTGTTCGTTTCAAATCACCCATATGTCGTCGACACTTCTCATACTCTTCTATTACCCGTATATAAGTAAAGTCGCTTGCGATTTGAAACGATTTTTTGCGAGCCTAAGTGCCTTATCCTGTTCACCATGATTAAAATAGTACTCAAACAATATCTCTTCATAACGTTCGGCGAGATATTGGGAACCAAGTTCACGATAGTAAGGAAGAATCCGCTCTTCTATCATTTCATAATACGCTTGCTCCTGCCCTTGTAAAATGACAGACTGGAGTTCCAATTCCATATAACTTGCGTCTGCAACAAGTTTAGAGTTGTGCAAGGCTTTCAGAGACATATCCAATAGCGTGTCGGCAGGAATCAGCTTACCCAGTCTACACGTTTCTATGTAATTATTGAGCACCATCAGGTATAACGGTTGTTTCTCCGGTACAATATCAAGCGCTTGTTTGTACCAATAGGCAGCATCCTCATATTGATTTCGCCGGTTATATTCATAACCCAGATTGTTCAGCAGCTTGGCCTTTCGGTCGATAAAACCACAATCCTCACAAATCCGAATGAGATTCTCATATCTGCGTTTCGTCTCAGGAAAATCATGGTACTCACGTGAATTGAGCTGAACCAGCATAATGGTTTCGGTATCAATGATCCGCACCATATTAAGAGTTTTTCGAAAATGCTGGATAGCTTTCTCAGCGTAATAGTAAGACGTAATATTCGAATATATCGAGTGATAGGCGAGAGACAAATGATAAAAGTACTCGTGATTCGTATATTTGGATTGATTTATTGAAGTTAGGGTCTGGATTGATTTGGTATAATGGCCGGTAAGAAAATAGTAAATCCCCATCACATGGTGATAAAAATAATGCTCATACGAATGCTCCGATTCATCCGGAATCTCCATCTCGGCGATAAGTCCTTCTGCTTCATCGATATCATTCATAAACAAGTAAAATCGGATCTGCAGCAAGTCATAAGATAAACGCAAGTCAGGTATACCTTTTAACGGTTCTTCTTCCAACTTGTCTTTGAGACGAATAGCTTCAGCTGTTCTCTGCATAATAATGGCCTCTTGCCATGAATCCAGAATATCGTTCATTTGATGATATCTCGTTACTTCCCTTGCCATATCAATGTATAATCGCTCACAGAGCATATCCATAATTTCCTGCGAATACTCTGTCATTCCCCGCTCAATTTTGCTCAGATGTGTGACCGAGCAGATCCCTTTCACCAGTTCTCCTTGAGTTCGTCTATGTTTCTCCCGGTAAAATTTAATAATCTTCCCTTCAATCATCACTACACCTCTTTTAATCCATTATATTATCCCTAATTATAGGGATCGAATGTGGACTCTACCAGCATATATTGGAGACTGGCGTGTTCATGAAGAGAATTTCAGGATAGAAAAACAAGGTACAATGATAACAAAATAAGAGGCTCCCCCAAAGCTGGAGGAACCCCTTATACTCGTATATCTTATTTGAGCAACGACAGTACATTGTGAACCGTTTGGGCTGTTTCAGCACGTGAGGCACTATTTTTCGGTTTAAATGCCCCACCAGTAGAACCTTTCATTAAACCGAGCTCGGAAGCTTTAACGACAGCTTCTTTTGCCCAAGATGCAATGTTTGCTTCATCCGTATAACCGGCTTTAACCGACTGGGTATGGTTTGATTGGGTTTGATATTCGTATGCTCTCATCATGAGCACTGCCATCTCTTCACGTGAAATGGTTTGGGTCGGAGCAAACCTATCATTAGCTATTCCCTGAACCAAACCTGCTTGATATGCTGCAGCCACGCTATCTGCATACCAGGCATCCTTACTCACATCACCAAATGGTGTATCGGTATCTTTCACCTCTAAACCAAGGGTTCTCACGATTAAGGCGGCGAATTCGGCACGAGTCGTTTGACCTTGTGGATCAAACGCAGTCTCTGTTTTACCCGTCAGCACATGTTTCGCCGAAAGAGACTTGATTGCTACACTTGCCCAATGCGTTGAAGCCACGTCTACGAACGATTTATCGTAAACAAATGGTGCAAACGAGCCGAAATGAGACACTTTGGAAGTAACAGTACCCTGCTGTGGATCTACAATTCCACCGGCATAGTCCCAGTTATTATTAGTTGAGTTTTCATTGTACAATCCAATGAGATTACCATTAAGATCCTTATTGTAAAAGAGTGTCAGCGTAATATCTTCCGGGAGTGTGGACAAGGATAACTTCTCACTCGAAACCTGAAGGTACAGTTCGAATTCGTAAGCCGTCCCTGCAAGTGTCCACGTAAGACCTTGTTTCGTTTCTGGTGCTTGTACATCTTGTTTCTTCACATCCAAAATGATCTTGCCACCAGCAGCACCAGGACCTCCTTTTGTTTGCAGTTCTTTTAATACGCTAGATGGAATGGTGAGTGATAGCACACCTTGCTGAGATAATGTGAGTGTATTCGTACCCAACAAATCCCCCGTATTGACAGGCAGCTCAATCTTCTTACCGACGGTAATATCCACGTTTGCGGTACCATTTGTCGCAGCTTTCAACTCTTTTTCCGTTATGACCTGATTTTGGCTTGGATCTGGTTCTGTGGTTGTTGCAGGTGTTGGGACAGGTGCAGGGGTCGCAGAAGATCCGCCGCCACCGCTATTTCCCGAACCGCCACCATTATTACCAGAACCACCACTATTCATTTCCTGAATTTTATTGAGGAAGTAACCCAGGTCTTTGTCATCAATTTGCAAGACAGGCTCCTTGCTAGAATAGTTAGCGGTCATTCCAAAGTTATTTGTAATAAAATTCACTTCCGCGTCTCCTACATAACCATCCTGGTCGATATCAGCGATCTCATCTGAAGTATGATAATGTTTCGTTACAAGCTCCATGTCATAGATATCGATGACTCCATCCCCATTAATATCTCCCGCATACGTGAAGTCAGAAGAATTCAGTTGATTGATGCCATAATATTCGCCATTAATCGTCTTGCTCAGAACAACTGCCAGTCTGGAAGGTAAATGGCCTGGTACTCGTGAGTAGATGGTCGTCGTTTCTCCTGTTGCCGGAATCCCATCAATCAGGAACTCACCGTATTTTTGCATGGTGCCTTCATATTTTTCTCCGGAAGCCGTCTCCGCATAAATCTCAATACCCATTGCCGAATAGTCATTTGCAAAATCCAGATACTCTCCATTGACCATAAAAGCTTCGGGACGTACGAAACCATATGTTCTTGAAGATTTGGAGATTACATCATAGCTGTCTGTGTTAAACGCGACTAAAGCCAATTTCTCTTCGTTCTCTTTCATGCCAACCGTCGTGTATTTCGCTTCAAGAAATGGTACGTCGCTCTTCTTAAAATAGAATTCATCCTTGGGTACATCAAAGACAACACGGAACAAATCAAGATCCCCTGTGATTCCTTCAAAGGACCCACCTGAGATGGATGCCTCAAAGCTGAGTTCTCTTTGGTCCACTACAGGATCACTGAATTTCACCTCAGCACCTGTCTCATCCAGTAATGCCTGCAGCTCAGGCGTTGGCTCAATCCGGTTAAATTGTTTATAGTCATACATCGATTCCAGGGTAAACGAAATACCGTTTAACTTCTCCACATTGTTCAATTGAATAGTCTGGGTAATCGTATCTCCTTTACGGACTTGGTCTTTGTCATATTTGCTGGTCACATAAGGTTTTCCTTCGGAAATAAACCCATAACGATGGTCCTTGACGGCATTTGCCGCTGTACCCACATCCATTCCAAAGAGTCGAAGTTCGTAACCATTATCATATTCTTCTTTGGTAATACCAAATGATATGTTTCCTTCTTTGGAAACAGGCAAATCACCGGAATAGAAGGGACTGCCATTCTCGTAGAAGATGACACGATTGGACGATTGATCATAAGCCGTAATTCCATTATCAACAAAGGTTTGGATGGTTGAATCGATAGCTGTGCCATCATACCAGACGCCCTGTCCACCTTCCCTTTCCGTCAGCATACTATCATTGATTTCGTATACGCCAGGCTCTATATCCAAATCAATCTCTGGGGCTGTATTGTCCACAACTACCAATCTTTCGTATGAATACTGGTTGGAGTCCGAATCGGTCCCGATGAATTCAAGTGTGTAGCTGCCCTCAGGGACAAATCGTGCAACGTTGGAGATCTCCCCGTTTTCAATTGGAAATGCATAACCTCTAAACACATTCAGGATCAGATATTCCACTCCCGGTAGAAGGGACTGCGAATTCAAGGTACCTACAAACCCGATTTCCTCGCCGGTTTCGCGATCCTTCAGCAATACATCTACAGAATCAATGGGACTGCCCAAAAGAATGGCACTCAGTGTCATCCGGTTCAGGAACTGATGGAATGGGGTATCGTTTGTAACGGATGGCGGAATCATCTCCACCGAAGTAATGCCCTTTTCGCTAATACGGACGGAGAATGGGATCTGAATATGATCCGCCGCATTTTCCGTATCCAGATATACATATCCTTCATAACGACCGCTTGGCGTGTCCTGTGGTATATCCACTGAAACAGTCATCTCTTCCGTACTTCCGCCACTTACAGTAATCGATTCTGGAAGATCTACATTTAAATTCATATCGTTTAACAGCTTGATGGAAGTGTTATACGTTTTGGCAAGGTCCCCTTTATTCTCTATTTTAACGACTCGGCTGTCAGATAAGATCTCCTGGCCGTTTTCTTCCAGGTATGCACTGTCTAATACGATTGAACCTGTAATTTCATCAATCAGAATGGATTCATCATTCGAGAAGTGAATGGTTTTATCCTGTACTTTGGCAAATACGGATGTGTGGACTGCTCGATAAGGGTCTACACGACCTGCACCTACTTCATATACGGAATAATCACCATTCAGATCGACAGCTGTATTCATAAGAGCTGTCTTCACATCAAAAGGCGAATAGTCTCCATGTGCCTGCAGCATAAGTGCGGCAATACCCGCCATATGCGGTGTTGCCATGGAAGTACCCGAAATTCTGGCATAGGCAATATCATCATTCGCACCTGTGTGATCGTTCACAAATACTGGGTAAGTCGAAAATACAGCTACGCCGGGGGCTACGATATCTGGTTTAATATCATCATTGACGGCAGCCGGACCTCGGGAACTGAAATCAGCCAGTTTGTTTCCTTCCGTAGTGGTTTCGCCGGTTATGCCAAACGTAATTTCCACGCCGTTCGTACCCTTAAGTTTTTCTCCAAGCTCTTTCATCATTTGGAATGTAGGAATATATCCATTCATATCACCCAAATAATTGGGGATTGTTCCTTCAACATTATTATAAATAATTGCGGCTGCTGCCCCTGCTTTTCTTGCATTGACAATTTTGGAATCGAGTGCAATTTCCCCCCGAGCGATAAGGACCACTTTGCCTTGCACATCAATACCTTCAAAATCAGAAACATCACCAAGACCTGCATAAACAAGTTCGTAGGTTTTGCCTTCAAGGGTGGTCAGATCATCAGTAAAGTCTTTACCAAACAGAGGTAACTCCTCCGTATAAGTTTCAGAAGGTGTTTCTTCTTCTCCTGCTGCCGTTGGCACTTCTGCTGCGGGAGTTTCTTCTTCTACTGCAGGTGTATCTTCTGCTGATGGTGCTTCTTCATCTGTTGCTGGTATCTCTTCTGCTGTTGGTGGAGCTTCTTCATCCACTACAGGAGTTTCTTCTTCCTCTGCGGATGCCTCTTCTTCTAATACAGGTGTTTCTTCTTGCTCCTCTACAGATGTTTCCTCACCCTCAGAAGATGCTTCTTCTTCCATTACAGGTGTTTCCTCTGTCTCTCCCGCACCTGGATTGCTATACACATCCAAAGTCACAGTAGCCGTAGGAATAGTTAACGGAACATCGGAAGCACCAATCGTAATGGCCAAAGCGCTGGCTCCCGGTGAACCTAATGTACCTTCATTGGGCCCATCGTTACCTGCAGCAACCATACTCACAACACCTTGCAGCATCGCATTGTTCAGTGCAATTGAAGAAGGATCTAGCGGATCATTCGTAGCAGCCCCTAAAGATAGATTGATAACATCAATTCCATCTTTAATCGCTTTTTCAATCCCAGCAATAATGCCACTCATCTCACCACTACCCCCAGGACCCAGTACACGGTATACATACAAATCTGCGTCTGGAGCAACCCCTTTTACAGCATACCCTACGTCATTTTTGGCCTGTCCAGCTATTGTTCCCGATACATGTGTGCCGTGGGAAGTATAATATTCTGCTGCTGATACCCCTTGTTCTTTATAGCCTGAATTTTCCCAATCTTCATAAGTCGTCTCCATCGGGTCAGCATCATTATCGATAAAGTCCCAACCTTTAACGGTAGCCGGATCCACTTGTTTTGGATCCTCACCCGCATGGGCACGATACCCTTTATACGCACCTGTTAAATCCGGATGATTATAATCAATTCCCGTATCCAGTACACCTACCTGGATTCCCTTCCCTGTAATGCCCTCTTCATGAAGTTTGTCGATGCCAAGATAAGGTACACTATCAGCCATTCGAGGTTGCATTCCGGATGTAGATGCAAATTCATTTGATGTTTCTGTCTCTGGCAGATCAAGAGCCACTTCCTGGTCAACCCACACTTTTTTCACTACCCCGGATTTCATCAAATCTTCTACGGCTACGCCGGGAATGGTTAGAGCAACACCATTTAGTGCGGTTTCATACTCTTGAGTGATTTGGATCGAGGCAGCATCATAAGATAGCCCTCTCTTCTGCTGCAAAGATTTAATATGCTGTTTAAACTGCTGGTGATTTTGTTTCACTCTGCTTGTAGCTGTAAGCTCGGACATCTTCTCATTGTTCAAAGCAGCCCGTTTCAAGGCGACCGCAGCGGGTTCACTTTTGAATTGGACAATCACTTTTACCAAATCTGAACTTTTAGTATTCACCTTGGCGTCAATAACTTCTCCATCCATCACTTGAAGCTGGTTTAGAGCTTGTCTTTCTTCCTTCGTTAGAGATTGCAGAATGGACTTAGCGCTTTCACTCTGCTGGAGAGCACCATAGGCAGGCGCTGCATAAACAGGCATGGAAAACATAGAAGATAACAAGACTCCTGCTGCTATAATACCGGATAACCATCGGGCTGATTTTCGTCTCATTTCATACCTCCTGCGGTTTGGATTAGATTAGAATTATCGTATTCCGCGATGTATGGAATGTAAATTGGGGTAATTGAGTATGTTAATAGATTGAAATGTTCTGATAATCTTCGAAAAAATTTACATATAAATAGACCGAATTATCTGATTTACATACTTTATTTTACAAATCCAGGATTCCGCTCTTTTATTTAAAGACAACTTTGCGAAACAAGTATCTTTAGACCTAAAACCACTTTCGAAAATGAAGAGTTTTTTCAAAAGAAAATTACTTTTTATGTTATTTTTTCAATAGGTTCAATACATGATATCTAAATAAAAATGTAAAAAAGCTCACATCATTATCCAATAGATATGATCCATGTGAGCTTTTTTAACTTTTTTTGGTTATATATTGATTATAATATCTTGTGCGAACCACAGTCCGGACGAATCTGGCTGGAGGCTGGGTAAAAAAGAAACGTTATTGGAACGAGAAACCAAGTACTAATATCTATGCAGGACAAAAAAAGACCCACAGCAGACCAAGGGATATTCATCGCAGTGTTGATGAGAGTTATCACCTGCAATGACCGTATTGTAAAAACAGATGCACAAAGAGAGTTATTCAACTCACAGAAATTGGGGCTGTCTCAAAAGGAATTCTGGCTCGCTCCAAGCGCTAGCTATGATGAACGTAACCGCAAAAAAATAGCCCTCCATATTGCTGCACATCGTAGGTTAAAATGGACAGTAAGAAGACCACCATTTC
>NZ_FOBD01000018.1 GCF_900109515.1 Paenibacillus sp. OK003 | reverse complement strand
GAAATGGTGGTCTTCTTACTGTCCATTTTAACCTACGATGTGCAGCAATATGGAGGGCTATTTTTTTGCGGTTACGTTCATCATAGCTAGCGCTTGGAGCGAGGCGGAATTCCTTATGAGACAGCCCCTTCTGTCTCGGCCTCCATATTCACATGTGATGGACTCAAACCAAATACTCCGCCATAATCTGCTCGATATCATACGGGGTCACGCCTTCATCGACCGCATAGATGGTATCGGCCTGCTCCTTCGTGTCCACCAGTTCACCCCTGGCTTTGGCATGAAGCGTGAACAAGTCGTAGAGATCCGGTTTGCGTAACGTGGTCAGGGCTTTGCCCATCAAGACCATCCCTTTTTGATTGCCCTCGACATTGTTGTAATATTCCGGGTGCCTAGTCAGCGCCAAATCCGTCCAGATGACCGTACGCTCCACCAAATCCATAATGACGGGAATTGCAATCTGCGTATCTGCTGTGATATCAATCTTGTTCAACACCGTGGACGGCTCGAAGATCTCGCCAGAACCCGGCTTCTTCCGCATCATCCAGCCCACAAAGCATTCCGGCAAATCACAATACGGATGACTCGTGAAGGAAAGCAGACTCGCCACCACATAACGTCCGCCATAATCAACAATCGACGGAATATGCAGGTCAATGAACTCACTCGCACCATGAGGCGCTGTCACGATATCCCCGCTGTGAACGGCCTTGTAGTTGGATGAACGCAGATTCGTATAGGAAATATGCTCCACATAGTTCCAGTTCTCATCGTACATCACCGCAGACAGATCAATATCTACGCGCCCCGTTGCTTGACCGTTCACGGTGCCTTCCTTCCACCAGTTGAAGAAACGAATCGTATCTCCCTCGGCCATCGGCACCCGGCTTCCCCGAACAATCGTATGAAGGGCCTTGCTCGCCGATCTTTGGGAAAAGGGAACCAGATAATCATGGAGCTGTGGATCAACATATGTCTTCCCAAGTGAAGGAAGGGCGGCGAAACGCTGCACCAGCGCCTGTTCACACATTTGCACAACTTCGTGACATGTGTCATCATCCATCTCTGGAAGCTGATTCGGAATGGCGAAAGCCTTCGCAACATTACCTTTCGGGAAGAATACACGTAGATCCTGCGGCTCATTACGCCGGGCAAAATGCTGCTTCACCTGCAATAATACCGGGGTCGATATTTGCTCCAGAATTTCTCCGAACGCCAGCAATACATATTCCTTATCCGTTGTAGAGCGCAACAAGTGATCCAATCTTCTCGCAAATTCACCAGGGCGCTGCTTCAACAGCTCAATCAAACTCCACACATTCTGGTATTGAAAGGCCAGCTCCACACTTCCGTTAAAGGTCGTAAACGGCTTGTTATTACGCAAAATATCAAAAGCTTCCTCGCATCGCGGGTACCGCAGCTTATATTCAGATGGATGCAGAATTTCGCCCAGACGAATCCAGCGATCCTTATATCGAAGCATGTCTTCCGTAATTGAACCGCATTGCTCCAGCAAACCGAGCAACAGGCGTCTCTCACGCCGCTTGAATTTACGGAAAGGCGAAGCTAGAGCCAAGCTGACATCCCCACCCGACCAAGCCACAGCGAGACGAAGCACATCGGTTGCCGTTCTGAAATACGGGCCGATTCGGTCGATATTGGCCTTTTCATACGTTAATAACGAAGCTACTACGAACCCCACATTTTCCTTAAAAGGAATCTCAGATGGCAACAGCGCATCTACTTCATCCGGTTCCGTATGTTCCAGCACCGTATCGATATCTGCTTTGTCCGTCTCCGAGATGGAGCCGTTGGCTTCGATCAGTTGGCGGATGAGCGTCTGGAAGTCAGCCTTGTTGCCGAGGCCAATGACTTTCAGGTTTACTTTATCCAGCAAAGGTACCCTTTCCAGCGGTTCACGAATCGGATATACCAAGGTCAGATAATGAAGGATGGCATTCAGGTAGAGTTCCACCTCATCTTCCTCCATCACCTGCGCCGGGAATCCAGGGTACATCGGTTTGTAGTCCACATGTGCACCGACCATGATTCTCAGATCAGCCACAACCTGGGCCATCAATGCTTCAAATTGTTCCTTGGATAATGTTCGCACGGCCTGCATCAACTCATCCGAGAATGTGTATCCAAGCGTTTCTATATTTTTAAGAGCAGTCGCCAAATAAACCTTCGGCAGCTGTTTCTCCCCTTGTTCTTGCTCGATCATGAGTTTCATCGCTCTGCGCAAATAGATGGTATTGTTCATGATAAAAGAGTCCAGGAAAGCCATATCCCTACAATTAGTGTTCTGCTGTAGAAGGAAGGAATATGATAGCCTGGACGCCTCCTCTCTGAATTGAGATCTTCAGGAAAGCGGCAACCCTAAGTTCGCCAATGAAGTTAGAAGGAAGGATCGCCATAGCCTGAAGGCCAAAGGTCCGAAGCTTGTGACCCGAACCTTTGATGAACCCATCATCTCAGATTCCACGATCTCCCAACAGGGCGAAAGTATTACGACATGCGAAACTAAGGAGGAATTCTCTGACTTGTGTCGAGCAGTACTGAAGAAGGGCATACAACTGATGGTACATAAAAAAAGAGCTAAGCGCGGTTTTTAGTCGGCTTAGCTCTTTATCGCACCTACTATAGAGCAGGCTGCATATATCTCGTTACATCCGAACGACTGATTTCTCAGCCGTCAGCCCAAGCACCCGAGCGGTTGAAGCGTGTACATGGTTCAAGAGACTAAGATTGTCCACCAGTGATTCGCCATAGGAAGGAACCATTTCCTTGATCTTCGGTTCCCAGGCATCCATATGCTGCGGGAAGCACTTCTGGAGGATCTCCAGCATCACGTGAACAGCAGTTGAAGCACCCGGTGAAGCTCCGAGCAATGCTGCAATCGAGCCATCCGCCGCAGTGACTACCTCCGTGCCGAATTGAAGCGTTCCTTTGCCGCCTTGAGCCGTGTCCTTAATCACCTGCACACGCTGGCCTGCCAGCACCATATCCCAATCCTCGCTCTTCGCATCCGGAACAAAGTCACGCAATTCGGCCATGCGTTGTTCTTTGGATAACATGAGTTGTTGGATCAGGTATTTGGTTAGTGAAATTTCTTTGACACCTGCCGCAAGCATCGTGAGCAAGTTGTGCAGCTTCACGGACGTAATCAGATCGGCATTGGAGCCCGTTTTCAAGAATTTTGGCGAGAACCCGGCAAACGGTCCGAATAGCAGTGACTTCTGATTCTCAATAAATCGGGTATCCAAATGCGGAACAGACATCGGTGGAGCACCCACCGAAGCTTTTCCATATACTTTGGCATGATGCTGTTCCACGACTTTCGGATTTTTGCACACCATAAAGATACCGCTAACCGGGAAGCCGCCGATATGTTTACCTTCAGGAATGCCGGATTTTTGCAGCAAATGCAAGCTGCCGCCCCCTGCTCCAATAAACACAAATTTCGCCGTATGGCGCTTGACTGCACCACTGCCCAGATCTTTCACTGTTAATTCCCAAGATCCATTGCTTGTGCGTTTCATATTTTTCACGCTATGTTGGTAGTGGATATCCACGTTTTGGCTCTTTAAGTGTTCCATTAGCATACGCGTTAAAGCACCAAAGTTAACGTCCGTACCGGAGTCAATTTTGGTGGCTGCAATCGGTTCATTGCCCGTGCGGTTTTTCATCATCAGCGGAATCCATTCCGCCAGTTTTTTCTTATCATCCGAGAATTCCATGCCAACGAATAACGGATGCTTCGATAACGCTTCAAAGCGTCTTTTTAGAAACAGGACATTCTGCTCTCCATGTACATAACTCAAATGAGGGAGCGGCATAATGAAGTCCCGCGGATTACGAATCAGATTGCTTTTGACGAGATAGGACCAAAATTGCCTTGAGATTTGAAAATGCTCATTCACCTTAATCGCTTTGCTAATATCTACGGATCCGTCTGGTCGTTCAACGGTATAGTTAAGTTCGCACAATGCTGAATGCCCGGTTCCGGCATTATTCCATTCGTTGGAGCTTTCCTCCCCCGCACTGGCGAGCTTCTCAAAAACCTTAATATTCCAGTCTGGTGCCAATTGTTTAAGCAAAGTTCCCAAAGTTGCACTCATAATTCCGGCACCAATCAAGATAACATCTGTACTCGTTTGTCCCTGGCTCATGTCTACCGTCCTTATATCCTATATTTGCCAAAAGGATGTAAGCGTTATCGATTTGGCATTGCAGCAAGCCCCATTCTTGAACAGGCCCGCCCCTTCTCTGAATGAATATAACCTTGATCTAGTGTATCAATAATATGGGTCAATTTAAATATGCAATTTGAAGATATTTGCTATTCCATCAGTATACGCTAGTTTATGTCAGATAGATAACCCGGTTATAGGGCTGAAAGATTAATTTGTTCAATAAAAAGAGACAATTCTGGTTGCGCGGCCTGAATTGTCTCTGAAAGTTGGTTTTTGGGTCTTAAATTTATATCTACTCTTCGTAGTCATCCTCCAACTTGGGTATAAATGGCGAGAGAAAAGTGTCATGATGCTCCGCGATCTCGCCCCGAATTAATGAATACACCTTAAATTGATTGGAAAATTCCAAATCATCACTATCTCTTACATAAAGAACGCCATAAGAACCAGGAGCTATTTCCCCTACCTTTTTCAATACTTCGGTTGGATCATACTTTGATACAGGCTTGTGATTATTGAGACCCGCTATCCAAAGTTGAAAATCACCATTTACTGCTCTTAAGTCCAAAACGCCTGAAGGCCACTCTAACTCTTGCACATATTCTTTAAGCTGTTGAATAACCAATTCATATTGATCCTCATCTTCTTCAAACGAGGCACTCTCTCTAATTGTTGCCCATCCATGATACTCGTACATATTCTATCCATCCTCTCATAATTATAGGGCAACACAAATAGTCTGAGCCACTCATTTAAGAAGTTCAGACTACCCAGATAAGTAAAACTAATTTCGATGTTCTAGATGAAAATTCGCTTCATAAACTTTTCAATCGTAAACTATATATACATTACTTCCATTCGATTTGGCCGCTTCTAGAAACGTTGATATCCGTTGTGCGACTTCTGGCAGAGCAGGGACGATATTCTCTGAATTCTCTATTTGCTCACTAGTTAATTTACTCATATCAAAGGATTTAAATAAAAGAATAGCTGCATCAAGGTTCTGTATTTCCCATGGACTTTCTTCATACCAACCTTCATGAGCATAATACTCATGTAAGATACCTTCATTAGAAGGCTCGTACTGGCACATAACATCTAATAATGTCTCAAAATATCCATTCCACATTTTCAGAATATTCTTTTCGGTAGGGCTCTCAAAAAGAATTAATATCTCTGGTTGCCCTTCAAATCCAACATAATAGGAATCATTAACTAGTTCTTCTTTCATCGTATTACTCCTTCCAATGTCCTTGATCTAAAATCCTGACTTGTTCCGGCGTTGCAGTACCTGCTTTTCGTGCAGCTATTGCATCATACCACTTATATCCCTCAACCCACTCGCTTTCCCCAATCTTGTAAAAAGACTGTGGCCTGTTGCCCCCATTACCCGGAATTGTTCTTTGAATTACCCACGTGTTCCCTTGGTCAATAGGGGCACCAGATGTTCTAGTGTGCCATCTAACTTCATACTTATATGTCCCGTCACTCCATTTATAGGTTATCTGTTCATAGCCATCATTCATTGATTTAGCTTTCATATTTGCACTTTCAGGAATCTCAATTGGAGCAGTCTGTGCATACCTTTTTGAAATAGCTAATTGTTCATCTGCATTCATATCAGAGAATTTCTTATTAGCTTCACTTTTTCCATTAGAACTTCCGCCAAGGCCTTTACCTGATTTAGCCTTCGCAGCCTCAATATGCTGCTTAATTTTCGCCACAGCGGGATTAGAAGCAGGCAATCGATGAGGTCCTTTACCGCCCGGCATGCTCCCACGAACCATCTGAATCGCCATGAATATCTGACTAAACTTCAGAGAGGTCACCATCATCTGAGCATACTTATCGGATACAGGCTCTCCTGTCGTAGGATGAATCCCCATCTCAAACGCCTTGATCTGTAACGCAAAAATATCTTCTCCAGGCGGTTCAACGTTCACAGCTTGCATGCGATTAAAGTCTAGATTTCCCTGATCCCTCTGATAAGCCTGAAGAGCAGCCTGATCCGCAACACCATTCTCGTTGACAGGCATCCATACCCACTTACCAAACATATTGACTTGCGCCATCCGATAGCCCTTATCACCCGAACCTGAATCACCTGTTGATTTGGTCATCATAGCTGCGGCGCCGACAGCTCCAATTGCACTGCCCAGACTTACCTTCTGAGCATCTGCATCTTGGAAACGCGTGGCGATATCCTTCAATTCCTTGGATGTATTCACCATGCTCTCTAGCGCTTTATCCAGTATAGGTCGTGACTGCTCGAACTCATAGTAAAATCGCTCCTGCGTCGCACCCATCCACATCATCTGAACGAACATGATCTGTCTCGTCAGATCACTTCGTATACTCTCCAACTGTTGTCTGGCTTGATCCACCTGATTCGATACGTGATGTAGTTGTTCAGGGGTAACTTTGATTGTACTCATACGTTTCTCCGCTCATTCGAAATAGGATTATCCTATGTTAGCAGAAGTGTAATATGTAAACTATCCGGCTAACATCCTGATTTGACTATGGTAAGACACAAGCTGTGCTCCTCATCGGTGCTATAGTCCTATATGCATATACCCACTTCAAGGCATATCCTACCATTTTCAGTAGACACCTCCCCTACTTCATTTCCTCCAACATCATCCTATACCGCCCAATCTGCTCCCCTGTCGCCTCTTCCCGCAATGATTCCAACAATGCCGTGCACCTTATAAAATACCGATCCATCTCAAGCTTATACGCTAACCGAATCGCCTGCAAAATGAACTCCACGGCTTCCTGTGGTCTTCCCATCCACTGTTCATACAAAGCCCGCTGATAACAGTAATGGTACATATCATCGTTGTTTGAAGAATCTATTTCTCTACCATCACCCTGTATCTGATCCTCAAACATATGTAAAACCCGATCAACCTTCCACCTATACCGCACTGCTGCTTCCGTAATCACTTTCAGACCTGTCAGCCATTCCTCAGGATGCTCAAGCAAAAAGTTCACAAACTCCTCCAGCAGTTGCACCTGCCCGTCTTCAATCTCAAGAGCATACCGATTCACCTGTGCACAATGCCTAAACTCCTGTACTACCTGCATTCCCGCCTCATCCAGCTCTTCTATCCATGATAGTTCTGCATACCGGTCGATACACGCCCGCGCCTGATCCACCTGTCCTATCTTCTGGTGAGCCATCCCTCGCATCATGTGACTGAACCCGTGATAATAGACCAACGGACGCTCGGTATGAATATAGGGTAAAGGTAATCCCTTGGTTCGATGCTCCTGTCGCTCTTCATAGATGCACTGCACACACTGGTACAACATGTCCGCCCTCTCCATCACCTTGTTCCAATTTTCAAAAGCCACAGCCATGTCCAACATTTCTACAATAATGTCCGGTTTGAGTGATTTCAGGATAGATTTTCGCACAGAGAAGCCCTCCTTTGATAGTATAGGCGAACAGAACTTCTAATTACTCCTGTGAAGTAATGATATTCGTTTATTATACTACTTAAAATGCGTAAATAACACCATTATTGCTATATATTTTAACCTGACTTTTATGACTCATCTTATCTAAGCTTATGTATGAGGTGATTTAAATGTCAGAGTTACGCCAATTAATAGGTACACGAATTAGAGCAATGCGAAATGCCAAAGGACTTACTCAACAAAAGCTGGCTGATATTGCCGGGTTAGATTATAGATATATCGGAGCATTAGAAAGAGGCGAAAGAAACTTTTCCATAGATACGTTGGAGAAGGTTCTACTCGCCTTAAATGTATCAATTAGTGAGTTAATGGTGCTAGAGGACATCGAAAATAATAAGTTACAGAAAGAGGCTATTGATATTTTGATAGCATTAATAAGCACATTAAATAATGAACAAGTTGACATAGTAGTAAGAATAACTAAAGAGATTTCTCGAGCATTTAAAAGCACTAATAGATAATATGTTTTACTTGCACACATTTTTTGTAAATATCTACTTCATGATTCTTACTAAAAGGAACAACTTAGTATAAAGATAACTAAATAATGAAAGGTTTGATCTATTGAGGCTAGTACAGACTTTATTGAATTCGTTTCGGGATTATTTATTCCTTTAATTCTTTTTGTCCACCAACGTACAATATCTCCTTTATCAATCAGTATATGTGACACAAAAATTATAAAGACCATAGTCCAATTATACACTCCCAATAATAGATATGAGAGAATTGCTAATGTGCAGGTGTAAACAAAGCAATGCAGTAGAAGAGGTAACCATTCATCTTGTTTCCTCATTGCCTGATTATCAGTTTGTAGTAAATAATCTCCAATAAGATGACCAATTATAAGTGTAGCCAACAGTTCGATATTAAGATTCAAACTAAACATTATTCCTAAACTCCCTAAATTTATCTTATTTCCAACTATATAAAGTAGCAAAATCAAGAGTAAAATAAGAAAATTAATTACGGTAGTGATAGCAGCATTTGCCCTATCAACTTTAACTGACCGAATAAAAGAGACTTTCTGTAGCTCAATAACTAGTTCTCTCATTAATTCGTTAGTATCTAAGCCTTTAATTTTGTTATAGTAATTTTCCGTTGACTCTTCAAGTTGTATATCTTCTGCTACCCTATAGAGACGCCTTCCACTTAAAGGTTTATTAAGTTTTGATATGAAATATAATTCATGAGCACTTCTATCTCCAGTTTGAACATGTTTAATAGGATTTGTTTTGGGGACTACAACCAAATAAGCTAGAGAAACACTTTTTACAAGAAAAAATATCATTAGTACTAGTATTAATGATATAACCAAGTTAGGAATACTTAATTGGAAGTTCTGGAGCCACAATGTCCAGGAGTCAGCAGTTCTAATTAATATCGTTGAGATGATTCCCCAGAAACCGATTATTGCTGCTGCCTTGGTGTCTGTGAAACGAATTGTGTTCTGAGTATCATCAATTGCTTTTTGAATAAGATCCATTTTATGTTTATACATATCTTTATATTCCAGATCATTTGTCATAAGGCATCAACTCAACTCCCAATCATTGTGTGCATTTTTCTGACTACATTATTATATTCGTCCAGTTCATAAAAACAAAATTCAAACCTCTCTGTCTCATATTTAGTGATACAAAAAATAGGAAAATGAGATTTTTCATTTTGTTCACTTAAGCTTATCATTGTAGTTTTATCCGTTAAAGAGGGAATTAAGGCGCAGCCAGAAGGATGTGAATGCCATGTTCCTATAAAAAAGTGCTCATCTTCTTCTTTTTCCATCAAGTAATTGGTAATATATTCATTATCAAAAGTAACATGAGCTTTTCTTCTTTCTGCCTTGGGGCCTGCATCTGAGACATCGTAAACTCTTACCCAGCGGGGGTTCATTCTTCCTAATAATACCCCACCATTTTCTACATATTTATAATCTCTTGTTAACTTCTCCATTTTTGATAAAGCGCTTGAATTTACATATATATCCCTATTCAAATTTATTCTCCTTTGCAAGAACATCCCTTCTGTTGTTGCAGAAAACCAAACATATGCGTTGGCATTATCTCGTCCATACCCCAGTAATAATTATAATAATCATACTTGAATCTTTTGTTTTTTGAATATAGTGAAATGATAGATGTGATTTGAGAGGACAAGAAAGACATTTTTTCCCAAGTTGATATAGTATGTGGATTTCCACATAAATCAATACCTTCTGAAGGATACAACTTAATTTCAGATTCCGCTTTTTGATGCAAAGATTCTAAAATAGCATCATCTTTAATTAGTTGATAATAGCAATTCAAACATCCTGTATCTGGCCTAGTTATGACTATTTCTTGTAATATATTGTTTGGAGATGTCCACGCCCATATTATTGGCTTATCATAGCTAATTAGTTCCTTAAAAGCTAGACGATCCAAGGATTGCTTATTCCCCACAGTAACAACTAAAATATCACAGAAATTAAATATCTCTTGTGAATCACTGAGTTCCGGCCTTACTCTCTGTAGTAGAGTATGCTTTAATTGCAACGCTAAGGACTGTGCTTTAGGTTTTCCTAAAAAATAAGGCGGAAGTTCATGATTTCCTAAATTACTAATTGACAGTCTGTCGAAGTCACAGAGTACTAATTCTTTGACTTTCTTATGAGATAACATTTTACTGATTTGACTTCCTAAAGACCCAACCCCCAAAATACCAATATTTTGATCGATTCCTACTAAATTCTCTGAAATAATTTCGATGTTAATAATTTGGATAGACTTAATTGTGTTATTACATATAGAGTTTGAATCTGTAATAAAAGCTAAAGTTTCAATCCGACCTTTATCTCCAAAATACCTAATAATAAATGGTGAATTTTTATTCAATTCCATAACTTGCTTTATATCTGTGTTCAACATTAAAGAATGTAATAACTGATAGGTTGATTTGAATTTATAATTCCTAGGTAAACGAATTACATTAAACTTTGATGTTATGCTGTTACTACTCTTTGGAACCAAGTTTTGTTTTATTATGTTGTACTCAAAGTTCCTATCATTATCCTCGAAATAATAATAAGTTTCACTGAAATCAATGTTGTTATAGTAATAGTTATTACCATTACTCGATGATACCCTTCCTTTCTTTTGTCTGTACTTAGAATGTATCACATTAAACTCATAAAATTTCAAATATTCTAATGATTCAAATTCTTGAACAAAATTCTGATCTAAATACAAAATCAAACTGCTATATTGCGGAAGAATTCTCCAAGTGAATAGATCATCTTCTGAAATCCAGTCATCGTTTTGATTTTTATTCAACCAGTCCAGCAGACGTTCGTATATAAAATTGGCATTATATATACTTGATGCACTCCAATTGTGTATCGCGCAAATATAGAAGGAAGAATCTTTGGGATTGTCACTAATCATTTGCTCATCAATGTGTCTCCAATTTTTCTGTATTGATTTATAGAGTTTGTATTGCTCATTTATACTTAATAGTTTTAATACAGGTTGTTTTAGCGGATATCCCGTCAAATCCACCTCAACATTAATATATATTCCATTAATATCACCTTCTAAGGGAACACGAACACGAAAGATATCATCAACAACAAAGGAAAAGCCGAGATTTTCAAACTCGGCTTTATTTCTGTTACTATTATTTTGTAGTTCCATGTTGAATTTTTGTATCCTTTCTTGATATATCCGTTACATACGCACGAGCGGCAACTGAACTATCAAATACGTCACATATCCCCGCTACATCTTCAATATTAATAATTTTATCCTTATACTCTTTGCAATCCAGATAAAATATTGAGCTAGATAATTCCTTGTTAAACATTTGCTTTGTATATTTATTTAAGTATTTCACTTCAACATCGCTGTTAAAGCTCATTAACTCTTTATACTTCTCTCCCAACAGTAATATTCTTCCATAAAGTGGTGAGTTCTCAATATCCTTTTTGGCTTCGCTGTAATAGCCCAATAGTTTTGCAGAAAAATCTATTTCAAATGCTGTCGCCTTTACCTCCCCAACGGGAATCTTCTCATTATCTTTATTTATTACTACTCCTTGAGGGTTCATTAGCGTATTAGGCGAATATTCAATGCCTACTTTGATATCCAGGAGATTACTATCTTTGATATATTCCGTTAATTTTTTTTGCTTAAAAACTTCTTTCAATTCATCGTTAAGATAATTATTAGATTCCAATACTCTCAACGCTAACAAAAATGCTCTCGCCCCTATGGTCCACTCATCTTTATCTTCCTCTTGTGTTCCTCCGAATAAGATCATGAGTCCATCGCCGGTAATCGAGTGTATATGACCTTGATAATATCTAGCTAGTTTTATCCACGTGGAAATAGCTTTTTGCTTTATATCTGCTATCTCTTTCAATGATTCAAATCCTGGATCTTCAATAAACAACGCTCTCTTGGTGAAATTTCTAAGATCAATAAAAAGTGAACTTAGTTTAACATCAGCCACTTGATTATCTGGGTTACAAAAATCTTCCTGATCTTTGACCCTATCCAATAAATAGTTATAATCAATATGACCACCAATAACAAAACTTTCATCTAACTCTTGCTGTATTATGTCTTCAATATATTTTTCATTTTGCTTTGCTTCAACACTTTTAAACACTGAGTTGTTTTCCATTAAAATTGATAGTGGGTTAGTAGTACTTCTATACCTAGATTCCGACTTTAGAATATCACGATACATTGAACTTTTCTTTGTCATAGAAATCCACCCCTAAATATATTTAAATACGAGTTTCTATCGATTTTTAAATATTACTGTATTGAGCACATTTAATTTTACCACTTTTAAGCTTCTGTGGTAAATAATTTCTTTAGTCTCGCTACATATCAATAGCCTACAGGTTTGATCAATATTGCTTCAAATAACTCCCCGCTCAAACGCCGCAAACTCAATCCGATTACGCCCATTCTGCTTCGCCTGATACAAGGCCTTATCCACCGCAGCGAACAATTGAGTCAAATACCCTTCTGGATTTTCCGGTACTTGATCAACTTCAAAATCCTCAATGGACAGAATTCCTATACTAATCGTAATAGAAACCTGTTCGATCTCATGATCCACCACAATGAGGTTCGTCTCCACCGCTAATCTCACACGTTCCGCAATTTGTTGGGCTAACTCGCGCTCCGTGTGTGGAAGGTAGATCATGAATTCCTCCCCGCCATATCGCGTTAGAATATCGGTGCTCCGAATGGATTCTTTCACAGCCTGAGCCGTGCGATGCAGCACTTCATCGCCGATGACATGTCCGTAGCGATCATTGATCGCTTTGAAGTAGTCAATATCCAGCAGTATGAGTGAAAACGGTGTTTTATATTGAATGTTGGTGATAACCTCATGATTCAGGTGTTGGGTCAGATAGCGGCGGTTGTAGCAGTTCGTCAGACTGTCCGTCAGGGCGAGTTCTTCCAGCTTGCGATTGGCCTCGGACAACTCCAGGCGAATCCGATCCAGGGCGTGATTACGCTCCTGAAGCGTCTCGTTCTGCCGATTCATTTCTTTGACATAGAAGCGCTCTTGAGAAACATCCTGGAATGTAAGGATATGTCCAATAGGCGCGCGAGCAGCATCAACAATGGGAGACGCTTGAAGGATATAATGACGGATGTCGTCTTCCCCTACGATCACTTCAATTTGAGACAAGATATTGTCCTTCTTCTTATACTCCTCCAGGAACTTCTGGCGGCTGCCCTCTACATGAACAGAACCCAGAAATGCTTCCATATCAAAAGAATCCCCCACATGCAGATCCATGAAGGATCGGGAGGCTTTGTTCAATTCAATGATCATCTCATTCTCATCCAGTACAAGGATGCCGTAAGGAATGGTATTGATTACATCTTCATGGGCGATAGAAACCAGATCGAACACATTGTACCTTTTAATGACATAGACGAAGAAAAGGTCGGACACGAAGATCCCCAGTGAAGTCAGTCCGGGAATGATGAACGGTAAATACGCTCGTAGAACGACATTAAGCAGAGCGTCGATTGTTGCAAAAACAGCCAGCACAAATATGCCCCATAACGTAACTTTCACCTGATTTTTAATCATGGAAGACGTTCGCGAAGAATAAAATGCCCGAAATAAAATAAAGAGGGACGTTACAAAGTAACTCACGAGTATAGCCATGACAACCCAGAACCAAGGTCCATATGCCCGCTCGACATAACCGCCTTCCAGCGGAGTTACAAACCAGCTCCACGGGTTCAGGATCACCCCAACGGCTCCAATAATCGCCGGGATGAACAATAGGAAGGATCTTTTTTGGCCTAATCGCTCTGCCTCACCCGTAATGAAGATCGTAAGCAACAGCCACCCACTCCCGAGCAAGGAAACGGCGACAAAAGATAACGTAACATAGAACAGCTGCAAGCCGGGATCATCCGTCAACGTACTCGCAAATTGACAGAATGGCCAGAGCATCATCAACCCATGAAACAAAAAGTAAACCTTATGTAAGTTCGTAATTCTAACCGTAGCAAAAACATATACGTATACACCGAACAATAGGACAAATAAAAAGAGATCATACCATACTAATGGGTTCACGAATCTTCTCCTTCTTAGATGCTACAATGACAACGTGGTTGTTCATGATTCTGTATAATTCTTATATAAAACTTCAATAAACACTTATACAATACTGCTACGCCAAACTTATTGGTTAATTTAACCATATCTTATCACACCACCCTAAGGGTGAGTAGCCCATACACTGGAAGTCCGACCAACCTCTGATCGATATTTCAATCTATTTTGCGTTTTTGTGAAGGAATCTGACTGTTCCACACAAAAAAAATTTTTGACAAGGAAAAATATTCTTTTTATCCGGAGAACAATCCTATTTAAAAGGTCCGCCTGCGAATTGATGAGAGTGCTCAAATCAACGTCTGATTTTTGTTCCCCATAGCTTGAACTTTCAGACCGTTTGGGTTCAAATCGAACTTTGGGGAATGAGTAAGATTGAAAAGCACCGGGGCTAAGTACGAATTCGGGTTTGTGGATTTCAATCCGTTTGATTTCATCGTTTTTGTCGTTTCTATACTCCTTTCCTGCCCATAACGCTCTTGTTCAGTGAATGTTAAGAGCTTGCCTGTATAGTAATACAGATTGTAATTGAATTTTCGATTATGGAACAGCAACACATGGACCGATATAGGACAATCTTGATTCAAGGGAAGGAGAAGTACGAATGAGTAAAAAGCTAAACCAGATTATGGCTTGTTTATTGACTTTTCTATTAATAACGGCACCAATGTCTGAATTGCTCGGGGGGAAAGCTTATGCAGCAAGTAGCTACATAATCAGCACGGTGGCTGGCACGGGTGTAGGCGGTTATTCGGGAGATGGAGGACCAGCGACATCGGCCCAATTGTATTTTCCGCGAGGAGTGGCGGTAGACAGCAGTGGGAATCTGTATATAGCCGATGTTTTGAACCATCGGATTCGGAAAGTAGATACGTCCGGTAATATCAGCACGGTCGCTGGCACGGGAGTTGGAGGCTATTCAGGAGACGGAGAATCGGCGTTGGTGGCCCAATTGAATAGCCCGAATGGAGTGGCGGTAGACAGTATGGGAGATTTGTATATAGGAGATAGTGGTAACCACCGGATCCGTAAAGTAGATAAGTCCGGTAATATCAGTACGGTAGCTGGTACGGGTGTGAGTGGTTATTCGGGAGATGGAGGATCGGCGACATCGGCCAAGATGAGCTCCCCAAATGGAGTGGCGATAGACAATAGCGGAAATCTGTATATAGGAGATAGTGGTAACAACCGGGTTCGGAAAGTAGATACGTTCGGTAATATTAGTACGGTGGCTGGTACGGGAGAAGGAGGCTATGCGGGAGACGGAGGGTTGGCGACGTTGGCCAAATTGAACAACCCCGCTGGAATAGCAGTAGACAGCGATGGAAATCTGTATATTTCGGATCTAAGTAACCAACGTGTCCGTAAAGTAGATACGTCTGATAATATCAGCACCGTGGCTGGTACTGGAGTTGGAGGCTTTTCAGGAGACGGAGGACCAGCGATATTAGCCAAATTGAACTACGCGAATGGAGTGAGGGTAGACAGCAACGGAAATCTATACATAGGGGATAGTGGTAACAATCGGATCCGTAAAGTAGATAAGTCCGGTAATATCAGCACGATAGCTGGCACGGGTGTCAGCGGCTATTCGGGAGACGGAGGATCGGCGACATCGGCCCAATTGAAGAGCCCGAATGGAGTGGCGGTAGACAGCAGCGGGAATCTCTATATAGCGGATATTGGTAACAACAGTATTCGGAAGCTGACTTTTCTTGCTTCAGCGTATACGGTCGGTGCATCCACAGCAACTTCGACTCCAGGAGTTGGTACCGATAATGCAGTCACGCTGACCGTGAAGGACTCCGTGGGAAATACGGATACGACGTTCAGTGGAACCCATGATGTGACGATATCCGGTTATGAAGAGGCTCCGGATCAATCCTACGGCAGCTTCAACGGGACAGCGCTGACGGCAGCGCCGAATACAATCAGCGTTACCTTCATAAGCGGAGTAGCGACCGTGAATCTGCAGCTGAACAAAGCGGGCGAGCAGACCATCAGCTTCAGTGTAGCAGATGTGGCAACGCCTGCGGCGAATGCGCTGAGCCTTGCACCGATGGCGGGAGACGCGGTTGCGATGGAGCTGACCACGGATATTACGGCACCGTCCAGCAATGGCGACGAGTTCGCGCAACAGCCCGTCGTGAAGCTACAAGATAAATATGGTAATACGAGTACAGGAGACAGCAGCACCGTCGTAACGGTATCGAAGAAGGATACAGGTGAATGGACACTTACAGGAACGAAGACAGCGACGGCCCGCGAAGGTGTAGTCACGTTTACTGATCTTGGCGCCGAGAATGCCTCTGAGGTGACAGAAGCGCAGCTTGCCTTCGACGCTCCCGAATTGACACAGCTGATGAGCACGGCTGTGACCCTTCCATGGCCTGGGGCAGCTGCGCCAAGTGTAGAGTGTGTTACGGCTGGAGATGGCCATGTTCTTCTGAGTTGGAGTGAAGTATATGGTTCAGTCAACTACGCCATATATCAACGAACAGCCTCTGGGGATTATGGAGAAGCCGTTGCTATGGTCACCGGAACCGTCTATGACGCTACCGAATTAAGTAATGGGACAACGTACTATTTTGTGGTTAAAGCCTTGAATCCATCGGGAGCAAGTGAAGCTTCTGAAGAAGTAAGTGCAACACCGCAGGTCCCGGCGCCTGGAGCCCCGATCCTGGAGCCGGCTATACCGGGCAATGCACAGATAAGTCTGGTGTGGAGTGCGGTGGCAGGCTCCACTGGGTATAAAATATATAAAAGTACGTCTAGTGGGGATTACGGCTTGGAAGAAGTTACGGTTGCCGATTCGGTATACGGCTACGATGTAACAGGATTAACGAATGGAACGCCCTACTATTTTGTGGTGAAGGCAATGAACCCCGGAGGAGAAAGCGCGGCATCCAACCAGGTTAGCGCTACACCCAAAACCGTACCGGCGGCACCAACGGATGTGACTGCAGTAGCAGGAAACAGGGAAGCTACGATTCGCTTCAAGCCACCAGTGGAAAATGGAGGAAGCGCCATAACCGGGTATGAGGTCACAGCCTCGCCAGGGAACATCACAGTCGTGGGAACGGCAAGCCCAATCACAATCACCGGGCTATCCAACGAAACGGTGTATACCTTTACGGTAAGAGCTATCAATAGTGTAGGCCATGGTATGGCTTCTGATGTCTCCAATGCGGTGACACCGAGAACGCCATCCAGCAGCAGTTCATCCACGTCCACAACAACACCTACACCGACAACCTCTGGATCAGCAACGTCCTCTGCACCTGCGGCTGAGACGACACCGACTCCTGAAGTTGTGAATAAGGTTTTCATCAGTAGTGTTATTAATGAAGCAGACTTGGTTAAAGCTATGGAGTCCAAGATAGCTGAAGCCAAGAATGCGAATGTCCAGGTTGCATTTGCAGACATTCAAAAACACTGGGCTAAAAAGATAATTGATACGTTTGTGAAGCTGCAGATGATTACCGGTTACGGGAATGGACAGTTCAAGCCTGATGGCAATATCACACGTGCAGAGTTCGCCACGCTGATCTCTCGCGTATTCGAGATTAGCAGCCGTTCCGAGCATATCGTGTCTTTGAGCGACATTGAAAATCATTGGGCCAAGAACGATGTTGAGAAGCTTGTTGGCTCAGGGGTGCTGAATGGCTATGGCAATGGAACCTTCAAGCCGAATCAAACGATCAGCCGGGAAGAAATGGTCGTCATCCTGTCCCGAATTGTGGACCTGAATGAAGTGGATAAAGAAGCTTCCAAAGGAAGCTTCTTAGATATGGCCCGTGTAAGCTCTTATGCATCCAATGAAGTCAAGGCAGCCGCAGCTGCAGGAATTATCAGCGGCAAGAGCAACGGCGTATTCGATCCACAGGGCAGCTCCACACGTGCGGAGGCGCTCACCGTAATCTTGAATGCGCTGAATCTTGACACATCAATCAAGACGCTTTTGGAGAGCTTGAATTAATCTGCACCTATCAAAAACAGATCTGTCCTATATGAGACAGATCTGCTTTTTTTTGCAGCGCGCCCAGCTAAGCACGTATCCTGTAGATGGTGAAGGTCTGATCGCTTCATTCAAATGATCCAAACCATTCACGGAGTTATCTCCCTTGTTGTAGTACTTCCCCTACTGATCAGGCTGCATCTACTCTTCCCGTATTTTAGCTATAACTTGTTCATGATCAAGTAAACGTTCGCCTTCAGCGACCTGCTTCTCAGCGATCAACAACTCCAACTGTTGCTTATAACGTGCCTCGTTTCTGAGATATGCTTCATGACTCATTCCGACCAGATCAGCTTCATATTTAGGGGAATAAAAGGGTTCGTTGTCCGAGAATAAGTCCGGATTATCCTTCAGCATCTCCGTAATTACCGCTGCTGTCTTAGCCGCATCACACACTCTAACCACTGCATCACCGAGCTTGCCTTTACTCATCGCACCTTCGCGAACCAATACCTCATCTACTTTCCAGAAATGCTCCGACCATGGCAACCCACAATGTCTGCGGGATGGTACTGAAATCTGGCTTCCATCTGGTAAAACCGTATACAGCATCTCATGCTCGTCCGTCATTCGTCCTGGGATGTCCACCCACTCTTCGACCCCATGGATAAATGTATTCCGCTTCAAGTCAACGCCTACTAACAAGATCGTCGCTTTCCGATCGAGCAGTTTCCCCCATGCTGAACCTCTCGCACAAGGTGTGTCGAAGAGATGATCGTCCTTCGTAAACGCCTCTGCGTCCCGTCCCAGTGCTGCTACCGAGTGCGTAGGGTGCCAGGAACGAACCACGCCCGGACGTTGACGAAACAGTTCAGGCAGAATGCCCACGCAACAGGTAGAATTTTCCACGTGGAACACTGGGTTATCCGCATTAATGGTAGACCACGTATGCGTGGGAAGCACCAACAATCCCTCTTTCATATAGTCGCTAAATGCATCCAACACCGTGTCTGCTCCACCTTCAACCTCGCCTATACTTTTCATTGAAGAGTGAATGAGCAACGTGCCTTGCCTATCCATACCAAGCTGCTCCAGTTGCTGCATCAAGCTTTCTTTTGTATACATGTCCTTCCTCCTTCATTTCTTATCCCTTTTCGATGAAAAAGCAATCCTTGCTCAGCTTCACAACATGCTTCCCAGCATAACAAACAAATGGCCGAGGGTTAACCCCCGGCCACAGAGAAAAAAATTGGTTGAGTTCAGGCAGTAGCTACCGCTCAACTTTTACTTAATAATAACGTACTCCAGATTCACCAGCTTCGCATACGTCACGATCTGATCTGTAGTCAGGTTCAAGGATACAACTGTATGGTGACCACCACCATTTTCGATCCACGCTTTCACTCCATCTTGGAAGTTCGGCTTCACGCTCCACAGAACACGTGCTACCGGCAGGTTAGGAGCTGGAACGGTAGGCTCAAATGCAGATACTTCGTTGATCAACAGTTTGTAATGTGTACCGAAGTCTGCCATGGATACCACGACACCTTCACCTGCTTTACCATCGAATACGAGACGTGCCGGATCTTCGCGATCGCCAATACCCAGTGGGGACACAATGATTCTTGGTTTCGTGCTGGCAAGTGTCGGATCGACTTCAAGCATGTGAGATTGCAGGATCGCTTCCTGTCCAGCGGCCATCTCGTATGTGTAGTCTTCCATGAAGCCCGTGTTCTCGTTATGGGCCATGATTTTCAGCAAGCGATCCAGCGCAGCTGTTTTCCAGTCACCCTCACCGGCAAATCCGTACCCTTGAGCCATCAGGCGTTGTACAGCCAGACCCGGAAGCTGCTTCATGCCATGCAGATCTTCAAAGTTCGTAGTGAAGGCACTGTAACCACCTTCGTCCAAGAAACGTTTAATGGCAATCTCATAACTCGCTTGCACACGTACGCTGGCTTCCCAAGCTTCCTTGCTGTTCGTGCCATAATCGAATTCGTAGAGGTCTCCATACTGAGCAATCAGATCATCGATTTCCTGCTCTGTTACGGCGTTCACGTATTGCACGAGGTCGCCAATGCCGAAGTAATCAACGGTCCATCCGAATTGGATCTGTGCTTCCACTTTATCACCTTCGGTTACGCCCACGTTACGCATGTTATCACCGAAGCGCGCTACTTTGATGTTAAAGCTTTCATTATAAGCTACCGCTACGTCCATCCAGTCAGCAACCTGCTGCTGCACTTCTGGGCGCTCCCAGTAGCCAACAACGATTTTGTTTTGTTTTCTCAGACGGGCATTGATGAAGCCATATTCGCGGTCACCGTGTGCCGCTTGGTTCAGGTTCATGAAGTCCATATCGATGGTTGCCCAAGGAATACTTTCGTTGAATTGTGTCGCGAGATGAAGCAACGGTTTTTGCAGCAATTTCGTACCCCGAATCCACATTTTTGCAGGCGAGAACGTATGCATCCAAGTGATCACACCCGCCACTTCGTCGCGGTAGTTCACTTCTTTCATGATGCTCGTGATTTTATCTGCGCTTACCGCCAGATCCTGCAATACGAGCGGGTATGGCAGAACGCCACTTGCATTAAGGGCATCCGTAATTTTCTGTGCGTTGGCTTTAACCTCACCCAGTGCTTCTTCCCCGTACAGATGCTGCGAACCTACGACGAACCAAAACTGTTTAGCTGCTGTTGCTGACATATTTTCATCCTCATTTCATTATTTTATAGTTGAACATTTGGGTTTACACTAGAACACTGCGATTGCAGTACCATCTTCCGATCGCTGGTTATCCCCGGATTTTTTGATTCCCTTTTTGCAAAGGGAAAATCCTGTGATAAACGCGAGCGCTTCGCTTCTTCAGATTGGTTCTGCACTCTCCGTTATCGTGTAAAAAGTATAGTTGAACAAATCATTCCCACACTAAACCACTTGTAAGCCAGAACATGCTTCCAGTCACTGTTATAACCTAATTACTTCTGTCCGTAATACGCGTCTTTTCCGTGTTTTCGCAGATAGTGTTTATCCAAAATGCCTTGTGGCAGTTCTTTCGCGAAGTTATTTAACTGCCGCGCGTAAAGGTTCATTTTGCACACTTCCTCCAGCACGACACTGTTTACCACTGCAGACTTGGCATCTTTCCCCCACGTAAACGGTGCGTGACCATGGAGCAATACTGCCGGAACAGCCATAACATCAATTCCACGCTGCTCAAACGTTTCAATAATGACGCGTCCCGTCTCCGCTTCGTATCCACGATCAACCTCGTCCTGATTCAGGAAACGTGCGCAAGGCACAGCCCCATAGAACGTGTCTGCATGCGTGGTGCCCATTACAGGTACGTCCAATCCGGCTTGCGCCCAGATGGTCGCCCATGTGGAGTGTGTGTGCACGATGCCACCAATCTCCGAGTAATGCTTATATAGTACGGCATGTGTTGCGGTGTCCGAGGAAGGTCGCATCTCACCCTCCACTACGTTACCGTCCAGATCAACCACAACCATGTCACTTGCTTTCATCGTATCGTAGCTGACGCCACTTGGTTTGATGACGAACAGACCGCTTTCCCGATCCATTGCGCTGACGTTACCCCATGTGAATTTCACAAGTCCGTGCTTTGGCAGTTCCAGATTCGCCTGGAATACCTCTTCTTTCAGTTGTTCTAACATGTTATTCCCTCCCGTTCTCTACCAGATGATCCACGGCTGATTGCTCAATCGCAAGTCCACTCCGATAGCGTTCGATAAATGCTTCAAACCCTTTCACATCCGATGCATCCGGCGCCACTTCGACTCCCTCAACATCGTTGAAGACTTTCTGCTCCAGGAACACATCCAGGCTCTCCTCTTGATCCTTGTTGATCATGTACGAAGCCAGAAGTGCCATGCCCCATGCGCCGCCTTCACCAGCGGTAGACATGACCGATACCGGTACGTTCATCGCAGCAGCTACAATCCGTTGCCCGACCACAGGGGTTTTGAACAGGCCACCATGAGCCAAAATGCTGTCAATGGCTACATTCTCTTCCTCCGTCAAAATGTCCATGCCCAGCTTGAGTGCACCAAAGGCACTGAACAGATGTGTCCGTATGAAGTTCGCCAGACTGAAGTTGCTTTCCGGGGAGCGCACGAACAATGGACGGCCTTTCTCAAGTCCCGTAATGTTCTCGCCGGAGTAGTAACCGTAGCTGAGCAAGCCGCCACCATCTGGGTCTGCCTCCAATGCCTTGTTGAACAACACGCTGAACAACTTGCCGTTATCCACTTCATATCCCATCGCTTGAGAGAATTCGCGGAACAATCCCACCCATGCGTTGATATCACTGGAACAGTTGTTGGCATGCACCATCCCTACTGGGCTACCATCTGGCGTGGTAACCATATCGATCTCGGGATACACTTTGGATAATTCCTTCTCCAGTACGATCATGGCAAATACGGATGTGCCAACCGAGATGTTCCCCGTACGTTTTCTCACGCTATTTGTTGCCACCATACCCGTTCCGGCATCGCCTTCTGGCGGACACAGTGGAATGCCTGCTTGCAGATCTTGCGAAGGGTCGAGCAACTTCGCTCCCGCTTCCGTCAATGCACCTGCATTCTTACCCGCGAGATATACCTTCGGAAGAAGGTTCTCGACCTTCCACGGATAACCTTTGCCTGCGATCTGTTGGTTGAACTGTTGGATCATGGATGGGTGATAATTATGCGTAGACTCGTCAATTGGGAAAATGCCTGAAGCATCGCCGATGCCAATCGCCTTATTGCCCGTCAGCAACCAGTGGATGTATCCAGCCAGAGTTGTCAGGTGATCGATGCGAGGCACATGGGCCTCTTCGTTCAAGATCGCTTGGTACAAATGAGCGATGCTCCAGCGTTCCGGAATATTGAATTGCAGAAGTTCCGTTAGCTCCCTTGCAGCTGCTCCCGTCGTCGCGTTACGCCAGGTGCGGAAAGGTACCAGCAGTTCGCCTGCGCTATCCAATGCGATATATCCGTGCATCATGGCTGAGAATCCGATAGAACCGACCGTTCGAAGCGTAATTCCGTATTTTTGTTCTACATCTTGCTTCATCTCACGATAAGCCGTTTGCAGACCTGTGATGATATCCTCCTGGTTGTACGTCCAATATCCGTCTTTCAGAAGGTTCTCCCATTCATAACTGCCTGACGCGATGGTCTCAAAACGCTCGTCAATCAACACCGCCTTAATCCGCGTTGATCCAAATTC
Organism: Paenibacillus sp. OK003; assembly: GCF_900109515.1. Taxonomy (GTDB): domain Bacteria; phylum Bacillota; class Bacilli; order Paenibacillales; family Paenibacillaceae; genus Paenibacillus; species Paenibacillus marchantiae. The sequence continues at coordinate 118,250 of NZ_FOBD01000018.1, read as the reverse complement.
AATTCCAAGCGAAGTAGCGCCCTTGATAATGGCGTCTTTCAAGTCCAGTTGACTCATAATCACGTGTATCCCCTCTCTGGTCGCGATTTCACATCCCTAAAGATGCATATATAAGGTGAAGCTTCTACTTAAGGCAGTAGCTGATCATGATTTTTTGTATAAAGGTGGTTCATAAAGTCTCTGTTTTCAAAGAATGCGCTTTCCTTTTCTGACAGCCTTAGTATATTTTTTGTACGTACATTTGTCAATAATATATAATAGTTATACTTACAAAGGACACATGTTGTGCTCTATTTGACTATTCAAAGGTCTTATATGGCTATAAAATGGCTATGCTGTAAGGTACACCTCTATGCAAAAAGGCTAAATATGTACGGTTTATTTTGAAAAATGTTCGGTTTTATTTCCATCCCATCTGAATCATGCTAGAATATGTACGTACAACTATTTGAACAACAACGTTGATATAGATAAGTAACGATGAAAGAAGTGGACTGTGTGAAGCCAAAGTATCAGGTCATCATTGACGATATCAAAAGCAATATCCTATCCGGAACCTATAGCGTAGGCGAACAAATTCCTACCGAATCCGCATTACAGGACAGCTACAACGTTAGCCGCCAGACGGTGCGGAAGGCCATTTTGGAGCTATCGAACGAGGGCTTTTTGAGAAGTGAGAAGGGTTCCGGCACCTATGTAAGCAATCTCTATCGATCCAGAACTGGCGGGAACACGATGAAAAAAACAATCGGCGTCATCACGACGTATATCTCCGATTACATCTTCCCCTCCATCATCCGCGGCATTGAAGGCCGATTGAATGAAGACAATTATTCGTTGCTGTTAGCCAGCACCAATAACGATGTCGCGCAAGAGAAAAAGGCGCTTGAGATGATGCTCTCCTACGGTGTGGATGGCCTGATCGTCGAACCGACCAAGAGTAATCTGTACAATCCCAACATTGCGTACTACCTTTCGTTTAAAGAGCAAGATGTACCGTTTACGATGATCAATGCCTTTTATGAAGAGCTGGAGGTGCCTTTCTTCTGTCTGGATGACGTGCAGTCCAGCTACCTAGCTACTCGGGAACTGATCGCCAAAGGACATAGCCAGATCGGCATTATCGCGAAAATGGATGATTTACAAGGGAAGTATCGAATGAAGGGATATATCAAAGCGTTGGGCGAAGCCAAGTTGCGGTTTCATCCCGAGCAGGTGCTTTCATTCGATACGGCATCGAAGCCGGACCTCTCCACCAATCTGGAGGTGTTCCTGGAGGAAAACAGAGATGCGCTAACATCCCTTGTCTGTTATAACGATGAGGTGGGGTTGGAGGTTGTACATGCATGTAGAAAGCTGGGCATTTCCATTCCAGACGAGCTATCCATTATCGGCCAGGATAATTCGTACATCGCCAAGAATGCCAACATCAAACTCACGACGTTAACTCATCCCCAAGAACAAATGGGCCGTGACGCTGCGGATTGGGTCATCAAGAAGCTGCAAGGCAAAAAGGATCTGCCCAACAACACCTATTACCAGCCCGTGCTGGTTGAGGGCGAGACCGTAAAAGAGATTGAGTTGGAATAGTATCAGGCCGGAGATTTGGTTGATGGCGATTGCTCCATAAAAGGGGGAAATCCCAGCCTCAACCACCCGCCTTTTATCGGTGGTCACCATGTATGTTCATGCTGAAATACGAAAAGGCTGCCGTAATGGCAGCCCCAAGATATCTTGCTTTAGTCATTCTTTATAGCTAGAACGGGAACTAACTCATAAGGAGTGTCTCTCCCAATGGAGAGGCCTACATTATTTTGTGATACCATTCCAGAACGTCAGCTCGTCAATGGGCAGTCGAGTCGTCGGATGTCCCGGTTGCGAGGCTTTGCCGATGGAAATGAGAATGGTTGGAACATAACGATCGGGAATATCGAACGTTTCAATAAATTTATTTTTATCGTACCCAGCCATTGCAACGGTATCATAACCGCGCGCTTTGGCGGCGAGCATGAACTGCATTGATATTAGACCACAATCAAATATTACGCCGTCCCTGATATATTGAGAATCCATGCTTCCCAGTATTCCCTTGATGTTGGTAACCAACGAATCCTTAACTTCCTTCGTCATATAACCAGCTTCTACAGAAGCGTCGTAAACGGAATCCACCTGTTTGATATACTCCAAATCACCCAGCACCGCAATAACGGCCGAGGCATCTACCACCTGCTGCTGGTTGTTCGCGATGGGAAGCAATTGTTCTTTCAGAGCCTGATCATTAAAGACAATGAATTTCCATGGCTGCATGTTCGCGCCAGATGGAGCAAGGGCTGCTTCAGTCAGAATATCTTTCAATTCCTCCTCTGAAATGTTGAACGCAGGATCGTAATGCCGTACAGAACGTCTTTCCTTTACCACTTCCATGAAGCTTTGCTCTTGTTTTACGCTCTCCATCCCATTTTGCCTCCCATTTATATACTGTGTATTATTAAACACAGTTAAAGATAAAAATAAACCACTTAACTGTGCTAATATAAGCACAGTATATATGTGGATGGGGATGTTGTCAATTCTCCATGATCGGACTCATTCGTTTGGCCATGTCGGCAATGGTGTATTTTCGCAGGATTTCCAACACGCTATGATTAATTTCCCCCGTAATATCGCTGAACATGTCATACATCTGCATACCAAAGGAGTGATCGCCTGTGGAATCCAGCATTCCTTCACACAGCGATGCCTCGGTCTGAAGCGAAAGATATATATCGGCCAGTGTCACCGATTCCGGCGGCTGCTTCATGCGATAACCTCCATCGCGTCCTTCACGAACCTCCAGAATGTTCTCCTGAGCGAGTTTCGCCAATATTCGGCGAATTAATGTTGCTTCTGAGCATAATTGATCGGCGATATTGTTACTTGGATAGCGGTTAGAACTATTAGACATGAACACAAGGGCCTGCAATGCCAAGCCGAATGCCTTGCTATTGGAGGGACAGGTATGTTTGGCCTTTTTCATCGTACAGGGCTCCCTTCTTCGTTGCGTCCTGTGTAAATTATAGCAAACCCTCAATTCCCGTTCAACACGGCATCGAGGTTTGCAAACAACAGCTTGCTACGGTAAACCAGAAGGTACACGCCGAAGAAATAGTAAGAAGGGAACCTTCCAAAACAATCATATCCTCTACTCCTGACTCAGCAGGCGAGCAATATAGCTATTTTGTTCAAGGAAACTTCAAAACATCCTATAATAACCACTTAACAAACCATTAATACTGGTATATTATACAATTGTAGCAAAATTTTATTATATTTCGAGAGGGGATTTTAAACTTGAAAAAGACGCTTTCTATGGTTGTCGTCATGAATCTATTTCTCAGTTTTGCCTTCGGCTTTCAAGCGTTTGCAGACGATGACATGGCCGAATCGGGAGTTCACCCGGATGCCCATGTCGCAGAACAGGTATTGCAGCCAACTGGGGAGATGATATCCGAACTTACCAAGGATGCTTCTGAGTTGGATTCGTCCAAACTGAAGAAGCATCGGGTAAAGGCATCTGTAAATTTGGAATCGGCTACCGCGTCTTCAGAATTACAAAAGGGACTCATTTCGGCTCCGCAATCGGTTATCGCTACAGCCACAGCAGAGACTAATACATACACGGGCTATATCCAACAAGAAGGTACGTCCAGCTTTTTATATCCTATCTATGTACAACCGGGGAGCATACTTCAAGTACAAATGGATAATCCTGCTTCGGCGCAGCTAGATTATGATCTATATCTCTACGAATTTGACATGTCCACTGGTGAGTTGAACCCAACACCAATTGATTATTCAATTTATGGCACGTATCTGAATAACTATGGAAATGGATCAAGAACATTGTCTGAAAATGTGGGTACCAAAAACAGCACGGCCAGTTCCAAAGCCTACTTCATTGAAGTCTACGGCGCAGTTGGAGGCAGCATTAATGAACCATTCACTCTAACCGTCTCCACTAGCTCAACCTATGATGCGTACGAGACGGATGAAAATGCACTTCATGCTTATCCTTTCACGGTTGCAGCTGGAGGCTCTACTCTTTCAAGCCGCTCCATTAATTCGGAGGTTGATCAGGATTGGTATAAGATCACGGTTCCCGAAAGCAGAAATTATGATGCCATGCGTATCGATCTGGATCAAGCCTCTGTAGGAAATGGCTATAAGGCGGAATTGTATGGTGCATTAAGCAACAATCGGATGGTATTCATACCCTCCACCAACGGCAATGTGTCTCTAGGCACGGGAACATATTATTTGAAGGTGTATACAACAAGTAGTTATTCGGATAACAACTACTCATTACATCTTCAACCCGTACTAAGAGCGGATAAAGTCGTGATCACAGGTTATAATTCCAATGGCGGTTCGAATGACTACCCCACATATGCGTATGGACGCTACTACCGGATAACGGGAACCAGTTTTACGGTAACTGGCGTTGCCGCGACTTCAGATAACTATGCGGTAGCCAATGCGGAAGTAGAGGTTCTTTGGGAGAATGATTATTGGTCCGAAGGCAGCAACAACAGATATCGCAGTGCAAAGGTGATGACAAACAGCAGCGGTCAATTCACTGCTACGTTATCCCTGCCTCCTTCAACCGGGAGCATAAGTCAATACTTGCCGGGAGCCATAAGCTTCACGCATTACTATGATATTTGTGGTGTGCTGGCGAAGGTAACGAGTCGTCCAAGCGCAAATGATACGGATATTGTATACCACTTTGCCTACAGTATTTACGGAGGCTGATCGGATCGACAACAGAGCAATGGGCCGTTTATTTAAACGCCCATTGCTTTTTTTGTCCATTAATATAAAAAAATATGGAATATTATTCCGATACTATGATGAGAAGAGAATATTTGGAATATATCAAAACGAACAGGAGTGTGTTCATGATGAAAATTCAAAGCTCGCCCCAGCTTGACCTCAATGCCAAGATCAACTCGAGACAGCAGGCGGATAAACCATCTTTGGTCACAGGCACGATACCCGAACTGTCACATAACAACGACACAGTGGAGATCAGTCAGGCTTCCAGGCAGTTGGCAGCATCCGATATTGTAAATCATTCCGCTACATATTTTGGAACCGTTCAAATCAATGATTCCTTAAATCGCCTACTCGCAGATCAACCCTCGGAGGTGAAGGAAGCTGTCTATGGCATCATTCAATCCAATTTCATTACTAACGTAACCGAGGAAGAGGACAGATCAGCATTGCTGGAATTGGGTCTCACTCAAGCAAAGTATATCGCGGACAACTATATGAAAGGGGATCAAGCGACGGAATTCATGAATACGATTCGTCAAATCGCCGCCATCTCTACAACCAGAACGGTAGATCCTGAGACGAAAGAAATCCAATACGAGACTCCTCCTCAGAGACCTGTTGGGGCTCCAGATGATTATATTGATCTAAATTATATGATGAAGAAATTTGAACCGAAAACGCTGGACAAGCTCCAGGATGCGATTGTGAACGGAAAAGACTGGAACAGTATCCTGCAGAGTTTCGCCAAAAATGTATCGACTAATCAGGACTGGTTGAAGGAATACAAAGAGGACGTAGCCAAATCGACCGGGAATATCGCTGGGGAGAACAGATTCGAAAAAGCCTCTACTTCCAGCTTGTCTGAGTTTGTCCAAGATATCAAAAACATGATCGCTCATGCTGGATTAGAAAATAACGGTTTTCTGACAGACAATATAGAAGCATTTATGCGAACCTTGTCAATCCCGAGATCCAATGGATAATGGAGAAGATTCTCCAACATGAGTGATAAGCATGCCACTGAGAATCAAGATAAGCATGCTGTATATGTCTACAATTGATTCTCAGTGATGTCATGCTCGAAACTACTTTTCTCCTATTTGAATTTAATGTCAGCCACTTGACCACTTTTAACAAAACCTATATTTTGATAAACCTTATTCGCATCAGGGTTCTTCAAATCAGCATATAGCATCGGATTTAAACCCTCTGATATGAGGATAGAACATAATTCTGCCACAACTGCAGTTGCATATCCTTTCTTACGAAAGGCAGATGGTGTATATACTGCATTAATTCTCGCATGTCTTGGAGAGCGATGTGCAATATTAGCCATGGATACTGGGTGACCATCTATTAGCCAAAGATACAGATTACCTGTTTCTATGGCTGACTCTGCTGCTGAGATTTGACTAGACGGTTCAACTTTGACTCCATAAGCTGCTTCTGAGAAGCCAGCTAAAAATTCCGCCACTTTCTCCAAATGCTGTCTTGTAGCTAGATGCAATATACCTTCTACATGAGCTGGCTTTCTTACCTCTGAACAAACGTAGGATTCCATCATCATATTAGGGACAAATTCAAGCCTATTAGCCTCTGAGTATACCTCACAAAGTGTTCAACAGTCTTCCGATCTCCTGATATCCCCGGAAGCTCATTTCCCTTGAGAAATTCTAAAAGTTCTTGCAAGAGCTTGTTCTTTGGTTCAGCTGCAAGTTCTTTGGAAATCCACAACCAAGCGTTGTGCCCTTCAGTCTGGGCAAAGATCATTGTTTCATTAGATGCTTTTAGACAGGTTGAACGCTCTGACTCGCATATACGATGAATAAGATTGTACTGAACCTCATCCGCCATAAACATATTCTGACGCAGTACTTGATCGTTTACACCAAACTTCTGCAACATACCCATTCCTCCTCTATTCATGTAGAAGACACATAAGCCCCATCCGTAGCCAAGAAGCGAATCGTAACGGTCGTTCCTACACCTTTCTTACTCTCATAATGAATTTCCCCGTCATATTTTTCTACAATATTGAAACAGATCATTAATCCTAATCCGGTTCCATTACTTTTTAATGAGTAAAACGGCGTCCCGAGCGACTTCACCTCATCCTCTGACATTCCGCTTCCTTCATCCATAATTTTGATCTCGATATAATGTTGATTTCTCTTGGCTATTACAGTGACGGGAGTGCCCATATTCGAAGCTTCCAAAGCATTTTTAATTAAATTCATCAGCAACTGCTTAAACTCAATAGGATTAATAAAAATGAAGCAATTTTCCTCTGCCTCGATATGCATCTGATTATCAGATAACATCGCATAAGAACGAACCAGACCTGTTACACTCTGAAGAGCAGCGTTCACATTTACTTTTTCTGGCTTCTGATCTTTATTAGGCTTGGAAAGGGTTAGAAACTGAGAGGTAATCTGTTCAACGGTATTCAACTCATCAATCATCAATTTGAACTTGTTTTTGACTGGAGCATCAAATGCAGGATCTTCTCTGTATAACTGTAAAAAACCTCGAACAACGGTGACTGGATTTCTAATCTCATGCGCCACAGCAGCCGTCAAATGGGCTATCATCTTTAATCGCTCCGATTGTTGTAATTGCTCATGATAAAGCTGCTGCTTTTTCATACGACTAAAGGATAAATGGAAAATGAGAAATAATAATATCTGACTCGCTATAATATTAATGAGGTTCCCCAGGATATCATGATGTAAATACGAATATATATTACCTTGATCAATCAGGATGATGTAGCCAAACGTGATCAAAATTAAAAATCCATTCAGAATGATGGAGAAATAAAACAATTTTAAATCAAAAAACAGAATGGCAAGTGAGGGAATCAGACAAATGAGAATGTACGTAGTCCAGGTCTCTGGATATAAGAAGAACAAGGTATAGAAATAAGCAAAGGCAAACAGGATGATGATCTTTCTGAAAACATAGGTTTCATGCTTGGGGTAGATCAACAAACAAACCGCTAGAATGGCCACACACGAAAAATGGATAACATACCCCACCGTAATTCCGCTTAATTCTGTCGTCGATAGGATTAATCCAGATAACATAAGAGCAATGAGCGTTAACATGGAAATATAATATGTTTTTCGGTTCACCTGACTGTACAATTCTTTCATCCGCTCACCACTTTAAATTAATGTCGACACCTCGGTATGTATGTAGTTCTTTTCATTCCTATATGTAAAGGCATCCCACTGGATGCCCTTATCTATAATAGCATTGTATCTCATTTAACTGGCTATACAATATGAAAATTTGAAATAAACGATTCCCAACATCATAAAGGCCAACATTGGTCAAACTAAGGCAAGGATCGGAATGCCAAGTAGCCGTTCGGATCACTGTCCGTACGGCTACTCTTGGGTAAAAATATGCTTTTAGCTTATGAATTATTTCCAGATCTCTTCAGCAATTTCTTTGATAAAAGCAAGCTTCTGCCATTGCTGCTCTTCTGTCAGATGATTGCCTTCTTCCGTGGAAGCGAATCCGCATTGCGGGCTCAGGCAAATCCGATCCAGATCAACATATTGCTTCGCTTCCTCGATACGCTTCAGAATATCTTCCTTGCTTTCAAGCTCACCAAATTTGGAAGAGAACAGACCAAGCACGACCTGTTGGTTGTCTTTCAGGAAACGAAGTGGCTTGAAATCGCCTGCCCGGTCGGTATCAAACTCCAGATAGTAGCCGGAGTAGTTGTCAATGTTCAAGAGCGTTTGTGCGATCGGCTCATAACCTCCACCAACACCTGCATATGTTGATACGTAATTCCCACGGCATACATGTGTCGTTATGACGAGGTCGTCCGGCAAACCGGATACAACTTGCTCGTTCAATTTCGCAAGTTCGTTTGCATAATCGGCCACATTAACGCCAATCTGCTCCATCAATGCCATGAACTGCTGGTCGCAAAGTGCGCCCCACGTGCAATCGTCAATTTGAACGCTGCGGCAGCCCGCGTCATACAAAGCCAAGATGGCCTCTTTGTACGCTTTGGCAATATCCGAAAGCAGCTCTTCCCGGTTCGGGTAAATGGCTTGCGTACTTTCCTTATTTTCTGCACGGTCCAATTCAAACAGGAACTGTGCAGCAGCAGGAATGGATTGACGCGCAACGACGTCATCGCCAGCAACACCTTTTAAGAACGCATAATGTGAAACAAACGGATGGCTGCTGAAACTTACTTTGCCGGTCAGACGTGCTGTTTCGGGTCTGGATTTGGCACCGTTAAACTCATAGCCTTGATCAATGATGGTCCGGTCCACACCATCAAGTCCCCAGAAGAAGTCCAGATGCCACCAAGAGCGACGGAATTCCCCGTCCGTTACAGCTTGAAGGCCAACTTCTTTTTGTTTTTGCACGAGCTTCACAATTTCCGCGTTTTCTACTTCCTCTAGTTGCCCAGAAGTCATTTCACCGTTTTGGTATTTCGCTCTGGCCTCTTTCAACGTGCTTGGGCGCAAGAAACTGCCTACAATATCATATCGAAATGGAGTGACGGTACGCTGTTTAGGTTCTGTTTGAATGCTCATCGTTTAATCTCCCCGTAAATTAATTATAAAATTAAATATAACATATCCGATCGGATTTACCGTTCTACGAAAGAGCTATAGCAGGTTATAGTTAGAAGCTATAGCTGAGTTCATCTTTCCTTTACCGTGAGGCCTTATTACATCCTAAAGAGAAATTTAATTACCTTATTGACTTAAACCATAGTTTAAGTCGTATGCTATTCCTGTCGACAGAGTTAACACCTATTTGGAGGTCTCCAACATGAAGTACTTTTCCATTAGCGAAGCATCAGCCCAATTGAATATTCCAGATTCAACGTTACGTTTTTATGAGAAAAAAGGACTTCTGCCCATGATGGAGCGTGACGATGCTGGCAGGCGATTATTTTCAGAAGTTCAGATGGCCTTATTGGAAACCCTTGTTTGTTTAAAAAACACGCATATGCCCATTAGTCAGATTAAGCAATATATGGATTGGATCATCGAAGGGAACTGTACACTCGAGGCAAGGCTTGAAATGATGCAAAATCACAAGCGGGCGGTACTTGATGAAATTTCGTTAATGCAGGAATCACTAAAGGGCATTGATTTTAAAATTACACGTTACACCCATCAAATACAGGAAAGAAACGAACAAAAAGATACCTAAGAGGAGAGATACTATAATGAAAATTTCAGGAAATACAGTACTCATCACCGGTGGAAGCTCTGGGATCGGATTAGCATTTGCAGAACGTTTCTTAAGAGCTGGAAATACAGTTATTGTTACGGGACGACGTGAAGCTGTACTTCAACATGCGAAAGAAGCACACCCGGGCCTTATTACGTATGTGAATGATCTGAATATTGAATCCGAGCGTGTAGCGTTGTTTGATTGGGTAACTGCGAACTATCCGGAAGTGAATGTGTTAGTCAACAATGCTGGTATCCAACAGCGATTTAGTATGCTGACAGCGGATGCGAAGAACGATTGGAGTTATTTTGCCAAAGAAATTACAACGAATATTGAGGCTCCTTTTCATCTGTCCATGCTGTTCGCTGCTTATCTTGCAACCAAAGAAGAGGCCACGATAATTAACGTTACATCCGGATTAGCCTTTACACCGTTTGCCATTGCTCCGATATATTCAGCAACTAAAGCGGCACTTCACTCCTTTACAATCAGCCTGAGACACCAGCTTTCGGATACGTCTGTAGAGGTCATTGAAGTTGCTCCTCCGGCAGTAAGTACAGATCTGGGTGGAACAGGATTGCATACGCATGGAGAGCCATTGGATGCCTTTGCAGATGGAATTTTCGAAGGATTACAAGAAGGTCATAAGGAAATTGGATACGGTACCTCTGTTGCCCGCTTACGCATGTCCCGAGATGAAATCGACAAATATGCAGAAAGCATGTACAATGCAACGAAAAACTTCATTGAATAACTCACCTGTGAGCCATGTGATGCTATTGAATAGGTTCATCAAGCACAAGGTGTGCTTGATATAGAAGAGGCAGATGCGAGCTAAACGCCGTATCTGCCTCATTTTTATTCTATCCATGACCCATGAACAGCCCACTATAAATGTTGATCTCAAGTCAGCGTAAGAATGATCTGTTCTCCGGAACGGGTAATCTTGTAGATACCTTCCTTCATGTCAATGCCATAGTGCTTTTTCAGCAACCACTTTGCGTTACGATCCGTCTCCACGACGACCAGATAATCGTAGCCGCTCAGGAGATTGTCCATATTATCCTCATAGAACAACACGATCCCGTCCACATGCGGAGCATACAAGAAATACTTCCCGACATACTGCATGTAATAATTGGTGACCTGCTGGTCCCTGTCCGAGGCGTAGAACAGATATCTGTTCTTGTCCTCCTGACCATCTTTATACCAGCGATCGCCGGTAACCGCATGGATTTTGTAAGGGAGCGTTGTATCGTAGGTTTTGGCAATCGAGACGATCCCGTTGTATTCCGATAAAAGGATCGTCGCCGCAATCGCCATACAGCCGATAATTCCTTTTTGATAATGCCCCTTCGTCTCGACCGTCTTGAAGGATTGATAATCAGGCACTTCACCAATCCGGTAGTGGAATGAACGCTCTATGTCGATCGCAGCGCACAGCACCAGCCCACCGGCGAACAGCACCACGATACTCGACGCATAACGCTCGAAGCCTGCCAGTCTGATGGCCTCATCCAGTGGCATGGAGAAGAGATACAACGCTAGAATGCCTGCATAATACAGTAACAATACGACATCCAGCGCAATCAGTGCTTTCCACAAATTCCACTTCTTCTGGAGTACTACATAGGCAAATATCGAAGCCGCAATCGCTACAAGCTGGAAAATAACAATACCGATGACTGGTCGAGTCGTAATATCCGTACTCGATTTTAAGAACAGCCACAGAATCTCATGCATCTGCTCCGCCGTTTTGCCGGATTGAATGCCGGAAGTGGCCACATCGAATTTGTTATCGACGCCCTGAAATACCGTTGCCATCCGCCAGCTCCAGCCGAAGTATGGAATCAATGTACCGCAGATGGTGCCCACCACGGCGAGTGCATCTTTCCAACTGGACTTTTGTCTGTGTTTTAGCCATGTATACACCAGGAAGATCAGGCCGATGGCTGCAAAAATAATGCCTGTGCTTTTAATGACTGTCAGCACTCCTGCAAGTGGGAGCATGATTATACATGCTCGCTTGATATCATGACGATATTGGTATACGACCGCCAAGATAGCGAGCGCATAGATCGGAAGCAAGAAATCCACGAGCAGGTTGGTAATCCGAATCGTAAGGTTGAAGAAAGACAGTGTAGACAACCCGAGTCCGAGAAATGCATACAGCAGAAAACGTTTCTTCTCGGAAACGATGCCAAACATGGCGTAAAAACAGGAAAAGATCAGCAAACCTTGTGCCAGGAGCATCACGGACTGGTCATGCCCCATGAAGCGACAGACGTAATAAATAAACGACGAGGTCCCTAGCGGATAATTTTTAAAATCAATTAGGTTCGAATCCGGTGTCGGAAAAGCATTTGTGCTAAGCATCTGCTTCAAGACAATCGCCCAGTGTGAAAAGTTATCGTAGTGCGTCAATTGATTTTGGAAGAGTACCAGCAAGAAAATGAACGTCCCTGTCAGGAATGAAAATTGAAATAAGGAAAAAGAAATGCGAAAGGATGCCCCTCGGCGCAGTCCGAGAAACACCATTCCCCCATACAATAGTAATCCGACGAGAAGCAGGACAAGGCTGCCAATATAGAGCAGCCCTGCCAAACCGCTAAGAAAGACAATGCATGCTATGGAGGAAAACACAAATACAGGGATGAACTCCCAACGTATAGATAGTGCCTTTCGAACAAACTGCATGTAACCAATAAAGGAGATTATCAATAAAACTCCCATCACAAGTTGAAGAATATACAGCATCTCTATCTCTCCTAACCCTCTCTGGTGAAACGCTCGGCATGTGGATGGGTCAAATCACTCAGCAATTGATCAATCAAACCCCGCTCCACGATATCATCAATATTCTCCACCGAGAGAAGCACTTCACGACGACTGGCTGTTGTTTTCCCTGTATGCTGCAAAATGACTTCAATATTACTCTTCGTATAAAAAGTAACGACCGCTCCTGCCGCAATGTCACCATGGAGACCCGTGGCGGAAAAGAAACGATAATTGAAGCTGCGCAGCGTGCATCCCGCATGATTGGTGAATTGAACTGGAAGCTGAAGGGAAAGCCTCGGCATTTTTCGCTGATCCGATCTAGGTTGAATGATACGTTTTTTCACATTGCGCAGCATATCGTCGTAAGCCGTATCCCACAGATTCATCTGCTCTGGCAACGAGTGTTTACGGTCATAGATGATTTGCATGTATTGACGGTTATCCGTCTCATCAATAGGCTGAACCGTCGCAGAATAACGCCAGCCTTCCCCATCCTGTTTCACATAAACAATGACCGCATTGAGATGGGCCTCGTACCGCTCGGATTTTACAACCAGAGAGATCGTCTTCTGTTCAGGTAGATAAATGGGATACGGGACATAAAAGGCAATGCCTTGTTCAGATACATCCACTGTCTTGGCCTCATAGCGCACGTTCGTGTCCTGGTCGTGGATCATGACATCCTCCTGCGCCCGAATTCGCTCTGTCTCCCGATAGGCACGGCGCCCGATCATGAAGAACAGAGCATAACACAGCGCAATCATATTATGAACGAGCCAGAAAATAATGATACTGCTGAAGAACAGCGCGATGCCGTACTTGCCGTTAACATACCGAATCACAGCCGCAATCGACAGCAAGAGCAGGAAGATATGCGGAAGTGCATATAACAGAGCAGACATCCATTTGCGGCCATTCGCTCTGCTTTTGTTCGTAACCTTGAATTTTTTCTCGCGGATGCCCAGCGTTTCAAGGAGAACCGGCCATATAAGATAAGGCATAAATATCGTATCAATAACCTGACTCCAGCGCTGATTCCGAATATTGCTCGACAGATAACGCATCGATACGCTGTAGAAGAAATAGGACGGAAGCCAGAATATTAAGATTTGCCAGAAGGTTGTGTTTACAATCTTGAAATCGAATAGTGCAAACAAAATGGGTGCCAAAATGAAAATCAACCGGTTAAAGAAGGACCACCAGTATAAGAAACTGCTTAAATAGGTTACCCTCGTCCAGAAAGGAAGCTTCTCGGATAAAGGAGCACGCGTATTCTGCAGGCTCTGAATAATACCCCTTGCCCAGCGAATTCGCTGCTTAATCATGCTCGGGACTGTTGTTGTCGTCTGCCCGGCAGCTTGAACCTCTTGAGTCGCATAGGTAATATAGCCTTCCTGCTGCAAGCGGATGCTTGTCTCAAAGTCCTCCGTGATCGTATTCAGCGGGAAACCACCGATATCTTCCATACCTTGTCGGGAAATGATCGTATTGCTTCCGGTATAGGCTACCGCATTAGAGGCATTACGCAGAATGTTCACTTCTCTGGAGAAGAAATCCTGTTCATTCGGAATACCTTGCTCTGCATACAAGTTAAACTGGAATAGATCCGGATTGTAGAAGCTTTGAGGGGTCTGAACCAGCCCCAGTTTGAACTTCTTATCCATTTCATCCTCTCGGCGAAGACGCCATTGCCCGTTCTCTTCTATAAATGTAGAGAGCAAGAAATAAGGGACTGTTTTCATCAAAAAGGTATGCTGCGGAATCATATCTGCATCAAAGGTTGCAATGAGCGGAGAAGAACTTTTACTCAGTGCATTGTTCAGATTACCAGACTTGGCATCCTTATTCCCCGGGAACCCCAGATATCCTACGCCAAACTGCTTCGCAAGCTCCTCCACCTCAGGTCGTGCTCCATCATCACACAGATAGATGTGAACCTTCTGCTTGTCAGGGTAATCCATGAACGTACAAGCATTGACGGTTTTATACAACAAATCAACAGGCTCGTTATGAGTGGCAATGAACACATCCACATCCGGATAATATTCGGGAGGAACGATGGGAAAGTCGAGTTGCGTACGTTCCTTTTGCATCTTTTGAAAAAATAATTCAAAGGTGGTCAGTACAGTTACCGTCTCAGCCACAATGAGCAAAATGCCGAAGATGACGTTCAGTACGCCTTCTCCCCATGGGAGTGTAAAGAACATCCGCCATAGCAAATAAATCGACATCAGGATTATGGTGATGACAAAGAAAACATTTTGCCTTTTTTCGTTTTGCACTACAGCTGCTTCCTCCTTGCTGCAAATACCCATCTTCGCTGCAATTGAAAACTGAGCAGGAACAGCAAGGCATCACAGACAAATTTCGCAATTTTCTCATCCACGAAGAAAATCGTATGGAACAAATATACCCCCGTACTGGAAAGCACAATCACAAATCCGCACAATGTCAAATAGCGCCATAGACTGCCCTGACTATCCTCTTTGCGGAATACAAAGTGCCTATTCAGTACATAGTTGACGACAATAGAAATAATTCTCGCAATCACGGTGGCGAGCAAAATTCTTAGATAATCCTGCTGACCCAATATAGGCCGCAAAAAGTCGATCAAAAACCACGCAATTCCCAAATCGACGACAGAACTCGCAACGGAAGAGGAAATAAACCGCAGGAAGTTGGAGAACAGCACACCCATCACGCGAGCGCTGTCCTGAATCGCTTTAAAGTGTGTCCCTGCATTTCCATTCTCATAGATGACTTGAATCGGCATAGTATGAATCGGTATACCGGATTGAATGCACGAGATGAGCATCTGCAGCTCATATTCAAACCGGATACCGCGAACATCTTGCATGAACGCCAGCAATCCGGGGCCAAAGGCTCGAAGCCCGGTTTGGGTATCTGACAGCTTTTTGCCGTAAAGCGTAGCAAAAATAAAGGACGTCATTCGATTACCCAGCAAAGATTTCGGTGGTATGCCTCCCTCGCTGAAATTCCTTACCCCAAGAACCAATGCATCAGGATGCTGCCTGGCTTCTTTCGCCAGTCTGTATACATCCTCTGCTGCGTGCTGCCCATCTGAGTCTGCAGTGACGACGAACGAAGATGCATCAAACTGCTCTCCAATATACTTAAATCCTGTCTTAAGTGCAGCACCCTTTCCCAGATTTTCCGCATGCCGCAGCAGAACACACCCGTTCTCACCCAACTCTTCGAAAATCGACTGATATGCCTCACCAGATCCGTCATCCACAATGACAATATGGGTCAAACCATATTCTCGCAATTGCCGTACATAGGCTAGAAGTCTCTCATCTGGCTCAAGCGATGGAATAAGGACGATCGTTTTGCCGTCTTCAGTTTTATCTATAATCATCCGATTAAGCCTCAATTCGACATATTTTCACAAAATCTTTTTGAATATTGTGAGTATAACACCGAATTGTTATACAGTAAATGAACAACTTATATATATTTTGGTAAAAAATCTGCATACACATTCGTAGTAGTGTATAGGTAAAAAATACTAGGAATAGGACTGCAGGATGTTGCTGCCCGTTCGTTGTTATGGCTATAAATATGATGCATTCTTTCATTTATCTTTTCATAAAATGATTAAACTGGTAATTGAATTTTAATCTATTCAATCTGTATGCCGATCAATTTTATACAAAAAGGTAGTCATGAGAGGAGTGCACAGGGATGCCTCAGGAGGTTTTTGTTAATAGCGCATGGATTGGACTGCCCGTTGGGACCGTGGTCGGTCCGGGCATGATCATTGGAACCAATGCTTTTGGTACGATCACAGAGGGCGTAGCTGCAGTAGCCCCCCAAGGAACCGTACAGGTGGCGGCTGGAATATATAATGAATCCGTTGAAATCGATCAGCCGCTTCAACTGCATGGTGCTCAATATGGAGTTGATGCGCGTACTCGCTCTGGTAATCCTGCAGAAGAGTCTGTCGTTCAAAGCAGTATAGATTCAGGCATTTTCTTCCTTATTTCCAGCATCAACAGCAGTAGTGTGGTCATCGACGGATTCACCATACAAAACAATACGTTAGGTCCAGGAATCAACGCCAATGGAGCCCAGTCCGGGTTCTGGTTCCTTAATAACATCATTCAGAACAATACCATCGGCTTATACTTAAACTCTAACGGTTCCATTGAATGCTTGGTGCAACAAAATCTTATTAATAACAACAATCAAATTGGACCTTCAGGCGGAAACGCGATTTATTCGGATCAGGGATTTTCCAACGCCCTCATCGACAACAATACATTTACCAATAATCAAGGAACGATGACCTTAATAGGTGGTGAAACTACGCCCTTAGAGAATGTTGTCATTTCTAACAATAATACGGTTTCGGATGGCGGAATTTTTCTGCTTACTTGTCAAAACATCAGTATTCTAAATAATAATATCAGTACCAACACAGCTGACGGCATTTTTCTATCAGGAGGAAATGACCGGATTACGATTTTGAACAATATCTTGCAATTCAATACCGGTAACGCAATTAACGTGCAACTGGATTTTACCGCTGTCCTCAATTCAAATATCCGTGCCAAACATAACAGCATCGCGGGGAATACAGTGGCCGGCTTAACGGTAGCTACAGGAAGCTACAATAATACAGCACCGAATTTGAATCTGGATGCCACGAATAACTGGTGGGGTGATCCGAGCGGCCCAAATGTCAACGGTGGGGGACCAGGCACGGGGCAAGCGATCATCGATCCCGATTTGGTAACTTTGTATATCCCATTTCTTGCTGAAGACCCGTTTATCCCGACTTCCCTTATTACTCCTGTGCAAAGACTAAGCAGCAGTGCAACGAACGTATATGTAGCGGCAGACCGTGATACAGCCGTAGCCGCTGCTAATTTGGGAACCGGTACGCTGGCTGTAGAGGTGCCCCAATTTCCGCTTTGGAGCATCCTAACGGAATTTAATAATGACAATAACCCAGTATTCGGTAGCGTTCCCAATCCAGTTATAGTATGGGATGCAACGACAGCTCCAGGACAAGTGTTTGGCTTTGCCGCAGCCACAGATTCCTTTACGCTTGCTGCCGCAGGGGAGGTTTTGATTAATTTAACGGCATTCGCCGACAATGCCATGGAGGCACAAATCGATCTTGTGGACGCGACAACGAATACGATTATATCGACACCGCCGCTCGGCGTCTTGCTATTAGACGGAAGTATGGACCCTACACCTGTTATTCTGGATTTCCCCTTCAACTGGCAGAACATTCGCTTTTATTCCATACCCACTGGGCCGCTCCCTGCTGGCGAATACAAAGTGATTGTTTCCTTTACCGTAGTCAACTATCTTCAATATATGTCCTATCCGGACCCTGCTGGGTTATCCTTTGTTGCGGATGTTTATACCGCAAGTACTTAATATGCAGCTTGGGAGGATCGTTTTCGAGTCTGATTCCCTGTGATTCAGAAGTCTGCGTATTGGAACAAAGAGCAGCACAGGTGACTACCACCTCATGCTGCTCTTTTCGGGAGATCCGGTTCTGTGATTCAACCTTCAATAAATTGCAGAACACATCTATAATGATGATCGGTGAGATCCTTTGCAAACTGTCGATTGGGATATCCCCTGTGAAGTAGCTTTAAGCCTCCAGAGATTAAAGAAATATGGTGATGAAATCGATAAAATAACATCCTGTTTCGATCGAGATGATCGTTCTTCAGATATGAATAGAAGTCTCCAAAACGAAACTCCAAGAAACTGTGTTCGTGCTCAATATCAAAGAACTCAGCTCCTTCTATATCAATTAAATAGGGTTCTAAACGATCGTTAACCAAAATATGGTCAGGACCTAGTTCCCCATGTATAAATCCGTACTCATTTCTAGGTTGTATTCTTGATTCAAGTTCATACAACGTATCGAGCAGCTTGTTTTGATTTTCTCGGATACCGCCAATATGTCCCGCGGCATAGGATAACTGTAGCTTTGCATTTTCCAATTGTAAGAGATGACATGGCCCTGTGTTATTCTCATTGTGATTTGGTTTCCCGTAGATCTTTCTTTCGTTGGCATGCATGTCAGTAATCATTTCACCCAACTGTTGAAATACTCGCTCTTTAACCCCAGAATCGGTATGATTGAAATAGGCTTCAGCCTTTTGTCCTGCTACATACTCAACGAGCGCATAATCAAAAGTGTAACGATCTCTTTCCTTATTCAAATCATAAAGAGCAGGCGTTCGAATGGAATGTTCGATGAAATATCTGTTGTTTAATTCAAATAATTCACTGCCGAAGGACTTTGCATTTATATTATTATTTTCTATTTCTTCTTTAAAATAATTCATGGCTAAGTCCCACACATACAAAACGCTGGAAAATCCATTCGTGCAGTCTACCTTGTAGACCACCTTCTGTGCACCGCCATGCATCTTCGTGACATTTGAGACTACATAACTCATACCAAAGACCGTCTCCATATACTCCTGTAAGCTAGCAGAATCAAGGTGACAACAAAATTTCAAGGAATCACACTCCATTTCTTCTTTTATTGCCGGCTACCAAACTGTATTATAAATCCAGAAAAAAATATAGACTGTTTCTTTATCTTCTGTTATGATGTTGAATAAGGTCTTGAAAAAAATAATCATACACATACCAAACAGCCTCTGGAGTCACTCCAAAGGCTGTTTTTTTGATTTTTATATCAATCTGCACTCTCTCGTACTGTCGAAGTGTTCCTTCACAAGTGAAGCCCAGCTTCTCTAGAAGCTTTATCGAATTTACATTATCCGGATCCACCTTGGCTTCAATTCGATTCAGTTTCAGTGTGGAGTAATTTTTCTCGATTATAGAGAAACGAATGGCCTTCCACATATAGAATTAGTTGATTAATACTTTTAGTTCCTCATTTGCAGGCCCTACGATCGTGTTTCCGCCGAAACTGAGATGCTGACCATACTTTTCTACTATAAAGCTGTTAAACGATCCGTCTGTATCCACTGTGGCAATAACTGTGGGAGCCCCTTTTTTGGTGAACGTCATTTGGTCCATATCCCATGCATTTGTTCCTCTTGCTCCCTTAAATCCTTTTAAATCCAGATTTAGCATCATTTCTGCGTCTTTCATTGCATTCTTCATTAATGTATCCAACGTCAGCTTTTTGATCTTTGCATCTTTTGCTTTTTCTTTCTTTTGGAATTCTTCGTAATTATCTATGCCTTTACCATTACTATGATATACGCCTGCTTGGAGCAGTTCCAGCGTTTGTTCTTCAATTGCAAAGCGCAACCATGAAGGGTAACTTACAGCTTTTTAAAACGAAATATTACCGCAGGGGGGAGTTCATACCAATCAAATCGTTTATTGCTATCTTCATCTTTTTGGAAATTAGGTTCTTCCCATCCATCCAGCACAAAGTTAGCACTTAAAAACAACTTCACATAATACGATAACGGTCTGTGGAATAGGATATGTGAAACAGGTTGCCCTCTTATTCCTATGGTTTCGATAGGCTCTGGGGATAAATATTTAGAGATTTGCACACTATTTCTAGTTACAATCTCTCCATTAATCTCTTCCGTTTCGTGTATCTTCCTTGTGTTCGGCGCTTGAAAACAAGGGTGCGGTATAGAAAATACAAAAACACCATTTTTCTTTAACAATTGCTGTAACGCTCTCGTTAAACTAGTTATATCAGCAATATCCATCAAAGCCATATTGGCTACCGCTCCATCGTATCTTTCAGTCCCAAGTTCAATTAATGAATCATAATTTGTAGCATCGACCACTTGATATTTAATTCGATTCAAATAATCTTTTGACCTTAACTCGGCTCTTTCAATCATTTTTGCACTATAATCAAAAGCAACAACTTCTGCACCTAAATCAGCTAATCTTCGTGAGAAATTCCCATTTCCACAAGCAATATCAAGAATAATTTGACCTTCATTTACCGTTAATAGTTCCTCTGTTTTGGGTCTAACAATCTCTCGATGGAATCGGTTACTTTGTTCACCCATGTAATTATCCCAAAACTCCGCAATCCCATCCCATCTTGTTTGAGATTCATTCGTCAATTCTTTCCACTCGCTCAAATCCCCATTCCCCTTTCATCAACGATGGATAAAGCCCAATTCACACATTACCATATATAGGAACATAAGTGTTTATCGTATCCCTTCTAATTGGACTCATAGTCGATCGATGGAAGTGCCTACGGCTGAATTAATGGAGAAAATATTTCAAGTGTAGGCGGGGAACGAGGACTGCGCAGCATTGCTAACGAACTGAACCAAAACAGCTACAAAATGAAGCCTAACATACCATTCAATGCCTCGCTGAAAAGCATAGAGAAGTAAGGTGACTCTTTAATGAAATGTGGATGTTACTCTTTATTACACCTTTATTAGTGCAGTATTTTTTTAAATATGGGTCAGGGAATAGATTGGATATAATTATTGACAAGCGGTCTGATCTACGGCCTCTTTAGCTTGCACTATCCCATGACCATACTCCGAGATCACTCCCAATGGTTTTGCTGTTGACTCCAAAATGTCAACGACTTCGTTCGGGCTAAGCTTTTTGTTTTTATCCAAAATCAATGCGGCAACACCTGTTACATGTGGAGCAGCCATAGATGTTCCCGATTTCATCCCATACTGATTATTTGGCAACGTGCTTAATACTTTTACGCCGGGAGCCACGAGGTCTAAAGCAGGACCTTTAGCAGAAAAAAATGCCCTTTCGTTATTTGAGTCAATCGCCCCTACTGCAATTGCCGTAGAATACCTTGCCGGATACAAGATTGTATCATCACCCATATACCCATCGTTACCTGCAGCTGCAATAATAAGGATACCCGCATCATACGCCTCTTGGATTTTTTCCTCCAAAATTTGTGATGGATTCTCACCACCAAAGCTGATATTAATAATATCCATTTTATGCTTAATGGACCAATCAATTCCTTCAATAAGAGTGAAGTAGGAGCCCCGGCCACCCTGATCTAATACTTTGATTGCATAGATCTCGGCCATTGGTGCAACTCCAACCACACCTTCTCCATTGATCGACGCGGCGATGATACCTGCAACATGGGTACCGTGGCCAAAATCATCAGCATAGTTATTAGAATTCGTGATAAAAGAGTATCCGCTCTTCACCTTTAGATCTGAATGCTGGCTATACCCGGAATCTAGCACGGCGATTTTTACACCCTTGCCTGTGTATCCATCTTGCTGTGCTTCAATAGCATGGATATTTTGAATGCCGTAAGGGATCGTTTCCGTTACACTTTCTGTTTTTTCAGCTTCGATTTCAGTCTTGACTTCATAATCCGGTTCGATATATTGGATATCTGGACTATTTTTCAGTTCGTAGAGAGATGATCCGGATAGTTCGGCCACAACTATGTCCCCTGACTCACTTATTTTCTTAAGCCTCCCGCCCAACTTCTCAATAACACCATTCGAGGCAGTCGTCGTCACACTATTTAATTTCACTAGATACGTTCCATCGTAAGTTTCCGAAATGCTTGGATCATTAGATTCAGATGCTGCTAATGCCCCTGAACTTATTAGCATAACAGTAATCAGACAAAAAGAACTAAGTAAACCGATTATTTTCATTCTATGTTCCTCCAGGCTGGTTATTTGTGATGTAAAATAGCATCAGCAATATCAATCGTAAGATTGGAGTTCGTGTCCTTTGTATACAAGATTTGCAACGTGGAAATCCCAGCTAAATCGACTTCGAACCGTTTAGGTTGGTCCCCACCCTTCAAGTTCATGAAGTTAAGTAATTCTCTATTGTCCCCTATGATTTTCAACGCCCCTAATGCTGAACTGTTTTTGGTGTAATCATCAATACCCAAAAAGCCATCAAATTTGGAGTATTGGCCTGCCAGGTTAAATTGAAGCATTCCTTGATTTCCTTTTTCGGGAAAAGAAACTTTAAAGCCTCTATGGCTATATTTGGTGCCCCCAATGCTAGCAACACCAATTTCAAACTTTAAATCCCCCTCAACTCTAGTAGGTCTTTGGTGCGAGAAATAATCATCATCATTACTTTTCCCGATCCAAACCGTGCTTTTGGTATCGTCCCATCCGATATCTTTATTCATCGATTCACTGACAAATCTCAAAGGAACGTAGATCGAACCTTGATAAATAAACCCTTCCGATCCTTGTGGAGGCTTTTTCTCGATTCCGTCGAACATATACGTTATTTTTCTAAGATAGATCTCGGTCATCGTAGGTTCCATCGCATAAGCGCTTGTTCCTGTGATGAGCAAGCAGGCAAAAAAACCAAATATAAAGCTTTTCGTTTTTCTTAACATAAACCCATCTCCCTTTAGCAAAAAAAGTGTATAATTGGATGAAAATGATGAAAACGGAAAAGAGGTTGCTTAGAAAAGCAACCTTTCTTCCGTTATTTCAATAAAATTAGAATGCACGGATCGCCGATATGAAACCGTATCCAGATCCACCAGAACCATCTTTGGAAACAATACGAACAACGAAATTTGTATCCTTGGAAGGCGCAGTGATTTCGCTAAGCACTGTCCAATTATTAGAGGAAGAAGTAGATCCACTTGCGTACAAGCTGGTGGTATTGTAATCCTCATCAGCATAATAAATTTTAATCGTCAAACCTTTTTTTCCTTCGTCAAGCAGGTAATAGCGAATGGTATTCCCCATTGACGTACTGTAGCTTTCGTAGTAATCGTTTTCCCCGCCATTATTTACTAAGGCATCTTCTGAATGAATCAACTCTTGTGCGGATACATCGCCGAAGCCCTGGATAGTTTTGGCTTTATCAACTTTAAGAGCCTTCGACTGCGTGAAGGAGCTAGTTACATCTGTAGGATTGGACTTTGCAAATCCACTCATGGGCATTGCCAGAGATAAAGCTGCAACCGTTGCCAAGATAACAAACAAGCGTTTTTTCATAGTTTTCAGTTTCCCCCTCATAATTTAGTAATTAAGTAAATACTGGTGTACCGCGAGTACAACACCATAATATACCATTTATTCTTATTTTTCAATATAAAAGTAAATATTTTCTATTCCTTGAGATGATTATTACATCTTCTCACGCTCACGCTTCTGAATCTGAATACCCGGCTCCGCATCGGAAGATCGGGAAAAAATAAGAAGGAGCTTGTCATGGCGTGACAGCTCCTAGAGATCCAATGGATTGACATTATTAAATATTTCGTTCCCCTTTACTCAAACGGCTCTTCACTAGAGTAAATTTCATGAAAAAAACCCATATACGAGATATCTTCTTCCAGACATTTTATGAGATACAGCAGATCCTCGTAACACCCAGGCTCTTCCCAATTGTTGTCCATATCTTCGAATCGGCCTAATATATTTTCCATAAGATTTAGTTGGATAAATAAGGGCAACTGATCCAGCATCGAATCTTCGAGATTGGTCTCGGATCTATAACCTGCGAGGACTTCCTCAAAATAATCATCCATGAACTTTCTGCGTTTACTGACGTCTGGTTCATATTGTATCCAGCCCACGCCGTTTCCCCAGATACTGGCCAAGTCGAACATATACCAACCGAAACATGAATTATCGAAATCATATACAGTTATTTGCCCCGTATCAAAATCTATATTGGACTATCCTAAACTTTCCATTATTTCAAATCTCCGCTTTACCACTACTTATGGTACGGTTCAGCTTAACATCGTTATCAGTGAAATTGCTAAAGGGGCTTTCTCTACATGTAAGCATGAAAAAAACACATCCTAAATTGGGATATGACATTCTCCTGGATAAACCTTCTCATCAATTGAGAGACTAATTGAGGTTTATCAATAGAGGATAGCTTATTCACCAAAAAGGATGTGTGTTCTCCTATCTTAATATAAGGTTTAAATAAGTTCTAAATTATGAAGCTTTGGCTGCAACAGCTTTTTGAATTAAAGCTTTGGCATCGTTAGTAGAAAGACCTTGTTTTGGTTGAAGCAGATTTTTCTCTGCTGCACTAAGAATACCTTTGTCAATCAGTTTTGCCATCGCTTTCACCGCATAGGTAGAAACGGTTTTGCCATCTTCAAAACCTGCAATGATTGTAGCCGCATTTTTATCAGAAGCTTGGTCTTTTACCAATTTAGCAAGAATGGTAGCTGCTTCTTCACGAGTGATATCCCGATCAGGATTGAAGTTACCACCGTAGCCTTGAATGAATCCTGCATGAGTCGCTTCAGCAATTGCATCTGCATATGCAGCATTAGCAGCAACATCCTTGAATGCAGATGCTGTAGCTACTTCGTTCAGTTTCAACAGGTCTACTAGAGCAGTTACAAATTCAGCACGGGAAATGAATTCTGTAGTTACAGGTGTTTCTGTTTCTTCTTTAGATGCAGCTAGATTAGTGATACGGCCTTCTGTTTTAGCTTGAATAGCGCCGCCTTTATACGTATCAACAATGTACTGGTAGAATACATCCAGATCGATAGGACCTGCCAAGGACGATTTAGCATCTACTAGCACTTTATAGTTATCTCCACCTGCAGCCATAAAGTTGTTAACTACAGCCGTATATGTTTTTGCGGGATCAATAGGTGTGCCATCTTCAAGACTAAGACTAGTAACACGTTCCGCCACTGGTTTATTGAAATCTGCAGTATATTTCAGACCAGAAATCTGTAGTGTTTTGGTGTTTGGTGTACCGTCAGCGTTAGTACCCCATTGTTGCTGCAACAACGTTTTAATTTGTTCGCCAGTCAACTCCAGTTTCACTAGAGTATTGCCAAACGGTTGGATTTTCGCAAGATCAGCAAAGGTTACATCACCTTTTGGCAGATCCGCACGAATACCACCTGGATTCATAAATGCAAAGTCAGCAGCACTTGCCTTATCTCCAAAGTCTGCTTCACGCATTGAATCTGCAATGAGGTTGCCCAGAGCGGCTTCGTTATTATAAGCATCTGTACGGGTAACAGAACCATCCGTTGTACCTACTGGCTTAGTCAGCTCAGGATGCTTGTCTAATGATTTTTTAATAATAGCTAAAGATTCAGGGTCTTCTTTTACACCCTCTTGGAAAGTCGATGTAACGGTAGCTGATTTCTCAGTTACATCCCCAGTTGCAGGGTCAATCATCAATTTAATATCTTCAAATGCCGTACCATACGAATACGCTTGAACGATCAATTTTCCATTCACTTCACCATTAGCCAAGGCATGATTGTCACCTGCAACGATAACGTCAACAGGGGAGTCTGCTGGCAAAGCTTTTGCCAAATCAGCCGCTTCTCCAGTGGTTACGCCTTCTTTGGTTGTTGCTGGATCATGCGCCAAAACGATGATCGTTTCTACACCTTGATCTTGCAATTCTTTTGCATATTTATTAACGGCTTCAACTTCTTCTTCTGCGCTTAAGAAACGCACACCAGCTGTCCCAGATGGGGATACTTTGGCAGGTGTGGATTTCGTCACTAATCCGATGAATCCGATTTTGACTCCGCCTACTTCTTTAATAACATACGGCTTAATCAATGTTTTGCCCGTGGCAGTTTCAATGACGTTTGCATTGACGTAATCAAATTTAGCACCAGCATGAGTTACTTTTCCTTCTTTTGGATCAAGGCCACCAAAGATTTGTGCCTTCAAAGCCGCGACACCTTGGTCGAATTCATGATTGCCCAGAGAAGCTACATCAAAGCCCATCATATTCATCCATTCCATGGTAGGCTCGTCACGATCGAGAGATGAGACTGGAGCAGATGCACCCACAGAGTCTCCATTATGGAAGAGTAGGGAATGCTCATATTTTGCTTGAGCTTCTTTTAAGTAGGTTGCTAGAATTGGAGCCGTTCCTGCCTTTTTATCACTAACGATCGATGTGGTATCCAACTGACCGTGGAAATCATTGATACCAATCAAGTGTACTTCTACATCTTTGCCTGCGGCAGAGACAGAACCTGCTGCGCCCAATAGTTGGGTGAGTAGTAGTGCAGCAGTTGCCACACGAATTGTGCTTTGGCCCAGAACTTTTTTCCAATACATGAATTAACAAAACCCCTCTCCAATTATAGATCCTGAAATATTTTACCATAGTTCAATTCATAAAAGTCGCAAAAAATATAAAATCGATGTAAAAAATTTAGAAGATTGATAGAGAAGGAACGATTAATCTTCGCCGCCTTGTAAATCTGCTGCACCTATTCGAATTGCCTCGATATAAAGCTCGATGCTCACTTCATTTCCAACGACAATTCCACCCGTTTCCAGAGGCGAGTTGAAGCTCAAACCAAATTCATTACGATTGATACTGGCGATTGAATGAAATCCCACACGTTCCCGGCCACGAGGGTCTTTATTAAACCCTTCAAAAACGGTATGAAAAGTAATAGGTTTTGTTAATCCATGCAGCGTTAAATTGCCTGCAAGCTCATATTGCCTTTCGCCAGTAAGAACGCAGCTGGTGCTTTGAAACGTAATCGCTGGATACTTGGCAGTATGAAAAAATTCTTCACTCTTCAGGTGTTCATCGCGTTGCCGCTGGCGAGTTGTGATACTATTCGCGTCGATGGAAGCCTGAATACCCATAGTTGTTACATTGTTGAGGTCAAAACTTAAAACCGCTTCGAACTGCTCGAATACACCTTTAATTTTATTAATCATTAAATGCGTCACCGAAAACTCAACAGAGCTGTGGTCCGGATCGACTTCCCAATTGACATTGCTCATAACTAAATTCCACCTCATTAATCATATGATGAGACAGGTCGCCCTATCTCCAAAATACTGCGCTATTCGCATGCTCTTAATATACAAAAAGGCTACTGACAACGTGATGTCAGTAGCCTTTTAACGTTCTAGCATTTTTTTAGCATCCTCGTAAATCCGATTTCGGAATGACTCAGGCTCCACGATCTGTACATTCCCTCCCTAGTCCACTACCCATTGCATCAAATCGTCCAGTTGACGAACGGGGGTTTCGTATCAATGTGACCAACTCTTAGTATCCATTTTTCTTCGTTGCATGAGAAGCATAATAATGGATATTGATCGGTTGATCTTCCTCCTATCACTCCTCGTTCTTTAAAAATATGACATAATGTTGTCAAGTTACCCATGATACAATCCATTCGAATTCAATCATTGGAGGTTGAGCCGAATGAGCGAGAACCAAATGTCGCAAACTGAGAACCATACCATTACCCCTTGGATCACTACAAAAAGCACAGAAAAATTGATTGCCTTTTTAGTTTCCGCATTTAATGCACAGGAACTTGGCCGGGTATATAATGCTGACGGAAGTATAGGGCATGCAGAGGTACGCATCGGCGATTCAAAGATTCTAATGTTCGATTCTCCTGCCGAATGGCCGTCGTTTCCTTGCTTTATTCGTCTGTACGTAGATGACAGCGATGAATTTTATGATCAGGCCATAAAGTCCGGCGCTACATCCATGACGAAAGTGATAACCCAGGCATGGGGGGAACGAGGGGGAAGAGTGGTTGATCCATTTGGAAACATATGGTGGATAACGTCTAAAATAGAGGACGTTAGTCCTGAAGAAATGATGGAGCGGTCAAAACAGCAAAAGTATATCGATGCTATGGAATATGCACAGAAGAGCTTTAATCCATTTTTGACAGATGTGAAAACTAGCTAAATTATTTAGCGCGATGCCAACATGAGTATGCCACTGTACTGTTTTTAGATGATGAGCAGAGAGCTAAAGCTGAACCTCCAAAAAGAGGATTTTCGCGGCCATTTTTCGCCGTCACTTATGGTAGGGTTCACCGTATCATTTGTAGGGCGAATTTAAGGGCACCCCTGAGGGTGCCCTTATAATTTGGACAGGATTTCTTAACAGAGTGCCATGGCGGCTTGGCAAATTCATAATTCGTCGCCGCATGATGCTGAAATGTTTAGGGGGAGGCCCAGATTTAACGACTCTCCCTTTTCCCCTGATCGACTCTTCCTTTTGCATCATTAAATAACGATTGAAGATGTTCATTAGTATTATCTAAAGACAAGCCCGCCTTAGCACATTCGAGAGCCCCATCATAGTCGCGCAAATGAAACATGTTGAATCCCATTTGATGGAATACTTGCACATTATTCCTTAATTCTGTTGGTGTTTTTATGTCTTCGTACAGTGCATTTTTGAAACTCACCACTGCCTGACGTCTATATTCATCATGCTTTTTCATATTTCGTGGAACTGCTCTCCAGCATTCTTTAGCAAGTTGGGATTGACAATAACCTAATCCATGCCATGATCGTCTATCTTCTAAAGCAAGTTTTGTAGCCTTCTCATAATATACTTTGGCTCTGGCATAATTGCCAAGCCCCCTTTCCATATCCCCCCAGAACTTCCACAACAATTGGTTTTGAGGTTCAAAATGAGTTGCCATCGCATACCATTTTGCAGCCTCTCCATACGATTGTTCAAATTTTTCGATAACAGCCCTAACCTGACAAACATAGGCCGATTGCGGGCTAATTCTCAGTGCTGCATCTAGTTTGGCGACAGCATCTGAATATGCACCCGTCTGGTTATAAAAGTTAAGTGCTGAAGTAGCCATCATAGCTGAAAATCTATCCGCAGTAGTTATAAATTGAAAGTTCTGCAGTATAGGGTCAATAGTTGGGTTCCACATTTCGATCTGGGAAAGACTTTCCGAATATTTTGAGAAGTTCTCCATAACTTCCTGGGAATTTGCATTATCTTGCATTTGAGACCTTACATAATCTCTAATAACAGGTAAAAGATTAAACACAGAACTCCCCGAAGAATCGGATTCTTTCACTAAGGAAAATCTTAATAAATTTTCAATGTTTTGATTAACACTTACCTCTGTAGATTCTAAAACGAGTGCAAGCTCTTTAGCTCCTACAGATGATTCAAAAAGTGCTAAGGTCATCATGATCTTCTGCTGTTCTTTTTCTAGCATATAGAACGTTGTACTAAAGCAAAAATCAAATATTTTTGTTATATTTACATTTTCAAGCTCACTTAAAGCTTGGTCTATAGTTTTATGCAAATAAATTTGATGTACAATTGCTTCGAGAATAATCGGATGTCCATAAGTTTTCTCTGCGATGCGAAGAATTTTTTCTGGTGGTGCTTGAAGTAACTTTTCAATATTGTTTTGCTTTGCGCGAGTAAGAATCATTTCTATTGAATCTTCCTCAGACAAGCCCTCCAGAGGGAGTGCATTCCCTAACTGTTTATGCCTACTTGTCAATAAAACTTTATTATGACTTGGGATTCTTTCTATGAATCGGTAGATAGTATTGTCTGTTATTGTCTCCAGATTATCAAATACTAGCAAGCATTGAGTCATCTCCAACGCCGAAGTAACTAAAGTGGTTTTTTCGGATACTGTATCCGTTTCACTTGCTTCAATACCAAAAAAATCCAAAAGCTTATCTAACAAGTTCTCCAAAGTTTGAAAATCTGGGAGTTCTTCTTCGGTATCAAAATCATAAGTTAGTCGTCGAGTTTTAGCAGATAGCCAAATCACGTGCTGGAACTCACTAATTTCATCCACGATCTCTTCAACTATTCGCTGCGCAATTCGATAGGCTAAGCTAGTTTTACCGATTCCACCAATTCCATCAATTTGAATGTACCAAATAGTAGGGTGATACAGCAGCTTTGTTTCAATATCCTCAAGTTTATCAATTCGACCTACAAACTCCCCATATGGAGGAGTAGGCAAATTATGTATATTTTTACTCGAATCTTGTTTGAGTCCAGCATCAAACCTATCCATAATATTCCTGGAATTTATTAAAGAACTATTCCAGTTCTCAATTTGCTCTACGATTCCTTTCAGTGCCCTTCTACAAGAACTAATGTCGTCCAAAGCAACCTCATTTGGATGTGATATGGTATCACGTAAAACTACTAATTGATTCAGATAAACCGGAGAATCTTCTACAAAAATGTTAGAGAAATACCTCTGGTAATTTTTCAGTAACGTAATTAAATCGCCCATAGACATGTAGTATGGTTCAGGCTTTAAGTTACTAATCCTAAAAGGATCGGCAGCATGCTTCCTTCGCCAATTTTTACATTTTCTCACTAAATTATTAGGGGCGTCCGCCCACCAGCCAACACCTTCATTAGCTTCAATTTCTCCGATAATTATACCTCTTAGATTACTCTCCACTTCATCCAACAACATCTTAATCCTATTCTTAATTTGAATAGTCGCCAGCATCAATGTACACCTCCGAAACAGCTTCTTCTATACAATATACAATGCTTTACATTTTTCTACAATGACTATCACTAGACCCCTTTCTTCTTCTAACACACGAGGGGAGAAAGTAACCTCAATACCAAAAAGAAAGAAGGATGTATTTTTGATATTCACAGCATTTTCATTACGTCTACAATCCATGAAAGGAGGTGGCTATGGACTACGGACAGCAATAATAAATAGAGAATCCCCTTATGTAGAAGTTCATTCTGGTTGAGTAAATTCACTTCTCGGGCTGGTATTTCTGAAGTTGGCAGCACAATGACCAAGTTCTTGCGAACGAGAAAACCATCGCTGCCATTCTGAAAGCGGGGCCTGGGTTTGCAAGAAGCACTGTTACAGTTCCTGCCAATAAGACAAGAGTTCCGTTTTTCTTATCCATTACTTTTATAGTAGTAAAGATCCCTTAACTATATAATACTCCAAATTTATTAATAGATTATTTTCCAGTCGGTTATCGTCGCATCTAACTATAAAGTTTGATAAAATGAGAATCACCAAATAAGTTATTAGGAGACAATTTCATGAATATAAATAATCAAAGTTACTGCCAAATATTGCTGGGTGATTCAAGACAGGTTCTTCGTGA
Source organism: Paenibacillus sp. OK003 (assembly GCF_900109515.1). Classification (GTDB taxonomy): domain Bacteria; phylum Bacillota; class Bacilli; order Paenibacillales; family Paenibacillaceae; genus Paenibacillus; species Paenibacillus marchantiae. Next base: position 86,601 of record NZ_FOBD01000018.1, on the reverse strand, counting down.
AATACCAGATCAAACATTTCAGGCTTGCGTAACTTCTCCGCCATACTGGGGTCTTCGAGATTATGGTGTAGAAGGTCAAATAGGAGCAGAAATGATAGTAGACGAATACATTAAACATCTTGTAGATGTTTTTCGCGAAGTCAGACGAACACTTAAAGATGACGGTACCCTATGGTTAAATATAGGTGATAGCTATACAAGTGGTGGACGTACATGGAGACAGGAAGATAAGAAAAATAAAGCAAGAGGAATGAGTTACCGCGCCCCAACTCCCGAGGGATTAAAGCCTAAGGATCTCATCGGAATACCTTGGAGGCTGGCGTTTGCATTACAGGCAGATGGCTGGTATTTGCGCTCAGATATAATTTGGTATAAACCTAATTGTCAACCAGAGTCTGTAAAAGATCGCCCAACCCAATCGCATGAATATTTGTTCCTTCTTAGCAAATCGGAACGATATTATTATAATCATGAAGCAATTAAAGAACCAACAGCAGAGGGGAAATTGAGAAATAAGAGAACGGTATGGCAGGTAAACACTGAACCGTTTAAAGGGGCGCACTTTGCTGTATTTCCGCGTTCACTAGTCCGCCCCTGTGTTTTGGCTGGTAGTCAAGCCGATTCACTAATTCTAGACCCATTCTTTGGTTCCGGAACGGTTGGTGAGGTCTGTCTAGAAACGGATCGCCGCTGTGTTGGCATTGAACTTAAGGAAGAGTATGCTCAAATTGCAAAGGAAAGAGTAAAAGCTGTTCAAACAGTACTCTCACAAAACTGAGACTTCAAATGACCACTCACCGTGAACTATGCAACAATCTTTTCTAATATGCTGTATTTGAAGCTTTCGCTCTGTTCCTCCGTCAAAATAAAGTTGATATTTAAGATTCCCATCATTATCAAGGACTTGACAGCTTCCTGGCTTCGGATTTTGGGAGCTGTCATATTTCATATTTAATATTCCATAACGAGATTCTAAAAGTAAAGATTTTGGTATTTCAACAAGCTCATATCTCATTTGATTATTCTTTGGTTGCAAGGATCGAAGGGACAATATTCTATCATATTTCTCCATGTGGGCAAAGAATCTCTCTCTTAACCCCTCTAAATCCTTTTCATTCTCCCACTTCCCTTTACCCAGCTCCATAAATTTCGAAATATGAAGTTTGTCCTCCCTAATCTTCGCTGAGGCCTCAGATTTCAAAGAAAATCTTTCTTTATTTATCGTTATATCGTGTCCTGGATTACCTCGGGGTGCAAGGTGAGCCTCAATGCCTGCGCGGCTGAATGCCCTCTGCATAACAAACTCAAACTTGTCTTTAGAGAATGATGCCATGGAAAGACAGTGATGCAGTCTAATCATGTCACCGATATCATATAATATAGTTTCACTTAATAAATCAGAAGATTCTAGTTTTTTGAAAGTATAAGGTTTTATGAATTGATGACTAATATCCTCAAGCCATTTAATTTGTGTATCTGTCAATTTTGTAGCACTCTGTAAAATTGTTTGTAACTTCAAGTCTACTTTTCCCATATAGCTCATCCCCTAATAATTGTAATAATATAATCCATGAATATCTTACCACAGAATTATCAATACTACTGATTTAGATTCTTATTTAGTATTAATTAACAATTTCTCATTTTTTTGCACGTAGGATATTAACATGAATTCTTGAGGTGTAGGAAGAGTTTCTTTCAGGTACCAAATCGGATCTATATACTAAAATTATAACCATGGAGATCAACAACGGATAAAATTCAGTAGCCAACAACTACTCGCTCTGCTTAATGCTCCCCCAAAAATACTCGCCAAGTACGTGTTGCTCTTACGTTTCAGAAGCTGACACCGTAAATCTATCTATGACAGCACAAGCTTGTTCGTAGCTATGGTGAGGGTGAGGGTGAAAATTCATGTGGAAGTAGGATTCAGATTGGTATCCAACTATTGTAAGGAAGTCCCATTGAGTTCACGCTGGGCGGTATTCCGAATTTGCTGTAACATTCTCTTTGTATCTAACAGTCCCGCAGTAGTAGATGTCAATGAACTCGAGTTATAATTATTATTTTTTTGCTTCTTCCAGTATGTAATAAACCAAGTTTCATCTGTATATCATACCTATGAATACAATCATGGAGGTAAACAGAATGAAAAAAATCCATAAAAAACTCATTAAGCTACTCGAAGAAACAATCAACCCTGAAGGTGAAATTCATTTCTTAGCTCTCGCAGAAAAACAACTCCAAACCCACGAAAAAGAGCGACCCGTGCATCAAGTGCGGGTCGCTCTTACATTTCAGGAAGGAGACACACCCAATCCCTATTACGACGGTACAGATTTGTTCGTAACCATGGATGAGGCTCACATCCAATTTACGCTGGAAAAAGATTGGGTAGATGGACCTCCAGCCATCGAAGGAAGTCCCATTGAGTTCGCACTGGGCTGGGTTTCGGAACTGGCTGAACCGTTCTATGTTTCACCCCAAGCACTTGCAGCAGCCGAAGCTAACAACCATCCACGCTATAACCTACAAGGTAACAGCCATCAGGAGGGATCAGAAAAATGATCGACCTGACATCTGATATGCAGTTAGCTACCTTAATCCAAACCAACTCATTTCCTAAAGACTGCCATACATTCATCCACGATTACATGCAACAACTTCGCGATGCACATGAAGGAGAAGCCTTCCCTCCACCCGGTCAATGGTACTTCATCCTAGAAACTTCCGATCAGCTCACTCCCATTCAACACGATGAAACTGCCTTCTCCTGTTCTGCGGGTACGTATTACCCTGAATACATTGAACAATGCACTTTTAATGAGGAATACGCTTTGTATAAAATCCACGTCATGCTAGACAATGAGTACAGCATGACGCTTTTTACGTTACACGGTATTCATTCTACTGAGACCGAGCAATGGCTCCTTGCCAACGCCAACTAAGCCTAATCTAGAAACGAAAGGAGCATCATCTAATGTCCTTGCAACTGACTGATGCCAAGAAAAAATCGCTGGCTGCGATTGTGAAAACACATCACGAACAACACCTTACCCGCTTTCCCTTTGCCAAATATCCCGTTGAACCGTTGGAGGTCTGGAAGCAACAGTTCTCTGTTCCTCCCACCATCGAAGCCCATACTCTACGCTCTGCCCTGTCATGGTCTTGCGGCAAATGGCAGCAACAAAGCATTCCATACCCGTACAAAAAGCTCCACCTAACTGTCATTAGCAATTGGAAGAACTTCGTGGAGCAGTATAAACCAGAACCGTCATCTGTTATCTCATACTGGAAAGACTTACTCGGAAAAGACGAATATGCGTTCAATACAATCGCCTTTCTTACTCATCTTCTATGTCCCGCTCTGGTCGAACTCACAGATTCCCGTCGAGTCAAAGGCATGAACTACCTACTCACGGAAGCTGAAATGTCGGATGAGTGCGTAGTACTTGAAGATGTGTCCGCAACTATAGAGCAATACAGTGACTTTTACCATCAGCTCCTACCCAAGACACAATCTATACTTGGCGATCAGGCTTTCGTAAAGCTAGGTCGCTTTTTGTTTGCCTACGGATACCGAGATGTTCTAGAGAAGGATAGGGAGCTCAAAATTAACAATCTGGAGCCGATCATATCAGGGTTTGACTGGGATACGATCGATACGAAACAGTTTAATCTGAATATGATTGCTAACAGAGCAAATGCAGATTGCCTATTCGCTTGCCTGCTACTTGCTCTGGATATACAGTCTGAACTCCCCAATAAACTTACCATTCAGGACATTATCAACCTTATCCCCCTAGGTACTGGAGGTATCTGCAACCCTTCTAGCTATAATTACGCTATGATAGCCCTTTTTGGCAATCAAGCCGGGAGAGACTTCTTCATTTTCGAAGATAAAAATCTCACCAAAAATTTTACTGAGCAAGCTAACAACTCTACTCGCAACATGAAACTTTACAGTGAGCATGCCGAAGATTCTTTATCTATTAATCCCAAATATATTCGGGGAAAGAGTTAGCCTCTCTGCCTATTAAATGCTGGTACCAACTCAACAAAACAATCACAAATAGTAAGGAGATAACTCCCATGAAATTTTTATATTTTATCATTGATCTGCTAATCAAAACAGCTCGCATTCTTCCTTATATTGAAACAGCAATCAGTCTTCTATCTACAATAAAGAAACCTTCAGATAAAAACTATGAAAGTCTAGATCTCCATACTAGAAAGAGGATGCCGATCTCAATTGATGCCCATCTAAACCTGGCTAAACCTGACCAAATCCAACCACATGCTAAAGTCCAGATTATGCTCAAACACACCCCGAATGAAGACAAATAAAAAGACGAGTCAAGTAACATACATTACTCGCTCGCCACCTACTATACTTTATCTCCTGGCTTCCCATCATAAGTATCAAACATGTCGCGTACCATCCGCTGGACTAACTTCACTTCTGGAAGACTCCGATCTCGAAGTAAAGATATGTGCAGGTCTAACACATCCTTCTTTTCCAACTTACCATTCCGGTCAGGAATTTCATCAAGCACACCAAATTTAAACGCCTCTGCTGGATCGGCTTCAAGAGCTAACATGATCTTCTCCAAAGAGTTTAGCGATATATTACGCTTTCCCCGCTCAACTCCACCAATATAGGAATCCTGAAGTTCAGCTAATTCTGCAAGCTGGGCTTGTGAGAAACCTTTTTCCATTCTCAACTGCTTAATTCTGGCTCCAACGAAAGTTAAAAAATCAGACACGTCTACCACCACCCTTATCTCAAGGGTAGGTAATCACGAATCGCGAAAACAGAGCATCAAACTATAAGATACTATTGTTTTTATAACTTATAAGTTCTTATAATGGATATATAGTACGCATAGTGCTAGTAAACTATGAAATCCATATCAAGAGTAAAAAGGAGGCGTTGCGTATCGTCATATGACACGATGAAAGAGGTTGGTACTTTTCCAACTGAAACAACAACGAAACCGATATTTAAATTACTGTAGGAGAGATGAATTTTGAGCACATTTAGTATCATTGTAGGCCTCATCATAGGAATAGCACTGTTTATCATACTCAATCGAGTGCTCTCCATAACATTTGCAGGGTTTTACGGATTGATCGTCGTTTTCGGTATCTGCGTTATGTTAGGAATCGGAATAGCTGAATGGGGCTTGTCTTTGGCTAAAAATCACTATATCTGGACTGCCATCATTATTGTGATTATTGGAATAATCACCGTCGGGGCGAGAAAGGGTAACCGTTAGGATACATAAACTTAACAGTTTCTCTCAATAAAGCATCTAAGGAGGCACCAATATTGAAACTTACCAAAATGAAAATCATTATAGGCATACTCTGTATCTCACTGTTCAGTTCTGCCGCAGTAGTGTCAGGAGCAACAAGCATCTTCAAAATTGGATTAGACGGTTTCACTCTTGATATGACCAGAACTAAAGGTAAAGTCCAGGTAGGAAATAAAATGGTTCCTGCAACGTTGAGTCAAAATGGAACAACATATCTTGCCGCTCCAGCTATTGGAGAAGTCATCCGAGCAAACTATATGTATGATTCAAAATCAAATACACTCATGTTCAATAGCTACAAAAAAAGTGAGGATTCAACTAAAATTAAAACGCTTCAAAGTCAGGTATCAACTCTCAAGAATCAGGTAGCCGAACTTCAATCAGCTAAAAACAAATCAGAGGGCTGGCTGGAATACCGTTCGAAGCATTTTACACTACTATATACGAAGACATATGAAAAAGACATTAAACAAGTCGAAGCTGACTTTGAGAAAGGATACGAAGTTGCGGTTAGAGAGTTCACTAATTTGCTTCCAGAAGTGAAGACCATGTTAAATAGTGATCTCTACCCGATCTACATCTATCTACATCCTACTGCAACCGACCAAGTTAGTGAAGGGTCTGCCTACAACTATACGTATGGCACTGCCGAAGTTCTGAAATCAGAAATCCATGTTCTCACTCCATCTGCATATCAGAAGAAAGGATACACCCTGGATGGTGGAACATACGATAACCCGGAATACTTTACTCACCTGTTCAAACATGAATTCATCCATACCCCACAATCAATGATTGCAGAGAGACTTCGTGGTGAAAAAGGGTGGTATCCAGGGGGACAAGAGACACAGTGGATCAAAGAGGGACAGGCAGAATATCTTGCAGCCAAAGGCACTAAAGATCTAGAGAAAAATAAAGCCTATTGGAAACCAATCATTCTCAAAAGTCCTCAAGAACACATTACCCTGTACAAAGATAATTTAGTCGTTCGTACACCTTATATCGCAGGCTATATGTTTACGACATTCCTATATGAACAATACGGAGCCAAGAAGTACGATATCTTCCTGACCAGTTCCAAACCAACTTTAGAGGAAGCCTTCTTAGAAACCTTCGGAGGCTTAGAGCAAGTTAATAATAAGTGGTTAGAGTGGTTAAAAAAATAGATAATTTAAACAACCGGGGATTCACTCACAAAATAGAGTCCCCGGTTTTTAGTCATTGCTTTCGTCATTTCGTTTAACTCTCTTTTTTTCTCGCAATTCATTTCTTAAAGTATTTGATTTCCCAATTTTAGTGAACACAATCAAGCCATCACCTAAAGCCATTGTACCCACAACTTCATCCTTGTATGTCTTCTTTATTAAATGACCGATCATTGTAGCACTCCCACTACTTGTTCCAATATATAGTAATTCTATCTGTGTGGTAATTTTCCTCACTTCATTTTGAAGAAGATATTCAAGTTTACTTTTTAATCTTTCTTCATCTGAGTTACTTTCTAATACATAGTATCCTTCTGAATTCTTCTTTAAATTTATATCTCTCTTATATCTGTTCATTGTTGGTTGTGACACAGATATTCCTTCATTTTTGAGTTTACTCATTATTTCTCTTTCGCTAAAATACTTTCCTTTTGAAACCAATTCAGATATATATTTCTTTATATCCTTTTTATCCACAGTAAAATTCTCCCCTCAATTTTTCTGAATTCAAATTTTTTTCGGATTTTTTTTAAGGCGTAAACTTCCCACCTAACCGCCTGTGACTGCCCGAGACCATGAATGTACATTCACCTTAGAAACTCTAAGGGTTGACCTTATCATAATATAAAAAAATAACTTTTCATAATTAAAATATTCATTTTAACTGAATTAATTAAATAGAATTGAATTTTTTTTGGATACTAAAAAACACTCAAACCCTTGTATATCAAGGGTTTGAGTGTTTACTTTTCAATTAATATGGGTTAACATTCATAACACACCAAGATCAACTAATTAATGCTCATTGAAAACTTCATTTTTGTATTATCCTGACACAAATTTTCACCTCCCCTTAGCATCAGATAAGTTTACCAGAAACGATCTATGCAATAGAAAAACTGCAATAAATTCCGAGTAATACAATGCGTTTAGTCGTAAAACTACTACTCAAAAAAGAAATGAGGAATTACCTATGACACTCAACGAGACGAATCTGAACCAATTCGAAATTATTAGACGGCCTCAAAACGTTAATATGCAAGAGCTACTTAACGTTGAAGACTCCAGTGAACTTCTCAATATACTGTATGACAACTATGCCACAGCTTTGTCTTTCAAAATTATCGGAATGGATGAGCAAAAACTCTATATGTTTAGTGATTTGGAAATAGAGGCTATCATGGTGGAGGCTAAAGCACGTTTGATTAACTATATGTGTAGATTTGGAGAAATTAAGATTGAAGTAAGCAATCATGATCAAGAACTTTTAGTAATGGTACACTTTCCATTGCCAATTCCTATTTATAAACTGAGAAACCTTGTTCAATTTGCCGAACGAGCTACTAAAAAGATTCAAGACAATACTAATCTTATGATTGAACGTCTATATATTACTGATAGTAGTGCTGATTCATATAATCTAGATATATATAGAGAGTATATCTTTCCCACAAATTTCGTATTAGACATATTAGGTGTTGAACAGTCATTCCTGCCCGTGGCTAATATAGCTTCAAATAACATTGTTACTTTCTTATTAAACAACAACTCTGAGGCACTAGATAGAGCTGTAAATAAATTGTTAGGCGAACAGTACAAACTCGCAGTCTCTTCTAACATACAGTCTGATATACGGAATTCAGAATTTAATTCTGAGTTTGAGTTCTCTAAATTTGATGTTCTAGTGAGGAAGAATAGCTCAGATACTGAGTCAGCAATTGTATCTATATTAGCTCAGAGTTTTGGAGTACTCCATTCTAGGACGGTGGGGGATGTTTTGTGTATTACATGTGATTATTTGGGAACATCATACTTCGCGGAAACTATTGCCGATTTTGAGGACGCGTTAAGTTCATTAAAGTGTGAGTTTAAACGTTTACCACCACAGCTAAATATTATAAAAATTCAAATCTATATGGAGGCCTGCCTCTATCCAGGCCCACCATTTGCTTGGCTTTTATAACAACTCTATCTGAACGTTCAGACGATAATTGAGGTTTTTAAACTATGTAAGGTCATTCAAATTAAAACTAATCGATAGATTTTCCAATCATTTCATAATATCTATGTAATCAATTTAACATGGATGATTCCCATACAAAAATACAATAAACATAGTAAAATTCTCTGAAATGAACCAGCCTTCTCCACATCCTGACGGACACTTGGTTTAGATTAACAAGCGCAACACTTATAGTGGAAAGAACCCCAAAGGTTCTTTCCATCCTACCTACTATATAAGGGAGTCGATACTAATGAGTTTAATAATCTATCGCGAAGAAAAACAGGGAGAACTTCAAGTCGTTCCTGATGGTGAATACATTGCTAAAATCATAGATATTGAAGTTGACTCGTCTAACAGCAAAGTCTATTACGTATCGTTTATGCTTTCGACAGGTGAGGTTATCCGAAATCGGTATGTATTTAATCCTAAAAAACGTGATCCTCTCGACATTTTGATTAGTGTAACGCTAGGGCATAGATCAATCAATGTAGACCTTGAAGAGATTATTGGAAAAACCGTTAAGATCACTGTTGCTAATGAAGGCATTTATACAAATGTCAAGAAGGTTAACCAATTAGATCAAGAAGATCTTAAAGAACTTGAACGTTATCTAAATAATGAAGACACGGATGATCTTGATTTATTGGATGATGACGATGAACCGGATGAAGCGATAGAGGATGATGAAGATTTGGAACCTTTGGGAGATCCTGAGGATGACAATACAGATGAAACTGAAAATGAAGATGCCGAAGAACCACAAAGCAACTGGGGATACTCTGGGAGGAGCCGTAGACGTCGCAGCTAACGACAGGGTAACCCATAACTTCTCTTAACAAGGGTCTTCCCGTCTCTAAAACGGGAGAATCCCGTCTTATATCAAAAGATTTAAGCAGGAAGAACTTTGTCATAACAAGGGATTTAAACCATTTTCACGTTTTCACGTTCAATTTTCTTGAGATCAAGAATTTACAACATAATCATAGCGAACGGAGGGAGTAAGTAAAATGACAGACACAAATCAGGATTACCTACCAGAGGATGAGAATACCTTCTACCCCGATATTTTTCCGGAGAACGGATTTATCTGGGAAGATCGGGGTGAGAAAAAGGGCTTGTTCAAAGTTGGCAAGGCCATTCAGATCATTGCAGTACATGAAAATATAGACACAGACGAGGTATTCTTCACTATAAATTTTGATTATAACGGTCGGTTAAAAGAAACAACTCTCAGTCGTTCAAAATTTCAAAGAAATCAGATCATTGATCTGGCAAAGCTCGGAGCAGATGTATATGAACATAATGCTACTCAGATCATCAAGCATTTAATAAATGAAGAGATGAAAGCCCCTCAGAAAAAAGTTCATCAAAAGCTAGGCTGGGATAAGTATGGTGACCAAATGATTTTTAAGCATTACAAAGCTATTGGAATAAACTCCACATACAACGGCCCCCTAGCTATTCAACCAAAGGGCAGCTATACGAAGTGGAGACAGATTGTAGAAGAATATGTGATGGGCAATTGTAATCTTGAATTAGCGATTTTAATCGGGCTATCGTCAGCAGCGGTTGGATTAATCAGTTCCTCAACCAAGATTGACAACCTCATTTTCCATATCTACGGCCCTAGCACGCAGGGTAAAACAACAGCAACCTCACTTGCTGTCTCTACATTTGGCTATCCTGAAACGAACCAGAACGGACTTATGCAAACCTGGATGTCTACGCAAAACGCTATTATTGGAAATTTAGTTGGGAATTTCGGACTGGTTTTTGGTCTTGATGAAATCTCCATGTCAGATATGCAGGACTTTTCTACGACTGCTTATTATCTGGCAGGTGGAAAAGAAAAGGGAAGACTCGATAAAGAATCACGCCTTAAGGAATCAGGAGGATGGAGTACAACCATTGTATCCAATGGCGAGAGAGCACTGACGTCAAAAGCAAACCATAACATAGGGATTGTCATGAGAATTCTTGAACTGGGCAATATCACTTGGACTAAGAATGCAACGAGCTCTGAAGAAATTAAAAAAGTAATCCAGCATAATTATGGACATGCAGGCCCAAGGTTCGCAAGAACCCTATTGTATACTGGTACGGCTCAAGTGGTTCAGAAGTGGAAGGAGTGGACTCAGCGTATTATAGATGCCATGCCTGAACAGGATCATTTTTCTCAACGGATTGCTAAAAAACTGTCCATCTTAATGCTTACCGGAGAAATCGCAAAGGAGGCTCTTCAGCTTGATTTTGATCTGGTCGGTATTCAGCAACTACTCATTGAAAATGAAAAAGTTATACAGAATGATCGTGATCTCGGGGCTAACGCGCTGGATTACTTCTATGAGCAGTTTACTATACACCGTTCTAATTTCGGTGAGCTAAAGAGAACTAAAAATAAAGGTATGCATCTGGACGAGGTTATACTGGAAAACCGTAAAGTATTCGGGGGCCTATATAAAAAGTCAGGTAAGAGTTATGTCTATATTCTTCCATCTGTGTTTCATCAGTGGATGGAGACCGGAGGCTATGATGAACCCAAGGTGGTATTAAAGAATTGGAAAATGAAGGGTCTCTTAGACACCGAAGGAGACCGTTACACACGTAAGCGAAAGATTCACGATGAGTCAACCACGGTACCTGTATATTGCATTCAACTCAATCCAGATAAGGCAGATGAAAACGAAGTGTAATGCAAAACAGGATGTAACGCGATTCACACGGGAAAACGTGAACTTTCCCTAAGCTCCTTAGTGACTCAAGCTTCTTCAATTTTCGTCTCCGGGAATCCTAACGTGATATTCACACGGGATTTCTGCAACACCACTCATTTATTAAAAAATCTGATGGCTTCAGAGTTACAACCCGTTTCTGTCGCTTTTTCATCCATTTAATATAACCTTGATATAGGAATTAATTACATTTATTCTTGGAGGTTCTATACATGAGAAGCGACAATAACATGCCTGTTGATAATAACGAAGCACCGAGCACACCCAAACCCATAATAAAGGAATGTACTTCAGCCAAGCGTATTCAGGTAGTCGGTTTACGAATGGTAAGGGAAGCTTCTTCCATTCTTTATCCTGGTAGAAAAATTCGCAAGCCTCGAGATGCGGCAGAATTATTTCGTCAATTCATTGGTGAATGCGATAGGGAAGTCTTCGCAATTATCTGTATGAACATCAAAAATGAGCCGACCGCGATCCATACTGTCTCTACCGGAACACTGAACGCTTCCCTGGTTCACCCCAGGGAGACGTTCAAGTTAGCTATCCTCGCTAACTCTGCCGCCATCATTGCCTGTCACAATCACCCTTCTGGAAATCCCAACCCGAGTCCACAGGACATTGAGCTGACGGAGCGGTTGCGAGATTGCGGCTGCTTGCTTGGTATTGAACTGTTGGATCACATTATTTTGGGGAATGAAAGCTTCACTAGCATGAAGGAGAAGGCATTGATGTAACGGAGCTACAACCTTACCTACAATCATTCACTACAGGAGGCACCTATACAATGAAGCATTCCACGAAAAACAACGATCTCACTTTATTTATTGATATTCTTGCAGATATAATTTGCTGCTACCTTCAAGCTGAAAAAGATTCCACTGAAATAAATAAGCTTATCCCTGAGTCACAACCAAATGCTGCATAGAGGTGATACACATGATGGAAAAACAGGTTGTCGCGCTTTATATTCGGGTATCAACGGAAGAACAAGTCCACGGTTTTAGTTTAGAAGCACAAAAATCCGCGCTCTATGATTACTGCCGAGAAAGCCAGCTAGATATTTACAAACTCTATATTGATGCAGGGCGTTCAGGAAAGTCTATTTCTGGTAGACCGTCACTGAATGAAATGCTGGAAGATGCTCGTTCAGAGCACTTTCAGCAGGTTCTCTGCCTCCGTTTAAGTCGGCTATCAAGAAGTTTGAAGGACTTATTATCCATTACTGAACTCTTTGACAAACATGGCATTACACTTCATAGCCTTACGGAGAATCTTCAAACCGATACTCCCATGGGGAAGTTTGCGCTCCAGATGCTCGGCTCCATAGCTGAGCATGAGCGTGGCCAGATTACGCAGAACGTCCGTCTTGGGATGAACCGTCGTAACAAACTCGGTAAATGGAATAGTGGGAATTTAGTATTGGGATATCGCTGGGTTTCCCATCCTGTGAACCGGCATCTCTCCTATGTAGAGATTATTCCTGATGAAGCAGAGCTGGTTCAAACTATCTTCACATGGTATGCCAGTGGTCTTGGTTTAAAAGCAATCGTGAATCGCCTAAACAAAAACGGATATCGAACTAAAAAACGAAAACTATTTCATATTGCGTCGGTGCGAGGCATCTTAACGAATGTTAACTATATCGGCAAGATAACCTATACCGACAAGTCTGCTTCGGAACACAAAAAAATAGTAGATGGAGAGCATGAACCGATTATTTCAATAGAGCTGTGGGAGCAGGTACAGCAACAATTGGCTCACCGCTCCCATCAGCCTAACAGGCGTACTTCTCATGTTTTTATGCTAACTGGATTGCTTAAATGTCCAACCTGTGGAAACAGCATGGTTACGGCCCATGTATCCCGCAGACGGAAAAGAAAAGCCTCATACGTAGATCATTATTATGTATGTGGTAGATATAATTCTGGGGGATACGCAGCTTGTCAGCCTCATCACATTCCTGCAGAACAAGCTGAGGACTGGGTAAACCAACATGTACAACAGTTCCTTTCGCAGCCTAGCATAGCAGAACAGTTGGCAATAAGGCTTAATCAAAGACGAGAAAAAAAATTGGAGCCTTTCCGAAAAAGACTTAAAGAGATTGAGACACAGCAAGCATTATTGAAGAAACGAACTCTCCGATGTTACGAGCTTTTTGAAGATGGACATATCGACAGTCGGGAGCTGAAGCTAAAACTAGGTAAACTTCAAAGCCAAACAGCTATGTTTGAGCAGGAAAAGAAGGAACTTGAGAAAAGAATCGCTGATGATCCAGACCAATCTATTCCACTTGGAAGTATCCGCCATGTGCTTAATGACTTTCATCCAGTATTCCGAAGGGCAACGTCAGAGCAACAGAAGGCACTTTTAAGAAGTATGATTTCAAAAATCATCCTCCCTGCTAATCGTAATATCAAACAAGCAGTGATTCAAGGTTCTGCGGCGCTACTTAATCTGGAAATCCCAACACTACAACATGAAGGAGAGCGTTAGAAATGAACCAAGGACAACCGAAGAAAGTTGCTATTTACGCGCGTGTCAGCACCGAAGAACAAGCCGAGCATGGCTATTCCATTGATGCACAGCTTGATACCCTGAGAAAATATTGTGAGCTGTATGGAGGAGAGATCATCGATGAGTACGTAGATCGCGGGGTCAGTGGAAAAAGCATCAAAGGACGCTACGAGATACAACGGCTTTTAAAAGATGCAGAAGAAAGTAAGTTCAATGAAGTCATCGTATGGAAATTCAATCGGATGGCTCGGAAAAGCATCGATCTACTCCATATTGTAGATTTACTGGAGAAAAACAATATTTCATTCCGATCTTTCACCGAAAACTTTGAAACCAGTACCCCCATGGGACGCTTCGCTCTCCAAATGATGGGTGCAGTAGGTGAACTGGAGCGAAATACCATAGTGGACAACGTGAAGATGGGGCATAGGCAAAGAGCCAAGATGGGGCACCATAACGGTAAAGTTCCATTAGGATATAAAGTAATTGCAGGCATCGGCAGTTCACGGGATAGTAAATCCGTGGTCATTATAGCTGAAGAAGAAGCAGTCATTGTACGTCATATTTTTGAGCAATATGCCTCTGGACATGGATTAAAGACCATTGCCAATGAATTGAACCACAGAGGGCATAGAACCCAAACTGGCAAGCCTTTCTCCACTACAGCGATCCGAGACCTGTTAGATAATCCGATGTTTTTAGGTAAAATTCGCTACAATTGTTATGAAAATTGGGCAGAACGAAGACGTAAGGGTAAAAATAAAGAGCCTATTCTCGTAGAAGGACATCATCCCCCGATTATTAGCCAAGAATTATGGGATAAGGTTCAGCTACTCCGAGAAAAGAAGGCCACGTTGCCCAAGAAAGGGTTTGAAGGGGAGTATCTACTGACTGGGCTTATTCGCTGCCCTGAGTGCGGTGCGGCCATGACCGCCAGCCGCACGGTTAATCGGTCCAAGAATGGTGAGAAGATCACTCGGATGTACTATTCCTGTGGTCGATTCCGAAGCCAGGGAAGCGCCGTATGCCACGCCAACAGCGTCCGCAAGGTGGAAGCAGAACAAGCGGTGACTGATCGCCTCAGGCAAGCCGTGGTAAATCCAGAGATTCTGCAAAGAGTTGTTCGCAACGTCAATGAAAGACGTTCCGGACGAATCAAACCGCTCCGTGATGAGTTAACAGCAGTACAGGCACGTATCACCAGTCTGGAGGAAAAGAAACGTAAGTACCTCGAATTGTATGAGATAGACGATATTGATCGTGATATGTTTTCTGAGCGCCTGAGTGTAATAAACAAGGAACTGGATACTGAGCTAACCCGCAAGTCAAAGCTGGAACTAGAGCTTCGGGATGATCAGGCTGATCCCGTATCCTACGAACTTGTGCGTTCCCTGGTGACAAACTTCGATGCACTGCTACGTCAATCCCCATTTCAACAGCGCAAGACACTGATGCACCTAATTGTGAAGAAGATTACGCTGGACGACAAGAAGCGAGTCAGCAGCATTGAGCTTACCTTCAATGAGGATACTGAGAAGCATTTTTTAAACGTAGCCCCTTTCGCTGAACCAACAACGAAAGGGGCTTTTCCTTTTCTCGGAAAAGCCCCTGTATTGCTTTATAAACTCTCGTTCCTTATATAAATAAATTATTTAAAGCTTATCTATTTTCAAAATGTTAATACATTCGTTATTTAGGATTAGAATGGAATCAACATTCCAATCCTCAAAAAGTTCTGCTTTAAATAGCGATTCTGGTGTTATATCCTCATCCCATTCATAAAGATTATTTTCTACTCTATGAGTATATTCTTTAAGAATCCAGTCCACGTTTTTTACAAATGTCATACTTACATGTATTGCATCGTAATAATCGACTAACCTCTCAAAATCAATATACAAATGATTCTCATACTGCTTAGGCACATCCCCAGAAATCTCTAATAATCTTAAGGATATATTCGAAGATAGATTTTCATCTTCAAGATTGATTACTATGTCTTTTAAGGAATCTAGGGATAGAACTCTAGAGTCGTGTTTTATGGAGAAAAACGTAGATTTATTTTTCAACTTATGCTTGAACAAGGATTTATTTAACTTTTCATAAATGTATTCTTGCCATGAAGAAATAAACTTTTCATCTTGATTAATTTCCGAACCCCATAAACCACCTTCAATTGGCTTTGTTGGGGGAAAAATCATATCTTCATATGTTTTTCTGTTGACCACTGATCTAAAATTGTTTTCGTTGTATTCCACGCCAAGGGAAACAAATTTTTTATCATAATTGAACATTAATTCTCCTCCAATGTTCGTAAGTCTCTAATTCTAAAATTATATCTACACAACTTACACTCTTAAATAAAAATAACTTACTTTATAGCAATAATCAATCTGAGGTTGACTGGCTTAACCCTAAAAATTTTACAAAAGAAGGAATACAAACCCCTTCCAAAGCACACAGCATCAATGGGAAGGCTCCATGGAGCCTTCCAAATTCACGGTTTATAATAAAACCTACTTCTTCACTAAATTCAAGCAAATAATTCGTCCTTTCAGCAAGATATGGCATCAGTTCTTCATAGAGTATCTCTTCTCCTAGCGCATATTCAACAAGAGTTCCATTACTATTAAATGGACCCAGCTTATATCCTTTGTCGTCAAAAAGCAGTGATATTTGTTTACCGTTGTGGATAATGAAATCTCGAATCTCCCTCACTAAATGAAATTCCGATTTAATTCCCTTTAATAGATTAATTAAATCTTCTGGAAGAGTGATAGCTGCCCTTGAATTCGTTTCAGCGAATGTGATTAAATCATTTAACGAATCAAATGAAATTTGCCCTATTCGTCCTTCTTCAACTGCAAGCCGTAAGACCTTAGACATGAAGTCGTAAATTGAACGGAGATTGGTGAAGTATTTTTCAATAAGCTCCACAACATAAAGGAAATCTTTGTGGGTTAAATCCTTATGTTTTTCAGAAATGTACTGAATCATATCGTTAAGAATTGCTAATCCATGAATATCATGTATCATTGCTGTTCTTGCTTCTTCTACGAGCCCTTGATAAGTTGGACGCAATCTATGCACACCACCTTGTATAGGACTAAGTATGCAATCCAAGACGCTCACAATTGTAAGCCCCAGGACATTATTGTTAGCTTTAAGGTCTTCTACACTCCAACCTATACTAGTGCCCTTATTTACAATAAGCATTTTTAAATCCCCCTCATATTCACTAAAATTTCGCCCTACTTGTGGTATGGTTCATTCCGGTTAATCTTCACTGCGCGATAAATCTGCTCCACTAGCACCAGCCGCATGAGCTGATGCGGCAGGGTCATGCGCCCGAAGCTCAAGCGCTGCTTCGCGCGGCGCAGCACTTCATCGGAGAGCCCATGGCTTCCTCCGATGACAAACACGACATGGCTCGTCCCATAGGTGCCGAGCTTGTCGATCTCTGTTGCCAGCTCCTCGGAACTCCAGAGCTGGCCGTCCAAGGCGAGCGCGACGACATGCGCCTCGCTCTTCACATGCGCGAGGATGCGTTCACCCTCGCGCTCCTTCACCGCCCGTACCTCAGCTTCGCTCAGGGTGTCGGGCGCCTTTTCGTCTGCGACCTCGATCATCTGAAACTTGATGTACGGGGCGAGGCGCTTGGCATATTCCTGAATGCCCAGCGTCAAATATTTTTCCTTCAGTTTGCCTACGCCAATAATCTGAATCAACATGAAGATTCATTCCTCCTAATCGTCCTGCGAGATAATCTATAAGTAAGATGCGTCAACACATCGTTTATTCCCATATTTAAAGCTAACGAACTCCACACACTTTATCTAGCCCCATTTCGGCTCCTTTAAAATCTAAAGAATCTGAGACACGCTATTACAGGCAAAACGAGCTTTCCTCGCCTCTTCGAGGCCATTTCATTAAAATAACGTGCCTAGGATTCGTTAGATCTCAACTAGGCAGCATTCTCTCTCAATAAGAAGTCTCAGGTTCGTTATAGCCACTCTACTACGCTTAGTCAAAACACACCAAAAACACAAAAAGAGCGCTCCGACACGCTCTCTTTGCTCCTTACCTGTGATGTTCATACCGGATGGCAGGCGAGCGAGTGCATCCATGACAGACGCACCACTGCGGATGCCTACACAGTACGCTAGACGACTAGATACTCGGCCTTTTGTTCGCACTCGGCGCACTTCGCAGGCGGGTCCCAATCGGCAAATTCCGTCTCCTTCAGATCAACGATATCTGGAGCGTCCTCATACTCATCAACAAACATGTCGATGGCGATGTCCACGTGTTCTTTGCATACAACGTACATCCGTTCAAGCATCCTTTCTGTATCCAGCTATGCTCCCGATTCACAACCGCTTATCCATACAGGATAGCCACTTCTCTGTTCTATCACACCTGCCGCGGAAAAGAAACCCCTAGTCCCCGTTTATCATGTCCAACTTCCATCAGTCCGCTCATTTCAGCACAAACAAAACCAAAAAAGCGTCACTTCTCGACACCCCGTTGGCGTCCCAAAGTAACACTTCTCCAAATTCCGCATCTATTCCATACGGTCGTTACTATTCAAATTAACGGACACATGAAAGCAATCATCATATCTATTGTATTCGAATCCATACTCAATGAATATCGATCTTACTCCAGCCCCGACTGCGCCTTCGTCAGCAGCTTGCCGCCCTGGAACGCGATTACTGCATTGGCACCAGAACCGCCGGTACCCTTATAATTGTAGACCACCATATTTTCCGCCTCGCTCAATGCCTCGCCTTCACCGCCAAGAATATCGATAACTTCATCTACCGCCATGCCAACCTCAAGCTTTTCATACTGGGCAAACGTAATCAGCACCCCATCGCCCTTTCCAGCCGATCCGTTGTTTCCTGAGCCAACAGGTGCTTTACCGCCAGGCTCATTCACCGCAATCACGGTGGTGCTCAGCTCCTCCAGCTTTTTCTCCAGATCCGCGATCTTTTTGTTCTGCTCACTATTTTTCTCGCTCTGGTCCGCAAGCTTCTTCTCCAGACCTGTAATCTTCTCCTGTAAACCACTAACATCAGCAGTCCCTGACGGGGACACCTCAGAAGTACATGCGGACAAAACAAACAGCGCGGATACCAGGCCTGTTCCCCCCAACATGGTTTTCGTCAAACGTTTCATTGAATTAACCCCTTCCACTCCAGATTGAGAATACCGATCGACAAACAGATGTTACTCGCACAGCCGCCCATCACCAACACATTCCCAACAGTTTACCATAAATGAAACCCTCTATAACAGAGACTTTGGCTCTGGTCCTAACTATCATAGGGCAACGACAAAATCCCCCCTCCTGTAACCTCATGAATTTGGTTTATTTGTAAATCAAGATTAGTGCAATAAAAAAGAGCGGATCAACAAGTTGATCGACTCTCCTTTATTACCCTATTTCTGTGTGCCATGTACATAGAAGAAATTCCCTTTACTCCGGTTTATCCGTGAGCTTCGCTGACACCTTCTCGGCGTTGCCGTCCCGGTAAAAGGTGATTTCAATCGTATCGCCGATCTTCTTCTTATCGTACAGATATTTCCTCAGATCAAGCGTAGAGGTAATTTTCTGCCCATCAAATTCCGTAATGACGTCATTCAGCTTCATGCCCGCATCGGATGCCGGACCAGACGCCTCCAGTACAACCACACCGCTGTCCACGTGGGATGGCAGCTTCAGATCCTTACGCTGCTCATCATCCAGTGGGGCGTACGGATTGCTCAGATCGACGGTATACACACCCAGATATGGACGAGATACTTTGCCATTCAGCAGCAGGGAATCGACCGTTTTCATCACTTCGTTCATCGGAATCGCAAAGCCGAGGCCTTCAACGCCTGTATCCGAGATCTTCATCGTGTTGATGCCGACCAGTTTGCCGTTCAGATCAGCCAGCGCTCCGCCACTGTTACCCTCGTTAATCGCCGCATCCGTCTGAATCACGTTTTGTTCCCAGTCGTACACACCATCCTGATTAATGGATACCGGCAATATCCGATCTGTGTAACTGACAATACCGGATGTTAGCGTACCACCAAGACCGAGCGGATTCCCGATCGCCAGCACCGTTTGACCGCGCTGAAGTTTGCTGGAATCTCCAAGCTCTGCGGCTGGACCGATGCCCTTATCATCCTCCACGGACAATACCGCGATGTCACTCACCCGGTCTTTGCCCACCAGCTTCGCCTTATGCGTTTCCCCGTCCACCGTTACAATCTCCAGATCACTGGCACCTTCCACGACGTGATGATTGGTCATGATGTAGGCTTTACCGTCTTCCTTCTTGAAAATGACCCCTGATCCCAACGCGGAATCTTCCATCGACAGGCTGCTGCCCGTCTTATGGTTCACGATGCTCACCACGGAAGGGCGAACCTTCGCCGCTGCCTGGATAATCCGGTCGTACGGATCAGCCGCCTGCGCTGTCTGTGTACCGCCTCCGCCGTTCCCTGCAGCGTTCGCCAGAGGTAGAGCTGTTGGCTGCATGATAAAGCTAAACAGCGTAACGGTCACGATGGAGCTGATTACCGAACTGATCACGGCTACCTTGACCGTGGAGCTAAAGCCCGAGCGTGACTTGCGTGGATTCTGCCAGCGATCACGTCCCCTGCCCCTGCCTCCAGGGCGAATGATCTGAAGTTTACCTTTCTGTTCAGGTTCGGCGCGTCTTGATACTTTGGTTGAATAAAAATCGTCTCCAAACAATCCCATCGTGATCCTCTCCCCTTCGTTGTCACGCATCAAGACCCTGACTGCCGCCCGATCGTTGTCGCATGGCCAACGACTGTGTCCTTACGTTACCCCACTCCGGCCACAGCCGAGCTTCCGATCGCTGTTACTCACAAATTTTATTGATTACCCTCTAATAAGGTAAAAATTTGATCATAAAGGCGAACGCTTCGCTTCTCCAGCTTCGTTCTGTGTCCTCCGTTACGCGTGTACCGTAAATACCAACTCATTCTTCCATGCGTTCCTGCATAAAAAATCGTTTTGCATATCGCTGCCATTCCCGTTAACTCGGAATGAAGCGTCTATGTACAACAGAACGGACATCTCATTCTGCTTGTGACTCTATCAGAAATGCTCTCGCATTCTACGACATGCCTTTTTGCGCGCAAATCAGCCTCTACTATAAAAGCTCCTTATATACTAAACACGCCAAATCTTAAAAAGTTGCATAATTACGAAGATTAACGGAAATTTCCGCTATAACGCGCTTAACAATAAAGGTCCATAGTATCTATCACCACAAAATCCGGTTCGCTAAGCGCTATTTTGCCTATTCCCGTGAACTTTTTCATCTTCTTAAGCAAAATGCGGCCCCTGGTTCAGCATACACGTCCCTTACGTGTAATTATAGCGGCAAAAAGAGGAATGTTTTCCATCAAGCCTGACTACAATAATAGTAAAAGACAATTCGAAGCTTCATAGAAGGAGGATTCACATGATGGATCGCACGCGTACACTCACAGCCATGGATGAAGTTCATATGGCGGCCAAGCTGGCCGATCTCAAGGAAGAGCATTACCGCAACACCCTTGCCCTAAGCACGATTATTGAACTGCTCGTCGACAAAGGCATTCTGACCCGCGAGGAAGTAGAGCGCAAAGCTACCGAACTCGACAGCTTTATGGCTCACCCACCCTATCCCATGGCGTAGGCCGATCATAATACGTATCACAGAGTTTGAACTCATGATCGCGATAAAAGCAACCACGGCTCTCCATCGCATCACGCACGGTCATTTTCGCCAAGTCCATCATATTATGATCCCGGCTCAAATGTGCCAGATACGTACGCTTGATGCGTCCGTTCATCAGTTCACTAAGCGCTGCTCCCGCCGCTTCGTTCGACAAATGCCCAATGTCGCTCAGAATGCGGCGCTTGGTGTTCCATGGGTAACGTCCCATGCGCAGCAATTCGACATCATGATTCGCCTCCAGCACCAGTACATCCGAATCCGAGATCGCATCGCGAACCTTGTCGCTCATATATCCGAGATCCGTCGCAACGGACAGCTTCTCACTGCCATCATCGAATGTGTACCCTACCGGTTCCGCTGCATCATGGGAGATGCCGAAGGATTCCACGCGCAGGGAGCCAAAATCATGCTTTTCACCCGTCTCAAACACCCTCCGGTTTTCCTCTGGAATCGCCCCAACGGACTTCTCCAGCGCCGCCCACGTATTCGTATTTGCATAGATTGGTAAATTATATTTCCGAGACATCGCGCCTAGTCCTTTAATGTGATCGGAATGTTCATGTGTAACCAGAATCCCGTCCAGCTCTGTTCCCGAAATCTCCCGTTCCAGAAACAATGCCTCCAGCCGCTTTGCACTGAGACCTGCATCAATCATGAGGGACGTGCCCCCATGCTGTATAACCGTGGCATTCCCTGTCGAACCGCTGGATAACACGGTAAAATAAATCCCCATAACGCATTACTCCCCTGGTTTGTCTGTCTTGGGACTGAATACATCCCCACTGATGCCCTGCACGTACAACACTTCGCCACTTTCCAGCACGAACCGCCATGCCGGCATCGCCACCTGCATATCTGAATTGAACAACTGGCCGTAATAGCCCAACTGAATATCTTTGACAATCGCATCATTTGGCAAAAAGTTCTCGATCAGCGTACCCAGCGCCTTTGACGCCGGAAGCACCTGCTGATCGCTTTCCTCCGCTGTCGTAATCCGCACCGGAGTCTGACGATAACCCGTAATTTTCTGATCGCTGTAGAATAGCTCCAGACTCACATTGAAGAGCGGCCATTTGCCATCCACCAACGGATGAAGCACAAATGCCCCATCCTCCGCCATCAGCTGATCCCATCGATACGTACCAATCTGGGGAATCTCGTCCTGTAGTGCATCCTCCAGCTCGCTTTGCGAGAAGATCAGCTTGCTGTCCACGGTATTTTCCAGTTCAACATCAATGCCTGTCTTGTTATCTTCAATGAACTCATACGACAGCTTCGGTAGCTTCGGCGTCTCATTCGGAATAGGAGCCAGCACCTGAATGCCCTTCTCCTCCATCGCCTGTTGTGTATTATCCGCCAGCGAGGTGAAGTCCAGATTGGCTCCGGCCGTCTCCCGCGCATCCATCCAGATCTGGTATCCCAGCACCAGATTGAGCAGCAGGAAGGCATAGATCAACACATTTTTCGCCCGTCCCCAATCCAAAACATTCACCTCCATCATTTGATAAATACGACTACCATCACACTTACCACTCCGTGGTCAGAACAACCTTCCGATCGCTGTTATCCCCAGATTTCTTGATTCCCTTTTCCCAAGGGAGAAATCCGGGGATAAAGGCGAAGCCTATGCTTCCGAAGTAGCTTTCTTTCAGAAAGCTTGTAGCTTCGCTTCTTCAGGTTATTTCTGCCCCCTCCGTTAACGTGTGATTCTAAACCTCGCCCGGATATCAAATGACTTCATATCCTATAACCCATCAAGAAACGGTGGTTTCCTCCCCGTTTCCGAAACGGATTACCCACACCGGGATGAGCTTCAGTCCATCCTCAATGCCGGATGGACGGTACGCCGGATACACGTCTACAACCTTCCGATTGGTTCCCGCCACCTTCTGGATGAGCGCCTTCAGCTTGTCCCCTCCGGGAAGAGTGACCGATTTCTTCGTCTCCGCGCCTTCGTTCAGATATTCAAGCGAACGTTCATAGCTGGATACCGTCTGCTGCTGCATCTCCATGCTGATCGTGCCGAACCGGAACTGCATCGAGTCCATAATTGGGAAGCTGCTGTAATATTGCTGGAACTGAAGCTTCGTCTTTGTATCGGTAGTGTCCAGCATCATGCGCGAACGACCTTTCCAGCCGCCATGCTGATTCACAAAATCAACCGCGGACAGCGCATCCTTCGCTGCGTCAATCTGTCCCGCAGGGGGTGCCGCTGGATCGGTGTAGCTAATCCAGCGCTGTTCTTGCTTTACTTGCAGACTGCGCTTGCTGTCTGTATAGATCTCCGATCCATCCTTTTCCCGAATATTTCGGGTCATGCTTGGATCAAAGAATAGGCTGCGCTGCATTTGTTCGACAGTGAACTGGCCTGTAGGCACGTCAGCCTCAATCGTCTCCAGTGCTTCTGCCGGGATATAATATCCGCCGTCCATCAGCGTATAAGGTGTCCAGCTGCTGCCGAAGTCGACGTGCTGCTGCACGTCCTGTACTGTCAGATCCGCCTGCGTCGCCTCGTAGACCACATCGCCTTTGGCGCTGAAGAACAGTGCGTGAGCCTTTGTTTCATTTTTGGCCGTATAGATCGAGATCCGGTTAATCGTCTCACCCTGGAAGAGAGAGTCTGTCCCGAGTCGCATCACGCGCTGTAACAACGCTAC
This sequence comes from Paenibacillus sp. OK003, assembly GCF_900109515.1. GTDB lineage: Bacteria > Bacillota > Bacilli > Paenibacillales > Paenibacillaceae > Paenibacillus > Paenibacillus marchantiae. Next base: position 62,419 of record NZ_FOBD01000018.1, on the reverse strand, counting down.
AGGGATGCCTTCCTTGAACGACAGCTCAAAGCCAGGATTCTCCTTACGAATCTGATTCCAGTTGACCGACTGCACACTCCGACGCTGGAAATCATCAAACGTACGTCCCTGCAACCGTGAATAGATCAACTGATAGAACGTATTGCCCGGATAAAACACCGTATGTTTGTCCTCTCCCAGATGAATAACCATCTGATCAGGGAAAATTAAATCTTCAATATTGCGCTCCTGGCCCATATTCTCGGTTTTCACATAGTTCGTCTCTGACGTCACAATCGAATCGCCCCCACCGGGCAAACGATAGATCAAGAAGTAACTTTGTACCAAACTGGCAACGACGAGGGAAGCAAGCACCAGAGATTTAATCCGCTCTTTCAAGGTGCTCACCTCCTTCCTCACGCATGGGCAGTGTGAACGTTACCGTCGTCCCCACGTCCACCTCGGACTCCAGTGAGATATTGCCATCATGTGCCTTCACAATTTCCCGGGCAATGGACAGTCCTAGCCCTGTGCCTCCCATACTGCGGGAACGAGCCTTGTCCACCCGATAAAACCGCTCAAAAATGCGATCCAGATCGCGCTGTGGGATACCCATTCCGGTATCCGATACCGAGATGGCAAGTGTGTGTTCATCACTGCGTCTAGCCGCAATCGTAATAGTGCCGCCTTCTAATGTATATTTCAGCGCATTGGACACGACATTATCCAGCACCTGGTCAATCTGATCGCGATCCAGCGGAACAGCCGGAATATCATTCTCTACAGACAACACAGGCTGAATATCCTTCTGATGCATCTGAAACGAGAATCGATCCGTCACTTCCTCCAACATTTCCAGGATGTCAGTTGGCTGTTTCCGTAGCAAAGCCTCTTTGGAATCAAGCCGCGATAAATGCAGCAGATCCGTAACCAGTCGTATCATTCGCTCCGTCTCATTCTGGATTACCCCAACGAATCGTCCAGCGAGCTGCGGATCTTCAAGAGCCCCATCATCCAGCGCTTCCGCGTAGCTCTTAATAGTAGTCAACGGTGTACGCAGCTCATGAGAGACATTCGCCACAAATTCACGCCGTGAAGCTTCCAGTTCTTCCTGCTCCGTAACGTCCTGAAGCACAGCGATCGTGCCGGTAATGCCCAGTTCACGACGATGAACCGGTGTAAACGTCATGCGGATAACAACAGGATCTTCCTGTCCCGCAGGTGCAATCTGGAGCAGCGTCGAGCCTGTAAAACCACTGGCTAACGCTTCCGCATCTTCCGGATCAATGCCGAGCAATACGGCAAAGTGCCTTCCTTCAATGTCCGCCGGACGCATGCCCAGAATGCTGCTGGCACGCCGGTTCACCAGAATGACTTTGCCATATTCGTCCGTGGCGACCACGCCATCACTCATATTGGTCAGAATGGACGTGAGCTTCTCCTTCTCCTCTTCGTTCTGGGAGAGTGCATCTCGCAATCTGCTAGTCATATAGTTGAACGCCCGACTGAGCTGTCCAATCTCATCCGTTCCGAATACAGGCGTCTGCTGATCGAAGTTGCCTTCCGCGACCGCCGTCGCCCTTCGGGTAACTTCCTTGATCGGCTGCGTAATCGTATGTGACAGAATGACACCAAGCACTGCGGTTAATACCAAGGCAATCAAAATGCCGGAGATAAAAATCTTGTTAATGCCCTCCATTGTGGCATATAACTCATTCATCGAAGCGGCGATGTAGACCGCGCCGACAATCTTGCCGCCGGACAGCACCGGCTTGGCAACGACCTTTTTGCGAACATTATCCTCGTCCACGATATATTCCTCATTGTCCCGAATGCCTTGCAGCGCACGGCTGACAACGGTTTGGGTGTTTTTGCGCCCAACATAGTCTGAGTGGGAACTGAGCGAGGTGGTCAGCACTTTGCCGCTGGCATCCAGCACCTGAATCTCGGCGCCGTTAATGTTGAACAGGCTGTTTACCAACACACGCAGGTTTTCCGTTTTGTCCTCGCCAGCCTCAGCTTCCCCACCAGCCATCGTCTCTCCCACAAGCACCGACAGCATCTCTGCACGTGCCTGCAAATCCTCAGTGAAGTTGCTGGTCAGCGAGTTCTTCATCGCACTCACAAAATAAACGCCGATCAGTTGCATCGCAATCAGAATCAGCAGTACATAGATAATAATCAGTTTCGCCTGAATCGTTCGAAAGAACGAAAATCGCGAGAAACGCCCCATTATATCCCCACGCTTTTGGGACTGCGCACGAGATAACCCAGCCCGCGGCGAGTCAGAATCGTTTCCGGTTTGCTCGGGTTCTCCTCAATCTTCTCACGCAGACGACGAATCGTAACATCCACGGTACGAACATCCCCGAAATATTCATATCCCCATACCGCCTGCAGTAGATGTTCACGTGTCATGACCTTGCCGGAATGCTTCGCCATATAATAGAGAAGTTCGTACTCACGGTGGGTCAGATCCAGCGGTTCGCCGCCTTTGTAAGCTGTATACATGTCCATATCAAACGCCAGATCAAATAAACGCATGACCTGCTTCTCTTCGTCTTCCGGCGCTTCAGCCGTAATGGCAGGCTTCTGCCGTCTGCGCATCTGTGCTTTCACCCGAGCGAGCAGCTCGCGCGTACTGAAAGGCTTCGTCACGTAATCATCCGCGCCCAGCTCCAGACCGAGCACCTTGTCGATCTCGCCATCCTTTGCGGTCAGCATAATGATCGGCATCTCCAGATGGGCACGCACCTCGCGGCACACATCCATACCATCCTTACCTGGCAGCATCAGGTCCAGCAGCATCAGATCCGGCTTCTCGGATAACGCCAATTCAACCGCACGAATGCCATCAAATGCGCAGATGACCTCGTACCCCTCTTTTTCCAAATTAAACTTCAGAATGTCCGCAATGGGCTGTTCATCGTCCACCACCAAAATCTTCCCCTGCATCGGCTGTCTTCACCCCTATATCCTGCTTGATCCGCCTTAGCGGTCTATCTCTCTTATTCATCTTATATAAAATTGTGTTTCCTACGTTTTCATGGACTATATTCTAGCTCATATGGCTTGTTGCCTATAGTCTATAGTTTAACATACCTGAAGCACCGTCACATCCCGATCAGGGCCAATGTGCACCTCAAACTGAAAAAATTTTACAGCAGCAAAAAACAAGGCCAGCATTAACTGCCAACCTTGCCCTGGATTGCGATATAACTAGTTCAAGTATGTCAACGGATTTTCCACCGTTCCGTTCTTGATAATCTCGAAATGCAGATGTGTTCCGGTCGAACGGCCCGTGTTGCCCATGACGCCGATGCTCTCACCTTTTTCAACGACTTGTCCAACCTTAACACCGATGCTGTTCAAGTGCCCATACAGTGTTTCGTATCCATTACGATGGTTAATAATAATCACATTGCCATAACCACTCTTCTGTCCTGCAAAAGTAATCACGCCCTCATCAGACGCTTTCACGTCCCGGTTACCTACAAGATCGACACCTTTGTGCTGGCGACCCCAGCGTTGTCCAAAGCTGCTGCTCATCGTAGCGTTCGATACCGGCCAAGCAAATTCACCTGTACCTTCACCGACCACTTTAGTTCCACTCAGAACTACTTCAGTAACCGCTGACTTGATGACTTCCTGGCCAAGCCATTCTTCCTGAACGACTTCACCATTTTCCTTCGTTATCCGATATTGCATGCTTTTCAGACCGGTTTGCCCTGGACGCACCACTTTGGTTGTGCCTGCTTTGAGCTCAGCACTTTTGCGTACTTCCACCTGTGGTTTAATCTCAATCTGTTCAACCACCTGCTCTACCGATTTAACCGTAACGGCTGGTTTTGGCACCGTCAGTGTAAGCTCGTCCCCAATTTGCAGCGACGTTTCTTTGATGCCCGGATTATGTTTGCGAATCTCGCTTTGCGTAATTTCGTATTTGGCAGCAATGGAAGAGATCGTATCTCCTTCACGCACCACATAAGTTACAGGCGCGTCTTTACCAACGGTTAAAGCTTCAACCGCCTCGGACACATCCCATATTTTATTTGGATCAGCCTTCACCACATCTGTCGCTACATCTTCCTTGATGCCCACCGACTTCAGCGTAGTACTTGGTCCCTCGGCTTTCTTCGATGAGTTTGCCGATACCGACTTCGTCTTGAGCGAACTGCGCACAGCCGATGCCGATATGTACTTGTTCTGCACTTGTTCCAGAATCGCATCTGCTGTTGCCTGATCCTTCACAATGCCGATCACTTCACCGTCTACCTTGAGCTCTACACCCTTGGCATAGGCGGTAAGCATGTCGCCCAGCTTGTCCAGCGTCTCATCGCTGTTCACTACGGGTTTGTATGCTTTAATCGTTTCGGTCGTGATGCCGTCTGTGTTCAGCACCATTTCCGCGTCTGGATATTTATTTTGGAATTCCTCGGTTTTGTCTGCAAATAATTTCTGTAATTGCGCCTCATCCATGATGGTACCAATCTCAGTTCCTTTGACCATCACTTTATAATATGGGACGGTGTTTGCAGCAACGTATTGTTTGCCTGCGAATCCGATCGATGCAGCGATGAATAAACCGCATGCTGCTGTAATGATCCATTTGCGCGAGGCCAGAACGCGCTTTTTGTTACCACTGAAGTTGGACATGCTCATGTTGTTTTTGTCTTCGGCCGTCCGGTGTTCCCCGGATTGTTCGTGTTCCCGGTTCTTGCCCGGTTGGCGTATGCCTCTGAAACCTTTCATGATTCTCTCCTTTTCAGCACTTCTCAGTTCGCATTTCTGTCAAGACATCACCCATTGTGTCTGTCCCATGCTTGTCGATATTTGTATTCGGGTGTCCGCAAATCAGGACTTTAGCTGCGCACATAAAAGTGTCAAAATTTTAACCTTTTATCACACCCGTATACTTTAACACAGGTTTTACACTCATTTCAACTGTACACGTCATAGCGCAAAGCCGCGCCACGCTTGGTTTCCCTGTATTATCCATAAGATGGCAGATCAATATTCTTCCCCATATCGCCTCTACTTCAGGTATACTATGTACTTTTCATCATTTTTTAAGACTAGGTTCTAAGACCCACCGAAATGTGTTTTCTTTTTCATAAAAATACAAATCGAATATCCCTCGCCAGATCATCTCTTGGGAGGGATTTCGTTAAACTCTTGCTATAGAGTGCCTCATATAGTTTGGATTGTATGTTTATTCCGCCTGAAGGACTTCCATCAGATTATCGTATTCTTCGCTCGTCAGATACTTGGAGATCACCTGCTCAATATCGTGCAGCTCCTGCTCAGTCAGGCCACCTTCCATAGCGCCTGAGATTTGCTGCATCTCTTTCTGGGGCAGCTTGTTCATCAGCAGACTGAAAATCTTTTCTTTTTCCTCCAACGGCAGCTTGTCCTTCTTACCTGTAATGTCATCTGGAGATACTACAATCTCATCATTCCCTGAAGAACCCGTACCCGTGGAGTTCGTACCTGATCCGTTGCCGGATGCTGTACTGTTGCCAGGCGTTGTCCCAGAATCGGTACCCGCATTTGTGCCAGCATCTGCGTCTGTTCCCGTGCCTGAGCTGCCCCCTGGGCTAGATCCCGTAGCAGAAGAGCCCGTTCCTGAGCCTGCTCCTTGACCTTTGTCTGATCCCGTATCCTGTCCTGAGCTGTTGCCTGTATTCGCCCCTGTTTCTCCGCTTTCTGTTCCATTGCCCATGACAGATATCGCATCTTCTGGAACGTGCTCCTCCTCCGCTCCTGCTGGCTGATCTGTCGTGCCCGTTCCCGGTTTCTTCTCTTCACTGGACTTACCACCTAATGCACCCTGAAACATGGCCGTTAACCCCATAGGCTGGCCTTCCCACTGAATATTGAAACTCGCCAGCAGCGATTTTACATATGACTGAACGATTAATCCGGTTGTCAGCAGGGTCAGTGAACTGACCAGCATCACGGTAAGCAATATTTTAATGAACCCTTGAAGCAACTTCATTCCCGTTCTCTCCCTCCGTTTTCCGACCCCATATCACATTCGATGTTCAGGATCTATGAGTCTACTGTTAACCAGTATTGACGGAAATTTGGGGATTATATCAGGGAGGCGTGCGAAAAACCCCAGACATCGCTATTTAAGCGATAACTGGGGCTCTATGATGCCATATAGGCATATTATTTGGATGAACGTTTACTTCGTATTGCCGAGTTGAGTTAACTTAGCTGCTTATTCGTAGATAGGAAGAACTTGATTCGTTTGCTCACGGTTACGACCTACAGAGAAGATGGCAATTGGAATGCCTGTCAGTTCGGAAACACGTTTCACGTAATTCTGTGTGTTCACAGGCAGGTCTTCCAGTTTCTTCGCCGCAGTGATATCTTCGCTCCAGCCCGGAAGCTCTTCGTATACCGCTTCACATTCTGCCAGCATTTTCAGACTTGCCGGATAGTGAGTGATAACCTCGCCGCGGAATTTGTATCCTGTGCAGATTTTCACCGTTTCCAGACCTGTCATGACATCCAGGGAGTTCAGGGACAGGCCCGTGATTCCGCTAACACGACGAGCGTGGCGAACAACAACACTGTCGAACCAGCCGACACGACGCGGACGTCCAGTTACAGTACCGTACTCATGTCCGGTTTCACGAATTTGGTCACCAATTGCATCATGCAGCTCTGTCGGGAAAGGACCATCTCCTACACGTGTTGTATAGGCTTTAGCCACACCGATAACCTGCTGAATACGAGCTGGGCCAACGCCAGAACCGATACATACGCCGCCTGCAGACGGATTGGAGGAAGTAACGAATGGATAAGTACCTTGGTCAAGATCCAACATAACGCCTTGTGCGCCTTCGAACAATACTTTTTTGTCCTCGTCGATGTATTCATTGAGCACAACAGATGTATCACGCACATAAGGACGCAGGATTTCTGCGTATCCCAGGTAATCTTTCAGAATTTCTTCTACATCTACAGGCTCACCGCCATAGACTTGCTCGATTACACGGTTCTTTTCTTTTACCAAATGACGCAGTTTCAGTTCGAACTCTTCCGCATCCAGCAGATCAACCATACGAATACCGATACGAGCTGATTTGTCCATGTAACATGGGCCAATTCCCTTGCCTGTTGTACCGATTTTGTTCGGGCCTTTGCTCTCTTCTTCCAATGCATCCAATACCATGTGATATGGCAGGATGATGTGTGCGCGTTCGCTGATGGACAGGTTTTTGGTCGTAAAGTCATTGTCATGAATATAGTTAATTTCTTCGATGAGTGCCTTCGGGTTGATAACCATACCGTTACCAATTACACATGCTTTATCTGTGTAGAAGATACCCGATGGAATCATCGTCAATTTATATTTTTTGTTATCGATCAGAATCGTGTGTCCTGCATTGTTACCGCCTTGGTAACGAGCAACCACGTCTGCGGATTCCGCCAAATAATCCGTAATCTTGCCTTTACCTTCGTCTCCCCATTGCGTTCCCACTACAACTACCGTTGACATAGTACATACCTCCGTGGGTGCCTTGCGCACCTTTGTATTGGTCTGTCCGTCCTCTATCTCGGCAGGAATTTGAAGTGAAATTACCAGCGGAGAAGCGTGCTAACGGACAGTGAAAATCCCCCTCGGTTTACATCCAAGGGAAGGTTTTCGCTGCTTTAACGCAGCAGTACTAGTGTAACAGTCCCTTTTTTCAAAGTCAAATCAAATGGCGAACAATTATATATCCTCCAACTCTAATGTTCGGAATTGACTCCATATTGCGACGCAAAAAACCGGCGAAGCCAGTCAAATCTTGCTTGACGGCTAACCCCGGTTATACGCTACGCGTTCAGATCCAACGCTATATGTCGTATTCACAACGTATTTGATGAGTGCTTATGATCTAATGGTTGATGCCGGGACAGACGATTTCACTTCCTGATCGAAGCAGTCTGTGCCTGTCCCCTACATGGCAAAGGCATCATTATGTGCCCGCTCGTAGTTAACGAATTTATTAAAGTTTTTCAGGAAGACCAGTTCCACCGTGCCTACCGGACCATTACGCTGTTTGGCGATAATAATCTCGATAATGTTTTTCTTCTCGGTCTCCTGGTTATAGTAGTCATCCCGGTACAGGAACGCTACGATGTCGGCATCTTGCTCGATCGAACCCGATTCCCGCAAGTCACTCATCATCGGACGTTTATCCTGACGCTGCTCTACACCCCGGCTCAGCTGAGACAAGGCAATAACCGGAACTTCCAATTCCCGACCAATCTGTTTCAATGTACGCGAAATCTCGGATACCTCTTGTTGACGGTTCTCGCCGGCTTTACCACGTCCACTAATCAGTTGAAGGTAGTCGATCAGAATCATGCCAAGGCCTTTCTCTTTCTTGAGACGACGGCATTTCGCACGAATGTCAGCTACGGTGATCCCTGGCGTATCGTCAATGTAGATATTAGCTTCATTCAAGGCTGCAATGCCCATCGTCAGCTTCTGCCAATCTTCATCACCTTTGAAGTCACCCATACGCATGACACCCGCATCCAGATTGGCCTCTGCACAGATCATACGCTGTACGAGCTGTGCGGCTGACATCTCGAGACTGAATATCGCAACCGTCTCCTGCGCACGAATGGCTACATTCTGAGCGATATTCAGGGCGAAGGCGGTCTTACCTACAGATGGACGTGCCGCTACAATAATCAAGTCACTCCGCTGGAATCCGGCGGTCATCTTGTCCAGATCGATGAACCCTGACGGAATGCCGGTCGTCGTTCCCCGGTTCTGATGCAGCGTCTCCACACGGTCGAACACTTCCATCAGTACGTCCTGAATGGCTATAAAGCCACTACTGGAACGTCGGTTGGAAATCTCCAGAATGCGCCGCTCTGCTTCTCCAAGCATAGCCGCGACATCCTCACCGCCCGTGTATCCTTCACTCACAATTTGCGTAGCCGTACGAATCAGGCGACGCAGCATGGATTTTTCTTCAATAATCTGAGCGTAATAATCCACGTTTGCGGCAGTCGGAACACCATGAGCCAGCTTCGCCAGATAACTGACGCCGCCGATGTCCTCGAGCTCGCCTTTGTCCTTCAGCAGCGAAGTCAGTGTTACGAGGTCAATCGGTTGATTTCCCTCGCCAAGCTGGATCATCGCTTCAAAAATTAATTGATGGGGTTTATCATAGAAATCCTCGGTTTGCACCCGTTCCATCGCTGTAATCAGGGCTTCGCCCTGCAACAGGATTGCACCCAGCACGGCCTGTTCGGCTTCCAGGTTCTGTGGGGGAATCCGGTCGAATAACATTTCGCCGCCCATCTTACTCCTCCGTTACCTGTACCTTCAAGGTAGCCTTCACTTCAGGGTGAACCTTGACGGTGACTTGCGTTACGCCGAGTGTGCGAATAGGCTCGTCCAGTTCAATTTTGCGTTTGTCGACTTTCAGACCTTTCGTTGCCAGAGCTTCTGCGATTTGTTTGCTCGTAATTGCACCAAACAAACGGCCACCTTCGCCGGATTTTGCTTTCAGTTCAGTCACTTCAGCTTCCAGCTTCTTAGCCAGAGCTTCCGCTTCTGCTTTCTCTTCCTGCTTACGTCTGTCTTCCGCTGCCTTCTGGTTGTCCAGTGTTTTCATGTTTCCGTCTGTTGCTGGACGTGCAATTCCCCGTGGCAGAAGGAAGTTCTGTGCGTATCCCTCGGACACTTCCTTCACTTGTCCTTTTTTGCCTTGACCCTTCATATCTTTTATAAAAATGACTTTCATTCGAACAAACCCTCTTCCTTTTCGATTTCAGCCAGTACGTTCGTCAGCCGTTTTTCCGCCTCTCCAAGCGTTCCTTCAAGCTGCACGGCAGCATTCGTCAAATGTCCGCCACCGCCCAGTCGTTCCATGACCACCTGAACATTCATGCGCCCCAGCGATCTCGCGCTGATTCCAATCAGTCCATCCGGTCGTTCACTAATGACAAATGAAGCGATCACGTCGGTCATATTAAGCAATGTGTCCGCCACTTGGGCGATCATCATCTGTGGAATCTTGTTGCCAGGGTCCGTGACCGCCAGCGCAATGTTCCCGTATACCATTTTAGCATGCTTTATGATTTCTGCCTTAGCAATATATTCTGAAAGATCTTCTTTCATCAGCCGCTGGATCATAATGGTGTCTGCGCCACTGCGACGAAGGAAGCCTGCCGCTTCAAACGTTCTCGATCCCGTGTGAAGTGCAAAATGCTTCGTATCCACCGTAATTCCGGCTAATAACGCCGTCGCTTCCAGCGGAGTGAATTGTACCTTGTCATGAATATACTGAAGAAGCTCAGTTACCAGCTCTGCTGCCGATGATGCATAGGGTTCGAGATAGATCAGCACTGCATCGTTAATGAATTCTTCACCCCGACGGTGATGATCCACAACCACGACACGCGTAGCGGATTGAACCAGCTTCGGCTCCATTGTCATGGATGCCTTATGTGTATCGACAACAACAAGCAGCGTATGCTCCGTCATCATCTGGGTAGCCTGTTCCGGCGACACAAAAGCTTTGGACAGCTTCTCATCCTTATTCACCTGTTCCATCATGCGTTCAATGGAAGGGTTGGGCCCATCTAGCACAATTCGTGCCTCCACATTGTATAGACTCGCCGCTTTCCATACCCCAATAGACGCGCCAATCGCATCCATATCAGGCATTTTGTGACCCATGATAATCACTCGGTCGCTCTCCTGCATCAGATCACGCAATGCATGGGCGATAACCCGAGCTCTTACCCGAGTACGTTTCTCCACTGCGTTGGATTTCCCACCGTAAAAGGACAACCGCTGTCCAGATTTGACGGCAGCTTGGTCACCACCGCGGCCAAGTGCCATATCCAGACTGGACTGAGCCAGTTCTCCCATCTCACTGATGGTATCCGAACCAAATGCCAGTCCCACACTTAGTGTCATCGGCACCTTAAGATCAGCCGTCATCTCCCGGACTTCATCCAGAATGACAAATCGGCTCTGCTCCAGTTCCTGCAAAGACTTATAATTCAGCATCATGAGATAACGATCAGAGGACAGGCGGCGCAGGTATACCTCATACCGCTTCGCCCAGGACGTGATCTCACTTGTTACGCGGGCGATCAGTGCAGTCCGTTGCTGGTCGTCCATACCCTGGGCTGCTTCGTCCAGGTTATCGAGAACCAGAATGCCCAGTGCCATGCGTTCATTCTCATATTTATCACGAAGAATGGCGAGTTCCGTAATCTCGTAAACATATACATACCGCTCCTGCGGGTTATGGATGACTCCGTAATATCGATCATCCAGTTGGAATTCGTCATGAAGTTCCTTGGACGGCTCCTTGGTCCCATCTTTTCTCTCCTTCGGTTGAGGAAGTTTGGGAAATAAATTTTGCAGCGGATTGCCTACCATCGTCTTCTCTTGGAACATGTCCGCGACGAAGCGATTATGCCACTCTACGGTACGATCTTCGCTGTACAGCACAATACCGAATGGGAGCATGCTGACCGCTTCCCCCTCCATCCGCTTGATCCGAATGGAAAGGCCATTAATGTAGTCGTTAAGCTCACGACGGAACGCGAGCTCCGCCTTAATCATGACGATTCCCAGCGCCGAAGCCAGTATCAGACTAATCAAACCAAGCGTCCAGTTGTAGATGGTCACGAACATAACAAGCAGAAGCAGCAGTATGAACGCCCATACGGTATAGTAGCCGTGCCAGCGTTTCTTCAGAAATTTAGGCATGACTCATCACCCTATCGTTTTGGTTTCGATATTGCCTCGCGAAGCGGGAACGCCAGATCGATAATCCCGATAATCCGCAGCGGTCCAATGAAGAAGACTGCCGCCGCCAGCAAATACGGTACAACCGGATTCCATTTCTTTGCATGTGAGAGAAAGAAGAAGAAGCCGATGGCTTGAATCATGAAGCCCAAATTGATTAGAGGCGACAAGTTCATGGCAATCATGGTCCAGTACGTTCCGTCACTCTGCCTGGATATCACTTCGAACAACAATGCCAGGAAATAATACCAGATCAGGGCACGCGGCATACGCCATTCACGCACAGGTGGAAATTTCGGAACAACCACGCCCATAACGTTCAGAATCGGACGTGCAATGAGATGTGTGATTAGAGCCATGACCAGAGACGTGACCACTAAGGCGAATGGAATCATGAGCTGCGTCTGTCTTGCAACATCCTGAGTCATTTCAGGTGTCCATACAAACCCATTTACCATCTGACTGGATGTATTCGTCAGCGGTTCTATCGTCAATCTGACCACATCATCAATATAACTCGACAGATCAAACTGGAAGATTACACTTCCAATCAACAGGAGCAACAGATATTCGGCCAGCATGGCTCCACTTCCGGCCATTAAGGCGAACAGGGCCGATTTCTTTTTCTTGTACGCATTGCCCATGACGATGGCGGGCAGGGTGAACAAAAGCAGTAATAACAAATAAATCGGACTAAATATGACCAAAATAATCGCCACTGGGACGAGATGCCATATAAATGATTTTACCGGTAATGAAGCAAACAAAATAACTCCTGGTATCATCATGAAAAATATGGCCAATACCGATAAAGGAGTTAACAGCGAAAGTAGCAAGAGCAGATAAACTACGCTCCAGACAGCTGATTTAAAGCTAAATTTCAACAAATTCACCTCTTACGCATGTGATCTTCTAGCGCGGAAATATCCTGGTACCAATCTTCCAATTGGTGACCTTCCTGTTTATGCTTTTTCAATTTCTCAACAAGCAGTGCATCCAGATCCTTGAAAGGAATACCGAGCCTGCGGCCCAATATGTAACTACTCATCATCAAACTGGCGAGACTGTCCCCGATTCGGGTTGTACTGCCTTCCCATAACGCTTTGAATAATCGGGATACCTGATCAAGTACTTCAGTTTTAAGCCATTCAATCACTTTAGCGCGTTTGGCTACATCCAGTTCTTTAGGCATATTGGCGAAAGTCACTCTCCCCCGAAAAAGCTTTATTCTCCATTATAGCATAAAAAGGGGGGCCGCAAAATTACCCCAAAAAGCGGAGAAGTCCTCCGAAACTTATCTCAGGTACTTTGCGGGGACCCCGTACAACGAATTCATATTTGATCTTGTCAGAAATTCATTTAAGTTCGCGCTTGTTCAGCTCTTCTTAAGTTTAACATGATACCGGACGGCTTTGATTATCCACGCTGTTGCAACAATATCGAAATTTATTTCTACTTACTTCACTTTCATCGATTCCTTGGCTACAATACCTTCGCAATACTCAATAATCTGACTCCGTCTTACGATCCCAATGAAGCGCTCCATATCATCTACAACCGGCACAAAGTTCTGCACTTTGGCCAGATTAATCAAATCCTCCATGTTGGCTTCAATGGATACCGGCTTGATATCCAGCCGAAGTGGAACGTCTTTGAGCAGAAATTTTGAAGCGTTTTCAAATGTAATCTTTCCCTCGGCGTTCTTCATATACCACAACAGATCACCTTCGGTAACCGTGCCAATATACTTGCCTTCCTTATTCAAAATGGGCACCGCCGTGAACCGATGATACTCCATCCGTTCCAGCGTTTGCCGCAGAGTAGAATCCGACGTTACGCACGTAACTTCTTGTTTGGGCAGCAAAAAAAATGCGATGTTCATACCCTTACGTATCCTCCTTGTGAATTTCATCATTCAGCTTATTACATTCAACTTACATAGTACGCATTAGAACGCAAGATGTTCCAAAAGGGAAGGATTCCTTCTACAAAGTAAAAAAAACAGCAGCCCGCCAATAAACGCACTGCTGATCCTTGTCTAAAACATAACGTCTGTATGGAATTGGTTACTCGATCTTCTGCCGGTCAGGAATCATCACTTCACCGGCTGGGGTCGACTGATCCATCCAGTTGTTAATCAGCTCTTTGGCATATTGGACGTCTTTCTCATCTGCCTTGCCATAATAAATTCCGTCTTTCCGCATCCCTTCGCCCAAAATAGTGAAGCTTGAGATTTGCGGTTTTTCCTGAGTCAGTACCTGCTTGGCCAGATCAATAATGAAGGAAGGCTGCATATCCGTCTGGAAGCTGTCTCCCATAATCTGAATCAATTCCGGAATTTTGCTGATGGCGTTCAGATTAAGCATCTCATTCGCCATCGCATTCAGGAAGATCTGCTGCCGCTTAGTACGATTAAAATCGCTATCCTCACGGTATCTTACATAGTAAAGTGCTTCCTGACCATCATAGATCGGCTTACCGCCTTCTATTGTGAATTGCACATGTTCAGGGTTCTTGTTCACAATGTCCTCATCAATCGGCAGCTTCACGCCACCAAGCGCATCAACGACTTTTTTGATCCCGTCAAAGTTAATCGTTGCATAGTAACCCACATCCGCATCGAGAAATTTCTCCACCGTATTGATAGACATATTCTCCCCACCGAAGGCGTAGGCATGCGCGAGCTTGTCATAATCATCCTCGCCATCCTTGTTGGCATCACGTCCAACAATCTGCACATAGGTGTCACGAGGAATGGAGACCAGGAGTACGCGGGATTCTTTCGGACGAACAACGGCATAGATGACCGTGTCTGAGCGCCCACGCGTTTTCTCATAAGCACGTTTGTCTGAGCCTAGCAGCAACACCGAGAACGGTTCTTTGCGATAGACTGTCGGGTCAGGCGTATTGTTGCCCTCCTGCGGCACATAGGAACGGGACAATTGATCTTCAACTGAACCAGCGAGAAACAGATCGAAGGCCGCTACAGCAAGCTGCTGACGAAACAAATAGCCCCCGATTAACAAAACAACGAGCGATACGAGCGTTATATATAGACCTTTTCTTCTTTTCTTCTTATCTTTAGTTCTGCTTGTCATCCATCGATTCCTTCTTCACTGTCAAAATGAAATTCGATACTACTGGTATATAAGTTGATTTTAACTTGTCCTGACCCCGCAACGGTACAGTGCTAATTAAATCGTACAACTTATATATTTACCATTAAACGTGCGCAATGGCTTGTGACACGGTGTTCTCTGATGTTTTCTCTATCTCAAAAGAAAACGCCGCTCACGCTCGTTCTATTGTAATCATTGCTGGGTGATGAAAAGTTACAATCCGGTTAAATTGAAAAGAACAGCGCTCCTTTTTTACTGGCAAAAGGTGCACTGTTCTCTTGATGTGGAATGTCCATCCATTCAGTTTGTTGATGCTGTCTCCACCCGATTCCTCTTCTCCTTATGACGCTGACGCCCTGTAATAAACGCGGCCACCAGTGTGAGTACACTGAAAATAACCGCAGACCAGAACAGTCCACTATAACCCTCGCCGATTGTCTGATGAAGAGCCTGTAGCAGCACATCTCGAATGCCCGGATCTGGGATTTGGGATAGTCCTTCGGTTAAGCTGGAAATATCGCTTCCTGAAGCTGCACCGCCAGATGCATATTGTTGAAGCGCTTCGGGCGGCACCTGAATGCCCTGATCTGTGAGACCCTGTTGAATATTGGAACCCAGGTTGGAGAAAGAGCGAGCCAGGAAACCGGCAAAAATGGTTGGCGCGATCGCCATAGCCATCTGACGGAACAAGGAACTGGTCGCTACCGCAATGCCCTTGTTGTTCTCACCCGCTTGCTCAGTAACGAGCACGTTCACGGGAGCTCCCAGCATCATACCGAAGCCAATCCCCACGAGTACACTCGCAATCACGAATTGCCAGATATGTTCTACCCACAGCGGGAAGAGCAGGAAGCCGATAGCCGACAGCAATCCGGCTACAGATAACGTCCAGATTGGCCCTTTACGGTCAACCAGATAACCGCCACCACCCGCACCAATGCCTGAAGCCAGGGCAAGCGGTGTAAACCAGTAGCCGGAGGCTGTGTTGGACACCCCGAGGTATTGCTCAACAAAGCCTGGAATGAAGATCACAGATGCCAGAATGGCTCCTGAGAAAAAGGCAATCAGCAGCGTCCAGCGAAAGGACGCTATGCCCAGAAGCTGTGTAGATACAACAGGTTCACGCTGTGATCCTTCCAGCCTTTTTTCAAGAAAGTAGAAGAGGACCAGAATGACCACACCTGCCAGGAAGAAACCATAGAAATTCGGTGAGCCAAGACTTTGCAGCATATTTACGCCATCCAGATTGCTGAAGCTGTACATCAGACTAAGCACACCCAGCGTCAGGACCGCGATACCACTCCAGTCCACCGCCTTACGGCTCAGCTCCTGTTCTTCATGAATATAACGGATACCCGCAATAAACAGCAAAATGGCGATTGGTACGTTGATCAAGAATAACCAGTGCCAATTCCCCGTAATGTCGAGGATAAAAGCACCGATATTCGGCCCAAGAATTGCGGCAACCCCGTTCATACCTCCCAGAAGACCCAAGGCTGTGCCCTGACGCTCCGCTGGGAACTTGCTTAATACGTAAGAACTCGCAATGATAAAAATCCCGCCACCACCCAGCGCCTGGATGACACGAGCAATCAGGAAGAAGGTAAACGATGTGCTTAGCGCAACGAGTAAAGACCCGATTCCGAACAAAGCCACTTCAATTAGAAACAGCTTCTTGCGTCCATAACGGTCGGAGAGCTTACCCGCAATGGGCACACTCACCGCAAGTCCGAGCGTATAGAGCGTGATTGTCCATGCTCCCCATGTCGGCGACACGCCAAACGACGCATTTAAAGTCGTCAGGGACGACGTAATAATTCCGTTATCCAGCGCAGCCATAAACACCCCGATAGCAAATAGGATAAGCGGCCATTTCATTTGTTTTTGCATTACATGTTTCCTCCTCCATCAGATTGCAATCCATTAGCGTAAGGCTGTAATGATACATATATATTAAACCGAACCGAACATTAATGACTCACTGGTCATTTTAAAACAAAATGAATGCATATGTCAATTTGTTAATATGATTTATGCCATTGTACACCATGTCCATTCAACATCGGACTCACAAAATAAAACCGTCCCTCAGGTTGGATGGAACCCGTGGGACGGCCTTCTTGATGGACTAACCTACTGCTGCATCAGGTGACGATTCAGGAATTTCTCAATGGCACGATACAAATCCAATTGATTTTCAACATTGCCGAAGCCATGTCCTTCATTCGCTTTTAACATATAAGGCACATCAACTCCACGCTTGCGCAGAGCCTCCACAATTTGATCAGACTCAGCCTGTTTGACACGCGGATCATTTGCGCCCTGAACCACGAACAATGGAGCTTTCATCTGATCGATATGGAACAGTGGTGAGACAGCTGTCAGCAGCTCCTTGTCTTTCTCCGGATCACCCATACGTTCATAGAACATGTTGCGCTCGGACTCCCAGTAAGGTGGCAGTGAATCCAGCAGCGTGAACAGATTGGATGGTCCAACATAGCTAATTCCTGCGGCATACACTTCTGGTGTGAATGCCAGTCCTGCCAGAGCAGCATATCCACCATAAGATCCACCGTAGATGGCTACACGCTTCGCATCAACCGTTCCCTCTTCAACCAGCCAATTTACGCCGTCTGTGAGATCGTCCTGCATCGCTTTACCCCACTCTTTGTTGCCTGCATCCAGGAATTCCTTACCGTATCCAGTAGAACCACGGAAATTCACCTGTAGTACAGCATAGCCACGGCTTGCGAGAAATTGAATTTCCGGATTGAAGCCCCACGAGTCCCGGGCCCAAGGTCCGCCATGCGGAACAACTACCAGTGGCAATTGGGAAGCCTCGGCTCCTTGTGGGAGTGTCAGATAACCATGGAGGGTTAAACCGTCACGCGATTTGTACGTAATGGGTTTTACATCCGACATTTTACTCTCATCAATCCAAGGTGCCGCGTCAGCTAATTTATCCAGCTTACCCGTCTTGGAGTCGTAGAAGTAGTACGTACCCATGGATTTATCGCTATACGCAATGAACAGAACCTGACCTTCTTCACTTATGTTTGAAATGCTTACTTCTTTACCCGGAACTTTTGCCTGAATATCCTGCATCAATTTTTTGTAATCATTGTCGAAGTATTCATAGTTAACCTTGTCCGTCTCATAGACAGCAGCAAGGATTGTGCCTTTTTCTTTAGAAGGAACGAAACTGGATACATCCACATCCTTGTTTTCATAGATGGTTTTCGTTACTTTTTTGCTGCTTGGGCTATATTCGACAATCGCTGTTTTATCCCGCTCTAAATTGGATACAGCATAGATGTTTTTGTTATCATACGTGAACATCACTGGAGCAAATGTTTCTCCAAGCTTGGTGGTCATCAAATTTTCGAATGGTTTATCTTCCGATTCACGATACATCAACGAAGAGACATTACCATCACTCGATATGGCCACACGGATTTTACCCTCATGGTCTGTTAGCCAGCCCGTAATATTGCCTGGGTTCTCTGCGGCAAGCACAGCCTCACCTGTCTTGATATTAATCCGGTACACATCAAAAATCCGCGGATCACGTTTGTTCATGCCCACTAGAATCTCATCCGGAATATTCTCCAGGGAGTCTACCAGAATCGCTCTTGTATTCGGATATGGTGTCAGATCCTTGCTGTTCTTCCCATCGATATCCGTTACATAAATATGATAGTTCTCGTCCCCTGCTTCATCCTTTACATACAACAGCTTATCCTTTGTCGCCCATACAAATCCTGCTATACTGCGCTCTGTCTCACTCGTGATACGTACTGACTTGTCCTGACCATTCTCTTTCACCACAATATTCATTCGGTTGTTCCAAGGCTCCATGTAAGCCAGATGTTTACCATCCGGAGACATCTGGAAGCCTGCTTGAGCCGGCTGTTTGAAGAAGTCTTCCAGAGGTGTGACACCTTCTGACTGCACATCAAGTCCAAGAGCGAGGTACAGCGCATCAGCAAACTCACCATGGGTCACTGAATTTTTGGCGTTAAACGCACTGCCTTCAATAATAAAATGCTGCTTCAGACGAATCGCATCCTCCGTATGTACCTTCGGAATTTGCGCCATATCACTGTATACAACCTGAATGCCATTATCCTTTAGTTCAAATGCCCGAGTAAACAACGATGCCATCTGTGCTCTTGTGAGAGGTGCATCTGGTGCATATCCTTTGACTTGTCCTTGAATAAGACCACTTTGCTTCAGCGCGTAAATGGCAGGAGCAGCTTCATCCTTAGCCAATACATCTGCAAAACCTGTAAGAGACGCTGGAGCATCCAGTTTAAGTACACGCTGCAGGATGATCGCGGCCTGAGCACGAGTAATTGGCGATTGTGAGTCTTTCATTCCATCTGTTGTGCCATCTATGTATCCCAGTTGCTGTAGTGTCTGTGATGCCTTCGAAGCAATGGATTCAGCGACTGTCGCCGTTGGCTTCACAGCTTCTGCTGCCTGGACCGCTGGTTGAATCAGAGCGATGGACATCGCCATGCTAAGTGTGAGAGCATATACCTTTTTACTCATTGCGTTCAATCTATTTCCCCCTTTAAAGTGAATTACATTATAATTTGGGATTATACGTAAATTATTTTACCATGATTCACCATAGGATAACAGCGGTAGAACCCTCAAGTTCCATTCTCCCCCTTACTTTGAACCGGAAAATCCATAATTGAATAGCTTTCGTGTCTCGATAAAACGTCCCTCACGACTATCCGAACCCAGTACAACGGAGATCAATCGCTTGCCATTACGCTCCGCCGTTCCAACGAAGTGATAGCCGGAATCCTCATCATATCCGGTCTTCAATCCATCGTTTCCATCGTAAGCATAGGGTCCGCCAATTGAGGACAGCATCCAGTTGGTGTTGCTCATGTACATTCCCTTTTGGTGCATCGACACCTGCATTTGGCTGGAGACTCTCAATATTTCGGGATAGTTATTCAGCAAATAACGTGCAAGCTTGCATGCATCTACGGCGGTCATTACGGTCTGCCCTTGTAATTCCTTCGGACGGTTCGGACCAAGTCGTTTTTCGCTTAAACCTGTTGCATTGGTAAACACTGTTTTGTCGGACAGTCCAATCTCTGTAGCCTTCTGATTCATCTTTTGTGCAAAAGTCTGCTCTGTGCCACTGATATGTTCAGCCAGAGCAATAGCGGCGTCATTCGCGGAATAGACGGCTACAATCTGGAATAGCTCCTGTACAGTGAATTGCTCCCCTTGTTTCAAACCCAGGTGGCTGCCACCTACTGAACTTGCATACAGGCTGATATTCACAGAGTCGTCCCAACGCAACTCTCCGTTAATCACAGCTTCCATTACAAGCAGTTCTGTCATCAGTTTACTGATTCCTGCAGGCGCAATCTGTTCAGAACCGTTAAAGTTCATTAGAATCTGCTCGGAGCTCATATCCATTAGTACAGCCGATTCAGCTTTAATTGCCGGTTTGCCTACCAGCATGTCCGGTTTTACACCCAAATATATAATAACGAGTAGAGCCAGCAGCATTCCTGCCCGTATCCACCATTTTTTCATCGGAAAATCACCTCTTACAGATATAGACGAAGTGAAGAGGCATTTTGTCTGCAATTTTTATAAAAAAAGTTAAATTTTTTTTATTTTTTTGTTACCAAAAAAAACATGGATCCCATACCCCCCATGCCAGAGTGTACGGAATCCATGTTTTACAAGACTTTTTCTATTCATACCTAGAAGAATCTTTTCAATTAGATCTAGCAACCGAATTCTTAAAAGGACCCCAATCCTTATTGTTGCTAATGCTTTTTTATTACTCTGCTACAACCGCTTTATCTGCATTAACTTGAATGTCATTCAGATATAAACCTGTTCCGTCACCAATCGCATAGTTCATTACACGTTTGTTAACCGGTGCTACAACAGCACGGTACAATGTCGGGAATACAGGAACTTCATCAACCATGTACTGCTGCCATTGATTGTAGATCTCTTTACGCTTGTCTACATCAAACGCTTCAGCAGATACACCTTGTGCGAGCAATTTGTCATTTTCTTCGCTAGAGAATCTGGAGAAGTTATACAGTGCATCACGGCCATACAGACCTGCTGGATCTACGTCAATACCCACGCCCCAAGCAGCTTGATATACATCAATATTTGGATCATCTTTACCTGTGTTACCTACACGGTCATAGAAATTGTTGAACTCAACCATTTCCAGGTTTACTTTCAGACCGATTGCTGCCCACGATTGAACGTAGTAACGTGCCAGTGGTTCAGCTGTGTCGCCACCTGTCATCGATACAAAGTTAATTTCAAGTGGGGAACCGTCCGGTTTCGTACGGAATTCACCATCCAGTTTGTAACCTGCTTCATCCAGCAATTTTTTCGCTGCTTCTGGGTCATATGCAACACCCGGATTGTTAGAATCATGGAATTCTGGGTGAGACGGCGGAATCAATGTTGTTGCATTCCAACGCAGACCGTTATAGAAACGTTTACCAACTTGGTCGTTATCTACAGCAAGCCACATTGCTTTACGCAGATTTTTGTCAGCCATTTTTGCATCTGGGTTTGTTACAACTTTGCCGTTGTCAGCATCCCATGTGCCCAATTTGAAACCAATGTAGGTGTAAGCACGATCGATTGCACCTAGGAATTCAACGTTGGACATATTAGCATTGTCTTTATATTGATCTGTGGGGAATGAATCCACGAGGTCTACCCCGCCAGATTTCAATTCTTGAACAACCGTTGTTGGGTTGATTACTTTCAAAGTCACTTTGTCCAGTTTTGGAGCTCCACGCCAGTAGTCATCGTTTTTAACGAAAGTTACAGACTCACCTGGAGTGATTGTTTCCACTTTGAATGGACCAAAACCGATTGGCTTTTCACGTACTTCTTTGGAAGAAGACATTTTCGCTACATCCATATCACCGAAGATATGTTTAGCCAGTGGATATGTCCATACGCCACCTGTCAGCAGTGAAGGTGTAGATTCCTTATACGTAATGCTGATTTGTTTTTCGCTAAGAACCTTGATTCCAGAGATCGTTTTTGCTTTTCCAGCGTGATAATCATCCATACCTACTACACTTGTAAAGTTGGAATCGTAACGTGGACCATCATAAGCCTTGTTACCGATCACTTCATAAGCAAACTGCAAATCTTCAGCTGTTACAGGCTTGCCGTCATGCCAGTTTACATTATCACGAATGGTCAGTGTGAACGTTTTACCATCTTCCGATGTTTCATACGTTGCTGCACCATCGTTGGTATATACATAGTCTTTGTCCCAAGTCAGCAAACCTTCATCAAACCATTGCAGAACATTTGCATCCGGGTTGCCCGAGTAGAAGTTAAAATTCAATGTTCCTTCAAACGCAGTATCGGATACCAGTCCATATGTGATGGACCCACCCTCGATTGCAGTGCCTTCATTCGTTTTGACATTGTTGAAATCTTCGATAGAGTAAACGCCCTCTTCTTTAGTAGGCTTCTCCTCTGTTTTCTTTTCCCCTGTGTTCGTAGAAGGCGTTGGTGTTGCCGCCTCTTTCTCCGAGCACGCCGCAAGCGCAAGTACGAAGACCAACATCATCGTGAAAAATAGTCCCCGTGAAAATAATCCCTTTTTCATGAACCTTTCCTCCCTTTTTTTAACCTCTTCTTTGTCTTGCATCAGTCGCACGCTTCAGGGCTTGTCCGACATTATTTATACTCAACATCAATAACAGAATTAGTATTGACGCAGGTAGCCATATCCACCATCTGAATTCCAGTGTTTGCGGATTACGAGCATAGCTTACGAGTGTTCCAAGACTGGGTGTACTTTCTGGGAATCCAAATCCCAAGAAGGAAAGTCCCGATTCGAGGCCAATGTTGGCAGCGAGATTCAACGTCATCGTTACGATGATAATGGAGCTAAGATTAGGAAGAACCTGTGAGAGCATAATTTTCAGATGGGACGAACCTAATGTTTTTGAAGCTTTTACATAGTCCAGTTCCCGTTCCTGTAATGCTTTGGAGCGGATCAACCTGGCAATCCCCATCCAGAGAAAGGCTGTCATAATTAATGAGAAAGATACAATATTATATTTGGGTACTGCAGTAACAAACGCGATAACGATCATCAGCGTTGGAAGAATCATGAAGAAGTCAACAACCCGCATAAACAAGTTATCAATCATTCCACCGAAGTAACCGGATAGCAGGCCAACCAGGATACCTATACAACCAGTCATTAGCGTGACGATAATACCTATGGTTAGAGAGTTACGCGTACCGATGATCAGTTGTCCAAACACATCGCGACCGCCGTAATCAGTCCCCAGCCAATATTGCGCGGAAGGAGGTTCATACAATGCGAACAAATCTACTTTAACAATTTCAGCTTGATCCAGGATCAAAGAAGTACCATAGACCAGCAGTATGACCAGTCCCAAAAATATGAGCGAGATTAGTGCCACCTTATCTCTGACAAGCTCCCGCCACAAGATACTCAAGCTGGAGGGGCTCTTATCAATCTTCTGTGAAGTTATAACGACATCATTGGCCTTGCTCATCTTATTTTCACCCCGAAATCTTCAAGTTCTTACTTGATCCGTATACGCGGATCAACAATACCCAGAATAATGTCAGACAGCAACGATCCCAGGATTGTAGCTATGCCATATAACAAGACGAGCGCAGTTACTACACTGAAATCCCGAAGAGAAATGGAATTCAGGAACAACTGTCCCATACCTGGATAACTGAATATGCTCTCAATGAAGATGGTACCTCCGATAAGTCCCGTAATCTCATAACCGAAAAATGCGGCGATCGGCAACAGGGAGTTTCTTAATATATGCCTGTTGTAGATTCGAGATTCCGAGGCGCCCTTGGCTCTCGCAGTAAGAACGAATTCCTTGTACTTGATATCAATAATTTCACTACGCAAGTATTGGACGGTAGATACTGTTGCAATTAATGCCATTGATAATGCTGGTAATAACAAATGATAGAATTTGCTTGTTATATAGCTGAATGTCCCTGGCGTAAGTCCAGGTTCCACGCTTCCTCCGGTTGGGAACCAGCCAAAATGGAATCCAAATATCCATAACATCACCAGTGCAAAGATAAACAACGGGGCTGCAAAGCCCAAGTAGGTGTAACCAGTGATCAACCGATCAGACCAAGTATCGTTGTAACGACCACTGATAATGCCAAGTGGAATGGCAATCAGATAAGTAAACACGAGTGTCGCCAGTGCAAGCCAGAACGTATTGGCAACACGCTGACCAATCAAATCAGATACTGGCATTTTGAATCGAAAAGATTGTCCGAAATCGCCTTGTGCAGCATTTTTGATCCAATCCCAATATTGCACATACCATGGATTGTTTAATCCCAGTCGTTCCCGCTGTTCCTCCAGCGCTTTTGGATCTATACTCGGATCGAGTAATCCGGTAAGTGCGTCTCCAGGCATCGCCTTTGCCAGTAGAAAGACCAGCAGGCTAAGCAAAAAGATCTGAGGAATCATAATGATAATTCTGCGTACTATCGTTTTCCACATATGGTCTTCAACCTTTCTGAGGTAGAGCTACTCGGTGAGTATCGGAAATGGATTGGAGCGAGTATGCCAGCCCTTCCTCATCAAAGAAATTTCGGTATGAATTTTCATAGTCGGATTTGACCTGCTGACGGAAGGCTACCATTTCTTCACGTTTGGTTGGGTCCATATCCGGAATGGCTGCAAGTAAACGCTTGGTATAAATATGTTGTGGATTCTCAAAAATATCATCCGTCGTGCCCTGCTCCACATATCGGCCTTTATACATAATTCCGATCTGATCACACATATGGCGGATAATGCCGAGATCGTGACTGATGAACAGATAAGTCAGATTTAACTCTTTTTGAATATCCTGCATGAAGTTGAGCACCTGAGCTTGCACGGATACATCCAGTGCGGATACTGGCTCATCTGCGATGATCAGTTTGGGCTTCAATGCAATCGCACGAGCGATGCCAATCCGCTGCCGCTGTCCTCCGGAAAACTCATGAGGGTACTTATAGATCGACTCTGGACTCAAACCGACCTTCTCCAGAAGGTCTCGGACCTGACGTTTCTCTTCCGTAGCTGTCAGACGTTCATAATTACGGAATGGTTCAGCAATAATGTCGATAACCCGTTTCTTGGGATTTAACGAAGAGTACGGATCTTGGAAGATCATTTGTACATCCCGCTGCAGTTGTCGGTCTTTACGCCGCTCGGTAGCCAAATCTTTTCCGTTAAAAAGAATTTTTCCATCCGTCACGTGGTTCAAACCAATAACGGCTCTACCTGTAGTCGTTTTGCCTGAGCCTGACTCACCTACAAGACCGTACGTTTGCCCCTGCTCAATGGAGAAGCTCACATCATCAACCGCTTTGATGTTGCCAATCTCACGCTTGAGCAACCCTCCGCGAATCGGAAAGTGTATTTTTAGTCCTTCTACTTCGAGTAATGCCATTATGTTATTCCTCCTCAGCTTGATCAGGGAAATGAAAGTGCTGATAACAGGTGCACCGTACAAAGTGACCTGGCGCAATTTCATGCATCTGTGGGTTTTCTTCATGAGCCGAATCATTTATCCATGGAATTCGAGCCTTGAATCGGCACCCTTGGCGAGGAAGATTTTTCAGTGATGGAACAATGCCTTGAATGACATGAAGCTTCGATTTTTCTTCAGAAATAGTAGGAATAGAGTTTAGTAGAGACCGTGTATATGGATGCTTGGCATCCGTCATTAGAGTATAAATATCTGCAATCTCCACAATTTCTCCTGCATACATAACTGCCACGCGATCAGCCATCTCGGCAACAACTCCCAGATCATGTGTGATCAGGATGATTCCTGCGTTAATCTCGTTCTTCAATTCACGGATAAGCTCCAGAATTTGTAGTTGGATTGTAACGTCAAGCGCTGTCGTTGGTTCATCGGCAATCAGCAATTCAGGTTTATTGGCAATCGCAATCGCGATAACAACTCTCTGTCTCATACCACCCGATAGTTCGTGAGGATACTGCTTGTATAATTGTTCGGGACGCGGAATCCCTACTTGATTGAGTAAATCAATGACTTTGTCTTTCTTTTCTTTCGAAGATAGCTTGGGTTGATGCAGTGTCAGAATCTCTTCGATCTGTTCACCGATCACCATCAGAGGATTTAATGCGGAAAGTGGGTCCTGAAAGATCATCCCCATCTCTTTACCGCGGAGTTTGTTTAACTTGTTGGGAGATATATTCGCTATATTCTGCCCTTTGTACAAAATCTCACCATCAATTTTGGCTTTGTTATGCAGGCCCATAATGGAAAAAGCAAAAGCACTTTTGCCTGATCCTGATTCTCCCACAATAGCCAATACTTCATTCTTTTTAACCGTAAGGTTAACGTGATCAACTGCTGCATAATAGTCATCTTCAATTCTGAATGATGTAGTTAGATTTCTGACTTCCAATAGCTCTGTATTCAAATCAATCACCCTAACCCCATAATTTCTGCAGACTGTATTCATGTGTAGAAGAATGCATCCACTGTATATTTCCATGTTCTTGAAGATATCGAACGAAAGTGTATACAAAATATCAAATCATTAGGAGAATCCATTTTTGACTACTGCTATTTAGACCGATGGTCAATTAATGCTGATAATTCCTAGCGGAATAATAAAGCAAAATAATTAATGTAATCATACGTGTAAATTTAGGTGACGTCAATGCTTATTTTGAGATTTTTGGTATAAATGTTTTTTATAGCACAGTTCTGGGTATTAGTTATACTTTAAAGGGAATAGATCAAGGAATTTCAGAGCCAGTCAGATACTTTCAATGGTAGAGTTTGAATCTTAAATATACCGATTATCTAAATACATGACATTAGCATTACACAGTATGTGTAGTTAAATGTTATAAATATAGATATAACAAACTATTATGTTAGGTATGAGGGAATTGTAGAGGAAATACTTTGTTTGGAAGTGAAATTGGTTTCTAGCCAAATTTTGTGCTTTTAGAGGTGTGATTTAGATACTACTAAAGGATTGGAGTTAAATTTCTAGTTATTATAGTATAGTTTCATTTAATCGCTTATGTAAAGAACAAATTGTCATCTTTTATCATTTATTTTACAAAAGCAAGCAAAAAGCCCTGCAAAATGCAAGGCTTTTCTAATATTTATACATATAGATGTATATATAATATCGTAATTACTGCGTATCCGGAGGTCTTTTCCCACGCTTCAAATCGTTGATGCTTAATCCAAAGTCCATCTGCAAGTGAGGATAATCCGGAAAGTTAGCCCAATCTCCTCCCCACGTAAACCCTAGTTCTTTGGCAAGTTCCACAACTTCCAGCCAATCTGGCTTTCCATTGCCGTTATCATCACGTTCCATATCCCACACTACATCTCCTTCAGGAGTCCGCAACGCAAAATCAATGGCTAAACCATAGTTGTGATAGGACTCTCCCCCTTTGGCGTTGGTAACAATATTTCCGGCATTGGAACGTCCTTGATTATAGAGGGCATCTTGTTCGTCTATGCTGCGAAAATCATGTGTAATCACGATTTCAATTCCTCGTCTAGCTGCCTTTCGAACCAACAACTTCTCACTTTCCGCGACTACCGGGTGAAGTCCAGTGATCGGCACTGCTTCTTGTACATTGGTCCGTGGCCAAATATCATAGGTATCTCCTTTTTGCTGTAACCATACATATATAATGGAAAGCAACAACGTAGCTACGATCCAAAATCGCAGACTACTCTTGCGTCTCGGTTTTACTTTACGTTTAAATGTATTCATGCTCTCTCCTGATGGTGGAATCTATATTCGTTCATACTCACGCTTCCTGATATCGGCAATATAATAGACTCCATTATAAATCATTTACGTCTTAATTGCTTCTATCCCGCAGCTCTTTGCGAAATCCAATTACCAGGAGAGAAGCAACCTTAATTATTTCAAATGCAAAAAAGCAGCCGGCTATAAGCCGACTGCTTTGTATCCATACTGAGTAAGACTACTCAGTTGTGTATGGCAGCAATGCGATTTGACGGGAGCGTTTGATGGCAATCGTCAGCATGCGTTGATATTTAGCGCTAGTACCTGTTACACGGCGTGGCAAAATTTTTCCGCGCTCGCTGATAAATTTACGAAGCAAGTCCGTATCTTTATAATCGATGTGAGTAATTTTGTTAGCTGTGAAGAAGCACACTTTACGACGTTTATTACGGCCGCCACGACGTGCCGGTCTTTTATCGTTGTCTCCGCCTTCTCTTTGCTTGAAGCCCATGCTTTTCAGTCCTTTCCTATCATGTAACCCATATCTCATTAGAGTATCGGCTCACGTTAAAATGGCAAATCATCATCCGATATATCAATCGGTTTTCCGTCATCGGAAAAAGGATCCTGATTGTTGCTACGCGAATTATTGTTATTGTTCGCGCGCCCGCCGCCTCCATAAGAAGGCTCTTCACGCATCGGTTGACCACCACCGCCGCCACCATTATTATCACGGTTAGCTGACTCCAAGAAACGGACGTTATCGGCAATGACTTCGGTCACGTATACACGTTTTCCTTCGTTATTCTCGTAATTCCGTACTTGAATGCGTCCTTCGACTGCAGCTAGGCGTCCTTTGCGCAAATAGTTTGCACAAGTCTCAGCAAGCTGTCTCCAGGTTACGACCGGAATAAAATCCGCTTCCCGTTCTCCCCCTTGGCTTGTAAACGGTCTGTCCACTGCCAAAGTAAATTGCGTAACTGCTACTCCAGCTGGAGTATAACGCAACTCAGGATCCCGGGTTAACCGGCCGATCAGAATGACACGGTTCAACAATGTAATCCCCTCCTTCAGAGCGTATTGGTGCGTTGATCACGAGTTGTCGTCTTAAGCAGACTTAACGTCGTTTGTAATGAGATAACGAATTACTTCGTCAGAAATCTTCATGAGACGCTCAAGTTCAGTAACTACTGCTGGTTCAGCAGTGAAGTGTACCAAAACATAAACACCATCACGGAATTTCTTGATCTCATACGCAAGACGGCGTTTACCCATAACGTCGTGAGCTGTAACTTCACCACCGCCGTTGGAGATGATGCCTTGGAATTTATCGACTGTAGCTTGAACAACTTCTTGCTCAACATCAGGACGAATAATGTACATCACTTCATATTTGCGCATAATTTTCACCTCCTTATGGACTCTGGCCCTCAATCTAGGTTGAGAGCAAGGAACGAGCACAAACTCGAACTATATTAATATAACAAAAATGATGTCTCAATGCAAGCAAACGTTCCCTCTTCTTATTACACATGATCATAACTCCAATGGAGCACACTACAGAAGCAACATTGGAATCCATTACGCCAAGGAGGTTTTATCATGGGTGAAAGAACCGAGTTTGAACAAGGAGACAAAGCTCCAAACGATGGTGAGTACACCGAGGTTGGTGAGAAGAGCTTTCATACGGAGATTAACAATCCGAAACGGGTAACCCTTCAAAAGGGTGAAGCTTTCCCCGAAACAAGTAATCAAAACCGCAAGTGGAAAAAGCTCACCAAAGCCCGCGTCCACTAAACGTAAAGATTTTTTCAGACTGCTGTATATAAAACGTACTAATGCACATAATACAATCAGGCGATGCACGAGAGAGGTGTGGTTCCGTTGGACAACGAAGCCGAACATTCACTGTTGGAGATTCATCACGTAATTTAAGAAGCAAGATGGTTGTGTGTAAGGCCTTTGTCTGAAGCACGAGTATTGCTACTCGCAGTACACCAAGTTTCTGATCGTTACGACCGATTGTTTCCTAACAACCGAATGCATCGCCGAATGAAGAGCCCTTAGGGGCTCTTTGTTTTTTCGATTACAAAGAAATATGGCACAACAAAATTAAAAATAAGAAGACCTTCCAGCTGGAAGGTCTTCTTGCATGTATAGAACTCAACACACGTTGAGTAAGTTGTTCAATTACAATTACAAAGCAATATCTATTAGTGGCGGAAAGGGTGGGATTCGAACCCACGCACGCTGTGACACGCCTAACTGATTTCGAGTCAGCCCCCTTGGGCCTCTTGGGTACCTTTCCGCAGCAATAATGATTATAGCATGATCATTTACAGAACGCAATACTTAAGCTATGCCTAAATGTAAACGTTATTATGGAGTGCGAAAAGAGTAAACATTAACCGATTTTTTCATTAGGATTCAGCCGAATCCTCTGTCGAACGAAGTACCTTTTTCATGTTTTTCTCGAATTTCGCTCTGGGAATTAATACGCTGTGTTTACATCCTACACATTTGATGCGAATATCCATGCCCATCCGGATAATCTCCATCTCATTGCTGCCACATGGATGCTGCTTCTTCATCTGCACAATGTCCCCAAGCTGGAAACTTTTACGCTCCACCTATGCCATCCCCCTCATCCTTCTCCTGCGCTGCTGCTTGCTCTAATGCTGCCTGATTGCTCATCTCATGATACTCCAGTGTTTTCTTCACATCACTCTGAATTTGACGCTCTACAGATGCCCTGGAGTTCGGCAAGCACTCAGCAACAATGCGAACCACATATTCCGAGGTAGACATCGACTGAATCCCAAGCACGTCAGGCACTTTAACGATGTTCAGATCACGATCCTCAATCCCAGTCAACGCTCGTTTCACCAAGTGCACTGACTCATCCAGGGTCTGTTCACCCTTCATCGGAATGTCCACAACTGCAAGGGAGTTCGACATCGAGAAATTGGTTACACTTGCAATCGTACCATTTGGAATGATGTGCACCTCACCCTGCCAGCTAACCAGCTTGGTTGTTCTCAAGCCAATGACCTCAACCGTTCCTTTATAGGTACCTGTTTGAATAACATCACCTACTGCGAATTGATCCTCCAATATAATGAAGAAACCGGTAATAACATCCTTCACCAATCCCTGGGCACCAAAACCGATAGCCAGTCCAAGTACTCCCGCACTCGCTAACAATGGTCCAACTTTCACGTTGATCTCAGATAACAGTAACAGAATCATAATAAAATTACATGTTATGGAGGTCGCATTTTTCATCAACTCTCCCACCGTTATAAATCTCCGCGGATTGACGCGAATCTTGCCTTCCTGCTTACGTGCCATCGTGCGATCTATAATACGTGATACAATCCTGATTACAATACGTGTAATAATGAAAATAATAACGATGCGGATCGAACTGAACAGAATATTAAACCACATATCTGCATCAGCGACTTTATCCCATAATTTATCTGTCCAGCTTATAGCACTTTTTACAGCAGTCTCCGCTGGCCCATCTCCTCCTGTAGCAAACTTAAATGGCAACATAGATCAGACCTCCTCTACATGGGTATGTTATCATAGCTGTCACCGGTTTTGAAATAGAGGCCTCGGATCTCCACAAATTCGTTACGAATGATTTGTTTCACTCTCTCCAGATCTTCTTTTGGAAACTGAATACATAGAGCACAGCCCGCTGTGATCTCTTTCGGGGTAGGAAATAAGTCGATCTCAATCTCGGCAAACTCCAGCAGCATTTCTGCCCGCAGCGCCTGCTGGGTGGAATCAAAAGCAATCAGCATCCAATCATCTATCCACTCGTCCATGTCCGGCTCCTTTCACGATACATTCATCCCTTTGAAAAAGCTTGTCCCCACGAAGTATAAAACGTTCTATCCTTCCATATACTGTTACTACTATCTCCAAGGGAAAGGATAGATCCTATGAATCCCATTTCACATTCCTTCTCATCTCAAGACATGGCCAGCCTGAAAATCCCACATACAGATCCAGGCATTCACTCAGCCATCATTCATCGTTTAATGTTTCATCTCTATAAAGCCCATTCTTTGCAAAATGTAGTTGTCGTCTGTATCGGTACAGATCGCTCTACTGGGGACTGTCTTGGCCCGCTCGTCGGCTCGTCGCTTGCCAAGTGGGACAGCCCTCTATTTCATCTATATGGCACATTGGATGAACCCGTACATGCGATGAACCTGCAAGACACCCTTCACAAAATACACACCACACATCACAACCCTTATGTGATCGGCATTGATGCCTGTCTCGGACAGTCCTCGAGTGTTGGATGTATCCAGGTCGTGAATGGACCGCTCAAACCAGGAGCGGGTGTAAATAAAGAATTACCGCCGGTCGGCGATATCCATCTTACAGGTATCGTTAACGTCGGCGGCTTTATGGAATACTTTGTTTTGCAGAACACACGTCTCAGTCTCGTCATGCGCATGTCCGAGATTATATCGAGCAGTCTCTACTCCGCCATTCGCGAATGGCATACCCGTTCTACTCTGCTTGCTGTGCCAGAGTAATGGCTTCCTTTTCCTCAGGGGAAAGAGTATACGTGGACTCTCCCCCTTTAAGAGGTTTAGCATATACATAGGAACCGTCTCGATTATAGATACCAGTGAGTACCATACCGTCCTGGCTATCGTTAACCATCGCCATGGAGAAACTCAGATCACTGCCAAGCTCTCCATAAGCATTGTAGCGTTTCACGCCCACTTTACCCTGGATTCGGGTCAGCTTCTGCATGACAGTTTTTAACTGATCCGTTTGCAGTGTATGCTCATCCTCAATGCTGTCCATCTGAATTTTCAGATTGATTAACAGCGACTCCAGATCTTCCACTCCACTGCCAGCCATCATGGCCTCATATTTCTGTTTAAACTTCCGTAGCTTTGCGCCTTGAGCAATACTTATGATAAGCACGATCACCAAAAGTAATGCCATGCCGCCAATAATCCATATCAGCTGTTCCAGAATCAGCTCATTTAATTCAGCCATGTAGTGCAACTACCCCTCTGTTGGTTTGTTCAGGTTAACGTTTGTAGCTTCAAACGTACTCCACATCATTGATCCATTCAGCCAAGTAAAGCCATCCAACACACTAATATAACCCTCAAGCTTACCCTTATTTATTCACCAGATAACCCCTACGGTTAATCACTCGTTTTGGCTTCTTGCCTCTTTTGCTTTTTGCTTATTCAAGCGATTGAAATTCACATTTCATTAGGGTTGCTTCATACAGATTTGGATGCTGTTAATTCGATAACTGCTTCGATCAACGCATCGACATCTTCTCTTGATGTACTATATCCCACGCTCGCTCTGACAGCCCCACTTGCCGTGGTGCCAGCCGACTCATGGGCAAGTGGTGTGCAATGAAAACCTGAACGCACAGCGATGCCATAATTTCGGTCTAATTGAAAAGCGAGTTGGGCCGAATCATATCCTTCAACAGTAAAGGATAACAATCCGGTACGCGGCTGTCCAATTTCAGGACCGAGCATTCGAATCCCATTTACTGATGATAACCCATCCATCATATGCTGAGTCAAATCCCACTCCTGTTTATATATGAATTCAGGCGTCAGTTCAAGCACATGCTGCACTCCGGCTGCCAGACCTGCTATACCCACGGTATTCGGCGTACCCGCCTCATAGCGATCAGGACGAACAAGTGGCTGCTCAATCGCCTCGGATTGGCTTCCTGTCCCTCCGTGAAGCAATGGTTGCACATCCAGCTCAGGAGCGATATACAGCCCACCCGTTCCCTGCGGTCCCAACAGTCCTTTATGCCCGGGAAAGGCAAGCATATCGATGCCAAGCTGCTTCACATCCACAGGGATAATTCCAGCACTTTGAGCAGCGTCAACAAGCAAAGTCACCTGGTGTTTTTGACACATCAGTGCAATTTCACCAATGGGCAGAATACTCCCCAGCAGGTTCGAACTATGCGTGCAGACAACCAATCTTGTATTGGAACGAAACAACCGTGCGAATTGGACCAGATCCATCTCCCCGGCTGCATTAACAGGCACATAATCAACCTCTACATTACGAGATCTGCGCATGTACTCCAAGGGCCGTCTTACTGAATTATGTTCAGCCATCGTAGCAATGACATGATCGCCTTCTCTTAACCACCCTTGAATAGCTAGATTCAAAGCTTCTGTGGTATTAGAACCTAGTGCAATATCATTGGCATTACGAACACCCAAAAGAGTGGATAACGCTTTTCTGGCACCAAATACAACTCGGCTCGCCTGTACAGCCATCCGATGACTTCCTCTGCCTGGGTTGGCCCCTGCCACATCCAGAGCCTGCATCATGGCTTCCCCGACAGCAGGTGGCTTAGGCCAAGATGTCGCTGCATGATCCAGATAGATAACTCCCTCCACCTCATGACCACCTCTGTCCCTAATTGATCGTTCTGTTTGGATGAATTCCCTATAAACAAACAATGACATATCGTTTCTCCATGGTACAGAGGCGATATGTCATCACATGAAAAAGCCCCGCATGTTGTTCATCGATCATAGAATCACGACTATTATTGCAACAGTTCCAACAGTCGCTCCAGATCTTGTTTGCTGTAGTAGTTGAGCTCAATTTTGCCTTTATCTTTGTTATGCTTAATTTTCACCGTTGTTTTGAACCGTTCACGTAAAGACTCTTCCAATGTATCAATAAATGGATCTTTTTTCTTTAACTTGGATTTGGCTTTCGCTTCACCCGTTTTGGAACGATCCAATTGTTGAACAGCCTCTTCCAGTTCACGTACACTCCACTGCTGATCAATAGTTTGTTTGGCCAGCTGCTTTACAAGGCTCTCATCTTTAACACCGACGATAGCACGTGCATGCCCCATTGACAATGTTCCACGTGAAACATGATCCTTCACTTCTTCCGGCAATGATAACAAACGTAGGAAGTTAGCGATGTGAGAACGTGACTTACCCACTTTTACGGAGAGCTCTTCTTGGGTTAATCCAAACTGGTCCATCAACCCCTGATAAGCAACTGCAACCTCCATTGCATTCAGATTTTCCCGCTGCAGGTTCTCGATTAAAGCAATCTCCATAACCTGCTGATCACTAAAATTACGAACTACGGCAGGTACAGTGGCATTACCGCAATATTGGGAAGCTCTGAAACGACGTTCACCAGCAATGATCTCATAACCTCTCAAAACAGGTCGTACAATAATAGGTTGTATAACACCATGTTGACGGATGGATTCAGCGAGTTCATGTATCGCATCCTCATCAAATACTTTACGAGGTTGGTAAGGGTTTGCCCGCAGTTGACTAATCGGGATTTCTACGACTTTATCATCGTCATTAATTGAAAGCGAAGGAATGAGGGCATCAAGACCTTTTCCAAGCCGCTTACTCATAAGAAATCACTTCCTTTGCGAGCTCTAAATAAACTTCAGCCCCTCGCGATCGAGGATCATACGTAATAATAGACTGACCATGAGAAGGTGCCTCACTAAGCCGCACATTGCGCGGAATAATGGTCTGATACACCTTTTGTTGAAAATACTTCTTCACTTCCTCAATCACTTGAATGCCCAGATTCGTACGAGCGTCAAACATCGTCAGCAAAACCCCTTCAATCTGCAGGGATGTATTCAGATGCTTCTGCACCAAACGAACCGTGTTGAGCAATTGGCTCAACCCTTCGAGCGCATAATACTCACACTGAATCGGAATGATCACCGAATCGGAAGCTGTCAACGAGTTGATCGTTAACATGCCTAAGGAAGGTGGACAATCGATCAGTATGTAATCATAGTTTTTTTTCACCATGGCGAGTGATTTTTTCAGGCGTACTTCCCGTGATATCGTGGATACCAGTTCAATCTCGGCTCCGGCAAGCTGAATCGTTGCAGGTATGATATGCAGGCCTTCAATCTGAGTTTCCACAATCGCTTCCTGAGGGGGAACTTCATTAATGATGACATCATATATACAATTGGCCACATCTGCTTTGTTGATTCCGACTCCGCTGGTTGTATTCCCCTGGGGGTCAATATCGACTAGCAGTACCCTTTTCCCGAGCGAAGCCAGTCCTGCACCCAAGTTAACAGATGTCGTCGTTTTCCCCACACCGCCCTTTTGATTTGCTACGGCCATAATCTTAGACAATACCTTCACCTCAAATAAAATAGGAGTCTTTTCTTGTAGGTTGTGAGCTACAGTTAACAAAAAGCAGGCGGCTATCATCCTCACAAACATCAACTACCGTTTCTTCATGGTGCTATTCTACGCTGTTCATGCCACTCTCAACTTTATAGACAGAAAAAGCGGCCCATTGCCGCCTTAAGCTTCAATTATTTGCGTTTCGGGATATGGATAACGATCTCGTAATGGTCCTCATGGTCCGCTTCCTTGGTTTTGATGTCTAGACCGGAGCCCGATACCATATCAATGGATTGACGAATCGTATTAAGTGCAAGTCTAACGTCCTTGGTGAATGAGACACGTTTGGATTTTTTGATCTTCGAGGATTCCTTGTAAAAGGCAACCCGCGCTTCCGTTTGTTTTACATTCAACTCTTTATCAATAATTTCGCCAAGCAATTTCATTTGCAACTCTTCCGTATCCAATGAAAGCAAAGCTCTGGCATGACGCTCCGAAATCTTACGTTCCATCAGCGCTGTCTTAATGCCATCTGGAAGCTGTAACAACCGGATTTTGTTGGCGATCGTCGACTGGCTTTTGCCTAATCGCTGCGCAAGACTTTCCTGTGTAAGTTGGTGCAGGTCAATCAATTTCTGATAAGCAACAGCCTCTTCAATGGAAGTGAGTCCTTCACGCTGCAGGTTCTCGATCAATGCAATGGACGCTGCCTGAGAGTCGTTGAATTCACGTACAATGGCCGGAATATGATCCAAACCCAGTTTTCGAACTGCACGCCAGCGACGTTCCCCGGCAATAATTTCATATGATCCATTTCGTACGCGGACGACAATCGGCTGTATTACGCCATGTGTCTTGATCG
Organism: Paenibacillus sp. OK003; assembly: GCF_900109515.1. GTDB lineage: Bacteria > Bacillota > Bacilli > Paenibacillales > Paenibacillaceae > Paenibacillus > Paenibacillus marchantiae. Next base: position 25,681 of record NZ_FOBD01000018.1, on the reverse strand, counting down.
TCTGCAACAACTCATCAATTTTATCATCATCAAAAATAGTACGGGGTTGATATGGGCTGCTCACAATTTCATTGACCGGAATTTGTTTAATCTCATCTCCGTTATTGCGCTCCGCCAAACCAAACAACTTCGAAAATTGTTCTTTCATTCCGTATATTACCACCTAGTTTCGTAATAGCTCCCGCAGAGTTGCAGGTGCTTCTTATTCAATATGCGACCCTTTCAAACGCTGTCGTTCTTCGAATAAGTTTTGCCTTCCATGACGCTTTCTGTAACCTGTACAAACATGCTCAAAAATCTATCTATACATATAATCTATGATCTCTGTAATCCAGGACCGGATACTTCTATTCTATCATCTTTTCTTCCATAATCCTATGTTTACCTATTCTTTAAACTCTTCTAATTTTCCTGCTTTTTCTTCATGAATATTAGCCATATGACTGCTTGTACACAATAAGATATGGAGAATCCTCTAGACAGGACCTGCTCATAGTAGCTGCGTTGTGCACTCATTTGATACCACGTAAAAATGGATTTTCATAAGACAACCTCGGTCGCAGAAAAACCCGCTTCCTTCGTGTCTTCTTCATTCGAGTATAGCTGTAACAAGAAAAACTTTTACGCTAAATAAATTAAATTATCGATTTCGTTGTTCTCTGCTTTATGTAATAGGAATGTAGATTCTATCTAACACTAGATAATAAATCAAAAAAAACAAAAAGAGGATGTTTCACGTGAAACATCCTCTTTACTCTTATTCAAGGTTCTTCATTAAATATACGAAGAATGATCATCTTACCTTTTTAATACATACACACGTTGAGAGCCAAGTACTATACCAAAGGTGTTTTTAGCGGTGTTCCTGATTTACGTGGATATTTAAAAGGTGTCTTATCAAACTTTTGGATCAGAATGATATGACGTGCCGATTCTTCAACAGGAAGCTGGAACGGATGAACTGCTTTTACCCGTCCTTTCAGCTGGTTAAAGCTGAATTCAGCTTCCTTCATTTCCTCGCGCGGGTCTCCGCCCTTCATGGCAGCGAACAATCCACTTTTGCGAACAAATGGCAGACAGAATTCGTTAAGCACCGCTAGCTTCGCAACTGCACGCGCAGTAACGAGGTCATAGCTGTCACGATATCCTTCTTTGCGTCCAAGCTCCTCCGCACGACCATGAATCAATTCTACATCAGTTAAGCCGAGCGTATCCACAACATGCTGTAGAAAGCCGATACGTTTATTTAAGGAATCAATGATGGTCAGCTTGATATGCGGGAAACAAATTTTAAGCGGTAGTCCTGGGAACCCTGCCCCTGAACCAATGTCTGCAAGTTTGTTTATCTTCGACATATCTGTATAAAATGCCAACGATACCGAATCATAGAAATGCTTTGTATAGACTTGTTCACGTTCGGTAATCCCGGTTAAATTCATCTTTTCGTTCCAGGCTACCAGCTCCTGAAAATACAATTCGAATTGCTCAAGCTGGCGTTCATCCAGCTCCAGTCCATGTTTCTTCAGGCGCCGTTGTAGCTGCTGTTGAATATCGTCCATTATTGTCCCCTTGCTGCGGTTACACGGTTATAATGCTCCAGGTAAACCAGCAGAATGGAGATATCCGCAGGAGTAACCCCGGCAATACGGGACGCCTGTCCTATCGAGATTGGACGAATTGTAGCGAGCTTCTGCTTTGCTTCCATAGCAAGGCCATGAATTTCGTCATATATAATCGTGTCCGGAATTTTTTTCTTCTCCATTTTTTGCAAACGTTCCACGTGGATCAATTGTTTCTCAATATAACCCGCATATTTAATTTGAATTTCAACTTGCTCTTTCATATCAGCAGTCAGTTCCACCTCGGAAGGTGAGATCTGCTCAATCCAGTCATACCCGATCTCTGGGCGACGCATCAATGTCAGAAGTGTGCTGCCATCCTGAATCGTTGTAGAACCGATCTCTTCCAGCTTCGAATTCACTTCGACAGGGCGAACTTTAGCTGCCTTCAGACGAGCCACTTCCTGTTCTACTTTTGCCTTTTTGTCCAGGAATTTAGCGTAACGCTCATCAGGAATCAACCCAATATCGTGGCCAATTTCCGTCAAACGCATATCGGCATTATCATGACGAAGCAACAAACGGTATTCTGCACGGGAAGTCAGCAGACGATAAGGTTCATTCGTACCTTTGGTTACGAGATCATCAATCAGTACACCAATGTACCCTTGGGAGCGATCAAGTACGACAGGCTCTTTACCCTGTACTTTACGTGCAGCATTGATGCCTGCCATTACGCCTTGTCCTGCCGCTTCTTCATACCCGGAGGTACCATTAATCTGCCCTGCTGTGAACAGACCTGGCAGACGTTTCGTTTCAAGTGAAGGCCACAGCTGTGTAGGCACCATCGCATCATATTCAATAGCATAGCCGTTACGCATCATTTCTACTTTTTCCATACCCGGAATTGAGCGAAGGACCGCCAATTGAACATCTTCTGGCAGACTGGTAGACAGACCTTGCACATAGTATTCCGATGTGTTTTTGCCTTCTGGCTCCAGGAAAATCTGATGCTTCGGCTTGTCGCTGAAACGCACAATTTTATCCTCGATCGATGGGCAATAACGTGGTCCGGTGCCTTCAATAACACCTGAGAACATAGGCGCACGGTGGAGATTATCGTTAATAATCTGGTGTGTTTCTACAGATGTATACGTCAACCAGCAAGGCAGCTGCTCATTATCGGAAGATTCCGTTTCATAAGAAAAGAACTTCGGCTTGTCATCACCTGGCTGAATTTCCGTTTTGCTAAAATCAATCGTATCCTTATGCACACGTGGCGGTGTACCTGTTTTAAAACGAACCAGGTCAAATCCAAGCTCACGCAGATGTTCGGATAACTTAAGGGAAGGCTGCTGATTATTTGGACCACTCTCGTACATCAACTCACCCATAATTACTTTACCGCGCAGATACGTACCTGTTGTCAAAACAACCGCTTTGGCCCGATACTCTGTACCCGTTTGAGTAACCACACCTACACACTGTCCGTCTTCAACGAGCAGGCGATCAACCATGCCTTGACGCATCGTCAGGTTGCGTTCATTTTCCATCGTTTCTTTCATCGTATGCTGATAAGAGAACTTATCCGCCTGAGCCCGAAGCGCATGAACAGCAGGTCCTTTACCCGTGTTGAGCATTCGCATCTGAATAAAGGTCTTATCGATGTTCCGTCCCATCTCTCCACCAAGTGCATCAATCTCACGTACCACATGTCCTTTTGCCGGTCCCCCAATAGATGGGTTACAAGGCATGAAGGCCACCATATCCAGATTGATGGTAATCATCAACGTTTTCGAACCCATACGGGCTGCAGCCAGTGCCGATTCCACACCAGCATGTCCTGCCCCTACGACGATTACATCATAACTGCCGCCATCAAAAGCCATTCCAGCTTACCTCCTTTTTGCCGCCGCACGCCTAAATTCATGCAAACGATCTATTTTCTGTAAAAATCATGATGAAATACGCTCCGCACTCTACGGAATGCATTTCGATCTATATTAAGCCATCAAGTCTATAGGTACTTCAGACATATTCGCGGATTCTTTGACCACCCACAGATGGACTTTATTATCATACTACTTTTCAGAGCCGGTATGTTTGTCAGGTGTTATTTTCCGAGGCAGAATTGAGAGAAAATTTGATCAATCAACGCATCATGCGCTGTATCGCCCACGATCTCACCCAGTTGCTCCCATGCCAGACGAACATCAATCTGGATCATATCAATAGGAATCAGCTGCTCTGCTGCTTCATAGGCATCAATGAGCGACTGCTTCGCTTTTTTGAGCAAAGCAATATGACGCACATTGCTGACATAGGTCAGATCGGCCGACTCCAGCTTGCCACTGAAGAACAACGTCGAGATGGCATCTTCCAATCGATCCACGCCCAGATCATCTTTCACCGACATCGGAACAAGCCGTTCCTCAGGGATATAACGAAGCAGCACTTCGCGGTCCGCCTGCGGCGCTAAGTCCATTTTATTCATAATAATAATTGATTGTCTACCGCGGATTTGTTCCAATAATTCAATCTCGTCCTGATGTAGTGGCTCGGCAGCATTGATAACCATCAATAACAGATCCGCCTCATTCACAGCAGAGCGAGAACGCTCCACCCCGATTCTTTCCACGACATCCATCGTTTCCCGAATACCTGCCGTATCGAGCAGCTTGAGCGGTATATTGTTAATCGTAACAAACTCCTCAATGACGTCACGCGTTGTACCTGGAATGTCCGTTACAATTGCGCGGTTGTCCTGGGCCAACGTATTGAGCAATGAAGATTTCCCTACGTTTGGCCGGCCCACGATTGCTGTTGTGATTCCTTCACGCAGTATCTTTCCTTGCTCTGCGGTTACCAGCAATTTATCGATTTCAGTCATCACCTGACTGGATTTTTCTTTAATAAATTCAGAGGTTAGTGACTCTACATCATGCTCAGGATAATCGATATTGACTTCGATGTGAGCAAGTGTCTCCACCAGCGTGTATCTTAGTTCGCGCAGCTTGGACGACAATTTGCCCTCCACTTGCTTGAGTGCAACGGAGAACGCCCGATCCGATTTGGAACGAATGAGATCCATGACCCCTTCCGCCTGTGACAGATCAATCCGCCCATTGAGAAAAGCACGCTTTGTGAACTCGCCAGGTTCAGCAAGACGAATATCGAGCTGCAACAACAGATCCATTACACGCTTAACCGAAACCACTCCGCCATGGGCACTGATCTCCACAACATCCTCTGTTGTGAAAGAACGTGGCGCTCGCATCACCGTAACCAATACTTCCTCGATCTTCTCGCCAGTCCCCGGATCAACAATATGACCGTAATGAACCGTGTGGGATGCTGCCTGTGTTAGTGGGGTTTTGCTGCGAAAAATTTTCTCCGTCTCCGACACCGCATCCGGGCCGCTCACCCGGATTACAGCGATACCCGCTTCTCCGACCGCTGTTGATATCGCTGTAATCGTATCACTAATCATCGTTATCTCTCCTTGCTCTATTTTAAAATTGCGCCCCTCGGGACGCTATATTAATTTCAATATATAGTTCAGTTGTTCAGCTGCACAACGCTTCTTTTCGCATCATTCATATCTGGATATGGCTCTTAATGAAGTCGCTCTATAGTTTTGAAAAATACTTCTGTACGAAAAAAGCAATGGCTTCTGCACCGGGCAGGAAGCCATTGCGTCTTCAATTTCGTGTTATTTCGTCGTAATGACTACGCGCCGATTGGGCTCCTCGCCCTTGCTGTAAGTCTTAATCTGCGGGTGATTTTGCAATTTCGCGTGAATGACTTTGCGTTCGAGTGGCGGCATGGGCTCCAGCACAACTTCCTTGCCAGTGCGAATGGCCTGTCCAGCCAAACGTTCAGCCAGATCCTCCAGCGTCTTGCGTCGACGTTGACGGAAATTCTCTGCATCGAGTACGATGCGAACGAAGCTTTCCGAATAACGATTTGCTACAATGTTCGTTAAATATTGAAGGGCATCCAGCGTCTGTCCACGTCTGCCAATAATCATGCCCAGGTCTTCACCGGCAATATTGAAGATATGTCCGTCACGCTGTTTTTTGATATGCACTTCAACATCCAGTCCCATACCTGCTGCCACTTCTTTTAAGAAAGCAGCCGCTTCCTCATAGGGATTTTTAGCAGCCACACCCTCAAGTGTTGCTTCAACCTGAGGTATATGTGCGGCCGGCTTGATCGGCTGTGAAACAGGTTCGGGCACAGGCAGAAGTTTCACTTCCACTTTAGCGGCCTTAACCCCGATCAAACCCAGGAATCCTTTTGACGGCTGCTCTAACACTTGTATCTCGACCTTGTCCCGGCTCACGCCAAGCTCAGCCAATCCTTGGTTTACAGCATCTTCAACGGTTTTTCCTGACGCAATGACTTTGGTCATTTCGATTTTTTGGCCCCTTTCGAACCTTTTCCAGAGACAGTTGCCTTGCCACCGTTTTTGCGTTTAGCTCCATTTCCATTTTTGGAAGAGCTATTCTGCTTCACGTTGACCTCAGCCACGACTTTATCATTATTCCGGTAAAGGAAATAGTTTTGCACGATCGTGTAGATGTTACTGTAGAACCAATACAGTGGCAATGCAGCCGGGAACTGATACGACATAACGAAGATCAATATCGGGTACACCCACAGCATGAACTGCATCGGTCCAACCTGCTGTGCAGGGTTCATGCGCATCATCATCCACGTTTGAACGAATGTAGTGATGGCAGCGAGCACTGGCAAAATAAACAGGTGATCCGGCGCTCCGAGTTGAAGCCACAAGAAATCATGTGTTCTCAGACTCGAGTTTCCGTAAATGGAGTTATAAAGTGCGATATAAATCGGCATCTGAATCAGAAGTGGTAGACAACCCGCCATCGGATTAACTTTGTTCTCCTGAAACAACTTCATTGTTTCTTGCTGAACTTTCTCAGGTGTATCTTTATACTTGGCTTGAATTTCTTTCAACTGCGGCTGAATAGCTTGCATCGCCTTGGAGCTGCGAACCTGCTTCATTGTCAGCGGCAAGATTAACGTCCGTACAATTAACACCATCACAAGGACGGCCAGTCCATATTCACCGTTAAACCAATTGGCAAATGTGTCGAGCGCCAGTGAGAACCAATAAATAACATTGGCTTGCCAAAAAGAATCACTATTCTTCAGATCTTCCGTAGTAACCCCGGCTCCTTGTGGAGTACATCCGGCGAGTACAGTGACCATTGCAATGACTGCAATGAGGAGAATCCACTTCCCCTTTGATGTCTTCAATCGCGACACTTCATAACCCCTCTCTTAACCATTCCATTCCACCGTAAATCATACCATAATTAGGAGGACAAATAAACCGAAGCTTACCGCTTGCCCGACTTCAAAAGAGAGCCCTTGCGCATCGCATGCAGCAGGCTTTTTTCCATGTCCTTATAAGACATGTCCAATGCACCTTTTCTGACGATAAAGATCAGATCCATCTGCGTGACAATCTCTTCCTCATGATGGCGTACAATTTCCTTAATCATGCGTCTCATCCGGTTGCGTACGACAGCGTTTCCGATTTTCTTGCTGCAGGATACACCCACTCGGAATTGTTCTGTATCTTTACGACGACAGCCATACACCACAAACTGATGATTGGCAAACGATTTCCCATACCGGTATACGCGGCTAAAGTCCGCCCGGTTTCGTAAACGCAGTCTTTTATACACGGCGCTTCTCCTTGCTGTTTTCCACCAACATTATTGACGAAGGCCTCATTACTGATTTAGTATAGGCTTTCTTGAATAACGATAAACCGTCTTGGCGGCAACTTCATTTGGGATGATTGTTGATCAGTCATTTCAACTGAGCAAACATTCATCCTTATATAAGGAACGTTTTCGAAAAAACGGACATCTCAATTCATTGAACATAAATGTGTACTTATGCTTTTGCGCAGCCAATTCAGACCTGACCTGTACCAGCATCCAGTCTGAAAAGACCTATTTAAGAAAAAAAAGACCACCTCGGTGGTCTTCACATGCATTAAGCACTCAGGACTTTACGGCCTTTAAGGCGACGTGCAGCCAGAACTTTACGTCCGTTGCTCGTGCTCATTCTTTTCCGGAAACCATGAACTTTTTTACGTTTGCTAACGTTCGGTTTGAATGTAGGTCTCAATGTATTGCACCTCCTCACAAGGAAATACTTATGTGATGAATCACTTTCATCTTCACAGAAAACACCTTTATACATTTAACCATGAACACCTGGAAAAGTCAACTGCGAGCCTTCTGCCTCCTTTCTCCTTTTAATGCCTATTCCCCCTGCCTGAACGGCCGTGGATGCTTACCCCTGTTTATAACCTTCATAAAGCAGCATTTAGAAGCTCCAAAAGTTATCCCCAAGTTCCGTTTTATTCATCAAAAATCATCTTGTACGGTTATCCACACCCCTTAGCCCCCTTAATTCTATCTTTCGTTATCATTTCAAGTTATTCACATGTGGATAAAGATTATTTAACGTTGATATACGGTTTCATTGACCCTGCTTTCGGTTAATATTCCTACGTTTCTGAAGAACTATAGTGTTGCAGCTATCCATTAGATGAACAACATGTTTTAGCTTTCGAAATGACATACTTTAAATTTAATGTATCCGCTTTATTCTTATGGTTTACAAGTTTTCGAGAAAGGTGTAGGATAAAAATCACATCTTGTATACAAGTATACTTATGCGAAATGGCAGTTCATATCTAGACTCATTTAAAGGAAGACAATTAATTCCTCTAGCTCTTTGATAAATCCATTTGAATCCGTATGACGTTCCTAAAGTCAGCGCGTACACATGGCATACTGCCATTTATTCTCGCTATAAGGATTAGTCTAAAACGATCAATTGGCAAAATAGTTGTGCTATGATCAGTATTGAACTGATTACTTATAATAGGAGCGTTAGCCATTATGCTGTTTCCTTCATCCTGGCTTCAGGGAGCTTCCCGCGGGGAAGCCATTGCCTGCGAATTAAGACTGCGGATCATTAGCGGAACCCTTCGTCCTGGCGAAGTTTTGTCAGAAAATCGGATTGCCGCTGATTTTGACAGCAGTCGATCACCTGTACGTGAAGCGTTAAGAACATTGTCGAATGAAGGGCTCATCCGGCTGGAGCGTATGGGTGTTGTTGTCATTGGATTGAAAATTAAAGATGTTGAGGAATTGTACGATGTGCGTTTCCTGATTGAAAGTTTTGTGCAGCAGCGGCTCGCGGGGGATGTCCCAGAACAATTGATTACCCAATTAAGCAATGTGATAGACAAAATGGACTTGGCTGGACGCCATCAGGATGCGGTTGAATTCGCATATCAGGATCTCACCTTTCACGAGACTATTATCGAAGCCGCCCAGCATTCGCGTATTTTACATCTATGGAAAAGCATTCGTTATGTTGTCATGACGGTTATGCTGCTCACCACCCGCAGGGTCTTTATTCAGGGCGAGCATAAAATAAGCGCTGTAATTGGTAAACATCGTTTGCTGATTGAAGCACTTGAATCAGGTGATAAGGCACGCATCCAAGCTGGAGTCCGCACGTATTTTCAGGATTCAGGCAAGACGCTGCACGAAAGCTTTGATTCCTAATGCCATGCTGATAAAATTACATCCACCTTATGGCATATCTGTGCAGGGGTTCGCAATCATATCCGTTGTGAATGATTGCCCCCTAACTTGTCGACAAGTATACAAAATGCGATTTCTTTCAATTTTTTGGGGCATATTAAGAGGACTTAAATGGATTTAAGCTTCCCCGGCTAGATGAATCGTAAAGTGCCTTCCCTCCGCCTGATCAAGGATCGGTTGTAAGCGTTATATATCATAAAAAAAGGAGCATACCTCATGAGCACTCTTTTTGGGTTATCCCATAATGCAACATTATTGGTCTGGACATTGATTGCGATTGTCTTCCTAATCGTGTTGATCTCCAAATATAAATGGAATCCTTTCATTACCCTTTTAATATCTGCATTAATGCTTGGTTTACTTACAGGCATGAAACCCGCGGATGTCATTTCCTCCATTACGGGAGGACTTGGTGGAACACTTGGAACCATCGCCATCGTTATTGGTCTGGGCACCATGCTTGGTAAGATGATGGCTGAATCCGGCGGAGCCGAGCGTATTGCTACCACACTGGTAGATCGTTTTGGTGTGAAACGTGTGCACTGGGCGATGATGATTGTTGGATTTATTGTCGGTATTCCAGTTTTCTTCGAAGTCGGCGTTATTTTGCTGATTCCGATCATTTTCACCGTTGCACGTAAAACCAATATGTCTCTGCTGCAGATCGGTATTCCGATTTTGGCAGGTCTCTCTACTGTACATGGTCTAGTTCCACCTCACCCGGCTCCCATGATTGCCATCGAAGCGTTCAGCGCCGATTTGGGTAAAACGATCTTGTACTCCCTTATTGTAGGTATCCCGACTGCTATTATCGCTGGACCTCTGTTTGGTAAATTTATCGGTAAAAGAATACATACCGAACCACCTGCAGAGCTGGCTGAGCAATTTGCTACGAAAAAAAGTGACAACTTGCCCGGTTTCGGAATAACCCTGTTTACCATTTTGCTGCCGGTCATTTTGATGCTCATTGGCTCTATCGCCAATATCGTAGATCCTGACGCCACAAGCGGATTTACCGTTTTCTGTGAATTTATTGGCCATGAAATTATAGCCCTGCTGATCTCCGTCGTGTTCGCCCTCTTTTCACTCGGATTCTCACGCGGGTTCAACAAACATGATATCTCCCGCTTCACCAGTGAATGTCTGGCGCCTACGGCGACCATCATTCTCATTATTGGCGGTGGCGGTGCGTTCAAACAGGTGTTGATCAATAGTGGCGTAGGTAATGCCATTGCCGAGGTCGCCACACATGCCAACATTAACGTGATCCTGTTCGCCTGGCTTGTAGCCGCACTCATTCGGGTTGCTACCGGTTCAGCAACTGTGGCCATGACGACAGCAGCTGGTATTGTAGCTCCGGTCCTTGCCCTAACGCCTGGTGCCAATATTGAGCTTGTCGTACTCGCTACCGGTGCAGGTTCACTTGTCCTCTCCCACGTGAACGATGCAGGCTTCTGGATGATCAAAGAATTCTTCAATATGAGCGTCTCACAGACTCTCAAGACGTGGACCGTTATGGAAACACTATTATCGGTTGTTGGACTGATCTTTATTTTGCTGCTGAGTACAGTCGTATAAATTGAACACCTATATAGAAGAAGAAAATAAATTCACAACATTAGAGCTTTAATTCTACGGGTACAAAAGAAAGAAGGTTTATGTAAATGAATAACTATATGATTGGTATGGATATCGGTACGACCAGTACCAAATCCGTACTCTTTACGGAACAGGGTGAAGTTGTAAGCACGTCGACTCAGGAATATCCTTTATACACCCCAGCTCCAGATGTCGCTGAGCAGGATCCAGAACAAATTGTGCAGGCTGCCCTTCGCTCCGTACGCGGCGTGATGGATCAAAGCGGCGTAGCTGCGGAACACATTATGTTCGTGTCCTGCAGCTCTGCCATGCACAGTGTTATTGCGATGGGACAAGATGGTATGCCCCTCACTCGCTGCATCACTTGGGCTGACAACCGGAGTGCTGCCTGGGCTGCCCAGCTGCAAGAAAATGGACGGGGCCATCGTATCTATCTGCGAACAGGTACACCGATCCACCCCATGTCGCCATTGACCAAATTAATGTGGCTGCGCCATGATGAACCTGAACTTTTTCGACGCACCGCCAAATTTATCTCTATCAAAGAATATTTGTTCTTCCGTCTGTTCGGTCAATATGTCGTGGATCACTCCATCGCCTCTTGTACAGGCCTGCTCAATCTGGAACAACTGGATTGGGATGCCGAAGCACTTGAGGTTGCAGGCATTACACCTGACCATCTATCGCAGCTCGTACCGACCACACATACTATAGAGGGAATGGATCGTACATGGGCTGAAAAAATGGCTCTCTCCCCCTCTACTCCCTTCGTCATCGGTGCAAGTGACGGGGTATTGTCCAATCTCGGTGTGAACGCCATTGAGCCTGGCGTTGTTGCAGCAACGATCGGCACCAGCGGCGCGATTCGCACCGTCGTTGACCGTCCTGTTACCGATCCAAAAGGTAGAACGTTCTGTTATGCCCTCACCGAGAATCTTTGGGTGATCGGTGGACCTGTGAATAACGGTGGCATGCTTTTCCGCTGGGTACGGGATGAATTCGCTGCCTCGGAAGTGGAAACAGCCAAACGGCTCGGCATCAATTCCTATGATGTACTCACCAAGATTGCTGAACGCGTCAGCCCGGGTTCGGAAGGGCTTCTATTTCACCCATACCTTTCAGGGGAACGTGCCCCTTTATGGAATCCGGACGCCCGAGGTTCCTTCTTTGGTTTGACCCTTCACCACCAGAAAGAGCATATGATCCGTTCCGTTTTGGAAGGGGTTATTTTCAACCTGTATACGGTACTGCTGGCCATGGAGGAGCAGATCGGACAACCTACCTCCATTCAGGCAACAGGTGGTTTCGCTCGTTCCCCACTCTGGCGTCAGATGATGTCCGATATATTCAACCAGGAAGTCATTGTGCCTGAGAGCTTCGAAAGTTCCTGTCTGGGGGCCGTCGTGCTCGGTCTTTATGCTACAGGGAGAATTGAGTCGCTTCATGCCGTTTCATCCATGGTAGGTACAACGCATAAGCATACCCCTATCAAAGAACATGCATCGATCTACCGGGAGCTGCTCCCCATCTTTATTCGTATTTCGCGAAAATTGGAAGAAGAATATGCAGACATCGCGGAATTCCAACGTAAATTTTCCGCTCATATCGAGTAAATTATCCCTTTTATAACCACCAAAAAGAGGTTGTTCTCTTAGACCACCATTACGGTCTTAAAGAACAACCTCTTTTTGGCATAAACAAATCTGCTGCAATGGAGTCACATCCATCTCCACTGTTTGCGCGCATATCCAGCCTACCTCTTTTAGGAATAAATTCTACGTTCAGTTCATATAAATCAGTAAACGCTCCTTCCGTTCAACAGGGCTCTCCTTGAGCTCGGATGTTTTTCATTTTGTCGTTTCCTCAATTCAACTCTTCGAAAACGGAAAACGGGCATGAAGAGTCACTCCCCTGTAAATCCCCAAAACGGCCATTTTCACTTTACGGTTATCCACAGAGAGGTTATTCACAAACAGAGAATACTTTTACACACAATTCAGCATCATTTGACGAATAACCTGTGTATAAAATAATTTGGGTTTTTGGGTCATCTTGTCGAAAGTTAAACAATTTATAAACAATATATTGTGTTGTGATTAAAAATTATACACAAGTTGTTGAATTTGTGGATAAAATCACGCGATACATTGAAATGCCGGGCTTCTTTTGCTATGATTGTATTACTTTTGGATGTGAATATGTGATCTGACCCATAATATTATCAACAGCCTGTGGATAAAGTTGTGAACAATTTTAAGTTGTTCATTCTTTTTTTGTTTTCGACCTGCGGGGGTTTGGGGATAAATTCAACAATATATCTCGTATTTCGACACTGCATCATGGCTTAAGCCACACTTGGAACATGTAAAAGGAGTGACAGTCTGTGGACAGCCATACTTCTGATTTATGGCAGCAAATTTTATCAATTATACAAAACAAGCTCAGCAAACCCAGCTTTGACACTTGGTTCAAAGCAACCAAAGCGACCAAGCTGAATGATCGTTCGATCGTCATATCCGCACCAACCACGTTTGCCGTCGAATGGCTGGAGAGCCGTTACACCAAACTGGTTGGATCGACGGTATATGAGCTGCTTGGCAAACAGGTCGATGTGAAATTTGTCATCGAGGAGAACAAGCCTGCTGAACCGGACCCTCAACTGCCAGCGCCAACGCCTACAGTTGTTCAGGAAGAAGCGGTACTCAGCATGCTGAATCCAAAATATACATTCGATACTTTTGTCATTGGGCCGGGCAACCGTTTTGCCCACGCCGCATCGCTGGCGGTCGCTGAAGCGCCCGCCAAAGCATACAATCCTCTGTTTCTCTATGGAGGGGTAGGTCTCGGCAAAACTCACTTGATGCATGCGATCGGACATTACGTCCTGGAGCATGATCCGGGCAGCAAAGTTGTTTATTTGTCATCTGAGAAATTCACGAACGAATTCATTAACTCGATCCGTGACAACCGCGGGGAGAGCTTCCGTAACAAATACCGTAGTGTCGATATTCTGCTCATTGATGATATTCAGTTCTTGGCTGGAAAAGAATCGACGCAAGAGGAATTTTTCCATACGTTTAATGCGCTGCATGAGGAACGGAAACAGATCATCATCTCCAGCGACAGACCGCCGAAGGAAATTCCGACCCTGGAAGAACGGCTTCGTTCCCGTTTTGAATGGGGGTTAATTACGGATATCCAGCCTCCAGATCTGGAGACACGGATTGCTATTTTGCGTAAAAAAGCTCGTGCGGAAAATCTGGATATTCCGAATGAGGCGATGATGTATATCGCCAACCAGATTGATACCAATATTCGTGAGCTGGAAGGTGCCCTGATTCGGGTTGTTGCCTATTCTTCGCTGACTAATCAAGATGTAACCACTCATCTAGCAGCTGAAGCTCTGAAGGATATTATTCCTTCCAGTCGTCCGAAAATGATCACTATTCACGACATCCAACAAAAGGTCGGCGAGTATTACAGCCTTAAGCTTGAAGATTTCAAAGCACGGAAACGGACCAAGGCCGTTGCGTTCCCAAGACAGATTGCTATGTATCTCTCTCGTGAACTTACAGACTTTTCTCTGCCCAAAATCGGTGAAGCATTTGGAGGGCGAGATCATACCACCGTCATCCATGCGCACGAAAAGATCTCCCAGGCGATTAAAGTCGATCAGGATCTCTATAAAGTTATCAACAACTTAACCGAAAAAATTAAGAATCCAACCTGAATAAGTCCCAAGCCTGTGCACAACGTATACACATGTGGATAGGCTTGGGCTTATGGGTTTATACCCACTTATCCACATATTCAGTGCCCCTATTACTATTATTACTATAAAGATCTAAAAGATATCATCTCCAAATACGCGATTTTGAAGCTTAGCCTTCGGCCTTTGAAAAACACCTTTCAACAACCAAACAACCAAAAAATCAGCTAGGAGTGAAACCATGAAAATCAGCATAATGAAAAACTATTTAAACGATTCCATACAGCAAGTATCCAAAGCGATCTCGAGCCGTACGACGATTCCAATTCTGAGCGGTATCAAATTCGACGTTAATCATCAAGGTGTGACGTTGACAGCAAGCGACACCGATATTTCAATTCAATCCTTCATCCCGCTTGAAGATGGAGATAAAAGTGTTGTTCAGGTGGAACAACCAGGCAGCGTTGTACTACCAGCCAAGTTTTTTGTCGAGATCATCAAAAAGCTGCCTTCCCAAGAAGTGCACATGGAGGTCAAAGAAAACTTCAACACCTTTATATCCGCAGGAGCTACCGAAATTCAACTGGTTGGTCTTGATCCGGAAGAATTCCCAGTATTGCCAAGCATCGAAGAAAACCAAACCGTCTCCATTCCAGGAGATTTGCTCAAAAATATGATCAAACAAACCGTATTCTCCATTTCCACACATGAAACTACGCCGATTCTGACAGGTGTACTCTGGAGTTTGGGTGACAATGAACTGAAATTTGTGGCAACGGACCGTCACCGTCTTGCTACTCGTTCAGCAATGCTGGATAATGCAGAAGGTGTGCGATTCAACAATGTGGTGATCTCTGGTAAAACGCTGAACGAACTCAGCAAAATCGTGCCCGATCAAAATACACTTGTGGATATCGTTGTTGCTGATAATCAAGTCCTCTTCAAAATTGACCGTGTTCTGTTCTATTCGCGCATTTTGGACGGAACTTATCCGGATACTTCTAGAATTATTCCAACTTCGTACAAAACAGAACTCGTTTTGGATACAAAAAAATTAAGTGAATCTATCGACCGGGCTTATTTGCTGTCGCGTGAAGAAAAAACAAATATTGTGCGGATGCAAACGATGGATTCCGGAACAATCGAAATTTCTTCAAGCTCTTCCGAGCTGGGAAAAGTAAGAGAAGAGATCGAACCTGCCGACTTTAACGGCGAACCGCTGAAAATCTCGTTCAACTCCAAATATATGCTGGATGTGCTGAAAGTGGTGGAGAGTGAGCAGCTGATGATCGCTTTCACTGGTGTCATGAGCCCGATCATCCTGAAACCGCTGGACGACAGTCACAGCTTGTACGTCATATTGCCTTACCGGACGACCAACTAACGAGAGGAAGATCATAGTGAACCAAGTAGCGATTCGTACGGAATATATTAAGCTTGACCAATTTTTGAAACTGGCTGATTGCATCCCAACCGGAGGTATGGCCAAAGCACTGCTTCAGGACGGACTTGTACGTGTGAATAAAGAGCCTGAGGAACGCCGGGGACGCAAGTTATACCCTGGGGATATCGTTGAGGTGGACGGAGAAGGTTCGTTCGAAGTTGTCGCACAATAGAAGACCAGTTAGATCCTGCTGCCTCCTGACGGACGGGATAAAAGGGAGGTTACCGCGTGTTTGTAAACAGCATAGATCTGCAGCAATTCCGCAATTATGAACATCTGAGACTGGATTCTTTTGGTCCTGTTAATCTTCTGATCGGGCAAAATGCCCAAGGCAAGACCAATCTTGCAGAAGCCATTTTTGTGCTTGCACTCACTAAGAGCCACCGTACATCCCGCGACAAGGAACTGATTCGTTTCGGTGAAGAACGCGCGAGGCTTGCAGCAGAGGTCGACAAAAAGTACGGATCGGTCAAGCTCGAGCTATCTTTGTCGCAACAAGGCAAAAAAGCAAAGATTAACGGATTGGAACAGCGCAAGCTGAGTGATTTTGTCGGAGCGCTTAATGTGGTGATGTTTGCACCGGAAGATCTTGAGATTGTCAAAGGCACACCGGGGGTACGCCGCCGGTTTCTTGACATGGAGATTGGTCAGGTGGCTCCAGGTTATCTGTATCATCTGCAGCAATATCAAAAAGTGCTCGTCCAGCGTAACAATCTGCTCAAGCAATTATGGGGGCAGAATGCTTCAGCCCAGACCATGCTTGAAGTATGGAATGAACAACTGGTGGAGCATGGTGTTAAAATCGTCAAAAAAAGGAAACAATTCATAAAGAAACTACAAAAGTGGGCCGAAACGATTCATCAGGGCATCACCGGAGGCGGAGAAGTCCTACGCCTGGCCTACCTTCCTTCCTTCAGCGAAGCCGCTGAGGAAGATGAAGCTGTCTTAATGGACCAATTTATGATAAAATTATCACAAATGAAAGAGCAGGAGATTCGCCGAGGCACAACGCTTAGTGGGCCGCATCGGGATGACCTGTCCTTTTTCATTAACGATCGGGAAGTACAAACGTATGGCTCCCAGGGGCAGCAGCGCACAACGGCGTTGTCTCTTAAACTTGCGGAAATTGAACTGATTCATGAAGAAATCGGAGAATATCCGGTCCTGCTGCTGGACGATGTACTGTCTGAACTCGATCCTTTTCGTCAGACGCAGCTGATCGAAACGTTCCAGAGCAAGGTGCAAACCTTTATTACGGCTACCGGCATTGAGAGTCTGAACGTTGACAAACTCAAAGATGCCAGTATTTATCACGTTCATGCCGGACAGGTTGAACGCTAAGGAGTGAGGGCTTATGTACATTCATCTGGGCGGTGAGAAGATTATCCGATCTTCCGAATTGGTCGCTATTTTTGATATATCGATTGAAAAATCCTCAAAAATTTCCAAGCAGTATGTCACGCATGCCGAGCAGGAAAAAACAGTGGAGCATATTGGTGAAGAGGAAGCCAAGTCCATTGTCGTGACCAAAAACATTGTGTACTACTCGCCTATTTCCTCAGCTACGCTCAAGAAGCGAGCTCATATTTTTCCTGATCTCTAGCCTATTGGCGGTATGAGTTATTGTACATTTTGCTGCTTGTTTTTATTTAGATTGCTTACTGGAATTAAGGGAATATGTTCATTTCAGCATGCATTCTTAGTTAACGCATATTTACGATATTGAATCTATAGAAGTAGGTGAAAGGCATGTCTATGAATCAACCGTCATATGATGCGAATGAAATTCAGGTCCTTGAAGGACTGGAAGCCGTACGTAAGCGTCCGGGTATGTATATCGGTTCCACCAGTGCCAAGGGCCTGCATCATCTGGTCTGGGAAGTAGTGGACAACAGTATCGACGAAGCGCTGGCAGGCTACTGTGACCATATCGAGGTCAGTATCCATGAAGATAACAGCGTAACAGTCGTCGATAACGGACGGGGTATTCCTGTCGGCGAACATGCCAAAATGAAACGTCCTGCACTTGAAGTCGTTATGACTGTTCTTCATGCGGGCGGTAAATTTGGCGGCGGCGGGTATAAAGTATCCGGTGGTTTGCACGGTGTAGGTGTATCCGTTGTGAATGCCCTCTCTGAAAAAGTGGTTGTTACGGTTAAACGTGAGGGACATATCTACCAACAGGAATACCGTCGCGGTGCTCCGCAATATGACCTGAAAACGATTGGTACAACGGAGGATACGGGAACAACGGTTACCTTCCATCCGGATCCGGAAATCTTCACGGAAACAAGAGTATATGACTATGAAACTTTACTGACTCGTATTCGTGAACTCGCGTTCCTGAATAAGGGCATTGGTATGACCTTAACTGATGAGCGTACGGGTGTAACCAACTCGTTCCTGTATGAAGGCGGTATTATCGAGTATGTCTCCTTCCTGAACCAGAAGCGCGAAGTCTTGCACGAAAACCCGATTTACGTGGAAGGGTCAAGAGATAACATCCAGGTGGAAGTTGCGTTGCAATACAATGACAACTACACCGAGAATATTTATTCTTTTGCGAACAACATCAACACACATGAGGGCGGAACGCACGAATCCGGATTTAAGAGCGCCCTTACCCGGATTATCAATGATTATGCGCGCAAAGCGGGCGTAATCAAAGACAGCACAGGTAACCTGTCCGGGGATGATGTACGTGAAGGTTTGACAGCGATCATCTCGGTCAAGATCCCTGAACCGCAATTTGAGGGACAGACCAAGACGAAGCTGGGTAACAGTGAAGTGCGCGGAATTGTCGAATCCCTGTTTGCTGAGAAGCTGCAGGAGTTCCTGGAAGAGAATCCTTCCGTATCCCGTCGCATTTTGGAAAAAGGACTGCAAGCTGCCCGTGCACGTGAAGCAGCTCGTAAAGCACGTGAACTGACACGTCGTAAAGGTGCACTCGAAGTCAGCTCTTTGCCAGGTAAATTGGCCGACTGTTCATCCAAGGATGCTTCAATCAGCGAGTTGTACATCGTCGAAGGTGACTCCGCTGGTGGATCAGCGAAGCAAGGACGAGATCGTCATTTCCAAGCGATTTTGCCACTGCGTGGTAAGATTCTGAACGTGGAAAAAGCACGCCTGGACCGGATTTTGGGTAATGCGGAGATCAGAGCGATCATTACCGCAATGGGTACAGGAATTGGTGATGACTTCGATATTGCCAAAGCACGTTATCACAAAATCATTTTGATGACGGATGCCGACGTCGATGGCGCCCACATTCGGACATTGCTTCTGACATTCCTCTATCGCTATATGCGCAAGATCATTGAGGCAGGTTATGTATACATTGCTCAACCGCCATTGTTCAAGATTGAGCGCAATAAAGTGATTCGTTATGCCGGTTCCGAGAAGGAACGCGATGAAATTATTGCAACTCTCGGCGAAAATGCGAAGTTCAATATCCAGCGGTATAAAGGTCTCGGTGAGATGAATGCCGGACAACTGTGGGAAACGACGATGGACCCTGAAAGCCGGACCATGCTTCAAGTATCGATCGGCGATGCGATGCTGGCCGATGCCATGTTCGACACCCTGATGGGAGATAATGTTGAACCTCGTCGTGACTTTATTCAGGAAAATGCAAAATACGTGAAAAACCTCGACATCTAACGATATTCGAAGGGGCGCCTGCGAAGGCGCCTCTTTTACATTATGGGGTTATAACATAGAAATTTTAGGGCGGTCTCTGGAGTGCCGGTTATCGGTGTGTACGGCTTTTGGCAGAGGATGCCTGGGCCTTTGGAGAGGTACGGGATGTTTTCCCTTTTTTGGAGGGTAATCGGCCGTACGCTCTCGCATAACGCTTGATTTTCCGATACGTTTCCTTATCAGGCAGCAGGCCAAAAGCATAGATACCCGGCAATGTGTTGACTTCAAGTATCCATGGCCGTCCTTCTTCATCCAGTGCGATATCGATACCAATCTCTTTGAGTCTGGGAAATGACCTCTGCAGCTGTACTGCGGTATGAATGCCTAAACGATATAGCTCACTGCGCAGTTGATGGAACCGATTTTGGTCAAAATGAGGGCGTACCACCTCGTCAAAGGTGGCCAGTCGTCCGCCGCCATGAATGTTGGTAATGATCTTGCCCGGCGCAGCAACCCTTCCTAGGATACCTGTCGTTTCCCAGTTTCGTTGTAGATTTTTCTGGGTCAATACCCGTAGGTCAAAAGGCAAATCATCATGTTTCATCAGCGGAATGCCTTGCTGAATAATGTAGTCCCGCTTCTGGATACGTTTTGTAAGCGCCAAATCCAGTTCATCGAGGGAATGGAAGTGTCTCTCCTCTGTCCCATATCGAAGCTCATACGTTGTCAGTGGGACCACAGCAGAGATCTCGGCACCGACATCAGCTGTGGGAGGGGAGAGTCGATCAACAGCGTTCTCCGATGTTTTTGCATCGGTAATCGAATCCTCCGGAAGAATTGGACTGGGGTTCATACGGGTGGTTTTTACACGCATGACGCCATTGCCGTAGGTTCCCCGATCCGGTTTGATATAGTTTGTCTCGAATAATTCAGTCATTCGTTCCAGGGTCTGGCGATTATATTGTCGTGTTACTGGTATATATTCATTCACATTACGGCTGCGTTGTAACACAGCTGTCTTGGTCCACTTGCTGGAGACACGCTGGATGCCCAAGTGCCATCAGTCCTTTCGTGTTTTGATGGGTTTTATAAGAGTGATAGACGCGGAGAAATCAAAGGACAAGAGATGATTTCAGTGGTATAATAGAGAAATATGGCGTTTTGTGCGGTTTTGTTGCACAGATGTAGTTTGATCGTAGAACGGGAACGGTCTAAGCCTGAATATACACAGTATATTTGCCGCTTTTTCTAGCATTGTATGTGCAAATGGGGAGGAAGGCAGGGCGAACCCCCAGACTCTCTAAAGTTCCCGGAAGAAAGGCTATTGCCCAGCGGACGTTTAATTGTTTACCTTTTGTGAAAGTAATATAATAAAGAGTAGCGTCCTTGTGCGGTTTTAGCCTTGTTAGGCTCTTCACATATAATTAATTTTTGAATGATTGAATGGAATGTTTGTTGAAGGACAAGAAGGAGGTCCAGCATGGCGGAAGAAATGAACTCGCAGATTAAAGATCGGGATATTGGCGTCGAGATGCGTGAATCGTTTATGGATTATGCGATGAGCATTATTGTGAGCCGTGCCTTACCTGACGTGCGTGACGGATTGAAGCCGGTTCACCGGCGTATTCTGTACGCAATGTCCGAGCTAGGCATGACACCCGATAAACCACATAAAAAATCAGCCAGAATCGTCGGCGAAGTTATCGGTAAGTATCACCCACACGGTGACTCTGCCGTATATGAAACGATGGTACGGATGGCACAGGATTTCTCCCTGCGCTACATGCACGTAGATGGACATGGTAACTTTGGATCGGTGGATGGCGATATGGCAGCAGCCATGCGTTATACGGAAGCCCGGTTGTCCAAGATTGCGATGGAAATGCTCAGAGACATCAACAAGGATACGATT
Organism: Paenibacillus sp. OK003; assembly: GCF_900109515.1. Classification (GTDB taxonomy): domain Bacteria; phylum Bacillota; class Bacilli; order Paenibacillales; family Paenibacillaceae; genus Paenibacillus; species Paenibacillus marchantiae. Next base: position 4,152 of record NZ_FOBD01000018.1, on the reverse strand, counting down.
GACTTCCAGCCGAACTATGACGGTGAAGAAAGTGAACCTATCGTTCTGCCAGCTCGTTTTCCTAACTTGCTTGTCAATGGTGTCGGCGGGATTGCGGTAGGTATGGCGACCAACATTCCTCCTCATAACCTGGGGGAGGTCATTGACGGCGTACAGGCTATGATCAAAAATCCGGATATCACTTCCATGGAACTGATGGATTATATTCACGGACCAGACTTCCCAACTTCCGGTTATATTTTGGGACGCTCCGGTATTCGCCAGGCGTATCAAACCGGACGTGGTTCAGTAACGATGCGGGCCAAAACCAACATCGAAGAAAACAACAATAAAGCACGGATTATCGTTACGGAGCTTCCTTATCAGGTGAACAAGGCAAGACTCGTTGAGAAAATTGCTGAGTTAGTACGTGATAAAAAGATTGATGGTATTACGGATCTCCGTGATGAGTCTGACCGTAACGGTATGCGGATTGTGATTGAGCTTCGCAGAGACGTGAACCCGGGTGTAGTGCTGAACAACCTGTACAAGCATACAGCGATGCAGTCCACCTTTGGGATTAACATGCTCGCGATTGTAAATAAAGAACCTAAGATTCTGAATCTGCGTGAAGTGTTGTATCACTACTTGCAGCATCAGATTGAGGTTATACGCAGACGTACACAGTTCGAGCTGAAAAAAGCGGAAGCACGCGCACACATTCTGGAAGGTTTGCGTATCGCATTGGATCATATCGACGAGATTATTGCGTTGATTCGTTCATCCAGCAATACAGATGCAGCCAGAGAAGGTCTGATTGAGCGTTTCTCACTCAGTCATGATCAGGCTCAAGCTATCCTCGATATGCGTCTGCAACGTCTGACAGGTCTGGAACGTGAGCGCATCGAAAATGAGTATAACGAACTGATGGTCAAAATTAAGGAATATCGTGAAATTTTGGCCAACGAGCACCTGGTGCTCGAAATTATCAGCACGGAGCTGCAAGAAATCCGTGATCGCTTCAGCGATGATCGTCGTACCGAAATCACTGTAGGTGAAGAGAGCATTCTGGACGAGGATCTGATTCCGCGTGAAGAGGTTATCATCACTATTACCCACACAGGCTATGTGAAACGTCTGCCGGTATCCACATACCGCAGTCAGAAGCGTGGCGGACGTGGGGTTGTGGGAATGGACACCAAAGATACCGACTTTGTTGAGCATCTGTTTGTGACCAACTCCCATAATTACCTCATGTTCTTTACCGACAAAGGTAAAGTGTACCGTCTCAAAGCTTATGAGATTCCAGAGCTTGGACGTACAGCACGGGGAACGCCGATTATCAACCTGATTCAGATTGAGCAGGGTGAATCGGTCAATGCCGTAATTCCGGTTCAGGAATTCGAAAGTGATAAGTATCTGTTCTTTGCTACCCGTCAAGGGGTTGTGAAGAAGACACCACTGGAGGATTACACCAATATTCGCAAAGGCGGTCTGATCGGAATTTCCCTGCGTGATGATGATGCTCTTATTGATGTTAAGCTGACAGATGGGCAACAAGAGATCATTATGGGTACAGCTCACGGGATGTCCATCCGCTTCTCGGAAGGAAATGTTCGTTCCATGGGACGGAGTGCAACCGGGGTTAAAGGGATCACACTGGATGAGCAGGATGTCGTAATCGGCATGGACGTTGTAGATCAGGAACTGGATGTTCTGATTGTTACAGCCAAAGGTTACGGTAAACGTACCCCTGTCAGCGATTATCGGATGCAGACTCGTGGCGGTAAAGGGATAAAAACCATTAACGTCACAGATAAGAACGGTGCGGTAGTCAGCCTGAAAATGGTTAAGACGGAAGAGGATCTGATGATCATCACTTCCAGCGGTACGTTAATTCGGATGAGTATGGAAGGCATATCCACCATGGGTCGATACACGCAAGGCGTGAAGCTGATTCATATTCGCGATGAAGATGCCGTAGCTACAGTCAGCCGAATTGACAAGAATGAGGAAGAACCTGACGACGAAGAATGGCTTGAAGGTGCAGAAGCCGCTGATTCTGAAGGTCCAGAGTCAACTCTGGATGAGGACGCGGTTTCCGATGCTGAAGTTGAGGGCGATGATTCAGGTTCCGAAGCATAGGATCAATTTTCTATAACGAAAATCATTTCATGATTGTAATAAAGTTGAAGGGCTCCCATATGGGGGCCCTTTGTTATTTTACAGCTCCAGGACCATTCTCCTCGAAATCTAGGATGTACAGCCTGATTTTTGAGTAATATAATGGGAATTAACGTGAAAAACCGGGACTATGGTCTTGTTATCATTATAGAAGAATGATGAGTGAGGGGAATAAACATGGGATTAATCACCCTGTCTGAAGTCAAACCAGGACTTAAACTGGGAAATGACGTGCAAACGCTTCGTGGCAATGTGCTGTTTCAGAAGGGCAAAGTCATTTTGCCCAAAGATGTGGAAGTACTCAGAGCCTTTATGATTCATCAAGTGGATATCGAGCAAGAGAGAACAGGGACAAGCAGTGCAGGTTCTAAGGCTTCAACCGCATCTTCTGTCCATGCAACTATTGAGAAGAACGGAGAACGGGCAGGGAAAGTCAGCAGTGCAGTCTCAGCACCCGTATTACCTTCTCTGCATGAAGAGTATGAAAAGATGGTTGGACTGACCAAAAATGCTTTTCTATCCTCCCTGGCGGCTGAATTACCCGTATATGAGTTGCGTACACAGCTGGAGGCATTGTTTGTTCATCTCAAACAATATAATGTGCTTACCTTCAGTCCACGAGTGATGCAAGAACATGATTATGTTTATCACCATGCCGTCTTAAGTGCCATTACATCGTATCAGTTGGCCCAGTGGATGGATCTTCCGTCCAAAGACTGGATGCAGGTAGCTTTTGCAGGATTGTTCCATGATATTGGTAATAACAAAGTGGATCCACAGATCCTCCATAAACCCTCTACGTTAACTGCGTCAGAGCAGGCAGAGATCCGACAGCATACGAAGTATGGCTATCAGGTGCTGAAACAGGCGAAGGCCATCAATGAGGGAGCTAGACTTGCAGCGTTGCAGCATCATGAAAAAGTGGATGGATCGGGTTACCCGCTGCAGCTCAGCGGTACGCAGATTCATATCTATGCCAAAATTGTAGCTATCGCTGATATCTTCCACGCCATGACTCTGGAGAAGATCTATCGCAAGGCACAGTCACCGTATCTGGTACTTGAACAAATTCAGAGCGAGGCTTTTGGCAAATTGGATCCTGCCATCGTGAATGTATTCGTTCAGCGCTCCACACAGATCCACAACGGTATCCGAGTGAAGCTCAGCAATAATCAAATTGGTGAAATCGTATTCTCTGATCGGGATCATCCTACACGGCCGATGGTATCGGTAGAGGGAACAATCATCAATCTGATGCAGCAAAGGCAGCTACATATCCAGGAAGTCATTGGATAGCTTAATCTTCAGTTTATATAATAAAAATAGGCCTTTCCATATGGGGAGGCTTTTTATTGAAATTACTATGAGCTAGAGAAGCATGACCATTACAAGTAAAGGCGGAGGAAGTAATTCGCTCGCGATGTTAAGAAACCAGAATACTATTTAGAGGCTTAGCCAGATATGGCAACTATATATAGAGAGTATACAAATAGATAAATTAGTTGAAAATAAAGCTTGCATTCTAAATCTCTACATGGTATATTCTAATTCCGGCCAAGAAAACACAAGAAACACGGTGCGGCAAGCGAATGAAATAAGCTTCGAAAGAAACTTGAAAAAAGAGCTTGCAAAGTTGGTTCGGATGTGATAAGATATAAAAGTTGCTGAGGTGAACAACACACGGCAATCAAACAAGTTTGATCTTTGAAAACTGAACAACGAGTGAGTAAACATTCTGCTTGCAGAATGAACGCGAAAGTTCGAGACAAGCCTTGCTTGAATCGACTGGAGCACAAATGAGATTTTTAATCTCGTCAGTTTCAAAATGAGCTTATCGCTCTTTTCAATACCACCGATGATTTTCATAGCTTCTAACGATGCTTCTGAAATTCATCTTTATTGGAGAGTTTGATCCTGGCTCAGGACGAACGCTGGCGGCATGCCTAATACATGCAAGTCGAGCGGACTTGAAGAGAAGCTTGCTTCTCC
>NZ_FOBD01000017.1 GCF_900109515.1 Paenibacillus sp. OK003 | reverse complement strand
ACCTTCAGTTGTGAACAGTTGCGAATTCCTTCGCGTTCAGCGACTACTTTGTAACTTGAAGAACCTTCGACATAGGATCTAACTGCATTCAATTTAAACTCTTCGGTATACGTCTGAAATGTTTGTCCTTTTTTGGCCATAAAAATATCCCCTCCAAGTATCACTTGAACCCTCATGATAACATGAAGGTTTTTTCAAGTGTCTACTTAAAGGGGATAATACCAAATCGACGGATTTTTTTGTGTTTTTCTTTAAATGTGAAATTTTGTTCCATCAACAATGTTAAACCAGGTCTGTTTTTTATCCCTTGTCATCATCAGGTATGTACTCTAACACATCGGTTAGAGTGTAGTCATTTCCTGTCATTGCCCGCAGAGTGTTAACAATATTATTTAAGGTATCTAAATCAAGCCTTTTCGTTTTTCCTTCGCACAAATCATATATAAGATTGGGTCTGACTTTTGCTTCTCTAGCCAGTGCGTTTTTCGTGACGCTGGCTGCATCTAAAGTGTAGCCCAACCGTATTTTTATAGACATAGCCAATTCCACCTTTCGCTTTAATCATAACCTAACGTTAATTGTTTTGAAATAATCACTTGACGTTTATCATTAAGCGTTATAAAATTCTGAGTATATAATCAATAGACGTTAAACTTTTGACGTTAAATTAACTACATCATTCATGTTTTAAATCAAAATCAATAGTATTTTGAATTTATCTAATGGCTATTTCTTCATATCTGTTATGAATATTGAATTTCATTCTTTTTAAGGGAGAGAAATGGTGTAATGAAAATCTCAAACTATTTTGAACTTGCTTCAATAGTTCTCGGCTCCTTTGACCAAAATCAAGAGTTGTATGTTTACCAAGGATATGTCATGAATGAGCGCTATATCTTTTTTGTGGATGAAGGTACTTTATGGCTTCGGCATGTACAGAAGGTCGCACATATAGATCATTTTTATATTGATGGAGATACCGGAGGGCTAATTCTGGCTGAGCATATCACAGGAAATGCAAAAGAGATGTTGGAGTTAATTGTGGATAGATTGAGTGGGATGGATGCTTTGACATTTCTTACGGATGTCTTATTGTGGACTCCAGACCGTGTAGATATGAACTTGAAGCTTGATCGCTTTCAATGATAAAGGCTCTCTAGCTCCCTTTGGAACCACATTACAGCAAATGGGCAATGCAGATAAGTATTTTTATATCAAAAGTAAATTATTTACAAGTAAAATATTGATATTAAATTCAAAAATATAGTATTATTTTATTGACCATTGCTTAATTTTGCTTGGAAGGTGGTGTACCTTTGAACTCAGTAAGCACAATACGTGATCATTTAGCAGATTATTTAAAAACTAACCATATGACACTCAATCAATTCTCTGAGATATCGGGAATTAACTCAGGAACGTTGAGTGGTACGCTGAACGGGCTGCGTCCCATAGGCATGCAGCAGTTGGATCGACTTACTGCCGGGATGGGTTTAACTGAGGGTTACTTCTATGAATTATACATAAATGAGTGTTTTGTACATACAAGCCCAGATTGGAGAAGACTTGGGCCTTTTCTATACCGTTGTGCCGAACTCGGGAAGTTCGATTGTATGGAAGAAGCCGTTAATCTAATTATGGATAATCTTTCCTATGCACCCCTTTTATTCGAGTTGGCCGAGCAGTTATATCGTGAAGGGAAGCTTGAAGCGGCCAAGCCCCTATATCGTAGTGTAGCTGAAAGCGAGAAAATGCAACACTCCGAACGATTGGCCCTCAGTCAGTATCGTTTATTCACAATCGGACTTTCCAAGGATCAGACGAGCAATCTTGCGTTTGCTACCCAGTTTGAGTTTTTTGTAGATCGGCTTGACGAGCCTTATCAGCTCGATGGGTTGAACGATCTGATTAATGTGTATGCTTCTTTGCGCCGATGGGATAAGTTGTTGGAATTGGGCGAGAAACTGAAAGTAAAAGCAACCATTCATTATGAGTTCCAGGGCAACACCAAGCCGAAAGAAGTCAAAAAAGAGATTATATTTTATATTTTGTATTCCTATTTAGTCATGGGAAGTGCCTGTTTTTATCTTGAGGATTACAAGACCGCCCTCGATTATATCACACAGTATATTGACCATAGTTGGGTGAAATCCCCTAGTCAAGCTGAACAAATTGTGATGGGACAATTCCAGGAATGGGCTGAAGCGAATCGTTTTATGTATATGCTGAGAGATGGACAACTACATGTACTACCCGAATACCTGGAGTATATTTCAAATAAAGAAAATGAAGTGTTTCCAGCTTTATGTGAGATTGTCGTTGCAGCTAATCAATATGACTTGGATATTGACTATGTTCTTTACGAATATGAATCATTTGTGCTGTATCAGGAACAGGGTAGCCGAATTGGAAAGATTAGCACTCAGCTTACAGGTGACCGCTACGTTCGTCTATTAATGGGGTTAAGTGAGTATTATTTAAGGAAAAAAGACTATGAAAAAGGTTTCAAAGCGTTATTAGACGGTTTATTCTTTTCTCTTGAAATTAACAGTGGCTTATCTATGCTTAAATGTGTTGGGATATTTGAAAAATATCGAAGTTATGCTTCTGATACAGTGACTCAGCAGTACCAAAATCTGATCTGTGAGGTGCAAAATTTCAATGAGAAAAAAATTAGTTTCGCTTATAGTGGTTTGTAGTATTGTCGTAGTAATGTCTGTTCCAGTAACAACTCAGGCAGATACTGGACAACCACCGGCTATCCAAATGACAACAAACAGTCACGGACTTGGAAGTTAACAAACATAACAAAAAAAGCGTTTTTTAATTTGAGATGCTTCCTTAAGCAGACTGGTTTAATCCGTCTACCTTATAGGGGGCTTTTTTTCGTATTAGGAATGTCTTTTTTTGCTGTGTTTTTTTGAAGGGAGATTAGGAAGCCGTGAGGCTCGGCAACATGGTTACAGACGATGATGACCAAAATGTGTTGGAGTTCACTTACTTTCCTACTAATTAGCAGAATGGACTAGAATGTTACAATAGGGAGGGGTGAATATGGATTGTGGTGAGCTCAAGTTGCAGATCGAAGCAGCGAGACAAAAACTTTATCAACTCAAGATGGACTATAATGGAGATCTGCTTCATCCTCATGTTATACAGCAATCTATGGTCCTGGATAATCTAATTAATCAATACAATCAGGTTAAAATAAAAAAGCCGATGGAATAATTCAATCGACTTTGGGCGAGAACTTTGGCGGGTCGCTCGCCCCTATATTTTAACATAAGTTCATGGTGCGAAGTATCGTATATTACATACATTCCTCTTTCACGGTTATCGTTTCGTTGGTTACAGTCACATAGGAGTTGCCAGACAAGTATTCGGTATAACCGCATACCGTCTTGTTATAGGTTTCACCGCGGCTGTCTGTAAACTCCAGATGGATGGATCCTTCACCGGAGAGTCGCAGCTGTGGAGCGAACTTCACTTGTTCCCCGCTGGGTACACCTTTCTTTAAGGTATACACTGTACCCTCTTTGTTTGTATTGAACGAGTCAATGCCACTGCTCACGCGTGCTGTAATATTTAAAAGATCATAGTCGGACTGATTATGAATCGTGATCCTTAAATGTCTGAAGGGGTCCAGCGCCTGGTAACCCATAGAAATAACTAATCCAATGAAGAGAATCACGGTAGATAGGATGATTATTTTCCTTTTTGAAAAGGGACGACGCGTATTCATAAGTATTCTGCTCCTTTCTCTCATATAGATATAAACAGAGTGAGGTAACTAAAAGTTGTATAGGAATTTGCAGATGAACGTGGGAACAGGGGCTTGAATTGTGGACTGCGCTTTAAAGTGCGTGTTATAATAAGGTCAGAAAATGTATAAAATGCAAAGAGAGCCGTGATACCAACACGACTCCCCGTTGCAACAGCCGCTTTTAAGGGCGGTTCGGCTCCGGATTTAGAATGAAAGCCTAAAAATAGACCGCTTCCTTTTGCCGAGGGCGGTCTATTTCCGTTTGTTTGTAAGTATCAAGACAATTAGAGTCGCAAATGAAATCATTAGCGTCATCGCTTGGTATACTTCCACGGGGCATCACCTCCCTTCCGAGAGGTTAGCCGAGACCGCCCATATTAGCCTTTCTGTTGCTTCAGTGATTATACCATAATCTTCATTTTGTTGAATAGGATAACAAATTTAGATAGGGCTCTGTTGGCTGGTAAATACATCATCAGAACTGTATACATATTTATGAATGTGGAGGGAAACCAATGGAACTGATCCCCATGAATCAAGAAGAATATGATAATTTCCGAATTCGCTCGATTAAAGATTTTGCAGAAGAGAAAGTGGAGGCGGGTACTTGGGCTGCAGAAGAGGCGCAGGGACTTGCGGAGGCATCCTACGACAAATATTTACCTGAAGGGCTGAATACACCGGGTGCTTACCTATATAATCTGGTCCATGCCGTGAACGGGAATGTGGGTTATATCTGGTTTAACGTTACGGATAACCGCCGTGGCAAAGATGCTTTTTTGCTGGATATTGTGGTTGAAGAAGCCTATCGGGGCAAGGGTTATGGTACAGAGACGATGGAGGCACTTGAAAAGGAAGCCTTGCGCCTTGGCGTGGATCGCATTGGTCTACATGTGTTTGGACATAATGTGCGGGCGAGCAGCCTGTATCGCAAGATGGGATATGAGGTAACGGATCTGACAATGTACAAGGAAATAAAAGGGGAAACCTGAAAACGGATAATCTAAGCCAAACGTATGATCTACGCAAAACGAATCATCCGCAGTAACCGGAGATTTCGGGAAGCGGAGGGTGCTCTGGTCGAATTGGCGAAGTTCCTTGATGCCTTGGGGTTTGTCATATATAATGTATAGGATTATCCATACCGAACAAGTAATCAATGAGGAGTTGTCATATACATGGCTTTGAAAGCTGGAATCGTGGGCTTGCCTAACGTTGGTAAATCCACACTGTTTAACGCAATTACACAAGCTGGTGCCGAATCGGCAAACTATCCGTTCTGTACGATTGACCCTAACGTGGGAATTGTTGAAGTACCGGACGAGCGTTTGGACAAATTGACAGAACTCGTTGTACCGAAAAAAACGGTGCCAACAGCGTTTGAATTTGTAGATATTGCAGGTCTTGTTCGCGGTGCGAGCAAAGGCGAAGGTCTTGGTAACAAGTTCCTTGCCCACATTCGTGAAGTAGACGCGATTGTACACGTGGTACGCTGCTTTGTAGACGAGAACATTACACACGTCGATGGCAAAATTGATCCGGTAAGCGACATCCAGACGATCAATCTGGAGCTGATTCTGGCCGATATCGAGAGTGTCGAGAAAAAAATCGACCGTTCCAAGAAAAACATGAAGGGCGGCAACAAATCAGCTGCTCAGGAAGTGGAAGTACTGGAGAAAGTGAAGGCTGTTCTGTACGAAGACAAGCCAGCACGCAGCATGGAGCTGACGGACGAAGAACGTCTGATCGTGCGCGATCTGCATTTGCTTACCCTGAAGCCTGTTCTGTACGCAGCCAATGTGGCTGAGGACGAAATCGGTGATGTGGCGAACAATGCTTATGTGCAAAAAGTAAGAGAATTCGCAGCCGCTGAAAATGCAGAAGTGGTGCCGATCAGTGCGAAAGTGGAAGAAGAAATCTCGGAGCTTGAAGGCGAAGATAAACAAATGTTCCTGGAAGAGCTCGGTATCGAGGATTCCGGTCTGAACCTGTTGATCAAAGCTGCTTACAAATTGCTGGGTCTGTACACATACTTCACAGCTGGCGTACAGGAAGTTCGTGCTTGGACGATCCGTAAGGGTACAAAAGCACCTGGCGCAGCGGGTGTCATTCACACCGACTTCGAGCGCGGATTCATCCGGGCAGAGGTGGTTTCCTACGACGATCTGGTTGCTGCGGGTTCCATGAACGGTGCGAAAGAACGTGGGCAACTTCGTCTTGAAGGTAAAGAGTATGTTGTCAACGACGGCGACGTTATGCACTTCCGTTTCAACGTCTAATTTCGACAATCTAGATTAAGAAAACATACATGAATATACGAGTATAACAGCTCTGTCGTCTTCTTTTGAAGATGGCAGGGCTTTTTACATATCGCAAAATATTCTTCAAATAAGCCTGAGACATTCAACAATAAAATTCGTTTGTATATCCTGTACATTTACTGGATTGTTTACTCGCTCTGGATATAATAAAAGCAAGAAGGCTCATGGGAGATGAGCTCTTGTAGCGATTGCAAATCAATCTGGTTGCATAAAATAAAGTAAATCAAAATTTGGATGCAGGTCCTGCAAACAGTTGCTATTCAGGAGCATAAGAATATGCTATAATTAAGAGTCGTATACCTATGTTAAATTTCACGCTCGGCTGAATGAGTTGAAGCGGGTCTGATACCGGGTACGCGATTTCTTTTATATAACTTAAACGTAAAGGATTTGATGACGTTGTAGCGATGTTATACGTCGATCATAAAATGATGAATGTTACGGTCAGGGATTTCTGAGAACTCCGTGCCTTGTGAAATATAAATGGTCTGATGATGCATGAAATGCATGCCTATCGGAATCAAATGAATGTTGAAATGCTGGAACGAAAAATAACGCGTGAGGTGACTATACATGTTTGATAAATTACAGGCGTTAGCCGACCGTTACGAGAAACTCAGCGAGCTGCTGTGTGACCCGGATGTAGCAAGTGACAACAAGAAGCTGCGGGAATATTCCAAAGAACAATCGGATCTGCAGCCTACTTATGAAGCATACAATGAGTACAAACAAGTGAGCCAGGATCTCGAAGCTGCGAAAGAAATGCAGGGCGAGAAACTGGACGACGAGATGCGTGAAATGGTCAAAATGGAAATTGATGAACTGAGCACTCGCCAGAAAGAACTGGACGATCTGATTCGTGTTCTCATGCTGCCCAAAGACCCGAATGATGATAAAAACGTCATCGTTGAAATTCGTGGAGCTGCTGGTGGGGATGAAGCGGCGCTGTTTGCAGCGGATCTCTATCGGATGTACACACGTTATGCCGATACACAAGGCTGGCGCGTGGAACTGATGGACGTTAACACAAATGATTTGGGCGGCTTCAAAGAGGTCGTATTCCTCATTAATGGACGCGGCGCGTACAGCAAAATGAAATACGAAAGTGGCGCACACCGTGTGCAACGTATTCCTACAACGGAATCGGGCGGCCGGATTCATACGTCTACTTCGACAGTAGCCGTTATGCCTGAAGCCGAAGATTTCGATATCGAAATTCATGATAAAGATATCCGTGTAGATACGTTCTGTTCCAGTGGTGCCGGTGGACAATCGGTTAATACCACGAAATCGGCTGTACGGGTAACTCACGTTCCAACGGGAATTGTGGCGACTTGTCAGGATGGTAAATCCCAGAACTCGAATAAGGAAAAAGCATTGCAGGTTCTGCGTACGCGTATCTTTGATATGATGCGTCAGGAAGAAGAAGCGAAAATTTCGAGTGAACGGAAGAGCAAAGTGGGTACAGGCGACCGCAGTGAGCGGATTCGTACCTATAATTTCCCACAAAGCCGTGTTACCGATCACCGGATCGGATTGACGATGCACAAGCTGGATCAAATCATGAATGGTGAGATTGCTGATATCGTGTCTGCCCTGACGATTGCCGAGCAGACGGATATGATGGATAGAGGAGAATAATGCTGTGACCCGCGCGCAGTTTGTCATGACGCCGGAGCAGAGTTGTCGGGAAGCCTTCGTTGAGGCTTCCTCTTTTTTGGAGAAGTGCGGCGTGTACGAGCCGCACAACAATGCCCGGCTGCTGCTGGAACATGTACTCGGCCGCGAAGGGGCCGCGTACTATATGATGCAGCCAGAGCCCTTTCCCAGCGAGCTTCGCAGCCGCTGGGAAGACGCCGTCACGCGCAAGGCTGCGGGTGAGCCGGCGCAGTACATTATGGGCAGCCAGGAATTTTACGGGCTGCCGTTCGAGGTCACGCCGGCCGTGCTGATCCCGCGGCCGGAGACCGAGCTGCTGGTCGAGGCTGTGCTACGTGAAGCCGACCGCGTGTTTCCTGACGGCGCTCCGCTCGCCGTCGACATTGGCACGGGCAGCGGGGCCATCGCAGTGACGATGGCTTCGCAGCGCCCGCGCTGGCAGGTAGGCGCCGGAGATATCTCGGCGGCTGCCCTGCAAGTGGCCGCGCGCAACGCGGCCGCGAACGGGGTACAGATCGACTTCCGTGAAGGCGATCTGCTGGCCCCGTTCGCCGGGGCACGGGTGGACATCCTGGTGTCCAACCCGCCTTACATCCCGGCGGCAGATATCGCCGGGTTGCAGCCCGAGGTGCGCGACCATGAGCCGCGCACGGCACTGGACGGCGGCCCCGATGGACTGGGGCCGTACCGCATCATGCTGGAGCAGCTGGCGCTGCTGCCTGCACCGCCGCAGATCATCGGTTTTGAGCTGGGTCAGGGACAGGCGGGGGACATCGCAGCGCTGCTTGAATCGGCCGGATATTGGCCGGAAATTATCGTCGTGCCGGACCTTGCAGGCATTGAACGGCATGTACTGGGTGTTCGCGCTTCGGAACAGGTGACGAAAATGTAAGGTTCCACAGGTTTTCTTTTTGCCGTGAAATCCTCTACAATGAGATATACCGAAGATTGCTGAATGCTTGGAGGAACATAACTACATGCTGCATAAATTCAAAAAAATAGACTATTCGATTGTTTTTATATTGCTCATTCTGATGGCTATTAGTATTTTGTCGATTTATAGTACCACCTTCGGCCGACCAAAGCTGGAGGGACTCACGAAAAGTGCAGTAATGTATTATATTTTAGGCTTTGTGGTCTTTTTTGGGATGTCGATGATCAACTACAAATTCATTATCAAAAATTATTTGTATATCTATGGCGTGGGCATGCTGCTGCTCATTTTCGTCATGTTCTTTGGTAAAGAATATTATGGCGCCAAAGGGTGGCTATCCATATTCGGAGTCAGTTTGCAGCCTGCTGAATTGTTCAAGCTATGCCTGATTGTTTTTTTATCGGCCTTTTTAGCCAGAAAAAAGAATCGTCCGCTTTATTTTGGACGTGATGTCATTCCGATCTCACTCTGTGTGCTGCCGCCATTACTACTCGTATTACTTCAAAATGACTTGGGGAATGCGTTAAGTTATGTGGTCATTCTTGTGGGGCTATTATGGATTGGAAATATTAAATTTACTCATGCCCTTATTGGTTTTATTATCGCTGTAGCTGCTTTTATCGGTGGTATACAGGCTTATATTCATTATCACGATGAGATTGTTAAATTTCTGAAGGATGTTGGACGTTCGCACTGGGCAGATCGTTTCGATCCATGGCTTGTGCCGGATTTGACCTCAAGAGATGTTCTCTGGCAGACGTATAACGCGAAGCTTGCAATTGGTTCTGGCGGCATTACGGGAAAAGGGTATTTGGAAGGAACAACGATTCAGTCCAATCGGGTGCCACTGGCATATGCCGATTCGATCTTTGTACAGATTGGGGAGGAATTCGGTTTTATAGGTGCATCCGTGTTGCTGCTACTGTACTTTATTCTTATTCACAGGCTTGTGCTGATTGCGTTGGAATGTAAGGACAGGGCAGGGCCATATCTGATTGTCGGTATTATAGCGATGCTGCTCTACCAGATTTTTGTGAATATCGGTCCGTTCATTGGTCTGATGCCGCTGACTGGGATTACCTTGCCGTTTATTAGTTCGGGTGGTACCTCAATTATGATCAACATGATCAGTATGGGGATTGTGATGAGTATCAAGGTTCACACGGAAGAGAACGAGGATATCCTTGGTTCCGCAGAACAACCAGGCATTACAGAACTGGTCATGAAGCTAGTTAGACGCAAATCAACACAGCAGGAGCAATAGTCTTTATCCTAGGACAGACTCTTTGCAAATGAATACGATATAAGTTAACCCTGAAATCAACAGATCGGAGCAAGACAGATCTGTGGGTTTCAGGGTTTTTCGTTGTTTTGTTTGACGGATTTCCATTTTCTCTTCCAATTCTATACAATGGTAATATTAAAGACTAATGGAAATAATTAATGGGTATTGAGCCTCAGGGGGATACGTGGGAACATGCTGAGAATGCTGAAGAAGATGGACGGGGTTATTCTGTTTGTGTTGCTGCTGCTTATGGTCATGAGTGTATTTACGGTGTACAGTGCGATTCAGTCCGATCCGAAATTGGGCAATCATCATATCAAAACCTTGCAGTTTTACGGGATTGGATTCGTTGCCATCATTGGTATCGGATTAGTCAATTATAAGCTGTATATCCAATATGCATTTTATATTTACGCAGTTGGGATCATTCTACTGGTTCTTGTCAACTTTATTGGCGGGCCTATTAATAATGCGAATGGCTGGATAAAGATTAGCGAGAGTCTTACTTTTCAACCAGCAGAATTGTTCAAAATGATCTTAATTCTGTTTCTGGCACATGTATTGGTCAAAAGAAAAAATTCTACGCTTTATTTCTGGAAAGATATCGTGCCCATTGGTTTATGGACGTTCGTTCCCTTTGCACTCGTAATGATTCAGAATGATCTGGGAAACGCGCTCGGATACATCGTGATTCTGGTTGCTGTGTTATGGATCGGGAATATCAAGTGGTCGCATGCATTAATTGCGCTTGCTATTGTGGGGATCACCTTTTTTGGATTCGTCAAAGCATATACGTCATATCACGATGAGATTTTTACCTTTCTGGAAAAGGCGAACCGGGAGCACTGGGCCGAGCGAATTGATCCATGGCTTGTACCGGATAAAGCAACGTCGAAAGCTTCCTGGCATACGAAAAATGCGGGTCTGGCCATAGGCTCGGGAGGCATAACAGGCAAAGGTTACATGCAGGGGACTTCCGTTCAATCGGGGCGTGTACCGTATACATACTCGGATTCCATTTTTGTGGTCATTGCCGAGGAGTTTGGTTTTGTAGGCGGATCTGTTCTGCTCTTACTGTATTTTATCCTCATTCATCGTATGGTGTTAATCGCTTTACACTGTAGAGACCGGGCGGGACCTGTCGTGATTGTAGGGATTATCGGCATGTTGTTATATCAGGTATTTGAAAATATTGGCGCTTTCCTTGGGCTGATGCCGCTTACGGGCATTACGCTGCCATTTATCAGCTATGGAGGCACCTCGTTGCTCATTAATATGGCATGTATCGGGCTGGTGATGAGCATTAAATTGTATGGCCAGGAAGACGAGGACGAGCTTCTTATGGGTGAACAACGACCTACCTTATTGGAACGTTTATGGAGTATGGTCAAAAAGGAAAAGACAACAGCGTAATTCTGAAATTTGCTATGATTCATCTCTGCCATGGACATGCATCTTCCCATTCAGAGGTAGATTAGAATTTTAGATTGTTCAAGGAAGTGCCAGCCGACAAGTGTTTCATGGGCAGGTGCTTCTTTGATTTTCGTCAGATATAAAGCGAGCTAACCCTCCTTTCGTTTCAAGTCTAACCCGCCTATTAAAGTTTTAGTAGATTTGTAATCTAGCAGGTTTACTTCCGTCTCTTCCGGGCATACTGATAGACATGAGAGAGTTACAGGGATCATGATCACGGGAGCCGAGGGGGAGAACGGAATGAGCAGAAGAATCGTGAAACAAATTGGACTTATCATTGTATGTCTTATGATGATTATTATGATGTGGGAAGGTCAGAAAACGGATGCAGCTGTGGCGGCCACAGCGATTCCGGAACAATCCATTCGCTTGCGTATTCTCGCAAACTCGGATGCAGCGGGAGATCAGCTCGTCAAACGAGAGATTCGTGACGCCGTCGTTGCCCAAATGAATGGGTGGGTAACCGAACTGGAGAATCCGCAAAGTCTGGAAGAAGCGCGTGGGGTCATCCGTCAGCATTTATCTGAAATTGAGGATCGTGTGGGGAAAGAGCTTGCCAATCGTGGCTTAACCTATTCGTATCAGGTGGAACTTGGAGTGGTTCCGTTTCCAACCAAATTGTATGGCGGTACCGTATATCCTGCTGGAGATTACGAAGCAGTGCGGATAACATTGGGAAAAGGTGAAGGTCAGAACTGGTGGTGTGTGTTGTTTCCACCATTGTGCTTCATAGATGCAGGCACAGGGGATGCATTGGCGAAACCTTCAACAGCAACAGCATCTGCATTTGCCGCAGAGCCTGGGGATGCTCAAGCATCTGTGCAGGCGGCTACACCGGAGGCGCGTTTCTTCCTGTGGGATATGGCGGTCAAATTGTGGGATTGGGTGACGGGATTGTTTGCATAGCTGAATTAACACGCTGCTGGATATAAGCTTTATCAAGGGGACTTCGATTCAAGGGAGTGCCCTTTTGTTTTATTACGGGGCTGTGTCAAAGACCTCGTGATGTTAATCGCTGGGAAGATTCAGACCGCATCCTTGGACAGAGCAGATATGTTATAATTATAGGAATCAGAAAACATAAGCGAAGAAGGCATCGCGGAAGCGGGATGTCTTGCATTAACTACCCTACTGAAGTTTAGGAATGATGGATATATGACAAGAGAGAACGAGCAATTGCATCAGTCTTCCATGAGAGGCATGGAGAACGATGAACGTACAGAGAAAATGGATACAAGCATGTGGGATGTCAATGTACTGGTAACCAATGAGAACAAGAATGACGTGGCGAAAGGGAGTGCGTATAAACAGGCTCTTTCTGACTTACAGGATGCCGCAGCCTGTCTTCGTCAAGGACAGACCGTGGCATTCCCAACCGAGACGGTTTACGGTTTGGGCGCAGACGCTCGCAGTACAGCTGCGGTGGAAGCTGTATTTGCAGCCAAAGGTAGGCCTTCGGACAATCCGTTGATTGTCCATATTGCACAGCGTGACCAGTTGGATTCGCTGGTGACGGAAGTGAATGTCACAGCGGAGGCGCTGATGACGGCCTTCTGGCCGGGGCCGCTTACGCTTGTGCTGCCGGTTAGGCCAGGGGCGGTATCCCCGCGGGTAACCGCCGGCTTGGACACGGTGGCCGTGCGGATGCCGGATCATCCGGTGGCCTTGCAGTTGATCGCGGCGGCGGAATGCCCGGTCGCCGCGCCGAGCGCCAACCGCTCCGGGCGGCCAAGCCCGACCCTCGCAGCACATGTGCGCGAGGATCTGGCAGGCCGCATCGGCGGCATCGTGGACGGCGGCCCCACCGGGGTGGGCGTCGAGTCCACGGTGGTGCAGGTCGGTGACGACGGTACCGTCACCATCCTGCGCCCTGGCGGCATTACGGCGGAACAGCTGTCCGCCGTTGCCGCCCGTGTCGCCACGGACCCGGCGCTGCTCGCCGAGGGGCCCGGTGGCGATGACAGCCCGGCGCCGCGCTCGCCGGGCATGAAGTACACGCACTACGCGCCCGCAGGTGCGCTGTGCGTGGTGGAGGGGCCGCCCGCAGCGGTGGCGGCCTGGATCAGCGCCGCCCTCGCAGAGGCGGCGCAGCGCGGGGAGTGCACCGCAGTGCTGGCGTTCGCCGAGCACGCGGAGCAGTACCGCGCCGATGCCGTGTTCTCACTGGGCGAAGCCAGCGAGCTGGAGGAAGCAGCGCGCCGGCTGTACGCCGCGCTGCGCAGCTGCGATGAGCAGGGCGCCACATATATTGTGGCTGAAGCCTGCTCGCGCGAAGGGCTGGGAGCAGCCGTCATGAACCGGCTGCTCAAGGCGGCAGGTCACCGACTCATTCAGGTCGGTTGACTAAACCAATAACACTGATTCCTAACCTAGGGATTGCTTCTCATTTATAAAACGTAGTCACTCTTTTCCCTTATGAAGGTTTGGAAAGGACTGTTCTACGCATTCGTAATCCAAAGGTGAAGGGGGATTTGTGTGGATTCTATAGTGAGCTCGGGGATAAAAGAATATGGGGAATACATGCTAGACGATTTTCATATTGCTGATGTTACTATACCGCAGTCCAGGACGACACAAATACAAGCCTCAACACCGTCTTCATTAGGCGTACTAAGAAAATTTAATATACATCATGATAAATCAGGGCTTCTGTACGTAAAATCGGGATACAGCAGAGGCGCTTTCTTCTCTATAGATCAACCTATATCAGAAAAGATAGCGTGTGAAATAGGTGAATTATTAGGTTTTAATGTGGTTCATTATAAACTTTGGATTGTAGATATACATTTGTTTCTCTCTGAAGAAGAGGTCGAGCAGTTATCTGAAAGACAAAAAGGACAATATCAGGGGAATTCTTTTGAAAGACTTCTGGCGGATCATCACAAAGTTCTGGTAAGTGTTAGTCAGTCCTTCAAGCTCCCTCACCAGGAATTTGCTAGCTGTGATGTGATTACGGACAAAAAGGGAAAAGAGTTATATAGAGAACTAACGGCAGAAGGGTTGGATGGTGGTAAGAAAAATATAGATCAGATGATTGTATTTGATTACATTATTCATAACACAGATCGGCATAAGAAAAATTTTGGATTCATAGTGGATAGGAAAGCAGGTAAATTTCCTTTTGCCCCGTTGTTTGATCATGGTCTTGCTTTCTGTTCGGAGTTTAGTAGCTCTGATATTGTTAACGATGGTCAAGAAATTTTGGGATTTTCAATAGGTAAGCCCTTTACCAATTTGAGTGGAGCTTTGGATTTAGTGGATAAAGATAGCCTTCAGGGTATTAATCTTCATATTTCGATTGAAGAGGTTATTGCTGTGATTGACAAATATGCTCCATTGATGTCAATGGACAGAGCAGAATTTATTAAGCGGTTTATCGATAGGAGGTATAAACATGTCCAAGGTTTATTTTCTTAGATATAAAAATGTTGTTATTGGAGAATTTTCATTGGATGGGAAAAAATACACGCCAACCGTTGAGGCAGGAAAATTAGGGGATGCCGGGTATCCCTTTGGACTATATAAACTCATTCACACCCGTTCGGGTGAACTCTATATTGACAGGGATAAACAGCCAAGCCATGAAGATATTAAACTCTGGTTAAGTGATCGTGTTTTCCCGAAAGAACGTCAAGGAGCTAATCAAATACTTGAATCGCTGGGTTTGTCCAAGTATGATGCTTGGGAAATTGCGAAGAAGACCAATGCTATAAGTTTAAATGATTTTTATTGGATGAGCGACAATTTGGAAGATTCATTTGAAAATATTAACGCTTATCATGCTGCTTTTGAGAACTTTAATGATCTAGCTTCGAAGTCGACACTACAAAACCCTATTAAGAAGATTAAGGGTTTTGAAGATTTTGAAGAACCTAGGGAAGAACTGGCCATTAAGTGGGTTGAGTAAGCAGGTATCTTAGCAATTAATAATTCAGTTTTTGAATCGACTATTAGGGATATATTTTATCGTGCTCTAATGACAATCCTCAGGTCATGTTTATGTCCTTGTCCGCATATGGTGTACAAGAACCTTTACGTGACTTGGGGGTATGGGGATGTGGGATGTGTCTGCCCATGTAGGGCAGTTGGTAACCATTTTGATTATGGCCGTCGCTCTCGGACTCGACGCGTTCTCACTTGGCATCGGGATTGGCATGAAGGGCATTCGTCTAAGAGACATATTGCGGATCAGTACCGTAACGGCCCTGTTTCACATCATCATGCCGCTCATCGGCATGTATACGGGCAAATACGTCAGCTCGCTGCTCGGTGATATTACGACGTATGCCGCTGGTGGCCTGCTGGTTCTGCTCGGCGCCCATATGATCTTGAACGCTTTCAGGGAGGGAGATACCAAACTGGTAGATCATCGATCTCTGCTCGGTGTGATTCTGTTCTCACTGAGTGTCAGCGTGGATTCGTTTTCCGTTGGGGTCTCGCTCGGCATGTTCAGCAGTGATTTGGTGTTAACGGTGCTCGCTTTCGGTGTCTGCGGTGGAGCAATGTCTGTTATGGGTCTGCTGTTGGGACGGCGTGTGAGTCAAAACATGGGGGATTACGGGGAAGCGGTCGGCGGAGCGATCTTGCTCGCTTTTGGACTTTTGTTTATATTTTAAAATACACCGTTAATCATGATTACAGCCTAGTGCAGTCTTCAATATATAGTTATGAGTTTCATTGGTTCAGATTCAGTTTCAAACATGATTCGACAACATTTGCAAAATGGGGAGGCTAACCACAATGAAACATATTTTGTTTGTATGTACAGGGAATACATGTCGCAGCCCCATGGCGGAGGGACTTTTACGTAAACTGGCGTCTGAGCGGGGCATTCAAGTGGACGTTCGTTCCGCAGGTGTAGCCGCAACGACGGGCATGCCGATTTCCCGTCATGCGGAGGCCGTATTAAGGGATCACAACGTGGAGGGACCCCCTCATTCGACGCTTCTTAGCTCCAACCTAGTCGGCTGGGCCGACCTGATTCTCACGTTGACACGCAGTCATAAACAGCATGTCATGCAGGTTTTTCCTGACTCGGTACACAAGACGTATACCTTGAAAGAGTATGTGGAAAATGAGGAGCAAGTTCTGAACGATCTTCAGGAACTGGACAGCCTGTTTGCGACATTGGAAATGAAACGTGCGCTAGGTCAGGAGATTTTGGCATCTGAACGTGAGCGGGCGATTGAGATCAGACAACGCATTCCGAGCTTTGATATTTCGGACCCGTTTGGCGGCAGTCGCGACGATTACAATATCGCTGCGGCAGAGATTCGGACCGCGCTCGACAGACTTTTGGACAAGCTGGATTAATTGGATTCGTTTAATCATTCCCAGGTACCGATGGATTTCCATATAAAAAACGTACACGGGATGTAAATTACCCGTTGATTTTAAACGCAGGTTGTTTTATGATGAATGGGAAAACAGGGATCCGGTGTAACTGGCGACGAAGTGGGCATAACCACGATGGAGCACCGGAACAAACGGCCGGTCGCCTGGGCAAAAGAGCAATTCTGCGTTACCCGCAGACTGCTCTTTTTTTCGTCTTTCATCTGATTATTCGCTATAATAGTACCTGAAATGCCATGCAAGAATACTAAGGGCAGCCAAGAGGAAGCCGGGCATGATTTTATCGGGAGGCGATAGGATGACTATTGAGTTAGATTCGGAACAACCCGGATTGCATGAACAGACTGCATCCATTCTGCGTGAACTGGCGCTTGCCGGACAGCTTGGACCTGGACAGATCGTTGTAATCGGTACAAGTACAAGTGAAGTTGCAGGCAAACGGATTGGTACAAGCGGTGCGGTTGAAGTAGCGCAGCAGCTTCTTGCGGGTATACGCGAGGTGCAGCAGGAGTTCGGTTTTGATGTTGTATTCCAATGCTGTGAGCACCTGAACCGTGCACTGGTTATGGAGCGTTCACTGCTTACACGTCTTGGATTGACTGAAGTGGGTGCAGTACCTGTGCCCAAAGCAGGCGGTTCCATGGCAGCCGCAGCGTATCGCTCGCTGACCGATCCATGCCTGGCTGAACATGTGCAGGCCCATGCGGGACTGGATATTGGGGAGACGATGATTGGCATGCATTTGCGGCATGTGGCAGTACCTTTCAGAACAGCACTCCGCTACATCGGTGATGCCCGTGTAACGACAGCATTGACCCGTCCGAAGTTGATAGGCGGCGAGCGCGCAGTGTATCGTATGGAAGAGCAACCAGATTCGACATTTTGTGACTGATATCTTCAACCTATTTAAAGCCAAATTAGACTTTACACGAAAACGGAGAGTGCAACACCAATCTGAAGAAGCAAAGCGTTCGCCTTTATCCCCGGATTTCCCCCTTATTATAAGGGAGTTCAGAAAAATCTGGGGATAACAGCGATCGGAAGATGGTGATGCAATCGAAGTCAGGAGTGTAACCACTGTAGTTTCGCTTTATAACTTCACTTATAACTGGGAGGAATTTAATCATGGAACAATTGCGTAAGAATGACCCGGCAGTACTGGAAGCGATGAATCTTGAACTGAAACGTCAACAAAACAACATTGAGCTGATCGCGTCTGAGAACATCGTAAGCGAAGCGGTTATCGAGGCATTGGGATCTGTACTTACCAACAAGTACGCTGAAGGATATCCAGGCAAACGTTACTACGGTGGTTGTGAGCATGTGGATATCGTTGAAGATATCGCGCGTGATCGTGCCAAAGAATTGTTTGGAGCAGAACATGTGAATGTGCAACCTCACTCCGGTGCACAAGCGAACATGGCAGTATACCTTGCGGCTCTGAAACCAGGTGATACCGTTCTGGGTATGAACCTGGCGCATGGCGGACACCTCACACATGGTAGCCCGGTTAACGCTTCCGGATTGTTGTACAATTTCGTGGCTTACGGTGTACAAGAAGATACATTCCTGATTGATTATGATGAAGTGCGCAAAGCGGCATTTAAACATCGCCCTCGTATGATCGTTGCAGGTGCAAGTGCATATCCGCGTATCATTGATTTTGAAAAGCTTGCTTCCATCGCTAATGATGTAGGTGCTTTGTTCATGGTGGATATGGCTCACATTGCAGGACTGGTAGCTGCAGGCTTGCATCCAAGCCCGGTTCCACATGCGCATTTCGTAACGACAACAACTCACAAAACGCTGCGTGGACCTCGTGGTGGTATGATTTTGTGCCGCAAAGCTTGGGCAGCAGCGATTGATAAAGCGGTATTCCCTGGTTCCCAAGGTGGACCTCTGATGCACGTGATTGCTTCCAAAGCGGTAGCATTCGGTGAAGCACTGCAACCTTCGTTCAAAACGTATGCACAAAACGTGGTAAAAAATGCACAAGTATTGGCTGAAACGCTGATTGCTGAAGGATTGAACATCGTATCCGGCGGTACAGACAACCACTTGATGCTGATCGACACACGCAGCGTGAATATCACAGGTAAAGAAGCCGAGCATGTACTTGATTCCATCGGTATTACCGTGAACAAAAATGCAATTCCGTTTGA
Organism: Paenibacillus sp. OK003; assembly: GCF_900109515.1. GTDB lineage: Bacteria > Bacillota > Bacilli > Paenibacillales > Paenibacillaceae > Paenibacillus > Paenibacillus marchantiae. The sequence continues at coordinate 137,191 of NZ_FOBD01000017.1, read as the reverse complement.
CCCAACTAGCCCGTTTGTAACGAGCGGTATCCGTATCGGTACACCTGCAGCTACTTCCCGTGGTATGAACGAAGAAGCGATGGTAGCTATTGGTAAGATCATTGCCAAAACATTGAAAAACCCTAAAGATACAGCTAAATTGGACGAAGCCCGTGCTGAAGTAACGGCACTTACGGACCAATTCCCACTGTACACAGATCTTAAATACTAAAAAACTTGCTCATGGTGTTTGTGTTTGAGATGTTCTTCATGTAAACATGCAGACGGAGCAAACCGAAAGAACCTGAAGAAGCGTAGCGCTCGCCTGAAAGCTTTCTGAAAGAAAGCTGCTTCGGAAGCATATGCTATCACCGGAATTCCACCATTTATTAATGGATCAAAAGAATTCTGGGGATAACAGCGATCAGAAGGTCATTCGGTTTGCGGAGCTTCATAAGTATTAACACATTTTTTAACATTCAACTGACATAACAGCGAGAGCAAAAAGGACCGGAAGACTCATTTTTCCGGTCCTATTTTTATAGGATTCGGTTTTCTGTAATGATTAAGTGCCCTTTGATGGTGTAATTCGGTGTAGGTGATGATATAATATACAGGATTTATCGGGCCTATGAATGATGATTAGGCATATTTGGTAATGCTGAACATGAAGAACATACCGGAGGGACAAATTAGATGGGAAAATTAGTAATATGTGATCACCCTTTGATTCAACACAAACTGACGTTTATACGCGACATGCGTACGAATACGAAAGATTTTCGTGAATTGGTGGATGAAGTGGCTACACTGATGGCTTATGAGATTACAAGAGATGTTGAGCTGGAAACTATTGATGTACAGACACCCGTAGCTGAAACACAAGGTAAAGTCATTTCCGGACGTATGCTTGGGCTGGTGCCGATTTTGCGTGCGGGCCTTGGGATGCTGGATGGTGTTGTCAAATTGCTGCCGGCGGCAAAAGTTGGACATGTAGGTTTGTTCCGTGACCCGGAAACCCTGCAACCTGTTGAATACTACACCAAGCTGCCTACGGACGTGACAGAGCGTCAGTTGATTGTCATCGACCCGATGCTGGCAACTGGCGGTTCTGCCATTGCTGCTATTGACGTGCTCAAAAAACGCGGCTGCACGCAAATTAAAATGATGAACCTTGTTGCAGCTCCTGAAGGAGTAAAAGCTGTTCAGGATGCGCATCCGGATGTAGACATCTACGTTGCTGCACTGGACGATCGTCTGGATGATCACGGCTATATCGTTCCCGGACTGGGAGATGCAGGAGACCGTCTATACGGCACTAAATAAGCATATCGCATGCTTTGTAAGAGGTTGTTCAAAAAGTCCAATTTTGATTACGAAGGATGCCCAAGGGCATCATCGACATCGAATATGAAATTCAGCCGAAATGTCCGTTGCTCACGTAGTTTTCCCTACGCTCCGCTACTCCATTTCTACCTTCATTCCATATTCTTGGTACTGAAAACCGGACTTTTTGAACATGAACTTATAGAAAAGGGGCTTTGCTTCAATGTCCAAGAAAATTAAAGTCATGACGATATTCGGGGTGCGCCCGGAAGCCATCAAGATGGCTCCGCTTATTTTGGAACTGCAGAAACATCCCGACTCTATTGAATCGATCGTTTGCGTTACTGCACAGCATCGTCAGATGCTGGATCAGGTTCTTGAAGTATTCGATATTCATCCAGACTACGATCTGGATGTGATGAAAGATCGCCAGACGCTGAATGAGATTACGATTCGTGTGCTGGGAGGCCTGGAGCCGGTTTTGCGTGAAGCAAAGCCGGATATTGTGCTGGTTCACGGTGATACGCTGACAACGTTTGTAGCCAGCTATGCTGCGTTCCTGCAGCAGATTCAGGTGGGTCATGTGGAAGCAGGTCTTCGTACGTGGAACAAGCTCTCTCCATACCCGGAAGAAATGAACCGTCAGTTAACCGGAGTGCTTGCTGACTTGCATTTTGCGCCTACGGACTGGTCGTCTTCCAATCTTGCCAAAGAAAATAAATCGGAGTCTAGTACGTATGTCACAGGCAACACGGTAACAGATGTGTTTCAATATACAGTACGGCAGGATTACACACATCCAGTACTAGATTGGGCACAGGGCAAGCGTCTTGTGTTGATGACAGCTCACCGCCGTGAATCCCAAGGCGAGCCTCACCGTAACATTTTCCAGGCCGTCAAACGGATTGCCGACGAGTTTGAGGATATTGCCATCGTGTATCCGGTACATCTAAGTCCTGCTGTGAAGGAGCCGGCTCACGCGATTTTGGGGAATCACCCCCGTATTCAACTTATTGATCCACTAGACGTGGTGGATTTGCATAACTTTTACCCGCATACTCACTTGATTTTGACAGATTCAGGTGGTTTGCAGGAAGAAGCGCCTTCGTTCGGTGTGCCTGTTCTCGTCCTTCGGGATACTACGGAGCGTCCGGAGGGAATCGAGGCTGGAACACTGGAGCTGGTGGGTACCGAAGAGGAACGTGTATATGAGCGGACCAAAGCTCTGCTTACAGACGAAACACTGTATGCAAGCATGAGTCAGGCTGCCAATCCTTATGGTGATGGACATGCTTCGGAAAGAATTGTCAATGCGATTTTGCATCATTTTGGTGTGAATAGTGAACGTCCGGAATCATTTCACAGAAAATTCAAAAAATAATTCATTTTTTCTGACGGATTATTAAAGGGTACAGCATACAGTTAAACTGTACGGTTTACGCGGGTTTATGGGCTCTGAGGGCCTGTAATCCCGTCGTTTTCCCCTTTAAAACGCTAAAATCATTCAATTGACAAAGGCTCTCATCATTCAGTAAAATTAACTGGGATTGCAAGGGTGGCGTGGAAAATGGCCGATTCGAACAAACCAAATTCATCCCGTAACCATGACGATAATGTATGGAAAGCGATGGGGCTCGTGACAGCTTTTGGAATCGAGATTGCCATTCTCGCTATTGCCGGATATTACGTTGGCTCCTGGTTGGACAAGACCATCGGGGGTAGCGGAATATGGATCGCCGTAAGCGTTCTCTTTTTTTTGGCAGCAGGCGGCGTAAGCATCTACTTTATCGCGAAAAAATTCATGGGGGAAAGTGATGAGTGAACTAACCAGATACCGCAGATGGATGACTGTTTTCATCATGTACTTTCTTATGATTTGTTTTCTAGCAGCGGCCTTTCTGCCCCGTGTGGAAACAATAGCTTTGGGACTGGCCCTAGGAACGGTGATCAGTTGGATCAACGCGTCTTATCTGGGTCGCAAAGTCAGGAGAATGTTGGATGGTGCAGCGGAAGGAAACCTTAAGCGTGTGAACCTGGGATTTTTGACTAGAGCAGCTCTCGCAGTACTCGCTGTTTTCGTGGCGATGCAGTATCCGCAATACTTCAATTTATATGCGGTTGTAGTTGGCTTGGTCATAGCGCAATTTTCCTTACTATTTATAGGGATATTGTTGTCCCGCAAAGCAGACTCATAGAGGTGCTGCAAGCTTTCGAATGAGAAAGGGGTGAGAAAAATATGCATGAATCTCCGATAATTAACCTGGGTGGGTTCCATCTGGATTTGTCTGTTCTGCTGATGCTGATCGTAACATCCGCCATTGTATTTATTGTTGCAAAACTGGCTACGCGGAACTTGTCAGTGGAAAATCCGGGCAAAATGCAAAACTTCCTGGAGTGGGCGATTGAGTTTGTACGTAACCTGATCTCGAGCACGATGGACATGAAGAAGGGGCAGCATTTCCTTACCTTGGCAACCACAATGATTATGTTTATCTTTGTGGGAAACATGTTGGGTCTCCCTTTGGGCTTTGTAACTGGGGCTACGGATGCAAGCCAAGCTGAAATCTTTGGCAAGCCAATTGTCTCGGTCCAAGAAGCGTTCCATGAAGCTCATGAGAAGAATCCTGAAGCTCATCCACATATCGAAGTTGCCTGGTGGAAATCACCTACGGCTGACCTTTCGGTAACCATGGGTCTAGCGTTGATCGCATTTGCTATCGCGCATGGATTGGGACTTTTCCGTAACACCAAAGCGTATCTCAAGCATTATTTCCAACCACACTGGCTGTTCTTCCCAATCAACATTGTGGAGACGGCATCCAAGTTGTTGACACACGGTATGCGTTTGTTCGCCAATATCTTTGCAGGTGAGGTTCTGATCTCCACGATTATGAAGCTTACAGCATTCAAATGGATTGGCGCAATTGCAGCAATTCCGCTGTTGACGGCGTGGCAGGGGTTCAGTATTTTCATCGGTGCCATACAGGCATTCGTATTTACGGTTTTGATGATGGTATACATATCACAAACCGTCGAATCGCACGAGGAACATTAAGATTCAGGTCCAATACGGTTAAACCTGTAGGGCTGAACTATAAAATTTGAACGAACATTCTAAGGAGGATATACAAATGGGAGCAATGGCATTAGTGGCAGCAGGAATTGTTGCAGGATTGGGCGCACTTGGCGCAGGTATCGGTAACGGTTTGGTAATCAGCAAAACGGTGGAAGGTATTGCACGTCAACCTGAAGCAAAATCCACTCTTCAAACAACGATGTTTATCGGTGTAGGTTTGATCGAGGTATTGCCGATCATCGGTGTAGTACTCGCGTTCATGTTCTACGGAGCGGCTTAATAAAATCAGTGCAGGTTTGGCGGGGAAGGCCACAGCCATCCGCGCCTTCTTTTTAGGTAGCGTCCGTAAACGCGGAGTTGCGGCCTGAGGATACCTTCAGGAAGGAGTGAACAGATTGAATTTCGTATGGGAAAATACAGTTCTGGCGATTATAGCATTTGGTATCTTATATTGGCTGCTTAGCCGTTATGCATTTGGTCCACTTTTCTCCATTATGGAAAAACGTCGTGAGCTCGTATTGGCGCAAATGAATGAGGCTGCCCAAACGCGGGATCAGGCTATTGCCTATGTTGAGGAACAGAAGCAGGCTCTTGAAAAAGCGCGTAAAGATGCTTATGACATCATTGAACAATCCAAACAAACAGGCGGCAAACAGGCTGAAACGATTCTGGCGGATGCAAAAGCAGAAGCGAATCGCCTGAAAGACGATGCTGTGCGTGAGATTGAGAGCGAGAAGAACAAAGCGGTTGCAGCGCTTCGCAGCGAACTGGGTACAGCTTCCGTTCAAATCGCTTCCAAGCTGATCAAAAAAGAAGTTGAGAACGGTCCTGCACAAGAGGAGCTTGTGAACCAATACCTCAATGAGGTAGGAGGCCGACAATGAGCCGCGATACGATTGTTGCTAAGCGTTATGCGAAAGCATTGTTTGAAGTTGCTCTCGAACAGCAGAAGGTGCTTGAAGTCGAACAAGAGCTGCGTACTGTTGTAATTGCCATCACTGGCGATGCGGAAATCGGTAAATTTATCGAGTCACCCAACATCTCTGAAGAGGCAAAACAGAATGTACTTCGCACAAGTCTTGACGGCAAGGTGTCTGAACCTGTTCTGAAAACCGTCTTGCTTTTGATTGAGCGTGGACGCGTTGAACTGCTGGAAGCTCTGCTGAATGATTATGTGAAGATCGAGGGCGAATCGCTCGGCATAGCCGATGCACGCGTGTACTCGACTTATGCCTTGAATGATGAAGAACAAGAAGCGGTAGCCCGTGAATTCGGTAACCGTGTGAATAAAAAGATCCGTATCGAGAACATTGTCGATCCGACTTTGCTGGGCGGATTGAAAGTTGCCATTGGCGATACGATCTATGACGGCAGCTTGGCTGGCAAGCTCGAACGTCTTGAGCAGTCTTTTAACAGACGAGTACAGTAGATTGGGGTGAGGACACTTGAGTATCAAACCAGAAGAAATCAGTACATTAATTAAGAGCCAGATCGAACAATACAAGAACGATATCGATGTAGTCGAAGTCGGTACGGTTATTGAGGTTGGTGATGGTATCGCTCGTGTCTACGGACTTGAGAATGTCATGTCCAACGAGTTGGTTGAATTCCCAAGCGGTGTTATGGGTCTCGCCATGAACGTGGAAGAGAGCAACGTCGGTATCGTTATCCTGGGACCTTACTATGATATTCGTGAAGGCGACCAAGTAAAACGTACCGGTCAAATCATGCAAGTACCTGTTGGCGAAGCATTGATTGGACGCGTTGTTAACCCGCTCGGTATTCCAGTGGATGGCAAAGGGCCAATCGCTACAACGGAATTCCGTCCGGTTGAAGGTAAAGCACCAGGCGTAATGGATCGTAAATCGGTTCATGAGCCGATGCAAACAGGGATTAAAGCCATTGACGCAATGGTTCCAATCGGTCGCGGACAACGTGAGTTGATCATCGGTGACCGTCAAACAGGTAAAACATCAATCGCGATTGATGCCATCCTGAACCAAAAAGGCAGCGGCATGAAATGTATCTATGTTGCTATCGGTCAAAAACAATCTACAGTTGCACAAGTCGTAGAAACTCTTCGTCGTAAAGGCGCAATGGAGTACACGATTGTTGTAACTGCAGCAGCATCTGACCCATCACCATTGTTGTACATCGCACCGTATTCCGGTTGTTCGATGGGTGAGTACTTTATGTACAAAGGTGAGCACGTTTTGGTCATCTACGATGATTTGACCAAACAAGCTTCCGCATACCGTGAGCTTTCCTTGCTGCTTCGCCGTCCACCGGGCCGTGAGGCTTATCCGGGTGACGTCTTCTACCTGCACTCCCGTTTGCTGGAGCGTGCAGCGAAGCTGAATGATGAGCTTGGTGGTGGTTCTTTAACCGCACTGCCGTTCATTGAAACACAAGCTTCCGACGTATCTGCATACATTCCGACGAACGTAATCTCCATTACGGACGGACAAATCTTCTTGGAAGCTGACTTGTTCAATGCTGGACAACGCCCGGCGATCAACGTAGGTATCTCCGTATCCCGTGTTGGTGGTTCTGCTCAGATCAAAGCGATGAAAAAGGTTGCAGGTTCCCTGCGTCTCGACCTCGCTCAATATCGTGAGCTTCAAGCGTTCTCCCAGTTCGGTTCCGATCTGGATAAAGCGACTCAGGCCCGCCTGAATCGTGGTGCTCGTATGATGGAAATCCTGAAGCAAGGTGTAAACCAGCCTCTGCCTGTAGAACAACAGGTAGTCAGCTTGTACACAGCGGTTAAAGGATTCCTGGATGAGATTCCTACAGGTGATGTTACTCGTTTCGAGGGTGAGTTCCTCGCGTTCATGGAGAGCAGCCATCCGGAAATTCTTGGGTCCATCCGTGATACAAAAGAATTGACTGCAGACAATGAATCCGCTCTGAAAGATGCTATTGAGAAATTCAGAAAGAGCTTTGCTGTCTCTGTCTAAATAGATGATATGCAGGTGCGGAGTTGTTCAACCGATTCCGCATGTCTGCATGTAAAACTTTGATCTATCAAAGTTTCAATATGCTTACGAAGTAGTTTTGACTCTGTCAAAACTAGTGAATGCTTACGAAGTAACTTTGGCTCGCCAAAGTTTAAGTTTGGGCTTACGAAGTAGTTTTGACTACGTCAAAACTTGAAGGTGGTGAAATCATGGCAAAAGGCATGCGCGAAATAAAGCGGCAAATTAAAAGCGTACAAAGCACCAAGCAGATCACCAAAGCAATGGAGATGGTAGCTGCCGCAAAACTGCGTAAAGCGCAGGAGAAAGCGGAAGCAGCTCGTCCTTATTCGGAGAAGCTGAAGGAAGTTGTGGCAAGTATTGCAAAAAGCACGCAAGGGGTTCAGCATCCAATGCTAGAGAGCCGTCCGGTCAAAAAGACAGCTTATCTGGTTATTACATCGGACCGCGGTCTTGCGGGTGGTTACAATGCGAATATTTTGCGTCAGGTTAACCTGACACTCAAAGAAAAGCACAACTCTCAGAATGACTACGAATTGTTCGTCATTGGACGTAAGGGACGCGATTATTTCAAACGGCGTGAAATGGCGATGACATCCACTACAACGGATCTTTCCGATTCGCCATCATTTGCAGATATCAAATCCATCGCACACGAAGCTGTTAAAGGGTTTGAGTTGGGTAAATTTGATGAATTGTACATCTGTTATAACCGCTTTGTAAATGCGTTGACCCAGATTCCTACGGTAGAACGTCTTCTTCCGATGGAAACACCTGAGGTAACTGCTGCAGAAGGACCGACTGCAAGCTACGAGTATGAGCCGTCTCCTGAAGCTGTACTGGAGGTTTTGCTTCCGCGTTATGCGGAAACGCTGATCTATGGTGCACTTCTGAACGGTAAAGCGAGTGAGCTGGGCGCGAAAATGACGGCCATGGGTAATGCAACCAAAAATGCATCCAAACTCATCAATGACTTGTCATTGACCTATAACCGTGCCCGTCAAGCGGCGATTACGCAGGAGATTACGGAAATTGTGGCAGGTGCCAACGCAGCACAAGGCTAACCGTTTTTTATTAATGAAGGCTTGCAGAGCAAAGATAAACGAACGGTACATTATTTTTGCAAAAGTAGCAGGCTTGTAGGAGGGGAACGTTAAGATGAACAAAGGACGCGTTGTGAGCATCATGGGTCCGGTTGTTGACGTCGAGTTTGATCGCGGCGGTCTGCCGGAAATCCTCAATGCCATTACGATCACTACAGTAAGCGAAGCTGGCGTAAGTGTTAATCTGACACTCGAGGCTTCGAAACATCTGGGTGACAACCGGGTACGTTGTATCGCGATGTCCTCCACGGACGGACTCGTTCGTGGTATGGAAGCCGTAGATACAGGAGCTCCAATCTCTGTACCTGTTGGGGAAGCGACACTGGGTCGTGTATTTAACGTACTCGGCGAAGCCATTGATACTGGCGGCACGGTAGCTGCTGCACATAAAAATCCGATTCACCGCTCGGCTCCTGCATTTGATGAACTGACTACCCAGGCTGAAATGCTGGAGACAGGAATCAAAGTTATCGACTTGTTGGCTCCTTACGCCAAAGGTGGTAAAATCGGTCTCTTCGGTGGTGCCGGTGTAGGTAAAACCGTAACGATTCAGGAATTGATCAACAACATCGCACAAGAACACGGTGGTATCTCCGTATTCGCGGGTGTTGGTGAGCGTACACGTGAAGGTAATGACTTGTATCACGAGATGAGTGATTCCGGCGTTATCAACAAAACAGCAATGGTCTTCGGACAAATGAACGAGCCTCCAGGCGCACGTCTTCGTGTAGCCCTCACTGGTCTGACTATGGCGGAATACTTCCGTGATGAAGAAGGCCGTGACGTGTTGCTCTTTATCGATAACATCTTCCGTTTCACCCAAGCAGGTTCAGAAGTATCTGCCTTGCTCGGACGTATGCCTTCCGCGGTAGGTTATCAACCAACCCTGGCAACGGAAATGGGTCAACTGCAAGAACGTATCACTTCGACTAAAAAAGGTTCCGTAACATCCATCCAGGCCATCTACGTGCCTGCGGATGACTATACTGACCCGGCTCCAGCAACGACGTTTGCCCACTTGGATGCAACGACGAACCTGGAACGTAAAATTTCCGAGATGGGTATCTACCCTGCGGTAGATCCGTTGGCATCCAGCTCCCGGATCTTGTCCCCTGAAGTTGTAGGCGAAGAGCATTACAACGTAGCTCAAGGCGTTAAACGCATCTTGGCGCGTTATAATGAATTGCAGGATATTATTGCGATTCTGGGTATGGACGAGCTGAGTGAGGAAGACAGAGCGCTCGTTTACCGTGCTCGTAAAATTCAACGTTTCTTGTCCCAGCCATTCCACGTTGCTGAAGCATTTAACGGTATTCCGGGTAAATACGTTCCGGTTAAAGAAACGGTGCGCAGCTTTAAAGAAATTCTCGAAGGCAAGCATGACGATCTTCCGGAAGCAGCTTTCCTCTTCGTGGGTACAATTGAAGAGGCAGTGGAGAAAGCCAAAACACTGGTATAATCTGAATCCAAGATTGTCCTTATGAAGCGAGCTATCGGATAGTTTCAGGAGGGATGGAATTGAGCACCTTTTTGTTGGAAATTGTAACGCCCGAGCGTTTGGTATTTACAGAGCAAGTAGATAGTATCATCGTTCGTGGTGTTGAAGGGGAACTGGGTATTATGCCAGGTCACATCCCTATGGTTACACCATTGCAGATCGCACCGATCATTATCAAAAACGGAAAACAGAACAAGCAGGTCGCTATTGGCGGCGGGTTTATCGAAGTCCGTAAAGATAAGGTTGTTGTCCTCGCAGAAAGTGCCGAATTCCCGGAAAGTATCGATGTGGACCGTGCGCGTGCGGCGAAAGAGCGGGCAGAACGCCGTCTCAGCAGCCAAAGCAATCAGGACCATTTTGATCACCGCCGGGCAGAGATTGCTCTGCAAAAAGCGGTTAACCGGATCAACGTATACGGCAAATAAACTGTTCATTGGAGCCTGGCGGCTTAGTCTGCCGGGCTTTTTTGAGTTTTCGGAGCGTTATCTTTTCCAGTTACAGTCCAATATATGGACATTTACTTCGGTTGAAGTAGTTGATTTTACGGCAAATAAAGTTAAATGTATTCACCGTTTGTGGGCAGGTGAATAGAATGTAGGACTAAAGTCGTGGCGATAATGATCACGGTTGGAACCATTTTTAACGACGGAAATCCAAATTATTTCCGAGGAAATGACAGGATCGATATCGAAATAACGCTCTTTTATGTCGTTTTAGTCACAAAATCCCGGCATTTTGAATTTAAAATATTATCTAAGTGGAAATCAATGTAATTGACAATGTATGATGAAAGAGCCTATATTCCATAGAGTCAGCAGATGCAGGAAGCTGCGTTGATGAATTCCATAGTCATTCACAGCCAGATTGTTGCTGCTCCGTGATTGGGCATCCAGATTTCCTGCATAGCAGGAGTAAGTAAGTCTGACAGTAGGCTCAGTACGTTGTGTTCAAGTCATTCCATTGTTCTAACAAGTTATGGATGCCAGGCATAATTATGCTGATCGCTGCAACAAATGTGGAGGTAATGAATATATGGATACTGACCTGACGAATCAGTTGAACCAGACATTAAGTACGAATGGCTTAGTTTCGATTATCGTCTCTCTTTTATGTATAGCGTTGTCGTGGTGGGCTTTGCAGAATCTCAAGCTGGATTTAATCATCAGGCAGCCACGAGGAGCACAAGGAAGACTGTTACATTTACTGTTGGCCATTATACTTGGGCATGCTGTTTCAGGCTTTGTCATTGACTATTTGTCATGGACACAAATGTTGCGCCATTTGTTTTAATGTTGAGATGGTTGGTTAATCATCTGTTAGGTTCTTCAAGCAGTACAATGTCGAATAACATCGATTAATTGTGTTAACAATTAGAGTATGAGTTGTCGGCAAAGGAATTAAGAAAAAAGTGTGACGTCAAAATGGATGAATTTGAGATGTTTTATGTAAAAATGCTTGTATCGTACAATTCAACAATGTTATGATGGAAGTTAGGGAATTCACAATTGTTCACTTATTTTGTGGTTATAAACGGGATATCCGGTTGAATCCGGCTAATAATCATCCCAATCTGTCTGTTCAGATGTTTGCTGGCCTGTAAGGCGTTACATTTACAAGTCGGAGGGCATCATGCAACGCACGTGGTATCATCGATATGGATTATAAACCAATTCTTTTCTGAATAGACATCAAGGGCATTATTTGCCAGGTTATGTCGAAATTCCACACACAGCAACAGTCTTTTCTATTACAGAAGGGCTCACGTATTCCGGAATGAAGAAAAGGGAATAAAAGCGCGGAGGGAACCATGATGAGCAAATTTATCGTCCGCGGTGGCAAAAGGTTGACCGGAAGTGTCAAAGTTAGCGGCGCTAAAAATTCTGTTCTTCCGATCATCGCTGCCTCTCTCTTAGGGGAAGAAGGACAAAGCGTTATTATTGACGCTCCTCCTCTAGACGATGTGATGACGATTAACAAGGTGTTGGAATCGCTGGGAGCGGGTGTTACATACCGGGACGAAGTGATTACCGTAAATGCGGAGAAACTTACTTCCTGTGAGGCACCGTATGAATGGGTAAGTAAAATGCGGGCGTCTTTTCTGGTCATGGGACCATTGTTGACGCGTATGGGTCATACAAGAATTTCGCTTCCTGGTGGATGTGCCATCGGTACACGACCTATTGATCAGCATTTGAAAGGTTTTGAAGCCATGGGCGCTGAGATCAGCTTGGGCCAAGGCTATATAGAAGCTCGCAGCCAAGGAAGGTTGCGTGGCGCGAAAATTTATCTAGATGTGGCTTCCGTAGGTGCCACTCAAAATATTATGATGGCTGCAACATTGGCTGAAGGTGTAACTGTTCTGGAGAACGCGGCAAAAGAACCGGAAATCGTGGATCTTGCCAACTTCCTGAATGGAATGGGTGCCAAAGTACGAGGTGCTGGAACAGGAGTCATCCGCATCGAAGGTGTGGAGAAACTGTCTGGTGTGAAGCATACCGTCATTCCTGACCGGGTTGAAGCAGGTACCTATATGGCTGCTGCTGCAATTTCTGGTGGTGATGTGTATATCGAAGGTGCGATTTCAGACCACTTGGGTTCTGTTATTGCGAAGCTGGAAGAGATGGGTGTAACCATTCATCCTGACGAGAATGGCGTTCGCGTTATTGCGGATCGTCCGCTCAAGGCTGTGGATGTGAAAACATTACCATACCCAGGCTTCCCTACTGATATGCAATCCCAAATGATGGCACTCTTGCTTGCATCTGAAGGAACCTCTGTTGTAACAGAGACTGTTTTTGAAAATCGCTTCATGCATGTGGATGAATTCCAATTGATGAATGCGGAGATCAAAGTTGAAGGACGTTCGTCCATCATCACGGGCAATGCCAAGCTGAAGGGTGCCAAAGTAACAGCTACCGATTTGCGTGCGGGTGCCGCACTTATTATCGCGGGTCTTGTTGCTGAAGGTACAACGGAAGTGGGCGGTGTTCATCACATCGACCGTGGCTACGTACATCTCGCTGAGAAGCTTAATGGACTTGGAGCCGATATTTATCGTATTTCGGTTGAAGAGCCTAAGCTGGATGCAGTTAAAGCATCGAATGAAAAAGTCGGGGAAGAAGTACCGCTTTTCAAAGTACAACCGACCTGGGCATAACATCGAATTGGACAATAGGCGTTGCTCTCTAGTATGAATCACACATCATTGGAAATTGCGGACACGAGAGCTGCGTACTGTCATTAAAATTCAGATCAAAAGCTAAGCCATCTGGCTTGGCTTTTTTTGTGTTCAACGTTCAAATGGATCAGTACCTAGTACCTGATTCTATTAATAGCTGGTCCTAACTTATATAGCATAACATCATATTCTGTACCAATTCTGAACGGAATGAAAGAGCATGCTTTTTGAAGAATGGTTGGTACTTTGCGGAACGGGATTCCGCGACAGATCAACGTTTTTTAAAAATACATAGCAGGAATGAGTCAGAAATCTCCACATATGGAATGCCTTCGTTTCTCTTAAATCAGGTTCTATCAGATCCAGCCAGCTCATACCCTAAACTATGGATTTGAACAAAAGGACCGGCGCTTGACCGGCCATGGACAACGGAGGGTTATATCAAAATGAAAGAAGCCCGTGTGCAGGTTAAGGTACCTCTTGTCCCTCGTCCACTAGTGAAGGAGCCAGAAGAGATTGCTGGTTTCGGTGTGGAAAAAGACAAGCTTGCTTCAACGAACATCAGAACGGTTCCAGATGAGACCGCAACAACAGCTCCTAGACCGCCTGGCTCCAAACAGGAGCCAGCTCAACAGCCTGCGGCACGTATACACATGCCTGTCATTGAATTAGAACAGTTTCGTCGTGTGAAGCGCCGCCGAATGCGTACGTTCGGCCGAGGCCGCAGATGGGGCAAAAACAATACTCGCTGGCAGCCCGCAGCAGCTGTATCGGCAGTACTGGCGCTTGCGCTGTTGATCCCAGCTATTCTGGTTTGGCCGCGGACGGATGATCCGGTTAAGCCGATCCCTGTCCCACCAGGTACAGGCAGTGTAACGACTCCAGCACCTTCTCCAGCTGTACCCGTTACCTACCCTGAACCGCAAGTAAGGGTGTACCTGTCCGCAACCGGTACAACGATGAATCTTCCGCTTGAAGATTATGTTACCGGAGTCGTCGCTGCCGAGATGCCAGCCGAGTTCAGATTGGAGGCATTAAAGGCACAGGCTATTGCTGCAAGGACATTTATCGTGAGAAGGCTGGCAGCCAACGATACAAGCGGTGTACCCTCAGGAGAAGCTGATGTAACGGATACTGTGAGTCATCAGGTGTTTATACCACCAGAACAAGTAAAAGCGGACTGGACACGTCTGGGGAAAGCGAAGGAATGGGAGAAGCTGCAGCAGGCTGTCCGGGAAAGCAAGGATTCCGTCATGACATATCAAGGCAAGGCGATTACCGCATCCTTTTTCTCTACAAGTAATGGGTATACAGAAAATGCTGAGGATGTATGGGGCAACCCTGTACCTTATTTGCAAAGTGTAGCGAGTCCGTGGGATAAAAACCTGGCTCCAGGCTTTGAGGAAACCATCACGATGAAGCGCAGCGAGATTCTCCAAAAGTTGAATCTGGGTGCAAATACCATCCCTGTGAGCGCGCAGCAGAGCGGTGGCTGGATGGAAGTATTGTCTACAACGGAAGGCCATCGGATCAAGGAGATGCAGATTGCAGGTAAAACGTTTAGTGGGCCGGAGGTTCGAAAGCTGCTTGGGCTCCGATCCAGCCAGTTCAGCTGGAAGACCGATGGAGACGAGGTTCAGATTACAACGTATGGATACGGTCATGGAGTCGGCATGAGCCAGTGGGGGGCCAACGGCATGGCACAAGAGGGTCACACCGCGACCCAGATTCTCAAACACTACTACACAGGCATCTCCTTCGGACAGGCATCCAAGATGCTGGCCTCAAAGTAGGAAAGATGAATACGGTTGGATAAGGATAGAGCAATAGATTATTAACAGATGTAAAACGACGAACAGATTAACAACAGTTTAACAGTGAAGTGGAACTGTGCAGTTTTCCTACTCTCGGTGTACGTTTGAGAAGCTAACGAATCTCAGAAGCGCTATATCATGACATATCACGAAATGGAGCCGATAAAGCGCCAAAAAGAGTAATTAGCGTGCCTAAGGTTCGCTAGAATCTCCAGGTTGCGACTTTTCCATCAATAAGGCCACCTGAGTTCGTTAGAAATATTTCATTAACTAAGCATGATGTTAGATGGAACAGTCATTAGTGCCGCGGCCTCGCTAATCTCTCATCTCACTTTAACGAACCTATGGCTCCTTAAATCGGTATTAACGAATCACAGCCTATATCATGTTGCTTTCAGCTAATGAACTCACTTCTTAGAAGGATTGGCTATTACAGCAATCCAGGCTTCTCTACCAGCAACCCCTTCCTGAGCTTTCAAAACTTGGCTATATCAGTTGCAATTAATAGTTACACCGGAACGGAGAGAGCAGAAAAAAGCTGTAGGAGCGGAGCGTCCGCCTTTACTCCCGGATTTCACCTTTGAAGAAGGTGATAGAAAGAAATCTGGGAGTAACAGCGGCCGAAAGATTTTTCTGCGCGCGGAGTGGTCCAGTGTAGCCCCCTTTTTCGCCTTATATAGCACTCTTTGAAAGTTCTGTGAAAATAATTAGAGTCGCGCGTGTATAAAAGAGTTGCACCCGGTAACACTTGTTACTGAGGTGATCAAGATGAATGAACAAAACAAAAAAACAGTCCAAGAAGAAACTCCTAAAACAACTCAAGGAGTACCGGCTAGCCAGCCCTCTTCATGGAAAAGAGCAATGTCCAAACGTTGGGTCTTCCCGGCAGCCTACATCGCAGCAGCAGGCATTATACTAACCTTAGTGTGGGTCTATCAGGGCACAGGCGACAAAACGCTGAACTCGGACCCTGCAAGTGGGGTAGTAGAAACAGGCGCATCGGCGGGTACAGAAGGAACAGCGGTTAACGGAGAACAGGAAAGTGTGGAAGTTGTTGCAAAGTCGGAGAATTTTGTGTGGCCAGTAGCGGTTCCGTCCGAAATTTCGGTAGTCAAACCTTTCTATGACAACGAAGCTTCAAGTGAGGAACATGAAGCAGCGATGGTGCAGTACAATGACACATTTATTCCGAACACGGGTGTAGATCTGGCACGTGGGGATAACAAAACGTTTGAAGTCAAAGCAGCACTCGGCGGAAAAGTTACCCGGGTTGAACAAAACCCGCTGACAGGTCAAGTTGTGGAAATCACACACAGTGATAACCTCAAAACCGTATACCAAAGCCTGGCTGACGTCAAAGTGAAACAGGATGATGAAGTGAAGCAAGGAGATGCAATTGCATCGGCTGGCGTTAATGAACTGGAAAAAACGCTGGGCAACCACCTTCACTTTGAAGTTTACGAAGACGGACAACCGGTTAACCCGCAAGGATATCTTCCGGAAAAATAAAATGATTTTTACCGCAGCAACATGACGGGCAGAGGGAATTCTCCTCTGCTCTTTTTGTGCTTTTCAGAAAATAATGGGACCTTCGAAGCTTGTCACACCTTTAAACCGCGAATATATAGGCATGCTCCTCATATAATGTACCAAACTATCCACACAGTAGGGAGGCGGGAGCGTGCACGATTACATCAAGGAACGGACCATCAAAATTGGTCGCTGCATTGTTGAGACGAGGAATACGGTCCGTACCATAGCCAAGGAATTCGGCGTGTCAAAGAGTACTGTGCATAAGGATCTGACGGAGCGTCTGCCGGAAATTAACCCTGATCTTGCTGACCAGGTGAAACACATTCTGGAGTATCACAAGTCCATCCGTCATTTGCGGGGCGGTGAAGCGACCAAAATTAAATACAAAAAAACAAGCGGTAAAAAACGCGAGGTGCTGGCTTCCGCTAAAACTTAGGGACCTGCGGAAAGACGTAGGCCAAAAAGCTCACACATGCATTGAATCCCTCCCCTGAAGTATGATATGTTAAAAGCTGGTACAGGATCGAATTATGACATCTTATCAGCCCGATTTTTACATATATATGTTGCACTTTGTCGAACAAGCGGTGACGTGATAAGGGACTCTTTTTCACAGGATACGCTGACCAAATAATATCACTTTGGGGGCTCTTTTATGTTTAGCAAGGATATCGGTATTGATCTTGGCACGGCGAACGTGCTTATTCACGTGAAAGGAAGTGGGGTTGTCCTCGATGAACCTTCCGTCGTGACCATTGAAAGCGATACGAAGCGGGTCCTTGCTGTTGGGGAAGAAGCGCGTCGTATGGTGGGGCGTACTCCAGGTAACATTGTTGCCATTAGACCGCTGCGTGACGGTGTTATTGCGGACTTCGAGATTACGGAAGCAATGCTTAGACATTTCATTAATCGTGTGGGAGCAAGAAGCTGGTACAGCCACCCGCGCATTCTGATCTGTGCACCAACCAACATTACTTCCGTGGAGCAGAAGGCTATCCGTGAAGCTGCTGAGCGCAGCGGTGCCAAAGAAGTATTTCTGGAAGAAGAGCCGAAAGCGGCAGCGATCGGTGCGGGGATGGATATTTTTCAGCCGAGCGGCAATATGGTCGTGGATATCGGCGGCGGAACGACTGACGTTGCAGTCCTGTCTATGGGCGACGTAGTCACCGCCTCTTCTATTAAAGTCGCAGGGGACAAGTTCGACGAAGCGATTACCAAGTTTATCAAAGCCAAATACAAACTCATGATCGGTGAACGTACAGCCGAAGATCTCAAGATTGCGATTGGTTCCGTACATCCGGGTGGTCGTCAAACGGAGATGGACATTCGCGGTCGGGATATGGTATCCGGTTTGCCTGTTACCGTAACGGTGTCGGGAAATGAAGTGCAGGAGGCGCTATGGGATTCCGTGCAATCCATCATCGTGGCAGCCAAGTCGGTATTGGAGCGGACGCCACCAGAATTAGCGGCAGACATTATTGACCGAGGTGTCGTGTTGACAGGTGGAGGCGCTTTGCTGAACGGACTGGACGAACTGTTGTCCAATGAATTGCATGTACCGGTATGGGTTGCAGAGGATCCGATGCATTGTGTCGTGAAGGGGACTGGCATTATGTTGAATAATTTGGATCAAGTCGTTAAGAAAAAGTTCTAATCTGCCGATATAAAAAGCAAAGGTTCGCCCAAGCTCGGGAAGCAGAACGGACAAGCAGCTATCCTACGATGCAGGACAAGCGCTTGAGGAGAGGGGTTAATACATGTTAAGAGGTCTGTACACCGCTACCGCGGGAATGATTACGCAACAACGCCGCCATGACACCGCAACGCAGAACATCGTAAATATGAACACAACGGGATATAAACAAGTGAACAGCGTAAGCCGTTCTTTCCCGGAAATGCTCATTACTTTGGTAGGCGGAGATGCCAATCTTCCGACAAAGCGGCTGGGCAAGCTGAACACAGGTGTGTTCGCGGAAGAAAGTTTGTCCATGAATTTGCAGGGAGCCATTATGGAAAGTGGGCAAAAGAGTGATTTTGCCATTTCGTCCAATCTGGCCGTGAATGATCCACAGACAGGACAACCTGTCTCGTTTGACGGTTCAGGCAAATTTGTACGAGCTGATGGCACGGTAACTTACCAACCTCAGGCGTATTTTACAGTACGGGATGCAGACGGTAACACAAGATATACACGTGATGGTCACTTCGAGGTTACCGGAACTGGACAGCTGCTCAGCTCAACAGGTTCACAAGTTCTGGATAATAATGGACAACCTGTTGTGTTGACAGGCTCGGTAGACCAATTTAAAGTGGATGAGCAAGGTCGTCTTGTTAATGCAGAGACGGGTGCACCCACAGGTGTTACATTGGGAATCAGCGTCATCGATCAACCGAACCAACTGGTACGTCAAGGTGATGGTAATTTCAGCCTGAATGATCAGAATGGAGCAACGGCTCGGATGATGGCTGTCGGTGATAATGTGCAGATCCGTCAAGGCTACCTGGAAGGTTCGAATGTGGATGCGTCACAGGCAACTGTAGATATGAACGCAGCATTCCGTGCATATGAAGCGAACCAGAAGGTCGTACAATTCTACGACCGCAGTCTGGATAAAGCCGTCAATGAAGTTGGGCGTGTATAACGCCAACGTATAATATAGCCGCGTAGCGGAGAGCCAAACGCCCTTTGCGCAGCAAAGCAGAGAGGCTCACGCGAAGCGCAAGCCTAACCGCAGCCGAGCCTATGTGAGGATTGCGCAGCATTAAGCTGAGCGCAGCGACGGTCTCGATAGTCCTTTGCGAAGCAAAGCAGGGAGAGACCACGCGGAGCGCAAAAGCCCAAACGCAGCCGAGCCTATGCGAGGATTGCGCAGCAGTAAGCTAAGCGCAGCGGCGGTCTCGACAGTCCTTTGCGGAGCAAAGCAGGGAGAGAGCACGCGGAGCGCAAAAGCCTAACCGCAGCCGAGCCTATGCGAGGAATGCGTAGCAGTAAGCTAAGCGCAGCGATGGTCTCGACAGTCCTTTGCGAAGCAAAGCAAGGAGAGACCACGCGGAGCTACACGCCGCATAAAGAGCGTGCCGGGCTATGATTCAGCCATGTGAAACTATGGCGGGAATCATAGCCCGGCAGTCGCGGCGCACACACACCACCGTCACTTAGCAAGATCGTACCCCACGCACCCACTCCGCCTGTTTTCGGGAGTCCAGAGGGCAGCGCCATCTGGGGCCCTCCCTACCAGGGAGGGTTTGGGAGGGTAGAACCAGGGAGGGTAACCACCGAATGAATAATTCCATGATTAGTGCAATGGTCTCCATGACCGGAATACAGCAGCGTCTGGATGTCATTTCCGATAATATTGCCAACGTGAATACGGCAGGCTATAAGAGTAAGCAAGCAGCCTTCGAAGATGTACTGACACGTGTGCAGCAGCAACCGGACAAGTACAAGCTGGATGGACGCTCGACCCCGATGGGATACAACCTCGGGTTTGGTGTACGTTTGGCTGATGTGACAAAGGATATGAGTCAGGGTACGCTCAATGAGACAGGTAGTCCTACCGATCTGGCGATTGAAGGCAATGCGATGTTTGCCGTTGAAGCGAATGGTGAGAAAATGTGGACGCGTCAGGGTGCATTCCATTTTGTCCCTGATACAAGACCCAAAACGAATCCCAATGCGCCAGACATGATGGTATTGGTCAATGGCGAAGGCCACTTTGCATTGGATCGTCAAGGTAATCGCATTACGGCACCGAATAACAGCAAGGTTGCATTTGATGAAAAAGGCAATCTGTTGATCAGTCGTGGCAATGAAGCCAATGCAACGATTGGAGCTCAATTGCAACTCGTTGATATCGAGCGCCCGGAAGGGCTTGTGCAGTATGCAGATAACCTGTTTGGTCTGGATGCGGGTCTGACCGAGGATGATGTATTTGGAGCCAATGCAGCTACACGTGAAGCGACAGCCATGATCCGTGCAGGCTACATTGAACAATCCAACGTGGATTTGACACAAGAAATGTCTTTGCTGATGCAAGGACAGCGTACTTACCAACTGGCGGCACGTGCGCTCACATCCAGTGATTCCATGGCGGGTCTTGCCAACAATATGAGAGCATAAAAGGTGAATGTGATGACAGACACACAGCAGCAGAACAGCAAGCCGGATAAGACGAATGTCAAGAAAAAGAGTGGATGGCGCATCGCAAGATGGTTTCTGGTTCCGGTCCTGCTTGTTCTTGCCCTCGCTGGCGGATTGGTAGCTGGCTACGTGGTACTGGGCAAACAGGATATCGGTTCCGTATTGCAGTGGAGTACATGGGAACATGTATATGATTTGGTGTTCGCTCCGTAGATGAACGATATATGCAAAACTCCTGCGCAGGCAGGAGTTTTCTTTTTGGTGTTGAAAACAGTATAATGATGGATGACGTTTGACGTCAAAAGAGGCCTCCCCTGCGAAAGACATTCGTCATCGCGAAGAGAGACCCCTTATCTCAACCTTCACTACTGCAGTCATGAAGGATATAACTAGTGTTAACCGAAAATATGCTTTCCATACAACATTAAAATTAAAAACCTTTTATATGAGGCCCGACTTGATCATAATCAGATTTCCCATGTCCGCACTAAAGTCAGTGGAGGGAACGGAATCGTTTGAAAGAAGCGAAGCGTTCGCCTTTGTTTCCGAATGTTATCCATTTGAAAATAGTTCAGAAACATTCGGAAACAACAGCGATCGAAAGAACGATCCGTAACCGTAACGGCCACCTGTGCGCACATGAGAACTTTATGATGGAGGATTCTCATATAAACATCCCGAGAGGAGATTATACTGTGCTCGATATCAAACAGATTCAAGAGATTATCCCACACCGTCCCCCATTTCTGCTGGTGGACAAGATTTTAGAGATTGAGGATGGCAAACGTGCCGTTGGTTTGAAAAATGTAACCATTAATGAACCTTTCTTCATTGGTCATTTTCCAGAGTATCCGGTAATGCCGGGTGTGTTGATTACAGAAGCACTGGCACAGGTTGGTGCAGTAGCCATTCTGAATTTGGAAGGCAACAAAGGCAAAATTGGCTTTTTGGCGGGACTGGACAATTTCCGATTCCGTGGACAAGTTGTGCCTGGAGATACGTTGATGCTGGAAGTGGAGATTACGCGCCTCAAAGGTTCAATCGGTAAAGGCAAAGCTACAGCCAAAGTAGGCGACAAAGTGGTAGCTGAAGGCGAGATCATGTTCGCACTGTCTGACCCAAGCTAATGATTGTATCGTTCAGCAGTCAATTGAATTTTATATAGAAGGAAGGGGTTTGCAGGAATGGAACAGTTAAGCGCAACAGCAGCACAAACATTGCAGCAGTGGTTGGAGGATGCTTCGATTGATGAAGCGACGAAACAGGAGCTTCGTGATTTGCAGGATCAGCCGAAAGAGCTGGAAGATCGTTTCTACAGAAATCTGGAGTTTGGTACAGGTGGATTGCGTGGTGTGATCGGAGCGGGAAGCAACCGGATGAACCGTTATACGGTGGGTCGTGCAACGCAAGGGTTTGCCCGTTATTTGCTGGAGCAGCATGGCGACAAAGAAGGTAAACCTTCTGTAGTGATCGCGCATGATTCCCGTCATTTCTCACCGGAGTTCACACTGGATGCTGCCCTGGTTCTGGCTGGAAATGGCATTGTGGCTAAGCTGTTTACATCCCTGCGTCCTACGCCTCAGCTTTCCTTCAGTGTACGTCATCTGCAAGCAACCGGCGGTATTGTGGTGACGGCGAGTCATAATCCTCCTGAATACAATGGCTACAAAGTTTACAACCATGAGGGTGGCCAATTGGTACCACACGAAGCAGAGAAAGTCATTCAATACATTCAGGAAGTTCCTTCCCTCGCGGATGTGAAAAAGCTGACGCAGGAAGAAGCTGAAGCTCAAGGATTGCTCGTATGGCTTGGAGAAGAGGAAGATCAGGCATTTGTAGATACCGTTGCCAGTCTAAGTCTCAGTCGTGACCTGATTCAATCCGGCGTCGGCCGTGATTTCAAAATCGTCTTCACTCCACTGCACGGAACAGGTAATGTGCCTGTACGTCGTGTGTTGGAACAGATCGGTTTCGAGCAGGTTCACATCGTGGCAGAGCAAGAACAGCCTGATGCTGAATTTTCCACAGTGAAATCACCTAACCCGGAAGAGCGCGAAGCATTTACGCTTGCAATGAAGCTGGGTGAATCCGTGGGTGCAGATATTCTGATTGGTACAGATCCAGACGCAGACCGCATGGGTGCGGTAGTGAAAGACAAGGATGGCAAGTATTTCGTACTGTCGGGTAACCAATCCGGAGCGATCATGGTGCACTATGTGTTGAGCCGTTTGCAAGAGACAGGTAAGCTGCCGAAGAACAGTGCAGTTGTCAAAACGATTGTAACAAGCGAGATGGGAGCGGTCATTGCTGAGCATTACGGTGCAGAAGTGATGAACACCCTGACAGGCTTTAAATATATCGGTGAAAAAATGAACCAGTTCGAAGCAACCGGCAGTCATACGTTCTTGTTCGGTTATGAGGAAAGCTATGGTTACCTGGCAGGCAGCTACGCACGTGACAAGGATGCAGTCCTGGCTGCAATGCTGATTGCTGAAGCAGCTGCTTATTATAAAAACCAAGGCAAAACACTCTATGATGTCCTGCAAGAGCTGTACAGCCAATTTGGATATTTCCTGGAGAAGCTGGAGTCTCGTACGCTGAAAGGCAAGGATGGCGTAGCTCAAATTCAGGCGAAAATGACCGACTGGCGTTCTAATCCGCCACAAGAAGTAGCCGGCATCGCTGTACAAGATGTGCTGGATTACTCCCTTGGCTTGGATGGCTTGCCGAAAGAGAACGTTCTGAAATTTATTTTGGCAGACGGATCATGGTTCTGCCTGCGTCCTTCGGGAACAGAACCGAAGATCAAAGTATACTTCGCCGTGCGCGGAGAGAACCTGGAAGACGCCGAAAGCCGTATCGAGCGTTTGGCTACTACGGTGATGACGCGTGTAGACGCACAATAAATACGAATGCAGTACTGAGCAAGAACATGAGAAAGCCTCTCCGCACCGTAAGGTTGGTTGGCGGAGGGGCTTTTCTTTTAGGTAAAAAGGTAAAAGGTAAAAGTCTACGTCTATTTTGGATGAATTGCGGATAGATGCACGTTTGTTGACACAAGCTGTTTGTATCCGGTATTTATTCACTATTTTGCAATGAAAATCATGAGCTGAACGTGCATTTGGTTCCAACACTTGAGGAGGTACATGTAGTGCGTCAAAAATGGCTTTATTGGAATACCGCTTCACGGAAGTGGCTGTGGATTGTTGTCATTATCGGTTTGATTGCTTCCATCCCTGTCATCAGTGATCGGGTGCAGACGGAATCTTCCGCCAAAAAGGTGGAGCTTGTCTTCAATTATCGGGGGCTATTGGATATCTCGGCTTATCAGGCCCATCCGCAAGACTTTATGAATGAACAACTGACTCGGTTGAAAGACGCCGGAGTGACAACCATGGCGGTGTTCGAAAGTACACTGGATGAGTTGAAGAAGTCCCGCCGTCTGATGGTATATAACGGGCAGGATCTTGCGAACATGACCCAAAATGTCATTCCTGCTAACGATAATTACACGTATGTTCTATTCACAAATGAGGAAAATGCACAAACGTATACCCCTATCATTGAACAAACGTTCGCCGATCGGGAGATTCCTGTGCTTCCATGGGAATATGAAGGTCGTAGCGGCTTAATATTGCAGACTCCACCGGAGAATGCCAACATGCAGCCTTTGCAACCAGATCCGGTTGCCGTGAAGATGCTGCGTGATAAAGGATTTTACATTTTGCCACGGATTTCAGACAGTGTGCCTTATAATCAGGAATCCATGGAACGCCTGCTTACCTTCTTCGAAGAAAATGGGGTAAAGCGCATCTTGTTTGATGGTGATGCTGTGAAAGGGTACAATGATAATGCAGAGATGAAGAGTATCGATATGTTTGCCCAGTTGCTGAACAAGCACCATATTGGACTGGCGGCTATTGAGAATTTGAAGAAACCACAATCCGGTTTTGAGACTCTCTCCTATAAAATTGACTACAATGTAACTCGTCTGTACTCCTTAAGTGATGGGGATGCCAATCTGGATGTAGACACCATTGCTGACCGTTTTGTTTTGGCTACCAAAGACCGCAACATTCGTATGATCTATATGAATGCTTCGCCAAGTCGGAATACGGCCAAAGCCATGATCACCAATCCAATTGATAATCTGATCAATAGTTTGGGTGAGCCAGGTCATGCGATTGAACGTATGGGTAAACACGGCTTCGAACTCGGACAAGCTGAAGCGTTCACGGTTAAGGATTCTTCCATTCAGCGTTATGCTAAGCTGGTTGCCTTGATTGGTGCAATCGCAATGATTACGCTTATGGTTTCATATTTTGTACCACTGCTGACATTGCTTGTATTTGCACTGGCTCTGGTGGGTAGTGCCGGGTTATTCTTGCTCAAACCGACGTTGCTGGAGCAAGGAATTGCATTACTGGTAGCCATTAGTGCGCCAACCATTGCGATGGTGCTGGCGGTTCGTACAGTGAACTATCAGCAGCAGCGGCAGCCAGACGCGCCTGCGGGTCGTCGACTGGCACAAACATTATTCTTATATGTAAGAACATCGATTCTGTCGTTCCTGGCGGTGCCTTTTGTCATCGCATTGCTGAACAGCATTACGTACAGTCTGGTTATCAACCAGTTCCGAGGCGTTAGCCTGTTGCACTTTGCACCTATGGCGCTGGTAGCAATTTATATTGTGTTTTACCGGGGTTCGGGTTCGTTCTCCATTAAGCAAGTCAAAGAACTGTTGCGTACACCAATCACTGTAGTTATGGTTATATTGGCACTTGTTGCTGCCGTTGTTGGGTATTACTATTTGAGCCGTACAGGCAACTCGGGTTCGGTTACGCCTTTCGAGATGTTCCTGCGTGTTGTGTTGGAAGACACATTTGGCGTACGGCCAAGATTCAAAGAATTTATGCTGGGACACCCGCTGTTTATCGTTGGCGTGTTCGCCGCTTTAAAATATCGTAAAGTCATCTTTGTGCTCATTATTGCAGCAATTGGACAATTGTCCATGGTGGATACGTTCGCGCATATCCATACGCCAGCTGTATTGTCACTCATTCGTGGAGTGATGGGATTGGGACTTGGCTTAATCTTCGGTATCGTTGCTGTGGGTGTGTGGCAAGTAGCGGAAGGATGTTGGAAAAAATGGTCACCACTTCTCAAAAGTTAGTCATCTCAGGATATTACGGATTCCACAACAGTGGAGACGAAGCGGTACTAAAGTCAATTTTGACTGCGCTGGAAGAGGAGAGTCACAGATCGAATGTCACGATTGAGCCGATTGTGCTCTCCGGTGATCCGGAGTGGACCACTTCAATGTATGGTGTACGTTCAGTACATCGGATGAAGTTGAAGGAAGTTCGCGAAGCGATCAAGGAAAGTGATGGTTTAATAAGTGGAGGAGGAAGTCTGCTGCAGGATGCAACTGGACTGAAATCTATCCCTTACTACCTGGGCGTCATCAAACTGGCCCAATGGTTGAAAAAACCAACATTTATTTATGCGCAGGGCATTGGACCTGTAAATCACAAAATTTTCAATCCGATGATTCGTTCGGTCTTCAAAGCCTGTAATTATGTATCTGTGCGTGATGAACAATCTGCTGAATATTTGCGCGGGCTCGGATTGCAGTGGAATCAGATTCATGTGGTTCCTGACCCGGTGATGGGTCTGCCGTTGCCTGAAGCCAAAGCGGAAGAAGTAAGTTCAATCGCGGTTAATGCTCAAGGAGCAAGCGTTCATACCAAACTCCCGGTGATCGGCGTATCCGTACGTTTCTGGGAGTCGGATCGTAAAGAGCTTACAGCCATTGCTGCTGGACTTAAGAAGCTTTGCTCCAAAAAGGCCGTTCACTTGCGCTTTATGCCGTTTCACTTACCGATTGATGAACAGGCTTCAAGGTTTGTCATGGAAATGCTCGGTGATCTGGGGAACAAAGGTAGCGAGGTCAGCATTACCAAGGATCTCACTGATCCCCAACTGATGCTTCAGGAAGTCAGCAATTGTGATGTCGTTATCGGCATGCGTCTGCACAGTCTGATCTATGCAGCTTCACAGTATGTTCCTCCTGTTGGTATCTCGTATGATCCGAAGATTGATCAGTTCATGCTGCGTCTTGATAGTGAAACCGTGGGCAGTACGGATGCGCTGGATGGGGATAAACTGGCGAAGACAGTGGCTAACCTGTTGGATCAGCGTTCACAGTGGCTGAAGGAACATGAAGAAGGCATTACCGAATTGAAGCAGGAAGCCAAAGTGCCTGCTCAGCAAATTATTAAATATTTAGGCCGCAAAGGGTGAAATAAGATGAATCAGACCGGACCAATACCTACCGTTTCAATCTATGGTATTCCTTTTTCCAAACTAACGATGAATGAAACGGTGGAGGTTCTACGCCAAGCAGTGCTTACAAAGCAGCCGCACCAAGTCATTACAGCCAATCCCATCATGGTCATGGCCGCGCTGGAGAATCCAGCGATGATGAAGGTTATGCAATCTGCAGAAATGATTGTTCCCGATGGAACAGGTGTTGTATGGGCTGCCAATTATTGTGGGGAGCCTGTGGCAGAGCGGGTGCCTGGATTTGAGCTTTTACATGAATTGCTGCGTGTTGGAGAAAACTATCGGTGGGGCGTGTATCTGCTCGGTTCCACACCTGAGGTGATTCAAGAAACGGCAGTTCGGTTACAAGAGCAATATCCGGCGATTCGAATTGTAGGTTATCGTGACGGTTATTTTGGTCCGGCTGAGGACGAGCAGGTTGTCGCTTCCATCCGTGAAGCTGCACCTGATCTGCTGTTTGTTGCACGTGGGGCAGACACGCAGGAACCGTGGATTCACAAGTACAAAGATGCGCTTCAAGTTCCCGTTACCATGGGGGTTGGAGGCAGCTTTGATGTGATTTCGGGCAAAACCAAACGTGCACCTAAAGTGTTCCAAAAGTTAAGACTGGAATGGTTTTATCGTCTACTTCGCGAACCTAGTCGGGCTGGCCGAATGCTTGCGCTTCCGAAATTCGCTGTCAAAGTGATGCGGGACAAAGAAAACGTGACTAAAGTCCGTTAAAATTAGGCTATTACGCGTAAAATGCACGTTTTTGCTAAAAATTGAGGTTGGCATTTCACCTGTGATCAGCGTATAATTCATTCCGGATTACATGTGTGCCACTCAAATAAAAACGTTTAGTTGCACATGGCCACTCCGATGTCAGAATAACCTTTTGATCGCTGTTATCCCTGGATTTCTTTTATCAACCTTTCTAAGGTTGAAATCTCGTGATAAAGGCGAACGCTTCGCTTCTACAGGTTATTTCTGCCCTCTCCGTTCTGGTGCAAATGGTATTTTTATTAAAAGTGACGAACAATAATTTATATATAAAAAGAGATCAGGGGATTTATAATTTCTTACAGGTATTATAATTGGGGGTCGAATGTTCAAATGGTAGCGATCTTTATCATTGGATTTATCGTGTCAATGGGACTGGCTCTTGCCCTGACACCACTTGTCAAAAAGTTCGCAGTCAGAATTGGAGCAATGGATACGCCGAATGCTCGTAAAGTGCATACTCGAATTATGCCGCGTCTTGGTGGTCTAGGGATTTTCCTGGCCTTTATCATTACGGTTGCTGCACTGCTTCCTTTTGTGTCAGCATGGTTTACGACAAGAGACATGAGCTTTGTCAGTGCTTTTCTGATTGGTGGATCGATCATCGTACTGATTGGTGCGTTGGATGACCGTTTTGAACTGTCAGCCAAAGTGAAGCTGCTCGGACAAATTGTTGCTGCTGCTGTAGTCGTATTCGGATTTAACATCCGTGTAGACTTCGTTAATATTCCTTTTCAGGATTCCTATTCTTCATTGGAAGCTTGGGTGTCCATTCCGCTGACCATTCTCTGGATTGTTGGTGTAACAAATGCGATTAACCTGATTGACGGTCTGGATGGTCTGGCTGCTGGTGTATCCGGTATTGCCATTGGTACAATTGCCGTGATGTCCTTCCTGATGGGTAATATGATGATTGCATTGATGTGTCTTGTACTGCTTGGTAGTATTGTGGGATTCTTGTTCTTCAACTTCCACCCAGCCAAGATCTTCATGGGGGATACGGGATCACTATTCCTTGGTTTCTCTCTAGCAATGCTGTCCATGCTTGGTTTCAAACAAATTGCTGTCGTGTCCTTCATTACACCGCTGATCATTATCGGTGTGCCGCTCTCGGATACCTTCTTCGCGATCATTCGTCGTGCGGTACAACGGAAACCGATTTTCTCACCGGATAAAGGTCACTTGCATCACTGCTTGCGTGAACTTGGATTCAGTCACCGTCAGACAGTGCTGATCATTTACGGTATTGCCGCATTCTTCGGTGTACTGGCGATTATCCAATCTTCCGCTGCGATGTTCGAAGCCAACTGGGTAACGTTCGTCGTGATCTGTATCATGATGTTCTTCCTCCAGGTGGGAGCAGAAGTCATCGGACTGGTAAGTAAAACCAGAAGGCCGGTCATTAACTTCCTGATGCGTATGCGCGTCAAGTTGAACCCGGAGACCCGTTCAAAATCCTAAATAGAAACGCTCGTTTACTGATCTTATTGAATATTCTTTCAGACCCAAACCTTGTCCCTTGTGGACAAGGTTTTTTGTTTATTTTGCTGTTTTTACTAAATAATTGGAACCTTTCGGCCGATAAAAAAGTTAACTGACTTAAATAGAGGAGAGATGATTGCATGCAGCGTACGAAGAAGCCGATGATTTGGCTGATGATGGTGGCACTGGTTGTATCTCTAATACCAGCAGGCCTTGCACCAGTCGCGTCGGCGGCAGGACAGACGAGTTATTTTACTCCAGATAATGCTGGGAACGTCCAATTGAAAAATACAGTAGGTCTCAAAATGAGTGGAACTGGCTTGGATGTGCTATCACGTTCAACTGCTTTTGTTGTAACTAACAGTGAACAGGCGGTAACGGGTACGTTCACTAACGTAACAGGCTCTACATTGGGTGCCAACGTTCAACTGATGAATCTAAAGGATGGCACTTGGGTTCCAGACAGCACGCGAGTAGCACCAGCGGTTGTAACGGTTGATCCAGATCGGCCAGACAATCGTTTTAAAGCAACACTTACATTGTTTCCCGGAATGAACAAAGTAACGTTTACCGGTTCCCAGGGACCAAGCGAACGTTCTGAAAGCTTCTATATCTTGTATGACTCTGTACCATACATTGAAAAGCTGCAAGTTTTGGGTGGAGCCGATAATCTTGATCTAAATGAAGGATCACAGGTTGTTGTAGATACGGGTGATGTGACTATTCAAGGTGTAGCCCACAACTCCTCTAAAGTAACAGTAAGTTTGAATAATGGTGAGGCATTACCAACAGCATTGTCTCAACAAGATGGCACATTTTTCTCGCCAATGCTTCGATTGAAGGCAGGCAAGAATGATCTAATCATCACAATTGAAAGCGGCGTAGACAAAAATAAATACACTTATTCTCTTCTCTACTATGATGAGGAAAATCCATTCTCTCAACTGGATTTGAATGAGGGTTCGGATGGACTATCGCAGAGTATGCTCTCGGAAAGGCCTACTTATGGAGGTGACCCTTTACAAGCCAGTGTAACTGTTCAATTACTTTTGCCGGATGATAAAACAACTGCTGTTCCTGAAATCTCGGTGGATGGCGCATTGAGTGGCATTGTTCCAAAAATTGAACCCATTCCTAGTGTGGGAATCAACACGCCTTCATATGCTCTGATTTCGTTTAAAATACCATCATTGAAGTTTACAGAATCAGGAACTGCCCCTAATACTACGATCGATCGCTTGCAAAATCATTCGTTGAGTGTGAAGTATGGAAAAAACACAGCAAGTGTAAATATGAATTTTCAATATCTAGAGAATGAAACGGTTATTACGAATTTAAAATATCTTAAGGACTATAGCGGCTCTGGTGATGCACCAGAAGGGGTGCCTCTTTCGGGTTCAAGTGTCACTTCTGCGGATTTCTATATCCTCGTAGAAACCAGCAGAAATCCTAATGGAAGTGTGTTGACAGCCGAATATCTTCCAAGAAGCACAAGCTCGATTGAGCTCTCACCACCGATACAAGTATCACCAACTAAATACATCTATCAAATCAAAGGCTTCAAAAACGGAAATCAAACCGTTCAGTTCAAGTTTGCTGGATCAACATCAAGTCGTAATGCGACGATCTCGTTTGCATCCAAAAACTACATCTTCGTGAGCAACCTGACGGATGGTCAGACGTATGACATGAACTCCAAAAAAACAGATAAATTATTGGTTGAAGGTAAGTACGTTGACTTTGCAACATTAGATAGCAAGTACTTTGTAGCAGAGATTTTCGCAAATGGTGTAAAAGTGTATTCGACACATCCTGCAGCAAACACGACTCAAAAACAGTTGACTTTGGGCGCGGATGGAAGCTTTAAAGACGTTCAAATTGACATTGACGGGGATAATGGACCTTTATTCTTTGGGGAAAACCGCATCGTATTAACGGGTACAGGAACTGGAGAGAAAGGCCAGCTGAATGAAGTAACCAAAGAATTGCGCATATACATTAATGATAATAATGTATCGACAATCAACAATTTCCAGCCGGCACCAAGTAAAAATCGCTCCACATTCCTTGATCCGTATAATCCGGATGATCAATGGGTGAAAAACCTGTTTAACCTGTCCACGGATTTCACATTTGCCGACAAGAAATACACGACCAGCCTTAAAAATTTCGACTTGGCAATACGTGGTGCAGGGGCTATTCGAATGAGCCTGAGTATGGGGACTCAAACTATTTTTGACGTGAATATACCAGAAGGATCGGCAGGTAATACAACTTGGGCAGATCCAATAATTTCTCCGGAGTATGCCCTGAACAATGGTAACGTTATTGTGGATCGTGCCGGAAATCAAAAGGACTTTGTTGTACGGTTAAGAGATCTGAAAGCTGAGACGCCAGGGACATACATCTACACACTGGACCTTTACAACAAAACTGGAGCAAAGACAAGTCAAAAAGTAGAAGTGGTCAGAGAAGCTGCAGGTTATCGTATTATAGCTCCGCAACCTACTTCAGGTAGTCAGATTGTTGTCAACAAAAACTTTGTTCATTTTGATATTGAGGCAGAGGGAGCAACGTCCGTTATTATTGATAAAGAGACAGCTAAAAAGCTTCAAGGAACAGAAACGGACCGTTTTGCTCTTGATTATGTTGGACTCAAATCCGATAAAGTGAACAAAATTAAACTAACAATTGATCGTAATGGTGTGAAAACAACGAATACAATTGAAGTGTACTATACTAGTGCTACCGGAGTGGATTCACAGTATATGGCTCCTAAAGTAGCCACTAAGTACTCTGCCTTCAATAAACAGCTTGAGCTAAGCTTCCCCAAAGGGACGGTAATGGAAAGTTTAGACACCAGTGGAATCGCAAAGTTCTATCCTAATAACAAACTGTTGTTTGGTATTGCAGATCCGAATACTGGTATTGTGGAACGTCGTAACGATTACGGAAGTATTGTTGGTTTCAAAACAGAAGAAGGAGATCCCAATCCATTAAGCGTACCGGATGATTATTACAGAAGGTTCTCGGCAATCACGGGAGATTCTGTGAACTTTAGTCCGATTTCAGACATTTACTGGATTAGTGGAGGTTTAGGGGAGTCGGGCACAAGAGGCACTGACAACTACAAAGAACCAACAAATGGGATAGGTCCATACACTATAGATTCATTGTATGGTAACCCATTAACACCAACTGAGCGCAAAATCAAACCATCTCAACGTGGTACATTGACATTGACTTACGATTCTAACGTGGTAGATGACGCGGGCTCCACAATCTCGGTATTCTACTACTCTTCAAGTAGAGAATGGAAACGTATTGGTGGAGAAGTGGATTCCAAGAAGCATACAGTAACCGTTCCGTTCGATAATTTCGGGTACTATAAGGTCATGAAGCTTAGAAGAAGTTACAACGATATCACGAACCACGGTTGGGCCAGAAATATTCTTAATGCATTATACGCCAAAGGATTTATGGCACCATTGCGTTTTGAACAATTTGGAACAGATGATCGGACCTCCAGAGGAGAGTTTGCCACACTTTTGGTAAAAGGATTGAATCTTCCGATTACTTCTGATAGCAGAAGAACATTTACAGATGTGGCGCCTGGAACAAGTTCATATACTTGGGATTATGACAGTATTGAGACAGCTGCCAGAGCAGGTATCATTACAGGATTGACCGATGGTGTGTTTGGGCCGGATCGTCCTCTCACACGTGAACAGGCAGCGGTCATGATAGCGAGAGCACTTGAGCTCAAATTAGCTGCAAATGACAACAAGCTCCAAAGTGCATTGGCCAAGTCTTTCATCGACTCGGGCAGCATGGAGAACTACGCGGGTCCTGCTGTACAAGCCGTTACCAAAGCGAAGATCATGGAAGGATCTCCTGTAACAGTTACCGGCCAAAGCAAACCACAGTATGCATTTAACCCGAAAGGAAACCTGACTCGTGCAGAAGCAGGTAAGATCGCGGTTGAATTGCTCAAGAAGAGTACCAAAGTATTTCCTAAAAACTTGAGTTAATTTATGTGATAGCATGGATGCATTTTAGGAAGGACCTGTCCCTTGCGCTAAAGGGGCAGGTCCTTTTTATGAGTGTTATATAACTGATAAAGAACACTTTTATAATAGAAGAAATAAGTTTTTTACCAATAACTATTTTTGTAATTTGCTAGAGTTTAAGATACAATAACGGTAAATACACAATGATCTAGAGGGTGAAGTTAGCTAATGAAACCGATTTATTCGAGAGCCCAGCTGGGCTACATGAAGGCAAAGACACAGTTCGAGAAGCAGGCAGTCATTCTGGAGAAAAAGTTGGAAGATACACGTAAGACGGAGGAGATCTCTCAGGAAGTGATGGAAGGGCTTGTACAGACTACTGGCTTCCATGATGCGTATAACAATCTGGTTCTGGCTGAGAATGAACTGATTGAATGGTCTCACACGACGATGAAGCATGAGAAAACGTATCGTGAGAACAGACAACCAATCGATGATATGTATCTGAGATTGAACAGTGATCCGCAGATGCGAGCTCAAATTATCGACCTTGCGATGAAAATTCGCTAACCTATATAACCAGAATAGTACGAAAGCATCCCATTCAGGGATGCTTTTTATTTTTTTTTTTTGTGGATTTTGTCGCTTCATAGTGTGAAACTCTGGGTATAAATAAACGTTGGCAACATAGAAGAAGCACCTTTTATATTGGAAAGAACACAGTCGTATCAATGTTTTATATGGGTTTTGAATGGCTATCTTACCCGCACTGTACCTATACATAAATAAATTCAAAACTTTTTTTGTGGAATCCGCAACTTTTTGAAATCTGCTGCGTTTAAGATGTAGAGTCAAAAACATTGGGCCTGTTACCAAGAATGACCTCGTGAAGAATCTTGTCTATTTTTTAGAAAAAATTGCTTTACGACTCGGAAGACCCATTGTATAATACGAAGGTAGGATTAGGAAACTACTCTATTTTCGTATGGTTCTGCTTTACAACCTAGTTTACAAGTTTCTGTGATATGCTCACAGACATCATTTATATTAACTTGCTCACAACTCTGGAAAGGGGGTGCAACAATATATGAGGAATACGAGCGACCCTATTAAAGAAAATTCAAATGTTATGAACACCCAAGGAGGAGAAAAAAAGGTTATGAAGAAAATTTTATCCGTAGCATTGTCTACAGCAATGGCATTCTCGATGTTTGCATCTGTAGCATTCGGTGACACAGCAGTTTCACCACAACAACAGTTTGATGCATTGAAAGCAAAAGGTATCTTCTCTGGTTACCCAGATGGTACTGCAGGTTTGGATAAAGACATGACTCGCGCTGAGTTCGCTAAAGTCATCACTAAATTGCTGGGTCTGAAAGAGATCACTGGAACTCTTTCTTACACTGACAAAAACTACACAGCTAAAAACTGGGCTGTACCTTACATCGAAGCAGTAACTGCTGCGGGTATCATGGAAGGTAAAAACGTTGAGAAGAAAATCTTCGACTTCAACGGTAAAGTAACTGTTTCCGAGATGGCTACCATCTTGACTCGTGCACTTGACCTGGAAATCCCAGCTGAAACTAACAACAATGCAGCTGATTGGGCTAAAGGTTATGTTCAAGCAGCAATCAACGCTGGTTTGATCGATTCTAAAGCTAACTTCGGTGCTAACGCTTCCCGTGAATTGCTTGTAGGCGCTGCTTACGCAATTGACCAAGCGCAAAGCTTGAAAGTTACTAAATACGAAGTAAGTGAAGGCGGTAAAGTCGTTACTTTCACAATCAGTGACGGCGAAACTGTAAAAGTTACTTTGGATAAAGCTCTTGAAGCTAACAAAGAAACTGAAGTGAAATTTACTTACAAAGATAAATCTTTCACTGAAAAAGTTACTTATGTTGTAGAAGCTGCAACTAAAGTACAATCTGCTACTTCCACTAACCTGAAAGAAGTAGAAGTTGCTTTTGACGGTAAAGTAGACAAAGCTACTGCAACTGATAAAGCTAACTACAGTGTAGATGGTGGTTCTAAAATTGTTAAATCTGTAACTTTGTTGGCTGATGGTAAAACAGCTCGCGTGTTGTTGAATGAGTCCAGCAGATTTGTTCAAGGAACAACTTACAAAGTTGTTGTTAAAAACGTGAAATCTTCTACAGGTACTGTAGTACCACAAGGTGAAGTTTCCTTCACATCTGCAGATAATGTTCTGCCTACAGTAACAGAAGTTAAAGCGCTGGGAACTAAAGTTATCAAAGTAACTTTCTCTGAGCCAATCAAAGCACCAGCAAGCAGCAACTTCCAATTGGATGACAAAGCTTATGTTGGTAACGTTACTCTGGGTGCTAACGATAGAGAAGTGATCCTGCGTGATTACACAGGAACAATCTCCGAAGGTGCTCATAAATTGACAACTTCTATGATTGAAGATTATGCTGGGTTGAAATCTTTGGCTTCTACTACTGATTTCACAGTTGCGGTTGATAACGAAGGTCCTAAAGTGACTGAAATTACTGCTACTTTGGAAAAAGTAACTGTTACCTTCGATGAAGAAATCGATCCACAAACAGTTAACAGCGAAAGTTTCTACTGGTTGTCCGGAACTACTAAAAAAGTAGGTAAAGCAACTCAAATTTCTGGTAACGTGTATGAAGTTGATTTCACTGAAAACCGTCTGCCAGGATACGAAACTACACTTTATGTTGATGTTAAAGACTATTCCGGTAACGCTAATGCTACAAAAGAGCATAAAGTTACTGCAAGTGTAGACCTGATTCAACCTAAGTTGATTGATGCTTCATACGGCACAGAAGTTGCGAACCGTTTAACTGTACGTTTTGATAAAGCAGTTACTGCTGATGATATCAAATACTACACAGTTAAAAAAGGTAGTGACGATATTGCTGTAAGAAATGTAACTGTTGCATCTGGTTCGGATAGCAAAGTTTTCAATATTGAATTCTATTCTAATCTCGATAGTGGAACTTATAACCTTAAAGTTTCTGGTGTTCAGGACAAAACTGCTCTGAAAAACACTATGACACCTTATGAAGGTACATTTGTAGCTAGTGATAGCGCTGCCCCGGCATTAAAAGCTGCAAATATCGATGTTAACGAATCTGGCGTTAATAAGCGCGTAGCTCTGACATTCGATAAAGCAATTGATCTATCTACACTTGGCAACAAAGCTAACTATTACATTGGATTCAAGAAAAATGGAACAGGCCAATTGCAAGAAATTGCGTTGCCAGCTGAAGTTTCATTGAACGTAAACAATGGTGGTAAAACTGTTGTTCTGGTATTCCCAGAAACTATTCAAGGTTCTGAAGTGGCATTCCCAGAAACAGTTGAATATGTAAGTGTAGTAGGTTTGAAATCTACAACAGGTCAAGCTACAGGCTACATCAATACTAAAACGGTATTGAACAATGCTGGTCTGAATGCTACTCCATTCAACACTGCAACTGGAACTCAAAAAGATTCCAGAACAGTTGAGGTAGCTTTCAATCTTCCAGTAGTAAATGCTACAGCATCTGACTTTGCAGTAGCTGGAACAACAGTATCTTCTGTTTCCATTAGCGACAACAAAGTGACATTGAAAACAACTTCTGACATCAATGCAAATAGTGCTGTAACTATCAACTCTAACAATGCATTGCAAACTTATGCTGGTAATAAATACACTGGTCCTCTGAGTGTTGCAACTACTGGTCAAGTTAGCCCTAAAATTGATGAGAGTGCATTGACTGACAACACTATTAAATTGGTTGGTAACAAATTTGAAATTCCATTTACAACCAATCTTGATGCAAGTGTGCAAAGTGAACTTGGTGCACAATTGCGTATTGTAAGAGCGGATGCTACTAGTGATCGTTTGTCTGCTATCAACGATTACACAACAACTGTAGATGGTAATAAAATTGTTGTTACTGTTAGCAAGGCTAATCCGAACGGATATGCATACTTGGTAAATGTAACTGAGGATGCAACATTGATCCGTAACAGCGTAGATCCATCTAAATTTGCTGCTAAGTCTTCTGTTTACAGAACAACTGAAAGTACTACTCCTGTAAGTCCAGGTGTAACTACAACTCCAGTTAGCCAAGTAGCAGCTGGTACAGCCGGAAATGCTGGTACTCAAGAAGTTCAAACTTTAACAATTGCTACAGCTCCAAATGCTATTGGTAACTTGACTATCGGCGGAGCAACTGTAGCGGTAGATCCAGCAGTAGAAACTACGCCAGATGCTGTTGCTGCTAAAATTAAAAACACAACAATTGCTGGATATACTTCCACAGTTGCTGGAAATGTTGTAACGTTCACAGCTACTACTGTTGGTAATAAAGCTGACATTGTTGCTACTTATGCTGCTACAGGTGTTACAGGTACTGTTGATGAAGTTACAGCAGGTACAGATGCTTCTGCAGGTACTAAACAAGTTGTAAAAGTTACTGCTTCTGCAGCAACTGCGGCTGGAACAATTAAAGTGAATTTCAAAGACGATGCTGCTTCTGCAGGAACTACAGTAAACGTGTCTGTAGCTAATGGAGACACTGCAAGCGTGGTTGCTGCGAAAATCGCTTCTGCTTTCAGTAACTTGAACGGTTATGACGTAACTAATAATGGTGCAGATGTGATCTTCACTGCTGATACAGCAGCTGCAAGCAAAACAATCACTGTTACTACTAACTAATCATTATTTTTTCGAAAAAAGCTTGCCCTATAGGGCAAGCTTTTTTCGTTTTAAAAACCAACAACATCGTAACTTTCTCTCCCTCTCAAACGTTTATACTATATAGCAACAAGCAACTTATGGGAGGTTTGGAAGTGGATCATAAAAAGGTCATGATGACTTTAATGGCAAGTATGTTGTTGATCAGTTCAAGTGGAGGTATCGCAGCAGCTGCGAATACGTCGACGAGTTCAAATAAAACATCGAAGAAAGAACAAACATCCACAGTTACAAAAGTAGTACATACATTGGCCAACGTTCCAGCAGTGAAAGTCACTGCGCGGAGTACCGTGAAATTAACGGATGTGAATCTCTTGTCTCAAGACGATGGGAACACGGTAACATATACACTGACCTATAAAAACAATGACAGCACACCAATGATGATGCTCGATTATTGGAGCAAAGTGAAGACCAAAGGCGGGACGATTTTCTCTCCGAAACTGATCGCCAAGGATCAGGAGAAAAAGACGGTATCGCCTGGTTCTACGGTTGATCTCACATACGTCATGAAGGTTGGACGTGAGGTTAAGCTGAGTGATCTGAACTTCCTCATTGTGAAATGGGATTTCAGTAAACCTAACTATGAAAGCACTTTGGGTAAATTTAACGTTCCAGCTTCATATAGCATTACCACACCTGTAGGCAAGACCAAAACGGTTCGTTTGAGTGATTCAGCGGTCAAAGTTAAGGTGTCCGGAATCAAAGTATATCCAGGTGAAGATAAGAAGCAATACGTCAAAGTTGGCGTGAACCTCAATAACATTAGCTATAAACTTCTGGATAATCCGAATATCAAATGGATTTTGCGTACACCGAATGGCACGAATTATCCATTAACGCCGGACAAAGACAGTACAGGTATCAGCATTCAGGCGCAGGCCAATAAAACATTGAGCTTAATGGCCTCTT
The DNA here is from genome assembly GCF_900109515.1 of Paenibacillus sp. OK003. Taxonomy (GTDB): domain Bacteria; phylum Bacillota; class Bacilli; order Paenibacillales; family Paenibacillaceae; genus Paenibacillus; species Paenibacillus marchantiae. Next base: position 98,325 of record NZ_FOBD01000017.1, on the reverse strand, counting down.
TACCCACAGCGTTGAAACTCGAAAAGTCCGAATTGCTGCTTGTGGAAGAACAAGGCGAAGAGAAGACAGCCCTTCCTGTGGCCGCTTTGCAACTGCCAGAAGCTAGTCAATCTAATGTAGATACAGCAGTAAACCAACCGAATATCATTTCTATTGATGGCCAACCTGTATCCACACTTCTTGAATCTGCACGTGTTCGTGGAGAAAATGAAGAATACGATCTAACGATGCAATGGGTTATTAAGAACCAAGGGAAGAAAGAAGTAAAGATTCCTAAATACGCATTAGAGATCCGTACAGCAGATGGTACATCTTATCCGATTGAGACTAAGGCATTGGATGATCTGAAGTTGAAGCCAGGTGCAACCAAGACGATTAAGCTGATCACTACCATTCAAGGTGAAGGGGATACCAGCAAAATTAAACTGTATGCCATGACTCCGATAACGAAAGAAGAAAGTAAGGAAGGAAACACGAATGCTAGTAGCTTTGAGTTCTCCTATCCTGTGGGAATCTATGCTATTCCAGAGTCGGTAACTAGTGGAGATGGGCTTACTACTGAAACGGTGATCAAGAACAGCAAAGGCACATTCGGAGTGTCTGTCGGCTCTCTCCAACGCCTGCCATGGACAGACAGTGATATTATTGCTGCCAAGGTGACCATTCGTAACGCATCGGCCAAAACGGTTCAATTACCTGAACTGGAAGCGATGTTCACTATCGATTCCGCACGGATTGATGGAGATACGAAGCTGATTCGTGCGCAAGGTGGTAAGTTGCTCGGCCCAGGTATGACAACAGAAGCTTATCTCTTGACCAAAATCCCATCGGAATTGAACATGAGCCGTCTGGAAGTAACTTTGCTAGAGAAGGTAAGCGAAGAAGAAACGAATGATTGGATTACCCTCAGTACGTCAGGCTTAATTCAACCACTTTCTTATGTAGGTGCAGGGAAGACCTTTACTCAAGGTACTGCAGAAAAAGAAACCGAGCTGGGTGTACGCAGAACCTATGTATATCCGGGATCTTCGTCCGATATTGTCTATACTGAATTCGAAATGACGAACAAATCATTGCGTCAGAGCGGTCTTGCGAAATTAGTAGGATACTATAAAACAGCAGATGGCCAGTATTACAAGGCAACGGCTAAACAAGCTGATCGTGTACCAGGACCGGGTCAGAAGAGTGTTGTGACCTTCTGGGCCAAAGTACCGAAGAGTGTAACGTCAACATCCGATATGCGACTGATCGTGGGTGAAGGTGTGGCTGACAACAAATTTGTATCCGGCGAAGGTGAAGCAACGGCGTATGTTAATGCCATGTCATTTGAGGTGCAGCCAAAATCCTTACCTGTCCTGTCGTCTCTGAATGATATCGACTTGTATCCGTACAAATTCTCTGGCAGCAATATCAGAGCGTATCTCACAGGTGGTACAGCGGTACAGATTGAGATGATTTACTCGTTAACCCAGGAAGAGGCCGTGGACAGCGGTGAATACGGACATAAATTGATTCTTTCTCTCACAGATGGATCTGGTAAAGTGTTCGATAAAGAGCTCACGCCGGGTACTGATCTGAAAACGGGTATTAATCAGACACTCAACTGGAGCATCGATGACACGGTCTTTGATAAAATACGCGGAGGTTCATATCGTGTAGCTTTGTATGATGTGTTTGAGGGGCAACGGATTCGCCTTGCAGAGCAAGGATACAGCTACGATGTGTCCAAACTGCCAAAAGAAGAACCAGAGTTTCCGGAAGAGGGTTCCGGCAACAACAATACAAAATAATAAGTAGATAGATTATCTATACTTCTATAGCGGAATACAGACAAAACCTCGTTCCCGAGAAATCGGGAGCGAGGTTTTGCTTGTCCCCACAACATTTTTTCTCTATAGTTAAAGTTAATAGATTTCCAGAGGAGGAAAATAAATCACATGAAACCTTATATGAAAGTATCCCTGGCTGCGCTGGCAATTGGTGTTGGCGTATGGGTTGGCTCAGTATACAGCAATACGGCAATAGGTGCAGGCACAATTCAACCAGGAACAGCAGATGATCCTGTAGTCACCAAAAGTTATGTAGATCAACAAATTCAGCAGGCGCTGGGGGGCAAGATCTCCACAGGTAGCGGTAATACCGGTAGTGGTGCAGAGAGTAATGCAGGCAATGGTAGCAATACCGGCTCAACTGGAACTGGAAACTCAAGTAATTCAGGTGGCGATACCACGCTTCCTCCATTAGTATCCGGTGCTTCGGATGCACTTGAGATCGTTATGGTGAAACCAGGTCAACAGTTGATCGGTGCAACTGGTGCGGAGTTCATCGTACGTAGCGGTAAGGCTGTGATCGTCAGTGAAGGTACAAATGGTGTAGCCGATCTGACGGACGGGGTGGACCTGACGAATGGTCAGGAAGCACCGACCAATCACCTACTTTCTTTTCCAAAGGATGGTCGAGGCATTACAGTTCTTGAGGGTAACAAATATAGTCTGACCGTTATGGTTCGCGGTGGATATTCTTTGAAGTAGTTTGAGCATTGTAACCTGAAATTATTCAACATTACGTAATAAGGATTGCTGAGATTACCCAGTTCTAACAAACATTAATACGGCTAGCCAGCCCTGTTCCTGCTCACTCTATAACTGTACACAACCAATAACCGGAGGTGCAGGAATCATGGCTAGAAGCAACCGCAAAGTGGTACCCGAAAGTCGTCAGATGCTGGATCAGATGAAGTATGAAATTGCCGCTGAGTTTGGTCTGAATGTGGGATATGGCGGTAGAGGTCTTGCTGGTGCAGATACCGAATTTGGTTCTGAACTGGGTGAGGTAAGTGATCACTCCTATGGCCAGTACAAAGGCTGGGGCCATCTGACTTCCCGTGAGAATGGATCGGTTGGTGGAGAGATTACAAAAAGGCTGATTCGCCAGGCACAGCAGCACTTATAGGGTGTTTTCCTTATCCCAATCTGTTTGACACGTCTTGACAAATACGTTAAGATGGCAGTTGAGGTACGCAACCTTTTCCGCTAGGGAAAGGTTGATTTTTTGTTGAGGCCATTACCTGAAAAATCCTTATCTTCGTAACTGCGGACCCTGCGTCCTTATTCCGCCCGGAAAGCTTTCGAGGGTACAGTGAACGAATCAACGTAAATGTTTTGTTCGGGCAATCGCCATACTACTCGTTATGGGAGGTTGAAACTTCAATGTCTATTAAAGGCCGACATCTATTCACATCGGAGTCTGTAACTGAAGGACATCCGGATAAAATTTGCGACCAGATCTCGGACGCCGTGTTGGACGCGTTCCTGGCGAATGATCCAAACGCTCGTGTAGCGTGCGAAGTTTCCGTAGCAACAGGACTTGTGCTTGTCATCGGTGAGATCAGCTCCGCGTCTGAATATGTGGACATTCCGTCCATCGTTCGTAATACGATTAAGGAAATCGGGTACACTCGTGCCAAGTTCGGTTTCGATTATAATACTTGTGCAGTCCTGACTTCTCTGAACGAGCAGTCTGCTGACATCGCACAAGGCGTTAACGCAGCTCTGGAGAACCGTGACCCGGAACAAATGGCTCGCGAGACAGAGAATATTGGTGCCGGTGACCAAGGCCTGATGTTTGGTTTTGCAACCAACGAAACACCTGAACTCATGCCTTTGCCAATCGCATTGTCCCACCGTATCGCTCGCCGTTTGGCTGAAGTGCGTAAAAACGGTACATTGGAATATCTCCGTCCAGATGGTAAAACTCAAGTAACGATTGAATACGACGGTGACAAACCGGTACGTGTTGATACAATCGTTGTGTCTACTCAGCATGCTGAAGAGACTCTACTTGCGCAGATCCAAAAAGACATCAAAGAACACGTAATTCTGCCTGTCGTTCCAGCTGAATTGCTGGATGAGCAGACTAAATATTTCATCAACCCAACAGGACGTTTCGTTATTGGCGGACCTCAAGGAGATGCAGGCCTGACTGGACGTAAAATCATCGTAGATACCTACGGCGGTTATGCACGTCACGGCGGTGGCGCGTTCTCCGGTAAAGATCCAACAAAAGTAGACCGTTCCGCAGCTTATGCAGCTCGTTATGTTGCGAAAAACCTTATTGCTGCAGGTCTTGCTGACAAAGTGGAAATCCAGCTCGCTTACGCGATTGGGGTAGCCAACCCGGTATCGATCAACGTGGATACATACGGAACAGGCAAAGTCAGCGAAGAGAAATTGGTTGAGCTTGTGCGTAACAACTTCGATCTTCGTCCGGCTGGCATCATCCGTATGCTGGATCTGCGTCGCCCAATTTACAGACAAACGGCTGCTTACGGTCACTTCGGTCGTACAGACCTCGATGTACCTTGGGAACAAGTGGACAAAGCAGACGTTTTGAAAGAGCAAGCAGGTCTGTAAGTTAACGATAAAGTCATCAATAGAAGCCCTTGGTTCCGATATGGAATCAGGGGCTTTTTACTTTAGATATTCGTATTTTCTTTAGCTTAGGAAAAGAAAATAAATTTACATATTATAACTATTCACTAATCAAATATTTCCTTTTAACCGAAATACATAAAGAGGTCTATACATTGTTCAGACAGATGAATATGGACGAGGAGGAACGAAAGGTGAGCATAAAAGGATTGATCCGTAAGGGGATCATCGGGTTATTAATTGCGTTGTTGATCACGCAAGGTTGGTATAGTGGTTTTGATTGGAAAGAAAGTAAAGTGTATGCTGATGATTTGACAAGTTTAGGAATTGAGTCTTCCGTACCAGCATTAGGAGCAAGCAATGCTGATAGTACATCACCATTTATTCTTGTTTTTAAGAAGCCGGTTAAAAAAGTTGTAGGAACGCAAGAGAACATATCCATATACAGATTGCCGGAGGAACGGCTTGTAGCTGAGGTTCCTGTGAGTTCTGGGGTGAACCTCATTCCTGACTCGCCAGGAACTCCAGATGTAGGAAAAACAATTACTTTCCAGCTACCTGAATCTCTTAAAGGTGGGTATTACGCAATTAGAATTGGTGGTAAATCTTTTGAATTTGAAGCTAATGAACCCTTTAATGGATTGAATCAGGAGGCATGGTCATTCAGTACCAAGGGAGTAGGGGCGACAACGGCGGTTTCCTTTTCACCAGCTAACGGTGCAGTATCCGTAGCACGAGACTCAAATTTACGGGTGACTTATAGCAATCCTATTGAGGCTGGTGTGGGAGAAATTGAAATTTTCGAAGATGGTGTGCTGTTTGAGAAATATGATATGACATTAACGCAACCTCGTGTTGTGATTAGTGGGAATACACTTACGATTGATCCTATAAGAAGTTTTTCCAATAATGCTACATACTCAGTTGGTATATCTCAAGGGGCTTTGAGAGATAAGGCGGGGAACGATGTTGCTGGAACAGGACTTAATGGATGGAACTTTAAAGTGTTTCAATCTGATCCTACTTCCTTAACAGTATCTTCCCTTTCACCGACTAATGGAGCAAGTGAGGTGGCGCTGACAGGAGAGTTGATAGTTACGTTTAACAAAGAACTGGATCCTCGTTATCCGGGATCAGTGTCGCTGAGAAATGCCAGTGGTGCAGTAATTGCAACAACAACAGCAGTGAACAGTTCGAATAATCGACAGTTACGAATCATTCCGCTAAATAGTCTAGCGAGTAATACCAGCTATATCGTGGACATTCCAGGAGGGGTATTACAGGACAAATCAGGAAATATATACATGGGGCTGAACGGAGCGTCGTCTTGGACATTCAGAACATTAACGCTGGATCGAACGGCTCCGGTTCTAAAGACATCTAAAATGTACAGTAATACTATTATTCGTCTCACTTATGATAAATTGCTCTCTAGTATAGATCCTTATACTTCAAGCTTCACGGTTACCGTTAACGGGGAGTCACGAAGTGTGAGCACGTCTTATGTGTCTGGGGATAGCGTCTATGTTGTACTAGATACAGGCGTAGCTGTAGGGCAAGTGGTACGAATTGCTTACTCTCCTGGATCATCAACGCGCAAGATTCAGGATTTATCTCTGAATTCCGCCGCTGCTTTCTCGGCCAGAGATGTGGAGAACAGTCTTGAATCGATTATGTCCAAACCAAGAGAAGGTAGTGCCTATAATAATACGATTAATCTCTATTATCCGGAGACCGTATATATTAATTCTAGTGAAACATTTAAACAATTCAGTGTGACTGCAGATGGGTCAGCAGTGGGTGTAAGTAGTATGTCGACTAACAACAGCTCTCTTGTTACTCTGAACTTGAGTCGTTCGATCACGAATGGTGAAGTCGTCCGTGTATCCTATCAGCCGGGTGAATGGTCTGTGAAGGATAGCCGCGGTCAGGCTCTTGCGGGTTTTAGCGGCTTTTACGTTCGTAATAGCATCGATACCAAGAATCCTGAATTCCAGAGTGCAGAGGTTAGCGGCAATAAATTGTGGATTCGTTATAACGAGCCGCTAAGTCGATCGAACAAGCCACTGAAAAGTCAGTATTCCGTACTGGTAGACGGCAAAGCCTTGTTTGTAAACGATTCGGAAATCGAGGATGATATTGTCACACTTACACTCGCTTCAGCGGTGACGAGCACACAGACCGTTACGCTGTCTTACGTTCCGGGGGCGAGCCGTCTAACGGACCTGAACGGTAACCCTGCTGGATACTTGGATTTAATCCCCGTGAAGTATACATACGGAAACGGAACGATCTTGTCGGGTGTACTTCAAGGAGACACAATACTTATCAACTTCCGTCATGCTTTAAAGACAGAGTCGGTATTAACACCTTCTCAGTTCAATGTTCAGATCGGTGGCAACACAGTATCCGTTAACTCAGCATCTGTATCCGGCTCAGTCGTTACCTTGAAATTACCAAGCTCGGTAACTGCGGGCCAGACGGGTACAGTTAGCTATGCCCCAGGTTTAGTTTCGCTTAGAGATGCTCTTAATTCTGAAGTAGGGGCATTCGGCCCACTGACGTTGCAGCAAAGTGTAAGCTCTACTCCTACTACCACTCCACTGGAGGGAAAACCTTCCTGGATCACCGAATGGAGTGCTGCTGAATCCGGATTTGGGCAAGCGATGTTTGTAATGAATAATGATACGGCTTCTGTAGAAACCTCAACTTCACGCAATAATCGTTCTACGCGGCAGTTTACCATAGATGAGACGAAGCTTGCCCAAGCATTCGAGTATGCTTATTCAAGCGGGAAATTAAATCAACCCGTAATGTTTGAAGTACCAGAAAGTGAGGCGACTGCTTCTGTTGGCATCCCGTTTCATACACTCTCTCGGATGGCTGCAAACTATCGGTCGGGTTCAATTGGAATTAAGTATAGTGACAGTGTGTGGATCGTTCCCTTTTCCAAACTAGATGTTGTGTCTATGGGACAAAGTGCAGGTATAACGACTGCTCCTGGTACTGCTATATTATACGTACAGTTGGAGGCTCTTCCTATTTTTTCCTTAGGAACGCTGGAGTACATGCTGTCAAGTTTCAACGCTCAACGTTTGGCTAATGTAACAGAAGTCCATATTGATCTTTACAATGGTAATACCGGACAAAATGTAGAACAGAACATCAAAGGCCAGTTTTGGATGCAACTCCCTGGAAACACGTCAACAACCTTATCTAGTATGACTGCTGTTGATCCAGTTACACAGACTTTATCCTATGTACCAACAACATTCAGAAACACGACAGCTGGAATAATTGCTAAAGGGCAATTAAATGGCAATCAGATTGTAGTGCCTGTAACTCATTTGGTTAGTTTCCCGGATGCAAAGCCCTGGGCGCGTGATGCTATTACAGAGTTGGCATCAAAATGGATCATTAGTGCCGACAATCTTACTGCTTACAAGCCAGATAAGAAAATTACGAGAGCAGAATTTGCGGAATTGATTGCTAAAGGGCTGGGTCTGAAAGGGAATCGTGAAGCTGCGCAACGTTTCCGTGATCTTAATGGGAATAGTACAACGATTGCTTATGTTGGAGCTGCGGCAGAAGCCGGAATTATTAAGGGGGTTGAGGACAATAAGTTCAAACCCAATAGCTTAATAACCCGAGAACAGATGGCAATTATGATGATTAGGGGGATGGAATATGCTGGGCAATCAGCGACTCTTCAATCATCAGCTAAAGACACCTTATCTAAATTCAAGGATAACAAAAGTATAAAATCCAAAGATTCTGTTGCTAAAGCAGTACAGACAGGAATTATTCAAGGGGTGACTAAAACGGAATTTCAGCCCTTGGAAAACGCAACAAGAGCGCAGGCAGCAGTCATGCTAAAGCGCATGCTTAACAAAATAGGATATCTATAAAATAAAAAAAAATATTATGACTCAAAAAGAAGCATATCAGATTAAAACTAGCTGATATGCTTCTTTTTTATGAGATAGTTCTTGGGCATTTGTAAGGAACATGAAATTTAACTACGAAATTAGAATTCAGAAAAAAATTCAAAACATAAGCTTGAAATCCATATTTTTAATCAATGAGTGCTAATATAGGCTCTAGGCGTAACTTTTTCCACAAAAAGTAGTCTATTAATAGAAGAGTATACTAGAAATCTCGCTGTCTGCTGCCACATGGTAGAGATCGTGATATCTAAGATTGATATACAAGATGGGAGAGACGTTTCAAACATGCTGGGGAAACAAGGGAAACGGCTGAACGACGTTAAGGGTAGCAAGGCGAAGAAATGGGCGATTGTGACGCTGGCAGGCGTGATCTGGATTGCACCGGTTCTGGGAGCGGGACAACAGGTGTGGTCGGGAAGTTTATGGCAGTCGGTGGCTGCAGCAGCCTCTACAACAACAAGCAAACTGAGCGAAGAAATTCTGACTTCGGGTGCGAAGTTAATGAAATACAATTATACAACAACACGTTCCGGCTCGAAGGTGAACGTACTGGCAGACGTCATTCAAGTGGATTTGCAAAATCCCTATGTGAAGCTGGATGTCATGACAGGCAAAGGTGGCAATCTGAATAGTAAACAAAGCACGGGTGGCATGGCTAAGGAAAATGGTGCAGTAGCCGCCGTGAACGGCGATTATTTCAATGTATCCGGGGAACTTGCCCCAATCGGTGGACAGGTCTCGGATGGGGTCCTCGTATCTACTCCATCCGAACTGTCAGGGATGTATGCCCTCACCGTAACCAAGGACGGCAAGCCAATGATTGATGAATATTCATTCGATGGCACCGTGAAGGCAGATGATGGTTCAACGTTTGCTTTGCGTGGGATAAATAAAGAGGACTACACGGTCGAATCGGGCTCGGTGAAGTACAGTCATGCCAATTCGATGTATATTTATACACCAGCTTGGACGTCAACGAAGCGGCCGAATGATCCTTCCACAACACCAACCGAGGTACTTGTGCAGAACGGTGTGATTACCCAAATTTCCGATAAAAAGGCGTTAGACATGACGGTGCCGGCAGATGGGTACATTTTGCGTGCGCATGGAACGGCAGCGACATGGATTATGACTCACCTGGCGGTAGGGCAGACGTTGAATGCAGATTACAAGCTGAAAGCCAAAACGACGGGGGAGACCGTTGATCCAAGCAACCTGCAGATGATGATCGGGGGTCATACCATTCTGGTGAATGGTGGCAAGGCAGCTACGTTTTCCCGCGATATTGCGGCTTCCGGTATCGGTGGCATTCGTGCGAGAACAGCAGTCGGCTACTCTCAAGATGGTCGGTATGTCTACATTATTGCAGCGGAGAAAAACAGTAACAGCAGCGGTTTGTCGCTGACGGAACTGCAATCCTTCATGACCAGCATTGGTGTATGGAAAGGCATGAATCTGGACGGAGGCGGCTCCACAACGATGGTAACTCGTCCGCTTGGTGAGGAGACAGCAGGGCTTACGTTCAACACGGAGTACGGTACAGAGCAGCGTCAGGTCGTAAACACGCTGGGCGTGTTCTCTACGGCTCCGGAAGGTAAGCTGCAGGGCTTTGCCGTGAGTGGCAGCCAAACGTTGCTGGTAGGGCAAGAGGGCAAGTATACAGCCAAAGGATATGACACCTACTACAACCCGATTGCTACAGGCGATATCAAGATGACATGGAAATCGAGCAACAACGGCATCGTGAGTGTAAGTAATGGAACGATCAAAGGTGTGAAACCAGGTACAGTGACGCTGACTGCAACAAGCAATGGAGCTTCATCTTCCATTAAAGTTACCGTGTTGGGCGGAAGTGAACTGGCTTCGCTGACAGCAGGATCTGGCTTGGGATCGCTTCAAGCGGGTACAACGATTTCCATTCCAGTAACGGCGAAGACCAAAGACGGACAAAGTGTGACAGTTCCGGCGGATTCGCTGACTTGGGAGTTTATTGGATTCAAAGGTAAAGTGTCTGCAGACCAATTAACCGTATCCTCAGTGAACGCTGGCGCTCAAGTTGGCTATGCGATCGGTCGTTATGATGGCTACAGCACGGTGGTTGTGCTCTCCGCTGCGGCAAGTGAAACGATATGGGAGAACTTCGAGAATGTTAGCTACCCGATCAACTTCACGACCAATGCATCAGGTGTAACTGGATCGGCGTCCGTGACAGCGGGAACAGGTGAAAAAGCTGGCTCCAAGGTATTGCAGCTGAGCTATGACATGACCGCAGGAATAGGGAAAATGTATGCATATGCCCAATTGAACGGTTCCACTGGCAAAGAGGTATCTGCAACAGCGACATCCATGTCGATGGATGTTATGGGAGATAAGAGCCTGAACTGGCTGCGTGCCGAATTTACAGATGCCAGTGGCAAAACGGTATATGCCGATCTCGCTAAGGCAATTGATTGGGATGGTTGGAAAAAACTGAACGTGGACCTGAATGGGCTGAATATTTCTTATCCGGCGAAGCTGAAACGGGTTTATGTGGTGAATGTGGAAGAAGGTCAGGATGAGCGTGCGAAGACAGGCACGGTTGCTTTTGACAACATTGCTTTCACCATGCCATCCAAATCCAGTGAAGTGGGCTTGCCTACAGGAACTGCTTCATTGGTGCTTGGACAGAAATCTATGACCGTAAATGGAACGAAAAAGGCAATCGATTCTGCGCCAGTACTGAAAAATGGTACAACATATGTTCCAATCAAGCATGTATTGGATGCTTTTGGCGGACAAGCGAGCTGGGATAGCAAAAATCAACGAGTTACCGTCGTGCGCGGTGGCAAGCTGATTGATCTGGTTGTAGGCCAGAAAGAATTTATCATCAATGGCAAAAGACAAAGTGCAACAGTAGCACCTTACGTATCTGGTGGTAGGACTTTAGTCCCTCTCAGACTCGTTTCAGAGCAGCTTGGACTGACTGTAAAATGGGAACAGAACACGAAGACCGTTACCATCTCATCGTGATATGGTATGATATATACCGGAAACGATAGAAATGGAGTCGAACAAACGTGGATTTACAAGCCGATGCCATAGACCGCGTCATAAAAAACGCCATACAAGTCATGGAAAACAGTAAATATCAAATGTTTGAGATTATGGACTCGACTCGGAATGAGCTGAAAACGCTGAACGAGGAATTGAAGTCGGTTCTGAAGGAGACGGCGGAAACGATCGAGAAAGTAGATCAATTGGAGCTGAACTACCGCCGCTCTCGGATCCGGCTAACTGAGGTTAGCCGCGACTTCGTCCGTTATTCCGAGCATGATATCAAGCAGGCGTATGAGAAAGCGACGCAGTTACAGCTGGATCTGATGATTTACCGTGAGAAGGAAATGTATCTGAAAGCCCGTCGGGATGATCTGCAGAAGCGTGCCAAAAATGTGGAAGCTTCCGTGGAGCGCGCCGAGACGATCGGTTCCCAGATGGGGGTTGTACTGGAGTATCTGTCGGGTGAGCTGGGTCAAGTGACCCGCATCATTGAATCCGCCAAAAATCGACAAATGATTGGTTTGAAAATAATTTTGGCCCAGGAAGAAGAGCGGAAACGTATTGCCCGTGAGATCCATGACGGACCTGCACAGATGCTCGCAAATCTAGTGCTTAGGACGGAAATTGTAGAAAGAATGCTCATAAAGCAGGATTTTAAGATGGTCCAGGCCGAAATAGTAGATTTGAAAGGCCAGGTTCGTTCGAGTCTTGGAGAAATGAGAAAAGTTATTTTCAATTTGCGTCCTATGGCACTGGATGACCTGGGATTGATTCCAACGCTTCGGAAGTACGTGCAGGATTTTGAAGAAAAAACAAAAATCCGCTCGCTTTTTGAAACGAGAGGCAAGGAACACCGTTTATCTTCGGCAATGGAGGCTGCGATCTACCGCCTCGTGCAGGAAGGTCTGTCCAATGCTGCGAAGCATGCTTATCCCACTTATGTTGTAGTGGAAATTACATACCAGGCTCAGCTCGTTAAGATTGTCGTGCAGGACAATGGGCTTGGGTTCAAACCGGAGCTTCTTGCGAAGAAGAGCAAGGATCATACCCACTTCGGTCTGATTGGGATGAGAGAGCGGGTTGAACTGTTAGAAGGAAGAATAGAGATCGAGTCCGCGGAAAATCAAGGAACCAAAATAGTGATTCATATCCCGACAAACGTGGATAAGGGAAAGGAGTAGCAGGATGGAAAACCGTGATACTGGAAAGACATCAATTAAAGTTCTTTTGGCTGATGATCATCAGCTGTTCCGTGAAGGTCTGAAACGCATTTTAAATATGGAGGACGACATTGAGGTCATCGGCGAATGCGGCGATGGGATTCAGGTGCTCGAATTCTGTAATCAGGATAAACCGGACATCGTATTGATGGACATCAACATGCCGGTGGAAAACGGGGTTGAAGCGACGGAGAAATTGCGTGAGCTGTTCCCGGATGTCAAAGTCATTATCTTGTCTATTCATGATGATGAGAGTTATGTGTTCGAGACGCTGCGTAAAGGTGCTAATGGCTACCTGCTCAAAGATATGGAGGCCGAGTCCCTGATCAATGCGATTCGTTCTGTTCATGAAGGGCATGCATTCATCCACCCTAAAGTAACTGGCAAACTGATCATGCAGTTGCGTCGGATGACGTACCTTAATGAGACAGGGGCAATGAGCGAAGGAGCTTCGAAGGAAGCAGGCGTTAAATTTGTCGCTGGCGACAATAATCCGCTTACTCGTCGTGAGGCTGAAGTATTGCGTCTGATGGCTGAAGGTAAGAGCAATAAAATGATTGGTGAGTTCCTGTTCATCAGTGAGAAAACAGTAAAAAACCATGTCAGCAGTATTTTGCAGAAGATGGAAGTGGATGATCGTACACAAGCGGTTATCAACTCGATCAAATATGGTTGGGTTACCCTGTAATATACGATTGTATTTAGATGCAGTTTGATTATAGCAATTATAGGATTCTGTTTACTCGCGCCCATTCCAGAATGTTGGACTGGTTAGCGGGTTAATGGACTTTATTACTGCAAATGAGCAAAGTGTGAAGTTAGGCGAACTTATGTTCAAGCTTCGGCATGAATGAGTGAACGACCTGGCCTGTCTTCTTCGTCCGGTGTCGATCAGAATGGAATATGCGCGTTTAGGATTTGCAAGTGTAACCCTTCGAGGAATGCGGCATATACTGCTGTATACAGGGATGTTCGCCATGGGTGAGCATGACCTTCCGAGGAGGTGCAGTTGCCATGGTTGCTCATCTGACTATGATTCTGCTCATATACTTCCTGGCGGCAATGGCCGTTCATGCCATGCACCAGCGCCATCTTTCCCGTCCGGACCCCGAAGGCTACGAGCAGATTATGCTCATTCCTTCCAATCAGGAGCAGCGGATTGAAGGCATTGTAAGAGCGCTTTGCCGGGAATTATTTTACCGTGGAAAGAGCTTCACATTGACGGTTGTCGCTGATCGTACGGAAGCCGAAACGGTTCGTATTATTGAAAAGCTTATGCTGAGGCAAGGAATGGAGTTATCCTACTTGTCTGCTGTCCCTACCGATATGGAACAGTGGAATCAGACTGGCAATCGTTCTATTCGCCTTATCGATTTGCGTGAGCCAAAGCAGTAGATGCTTTTTTTTGCAACAGTTGGGCTCATTCATCGTGCAGGCTGCTGAGACAGACTGGCTAAAGCGTGTCATCAGACAGAATGCACTTTCAATGAATTTATGCCAGTTTGCCAAAATGAGCTTGAATTTCATCATGTTTGAGGTTAAAGATTACAGCGTATGCTGTAGTCTTTTTTTGTCATTGTAGCCAAGCTTGCTGTTAAATTAAATATGGGTTTTTATGCAATCTATGGTTATTGTCCCTGTTGGAGCCTTGTGGGGATCGCAGCACGAACCTTTTTGAATTCAGAACTCTTAAGTTAAAAGTATAGACGATGCAGATTGGAAAAAGTTTCGCATGATCAAAGAAAGATTATCGCTACTCATTGAATGGGTAAAATGATCGTAACGATTGCTTTTGGAAACTACACGACTTGTGGGACAACTGCATAATTGATATAGTGATTATACAAGTAGATATTGAACTGAATAAGATATGGACATGAAGCACATGCTCCGACAAATAGTCGGTTGGCATGTGCTTTTTTTGCGTTTTGGGACATGGAGGATGAGGGAGGAGAGCAGATGAAGGTTGGGTTGTATGTGTGCCGGGTGAGAGAAGAGTGGAAGATGGTGCTGTCACTGGATATCCGAGTGGATGTGGCGTGGTGGCTTGAGGGGGTAAGCGGTCAGCGGGTGCTGCGATGGTTGCTGTTAGACAGAGAGTTGCCTTTAAGTCAGGCCTCATGGATGGTAGAGAATTTTGAGATGGAGCGAGGAATGGATCAGTGGGGAGGGGAGCATTGGCAGGTGTATATGCGACGCAAACTGGGAGAGTACGAGAGGGCTTCCGGGGATCTGGAGGCTAGGGGAGAGATAGCGGGCAAAGCGGGGATTACTGCTGAAAGAGGTGCGGAAGTGGGCGGGATGCCAGAGCCGTATCCCGCCGGGGAATGGGCTCAGCTTGAGCGGGGCGCGGCCCTGCTGGCTGAGCGGCTTCGCGGCCGCCAATTGCTGGCGGCCGAGGCAGAGGCACTGCTGGCGGACACGTCGCCGCAGCTTGCCTCGGTTTGGCGCGCGGCTGCACAGCTCGCGCACCTGCGTGGGCGGCTGAGCATAGCAGCCGCCCTGGAAGGGCCTGCCACGCGGCGGCAACGCCTCGCGTGGCTTGGTCGCGCGCACAGCGCGCCCCGCTGCCGCCGATGCGGCAGCTTTGCCGGGGAGCGCGTGCCCTGCGCTGCCTGCGGCCTGGCGGCGTGCGCCTACTGCGAGGCTTGCCTCGCGCTGGGGCGCAGCCGTGCCTGTGCGCTGCTGCTGCGCAGCGCAGCGCCAGGGGCCGTGCCACGACGCGGCGCAGCACCGCGTGGCACGGCCGTTGTCCCCACAGAGGGCGGACTTGCCCGGTGGGGGTTAAGCCCTGCGCAGAGCGCGGCAGCTGCCGCGGCGCTGGCGTTTTTGGCCCAGCTATCCGCAGGGGAAGGGCCGGGGCGGTTTTTGCTGTGGGCCGTGACCGGGGCAGGTAAAACCGAGATGATATTCCCTTTGCTCCAATATATATTGGAGCGCGGAGGACGAGCGCTTGTCGCTACGCCGCGCCGGGATGTCGTGCTGGAGCTTGCCCCTCGTCTGGCGAAGGCATTCCCTGACATCTCACTCGCTACGCTATACGGGGGCAGCACCGAGCGCTGGAAAGACGCACAGCTCACACTCGCGACCACGCACCAACTGATGCGTTTTTACCAGGCATTCGATCTGGTCATTATCGACGAGCTTGATGCATTTCCCTACCATAATGATCCCATGCTCGCTCATGCGGCTGCGTCCTCATGCAAGCCTGATGGTCATTTTGTTTATCTGTCCGCTACGCCACCAGCTAGACTGCAGCGGGAAGCGGCGCAAGGGAAACTCACTCACGCCAAAGTTCCGGTCCGCTTCCACCGCCACCCTTTACCCGTACCACGTCTATTGAAAATACCCACCGTCGCCGAATGTATTCGAAAGCGAGAGCTGCCCGCCACACTAAAAAAGAGTATTCAAACCTCCTTGCTGCGGGAAGCTCAGGTATTTTTATTTGTGACACGGATCGCTCAGATCGAGGCATTTGTAAATCTTATGCGTCGCATGTTTCCACAAATCCATATTGAAGGAACATCATCCCAAGATCCGGATCGCGCGAGCAAAGTTATTGCTTTTCGTGAACGGACCATACGTCTGCTCGTGACCACCACGATCTTGGAGCGGGGCGTCACCATTTCGCGCAGCGATGTATTTATTTTGGATGCGGATAATGGTCTCTTTGATGAAGCTTCTTTGGTACAGATGGCGGGTAGAGCAGGTCGATCTATGGATGATCCAGCAGGGAGAGTCGTCTTTGCCTCATCCCGCCGTACGCGTTCCCAGGTGAAAGCGGTGGCACAAATCCAAAAGATGAACACCATCGCCCGCCGCAAAGGCTACCTTCACCCGCCAAATCACCAATAGATACTGAGGGAGGCAACAATCTAATGTCGAACTGGCTAAGCAGCATCGCTGATCATGTACACCAACTTACCCATCGCCTGCATGGATTACTCGCCCCACCCGGAGCGACTTGTCTAACCTGTGGTACACGAGCGATGTTGTCTCCAATCTACCCCGGCATCTGTCCGCGTTGTGTGCAGCAAATTCCATGGATTCGTTCCATCCGCTGTCTGCGTTGTGGTCGAGGGATTGGCTGCCCGGACTGCGTCCGTCCACACATGCAAAACCGTTCTTTCGTATGCAACCGCAGCGCCGTCCAGTATAACGCTCTAATGAAGGAATGGATTGGGATGTACAAGTTTAGAGGCCATGAGCGCTACGCACCACTTTTAACGGCACTAATTATTCAAGCATTTCAAGCAATGATTGAAGAACTCAACCCTGTTTTGGCAAAAGAAACCCTGGCCCCCGTAGCTCATCCCGCTACGCCTGCTCAATACCGGTTGGATGCCAACTCACATCCAACCGACGCACTCGTTCACCGACCTAACGGGCGCGTATCAGTACCCGCGCCCGTTCACTTACATGCCGTGTTTGCGCCCGTGCATATACACGCGCAACACAACAGCCACAGCTCAGACGCTTACTACACGCACACTCATCCCGATGCAGCACCGCACCACCGCCAGTCGCTGCTCCAAAACAATAAGCCGCGATGGCGGCCAGACGCGGTGACTTACGTCCCCGTTAGCAACGAACGCCTTGCCGAGCGCGGCTTCAACCAGGCCGAGCGGCTCGCAGCAGGACTTGCCGCAGCCGTCCGCCTGCCTGTAGTTGATCTGCTGCAGCGTCGGATCAACACTACCAAACAAAGCTTCAAAACACGCGGCGAGCGTATCCAGACGATGCAGGATGCATTTGCAATTCAGCCAGGTGGAATAGATATGTTGCTTGAACTCTATAAAGCAGCCAAAGCCGCATCTCAATCCGTTCAAAAGAACATGTATTCACGAGCAGCTAATTCATTCTCTAATGGAGAGGAAGGGTCTTCACATTTCAGATCAACCCCACAAGGCTGGCAAGTTGCTCCCTTACGCTTGCTGATAATTGATGATATCTACACAACCGGTAGCACCTTGGATGCCTGTGGACAGGTGATCTTAAGCGCTGGATCTTCTATTAACCTTCCAATAGAGATTTACACGCTGACTTTGGCCAGATCTTAAGTTTAAGAACCCATAAGTGATATATGAAAATGCATATTATATTTAACGTGATGCCTGTGTCCATTACTGGTGATCACTTTACTGATTTTCGAATAACAACATATCTGGGTTTATGTTCATTAGTTCTTCAGTTGAGAAAGATTAATGTGTAATTCTGCAAAAACAACTTGTTTAATATCCATAAGATTGCGCATACATGCATCCTATACCCCTTTTATATTCGCAAAGAGGCTATGGACTTGATGTGAGAAAATAAGGTAATGTATAGTTATTATCCATTCGGAAGAGGAAGTTTGAGAGGGGCGTTTTAGCGATGAATCTGGGTAATTGTCCGCGTTGTGGCAAATTATATGCGTTGAATTTTCGGGATGTATGCTCGAATTGTATCAAGGAAATTGAACTGGAATACCAGACTTGTGTGGAATATCTACGCAAAAACAAAGGCACTAACATACAGGAACTATCTGATGCAACAGAAGTTTCAATTAAAAATATTACCAAGTTCATTCGTGAGGGACGGATTTCCATCGAAAACGCCCCAAATATGATGTATCCTTGTGAAGTATGCGCAACCCTGATTCGTGAAGGCCATATGTGCGACTCCTGCCGGAATCGTTTGACGAAAGATTTGGCTGGAGCGGCTCGAGAAGTAGGTCAGAAGGATAACGGCAATATAGGCGGGCGAACCTACAATGCTGTCGACAAACTGCGCGATTCATAGGAATGAGGGCTTAAATACAAGTTTTGCTATAACAAATGTTTTGGAACGTACCGATAAACTTATTAAAGATTATCGGTTTTTTTTATTATCCTAATCGTTCGAGAACATAAAGATAATGTGAAAATCCTAAGGTGGAAGGAAGTGCATTTCGTATGAAAATCAATGAACCCAATAGAATTGGTGCAATCAATTCTTATCAGAGGAACGTTGAATCCAATCAGCAGGCTGATGCCAAAAAGAGCCGCCGTAAGGACGAGGTATCCATTTCTCCGGAGGCGATGAAGATGCTTGAGGAACAAGGTCGTACACAGGATGCAGGACGTATACAGCGGATACAGGAACTAAAAGAACAGGTGAGTTCAGGAACTTACCAGGTGGACAGCAGTAAACTTGCTGACAAGTTACTGCCGTATTTTAAGTCTTTTGATAAGGAATAGGTGATTATGCAATGGCAGCGCTGGACAGATTAATTGCAGTTTTGCAGCAAATGGAACAAAACCACCGGGACATGCTGGCACTCAGCGAGATTAAGAGGCAGGTCATTGTCAAAAATGATGTGGACCAACTCATTTCTCTGATGAATAGGGAATCCAAGTTTATGAAACAGCAGGAGCCGCTTGAAAGTGAACGACTGAGCGCAGTTCATGAATTACTTCAGGAGCGTGGGATCAAATCTATGTTGAACCTGAATATCACAGAGATCTCCAAGCTTATTTTTGATCCGGCTGACAAACAGCGATTGCTTGAAGTCCAGAAGAAGCTCGCGGGAACATTGCAGCAATTGAAAGAAATTAATCAATTGAATCAAAAACTGATCGAGCAATCATTGATGTTTATTGATCTCTCAATGGACATATTTGCTTCTCGGCCGGAACAGGATGCCACATATCAGCATCCTGCTGATAAGAACGGTAATCCAGGGCGAATCGGTCTTTTTGATACACGTGCCTGATTAATTAGGGGGAAACAAGGTGACATCTACTTTTCATTCAATCGAAACGGCTAAACGCAGTTTGTTCACACAGACGACAGCTCTTAGCACAACTGGTCACAATGTGGCCAATGCCAACACTGAAGGATACTCGCGGCAGAAGGTAAACATGCAAGCATCCATTCCAATGGAGCCGTTTGCATTTTTACATAGTACAACACCAGGACAACTGGGAACAGGGGTGGAGTTTGATTCTATTACCCGTGTCCGAGAGAAGTTTCTCGATGACCAGTTTCGTAATGAAAATAACAACTTTGGAAGTTGGTCTATTCAACGGGATACACTTGAGAAACTTGAAGCCATTGTGAACGAACCATCTGACACCGGATTTCGGACTGTAATGGATAACTTCTATAAATCCTGGTCCGATTTGAGCAAAAATCCGGAGGATGTTACAGCTCGTCGAATCGTAAAAGAGACGACTCTTGCCCTGACAGATGCGATGAATCAGATCAGCCGCCAACTGGATGCACTGAGTCAGGATTTGGATAACAATATTGAAGTGAAGGGCAGTGAAATTCAAGGATATCTTGGTAACATTGCCAACCTTAATAGCGCTATAGTTAAAGTAGAGTCTCTTGGTGATAACGCCAATGATCTTCGTGACCAACGTGATCTGATGGCAGACAAATTGTCCAAGATTATGAATATTACTGTTACAGACTCTCCCCAAGGCTACCAGATCCAGATGAATGGGCAAGCACTGGTTACAGGTGGGGCAGTACAAACAACGGTAGATTCGGCTTTTCTTAATACTGCTTATGCTGCGGGTAATCTCACGAATGGTGAAGTTCATGGGATGATTAAGTCGAGAGATACATTAGTCAGTGACTATAAGAAACAAATGGATGACCTGGCCAATACGCTTGCCAACGGAGAGATTCAGATTACCTTACCAGCAGGCTCAGTCCTGCCAGACAATACTGTTCTGGGTGGGGTGACATATACAGGGGCTGCACGTACACTGTCAGCTGATCTGACCGTTACGGTCAAAGGTTTGAATGGTCTACATCAACTTGGATATAGCATGGATGGAACGACCTCTCCTGGATTGCCATTCTTCACATCTTCTGATGGTGGAACCGCAATTACAGCAGGCAATATCTCATTGAACGCCGCGATTCTGGCGGATCCGAATAAGATCGCAACATCTTTAAGAACAACTACTGATGCCTCAGGAGCAGAGACCGTAATCAAGGGGAATAATACACTGGCGAATCTGCTTGCCAATCTTAAAGATACGCCGATGAAATCAGCTGACGGTTTGCGTAATGCAACGGTTGGTGCTCAATTCAGTGCCATTGTGGGACAACTCGGTGTCCAATCTCAGGAAGCGGCACGTCAGACATCTAATTCGGAGTTTCTTGTAGAACAAGTAGATACTCGCCGCCAATCGGTTAGTGGTGTTTCATTGGATGAAGAGATGGCGAACATGATCAAATTCCAGCATGCTTACAGCGCCTCTGCGCGTTTTATGACTACCTACGATCAGCTGCTTGATAAATTGATTAATTCTACCGGTACGGTCGGCAGATAATAAGAGGGGACTGACATAGAAGACGATGAGAATTACAAACAATATGCTTAGCTCACAGTTGGTTCTTAACTTGAACCGGAATGCACAGCAGATGAACAATACACAAACTCAACTGGCAACAGGCCGTAAAATCAATAAACCTTCTGATGACCCTGTAGGGATAACTTACTCCCTTCGTTATCGTACTGAACTTTCTTCCAATGAGCAGTATCAAAAAAATGTGGATAGCACGATTTCATGGCTGGAATTTAATGATACGGTGATGGACCAGACTGGAAGTGTCGTTGGACGTCTGAGGGAACTAACAGTGCAAGCGGCTACCGGAACTAATCCCCAAGAGGCACTGGATAGCATTAACGAAGAGGTAAAGCAACTTAAAGCACAACTCGTTGATATTGCGAACAGTAAGCTGAATGGGAAATACATTTTCAATGGCGAAACCTATGATCAAAAACCTTATGATTTTCCAGCAAGCGCGGATGGTTCATTTGATACAACTAATGCAGCTGCTGTGATAACCGATCCTGGGAAAATCAACTTTATCGTTGGTGAGAGCATACAAATGCCGATTAACGTTACCGGGAATGAGTTCTTTGGAGACTCTACAGAAACAGACAATTTATTTGTTATCTTTAATACGATTAGCCAGGCCCTTACTGACGGAAACTTAGGTGAATTGTCTAATCAGCTTGATGCGATTGACAGTCGCACAGATAAAATTCTGGCTATTCGTGCTGAGGTTGGGGCCAAAACGAATAGGGTTGAGCTTATGCAAGGAAGATTGAGTGATCTTGAAGTTAACCTAACCGACCTGCAATCGAAAGTGGAGGACGCGGATTTTGCCGAGTTGTCTATCCAATCCAAGATTCAGGAAAATATCTACAATGCTTCGTTGTCTACAGGTGCTAAAATCATTTCTCAATCCTTGGTTGATTTCCTTAGATAAATAGGAAGGGTGATCTTTTGAAAACTCTCCCCATCCTTCAAATTCATACAACTCCTCCCGTGTTGCAAATTGATGCTGATCTGGGGCAGTATTCCATTCGTCAGCCTAAGGCAGATGTTCAAATGAAGACACGCCCGTCGGAGCTGACCGTGGAGAGTCATCCGATCCAATTCGAGGTGGATCAGAGCAGGGCGCTCTCTGCCTATACGGGTGGAAACATGATTGATATGAACGCACGTATCTATTCGGGAATTGAGAAACTTTTTCTTGAAAACATGGCTGAACGTGTTCAACAAGGCAATGAACTGGCGGCTATTCACAAACCTGCTAATACGATTGCCAACATTGTGGGGACTAATTGGAAATCGAAACCTTTTCCTGAAATAAGGACGCCTGCTTCCATGGATAACGTTGATATACGAATTGAGACTCGAGCACCGAGTATTCGTTTTGAATCGGCTGTCTCTGAAATGAACGTTACCGTGAACAAACCAGAGATTGAGTACCATCGGGGGAAATTGGATATCTATGTGAAGCAGTATGCTTCAATTCAATATACTCCGCCTGTTATAGAAATAGGGATGTAATAGTTATAATAGAGCTATAGACGGTCTTCATTGTAGACTTCTATGGCTCTTTCTGTATAAAATCTTCGCCAAGGGGGCGCTTATTATTAATATTCAGACAAGCATGTGGGGAGAACTCGAAGTTGGAGAAGAAGAGGTGTATTATTTTTCAAAAGGCTTACCCGGATTTGATGAAGAGACTCAATTTGCAATAATTCCATGGGAGGACACTCCTTTTATCTACTTGCAGTCTATAAAAGAACCTGAATTGTCTTTCTTGCTAGTCAGCCCTTTTGTTTTCGCTCCAGACTATAGTTTTGAGCTTCCTGAGGCAGATCGAGCTGAACTGGAGATTAGTGAAGAGGTCTCCGTATACTCAATCGTAACAATTCAATCAGAAGTGAGTAAATCCACGATGAATTTACTTGCACCAGTGGTGCTTAACCCGGTTAAAAGAACAGGAAAACAAGTAGTCCTTCATCAGTCTTCATACGGGACACGTCATCAGATCTGGCCAGCAAGAGATACAAATTCAGTGAAGGGTGGAGTTTGAGATGCTGGTATTGTCACGTAAAAAGGGAGAGTCCATTATCATCCAAGATCATATTGAGGTGACTGTACTGGCCGTAGAAGGGGATACAGTGAGGATTGGCATTTCCGCTCCTAAGCACATCGATATTTTCCGTGAGGAGGTTTACGCGTCTATCCAGGAGACAAACCGCGAGTCTGCGACACCCCTTGCACCTAACGTCAAGGCATTTATGGAATTACTTCGTGAGACGGAAAATAAAAAAAAATAAAAAAATTCCAATTTGCTATAAACAGTTCCTCACAATCTGTCGATATATAATTTAGACGCTGCTTCGGCAGGGCGGCCGACCTTAATGTCGCGGCGTTTACCACAAGGATGTGGAACTAACTTATTTCAGGGAGGAAACACTCAATGATTATCAACCACAATATCGCTGCGATGAACACTCATCGCCAACTGAACTCAAACACAACTAACACAAACAAAGCAATTGAAAAATTGTCTTCCGGTCTTCGCATCAACCGCGCTGGTGACGATGCAGCAGGTCTGGCAATTTCCGAAAAAATGCGTGGACAAATCCGCGGTTTGGATATGGCTTCCAAAAATGCTCAAGATGGTATCTCTTTGATCCAAACTGCTGAGGGTGCACTGAACGAAACACACAGCATCCTGCAACGTGTTCGTGAATTGGCTGTTCAATCCGCGAATGATACAAACACAAATGATGATCGTGCTGAACTTCAAAAAGAAGTAGCAGAGTTGACTAAAGAAGTAACACGTATCTCTACTGATACTGAATTCAACACTAAAAAATTGTTGAATGGTGCTGGTGTAAGTGGAGCAGTCTTCCAAATCGGTGCAAACACTGGACAATCTATTTCCCTGTCCATCGGTAACATGGGTGCAGCTAGCCTTGGCTTGGCTTCCGTTGCAATCGGATCACAAACTGGTGCTAACGCAGCATTGTCGATTCTTGACGCTGCTATCAAATCAGTTTCTTCCGAACGTGCTAAACTGGGTGCAAACCAAAACCGTTTGGAGCACACAATCAACAACTTGGGTACAACTTCTGAAAACCTGTCTGCTGCAGAATCCCGTGTTCGTGACGTAGATATGGCGAAAGAAATGATGAACCAAACGAAAAACAACATTCTTGCACAAGCTTCTCAAGCAATGTTGGCACAAGCTAACCAACAACCACAAGCAGTTCTTCAATTGCTTCGTTAATTTAAGTAATGAAAGGGTTACTGAGAATTTTCTCAGTAACCTTTTTTTTGTATATAAAAACCACTATTTTCTTATAAAGAGAGCTAACTTCTGTTTCGGATTTTACCGATATAACTAGTAATACGTTGAATTCGCAAACGCGAAATGAAGGGATATGCATGATGAAAACTATTGCGTTGTGTATGATTGTGAAAAACGAGCAAGAGTATCTTAGAAGGTGTTTGGAAAGTGTTAAAGATAAAGTGAATCAGATCGTTATAGTAGATACTGGTTCAACAGATGAGACGATATCGATTGCCAATGAATATACAAATGAAGTTTATCATTTCGATTGGATTAATGATTTTGCAGCAGCGCGAAATGAATCAATTAAGTATGCAAAGGCGGACTATATTCTCGTTCTGGACGCAGATGAGTATTTAGAAGATTCTGTAGATATCTTGAGTAGTATTGAAGTAGAAGCAGATTATTATTTCATAAAAATTCATAATATGATGTCCCAAGGTAGAGCCATAGATCATTTGGCTATTCGAATCTTTGCCAATAATAAGGATTTATATTATCGTAATCGTCTACATGAGCATTTAAATACGTATGAAGATGAAGAAAAATATAAAGCAGGACATGCTGAATTTACCATTATGCATACTGGTTATACAGATGACATGTTAGAAGGAAGAGAGAAATCGAAAAGAAATTTGTCTCTGATGTTAAAAGAAGTTGAAGAAAACCCTAATGTGTACAATCTGTTCAATATGGGTAGGACGTATAACTGGACTGGGAATCATGGAAAAGCAATTGAATATTTACAAAGGGCCTATTCTTTGAGTGGAAATCTCTCAATTGTACCTGAGTTAGTAGCAACTTTATGTCGAAGTCTTGGGGAAATGAAAAGATATGAAGAAGCTTTATATGTATTGCAAGAAGCAGTCCTTGTTTTCCCACAAGAAGTAGACTTGGTGCATCTTCAGGCATTATTCTTTAAGGAAATTGGTTACTATAGAGATGCCATAGCTAAAATGAATTTGTGTCTTGAAATCGGAGATCAGGGAATTACTGTTACTGAAGGTAACGGTAGTTACCTGGCACATTTTAGACTAGCTGAATGGTATGAAGAAAGAAATGACTTAGTTAAGAGTTATGAACATATACTAGAAGCATTTAAATTGAATATGAATTTCATACCGGTTATGGGGAAGTATTTCAAAATTGTCGAAAAGGCTAACATTCCTTTGGATGATGTGTTTATAAGCATTAAGCAATTGTATACTATTTCAAACAGTGCGCAATTGGAAAGGCTCTTAGAAGTATTGTATCAATTGAGACATCCGCTCCTTCATAGATTTATTACAGAGTATAACGTGATTGTTCAAGATAGTGTGGAAGCTATTGCATATCAATATGTCGGTGAATATGAAAAATCTAGAGATAAATGGATAACCATAGATGAAATTACTGATCAAAATGGTGAAGATATTCTATTATTATCTATCCTATTAAAGGATGAAAACTTATTTAAAATTTCTCGTCCGTTACTTAACCTGAGTGTTAGCGAACAAAAAAAGCTTCAAAAATGCATATTTGATATTTCACCAGGGAATCTGAAATTAACAACTCATACTGAAAGTCTATTAGAAAAATCTATTATTCATTTAATTCGCCTACATGAGTTTGAAACATTTGAGTCGGTGTTAGGGTGCTTGTGGAACGGTGGCATTGATATAAAAATGAAAATTTGCGAGCATCTTATAGCATATGGTTTTAATGAAATAGCGATAGATTTATTAGTTAAGTTATACGAGCATAATTCTAGGAATGAAAGCTTGAATTTAATTTTAGGTGATGTCTGCTATAAATCTAATTATTTTGAAGATGCTAACCTGTTTTATTCGAGAATCTCTCCTCGGAAATATGAGATCCATGAACATCTGTATGAAGTTAACAGTAAGATGGGGAACCAGAATGAAAAAGAGATAATAATTGAGGAGATAAAAAAGTTATTTCCTATATGCCAATGGGTCAAAACAGAATTATAACAAAAAGGTGAGAAGGAGAGTGAGTATGTGGAAATATTAAGTTTAATAGCTAAAGAGCTTGAAATTAACAATATAGAAGAAGCCTACAATCTTATTAGTATTAATGAGCAAGATTTTCTGGAGAACGAGGAGTTCTGGAATCTTAAAGGAATATTATGCTTAAAGGTTCAGGAGTTTGAAACTGCAGCTAATTGTTTTATGAAATCATTAGATATTAATAAGACGAATGGTGAGACACTCTATAATTATGCATATACTCTTAACTGTTTGAATAGAAGTAGTGATTCTGCATTGTATTTTGGACTCGCTTATCGTTTCTTGACTAATGAAGATATAAAAAGCAACTTGTTAAATTCGTATAGTGAAAGCTCTGAATTGAAAAGAATTTTTGAGGCAGCAGCATTTTCGAAAGAGAAGATGTTCATTATGCTTTCTTCCTGTGGATGGGGTGATATATATCAGAGAATGCATCATATTGCTCGTTCCCTATTTATGTATGGTCACAGAGTGTTATACATCGCGCCGAGTGTCGAAGCGGACCTTAATTCTGGTAGTTTCGTAGATTTAGGTATGCATCATCTCAAAAGATATTCATGGGATAATATGCGTGTAATTGATGGAGTGAACATTATTCAGCCAATTATTGTGAGAACGGGGGGGGGGAATTATCTGAATAACTATACTGATATAATTCAAGATATATTAGATGCATATGTAGACGATGGCGATGAAGTTCCAACCCTTATCTCTTACCTCCCTTATCAGGTGAATACCATTAAAGAATTAAAAGGGGAGTTTACTCATATTTACGAATGTGTGGACGATCATTCAGATTTAGAACATGCATTTTGGGGGGGGAAACACGATATAGAATGGGAACAGGAGTTAATGGATTCTGCTGATGCAATTACAACTACTGCTACCGCACTTTATTTACAGAGAGTGGCTATTGAGAATAGAAGTAATGTCTATATGTCAAAAAATGCAGTGAATGAGTCGGATTTTTTTTCAGTACAAGGAGCTATCCCGACTGATTTAGTCAATATACCAGAACCAAGAATAGCCTATACAGGGGCAATTTACGAAAGATTTGATGTAGAACTCTTTTATGAAGTTGTGAAACTAAATCCTGATAAGTCTTTTGTCGTTATCGGCTTTGGTAAGTTAGAGCTCTTGAAGGACAGGCTTCCAAATCTATATTTTATCGAGGCTAAGAAGCACAACGAACTTAAATTATATTTAAAGCATATGCAAATTGGTATTATTCCCTTTAAAGACAAAACTGATCTTATCATAAATACAGATTCTATAAAACATTATGAGTACTTAGCTTGTGGACTTCCTGTTGTGACTACATTAATACCAGATAGTGGTATAGAAAAGCCCCATACCTTTTTAGCTAATACTGCAGAAGAGTTTACTAAAGTTATTAATGCAGCTTTAAATTCAAAGATGAATAATGTTAATATTACCGATTTTATAATCAAAAATAACTGGCATTTAAGAGCAGCGCTGCTTTTGAATTTAGTTAATGGAAAAATAACCGAATTCGAGCAAAGATTAGAATTCGAGCTAATTGGTAGAAATCTTGAAATTCTAAAGGAACGTTTCCGATTTCCAGTATTTGACGCATTATATGCAGTTTATTTAAGTAAAGATGACCGAGTGCAATCTGAGGCTAATTTAAAAATAGCATATGAAAGATTGCCTACGAAATATATCGAGAAACAGTATTTAAGAGTACTTATTATCAATAATAATTTGTCTGAATTAATAGATGTAATTGGTTTATCCAACAATATCAACTTAGAATTAAAAAATGAATTAACCTTTCGTATCGAAAGATTGGAATATGAATGTGTGTTGTTAATTGCTACTTTTTGCATAAATGATAAGTCTTCTTATGATAGGTATATTAAACTTATTTCTGATGAGAATATTATATTTTTATACAATAATTATTGGAACTATATATTAGGTAACGTGACCTCAGGAAAAACTCCGAGTAATTTAGATAAAGAGTCACCAATGTATGAATTAATGGTTGATAGTGGTTTTTTTAATTTGTTTACTGAATTTGAATCTCAGTTACTAAATCTCACTGAAAAGGAGATTGAGGAACAAATTATAGAGTGGCTTGAAATTGAGTCCGTTCAGCCTGTTATGAAAGTGATTTCTAAGCTTGAAGAAAGTGCCTTTTCATTGTCCGACAAATTATTTGTTGAAATTTTGAAAGCCAGAGTTTTAGTTAAAGATGGTAGGAAAGAAGAAGTCTTCAAATTTCTGAAAGAAATAGAAAGAACCAGCCCTAACCATAGATCGGGATTATTACTTGCTGAATTATATGGAGAAGAAGGTAACAGAACTAGAGCTTTGCAAGGATATACATGTTACTTTGAAAATATAAGTAATAGACAATTGCATAAATATAATAAATTAAGCACTATCACTAATAAAACTAGAATAGCACTTATTACAACCACAAGTTCAGGATGTAATGCTAGAGCTCTTTCAGTAAATATACCTGAGTATATACAAGAAAAGTATGAAATTAGATTATTTCAAGAGCAGAGCTATGATGCATATGACCTGTTTGTGAAAGAAAGTGATATGGTAATTACTACTCAGGCAAACTATCCTTTTAATAACAGACAGATAAATATTGAACTATGGCATGGATTTCCCATAAAAGCTATGGAAAGAATGGATCTCACTGAAAGGAAATCAAGCGAATTTTTAGATAAGTGGTGGGAGAATGTCGATATAGTATCTTCATATTCAAGTATGTTTAATACACTTTTTAATTCTTGCATTGGTTTAAGAGCGAACAAATATAAGATTACTGGGGCTCCGAGAAATGATTTATTGGCCCAAAATAACAGGGTATGGTTCTATCAATTAAGTGGAATTGATTTGACAGATGAAAAGATTATAATATATACCCCTACATTTAGAAGTTCAATGTTTAATCCTTCTAAAGTGGAGGGTGAAAGAAGTTGGTCCAATTTTTTTGGATTTGAACATTTTCAGCAAGAAAGATTCAATGAATTCTTAGAACAAAGTAAAATAACTCTTTTTGTTAAGTATCATTGGGTAGAAGAGGCTACTGCAAAAGAGCATATATCAAACTTAAACTGTCCTAGAGTTAGACTTATTACCGAAGGAGATATTGTCGATAGCGGCATGGACTTTTATGAATTACTTAGTAGTGCAGATCTTTTAATAACTGATTATTCCTCTATCTTTTTTGATTATTTGTTGTTGGACCGTCCGATAATCTTTACTCCTACTGATCTTGAATCCTACAAAAAAAATAGAGGGTTTTTACTTGAACCTTATGAATTTTGGACACCTGGACCTAAAGTATATGATCAAGTTTCTTTCCAAGAAGAGATTTCAAAGAGTTTAGGGGATAAAGAATACTTCAGTTTCGAAAGAAAACAAATCAGAAGCTTAATTCATCAGTATAATGATTTTAATTCATCCGACCGCGTGTGGGAATTGATAGATCAGGAATTGAGTATAAATGATAAATTAAAGTTGGTGTAGGTTATCACAATTATAAGTACCCAGACAACACTTGAAATACAGTAAATGTTGTCTGGGAACTATGTCGTTATCAATAAAGTTTAATCATTAGAATTTTCTCTAAGGAGGTATGTTTATGAAAAAAGTAATCACATATGGAACTTTTGATTTGTTGCATTATGGTCATATATTGTTACTCCAAAGAGCGAAAGAACTTGGAGACCATTTAACGGTAGGACTCTCTACTGATTCTTTTAATACTTTAAAGGGCAAGCAATCTTATATGTCTTTCTCTGAACGTAAAGACATCCTTGAGTCAATTAAGTTTATTGACAAAATAATCCCAGAAGAAAATTGGAGTCAGAAGGCTAAGGATATTAAAGAAAGAAAAATAGATATTTTTGTCATGGGTGATGATTGGAGCGGTAAATTTGATCAATTAGAATGTGAAGTTATTTACTTGCCCCGTACTCCCAAAATCTCCACAAGTAGTATTAAAGAAGTGATAAAGGTACTTTAGCATATATTCTCTTTTTCATTGATTAAACTATAAATGAGGAATAAATTCATATGAATATATATACTTTCAAAGATCATATCAATAATATAGAAATATTATCTCAGTTTTTATTAATAGCAAATGAAGAGAATGATGAAAATAAATTGTTCTCTTTCTTCAATGTTTTGGCAGACTTCATTTAATATAAAGAGCAATATTGTTCTATTCCAAGTTTTGATGAATTAGCAAAAATCACTGTTAATCTAATTGATTATTGTAATGGGACGACTTTCAATCATTATGTTTGTGGTATTGATAAGTATGGAATCATTGATAATATCATAAATGATAATGTTAAATTTATGGAAAAAATGAAAATGTGAGGCAGGAAAATGAATTTAGAATTTTAATTTTGGGTGATAAGGTAAGTCTTCAAGAGGTAGACATTGAGAAGTATGACCATGTTGTTTTATATGATCAAGTTATGAATGAATTATTCGATATTACTCAGAAGCTCTATCATGCCAATTATGACTATAATTTTTTTGTCGAATGCTATTGAGGAATGTAAAAAACCTTTCATAAATGAAGTTATTGTGGGATCTTCTTACTCCATGTACGGAATGGATGAGAAAAAACTCAATGCAGGAGTCATAAATTTATCTTTACCTTCACAAGATATCTATTATTCCATTCTGAAAGCGAAAGAAGTAATCAACAGTAACAAGAATATAAAAAGATGTTACATGGGTACAGGCTACTGGACTTTTAATATTGATTTGTCAAAATCCATCAAGAGTAAAGCTGCTAGAATAGAAAAAGTTTATTATCCTATCTTTGGAGATAGCAATCATTACAACTAGCGAAAATAAAAAAATTACCACTTTAGATATAGGCTCTGATATTTTAATCAAAAATATATTCAACCTTAAATCAATATACAACATATTAAATCGTATAGTTTTTATGAGTTATGGGGGTACCTATTTCAATGCCGTCATAAGCAGAGAAAATTGTAGAGAAATAGCACCGCATACATTAGATGAATTAGACTTGAAAAGAAAATTAGAAATTGGAGAGTTTAGAGCAAACCTGAAATACAAAGAAACAGAAAAAAGGAGATGTTAGGTCAATTTATACAGTTTCTTAATGAACAATCAATAGAATTAATGGTAGTTAATTTTCCAGCAACTCAATACTATTTCAAGTATTTTGATGAGGGTTTTATAAAAAAGTATTATGAAATCATTCAAGATTTAAAGAATTTTGGCAGTTTTCAGTATTTATTTAGCAACGAGTGGATCATATGAAGACTCAGACTTTGTCGATATAGATCATATGAGTAATCAAGGTGCTTTGAAAACGATTGATTTAATATTTGAAAAAAAATCTAACTACTAAATTATATTTTCTATTATGTACAGAGTTCTCCAAACAAATTGCCTCTGTTTTTTGTGTTGTTAATATTTTTATACTCCTATTCAATCTCATACAAAACTAACCGATAATATAATAAATAATTCCATCGGGGGATAAACGATGAATCTACAGTTCTCACTTTCAACCAATATGGTGAATGGCACGTCAGGTTCTATAAATCAATCCAGTGATACTAATCATGATAGTAAGCTTCTGCAGGCTGTTAAAAATGGAGTAGAGTTGTCTAAACTCGAACGCCAAGGAGTTAACATCCCATTTGGAGACGAGCAACTTATAAAGGCAATTGACAAAGCTGTCAAAGCATTACAAGGCCCCACTACAACTTTGGAGATGAGTGTCCATGAGAAAACACACCAGATCCTAGTTAAGGTTTTGAACAAAGAAACTGGCGAGTTGATTCGCGAAATCCCACCTGAAAAAACGCTTGATCTTGTGGCTAACATGATGGAGATTGCAGGAATTCTTATAGACGAAAAAGTATAAGGAGGTATTGACATGCGTATAAATGGTTTTTCTGGTATGGATATAGATAGTATGGTGACATCACTAATGACTGCTAAGAAATTACCGTTAAATAAATTAACTCAGCAAAAACAAATTTTAGAGTGGACACGAGATAGTTACCGTGAGTTAAATAGTAAGATTGTTCAGCTAAGTGATAAATTGCAAAAAATGAATATTTCGGATGCAATGAACACACAACAATCCGTAGTTACAGGAAATACAACTGCTGTTAAAGCAGATGCCAATGCTAATGCGAGCAGTACACCTATGTCTGTGGTAGTCAGTAAATTAGCGACAAAGTCTGGGATGCAGACTGCGAGTGGATTACGCACTGCGGGCACTACTCCGACAGATGCTACTAAAACTACTACATTGGAGCAAATTGCGGGAAGTGCCGCATCTGATAAATATGAATTAAATATTAACAATAAAACGATAACATTTCTTAAAACAGATTCAATTGAAACGGTAATTGGACGCATTAATTCGGAGAATGCTAACGTAACAGCGACCTTTGATGAAATTAGTGGTAAATTCTCTATTACAGCTAAAGATTATGGGACAAAAAATAATATTATATTGACGGGTGCAGATAAGCAGCCTAAAGATAGTACGTTAATGGAGTTATTCGGAATTACCGGTGCTGATGTAAAAGTAGCTGAAGCAGGTGAGGTAACTGTCACCAACACAACAGACAATAGCACGAAGACTTACAAACCAGATGGAAATTCTCTTGTTGTTAATGGTGTAAAACTTACGCTATTGGAAACTACAGGAACCACAGGACCGACCAAAGTCACAACGCAATCAGATCCAACCAAAGCTATGGAGACTATTAAGTCTTTCGTTGATACGTATAACGAATTATTAGGCTTAATGAATACCAAGATGAGTGAACAGAAGTATCGCGATTTCCCTCCATTAACAGCTGATCAAAAAAAAGACATGAAGGAAGAAGAAATTAAGCAATGGGAAGAGAAGGCAAAAAGCGGTCTTCTGAAAAATGACTCTATCTTGAGTTCTGCTGTTTCCTCAATGCGTATGGTTATTTCTAGTAAATTAGGAGACTTGAGTTCCATCGGCATAACAACTGGGCAATATTACGAAAATGGTAAGTTGAAGATTGATGAGAATAAATTGAAAGCAGCCTTGACAACAAGCCCTGAAAAAGTTGTGAATATATTCCAGGGTTCATCTTTAAGTGATACGAATAAACCGCTCTTTAGTCAATTAAGAAGTGAACTAAACGCTCCTTTAGAAATGTTCGTAAAAAAAGTAGGTACATCGAAAGTAGACACAGACGGAAGCTTCACATTAAATGCTGACAGTATAATGGGTAAACAACTTAAAGATTACAACAGTCGGATTACAGAGTTCGAACGCAAAATGAAAGATGCTGAGACACGTTACTATAAACAGTTCACAGCGATGGAGTCTGCAATGAGTAAATACCAATCGCAGTCATCCAGCTTAACAAGTCTTCTACAATAGTAAAGAAAGGATGATTTAACTTGATTACATCTCCTTATGAAAAATATAAAAACTCATCAGTGCAAACTTCAACACCAGGTCAGCTTGTCATCATGCTGTATGATGGTGCCATTCGTTTTGTTAAAGCAGGCTTGGATGGAATTTCTTCGAATGATTATGCTAAAGCTAATATGAACCTAGGAAAGGCTCAAACCATTATAAGCGAGCTAATGTCTACATTGAATCGTTCTTATGATATTTCGAAAAACTTGTATGCTCTTTATGAATATATGAACTATCTATTAATTCAAACGAATATTAAAAAGAAAGTGGAATCAGGTGAAGAGGTCTTGGGTTACCTTCAAGAGCTTCGTGAAACCTGGATCATAGTAACTAAACAAACAGCAGGTATGTCATTACATGATGAGTAATAGTAACGGTGATATGTTAGAGGAAAGTCTTAACTATTTAGAGCAGAAAACGCAGCAATTCATCTTACAACTTGATGATACTGACTATGAAGAAGTTGAGAGATTTGTAGAAGAACGTCAGGATCATGTAGATCATTTACTCAAGATACTCGATGAACAATTAATTACTGTAGAACAAAAACAAATGTTGAAACGTATTTTAAGTCACGATGCTCAGATAAACCAGCGTATGCAATTCCTTAAAGAAGAAGCCAAAGATTGGCTAGTCCAACGTAGTCGAGCTAAATCACAAAGAAATGCTTATGATTCTAAATATGCACCTGATAGTTATTTGATGGATAGAAGGAAATAGCATATTAATCAATACTAGGGTAGACTTTTTGGGGTTAAATATTACATGTTGGTCTAATATGATCGATATATATAAAAGGGGCCTTGTGGATAATTCCACAGGCTCCTCTTTTTTCAGAAAACTATTTTCTTTTAGCGAATGATAATCAATAAATATTTGTAAAATCTATTAAATCGTCTTCTTCCTCATAATTAAACACTAATGTATGTTTCCCCAGTCTGTACGTCATTTCATATCCACCGGCTGCTTCGTTATAATATTCATTAGAAGGTTTACCTAGCCACAGCCTCACATTTTGTGGAGCAAGATTTTGTTTCTCGTTGTATAGTTGCAGAATGGCAATGCGTGACTTGGCATTAAGCTCATGCATATATGAATCAAAGCCTAAGCCAAATTGAGAGTAGTAATAAAAGGCTCCCCACTCCTCGTTTCCACGAGACTTAGGTTTATTTAGATTACTCTGCACGGACTTGAGAGTCATTCCAATCTTGATGTCAGAGCGACCTGGCAACATGCCCTTTGATGCAGCGGCCTTAAGACTCTCCAGGTAGGCACGGTCCCCCATTCCGGAGTTTGGCCAAGAGGATTGATCCACATAGCGGGTATCGCTGAGACGCAGCTCCAGCTTGCTGACATTTAGCTTGAACGTATCGACTGCATACTTGAACTGCATATTGTTATAATATTTGAATTGTACTCTGGAGCCTGACAAACTGCGGATACCATTATTTCTGGAAGCCCAGTATGCGCCGGAAATCTTTTTTCCTTTATTGTCGGTGAATTTTATTGGTTGTAACACACCAGAACGGATTATATAAGTGTGCACCTCATTGAAGTTGGAAGTTCCCCAATCTGTAAGCATTAACATGTCAGGTGTCCCTGCTTCTTTCCCTTTGATTGTATAATTCCAGGTCTGAGGCAAAATAATGGTTTCGATGGGTAACTTCGTGGTTTGAACGGTCCCATACTTGGCTCCTTTTTTTAGAAGCACTGCACGATACGTTCCAGAATAACTTTTGTCGTCTGTTTTATTGTTTGTCCAGTCATTAGGCTCTGTAAGGGTATATTTCTGCTCGTCATCCGCGAATATATAAACGGTGTAAGACGTTTGATTTGCATCCCGTAGGGTGAAGGAGAGACGACTCTTACTTTTGAGTTGATCGGCAGAGATTTGTTTTTCTTTTGCAGCGGAAGTTGTCGGTAGTATTAGTAATGTGCATAATGTGATACTGGCGAAAATTAGTATTGCTAGTAAGCTCCACTTTCTGTAATACTTTGAATAAATCATCGTTGATTCTCCTCTGGCTATTCTAGTAAAAATATGTAATTTGAAACTTAGTAAATTGTATCATTTTTGCTGTTATCCGCACAGTAGAGGAATTCCAATTAATCTGTAATTAATACATAAAAATAGCCGTATCACTAGTCTAATAACCTGATATATTAGCAATATCCCATCGTTCAACAGGATCCCCGATTAATCTACAAAAAATTCCAAGAAAACATTTACTTTACCAATTGACAATGGATAACTTTGGATGGTATTATCTGAGTTGTGGGCAAGGGTCTTTGACACAACCTCACTTCATTTGATGACGAAGGGAATGTTAGTGCATGCAAGGTAAAGTAAAATGGTTCAACGCAGAAAAAGGTTATGGTTTCATTGAAACTGAAGACGGCGGCGACGTATTCGTACATTTCTCCGCAATTCAATCCGAAGGATTCAAAACTTTGGAAGAAGGTCAATCCGTAGAATTCGATATCGTCGAAGGCGCGCGTGGACCGCAAGCAGCTAACGTAATCAAATTATAATCATCCGGACAATCCGACCTACATATATGGTTAGATGGTTACCAATTGAATTATCGCTAGCATCAGACTCCGGTTTTTCCGGGGTCTTTTTTTGTTTTAATAGATTCGAAACTTGAGAATCAGCCGAACAACATTATTCTCATGAATTTGATATATTCAAGAAATAGATTGTATTCATTTTACATAATAGATTGAAGGAGCTCGGAAACGGTTAATTACATCATCAAGCGCCTAATAAGACAATCCATGTTAATGAATGATTATGCCTCAAAATGGTGAAATATCGCGAAATATGGCGGTAAGCCTATGTTGGCTGAGGTGGCTTAAACAGATGTCACTATTCGGTCACCGGGAGTTTTTACATGGCGCTTACATTCGTGTTATAATGAAGTGGCAAAGGAAAAGGAGGAGTGCCCTATGAATTTAAGTATTCGAGGTCAACAAATCGAGGTTACCGATGCTTTGAAGGATTATGTCGACAAAAAGTTGAGTAGACTCGAGAAGTATTTCGATGCACCCCTTAACTCTGACGGTGCTGTTACCCTGAGCACGACGAGAGGCTTGCATACAGTAGAGGTGACGATCCCTTTGAAAGGCATTGTGCTCCGCGCCGAGGATGAGAGCGACGATATGTACGCTTCCATTGACTCCGTGGTGGACAAGCTGGAACGTCAGATCCGTAAACACAAAACGAAAATCAACCGTAAGTTCCGCCAGGAAGGCAGCCTGAAAACGCTCTTCGTCGAAGATCCGACAGGTACAGTGGCTACCGCTGAACTGGATGCGGAGACCGAAGATGATGACCTGGAAGTGGTACGGACGAAACGGTTTATGTTGAAACCCATGGACGTGGAAGAGGCTATCCTCCAAATGAACATGATCGGCCACAATTTCTTCGTATTCTCCAACATTGAGAACGAAGAAGTCAGCGTTGTGTACAAACGGAACGATGGTAAATACGGTTTGATTGAACAAGGTTAATGGTTGACTGAAACCTAACCCAGTTTAATGACCTAACCAACGTATTCAACCGAAAATGATTCTTTAACGATTACGAATGAAGACAGGGATACTTTGCATTCCTGTATTGGATTAAACTAACAAGAGCCTCCATCCTTTATGGGATGGGGCTCTTTTGTGCGTAGTGGGGCTGGAAAAAAGTCGCTGAGGCAAGATTGTGAAACTATTTCCCATGCTACTGCGTCTAATAGATAGTAGGAATGAGACCAATCTGTGCAAAGTGAATGATAAATTTTCAATACTCACGGAGAATTCGTTGAAGATGTATTCTTTCTCTCTGTATTGAGATTTTCATCCAAATTTACCACCGGAATTCGTGAACATGCCTTATCTAACTGGAAAATGAAACGATAGAATCCAAGGCTTCCGCTAACGACTACGATTTTTTGCACTTAAACTCCATCGGAGAGGCTTCAGAAGTTCAAAGAAGTGTGCCGTGGCGTGTTGCGGCGACCCTTACAAACTGTTACAATTTATACAAAGAGAATCATTGTCCTGATGAGGAATTGTCAACGAATGATCGCTAATCATAATCAATGACAGGCACAGCACCATGAACATGATTCATAAGGGTCGGTATTCGGCTTATTTCTAATAACCGGGTCCGGTTGAATACCGAATCAGCTTCATGAGGGAACCTTGGCAAGCCTGGAGTTGATTCATTTATATTATTTTTTATATCGTTTGTCACCCCCGGGCAAGTGGATACATATCCATCCGATGGTGTCGCGCGGCGGCAGCAGGGGGTCTATTCTGTTTTGCACGAAAGGGGTATACCATGCTAGGACTTGTCAAAAAGATCTTCGGCGACATGAACGAACGTGATGTTAAACGTCTGATGAAGACAGTCGATGTGATCAATAAACTGGAACCACAATTTCAGGCTCTGTCTGATGAACAACTGAAATCCAAAACGGATGAATTCCGTGCCCGCATTGAAAAGGGAGAAACAACAGATGAACTTCTTCCTGAAGCATTTGCAACCGTACGTGAGGCATCTCGCCGTGTACTGGGCAAACGTCACTATGACGTACAGATGCTCGGAGGCATTGCCCTTCATGAAGGCCGGATTTCAGAGATGAAGACGGGTGAAGGTAAGACACTGGTAGGAACACTCCCGGTATACCTGAATGCATTGATGTCCAAAGGTGTACACGTGGTAACGGTCAATGATTATTTGGCTCAACGGGATAGCCAGGAAATGGGACAAATTTATGAATTCATGGGCATGACGGTAGGGGTTAACCTGAGCGGTATGGACCATGCTTTGAAACAACATGCTTATGCATGTGATATTACGTACGGAACGAATAATGAATTTGGCTTTGACTATCTGCGTGACAACATGGTGCTGTACAAAGAGCAGATGGTTCAACGTCCATTGTTCTTCTGTATCATTGATGAAGTGGACTCCATTCTGGTCGATGAGGCACGTACACCTCTAATCATTTCCGGACAAGCTCAGAAATCCACGGACCTGTACTATGCAGCTGACCGTTTCGTGAAACGTCTGGTTCCAGAAGAAGACTTTACGGTGGACATCAAGGTGAAATCCGTAGCGCTGACTGAAGCTGGTGTGGCGAAGGCGGAGAAAGCATTTGGTATCGAAAACTTGTATGATCATGCCAATGTTACGCTCAACCATCACATCGTACAGGGATTGAAAGCTAACGTAATCATGCGTCGTGACGTCGATTATGTGGTGAGTGATGAAGAAGTACTGATCGTCGATGAGTTCACAGGCCGTCTGATGGCAGGACGTCGTTATAGCGATGGATTGCACCAAGCGATCGAAGCCAAGGAAGGCATTGAAGTACAGAACGAGAGCATGACACTTGCTACAATTACCTTCCAGAACTATTTCCGGATGTACCGCAAGCTCGCGGGAATGACGGGTACAGCGAAGACCGAGGAAGAAGAATTCAAAAAAATCTACGGTCTCGAAGTATTGCAGATTCCAACCAACCGTCCAAACAAACGGGATGATATGGCTGATGTGGTGTACAAGAGCATCGATGGAAAGTTCAACGCGGTTGTGGAAGAAATCGTGGCACGTCACAGCAAGAACCAGCCGGTTCTGGTTGGTACGGTTTCCATTGAAAACTCCGAGCGTATTTCCGATATGTTGAAACGCCGTGGTGTCCGTCACCAGGTATTGAACGCCAAATATCACGCGGAAGAAGCGGAGATCATCTCAGGAGCTGGACAAGCCGGTGCAGTAACGATTGCAACCAACATGGCTGGACGGGGTACGGATATTATCCTGGGCGAAGGTGTAGCTGAAGTGGGCGGCCTTCATATCATTGGTACAGAGCGTCACGAATCTCGCCGGATTGATAACCAGCTGCGTGGACGTGCAGGACGTCAGGGTGACCCTGGTTCTACACAGTTCTACCTGTCACTGGGTGACGAGCTGATGAGACGTTTCGGTGCAGACAATGTACTGAACATGATGGAGCGTCTTGGTTTTGAAGAAGACCAACCGATTGAGAGCCGGATGATTACCCGTGCGGTAGAGTCGGCACAAAAACGGGTTGAAGGTAATAACTTTGACGTACGTAAAGTCGTTCTCCAATATGATGATGTCATGAACCAACAACGTGAAATTATATATAAACAGCGCCGTGAGGTGCTTGAGTCCGAGAATATCAAACAGATCGTTATGGATATGATCAAGCCTTCCATTGAACGTATTGTGGAAGCTCATTGCAGTGACGATATTCCGGAAAACTGGGAACTGCAGGAAGTTGCAGACTACATGAACAGCAAATTGCTGGATGAAGGCTCAGTAACGAAGGATGATCTGTGGGGCAAAGAAGCAGAAGAGATTATTGACTACCTGTTTGAGAAAGTTCAGAACAAGTACAATGCACGTGAAGAGCGAATCGGTGAAGAGATGGTTCGTGAATTCGAGAAAGTGGTTGTGCTCCGTGCAGTAGATAGCAAATGGATGGATCATATTGATGCGATGGATCAATTGCGTCAAGGTATCCACCTTCGTGCCTACGGCGGTACAGATCCGCTGCGTGAGTACCAGTTCGAAGGCTTCGAAATGTTCCATCAGATGATTGCTTCGATTCAGGAAGAAGTGGCAACCTATGTGATGAGAGCACAAATCGAGAGCAACCAGGAGCGTCAAGCGGTTGTTGACGAAAGTCAGATCTCGACAAGCGGCGAACCTACGGAGAAACGTCCGGTAAAAGTGTCTGACCAAATCGGACGTAACGATGCGTGTCCATGTGGCAGCGGCAAAAAGTTTAAACATTGCCACGGTCAAGAGTAGACTCTCTTATATTACCCTGTGTATAAGTTGGATCTAAATTTTTTACACCATAACGGAGAGTGCGGAAGCAATCTGGAGAAGCTACGCGTTCGCCTTTATCACCGGATTTTTCCCTTGTGAGAGGGAATTGAGAAAATCTGGGGATAAGAGCGATCGGAAGATGCTACTGCAATTGGAGTGGTAAGGTGTAACGAATGCTGGATCAACTTAAATAGAATGACATGAACGGCTCCTTGCAGCCGGGTATTTCAAATGATCAAGTGAAGGATGCATAACCTGTAATTGGTGCATAGTTATAACTATGTGACCATGATCATGGAGAAGAGGATTGCCGATATAAAGGTAACCGAGACTCCAAGGTGAAACATCGGAAGCTTGATTTGGAGGAATGCCCTGGATGCGGGGAGCTTATCTTAATGAAAAGAGGAATTGCACATGATCGATCCAAGCGTGAAGCAGGACCTGCGTGAAATAGGCAAAAAACTAACCAATCTTAGGGGGTCTCTTTGACTTAGATCTTAAGCAAGAGATGATCGAGAACTTCGAAGTGAAGATGTCCGCCCCGGATTTCTGGGATGATAATGATAAGGCACAAGCTTTAATCGCCGAGCTGAACGCGGTGAAGGGATCTGTGGATCAATACACCAAGCTGCAGCAGGATTATGACGATGCGGTCATGATGGCAGAACTGGCTGACGAAGAAGGCGACGATGATCTGGCTGTGGAGATCGGCAACAGCGTGACAGCCATCGTAAGCAAGGTAGAAGCGTTCGAGCTACAGCTTCTCCTGAATCAGCCGTATGACAAGATGAATGCGATTCTGGAGCTTCACCCGGGTGCTGGTGGTACCGAGTCACAGGACTGGGGACAGATGCTGATGCGGATGTATACTCGCTGGGCCGAGAAACGTGGCTTCAAGGTTGAGGTGTTGGATTATCTGGCAGGAGATGAAGCAGGAATCAAGAGTGTCACACTATCCATCAAGGGGCATAATGCTTATGGGTATCTGAAAGCCGAAAAAGGTGTCCACCGATTGGTGCGGATCTCACCTTTTGACTCATCAGGACGCAGGCATACTTCCTTCGTATCCTGTGATGTGGTGCCTGAGATTGATGACACCATTGAATTGGATATTCGAACAGAAGATCTCAAGATCGATACGTACCGTGCGAGCGGCGCGGGTGGACAGCATATCAATACCACTGACTCAGCCGTAAGGATTACTCACCTTCCAACAGGTGTGGTTGTAACGTGTCAGAATGAACGGTCACAGATTAAGAACCGTGAGCGAGCGATGACGATGCTTCGTTCCAAACTGTATGAACGTAAAATTGAAGAACAAAAACAACAGCTGGACGAAATCCGAGGAGAACAGTCGGATATTGCGTGGGGTAGCCAGATTCGGTCCTATGTATTCCATCCCTATAGTATGGTAAAGGATCACCGTACGAGCGTAGAGACTGGAAACACAGGGGCAGTAATGGATGGCGACCTCGATGGATTCATCGATGGTTATTTGCGCAGCCAGATTAAAGTAGATACCGATTAATCAAAAGTTCCTGTATAGACCCGATACGAGTAGGCGTATGCTGGGTGTATACAGGGGCTTTTTTTTGAGCATATATACAAAAAAGGAGAGCAAGATGACATGCAACAGCAACAACCGTT
This sequence comes from Paenibacillus sp. OK003, assembly GCF_900109515.1. Classification (GTDB taxonomy): domain Bacteria; phylum Bacillota; class Bacilli; order Paenibacillales; family Paenibacillaceae; genus Paenibacillus; species Paenibacillus marchantiae. The sequence goes on along the minus strand of NZ_FOBD01000017.1, from coordinate 56,069 downwards.
ACACAATAACCGCAAGAAGAGGTTAACCACGCTCATTCCCCTGAACGGCCCATGGAGAAACGTTGTAGATACCGTATCCATTATTTTAGGTTCGTTTTTGATTGCCGTGGCCTTTAATTTATTTTTACTACCGAACCAGATTGCTTCAGGTGGGGTGTCCGGGCTATCAATATTGGGCAAACATTGGCTGGGACTTGAGCCGGCATACACCCAGTGGGCTATTAATATTCCGCTTCTGATCGCGGGTTTTCTCCTGATTGGCAAGCAGTATGGTATACGTTCTGTACTCGGCAGCGTTGTACTGCCACTGTTTGTATACCTCACGAAAGACTGGGCCATTCCAACAACGAATCCACTTCTCGGTTCACTCTATGGCGGAATTGGGGTTGGTCTCGGGATCGGAATCGTATATCGGGGTAGAGGTTCAACGGGTGGCATGAGCATTCTGGCCAGGATCGTACAAAAATACAGTGGGCTGAGTTATTCCCTTTGCGTTGTGATGATGGATGCTACGGTCATTATAATGGCTGCCTTTGTATTGTCATTGGAGCAGTCGCTCTTTGCTCTGATCGGGTTATACGTTACCGGAAAAGTCATTGATGCCGTGGAGATGGGGCTTGGTAACTCGAAGGTTGCTTATATTATTTCCAACCAGACCGAACCGATTACGAAGGTGATACTGGATGATCTGGATCGCGGACTGACGAAGCTGGAGGCAAAAGGTGGCTACACCGACGATCAGCGAACCGTACTGATGGTGGTCGTCGGACAGAATGAGGTGCCGAGACTGAAAGCGTTGATCCGGTCCGTGGACCCGGGGGCTTTTGTCATTATTAGCAATGCGCATGAAGTACTGGGCGAAGGCTTTAAGCGTGGGGAATTGTAAGGTACAGCGAGTAGGGCACTCTATAAATCAAACTTAACACATTCACATGATAACGGAGAGCACTCTAGAGGTCATTCGTTTAACTTATAAGAAAGTAAATATATAATCCAAAAAAAGCAGGTACTCCTCCACCAGAAATAGCTGGAAAGGAAGTACCTGCTTTTTGTTTTGTCTTTTGGAACGAAAATCGCTGTACTACTTACTGTATCTGCTATAACTACTGTATCTAGAGAATCGGAGACAGCAGACGAGAAATCGCTTCTTTAAATTTGATCTTCACACTGCGTTTATTGTATTCCTCCAGCGTCATCTCACGGGATACAAGAAGATCATGCTCAAACGTCTGCACAAGAGCAGTTGCAATCGCCTCGTCATACATAAATGCATTTACCTCAAAGTTCAATCGGAAGCTGCGGTAATCAATATTAGCGGTTCCCACAGATGCGACCATACTGTCGATAATGAGCGTTTTGGCATGAATAAAGCCGTTATCGTAGATGAACACGGTTGCTCCCACTTTTAACAACTCACCGATATAAGATAGCGTAGCCCAGTATACAAAGGCGTGATCCGGTTTATTTGGAATCATAATGCGAACATCAATTCCTGACAGGCACGCAAGACGGATGGCTTCGAATACACTGGCATCTGGAATAAAATAAGGTGTTTGGATCAGAATCGAATGTTTGGCTCCATTAATCATTTTCAAATAACTGTTCTTGATGTGCTCTGTCTCTGCATCCGGTCCGCTGGATACAATCTGCATAGCGGTTGTTCCTGTGCCCTCAATATGAGGGAAATGCGCCGGAACATATGGGGTATCGTGCTGCTTGGACGCTTCATTCCAATCCAGGAGAAAACGAGTCTGAAGAGCATGGACGGCATTACCCTGAATACGCAAATGAGTATCGCGCCAGTAACCGAACTTGGAATTCAAGCCGAGATATTCATCCCCTACATTAAACCCGCCTGTATATCCAAGGTTGCCATCAATGATGACGATTTTACGGTGATTTCGGTAGTTCATACGCAGGTTAATCAGACTGAATTTGGATGGGAAAAAGACCTCAACCAAACCGCCTGCTTCGCGCAACTCTTTGAAAAAGCGTTTGGATACCCGCCGTGATCCCAGCGCGTCATACAGCAGACGAACTTTGACACCTTCGCGCGCTTTACGGATGAGTGCATCCCGGATTCTTTTACCGAGTCGGTCGCCTCTATAAATGTAATATTGCACGTGAACATGATCTTTCGCTGCCTCGATATCATCGAGCAAACGTTGAAATTTGTCTGTTCCGTCGGTAATAATCTCGACCGCATTGTCTTCTGTCAACAGAGCATCGTTTTGCTTCAGATTCATATAGATCATGTCCTGACTACTCTCTGTCGCTTGATTGCGGAAAGGTGTTCGATTGTCTTGCAGCTGTGCAAGCTGGGCAGCAATACGTTCTTCAAGCCCAAGCTTCTTGCGCTCTTTCCACTGGAAAAGTCGGTAGCGCGTCAGGTTTTGCCCTGTTAATAAGTAGAGTACAAACCCGAACACCGGAATAAAGTTCAAGACGAGCAGCCAAGCCCAGGATGCACTGGCATCCTTTCGTTCGAAGAAAACGACCGCTGCAGCGAAAATAATATTCAGGCCCAGGAGTACAACAAGTAAAATGGATTCGATATGCACTGTAGTCCCCCATGTCTCATAATGACCATCATGAATCCATTCATAAACCCTTCGTCGTGTAGATTGATTATGAATTAGACCCTGGTTGTAATGTTTCCTATAATACGTATTTTAGCAGAAGTATACGGGTTCGTCCGCAGATGTTGGAAAGATATGTTCGGAAGTGATGAGAATCCATGTAAAATTGATGATAGAGTGTTGTATTTATATAACTAGAGTCGTATAATAATACACAAATATGCATAGAAGCGACGGAATTGCTGTATGAAAGCTCATTGGGAGCAGGAGAACAGTATAAGTAGCGCATACGACAAGATTGGGGGAGCGAGAGTGAATAACAAATTAAAAGTGGCAATCGTCGGTTCCACCGGCTACGGCGGGGTGGAACTGATTCGTTTTTTTCAGAATCATCCGCAGGTTGAAATTACTTCGGTAATCTCTTCATCCAGCAGTGGTGAGTCCATCGCAGATGGATTCCCGCATTTGACGGACGTGATTCAGAGGCCACTCGACGGCGTAGACCCGGCTGAGATCGCAAGTCGTGCAGATCTGGTGTTCACAGCGACCCCGTCTGGTGTAAGCGCAAAGCTCGTTCCGAGCCTGCTTGAAGCAGGTCTTAAGGTCATTGATTTGTCTGGAGATTTCAGACTCAAGGACGGAACGGTGTATGAAGAGTGGTATAAACATCCGGCACCATCTGCTTCATTGCTGGAACAGGCGGTATACGGCATGGCAGAGGTGTATGGCGACGAAGTGAAGGGTAAAAACTTTATTTCCAACCCAGGCTGCTACCCAACGGCTACGTTACTCGGATTGATTCCAGCTGTTGAGGCAGGATGGATTGACCCTTCCAGTATCATCATTGATGCCAAATCCGGCGTATCGGGTGCGGGGCGGGGAACAGCTCTGGCGTATCATTATGCAGAGATGAATGAGAATTTCAAAGCATATAAACTGAACAAACATCAGCATATTCCAGAAATCGAGCAAGTGCTGGGGGATATCACTGGAACACCAGTGACAGTAACATTCACAACTCAACTGGTGCCAATGACGCGTGGAATCATGAGCACGATGTATGCCAATTTAACTGGTGAACACAGTGACCGTGAAATCGTTGATCTGTACCGCAAATATTATGAAAATCGGCCGTTTGTGCGTGTACGTGAGCCAGGGATCTGGCCTTCAACGAAGGAAGTGTACGGATCGAACTATTGTGATATCGGATTTGCGGCTGACCCTCGTACAGGTCGTTTGACGATTATTTCGGTCATCGACAACCTGGTGAAGGGTGCATCCGGGCAAGCTATTCAAAATATGAACCTGATGATGGGATGGGAGGAGAACCTCGGGCTGAACATGACGCCGGTATATCCATAAGGGTTGAATCATTGGGAGAGCGCCTAGACGCAATTCCAAAACCAACCATATGGGGAAGACGGATCAGGCAAAGCAAGCGGACAATCGGCATGCAGCCGAACGCATAACGGGGGATAACATATGGGAACAAATGTGGAGCAAAAGGCTTTTACTATAGTTGAGAACGGAACGATTGTAACCCCGCACGGGTTCACTGCTGGTGGACTGCACTGCGGATTGAAAAAAACGTCTCGTAACGACATCGGAGCGATCCGCTGTGACGTGCCGGCAACTGCAGCTGCGGTGTATACAACAAACGTGTTCCAGGCCGCACCTCTGAAAGTCACACGTGAGAGCTTGAGCAATGGACGCCTTCAGGCAGTCATCGTGAACAGCGGAAATGCCAATGCGTGTACTGGACAACAAGGTGAAGAGGATGCCTACGCCATGCGTACCGCAGCTGCACGTGAATTGGGTGTAGCGGAAGAGGATGTTGCTGTCGCTTCCACAGGTGTTATCGGTGAATTACTGAAGATGGACGCTGTACATTCGGGGATTACCGCACTTCCGGCACGTTTGGGCAAGGAAGCAGCAGAAGCGGAGCATTTTTCCCAAGCTATTCTGACAACCGATTTGGTGAAAAAAGAAGCCTGCGTCTCCGTTGAGGTGAACGGCAAAACGATTACGATTGCAGGTGCCGCCAAGGGATCGGGGATGATTCATCCGAATATGGCGACGATGCTGGCTTTTATGACCTCTGATGCGGTCATTGGTGCGGAAGCGTTGCAACGCCTGCTTCGCCAGGCGACCAATCATACATTTAACATGATTACAGTGGATGGAGATACGAGCACGAACGACATGCTGGTAGCAATGTCCAGCGGTCTGGCAGGCAACGAAGAACTGACCGTGGAACATCCGGATTGGGATGCTTTTGCTGCCGGATTCACTTATGTGTGCGAAGTGCTTGCCAAAGCCATTGCGCGCGATGGCGAAGGAGCAACCAAGCTGGTAGAAGTACAGGTAACGGGTGCCGTAAGTGATGAATCTGCGCAAGCTATTGCAAAGACCGTCATTGGGTCCAGCCTGGTGAAATCCGCGATGTTTGGAGCAGATGCCAACTGGGGACGAATTATTGCAGCCGTTGGGCGAGCAGGACAGCCGGTGAACCCGGAGACGGTGGATATCCGTCTGGGTGACATCTCTGTACTTGAACAATCCCGTCCAGTCGCATTTGACGAAGAAGCGGCGCTGGCCTACTTGCAGACGGATACCGTACGCATCGTAGTCGATCTGCACCACGGCGACGGAACAGCCATCGCTTGGGGCTGTGACTTGACGTACGACTATGTACGAATTAACGCGGCATACCGCACGTAATATTTTGTGGTTAGTTTTAGTTAATCTAGCAGCTTCATTATTGAAAAGCTGCTTTACAAAAATATGTAGAACATCTATAAGGATTAAACTTTTTGAGTTTGATCATTGACGGGGATAGTGAAAAAGTCGGAATCGATTCTGTAGAAGCGTAGCGTTCGCCTTTGTCTCCAAGTTTTTCCCTTAGAGAAGGGGAATCCAAAAAACTTGGAGACAACAGCGATCGAAAGAACGATCCGAATTTGTAACGGCTATTCCCGTCTAATCTGGATTTATTAAGTGTTAGGCCTTTTAGAATATTTGAACGAAAGGAGTGCCCTCATGAATTCAACATTGCAAAATGAGAGTACCGGAACTGAAGCAGGTGCCGAGAAGCAGACGTTTGTAATGAAATGCGGAGGCAGCACGTTGGCGGCGTTGCCTGAATCCTTTTTTGCAGATCTGCGTGACTTGCAGTCCCAGGGAACTCAGCCTGTGATCGTACATGGCGGCGGTCCTGCGATCTCGGATAACTTGGCGAAGCTGGGCATTGAGACCGAGTTTGTGAACGGATTGCGCAAAACAACGGAACCCGTGCTGGACGTCGTGGAGATGGTTCTTGCGGGGAATATTAACAAACAGATCGTACGTCTAATCCAAAGTGTCGGTGGACGTGCGCTGGGATTGTCGGGTGTGGACGGTGGTTTGATCCAAGCGAAACCGGTTAGCAATCACGCAGAGATCGGTTGGGTAGGTGACGTGACGGGCGTTAACGCGGAGATTATTCAAGGTATTGTGGGAATGGGCTATATGCCAGTTATCGCGCCAGTTGGTGTGGATGCATCCGGTCAACGCTATAACATCAACGCGGATACAGCCGCAGGTGCGGTAGCTTCCCATCTCGGAGTGAGTCGGATGATCGTAGTGACTGATGTCCCTGGAATTATGAAGAATGTAGGCGGCGAGAAAAAAGTACTGCCATCCGTCTCTGTACAGGAGATTGAGGATATGATCCATACCGGAGAAATCTATGGCGGCATGATTCCAAAGGTGCGTGCAGCCATCGCTTGTATTCACGGCAAAGTGCGTGAAGTCATCATCGTAGATGGCAGCGAACCACAGATCCTGAGCCGTGTGCTTGGCGGAGAAACAATCGGAACCCGAATTATCCGTATGCAATAATTATTCTCAGTGCGCTAGTGTCTTCATGGTCTTATAGTAAAAAAAAATATGTGCATCGCTTTTTTATATAAGAAATCTAATATTACACACACAATAACGTAGGGTGCAGAACCGATCTGAAGAATAAAAATGCATAACGTAGAGGACAGAAATAACCTGAAGAAGCGAAGCGTGCGCCTTTATCCCCGGATTTTCCCCTTTAAGGATCAATCAAAAAAATCCGGGGATAACAGCGATCGAAAGGTTGTTCTGTCATCGAAGTGGAGTATGCGTACGTTCAAAAGATGGTCCTGCAATCGGAGTGGTCTAGTGTAAATTATAGCTCTTATATGATTGCCGTTGCACCAACCAATAGGAGTGATAGGTGATGGCAAAAGGCAATGAACAGCCAGGTTCTGGCACAGCAGTAGCGGGCGTAGCAGCAACAGGTGCAGCGGCAACGACGGAAAGCTCTCTTTTCCAAACGTATGCACGTTATCCAATCAGTCTGGTCAAGGGTAAAGGCAGCTGGCTATGGGATGATCAGGGCAATAAGTATCTTGATTTCATGTGTGGGTTGGCTGTAACGAGTCTGGGCCATGCACCGGAGAAAGTCGGAGCCAAGCTGAAAGCTCAGATTGATGAGCTGTGGCATGTATCCAACCTGTTCCAGATTCCCGGTCAGGAAAAAGCAGCGGCTTTGTTGACAGCAAATACGTGCGCAGACGCTGTATTCTTTTGTAACAGTGGTGCAGAAGCGAATGAAGCGGCAATCAAACTGGCTCGTCGCTATCATCAGAAGGTAAAAGGCACAGGTCGGTACGAAGTTATTACATTTGCCCAGTCTTTCCACGGACGGACACTTGCAACTTTGACAGCAACTGGGCAGGATAAGGTGAAAGAAGGATTTTTGCCATTGCCAGCCGGATTCGTAACCGTACCATTGCATGACACAGCGGCTCTAGAAGCTGCAATCGGACCCAATACAGCAGCGATTATGCTGGAGATGGTGCAAGCCGAGGGTGGCGTGCATCCGGTCAAACCTGATTTTGTCCACCACGTTCGCAAACTGTGTGAAGAGCACGGATTGCTGTTGATTGTAGACGAAGTACAGACCGGAATGGGACGTACAGGCAAACTGTTCGCGCATGAGCATTATGGTATTGAGCCGGACATTTTCACGGTAGCCAAAGGTATTGGTAGTGGATTCCCTGTAGGTGCGATGCTAGGTAAAGGTTATCTGAAGGATGCGTTTACTGCAGGCAGTCATGCAACAACATTTGGCGGTACACCGCTTGCTTCCTCCGTTGTCATTGCAACGATTGAAACCATGCTCGAAGATCACCTGCCAGAACGTGCAGCTGAAATGGGCGAATACCTGATGAACTCTCTGCGGGAGCGTTTGGCTGGTAATTCGTTTGTAAAAGAAGTTCGGGGTATGGGGCTGCTTGTTGGAATCGAATGTGCTGAAGCGGTAGGCGACATCGTGCTTGCTGGTCAGAAACGAGGCATTCTCTTTGTTTCCGCAGGACCGAATGTCATTCGTCTGCTTCCAAACTTGTATGTGAGCAAGGAAGAGATCGATGAGGCGGTATCCTTGGTAGCTACGTTGATTGAAGAGCATGTGGCTGCGAAGAACGCTTAATAAGACTTTATACAACCTTTCTGACTCGGGGCCTTCGCGGGCCTCGAAGCGGAACCAAAATGATGAATCATGAATCCCTGTAGCCGCGCGGTAAACTAGCGGAAGATGAAAGTGAGCAGCCGGATGGCAAGATCTCAACCTTCTATACTCTTCTGCCCATGCGGGTGCAGGGAACCGGAAATAAGGAGGACAACACTAACATGACACAAGCGCAACAGACGGAAAAGGTACAGAAGGTCAATCTTAGAGGCCGTGATTTTATTGAATTTACAGATTATACAGCGGAGGAAATCCGTTATTTGCTGGATCTTGCGATTGAGATTAAAGGCAAACAAAAAAACGGTGTGCCGTATCAGCCACTGCAAGGCAAAACGATCGGACTCATTTTTGAAAAATCTTCTACGCGTACGCGTGTATCCTTTGAAGTCGGCATGTTCCAACTGGGCGGACACGCGCTCTTCCTGAGCAAAAACGATATCCAACTTGGTCGTGGGGAAACGACACATGATACAGCCAAAGTTCTGTCCCGTTACCTGGACGGCATCATGATTCGTACCTTTGGACACCATAATGTGACTGAACTGGCACAACATGCGGATATTCCGGTTATTAACGGCCTGAGCGATGCAGCACATCCATGCCAAGTACTCGCAGATTTCCAAACTGTGCTGGAGCACAAAGGAAAGCTGGAAGGGCTGAAAATGGCTTATGTCGGAGACGGCAATAACATGGCTCATTCCCTTATGCTTGGTGCAGCGAAGATGGGTATGCATGTTGCAATAGCGACTCCGGAAGGCTATGAGCCTGATAGCGCAGTCGTAGAGCAGGCGCGCAGCATTGCACAGGAGAGCGGCTCACAGGTGACTGTAACGTACAGTGCACAGGAAGCTGTGAAAGATGCAGATATCGTGTATACGGATGTATGGGCGAGCATGGGTTTTGAAGAAGAACAGAAGATTCGTGAACAAGCATTTGCTGCGTATCAGGTGGATGAGGAACTGATGAAAGGCGCGAAGCCGGATTATATGTTCCTGCATTGCCTGCCAGCTCACCGTGGAGAAGAAGTGAGTGCTGGAGTGATTGACGGTCCAAACTCCCTGATCTTTGATCAGGCGGAGAACCGACTGCATGCGCAGAAAGCATTGATGGCTGCGTTAATGAGTGAATAGATGCTGTTTGCCTGAATGGGTTGATTTTAGGCACAGATTTCGCGATGATAGATTAAGCAACTGAACTTGGGGAGGACCATCGAACATGGCTAAGGAAAAAATTGTACTCGCTTATTCTGGCGGGTTGGACACATCTGTAATTTTGAAATGGTTGAAAGAAACATATGATGCGGAGATTATCGCATTTACGGCGGATATCGGACAAAAGGATGAACTGGACGGCCTTGAGGAGAAAGCTCTCGCTACAGGCGCTTCCAAAGTGTACATCGACGATCTGCGCGACGAGTTCGTCAAAGATTTCATCTATCCAATGTTCCAGGCTGGTGCCCTTTATGAAGGACAATATCTGCTTGGCACAAGTATCGCACGTCCACTGATCGCTAAACGTATGGTGGATATTGCTCGTGCAGAAGGCGCTACAGCGATTGCTCACGGCGCTACGGGTAAAGGGAATGACCAGGTTCGCTTTGAGCTGAACGCAGCTGCGCTGACACCAGACATTCAAGTCATCGCGCCTTGGCGTCTGGAAGAGTTCCGCAACCAGTTCCCGGGACGTGCCGAAATGATCGCTTACGCTGAAAAACACGGCATTCCGGTAACCGCATCGGCGGCTAAACCGTACTCCACAGACCGTAACCTGCTGCATATCAGCTATGAGAGCGGCGTGCTGGAAGATCCTTGGTTCGATCCAAGTGCGGACGAGAACAAAGACATGTTCCTGCTCAGCAGTGCACCTGAAGATGCACCGGATCAAGCGGAATATGTTGAACTTGAATTCGAACAAGGCGACTGTGTTGCACTGAATGGTGAGCGCTTGAGCCCACTACAAGTGATGGAGCAACTGAACGAACTTGGTGGCAAACATGGTATCGGCCGTGTGGACATGGTAGAGAACCGCTTCGTCGGCATGAAGAGCCGTGGTGTATACGAGACACCAGGTGGAACGATTCTGTTCACGGCACACCGCAAAATGGAATCCATCACGATGGACCGTGAAGTCATGAACCTGCGTGATAGCCTGATCACACGTTACAGCACACTCGTATACAACGGCTTCTGGTTCGCACCGGAACGTCTGGCGCTGCAAGCCCTGGTGACCGAAAGTCAGAAAAATGTAACAGGTACCGTTCGTGTGAAACTGTATAAAGGCAACATCATCGGCGCAGGTGTGAAAAGCCCTGTCAGCCTGTACAACCCGGACATTGCCACAATGGAAGCTGATCCAACACAAGCATACGATCAAGGGGATGCAACGGGCTTTATCCGCCTGAACGCATTGCGTTTGAAAGTAAATTCCGGTGTGGAACAAAACAAAAACTAATTTCATCATGCATATAAAGCATTACGATAATAACTGACAAGGCGGGCCGTTCTTGCACATCTGGCAGGAGCGGCTTTGTCCATGAACGAAAGGGGAGTACTCACTATGAGCAAGCTGTGGGGAGGACGTTTTACCAAACAAACCAATCACCTGGTTGAGGAATATACAGCGTCAATCAACTTTGACAAAGCGTTAGCCGAGGAAGATATTCAAGGAAGTCTGGCTCATGTAACGATGCTCGGCAAATGCGGCATTCTGCCAGCGGAGGATGTAGAGACGATTAAGGAAGGTTTGATCACTGTTCTGCATAAAATCCGTGCAGGCGAAGTGGAATTCTCCGTATCGGATGAAGACATCCACATGAACATTGAGAAAAACCTGATCGACACCATCGGCCCTGTAGGCGGCAAATTACATACAGGACGCAGCCGGAATGACCAAGTGGCAACCGATATGCACTTGTACTTGCGTGAGCGCGTAGTTGGATTTGTTGGCATGCTGCACTCGTTGCAGGAAGCGCTGATCGGACAAGCCAAAGATAATCTTGATACGATTGTACCGGGATATACGCATCTTCAACGTGCACAACCGATTCTGTTCGCTCATCACCTGATGGCGTATGTATCGATGTTCCAACGGGATGCAGAGCGTCTTATGGACAGCTACAAACGCATTAACGTTTTGCCACTGGGTGCAGGTGCGCTTGCAGGCACAACGTTCCCAATTGACCGTCATTTTGTGGCGGAACAACTGGGCTTCGATGGTGTATATGAGAACAGTCTGGACGCGGTCAGCGACCGTGACTTTATCGTAGAGTTCCTGGCAGCCGCTTCACTGATCATGACTCACTTGTCCCGTCTGAGCGAAGAGTTGGTACTTTGGAGCAGCACGGAGTTTGGATTTGTTGAATTGGATGATGCATTCTGCACGGGCAGCAGCATTATGCCACAGAAGAAAAATCCAGACGTTCCGGAACTCGTTCGTGGTAAAACAGGACGTGTGTACGGCAACCTGATCGGTTTGCTGACAGTGCTGAAATCTCTTCCGCTCGCTTACAACAAAGACATGCAGGAAGACAAGGAAGGCATGTTTGACACGGTAGCGACGCTGGAAGGTGCACTTCAATTGTTCGCTCCGATGATTGCAACGATGACGGTCAACAAGGGTCGGATGCGTCAAGCAGTCAATCAGGATTTCTCCAACGCTACAGATATTGCGGACTTCCTCGTGGGCGAAGGTTTGCCATTCCGCCAAGCGCATGAAGTTATCGGTAAGACGGTATTGTATTGTATCCAGAACGGCAAGTATTTGCTGGATCTGACCATCGATGAATTCCGTCAGTTCTCTCCGTTGTTCGATGAGCGTATTTACGATGTGCTGCAACCAGAAGCGGTTGTAAATGCTCGTAATGTTTACGGCGGAACAGCTTCCAATCAGGTGGCTGAGGCGATTGGACGTAGTGAAAAGGTGCTGGAAATTACGGAGCAATGGATCACCAATCGAGGATAATAAAGCATTTACTATAATGAAATAAAGATATACAACGCAAAAGCAGGCCGAGAATTTCTTCTCAAGGGCCTGCTTTTTGTGTATTACAACGATTTAGATATGTTCAACTCAACATTTACTGGATAACAGCGATCGGAAGATTAATCTGTCATTGGAGTGCCAGTGTAAATATTCATTAGTTGAACTTATATAGTTATTTCTGTACATATCTAACTAAAATGCAGTGGCTTCATTTAAATTTCTCGACTACTTACGTTCACGCAAAGGCAACCATTTCAGCACATTCTGGATCTTCTCGTCCCAATATCCCCAGTCATGTCCACCGGGTTCTTCCTCGTACGTCAGCTGGAAATCGGTCTGTGCACAAGCTTGACGGAACGATTGATTCTCTTCATACAGGAAATCTTCTGTTCCACAGCATTGGTAGAGCAAAGGTTTTGGGCCCTGAATTGCTTTGCTTTCTTCAAGTAGATGCAGCAAGTCATTCTCCGAGCCTTTAATTTCTGCTCCGAAAATCCGCTTGAATTCAGCATCACTTAATGCCTTAACAATTCGGTTGTCCATATGTGCTACCATGTCGAGCGCTCCGGACAAACTTGCCGCGGCGGCGTACTGCTCCGGTTTGTGAAGTGCCAGCTTGAATGCTCCATAGCCACCCATGGACAAGCCGGCAACAAAGTTGTCCTCACGTTTGTGTGAAAGCGGGAAGAAGGAACGTGCAAGTGCAGGCAGCTCTTCACTGATGAATGTCCAGTAGCGTCCACCTTCCGCCATATCCGTATAGAAGCTGCGATGTACCTGAGGCATCACAACGGCAATACCGAGGTCCGCAACATATCGTTCAATGGATGTTCGGCGCAGCCAGATGGAGTCATCATCTGATAGCCCGTGCAGCAGATACAGCGTGGGATGTAACCCCTGGCCGGATACGTTCTCCATGCCAATCTGATTGTGGGTCTGTTGTGGAAGAATGACATGCATGCTGGTGCTCAGACCAAGCGTGTCAGAGTAAAAGTCGCATTTAATAAGTGCCATGTATAGGAGAAACCCCTTTCATAAGTCCATTAACGATGTGTCCAGACCCGATTCAATAGGATGGGATCTGAATCCATAATGGTTCCATAGTATCTATAATAAACAGGTTATACGCAAAGCCTTTTCATTGCAATAATAAGAAATTCTCCACTAGTTATTCACGTTCTTTACAGCGTAACAATGTTATGTTACACTGTTTTCAACACAAAGGGGGACCATATATGACGGATGATTTGATCTCCAAAAAAGAATTGCTGGACCTGACGGGTATCTCCTACGGCCAGTTGTACCGCTGGAAACGGAAGAATCTCATTCCGGAGGAATGGTTTATTCGGAAGTCGTCCTATACGGGACAAGAAACTTTTTTTCCAAAACAACAGATTTTACTGCGGATTGACAAGATACTCAATATGAAAGACGGCTTGTCACTGGATGAACTGGCAGACGTATTTTCACCAACGTTGGGTGAAGTGGAAATGTCCGCTCAGGAGCTGTTAGAGCGAAACATTGTTTCGAACATTTCACTTGAGCTGTTGAAAGAAGCGGGTCGGGAGCGGCCGCTGTATGCTTTGGAGCAGATTATGATGCTCTATGTACTCGATAAGCTGCTAATGAGCGGAGATATTACCCGGCAGGAGGGTACGCTGCTGATCGATGTCATGTCCGAGCATTATTATCGTTTCACAGGCAAACCAAGCGAGCTGGTGCTTATTCGCAAGATGGGTGTCCCTTCATTCTTGCTGGTAACGGCAGGAACAGAGCTTTATTTTGACAATGGAGTGAAGGTCGTTCTCAGGCAGCCAATGGGGACGTTCATGGAAGAATTAAAACTCAAATTGGGATAAGGAGAGGATCATATATGGAGGAACGTAATTTGCGCAATGATCTGAACGTAGCGGGCATGAGCCAAACGGCAGGCGGGAATTTTCACCGGGTATCTATCGATGGCATGGCTAAAGTAAACGGTAACCTGGACTGTACCTCCCTGAATGTGAATGGAACAATGAAGATGCACGGAGCTTTGAGCTCAGAGAGTGCAACAATCAACGGTATGTGCACGCTGAACGGTCCCTTGATGAGCTCTCGTGTTCGTGTGGATGGCTTAACAACCATTAACGGAGACCTCCGAAGCCCTGAGCTTGAAGTCAACGGGAAGTGTACTGTACGCGGTCGGGTAGATGGGGAACGGATCGATATTGGTGGCGTGATTGATATCGAAGGCGACGTACAATGTGAGTCTTTGAATGTACAGGGCAATATTAAAATTAGTGGCTTTCTGAATGCGGGAACGGTAGAGATCAGGCTGCATACATCCTCTTCGGCCAAAGAAATTGGCGGGGAACGCATCGATATTCGTCGTAAGGAACAGACTGGTTTTTGGAAAAGTATTGGCCTGGGGGGCACACCTTCATTTAAGTCATCCTTAATTGAGGGGGATGAAATCGTGCTGGAAGATACCGAGGCTGATATTGTTCGTGGCAGCAAGGTTCATATCGGTCGTGGCTGTAACATCAGGTTGGTCGAATATTCGGGTGAACTAGAGGTTGATCCAGACGCCAAGGTGGGCAGCAGTCAGCGGATTTAAGTTTTAATTTGTTTTGACCTGGAGAGAAAGGGATGTGATCGATTTGAATAACCATATTGCTGGTTCATTGGCTAAAAAACACGATATTAGCATCATCGGCGACGGCAGTTCTTCTGGCGGTGTGTACGGCAAGGTCAAGGTCGTGGGGGATTCCTCATTTAACGATAATCTGATCTGTGATCAATTCAAATGCACTGGCACATCGGTCGTATACGGATCTCTGGAATCAACCGATATCAAAATTACAGGAACCCTTACCCTGAAAGAGCGGGCTGCTGCCGGCGACGAAGATCAGGAGGGCGATTTTTCCTCTAACCTGTATGCCAAAGCTGAACATATGAAAATAGTAGGCGAGCTTCATGTGTCAGGCGATTGTCAGGTGGAGAATATGAAGCTGAATGGCCGTTTTACGATAACGGGTATGCTCAGTGCCGAACATATGACACTCAAAATTATGGGGCCATCTGAGGTGAAGGAAATGGGCGGTTCCATCATTTCAGTGAAGAGTTCGCGGGGGAAACTGCTGGAGGGTTTGTTCACTGGTAACAAATCGATTCTCAAAGTGAACATGATCGAAGGCGACGAAATTGAACTTGAGAACACGGAGGCCGAGGTTGTACGAGGGGATAAAATAAAAATTGGCCCAGGCTGCCGGATTGGTACAGTAGAATACCGCTCTTCTCTGCAAATTCATCCACAATCGGAAGTTTTGGTGCAAAGCAATCGGTCCTTGGACTGATTATCCGCCGTAACTTTTCGGATATACTAATTCAGTCATATGAATCGGATGTGAATGGGAGAGATTGAGTAGAATGGCTACACGTAGAAATAATATTGGATTGGTGCTGGCAGGGTTACTGCTGAGCATACTGATGGCTTCGATGGACAATACCATCGTGGCAACAGCTATGGGCGATATTGTCGGGAAGCTGGGTGGACTCGACAAGTTCGTATGGGTGACTTCCGCTTACATGGTGGCCGAGATGGCGGGTATGCCAATCTTCGGTAAGTTATCCGACATGTACGGACGAAAGAAGTTTTTTGTTTTCGGAATACTGGTATTTATGCTCGGATCTGCGTTATGTGGAACGGCAACATCAATCGTTGAGTTGACGATGTACAGAGCTATTCAGGGTATTGGTGCAGGTGCATTGGTGCCGATTGCCTTTACGATCATGTTTGATGTGGTGGCACCGGAATCACGCGGCAAATTGGGCGGTTTGTTCGGAGCCGTGTTTGGTTTATCCAGCGTATTTGGTCCGCTGCTGGGTGCTTACATTACGGAGTATGCGACATGGGAATGGGTATTTTATATCAACCTGCCGCTTGGTCTGATTGCGTTTGTGTTTATTGCATTTTTCTACAAAGAATCTCATCAGCATCAATCCCAACAGATTGACTGGCTCGGTGCAATCACACTGATTGGTGCGGTAGTCTGTCTCATCTTCGGACTTGAACTGGGTGGCAAAACGTATGCCTGGGGCTCGTGGCAGATCCTTGGTTTGTTTGCCGGATTCGTGGTGCTAGCGCTGCTCTTCCTGTTTGCAGAAACGAGAGCCAAGGAACCCATCATCTCCTTCGGGATGTTCCGTAACCGGGTGTACTGGTCCAGTAACGTTATTGGCATGTTCAGTGGTGCGGCGTTTATTACCGCATCCGTATACATTCCAATCTTCATCCAGGGGGTACTCGGTGGCAAAGCGACCAACTCTGGTCTCGTGTTATTGCCCATGATGTTGGGTTCCGTTGTGACGGCTTCCATGGGTGGCGTACTGATGACCAAAATCAAGTACCGGAACATTATGATTCCTACGCTGGCCTTGCTGGTGGTTGGTCTTGGATTGCTGACAACGCTGGATGAAACTTCATCTCTATGGACGATACGTATATTCATGGTGATGATTGGTCTCGGTGTCGGGGCGTCGTTCTCGGTACTCAGCAATGCAGCCATGAACGCGTTTGAACCGCAAAGACGCGGAGCGGCAAGCTCCACACTTAACTTCCTGCGTTCACTTGGGATGACGATGGGCATTACGATCTTTGGTATCGTGCAGAGTCAGGTATTTACGCGCAAAATGAATGATGCCCTCGCCGGATCAGCGGCGGAAGCGGGTGGAGCTGGTGCTCCTGCAGCAGGCGGCGTGCCTCAGGGAGTGAATCTGAGCGATCCACATGCGTTGCTGTCGCCAGAGCTGAGAAAGGCGATTCCGCCTCAGGTACTGGACGCCATTACGCACGCGTTGTCTTCATCTATCGTGCAGCTCTTTGCCTGGGCTGCGATCCCGGCTGCACTCGCGTTGATAGCTTCTTTCTTCATGGGTAATGAGAAGATGGTTATCAGCGAGGAGCAGAAAGAGTACACAGGCGGACATTAAAAGGTTTCAGTCTAATCAATACACAATATGTATCTGTAAAACAAACGAAAGACACATCTCTCGAGGGACCCATAATGGGGAACAGGAGATGTGTCTTTTTCTATTTGTAATTCGTTTGATGAGTTGAGCCTATCCTATCCATGTGCACGCATGTGAAAAAAAGATTAAGGCTGCTTCGTGTCACTTATGCCATCCTCTACAACAGAAGGTTCCTGAGGGTCGGGCAGGTTAATATGACCGGAAGAACGGGCGATCAGGCGATTCTGGGCTTTGTACGTGTCACGAGTAATGGTCTTGGATTCGACGACTTTTCCATCCACCTTTTTGGTACGCAGCGTCTCTACAATATATCCGGGTTGACCGTTTTGGAGCACCTGTTGGGCACCGTCAGGCAGCACATTACTCGATACATATTTGACGGGAGCACTTAATGTCTCAATTGTACGGGATTCCAGGGCATAACTGACGTTCTCCGGGAAGGTCCCGAAAAATTTGACGGTTAAGCTTCCGCCTTCCACTTTGGCATAAATGAGCAGAGACTTGCCGGTATTGTTTTTGAACCGAAAATTGATGGAACCTGAGGCGAACGTAGCATCCAGTCCCTTCGGCAAATATTTGACGGGCAGGGAGTGGTTGCGGCGTTCTACAATGTCCAGTCCGGTCAACAGGGCAGCATTGTAAACCGTGCTCGATACCTGGCAGATACCGCCCCCAATGCCGGGGGTCAGCTGCCCATTCACGATAACCGGGGCTTCCCGGAAACCATAGTCCTCCTCGGCCTTGCGAATGACCTTCTCATAATCAAACGTACCATTTGGTGGCAAAATCATACCGTTAACGGCTTGCGCTGCTGCGCTGACGTTATGTATCCGGCCTGCGCTGCTGTTTCCGAGGCTAGTTGAGAACTGAATGATCTTCCGGTCAATTCCTTCTTGGCGCAGCGAGTCGAGAGTCACTTCGGGCTGCAGCGTATACAACGGCAGCTGAATCAACAGCGGGTTGGGCTTCGCATCTTGGTCCAGTGGAGCGAAACCCCGGTGCAGCTTAGCCTGCATCAGGCTCGCGAGTTCATCCCAGGCGATCCGGCGGACGCCTTTTTCCGGGATGTACTGGACCTTGTCACTTGCGGTAATGCGGCGAACGGCGTTCGCGGGTGTACCGAAGGTTTCCTTTTCCCAGGCAGGGGTAAGCTGCTCTTTCAGTGTTTTTGAATTATACGTCAGCTTCAGGGGCCATTCCTTGATGAAATGATATCGGGCATAAGCGCGCTCCCACAGATTGCCTTCATCCAGCTGCTGCACAGCTGTCCGGAAGTCGTCAGCACTGTAGCGTGCGCCTGTCTGGGCGGCGGTGAACGTCATTGCTCTGGGTGTAGAACCGTCAACCTCCAGGGTGATCGGCCACGCTTCCATTTGTTTCAATCGTTCATCCAGTCCCAGTAGAACTTCCTTGCGCTTCACGCCCTCAACCGACCACTCCCCAACACGTACCCCTGCCGGTAGAGCGGGTTGGTTCACGTACATATACAGCAATCCATAGGACGCGGAACCGATTAATAGGATGGAGAACAGTACAATGACCATCAAATGTATTTTTTTCATATCCGTACGCTCCTTTGTACTTCTGTTGTTCCGCATTTCGTAACACTTTCCATATATATGATCCAATGATGGAAAACTTTCGGGTACTCAATAGGTAACAAATTTGTTACAATAAAATTCATATGAATCCATGCTTCACCATCGAAAAAAGGGCGAAATGGATTTTCCCTGATGAAATTCAGGTCTTTTTAAAG
This sequence comes from Paenibacillus sp. OK003, assembly GCF_900109515.1. Taxonomy (GTDB): domain Bacteria; phylum Bacillota; class Bacilli; order Paenibacillales; family Paenibacillaceae; genus Paenibacillus; species Paenibacillus marchantiae. Next base: position 37,198 of record NZ_FOBD01000017.1, on the reverse strand, counting down.
GAAATGCCGGGATTGTGTCGAAATGATAATGGCTAACTATGCAACGGGAAGTGATGATGTGATAGAAATGCAGGACGTGTGGAAGACCTACGCCAATGGTACCCACGCATTACAAGGGGTGTCGGTGAAGATCGACCGCAATGAATTTGTCTATATCGTCGGTCCGTCCGGCGCAGGCAAATCGACATTTATGAAATTGATGTACAGGGAAGAAGTTCCTACCAAAGGACAAATATCCATTAACGGATTTAATATCGGAAAGTTAAAGCCACGCAAGATTCCTTATGTACGCCGGAATATCGGTGTTGTGTTCCAGGATTTCCGATTGCTGCCACGCATGACGGCATTTGAGAACGTGGCATTTGCCATGGAAGTTATTGAAGCACCGAAGCGCCATATCAAGAAACGAGTGATGGAAGTGCTTGATCTGGTGGGATTGCGCAGTAAGGCGAACCGTGAACCTTCACAGTTGTCGGGTGGGGAACAGCAGCGTATTGCCATCGCACGTGCCATCGTGAATAATCCGTCTGTCATTATCGCGGACGAGCCTACGGGGAACCTTGATCCGGAGACGTCATGGGGCATTATGCAGCTGTTGGATGAAATTAATTTTCGCGGAACCACCATTGTTATGGCGACCCACAACAAGGATATCGTTAATACGATGCGTAAACGGGTTATTGCGATTGAACGGGGACAGATTGTACGGGATCAGATGAGAGGAGAATACGGTTATGAATTTTAGTACTCTCTTGCGCCATTTACGGGAGGGATTCAAAAACGTATTCCGCAACGGCTGGATGTCCGTGGCCTCCATCATGTCCATTATCGTGTCTCTGCTCATTCTGGGCGTGTTCATGCTGCTGGTGCTCAATGTGAATTCCATGGCCAACCAGGTGGACAGTCAGGTCGAGATCAGTACGTTTCTCGAGCTGAACGTGGATGAAAATCTGCGTAACACGCTCGAGCAGGAAATCAGTGCGATGCCTGAAGTCAGTGAAATTCGTTTTGTCTCCAAAGAAGAGGGACTCAAAGAGTTCCGTGAACGTCTCGGAGAAAGTGCAGACAATGTGCTAAGCGGTTTCGATGTGGATAACAATCCACTGCCGGAGACCATTGAAGTAGAGGTCATTGAACCGGAAACCGTCACTTTTGTGGCGCAAAAAATCGAAGCATTGAACGATAAACACCCAGAGAAGCCGATTATGAAAGTGAACTACGGCAAGGAAACGGTGGAAGTGTTGTTCAAATTTACGAAGCTTGTCCGGAATATCGGATTTATTTTTGTTGGGGGACTGGGTCTGATGTCCATGTTCCTGATCTCGAATACGATTCGCGTAACGATTCTGGCCCGGCGCCGGGAGATCGGTATTATGAAACTGGTTGGAGCAACCAACACGTTCATTCGCTGGCCTTTCTTTGTCGAAGGGGCATTGATTGGATTGATCGGTTCGGCGATTACGGTAGCGGTACTGTTCTTCGGTTACAGCCGCCTGATGGCTACGATCGGTCAGGATGTATTCATGCAGATGCTTAATCTGATTCCACTCGGTGATATTTGGCTGCTGTTTGGAACACTGTTGATCGGACTGGGTGTGCTGGTTGGTATTTTGGGAAGCACATTGTCCATCCGCAAATCGCTTAACGTTTAATCGAAAAAGAATGGCAAAGCAGGTTCACAACTGAACGCTGTTTGACGATATGTAGTAAAGACGGAGTCTTTAGTGTAAAGAAAGCAAAAGAACATGCTGTTCACCACCTGTGCAGGTTGCTTTCTTGTGAATTCATAGGATGGGGGATCACATTTTGAAAAAAACAGCTTCGCTGCTGGCCTTAACGTTATTGGCCAGTTTGACGCTTCAACCTTCTGACGGATATGCCAAGAGTAGCATTAGCGACATTGATCAGCAGATTCAGCAACTGGAGAGCAAGGCGGCTTCGGCCAAAAAGGAGCAGCAAAAGGCTGCCAGCAACAAAAAGGAAGCTCAACATTACAAGAACAAGACCAATGCTTACTTGAAAGTCGTCATGGAGCAGATCAATGTAGTTAGTGATGAGCTGGCAAACGTATCCTTGCAGATTGAAAATACGGAAGAGGATCTTCGGACAACGAAAAAAGATCTGCAGGCCGCAGAAGAACGTATCGTTGCAAGGGAGAAATTACTTGAATCACGTGTACGGCTGATGTATACAGACGGTGCCGTTTCTTATCTCGATGTGTTGTTAACTTCCACAAGCTTCTCCGATTTCTTGACTCGTGCCGATTCACTGAAAACGATTGTGGATCAGGATCAGCATCTGCTGGATGAACACAAAAAGGACAAGCAGCTCGTCGTGGACAAAAAAGCAGAACTCGATGTGCAATATGCAGAAGCCAAGAGTCTGTATGCGCAGAAGAAACAGCGTAAGTCCCAATTGAATGAGAAGGAACAGGAGAAGCAAGTGCTTCTCGCTTCCTATGATGCTAAAATTGAAGAGTCTGAAGAGCTGACGCAAGAACAGGAAGACGTATTGATGCAGATTGCCAGCAAGCGTTCGGCCCTTCTGCAAGAGAAAAATAAATTGCGTGAGCAGCAAGCGGCGGCGGCCGCCAAAGCAAAAGCAGCTGCTGCTGCACGTGCCGCTGCTGCTGCGAAGGCGCCGACCAAGGTCAGCTCCAACAGCAGTAGCAGCACATACTCCAGTGGTAACGGCATCTTTGGCATGCCAGTATCAGGTGCGCGTGTATCTTCCGGTTTTGGACCTCGTATTCACCCGATCACGGGTGAAGTAGGTAAAATGCATGCAGGTGTAGACTTTGCTGTTGCTCAAGGAACGTCCGTTCATGCCGCTTCAGGCGGAATCGTCATCATGGCTGAATGGTATAGCGGATATGGTTACACCGTCATTGTTGACCATGGAGGCGGATTATGGACGCTATATGGTCATTTACGTGAAGGCGGATTTAAGGTTAGCAAGGGTGACACGGTAAGCCGTGGCGATATTATCGCTGAATCAGGTAGTACAGGCAACTCTACTGGACCGCATTTGCATTTTGAAGTACGTGATAATGGAACAGCTGTGAATCCATTTAACTATTTGTAGTTTTTAGCCAACAGTTGGAATGGAACAAACATATTCCGTACAAGCTAGGCATATACTAAGCTGGCATGTTCAGGGAATGATTCACGGAACAATTGAATTTGACACGCTTCAATACTAAAGGCGGTGACAAACGGATGATGAAGAAAAGATCGGCCCTGCTGCTTGTCATTGTAGCCCTTCTCGGAGGCAGCCTGCTTACGCTGGTGCTGATGAGCTCTCCTGGCTTGGCACAGACGACACCTGGCGAAGGATTGCTCGCCAGCGTTACTGGCAGTTCGCAGCAGAAGAACGATTTGAAGAAGATTGAAACCGCGATGGATTTGATCTCAAGCAACTATTATAAAGACGTGGATCGAACCAAACTGATTGATGGTGCGATCAACGGCATGATGGAATCCCTTGGTGATCCGTACTCCAACTATATGGGGCAGGAAACAGCAGCCCAGTTCGAGGAGTCGATTGAAGGTTCATTTACCGGAATCGGCGCAGAGGTATCCTCACAGGACGGGAATGTCGTAGTGGTATCACCGATCAAAGGATCACCTGCCGAGAAAGCGGGTATTCGCGCGAAAGACATGATCATGTCCGTGAATGGTGAATCTCTGCAAGGTTTGGAACTGAACAAAGCCGTTAACAAAATCAGAGGTCCAAAAGGCAGTGAAGCGAAGGTACAGGTTAAACGTGCCGGATCTTCCGAACTGATTGACTTTGTCATTGTACGTGATGACATTGATCTGGAGACGGTGTACGCCCACATGGAGGATAACGGTGTTGGTGTGATTACGATCACCCAATTCTCGCTGAACACAGGAGATCGTTTTAAGGAAGAACTGGCGAAGCTGGAGAAGCAGAACATGAAGGGCCTGATCATTGATGTTCGTAATGACCCGGGTGGTGTTTTGCAGGTCGTTATTGATATTGCAGAGCAATTTGTTCCGAAAGGCAAAGTTATTGTTCAAGTCGAAGACAAGAACGGTAAAAAGGAACAAAGCAAATCGAACGGATCAGGTAAATCGTACCCCATTACGGTATTGATGAACAAAGGAAGCGCGAGTGCGTCGGAAATTTTGGCTGGTGCATTGCAACAGTCGGCAGGCGCAACGCTGGTTGGAGAAAACTCCTTTGGTAAAGGAACCGTACAAACGAGTTATGACAAGCAGATGGGTGATGGCAGTCTGCTGAAAATCACCATCGCGAAATGGCTGACTCCGAACGGAGACTGGATTCATGAAAAAGGGATCAAACCGGATATCGCGGTGAACCAGCCGGATTACTTCTCGGTGGCACCAATCAACAAAGAAAAATTACCTTTGAAATACGACAGCAATAGCACGGATGTGAAAAGTGCGCAGACGATGCTGAGAGGACTTGACTTTAAGCCGGATCGTGTAGACGGATACTATGACCAGAAGACAGAAGAAGCGGTCAAAGCATTCCAGAAACAAAAAGGCATTCAGGCAACGGGCCAGATTGATGAGAAAACCGCGGAATCACTGGAAGCGGCTCTGATTGAACGCATTGCCAATCCTCAATATGATGCACAGCTGAAGCGCGCGATCGAAAATGTCTCAAAGGATATTTCGTCCGCAGTGTCGAAGCCATAAAGAAGGCTGATTTTCAGCCTTCTTTTTTTCTGAACCGGCTGAAGGAGAGGGGTGACCGTCCACAATGGAATGGGCTTGGCCATGGTTGACCACATTAGGAGAAGCATTGTTGCAGTTGTTTATTCAGCCGTTTTATTATATTGCGGTAATCTTGATTGCTCTCGTTTATCATCGTCAGCTCTTGCAGGAACGTAAATTGTTCCACGTTCGTCTGCAAAGCTCGATCACACAGACCATTCGTGCAATACTTGGAGGTATTGTGATTGGTGCAATGGTCTCAATCGTGTCGCTGTTTCTTGGGGCACATCTTACATTGGGCAGCCTAATCTGTATATGGGCAGCTACGTTATTTCTGGCATTATTCCGTATCCGATACTTATGTTTTGCTTATGCTGCAGGTTTGCTTGGCGTGTTGCAGTTTGGTTTAAATATGGCTTCGGGCTGGCAGCCCGCAGGATGGTTGGGAACTGTCACTGAAGCATTACGTGCGCTGGATATGCCTGCACTTCTTGTGCTCGCAGCTGTATTACATATCGGTGAAGCATTGATGGTACGCATGCAAGGGGTATCCATGGCATCGCCTTTGCTCTTCGAAGGTAAACGCGGCAAGCTCGTTGGAGGCTACCAGTTGCAGCATTTCTGGCCCATTCCGCTGCTGATTCTTGTTCCAGTTACGGGCGGGGCCGAATTGCCATGGACCGCTTTAATCAGCGGAGGGAATGGCTACATGCTCGTTGCGCTGCCGATTATGCTGGGATTCGGAGAAGTTACGCAAAGTATGCTCCCCGGAAAAAAAGTCCAGATTTCCGCAAAACGATTGCTGCTATATGGGACAGGGCTACTTGTGCTCAGTCTCCTGGCTGCATGGTGGTCTCCACTCATGGTTGTTGCAGCCTTGGCTGCTTTCATTGGGCATGAGTTCCTGGTGTGGTACAGTGGCTTCGAAGAACAAAACCGCAGCCCGCTGTTTGTACACCCTGAGCACGGCCTGAAGGTGCTGGGTGTTATTCCTGATAGTCCCGCAGAAGAACTGGGAATTGAAGCTGGGGAGACCTTGTACAAGGTGAATGGCGTATTGGTGCATTCGCCTGAGCAATTACATCGCGCTTTGCGTATGAATCCGGCCTTTTGCAAGCTGGAGGTACGCAATCATCAGGGTGAGAGCAAGTTTATACAACGGGCGATCTATGAAGGTGAGCATCATCAGCTCGGGGTGCTCATGGCCCCGGACAATCATGAAGCCTGGGCGCTCCGCTTGCGTCCCCTAACTCTGTTTCATATCGTAAGTCTCAAGTTGTTTGCACGACGTCGGAAAGATCAGCTTGATGTTGAAGCTCCACTAGCATTGCCACCCGCCCCGGCGGGGGAGCAAAGATCTGTAGAGATGTAATGAAGAAAGGGTATTTCCTCCGCCATATTAGGCGAGGGAAATACCCTTTTTGCTACTTTTTCAACATGAAAATGGCAATTTGAGTCCGATCACGCAAACTTAGCTTACCGAGAATATCGGTAACATAGTTTTTGACCGTGCCTTCGCTCAAGAATAGTTTTGCGGCAATTTCTTTATTGGATAGCCCTTCTGATATAGCCTCTGCCACAGCCAGCTCCATACGGGTTAGTCCGTAAGAGTGTTCAGATCGTGTGCCATGTCTGTACAATGAGTAAAATAAGGGGTCTGTCGTTTAGCAAAAAGAGATAGAAGTATAAACTAAAAGCACGTTCTGCTGAATCGAATTCAGTAAGAACGTGCTTTTTATAATAGAGCAAGGATGCTTCATACGATATGTTGGAGATTAGGGCTGGAGTTGACGCAAGACGGTGATTTCCACACGTCTATTTTTTTGCCGCCCTGCGGCGGTGGTATTATCCGCAGTTGGGCGGGTATCCGCGTATCCGGCATATTGAAAACCGTCAGGGTCAAGCTTTTCTTTGTCGAGAAAAAATCGCAATACAGACAGTGCACGTTCCCCGGAAAGCTCCCAATTGTCTTTATAGGTAGCGTTTGCCCCGATAGGAACGTTATCCGTATGCCCTTCAATGCTGACAACGGTGCTCAGATCACGGAACAGGCTTGCCAATTTGCTTAGTGTGGGTGAAGCATCACTTTTGAGTGCGGCTTTTCCCTGATCAAACAGGAAGCGGTCGCTGAGTGTGATGGAGATGCCTTGCGGCTTGTCCGCAACAAAAATCTGATTTTCCAGTTTATTGTCCTCAATGTACTGGGTAATCATATTGAACAGATTTTGCAGCTCCTGCTCCTGTGATCTGAATTGCTCTTCCCGCTCCGTAAGTGGCTGATCGTCATCATCCGGCTTATCTGTCTCGGAACCGGAAGAGGGTCCGTCGCCTTCTCCAGGGTCTTCGCCCTGAATCTGGGAAGGTGGATTTTTGGTAATGGCTTGTCCAGCTGTTCCACCAATGCCTTCACCTTGATCAAGCAGGGAGTTGGATTGGTTAAATGTATTTTGCAACGATTGAGTAACCACATCGTATTTACCAGAATCCAGATGGCTCATGGCATACATGATCACAAAAAAGATCAATAGCAGAGTAATGAGATCGGCATAGGTAATCATCCAGCGATCTCGATGATCTCCAGGTTCACGTTTTCCGCGCCGTTTACTGCGCCGACTCATCCAATCCCTCCTTCACTACAGGACGTGTAATCTGGCGGTGAGTAAGTGTGAAGGACTCCAGCCGTTTACGCACAAGCTGAGGGTTTTCCCCGTTCTGGATGGACAGTACGCCTTCGAGCAGCATTTCCATCGTCTGAATTTCGTCTGCTCCACGGGATTTGATTTTGGAAGCAATGGGTAAAAAGATAAGATTGGCACTGGCGACCCCGTAAAGGGTTGCGGTAAAGGCAACAGCAATCGCTGGTCCGAGTCCGGTAGGATCGGTCAGACTGCCAAGTACCTGAATAAGTCCCATCACGGTACCGATGATACCCATCGTTGGAGCATAACCGCCTGCTGATTCAAAAATTTTGGCATAGTCTTCATATTTTTGTTCGACGGAATCAATCTCCATCTCCATGATCTGGCGAACAACATCCTGATCTGTGCCATCGACAACCATCTGAATACCATCTTGCAAAAATGGATGCGGATGGTCCATCACTTTTCGTTCCAGTGCAAGCACGCCTGATCGGCGAGCGATTGAAGACATATCTACAAGTTCTTCAACCCACTGGCTAGAGTCATTGTTGTTACGCCCGAAGGCCATACGGAGGGCAGCAGGAATCGTACGCAGCCGATGTGCAGGGAAACTGGCAACAACTGCGGCAATCGTTCCACCAAATACAATTAGAGCAGCCGTCTTTTGCATCAGACCGGATAATTGGCCACCTTCCCATAAAAAACCACTAATGACTGCGGCAATCCCGGCAATAATGCCGATAAGTGTCGCAATATCCATAAATTAACCCACTCCTATCTTTAGTTCGCGATTGCATCACTTGCACAGACGAGGTATAATTAAACGGGAACAAATATTCCTATTACTATAAGTTTTCCCATATGTAAATTCGGGGAACTTCGACAATATATAGTGACTATTATTTTAGACGATAGGGTGAGATACGGCAATGAGCGATATTATAATGAGCGACAAAACGTTCGAAATCGAGTCAGAGTTTTCTCCCCAAGGTGACCAGCCTGTAGCCATTGAAGAATTGGTGAAGGGTGTTCAGGAGGGGAAGAGATATCAGACGCTGCTGGGTGCAACCGGTACGGGTAAGACGTTCACCATTGCACAGACGATTGCCAAGCTGCAACGTCCCACGCTGATTATTGCCCACAATAAAACGCTGGCAGCTCAGCTTGCAAGTGAGTTCAAAGATTTTTTTCCAAATAACATGGTTGAGTATTTTGTCAGTTACTACGATTACTTTCAACCAGAAGCCTATATTCCTTCCTCGGATACGTATATCGAGAAGGATTCAAGTATCAATGAAGAGATCGATAAGTTGCGCCATGCGGCTACGAGTTCATTGTTTGAACGCAGGGATGTCATTATTGTAGCGAGTGTATCCTGTATCTATGGTTTGGGTTCCCCGCATTCGTATTCCAGCATGCTTCTGTCCCTGCGGGTAGGGATGGAGAAACCACGCAATCAGATTTTGTCTCGTCTTGTAGAGATTCAATATCAGCGGAATGATATTAACTTTGTGCGTGGTACGTTCCGTGTTCGCGGCGACGTTATCGAAATTTTCCCGGCATCGAAGGGTGAACACGCGATTCGGGTGGAATTGTTCGGTGATGAGATTGAGAAAATTACGGAGATTGACGTGTTAACCGGAGAACTGGTTGGCGAACGTGAACATATCGCCATTTTCCCCGCATCTCACTTCGTAACCCAAGAAGAGACGATGCGCGTCGCGCTGGTGAACATTGAGCGTGAACTGGAAGAGCGTCTTGAAGTGCTGAGAGAACAGGGGAAATTGCTGGAGGCTCAGCGACTGGAGCAACGTACACGTTACGATATCGAGATGATGAAGGAAGTCGGGTTCTGTTCAGGGATTGAGAACTATTCCGGACCACTGACGTTCCGTGAACGTGGCGATACACCTTATACACTGATGGACTATTTTCCGGATGATATGTTGATTGTGGTCGATGAGTCCCACGTGACGCTGCCACAGATTCGTGCAATGTATAATGGTGACCAAGCGCGGAAGACTGTATTGGTTGATCACGGATTCCGTCTGCCATCTGCGCTGGATAACCGCCCGCTTAAATTCGAAGAGTTCGAAGAAAAGATGAATCAGATCATCTATGTATCTGCGACACCGGGTCCTTACGAGATAGAGCATACGGATACGATGGTACAACAGATCATTCGTCCAACCGGTCTGCTTGATCCAATTATTGAGCTGCGTCCAACGAAGGGACAGATCGATGACCTGATCGGTGAGATTAACGACCGGATTGCGAAGGATGAGCGAGTCCTGATCACAACATTAACGAAGAAGATGTCCGAGGATTTAACAGATTATCTGAAGGAGATCGGAATCAAGGTACGTTATTTGCACTCCGAAATCAAGACGTTGGAGCGTATGGCGATCCTGCGTGATCTAAGGCTAGGGGTTTTCCATGTCCTTATCGGAATCAACTTGCTCCGGGAAGGTCTGGATCTTCCCGAAGTTTCTTTGGTAGCTATTTTGGATGCCGACAAAGAAGGCTTCTTACGCTCGGAACGCTCACTGATCCAAACGATTGGTCGTGCAGCACGGAACAGTGAAGGCAGAGTCATTCTGTATGGTGACAAAGTGACGGATTCGATGGAAAAAGCGATGAAGGAAACAGAACGCCGTCGTGCAATCCAGATTGAATATAACGAAAAACATGGCATTACACCACAGACGATTCGCAAAAAAGTGCGTGATGTGATTGAAGCAACCAAAGTTGCTGAATCCAAGAAAGACTATCTTACAGGCGCTGCCGAGAAGATGTCGAAGAAGGAACGTCAGTCGCTTATTCAGCGCCTAGAGGTAGAGATGAAAGACGCAGCCAAAAACCTGCAGTTTGAGCGTGCTGCTGAACTTCGTGATGCATTGCTGGAACTGCGCGCAGAATAGCTTATTAAGGCAGACTGTAGAGCTATAAGATAAAGGCACAGTTAATGAATGTGTCGCAGCAAGGATAGATCTGCAACAAGAGAACGGCCGGGTGGCCGTTCTCTTGTTGAGTCAGGAAATCAGTGATATCTACCTATAATTAGATATGTTGAAAACGTAAAATCAGGTCTATACTGATAGAAAAGTTGAAATTGGTTAAAAGGTTTATAGGAAAACATTTGGAAGTCGTGTACCCGGGAGCCGAGCCGAAGGCAATGGCGACCATCGCGAGCGAGGCAAAGCCGTGAGCATCCCGGTGTTCAAGGGGAGCCGAGCCAAAGGCAATGGCGACCTTCGCGAACGAGGCAAAGCCGTGAGCGTCCCGGTGTTCAAGGGGAGCCGAGCCAAAGGCAATGGCGACCATCGCGAGCGAGACAAAGCCGTGAGCGTCCCGGTGTTCAAGGGGAGCCGAGCCAAAGGCAATGGCGACCTTCGCGAGCAAGGCGAAGCCGTGAGCGTCCCGGTGTTCAAGGGGAGCCGAGCCAAAGGCAATGGCGACCATCGCGAGCAAGGCGAAGTCGTGAGCGTCCTCTCGTGGTAGAGCGGCCGTCCAAGAGACCGGCGATCGGCCGGGATCTTGGACGAAGCTGCGGGCACACGACAACCTTCACATAGCAAGACCCGACCATTCACCATTGCACCGCTTGTTTCGGGTGTCCAGAGGGCTGCGCCCTTTGGGGCCCTCCCTTGGAAGGGAGGGTTTGGGAGGGATCGAAAAGCCTTTAAAAAGGTTGGAATTTCAACATTGAAAGGATGAAACCCATTGGCGAGCGAGAACATTGTCATCAAAGGCGCGCGAGCGCATAACCTCAAAAACATTGATATCACCATCCCGCGTGACCGTTTTGTTGTATTAACCGGTCTGAGCGGCTCAGGCAAGTCCTCGCTGGCTTTTGACACGATATATGCCGAAGGACAGCGACGTTACGTTGAATCATTATCGGCTTATGCACGGCAGTTTCTGGGGCAGATGGAGAAACCAGACGTGGATTCCATTGAAGGATTATCTCCGGCTATCTCCATAGATCAGAAAACGACAAGTCGTAACCCGCGTTCTACTGTGGGAACCGTTACGGAAATCTATGACTACCTGCGTCTGTTATTTGCCCGTGTGGGACATCCTCATTGTCCGGATCATGGCGTCGAAATTAGTTCCCAGACCGTAGAACAAATGGTTGACCGCATCATGCAATATCCTGAGCGGACCCGGTTGCAGATTCTGGCACCGATTGTCTCGGGACGCAAGGGTGAACACAAAAGTATATTTGCCGATGTGTCCAAGCAGGGCTTCGTCCGTGTTCGGGTGAACGGGGAATTACGGGATCTGTCCGAAGATATCCAATTGGAAAAGAACAAGAAGCATACGATTGAAGTCGTCGTTGACCGGATCGTGATCAAGGAAGATGTGCAATCACGTTTGGCCGACTCCATTGAGACTGCACTTAATCTGTCCGGTGGACAACTGCTGGTAGATATTATGGGTGAAGAAGAACTGCGTTTCAGTTCCAACTTTGCCTGCCCGGTGTGTGGATTCAGTATTGAAGAACTGGCGCCGCGCATGTTTTCGTTCAACAGCCCATTTGGAGCCTGCCCGGATTGTGATGGATTAGGTGTCAAAATGATTGTTGACCCGGACCTGTTGGTACCGGATCGCAGCAAAACCATTGAAGAGGGCGCGTTCGATGCCTGGACAGGTGGTACATCCACCTATTATCCGCAGTTCCTCAAATCGGTATGCGAACACTTTAACATTCCGCAAAACGTACCTGTAGAAGATCTGCCTGCTGAACAAATGAACAAGCTGTTGCAGGGTACAGGTACGGAGAAAATTCGTTTCCGGTACGAGAATGATTTTGGACAACGGAAAGAAGCATTGGTTACCTTTGAAGGTATTGTAAATAATCTGGAGCGTCGTTACCGTGAGACAGCATCCGAAGGTATCCGTGAATTCATTGAAGGTTATATGAGTGCCAAGCCGTGTGGAACATGTAAAGGACAGCGACTAAAACGTGAAAGCCTTGCTGTTACGATTAACGATCACAACATGGCTTATGTGACAAGTTTGTCCATTGGAGAAGCTGGTCGTTTCTTCGACTCGCTGCAATTGAGTGAAAAAGAAGCAATAATCGCCAAACTTATTTTAAAAGAGATCAACAGCCGTCTCGGCTTCCTGGTAAACGTAGGACTGGATTATCTGACCCTGAGCCGTGCTGCAGGAACGTTGTCCGGTGGTGAAGCCCAGCGGATCAGACTGGCGACACAGATTGGTTCCAGCCTGATGGGTGTGCTGTATATTCTGGATGAGCCGAGTATCGGTCTGCATCAACGGGATAATGATCGTCTGATCTCAACACTCGCTCACATGCGGGATATCGGTAACACACTGATCGTGGTTGAACATGATGAGGATACGATGATGGCCGCCGATTATATTATCGACATTGGTCCGGGGGCAGGTATCCACGGTGGTACCATCATGTCGCAGGGTACGCCGGAAGAAATCATGAATGATGAGAACTCGTTAACGGGTCAATATCTAAGTGGGCGCAAGTTTATACCGGTACGTACCGAACGCCGTAGTGTCGGGGACCGCTGGCTGGAAGTGCGCGGAGCGAAGGAAAATAACCTGAAAAACCTGAATGTAAAAATTCCGGTGGGTGTATTCACCGCAGTAACGGGTGTATCCGGCTCGGGTAAATCAACGCTAATTAATGAGATCTTGTATAAAACGCTTGCTCGTGATTTGAACCGTGCACGGGTACGCCCTGGTCAGCACAAAGAGATTCGCGGTCTGGAACATATCGATAAAGTCATTGATATTGACCAGTCTCCAATCGGACGGACACCACGTTCCAACCCGGCAACGTATACAGGCGTCTTTGATGATATCCGTGATCTGTTTGCACAGACCAATGAAGCCAAAGTGCGTGGATACAAAAAAGGCCGATTCAGTTTCAATATTAAAGGTGGGCGTTGTGAAGCATGTCGCGGGGACGGCATTATCAAAATTGAGATGCACTTCCTGCCGGATGTCTACGTGCCTTGTGAGGTCTGCAAAGGCAAACGGTACAATCGCGAAACACTTGAAGTCAAATACAAAAATAGAAATATTGCAGATGTGCTGGAAATGACGGTAGAGGATGCAACGCAGTTCTTCGAGAACATTCCGAAAATTCATCGCAAAATGCAAACCTTGCTCGACGTAGGGTTGGGCTACATTAACCTGGGTCAGCCTGCAACAACGTTGTCTGGCGGTGAAGCACAACGCGTGAAGCTCGCTTCCGAGCTGTATCGTCGCAGTACGGGTAAAACGATCTATATTCTGGATGAGCCAACGACCGGTCTTCATGTTGATGATATTGATCGTCTGCTGAACGTCCTGCACCGTCTGGTGGATTCCGGTGAATCGGTACTCGTTATCGAGCATAACCTGGACGTTATCAAAACAGCCGATTATATCGTTGATCTGGGGCCGGAAGGTGGAAGCGGTGGCGGAACCATTGTTGCGACAGGTACGCCTGAGGATATTATTAAAGTGGAAGCTTCCTATACGGGTAAGTACTTGAAGCCAGTATTGGAGCGGGATACAGAACGAAGCAAGACGTTACAATTGACGGAGTAAATGCTCCAGTTTACAGGTTGTTTGTGAATATCTAACCCTTCTTTTCATGAAGTAGGCGGCATCGGTGTATGATCTGATGCCCTCTTCTTCCGAGGAGAAGGGTTTTCTGATATTTTGCCGTTGTGCCAATCTCATTCAGGTATCGGTGAAAGTGTTTACATATGCGGTAGAGCAAGCATTCCAACAATCGACTGCCAAACTGGATTTTTTTCATTTTTCTGGATGATAGGGCTTGCATTACAAGCAGGGTACAGATAACATAGAGGAAGATATTAGGGTATGCGTTTAGCTGTTCAACTATGGTGAGGAGGTCTGTCTATCCATGCTGTTTGCAGAAGCTGCCGCGGCGAGCACTTCAAATTTTAATGCGTTTGATATTTTTGTCATCTTATTTACGATCCTGATTTTCATCGGAGTGGTTCGTCTGCTTCGAGCACCGAAGAAGAATTTGTTTGCTATCGGATTTGCAGTGGTCAGTCTGCTGGTATTCCTTTTGACGGACTATGCCATGATTACCGGTTGGTTTGGTTCGTAGACAACGCTGAACTTATTTGAAAACAGCAATTAGAAGAACAGACAAACACTTTCCAGTGAATGAAGGAGGGTGTTTTTTTGTGTTTTGCAGAGTGGTTCGGATCATACGGTCTTCTCTATAGAAATTAGGTCTTAAAGTGATTGTACAGGAATAATTTGTATGTTAAATTTGAGGATACCGGTATTGCAGATAATAGAGAAAGAGATTTAGTAATGGATCATATGGTTCGGTTGCATAACGGAGGACATATAGAGAGGGTTAGGTGAGAGAATGAGCGTGAGCGAGTTGGGGAAAAAGGGTGTAGCCATACTGATGGCTGCTGTACTCTCGATCAGTGTTGCAGCAACGGCTGGGGCAGCGGAGTCTTCATCAAGTATGCAAGCCAAAATGGTAGATGGACAAGTCTATGTTAGTTCAAAGGATTTGGTCAAAGCGCTCGGAGGAAGTGGGCAATATGACGCCAAGTCTGGAACGTTTCAGTATAAGGGCAGTGAAGCAGTCCCGAAAGTAATTGAAAAAGTATCTCCTTCTGTTGTAGGCATTATCGGCAAATCTACTGAATTACAGGATGGCGTCACATCGGATCGCTATAACCTAGCTCATGGCACTGGCGTGATCATCCGCTCCAACGGCTGGATTGTGACGAATGCCCATGTGGTTGATGGATTAATAAATCCGTTGGTCGTGACGACTGATGGCAATACATATAAAATCACCAAAACATACAGTGACCCGTTAAGCGATATCGCACTAATCAAAATTAATGCCAAATCTCTTAAACCGGCGACCTTCGCCAAAGCTTCCCAAACAACTGTTGGAGAAACCGTCATTGCCATCGGCACACCGATTTCCTTCTCTTTGCGTAACTCGGCGACAGTGGGCGTAATCAGTGGTCTTAATCGGGGAGTGGAGGCTACCTATCGGTTGATTCAAACAGATACAGCCATTAACCCTGGCAACAGCGGCGGACCGCTGGTCAACCTCAAAGGTGAAGTTGTTGGTATTAACTCTATGAAATTTTCAGCAGTGGGTATCGAGAGCATGGGATTTTCAATTCCAGTAGATACCGTTCAATATATTATCAATCAGTTCTTTGAATACGGAAAAATCAAGCGTGCAAGCCTCGGCTTGCAACTGGAAGAGAGCTGGTCAGCGATTGTGGGCCTGCCTACAGATGATCCTTTGACGATTACGGGTGTGCTGTCAGCTCAAGCGAAGAAAGCCAAAATTAAAGAGGGAGATGTGTTATACAGTGTAGCAGGCACACGTGTGTCCTCTGTGGTGGATATCAATGAGTTGCTCAAAAAGTATGTGCCAGGACAGAAAGTCAAACTGCTAATGCAAACGGACGGCGATATTGTCACTCGTACGGTGGTCCTTGCTGATCGAGCGGATATCCAAGACGATGAAGATGAGCAGTTCACTGTAGATGAAGATCAATAAAGCCCGGCGAGCCATCCGGATCCAGAGAGGACGAATGAACGGAATGAAAAAATCATTTTTACGTGTGCTGAGCACAGGAATGTTAGCCGGGATGCTGAGCATTGGAGCGGCATTGCCTGCGTGGGCATCCGATCTTATAACAAGTGAGCTGCGGATCACAGCGGGTAGTACGAGCGCCTATATCAATGGCAGCAAGCAGGCAATCGCCAAACCATATAAGTTCAAAGGGGTTACGATGGTTCCTGTCGGTGTATTCAAGAAAGCTTTTGGTAGCGAGATCCGACTGGAGAAGAATGATGTGGTCAAGGTTAAGGAAGGCCCGCATACTGTCACCTTAACCATTGGCAGTTCGATTGCCTGGGTGGATGGAGTCAAAAAAGAGATGGGCACTGCCCCAAAAATGGTGAATGGCGTTCTCATGGTGCCACTTCGCCCGGTAGCGGCGGGGATTGGCGCTACACTTGCCCCAAGCAGTTCAGGAGAAATGGTCATTCGATTATTGCAAACGGATGAATCGTTTGATGAGGACGAGGGCGGCATTAATCTGGACGAAGGCAAAACGAGAATTGGTAACAGTTATTACGGCTGGTCCATTAATTACCCATCTGACCTCATGATTCTGCAAACGGGTGAGCAGGAGCGCATGATGACATTTGGCGCGGAAGACAGCAGTTATTATCTTGAAGTGTATGTGAGTGACCAGGATGTTAATCTGGATTCGGATGATTTGTTACAGCAGCTTGTTCAGGAAGCGAAAGAGAGCGGAGATACGGTGCTCGATCGAGAATCGATTGCCAAAGGGAAAACCCCTTATGCCCGGATTGTGGTTAAAGATGCAGACGGGGTGTTATGGGAAATGCGCCAATATATCCATGATGGTCGCCAATACGACGTATACTTGGCGGATTATGACGCACTGAATTATAAGGATCTGGGCAAACGTGCAGCGCTGCTCAATTCATTCCAGCCTACTTATGTTCAGTCGGATCGTACCATTAAGGATCTTTCAACCGTGGATGAGGGTATGCGCTCTACCTGGAATGACGATTATGGCATTGAACTGAAGATTCCAGCAGGTTGGTCCATGGACAACACACAGATGATATACGAAGCCAAGGATGGTGCATATCTGCAACTGCGTGTTACATCTGCACCGAAAGGTGCGACGGTCAAAGAGTGGAGCGGCCAACTGGACAAATGGATGCGTGAGACGTTCACACCAGAAAGTTATGAACCGATAGGTTCATATACGATGGATGTATCAGGCGAGACTGCTGAGGTGAATGAGTTCCGTTATAACTTTGGCGATGGATGGCAGACAGAGTTCGATGTTCTTTTGCAAAAAAACGGCTATCGCTATTATGCAGAGTATACGTTCCCTGAGGAGCAGACGAAGGATCGTGAATGGTTTAAGAGTATCATGAAGAGTGTTGAGATTGATTTTGATACCGTATCTGATAATTTCGGACAGTTGGATGAAGACCCATATTTGACGGATAAAACAAAATCTGTGACACGAACGTCCAAACGTTATCATTACAGTGTAGATATTCCACGTTACTGGACGCCGTACAATGATCGGTTTGAGTATTCTCCTGTCGTGTATACCTTCACAGGTGGTCAATTCTCCATTGCCGCGAGTGAGGACAAATCCATTGAAATGACTGTCAGTCAACTTAGAGAGGCGTATGCGGAAGCAACCAAAACGCGTAAAAACTTCAAATTGATTAGCAGTGAGGAGTTGACGTTTGCGGGTGTGCCTGCGTTTTCCTTTATCTATCATGAAGTGGACAATGGTGTGCCGTATACCGGACGTCAGATCGTGTTTGAACAGAATGGAACGACGTATACCATTACGAGCGGGCTGAATGACGCCAACAAGACAGAAGTGCAGGCAGCAGCGCTGGAAAAAGCCGTGAACTCATTTACTTTTATCAAATAATGCAAAATGATGAAATAAATAGATGTATGTTGCCGGAGGGTCACAAGACCTTCCGGTTTTTCGTGGTTTTTTCAGGAAAGCGTAGAAGAGTCGTTGCAGAAGTGGTACACTATACTAGTTCAGGAGTTATGACTGCTGTTCTGAAAAATAAGAATGACTGTAGGCTTGGGAATCAGGCAATACAGACATAATGTATAGATATAGCGATACAGTGACAATGCAGGATATGGAATCAAGGTACAGAATTTAGCGTACAGGGTACAGGGATGAACTCCGGCTATGCCGGTTATGGGGAGGATACACATGAAAACAGCAACAATACGAAGAGAAGACGTTGAGCTTCTGGCACCCGCAGGTGACTGGGATTGTATGCGTTCGGCGGTAGCCAACGGCGCGGATGCGATTTTCTTCGGAGTCGAAAAATTTAATGCACGGGCACGGGCGAACAATTTCCGTATGGACGAGCTGCCAGAGATTATGGCGTTTTTGCACAGTTATGGCGTAAAAGGTTTTTTGACCTTTAATATATTGATTTTTGAAAATGAATTGACGGATGCCAAAGAACTAATCGACGCTTGTGTCGATGCAGGTGTGGACGCCGTGATTGTACAGGATTTGGGTCTGGTCAAAATGATTCGCGAGATCTCGCCGGACTTCCCGATTCACGGTTCAACCCAAATGACGATTACGTCACCGGAAGCGGTGGAGTTTACGAAGCCGTTTGATATGGAACGTGTCGTGCTTGGACGGGAGAACAACCTGAAGCAGATTCAGAAGATCGGAGAACAGGCGAAGTTGCCGATGGAAGTATTTGTTCACGGTGCGTTGTGTGTGTCTTATTCCGGGCAATGTTTGACTTCTGAAATGTGGGGCGGACGCTCCGCCAACCGTGGGGAATGTGCACAGGCTTGTCGTCTGCCGTACGACCTGATGGTGGATGGCGAGCATAAGCCGATGGGCGATGTGGCATATCTGCTGTCTCCGAAGGATCTGGCTGCAATTGACTTGATGCCGGAACTGATCGAAGCAGGCGTAACTTCCTTCAAAATCGAAGGACGTCTCAAAACGCCGGAATACGTGGCCAACGTGGTTAGTAAATACCGCAAAGCGATCGACCGTTACTTTGATGGAGATAATACTCCTCCAAGTAAGGAAGAAGTTCGTGAATTGCAGCAGAGCTTCTCTCGTGGATTCACACACGGTTTCCTGGACGGAACGAATAATAAACAGCTGGTTGACGGTACGTTCCCGAAAAGCCGTGGCGTCTATCTGGGTCGTGTAGACCAAGTATTGCGTGATGGTGTCGTCCTGAAGCTTGATGCACCCGTGAAACGTGGAGACGGAATTGTATTTGATGCCGGAGATCCGACGAAGAAGGAAGAGGGCGGGCGTGTCTACGATGTACGTCGCAAAGGTGTGAAGCTTGAAGGCGAAGCAGAGGAAGGCTGGATCGTGGACGTTGTACCAGGCCGTAGTGACGTGGACCTGCGCCGCGTGAAAGTTGGCGACAAAGTATGGAAAACGAATGATCCGGCGCTGGACAAACGTCTGCGTCAGAGCTTTGAAACCGAGAAGCCTTATCGTATCTTCCCGGTAAACGTAAAAGTTATCGGCAGCCCAGGGCAGCCGCTTAGCACATGGTGGACGGACGTGCAGAAGGGCACGATCGTCCGTGTTAATTCCGAGATGGAACTGGATATTGCCCAGAAGCGTCCAATGACGCACGAACTGCTCGAAGAGCAATTCGGACGTCTGGGCGGCACTGTGTTCCAGCTGGAAGAATTGGACGTCAACTTGCACGGTGACGTCATCATCCCGATGCGCGAGTTGAATAACATTCGCCGTCAGGCGGTGGAACAACTCGCGGGCGAGCGCCCTAAACCGCCCGTCTACGTAAAGCGGGCGGTGGAAGTCTACGGCGATGCGGTTAAACCGGCATCGCCAGTTGCTCGCGGTCATGCGGAGCTGACCGCGCTCTGCCGCAGCCTGCCACAAGTGGAGGCAGCGCTGGAAGCAGGTGTCGGCATGATCTACGCCGACTTCGAGTTTATCAAGCAGTTCCCGGCAGCGGTGGAAGCTGTTCGTGCCGCAGGCCGCAAGATTGCGTTGGCAACACCACGCATTCATATGCCTGGCGAGAACGGATATCACAACAACATCCTGCGTTTGCAGCCGGATGCTGTGCTCGTACGTAATACGGGTGCGTTATACTTCTACTTGCGCCATCGGATGGAGAACCCGGATGCGAAGCACCCGGAATTGATCGGTGACTTCTCACTCAACATCGCCAATCACAAAGCAGTGGAACTGTTCCTGGAAGCGGGTTGTGACTGGATTACACCTTCTTATGACCTGAACATTCAGCAAATGGTTGATTTGCTGGGACACTCCCGTACAAGTCAGACGGAAGTCGTAATTCATCAGCATTTGCCGATGTTCCATACTGAGCACTGTGTGTACTGTACGTTTATGAGTGAAGGAACGGACTTTACGAACTGTGGACGTCCATGTGAAGATCACCGGGCTTCCTTGCAAGACCGGATCGGTATGTCTCACCCGGTACGTGTGGACGAAGGCTGCCGTAATACCGTGTATAATGCAGTGGAACAATCTGGTGCTGAATACCTGACCAACTTCATGGATCTGGGTGTATCCCGTTACCGTGTTGAATTCCTGGAGGAAACTCCAGAGCAGGTGCGTGAGGTTATTGATCTGTATAACCGTGCTCTGCGTGGCGAGATCAGTGGTACACAAGTTTGGAAAACGCTGAAAGCAACAAACCAGCTTGGCGTAACGCGTGGTCAACTGGTGAAATAATAGATCGAAACGGAAATAAATAGAACAAGCATGAAGTTGAACTATACTGCAACCCCAATCTCTGCTTTACGGAGCTCTTGGGGTTTTTTCTATAAAAGGGATACCAGGGATAAGGTGACTTCAATGCAGTCTTTAATAAGTCTTCGTTCAAGGTGGTACGGATAAGGAGGGTTAGACAAGTGGCGTCATTCACCATGATGGATATCAAATTGCTGTGCGGGGTCACGGCATTCAAGCGTGGAGAAGATTATAAATTATCCGGAAGAGTTACCAATATGGTCGTTAGTGAGGATGAGTGTCATTACGATGCTGTTGTTAGAGGGACCAAACGATACAAAGTAACCGTAGACTTGGATGATGTGGGAGAGATTGAAGCAACTTGCAACTGTCCGGCTTACGGTAACTATTATGACTATTGTAAGCATGTCGCGGCTGTACTGCTGGCAATCCACGAACGGGTAGAAGAGCTGGGAGACCACTCGGCGAACAATGAAGAGGGCCAAAAAGGCAGAAAGGCTAATAACGGGAAACAGCAAGAATCATCTCAAATTGATTCCCGGCGGGGTGCTACCTCTGGTTCAGGCTCTATTTCCAAAGTGGGTACACTGATTGAGGAAAGTCATTGGGAGCGTCCCGATTCATCTTTCGAATCCAGGCCGCATTTTGACGCTGCTTCGAAATCCACGGTGTCTCCATTCTCCCAGGCAGGTCGTCCAAGCTCAGCTTCGGGGTGGGGTCGCTCAGCGGATAAACCTTCGTACCGCACAGCGGATCAGATTCTTTCCATGTTTGCCAAAGAACGCAGCCCCCTGCAATCAAATGATCGTAAATACACTGCGCCTGTAACCAGGTCTTCATTGCGGGAGGAGCTGCAGCTCCAATTTATATGCAAGCTTGTGCAGGTTCACAAAGGCGGAGCCAAACTCGCGCTTGAACTGAAGGTCGGAAATAAACGCCTGTATGTCGTTCAGAAAGTGAAGCAGTTCCTGAACTGCATCGAGAATGGTGAGCCGATGTCGTTTACCAAGCTCTTCTTTTACGACCCTTCAATGCATTATTTTAGTCCCCAGGATCAGGCCATCCTGTCTATGCTTATTCGGATGAGGCAGAGTGAGGAAGCTTACCGCGAATCCATCTCCGGTTACTTGGGTGCTTCAGATGGAAGAGATATATTGATTGCTCCTCTGGTCTGGAAGCCTCTTCTGGATTTGCTGCTTCAGGCAGATAGCCGGATGGAGGGAACAGGGTTAGCCAATGGTCCGCTCACTTTGGGTGAGGGGGCACTGCCTTTATTTTACCGTATTGCACAGGGGACTAATGAAGGATATCAGCTGGAGATCTCCGGATTGCGTGAGCTGATTCTTCTTCCAGCCTATGATGCAGCCGTGGTGGAAGGACAATTGCATATGTTGGAGCCGATGCAGATGCGAAGTCTAGAGGATTTGAGCAGAGCGCTCACTTCTTATGGAATCAAGGAAAGTATCGATATTTCTGCTCAGCAGGTGGATGAGTTCGTGCAGCATGTAGTGCCGGAACTACGTACACTTGGACATCTTTCCATCGACTCCCAGGTGAGAGAACGAATCGCAGAGCCGGAGCTTGCGCCAAAGTTGTATATCGATTTCTACCGGGAACGGATTACTGCGCGTCTGGAGTTTGATTATGGCGTAATGGTGATTAATCCGCTGGCCGAATATTTGATTGATGAGGAAGAAAAAAAAGTGATTTTGGTACGTGACCGTCATGCGGAGCGTAACCTGATCGACCGGCTAGATCTCTCTTTCCTGGAACGGGATGGCAGTGTATGGGCAAGTGAACGAGAAGATGCGGTATACGATGTGATGTATCATTTGCTGCCGGAGCTTGAGAAGCAGGTAGATATCTATATCCCGAATGCGGTGAAGGCCATGGTGCAATCCTATCCGACACCGCCGAAAGTTCGGGCAGATCTGGGCAAAGGCTTGGATTGGCTGGAGATCTCATTCGAGATGGAAGGTGTAGATGAGCTGGAGCTTCAGGAAATTATGCGCAGCATTGTAGAAAAGAAACCGTATTTCCGCTTGCGCAGCGGTGTGTTTGTCTCTCTCGAGAATGAAGGAGCGGACAGCTTCGCACACATGGCGGACTCGCTTGGTCTTGCGTCGGGCGACATCAAGGGCAGTCATATACGGATGCCGGCAGTTCGGGCGTTACAGCTTCCGGGCCGGGACGAGGTTTCGGGCCATGTGAAGTGGGGAGGTTCCCTGAAACGTTTCCTGGATGATCTTCGTGATCCAGAGCGGATGGATTTTGCGCTGCCGGATGCGCTTGCTCCTGTGCTGCGTGATTACCAGGCCAGTGGATACCAGTGGCTGCGTACACTCGCATTTTACCGATTTGGCGGCATTCTGGCAGATGATATGGGACTTGGTAAAACGCTGCAAAGTATCGCCTATATCGCGGCTGAACTGAAAGAAAAGCCGCAACAGCACAATAGCAATTCAGGTGATGCTGATTACACTGTCGATGAGGAGACTTTCGGGAATAACATCCCAGATGAAGTACAGGCCGGACTGTTGGACCAACAAGCTACTCATCCCCCGGTACTCGTCGTTGCACCAGCTTCGTTAACGTACAACTGGGCGAATGAATTTGCCCGATTTGCGCCGCATTTGCGAGTATTGATTGCAGCAGGTCAAAAAGACGAACGAGCCAGTATGCTCGCAGGCATGGATGACGCAGATGTTATTGTGACTTCCTATCCTCTATTGCGGCGTGATCTGGACACATATATCGGAAGAACGTTTCATACGCTTATTTTGGATGAAGCCCAAGCGATCAAGAACTCTTCTTCCCAAACGGCTCAGGCGGTTAAACAGATTCAGGCACCACGTCGCTTCGCTCTTACAGGAACACCCGTGGAGAACTCACTGGATGAGCTGTGGTCGATCTTTGAAGCCGTATTCCCGGGCCTATTTCCAAGCTATCGCAGATTCCGGGATCTGCCTCCTGAACGCATTGCCCGGATGGTCCGTCCGTTTATTCTTCGCCGTCTGAAGAAAGATGTGCTGGAGGAACTGCCGGATCGTATTGAAACCGTTCAGCGTTCCGAGCTGAAGGACGAACAGAAGAAACTGTATGCCGCGTACCTGTCCCAGCTTCAGGATGAGACATCCAAGGATATGGAAGAGAACGGTTTTCAGAAGAACCGGATTAAAATACTTGCTGGTATTACACGCCTGCGCCAGTTGTGCTGTCATCCCGCTCTCTTTGTGGAGGGGTATCAAGGGGATTCCGGGAAAATGGAGCAGCTGCTGGAGACGGTCCAGGATTGTCTCGCTGCTGGGAAACGCATTCTCATCTTCTCCCAGTTCGCTAGCATGCTGAATCTGATTCGACAGACGCTCGCTGCACAAGGGAGAGATTTGTTCTACCTGGATGGTCAGACACCTGCACAGAGTCGGGTAGAGATGTGTCGCAGATTCAACGAGGGTGAAGCTGAGCTGTTCCTGATCTCCTTGAAGGCTGGCGGTACCGGATTGAACTTAACAGGTGCAGATACTGTTATTTTATATGACCTTTGGTGGAATCCCGCCGTGGAAGAACAGGCCATCGGACGTGCCCATCGTATGGGGCAGAAACAAGTCGTACAGGTTATCCGCCTCGTTACGGAAGGTACGATTGAAGAGAAGATTCTGGAGCTGCAGCAGCGCAAAAAAGATTTGATTGCCGAAGTCATTGAACCCGGAGATCGAGGATCGACCACCTTATCCGAGCAGGATATCCGGGAGCTGTTGATGGTATAATGAAATATAGCCAAATTCGTATTCGATTTATCTAATATATAATTATTTCTCCACCAGAAGGGGCGGATCTAGCGTGCATATTCGCAAAGCAATCATTCCAGCGGCCGGGCTCGGTACCCGGTTTCTGCCTGCCACCAAGGCGATGCCCAAGGAAATGCTGCCCATCGTTGATAAACCAACGATTCAGTACATTATTGAAGAAGCCGTGGCTTCAGGCATTGAGGATATCATTATCGTAACAGGTAAAGGTAAACGGGCCATCGAGGATCATTTTGACTATTCATTCGAGCTGGAGCAGAACCTGGCTGGCAAACAGAAGTGGGATCTGTTGAATGAGGTACGTAAGTCTTCTGAAATGGCAGATATTCATTATATTCGGCAAAAGGAACCGAAGGGTCTTGGACACGCCATCTGGTGTGCCCGCAAGTTTATCGGAAATGAACCATTTGCCGTGTTACTGGGGGATGACATCGTGGAGTCCAATCATCCTTGTCTACAGCAGATGATTGAAGTCTATGATGAATTGCAATCTCCGATCGTAGGTGTACAGCCAGTTGATTGGAGCGAAGTGTCACGTTACGGGATTGTGGATGGGGAATTGGTATCTCGCACCGAAGATCGTGTGTACCGTGCGCGTCGTTTGATCGAGAAACCGAAGACGGAAGAATCACCTTCCAATCTGGCTATTATGGGGCGTTACATTCTAACGCCGGATATCTTCGATATCCTTGGTCAGCAGTCTGCTGGCGTGGGTGGAGAAATCCAGTTAACGGATGCCTTGTCCCGTCTGAATGAACAACGACAGATTCTCGCCTATCACTTTGACGGCCTGCGTCATGATGTTGGGGAGAAGCTTGGTTTTATTGAAACCACGATTCATTATGCCCTTCAGCGCCCGGATTTGCGGGAGGACTTGTTGAAGTATTTGGAGCATATAGTACAGAACAAATAGAGAAATCGCTATGATCAAGCCCAGCCCAAAGTAAAACAACGGCTGGGTTTTAATTATTTTATGGAGCAACGTATTGAAATATCATGATGTAACCAGGCCAATGAACGATCACTTGCCCGATGCTTTACATATACATAGATTAATATGAAGAAATGCTGTTAATAGCAATAACGGAGGGATAACATGAAGGTGATTCCGCTGTTTATGGATGGCGCAGCTATATTGGAACCTAAGGTTTATGGCGATCATCGGGGATATTTCATGGAAAGTTATAATGAGCGTGTTCTGTATGAAAATGGTATCCATCATGTGTTTGTTCAGGACAATCAATCCCTGTCCGCCGAAGCTGGAGTTCTTCGCGGACTTCATTACCAGCTTCAGCCCAGAGCACAGACCAAGTTGGTCAGAGTTATATCCGGGGCCATCTATGATGTTATTGTAGATATTCGTAGCTCATCACCAACCTTTGGACAGTGGAAAAGTGTCATTCTCAGTGAGTATAATCAGCGGCAGTTGCTTGTCCCTCAAGGTTTCGCTCATGGATTCTGTACACTGGTGCCACATACACAGGTGACATACAAGGTGGATGCATACTATTCACCTGAACATGACCGGGGTATTTTGTGGAACGATCCAGCGCTCGGAATTGATTGGCCTGTGTCGGATCCCATTCTCTCCGAGAAAGACCAGAAGCACCCTTTACTTCAAGGGGCGGAACTGAATTTTGGCTAACTAAAAAAAGCTTCTCGGATCGTACAGTATCTGGGGGCAGAAGGAGAGAGATAACATGAAACTGCTCGTTACTGGAGGGGCTGGATTTATTGGCAGCAACTTTGTGATGTATATGCTTCGTGAGCATCCTGATTATGAAATTGTTAACGTGGATTCCTTAACGTATGCGGGCAACCTTGAGAATTTGCAATCCGTAGAATCGAATTCTCAATATACGTTTATCCGAGCGGATATCACTGACGTTCAGCAGATGGAACAAATTATTTCCCAAGGGATCGATGTAATCGTCAATTTTGCGGCTGAGTCTCATGTGGATCGCAGCATTCTGTCCCCCGATATTTTTGTGCGCACCAATGTACTCGGAACTCAGGTGTTGCTGGATGCGGCGAAGAAATATCAAGTTACTAAATATGTTCAGGTGTCTACGGATGAAGTATATGGCTCACTTGGTCCAACAGGTTTGTTCACAGAAGAGACGCCTTTGATGCCGAACAGTCCTTACTCTGCCAGTAAAGCGGGTGGGGATTTGCTTGTCAGAGCGTATCATGAAACCTTTGGTTTGCCTGTAAACATTACACGTTGTTCGAACAATTATGGACCTTTCCAATTTCCAGAGAAGCTTATACCACTTATTATATCTCGTGCATTAAATGATGAGGCTATTCCTGTCTATGGCGATGGGCTTAATATTCGTGATTGGCTCTATGTAGAAGATCACTGTAGTGCTATCGATCTGGTCATTCATAATGGCAAGATTGGAGAGGTATATAACATTGGGGGGAATAATGAACGTACCAATATATATATTGTTGAAAAGATTCTAGAACAACTAGGCAAACCTGCAAGTTTGATTCAATATGTACAGGATCGACTGGGCCACGACCGACGTTATGGGATTGACCCGACCAAATTGCATACTGAGCTTGGCTGGAAGCCCGTGCACAATTTTGAAACAGGGATCAAGGAAACCATCCAGTGGTATCTGAACCATCAGGAATGGTGGACACGAATTCAAACAGGTACGTATCAAGATTATGTTCAACTTCAGTATGGTGATCGAATGGGTGATCCTACAGAATGAAGTACAGAGTGATGGTGACAGGGGCTGCGGGACAGCTCGGATACGATGTTGTAAAGACATTTCAAGCAGGTGGTCATGATGTCATGGCTTGTGACAGGGATCAGCTGGACATTACGGACCAACAGCAATGCAGAGAAACCATTAACGCTTTTCAGCCTCACATCATCGTTCATTGTGCTGCTTATACAGCCGTTGATAAGGCCGAGACAGATGAGGATATGGCGTATACAGTCAATGTAACAGGCACTAGAAATATAGCCGTTGCTGCAGAGAAAGTGAAGGCCAAACTGATTTATATTAGCACGGATTACGTCTTTGATGGCACGGCAACGAGACCTTATCAGGAATATGATTTGACGAATCCGCAGACCGTGTATGGCAAGTCAAAGCTTGCCGGAGAGAGACTGGTTGAGAGTCTCTGCACGCGATGGTTTATTATACGAACATCATGGGTGTTTGGAGTCCACGGCAGTAATTTTGTCAAAACCATGTTGGAACTTCTAGAAAAGCGTCCCCGACTTCAGGTGGTTCATGATCAACAAGGATCGCCCACATATACTGTGGATTTAGCCAGACTCGTGAGCAACCTTTCATTAACTGAGAAATATGGTATCTACCATGCCTCTAATTCTGGAACATGCACCTGGTATGAATTTGCTCAGGCCATTGCGGAAGAAGCATCCAAGCAATCCGGATTCAAACCGAGTGCTGTTCTCGAGCCTTGTACCACCGGGCAATTCCCACGTCCTGCTCCTCGACCTCAATATTCCGTAATGGATCATCTCGCTATTCGTACAAACGGTCTGCCACCCATGAGAGCTTGGCGCGAAGCTTTGATCGCATTTCTGAATGAATTGAGTGTACAACAAGCCGAATAGATGGTGCTTCTTATCCATCCGAAATTCTAAATCCACCATTTAACAGCCGCCTTCGAGCGGCTTTTTGTTTTACACCTCTCGAATCAGGGTAGTTAGCTATCAAAAAGGAAAACCGCACATGCTTCGTCATATCATCATTTTCATACTCTCTTTCTTCCCTACCACCTTACTAAGGATGTGAACGCCATATGAAACGAATTGCCGCCGTCATTATACTACTCATTGTAACCGTGGGCACACTCTTTTTTGCCTATGACAGTCAGAGCGAGGAACAGCACGATGGGTTTACGGCCTATCGACTGATTGCCCATGCCATGGGCAGTATCCGTGAGCAGCCTTACACGAACGCCTATGAGGCGATGATTGCCAATTATGAGAAGGGCACCCGTGTGTTTGAGATTGACTTTATGCTGACCTCGGACCGCAAAGCAGTAGCCAGACATGAATGGACCGCCAACATGAGCAAAATGCTGGGACAGGACGAGGAGTTACCCGAAGACAAACAGGCTGGAGCATTGACACATGATGAATTTATGAATACGCCCATTCTGGGCATGTACCAACCGATGGATGCCGAAGGCATTATGGATGTACTGGCCAAGTACCCGGATATGTATATCGTGACCGATACCAAAGAACAGAAGGACGAGGATATTCAGCAGGTGCTAAAATCACTCGTGGACGCAGCCAAGAAACATGACTCTTCAATCCTTAATCGGGTTGTAGTACAGATCTATAACGAGCCAATGCTCGAAACCGTGAAAGAAATCTACGCGTTTCCTTCTATTATTTATACCCTTTATGCTACGCAGGATACTGAAGCCCAGGTGGTTGATTTTGTACAAAAGAATGATATTGATGCCGTTACTATGCCGGAATATAAAGTAAACCAGAATTTCGTTGCCAAGCTGAAGCAGGCAGGAGCCGTCACCTACGTGCATACCATTAATGACACCGATCAAGTAGCGAACTATGAGAAATGGGGCGTGTACGGCGTGTATTCGGATGTATTGACCGAGCAGGAACTGGATGAGATGAAAACACGTTTTGCCTGGAAGCCTTGAGTATTAAATGTTGATTCAAAGGATGCAGTGTTCCTATTTGAGACTTTGGATCCAACCCTACTCAAGATATTGATGTTCGAACTGGCAACCAGGCGCTGGTATAAATTCTGTTGCATCACATCCCTGCCATATAAAATTACAGGCTTCTCCTGCAATTCCAGGGAAAAGCCTGTGATTTTTTGTTCCCCTTTTTATACGAACATTGACACTCACTCCCTGCTGACTTAGACTTAGTTTACAAGCTTTTTAGGATGCAGAAGAACCTCTGGAGGAATGTTCGTTGATAGACATGATTAAGCAGTGGAGACATGTATTTAAGCTAGACCCGGACCGGGAAATAACGGATGAAGCACTCGACCTGATCTGCATGTCGGGAACCGATGCCATTATTGTTGGCGGGTCTTCGGGAATTACCTATGACAACACGGTGGACCTGATGTCCCGAGTACGTCGCTACGAGTTGCCCTGTGTGCTTGAAGTATCCGATCTGGAGGCAGTTGTGCCTGGTTTTGACGGATATCTGATTCCGATGGTGCTGAATGCAACGGATAGCAAATGGATGATCGGACAGCACCAGCAAGCCATCGAGCGGTACGGTTATCTGATCCCATGGGATCTGCTTATTGCAGAAGGCTATATTGTCCTTAATGCCGACTCCACTGTTGCCCGAATGACGGGAGCGGATACGGAATTAACGACGGATGCTGCGGTTGCTTACGCCCAGGCTGCGGAACGTCTGCTAAACCTGCCTATCGTATACATGGAGTACAGCGGAACGTTTGGAGATATGGAGCTGGTTGGAGAGACGCACAGACAACTCACCAAGGCGCATCTCATCTATGGCGGCGGGATTGATAGTCCGGAGAAAGCTGGACAAGCTGCACAGGTCGCAGACACCGTTGTGGTTGGCAATATTGTGTACAGTGATTTGCACAAGGCATTGGAGACGGTCCAAGCTGTGAAACAATCCATTTAATCGGTTTAGTTTACCATTCCCCCAATTTCCCCTCCTGATCTGTTAAAATAGAACTTTGACCTTACTATTATAGAACAGCTTTTATAAGGATTAATTATCTTTTACACTAAAACGGAGAAGGCGGAACCGATCTGGAGAAACGAAGTGTTCGCCTTTATCACCGGATTTTCCCTTTGGAGAAGGGAAGCAAAAAAATCTGGGGATAACAGCGATCGAAGGACGGTTCTGCAATCGGAGTCCTAGTGTAACCTCTGAATTAGACTTTATATTTCAACCAACGAAAGGAGCATGCATGCATGCAACCTGTAAATATACATGATGCCGTTGCACGGCTTAACCCGCCCCAACGGCAAGCCGTTGAGGCGACGGATGGACCACTATTGATAATGGCTGGAGCGGGCAGTGGCAAGACACGGGTGCTCACACACCGGATTGCCTATCTTATTGCAACGCGAAAAGCACCCCCTTGGGGTATTTTGGCTATTACGTTTACGAACAAAGCGGCACGCGAGATGCAAGACCGGGTATCCCAACTGGTTGGCGGCTCTCAGGGTCGTGACATTTGGGTATCAACGTTCCACTCCATGTGCGTGCGTATTCTGCGCCGTGACATTGAACGCATCGGCTTTACCTCCAATTTCAGCATTTTGGACTCATCTGACCAATTATCTGTCATTCGTAGCTGTATGAAAGACCAGAACATCGACACTAAGAAATTTGAACCAAAAGCCGTGCAGTCGATGATGAGCACCGCGAAGAATGAATTGATCAGTCCGGAGCAATATGAGAAGCAGGCTACTGATTATTTCGAAGGCATTGTGGCGAAGGTATATAAGATGTACCAAAAACGGCTCAGAGCCAACAACTCGCTCGATTTTGATGATCTTATCATGGCGACTATTCAACTTTTCAAAGAAGTTCCGGAAGTTCTCGACTTTTACCAAAAGAAATTCCAGTACATTCACGTGGATGAGTATCAGGATACCAACCGTGCGCAGTACATGCTTTGCCGCATGCTTGCTGACAGTCACCACCGCATTTGCGTCGTAGGGGATAGTGACCAATCCATCTATCGCTGGCGTGGAGCGGATATCAGCAACATCCTGAATTTTGAGAAAGACTACCCTGAAGCCAATACGATTTTGCTCGAGCAAAACTATCGTTCCACTTCGAATATCCTGAATGCAGCGAATGAGGTAATCGGCCTGAATACTGGGCGCAAACCGAAGAAACTGTGGACGGACAAAGAGGGTGGCTCAAAGATCAAGGTGTACCGTGCGGATTCCGAACATGATGAGGGGTATTTTGTAACCTCTGAGATTAGTAAAAATGTGAAGAACGGCAAATCCTATCAGAACCATGCCATTTTGTACCGTACCAACGCCCAGTCCCGGGTTATAGAGGAAATTCTGATCAAGTCTGATATTCCGTATCAGATCGTTGGCGGCATCAAGTTCTATGATCGTAAAGAGATCAAGGACATTCTGGCGTATCTGCGCCTGCTGTCGAACCCCGATGATGACATCAGCCTTACCCGGATTATTAATGTACCAAAACGCAGCATTGGTGATACAACGGTAGCGAAGCTGGCAGCTGCAGCAGGAGAACGGGGGATTTCAATATACCGTGTGCTTCAGGTTGTGGACGATCTCGGTTTTGCCGGTCGAACGCGGAATGCGCTGGTGGAGTTCTATGATATGATCGCCGCGCTGCATCAGATGGTAGAGTATCTGTCTGTGACTGAATTGACCGAGAAGATTCTCGAGATGAGCCAGTACCGACTTGAGATGCAAAATGAAAACACACTCGAATCCCGTGCACGGTTGGAGAACATTGATGAGTTCCTGTCCGTAACTATGGAATTTGAGAAAAATAATGAAGACAAAACGCTCGTTTCGTTCCTCACCGATCTCGCACTGATTGCGGATATCGACAGTATGAACGATGATGAAGAGGATCAGAGTGACGCAGTTACCCTGATGACAATGCACAGTGCCAAAGGTCTGGAATTCCCTGTCGTCTTTATCGTTGGTATGGAGGAAGGGGTTTTCCCGCACAGCCGGGCCTTTATGGATAACGAGGAGCTGGAGGAAGAACGCAGACTGGCTTATGTGGGTATTACGCGTGCGGAAGAACAACTCTTCCTGTCTTGCGCGCAAATGCGTACCTTGTTCGGACGCACAACGGCGAACCCGCCTTCACGTTTCCTGGATGAAATTCCGGATGAGTTAAAAGAAGATACCTCCATCGCTCGTGACCGCTATCGTCGTGGTAGCAGCGCAGGTGGATCATATGGTGGCCGTGGACTTGGTGCAAGTGGAGGAAGCAACTTTGGTGGCGGAGCAAGCAAGCTGTTTGATCGTCAGAGCCAAAGTGGTTCTTCCGCTTCGTCAGTTACTTCCTCACGGGTGACCATGAGTACGTCGTCCAGCACATCCAGCACGCCTGCCCCGTCGTCGGCATCTAAACCGGTCGCTGCCGGAGCTGGTTCTGACGGATTCAAAGCCGGAGATAAAGTACAACACGGCAAGTGGGGAACAGGTACCATTGTTGGGGTGAAAGGCTCTGGTAATGACACAGAGCTTCAGATCGCATTCCCGGCCCCGGTTGGCCTAAAACGTCTGCTTGCAGGCTTTGCCCCAATCACCAAAGTGGAATAGAGATATTCATGAACGAACGTAGAGATTGCTCTAACGTTCGTTCTACATAGATCCAAATTATAATAACGGAGGGATGGCCCTGTATGGACCCGATGCACCGGATGGAGCAACTCGTTACCGAGCTGAACCAGCATAATTATCAGTACTACACGATGGATCAGCCGCAGATCAGTGATAAGGAGTATGATCTTCTGTACGACGAACTGGTTACGCTGGAACAGGAGAGTGGCATGGTTTTGCCAGATTCTCCGACACAGCGTGTGGGTGGTGAACTGCTCAAAGGGTTTACACCGCATCGCCATTTATCCTCATTGTGGAGCTTGGACAAAGCCCAGAATATAGAGCAACTGCGAAACTGGAATACTCGTGTGTTCAAGCTGGTTAATGACTACAACACCAAAAATCCGGACAATCCGTTGCCCGAACCCGGCTATGTGATTGAACTGAAGTTTGACGGTTTGACCCTGAATCTAACGTACACAAACGGTGAGTTGGTTCAAGCCTCTACGCGTGGAAACGGAGCTGTAGGGGAGGGCATTTTGGCTCAGGTTAGAACCATTAAATCTGTTCCGCTCAAAATTCCGTATACAGGTGGCACGATTGAAGTCCAGGGTGAAGGCATCATGAACCTGTCTGTATTGAATCGTTATAATGAAACAGCAGCAGAGCCGCTTAAAAATGCCCGGAATGCCGCAGCAGGAGCACTGCGCAACCTGAATCCGAAGACTACCGCCGAGCGGCGGTTGAACGCCTATTTCTATAATGTAGGTTATTCGGATGATATTCAGTTTGCCAACCATAAGGAGATGATGGACTTTCTCCGTGAGAATCGATTTAAAGTCAATCCGTCCATTACGTATTTCCATGAGTTTGATGATGTGATGGAGCAGTTGGCTGCGATACAGGAGAGCCGTGGTCAACTAGACTACCTGATCGATGGAGCTGTTATCAAAATCACAGACATGCGCACCCGTGAGGCATTGGGCTACACGGATAAATTCCCTCGTTGGGCGGTAGCATACAAATTCGAGGCGGAAGAGACCACAACCGTTCTGAACTCTGTAGTCTGGAATGTGGGTCGTACCGGCAAAGTGACTCCACTTGCTCGAGTTGAACCGGTTGAGCTAGCTGGGGTAACGGTACAGAACTGCACGTTGAATAACGTAGGTGACATTGAGCGGAAAAATCTGAAGTTTGCTTTGGGCACACGTGTATTTATCCGTCGTTCCAATGATGTCATTCCTGAAATCTTGGGTAAAGTGACTGAAGAGAGTGACGGCGAGGAAATTGTGTTCCCTGAGCAATGTCCGGCATGTGGATTCCCGTTGGAACAGCGTGGAGCACATTTGTTCTGTAACAATAAGCTGGCGTGCAAACCGCAGACGGTGGCCCGGATTTCTCATTTTGCTTCACGTGATGCTATGGACATCGAGACATTCAGCGAGAAAACGGCGATTCAGCTGTACGATGAATTGAATGTGCGTGAGCCTGCTGACCTGTATACATTGCAATTCGATGATTTGGTGAAGCTGGAGCGGTTTGGTGAAAAGAAAGCAAACAACCTTATTGCTGCCCTGGAGCAGAGCAAGGATCGTGACCTCGCTTCGTTCCTGTATTCACTGGGTATTCCGAATACAGGTAAATCAACTACACGTATGCTGGCTGACCATTACCGCGACCTGCATGCCATTATGAATGCAACGGCAGAGGAGCTCGTTGAACTTCCCGA
The DNA here is from genome assembly GCF_900109515.1 of Paenibacillus sp. OK003. Lineage (GTDB taxonomy): Bacteria > Bacillota > Bacilli > Paenibacillales > Paenibacillaceae > Paenibacillus > Paenibacillus marchantiae. The sequence goes on along the minus strand of NZ_FOBD01000017.1, from coordinate 2,677 downwards.
CGTAGGCGGCATTGTAGCTGAGAGCATTGTGACTTTCTTTGCAGACCCGTTTACACAGGCAGCTATCGAGAAGATGCTGAATTTGGGTGTGAAAGCCCAGGCACCTGAGGCACCAGCAGCGATTGTGGAAGATTCCTTCTTCAGTGGCAAAACCGTCGTGCTGACCGGAACGCTGCATCAACTTACGCGGGAAGAGGCAACGCAACGACTGGAAGCCCTTGGAGCGAAGGTAACGGGTAGTGTCTCCAAAAAGACAGACCTCGTTATTGCCGGAGAGAAGGCAGGTTCTAAACTGACCAAAGCTCATGATCTCGGCATTCCTACCATTGAGGATGAGGACGAACTTGTACGTCTTTTGAATCAACAGGGATAGATCCTGAATGTGGAGTAGGCTTTGATTAAATCGCAGCTTATCTCGCTCGAATAAGTAATAAATCACTTAAAGACCCCTGTACCACGATAAGTGGAACGGGGGTCTTTGGTTTGTACATTTATTTAAACTCCACTGTATATGTGCATTAACTAAATCAGGAACGCGCCTGTGAAGCACCAGTAAGCCATGCATCCTTGTCGTATCCTCGTTCTTCCCAGTAGCCGATGTGTTCACTGTCGATCAGTTCAATACGATTCAGCCACTTGACGGACTTATAGGCATACATCTGGGGAATGACCAAACGTACCGGACCGCCCAGATCGGCTGGAATCGGTTTGCCATCATGCAGGACAGCTACCATAATATCCTCCATCTGTGCCTGATCCATGGTAATGGCATCCGTATATACACCATCTCCGGAGTAGAATTTGACGCTGTGCGCTTCGGGTTTTACGCCTGCTTGGGTCAATAGTTGCTTAAGAGATATTCCTTCCCAAGTGTTCTTATATACAGACCAGCCTGTAACGCAGTGAAAGTCGCTGACCTGAACGGTACGTGCAAGCTTCACGAACTGCTCCCAGTTCCATACCTGTGCCCGTTCAACAAGCCCATCAATCCGGAATGACCAGTTTGCATTGGAAAAGGAAGGTATCGGTGTAACCGTGTATACGCGAAAATGACCTTCAGCTCCGCCTCCGACGGGCGGTGAGGAAGCTGGCAGCGCTTGTGGCAAAGGCACCATGTGATTGGAATCGTTCTCCAGCATGCTATCGATACTGTTGTCTAGTTTGAGGTTTCGTCCAACCCATGATATAAAAGTAGGCCCCAAAGTCACAGCTAGGCCCACGCCTACAGCAGACCGAATAAATGCCCGCCGTGTATACACGGGTTGAGGTTTCTCTGGTTGATGGAGAGGACTTTCCTGGGTGGTACGTATAGATTCGGTAGAAACTACCGCTGCAGGTGTCGTATTTTCATCAGGAGCATCACTTGGATGCACCCTATTTCTACCCTCTGCTACAACTGTTGTTGCTTTTACTGCACGGCGTGCAGGATCTTTTAACCATCTCGTTCGCGTGATGGAGTGGTAGATAATATAAGGCAGGCCCACCCAAGTCAGCAAATCATGAATCAAAAGCGCGGTATTCGACCATCTCGGCCCCGCTAGCTTGAACTGCCATAACACAATCCCTGATACCAGCCACCCTACCAGCAGTATAAGAACAACGATTGTATTTGCTCTTTGCCAAGGCCGATTACGAAGTTGTTTCCAATGCTTTCCGGCCAAAAGTAAGTAATACACCACGGGTGCCAGCATAGCTAGCCCGACGACAATATGTAGCCACTTTAACCATACGCGTCCAATCCCGAGTAACTCGCGCCAGAAACCACCGACCAACATAAGGCCTGTTACTGCGAGGATTACAACAATCCAGGCATTCCAGGCATGAATGGAAACGAGCTTTTTACCGTAACCCTTTCGAATATTTTTCAGCCATTGCTTCATATGCGTTCACCCCATATAGGTTATTCATCCTGTGCATCTTCGATATAATTGAGTATTGTGTTATTGAGTACTTGAACGAGAGTATCGTATTCATTCCTTGTTCTACATTATATATACCTTATTATAGAGCGTTTGGATCACTTGTATCAAAAATGGAGGGGAAAACAATTCTTATTATAAAAGTATCCTCTAAATAGCTATCTAATACTATTTGCGTAAAAGTAGATGTGCTCAACTATTTTTAGTGATTAGTATTCATGTATTCAGTAACCCAAAGTATCTGTATGTAAATAGAGTTGCTCCATCTGGATTCATATAATATGTCGATTAATGTAGTTGATAGTTCCTTCATTAGCGGGAGTTATGGATTATAAAGCATTTATATAAAGGTTATTAAAAAGTGCTTGCTAAATGAATTAGATCATGATATATTATTTCTTGTCGCCTCAAACGAATGATTGTCGAAACGCTTTGAACGCTGACGAAAAAAAAGAGTTGACATTTAGTTGGTCAACATGATATGATAAGATTCCTGTCCGGTTGACAAGTATTAACACAAACGGATAACAAGTTCCTTGAAAACTGAACAAATGGATAGTAACTTTTGATTCATAATGAATCGTCAGTTTCAAAATGAGCTTATCGCTCTTTTCAATACCACCGATGATTTTCATAGCTTCTAACGATGCTTCTGAAATTCATCTTTATTGGAGAGTTTGATCCTGGCTCAGGACGAACGCTGGCGGCATGCCTAATACATGCAAGTCGAGCGGACTTGAAGAGAAGCTTGCTTCTCC
>NZ_FOBD01000014.1 GCF_900109515.1 Paenibacillus sp. OK003 | reverse complement strand
AGAAAACAACTATTCGGTATTAGCTACCGTTTCCGGTAGTTGTCCCAAACTTGAGGGCAGGTTGCCTACGTGTTACTCACCCGTCCGCCGCTAACTATCCGAGAAGCAAGCTTCTCATCAAGTCCGCTCGACTTGCATGTATTAGGCATGCCGCCAGCGTTCGTCCTGAGCCAGGATCAAACTCTCCAATAAAGATGAATTTCAGCAGCATCGTTAGAAGCTATGAAAATCATCGGTGGTATTGAAAAGAGCGATAAGCTCATTTTGAAACTGACGAGATTAAAAATCTCATTTATTTCGCTTCGAAACCATACAGCCCGAAGACTTGTACCGATTTCTCAGCGTCGATCTTGCAAGCAAGATCGTTACTCACTCGTTGTTCAGTTTTCAAAGATCAAACTTGTTTCAGTCACCGTCGTTATTTCTCTTCAGCAACTCTTATATATTATCACGTCCAAACCAACTTTGCAAGCATTTTTTTAAGTTTCTTTCGAAGCTTCGTTGTTTCGCTTGCCGCACCGTGTTTCCCGTGTTTTCTTGGCCGGACTAATAATATATCACGTTCTATTACTAATTACAACCTATATTATAAACTAATTTTATTCCACTACATTTAGTTGATCTACTCTCCTATTTTAAATGCACTCCAGCGGTTGTTAAGCTAACGGAATCTCGCGATACGCTCTATGCGTTCTATGGAAAGGCCTCTATATTAGCTGTAGTCCCAACGTCTAAGCACTAATGAACAGTTTGTCTACGTAGGACCGTAAAAACTTTTTTACATTAATTTCACTACTTATTATGTAGCTTCATCTCATATACTGCTGTCTTTCATTACAGTAATAGGATATCGTTCAGTGATCTTTCGATATTCGCAAAGTCTCTTTTTAGAGTCATTTTGCGTATTCATGTATTTCATATATGCGCATATCTTTATTTCAACATAAACTTCTCTTCCCTTTATGTATATACATGTCAGGCAACAATTCACTTCTCAAAATGAAGGACTTTAATCTTCTTGGCAATCCATCATCTCAATATTTAATGAAATTACCCTTATGGATTTGCGCATTTTTCATTTATGAACACAATAATGAAAGAAATGATAATAATTCTGAAAACTTTGGTCCTAAAGCATCAATTTCATTCAGAAAACTAACATTAATCTAACCCTATTACGATATATCACATGGATACGAAGCACCCTACGCAGAGCGAACACGCATCCAGATGGTCACAATTAGAAAAAAGGAGTGGATTATGTTGTTAGATAAAATAAGGTGGAGTACTCTTCCCTTCTTTGCTAAAAATCTCGTTATTTCATTCGGCAGCATTACGCTAATTGGCGTTATTTTAATCACAGCCGGATATCAGTTCCAAAAAAGCATTTTGATTCAACAGTTATATGATCAGGCTGAGGTAACGACGAAGAAATGGTCTGATGATCTGGATACAAGCAAGGTTCTTGAAGCAGCGAATGAGAAAAGCTATGACGGGACTGCCCAAAAGGTACTTCGAGACTATCTGGATTCAATTCACGAACTCTATCCCAATATCGCCCAGGCTTATATTTTTGGAACGGAGTTGGAAAAGGGAAATGAGACCTCCATTATAGCGATTCCAACCAGTCTCGTAGAGTCCTTCGAAGAAGGCAATATGGCAGCAGGTACAATGTATCCCTTATCCTCACAAATTGTTGAAGCTCTTGAGGATATGAAAGTAGACAGTGAACCCGGATTCAGTAGCTTTTATACCGACGATTATGGCACTTGGACAACAATTATGTATCCGATCAAGAATGCCGAGGGCAATACCTATGCCGCAATTTACTTTGATGTTGATGCAAGCGCAGTTCCAAAAGGACTTCATAAACTGATTACATACAGTTGTATTTTCCTTATCGTTTTCCTGATCCTCTTTATGGTACTACAATATATTCTATTGAAGAAAACACTTAAGCCAATCCGTGAACTCATGAAAGGTATTGAGGCTGCCAGCTCAGGCAATCTGGATGTAACTATCCAAACGGGACGAGATGATCTAGGAGTTATCAATCAGAAATTTAATACGATGATTCAGCGCTTTAATGATACGATGTTCAAAGTCCAAACGACATCCTATCACCTCTCTGACTCATCCAAGAAATTATTGGATATTTCCGAGAAAAATAATGATAATATCCAGATGATCAGCAGTAATATCCGGGACATCTCTCACGGCCTTCGCTCCCAGGATCAGGCCAGCGTGGAAAGTGCACGAGCAATGACTGAAATGTCTACCGTTGTGCAGACGATTGCCAGTAGTTCGGCAGATGTAGCGGATGAGGCATTAAGCATGGAACAACGTTCTAATTCAGGCCATGAAATTATGCAACAAGTGGTTGAACAGATGAGACTGATCTCCGGTGCTGTGAAGCACACGTCGGAATCTATACAGTCTTTGGAAAGCCGCTCGAACGAAATTAGCAGCATCGTAAATATGATTACGCAGATTGCGGATCAGACTAATTTGCTCGCCCTGAATGCTTCCATTGAGGCGGCTCGTGTTGGTGAGGAAGGAAAAGGGTTCGCGGTGGTCGCAGGGGAAGTACGCAAGCTCGCTGAACAGTCTCAAGATTCTGCCAAACAGATCCGTAGCTTAATTGACGGCATTCAGCGCGATATCCTACAATCCGCCGAAGCCATGCAGCTTGGCTCTGAAGAAGTAGAGAAGGGCTCTCAGGTTACCATGGAGACGGGTCAATTCTTTGAAGATATTTTGACAGCTACGAACAAAGTGGCGAACCAAATTCAGGATATCTCCAGCTCGACCGAAGAAATATCCGCCAGTACACAGGAAATGTCCGCTACTGCGGATGAGTTGTCTGCGAGCGTCAGCAAAGCAGCACATAGCAGCAAACAGATTGAGCAATCCATTGCCGAACAGGAATCATCTATGGCTTCCATTGTGGCCGCCTCTGATGAACTCTCGGCTGTATCGGGCCAATTGCAAGAACTGATCTCCTTCTTTAAAGTAAGAGCAAACTGAATCACTTTTATTATTCATCACCTTTCAAGCCAGATTCAGCCGGCGCTCCAATTTTAAATCTTGGATGCTGCCGTTTGAGTATGGCTTTTCTTATGTAAAAAGCGATTCACGAAGGTTTAAATCTTCGTGAATCGCTTTTTGATATGGTCATTACATTGTTATAAAATACAACATTAATGTTGAGTCTGCACTGCTGCAGGGGACACTGGCGCTTGTTGTGCTGCTTCTTTTTGCAAACCTACACGAAGCAGCGTAATTCCCCACGTTACAGCCGAGATCAACAGAAGATGTAGCATGAACCCACCCACAGCTTCTCCACTATAGATCAAACGCATAAAGCCCTGTACCCCATTGGAAGCGGGCAGAAAGTTCCCTATATAACGGTAGAATGGCGCCAGCATCTCGGCTGGAATGATACTTCCCGCTGTCATCAACTGGAGTGGAACCATCGCTACATTAAATAGAGGGCCTGCATTGCCAAACAGGGCAAAACTCATTTGTGTAAAACAGATACAAGCCAGACATACGAGCACATGATAGAGATACAAAGCGCCGAAGGAACTCGCCACATCCGTAAACTGAAGAGCCACCGTATCCACAATAAGGGGAACGATTACAGCTATACACAACAGCAGCACTTGCCGTCCCCAGAAGATTTCCCATTTGGAATGGTTACGTTTCATGATGTTCGACGTAATATTGAACTGAATATTCATAGTCATGGTGGCAATATAGGTGATAAAGCCCAGAATCATAGGCAGCATCGATGTCGCAAAATCACTTACACTGTTCGTTTTATTAATTTCAGCCTTCACAGGCCCTTCAGTCATCTTTGCCATCGCTTGTCCAATAGCTGCACTCAGTTCATCGTTGTTGATACTCTCCTGGTTAAGTGTCACTTGAACCTTGGACTCCAAAATCCCTTGACCCATTTGTGTAGTCATTCCTGTCGCCGCGTGTTCCACAATCGATTTGGCTACATCCGCATTTCCCTGATTGATATAAAAAGATAAATTCGCATCTGTCCCGCCTTCGATCCGGTCAGCAAATCCTTGCGGAATAACGATAACCATCGCATATTGACCTGCATTCATCTGTTGCTCGGCTTCCTTGGCAGAATCCAGCACATTGACATGGAAAGGCGCGAGCGTTTCAATCTGCTTCTGCACCTCTGCTCCCTGTGTTCCATCTTCATTCACAAGCGCAACTTGAAGCTGATCCACTCTTTCCGTGGCCTGATGATAACCCGTCATCCAGATCACAACAAATAACAATGGAACGATTAATGCAAAAACCAACCCTATTTTCGTCTGTGGTACTTTGAGAAATTCTTTGAAGCTTTTCATTCGTTCACGACTCCTAATGATTAAAATTAAAATAATTGCACTACCTATATATGCACATGCAACTATTAGGGTAAAAAAATTTATTTCATCTTTTCATAGATCCGATTCATTACATTCAAGAAAGCTTCGAGCTCATCAGGGGAACATTCGGCGAGCGCCTCTTGCTCTTGCTGCTTTGCTTTTGGTGTTAGAACGTTATTCATTTCCAGCCCTTCCGCCGTCAAATAAAGCAATACCGCTCTGCGGTCCTGTGGATCTTCTTCTCTCATCACCAGACCTTTGCGAATCAACTTGTCTATAATTTTGCCTACAGTTGTCTGATCCCGCACGGTTAATTCAGCCAGCTTCTTCTGTGATATATGGCTTCCAGCCTTGCTCAATTCATTCAGAACTGCAAATTGTTCCGGAGTAATATCCTGTTCGCTCAAATTCCTGGTGGTTGTTTTTTTGTAAGCCAAATACGTACGTGACAGAATCAGTCCAAGTGGATTTTCATCCATATTAACAGGCATGCTGATATGCTCCTTTCTTCATATAGTAGCACTACCATCTAATTTGCGTAAGATCTATATTATTCCCATATCTACAATACTGTCAATTTAATTTTTATATTTCCAAACAAAAAGAGACCCACCCGATAGTCAGGTAGCTCTCTCCTCTGGCATCGTCGAGCCACACTTACTCGGGCTTGCCACTTGAAGTTTCGGTATCGTCCTTCTTCTTTGTACCTTTACTTTTGTAAGGCTTCGGGGCACTTTTCGCCCGGTTAGCGGCGGCTTGCCAGCGGTTCCAGCCTTTTTTACCCGTACCACGGCCGGTGCCGCCTTTTCCTTTTGCATTGCTCATGTAATCACTCCAATAATCCTGTATATGCTTAAAAATGACCGTCCTCGGTAACTTGTTATGCAACCCAGCCCATCTAATTCACTTCCAGCATTTCTTATTATACCAAAAATCGATGCTCCTACGTCTTTTCCGAACAATTACATTTCAGCCTTCGGTTGTTTCATCGCTTTGGCCCCTCTGAGTACCCGTAGGGATAACAGGAAACAGATTGCCAGAACGGCAGCTGCCGAAACGTAAGGGTAGTTAATATTCACATCGAATAGTGCTCCAGCTACGATCGGACCTGCAATATTCCCCAAACTGGTATACGCCGAGTTCAGTCCTGCCACAAAGCCCTGTTGTTCTTCCGCTAGTTTGGACATCTGCGTACTGATTGCCGGACGCAATATATCCATACCAAGGAAGACGATAAACGTTACGACAAGAATCATCCAGTAGGTATTCACAAACAAGGTTAACAGTACAAATACGGCTACAAAAAGCAAGCAGACCGAAATGACTTTTTTCTCACCAAACCGGTTTAACAGCCAGCCAATCATGGAGACCTGCACCACAGCTCCCGCAATGGAACCAAAGGTAATAATGAATGCAATATCCTTGGTGGTGAAGCCAAATTTGTGATCCACAAACAGAGAAAAGACCGTCTCATAGTTAGCCAGACCAAACGCCATGACAAATACGATAATCAAACTGAAAAAGTAAGGCTCCCGGTACGAATGCAGCAACTGGGAAACCATGCCCGGGCTTTTGACCTTCGGTGCACCCGCAACAGGTTTGGTTTGCTCTCCGGTAATTCTGGTCGATTCCGGCAAAATAATCAATGTAATGATGGATGCTAGCAAACCTGCAATACCTGCGGCATAGAAAGGAATCCGAATGCCAAAGTCCGCGATATATCCGCCGATCCCCGGACCAATAATAAATCCTGTAGTAATTGCCGCATTGATTAATCCCATGCCTCTACCGCGTTCTTCATCTGTCGTAATATCTGCGGTATACGCCATAACTGCCGGGAAGATCATTGCTGCACCGATTCCGCCAAGCATCCGGGCCGCGAAGAGCAGCGATGGTGCATTCACAGCACCAAACATAAACTCCGATACAGCAAAGATTAACATGCCGCCAACAATAATTTTTTTACGTCCCAAGATGTCAGACCAACGGCCCGCAACTGGAGAAAACAGAAACTGCGTGAAGGAGAATGCTGCTACCAGCAAACCAACCGTGAACCCGGTGATATGCAGTAGATCCATGTACGCAGGCATAATAGGTACAACAAGACCTATACCTGTAAAAACGAGAAAAATATTAAACATTAACAGCAGCAATGCGCCCCTGTTCCGTGTAAGTAATGCCATGATTCCATCCTCCGTAGTTGTCAAAATGTTGCCTTAAGCTTTATCTTTTGCTATTCCATATAAGAATACGCTAGCTGCCTGGCGGTATAAGGCAAGAGCCTGTTCTGGCTCCATTCCGCGCGACAGCTGACTAAGTCCAATAATGGTGCTTTCCAGAATGAGCGCAAGATTGTCTGCGTTGTCTGCCTTGAACTCTCCGCTCTCTATCCCCTGTTCCACCAATTGTTTGTTAAATTGAATATGCCGCTCAAACATCAAAGATATTCGTTCTTCAATATCATTTTCTTTCTTTTCCCCGGTAAAGAACTCATCTGCCGCCTTCGTAAGCGGGTGATTCATATCATCGAGGATTAATTGTTCTGCCAAGCCGTAGATCTTCTCGGTAGAGGTATGATACAGATGTTCCTTGGCCGCCCAATTCTCTTCCCATTCCCGATCCCACTCATCAATCAGATACAGAAAGAGGCCTTCCTTGCTTTTAAAATGGTAGTAGATATTGCCTTTACTGCTGCCTGTCGCAGCCACAATATCTTCAATGGAGGTTGCTTTATACCCTTTTTGCACAAAAAGAGCTCTTGAGGCATCCGCAAGTTTCTTCTTGGTCTGCTCGGTTTGAATTTGCTTTTTATTCATACTCATCCATTTCACTCCGCCTCTTGCATACTGAACGTTCGTTCTGTATTTTAACAGAACCATCAAACTTAAGCAATCAAAAAGGAGAATCGGCTTGGTGCCCATTCTCCCTACATAACTTTTATTTCACTTTTTTTCCTTGACCATGAAGTATTTTCAGTTGTCCATTTTCATAACCGACTTGATACGTAACTTTATATTTCGTGGTGACCAATTCACCGTCTTTTCGTTCATCCGCTGTAATAACCGCCGTGACCTCTATTTCATCATTTGACTTGTCTGAGGACGAAACTTGGGCAATGGTAACATAACTGGTGTTGATGTAACCTTCACGGAACTTGGCATAACTTATACCGCTCTGCCACTCACTGCCAAGCAAGGCATAGGCGGTAACATAGTCATTTAGATTCAGGTTCATATAAAATTCGGTCACCAGACCCTCCGCTTCCAAAGAAGCTGAGTCTGCTCCCGATCCCTGACTGCCACTCGTCTGAACCGCCGTTGTAGACGATGATGGTTTCTCAGACCAGGCCTGGACCTGCTTCAATACACTGGTGATCGGAATGCTGAACCCGATTCCGCCTTCCTGCTCCACAACGGCTGAATTAATGCCCAATACTTCACCGGTTTCTGCACTGATCAGTGGGCCACCGCTGTTGCCGTGTGTAATAGGCGCCGAGATTTGATACAGATTACTATAGATATACGGGGCAATTTCGAAGCTGCGGCCAACTCCGCTGATAATGCCTGTAGTTACGGTGTTCTCCAGACCCAGCGGACTACCCAGAGCGAGAATCTCATCACCCGTCTCCGCTTTGGATTTGGCGATAGGTAGCGGTTTAACTTTTTTCAGATCAGGCACCCTGACGACAGCAACATCCGTCTCTTCTCCAATCCCGATAACGGTTCCCTTATACTCCTCGTGATTCAGGGTTCGAATCGTTACTTCTTTCGACCCCTCCACCACGTGAGCATTAGTTACCACATCCCCCTGATCATTGTAGAGAAAACCGGAACCCAGTCCGCTGCTGCTCTCAATCGTAACCACTTTCTTCTGACTCTCTTCAATAATCTGTTTACGTGTTTTCTTCACGGCTGTTTGGGAGGACGGTTTAGACGCTGTGGTTGCCGTTTCCTTCGTAGTGACAACAGCCAGTCTTGGTCCATCCTGCAGTTGATCTGCTGAATGCTGATGAATCCAGAACACCCCTCCTGCTCCAGCTCCAATAATGATTGCACTGGATATAATCGTACTCCATGTTCGTTTGGCCATCCATCCTGTCCTCCTATTCCAGATACCACGTTGCGTTCACTACAGAAACTTCCGCTTCCTCGTACACACCGTAATAATACGTTTCAAAAAATCCTTGATCCCCTACATCAAGCCAGCTTGGATACACATCCGCATAGGTTTGACCGAGATATGCCCCGTCTGAGCTGTAGATATCCAACATAACCGTCACGGAAGAGATAGGCCGAGTGGCATTATTCACGATTGAGCCGCTTATATACAGATCGCCATACATATCAAGCGTCGCTTCTACCTCTACAATGCTCACCGCTGCTGTGCGGTTTTTCAGGTCTTCTTCTGCCGCTTGTTGCTCAGCAAGTTGAATTCGTTCAGCTTCTGCTTTTTCAAAAGCCTTCTTCTCACTCAATACTCGTTCGCGATATGCTGTCAGTTTGTCATCCTCCGGGGCGTAGGACAGCCCCTGATCAACGGTTTGCAATGCAGCCGTAAAATCCTTTTTCTTCACTTGCTGTTCAGCTTGCTTATAGCTAAGACCAGCCAGCTTGTCGATAATTTGTTTCTGAACCGCCTCTGCTTCCTTGCCTTTCAATTTCGATACCGTGTCCAATTTCTCAGCAAGTGCCTGTACGGTTGTCAAACTATCGATTTCTTTCTTTACCTTCAGGACAGCCAATGTCACCTTGTTGTTGTTTAGAGTCGTCCGCACCTTGGCGAATACCGGTTCCTCTCGCTCCTTCAACACTTTTGCTACAGCCTGAAGGGTCTTGTCACCAGCAGCAAGTTTCCCCGTTTTCAAGCTTGTCGCAGCTTTATTCAGCTGATTCATCAGATTGAAGGCTTTGGCTGTAATCTGGCGATCCTGCACAAGTCCATCCACATTGGGCCGTTTCGCAAGAGCCGAATCCAAAAGTTGAAGCGCCTCTTGATATTTTCCGTCCAAGGCCGCCTGCTCCGCCTGTTGATGCAGTGATTTTACCTCCGCATTGATGCCCATCTCCTGCTTGTAATAATAAGTCAACAAGGCCCCCATCACTGCTGCCAGTAGCAGTGGAATAATCCAGCTAAATGCTCTTCCTTGTGCCGTGTTGCTCTGCTTTGGTGCAGACTGATGCTGTCTGGATAACTGATCTAATGCTTTTCCCGTTTCACTCTCCAGACCAACTGCTGTTTCTGCCCAAATCTGTTCATCTGTAGAGCTTGAATCTTTTAACTTCGTTCTACACTTTCTACATGTGCTGTCTCCTGGACTGCTTTTGGTCCCACATACGTGACAATACACCCTGATCCCTCCATCAAAAAGAACGTATGTATCCTATGCTATTTTTACATGAATCGACACTTATCATATAGTAAAAAGGTAAATTACACCATATATTTTGTGTTGTATAATGGAAGTATTCCAAACTGTGAGGTGACACGGATGTTATTCCGAATCGTTCGAAGTAATTAGTCGTCGGGCTGGGTCAAAACGCGTACCAGCTAACATGGGATACGTCTGCCCTTTTGAGCCTGTTCGGCATCTAATCGTAACGATTTGGCACAACATCTGTCTAGAATCAAGAACTCACATTGGAGGAATCATATAATGAAGAAAAAGATAGATTATACTACTTTTTACGAACGTGTTGGTCAATTGAATGGCTGGAACTTCAGCTCCCTGAAAGTGACTTCAGAAGGTATTGGATGGAATTTCTACGAGGAAGTTACACGCTGCACTCAGCCGTCCGATCTCTTGCTTGATATTGGCACAGGTGGTGGAGAAGCTGTTCTGTCCATCGCGCATGCCGCACTGTTATTGGTTGGAATCGACCTTTCCCGGGGAATGATTGAGACTGCCCAGCGTAATCTCAAGGCATCTGGTTCCCGTTCGAATGTCCGTTTTGTGCATATGAATGCTGATCAACTGACATTTCCAGATCAATTCTTTAATGTGGTTTCCTCCAGACACTGCGACTTCTGCGCTACAGAAGTATTCAGGGTATTGGCTGATGGCGGTGTATTCCTTACCCAACAAGTCAGTGAAAATGATAAATGTAATATCTCCAAGGCTTTTGACCGTGGACAATCGTTGGGCGTTCAACCAGGCACATTAATGGAACGATACAAACGTGAACTTCGGGAAGCGGGTTTTCAAGACATTGAGGCACACGAATATAATGCAACAGAATATTACGCCACGCCTGATGATCTGCTTTTCTTACTGACTCATGCACCGATCATTCCTGGTTTTGGAGAGAAGCAATCCGACTTCGAGCGTTTCCAACAGTTTGTTGGGCAAAATCGCTGTGACAAAGGAATTCGAACGAACTCGGCACGTTTTATGCTTACTGCTCGGAAATAAATCTTATAACATAAAGGCAAAATAAAGCCCATCCACCATTCTGGTAACATGAATGGTGGATGGGCTCTTCAAATACTAAAGATACATCGTAAATCGCAAATCAATTTACTGCGTTACTCCCTTTTTCTCCAGGAAAGGCTTTAATTTATCCAAAACATAATGACTGCCGCCTCGTCCGTTCACTTGTTCAATGACCGCGGCTATAAGGAAGGATGGTGATTCAGTATCAAACACCACAACAAAACCGTTCTCTTGTCCTTTTTCCCCTTTCTTGGCCTTAAGTTCGGCAGTCCCTGTCTTAGCCGCCAGTCCTCCAGGGAGTGAGTTCAAGGAATGAGCCGTTCCTCCCGATCGGGTCACGACCTCGCCCAAGGCATACTTCACCGTATTTGCGACTTCAGGTGTAATCACAACTTCCGGTTCGGCGGTTTCCTTTTCCTCTATCAGTACAGGCTTCACCATTTTTCCTTCATTAATAAAAGGAGTGAAGGAGGAGGCCAGATGGATCGGCGACATCAACATTTCTCCCTGTCCATAGGACGTATCAGCAAGCAGCACCTCCGATGACAGATCGAGATGAGCCTCGTTTGCATACTGACTTGGTTTCAAATACAGTTCATCCAGTCCAAAGTTATCTCCAAAACCGAACTTCTGGATGCCATCTATGAACTTGGCGCTGCCCATCTCAACAGCTTCCTTCGCAAAATAAATATTGTCCGAGTAGACCAGCGCATCAACCATGTTCACCGGGGATACACTTTTCACACGCTTCACATAGTAACCGCCCCAGCTCTCATCCTTGCGCCATTGCAGACCAGAGATATCATGCGATTTGTCCGCTGTGGTAACCTTCTCCATCAGACCTGCCGCTGCCGTAATCGCTTTGAAGGTTGAACCTGGTGCATAACGATTCGTAAATCGATTGATAAAAGGAAGCTTCTCATCTGCTGAATAGGCATCCCACTCGGCCTGTGTCAGTCCCGTAACCATCTTGTTCGGATTATAGGCAGGCGCACTTGCCAGAGCCAGCAGATTGCCGTCCGTCGGATTCATCAGCACCATCGCTCCGGCGTCACCACCACTCGATAATATCTTATACAGTTTACGCTGTTGCTCGGAGCTGATCGTCAGTTGAATATTCTCTCCATCCACGGCATCCTTGCGAATAAGCTCAGAGCGAGTGTTTCCAGATTCATCGGTGATCTCGATCAGGCCACCTCGTTCGCCGCGAAGCTGTTTCTCTAAGGATTGCTCCAGTCCGGCTTTGCCAATCCAATCTTCCGCACGATAGTATCCTTCCGTATCTTTCTCCAAATCTTCCTTGGTGGCCTTGCGCACATAACCGATTAAATGAGCAGCCGCCTCACCAAGAGGATAATATCGTATTTCCTTGGATTGAACTTGCACACCAGCCAGTGCTGTAGGCACCCGGGAGTCCTCTGTTGAAGCAATTGGGACAAAATATTCCGGCTTCACCCATTTCTGTGCAAGCGCGGTGTTAATCATAGCTTCTGTTATTTTGTAATGCTCCGCGATTCGGGCGATCATCGGTTCCGGATTTTCTCCCAGCTTCTCAGGTACGATGCCCCATTCATATATATTCCCCTTGGTTGCGAGGGGCAGCCCTTCACGATCAACAATGTCTCCTCGTTCCGGGAAAAGGGTTTTCACCCGAACTTTGCTTCCTTTGACCATGTCCGTCAGAATCATGGATGGCTTCCAGTTGATCCGCCAGACTTTGCCACCCTCCTCAAGCTCTTCACGCACCAGTTTCAGTGTATGCGTCTCGTCCACTTCCCCGAGGAAGGTCGTTAACTGTAGACTGTAGTCCACTTCGTAGGCATCCGGATTTTGGTTTTTAGTTTCATTGCCCGTGCCGTCCGTTGTCTCTTTGATTACTTTCGGTTTCAATTCTGCCTTAATCGCAGAAACCTCCATACCCGAATAGATTGCGTTATATTTTTCCACAAATTGCTCACGGTTCATGCCGGACTCTTTCAATGAAGCAGGCGTCATCAAGGTATACAGTTGATCAAATTCTTTCTTTTGCAAATGCTCTATGTACTGATTAACGGTTACGTCGGGCTTTACTTCCTCTGTTTTGCTATTCTGCATGTATAAGTACATTCCGATTCCACCGGCAAATAAGATGGGAAGCAGTCCATAAATAATTTTACGTTTCGATTTCATGATCATATCACCTCTAATATACACTATAGATTTCCAGCCTCAATTAAACAATGGAACAAATCTGACGAATTTATCATTAAAAATAGCCGAAAGCTCACATAATATGTTTAAATAAGGAGAGTGAGATTACAGTAAAGGAGCCCGATGATGGAAATCAGCTATTTTTTACTCCCCAAAGCCGAAGTGGCCTATATCAAGTCTTCCGCTTCCATGAAAGATGCGATCGAGCAGCTTGAATTGCAGCATTATACCGCCATTCCCGTGATTGACCAGGATGGAAAATATGTTGCCACCCTGTCCGAAGGCGATTTGTTATGGAAAATGCGGAGCACCCCCGGACTGACATTTGAGACGATGGATCAGGTCCAGGTGCACGAGATCGACAACCGTGTATATAATGAATGTGTCTTTATTAAGGCAGAAATGGAGGATATGCTGACGTTGGCAGCCGATCAAAACTTTGTGCCTGTGGTGGATGTGGACCGTGTCTTCCTCGGTATTATCCGTCGCAAGGATATTATTGAGTATTATACGCGCAACATCTCCGACTAAATTTGAAATGAATATATGCCTTTTGCTGATCATAAGGGCAAAAGACTGCAACAGAAATGACGAGTCCTTGGGCCATGTCATTAAGTTATTTAACTTAATGATATTGAACCTTAGGCTCGTCATTTTTGTGTTTTCAGATAACATCCAAGCCCAACTTTTATCTATGCGAAAAAAATAAATAAACATATTGCGCAAATTTCGACATATAACTACAATAATTATTATGATACGACAAAATTAACCATCATAAATTGAACCGATGGCTCTATATTGTTCGAAGTCCTATCTCTTTTTTCAGAATTTGTTCAGAATCGTTTAGTACAATGATCACATTCTTTTTGTTCCGATAGGCGGCACTACTCAGAAAAATCAGGAAGAGGTATTCACTTGAACTACTTAAGTACACGCAACAAGATACTTGTCACAGCTACTGTGATTATGTCTTGTATTTACGTCATTTGGCGTACATTTTTCACCATTCCTTTCGGACATGGCCCTCTTGCTGTGACCGCAGGTCTTGCCCTCCTCATTGTCGAACTTATAGGTATGTTCGAACTTGCCGTCCATTTTTACAATATGACCCGGCTCGAATATCCCGAACTTCCCGTTGTTGACGAAGCCTTATATCCGGATGTGGATGTATTTATCGCAACTTATAATGAACCCACTTCGCTTCTGTTCAAAACGATTAATGGCTGTCTGAACATGGATTATCCTGATCGCTCCAAAGTACATATCCATCTGTGTGATGACTCGAACCGTCCCGAGATGCGGGAACTGGCCGCTCACCTAGGTATTAATTACCTTACGCGAACAGAGCATGTGCACGCCAAGGCGGGTAACCTGAACAATGCCATGAAGCATACGTCCTCCCCACTAATCGTCACCTTTGATGCAGACATGATTCCGAAACATGATTTTCTGACGGCGTGTGTTCCCTATTTTCTGACCGGAGAAAAAATTGGGTTCGTGCAGACTCCACAGAGTTTCTATAATCCCGACCAGTTCCAGTACAATCTGTACTCCGAGAACCGGATACCGAATGAACAGGACTATTTCTATCGGGACGTACAAGTGGGACGCAACAAATCCAATTCCGTCATCTATGGCGGAACAAATACTGTACTCTCCAGACAGGCACTGGAAGACGTCGGCGGATTCTATACCGGTTCCATTACAGAGGATTTTGCTACGGGTATTGAAATGCAGAGCAAAGGGTATCGCTGCTTCGCTACCAATAAAGTACTGGCCTCCGGACTTGCTCCCGGTGATCTGAAAAGTCTGACCAAACAGCGTCAGCGCTGGGCGCGCGGTTGTATCCAGACAGGTAAAAAAATGAACCTTCTCTTCAAAAAAGGACTTAGTTTTGCGCAAAAACTGAACTACATTTCTTCCATTACCTACTGGTACTCCGGGTTAAAACGACTGCTGTACATCATGTCACCCATACTGTTTGCCGTGTTCGGCGTTCTGGTTGTGAAATGTACCATTCTGGAGATTCTCGTGTTCTGGTTGCCGATGTATCTGTTGACCAACACCTGCCTGCGGATGTTATCCGGCAATATTCGAACCACCAAATGGACCAATGTATATGAGACCATTCTGTTCCCTTCCCTTCTGCCCGCCGTCATTCTGGAAACTCTGGGCATCACGATGAACAAATTCGTCGTTACCCGCAAAGACGGTGCGCAAAATGATGATCGGAACTATCAGATTAAACAGATGATTCCTCATCTGATTCTGGCGGTACTGTCCATGATCGGAATCGTGAATTGTATCCACTGGACATTTAGCCAGGGAACGATTGGTTTCCTCGTTGTGCTGTACTGGTTATTGATTAATTTCTACAACATCATGATGTCGATCTTCTTCCTGGCTGGACGCAAAGTGTTCCGCAATCATGAGCGCTCGATGGCTGCCGTGGATTGCACGCTCACAACGGAAGGGGAGACGATCTCCTGCATCACTCACGATCTCTCGGAAGGCGGAATTTCCGTTATACTGGATACACCGAAGTACATTCCAAGTGATATGGAAATTGGCATTAAACTGGTAAATGACCGGTATTCAAGCGAGTTTACAGGCAAGGTGGCACATGTCGCTTCAATCGGAAACCGTTGGAAATATGCTTTTACGGTTAAGGATATCACGGAACAAGAGCAGCGCCAGCTGCTGCACATCATCTATGATCGCGAACCTACACTGCCTCAGAAGCTGGACAAGGATATCAGTACATTTGAAGATATTCGCCTGAATTTTGTACGTCGAGGACAGAGTGAGTTCATGTCCAACCGGAAGCTGGCACGAATTGCGCTAAATCGCGAATTGTCAACGGCAGATCATGGAACCGTGACATTGCTGGATTTTAACTATGAATTCGTCCTGGTGGAGATGGAGCCCCAAGATTTGGCCAATGAGATCCAACTTCCGCTTAGCGAAGATCTTTCACTGGAATGCGTGTGGGTGCAGTCCCTTCGTAACAAACGAGGCAATCTGTACCGTGTGACCAATATTCGTGATATTGCTCGCAACGATCAGATGCCAATCTTGGAAGCTCTGCTGAAACAGTGGAATAAGGAACATATCCTGTCGGGTAAAACAGGCCCTGCATCCCAGGGCAAGAACAACATCTCTCCAGACGAACTGAACGAGATGGCTTATCTATAGAGCGGAGGCAAGAAAGCATGATCAAGAAGTGGAAACAACTGACGCTTGTCGCCAGTCTTGTTGTGTTATGGAACGTATATCCCATTCAGGCTGTTCAGGCAGAGCAGCTTAAGGTGAGTGAGCATAAACTCCATGAATGGAACAACGGAGCCAAGGTAGACGCCAGCGTTGATAACAAAGGCAGTATCCAGATTAAGACCTCCACGCAGGGGCTCCAAAAAGGATACTATTCGGCCTACGTCTATGAGCTGCAGAATCGAGACTGGTCAGGCTATGGGGCTTTGACCTTCTCCATCCGCAATGAATCGAACCAAAAACTGCCTCTTAATATCGTACTGACCCGAGCGGATAAAACCTCCCTTACGGTGTCTGATAATCGAAACGTCATCGTAGTCGAGAAATCAACCGGACATGCCGAACTGGTTCGCCCGGTTTCCGGCCTGATTACGTTGGAACCAGGATTTGTCGGACAGATTCGCATCCCATTTTCCAGCCTAATGGTCCAGGACAAGGCCAGCACGGCAGGTCAGGTGAGCTTGGGTAAAATCATTGGCTGGGGGATTACAACTACAACTCCCGAAAATGCCAAGCTGAGCTTCCGCATCGGCAACATCAAGCCATTGTCCAAGAAGCAAGCTGTGGTGGAGAACGGGCTCACCACCTTGCAAATGACTGGTGACGAACGTGTGGTCAAACCTGTAGCTGGGGAATCCATTGCCCAATACGGTGTTGAATCCTCCTCAGAAGATACGCCCGATGTAAAATTCCAGCTCGACACCCCCGTACAGGGAGTATCTATTACACCGGATGGACTACTGACGCTTCATACCGATGTCGATGCCGAGCAGGCCACCATACGCGCACTTGTGAATGACAAATGGTATCTGACAACAACCGTCATGCTGGATCGCTCTTCGGCCATGAATGTTCAGGAGAAAGACGGGACGCCTCGTTCTATTCCTGACCCATCTGACGTTACCAAGGTGCTCAGCCCTGCGGACCCACTGATGAAAACATCGGTGGGATGGTTTATTCGACTCTTGTTAACCGCTGCTGGAATCCATGGACTCGTCCTCTACTGGATGTGGAGAAGACAACGGATTACCAATGGCGCCATAAAGCGACGTTCCCGGGAAAATCGACAAGCACGGCGTCCTTTTCGCATGTAAACGACCCTTGCAGACCAACTCGCATCCTGAGATGCGGGTGTCTGTCTATTTTTAATTGAACATGTTGCATCAATAGATACAACGTGATCCCTTATCTGATCCTCAAGGAGGAAAGGCAGTGCTCTTTTCCAGTGTAATCTTTCTATTTTATTTTCTGCCGCTTGTGCTGGGGCTGTATTACATCCTGAGATTCTCGATTACGGCCAAAAACATGCTGCTGCTGGTTGCCAGCCTGTTCTTCTATGCATGGGGTGAACCGTGGTTTGTCCTCATCATGCTGGCCTCCATCTGTTTCAACTATATCTTCGCTCTGCTTGTGGACAAGTTCAGGGAACGACGGAATGCCGCTTACACCATCATTACGTTGATGCTTATCATCAATCTGGGTATGCTGTTCGTCTTTAAATACATGGCTTTTGCACTGCGTATTGTGAATGAGAATACAAGCTTTGGCCTAAATATCCCGAATATTGCGTTACCGCTAGGGATCTCGTTCTTCACCTTCCACGGAATTTCCTACGTCATTGATGTGTATCGCGGACATGGTGCTGTGCAAAAAAATCTCTTTTATGTCGCGCTGTATATCTCCTTCTTCCCTCAGCTCGTTGCCGGACCCATTCTGCGCTATAACACAATTGCAGATCAGATGGTTAACCGAAAGGAAAGTTGGGACAAGTTCGCACTGGGCTGCTGCCGCTTCATTGTCGGTCTGGGTAAAAAGGTGCTGCTATCCAACAGCATGGCGATTGTCGCTGATCACATCTTTAGCATGGGTGGGGCCTCAGATATTCCAGCAAGTCTGGCATGGCTTGGAGCCATCGCCTATACGTTGCAGATTTATTTTGATTTCTCAGGATACTCCGATATGGCGATTGGTCTCGCCCTCATGTTCGGGTTCAAGTTCGAAGAGAACTTCAGATATCCGTATATCTCCCGTTCCATCACTGAATTCTGGCGCCGCTGGCATATCTCGCTCGGTACCTGGTTTAAAGAATATGTCTATTTCCCGCTCGGGGGATCACGTGTCACCAACAAGGATAAAATGATTCGCAATCTGCTCATCGTCTGGGGACTGACTGGCGTGTGGCATGGTGCGGAATGGACATTTGTAGTCTGGGGATTAATTAACTTCGCATTCATTGCGCTGGAGAAAATCTCTAACTTTGATAAAGGAACCCGCTTCAACCCGCTGCGGCATCTCTATGCCATGTTTATTGTAATCATCGGGTGGGTGATCTTCCGTTCACCGGATCTAATACAAGCTGGCAACTATCTGGGCAACATGTTTGGACTGTACGGTAATGGGTTCTGGAGCGAAACAACCTGGATGTTCCTGAAGGAATACGCGCTCTTCTTCATCCTGGGTATTCTGTTCTGCATGCCGATTGCCACGCGAATGAACAAACTGATGGTCGACGGTGCACGTTTCAGCAAACCATTGGAACTGGTGTACCCGATCACGATCATCGTGTTATTCCTGGTCTGTGTATCGTATCTGGTCAAAGGTACATACAATCCGTTTATTTATTTCAATTTCTGAGTCAATTTATAGACTAACTCTCTGAGAGAAGGCACAAGCATGCACAACTTTTTAGCCAAAAAGAGAATCACGGCTTTCCTCTTCATTCTCGTGCTCGTGACATTCTCTGTTCTGAACATCATTCAATCCTTCGGGCCGATCCAAAAGACACTTGCCTCAGCGGACTTCCATTATTCTGAAGCCAAAGAACTGATTCACGAACTGAATGACGACATTAATGAACATGTCTTCGATAAATTCGGCTTCGTGGAAGCGTATGGATATATGCAGTCACTCATGTGGAAGAACGAGGAGAACAACTTCGAGGTCGTAAAAGACATGGAGGGCAAGCTGCACTATACCTACTTCGCTACAGGGCCGACGGATACAAAAGATCTGTCGGATCGGGTTGCTGCGCTGGAAGCACAATTGGACCCCAAAACTAAGCTGACCTATGTGATGACACCAGACAAATACGTACGTGGGTATACCCAGTTCCCGGAAGGCATTCCTTACAATTATAACAACGAAACCGCCGATGGCTTTCTAACCAATCTCAAGCAGGATGGCATTGATACGGTGGATCTGCGCGAAGGGCTGTTGGAAAGTGGCATTCCGGCAAAGGATCTCTTTTTCACCACGGATCACCACTGGAAAATTAAAACCGCGTTCTGGGGCTTTGGCCAGCTGGTGAATCATCTGGACGGCATGTACGACAAGCCGCTGGACCCGGATCATTATTTCACGGACTTAAATAACTATAATGTGGTTCCGTATCAGGACATTTTCATTGGATCACAGGGTCGAAAAGCCGGGAAATACTTTGCGGGAGACGATGACTTTGATCTAATTTATCCGAAGTTCAAAACGGACTATTCCTTCTACTTCAAGACCGGCGAGACGGAAGCCACACTGAACGGCCGCTTTGAGGATGCTCTGCTCACGACCTATCCGCTGAATGTACAAGGAGCTACCTATGATCTAACCGCTGACAAGTACTTTACGTACCTGTACGGAAATCAGGGAATCGTTCATGTGGTGAACAAAGACAACTCGAATGGACTCAAGGTATTGTTCATCAAGGACTCTCTAGCAGTGCCGATGATCTCCTTCCTGTCGACTGTCGTGTCCGAGATTTATCTGATTGATCCAAGGTATTATACGGGAGACATCGTGGATTTCGCCAGCAAAACCGACCTGGATCACGTCTTTGTGTCCATATCGCCGCAGGATCTCGTAGATGAATTTTTCCCTTATGGATCTAAAGATTAAGTCGATGAAGGATCATACTTTACCACTACAGTGGCAGAACAATCTTCCGATCCGGTATGATTTTACAGTCAGACATAAGAAAGGGCACCCCACAGCCAATGATCGATCTGGCAGACAGGGTACCCTTTTCTTTTTGTAATCCAATAGAATCAGTTTCGTTCACGCTCCCTACTGTTCCTTATAATAATGCAAAACGTCACGCGGCTTCGTACTCTGCTGGCACATCTTCATGCCACCAGCCCTTATTTTGACAATAATTAATCACTTTATTGGATAACATAGTAAGCCTCGTAATGAATAGAACATGCTGCAGGCCATGATGAGTAAACCCTCTGGTACTATATCAATTGAACTAAAGATTATTTACACTTGCCACTCCGATGACAGAATAACCTTCCGATCGCTGTGTAATTCCCGGGTTTTACTATGATACTGTATCAAAAGAGCAAGACGATTGGAAATAGGTTCTAGCATAACCATCCTCAATTCCCTTATTCTGGTGCAACTTTACCTTCATTCTTTCGTCTAATGATTGACTAACAACCAAGGAGATGACTATGCGAATAAGTTGCAGTCCCGGTTTCCCCGGGAGCATGATTGGGTCAATTGACCTTCAGCCTACCAAGTTTAATAGGGGTGTTTCCAGCAACAGCGAGATTACTCATCACGTTAACGCTGAACTCATTGCCATTCCCTACATGGAAGATCCCGGATTCGGTTCATATTTTGATGCGATGAAGATGATGAAGGGAACGTACCAAGAAGAGTTTCACGTAAGCTATGATGTGGAATTTACGATTGATGTGGATAAAAAGGGGTACATCACCCAGTTCGAGCATACCTTTGCACTGGAGCGTTATCTTGATCTTGTACGGACGCAGTCCTATAAAGTGATTAAGACGAATTGGAAGGGACGTTCCTTCCATGTCATGACCTACAGTTATATGGAGGAAGTGTGTAACACGAATAATGTAATCTTCAAATGTAATAATGCAGAGGATGTTTTCGTCGTAGCTGAACTTGTCCCCTATTCTATCGGTGGTGGTGTGGTGCAACCCCATCATCGCTACCTGCACCTTCGTGCATTAATCTCGGCCAGAGATGATCTCTACCCGATCGACTATATGTGTGAGCCCAATTTTGATCTTAGTATCGAACCATAACTCCTACATCATTTGAATACAGCAAAGAGCACAAAGCGTTCCTGACTTACTTTGGATCACCTGTGCTCTTTTTAAACGTTTGAGACAACAAGAATTAAAGGGAAACCCCCTGGGTACGTTCGGTGATGGCATAAATCGTACTCAATTAGGAAGCTTCGCAGATTTAGTTGGCGGTTGGGGATGGAAAGGCACTGGAATCCTCATTATATTATTGGTAATAGGGTATGCAATTTATAAATTAGTGTTCTGAATAAGGATTGGGATAAATATACATTCTTCGCCACTTGAATAACTCCTTGACGAGCTCGCCTTCCGATGTGGTTTCTCCATGTGAACACCTACCCCAGTTCCGGTTTTAACGATCATTCTATCATTTTCTCACATAAAAAAGTAAAGATAGCCCATGAAGCAGAAGGTTGAATGACATTCAATCCTTCTCTGCTCATGGGCATGGCAAGCAAACATTTATTTATTTGACCTCGGCATTTAGCCGTTCAATAAGTTCAAGCAGCTCCAGCGGTTCACCAACTGTGTAAGTCGGACGCTCTGTTTCATCCACCGGCTCATGAGGATAACGCGGCGTCCAGCTTTGAAAGATGCTGGTGATGCCAAGTGCGTTGGCTCCCTTCATATCACGACTCAGGTTATTACCAATCATCACTGTTCTTGAAAAATCCCCTTCCGACAAATCAAGGGCACCAATGGCTGCCTTAAACATCCGCGGGCTTGGCTTGCTGGCTTTAATATTCTCCGAAATAATCATTGTACTAAAATAATCATGAAGTCCATGCTGCTTAAATACGTTCTTGAAGGATTGTGCATCGCCGTCAGCAACCAGGGCCAGCGTGTACCCTTTTTCATGAAGCTTTTGAATCGTGATATCCGCACCCGGAATCAGGTCCGCACTCAGAACAATTCCTTCTTCGTCCCGAATCTCGGTCGATTCATCAACGATGGTATCGCCGCTGTCAAAAAAGATAATTAACTTTTTGTCGTCCATGTTCGTTATGACCTTCCTTTTCATTCAATTGGTGATACGGCTTGCCGGTTTCCATGTAATCAACATTGATTTCTAATAAAAGGTATAGCGCTTAATCTAATGTTACAATGGAGACGAATAAAAAATCAATCATTATTTCGTTGTGCATATGCAGATGCCTGATTTAAGCTAAATCATCTTGGCCAAAAAAGTAATGAGGATCATTTGGCCGGTAGTTGGAGGGTCTGCTACTGACCAAACTGTTTTGCTTTCACTGTCATCGCTTTATCCAGCCTTGCTCTTAATCCACTCATCCATTCCGGCTCATGCGTCCATTGTTCTGCCCCAGATCGAAGCACACGTACATAACCGTACAGATTGGCAAAGCGACGACATGCCGGGAACATCGACTTCATATCATAGGCGTCTCCTACTTCCTTCCAGTACCCTTGCAAGAATATTCGCTTCTTCTGCTCCCATTCATCCGGCTGAATTTCATCCCGTAAACTATCCAGACTCTGCTCTACATCCATTGCGTACCAGTGGTACATGGCGTCATCGAAATCAATGGCGTAACAGGAATGACTCTCCTCGTCATAGAAGACATTATCCAGTTCAAAATCATAATGAATTAACCCGAAGTTTTGCTGTGTAACGGGCCAATTCGCAAAACCATCCCAATCAAGTTTTAACATGGGCTTATCTCCTTAGTGGTCATTTAATATAGAACGCTTTTAGAGTTCCGAATCCTATTTTTGAGCGCAAAAAGCCGCAGGCTATGCCTGCGGCTTTAAAAATTCTGGACGTACGAGAAATTGCATAAGCAAACAAACCTCGTGCACTCCAGGAAAAATGAGCAGTTATATCCCTATATGTCGGCAGACTTCAGATCGTCACATTAGCGAACTTTAAAACTTCACCATGCGTCCGTTGCTCTGCCGGATCTATTCAGTTCGCAATCACCTTAATTGTTGTAGTCACGCTTTGCATCATCTTAGCCCGTCGTTTCATGACGCTCACTCCTTCCGAAAAACAATTTATTTCCATAATACTCCATCAGATAATCATAGGCAACGAATATCAAGACTGTGTAACAACCATTCGTTCTACGATCTGGGTGCTCTCCTTATACCAAACCCTAACGACATCTCCCTCTTTCAGATCAGACACCTGAATGGATGAATTAGCGTTTTGGTTGTTGCCTGGGGCACCCATGCCCATGCCTTCCGTGATATCCACATCCCCACTGATGTTCAATTTCATTTCGATGCCCGTATCTTTCAAATCCATGCTTCCGCCTCTGGTGGCGCCTGGTTGTCTTCCATTTCCATTCGTGGAGTCTGTGGATGAGTTATCCTCCACCTCAAGCAACGAGATCGTGACGGTACTGCCTGTGGCAGAGATCACTCTGCCTGTAAGATCGGCATTCATCATCCCCCGCATATTGTCCTGACCACCTGTTCTGCCATTCATCCCTTGCCCCCCGCCCCTCTGTGTTCCTCCATTCATACCCGGGCCACCGCCATTCATCATTCCGCCACCGTTTATGCCTTGTGCAGAACCGGTATTCGTAATGTTCTGGGCAGTAATAACATCACAAGCAGAGAGCAAAACGGAGCAGGTCAGCAGCAAGAGCATAGCCGATGTGAGATAACCATTTTTTCGCATATGGATCACCCTTTTCTCAGGGAAGAACGTTCCCAGCCAAGTTTTCTATGAAACATGAAGTTATACACATCTTTAAATCCCATGTACGACAATACAACCAGCAGCGGGTATACGGGGTAGATATACCTCGATTTAATCTCCCACAGAATGTAGAACCCGATAAATCCGAGAATAACCAGAATCAAAGAGACTTCGTCATACCGCTTTCCACGAATCCCACCGACCAAGCGAATGAAAATAAAACAGTACATCATGAAATTCATCACATAAACGATCCAAAGCACCCCCGTCCGGTAGACGGAATCTCCCTTGAATAAGTCTGTTACCGCATTGGTATAACTGTAGGAGCCGGCAATTCCGCCACCTCTTCCTCCTCCCATTCCCGAGGAGCTTTCGTTGCCAAGGCCATATCGATCCATTTGGTAGGTCCCTTCGGTCCAGGTCCAAATGATCTTTTTGTAATACATCTGGGCCAAGTCACTTAAGCTGGCTTCCGATAGCTTGCGTTCAATCTCCTGCTTGTACAGTTCTGTACTTTCAGCTTTATTATAGTTGGCCTGTCTCTGGTAGATATTGTAGCTCTCCATGTTATCCCAAAAGCCGAATCGTTCCAGATTAATACCCATGTTCAGCCACATATAGACCGGTGCCGAATTTTCCCCAACAGGTTCACTTACAGCACCTGAAGATTTCAAGACCGCATTCTGAGTCCACCCTGGGACGTTAATCAAAATAGCCAGCACGAAGATGGAGGCAATCACTTTCTTCAATCCAATACTTCGCATATTCAGCAGAATGGTTAATATAGCAGCAATCAGCACAATAACGCCAATGCTTCGGAAGTAGTTGCCAATGGCTAGTAGAATGGCGGCAATGACGATTGTCTGCCAAGACTTTTCACGTGTAAACCGAATCAAGAAGTATAAACAAGACGTCAGAAGTGCCGTAGCAATGACATCGTTATAGATCAGGTTGTTCAGAAACAGGGATGGCAGATACGTCGCTGCAAAGATCAGAACTCCGTAATCACGTTCCGTGGACTTAGGATTTAACTGTTTATAAATGAGATAAATCATTAATGTCGTTACCGTTGCAAACAAAATATTGAACAGCTTAATCACCAGATAATTATCCGGAAACAGGTACAGCAATGTTTTTAAATACAAGACGGTGGAAAAGTTAAACGGGAACATGTGCAGATATCCGCCCGTTTCGAACGAAGAATAATCCTGATCGTAGAGCATGTTCATCGTGAGTGAAAGCACGGTCTGTGAATCATCCGTAGGCACTCGTGGAAACACGAAGATAATGATAATTTGAATAGCAATTGAACATAGCAGCACCCCCGGAATGACAACTTTGGGACTGTATTTGTTCAGCTTCAGACAAAGGCGGTACAATCCGATTCCCAAAATTAGAAGCAAAGCAATCACCGGGATAAAAATACTCCACTGCTGTGTACCCAGAATCGGATTATCCCCGTACAAGGCGTAGTTGTACTGTGCTCGGATTAACAGGGACGAAACGATAAACACGCCGACAAAAACAAGCAGAATGAGATAAAGCGACTTATGGATCACCTTAGACATGCCAAAACTCCTTTTCCAGTACAGGATTCGGGAATAGTATAATGCCTCTACCTGAAAAAAGTCTGAATATAGATTCGTGCTTAAGACTGCTCATTAAGACAACAAGGAATATGAGGATACCTCATCGAATAAGAAAAATATGTTGGTCGGATCGTGCCAATCCATAAGAATCAACCCAAGTTGAATTAGGGTAAAATGTAGTAAGTGTAAAGTTAGATATCCCTTATGCACAAAGGAGAACTGAAAATGAGAAAACTCGTTCTATTTCTGCACGCATCGCTTGACGGTTTTGTAGAAGGGCCGGAAGGTGCAATGGACATTGGCTGGGTTGCCTACGATGCTGATTTGGAGAGACACGCGAAAGAAATTCTGAGTACTGCCGACACTGTCTTATGGGGGCGTGGGACATATCAGATGATGCACAGTTACTGGCCATCTGTGCCTTCAAACCCATCAGCTTCGGAACATGAGCGGAATCATGCCGAGTGGATCGAAAAGACAGCCAAAATTGTTTTTTCCACGACGCTGGATACCGTTGATTGGAATAATTCAAGACTCGTGAAAGAAAATATCGAGGAAGAGATCAATAACCTCAAACAGCAGCCAGGCAACGATATGGTCATCCTCGGCAGTCCCAGGTTCGCACACCACCTTATGCAGCTTGATTTAATTGATGAGTATAAAATTACGGTTTCTCCCGTGCTGATCGGTAAGGGATTGCCGCTATTCCAAGGCATCACGGAGAAGATCAATCTTAAGCTGATTGAAAATAAAACTTTTGATTCCGGAGCCATAGGTCTCGTTTACCAGACGGTTAGATGACCTTGTCACTTAAGGTGACTGCGCTAAAAGAAAGTTCAATAAGACCAAAAAAGCAGCTGATCAACGTGATCGGTTGCTTATTGAATAGATCTGCTGAGTAGTGGAGCATCTAGCCTCTCACGGTTGGTTGCGGACAAGAAAGAGTAAAAATCGTAAGGTTAAAGGAGATATCCGGCAGATACGATTGCGATTAAAAACTACCCGTGACGCACATGCGTCATGGGTAGTTTTTAATCATTTTCGTACGTTCAGGAGGGGGCCATCGTGAAATAGCGATGTCCTAATCACTTCGTTGGACAGACAGAGTGGAAAGAAAGAGTTTTGTGTAAAAATGGCCACCGCCCGGGAACAGCTATTCTTCGTATACATTTCCGAACCGACTTACTTGACCGGCCCCATCCAGGTCGAAATCGTCTTCTGCTGGTGCGGCAACGGCGGTTTCAACTTCCCGTTATCGATCAAATGCTTCAAAATATAAGCGACCAGCCGGCCTCCGCCGGTGTTGCCTCTCACCATGTAAGCAAGCTGCGGCTCCAAATGCTTCGGCTGATTTTGCAGGAACAGGTTGAGCATTTTGTCGTAGAGCTTGCCGACAGCAGGCGCGTACAAAGCGGACAAATCCGGCATTGCCTTGTTCAACCGATCCAACGTTTGCGGAGAGTCGATCCAAATCGCATTGAACTTGTACCCCTCCTCCGTCTTGCGGATGTATCCCTTCTCCAGTAGGAACGAATATTGCTCAGCGTTCTCTTCGTTGTCGGACAGTTCCCCTTGTTGGAACGCATGACAAATCTCGACATTCCGATATTCCAGGGAACGCCAATCCATCTGGCGGTCGCTCCAGTACGTATTGAATTGCCACAAGTATAAGGGAGAGTCTTCGACGTAGCGGAGCGACGGACCGAAGGTGACGTAACTGCTCATATCAAAACCCGGTTCGGCATAGTGGCTCCGATTTAACGCCGCATAGGCAATATATTGACCTCCGTCCTTTCGCATTGGTGCGACCGCATCGAAGTTTTCGCCAGCCGGCATGCTCCGCCAAGATTGCTCCTCGATGTTCTTGGGCAGCAAGGTCCAGAGCAGGAAGTTATAGTCGCCGTCTGGAACGTACACTCCGCTATCCTCGACTTGCCGGCGAACTTCCATTAACGCGTCAAAATGAACATCAGCCACTTCGGCAGCGCAATCTTGCCAGAATTGATGGCCGGTTACGGCCAACTCGAAGAGGTCCCAGACGATGGTATTGCTTTGATATTTGCCGGGAGAGGTTTGGATGAGAAAATTGTAATCGGCCAGATGCTGGACTTCGCCTTCCAGCAAAGACGGCGGCATTCCCAGCTCCTCCGCGATTTGATGTACGGTACGCGCCTTGTGATAGGCTGCGTAAACGATATTTTGCGCCAAGGCGCGTCCAAGAAAATCGTTGGTTTCGCCCAGTCTGCCGGCCGAACCGGAATGGCCCATTTCCCCCATACTGACTGGATTGACACTTAAAGTTCCTGTTGCACGCATACGTTTCATCCCTTTCCTTAACTTCTTTTTAGCCTCGCTCAAATGCCACTTCACCGTGCCTACAGGAATGTTCAGAGCAATCGCGATATCGCCGATTTTAACCTCGTCGTAGTAATGCATGACCACGATCCGGCGATGGATGTCGGACAGAAACGCGACTTCTCGGCGCAGCTCGCGTGAAGCTTCGGTTGCCAGCAGCCGGTCAAGCGGCTCCCGGGAAGGGGCGGCAGACAGTTCGGACATACCGTTGATTTCGAACGCTTGGGGAGCGTGTGCACGCTTTTTCAACCAATTCACCCAAGTGTATCGAGCAACCGTCCAGACGTAAGCTTCAAGGCTTCTAATGTCCCGCACCCCAGAGAAGGATTTCAACAACTGCAGCATAATCTCCTGAGCCAGATCCTCCGCCTCGGCCCGGTGCTTGACCCGGTTTAACGCAAAACCGAAAATCGGTTTGACATAGCTCCGAATCGCTTCCGCGGCTTCTTTTCCGTTTTTACTAATTGAATCCATTTTTTCCTCCATAGTTGCATCTGTAATTCCTGACAATTATATAGTGTGCCAGGCGAAATAAAGGTTGGGATTATTTCAAAAAAATTTGGGCGTCCTACCGGATTCCTTCATACATGTATAACGGAAGGACAAATATAGGTCAGGTATGAAGTGAATGGATTCATTTTGAAAGAGTATAATGTTTCTTGTAAGCTTTATAATGACGGAAATTTAATTTCATCTTCTGGCTCGACAGATGGAGGCTTAATAGAATTAGACGAACAGCATTATTACTTTGTCGGATTTGAGAATATAGATCAAGTTAATCTGCCTGACTCTATAAATCTAACTGTGGAAATTACAGGGATACCAAATGATTCTGGACAAAAACCTTTAACAGCATTATTCAATGTGGATCTTGATAAAGAAATGTAAATAGAATCAAATATCATAATAGTTTTTCGTTTAATTTCCTTCTACACTAGTTGGTCTCCGTAGTGAAACCATTCAACTAACGGGAAACGATAGCTCAATAGGGGCTGTCTCAAAAGCCCTTAAAAACGAAAATCGGTGAAGAGAATTAACACCGATCCGTCCAAACGGGACCAAGCAGAGGTTCATCCTGCTTGGTCCCGTTTGCGTTTTTCCGCCATTGTCGCTTTTTTGAGCAGATTGTGGGCAAGACAAAGCCAACCGACCTCAAGGCTTACTTTTTGCAAGCCACGAAGCAGGAATCTTCGGAATCCCCGATTGTTTTTTATCTGCCCAAACACGCTTTCAGGCTCGATCATGCGCCGAACGGAAAGCGTGTATCCTTCCTCGCTGCGCAGACGTTCCCGCATTTCATTTTTTTGACGCATGTAGGTCAGGCTGATCGCAATCTCCCGGTCGCCTTTTGCCTTAGTACATGTGCCTTTCAGAGGGCACTGGCTGCAATCCTCACTTCGATAATGACGTGTCCGAATCGTATAGCCAGTCTCCGTCACCGTCCGGCTTTCATACCGAAAATGCAACGTTTGTCCAGCCGCACAGGTCCACGTATCTGACGATTCGTTGTAGTTCCAGTTCTCCACTTTACCGATGGCTTGCTGAAAGGCCCTTGTTTTTTCCTTGTGATACGTCCCGTATTTCACGATTCCCTGAATGTTTTTTTCTTTTAAATAACTGTAGTTCTCTTCGCTGCCATATCCCGCATCGGCAATGACGGTCTCCGGTCTTCTTTGGCCCAGCGTTTTTTCCAGATGATCCAGATGGGGTTTCAGACATTTGGTGTCCGTGGGCCGCTGATGCACACTGTAGCTCAAAATAAACTGATTTTCCGTTCCGATCTGTACATTGTATCCAGGCTTCAATTGGCCATTTCGCATGTGGTCCTCTTTCATTCGCATGAATGTCGCATCCGGGTCGGTTTTGCTGTAGCTGTTCCGCTCACCGGCGGTTTGAAGCTGATATTCATATTTTTGCAGCCGCGGCAGCAAGTCCTTCCGCAACTGGCGCACAGCTTTCTTGAGCGTTTTGTCCTTGGGTTTTTCGAGCAGTTTTTCCTCCAATTGCTGGACGGCTTGCTCCAGCTTGTCTGCCGTGAGAGCCGAGGCTTCGCCAAGCTCCGGCAGGTCGGTTCCGGTGTGAAGGGCATCTTCGTCGTTTTCCGCCTCTTCGATGGCTTGAAACAGGGTATGTACTTTTTCTTGCAGCTTGGCCTGGTGCTTGACGACGGCTTTTTTCCAGACGAATGTGTAGCGATTCGCATTCGCTTCAAGCTTGGTTCCGTCCAGAAAATAGTGATCCAAGGATACGTATTGCTCCTGAACCAGCAGCTCCAGCACATGGGTAAACACGGTTTCCAAGACCTCTTTCATCCGCTCGGAACGGAAGCGATTGATGGTCCGGAAATCCGGTTGTTGCCGCCCGGCGAGCCACATGAACATGATATTTTCGCGAACGGCCTTCGCGATTTGCCGGGAAGAGTAGATGCGCTGAGTGTAGGCGTAGATGATGACTTTAGTAAGCATTTTGGGATGATAGCTATGGCGGCCCCCGCCAGGATACGCCGAGTTAAAAATGGAATCGCTCAGGCGATTGATGGCGTCATTCACAACACGAACGAGGTGATTTTCGGGGATATCTGTCTCCAAATCCATTGGCAAGAAAAGTTGATCCATGGTATATTGAATGTACAAAAGAAGCCCTCCTTAGAAATGGTTGCTCGACACTTCCATTTTACCAAGGAAAGGCTTCTTTTTGTTGTATAACTTTGGAGATCGGGGCTATCCCAAGTCTTTTTATGACTTATGGGACAGCCCCTTTCTTATGGTCACAAATCAACTTTAGAATTTAACATAGCCATTTTTTTAAAAGAGTATAGGGCTTTAAGCTAATCGTTGAAGATCACTTTTCGTCCTTAATAAACTCAATAATATCCTGAATCTCACAATCCAAAGCCTCGCATATTCGATTCAGCGTATCAAACTTCACACCATCTGTCTCCTCATTATATAATTTGGCAATCCCATTTCTATGTAGTCCGGTTAGTCGGGATAAATCGGCAATGTTAATTCTTTTCTCTCCCATAATGCGAGATAAATGAATCTTAATCATACATGTTCTCCTCCAAACAAACAGGTATAACCCCATGATTGTAAAAGTGCACCTCAGCCTAATATTGCCTGTTAAACATCACTTCTCGTCAATATACTTGATTAAGTCGCCTGGCTGACATTCCAGTGCTACACAAATTTTCTCAAGGGTTTCGATTGTGATCGATTTGACTTCAAAACCGCTATCCGTTACCCATTGTCCAATGGTATTCGGACGAACTCCTGTTTTTTTAGCCAAAGCATACATAGACATACCCTTATCCTTCAGAACTTGTTCGAGAGTGAATTTAATCATCTGAAAACATCCCTTAACATAAAATATAGTAACTCTTTACGTTAATAACTAATTAAGTTATCATAACTCTATGAGTTATTAAACCTCTATAGTTCAATTCATAGAAAGTAGGAGAATGCATGATAGAATCTCTTGAATCTTTGGCAGAACCGTTAATCCCAACGCGCTTAGAGTTATTATACAACAATTTGTCTCACACGCAGCCTGATTATACCCAACTATCTGAAGAATCTGATCATTATTTTTATACCATTCGCCAAGCTTTACCTGAACATCTGAATCAGACCATTTTTTTATATGAAGATACTCAACTTTCTATGCAAACACTTCTGGAAAGAGAGATTTATTTACAAGGGTTTCGGCATGCCCTGCAACTAATGAGCGAGTTACATATACACAGATTCTGACCCCATAGCTTCTTACAAAATATGCTATAATCAACAAAGCAATAGAATAGGCTTAAAGGGTCGGTCGGCTACCTCGCCATGAAGGGAGGGATGCCCTGTGACAGTGTTTGAAGCAATTATGCTGATGCTTACCTTCGGTTTGCTCATCGTTGCTATTCTGTCCGATAAACGCAAATAGACCGCCCCCCCAACAAAGGTAGCGGTCTATTTGTCGTAATCCTGTTGTTTGAAGCCCACCGCCCTTAAAAGCGGCTATTGCTCGGAGAGTCGTGTTACCAGCACGGCTCTCTTTGCATTTTACGTCTAATCTGCTCTAATTATACCATACTCAAATCTTTGAAGTCACATATAAACCGTGTTAATCAACGTACATTTCCTTATATTCATGCAAATATAGAACCTCAATACAATTGGACCAGTTTAGAATCGAACCGACAAAGTCCTGAATATCCAACCCTGGCATTTCATACGTCTCTTCTGTGTTTACAGAACCCGTTGCATCCTCGATCAGAGTGACTTTGAATCCTTCATATTCCGCAGTAATTGCCGTAAACAGGCAACAATATTCTGTGTTAAATCCAACAATAAACACATGTTCCACATGATGTTCATGAAGCCATTTCTTCAACTCCGGGTTGCTAAAGGCGTTAGGTTTACTTTTTTCCAGAATCGTATGCCGCCCAGTGTCGACTACAATCTCCAGACCCGCAGCATTCTTGTAAAAAAGTGAAGACCCCTCGTGATCATAGTCTACATGTTTCAAGTAAATGATCGGCTCATTCCGCTGGTCAAAATCAGCGATAACCGCTTCAATTTTGCCTAGCTGTGCTGTGAAATCTCTCAATGACGTAATCCCGTATTGCACATCCAATACAATCAGGGCTTTGTTCATGCGCTCTCCCCTTGCTTTAGTAGATCGATAGGCGTTTCCCCAAATCTACTCCTTCTTTCGCTTCTTTTCCCGAGCCTTTTTCACATTCGCTTGTACTCGAAATTCCAAGATCCGGCGGATCAATTCTTCTGGCAATGGTTGATCCAATGGAAATTGAACCGATCCTTTGGCTCCTTTATACCGTGAGAGTTCTTCCTTAAACGCTTCAATCCCACTGGCATTTTTCACAACGTCATGGCTCGGCCATTTCGCATCAGATAATCTTCCTTCGCTTTGTAGTCGGGCATAATACTGCCCACACGACGCCAGAACGAACGATCATGATTCATGTGGTGAATATGGCACAATTCATGAATGATGACATAATCAATAACTTCCAGCGGTGCCATCGCCAAACGGTAGTTAAACGTCAGCTTTTTATCCCAACTGCAGCTTCCCCACTTGGTCGTCGATTCTACGATATCCACAGACTTCGGCTTCACCTTTAACTCCTGCTGGTAACGGCCGATTCGCTCACCGATCATTCTTTTACACTCGGCAAAATAAAACTTCTTCAGATTCGCACGCAAATCCTCTTCCGAACATCCCTCTACGTCAATTAACTCATGCAGCGCATGTTCTTTGCCAAAGAGCAGAAACTTCCCTTTGCCTTCCTCTTCATATTCTTTCGCTTGAGGACCATCCAACGCCTGCTGCATCAGAGCTGATTTCGTCAAAATTACTTCCCCATGTTGCGCAACAAGCTGCCGGATCATGTCTTCGCTGGTACCATTGGGAGCCTTGATTGTGACCATATAGGGTAAATCCATCGTAATGGAAGCTTTCTTCCGTTTCCCATATTCGATGTGACAGTTAATGATGTGATTGTTTATTTCAATAGATAGCATAACCTGCTCCACTTCTTTCGATATTTCAATTTCAAAATTTGGATTTATTCATTCAAATTGTAACCCATTCTGTGACTCTATGCATAATGTTCCGCGCTATTACATATCTTATATTGAATTTTTATTCATTAATATGTATTATTATAAAATTATGAGATAGGAGGATAGATATGATCCCTACATCGAATCCGGATTATAAAACCATTGAGGAACTATCACTCAACCATTGGCAGCCCTTATCCACCTTGCTTTTTGACGGATGGGTACTGCGTTTTGCACAGGGATATACGAAGCGGGCCAACTCCATTCAACCCCTCCACTACTCTACCCAAGATGTGCATGAAAAGATCGAGCAATGCGAGCGAATCTACGCTTCCAATCAGTTAAGTACCATATTCAAGATTACGCCGTTTATCCAGCCGGATCATCTCGACGAGCTTTTGCATGAAAAGGGGTATGATGTTGTAGATCTGAGCCGGGTCCAGACTCGGAGCCTGGAAACCATTAAGGAGCCTGAGCACTCTGCTGTAAAAATGGACGAACAATTAACCGGAGAGTGGTTGGATCACTTTTGCAGACTGAATCAGGTAAATGATCTGCATCGGGGAACGATGAAACAAATGTTGACCAACATCCGTACGCGCACAGGTTTCATCTCGCTGTTCATCGACGGACAAGTTGTTGCTTGTGGATTCGGTGTGGTGGAACGAGGTTATATTGGACTGTATGACATCATTACGGACGCTAACTTTCGGAATCGGGGATTGGCTGAACAAATGATCCTTCATCTATTGCATTGGGGAAAAGAGAATGGCGCTACCTCCAGTTACCTGCAAGTCGTTGCTAATAATACTCCCGCAATAAAACTGTATGCCAAGCTTGGATTCTCGGAAATCTATACATACTGGTATAGGGTCAAGAAAGCTTAAGCTTTTCTACAATCACTTACCAGCATGAGTCGATGGCTTTTACAAACTTTTCAATTCATTGAGGTCGTTACCCACAAGCACACTCAATCTGCCGGACATCCCTTGTGCAGAAGACACGCTCACATAAAACCAACCCGTTGACCAAGCTTGGTCACTCCAATACGTATGCTCTTTCCCATCTGCTAGGACAGTATAAGACATTTTTGCGGTTCCATCAGTAGATCCTTGGTTCATCGTGAACGTAAACACTTTCGAACCTGTGTTTTTAAAGCTCACCTTCACATATTCAAATCCCACCGGGATATTAAACTGTTTCGTAGTCGCAGTACCTGCGAGCTCCTCGTTATTAATTACTGATAATGTCGTGGATGTAGTGACAACTGTTTCATTATTCATTGATGCTGTTGTTATTACTGTAGTAATGATCGCGGTGGCGGCTAGAACAGCCATTGCCATTTTTGTGATGTGTTTTATGATGTCACCTCCACCTGCTATATCTCTGTATTATACAGTTTAAGAAATCTCTCCTGTGAAAGAGCTGGTTATCTTATCAGCTCTGATTGCGCTCCAATTGTTTTTCGATCCCCAGCCTGTCGATCTGAATCCAGTATTCTGCAATTCTCTCATTCTCCACTCGATATACCGCACTCGCCATTTCAATCACGGGCAGGTTGGTCGGCGCATATCCATCCACTTCTCCAACATGAGTACCCACTTGTCTCCAGCGTACATATACTTTATCCCCCTGTGCAAGCAACTCCTGAATCTGCAGCGAAAAATCTCCGTACGCCTCGATCATTTCCCTCACATGATCCGCATAG
Source organism: Paenibacillus sp. OK003 (assembly GCF_900109515.1). Lineage (GTDB taxonomy): Bacteria > Bacillota > Bacilli > Paenibacillales > Paenibacillaceae > Paenibacillus > Paenibacillus marchantiae. Next base: position 159,145 of record NZ_FOBD01000014.1, on the reverse strand, counting down.
ACGGAGGGCGTTCTTGTGACTGTCACTTCCTCTTCCGAGATCACCTGGTGAGCCAGTACCTGCTCGGCCATCAGTGTATTGGCATAATCAAGATTGCGACCCGAGCGCACTTCTTCAAAAAAAGTTCTGACAATCTGTTCTGGCGTCATCCGATACACTCCATTTTTCGTTTTATCATGCATTGTACCAGAAGTCTCAACAATTCTCACTCTCTCGCAAAGATCAATTCAACTAGGTTTTATACCGGACTCTCGCTCTATTGTATATAGTCATAATATACCATTACATATCTTGACAATAAGTCTATATAACCATAGACTAGCAAAAGACATTAGGGAATTAATAGGAGGTTTTGCTGAGAAGAGGTTCGAAAATGGGTTTTAACCAGAAATGATAATCTTCGGTGTTTAGATTTTTTAGAAATTAGCCTTTGCAACAACTTAGAAAAACGAGAAAGTGGTGTACCATGAAACGTTTATTTTTGATTATGTTTACGCTCACCCTGTTATTGGCTGGATGCCAGAGCAATGACAAGGAGAGTAGCCCATCCGAGAATAACCCTACAGAAATAGTAGAAGGCTCTAGCGTATTAAGTTTGAAGCAGAAGTACGGCTCCGAATCGGATAAAGCGATTATGCCGATGTATAACGTAGCTCAAGATGAAGAATTTTCGTTCAAGTTTAAAGCGGATCTGAAAAATAGCCGTATACTAGCAAGTGATATGATTAGTGTACATACCGATATTAAGGCGCTTGAATCCAGTAAAGTTTACGCTATACCAGAAATCAATGACAATAGTGTCTCCATTAAGCCTCTTGGATGGGGTGTTTTAACCTCAGATAAGTTACGGACACAGGAGCAAAGCACTTGGGGCGGTGCCCCCATTTATTACATTCGTATTAACTATGATTTGGATGCCGAGAAGCTTACGCTACTGGATCAACCAATGATCATTCCTTTCACAGTAAAATCCGAGCTGCCTGTTCCCAATCTCAAATATGAAATCGACAAGGATAAGCGCTTTAAACTGACTTGGGACAAGGTCGAAGGTGCAACCGAATATAAAATTTATAATCGTGCAGATCGAACGGTTATTTTTGAAACAAACAACGTCCCCTTGCAAGGAGCGGAGAAAGCCTTCAATGGAAGCAATCCATTGGTTTTAACCACAACAACGGAAACATACTTTAATGACTTTATGGAAGATGGAAAAGGCGGTCTTGGCACCATTAATGAACAGATGACCTCCTATCAGAACCATGGTATGAAGGGTGAATATTACGTCACAGCGGTCAGCGGAGATAAGGAATCCAATTTCAGCAACGGTGTTGCCACTGCCCCCCTCTCTAATCAGCTGCCGATGGCTTTAAAAGAACAGCTGTATATGAAGAAATTGAAGAACATGAATGAATTGCCTAAAACAACAAGTATTGAGTACATCGATGGTTCGTTTTCCCAAGGAACGATTGTCTATGATACCGCTGGTGTAGAAATTTCGGAGTTCAACGAAACGAATATTCCGTTTCACATCAAAGGAACAGCTCTGAAAAGTTACGTACGCGTAGAAAATATCACCCAAGAAGATCTCGACAAATTGAATAATCAAACGGTTGCTGAGTCTAGTAACGGACTGGTGGAACCGAAGAACGACACGCCATACGTCCCAGCACCTGATGTGCCAACGATCATCAACAATCATGAGGCACCTGATTCTGCAACGGAAGCAGAAACAGAACCGACGGTGGAAGAAACTCCATCTACGGAGTCCACTACCGATACTGGAACGTCAGAAGATAAAACTGAACCGGTATCCAGCGAGGCTTCCGATAAAGCTTCTGATGAAATTACGAGTGAATCACCTGAGCCAGCTTCCGAAACTGAAGAAGACAACTTGGTGGATGAGCAGAAATCCAATACACAGCAGAATGTAGAACAAGGCAATCAGGAAACGGTTCCTGAGCCAGCTACAGGCGATGCTATGATCAATGCAGATTCTGCATTGGAAGAAGTTTTGGCCAAAAACATGGTTGCTGCCCAAGACAAGATCTCATTAAAAGCTTTTCCAGAAGCCCAAAATTTCACAACGCTCTCCGATGTTGTCCTGAAAGTGATGTACCAGAATCCATTGATTCTGGGTGTGGAAGGTTTTGAATACAATTACGGTACACTTACCCTTTCGATCCATTACAATGAGTCGGCAGATGTCATCCAGAAGAAACAGAGCGAGATTATTGCCAAAGCAAACGAAGTTGTTGCTTCCATCATCAAGGATGGCATGAAGGATGATGAAAAACGGAAAGCCATCTACGATTATCTGAACGATAACGCGAAGTATGATGATGCGGCACTTGAAAATGCGGAACAGAACAACTTTAAAAATGTGGATGCTCAGTTCAATGATTCGTTTACCACTTACGGTATCCTTGTCAAAGGCGTTGGCGTATGTGCCAGCTATGCTTCCGTCTACAAACTGCTCTCCGATCTGTCTGGACTGGAAAGCATCGTCGTAACGGGAGCCTCTAGCGGTGTTCCTCATGCATGGAATAAGGTCAAAATCGGAAATGAATGGTTCCATGTGGATGCCACCAACAATCTGACCAATTCCGGTATTCCTTACTTCCTGTACAATGCAAATGATGAGACGGCTGCAAGTCAGAAAACGATAGCCGATAAGGATTACTGGCTTGATTCCGAACTCTCCCTATTTAATGGCGAAAGTGATGCGAACGATTATTATATACAGAACGATCTCGAAGTCGCTTCGATTAGTGAATACAAAACGAAGGCTGAGAGTGAACTGAAAAATGGAGAAAATCGGGTCATTCTCCGTTTCGCCTCACCTGTTGACTCTGATGAGCTGATGACAGCTGCCGGTGAAGCCCTCGCTGCGGTAGATGAAGCCCTGCTGAATACGGCGCAATTGGCGACACTGGGCAGCTACGCTATTCTGGAACCTAACCCGGATCAGAAGTAAAGCAATAATTAAGAAAAATTCCATAACAACAAAGAACTCCATTCACCTTTATCGGGAATGGAGTTCTTTGATTCACTTGCCTATGATTACTGACCTATTACTCATAGGGCTTTTTGTATCCAAAATTACGGACTAACTGTACCGCCATTGGCGTTCAGTGTCTCACCGCTCACATAGCTGGATTCCTGGCTCGCCAGGAACACAAACGCTGGTGCCATTTCAGCAGGCTGCCCTGCACGGCCCAGCGGAGTATTGGAGCCGAAATCAGCAAGCTTTTCTACAGGCTGTCCACCAACCACCTGAAGCGGTGTCCATACTGGGCCTGGTGCCACGACATTTACACGGATACCTTTGCTACCTACTTGTTGGGCCAGCGCTTTGCTGAAGGTGTTGATTGCTGCCTTTGTTGTCGCATAATCCAGCAGGATTGGAGATGGCTTGTATGCCTGAATAGAAGACGTGTTAATGATGGAGCTGCCTGGTTTCATGTGTTTCACAGCTGCTTTGCAGAGCCAGAACATCGAATAGACATTGGTTTTGAATGTCGCATCAAATTGTTCTGTGGTCAGGTCGGCGATCTGCTCAACAAACTGCTGTTTACCTGCCACATTGGCGAGGATATCGATCCCACCGAGCTCTTTTACAGCAGACTCAATAAGTTCTTCGCAGTATTTCTCATCCTTGAGGTCACCTGGAATCGCAACAGCTTTGCGGCCTGCTTCTTCGATCAGCTTGACCACTTCCTTCGCATCGGCTTCTTCCTCGGGAAGGTAAGCCAGAACGACATCCGCACCTTCACGGGCAAAAGCGATGGCGGCTGCCCGACCAATACCGCTGTCTGCTCCGGTTACAACAGCTTTACGTCCGGTCAGACGCCCGCTGCCTTTATAGCTTTTTTCACCTGCATCAGGTACAGGAGTCATTTCACGCTGAAGCCCCGGCTCCTCCTGCTGCTGCTTCCAATCTGATGTAGCCTTCGGATATTGTGTCGTCGGATCTTGCATGGTGTGCTGGTCTTGATTAGCCATGTACAATTCCTCCTCGGATTAATTTACAATGATCACTACGATCACAGAATAACCTTACAATCGCTGTTACCCCCAGATTTTTTTCTCTCCTTTTATAAGGGGAAAATCCGGGGATAAAGGCGAACACTACGTTTCTCCAGGTTATTTCTGCGCTCTTCGTTATCGTGTAAATTTAAATTTATTTATTATGTTGTTTTCATAAAAGTTGCACTCTTTCCTTTGTAACCGAGATGGGCGGAATTTAAACTGGCTCTGAATAGCAGCTCTTCTATTTCCAATCACCAAACCTCTATTTACAGGAGATTCAAGCATGAATTTTGAAAAACAAAAAATGCACTCCCTGCATGACACTGGTTCTCCCGAAGGTTCTCCCATGTATTCAAGGAATGCACGTGTGATATTAAGATATTAAGTTGACTAGGGAAATTATACACCTTGCCACTACGAGTGCAGTACCATCTTCAGATTGTTCTGCACTCTCCGTTCCGGTGTAAAATTCAGGTACAACTTCTAAACACATTAACATCAACGATTTTATAATATAAGGCTAGTGATCCTCGCCTTCATCTACCCGCTGTCTTTTCCCTATGCCAAATACAAAATAACCGATCACAACGATGGCCATAAATGTAGCCCCGACAATCAGGGGTAACCGCGTATCCGGGTTAAATGCCATACCGATAATGACGAGCGTCAGATATACGATAATGATATAGTTGCTGATTGGGAACCATTTGGATTTAAAATTGTGGTCTGCCATCTCATTGCCCCAACGCTTTCTGAACCGGAACTGGCTGAAGGCCAGCGCGAACCATGGAACCATCCCCGGAAGAACACTTGCGCTGTAAATGTACAGGAACAGCTTGGAGTCCGGCATCAGGTAGTTGAGTACCACACCAACCAGCAGCAAGGAAATCGTGATGATGATACTGTTGCGGGGGACCCCGCCTTTGGACAGCTTTTTGAAAAAGGCCGGTGCCTGCCCATTCTCCGCAAGCGTGTAAAGCATACGCCCTGCACTATAGATCCCACTGTTACATCCCGACATCGCGGCGGTAAGCACGACAAAGTTGATAATTCCCGCAGCAGCGACAATCCCGACTTTGGCAAACGTCAGTACAAACGGACTTCCCGTCTCTCCAACCTCATTCCAAGGGTACAATGTCACGATGACAAAGATGGCACCAACGTAAAAAATAAGAATACGCCACACGATGTTTTTGATCGCTTTACGCAGCGTGACCTTCGGATTTTCTGCTTCACCTGCCGTAATCCCTACCATTTCAACGCCCTGGTAAGCAGCCGTTACGATACACAGGGCAAAGAGGAAACCTTTGATGCCTCCTGGGAAAAATCCGCCATGGCTCACCAGATTCGATAACCCAATGGGCTGTCCTCCGTTCCCCCAGCCGAAGAAGATCAGTCCGGTTCCGATCACGATCATGAAGACAATCGCCGTCACCTTGATCAGTGCAAACCAGAATTCGAATTCTCCATAGTACTTTACCGCTGCCAGATTCGCTGCTGCAATAATGAGCACGCCAACCAAGGCAGGCAGCCATTGTGGAATATCCGGGAACCAGTAGCCTACATAAATCCCAATCGCGGTGACTTCTGCCATACCAACCGTTACCCAGAGGAACCAGTAACTCCAGGCAGTCAGAAACCCGGCGAGTGGACTGATATACTTATGAGCAAATGTGGCAAATGAACCGGTGACAGGTTCCTGAATCAACATTTCCCCCATAATACGCATGACAAAAAAGATAATGATTCCAGCCAGCAAATAGGCCAGCAGCACTGAAGGGCCTGCCCATTTGATTGTACTTGCCGATCCCATGAACAATCCGACGCCAATCGTACCCCCAAGTGCAATCAGCTCTACGTGACGGGGCTTTAGCCCTCTGGATAGTTGCTTCGATTCCAAACGATTCTCCCCTTTTCACATTCACATTAACGCAATGCAGAATTACTTCACCAAATTGTACGAGATGTGCCGTAGAAATACAACAAGGAATGTAAGGAAGCGGATACACTATATCAATCATAGACACCTATCATATACGTCAGGGGTTTTCACCCAAAATTAAAAGAGGGGCTGCCCCCTCTTTTGATCTATTTTACTCCTATCTTGTAACCACGCTGATTCATCGAAATTATGACTTTCCGCAGCATTTCTTGTATTTCTGACCACTCCCACAAGTGCAAGGGTCGTTGCGACCCGTTTTTTCAATCTTGATTGCCGAATTTCGCGCAGGTTCGCGAATGATTTTGCTATGCTGATACATCGGATAAACAGGCAGCATGGTCTCCTGAACTTTATTGGGATGATGAAAACAGTACCATCCTTGCAGTTCCTTGATTGTATTGGTGATATACTGAAATAGATGCTCTTGCTGCTTAAGTTTCAAAACAGATTCTTTTGTTTTCTTTAGTGTTCGTCTGACATCAGCCAATCCTATGACGGTTTCATCAACGACCTGCTCTTCATACAGCCGTTCGATATCACAATATACCTCCTCAGGGTAAAGATCATCACAACAACATACAATTTCTGAATATAAGTATTCACTCAAAGCTACATGTCTTTCAGTGATCAAATGCTTGAAGTAGCTCATCACTTCTTCTCTTGGCAGCCGGCCATGCAAAACCAGAACAACCAGAGCATTCATTGCTTGTCCCCGTGCATACTCATTTGCCTTTGTATTCTCAATCAAGCCGTACAATAAATTAACATCCCCATCATATATAGACGCAAGGACTCGTCCAATTCCCTCCGTTATATTATCACCAAATATATGTTCACACGCTTCATCAGGCATGGATAAAATATCTATCATGATTGGGAAGAAATCTTTCACCCGAAACTGTGCCAGCAAGTAATAAGCATAGACGAAATCTATTCTGGTTGGCCTGTCGACCACTTTTACATAATTATCTCTCAGATTGTGCATGATTTGAAGCAAGTAGGGAATGGCCTCTTCCTTCTTATCTATCATTTGCTGTATTTCACTGCTTGGAAATTTTCCATGGTTATATCGAATGCGACGTAAGATTTCCTCCAAACCTATCATCCCTTTTCATTTTAATCTGATTTAATTGTGTCAGTTCACAATTAATTTGATACTATGATTTTCTAAACAATCGTAACATAATCAGGGGCATCCGTATCCCTTGCAAATAAACACAGCCTCCAGTCCCATCACCCAGAATCTGCGAACGATCAAAGATAAACGTGTATTTTTTATTCATTTTCCGGATTATACCGAAGTAGGCTCCAGTAAACTTTTCCGTCCAGCAACTGCATCCTCCTGAGACAACACCGCACATTCACGAAAAGCAAAATGCTTGCAGCCTACGCACTTCTGATGATTCAGATGCTGTAATGCATAATTGATCGCTTCACCGGTATGCTCAAACATATGATCAGGATGAATGCGCTCCATTAAACCCGTTTTCCTCATCATCTCCACTGGCTGCGCCTGGACGCCTGAAAACAGTATCATGCCGCCGGATCGCTCAAAATGCTTCACCAAACTCGCCAGATTCGCTTCACCCGTTGTATCCATAAAAGGAACCTTCCCCATGCGCAGCAGCAGAATGCCTGGTCTTCGATGAATCGAATCCATCACCCATTTCTCAAACATATCCGCTGCACCAAAAAACAACGGGCCTTCAATCGTATACATACTGATCTGCGGACAGTCATGTCCCTCCTGAACCATATGCGCCATCACCTTCTCATGCTTGTGATCGGGATCAGGCAGCACTTTGGCGACCTTCAGCATCTCGCTCATGCGCTTCACGAATAGAAGAACGGCCAGGATCAACCCCACCTCCACAGCGGTGGTTAGACTCGTAAAAACGGTGAGCAAAAAGGTAATGAGCAGCACGAGTGAATCACTCGTTTTGGTTTTCATTATATGCATGAACGATCTCCGCTCACTCATATTCCAGGCAACCAGCATCAGCACCGGGGCCATACTGGCCAGCGGGATGTGGGACGCATATGGTGCGAAGAGAACAAGCACAAGCAAAACCACTACCCCGTGAATAACGCCAGACAAAGGCGAAACTGCGCCGGACTTAATATTTGTTGCCGTACGTGCAATCGCTCCCGTCGCCGGAATGCCTCCAAACAGAGGTGTTACCATATTGGCGATCCCCTGCCCAATCAGCTCTCGATTGCTGTTATGACGGGTCCCGGTCATGCCATCCGCAACCACAGCAGACAACAGCGATTCGATGCCCCCCAGCATGGCGATGATAAAAGCGGGCTGCAGCAAGCTCACCACACGTGCCCAAGTGATCTCCGGAATATGAAACTGGGGCAACGCTCCCCGAATAGCGCCAAATGACGATCCGATCGTAGCAACCTGCCCTTCAAAAAAGAACGCTGCAACTAGCGTCGATAGAACCAACCCGGCCAGTGAAGCAGGCACCTTGGGTGCAAACTTGGGCACAAACAGAAGAACAGCCAGACAGATTCCAGCCGTCAACAAACTGTATATATTAATCGTCGAGATGTGCATCCCGATTTCTTTCATATTGGACCAGAAATCCTCGTGCTTCACAATGCCGCTCAGCCCCAGAAAGTTCGCAATTTGCCCACTAAAAATAATCACAGCAATACCCGCCGTAAATCCAATGGTCACGGGTCTTGGAATAAATTTGATCAGCGCGCCAAGCTTGAAAACGCCCATAAGTACAAGCATCAATCCGGCCATTATTCCAGCAATCAGCAGATTTTCGTATCCATACTGCATGACAATGGCGAAGAGGATCGGAATAAATGCACCAGTTGGCCCGCCAATCTGGAATTTGGACCCACCCAGCAAGGAAATGAGTATGCCCGCAATGATTGTCGTGTACAGACCATACTCGGGCTTGACCCCGGAAGCAATGGCAAACGCCATCCCGAGCGGGATAGCGATAATTCCCACAATTAGTCCCGATACCAGATCCTTGCGAAATGCGGCAGCATTATACCCTGCAAATCTCCCCATCCATTTCATCTGCCCTAACCTTCTTTTCTTTATATATTTGAATATTTGAATATAATAAAAAGACTACTCCCGTCTGTGCTCTCTGTCAATCGTAATGCTCACAACAGTGCCCCTCCTAAAACGCAAAAAACAAGAAGTTACCTGAACTTGCTTCCGGTTCCCCTTGTTTAATGTGTTTAAGTATCTTTACGAATGTCTTCCAGCATGGAAATGGCGTCAACCAGATGATTGTCAAAAATCTGTTTGGCAACGGCCAGCAGGTCTTTAATCAAAGGGTCGCGAAGCGAATACGTAACTGTCGTTCCTTCTTTTAACCCCTGGACAACGTTTTTGCTGCGCAATACAGCCAACTGCTGCGAGACGGCAGAGCCTTCCGATCCCAGAATGCTTTGCAGTTCATTCACATTTTTCGCCCCATCGCTCAGCAGCTCCAGAATCTGAATACGCATCGGGTGTGCCAACGCTTTGAAAAAATCCGCTTTAAACTGTTGTATGCTCTGATTCATAAGCTATGCCCCTTCAATCAAACTTTTGAAGATGCAAATATCATAACATATAACATATTGAAAGGAAGCTGGATTCCCCGGCCTTCATTCACAACCGGCCATCCTCGCCCTGAATTGCTTTTTTTTATTCTTTCACCCCTCCAATGGTGAGTCCAGTCACAAAATATTTTTGCAAGAACGGATATAGTAAAACGATGGGCGTGGCCGTCACAACCGTAATTGCTGCCCGAATCGATACGGGAGTGACCATGTTTGTTACATTTTTGTACTGGTCCACATTGACAGTTCCACCCTGTGAAGTCGCAGAGGACAGCAATTTCATCAACTCATACTGCAAGGTGGTCAAATTCCGGTTGCCAGCGGTGTACAGCATGGAATCAAACCAGGAGTTCCACTGTCCTACGGCGATGAACAGCGCGATGGTGGCCAACACCGGTTTGGACAGCGGAAGCACGATGCGCATAAAGATTTTAAAATCGCCGGCCCCGTCCATCTTCGCCGATTCGAGCAGTCCTTCTGAAAGTCCCTGAATATAGGTGCGGATCACGATCATGTTGAAGACACCGATTAATCCAGGGATAATATACACCCAAAAGTTATTCAACAGCCCCAGTTGCTTAATCAGCATGTATCCCGGAATCAATCCGCCGCTGAAATACATCGTCACCACAAATAGTGTTGTAACCAACTTGTTAAACATATACTCCTTGCGGCTCAACACGTAGGCCAGCATCGCGGTACAGAACAACTGCACCATCGTCCCCACTACCGTTCTGGCGACCGAAATAAATGCCGCTTGCGTGAGATGGGGATTCTGGAACACGGAAACGTAGTTCTGAAGTGTCCATTCCCTCGGCCACAGATATATCCCTCCGCGGATCGTATCAAGCCCATTATTGAAGGATACGGCAATCGTATTTAAAAAAGGATATAACGTAACAACCATAACGAGTAACATCAACAAACCGTTTGTAATTGAAAATAAATAATCGCCAAAGCTTCGTTTTCCATTAAATCGCTTCACAGCTATACCTCCTTATCAAATCAAACGCTCTTCACCAAGAGCCTTGGCGAGCCCGTTAGCCATAAATATGAGCACTAGGCTGACTACGCTCTTGAAAATGCCTGCGGCGGTTGCAAGAGAATAGTTGCCCAGGTTAATTCCGTACTTCAATACGAAAATGTCGATGGTCTCGGACACGTCCTGCACCAATCCGTTCCCCAGCAAATATTGAATCTCGAAGCCCGCGTTCAGCACGTTGCCAACATTGATAATGAGCAGGATAATAATCGTTGGTTTAATGCCTGGAAGAGTGACATTGAACATTTTGCGAAACCGGCCTGCCCCGTCGATCGAAGCCGCTTCGTACAAGCTCGGATTAATCGACGTCATGGCAGCCAGGTAGATGATGGTGCCCCAGCCGATTTCTTTCCACATGCTGGACAGGCCCACGATGCCCCAGAAATATTTCGGCTCGGCGAAGAAATTAATTGGAGCGCTGATGATGTGAAGCTTCGTTAGCAGCACATTCACGATTCCCGTCTCAGTGGATAATACGTTGGCAACGATGCCTGTAACGATGATCCATGATAGAAAATGTGGAAGATAGGAAACCGTTTGCACAACACGCTTGAACAGCACCATCCGCAATTCATTCAACAGAAGCGCCAGCCCAATCGAGCCGACAAACCCCAGAAACAGACTGATAAAGCTCATCGCCAGCGTATTTCGGATGACACGTACAAATGTAGGGTCCGTGAACAGGGTTTTAAAATGCTCCATGCCTACCCATTCCTGCTGAAAAAAACCAAGGCCGGGTCTGTAATTCTGAAACGCCATCAACCAGCCCCATAACGGTCCATACGCAAAAATTGCGATAAACGCAACAAATGGAAATGACATCCACAATAATTGACGCTGACTTTTCATTCGTGACAGGTTATACCCGATCCAGCTTTTTCCTGACGGAAAATGGCTTGCATTTATGGGATGCTGCAACTCATTTTTGGCCATTCTTTTTCTCTCCTTGCATACGAGTTTATCTAGATCACCCTCGTGTGGATGAATCGATTCCGTTCCATTCCAATCTCCGATTTTATCGTGTAAGAAAGGCTACAGGATTCCCCATAGCCTTTCTGCATAACCGTTCCTTATCCCCACAGCTCCACGCGTCTGCGGACTTCCTCCGTCAATGCATCTTCATATGCTTTGATATCCACACTCTCCTTGAGTGTGGCCTGATATTCCTCCCAGGCCTTGTCAAACTCTGCTGGTGACGTCATGATCACTTTAGGCAGCCATTTTCGTTTTACGTCGTCCATTTTCTGTCTGGCAGTCGTCTCAGGTTTGTTGGGTTCAAAGTTATAGGTATAGATCGGGAACCATGGTTCGTTGTCCTCCGCAGGCTCCAGGAAATCCGTAAACTTCGTATATCCGTAAGCCTTCAACACTTTTTTGTCGATGTCATTCAGTGTGGCCAGATACTCCTCCGGCTGCTCCTTAGGGTCCAGTGCATTTTTTCCGTCAGCAGTCATGCCTTCATGATGTGGAAAATACACCAGGGGACTTCCCGTGTTCGCCAGCACCCAGTCTGGATCTTTGGAATGGGCACGCTGCTCTTCATTCCGGGAGAATACACCTTTTTCATCGACCTGGTAATCCACGCCTTTCTGTCCCCATGTTCTTAATACTTCGATCTCAGGGTCCAGCAAATCATTAATATACTGAAGCGCTCCCTCTACATCCTCGCAACTCGTTGTAATGGCCAAGCCGCCATTCACGTTAAGGATTGGCTTGTGCTGATAGCGCCCCTTTACATCCTCGGAAAGCGTGATGGACAATGGCACATAGGTTTTGTCGTACAATTTTTGCTTCACGAGCGATGCCTCGGCGTCAAGGAACTGCCACCCTTGGTCCACCATGCCCAGCACACGTCCAGTTGAAAGTTTGGAAATATATTGATCATAGTTTGCCGTAAAGGTCTCGTTATCGACCAAACCTTTATGGTACACTTCATTGATCTTTTTGAAATACGCCTTCGCTTCAGGAATCGTATTGTAGTTTTTGGCCGTCAGCGTTTCTTTGTCTACGATAGCTGCCCCTTCATTGGGGTAACCAGCCAGGAAGAGCGGAGGGTTTTCCAGCGCAAAATAGCGCCAGTCATACGAGATAATTTCAAATCCAATCGTCGGCTGACCGTCAACAGTCGGATGAGCTGCTTTATACCGTTCAATCAAGTCAAAGTATTGGTCCAGCGTCTTGATGGTCGGATAATTAGCCCACTCCAGCACAACTTTTTGAATCCAGAACGCTTCCCCATCATGCGTTACCTTCATGGACTCGCCTTGTACATTGCCGAATTGCGGGATGAAATAGATATGACCATCTGTGGTATTCTTCATTTTCTTCCAGTCTTCGCCCAGATAGTTTTTGATGTTCGGATACTTATCGATGTAATCCTCAAGCGGGACCAGCGCCCCTGCCGATACCAATTGCTGAGTACCATCACTTCCATCGATAAAGTCGGGATATTCGCCGCCTGCAATCAGCACGCCAATCCGTTCCTTGGCCGTTTGGCCGGTAAGCCAATCCATGGTCATGCGGACACCTGTTTTATCCTCAATCGCTTTCAGCACCCGATTATCGTCTGGTTCAATTTTCCCCGGCACGGCAAAAAATGCGGAAAATTGCTTCAATTCCTTGCCGTCCGCTGTCTTTTCGCCAGACGAGGATGAGCTCGGCGTACATCCGGCGAGTGCAATGACCAATATTAAAGCCAGCAAAACGCAATGCCTGATTCTTTTTCTAACATCCTTTTTCATCATGACCCCTCCATTTATTATTTGGACAAAATCTTTTTTGGAAAGCGCTTTCCAAAGGCTACGTTAAAATTACCATGTTCCCCTGCCCCCCTCAACGGGAGAAATTATAGGCGAAATCCCAATAATTCCAGTTCAATGGCAATAAAAATCCTGCCCCTCCATCAAGGAGAGCAGGATGTAGAATCGGCAGCGTACGCTGCCTGGGCTCTTTTGCGATATTGCGCAGGCGTCTCATCCATGAGTTTCTCGAACCGGTTAATAAAGTAATCGGAATCGCGATATCCCACAGCTGTTGCAATTTCATATACCCTTTGATCGGTTCTGCGCAGCAGCCGGGCGGCTTCCTCCACACGCAATTGATTCAAATAATCATTGAAGGACAGGGCATAATGCTTTTTGAAAATCTGACCCAAATACGCACTGTTCATGTAAAATTGCTCTCCCAGCAATTTCAGGCTGATGTTTTCCCTGTAATGCTCATGAATGAATGCCTCAATTCTGGCCAATACCCCCATCGCGTTCCATTTTTGCTGCTCCCTCAGCTTCTCTGCGCACAGTCGCGAGAACTCCCATAAATTTTCAATGTTAGCTTCCATGGATAGCATCACGTAGTTCATCTTGAGAAACGCTGACTGCATCAACCCGGAATCCGGGGAACCCGACTCACCTTTTACAAGTTCCAACAGATTGTACGCTAAATAATGCAAATAAATGTGGACGATGCCCGGATCGATTCGTTCATTGAGAAAAAATTGAAAGATCGCCTCTGCATGGCTGCGAAGCTCATCCATTTGCTGTTGCTCAATCGACTTGATCAGGCCATCAAACAATTGTTTCTCGCGTTGTCCCGGCCGTTTCGTAAATATTTCAGTATCCATATGCTCGAAGTAATAAATGGGTCCACTCGTAGTAAAAAAACGCAAGCTCTTCATTTTGCCGCAGGATTGGTAGGACTCATACAGTTCCTCCACCCTCTGCACTTCCTTTCCGACATAGAAGGCAACTGCCGGTTCCTCACCCTGATTCAGCTCGCCATGCAATCGGCCGATATATTCCACCAATGAAATAGCCTCATCCTTCATTATCAGATCCGTGAGAATGAGCAAAACCGCATTCTTTTCCCCCGTGAACGGCTTCAGCACTTGTCCCTTGAAGGGCTCGCCAACCCATGCTTCTACCCGGGAGAACCAGTCCATTTTCCGTTCTGAACCCGCTGCTGTCTCCGCTGTCGCCTCGATCAGCATGCAGCGCAGGAAGTTGGCACTCTGATAGCTGGATTGCACATTCGCAATAGACTCCTTGTCGGCCATTCCAAGCAAGATCGACTGCATATGCTGAGCCATAATAATTTGATCCTTTCTTTGCTGGTGTCTTTTCTCTTCTGCACGCGCATCAAATGAGATTCTGAATTCCTCAAGCACTTGAACCAGTTCCGTCTTCACGACGGGTTTGAGAATATATTCATTCACCTGGTATTTAATCGCCTGCTTGGCATATTCGAACTCGTAGAATCCGCTTAGCAGGATCAGCTTGATCTCGCCGCCATACTGCTCGTACAAGGTTTTCGCAAGCTCCATTCCGTCCATCTCCGGCATCTTGATGTCGGCGATGACTAGATCAGGCTGCACAACCCGCATACACTGCAGCGCCTGCAAGCCGTTTGAGGCCTGACCGCAAATCCGGAATCCGCACGACTCCCAATCGATAAGCAACTGAAGTCCCTGGCGAATAAATGGTTCATCGTCCACAATCAGCACGTTGATCATATTCTCGCTCCTTATCTTTTAGATGCCTGCAAAAGGGGAATATGGATGGCAACCGTTGTCCCCTGGCCTTTTTCGCTCAAGATGTCCAACTGCACGCAATCATTGAAATACATCCGCAGCCGAATATAGGCATTCATCATGCCGATGTTGCTAAGCTCACTCATCCGATCCATGTTTGGATCACTCATCATTGCTCGAAGCAGCGCCAGCTTGTCTGGCTCGATGCCGACTCCGGTGTCCCGAATGGTTATGGAGAGCTGATCGCTTCGAATTTCGAACAACACCTCTACGATCCCGTCACTCGATGTACTCTCGATGCCATGGATGCAAGCATTCTCGACAAAGGTGAGCACGGTCAGCTTGGGGATCATCATGTTTGAAATGGAATGGTCCGTGACCTTGATTGTGAATTGCAGCTTTTCGCCAAAGCGATATTGCTGGATGTTCAAATAGCTCTCCACAAACTTGATCTCCTCTGCAATGGTAATCAGGTCATCCCCCCAATTAATCGTCTGGCGCAGCAACAATGCCAGCTTATGAATGATATCCGAGGTTTCAAGCTCGTCCTTGATCAAGCTCCGCATGCGGATCGTTTCGAGCGTATTGAACATGAAATGGGGATTCACCTGGCTCTGTAGGGCTTTCAGCTCCGCTTGCTTCTTGGAGAGCTCAAGAGCTTGCCGCTCCACCTGGCCCTTAAATACAATCTCGATCAGGTTCCTGATCTTGATCACCATCATATTGTAGCTGTGAGTCAGGCTACCGATCTCGTCCTTGCCCGCAGGACCCGGAATCACCTCGAATTGCTCATGCTTCACTTGGTCCAGATGCTTCGATATCCGGTCCACCCTCGTTACCAGCGATCTGGATATCATCCAGATCAGCAGTGTAGGCATCAGCAGATTAAGGATCATCAGAACGGTCACATTCAGCTTGGAATCAATAACCTCGGACAAAAAGTCCAATTTGTCGGCGCTGACGATAATCTGCCAGTTCTCAGATACCACAGGAATCGATTCCATGGAATGAATAGGCGATATTGGACTGTTCGCCATCAGGTTAAATGGCTGACGCGTTTGGTTCATTTTCGAATTATTTGAGAAAATGACCTTGTCATCCGAAACCACGTATACATTTCCGTTCGTTCCCTCGTTCTTGAGCGACTTGTTAATAAAGCCGTAGTCCAGATCGACCTTCAACACCTTCTCCACCCGCTGCTCCCCAAAGTAATCCAACTTCCGAATGATGCTTACCTTACGTCCTCCCTGACTTTGCGACATCTCTGCCTGCTGCTTGTCGAAATACGAATAAATCATGATATGGTCGCTCGTGTTCATCAACGCTTGGTACCACTCACTTGCTCGAACCGCATCATCCAGCTTAATGAAGTTTCCGCCATTCACGAAGGTATCGTTGCCGACATAAAACGTTACTTGATTCACCTGCTGATAACTGTAATAGTATCTGACCAGATTGTTGTTGCTAAGCATGTCATAGTAAGCAAGATAATAGTCTTCGTCATCGCGATATCTGGACTCCATAAATCGGTTCAGCGTAACATCCGTATACAGAAAATTGGACACATACAGGCTGTTGTCGATGCTGTTCCGCAGGTTGAACCTGATCCTTTGCTGCATTTCATTGAAACGGCTGTGCTCCTTCTCCTCGATGTTGCCTTTGATGCTTAGATAAAAGACCGTATTGGTTGCCAGGACCGGGACTAGCACACAAAAAATGAACAATATGTACAGCTTCGTTTTGAGGCTCCAATCATCCAAAAATTGAATACGCTTACAGAATAACTTTCGGTTCATCTTTCTCCTTGTCTCCTCTAACCATTACATAGCATCAACGTTATTATAACGTTTCTCCACTCGGAGTTGGAACAAATAATCCATGGCTCTGATGTGTCCCATCCATCGGAATATCATAGCACCTGGGATTGAACAACATCATGCATTCCTTGCCAACGTGCCAGAAAGAGGTTGAGGCTTGAAGAATTGGAGCATGAAAAGACGCTCGGCGCAACAATCGGCCGAGCGTTCGTTTCCCACTGTCATTGGCGCCCATGAGTAAAAAATGTCATGAGGATATGTTAACTCATCAGTTCGTTGAATACTATTCAGCGGAAATAAAAAACATGCCAATCATGGCGCGTTTGAAGCGATTATGCTAATGCTAATGCTTACCTTAGCTTGGCTAATGGTCTCGATGCTGTCCAATCAGGCAATGGAATCTAATGGCAGATGAACCAGCACTGTCGTACCCTCACCCTCCTGGCTTTTCATTTCTACGGTTCCGTGATGGAGCATCACGATTTTCTTGACGATCGCAAGGCCCAGACCGTTACCACTGATGCTGCGGTTTCGCGACAGATCTGTTTTATAAAACCGATCAAACACATAATCGAGCTGCTCTGGCGCTATTCCAATGCCCGTATCCGTTATCGTGATGAGAATTTCGTTCTCTACCTGGTGCGTTCGTATGTGAATATGGCCACCAGTTGGCGTAAACTTGATGCTGTTCCCCAGCAGATTCATCCAGACCTGATCGAGCTGATCCCGATCTGCTGTAACTTGAATCGGTTCTGCCACCTCCAGATGAACCTGAATATTTTTGGTGGACCACTGCGGCTCGCAGGTAACGATAATTTGCCTAATTTGCTCATCCAGATTATAGGTAGCCGCCTCGAACGGATGATGATCGGAGTCCAGCGATGCAAGCTCCAGCAGATTATCGCTAAGTCTGGATAGCCGTCCACTCTCCGTAATAATGATATCCAGATAATAATTACGATCAGCCTCAGCTACCAGACTACTATTTTTCATCGCCATGGCAAATCCTGAAATAGAGGTCAGCGGGGTTTGAATCTCATGAGATACATTGGAAACAAAATCCTGTCTCATCTGTTCCAACTGTTTGAGCTCACTCGCCATCTCATTAAAACTGTGCGTCAAAGCTCCCATTTCGTCCACACGTTTCGTTTGGATTTCCACGTCAAAATCACCCTTCGCCAGCAGTTTGGTTGCACGAGTCAATACCTGAATCGGTTTCACCAAATACCTTGCAGCAATAAAAATACATAGGCTTCCGATAAACAGTGCGAGTAATAATATCAGGAGGACCATCCGATTAATGATATTTTCGTTCTGCGGGGAATATTGCATAAACACGGCTTGCGGCTCCCCTTGGAATGGGAAAGGAAGACCGATAAAGGTCTGATCCACCTCAGCCGGAGAACGATAGACCTGACCCTGCAATACCATTTGAACCATCTCTGGTGCAATTTGAACGGTCTCCGTATTGTCCAGATCATAGTATGTTACGTTGCCGGAAACATCATATAGATGAATGGGATAGGTGGATATCTTCACCATACTTTTAATGAATGCCTCCCGGTCCTTTGGGTGTGTCTGTTCATAGAGACGTATCATTTCCTCACCTGCTGCAATCATGTCATTCTGACCGAGATGGTTTACTTCTTTTTTGAACAGAAAGAGCCCTATGAGGAAAGACGACAGTAGGCTGAAAATAATGACAACCAGAAATGTGAAAATGATGCGAACGTATAAAGTCTTGATCATGTGATCACTAACCGGTAGCCCAAACTGCGGGCCGTTTCAATCTGAAAATGGTGGGCATCACCAGCGAATTTTTCCCTTAATCGCTTAATGTGAACGTCAACCGTTCGGTCATCCCCTTCATAGTCGCTCCCCCAGATTTTCGTAATCAGCTGTTCCCGGGTAAATATCTGCCCAGGCTGATTCGCCAGCATGAACAGCAATTCGAACTCCTTTAAAGGCAGATTAAGCGTCTCTTCCCCTCGAATCACTTGAAAGCTGCGGCGATTCAGTGTAATGCCCCCCAATTGAATCGTTTGGGAAGAGACAATCAGATACCGTTTCAGCAATGCTTTCACTCTCATCACAAGCTCCAGTGGATCGAAGGGCTTCGTCAGATAATCATCTGTTCCAAGCTGGAATCCCTTCACTTTCTGAGCCGATTCCCCTTTGACCGTAACCATCAAGAGCGGCATATTCAGATCCATGCGCCGGATCTCCCGGCATAGTTCCCAACCATCCAATTTGGGCATCATAATATCGAGGATAACCAGATCAATTGGGGATTTCTCAACAATATCCAATGCTTCGGCACCGTCTTTAGCCACCACGATCTCAAATCCCTCATTCCGCAAAAACAAGGTAATCAGCTCACGAATGTGCACATCGTCGTCCACGACAAGGATTTGGGTCATATCAAATGCATGCCTCCAATAGATTTCTTCTCCTCTTCCACCTGGGTGGAGGGTCAACCAAAATGCCAGCCCAACAGATTCCAATGATAGAAAAATAAACATAAGGTTACTGCTGCTAGAGTTACGAACGTATAGTACACACGCTTAGGTAACGTCCAATATTTGTTTTTCCATGCCAGAACGTTCATTGTTACGATTGCCACACTCCATCCCACAAGAATCAGAGGCATGAACAGATAAAGACGTAGAGATAGTGGAATATGACTGAGTCGATCGATCAGATCTATGTTCATCACCAGAAGTGTAGCTCCCAAGGTCACCAATGACCACACGGACGTAACTACCGACAGCAGGACTGCCCATTTCTGCGCCCTTGGCATCGCTTTGATTTTGCGTCTACGATAAACAGCTCCCAGTAGTACGGTAATGAACAGAACGGCCGAGATACCGAGCAACGGAAGCCAGAACTTCGATTGATTAATTAACGGGGTTGGTTCCAGTGGCATGGGGTTGAGTATATCCAGAAACAGATACGTGACCTTGCCCTCTGTATCCGTACGGAATCCCATCTGATGCTTGCCGCCGACTTCCTGGAATAGATTCACTCCAATCGGAGTGTATACTTGCTGATCTGCACCACTTCCAATCGACAACCGGTTATCCGAAACTTCAATATTGATCTGAGTCAGAAAACTGAAAAACTTATCGATCTTCGTGTGATTACGACGTGTAAATTGATAGGAACCTGCATATTTCTCCAGAGGCTCCCCCAGTTCAATAGAGGTTGCAGCAGGCTGATTCGTCATATGGGCAGGATAGTAACGATCAAAGAAGGCTTGCGCCAATCCTCCTGCTGCCGTTCCACCGTCCCCTCCACTATAGGAAACAAATATGCCGACTTGTTGGTCTGGTACAAGATAAAGCGCTGTATTAAATAGCTCGTCGGCACCTCCATGAGAGATCACACGCAGTCCATTCATGTTCAACTCATAAAAGCCCAAGTCCATGGCGGGTAAACGTTCGTCAAACTGGAATGCCGGGGAATGCATAAGCCTGGCGGTTTCCGGCTTGAGAATTTGCTTATCCTCATATTGTCCGTCCTGTAAATGGGCAATCATGAAATGAGCCATATCATTCGCCGAGACACTGCCTGATCCTGCAGGTCGGAAGCCACCTTCAAACGTAGGACGCTTGGTTACATACTCGCCATTGGCTCGGGCATATCCAAGTACGGCATAGGGCTTCAACGATGCCGGAACAGGCTCCTCCACCGTAGCATACTTCATGCTCAGCGGATCAAATATATTTTTCTGTATATAGTCATTATAAGCAATGCCACCAACTTCTTCGACGATAAGTCCCGCGAGTGAGGCACCATAGTTGGAATAGGCCATCATCTCGCCTGAAGGCATGACCCGTGCTGGCATATGGTTTGCCATTGTTTCTACAATGGAGACGGGGAGCTTCTCTGGATCGGTGGTAATCTGATATCCAACACCGCCTTCCTCAAAGCCTGCCGTATGGGTCATGAGATGACGTAACGTAATTGGTTCCGCATAGGTTGGTGGTATTTTCACCGTTTTCAGATAGGTGTTAACGTCAGTGTCCAGATCAAGCTTTCCCTCCTCAACCAGCTGCATCACTGCGGTCCATGTGAACAGCTTTGTGGTCGACGCAATCCGAAACAGGCTGGTCTCGGGATCAACGGGTTTATTTTCTTCGATGTTCGAATGTCCGTACCCTTTGGAGAGCAGAATCTTCCCATCCTTCACAATCGAAATGACGGCACCCGGAATCTGTAAAGAATCCATTTGAACATCCATAATCCCATCAATGAATGCTGTTAACTGATCAGTATCCTCCAGATTAGCTACGACTCCTTGCTCCAATTTGCCCGAATTTAATCCCGGATTGGATACTGCTGCCGATAGTGGCATGGTCCCTAATCCAGTTGCCCCTGATATCATGCCTAACAATAACACCAGTAAAATCATTTTCCCATAAATCTTTCTTATCAACGTTGACATGACTTGTCCCCACCACTCCGCATATTTTTTAATACCTGTTCCTAACGCTTTCTTTCGAGAGCATATCAAGCACGTATGAACGGAGCGTGAACCTTTTTTTCATATTTTGCCAAATCAAATTACCTTTAGTAAGATAGGAGCAGATTGAATAGGAAAAGGAGACTTAGCATGCCTGACTTTTTACTGGTTTTATTTTTGTTTAACCTGTCTCTCTTTCTGCTTCACGAAATGGATGCCATCCGGCGGTCCGAGTGGAAATTGTTTATGGTGTTAAAAGATATGGAAGATGATAAAGCCTACAGGTATTTCACTTGGATTCACTTGCCAATGTATACGATCATCCTCTCTCTTCTTTTTAGCTCGTATCAAACCATTACATTTTGGGTGCTGGATATCTTTTTCATCATACATACCGTATTACACTTCTTTTTCGAAAAGCATCCTCGAAATGAATTTAAAAATGGGTTCTCCAGATCATTGATCTACCCTATGGGAATAATCGCTTTAATTCATTTGATATTCCTAATTATCTAACTGTAAAATAAAAGTGAGTATGGAGGTGTGCCTATGCAACAACAACATACAGAACGAGTTGAATTATTTGTTTCCAACACCCAGATCATCAAGAAGTCGTTCAAATGGCAACATGCGATGATGCAACGTCTGGTTGCCCTGCTCTATGCAGCGGAGAATAAAACAGCCGATGGGGAAGCTATTCGTCAAAGCCATGAGTTGATTAAGCAAAACACAAAACTCTTCTCTGCATTCAGAGGTAATTCGGCCATTAGCATTGCTGCCATGCTCTCCCTTACAACAGATGAAGAGACGAAGCTGGCAGACACCCTGCATGTCTATGACTTGATGAAAGAGACCAAATTTCGCAACTCCGATTATCTGGTTATTGCCGCCTATCAGATCGCTACTCAGACATCACCTGACCAGTTTCAACCTACGGTGGAGCGGGCCAAATTATTTTATGACGGCATGAAAGCAGAGCATCGCTTCCTCACTGGACAGGATGACTACATTTTTGCTGCCATGTTAGCCCTCTCCGATCTCGAGGTGGATACTGGTGTGGCACGTATGGAACAACTCTATGGGGAATTAAAACCAGAGTTTTCTTCCAGAAACAGTGTGCAGGCGTTAACACAGGTACTGGTTCTTGGAGATAATCCCCCGGATGCCGGTGCTCGGGTGATTGCCTTAAATGAAGCTTTTCGTAAAAGGAATCTCCGCATGGATAAAATGTACACACTACCCTCTCTCGGGATACTTTCACTACTGCCTTCGGACAGAGACGCGTTAGTGGATGAAGTCGCGGAAACAAATGACTGGTTACGGACTCAAAAAGGCTTCGGTGCCTGGTCGATCGATAAACAGGAGTTGCTCCTGTTCTCATCCGCGTTGATAGCCATTCAACATGTGGAGAATCTGCGAAACGGTGTGCTTACGACAGCGATCTCAACCAGTATCACGAATCTTATCATCGCTCAACAAGCTGCCATGGCAGCAGCTGCCGCAGCATCGGCTGCAGCCGCGTCTTCATCATCGAACTAACCGATTAAAATGAACTTCTAAGGCGCTCCATGCAAAACAAAAAAACGAGTACCCGGGTGAACACTGAGTACTCGTTTTCCTGTTGAACGCCACTCATTAATGGCTAATTACTGTAAATCCTTGTCATTCCCCTAATCCAAAACATACAGAGGCAGCGTGAAATAAAAGGAACTCCCTTTTCCGACCGCACTTTCTACGTAAATGTTCCCATTATGATATTGGATGATTTCCTTCGCAATCGCAAGTCCAATACCACTACCCTGAACCACATGCCGATCGTGTTTCTCACGGAAAAAGCGATCAAATACAAAGGGAAGTGACTCTTCCATAATCCCCGCTCCATTGTCCTCCACACGGATGGTGAGTTGTCCTGGCGAATCACCACCACTTTCCCATTCCTCAATGGAACAATGAAGACGAATCATCCCCTCTGCACCTGTATGCTGAATCGCGTTAAACACCAGATTGGTCAAAACCTGGGTAATACGATCCATATCAATCACGACTTGATAATCCCTTCGCTGAGCAATAGGAATGTTCACCTGAAACTCATAGCTCAGATCGGCACGCGTAATGTCCAGCCTGAATTTGTCCTGAATGGTATCCATTAATTCCTGTAAGCTCATCATGATTAAGATCATTTCAGACTTGCCAGATTCCAAACGGGACAGCTCGAATAGATCGTGAATCAGACGATTCAAACCCAGAGCCTTCACTAAGACCATTTGCAGATATATTTTTTGGTCCTCTTCGTTATCCACCAACCCGGATACAATCGCCTCCACATAACCCTGAATTGCTGTCATCGGTGTGCGCAGTTCATGGGATATATCGCTCAGCAATCGTCTGCGTGACAATTCCAGACGGCCCAGATCCTTATTTTTCTGCTCCAGCTCTACCGTACGACTCTGAATACGATACTCCAGGTTGATATTCAACTCGGATAACTGCTGATTCAGCTCTGCAAGTTGCTGTGCATTCAGACTTAACTCTTGAGCAGACCTTTTTAATAACAACAGTGTACGTACACGGCTTATGAGTTCATTGCGTCCAATCGGTTTTGAAATATAATCATTGGCTCCAGCAGCAAAACAAGCTGTAATCGTGTCATCTCGATTGCTCGCTGTCATAATCAGAATAGGTAAATCAATCAGGCTGTAACGCTCCCTGATCAATCCGCATAGTTCATATCCCGACATGCCGACCATCATCATATCCGTGATCACCAGATCGATATCCTGCAATTCATTCAAACGCGCGAGTGCTTCAGTACCACTGTTCGCAATTTCAAACACACATGCCAGTGGTGCAAGCTGTTGAATCACCACTTGCAGGTTAACGGGTTCATCGTCCACAATCAACACGTGATAACGTTGTAACTCCGATTCTTTCTCGGAACTGACTTCGACATTAAGATGATGTGAACTGGCTATCTTAACTTCTGTAACAGAACTTAGGGTGTTGACACCGTTCTGATTAAATTCATTGTTTTGCTTATCCGGTAGCGCAGATGAAGCATTCTTCTTCTTATGCTGCCCGATCGTGAACGAGAAAAGGGAGCCCTGATTCACTTTTGACTGTACCTTAATCTCTCCTCCATGCAGCTCGACAAGGTGCTTGGTGATTTTTAGTCCAAGTCCGGTACCCGTGTTATCAATGGATTCAAGCTTCTCGAATGGATTGAAAATGATTGCAAATTTATCCTCAGGTATGCCAATCCCCGTATCCTCTACCTGAATTTCCACATCACCCTGCACAACATGTGCACGAATCACAATATGACCTGATGGCGTGTACTTGATCGCATTGCCGATCAGATTAAATAAAATTTGCTGCATTCGATTCTCATCTGCTTCAATCGGTGGAAAATGAGGATCAATTCGATTGTGTAATATGAGATCCCTGCCTGTAATGAGCGGCTTAACCACGGTGAGGACTACCTGGACCAATTGGTGCAGATTTATTTGGGTTCGATGCAGACGCATATCGTTATTCTTAAGAAGTGCATAATCCAGAATATCGTTAATCAGAAAAGACATACGCTGGCCACTTGAAACGATCATGTTCAGGTGCATCCGCTGACTATCTTCCAATCGGTCATTCATGCTATATAGCAACGACTGGGTAAGCCCGATAATTCCGTTGAGCGGTGTACGAAGCTCGTGAGAGGTATTAGCGAGAAACTCATCTTTAACCCGATCCAAATCAAGCAGACGCGAAGACAAGCGTTCATTGGTTTTCATGGCATTGGAAAATCGGGTTGATACAACAATCGACAGACAGAGAATGAGAAAGAGAAGACCGTACGAGAAGTAGATTCCTGTTCGAATCATACCGTTATTCATTAAGATATCATTCACTACAGTAATGAAGAATACGACGCTACCTGCCAGCATCCAGCGCGCACCAGCAACATTTTTCATAGCAGCTCGGACCACATATTGAATGATCACAAACCCGATCAAAATGGCGTATGCCTGCATGAACAACGCAAACTTCGTGTATACCTGAGCAGGTGTAAACAGGATAAATAAAGTGAACAGCAACCCTGGAATCCAAAATATATCACGCAATCGTTTGGACATTTCGTTGGGGAAAATGGAGTAACAAAAAAGTAGAGCAAGTGGGGAGCTGCCCAAGAAGCCTAAATACTCAATTTTAAGGAACGTATCACCACTCATTCCCGGAATAAGCTCTGATAAAATGTACTGGGAATCAGAGCTGTTCTTCATGGCCAGCAGAATACAGATCAGACCAAAATACAGAGACTCCCGATTTTTGCGTAGCAGTGTGTACAACAGGATATGGTAGAGCCCCATAATCAACATGCAGCCAATAATCATGCTCTCGGATACCAGTTTGTATTTCATGGATTGATTCAGTTGATTATATTCACCAATCATTAGAGAGCCAAACAGTCCCGCTTTTCGATGTGTATAGTTCGAAACTTGAATGATAATATCAACTTGGGTCTGCCCTGCCTCTATTCGGATCAGAGCAGGCACCTTATATGAAGAAGATTCCTTTAACGTTCGTCCCACAATCCCACTTTCCGATACAAGTTTGCCATTAATCCACAATCGGTGTGCGGAAGTTATCCCTGAGGTTAATAATCCCAGCTCTATATCTTGCTCAGGTAAATCCACCACCAGACGATACGTGGCAAATCCCGTATTACCAAGCTTGTGCCCATTGATCTCATAATTCCCCCAAGATTCTGGAACATTAACGTAACTTACCGGACCCGTATGGCCACTTGCAAAATCCTTGGGCTCCAGTAATTGCTCCCAATAGAATGCCCACACACCATCCAACTGGCTCCCTTCGTCAGTGATTAGGGATTCATGAGTCATGGACAGATGTCCATCCTGAACTTCCTGCTTATTGGGACTAGGAGGTAATTGGAACAAAATCAGTACAGTGAGAATCAGAAAAAACAGAACAATCGGAATGATGAAATACAGATAGGGTATATGTTTTTTCATGGAAGTCCCACCGCTGATTTCCTCCCTTTTATTGAATTAAAAAGTGTACTATAAGGCTCATCTATGTATCATAGCACAACCCTATTGTTCAGATGCCATAGTTTTCAAGCCAGCGCTGAATGTTCTTTTCCTGCATGTGAAGATACGTGTTAATCCACTGGTGGAGATGCATGCGGCGCGGATCAACGGCGATGGCAATATCGTCATCCTGATCCTCCAGCTGCACATATTGAAGGTCAAGGGAGTAGGCAGGATTCTGATTCAAATAACGTGAGATTTCAAAAGCATCATAGACAGCAGCGATCACTTCGCCTTGCCGCACATGATCAAACAATTCGGAAGTATTCTTGTAGGCAGTCTGTTCTTGCGTGGGAAAAAGCTCGCGTGTAAAGCCTACGTAAGACGTACCTCGCACAATGCCGATCTTTGTTCCGCGTTGCTGAAGCAGCGTTAGCACATCCGGATATTCGCCTTTTTGTCCGAGTTCCGCAAGTTGAAGACGGTTAATGAGCAGTGCTTGTTTGAAATGCAGATAGGCATCCGAGAACAGAACTCGCTTCGCCCGCTCCAGCGTGATACTTAATTTGGATATGCCGACATCCACCTCCCCGGAAGACACCTGATCAATCACCTCATCAAAAGAATCAGCCGTTCGGATATATTCCGGCTTCACACCGAGTTTAAGAGCGATGTCGTTGGCAAGCTCGACATCGCTCCCGCGCAGTATACCTTCTTCATCGGTGTAAAAGAACGGATAACGGTCCTCCACCTTCAATCCAATCCGCAGCTTGCCCCTCATCAAAATATCCCGAATATCCTCCGGATATCCTTCCAATTCTTCAGCAGTATAGACTCTTGGCTCACTTTCCTTAGCTGCTGCGACGTCCGTATCTACTACTGGAGCCTGAGCCGTTTCAGTCTGCGGACTTACTTTTGTTGGTGCAACGTCTCGCGATACACTTGTACAAGCCGAGGTCATGAGTCCTATGATTAACATGAACAACAATAAGAAGGTCAGCCGACCATATCTCCTGATCATGGTTAGCCTCCTTCTCCAGCAAGTGGAACCTGGGTCTTGCGAAAACAAGCTGCGCATACGCTCATCTCGTACACGGCAATTCGAATGTGACAGACTTTGCAACGCGCAATTGAAACGGTTGCCAGTCCACCGACAACCTCTTCCAGCTCTTCTTCCAGCAGTTCATCGGACTGGCGGGTTTCCTGATCCGAATCGTTTCTATTCTGTTGATATTCCATCTTCTGCCTCTTTCGAAGATTACTGAACCCGTATTGTCTCAGACCGTATTAGAGAACAGACGGAATACCGTAACCCCACGTTATATTTTGACCACTCATTCCCTGACCATAATCGAGTAACAGACCTAGACCCTGTACAAGCTCTTCCAACTCTGGCACAGAAGGTTTTAAGGTAAACAAATCGTAGATCTTCCTGCGACTTCGTCCGGCACCCCTGTGGTTCTCCGCTCGGTAGTAGCCAAACGTCAACGTATTGACCGAGACCCGAAAAGGTGTCATTTCTTTGGCGAAGCTTCTGACATAAGCCATGGCCCCCTGGTTATACACCGGGGAAGAAGGAAATCCACTATAATGCAGCATATCTGCCAGTATGGGTACAATCATCTGCCCACTCTGTTTACGAGCCATGATATTACCTGCTGCACGGGTATATAAAAAGAGTTCACTCAACTGACGATGACTGGTTAGAGCAAAAGCTGCCGGATCACTTTGGAGTTCAGACTGTTCATCTACCCAGCTACTGCCATGAATATAGAAGCCGAGTCCTTGCATATGCTCGGCAGCTGCTGACAGTGCGAATTCAATTTCCTTCATCTCCAGATTCGGCGCAACGAGAGTCCGGCAGTTATTCTGCTCTTGCACAGACAGATCGGAATGAAATTGCTCTGCTTGTTCTGATGTGGCGAAGCTTGCTGTAACCTGCAGGCCACGCTGTAACAAATATACAACCATCATCTGCACAGCTGTACTCTCTGCATGATGCACATATACCGTCTTCATTAGTTCTCCTCCCTCTGATCTCAATTCAAGTTTCAAGCTTAAAGCAAAAATCCACCATCCAGCTTTAACGTCTGTCCGGTATGATAACAAGCCGCAGGTCCTGCAAGGTACACTACTGCTTCAGCCACTTCTTCTGCAAATCCTTGTCTTCCAGTCAGGGTGTGGCGCAAAAAATCATTAAGCTTCTCTTGCGGCACTTCCCCCGTCATCTCGGTATCAATCATACCGGGTGCGATGGCACTGACCTGAATGTTGTGTGCGGCATACTGGCGGGCATACAACTTCGTCAGCCCCATCAAAGCGCCTTTGGAAGCTGCATAATTGCACTGGCCTTCCCTGCCATATATGCCGCTCACGGATACCAGGTTGATGATGCTCCCCCTGTACTGAAGAACCATGTATCTAACGGCTTCCTGTGAACAATAACAGGCGCCAACATAATTGGTGTCCAGCACCTCATTCCACTGCTGCTCTTCCATCCGCAGTGCCATCTGGTCGCTCGCTCTTCCGGCATTATTGATTAATGCATCAATGCGGCCAAATGTATCAAACACCTTTTTCATCACATCCGCTACAAAACCATGGTCCGTGACCGAACCTTTAAACAACAGCATCCGTCCACCAACTGCCTTCACCTCTGCTGTTAACTGATCCGCCGCGGCACCATCCCTGACATAGATGCCTGCCACAATGGCTCCTTCCGCAATAAATCTCAGCGCTATGGCCCGGCCTATGCCCCTTGTTACGCCTGTAACCACAACGACGTGATCACGAAAGGTCATTGCTCTCTCGTTCCTTTGGTCTTTCTGGCCATAATCAATTCTGCAATGGACTGCACATTCTTCAGATGAATCTTCAATTCCGTCGCGGGAAGGTCCTCCACCATCACGCCATACACTTCTTCCATACCAACCATAACCTCGAACGCCTCCACAGAGTCCAGTCCCAGTTCTTCACCGAACAAAATCATATCATCTGTAATTTCCTCTGCGGTGATGTCCTCCAGTTTGAGCCGATCAATTAACAACGTTTGTTTGATCGTCTGTTTGATCTCATCCATCTCTACCTCATAATCAACTGTCATATGTGTAAGCCTCCTATATTTTTTCAATTAACACTATTCACTCAGCGACGCTACTGACGACTGCAGCAGAGTAACTTCCATTCACTGTAGAGCTGATGGTCAAAATATGATGATATGCAAAACTGCGCTCAGGCAGGCCCAGATGGGCGTAAGTTCCTTTGGCACGTTCATTCATGGCTCTCGGGCTCACTAGCTCAGCAGCCGCAGCCAGATGTAACATCGAACTGTACGATTCTCCGTAACCAGCGCATGCATTAAGGGTAACGATTGGCACGGATTGTGCGGCTTCACCTTTCCACATCGAAGATATGGCGCTCTCCTCTAACTCCAATTCACCGGGACGTCCCACTGAGTTGAGTAAAATCAAATCCATCTGCCCCATATCTGTTCCAGCTTCATGGAGTGCATCGGTAACCGCCCGGATTAACGCCTCCCCCAGCTTTGCAGTGTCCTGCGTTGTTCCAGAAGCAGCACCGAGTCCTCTCAATTCTGCATAGATTGCGGAGCCCGAATGATCAGCTGCTTCCAAATCACTGAGGACCATACAGACACTGCCTTCCGTCATATCGTAACGGCTTTCCTGCAATCCTTTGGCACGGTCGATATCCTCCGCAAGCTGGGATCGTTCATCTCCAGCACCAATCAGACAAGACGTCAGGGCTCCCTCTCGGATCTTGCCCGTTGCATATAATGCGGCAGTCAATCCCTCATTGCCTCCTGTGCTGAAGGAGCTATTAAATCCTTTAAATTGCAATTTCTCAGCTGTCTGACCAGCGATGGAATTAATGACCGTGTGCGGGAAATAGATCGTACTCGCATACTCCGGGCCTTTGACAAATACAGATTCCAGAAAGTTTGAAATACTGCTCGTACTTCCTCGTGCTGTGCCATAAATAAAGCCAGTATATTCCCGCTGAGACTCGCTCATTGCTGCATCCTCCATCGCTGCAAGGACTGCACCAATTGTATTCTGTGTGAGCTGGTTCATTCTGCGCTCATATTTGCTCTTGTCGTAATCTTTTAACGAGAATAAGGAAGTGGTCGTCATCTGATCGGCGTCCTCACCAAAAGCCGTGAGTACATTCCCCTTTAGAATATCCCCTTTGCTGACGGCACCTACTCCAGTAATGACAACACGTCGTCTGGGGACTGGCTTGCCCTGATGGCCATCAAGTGAATTCTCACGTTCAGGATTCTGCACGCTTGAATGCCGCTCTTCTTCAATTCCATTCGTGCGCAGTACGAGCGAAACGTTGTGTCCTCCGAACCCCGAATTGTTGCAGATCATATATTCAGGGCGCATCGTGCGCATCGAATGTTGAATGATATCCACTTCCTCGCAGCCTTCGCGCGGTTCTTCGAAATGAAGCGTAGCAGGAACGTATCCTTGCCTGATGGCGTAGAGCGAGGTAACCAGCTCCAATGCAGCAGAAGTACCTAGTGTATGACCAAAATAGGCTTTGCTTGAGCTAACAGGAATCGTCATATTAGGCCCTAAACTCCCCCGCAGGCCGCTAATTTCAGCACGATCATTCGCCTGTGTCCCGGTCCCATGTGCGTTGACATATTCAATATCCGTTTTGGATACTCCGGCAAGGCTGATTGCCATCTCCACTGCTCGTTGTATGCCTGCACCTTCCGGGTGAGAAGCCGTCATATGATGGGCATCGTTGCTCAATCCATAGGCACATAATTCAGCATAAATCGTAGCGCCACGTTCAAGTGCAGCGTCCAGTCTCTCCAGTACCACGAAGGCTGCACCTTCTCCCAGATTCAATCCGTATTGGGTGCTGAAGGGTGAAGAGGGACGGGAATTAAGTGCACGGAGTACATTAAATCCGGCATATACACTTTGCGACAATGGGTCAGATCCACCAGCGAGCATCACATCGGCATACCCCCAGCGAATAAGATCACTTGCATAGCCTATGGCATTGCCACTCGCAGCACATGCCGTATTTAACGTTGCCACCGGACCTTCCACATTAAGTACTCGCGCTGCATCATCGCCCTGCTGATAAAATGGATACCGGGACGTATGATCGACGTCCAACTCAGACAGGTTCCACTGTTCTTCCAAAGATAGAACTCCACCGTTACACGTACCCAGCGTGAGCCCAATCCGCGCAGGAGCAACAGTTGGCTCTCCGCCTGTTTCATTTGCACTGTCATGTTGCTTAAGGTTATCCATATGTGCTATTGAAAGGCCACTATCGATTAACGCTTTTTTTGCAGCAGCAATGGCATACCGTGCACACAAATCCATGGATAGCTCCGCTGTGCCCGAAAGTGCCGCATCTAGGATGGAATCCTCCAACTGGCCTGCAAGTGAACTCTGCAACTTATCCGTGTTGAAGCGGGTGACTTCCCGAATTCCGGTCTCAGCAGCAAACATTCGCTCATATACCATCTGCGGATGATCGCCGAGTGCACATAATACGCCCATACCTGTAATCACGATACGATCCTTCGTGCTGGTGTTCTCTCTGTCTGTCATATTCGTCCTCCTCTCCTTATCCCAATCGAATATAACTGCTTCGCTTCTCACTCGTCTTCCAGGAATAAGGTGCAAGCCACTGCCGGGCAAGCTTCATCATGACCGGTGTACTCTGGTTAACCGTGAACATCGCGTAAGGGATACCTGCCTCCGTTTGAACACGGATGGATCTGCCCAGCATCTGAAAAGCCAGACCAAATTGTTGATATTCCGGCGAAATATATAGGGCATCATACAAAATCGTGTTTTCGTCCAGTCGATACGTCATCGACCACCCCTGAATTCCTTGTGTGGATTTAATACCGAAGCTGTTGCTTGGTTCCAGAGGAGCAAACGTTTTGAACGGAGACAGAAATGAAGGGAAATCAAGCCCTCCTGCTTCAATGGATTGTCTAAGTTGTCCTTCCTCTCGATCTGCCCAGAGAAATAACTCCAGCCCCCGCGGGATAGCGCGTTCCCTTAGCCAAGCTGTCTGAGCAATCCCACTGTGAAGATGAATATGGAAAACAACCGATTCACATTGCGGCTGTGTCCAACCTTCCTTATGTAATAAGGCTTCGATTGCATTCGTCGAAGACTTGTCGGAGTAATAGCTTAAGGAGAGCGTAGCCAGCTGTTTCTCCACACATAAGCTTCGTGCTTCCCGGAGCAGGAGTGTAGCGATTTTTTGCCTGCGCCATGGCTTCGATACAAAGATACACTGCAAGACTGCATGTCTGTCTCCACCCCGCTGTTCAAGCACAAGCAGACCCACCGGGACACCGTCCGACTCTGCCCCGATCATTATGAATCGGTCTGATTCAATTGGATCATTCAAGCTCTGCTCTACTTGTTTGTATAACCACTGAAACATGAACGATTTATACTTCAACCTGTCCTGGCTCGTTAACCGTTTGATAGTGATCATAGTTTTCCTTTCTGGCTGATAGTATTGAAGTGGTTAGACATTGTATTGATACATTTGCAGCCGTAATGATGGGATCAATAATTGGATTCATAGCCAAAAGCAGAATGATGGTGACCTCGGAAGGCAGACCAAGCATCCCCGCAATTATTGCGAGCATGCCAATAGAGACGACACCCGGGGAGCCTGCACCCGCAATGGATATCACTACGGCCCCTGCAAGCACCACGATCCACTGCGACAACGTGAACTCGAATTCGTACAATTGCACGGTAAAGGTGATGCCCAGCGTATACACGAGTACCATACTGTATCGGCACATGATCATGCCCAGGGGTACGACCAATTGAACGATACGTGAATCTTGCTGAAGCTTCATACTCAGCGCATCCATACAGGTCGGAACGGTGGCAATACTATTACGTGTACCGAAAGCCAGAATTAACGTATCCTTCAACGCAGACAGGATAACCCGCACAGGCTTCCGCAATGTCACAGCCATTATCACAACAGATAGCACAATCAGAATCACGCTGGAAATGTAAAACATCATGATCAACTTCATCATGGCGGGTAAAATATCCATATTTAGCGTTGCGAACTGCCCTGCCATCATACAGAAGAGTGCAAAAGGCAATGCGTACATGGACCAGGAGATCACCTTTTGAAACGCCCCAAACAATACATCAGCAATCTTCAGCACATCTTCTCCCTGCGATGTCCGCATCATGCCGACTGCCACCCCAACGATCACGGAAAAAAACAAGATTTGCAGCGTATTGTTTTCCGTCAGCGCTGTGAATATATTGGATGGAATCATATTAAGCAAAAATGAAAATACCCCTTGCGGTTTCTCATCGGACAAGGAACTGGTATCGGCGCTCAGATCGTATACAATAGCTCCAAGTACATGCTTGGATTCTTCTGGCAACCCCGCACCCGGGCGACCGATCCCCCCAAGACTGAGACCCAGCAGACCACAGAATACCAACGCCAAGGTATATACCAAGCACATGCGAACGATCATCTTCATCGCTCCACTCTGGATCAACAGACTGCCGATGCTGGAGATGATAGCGGTCATCATAATGGGAATGACACACATCTTCAGAAAGGACAGATACAGA
The DNA here is from genome assembly GCF_900109515.1 of Paenibacillus sp. OK003. Taxonomy (GTDB): domain Bacteria; phylum Bacillota; class Bacilli; order Paenibacillales; family Paenibacillaceae; genus Paenibacillus; species Paenibacillus marchantiae. The sequence goes on along the minus strand of NZ_FOBD01000014.1, from coordinate 125,070 downwards.
TCGCCAAAACGTGATACCGCATGAGCCAACTCAGGAACGTATAATCCTGCCGCGATTCCAGATACCATACAGAACATAATCATCCAGAACGATTTGATCCATTTCAATGAGAAAGCTGTCTTTCTTGACACGCAGGCACCCTCTTGTTCGTCTATGTAGCCATAACGACCACTTACTGAATTCCCGATCAGACAGCAGTCTATATGGCTCGTGCTAAGCAATTTGGAGTGCTACACTCACCTGGTTAGGTGGACAGCACTCCAACTTATTCACCGCATTTAATATAAGTATGGATAAGAACTATTTCGCGTAAGAATTACCAATATTCTCTCCAACACGGATGGCTGTTCTTGCAGCATCCTCGGCAATACTACCAACGCCATTGAAGAAATCAGTTGCACCATCCTTGCTGCCACCAGCAACAGACTCCAGCTCGGTTTCTGTCAACTCATCCGCTTCACCGCGTGCTTCTGGCAATACAATCGTTGCGTGGTAACCTGTTCCATCCACTACATTGATTTTGAACTCCCGTGGTACTTCTTGACCCGTTTCTTGCTGAATTGCTGCGTAGATGTCGCTTACAGCCAATGCGCGGAATGCTGCATCCGAACTTGCCTTAGCCATAACTGCGTTAACCGTTTGTTGAATCTGCTCTTCTGTCCAACTCATGTAATGATTCCTCCAATAGATCGATTTGGTTTCTTACCTTATTCAGCATAACAGCCCAGTTTCAAGCAACGTTCAAGGTTACTTCAAGTTTAGTTCAAATCTACGCCAGCTGACGGCTGGCAAGTTCCGCGAAGAGCCCGTTCTGCTCCATCAGCTCCTGATAGGTGCCAGACTGAATGATTTTGCCTTTATCAAACACATAGATATGATCCGCCTGCGTAATGGTACTGAGTCGGTGCGCAATCACAATCCGTGTCACCTGCAGCTTGCTGAGACTTTGGCTCACAATACGCTGTGTCCGGTTATCCAATGCACTTGTGGCTTCGTCGAAAAAGAGAATCTTAGGCCGTTTGGCAATCGCTCTGGCAATCATTAATCGCTGCCGTTGTCCACCAGACAGGGTACCTCCACCCTCAGAAATCACCGTATGCATGCCCATGGGCATACTACGGATATCATCATCGAATCCAGCCATGGCTGCGGCCTCCCAAGCATCCTGAATCGTCAGATCGGACGTTCCTGTAATATTCGTGAAAATATCACCGGACATCAGCTTACTATTTTGCAACACCACGCCGAACTGACTGCGAAGCAAGCTGATATCGAGGGAACGCAGATCCTGACCATCGAAATAAATAGAACCGCTCTGAGGTTGTTCAAAACCAAGCAACAGTCGCATCAACGTCGACTTTCCACAGCCCGATGCACCGACAAAGGCCACATATTGTCCTGATTGGATGTCCATCGACAGATCGTTCAACACAAGCGCCTGATCCTCTTCATACCGGAACTGGACATGGCGAATCTCGATCGCTCCGCTTACCTCACCCGGATCTTCCAACTGATCATGAATTTCAGGTAACGTTTTGAGGATGGGTTTCGCCCGTTCATATAATGGAACAATGTTCACTACGGATAACAGTGCTGTAGCCATACCGAGCATAGCCATGAGGAAGCTGGTAAATGCAGCAAAGAATGCAATAAACTGTCCTGCAGACATTTCCGAATGGGTGGAGACCACGAGGTAGAACAGCACCATCGATGTCAGCAACGGGAAAAAGGATTGGAACACACTGGAGAAGTTATCCAGCATACGAACCTTATAGGACCACTTTTTCTGCTCTGCGAATGCTCTGGCCCACAAGAAGAAAGCTCGATTCTCGGCTGCCGCCATTCGAAATTTGCTCATTCCGTTCAATAGCTGAAGTACCGTTCCAGCAATCTGTCCCTGAAGCTGCAACAACCGGCGCTGGTAACGTACCTGTAACAAACCAATCGCAACGGTAAATGACATGGAGATGAGGACAAGGCCACCCGCCACCAAGGCAAGAACAGGGCTATACCGGAACAGTAATACAAATTGGAAAATGGAGAACACACCTGTCAGCAGCGAACTGATTACTGCACCGGATAACAGCTGCCGGATCGCATTGATACTTCCCGCTCTGGAAGCCAGATCCCCGGCTGAATAGTTTCGGAAGAACGAAACTGGCAAATTCAGCAATCGATCCCAGATGGCAGCCTGAACCGCATTCTCCACCCGTCCTTCCATACGCAGAGCGGCAAGTGAACCTGCGAGTCGGAACAAGGCAATCGATAGTACAACCGCGATGAGGATAAAGGCCATCTGTACCAACGGCCCCCGATAAGACTCCGGAATAATGGTATCCACCAGAATACCGCTGGCGAGCGGTACCATAATGCCCAGTAATCCAGCCAGTGCCCCCATTAGAATCACCATCACGAGATCCCGACGAACCGAGTGGTGAGCACCAAACTGAAGCAGGTCTTTGATGCCAAGCTCCCGGGCAGGAAAAGGCCGATAAAACATGTATGCCATCGGCTGTATGGTCACCGCCATTTCGGCATTGACGATTCCTTTTTCCCCGTGCAATGGATTCTCCCATCGGTAGGAATTAGCCCCTGACGGAATCAGCGCGATCGGCTCTCCTGAAGTCTCCAGATATCCAACAAGCGGTCCATTGTCTGCTTCCCACCATTCCCCTTTAAGTGCGACCTGGCGGGAACGTACACCGGAAGCTTCCGCCATCTCCTGAACAGGCGAACGCTTCGATTGGCTTTTTAATTTCCGTGTAACAGGCTTCATCACGATGCCAGCATAGTCTCCAACGACCTTTCCTACAGGGTAGAGCGGATCGTTAGAATAAAAGGAAACGACTGGCTGCTCATCCGGCCCGGTAACGGCGATCAGCTTTTTGAGCGCATGGTCCATTAAGGAATCATCATGCTCCGTACGCTGTTGCAAGCGTTCCTGTTCCTGCAAGCGTTCCTTGGCAACCACGACCGCCAGCCTGCTGGCGATTAATCGATGAAAGGCATATAACCCGTGAAGTGACGGATCTCTGGGTAACCAGGACTGCGTTGCTTTTACATCGACCACAGCCGCTTGTTGCGTCTCCAGCCAGCCCGAGGACGTGACCGGTATGTAATCGGCATCTTCTGTAGTAACGGCATGTTCTTTCCCCCAGAATACCAAGCCATCCTGTACTTTAATCCATACGGTACGCATGGGTCTCCAGCTCTGGTCGGGTGCCAGATTCTGTTCTTCTCCGGGTTCCAACAGCGTGAATTCCAGCGGTGAATTCCGTACATTCAGTGCTGCAGACCAGCTGCCAATCCACTGATCTACCTTGGACGCCAGCCAATCGTTATCCCATTGCTCGTTTGCTATTTCGTTCAAGAAGAGCGACCTGTCCATCCAGAACACTTTCGTACCGACAGACGCTGTCAGCAACAATCCCATACGTTCCAGCATCTGATCATTGTCAAATCCGAATAAGAGCGCACCCTCATCCAGGCTAAACATATAACGGCGTTTATGTCTTGTTCCGGTGTTTTCTCCTTCCATGACTACGGCGAATACATCCACGTAACCGGAAGCGACATACCATACCCTGTTCTCATCTGTGATCAGAACAGGGTTATTTCCTTCCACATCGTGACCCGTTCCAACCTTTGCAAAAAATGAACCCATATCCGGCCTGATTGGCTCTGCCACTCTTCCACCCCCTTCTGCACCCCTATTACTGACTCTGAATGAGACGGGTGTAATATCCGTTTTGCTCCATCAAAAACGTATGCGTTCCCCGTTCAATAATTTTCCCGCGTTCCAATACAATGATCTCATCGGCATCCCGGATGGTGCTCAAACGGTGAGCCACCGTAATACAGGTCAGACCTCTGCGCCGAAGACTGTCATCTACCAATTTCTCCGTTGCCGGATCAAGTGCACTCGTCGCCTCATCCAGGATCAGAATCGACGGATTGCCCGAAAGTGCTCTCGCTATTTCCAGGCGCTGCCGCTGTCCACCGCTAAAATTACCACCATTCTCCGAAATCATGTGGTCATATCCACCGCTTCGTTCCGCGATGTGATCATGAATTACGGCATCCTTGGCTGCACGAACGATATCTGTCTCCGGAATCGTCGCATCCCAGAACGTAATATTTTCCTTGATTGTGCCTTCAAGCAGTACAATCTCCTGATCGACAACAGCCAGGGAATTGCCCATCCGATGCCTTGAAATATCATCCCGACGCAGATCATCGAAACGAATCTCGCCTTCCCATGGTTCATAGATTCCGGCAATCAGCTTCGCAATCGTAGATTTTCCGCTGCCTGAACCTCCAACCAAAGCCACTTTCATGCCTGGCTGAATGGACAGATTAAACTGATCAATCAATGGTGCTTCCAACCTGCTGTATCCGTACGTCAGATTGCTGATCTGCACCTGACCCGATAATTTCGCGGTATCCTTCTGTTCTGCTGCTTCATCCAGATCCGACTGAATATGACGATCTACTGGATATTGCAGAACGTCATCCAGCCGTTTCATGCTTCCTCCCGCTTCCTGAATCGTTCCGGCCAGCATGACCATCTCATTCACAGGCTGACTGAAGCTTGTAGCGAGACTTTGAAAAGCAACCAAGGAACCAATGGTTAGCGCCCCATCCATGACTTGAAAACCACCAAAAAACAACACGGAAACAGCTCCCAAACTGGTTAACAGCGCGGGAACAGACATCAGAAATTGATTTGATACGCCAAATTGCTGATTGGATTGTAATAGTTTTGCCTGATAACCTGACCATTTGACGAAAAAATCGGACTCAGAACTATTGGACTTCAATGTCTCAATAACCTGAAGTCCATTCATGGAGACACCTTGCATCTTGCCGCTTTCCTGCAATAGGCGCAGATTCTGATCGTTGCGCTTACGCGTGATGAATTGCATGAATAGAAGATTAAGCAGGGATACCCCCACCGTGACCACGGTCAGCAATACACTGTACTGCAACATCAGGAGCAAATAAAACAGGATCATGACACAATTCAGTGCCGCGACAGCCAACTGTCCAGACAATAGTTGTGCGACCCGGTCATTAATGGCGACCCTTGATGCGATGTCTCCGCTATGCCGTTGGGAGAAAAATTCAATGGGCAACCGGAGTACATGCCAGAAAAAACGACTGGATGAGCTTAAAGCCAGCTTCATCTCCAGCCTTAGCAGGTAATAGCGCTGCAACCACGTTAGAAATGCACGCAGTAGTGCCGTTATTCCCATACCAATCAGCAGCGGGAATAACCAATTGTTCAGATGACCAAGTAAGACCTGATCAATAAAAATTTTGCTGAATACCGGAATGATCAGACCCGGCAGAACCAGAAACAAGCCCGCTATGATCGCATAGACCAGTGCCTTCTCCGAGCCTTTGATACGACTGGAGAGAGAGCTAAGCAGACTTGATGTCTTGCCCTGTGGAACATAACCTTCCGCAGGCTTCATCGTCAGTACAACACCCGTGAACGACTGATCCAATTCCTCAAAGGTAACCTCCCGTGGACCCGTAACCGGATCATTGAGGAACACACGATCCTTCTGAATGCCCTCCAATACAAGAAAGTGATTGAAGTTCCAGTGAATAATGACCGGCCATGGCATTTTTCTCAGATCCTCCGGATTTTTGCGGTATCCTTTGGCTTCCATTCCATATTGTCTTGCTGCCTTGAGAATATTGTTCGCTTTACTACCATCACGGGACACACCGCAGGACATGCGAAGCTCCTCCAGCGGAATGAAGCTTTTGTAATAGGAAAGTACGATCGACAGTGAGGCAGCTCCGCATTCTACAGCTTCCATTTGTAATACCGTCGGCGTTTTCACTCTTCTTGGGGCCACTATTCCATCATCCTCCCTGTGCCTGTTAGACTATATTGACTCATCATTTGAAATAGGGAATGACGGTTGCAATCGGCCGCTGCGAACGAACTGTAATGCTTCCTTCCACCGTCATACCGCTATTCAGACGCACAGGTGGACCTTGTTTGGTTGTCCAGTTATACCCGCTCGACAACTCCGAGTTAGGCGAGAGATTAACGCGCACCTCCAGCGAGAGACCTTGTGAGGCCATCTGCTCCACAAGACCCTCGTTACCCAACGTAGACTGTAACTCCTGTAACGTTACCGGGAATTCGGATACCGAAACGACCTGCCCAATCATGGAGCCGTATTCTTCACGGTTAACGGTACTTGGCGAGACACGCACTTCCATGCCCGGAAGTAACTGCTTGCCTTGGTTCACCGGCACATACATAACCCCTATTAATTCATCAGTCTGAGACCCGTAGGTCTCCATCCGGAACATTTCCGTTCCTTCGCCCACATAGGTTCCATTCTTAACTAACACCTCGGTGACCTTGCCCGTGTAAGGACTGACTACTCGTGTCTGGTATTCATAGTTAAGTAACTGCTGCACCTGCTGCCGTCTTAACTTGTTCAGCTCCGCTGCAGACCCTGACTTGCTTTGGGACGAAGCGCTTTGCAGATTGACGATGGCGAGCTTCGTTTGCCGGATCTGGTCCAACAATGCCGGTTGCTCGATCCGACCAATCACCTCTCCTTGCTGAACTGTATCATTCTCCACCACTGCAATATCGGAGATTGCGCCTTCTGAAGAGGTGTGTACTGTTTTTAGACCGCCCGGACGAATCAATACACCTTGTCCTTCTGCCTTCGTGGTCATGGTGCCAAATATTCCCCAATACAGCGCAGCTGCCAGAATTAAACCTGCTCCGATGAGCATCAACCAGCCACGGGGAGAGGTGACTCGTACCAGATTATCCAGCTGTTCAGGAGAAGATAGCCTCTCAAGGGTTACTTTTCGAAAAACCTGATTATTCATCCTGACCTCCCTGTCTTGAACCTTCCACTGAATCTCGTGATAAATCCGAAACGGGCTTCTCTTTCAGGATCTGAAACTTGCCCTGCTGCAACTTCTTCATCACAATGCTCATTCCCTGAACATCGCCCTGGGCATCGAAGAAGTGTTCACCCGTCACCCCATCCCATGACGTCAGGTTGGATAAAGCTTCTGCTATATCCTTCGGACTTCGGGAGCCTGCTTCATCTATACCAGCAGCGAGCAGTTTCAGAGAATCATAAGCCTGTGCCGCCCATTTGTCTGGCGCCTTTCCATATTCTTGAATGTATAGGGATCGGAAATCCTGATTGATGGTCGATTGCCCCTGTTCGTCATATACGGAAGCCACGATAACCCCTTCTACGGACACGCCACCTTGTGCAAATTCAGCAGAGTCAAGCGCATCCCCACCAATGACTTGGGTGTTCATACCCGCCGCACGGATCGCTTTGACAAACGTAATTCCTTCGTCCGCCCTTGTCGCGACCATGATCAGATCTGTGTCCAGGGTCTCCCATTTATTCACGATCCGCATCATGTCTGCTCCGTCCTTATAACCGGATACACGGTCAACTACATTCTGCCCGGATAACGTAACCTGTTGTTCAAACGCATTCGCGAGCCCTCTACCATACTCGTCATCGGTATAGTAGATTGCAATATTCTGATGCTTCGTGCCCGCAGCATACAGGGCAAGTGATTGCCCGATCTGATTATCATTCGGTATATTCCTGAAAATATAAGGACTGCTCACATCGGTCAATTTTGGCGATGTCGATGCCGGGGACAACAGTAGAATGCCCGCATTGGCATATATGCGTGAAGCTGGTACGGTTACGGAAGATCCCCGATGTCCAATGACCGCACTGACGGAGGGATTATCGGCGAATTGCTGCGCGATGGCCATACCCTTTGTCGTGGAAGCCCCATCGTCCATCTCCAGCAATTTAATTTTCTTGCCTCCCAGAACACCCTCCTTGTTAATCTGCTCCAGCGCCAACTGAAGCCCTTCACGGAATTGTTCATTCTGCTTCTCAAAAGGCCATACAGCTCCAACGATGACTTCATTCGATGAGCTTCCAAGCGTCTTTTCTCTGATCTGGTCTGGCGCAGCGTCGGATGAACACCCACTGATTACCAGTGCACCAAGCATTGCCACACTCCACAACACCCATTTCAGGCGTTTCCCCCCAATACCATTCACGAGTACTATCTCCCTCCAGTAAATCAACTTGGGACGCCCAAGTTTTAATATCATTAATTATAGAAGGAGCTTAATCCTCAAGACCATAAATTGAAATTCAAGTTAACCTCAATTTCATATCAAATTTTGTGTATCCAATCGACTTATCCCGGTCCGCATGCGATACTTGAAATAGAAAGCATGGATGACGATTCTGCATATTTCGACGAAAGATTGGAAGGATACGGACTTTGACCAAAGCGATATACCTAAGGAGAATGAACGCCGTATGTCTTTGAAAAACACGATTTTGATTGTCGATGATGACCATGAAATCAATGAATTATTGACGATGTCTTTGAAACGGGAAGGTTTTCAGACCGTGTCTGCCTATACTGGCGTGGAAGCACTTCGAGCCGCACAGGAGCACTCACCGGATCTTGTACTGCTGGATGTGCTGTTGCCCGGGATGGATGGCTTCCAGATCTGTAGTGAGATTCGCAAAACGAGTAATGTACCTATTTTGTTCGTAAGTTGTAAGGACGAAGCCACAGACAAAGTCATCGGACTGGGCCTGGGCGGGGATGACTTTATCTCCAAACCGTTTAGTCCGATTGAGCTGATTGCACGAGTCAAGGCCCATATTCGGAGAAACAACATGCCACAGAAGCAAGAGGAACAGATGGATGAAACACTGGTATTTGATCAACTACTCATCGACCCAGCCACCCACCGTGTACTCGTAGGTGACAAACCCATTGCTTTGTCGGCCAAGGAATTCAAATTACTGTTCCACCTAGCGAAAAACCCTAATCGCGTATACAAAAATGAACAGCTTTTCTCGCTGCTCTGGGATGATGTACATATGGGCGATACACATACAGTCATGGTACATATCTATAATCTGCGGAAGAAGCTGGAGAAAAATCCGGCCAAGCCACAATATATCCGTACAATTCGGGGTGTTGGGTACAAGTTCAATGACAAGTCTATTGAACTCGCAGAGTAAACGTATTACAGCACAAATATGTAAGTTCTATTCAAACCAAAAAAGCCGCCAGATTGGCGGCATGATGATGACTATATTTTATTTTTCATTGAACAATTAACCAACGAGACCTGCGTCCCGGAACTCTTCCACGAAATTATTGAGCCAATCTGAACCATAATCCAGCGCACCCATATCACTTTCGATAAAAGCAACATCCAGACCCATAACCCAAAACCGGCGAGCGATAATAAAGAGATCAACAGCCTGTTCATCTTCGGCAGAGAAGCTTCTAACCGAACGATATCCTGCCATGAGCGCACTCCATAGCACTTCTTTTTGCTCACCAGACTGTCTCTTCCGAGCCTTCACCTGCGCCAGATCGTAGGCACGCCAGCCTCTAGCTGCCCACTCGAAGTCATAATGGATAAACTGATTGCCCTGCTGAAAAGCGTTATTGTTCCCATGCATATCGCCATGGCTTAATCCAAAGTCTAAACCTTGTCTGGAAACGGCAGTGATGCGTTCTTTTAACTCTCTAGCAAACGTATGTAGAAACGATGCTGCTTCATTTTTTTCACCGATGTAGTTGATGATTCGTTCAAGAGGCTCGTCAATGAGAAGCTTCGTATCCAACTCATATCGCTGCTGCTCCAATACCACTTGGTCCATCGCTTTATGCAGCTCAGCCGCAGACTGACCAAAAGCGTAACATGACTGTTCATCTTCAAGGTTGTTCTCGATGCCCTCAATATACCGAAACATCACTGCAACCCGCTTGCCTTCCGCGGCCTCCAACACCGTATATCCTGTGCGATCTTTCTTCTCGATGTATTCTCCAATATCGGTATATACAGATGAACCTAGAATGCCCTTTAATTGGGATAACAGGGACAGTTCGTAACGTACATCGTTTTCCGCAATTTCAGTACGGTAGACACGTAGAATAAACATACCAGTGGATGTAGTTACCCGGTAGGTATCATTTAACCCTCTCAGCCAAAATAAACATTCTTCCCACGGTCCGATGTCGTATTGATCACTCAATACAAACTCCAGATATTTAGGGTTGAGCACTGAACGTATAACAGTCGCTTGATTGAACATATGTATGCTCCTTCAGTTTGATATGATCATCACTTTATTTATAGATAAATGATCCCTTCATCTATCAACCTATAACATAGTATATTTTCAATTTATTTTCCATAATTTAAATTTAATTGGGCGAATGCTGAATTACATAAATAAGACTACTACTGAAAAAAATCCAGAAAAATCTCATTCAGCACTTGTAAATTGTATTATTCCGGGTATAATACTCGGTATATAGAAAAGCGTAGCTGACTGGAGTGAATAAAGCCATGGATGCTTTGACACAAGCTTGGGTTAACGATTATTTGGACTTATATAATTATGCCCGTACCATAGAAGACTCGGAATGGGCTGAAGATATTCTCAGGAAGCTTCGAGATCAGAAGGACGCGTTACTGGAGGAAGAACGAAAAGCGATACTGCTCCGTGAGCTGCTTACCAGCTATGACCGAATCAACAAACAACTGGTGGACATTTTCAGCAAGCTGAGAGTCGCTTCAGAAGGTTCCCAGACTGAATCCCTACAAGAGCAATGGTTCAAATTGAAGCTAATGCGGATTGATGTCTCTCGGAAGATTCTTCAATATAAATAAAAAAATAAGAAAAAAGCCGGTCTGCAGTTCGTCTGCTTAACCCGCCTTGATTAAAGGCTTACTATTCTTTTGATGCGTACAGTCAACTGTTCCACACATATGTAAAGCCCGCCAGCTTTACATGAAATGAATGATCGATAATTACATGGATGCTTTCTTCATGTTGCTCATCATGCCCATCATTGTTGTCATCATTTCGTCGCATTCTTGCATACAGGACATCATTTTATTCATGTCCATGCCTTCCATCATGCTTTTGTCTTCCATGCATTCCATCATCATCTTCATGGATTTCATCTTGCACATCATTTCTTCCATACACATGTTCATCATCATATTCATACACATATTTTCCATTTCAACTTCCTCCTTTCAAATATAGTAAACTTCCTTTTTTTAGCATAAACGATTCCCCACTTAAAAGCAATCTTTTTCCTCTTGCCTTTTCTGTAAAATCGATGTATAATACGCACTTCACTGATTAATCCAGTCGGAAATAAAGGCTTTTGTGAAGAGATGATCTCTCCGCAAAGGCCTTTTTGTATGCCTACCTAAGTCTTGAATAACTGGATGATCTATCAAATTTATCCTTGTTAGGCAAATGTGCGTCCTTTACAATAACTTTAGAAATTCCCGTATATCGATTTCTTTATCAAACGATATCCAGATATGGTATATGGCATAGCACTTCCTTAATTACGATATAAGCTCTTACTTGAGTTTATATAAAAAAAATGATACAGGAGGCTATCGAATGTTCAGATTCATTTTACCGTCTTCCAAGCTAGTATTGATTTGCTGTCTGCTGGTGCTTACAACGGTAAGCATGCTGTTCAACAGTCCAAAGGCGTTGTCACATGGTTACGTAGAGGGGCCAGCGAGCCGAGCTGCACTGTGTGCTTCGGGAGTCAATCAAGATTGCGGCAGTATCGTCTATGAACCCCAAAGTCTGGAAGCACCTAAGGGCTTCCCCGCTGCAGGACCTACGGACGGCCATATCGCAAGCGCTAACGGCGTCTTCCCTAAGCTCGATGAGCAATCCGCTACACGTTGGTCGAAAGTGAATATGTCTAGTGGCACGAATACGTTTACTTGGAAGCTAACAGCTAACCATTCCACGGCAAGCTGGAAATATTATATTACGAAAACGAACTGGAATCCGAATGCACCTCTATCCCGTGATTCGTTTGACCTGACACCATTCTGTTCAGTTCCTTATGATGGCAGCCAGCCACCATATAGCTACACCAACTCATGCAACGTACCCGAACGCAGTGGTTATCATATCATTCTAGCAGTCTGGGAGGTTGCGGATACTCCCAACGCCTTCTATAATGTCATCGACGTAAACTTCTCCGGGACGAACCCGGTTGATCATGTAGCACCCACACCTCCAGCTTCACTTGTGGCAACTGCAACGGCTGCGACCAGTACATCTTTATCCTGGAACGCTTCCACAGATAATGTAGGCGTAACGGGGTATAAAATTTACAACGGGACTTCCTTAATCGGCAATGTATCCGGCACAACTACAAGCTATACTGTAACAGGGCTGACAGCAAGCACGGCATATACTTTTACTGTCAAAGCAGTCGATGCAGCAGGCAACGAATCTGCAGCCAGTAATAGTGTAAGCGTTACCACGACTGCGCCTCCCGCAAACGACACTACCGCACCCACAGCTCCAGGCGGGCTGCATGTGATGGGAACACCAACCGCGTCCAGCATTCAACTGATGTGGACGGCATCTACGGATAATGTAGGCGTGACAGGGTACAAAATTTATAACGGCTCTACTTTAGTAACAACGACATCCGGGACGGCAACATCCTATACCGTAACTAATCTTGAAGCGAATACAACCTACAACTTCTCGGTTTATGCTGTTGATGCAGCAGGTAACCAATCTGCTGCCAGCACAGTCAGCGGTAAAACAGCCGCTGCTGCTACTGCACCTGCATGGGCAGCCAATACGCAATACACAGCAGGCACAATCGTGAGCTACAATAACCTAACGTACAAATGCCTCCTTACACACAAGTCTCAAGTGGATTGGATCCCTTCGGCAACACCAACCCTATGGCAGCTGCAATAACGGGATTGACTGGAGGATTAGTTAAAAAGAAGTCCATTTAGATTCTAATTACAACCATAGCCGGTCCATATTCAGAGGATCGGCTGTGTATTACACCATGCAAAATAAGACGCTTCAGGAATTAGTCCCGAACGTCTTATTGATTGCTTTTTATGTTTCTATACTGATTTTATTAAGCCAATATGGGTGATCTTGGTGTCATACGGATCTAATTCCACGGTTTGTTTTCCATAGTCGGTATCGATCGTCGTCGTTTGAACCTGATCACTATTGTTAATGACGACCAACATTTTACTCTCCGGATAATAAGTACACTCTGTAAATAAGTTATCCGTAATGTACTTCGTTTCATGAGATTCACGGCCCGTAAAACGAATCAGATTCAGCAGCAGCCTTGTGTTCTCCCAACTGAATTCGAATGAAGGCAGGTAGATTCCTTTCCCTTTACCAAAATCATGTGTAGACAATGTAATCATACCATCCGTTTCATCCACCACAGCAGCTGTTCCATCGGTAAGATATATGTTATTCTTCGGCGTTATTCTTGCCCCTTCCGGCAACAAACCATGCTCATCGCGAGTCTCATATGTCCATTTTCCATGAACCACCCTGGCGCCAGTATCCTCATCCACCCCAAGAACATGTGCCATTCTGAAAAAGCTGTCGTACCCTTCTACCGCCGATGGCTGGTTGATGCCAATAAAAGTACCGCCTTCATACACCCATTTGGTCAGCAGGTCCACACATTGGTGGTCATTCCAAAGTTCTCCGCCGCTCCAGGCTGAACCGGCAGAGCCGGCATTGATCACGACATCTATATGTTGCAGCATGCCCTGACGGATATCTTCAAAATCAATGAACTGCACTTCAACCGGTAAGCCTGACAAGGCTTCATTTACATGAATCAAATCATGCATAACCGTTTCATGGAAATGGCCGGACAACGTCCACGATCTTAGTTTGCCCCAGCTATGCAGAACCGCTACTTTTGTCTTTATTTGATAGGGCTTCCCTTCATGGTGAAGTTCTTTTATTTCCCTGAACTCGTTCGCAATCTTCTCAATATAATCGCAAAAGTCCGGGTAAGGCTCAACCAGATGCAGATATCCACCCAACCCAATCCGGTCAATCGGCTCTCTGAGCAAAGCTCGCCTGATATTGATCCAATACTTTTTGGCATCCAGCGTAGGGTCTCCACCCTCCTTAAAGGTAGGAAGCCCACCTAAGCCCACCGGAAACAAATAGGGATGCAGACGAATCTCATGGGTATCCACCTTGACACCAGAACACATTCTTGCCTCATAACCGGAGAACACACATTTAATCATCCCATCGAATCCAAACTCCTGAAAGCGGTCATTATAAGGCTCCATGCCAACCCAGCTATCATCATAGAAGACATACGCCAGCTTGCCGTGGTTATGCACGATATCAATTAACTTCTTACCGAATTCGATGACAAAATCATTGATAAACGCCATCCAGTCCAGCTTGCGCTGCTGCGCCGGGATATGACTTACGCGATATTTACCGCCATTCACAAAATCCTCAGCCGAGAGTGAATACCCATATTTTTGAGCAAACAGATCCAATGCTCTCGAACTTACCGTGAAATCGTATGAACCCCAGTCCGAGAAGAGATGGCGATTACGCTCGTCGCTGCCCCAGATCCAGGCGAAATTATAAAACAATGAGGTGAAACGAACCACCGTTGTTTCCTGATGCTGCTGACACCAATCCTCCATCCAATCCAGCAGATAGGTCTGCGTTTCAGAGTAAATCGGATCAATTTGCATCAAATGCTCCTTGTCCCAATGGTTCGTGGTGTGATTGTACATCGAAATCTCTTCCCAGATCCGATAGGCCATGAAGCTTACCGTATATTTATGCCAGGGGACGATGCCGGTAATGACTACATGGCCGGATTCCCTCTCATAATTCCACTGTCCTCTTGGCACTTCCTCCCCGGTTGTCCGGTCAAAGACCTGCCAATATTTAAACGCCTCTTTGGAATCATTTACCTTGAATTGTTCAGCAAAAAAGTCCTCCATCAGATAGAACGATACATAATCTTGTACAGCCACCTTCGGATTCGTAATTAAAAAACATTGCTGGAGTTTATCTTGATTTCGAGATGCCCACTCGTTATGATCCCGGATGATGCAGATCGTCGAATAAATGTCATACCCCGCGTTAATAATCTCATCGGATAATTGTGTGCCGTCACTGTCACGAATGACATCTGCCCCCCACCGTTCGGCAAGTTCCAAAGTCAGTGCCTCATAACCGGATTCGCCGGGTAGTGTAAAGGAGCCTTTGATTGGTTTGGACAACTTGGTTCCCTCCCTATCTCAACATATCGGACAGAAAAGCGAGCGCCAGGCCCTGACCCCAGCCCTGAATCCAGTCTTTTGGAATATTGCGATAACCTTCCCGATCTTTCATCACCGCCGTACCACCCGATACACCAAGCACACGTCCATCTTCACTAATGTTGTTCAGGATGCCTTCCAATGCCTTTTGCACGTATTTGGTATGTAGCGGATTACCGTTATTGATCATGGCTGCTGCAATACCAGCGGAAGCCGACACCTCTTCATACGACTCTTCGTCATCCAGGACTGTCCGCCACAAGCCATTCTCCGTCTGCACGAGCTTCAGAGCTGCCAGTTGATCCCGGAGCGAGCACTCCACGTCCATGCACTGTGGATATAAATACCAGTCCTTCAACTGTGGTTTTACTTGCGACATGGTGTAAGCGCCCCAGGCGTTCGCTCTACCCCAATATAATCCGGACATGTGGTCCTTGTTGACGTTATTGTAGCCATGGTACCAGAAACCGCTGCTCGGATCTTGCAGGTATTTGATATGCCAGTAATATTGATTCAGAGCATCCTGGATCATTTCCTGATCCTTTAATTTGCTTCCCACACGGAGCAGGAAAAATGCCGCCATAAATAAAGTATCCGCCCATGCCTGCTCGGGAAAATCATTGGAAATGGATACGGTATGCTGCAGCACGTTATCTCCAAATCTGAGCGCATGATTTTGAAGATAATCCACCTTGCTCATTACAATATCCCAGTATTTCTGGTTCCCTGTTTCTTCATATAAAGTAATCAGCATATGGCCCATCGCACATGTATTTACCGTCCAGTCCGGCAAGCCCAGCTCGATGTATTCATCCGCCCACTGGACAAGCCTGTCCAAATACTCTTGATTGCCTGTTGTTTGATAAGCTCTGGATACACCATAATACGCCACACCGCAAGGCCAATCCCACGTCAAATCCATCGCCAGTGTTTTTTTCGTAACGTTATCAATAACGTTTAAAATTTCTTCCCTGTCATATTTCACTTGAAGCATCGGTGATTCCCCTCTCGTGGCGCACATGCCCCCAAATGCGCTTGAGAGCTGTCCGTCCTTGGTTTGAAAACGCTTTACTTATTCCATTGTACGCAGTAAAATAGTGTAAATCTAAGCATATTCGCAACAAAACTGCGCAATTTCAATCATTTATGAATGGGAGTTATCGAATATGCCCAGAAAAAAGCAGCCTATTATTGAATACCGCCACTATAGCTTGCCGATCCATTTTCCTATTCTGCTGTTAAGCGGTGAACGCTGGAAAATATCCGATATCAAAAGTGAACATCTTCATTTTCACAACCATCTGGAGATTGGCATTTGCCATACGGATAGCGGCATGATGGAGATCAAAGGTGAATCGGTACCTTTTAAAGCCGGTGACGTGACCTTTATCCCCAGATATCTTCCTCATACAACGTATAGTTCACCCAATGAAGCCAGCTTATGGTCTTATCTCTTTTTCTCGCCCGAGGACCTCTTTCAACAGTCGTTTAAGAGCAGTGCCTACAGTAACTTTGAGCCCAATTTGAGGGCGATTAAGGGATTAAACTGCATTTTAAACAGGGAGGAACATCCGAAGATTTATACCCTTGCGACATCTGTGGTAGAGGAATTAAAGCAGAAAAATCCTTTTTATCAGGAAAGTGCCTATGGCTTGTTGTTATCCCTTTATATCGAACTCCTGCGAATCCATTCCCGGCATGAACCCTTGGCAGACCAAGAAACGCAGCATAATCTAAAAGGTGATCTTGTTATATCTCCGGTTCTGGAGTATATCACCAAAAACTATATGTCGCCCATCACCATCGATTCTCTCGCTGATCTGTGTCACCTAAGCACCACTCATTTTCGAAGAAAATTCCATGACATTATGGGAACCGCACCTCTGGATTTCCTAAACAGCACACGGATTGAAGAAGCTTGCAAGCAATTAAAAAGCACGGACGCTTCCATTCTTTCAATCTCCGAACAAGTCGGTTTTCAGTCCATTTCCAGCTTCAATCGCTGCTTCTCCAGACTTATGGGAAAGTCACCGAAAGAATGGCGCAAAGGCGCACAGTCCGAAGTGCAATCTGCGAAAGCCTCCATTTTGGAGTTTACGGGATGGGTGTAAGGAAGGGATATCTGAGATAGAGTTTAAAGGCAAATTAAAGACGCTTCGGGAGCGAGTCTCGAGCGTCTTCTACTTCTTACGTTCCTTGTATTATTATTCATTAATTCAACACGAATAAAGGGATTGATAAACGAGTCTACAATACCTCCGTCGTAAGCGTAAACCCTTCAATCACGACATCTTCGTCCACTTCAATCATGATACACCGTCTGCCTTGAAAATTCACTTGTTTCACATATCTCAAGTCTTGCGGGCTAACTGAAATCGTAGCGACTTTGGTTTCAATCTTAATGGACTTGGACGTAAACTTCGGCATAACACTCGTCGCTTTCATTTCATAATTCTTGTTGTCGACGATGGTTTCAAATGCACGTTCCACTTTCTCCGACGTCAGGTCCTCTATACCGCTTGCTGTCAGCACACGTTCCAGATCTTTATAATCGAGCTTCGGAGGTTCTTCCTCATGTGACTCTTCGTTAATTTCGATGACCCGGTTGATCTCCTCGTACACATGTGCAATGGTGGCTGAGTCGAGCTGTTCACCGGCCACTTCCTTCACGATATCTTCGAAGATCGCCCGTTCTTCCAGCGCTGTCACAGACCTTTCTCCATTCAATACATTTTCGACAAAATGAGGGTCCGGGAAATTCGATTTCCCTGTGCAGTACAGAATGCGATTAACATCGGAATAGTTGTCCGTCACACTCGGGTACAGGAAGCCCTGCTCCGGTGTGCTTAATTTGACAACCGGATCTACAATCACATTGTATTTAAATTCTCTCTCCACGTAATCAAACAAGAGCGTTTTCCGCTGCTTCTCCGTGGAATTCACACTGCACAGAATGAATGGATGTGCGAACACTTCATTTTTCTCGCTCTCTTCCGTAGCTTCGTTTCTAGCCTTGGTTGGCAAGTAATACTGTCCACGAACAAACGTGACCACCATATCCCGTTCATACTTGGCATCCGCCAGCATTCTTTCCACCAACAGGAGCATCAGGTCCTGCCATTCCTCCGGATCTCCTGTTACCAGTGCTTGGTGAAGCATCACCTGAGCTGGCTCCTCCGCTTGCTCCTGAAACTTCAACTCAAACAATTTCTGATCCAGCTCACCCGTCAGCAATTTTTTGAAATTGCCCATGTACAGTTCCTGCTTCTCTCTGTCCACCAGTTCAAAGGGATGGCGCTCCCAATGATAGATCTCGTTGGTTTCTTTCGTAATATACACGTTGAGAATATCGTAAATATTCAGTAAATCATGATCCATCTTAAACTGTTTACGTATATGCGCGACTTCTTTTTTATTCATGATTCGTTAGACAACTCCTCAAGTAAATTGGCCTTACAAGTATAAACGATATAAAAAACCTTCGCTATATAAGTTCAACTAAAGAATATTTCCACTGGTACTCCGATGACAGAACAACCTTCCGATCGCTGTTATCCCCAGATTTTTTTGATTTCTTTTTTTAATGGTAAAATCCGGGGATAAAGGCGAACGCTTCGCTTCTTCAGGTTATTTCTGTCCTCTCCGTTATCGTGTAAATGTTTAATTGAACTTATATAGAAGGACCTTTAACGTTATAAGTCATCTGCGGTAACTAAACAGAAAGACGCATCAGGAATGATTCCCGTGCGTCTGTTCTCGTTTCACTGCTTCTCTTTTCAATTAACTGCCGCTCGGCACCACATCTGCATTCAATAGGGGTTCGCGGCTGGGAGACACTTTCCTCGTTTCCCGCAGAAACAGTAACCCCATGAACAAGGATACAACGCCAATAATAATTAACAATGCCCCCAACTCCTGACTGTAAGCTGTAAGCGCACCGTCCCGAAAAGCCATTCCACGAATCAGGCGGTTAAGCCAGTTCATCGGTAGTGCCCATGCGAAAATTTGGAACGGTTCTGGAAATGCCAGCGGCGTTAGTTGAATTCCCGTAGCTAGAAAGGAGGGATACAATACAAAGCTGGTTCGTAGGCTGACTTTGGATATGTCTTTGGCTGTGTAACCAATCAACATACCCAGAAGTGACAAGGCGAAGGCATAAATAACGAGTGGGATGATAAAAAGATAAGGTTCCGCTTCAAACCGCATTCCCCCGACCTGCTTTAACAATCCATAGGATAGAAGCAGCGAAAGCGAACTCAATACAGCGTAAGGCACACTCCGAACCCAAAGTTGAAAAGGTGACTTTCCGTTTGCAAATAGCTTCCCTTCCTGACGAAGCCGAGGTGCAATCGATCCCGCTGCGCTTGTCGTAATCATCAATACAACGATATTTACAAATCCAAGTACCATAAAACCGACATAACTGGAGGTTGGATTAAACAGCATCCGTTGCTGAAGGGATAACGGTGACACGATTCCTTTAGCTGTTTCGGCATCCATCCCTTTATGCATCAGACTTGTCATGGAAAGGGTCATATTTTCCGTCTGGATGATCTCCTGAATCGCAGTGCGAATACCGGTTAGCCCCGAGGGCATCGTGTTATCCATCAAGATGCCGATATTTGTCGATTTCCCTTGTAGTTGACGCAATCCCAACTGACTGGGAAGCATAATCACTGCTACAGCCTGCTCATTGGCAAGCAATGTTTCCGGACTCATTCGGCTCGCATATACGCTTTTGACGCTCATATATTGCGAGGCATTTATTTTGGAGATCAACTGCCGTGAATATTCGCTATGATCCTCATCAATGACCACAACTGGCGATTTGTTAATTTGATTCTGCGAGAACATTAAACCAAAGAATAAGGCTGCAATAAGCGGGCCGATAAAAATCAATCGAACATACTTACTTCCCGATACGTACTTCCACTCGTCAATCAGTGATTTCATCAAGTTTCACCTCTGCTGTCATCCCGGGAAGTAAATCAGCATTCGAATCCATCGATATTCGGACCAGAAACATACTTAGATCAGCTTGCCCCTTTTCCCGTGACATGCGCAAGCTCGCGAATTGTGGGGCAGATGAGATGGAAGTAACAACTCCACTCACCTGTGTTGGCTGATCCAAATAGGGAAAATGAACATCAAGGGTTTGATTCACTTCAAACTTTTGAACTTCACTTTCCTGGATATAAAGGTCCGTATAGTAATTATTCTTTTGCAGAACCGCCAGCGGCACTCCTGCTTGTACTTGATCTCCCTGCTTTACAGCAACTCGGTCAACCAAACCATCATACGGTGCGAGTACATCCACATCTCCTTCCCCAGCTGATTTCACTTTAAATAGCACCTCTCCCTCTTTCACGGAGTCCCCCATAGACGCAACCGCCTCTGCAATCATCCCAGGACTATTCTGATAAAATAAAGTCGTTTGTTCTGCCTCCAGTATGCCTTGTTTCAGGCTCTCAGCCTGACTTACAGCATCCTTCCCTTTAACAGCCAGAAGTGAACCTCCAACAATAAACACCATCGCAATTCCGATATACAAACCCGCTTTTAACTTCATCTTTTTATCTCTCCCGTTCCCAATCCTCGTGTACATAAGTTGAACTAAAAATATTTACACTGGACACTCCGATGACAGAACAACCTTCCGATCGCTGTTATCCCCAGATTTTTTGATTCCTTTTATAAAGGGTAAATCCAGTGATAAAGGCGAACGCTCCGCTTCTTCAGGTTCTTTCTGTCCTCTCCGTTTCGTGTAAATGTTTAGTTCAATTTATATAGTTAAATTTGCTGTGCACTTTTACTTTTTCATTTTGGTGACCGCGTTCTCGGCAGCCTCCATGATCACTTCTCCCAACGTGGGATGAGGGTGAATCGTCATGACCAGATCTTCCATGGT
Source organism: Paenibacillus sp. OK003 (assembly GCF_900109515.1). GTDB lineage: Bacteria > Bacillota > Bacilli > Paenibacillales > Paenibacillaceae > Paenibacillus > Paenibacillus marchantiae. The sequence continues at coordinate 103,945 of NZ_FOBD01000014.1, read as the reverse complement.
TGCCCCCATCTCAATGGCAAGTGCAAGCTCCGATATCAGTGTGGATGCCTCCACGCCTACGATTTGCGCACCAATGACAATTCCTGAGGTCGGGTCTGCCACTATTTTCACAAATCCTTCGGTTTCCCTTAACGCCAATGCTCTTCCGTTGATCCCAAAAGAAGATTTTCCGATAACCACCGGAATGGCCTGTGCTTTGGCTTCCGTCTCACTTACTCCAACACTGGATAGCTCCGGTTCCGAAAAGACAACAAGCGGAATCACCTTGTAATCCACTTTGGAGGTAAGACGAGCAATGGCCTCTGCTGCTACTTTGGCTTCATAGGATGCCTTGTGAGCGAGTGCAGGACCGGCTGTAATATCTCCAATGGCATAAATGTGCGGGATAACTGTTCTGCACTGTTCATCCGTCTCTACCAGTCCTTTGTTCGTTACGGGCAAGCCTATGCGTTCCAGTCCTAACTGGCCGTCTGTATTGGGTTTCCTGCCGATTGTGACCAATACATATTCCGCTGTAACCTGATGCTGCTCCTGATTTTTCGAATAATGCAGTGTAATGGACTCAGCCTTCTGCTCCACCTTGTCAGTAATCGCTCCGGTTACGATGTGGATGCCATCCGCCTTCAATTGTTTGACTACAGGGGCTGCAAGTTCAGCCTCGAATCCGGGCAATACCTGTGCTCCACCCTCCAGAATCGTTACCTTTGTTCCAAATTTGGCATACATCTGTCCAAGCTCCACACCAATATACCCTCCGCCGATCACAACCAGACTACTCGGAACCTCCTGCAGAGACAGTGCTTCTGTGGAAGACAAGATGCGACCTCCAACTGGAAATGCGGGCAGTTCGATCGGACGAGACCCCGTTGCCAGTATGAGGTTTTTAAAAGAAATGCTTTGCTCCTGTTCAGCTTGCTGGATCATCGCTGTGTGCTCATCCACCAGACTGGCCTCGCCTTCGAGAATGGTCACATTCGCAGTCTTTAACAAATAGTGGACGCCACCTGCCTGTTTATTCACAACACTCTGTTTAAAATCCTGTGCAATCTTAAATGTCGCTTCCGCGTCAGCTTGATTGAACTGTCTGAACAAATCATGGCGATGTGATTCCGCAATTAATGCCTTGGATGGTATGCAACCCACATGCGTGCAGACCCCGCCGAGCTGTTGACGTTCGACGATTGCCGTCTTCATCCCCAGTTGCGAAGAACGAAGCGCCGCCACATATCCTCCCGGACCTGATCCAATAACTAACGTATCTACAGATTCAAGCTTGCTCATATTCTGATACCTCCCGATTTGAAGTCAATTTAAAATATGATGACCGTAATATATTATAACCATCATATTTTAAGATCGTCAACAACCGTATTTGGCCCTTTTGTAAAGCAACAGATATTCCGTCGCCAAATTGACAGGCTTTATTATGATGACTATAATATTTTAAAAAGCAGAATGATGAAGCTATGGAGTGAATGATCATGCCCTATCCCAAAGGCCATAAAATAAAAGTACGAGGTAAAATTGTTGAGAGTGCGGCTCGGGCTTTTCGTACCAATGGTATTCAGGACGTCAGTGTACCGTTCATTATGAAGGGAGCCGGATTGACTCATGGAGGGTTTTATTCACACTTTGACAACAAGGAACAGTTGGTCGCCGAAGCCTGTGAATATGCCATTAGCGATACCATCGCACTTCTTCAGAAAGTCGCGGATCAGGAAGAGCAGAACCCCAAAATTAATACAGTCATCGATTATTATCTCAGTCCCTATCACCGCGACAAAACGGAAATGAGCTGCATTTTCCCTGCCCTTTCCGGTGAAATATCCCGCTCCTCCGAAGAGGTTCGGCAGGTATTCACTCATGAACTGGAGCGGATGATCACTTTTATCTCCAATCTGGCAGATATGGATGTATCCAAAAGTCGTGCCCTGTTTAGTACATTAGTCGGCTCGCTTGTTCTTGCACGCTCTGTTAATGATCCAGAATTGAGCGACAGCTTTCTCGCGGCGGGCAGGCAGCAAGCCAAAGAAATGGTTATGAAAGGTTAAAAATAAAACTTTCGCAGACCTTGCAGGGCATACAGCCTTGGATGCTGTTTGATTTTAAATATTCTAGGCTGAAAGCATACAAAAACACGCCAGTAACGGCGTGTTTTCATTTTTATTCAAACCAAGGAACTACCTGTGAGCTGTCACGTTTTAGTTTGGATAATGCACCAAAGATAGTTAGCATGAACTCCCCTGTGCTGTAATTAATTTCAGACGATTCTAAAATTTATCATAATTGATCCAGTCACTCTAAGTAGCTTCGCATATAGTATACAAAAAAAACATTATATGGTGCGTTTTGGTTTATAACTGATCGTTCAGTTGCTAAGCACAAGATCGTTTAAGTATGGGTACAACAGTCTCTAGTGAGGGAGTAGATTCCACAACCAAATGATAGGGAGCATAACGATAGGAGAAAGGAGAGATGGAAATGGCATTACTTTCAACAGGCCCCATTGAAAATAATATTTCAATGGACACCGGTATAAGACCAACTCAAACTGTGACCGTGAAGATAGACAACCCCGATTCGGTTAATGTGTTCAGCGTTCTCCTGTTAGGTTATTACTTGGATGGTGTCAGAACATTGTATGTAGAAGAGCTTTTTAATGTTCTGCCTAATCAAGTAATTACAAAGGATTATAACGCAAACTTTGATGGTTTTGAATTTACATTTTCAACAGCAGATTTGGCAGCAGCTGAAGCACAAATTTCCGTCTGGGGCAAAAATTTGGAAGGAGACCTGATTGCAGCCCATCGACTTGTCTCGAATGAGTTATTGGGAGCTCTCGGAGCTACCGGGGTTACTGGAGCTACCGGCGTTACCGGAGCCACAGGAGTCACCGGCGTTACCGGAGCCACAGGAGCCACCGGCGTTACTGGAGCCACAGGAGTCACCGGCGTTACCGGAGCCACAGGAGTCATCGGAGATACTGGCGCTACCGGGGTCACCGGGGTCACCGGCGTTACCGGAGCCACAGGAGTCACCGGCGTTACCGGAGCCACAGGAGCCACAGGAGCCACAGGAGCCACAGGAGTCATCGGAGATACTGGCGCTACCGGGGTCACCGGCGTTACTGGGGCTACCGGAGATACTGGCGTTACTGGCGCTACCGGGGCTACCGGCGTTACTGGAGCTACCGGGGATACCGGAGCTACAGGGGTTACTGGCGCTACCGGCGTTACCGGGGTCACCGGAGATACTGGCGCTACCGGCGTCACCGGAGCTACTGGGGCTACCGGCGTTACTGGAGCTACCGGGGATACCGGAGCTACAGGGGTTACTGGCGCTACCGGGGATACCGGAGCTACAGGGGTTACTGGCGCTACCGGCGTTACTGGGGTCACCGGAGATACTGGCGCTACCGGCGTCACCGGAGCTACTGGGGCTACCGGCGTTACTGGAGCTACCGGGGATACCGGAGCTACAGGGGTTACTGGCGCTACCGGCGTTACTGGGGTCACCGGAGATACTGGCGCTACCGGCGTCACCGGAGCTACTGGGGCTACCGGCGTTACTGGAGCTACCGGGGATACCGGAGCTACAGGGGTTACTGGCGCTACCGGCGTTACTGGGGTCACCGGAGATACTGGCGCTACCGGCGTCACCGGAGCTACTGGGGCTACGGAAGTGACTCCTTCCAATCAAATTTACGTTTCGAATAATGGAAGTTCCGATGTCTCTGTCATTGACGGAAGTACAAATGCTGTCACAGCGACTATTCCAGTAGATAATGGACCAGCGGGTGTTGGAGTGAATCCTAACACAAACCTAATCTACGTCGCGAATTCTGGAAGTAACAGCGTCTCCGTTATTAGCATACTTTCCAATACTGTCACAGCCACTGTTCCAGTAGGTTCTACGCCAGTGGGTGTAGGGATAAATCCTAATACCAACCTGATATATGTGAGTAACGAAGGCAGTGACAATGTCTCTGTTATTGACGGACTTACCAATACCGTCATAGCCACAGTTACAGCAGGCTCCGTGCCAGATGGTATAGGGGTAAATCCCACCACCAACCAAATTTATGTGGCAAATGCCGGCAGCAGCTCTGTCTCTGTCATTGACGGGTTTACCAATACGGTTGTTGCCACCATTCCAGTCGGTGCTACCCCTCAATTTGGAGTAGGCGTGAATGCGATCACTAATTTGATTTATGTTGCAAATAATGGAAGTTCCGATGTCTCCGTCATTGACGGAACAACGAACACTGTGACAGCCACTGTTCCAGTAGGTTCTGGAGCACAAGGTGTAAGTGTAAATTCAAATACCAACCTGATTTACGTGACCAGTGATTCAGGTAATAATGTCTCTGTTATTAATGGAAATACCAATACCGTCATTACAACCATTGCCGTAGGTGCTTCTTCGTTTGGAGTAGGAGTAAATCCTCTTACAAATGCCATTTATGTGGCAAACAGTGGCAGTGATAACGTATCCGTTATCAGTGGTAATACGAATACCGTCATAGCAACCGTCACAGTTGACTCTTCTCCGTTTGGTATAGGAATACTTCCTTGATTAGAACGATAAGTCATCGATTCGATTCGCCATACCATGCAATAAACACAAGGATTGTACCTCAAGCAGCAGCCAGGTTGGATTAATCCAATCTGGCTGCTGTTTATTTGAGAAATTAAAGAAACTACAGGCACACATTCAACATTCATGTGCTTTTCAGCTATTCCTGCTTTTGAAACGGGGCAAGACGCTACATAAATAGAGAGGCCTCGCGGGTCCATTGCTGGCACCACGAGGCCTCTCTTTTAGCTCAAGATTTGCTATTCAAAATTTAGTTTTCCCAGTATTGCTTGGCAATCTTTTGATTTTGATCAATCTTCGCCCACTGCTCAGCTTCGCTTAGTTCGTTACCGCCATCGCAGGATGCAAGCAATCATCGAATTGCAGGATTTTACCGCCTACCGCAGCGAATTCTTCCACAAATTCCTTATATGCCTTCACAAGACCCGCTTTGGGCTCCTGAATGTTCTGATAAACAGCGTCAGTACCGCCGATATTATCGGACCAGGAGAGCACTTCAGTACAATTGGTTTCCTCGCGTGCCAACATACAGCATAACATCACCTGGGCCGGCTCCTCTGCTGGAGCCTGAAATCTCAACTCAAACCATTTCTGATCCAAAAAGCAGCTCGTGTGCTCCATTAAACATGTACATTTTTTTCGTTCGTTCTTTACCCTGCGTCTCCAGCTCTTGCATCACTTCATCCAGATTCACTTCGCATCACCGATCATAGCACCTATGCCATCGTTTCGCACAGGCACCTGAAAGGATATAACTTCTTGGCGAGTAGGCACTTCTCCTTTCTCCTTTCTTATTTTTATTCTGACAACATTCTGAATACCTTGCACTTGTCTAAAGCGGAAAAACTGATTCCACCAGCACAGCAGAGCATCATTTGTCCATGTCCAAGCAACGTCAAGCTATGGCAGAAAACAGCGCTCATCGTTTATGTTCAGTTTAGTACTGATAACGAAAATGAAAAGAGGAAGGATGCGAGATCATGAGCAACAATCAAGTGTTAGGCTTTGCCCCCGCCCTGGGCTGGAATTCGTGGAATACGTTTACGTGGGATATTAACGAACAGTTAATTCGGGATGTCGCTGATGTGTTCGTATCAGAAGGTTATCTGGCTGCTGGCTACGAGTATATTGTCATTGATGATTGCTGGAGCCTGAAAGAACGGGATGCGAGTGGCAATCTCGTAGCAGATCCCGAGAAATTCCCAAGCGGAATGAGAGCGCTCGCCGACTATATTCATGGCAAAGGACTAAAGTTCGGCATGTATTCATGCGTTGGCACGCATACTTGTGCCGGGTATCCAGGCAGCTTTGAGCATGAATTCCAGGATGCCGCGCTTTTTGCCGAGTGGGGCGTTGATTATTTGAAGTATGATTACTGCTTCAAGCCGCGACATATCTCAGGCGAGCTGCTGTACAAACGGATGAGCCTTGCGCTCAAAAACTGCGGACGTGATATCCTGTTCTCCGCCTGCAACTGGGGAGCCGACGATGTCTACGACTGGATTCGGGAATCGGGCGCTCATATGTACCGCTCCACCGGCGATATCCGTGACAATTGGGATTCAGTGAAGGAACTTGCCCTGTCTCAATTGGGAAAACAAAGCTACACCGGCTCCTTCTGCCATAACGACATGGATATGCTGATTGTAGGTATGTACGGTGGAAGCAACAATGATTATATTGGCAGCATCGGGGGATGCAACGACATCGAATATAAAACCCACTTCTCCCTCTGGTCCATGATGGGTTCCCCATTAATGATCGGATGTGACGTGCGCAAGGCTAACCAGATCACAAAAGATATTCTCCTGAATCCTGACCTGCTTGCCATCAATCAGGATGTAGAGGCGCGCGGAGCTTACCGCATTAAGCCAGAGCCGCAGTGGTTTCACACAGACGATGTATTTATGCTCGTGAAAGTGCTGACAGACGGCGATCTGGCCATCGGTTTCTTCAATCTGAGCGATAGCCAGCGGGAATTGTCTTTGCAATTTTGGGATATGGGTCTGCCTTACGCTGCCGGTTATGCCTTGTCCATGTACGATTGCTGGGAGCATAAGGAACTGGGCGTGTTCCGTGAACGCTTCGCTCCTGTTGTCGCAGCACATGATTGCCTCATTGTCCGGGCCAAGCTGGTGAAGTAGATGGCCAGCAACCGCCTGTGCCAGTCCTGTCAGGTTCCGCTTGCGGCGGACGATGTGGCCATCTACCTGAAGCTGGTATCGCGCTCTGCCCAACAATTTTCATGTATCGACTGCCTCGGCAATAAGCTGAATTGTGGACGCGATCCCATTGAAAAGCTGATTCGTTATTTCCGGGAATCCGGCAACTGTGCTTTGTTCCGCTGATGCTCGGTCAGTTCCGCATGCAGCATCATGTACGCTGATGGCGTATGTGATGTTGCTTTCTTGAATACTTTGGAGAAATATAACGGATCATTGTAGCCTACCGAATAGGCGACCGACTGAATGGGCAAGCCCGACGTCTTGAGCAATTCGCAGGCACGCCGAATCCGGTAGGATGTAATATACTCCAACACAGACTTGCCGGTAGCTCCCTTAAACCGTCGAAACAAATAGCTGCGCTCCAGATTGACTGCCTTTACGATTTCCGTGACGGTCAGGGCTGGCTTCCAGTAGTGCTGCTCAATGTACTTTCTGGCCAGCCAGACATAATCCTTGGTGTCCATCTGCGGCTCCTTCGGATAATATTCCATGTAATAGGAGAGCAGCAGACGTAAACGAGCATCCGCCCGCAGCATTTCGCAGAGTGATACGCCCGCGTTCCACGCCAGATGAAAAAAGGGCTGCAGCGTCTCCGGCGCCTTCGTCAGTACGGGTTGCACTTCTGAAAGCTGAGTCAGCTCCAGCAGCTGCCCGGCGTCAGCTCCGCTGAACTCCACCCAGACATACTCCCACGGATCGTACGCGTCCGGGTAATAGTAGATCTCTTTTTGCGGGAAAATGATGAAGCTTTCTCCCGCACCCAGACGAAAAACGTCGCCGCCCGTCTCCAGCGTCCCTTGGCCGCGAATAATATAGTGCAGCGCATACACGTCACGTACTCCTGGCCCCCATTGGTGAAGGTTAGCTGGCTTGTGACCGCCGCTGATAAAATACAAATGACTGGCTCTGCTGCTCTCTTGCCAAATCGGATTCAACCTTGATTCCCCCATTTCTGAAGACGCCCTGTTCTGGCATTCGGTGTACCTATTTACTATCGTTTGGTACTGGAAACATCGCTGCAAGTTGCTTATTATGGAAATAGAGGGCATCATGCCCACATAATTGTAAGCGCATCCACACGTCTTTGATCGGCATAATTGATATACGCTAAATCCAGAGAGGAGAATGTTGTGTTGCTTAGAATGGTAACGGTAGAACACGGACAAGTGCAAGGACTGCCCGCAGCGGACCCGCGTATTACCAGCTTTAAGGGAATCCCTTTTGCCGCACCTCCTGTAGGTGAGAATCGCTGGCGCGCTCCGCAGCCGCAGTCCAACTGGGATGGCACTCTGAAAGCTTTTGATTTTGCCCCCACCTCCATGCAAGCCAAAACAGTCATAGACGATAACAACATCTATACCCGCGAATGGGCCGTTGATCCGGATCTGCCTATGGACGAGGACTGTCTGTATCTGAACGTCTGGACACCCGCCAAACGAACAGATGAGAAACTGCCTGTCTTTGTCTGGTATTTTGGGGGAGGCCTTCAGGTCGGGAACACTGCCGAAATGGAATTTGATGGAGAGCGAATTGCCCGCAGAGGCATTGTCGTCGTCACAATTAACTATCGTCTGAATGCCTTCGGCTTCCTTTGTCACCCCGAGATCAGTGCCGAATCTCCACATGCACCGGCCAACTTCGGACATCTCGATCAGCAAGCAGGTACCCAGTGGGTCAAACGCAACATTGCCGCCTTTGGCGGTGATCCTGACCAGATCACAATTGGTGGGCAGTCGGCAGGCGGAGGAAGTGTGCTCAGCCAGATGACCTCTCCACAAAATAAAGGCTTGTTCCATCGAGCCGTCATCATGAGCGGCATCGCTACCGAGCTGTACCCGAAGGTCCGCGTGCCTGCGGTCCGCACCACACTGCGGGATGCAGAGCAGGAAGGCGTTGAATTTTTCCGCTTCCTTGGCGTATCCTCTCTGGCTGAGGCCAGACAACTGGATGCCGAATATCTGCGTGACAAAGCCCTGGAATACAAAGGCTTCTGGGGAACCGTCATCGACGATCAATTCTGCGCAGGTGATCCATTTACCCGCTTTATTCAGCAGGAACGCGAGCCGATCCCCGTGATGCTGGGGCATACCTCTTCCGAATTTTGGACCCGTCCCGCTGCAGACAATCTGGATGAACTGAAGCAGATGGCTGTAGAGCTTTTCGGCGAGGATGCTCCTGTCTTTTTGCAGCTATGCGAGGCCGATACAGGTCAATTCGAGCATGCCCTGCAACAAGCTTCTGTCCGCATGATCCAGCATGCCATCTTGCTCGCCATCCGTGCGAATAGCGGTCATCCATCTGAAACGCCGCTCTACTATTACAACTTCAACGCCGAGATTCCTGGCTGGGACCAGCCTGGTACCTTCCACTCTGTCGATCTGTGGTTTTTCTTCGAAACTCTCGCCAAATGCTGGCGCCCTTTCGTGGGTAAACATTATGATCTGGCCCGCCAGATGTGCAATTATTTGTCCAATTTTATTGCTACCGGTGACCCGAACGGCCCAGATGCCACCGGAAATCTGATGCCTCATTGGATTCCTTGCACCACTGCTCAGCCGTATCTCATGGAATTCGGGGATCAGTCTCAATTACATCAGGCTGAGCCCGGACCGATGCTCGCGTTTCTGATTGAACACTATTTCAAGAAGCAGAGTGTACCTGTTGTTTAAGACATGAAACCTGTCTTTTCATAAAATATGTATGGGCCATGCTGACGCATGGCTCTTTTTACAGTGTGATGGTTGAGCCATTTTTTCATTCGCCTGTTTGCGCGCCTTTCCCACCATTGAGTTATACAGACTTCTGTAAACGCTCTCGATTTACAAATGCGATTGGAGACACACCTTCCAACGATGTGAATATTCTTGTGAAATGATATTTTGAAAAACCTGAAACGTCAGCCAACATTCAAGGTTGAGCTTTTGATGACTATTTTGCCTAATATATTGGATCACTCTATCCATTCTATCTTTATATTCACTATTCATGTGTTGAACCCCTCAATTAATCTATGTATTATGAAATACCAAAATTATACACTCAGTATATCCGAACAGGATACTTTACAGGTACTTCGGTTGCATAAATTTTCTATAGAGTACTACTGCTTTATTCGTATACGTATCCATGCCCAAAACAAAAAAGCTCAAGTCGGCATACCACTTGAGCTTAAAACATAGGTAGATATTATTTAGGTTTAGTGGGCTTAACAATCTAGACCTTTAACGATCCGCGAAATCCTCTTGCACCATAGTAAGATTCTGCTCCATTGTGGTAGACAAACACCGTATCATAGCGACGATCGCAAAAAATGGCCCCGCCCCGTTTTCTAATATTAGCGGGTGTTGTCACCCAACTCGACGATTTCAAATCATAATTTCCCAGCTTCTGCAGCTCCCGGTACTGCTCTTCTGTTAAAAGCTCAATGCCCATGTCCGCTGCCATTCCAACCGCACTATTCTGTGGTTTATGCTCTTTCCTTGACTCCAGCGCTTCACGGTCATAACAGACACTTCTCCGTCCCTTGGGACTTTCCGCTGAACAATCCACAAAAGTATATTCGTCTGCCTTGCTGTCATAATGCACAACATCCGGTTCGCCGCCAGTCCTCTCCATTTCATGGAGTGACCACAGTTTTTCAGGTTGAGCCTCAAATTTGGCTTCCAGGCTGGCCCATTCCATACCTGGATGACGGTTCATGTTTTTTTCAAAACGGGCTTTCAAGGTGGTGAGCAGTCCCTCGCGTTGTTCTGGCGATAACTCCCTCTCATCCATTGGGCTTGTTGTCATCTATATTTCTCCCTTCAATAGGTTGTTTCTTTGTTAGATGTTATAAAGTCAGATATCCCAGAAGTGTTATCCGCTTCTTCTGTCTTCTCCTTGCCCCGATAAACATAATATCTCCGTAGTAAAGCCTTTATCCTCGAAACGAGTTCTGTATAGGAGAAGGGTTTGGACAAAAAGTCATCACTGCCTGAGGAAAAGGCCAATTGTTTGTCCGAATCCTGCGTTTTCGCCGTGAGAAACAGGATCGATGCGCTTGTTTTTTCACGAATCTACAGACACGACTTAAGCGCCTATTGCCTACGACCAGCAAACACCATCGACTTAAGAATTCTTCAGATCGTGGTTGCACCTATTCCAGGAGAAGTTGTACAACTCGCAGGCAGATATATTTACGGTACAGCCAATGGTTCATAGTATACAACTGTAGGTTTGATATTAGGCTCAGCGATTGCTTTTTACTTCAAGCGTTTCATCGGTCGTAATTTCGTGTCGCGCCTGTTACAGAAAAAAGAGTATAAGTGGATGTCCTTCATTCATGATGAGAAGATTTGAAGGGAAAGGGTACGCCGGTGAAAGCGCCAATGCTTTCATCGAGCGTCTCTTTATGGAACAGGGAATTAGAAGGCTGTACGCCTACGTCGAGGATGATAACTTCCGTTCCCAGAAGCTGTGTGAGAAGCTGGGCATGCGCCGGGAAGGTCTTTTTTTTGGAGTTCATTTCATTTGTCAAAAATGAGGACGGCACGCCGAAATACGAGAATACGTATCAATATGCTTTGTTGAAAAAGGAATGGCTGGCACAGCGTGAACAGCAGAAATAAAGAAGCAAGCCTCATCATTAGTTTAAAAAAGTTATAGCAATGAGAACATATCCATACGCAGCGTTCCAACACCAAACAAATACGGCGGCTTCTCCCTGAACGAATTCCAGAGGAAAAGTCGCCGTTTTATTATCGTACAGAACACTCTTGAACGGGCAATGCGTTTATACGGTCACAACACATTCAACTTGAAACCTAGACGGTGCTGCCCCAGTATTGCTTGGCGATCTTCTGCCCCTGATCGATCTTCGCCCACTGCTCAGCTTCACTTAGTTCATTACCGCCATCGCAGGATGCAAAGCCGCATTGGTGCGAAAGCAACAGGCGATCCTTATCAATGATTTTGGAGGCTTCGTCCAGCAAACGTATTACGCGCTCTTCATCATCAAGTGTATTGGTCTTAGATGACAACAACCCTAATACGATTTCCGTTTCCGGTCTGTCCTTGAAAACCTCCAAGGCTTCGATAGAACCCGCACGATCATCATCCCACTCCAGGAAGAAACGATCATATTTCAACTGCTTCAGGAACAGATTAGCGATTTTCGCGTAAGATCCGCCGCCCATATTGCGAGAATCATAGTTACCGCGGCAGTTGTGTGTCCACATTTTCAAGCCAAGGCTATGACCGAAGTCAATCACTGTATTGTTAATATCAATGAATTCGGTGGCGAGACCCTGTACTTCCTCTTGCTTAATATGCTCCCCTGTAAACGGAGAGTTTGGGTTGTCGTCTGCAAAAAGCTCCCACAAGCAATCATCGAATTGCAGGATTTTGCCGCCTACCGAAGCGAATTCCTCCACAAATTCCTTATACGCCTTCACCAGGCCCGCTTTGAGCTCCTGATTGTTCTGATAAACAGCGTCCGTACCACCGATATTATCCGACCAGGAGAGTTCTCCAAATATATGGGATGGCGACGGAACGCAAAGTTTCGTTTGCTGGTCACCCGCCGTGTCTTGCAGTTGTTTGAACAGTTGAATGAAATGATGATTTTTACCGCTCAATTCGCCAGTTATGCGCAGGCCAATATCTTTACGTGTTTCATATTTTGAAGAGCCATCCACATCACGGAAAAAATAGCCATGGTCTGCGATATAACGCTCAACTCCACCGAAGCCCCACACAAAATCCAGATGCCACATCGATTTGGAGAACTCGCCATCTGTAATAATCGACAGGTCATGCTCGATTTCCTTTTTCACCACTTGTTTGATGGCCTCAGTCTCACATTTCTCATAACCTTCAAAGCTTTCATAGAATGGATATTGGATATCATCACGATGTTCAATTTGCGTTTTATATGTCAGCAGCTCTTCAGGACGCAACAAACTTCCTACGATCTGGAACTTATCAGTCATGTCAAAAACCCCCTCGTTGTATACCATTATCATATCATGCAGAACGAGGTTGGCTGAGATACTTAAATGCCATAACTAGTTATAGTTAAAAGCTATAGCAGAAAAAAAATAGAACAATAAAAAAGTAGACTTTCCAATATTTCGAAGGTTGAAGTCTACTTGGTCATATCTTCTCTTGTTAGGCTAATGTTCATTAGGACACCCTTGATACAGGGTGCCCGTCATTGAAATTTATTAATTTTCACAACGTTCTACGTCGCAACTCATAAAAATACTGCACAGCTGGATGCTTTAACTTGATCTGCTCAGACATATTTAGAATTCGCTTTTTGCCAACTCGTCTGTCTATCAAAGCCAGAATATTCAACAAGATATCGTTGCTCTCCAGATTATCCTCTATCGAAGTAGATAAAAACGTAGTCGCTACAATAGTAAAATTCGATTTACTTAATACGGCCTGCGCAGAAAGGAGCTCTTTGGCATGCCCTGAGCTTTTTCTGCTTCTTGCTATGACTTGAAGACGATCCTCTGGAACGGTCCCTTTGGTTTCTTTTCTGACGGCTTCAATCTCTTCATGGCTCACAGGAATCATGGTCTCCGGGTCGTTCTTGATCTCCTGCTCCGTCTGATACCATCGGATTGGGGTTGTTGTATCACTCATGTTGAGTACATTCTTTTTATCTACAGTAATATAACAATTGCCTGATTTATCAGGTAAATAACGGTAGCTGGTTGCCCTGTATTCGACCGTTCCAACTAACGTGGGACTAAGGAAACTCTCCAGTTGCTGCTTCAATTTACTCCAGGACATATGACCTCCTGTATTCTATTCATTTTCCTCTGCCCCATCATGCTCCTTACTAACAAATTCATCGAGCAATTCGCGTACTCTAGTCGTTGTTTTGGCGTTCATCAAGCTGTTTCTCAGCTCACTTGCCCCGCGGAATCCACGGACATAGATTTTGAAAAAGCGGGCCAGCGGGCTGAACGAACGCGGTTCAAGCTCTGAATATTGATCATGCAAGTCCAGATGCAGTCGCAGCAAATGAAGGTACTCCTCCGTGGTATGCTCCCTTGGGTCCTTTTCAAAAGCAAACGGATTCTGGAAAATGCCTCGTCCAATCATAATGCCATCCACACCATACTGCTCGACGAGTTGGAGTCCGGTCGCGCGGTCAGGGATATCCCCGTTAATGGTCAGCAGCGTATTCGGCGCAATCTCGTCCCGAAGTTTCTTGATCTCCGGGATCAGCTCCCAGTGCGCATCGACCTTACTCATTTCCTCTCTTGTACGCAGATGAATGGACAGATTCACAATGTCTTGCTGCAATATATGAGTCAGCCAGTCGCGCCATTCGTCCACTTCGGTGAACCCGAGGCGAGTTTTGACACTGACGGGCAAGCCACCGGCTTTGGCCGCCTGAATAATCTCCGCTGCAAGCGCAGGACGGCAGATCAGACCGCTTCCTTTTCCATTCTCCGCCACATTGGCGACAGGACAGCCCATATTAATATCAATACCTTTAAAGCCTTCCTTCGCCATCCCGATGCTCATCTCGCGGAAGAACTCCGGCTTGTCTCCCCAGATATGGGCCACAATCGGCTGTTCATCTGCTGTAAACGTCAACCGCCCGCGGACACTTTTGTTCCCCTCCGGGTGACAGTAACTCTCTGTATTCGCAAACTCCGTAAAAAACACATCCGGTCTGCCCGCTTCACTTACGATATGACGAAACACAACATCCGTCACATCTTCCATGGGTGCCAGTATAAAAAATGGCCGTGGTAAATCAAGCCAAAAATTTTCTTTCATATTAGAAACTCCTCTATATATAGCAGGACAATCTTTGTCCTCATTAATAGTAAAAAATCGTAAGCCATACATCTGCAATCGTATCATTTACATTAGCAGATTCGTTGCAATTTACATTTTGATGTCCTTGCTTCTTCTTCACTTATACCTTTTCTCCATTGATCACTCCACCAATTTTACCACGTCTTTAGTTGATTTTCAGCACGGGTTTATTCGTGATTAATTGAAGCATAACTTTACCTTCTCGTTTTTGGCCCCCCAGTATAGAAATTAGACCGCCTCCATCGTTTTAAAGGATCGCTTCGTTTATTCTTGCCGAACCGGACAAGCTCCTCTACAATAAAAGCTCAGCAGGCTTTTGCACCTGCAAATCGTGACATGGAGGAGGCCTGAAACAAACATGGAAATTTCACTCGATATTATCAAAGACAAAGTCGAATGCCTGCAGGCTTATGACTTCCGGGAACTGGAACGAGCGATCGAAGAACGAATCGGAATGAACAAAGCGCTGTTGCTGCGGGTGAAGCAGGTTCAGCATCAAGTGACGTTCGACCCTCTTCGCAACAAGATGTTATATAGTGCAGTTGTGCATTTTTCTGCAGATTGATGAAAGAGGTTTTTTACTTTGTTAGAGCAACATGCGGTTGTACTCATCCACATATGGTAGAGGTATACACAAGAAATGGACGCAAAATCATTTGCGTCCACTTTTCATACCAAATTCAGTTATCTCATACACATAGATTCCATGGATCTCAAATTAACCTATTGAAATAGATCCGGTAAGATGTCATAAATATACTGGTTCACCCAAGACCAAGCATGCGTGCCGCCGTCAGCTACGATAAAGTAGAAATTTCCTTTTGTCAGATCCGATGAATAGACGAAGGTATTTGTGAATTGCTTCATGGCATCAATCTGAGGTTTCAAGTTAGGGTAAGCGGTATCCGCACTGCCTGTAGCACTGAATACGTAGAAATCCTTCGGTCCGTATCCGGCATCTTTTGCAGCCTTGGCCAGGTATTCTGCCGTTTCCACCGGTTTACTGCCTCCACCTGTTTGGCCCACGACCCAGCTGTCACCACTTAATGGCATAAAGTACTTGAAATAATCAAGCCCATTTATAAAAGTATACCAGGTCGTTACGGAACCCATGGAGAACCCGCCGAAGGCCCGGTGTGCTCTGGCTGCTTTCAAGTCATCCCGACTTGCCGACTCGGTATAGGTGTTAAATTCGGTTTCCACTAAGGGAAGCACAATATTAATCAGTTCCTCGTGGAATGTAGCCGTGTCATTGGTCCCACCATAGAAGGAAGGTGTCACCACAATAAGAGGCTCGATATCCCCTTTTGCAATCATGTTATCTATGATGATCTTCAACTCTTTACTCTGGCCAGGACCGCCGAAGATCGTATCCACATTCTCTCCGCCGCCGTGCATCAGATACAAAACATTATATTTCTTCGTTTTATCCGAGGAGTCATATCCGTAAGGAAGATAAACATTCACTCTCTTGTCGTCCATTCCGTTCACTAAATTAGGTGCTTTGTACGTTACACTCTGGATCGTCCCCGGTTTTTCGCTCTGCACGCGATATTCATTGGGAACCGCTTCGAAATATTTCTCGTTTGCCGCTTCATCTGTCATTTCCAATTTTCCGATTGCATTTTGCAAAGCAGTATACTGTTGATCGATTTGTTCTTGAGTGATCTTATGATTGTCCAGAACGTGCTCGGAGACAACTTTCATCATGGCCTCTTGTACGACATTTGCATTTTTATACAGATTAAAATCCATCTTGATCGTATGCTTGACCAAATTCAAAAGATTATAAGGATTCACACCGCTGATATCCCCCTTGCTCTTGCCGGTAAGCAGAACCTCTCCAAACTTCCCTGTATCATTCCAGGCGGTGCCTGTTGAGTCGAAAACATTAATGGTCCCGATTCGCTCCGATCCCTTCGCATCATTCACCTGCAGCTCGATGCCCATCACTTTTCCGTTTTCCGGTTTCGATTGGTGTGCGATCCTTGTTTCAACGACATATCCGCCCTGCACCTTTTTCGCAGATGAATAGATCTGCTCGGGTTTGCCGTTATCAATAGACTGGAAGTTCTCATAATTTACCCGATAATGCAAATCGTCCACACCATACTCTTGTGTCTTGTTATTGTTTTCATCAAGGAATACTTCCACGGAATCCTGCATATACGGTGTTACAGATTGTGCCGATAAGTCTTTGTCCTTAACTTCTGCAAGAATATAGAGTGCATGATCATCCCATAAAGCCTTAAATTCTACCGAAGTGTCGAGGTTGTCTGACACATGTTTAGGTGTAACCGCTTTAGCTTTGCTCCACACTTTATCGTTATTACCGTCAATAACTGGCGATCCAAATTGGGCCACCATTCTTCCGTTAGCATCGAACCCGTTTTGGTCATAAGAGACCTTTCCCGGTTCTGGGGATGGTATTTTGGATGCGTTATTTACAACAATCTTGGTGTGATGCATAGGCGCTGCTGAAACAGGAGACCGGAAACCGAAACCACTTGTACATACCAAAGGTATAACAGCCATGGTAACCAAAATAGGCTTTAACCACATTCTTGTTCTAGTCATCTGAATATCTCCTCCTCAGTCATCTATCTATCTCATCAAACGTTGTACCGATCCGCCAATTCATAAAAAGTACTTCCATTCATAGCAAAGGAGAGCTGATATAGCTGGGCCACGGTTCGCCTGTCTAAATAGAAGAACTACCCCCGTTAGATGATATACGGGGGAGTCTTTTTTAATTAGCTTATTCAATTAAACTGCAATTACATGTTACAGATGCGGTACAGAATCACCGCTGCTTCAGCACGGGTCAATGGTTCGGCTGGTGCGATTTTGCCATCTTTGCCGTTAACAATTCCGCTTCCTACGAGGGAAGCTACACTATCCATCGCATAAGTGGAAATGCTTGCAGCATCGGAATATGAAGCTAGATTTCCGTTGCCGGCAGATTGCTTACCCGCTGCTTTCAGGGCTTTCGCCGTAAGAACCATCATGTCTTGACGGGAAATGCTGTTGCCTGGTTTGAATGTGTTGTCTTCGAATCCAGAGGCAATTCCAAGTTCTTTGGCAATAGCCACGGCCTCTGCATAGTGAGCGGTTGGCTGTACATCGCTGAAGGGTGCCGTGTTCGTGCCCGTACCCTTCAATTCAAGTGCTCTGACAAGCCAGGTGATAAAGTCGGCTCTCGTGATAGAAGCTGAAGGCGCGAAGCTGTCATCAGAGATTCCTTTAATAATATCGCGTGCAGCCAGCGCTTCGACTGCTTGTTTTGCCCACAAGACATTTCGCACATCGGCAAAAGTCTTGGTTACGTAGGCTACAGCATAAGTGCTGAAATGAGTTGTTTTGAACACCATTGAACCGGATTTAGCATCATAGCGTCCGCTTGGCACGGCTGTTGCATGCCCTTGATTGTCAATGTAAATAATCACGATCTGATGTGCATTGACAAGCTCCTGTGCAGCAGGCGTGTACGGAACAGATACCGTTACAGGTGCCGCTGGATTGTTCCAGGCAAGGAGACGGTCACCAGCTTTTACACTTAGATCGATCACCGGACGGCTGCCCACAATAGCGCGAACATCTGCGCTCAGACGATCTGCCGAGACTTTGTTAATCAGAATAGAGACTTGATCCGCTTGCTCCGTAATATTAGAAAGCATATTGGACGGAATTTGAATTGTTGCATTCTCCGTCTTAAGCACAAACTCAACATTATTGTTGCTTTGCAGGCTGGAAGTCGGTAGCTGCACCACATAGGATTGGGCATTAGCCTGCTTCGGCACTTCGATGGTAATCTGCTTCTTGCCATTTGCACCTGGAGAAGCTTTTTCAATGGCTTTATTCAAGCTTTCGCTCGAAACGGTTGCTGTGGCTGTTCCATTTTCGACTTTTATTACCGGTATAATCACCGAGTCGTTGCCTGGAAGCTGTGGTTGAGGCTGGGGCTGCGAAGTAGTCCCTGAGTTCGATCCGCCACTACCGCCGCCATTGTTACCTCCGCTGTTGTTGCCTCCACCGTTGTTGCCGCCACCGTCGTTTCCTCCTGAAGAAGGTTTGCCCGTGAGCGTCAATTCACCGAATACAGACGTATCCTGGTAACCCTGACCAGATGCATCATTCCATGCATTCACGCTGATTCTGTTGCCGTCTTTCGCATCATTAATCTGCGCATCAAAGCCAATCTTGGCATTATTCGCAGGCTTCACCTTTTTGAACGGAATTTTCATTTCAACGGTGTAGTTGGTACCGGAAACAGAGACTTTGGATTCGAAACCTGCAGCGATTTCCGCAGGATTAAAGGTAGCAAGGTTCTCGAAGTTCACTCTGTATTGTCCATCATCATCCTGGAAGCTGGACGTTTTCCCGTTATTTTCATCGACGAATATCTCGACGGAATCCTGCTCCCATGCATTCGGGTTGGTCTTGTTCAGTTGATCGTCTCTGACTTGAACGAGCACATACAGATTGTCGTCATCCCAGAGTGCTTTTGCTGTTCCTGTTGCACCTGACCATGCCATTTGCTTCGTTTCCAGTTTCAAATCAGGAGCTTTGCTCCATACGCTGTCTACGGAGCCATCAATAGCTGGTGTTCCATAATAAGCGTTTGAGCGCTTGTATTCAAGCGCTTCAGGCGGATTTTCCGCCATGTACTTTTGCGGATCAACTACCGCGTAGAACGACTCTTTTGCTTGAAAATTCTTATCGAACAAGGTTGGGTTCTGCTCGGCTCTCCAGCTGGTGCTGTCATTTAATCCCCAGAAGGTGACACGCGAAATATGCTCGCTGTTCTTCTTATACAGATCCATCAATTGGGCATACAGATAGGCCTGCTGCTTCGCTTCTTTTTCAGTGATTGCAGAGTTGGTGCCTGCCATAATGTCCAATTCGGTGACACTGACTTCCACACCCAAAGAAATGAAACGCTCGAGTGACATCTTGACATTGTCCAATCTCGTGCCCAAATTGTAGTGGGCTTGCATGCCGATGCCGTCAATCAGTTTCTCGCCAGGGTGATTTGCAGCGTACTTCTCATTGATCTCTTTCACCATGCTGTAGATGGCTGTAGATTTATTCTGGTTGTCATCGTTGTAGTCATTGTAATAAAGCTTGATATCCCAGCCGTTATCATCAATGACTTCTTTGGCTGCAAGGAATGCCTGCTCAAGAAAATCAGGGCCGATGGCCTGTAACCAGCCTGAATTACGCAACGCATTTTTCCAGTCTTCCGGATTAGCCGGGTTATCATTCATCGCTTCGTTAACAACGTCCCAGGAAATAACTTGGTCACCAAAGTGCTCAACGACCGTTTTAACATGTGTTCTTAGGTTCGTCAGAGCTTCTTCACGGCTCAAAGGTTCGCCGTTTGCTGCCGTATGAAGCCATGTAGGAGACTGAGCATGCCATACGAGCACGTGACCGTGCAAATCAAGGCCTGCATCCTTTACTTTTTGAACAAGAGCATCTTCTGCAGTGAAATCAAATTGTCTGTCCGCGTTATATGCATAATCCGGCTTCATATCATTCTCAAACGTGACGACATTGTGATGCTTGGTCAGAAGCTTGAGCCGAGTCTCGTCAAAGGTAGCCGAATTAACAATGTTCCCGATCAGGAAATCATCCTCGTAAATATCCTTGATATTAGGAAGATTTTCTTGAATCGGAGGCGCGGCAGTTACAGGTCCCACATATTTTAGAGCAAAGTCATCCAAGAAGAAGGTACGGTTGCCGCCGTCATTGTTTGCTGTTTCAATATAAGCATTGAGTACGCTTGGAGTAGTGGTGAGCGTATACTTACCCGTTAAGTGTACCCATTCCTGATCTGTAACGGTTGCATTTGGTGAAACGTTCGCAAAGCCACTGTCCGCATATTGAACACTTATACGAAGTGTTGTGGGTTCTTGTCCAGGTGCCATTTTCACCCAAGCAGACAGCTCATATTCGTGATTCTTTGCCATTTTGCCATCAGCATTAACCAAGGCTGCATCATATTGTGCCGTAGTCGTCACAAGCAAGCTTTGTTTGCCGCCAGTTGTATGATTATCGTGTTGGGAAAGAACTACCGTTTCACGGCCGTTCCGTGCTTTGAATCCATTCAGGTCATTCTCAAAATCGGCAGCGATGCCCGTTGTATCTACAATCTCTGGTGTGGTTTGATCAGGGGTTACATCGGTAATCATGACTTCATCAATGTAAATATCCGAGGTTAACGTATTGTTTGATGGTTCAACGTAGATGATGACCTCATTCGTTTTAGAAGGAACTTCATAGCCTTTGGTTTCAAATAGCGTCCATTCGGAAGCGGTTACAAGTTTATTGCCTATAAGCCAAGGATACTTCTGATCTCCCGACAATATTTCAGAATCTATCTTGGAAGCCAGATGGAACTGGCCTTCACCTGAACTGAGTTTAACCTTGAGGGAAATATCATACTTATGGTCGGATTTCATTTTGCCCGTAAGTACGAGAGCAGGAACGGCCTTCTCATCGGCTCGGTTAAAGAACTTCAGAGATTTCGTGCCTTCGGAAGCTACGTCGTTAACGACCGTAGTGTCCCCATTCGATCCCCAACCCAGTTTGCCCCATCCACCGGTATTCCCGTCTTCAAAGCTTTGGTTAAGGACTACCGTGGGTTCGACAGGTGTTACTGTCTGGGTGATCGTGATATTCCCGATATAAAATTGGACTGCTTTCCCGGCATCATTCGATTTAATCCGCAGAGCTGTATTCTCCACACTGTTAACGGAGAGATCGGCGGATAGCGTAATGCCTTGTCCTGCTTTAAAGTCAGCAGAGCTAATTCCAGTGTATGCCTCAGATCCAGCAACGCCCTTATTGCTTACCATTTCCAGAACGGCTTTCCCGTCTGCAGGTGGGTTAGCATCAGAATCAACATATACGGAAGCGGTTACAGAATACTCTTTGCCAACTGACAAACCTAGGTCATCAAAAGCGAGGTCCACGCCATCCCAGTTATTAGATCGGTTACTAACATGTAGAGCCGCTCCATCATCATTGCCTTCAAACGGCTTGCCTGTTACAGCGTCCAGCTGGGCACCGCCTGATTGACTTGCCTTGCCTTGACCATTCTGGAATGTTTCCTGATACACAATTTGTGAATTAGTTGCCACTAGATCTGCAGCGTTAACTGTCGGAGCTATCAAGCCGCCCGGAAGAAGCAGAGCCGCTGCGAGTAACCCGGAAACGACCTGCTTAAATGATTTCCTCATTCGAAGCATTCCCCCCACACCAAATTTTTCATCAAACATATAAAGCGCTTACATAATTTGCCGTGACCAGCCTCCTTTCACCCAGATAATACCACTTCATGAAAGAGAAATCTTACTCCAAATTAAAGGGGAATCTTAGTTTTTTACAGAACAATACCAATTCTGATAATGGTATGGACATACTCTTCATTCCGCTGATCAGGCCGCGGCAGATAGAATCGTGAATCTATATAAGTTGAAACGTTGTTCATTACATTCAATTAACACCACTTGGCCTATTGAACAGGTGTCAGGTATTCCGGCGTTTCCGTGAATCCGATGCTTGTTAAACCGGTTGAAGTAAAGGATAATACCATTAATATACAAATAGTCACGTTTGAGGGCTAAGGGGGGGAAAGACCTTGCAGGAATTTATATTTAAGAAGGATTATAGAAATAATGAAGCACTTCGAACAAGTTTCTTCGAACTTGCTGCTAACACTTTTGATTTGAAATTTGAAAATTGGTACCAACAAGGGTGTTGGGGAGAACGATACATCCCTTTTTCATTTGTAGATGGAGATCAGGTTATTGCCAATGTTTCCGTTAACATCCTTGAGTTCATCATTCACGGGGAGAAGAAAAAAGCGATTCAAATCGGCACAGTGATGACACACCCTGATTATCGGGGGAAAGGACTTTCTGCACGTTTAATGAATAAAGTTTTAGAGGAATACGAGAACAAGGTCGATTACATGTACCTTTTTGCCAATGAATCGGTGCTTGATTTTTACCCCAAGTTTGGGTTTAAGCCTGTGGAAGAACATCTTTTTTCAATGAATTATACGGCAAAAAAATCACCGGAGCCTGCGAACATTCAGAAACTCGATGTTACTAACGCGGAGGATTTGCGCCTTATCCATAAATTTGCATCCGAAAGACTACCTGTTTCGCAGCATTTTGCAACTGATCATGCCCAGGGCATATTCATGTTTTACTGCCTGAATGTTTTTAGTGATGATATTTATTACTTGGAAAATGAAAACGTCATTATTATTTATCAGAAAGAAGACAATCATATTGAGCTCTTCGACGTTGTTAGCTTAAACGAAATGAATATGAAAGATATCTTGGATAAGATCGCAGATGAGGATACGGAGAAAATAACTTTTCATTTCACGCCAGATGCAACAGATCATATCGTTTTACAAAGTACACTCACCAATGACGGCTTATTTGTAAGAACCCATGGTGAAAACATCTACCCTATGCAAGTTAAACATCCGATTACTTCGATCGCTTAATGATTTATTTAATAATGCCTACCACCAGCCATACTTAAAAAAGATCAAAAAGGAGCAGGATTCCCCTGCTCCTTTGCTATGTGAAACTTCTTTCTCTCATCAAACGTAAATTCACAAGGTATAATGAAGTCAGATGACCGTTCAGCATGATCTTATGACCATCATAATGAAGGAGGGGACATTCGTGGCGTTTATCCCGTTAAACTGTCCCAATTGCAACGGAAGAATTGAATACAAAGAGGGTGAGATTTTAAAGTGTCCCTATTGTGAAACAGAGCTTTTATTGAAGCAAAATCATGTCTATTACGTAGACCAGACCATTAATCATTACCACGGAACGCCCCCTAAAGCACCGCTGAAGCAGACTGCCTCCGTAAAGGTAATGCTGATACTGATGTTAGTCCTAGCTGGCGCGATCGGTACTTATTTTTATTATAGCAACAGCTCCACCTATCCAACAACAGAAGCCAATCTGCCTGTGCGAAAGATGCCTGAAAGCGAGGTTCTGCTCTCCTTTTTGCGAGATATCTTCAATAAAGGGTCTGCCTTGCCGACAGAGGAGGAATTGGCTCGTCTTCGCTATTTAACCGTAGCGCATTCGGAGAATGATCAGTGGAAGTTTACATATAGCCTCTCCGATCCCTTCAGCGATGAACAGGCCGAGAAGATCACTTATGTTACTCAGGATAAGAAACTGAATAGCCAGGAGATCGATCAGCGAGATTTTGAAGCTTTTACAGGGCTGACTGCACTCGATCTGACGAATACCTATGAAATCTCCCAGACGGATCAAACCACTTTGGCCCATATGCCCGGATTAAAAAGTTACGGAGGCGCTTTTAACGAATCCTTCAGCAAATTTTCAGGCTACTTTGGTGACAAGTCTAAAATTACGGAGCTCTCCACTCAGCTTCGCAGCAATCAGGAATTGGCCCTGCTGCTGGAATTTCCTAATCTGAGCTCTTTATCCATTACCTATGTGGATGAGTCCGTAACGGATTTCTTTCTGTTGAATAAACTGCCGCTCAAGTCCCTGTCGCTCACCTTTGTCGATGAACTTGGATGGCTGTCTTCCATGACCGGGCTATCATCCTTGTCCATACATTACAGTGAAGCCACAGACCTGCAGCCGCTGTACGCCTTGACCCAGCTTCAGGAGCTTCAGTTGTCCTATTTATCGAATGTAAAGTCCATCGACTTTGTGCAAAATATGCCTGCACTACAAACACTAGATATCGAAAATGTAAACTTTTCCAACCTGGAGCGCTTGGCCGGTAAAAACTCCATTACTACGCTACGCCTGGCTTCTCTAAGTGAGCTTGGCTCGGTAAAGGTCATAAACAGTCTGCCCTCTCTGCGGGAATTAACGTTGTCCGGTTACTACAAGGAGGCAGAAGCGCTGACCTTGCCTAATGTAGTCCGGGTTGAAATACCGAGCTCCTTTCTCCCGGGGCTGAAGGCGCCGGCCGCAACCAGCCTGACGCTCCGTGGCGGAAGCGGAGAGTTGAATTTGGCTATTCTGGGGAAATTCCCGAAACTGAAGCAGCTTTCCCTCTGGGAGATCAGTGAAATAACACGTCTAGGCGCCCTGGACAGCTTGTCTCGTCTGGAGACTCTGAACATTTACGACTCGTCACTATATAAGGAGAGCGATGCTTTATTTCGTTTGAAGCAGGTCAAATCTCTGATGTGCTCCGAGTGCAGGCTGAACTTTAAACAAACGGCCGCCGCGGAGAACAGCATGCTTGAACATTTAACTTTAGAGCAGCCATACTTCAGCATAAACAATACCTCTGTTACTGAAGTTGACCAAATGATGCCTTACTTTGCCAAAATGTCCGCTCTACGTTCCTTCACTATGCAAGACAGCAACTTGGCTTCTCTCGAATTTATGAGTAACTGGCAGGCCATAGGAGAGCTTCATCTCGAGAACAATGCCATTTCCAATATAGAGCCCCTAAGCCAGCTGCCTAATCTGCAAAAGGTATATCTATCCGGTAATTTCGTACAAAACAAATCCGTGCTTGGTACGGGTGTGCACGTATATTAAACCCGTTACTTAAGTCATATTCTAAATATTATTCGTTACCAGATAATTATATTGAGCTATTAGAAGGTTTTTTTATTGCAGGACAACTTGAAACAATGAATTTTTGGCTGGGTCTACCAGACTCGCAGGAATGGTTACCAGACCATATTAGTAAATTAGCCAAAAGAGAAATTAATGCCTATGTAAAAAATGAATCGTTTCTCTTCAACGGGGTACCCTATTGAGAATAAAAATTTCTTATTCATAAAACGCTATTAATCTAAGTTTAATAAGTATACAAAAGAGCCACGTAGGGAGGTCTACATGGCTCTTACTCCTTATTTGATCACCTGTTAAGCTGTGCTGAAGAGCACCAATGATATATTGATTTTATGTTGTATGCAAGGTCAATTCTGAACTATCGTTCCCCGTTAGTCATGCATACAGCGCTAGCATACGCTGAGTATAGAAGACCGCCTATGAAGGTGGTCTCAAAAAAATTATCACTTCTGCCCGACAACAAGTCCTAAAGTTAACCAACGACCGTTATCTTCTAGAATAAAATCTTTTTCACCATCATAATATCGAAAATTATCAATCATCCATTGATACGCTTCCGGAAAGTAGTACTCCTCTGTAACTGATAAACCCTGATTTCTATATAAGTCACAGTTCCATTCCAATGATCTTAGCCAGTTCTTATACGAATTAAAGATTTCATACTTTCCCAAGTCAGACGGCATAGGATTACCGGTACACATAGGCTCTGCAATTCCGATATGCCCTGCTTTACGCGTGACTCTTATGATTTCTTTCAAAGCTTGTTCTCTATCATCAATCATAAAGAAAGAACCAATCCCAAAGACAGCATCAAATGATTCATCTGGGAAAGGCATACCCATTGCGTTTGCATTTATTGCAAGAACGTCATTTCCCACACCATGTTCAGTAGCGAAATCTTGAATATCTATTAAATTTTCCCATGGTTCAAGGGTAATGACGGATACTCCCCAATTTTTAGCCAATATGGCGGCTACTTGACCTGTACCAGCGCCTTTGACCTGTACCAGCGCCTATCTCCAAAACTCGCATACCGGCTTTTAAGTTCAGTGAATTTATTAAGGGAAGTGCCATTTCATACGAGCCTGCACCAAGTGGCTTAGGATTATTAAAAGATAAAAATGGATTTTCCAAAATAGTACCCTCTCAAATTAAGGGGAAGATGCAGTTTATTAGGCTAGTTATGCAATATTCCCCACAGTTGATTTGCCCAAAAGATTCCGTAACTTTTCATGTAAATCGCCTCCGTTAAATTTTATAGATCAAGTGTACCAAATCATACATTAGAGCGTCCATCGATTACTGAACTAATCTGCCCGTCAGCTTAACGTTAATATCGATAGGAATAATATATAATATTTAACAGTAAAGATTTCACCTATGTTTAGGTTCGACACAATGGCGACGGCATCGAGTTTAATGGTACTAGCGGGTTTTAGCGTATCCATACGAAGCGGGAACGTATACGTCCTATGTATCGGGGAAGAATGCTGTCATTTTCAAACATGCAGAGAAAAAAGCATATTAGGAATTAGCACACATCGTCTGTACATCTGTCAAAAGAGATAAGAATTAAAATAATACTTCCGTATTTGTTCAGAATAATGCCGAAGTAAATACATTTGCAGAAGAAATCCTGTTCTTTTACAGCTTAATTTTATAGCTGCAAAATACAAACGTCAGCCCTTTATTAGGCTGACGTTCGCATGTGAAACTACTGCATGTATATTAGGTATCAGTCCTTTTTGGAGAAAACGCATTATTTCAAGCCCGTATTGGCAATGCCTTCAATAAACTTGTTTTGGGCCAGGAAGAAAACAACCAGAATCGGGACTGTCGCTATGGTCGAAGCGGCAAGCAGCAGCGGCCAGTCCACGCCGGCATCCGTAGTCAGCATGGATAAGCCGATCGGCAGCGTAAACAATTCCTTCGTATTTAAATAAATAAGCGGTTCAAAAAACTCATTCCAGCTATTCATGAATGTAAAGATGCTTACGGTTGCCAATGCGGGCGTGGCGATCGGGAGCATGATCGACCTGAACGTGCGCCACGGCGAACACCCGTCCATTTTGGCTGCTTCATCCAGTTCAATAGGAACAGTAATTAGAAACTGACGTACGAGAAATACGCCGAACATTCCTCCCGATCCAAGCATTGGCGGAAGAATCAGAGGAATATGCGTATCGATGAATCCGAGGTTTGACATCCAGCTGAATAAAGGAATGGCCGTAACTTCGGTAGGAATCATCATCCCGCTGAGCAGGAACAGAAAGATCGCGTTTTTGAATGGAAAGTGCAATCTGGCAAACGCATAGCCTGCCAATGCGGACAAGAAACAAGTGCCTGCCGTGACGAGCGCCGCGATATACATGCTATTAAAAAAGTAGAGATGAAACGGCATTTCCGTAAACACGCGAATATAATTGATCCACTCCCAAGCTGCGGGTATCCACTGGGGCGGAAATAGAAACACCTCGGATTCTGTCTTCAAGGATGTGCTGACCATCCAAAAAAATGGGAACAACACGATGAGGGAAACGATTGTTAGAACCAGATAGGATGCAAGGTTGGATGTTATCTTTTTATTGTTCATAATGTACCCATCTCTTTCTTAGTTTCCACTGTATCAAAGTCAGAACCAGGATAATGCTGAACAAAATAAATGCCAGGGCTGATGCATAACCGAATTCGTAGGAGCGGAACGCTTGTTTGAAAATGTAGAAGACCATCACGTACGTGCTTGTTCCCGGCCCTCCACCTGTCATCACATAGATTTGTCCGAACACTTTAAGAGAACCGATAACGGTAATTATCGTTACCATGAATACGGCTGGCGTAATCATTGGCAGTGTAATGGATTTAAAGGTTTCCCAGCGCGAAGCGCCGTCAATTTTGGAAGCCTCGTAATAATCCTTCGGCACATCGTGCAGAGCGGCCAGGAAGATGACCATATTCATCCCCACACCTTTAAGCGCACTGACCACTATAACGGTAGGCATCGTCCAAGTTTCCGAGAAAAGCCAGGGAATCTCAGTTCCGCCAAACGTTCGGATCAGCAGATTGACTAATCCGCCGTCCGTAGAGAAAATAAACTTCCATACGATCCCCCAAACCACGAGGGAAACGACTACCGGCGTAAAGATCGCGGTCCGAAACAAGCCAATGCCCCATATTTTCCGTTTCAACAGCATAGCCAGCAAAAGCGATAACACAATGTTCAGCGGGACCAAGCCCGCAGAGAAATATACCGTATTCACAACCGTATCCCAGAAGACGGGATCATCGCGCACGGCATAAATATAGTTACCCAAACCAATATACTCCTTATTTCCAAATAACGACCAATTTGTAAAGCTCATCACGAAAGCGTAAACGATCGGGCCAAACAGAAAGATTAAATATCCCGCCACAATAGGCAGTATAAACAAATATCCCGTCCACATTTCTTTTGATTTCAAAGTTGCTAAACCTGCTGGCTTACCTCCGGCCATTTGCGCCTACCTCCTGTTGTGAATATGATGAAACCCTCCCTTTAAGATCCGAGATCGCCCTATTGTTCATATGGCGATCTCGCAATGCTCCATCGTTCTGGAGGGTTACTTCAATAGAGGATTAATGCTGTCTTCCATAATTTCCAACGCTTGCTCGGTTGTCGTGGAACCAAGCAAAATCGCATCCAGGTTTATTGTCACCTGCTCGTCAATCTTGACCCAGTTCGGATGGGAAGGCCGGATTGTACCTTCGGCCAACCGATCGTACGCAGCCACTTTCATCGTTTCAACAGTCGGGAACGGGAACTTGTTCAGATACTCATCGGAGTACAGGACGGACTCTCTCTGTGGTACAAAAAACTCCGCTACTTTAGCTGCATTTTCCTTATTACTTATAAATTTTAAATATTCCAATGCTTCTTCCGGATACTCTGCGTCTTTGAAGATCGAATAGCCTCCAAAGCCAATAGGCATCTTGACGCCATGGTCGCCTTCCGGAAGCGGAGCAATATCCCATTCGAAATCGACTTTGTCACGATAAGCGCTTGTACGGGTAACGTTCTCAAACGCCATACCAAGCTTACCTGTATCGAAAGTTAACTGCTCGCCGATGCTTGGATGCGCTTTCTTATCGAGCAGCCCTTTAAAAAGATTGATCGCTTTAGCCGTCTCCGGCGTGTTCATAGCGAATTGCGTTGTGTCTTCGTTGAAGATTTCGCCGCCCATCGCCCAAATCAATGGAATCAGATTATCGGACCAGTTGGAGGAATTTTGTATGAACTTCACGCCGTATACCCCTTCCTGCGGTTTGGAGATCGCTTCGGACGCTTTGACCATCTCATCGTAAGTCCAGTTGCCCTCTTCATAAAGCTGCATTGGCGACTTCAATCCATTCGCTTCAAACAGATTTTTATTGTAAAAAACGACCTGAGGCGGCGTAGAGAATGGAATGCCGTAGAGTTTGCCGTCCTTTTCAAATGCAGTGAGTGTGGATGGTATTATATCATCGAACGTATAAGCCGCGTCCTCTTTCACGGACGAAATATCCAGCAGCTGGCCCCCATTCATAAATTGCGGAATCATGCGCTCTGAGATCCATACGATATCAGGAGAGGTTTTGGTCGCTGCCATGATCGCCAGTTTTTGCTGGTAGTCCGCCCACGGAATCACGGAAGTTTTGACTGTTACATTCGGATGGAGCTTCTTGTATTCCTCAGCAAGCTCGTCATACAATGCCACCTGGGCATCACTGCCCCAAACGGACATCTCAAGCTCTATAGGATCTTTTGACTCAGCAGCCACTTCCGCACTCGGCGTATTGTTCGCATTTTCCTTGTTTGTCTTTCCGGTGCCATTATTGTTATTTCCGTTTCCTCCGCAGGCGCTCAGCAAGCCGAGCAGCAATACAACAGACAGCAAGATTAACCCGTATTTCTTCATCTTTATGCCCCCCTCAATGTTTGTAATCGCTTTCTATTACTAGTATAAATTTGATGGCATTCAGAAAAAATAACACAAAATCGAGAAAAACTATGTAAATTCGAGTACTTTAATAGAACCAGCTATATAACAGAACTTCGGCCTAAGCCCGCATGACAAGTACATAGGCCGAGGTGGTTCCTAATCGTTGACGAAGCCGACAAACACCTCATGGATTCTGGCCATCATATCATTCGAATTGCCATTGCCCCATGACGGACGGACAAAATGGAAGCGCAAGGCAGTCGTCACGACGGGGTTTTCCAAATTCAACATGGTATACTGACCCCAAAAAGCGTCCTGATCATTATCTCGAACTTCGGCTATCGTCTTCCATTCTCCGTCTTCCAGAAACTGCAGATCAAAATCTCTGACATGCCAGTTGGCCGAGCCTATAAGCGGCACATGTCCGCTCCACAGCTTCACTTGGTTGATCGTTTGCTCTGTTGTCCAGTCCAGCATCAGATAAGGCGTTTGGGAGCCGTTTGATATCCAGCGGGTTTCCAAGCTTCCGTCAAGTACGCTATCTTTTGTATTTTTACCCAGCGTGGAGTCGACCGACAGCTGCGCAGTAATCGCCAGATTATTAGTTACATTAAGAACGAACTCTCCAGTGCGAGCAACGCCATCCAAGACAACAGCTGCCTGCAATGTTGCTTCCCCAGCTTGAAGTGCGGTAACCACGCCGGTATGATCAACAGTCACTAGATCCGGCGTCAGACTGTTGAAAGATATGTCCGCATTTTCCAACGAAACGTTCGATCCTGTATTGTATGTGCCGATCACATGCAGTTGGGTAGTCATGCCCGGCACCAGTTGCGAACGATCAGCCGTTACCGCTACGGCCGCAAGTTCGACAGGAGGGTAAGTTTCAACCCGCAGGTAAGGCCTATAGCTGGAGTCGGGTCCATTGTATAGCTGCGTCAAGTAACCGGTTTGATCGGAATCCTGGGCAAAAGCAAGTGATATCGTCCGATCTCCATCCAGACGTTCTTGCACGAGCACAGTCGCATCGAATACATACCAGACGTTCTCGCCGTTATTATTCAGCTGAACAGTCGAGAGCTTCTGGCCAAGCTCTGGCGGAGACTGGTACGTATTCCATTGCATTGTATCGCTGTCCCAGTCATTGCTGTCCACTGCATAGAGAGAAGTTGCAGCTCCCGTCTCTCCAGCAGGGCTCTCCAGCGCCCGTCCATACACATAGAGCCATGCGGTAGCCAGCCTGCCTTCAATGGAATTCAGATCGAATTGCAGATAGCTTCTCGCCGATTCGCTATCTTCTCCACCTTTAATCTGTAAGAGATCCGTAACCGGGGCGTACTGAGCATTTTTCTGTACACTTGCCGCCTTGGTTGCAGGCAGCAGTTCGGAAACCGCCACTTGATTCTCATAATCCGTCCCGGTATTTCCACTGATCTCATTACCGGAAAGACGAATATTCGTACCGTGCGAGATCATAACGCCATTCGTATTCCCCGTAACATGATTGTCCTGAATGACAATATTCTCGGGTATGCCAGCGCCGTTCCCGGCGTTGGTCGGATCGCCGTCGTCTTTCATGGCCATTATGCCCCAGAAGTCAGAAGCCGTATTGTTCACGATCTGATTGCCCTTCACTATCGTTCCAGGCGCATTTTTCAGACGTATTCCCTGACTCCCCGCGTTCGTAAATCCAGTAATGATATTATTCTCGATAATCGTATCCGGAGATCCCAGGTACACCTGTACCCCATACCGTTTCACATTCTCGATTAAATTGTTATGAATATAATTGCCTGGTCCCGCGGCATCATGTGTAGCGCCCGGATTGCCAACACCGACAGCCGCTTCGCCGCCGCCAACGATATGGTTGCCGCTTACTTCATTCATATACTCGTCTTCTCCATGGAAATCGATAGCATCTAATGCCGAGTTCAAGTAGTAGTTGTTTTCAATGAGATTGTTATGCGTGTAAGAATGCGCCATCGTTCCGTGACGCAGATAGGGACCGATAAACTCGTTGTTGCGAACGACATTGAAACGAGAATCATCCTCTCTGCCGAGCCGATTTTCCTTGGATTTGCCTTCGATGGACACGCCATATCCATTTCCGCCCTCGGCTAAGTTCGTCGCATTGCGAAAAAGCGAATTTTCCACAATGACATCATGACTATTCGTAATGACAACGCCGATCCGTTGAAACTTCTCGATCGTCAGACCGTCCAGCGTAATGTTATATGACGGTTTGCCGGAAGCGGCGGTAATCATGATCACCTGCTTAGGTCCGCCCCGATCCGGATTCGCAACCGACGTATTCGTTGAATAATTCAAGTCCCAACTGGATGTAATTGTCATGTTGCTGATCTTAATATTGTTTTGTCCAGCCATGCGAAATACGATGCCTTCAACCGTAGCATATTCTCCCTGTTCATTAGCATGGTCGGAGACCAGCAGAACGCCATCCTGGCTCTCGCCGCGAATCTGGACGCCTGATTTCATAATGAAATGTGTAACTCCGTCCATATCTGTGCTCGTTAATTGATAGTGTCCGTTCGGAATATACACTTCGTCCCCAAACGCCGCTGCAGCCAGTGCAGCCCGGATAGCTTGAGCGTCATCCATTCCGTTGTCGGCAGGATCGGCGCCGAAGTCCAAGACATTATACGTAGAGCCGGTCACTGTCTGAGCCTCATGCGGCACATGCGGTGTGCCATCCGCATAATAAAGACCAGCTTTTGTCGGAATTGGGGAATCCGGATCCGGTCCCGTTGGCGGAATCTCCAAATGCCTTAATATAACCCCGTCCACATGGGGAGGGTAAACCTGAATTTCCGTTATGCTTGTCCATTCGCTTGCTCCGCGCCCGACAACCCGTACATAACGGGCAGTGACGGCTTCAAAACCAAAGGCTTCAACCTGGGTCGTCGTGCCGCTGCTGTCGCCGCTGTATACGCGGGTCCAGTTGGTCTGGTCGTTCGAAGCCTCGATATCAATGGTTTTACGGCGATTGTCTCCCCGGTAGAAAGCGACTCCCAGATAAGAAACCAGCTGTTCCGAGCCCAGATCCAGTTCGATCCATTGCCCGTCATCATACGCCGACCACCTTGTCTGAATATCGCCGTCAATGGCATACTCCGGAATATTGGAATCGCTGCCGCTTGCCCGATAATCCGCGACCGTCAGCGGGGTTGCTGAAGCTCCGCTAAGTGCCGGTGTGGATACGATCACCTCATTGCTCGACACAGAGGCAAGCTCAGTCGGCGTATGCGCTTTTATGGTAAAAGCATATTCGGTGCTAGGCTCCAGATTGAACACAAGCGCGCTATATAGACCGCCATTCGCATCATAGGTGGAAAAACTTACGGAAGCCGCAGGACTGTCGCCGTTGTAGATCACATATTGGCTAACATCCGAGCTTGGCAACGGATTCCACTGCAGCTTGACAGTTGTGCTCGTCGTCTCCATGACGTGAACAGCGAATGGCGGTTCCGCCTCAACACTGTGATCGTCCGGAGCGCCGTTCTCGGAATCCTCGAATACGATCCGGTTGGCAGATTCGGCTTCGGCCTGCACGCGGCTCGAGCCCATCAAACCCGTGAACAGCATAATCAGGATTAATAATAACGCTGTAGATCTTTTTGAAAGAATAATCATTACCTACCACATCCTTTCTTTCATGTCATTTCATTCGTCCCTCTCTTACAACCTCATTGTAAGCGTTTCCAATAGAACCCAACCCAAGCTCCCTCTTACACCTCCCGAATATCCGAATGAAATCATTCTGTCGCAATACATGAAGTCTCTGCGCCAATTGGAAGCGCTCAATCATAAGTATACAAGTCAGCCAGTCAGTGAAAAACAACGCATTTTCGAGAAAAACTACGATATTTATAGCATTTTTTTGTGCTCAATGATCTAATCAGCCTTAGCTCAGCGGCCTTTTTCTATATTCGGTAGGCTTCGCTCCGCAATGCTGCCGAAACACGGCCATAAAGTGATTGGCGCTGGCATAGCCGCAAAGGTTGGCGACCTCGTATATTTTCAGATGGGTATGGGTCAGCAGCTCCTTGGCTTTACTTATCCGGCAGGCCGTCACATAATCAGAATAGTTTTGTCCGGTTTTTACTTTGAACAATGTGGATAAATATTGATGATTCAAATGCACCTGCTCCGCGATGAATGGAAGTGAAACATCCTGATCCAGACAAGAGACGACCAGTTCCTTCACTCTTCGAATCGTCAGATCTTCATGGGCTGCTTCGGCGTTAGGCATCTCTACCGACCGCTCGCGGTCCAGCCGCGCTTTCAAATTCAATAGAAAATAGGAAAGCTCAATCCGGTCCACCGGCTTCAGGATGTAATCCGACGCATTGTGACGTATCGCCGCCTTGGCATAAGTAAAATCTTCATGCCCGCTGATGATTAATACAGGAAGGTTGGGATACAACCTCCGGACATGCCGCAATAACTCGATTCCGTTCATCTGGGGCATTCGGATATCCGTAATCAGCAAATCCACCGATTGCATTCTGAGAAGCTCCAGCGCAGCGAAACCGTGCTCCGCCTCTGCGGTTACCCTGTAACTGCCGATCACTTCCTCAATCATTATCTTTAACCCTTCCTGAATTTTCTTCTCGTCTTCTACCAGCATCACATTGTACATTCTAATTCCCCCATCGTAATGGCAGTCGGATTCTCCATAGTGTACCGGAAGCCTCATCGCTCTCCACGCTTAAGCCGTATTCCACGCCATAAAGCAGTTGAATGCGATGGTGAATATTTTTGATGGCATAGCCTTTAAGTGTATCTCCAAACTTTGGACGGCTGCCGTCCCGCTCCGGCTTGCACAACATCTGCTCGCGAACCTCCAATAAACGTTGCGTCGGCATCCCCACCCCATTATCCTGTACAGTCAGGAGTAAATCCTGATCCAGCACGGATGCCCTGATCGTTATCGTTAATCCGCAATTCCCCATTCCGTGCTCCAATGCATTCTCAACCAGCGGCTGAAGCAGCAGCTTGGGTACAAGACAAGATTCGAAGGACGGATCCACATACATTTCCGAACTCAGCTTCTCGCCAAGCCTGGATAACTGAATTTGCAAATAAGCGTGAACGAACCGTATCTCCTCCTTCAATTGCACCGGCCGTTCCTGCTTGTCAACCGTGTATCTCAGCATTTTTCCCAAGCTGGCAACAATGTCGCTGATTTCGAGATTTCTCTCCTTCAGCGCCTGCATGCTTACCAATTCCAACGTGTTGTACAGAAAATGTGGATTAATCTGGCTTTGCAGAGCCGACAGCTCGGCTTCGCGTTCGCACAGCTTCGTTTCATATACTTCCTTGACCAGCCGCTCCACTTCCGTCACCATCAGATTGAAACCCTGGGCCAATTGCCCAATTTCATCGCGATTCATCAAGCTCAAATCTGCCCGTTCACTGAAAGCCCCGTCCTTTACCCTCCGCATGCGCGACTGAAGATAACGAATCGGCCTGACCAGCCGCTCTGACGTAAAGATCGCAAGCAAATAGGCAATGATAAGCGATATGACTGAAATGAGGATCGTAAATCCGACGATTTCCTTGCCGCCCCGTTGTAAATCGGCCATCGGGATAAGTCCGTGAATATTCACTTTCGTTGATTTGGAGTGCATGGTTGTGTACAGATAAGTCTGGCCGTTCCAATCTACCGTTCCGTCCCCCGGACCGGTATTCGGGAAATTAACCAGTTCATCCGGAAATAACAGC
Organism: Paenibacillus sp. OK003; assembly: GCF_900109515.1. Lineage (GTDB taxonomy): Bacteria > Bacillota > Bacilli > Paenibacillales > Paenibacillaceae > Paenibacillus > Paenibacillus marchantiae. Next base: position 67,984 of record NZ_FOBD01000014.1, on the reverse strand, counting down.
TCGCCGTTATCCTTTGTCAAGTAAAACTGGCTGTTGTCGCTGAGCCATACTTCTGACAATAATGCTTCGAGTTCTTTCATGTTAAAATCAATTTTGACAACCCCGATGCTTTGGCCCGTTGTAGGGTGATTCAATGCTCTGGCAGCGGAAATTACCCGCTCAGATCGTTTGTAATAAGTCGTATCGTGAGGTTCGATAATGACAAGCCTTCCTTCCCCGTCCAGCACCTCCTGCATCCAGTCATTCCCTTTCTCGTTCCAATAACGCTGCGTCAGTTTTTCCTGGACGCTGTACATAATGCCGTCGCGGGTAAAAAAAATCATTCGTTCAATTCCGGGCTGATCCAATGTGAGCGAAGCTGCTACTCTTGCCATTTTAGTAATTTCCGCCGACGGAATAAGCTTCTCCTCGCCTGGCACTTCATAACTGTGCTTCTCCAAAATACGCAGCACGTCTTCGTTATACAAGGGAGCCACGGTTATTCTGTCCGCGCCTTTTATCGTATTTTCCAAATTAATTTTCACTTGATTCATAATTTGCATGGAGTACGCCCTGGAGTTTTTTTCGGTTTCCTCCGCAAATTTATTGTAAGTGCTGATTCCGCTTATCAGGAATGGAATGGTGATGAGCAGAACGAACATGGTTATAAATTTGGCTCGTATCGAAATATACCGCTTCATTTCACCGACTCCTCCTGACAGTTTATAAGCGCAAACCTATACTATCACACGGTAAAAAAAAGCCGCTCATCCGGTAGAATGTTTGTTTTCCAACAAACTTCCGATACGAGGCGACCTTATGAAAAAGTCTACCATGTTCCAATTATTTCTTCAATTGAATTTGGCCGTTATCTCGCTGTCGGATGCGAGCTATAAAGTCTGCCCACTGCGTAGCAGCGCGCCGTTATGAATTAGACGCTCCTGCAGCCGTCCAATGTCGATTTTTCCCGGTGATATTCCCTGCTCCCATGCCATTGCTGCCGCCGTACCCGCAGCCTGTCCCGTCGCCATGCAGCTAGGTGTCAGACGCGTCGTTGCCAGCGCCTCATGCGTCGTCGAGATGCAGCGGCCTGCCACGAGCAGATTGTCAATCCGCTTCGGCAGCAAACAGCGGTAAGGAATATCGTATGCGCCGTCTCCCTGGACCCATGCGGCCTGTACGCCCTTGCCGGACGGATCGTGAATGTCGATGGGATAGCCGCTTCGTGCAATGCAATCATCGAACGCGCGTCCATCTACAACATCCTGTACCTGGAGTGAATAGCAGCCGTCTATTCTTCGGCTCTCCCGTATGCCGATTTGCGCTCCGACCGAAGAGATGGAAGCGTTCTCGAAGCCTGGCAAGCAGCGGGTCATGAAATCCGCGACCATGCGCACCTGCTTCCTGCCCTGCACCTCTCCTTCCGTCAAATCCTCCAATTCAGTTCCGTCCAGCCCTTGAACACGAGTTGTATTGACAAGCACTTCGTCCGGTCCCGGACCTGTGAAGAAAAGGACCTGATCTCTGTTAATGGGCAGGTCAGCCTCCTTCCAATGCTTGAAGTAACCCAGTACGCCGGACAATGGCAGTTCCTCCAGCTCATCGAAAGGCGTCTTCTTGTAAAACTCGTCCGGATGGTCGAGCATATACCGTTTAACTCTCGCCAGGTCAACGCCTCTCATTCGGAATTTCATCGTCATCGGCTGCGTCAAATTGTCACTGTCGCGTCCTTGCAAGCACGGCGCGCCTGAGAGATAGGCCAGATCGGCATCCCCTGTCGCATCGATGAACTGCTTAGCCGAAATTTCGTACTTCCCTGACTTGGTAGCGAGTCGTACCGTTTCAATGAGGCCGTCCCTGGTCTGCACTTCGTCCATGAAGCTGTGCAGCAGCACCTTAACGCCCGCCTCGCGCAGCATATCGATGATTAACACCTTATATACCTCAGGATCATAAGGGGTTATTGTCTTTACAAAGCCTACCGTATCGCGAACGTGACCGGGGGAAGCTCCCCCGGCCATCAAGCGGTCTACAATTTCCTGCGCCGTTCCGGCAATGACTTGCTTGCCATCCATCGTGTGAAAGGTCATCCATGGATAGACCAGAGCTGTAGTCGACATGCCGCCAAGAAAACCGTATCGTTCAACTAGCAGCGTTCGCGCCCCGCTCCTTCCAGCTGCCAGCGCCGCATTGATCCCCGCCGGCCCTCCGCCGCATACCACAATATCCGTCTCTATTTTTCTCATGCTTAACCCCTCCTCTGAAAGTATTTTCATTATAGGAGTTGGGGGACTTCTAAAGTAGTTGAACTTTAGTTTAAAATAGAGCTGTCAAGCGTTAGCATGGACGATAGCTTTATGTTCGCATTCCCTAACCACACAGAGAAAAGAGGAAGGAGGTTTTGAAATTGGGGACTCGTAAATCGATTACTCTGCACGATCTTTCCCAAGAACTTGGTCTTTCGATTCAGACCATATCCAAAGCGCTGAGCGGACGAGCCGGCATGTCCGAGGAAACGCGAAGCCGCATTATCCGAACAGCCTTCGTACGTGGCTATTTAACTGTATCTCAGGCGCGTGCGATGGTCAGCCGCGGCATCACGCCCTATCCAACCTTCCAATTTCGATTTGTATTGATACAATTCCGGCAATCTATGAATTACAACGTATTGTTGACAGAGGGGATAAGAGAGAGGCTCGATCAATTGGAGCATCGACTGGAAAGCTATGTGCTGGATGAGGATGTGCCGGATCACGCATTCTCGGACTGGATGGAGCAGCGCAATTTGCCTACGGCCGACGGTCTGTTCATTGCGCCCCGTCTGCTCTCGGACTCCACAGAGCGCAAGCTGTTCGAGCTGCCTTTACCCAAGGTGCTGATTAATTATCCGAGACCGCTTTGCCGAATCGACAGCGTAATCTGGGATGTGTTCGAAGCCGTCTGCATGGCCGTGGACCGACTCGCGCAGCTTGGCCATACCCGTATTATGTACGTTGGAGATATTCACAGCCAGCGGGGGTATACAAGAAGGTGGCAGGCGTTTGAGGAAATGATGGATGAGCTTCAGTTGGACTATGACGCAGAACTGCAAATAACAGACATTTGGGACGAGTGTATGCTAATCGACAAGCTGCGCAGCCAACCAACAGCAATCATTGCCGGCATCGATGAAGATATCGTAAGGCTGTACGACAGTCTTACCTCCCTCGGCTACCTCATCCCGGAGGACATCTCCCTAGTCGGCTTGGCCAACGGACCGGTGGCGACGCTACCGCATTTAAGCCGCCCCCAGCTTCTGATCAGGGAGACCGGATATAAAGCGGCTGAGAAAATGCTATGGCGTCTCGCAAACCATGGCGCGCCTTGCGAGCATATCCGTATTGCCGGTCCTTTCCATAACGGGCAAACCATCCGGCGCTTCAGCTGAGAAGCGCCGGATGGTTTGACGCTCGGACGCATTGTCCTCTCTCTACAAAAAAGCAAGCAAAGCTGTTCCGGTTGTTCGTTCCACGGCTCATTGAGGTCCGCCTTTTCCGCAGTCGCGTTCTCAGGCTTCACCGAACAGAGTCGGTTGCAGATTGGACATTAATTGATATAGATTGGTAAAGCTAGTTTGCACGCAGCCCATCGGTGCTGTTCTGCAAACATCCTGTTCTACTACGTACCACTCGACTCCGTTCTCCTCTCCCCAGCGAATAATCGGTTCGAATTCAATCAATCCTGTACCGATTTCCGCAAATGCCTGCTCACCGTCTGCGGTCATATCCTTCATATGGATAATCGGCATCCTGTTCGCATAGGACTTGAAGAATGATGCAGGCTCAAAACCGCCCTTTTGAAGCCAATATACATCCAGCTCTGCGAGGATTTCATTGTCTACAGCAGCTTCAAGCAAGTATGAAAGTGCGTCCTGCCCCTCTATCATTGTTTCAAATTCAAAAGCATGATTGTGATAGCTGATTCGAAAGCCTTCGCCCTTCAGCTGCTTCGCAATACCGTTCAAATCTTTCTTCAGTTGTTTGTATCCGCCTTCATTTCGCAGTTCAGCTGGAATACTTGGGCAAATAATATCCCGTGTGCCGAACAGCCTGGCGTCCGAGACCACTTTGCTTGTGTTTGCAACAATGTCATGGAAGCCAACATGCATGCCCGCGGTCTTCAATCCAACTTCGTCCAAAACCCCTTTGAGTTCCTGCGGGTCATAGCCTTGAAAACCCGCAAACTGTACACCGCCATAGCCAATTTGACTTATTTTACGAAGAACTCCCGGGAAATCTACATGGCATTCCTCGCGAAGCGTATACAATTGAATCGCAATCTTATCTTTTAACAAACTACCATCTCCTTTACTTAATTAATCCCCAGTATAGTGACAATTGATTTAGAAGTGAATATCCGATTCTCTGCTTGTTGACTTATTTTGCAACATTGATGATAGTAGAAATAGTTTACTCACTTGGAGGTGACAGCAAATGATAGACTCATCGTGGATCGATTGCCTGTTGATCGGTTATTCTCATCATACGTCTCCATTCACCGGTTCCTTGCAAAAGGGCACAGCCGACAATCGCTTGCTCCTGCGCTTCCAGGTAAAAGGAACATGCCGTGTCGAGATTAACAATGAGTCACATGTTGTGCAGCCCGGCGATCTGATCATCCGCAAGCCAGGAGAATACTACCGGTTAGTGGTTGAGGCCGATAAAGACACTGAAGCCTCTCAGCCAATTGAGAGCGCCGATTACTACTTATTCTGCAGCCAGGCATGGGTTCAGCAGTGGTGCAGCAGAAATGATTTTCCAAGCAAGGTTCATCTGGATACGACGGAAGACTTCTTGGCATTGTGGAGAAAACTAATGTATGAGAAGCGGAATATTCATGGGGAAAATGCAGAAATGATGGACGCCTTGATCAAAGTTTTATGTCTAACTATCGAGAGGTATGTAGTACGGAAGCAGACGGCTCCGGCCTCCAGGCCGGAGCTCAACATTCCTTACAAAATGAAGCAGTATTTGGAGAAGCATGCTACCGAGCCGCTGACGCTGAGCCATATCGCAGAACGTTATGGCATCAGCGTATCGACAGCCTCCCACTTGTTCAAGCAAGCGTTCGGGCAATCTCCAATGCGTTATGTCATTGAGATCAGGCTGTCTATTGCCTCAGAGAGAATTCTATACAGCGACATGAAACTGGAAGATATCGCCGAAGCCTCCGGGTTTCGCAGCTATCCTTATTTCTGCCGCGCCTTCCGGGCTCATTTTCACGCCAGTCCCAGCAAATACCGCGCTCGGAACCGGCTTCACAAGGCAGAGAATCCTTAATTGGAACGAAGCAGCTATTCTATTACCGCTGCTCCCCGCTACAGCTTCAGGCGGTATTGATGCGGAGACACGCCCATAATTCGTTTGAACAGGCTAATAAAATAAGAGGTGCTTGTAAAGCCTACTTGCTCGCCAATCACTTCTACGGATTTGTTCGTCGTTTGAAGCAGACTGCAAGCCTGCTGCATTCTGCGGGCTGTCAAATAGCCCGTAATATTGCTACCCGTCTCTTGCCGAAACAGCCGGGACAAATAAGATTTTGACATGTGGAGCTCGTCCGCAAGCAGCTCCAGCTGAAAGGGCTCCCCGTAATGATGTTCAATCCATACCATAACACGTTCCGATTGGCGAATCGGCTTCATATGTTCCTCCTGCTTGGGCCCCGGAATAACCTTTCGTATAATTAACGACAGCACCTTCAACAAATAAAGCGCGCTCTGCTCATCCTTGCTGCTGGCGGAGGAAGCGAGCAGACTATTCTGGAATGCGGAGCAAGCGGCATTCAACTCTTCATTGCAATCGAACATATCTATGCCCTGCAAAGCGATAAGCCCTTGAAGCATACGTTTATAGACGTCATATAGAGCCGGAAACGGCTTTAAGTAGCTCTTCATAAATACAGGGTCGAAATGAAAGACGCTGCGTTCATAAGGCCGGCTTTCATCCACTTCCACATAGACATTATGCAGCTGATAGGGCTTGAAATAAAACAGCATGCCGGGCTTAAGCTCGTACGTCTTCTGATTGACGGTAACCGAGCCGTGTCCCTGATGCACAGCCAACACCTCGAAGCCCCGATGCCAATGATAATACCCCTCGAAATCTTGCTGCGACCAGTTGCGGTACGACCAAAGAAAAGATAGTCCCCCGTAGTCCATTTCCTGAAACAGCGTCCCCTTCACTGACTGCACCCCTTTATTTCAACAAAGTCAACAAAGTCAACAGAACAACATTTTTAACCATTGTAGCGTAACTTTGCCCATTTGTCAGAGACTATAATGATAGCAAGCAGCTTAACCACAATCATGGGTCAACGAGGAGGCTTACTACAAAATGAATCAGGCATATAAAGAGAAAACATTGGCGCAATTAACCAAAAAGGTAAAGCGCATGATAAACCAAATTGGGGATAAAACGCCCCATGTGGCAAAAGCCAACGGCAGCTATGACAGTACAGACGATAACTGGTGGACGTCCGGCTTCTGGCCCGGCCTGCTCTGGGTTATGCATGATGCAACAGGAAAAGAGTCATTCAAGGCAGCTGCTTGGGAATGGGACGCCAAGCTGCAGCGCTGCTTCCGCGAGCATCCCGTACAATTGCATCACGATGTCGGCTTTCAGTTTCTGCCGACTGCTGTCATCAAATACGAATTAACGGGCGATCAGGAAGGTCTGCGAAACGGCTTGGAGGCGGCAAACTTCCTCGCGGGACGCTTCAACGTGAATGGCGAGTTTATTCGTGCGTGGAACGGGCAAGAGGCGCTCGGCTGGGCCATTGTTGATTGCATGATGAATATCCCCCTGTTGTTCTGGGCAAGCCGCACAACCGGCGACCCGCGTTACAAGCATATCGCGATACGTCACGCGGACACCTTCCTCCGTTACGCCGTTCGCGAGGACGGTTCGGTATGTCATATTTTATCTTTTGATCCAGAAACGGGCGCGTTTATTGAACCGCTGGGCGGTCAAGGCTTGTCCGGCTCCTCGGCGTGGAGCCGAGGCAATGCCTGGGCACTTTATGGCCTCGCGATTGCTTACCGATGCACCGGACTTGAGCGTTATTTGCACGCGGCAAAGCGGGTAGCGCATTACTTTGTCGCTGCCCTGCCGGAAGATTATGTGCCGTATTGGGATTTCCGCGTAGAAAACATAGAAAACGAGCCGCGCGATACTTCCGCTGCCGCGATCGCAGCATCCGGTCTGCTAGAACTTGCTGAGCTGGTTCCATCCGCGGAACGCAGGATCTATAACGCGGCTGCCGAGAGAATCCTGTATTCACTTAGCGAGCATTATGCGACCTGGGACAATCCGGACCATGAAGCGATTCTTCTCCAAGGCACCGGACATAAGCCTCAGAACGCCAACATCAACGTATCGCTTATATACGGAGACTATTACTTCGTAGAGGCATTCGCCAAGCTTAACGGCTGGAGCCATAGGATCTTTTAGCCTGCCTCATGCCGTTTATTTTAGAGCCATTTTTTTGATTTTTGCACTATGGAATACGAATTATAAGAAAATATAGCCTCCAACACAACTCTCACTGAGATTTTGGAGGCTTCCTCATTTCATATTTGTATCTGTCCCTTTCTGTTACGATCTATGACCCGACTATTTTTTCTCCACTGGTTGGCTGCTGTCAGCACCTGGTTCGACGGTAAGGGTATTGTCGCTGTTCTCCCTATACTTTTTGACGAGGTGAGGATTTACGAGAACAGCTTCAATTCCTTGATCTGCAAGCCAGCGAGCGCGCATATACACCTCCCGTATCTAAATGCCTCCTTATCCCCATCTTCAAGGGTGAACTTCCTAAGTGCCGCCTGCGGGATTCTGATAACCCGCCCCACCTTTACAGACGGGATAGTGCCGTTTGAGACTAGACGGTGTAATGTTCGATAGGAAACCCGCAAAAGTTCTTTAGCTTCCTGCATTGTCAGTAGTAGTTCCACTACCTTCAACTCCTTTCAATGATTGTCTACATACAATACGGTAAATTATGTAATCTACTGAGCAAGAAGAACGTAAAGCGTTACAGAAGTTCATAGTAAGTCATTGCAGGGGTTGTGAATATTTGTTTATATTTCGAAAGGTAGGGACAAAGGCAAGCTAAGGCAATTGAGGTCTGAAATGATGGTATCTAAGAATTATAGGTCTTTTTTTGGGGGAGGACATATGCAGGAAAGGGGTACTTTCTAAAGCATTTAATTTTGATAGAAAGACAGGTATATTAGCAGCTTCATGTTAATTATAGAATCACACGCTCCTTATTTTGCCCCCGCCGATACGGTTGGGGCTTTCTTTGTGCGTACAGAAGATATTCGCAAAAATTTCAGGCGGGTATGACAAGCCTTAACTTCAGGGTATGTTCAACAGCCTTTTCTCTAGGCACTGGGTAGAAGTATAATGAAAAATTAAGTAAAGGAAGTTCTCTTAAATTGGAATGGGGGGGGGAGTAAGTGGTTAAAAAAAATGAACTATATTTAAGTTGAATACATTTTACGGTCAAAAGTTGGGACAGAAATATAACTATAAGTATTTTTGTAAGAGCAGGTCTTTTAGGGCTTCCTTCAGAGGAAGCGAATTTAATCATGTTAACTTTAGAGGTGCAATAATTACTTCGAGCAGTTTCAAAAAGTGTAAATTTAATGGGGTAGAATTTCTTGGTACAAACCTGAAGAAGTGTAATTTCGAGGGGGCGCATTTCAAGAATACCATTTTTGTGGGTGCTTTATTAGAAAGTTGCAAGTTTAAGAGCGCTACTTTTAAAACTGTTATTTTTGTTAATATGAACTTCGATAATGTGAGGTCATTAGATTTAAGTAACCCTCAAATTACCATATTAAAAGAATACCCTAGAATTGTAATCAGTACTGACTTGCAGACGAGTCTTGATGACTTAATTGGTAATTCCTTTATATCGACCTATAAAGTTTTGCATTTGAGCACTAAAAAACTTAATCACCTGAACTTAAAGATCTTGTTAGAAACATTTTCAGAAGAAAGTCTAATAAAAGGACTAAAAATTCTGAAGGAGAAGAATACGAAGGATATTTATACAGTCAGTTCTTTAATGAACTATTTGAAACGCGAACTGCGAGTATGATATATTTTTAATGTCCGGTCTCAGCAATCGGAAGATTGTTAAGCTAATGTCAATAGCGGACAAGGCGTAATAGCTGGCATTCGGGAGGTGGTGTCTATGGTAGGAGACGTAGCAACTGTAACAGGGTTTATTGCTTTAGTTGTAGTGAAGCTTATCAATTACTTAAGCACTAACTTCCGATTGTTTGAGATAGATCTATAAATAATTAACAAGCACCCTTTTAGAAGATGGGTGCTTTTTTTGTGTTACTAGGAAGTATACTGAGCAAATGTTATTTGTAGCCCTATCAATTCTAATAATATTAAATCCCCAAGAATTGAACACTAAGGAGAACTAGATAAAGAGGATACCCAAGGTTCTCAACCGCCATCTATCGTATGATCATAAACATTAAGTGTCCCTATTATGTCTCACCGATACATCTCAACCATTAGTCTTTCCTGACTAAGAATGAGTAAATTTCATTTTTGTTGAATACATATTTTAAAATTTGATATCTCAGCAATATAAAGAATCACTAAATTTTTTTTTATCTTTCGACAAGTTCCTAGTATCTTCCTACTAGTCTCATCGAATAAACGCGAAAAATTAAAAAAAGAAGCGGGGTTTCCCCCGCTCTGCTGTATACGCCAATACACCTAAACTATTAGTCTTTCCTGACTAACAGTGAACAGCACTCCACATGAACCGTATGCGGGAACATGTCCACTGGGGTTACCTCAACCGTCCGATAACCGCCATCCTCCAATAATCGCAGATCACGTGCCAAGGTACTCGGATTACAACTCACATACACCACGCGCTCCGGCTTCATCTCCAGGATTGTATCCAGCAAACGTGGATCGCAGCCTTTACGCGGTGGATCGACGACGATGACATCTGCTTCGATGCCTTGCTCTTTCCAACGTGGGATTACATCTTCGGATGCACCCACTTCGAATTTCACGTTCTTCATCTCATTTAGCAGCGCATTGCTACGCGCATCCTCGATCGCTTCAGGCACAATCTCCACCCCGTACACCTGATCCGCATGTTGCGCGAGGAAAAGAGAAATCGTTCCGATGCCGCAATAGGCATCAATGACGGTCTCTTTACCACTCAGTCCTGCGTACTCCACCGTCTTCCCATAAAGCACTTCCGTCTGCACCGGATTCACCTGGTAGAACGAACGTGCCGAGATGGCAAACTGCACATCCCCGATATAATCATAGATTACATCACGTCCCCAGAGAACGCGGGTCTCATCGCCAAAGATGACGTTGGTCTGTTTCTTGTTTACGTTCTGGCAGATGCTCGCCACATGCGGAATCGCTTCACGGATACTACCGATCCATGCATCCTTGTGTGGGATGTCGCGGCCATTGGTGACGAGAACGAGCATCATCTCACCTGTACGGAACGCCTTCTTCACAACCACATGACGCAGTAGGCCGCGGCCTGTCTCTTCGTTATAGGCACTGATTCCAAAATGACTGCCGATCTCCTTGACCTTCGCAACCACTTCGTCATTGTGCTCATGCTGAATCAAGCAGGTGTCCATGTCGATGATCCGATGGCTCCCTTTGGCGTAAAAACCACCCACCAAGCCGCCCTCGGCTGCACCGATAGGCACCTGTGCCTTGTTGCGATAGCGCCATGGCTCGTCCATGCCCATGGTAGGCAGCACACGAATGCCCTGTTGCTCGGCACCTTCCGCATCCTCCACCAACACATTCAGCTTGCCGATCCGCTGCAAATTGTCCACCACCAGCTGGCGTTTCCACGCAAGCTGTCCAGCGTAGCTCATATGCTGGATCTGGCAGCCGCCGCACTGATCGTAGATCGGGCAAGGCGCGGACACTCGATCCGGACTCGCCTTCACAATCTCCAGCAGTTTGGCGTAGCCGTACTGCTTCTTGGTCTTCATCACGCGCACGCGTACAGTTTCGCCCGGAAGCGCACCTTGCACGAACAGCGTGTATCCATTGGCACGGCCGACACCTTCACCGTCATGGTTCATGCCGATGATATCGATGACGGTCTCTTCATTTTTGCTTACAGGAAGTCCTTCGATTGGTGCAGATTCACGTTCCCGTCCCTTCGGACGAACGGCAGAAAGAGATGCGCCTTGTGGCCGCACCTCTTTCCCTTGCTGACGTGTAGATGGACGAGATGATTTGCTCGGCTGGCGGGATGCTGAAGCATTCCCTTGCCCCTGTGAGGCAGCCGAATTCCGGCGGTTTTTTCCACGACCGCTGCGGTTCGTATTAGACAACGTACATTCACTTCTTTCTTCATATATGTTCATCCCTTGTTCAAGGGAGATTCCATTCATTTTCAGGCACCATGAGATTATACGTGATCCCACTGCACACGGCAACAGGAAATCACATTTTCTCCCCGATCCATACTACGCTTAACGATACAACATCAGGTGATGACGCAGGTTCTTGAATGTCGCAGGCAATGTGCCGCCCAGCTCGCCATCCAGGTTCAACTGTACATAGCCCGGCGACGTTACTTCCATATAATCCGTTTGGAAATGAACGACCTTCTTGTCGTTCAGATGTTCACCACGCAGCGCAAGGGTTACGAGGCGAATCATGTCAGCCAGATTACATTTGCGCACACCGATCACATCGAACAGACCATCATCAATGGTCGCACCCGGAGCCAGCTTCTCGAAGCCTCCAACGGAGTTCGTATTGGCAATGAGGAACAGCATGAATTCATCATGAATTTCTTCCTGACCCGCGGCACGGATAACCAATTCCTGCGGAGACAGGCTCGCCATTTTTTCAATACCCTTCATATAGTAGGCCAGTTGCCCAATCATCGTTTTCAGACGGCTTGGCACCTCATAGGTCAGTTCGGTTAACGAACCCCCGCCTGCAATATTGATAAAATATTTATCATTCGCCTTGCCCAGATCGAGCGGACGAAGCTGCTGGTTGATGACCAGATCCACGTAATCTTCCCACTGCCTCGGAATACCCAGCGCACGCGCAAAATCATTGGTCGTTCCCAACGGAAATACACCCAGCGGAGGACGATTCTCCCGCTCGGCCATACCGTTAATGACTTCATACAATGTACCGTCGCCGCCAGCGGCAATGATCATGTCATATCCACGTTCAATCGCCAGCTCCGCTTCCCGGGTTGCATCTCCCTCACCGGTTGTTGCGTGACACGAGGCTTCAATACCACCTTGATCCAAACGCTGCAAAATATCAGCCAGACGTTTCTTCATTTCTTCCCGGCCTGAAGTCGGATTATATATCAAGCGAGCTTTTTTCATCTCATACGCCACCTATTCCACATTATCCATGAGTCTGAACGACCTCATTTTCTTACTATCTGAGAGTGACCGTAGTCGGGCATCATTTTACACAATGACTCACGTCCGTTAATCCTGCCCCAACACTTTTCTCTACTTATATATATGCATAAGGAATTCCGTCTCATTCCAAAGCCTTTATGTACTATCATATCATCAAATGTGAAGATGTCCTAGCCTGTAATACATAAGTAATTATTTTCATATTGATTATAACGAAATTTTACACCTGGATAACAATAACGATAAACCCTCAAGAATTACCTTATTCCAGCAATGACAACATACTTTCTGTTCACTTCCGAACTTGTCTATCCTTTACAAAATAAACCTCTGGCACTCCTCTTGAATCTAATTCTATGGATTTACTGTAAATTATAACCATCCATCACCATTCTGCCCGCTTGGGCCGGAAATAGTCTTATACCTTCTCAAATCATGAGAACAACATATCCTGCAAAAAATTTACAAAAATCCGAACAAGATGACAAATAAAATGAAACCTTTTCCAATATAGTCTTAGTGCATCCTCAACACATTCCATTATCATACCCATGAAGGAGATCACCGAATGAAAAAACTCGTAGTATTGCTTATGGTTTCGCTCTTGGCCTGTATTCCCTTTGTCACAGACGTTGAAGCGGCAGTGATTAACCATGATCAGGTTGTCGGATTCCAGGAAGTAAGTCCCGTCACAGTCACGCAAATCGCAGCCAAGCGTTTCCAACCCTACTTAAAAGTCTACCATGGATGTGTTCCATTCCCCGCTGTGGATCAACAGGGCAATACCAATGCAGGCTTGCAGACCTCCGGTTCACCTAGTGGAAATTGCAGCTCAAGCACAGGCCAAGTGTACTCCCGTTCGGCATGGCATAATGGCGTATGGGCTATTATGTACGCGTGGTATTTCCCGAAAGACTCCCCTTCCTCCGGCCTCGGCCATCGTCATGACTGGGAAGGTATCGTTGTATGGGTAGACAATCCCGCAGCACAAAATCCTCAAATCCTCTCCATCGCCTATTCAGGACATGGGCAGTTCACGAATGTTGCACCAAGTAACACGAACCTGAACGGTACAAATCCTTTGATTAGTTACAACAGTACCTGGCCTCTAAACCATGAGCTTGGTGTTACTGGAACCGTCGGTGGAATGCAGCCTTTGATCGGTTGGGATAATCTGACGTCTGCGGCCCGCAATGCGCTGAATACGACCGATTTTGGCAGTGCCAATGTTCCGTTGAACGACAGCAATTTTACGAACAATTTAAACAAGGCCTGGTTTAGATAAAAAGGTCTTTCTCTCTCCATTTGAATACATGCTTCGTGCAGAGAACAGAATTAACCGCCATCCTCTTTTGAAAAAAAAGTAAAATCCCCTTCAAGTAGACACAGAACTTGGAGGGGATTGCTTTTGCAACTACATTTAGTTTAGAAGCCAATTTTTCTGCCAGCACGGAGCTGTTTATACCAAAAATATACGGTGCAGCCCACACAATAACCGAGCAATGCGGCACTTGCAGCGAGGAGAAGCATCGACGAGAAAATATAACCTGCTACCTGCCAACCAAGGCCGAATGAGACAAGTGCCAGCGTGAGAAACAATACGGCCAGAACATTGTTGAAGCGTTGCAGTTCCACTGCCTGTGTCTCTGTCCCTTTTCCAGTTAACACGGCCTTCCCAATCTGCACAAACAGATTAAGCTTGCCTCCGGATGCCAGACCGACAACTTGAATGATCCATAATGCTCCCAGAATTAACGGCTGGTTGAACAGAAATGACAGGACAACAAATAGCACAATCCCAATCTGGTTCGCTTTGACATAGCGCATAGGCACTTCCCGCATCTACATATCTCCTTATCCCCATTTTATTAGTTGGTTTAATTGTAGTCGGTATGGGGACTTTGAGCAATAGTCATCTCATTTGAGATTAGAATATTCTTTTTTGAGCACATCCCAATGAGGAGTAGGCGTGCGGGTAGCCTTTTTCCAATCGGTAAATGCATTATCTAACGCCTCGATCTCTCCAAAGGAACCCGCAACCAGTTTATAGATCGGAAGCATACTATACATCTTCAACAGAAGGTAAAACATCCGTTGATGTTTGCGAATCAGTTTGGCCTGAATCTCCGGTATAATCGTTATGCCCATAGCCTCAAGCACGCTAAAGCCCTCATCCATCGCCCCAATCATATGCTGGAGTTGCTTTCTGTTCCCGTCCAGCTGGATCATCTCACGCTTCTCATTAAAGCTCACCGCATTAAGCATCAGAATGGGCACAATATGGCTTTTCAGCCAGGCATCGATATCGTCCAGGTAATTCAACTTGTATTTCGTCTTCTCAAAAGCTTGATCCAGTATCGATTTAAAGGCAATCTCACCGTCCAGCCCACCAATTACCATTTGCCCTCTTGCTCCACCAATAGATAACATCCGGTCTTCTTGCCGCCGCCCACCGCTGACCTGGAAACCAAACGCTATCCTTTTTTCTACCTTGCTGTTTTCCTCCAAAAAGAGTTGCATGCTTCGTGCATCTGCATTGTTACCGACAATTACCACATTCCTGCTCTGATTGGCCGCTAATATAGGCAGTACTGATGGAAAATCGTTATACTTCATAACCACGAAAATAAGATCATATTCATCATTCTCTTCCAGTGTTCTTGTTACCCGAACCGGATCAACGGTCGTTTTAAACTGGAACACATGACGAATGACAATACCATCTCTCTCCAGTTCCTCTGCCCGCTTCCCTCTAGCCAGAATGGTGACGTCATTTCCCCCGCGTACCAGAACCTGCGCCAACTGACTGCCCAGAACACCTGCCCCATACACTAATATATTCATTAGTTATCCCTCTATTTCAAATTTTTATGGATATTCGTTGCTTTATCAACATTTGTTGATAAAATAAGAGTAACAAAGCATCTGCAACGCTTCAATCACTAAAATATCCGTTATTGTTGAATAATCAACGAATGGAGCCATATTGTTGAAAACATCAAAGGAGGAGCCATGGACAGACGAGTAGTTAAAACAAGAAAAGCCATAACCGATGCCTTTATCGGATTGTTGGAAGAGCAGGATTTCGAGCAAATTACGATTAATGAGATTGCTGATCGGGCCAATGTGAACCGTGGTACCGTCTATTTGCACTACACGGACAAGTTCGATCTGCTGGATCAAAGCATTGAGACGTATTTGCAGCAGCTGGTGGAGAGCTGTATGGTGGAGAGTCCTACAACGCCCATAACCATCAAGGACGCGTTGCTCCGCACCTTCCGTTACCTGGAGCTGCACGCCCCCGTTTATACCACCCTATTAACCCAAAAAGGCATTCCTGCTTTTCGAAACCGGCTGATGAACATCCTGATTCAGGGAGTGGAAGAGCAGGTTGATGCGTGCGGCATTCACAAAGGTATCAATCGGGAGATCACTGTACAATTTCTGGCTTCTGCCGCCGCTGGGCTGCTGGAATGGTGGATCATGAATTCCATGCCTTATCCGGCACAGGAGATTGTCGAAGAACTGATGTCTTTGCTGGAGCTTCATCTGATTCTTCCTTCTCAGGTATAGGGTAAACAAGTAGCTACGGATTGAATGAACAGGAGATCATATGTTGCTGCGACTCCCCCCTGGACGTCATACAGTATGACGCCTTCGCCTCGTTCAATAATGAGAGGAGCTTTGCCAAACCTAAAAAAACACGCCTGATTCGGCGTGTTTTGTCTAAAATACATATAAAAACAAAAAAACGGCATCTCTGCCGTTTGTGTTTAAGCTATTGTTAGAACTAACGGGAATAATCGCTGGTAGCGACCTGTTTTCCCTCTCCTAAACCTTAACCTCATTACATCTTTCCAGTAAACGTTGAATTTGGCGCTCCAGCCACGTTCCTAATAGCGGATGTGGAAGCAGCGTCTCACCACTATATGCGTAATCCAGTTCCTTCAATCGGCGCGGGATCACCTTCATGGTGAAATAACCGGCACTCAAAAACAACGGCGCCACAACAACCCGGCTCCCCCGCTCTTCACTCCAGTATTTCGCCTTGTCGTACACACTATCCGGATTTAGCAGCGCATAATCGGTATGAGCAACACCGCTGACTTCCTGCACCCGCTGTGCGAGTGAAGAAATGCCCGCTTCCCAGCGCTGACGGAATCCATCGTGAATACTCCCATGTCCGACTAACAGGATCGTCTCCTGTTCTGGTTGCTGCGACAGGGCCTTTACCTTGTCCCAGACCATAACCGCAATATCCGGGTCGTTATCCACAGGATAACCGAAGTGAATTTGTGCATTTACCTCGAATGGTTCCAGATCAGTCTCACGCTCCGGAGCGTCTTTGGCACCGATGGCATACTCAATCTCATCCACATGTGTACTACCGGACGAAACAAACAGAGGTACGACCAATATATCAGTTACGTCCTGTGCTTCCAGTCGGTTGATACCGTCCTGGATCAGGCGTCCTTCCACCAGTTCAAGAAACCCGGCTTCAATGGGCAAAGATTCAGGTAGATTCAACCGGGAGATCGCGTCATCGACGGATTCTACCCAGGTCTTCTCCTGAGAACCGTGACTAATGATGAGTACACCCGGCTTCTTCATCCTTAACGTCCCAGGCGTTCCAGCGTCATTTTATAACCGTCATTACCATAGTTCAGGCAGCGTTTTACACGAGAGATCGTGGCTGTACTTGCACCTGTCTCAGCTTCAATCTGGTTATAGGTATTTCCTTTGCCAAGCATACGTGCTACTTCCAGCCGCTGGGACATGGATTGAATCTCGTTTACCGTGCAGAGGTCATCAAAAAACACATAACACTCTTCAATATCTTTCAGAGTCAAAATAGCCTCAAATAATTGTTCAATGCTTTTATCATTTAGCTTTTTCAGCTGCATTTCATCATCATCCCCTAGCGGTTACTGTGTACCTTCATTGTACCCAGCCTGAGTTGGTATTTCAAGCGTTAACGATTTCACGCACTACAGAATAAAAATACATGTTACCGCTTTCATATAACATTAATGTCCTCCGTGCGCGCACAATACCCCTCTATCTCTCGATTTATCCCATTTTTCACCGTATATTCCCGATTAATTATGTAGGAATTATTATGTTTAAAATGTGACAATTTTGTGTCCAAACCATATAATTCCACTGCGAACCTATCATACTCTCCTGCGCCCAAATCCGCAAATATCCCGTTTTACGGGATACCCGCCTACGCCGTCTCTCCGCTAATGACATACAGTATAGCAAAAGGGAGTTCCACCTCGGTCTGTTATGCACGTCCAGCAGCTGAAGGAACGCAATTCCGAAATCCAACATAGAAGGAACGTGATAGTTCATGCCACAGCATTATTATCACCGCCAGCCCGCTCCACGGCAGCGTCCGTCTTCCCATACGCAACGGCAGGCCCATACTACTGCCTATACGCCGCCACGGGCATTGAATGAAGCTCAGGTTCCACCCATGTATCCTGGAGTAGAGCCTTACTACCCTCAATTCCAAGAGGTTGAAGCATCCGGACTTGTGCCTTATAGTCCAGGTGGTCCGGGGGGACCCGGTGGAAACTTTTTCGGCGGGGGAGCTCCTGTTGCTCCCCCTGTTTCGGTGGAAGCGCCTGCGTCTTCCTCAGGCTTTTCCCTGGCCAACATCGGAGAACTGAAAGGAATGATCGACCGCTTCGGTGGAATTGACGGGATCATGAATGGAATCGGCAAAATGCAAAAGGTCGTTGGCGGATTCCAGCAGATGGCACCCATGATGAAACTGGTGATGGGGATTCTGCCTTTTGGAAAAGGAAAAAAAGGAAGCAGTGTTGCGGATAAAGATTATGAGGAGTATTCGCCACCTCGCTCACGCAAACGCCGTAAAAAAGCGACCGCTGCTCCGCGCAAACGGAACACGAATAGTAAAACTGGCCGGAATAAATCCAATTCTACCAAACGTCGTCCCAAAAAAAGCAAAAAGCTCTAACACTTTTCCCAGGCGCCCTCTTACATAAGAGGGTGCCTTAATCCACTTCCATCCTACTCTCCCCTTTAATCCACTCATTCGTTCATATAAGAGAATATTCATAACCTTTTTTGAGAACCTATGTTCTTATTCCCGTGAATTGAGGTATACTGAGTTATAGATAAAGGAGGCGGATTATGGAACTGTTTAAAGATAAATATACTCCCGCATTAATCGACCGGACAGGAGAATGGTTACACCAATTCTACCCCAAGTTGGACAAGCAGCAATTTCGTGAACTTGTATTTGCCGAAGGCTGGGGAGAGCTGGAATTCAAAGCTCGGATCCGCCGCATTACGTCGGCATTGACCGAAGTTCTCCCTGACAACTATGAAGAGGCATTACACGTGATTGAGCAGGCAGCACCACAGATGCGAGGGGTCGAGTATCTGTTCGTTCCCGATTTTATTGAAGTCAACGGACTTGCGCCGGACAACTACGAACTATCCATGAAGTACTTGACCCTCTTCACACCTTATTCCAGTTCCGAGTTCGCGGTACGCCCGTTTATTGAACGATACCCGATCGAAACGATGAAACGCATGATGGAATGGACGGGAAGTCCCAGTGAACATATACGCAGGCTTGCAAGTGAAGGCAGCCGTCCACGTCTTCCATGGGGCTCCAAACTTCGGGGGTTCATCACCGATCCAACACCAGTGCTTCCCATTCTGCATGAATTGAAGCAGGACGAGTCCCTGTATGTCCGGAAAAGTGTAGCCAATCACCTGAACGACATCTCGAAAGACCATCCTGAACTGGTCCTGGATTTGGCCACAAGCTGGTACGGACAACATGAACATACGGACTGGATCGTTCGTCATGCAAGCCGCTCATTACTGAAAAAGGGACATCCGAAGGCGCTGAGTCTCTTTGGTTATGTCGAGCAGGATGCGACACATATCGAGCATCTTCAGCTTGCAAGAGATACCGTTGCCATCGGGGAAGATCTTCATTTTTCCTTTGATGTCGTTAATGAAAGTGGTCAGTCACAGATGCTGCGGATCGAATATGAAATCGGATATATGAAAGCAAATGGCAAGCAGGCACCCAAACGGTTCAAATGCTCTGACAAAACCTTCCCTACCGGAAGAACCAAGATTGCAACGAAGCAATCGTTCAAAGTCATTACAACGAGAAAACATTACGCTGGTTTGCATACGCTAACGATTGTCGTTAATGGACAACCTGCTGCTACGGCCACATTTGTATTGGAGGAAGCAGAGTAACCTACACTATGCATGTAGCCCTCCAACTTATCATGAAAACGTAGCACGGATCATTTTGTGATATGAATCCCATGTTAAAATTCAGCTCATGGAACCCATTCCTTGAGCAATTCCCCAAGGTGTCTTCAGTACTGAAGATGCCTTTTACTATTTTCACCCTGTTCGTAACAGCCTAATTCCCCTCAAGCTTAAGTTATGCACAGGATGCTTCCTGATGTATCTTATCCACATGTGGACATCTATTCCGGAAACGAATCTATATGTACTCCTAATTGCCCTCTTATGCACATCCTAAACAGGCTAAAGAAGCGATCTTTGCAGACCGCTAACTCTTCACTTGCTATCAAGTTCTATTCTTCCTTACTTAAACCAGCCCCGCTTCACGAACCAGGCCACCATGCTTCCGCCCAGAACAAACATCAGCAGCAGCACCGCTCCATACCCAAACTTCCATTGTAACTCAGGCATATAAGCAAAGTTCATGCCATAGATCCCTGCGATCAGCGTCAGTGGCATAAAGACTGTTGTAATCACGGTGAGGGTCTTCATAATCTGGTTCATTCGATTGGAATTCAAGGAGATGTAACTGTCGCGCAGGTCCGCCGTCATTTCCCGATCAGCTTCAATCATGTCTGTCAGCTTTAACAAATGATCATAGATATCAGTAAAATAAACGGTATGCTCCCCTGTTCGCTGCACATGCTGAGAATTGACTACCCGATAGAGCAGATCCCTCATAGGCACTACCGTCCGTCTAAGCTTCAGCAGTCGACTGCGCAAGTCGAACACCTGATTCATCAGGTCTTCCACCGACTCCTTGCCGCCCCGGTTCTCCAGTTCAGCCAGCTCATCCTCTATGGCAAACAGAGACGGGAAATAATGATCGACCAGCTTGTCCATCACCGTATATGCAGCTGCCACCGGGCCTCGAGCCCAGATGGTTCGTTCGTGCGCATGATGCAGCAACCTCTCCCAAGCTTCATCGACTTCCTCCAGTGCCCCGTGATGATAGGATACCAGGAAGTTTGCACCCAGAAACAGGTCTACCTCTTCCGCTTCCAATGTGGTCGGATTGAGTGCATGCAGCACGAGGAACTGCAAATTGTCATAATAATCGAGCTTGGGTCGCTGCAACACATGCATGCAATCCTCAATAGCTAATGGGTGAAAATGAAAATATGTATCCAGCAACTGGCTTTCCTCTTCGGAAGGCTGATTGAAATCTGCCCATACCCAGGCGTAATCCTGCAGATCCAGCTGTGTCAGCGATACATTTACCGATACCTGATGATCCCGTGAGATGGCGAGTGTACGAATCATAAATTAGACCACGTCCTTGTCTTGTATCCTTTACGTTATTGTACAACTTTAACCATTGAACCGTCTCCTGCAACAGCCCATTATACACACGTTATCGTGCAAACGCGACAACAAAAAAAGCCAACCCTGTTGGCTTCTCTCATTTCCCTATCCACAGTCTCCTGTATCCACAGGAATATCTTCTTTTGGTTTATCATTCCACGGATGGCTATCCACATATCCAGCCTGTCCACACGTTCATGCACAGGCGTCTCTTCTTTTTGGTTGTATAATTGTCCACATATCCCGATATTCACAACGTTATGAACAGCTTGTCTGAAACGCAGCATATGTCCCGAAACACTTTTTCGAATTAGAAAATGATCCAGTATAACAATCCTGCCAGCGCCCCGGTAATCGGAATTGTAATGAACCACGTAATAATGATACGTCCGGCAAGTCCCCATTTCACGGCTGAGAAACGTTTCGCGGAACCAACACCCAGAATTGCAGATGTGATTGCGTGAGTTGTACTCACCGGCAGGTGAAGCAACGTTGCCGTGAAAATAACAGATGCGGCTGATAGATCTGCTGCAAATCCGTTAATCGGTTCAATTTTAAAAATTTTGGTTCCCATCGTTTTGATGATTTTCCAACCACCGATGGAAGTACCAAGCGCCATCGCTGTTGCCGCGGAGATTTTAACCCACAACGGAACATCCAGATGATCCTGTACGCCTGCTGCGACCAGTGCAAAAGTAATAATCCCCATCGCCTTCTGCGCATCATTGGTACCATGCGTAAACGCCTGAAGCGCTGCTGTGAAAATCTGTACCGTACGGAAACCTTTGTTCACGTTATGCGGACTGCGTTTGGCAAAAATATATTTGAGAATGGTCATGACCACATAACCGATGGCAAATGCAATCAGAGGTGATAATAACAATCCTCCGACGATGTCAATAAATCCACTCCATTTGACTTTATCAGCGCCTGCGCCAACGAGTACAGCTCCTGCAAGGGCTCCAATCAATGCATGTGAGGAAGAGGACGGAATACCAAACCACCATGTAACCAGGTTCCAGATAATCGCCGCGATCAAGGTGACTATGACGACCTCGATCCCGTTATCCAGCGTGGTGGGGTCGGTTACACTCCCCCCAATCGTCTTCGCAACTCCCGTAAACATCATGGCACCGACAAAGTTCATCACCGCAGCCATAAGAATAGCTCGGCGTGGTGTCAGTGCTCGTGTCGAGACCGAAGTTGCAATGGCATTCGCCGTATCGTGGAATCCGTTGATGAAGTCAAACGCCAGTGCAAGGAAGACGACTATACCCAATACCCAAATCGTTGTTTCCATTATTCTCTGGCTCCTTAAGAATTACGCATGATGATGGATTCAAGCACGTTGGCAACATGTTCACAAGCATCCGTTGTTGTTTCAAGACGCTCGTAGATTTCTTTGCGCTTGATCAATTCAATCGGATCAGGCACAGTAGCGAAGAGGTTCTTGATACAGTTGCGCAGCACTTCGTCTCCCTGGTTTTCCAGATCGTTCAAACGAATTGTGTACTCGCGGATCGCCAGCAATTTTTTCTGAGACAGCAAATGAATGGCCTTCTGAATTTCGTAAGCCGATTGGCGCAAAATTTCAGCGAATTGAACGATATATTCGTCCGGGTCAGTCAGTTGGTACATATAGAAACGGGAAGCCGTTGCTTCGAGCCCGTCCAATACGTCATCAAGTGTCGTTGTCAGTTCCATAATATCATCGCGTTCGATCGGCGTGATAAATGTCTTGTTGAGCTCTGTAATGATGGTATGAACATAATCATCACACTGGGACTCGTACTTCTTCATTTCATTGGCAAAAAGAGTCACATCCTGAAGGTTGGAAACATGTTGGGAGAAATAATCAGCCGCTTGCACGACCGTATCTGCCATGTTCTCTAGTGTCTCAAAAAATATATCCTTCTTCTTCTTAAGCTTCATAGCTCTATCCCCTTTACGAGAAATTGCCGATAACCGATGAAACATGAAATGACAACCTTTGATATCTTATCATAAATGTTTCACGGTTTGTACATAAGGCATGATCCTTTTTTATATTCTTATCACAGAAATCTGAAATGAATCTTAATTATTTGGAATGGCTGGAAAAATGATGATGAAATTTTACACTGCGTTTACATTTCTCTTCAAATTGGATTATTTTTGAATTTCGACATGCCCTGCAAAGTCAGGCTGATTCGGAACGATACTGATAAAAGTCTTCCCAGGAACAAGAGCAACTTCGGACCCATGTTGTACAAATCGAATAATATCACCCGGCTTTTTGACCCATTGCCCTCGAATCATTTTGCCTTTCTGAAACAGCATGGCTTCACCGCCCTGCTCCAAATTAACGGACAATCTGCCCACATTATCGAGCACCTTGTGATCCGCACCCGCTACAATAATATTCGCCGCTCCGATCGGATTGCCGTTATCCATATCCTGATCTGCCTTCCCATTCACCAATCTCATATATCGTCCGCTAACTTCATCATAATCATACGTGACCCGGTAACTCTCCAATAAATAATGAATATCGAACTGCTTGGCCAACTCCCCGGCAGAGGTGGCACCTTCCTCGTTATACGTATATATAGGGGACTTAAAGTCGTGACTGTAGCCTTTGGTGTCCGCACCTTCTCTTAGCTTGTCCACCGACGTGTACAGATTGTGCGGTGCTTTACGATCGGAGGAACGCCAGAAATAAGGGCCGCTATTCGATATCTCATCCATATGCTGTTTCTGCTGCTTTTGCAAAATGGAATAGGCATCCGGGCTGCCGCCCGCATGAACCAATACCCCATCGTAACTCTCACCAAGCTCGATCAGATACGGACGGATACTGCGCACAGGTCCAACCGTGTCTGCCCCGCCTTCACTTTGGAAGATGGCAATAAAACGGGTAATGCCTCCCTCAGCGAGCACTTCGATCATAATATCTGCCGCACTCAGACCTGACTGGGGCCGCGCTGCTGGAGCATTGTTAATCATAACCGCCAGTGGGCGGCGCGTAATGGCTTCATCAACAGGCAGACCCGTCAGCGGCGCTGTGTAGAGCGACGTGGCAGGTTCTTCTGTCTCTTGTTCTTCCTGTACGGGTGTAGGAACGGACTCCGGCTTCGGAATTTGAACCATCTCCTTATTCTGGCAAGCAACCAGACTTGAGGCGAGAATAAGCAGCGATGCCGCAGAAATCATCTTGTTCCATTTCAATTGCTTCAATATATGAACCTCCTGGACGATATGGCTGAAATCTAGGCTGTAGTTGCTCTTATGTAGGTGACCATTTCACGTATTTCTTTCCATTTAATCACACACAGCACCATTTGTCTTCGATAAGGAGAGCATTTCATACCCTGTCTTTTACGTTTGAAACTTAAGACAGGATGAAAAATATGTCCTAAATGTGAACTTCTCAAACCTTACTTAAAATTTGAACTAGATTGTGATAATAATCACAAACAAGATGACTTATGAACTATACAATAAAGACATCAAAGGTGATCACTTAGAAAAACAAAAAACAACAACACACACTAGATTCCATGAAGGAGTGGTTTATATGTTCAGCTTCAACCAATGGCTTAGAGAAAACAAAGTGGCAATGTGGATTTTGACAGTACTTCGGGTGTATATCGGTTACGACTGGATGACACATGGCTGGGGCAAATTAACAGGTGGATTCGAAGCTGGCGGATTCCTTGCAGGCGCTGTAGAAAAAGCAACTGGTGATCACCCGGCGGTGCAAGCTTGGTGGGCAACCTTCCTTGAGAAATTCGCGGTACCAAATGCAGGACTGTTCGACTTCATCATCCCGCTGGGTGAATTCCTTGTAGGTCTGGGTCTCATTCTTGGGTGCTTTACAACACTGGCAGCACTGATGGCGATGGTCATGAACTTCGCGTTCCTCTTCTCGGGAACAGTAAGCACGAATGCTCAATTAGTTCTGATGGAAGTCTTCCTTGTAGTCGCTGGTGCGAACGCTGGTAAAATCGGTTTGGATCATTGGGTAATGCCTTACCTCCGCGGATTGTTCACTCGCAATAAAGGCAGCCTGCCTAAAGACACACCAACGATAAACCCTACGCACAAAACAGCCTAAATATTAAATATACTTTTCCCGGTCCTGCTCCCCTCCCCCTGGAGAGCAGGACTTTTTTGTTTTTTTATCTAAGCTTGTATGTCATCTGACTTGCCCATCGACAGAAACACGTATTATGATGAACATATCGATCGATTACAATCAAAGGAGTACATGACATGCCAACCCAGCGCCGTCTTGAGACCGATGCAGACTTCCAGGAAGCTATGGAAATGAAGCACAAAGTCCGTGTTTTTAAAGATAATCACCAGATTGATTCCGGTGGCGTCATTATCCGTTTTGACAGCAATACCGTTGTTGTTCAGTCCAGTGTAAGTGAACTGGCATATCACTCGCGTACAGCATGTGAGCTTTTCGAAATTCGCAAGTGATTATACTCATTTGCAGAATGCTCAAGTCATACAAAAAGGTTCCTGAAGCCCATTACGCTGGCCGCAGAAACCTTTTTTGGTTCAGCTCATTCATAACCTAAGTCTGTCTGGTCAAAGAACAACGTATTTTTTTGCAAAATACAACCCTCAGACCTGTTCACGTACTCTTGTCTGTTCCGAGTTATACGTCGTCACCAAACTGCCAGCAGTTCAAACTGAGCGTACCGTAAGGATACGACTGAAATAGACGTTTTGCAGATCGTGACATATCGGCCGTACCCATAGCATAGAACAAAGGCGCAATGTGCTCCGTTCCATAAGATGGAACTGCTGTGCGGGCATGGGGCGCTTTTTTGTCATATTGAAACAGCTCTCTTGTATTCCACTGCTCAAGCCGCTCGCCAATCCAGTTATCGAATTCCACTGCCCAGTCTTGCGGTTCATCATTAGTGCCAAGCATGCGCAAGTTATGAACTGTTCCGCCGCTGCCAATGATCAGCACATTATCATGACGCAGCTGCTCCAGCATCCGGCCTATATCATACTGTTCCTGCGGGGAACGCAACGAGTCGACAGATACCGCAATAACAGGAATATTGGCCTCTGGATACATGTGTAACAGCGGTACCCATACCCCGTGATCCAATCCCCGGCCTCGAACCGGCTGATGAGGAAGATTACTACGAGTGAACAGAGCGCAGATCTCATTAGCAAGGTCTGGCTGACCAGGCGCAGGGTAATTCATTGTATACATATTAGAGGGAAATCCGTAAAAATCATGCAAGGTCTGATGTGTATCATCCATTGTCACGGACGGTTCGGGACGATCCCAATGCGCCGTAAATACAACAATGGCTTTCGGAGCCGGCAGCCTGTCTCCAAGCTGGTTCAAAAATTGAGTGTAGTCATTGCTCTCCACCGCCAGAGCGGGAGAACCATGCGCAATGAATAGTGCGGGTAATGTCATTGCTGCCAACCTCCAGACACGGATAGGATGCTTACCCTTCTATTTTACCCCGAAGAAGGCGCTTTTCCAAGCTAACATCCCAATCAGATGCAATCTGGACGCGCATGTTGCCTTATGGACCAATCCATGTTGGCTATAGAATGCTCCAGCCTAATCATAGAGATTGATATTTAGCCCTCTTAAATCATCCAGTGCTGCCAATCCTGTTCAATCTTTTGACGCTCTCCCAGCCATTCTCTCGTACGCGTAATTAGCTGTTCACGCTCTTTACCGGAAGAGAAGGTATGATCGCCCTGGAATATAATCTCCTTGTCGCAGCGGCCTTCCTGGCGCATCCAGAATACCTTTTGATACAGGAACGCGTAATCGACAGGAATGATTTCATCTGACGTACCGTGCACCACCAGCACATCCCCGTTAAATTTAACGGCTTCCTGGAATGGCTGATGTTCAGCCAGTGATTCAAAGAATGCTGGTGTAAACTTGTAGCCGAGATAATCAGCAGATCCCAGCTTCACCCCTTCATCGTACACATCACGTCCGGTAATTTTCACAATATCATTGAACGGATATCCCACAGATGACCACATGACGAGATTTTTGACCCGTTTGTCGCGGACAGCAGTCAGCAGAGCAACAGCTCCACCCAGACTATGACCGATCAGCGTTACACGGGTTGGATCGACATCACTGCAATTTACCGCATAGTCCAGCACAGAACGTGTTTGGGTAATCATGGATTCAAGTCCTTCAGCTCCATACTCACCGCTGCTCTCCCCGCAGCCGATGTAATCGAAGCGCAGCACCAAATATCCATCTTCGGCCAGCTCACGGGCGGTCTTCACAAACAGACGATCCACACCGATCCGACTTCCTACGAATCCATGGCAGATGATAGCAAGAGGCACGCGCTGTTGGTGATTTCCCTCCTTGATGTCTTTGACGACCGGATAATGAATCGTGGCTGTTAATTCTTCTTGCCCATGACGAACACTGATCTGACGCTCCATGCCCATTTCCCCTTTCCATTCTTCCCTGCTCATGTTCATTTTGTTAATTATATATAAATCCGATAAGTTTAATGTGTATTAAGATGATAATAGTATATTATCATCCTGTGAACCTCAAGTCAACGTGAGGAAATGTCTAGTTCCAGACGTACCTTGTCTACATTTTATCGGTAATTTCGCAAAAAAAATGAGCCAAGCTGACCACAGCTGACTCGAATCATTTCTAATACTTAAAGTCACTACTCATAACTGCGACGGAACATCTCATGGGTCTCCACTCTACCCTGCCAATCATGTTCATGAACCGAATTCGAGCTCCCCCAGAAGCTCCCAGACTGAAAGGTTCCATCTGTATACTCTTCCGCATATTCAACATCCTCCAACGTCTCTTCCATTGGCACAACCTCATCTGTTACTCCACGAGAGTTGCTATTCAGCAGCAGCTTCCTTGTTAGTTTATCCGTTTGTTGATCCATACCTGCCACACTCCAATCCCTGGTTTCTGTTGGAAATGCTACTATTGTGGTGGAATCGGCTGTACTTTATTCATTCTTCACACAATCGTTAGAACTTGACGAGCACTTACGCATATTAATGGCGAACCACGGAGAACCTAAGCAAAATATTATAGCCAACATTTGCCTCTGATTCCTTCTGGCGAAAGGGTTGAATTCATGGAACACATCTTGGAATGGATTCGTAGTCACGGAAAACTGGTGCTGTTATGCACCTGTGTCATTCTGGCCTGCGCAGGGCTATGGTCGAATCGTAAACAGTTGTTTTATAAGGAATGACTTTGCGAAACGAGAGCCCTTCCCGTATACTAAAATACCGTCAGGGTCTCCAGATCACCGGGGATCAGAACGTGTGTAGACAGGGGGAGCAATCATTGGGGATTTCCTATAAGAAGTTGAAAGAAATACAGAATCGGCAAATGACCGAAATGAGTAAGATGACACCGGAACATGTAAAACTGTTCGATCAGATCAGCACCATTGCGCGTCAAGCACCTGCCGATGAGAGAACGCAGGAAGAATGGATTCTCTCGGCTGGAAGAGCCATCGTACAAGCTCAGCGTGACGGCAAGCCTGCTCGTGAGTTATATGGACCTGATATGCAAAAGGATATCTATTCACAACTAGGAGTAGCAGACAATAATCCGTCCGCAACTGCTGGTGAATCAAATATGGACTCATCCAGAGCTTCAAGTACGGCCGTACGGGGCGGAAGCAAATCCAATAAAACCAGTACGTCAGCCAAGAAGGCAGCAGCAGTTGAAGCCGAGCCTGCGGAGACTAAGGATCAAGTTAAACGGACGCCCAAATGGTACTTCATGATCTCCTGGGCAGCTTTGTCTTTTGTCATGCTGATTCAAGGTGCAGTTGGGCTATTTATTGGTTGGACGGGTGGAGATACGGAACCATTTAGCCATATCAGCCTGTTCTCCCTAATCGTTGCGGCGGTTGGAGGTATTGCATTGGTTGAAATGCTTCGCCGCCTTGCTGAGCGTCCAGATGATCAGGGAGCAGACAAGACGGCCAGACCACAGGTCAATCTTCGCGGAATCGTCATCTATATCGTTATCGTTGTGCTTGTCTTATTTGTAGGATATCCGCTGCGTGACAGCCTTCCCGTATTTACGCTGGCTCCGTGGATTAGTCTCGTAATCGGGATTGTGGGATTGGCTACGTTGAGACCACTATTCGGACAAAAGAAAGCATAAGGATGTTGGTGCCCTTTGTGGGCAGCAGCATTGGGTATATCCCAGTTATGTGGTGTGCGAAGATGAAGTACGACAATTCGGTGATGAAATAGAATATCGAGTGTCAAAAAAGGGGCCCTAATGGCCCCCAACCAGCTGTTGAGAAATTCTCGACAGCTATTTTTATTTTCAGACCGTTCAGAAAAAGCTCATACTGCTCTTTATCTATCAGAGGTAAAGGTGATCACGTGCACACCTTATGAGTAACCTTACATACAGTCAGTAGCTCGTTTGAAACTGAATCCATATCCGAAAGGATGACCTTGTCATACTTCATATAGATGATCCACAGGGCCCGTAGAGTCTTTCTCCATTTTGAGCTGAATGCGATGCTTGATTTCCTTGCCCGGAGTCTCTCCGAACTCTCGCTTATACATGCGGATAAAGTAGTTCACTTCCATACCAACTGTCTCCGCAGCCTCTCTTACACTTGCTTGTGGGTGCTTGTCCAACCATTCGGACGCCTTCTGCAAACGCAATCGCTGCATGTACTGGTGTCCCGTTATCCCATGCCTCTGGTGAAATAATCGGTTCAGGTGCTGCACCGAATAACCAACGGCTTCAGCTACATGCTTCAGCAGCAGATCATCCTGGTAGTGCGTTTGCATCAGTGACACAGCTCGGGTGAATGCTTCATTTGCCGATTCCGACTCGCGCTCAGAACGTGTTAATGATCCACTCCGTGCTACTCGCTCCCCTGTCTCCTCACGCAGAGGGAGAATGGACCGGGACAGGTCCAGAACAAGCTGGTAGATGACCGCTGAGCTGTTCCACATTTCAGTCATCCCATTGTCCAGCGAGTGCCAGATGTCCGTAACACGTGACCAAAACTGTTCAAATTCCGACAAGCGCCATGGCCTCATCGGCAGCAGTCCCGCCGACCGAAGCACCGCCCCCGCCGCCTCTCCACCAATGCCGATGTATCCAAGCTCCCCATGTGTTTTGGAATGCGGAATGTACTCATGGGCCACCCCAGGCTCCATCACGAACAGTTCACCCGCCGACACTGTCCACACTCCTTCACCCGGAACTTTCAATTCCCCTTTGCCGCTGCGTAACAAAAAAAGCTGATACACCGGAAATCCATCCGGTCTAAATTGAACTTTCTCTTCTTGTGTTCCCACACAATACAGATACAGAGGCAACCGGGAATCCGGCAGGCCGGTCAAGCGAAATGCAAGCATTCCATCATTCCTTTCGGATCATGCTCTTCTTTCTCCTATTATCCATCGGTTGACTCGATGCAGCAACAGCCAAAGGAACCTTTTTGGTAACAGGATTTTATAGTGCAGTATATTTGATTCAGAGAATTCACTACATTAGCAGAACAACCTTTGAGATTAAGAAAAACTCCCCTTCACTTTTGGAAAGGGAGCCTGAGTTGTTAACATAACTGAAAGATAAGATTGTTGGTTCTTGGAGTGGCCGTTCCGGTTACGGATCGTTCTTTCGATCGCTGTTGTCTCCAAATTTTTTTTGATTCAACCTCTATAAGGTTTAAATTCGGAGACAAAGGCGAGCGCTACCGCTTCTTCAGAATCGATTCCGTCCCCTCCACTACTTCTGGAGCTCATCAAAAAGAACTAACTCAACTTATTCAACGTTAAACTTTCTCTATTATTATGAAGATGGTGTATCTCCAGCAGTTGCTGGTGTATTGTTGCTCCCTTGGTCTGTACCCGTAGGAGCTACCGGAATTGGAAATGTAGCTACTTCTGAATTGTTTTTATACTTCGTAATATCACTAGCCACAGAAACTACCAGAACTTTGTATTCTCCCGCTTCAAAAACTGAACCGTCTGAATCATTGGAGGAAACTCCAATATTCACAGTTGCTGTTCTTGGGTTACTACCAATATTCACTCTTTCTAAAGCTGTTCCAGTATCACCTGAACCACTCTTAGCTTTAACAACGTACACATCATAACGAGAAATTCCTGTTTCATTACCTGGCTTGGTGAAACTTACACTAATCGAAGTATCGGTTGCCGTTGCCTTCACATCTGCTACCTTCTCTACAAATGTTGGTGACTGTTTTTTAGCATTAATTATGAAAGTAGCTTTAGCTATGCTTGAATCACGTTTGCTGTCGGAGGACTCTGATAAAATATATGCAGTATACGATTTACCTGCTTCAATATTTTTACCGTTAATGTCAAGCAGAGCATTTGAAAGTAAAACCGGACTTCCATTTAACTCTACAGATCTACTATCATTAGCTAATGCAATATTCTTTGCCATACTTAGATTAAATGTGCTTCCAGTCGGGGCAATCATTACAACATAACGACTGATCCCTACCTTTGAAGCTGGTTCCGTATATTTCAAAGTTACATCCGTTGCATCGCCAGCAGCCTGCTCTTCATTTTTAACTTCTACATCAGTGATTTTAACTGCTCCAACAGCACTTGTTACAGACAATTTAATATCAGCATAAGCTGTGGACAGCACATTGGAAGAGTTGCTGTTATTGCTTACTGCGAGCACAAATATACGATAGTTTTCATCATTTCGAATATCTGTACCATCTGTTGCTTTTACATCCTTTAAAGTCAAAGTATAATTTCCGCTTCCGCTAGCTTTATTCACAACTTTATAGTTTGGATTCCGATTTGCTTCTGCCAAATCGAACCCACCCAAATTCGCCGTTTTGACTGCGAAAACACGGTAATGATAAACATTCGTCTCATTAGACGATCTATTAAATGTCACCTGCAAATCACTACCGTCTCCATTATCTCCGATGTCCGCTGCATTCACGTAGGTCGGAGCGGCCACAGTCGAGTTCTGTACTAGCGTAATTTGTGAAGAATAAGATGACAATGCATTCTGGCTGGAATTGCCGCTATTGCTTACCGACAGGACGAACACACGATAAGAAACACCATTAGAGATTCGAGATCCATTAGTATCTACCGCGCTGCTCGGAAGAGTAAATGACTGATTTCCACCCGTTTTGCTCACCTGATAATAATTGTTCGATGCGTTAGCCGTGCTCAGTGTGAAGCTGCCTGCATAAGCAGAACGTACCACATATACCCGATACGCTGAAACGTTAGTTTCATCCGAAGCTCTATTAAACGAAACCTTCAGGTCACGTCCATCGTTGTAGTCACTCACATCAGCCACACCGATGTTGCTTGCAACTCCAGCATTACTGTTCGTTGTCAGTCTCAACAGCGTCGAGGAGGAAGACAGCGCATTAGTATAGCCGTTCTGCTGGTTACCTACAGCCATAACGTAGATCCGATAATCTTGCAGATTCGTTACGTTATACCCACTTGTGTCCTTCATGGAGGATGGGAGTGTTGTTGTAATATTGTTGCCTGTTTTGTTCACGTTATAGTACAAGCTGGAAGACAGATTGCTCGCCGTAGTCAGATTAAAGCTGCTGGATACCGAGTTCCGCACTACGAAAATTCGATAATTAGCAACTTTGGACTCATCGGATGAACGGTTGAAGCTCACTTGAATGTCACGACCGTCTCCATAATCCGAATTGTCTTTCACTTGCGTGATGACTGGTGCTGTTGCTGTGTTTACGCCCAGCGTAAGTGAAGATGATACAGTGGACAGTTTATTGTCTGCTGTTGCCGCATTGGAGCTCACAGATACAATATACACGACATAGGATGTGCCGTTTTTGATCAATTCCCCGGATGTATCACGCGTCGAGGAACTGAGCTGGGTTTTAACCGCTGTGCTGTTACCTTTGTAAATAATGGTTGAATTCGAACTGGACACATTATTGGCCGTAGTCAGGTTGAATGAAGAAGCGTCTTTCGACTTGACTACAAAAGCACGGTAATACGTAATATTGGATGTTGTACTCGGCTGTGTGAAGTTAATTTCCAGGTCACGTCCATCGCCATAATCACTGATATCTGCGATCCGCAGACCTGTCACAGGTTGAACCGTCGTTTTCACATTGTTTAGTTTCAAAGACTGGGAAGACCACGCCAGCTGATTTTTGTAGCCGTTGTTGCTGTTCCCCACTGTAAGTACATACAGACGATAGGTTTCACTTGTATTTAACAAATCCCCGTTCACGTCGCGTGTCTGGGCATTCAACGTCAATCTTGGATCAGTGCCATTTGGAGAAATGGATGTGTAATTACCGGATGGCACAACCGATGCCGCAGACTCATTAAAGCTGTTTACATCACGGGTTTTCACCAGCATCACACGATACTGGGATACAGCTTTTTCGGATGTGGGGCGTGTGAAGCTTACAGTTAGGTCACGTCCATCCCCATTGCTTCCAGATACTGAACCGTAAATGTTCCATGCTGCATATTGCGTCTCATCCACAGGAGGTGTGGACGTTGTTTTGATATCTACCCGCTGATTACGGGAATTCCAGAATACTTTCTCTCCAAAAGCTTCACTGACAAAACGAATCGGAACCATCGTATTTCCTTTGATGGTGTTCGCTGGCACATCCAGTGCGATCGCTTCGCCGTTGATGTAAGCCGTTTTGGAACCCAGCGTCAGCGAGACTTCTTGGTCACCCCGGCTAGCCTTAATGGTTTTAGTTCTGTTGGTGTACTCTACTGTTGCATCCAATCCTTCAAAGATGGACCGCAACGGAACCAGTACACGTCCACCTTTCATGACAGGTGCCTGTGCGGACGAGAGCTCCGCATCGTTAATATAAATGCTGATTCTTGCAGCTGCATCCATAACCGACGTTGGTAGTGCAGACATCAACATAGCCGACACGGCCAGTGCTGACATCACCTTTTTCACTTGACGTCCTCCAGCTTTTCTCATATCCAATATCCCCATTCTCTTCATTGTTTAAGTTAAAATGTAATCGTTTTGAATTTCATTTTATTCCTGTAATTTCCTGTGCACATCTAAGACGTATGAACATCAGTAAAAGTTTCCAATCCCACAAAAAATATTTTCGCAGAAATGTCCTTCCACCATCTACCCTCCAAAGGTTAAAAATAACAGAAGAATTTGTCATTATTCCGCAACAACATCCTTCCTAAATTCGTTTAATGTATAGTGAATAACAACCTATTATTTTTAAAATTACGGGAGGTTCACACAGATGACATCATCGTATTTATATGGACAACGCAAAGGGATGCGATTCTTCCTCACATTCCTTACCATTGCTGCAATTTTCACAGGAACCGCAGCTACATCCGGAGTTGCTACTGCCGCTCCTTCAAGCCCGGATACCAAAGTACCCACCAGCAGTTCAACCGCCATATATAAAACATTTCAGTCCATGCTCAAAAAAAAGAACGGCTTACCCGCCGCTGACACCTTTCTCGAATCCAATATCAAAAAAGTAACAAAGCATCACGCCACCCTGATGGTGCTTCAATTGGAGAATGCACGTCTGAAGGCTCTAACCTCCATGACGGACCGCTTGCTCGTTCCTAACGTTCAGGATAAGATGCTCAAGGCATACCAAACGAACGACAGCTTCACCAAACTCATGGAGCGTACCCAGGATTCCGATCTGCGTACACTGTTAAAAGAAGCCCGTGACAGCGGTTATCGCCTCGTCATGCTCGAAGGCTCCCTCTATCCCATTATGAATTATGCGGCACTCGTGAAATATACCTCTGATATTACAGAGGATATTTCAAGCTACATCATCATCATGATGAAGGAAACGAAAAACCTG
Source organism: Paenibacillus sp. OK003 (assembly GCF_900109515.1). Lineage (GTDB taxonomy): Bacteria > Bacillota > Bacilli > Paenibacillales > Paenibacillaceae > Paenibacillus > Paenibacillus marchantiae. The sequence goes on along the minus strand of NZ_FOBD01000014.1, from coordinate 33,076 downwards.
CCTGCGGATGACGGAGCTCTGGTCATTGGCTATCAGGAAATTCTCCTTCGAGCACTCAGCCAGGAAAGATTTCTGGAACTTTATCCGAAATCGAATCGGGCCAAGCAGGTGCAGGATTTGCTGAACAGTTATACCCTGTATACCTTTTATGGGCTGAACAACACACCGCTGTTTGATTATGACACGAACAAAATGGTTGCGAATGCTCAAAGAGGCTACAACGGCGTCTTGCAGCGTCTTGCATCCGTCGATAGTGAATTCCTCACCAAGCTGGATGCCTTTATGGATGTCGTTAAGGAAGCGAAATATGAGAAAACAGCTGCGGTGGAGAAATGGCTGGAACAGAACATTCCGAACGGGGCCGATGCCGGCTATTAAATAATGCATGGTATTAATCACCTGAAGCACATAAAGCACACAAAGAAAACCGACATAGGATTCGATCCCATGTCGGTTTTCTTTGTGGATATCGATGAATTGAATTTCAATTGAATCTCCTACACCAGGCTAACTCGGATGCATGAACTACAGAATTGGCTTAACCATATGGTTATACTCATGTCCAGCAATGACAATGACTTCATCCTTGATATAGCCCTGCCGTTCGTACAACATCAAGGCCCGCCCATTGTCACGTTCAACAATGAGAGACACCTGGGAGTGTCCAAGTTCCCTCCCCTGCTGCTCAAAAGCAGCCATCAATGCCTTGCCGATGCCCTGTCCCTGATACGCTTCGCTTACGGATAGAGTATCCAGATAATACTCCCCGGGACGGGTTTCTTTGACCAACGTATATTTCTCATCTGTACTCCGACCAGGCCGATCCAGTATTGGCTGATCCAGAAGATCTGCTTCACCGCCATCATACGCTACCAGGATTCCAGCGACCTGTTCGTCCTGCTCCATTACCGTAATATTGCGATAACTGATCCGATTGTCTTCCTGCACGTAAAATTGCTGCAAAATCTGCATCGCTTTCTCATGCTCACCTTCACCCGCCAGAGCATAGGCAATATCACCAATCGCCTGATAAAGCAAAGGGATGACTTGTGCCGCATCTTCTTTGCGAGCAGGTCTCAACAGAGGCTGCGCCTCACTACGGTCCGACTTCACATTGGAATGATTCATCAGATTAACATGTTGAACAGATTGAGATTTTTGTTCAGCTCGGTATACGCGAGGCCTTTACGATTCATACGTTCAATCAGCGGCTGGTAATCTTCCTTGTACATCAGCTCGATGCCCACCAAGGCAGGTCCATTTTCCTTATCATGCTTCTTCGTATATTCAAAACGGGCAATGTCGTCATTGGGTCCCAATACTTCCACAAGGAATTCACGCAAAGCTCCCGCACGTTGTGGGAAATTGACCATGAAATAATATTTCAAACCTTCGTAGATCAACGAACGTTCTTTGATTTCCTGCATCCGATCGATATCATTGTTGCCTCCGCTGATCACACAGACAACCGTCTTACCCGCAATTTGTTCGCGATACTGCTCCAGTGCAGCAACCGCTAGAGAACCGGCAGGCTCCACAACGATAGCATTTTCATTATATAGCTCCAAAATGGTCGTGCAGGCTTTGCCCTCAGGCACCTTCACAATGTCATCCAACGTTTCACTACAGATGTCGAAGGTCAGGTCACCAACACGTTTCACCGCAGCACCATCCACGAATTTATCAATATCATCCAACGTGACAACCTGCTTACGGAACATGGCCTCACTCATGGAAGCCGCGCCAAGTGGTTCTACGCCAATGATACGTGTTTCCGGGCTAACCGTCTTCATGTAGGTTCCAACGCCAGCAGCCAGACCGCCGCCACCAATTGTGACGAATACATAATCCGCTTTTTCATCCAGACTCTCCATGATTTCCATCGCCACCGTACCATTACCCGCAATGATCTTCGGCTGATCGAACGGATGGATAAACGTCATGCCCTGTTCATTACACGCACGCATAGCTTCTTCATAAGCATCGTCATACGTATCACCTGTCAGCACAACTTCAACATTATCTCCACCAAATCGACGTACCTGTTTCACCTTCTGGTTAGGAGTTGTGCTTGGCATGAAGATTTTCCCGTGGATGCTGAGCGCGTTACAGGAGAAAGCAACTCCCTGCGCATGATTACCCGCACTCGCGCAGACAATGCCTTTCTCCAGTTGAGAAGGGGTCAAACTACGAATCATGTTGTAAGCTCCGCGAATTTTAAACGAACGTACCACCTGTAGATCTTCCCGTTTAAGATACACATTACAGTTATATTTGGCCGACAATACAGCATCCCGCTGCAACGGTGTTCTTACAATGACTTCACGCAGCACATGATGTGCGCGCACGATATCTTCCATGCCAACACCGGTACGGCCGGGATTGGCAGTTCCCGTTGGTTCTTGTTCCACTGGTTTCATCTCTTATCCACACTCCGCTTATCTTGGTTGGCAATGCAAGCATTGCTTTTTCTTTTTATTGTATCACTTTTGTTCTGTTCTTGCGCCTGAGCTCGCATCATTTACCATTCGCAAACAAACCGTATCTAATTGAAAATCATTATCAATTACTTGATTATAGATTATTCCATACTTTAGGACAAGGCATAGTGTCGCTCTGATTCATTAAAAAGTGGATCGTAGAAATTGGCACGAGTAGCATGCTGCTCGGTTCGTTAAACCTTAAAAACGGCAAAAAAGGGGTGTCCCCGTCATTTTCATGACCTATGGGACATCCCTTTCAAAATGCAGTATTTAAGCAGCCAGTCAAACTTTTCAAACCTGAGTCTTAAACCAAGCCGCAGCAGCTTCAGCCTCGGTACGAGTCAGTTGATGTCCCTGCCGCTCCCAATGCATATGCACAGCTGCGCCTGCTCCACTAAGCAATGAAGCGAGTTCATCCGTTTCTCGTTTCGGCACAATTGGATCGTTCTCTCCTGCGCCGATGAATACAGGCAGCCCTTTCAGGTCTGGCAATTCCAAACCGCGAAGCGGTACCATCGGATGGTGCAGAATCGCTCCTTTGAATACGTCAGCCTGATGGAAGATCAGACTTGCTGCGATGTTTGCTCCGTTGGAATAGCCCAGTGCGAAGACATTGGCACGATCAAAGCCATACTCCACAGCAGCTGCATCCACAAAAGAACCCAACTCCGCTGTCCGTGCAATGAGATCCTCTTCATCGAACACCCCTTCCGCCAAACGGCGGAAGAAACGAGGCATTCCATTTTCAGATACGTTACCACGCACCCCCAGAATACCTGCTCCTGGGGCAATCATCTCGGCCAGACCTACCAGATCGTTCTCCGTTCCACCTGTCCCGTGCAGCAACAAAAGGGTGGGAGCATCTGGCTGAGAACCTGCTTTATAAATATGTTTCATTGTATTGGTAGTACTCATGATTTGGACTCTCCTTTCCATTCACGTACTTGAATAGGTGGCAGCAACTGTTCAATCTGCTCACGCTGTGGTTCATACCATTCAGGCAGCATCAGCTTTTGGCCCATGCTCTCCTGTGGTTCATCCCGTGCAAATCCTGGAGGATCAGTAGCCAGTTCAAACAGTATACCTCCCGGTTCCCGGAAATACACAGCGTTGAAGTACTGACGGTCAATGACCTGAGTTGGATGATATCCGGCTTTTTGAAGCTCCTGCTGCATTTGTTCGTGCTCGACATAATCTTTTGCACGCCATGCGATATGGTGAACCGTGCCTGCTCCGCCAATTCCCCGCTGGATTCCAGTCGATTGAATGTCGATCAGTTGACCGATGTCACCACTCGCCTGCAGACGAATGATTCCATCCTCTTCTCCTACCTGCTCCAGACCGAGCATCGTTGTCAGCACATCCGTTGTTTTGTCAGGTACATGGCTGAATAACACAGCTCCACCAAAACCTTTGATGGCATGTTCAGACGGTACACCGTTGAATGCCCACTGACTTGGCTGGCCTCCATCACGCTCGACCAATTCGAGCAAGAGACCGCCTTTATCGAAGAAGCGAATGTACTGCTCGCCAAATCTTGTTTTATTTTCAAATGGAATATCGAAGGAGGTCAGACGTTCTTTCCAGAATGGCAGACTGCCTACCGGAATCGCATATACGGTAACACCCGTCTGTCCTGCACCGATAACTCCTCTTCTGGCATTCTGCTGTGGGAAGAAGGTGATAATAGTACCCGGTGCCCCATCCTCATTGCCATAATACAGATGGTACACATCTGGTGCATCAAAGTTAATTGTTTTTTTCACCAGTCTCAGTGCCAATACACCTGCATAAAAATCAACATTTTTCTGTGCATCATCTACAAAAGCCGTTACGTGATGGATTCCTGAAGTTCTGAACATAATCTCCACTCCCTTGGTTTTATTTGGTTCATTGTTATATTTAGCAGTTAGTTAGGCATTGCTTTGTGTTATTTATCTTTAAATTAAGATTCTTTAAATTTATATTAATCCATTGGAACTAAATAAGCAAGCTTTTGTTTTAAAGTTAAGATATTAATGGACTTTAAACTGCTGAAATGCCATTTGAGTATCCTGACCTGGGCAAAAAAACAGGCCCCGATCACTCGGAAACCTGTCTTCCTTGAACCTTATTCAATTGCCGCCGCACAACATCGGCCCTTATAATTTCGCATTACAATTTAGGTTAATTTTAATCGCTTAGTCGGTTGAACCAAATCTTTGCCATCATACTCATCCTTGATATCTCCAACAATTTCTTCAAGAATGTCCTCCATCGTAACCAGACCAACTGTTTCCCCTTCTGCATTATGCACCGTTGCGATATGGGAACGACTTTGCTGCATCTGGACCAAGACATCCTTAATCGGCGATAACTCCGAAAATTTTAACATGTCGTGTACAAACGTATCCATATTGAATTCCCGGCCTGCGGCAACACTCGTAAGCATTTCCTTTGTATGGATAAATCCAATGAATTGATCCTGATTTCCTTTTTCGATCACTGGGAAACGTGTATATTCATGCTGCTTTAGAACCTCGATCATACGATCCAGCGGCATTTCTTTGTCCAGCGTAACGATTTTTTCTTTGCGGATCATAATCTCCTTAAGCAAACGCTCATCAAAAGCAAAAATATTTTTGAGGTAGTCCAGCTCTGTCTGATTAATTTCTCCACTCTCATAACTCTGTGCCATAATCAGCTTCAGTTCCTCCTCGGAGTGAACTGTATCGTGACCGGCAGGTTTTATACCGAAAATTCCAAGCAATAGACGAGCAGCCCCATTCAGGGCATAGATGAACGGATTCATGATCTTACCAAACCAGTACAGCGGGGGTGCAAGCAATAGTGTCATCTTCTCTGCAAACTGGATCGCCAGTGTTTTCGGTGCCAATTCACCGATAACGACATGCAGGAACGTGATAATTGCCAAGGCAATCCCGTACGAAAGTACTGTGGATAATGCGGCTGGGACTTCCAATCGCTCAAACAGCGGATGCAGCATTTTCTCAACAGTAGGTTCGCCCAACGCACCCAATACCAGTGCTGTGATCGTGATACCCAATTGACACGCAGATAGATAATAATCCAGATTGTGAGCCACTTTTTTGGCCAATACCGCTTTTTTGTTCCCTTCCAAGATCAACTGATCTATTCGGGACATCCGTACTTTCAGAATTGCAAATTCCGCTCCAACGAAAAAGGCGGTCAGGCCGATAAATACGGCTACTAAAAATAAGTTTAAGGCTATTATTCCGTCCAATGATTTCCCTCAAAATGAGGGATTCACCTCCAAGTTAATCATTTTAATTAAGTTTTTCAAATAAAATTGCTTAGCCACTTCGATGACAGAATACCCTTCCAACCGCTGTTATCCCCAGATTTTTTGATTGTATATTTAAGAGGAGAAAATCCGGTGATAAAGGCGGACGCTTCGCTCTTTCAGTCTTTTCTGTCCTCTCCGTTATCGCAAAACAGATTTGAAATCTCTAACGTTTTTGCAGTGTAAAATTGGTTTACAAACGCGAACGCTACGCTTCTTCAGAATCGATTCCGTCCCCTACACTGCTGCGTTGCCAAAACATTTAAATTCTGAGGGCAGTAGCCAAATGGGCAGTCAAACCCTAGATTACAGTCATGATCGAACCAACATCACGCCAGATCACTGGAAGATTCCTCGACCTGAGCACCGTTTACACGTTCAAGCAGCACCTGCTTAATGTGAAAATTTTCTGCGTCCACAACGGTCCAGACATAATCACCGTGTTCTACCGTATCGCCTTGTTCCACACCGACACCCTTCTGGAATTGAATCCATCCGGCCACGGTATCCATTTCTTCGTTGCCTTCAAAGACAATCCCAAACTGCCGCTCCAACTCATCCAGCAGCACCCGGCCGTTAATGAGATATTGGTTCTCTCCGGTTACCTGAATGTCAGCAACTTCATCAGCATCGAACTCATCCCGAATCTCGCCGACAAGCTCCTCCAGAATATCCTCCATTGTAATGATTCCCGAAGTACCTCCGTACTCATCCACGACCACAGCCATGTGCACGCGTTCCTGCTGCATCTTGATCATCGCATCCTGGATACTTGTAACTTCAGATACGAAAGGAATCTCCCGAACAAAATCGATAAGTTGGTGCTCCCTAAGGGCAACCATGTCGGGCAAAATCTTTTTCACATTCACTACACCGACAATTCGGTCCTTGTCCCCATCCTCAATGACGGGATAACGCGAATAATTATGCTCATCCAATATCGGAATGATATCGTCATAGGTCATATCCTGATTTAATGTCACCAGTTCCGTACGTGGCACCATGATGTCTTTGGCATCACGTTCATCAAACACAAAGACATTTTCCAGATATGAAAGCTTGGTCTTGTTGTTCTCGTCACCTTCATAGCTCTGGTTCATGATGATTTTGATCTCGTCCTCCGAGTATGCTTGATCATGTTCGGCAGGCTTCACACCGAATCCCCGCAGAATAACACGTGAGGCTCCATTGAGCGCCCAGATGAACGGATACATGATTTTACCAAACCAATATAGAGGCGGCGAGAGCAACAGCGTCAATTTTTCCGAAAATTGAATTGCCATCGTTTTGGGAGCCATCTCTCCAACCACAACGTGCAGGAACGTGACAAGGATAAAGGCAATCGCATAGGAAGCAATTGATGAGATCGAAGGTGATACGTTTAGGTAATCGAATACCGGATATAACAATCTTTCAACCGTCGGTTTTCCGAGCGCTCCCAATCCAAGGGCAGTTACGGTAATACCGAGCTGACAGGCTGAAAGATAATAATCGAGGTCCGAGACTACTTTTTTGGCCAATATGGCTTTTTTATTCCCCTCGGCAACCAGTTGATCCACTCTTGATGTACGAATCTTAACCACAGCGAACTCAGATGCAACGAAAAATGCGGTCAACGCAATCAAGATAATGAGTAATGCAATATTTAATATGGTGATTATGTCCAATGATTTCCCCGCTTCTCAGGGATTCACCTCCAGAGATAGTTACAGCGTCATCGGTTAACTTGGTTAACCATTCAACAGCTGATTGACGTTCAATATGGCGTATGCCTTATATGAAATCGAAAAGATAAAGTGTGTATAGGTTATACTTTGACCCTGTAAAATTGCAAAACAGGAATTCAGGATGAAGTCAATCACTTATAGAAACTACTTCACTAAAAACAGGGTTCCCCCTCATGCTGTCATTGTTTCTCGATTTACTCCACCAAAATTCTCCATTTGGACAGTTTACAATATCGCCTTCCCAATAGATATCCACCTCCCCTCTTGTTCATTCCTGTTTCAGAAAAGTATAACATGTTCTACGCCAAACCATCCAGTTGCACGTTATGGTTCGGAATGTAGATTATAAAATGAGTTCACAAAATAAACTTTTATGTATGTGGTCTTTCTCGCATCTACAGTTCATTTTATGTGATATGGTTCACATAATTAGTATAGACCAGTTTATAGAAATGTTACCCTTTACTTTAGTCGATTAAACCTGCTAGGGGTCTTTATTTACAGCCATTCTTCTTTACCGCATCCGCACTGTTACACGTCCAGCAATGACACCATAATCATGTATACGTTGAAAAGGGCCCGCAGGATGCAAACACCTTTTTCGGTGTACATCTTTACGGACCCTCAGGTTTCACTTTATCAAGTTACAATTCATTAGAATTAGTTATACCAACGCTTTGGCAGCAATATCAGAACGTTGATGTTTACCGTCAAAATGGATACGTTCCGCTTGAACGTAGGCTTTATTTCTGGCTTCGGCAATATCAGAGCCAAGACCCACAACGCCCAGAATCCGTCCACCATTGGTGACCCATTCTCCAGATTCATTGCGTGCTGTTCCAGCATGGAATACCACTGCTTCGTCGACTTGATCCAGTCCTTCAATGACAACACCTTTTGCATATGGACCAGGATAGCCTCCAGATGCAAGCACCACACATACAGCGGCTTCGTCGCTCCATTCAATCTCGATATCCGCCAATTTCCCGTGCACAGTTGCCCAGAAAATGTCGAGCAGATCACTCTTCAGACGCGGCAATACAACCTGTGTCTCGGGATCACCGAAGCGCGCGTTGAACTCAATCGTTTTGGGTTTACCATCTGGTGAAATCATCAGCCCGGCAAACAATACACCTCGGAACGGGCGCCCTTCGGATACCATCGCTTGGGCTGTTGGTTTGATAATCGTCTCTACCGCTTCTTCAATAATGGAGGCTGGAATGTGTGGCAATGGTGAGTACGTACCCATTCCGCCCGTGTTTGGCCCCTGATCATTGTCGAATACCGGTTTGTGATCCTGTGCAGCAGCCATCGGACGAACGGTCTCCCCATCGACAAAAGCCAAAATCGACATTTCCTGACCTGCCAGGAATTCTTCGATGATAACTTTGGCTCCTGCTTCACCAAATACTTTGTCCACCATAATGCTGCGGAGTGCCTGGTCAGCATCATCACGGGAATAGGCTACAGTAACACCTTTTCCAGCCGCCAACCCATCGGCCTTGATTACCACAGGGATGGCCTGCTCATTCAGATAAGTCTGCGCTTGCTCGTAATTGTCGAACTTCTCATAGGCTGCAGTCGGAATATTGTATTTGTGCAGCAGGTCTTTCATGAACGTTTTGCTGCCCTCGATCTCTGCTGCATTGCGGCGTGGTCCAAATACCGGAATACCTGTATTATCAAAAGCGTCCACAATGCCGTCTGCGAGCGGATCGTCTGGCCCAATTACAACCAATCCCACGTTAAGCTCTACAGCAAGCGCCGTCAGTTTATCGAATTCATTTACCGCAATCGGATGACACTCAGCAAGCTGTGCAATGCCTGCATTTCCCGGAGCACAATGAATCTTGCCTGCCTTCGGGCTTTTCGCCAGTGCCCATATGATTGCGTGTTCCCGGCCACCGCCGCCTACTACCAGAATATCCATTCTTCTGTTCCCCTCCGTGCATAACTGGATTTGTTACGCTAATGCGTGTTGCAAAACCTAAAAAAGAGGGGGTGTACCATAAGTCATAAGTATGACTGGCGACACCCCTTATTTAAACCTTTTTCGCTCTAGTGTTTGAAGTGACGAACCCCTGTGAATACCATGGCAATGCCATATTCATTTGCTACTTTGATGGACTCTTCGTCCTTGATCGAACCACCTGGTTGAATAACGGCTGTAACTCCAGCTTTGGCTGCAAGTTCCAGTGTATCGCCCATTGGGAAGAACGCATCGGATGCCAGAATGGCACCTTTGGCTAGTTCTCCAGCTTGTTCAATAGCAATCTTGGCTGCGCCAACACGGTTCATTTGCCCTGCGCCTACACCCACAGTCATGTCGTTTGCAGCAAGCACGATTGCATTGGATTTCACGTGCTTAACCACTTTCCAGCCAAACAACAGCTGTTTCAGTTCCTCTTCGGATGGTGCACGATCTGTAACTACCTTGAGCTCACTAGCTTCAATGGAATGCACGTCGCTTTGTTGCACGATCATGCCGCCGTCGATGGAGGTTACCACGAACTTACTCTCCCGATTGCGGGCAGCGTTCAGTTCACCCGTTTTGAGCAAACGAATGTTTTTCTTTTTGGTCAGGATGTCGAGTGCCTCTTGTGTAAAGTCAGGAGCCAGTACGATTTCCAGGAAAATCTCACTCAGTTTAGCCGCTGTATCGCTATCGATAATGCGATTGGCTGCCACGATTCCACCAAAGATAGAGGTCGGATCAGCCGCATAAGCTTTGCCATAAGCTTCATAGATGCTTTCGCCAATACCCACGCCGCAAGGATTCATATGTTTAACCGCCACAACTGCCGGTTCTTCAAATTCTTTGACAATCTGCAAGGCTGCGTTCGCATCGTTGATATTATTGTAGGACAACTCTTTGCCGTGCAATTGCTCGGCTGTTGTCAACGTATCTTGGGCTGCCAGCGGTTTGCGGTAGAATGCCGCCTGCTGATGTGGATTTTCGCCGTAGCGCAAATCCTGGAGTTTTTCGTAAGTAACCGTCAGACGCTCTGGCAGTGGATCACCGTTCAGGTTGGAGAGATAATCGGAAATAACTGCATCGTATGACGCTGTATGGCGAAACACTTTTGCCGCAAGCCGTTTGCGTGTCTCGAGTGTGGTATCTCCATTGCTGCGGACCTCTTCAAGCACCTTGCCATAATCTGCTGTGTCTACAACAACACTAACATAAGCATGGTTTTTGGCAGCAGAACGAAGCATGGTTGGACCACCAATATCGATGTTCTCGATTGCGTCCTCATACGTTACGTCCGGTTTGGCGATGGTGTCCTGGAACGGATACAGGTTTACAACAACAAGGTCGATATAATCCAGTCCATTCTCCTCCATCTGGCGCTTGTGCTCTTCGCTGTCACGAACAGCCAATAAACCACCATGCACTGCTGGATGCAATGTTTTAACACGTCCGTCCATAATCTCCGGGAATCCGGTCACATCCGAAATTCCGATGACAGGTACGCCTTCCTTCGACAACAGACTGCTTGTACCTCCTGTCGAAATAATCTCCACACCCATTTGCGACAGCTCGCGGCAAAAATCCACGATGCCTGTTTTATCCCATACGCTGACCAGCGCTCTTTTGATACTCACAATATGCTCCTCCTTTAATGTCCCATGGCTTCGCGTTTCATGGCGAAACACAGCCGATTTATTTCCCGAGAAATATCACAAAATGCGTACCAATTTTCGACTTCTGTTATACAAGTTGAACCAAGATGTTTACACGGGACACTCCGATGACAGAACAACCTTCCAATCGCTGTTATCCCCAGATTTTTGATTCCTTTTCTTAAAGGGAAAATCCGGTGATAAAGCGTATGCTTCCGATGCAGCTTTCTTTCAGAAAGCTTTTAGCTTCGCTTTTTCAGGTTTTTTCTGTCCTCTCCGTTATTGTGTAAAAAAAATTTTAAACTTATTTCACACCGGTTTGTTAACAGTAACGTGACGTCCGTCTAACTGAACCAGATTTTGCGCGAACCAGGAAACAACCTCGGGGTATAACTGCTGTTCGGCCGCATGAATAGAACGGCTGATTGACTCAGGCGTATCCTCTGGCAAAATCGGAACAGGATGCTGGGCAATAATCGGCCCTGTATCCATACCCCCATCAACAAAGTGGACGGTAACCCCGGTAATTTTAACGCCGTATTCCAGTGCCTGTCCTATGGCATCTTTGCCTGCAAATGCTGGCAACAAGGACGGGTGAATATTGATCAGCCGTCCTGCATAGCGATCCACAACTACTGAAGTCAGCAATCTCATGTATCCGGCAAGAACAACCAGGTCAATGTTTTTGGATTCAAGCACTTCCACGATCTCAGCCTCGTAGGCTTCGCGGGAATCATAATTTTTAGGAGTAAACAGATGGCATTCCACGCCTGCCTCCTGCGCCCGCTGCACCACACGTGCAGCCGGCTTGTCACATACCAGCAGATCTATGGATGCACCTAGTTCTCCGTTCCGCACTGCATCCACCAATGCCTGAAAGTTCGACCCTTCACCAGAGGCAAATACAGCAATACGGTAGTTCGCCATTAAACATCCGCTCCCGTGAAGGTTACTCGCGCATCTCCTTCGGTCACACGTCCAATGATGTACGCTTCTTCACCGGATGCTTTCAGTTGTTCCAATGCTTCAACTGCATCTGCTTCATTCACGACCAGCACAAGTCCGATCCCCATATTAAACGTGGTGAACATGTCGCGGTTCGAAACGGAGCCCTTTTCTTGCAACAGGTTGAAGATTGGCAGAATCGGCCAAGAACCATAATCAATATCTACATTCACGCTGCTTGGCAGCATACGCGGGATGTTCTCGATGAAGCCACCACCCGTAATGTGGGCCATGCCTTTTACTTTTACCTTTTCAAGCAGGGACAGGAGTGGTTTTACATAGATTTTCGTTGGTTCCAGCAGTGCGTCACCCAGCTTACCACCCAGTTCAGCAACTTCATCCTGCAAGCCCAATCCGGCTTGTTCCAACAATAGTTTGCGTACCAAGGAGAAGCCGTTACTGTGCACACCGCTGGATGCAAGTCCGATCACCGTGTCGCCAGGAGCGATCGTTGTACCGTTAATGATTTTCGCTTTGTCCACGATACCTACGGTAAATCCGGCAATATCGTATTCACCTTCACTGTACATGCCCGGCATTTCAGCCGTTTCGCCACCGATCAGCGCACAGCCCGACTGATGACATCCTTCTGCGATTCCCGCAACGATGGCTTCTATTTTCTCCGGGATGACTTTGTCACAAGCCAGATAGTCGAGGAAGAACAGCGGCTCTGCGCCTTGTACCACAATGTCGTTCACACACATGGCTACCGCGTCGATTCCGATGGTATCATGACGGTCCATGGCAAATGCGATTTTCAGCTTGGTTCCTACACCGTCTGTACCGGATACAAGCACCGGCTCATCATATTTATCTTTGTTCAAACCGAACAGGGCGCCAAAGCCTCCCAGATCTGTCATCACTTCCGGACGGAAGGTACGCTTCACGTGTTTTTTCATCCGTTCAACCGCTTCGTTGCCTGCCGCGATATCGACGCCGGCGTTTTTGTATGCTTCGGACAAGTGGAATCAGCTCCTTTTTTTTCGCCCCTCCTAAATCCTCCCGCCCGGGAGGACCCCATAGGACCTTGGCAGGCCCTCTGGACACCCGCCAAACAAGCGGTGCAGGGGTGGCTGGTATGATCTTGCTATGGTTGGTTCGTTCGTGTGCTCGCGTGGTTGTTCGCCGATTCCGCTGGCCGCAGGCCATCGGTCGGCGAACCCCGCTCGGCTGCGCTGCGGGGCTTTGCCCGCGGGGCAGCTGCTTCGCACCGCTGCCCGGGCCCCTGTTGCTCCGCAAGGCGGGGCTAAGGGTGCGGGCTGCGCCCGCGGGGGCAGCTGCTTCGCTCGGCTGCCTTGGCCCCTGTTGCTTCGCAAGGCGGGGCTAAGGGCCGGGCTGCGCCCTGAGGCCAGCTGCTTCGCTTGGCTGCCCTGGCCCCTATTGCTCCGCAAGGCGGGGCTAAGGGCTCGGGCTATGCCCGGGGGCAGCTGCTTCGCTTGGCTGCCCTGGCCCCTGTTGCTTCGCAAGGCGGGGCTAAGGGCTCGGGCTATGCCCGGGGGCAGCTGCTTCGCTTGGCTGCCCTGGCCCCTGTTGCTTCGCAAGGCGGGGCTAAGGGCCGGGCTGCGCTCGGGGGCAGCTGCTTCGCCTGGCTGCCCGTGCCCCTGTTGCTCCGCAAGGCGGGGCTAAGGGCCGGGCTACGAGTTACGTTTGTCTCGCAGGATAACAGCTAGCAGCTGCAGCCGTATTTTTCTTCGCCGCCGAAGTCGAGGCGGGTTGGGTAATCATTATCAAAACATGCGAGGCATAGCCCGCCTTTGTAGTCATCCTGATTATCTCCCTGAATCGATGTAATCAGCCCATCCGGGCTGAGGAACGACAGGGAGTCCGCGTTGATTTCACGGCAAATTTCTTCCACCGACAGCTGGGAGGCAATCAATTCACGGCTGTCAGGGGTATCAATGCCGTAGAAGCACGGGTTTTTGAACGGTGGTGATGTGATGCGTACATGTACTTCTGTCGCTCCGGCATCACGCAGCATGTTTACGATCCGGCGGGAAGTTGTTCCCCGTACGATGGAATCGTCAATCATGACCACGCGTTTGCCTTCTACCACACGGCGCACGGCGCTCAGTTTCATCTTCACGCCTTGTTCCCGCAGTTCCTGGCTTGGCTGGATAAACGTACGTCCGGTGTATTTGTTTTTGATCATACCCATCTCATACGGTATCCCCGTCTGCTCGGCGTAGCCGATTGCCGCGGAAATACTGGAGTCGGGTACACCTGTTACCAGATCTGCATCCACAAACGACTCAATCGCCATCCGGCTACCCATCCGTTTACGCGCAGCGTGCTGGTTTGCACCATTCATATCACTGTCTGGACGGGCAAAGTAGATATACTCCATCGCACACAGTGCCTTGCGGTGTTTGTGATGATCGAAGCGGTCTTCATGAAGACCATCCGCATCCAGCACCAACAGTTCGCCCGGTTCAATGTCACGAATCAACTCTGCACCAATCGTCTCCAGCGCACATGTTTCGGATGCAAACAGATACGCATCTCCCAATTTACCCATTGTGAGCGGACGCAGACCATGGGGATCAGAAGCAACCAGCAACTTGTCGTTGGTCATGATCAGAAATGCATAACCACCCACAATCCGTTGGAACGCATCCTTTGCGGCTTCTACCAATCCTTTGGAAGATCTCGCGATTAGATGGGCAATAACTTCGGTATCACTGGTGGTTTGAAAAATGGACCCGCCCTGCTCCAATTCACGCCGAATCGTTGGCGCATTTACGATATTTCCGTTGGTTGCTACAGCCAGATCACCATCGCGGTATTTAAATACCAATGGTTGTGCGTTCGTCAGCTTACTGTCACCACTGGTTGAATAACGAACGTGTCCGATGGAGATATCCCCGGTCAACGTTTGCATCAAGTCTTTGGTGAAGACTTCCTTCACCAGACCCATTCCACGGTGGTAGTGAAACTCATTACCGTCACTTACACACATTCCTGCACTTTCTTCACCCCGGTGCTGAAGGGCATGCAGGCCATAATAGGATAGTGATGCAGCGTCAGGGTGTTTGAATACCCCGAATACGCCACATTCTTCCTTTAATTTGTCGAGTCCTTCTTTGCCGGACCCTTCGTTATAATAATCACCTGTCCACAACGGTCCTGTCGTCAGTTCATGAGACATGGAATCGCATCCTCCCAGACCTGAGCCAAACCTCCTACCGGTTCGTTCACGGCTGATGTTCCGTTCAATTCAATTGTCAGGTTACTTCCTTCTACACGACCAATAACAGCTACAGGTACACCGCGCTCACGTACAAATGCTTCCAGCTTGCCTGCTTGCTCCGGCGAAGCCGACAGCAGAATACGGGATTGGCTCTCACTGAACAGCGCATGGTCTGCACGCAATGTCGTTTCAACATTGACCTGTGCACCAATATTGCCGCTGATGCAAGACTCAGCCAATGCTACAGCCAGACCCCCTTCAGACAAGTCATGAGCAGAGCGAACGAGACCGGATTGAATTGCTTCCAGCACGGTTCCCAGCAATGCTTTTTCCGTTTGCAAGTTCAGTTCTGGTGGACGACCTTCCGTTTGACCATGAACCGCGTATTGCAGCTCACTGCCCCCCAGTTCAGCTTTTGTTTCACCGAGGAGGATGATGACATCACCTTCGGATTTGAATGCTTGTGTCGTGATATGATCCGTATCATGAACGAGGCCTACCATACCGACAACTGGCGTTGGATAGATGGAGCCTTTGGCGTTTTCATTATACAGACTTACGTTACCACCGATGACCGGCGTATCCAGCACACGACAAGCTTCCGCCATACCGTCTACCGCTTTCTCCATTTGCCAGAAAATATCCGGCTTCTCCGGGTTACCAAAGTTCAGGTTGTCCGTAATTGCCAATGGCTCTGCACCGGAACATACAATGTTACGCGCTGCTTCACTTACGGCAATCCGTCCACCAACTTCAGGATCAAGGTACACATAACGTCCATTACAGTCCGTTGTCATTGCGAGACCTTTGCGTGTGCCACGAATCGTAACTACGGCTGCATCCGACCCTGGACGAACGGCAGTGCTTGTACGCACCATGTAGTCATATTGATCATAAATCCATTTTTTACTTGCTACTGTTGGTGAAGACAGTACTTGTTTCAACGCTCCGCCGAGATCCGACACTTCGTCGTAACGAAGCGTGTCTATGGAAGCACTTTGCTCGTAGTAAGCAGGTACAGAAGAAGGTTTGTCATACACTGGACATTCGTCAACCAAAGCCGTTACCGGCATATCTCCGACCACTTCGCCGTGGTGGATCAATTTCAGACGACCGTCATCCGTTACTTTACCGACTTTGGCACAGATAACGCCCCAACGTTCAAAGATTTCCATCGCCTGCGCCTCATCCTTCGGCTCAACGACGAACAACATCCGTTCTTGGGACTCGGACAACATCATTTCGTAAGGCGTCATGCCTTCTTCACGCTGTGGCACCTGATCCAGATACAGTTCCAGACCATTACCCGCTTTACTTGCCATCTCTGCACTCGAACATGTCAGACCGGCAGCACCCATATCCTGAATTCCGAGCACGATTCCCGTATCGATCAATTCCAGACAGGATTCCATCACCAGTTTCTCCATAAACGGATCACCAACCTGAACCGCTGTCCGTTGGGACTCGGATTCTTCCGTCAGTTCAACCGATGCAAAGGTTGCTCCATGAATACCATCACGGCCTGTTGGCGGCCCTACATAATACACAGGGTTTCCTACGCCTTTAGCTACACCGCGCTGAATCTTGTCATGATCAATCAGACCCACACACATCGCGTTAACCAGCGGATTGCCTTCATAGCTCTCATCAAACATCACTTCGCCACCAACGGTAGGAATACCGATACAGTTACCGTATCCAGCAATACCCGATACGACATGCTCGAACAAATATTTAACACGATCGCTCTCCAGCTTGCCGAAACGTAGGGAGTTCAGTATTGCTACCGGTCTTGCACCCATGGAGAAAATATCACGGATAATGCCGCCCACACCTGTTGCCGCACCTTGATAAGGCTCAACCGCGGAAGGATGGTTATGGCTTTCAATTTTGAATACAACGGCCTGGTTATCACCGATATCCACGATACCGGCACCTTCACCAGGTCCCATCAGGACACGTGGTCCAGTGGTTGGGAACCGGCGCAGCAATGGCTTGGAGTTTTTATAAGCACAATGCTCAGACCACATTACACTGAACACACCAATTTCCGTGTAGTTTGGCTTGCGCCCCATGAACTCACAGATCAGCTCATACTCGCTGTCAGATACGCCCATTTGTGCGTAAAGTTTATGTTCTGCGACCTGTTCTGCTGTTGGTTCCTTAGCGGATAGCTGCTGCGTCATGCCGATCCCTCCATGCTTTCAAAATAGATGTAAACATACGTTTGCCGTCTTCCGAACCAAACAGTGAATCCACTGCACGCTCTGGATGCGGCATCATGCCGACCACGTTGCCAGCCTCGTTACAGACTCCTGCAATATCACCCAGGGAACCGTTCGGGTTGTTACCATACGTAAATACGATCTGATTGTTCGCTTGCAGACTCGCGAGCGTCTCCTCGTCGCAATAATAGTTGCCTTCACCGTGAGCAATCGGGATGATAATCTCTTCGCCGGGTGCATAGTCACGTGTAAATGGTGTATCTGCATTCGCCACTTTCAATACCGTATCGTGACAACGGAATTTCAAGGAAGTGTTACGTATTAATGCGCCTGGAAGCAAGCCCGCTTCCGTCAGGATCTGGAATCCGTTGCAAATACCCAAAATATATTTACCTTGTTCAGCAGCTTTCGCTACCTCGTTCATTACCGGTGCAAAGCGGGAAATCGCTCCGCAACGCAAGTAGTCACCATAAGAGAAACCACCCGGAACTAAAATACAATCATAAGCCGAAAGATCTGTAGCCGTGTGCCATACATAATCAACCTCTTGTCCGATCGCATCTTCCACTGCCTTGTAACAGTCGATGTCGCAGTTGGAGCCAGGGAACACAAGAACTGCAAATTTCATGAGATTAACCCTCCAATTCGTAGCGGTAATCTTCAACAACGGTGTTGGCCAGCAGCTTCTCACACATGACTTTCAATCGTTTCTCCGCTTCCGCACGATCTGTTGTATCCAGGTTCAATTCCATGACTTTACCGATCCGTACACTTTCCACTTCGTTGAATCCCATGGAATGCAGGGCTCCTTGAACAGCTACGCCTTGCGGGTCGAGTACGCTTTGCTTAATAGTGACATATACGGTTGCTTTGATCATGATCCTTATGTTCCTCCTCAGTAATGAACGGGATAAATGCTTTACGCTGTTAAAAAAAGTGACTTGGGAGCTTGCTCCGGGGCGGATTGTTCTTCCGGTCGCTGTTGTCCCCAGGTTTTTCTGAATTGTTTTGGCCCGCTATGCGGTCAAAACCCGGGGACAAAGGCGAACGCTATCGCTCCTTTAAGAACAATTCCGCCCCTCCGCTAGTCCATGCGACGTTTTTTTTAAAGGCCTAAACCTTTTACGTTGCACGGTGGGTAATGGTCGAACATGACCATTACGTTAAAACAGAAAATGGTCTTTAAGTTACTTAAGTAATAAGTGAATTTAATACTCGTAATTTTTTTTAGGCTTCCCTACCTGTGGGAAGCCTCCGCACTTAATTGCCTCATCCCCAGTTTGAAACTGGCGGAGGGAAAGATTTGAGCTGGAGAAGCGTTAGCGGTCGCCTTTGCAACCGGAATGTTTCCTTTTGAAAAAAGGATTCCAATCCAAACATTCCGGGGGCAACAGCGATCGTAAGCCAAACTTTCCCGCAGCTCGCTCAAACGTTACTTTTCCGTTAAACGGTTATAAATATCGACGTATCTTGCGGTTGTGGCCTCCACTACCTCTTGTGGCAGCGGATCAGGTTTGCTGTTCTTGTCCCAGTCGCTGCCTAACAGATAGGTGCGTACCGGCTCTTTATCCATGCTATCGATCTCGATATCGAGTTCGTAATTCTCTTTGGCCCAGAAGCGAGAAGCGTCTGGAGTAAAGATTTCATCAATCAGAATGACTTTGCCATCGACCATACCGAACTCGAATTTGCAGTCTGCGAGAATGATGCCTCGCTGATCGCAATAGTCGCGAGCGAATTCGTAGAGACGCAGGCTCTTTTCCTGAAGCTCAATCGCCAGAGCATCTCCGACAAGTTCTTTCATTCGGTCCATCGGGATGTCTTCGTCGTGACCGACATCGTTTTTGGCCGCCGGGGTGAAGATGGGAACATCGAGCTTGGCGTTTTTGCGAAGTCCATCCGGCAGCTTGATGCCGTTGACCTCTCCACTTTTCTCATATTGTCTCCATCCGCCTCCGGTAATGTATCCACGTACCACACATTCAATATCAATGCGCTCGGCTTTGCGGGTCACCATGATGCGGTCTTTGAGCAATTCGGGATCAGTGATAATATCGCCCAATTGGTTTACATCTGTATGCACCACGTGGTTATCCATCATGTCGCCCGTCAGTTCAAACCAGAAGCTGCTCAGTTTATTAAGCACATTGCCCTTTTCGGGAACAGCTGGGTCCAGCACATAGTCGAATGCCGAAATCCGATCCGTAACCACGATGAGAAAATGTTCACCCAGATCGTACAACTCACGTACTTTTCCCTTATATAACAGAGGAGCTTTAACGAGATCTGCCGCAGTGGACAGCGCCATGGAGGCTCACCTTCTTTCAGGAGATGTAAAGTATACGTCCAACTCCCCTCATCACGCGGGGCCACTACGAATGCAGAACAACCTTCCGATCGCTGTTATCCCCAGATTTTTTGATTCCACTTTTGCAAAGTGAAAATCCGGGGATAAAGGCGAGCGCTTTGCTTCTTCAGGTTTTTTCTGCCTTCTTCGTTCCAGCGTGAACACATAATCAACCTATACTTTTAGGGAGTAAAACTTGTTCTAAATTTGATAAAGGCGCAGCGTATGCTTCCGAAGTAGCTTTCTTTCAGAATGTTTTTAGCTTTGCTTCTTCAGCTTATTTCTGTCCTCTACGTTCCCTGCTAACCCATCATTCTGAGCTATAGCCTTTTTGAATTATTAATCGTTCAAACCAAGCTTTTTGAAGATGGTGTCTACGTGCTTCAAGTGCCACGATGGGTTGAACGCATCTGCGATTTCCTCTTCGCTCAGCACTTCAGTGATTTCCGGTGTAGATTTCACGATATCCTGGAACTGGCGTTGTTCTTCCCATGCTTGCATCGCACGTGGTTGAACAGTATCGTACGCCTGCTCGCGGCTGAAACCTTTGTCGATCAACTTGGTCATCACTCGACCGGAGAATGGTACACCGAAGGTGCGCTCCATATTACGTTTCATATTTTCAGGGAATACCGTCAGGTTCTTCACGATGTTACCGAAACGGTTCAGCATGTAGTTCAGCAGCATCGTTGCATCCGGCAGAATGATACGCTCTACGGAAGAATGCGAGATATCACGCTCGTGCCACAGTGTCACGTTCTCGTATGCCGATACCATATGTCCGCGAATAACGCGGGACAGACCGGAGATATTTTCACTGCCGATGGGGTTACGTTTGTGCGGCATTGCCGAAGATCCTTTTTGACCTTTTGCAAATGCTTCTTCCACTTCACGGAATTCACTCTTTTGCAGCGCACGTACTTCTGTAGCGAACTTGTCCAGAGATGTTGCGATCAATGCCAGTGTAGCCATGTATTCTGCATGACGGTCACGTTGCAGCGTTTGGGTCGAGATTGGTGCAGGCTTCGTGCCCAGTTTCTCGCAGACAAACTCTTCAACAAATGGATCGATGTTTGCGTATGTGCCAACTGCTCCTGAGATTTTACCGTATTGTACGTTGTCTGCCGCGTGGCGGAAACGCTCCAGATTCCGTTTCATTTCTTCATGCCAGAGTGCCATTTTCAGACCAAATGTCGTTGGCTCCGCATGTACCCCATGTGTACGTCCCATCATTGGTGTATGCTGATAAGTCAGAGCTTTTTCACGAAGAATTTCAATGAAATTCATGATATCCTTTTCCAGAATCTCATTTGCCTGACGCAGTACATAACCCAGAGCTGTATCAACGACATCCGTAGAAGTCAGTCCGTAGTGTACCCATTTCCGCTCAGCACCCAGACTTTCAGATACCGTACGTGTAAAAGCAATAACGTCATGACGTGTTTCCTGTTCAATCTCGTAAATGCGGTCGATGTCAAAAGAAGCGTTCTGACGAAGCAATGCTGCTTCTTCCTTAGGAATGACGCCAAGCTCTGCCCAAGCTTCACATGCACAAATTTCAACTTCCAGCCACGACTTGAATTTGTTCTCCTCCGTCCAGATGGCTCTCATTTCGGGTCTGCTATAACGTTCGATCATAAATTTGTATTCCTCCAAAGATTAGTTTGTTCAATCCATTGTAATCCTTCTTCGACATCCTGACAGAGCAGATTGACATGCCCCATTTTCCGTCCTGTCTTCGCTTCGGTTTTACCATATATATGAAGCTTAGGAATCACACCGAGTTCCAACGCTTCTGCGTCAGGCTGACCCGTTCTGGCAATAATACCTTCCAGATGTTCTCCAAGCACATTGACCATAACAACCGGGCTCAATAATGAAGTATCTCCAAGCGGCAATCCGCAAATCGCACGAATATGCTGTTCAAATTGTGATGTGGCACAGGCCTCCATCGTATAGTGACCGGAATTATGCGGCCTAGGGGCCAGCTCATTCACGTAAAGTCTTCCATCTGCCGCAACAAACAATTCCACTGCCAGCAATCCAACGGCTTGGATGGATTGAGCCACTGCTGCCGCCAACTTCTGCGCCTCAATCTGTATTTCAGCCGCCAATCTTGCTGGTACGATCGAAGCATGCAAAATGTTGTTCACATGAATGTTCTCCGCAGGCGGGAACGTCTTAATTTCCCCATTCGTGCTGCGTGCAACAACGACTGAAATCTCGCAGTCAAATTTAATAAATTGCTCCAATACCAGTTCCGCACCGGTAGCTGCGAGTTCTTCATAGGCAGCTATCGCCTGATTTGTTTCTCGTATAACCCGCTGACCCTTGCCGTCATATCCACCAGTCACCGTCTTCAGTACACAAGGAACACCAAGTTCACTCACGGCCGCCTTCATTGTGTCCTTACTTGTAATTTCCCGATAAGGGGCTACACGTACACCAGCCGCCTCAATGGCTCGTTTTTCTCGTAAACGATGCTGGGTTGTGTACAATAATGCACTTCCTTGCGGTACATAGGATTCCCGTTCTAGGAGAGAAGCAACATCTGCATCTACATTCTCGAACTCATATGTGATTACATCACATTGCCGAGCCAGTTCGAGTGCAGCCTTTTCATCGTCATATCCCGCTTCAATCTGATCGGCAATTTGTCCACAAGGAGCATCTGCTGCCGGATCAAGTGTAACGAACCGATAACCCATCGCTGTTCCGGCAAGTGTCAGCATCCGTCCAAGCTGCCCGCCTCCGAGAACACCAATGGTTGTTTTTCCTGGGAGCAAGACACGTTCTGCTTTGCCTGCTGATCCGGGTTGTATTCTTGTACTATTCATATTTCGTCACTGCTTTCGAGCACTTCTTGTTTGATTCGCTCTCTGCGGGCTTCGCTGCGACGTTGGACATCCTGGTCAAAAGCACCGATGATCTGAGCCGCAAGCAATCCGGCATTCGTTGCACCTGCTTTGCCAATCGCTACCGTTGCGACGGGAATGCCACCAGGCATCTGAACAATGGACAGCAAGGAATCGAGACCATTTAGCGCCTTGGATTGCACGGGAACTCCAATGACCGGAAGCATCGTTTTGGAAGCGACCATACCGGGCAGATGAGCTGCCCCACCCGCACCCGCAATGATAACCTTGAATCCACGGTCAATCGCTTGCTCCGCATATTCAAACATCAAATCTGGTGTGCGATGCGCGGATACGACTTTTTTTTCATACCCAATCTCCAGCTCGTCCAGCACCTCACAAGCATACTTCATCGTTTCCCAATCCGACTTACTGCCCATAATTACAGCCACCTGTACTGACATGAATACATCCAACTCCCGTCTGAGCGTTTTGGTTTCATCCTGTTGCTTCTCGTTTATTGTGAAATGAAAAAATCCGCTACCCTCGAAAACATCACATTTTCTCCGGACACCGGACTCCAAGAAATACGTATCCCGCATTTGGGCATGCCAAAGGCAGGCTTGCTGTCCGCATCTGATTTCATGCGTCTCTCAGCCGTATCTCCTCGTAGTCCGGAAATTTACGGTTCCCGGGTAGATACTTCCGGGCCCTATTCCCGGCGTTATACGAGCAAATATCTATTTCAACAAATTAATTCAATAAAATTGAAAAATCCACATCTTTCGAACCTACTCGACCTTATATATAACTGATCGACACATCTAACATTCTAACAATCCCCTACAGCTAATGTCAACTTAAAGACGAACATTTAACATATTGACAAATTTAATGTTCGGAAATAACCGATCATTCAGAGATACTGCATCCCTTTTATTCCAAAAAAGAAAGCCGACCCCTCTTCAACCTATCGAAGACAGCCGGCTTTTCTCTATTATGTGTATACACACATTCTATAATTATTTCACGATAAGTACCGGAACTTGAGCATGCTGCACTACGTTATGACTAACGCTGCCCAAGACAAATTCCCGAATTCCACCAAGACCACGACTACCAATAATGATAATGTCCGATCCGTTCTCTTTGGCATAATCGAGAAGGACCTCGGCAGCAGCTCCTTGAATCAGATCGACGTTCGCTGTAACGCCAGCAGCCTGAATCCGCTCTTTCGCTTCATCCGTTGTTTGCACCGCCAGATTATAGTAGTCATTATTCAATGAAGGTGGCAAAGGTGCCAATCCTTCCCCGATGAATACACGTGGAAAGTCAAAGGCATGGATAACATCCAAGACAGCACCCGGAGAAACTTTGGCTAACTCAATTGCACGATCAAGTGCTTTATTTGAAGCTTTCGAACCATCATATGCTACTAGTATTTTGGAGAATAACATGTAAATCCCGTCCCTTCCTTTATATGTAGAACATTCGAAGCCAGCTTCGGGTCTGACATAAAATACAAGAACCATGTAACTCCTTAAACGTCCCCAGGTCAAAATGAACCATTTATAAGAAACATTTTACATAATCATTCTAGCCACTCACCTGGAGTACAGCAGATCCCAACCATTCAATCCGTACCTTATTGCAGGAAATACCCATAGATTACCGCATTTAGGAATAACAACAACGGAATGCCGATCGTAAAACTGGGATGTTTGGTCTTGTGACGTTTACGATACATTGCAATCCATACCCCCAATGCCCCACCAATAAAGGCCAGCAGAAACAGCGTTCGTTCGGGTGTACGGTCTCGACGGCGCTGCGCACGTTTCTTGTCGTCCGACATGACCAGGTAACCTACGACATTGATAAATAAAAACCACAGTATCAATCCGGTTTGCATATAATTCTAGCGGTCCCCCTGTCCCGGGACATCTCCCTGTACCTCCATTATAGTCCTCTGAAGGAACATGATCAACGCGAGAAGGGAACCGCAAAGATATTTAGAAGCAATGAATCCCGAATACCAAACTTATGACTCCTGTTTAGGAATACCATTCAGGTTTGGTGCTCTTTTTGCTGCCTTGTCGGGACGTACAGAGATACTCTCTTCCTGAATGCTGTCTTTGTTCTGCTGGTTATGAATCTTCTCTGGTTTGTTGTGTGGCATCTGCGTATCACCTCCTAGGCTTACGTTGCCTGAAAAAGGAGAATCTTATACGACGGTCTTACTCTCCCTTTTTCTCCATGGCTGCCTTCAACAGTTCTCCCAGATTGGAACCGATCGACTCCTGTTTCGCATATTGTTTGACCAGCTTTTGCTGATCACGTTTGTTCACATGCTGTTTATCTTTATCCAATGTTTCCGTTATGCCGCAAGGCAGACATTGCACGTACAAACCTGCCTTACCCTCTTTAATTTCCATCTTTTTGTGACACTGTGCACAGCGACGGTTGGATAATCGTTTCTCAGCCGAACGACGATATCCGCAATCCTCTGTTGGACATACGAGGAACTTGCCACGTTTACCCTTCTTCTCCAGCAAGCGCGCATTACAATCCGGGCAGTGACTATTCGATACATTATGCGGCTTATACTCCGCTTTGCTTCCTTTTACCGTTGATACAAGCTCTTTCGCCATTGAACGGATGCTCTCCAGGAAAGGCTCTGGCTTACCTTGTCCACGGGCAATACGCTCCAGTTCAGCTTCCCAGCGGGCTGTTAAATCCGGTGTACGCAGCTGAGGAGCAGCCAGTTCAATTAACTGCTTTCCTTTTCCCGTTGGATGCATGCTGTTCCCTTGACGATCAATGGTGTCGGAACTTACAAGCTTCTCGATAATATCCGCGCGTGTAGCCGGAGTGCCCAGTCCATGCTTCTCCATTTGAGAAAGCAAAGCTGCCTCGGTATACCGTTTGGGCGGCATCGTCCGTCCACTTTTGATATGACAACGTTGAACCGTCACGGACTGACCTTGCTGCACATCTGGCAAAAGTGCACGCTCATGGTCCGAAGAATCGTCAGCACGATCATCATCCTCATCGCTATAATCTCCGCCGTACACTTCCCGCCAGCCGCTTTCTTTCACCGTTGTGCCTTTCACATGAAAAGAATCGTTGCCCACCTGAACAGTGATCGCAACAGAATCGTACTTCGCAGCCGGATAGAACAAGCTGATAAAACGGCGTACGATCAGATCGTATAACTTACGTTCCTCTGGATTCAGCTGATTGAGGAGAACCGTCTGTTCTGTTGGAATGATCGCGTGGTGATCCGTTACCCTGCTGTCATCCACGATACGTTTGGTGATATTCAGATTTTTGCGCAACAACGGACGAGCCAGAGACGCATAGGGGCCAATCGCTACACTATCCAGTCGTTCTTTCAGCGTTCCCGTCATATCCGATGTCAGGTAACGGCTGTCTGTACGTGGGTAGGTTACCAGCTTGTGCTGTTCATAAAGACGCTGCAGCACATTCGATGTTTGCTTGGCGGAAAAACCATATTTCCGGTTGGCATCCCGTTGTAATTCCGTCAGGTCATAAGCCAGCGGATGCGGCTCAACCTTTTCACTTTTTTTCACTTGGGCAATCGAACCCTTACGACCATCAATTCGTTTCTTCAATTCTTGTGTCTCTTGCGGATCAAAGATGCGTGAATCCCCACCTGCAGCGCGCCATACCGCCTGGAAACCTCCCAGATCGGCCGTTAACGTCTCATACTCTTGGGAACGGAATCCGTTGATCTCATTTTCCCTGTCCATAATCATGCCAAGTGTAGGGGTCTGTACCCGTCCAGCTGACAATTGTGCATTAAATCGAACCGTCAATGCACGCGTCACGTTAAGACCAATCATCCAATCTGCTTCTGCCCGGCAACGTGCCGATTCATAGAGACGATCAAACTGGCTGCCTGGCTTGAGTGATGCAAATCCATCCTTGATAGCCTTGTCCGTCTGGGATGATATCCACAGCCGCTTGAACGGCTTTTTCCACTGGGCCATTTGCATAATCCAACGAGCCAGCAATTCACCCTCACGTGCCGCATCCGTTGCAATGACCAGTTCACCAACATCCTGACGTTTCATCAGCTGCTGTACCGCTTTGTATTGATGGTTTGTCTCTTTGAGTACCTTCAGCTTGGTCCGATCGGGCAGAATCGGCAGATCCTCCAGATTCCAGGTTGCATACTTTTTGTCATAGTCCTCTGGTTCAGCCAACCCAACAAGATGTCCAAGCGCCCAAGTCACGATATATTTCGGGCCTTCCATATAACTTTTATGTTTATCACGCGCCCCCATCACTCTGGCTATTTCGCGTGCCACAGATGGTTTTTCTGCGAGTACTAATGTTTTCAATCCATATCTTCCTTTCTTTGATAAACCTATGACTCTCATGCTTCTATCGTTAATTAAAAGAATTCTTCTACTCCTATCTTTTATTATATCATTTCATGGTATCGGTTTGCTTTGGCTTCACAAATAACGATTTGTCCCATAAGATGCCTATCTTTCGGCCCTTATGTCATATTAGTTAACACAATATTCTTCGACATTTTTCTTCCGTGCATGGAATTAGGAGCATTTGGCAGGTTCTATAGCGTAAAAATAGTATGTATACGTTTTTTTGAATATATATGAGTGTTGTAAGAATACCTTACATGTACTTAGAATGTGAAAAAAGCAACTATATCAGATTCGCCAACACACATCATTGATACACAGGAAGGGAGCGTGGATGCATGACTTATCATGGATCTGTATTGAAAAAAAGTGGGGCCTTGTTACTGGCCGGAGCAGTTGTTGCCACAACATGGGGAGGAACGGTTCCCTCAGCCTCAGCTGCAACGGCAGCGCCTTCGAGCAAAACTACGGTTGCAGCCGTAACTGCTGGTAAGGCTCCTGTCACTGCAGCAGCATTTGTTCAAGCCATGGAAGAAGCGGCTACACTTGCAGGTGTTCCTTTTTCCATGGACAAGCTTTCCGGCACAACAGTACAGCGTAAAGACGCTGCTTTAGCTTTGCAAACCTGGCTGAAGCTGGAGTCCACTCCAGAATCGTTCAAGGATGTTCCGGATCAGGCGAGCTTTGCCGGTGCCGTTGGTTCGCTGAACACCGCTGGGTTGATGAAAGGATATACCGACGCCCTCTTCCTTCCTAAAGCAGTACTTACCCAAAATGATGTCGCCATATTGAAAGACCGCATTTATAACTACATAAAACCATTTATTCTGGAGGAAGCCACCATTACGGATCTCCAGGCTGCCATGACGCAAGGAAAGCTGACATCCAAAGAACTTGTACAGAAGTACCTGGATCGCATTGAAAAATATGATGATCAGGGGGTGAGCATTAACGCAGTTCTGACCTTGAACCCGGATGCTCTCAAAATCGCTGAAACGTTGGACCAAGAACGTGCAGCTCAGGGGCCTCGCGGACCTTTACATGGTATTCCGGTTTTAGTTAAAGACAACTTCGATACCAACGATATGCCTACAACCGCAGGCTGCATCTGTCTGAAAGATTCCGTACCTGCTCACGATGCTGAACAAGTGAAGAAGCTCAAAGCAGCCGGGGCCATTATTTTGGGCAAAACCAATCTGCATGAATTCGCATTCGGCATTACCACGTCCAGCTCGCTGGGTGGACAAACACTGAATCCTTATGCACTGGACCACTATCCAGGCGGGTCGAGTGGTGGTACGGGTGCGGCCATTGCCTCAAACTTTGCAGCTGCGGGTATGGGTACTGACACGGGCGGATCTATCCGTATCCCTTCCAGCTTCAACAGCCTTGTCGGTATTCGACCAACGATCGGACTGTCCAGCCGTGAAGGAATCATCCCTCTTGCATTGACACAGGATGTCGGTGGCCCTATGGCTCGTACCGTGAGTGATGCCGCAATCATGCTGGATGCTACAGCTGGTTATGACAAAAACGATGTCGCTACAGCATATGCTGTAGGCAAAATCCCTTCCAGCTATACAGACTTCCTGGATGTAAACGGTCTGAAAGGTGCACGGATCGGTGTGGCCACGGAACTTATCCCAAGCACCAAAGCTGAGGAAAAAGCTGTCGCTGACGTGATTAACAACGCTGTAGAAGAACTCAAAACGCTCGGAGCTACGGCAGTCCCGATCAGCATTCCAAACCTGGCGGTAATCAACAAGTACCCAAGCTTGAGTGGATACGAGTTCAAATTCCAACTTAATGACTATTTGGAGTCTCTTGGTGACGAAGCCCCTTATCACAGCTTGTCCGAGATTATTGCTTCCGGACAGTTCGATAAGTCACAAGAACAGTCGATGAAGGCTCGTGATGCACGGGAAACGTTGGAGACTGCCGAATATAAGGACATCGTCCTGAAACGTACCCAAATCACACGTGAGTCCTTGCTGAAAGTTATGGCAGACAACAACCTGGATGCCATCATCTATCCGACGTCCACGCAAGCCGCTGGTGTTATTGGCGAAGGACAAAACTCTGGTGGTAACAACCGATTGAGTCCATTCTCCGGCTTCCCGGCAATTACCGTACCTGCTGGATTTACAACTGAAGGTCTGCCAGTAGGGATGGAATTCCTGGGCCGCGCCTTTGATGAAGGAACCCTGATCAAGCTGGCTTACAGCTATGAACAAGGGACTCATCACCGCCACGCACCTAAGCTCACGCCATAAATCGTTCATGGGATTAAGAAAATTTTTAAACATAAACGTACACCTCATGGATTACATGAGGTGTACGTTTATTAAGTTTACTCAGTTATACAATTTAAAATTGATCTTACCATCATTTGTCGACTACAATAAATAGGATGTAATTCTAATTTTAAAAATCATAGGAGGTTCGAATGAGGTATCCAAAGTGTAGTATTTTCATTATTATTCTGACACTCAGTTTATCACTGTTCACTACGTCACTAGCAAACGCAGCTTCAAGCTCAAGCAAATATGAATGGGCCAAACCATCTGTTGAATTTATGGCATCTCATAAGGTCATGCAGAACTTTAAGCAAGAAGAGAAGAATTTAAGCAAGAACGTATCAAAAGCAGAACTTACTCGTATGATTTACCTCTTATTCCAAGAGTTCCGGGTAGATAGCAGTAAAGATGTAGAAATCCCTGGTGTTCCTGCAACCAGTACATATTATCAAACTTTTAGAGACGTATACGGTAGTATCCCTAGCAATCCCTCAGGATTAATTGCAGCAGCAGATAAAATCAATTACAACAATGGGACATTTACATATCAACCTAGTAAGATCTTATCTCGCTGGGACTTAATAATTACACTAAATACTCTTTTTCCGGATATCGGTTACTCCGTCGATGAAATGTCAGAGAAAGAATCACTCACCAAACTGCAAACATTCAAGGATATTCCCAAAAGATATTTTAATTCCTATGATACTTATGAAAAATGGAAATATGCTTACCAACCATTAGCACCCGAATTTGGCATTATTAAATCCAAAAATGAAAATCATTTAGGTTCCGACCTTGATTATGTAAAACGTGATGCTCTGCTTGGATTCTCCCAGCAGGGCGTGATGAAGCCCAATTCCAAAGGATACTTTTATCCAAATCAAAAGGTAACTTTAGCCGAAACGACAGTGATTCTACATCGGATTTATAAGTATTATGGCGGAACAGGTTATGTGCCAAAGCCATCCAAAGATGAAGATGTCACCAATGGAACAAGCTTGTTTTTGTACAAGGATGATGTATCAACAATGAGTATTTCAGATGATTTTGCACTAGTGAATGCAGATGACGTTCCAACACTTTATCTCGCTTTGAGCGCTAAAGCACCTGTGGATCTGAAAGTAATAGTAAACGGAGAAGCTATGTTCTACGCTTATGAGCGACTAAGTATTTTGGATGCACCTGTTATCATCCCGTTTGATGGAGCTTACTTCGCTGAGATCTATCCAACACTGCGAAGTACTGGTGAATTGGTTCATGATGTTGAAAGCATACAGTTAACATACTATGTATCTGATAAACTTGTCGATTTCAATTCAATTGAACCTTTATCTTGGCAGTAACAATATGGGGTACAGCTCTTCTTGAGAGCTGTACCCCTTTTGTGTAGTAACTATAGCGAAATTTATAGCAAAGGACTCATACATTTTCGAGGACGGCACTGTATATATATTTTATCCCTCGTTTGCTGAAGGACTGTCAGGTACGCTCCATCTAAGCACAAGACCTGCGTAGGTCAGGCCGCCTCCAAAACCAAACAGGGCTACTTGATGCCCATTCTTTAATTCCCCTGCGTCTACTGCAAGCTGTAGAGCAAGAGGAATGGAAGCCGCGGATGTATTTCCTCGGTACTCCACACTTGTTAAAGTACGTTCCAATGGAATAGGACCGCGTTCACAAACCGCTTCAATCATTCTTAGATTCGCGCTATGTGGGACAAACCAATTGATCTGCTCCGGTTTCATCTCTGCTTTGGCTATAAGCCCACTCAATTGTTCCGGAATCGTGCGTACTGCCCACTTATAGATCTCTCTGCCATTTTGGACAAGACATCCCTCACCCTGCAGAGGTACGCCATTCATCTCCGAAGATAGACCCGTCTTATAGAGATGAATACCGCCTTCTCCACTCGTACCTGAGATGGCTGCCATAAAGTCACCTTTTCCAGTAGCTCTTTCTACCAAAAAGGCTCCTGCCCCGTCGCCGAACAATACACATGTCGTACGGTCTGTATAATCGGTAATCTTGGACAACGTTTCTGCTCCAATAACCAACACTTTATGATACATACCACTGGTTACCAGACTGTCAGCCAACTGCAATCCATACGTAAATCCTGCACATGCCGCATTCAAATCAAGTACTCCCGTATGTGGAATCTTGAGATTCGCCTGTACTCGGGATGCTGTGCTGGGAAATGAATATTCAGGTGTGCTGGTAGCAACCAAAATCATATCCACATCTTCTACGCTAACATTATAACGGCGCATCATATCTTCTACAGCCTTGGTGGCCAGGTCAGATACAAATTGATCATCAGCTGCTATGCGCCGTTCTCTCATCCCTGTACGCTGTACAATCCATTCATCACTCGTCTCGACGAGCTTCTCCAAATCAGCATTACTTAATATTCGATCCGGTACATACGTACCCATTGCGGTAATGGTTGACATTGATTGATTCATACCGGTAGTCACCTCGTTTGTTTTTTTATCATTATAGCACTAAGTATTAGTACTTGGTACTAATTTTAAAAAATATTTATTATGATTCATTCGTCAGTTGCTTATTTTAAGCGCTCTCTTCATCCTATTACCCAGAGTCATGCAAGCTATCGCATGCATTTTTGATGAAGAATTGTGGATATCCTCTGAGTAACATGAAGAATGCCTTAATTAAATGCGTTTTCTATAGACAGTCCATTCCAACAGGAGGAAAATAAACAGATTGCCCTACATTACTAAGGAATAGAGATGATGTATACCCATGAAAAAAGAATTTAATATCCTTACGATTTCCGGAAGCCTGCGCAATCAGTCCTCCAATACGTTACTAATGCATGCCATGATTAAGCTAGCTCCTCCTAACCTTAAGTTTGGAGTATATGGTGGATTAAATGATCTACCGCATTTTAATCCTGACCTCGATGTCGAGGAAGGTCCTGAGTCCGTGCAGAATTTAAGAGCCCAACTGAAGCATTCGGATGGAGTCCTCATCTGCACGCCCGAGTATGGAAACGGAGTTCCTGGGGTCTTAAAAAACGCATTAGATTGGATTGTATCTTCAGGAGAATGGCTCAATAAACCCACCGTTGCCATCGCTGCTTCTCCCAGCCCCATGGGCGGTGACAAAGCCCATGCTTCACTATTGCTGACGTTAAACATGATTAATGCTCAAGTCTTACATGAGGCCTCGCTAACCATTCCTCATATTACATTGAAGATGAATAAACAAGGAGTCATCATTGATTCAGAAACAAAGCATTCATTGGAAAACTCACTTTTAAGCCTAGGGGATGCATGCAACCAAATGGATAAATAGACAGCACCTGCTTATACTAATCTGACGATAAAGAGATGAACAGCCACATAAAAGATTTAGTACATTCACATAAATTGAAATCAAAAAACAGCCCTGGATTTTCTCCGGGCTGTTACGGTTTATATTAGATACTTATTAGATACTTCGTATAAAACAAATAAGAACCACCACCGAATAACATCGGCAGTGGTTCTTTGCTTGGCGGCGTCCTACTCTCCCAGGACCCTGCGGTCCAAGTACCATCGGCGCTAGAGGGCTTAACGGTCGTGTTCGGGATGGATACGTGTGG
>NZ_FOBD01000021.1 GCF_900109515.1 Paenibacillus sp. OK003 | reverse complement strand
CCTGTAGCTCCGGTTGTTCCCGTTCCCGTTGCTCCTGTCGCACCTGTTACACCCGTTGAGCCCGTCGCGCCTGTAGCTCCGGTTGTTCCCGTTCCCGTTGCTCCTGTCGCACCAGTTACTCCAGTAGGCCCTGTTGCACCGGTGTCTCCTGTAGCTCCCGTTCCTGTTGCGCCTGTCGCACCGGTTACCCCAGTAAGACCCGTTGCACCTGTAGCACCAGTCGTTCCTGTTCCGGTTACACCTGTTGCACCAGTTACTCCAGTAGGCCCTGTTGCACCGGTGTCTCCTGTAGCTCCCGTTCCTGTTGCGCCTGTCGCACCGGTTACCCCAGTAAGACCCGTTGCACCTGTAGCACCTGTCGTTCCTGTTCCGGTTACACCTGTCGCACCAGTTACTCCAGTAAGACCCGTTGCTCCAGTGGCGCCAGTTGTTCCCGTTGCCCCTGTCACTCCGATTACCCCAGTTGTACCCGTCGCACCTGTAGCTCCCGTCGTTCCTGTTCCCGTTGCTCCAGTGGCTCCTGTTGTTCCTGTATCACCAGTTACCCCAGTTGAGCCCGTCGCACCTGTAGCTCCCGTCGTTCCTGTTCCCGTTGCTCCAGTGGCTCCTGTTGTTCCTGTTCCAGTTGCCCCTGTCACACCAGTTACTCCAGTAAGACCCGTTGCTCCGGTAGCTCCAGTGGTTCCGGTTGTTCCTGTATCACCAGTTACCCCAGTTGAGCCCGTCGCACCTGTAGCTCCTGTTCCGGTTGCACCGGTTACACCCGTTGGACCCGTCGCACCTGTAGCTCCGGTTGTTCCTGTTCCGGTTGCCCCTGTCGCACCGGTTACCCCAGTAAGACCCGTTGCACCAGTAGCACCAGTCGTTCCTGTTCCGGTTACACCTGTTGCACCAGTTACTCCAGTAGGCCCTGTTGCACCGGTGTCTCCTGTGGTTCCCGTTCCGGTGGCCCCTGTCGCACCTGTTACACCCGTAAATCCTGTTGCACCAGTAGCTCCGGTTCCGGTTGCACCTGTCGCACCACTTACCCCAGTTGAGCCCGTTGCACCAGTGGCTCCTGTTGTTCCTATTCCGGTGACACCCGTTGGACCCGTCGCGCCTGTAGCTCCGGTTGTTCCCGTTCCGGTGGCGCCTGTCGCACCAGTTACTCCAGTAAGCCCCGTTGCTCCTGTCACACCTGTTACACCCGTTGAGCCCGTCGCACCTGTAGCTCCCGTCGTTCCTGTTCCCGTTGCTCCAGTGGCTCCTGTTGTTCCGGTTGTTCCGGTTGCGCCTGTATCACCAGTTACCCCAGTAAGACCCGTTGCACCAGAAGTTCCCGTAGCACCTGTCGCACCTGTTACACCCGTAAATCCTGTTGCACCAGTAGCTCCAGTTGCTCCGGTTCCGGTTGCACCTGTCGCACCACTTACCCCAGTTGAGCCCGTTGCACCAGTGGCTCCTGTTGTTCCCGTTCCCGTTGCTCCTGTCGTACCGGTTACCCCAGTTGAACCCGTCGCACCAGTAACTCCTGTAGCTCCGATTCCGGTTGCGCCTGTTACACCGGTTATTCCCGTTGCACCAGTTACTCCAGTCGTTCCTGTTCCGGTTGCGCCTGTCGCACCGGTTACCCCAGTAAGACCCGTTGCACCAGTAGTTCCCGTAGCACCTGTCGCACCACTTACCCCAGTTGAGCCCGTTGCTCCAGTGGCTCCGGTTGTTCCTGTTCCCGTTGCTCCTGTATCACCAGTTACACCGGTTGTACCCGTCGCACCTGTAGCTCCTGTTGTTCCTGTTCCGGTGGCGCCGGTCACACCGGTCACACCGGTCACACCCGTTGGACCCGTCGCGCCTGTAGCTCCGGTTGTTCCCGTTCCGGTGGCGCCTGTCGCACCAGTTACTCCAGTAAGCCCCGTTGCTCCTGTCACACCTGTTACACCCGTTGAGCCCGTCGCACCTGTAGCTCCCGTCGTTCCTGTTCCCGTTGCTCCAGTGGCTCCTGTTGTTCCGGTTGTTCCGGTTGCGCCTGTATCACCAGTTACCCCAGTAAGACCCGTTGCACCAGAAGTTCCCGTAGCACCTGTCGCACCTGTTACACCCGTAAATCCTGTTGCACCAGCAGCTCCAGTTGCTCCGGTTCCGGTTGCGCCTGTCACACCAGTTACCCCAGTAAGACCCGTCGCGCCTGTAGCTCCTGTTCCTGTTGCACCGGTCACTCCCGTTACACCAGTAGATCCCGTTGCTCCAGTGGCTCCAGTTGTACCTGTTGTTCCGGTTGCGCCTGTATCACCAGTTGCGCCCGTTGAGCCCGTCGCACCTGTAGCTCCCGTCGTTCCTGTTCCCGTTGCTCCAGTGGCTCCTGTTGTTCCGGTTGTTCCGGTTGTTCCGGTTGTTCCGGTTGCGCCTGTATCACCAGTTACCCCAGTAAGACCCGTTGCACCAGAAGTTCCCGTAGCACCTGTCGCACCTGTTACACCCGTAAATCCTGTTGCACCAGCAGCTCCAGTTGCTCCGGTTCCGGTTGCACCTGTCGCACCACTTACCCCAGTTGAGCCCGTTGCACCAGTGGCTCCTGTGGTTCCCGTTCCCGTTGCACCTGTCACTCCGGTTACACCAGTTGAACCCGTCGCTCCAGTAGCGCCTGTCGCACCAGTTACCCCAGTAAGACCCGTTGCACCAGTAGCACCAGTCGTTCCTGTTCCGGTTACACCTGTTGCACCAGTTACTCCAGTAGGCCCTGTTGCACCGGTGTCTCCGGCTGTTCCTGTTCCGGTTGCACCTGTTGATCCGGTTACACCAGTAGATCCTGTCGGGCCAGTGGCTCCAGTCGTTCCCGTTCCCGTTGCACCTGTCGCACCAGTAGCACCAGTCGTTCCTATTCCGGTTACACCTGTTACACCCGTCAATCCTGTTGCGCCGGTGGCTCCGGTTGTTCCGGTTGTTCCGGTTCCCGTTGCACCTGTCGCACCAGTTACCCCAATAAGACCCGTCGCACCTGTAGCTCCAGTCGTTCCTGTTCCGGTTACACCTGTTGCACCAGTTACTCCAGTAGGCCCTGTTGCACCGGTGTCTCCGGCTGTTCCTGTTCCGGTTGCACCTGTTGATCCGGTTACACCAGTAGATCCTGTCGGGCCAGTGGCTCCAGTCGTTCCCGTTCCCGTTGCACCTGTCGCACCAGTAGCACCAGTCGTTCCTATTCCGGTTACACCTGTTACACCCGTCAATCCTGTTGCGCCGGTGGCTCCGGTTGTTCCGGTTGTTCCGGTTCCCGTTGCACCTGTCGCACCAGTTACCCCAATAAGACCCGTCGCACCTGTAGCTCCAGTCGTTCCTGTTCCGGTTACACCTGTTGCACCAGTTACTCCAGTAGGCCCTGTTGCACCGGTGTCTCCTGTAGCTCCCGTTCCTGTTGCCCCTGTCGCACCAGTTGCGCCCGTTGAGCCCGTCGCACCAGTGGCTCCTGTTGTTCCTGTTCCCGTTGCGCCTGTCACTCCGGTTACACCAGTTGAACCCGTCGCGCCAGTAGATCCTGTTGTTCCCGTTCCCGTTGCGCCTGTCGCACCAGTTACACCAATAAGCCCCGTTGCTCCTGTCACGCCGGTTATACCCGTAAATCCTGTCACGCCGGTTATACCCGTAAATCCTGTTGCGCCGGTGGCACCAGTAGCTCCAGTTATACCAGTAAGCCCTGTTGCACCAGTGACACCGGTAGCTCCTGTGGTTCCGGTTGCACCCGTTAAACCTGTCATTCCAGGATCACCCGTAACTCCAGTTATCCCTGTTGTGCCAGTTACACCTGTTATGCCCATTGCTCCCACAGCTCCGGTTGCTCCAGTCGAACCTGTAACGCCTGTTGTTCCGGTCACCCCAGGATCGCCTGTCACACCTGTTACACCCGTAGATCCTGTAGCACCAGTGGTTCCAGTCGTTCCTGTTCCCGTTGCTCCTGTCACTCCGGTTACACCAGTAAACCCCGTCGCGCCAGTTGCTCCAGTTGCTCCTATTCCAGTGGCGCCTGTCGTACCGGTTACACCCGTTGAACCTGTCACTCCAGAATCACCGGTTGCTCCAGTCGAACCTGTAACGCCTGTTATTCCGGTCACTCCAGGATCGCCTGTCACACCAGTTACACCCGTAAGACCCGTCGCGCCGGTGGCGCCTGTAGCTCCTGTTCCGGTTGTTCCGGTGGCTCCTGTTGCTCCAGTAAGTCCCGGTGCTCCGGTGGTTCCAGTAGCCCCGGTGACTCCTATTCCCGTTGTACCTGTCACACCTGTTACACCAGTAGGCCCAATTGCACCAGTAGCTCCGGTTGTTCCTATTCCCGTTACTCCTGTCATACCGGTTACCCCAGTTGAGCCGGTCGCGCCCGTATCACCAGTTACACCCGTAAATCCTGTTGCGCCTGTGGTTCCGGTAGCCCCGGTGATTCCTACTCCGGTTACGCCTGTCACTCCAGGATCACCCGTCGCTCCAGTTATCCCTGTCGCACCTGTTGCACCTGTCGTGCCTGGATCACCAGTATTTCCCGTGGTTCCAGTTGCACCTGTTGTCCCAGAGGCTCCCGTTGATCCAGTTGCACCCGTATTACCTATAACGCCCGGATCACCAGTTGTACCTGTTACTCCAGTCATTCCTTGGACTCCAGCTAATCCCGTTATTCCTATCGAGCCAGTAGCTCCCGTATTACCCGTATTACCCATCTTACCTGCTATTCCCATAGCTCCTGTGGTTCCCGTAGCTCCGGTTGCACCTTTCATTCCTTGAAACCCTCTATATCCCCTAGGGCCACGAAGCACAAGACATCTGGATCTGATAGCTCTTTTCTTTTTAAGTGCAAGTTTCTTTTTGGATTTACATTTGACTTTTTCTTTTTTAGAAATGCGAGTGCCCGCTTTTTTTAATTTGCGTTTGGTTGTACTGATTGAGGACATTTTGTGCTCCTTTTTGGACGTATAGCTCACAAGAAAATCCTCCCTCCTTGTAGACCGTGTCGATTCTCCGCTTTTGCAATACTACACTCTATGTCTAGGACAGGTTTGATGCACCGCCCATTAATGAAGTCATATCAGCATTTACAATTTATTGATTGATCAATTACCAAACTACATACGCATTTATTTCTTTTGCAGCTCACCTATCGTCTGTGCAATCCCCTCTTCAAAAGAAGTCATCTTCACCGGCCCAATGCTGGCCTCGTATTTCTTTTTACTCAACACCAGAGGTTCTTCTGTCAAATATAACATTTCAACAACTTCTTTCATTGCCGGTACGGCCAATCCAAGTAACGACAATCCTGTTTTGCCTAGGGATATCACCGGTTTCGCTTTACCCGCCGCCTGTTGTGCAATCCGTACGATTTCCTTACCCGATATTACGCCAGCGCCAGGAATATTCCAATTCTGCCGATAGGCATCATCTCTGCTCGCCAACTCAACAACCATGACCGCTGCATCTGGCAAATAGATATACTCTCGAGGCATTTTCATAGTTCCGATAAAAAAAACCATTTTCCCTTCCGCTATTGCTTCAAGCCTGGACCCCAGGTAAGAGGCCTGATTGGCAGTAGGACCATAATAATCAGGCAAGCGAACAATCATCACTTGCGCTTTGCGCCATTGGCTGCTAAATAACATCTGCTCATAGGCAAGTCTAGTCTTTCCTTTTTGAGTATGCGGCTGCTTTGGATGTTCTTCAGTCACTTCTTTCATTTGTCTTCTGCCATAAGGATAAATTCCGTCAATGACGACCACCTTCAGGCCCAGTTGTTCTACCGACTCCATAACCGATTCACCAAGAGGGATCAGCCTGCTTTGCATTTCGTTATAGGGTACATTCGCACAATGAAACATTACATCAGCCTCTAGTGAAGCAGCTATAATATCATCAGGTCGGAACGCATCTCCCACAACGATCTGTAGGTGATCAGGGGAACCCAGTTTTACCGCAAGTTGCTCCAGTTTTTGACGTGAGCGGCCAAAAATAATGGTAGAAATGCCACGTTTAATCAATTCCTATGTAATTGCTGCGCCCGTTCCACCTGTTGCCCAACTACGATTGCTCTTTTCATTTCATCTCAACCTCTTTCTCTTGTTTAGTGATTGATCAATAACTGAAATACAAAAAGGGACTCTTCCCTTTCTATCTATCCATAAGCTCTGGCATATCCAGTGCGGTTGATATATTACATAACA
This sequence comes from Paenibacillus sp. OK003, assembly GCF_900109515.1. GTDB lineage: Bacteria > Bacillota > Bacilli > Paenibacillales > Paenibacillaceae > Paenibacillus > Paenibacillus marchantiae. The sequence goes on along the minus strand of NZ_FOBD01000021.1, from coordinate 88,882 downwards.
TGCCGATTGCCAGAAATATCAACGTTCTTTGCTTTGGATTGGAAATGCCTGCCACTGTAAAAGCTTCGAATACCATATTTCGCACCTCAGTGAATCCTTTTTGCATTGCTTGACGGATGACTTCTTCCTGAATGGTTTGCGCTTGCATCTGAAGCAGGATTTCATTCTTGTGAGATTCTAGAATTTCTTCATAAGCTTCAGTTAATTCGTTCTCCAATTGATCTGCAGAAGCAGTTTCCACCACAATCCGGAAAGAATCAATCAATCGTGTCCAGGAAACTTCCAGTGCACATAACAATAAAGCTTCTTTAGTTTTGAAAAAACGAAAAATATACGGTTGGGAAATCTGCGCTCTTTCAGCGACTTGAGCTGTCGTTGCACGGTAATAGCCTATTTCCGCAAATATATCAATAGCTGCGGAGATAATATCATTACGCCGATTGACCGAAGTGGATTTATCTTTAGCCATCATAGTACCCTCCATACAATAGTAATTAATTGATCAATAGCTTGAAGTATATCGGATAGTATCAGCTATTGCAAAAATATAAAATATTGAGCTTGTTCGGAATGCCACTTTCCAGTAGCTCACGGGCTTTTTCCATCTGCTTCTGAATAATATAGCACGATTGAGATGCCAAGTTGCTGTTAGAAAGCCTTTTTCAGCTTGATCTCGTCAGCATAGCATAATAGAATTTGGAATGGCCATGGCCGAGTTCAAAAACTCCAAACAGCAATAAGCAGAATATCGAACGGTGGCCCTCTACTTCGAGTAATCACAATGTTGGTACGCTCGATATTTGCCTCAGCATTCGGACATACTAACTCATAAGCAACACCAGATCAATCTAAATTCCAATGTATGATCTTACATATAAAGATCGGGTTGCAAAATCAAAAAAGGCATGATATATTAATTGAGCCATCAATGATTGATGTATCAACTATTGAGGCATCCGATAATTTTTATTCAGCAATGGCATTATAAATAGGCACCACTATGGTGTTTACCTAAGCCGTTGTTCATGTCCAGATTCACCCGGGAGGTCTAGTCATGACACGTGTGTTTTCCAAGGAGGAGCAGATTATCAATCTGCTCAACGGGCTGGGTAACAAGATCAGCCCCAAGTTCGAACGCTGTACGGGCATCAGCTCATCACGCTTTGAGATTTTGCATGAGTTGGATCAGGTCGACGAGATTAATCAGTCCATGTTGCAAAAAATCATTAATATCGACAGTGCGGCGATCACTCGCCATCTGAAGCAGCTTGAAGCCGATTCGATGGTCACCAGACGTAAAAATCCGGAAGACAACCGCGTTACCTTTGTCCGCCTTACGGATGAAGGACGGAAGCAAATCGAAGGTTATAAAGTTGAGAAAACCAATTTTATCAATCAGATTCTACAGGATTTTAGTGAAGAAGAAGTTCATCTGCTTGCTGATTTCCTGGAACGAATGCAAAACAATTTTTAAACCCATATTTAGAGGAGAGAACCCTACATGAGTACATTCCAAAGCACTTTTCAAAAGACAAATGATTTCAACGAAATTACCTACGGCCGCCGGTCTGTAAAACTATACGATCCTGAAGTCAAAATCAGCCGTGAAGAAATGACAGAAATTCTGTCTGAAGCTTCTCGTGCCCCATCGTCCATCAATTTGCAACCTTGGCGTTTTCTCGTTGTAGATACGGCTGAAGGCAAAGAAAAGCTTGCTCCTCTCGCGAGATTCAATCAAAATCAGGTCTTGACTTCGGCAGCAGTAATCGGCGTATTTATTGATATGAACAATGTCGAGTACATGGACGAAATTTTTGGTAAAGCGGTAGAGCTCGGTTATATGCCACAGGAAGTGAAAGATATGCAGCTCAAAACGGTAATGCCTTATTATGAAAATATGCCCGCCTCCGCTCTTCGCGATGTCAATCTGATTGACGCGGGTCTGGCTTCCATGCAATTGATGCTCGCTGCACGTGCTCATGGTTATGATACCAACCCAATCGGCGGTTATGAGAAAGATCAAATTGCTGAAGCATTCGGTATGGATAAAGATCGTTACCAACCCGTTATGCTGATCTCGATCGGCAAATCGGCCAAAGAAGGTCACCCTTCCTACCGTCTGCCTGTTGAGAAAATTACGACTTGGGCATAATATCAGGCAACGTTTTACATGTAAAGCACCGTTCATATTCAGAAACAATAACAATATTCTAAATACACTATTGGAGGTTGAATATTATGATTATCATTCACGCTCACTTGCAAGTTAAACCAGACCAGGAACAAGCTTTTTTGGAAGCGACAAAAGTGCTGATCCCTGCAACACGTAATGAAGAAGGTAACATCAGCTATGATCTCGCCAAAAGTACTGAACGCGAACATCATTACACGATGATTGAACTGTGGAAAGACGAAGCCGCTACAGCTTCCCACAACACCAGCGCCCATTTCCAGGCATTTGTTCAGCAAGCAGCAGCATTCATGGCCGCTCCAATGAACGTTGAAGTATTCGCTGGAGAAGCAGTTAAACACTAAATTCGAGCCTTACATTCTACGAATTAAGCAGACCGACGAAATCGTCGGCTTGTGAACAAGAAACCGCTCCTCGTCATGCTGACGGGTGAGCGGCTTTTTCGTTTTCCTCAGTGCTGAAAATAATCCGGCAGGCCCGCCACCAATAATTGTTACATCAAACATTCTGGGTAGCCTAAGCTTCACCCTTTTCCCCGCCAAAACTACAAACAAAGGCTATCCCTTGTCTTGAGGACAAAAAGATAGCCTGATTAGCTGAGTGTTCAATTAATCTAAAGATTTTAAGATTATTTCTTCAATAATAAATAGACAAAATACGGCACACCGATTAGGGAGGCCATAATTCCTGCTGCAATTCCATCAGGATCAACCAGGTTGCGTCCAACCGTATCTGCAATTAATAGAAGCCAGCCCCCAAGCAGAACGGCTACAGGAATAAATAACGAGTTACGTGGACCGACCAGCGCTTTGGCGATGTGTGGAGCCATCAAACCGATAAACGCGATTCCTCCCGTAACCGATACAGCAGATGCGGCAGCTGCAACAGCAATCACCATGAGTACCAAGCGTTCCCGCTCCAGCTTCAACCCCACTCCGATTGCCGTTTCTTCGTTCAATCCCATGAGATCAAGCCGTCTGGTTCTGAACAACGTAAGCGGGATTAACACAATCAGCCAAGGCAGCAAAGCCCATATGAATGGCCAGTCTGCCCCCCATATGTTTCCGGAGATCCACTTGGCAATAAAGTCGACCTTGGATCGCTCCGCCGAAGATATGATGACAATCATGATGCCTGACAGCGCCATCGAGAATCCAACCCCGACCAGAACCATTTTTATGGGATCAAGTCCCTTGGTCCGGCTATAGGAGAACAGATAGATGAGCGCGGCTGTCAGTAATGCACCAATAAAAGCAGCTAATGGCAGCATATAAACGAACGTGCCCACTTCAATCGGGAAATACAGAAAGAAGATGGCAACGGCAACACCTGCACCTGAATTGATTCCAATGATGCCTGGATCGGCCAAGTCATTACGCGTAATGCTCTGCAAAATAGAGCCTGACAGCGCAAGCGCCATACCAGCTAGTAATGTAATAAAAATTCGAGGTAATCGGACCGAAAACAGAACAAAGTCTTCTTTAAATGTACCTTGGCCAAATAACACTGGAATTACCCTTTTGAAAGACAACGAGGAATACCCCCAGCTCATACCTACCACAGCCGTGATGAGGATCAGCAGCAAACACACGAGCAGAATCAGTCGTTGCTTGCGAATTCGCGCAGACATTGTCATGAGAACGCTTTGCCCCCTCTACGCACAACGAACAGGAAGAAAGGTAAACCAAGCATGGAAGCAATGGCGACCACAGGTGTTTCGTAAGGTGCATTTATCGTTCGACCCAGTGTTTCGGCAAGCAGCATAAACGATGCTCCGGCAAAAATGGATACGGGTATAATATACCGATAGTCCGTGCCCACCAATTTACGGACAATATGGGGGATCATTAAGCCAACAAAGGCCATGTTTCCGATCAATGCAACCGATGCTCCTGTAAGCACGATGACCAGCAAGAACAGAATGGTTTTGACGAGTACAAGCTTCTGCCCCAGTCCAGTCGCCACCTCATCGCTCAAGCTAAGAATGTTGATCTGGTTGGAAAGGAATGGAACTACAGCTAGACCAATCAGTATGACAGGTGCAATGGCTTGAATCTGGCCCCATGTCGTTCCGATGAGTCCTCCCGAAGTCCACATAGATACATCCTTGGAAATTTTGAAAAAGATACTGATGCCATCCGAGATGGCATACATAAAAGCGGATACCGCTGCCCCGGCCAGCACTACCCGGATAGGAGATAAGCTCCCCCTCCGCATCGAGCCGAGCACAATAACCAATGCTGCTCCAAGTGCAGCACCTGCAAAACAAGCGACCATAATTCCAAAATATCCGAGTGATGGCATGAAAACAAAAGCCAGGGCGAGTGCCATATTGGCACCTGAAGTCAGACCGAGCAGTCCAGGATCAGCCAGCGGATTGCGAGTGATTCCCTGCATGATGCCTCCGGAGACGGCGAGAGCCGCTCCGATCAGCATGGCAGCGAGTTCCCGTGGAAGTCTGATCTCTCGCAGAATAAGAATATTGTCGTTCTTCGTCGCAGAGGTCAGGGTTAGCCACAGATTGCGGAATGTCGTTTCTTCTGCGCCAAACATCATGGCGATGATGAAACACACGATAAGTACGAGTACACTACCCAGCAGCTTGGTTGCAAACCGAAAAGGAAGTCGTTTATTTTTCATCGCGTTCAAGGTTTACTTGCCAAGAAAATGTTCGATAAAGAATTCCAGCTGGTATTCCATGCTGAGTGGATCATTGAAGTAGAATGCCTTGGCATCGGCTTCAAATACTCGATTATTTTTCACCGCATCAATATTTTTGTATGTTTCGGTATTTTGGAACGAATTGTCCTCGTCGGCATTTTTACTGAATATTACATAGTCTCCCATGTAGTCTTTCAGTACTTCGTTCGATACAGCAAAGAATCCGTCTTTCTTGGTCGCTTCTTTGACTTTATCTGGCATACCTAAACCGAATTGATCATACAGTATTTCCGTTCCACGTCCAAATTTCTCGCCATACACATAAAGTTGTTTATTAAACGTTTCAATAACGGATACAGTCGCATTCGCGCCAATTTTGGCTTTGATTTCTTCCCCAACTTTTTTGCTTCGAGCATCAAAATCTTCAACCCAGGCCTGTGCTTCTTTTTCTTTGTTCACAAGCTTTCCGATCTCCAGTTGTTGCTTGAGGAAGTCCACCTTACCATATGTATAGGTGACTGTTGGCGCAATTTGCTTTAGCTTATCGACGTTCTTGATATCTGACAGGCCGATAATCAAATCGGGGTTCAATTCGATAATTTTCTCCAGACTTTCGTCGGTAACCGCCTCTGTATTGGCCAGTTTTTCTTTGAAATTCGGGTTCTCTTTGGACATTTCATCCACACCAACCAGTGGCACATCAAGTGCCATGACGTTTCCTGTCAGGAATCGGGTCAGCACAACCACTCGTTGCGGGTGGGAAGGAACTTCCACAGGACCTGTCTCCGATTGATAAGTGAACGTACCCGAATCTGACTCGGATGAAGAACCTGCTGCATCCGTTTTCGAAGAAGTGGATTCGTTGGATGTAGTTGTATTCTCCGTTGTATCTTTGGCTGAGTTGCTTCCACAAGCGCTAAGCAATAAAACCAGAATAAATATAAATGGAACAAAAAGCTTTCTCATGTGATGACTCTCTCCCTTTTCTCTTTGAATATGAAAATCATTCTCATTACAATAGCTAATTATAGGCATGCAGGATGAACCTAACCATGCCTTTTTGTTTGAGAAAACCTTTGGATTATTGGATGCCACTCCATAAGGATATAGCCCGTCCGAGCTGCAGACGAATGGAAACCGGATTGTAGGGTATCCACTCTTCCTGCTCCAGATCATAGACCCGATTTCGCTTCACTGCCTCAAGCCCTTTCCAGTATTCCGAGTTAAATATACCTTCTGAATGAGCCTTGGACCCTTTTTCATCTGGAAAAACAATGACAAGCATACGAGTGCCCTCGTAATCCTGAAGTTCCGACAGTTGGATAGATACCGAATGAAATTGGTCGCCAAACCTTTGTATTTCCTGGGCAATCTTGGCCGGAGGACGTAATCTGAGCGATTGATACATCACATATCCGACATTTCTAATTCCATATATTTGTAAAGTGTCCGGTTTTATGACGAGAATGGTTAGCGTCTCATTCACGATCTGGCTCGTTTGAATAGCTTCTCGTGCCTGCTGTTCTTCCCTTTCAAAGTCTGCCAGCCATTGTTCTGCCTGCTCCACCCTTTGAATCGCCTGTGCGATAAACCGCAGATGTTCTTTCCACCCAAGCTCCATCCATGCAATTTCGACAATAGGGGCGATGGATCTCAGACGTTCAGAACTTAATCCGTTCATGTCTAGATGCTGATTAGCTGCAATGATAAGCTCAATATTGGCATCCAGCAATGTGGACTTTATTTGTTCAGGTGAACTTTCGGAATGGATAAAACGTATCGTTTGGGGTGGGCTCACTCCCTCTGTGCTTACATATTCGCTGCTTTCCGAGATGACGACCGCTGGCTCCACTCCAAGTAACATCAAATGGCTCGCATAAGGTGCACACCACACAGCCACTCGTTGAGAAGGTCTGCGACGTGTGTAACCTGATGGACTCTCTCCTGTCTGCTGCTTGAAGCGGCGGCTAAGATAGAATTCATCCTTATATCCAACCTTCAGCGCGATCTCACGAAGTGAAGCGGACCCGCCAATCAATAACTCTTTGGCACGGTGAACACGCAAGCGTGAGAGATACTCATTGGGTGAAAATCCAGTAAGCTGCTTAAATAGGATGGAGTAGTGAGAGCGACTGACTCCCGCAATTTCGGAAAGTCCTTCGGTTGTTATCTTCTCACTAAAATGGTTTTCCATAAATGTGATGCTGCGTTCCATAGATGGTTGCTCACTCGCAATATATTTTGCTTCCATTCGTTCCAACAGACTCATCAGTACTTGATGAAACAGAATCTGGTTACGCATATGCCTGACTTCATTGCCGGGTAAGCGATACATATAGAGCTCCTCAAGCTGTGCTGCAATCGCAGGTTCATAGAACTCAACATACGTTCCTGCTGCAAGCACACTGGACCGTCCCATGGCTTCCACGGGCAGTGATCTCTTCTGTTCTTGTGTGCTGATGGATAGAGTGTACATATGAAGAGGGTGCATCTGATTCCCCTGTATTACAACATCACTCTTCGCCGGAATAAGGATTACCATGCCATCAGTGAGTTCGTATATATGATCATCGAGATGAAGTGAACCCTTACCACTTGAAACGGCCAACAGAACCGTCAGGTTCTCTTGGATTCTATGTTTCGACATCGTTGACGTGCTATACAATGATTGAATGCTATCTGCTGTATATATTGGAAAATAGGACTCTGCCCATTCCGAGTTGTTCATGTTCTTGTCCTCCGTGACTGTTATGCCTGTTAGCGGATAATAACTCAAATTTCAGCTCACTCTATGCGGTTTAATTGGCTATACCTATTTTAGCATTGCTGATTCATCCGGAGTACATTCTTCCCAAAGTAACTATTTATAAAATGGAATAAAAAAATAAACGACCGTTCCCCGATAGAAATGGGGAAACGGTCGCAGCTTCAATGTTTTCATGCATGATACACCATTTACTCACGATTCGGATTAATTTTGATGAGCTTGCGCGGCTCCTGTTCTTTTTCACCATACCAGACCAACACATCGGCAAACAAATCCATAATGCGTATAAAGCTTTCCTTGTCAGCCTCTGAAATCGTGCCAGCCAATCGAAAAATATCATCAAAACACAGCTCACGAACAAATTCAGTATATTGGGCGTACACCACACGTCCATTCGCCGAAGGTTTGACATAAATGTCTTTGCGATTACCACTCAAATGGTATTTTTCGAGCAATCCTTTTTCCGTAAGATTCTTCACATTTTTAGAAAACGTACTGCGGCTCACGCCAAGTCGTGCTGCCATTTCCGACATCTTTTCTTCCTTGTCCTCCGCCTCCAGAATGTACTCCAATGTCTGAATCTGTGAAGCAGAGAACATCATATCCGTACCATAACTTCGCTGCAGCTTATAAGTGTTGGAGTATGCATTACCGTACTTGATGATCTTTTCAATCAGTTCCCGATGGTCGCCCATCCATTCTAATTTCATGAATAATCCCTTTCACCTTCAAATTCTCTCTCTATTCCAGAGTACAGAATTTAAATATGTTTTTCAATCCATGTGATGGCTTCCTCGATGACTTCATCTCGATTAGGTTCATTAAATATCTCATGCATGAGATGGGCATATATTTTCAGCGTTTTATCGGTTGAGGCAATATCTCCGTAAAAGTCGCGCGAATCATGTTCACTCACCAGTCCGTCGTTTGCCCCATGCAGAACAAGTACAGGATCGATAAACTGCTTCGCATGTGCTTTTAACCAAGTCACTCCGTAACCCAAGCTATTGAACAAATCAACGGATATCTCTTTTTCTACAAGCGGATCATTCACGTATGCAGATACCACTTCCGGATCACTGCATACGCCGCCACCAAGCTCATTCGGAAAATACGTGCCCGGGGCAAGATCAAGCGGCAGTTCTCCGGCAACCTTTGTATGGTAACGAGTAAGCGCTCCGGATAGAACAATCCCTTTTACTTTGCCTGGGTATTTCGTTCCAAATGAAGAGGATGCAAAGCCACCCATACTATGCCCAATGACAAAAAGAGGAATGTCGCCGCTCTCTTCCAAGGCCGCTTCAACAACCACATTCAAATCATCAATAATCTGATGAAAATCACTGTAGAACGTACGCTGCCCTTCTGATCTTGCATGACCACGATGGTCAAAACGGTATACGTCAAAACCACGTTTGTTCAGTTTGTCCGTTAGATAATCATAGCGGCCAGCATGCTCACACAAACCATGAACGATGACCACGGCTGCCTTGGAATCGCTTACAATATTTTTACTGAAATAAAGCTGGGTTCCGTCAAAAGATTGAATGGTTGTCTCGATATGGTTCATTCTTCATTACATCCCTTCATTGTGCTCAAGCCTCAACTGGCATATCCGTCTTGAGCCATTTTGTTGATCCATTATCCGTAAAGTAATCAAAGAGTTTATCGTTAATAATTTCTTTTACGAATAATATTGTTTCTTATAGAAACAATATAACAGCCGTTTTACGCGCTGTCCAGATTAATCTGAGTGAATCGGTAATAAAAACAGGACTGCCCCGTAGTCATGAATATGACGGGGACAGCCCTTGGTTCGTGTTATTCTAATGTGTTGCGGTGTTCTAATGTACCTATAAGTCAATTCTCTTTTTGAGACAGGCTATTGATTAAAACGGTTACGGCCTCTGCTCTAGTTGTATTATCTTGAGGCGCGAAATGGTTATTGCCTTTGCCTTGCATCAGGCCCGATTGTTGCACAGAAAGGATCGAACCTCTGGCCCAAGCCACGATAGCCTTATCGTCTGCAAAGCGGGTTGTAGCACTACCTTCAATCAACTTACCTGAAGATTTCGCAAGCATAACTGCCATCTCTGCACGTGTAATCGGATCGTTAGGATGGAAAGCACCATCTTGGTATCCAGTAATAATACCTGCTGTTACCGCCTGAGCAACGGCTTCCCTTGCCCATGCAGCGATTTGTGGTTCATCCGTGAAAGTAAGTGCTGCTCCTTCACTCTGAAACTGTGGCTTCAGCGCATTCATCAGCATCACCGCGAATTCTGCCCGGGTTACCGTCGTATTAGGTTTGAACGTACCGTCGGTATATCCATTGATGATGCCGAGTGCAATCGCCTTTTGGATATTAACTTCAGCCCAATGTCCGGTAATATCAATGACATTCAAGGTCGCCGTTTGCTCTGCGGCGAGCACCGCAAATTTGGTGAAGTGATCTACATCGACAGTAATTTGATTTCCGATAACTTTACCTCCAACCTCCACCCACACCTTTTTCACTTCATCATAATAGAAGACGACGGCCTTCTGTTTATCTTTAATGATAGATGGGTCGAAAACGAAGGTTAGTGTAATCGGAACATTAAAGTTTTCCATAAAGTTTTTCTCCAGTTCGTAAACCGGGCTAGCAAGAATCTCATTATTTTTCAATAAATTGAGCGTATCTTGGACCTGTTTAATAATTAATTGCATATCTTTCGAAGTGGCATTAACCGGTATGGAAATGCTGATCCCGGTTCCGAGACGAACCTCACCTGCTCGACCTGCTGGAAGCGTAAGTTGACCATTATTTGAAGTGACCGGCGTATTGGTTGGCGTAGGGGAATCATTGTTGGGTGTCGACGAGCCGCCCCCCGTGGCAGGAGTATCGGATGGGGTCTGTACCGGTGCAAGCAGCGTGACCGTATACGTTACCTTTGTTACCCCATCCTCTGCTGTAACAATAACTTTTTTGCCAGTCACCAATGTTTGTGCTACATGAATCCCATCTGCATCGTAAACTTCGAATGTTGCAAATGCTGTTGGTATAATGGCAGCTTTGAGTGCAGCAAGTGTTGTGCCATATGGGATATTTTTAATTGTTTCCTGACTTGTCCCGCCTTTACTTACTGTTCCGATGGTAGAATTCAACATTGCTAATGTATTCGCACTAACCTCGAGTGAGATTTCCCCCGAGATACTGTCATGGAAAATATCGTCTCCTTCATAGGTTGCCGTAAGGGAGTGTTTGCCGATACCCAGATCTGAAGTCGTAAAGACTCCCTCGCCATCGGACAAAGAGATTTCTGCCATTTGCTGCTTGCCATCCCAAAAAACGACATTACCGGTAGGTGTACCGCCATCCGGACTATCTATCTTTGCAGTCAAGACGACAGAATCTCCGTGCAGCGTTTCAGATTTACTGCTCGTCAAGAGGACCGATGAACGTTTCAGATCAACTGCCTGATGAAGGAAATTGTGACTGCCAGCATAATGGTCATCCCCGTTATACTTTGCCTCTATATAGTTCAATCCGACAGAAAGAGAAGAGACAGAAAGCTTGGCAATGCCATTAACTATAGGTGCTGAGCCTATCAAAAGATTCGACCCGTTTATGAAATCAACGGTTCCTGTAAGAGGTTCCTGAAGATCAGAAGACGTTACTGACGCAATTAAATCAACAGACTTTCCTATCCGTGAAGGATTCTCGCTTGAGCTTAACTCGGTGACTGAAGGAATCCGGTTTACCTCATAACTCAATTGAGATGTTTGACTCGGAGAATAGTTAGCGTCACCTGAGTACTCAGCATGAATGGCATGTGTGCCAATCTCCAGATCCGCTGTCGTGAAGCTTGCAAGGGACGCAGGCGGGAGTAGTTCTTCCAAACCCATCGTAATTGTAAGATTGTCTTGCCCCCAGAAGGTGAGGGTCTGAGCAGCAGCATCCATCGTAATTTTCCATAAATAACGTGCTCCCCGCTTTGTCCATTGCTTCACGATGTTGCCGGAAGCATCGTAGGCAACAATATTCATAGCGTCGTCATTATTGTTATAACTGTAAGCCCAGTAAGTGTATTGCCCCCATTGAACAATGGGACAAGGACTGGAAGTAAAGCTGTTGGGGCCGTCTTTGCAAGCATTTTTATTTTCAGCAGGGATTGTAGCACTTGTAGAAGATGTTGTAATCTTAGGCTCAGGCTGCCTTAAAGGAGCCGCCCCCAGAGCTTGATCTCCATCCATAAAGGTTACCGTCCCGCTTGGTGTGGTTTGTTCGATTGCCGTATTCGATACAGTGGCGGTAAAGGTAACTTCCTTCCTGTAGGTGGAGGATGGGGAACTTGCCGAAATTTCCGAGATCGTTGCACTCTGTGCTTGTACAGTTCCAATTCCTTTATCCATCAGGGCAGGTACCGTCAAAGCAAGAATGACCAATATTATGATCTTCTGTTTTGCTTTGCGAATCATTTTGTGCACTTCTATTTCTCCTCTATTGAATAGTAGCAATGCTGAACTCTCGTTTCCCCACCGTACTAATGAAGGATTAAACAGAGTTTGGCTATTGTGCTCCTCCATACTGTACAGCAAGGATTTCCTCTGTAATCTGAAAAGAAAGCGCTTCATGTAAGGTATTGTTGAAATTTAAAATAAAAAAATGGCAGATACAGTTTAAAGCACCTCCCCTGTTCGCACTTTAAATGAATTGGCGTGAAGGTTCGAGGGCTAGTTGTTCGAATTCGAACTCCGATGCCTCCTCATCTTGATTAAGCATATCCCGAACAATCTCATAATAAGATTTCGCGTCATCTTCCCTGTTCATTAGAAGCAGCAATGAAATCATTTTGACATGCAGCCGACCACTTAAGGGATTCAAATCCGCCCACTTCCGCATCGGTTTCAACGCGATATCGTAACGCTGTTGTCGAACGTAAACCTTAACTATCGCTTCAAGCAATTCCGCATAGCCAAGCTCAAGCTCAGCTTGTTTTGTCGTTGCCCATGCATAACCGCTTCCAGAAAGATAACCCTCCCCATATAACTGGACAGCCTTCAGCGCATGAGTTAAGGATGCATTCTGCCTGAATAACCGTACCTCTTCTTCATACAGATCGACATCATCAAATGGTATTTGCCAATGCAGACTGTAGCTCCCGCCAGCGGTTCTAGTCTGAGATATAAGATTCGATATGCCCCAGACCTCCAAATCCTTACGAAGCTGATAAATCGTTGAATACAAATTGGCTTGTGTCCGCTGCTCGTCCTTCCCATACCATAGCTCCTCCATAAGCTGCCCTTTGCTGACCGCTTTTCCCTGATGGTGAAGATAAGCCAAAAGCTCCTTGGATTTAGAATTACGAAAACGGATCCTATCGCCATTCTCTGTTAGCAAGTTGAAGGGACCCAAGCGTTGAACTTCCATTCCACGTTTAGGCTGATGTGTTGCCTCAACCTTGCTACCGATCCGTTTCACCAACCTTGCAATGGTGCGCTCCAGGTCATTCTGTAGAATGGGCTTTAACAAAAAATCGATAGCTTCTACCTCAAAGGCGCCCTTGGCATACCTTTCGTGTGCCGTCAGAAAAGCGACATGTATCTCCGGCCTGCATTCGCGAAGTCGTCGTGCCAGATCGAAACCATGTATCGCAGGCATTTCTATATCAAGCAAAGCCAAATCAATGATCTCCGGCTCTGTTAAAATATATTCCAAGCAATCCATCGAACTATGGAACAAGCCAATGACCTGGACCTGTGGAATTTGCTCCAATAACTTCGCCACTCTGCGAAGCGCTGGTTTTTCATCATCGACTGCAATGATTCGAATCATCGTTCTCCTCCACTCCTGCGACTTAAAGAATATTCCTTAAACTGGGTAAGAAAATTAAGAACATTATTAAATTTAAACATGAAAAAAAGCCTTAAACACTTGCCATCTTTGTGTTTAAGGCTTTTTGAAGTATGGAGCCTAGGGGGATCGAACCCCTGACCTCATCGCTGCCAGCGATGCGCTCTCCCAGCTGAGCTAAGGCCCCAGAATTATGAGTGAAACAAGTTGTCCAACTCTGCAATGCTCCGCAGGCGACTCCTATATCATATAAAATACAGCTTTTGCTGTCAACCACTTTTTCTTGAAGCTAAAGTGATTGGAGAAGAACAACCTTTTTACTGGAACACACCGATGGTAACCCCAGAATGCTCTTCCCCTTTTACCCGTTTCACTAATCCTCGTTGTTGTCTTTAGACAAAAGAGATTTCAGTTCTTTCATGAACATATTGATGTCTTTGAATTGACGATATACCGATGCAAAACGTACATAAGCTACTTCGTCGACAGGAAACAGCTGTTCCATCAGCAGTTCGCCAATCTGACGGCTCTCTACTTCAGCATCGGCTGTATTTCGCAGAGCTTTTTCTGTCTCGGATACCATCATCTCCAGCGTTTCTACCGACACCGGCCGTTTTTCGCAAGCTCGAATCAGACCACGGAGAATCTTGTCTCTGCTGAACTCCTCTCGGCTGCCATCTTTCTTAATAACGATCAACGGTGTTTCTTCAATCATCTCAAAGGTTGTAAATCGACGGCTACATTGCTCACACTCACGGCGACGACGAATCGATTTCGCTTCATTGGCCGGCCTTGAATCAAGCACCTTTGTGCCCAGATAGGCGCAATAAGGACATTTCAAATCAGATCACTTCCCATGTTTTACTTTTTACCATAAATTGCCTACATGCATTTAGTTATGAAAATCGTATTGCCGACACATAATACTTTTACCAACCGCGAGGAGGTGAACAGCAATGGCACAAAGCAATGGTAACTCCAACAACCTGGTGGTAACTAAAGCTTCCGCAGCACTCGAGCAAATGAAATATGAAGTTGCTCAAGAACTCGGAATCAGCATTCCACAAGACGGATATCAAGGTAACATGACTTCTTACGAGAACGGTTCGATCGGTGGATACATCACGAAGCGTCTGGTAACAATTGCAGAACAGCAATTGGCAGGTCAATACCAATAATATCTGCATCGTAATACGGTACACAGAGGAGCATGGAGCGGCCGGTGAATAACCGGCCTGCTCGGTGCTTCTACTTATTTTAGACCATGAATCCAGAGTGTCTCATTTTAGAACGTATTATAGATCTTTACATATTGATTATAATAATAAATGACGCGTTGTACATAGTGCCGGGTTTCACCAAACGGAATATCTTTGACCGTCTCGAATGAACCGTCCCATACGCCATCCCTTAACCATGAGTTCACTTTACCTGGACCTGCATTGTAAGCAGCAATCATAGCCGCTTCATTCCCGTCAAATTGATCTGACAGATTGCGTAGATACCAGGTACCCAGCTGGATATTCCTTTCAGGCTCGTGCTTCAATTCTTCCAGAGAGGTGCCCGGAATTTTGGCTTGCTCCATGATCCAGTTCGCGGTGTCAGGCATCAGCTGCATTAATCCGATGGCACCTCTCTTGGATTCCTTGCTTGTCTTGAAATTGGTCTCCACCTTGATGATGGAAGCGATGAGAAACGGATCCACCTCATAACTCTGAGACTGGGCCCGAATCTCTTCCTTATAATGAATCGGATAGAACCATGACATCCAATTGGTATTCAGGAACAGCACCAATACAAAAGACACAAACATCAACAACAGTACCCGTTTCTTACGCAGCAATCTCATAATAAGCCCTTACGATGCAAAAATGAAATGAGTTGCTGCTCCGTCTCTGACCACAAGCCGCTGTTATCGATAACCACGTCAGCACGCTGCTTCTTCTCTTCAATATCCATCTGCATGTCTATACGGGCATCTGCCTGTTCCGCCGTCATTCCATCCCGGCTCATCAGTCGTTCTCGCTGTATAGACCTTGGAACGTAAACAACCATCACTTCTTCGAAGCCATCCTCCAGCCCTGACTCGTACAACAACGGAATATCCGATACAACCAGCTTTTTGGGATGTTCTAGCTCATACAGAGCAGCGCGCTCGCGCATCTCCTTGCGGATCGCAGGATGTGTAATAGCCTCCAGTGCCTTACGTTCCTCTGGATTCTGAAACACAATACTGCCCAGCTTTTTCCGATCCAGTGTTCCGTCCTCATTCAATATGGCTTGTCCGAACCGCTGAACAGCCGCAGCCAAAACGGGATGCCCGGGCAGCATTACTTCCCGGGCAATAACATCTGCATCAATGAGCAACGCTCCCTTACTGGCGAGAAAGGCGGACACACTGCTTTTGCCTGTCGCGATCCCGCCGGTTAAGCCAATATTCATTATTTCACCTCACAACAACTTCATTATTCCCATAAACATTAATAAAAGCGCAGGTAACACAGATAATCTTCGCATCCACCGCAGAGCAGCAAAGCGCAATCCAACCTTCATGCCCAGTGACAGAAATGCCCCGCTAAACAACGCAATAACTAATGCTGTCCACAAAGTCGGGAATCCCAATAATGCTGCCCCCAGTCCTGCACCGAAAGCATCCAGAGAAAGGGCTATACCCAGCCACATCGCTTCTTGGACGGATATACTGCCCGAGTTATCCATATCCGCCTTCGAGGGGCTACGCAGAATTTGAATAACCACACCCAGCTTCCGCAGCTCAAGTGTAAAGACCATTCGTTCCAGTGATCCTCCAGAAGCAGATGGCTCAAGCTCCAGCGCGAGCACCTGATTTCTGCCTTTCGACTGAACTTCTTGTGAGGCTTGCGTACCACTATGGATTGTTCCTGCTCCTGTTCCCTCACCCACTCCATTGTCCGTTTCCAGCTGTTCCTTGCCCCGTTTTCGAATGAGTTGTAGCAACGACCATGCGCCAATACCGATCAGAATAACCGCTCCAACAATCGAAGCCACGTCCGGAGATACGACATGAGACAGAAGCACACCTACTTGCATGGATAATGCAATAACCAGACCCGAACAGATGGAAATGACGACAATGGATAACAGCGGAATTTTAGTCCTCCGCAGCCCATATGTAATCCCGACTCCAAAACCATCTAAACTAAGCGCCAAAGCAAGCGCCAGTAATGAAATAAAATGATGCAGCACCCCGGATTCCTCCCCTGTGCGGAACTCGTTCCAACTGGCGGCTGCCAGTATGGGTATACGCCCGCTTATTTCTGCCATATCAGTATATGGAGGGAGGAATCCAAGGGTGCTACAATTTGACGATTTCGTTCATGCTGCCAAACCCATCACCTATTTAGAGCAACGGTTGACACTTCGGACAGTAATGAGTCCCCCTGCCACCTACTACGCTCTTTTCGATTAATGTGCCACACGTTGCACAGGGTTCAGACTTGCGTCCATATATTTTCAATTGATGCTGGAACATTCCCATCTCGCCCTGTCCATTGACATAGGACTTAATGGAGGAACCACCTGCATCCACCGCATCCTGCAGCGTAACCACGATCGCTTCATGCAGCACGGTTAACTGGGCTTCGGTCAGTGTCTTGGCAATGGTCTCGGGATGAATGCCTGCGCGGAACAAAGCCTCGTCCACATAAATATTCCCGATGCCGACTACATATGCCTGATTTAACAACACGGCTTTGATTTTGGTTGTGCGTTTGCCAACAGCATCACGGAATGCAGCTACAGTAAACGCAGGATCAAGCGGCTCCAGCCCCAGTTTTAACAAAGGTTTGGATACCAGTTCCTCCCCTGCATTGAAGAGATGCATTGTACCGAATTGACGGACATCCTTGTAACGTAATTCTGTACCATCGGTAAAGTGAAAAATGACATGGGTATGCTTCTCCACTTCCTCATACTGTTGGTACACTCCGTACCTTCCTTCCATCCGCAGATGGGAGACAAGCACCAGCCCGTCCAGCAAAATACGCAAAAACTTGCCCCTGCGCTCTACACCGATTACGGTATGTCCCTTAAGTTCCATTGCAAATGCATCTATGTCGTCCGGCCGCTGAATGATCCGCGGCAAGCTAACGGTAACGGAGTCAATGGTTTTGCCAACAATAAGTTGATTCAATGTTCTTCTGACTGTTTCGACTTCCGGTAATTCCGGCATGATGTTCTCACCTCCCCTATATTATAACGGAAGATGGCGCTCAGCGGGACCCCTTCTTGTGTCGAAAACAGTTGAAAAATATTTTGTAAAATAACGGAAAACCCGCTTGGGATCTATTATTTAGCCTCGTACCAGTTTTCTCCGTAGCTGACTTCCGCTTTCAGTGGCACTGACAGCTCCAATGCTTTTTCCATCACTGAAGGAACCAGCTCTTTCATCAGTTCCAGCTCATCCGCAGGCACTTCGAATACAAGTTCATCGTGCACCTGTAGCAGCATGCGGCTCTTCAGCTTGCGTTCACGCAGCGCTTCATCCATCTGTACCATGGCAAGCTTGATGATATCTGCCGCAGTTCCCTGGATCGGTGTATTCATCGCTGTCCGTTCCGCAAAGGAACGCAGGTTAAAGTTGCTGGCATTGATTTCTGGCAGATACCGACGGCGTTCCAGCAGCGTTTTGACATAACCATCCTGACGGGCTTCCTTCACAATATCATCCATATATCGGCGTACACCCTGGAACACTTCAAAATATTGATCGATAAACTGCGCTGCCTCTTTACGCGTGATGTGCAGGTTCTGCGAAAGGCCGTAATCACTGATGCCGTATACAATCCCGAAGTTAACCGCCTTGGCAGAACGACGCATGTCCCCATCCACCTCTTCTGGCTTCACACCAAACACATCAGAGGCCGTTTTCGTATGGATATCCATGTCTTGGACAAAAGCTTCCTTCAGCCGCTCATCATCTGAAATATGGGCAAGGACGCGCAGTTCAATCTGCGAATAGTCTGCTGCCAAAATGGACCAGCCCGGCTCGGAAGGAACAAATACCTTCCTGATTTTACGGCCTTCCTCCATCCGAATCGGAATGTTCTGCAAGTTCGGGAACTGGCTGCTAAGACGTCCAGTAGCCGCGATCGTCTGACGGTAATACGTGTGCACCTTGCCATCCTTATCTGAAATCTCTTTGAGGAGTCCTTCTACATATGTGGACTGTAACTTGGCAAGTTGACGATATTGCAGAATGTGCTTAACGACATCATTATAAGGAGCCAGCTTCTCCAACACTTCGGCATCCGTAGAGTATCCTGTTTTTGTTTTCTTCACTACAGGCAGACCGAGTTTATCGAATAAAATCTCACCCAGCTGCTTCGGTGAATTCAGATTGAATTCCGTTCCGGAAAGCTTGTAGATTTCCGCCATCAACCTGCTTATATTTTCTTCAAACTCACGACCCAAAGCCTGCAAATCTGCCGTATTAGCCTTAATCCCCTGTTTCTCCATATCTGCAAGAATACGTGACAACGGCATCTCCAGTTCATGGAAAAGTGCGTTCATCTCATTGCTCTCCAGTGCCTGCTCCTGGAGTGGAATAATGGCTGCTACTGCCGCCGCTTTGCGACACAGAAAATCGCCCAGTATATCCGCCTCAGGCACTCTGTATTTTGCACCTTTGCCCATAACCGAATCATCCTCCACGAGGGAAGGCAGACCATACTTCGTGGTCAGGCCGCTGATCGTCTGATTTGATTCGGTTGGATCAAGCAAATAGGCCGCCAATTGCACATCAAAGGACGCTCCAGCAAACTCAATACCATGCGCATGCAGTGCCAGATCAACACGATGAAGATCATAACCGCGCTTGGGTTGATCTGCATTGCCCAGCCATTCTCGTACTGGGGCAGCTGCATCAGACTGAAGCAATTCGGGAGACAGGAAAGTATAGATTCCGGCTGAGCCTACAGCAAGTCCAATTAGTTTCGCCTGATGCGGGTTATCGCCATGTGTCTCCACATGCAGCACATCAATGGATTCGAGTGAACTGAACAGCTCACTAATCGTTTCTTCTGTTGCAATGGAGGATTGTACTGCGGCAGCTGGGACGGCTTCCTGTTCAGAAACTACACTTGCGCGGAATGACAGGCGCTCAAGCAAAGACTTGAATTCAAGCTTGGCCAAAGCTGGGCCTGCCAGTTCCTCTTTCAAGCCAGCAAACTGCATATCTTCCCAAGTTTGTTCCAATGGAACTTCACGGTGGATCGTGGCAAGCTGCTTGCTCATACGTGCATCTTCGGCGTGAGCCTCAATCTTTTCTTTCATTTTGCCCTTTAGCTCACCTGTGCCGTTAAGAACTTCCTCAACCGAACCGAACTGGTGCAGCAGCTTCAAAGCCGTTTTCTCTCCAACCCCGGGAATACCCGGAATATTATCGGACGCATCGCCCATCAGACCTTTGAGGTCAATGATTTGCAGCGGCGTCAGACCATAGCGCTCCTTGATCTGAGCAGGATCATACAGTTCAATATCAGTTACCCCTTTACGCGTCAGTCCGATATGCACATTTTCGGAAGCAAGCTGCAGCATATCTTTGTCACCCGATACAACAAGCACCTGTCTGCCCGCTTCATCTGCGCGTTTGGTTAATGTTCCGATGATGTCATCCGCTTCAAATCCTGCAAGCTCAAACTGGGCAATCCCGAAGCCCTGAAGCAGCTCTTTCAGCAGGGGAAATTGCTCCGACAACTCCGGTGGTGTTTTCTCCCGACCACCCTTATACTCCTGGTAACCTTCGTGCCGGAACGTAACTTTGCCTGCATCAAATGCCACCATCACATGTGTCGGTTTATGCTCTTCCAGCAAGCGCAGCAGCATCGTGGTGAAGCCGTACACCGCATTGGTGTGCAAGCCTTTCGAGTTCGTTAGCGGCGGCATTGCAAAAAACGCCCTGTAAATAATGCTATTTCCATCTATAAGAATAAACTTGTCCATTCCAGCACCTCGCGTATCGTATGGTCAATCCTTCAGTTACATCTACTCTCATGATACCATACACACCTGTTACAACAAAAAAATTAGTCATCTTTATAGGTCATAATCTTCCTGCAAAAAAAGGAACTCCCTCCGCGGATGGCCTGTTCACAGGCCGCCCGAGAGAAAGTCCCTTCATTTCGCTACAAATAATACCCCAATTCCACTAAAAACGGTTACCTATTGATTCAAATCAGGGCGTTTTCCTGTTACCAGATACACCGTGCTCTCACCAATGTTTGTTGCGTGGTCACCAATCCGTTCGATATAACGTCCTACCAACATCAAGAGCATCGCTTGGGAAGCCTTATTTGGATGGTCTGTCATGAACGAGTAGAGGTCACTGATCATATGACTGTACAATTGGTCAACCTGATCATCGGTCTGAGCCATTTTGTAGGCCAGATCCGTATTTTCTTTCAGGAAGGATTCAATGGATTCCTCAATCATGGACTTCACGATTTCCGCCATTCTTGGAATATCCACAAGTGGTTTAATGAGCTCCTGCCCATCCATACGAAGGGTCACTTTGGCCACATCCAGCGCAAGGTCACCCATACGCTCCAAGTCACTTGAGATTTTGAAGGCAACAATAATGCGTCGCAAATCCTTCGCTACCGGCTGTTGTGTAATGATGAGCTTGGAACCCAGTTCCATAATCTTGTCTTCCAAGGCATTCAGATTCGCATCATTCTTGATGATGACCTGAGCTTTCTCGGCATCCATCGTCTGTAAACTTTCAATAGCACCATCCAACGCTGTGCCAACATGCTCACCCATTTGCCGAAGCAGTGTGCGCAGTTCCTCAAGCTCCTGATCAAATTCTTTTCTGCGAATCATAGATTCCATGTCCTCCTTATCCATCATCTCCGGACACGCCGGGATCGTTCGAACTCAGCTTGCTTATCCGAACCGTCCGGATATATAATCCTCGGTTCTGGAATCCTGCGGTGTGGAGAACAATGTTTCTGTATCCGCCGCCTCCACTACTTCCCCGTTCAGGAAAAATACTGTACGACCCGATACACGTGCAGCCTGGTGCATGTTATGGGTTACCATGACAATCGTGTATTTATGGTGCAATTCCTTGACCAGTTCTTCAATTTTGAGCGTTGAGATCGGATCAAGTGCAGACGTTGCTTCGTCCATCAGCAGTACGTCAGGCTGCACGGCCAGAGCACGTGCAATACAGAGACGCTGCTGTTGTCCACCAGATAGACTGAGTGCCGATTTTTTGAGCACATCCTTCACTTCATCCCACAGTGCAGCATGAACAAGACTCTGCTCCACCAAACGATCCAGTTCGGCTTTTTGCGTCACCCCATGAAGTCGTGGTCCGTAGGCCACGTTATCGTAGATCGATTTTGGAAAAGGGTTAGGCTGCTGAAATACCATTCCGACCCGCTTGCGCAGCGTCTCTACTTCAATTTCATTGCTATAAATGTCGGAACCGTCCAACATAACTTGTCCTTCCACACGTACGCCTGGAATCATGTCATTCATCCGATTCAATGTACGAAGCAAGGTCGATTTACCACAGCCCGACGGACCAATAAACGCGGTAACCGTCTTCTCCGGCAGGTCCATCGATATATTTTTAAGCGCGTGATGCGTATCATAGTATAAATTAAGTCCTTCAATATGAATGAGGTCCTTCATGGATGTTCACTTCTCCTTCGCGGCAGGGACAACCAGATTCCCTTACGTAGACCGATGCCAATGATTGAACCTGGCTCTCGGTCATCTATAATATCCTACCCTCTCATTGTAAAAACAGTATCACTTTCATGTTAACGGAATGTAAAAAGAGACATCTTTCACACCTATGACCCTTCTATCCGATCATTGCGTATGAATGATGCCCATCCTGCCGTCATTTAGTCATCCGCCTGGACCATATCTTCCAGTCTCTCCCGAATGTGCTCTGCTAATTCTCCAGCGGTTTTGCCTTCCATCGCGATATCCTCTGCAATATGGGACATGCCTGCTACAGCCGTGTTCAGCTGTTTGAATGCAGCCCCTCCTTCGTTTACATGAACGGAGCTGCTGTCAATCTCTGCCGCGCTTGCTCTCACCAGTTCTACAGTCTGTCTGGTCAATCCTCCGATATCATCCAGTAAAGAGGACATATTTCCCGCAACCTCACGGGTCTGCTTGGCTAGGGCGCGAATCTCACCAGCGACGACCTGGAACCCCCGTCCGTACTCCCCCGCATGCGCCGCTTCGATGGAAGCATTCATGGCGAGCAGCCCGCTTTGGTCAGCCAATGAACGAATGGAACGTGCCATCCCGGAGCCCATGTCGATAGAGCTCAGCATGTCATCAGCGTGTTTCTGCTGACCCTCCATATGCTGATATACACGGTTATAGGAAGCATCAACCTGACTGAGACTGCTCGCTCCCCGTTCGGACAACTGCATGATCTGAGACGCTTCTACCCCAGCCTTTTGAGCGGCTTGAACCAGTTTGGTGACGGAGTCGTTGATTCTCGTTATTTCCTGTCTGCTCTGTGTAATAATATGTACACGTTCTTCTGAAGCCACATGCTGCAGTTTACGGGAAAGGGACATCACATCCCTCATCGTCAACACACCCAGCAATCGTTCTTCTTCCGTAACGATCAAACAATCGTAGAAATATTGCTCACTGCGAGCCAAAGCAATGTCAATAATCGCGGTCGCTTCTGCATGCACATCGACAATAACAGGAGAAGAGTCCGCTGCGTGTACAACCGGTTTTCGATAGAAAAGATCTGCCGCAAAGCGTCCATTCAACATTCGGTACAATGTCTCTCGCATCAACAAACCTAATGGCTGCATGTGATCATCACATAAGACAATACACGGGTACTCCTGATCCTGATTGAGCAGGCTTGCCGCTTCCCCGCAGGTCGTATGAACGTCAACTACAGGTATTTGACGGCAATAGTCCCGTAATGAGATTACATTCTCTTTGGTGACCCCAAATTCATCTTCATCTTTTTGTTCTCCCATGGGAGTTACAACTTGTTCCTGTTGCGTATTTATCATTTCTTCGGGCTGGTCGGGCTTCACTTCGAGCAACATGGGCATAAATGCGCAATCTCCTTTACGTATGAGCTCCGTCCTGAGGTGGAATATGTAGGTACAAAGTATCACTCAGACAGCTTCATCCTACTCCCTATACGTAAAGGAAAATATTTGTTTGTGTTAAAGGAATGTAAAATAAAACTCCCCGATCATTGTTAACTTGAATGATGGGGAGTTTTTCTTTTTACAACCAATTTATAACCTACACCGCGAATCGAATCAATATGAACCGATTCCGGGTCCAGCTCCAACTTTTTCCGCAATGAACTGACATGAACGTCCACCGTGCGCTGTCCTCCGATATAATCGAAGCCCCAGACCGCATTCATCAGATCATCCCGGGTAAGCACAACACCTGGCTTCTTGGCCAGATAAAGCAGTACCTCGAACTCCTTGGGACGTAGACTAATGGATTGTCCACCCAATGTCACTTCATACTTCAAAGGATATATCTCAAGCTCTCCCAGAATAATACGGGAACCGTCTTTATCCTCTGGTTGCGGCAAATCTTCACCGTTCGAATAACGTCTTAACACCGCATCTACGCGAGCAAGCAATTCGGATACACCAAATGGCTTCGTAATATAATCATCGGCACCTGATTTTAAGCCCTGCACAACTTCGGCTTCACCGTTTTTGGCTGTGAGAATAATGACCGGTGTACTAACACCCTGAATTCGTAACTTGTTCAGAATATCCAGACCATTCATTCCAGGAAGCATCAGATCCAGCAGAATCAGATCAAACTCCTGGGACAACGCCCGATCATAACCTGAAGATCCGTGATCCTCAGCAATAACATCATAGCCCTCTTGTGTCAGGTTGTACGTAAGCAATCTTGATAATGTTGGTTCATCTTCAATAACGAGCAAACGCTGCGCCATGATACCCCTTCTCTCCTATAGGTTGTCTGTTGCCACAACACTTTGTTTATCATAGCACCTAATTGTTAACTCTGTGTAAAACACCATATTCCTTTTACATTTCACTTCCATCGGACTAGATTTCTTCATCCTGAATTAATGGAAGGATAACACGAAACGTTGTTCCCATGCCAAGTTCACTCTCTACAGATAGTTTGCCATGGTGCAATTCAACCAGATGTTTCACAATTGAAAGCCCAAGTCCTGTTCCTCCCGAATTACGAGATCTGCCCTTGTCCACCCGATAAAAGCGTTCAAAAATCCGCGGCAAATCTTTCTTCGGAATACCAATTCCTGTGTCGGACACCGCAAATACAACTTCTTCTTCGGCCTCATGATGCTCAACCGACACTTGTAATTTAACCCGTCCACCCTCAGGGGTATAGTTAATGCCGTTGGATAACAGATTAATAAAGATCTGCTTCATTTTATCCTCATCAGCTTCAATATACAATTCTTCGGGAACATTCATCTCCAGTCGAATCTCTTTCTTCTCCGCCACCTTGGACAGGGTACCCAGAACCATCTCGAAGAACGAATGCACATGCACTGGTGAACACTGCAGGGGAGCACGTTTGGACTCGATTTTGGACAACTCCAGAATATCTCCGATTAATCGGTTCAATCTGTCACCTTCATCATAGATGATCTGCAGGAATGAACGCTCCGTCTCTTTGTCCTGTACCCCGCCGCTGAGAAGGGTTTCGGCAAAACCTTTGACCGCAGCTACCGGCGTCTTGAGCTCATGAGATACGTTCGCTACAAACTCACTGCGCATCGATTCCAGCCTGCGGATCGCCGTTACATCCTGGAGGAGGAAGAGCATCCCCCGGTAAGCACCGTCATCTTCAGACATCGGTACCCCGTCAATGCGAATCAATTTTTCCACCGGATTGAACACACTCACTTCTTCATGCATCGGTTCTCGCAATGCTACACTTTCTTCAATCGTGCGGGTCAGCTCATAATGCCGCTTCAATTCAATATATGGCCTGCCAGTAACCCGCTCTGCCTGAATGCCAAGAATACGCTCTGCTTCCCGATTGACCAGTGCAATCGATTGACCTGCATCAATCATTATAATGCCGCCTGTCATGTTGGCAAGCACACTTTGCAGCAGCGCTTCATTATCCCTGATCGTCTTCAGCTGCATCTGAAGGCTGTCTGCCATTCCATTTATGGCAAGTCCCAGTTGACCGATCTCATCATTACGAGTTACATCCACTCTCGCATCATAATCCAGCTTGGTGATCCGGTGAGCCACCTTCGTAATATGCTCAATAGGTGATGTTAGTCCCCGCGCAACCCGATAACTAACCAGAGCCACAATCAGGAACAGAAGGCCCAACGTGAAAACCATCAAAATCCAGCCCTGCTGGAGACCCTGATCCACAGCTTCAAGACTCATGGACAATCGAATGTAACCGTCAAATTTCCCACTGGGCAGCTCGATCATGTCGCTTTGATCCGAATTCACAGGTAGCGCCACATACAGCATATCCTGTCCAAGTGTTGCACTATAACGAATCGACTGACCATAGTTTTGCCCAACCGCTTCTTTAATCTCCTGACGGTTCAAATGGTTATCCATTGAATTGGGATCGCTCTCCGAGTCGCCAATGACCGTCCCGTCTTTATTGATAAAGGTTACCCGTGAATCCGTCAGTCGATCCAGCTCGACAGCGCGATCTGAATAATATTTCTGTGTCTCTGCATTTGTAGGATCGGATGCATCATGAAACGGGAACGTTGCTTTTAGCAAGTTGATCTCACGCACCATCGTTTGCTCCAGTGCATTAATGTGAGTAGTCTTAAAAACTCTGCCCATCGTATACCCCGCCACAATGACGGAAATACCGATCAGCACCATCATAATGATGGCCAGGCGAATTCGGAACGGTCTCATCTATCTCTTCCTTTGTTATAAAATTAATAATTTAACTACATGTCCATTTCTATTCGATCACCACGAGTGGTGGGCTGTGAAATGACAAGAAACTCTACGTCTGCTTCGCCCCGATTCTGCATCTGATGTGGCATCTTCGGCGCAATTTCTATCCCTTCATGGGGTCCAAGCATGAACTCTTCCCCGTTAAGTTCCATACAGGCCTCACCACTAAGGATGAAAAAGAACTGACGACTTATCGAATGATAATGCCGAGTTTCAGATGTTCCTGCAGGCATAAGTTCATGAATAACGCTCAGTTCTCCATTTTGAACGAGATGCCAGCCATCACATTGCCCACCCCATATATAGTGTGCCGCATTTTGTTTGCTAATCTTCATATGACCGCCTCCGAAGCTTACTTGTTCGGTCTATATCATATCACAGATAGCATGAAGACCCTGCCATTTTTGATAAGCAGTACAGCCGCGATTGTTCTAGAACTATCCCCAGGCAAGCCTAATGATAAAATATCATGGTTGTATCAACGCCGATCCCGACTTTTGTAAACCAGATCAAAATCATATCCATTCCGCTATATGCTCATTAAAAAAAGACGTACCGATCAGGCATGCTGAAACATTCGCAAATTTTATCGAAATTGGACTGATTCACTGCCCAAATTGTATTCCTATGCCGAATGGGCTGATGTACAATGGACAGTATACAGGTTCGCTTTAAACTACATTAATCCAGTTTGAATGATGCAGTCATGCTTCCCAACTAAGCAACTATTCTGATCTAATATGGAGACCAAACCCATGGAATCGCACATTAATTCTTATATAACACTTGTAGCAACTTCAGCTGTGCTGAATGTTTTTCTGTGTTTATATACTTATGTTAGAAGAGCAGAAATCCCCAGTTCGAAAATATTCATTCTCTATACAGCAGCTCTGTCGGTTTACACTTTCGGTTACGCGATTGAACTCGCAAGCAATACACTGGAGCAGATGAAATTCTGGACGGTCGTTGAATACATCGGTATGCCTTTCTCCGCCTCACTTGGGCTGATGCTCATGATGCAATACACGGGTAAAACGTTATCCAAAAAAGCTTCTGCGGCGCTGTTTGTAATCCCTCCCATTACCTTGTTCATGGTGGCAACAAATGATTTTCATCATCTTTTCTATAAAAGAGTATGGCTAAGAGAAGACAGTTCCGTCCCTCTAATGGATATTGCCGTAGGGCAGTGGTACGTTGTTCATGGTGCATTCACCTTTTCCTGTCTGTTATGTGCCTGCCTTATTCTCATCGGACAATGGAAACATACCAAAAGGATGTATCGTCGTCAGCTACTCACACTGATTACTTCACAGATTATTCCCATGGTAGCGGCCTTTGTGTATTTGCTTGGTCTGACCCCAGGTGGTATGGACCCTGTTCCGGTTCTCATGTGCATCACATCCGCTATGTATATATGGGCTATTCTATCGTCCCGTCTGCTAACCATCGTACCTATTGCCAAGGATAGTATCTTTGAGAGCATGCGTGAAGGCGTTATCGTGCTGGATAGTTCCAATCGTCTCGTCGACTACAACAAATCTCTGCGTGATATGCTGCCAGAGCTTGATTTCAGCATGGTAGGTCAACATCTGAATGATATCTGGCTGTCGCTTGCCGGCGAGACCTTTCCAGTGGAATATGGCCGAGAAGGTCTGCAAACCGATCTGTACTGGCAATTGAACGGAGAGACCGTCTGTTATCAGGTAAGAACCTCTTATGTCTATAACAAAGAAGGACAAGCTGTTGGCACACTGATTATGCTGATTGATATTACAGAGCAACGTTTCCTACAAGAACAATTGAAGCAACTGGCTTACTTCGATGGTCTCACCAAAATATATAACCGCACGCAGTTCCTGCTTAGAGGTCGAGAGATACTGAGTGAAGCCCAGCTTAATCTGCGGCCAACGGCCTTTATATTATTTGACATTGATCATTTCAAACGAATTAATGACACCTATGGACATGACGTTGGGGATCAGGCCATCATTCATGTTGTCTCTGTATGTAATCGTTATCTGAATTCGGAGATGTTGTTTGCACGTTATGGAGGAGAGGAGTTTGTTATCGCGGTACCCAATGCCTCCCTCCAAGACGGTGAGCAGCTTGCTGAGAAGTTACGCATAGCTTTGTTGAATGACCCGCTGGAGGTACAAGGTACTCGTATTCCACTGACTTCAAGCTTCGGAGTGGCACAATATAATGGAGGGTCCGATTCTCTGGAATCCTTGCTGCGCGATGCCGATACGGCACTATATGAGTCCAAGCGTAACGGTCGTAACACCGTATTTGCCCACGCTGTGAGCCTGGGTTAACTAAAATGTAGAGTATAACTACGTGAGCCATATATGCCTTTGTATCAACGCTATATACATTTCTGGTTGTCAGACATTATCCCAGATTGAGCGAACAAAAATAGACAGCCTGAGGGCTGTCTATTTCAATACGGTTCAAGACCTTACTTTATTCAGCTTGTCCCAACGTTTGAAGTGCAAACGCTTTAAGTTCAGCTCGCAAATAAAACTCGTTCGCAGCTGTTGTTAGATCACCTGGTTGTTCACCATCAGATACACCATAATGAGCAGGAATACGGCAAGCAATGTGCTGAACGTGCGAATCTTGCTCTGCTCTGCACTGACGTCACGATTGCTTTTCACAGCCTCTGCTGCCAAGCGTAGCGGTTTACCCATAATGCCACCGATTGCTGCAATAGCAAGCAACAGAACCACTACCACGCCCATCCACAGATAGGAATACTC
This sequence comes from Paenibacillus sp. OK003, assembly GCF_900109515.1. Classification (GTDB taxonomy): domain Bacteria; phylum Bacillota; class Bacilli; order Paenibacillales; family Paenibacillaceae; genus Paenibacillus; species Paenibacillus marchantiae. The sequence continues at coordinate 59,706 of NZ_FOBD01000021.1, read as the reverse complement.
GCCCTTGGTCATCAAGTAACCACCCGTAAGAAGCTGAATCACAAGTCCGTACTGTGCGATACGGTTCAATGAACGGAGCGATGCAAATGCGCCCTCTTGAGCGGCAGCACTCAAGGTGCGGATTTTGCCAACCACGAATGGCAAGATCAGATAGAAGCCCATCGCCAGTGCTCCAATAATATGGAGCAAATACATAATCATTGTCAAAATGTCCATCCTCCTCAGAAATTTCAATCAGTGTGCTATACATCACATCTCATTATACTGGGGAACTTATCCAAAGAAAAGAAAACCTCCGGATGATCCGAAGGTTTTCTGTCTGTTCCTGTCAAAAAGTTTTCAAACTTTTACAGGTTCACTACTGAAATGACGTTACGAACCGAATCCGCAGATTTGTCGAGTCCTGCTTTTTCTTCAGCAGTCAGTTCCAGTTCAAATATTTTTTCAATTCCGTTACCACCCAGAATGGTTGGCACACCAAGGAACAAGTCATTGTAGCCATATTCCCCTTCAAGGTAAGCAATAACCGGAATGATTCGTTTTTTGTCTTTCAAAATGGCTTCGGTCATTTGCACCAATGAAGCTGCTGGTGCATAATATGCGCTGCCGTTACCGAGCAGGTTCACGATCTCACCGCCGCCAACACGTGTGCGTTGTACGATGGCTTCAATGCGCTCTGCCGGGATGAGGGTATCGATTGGAATACCGCCAACGCTGGAATAACGAACGAGTGGTACCATATCGTCTCCGTGACCGCCAAGAACGAATCCACGGACGTCTTCAACCGATACATTCAGCTCTTGTGCAATGAATGTACAATAACGTGCAGTATCCAGTACACCGGACTGACCGATTACGCGGTTTTTAGGAAAACCAAGCGTCTGATAAGCTGCATATGTCATTGCATCTACCGGGTTGCTTAGAATAATGACGATGGAATCAGGGCAATATTTTTTCACATTTTCACAAACAGACTTTACGATCCCCGCATTCGTGTTGACCAGATCATCACGGCTCATACCCGGTTTACGAGCAATACCTGCCGTAATAATAACAATCTCCGAACCTGCAGTATCCTCGTAGTTGGAAGTACCGACGATATTGCTGTCGAAGCCCTGAACAGGACTAGCTTCCCACATGTCGAGCGCTTTACCTTTAGTCGGGTTTTCCAATTGTGGAATATCAACCAGAATAACATCCCCGAGTTCTTTTTGGGCAAGCATCAAAGCCGTTGTAGCTCCGGTAAATCCGGCGCCGACTACTGTGATTTTTTTGCGCTGAATAGTCACGATTCACATCTCCCCTTACAGGTTTTTAATGATTTGATCAGCAAATTCAGAACATTTCACTTCAGTAGCGCCGTCCATCAGACGTGCAAAGTCATAAGTTACTGTTTTGTTGTTGATGGATGTTTCCATCCCTTTGTAGATCAGGTTAGCCGCTTCTTGCCATCCCAAGTGCTCAAGCAACATAACGCCAGACAGAATAACGGAACCAGGGTTCACGACATCTTTGTCAGCATATTTAGGTGCAGTACCGTGAGTAGCTTCGAAGATCGCATGTCCTGTTACATAGTTGATGTTCGCTCCTGGAGCGATACCAATTCCGCCAACTTGTGCAGCCAATGCATCGGACAGATAGTCACCGTTCAGATTCAACGTTGCGATTACATCGAATTCGCCTGGACGAGTCAATACTTGTTGCAGAGCGATATCGGCAATAGCATCTTTCACGATGATTTTGCCAGCATCTTCAGCTGCTTTTTGAGCTGCATTAGCTGCATCCGTACCGTCTTTTTCTTTAATGATATCGTATTGTGCCCAAGTGAACACTTTGTCAGCGAACTCATCTTCAGCAACTTCATAACCCCAGTTTTTGAAGGCACCTTCAGTAAATTTCATGATATTGCCTTTGTGAACCAATGTAACGCTCTTACGGTTGTGATCGATGGCATATTGCACTGCTGCACGTACCAAACGTTTGGAACCTTCAGAGGAAACTGGCTTGATACCAATACCGGAAGTTTCAGGGAAACGGATTTTGTTTACGCCCATTTCCTGTTGCAGGAACTGGATTACTTTTTTCACTTCTTCGGAACCTTCTGCGTACTCAATACCCGCATAGATATCTTCCGTATTCTCACGGAAAATGACCATGTCTACCAGCTCAGGACGTTTAACCGGAGAAGGTACACCATCGAAGTAGCGAACAGGACGCAAGCAAGTGTACAGATCCAGTTCTTGACGCAGCGCTACGTTCAGGGAACGAATACCGCCGCCGATTGGTGTAGTCAATGGTCCTTTGATCGCTACGATATACTCACGAATGGCTTCCAGTGTATCATTCGGCAGCCACTCACCGTATGTATCGAATGCTTTTTGTCCAGCAAACACTTCATACCATGCGATTTTTTTGTTGCCGTCATATGCTTTTTCAACAGCTGCATCCAATACACGTTTGGAAGCTTTCCAGATGTCACGGCCTGTTCCGTCACCTTCGATAAATGGAATGATCGGGTTATTAGGTACTTGCAGTGTACCGTTATCAATTTGAATTTTTTCGCCTTCAGTTGGGTGAGCAAATTTTTCTAATTTCATTCGTATAATTCCTCCTTGGGTTTCGTAGATGCAGTATGATAACACACCGCTTGTCTTATTGGAGGAAGGGTTATGAACGTGCTGCTAGTATTAGCCAACAGGTTACACCCCTTCACCCCGTCCTTGTTTATTATACTGGTTTTGATGCCATTAGCGAAGTTCAATTGAAACGTACTTCTGATCTGTTGGGCCTGTGTACTCGGCACGTGGACGAATAATACGGTTATCCGCAAGCTGTTCCAGAATATGGGCAGTCCAACCTGATACCCGGCTAATCGCAAAGATCGGTGTAAATAGTACCTCTTCAATACCCAATTGGGTATATACGGAAGCGGAATAGAAATCTACATTTGGTTTCAGACCTTTTTGTCCTGTCACCAGTTCTTCGATCTTCACTGACATTTCATACAGGCGTGTATCGTTGTTCATTTCGCCCAGTTCCTTGGACATCTTTTGCAGATGTTTCGCACGTGGGTCTCCATTTTTGTAGACACGGTGTCCAAAGCCCATGATCTTCTCACGGTTATTCAATTTTTCTTGAATAGCCGCTTCCAGACGATCAGGTGTACCAATCTCATTCAGCATTTTCATAACGGCTTCGTTCGCACCGCCATGCAATGGTCCCTTCAATGCGCCAATCGCAGAAGTTACTCCCGAATAGATGTCAGACAGTGTAGCTACGGTTACACGTGCTGCAAATGTAGAAGCGTTCAACTCATGATCCGCATGCAGGACGAGCGCCTGATCCAGGGCTTTAACAGCGGTCTCGGCTGGTTGTTCTCCAGTCATCATATATAAAAAGTTTTCTGCGATGGAAGCGCCTTCTTTTGGAGCCACAGGTTCTTTGCCCTGACGGATACGGGCTATGGCTGCCACAATGGTTGGCAACTGCGCTTGCAGCTTAACCGCTTTGTTCTCGTTCGCTTCCGCTGTCATCTCGTCAGCCTGCTCATCGTACAGAGCCAGTGCGGATACTGCGGAACGCAGTGCTGCCATGGTACTCATGTTTTTCGGATACAATTGGATTTGTGCAATCAACTCGCTCGGAATCGGCGCGTAATCGCTCAGGCTTTTGCGAAGGGATTTCAGTTCATCCGTAGTTGGCAATTTACCAAACCACAGTAAATAGGCAACTTCTTCAAAGCTTGCATGTTCTGCCAGATCGTCAATATCGTATCCACGGTATGTAAGCACACCGTCTACAATGGAGCTGATCGAAGAGGTTGTTGCAACGATGCCTTCCAGACCTTTGGTAGCTGTCATATTACATCTCTCCTTTAATAAACGAAATCAAGAACCCATCCAGAGTGTCATCTACGTGCTTAAACGCACTCGTCCTTCTTTTGTAACCATTTACATTTTAAAATTAATAAATACCTCAATATCCGGTTTTCATATCTGTCAATCGGCATTTCCTTCTCTCATCATACTGGATTTTGTCGTTTATGTGAACATGATGCGAGGTCATCCGCACATCAAACTTCTTTATCAGACCGATAAAGCATTTTTGAAAACCTTTACAAAAACAAGGTTGACATTTTATTCTTTTTATATAAATCCATGCTATTAATCAAGTTTTTATTGCTATATTTTGTGAACATGAGGCATACTCTAGGCAAAAGAAAAGATATAAATCCACGGCATCCTGGCGTTTCAAATCAGTGTATTTGCTCTATATTAACTAGATAGCTTCCTGTGTTTCCTTCATGGTTTATAGGTAGCTTGAAATGGAATAAGGAGAGTTGATGCTTGGATAGAATCATAATGAAACGTCTGCTGCGCGGCATATGGGTGATTATCGCAACCATACTCATAGCCGTTGCCATATATCTGCTGTTCCCGCTGTTATATCCTTTTGCCATCGCCTGGATTATCGCCTACGCGATGAACCCTCTGGTGAAGCTGCTTCAATACAAGGCCCGATTTCCTCGCTGGCTGGCTGTAACCTTATCACTAATCCTTTATTTCGGGGCCATTGTCGTCGTATTATCCGCTGCGGTAACCCGTATGGTAAAGGAAGTCATTTCACTAACGACGAGCTTCGACCTTCATGTCGATGAGATTAAAGCTACGTTCGTCCGTTGGACCCAGAATGATACGATTCAGAGTTTAATTGGACAGATTAATGAATTTTACAAGGAAAATCCCAACTATCAGGAGACCATTAACAGCAATATTAGCAAAACAACCGAAACGGTAGGTACTGCTGTAACGGATCTGGTCACCGGATTTTTCAACATGATTCTAAACCTGCTCACTTCTCTACCCAATATGGGAGCCGTATTAATCGTGGTTCTGCTCTCCGCTTTTTTTATCAGCAAAAGCTGGAACAGACACAGCATTACCGTATCGGGCTGGGTGCCCTCATCCATTCGCAAACCGATAACCGACATATGGAATGATCTGAAAAAAGCCCTGTTCGGTTATGCACGAGCCCAGTTGATTATGATCTCCATCACCGCATTATTTGTCATGATCGGATTGCTTGTGCTCCAGGTTAAGTCTGCCTTCACGATCGCTTTGCTCATCGGTCTGGTGGATCTGCTTCCTTATCTCGGTGTTGGTCTGGTGATGGTTCCCTGGGCCGCATACCTGCTTATGAACGGGGACCTGTACCTGGGTATTGGCATCAGTATTGTATATCTCATTGTGCTGATTGCCCGCCAAATCATTGAACCCAAAGTGCTGGCCAGCAGTGTCGGCCTGGACCCTCTCGCCACACTGGTTGGCATGTTTGTCGGATTGAAGCTGTTCGGTGTACTCGGTTTGATCATCGGCCCTGTCAGCCTCGTTATCCTTGATGCATTTAATCGAGCGAACGTGTTCCGTGATCTCCGAACATACATTATTAACGGACGTGTCCGGTAAAATCATGAGTTCTGTTTTCTGTCATCCGTATATAAACAAAATTAAAAAGGCACCGCTCATCAGACTGAATCTGGTGGTGGGTGCCTTTCTTTAACTGATGCTGGTATATCCTATTGTTTTGGACCACGGTAAAACTTAATACTTCCAGTTCTCATTTTCTTCTCCAACCAGCCCAGGAAGAATAGACGGTACACTGAACGTGTTACTGGAAACAACAGTGTAAATCCGATCAGATCTGTAATAAAACCCGGAATCAGCAGCAGGAAACCACCGACAAAAATAAATAGTCCATCTACCATTTTCCTTCCGGGCACTTTACCGCGCTCCATCTCGGATTTGGCATCGATAAGTACTTTTCGTCCTTCAAACTGCAACATGGCTATACCGATCAAGGACGTGAGAATCATGAGAAGCAATGTCTTTCCGGCTCCAATCCAGTCACTCATAAGAATGAAACCAAACAGTTCAATCACCGGAATGATTAATAGCAGGGCCCACATCCATCTTCGCATTACGTATTACCCCTTTCCTGAAAGCCACACTTTCTCAAGCGCGCTGTAGAGCTCAGAAGCTGCCTTATCCAGCCTGACTGGCTTCCAGTCCCCATTGACCCATACATGCTGGGTAGAGCCTGTAACCAATCGTTCACCAGGAAGGGACTCCTCAGATGACCATACTCGTTGCCCGTCGCCTATCTGCTCATTAAGGTCTGGAGTCATGCGCCTTATGTCATACTCATAGTTCAGTCGCAGACCACTAAATGCAGCAATACGGGTATAAATGATGATGTCATCATCATAACGGGCAGGTTTATGATATTTCACATCCAGTCCGGTTACCGGAAGCAGTAACCCCTGTTCCTCCATTTTACGATATGTATACCCCATTTGGCGAATCATCTCGGTTCGACCGATTTCAAACCAATTCAAATAGTTCGCGTGATAGACCACACCCATCTGATCACTTTCCTGATAACGCACGCGAAGGCGTGCCGTGTACCAACTGCCATTGCTTTGTTGTTGCATGTTACCGGCCTCCTTCGCTATACCAATTCTTACGTATCCAAGGCAATAAAGTGTCATAAAGATGGAAAAAAAGCAACGGGACGCAAACGCCCCATTGCTTCATTCCTGTTGCTTCTCGTCCAAACTCGATTATGCGTTGTTTGGAATTTGGCTTACTTTGATCAGGTTCGTGGAACCGGAACGACCCAAAGGTACACCTGCTGTAATAACAACAAGGTCTCCTTCTTTTACAAGTCCGGATTTCACGCCGCCTTCAATTGCATTTTCAAACAAATCGTCAGTGGAATCAACAAGTCTTCCTTTAACAGGTGTTACACCCCAAGCCAGTGCAAGACGACGGGAAGTTCTGTCTTCCGTTGTCACCGCGATGATTGGAGATTCTGGACGATATTTAGAAATCATACGTGCTGTATGACCGGATTCAGTCGAAGTAATGATCGCTTTAGCGTTCAGATCTTGAGCTGACAGTGCAACAGATTGGCTGATTGCTTCAGTAACTGTTGTTTGTTGAGCCACACGTTGTTTCAGATAGAGTTCTTGGTAAGGCAGAGCGGATTCTGCTTTTTCGGCAATACGGGACATGGTCAGAACGGATTCAACTGGGTATTTACCCGCAGCTGTTTCACCAGACAACATGATTGCATCTGTACCGTCGAAGATCGCATTAGCCACGTCACTTGCTTCTGCACGTGTTGGACGCGGGTTGCGCTGCATGGAATCCAGCATTTGTGTAGCTGTGATAACCGGTTTGCCTGCAACGTTACATTTTTCGATCATGCGTTTTTGTACCAATGGTACTTCTTCCGCAGGAATCTCAACACCCAGGTCTCCACGAGCAACCATCAGGCCGTCGGACACTTCAAGGATTTCATCCAGGTTGTCCACACCTTGTTGGTTCTCAATTTTGGAGATGATTTGGATATGTCCAGCATTGTGTTTTTCAAGCAATTCACGAATCTCAAGGACGTCGCTTGCTTTACGAACAAATGAAGCCGCGATGAAATCGACACCTTGCTCAATACCAAATACGATATCGTTGGCATCTTTTTCAGTAATACCCGGCAGAGAAATGGCAACGCCCGGAACGTTAACACCTTTTTTGCTTTTGATCGTACCACCGTTAACGATACGGCATTTGATCTCGGTGCCTTGCACTTCCACCACAGTCAGTCCGATCAGACCGTCGTCGATCAGAATTGTAGATCCCGGTTCAACATCACTCGGAAGATCTGCATACGTAATGGAGAGACGTTCTTTGGTGCCCAGAATTTCTTCTGTTGTCAAAGTGATGTACTCGTCTTGAACCAATTCGATTGGCTCCACTTCGAGTTTACCTGTCCGAATTTCCGGTCCTTTGGTGTCCAGCAAGATCGCTACTGTCTTGTTCAGCTCTTCGCATGCTTGGCGAATTGCTGTGATCCGTCCGCCGTGCTCATCGAAATCACCGTGGGAGAAGTTCAAACGGGCCACATTCATACCGGCCATAATCAATTTTTTGGTATTCTCCAATGATTCACTGGATGGACCAATCGTACATACAATCTTTGTTTTGCGCATTTTGGGTTTCCTCCGATTTTAAAGGTCTATCTTTTTATCTCTTTTTCTTTTTCCAACTATTAAATTTACTATACTTTTGCTCATTTGTATAGGAAATTCATCACATCATTCAGCATTTCCCGACAAATTACCCGCTGTATCGACTTCAACAGGCACTTGAGGGACTTCTATCTGCACTTCAGGTTCAAACGTGACTGATCCAATTTTACGGAATTTCTCATACCGATCCTGCTTCAATTGGTCACCACTCCAGCCTTTCATCTCGTCCAGATGACGAACCAAGGCCTCGCTGATCGCAGCCGCAGATTCTTCATAATCCCGATGAGCGCCGCCGCGTGGCTCAGGGATTATTTCTTCAATGACCTCCATCTCCAGAAGGTCTTTGGCCGTTATTTTCATCGCTTCGGCCGCCTGATCTGCCTTGGATGCATCTTTCCAAAGAATGGATGCAGCACCGTTCGGAGAGATCGCAGAGTAAATCGCATGCTCCAGCATCAACACACGATTACCCACAGCCATAGCGAGGGCCCCGCCGCTTCCGCCTTCGCCAATGACCACTATAATAACAGGCACCGAGAGCTTCGCCATTTCCAGCAGGTTACGGGCAATAGCTTCCGATTGACCTCTCTCTTCAGCAGTATTACCCGGATACGCCCCTTTAGTATCAACGAATGTAATAATTGGACGACCAAATTTGTTCGCTTGCTTCATCAACCGCAGCCCTTTTCGGAATCCTTCCGGATGTGCGCTCCCAAAAAAACGGGCGATATTATCCTTCGTATCTTTCCCCCGCTGTTGGCCGATGACCGTTACTGTTTTTCCGTTCAGCTTCGCTAGTCCGCCAACAACCGCAAGATCGTCTCCGAACATGCGGTCGCCGTGCAACTCAATGAAATCGGTAAATATCAACTGGATCAGATCCAGTGCTGTAGGACGCTGCTGATGCCGCGCCAGATGCATTTTCTGGGCAGCCGTTATGCCGGTATAAATCTCTTCTTCGAGTCTATGATAACGTTCTTCCAGGCGGGCAATTTCATCAGTGAAGTCGATGCCTTTTTCCTGTCCAAACTGTACGAGCTCTTCGATCTTTTTGCGCATCTCAACCAGAGGCGCTTCATATGGCAACTCACCCGCCATTTAGACCCCTCCTTTTTCACTATGCATGTCTAGAAGCTTGCCAAGGGTGGCTCGAAGCTCTTTACGATGGACCACCATGTCCAGCTGACCGTGCTGCAAATTAAATTCTGCTGTCTGGAAATCATCAGGCAGTTTCTGACGGATCGTCTGCTCAATGACGATTCTACCAGCGAAGCCAAATACAGCTCCCGGCTCGGCGATGATGATATCACCAAGGCTCGCAAAACTGGCGGAAACCCCACCTGTCGTAGGATCGGTGATGACCGAAATATACAACCCGCCCTGTTCATCCAAACGGGACAAAGCCGCGCTTGTTTTCGCCATTTGCATAAGGCTAAGAATACTCTCTTGCATCCGGGCACCCCCAGATGTGGAGAAAATGATCAAAGGCAAGCGTTTCTCTGTTGCATGCTCAATCGCACGGGTAATTTTCTCTCCTACAACCGAACCCATACTGCCGGTGAAGAAGTCGAAGCTCATGACAGCGACAACCACAGGCAAACCTTCTATGGTTCCCTCACCCGTAATAACAGCTTCCTTCAGTCCTGACTTCAGGCGCTGTTGTTCCAGTTTGTTGCTATATCCAGGGAAGTCAAGCGGATCAACCGATACCATATCAGCGTCATACTCCACAAACCCTTGCTCATCTAGAACCATGGCAATACGTTCCATTGCGTTCAAACGCATATGGTAACCGCAAGCCGGACATACTTTTAGATTTTTTTCCAATTCCTTGCTATATTGAATCGTGCCGCATTTGCTGCACTTGTTCATAAGCCCTTCAGGTATTTCCCGTTTTGGACGTTCTCCAGCTTCCTGACCTTCGCCACGAAGCGCACGCTCGGAAGGTATGGTGGCGTACTTCCGTTTTTTCTGGAATATATCTTTGAACACAACTACACCTCTCCAGCCGTTGATTTAATGGCCGCAACCTGCAGTCCGCTGCATGTAGCAACTTCTTCCGCGCGCTGCGGTAAACCGCTTACGACCCATAAGCTGTAAGCTACCATGGGCCTTGTCCAGCATTCACAACAAAAAATCCGCCGGTATAAGGCAAGGATCAGCGGCTTCTGTCAGCACGATTGATGTTACCTGCAATAACCGAAAGATTGTTGCGCTGATGTTTGAATCTGTCTTGGTAGGGTCTCTGGGAGCAATCTGGTCAGTCCTTGTCCTAACAAAAAAAGAAGGAAGGACAGCAGCATACAATACATGCAAGTCGATTCCTCTTTCCGCTTACGCGGTCAGTCCCTTATGTACCATTGGTACTTCTTCATCTGCCAAGGCACGTCTGATATCGAATGAATCAGGAATGCAGAATCGAATTCAGCACTTCCTGAACCTCTTCCAATTCCCCTGAAGGGACGCGAATCTCAAATTGCTGCTTGGATAAACTGATGGGACGGGTCTGTACCAGAAAACCTTCTTCCGAAAGCTTGGTCTTGATCTTGTCCGCAACCTTTGCTGTCGGTGCAATGTAAATCACCGTCCACATGCCATGTCCGCCCCCTAAGCTAATGTTCAGAGCCCGTATATTGGACTAATGATAACATACCTCACTTTTTTTCTGCAAGGAAGGGTTCGGGACCTTTGGGGAGAAAACGAGATCTAGAGGGACATTTGTCCCGCGAGGATAACCGATATGGTTGATGCAATGTTGCTAGGACTTTCCTTCTCAAAAAGCAATTCCAGGTCGCTCAGGGCAGCAAAAGCCGCCCTGGATGACCATCAATCGAATAAACAAAAGCTAGCAAATGAATGAAAACACAAATGAAGAAAATCAGATATCCGATGGATATTTCTTGGCTTTAATATTTTTGTGAGCAATTCGGGCAGAAGCAGCGGCGGCGAGCCCGGCAACCAGGTCGTCCAGAAAAACATGTATAGCTGGTCCTGCTTCGTTCAGATCATGAATGACACCAATCTTTTCTTTATCCAGATAACCAAAACTGGTTAAACCGATCATACCATATACATGGGTAATGCCAAGAGCAAGAGTCTCGTCCACTCCATACAGGGATTCATCCGCCTCCATAATCGCCTGCAAAGGTTGCGGCAAAAGGCGTTTCTCAGCAAGCTCGTCAAGGGCTATACCTGTGTACAGCGTATATTGCACCTCACGTTTCTGCAGTACTGATTTTACACTGGTGACACAGTCATCCATAGTCAGTTCCGGGTGGTACCCTTTTTGCAGACGATATACAATTTCCGCGATTGCATCAATCTGTACACCCCGCCGGGCCAGCATGGCTTCTACGATTTCATATGACATATCTTGACCTCCCGCATCGCTCCCCCGAGGACCCCCAGGTCCTTCGGTGTTCTCAAGTGTATGCGGCAAACTTCCAAAATGTTCATAAAAAATGCGGAATGCACATCCGCTTTGATCGTCAGCTCATCCTATAAATTATGTAAAAAGATTCACATATTACATGCTTGCATGCGTTCCATATCACTTCGCCTGCATACCTTATGGAATTGGTAAAATAAATACGAAAAACCTGCTCGGCAGTTGGCCGAACAGGTTTCATCATGGGGAATACGAGGGCTGTCCCAAAGTCATGAGCATGGCCTGAGATACCTTTTTAGTTTTATTCGATTCGGACCTAACAAATCCAGCGCACGCTATTAGCTCCAATTTCCACATGTCTGCGGTTTAAGGAATCACAGAGATGTTATTTCGTCATTCTATAGGTCGTGACGAAGTGTTGTACCGGTAAATCCATAGCATAGGTGTCTACTTTCTTGACAGAGGTCCATGAAGTTCGTTAAATTTTGCATTTTACGATCATCCGCCTTTTAAGGCGCGGTAGATTCGTTAGCGCTTTGAATCAAGAAAAACAATCGCTTGCGTGATCGCCTATTATTTTATTTTGACCGTGCCCTTACCCAGCATCTTCTCCATCTCGGAGAACAAAGCGGGCGAAGGTTTAATCCGGTAGGCATCACTCAACGCGAGCAGCTTCTGCTGCTGTTCATAAAAGAGTACCGTCGCCACCGGACCCGAATGCTGCTGAAGCAATTGTTTCAGTCGGGCCAGAAGCTCCGGTTTCTCCGCCTGCGGGGTAATCTTCACGAACACCCGCTGCTCCACCACTCGCGGCCCACGGCTCTGCTCCGTGCCACCAGCGGCCTCAGCGGCCCGGCGAGCCACGGAAGCGGCCCCATTAGCATTGGCCGCCCCAGAGCCACCCGCAGCGCTGTGCGACGCTGCCGGACCCTGACTTCCGCTGCTGCGCTGCGCTCCGGCTCCCGCGCCGCCCGCCTGCCGTGGCGGAGCCGCCGGGCGCGAAGCACTGCCGCTGCCGGGCTTACCGCGCCGTTCGCGGCTGCGCAGCTGCTGTTCCAGTGCCGCCGGTGACAACGGCGCCACTTCCTCAGCCAGCAGCTTGAACCCTTCGTCCTGCTGCTGCACCTTGGCGCGCACGACGAGCAGTTCACCTTTCCCGACATGCTGCTGGCTGCGCCGCCATACTTCGGGAAAGAGAACCACTTCACAGCGTTCGATCTGGTCTTCCAGCTCCATGAACGCCATAGCCTTGCCCTGTTTCGTCGTAATCGACTTCACAGACACGACCATCCCGGCTGCGACGGCCATCGTATCGTCAGCCGCTTCCGTCAGCTCCATAATGCGATCTGCGCCGCTGGATTCAAGCACATCTTCGTAGTCATCCAATGGATGACCAGAGAGATACAAACCTAACAGCTCACGTTCCAGCTCCAACTGCTGACTCCCGGAATAAGGCGGAATTTCGGGATATTCAATCTCCCAGTTCGGCGTTTCGACAAAATCAAACAATTGAATTTGCAGATCCTCGCGTTCCTTGCGCCATTTCAGAGCCGCTTCCACGGTCTCATCCAGCATCGCCAGTAATTGAGCACGGTGCCCAGGCAGTGTATCAAAGGCTCCCGCCTGAATAAGCGATTCAATCACACGTTTGTTGCATACCCGCAAATCGACGCGACGACAAAAATCGAGCAGGCTGTCGAACGGTCTTTCCTGCCGTACAATCATGATACTTTCCATCGCCTGGGTACCTACATTTTTCACCGCAGCCAGACCGAAACGTATCGCCCCGGTTACAGTACCTGCATCAGAGTTCTGATTCGACAATCCATCTTTCTCCTGTACAGCAGATATTTCATGCGGTTCGGAATGCGAGGACTCCTCTTCCCCAGTCCCATGCAAACGTTCTGCTGTAGAAACAGTCACTACGCCCGAATTAATCCGATCCTCGGACTGCTCTGGCATAGCCGTTGCTGCCTGCCACTCGTAGGCACTACCGTCTTCGTCCGGTGTGGGACCCGGGTCATCCGGCAGCGGGGCTTCACCGTACTCCGCTTGTCCCGAATAATGCGCTTCATCATGTACGGCATGTTCCATCGTAGGACTTGCTGTACCGCCCTCACCTTGCTCTCCCCCTAAACGTTGGCTTTCCGTCGCTTGTCCAGCCCCGGTGCTGCGGGATGATGCAAGTACAGGTGTAAACAGAATACCGCTCTCATTCACATCCGGTGGAAGTACTTCAATATCCATGCGACGGCATTCCACAACGTACTCCGCTACTTTGCGGTGACTGCCCATAACGGCTGTTAACATCGATGCCATAAAATGAATGGGATAATGTGCTTTCAGATAAGCCGTCTGGAAAGCAAGCACGCCATACGCAGCGGCATGAGCACGCGGGAAACCGTAGTTGGCAAACTTGACGATCATGTCATAGACCAGGTCTGCCTCCGCTTCACTGTATCCTTGCTTCAGACTGCCCTGAACAAAATGTCCACGTTCGAGATCCAACACTTCCCGTTTCTTCTTGGAAACCGCTCTGCGGAGCAAATCTGCTTCGCCGAGAGAGAAGCCCGCCATCCGGGAAGCAATCTGCATAATTTGTTCCTGATATACAATGATGCCATACGTATCCTTGAGAATGGACTCCAAATCCGCATGGGGATAATCCACTTCGATCTGTCCGTGTTTGCCCTGAATGTATTTGGATATGAACTCCATCGGGCCCGGACGATACAAGGCAAGTACGGAAATAATATCTTCAAATACACTCGGCTTCAGCTCCTTGAGGACACGACGCACTCCTGCCGATTCGAGCTGGAATATACCCATCGTGTCACCTCGACCAAGCATCTCATACGTGAGTGCATCGTCGTCCGGAATATGGCGGAAATCCAGAATTTCGCCATTTTCACCAATCCAGCGCAGACAGCGTTCAATAATTGAAAGGGTACGCAGACCGAGGAAGTCCATTTTGAGCAGTCCGATAGACTCCAGGTTTTCCATGGAATATTGCGTTAAGGCCGTTCCCTCACTGCCCTCCTGAAGCGGAACAGCATCCGTCAGCGGATCACGGGAGATGACAACCCCCGCCGCATGCGTGGAAGCATGACGCGGCATGCCTTCTACCTTCATGGCCATATCGAGCAATTCACGTGTTTTTGGCTTGGTCTCATACAGAGCCTTCAGTTCAGGGGTGGCTTCCATTGCCCGCTGAATGTTAATACCAAGCTGTGCAGGAATCAGCTTCGCTGCCTTGTCCACCTCGCCGTAAGGCACATTGAGTGCACGTCCCACGTCCCGAACGGCTGCACGGGCAGCCATCGTACCAAAGGTAATGATTTGGGCGACATGGGCTTTGCCGTATTTTTCAGCTACATATTCAATGACTTCGTCCCGCCGTTCATCGCTGAAGTCGATATCAATATCCGGCATGGAGATCCGTTCCGGATTCAGAAACCGCTCGAAGAGCAGGTTATACTTCATGGGATCAACGTCTGTAATACGCAAGGTATAGGCAACCAGACTCCCTGCCGACGAGCCACGACCAGGTCCAGTGACAATGCCCTGCTGGTGAGAATACGCGATAAAATCCCATACGATCAGGAAATAATCCGAGAATCCCATACTGTCTATAACCCGGAGCTCATAATCCAGACGCTGTTCAAGTTCGACTCTGAGCTTCGTGTCCGTCCAACGTGAAGATTCACTATAACGCTCTTCCATTCCCTCTTCGCACAACTGACGCAGATAGGCAGACGGACTTTTCCCTTCAGGAAGCGGTCTGTACTCCGGCAAAATGGATTTGCCGAATTCGAGCTGCAACTCACACGACTCCGCGATGCGAGCCGTATTCTCCAGTGCCTCGGGCACATGGGGGAACAAACGCGCCATTTCTTGTTCACTCTTGAGATAAAGCTGATTGGTTCCAATGCGCAGCCGACTCTCGTCATCTACTGTTTTCCCTGTTCCGATGCAGATCAACACATCCTGAAGCTCGGCGTCCTCTTCGGACAGATAGTGCGCATCATTGGTCGCCACCAGTGGAATATCAAGCTCTGCTGCCAGACGGATCAGCTGAGGGTTTACTCTTTTTTGCTCAGATAACCCATGATCCTGCAGCTCCAGATAGAAATCGGCACCAAAAATATGTTTGTAACGCAGCGCCGCACGCTTTGCCTCTTCCTCACGTCCATGAAGCAGATGTTGGGGAACCTCGCCTCCCAGACATGCACTTAAACAGATGATACCCTCGTGATGGGCAGCCAGACTCTCCATATCAATGCGTGGTTTGTAATGGAAGCCTTCCAAATGTCCGATGGAGCATAGTTTCATCAGATTTTGATAACCGGTCATATTTTTGGCTAGTAAAATCAGATGATGGATCGGCTGATCCTTGCGGCTTCCCCGCTCTTTGCGAGACCCGGCAGTCATATAAGCCTCACACCCAATGATCGGCTTTATCCCCCGCTCGACACATGCTTTATAGAAAGGAATTGCACCATACATTACACCGTGGTCGGTCAATGCCAGCGTAGTCATTCCGAGATCCGCGGCTTTATTCACGAGATCCGGTATACGCGCAGCGCCGTCCAGCAAACTGTATTCACTGTGAACGTGCAAATGCACAAAAGAACTCATGTTTTTTTCTTCCTTTCGCTATGGACAGTCGCAGCAACCTTCTTGCATCAGGTTACTGCACTATCTTCTTCTATCCGTATTTTTCATCCTTCGGTTTAGACCGAAAGTCGCTTTCTGTATTCATGCTAAATACTGCTATAAATGAAATGAATGAAAACTAAGGATTCATCCTAATGAAGCGTGTTTTATTATTCTATTTTATCATAACGTTCGGGGGCACGCCCATACAATAGAAGTACAAGCCGCTCCCCCTGTTACGGACCGAAGACAGGAGGTGTGCTGCTGGGTCTGAAAGGGGTGTTGCCGGATGAGCACATTTTTGTCCAAAGCCATTCTTGATTTCTTCATTGCGTTTGGGATCGTGCTGGGCGGCGCGATGATTGGAGGTATAGGAGCGGTGGTCTCTCTCCAGCCTCCGACACAGACAATGCTTGATGTCGCTGGGAAAATTAAAATTTGGGCGCTCGCGGCAGCCGTTGGCGGTACAATCGATCCGATGCGGGTGATCGAAAGCAACGTGCTGGACGGCAACCTGTCTCCGGCAGTCAAACAAATTCTGTATTTGATATCCGCCTTTATGGGCGCCCACATGGGTACTGAACTGGTGAAATGGGTTTGCGGTGGGGGACGGGGTTAGCATGACTCCAGGACAGCGCCCATGAGAGTCCCGCCTTTTTCACGTTACCGCCCGCTTATGCGCATGACTGCTGTCTTTGTTCTGGGAATGATCGCCGGTTGTGTCGTGTACAACGGTGTATTTCACCTGAGTTACAACGAGTTGTGGCTCAATAATCAGGAGTTGCAGCTTCAGCTGCATCAGAATGAGGAGGATATTAAAACGCTGAAAAAATACAGTAAACGCCAAACCGTCATCAAGGAAATTAAGGTCCGTGCAGAAGATTCTGACAAAGGTCCGGACGAGGCCTCCCTAAAAGTGATGTTGCAGAAACTGGGCGATGAACTTGAGGTGCTCCGGGGCCGCGACGTCTTCAATATCGATGAGTACAGCAAAATGACGCGCATCATGCTCAACCAAAAGGTATACACGGTCAGAGAAAAGGAATATACCGTCCAGGTGAAAACGATGCTGGTGATGGAAGGTGTATTACAAGTTTGGGTACAGATTCGGATGCACGTTCCGGCTTAAACAATGGATGACAGCCCCGGAAAAAAACTGCCCTTGCCCTCTGCCTGCATGGTACAATAAGGGCAGTAAATGCTTTCCAGAAAAGGAGCTGCGTCTTTGTGTTCATCGATGTACTCAAATATGCCCTAATCGCCATCTTTGCCCTGGCCATGGTCTGTTCAGCTCTGAACAGCATTCGTTCGCGCCGGACCACTGATCCCATCGCCATAGGTCTTTATCGGTCATGGACCAACATCTGGATGGGCAGCATGCTGATTATTCTTGCCCTCATCCTGATGTTTGTGTTTACCGGTTCTACGCTATCCGTTGTTGTGGAAGCGCTATTTCTGATTATGGGAGCGTATAATTTATTTGCCGGATTGCGTAACCGCAGCTACTATGCTCGCCTTCAGCAGCATGCAGATGGTGGAGCTGGCAAGACATCCGGACAATCTGCCTGATGCATGTAGCCGGATGTCATGGCGCTCTGCCAAAAAGAGAGTACCCTCATCTATCGAACAAGCCTGAACCTCGTTAATTTCGGGGGTACAGTGCGCTATTTCGATAAGAGGATACTCTCTTTTTGTGAACTGATGATATTTTCCGAACGCAGAATTTCTCGCCCTTCTAGGCATGGTCAATGGATTGCAGAGTCATCACCGCTTTGCATACCACATTTCCATCACGGGTTATGACAATATCCATTTTGCAAGTCCGACGACTTGTCTCCAGAATAATGGGACGAACCAAAATCTGATCTTCAATCTGTACCGGACGAACAAAATACGTTGTTACATTATCCACAACATGGTCGTTACCTGTAACGTCCCAGGCGGCACGCCGTCCCGCCTGTGTCATCACATTCAGCAGAACGCCTTCCGAGATGGTACCAAGGTCTGTCGCCATCTGCGGAATGATAAATCCGTGGAAAAACAATTCGTTTTGTTCTCCACGCTCTTCCGCAAACCCGTTCCAGATCAGATGATCAAACGTCTCTCCAAGCTGTGGCTGCTTCTGTGCATCACGCATCGCCTGCAGCACTTCCTTACGGGTGACGGATGCAATCAGTTTACGGTTCCGATCCACAATCGGCAGAAAGTCAATGCCTTCCCACGTCATGATCTGTGCAGCCGAAGCTAGTGAGGTTTGCAGTGACGCTGTGATTGGGCGGCGTACAACACACTTTTCAATACTCTGATCCTCTTTTAACTCGCTCACATCTTTGAGACTTACAATACCGATAACCCGGTTCCATTCATCTACTACCGGGAAGCGGTGCTCTCCCGTTTCAGAAACCAGCAGGTGAAAATCCGCGGCTGAACTGGTCACCTTAAGCACCTGAAGGCGGGGTTTCTGACCGATGATATCCTCTACCAGCATAATCTTTTTCTTAATCAGTCGATCAAAGATCGCACGGTTAATCATTGAAGCCACTGTGAACGTATCATGTCGGGAGGAAATGATGGGCAGACCCAACTCATCAGCCATCACTCTCACTTCACGGCTTGTACCAAAGCCACCTGTAATTAATACACCAGCGCCCTGTTCGAGGGCAAGGGAGTGTGCATTGTCCCGGTTCCCGACAATCAACAGGCTTCCTGCATCAATGTAACGGGCCATAGCCTGCTCTTTCATCGCACCGATCACGTACTTGTGAAGCGGTTTGGCCAGACCGTCACTACCACCCAGCACATGACCTTCGACGATGGTTACTACATCGGCAAAAGTCAGCTGCTCGGTCATGCCGCGAGGTCTTTTCTCGATCCGCACTGTTCCAATTCGTTCCTTGGTCACGACCAGGCCGAAGTTCTCTGCCTCTTTTACCGCACGATATGCTGTCCCTTCACTTACGCCCAGCTCCCGCGCCAGTCCGCGCACCGATATTTTGCTGCCTACCTTCAGTTGTTCAATATGTTGAAGCAATTGTTCGTGCTTCGTCACGTTTTCTTCCTGTCCGTCCATCTGTACCACCCCCGAAGATGCATCTGTACTATTCTGTATCTATTATAACACGACCTTAGGAAAATAACCCCATTCCACGCACCTTTCTCCTAAATAACTTCGATACATTGATCCTGAATAATAGAAACAGCAAATAATGGGTACAAAAAAGACCGGTCCCTTTCATACCAAAGGGAATCCGGTCTTACTTAGACAGATAGAACCATCGCTAACACCATGTCATATGTGATCCAAACCTTATACAGATTTGCTCTGTTCCTGCTTGTCCACCAGTTTCATCTCCCACTGCCGCAGCTTTGCCCGCCGAACAGCTTCCAGTGCACGCTTCTTCTCTTCATCCACACCAAGAATAAAATGCAGATGTGCACCAATGATTAATAAGGAGAACAGCACCCATACGATGCCAAAAATATTAACCCAGTCCATTCCGCCAGCAAAGGAAATCCGCGGCAGCGCAATAACCAGCATCGACAACGCGATAACCAGATAGATCACATGTTTTGCTTTCTTTAACCTTTTCACCATTCACAGCTCCTTCGTTCTTGATCGACTCTATATGTCTAGTCTATGAACGATAAAGAGCTAATATGAGAGGTTCAGGCAAAAAAAACGGGACAAGGTTAGGTTTAGGCTTCAGCGCCACCGTACAGATGACCCAGGCTGTCTGCAATAATTTTGTTCACGTCTTCGATAATGACACTCAGGCGACGTTCAGCGTCAAACAGACGACGGATATTCAGGTTCAGGCTCAGTACTTCGAACAGTTTCTCCATTTTCTCCATCTCGTCCGGTGCAGGCATATCCCCACTCATCATACGTTGTTGCAATTCCATCTGTTGATCACGGAAATTATCCAGCATTGCCTTTGCTTCAGGGTCTGCTTCGATCAGCTTCATCGCAGAAGTAATTTCTTCCACCTCGCTGCTTTCTCTCAGTGCTTTGGCCAAATCATTGGCTTTGTCATAAATGTTCACTATTATTCCTCCTCAAATTGGGTTGTTCTTCTGTTATCCATTCGTATTCATTCGCATTCTCATCGCAACGTTCACCCGTGTTAATACACGTATTTCACTTCCGTCAAACAAAGGTTGCGGAAACATGCCATCCATTACCTGCCGAGCATCAAATACATTTAATCCAAATGGGTCAATCACCAAGGGTTATATGTCCTCATATGATGAAGCACATGCCATGTTCAGATGCCGTTCAACTTCGAGATCAGACATCAAGTTGCCGCCCGGAAGGAGATCCGTGATGTCCACTAAAAAAGTAACGATTCAGGTTACCGGCTCGGGCATCCTGCAGGACGACGTCATCATGCTGGGCGAAGGGGTGCTCAAGGCGCTTAAAATCCCTTCGGGAAGGCCGCTTCAGCTGCAATTCGGCTCTTTCCGCCGTGAGGTCACTGTCATCCCTGTTCCTAGGTATGACGGTCTGCGCATTAATCAGACGGTAGCCAGCAAGACCGGCCTTGTTCCCCGTTCGGTCCTGAGCATATCTTATCGTTCAGCCAGCCGTACGCTCCGCCTTGGACCTTACATCAGTGTATTGGTTAGCCAGGATTACCCCGATCAGCCCGATCGGCCCTTTGGCTCCATCACGATGTTCTGTCAAGAACTGGTGAACGCCTGCCGGAAGCAGGGCGCTTATGTATCCTTTTTCACACCGGAGGATATTGGAGCGGTAACGGGTTATATGAAAGGCTGGGTGTATGATGACGGCTGGAAAAAGACCGTTCTGCCTATAGCAGACGTCGTCAATAACCGGCTGACGTCCCGTAAGCTTGAGAACAAACCTAGCGTACAGCATTTTATGAAAGAAGTAAAATCGCTCTACGGTACACAAACCTTTAACGAAAAGTTTCTGGACAAAAATGAAGTATTCGATGCCTTGAAGTCCATTTCAACGCTGAAGAGAGTGCTGCCCGAATCCCATTTGCTCAAAGCCTCCGCCACACTCAAAACGATGTGCAATCGATATCCGGTTGTCTTTCTGAAGCCGGTTCGCGGGTCGCTTGGCAAAGGTATCATCCGGGTCTCCCGTCAAAACGACGGCAGCTTCCTCACCCTCGCTACAAGCGTTGGGGGGACCCGAAAACAAACGTATGCTTCTCTGGATAAACTGTATGCCAGTCTGTCCGGGAAAATGAAAACAACGCGCTACCAGATCCAACAGGGTCTTTCCCTGATTGATAACAGCGGCAGACCCGTAGATTTCCGTGCGCTTGTGCAAAAAAACCGTACGGGTAAATGGAGTGTCACTTCCATCGTCGCACGTATTGCAGGCGGCAGTCACTATGTATCCAACCTGGCACGTGGTGGAAGTCTCAGCACCGTCAAAGAAGCTGTAGCCAAAACCCAATTGTCCTCATCAGCCAAAGCTTCTGCGTATGCAGGATTGCATACGGCAGCGCTGGATATCGCCAAAGGCATTGAAGGTGCCATCCCCGCCCATTTCGGTGAACTCGGCATCGATCTCGCCTTGGACACCAGCGGAAGAGTCTGGCTGCTTGAAGTGAACTCCAAACCATCTAAGAACGATAATACGCCACTTAGCGAGAGCAAAATCCGGCCTTCGGTCAAAGCGATGCTGGAATACTCCTCCTATCTGGCCGGATTCTGAAGAGTCATCCATTAGAGGAGGTGCAGCGGTATGTTCCTGCAACATCAGACAAACACAGTAGCCATCCTGGTTCGGGCAACAGAAGGCTCGCCTCCTTTCGTGGATGAACTCTTCTGTCGTCGTCTCAGTTTGGAAAGCCATAAATATGGTCTGCATATCATTGTGCTTCCCGTATCGAATGAATCTAACGCATCCCGGCTCACTCAGGGTTATGCATATGATAGAGGACATTGGAGCGTCGTCTCTCTCCCTGCTGTGAACCTGATCATGGATCGTTGTCTGCTGCCGCTCCCCAGAGCGTTCAAACAGCAGCTCCAGGAACTTGTTCCCGCCAGTGGTGGTTATCATCGCCGTTATTGGTCTGGTTCATTGCCTGGTAAATGGAAGGTCCACCGAACCTTATCTGGAGATACAAAACTGCGTACCCTTCTTGCACCTACAGCATTGCTTCAGCCGGGTACCTCGTGGGAGGAATGGCTGAAGCGATGGCCCAAAGGTATTTTCTTCAAACCTGTATCGGGCACCCATGGTAAAGATACGTTTCGCCTTTATTCCAGTGATCCCCCCTCCTCTTGGACTATGGAGGGAAGAAATACACACAATGAATTGATTCAACGTACATTTAATCATCGGCAGGACGTAACTGCCTGGTTGGATTCAAGCAGGGCCGGAAAGAAGATGATGATACAGCCCTATCTGGAGCTGAGTCATCATGGACGACCGTTCGACATTAGGGCCTTGGTGCAAAAAAATGGGCAAGGGCGCTGGTCTCTAACCGGATGTATGGTACGGGAAGGACCGGCTGGCTCACTCACTTCGAATTTGCATGGAGGGGGGAAGGCGTATCCTGTGCATCCTTATCTGTTGGAGCGATACGGAAGCAATCGTACCAACGCTCTTGTGGAGACGATCAGGCAGGCTTCCGCACGCATCCCCACCCTGTTGGAAAACCGCTTCGGCAGGCTGGCCGAACTGGGTCTTGATTTCGGAGCAGATGTTCAGGGTCGCCTCTGGCTGCTTGAAGTGAATTCAAAACCGGGCCGATCCTCATTCGCAGAGGCGGGTGACACACGCATGCACGCCCTGACCTATTCCCGGCCACTTGCCTATGCCCGTTATTTGCTGCAACAACATGTTCTCACGGACGTGATACGTCCAATGAAAATGCCGAATACATCCAGCACAGCTGGCCTGAAACCCATCCCGATTCAAGGCGGCTGAGGCCCGCATGCCCGCTTGCCATGGAGCCGAAGGATCTTTTCAGGATAGGAGGATAAATCATGAGTTTGACCTTTTGCAATCTGCATTTCACACAGCAGCCGGATAAAGTGGTTTATATATCCAACGCATTGATGAAAAGCCTCAATCTATCCGGCAAAAAAACGATACATTTGCGGTTTGGCCGTGACCGGGTGCCCGCAACCATCAAACCCATCAAAAAGGCTGGTAAACATCTCTATCTCGCCTCGGGCATACGCAATCTGATGAACGTTCCGAAACGGGGCAGTATCTATCTCCGCAACCTGCAGAACGATGAAGTCCAACTGGGTCCACTGATTGGCGTGCTGTCTGATGGCCCTTCATCAGGCTCGAATCCGTTTGGCTCCCGTACCGGGTTTATCAAACAACTGCTCCGCGAAGGCAAACGCAAATCTTATATTTATGCGTTCACCCCA
Source organism: Paenibacillus sp. OK003 (assembly GCF_900109515.1). Taxonomy (GTDB): domain Bacteria; phylum Bacillota; class Bacilli; order Paenibacillales; family Paenibacillaceae; genus Paenibacillus; species Paenibacillus marchantiae. The sequence goes on along the minus strand of NZ_FOBD01000021.1, from coordinate 36,208 downwards.
AGAGATATTAACTGGCAGAATGAAACGGTATCCGGTTTCTTCCTTAATGACAATGGGAGTTTCAGCCGTAAAACGGTGCCTCTGCCAGACGTCGTATACAACCGGTTGCCTAGCCGCCGCTCGGACTTTTCACCAGCAATCAACCAGTTGCGTGAGCGATTTGTCCGGCGCAAAATCCCGTTCTTTAACTGGAGCTTCTTCAACAAGTCGGACATCTATAAGTTACTTGAGAACGATCCTGCAGCCGGACGATATATTCCTGAATCCATCACTAATCCGACGGTAGAACAGATGAAAGAAATGCTGGAACGCCATCAATTTGTCTATTACAAACCAACAGCGGGAAGTCTGGGCAACGGCATCTACCGCTTGACCTATTCACCCAAACGTGGCTATTTCGCCCGTTATCGCAAAAAAGGCGGCAACGCCCTGCTGCGTTTTGGTTCATTCAACAGCCTCATGCGCATGCTTCAAGGCAGACATGGCAAACAGCTTCGCGGTTATGTTGTACAACAGGGTATCCGGCTTATTGAGATCGACGAATGTCCGATTGATTTCCGCTTTCACATGCATAAGAACGGGAACAATCATTGGGTGGTCGTTGGTATTGGCGCCAAGAAGGCTGGTCGAGGCAGCGTAACCACACATATCAAAAACGGCGGCTCCCTGATGACCCCTGAGCAGGCACTTAGCCGCAACTTTGGCGACCGAGCGGGAGAAGTGCTTCAGCATGCCAAATCCGTCGCTATTACACTGGCCCAGGCGATTGAAACCCAGCACCAGCATCTGATTGGTGAGATTGGCTTTGATCTGGGCATTGATCAGGAGGAACATGTATGGATGTTCGAAGCGAACGCCAAACCAGGGCGCTCCATTTTCCGCCACCCTTCTCTGCGGGTGGAAGGAAAATCGTCGGTGGAGCACATTTTGGAACATTGCCTGTATTTGAGCAAATTCCGGAAGAGAGACGGTATTTGATGAGCCTGCAGGATGATTTCAAACCCGTCATTGCCGTCCTGACCATGCATGATGAGCGAGGGATGTTCAGAGGAAACCATCAAAATTTCCTGGATATTGTGCAGACAGGGGAAAATATGGGTTTTGTGGTGTACGTCGTGACCGTGCGAGATTTGAACGTAAGCGGACCCACCGTAAAAGGATACACGTACAACAATGGGAGTGGAAAATGGACTTCACAGTCCTTCCCTCTTCCCCATGTTCTGTACAATCGGATTCCCAACCGGGAGGACGAACGCAAGCCTTCCGTACAGCGCAAAATTGAGGAGTGCATGCATTCCGGAATTGAACTATATAACCCGTTTTTCTTCAATAAATGGAATTTGTTCGAATGGCTCAAGAAATCTAAGTCTACCCAGCGCCTGATTCCCCATACCAGACGGATGCGAACGGCCTCCACTCTAGGGACGGTGCTGCGATCACATCCCTATCTATACTTGAAACCCGAAAGTGGCAAGGCCGGCAAAGGCATCATGATGCTCAAGTTCCAGGAAAAAGAACGCCTTCCTTACCGGCTTAAAATACAGAGCACCCGAAAGAGCACCACGTACAAAGCGGCAACACTCTCCAAGCTATGGGCAAGAATTCGCAAGGAGACTGGACACACACCCTATATCATGCAACAGGGTATTGAGCTGGCGTCGTCCCGCAAGCGTCCATTCGATCTACGGGTACTTGTGCAGAAAAACGGCAAAGGACAATGGAGCGTAACGGGAGTCGGAGCCCGGCTCGCAGGCTCCAGAAGTATTACGACCCACGTGCCGCGCGGAGGCAGTGTGGAGGACCCAGAGAAATTGCTCACTGATCTCTTCGGGGAAGAAATGTCGAATACACTGATGAAGCGGGTAAAATCCACTTCATTGTTGATTGCGAGACAAGTGGAAAGAGGCTCAGGGCATACCCTGGGTGAAATGTCCATGGATCTGGGCGTTGACGATATGGGCGAGATTTGGTTCTTCGAAGCGAATGCGAAGCCGATGAAGTTCGATGAACCGCAGATTCGGCGGAGGTCATTAGAACGTATTTTTCAGTACAGCGCCTACCTTGCCCGTCAGTCTAAACGATGATGAACAGGAATAACAGCTAAAGAAGGTGATTGTTTGTGTCCTCACCTGTTCTGGGCATTATGACGTTGTACTTAAATGAACATCGCGCTCTGGAAGAACGGAGCATATACCGCAGAATGATCCTTGAAGGGCGCAAGCGGGGACTCGATATTTATGTGTTCACACCTGCCGATGTACATCCAGGAGGCAAACAGATTGAGGCCATGGTCTTTCATTCGGAAAAAGGCTGGTCCCGGGAATGGCGTTCATTCCCGGATATCATCTTCGACCGCTGCCGCATACAGCGCAATCGCAGATTTCAGCAATTGCTTTCCTTTCGGCAAAAGTATGGTCACTTGCTCTTTCTCAACCGTCCGTTGCGTAATAAGTGGACCATCCATCAGACACTCTCCGCGAAGACAGCCTTTCGCGAGCATTTGCCCGACACTCTTCTGTATCAGGATATGTCCGACGTCAACAAAATGCTGAAGGCCTCCTCGCTGATCTATCTGAAGCCCATTAATGGAACCGGAGGGCGCGGAATTCTACGCATAGAGCGTAGCAGCGAGGCCAATACGGTTCTTGTCCAAGGACGGGACCAGAAGCGCCGGATCATCACCCCGCGCAAAGTCCATCTATCACGACTGGGTTCACTGCTCCAGAACTGGAATATGAAAGACAAATACCTTGTGCAGCAGGGTATTCAACTCCAGCTTCCGAACGGCCGTGTTCATGATTATCGAATGCTGGTTCAGAAGAACGGTGAAGGACAGTGGGAATTAACTGGATGTGCAGGACGGATGGGCGCGAAGAAAAGTGTTACCTCCAATCTGCATGGCGGTGGTCAGGCCGTAGCGATGCACAAACTGATGAAACAATGGATCACGGATGAGAAGCAGCGAGTAGAAATTAACGCAACGGCCGAAAAATTCGGAATTGATGTAGCCACGTTTCTGGAAAATACCTATGGAAACTTGTGTGAACTCGCTCTGGATTTGGCGATCGACAAAAGCGGGCACATCTATCTGCTTGAAGTGAATCCAAAACCTGCGCGTGAAGTGTTCGCCCGCATTGGTGAGAAAGATATTTATTCCAAGGCAATCACCCAACCACTGGAGTACGCCTTGTGGGTGTATCGCAACCATGCGAATGCAACTCATCCGCCTCGTGGAGTAAAGGTAACTAAACCGGTCAAACGCGTAAAAGGTAAATCTCCCATCCTTAAAAGGACCAGAAAATCCCGGTCGTGACCGTCAGGCTAACTGGGTAAAGAACCGAATGCTCCTTGAACCAAAAAAACCTACCGCTCCAGCGTCCGAATGGACTTGGGGTGGTAGGTTTTATTCTACTCGGCTTCCCGATACAACCGAAGCAGTTCCGTAAAATCAGAGATCAGTACATCTGATCCTGCCAGTTCTTCATCCCGACCGAACCCTGCATAGGCACAGCCGATAACGGTCTGGTTGTTCATTTTGCCTGCTTCCACATCCGAAGAGCGATCCCCTACCATCCATGCATCCTGAATCCGATGCTTCTCAAGCAGGATCTGAACCAAGTTAACTTTGGAAGGGGTCTTGTACTGTCCTGCACTATACACGCCTTCAAAGAGCGGCATGATCTCATGGGCAAAGGCCACGCCTTTGACATAGTCCTCCAGCCCGTTGCTGGCGACAAATAACCGTACGCCCTGTTCTTTCAACGCTTCCAGCGTCTCTTTTACTTGTGGGTACAGCTGCGAGCTTCCCCCATCCAGCCCTTCAATCTCCAACTGAAGCAGCAGCTCGTCTGCACGTCGATGGGCCGCAACTGAAGCTTCGGGCATAACCACTTTCCATATATCTTCTAACAACATTCCCAGGCTTCCCAGCATTCGTTCTTCAGGAGGAGTCTCTCCTTCAAAATACCCTTCGGCCCGCAATGTATCAAACAGCTGATGATAGGCTGGCAACAACAGAGTTTCCGTCTGAAACAACGTACCATCCATATCAAAAATCATTGCTTCCGGTTTACGCAATACCGTCTCTTTTGTCATGTCCAATGTTCCTTTCGGATTGGGATATGTATTCGGAATCGTTCCCCTTCCATGATAAACATAAACGTTTCGCAGTGTAAACCGCGCAATGTAAAACATCTGTATCTTCAACGTCATACAATATCCACAAACGTTATACATAAATTAATCAAACTATGTACATTCAAACTTTCTTTAAGTATAATACTGAAATTAGTTCTTTAGACACCACACCTAAAGGACTAAACTAGCTATCATTCAAGTTTTTTCGACAAATACATATACCCCAAGGAGAGGGATCACAAACATGAAAAAGCACAGGACCTTCAAAATTTTTTATAAGATTGGCTTTGGCTATTTGCTCGTACTCGCGGTACTAGCTGGCTCTATTTTATTAATTCAGAACAGCATCAGCCAGTTGCAGCGAGAACTTGACTTTCTGGTGGATCATGATATGAAGGTACATGATCTCACCTATGAGATCGAAAATATGATGGTGAACATGGAGACAGGACAACGAGGCTATGTAATTACAGGACAAGAAAACTACCTGGACCCTTATAACACAGGCGTTCAACAGAAGAATGTACTCAAGGATCAACTGGCAGTGCTTGTCTCGGATAACCCGTCACAGCAGGCACTTCTTGAAGAAATTTCAACTAAAATGGATGACTGGATTCAAGTCGCTGGCGAGCCGGTTATTGCACTTCGAAAAGCGAATGATATAGAGGCAATCCGGCAATTTTTTGCGGAAGACCCCGGCAAGAAGGATATGGATGAGATTCGTGGTCTCTTGAATACATTTCGCACCAATGAGCTGACGTTGACTGAAAATCGCACTGAAGCGCTGAAGCAAAAGAACAAAATTTTGAACTGGGAACTGTACGGAGCGCTTATCGGTGTGGCCTTGATCTCGATCTTTGCAGCCCTGATTCTATCCCGTTCCATTGTTAAAAACATTCGTACAGTAATCCGCGCGCTGAATGACATAGGCTCCTCCAATGGCGATCTGACACTGCGCATTGCCACACCGATGAAGGATGAAACGCGGGAACTTGCGGAGGCAGCCAATATGATGCTCCTTGGTTTGCAGCAGATGATGCTGGACGTGCAAAGCAACGCTACCACCCTGAATGCCGCATCTGACCGGCTGGATAAAGGCGTGTCCGACAGTCATCTGGCTGGAAAAGAGGTTGCCGCAGCCATGGAACGTGTGGCCGAAGGCGCAGATGAGCAGGTTGCTCTTACTCAAACCATGGTCGCTGCGATGGAACAATCCCTGACCGGACTCAACCGGGTTGCCGGCTCCGCATCGGAGGCTGCTGAACGCGCTGTACGCACAGAGTCCATTGCACTCGATGGACAGCAGCGAATTAATAATGCGGTTGGCAAAATGGGGACCATCGAACAATCCTTCCTGTCTGTTCAGGGAGCCATTCATGAAATATCCAAAATGTCCGATCAGGTCATCAACATTGCCGATTCCATGTCAGGCATTGCAAGACAAACGAATCTGCTCGCGCTTAATGCCGGAATTGAAGCGGCGCGTGCAGGGGAGAATGGACGCGGATTCGCTGTAGTCGCTGGAGAAATTCGGAATCTGGCAGATCAAAGCGCCACCTCTGCCAAAGAAATTACAAGCATTCTGGAGACGGTCGTAGCTGGTATACAGAGCACCGTTCATGAAGTCGAAGGCAGTACACAGCATGTCAGCGAAGGCTTGCAAACGATTGAAGATGCGGGCCAAGCCTTTGCGAATATTACGTTGCACATTCAAGATCTCAGCGCTGAGATGCTGGATGTATCCGCTGTGGTTGAAGAGCTCACCTCAGGCAGTGAAGCGGTAATGACATCCATTAACGAAGTATCTGCCGTTGTAGAGGACACCGCATCTGCCACGGAGGAAGTATCGGCTATGACCGAGGAGCAGCTTGCGTCCTTACAGGAAATGGCGGAAACGTCCAAGCAATTGAACGATATGTCAGATGCGCTCGATCAATTGGTTAACCGCTTTAAGCTGTCTTGACCCTATGGATCAGATCCGAATAACACAAAGAAGCAGAGCCTGCTCCATGAGGATCTGCTTCTTTTTTTGTATAAGGAAAGAAAATTTAACATGACTCCGCTTCTAGCTTAGTACTTCTCTGGGATCAGGATTGATCCGGATTACGAAGTGCTTCCAGGACAACCTGAGCCTGATAGCCATCGTTGAAGTCGTATATTTTGGCAGGCTCGCCTTGAATACGGGCAATAACATGTTTAAGTACAGGCAGCTGGCTTAAGGATTCATCAACTTCAACGGGAACAAGCGGCCCTCCGATGCGTCCACTCCATAGTTGATCCCAGTTTTCCAAAGCAATGGACCCTTCTGTACCGTAAACCACCATAGATACACGCTCTTCACCTGCAAAATGAGCAATCCCATTTAAATGAATTCGGGTTCCATCCTTCAGCTCCATGGCAGCCTGAACTTCATGTTCACATTCACCTGTATTTTCAGGAAATTGAACCTGACTGTGAATCACCCGGATAGCACCAAACACATTTTGGATCATATGAATCCAGTGGATTCCCACTTCAAGAATAAATCCGCCCTGCTCGCGGCTGGTAATCCAGGCATTTTGCTGCCAGGCTCGTGGCCACTGAGGAAATTGCAGAATCAGATCGATTTTGCGAATCTCGCCAATTGTTTCCTGACGGATCAACTCCTGCAACTTCACTACAGATGGTTCATGCGGCATGGAGAAATGGATTGCGTGTACTACACCGGCCTTCTCGGCTGCCTCCAGCATTGCTTTGGCTTCCTCCACGCTGTTTGCCAGTGGCTTCTCACAGAATACATGAATCTTGCGCTTTAGTGCCTCCATAACGACAGGGTAATGATATTTAGGCGGAACTGCAATGTACAGCAAATTAACCGGATGTGTATCGAGCAATTGCTTGAAATCCGTATACGTCTTCGTCTCAGGATGAGATGAAGCAAATGATGTCAAATTTTCCTCACTGGAGTCGCACACCGCTACAATTTCTACTTTTTCGGATAGTTCTGCCTGTGTTGTCTGATGTATCATATGTATTCCCATTTTGCCCAGTCCAATTACGGCCATTTTTATCGTTTTCATTCAACTCACTCCCATCAAATTTCAGTATAACAGAAAGCTTAACATTGCCAATCCTTGAACGGATGGGAAATGGAAAGCACAAGATCCTAATTTAACCTACATAAAATAAATCCATCACATTCTATTATAATTTACATTTTATTTCATAAATTATGTTTATAGGTAATTTTCAGCAGGAATATATGACCAATTTATTTCCTCATATGGGACAGGACATTAAGCGTTTCCAACCTAAGAATCAGGAATTTATACTCATAAAATGAGTTGACAAAAAACCACAAAAAAAGCTACTCTTCCTATTAACAAGGATTTATTTCCTTTTACAACCTTAGACAACGACATACACTCCAAAAATGGAACTTGACCTGTGGGTCCAAAAACCTATTTTGTGAAGCGAGGTGTCCCGCATGAGAACAGTTGCGGACTATTTGGCAGAAGCTCTGCGTAATTTAGGCGTTACTCATGTCTTTGGTATTATCGGAAAATCCATCTGTCCTGCTGTCCTGAAAATGGTCGATTACGGTTTGGAATTCATTCCAGGTCGTCATGAATCCAGTTCAGGATTTGCCGCATCGGGTTATGCCCTCCAAACAGGGAAACTGGGTGTGGCCTTCGCTACTTCTGGTCCGGGCGGAACCAACTTGCTCACCGCCGCAGCCCATGCCAAAGCCAATAACTTGCCTGTCCTGTTTATTACCGGTCATCAATCCATTCAGGAATTGGGGTTTCCGCAATGTCAGGATTCCTCTTCCTACTTAGCCGATCTGGCGGAGATGTTCCGTCCTGCGACACTGTTCAGCAAGCTGGTGGAGCGCGGCGATCATTTCAGCACCATTTTGAATCATGCCCTTTCCATTGCACTCGGTCCCAACAAAGGACCCGTCCATCTCTGTCTTCCGTTTGATGTACAAACCGAACAGCTCGCTGACTTCCGGGTTGTCATCCCGGAGCCTGAACCCCTGATTAGCGTATCCAACCTGAATCGTATCCTCCCCTTACTTCAACAGTCCAGTCATCCTTTAATTATTGCAGGCAAAGGTGTCAATCGTGCTAGAGCTCATGTTGAATTGCTCCATTTTGCCGAACATTTTAATATTCCTGTCATCACTTCTCCTGGAGGAAAAGGTGCCATCGCCTGGGATCATCCCCTATACCATGGGCCTTGCGGTGTTGGCGGCGTCCCACATGCAGATGAACTGCTCAATCAAAGTGATCTCTATATCGTACTCGGTTCACGTCTCAGTGATATGACAATTTGTAATTTGAAGCCTGAAAACCACCCTGCACATCTGATTCAATTCGACGCTGATCCTACATTCGTTGGTAAAATACTTCACGCACAAACCTTACATATCACCGGCGATTTGAAGGATAATCTGCAGTTTTTGCTCGGTACACTGACAGAACAACCTGCTGTTCCATCAGAGACGACAACTGTGGATTACACCGTACCTCTACCTGATCTTCCGAACCTGTCCCTGGCTTCTGTCCTGGAAGAAATGAGTGAACTGCTTCCATATGATCATAAGCTGTTTGTGGATGATGGCAGTCATGGTTTTCATGCGGTTCAACGATATAAAGTCAAGAAACCCGGCAGCTTTGTATTTGACGCCTACTTTGCCTGCATGGGCAATGCCATTGGTATGGCTATTGGGGCAAAGACTGCTGCACCGGAAGAAACAATTCTATGCATTACCGGTGACGGGTGCTTCATGATGCTTGGAACCGAAATTAACACCGCTGTATGCAATAATCTGCCAGTCATCTTCATCGTCGTAAACAATAAACAGCTGGATATGGCACTAAAAGGCATGGAAAAAACAACAGGCCGAATCGATGGCACCTTGTACGAGGTTCCCGTGGATGCGGCAAAGTTTGCCGCATCGCTTGGTGCGGTTGCTTTTCGGGCAGAAACACGGGCCGAATTCACCTCGGCTCTCCAGACCGCGCAGCAGCTGAATCAGGTTACCGTCATTGAGCTTCTTACCGATCGCGACGAAATTCCACCCACGGCTCACCGTACCGTGACTTTGAACTAGGAGGAACATAGATGAGTGAACAAGTGACTCAAGGATTGGAGCGTTTTGCAAAGCTTTCCGGTGAATATGGCGCAAAAGCACTGACACCGATTAAGGATCAGTTCCCAGAGCTCGCCGAGTTTATCATGGGAACGGCTTACGGGGATATTTTTCAGCGTACAACCATTACCGATCAATGGAAGGAAGTTGCGATTATTTCCTCACTGATTTCCATGGGACAATATGAGCAGCTGGGAGTTCATTATGCAATGGCACTCAGCGTCGGTGTAACCGTGGATCAGCTCAAAGGAATTCTGCTGCATCTGGCACCGTGTGTTGGTGCTCCACGGATCATCAGTGCATTTAATATATTGCTCGCTACACTGGATGAAATCCAATAATTCAATCTTCTACATTTTTATACACGATTCGACTTTTTTATTGATCTTATTACATCTCTACCTTTATAATATGGTTAAATTATCCTTCCAATCCGCCTACATCTCAGATGCAGTCAACGAGGGCCTCAAGGCCTATGTCTTGGTTAGCGGGATAGCCTTAACTCATTTAAAGGAGAGAGAACAATCATGGGAAGTTTTATACTGAATACTGACGTTCCGAACAAGGTGTTAAACATTGAACTGGAGGGCTCTTTCTCTCAAGAAGACGGTTTACGTTCCATTTCGGCATATCAGGACACGATCGGTTCGATTAACACCAAGGAGTATCAGCTTAACATTGATTGCAAAAAGTTGAATGTTACCGCTCCAGAAATTGTGCCTCTTCTCGAGGGCTGCCTGCAGATGTTCAAAAAAGATGAATATAAAAAAGTGGTGTTGACGCTTGAGAATAATGCCATTCTGAAAATGCAGCTGTCCCGTCTCGGACGGTCTGTCGGACTGGATAATCTTGAGATCATCTCCACGGTTACGACCTAATTAACCAGGCGGACAAGCTGAGGGTTCACCCATCCGCTCAGGAGGAGAATGAAGATGACTGGAATTCGTATTGTAGATATCGATATCTATCATCCAACGAACAAGGTGGACAATGACTTTTACATTGAACATTTTGATGCAAGAGGTGTAGATATTCGGGGATTGTTAAAGGCACTTGGGCGTGATACACGTTACAAAATTGACAACGATGATGAAAACTCACTAAGCATGGCCTTTGAGGCCGCCAGTAATCTGCTCGAAAAGACCGGACTCACTGGTGCCGATATCGATCTGATTGCTTATGCAAGTCAAACGCCGGAATACATCTTTCCTACGAATTCCTTAATGATTCATCGCCTGATTAACGGGGCATCCCATACGATCTGCATTGACAGCAATGCCAACTGTGCGGGTATGACCGCAGCCTTTGAACAAGTTAGCCGCCAGATGCTGGCCAATCCCAGAATTCGTCGGGCTTTGATTATCGGCTCGGATTACATCGCTCCTCACGCCAGTCCAGACGATCCTGTATACTTCGCAAACTTTGGGGACGCAGCAGCGGCTGTCCTTATTGAACGGGACGAGCAGGCTGTCGGTTTTATTGACTCGATCTATCAGACCGATACCTGTGTATATGGCAATTCCCTCTTCCCGGCACAAGGTCTTGCAAAACTGGGCCAAACCGGCGTTGACGCAGGTGCCTTTCATGTAAAATTCATACCGTTTGATGATTCCATCTGTGTAGGTGCTGCCTCTGAATCGATTCGCACGTTGCTGAGTCGTAACGAGATCGGAGCAGACGAGATCAAAGCCGCTTGTTTCTCCCAATTATCCATTAGCAATATACGTGCTGTATCCGAGAACATTGGCATCAGCGAAGATATTGCCGTCTACATCGGAGACGAGTTCGGGTACACCTCAACCAGCAGTCCGTTTATTGCATTGCATCGAGCCATCACATCCGGCCAAATTCAGCGTGGGGATAAAGTGCTGTTCTGGACCGTCGGCGCTGGGTGGCAAAATGTTGCCATGGTCGTTGAATACTGAGAGCTTGGTACGCTAAATCCAAAAAAAGCAGGGCAGAACCCTTTTAATCTAAAAAAAGGGTTGCCTTGCTTTTTTATTATTTTATATGTTGTCCTCTTCAGAAAATCTTCTTCGTCTCCCGATCATCCTTCAGAATCTCTACGGCCTCACGAAAACGCAAGGAATGCACAATCTCCCGTTCCCTCAGAAACTTGAGACTGTCCTGTAGATCCACGTCATCCGTCAGATCGATCAACCACTGATATGTAGCCCGAGCCTTCTCTTCCGCTGCAATATCCTCGTACAAATCCGCGATAGGATCTCCCTTCGAGGCAATATAGGCTGCTGTAAATGGTACACCCGAAGAATTCGTATAGAACAACGCAGAATCACGCTGTGCATAGTTTGGCCCAAGACCTGCTTCTTCCAGCTGCTGCACCGATGCATCCTTCGTTAACTTGTAGATCATGGTGGCAATCATCTCGAGATGAGCAAATTCCTCCGTGCCTATATCATTCAACAGCCCGATAATCTTGTCCGGAATCGTATACCGCTGGTTCAAATACCGTAGAGCTGCCGCCAGTTCTCCATCTGCGCCTCCATACTGTTCCGCCAGCAATTTCGCCATATGAGGATCACATTTGCTGACCCGAACGGGATATTGCAATTTTTTCTCATACACCCACATGCAGACACCTCCTTTTTGAATTCAAATCCAACCTGTTACGATCCTCGAGCTCCCGGCCTGGAATGACTGCAAGGAAACCCGAGGCTGTTATTTCACACTTGCCAAGGCCATGGTGTTTGGGACCATTCCCACGGATACTTGGAGAACGCATGCCCAAAGTTCATCAACGGTCCGTACAATTGTTGAAACTCATGTGCTACCCTCATCCGCTCCTGGCTGAATTTGTTGTATTGCTCAATGCTCTGATAGTCGCCCGGGTGGGTGTCCAGATACAGATTCAGCTCAACCAATACAAAATCCAGGGCCTGAAGTTCTTCCAGCAACTCATAGTATTTTGCATCACAGGCTTTGGGCGCTTCAGGTTCCATCTGATTCCACCTTCCTTCCCTTCGAGCTCGCAGGTGTATAAGGACTGTATAAAGCAGGCCACAACGTTCCAATTCTTAGGGCTTCTGCGGGACTGTACTGCGGCCAGCCCATCGGCTGAAATGGGATAAATAATTGCGGAGGAACCAGGTACGTCCGAATCGTCTTCGGTGGACATGGATCAAACGGCCCCACAAAAGGGGCGTAAGCACGAAGCTGCGGATCTGTCACAGAACAACGCCTCCTTCATCACTGATTTGGTACATTCTACATCGCAACATTACAAGCTTTCATTTCCCGTCTCTATAACCATATGTCGTTGTCCCCAAGTTCATCCCATATTTAATGAAACGCAAAAAAAGACCCTCGAACGACTCACCCCGCTGGGCAGTCTCCGAAGGTCACTTCAATGGATATGGCGGCCTTATGCATCGATGGTTAATTCATTCATCCATACTCAGTCCCTGTTACGTTCACGATCATTACTCTGCATCGAACCTGGTTCCTGTTCTAACATTTCCACCTTATCGTCTTCAGCAGCAGGTCGCTTATATACCTTCACTCGAGTAATTCGGAGACGGGTTGATTCTTCCACTTCAAATACATAACCGTTTTGCTCTCGTGTTTTGCCTTTGACCGCACTACCTTCCAATTCCTTGAACAGCCAGCCGCCAATCGTATCGACTTCCTCATCCTCGATGACAGCTCCCGTCCATTCATGGACCTCTTCAATCAGGGAACGACCATCGATGGAAAAGGCTTCTCCACTGCGCTCCATATGCGGACGTTCGTCCTCGAACTCATCATACAGATCACCAACGATCTCTTCCAAAATCTCTTCAGCAGTCAGCAGGCCGGCTGTGCCGCCATATTCGTCAACCACCAGTGTCATCTGGGAGTGCTTTTTCTGCATCAGACGAAGTACATGACTGATCTCCATGGATTCAGGAACATTCAGAATTGGTCGAACAAGCGCAGCCAGATCATGCTGCTGGTCTGGTTCTGCCAGAAGCAGATCGGTAATGTGGATAAATCCGATAATTTCATCCTTATCCTCAACAGCCACAGGGTAACGGGAATGCTTTGTTGCATTAATGATTTTCAGGTTTTCTTCCAGCGACATATGAGTGTACAGACAGTCCATATCCGTACGTGGCAGCATAATTTCACGTGCCAGCATATCCGAGAAATCAAAGATGTTATCCATCAGTTTAATTTCATCCTTATCGATGACACCACTCTTGGCGCTTTGCTTCATCAAAATGCGAAGCTCATCTTCCGAATGGGCCTCCCCTTCGCTGGCGGGTTCAATGCCTGCCAAACGCAGCAGTGCATTGGCTGATGCATTCAGTACCCAGATGAATGGGAAGAAAATTTTATAAAATAACAGCAACGGTGCCGATAGCAGCAAAGCCACTCCGTCTGTTTTTTGAATCGCCAGAGATTTGGGCGCAAGCTCACCCAGCACAATGTGCAGGAACGTAATGATACAGAAACCGATGATGACCGATACCGTGGATATCAGTCCTGTATCCGCTACACCAAGCTTGAACATCAGAGGCTCGACCAGCAATTCGGAAATGGCCGGTTCACCGAGCCAACCTAGCCCCAGCGATGTCAGCGTGATTCCGAACTGGGTTGCCGATAGATAGGCATCCAATTTACCGTTCACCTTCAGTGCATAACCAGCCAACTTATTCCCTTCACTCTGTAATTGAGTGAGGCGTGTTTGTCTAACTTTGACCAGAGAAAACTCCGCTGCGACAAATACGCCATTCAAAAATACGAGCAGAAACACACAGACCAGATTAAATATCAACTGCCCGAGATGAAATTCGGTATGAATACCCAAGTGGAAACTCCCCTTTTTGATCTATTTCAGGAATACACCTGGAATATCAACGTGTAATTGCTTTTCTCGATTTGAAATCCACACCTTTATAATACATATCTGCCACCAGCAGATTTGGACCGCAGCAAGAAGCAGCATCACAATGACAGTTCACTGTCTGATTCAAAGGATGTTCCGCCGACCACTCATGGAATACGTCATCCAGCTTCCGATCACGAATGTTGCCAAACGCCGGGATGTCGGCAAAATCGGTAACATACACGTTCCCGGTGAACATGTTCACGTTAACGCGGTTACGACCATCGGGATCATTACGAACCGTCACTTTAGGCTCGCTATACAGGCGGTTGATCAGTTCGCGATCCTGCTCTGCTGCACTGCATGCAAAGAACGGAAGTGTACCAAACAGCATCCACATATCCTTGTCACGCACATCCAACAAACGATGAATAGCCGCTCTCATATGATCAAGGGAAAGCACTGGCAGGGCAGAAGCAAAATTCGAATTGTACATCGGATGCACTTCATGACGGACACAGCCCATCTCACGGATCAACTGATGAATGCCATCAAGCTTGTCATGGGTACGGAAATTAATCATGGACTCCGCAGAGATAAACATGCCCGCTTCACTGAGCTTACGGGAATTTTCAATCATTTTCTCATACATCTTCACCGCGACTTCCCGCTTTACAGGTCTACCACTGTTGGCAAACCCGACTTGGTGAAAGTCATCAGCATTCAGATAATTGAATGAGATATGCATCACGTCCAGATAAGGCAAAAGTTGCTCGTACCGACGGTAATCCAGCGTCAGATTGGAGTTGATCTGGGAACGAATGCCCCGTTCCTTGGCATATTTGAGGAGCGGAATGATCATTTCATCCACGGTCTTCTGGCTGAAGCTCGGCTCACCACCCGTCAGACTGATCGTCTGAAGGTGCTCAACCTCATCCAGCCTTTTAAGCATCAAAGGCAACGGAAGCGCAGGTGCCTCGCGCATCGTTAACATATCTCCTACCGCACAATGCTCACAGCGCATATTGCACAGATGAGTCACGGTCATTTCTACACTGGTCAGCACATGGCGTCCATATGTACGTAAAGAGCCGATCGGATCCCAAGGATCATTAGTCGGCGATAAAGGCATCGGTTCTACCGATCCTGAGTTTAGCATGGTCATTGTTCTTCACCTTATTCCTTTTATTAACCTAAAAAGTTTTATTTACAACATACCCCGTATTCATCTTTTTGGAGTTATCTTTAATCATAGCACAATTTCCTGTGCTCTGGCATGAGCATGCTCTGTCCATTACATGACAAAAAACGCCCACGTAACATCGGGACAGTTCGGCCCTGATATTACGATATGAGCGTTGAACCGTTCTCCATTGGACGTTCAGGATATCAAAATAATTCGCCACGCGCTGAAGCTGGCGTAGCATCTTCCACACCTTCAACACCTGTAATCATCACAGACAACGCTGTAGTCAGATCGATCTCATAGGGTGCACTTAATGTCTGTCCGTCTGCATCCTTGATAACACGAATGCGTGGTCGTTGCGGAATGCGCGAATGGATGTCTGCAACAACCCCGACCTCCCCTGTACTCAGCGTGACGGAAATACCTAAGGGATAAATGGCTACACAATCACGGAATTTCTCCAGCATTCGCTGTTCATATAGTGTCCCAGAACCCGTGTATAATACTTCCACAGCTTGATGTGGCAGCAAGGCTTGGTTATATACCCGATTGGTTGTCATCGCATCATACGAATCGGCAAGAGCCAACCATTTGGCATACTCATGAATCTCTTTGTCTTTCAAACCAAAAGGATAGCCGCTGCCATCAATTCGTTCATGGTGTTGTAATGCGCAATGGGCAGCCAGGAGCGGTATACCCGGTTCGTCTTTGAGAATACGATGTCCATATGTAGTATGCTGCTGTATGATTTTAAATTCCTCATCACTCAGCCTGGAGGGCTTGTGCAGAATTTCTGGGGCAATCTGTGTTTTTCCAATATCATGTAACAAGGCACCCAGACCAATCTCCATTAATTGCGGACGGGTATAACCCGATGCCACTCCAAGAACCAGGGTGTACACACATACATTGAGAGAATGATTATACAGGTCAAAATCACTGGTGTTCATATTCATCAGCATAATCATCGCTTCCTTCTGACTGCCAATGTCCTCCAGAATGGTATTCATTAACCCGCTAAGTGCTTTTCCGAAGTGTGGGATTCGGCTTTTGGTTTTGAGACCTGACATACTCTGAAACTGTTGTTTGATCTCGACCAGCGCTCTACGCCTGGTCTCTTCCTGCAGCATATCCGGAATGATGATACCCTCAGTTGCTGCATCCGAAATATACACATATCCAATTCCCAGGTCCTTCAGACGTCCAATCAACCGACTGGTCAGCTCCACTCCCTCACTGAGCAGAACCAAACCCTCTTCACTATAAATTCGTTTCCCCAGCTTCATGCCAGGCTGCAATAGGTTTATATGTACTAAACGCACAGCCTATCCTCTCCCGCTCCGTAGATGTAATTTCCACTAGCCGCCGCTACAGCAGAAGGCAAGTACTTGTTAGATTTCATGCCAACGGGATCGCAGGCTGTCATCCAGCGCCCCTGGCCTTTTTAATTCCGTTTCGAGCAGGTCACGTATGAATTCAGGAAGTCGATACGATGTATCCGTTCCAAGAGCAAGAGACGGATAACCTACGTTAAATGTAAACATGTCGAGTGTTCCTACCACATATTCATGTTCATCACGAATCGGCTCGCCCTCAATATATATGCCACGGATTTTCTCGTATGGAGGTGAATCCGGGTCATACTCCACATCAATCCCATCCATACACAACGTTCCTAAAATATCCCCGCGAAATCCAAATCCGATAATCGGTTTACGCGAAAACTCTGACAACAGGGACTGCTCCAGAGCCTCACGAATCTGAATTCCATTCAAGCATATTGTACAGGCATTAATGGGAGATGGACATAGCGAATGTAACATTCCCTTTGTAATATTCCCCTGAGGAAGATCTCCAAGAAGCTGCCCGGCGTTAACAAGAGAGAACTGCGCCCCAGTGAACTGACGAACAGCCTGGGCAAGCAATGACGCAAAGGGAGACTCATGATCGTAATCAATGGTTAGCGTCCTGTCCGTAATAACGGCTGTTTGACCAAGTGCACGCTCAGCTTCCGTCCGGTGTGTGTCTATAGCCAGCGATACGCTTTCTTCGAGCAACATGTTCTGGACCGGAACACAGCCGCTGCTTACCAGTGTAAGTTCGTTCGCTTCATTTTCCCGCTCCAGTACCACCTTACCGAGCCACTGACCAAACTTGCCTGCCGCTCCAAGCACCGTCTGACCAATGATTAATGGTTCTTCCAGTACATGATGTGTATGTCCGCCCAAAATGACATCGATGCCCTGAATCTGTTCAGCCAATCTGCGATCTGTTGAAAGCCCCAGATGGGATAGGATAATGACTACATCCACCTGAGGACGCAAAGCTTCAACCTGCTCACGCAGCGTATCTACCGGGTCCAATACATCCCAGCCCAACAATTCATAAAAAGCGGTAAAGGGTGCTGTAGCACCAAGCAGACCGATGCGAAATGGCCCCTTCTCCAGAATGAGAGAGGATTTCATCCAAACTGGTGGCAGGCCCGTAGCCTGGTCCACAACATTTCCACATACAACAGGACACAGAAGTCCAGAATAAGACTGTGCCAGTTGTTCGGGTGTAAATGTTAGTCCTTCGTTGTTCCCAATCGTTATCGCATCATAAGCGGTCAGATTAATAACATCCACGTTGGCCGCCCCCAGGGTACCTTCCGTCTCAACTGCCATCCGGTCCATATGATCTCCGATATCCACTACCAGAAATTCTCCAGCCTGTTCCTTCTCGTGTCCGATCATGGCGGCGATGGAGCTCATAGAGCCAAAATGACTATGGATGTCATTGGTGTGTAGAATCGTTAACGTTTGCGCCTTCTTGGTGCTCATCACACCGCCTCCCTCTTATCGTCTATAACGTACATTCCTCTAATGGATAAGCATAACATTTTCCGCGTCGTTATGATATATTTATAGGGTTTAGAGATTAAAAAGAGGTGAGTTATTTCCATGAAATTAACAATTCAACTATTTGCAGGCATCGCTGAACGTCTGGGCACATCCCTACTTGAATATGAGTACCCTGGAACTAATCCTACTCCTATGCAATTAAAAGAAAAACTGGGCCTGGCTTACCCTGAAGCGGCTGCTCAAATACGTGTTTCTTTTTTGGCAGTAAACCAGCAGTATGCTTCTGCCGATATTATAATCAAGGCTCAGGATGAACTCGCCTTAATTCCCCCTGTGTCGGGAGGAGATGGTACGAATTTGACTGGTGGCGAACATAGGTCTTCTTATCCTGAGCATCGCACGGATGACGGATTGTTCCTTATCACCCAGTCCCCCTTATCCGTGGAAGCTACAACGGCGCTCGTCATCACGGCAAACCATGGCGCTGCCCTCACCTTTGTTGGCACCACCCGTGAAATGACCGGACAGCAACGAACGGTCCATCTCGAATACGAGGCCTATATACCTATGGCGCTTTCTCAGATGTCAGCGATCGGTAGTGAAATCAATGAACGCTGGCCAGGCGTAAAATGTGCGATTAGTCACCGGATTGGGAAGGTAGACGTAGAGGAGATCAGCGTTGTTATTGCCGTGTCCTCTCCTCATCGCAGTGACTGTTATGATGCAAGCCGCTATGCGATCGAAAGACTCAAACAGAACGTCCCCATCTGGAAAAAAGAAATATGGGAAGATGGTTCCGAGTGGAAAGGTCATCAACTAGGACCCTGGAACCCCACAGACAACTAAATAACTAGTCTTTCGACCTGTTAAACAGGTGACGAAATTAGTAAATAAGTCGTTGTCAACCCATTTTTTTCTTGTTATTATAATCATATGTGTCGATATTAGTCGAGGAAAAGGTGGTTTATACGTGAGAGTGCATGTTACTGATCTTAAAACTGGCGACCTGTTAAAAAATGATGTGTACAACAGTTCGGGTCTCCATATGCTGATGAAAGGTTCCACACTCAGCGACGATGATATTGCCAAGCTGCTGCAGCATGGAATCGATTACGCAGATGTAGAGCATACAACATCTGACCTACACTCTGATGCACAAACCTTACCTTCCGATCAAACCCTTCTGTTAACTAACCTGTTTAACGATACGATCAAAGGTACAGAATCTCTGTTTGGACAAGCGATGGAGAAGGGTTTTATTGATGAGACTCAGGTCGATGAGATTTTGATTACCCTAACGGGCCAGCTTGAAAAACAAAAGGATGTTGTCTCCTTGCTGCTGATGCTTGACGGGGATAACGACTACACCTACAACCATTCCTTACAAGTCGGAATGCTCGCTTTTTATATCGCAGGCTGGATGGGATATAACCCTGAGGATTGTCTAACCGTAGCCAAAGCAGGATATCTTCACGATATCGGCAAATCCAAGATTCCTTCTGAAATGTTACATAAGCCGGGCAAGTTAACACCCGAAGAATTCGAAGAAATGAAGAAACATACGTTATATGGTTATGAGATTGTCAAAGAATCCACTCAGGACGAGATCCTTGCAACCGTTGCCCTTCAGCATCATGAGCGCGAAGATGGAAGCGGCTACCCCTACGGACTGAAAGGCGACGAGATTCATCCATTTGCCCGTATAACGGCTGTAGCTGATGTGTACAGCGCCATGACGACCAATCGGGTGTATCAGACTAAGCAAGAGCTTATCTCCGTGCTATGCGAATTGTACAGCCTGAGCTTCGGTCAGTTGAACGCTGAAGTCACGCAGGAACTCATCAAACATATGCTACCCAACTTTATTGGCAAAAGGGTTCTGCTCACGACCGGCGAAACCGGTCTGATTGTTTTGAACAACCCTGCGGATTATTTCCGCCCACTCGTTCAGACCTCTACAGCCTTCATCGATTTAGCGAGGGAAAGAGATGTAGCTATCGTTGAAATTTATATCCAGTAAGCATTAGCATCTAGGTATGCGCAGCAGCAGTTAGAGTAACCCAAATTTAAGAGAACATCTTATACGTTGGTATGTACGTGAAAAAAGGGAGCCATTGAGGCTTCCCTTTTGTATTCCATTTCGTTCATATCAGATTAAACGTAGAATGCTTTAGTGATGATGACCAACAGAATAAACAGTACCAAGATCGCACCCGTGTTTGTGAATGGGTTGTATCCTATGCCGCCTACGTTGCCACCACAGCCGTATCCAACTTCGCTCATGTGATTGCCTCCTCTTCATCAGGTATACCCTAACATATGACGTTTGCGTTTGAATGAACCGGGCGAACTGGCAACATTCAATAAATGGTTGTCTGCCTGCTTTTGAGTAAAACAAGCTTCACGTATAATCCTGATCTATTAATTAACTTGATGAATTGGAAGATACCTTGATCCCCTTCTCCTTGCGATACATGATGACAAGCAATCTCCAAAAATCATAACTGCCTGTATCGTTCATTATATATGGTTGGTAATAAAGATAAGCTTCCTCAGCCCAGGACGGACAAGCCATACTGGAACTGTTTTTCTGCTGCTGGATCCAGGCCGACTGCGATTTCAGCATCTTCTCCATTGCTGTTAACCGCTCTCTTTCCTCCGTCGTCATTGGCTTCCCCTCCTGTTCTTCAACCGTTGAACTATATTCAGATTGCAAGTAGATCCCTGGATCAACAACACCATTCTCACTAGCTGTATATCCATACAAAGGGGTGCTTGTTTTGCGTACCTCATAATGCACATGCGGACCCGTGCTTTCACCCGTGCTCCCCTGGTTGCCAAGAAGCTGCCCTTGTTTCACTTGCTGTCCAACTTTTACTGCAATTCGGGAAAGGTGAGCATAACAATGCAAGTAGCCCCTGTGATCCTGTACCGCCACCGTAAGCCCGTAACCGCCGAATCCTGAGCCTGTTGCACCTTCCGCAGCAAAACGTACAGTTCCTTCCATAAATGCATGTATGGGGCCATTCCATGGCTCTGTGACGAGATCGATTCCACGATGAAATGTATGTCCGCCAGAAATAGGATGAATACGGTAGCCAAATGAACTCGTAATCCGATATCCCTTAAATGGATTTATGCTCATGCATTCACATCCTTTTCTATCATTAGATGCTTAAATCTAGTAAATGGCTTGTGCTATTGATCTTATTTTATTACAAAAAAGAACCGCTCAGAATGTTATTGGTCCCAACCCTGCGGTCTTTTCCAATAATGTATATTCCAAGCGGTGTTATAGATTATAGACCAGTTACAATAAATCTGCTCTCTATCGTTCTAAACGCAAGATTAAGGTTGGACACGCTTATAAATAACTCCAAGCTGATCAATCTCCTGGTCGGCTCTTCCATAAAACCCGGCGATATACCATCCCGCAGGGGCGTTCAAAATGATCTGCTCTGAAGTTTTCTGACCCCCTGCAATTTTATTGCCAAGATTGGTGGATAACTCCACGTAAAAGATTCGTTTATCTCCATTTCGTGTACCCTGACCAATCGTCGCCTGAGTTAAGTACTCTCCATCTGCCAGATTCAGTGTGGCTGTGTTCGATTTGCCGCCATGAGTCAGATCTGTTCCGTCTTTGTACAAGGTTGAAATGCCGTCTACACGATTACCTGAGTTGAGCACAACGGAGGCAGGTCTGGCATCAGGAATATGATTCAGATCATTAAAACCAGTCCCTCCTGATCCGCCAATCGTTGAACTAAGTTCGTACTGAGCAGATGTACTGTATACGAATTCTGCTGTGATCGGATAATGATCAGAGAGCTGTTTTCCATTCGGGTCAACAAACGTTTGGTCTTCCAAGCGGTAGCTCGCTGCATTAAGAGACAAAGCTTTGCTTCCGCGATACAAAATTTTATCCACAATCTCATAGTTCGGGCCATTTAAATTCGTTGTATCCATAAGTGCTTCACCATCAGCGGGAATATTTCCACCCCGGATCAAATCGATCCACGGATCTCTTAGTCCATTTTCAGACATGAGAAGCTCGATATTGTCCGCCGCACGGGTATACCGTGTATTGGTATCTCCAAATACGATGACCGCGTTACCATCCGAATGTTCTTTTATGTAATTGGAGAGTTGTTTAATATTATCTCGTCTTGCCTCAAGCGACTTATCATCGCTGCCCGCGTCCGCATGCAAATTGTACACGTCCACCTTCACCTGAGGAGCAATCTCATAAGTTGCTGCTGTAAATCCTTTAGGTGTCAGTTCATCACTTCCATTGTCAAAGATACCGGATCTCTTATCCCAGGTAATACGCTTCAAATCGCGGAATGCATACCTGGATAAGCTGTTCAATCCACTGCCAAAACCCGCAACCCCGCTTGTTTTGGTCAAATACGACAAGGTTACTTGGGATATCAGATCCTGGTGATAATTAAAATCCTCTTGTACATTAACGATGTCATAGTCGTTTAATTTGGGGGAGATCTGAACGGTGTACTCCCCAGGATTAGAGCTGGATACAAGATCCGGAAGACCACCTACATTATAACTAAGGATGTTAAAAGACCCAGTTACTGTTTCCCCTGCTGCTGCACTTACTGTTGATGAAAATAGTGGCAAACTGCTGAAAGTAACAAGTGCAGATAATAACAGGGCTGCCCCCCTCTTGGCCAATTGCTGTCTCATTATGTTATCCCTCCTCATATTTATATCTATTCAAATATATGTAACATTTATTAACAGAAGAATAACTCTGGTCTAGTCCTATGTTTAATTAGATCCTCTTGGATGGATAAAAAAAGATCGAGGGATATCTCCCTCGATCTCTTTTGCTTCAATACACGATCACCTGAAACGAAGTCGGCATAACATCAGCACGCTCCATATTCCAAGGTTCCGAAAAGCCTAGGCTATTACGGCAGATTAACCGATACTGCCTTCCATTTCAAACTTGATCAATCTGTTCATCTCTACCGCATATTCCATCGGCAATTCCTTCGTGAATGGTTCAATGAAGCCCATGATGATCATCTGTGTAGCTTCTGCATCAGTCAAACCACGGCTCATCAGGTAGAAGAGCTGATCCTCGGACACTTTGGATACCGTAGCTTCATGCTCCAGCATGATGTTATCATTCATGATTTCATTGTAAGGAATTGTATCGGATGTGGACTCATTATCCAGAATGAGTGTATCACATTTGATATTGGATTTTGCACCTTCCGCTTGGCGACCAAAGGAAGCCAGACCACGGTAGGTTACTTTACCACCATGTTTACTGATCGACTTGGATACAATCGTTGATGTTGTATCTGGAGCCAAGTGAATCATTTTCGCGCCTGCATCCTGATGCTGATTTTTACCAGCTACAGCGATAGACAGAACCGAACCTTTAGCTCCGCGGCCTTTCAGTACAACTGCTGGATATTTCATCGTCAGTTTGGAACCGATGTTGCCATCGACCCATTCCATCGTTGCATTTTCTTCAGCAACCGCACGTTTAGTAACCAGGTTGTAGATGTTTGGTGCCCAGTTTTGAATTGTTGTGTAACGAACACGGGCATTTTTCTTACAGATGATCTCAACGACCGCACTGTGCAGTGAGTTCGTGCTGTAGATTGGAGCTGTACAGCCCTCTACATAGTGAACGAAGCTGTCTTCGTCCGCAATGATGAGTGTACGCTCGAATTGTCCCATATTTTCGGAGTTAATCCGGAAATAGGCTTGCAGAGGCACTTCACATTTTACGCCTTTAGGCACGTAGATGAAGCTTCCTCCGGACCAAACGGCACTGTTCAATGCAGCGAATTTGTTATCTGCTGGTGGAATAACGGTTGCGAAATATTCACGCAGGATTTCCGGATGCTCTCTAAGTGCAGTATCCGTATCCATGAAGATTACGCCCTGATCTTCCAATTCTTTTTGCATGTTGTGGTATACAACCTCGGACTCATACTGAGCTGATACACCTGCGAGGAACTTTTGCTCCGCTTCAGGGATACCCAGTTTATCAAAAGTTTCCTTGATTTCGGAAGGAACCTCTTCCCATGTTTTTCCTTGCTTGTCAGAAGCACGAACATAATACTGAATTTCATTGAAATCCAACCCGTCTAGATCTCCGCCCCATTTCGGCATCGGCATCTTTTCGAATTGTTTCAGGGATTTCAAACGGAATTCCAACATCCATTCCGGTTCGTTCTTGATTTTGGAAATCTCCGTAACGACTTCTGCAGTCAGACCTTTACCGGTTTGAAAGATGGATTTGTGTTCGTCACGAAAACCATATTTATACTCTTCCATTTCTGGTGCTTTTTTAGCCATCTTGCTCTACCTCCCTATCGTTATTGTACATTGTCTTCTTCGTCAATTCCTTTGCGTAGTGCATTCCAGGCCAATGTGGCACATTTGATGCGTGCAGGGAACTTGTTCACACCGGATAGGGCTTCGAGATCTTCATAATCGTCGAAATCGACTTCTTCCCCTTTCATCAGTGAGGAAAAACGGTTAGCCATGTCGAGTGCCTGATCCATCGTTTTGCCTTTGACTGCCTCGGTCATCATTGATGCCGAGGACATGCTGATGGAACAACCTTCCCCCGTATACTTGGCTTCCTGAACGATTCCGTCTTTCAGTAAAAGTTGCAGTGAAATCCGGTCGCCGCACGTTGGATTGTTCAAATTCACCGTGACAGCTTCATTATCAAACGTTCCGCGGTTCCGCGGGTTTTTGTAGTGGTCCATTATGACACGCCGGTACAGATCATCAAGTTGCATCGCCAAAATACTCCTTTGTCTGGATTAAGGCGCTGACAAGCCGGTCCACATCTTGTTCGTTATTGTATAGATAGAAACTGGCACGAGCTGTTGAACTGACTTCCAGCCAGCGCATCAGCGGTTGGCAGCAGTGGTGTCCGGCACGAATGGCTACGCCACTTGCATCCAGCACAGTTGCCACATCATGCGGGTGTACATCACCGAGGTTAAATGTAACCACTCCGACATGACGCTTGGCTGGTCCATAAATGGTCAGTCCATCAATCTCGGCCATACGTTCCGTTGCATAAGCTGCCAGCACACTTTCATGATGAGCAATCTCATCCATGCCAATCTGCTCCAGGAAATCAATGGCTGCACCCAATCCTACCGCACCTGCGATAATCGGAGTGCCACCTTCGAATTTCCAAGGAAGCTCTTTCCAATTGGACTCGTAGAGACCCACATCATCAATCATTTCACCGCCGAACTCAACCGGCTCCATGGACTCCAGCAGCGCCTTTTTGCCGTAAAGTGCACCGATCCCGGTTGGTCCGCACATTTTATGGCCGGATAATGCGTAGAAATCACAGTCTAGATCCTGCACATCCACCTTCATGTGCGGTGTGCTCTGTGCGCCATCCACAACGATGACAGCACCTTTGCGGTGTGCAATTTCAGCGATTTGTTTTACCGGATGAACAACACCCATAACATTGGATACATACGCGATTGCTACAATTTTAGTATTGTTCGTAATCGTCTTATCCACGTCAGCCAAATCAATGTTGCCATCCGGCTGTAGCGGAATGTATTTCAATGTCGCTCCCGTTTCCTTGGCTACCTGCTGCCATGGAATCAGATTGCTATGGTGCTCCATCTGCGTAATAACAATCTCATCGCCTTCTTTGCAGACTGAGCGTCCGTAGGACGAAGCCACCAAATTCAAAGCGGTCGTTGTCCCACGGGTGAAAATAATCTCCTGTGTGCGCCGTGCATTGATAAACTTGGCAACCTTCTCACGTGCGCCTTCATAAGCATCCGTTGCACGACTTCCAAGCGTATGAACACCACGATGCACATTGGAGTTCTCATATTCATAATAATGTTTAATCGCTTCGATTACAGCCAGCGGCTTCTGGGAAGTCGCTGCGTTATCTAGGTATACGAGCGGGTGTCCGTTGATTTCCTGGTGGAGGATCGGGAACTGCTCGCGGATAGCCGGGTTCATTGTCCCAGTTTCCGTTCGATGAGAGACTGCAATTGGGTACGCAGTGCTTCCAGAGGAATATCCGCCACCACCGGAGCCAGGAAGCCGTAAATGATCAGGCGTTCCGCATCCTTACGGTTAATCCCGCGCGACATCAAGTAATGAATTTGCTCCACATTGACTTGACCTACAGAAGCCGCGTGACCAGCTGTTACATCATCCTCATCAATGAGAAGGATTGGGTTGGCGTCTCCACGTGCTTTCGGGCTCAGCATCAGTACTTTCTCTGTTTGCTGTCCGTCCGCTTTAGTAGCGCCTTTCTCAATCTTCGTGATTCCGTTAATGATTGCAGAAGCCTCTTCACGCATAACTGCACGTGTAATCATCTGACTTGGCGTGTTTTTGCCGAAGTGACGAGCTTCTGTTGTGTAGTTCAGTTTTTGGGAACCGGAACCTACTGCGATAACTTTGGAATCGGAGC
This sequence comes from Paenibacillus sp. OK003, assembly GCF_900109515.1. Lineage (GTDB taxonomy): Bacteria > Bacillota > Bacilli > Paenibacillales > Paenibacillaceae > Paenibacillus > Paenibacillus marchantiae. Next base: position 9,619 of record NZ_FOBD01000021.1, on the reverse strand, counting down.
TTGAGCCGTTCCCTTTAAGAACCGTCATCGTGTTGCTTGCAGTATCACCATTGTTCATCTCACCAACGATCCACTCAATCGAACCGTCATTCTCCACCACTGCACGGCGGAAAGATACGTCAGTAACACTTGTGCTCAGTTGATGAACTGATGCGAAGCGAACTTTGGCACCAGCTTTCACGAATACTTCCACAACACCGTTATGGAATACAGGTGAAGACAGTTCGCCAGATACGTAGTTATCCACATAAGTAACGGAGCTATTGGACTCAGCAACGACAAGCACGTGCGGTGCAAACGTTGCAGTAGCATCATCTGTGAGCAGTACCGCTTGCAGCGGAACTTCAATCTCTACGTTTTTCGGAACATAAAGGAATACCCCGCCGTTCCAAAGTGCTGCATGCAGTGCTGCAAGAGAATGCTCATCTGCTTTTACAGCCGTATTCAGATATGGTTTTACCAGATCGCTATGTTCGCGAACCGCTGTAGCAAGATCCGTGAAGATCACTCCTTTTGCTGCAAGATCAGCAGACAACTTGGAGTATACCGTACCGGAATTACGCTGGATAACCAGACTGCCTTCCGCTTGGTCCTTAACCAGATCTTTAATGGAAGCTGGTACTTCCTCAAGGGAAGCAATCGCTTCACTAGCTTTATATGTTCCGTACTCGCTGACATTCCAGCGTTCGATTTTTTGTTTTTCCAGTTTAGGAAGCGCAAGCCCACTTGCTAGCTTAAGGGCTTCGAGCCGCTGCTCGGTCAACCAGCCGGGTTCATTGTTGCTTTCCGACAAGGCGCGAAGCGCTTCAGATTCAACCGGAAGAATTGTTTGTGTAGTCATTGATTATCCTCCTCCGTTTTGTCTTTACGCTTCTTGACCTACAGTTTCGTCTGTAATTCCCAGCTCTTCCTTAACCCAGTCATATCCTTCAGCTTCCAGACGGTGAGCCAGTTCTGGTCCGCCGGACTTCACGATACGACCTTGCATCATTACGTGCACGTAGTCAGGAGTAATGTAGTTCAACAGGCGTTGATAGTGAGTGATAATCAGGAATCCGCGATCTTCGCTCTTCATTGCGTTTACACCGTTTGCCACGATTTTCAGAGCATCGATATCCAGACCGGAGTCAATTTCATCGAGTACTACGATCTTTGGATCAAGCAGCATCATTTGCAAAATTTCATTACGTTTTTTCTCACCACCGGAGAAACCTTCGTTCAGGTAACGGTGAGCAAACTCAGGATTCATGTCGAGTTCTTTCATTTTACCTTCCATTTGGCGAATGAACTTGATCAAAGAGATCTCGTTGCCTTCACCACGACGTGCATTGATTGCGCTACGCAGGAAGTCAGAATTCGTTACACCAGCAATTTCACTCGGGTATTGCATAGCCAGGAACAGACCTGCACGAGCACGCTCGTCTACAGCCATATCCAGTACATCTTCACCATCAAGTGTAATCGTACCTTCTGTTACTTCATATTTAGGGTGCCCCATAAGTGCAGAAGCCAGAGTTGATTTACCAGTTCCGTTCGGACCCATGATTGCGTGGATTTCTCCACCCTTCATTTCCAGGTTGATGCCTTTCAGGATTTCCTTACCTTCGATCGTCGCTTTCAGACCTTCAATGACGAAATTCGTAGCCATGTGTATTGTTTCCCTCCATTGATTAAATTGATGTTTACTGTCGAAAACGAAAAAGCACCTATTAATATCTGAACAGGGCTTCCCCTGAATTTCTCCTGTACTCCAATCTCCAAAGCAAGAATCACTTTAGAATAATTCTAAACTGATTCTCAATGATTATCAAGTCATTTCCTAAGAACTCTTGTCCCTTACAGGAAACATTATTCTATCTGATTCTATAATAAAAGCAAGATTGAATCAAATGACAAAACTTCTTCGTCATAAATAGACAGTGAGAAAAATCACAGGGATTCAATCTTTTATCCAATCTGCTCCTCTCAACCGAAAAAGGACCTATCCATATCATGGACAAGTCCTTCCGATAAATAACATTACATTTTGAGCATCTCGTTAATCTTCTGTACCTGTTCGTCAAAATCCGCAACGTCCAGCACCGGCGTCATTTCGCGCGGCACCGGACCATTCGGAATGGAAATCCAAGAACGGCATCCGTTGTATTCAGGTAATACGGGAATCTCCATCGGTTCCTTCAAACGGTACACTCGGAGTATCAATACGTGGAGTGGATCTTTGCGTTTCCACTTTAGGCGATCTTCGGCAAAATCCGCAGTCCACATATGAAAGTCAAGAAGTCGATCCAGCATCTCCTGATTTCTGATCTCCAAATCCTGTGTCACTTCAGCATATGCTGTGAGACGGATCGTCGAAGCTTCAGGCACCCATTCGGCCAGTGATTCCTCAACATAGAAATGATCAGAGGACTTTATCAGTTCTTTACGCTGATGTTCATAAGTCGGATACAGATAGAACGCTGGACTTTTCAACTCAAAACGTCGGGTTTCCTCCACAATCCCGCCTTTGCGCATCACCATAATCTGGCGACCCGTTTCCAGCGCTTTGATTGCGGAGGCCCATTCTTTTAATGCCGGTATCGTTGTGCCTATCATAAAGTTCTCCTCCCGAAGTCAGTCTTGGCAGCAGTATAGACGCTCGGCGTCGTCCTGGCAACGTGAAAGATCGGTTAGAGTAACTGTATGGTTTATAAGCCAACAAACTCGATAAATGCGGATGGAATTAGCCCAAGAAAGAGCGAAGCATCCACATATGTTTCTCCAAATCAGCCTTGAAGCCTGTCAGCATATCGGATGTTGGTTGATCTTCAGCAGCGTCAGCCACTTCAATACCTTCCTGGTACTCGTTCGACAATGTAGCAAAATCCTCGATCAGATTCTGTACCATTGTGTTGGCATCTTCGCCACCAGCTGCTTCTTGAATGGAGGACAGCTCAAGATATTCTTTCATCGTAGCCGCTGGGCTCCCTTTGAGGGTAAGAATACGTTCAGCGATTTCATCCATTTGTACAGTCACTTCATTGTAGAATTCTTCGAATTTCACGTGCAGTGTGAAAAAGTTAGGTCCTTTTACATACCAGTGATAGTTATGAATTTTAACATACAGGACGTTCAGGTTCGCCACCTGACGATTAAGTACTTGTTCCACCGATTTTGCTTGATCTGTTTTGTTTTTTGTAGCCATCTTAATCCCATCCTTTTATTATAAAATTAGTCTGACATTCACGATAAGCAGGTTATCCTGCCGTAAATGACAGAGATTTAACAGTTCGGCACCACCAGTGGTGGGGAGCCTTGTCGGCGGTATTTCTGTCAACCGTCCGGCCTATTTGTTTTTACCCGTACACCGGAAGTTCGAAACAAGTCCAGTATGGGCTGTCTCAAAAAAAGGGTACAAAAGCACAGTTATTTCCGATATACTGACATATACCAAGCAAAGAAGTGGGTTTTCCTGTTTCTTCATATATATGGAGGTGGCATTCTTGTCCCAATATCGCCCTTTAACACCCCAGGATGCAATCGAACTGGCCAAAACATTACCGGGTCCGTTTGCGGCAGATGCGAATCTGGAATGTCGTGAGATCGGTGACGGCAATCTGAATTTGGTCTTCCATATCACGGATCAGAACTCCGATAAAAGTATCATTATCAAACAAGCTCTTCCTTATGCGAAAGTGGTCGGAGAATCATGGCCATTGTCTCTGGTACGTGCCAGAATTGAACGGGAAATCCTGCAGGAAGAGTATCGTTTATGTCCGGGAATGGTGCCTGAAGTGTACCATTATGATGATGATCTCGCCTTAACCGTGATGGAGGATTTGAGCGATCATGTGATTATGCGTAAAGGCCTCATCGATGGCGGAACATATCCTCTTTTTGCGGAACATATCGGGGAGTTCATGGCGAGAACATTGTTTTTCACATCAGATCTTGGCATGAACCAGCAATTGAAGAAGGAGAAACAGGGCAGATTCGTCAATCCGGATCAATGTAAAATAACCGAGGATCTGATCTTTGATGAACCGTATCGCATTGCGGAGAAAAATAATTATGAGGTTGCCATTGAAGATGAAGCAGAAGCACTTCGCACAGATGGAGAACTTCATCTTGAAGTAGCTTTGCTGCGCGAGAAATTTCTCACCCATGGTCAAGCTCTACTTCATGGTGATTTGCATACAGGCAGTATTTTTGTCACACCTGAATCCACGAAAGTCATTGATCCCGAATTTGCCTATTTCGGCCCAATGGGATTCGATGTAGGAGCCGTGCTTGCCAATCTGCTTCTACATTACGCCTCGCTGCCAGGTCGAATTCAGGATCAAATGGCTCTTCATGAGCGTGAAACGGTTTTGCTGGATATGGTTCGTGACGTATGGACTGAATTCGAATCCCGCTTCCGGGGTCTGTGGACTTCCGACCTGATTGATCCTATGGCTAAGGCGCCTGGATACCAAGATCTTTATGTTCAACAATTATTCAGAGATTCTGCTGGCTTTGCTGGCGCGAAAATGGTTCGCCGTATTGTTGGACTTGCGCATGTCGCAGATATCGATACGATTGAAGATGCAACACAACGTGAACGTGCCCAGCGCAAAGCGTTGGCAATCGGTAAAGCACTTATCAAGCGTAATCGCAATCTGAATACCATTGGTGAACTTCTAGATACAGTAGCTACTGCGGTTACTTCTATTAAAGCCTGACTCAAAGAATGCATATGACTTAACTCAAGGAACGGAGGAACATCCATGACAACCCCTGAACATCAGCCTCTGTCCTCCCTTATATGGAAACAGGACAAGCTTGAAATGCTTGACCAGCGTTTGCTGCCTGAAACGATTCTTATGCTGAAACTATACACGCCCGAAGAGGTATGGGAATCCATCCACTCGATGAAAGTACGCGGTGCTCCGGCGATCGGGATTGCTGCTGCATTCGGCGTCGTACTAGGTGCCAAAGCATATGACGGACTTGCCATACAAGGCTGGCTGGATCACGTAAAATCCATCTGTGCTCATCTTGCGACTTCCCGTCCAACGGCCGTGAACCTGTTCTGGGCGCTGGATCGTATGATGCAAAAAGCCAGTGACCTTGCTGAATCCGGTGCAAGCATTGAAGTTAGCAATGCTGCTCTTGAAGCGGAAGCTCTCTTGATTCAGAAAGAAGACGAAGAAGTTTGTCGCCTTATCGGTGAAAATGCTCTTCCTTTGTTCGCAGACGGTATGGGTGTACTTACCCACTGTAATGCAGGCGGACTTGCGACCGCAAAATACGGAACGGCGACTGCACCGATGTACCTCGCTCACGAGCGTGGCATCAACCTGAAAGTATTTGCAGACGAAACGCGTCCTGTCCTTCAGGGTGCACGCCTTACGGCCTTCGAGCTTCAGCAAGCCGGTATTGACGTTACTCTGATCTGCGACAACATGGCAGGCATGGTCATGTCCAAAGGCTGGATTCAGGCCGTTATCGTGGGTACAGACCGCGTCGCTGCCAATGGGGATGTAGCTAACAAAATCGGAACGTACAGCGTAGCGGTCCTTGCCAAAGCGCACAACATTCCTTTCTATGTAGCCAGCCCGCTGTCCACCATAGACCTGTCTACGCCATCCGGAGATCTCATTCCGATTGAGGAACGTGCTGCGGAGGAAGTAACCGAAGGTTTTGGCAAACGTACGGCACCACAAGGTGTGAAAGTATTCAACCCGGCGTTTGACGTCACACCTAACGAATATGTAACCGCCATTATTACAGAAAAAGGTGTCGTTCGCGCTCCTTTCAAAGAGAATCTGGCTGCCTTGTTCGCCAAGGATGAAGCTTAATTAGTGGAAGCATATTTTATCGTTTGAAATCGGATGGGTATATGTAAATTAAAGAGAGGGCTTCCAAGTAGGGGAGCCCTCTCTTTAATTGTTGATTATTCGGGGATTAGATCATCTTGAGCAATGCTTCTACACCCGTCATGCCAACCGTAATGCCCATAGCCTCGGCTTCCGTGGTCACCGACTCCATAGGTGCATGCAGCAGCTGTTCCAATGTGCGCACGCCAACCGCCCGAGCTGCAATAATTTTGCGATCCCCAAGCTTCTCATTAAGTAATCCCACATCCAGTGCTCCGCACATGATATATCCTTTGGATGTATTAATCGTCAGTAATGTCGTTTTGGGCAGCTTTACCTCTACCCCGACCAACACATGCTCTCCAACCACAATCGGCTCCATCGTCACCATAATTTCCCGATACACCTCCTCTTCCACAGGTCACGATAATTGTATGCCTCATTCTGGATAGCGGTGTGGACACCTGCGGAAAAGGATTGGAAAGACATATGGTTTTACTTGAATTAGACTAAGTGATTTGCTCATTTTCTATGTCTCCAGCACTATGATTATTGCCTTTTTAATGATATAGTGTATTGAAGCATGTTTTTGCTGACATATCTTTTAACGGGGCTGGGATCAATGAAAGAAACCTTATCCAACGAAGAAGAAATCGGCTTTTTATTCAATGTCGATATTCTTATTAAGAGCCGCTCGAATGCATTGGCACTGCAGTCCCTGTTGGAGTTCATAAACAAAGAGGAACAAATTGCGGACTTCCGGATTCAATCCGGCATAGAGCTTGGCAAAATTATTGAAGTGACACTGCAGTCCAAAAAGGACTCATTCGCCTTTCTTCATAAAGAAAGAAAAAAATCACAATCCAATGCAAAACAAAAAAGCTCATCACCAAATCAAGCGACGGCTTCAACCGTTCCAGTCACACCACAGAGTGAAATTGAAACACCTGCTTCCCAGAAAGCTCCTTCAACCGAAGCGCCCAACATTACCAACGCAAATTCATTCGATGTATGGATTGATACCCTGATCAAAGAAAACCGTCTTACTCGGATCGTTGTGAACAACAAAAATGGCAGACATCAGAGCATTCCATGCCGCATTTTGAATTTTGATCGGGACAACAGCATTGTAAGCGTCTACCATGTGGATGAAAAACAAGTGTATACGTTCCGAACCAATGAAATTGATGAGTTTCTTTAACTCAATGAACATTCAAACAAAAAGCAACTTACGGGGGAATTCCATAACTTTTCCCATGCAAGTTGCTTTTTTAGCTATTCATTCCTGTAACAATGAGCTGGTACATCTTAGTTAGCCTTAGCTATGCCCAGCCATTGTAAATCATCATGAGCGATCTCTTCCCCGCTGCCACACGTCTATGGCTAATAACAACCATCCGACAATAAAGGCTACCCCACCGATCGGCGTGATGGCTCCCAATATTTTAATACCTGAAATACTCAATACATACAGACTGCCCGAGAATATGATAATTCCGATAAACAGCAGGCGTGCTGCCCACTTGAGCTTGGTGGACGGTCCAAGTTGACCCGCTGTAAGACCAATAATCAGCAGTGCAATTGCATGTATCATGTGGTACTGCACTCCAGTTTCATATACGGCTATGGCGTCTGCACCAATTTTTTCCTTGAGCATATGTGCACCAAACGCACCAATAGCTACCGAAAGCATTGTCAGTACAGCACCAAGCATCATCCATTTCCGTTGCATTTGCCTTCTCTCCCTTAATTCATCTCTCAACTATCCATTTTAGCGAATCCTTGCAGTGTTTACCAGCCAGCTACGATGCGGAAGGCATTCATATGTCTGGTTATATATACTTTGCTTCGCTTTTGCCTCAAAATCGACGAAAACTGGCGTGAAACCTTGATTTTTATCGATTTTTATGGAAAAGTAAAAAGGAATGCCTTCATTCTCTTGATTAGAATCATAATACCCGGATAAGGTTAATTACACTCATGACCACGATTAAGGGAGGGATAAACCATTTATGGATAATCAAAATAACCAGAATAACAATAATCCTTATCAATCCAGTTCCGGCACGAATTATTCAGATCCCAATCATGACAACCTGTTTACACCTTCCCCCTCCGCCCTTGAAGATCCATCCATGGGTCGATTGAAGCATTCCGGGCCTGGTATTGCAAGTTTTGTGATTGGATTGGTCTCAATCATTGGTTACATGCTGACTTTTTTTATTGCCACAATGGCTATAAACAGTTCAATTGGCGTTATAGCCACACCGATCCAAGTGGAGGAGATTGCATTACATCCAGCAGTTGTTCTGGCTTCTCTCGCTGTTCTTGTTTGTCTGGTTCTTAATCTGGCTGGAATCATTCTCGGCGTGATTGGGCTTGTTCTCAAAAATCGAAAAAAAGTCTTCGCTATCATTGGAACCATTCTCAGTGGAGCCATGATTCTGACGTTTGCAGGGCTTATCATTGCAGGTATCTATATGATGTAAAAGCGTATATCGCTTGACATTCATTCCTCAAAAATGATAATAAAATAACACTGATTCATCTCAACATGATCCATATGATCTATTCTATTGCCAAATTTTCGTATCCAAAGGAGATTGACATGTCACGAATCAAAATTTTCACGGACAGCACAAGTGATCTGGCCCCAGCATGGATCCAGCAGCACGATATCGGTATCATCTCTTTATATGTCGTGTTCGGTGAGGAATCACTGAAGGACGGTGCTGAAATTAAGCCGGAGCAGCTCTATGAACGTGTAAGCAGGGATGGGCGTCTGCCCAAAACAGCAGCACCTTCACCTGCTGATTTCATGACGGCATTTCAACCTTACATCGAACAAGGGTATGATATCTTATATATCAGCTTGTCCTCTGAACTATCGTCAACCTACCAAAATGCAAAATTGGCCAGTTCCGAATTTCCGGAAGGTCGCATCTCTGTTGTTGATTCTCTGAATCTTTCTTCCGGAATTGGCCTGATGGTCATGAAGGCAGTTCATGCAGCTGAAAAAGGACAGAGCCTGACAGAGATTACACATCTCGTTGAAGCCATCAAACCGAATGTGAGAACTGAGTTTGTCATCGATACGTTGGAGTATCTGTACAAAGGTGGGCGCTGCTCCGGCATGCAAAACCTGATTGGCAGTCTGCTAAAAATCCGCCCCGTCATTCGGGTAGCCGATGGCAAGATGTCTCCTGCCTACAAAGTCCGTGGCAAACGGGAAAAGGCGCTGGAACAAATGCTGCAAAACACACTTAACCGTAAGGAACAGATCGATCGCGATCTCGTTATCGTCGTGCATACTATGGCCGAGGAAGACGCGCTTGATTTGCAAAAGTCTCTGCAGGAGCAGACTGGAGCACGAGTGGAATTAACTACGGCTGGTTGCGTTATATGTAGTCATTGTGGTCCCAAAACGATCGGTATCATTTACAACACGATTTTATAAAAAGGCCTCTCACCACTCAGCATGTTTCTTTAATAGTTAGTATCACGCCTGCTGAAACATCAAAGTTCAAGCCAGAAAGGGCATTCCAAGCTACCGTAGTAAAATGTACCCTATAAGATAGACACTTTAAAAAAGGTCATCTTGTAGGGGCTTTTTGTGTACAATGAATAAAAAACGAGCGGTGGTCAAGCAGATGTCAAAAAAATACTTTACAACTCAAGAGCAAGATCAGTTAAGAAGAAATCCCTATGTGAAAAATGTCAGCGCTAAAGCTATTACGTACACGGATGCGTTCAAAGAACGATTTATTCAAGAATACAGTCAG
>NZ_FOBD01000031.1 GCF_900109515.1 Paenibacillus sp. OK003 | reverse complement strand
TTGCTGATGCCATTTTTTTCGGCTACTGATGCTTTTCCTAAGGAGAATTTCCAATTCAACACATTTAGGAGCTTGACATCATACCGCTGGACTTCCGAATAAATACTCAGATTAAACCAAAACGATTCATTTTAGCTATTTGTAAATTTTCGCTGTACTTTACATATTCGTGGAATGATTATAATGTCTTGGGGAGAGTTGTACCTACCCAACTACATCAAGGTTTATTTTTCGACCTCATACTACGATCGTTGAGAGTTATAGTTATAATAATAATATACTTACTGCATTTGAGGAGCTGAAAAGCCATCTTACATTTAAATGAACATCTTTTACTATGGAACAAGGCATCTATTAAAATAATGGATATTCGCCATATCACGATGCAAATGAAGGAAGACCTTCACGCCTACCGGTTCCCTGCTAGCTGCTTCTTATACACGGTGCGTGGCAATGCAGTTATGCAGCTGGATGGAAATGATCATCAAGTCACACGATTCCATATTTTGCATGGTGGAAAGGGCTGTTGCCTGAATATTTTGCCTGTTGAAGAAGTCCTTGATTATTATATGATTTATTACAAAGCCAGCATCCCACTTCCTGAACGTCAAGACATTCTGGACATGATGGAACACCGTAATCCCTTCCGTCTTCAATATGGCTTTGCACCAGATCATCCTGTTTCCTTGTCCGACAAAGTACAATACATGATGACAGCATGGGAAGAGCAAGGACCATTGGAACAGTTCCATGTGAAGTCATTATTTTATCAATTTGTATACGAGTTGCTATGGCAAATCCACAATCGGCGCGTACCTACAATAAAGCCAGACCTGATTGCACAAATGAAATACTATATGCAGGAACATTATGCTGAACCCATTACAATGGACTTGTTAGCAGAGCTCATGGACACCAGTCCAAGACATTTATCAAGACTATTCAAACGCCAGACAGGTCATAGTCCAATTGATTTTGTCATTCAAATCCGTATGAACAAAGCGAAGGAACTGCTGCTTGCTACAAATGCTACTTTACAAGAAATTGCCAAGGCTGTTGGTTATCCGGATGGATATTATCTAGCTAAAATGTTCAAAAAATATATGGGTATTGCACCCATTCGTTATCGAAAGCAGCATGTAAGTCCTAATGTACCATCCACAGTGGCACGATTAGGTATTGTAGAGGATGAGACTTCCTTATATATTGATAATGATTATCATAATCAGCATATATTTGAGGAGGAATTATTGATGTACAGAAGTAGAAAGACACCCTTAGCTATCACATTATTACTTTGTTTAACCCTATTGCTCAGCGCGTGTTCAACTGGTGGGGCAGGGAGTCCTTCAGCAAATGAAGGCACCGGAAAGTCAACGAACCAGGTAGAGGCCAACAACTCCAATCCTACAGCTACAACATCTCAAACGAAGACCGTAACCACCATAAAAGGGGATATTGAAGTGCCGGTTAATCCACAACGAGTAGTTGTCCTGTATTTAATGGGTGATTTACTTGCATTAGGTGTAAATCCTGTTGGGATCTCTTCTGTAGAAGAAGGAGCAGCTTTTGCGAGCGAACTGGATGGTGTTACCTCCTTGGGTGCATTCAAACCAGACCCGGAAGCAGTAACTGCGCTTAATCCCGATCTCATTATCGTTACCAATGAAGAAATATATGAGGGGCTCAAAAAAATTGCCCCTACAGTATACATTCCTTATGATCTGCCAGTAGAAGAACGTATGAAATTGCTTGGAGAAATTCTAGGTAAAGAGGGACAAGCTCAGGAAATGCTGGATAACTTTCGCAAAAAGGTTGAGCAAAGTAAGGAAAAACTTAAACAAGCAGGTATTTTGGATAAAACCGCGACTATTATGGAAAGCAACAAAGGTTCTATGGCTGTAATGACAGGCTTGGGTTATGGACGGGGTTCGCAGATTATTTATCAATATTTAGGGATGAAAGCACCTGAAGTCTTGCAACGCGAAATTGAAAACGCAAGGAACGATGCGACTAGCAAGGACGTTTCTTATGAAGTATTACATGAATATGTAGGTGATTATATATTCCGTTCTAGCTTTGAAGGAATGATAGATCTTTCTAACAATACCATTTGGAACAACCTCCCAGCAGTCAAAGAAGGACGTTTGATTGATATGAGCTTTGGTTTATTTTTCTACAATGATATATATTCGCTAGACAAACAGCTTGACTTTATTGTGGATAGCTTGCTTAAAACCGTGGATTAATTGGAGAAAATCATCTTTCTGTTGGATAAGGTGAATAGAGCCAGAACTCATTAACGCCTATGTTACAATAGGGTGAAAAAGGAGGAGTCATTATTGATTAAACAAAAAATTGTGATTATTGGCGCAGGGATTGTCGGGGCGTCCATGGCCTATCATCTGGCCAAACGAAATCAAGATGTAACCGTTATTGAACGATATCCTGCTGCGGCGCGTGACGTCACGGAAAAATCTTTTGCCTGGATACATACGACTCATAGGGTGGCACCTGAATACTGGCATTTGTACGATGCAGCTTTGGAAGAATATCATGCACTTCAGCAAGAGCTGTCCGAACTGGAAATTCATTGGCGCGGAGCGCTAACTTGGGACACTCCACCCCTAAGGGAGCAACCCCACTTTCAAAAATTAAACCGGGAGCAGCTTGAGGCATTGGAGCCGAATCTGCTGGACTATCCGGATGAAGCGATGTATGTCAGTGAAGAAGGTGCAGTAGACCCTATAGGGGTAACGGAGCTGTTGTTGAACAAAGCGAGGGAGTACGGAGCAAAGGTTCAGTTCGATACCGACGTTACACAGCTTCAGCAAGAAGGTTCCCACTTGGTCGGCGTGCATACGTCCAACGGTTTTCTGGAGTCGGATGTCGTGGTATTGGCCGCAGGTGCAGGCGTCCCCGAACTTTGCAACCCGTTAGGTTGTCTGGTGCCAGTAACGGTGTCGCCTTCCATTCTAATTCGGATGAAAACTACGAATAGACTGATCCATACATTAATCTCAAATTCGCAGTTTGAAGCGCGTCAACTGACGGATTATACCCTGTTTGCTGCGGAAGATTATATCGACGAGTCGCAGGAAAACGGACCAGAGGCGGTTGGTAAGCGAGCTTTCGAAACGTTGCGTCGCAGTCTGAAGGATGGGAATCAACTGGAACTGGAAAGTATAAAGGTCGGGATGAGACCTATGCCTGAAGACGGCTATCCGATTGTGGGCTTCCAAGATCACATAAAGGGACTTTATCTAACAGTGATGCACTCTGCAATTACGTTGGCACCGTTGATTGCACGTCTGGCTGCAAGTGAAATTATCGATGGGGAATCAAGAATTGAATTAGACCCTTGTCGACTCTCCCGATTTTAGGACCAAACGAAAACGACAAAAGAGTACATCGCCACATGACCGATGTACTCTATATTACATAGTGCATAGCTGCTTAATTCTTTTGACCCGTATAATTGATTGAAAAGCACTTCATTTGGAAAGGAGACATCATTCTATGAACTATTATTTTCTGGAATCTCAATATCCACGTCGAGGGTTTATTAGTGGCGGAACGACCTTCACTCCCGAATTAGATATGAATTATTTGGCGATAGAGAATCCGCTGCCAGAGGGGACAACGGCAGATGTTGAGTTACTGTCTACGGTGCGCAACCTGAATGTAGATTATTTTGAGACGATCACAGGAACGAGACACGTATCAGATCGTTTTAAAACGCTGTTGGAGGAAACTAAAACAAATACACAGTTTATTCCGACAACGGTGTGTTACCACGACGGTCGTTCGGTTGAAAAAACCTATTGGACTGCACATCAGCTTGATCGTTTGGATGTTTTCGATTATGAACGTTCGGAATATGGGCGCAAAGCGGTCATTGCTGCATCTGTACAACAGCCTGCACGTAAGATCGTCAAAGTTGTAGCTCGAATCTGCCTTCATGAAGAGCGAATTGGCGAGCATGAATTTTTTATGCTGGATTATATAAATATCTTCAAACCCATTATTTCAAAAGATTTTTACGAAGTATGCCGAAAACATAAACTGAATCTGAACGTTACAAAGTCGGAAATGTAAGCATCTAAAATTCTACATGGATATAATGAAGCACAAAAGAGCCCACGTTTGACGTGGGCTCTTAGTCTTTATTCTTCCCCGGTAGCTACCCGATTCTCCTCATAACTGATCCAGTCGCTCCAGCTCCCGGAATACAACTTCACATTCGAATATCCCGCTTCTTCCAGCACAATCACATTCGGGCAAGGGGAGACACCGGAACCGCAGTACTCAATAATCGCGCCTTCCTTGTCCATCTTACTGAAACGTTCTTCCAACGCTTCGGCACAAGACCAGCGCCCCTCTGAATCCAACACATCTTTCCAAAAATAATTCACCGCACCCGGAATATGTCCGGCTTTGGCATCAATCGGTTCCTCCAGCCCCGCATAACGGCGGGCATCCCGGGAGTCGATCAGTACAGCTGAGCCATCAGCAGAGGCTTGTTGGACCTCCTACACACTAGTTACTGAGAAATGGGTATCAGGGATAGTACTTATCGAAGAGAGAAGAACGAGGCAATCAGCATCCTTGATGCTGCATTAAGACTTGAAAATTTTAAGGAAATAGAGGTCGGAGAAAGCCGCCCTCTATTTTTGTCAGAATAACAAAAATAGAGGGGGAATTTGCAGGTAAAACCTAAAATTTGTTGAATTATGAAGATGTAACCCGAAAAACTTCAAGAGGTGGTTAAATTTTGAAGAAGATAGCATTCGTAGGTGGAATCCATGGAGTCGGGAAGACTTATCTTTGTAAATCAATTTGCAAAGATTTCGATGTTCCACGTTTTTCAGCAAGTGAACTTATTCAAAAGCAGAAAGAAGAGGAGAAAAGAACGTTAAAGAATGTAACAGACGTAAAAAGGAACCAGGACGCTTTAATCATGGCCATAAATACTCAAGTAAATGAAATACCATTGTTTCTTATGGACGGACATTTTTGTATCCTAAATAAAGATGGTGAAATAGAAAGAATACCAGAAGATACATTTAGACGTATGAATATTGCATGCTTGTTGTTGTTAATTGATGAGCCAAAGGCAATTAAAATTCGACTTGATAATCGTGACTCTGCAGACTATTCAGTTGAATTGCTCAATGAGTTTCAAACTGAGGAGATTGCGTATGCCAAACAACTCTCTGAGACGTTGATGGTTCCGTTACTTATACATAAGAATAAGGAGCATGAAGATAAGCTGTATGATTTTTTGAAAAAATATATTAATTCTTAGGAGGAAACATTATGAATGATTACTTGGTAAAAAAGCGTTTTGGAGATATTAATTTAGATGACCCATTTTTCGATTCACTTAAAGCAGATTATCAAGAATTTGAGGACTGGTTTAACAGAAAGAGTGATTCGGAAGCTTACTTATTCTACGAGGATGAATTAGTTGAAGGTTTTCTTTATTTTAAAATGGAAGATGGTTCGGTTGAGGATATTGAGCCTTCAATTGATTGCTCTTCTGCTTTGAAAATTGGAACTTTTAAAATTAATCCACATGGAACAAGATTAGGAGAACGTTTCATTAAAAAGGCACTTGACTACGCTATAGTAAATCAAGCTGAATATTGTTATGTAACGATTTTTGATAAAGAAGCTACGAGTGGACTGATTAGGTTAATGAGGAAATATGGATTCTATGATCACGGAAAAAAGGATACACCAAATGGAACTGAGCTAGTTCTAGTAAAAACTCTGGTGAAAACTCAAGATGATATTCTTAGAGATTATCCACTTATCAAAACAAGTAAGACTGATAAGTATTTGTTGGCTATCTATCCTGAGTATCATTCTGTTATGTTCCCTGATTCTATTCTGAATAATGAGAATGTTGATATACTTGAGGACGTATCATTTACTAATAGTATTCACAAGATTTATGTGACTACAATGCCTGTAAATAGAACGTCTCGTGGAGATATTGTGGTGATGTATAGAACTGCGACTCCTGGTCAAGCAGCAGAATACACATCGGTGGCGACCTCTATTTGTGTTGTTGAGGAAGTTAGACACCAAGATGAGTTTAAAGACTTCGAGAGTTTTTATTCGTACGCAAGTACGTATAGTGTGTTTGACAAAAATAATCTAAGACACTGGTATAATAAAGGCCGTTGTTATACTATTAAGATGACTTACAATGCAGCGCTTAGCAAAAGGTTAATCCGTCAAAAATTGATTAATGAAATTGGTCTAGAAAGAGAACAGCGGTGGTCTTTCTTTGGACTGACAGATAATCAGTTCAAACAAATTCTTAAAGAAGGTGGAGTAAGTGAAGGTATTATTATCGATTAAACCTGAGTTTGTCGAGAAGATATTTAGCGAAGAAAAACGCTATGAATATCGAAAGATTATATTCAAGCAAAAAGTAGATTCCGTTGTCATCTACTCCACAATGCCTGAAGGAAGAATCGTAGGGGAATTCAGCATTGATAAGATTTTAAGTGATGATCCAGATAGTATTTGGGATATTACCAATCGATACTCTGGAATAACTCATAATTTTTTCAAGAAGTACTTCAATAATAAAGAAAACGCATATGCAATAAAAATTGGTGAAATTGAGCGATACGAGGAGCCAATAAATCCCAAGGATTTTGATTTTCCTTTTACAGCTCCTCAATCATTTTTTTATGTGGACGATGACTTTCGCCCAATTTCACAGAAACAAGAATTCATTGAACCAGTACTTTTTTGACTGATTTCTGACTGTTAATAGAGAGTTTGTTAGACTTTCTAAGTGTTATATTTGTATTGTGGAAATCGAGCGAGAATGAAATGCGCAGCCGCACATTGCGGCATAGGACTGGGGTGTTCCTCTTCTCGTCTTTTCCTATTCTCAGGATTAATTGAGTATCATTCCGTTGGCTTCACCGATATGATCATGTCGAGGTAATGCTCGATGTGGTCCAAATGCGAAAAAGCAAGGATTAAGCAGGAAAAGACGGGTTTGTTCCAGATCATCGGGACTCACCCGTTTTCTGTTCCTTGACCCGCATTTGGTAGCTTCAGTAAAATGGTCTTGTTCTTCCTCTATAGTTACATAGTATGTATGCATTTAAAGCAAAGAGCGCAACGTTTTTGCTGCGAATGATACGGACGCCATTCTTTTAATTACGCAGGAGGTGATATTCTGGACATAATAAGAGAAACGGGGAAAAACACATTTAACGCCATGGCTTATGCAATCTTTGAGACGTTTGGTTTATATTTAATTTTACCAGCAGTAGCAATAACAATTATCTTAAAGTTTGTTTTAAGATTGAGAGGATCAAATCTCAAAATCACATTTAGCATTTTATTTCTCGTATGCGTATATTTCTTTATATACAAAGGAATTCCTCAATTCGAGATTGCATATCAAAGCAGGTTAAATCAATAAAGTACATATTACAGCCAAAGTCGTTCCTACACTGGATCGGCTTTTTTTCATTGGAGGAATTGAAGTGATCAGCAGAAGAAGAAAAAGATACGCATTCGCCCCAACAAGCAGCCGGAGAAGTGCAAAGGATGTGTATGGGCCAGATGGGATGGAGTGAAACAGTTTTGCCCCAAACCTCATGATTGTTGTTTGAATCACTGTGAATTGTTGATTCTTTCTTTGAAGACTGCTTCTTATCAGGTGACCTGCAAATTACTTTTTTTATCCTCATGCTCACTCCAATTTTGATTTCGAGTAAATTATAACTTAGGAAACATTAAGTGTACCCTTACCCAATAAAACGTCAAAAAAGCCCGTGAATAATTACGGGCTTTGGTTTGGAAATTCCTCTAATCAACACTTGATAAATTGAAAGGTGAGTAAGAAATTATCTACCGAAACTCAAAATTTCATTTCCAGAATCAGTAATTATTGCGAATCTTCCATTTGTTTTGTGCTTATATTTGTGTGCAGGAATAGAACCTGAATTTACAGTTTTTGTATAATTCGAAGGGTTGTTTATTATGTCATCTCTCAAAGTCCCAGCAGCTAACAAATAGTTATACAAATTATTTACAAGTACTTCACCTTTATGTTTGTTGAAGTGATACTCTAAAGAAGCACCGCGAGTGCTAAAAGTTCCTTTGTTCCATCCTAGCGTGGCAAGTTGCGCTTCGGAATACTCTAATCTAGCATTACCAGTTAAATTTCTTGTGCCACTGCCATCAACAACTCTTATAGTAACGTTGTACACCATTTGCGTTTTAGTCATAGGTACATTCCAAACAAATGTCTTTCCAACAACTGGGGGAACACTTCCTGATTTAGGTGCCAAGGTACCATAAGCAGTTGCAGTGCCACTTACAGTTACATTATCCAAAGAGTCTGCCCCAATATTTCCCACCCAAACTCCTAAGCTAGTGTAGGATGGAGATACAGTGATTGGTATTCCATTAGGAAGGCTTACAGCATTAGGTTGGACAAGGTTTTGTTCATATGTAATTGTTGGAGCATAAGGGTCGGTTGTTTTTGCACTTTCGACATCTGCAAATGCAGATGTGCTAATAGAAAGTATTGTGAGAAATGCTAGAATAGAACTGAAAATTTTTTTCATTGAAAGAACTCTCCTTTATATTATATTCCGCAGATTGTAAAACAATAATGATTTTTAAAGCAGATATTTGCCCATGTATCAATTTCTAGAAGGAGTTTTTGCGTCTTAATTGATTTGGAAGTTAGAACCTCTTGTTTAATGCACTCCCAAGTTTCTTTGTTGACTACTGTTGGACCATAGTAATTGAAGTTTACTGTAGAATTGTTAAATACTTCTATTAATTGCGTTTCATTTAAGACTTCCTCTGTTAAATAAATCGAGTTATCAAGCCAGTGATCATCAAGTAGTTCCCCTTGCATAAATTCAAAAACATCATGTCCTTTAAGTTCATGCTTTCTTAAAGTGAGCACTCTTTCTCCTCCTTACTCCAATATAGACTCTGCGATGATGTATTACTTGTAAGGAATACAAAAAGAATAATCCTCCTTTCTATATTTGTGGGAAATATACCCTTCTTTGCTATATTACATCATTATATGTTAAAAAAATAGTGTTTTTCTGGGGCTTTATTTCTTGCTTTTGCTGGTAGTTAATCAAGAAAGAACATAGAGTAGGATCTTTGAAAGTTTTGTAGTCTTTATGATTACACGTTTGTCAAACACATCTACAGGGAAGCAATCAAGTGAACATCTGCGTGAATGAATTCAAAGATTTCTGGATATATTCAAAGCATAATCTATTATCTAATTTAAGCTGCTTTACTCATTTCTAGTTGACTTTCGGGCCAAAAAAATACACCACCAAGGAATTAAAGCTGCATGGTGATGTATCCAAACTTTATAGACTGTTACTTATCTTTCGGTTTTCTATTCTTCCCCAGTAGCCACCGGATTCTCCTCATAACTAATCCAGTCGCTCCAGCTTCCGGAATACAACTTCACATTCGTGTATCCCGCTTCTTCCAGCGCAATCACATTCGGGCAAGCCGACACGCCGGAGCCGCAATACACAATAATTGCACCATCCTTGTCCAGCTTGCTGAAACGCTCTTCTAACACCCCAGTATCTGTCCAACGTCCATCCCAATCCAGCACATCTTTCCAAAAATAATTCACCGCACCCGGAATATGTCCGGCTTTGGCATCAATCGGTTCCTCCAGCCCCGAATAACGGCGGGCATCCCGGGAGTCGACGAGCACGGCACTGCCATTGGCAGAGGCTTGTTGCACATCTTGCACACTAGCCAACAGTTCTGGCTGCACATTCACCTCAAACGAAGCCGGGATCTGAACCGGCACATCCGTAGTCACTGGAAACTTGGCATTCTGCCAGGCAGAGAAGCCTTCGTCCATGATATACACCTGTTCATGTCCCAGATAACGAAGTAACCACCACAGCCGCGATGCGTTCATGCCGCCTTGGTCATCGTAGGCAACAATACGACTATTGGAGCCGATGCCAGCTTTGGAGAGACGACTTGCGAGCACAGCCGGATCAGGGAGCGGGTGACGTCCTCCGTGTGCAGAGACGGGAGAAGATAGATCTTTTTCGAGATCGAGATAAACGGCACCTGGAATATGTCCAGCTTCGTAAGCTTGTCTTCCGGCATCCGGTTGACCGAGCAGGAATCGGCAATCGGCAATGACGACATCTGGTTCATACATTCTGGCGAGCAGCCAGCGCATGGATACAATATTTTTCATGAAAACACACCGCCTTATATGTAGTGGGATGGATTCAACCGGAATCTGCGTGATGCAGGTCCCAGTTGTTTATTTAAAAATATCTGAATACAAATGCAAGTTACACCGCTGTAGGTTCGATTGGTCCTTTTCCAGATACAGGAGCATCTGAGGGGATGGGCTGTGGTTTGGTTTTGCCATATCGAATGAAGATCCATACCCCGAAAATAATGACAACCCCGGCAGACAACTGAAGCCCGTTGAGGGATTCACCGAGTAGCATCCAGGCCAGTAGAGAGGAAAATACAGGTTCCCCCAGTACCCCCATCGATACCGTCGTAGCATTCATATATTGAAGCAGCCAGTTGAAAAGATAATGCCCAAAGATGGTTGGCACGATTGCGAGCAACAGGAAAATTCCCCACTCGGAAGCCGCATAACCGCCAAACGGGTGACCATTAACCAGATTATATACCGCAAGCGTACAGGCAGCTACGAAAAATACCCAGAAGTTATAGGAGAATGCACTCAGTCCGGCACGCAAAAACTGTCCAAGCAGCATGTGTACCGCCACAGCGATCGTTCCGAGCAAAGAAAGGATATCCCCTCGCAGCGCTGTGCCTGCCAACTGGAAATCTCCAGCTCCAATAGCGATTGACCCAAGCAGAGCAACGCCCATACCGATGATCATCATGCGGTTGATTTTGGCTTTGAACAGCCAGACGGAACCCGCAAGAATCAATATAGGCTCCAAAGCGAGAATGACCGTTGAACTGGCTACACTCGTGAGCCGAAGCGATCCCATCCAGAGCAGAAAGTGCATTGCAAGCATCACGCCGGATGCCAGCAGTAAAGCCCACTGTCTGAAGTTTAAACGCATCATCTCGTGCCGGTATTTCCACACAAAAGGCAGCATTAGCAGATTGGTGAGGAACAATCGGTACATCGCAATGACGGCGACGTCCGCTGTGGACCAACGTACAAAGATGGAAGAAAACGAAATGGCAATAATGCCGACAAAGAATAGCAGATAGATCGACCTGCCGGCACGGTTCAAGCTAGTCATGGATGTAGCTCCTTCTTGAAGTCAAATGGCGTAAATCAATTTATTATACAGGAGAATGCATCTGCAGGAAAAGGTTAAGAGAAGAAATAGATAAGTAGATTGTAACCGGGCTTGTAACTATTCTGTCATTCTCCAGGGCCATTTTTCTATTAATCTTCTATATAGAGACATGAAACGATATAATGTACCAATAATCGGGAAAAAATGAAAGTAAGGAAGTGGCCTGGAAGTGAGAGTTCAACAACAGAGAGCGGGAGAGAGTGGCGGCATTCCGCATAGAACAAGCCGAACCAAGACGCATGGAAGAAGAAAAATCCGGTATGGGAGACTGAGTGCTGCGCTGGCGCTTCTGGCACTGCTCATTATCGGTTTAACATATGCATTCATTGGCATGACGCACTGGATCAAGGATTATGTAGCACCTCCGCCAGTAGCTGCGATTGAACAGCCAACCAAGCTTGGCATGATTGAAATGACACCGGAGTCCAAAGAGGAACCTGCGCGGTTCCAGGGTCAGGTGCGCAAGCTGGCATACATAACGTTTGATGATGGACCAAGTGTATATACCGATCAACTGCTGGATATTTTGAAACAGCATGAGGCAAAGGCAACCTTTTTCATGATTGGACGTCAGTTGAATCAACACAAGGAAGCAGTGGAGCGGCTTGTCAAAGAGGGCAGTTATCCGGGGCTTCACAGCATGACACATAACTATAACAAATTGTATAAGAGCGGAAGCTCCTCTAATTTTGTGAAGGAGTTCAAAAAGGAGCAGAAGATGGTCAAGGATCTGATCGGTTTTACGCCGCATCTGATTCGTGCTCCGTACGGCAGTAGTCCCCAGATCGGAGAAGACTTCAGGGGCGACATTGCTGCGGCTGGATTCAAAATGTGGGATTGGACCACTGACTCCCTCGACTGGAATCTTCCCGGTCAGCCGGACAAAATCGTGGAACGGGTTAGCAGCAGTGTACATCGGGATAAGGAAGTGATTCTGATGCATGAGCGCGAGCAAACGGTACAGGCACTGCCACGCATTTTGAAACTGCTCGAAGATCGGGGTTATGAGTTTGAGGTCTACGATCCGAATGCACATTGGGTATCCAATTTTAGCGCAGACACCCGCCTGTAAGAATAACAACATAGCAGTTGCAAGAGAGGAGGCACCCCGAGGTGCTTAAAAGAAAAAAGATAGCTCTGGCCGGGGTCAGCATATTGCTGGCTCTGCTTGTCAGTGCTTGCGGAAAGCCGCAGGAACCTGCGGCAAATCAAGTCAATCAATTAATTCTTACCGATCAGGAGATGAACCAGAGCCTGAAGGAGCTTGTTCATCATGAACGGGAAGACATGGAATTATACGGATCGATACTGAGTAAAGGAAAGAACAAAAACAGTAATCTGGAGGCCTTGCTTGATCAGGCAGACGGACATATTGCCGAGCGAAGAACACTGCTGGAACAAGCTGAAGCGGTGATGAGCCGGACTAAAGAACAGATGGAAGAGCTGCGAACTTCGTTGGATCAGTTATCCTTTGAGAAGGAAGAGAACCTGGCTCAGGCCCACACGGTATTGGATCAATATGAGCAGAGAGCTGCGTCGTTTGCAGCCTTTGTTGCCTCCTACAAGCAGAGTCTCGATGCGGACGAGCAGTTATATGCATTGATGAGAGGCAATGTGGAGCCTAATCTGGTCAAGATCAAACGTGCGATTCGGGAACGGAACAGCCAATATGCCAAAGTTGCCGAGTTAAGACAGCAGTTTAACAAGCAGACAAAAGCTTTTAACGGAGCCAACGCGAAGCTTGTGAAAATGGAGCAAGCCGGCTGAGTATTCATGGTGTCAAAGAAGCATTGAACACTTTCTATGATTGAGCGACGGGTCAGCCGTGTAAGTAATACTAAGCTGTCAAGTTAACAAGTCAGGCAACATGGACAAACATCATTGCGTATAAGCTAACGGAGGTGTTCATATGCGAAATACGATGAATATTAGTGCATCATTACTTGTTTTGGTTATGGGATTCTCGCTTGTGGCCTGTGGCAATAGTAGCCCTACTGCTCAGCCGCCCGCGAATAATACAGAAGAACAGACACCGGCACCAGGGAAGCAGCCTGAGGAAAGTGCTGTGATTGAAGCGGAAGGCATTTTGACCGGATGGGCAGATCCGCACACGGTTGAAATTCGTGTGAAAGAGGAACCGATGTCTTTCCAGGTGGGTGAAGATCTGCAGAAATCTTTGGATGATATTGACGATGAAGATTCCGTTCAATTCAAATATGTAGAGAAAGCCATTGAAGGCGATACAACGACCAAACAGTTGGTGCTTACGGAAATCGCCAAGGTCGAGTCCAATGACGGTAACGGTACGAATGCAGGTGGTAATGTTACAACGGATCGTGCCAAAACATCTGAGCTGGAAGTGGCTGTGGAAGGCATGACCGAAAAGCGCCCGGTTACACTGGCTCAAGGCAAAGGGTATTCATTATATGTGTTTGAACCGATGGTTTACGATGCGGATGATCATGAATTGACCATGAAGATTGATCCGGATTACGAGGTGGAGATTGAAAAGCTGCCTTCGGATTATAACCTGAAGGAACTGAAAGTGGATGCGAAGAAAGAGCTGTCAGAAACCGGAGCGGTCAAGCAATTAAGTGAGGAAAAGCTTAGCAACGGCCCGATGAAAGAGGCAAAATTGTTCATGATGTCTCAAAACAATACGAAAACGGAGTATTTCATCGTGAAAGAGCTGGATGGCAATGGCTTCGCTTTCCATATCCATGCACCGGTTGGCGAACCTTCAGAGGGCTTCCTGCCTATGGTTTATGCCTCCATCAATTCCATCATGAACGAGTAAGCGTGTTTCGATAATAAATATGTATGTCGTGAATTTGAAAAAGCCGGAAGGAACGATGCGATAAGCATAGGTTCCTCCCGGCTTTTTGTTCGTATGTCTATTCAGTTTGCGGGATCAAACTCTTTGACCTATTGTTAATCAGGTTAACATGGTTGATTCCTATCGCCCTTTGAGCTCTTCATAACGGGCAACGGCATGCTGATGAACGGGATGTTCTTCGGGAATTCCCATGCGCTCACGAATGAAGGCAGAGACGCCATCTTCGTGAATCAGGTGTTGGAGCTTCATAACTTCCTCGTCGTGTTCATAATTGAACAGCATCGCGGCTGCCATAGCGGAAGTTAAATGAGGAGTTTCAATTCCGAATTCGCTGGCCTGCATCGCTGGGCGAACAAGCCGGTCGTAAGGCGATAACTTGCGAAGGGGTGAACGTCCGACCCGGGTTACCTGATCCATCAAATTTGGGTTGGCAAAGTGTTCGAGAATGGTATCGATATATTTGCTGTGTTTCTGTGGATTAAAACCGTGCTTGGCAATGAGCATGGCTCCGGTTTCTTCCATCACTTTGTGTACCTTGGCACGTAGCGGTGCATGGCCCATTACTTGCCGGATCGTCTTGAATCCTTCAAGATATCCGAAGTGTGCGGCAACGCAGTGACCGGTATTTACCGTAAACATTTTGCGCTCAATATAAGGCTCAAGAGAGTCCACGTAGTGCACACCTTCAATTTCCTTAAATCCTTCCAGCAGTGCAGGGCGATGAACCACCCATTCATAGAAAGGCTCAACGGTAACTTGTAGCGGATCTTTATGATCCTGCACAGGAACAATGCGGTCTACTGCTGCATTGGGGAATGAGACAGAACGTTCCGCTTTTTCCCGGGTCACTTCATCCAGAAACGGATATACCCGTTTTTTCAGCCGAGTGCTGCCTCCGATGGCATTTTCGCAAGCGATAATGTGAAGTGGTGCAGAATTATTATTTTTCATACGTAGATAGATGCCTTTGGCGATGGGTTCAGCGATATCTTCCAGCGCCGATACACCGACGGCTGTTGTGATCAGATCTGCTGAAGCAATCACTTCAGCAACGCGATCCTGTTCACCGACATTAATGGCGGTTACGTTATTTACAATCGTTGTATCCTGCTCCGCATTTGCGAGGGTAATGGGATACTCCTGCCTCTTTTGAAGCATGGCGATTTTCTTCGGGTTACGTGCGACAAAGCAGACTTCATAATCGGAAGCGGACAACATATGACCGATAAATCCGCGGCCAATATTGCCCGCACCAAAATGTACAGCTTTCAAGTGTGAACTCCCCCTTTAAAGTTTGAAATGCGAAATTCGTTCAGTCTTTAGACCGTAGTGACGAGTGGTTTCGAAATCAAATCGTTAAATTCGAGGTCGGTCAGGCATGACAGCCGTTGGTGAGGCATATCGAAATCAAGTGTCCCGGTAATGGTATTCGAGATGACTACGCAGTGAATACCAGCCGCAGCAGCTGCACACGCGCCGTTAGGTGAATCCTCAATCGCTACGGCTTCGTCTGCAGTTACTCCAAGGGCTTCAAGTGCTTGATTGTACAGTGCAGGATCAGGCTTCACATGGGCAACATCATCTGCGGTGCGAATGACTTCAAAGTAATCCTTCAGCTTGAGCTGCTCCAGATGCTGTTCAACCCACTCTCGTTTGGAGCTTGAAGCGACAGCAAGTTTCAATCCAGCTTTGCGTGTAGCTTCAAGGTAGCTTTGGATACCGGGTCTTACCTGTTCTTTGTTCATTAATGCTGCATGATGCAGCTGAACGGATTCCCTGAACGCTTCCCGATCGATCGGAAGATTCAAATCTGTGATGAGGTACTCATAAGGATTAAATGTTTTCAGACTGGTACCGATGCATTGCGAGTACATCTCCAGGGTTAAGTCCACGCCGTGTTCCTTGTAGGCATCACGAAAAGCAACATACCATGCTGTCTCCGTATCAATAATCGTTCCATCGAAATCAAAAATCAGTGCCTTAATCATAAATTTGTTCCTCCTGTTTCAGAATTAGTTTTGGGATAAAGCTAAATCAATTTCTCTGCAAATACACACCGTGAATTTTTTAACTTGCGGTACATTAGTTGACGCGAAAGCTGAGTTTAAATTATTAATTTGGGAAAAAACAGGTGTATAAGCTAATAAAACCGTAACATAGGACAAACAAAAGGGTCAAGCGCGTCATGAATGTTTACATGGAAAATTTGCACATGGATGATGTGTTTTCAGAAAATGAGAAAAGTGGAAAACCGTTATACCTTTTGTGTGTAAGCGGTGTAATGGAAAACCTGTATTTTCAGTTTAAACGTATTAAAATTCTTTACGCCAGATCAAGCCATGTGGGAGAATGAAAGAAGTTATTTGAGAGTTAAATCGCGGGGAGGGAATCTACGATGCTGCTTAAGGATCGTTTCCAAGGTTGTTTGATTGGGCTTGCCGCAGGAGATGCACTGGGAACCACAGTGGAATTCAGCAGTCCCGGCACATTTGAGCCTGTTACCGATATTGTGGGCGGCGGGGTATTCGATCTGGAGCCAGGACAGTGGACGGATGATACGTCGATGGCCCTGTGTCTGGCAGAAAGCTTGGTGAGAAAAGAAAACTTTGATCCCGAGGATCAGATGCGCAGATATACGAATTGGTATCAGGTGGGTTATATGAGCAGTACGGGAACCTGCTTTGATATTGGCGGCGCGACTCGAAATGCCCTAGAACGGTTTGCAGCAACCGGTGAAGCGTATAGTGGTTCAACCAACCCGATGACCGCGGGAAATGGATCAATTATGCGGCTCGCACCTGTAGCCATGGCATATGCCAACCAGCCGGATCAAGCAGTGAGGTATGCTGGGTTGAGTTCCAGAACGACACATGCCGCTGTTGAAAGTGTGGAAGCTTGCGAAGTGCTGGCGGCAATATTGGTGGCAGGACTGCGCGGAGCGGACAAGGATGTCATATTACGGCCTGATACCTGCCGCCAGTGGAGGGAAGAGAAATCTTTTTCGCCAGCCATTGAAGAAATTGTCCAAGGGTCATACCGTGATAAAACACCGCCTGATATTCAGGGAAGCGGCTATGTTGTTCGTTCACTTGAAGCAGCGTTATGGGCATTCCATCGATCATCGACCTTCGAAGAGGGTGCGCTGCTGGCAGTGAATCTGGGCGATGATGCGGACACCACGGGAGCGGTATATGGGCAAATCGCCGGGGCGTATTATGGATTAAGCTGCATTCCGGCACACTGGCGAGAGAAGCTGGCCATGCAGGATACGTTGAGCGAATTGTCAGAGGCACTGTGGTCAAAGGCGGAAGCAAGATAGAAGAGACAGGAGAAGAGAACATCATATGCGTAAGACAGAATTATCTCAAACGGAATCGCAAGTTACGAAATCTGCTAAACGAGGGGCGTTTCCCTTATCCCTGTTATGCCTGACGGTAGGGGCTTTTGCCATTGGCATGACAGAGTTTATTATTATGGGCCTTCTGCCTAATGTGGCGGCGGATTTGAATGTGAGTATCCCCCAAGCAGGGCAGTTAATTACGGGTTACGCGCTTGGGGTGGCGGTGGGCGCGCCTGTACTAACCGTGTTCACGCACAAGATTCCGCAGAAAAAACTGCTCGTACTGCTGATGTGTATTTTTATCATCGGTAACGCATTGTCTGTTATTGCACCAACTTACGGACTGCTCATCTCGGCACGTATTCTAACGGCATTCGCCCACGGTACGTTTCTGGGAGTAGGCTCGCTGCTGGCAACACGATTGGTTGCGCCGGAGAGAAGGGCAGGAGCGGTATCCGTAGTCCTGGCTGGATTAACGATTGCCAACATTATCGGTGTGCCGTTTGGTACCTTCATCGGGCAACAGCTCGGATGGCGGTCATCGTTTGGAGCTATTACCATTCTGGGCATTATCTCATTGATTGGTATCATTCGTTTCATTCCGGAGATCCAGCAGGGACCACCAGCAAACTTGGGTCAGCAATTCCGAAATCTGGTTCGCCCCCAAGTGTTATTGATATTGCTCATTGGTGCGCTAGGCTGTGGAAGTCTGTTCGCTGTGTTTACTTATATCACACCAATGCTTGTCGATATTAGTGGTTTTGCTGAGCAGAGCGTGACCTGGATTCTGGTGCTGTTCGGTGTCGGCGTTACATTGGGGAATATGCTTGGTGGTCGTCTGGCAGACTGGAAGCTGATGCCTTCCCTGATGGTTAACTTCGGTATATTGTCTGTTCTGTTGGCGGCCTTAACGTTGACGCTGGACAATCCGTATCTAGCGGTAATCACCATCTTCTGCTGGGGCGTTGCGGCTTTTGGGATTATGCCAGGTCTGCAAATTCGAATTATGAATATGACTCGTGAAGCACCGCTGCTGGCGACAACGTCGAGTCACTCGGCCTTTAATCTGGGCAACGCAGGTGGTGCCTATTTGGGCGGGTTTGCAATTACGCATACGGGACTTATCTCAGTACCGTTGTATGCAGCAGTTATTGCAGCACTTGGACTTGTGGGATTACTCATTAGCGTGACTATGGAACGCAAAACAAGGTTGCCGGAAATCGTAGAGGTCGCTGAGGCAGCGCCGGTAAACTGAAAAGAAAGTCAGAAAGCTTCAATTCTCCTGTGTAACACGGAGAGTTGAGGCTTTTTTTTACTCTACTATTTTTAATAGATTTCAAGCTCAGTTAAGTCGCACATAGCCCTGTTTACATATTCAGATTCTCAGAGTAAAGGATAAAAGAGATATACTTTTTAAAGAAAAAACAATGGATATTTAAGTATTATAAGTTATTTTACACGTTATAATGGAATCAATTGTAAATATATGCAAAATGCATTTTCTTTTTTACCCGAGAAATCGTAAGGGTACAGGCAATATATGCTGAAAGGGGGTGAAGTTCACGTTTATTTTGTAAGGGCTTTCAAATTGTGTGTTCTATGAAAGTTCTGTTTCAAACTATGTTTGAATGCTCCAAAATAAAATGGGTAAAGGAGAAGTAATCATATGAAAAAACGTTTGTCTTCTATTTTGAGTCTTTCAATAACCGCTGCATTACTTGTGCCAACGATGGCTTTTGCCACTGAGTCGAATGAAGGGGTCACCGCAACCTCTCTCCAGGAAATTGGAAATCATGGAACTGTGAATGCCTCAAGCTTCGAAAGTCAAAATGCCCTGACTCCAAGTGCGGTTGTGCCTGCACCACCAGGCTATGATTCATATCGGAACAATATTCCGCATGGAAATACCAATCTGATCTCCTATTATTCCACAACGGTTGGCAATGCACGCAAAGCAATGGTGTATACACCGCCAGGATATTCTCCGAATAAAAAGTATAACGTCCTGTATCTCCTGCACGGCATTGGCGGGGATGAGTATGAGTGGGTTAACGCCATGAAACCGAAGAACATTCTGGACAACCTGTATTCCGAAGGCAAGCTGTCAGACATGATCGTAGTCTTCCCGAATGGCCGCGCCATGAAGGATGATCGTCCGATCGGTGACATTTATGCCCCGGACAAAGTGGCTGCATTTGAACGATTTGAACAAGACTTGCTCAAGGATCTGATTCCTCATATCGAAGCCAATTATCCAGTGTACAAAGACCGCAATAGTCGTGCGCTGGCGGGTCTGTCCATGGGTGGTGGACAATCTCTCAACTTCGGGTTGAAGAATCTGGATACCTTCGCCTGGGTCGGCGCTTTCTCCGCAGCACCGAATACAAAATCGGTGTCGGAATTGGTCACGAATCCGGGACAAGTCGCAAGTAAACTTAAATTGCTGTGGTTATCTTGTGGTTCGAGTGACGGTCTGTTATGGGTCAGCCAGAATTTCAAAAACGGCTTGAGCAGCATGAACATTCCGCATACCTGGTATCAGGATGTAGGGGGGCATGAGCCGTCTGTTTGGAACAGTGGACTGTACCAGTTCTCTCAACGCATTTTCAAGTAATCAGCAAGCCTTCATAAAAGGTAGTAATGAGCAGCAGCCTCAGTTCTGTATTGTACAGAGCTGAGGTTTTTGGTATGTGCGTGGTGAGTGCTGCCGAATCTGAGACACGTTATTTAAGGGTTTGAAGCGAATCCAGCAGGCTAAGGAATTTAAGACACGTTATTTCGGATTTTGGGTCCGTTTGTAGCGTTTTTTATAATAGTTTGAGGAAATAACATGTCTGGTGTTCCTTACGTTTGAAAAAGAAGGTTAGGTGTCCAAATAAGACGTACTGGGTTCTTTAGATAAAGAGCACGGCCAAGGCTAACATTACTGCTTCGCATCAAGGGGTGGAGCTAGAGGGAGTTGATGACATGTACTACTATAAAGGTGCGTTCAGAGAAACGGACAATTTTATTTATTTCAAAAGCGAAGTTCAATTAGCCGAGAATGATGTCGTGATATTTGGCGAGAAGAAGTATTTTATCGAAAGTGTTGAGAAAGAATTCCTCATCCTTCAGAAGGTGGGGGCCATCGTTTCAGTGAGTGTATGAAATCCTGCGGAAACATTTCCTTTTTGAAGTGTACGTGCACTTCTGGGCACACGCCTACATACAATAAATCGACCCTGTTCCCACATGTGCTCAGGCCAGATCGTTGTAAAACTGCAGGAGGTGTCATCTGTGCCCGGATTGTTTACCGCAATTGCCCTGTTCATTAAAGAGTTAACGTTACTTGTCTCGTATGTCAAAAACAACGCCTTTCCTCAGCCCCTCGCTGAGGATGATGAAGCCAAACATTTACGCCTCATGGCCGAAGGCAATGCTCATTCGCGTAATTTGCTTATCGAACACAATCTGCGCCTCGTCGCGCATATCGTCAAGAAATTTGACAATACTGGCGAAGACCAGGAAGACCTGATTTCGATTGGAACGATTGGTTTGATTAAGGCGATCGAAAGTTTTCAACAAGGCAAAGGGACCAAACTCGCTACATTTGCTGCCCGTTGCATTGAAAACGAAATACTTATGCATCTTCGCTCCCTGAAGAAAACACGTAAAGACGTATCCCTACATGATCCAATCGGAACGGACAAAGAGGGCAATGAAATTACATTAATTGATATTCTCGGAACAGAAGCCGACGACGTTGTAGATAAGGTGCAACTCAAGATTGAAAAAAGCAAAATTTACCGCAATCTCGACATCTTGGATGATCGGGAAAAGGAAGTTGTTATTGGCCGATTCGGCCTGGAGGCAGGTGGGGAAGAGCGCACCCAACGCGAGATAGCCAAGGAACTTGGCATCTCACGCTCCTATGTATCACGGATTGAGAAGCGGGCGCTAATGAAGCTGTATCACGAGTTTTATAAGGCGAAGCAGTGAGATTACAAGCTACAAGGTAGTACGGAGAACAATAGAGTGCATAGGAAGCAACTTGTCTGTGGATGAGTTGCTTTTTTGTTTTAGTTGCTCTCGACATTTTAGAAGATCAGGATAGGGAATTTTTGCTTGACCGATTCGGCCTGGAAACAGGCGGGGAGGAGAGCTATCCAACGCGAGATTACCAAGGAAGCGGGTATCTCAGGCTCCCATGTATCACGCATGGAGTAGCGAGCGTTTTTTTGCATGCTTTAATTTTAATTCCCCCGATTTAACCATTTCAGGATGATCTCCACAACTTCCAAATAACGCTGGCCAACGAGCAATCCGGTATGGGTTGTATCCCACAGCCCTGCATATTCAGCGCCTAGCTGTTCTGAAGTCAGTTGACCTCTCCGTTCCTCCTCATCGGATTCTACAGCTTTGATGACCAGACTCGGACATGTAATTAAATTGCCGTTGATGGATACACCGCCGCTTGACCCAAATGCCGCCGAGAACGTGAGAAATGCCTTCGCTGACTCCATCTGCAAATATTTACGCTGAAATGCAATATCCTCTGCTGATTCGTCAATACTGCTGTGCTCTTCGCGGGCCGGGGGAGGGATGACAATGTCAGGTATCATTCGATCACTCTCAGGATAGGGAATCAATTGATGAACTTCCTGACTTAGACTGGAATCAATCACGACCAATCCAGCTAAAGCAGTCGCCTCGGCAATCTTCTGACTGAGTATTCCGCCCATGCTGAAACCGATGAGAACAGGGGGCTCATCACACTCCGCCAGAACTTCCCGGATATCCTCCAAATAGTCCTCAAACGTAATTTTCGTCATGTCCATTACCCGGCTTTTGTAATGACTTCTCAGGTTCATGACGTAGCAGGTCCAGCCTAGTTTAACGAAGTGGGGTATATATTTGCTCCACATCCAGCTGCCTGTATATGCGCCATGAACAAACAAGAGGGGAGGCCTTTTTGCTGAATTTACCGAGGGGGGAGCCGTATGACCTTCATATATTTCAAGGTGCAAATCATGTTTTCCTATCGTTTTGACTTCATGTTCAGGTAGCAATTGAGTAAAATCGATCATTAGGACAACCCTCCAAAATTAGTTTTATATCAAACTATCACTCCAAAAAAAATTAGAAGTTGCCGTGAATTTTCATCAAAATTCGAAGCAGTTCCTTTTTCTCCGCTTCAGTAACATCCGCATAAAATGCGTCTAGCAAGCGCTGGGAGATATCTTCAAAGGCTGGTTTAAGTTGTTCTCCTTTTGCAGTCAATGTCACATGGACAATCCGTGAATCAGTTGCATCGCGCTCTTTGACGACATAACCGTTGCGAACCAATTTGTCGACAAGCGCTGTGACCGTGGATTTATCCTTGCCAATTTTTTTGGCGATTTCAGCCATGGTCATTCGGGAATGGTTGTACAGGGCGTAGATAATATCCCCATGCGACGTGGCCAGATCCTGGATTCCCTGTTCAGCCATCTCGGATAAAATGAAGCGGTTGACCTTCTCTTTAATTTTGGATACGAGTGATATAGCGTCTGTCGTTTTCATATGTGTAATATAGTTTGTTATCAAACTAATGTCAAGCTCGGATTTCAATTATGGACACATAAACGGACGAAAAAGAGCAGCGAGAAACCTTTTCTCCTGCTCTTTCTATTTTTTATTTGAATTTGGAAGTAGATGCCCTGCAATTACTTGATCGGATTTGCCTTCATTTCCTGTTCCATCTTCTCAATGCCGTCCAGAATTTGATATCCATAACCCCAGAACTGACTGAAATCTGTTACGTAAATTTGTTTGTTTTTAATGGCATTCATGCTTTGCAATGCAGGGTTGGCATACAGATTCTGAATCAGCTTGTCGATATCCGGGGAACCGGCATAGGCGGATAAGAGCAGGTAGTCCGGGTTTGCAGTGATTAGTTGTTCCACACTGACTTCACCTTGCACGCCATCAAATGTATTTTTCAGTTTCAACAGGCTCAGTGCATCCAACTGATACGTATCATTTTGCATGCTGCTTACAGTGATCGTGTCTTCCGTAGCAGGGACGATATAGGCAAAACTGTGCTCAGATTGATCTGCCACACTTGACTTGATGGCTTCAACCCGAGCTTTCAGACTTTCCGTGAATTTTGCGGCGTTGTCCTGTACATCGAAGATTTGGCCCAACTGTGCAATATCATTATAGAGGCTGTCCAATGTCCCTTGATGATTCGTCTTTTGCAGGAAGGTGCGGATGTTCATGTCATTCAAGCCATCCACGGTACCAACACCCCAGTCTGCGTCTGCGAAGAGATCTCCACGTCCCAGCACCAGATCCGGACTTGCGCCTACAACGAGCTCTTTGCCGACATAATCTTTGGACAAGACAGGGATTTTCGCAAAATCATCTGCGACATCAGGAGTAACCGTGCCATACAATGCGGCGACTCCAACCATTTTATCGGTCAGCCCAAGCTTGATCAGCATCTCTGCAGCAGATTGGGTATTTGCCAAGACACGCTCGGGGGCTTTCTCGAATGTTTGTGATTTTGGTTTCCACTCGCCACCTTCACCTGAGATGCTAAAATTCTCAATCGTGAGAGGATAGGATGTTTTGCTTGTATTTTCTACTTGTGCTGCTGTTTCCGATGAATTGCTTCCCTCCGCAGCGGGGGTGGTAGTGGTGGAAGAGGATGAATTGGAACATGCTGCAAGCAAGAGCAACAGGAGACTTAAAGAAGCGAACAAAATGATTCTGAATTTGAATTTCACTAGCGACGAGCCCCTTTTCTATATGTTTTTAAATTGACAAAGATAATCATTCTCAATTATAATCCGAGAAAATACTTTGTAAATAGCTAAATTTTTATTATTCAAATTCAAGTGAAATTGATGGGGGAAGAGATGGCACAGACGGCTCAGATTCAGAAGCAGCGTATGGGAAAAAGGGAGTACCTGATTTACAGCAAATCCGGTTTTGCAGTATTGATTGCCGCTTTAATCATCGTAATGGTTATTTCGGTTGGAATTGCAGTATCCATTGGACAGGTGAGCATTCCACTCGCTGAGTCTTATCGCATTCTGTTGTACAAATTAACTGGATTTCAGTTCAGCTCTACGCCGATTGAGGCGGGGTCTTTTACGGATATTATCTGGCAGATTCGCTTTCCGCGTGTACTGATGGCCATGTTTATCGGTGCCGGGCTAGCTTTATGTGGTGCAGTTATGCAGGCTGCCGTGCAGAATCCACTTGCAGACCCGTATATACTGGGGATTTCCTCAGGAGCTTCACTCGGGGCCACGTTTGCCATTCTGATCGGATTCGGCGCGATTGGCTGGCTTGGTCAGACCGGGGTGGCTTTCTGGGCATTTGCCGGTGCCATGGGGGCGTCCTTGCTGGTCCTGGCTCTGGCAGGTATTCGGGGGAAAATGACATCGGTCAAGCTGGTGCTTGCCGGAATGGTCATTAATGCGCTGTGCAGTGCCTTTTCGAACTTTATCATTTATTTTGCCAACAATGCCGAAGGCATCAAGACCGTAACATTCTGGACCATGGGCAGTCTTGCCTCATCCGGATGGAACAAGCTTCCGCTGATTAGCATCGTTGTGCTCGTAGCCATTGTGTTCTTCCTGTTGCAGTCCCGGGTTCTCAATACGATGCTGTTGGGTGACGAAGCCGCGGTTACACTCGGAATTAATCTCAGTGTATATCGCAGATTGTATATGCTGTTAACAGCTCTTGTCACCGGTGTAATGGTAGCAAGCTGCGGCATGATCGGTTTTGTCGGATTGATTATTCCACATATCGTGAGAGGGCTGGTCGGATCGGATCATCGTAAAGTCATGCCTGTATCCGTTCTGTTCGGTGCCATCTTCCTGATCTGGACGGATATTATTGCACGATCACTGATTTCCAGCGTTGAATTGCCGATCGGGATCATTACAGCGATGATTGGTGCGCCGATGTTTATGTATATGTTAGTCAAAAAAGGCTACGGTTTTGGAGGAAAATAAACATGAAATTGAATGTAGAAAATGTATCCATATCGGTGCTGAACACGGATATTATCCGGGACATTTCATTACAGGTAAATGCCAAGCAATTCGTCGGCCTGATTGGCCCAAACGGTTGTGGCAAATCAACGCTGCTTAAGAGCATCTATAAAGTGATCAAACCGCAGCAAGGCAAAGTATTTCTCGATGACACGGACATTCTGAAATCCAGTCCCAAGGTCGTGTCCCGGCATATGGGCGTTGTGGGTCAATTTAACGAATTAAGCTTTGATTTTACGGTGCGTGAAATGGTTATGATGGGTCGCACCCCTCACAAGAAACTGCTGGAGACGGATAATGAACGGGATTATGAAATCGTGGAACAGGCGTTGGAAAAGGTACATCTGACCGGACATGCGGACCGCAATTATGTGTCCCTGTCCGGCGGGGAAAAGCAGCGTGTGGTCCTCGCCCGAGTGCTGGCCCAGCAGCCCGAATTTCTGATATTGGACGAGCCTACCAATCATTTGGATATCAAATATCAGCTTCAGATCCTCAATATTGTGCGGAGTCTGGATATCGGCATATTGGCTGCCCTTCATGATCTCGAACTCGCCGCAGCGTATTGCGATTACCTCTATGTCGTGAAGCAGGGACAGATTGTGGTTCATGGCAAACCCGCCGATATCCTGACTCGTGAAATGATTGGTGAAGTATTCGACGTGGAATGTGAAATATACGAAAATCCAGTGACAGGTGGCCTGGGCATTGCCTACTTGAGTACGCGATGAGACAAGGAACCGTCTTAGCTGAAACTCACACATGTTCTCTCGTTATCTCTTCCACTATAACTCCGGTTACACAGGCATTTGTGGAGTAAGTTGTAAAAGAAGAACTGTCTTTAAGCGGAATATATGCTTAAATGACAGTTCTTTTTGTTCTAAAGTCAAGTGTCACATGTCACGTGTATTCAGATGCCATGTATCACTTTTTTTGGAGAGGATGGGCTACTCACTCTAAACCGATGCTCCCATCGCTTTATATGTTCCTAACAGGGCAATTCGGGTTAGTTGAAGAGCCATGTGATGAGGTGAGTATACCTTACTGTCAGCAAGCCATTTGTGAATAATTCCAATGGTGGAGAAGCTGATGTGATCCAGTAAAATATCCAGAGGCACTTCTTTTTGCTCCATGCCTAATTGGGATATCCGATCCAAAAACATCTCTCTAATCACTTGATTCAACCGGCTGTTGAAATTCCCAGGAGGATTGATCAGTATCATCACCCGATAGAATTCATCATGCTCCAATATATGCTCGAACAATACTGCAAAAATGGGATCTGGCTCATTAAATGAAGGTAGATTCCCAAGGTGAGCATTCCGTTCCGCCAGTAACTGCTCAAGCAGTTGAAACTTCGCATTCACCATGCTATCCAATAAATCATCCTTGTCTAGAAAGTGGGCGTAAAAGGTAGAGCGATTGATATTCGCTTGGTCCGCGATGTCTACGACACTAATTTCGGTAAAGGCTTTCTGTGGCAGAATTTTCAGGAGAGCTTCGGAAATCATCACACGGGTCCGTAAAATTCTTCGATCCACTCCACGGGATTCATTCACTTCTCATCACCTCGAAAACAACGGATTGATCAACTTTGTTGAGCCTTCAAATGGTTTGGGAATGTAGAATAACAAGACATTTCGCAACACATCGGTAAAATGCGTTGCTTAACCGTCAGATTCTGCCTAATTGATCGTTGATATCCAACGGATAATAGCTATCATAATAAATAAAACACACCAAATCAATCGGAAAAATAAAATATAAAAATAGGAATGAGGTCATACCTATGGAACTGTTTTGGTTTATTCCCACACACGGGGATGGCAGGTATCTTGGAACAAAAGAAGGGGCCCGGGCAGTCAGTTACCATTACTGCAAGCAGGTGGCACAAGCCGCGGATGAACTTGGATATGCCGGTGTTTTGTTACCTACGGGAAAGTCGTGTGAAGATGCGTGGATTGTGGCTTCATCGCTGATTTCTTCCACGGACAGGCTGAAGTTTCTTGTCGCGGCGCGTCCAGGTCTGATGATGCCAACCACAGCTGCACGCATGGCCGCAACCCTGGATCGTTTCTCCAAAGGAAGACTACTAATCAATGTGGTGGCTGGGGGAGATCCAATTGAGCTTGAAGGAGAAGGGCTGTTCCTGGACCACGATGAGCGCTATGCGTTGGCCGATGAATTTCTGACCATTTGGCGCAAGGAATTGCAGGGAGAGGCGGTTGACTATGAAGGCAAATATCTGAAGGTTAAGGGTGGCTCCGTCCTGTATCCGACCATCCAAAAGCCATATCCACCAATCTATTTTGGAGGTTCCTCGGAAGCCGCAATGGAAGTGGCAGCGGATCATGTCGATGTGTATTTAACGTGGGGTGAGCCTCCGGGTCAGGTGCAAGCCAAAATTCATCAAATGCGGGAGCTGGCTGCGAAAAAAGGAAGAAGCATTCGTTTTGGCATACGCATGCATGTTATTGTGCGTCCGACAGCAGACGAAGCATGGAAGGCCGCAAATGAGCTGATCTCCCATCTGGATGAGGAGACGATAGCCGCTGCCCAGAAGATCTATGCTCGCATGGATTCCGTAGGACAGCAGAGAATGGCCAAGCTGCATAATGGTGATCGTTCGAACCTAGAGATTAGCCCCAATCTGTGGGCGGGCATTGGCTTGGTTAGAGGTGGTGCCGGAACCGCACTTGTCGGTGATCCCGATCAGGTGGCAGCCAGAATCAGAGAGTATGAAGAACTGGGGATCGAGACGTTCATTTTATCCGGTTATCCGCATCTGGAAGAATGTTATCGTACCGCGGAGCTGCTGTTTCCAAAGCTTCAGTATTCGCAACATGGAGAAAGCGGCGATCATTCCTTTGTTGGTCCATTTGGAGAAATCATTGCCAATAACAACATCCCGGACCACATGGTCAAAACCAAAGTTTCCTCCAAATCCTAATTTCATAACGGATTTCGGATTAAGGCAACTAAAAGACACCTGAAGGCATTCGGCATTCGGGTGTCTTTTTACATGCGCTAGAAAGGGCCACCTGTGGCCAGCCATCTCTATATTTTATTCAAATTATTTACTGTATTTTGGAGTCAATCGGACGCGAGTGTCCATCCTGAATGACCTCCTGGAACAGTTCCTTGGATTTCGTGGGCCACGTACCTTGCTTCAGGAGTGCTTCCAAATCAGTACAAGCAAGATGGATTTCCATATCCAGTCCATTGGTTGTATTCCTTTCTGTACTAAATCATGTGTCGTAGTTCATAGCCTGTTCTTGATCTGGTTGAAATATACAATTGTTTAGGTCAAGAGATGTGGATAAGGAAAATAGTCCCGATGTGATAAGGACCATTATACTACATCCTAAAATAAGGAAATGACCGATATTATTATGGAGAGTTTTCTACTAACAAAATGAGGAGTGATATAACGTACAATGTATACGAACATGATCCAAAAGCATCTTTCCCAAGGAGATATGGAAGGCGTTGTTAAACAAATTGCATATATTGGCGAAAAAAAGGATACCACCCAATTCGCTTTCTTGATTGAACTCCTGAAATCTACGGACAACACAACACTACGCAACAAAATTGCCATTGCTTTATCGGACATTGGGGATGATCGAGCAGTCGAGCCATTAATTGAAGTCATCACAGACCCCAAGACATTAGGAAGCAGAGGCACATTACTATACGCTCTTGAAAACCTGAATTACATAGTACATATAGAGAACATTATTCCATTTATCGGTGATTCCAGTCTGGAAGTGAGCGCGCAGTCATTCATGTTGCTGGAGCAAATGATGGATAAGTTATCGGATTTACAGAACCTTAGGTGTCAACAACGTATTGAAATGCAACTCTCACATAACCAAAGCAAGCTTCTGGAAGTAGCATTAGACATGTTGAAGAAATGGAGGTATCAAGTGTAGCAATTAAGATGAACACGTTTCTTTCAATCTCACCTCCCTATCGTTTACAATAAGGAATGGAATGCAGCAAACGAAGGAGCGGGTCATATTGGCAAAGCAGAAATACTATGTCGTTTGGGAAGGCAAGAAGCCAGGCGTATACAGCACATGGGCAGAATGCAAAGCACAAACAGATCATTATACCGGAGCAAAATATAAATCGTATGAATCAAAAGCTGCCGCCGAAGAGGCCTATCGTGCCGGATGGAAAGGAAACTGGGGGACAGGTGCCAGTGGATCAGGTAGCTCCTCAAAGACGAAGTCTGGCAGTGCTGGAAGAAGTGCGGGTATGGAAACCTCGAATGAAATCGATTATGACAGCATCTCGGTTGATGTAGGTACGAGGGGGAACCCGGGACCCGTGGAATATAAAGGTGTGGATACCCGCACGGGTGAGATTATTTTCTCCGTTGGGCCAATTTCCAAAGGTACGAATAATCTGGGTGAATTTCTGGCCATCGTACATGCCTTGGCGTATCTCAAAAAAGAGGGCAGTAACAAGACGGTTTATACGGACTCCGTCAATGCGATGAAATGGTTAAAACAAAAAGCGGTATCCACCACACTCGCAAGGGATGCTTCCACCGAAGAGATCTGGCTGATGATTGACCGTGCAGAGCAGTGGCTCCGAAC
Organism: Paenibacillus sp. OK003; assembly: GCF_900109515.1. GTDB lineage: Bacteria > Bacillota > Bacilli > Paenibacillales > Paenibacillaceae > Paenibacillus > Paenibacillus marchantiae. Next base: position 11,745 of record NZ_FOBD01000031.1, on the reverse strand, counting down.
GAATACGTATAGCAATAAAGTGCTAAAATGGCAGACCAAGCAGTGGGGCGAAATCAAGGCAGATTACGGCCGAAAATAGCCCTAATTCTCTACAATTTCTGTATTATTAATTTTCTATGAGAAACGATGTTTACAATTTCCAGTTTCCATTCTATAATCAGTTCATTATGATAAGTTACACATATGAAGGAGCCTGTCATCAGCGGGCTCTTTTATATTTATGGACCTTAAAATCCATAACATGTTGAAAGAGTATACTTTGCAGGAGGCAGACATGGGTTCCATTTATAGAAGTGAAGAAGGCAAGAGCAGCATACTTGAGGAATACGAAGCGTATGTTGAGCAATTGGGCGAAGGTTTTACACGAGAGTACGTCGAGACACGTTTTGGACAAACGCATGTTTTATTAACAGGTCCAGAAGACGGTAAGCCGCTATTTATTCTCCAGGGCGGAAATTGTGTGAATCCGATGACGTTGTCATGGTTCTCTTCTCTTTTCAAAGATTACCGGATTATCGCGCCGGATACGATCGGTCATCCAGGCTACAGTGAAGAAACACGAATTTCGGCAAGGTTTGATAGTTTGGCTTTGTGGATTTCTGATTTGCTGGACCATTACAAGATCGAAAAGAGTGCGTTTATCGGTCCTTCCTTTGGAGGCGGAATTATCCTAAGACTGGCAACTTACATTCCGGACCGAATTGCATGTTCTGTTCTGGTAGCACCCGCTGGACTGGCCGTGGGATCCAAAATTAAAATGGCTCAGGATATCGTGTTGCCACTCGTAACGTACAAAATGACTTCTTCTCCAACTTCTTTGCAAAAGATCGCGGATATCATGTCATGCAGTTGTATGAAAGAAATAGATAAAAATATAATCGGGAAAATCTTCAAATACGTCAGTCTGGAACAGGATATGCCCAAGCTTACGGAGCAGGAGGAATTGGTGAATTATACATCGCCAACACTGCTGTTGGTGGGAGAGAAGGATGTCTTTTTCCCGGCAGATAAGGTCATTGAAAGAGCTCAGAAGATTATTCCGAATGTCAAAGCAATCAAATACGACACAGGTCATTTCCCGTCTCAAGATGTGTTGATCCAGATGAACCAAGAAATTCAGCAATTCTTACAGCAGAATTATTAAATTTAGGAATTTTTCAATATTTCCGCATGGTTGTGATTCAAATTGCATCATTTGGTTTATATAGATGGTTGGCGATAAAACGCCTGTCTGGTTGGACTGAATGATGCAACATGCGGCAAGTCTTCCGATCGACAAGGTTGAAAAGAGGGTCTGTTATGAAAAAGGACAATTGCAAAATGGCATTGCAGCGCAATGTAATTTTAAATGATACATATCAGGTAAGACATCTCATGGCCAGCAGTGAGCTGGCTATTGTATATGCAGGAAGAGATCGGAATACAGGTGCAAAGGTAGCAATCAAGGAGTTTTTCCCCCAGAGGCTGGCAGCACGTCAGACCGACAAACGGGGAGTGTTCTGTTCTTCACGGGGGTTCAGTGGTCAGTATCAGGAACTTCTTGCTGCATTTTTGGTAGAAGGAGAGCTGTTATCCACGTTGAATCATCCTCATATTGTGTCGTACGTGGATCATTTCGAAGAAAATGACACAGGGTATCTTGTTATGGAATACTGCACAGGGGTAACCTTAACCGGATATCTCAGTGAGCGTAATCATGCGCTGGACGCGGTATTTATTACGGAGACATTGCTTCCGCTGGTAGATACACTGGACTATATTCATAAGCAGGGAATTCTCCATCGTGATGTGAAGCCATCCAATATTATGGTGATGGAAGACGGTACGCCCAAACTATTGGACTTCGGTTCAGCAGCTCGCTGGCCTGTACAATCCGGGGAAAAACAGGCGATCTTTACATCGACAGGGTACTCACCCCTTGAGTTCTACTCGGAGAAATCCACTCAGGGACCGATGTCAGACATATATAGCCTGGCAGCGTTGCTTCATTATTGGACATGCGGGCAGCCCCCTATGGATGTAAAACAGCGATTGTTCCGCGATGAATTGCCATCTGTGCGTTCTCATAATGAGTATGTGAACCGGTGGCTCGCACGCGTTATTCACTGGGGATTATCGGTTCGTTCCGAGCAACGTTGTGCTTCTCTCGCTTGGGTTAAGAGATCACTTCAAGTACAAGCCTGGATGTGGAAAATACGCAAACCTGGTACGGTAGAATGGGCTTTGGCTGAGAATGAACATACCCAAATCTACGAAGCAGAGCCAAAGAAACAGCATGAGACGGCTTGATGGCAGCCTTGTCTTATACATATAGTCGTAATAAACAAGCCAGTTTGGTCCTTTCACGGATCGAACTGGCTTATTTTTTGTGTTTTTTTAGCCTAAAAGAAAAATTATTTCTTTTTTTAATTTATTTATGGAAGAATACTTCATTCTAACGCCAGGGTCTGCATATACTCCATTGGAAAGATGGAGTAATTAGCCAGAAAATCTGACGTAAGCGCCGGCTCCCGTCTTACACCAAACTGAGGGGGAATGTTGTGTGACCACCAACAAAAAGGGCTTCACAGTTTCTTTGCTGCTAGTCGTTATGATGTCTATGCTGCTTGCCGCCTGCGGAGGAAATGACAATACGGCTGGTACGCCGAGTCCGGGAAGCACTGGGGAGACGGGTACGGAAGCTGGAAAGCCGGTGACGCTGGAGTTTTGGACGATTGCTTTACAGCCAACGTTCAACGATTACTTCAATGAATTGATTGCCAAGTATGAGAGCAGTCATCCTGGCGTGAAAGTCGAGTGGAAGGACTATCCATATGATGCTATTTCACAGCGTTTATTGACCAGTACGGCCAGTGGCAAAAGCCCTGATGTTGTGAATCTCAATACCGAATTCGCCAGTCAATTGGGAAGTAAGGGGGCGCTGCTGAATCTGAATTCATACCTGACAGATGAGGAAGCGAAGAGTTACTTTGAAGGCATTTATAATTCTACTGTGTTGGATGGCAAAGCTTACGCGCTTCCTTGGTACACAGGTACCGAAGTGCTGTTCATGAATACCAAGCTGGTGAAGGAGGCAGGTCTTGATCCGGCAAATCCGCCGCAGACCCGAGAGGAACTCGTGGAGTGGGCCCGTCAGGTCCATGAAAAGACAGGAGTGGCCGGTTATGCGCAGCAGCTTGTCTCCAAGCTATTTCCAATCGACGGCATCCCCATTCTAAATGAGGACAAAACGGCCGCGGCTTTCAATACGCCGGAAGCAGAGGCGATGATCGCTCAAATGCGTGATCTGATGGCCGAAGGTGTGGTGCTGAAGGAGGATGCGGAATTCAGCAAGCAGATCCAGTATTTTTCCGGGGAGCAGGTCGCTTTCCAGTTGTCCGGTCCAACCTTTATCAACTTCATCAAGAAGTCTGCACCGGATGTTTACAAGAATACGATTGCGGTAACACTCCCAACGGGCAAAGCGAACCTGCGGCTCTCCAATTCCATGGATCTCGTTGTGCCTCAGAAATCTAAAAACCCCGAACAAGCGGTGGAATTTGCCGCTTTTATTACCAATGCAGAGAACCAGACTGCCTTCTCCAAGGTAGCCAACACGCTGCCATCAAGCAAAGCCTCCATTGAAGATCCGTTCTTTACGCAATCCGACGGATCGCTGGAAGCCGAAGCCAAGGTAGCCTCCTCTCAAAGTCTAGATAAAGCAACTGATTACATGGTCGGCGTACCGAATGCAGGAGATATCAACTCCGCATTGGCACGGGGCTTGCAGGAAATTTTGATGAACGGAGCAGATATTAAAGAAACGCTGAACGCAGTGGAGAAGGAAGTCAACCAAATTCTTAACCAGGATTCCTGAACTTGTGCGGTACAGTCTGATGAGGGGGAGTACTCCCCCTTGATCCTAGAAGAGAGGGAGGCGTAGCCGTGTACAAGGCGATTCGATCCGAATCTTTTGCTGCATGGGCGTTTATGGCACCGGGATTGTTGTTTCTGGCGGTTTTCACCTTTTGGCCGATTATTTACGGAATACCCCTCTCATTAACCGATTATTCTGTCATTACAGAGACACATTTCGTTGGTCTGGATAACTTTACCCGGGCCTTTCAAGATCACAATTTCCTAATTTCGCTGTGGAATTCGTTGGTGTATGTGCTGGTTGTACCGGTGATTCAAATCATCTCGATCCTCATGGCCATTCTGGTTAACAGCCGGATTCCGGGTGTCAAAATGTTCAGGGCTGCCTACTACATACCGGTTGTAACTTCCATGGTCGCGGTGGCGTTGATCTGGAGCTGGCTGTTGGGCAATAACGGCGTGGTCAATTACCTGCTGCTGAAGGTTGGCATTCTTAGTGAGCAGGTCTCCTGGCTTTCCACGAGTAGTACGGCGCTGTATGTGCTGATGTTCATCACCATGTGGAAGGGTCTCGGCTATTACATGATGCTCTACCTGGCTGGACTACAGGGTATTCCGACAGATCTGTACGAAGCCGCCAGAGTGGATGGAGCAGGACCGCTGAGACTGATTGTTCATGTGACGCTTCCACTGCTGCGGCCGCATATTCTCTTTTGCACCGTAATTTCGGTGATGGGTGCCGTTCGTGTGTTTGATGAGGTCTATATTCTCACCAAGGGCGGGCCGGGAACGTCCACGTTGACCTCGAGCGTATATATTTTTCAAAAAGGGCTGGAGCAATTCAATTTTGGTTATGCCTCAGCGCTTGGGCTGATCGTTAGTGTGATGGTAGCAGCGCTCAGTGTGTTGGTGTTCCGGCTGAACCGGAGAGGCGGGGTGAATACCTATTGATTCGGCGTACGCTTTCGTCTAAAAAAATGAAAAAAGGCCTTCGTCATTTGATCATTTATGTACTGTTGATTTTGCTTGCCCTGTTTATGATGGGTCCTTTTCTGTGGCTGCTCAGTGTATCACTGATGCCTGGTCGTAATGTGTTCGCGAATCCACCAGCAATTCTCCCTACTTTCATTGCTTTCGATAACTACGTGCAGGTGTGGGAGTTCATGGATTTTCCACGCTACATCATAAATACGGTGGTGATTACACTCCTTGGGGTGGCATTTAACATCTTTTTGTCCTGCCTCACGGCGTATCCACTCGCCACCTTTCGGTTCAGGGGACGTAATCTGGTGTTCACGCTGCTAATCTCGACCATGATTATCCCTTCGGCAACGGCGATGATTGTGCATTATTTAACCATTCAGGCCTTTCACTTGGGCAATACGTTTCTTGGTGTTGTGCTTCCGGCTGCGGTGTCGGTATTTAACATCTTTCTGATGCGACAAACGTTTCTGGGCATACCGACAGATATTCGGGATTCTGGCAAAATGGATGGAGCCTCCGAATTCCGTATCTTCGTTCAGCTTGTCATGCCATTGGTGAAACCAGGGGTTGCTGTCATTGGCTTGCTTGAGGTCATGGCATTCTGGAACAATTTCCTGTGGCCGATTGTGGTGTTGGATGATCCGCAGAAGTATCCACTGGCTGCGGCCCTGACGTACCTGAACGGTCAGTTCTCGTATAACTTCGGCTGGATTGCCGCTGGAACCATGATCTCGGTGCTGCCGATTATCATCGTGTTTCTTTTCACCCAAAAATATTATATGGAAGGCATCGCCGGAGCGATAAAAGGATAGAAAAACGACTGAAAGGGTGATGGCATTCATGCCGAAGCAGTATATGCTAACCTTTGTTCCGTTAGATGAACGGCCTTGCAATTATGAATTCCCTTATTTGTTGGCACAGGGAACGGAATTCACAGTGGAGCGTCCGCCACTTGAAATCATGGGTCTGAAAAAGCGTCCGGGTGATGTCGAGCAGTTATGGACCTGGTTTGAGGAGAGCTGTGCAGGGGCAGATGGAGCAATCGTTGCCTTGGATACGTTGCTCTACGGCGGGATTATTCCTTCCCGGCTACATCAGTTGGAGCCCGATGAACTGGCGGCCCGTCTGGAGCTCCTTCGGGGGATCAAGCAGCGGTACCCGCAGCTAACCCTGTATACGTTTCAACTGATTATGCGATGCCCGCAATATTCCTTGTCCGATGAGGAGCCGGATTATTACGCCGACTGGGGAAGAGAGATTTTTCGCAAAGGTTTCATCAGCCATCGGCTGGAGCTAGGGATTGCGACGGAAGAGGAGATCCGCGAGCTGGCCGATATCGATAACCGTCTACCAATGGAAGTGCTGGAAGATTACCTGGGACGCAGGGCCGTAAATATTGAAGCAAACAAGCAAGTGCTGGCTCTGGTCAAGGAAGGAATTATCGAGTTCATGATTGTGCCACAGGATGATTCGGCGCCTTATGGACATACAGCCAAGGATCAGGAGAACGTGCGAGCCCGGATTACGGCCCTGGATCTGGAACTTAAAGTCTACATGTACCCTGGTGCGGACGAAGTTGGTTGCGTACTGCTCACCAGAATGATGAACAAGGCTCGAGGCCGGATGCCGCTTGTGTACCCACGATTATCATCTGTTCAGGGGGCGTTTGTTACCCCATTATTCGAGGATCGATTTTTCTATGAGACGCTCAAATATCAGATTTTGGCTGCAGGTGGGTTGATTGCATCCAGTGAGACTGAAGCAGATCTGGTGCTGTTGATTAGCACACCTGGAGAGACGATGGCGGAAGCGGTGTCGCAGCAGCATTCTTTTTACAGCTATGATGTATACCGAAACCTGATGGAACTGGTGGAATATGGACACTTTCTGCTCAGGAGCAAGAAGAAGCCGGTGGCTGTAGCGGATGTGGGATATGCCAATGGTGGGGATCAGAAGCTGGTCAAGATGCTGCGGCAAAAAGACATGTTATTTGATCTGGCTGGATACGCAGCCTGGAATACCAGCTCCAACTCACTTGGCACCGTTATTTCGCAGGCCATGATCTATCTGCTCTATGGTCGTACACAATCGCATCTTGATTTCCTCGCTCTCCGCTATGCTGAGGATGTCTGCTATTGTTCAGTCGTTCGGGGAGAACTTAGCAATGGCCCGGTGCAGGAGATGGGTTATGGCAAGTACTTGCTGGATGGATCTCGTGGCCTTGTTGCCGCCCGAGTAGAGGAGAGGCTGCGTCAAGAGCTTGCTGTGCGGATCGATACTGCAGCAGGGAGTATCCAAATTACCGACTGTTATATGCCATGGAACCGGATGTTTGAAGTGGGCTTATCTGTAAGATTCATACCATCCAACCCTGGTAAGGAAAACAGAATATAAGAGAGAGGGTGAGAACCCTGACAAAGGTAGTGCTGGAGAAACTGCATTTGGGGCTGATTGTTTCCTGCCAGGCGCTGGCTGACGAACCGCTGCATGGCGCAGAGATGATGGCCCGCATGGCGGCTGCTGCAGAGGAAGGAGGCGCCGCGGGTATTCGGGCGAATGGGGCAGCAGATGTACGTGCGATCAAGCAGACCGTCTCATTGCCGGTTATTGGCATCGTAAAGCGCAATTACCCGGATTCTGCTGTATATATCACCCCAACCCTCAGAGAAATTGATGAGCTGCTGGAGGCCGGAGCGGATATCATTGCATTTGATGCGACCCGCCAGAGCAGGCCGGAAAATTATACATTGGAGCAAATCACCGCCTATCTGAACGCAAATAAGGTGGTTTCCATGGCAGACATCTCCATTCTGGAGGAAGCTTTATATGCTGAGTCACTTGGAGTCAGCTGTGTTTCGACTACCCTATCGGGTTATACACCGTATTCCCGACAGCAGGAAGGGCCGAATTTGGAGCTGCTGGGGATGTGCGCACAGCGGTTGAAGATTCCGGTCATTGCCGAAGGGCGGATTAGTATACCCTCTCAGGTAGAGGAGGCGCTTGATCTGGGGGCATACGCTGTTGTGGTGGGCTCCGCAATAACTCGGCCACAGCTAATTACCCGACAGTTCGCAGCAGTGACCAAAAAAGCGAGGATGAAGAGTAATGGAGATGAATGACCGAATGAATACGTATTATCCTTCCATGACCAGGTCGGAGCAGAAGGTGGCCCGGTGCGTGCGGGACAATCCGGATAATATAATCTATTTTTCTGTGACGGAGCTGGCTGATTTTGCTGGTACCGGAGAGACCACGGTGATGCGATTCTGCCGTAAAATCGGATTTAAAGGTTATCAGGATTTCAAGCTGATGCTGGCTCAAGAGCTGCCAAAACGGCAGAACCAGCTAGACGGCGAGCAGGGAGAGGATGATTACGCCGACCATTTATATGCCTCGATGGTGGGGGTGCTGCAATCCAGCTTGGGTATGCTGGATCGCAGCCAGTTGGAGCAGGCGGTAAAGTGTCTGGATAGCGCACGACATGTGCAATTCTTCGGCGTGGGCTCGTCAGGCATTACCGCCATGGATGCCAAAAACCGTTTTCTGCGCATCGGGCGGCGTGCGGAAGCAAATTCCGACAGTCATATCCAGTCCATGATGGCGGTAACGATGGGAGAAGGTGATGTGGCTTTTGGCATCAGCGTGTCCGGCAGTACGCTGGACACCAACGACATGCTGATGAAGGCCAAACAAAACGGGGCTAAGGTGATTGCCATGACGAACTATGCCAAATCCCCTATTGCTTCTATTGCGGATATCTTGCTCTTGACCGCCGGGAAGGAGTCTCCCCTTGAAGGCGGTTCTGTAGGAGCTAAAATCTCTCAGCTGTTTATTATCGATTTGCTCTGCCAGGGGCTGGAGCGACAGCATGGCGAAGAGACCAAAAAGATGAAGGAATTAACGGCCAGAGCGGTTATCGACCGTACTTATTGAAGGGCTTGTGTGAATAGGGGGAAAGCGAATGCCGCAGGTCATTGGCGTGGATGTAGGAGGCACAGGCATTAAAGGGCTTGTAGTCAATGAAGCGGGAGTCGTTCGGGTGGAGGCTGCATGTGCAACCGAGGCCCGGTTGGGTCGGAAGGCTATACTTGGCCAGCTGCACGGGTTAGTAAGTGAACTGTTGTCTAGCTGTGAAGAAGTGAAGGCCCTGGGTATTGCCTCGGCAGGAAGGGTGAATGTGGAAACGGGTGAAGTTATCCACGCAACGAATAATTTACCTGGCTGGCAGGGAATGCCACTGACACAGTGGGCAACTGCGGAATTTGGCCTGCCTTCAACTGCCGATAACGACGCCAATGCTGCACTGCTCGGCGAGGCGTGGCTTGGTACCGGCCGCGGTAAGCAGAACCTGGTTATGCTGACACTCGGAACTGGGGTCGGTGGGGCCAATATGGCATTTGGCAGGATGTTACGGGGAGTAGACTGGCGCGGTGGGGACTGGGGGCACAGTGTGCTGGTGCCTGACGGTCGGCCTTGCAATTGTGGCAAACGCGGCTGCGTGGAGCAATACATTTCCGGTAGTGCACTGATGCGGCTGGCGCGGGAACAGAAGGGCAACACGTATACTCACGGCCGAGAGATTATGACCGCTGCAAGCCAGGGAGAAGCAATAGCGTTGTACATTCTAGAGCGTTACATATCTGTTTTGGCCGTGGTTATTGCGAATATATCTGCCTCGATAGATCCGGAATTGATTATTCTTGGTGGCGGTGTGACCCATGATCAGGCTATATGGTGGCCGATGCTTACCGCAAAGTTATCCAGTGTCGGGTTGGCAGACCGGGTTGCAGTCGCTGAACTCGGTAACTGGGCAGGCTGTATCGGGGCGGCGCAGCTGGCCTTGGAACGCCTGCGTAAAGACGGCGTTGGCTGGTCTGAAGGCAGTGACAGGGAGGAGACAAAGCATGGGGATTGAACAGGAGAAACACAGTGATATGGTCATTATTGGCGGTGGCCTTGGCGGGACTGCGGCTGCGCTGGCTGCAGCCAAGGCAGGGCAACGGGTACTTTTGACGGAAGAGACGGACTGGCTTGGCGGTCAATTGACTTCACAGGCAGTACCGCCAGATGAACACCGCTGGATTGAACAATCTGGCAGTACAGCATCGTATCGTGAGTTCCGCAGCCGAGTCAGAGATTACTACAGACGGAACTACCCGCTTACGGATGTCGCCAAGAGCGATCCTGTTCTTAACCCCGGCAATGGCTGGGTGAGCCGCTTGGCGCATGAGCCGAAGGTCGCGCTTGCCGTTTTGCATGAGATGCTTGCACCTTACGTGAACACCGGTCGAATTGAGATGCTCTATCATACCGTGCCAGTTCAGGTAGATACAGCAGGTGACCGGGTGACTGGCGTGACTGTGCGTGAAGAGCCGAGTGGGGGATTAATAAAACTCCGGGGTGCCTATTATCTGGATGCCACAGAATGCAGCGATCTGCTTCCCCTCGCCGGAGTAGAGCATGTAAGTGGAGCAGAATCTCGGCGGGAAACGGGTGAACCACATGCCCTGGATGAAGCGGACCCGCTAGACATGCAGTCGATTACCCATGTGGCGGCAGTAGATTATGTGGCGGGTGGAGACTTCACGATCCCTCGTCCGAGGGACTATGATTACTGGCGTCAGTATGTTCCCTCATTCTCACTGTATCCGATCCTGAGCTGGTACGCTTCGGATGCCAATGATACCTCCAAGCTGAAAGAGTTCACGATGTTCCCGAATGATCAGGGCATAACCTCCCTGTGGGATTATCGGCGGATCGTTGACCCGGCTATATGGACAGAGTCACTGAATGATGGTGAAGTCACGCTGCTCAACTGGGCACTGAACGATTATTACGCCGGGCCGATCATTGGTGTATCGCCGGAGGAACGCGAGCGGCATCTGGAAGGGGCGAAGCAACTAACCCTTTCCTTGGTATACTGGCTTCAGACGGCATCTCCCCGCCTGGACGGCGGAAAGGGTTATCCGGGCGTAAGGCTGCGTGGAGATGTGCTCGGTACGGAAGACGGTCTCGCGAAAGCACCGTATATTCGGGAATCACGGCGAATCCGAGGCGTATATACCATTACCGAGCAGGATGTGAGCAAGGAGTTGCGCGGAGCAGAGGGAGCCAAACGTTACGAGGATAGTGTGGGGGTCGGCAGTTATCATCTGGATCTCCATCCAACAACCGTGAGCCAGCGGACCTTTTATATTCCGAACCATCCCTATGAGATTCCGCTGGGTGCACTCATCCCGGTGCGAGTCAAGAACTTGCTCCCAGCTTGCAAAAATATCTCCATGACCCAGATTGTGAACGGTTGTTACCGTCTGCATCCCACCGAATGGAATATTGGCGAGGCTGCCGGCACCCTTGCCGCTTATGCCATTGCACAGCAAGTAGAGCCCTCAGAAGTGAGGGCTTCGACGGAGCATCTTCACGCCTATCAGGCACAGCTGATTCGCCAGGGTGTTCAGCTTCATTGGACAGATGCGGAGCTGGCAGGGGAGTGTTAGACAGACTTTTAAGAGAACGTTGCTATCTTCACAACGCATAAGCACTAGAGATACCAGAGAGATAAAAAAATGGGGATGTCCCATAAGTCATGAATATGACAGGGGACATCCCTTATTCGTGTTATTTTGTTTGAATGATCCTGAGACATGCTATTCGCTCCCATTTGCCCAGATCTGAGAACTAACGAACCACAGAGACGTTAGTTCGTCGATTCGGTCAATTTTTTAGGTTTTGACAACGTTTTATGACGAAATAGCGTTACTGAGGTTCGTTGAATCTTGCAAGCGTTGATGATCCGCCTTTTAAGGTGCGGTAGGTTCGTTGCTATGAACGTTTTTGTCAAGCCCATCACAAAAAGCTGCTTTTCCCCGAAGCCCTAAGCGCGGGAGTCCATATGCGAGCGACGGT
>NZ_FOBD01000013.1 GCF_900109515.1 Paenibacillus sp. OK003 | reverse complement strand
GGTGCGACGGGCTCAACTGGGGTAACTGGTGATACAGGAACAACAGGAACAACTGGAGCTACCGGAGCAACCGGAACAACCGGAACAACCGGAACCACTGGAGCTACCGGAGCAACGGGTCTTACTGGAGTAACTGGTGTGACAGGGGCAACTGGAACAGGAACAACAGGAGCCACTGGAGCAACGGGTCTTACTGGAGTAACTGGTGCGACAGGTGTAACCGGAACAGGAACGACAGGTGCTACAGGTGCAACGGGTCCAACGGGTGTAACAGGCGCGACAGGCGCCACCGGAACGGGAACCACAGGAGCCACTGGCGCAACAGGATTTACGGGTGTAACAGGCGCGACAGGCGCCACCGGAACGGGAACAACCGGAGCTACAGGCGCGACGGGTCCAACGGGTGTAAACGGTGTGACCGGCGCCACCGGAACGGGAACAACAGGAGCTACAGGTGCGACGGGCTCAACGGGTGTAACCGGTGTGACAGGAGCAACGGGAACGGGAACCACAGGAGCCACCGGTGCGACGGGTTCAACGGGTGTAACTGGTGCGACAGGCGCCACAGGAACGGGAACAACCGGAGCTACAGGTGCAACGGGCTCAACGGGTGTAACAGGTGCGACTGGATCCACGGGGGCCACCGGAGCTACAGGTGCATCAGGGCCCAATCTAGCTGCACAAGGGTTCTCTGCATTTTTGGCTAACCTATCAACAGCAACCAGTACACAGTTAACCAACTGGAGTACAGCAAGTCCTTACTATGGCAATGCAAATTTTAATGCAACTACAGGCAATTACACGGTGCCCAATACGGGGACCTACTCGATTGTGGCAACAATCAATTTTTCTACAACTGCCGCGATCGCCATTTCATTGGGTGCTGGGGTCAATCCAGCGTTTCTGGTGCAAAGAACATCCCCCACTACCACTACTTTGGTCAATGGACTATTGCCAATCCTGAATATCAGTGTGACGCTACTCACGTTGCGGGCAATTCTTGGTAGTGGAGCTGTAACGCTAGCTGCGGAGGTGGCGTTGAACGCTGGCGATGTGATCGGGTTGTATTACGCAGCGAATGGATTAACCATTACTCTGAACCTGGGGATTGGGACAACGAACGGTATTGTATGGTCAGTACATGAATTGACATGAGGCAACAATTTATCCAATATTCACCCATTTAAAATAAACAAACATGAAAACAGATCCGGGTTGGATCAACCGTTATATCCAACCTGATCTGTCTTTTTTACATACAGGACAAATTCCTTAGATTTGGTTTCGTTATGGTTAACAAGTATGTTAGTTATTTTTAGGTATGGTGACAAGAAAGTTGCCGTGAACTTCAAAAAATGGATTCCAACTCATATAATAACGCTAATCCTAATGAAAATGATGTAAGGAATTAAGACGATATCGTCGTCCTTATCTATATGGTAAAGAAATTTGATTGAATTTGAACTTGCAAAATATCTCAACGGAACAAATTATTACATCAACATCACATTAAACGAGCGGTTCGTAGAAGTATACGAGTGGACGTTGAAAGGGTTGAGGAATGATGAGCCTTGAAACATTAAACCAACGAGTACAAGATGATCTGGCTTATCTCGCATATGGAGGTGCGGATTGGATTCGCCCGCGGGAACATGACGAAGGCCATATCTATGATGTCATTATCGTAGGTGGTGGGCAGAGCGGCTTGGGTGCTGCTTTTGGATTTCTGCGTGAGCGGATATCCAACATTCTGGTCATTGATGAAAATGCCGCTGGGTTGGAGGGACCTTGGGAAACTTATGCGCGTATGGTCACGTTACGTACACCAAAACATCTGACTTCCATTGATCTCGGTATTCCTTCGCTTACGTTTCGAGCATGGTGGGAGGCGCAAGCAGGTCCCTCCGGATGGGATGAGGTTGATAAAATTCCGCGCAGCGAATGGATGAACTATCTGCGCTGGTACAGGCAAGTTCTTAATCTGCCTGTAATGAATGAAGTGAAACTGAGACTGATTGAACCTGCAGATGGAGGCATACACCGGCTGCACATTACAGGTGTAGGGGCTCCAAGTAATATGTTGCTGGCACGAAAGGTTGTCTTGGCTACGGGCATCCAGGGCGGCGGGGAGTGGCATGTACCACCAATGATCGCTGAGAAAGTACCTAGACATTTGTATGCACATACGTCGGATCTGATTGATTTTGAGCGGTTACAAGGAAAAAGGATCGCCATACTTGGCGGCGGGGCGTCTGCCTTTGATAATGCCAACTTTGCACTAGCCACAGGCGTGGCTGAGGCTCACGTATTTGTACGAAGGGAACAATTGCCGAGCGTTAACCCTATTCGTCAGATGGAACAATCCGGTATGATCGAACGCTTTCATGTATTGTCAGACGAGGATAAGTATGCGACTATTTCCCATTTTTTCAAATATAATCAGCCGCCGACGAATGACACCTTCAACCGGGCTGCAGCATGGCCAGGCTTCCAATTACATCTTCATGCGCCTTGGCTGGATTTACAGATGAAGGATGGAAAAGCGGTAGTGACTACGCGACAGGGCCAGCACTCCTTTGATTTTCTGGTCATAAGTACGGGGATGGTGAGTGATCCGTCACTGCGTCCCGAGCTCAGAATGGTGGAGGCACACATTGCACGCTGGGCAGACCGTTTTCAAGCTCCGACGGAACAAAGGAATGCACTGCTTGACGCTCATCCCTACCTTAGTCCTGGGTTTGCAATGACCAGCAGAGATGAGGAGGGGCAGGATAAGCTGCGTGGGTTGTTTGTCTTTAACTACTCTGCTCTTGCAAGTTGCGGCCTGTCCGCCTCAGCAATATCGGGGACAAAAAATGCTGTGCCGAAATTGGTTTCAGCTGTAGCCGACCAGCTTTTCTTGGATGACCGTGAACAGATCTTGGAGCAATTTTTTAAGTATAACGAGCAGGAATTTACTGCGAGTTGGGTGAAGAGTGAAGTTGGAATCTGAGTATTCAAAATCACCGTACAGCGGGGTAAGATGCTGTACGGTTTTCCTTTTTCTAAAGTTACATTTACGGGTGCTTATATAATGCTGTAAAATATCGAATTATACAGCGTTAAGGCAGGCGATAGATTATTGTGAGAATCATGGATTATGAGGGGTTCAGAACCCATTTGAAGAAAGCGTCACGCAAACGAAATGAACCCTTGATCAAAATTGTAGCTTTTCAGGAAAAGTATATGAAGATTGAAGAGATCCAATATTATGATGTAGAGCAGAACTATATGAGTGTTCAGGCGTGTAATACGCTGTGGATGAACTTGAAAGATAAATCGTTCCGCAATCTGGTGTCTCATGATCTGAAGTATTTCCAAACCATGGACAACCTCGGCCGTCATTCATTGGAGAATCTAATTAAAGAACTGTACGACATGGCTGTTCCGATCCTGCTGGATTACGATCCAAGCGATTTTTATAGTTTGCAGCAGTTGTCCGAAATTCTGGTGCTGGATGAGATGAAGCTAATAGAGAAATTGGAGATGGGGCGTTTCAAGGGAGCATTTATTAATGAAGAAGGCAATTGGGTGAAACCCAAGCCAGACAGGGCTGAGTTATTCCTATAAATAAAAAAGAAACTCGCGTCAATTCATAATGACCGAATATCCATTCTGCAATGGTACGCCGAATAGGCACATTGCAGTTTTTTTTC
Source organism: Paenibacillus sp. OK003 (assembly GCF_900109515.1). Lineage (GTDB taxonomy): Bacteria > Bacillota > Bacilli > Paenibacillales > Paenibacillaceae > Paenibacillus > Paenibacillus marchantiae. The sequence goes on along the minus strand of NZ_FOBD01000013.1, from coordinate 204,040 downwards.
ATTACCAATCTGTCTACGAAGAAGGTTCAGTCGTTTCGTTTTACGACAAAAGAGTCTCCGCGTGGTCCCGGTGCTCCTGGAATGGAAACAACCTGTTTATGCTGAATCATGATGCCTTTCTCTTTGGTGAAGAAGCAGGGGGAGCGACCGTTAATGCGACAACACTTGAAGGTGACAGGTGTGATTTTTGCCATCCGGGAGATGGAGTTTCCCACAGATGGAGCTTCTACAATCCATTCCGCGGATGATTGCTGGCCTGTATATTGCTGAACGGTGCGGAAAGTCCAATTTTGGGTCAGATTATGAAGCGTGATACACCAGCGAGTTCGATTGATTCTGTAAATGGCCGCTCTCATCCGATCTCCTGGTGATACAGGAAAAGGGATGACTGTTTCAACGTCCGGCAGAATTTCCCACCAGGCATAATAACTGGCTTGACCGTTAACCCAATCATGGCCTGTTCCAGTCTGAATGAGATTGGAATTCTCATATCCATCGATTCCGATCCATGCTGAGGAGTAAGAGGACTTGGACGATGGTAAAACAAAGGGCACGTTCCATTCAGCCGAGATACGTCTGAATTCAGCTTTCACACCGGCTCTTGCATAACCACTCCAGTTGGAGGAAATCCACCCAAAGCGTAATGCAGAATTCGTTTTGCCTGTATGAGGAATACAGGGTTTTCGGCGTTTGTTTCGATTATTCGCCATATGGCCACCTCCCATGTGAAAATAGAGACGAAATCATTCGTTCGATATTATCAAATGCATGGAAGATGAAAGAGGACATGGACAATCTGAACAAGAAATAAGGTTTGAACGATTTTGAACGATATTTAGGGTTGGATACGATGTTTTATGTCTATAAAATGTCGAATTTTGATGGTTTTTGAATGTTTTTAAATTAATTTGAATGAAAGTGATTGTTTTTTACGGATTTTATGATACTATAAAAGCAGTTGGAGGAATGAAAATGCTAACTGAAGAACGATATGCTGCAATTATAGAGCGCTTACACGAAAGAGGTATTGTGAAGCTGCAAGAGCTTGTTGATGTGTTGGGTGCTTCTGAGTCAACGATACGGCGCGATTTGATTGATCTGGAGAGCCGTCAGATGCTGAAACGCATACATGGTGGTGCTGCTCTAATGAATGAAAAGACGCCAGAACCAGGTATGGAAGAAAAAACGTTCAAAAACATCCAACAGAAAACGGCAATTGCTCGTTTAGCTGCACAGGAAATCAACAATGGTGAATGTATCTATCTGGATGCGGGGACGACGACATTAGCCATGATTCCCTACATTGAAGCCAAGGACGTTACGGTAGTGACGAACGGACTTTCTCATGTAGAAGCGTTGGTAAGTAAACGAATACGCAGCTATCTGCTTGGCGGAATGATGAAAATTCACACCAAAGCCGTGATTGGCAGTATCGCATTACAGAACATGGACAACTTCCGTTTTGATAAATGTTTTATTGGAACCAACGGAGTGGACGCCGAAATGGGGTATACAACTCCCGATCCGGAGGAAGCCTTGATAAAAAGACGTGCACATCAATTGTCCGGGAAATCTTACGTGCTGGCTGATTCCAGCAAAATTGGGGAAATTACTTTTGCCAAACTGTTTGATCTTGAGGAGGCAGACTTGATCACAGAACGTATGCCGGAACACTGGCGCTCTGTCATCGCCCAGAAAACTAAAATAATTGAGGGATAGCCATGATATATACCGTAACACTTAATCCTTCCATTGATTACATCGTGGAAGTAGATGATCTGAAGCTTGGTGATTTGAATCGCATGAATCGGGACTTGAAACTTCCTGGAGGCAAAGGTATTAACGTATCGCGAGTGCTTAATCAATTGGGAGCCAAAAACACAGCACTCGGATTTCTGGGAGGATTCACGGGCCGTTTCATTAATGACAAATTGCAGGAAGACAAGATCCTGACGGACTTCGTTACCATCGCAGATGATACCCGAATTAACATCAAGTTGAAGCATGGAGAAGAGACAGAGATTAACGGACTGGGACCAGCCATTCGTCCAGAGGAAGCAGCAGGGTTGCTTAACAAGCTGTCCACATTGCAAAAAGGAGATATCGTCATTCTTTCGGGAAGTGTACCCCCTTCGTTGGGAGCTGATTTCTACGATCGTTTGATCAACGTGTGCAAGCAAACCAATGCGGAATTTGTAATCGACACGACAGGACCCGCTTTAATGGATGCTTTGGTACATGAACCGCTGCTGGTTAAGCCGAACCATCACGAACTGGCTGATCTTTTCGGAGTAACCATCAACACTCAAGAGGAACTGGTGACCTATGGTCACAAGCTATTGGAAGCAGGCGCTAAACATGTGTTGATTTCCATGGCAGGAGAAGGTGCGCTGTTGATTACCAAGACAGACGTCTACCACGCGAACGTGCCAAAAGGTGTCGTGAAGAACTCCGTTGGTGCTGGAGACTCCATGATCGGTGGATTCGTAGGGACATTTGGATTAAACGAAGACCTGCTCGAAGCGTTCCGAACGGGGGTTGCTTCGGGAAGTGCAACGGCTTTCTCGGATGACCTGGCGACTCGGGAACTCATTGAAGAGCTTCGTACTCAAGTCACCATAACCAAAATATAGTCGATACCAAATGAATGGAATGTATGCCTCTTTACAGAAGAGGGGATTCGGTGAATCGCAGATAACAGCGCAAAAAGTACAATTATAAGTCGGTCTGCATCACACAGGCCGACTGAATTTAAGGGAGTGTACCAAAATGAGAATAACAGACCTGATGATCCAGGAAACGATGATCATGGACCTGCAAGCCACGACGAAAGAAGAGGCTATTGATGAGCTCATTGCAAGTTTAAACCGTAGCGGACGTATTAATGACCCAGTTCTGTTTAAGGAAATGATTTATAAACGCGAAGCTGAATCCAGCACGGGAATTGGTGGCGGTATTGCCATGCCTCATGCCAAAACAACAGCAGTTAATGAACCAACAGTTGTATTCGCCAAGAGTCGAAAAGGACTTGATTTTGAAGCGCTTGATGATGAACCGGCCCATATATTCTTTATGATTGCAGCTCCAGAAGGGGCAGCCAATACACATCTTCGTACGCTTGCTGCTCTTTCCAGGTTGTTGATTGATAGCGATTTCATCTCGCAGCTGATGAGCACGGACACTCCTGAAGAAGTGGCTGCATTATTTGACGCCAAACAGGCGGAGGAAGCGGAGAAAAAAGCTGCCAAAGAAAAAGCCGAAGCGGAAAAAGCAGCAAGTGCTGCAAATGGAACAAACGCTGTATCTGGCTCGGGCAATGCAAATGTTCAGAAGCAGAACGCTTCAGGCCTTATTGTTGGCAATACGGCATCCGAAGATTTTGTTGTTGCAGTAACCGCTTGCCCAACAGGTATTGCTCACACGTTCATGGCTGAAGACGCTCTCAAGAAGAAAGCACAGGAGATGGGCGTTAATATCCGAGTGGAGACGAACGGCTCCGAAGGAGCACAGAACGTACTGACAGCTGATGAAATCGCTCGTGCCAAAGGGGTTATCATTGCGGCAGATAAAAATGTGGAAATGGCCCGCTTTGATGGCAAACCGGTATTGCAAAGACCCGTGAGTGATGGTATTCGCAAATCCGAAGAACTGATTCGCAAGGCCGTTAACGGGGACGCTCCGATCTACCGAAGCCAGGGTGGTAACGGTGGCAAGAGTGACGGTGAAAGCCAAGGCAAAGTGAGCGTGGGCAGCAAGATTTATAAAGATTTGATGAACGGGATCTCGCATATGCTCCCATTTGTCGTGGGTGGCGGTATTTTGCTCGCCATATCCTTCTTGTTTGAACAAATTGCAAGTCCGGACAATCCGATTGTTCAACTGCTGCAAACCATTGGTGGCGGGACTGGTGCGTTCCACTTCCTGATTCCTGTCCTGGCCGGATTTATTGCGATGAGTATTGGTGATCGGCCGGCCCTGATGCCTGGTATGGTCGGTGGTTTGATGGCCGTGAATTCAAACGCCGGTTTTCTTGGTGGTCTGGCTGCCGGTTTCCTGGCAGGTTACGTTGTAATTGGTCTGCGCAAGCTGTTTAAAGGACTGCCTAAAGCAATTGACGGTTTGAAACCGATCCTGCTGTATCCTGTATTCGGATTGCTTATCGTTGGTGCAATAAGTTTTTATGTCTTCGATCCAATCTTTGGTTCCCTTAACACATGGCTTGTAGATGCACTTGGCAATCTGGGTACTGGTAATGCTGTATTGCTGGGCTTGTTGCTTGGCGGCATGATGTCCATTGATATGGGCGGACCGTTTAACAAAGCGGCTTATACGTTTGCTATCGGTGTATTTACATCCAGCGGTAATACGGATGGTGCCTGGATGGCAGCTGTTATGGCAGGCGGTATGGTACCGCCGCTGGCGATTGCACTCGCTACAACGTTCTTCAAATCCAAATTTACGGAGCAAGAACGCAAATCAGGTTTAACGAATTACGTGCTCGGATTATCCTTCATCACAGAGGGTGCCATTCCATTTGCTGCGGCTGACCCGCTGCGTGTTCTGACATCCTGTATTCTCGGTTCTGCTGTTGCAGGTGGACTGACTCAACTGTGGAGCATTAACGTACCAGCTCCGCATGGCGGAATCTTCGTTGCCGCACTGGCGAATCACGCTTTACTCTTCCTGCTTGCTGTAGCAATCGGTGCAGTAATCTCCGGTCTGATCCTCGGACTGTGGAAGAAATCGCCGACCATTGTGAAATAAGTCAAAGGGTAAGGTTTCCTTAAAAGTTATAACAATCTTTATCTCATAGCTTTATTTAAAATAACATGGCATCTTCTCCGTGAAATTCACTGGGGAGATGCTTTTTTATTTCACTGCAAGTTATGATGTGATAAAATAAAAAAATATCGTTTAATGAAACTTAGTTTCATCTATTGAAACTAAAAGGAGGATACAGCATGTCTAATGATCAGATTAAAGGACAGGTGCGCAAACAATTTGCTGAAAATGCAGAGAAATATGTGACTAGTGCCGGTCATGCCAAGGGTGATGATCTGGCTTTGCTTGTGGCTTCAGCTCAAGCGAGTCCTGACATGAAGGTGCTGGATATTGCCACTGGAGGAGGACATGTTGCTAATGCATTAGCTCCGCTTGTTGAGCGGGTTATTGCATTGGATTTAACGGATGAGATGTTACAAGTGGCTGAACGCTTTATCCGGGGGAATGGGCATCAGAATGTGGATTTTGTAGCTGGGGATGCTGAACACATCCCTTTCGAGGCTGATTTCTTTGACCTGGTGACCTGTCGCATTGCTGCACACCATTTTCCAGACGTACCTTCCTTTGTATCAGAGGCGCTTCGAGTAATGAAACCTGGTGGCAGACTGTTATTGATTGATAATGTGGCACCTGAACGTGATGAAAACGACCAATTTTACAATGAAATCGAGAAGTGGCGTGATGGAAGTCATGTTCGGGCGTGGCGTAAGACGGAATGGATTCGGATGCTGGAGCTTGCCGGATTTCGAGTGGAAACGATGGTTTCCTTTGAGAAACACTTTATATTTGAAGATTGGTGCAACAGGGCCGGACTTCCGGAGACGAAGAGCAGAGAGCTTCAAGCAAACATGCTGAGCGCGCCATCTGTGATTAAGAAATATTTCAATTTTGAAGTGACGCAGTCTGGCAGGCTCGATAGCTTCAAAGGTGAAAGTGTATATATTCAGGCGGTAAAAGGAAAATAAGGTATTGCCATCATTAATTAATTCGTTAAAGCGGGCAAAAGCAAAAGCAAAAAAAGGCAGAGGAGCTCCCTGATATATATGAAGATCTGACCCACATATGGCTGTAGAAGTAATACGCACGATGATGTCATCCTTTTGCTGCAATCGAGGATCTTCCACCTCTTTGACTTGAATATCCTTGGTTCCTTGAAACGTAACAGCTTTCATCTTCATATTCCTCCTAGATGTATTCCTATTAAACAACAGGCCATTTTTCTTTACGCAGTGCATGAAGCAGTTCGGGGGATGCGTTCAGGTTGTCACGCACCAGCTCTTCCGGGGTTAATGCCATCCATTGATTCAGGGAGATATCCTCAAAGCGATCACTTCTAAACATCTCCAAAAACCATAACGTATCGGTGCCCGTATTCTGAATATAATGCCCCATGGCTACAGGTACGTATCCAACATCTCCAGCCCGATAATCAAAAGTGCGCGCGACACCATTTCCTCCAAATACCGTCATTCTTCCTTGCCCAGTCAAATAGTATTGCCATTCATCCGCATTGGGATGCCAGTGAAGCTCGCGAATGCCTCCAGGCTTGATTTCGACGAGTGCTGCGGCAACCGTTGTAGAGATCGGGAAATTGGTAGAGTCCACAATGCGCACACTGCCTCCTGGTGTAATGATCGGTTTCTGGGCTAACAGCCGGTGTTTGAAGGAGAGCGGAACGGTGCCATAGGGGGACTGCACTTCTTGGCTTGCGAGGGAACCAGGGACCTGATCCTGAAAAATGTAAACCTGTTCTGTTGGCATGGAGTGGAATGCGGATTCAGGTACGCCAAAATTGACGGATAACACTTCTGGTGGTGTATGCGCAAACCAATCCGAGATGGATAAAGTGTTCAGATCAGAGAAGGACCCGTCATCAAATACAAGCAAAAACTCACACCCATCCTCTAGGCCCTGAATGGAATGAGGCAGACCTTTTGGGAAAAACCACAGATCTCCCGGTCCAACATCTGCAATAAAATTACGACCTTGCTGATCCACGGACGTGATCCGTGCTGTGCCCCAGATCATATACGCCCATTCCGATTGCTGATGCCAGTGCAACTCCCTTACGCCTCCAGGTGTAAGACTCATATTCACACCAGCCAGTGTTGTAGCGATGGGCAGATCGCGTACCGTAATTTCGCGGGACCAACCTCCATGGTTTAACTGCATATGTGTATCGGAAAAAGACATTCTCAGGTTGGGTAATAAACCGTTGTCGGTTATCGGAGGCACCAGCATATCCGGATTTTGTAAATCTCTCATCACATCCCGAGGTCCCAGATCGGGTCCTCCGGCACCGTCTTTTCGTATTGGCTGCGGTATAATTAATGGCTTGCCAGTGTTGTTGTTTTCATTTTTCATATGCGGATTCCTCCAGTTCATCACTTCATCCCATGACAGATGTTGGTATAGTGAAAGATTATGAACCAGAGCCTGGCAATTATGAGGGACGGGGAATTTATATCCAAGTACAGAAGAAAGCTCAGACACTTTTTTTGCTTACTGGATCGGTCTTGGAGTCAAGCTGCAAAAATTCATGCTTATAGATTTCATGTACTCTGTTTAGAATGGCTGATCCCTGCTCGGTAAAACGAATTTCGGCAGGTTTATTTTTCATCAGGAACGTACCGGATTTAACTGCGTTTTGCGTAAGGGCAGCGTTATAAAGCAGAGAAGCTCCGTGACTTGGATGTGGGAAGAACAGCTTCATGATGGGTTTGATATAAAAGGGCAGGCCGGATGTTTTATTACCTCTGAGCGTATTGTTGCCTCCGGGATCCACGCTGAGTAACCGAATTCCTTTAGCAGAAGGGATAGAAGCCGCTTCACGTGTCCATAAAGATAGTGCGAGCTTCGAGGTGGCATAAGGACCGAAGAGCTTTTTGAACTCGGCTGGATGTTCCAGAATGTCCAGATTAAACTGCTTGACCATATTGAACGCACTGGTGGATGTATTAATAACGGTTTTCAAGGTGCTTTTGTGAAGAAGATCCTGTAGTTCCATATAAATAATGTACGGCACCACGGTCTGTAATTCAAAGTGCATTTCATGCCCCTGATCGGACAAACGAAGATCGTAACCGCTGCCTCCGGCATTATTAAACAATACATCGATGGTATCCGTTTCGGATTTAATCTGATTCAGTGCTTTTCTCAGACTATCGTACTGAGTGAGATTAGCTTGAAACCAACGCAGCTGGCCGGAGCGCAATCCGTCCTGAATATCGCTGTCTTCCTTCGGAAAAGCGGAACGGTTAAGGCCGATTACCTGCCAGCCTTCGGCTAACAAGGTGCGGGTCAGTTCAAGACCGATTCCCGAAGTTGAACCTGTAATTAAGGCTGTACGAATTGTATGGTTTGAATTCATATAAAAACCTCCTGAGTGTATGGGATGACAGAGCCAATCTGTCTAATGCGCTCATTCTATAATTTGGAGTCGACTCCAAGTCAAGCGTACTATGGATTATATTTTAATTTTTTGGTTGCGGCATCTCTGAACTCGTAACAACCTTGACTTGGAGCTGACTCCAAGTTGTAAGATAGAGATCAATGAAGGCGGAGGAGGTCAACGATGATGAATGATACTGAATTGTTCTCCATTAAAGAGACGTCAGAACAGGCCGGGCTATCGGAAGATACCATTCGTTATTATGAGAAGATTGGACTTCTTCCACGGGCTGAACGCAAGGCCAACCGCCATCGGGTATACCGTCCGGAGGATATCCAGACGATGAAGCTTATTACTTGTTTGAAAAAAACAGGTATGTCTCTGGAGGAGATGAAGCCTTATCTACAGATGTCGATGGATTCGGACCTGGAAGATTTCCCGAATGAGCGTGAAATGTTGTTAAATCATCGAAAGAAGATTGAAGCGCAGATTGCATCCTTGCAGCAGATCGTCGATTTTATCGATGAGAAGATGGAGAAGCGTAGCATGTTTCCGGATGAGTGCCCGATTACAGGGGAGAACCATGGAGTTTATGGCGAAGGCGTTTGATATCGCTTTTGGGAGGAAGGCCATACCTGCGGGCGTACTCCCGACTGAATTGGGAAGGACTCTCGTAACCAATCTGGAATGCAGCATCGGCTGCATCGGTTGAACCTGCAAGCAGCATTCGCCTGGACTCCTGCAATCGAATCTGTTTTTGATATTGCAGTGGGCTCATGGCGGTACCCTGAAAGAGAGCTCGTCTAGGCTGCAATATGGTATAGTATGATCAAGTAACGCACCAGAGAGAGGGGAATAATGCATTGACGCTGCAACAGCTAAAATATGTGATTGAAGTCGCCACGCGCGGCTCGATGAATGAAGCCGCCAAGCGGCTGTTTATTTCCCAGCCCAGCCTGTCGAATGCCATTCGGGATCTGGAGCAGGAGCTGCGGATTACCATTTTTGAACGCACGAATAAAGGGATAACCCTGTCCAAAGAAGGCGTGGAATTTCTAAGTTATGCACGCCAGGTGGTGGAGCAGGCGGAATTGCTGGAGAATCGTTATTTGAACGCGAAGCCGTCTCCGCAGCATTTTTCCGTCTCCACACAGCACTATGCGTTTGCAGTGAATGCCTTCGTGAAGCTGGTGCAGCAGTATGGACAGGATGAATATGAGCTGGCTCTGCGGGAGACGAAAACGTATGAGATTATCCAGGATGTAAAAAGCCTGCGCAGCGAGATTGGCATTCTATATCTGAATGAATTCAATTCCAAGGTTATTAACAAGCTGCTCAAGGATGCGGGACTGGTGTTCAACAGTCTCTTTGTTGCCAAGCCGCATATCTTTATCAGTGTGCAAAATCCGCTCGCGAAGCAGGAGTCGGTTGCGATTGAACAGCTTCAGGATTATCCCTACCTGTCCTTTGACCAGGGGGAATATAACTCCTTCCATTTTTCAGAGGAGATCCTAAGCACGCTTTCTCATCCCAAAAGCATACAGGTTAACGACCGGGCCACGCTGTTTAATCTGCTGATCGGTTTGAACGGATACACGATCTCGACAGGTGTGCTTAGTGCCGACCTGAATGGGAATGAGATCATCCCCGTCCCGCTGGAGTGTGAAGAGACCATTAATGTCGGTTGGATCAGCCACAAAAATGCTTCGCTTTCCAATCTGGGGGTGGAGTATGTCCAGGCTCTGCATGAGGCGATTCAGTCCTAAATAGTCATGGAAAAACCGTTTCCGTTCTAGCGGAGTCGGTTTTTTGTAGTTTTTATATCATTCTGGTCTAGGGCACAATACGATCTTCCCGTATAATATAGAAACAGATGCGTAATAGTACGAAGGGAGAACAGTCAGTGCGAGTTTTATACCGAAATAAGAGTGAACAGCATGAGTTGACGATATATGATACTTCCAAACTTTATGGGGAAAAGGGCCGGTTTCGTGTGCTGGAGTTCTCCAATGCAGCAGTTCAGGGAGCAATGGATCTGGACGATCCATCCCGAATGGTACTGGAGTATCCAAGAGCGATGGTGCACCTGATGGAACGAAATAATCCCGATTATGAATCGGTTTTTGTGGTGGGCCACGGCATTGGAACCTTATCCACCCACCTGTCTGACCGTCAAGTAAAAGTCGCCGAACTCGATGCGGAAGTCGTTGAGCTCAGCAGAACTTTCTTTGGATATCGTGGAGATCATGTGCTGGTTGGCGATGGTCGTGAACTATTGGAGCAGGAAGCCTCTGGCGCATATCATTATATTATTGTGGATGCTTTTACGGCTACGGGTACTCCTGCACAGTTTACTTCAAGCTCTTTTTTCATGATGCTAAAAGACAAATTGCATTCCAGTGGTATCGTATTGCTGAATGTATTTGGGCGTGCAGGCAATGACAGACTGGTGAATGCAATTCATACCACGTTACAGGAACACTTCGCTTATACACGCTCATTTGCATTGCCAGCTGAAACAACCGATGACGTCCAAAATCGTATTTTGGTCGGTTGCGACAAACCCATTTCGTTTCAAACGCGTCATATGGCAGGGTTTATAGAACAGCAGCCTGGAGAGGGTTATATTATTGTGGACTCAAATGAATCTTAATCTCCAATACAGGTTCCAGATGATTTCGAAGAACGTGTCATAGCATGTAATCAATTGTCATTAAATTGTGGATCTTCCTAATGTAATTATTCGAACTTCATAAACTATTTATTTCTTCTTAACAACTTTCGTATAAAATAGAAGGAATATGCCTTTTCATGAAAAACCGGGGGAAGCAATAATGATCGCAAAGAATAAAACATCCAGATTAAGAAGAAAAGCAAGGGAGATCAAAAAAATCAGCCTTACCGCTCTGTTGAGTGGATTGGTCACCATTGCTGTTTTGATGACTTTGACCATTATGTTTATTTCATCTTATACATCCCAGAAGCAATCGCTGATTGATAGTACACTCTCACTTAATTATTCAAGTGCCGTGCAGATGAGCCAAACACTGGACTCGTTGTTTCAATCCATGCAGGTCAGTTTGAAGTATTCAGCCAACTATTTTCCGGAAATAGACTATGATGACACCAAAAAACTGGATTCCACACTGGATTTAATTCGAAACAGCAGTAATTATTTCAATTCGGTTTCTCTGATCGATGAATCGGGTATAATCCGGGGTTCATCTCCTTATTTGAAAAAAAGCCTCGGACAGCCTTTAACTTCAAATGCAGCGAAAAATGCGTTTAAATCGAGGTCTTCCTATATATCCGAAGCGTATCGTGCGCCGTATTCGGAACGAAGAATCGTTTTTGTGAGTGAACCGATCTTCAGTCCATCAGGTGAATTCAAAGGTTTGATTAGTGGGAGCATCTATCTACAGGAAAACAACATCTTGAACCTGTCATTTGGCAGTCAGCTGAAGACCAGTAATGGCTCTTATTTTTTTATTGTTGATGCCAAAGGGACGTTGTTGTTTCACCCGGATACGGAAAGAATCGGTGAGAATCTAAGCAAAAATCAAGTTGTGAAGAAATTGCTTCACGACCAGACAGGCAAAGAACAATACAAGAATCTGGCGGGTGTGGATTCACTCGCTGGTTATTATAAGGTCCCGGCAACAGATTGGGGAGTTGTCGTTGTATCTCCAACCCAGATGGTATACGATCAGCTGAATCAACATATTCGCATGTTGCTGTTGTACACTTCAATCCCGTTCATCATTCTGACACTTATCGTTATTCGTGTAGCGCGCAAGTTGGCTAGTCCATTTGTTTATCTTGCGGACCTGGTTAACCAGGTGGATCAGGGCAAAATAGATCTGCCTGTATTGAAGCCGCATTGGAACAGGGAAGCGGACTTGTTAACACGCACCGTGCTTACCGCATTGGCGAATTTTCGAAAGCAGAAGGATCAGCTTACTTATGATGCCAGAACGGATGTATTAACCGGAATGACCAATCGTAGAACATTTGAAGAAGTCATTCAGCACTGGATTGATGAAGAAGTTCCATTCTCCATTGTGGTCCTGGATATTGACCGCTTCAAATCCATAAATGATACGTACGGGCATCATGCGGGGGATCAGGTTCTGAAGCATATCGCCAATATCATTAAACTGTCGGTTCGGACGCAGGATGTATGCTCCCGGTTTGGCGGGGAGGAGTTTGTGGTGTTATTGCGACATACGGAGTCCAAAACAGCGTATCAAATTGCCGAGCATATCCGTGTATCGGTGGAACAAAGTATATTGCCCATTGATCGTTCAGTGACCATTTCAGCAGGCATTGCCGAATATCCGCTGCATTCCACAACGGCAACAGAGTTGTTCCATTTGGCGGACAATGCGTTATATCAAGCCAAGGAAGAGGGACGTAATCGTACCATAACCATTCAAACGGTCATAAAATAAGGTTTACGCATCTTTCATATCGAGAAAAAGAAGCTAATCCCATTTGAGAAAGGGATAGCTTCTTTTGTCTTTTGTTTAGACATCTTGTGATCTGGCCAGGACTTCATTCGTATATTGTTCTCCCCAGTCTCGCATGCTGTAAATAATCGGCTGGAGCGTTTCTCCAAACGGTGTAAGCGAATATTCCACTTTGGGTGGAACCTGCGGATAGATTTCCCTGTGAACAATTCCGCTGCTTTCCAGCTCTCTTAACTGGAGAGTTAACATCCGCTGAGTAATATCAGGGAATAACTTTCTGAGCTCATTGAATCTTAACGAGCCGGAGAACAGGTGATATAGAATCGCACCTTTCCATTTGCCTCCGATGACACTCAGCGTGACTTCGACGGAACAGCCATAAGGCTCGGGACACGCTTCGGTGTTCTTTCTCATTATAATTGCACCTCCAGTTCGTGGTGGTTATTAATAGTATCGATTGGAACACTACAGTACATAAATGTACATATCATTCATCTATGAGCATATCACTTCTCCCTAAGATTATAAACCCCATCCCATGCATTGACATAAAGTTAAAACAAAAAAGGAACCCCGGTTTCGTATCGCGAAACATCGAGGTTCTCAAGAATGAGAGGCTTGATTAAATCAAAGTGTCTAGGGAGTACGCTCCTGCGCCCGCAAGTGCAACACAGATCAGCGATCCGAGCATAACCAGATTGTATTCGAATCCACCGTTCAGATTCCAAAGTCCCTTATCTGCATGGACTTTCGCTATGGCAACAACCATAGGGAGCATCAGCAAAATGGCAGCTAAACCAGTCCAGAGACCTGCCCCAAACAGGCATCCGCCGATCAATTCAATAAGGCCTCCACAGACAGCCATAACTCTCGCAGGCTTTAGACCAATCGCCCCGAAAAATTCGGCTGTTCCTGATAGGCCTTCACCACCAAACCAGCCAAACAGTTTCTTGCATGCATGACCCATCATAATGAAACCAATAACAAGTCGAATGATAAGTAGTCCGGTGTCTAACATATGCTTCTTTCCTCTTCTCGGTTTTATAAAATGGTTATCCTTATATCGTATAAACGTCAGATCAGCGATGCCAGAATCGTATCACATAGCGCCATGGTTTCAATATTATCCTTGCCACTGGAATGTGGAACAGACTTGTTCTGGCAGCATTCCATGAAATGTGCCATCTCCCCTACAAATCCTCGCAAATAGAGGTCGCGATAGGCCCCTGACATGGGAGAGCCGGAAGGGGTGAAAACAGTATCCTGCTCCTCAAGGGATTTCCAGGGAAGGGTATCCCCTGTACGAGATTGATGAACCGTAAGTGTATTAATTTCATCTGCTAACGCAAATCCGTCGTCAAAGGTGACGAGTACACTTTCGCTTTCGCGTGACCATGCACTCATGCCAACAAAGTACGCACTGCCCACCACACCATGATCAAATTTCAGGGAAATGCTCTGGTTAATATGTTCTCCGTCCTTAACCGTTGTGCCTGTGACCTGTACGGCTTCCCCGAACAGAAAACGCATCAGATCGACCATATGAATGGCAGCGAGCTTCATGAATTGTTCTTCATCCTTGCAGAAGGGTGTGCTGTCTACAGCGAATTTCATTTGGAAAGAACGTGCTCTGCCCAATGATCCACCATCGATTAGTTCCTTGAGTTTCATGTAGACCGGCGCATATCGTTTCATGAATCCAACCATGACAACCACACCTGCCTGTTGGGCAGCTTCAGCCACAGCCGCTGCTTCAGCCGCATTCCATCCAAGGGGTTTATCCACGTATACATTTTTGCCAGCCCGGATGCATTCAAGGGCAAGAGTTGTCTGATCCTCTGGCTGCGCCACAACAACGACGCCATCACAGTCTTCATTCTGTAGCATCAGCTGAGTATTGTCATAGGCTTTCCCACTGCTCCCAAAACGAAGAAGAGCCGCCTTGGACCGTTCAATACTGCGAGTGGCGATGGCCTGAATGTCTGCTCCTGCTTCAGCAGCAGATGGATATATATTTGTGGATGCATGGAATCCTGCACCGATAAAACAAAGTTTCGCTTTTTTCATGTGGACCTCTCCTTTAAATTCAGATCACCATTCTTAATGGTCGGATCTTGAAGCTTAAATGCTTCAGCATCTGTCCGGCAATGATGTGGTTAACACTATGAGGAACCGCCTGTGGTCCGAGGGTGAGATGTTGGCGTTGCTGTACAAGATAGTTTCAACAACGACGACCTGGCTGCCCAGATTCCGCAAATACCTGGCAATGCCACGTCCGCAGGTTTTCCTTCTTCAATACGTTCATGTGTTGTGTTCTTGATCGTCATGCAAAACTCCACTTTTCTAAGCAAGGTATAGCGTGTCCAACAGGACACTTGATCTGCTTAATGTCTACGATAGGGAGTTTGATGGGGTTAAAAAAGGACATATGTCCTATTCATTGCAAATTGGAAAAAAGGTATTGCAAACTTATTTCAGAGCATGTATACTCTTAATTACGGTAAAACAAGCAAAGGCTTGACCGGAATGCTTTTCATCCATGATGAGAAGATACATATTATGCGGTCGTGGCGGAATTGGCAGACGCGCACGGTTCAGGTCCGTGTGGGCTAACCCCCGTGGAGGTTCGAGTCCTCTCGACCGCATCGAAGAAAAAAAGCTCGCAAATTGCTCTAAAGGCAATTCGCGAGCTTTTTTTGATTTTCTTATTTATTGAATATGAATTGTTGCACACACAGGCCAGCAATCGCTCCGGCAATACCCAAGAGCGCAACACTAGCCATGACCTCATACGCCTGTAAACGAAACAGAAAAGCAATGCCGCTGCCAAACGTCGTTCCTGCGAGAAATCCGAGAGAAATCCCTATTTCTTTGGTTAATTTCATAGATTCACCTGCTTGGGAATGTGAGTTTAGGGTTTGCAAATTTTTAAAACAGGAAGTAAAGTGTGATCAGGAAAATACTCACATTTTATTTCCTTTTTTCATTTTGTGGTTTTCTGCATGTAATTATGCATGATATTTCTTAAGGGAGGTTAAGAGCGAATGAATATGAACGAGCGAATTGCCGCATGGAACGAAGAAGCGCAGAATTGTAATTGTGGGCATGATCATCGGTTGGTGCAAATGCAGGTCTATCTGGAGCATAGAGCTATTCAGCGGTTACCTGGCTATTTGTCCGAGCAAGGGTATAGACATGTAACAGTTGTATATGATCGATTTACGGGTCCGGCAGCAGGACACGAGGTGGTAAAGAACATTCGAGAAGCGGGCATTCATGTGGATGAGATATGCATGCCAGAGAACAAAGCAGGCGATGTAATCGCTGATGAGGGCGGGATTATGCAGGTACTGCTGGGTGTGAGACAGGGAAGTCAGGCGATCATTGCTGCTGGTTCAGGGACCATTCATGATCTGGTGCGATTTGTTTGCTCCAAAATGAACAAGCCCTTTCTGTCAGTACCTACAGCGGCTTCGGTTGACGGATTTACCTCAGCAGGTGCGCCTCTTATTGTAAGCGGCGTCAAACAGACGTTCCAGGCGGTACCGCCTGAAGCTATTTTTGCGGACATCGATATTTTGGAGCAAGCCCCCCAAGAGATGAACGCTGCCGGCTTCGGAGATATGCTTGGTAAATATACATCACTGGCGGACTGGGTGGTTTCCAGGGATCTGGGTGGAGAACCGTTCTGCCCCGTTGCTTATCGTATGACGGAAGAAGCGCTGACAACCTGTGTGGAGCATGTACAAGGTATCGCTGAAGGGCGGGCCGATGGTGTGACTGTATTGATGGATGCGCTGATTGCTTCCGGCATTTCCATGCTGATTATTGATCATTCTCGTCCAGCATCTGGTGGAGAACATCATCTGTCCCATCGGTGGGAGATGGATCTGATGGAGGCAGGGCACAAGCCCGTTTTGCATGGAGCCAAAGTGGGAGTGGCCTGTGCATTGCTTACCGTAAAATACAAAGATCTTGCACAAAAATCCGACGAGCCGGTTTTCCGTGTATACCATAATCTGCCGGATGCATCGCAGCTTACAGCTTGGCTTGAGCAAGTTGGTGGCCCTACAACAACTGAACAACTGGGTGTATCCATGGAGATGGTGGAACATGCTTTCAACACAGCTCATTTGCTTCGTGATCGTTATACAGGACTGAAATATATCAACGAGATTCTTAACGTGGGTTCGAATTATGGGTAAAAGAAATATGAACAAGTTTTATTTTGTGTTTATAGTTGTACGTACAAATTGAAAGTGAATAATGTAATGTATGAGACAAGAGAGTGTTGTTGTTTACATTAGAGATGATGGTGCTTGATTTCAGAGCTATCAATATAGATGGATTTTGGAAAAGCACAGTCACACAAGGGGTTGGAATGTATCGTACTAAAGTTATAAAAGCTGAATTAGAGTGTGACTTAAAGCCTGCTCCCTTAGGGGAAAGGCTTTTTTTTGTACTTCATATAAAGTGTTCGGTTGAATTGTTCGTACAAATATATTGTCGAAACGACGCTAACGATGAATTTATAATCTTTTAGATCATCAAAGATTTAATGGAGTGGTTTGTAAGCATTGATGAGGCATATATGGGCATAAGTCGCCGCCCCTTTCGACAGAGGGGGTTTCGCCGCGTACAGAGAGTGAGCTGTATTGGCGCAGGTAAAGGAGCAGACAGGGGAGGGATGATTATCCGTCCATAGCTGTTTAAAGGGCAAGACGGGCGCCTGTCGTCCGGGAGAGACGATGTTGAAGGATTCACATGGGGAATTACCGATCTAACCGGGGAGATGTGGAATAAATCTTGTCTTTATTTTTAAGTTGTATGTTAAAAAGGCTCTGTCTTTCCCCGGGGGGAGGACAGAGCCTTTTGGTTGTTCGCTCATTTAGTTATTGTGGCGATCTTTCAAGATGACATCTGCGAACAAAATAGTTTTCGGGATGCGGAAAAATTGTTCCGCTTGTTCCTGAAACGCAGCAGAAGGCAGCGTTCCCTGATGCAGCCATTTGCGGAAAGTGCCGGGGTGAACCCCGATCCAGTGGCTGACATCTGTCACCGACAAATCATGGACCATACACAAGCCTGTCAGAATACGGTTGCTAACCGGAGAACGGGTCACCGTACGCTTCATGAAGCGGGAAGGCTCGGGCTGACAAATGACAGGGCTTTTGCGTACCACTTCTTCATTAAAAAGAATGTGGCGCGGGTAGCCGAGCAATTGGCATGCCTTGTCCAAATTGGTACTGCCGGGTATCCGTCCTTCATACACCCACGCGCTGACGCTGCGTGAAGAGATGGATAGATCTTCGGCGAGCTGAGACAACTTGATATCATTGGCCATCAGCACGGCAAGAAGAACACGGTTGCGGATTTGACAGCGTGTCGGTTTTCGGAATCGTTTAACACGGACGCCTTTTCCCAAATATTTACGGTTGATCAGAGACCACGCCTGGATGGAATGTTGTTCTGGTTGATTAGGCATATTTCCTCCGATTTTTTTAACCAAATACTACAATAAGTACGGGGGTACTTTCAAGTGCCGGGTGCACCTGTTTCAAATGAAGGGATGCGTGAATCCGCTACAAAGGAGGAATTATGAACTATAACAGACGCAATTCACATCCTAGTATATTCCTAGATTACAATGTTTCACTAAATTTAAGGGATCAAATAGATAATGTATAAAAATAAAATGAGTCTAATTACCTATTAGTGAGACTATAGTACTTTTATCTATTTTTTGTTGATATGATGCGGTTTATTTCCCTGATTTACCCATAAATATTCGATTTTCGTTAAAGGAACCCATATCCAATGTGCACAAATCTGAAATTAGAAATCCGCAGGTTCTGCCAGGCATGTGGCCTGTCAAAATCTCTTACTCTTACATATCTTGTATGGATATCAAGTGAGAGGGAGAGTGAGAAACGTGAGTCCATCCGTAAGTACCTTTACTGCGATTTCAGGGGCGTTCATGACGTTTGCTTTTGGTGGATGGGATCAGCTGCTTAGCTTGCTGGCGGTTGCAATGGCTGTGGATTACATTACGGGTCTCGCTGCGGCAGTAAGATCGGGTAAAGGGTTGAATAGTAATGTTGGATTCTGGGGGCTCGCGCGTAAAGGTCTCATGCTGACGGTTATTCTGCTTGCCCACCGAATTGACCTGATCATGGGGACTGACATCATTAAAGGAGGAGCCATCTACTTTTATCTGGTGAATGAGCTGATATCCATTACCGAAAATTATGCCCGCATTGGGCTTCCATTGCCTGACAAGCTTAGACAGGCTATAGCGGTGCTTAAAAAACAGGAGGATTTGTCTGACCGGGAATGGCCGCTACCGCAGCCGAACGTGGGGAATAAGGATACAAATGAACAAGCAACCGAAGTTGACCCGGAAAAACAGACAAACCAAATTGAACAGACGGATAATAAGCCTCAGGAGAAAACAAAGGCGAATGAAGGCAGCCCCGATTAGATTGTCTTTGAAGAGAACGTTTCCAAGTATCCTTTCGTAATAGAGGACGTTATGATATATTTTGGATACAAGAAAATTCATTCATACCAATTATTATACTCAAATGAGGTGCTTGTCTGATGATTAGACATATTGTTCTGTTTAAAATGAAAGATCGTTCTCCTGGAAGTATTGAAGCGGCTGCAAATGTTCTCCGTAATCTGCAAGGCAAAATTGATGTTCTGGTTTCGCTTGAAGTGGGTATTGACGTGCTCCGTTCAGACAGATCTTTTGACATCTCACTTACGGCAGAGTTTGCATCACTGGAAGATCTTCAGGCATATCAGGTGCATCCGCTGCATCAGGAAGTCATCAAGTATATGAACGAGGTCAGAGAGCAGTCGGTTGCAGTGGACTACGAAATTTAATCTGTCATTGATTCTACTTTGGATAAAGGGGACTCTGCATGAGCGATTTAAGAGACGTTATGGAATTTTTATATATTTTTGTCGTGTTTCTGATCGCTTGTCCTGTGATGTTATTTTGGCTGAAGCGAAGAGGGAAAAGGAACCGATAATTCACTGAACGGGAAGTGAACATATTGTATTACGTAAATAGGGAACAGATTGCCCGCCGGCTTGCTGCCGTACCGGAGGTGGCCGAAGGTCTTCGCCGCGCGTCCCAAGCTTGGGATGGCAGTCTTATGCTGGGTCTGGTACAGGAACGTTGTCTTCATCTGGCGATTGAAATCGTTACGGATGTGGGAAGTTATCTCATTGACGGCTTCATCATGCGTGATGCGAGCAGCTATGACGATATTATTGAAATTAACCACGAAGAGAAGGTTTTTGATCATGCAACCTATGAGGTGCTTAGTCGCCTCGTATCGTTGCGCAAGCCGCTCGTTCAGGACTATTACTGCTGGGAGCGATCTGAACTGCATCCGCTGAGCAGTGATTTGCCGGGCGTGCTTGAACATTTTTCCCATCAGGTCAATACCTATGTGGAAAAAGAACTCGGACCTTTCCAGATTGCACAGGCCGAGGGACAGAGCAAGGAATGAGGGGAAGCAGCATGAAGAACGAATGGAAAGAAGATCAAGAAGGGAATAATGAAACGAATGACATACCTTCCGGATTTCATCCGGTATATATGATTGAGCTGTTATTTCAGGAACGTCCCGTTATCGATCAGGGGCGTTTGCAGGATGCACTAAGCCGTCATACCGGACAAGTCCGGCTTGACGTGAAGCAGGGCAATGAGGAGCATAAACCTGAGATGCTGGTTTTCTACCATCTGGACCATAAGGTTTCTTTTCAGGAAGGTAATATTCCAGCACAGACGTGTATGCTCTCCATTACTGAAATTGTAGATCGTGCCCGCTTTGGAGGGGCATTGCAGCAAGCCTGGCATTGGCCAGAAGCAGGACAAGTTATGGAAACGATCCGATATTCCATCCGGCTACATGATATGTTCACTGCTGCCATGCCGCGCAAACAGCGACTCGAATTGTTCCAAAAAACGATTCAGGCTGTCATGGAAGTGCTGCCTTGTGAGGCGTTATACTGGTACGGCAGTGACAAATTGGTTGAACCAGAAGCCTATGTGCTGTCACAGGAGCGTGAGGAACATCTCTACGCTGCGATGAATGTGCGCATGTATCAGGCTGGGGGCACGGAGGAACAGCGTCAGCTGGTTATGGACACAGTAGGGTTGTCGGCACTTGGCGTGCCTGATGTACAGTGTCATTTCATTGGACTTGATCCGGATACGGTAGCCCAGACATTACTGGGTGCCGCCTATTACATATTTGATCAGGGAGATGTTCTGCAGGATGGACAGACGCTGGGATCTTCCGGTGGACGACGCTGGCGTTGTGAGCATCAGGCGGCTTTGATTGCACCCGGGCGATATGTCATTGATCTGGACCCGGGTGATGAACATGCCGCTGCTCCGCTAGAGCCGGCGCGGCAGACTTGAGACATATCTCGATAGCCTCAGAAGGTGCGAAAGACGGTATCCAGAATTTTTTTTGGTATCCGAGTGTCAGGTCAAGCCCTTGCTGCTTATACTGCATCAACAGAGTAGGCATTCGCCCGGATTGACGAGCAACAGGCCGTTGCTTGGTTATTCGGTACTTCATTTAAGGTAAAGGGAGAGATGAGACGTGAAGGATTCTAACAAAAGTTTGTTGTGGGGAGCATTAATCGGCTCGGTTGTAGGTTCAGTGACAGCTTTGCTGCTGGCGCCAAAATCCGGACGCGAACTTCGTCAAGATATTTCGGAAGGTGCACGTCAGGTCAGTGAGAAGGGTCAGGAACTGGCTAGCAAGGTAGGCGAACAAAGCGCTCAGATCGTATCCAAAGTAAAAGAGACGGCAGATGTCGTTATCCAGGATATCCAATCCTGGCGCAATTGCGGAGAAGGTAAAGAAGTGCGCGTATCCGCAGTCATTACGGATTCCGATTCTTCCATGGATGCAGATGCAGGGAATGAGTCAGGCATTGAAGTCATCGCGAAGCTTCCTACCGATGATTCCAAAGATAACATCTAAAGCTAAGCTTGAAAGCAAGCAGGCTTTCCTCCATCTGGAGGGGAGCCTGCTTTGTTGTGCGTGGTCGTACAGGAGTTGTACGATATGGCATTTTGTTTGAACCCTGCGATGAAATCGGGTAAGATGTAGGTACCTTTTTGCCTGGAAATTCATACGGTAGGAAGAAAGCTCTGGGAACCAATATGTTAACAGAACCAATTCAATGAAGAAGGAAGCGGTGTGTTCGTGCAGCAAGCAATCGCTATATTAGACTCCGGTGTAGGGGGGTTGACCGTCGCCAAGGAAGTGATGCGTCAGCTCCCACGGGAAAAGATCATATATTTTGGAGATACTGCCCGGACACCGTACGGACCCCGTTCGTCCGAACAAGTTAAACAATTCACGGAACAAATCGTTGATTTCTTGATCCAGTTCGATCCGAAGGTTATCGTTATCGCCTGTAATACGGCTACGGCAGCAGCGCTCGACTATATTCGAGCCAAGGTGAATGTGCCCGTCATTGGTGTCATTCATCCTGGAGCACGAGCAGCCATCACAGCGACACGCACAGGACGCATCGGTGTCATTGGCACCGTGGGGACCATTGGAAGTGGTGCATATACGTCTGCACTCAAACAGTTGTCTCCCTATATTGATGTGGTCAGTCAGGCTTGTCCAGCACTGGTGCCACTGGTGGAGCAAGGCGAATTCCGTTCCGAGCAAACGACAAGTACGGTGGAGCAATCTCTAGGCCAGATTAAACAACAGCCGATTGATTGTCTTATTCTGGGTTGTACGCACTATCCTTTTCTCATGGATACCATTCAGGAGGTTATGGGGCAGGAAGTGAAGCTGATTAGTTCGGCAGATGAAACGGCAAGGGAAATCAGTACGATTTTGTATGATAAACGAAAGCTGGCCAGTGGGGATGAGACGCCGGTCCATCAGTTTTTTTGCACAGGGGACCCCCGCATGTTCCAGAATATTACCCGCCAATGGCTGGGAGAGCAGATCTCCAAAACGCCAGTTGTGTGGCAGGTTACCCAATTACCATAACTATTTTTTTGATTTCAATGCTTAAAAGAATCCCGGAACGCTTGGTGTTCCGGGATTTTTTTAAGCATATCAGAAAGTAGAAGAGCTTCGGATTATAAACACGTTTTTCTTATGTTGTAAGGATTGACGCGATTCATGTCACATGACGGACAACCAGACCCGCATACATATTACATACAGTAAGGACACAGGCGAGAAAAGGACGGGAGATTACACAATTTCCTAAGGGAAAGGAGATCGACATGGAGCTGCAATGGATTATTGTTCAGCAGGGAGATACCTTGTCGCGTATTGCGGCAGCGAACCATATGACCAAGGAGTTACTGGCTGCTCTCAACCCGGAAGCAGCGTCTCAGCCCTATTTGCTGACAGGACAGATGCTGCGCATTACGCCGGGAACAGGGCGCAGGTATGCAGTGCAACCTGGGGAGAAAGTGGCTGTGATTGCATTACGTTTTGGACTGAATGAAGAAGAATTGCGCGAGGCCAATCCAGAAATAGCGAACATTCCGGACTGGTGCGGGCGATGTATTCATATTCCGGATTCAAATGGAAAAACTATCGTCAAGCTGCAGGGAGAGTATGGTTATCGTGAAATGAGCCGTGATATCGGTTTGCTCGAAAAGAAGTATCCATTTATCGAGATTGGCTCCATTGGCAGCAGTGTCATGGGCAAGGATTTGCCTTATCTGCGTTTGGGTCAAGGCCCCAGACATATCCATGTCAACGCATCAGTTCATGCAAATGAGTGGCTGACAACGGCGGTTCTGATGCGGTTCATTGAAGAATATGCGAAGGCCTACAGTACACATACGCCATGGCATCAATTCCAGACGGAACGCTGGATGCGGGAAACCACGCTGTGGGCGGTGCCCATGGTTAACCCGGATGGAGTTGAATTGGTGCAAGAGGGTGCGGTCAATGATCATCCCCATGCAGAAGAACTGCTGGCATGGAATGCCGGACGCTCCCATTTTACGCATTGGAAGTCCAATATCAGGGGGATAGACCTTAATGATCAATTCCCGGCTTATTGGGAGGAAGAAGCAGCTAGAAGAGGGATAACGACTCCAGGGCCCAGAGATTATGCAGGAACCGCTCCCTTATCGGAACCGGAGGCGTGGGCACTTGCACAGTGGACCGAGCAGCATCATTTCGATGCTGTCGTTTCGCTGCACAGCCAGGGACAGGAAATTTATTGGAACTACCGAGATTTGGAGCCAAGGGAGAGTGCCCCGCTGTCACGCAGACTGGCAAGAGCTTCAGGGTACAAGGCAGTTAAGCTGGGTGGAAGCGATGCAGGGTACAAAGACTGGTTCATTCAGAAGTTTCGAAAGCCCGGCTTCACGGTAGAAGTGGGACTTGGGGTCAACCCGCTGCCCATGGATCAGTTCGATGACATCTGCGTAGAGGTTGGCATGCTGTTGGCTGAATTATTATCCGATTGAGAGCATGAACAGGGTAGATTGGGAATCGTTCCAACCTGACTTCACATAAATTGGATGGGAGAACATGAAACTTACGGGTTGTCCACTCGTATAACAGGAACGGGCGCTGTGACCGGCGTTCGTTTTTTTAATCTGCATATTGCATCATTCGTTCCGGATCACTCTGGAACGGGTAATGATGGGTGTAACTATTAGTGACTATAACGTGTGCTGTTTTATTTCAGTGCAAGAATTATACGGAGGGGTTCATATGAAGTGGAGAAGACTGCTATCATTCAAACGATGGACACAAGTATTCAAACGGCTGCCGCGTCTGTTGCGGGCTCCTCAGATCCCTTTGGGTGAGAAGCTGCTGTTCATCATCCCGGCGCTGCTCTACTGGGTGCTTCCTGACGTGATGCCGTTTATGCCTATAGATGATATCGGGGTTACGTTGTTGCTGATGAACTGGTTTGTGAGTCGTGCGGAGCGCAAATATCCGGTGCTTACAGCGGGTGCGTCGTGTTAATCCGACACAAAATGGGTGGTTTTAACATCGATTTTGCATCAATGTTATTGCGAAGCGCAGTAATTTTCTTTACAATAGATGCTGGAGTTTAGAAATACTGAAAAATTGTTGGAACCAGCAATTACGATATAGGAGATGAATGAAATGAACTGCAAAATTACACGTAATGCCGCGAAAGTATTGAAACTTGAACTGGACAAGCCTGAGAACGAAGGTAAATTGCTGCGCGTTGTGATCACACATGCACATGGAGATCATGCCCACTACGGCCTCGATATCGATACGCCAAAAGAAAATGATACGGTTGTATCTACCGATAAAGAGATCGACGTTATTCTTGAGAATGATCAGCCTTTGCTGGATGGCGTCAAAATTGATTACCTTTACTTCCCTGAAGAAGGCTTCGTTATTACGAACCCATCCCAAGGCAACCACGGCGACCACTAAGGGAGCGAAGAAGGGGAACTCATGGCTAACGATATCCGCGTATGCGAAAAATGTAATCATATCAGACTAAAATCGATTGTAGCCAAGTTGGAGAAAATGGCTCCGGATACGGAGATCAAAATTGGTTGCAAATCGTATTGCGGTCCTTGCGCGAAGCGTGCTTTTGTTTTCATCAACGGTCGGTACATCAGTGCTCCGTCAGAAGAAGAAGTGCTTGCAAAAGTAGCGAAATTCGTGAAGTAATTTTATGGATATGCAGTGGGCAAACTTGTCCACGGAAGGAAAGAGAGGCTGCGGCCTCTCTTTTTTTAGTTGTGAATAGGAATAGTAAAGGGTTAAAAATTGAATCCCTGCATCATTTCAAAAATCTCAAAGGTATCCTCTTGAATCTCAATGGCGATGATCGTATCGCTTTTTTTCAAATAATGAACATTCCCCATTCGCTCTTCTTCCACTTCAACCCATCCGGCTTCGGATAACTTCTCAAAATAATCGGAGGGTACATATAATCCCTGTTCTCCCCCGATATGTTTCAATTCATATTTAATGCCTGTTTGAATGTTTGGATGGTCTGAATATGACGTTACGCTCAACTGCTTTGCATTCACGGGAACAGGAATCTCGTTATTTATAGAGGAGCCTGTATATCCCGTTATTTCATACGTCGAAGGTGTACAGCCACTGGTAAGCACCAATAAAAGCACCAGAATGAAAACAATTCCAAAGTTCTTCAAACACACGCCTCCTTGTGTAAAGGTACTTATCCAATAAACGCAGTCAGACCGGAAAAGGTTATACACATCATTGATATTCATCTTTAAATCTTACATGGGGAACATTGAAGCAATCCGTTATTGTTTCAACAAAAGAAGAATAAGGAAGGTCGATGTCAACCATTGATCTATAGGCGTTCCTGTCACACCAGAAACCCGCAGAGCAGCAGTGCTTTGCGGGTTATTTATGTTTCCTTTGAAGGACCCCAAGAAGTGGATCCAGCCAAACTGTATGCAAAGTGCCGCTTAAAATTTGGTGAGAAGGTTAATAGACCAAGAGCAGGCAAATTTCACACAGGAGGTACAGAATGACAAAACATATTACAGATTGTACGATTCTGAACAACGGCGTGACGATGCCATGGCTGGGATTTGGGACTTATCAAGCAAAGGGCAAGGAAGTACAGCAAGCGGTGGAGACTGCATTGGAAGTTGGATATCGGAGCATTGATACGGCGTCCGTTTATGGAAATGAAGAGGAAGTGGGACAAGCCATTGCGAGCAGTGGTATTGCCCGTAATGAGCTGTTTGTGACAACCAAGCTGTGGAATGAGGATCAGGGCTTTGATTCGACCTTGAGAGCATTTGAGGCCAGTCAGAAGGCGCTTGGATTGAATGTCATTGATCTATACTTAATTCACTGGCCTGGCAGAGACCAGTATAAGGAGACGTGGAGAGCTTTCGAACGTCTATATAGCGAAGGAAGCGTACGTGCTATTGGTGTAAGCAATTTTGAAATACACCATCTGCGCGATATCATAGATGAAGGTGGAACAGTACCTGCGGTGAATCAGGTGGAACTGCATCCAGGTCTGATTCAACAGGAGCTGCAGGATTTCTGCGGGGAGCAGGGCATTCAACTGGAGGCATGGAGCCCCATTATGAGAGGTAAACTGAACAAGGAATCGGCTTTGAAAAGTCTGGCACAGAAATACGGAAAAACACCAGCACAGGTTATTCTGCGTTGGGATATTCAGAATCAGATCGTGACGATTCCGAAGTCGGTAACCCCGGAGCGAATTCGCGAGAATGCGGACATCTTTGATTTTGAACTGACTCCCGATGAGCTGAAACTGATTGATGCGCTGGACTCGGATAAACGGACGGGACCACATCCGGATCAGCTGTTTTGGGATTGAGCGTGTAGCTCAATTCCAAAATGAGTGTTTAATGATCTGCGTGGAGTTGTTCCGGATACGGATCGTTCTTTCGATCGCTGTTGTCTCCAAATTTTTTTATTCAAAAGGTGTAAATTATGAGTTCATCTTAAGTGGATGGATTTAAAAGGGAAAAGTGTAAAAAAAGCAGCAGGTTCAGGGGATAACCCTTGATCCTGCTGCTTTTGTGTTATTTGGATTGATCCGGTTGCGGAACCTCGCAGCCGTCTTCGGTGCATACTCCACTGCCATCTGCGTCAGTGGTGCTGGACTCTACCATGGTGAAAGGGGAACGCTCGTCCCATGCTTTCTGGATCGCGTCAAGGAACACCTCATCCGGTTGAGCGCCAGATACAGCGAACTTGCGATCAAATACGAAGAACGGCACACCCCGGATGCCTAACTGTTCGCCTTCGGCTTGGTCGGCACGCACTTGGTCTGCGAATTGATTGCTGGACAACACTTCTGCTGCGGCATTGCGATCCAGACCCACTTCTTCAGCCAACTCGATCAGTACATCGGAATTGCCGACATGTTTACCTTCAATGAAGATCGCTTGAAATAGCCGTTCGCTCAGCTCAAGCATTTTCCCTTGTGTTTCTGCCCAATGCGTCAGACGGTGAGTAGAGAAGGAGTTGGTAGGGATCATCTCATCAATGTTGTATTCCAGTCCAGCCGTACGAGCATTGGCATTCATTTGGGCATTCATGCCGCGTGCCTGCTCCACACTCATATTGTATTTGGCAGCCAGATATTCTGCGTTGGTTTTGCCACTATTCAATTCAGCATTTGGATCGAGCTCAAAACTTTTGAACTGTAATTTCACTTCATCGCGGTGGGGGAATTGTGCGAGTACATTCTCCAGACGACGTTTGCCAATATAACAGAAAGGACACATAAAGTCGGACCATATTTCAATATTCATTCATTAAAACCTCCATCATCTATAAATGAAACCAATACAGTTACAATTATATAGCGACTTTCTATCTTTCGCAAGGTTGTGGTTATTGCCAGTCTCGAAAAAAGAAGTGCTGAAGCATGCAACGGATTGCAGCCTCAACACTTATAATTTATCTTCTTACTTATCCCGGTATGCCTTGGTCCAATGGTAAGGTTGAATTTCGTCCAATCTCTTGTAAATTAAAGCTCCATCCGGATCGTATACGGCAGCCTTCACGTCTTCTCCCCAGAAAAACAGTCGTTCCTGGCACACACCACAAGGGGTGAGGACCTTGAATTGCGAGTTCTCATTGTCACGTGCCACACAGATGGAGTGGGTGACCCTCTCGTTTAATTTGTGGGCTTCCAGGTAGGCTCCTGTTTCCATACACAGATGCGTGGCGTCATTAATCACTTCTGGAGCTACACTGATTAACAGCGAGCCAGCTTCGGTATAAACGGCAGCCGCCCCGCCCCATCCTTGAGGGTAGCGATGTTTGACAAAGTTTGCAGCTTCTTCGAATAGCTTTTGTTCGATATTGAATTGATCTGGATGTGACGTCATGGTCATGCACTAGCTCCATTTCATTGTAGTGTCGGGTTAACTTTAAAATATGAATTATAAAGTTCCCTCAGCGCACTGTTCCGTTCCGTATCTGTTAGGAAGCGGAGTCAGACGCTTTCTCCTCCCGAAAACGTGAGATCAGGTCAAACGTATTGACCGTATCTGACACATGCAGTCGTTTTGTTGCTTCATCATGACCAGATCGGCAAGCATTAATATCCGTTTTGTTGCCTGTAGACAGATCGTAACAGGAGCCGCTGTCATACAGGTAATCATCCGATGGGATATAGAACAGGGAGCCATCTGTAAATGCTCCGTTGCGCAATACCACCATACGGGAGGAACCGTCGTACACATCGTTGCCCATGTGGTAGTAGGATTGATCTGATATCCCCAACAGATGCAGTACTGAAGGTGTAACATCCAGTTGTCCGGCAGGCTCGTCAATCGTTCCTGCTGCGGCTCCATCGGGCAGATGCACCAGCAAAGGCACTTCGTTCATAATCTGCTGCATATCCAGATCAGTCAGCGAGCGTCCGAGAAATTTCTCGTATTGTGGCTGTTCCTTGATGGAGTTATCGTGATCCCCATAGAACATGAAGATCGTTTTGTCCCATAATCCCCGATTTTTCAGGTCTTCCACCATGTTGCCGAGCGCAGAATCCACGTAATGAACAGATTGCAGATAGTTGCCAAACATCGTTCCTTTGAATTCCCCGACATCCAGCTGCTGTTTATCTTGGGGCAACGCGAATGGATGATGACTGCTGAGTGTAATAAGGAATGAGTAGAAGGGCTCTGTAACCTCACTGCTCATTTTCTCAACCGATTGGCGAAAAAAGGACTCATCCGACAGCGACCAGCCTAGCGGGTCATCCTGTTCAAAATCATTTTTACTGTAAAATTTGTCATACTTCATATTCTGATACATCGTATAACGATTCCAAAATCCGCTCTCATAGGCATGAAATACATTCGTACTATAACCATGATCCTTCAAGATAGAAGGCAGGGAATCGTAACTGTGGTCTGCGTAACGGACGAACGCGGATCCAACCGACAGTGGATGCAAAGAAATATTGGCCCCAAAGTCAGCATCCGATGTTCGCCCCTGACCTGTCTGGTGATAAAAGTGACTGTAGTACTGGCTTTCCTTCATCAGCTCGTTAAAATGAGGCGTAATTTCCTGACCGCCAATGCTCTGTCCAATCATGAAATTCATGAAGGCTTCCCCTTGGACAATGATCACATTGCTGTCTTTGTACTTGCCAAACATCGCATCCTTCACTGAATCAGCCTGTTGTCTGCTGGCGAAATAAGCTTCCGCCTGTTCGAGATCGGCAGGATCGACCTCCGGTCCAGAGCCGAGCTGGTCTTTGGCATAGTTGTACAGATCATAGCCATGAAAAGCAAGAAGACCAGTAACGTTGTACATGGACACATTCCACCAGTTGTTATCGAACAACCCTTTTGCCCAGGTTTTACTATAAAAATAAATCGGACCAACCGCGAGCCCCAGACCCAGTACCAGGGCAATGCTGCCTGCAGCGAGTCGACGACGCATGCTTGATTTGCCTGAATTTGACGAGTAAGAGTTCGGCCCGTTTGAATATGCGCTCGAGCGACCACGGCGGTAACGTTTACTGAACAGCAGAATCGCTGCAGATGGGATAATTACTAGCCAATCGACGAAGAACCACAGATCACTGGCGTAGACGAGCGTAGCAATGCTGTCACCCAAAGCGTCCACCTGTCTGGCTTGCATCAGCACAGGAATTGTTAGGAAATCCTGAAAGTAGCGATAATAAACCATATCCGCATAGATCAGTGCAGTGAGCAGCAGACTGAGGATAACGAGTGATATAATCATGCCCCGGCGAGGCAGCCACCAGGTCCAGAAGGACAGAAGCAGCAGCGAACCGATGGCAATTACTTTGTCCAGAAGCCCCATCGTAATGTTGTAGGCGTGCAGATTGTGGTGGAGCCACATCAATTTGAGCAGCATGAGTACAAGAAAAATAAGATATAACGTAAGTGGATGATTCGGAAGCCCGCGCGGCGTAAGGGTGCGCGTTGGCTTAGTGAAAAACATATATGTCTTCCCCCCTGATGAATGGATTTGTTAACGGAATGTAAAAATAGGACTTTATCCATTATAGCGTGGTGTCATGGCTTTTCAACTATGCCCAAGGGAGAAATGCTTCATGCGGAAGCAATGTCATTAAGATCAATCATAGTTCTCCAGAAATACATACCAAAAAAGCGCCCCAGCCGTGGAAGGCAGGAGCACTTGATTATTCCAATATTCTTATTGTTGTGGTGTTTTATTACGTGGAGGCAGTGGGCCCAAATACTGATAATATTGGGTTTCAATGCGTCCATTAAACAACTTACGACGCTTGTCTGCCTTGTGGCCAAAGTCTTCCTCGAAAGATTTGGTCGACGTGATGGCAAAAAAGGACCATGTCGGTAAATCGAGGTAACTGCGCCCTAAAGAACGCAGCAGCTTCTGCACTTCTTTTTCTTCACTCAAACGTTCACCATATGGAGGGTTAGTAATGATTACACCATATTCGCCCTGTGGTCTTGCACGATGGGCGGGCAGGACGCTGACCTCAATATCTTTGGCGAAGCCGGCACTCTTGATTGCTGCCTGTGCAACTTCAATGGCTTCCGGATCGATGTCGCTGCCCGAAATTTGCAATGGAATATCGTCTCGAACCGCGTCAAATGCTTCTTCGCGCGCCTGTTCCCACAATTCTTCAGGAATGACAGCCCAGTCCTCGGAGTTGAAGGTCCGACGAAGTCCCGGTGCAATGTTCCAGCCGATCATAGCGGCTTCAATCAGCATTGTACCTGATCCACAACATGGATCATAGAAGGGGCGGGATACATTCCAGCGGCTGAGCTGAATAAGCGCCGCAGCAAGTGTTTCTTTGAGTGGTGCTTCAGTTACGAGTTTACGATAACCCCGTTTATGCAGACCTGGTCCCGTCGTATCTAAAGTAAGCAGGGCGCGATCATTCAGCAGAATGACCTCAATCACATAACGAGACCCATCCTCTGGGAACCACTCCGTGTCATAAGTCAGCTTCAGTTTCTCTACGATCGCTTTTTTCACGATCCCCTGCGATGCAGGTACACTGCTCAACTGAGATTTTTGGGAACGACCTTCAACCGGAAATTCGCCATCGGCTGGAATCCATTCCTCCCAAGGTAATGCTTTGGTACCTTCAAATAATTCATCGAACGTTGTCGCAGGGAATTCACCCATTTTGACCAATACGCGGTCGGAACTTCTCAGCCACAGATTACACCGGCAAATATCAATATAATCTCCAGTGAAGAAAACCCGGCCATTGTCGATCGTAACATCCTCATACCCCAGCTGCTTCAGTTCCCGGGCGACAACAGCCTCGAGTCCCATCGCCGAGGTCGCAATCAATTGCAATTGAGCCATGTGATTCATTTCAACTCCATTTCAAGCTGGAGAAGGAATATCCTTCTCTCTGCTGTATAGTGACGGTGCGGCCTTGCCGCTTTCCGTGAAAAAACTTACAATGAGAAATGCGGTGCGCTAATGCATTCATCTTTCGAGCCGATGCAGCAGTCAACCGCCTGTGTTTGACAACAAACATTTATTATAGAACATTGGCATCCATATGGAAAGCAGTCCAAGTGTCCAAGGAGGATTTTAGCGGTGAATCTGACCCCTGACGAATATGTAAATCAATTATTTCAAGAGGATGATCTCTTGTTAAAGGTAAAAGAAGCCATCCGATCGAACGGCATGCCGGAAGTTTCGGTTGCAGCGGCCTATGGCCGTTTGCTCACTTTTCTCGCGAAGACATCGAAAGCGGAGGCTGTACTCGAAATCGGTGTACTGGGCGGATACAGCGGTATCTGTCTTGCTCGCGGTTTAAGTGACGGGGGAACCCTGACTTCGCTGGAACTGAAAGAGGAATACGCAGCGATGGCTCGTGGTCATCTGGAGGAAGGAGGCTTTGGGGATCAGGTCGAATATAAAATTGGCCCCGCAGCCGACAGTCTGGAGCAGCTGGCACAGGAAGGACGAACCTTCGATTTCTTCTTCATTGATGCAGACAAGGAGAATTATCCCGTTTATCTCGATTACGCCATTAAGCTCGCGCGGCCGGGGGCGGTCATTGTGGGAGATAACTGTTTCCTGCGCGGCCGTACGCTAAATCCGGACAAGCAGGGTCCGGCGGTCCTCGCGGTTCGACGCTTCAACGAGCAGATGGCGAGTGACCCGCGCCTCGTAACAACGATGCTGCCGGATTATGATGGTCTGGCTCTGGCCTGGGTGAAGTAAGAAAAGATGCAGATCCGTTAAAACGGATGGAATGCGCATTCAATTCGAAAAGAAAGAGACGATAACACTCCTGAATCTCAGAGTATGATCGTCTCTTTCTGCTTATTGGAGTGAAGTGATGAGAGCCTTATTAAACTTCCGGCGTTCCGTAAGTCTCGAACCATTTTTTGATCGTGTCAAAATCATCGCTGAAGGACAGCCCGAGCATCAACAAAATGCGTGCTTGCTGAGGACTGAGGTTGTCACCGGCGATAACGCCTTTCCCTCCGCCATATACACTGCCTGAACCTGTCCGAGTGGTCGTTACGAAGATTACGCCATCCTCCACCGCTTTGGTACGTGCTTGTCCCATTGCTTTGGAGATACCGCCTGCTCCGGTACCGGACGTTACGATTCCCTTGGCGCCGCCCTTCACAAATCCTTCAATGGCTTCGCCGCCAGCTTCCTGATAGGAAATCGCAATTTCCACCTTGGCGAGATCTGCCTTCGTGATTTTGCTCAGGTCAAAGGCCGGTTTCAATGTACCTTCAGGCTTCAAGGCACGTGCAGGGGCACGGTAAATTCGAATGTTTTCTTCATCAATATAACCGACTGCACCAAGCATCGGGGTTTCAAACGTGTCTGTTCGATAATCATTCGTTTTGGTCACGCCCCGTGCCAATTGAATGGTATCGTTCAACATCAGCACGGTTCCAAATGAAGTGGTGCGCCCGCTGCCTGCGAGCTTGATGGCGTTGTACAGATTCGCTTGTGCATCTGAGCCGATAACGGTCCAAGGGCGCATGGACCCTGTGATGACGACGGGTTTATCACTTTGTACGGTCATGTCGAGGAAGTAGGCGATTTCCTCCATGGTATCTGTACCAGTGGTAACCACAACACTGTCATACTGGGCCAGAGCCTTGTCTACCGTCTTAGATAAGTCATAGAGATCAGCCATGGTATAAGAACCTGAACCTGAATTTCCGAATTGGAGTGTGCTAACATCTGCAATCTTCTGTTTGTCCGGTAAGGCGTCGACCATTTCTCCAATCGGGAGTGTGCCAGCTTTATAGTTCTGGAAGCTGGTTGCATCCTCGGATTGACCCGCAATCGTACCACCCGTTCCAATGACCAGAACATTAGGCAGAGCGGATTGTTTGAACGAATCCGATAGAGCAGGGATGGTCGTATTGCGAGCTGGAGTGGATGATGCGGTCTGAACTGCACTGGTTGTACCGCTCACTTCTACCGTAGCCGCCTGAGCCGCATAGGTTCCGATTGGGGACAGGGAAATGGTTAGAGCTGTCAAAGCAGCTGTGCTCCATACAGCCCAAGGACGAAGATTTGAAGTTTTTTTCATGAAAAGCACTCTCCTTCAGGTTAGTTTCGTGTGATGTTTGTTGAGGGTGGTATGTATATAAGTTCAAATTGATTGTATTTCATGTTAAATAATATGACAATTGTAAATATAGATAGAGTAATCGGTTACATTGATAGATATTTAGAGTATAAAGTGTGTTTATAAGGTTTTATGGATAAATATGAGAAGGTGAAAAAGAGAATAAGGAGTGTGAAATCATACTAAAGAAATTTTTGTGTCATATTTTATTACATATGAGACTTTTGACCTGATAGGGTATAGAAAAAAATTGGGGAAAGTGTTGCAGGATCGTCCATAGCAGAAGTGTTCTTATCCAAGACGAATAGCTGGGGTATTAATTAGCAAGTCTTGACGATTTTTGTAATACGTTCTAGGAAATGAGGCTCAATTATTGCCAAATATTTGTATGCCAGCAGCGTTG
Organism: Paenibacillus sp. OK003; assembly: GCF_900109515.1. GTDB lineage: Bacteria > Bacillota > Bacilli > Paenibacillales > Paenibacillaceae > Paenibacillus > Paenibacillus marchantiae. The sequence continues at coordinate 169,392 of NZ_FOBD01000013.1, read as the reverse complement.
AGTCTATAATATATGGTGATTTCGATATGTAAATAAATATATATTAATGATTGGAGGAGAAACGATGAACCGAGCACCCAGAAAGTATGCCAATTACATTCCGATCCGAGAGCTGGAAGGGGTGGAGCAGCAATTATTTCCCTTCCAGGTGTATGCTGAATTTCGTGACAATACTCCAGTCCGCTATGACAACCATCGAGAATGCTGGGATGTTTTCCGTTATGAAGATGTGCAATATGTGTTGAAAAATCCTAAACTGTTCTCTTCTGAACGTGATCGCGCGAACGCCAGCATGCTTACTACCGATCCACCGAAGCACAAACAACTGCGGGATCTGGTTAATCAGGCGTTCACACCTAGAGCGATCGAAGCGTTAGCTCCGCGTATTCAGGAAATCGCTGATGAGTTATTGACGCCGCATGTTCCAGAAGGTCGTATGCGTCTTATCGATGATCTTGCTACTCCACTTCCGGTTATCGTGATTGCCGAATTGATTGGAGTCCCTTCCACAGATCGCCAGAAGTTCAAAGACTGGTCTGATGCACTCGTGAAGGGTGCGCGAGATGACAGTGATGAAGCTTTCCAGGAATTGATGGAAGAAAAGAAACGGAACCAGCAGGAGCTGGCGAGCTACTTCACGGCCATAATGGAAGAAAGACGTCAGCGACCAGAGGATGATCTGATCTCTTTGCTGCTTGCTGCGGAGATTGAAGGGGAGAAGCTGACCGCAGAGGAAGTGGTCGGATTTTGCATCTTGTTACTTGCTGCGGGCAATGAAACCACAACGAATCTGATTACCAATGCTGTTCGTATTCTGTCAGAGCAGCCTGAGCTTCAGCAGCAGCTGCGAGAGCACCCTGAACTTATCCCGACTGCGGTAGAAGAAACGTTGCGTTATTATCCGCCAATTGTGGCTATTGGGCGTATTGCCAAAGAAAACGTAGAATTGAACGGACAAACGATTCAGGCAGGGGAACAGGTGATATCCTGGGTAGGATCGGCCAACCGGGATAGCGCTCAATTCGATCAAGCAGAGAAGTTTGTGCCTGACCGCAAGCCGAACAGACATATGGGTTTTGGATTTGGTATTCATTTCTGTCTCGGTGCGCCGCTTGCACGACTGGAGGCGAGGGTTGTACTTCAGACGATGCTTCGGCAAATGGAAGACATTCAGCTTGTGCCGGAAACGGTTCTGCAGCCGATTCAAAGTGCTTTTGTATTTGGCGTTAAAGAATACCCGATTCAATTCACAAGCATCTGACCAATGACTAATTGAATAAATAAGGTTTGAGCAAATGAATGCCAAAAGCCGCTTTCATGCCTAATAGTAGGCGCTGAAAGCGGCTTTTTATAAGAACAAATATGATGTGAATCCAAGCGTCAGGATTCTCTGATCAGAGGGGGCTTTTTGTACAGCTTGAGTCTTACCCACACCATGTTGAGCAGCAGCAGCCCACCAGAGACGATGAACAGTCCTTCGATGCCAATGAACCCGGCCATAAAGCCGCCGATTACGGCTCCAAGCATGTTACCCAATGCGAGTGTGCTCGTGTTAAAGCTGAACGCCCGGCTAATCATGCTATCTGGCGTATAGGAGCGAATGAGCGCGTTGACACTTGGAAGCAGGCCACCCATGAACACACCCATCATGAAACGGACGAGGATGAGCTGCCATACCGTCTGCACGAAAGCTTGAGGTATAAGCATGAGCCCTGTTCCTATAAGAGAGAACGTAAGTACCTTGTGTGAACCTACCCTGTCACTGAGTTTCCCGAGAATCGGGGACATGGCCATGTTGGATAGTCCCGTGACTGCGCCGACAAGCCCTGCCCAGAAGGCGACGTTGACATCCGAACCTTGTAACTTCTGTACATACAGCGGCAAGAGTGACATCGGGCTAATCATGGCAAATTGCAATAGGAATGTTACAGCGAATAGCGCAGGTAACTGGGGAGACTTGTTCAATTCCTTCAGACCGGACAATACGGATTGTTCCGGCAGTTTGGCCGCTTCCTTGCGGTCAAACTTCTCTCTGACCAGGAACATGGCGAGCATGGAAGCCGCAAAGATCAGTCCGCCAGTAATATAGAAGATAGGGCGGAAGCCCACTGCATCAGCAAGCAAACCGCCGATCAGCGGACCTAGAATCGTACCGGCCACTTGGCCGGATTGGCTGATGCCCATGGCAAAACCCATGCGATCCTTCGGCGTTGTACCCGAGATCAATGCAACTGCTGCCGGGTTGAAGCCGGAGATCGTACCGTTGAGCAGTCGTAATAAAAGGAGCTGCCACGGGTTCTGTGCAAAACCCATCAAGGCAATAACAATCGCCATCCCGAAGCCGGAACGCAGCAACATAATTTTCCGTCCGTACTTGTCAGACAATTTGCCCCACAAGGGCTGGAACAAAAATGAGGTGAGGAAGTTGGCAGCAAATATAAATCCCGCCCATATGCCAATCTCATGCTCACCAACCACGCCAAGATCCTTGGCGAGATAAAGGGACAAAAACGGGGTAATCATGGTCATGCCCGAGTTGACCAGAAATTGTCCAAACCAAAGCACAATGAGGTTTACTTTCCACGTTTTCAAAGTGCTTTCACTTCCTTTCAGATCGTTTCTGCAACGTTTCAAAAAAAAACGATTTTTTCATTATAACATAATTTTCATATGGATGAGGGGATGTAAGGAATGTCATAGTATTGTCATCGGAACAGATCGACACGTGGTTGTTACCGCTCTTTAAAAAGGGCATAATGTTATTTATGAGTCCAAAAACTATTGGAGGCTTCTTACATGAGCTATAATGATCGTCTGATTCAGGCCAGCTTCAAACAGCAGGTAGACCGTGTTCCCGTGTGGTACATGCGTCAGGCTGGGCGTTATGATCCCGAATATCGCAAGATTAAAGAAAAGTATTCTTTGCTCGAAATTTGCCGTCAACCTGAGCTAGCAGCTGAAGTTACACTCATGCCGGTACGTAAACTCGGTGTGGATGCGGCTATTTTGTATTCCGATATTATGAATCCGGTTGCTTCCCTCGGTATAGATTTTGATATTGTTAAAAATATTGGACCTGTTATAGACAATCCAATCCGCACGGCGGCAGATGTGGATCGTTTGCGTCCTATTGATGTGGAAGGAGATCTGTCTCATATTCTGGAGACGATTCGCATTCTGGACAAGGAACTGGATGTACCCTTGATTACATTTGCCGGTGCACCGTTTACTATTGCCAGCTATTTGATTGAAGGCCGACCTTCCAAAGGGTACATACGGACCAAAACGATGATGTACAGTGAACCTGAAGTGTGGCATAAATTGATGCAAAAACTGGGCGATATGGTGATTACATATGTCCGTGCACACATTGCGAACGGCGGTAAAGCATTCCAACTGTTTGACAGCTGGGTGGGCGCACTTTCGCCAAACGACTTTAGAACGTATGTGTTGCCGACGATTACTCGTATCTTTACCGAATTATCGGATTTGAATGTACCTAAAATTTATTTCCCTGGTGTGGCTTCTGGTGAATTGCTGCCAACCCTGCATGATCTGCAAGCTGATGTGATTGGGCTGGACTGGAGAGTATCGATCTCCGAGGGACGTAAACGACTGGGCGGAAAATTTGCTGTGCAAGGTAACCTGGACCCTTATGTGCTGACTGCACCGATGGATCTGATCAAGCAGCATGCCAAATTGATTATTGACGAAGGTATCAAGGAGCCGGGGTATATTTTCAATCTGGGGCACGGACTATTTCCTGAAGCATCTTTGGATAAATTAAGAGAACTCACGGCGTATATTCATGAATATTCCGCTGAAGCATTGAAGACTGGGGTGACGGTTACTAATGACTAATACAGTAGGTGTACTGGTGATGTCGTATGGCACACCTGAGAATATGGAAAGTATTGAAGCGTATTACACACATATCCGGAGAGGACGTGCGCCTGAACCGGAACAATTGAAGGAACTGACCGACCGTTATGAAGCGATCGTTGGGGGCGTGTTCCCACTTCGAGAAAACACGGATAATCAGGTGAAGGCCCTCCAGGAGACGTTAAACAAGGATGACCGTTCCAATGAGGTTGACTTCCGTTGTTATCAAGGGTTGAAGCATGCGTATCCGTTCATTGAGGATGGCGTGGAACAGATGGCGAAGGATGGAATTCAGACTGCAATAGGCATCGTACTGGCACCTCATTTCTCCACGATGAGTGTAGGAAGCTACATCAAGCGCGCTCGTGAGAAAGCGGAAGAATTAGGCATTCAGATGTCCTTTATTGAGAGTTACCACCTGCATCCCAAATTGATTCAGGCTCTCTCCACACGTGTTAGCGCCAAATTGGATGCTTTCGAAGAAGCGGGAGCCAAACGCGGCGATGTACGAGTGCTGTTCAGTGCACACAGTCTGCCTGCGCGAATTGTAGATATCGGTGATCCATATCCGCAGCAACTGCTGGAGACTTCGGAAGTTATTGCTTCCCGTTTAGGAATTACCAACTGGCAGTTCACGTGGCAAAGTGCGGGGCGAACGGCAGAGCCGTGGCTGGGCCCTGATATTCTGGACACACTTCAGGAGCTTGCTCGTGAACAGGTTGAGGATGTGCTTGTAGCCCCAATTGGATTCGTATCGGATCATCTGGAAGTGCTGTATGATCTTGATATTGAAGCCAAAGCGATTGCCAAAGAGATCGACATGCGCCTCATGCGTATCGATTCTCTCAATAGTGACCCGCTTTACATGGAAACGTTAAGTGACGTCATTATTAGCCAATGGCAGCAAGGAACGGAAGAGTAATGGAAGACCATAAACGTCGTGTCGTTGTTGTCGGCGGAGGTCTGACCGGCCTAAGCGCGGCATTTTATATCCGGAAGCATTACCGGGGAGCAGGAGTTGAACCTGTCATTACCTTGGTTGAGAAAAGTTCTTCCATGGGTGGCATGATTGAGACGCTGCACCGGGATGGGTTCGTTATTGAGAAGGGGCCGGATTCTTTCCTTGCCCGCAAAACGGCGATGATTGATTTGGCTAAAGAGCTGGAAATGGACCATGAACTGGTCAGTCAAAATCCGGAATCGAAAAAAACGTACATCATGCAGCGTGGCAAGTTGCATCCCATGCCGGCAGGACTCGTTCTCGGTATTCCGACGGAGTTAAGACCGTTTCTGAGAAGTGGTCTTGTATCTCCGGCAGGCAAGCTGCGGGCATTAATGGATTTTGTCATCCCTCCCCGCCGTACAACGGAGGATGAATCGCTCGGTTATATGATTGAACGCCGTCTTGGAGCGGAAGTGCTGGAAAACCTCACTGAGCCACTGCTTGCGGGCATCTATGCAGGTGATATGCGGCGATTGAGTCTTCAGGCAACCTTTCCGCAATTCGGTGAAGTGGAACGGGATTACGGTAGTTTGATCCGGGGAATGATGACTGGCCGCAAACCGGCAGAGACTCATACGGGAACGAAGAAAAGTGCTTTTCTGAACTTTCGTCAGGGTTTGCAGAGCCTGGTTCATGCGCTTGTACATGAGTTGCAGGACGTGGATCAACGGCTGAACACTTCCGTGCAATCCCTGGAGGTTCAGACTGGAGATTCAGCCAGATATAGCATTCAACTGGATAACGGAGAGCGCCTTGAAGCAGATGATGTAGTCATTACCGTGCCTACGTATGTTGCATCTGAACTGCTGCAACCGCACGTGGATACAGCGGCTCTGGATGCGATTAACTATGTATCTGTCGCGAATGTGGTGCTGGCTTTTGAGAAAAAGGATATCGAACATGTATTTGATGGGTCTGGTTTCCTCGTTCCGCGTAAGGAAGGCCGCAATATTACAGCATGTACTTGGACATCAACCAAGTGGCTGCACACCAGCCCGGATGACAAAGTACTGCTTCGTTGCTACGTTGGCCGTTCCGGAGATGAACAGAATGTGGAACTCCCGGATGATGCACTAACAGATCTGGTACTCAAGGACTTGCGTGAAACAATGGGCGTTGAGGCCGTTCCGATCTTCTCGGAAATTACTCGGCTCCGCAAATCCATGCCACAGTATCCGGTAGGTCATCTGCAGCAGATTGCAGCACTGCGCGAACAACTTGGCAGCAAATTGCCGGGGGTATACATTGCCGGCGCTGGTTATGAAGGGGTAGGCTTGCCTGACTGTATCAAACAGGCGAAGGAAATGTCAGTTCAAGCTACGCAATTGATTGCTGCAAAGTAATTAACGTATTTGGCTGTCTCAAACGTAGATTTTTTCTACAGGGAGACGGCCTTTTTTGCACCATAAAGCGAAAAGGGGAGAGGTCTGAACTCTTTCAATATTTGCAGTTCCAAGGAATGATGGAAATCCAGAATATGCCTGATATAATATGATAAGGATTGCTGTGAAGAAGAGGAGCTGCCTATGTATCCCCCAAGATCAAAACGAAGTGTACAAAAGAAAAAAGTGAAACGTGCCCGAAAACGCCGGATTTGGATCATTAATCTGGTATTGATTGCTGCAATTGGACTCGTCGGCATCTATTACGCAGTAGGCATGCGGGAGCAGCAAATAGACCCGGCGGTGACAGAAACGGCTGTGAATCAGGAACCTGTGAATGAAAAAAGCCCTCAGGGCGGTGATCAGGTGAATTCACCTGACACGGATTCGGAGGCAAGTAATACCCCGGATGAAGAATCGGAGGATTCTGCTGAACAGGTAACTGAGAATCCAGGCGCTACGTCGGGTGAGAAAAAGCCTGATGCTACAGGCTCCGAGGCAAATGGAAAGACGGATACAGGAACGAAAAAACCGACGGATACTCCCGCTTCTTCCGGCTCAAAGGGAAGCGAAGGTGCCGGAACTGGGGCGACACAGCCATCTCATTCGGCGAAGGATGTAACCATTAACTTTGTTGGGGATATTCAGTTTTCCGGCAAAGTGGCTGAATTGTTGGAGAAGAACGGTTATGACTATCCCTTTGCAAAGCTTGGCAACTTGTTCAAGGAAGATGATTTGACCATTGGAAACCTTGAGACTCCCGTAACCCTTGGTGGAACTGGTGCAGCAGACAAAACCTATGTATACAAGTCTTCGCCAAAGGCGCTCGAAGCAATGGCTTCAGCAGGATTTGATGCCGTGAATCTGGCCAACAATCATATTCTCGATCAAGGTGTAGAAGGCTTGGTCGATACGTTAACTTACCTTGAGCAATATGGTATTGCGCACACAGGGGCGGGTATGAACAGGGATGAGGCCTATGCACCTGCATATCTGGAACGCAAAGGCATGAAGATTGCACTGCTTGGATTCAGCCGGGTTGTACCTGAAACAAGCTGGAAAGCGGAAGGGAATCGGGCTGGTGTTGCCGAAGCTTACGATTCTACTGGAGCGGTAAAAGCCATTCAGAAAGCCCGTGAAAAGGCAGATCTGGTTATCGTTGTTGCCCATTGGGGAGAGGAACGGGTCAGCACTCCAAATAATGATCAGACTCGTCTGTCTCATGAATTTGTAGATGCCGGAGCCGATCTGGTCATAGGTGGGCATCCCCATGTCTTGCAAGGGGTAGAGTACTACAAAGGCAAATGGATTGCATATAGTACAGGCAACTTTATTTTCTCGAAATCAACGACAGAGGAAACGTGGAAAACAGCGGTTTTTCAGGCGAGCTGTAGTAAGGATGCCAAATGCAGCATGAAGGTTATTCCTTACGAGGCAGGGTTGGGTCAGGCCATTCCGATGGTGGATGAAGCTAACAAGCTGCTGCTGGAGCAGATGACACAGCTCTCGCCAGGCATTCGCTTTGATGCGAATGGGTTCGCTTCGCCAAGTTGAGATGCATTTTGTTGAGGAGGGGATGAAATGAACAACCTTTGTGTAGCGCACCGTGGATTTTCGTCCATTGCACCAGAAAATACGATGGCTGCATTTCTGCTTGCCATGGAGCAGCCGGAAGTTCAGTGGATGGAGCTGGATGTACAGTTGTCGCGTGATGGTGTGCCGGTCGTTATTCATGATTTTACTTTTGATCGGACTACGAATGGAAAAGGATTTGTTCGAGAAAAGGACTGGGCAGATATACAGCAGCTGGATGCAGGATCATGGAAAGGAAAAGCCTATAAAGGGGAACGTGTTCCTGCGCTTAGCGAAGTGCTGGACCGGACCTGTGGCAAAGTGCGATTGAATATCGAACTGAAAACGCAAGGCAACATGTATCCCGGTCTGCCAGCAGCGGTCATTCATGAGGTGAGGAAGAGACATATGCAGCATGATGTGGTCATCACTTCGTTTGAACCTTCGGCTCTGGTTGAAGTGAAGAAACTGGCCCCGGAGTTCAAAACGGGATTGATTATTGATGCACGTCCAGGGGATCTGGCAGCAGTGCTGCGGCAGATGAATTGCAGTTTTCTTTCCATCGGATACACCAATGTGGACAAATCGCTGATGCGTGAGATGCGTATCGAAGGCATTCAGGTAATGGCCTGGACAGTGGATGACAAAATCATCATGAAGCGGCTTGCGGCGATTGATCCGGAGCTGATGTTATGTACAAACCGGCCTGATGTGTGGGAACAGGCTTTTCAGGAAACGAGCAGCCGATTTTTCAGGCCGTAAACTCCAATTTTTGAATAGCGAAAATATGATATGTACTTATATAATAAAAAGATAAACATGCTCCATATACGCTAATGAATCCGATAAAGGTGGTCGTAAACCCATGCTGACAAACATTCGCAATGTATACTGTGTAGGACGAAATTATAAACTTCATGCAGAAGAATTGGGTAACGCGGTTCCGGATGAACCGATGATCTTTATGAAGCCTTCCCATGCGGTTGTGCCCTTGAATGGTGAAACGCTGCAATTACCTGCGACAAAGGGCGAAGTTCATTATGAGGCTGAACTAGTCATCCAAATCGGGCGGGATTATGAGCCGGGTATGGCTGTGGATGAGTTGGTTGACGCGTATGCGTTTGGCATTGACTTTACATTACGTGACGTACAGACGGTTATTAAGAAAAAAGGCCATCCGTGGACGGCAGCCAAAGGGTTCAAAAACTCCGCTCCGGTTACTGCATTCCAGCCATTTCCGGGGGCTCAGGCTCTTCTTGAGAAAGACTTTACACTCACCAAGAACGGTGCCGAGGTCCAACGGGGCAATATCCGTAACATGATCTTCAACCTGCAGGACATTGTGGATTATGTAGGTCATCATTACGGCCTGGGGGCTGGAGATGTTATCTTTACGGGCACACCAGAAGGGGTTGGACCAACGGCAGCAGGAGATGTGCTTGAACTGGCCTGGGACGGCGAATCCTTGGGCAAATGCACGATTGCAGCAGCAGTTGAGTAAGTATCATAGATAATAAATCAGCTTACTTAGAGTGAATATGAAACAGATAAAGGGGCGTTAGACGCTCCTTTTTGGCGTGCCCTCATTCTCTGCCATAACACATGAGAGACTTTTCATTTACGCGAAGCTGTAGGCTGTATTGGCACTCTCCGTGACCAACTCCTCCACTTCACTGCTTTGTACTGCGTGTTGCTCCGCGCTAATGCTTCCACTTGCGAGTCGTTGATCTAATTGCTCCTTGAGCTGCCTTATTTGCAATGCGACAACCTCGTTGAAATCACCATCATGTTCATCTGCAATCATCCTCAGCGATTTACCCGCGTAAAGATCCTGAACCAAGTCGTCTTCCGACTGTTGATTCAGAGCACTCAGCAACTCATCTCCGCTCTCGTCTTTGGTATCGATGCTAACGATGGACCATTTCGTCAAAGGTATAGGGGATATTGCTGATCTGCCCCAGGCTGTTCCTGCGAAGGACATGGTAACAATCATGGTTCCGACAACGATTACGCGCTTCATATTCATATATGTCATCCTCATTTCTATAGTTAAGTACGAACTGAATCGTAGCTGGTTTGATGTAACGCTCTGAGGATAGTGTAACCGGGAAAGCTGAACTGAAACTTAAAATCAGATAAGTAATCTAAATATGGGGGACATCGAGCTACGAAAAATATATTTAAATCCACACTTGACAGGTTGGGTTAGTGGGTTATATGATGAACTCAATTATTTTAACACTAATTAAATGAACAGTGAAATAATATGAACTGATGCGAGCTGATTGGACCACCAAAGGCTCCCGGGACTACTCCACTATGGAATGTCTACGGGAGCCTTTTTGCGTATTTGCTGCTGTTTCAGTTAGACAGGGAGGATGAAATGAGCAATAGGGACTGGGAAGCATTGGAAAAGACAGATTGGTTGTTTCGTAAAATGGTCAGACGATTCGTGAAGGAACGAGATCGCATATCGGTAGAGGGGGTCAGTTTACCGGGCATGCTTATTCTGCACAAAATCATTCGTGAAGGGGAGCAGCGATTGGGGGATTTGGCTGAACAACTGGACTTCACTTCAGGTGCCATTACAGCTTTAACAGACAAGTTGGAGAAAAAGGGGCTTACGATCCGCAGGCGAAAGGAAGATGACCGCCGGACGGTTTTGCTCGACATTACTGCCAGTGGGCGGGAGATGTTTGCACGGAACAGCAATATCGGTGCCCGATGTATCACGCTTCTGTTTGAGGGCTTTACGACGGAGGAACTGGAGCAGCAAAGCCAATTTTATGAGCGGGTGATAGCGAATCTGGAGGGGTTCTCGGATACGCTGCTGGAATTGGCAGAGAACAACGGGAGACAGGAACACGATCCGTCCACCAAAAGTAACCCTGAACAGAAGCAGAGGGAGAATACCGGAAAGAGCAATTATCTCAGTTATTAACGTTTGATCAGATAATGAAAACAAACCATCCAAGGGAGAGATGATCAATGGGGCATTCAACAATTTATCCAACCGGGGCAACCGTATATAACCCTGATAAGGCTTGGGGCGGTTATACCGTCTATCAGGCAGGCGAGGAAGGGGTTGTACTGATTGATATGAATGGTAAGGAGGTTCACCTGTGGAAGGGGCTGCTAGGCTTTCCGGCTAAAGTTTTTCCAGGCGGCTTTGTATTGGGCAGCACGGGGCGAAGAGATCCGAAGTTCGGTATCCAGGACAACGTTGATTTGGTTCAGGTGGATTGGGATGGCAATATCGTATGGAAATACAACAGCTACGAACACATTGAAGATCCAGGATATGAACCGCTGTGGTACGCTCGTCAGCACCATGATTTTCAGCGCGAAGGCAATCCGGTCGGCTATTACGCCCCTGGGCTCGCACCCAAGACCCAGAGCGGGAAGACACTGATTCTTGCGCATAAAAATGTGAATAACCCGTCCATTTCGGATAAACCTCTGCTTGATGATGCGATTATAGAAGTCGATTGGGAAGGAAATGTATTATGGGAATGGCTGCCGAACGAGCACTTTGAGGAACTTGGATTCGATGAGGCCGCCCGTAATGTTCTTTTCCGTGACCCGAACACACGCTCATTTGGACATCTCGGTGGTGGGGTGGGGGATTGGCTACATATTAATTCAGCTTCTTATGTTGGTCCAAACCATTTCTATGGAAATGGAGACGAGCGGTTCCATCCCGACAATATTATCTGGGATGCCAGAGAAGCAAATATTATCGCAATAACCGACAGACAGAGTGGAAAGATCGTATGGAGACTAGGGCCGGATTACTCTTCGCCTGAAGTAAAGCATATTGGCACCATTATTGGACAGCACCATGCACATATCATCCCTAAAGGTTTGCCTGGAGAGGGGAATCTGCTGGTATTCGACAATGGCGGCTGGGCCGGTTATGGCCTGCCCAATCCGGCTTCTCCATACGGCTTGAAACATGCCGTTCGCGATCATTCACGCGTACTGGAGATCAATCCGGTGACCCTGGAGATCGTTTGGCAATATACATCCGCAGAAGCCGGATTTTCCGTTCCGACAGATTCCTATAAATTTTATAGTCCGTATATCAGCTCCGCTCAGCGCTTGCCTAATGGAAACACGCTAATTACGGAAGGTTCCAATGGAAGACTGTTCGAGGTTACATCCGAGTATGAGCTAGTGTGGGAATATGTATCCCCTTATAAGGATGGACGGAACACCAATATGGTCTATCGCTCGTATCGCGTGCCTTATCACTGGGTACCACAGCTGGAGAAGCCGCAGGAGGTTGCTATTGAAGCCATTGATGTTTCCGACTACAGAGTACCGGGAGCTGCGCCCAAAGGTTCTGCATCCGTTGTAAGTGTTGAGATAACACTGCCGTTTGTTGAAGGTGCAGCCTGTGTGGCAACGTCAGATGAAGGCAAATGAAGTGGCGCAGAGCGACGAACAATGATTAGAACGAATGGGGTGCATACTTTGAGAAAACCGTCCACCTTAACGGGTGTGTTATTAATGCTCTTATCCATGTTATTGATATTATCGGGATGTTCTGCAAACGAAACGGTATCCGAAGCAAAAGGCGCATCCGGCACAGAGGCCAAAAAAGTGAAAATCCGGATCGCAGATACAAGTACGAACCCAACATTCAGGGTAGCCATTGCCAAAGGTTTCTTTGCGAGCCACGGCATTGATGCAGAGAGCATTACGTTTGGTTCGCCAGCGGAAGGTGTAAATGCGCTATTTATCAAGCAGGTGGATATTGCGTACGGAGCTGACTTTCCTGTATTGAACGCTTTGGCAAAAGGGGATTACTCTGTCATTGCTTCCGCAGGTCAGGCTACGAATGAAGCGGCAGCTGCGTGGAAGTTGTATGCCAAGAATGATATACAGAGTGGAGCCGATCTGAAAGGTAAAAAAGTAAGTTTCATCCGCGGTACGTTTATTCCTTATCTGTGGGATGAATATTTGAAGGACCAGGGACTGGAACTAACTGATGTAACCCAGGTGGGTCAGGGAGCATTTGACGAAGCCTACATTGCACTAAAGCAGGGCGATCTAGATGCAACCTGGGTCATTGGTTCCGCCTTGACTGATAAATTTGATGCGCTTGAAGGCGTGCATCAGCTCACCGATATGTCCCAAACCCCTGTACGTCTTGGAATGGGGCTCGTAGCAAGCAATGAATTAATCCAGGGGAACCCTGAAACGGTGAGTGGTTTTCTCACGGCGCTGAATGAAGCCTCCGTGTATGCCCAGGCACATCCTGAAGAGGTTGCAGACCTGATGTATAAGGAAACCAAGCAGCCTAAGGAGGCCACCTTGAAGGATCTGCCAATCAATCCATGGGAAGTTGGATTTACCCAGGCAGCTTATGACAGTCTGGCAGGGCAGAAGCAATATATGGTGGATAACGGGATCATCGAACACGATTTCGATCTCGATAACAAACTGAACCTGGAGCTCCTGAAGCAGGCACTGCCAGATAAAGTGACTTATAGCAAATAACTTGCAAATTGCATTGGAGGTGTTCTCATGTCCTTACCTGCAGATCAGCATACGATTCGTATCGAGCAGCTTCGTAAAACATACAATGCCCCCACCCATGGGGATGTACACTATATTATCAAGGATGTCGATCTGGTCATCAAGGGAGGGCAATTCTTTGTCCTGCTCGGTCCCAGCGGATGTGGCAAGTCCACGCTTCTAAATATGATTGCAGGCTTTATCTCTAAGTCGGGCGGTCAGCTCAAGGTGGATAATAAGGAGATTGATAGGCCAGGCAAAGATCGGGCCATGGTATTCCAGCAGGCGGATTCTTCTCTTTTCCCGTGGCTTACCGTAAGGGAGAATGTGGAGTTTGGACTTCGGATGTCCAAGGTGCCAAAGTCTCAGCGGCGTACAATATCAGACCGATACATCGAGCTTGTTGGACTGGGTAGTCATGAAGCCAAATTTCCGAAGGAGCTGTCAGGTGGCATGAAGCAGCGGGTGCAATTGGCCCGGGTGCTAGCCAACGATTCGGCCATCCTGTTGATGGATGAACCCTTTGGAGCGTTGGATGCAATGACTCGGCGTACGATGCAGAAAGAGCTGGTCAATATTTGGCAGGAAACCCACAAGACCGTTATTTTTGTCACTCATGATATTCAGGAGGCGCTCTTGCTGGGTCAGCGGATCGGAATTATGTCAGTAGGACCTTCTTCGAAGATAACGGATATTTACGACAATACTCTGTCTTATCCAAGGAACATTGCCTCATCTGAGTTCAACACGCTATATGATCAGATTCAAAGCCATTTTGAAGAATAATTGAGGTGATAGCAAGATGAGATGGTTGGAGAAGAAGTGGGTGTCTATCCCTCTATTGTGGGTGACGGTTATTCTGATTTGGCAGCTTGGAGCCATGCTCTATGGACCCGACGTGATTCCCGGTCCATGGGATACGATTCTTGGTGCTCGTGAACTGATTGCTGACGGTACACTGATGCAGTATATCGGAATTAGCTTTACACGTGTGCTTGCGGGTTGGGTACTTGGCAGTGTGATAGCGATCCCGGTAGGGCTGATTATCGGCAAGGTTCATATGATCCGGCTGTTTGCCGAACCTTTCCTTAATTTTATCCGCTTTATTCCGCCGATTGCATTCATTACTCTATTCCTGGTCTGGTTCGGAATCGGGGAGCAATCGAAGATTGCACTCATCATGTATGCAACGTTCTTCATCGTTGTGTTAAACACGCTGACAGGTGTACTCTCCATTGAAGAAGACAAGATCCGGTCAGCCCGCAGTATGGGAGCAAACGAATGGCAGATTTTGCTGCATGTCGTTGTTCCGGCGACGACTCCGTATATCTTCACGGGGGTACGATTGGCAATGGGCACTTCCTATATGGCTATTATCGGCGCAGAGATGATTGCTGCGAATGAAGGTGTTGGTTATCTGATCTGGAATTCCCGATTATTCTTTCGCACAGATTGGATCTTTGTCGGCCTGATTTCTCTGGGCTTTATGGGCTTCCTCACCGATCGGTTGTTCAATTGGTTTGGTCGCAGCGTGCTCTACCGTTATGGTGTAATTGGTGGAACGAAGCGGGTCTGAACTGGAACTTGAGGTGATGTAATCCTCGAATTCTTGGTCAAACGGAAGAAGGATCACTCATCTCAGTTTTATCGCAATATCATAGACCTGATTTGGTAGCTTTCAAAGCTGCTGAATCAGGTTTTTTGTATGCGGGGCTGGGGAGTTTCGGCATTGGGATCAAACCGTGGTATAATTGAATTTCAAAAATATAAAACGTCATGTGGGCCATGGATGCTGCCACATGCAGGAGAACTTATGGACTGGATTATTGGCGCCGTATGCGCTTTTATTGTGGCGGTTGCTGCCTACGCGAAGAAGTCGCTAACCCTGTCCGGCTGCCTCGCGGCTGTGATCATGGGTACGATATATTACGGAGCGGGCAACCTGTTCTGGTTTGGAACACTGCTGTTGTTTTTCATTACCTCAACGCTGTTCTCCAAATTTCGCAAGGATCGCAAGCAGGAGCTTGAGAAATCGTATGCCAAGACGGGTAATCGTGATGCTGGACAGGTTATGGCTAACGGTGGAATCGGCATGTTTCTTGTTCTGGGGAACTGGGTCCTCCCACACCCAGCTTGGATGTATGCTTTTATCGGTGTCATGGCTACCGTTACTTCAGATACATGGGCAACCGAGTGGGGAAGTCTCAGCCGTAAGCCGCCACGCTCTGTCGTGACGTGGAAGGTGCTGACTCCAGGTACCTCTGGAGGTGTTTCATTACTTGGGACACTAGCTGCTGCCATAGGCGGAGCTCTAATTGGGGCAGGAGCGTTCTTCTTTTCCTCGATTGCCGGGATCGAAGGCTTGAGTCTGCTTAGCTGGACGTGTGTCGGCCTTGTCGGCGGATTGGCTGGAGCTTTTGCCGATTCCTATCTGGGCGCAACGGTTCAGTATATGTATCGTTGTACTGTGTGCGGCCGTGAGGTCGAGGTAAGTGAGCATTGTGGACACAAAACCGTTCGATCGCGTGGCTGGTCTTGGATGAGTAATGATCTGGTAAACGTGCTCAGTTCATTGATCGGCGGATGTTTGGCGATCGGTTTGGGTATCATTTTGGCGTCGTAGGGAGGGAGTGCGTTTGAGCACTGTGCAAGGAGACAAATCGGAGGCTATTCTGGATGCAGCTTACGGTATTTTCGGTTCAAAAGGATTCTATGAGACGAAAATGTCCGATATTGCGGACGAAGCGGGCATCGCGAAAGGCACCATTTATTTATATTTTAAAAATAAGGAACAATTATTTGTTGCCGTATCCAAGCGGGACTGCGACAATTTTATCAGTCGCCTGGATTATGCGTTGAACTCACATCAGAGTACGGGCGATAAGCTTGGTGCGATCGCCAAGACTCACCTGACGTATTATTATGAGCGTCGCAATCATACCAAGATGTTTTTCATGGCACCCAATAATGATCCGGATCTGATGAAATTCATGAAGGCATTTATGAATGAATATATGAGCATGGTGCGTGAGGTATTAGAGAATGCTGGCGTACCTGAGCCTGTGCTGCTTGCAGAAGCTTATATCGGAATTCTCGATCGGCTAAAGATGGATATTATGCTGAATCCGGAGTTTAACGAGGAACATCTGAACAAACGAATTGCCTTTGCAGCAGCTCTGTTTCTGGACGGATGTCGTTCCTTTTTGCAAGTATAGCGTGAGTGAGCGTAGTTGCATTGCATCTTAAGTGCAGCTTCATATTGAATTTATTTTACAGAGAAGTAGGTTACGACCAATGAACATAATGACGGTAGAGCAAGTTGCGAAAAGCTATGGTGAGAAAATATTGTTTAAAGACGCCTCATTCGGCATGGGCGATCAGGACAAGATTGGTGTCGTTGGTGTCAATGGAACCGGGAAGTCCACATTTTTGCGTGTCATTGCAGGTATGGAGCCAGCGGATGAGGGACAGATCTCGATTGGGAATGACGTGCGTATACAGTTCCTGGCACAGAATCCGCAGTTTAACCCGGATAATACAGTCTTGCAACAAGTATTTGAAGGCGACAGCCCGGAGATGAAAACGGTACGTGAGTATACAGAAACGATGGAGCTACTGGAACTTAATCCTTCCGATCCGGCACTGCAAGAGCGTTTGTTGCTTTTGAACCAGCAGATGGAGCAGCTTCAGGTCTGGCAGATGGAAAGTGAAGCGAAGAGCATTCTGTCCAAACTGGGCATTCGTCAATTCGATGCGCTGATGGGCACATTGTCAGGTGGACAACGTAAACGGGTAGCGCTTGCCTCTGCGCTGATTCATCCCTGCGAATTGCTCATTCTGGATGAGCCTACGAACCATATTGATAATGATTCCGTAGTTTGGCTGGAACAGTATTTGCAAAAACGGCGAGGCGCTCTGCTCATGATCACACATGATCGCTATTTCCTGGATCGTGTAGCAAATGTGATGCTGGAGCTGGATCATGGACGTTTATTCCGGTATGAGGCCAACTATACTCGCTTCCTGGAACTGAAGGCTGAGCGTGAAGAGCGTGAATCCGCATCGGAACAAAAACGGCAAAATCTGCTGCGTACGGAGCTCGCCTGGATTCGTCGCGGTGCAAAAGCACGGACCACGAAACAAAAAGCGAGAATTGATCGATTTGAACAGTTGAAGGATCAACAGGGTCCCAATCGCTCAGGCTCACTAGAGGTATCCGTGGGGTCCACACGTTTGGGTAAAAAAATACTGGAGATTGAGCATCTGTCCAAATCGGCGGATGGCCGAAAATTGATTGACGATCTCAGTTACATTGCGGTACCAGGTGACCGGGTAGGTATTGTCGGCCCGAACGGTAGCGGTAAATCAACCTTGCTGCAAA
Source organism: Paenibacillus sp. OK003 (assembly GCF_900109515.1). GTDB lineage: Bacteria > Bacillota > Bacilli > Paenibacillales > Paenibacillaceae > Paenibacillus > Paenibacillus marchantiae. The sequence goes on along the minus strand of NZ_FOBD01000013.1, from coordinate 151,649 downwards.
TGATTTCTGGCAAGCTGGAGCCCGATGCCGGGGAGGTTGTTGTGGGCCCGACAGTTAATCTGGGCTACTTCACTCAGGAGCATCAGGAGATGAATGAATCTCTGCGGGTTATTGAGTACATCAAGGAAGTGGCCGAGAATATAAAAACGGCGGATGGATCTCTCATTACCGCTGCTCAGATGCTGGAACGTTTCCTCTTCACCCCAGCGTCACAGTGGACACCCATCTCCCGTCTGTCTGGCGGAGAAAAGCGTCGTCTATACCTGCTGCGTGTGCTGATGGCTGCACCGAATGTCCTGCTGCTGGATGAGCCGACGAATGACCTGGACATTCAGACACTTGCAGTACTCGAAGATTACCTGGATGATTTCCCGGGTGTTGTATTTGTTGTATCCCATGACCGGTACTTCCTGGATCGGACGGTGGATAAAGTACTGTCTTTTGAAGGTGGCGGTGCTGTGCGTGTGCATGTTGGGGACTATAGTGAATATGCAGAATGGATGCTGAAAAATGCCCCTGGATCTTCTCAGGATAGCGGGGCGGGAACAGCAGCTAAAGTGAAACCGGCAACGGAGGATAATAAACCTGCTGCCTCGGCGGCTAAACCTAAGCTGAAGTTCAGCTTCAAGGAACAGCGTGAATATGACCAGATTGATGAGAATATTGAGAAAGCTGAAGCCAATCTCGCCCGCATTAATAAAGAGATGGAAGAATCGTTCAGCGATTCAACCCGTCTGCAGGAGTTAATGGCAGAGCAGGCGGAGGCGGAGCGTCATCTGGACGAACTGATGGAGCGGTGGACCGTTCTGAATGAGCTTGCGGAACAGATTGAAAACAGCAAATCTTAAAGTATAATTCAATGAATCGTCCTCTCTTCAAAAAGCGACTTGCAGTCGTCTTTTGGGGGAGGGCGATTTTTTTGAATTGATGTAAATGAATTTATATGAAACGTTAACCATATTCAAACCGTTTATTAAATAAAGAATTCCATAGAAGGGGGAGAACTCCACATCCATGTACAGAGAACTGAATGAACAATTGGCAGTGATCAAGGAAAAGGGAAGAATGTACGAGAAATGGAATGATCGGCTGGAGAAGCTGAATCAGGAGGAAGATGGCTGTAAACACGGAATTACACCTTGGAGGCCTGCTTTCATTCGCAGACTATTTCTTCGATAATCTCTTTGTGGACTGGATGGTTCAAGACAAAATTCGCAAAGCAGAAACCCAGGTGAAGGATGGACTGAATGCAGTGCGAAGCACGATGCGTGTACTGAAGAATCAGATTCAGGAGCACAAGGTGAAGTTGGAGCATCTGGAACGTAGGTATTGCGAACATATTGAACGAGCGGACTGAGACATTTCAAAGAAGAAGGACACTTCTGGCTTGCTCCTAAACGGCGCAGCTGAAGTGTCCTTTTTTACATGTTAAAAGTGAATCTTAGATATCCAAGTCGGCATGCCCGACAAGATCGAGATACACAACTCTGATCATGAATTCAAATGCTGTATTGCCTTTCTACTTGTCCATGACCATGTCCCATTTTACTTGGTCGTAATATATGCGGCAAGCAGTCTCGCTGTATTCAGGACAGCGTCTTTATGCGTGCGTTCCATGGAGTGGGAAGCGTGAACGCCCGGACCAATCAACGCAGCGCGAATGTTATTTCCTCCACGTAATGCTGCGCTGCCATCGGAGCCGTATTGTGGATAAATATCAACGACATAATCAAGGTTTGCTTGTTTGGCCAGTTCGATCAGTCGAGTGGTCATATCGTAGTCATATGGTCCCGATGAATCCTTGGCACAGATGGATACATCCGTCTCTTTGCAGCTAAGGTCGTCACCCATTGCGCCCATGTCTACAGCAATCAATTCGCTGATTTCCGCTGGGATATAAGATGCGCCGTGTCCAACCTCTTCGTAGTTCGAGATAAGCAGCGAAACGTTATGTATTGGTTTCCAGTTTTCTCGATGTGCAGATTCCAGGATACCGAACAAGGCAGCTACGCTGGCTTTATCATCAAGGTGACGCGACTTGATATATCCGCTGGGCGTAATGACCGCACGGGCATCGAAGGAAATAAAGTCCCCAACAGAGATGCCCAATGCCAGAACATCTTCCTTGGAAGAGACCACTTCATCAATACGTACTTCCATATGGCTCTCGCTTCGCTCAAACGTGCGTGCATCTGGATAGACGTGTACAGATGGGTGCAGGGAGAGAATGGTGCCTGTATAGGTCTTTCCATCACGTGTGTGGATGGTGCAATACTCATTCTCGATACTGTTCATGGTAAATCCACCGACAGAGGTGAGCTTCAGTGTACCGTAGGAAGTGATGGAACGCACCATAGCTCCCAATGTATCCACATGTGCGCTCAGTCCGATCGTTCTGGAAGAGTCCTGCCCAGGCAATGTAAGCACAGCTCCGCCTTTGTTGTTCAATTCAAAAGCGATATGAAGTGATTCAGCTTCCTTGCGGATCATCTCAATAATATCGTGGGTATAGCCACTAGGGCTGGGGGTGTCGAGTAACTTTTTCAGAAAAGACAGGACATAAGATTCGTCAATGGTAAAACTCATATGAAAATTTCCTCCTCGTTAATAAATGTGCAGAAAGTCGTTCTAAAAACAGAATACAGCCTGTCTGGCAGAATGTACAATCCCATTCTTGATAGCCAGCAGGCTGCCTCTGATGTGTTACAGCGTACCCGAAGAATTTCCTTTTCGTTGACTCTGAATGGAATCGGACTCCACCGAAGTGTTGTCCGAATCAGTCGTTCCGAATGTATCTATGGATTTAAACGAATCCAGAGAGGAGGAAGAGCTGCTTGCTGCGGAGCTTTCCAATTCGGATACACGCAGCTTCAATTGCTTGTTCTCGCGTTGCAGTCGATATTGGCGGAAGATGCCATAAGAACCTACAATGATTCCACCGATTAGGGTGCAGCCAAGAATGAGCAGAATAAGCGGGATTTGAACCGTGTTAAATAGCAGGTTGACTTGCACGGAATCCACATTAATGACCGCAAAAATTCCGGTAAGTAATGCAAAAACGAGACCTGCGATGAGTGCCCATTGCATTTTCATGGTGGTGCCTCCTTGTTGAACAATTCAAGACTATGTATGCAATTACCCTAATTCATGGCTCTTGCATCTTGCTTGATTATAAAATCCCTTGCCCGAATGGGCAAGGGACACAGGTCACATGGACGAGAGAGCAACCTTATTTCGTTAGTTGTTCCATTTGCTCAATCAGTTCCTTGAACACACTCATAGCTTCGCGAATCGGCTCTGGCGTAGACATATCCACTCCTGCTTTTTTCAGGATGTTGATGGAATAGTCACTGCCACCGCTCTTGAGGAATCCAAGATAACGGTCCACGGCAGGTTGGCCTTCTTCCAGAATTTGCTTGGAGAAACTGGTCGCTGCTGAGAAGCCGGTCGCATATTTGTACACGTAGAAGCTGTTATAGAAGTGGGGAATACGCGCCCATTCCATTTCAATTTCTTTGTCCACCACCATGCTGTTTCCATGGTATTTGACGTTAAGGTCATAATAAATTTCCGAAAGCAGTTGAGGTGTGAGAGCTTCACCCTGTTCAGCACGCTCGTGAATAATTTTTTCGAATTCTGCAAACATGGTTTGACGGAATACGGTGGTACGGAACTGATCTGCATAATACGTCAGCAAGTACAGTTTTTCCTTGGGGTCCGTCGATTTATTGAGCAGATAATCCATCAACAAGGCTTCATTCGTTGTTGAAGCAACCTCAGCCAGGAAAATGGTGTACTGTGCATCACGATACGGAAGTGTAGTGTCTGAATAGTGGGAATGTAGTGCGTGGCCCATTTCATGTGCCAGTGTAAACATGCTATTCAGGTTATCTTTGTGATTCAACAAGACGTAAGGGTGGGTGCCGTAGGCTCCCCAACTGTATGCGCCTGAACGTTTATTCTCATTTTCGTATACATCAATCCAGCGATCATCATAGCCGGCCTGTAATGCGTCTGCATAATCCTTGCCAAGCGGCTTCAAGCCATCTTTAACCGTTTGTTTTGCTTCCTCGTAGGTAATGTCCATTTTGTATTCATCCACCAATGGGGCGAAAAGGTCATACATATGCAACTTATCTACACCGAGCAATTTTTTGCGAAGGTCCATATAACGGTGTAACAGCGGAAGGCTCTCATGAATCGTATCCACAAGATTGGTATATACATCCTTCGGAATGTTGTCGCCGTAAAGAGACATTTCCATGACGGAAGGATATTTCCGAACATCGGCATAAAACATGTTTTTAGTTACGTTAGCGTTCAGAGCTGCAGCAATCGTGTTCTTTTGCTTGGCATAGGTTTCATACACCGCTTTGAAGGCACGTTCGCGAACTTCCCGATTCGGATTTTCCAAGAACTGAATATAGCTGCCATGAGTCAGTTCCACTTCGTTTCCATGCTCATCCTTTATTTTCGGGAACTTGAGATCTGCGTTGTTCAACATGCTAAAGATGGTCTGTGGTGCCTGGGACAGGTTGCCCACCTGTGCGAGCAATGCTTCCTCGGCTTGGCTCAGTACATGAGCCTTTTCACGTTTCATCTCTTCCAATGTGAACTTATAGGCAGAGAGTTTCTCGTTGGAGATGAGGGCATCCAACTGATCATCCGGAAGGGACAAGATTTCGGGTGTAACATAAGATAATGCTTCACCAACCTGCACGCTTAACTTTTGTGCTTTTTGGGACAGGTTTTGATATGTAGGGTTAGCTGTATCTTCATCTTGATGCATGCGTGCATACACAAAGAGGCGTTCGGTTTTGAGGCTGATCTCATCTTCGAGTTCAAAACAGCTTTTGAGAGTATCGGGTTTGTTCAGTTTGCCCTGGAATTCGGAGGCTTTCTTGGTCAAAGACGATACTTCTTCATATTCCTGATCCCAAGCTTTCTGATCGGCAAATAGATCTTCCAGTTTCCAGGTTTGTTCAGTAGGTACCTCGGAACGTTTCAATAGTTGACTCATGGGAATCCTCCTTTGATGAAGTGATGAGTATATAGACGAAGCTGCCTTCGTCCCACTCGCTTGTGCGGAGAGAGACGAAGGAATCAGACTAAGTACCAGCAGAATGAACAGCGATTTGCGGTATTTCAACGGCCTTCCTCCTCACTATACGAATAATCCCGTATAGTATGACCTGAGGGGCATTGAAATATTTGAAAAAGCTAGGCTCCCATATTGACCAAAAAGTAAACGATCAGGAAAAATGCGAAACAAATCAGCAGGGTGGCAATCAGAGCCATGCCCCGTCTTAAACGATCCGGGATGGAGTTGCGTCCCAGAATCAGCACGATTCCTAGGGAAAAAGCAAGAATTATGAAGATGACAACATTGCTTGAGTCAAGCTGCATGGGCTAGACCCCTTTGAAGGCAGCCATCAGTTGACGCCATTCGTCCTCGCGGTTCTCGAAATCGGCTTTCGGGAAGCGGCGTTCAGCCCAGTGCATCAACGCAGGACGGCTGAGGAATGTATGGCATTCTTCGCCCCATTCTTCCGAGATTTCACGAAGCACCAGATACTTGCCTTGAACTTCTACGGTCATCATATTCCACTTGTCTGTTTTGTATATTTCATGTTTTTTTATCATAGGTAGTCTCCAAACTAACGGTTTTGGTAAAATGATACCGTACCCTTGGATTCAAAGCAAATTTTTTCGACTTTTATGGAAAAGATAAATTGCAATGTAGAAGGTCATACAGTATAATAAGGGTATTCGCCATAGATGGCGATATTTTTAGGAGGTTGTTCATTTGAAAGGTACAGTTAAATGGTTTAACGCAGAAAAAGGCTATGGCTTTATTTCAGTTGAAGGCGGCGAGGACGTATTCGTACATTTCTCCGCAATCCAAGGCGACGGCTTCAAAACATTGGAAGAAGGTCAAGCGGTAGAATTCGAAATTACTGATGGAAACCGTGGTCCTCAAGCAGCTAACGTAAACAAATTGTAAGAATATTTCCGGTCATACGGATTTCTTATAAATGATTGGCTTATAGCTGAATATACGAACCCAAGCACAGTCCCCCCCATGGGAGGCTGTGCTTTTTTTGATATGTTTTGATATGTTGAGATCCATAAGGGAAATCCTTGTTGGATGCTTATGTGCGGCTAGTCATGCTTGACCAAAGCTTCATGGAAAATCCAACAAGTGCGGCCAGGGAAAACGCCATCGCAGTGAGATAGAAGGTGCTTCGGTTGGTATGCTCTAATAGCAATCCCCCCAGGGTTCCGCTGAGCAGACCGGAAGCGCTGGACCACACAATGGTGAACAGGGCCATACCAGTGGCGCGATAGCCATCCGGAACAAGGCGGGTAATATAACGGACTGCAGTCACGTAGAAGATGCCAAAGGTCACGCTATGCATCGTCTGAATAGCAACGACTGCCGCTGGTGTATTTGAGATGGACATCAGAAATAAACGAATCGTATACATCAGTGCAGCGATCGTGAGCAAAGGAAGTTCTTTGTAGCGATTGCCGTATCTGCTTAGCAGCAAAAACACGGGAATCTCACTGACCGAAGAGATCAACAGGGACCAGCCGATCAGCCCTTCACTGGCACCTAGATCTTTCAGCGTAATGGTAAGAAAGGCTTCATTCATCCGGTGACCCAGAGCGAGCAGGAAAACGCAACCGAAAAAGGTGAGGACATCCCTTCGTTTCAAGATGGACCACAGACCCGAAAGATCCATCTTAGTGCTGCTGCCCGAAGGCTGATCTTTTAATCGAAAACCGATCAGGAGTGTAGTTGCGGCCAGCGCAATACATACCCACATCGTCCATCCCGGTCCGAAAGATCCGAGAAAATATCCAATGCTTAACGCAAAGAATGCATAACCGATCGAGCCAAATACACGAATGGAAGTGAAATTTCGCCCGTACTTGCTCGCGGTTGTAATTGCCATCGTATCGGAAAGTGGATAAACCGGGTAGTAGAAAAAGTAAAACAGGGCCACCAGTACAAACACCTGACCAAAGGTTGTGGCATTGGCAAGCATGACACCGGTGAGCAGTTGCCCGGCAAGCAAGATGATCATCACTTTGCGTACGGTTTTGTAGCGGTCACTGGCCATACTCCAGAACATGTTGGAGAATACGGAGACGAGAGGACCGATTCCGTAGAGGTAGCCGATTTCGGCCCGACTGAATCCCAGATGACTGAAGTAAAGCTGGAAATACGATACCACCAGAACGGTGGAACCGAAGATGGTGAACATAAGTGCCCGCAGCCAGTTTTGATCTGGCCGGGCGGTATGACTTGATTTCATGATGAAAGGCTCCATTCTTGATTACAGTTCAAATTTATTATCCCTTGAGGGAAGTTGATTTCCCGGATGGGGTTACAGACATGGTAGGTTCCTTCTGTGTACGCCGGATGACAAGCCAGACAATGACGAGCTCGGCAAGCAGGCCGAGGGATTGAGCGACTGCGCCGATCATGCCGTTCCACGCAGGGAATATGCTGACCAGTATGAGCAGGACGATCACCGTACATATGGCATTGGCCGTCTGGGAGCGAAACATCGTTTTGGTTTGTCCGCGCAGCAGAATCAAACCGTTGCTAAAGTCGAGAAAAGGTGAAATTAGCGGAAACAGTACAAATGCACGCAGCGTCCACAAACTTTGCTGTAGCAGATTGCCCTGAACACTCATTACATTTTCCAATACCCAAGGTCCAAGCGGGGTGTAAGCAATCGATACGGTCATGGCAAAAGGAATAAATCCGGTGACCAGTGCGAACTTTTTCACCAGTTTGGGATCAACAAGATAGAAATTTAGCACGATTTGGTGGATGTATGTAAAAAAGCTCAGCATCAACTGCATCAGGCTACTCGCAACGGCAAAGGAAGAGATGGCTAGAGCAATCCCGGTCGTTTTGCCAAGTACGATATTAATGACGGGTCCGATAAACAGGGCCACGAAACTGGACAATAACAGTGGCTTGTAGAAGCGAAAGACGTCTGCCTTGTTTTCAACAGGATGATCCTCCAGCTTGGCTGGCATCTTGCGCTTGATGCTGTTGCCTTCGAGAAAACTGACCAAAGCCTCAATCATCATACCCGCGGCAAAAATGATAGCGCCTACACGTCCACTGTCAATGCTGTCGGTATAGATGAAATACAAGGACAGGCCATACATGCCGGCAAGGCGGAATAACATGCCGATCGTCAGCCATTTTGTACGGTTATTCGTAATAATGATGCCCTGATAGATGTTGCGGATGACCGAAAAGATGCTGACATACATGAGAATCTCGTAAACGTCAATCACTTTGGTTAACAGATCCGGACTTACGCCAAACAGATATTTGAATACACCTGTACCAATGGGAGAATATACGATGAGGAATCCGATCAGGAGCACACAAGCGAGAAATATTTTGGTCACAAACGTGAGGGCCTGAAAGGAAAGGCGATCCCGAACCAGCGCCGAACAGGTTTGACGCAGAAGGGTTGAAGGGCGCTCGGTGAGGGTCAGCAGGCTACCAGCGATGGCGTAGCTGGCAATGACCGTCTCGGGATGAGCGGAACGTGCGAGTGTACTGTTAATGATTACGTGCGAAATGGTAACGAGAGAGGCGGATATGCCCAGTGGGACAAAAAATGCAAATAACCGTCTCCACGAAAGTGGTTCACTTGACGTCATGTCAACGACTCCTTTGATGGATGAAATATGGCTAGTATATCACAAAGCCTTGAAAGCGGATGCGATTTTTTGTGCGGAATATGCGGGAGATCATTTGTACAATTAAGGGGATCATATTATAATAGGATTGGTTAAAAATCGCTCTAATACGTATTCAACCAAGTGGAGGCACATTTATTTTGAGCCAATCAAATCGAAATCGTCATCAATATCCGCGTGGACCGTTGGCATTGATGAGAGGGGTGTACAAATACACCATTCCGGAAACGCGGAAGGAATTGGATGGATGGCGTGCCCAGGCTGAGAAAATTCCGAATGAGGAATTGCGCAATCAGGCACTGGCCAGTCTCAGGGACAAGCAGTTCCACTGTGAAGGCGGGACCGTTTATGCTTTACCTGATTTGCCGAACAGGCACATTCTGATTCCACTGATCGTTTCATATCAGACTATTAGTGATTATTTGGACAATCTGTGTGATCGTAGTACATCGATGGACCCGAATGACTTTCGGCTTCTCCATCAATCTATGCTTGATGCGGTAGATCCCGAAGCAACCCCTGTCAATTATTACGCGCTTCGCGAGGAGCAGGATGATGGTGGATACCTAAGGAATCTGGTGACCTCGTGTCAGGAGCTGACTCGTCAGTTGCCAGGATATGCATCCGCCAAGCCTCAAATTCAGGATCTGGCAGGCCTATACACGGACCTGCAGGTATATAAGCACATCAAGCCGGAACTGAGAGAAACGGCATTGCTGGAATGGTGGTCGGAACATCGCCACCGCACCCCTCAGTTCCGTTGGAACGAATTTGCCGCCGCTACCGGCTCTACGCTGGGCGTATTCATGCTGTTTCTGGCTGCGAGTGATGATCAGCTGACAGAAGAGCAGGCGGCTTCGATCCACACTGCCTATTTTCCTCATGTATGCGCACTGCACATTATGCTTGATTATTTAATCGATCAGGATGAAGATCGCATCGGAGGAGATCTCAACTTCTGCAATTATTATGAGAATGTGGAGACAATGCTGGACCGAATTGCTTTTATTGTGGAGATGGCCCGCAGTGATGTGCAGAAAATTCCGGGGAGTGCGTTTCACCGGATGATTATTGAAGGACTGCTTGCCATTTACCTGTCTGATCCCAAAGTCAGCGAACAACAGGAAGTTCGCGTCGTTTCCAAGCGTCTGATGAAGAATAGTCCGATGACAAGAGTATTTTTCTTTATCTTTAGCCGCTGGATTCGTAAGCATATGTAAGTCAGGCGTTTGTGGTGGGAGCCTGAAGTGAAACTAGAGGAGGAAGAAACATCATGAGAGCAGTAAAGAAAATCGCAGTTTTAACGAGCGGTGGTGATTCACAAGGGATGAACGCGGCTGTTCGTGCGGTTGTTCGCAGCGGACTGTTTCACGGTCTCGAAGTGTACGGGGTTCAACGTGGATACCAGGGTCTTTTGAATAACGACATTTTCCCAATGGACTTGCGTAGTGTAGGGGATATCATCCAGCGTGGGGGAACGGTTCTGCAATCGGCACGCTGCAAGGAATTCTATACCGCTGAAGGTCAGCAAAAAGGCGCAGACATTTTGCGTGCACGTGGCATTGACGGCCTGGTTGTTATTGGTGGAGACGGTTCATACAACGGCGCCAACAAACTGAGCAAGCTGGGCATCAACACGATGGGTCTTCCGGGAACGATTGATAATGACGTTTCTTTCACCGATTACACGATCGGATTCGATACAGCAGTAAGCGTAGTAGTAGATGCAGTTAACAAATTGCGCGATACGATGTCTTCACACGAACGTTCTTCTATCGTTGAAGTTATGGGTCGTCACTGTGGCGATATCGCTTTACATGCAGGACTTGCATCGGGTGCAGAAACGATTCTTGTACCGGAAGTTCCGTTTGACATGGATGAAGTGGCAGATCGCATGAAAGCCAACTTTGCACATGGCAAACGCCACAGTATCATCATCGTTGCTGAAGGTGTGGGCAAAGGTGAGGATGTAGCAAAAGAACTGATGGAACGCTGCCCAACATATGAGCCGCGTGTAACTGTCTTGGGTCACATTCAGCGTGGGGGTACGCCAACTCCGTTTGACCGTAACCTTGCGAGTCGTCTGGGAGATTTCGCAGTTCGCAGTCTGATTGCAGGTGAGACAGACAAAGGTTGCGGTATTATCAAGGGTGAACTGACCCTGACCGATATTGATAAAGTTGTGAATACCAAAAAAGACTTCGATATGGAAACTTACGAGCTTGCACAGCGTTTGTCCCAATAATCGAGTTCCAGTCATCACCAAAAGTTCAAATCAAAAGAGCACAGTCCCGTTTTACCGCGGGCTGTGCTCTTTTTTTATATGTCCATTATTTATTTTCGGCCATACGTACCGAGGCTTGCTTCTGCACAAGAAACAATCTCCAGAGAAGCGCCGTTGCTCCAACAGCAAGGCCGGCAATGAGTCCGACCCAGTATCCAAAGGCACCGAGAGAAGTATACGTAGCCGTGATGTAGCCGACAGGTAGACCGATGATCCAATACGCGACAAACGTTATGATCAATGCAGGATTCACGTCCTTGTAGCCCCGAAGTGCTCCCTGTGTTGGGGTGGCAATGGCATCAGAGATTTGAAAGAAGATGGCGTAAATCAGGAAATGCTGTGTCAAAGCAATAACCTCGCGATCATTCGAGTACACGCCCGCAATTTGTTCCCCGAATACCAGTAATACCACAGCGGTTAACAGAGAAAGGCCAATGGCACCTCCGATACCCAGGAGGCTGTATTGCTTTGCGTCTCTCACACGCCCTGCGCCCGCCTCATAGCCCACAAGAATCGTAAGGGCCATACATATACTCACAGGCAGCATATACAGCGTAGAAGCGAAATTCAGGGCCGCCTGGTGGGCAGCTATCGTAATGGTGTCGAACCGGCTCATTAATAATGTGACCGCTGCAAAGATGGAGGTTTCAAAAAAAGTAGCGAAACCAATGGGAACGCCGATCTTGAGCAGCTCTTTCCATTTGGTCAATGAAATGTTGGGCATTTTCCGAAAGATCCCATATTGGGCAAAGGGCTCAATCCGGTGTACGAAAAAGAGGCTAAGGAGAAAAATGAGCCAGTATGTACTTGCTGTAGCCACACCTGCTCCAACACCTCCCAGTTGTGGGAAGCCCCAGCGTCCGAAGATAAGTAAATAATTCAGGAAGATGTTTACTGGCAGCGAAACAAGCGTAATCATCATGGTGATCCGTGTCTGGCCCAGTGCATCCATAAAACTCCGAAGCACAGTATAGCCGAAAAGGGGGATAACCCCAAAAGCCAAAGCACACAGGAAATAGAAGGCGACTTGGGCAACCCGCGGCTCCAAGGGCATTCCGTTTAGAATCGGACTGAGCAGCAATGTGCCTGCTGCAAGAACGACGATTCCGACCGCCACACCGAGATATAAGGCTTGAATGACGCTATGACCAATTTTGTCATTACGCTTCGAGCCGAGCAGGTGGGAGACGACAGGTGTTATGCCGATCAGAATACCGCTGAGTCCTGTCTGCACCGGCAACCACAGACTTGTGCCAATAGCGACACCCGCGAGATCAGCAGGGGAGAACTTGCCTGACATATTGGTATCGAAAAACGACATGGCAGAGAGGGCGATTTGTGTGGTGAAGATGGGTAGAAATATAATCAGGAATTGCTTTACTTTTTGAGAAAAGCTGGTGGTGGTCATGTTCACTGGCAGTGCCTCACTATTCTTAAGAGTTATCACTAAACTGTCATGTACGGACAGCTATTTATTGTAGTGGATTTTGCCCGATTTGAATAGGGAGGGGGAACGTGGTTGTGCGGAAGGTAAGATTGAGAGCATAGTAAAAAACCTCGCTCCAGAGAATACGGAACGAGGTTATTGGAGTAAAGTGAACAAAAATAAGAGTGCATTATTTATAATTTACATCTGGTGTGTATCGATTGGAGGCATTCCAGAGCAGGTACTCATCTACATTCATGTCTTTCATCGCACGAATTTGGTCCTCTACCTGTTTTTTGCCGTATTTGATGTAATGTCCACTGCCTAACCAGCTTGCGGTAAAGTCCTGAATCCATGGGCGGATAACGGGTTTAAGCTCCTTGGTTGGATCCAGTTTCTTATGTGTATCTTTCATAGAGCCTTTAATGGTTGTATATGGATCTTTATCAGGGTCCTTCACACCGTACCAGCCGGTGGAGTAGTGACTCGGGTAAACCATCGGCGAGATGACATCCACGTTTTCAGATATTTTCACAAAATCCTGTCCAATACCCTCGGCTGCTGGAACAGAGGCGGCGTAACCGAATATATCAACCGAGACTCGAACACCCAGCGGTGCAAGCTCCTTGCGTGCATACTGCACGAATTCAGCTACAATGTCGACTCTGGACTTGTCGGATTTAGTGTATTTCAATGCGTCTGCACGCGTTTCAAAACCTTCCGGAAAACGAACATAATCGAACTGGATTTCCTTAAATCCCAATTTAGCAGCTTCCTTGGCAATCTCTATATTGTAATCCCATACTTCCTTGCTGTAGGGATTCACGAAGCTGTCGCCTTTACCATTGGCCCATACCGAACCGTCCTTATTGCGGAAAGAGAGCTCCGGATTTTTCTTGGCGAGGATTGTATCCTTGAATACGACCACTCGTGCGATCGGGTAAACATCATGTTTTTGCAGACGTTTCATCAAGGCATCCATATCACGGATAAAAGGCTGAGATTTGCCCATTTCCTGTAACGTCTTGTTCTCCGTAGGGTAAGTTATGTAACCGAGATCGTCCTTGATATCAATGACCATGGAATTGAGCTCTGTGTTATCCATCAGATCGAGTAATGATGTCATTCGTGCACCACCGGCGCTGTAAGCCGTCACATAGATGCCTTTGACAATGGGTGCATCAGGTTGTGGGTCGATTTTGGTAGGCGGGTTATCCGCATCAATAACGACCTGTTCTTTTTGAGATTGAATGATGGCGGTATTGAAACTGCTTGTTAATGATTGAAAGGGTTGTTTCCCTTGATCGGCTGTAGCAGGTGTACCACTGAAGGTTCCCCAGACCATAGCCAGTAAAGCCCAAAACATGTTCATTCATTTCCACTCCCCTATGTGCATTCCATGTTTGAATTATACAATAAAGCCTCTGGGCTTTTAACCATATTATTCAAGTGATGAAACATACGGGAAAAATGAAAACCGCTTCCTGTTGAGGGTAACCCCCACAAGAAGCGGCGTGATCAATCTAAAAAAAATTATTGAATGTAAATCTCATTTTGATGCTCACAAATACTGTACTGAATGATTTCCATTGCGTCTCCCTGTTCCAGGATGCCCAGCCCATCCCGGAGAACAATCAGTGAGTCGAGCTCATTCGGTTTTAAGAAAGGGAGCATTTCCGGGCACCATTTGTTGACGATTTCAAACAGTTTTACCGTTTCCATATCCACAATAATCACCCTTCCCTACTCGAATTCCAAAATGGTAAGTCATTCGGCGCGATTCGGAAAAGCACATGGTTCTGTGAAATTGAAGGGCACATCCTGCTATACAACATATTTAGGAGCCGTACACCGTTATTATACCACAATGTTTTGAATTGTTAACCGTACATCTGTCTCAACTTCTGCGGAAAGAGCCCATAACTCCAACCGTTTCCACAATATTAACAAAAGCCTTCGGATCGGTTTCCTTGATAATTCGTTTGATTTCAACGAGTTCGTAGCGAGTAGTCACTGTCATTAACATGTCCTTATCGATGTCTGTATATGCTCCCTGAGTCTTAATTTTGGTGACCCCACGAGGGCGAACAAGCAATTTTTTCAACATCGCTTCGGTTTCATTGGTAATAATGTACAATGTGACTTTGACATGGCTGATGTGAATCAGATCCAGCACTTTGCCTGTGATATAGATCGATACCATGGAGGCAAGCGCGATATTCCAGTCATCATTCAGATAGCCTGCCAGCATAATAATGGCTCCGTTCATGCCAGCCATTACCGTACCAATCGGGAAATCACGATTCCGGGTAAAAATGGAACCAACAATGTCCAGCCCGCCTGTCGAGCCGCCGACTCGGAAAGAAACGCCCGTACCCAGTCCCACTAACACGCCGCCAAATACACAGCTCAGAAGGGGATCTGTTGCCACAGCAAAAACAGGCAGAAGCGCGATGAACCATGAAGTGGCTGCTACCGAAACAATACTTAATGTAATGAAGCGTCGTCCAAGAATAAACCAACCTGCAATGAGCAGAGGGATGTTCAGAACAAAATACATTATACTAAGATTCAAATTCGTGAAATAGCCGAGAAGCATGGAAATACCGGATACCCCGCCGCTAAGAAGCTGATGGGGAACCAAAAACCAGTTGAAGCCGCAGGCAATAGCTGCAGCACCCAATACGATCACTAAAAAGTGCCAAATCATTTTGGGCAATTTAATCACCTCATTTATATTTAAAACCAGATTGCTGGTAATCTTGAATTGTTTTGTGATATAATAATTTGTGGATATTCTTGAGTAGGAAACTTTTCCTAAATGGAGCAATAAAATTTTTTGAAATGTTTCAAACACATGTATGTAGTTTTAGTCTTATGTTTGGGACCCATTCATGGAATTATATTCGTTCGTGAAAATAATTTGGCTTGATGGGATACCCTATAAATATTAACGCTACTTAAGAATACAGACAACAAAGTGGATTGTCCACCATGTCCACCATATAAAAGGAGCATGAATAATTTTGACAAATTTAAATTTCACAGATTTCAATCTTGAACCACTGGTGCTGCAAGCCATCACTGAGCTCGGGTTTGAAGAAGCAACACCGATCCAATCCCAAGCGATTCCTTTGGCACTCGAAGGCAGAGATTTGATTGGTCAAGCACAAACAGGTACGGGTAAAACAGCTGCATTCGGTATTCCGTTGATCAGCAAGATCACTAAAAGTGACGAGAAAATCCGCGCCCTCATTATGGCACCTACACGTGAACTTGCAATCCAAGTTGCTGAAGAAATCGAAAAACTCACTCGCTTCAAAGGTCTGCGCTCCCTGCCAATCTACGGCGGACAAGATATCGTTCGTCAGATTCGTGCACTGAAAAGAAAACCACAGATTATCATTGGTACACCTGGACGTCTCCTTGACCACATCAACCGCAAAACAATCAAACTTGATGATGTACAAACTGTTGTATTGGATGAAGCAGATGAAATGCTCGACATGGGTTTCATGGAGGATATTCAATCCATCCTGAAACAAGTTCCAGACGAGCGCCAAACCATGCTGTTCTCAGCAACAATGCCTCCTAACATTCAAAAATTGGCACAACAATTCTTGAACAATCCTGAGCATATTTCTGTGATCCCGAAACATGTTAGTGCACCATTGATTGACCAATCCTATATCGAAGTACCTGAGCGTCAAAAATTCGAAGCGCTTAGCCGTTTGTTGGATATGGAATCTCCTGAGCTGGCGATCGTATTCGGACGTACTAAACGTCGTGTTGACGAATTGGCTGAAGCTTTGCAAAAACGTGGATACTCTGCTGACGGTCTTCATGGTGACTTGTCCCAGAATCAACGTGATGCGGTAATGCGTAAGTTCCGTGACGGCAGCATTGACGTACTCGTTGCAACAGACGTGGCTGCACGTGGTCTCGATGTATCCGGCGTAACTCACGTTGTGAACTTTGACCTTCCGCAAGATCCGGAGAGCTATGTTCACCGTATCGGTCGTACAGGTCGTGCGGGTAAAGAGGGGGCTGCATGGTCTTTCGTAACTCCGCGTGAGATCGACCACCTGCACTTTATCGAGCGTGTAACACGTCACCGTATTCCGCGCAAACCACTGCCAACCATGGCTGAGGCTGTAGAAGGAAAACAACGTTTGACAGCTGAGCGTTTGCTCGAAATCGTACAATCTGGCGAACTGAACGAATACAAAGGTATCGCGATTCAAATGCTTGAGCAATATGATTCTGTTCAACTGTTGTCAGCTGCGCTGAAGCTCCTGACAGGTGACAAAAAAGATGCTCAGGTTGATCTCACTCCTGAAGATCCGATTCGTGCAAAACGTCGTAAACCGGATGTTCGCTCTGGCGGACGCAAACCATCTGGTTACAGCGGCAACCGCAGCAGCAGTGGTGGTGGCGGTAGTTACAACCGTGATCGCAACAGCAGTGGTGGCGGACGTGGTGGGTACAACCGCGATCGTAACAGCAGTGGAACTGGAAGTGGAAGTGGAAGCAGAGAAGGTGGTTACAATCGTGACCGCAAACCGCGTCCAAGCAGCAATGAAGGACGTCGTCCTGCGAAAGATTCTTCTTTCGAATAATATACAAGCGTGAACTGGAAAATGGGGCAGGGCGACTGCTCCATTTTTTTTATGTGCAGATTATGCCAAACCAGTGAGCCGTCGATCTCTTTTCGGGAAGGGCTGGCTTTTCCTATCTATAATAAGGTATATTAATATTATTAGAATTAAGGCTAGACGCAAGGCTGCGGAGGAGGAGAATTGTTTGGAATTTAAAGGAGCTATGGGTGGGATCTACCGACTTACAGAGTGGATTACGAGACTGGCCGCAACCAATCTGTTGTGGGCTATTTGTTCGTCTCCGTTCTTGTTTTTCTTGATTATGAAACTGCTCGTGATGCAGCAGAACCTGGCCAACGAATCACTACAAATGAACTGGGCTATAGCCATTGTGGCACCGCTTACACTATTCCCGGCGACGTCGGCGCTGTTTACGGTTGTACGTAAATGGAATATGGGTGATACGGACGTGCCGATCTTCCGTACTTTCTTTGTAGGTTACAAAGAGAACTACAAACAGAGTTTAATTGGAGGTATATTCTATACCTTGCTGTTTGCCATCATGTATCTGGATTACACAGTATACATGACACAATTCAAGAATATGCAGCTGGTCGGAATTATTATGCTTGTACTGTTGCTGCTGCTGTTTGTTTCTCTCTTTAACTTCTTCTCGATGGTTGTACATTACCACATGTCCATCGGATTGATCATCAAAAATGCGGTTCTGTTGACGCTGATTAGACCATTCCGTGTATTTTCCACGTTGCTGGGAAGTGGATTGTTGTTCTATATCGGTTTTCGTTATCCGGTCTTGTTCATCTTCTTCATTATTAGTATTGTTGCCTGGTTTGCTTTCTTCAACTTCTACGCAACGTTTAATAAGATGCAGGAGCAGATGGAGAAAATGCAGCTGAAGAAAGAAGAAGAGGAAGCTGCACAAGCTGCTGAACAGGCAGGGGAGTCAGTTGAAACGAAAGAGGCGGCTGAACCATCTGAGGTTAAGCCATCTGACGAAAAACAAGATAATCTCCAAAAATAAAACATGAGCTGTCACCATTTACTTTTTACACAGTTAGGGATATAATAATTGTACATCCTGCGATGTACGTTTCGGTTATTCGTTGTTTTGAACCAATGATGATGTCTTCGGGAGATCAATACAGAATGTTGCTGAAACGCCCTGTCTATATGACATGGGGACTTCAAAAAACATTTTTGCGGCCACCCACCTGCCAAGCAGGTTCATAAGACAATGTAGCCGGACGGCATAGGCGGGTTCCTATTTTATCATGTACAGCACCCTGACTTTTTCCTCTAATCGAGGAATTTCAGGGTGCTTTTTATTTGAGCTTATTTTGTTGAATGGGCTGTATTTTGTTAAAAGTGTCGCTTGCCCTTTTGTTACTACATGAACAATGTTACACTAGTATACATAAATGGAACGGTTACATTCAAAGGAGGAAGGGTCTTGACCTTAAAGAGAACGCTCGTCGGTATCATCCGCAGCATGGAGGGAACCAGCGATCGAGCCAAGGATCCCAAATTAAAAACACGGTATTATAACTTATCCAAAGACAGAGCCTGGGAAGAGGTTTCTTCGACACTCAAAAAAATCCCGGGTTATAAAGTGCTGCATGAAGTACCTTCTGTAGGAGAGGTCATACTGGAGAAGCGGACTACCTTTGGACGGACGATGGATATTACGGTTTCCATTATATCGGTAAGTCCTGTACGCAGTGCGGTCGATATGTATTCGGCTTCGCGTGGTTCACTTGGAGACCTGGGTTCTAATTATCGCACGATTATGAACTTGTTCTCCGTATTGGATAAGAAGCTGAGTAAGTATAAGTCAAATGATTGAAATAGATGGGTGAATAACAAAAAGCGAGAGAAGGTTAACCTTCCTCGCTTTTGTTCTGAACGTGAACTACCTTTTACAGCAAGGCTTTTACAGCGGAAATCGCTTGCTCGAAGTTAGGGGAGTCTGTCATCTCAGGCAGATATTCCACATATGTAATTCGGTCTTCAGCATCCAGCACAAAGATGGAGCGCATGTCCAATTGGAATTCTTTGATCAGAACACCGTAGTCTTCACCGAATGAACGTGTTTTGTAATCAGACAGTGTTACGACGCGGTCAACTCCGGCTGCGCCGCACCAGCGTGCTTGTGCAAATGGAAGGTCAACGCTTACTGTCAATACGACAACATTGTCTCCGAGCTCTCCAGCTTCAACATTGAAGCGGCGGGTTTGGGCATCGCATACGCCAGTATCCAGTGAAGGAACAACGCTGATTAATTTGATTTTACCTGCGAAGTCTTTCAGTGATGCATCTTCAACCAGGTTTTTACTCAGTGTAAAATCGGGTGCTTGATCGCCCACTTTCAATTCGGGTCCGATCAATGTAATAGGGTTGCCTTTAAAGGTGGCTGCGCCTGTACGTTCTTGTGCCATAATAATGTTCCTCCTTATAAGTTGGTGATCCGTGCCAAAATCCATTATAATCTTTTATGAAAGGCATTGTCCAATTCGGAAGAAGGATTATTAGAATGGGTCAGACTTGCAGGCCGATCTGAACAGGGTGGAGTGAAAGCAGAAACTTATGATATTTATCAGGTATGAGAACTGGAAAAGTTATTTGAAATTTTTTCCTTTGACGTCGATTCTTTTAATTGCCAATGTTGTTATGTTTATTGTATTGAGTTTGAACGGTGGTTCCACAAACAGTATAACGCTGCTTAAGTTTGGAGCGCTTGTTAACCATGAGTTATTTGCAGCGGACTGGTGGCGTTACATTACGTCCATGTTCCTGCATGCTGGTTTCAGCCACTTGTTGTTTAACAGCTTTGCTCTCATCGTATTTGCACCACCAATGGAACGGCTGCTTGGGTCGGTGAGATATGGTGTGCTGTACTTGGGTGGAGGCATTCTGGGCAACATTCTGGCTGTTGCGTGGTATAACTCGGTTGGAGCGACGACCATATCGGTAGGTGCTTCAGGCGCGATCTATGCAATCTATGGAGCGTTTCTGTATGTAGCCTTGTTCCAGCGGACAATGATGGATGAAACCTCACGTAAAACGTTGTATACGCTGCTTGTATTCGGAATTATTTTTTCCTTTGCCATGACAGGCATTAACTGGATGGCGCATTTGGGTGGGTTGTTAGGTGGATTCTTCATCTATGGACTTCTCATCCGCTTGTGGAAACCCCGTAGCTTTAAGCAGTAGTCGGAATGATCTGAAGACGGAATGCAATCAAGGATAAGTAGGGTATAGAGCAGATTGGAGAGATCAGGGGCAGTGGAATTAAGACAGTTGCATTACTTTTTGAAAGTGGCACAGAAGGAGCATGTTACGCAGGCGGCGGAGGAATTGCACGTAGCGCAATCTGCAGTGAGTCGTCAGATTCATCAGCTGGAGGAAGAACTGGGAGTAGACCTTTTTATGCAAAAAGGGCGAAATTTGCAGTTGACCGCAGTCGGGCAGCTCTTTTGCAAACGAGTTGAAGGCATATTGAAAGATCTGGACAAAGCGGTCGGGGAGGTACATGAGTTTCTCGACCCGGAGCATGGTGAAATTCGTATTGGTTTTCCTCACAGTCTCGGTATTCACTTGATTCCTTCGGTTGTAGCAGCGTTCCGTCAGCGTTATCCTAACGTCAAATTCAGATTCAAGCAAGGCATGTTCCCAACGCTCATTCGCGATGTGTTATCGGCTGAAGTGGACTTGGCATTTATATCTCCATTTCCGGAGAAGCACGACCAAGTAGATGGTGACATTGTGCTTACGGAAGAACTGCATGCAATCCTTCCACCTAATCATCCATTGGCTGGTGAAGAAAGCATTGCGTTAGAGCAACTTAAAGACGACAAGTTTGTATTGTTCAGTAAAGGGTATTCTCTGCGTCCGATTGTCTGGCACGCGTGTCTTGAAGCAGGGTTTACGCCCAAGATTGCTTTTGAGGGTGAAGAGACGGATACCATTCGCGGATTGGTTGCCGCTGGCATGGGTGTGAGTTTACTGCCAGAAATGGCGCTTTTCCAGACGAATCCGCTGCAACCGGCGCATGTTGCCATTTCTCATCCCAAAGTCACGCGCACGATCGGGTTGATCCACCGTGCGGATGACAAACTTCCGCTTGTAGCGCAGTCATTTCGTTCATTCTTGCTTAATTATTTCGGTTTACAGCAAAACAATACCCCATCCGATTAACGGTGGGGTATTGTTTTTTTTGATTAGTGTATTCAATTAGTCACGGCTATTGAAAATTCCGATGTAACGAATCAGTTCCAGCAATGAGATCAATGCTGCAGCGACGTAAGTCAATGCTGCGGCATTCAATACTTTGGCGACGCCTCTCTCTTCTTCGTTCCGGATATAACCTTCCGATACCATAATCTCTCTTGCGCGGTTACTTGCATTGAACTCGACTGGCAACGTAATGAGTTGGAACGCAACAGTTACAGAGAAGAAGATAATACCAATACCTACTAGGTTCATTGCATTAAAGATGAATCCAGCAATGAGCAAGAAGGGAGCAAGTCCGGATGCGAAGTTGACGATTGGGAAAATCCGGTGACGTAGTGCCAACATCGGATAACTTTCCTTGTGCTGAATCGCATGACCCACTTCGTGACAGGCAACGGAGACAGCTGAGATTGAATTTTCATAATATACAGGCTCAGACAACCTCACGACTCGATTAATCGGATCATAGTGATCGGAGAGTGCTCCACGCACCGGTTCGATAGGAACGTCGTGTAGGCCATTGGAGTCCAGCATATGACGGGCGGCATCGTAACCGGTCATTCCATTCAGGTTTTTAACATCAGACCAACGATTGAATGTACTCTTAACGCGAAATTGCGCCCATAAGGAGAGCAAAAAGGCGATAATGATCAAAACGAACATACCGTTATTAAAACTCATATTCATTCCTCCGCTTTCTAAATAATAAGCTACATCATGGTGTTCTCAAGCAAGATTTTCAAGGCTTCCATCGTACCAGCACTTTTGGCGAGCAGTCCAGCCATCATCTTGCGTGCTTGTACAGGTTTCATCTCGCCAAGCAGCGGTTTAAGCTCATTCACCTCTCGCTCAAGCTGTTGCACGTGGAGCTCCAATGTTGTCAGTTTGCTGGCAACCTGCTCTTCCGTGCTCACCAGACTCCACTTCTCAAGAGATTGCTTAATCTCGTCGAGACTATATTTCTCTTGTTTCATCTGTACAATACGTTCAAGCCTGGTTAAAGTTTCATTACTATAAAGACGATAGTTTTTTTCTGTGCGCTCTTCAGGAGCGATGAGACCGAGCTTCGTGTAATAATCAATCGTCCGTTCGCTCACACCTGCAGTTTTGGCAAGTTCGCCAATCCGAAACAATTTCATATCCCCAATGATATTCACCTCGCTTGCAAGTTCAAATGTAGGGAATTGTTAATTCCAGTTGCGGCTTTGCATAACCCGCCCAATTTTTTTCTTACTAATAGTTATGATACATGATCTTTAACCATACAGTCAAACGTTACGCTTTGGTGGCAGTCAGGCTGCGTTTCTATATCTATGTACTCATGGGACATGATTATGTACTTAAATGCAAGAAAAAGACGTATGACTTTATTCCCAGAAATATTTTTCGGTTTTGCTGAAAATACTCTTGTCAACTTTCCTGTCTTCTGCTTATAATGGCATTAAGAGTTTCACGAAATGTGAAGAAACTTAACATAAGAGGGAGTGGGGTATATGAGAAAGAAATGGTTGGTTTCGGTGTTAATAATGCTTACTTTATTGGCTTTCCCGGTCAGCGCATTTGCAGCTGCAGAGGGGCCAACTAACATCGAACTTCAAAGCGGTCTGAACTCAGCCTTTACGTTTCTGGCTGTTGTGCTGGTTTTCCTGATGCAAGGGGGATTTGCTCTACTTGAAGCGGGTTCGACTCGAATGAAAAACGCAGGACACATTGCGGGGAAAACAATCCTGACATTGGGAATTTCGGTTATTGCCTTCTGGGCTCTTGGCTTCGGTCTTGGTTTCGGTAATGGTAACAGTTTCTTCGGAACAACCGGATTTTTCCTGAGTGGGGACGGAATGGCTGCTTCGTTCGAATCCCTGGCCTTCTCTGATGTTCCGCTAACAATCAAGTTTGTATTCCACCTTGCCTTTGCAGCAGTATCCTTGGCCATTGCCTGCGGTGGTATGGCAGAACGTGCAAAGATGAGTGTATATATCGTTTTCGGTACGCTGTACACCATTATCATGTATCCGGTTGTTGCTCACTGGGTATGGGGCGGCGGCTGGTTGGCTGAGCTTGGTATGCAAGACTTTGCGGGTTCGACGGTTGTTCACTTGACGGGTGCAACTGCCGCACTGGTAGCCACGATCTTGTTGAAGCCGCGTATCGGCAAATATAACAAAGATGGTAAACCTAACATCATTCCAGGTCATAACCAAGTTTACTCCGTACTCGGTGTAATTATTCTCTGGATCGGTTGGTTCGGTTTCAACCCAGGTAGTACATTATCTGCCATGGGTGATGGATTCTTTGGTTATGTAGCTTTGACTACAAATGTAGCAGCTGCTGCTGGTGGTGTGGCTGCACTATTGATCTCATGGGCTGTATTGGGTAAATCCGATATTCCTAGCATGCTGAACGGGGTGCTTGCGGCACTCGTTGCCATCACAGGTGCTTGTGCATTCGTAGAACCATGGGCAGCTCTGGTTATTGGTGCTTTGGCAGGTATTATCACATTCTTCACGGCTCAATACTTTGAGCGTAAAGGAATTGACGATCCAATCTATGCTTTCTCTGTACACGGTATTGCCGGTATGTGGGGAGCGATCTCTACAGGTTTATTCGCTACACCGGAACTTGCTGAAAATGCTGGTGTAGGTCAGGCGGGTCTGTTCTACGGTGGTGGTTTCCACCAACTGGGCGTTCAGCTTCTGGGTCTGGCAGGCGCATTTGCCTTCGTACTGATCATGTCCTTCATTATTCTCGGTGGTATGAAAGCTATCATGGGAATCCGTGTAACGGAAGAAGAAGAAACGATGGGTCTGGATTTAAGCGAGCATGGTACTTACGGGTACCCTGAACAAATGAAAAATGTAGAAACTAAATCCAATGGCGGTACGTTCAGCTCCTAAGAGGAATGATTGCTGAATCATGCTTCAAGGAGGCTGGACATGATGGAACCCATCCCGTATATAAATCAATCCTGGTCCTATCAGGGAATAGATGATGCGGCATCTTCTCAAGAACTGCGCCAGGCACGTGTGATATTGCAGAATGAGCTCCAGGAACTGTTGTCCGCTTCCTTGTCGCCGATTGAATGGTACCAGACGGTAAATGAACTGCATGACCGGGTTGCTCGGCGAGCAGTAGAGTTATGCATCCAGGGGATGGTAGAGGAAGGCCTTGGCCAACCTCCCGTCCCCTATGCCTTTATCGTTTTTGGCAGTTCCGGCCGGCAAGAAGCGACGTTATGGAGTGATCAGGATAATGGCATGATTATCAGTGATACCCTGCATGAGGGGAAAGAAGCATATTTTGCCGAACTAGGGCTTCGAATGGCCGATATGCTGGAGGCACTTGGCTACGCCAAATGTGAAGGCAAAGTGATGTGTTCGGAGCCTTTATGGAGGAAAACGCTGGAATCCTGGAAGGAACAACTGAAAGCATGGCGATCGGACCTGTCGTGGGAGCCGGTTCGCAATCTGATTATCGCTTCAGACATGCGTTTTGTTGCGGGTGAGCCAGAGCTCGCGGAGGATTGGATTTCTGCATTTTATGAAGGGTTCAGATCGGTTCCTGAGCTTTCCGATGCTGTGCTGCGCAATACCGTTAAACATAAGGCGACACTGAACATTCTCGGAAGGGTAGTAACCGAACGATTCGGTGAACATGCAGGTGGATTTGATGTCAAATACGGCTTGTATATTCCGCTGGTGAACAGTGCGCGTTTTCTGGCTTTACAGCATGGTATCAAAGAAACGTCTACGCTCAAGCGGATTCAGAGGTTGGTCTCGCTTGAAGCCGTTCCGCTTACTTTGCTGGATGCAGCTCAGCGAGCCTTTATGACGGCTTTGAAGCTGCGACGCAGTACACCCGTTGTGATGAAACAGGGGTTACAGCATAGCGGTGGTTTCCTGAATGAGAAACAGTTGAAGGAAAAACAAATGCTTTATGAACTCCGGGATACGTTGGGGTTGGTGCGGCGAGTACATCGTGCGCTGCAAAGACAACTTCGTTTTGCAGAAAGGAGACGTCCATGAGAGAGCCGGCAAGGGGCAATACTGGATTCTGGAATTCGCTGCGCCAGGGAGGGGTTCCTTCCGCCATCGCTTCCATAATGGGAGCCCCTACGGCGCAACATATGGCGTTCATCCGTTCGATGATGAGAGAACAGCGCAGACCCGAGGTCCTTCATACGCCCTTGAATGAATTGAATGCTGTCGTATTCGATCTAGAAACGACGGGCTTCTCTCCCCAGCATGGGGATGAGATCCTTTCCTTTGGGGCGGTGCGTATTAATGGCGGTGTGATACTGGAGAATGAGCAGTTCTATACATTGGTTCAGTCCAAAGTCTCCGTTCCGGAACATATTACTGAACTGACGGGAATTACTCAGGAAATGACGATGCATGCTCCGTCGCTCCTGGAAGGCTTGCATGACTTCATGTCTTTTGTTGGCGGAAGTGTACTGGTTGCCCATGCAAGCGCGCATGATCGGGCTTTTCTGAATGCGGCCTTGTGGCGGACATCCAAAGTAAGGCTAACTCACCGGCTCATCGATACGATGATGCTGGCACGTTGGCTAGAACCGAACAGACCGGGTTATGGTCTGGATGAGTTGCTGGAATCCAAAAGCATTCCGATCTATGGACGCCACCACGCTTTGGAGGACGCCAAAATGACTGCACAGTTATGGTCCTGTTATCTGGAGGATATGTCTCGCAAAAATGTAGAAACATTGGGTGATCTGTACACCCAGTTAAGTCACGCATAGCGGGGCGGGTTGTAAGCTGTAAGATTGAATATGGCTCATTCTAATGCTCGAATCAACAGCTGCATGAATTTGATAACCATTTAGAAGCATCTTTGATTGTGTACCAGTTGTCTGATCAGGCGAGCCTATAAAATAGACCTGGAGTAGTCCGGCGAAAATCGGTAGGTTACGCAGATCCTCATTGGAAGGAACGGGAGTGGTTCGGGGATGGGAGTGAAAGAGTCCGATAAGTTGTGGCTCATTGAACACACACCGGATCCATTCTGCATCTTCCAATGCGAAATGGTGCAGCGGGTCAGGCGCTACGTTACGAATGGGCTGAAACCGACTGATTCGTATGCCGCCCGCTGCGGCTTCACCCAGCACAACCCCGCAGGTTTCCTGTGGCAGTGAAGCGAACATGTACTTAGACATCTCCTGTTCTACGGAGGAAGGGATGTATAAGGTGTTTTGCTGCCCGTGAAGTGCTGCCATTTGTATTCACCCCTCTCTCTTTGGCTCCTGCTTCGGCAGGAGTCCTTTTTTATTTTATTTTATTTTATTTTGTGTGACTCGGATTGTAAAATTTTAAAGGAAAAGGGTACAATATGAGAGAGAGCTTGAAATATCTCACATGTTAGAAGAGCGTGAATCTCGATATGTTTGATTATACAAAAGGGTGGCTGGTCATGAAACGAAATATGTACATACTGCTGGGTGTTGTTTTGCTGGTGGGCATTGCTTTGGCTCAAAATGCAGACAACGGAATCGCAGCTGTGTTTAAGCAAGAGGAGCCAATGCCCACGGAGACGGGGCCGAAAGCGAATCTACTGGCACCAGCATTCTCTTTGCCAGCCATGGATGGGAAAACCTACGCTGTAGGTGGAGCCAAAGAAAAAGCCATCTTCGTCAGTTTCTGGGCATCCTGGTGTGAACCGTGCAAGCAGGAAGCACCCGCGCTCAATGCATTAGCAGCAAAATACAAGGATAAACTGGATCTCTACGGTGTGAACGTAACCACGTACGATAAAATCAGGGATGCCAAAGCTTTTGTAGATGAATACAAACTGACGTTCCCTATTTTGCTTGATGAAGACGGAGCGGCATATGCCAAATATAACGGTTTAGCTTTTCCGACGAATGTATTGATTGATTCTCGAGGTGTCGTTCAGGAAATTATCTTGGGGATTTTGCCTGAGAAAGAGCTGGAGCGTAAAATCAAGGAGTTAATTGAGGATTAGCCAAGCAAGAAGCTAGCCAAGCGAGAAGCAAAAGCGCCTGTCTTCCAATGTTTTTTGGAGACAGGCGCTTCTTTTATTTTCCGGGAAATATGCATTAATGGTTGCTTAGTCCGTGAGCAGGGATGTTGACTACGCCAGGCTCGTCCTGCAATTTTTCCTGAAGAAGGGCATAACGGAAACTGTGTACGAGGGCTTCCCAGCTCGCTTCAATCACGTTCTCGGATACACCGACCGTATTCCACGTGTTTTCCGTGTTTTTGGATTCAATTAATACACGTACCTTTGCGGCGGTAGCGTCTTTCTCATCCAGAACACGTACCTTATAGTCGGACAAATGCATGTTGGCAAGGGAAGGGAAGTACTGCACAAGTGCTTTCCGAAGTGCGTTATCCAGTGCGTTGACCGGACCGTTGCCTTCAGCTGCGGTATAAGCACTTGTCCCGCCTACGTTAAGTTTAACAAAGGCTTCCGAAACAACAGACTTGCCAGCCACTTTTTCAACAAGCATCTTGAACGATTCAAAGGTAAATAATTCTTTCATGTCACCGTTGGCTTCACGAATCAACAATTCAAGGGAGGCATCGGCGCCTTCGAACTGATAGCCCTGATGTTCCAAATCTTTGATTTTCTCAATGATGTGACGTGAGTTGGCACTGCTTGGATCGAATTCAAGACCCAGTTCCTGTGCTTTGGACACAATGTTGCTTTGTCCTGCCAGTTCGGAGACGAGCACACGCTGTTTGTTACCAACCAACTCGGGGGCGATGTGTTCGTAGGTCCGGGAATCACGCAATATAGCAGAGACGTGAATACCGCCCTTGTGAGCGAAAGCAGCATTTCCAACGTAAGGCTGGTTGATTGGCATATTTACGTTGGCAATCTCGCTGACATAACGAGCAACATTTGTAAGCTGTCTCATCGAATCCTCAGTAACGCACTCATATCCAAGCTTCAGTTGCAGGTTAGGGATAATGGAAGCCAGATTAGCATTACCACATCTCTCTCCATAACCGTTCATCGTACCTTGCACCTGTCTGGCACCAGCTTGTACAGCGCTTAAGGTGTTGGCTACAGCAAGTTCACAGTCATTATGTGTATGAATGCCCAGATGGGCTTGCGGAAGTCGTCCAGCGAGAGTGGACACGATCTCGTACACTTCATGCGGCATCGTTCCACCGTTGGTGTCACACATTACAAGCCAGTCCGCTCCAGCTTCATGGGCTTTGGTCAATACAGCCTGTGCATATTCCGAATTGTTCTTAAATCCATCGAAGAAATGCTCTGCATCAAAAATGACTTCCATATCGTTTTGTTTCAGATAGGCAATGGAGTCGTAGATCATCGACAGATTTTCTTCCAAAGTAGTCTGCAAAGCAGTGTGTACGTGGAAATCCCACGATTTTCCTACCAGAGTCGCTGCCTGAGCACCGGATTCAATCATGCGCTTCAAGTTGGCGTCTTCACTGGCGATGCTACCTTTACGACGCGTACTGCCAAAAGCGACAACCTTCGCGTTCAGGTTCAGTTCCTTGACTCTTTTGAAAAACTCAATGTCCTTGGTGTTGCTGCCTGGAATTCCGCCTTCAATATAATGAGCACCCAGGTCATCGAGCTTCTTGGCAATTTTGAGCTTGTCATCTGCCGATAAGCTGACTCCCTCCCCTTGTGTGCCGTCACGTAAAGTCGTATCGAAGATGGAGATGGCCTTTGACATGAAGATCCTCCTTTAAGATGAAGCGCTTTTTTTAGAAAGTTTAATGGTGTGTTTAAAAAACATATGGGCATGTTGGTGACGAATCCTTCGATTCTGTACCGCTACACTGTATTAAATTCAAAGTGTAGATTTGTCCTAAAATCGTGAATTTGTATAATTAATTATTATAGCACCATTATCGCCAAATGCTACATCGAATTCACCATTTGGTGTAACAAATGATGGATTGTAGAGTTAAGTGAGCTGTAAACGTAGTCTTGTAATATGTTA
This sequence comes from Paenibacillus sp. OK003, assembly GCF_900109515.1. Lineage (GTDB taxonomy): Bacteria > Bacillota > Bacilli > Paenibacillales > Paenibacillaceae > Paenibacillus > Paenibacillus marchantiae. The sequence goes on along the minus strand of NZ_FOBD01000013.1, from coordinate 122,391 downwards.
TGCTTCATCTAAATACAAGTATTCCAGGATTGAATATGAATTCAAACTTTGTCTTTATAAATGGAGGGAAAAGGATGAACTTTGTTTGGGAGAATACAATTATTTCACTCATTATAATCGCTATTATCGTCGTTGCCGCGTGGGGTATCATTCGATCGATCGTTAAATCTCTCCGAAAATAAGGGGTATAAATGATTTTTACATAAGGGATTTTGATATAATAGAGTAGAGAGTGCATTTAGCGGAATTGTGTATACGAAAGGGCGGTGGTGGATCATGTCTTCAGACGAGACGCATAACAACATAAATGTAGATCGATATTATCCTACCGCCGGACGAGTGATTTTGCATGTCGATATGAATGCTTTTTATTGCTCTGTACATGAAGCCGAGGAACCGGAACTATATAAAGGAAAAGCGACGGCCGTTGCGGGCAGTAGTGAAGTACGCAAAGGTGTCATTGTAACTTGTTCGTACACGGCACGGAGCAGAGGCATTTCCACAGGTATGGTCGTTCATCAAGCTTTGAAAAAGTGTCCTGACTTAATTGTAATTCGTCCGGATTTTCATTTATATCGTAGGTATTCGAGAGAATTCATGAAAATAGCTTACAGTTATACCCCGCTGCTTGAAGCGACCTCAATCGATGAGTGTTACCTCGATATTACGGGGTCCAGACAGTTCGGTACACCGCTGGAAATTGCGGAAAGTATTCAGACCAGAATCCGGGATGAACTGGGGATGCCTTGTTCGATCGGAATTGCACCCAACAAGCTGCTTGCCAAGATGGCCTCTGATTTGAAAAAGCCGAATGGCATTTCGATTTTGCGGATGAGGGATGTACCTCAGATTTTATGGCATAGACCTTGTAACGAGATGTTTGGCATCGGCAAAAAGACAGCGGAGAAGCTAAAGAAGCTGGGCATTGAAACCATAGGCCAGCTGGCCAAATCAGACGAGCGGATGTTAACCGATGTGTTTGGAATTAATGGTTCTTGGTTAAAAAATTCAGCAAACGGCATTAATCATTCGGCAGTTCAGGCTGAACGTGAAGCGAACAAATCGATCGGACACACAACAACGCTGCCTGCGGATATATCTGAAATGGATGATGTACATCGGGTGTTATTGAATATAAGTGACCAGGTTGCCAGACGGTTGCGCAAGCACGAAATGCTCAGTCAGGGCATTCATATTACGATTCGTACACCGGATATGAAGACGATTACGAGATCACGGATGATGGAAGTGCCTACTGAAGATGCCTCGATCATATACCGGGAGGCCTGTGCTTTATTTGCGAAACATTGGCGCGGCGGGAAGCCTGTTCGTATGTTGGGTGTGACCCTCCAAACACTGATTCCGCGTGAGGAGTCCGCGATACAGCTTGATCTGTTTGAATATGAGCAGAAACCGAAGAAGGAAAACCTGATTCGCATCATGGATCAGTTACGTGACAAATTTGGCGAAAATGCTGTCGTTACTGCTGGCATGCTGGGGGATGATCCTTCTGTATTACTGCGCAATCATAAAGTCCGGGGAACGTCGCTGCAAAAAGATAATTTGCAAAATCTCGATTAAATAGGGCATAATGGAGTCTTGAGGCTGTTAAAATGATTTGTAATAACTCTTACTTTGTATTAATATGTTTCTAGATAAAAATACTGTACGTTTTTGAATAATAGGAGGAGAGATTGGTAATGAGTAAATATACTTGGGTAGAAAAAGATACATGTATTGCGTGTGGAGCATGCGGAGCAACGGCGCCAGACATTTATGACTATGATGATGAGGGTTTGGCAGAAGTAATCTTCGATGGAGATGCCAACCAAGGGATCAAAGCAATTCCGGATGACTTGTTCGACGACATGCAGGATGCTTGTGACGGCTGCCCTACGGACTCCATTAAAGTAGCGGATGAACCTTTCAACAAAGAAGGTTAATTCCTTTCATATGAACATACAAAAGCACATTCTTCTGTCTTTGGGACAGAGGGGTGTGTTTTTTTGTCGAATGTTGAGGCTTAGATCCGGGTACTCAAGTCCTATGGATTTCTTGTCATCATTTGCCGATATATAAAGAAACGGAAAAAGGCGAAATGATGGAGGATCGGATGCAAAACACTCACCTACGAACATATGTAAAGAAACATCCCGATAATAAAATGGCCTGGTATTTACTCGGTAAGGAATATTTGGGTGAAGGGCAGGAGGCCAAGGCGAACTATTGTTTTCAACAGGCGGGTGAAGTCTACGAGGCTTTTGAGCGGAGTAAAGCACCGGCCGATATCTGGGTGGATTATCAGGAGAAGCTGGTTGAAATGGCTGAGCAAAAAGAGAAAAAACATCGTGTTCGCAAGATGTGGCTTACCCTGCTGATGCTGCTTGTACTGGCAGGATTACCACCTGCGGATGCTCCTGGTTTCAATCGGGATGCAGCCGAGGCCTTGGCTTCAGCGTTGGAATCGACGGATGATTCCATGGATAGCGAATCAGGGAATAAGCCGATGGAAGACCTGGCTCTTGTTGCAGAATCCAATGTGTTTACAGCTGGAGCATTCGGTGGCGGGGACCAGGGTGAGGCTGCACTTGCAGCTGCATGGTCAGGCTCTGGTGTGAAAGTGCAGACATCGGCTGTGCTTGGAATGCAGACCGCAGGTAACTGGACATTATGGAAGCGAAATATGGCGGTGAAATACATCGTTCAGACAAACAGCAGTGGCAAATTAACGGCACAGAGTTATGATGCCAAACAGTGTAACTGTGAACCACCGGAAGTATCACCGGAGATCAAGCGTCTGGCACAAGCCTGGACAGCCAAACAGGAATCCGCGGCAGCTCTGTCGAGTGCAATGATTACATATAAAAAACAAAACGGTAGCTGGCCGAAAAGTGTGGCACAACTTGCCCGGCCATTTCCAAATAATATTCTCGGAGAGACTGCACCTGGCATGACTCGGATGTTTCCGACACTACTAGCCATGCATCAACAAGGGCGAATGGGAAAAGGGAAAAACACAGATGAGGGAACAGGTGAAAGTTCAGATTTGCCGCAAGGCAAAAACGCTGCATTTGTGGATACGTTAGGCGGAAAGCCTTTTTTGCAGGATCGGCTTGAGATCATCGTGGACAAGAGCAGGCATAAGCTTGCACTGATTAGTGGCAACACCATTATTCGGAACTACGAGGTGGGGCTTGGAGGAGATCGCACTCCAGAGGGTTCGTTTGTCATTTCAGACAAGGTTGTTAATCCAAATGGTCGCTCTAACGGCGAATTTGGAAGTAGGGGCATGCAGCTATCGGACACGAATTATGCCATCCATGGGACCAACGAGCCAAACAGTATCGGGCTGGATGAATCCCTTGGATGTGTGAGAATGAGTACTGAAGATGTGGAAGAGCTATTTGCTCTTGCTCCTCAGGGAACTCCGGTACGCATCGGGAAAGATTTGCTGCCTGAGACAGCTATGGTTCCAGAAGCGAAGGATCGCTACCGGTACACACTTGTTCCCAAGCAAAATAATCCGAATAAGACGTATCATTGGTTGAATTAAACGATAGACCAAGTGATTCAGACCGAAGAAAACGTAAAATCCAAGCCGGATTGGTATGTAGATGCAGGAACAGTCGGTTGAGCATTTACAGGTTGGCGATAATAATAAGCGCACCAATGATAATGATCAATCCACCGACACTGGCTGCCGTCCAGATAATGGCTTTCCGGTTGACCTCATCTTTCTTTTGCTGCAAAGTAGGTGGTTTGCGTTTGGGAGCCATGGGCTGTTCCTCCTTCATGGAATAAGGCTATATAGATGTAGCCATGCTCCCATTGTAAAGAATTCAACTCGCCATTTCCAGTAGGCGGGTGGATTTCTTGTGAGCATTTTGCATCATACGATTCCTGTTGCTTGTGGGGGGATGCAAAATGCTTCTGTCTGTGCTCAAACTACTTTCCTTTTGAAGAAGAAACGGATAGACTTGTGTATAGAGTGTTTTTTTACATATGAAAAAGACGGAAAGCAGTTTTTTCAGCGTACCGGACCAGAACGGAGTGAGTGATTTGTTATACAGAAGTCTTGCTAAACCCTTGTTGTTCAAAATGGACCCTGAGCAGGCCCATCATCTTATTATCGGCGGCCTCAGTGGAATGGGGAGTATTCGCCCGGTTCCTTCCGGTTTGCGTGTCATGTATGGCGTGCGTGAAACATCGGATCTGGCTGTGGACATGTTCGGATGTCATTTCCCTACACCTGTAGGACTTGCGGCCGGATTGGACAAAAACGGACAGGCTGTAACGGGCTTTTCTTCCATCGGGTTTGGCTTCATGGAAGTGGGCACAGTCACACCGCTTGCACAGCCAGGTAACGACCAGCCACGGTTATTCCGCCTGCCTCCCGACGAGGCATTGGTGAACCGGATGGGCTTCAATAACCTTGGAGCCGAAGCGATGGCGGGTGAATTGGCACGCCTCACGGAGCGCCGAATTCCAGTGGCCGTAAATATAGGTAAAAATAAGGCGACATCAAATGAAGAAGCGCATTTGGATTATGCAAAATGCATTCGAGCGCTATACGATTATGCGGACCTGTTTGTGGTGAATATCAGTTCACCAAATACACCGGATTTGCGTAATCTGCAACATGGGAATGAACTGAAGGAATTGCTTGCCGCTGTCATGAATGAGATGGAGACGCAGCGCAAGAGAGCGGGTAGTTCCGTTAAATCGGTGCTGGTCAAAATTGCACCGGATGTGAATGACCAGGAGCTTGAATATATGGTGAGTACCATTGCAGATAGTGGAGTTGCCGGAATCATCGCAACGAATACTACGATTAGCCGAGAAGGTCTGTCTCATCAGCATGCCAAAGAGACAGGTGGACTAAGTGGCAAGCCGCTGCGTGACCGTTCCACGGAGATCATTCGCCAAATCTATCGCCAGACCGAAGGTAAACTGCCAATCATTGGATCGGGGGGCATTTTCACAAGTGAAGATGCTTACGAAAAGATTAAAGCAGGGGCCAGCCTGGTGGAAATTTATACGGCATTGATCTATGAAGGGCCTGAAGTGAACCGGCGCATTCATGCCGGACTGCGTGAATTGCTGCGCAAAGACGGTTACAGTCATATTTCGGAAGCTGTCGGTGCAGAGCATCGTTAAGCAATCTTTGGGAGTTCCCTGGATAGAAAATTAGAAGCTCGGAAGAGGGTAAAGTCGTACGGGACTCTTCCCCCCGCTTAACATCATGTATAATGGATAAGAACAGGGGAAGCTATAGAGACAGGAGGCATAAGCATGGACGGTAGAGACTGGGGTACATTTTTACTTCCTTATGAACAAGCGGTAGAGGAATTGAAAGTTAAGTTTAAAACGATGCGGGCGGAGCTTAAGAAAAGGGAAGAATACGCCCCGATCGAATTCGTTACCGGTCGTGTCAAAAAAATATCCAGCATTCTGGAGAAATCCAGACGCCTGAATGTGCCGCTTGATCAGGTGGAAACAGGCATTGAGGATATTGCAGGTATCCGCATTATGTGCCAGTTTGTGGATGATATTCGGCGGGTAGCCGAGTATATTCGTGGACGTAAGGATTTGACGGTATTAATCGAGAAAGATTATATCACCAATTTCAAAGAAAGCGGCTACCGCAGTTTCCATATGATTATTGAGTATCCTGTTCAGACAGCTCTTGGGCAGAAGAATGTGCTGGCCGAGATTCAGATTCGGACGCTGGCGATGAACTTCTGGGCCACGATCGAGCACTCCCTGAGTTACAAGTTTCGGGAGAGTCTGCCGGATGATATGCGCGCCAGATTGAAAAAGACGGCGGAAGCCGCTTTTGTACTCGATAATGAGATGTCGGCGATCCGTCTGCAAATTCTGGAGGCACAAAAGGCCTTTGAAGATGATTCCAATATTGTATCAAGAACGCTGAACATCATACATCAATTGTATTTCTACCACCTTGTGAACGAAGCGATAGAGGCACAAAAGCGCTTCAATGACTGCTGGGAACGTCATGATATGGAAGGGTTAAAAGACCTTCTGGATGATGTAAAAGCACTTCTGAACGCGGCCAGAAAGGGCGAAAACCCGGATGAGCAGCTATGAACCGCTGTATGTTGACTATCTGATCTACTTCAATCGCGATCAGGACTACTTTGAATGCCATGAAGTATTGGAAGAACTGTGGCTTGAACGGGATCGGGATTCTCTGTACAAAGGTTTGCTCCAGATTGCAGTGGGGCTGTATCATTTCAGGAATGATAACCTTCGCGGAGGACGCATGATGTTACAGAGTTCGGTAAATCTGTTAAAGTCATATCCGGAAACTTCGCGAGGTATTGCCCTTGGACCGTTGGTGCATGAAGTACAGGAGCTGGTTCATGGACTTTCGGGTCCTGAGCCGCAGAATTTTCCTTACAGAGACTTGCATATTCAGATTCAGGATGAGGTACTGGTGCAGGAGGTTCGGAAACGAGCTCTTGAACTGAAGCCTAATATTCCCCAACGCCGAAGTCCTACACGTGGACGAATCTATGAAGAGAAGATGAAGGCAATGCAGCAGGAGCAGAACGTGCAGAGCGAGTAAGCTTGTAATTCGAAAAATATCATTCACTTCATCATTAACATGTTCTCAGACATATGATCTATAAAAAACACCCCGACCGTTCCTCTAGAGGAATTGGCCGGGGTGTTCGATATTGAAGGACATCTTTAAAGTTAGGAATAATTCCAGAGCTTGTCCAAGCAAAGGACAATAACATGCATGCGGGTCCATCAAATCCGCGAAGGGAATATACGATTAGCTTGCCGATGGAGTGGCACTGCCTTTATATTTCTCGAAAAATTGCTTGTAGTCATCCAGGGTATAACCGTTGTCACTGCCATTTTCCTGCAGCCCGCCAACCATACGGTCTTTCTCAACACCATCCTGATAATATACCAGAGTTGGTGTGTACTCAATGTTATAATCGGTCCAACCGGAATCAAATTCGCGCAGATTGAACTGAGGCAGTTGAATGCCTTCTTCATCGACCAGTGGCATCAACTGAGGTGTTGTCGCACGGCAGTGTGAGCAGTCGGAGGCAAAGAAATAGACAAAGAAGCTGTCTTTGTTATCAATTCTGGCTTTCAGATCAGCAGGCAAAATAATTTGTTGGTAGTTCGGATCGTCCAGCAGTTCGCGTGTTGCGGGATTAAGTTTGGAGGCGGCGATGCCATAGGCATTCTGCACGCTGTCCATCTGTTTCTTGGATTGCTGGTTCACCAGGACAAGTGCTGCAATCAATACGACGAAAATACCCAGGAAAATAAGGATCGCAGCACTTTTCTTTTTCTTCTTGGATTTCATTAAGACATCCCCCATCGATCATATCGAAATATAGTTTTGGCAAAAATACAGGATGGGATAATATGCATAAACACCCGAATTTTTGCACATCCATCAATCTACTTGCCATTATACTACATTACACGCTGTAGTGGAATATATATGATGCATGAAGCAATAGGAAAGCCATGCCCGGATATGATAACATAGGACTAGTTGCAATTTTAACAAGACAGGATGAGTGGGATTATGGCTGTACAGCTGCCTTCGATATTTGCCGAGCGAATGAAAAGCTTGTTAGGCGATGAATTTGAACAATTTATGAAATCTTATGAGCAGTCGCCACATGCGGGGCTGAGAGTGAATACGTTAAAAATATCGCTGGAACAATTCAAGGAAATTGCTCCATTTGATATGCGACCCATTCCGTGGTGCGGAACGGGTTTTTATGTGCCTCACGGGGTTAAGCCGGGGTTACATCCTTATTATCATGCGGGCTTGTATTATATCCAGGAACCAAGCGCCATGGCCCCGGTTGAATTATTGAATGTGAAGCCGGGGGAACGTGTGCTGGATCTGTGTGCTGCTCCTGGCGGGAAAACAACCCAGATCGCAGCCAAGCTTCAGGGGAAAGGTGTACTGGTTACGAATGATATCCATGCGGAACGTACGAAAGCCCTCGCCAAAAACGTGGAATTGTATGGGGTACGCAATGCTGTTGTATTAAATGAATCACCGGAACGGATTGCGAATGCATTCCCTCATTATTTTGACAAAGTGTTAATCGACGCGCCTTGCTCGGGTGAGGGCATGTTCCGCAAAGATGAGGATATGGTGAAATCATGGGAAAATCATTCGGTGGAAAAATGTGTGCTGATGCAGCGCGATATTCTGGAGACTGCGGCCAAGCTGCTTGCTCCAGGGGGGACCATCGTATATTCCACATGTACATTTGCACCAGAGGAAAATGAAGCGATGATTGCGGAATTTCTGAACATCAATCCTGATTTTGTGGTGAATGACATCCCGGAAAGTGCAGGATTTGCTCCAGGACGACCGGAATGGGTGCGGCAGATTTTGCCCGAAAAAGCAGAAGAAACGGAATCTGTGCTGGATCAAACACGCGGCACTGCGAGGTTATGGCCTCATCTGTTGGAGGGGGAGGGACATTATGTTGCTGTATTGCAGCATCGTGCGGAATCTTTTGCAGAAGAAGACGGAAGTCAAGAACAGGGCAGCGGACTACAAACTGGACAGGCAGTGGGCGCAGATTTCACCGAACCAAATGAATTGGTAGAACCATTTATCCGTGTATCTGTACCCATCAGTAAAGAAGAGCGGAAACGGGAACGTCTAATGAGAACCGAATCCAGAGAACATGATAAGCATACCCGTGGTGGCAAGGCTCAGGGAAAACAGGGCAAAGGAAACGTACGTGGTGGTCGCAAAAACGAACGGGCTCAGGGACGAGGAACGGACCAGGCAAATGTCGATCCAGGAATGGTGTATGCTCAATTTGTACAAGGAAATTTGGAAATCGAGCTTGCTGGAGAAACGGTGTATTACGGCGATCGAGTGTATCAATCTTCAGTGGGTGCTGCCCGTCTGGAAGGGCTCAAGGTTATACGGCCAGGGTGGTTTATGGGTACCGTCAAGAATGGGCGATTTGTGCCCTCCCATCCGCTTGCATGTGCTTTGAATGCAGCTGAAGCCCAGAGATCCGTTAATTTATCTTCGGTAGACGGTGAAGCGGTAAGGTATCTCAAAGGAGAGACGTTGAACATCGAAGAAGCAAGAGTTGAACGTCAAGCAGATACGGCTGCCAAAGGTTATGTGTTGGTGTGTGTGGACGGATTTGCGGCTGGCTGGGGGAAATGGCTGGATGGTGTACTGAAAAATGAGTATCCGGCAGGCTGGAGGTGGACATCGGTATGAGTGGAAAAGGCAAACAAACGCTGCGTCTGGATAAAATATTGAGCCACATGGGCGTGGGGTCTCGAAGTGAGCTCAAAAAGATGGTGAAGCAGGGCAGAATCCGTGTGGACGGTAAACCGGTGAAAGACAGCGGTGTGCAGGTTAATCCAGACGTAAACGTAATTGAAGCTGACGGAGAGCGGATTGTGTATCGTGAAATGATCTACCTGATGCTTCACAAACCACCTGGCGTGGTGTCGGCAACCGAAGATAATCGGGATAAAACGGTGATTGATCTGCTGCGTAAAGAGGAGCGTGTCTTCGATCCGTTCCCTGTGGGACGACTCGACAAAGATACCGAGGGTCTGCTCATTCTAACGAATGATGGGCCGCTTGCCCATGATCTGTTATCCCCGCGTAAACATGTGCCTAAGACGTATGAAGCTCGTGTGCTGGGAAACGTTGACGAAGAAGATATTGAACAGTTCAAAGCCGGCATTCAGCTGGATGATGGATATGAGACGTTGCCTGCGGAACTGACGGTGCTGGATCGTGAGGAAACGGAGGAGGGCGTGATTTCTTCCATTTCATTGATCATTCATGAGGGCAAGTTCCACCAGGTGAAAAGAATGTTCCAGGCTGTTGGCAAACGTGTGGTTTATTTGAAACGTGTTGCCATGGGTGACCTGGAGCTGGATGCCAATCTGGAAATTGGCAGTTATCGCGAACTAACCGCTGACGAGTTAGATCGTCTGCGGAAGTAACAGCTCCCGCCCTTCGCGAAGCGGAGCAGGGAGCCGGGCAGGGTGCGAAGCGCTGCCCACCGCGCCAAAGGCGCAACAGCTCCCGTCCTTCGCGAAGCGGAGCAGGGAGCCGGGCAGGGGGCGAAGCGCTGCCCGTAATGGTCCCGCTTGAGCTTGGGCGGGACCGCCGCTGTCAAGCGGCAGCCCCGGCAACCAAGCGCTCCCACGCCTCCCGTCACATAGCAAGATCGAAACCTCCGCCGGTTAACGAGACGGGAGTCCAGAGGGCAGAGCCCTCTGGGGCCCTCCCTCGGAAGGGAGGGTTTGGGTGGGTGCGACTCTTTTACAGATAAGGAATGAAGACAATGACAATTAAATTAATCGCACTGGATGTCGATGGAACGCTGCTTAATGATCATCATGAACTTACCGAATTGACGCAAGAGACTTTAATTCGTGCTTCCCGTCAGGGAGCTGAGATTGTCCTGTGTTCAGGCAGAGGTCCTGCAAACACGATCCCGTTTATGGAGCAGATGGGACTTGACGGATATGTCATTACACATAATGGGGCGGTAACTGCACAGGTTCAGACTCGTGAAGTGGTGCACCATTTTGCCATGGATGGACAGGGACTGGAGCCTTTCATAACTTACTGCCGTGCGCAAGGTGTACATTTTGATATCAACACGGCGTTTGGACTCTATGTGGATCAGCCGGAAGGTTTGGAGCTGCAGGTACGCGAAATGTATCAAAACTTCATGGCAGAGCCATTAAAGCTGCCGCAATGGGCGGATATGACAGAGCCGCTTGCGAAATTCACTGCGTTTGGACCCATCGAGCAGATGAATGCGGTGCAACAGGAGTGGTCGACCTGGAATCTTCCATATTATATGACGCGCAGCGGTGATTTTTTCATTGATCTGATGCATCCCGAAGCCTCCAAAGGTGCAGCTCTAAAAAGACTGGCCGAAGCCAAAGGAATTCTGCCTTCCGAGATCATGGCGGTCGGTAACTACTACAATGACATCACCATGTTGACCTTTGCAGGCAAAGGAGTTGCGATGGATAATTCCCCGGAAGAAGTCAAGGCTGCTGCGGATGAGGTTACACTTTCGAACAACGATCAGGGTGTGGCCCACGCCATCCAAAAGTATGTATTGTCCGTCTAACCGTACACTATTAAATCTTGATTAGATGCTGTATCTTATAAACTGTCGCTCTCAAGGGTAACCTAACAGAATAACGTTAGAACCGAGGGGGACAGATACATGGAACTGAAAGTAGAGCTGATTCCTGATCTTCGTACATCAGGTGGCGAAGTGCAGGATATTATGGTGGACGGTCAATATGCGGGTTCGCTGCTGCTGGTGTTCAGAGAAGGAGATCGGGTATCTGGCAGTCTTCAGATCGAGCAGATTTCGCTACCTGACGAGACAGAACAATATATTGTGGAGCAGGTGCACGAATATATTCGTTCTCTCGCGGATGCGGTAAGTGCTGCTGAATATGAAGTGCTTGTAAGCTGCAGTACATTGTATTCTGTGTTACAAAAGCCAGAGTCTCAAACGGATGTATTAGTCCAGTCTTCACGGTCTGAAGATACGTATAACCACGATGGACAGAATGTTGGGGCTGTTGTAAATGAAGTAAACGTCATTCCTGGCTCACAAGCCGAATCGTTTACATATGAAGACCCGGAACATTTGCTGGAGATGGAGCTGGTAAGCGCCGGACGCAGCATATCCACCTATGTATTTAATGATGCCAATGGACAGGAGCTGGCCGAAGCCTCTTTGAAACAATATGGTACTGAGGTACAGGGTGAGATCCATTGGTATGATGAACCGGCAGAGAGTTATCAGGATGCGGCTGCCGAGCTGCTGGTACGAGAGCTGGATGAAGAAATCATCGATACGATTACGATCCGCATGTGGCATCAGGGGCAGGAGCTTGAAGCGGCGGAATGGGTGCATCGGGATTTTGCGGATGAGGATGAAATAGAGTCCGAAGAAGAGCTCGAAGAGATTGAAGCTGCTGAAGAAGCCTGTTATGTAATGTTGGTACGCAAAGATCGGGAGTTTCGGGTATATGATCTGTTTCTACAAGAACGCGGAGGGTTACCTGTAGGTACAGCAACGATCGATACCTCACAAGCGGATTTGTCAGGCTATATGGATTATCAGGTTCCCGGCACAAGTGCTCAGCGAAAGAGTCTGGTTGAAGTTCTAATGCGAGAGCTGGACAAAGAGCTTGAATTTGATACATTACATCTCACGATGTTATACCGAAATCAAATGATCGATGAAGCGAAGATCGAAGGGTAAGAGGCACAGCCTCTTGCCTCTTTTGTTTTCTTTTTGACGAAAAAGCCATTTCCCGGTATAGTACCATTAGTTTAAGAGAGACCTGGAAGTGGAGGAGAATCATGAAGCACTCATTCAGTATCACAACAGACTACATCAATGATGAATTCAAGGCATTGCAAGCCCAGCCGGAAGACACGGAGGATGTGATGTCCCTGCTTATGGAAACGGCCGAATGGCTGCGGAGCCAGGGGTCTTCTCAATGGAATGCTTTGTTAATAGGTGAGGATTCTCATAATACGGCGGAGGCCATTCAGCGTGGAGATGTATTTATATTTAAAAAGGGTTCTGACGTAGCTGGCATGGTTATTTTGATGAGTCAGCCAAGTCCATGGGATGTGCATTTGTGGGGAAGCCAAGCGCATGCCGGGGATGGCGCACTTTATTTACACCGATTAGCCATTCGCAGAAAGTATGCCCAGAGTGGACTGGGACGGGCGATTTTGCAATGGTCCAGCAGCGGGATACAGTTTGAGGACAAACATATTGTCCGATTGGATTGTGGAGCGGACAACGCAACATTGAATGCATTCTATGCGCGTAATGACTATACCTTTGTGCGAGAGATAGACGGCTACAGTACGTATGAGAAGGCGGTCACACATCGGTCTGTATAACACTGTATCCAACATAAGAAGTACATTCAAAAAGCCGGGGGCTACGATTGCTCACTGGCTTTCATTTGCATGTGCGCAAAGCGGCTTAACTTTCCATGCATGCATCTGATTCTTAGCCGAGCATCTCCTGAATATGTTGTATATACGACTCCGGAGTGAGGGCGTACGCTCAAACAAGATGAAAAAGATGAACGTATAGTAGAATAAAGGCAGCCAAGGAGCGATTATTTCCAGTGGAGTTGCCCCAATACCTAACAATATTCGTCATGTCGTCAGCGTCAGAACCAGCATGGTACAATTGATATTGAAATGAATTCTATTATTCAGCTGTAAATGAGCGAGTGATAAGAAATCTCATTTTGTACCTTTACTGAACATATGTTCTGGTATATCATGATTGAAGATGTAATGAAGAGACTTATGCTAGAAAGGGGGAAACTAACGGTGAGATTGCTGCAGGCGCTTTTCTTTCCTCCGGAGCAGCCCGGAGGTGTATCCTCTATGATTCCGTATATGCAAGAGAGGTTTACAACCCCGAGGTGGGAGATGGATCTGTTCTCATTGCCTAAGCGAATTCGCAACAAAGGCAGAGAAGATGTCCAGTTTGAGACGTTCGATTGGACTCAGTATCAGGATAGTCCTGTCGTGCAAAAATATATGCAAACCTACCGGGATTATTTGTGGTGGACCAAGCTGCGTATTCAGAAGCCTTACGATCTGATTCATGCCCATCACCCTATTGCGGGGCTTGCAATGAAGAAGGTTTTCCCGGATGTTCCCCTCATTCAAACGATCCACTCCAGTTATGAGCGAGAGCTGATTCTGAATGGGCGCATTGAGCCGGACGGACCGGAGCATCAATTCCTGCTGGCCATCTATGGTGAGCTGGAGCACCAGGCAGAGCGGTTGTTAACGGTATCGGATTCTTTCCGTCGTTATCTGGCGCCTTATGTACAGCATCCCGATGTTATCGGTGTCATTCCGAATGGTTTTGATGAGAAAAGGTTTAAGCCCATTCCCCATGAGAATGCGATCCCACAGCTGGTCACGGTATGCCGTCTGGTTCCGGCGAAAGGGCTGGATATTCTGTTCAAAGCCTGTGCCGAGCTGAAAGCGCGGGGACATGATTATGTGCTTCATATTATTGGGGACGGACCCATCCGTCCGGATTTGGAAGAATTGGCCCAGCGGCTGGGCATATATAATGAGACTATTTTTTATGGTTACACGCTGCACCCGGAGGAATTCATGCCATTTTTTGATATTTTTGTGCTTCCTTCGCGGGCGGAGGCGTTCGGGTCTGTTTTCGCGGAGGCAGCGCTTAGCTGTCTTGCCCTTGTAGGCACAGATGTTGGCGGCATACCAGAGCAGATCGAAAACGGCAGTAACGGCTTACTGGTGCCTTCAGAAGATCCGTCTGCATTGGCAGAAGCGCTGGAGAAGGTAATGGTTGACCCGGCATACCGTTATGAGCTCGCCCGTTCGGCCTGTGAGAAGGCCAAAACCCATTACTCTTTGGGCAGATCAGTCAATGAACTGAAAAAAATGTATTTACAATTTTCGAGCCAGGTCTAGTTTTCGGAAAAGGGAAAGAAGCAAGCCGCTGTGCGAACAGCGGCTTTTTTATGTTTAGGGAAATGATGTTTCGCAACAAAAATACGTTGTTATAGGTGTTTGTTACGACCTCGAAAGCTTCCCCATCGATTCATTACTAATTTTGCCCCCCATATTAGTGCCAAACTGCCGAAAATGGGGTAAAGAATAGAGAGTAGGGAACTGAATCCAAACTGGCTGAGCGAATAACATAGCAGCATGATGGCCAGTATGAGTAGTTTGGGATGTACTTGAACATGCTGTCTGAGTTGGAGGGTCATTCCATAAATATCGGCTACAAACGTACTGAAGATTTCCATAAAAATCAGAGATACATAGATAGACTGGACTACCCATCCGAGTTGAAAGGCAATGCTGCCCATTGGAATTTCAAATTGTGTGATGCCAGGCATCTGGGCTGACATGGCGAAATGAGCTGCCATAAGCATGAATCCTACACCAATCCCGCCCAGAACGCCACCCCATTTGAGTACCTTTCGGCTACGAATCTGATTCCCCACCGGGACGAGTACAGCTTGGGCGAGTGCCAGGTTGAATGAAGTATACAACAGAGGAGATAACCAGACCTGGATTGGATTGCTGTCGGTGGTTAAAGTAATAAATCGGTTTGCGCCGGGATGATGTATGGTGCTGATAATCATAAGCAGGGATAGCAAAAGCATCATGGGCACCACGATACTGTTCATTTGCAGAATGGCCTGAATGCCCCGTCCAAGCAGCAGATATGTACCGATAAGGGTAACAATAAGTCCAGTCTGGTAATGAAGCCCCAGATGCTCTACAAAGACCGACCCGGCTCCTGCCAGCATGACGCTGTTTACTCCAATGAGAATCAGAAGGGTAACCCAAGTGATCCAGTTTCCTGCTTTATGACCGAATAGATGTTTGTTGAGATCTTCGTAAGAACGCGAGCCGGTATCATGGGCAATCAGCATCATTTTTGTACCTAACCAGACAAAAAGCATGGTGGATAAGCCAATGGTAATGGTGGCCCATTTGCCATACTGGGTAAAAAACTGCAATATCTCTTGCCCTGTTGCAAAGCCGGCTCCTACTACCGTTCCAATGTATGTAAATGCGATCTGCAGCACCCGAAATGCCTGTTTCATGCGTTTCCCCTCTCAGGCCCCTGGATAGTTTGGACATGCGGGTGCCATGGTACAAGGTATGCTTGACCCACCAAAGTCATGACAATTGAAGTGTGACAAAGGGTCATTTAACATGCTCTGAACAAGAGCAAAGGCAATTTCGCTTGAACTGATAGCCGGATCTATGATACTTTTACGTCATAGGAACGGCTTGGGAGGTCAAATTATGGAAGTATTGAAACAACGAATTTTACAAGAAGGTGTAGTCATGTCAGATCAGGTGCTTAAGCTGGATGGTCTGCTGAATCACCAGATTGATCCTGCATTGACGATGGAAATGGGACGGGAATTTGCCGCTCGTTTTCGTGAAAGTGGTGTAACTCGGGTCATTACAGTGGAGTCTTCCGGGATTCCGGTCGCCTTTGCTGCCGCTCATGAACTGGGTGTTCCGCTGGTATTTGCCCGACGCAAAAAAACACTTTTGGCTGACCCCGACGCCTACTGTGAAAGAGTACCTTCTTTTACCAAAGGGATTGTAACAGATATTATGGTGTCCCGTGAATATATTCATGAGAATGACCGTATTTTGTTTATTGACGATATCATTGCAAATGGCGATGCCGCTCGTGGTGTCATCAAAATTATCGAACGTTCGGGAGCGGAATTGGTTGGATTCGGTGTTGTGGTCGAAAAATGTTTTCAGGCCGGAGCGCGGACCATTCGTGAGCAGGGCATCCCGGTTGAAGCGTTGGTGCGCATTCGTTCACTGAACGATGGCACCGTGCAATTTGACGATAACGAATTGTGACTTTTTAAAGGAAATAGTGCCTATTTTTATAACAATGCCTTTGCATGACCGCTGATTTCATTTATAATGGGGTTATGTTAGGGAGAGGAGGCAACACCATGGGTAACCAACCGGCAACAGAACAATTTTTTATTGATAAGCTGGCGGAATCGAAAGTACATTTTGAGCGTGCCCTGGATTGTAAACATACGGAATTCGATGACCTTTATCCCTATATGATTGAACATCCTCAATTTTTCTGGTACAAACGCTACGTCGCCTGGTCAGAATTGCTGACGATTGTAGGCTTGTGCGAAGAGTTGTCCTTCTCTTGGAAAGAACAATTTACAGCGCATCAAGTGGAGTACCTTGAAGAACGTGTGATGTCCGCCAAAGTGCTTGATTTTTGGTTTGAGAAGAACGACAGCAAAGAGCACGCGCAGCGGTAACTTTCAGTCGGGACATACTTTCGAATGACATGACAGTCCAATACAGTCACGTGAGACCTAAATGACATTTCATTTAGGTCTCTTTTTGTAAATAATTTTTTTGGGAAAGTAGGCGCCGGGAATATGATTAGTGATGCAGAATTGGATGCACTGCGTTTATCGGGTGAAAAAGTAAGGGTAGTACGGGACGAGATTCAGTCCAATGATGTGACGGGCATTGTGGTGGCCTGGGACGGGGAGCAGGTGCTCATTCGCCGTCAGAATCGTCGTGTGGTTAAGCTTGACCGGAATTATCGGTATCAGTTGTTCAGCGAACCACGTAAGAGCCCGCTCGAAGAATAGGACATGCTTTTTTAGGTTCATTTACCATGGATGTTTTGGCATAATTGCACCTCCCGGGAGAAAAGATAGGTACAGTGAGAGCTTGTAACATATCAGCCGAGAGGATGTGCGGTAACCATGACATTGATGAATGATAAGGTTCATGCCTATAAAGATCAGATTGGTGAATTAAGCGACGTGCTGCCAGCTGTGGTAAAGTCTTATCATGAGTTCACTGGAGAGTGTTTTCAGGCAGGGGCGATTGATGCCAAAACTAAGCAGCTCATTGCGCTTGGCATTGGTTTGTTTGCAAACAATGAGGTATGTACGTTTTACCATGTGCAAGAGGCACGAGCCAAAGGAGCGACCGATCAGGAAATTATGGAGACGGTTGCTGTGGCTGGAGCGGTTGGCGGAGGGCATGCGTTGTCTCAGGGGGCAATGAGAGTACAGAAGGCTCTACATTAAGTATAGAAGTCTACAGCACATCGGAATTGTAAATAAAAGCCCCAAAACAAACAAAAAGGAGGTCCCGGATTCACCCGGAGCCTCCTTTTTGTGGTATATCAACTCAAACTTATATTTTGCCCAGCATTTTGTTATACATAAACTGTCCTGTTACCCGGCGTGCTGTTACATAACGATCGTTGAAGTAAGAATTGGATAAAGGAGTGATGCTGACACCCTTGCTGCTTGAAGCATGAGCGAATTGTCCGCCCCCGATATATACACCTGTATGTGAAATGCCATTGCCCATTGTATTAAAGAATACCAGGTCACCCGTACGCAGATTAGCTTTGGATACCGGCGTGCCGGCCTTCGCTTGCTGCTGGGAAGTGCGTGGTAATTCAATGCTATATTTGTTGAAAATATATCTCATAAATCCAGAGCAATCAAATCCGGCCAATGTCGTGCCGCCCCATTTGTAAGGTATGCCTGTCATGTTGTTAACGACGGTGTTAATACTGCTTGCCTCTGTGCTTGCTGCACCGGATGTAAATAGAACTGCTGCTCCAAAAATGGAGATGATAAGCTTTTTCAAAATGTTTGTTCTCCCTTCGATGCCTACGGAGTTAGCTAAGGGTTCGGTAGAAGGTTCCCTATATTTCCTATGTATAAGAATAATTCACCCAAAATGGTTCCCCCGTTTTCAAACATGAAACTCGGCAAATGAATAATTAAGTTTTTGTAACCTTTTGAAACTATATTGCATAAATGCGAAAATGTCAAACCGTTATTGAACGCTTCTTATCATCTCAATGTTAACGGAATTATCGCTATTTATGTAGAAATAACTCGAATATTGGGTTTTAATAGATGACAAAAAAGTAACTACTGTTTCAAATGGAAAAAAATTGGACAATTTATTGGCTTTCTCACATTTCGATTAAACGATACCTATAGGTTAAGACAAAGAATTTGTTACATATTGTTGCAAATATTGACAAAATTCATTGTTTTGCATAAAATTCTCTTTATCCAATCCACTTATTGGATGAAAAGAAATAGTTTGAGTTTAAAAACAAATATAAGGAGGATAGATGACGCAAGGAAAACCGTTTGCAGAAAATGAACTGGGGAGTGTTTTAAACAATGTTGAAGGCAAAAGTAAGTTTTGCATCTTTGGTTATGGCATGTACAATGGTATTCTCCGTTGTCGGAATGGTATTTCAGCCTACTGCTGAGGTATCTGCTGCAGACGCCTCTGGAACAACAGCAAGTATCTCAGATATTTTGAAGAATCAACGTCCAGATGGGGGATGGAAGAAGGATTACAAAGAAACAAGTGGTGAGTGGGCCAAATCTACGATTGATAACAAAGCTACATACTCAGAGATTAGAAGATTAGCCAAGGAATTTAAAAAGACGAATGATCCCCGTTATTCAGCTGCTGCCATCAAAGGAATCAACTTTTTGCTGAACATGCAGTATTCCAATGGGGGTTGGCCACAAGTATACCAAAGCTCCGGCTATCACAAGCACATCACCTTCAACGACGATGCCATGATTAATGTCATGTATATGCTGGATGAAGTAGGTACACGTAAAGGTGATTTCTCATTCATCGACAGCTCTCTTGCAGATCGCAGTAAAAAATCAGTTGCCAAAGGTGTAGAGGCTATCCACAATACCCAGGTTGTAGCGAACGGTAAACTGACTGCATGGGGACAGCAGCATGATTCCAGCTCCCTTAAACCTGCAGGAGCAAGGATTTATGAAGTGCCTTCTTTAAGTGCAGGGGAGAGCAGTACGATTGTAAAGTTTTTGAAAACAAGACCGGCTAACTCCAAAATTACTGCCTCCATCAAAGCGGCAGAGGCCTGGTTCAACAAAGTTAAAATTACTGGATACAAGTATGTCAGAGAAAACGGGGATAGCCAACTCGTAGCTGATTCAGGTGCAGCGCCAATTTGGGCACGTTTTTACGAAATTGGAACGGATAAACCAATCTTCGTAGGACGTGATGGAATGGTGAAATACAAACTCAGCGATATCGATAAGGAAAGAAGAGGCGGGTATGCCTGGTACGGCAACTGGCCTTCCAAAATCTGATTTATAAAAAGCTTTACACATTAGAAAAGGAATTATTTTTTTGTTGACACTAATTACCTGCACATGATATATTATTTCTTGTCGCCGCGATATAATTTCTCGGAGATAAGATATACGCGGTCGTGGCGGAATTGGCAGACGCGCACGGTTCAGGTCCGTGTGGGCTAACCCCCGTGGAGGTTCGAGTCCTCTCGACCGCATTATACTTAGTAATAATAAAAAGGCTTTCGATCTGCTTTTTCTAGCAGTTCGGAAGCCTTTTTATTATTTTATATTTTTAAAAGCTGGTCTCATTACTCTGGTTCCGTTCTTGTATACGTCGAGGTTCCTTGTCCCGCTCTTCGAGCGCAAAACGGATTTTCACAAGTTGTGGCTGTGGTAGCGCCATAGATGTCATTTCATTGGATCACCGCATCTGTATTCGCCTCACTATCGATGTAACTCGAATCGGTAATTCCCGGATCAATAGATTCGTTCTCCGAGCCGGTCACGTCGGTGCTTGATGTGATGGAACCGCCGGTGAGATTGGCTACGAAGGTCGTAACGCTTTGGGGTGGTAGCTGGGCTGTAAAGGCTTTATTGGTTACACTAATGGACGAACCGGCCTGCAGGTTTCGACTAACATCGGTTACCCAGGAGGAGACGGTAGAGGCGTTACCGTTTTGCAGCACAAACTTCTGATTTGCTGCTGAAGTACCACGGTTGATTGCCACGATAACAATTTTGTTATCACCTTTATAGGCAGAGACGAACGTGTTTGTATCCGGATTTTTAGTTGCGTCGACCCTTACATAACCTGGACGAACGAATTTGGAGAAATGAGCCATATTATAACCGCGTTTGCTGATCGTACCGTCTTCTTTCATCGGGCCATACTGTCTGCGGATATACCACCACACATAGGCCTGAAAGTCTGCCTCGACCATGGATTGGTGCATATGATAGGAAACATCCAGAGCCTCCGGCCAGCGATCGGCTGAGTTGCTGTCGCTGTTCGGATAGTACACCTCTGTCATCCACAGTTCTTTGCCTGCGCCTTTTTGCTTGAACAGTGGGTAAGGGAAGTTGCTGAACTGTGTACCGTACGTATGCGCACCCAGAATATCCATATTGGCGAGAGCTTGCGGATCATTCAGGATAGGATCAGACATATTTTTCAAATATTGAAAGGACTCCGGTGCCATGACTTTTGTATTGTTGATGGATCCTGCATTCTCCTTCATAAAGCGAAGCATTTCTTGTGGCGTCCACCATGTCCAATCATGAGCGTAATCCGGCTCATTTTGTACCGAGATGGCATACAGATTTACGCCGTTATTTTTCATATAGGTTACAAAGTCATTAAGATGCTGTGCATAAGCAGCGTACTTGTCGTATTTCAGCCTTTTGGCATTGGTATCTCCATTGCGATTAAACGTCTCAACCATATCGCTCGGAGGATTCCAGGGTGAAGCAAATACGATAGCGCCCTTTTCAATGGCACGTTTGGCTGTAGCCACCTCACGAGACCAGTTATTTCGGTCTGGATCAACGGAGATTCGGAGTACAGAGAAGCCAAGCTGATTCGTACCGTTCCCGAAGGCGGTTTCCCGCTGAGCTGCCGTCAGGTCTCCGATCCAGACGGGATGATTAATGCCTCCAAAACCGCGAATGACCTGTTTTTCTGCCGACAGATTCACGGTAACATCGCTTGCTGCCGACACCTGGGCAGGAGTTTGCACGGTTAGCATAAGAGGCAAAGCGGTTAAACAGGCCAAGACGACGCTGATCGTTCGTTTAAAACGTAAATTCATAATCCTCAACCTCCTCATAAAATATCAAATCCCTCAAAAACCTGAACACTTGACAAGTGCTGCTTCTAGGCTATTTCACAACCCGTGTAACCACCCCTTTCGTAAAGCCGATTTACCCGCAAGAAGTAATGAAGCATGGTTCCCCCAATGGAAGTATCATTCTTCGCATCGGATAGAAAAAAGAGTATACAAGAATGCGCTTTCACAACTAGCATCGCAGGAACCAATGATTGTTTTATTCTCCACAAATTTACATTATCCTGCAAGAAAATTGAAAATATTTACGAATACATCTGTTTTTGTCTCCGGATTTTACCGATACGTACGAACAAAAAAATGTATGTATAAAATTTGTGTCAACCGATTGACACATTGTATGTCAACCGGTTATCATAAGAACAAATCACAGATGTAAACGCATTCATAATGATGATCAGGGGGGAACTTTCAAGATGAAGAAGAAAATCACACCATTTATTAGCTTCTTGTTGCTGTTAACGTTGCTCACAGCTTGTTCGCAGGGCAAAGGGACGGGGGCAACGACTGAGAATCCGGAAACTTCGGGTGAAGCCGGGAAAGATGTCAAAATTACGTTCTTTAATACGTCTGCCGAAGTAAACTCTGTATTTGAAACTCTTTTTAAGAAATACCATGAGTTGCATCCCGAAGTGACCATTGAATTGATTCCTACTCCGATTGGCGGAGCACAGCTTGAAAAGTTCCAATCGTTGCTTGCATCAGGTAACCCGGCCACAATTGCGAATCTGGATCCAGGCACCATTTTGCAGTATCAAGACAAATTCCTGGATCTTGAATCGGAAAAGTCAACGTATGAACAGCTAACGAAGCAGGGAGCGGTAGAGGGTGCTTTGCTGGACGGAAAATTCCTCGGTATTCCATGGACGGCGCAAGGGTACGGGCTGCTGTATAACAAACGTGTAGTGGAGGAAGCCATCGGGGGAACCTTCGATCCGCAATCGATCAAGACCCGCGATGATTTGGAAGCGCTTTTTAAGAAGATTGAGGCTGCTGGAAAAGCTCCTATCATGCTTCATGGGGCGGATTGGTCCCTCGGTGCTCACTATTTGGGACTGACCTATTCCCTGCAATCCGACAGTGTGGATGAGAATCGCAAATTTGTGGATGGTTTGAAAGACGGTACTGTTTCATTGGCGGATAATGCCCCATTTAACGGCTTGATGGATACCTTCGATCTGCTGAAAAAATACAATGCCCGCAGCAAGGATCCGCTTGTAGCTGATTACAACAAGGATAGCGCTGATTTTGCCAAGGGCGAGGCTGCATTCTACTTTATGGGCGATTGGACATGGGCGGTCATCGGCACGCTGGAGGGCCGTGATGATGAATTCGGAGTCATTCCGGTACCGATCAGCAACAACCCTGAAGATTTCGGCAATACCCAAGTCGCTTATAGTGAGCCCAAATTATTTGCCATCGACAATTCGGGTTCCTCCGAAGCGCAGCAGGCTGCTGCAAAAGAATTTATCAAGTGGCTGGTGACCAGTGACGAGGGGCAGGAAGCTATCGTTTCTCAAATGGGTCTGTCCTTGCCGTACAAAGATGTCAAAGTAAAAGGCACCAACATTATAGCTGATGCAGTCAACCAATATGTAGATCAAGGAAAAGTGCTGAATATTGGCGTCATCAATTACCTGCCACAGGATTATTGGGCGAAGACAGGAGCATCCATGCAAAAGTATCTGGTGGATGTCATCGATCGAAAAGGACTTATCGATGAAGTTCAAGCCTATTGGGCTTCCCAGGCTGGCAAATAACGATTGAACAAAAGGCATATAGAGGGGATGAGCCTGAACATTAAAGGTTCGTCCCCCATATGTGAAGCCAGAGGGTAATCAAGGAGGTCAGCATGGACAGAAAACAGTTGATGAGAAACACCGGGACATTTTTGCTTTTTGGTGGCCCTTCCGTCATCGCCTTTACAGCAGTCGTTGTCATCCCTTTCATCTTAGGTCTTTACCTTACATTCACGAACTGGGATGTTCGCACAGCAGACAGCACGCTCATCGGTTTTTCCAATTATGTCGAGGTTTTTCAGGATAAAGTTTTTTTGGGCCAATTGTGGTTTACGCTGAAATATGTGTTTTTTACAGTCATTATTGCGAATGGTGCTGCCTTTTTCATCGCATTGGCACTTACAGGCGGGGGCAAAGGGGAACAGTGGCTGCGGACAGGCTTTTTCACACCCAATCTGATTGGCGGAATTGTTCTGGGATATTTATGGCAAACGCTTTTCTCACAGGTCATGCCCTATTTGGGAGAGAAATATGGATGGGCTTGGTTTGAAACGTCCTGGCTGACCAATACGGATACAGCCTTCTGGGCGCTGGTGATTACAACGTCATGGCAGTTGATCGGTTATCTAATGATTATCTACATCGCCGGCTTTTCCGGTGTCCCTAATGATGTGCTGGAAGCTGCCAGCATCGATGGAGCCAACAGAACGGCGATCATTCGTAGAATCATGCTGCCGCTCACTGTGCCTGCCATCGTAATCTGCATTTTCATTTCGGTTTCCCGGTCCTTTTTGACCTATGACATCAACCTTGCCTTGACCAAAGGCGGGCCGTTTAATTCCACCGAGCTGGCAACGTATCACATTGTGCAAAAAGCATTTTTGTCCAATCAATATGGGGTTGGTCAAGCTGAAGCGGTAGTGCTCTTCGCTGTAGTAGCGATTATCGCGCTTACGCAATCCTACCTTCTCAAGAAATTGGAGGTTGAATCGTAATGAAGAGCCGTCGATCTCTGCCAAACATAAAAACGCTGCTGCTGTATGTGCTGTTGCTTGTGTTCCTGACGCCCTTTTTAATGATTGTCATGAACTCGTTCAAGTCTACGCAGCAATTTGTCGAGAATCCATTATCGCTGCCCACAAGCTTTCAGTTTGGAAACTATGTTAGTGCATTTGAAAATATGGACTTTCTGCAAGGCTTTATGAATTCCTTGATCATTACCGTGCTGTCCGTGCTGTTCATTCTTATATTTTCTTCCATGACAGGATATTTATTTGTCCGGTTCAAATGGCGTATTAACGGCATCATTTTCTTTGTTATGCTGGCCTCACTGGCTTTGCCTTTCCAAGTGCTCATGATTCCGTTGGTGATGCTGTATGGCAACATGAATTTGCTGGACACGAAGGGGATTTTGCTGTTTATGTATTTGGGCTTTGGTGTGCCATTTGGCGTATTTACGTTTCATGGCTTTATCAAGGGTATCCCGTTTGAGCTGGAGGAATCTGCTTTTATTGAGGGCAGCTCCAGAGTGAGAACTTTTTTTCAGATCGTGCTCCCTCTCCTGAAGCCGGTGTTTGTAACACTCGTCGTTTTGGATGTGCTGTGGATTTGGAATGATTATTTGCTGCCGAGCCTGGTTCTGCTCTCGCCAGATCACAAGACGCTGCCTCTTTCAACGTATAACTTTTTCTCATCCTATTCGGTTGATTATGCTCCTTTAATGGCCGGGCTGATCATGACGATTGTACCGGTGCTGCTACTCTATCTGTTTCTGCAAAAGCAGATCATTCAAGGCATTACGGAAGGGGCTCTGAAATAGCGTTTGGTCATAATGGCTGAAAGAGGACGATGAAAGGTTTATAATTGGGTTAAAAAAGCAAGGTGGTTGTCAGGTTATGCCCAAAATCGAAGATGTTGCCAAACAGGCAGGAGTGTCCGTAACCACGGTGTCCCGTGTATTGAATAATAGAGGGTACATTAGTCAGAAAACGCGAGATAAAGTCAATCAGGTCATGAAACAGCTCAACTATCAACCCAATGAGATGGCGCGTGCCCTGTTCAGAAGAAAATCCAATATGATCGGTCTCATTATCCCGGATGTCTCCCACCCCTTTTTCAGTCAGCTGACGTATTATTTGGAGCATTATGCAGACGAGCGGGGCTACAAGTTGCTGCTCTGCAACTCCAATCGTGATGTGCTGAAGGAAGGCCAGTATATTGAGATGTTGAAAAAAAATCAGGTGGATGCCATCATCATGGGCAGCTCGGTACTCGATGTCGGTCATTATCTGGAGCTGAATCTGCCGATCGTATCCCTCGATCGCGAGGTAGCGAATCATATTCCGATGGTGTCTTCTGACAACCTCATGGGAGGCAAGCTTGCTACTCAGCTGCTTATTGAGAAAGGCTGCACACAGCCGGCTTTTGTCTATCGGGGTATCGGTGGTCCTCATCATCAGGCTCTGCTGGCAAACGGGAGGGCACAGGGATATGACGAGATGCTGGATGCCGCCGGGATGACCCCGATTCATTTGCAGCTGAATGCGGCCCTCGAAGATGAACAGGAGATTGAACAGGAGATTATGCGTTTGCTTCAGGGACATCCGGGGATCGATGGCATATTTGCGAGCAGTGATGTTATTGCAGCCGAGGTTGTTCAGGCCTGTCGCCAATGGGGAAAACAAATCCCGGCGGATATTCGTATTGTGGGTTATGACGATATCAAAATCGCTTCGCTCGTTACTCCGCGTCTGAGCACAGTCAGACAGCCTATTCGAGAGATGGGTGAACGTATCATTGATCTGATCATGAACCAGATTGAAGGAGAAGAGGTTCCCAAGATGAACATCCTTCCGGTGAAGCTGATCGAACGCGAGACGACATGAAAATGCACAGCTTTATGGAGAAAAGTCTGAAGACTTTTCCGTGCGACGATTATATCAACCGGTTGACATAAAATGACGTGGGGCAAAAAAAGGAGAAGCATTCTCCCCTCGTTTCAGCTTTGAAGGGCAGAGGGTCAGCATTCATTATTTTCATTTGAATTTTGCGTGTATTGACGAGCAATTTAGCGGTCTGATGGTGAATGGAGGAACAGAGATGGAATTTACGAGTCGGGTGCTCCCGGAATTACAGCAGAGTCTCAACACACTCGAAACGATTCGCCTGCCGGAAGAGCTTATGCAAGCCAGGGCGGTACAGCCGCCAATCGTTCAACAATCGGAAAATATATCTGTCTCGGATCTTCATATACCGGGCTGGCGGGGACAACCCTTGCGCATTCGAGTTTACAGACCGGTCCATCAGGGAGACAGACGGTTGCCAGCCTTGTTGTGGACTCATGGCGGCGGATACATTTTGGGAAGTGCTGAATCGGATGATGGTTTGTGTATGGAGTTTGTGCAAACTGCGGATTGCATTGTCGTGTCGCCGGATTACCGTCTGGCGCCGGAATATCCTTATCCGGCAGCGATTGAGGATTGTTACGCCGCTCTGCGTTGGATGGCAGAGTCTGCGGACGAATCGGGAATGAACATCAACCGGATCGCGGTTGGCGGCGCCAGTGCAGGCGGGGGACTTGCGGCGGCGGTGGCATTAATGGCACGGGATCGGAATGGGCCGGAGCTCTGCTTCCAGATGCCGCTCTACCCCATGATTGATCATCGTAACGTGACGCCATCCAGTTACGAGATTACACATCCTGCGGTTTGGAACCGGGCCAATAATCTGGCTGCCTGGCGGATGTATCTAGGGCAGGAGCAAGCCGGAGACGTGTCGCCTTATGCCTCTCCCAGCCTCGCTGACGATCTTACACGTTTACCCCCGGCATACATCTGTATTGGTCAGCTTGATCCCTTTCGTGATGAGACGATGGATTACGCAGTGCGTCTGGCACAGGCCGGGGTCGAGGTAGAATTCCACCTGTATCCGGGCTGTTATCATGCCTTTGAGCACGCGGCCCCCGATGCGGCGATTAGCAGGCGTGCCCGATTGGAGTATGTTCATGCCATGTCCAGAGCCTTGAACCGGTAAGCCTGGGAAAACCCGGATTTTTGAAAAAACAGAGCGCTTTAATTAAACTTTCTGGCAGGCATCATCAATACGATAGAATTATTTTACAAATTATGTGCAACATGAAAGCGTGCTTTTTCAAGGGGGAAGATTATGTTTGAGCTGGATAAAGGCATTCGTTTTGAAAATAAGTCCAATGATCTGCTGACGGTGGGTGAGCTGCTCGTCGATCTGATCTCGAATGAATATGATGTGAATTTCGACTGTGACGGCTACACCCGTTTTTTTGGCGGGGCTCCATCCAATATTGGCATCAATGTAAGCAAGCTGGGGGCGCGTTCCCACATCGCCTCGGCGGTCGGGGAGGACGGGTTCGGCACATTTCTGATCAATCACCTGCGCAGGGCAGGCATGGATACGAGCAACATTCAACGAGTGCACGAGGCCACAAGCGTGGTCGTCGTCACCAGAAGCAAGAATACGCCTGTACCGATATTTTATCGCGGAGCCGATTATCATCTGAACTTCGACCCGTCGCTGGAGCACGTTCTGAGCCATTCCAAAATCGTTCATTTTTCCTGCTGGCCCATCTCAAGAGCTCCTGCTCGCCAAACGGTGGAAAGAGTCATTGCCGAGGCCAAAAGCCACGGTGTGCTGATCGGTTTCGATCCCAATTACCATCGCATGATCTGGCAGCGGGGCGAGGACGGCATTGAATATGTGAAATCCATGATTTCACAGGTAGATGTGATCAAGCCATCGGAGGATGACGCCGAGCGCTTGTTTGGCAAGGCGGCTCCCGAGCGCCAATTGGAGCGATTTCTGGAGCTGGGTGCCAAAATGGTCATTATGACCCTGGGCAAGGACGGGGCTATCGTTTGTAATGGCAATGAAACTGTCTCATTTCCGTCCTGCGCTGACGAGATTGTGGATACAACAGGCGCAGGCGACGCATTCTGGTCCGGTTTTTATACCGCTTTGGTGAAGGGGCATACCGTCAGAAAGGCATTAGAGCTAGGTTTCGCTGTCAGTGCCTACAAGCTGAGATATAGCGGTGCTGTGGTGAACTTGCCGAGAATTGAGTCGATTAAGGAACAGTTTGGTTTATAGGAGGCTCTTGAATGACGACGTTAAAAAATAAAGTCCAATTAATTACGTATCCCGATTCCCTGGGTGGCAATCTGAAGGAACTGAATACCGTGCTGCACACTCATTTTTCAGATATTTTCACGGGAGGTGTGCACATCCTGCCCCCGTTTCCTTCATCAGGGGATCGTGGTTTTGCCCCGCTCACCTATTTGGAAATTGATCCAGCCCTTGGCTCCTGGGAAGATGTGCGATCCATTGGCGAGCATTTTGACATTCTGGTGGATCTGATGGTGAATCACATCTCGCAGCAATCACCCTATTTTCAGGATTTTCTCGCCAAGGGGCGATCGTCGGAATATGCCGATTTGTTTTTGACGCTTGACAAGCTGTGGACGGACGGAAAGCCGGACCAGGCCGATATCGACAAAATGTTTCTGCGGCGTGCCAAGCCCTACTCCACGTTTCGGATCGAAGAGAGCGGTGTGGAGGAGACGGTATGGACCACGTTTGGCAAAACCGATCCGTCGGAGCAGATTGATCTGGACGTGCGTTCCGAGCTGACCCGGCAGCTGCTTAGATCCTTCTTTGAAAATTTCAAAGAACAAAATGTCAAAATAGTAAGGCTGGACGCCGTTGGCTATATCATCAAAAAGCTTGGAACAAGCTGTTTTTTTGTAGAGCCGGATATTTATCTTTTTCTCGATTGGGTGAAGGAACTGGCAGATTCGCTTGACATTGAACTGTTGCCCGAGGTTCACGCGCACTACAGCACGCAATACAAGCTGGCAGACTACGGCTGCTGGATTTATGATTTTATTTTGCCTTATCGTGTGCTGGAGGCATTGGTTAATAGGAGCGCAGCAGAGCTGTGCCACTATTTGAAAACAAGGCCGGCCAAGCAGTTCACCATGCTGGATTGCCATGATGGCATTCCAGTCAAACCGGACCTGGATGGACTTATTGATACGGCAGAAGCCAGACGGCTTGTCGATGTCTGTCTGGAGCGCGGAGCCAATCTGAGCCTGATCCTGTCAGACGAGCACAAGGCAGAGGATGGCTTCGATGTGCATCAGATACGTTGCACGTATTACAGTGCGCTGGATCATAATGACGACGCCTATATGGCAGCAAGAGCCATTCAATTTTTTGCCCCGGGTATTCCCCAAGTTTATTATGTAGGGCTGCTTGCTGGTGAGAACGATGTGGAGCGAGTCAAGCTCACGGGTGAAGGCAGAGAGATTAACCGTCATAATTATACGTTGGAGGAAATTGAACAGGCGTTGGAGAAAGAGGTTGTGCAGCGTCTTCTGGGTCTCATCCGGTTTCGGAATTCACATGATGCATTCAACGGGCAATTCAGTGTGCTGGATGCGAGCGATGACGAGATTCGTCTGCAATGGAGCTATGGGGAGCAATACTGCACCCTGACAGTGAATCTCAACACCTATCAATCCGTTATTCGCTACAAGGATGAACAGGGACGCGAGGCAAACTATGTGATCTAATGATTTAATAAGGAGGCTTGATCATTATGGCTATGCTACAGGTTAACTTTTTCTCCAAGAGCTTGCGCAGAGAAGTCACGTTTAATGCCCTGCTGCCGGTAGATGCTCCGGTCATCCCCGGACAGCCTGACCCCGGTGCGGATCGGAAGCCGCTGAAGTCGCTCTATCTTTTGAATGGGTATTCAGGCAGTTACACCGATTGGATCAGCTACACGCGGATTCGGGAGCTCTCGGACAGGCACCGTATTGCCGTGTTTATGCCTGCTGGAGAAAATCACTTTTATGTCGACGACGAGGCCAAGGGTGATTTCTATGGTGAGTATGTCGGCAAGGAGCTGGTTGAATTTACACGCAGCCTGTTTCCCCTGTCCACCAGCCGAGAGGATACCTATATCGGCGGCTTATCCATGGGAGGATACGGCGCCATTCGCAACGGGTTGAAGTATGCGGAGCACTTCGGTCGCATCATCGCCTTGTCTTCAGCCATCCTGCCTTACAAAATTGCCAATGCATCACCTGGCTATAGCGACGGGGTTGCCAATTATGAATACTTCACGCGTGTGTTTGGCGATCTGGATCAACTGACAGGCAGCGACAATGACCCGGAAGCCCTGGTCATGCGGCTGAAGCATACCAACATTCCTGTGCCCGAAATATATATGGCATGTGGAACGGAGGACTTTTTACTGGATGTCAATCAACGTTTTCACGATTTCCTTAAACGGGAGAACGTCGATGTCACCTATATTGAGAGTGCCGGGGTTCACAACTGGGATTTCTGGAATGACTACATTCTTTTGGCACTGGAATGGGCAGCCGCGGATACCGAGTCTGTCCAGTAAACTATAAAATGACCTTCTTAGCCTCTTAGCCTTTCCGATATTTGTGAGCTTGAGCTTGATAAGAAAGAAAGCCTGTTCCAGCACTTAGAGCTGCGCAGGCTTTTTGCCTTGGTATCAAATTTTACCGCAGGGCGAACAGGGTGTCGCGTACATATTCCCTCCTCCATAATGAAACAATGAGGACAAGGACATAAGGAGGGATTCGCCATGAAAGAAAAAAAATCATATCAATATGTAATCTCTGCATTCTTCGCCTTGGCATTGCTGCTGCAGAGCTCAGGCGACATTGCGATTGCGACTGGTCTGGATATAGCGGACCCCAAGACCGCCACGGACATTCGGACATTGCCGGCCCGGCACACACCGGAGAATGGCAATATGAATGTGCAGTCCTCAGCCCAGCACAAACGAATGGCGATCATCATTGATGATGCGGGTAATGACATGAAAGGTACATCTGAAATTTTGGCGACCCCGGTTAAGTTAACGTTGGCCGTGATGCCATTCCTGCAAACGACGAAGAAAGATGCGATTGCGGCACATGAAAAAGGAATGGATGTGATTGTTCACATGCCGATGGAGCCTAATAAAGGCAGACCTGAATGGCTCGGTCCAGGTGCGATCACAGCCAATCTGACGGATGAGGAAGTCCGTGAGCGAGTGGAGAAAGCCATTGATGAAGTTCCTTATGCCGTCGGCATGAACAACCATATGGGTTCTAAAATTACATCTGACAAACGCATCATGTCCATTGTATTGGATGTATGTCGAGAGCGAGGGCTGTTTTTTGTGGATAGTCGTACCAATTTCCGCTCCGTGGTGGGGGAATTGGCCATCGCCAAAAATATGCCACCCGTCGGCAACGATATTTTTCTGGATGACCATAATTCCAAACAGCAAATTCGCAAGCAAATGGATTTGGCGGCAAAACGTGCGCTCGACAAGGATATGTGTGTCGTAATCGGTCATGTTGGCCATACCGGATTAAATACCTCTGCTGTCGTCCATGAATCCGTATCCCGGCTCAAAGGTCAGATTGAGTTCGTCGGTATTAGCGATCTGGTCCGAGATGTATGGCATTGGCAAGCTGAGCCTAAACTGCCGACAGATAATAAATAATACCGTTAGCAATGGACTGTGCAATCCGTTTCTGTTCGCCCGGGTCACTGATCATTGCGCGATCGCGTGCATTGCTCAGAAATCCGGTTTCAACAATTACAGCGGGTTGCTTCACATGGTTTAACAGGTAAAAGGGCTTGCCCCATACCACATCGCGCTCCGTCTCGTACAATTGATTAAGCTGATTCTGAATGGAACTTGCGAGCATGTAGCTGCGTCCTTCGTTCTGATGTAAAACAACCGGGCCTCGTGCAGCTGATCTTGGACTCCAGTTGGCATGGATACTGACGACGATGTCGGTGCTAACCTCTTCGCTAAGGCTTTTGCGTTGAGCCAAATCCCTGCGATGGCGTGAGCGACTGTTTAACCAGCGATTCTCGTCACTCAGCGCATAATCGCCGAGTCGGTTGATGATGACTGCATAACCCTTGCTGCGAAGCAGGAGATACACCTTTTGGCTAATGGCCAGGTTGATGTCTTTTTCCAGTACGCCATGGTCTGTTGTTCCACCGTCGATGCCGCCGTGACCAACGTCCAGAAGGATCACAGGAGCTGCAAACGCATGATGAGTGGAGTGATAGGCATCCCCATCGGTTACCGGCAGCATGGATGGGGTTATGGGTGATGGTTGTGAATGCAATGTAGGCAGATCGGTTAAGGCAAATTTTGCCGCGCTGGCATGAGAGATCAGGGGGATGCAACTGATGCTGATTAGCATTGCCATCGATGCGGCCAGCAGCTTATACATGAGAATACACGCTCCTTCTTGAAATAGGCATGTTATGCCATAAAGTAAGTGGATGGATACCTTTGGCATTAGACTGTGCATTCTTCAGTTTTTCATACTCTTTGCAGCAAAAAAAATGTTTATTGATGATCCCTTCTGCACACAATAGAGATAACATAAGCCCCGGCTTTGCCGGAGCTAAAGGAGGCAGAGGTTATGGCCAAAAGTGATGAGCTGGTAAAATACATTACAGAGCGAGTCGTTCATTATATCGATACACCGAAGGATGAACGTAAAGGACGCACCAAAACCAAAGAGCCGTGGACGATGAAATGGTTTGGCATGATTCCTTTTGCCGTGTCCCTGTGGGTTGGGAAAAAGGAAAAAGCGATGAATTCGCAGGGGAAAATGCAGAAACGAAGCTCTTCGGGTAAAGGGTAAATCAAGAACCAACGGAGGTGGCAGCTTCCAAGAAAAAGACGCATTCCTATGAAGAACCAGAGGAAGGCGTCTTATTTTGTTGTATGGATGGTTCACGGTTTCACAGCATAGAAATTCCCGTCCCGCAACAAGCTTTGAAGAGGTACAAATCGTCTTACCGAAGTATTCCCGCCAATAGCTACATACTGATTATGAACTGTTCCCCGTTCGTCACGCCAGATCTGATAACCACTGACAGGCAAAGGACCGCCATATAAGACATTTTGATGATCCGCAGAGAAAACGATTTTTTTATGTTCTTTCCATTGCTGATTTAATGTTTTCACGCCGTTGATTGAAAGTGCTTTTGACGTGATCCATAACAGATTGTCTGCGGGATCAAACAGAGGTTGCAGATCCAGGGAGTCAACGGACAACGAGGAAACTTGAGGCGAATCTTCGGGCGTCATCACGACAGCTTGTACAGATATGGACCTTATGGACTTCATTCGTTTCGAAGCCTGCCGTGAGTCCGTATCGAGTGCTTTCAGAACACCGGTTGGCAAGGTATCGCCGTTGGTCGCGTCAATATAGATTACATCATCATTAGGCATTTCCACTTTCCAATAAGCGAGCAGGGGAGGCGCATAACGTAATTGAAGCCCTCCACCGTCAGGAATTAGCTCCTCCAAGTCCAGTTGCTGTCGATCCAGAGCTTGATATAACAAGGAAATATTGTACGGTCGTTGTTCTCCCTGACCATACTCGCTAAGCTGCAATTGTCCTTGATCGTTCGCTGAAATAATCATATAACCAACGGGTGACTCTCCAACATTAGCGTATACCAGCCAACTGCGTGTGCCTGGACCGAGGGGATAAAAGTCCAATTGAGCATGATCCCATTGGTTCCCTGCTTGTTCAGTACCTAGGATGATAGCTTGCTCGTGAGCAAATTGTTGAACTGCATCAGGAGCCAGTGTGTCGGAATGAAGTTCCGTCGTACTTTTGATCAATGTAAAGGGTTGCATCAATCTAGTAGCATTTTGAATTCCAGCACCTTCAGCTTGCAGGAAAGGGAGCAGGGTAACTACACATATAAGGCTCACAGCAATGCCTGTAATTCGTCGTAATACGTTCCACGCTGGGTGGAAGGTTTTTTTCATGCCAACACCTACTTTTCTGAGGTACATATCCCATATCCTGACAAAACGGACTTCATTTTCGCTGCGTAATCGGTTCTCATTTCATTTTAGAGGACAGGTTGCGCAAAGGTTGCTGCAACCTGTCGGGCTGTCACTCATGAATAAACACTACTTTTGCCATCATTTGCGGGAAAAGTAGTGTCTTCGTCGTTTATCTCAAGTGAAACATGCCGCTGCTTATCGCGGTAACCTTCACTTTGGGCTCATATTGCCAGATCATCTCGGTACGGCGTGTTTCGTATTGCAGCTTCATAGCTTCCCGGTCCATGACCGCTTGGCGGGCTTTCTCCTGTTCCGGGTCCGTTTCTGGTTCTGCCTGAACAGCCGCTTCAGCCGCGAGTTCGACATCTGATCCGATGGTCACACCCGTTGGTTCGACGGACTGCAGACGTGCATTCTGGATACGGGAGGGGCCGGAGCGGGAAGTCTGAATTTGGGCAGATGGCCCGGTTCCTGCATGTTCCTGATCCGTTGAACTACCGTCTGTGCTCGAGGCAGAGGTTGTATCTACGTCGACCTCAGGGGTGTCCTCTCTAAGAACTGCTTCATAGTACGTGTCCACAACAGCAAGTTCCAGATCAAGCCGTTCTTTGGCTTTCTCTGCCCAGCTATAGTCGAGTTCCAGCAGGCGGTTCGTCAAATGCGATTCCAGAGCTGCTCCGGCATCAGCTAACGATACTTTGGCGGTCTGGACGTGCATATTCTCAGCGAGCCTTGGGCTAAGGTCTCGCCTGTTCAGCTTCGAGCCGAACTTCTCGACAATTTCCCCGGTTCTGAGGGAGATGCCGATAAAATGAAGCTCCTCTTTTTTCAGATCACAGGCAAATTCCACTTTAAAACACACACCAAGCCATGGCTCATATACTGCGGGTGCGGTAGCACGCAATTGCCTTTTTGCAGCCTGTTCAAACAGGTTCACGAATGCGCCACCTTCACGTGCTGCATTGAAGATCTGCTGCAACCTACGGCTGCCATATACAACATCTTCTTTCAAAATGCGTCCAGGTCCCAGCTGAGGCAGAGAAGGGACAATACCGAAGTACCGACCTAGAATAGTCTCTTTGGGAGCTTCGGGGGTACCGGCACCTGGTGAGGGTGGTGGAGCTAACTGTGCAGCTTTTGCTTCTTCGGCTTCCAACGCTTGCTGATAGGCATCCGAATCAAAGACGAATGTAAAGGACATCGTCTCCGCAGGAGCGCCGGTTCGCTCCACAAATCCCCAATAATACGGACGGTTGGTTAACGCCTTGTCGGCTTCAGGTGAAAGCTTTACCGTAACATGAGCAGGGGAACGCTCCATAATCTGGCAATCGAGTGTTTCCAGGTAAGTGAGCACATACGCCTGCACTTCATGGGGTGACATGGTCATGATCAGAGCCCTCCTTTACGAAGGTCAAGCCCGGATACGGCGGGTGCCTCATCTGCGACTTCGCGCTGAATGGAGTTCAGCGATTGTCCAAGCGAGTCCATTTTGCGGCGAATATCCTCTTCGTTTTGTGATTCAAGCATGATTTTGTACAAACTTTTTTCGATCGATTCCTTCTTCTCCAGCCGCTCCAGAATGACATCCAAGCCACCAATAACCATCTCGAACATATTGATCTTCTCATGCAGCAGATTCAGAATATGCTCCTCGATTGTGCCTGTCGTGGAAAGGTTGTAGATGTTCACATCATTCTGCTGTCCCAATCGGTGAACGCGACCGATCCGCTGCTCGACACGCATCGGATTCCAGGGCAGGTCGAAGTTGATCATGTGATGGCAAAATTGCAGGTTGATGCCCTCACCGCCCGCTTCGGTTGCAATCATTGCCTGTACGCGGCCGCGGAAGAGGTCCATCATCCAGTCCTTTTTACCCCGGTTCATGCCGCCCCGGTAGGGAACAGCGGTCAGGCCGTTGTTGCGAAAATAATTGAGCAAATACTCCTGCGTGGCACGGTATTCGGTGAAAATAATAACTTTCTCATTCATGTTACGAACGAGTTCCATCGTTTTTTCCGCTTTGGTATTTTCCTTGATCGCTTTAATATGGGCAACGAGCTCCCAAATCTTATCTCGCAGCGGGGAGTCCAGTGGAAGCTTCTTGGACAGATTGACCAACGTCACAAATACGGCATCCCGGCTGCTGCATACTTCTCGCTGCAACGTTACCAGTGAAAGCATGCTGCTCAGATTGCCGCCCGCTTCCTGGTACTGATCCTTCACAAAGGAAGTCACCCCATCGTAAAGGGCCTGTTCTTCAGGCGAAAGCTGCAAATTCACATTGGACACGTTCCGTTTGGTAAATTGTACAGGGCCTTCACCGCGGCGGTTACGGATCATGACTTTGGACAACTCATCCTTGAGCTGCTCCTGATTTTTCGGAATGCGTTTGTCGACGACAAAATTGGCTGCAAAATCACCCTGACGGCCAAGCTGTCCCGGCTTGAGCAGGTTAATGAGGTTGAACAGCTCGCTCATGTCATTCTGCACCGGTGTGGCGGTAAGCAGCAGGCAGTACTTTTTCCGCAATTTCAGCATGAATTGATAGTTGGTCGTTTTTTTATTTTTGAGCTTATGAGCCTCATCGATAATAATCATGTCGTAATCGGTATTCAGCAGCATATCCTTATGCGGATCACGCTTGGCTGTATCCATCGAGGCAACCACGACTTCATTTTGCCAGGAATACGCCTTTTTCTGTGCCACCGCAGGGATGCCAAATTTGGAATTCAGCTCCCGGACCCATTGCAGTACAAGGGACGCGGGCACGAGAATGAGCACTTTGGAGACGAGTCCACGGACCATATATTCTTTCAAAATCAGGCCAGCTTCAATCGTTTTGCCAAGTCCCACCTCATCGGCAAGAATAGCACGGCCTGACATTTCAAACAGTACTCTGCGTGCAGTATCCATCTGGTGTGGAAGAGGGGTGAGTCCCTGTAAATGCTTGAGACACTGGATTTCATCAAAATTGGGAATCAGATTCGTCTCTTCGGCTTGAATGCCAAGTTGAAAGAGTCTGTAATCACCCCAAGGGCCGCCTTTATCGAGTCTGGACTCCAGTTGCGTAATCCAGCTGCGATCGAATTCAAGCGGAACGGGTAATTCTGCTGCAGGTTGATTGATTAGATGCGGGTTTTTCCGGTTCATGGTGCTTCCTCCCCTGCCATTCGTAATGACGGTTTATTCGTAGGTAATAGTATGGACGAATGAGAGGCAGTTCATAACCAACCTTGGAATAAGGGGTGATTGCAGTCAGGAAATCTGGAAGGGTGCGGATCGGGTTATTGACAGCATTGAGGAGTTGAAGACTTTAATCGGTGTACTGTAAAATGGATGCGACAAAAAAGCGGCCCATGTGGCCGCTTTATTAATTAATTAGTTAAAGAGATTAACTCCAATATTTCTTGATAATCTCGTCGCGTCCGGAATAAATCCGGGAATCTTTATAATATTTCGGATCCTTGCGATGGAAATTTTGATGATATTCTTCTGCCGGATAAAATACGGAGGCTTCCTCAATGGCCGTAACGACAGGTTTATCGAATCGGCCTGTGTTGGCCAGTTCCTCTCGGGATTTCAGGGCCAATTGGCGCTGCTCTTCATTGTGATACAGGATGGCAGCCCGATATTGGCTCTTGCGATCATTACCCTGTCCCGTGGCATCTGTGGGATCGATCTGCGGCCAGTACAGCTCAAGCAATTTCTCATAGGGGAAAATGGCTGGATCAAACGAGATTTGCACAACTTCCAAATGTCCTGTTTCCCCGGTTAATACTTGCTCATATGTAGGGTTTTCTACGGTTCCACCCATGTATCCGGATATAATCCCGTGAATGCCGGGCTGCTCTTCAAAGGGACTTACCATACACCAGAAACATCCCCCGGCAAACGTTGCTTTTTCAATCACTGCTATTCCCCATTTCTCAGTTGTGTTTAATCAAGATTACTATGAATGCGAGTCATAACGCAATCCATTTGATAGTTCATCCACCCGCTCCTCTTCAAAAAGTGATTTGGCATAAAAGGAAGTAATTCTTTTTCATCCTTTACTTATATTGTATAATAATGGATGAGAAAACGGCCTGTTACAGCTTTGGGGCCAATTGAAAACGAAGAGGTGATCAGATGCGGAAACCGATAGATGAACCTATGTTTTATTCCTATCCCGGCATGGTGGCGGTAGTGACATCCCGTCATAAGGGCATGCAGAATCTGATGGCCTCAGGCTGGCATACCTATATTGGGTCGTCTCCCGGAATTTACGGGATATCGCTGAGGAAGGAAACGTACTCTTATGAATTGATTGAGCAGAGTGGAGTATTCGGGGTACACTTCCTTCCGGGTCATCATTCGGAGTGGATTCAGGCTGCGGGAACCTTCAGTGGAAGAGACACAGACAAATTCTCGAAATTCGGGATTACATACGAAGAAGGAATTAAAGTGAATGTACCCATTCTGACTGAATCTTATTTTGCTTACGAGTGCAAGGTAATCGATATGATAACGTACGGGGATCATGAATGGATTGCAGGTGAAGTGTTACAGCGGTATCAAGACCCGGAATACTTCTTGGAAAATGGAATGGTTAATCTGGACAAATTGCAGATTCCAATGTACGTAGGACGATCCTCTTATCGGATTCTTGATGGGAGTGCGGAGGAGAAGGTTCATCCGTTTTACCTCTAGGGTCCTAGGCACCAAGATGCAATTATGAGCAAAACTTTCAATCCGGCAAGAGATAGGTTTATAATGGTTATTGGCTGCTGAGCAAGTCGGCAGCCTTTTCCTATTGGCTTAATTGTACACTCCAGACCCTCAGAGGGATCTGCTCATATATGAAATAAAAGGCAAGGTAATATTAGCCATTCTATGAAAAATGCTGTATTTAACAATAAAATTAGAGTATGATTTTACAGCTATATATGCTTGGCAGGAAAGGTTACATCGTTTC
Organism: Paenibacillus sp. OK003; assembly: GCF_900109515.1. Taxonomy (GTDB): domain Bacteria; phylum Bacillota; class Bacilli; order Paenibacillales; family Paenibacillaceae; genus Paenibacillus; species Paenibacillus marchantiae. The sequence goes on along the minus strand of NZ_FOBD01000013.1, from coordinate 83,193 downwards.
ACTGGATTGTAACTATTACTGTAATTTGTGAATAATCTTTCGGGCGTATAATGCTAAACGGGACATAACGACAAAGATATAAAGAAATCGTAATCATAAAACATCATGGTTAAGTAATACGTCTTCTTTATGTTGTAAATGAATGATGGAAGGTGCAATACGTATGTTAATGACAACCAGAACCACAAGGAGTTCTCGAACGCCCCAGACATGGATGATGTCGACTCACATGGTCAAGGAGGGGCTCGCATGTCACAATCGTTGAAAAGCAAGCGGCATATGAACGGACTGGATGGTTTGAGGGCCATCGCTGTGCTTGCAGTCATAGGGTATCATCTGAATTTAGGTTTTATTCCGGGCGGGTTGCTCGGTGTAGGCATTTTCTTTGTTCTATCAGGGTATTTGATTACAGACATTCTTTTGACACAATGGCAGGAGCATGGTCGGATATCCCTCGGTGATTTCTGGGTGCGCAGAGTAAGGCGCTTATTACCTGGCATGATCACGATGACTGCAGTGGTGATGATTTGGCTACTTTGCACAGACCCATCTCGACTGGCTGCGTTGCGTGGTGACATTGTCTCGGGAGTATTATACATAAGCAATTGGTGGTATATCTTTCATAACGTTTCCTATTTCGAAAGTTTCGGCCCTCCATCACCCTTTGGACATTTCTGGTCGCTGGCTGTGGAAGAACAGTTTTACATTGTTTGGCCCCTTCTACTGGTCGCGGCAATCGTCCTGTTCAAAAGAAAGGGATGGCTGGTCGTCTTTATTGTCGTAGCAGCTGAATTGTCTGCTGGTGCGATGGCCATCATGTATAATCCGGATCTGGACCCGAGCCGTGTTTATTATGGAACAGATACAAGAGCATTCGCCTTACTGGCTGGTGCTGCACTGGCCGTGGTTTGGCCGAGTCGCAAACTATCGTCATCCCTTGCCCACACCAATCGCCTTGTCCTGGACGTGTTAGGTTTAGCTGCGCTGGCTTGGTTAATCTACATGATGCTGAATAGCAGCGAGTACGACCCTTCATTGTATCGAGGAGGAATGGTACTTCAGGCTATAGCGACGACTTTGCTCGTAGCTGTACTGGCTCATCCATCATCCTTCCTGGCACGGCTCATTGGCGCCAAGCCATTGCGCTGGATCGGGGAACGATCCTATGGATTATATTTGTGGCACTATACTGTCATTATTCTAACGAGTCCAACGGTAGACACGGGTGGAGCACATCCTGTACGAATGGTTTTGCAGGTTGCAGCAACGGTTGCACTGGCCTCCTTGTCACTTAAATATATTGAAAATCCAATTCGTCATAACGGATTTCGTGATTCCTGGTCCCGGTTATGGGGAAGAGGGCACAATACAACCATTCGCAACGTATGGTGGAAGCGCGCTGGATTGCTGATGAGCATTCTGTTGATGTGTTTTACGGTGTCACAGATGATGATTACGTCAGCAGCGAATTCTGATTCCCATTCGGTATCGATGTCGGCCACGCTGAATGGAGATCATTCCGTAACGGAGGAAAAGGGACAGGACGTTCTTCCAGCAACAGTGAACACCTCCGGGGGCGACAACCAACCTGCGCCACAGAAAAACGATAAACCAGCGGCGAACGCTGGAGATCCACTAGGCAAAGGAGAACAGCAAACGACGAAGCCAGGCAATGCTCCGAAATCAGAGGAACCAACTTCAGGTGAGCAGAAAGGATCAACTCCTGGCGACTCAAACCATGCTGTTGGTAAACCCAAAGGCAGCACCGACAATCCGGGAAATCCAGAAGACAACGGTAATGACCAACCAGAGGATCCTGTCAATACGTCAGATTCGTCCAAAGAGCAAGGAGAAACAGCCCCTCCAGCCAAAGACGGCAAGGTTCATTATACGGTCATTGGAGATTCAGTTATTTTGGACGCCAAGCCTTATCTTGAACAGACCATTTCGGGCGTGCACGTGGACGGTCATATCGGTCGTCAGATGTGGGAGGCTGCCGATGTACTGGATGGCCTGAAGAGAAATAACCAAATGGGCAGTCAGGTCGTACTGGAGCTTGGAACAAACGGTTCCTTCAATTCCAAAAGTCTGAATTCGGTGCTGGATTATTTGAAAGATGAAGAACATGTTTATCTGGTTACTGTGCGAGTCCCTCGCCCATGGGAACGAACCGTGAATAAAGCACTGAACGAAGCGGCGTCCGATTATAGCAATGTATCTCTCATTGACTGGCACACTGCAAGTGAAGGACATGACGAATATTTCGAAAAAGATGGCGTACATCTGACGAAGGAAGGTTCGGAAGCTTTTGCAGCACTTGTGAAAGACAGTATGAAATAAATCAGAACTTATCTATTCATTTATTTATAAATTCAAGAATGTTTACGAATCCAAATACAGAAAGAGCTCTCATGATGAGGGCTCTTTCTGTATGTAAGCAAAGATTGCAGCATCAACGGGGTATCCGATATTTTTCACCCCTGCATCCGTGCATCGTCACCTTACAGAATGATAGCGTTACCATTTACAATAAGTGTATTCAAATCGCCAAGGGGGAGTATAGAGATGTTGAAAAAATGGGTTTCGGGAATGCTCGCAATGGCGTTGTTTTCCATCGCTCTGGCTGGTTGCGGAAGCGGGGACAGCTCAGAAGGCAGCGACAGCAAGGATAAAGTAACCGTCACCATCTGGCACAACTGGACTGGACAGGACGCCAAAGCGGTGGCGATGCGCAAAATCATTGAAGACTTCCGTGGGTCGCACCCGGATATTGAAGTCGTGGATGAAGGTCTGCCGACAGATGGCCTCAAAACAAGGCTCCGGACGGTGGCAGCGGCCAATGAAATGCCGGATCTGTTCGTCATGTGGCCGGATGCGATGACCAAGGAGTTTGTGAAAGGGGATCTGTTGCAGCCGATCAATGCCGAGCTGGACGCGAAGCCGGAATGGAAAGACAACTTTATTCCGAACGCTCTGGATGGATATACGGTGGACGGGGAGATCTACTCGGTACCGATGAATCTCGCACCCACTTCCTTTATTTATTACAATGAAGCACTGTTTAAGCAGTACAACGTGAAAGTACCTGAAACGTGGGCTGAGCTGGAGCAGGCCATCGCTACATTTAATGAGAACAAAGTAATACCGATCGCACTGGGGAACAAGGCTAATTGGGTGGCTCAATCCACGATCTTCAGTACACTGGCTGACCGGGTAACCGGCACAGACTGGTTCTTAAAAGCAGCAGCGCAGGATGGAGCCAGCTTTACAGACCCACAATTCATCCAGGCGCTGGACAAAATGCAGGAACTCGGTAACAGCAAAGCATTTCAGGATGGTTTCAACAGTATTGACGAAACACAGATGATGCAGCTGTACTTCCAGGGAAAAGCAGCGATGGTGATGAACGGCGGATGGGCATTGGCCAACCTCGTCAACAACGCACCGGAAGACATTTTGAACAATACACACATAACAATTTTACCAGCAGTAGATGGAGGCCAGGGTGAGGCCAGGACGACATCTGGCGTTGTAGGGACAGGCTTGGGTGTAAGCAAAAAGTTAAGCGGTGCCCAGAAAGATGCGGCCATGGAGCTATTCTACGCTTTGGCAGGCCCTGACGGTCAGAAAGCAACCCTGGATAGCAGCACACTCGTCAGCTACAAGATTGATCTGGACAAATCAAAAGCCCATCCATTGTTTGTGGAGCTCTATGACTTAATGCAGGAAGTAAAGATTACTCCGGTGTATGATTCCAAACTAGGATCTGCAACCGTCGAGGTTATCAACAATGGATTGCAGGAGCTATTGATGGGTGGTAAAGCCGCAGATATCGCGAATAAAATCCAGGCATCGCAAGCCAGTGCAGTGGGAAATTAAGGTCATAGGTCATTCCGATCCAGATCTGGATGAGCTGAAAGATGCTTTGCGGTAAGATTCAGACCCCTTCCCGGTAGGGGAGGGGTTTTGCATGGATATCAAGGGTTGTAATTACCAAAGGTTTGATGAAAGGAAGTGAGCAAGATGAACGCATTGCGCAGTCGACGTTTTATTATGCTGGGGCTCGCTCCGGCAGTTCTAATTTACGCTTTGTTTGTATTTGTGCCGGTTGTATGGTCAGCGTACTATGGATTCTTCAACTGGTCGGGAATCGGAGAGTCAACATATATCGGACTGGATAACTATGTGGAAATATGGCATGATTCCGTATTTTGGCGGGCACTGAAAAACAACGTCATTTTTGTTCTAGCTTCAGTATTTGGGCAAATTCCGTTAGCGTTGATGCTGGCGGTCATTTTGCACAAAAGCAATCCGTTACAGCGTTTTCTGCGTTCAGCCGTATTTCTGCCGATGGTATTATCCACAGTAGTTATCGGTATGATCTGGCAATATATCTATCACCCGCAGATCGGGATACTGAACTTTCTACTGGATGCATTAGGGCTGGAAAGCTGGAAGCTGCAGTGGCTTTCAGATGACAAAATCGCCATTTTCTCCTTGGTGCCACCGCTGCTCTGGAGTTTTGTCGGTTTGTACTTGATTATCTTCATCTCCGCGCTGCAGAATATTCCCGGCGAAATTCATGACGCTGCCAAGATTGACGGTGCTTCCGGAATCCGCAAGCTGGTTTCCATTTCTTTGCCCATGATCTGGGGAACGGTTCAGGTAGCGATCATTCTATGTATCTCGGGCAGCCTAAAATCATTCGATCTGGTGTACATCATGACCAAAGGCGGCCCGGCGCATGCGACAGAGCTGCTGGCAACGTATATGTATAATTCAACCTTCAACACGTATCGCTATGGCTTCGGGAGTGCTATCTCGACCACCATCGTGTTAATCTCCCTTTTGCTGATCGGAACAAGCCAGTGGGCGACAAGCCGTAAGAGAAAAGAGAATTAGGAGAGAGGGGGGAATGTAATGAGTGTTACACCGTTATCGATTCCAACACCAGGGAATACTTCAGGCCATCCGGTTCGCCGATTCCGTAGTGGAATTGTTTGGACGCTGTTGACAATCTATGGTATTTTAACATTGTATCCGTTCTATTGGCTTGTGATCAGTGCATTCAAAACGAATGAAGATTTCTATAGCAGGCCCTTCGGGCTTCCGGAGAAATGGAACGTGGAGAATTTCAGTAATGCTTGGGAGAGCTCAAAGCTGGGAACCGCTTTTGGCAATTCCCTGATTGTGTCCGTAGGTTCGCTTATCCTAACGCTTTTTATAGCAGCGCTGGCCTCATTTATACTCGCACGTTTCCAGTTTCCCTGGAAAGGGCTGATCATGACCTTCTTCGTTGTAGGTATGCTGATTCCCATTCATAGCACATTGGTTCCGTTATTTATTTTGATGAAACAGATGTCCCTGCTGAATACGTATTGGGCACTGATATTGCCGTATACCGCATTTGCTTTGCCAACCGCGATATTTGTGCTAACCGCTTATTTGACTAGCATTCCACGTGACATTGAAGAGGCCGCTTTTATTGATGGAACAGGTCTATGGGGGCTGTTCACCCGGATCATGCTTCCCATGTCTGTGCCTGCCTTGTCAACGGTCACTATTCTGAGTTTTCTACACGCGTGGAATGACTTTTCGTTCGCACTCGTGTTTATTAACAAAACAGGTTTGAAAACGTTACCGCTCGCGATTGCCAACTTTGCCGACGGATATCAGACCGATTACGGCCTGACTCTTGCTGCCATGACCTTGTCCGTAATTCCGACCATCATTCTATACCTGATATTTCAGGAACAAGTCATGAAAGGCATGACGGCCGGAGCAGTCAAAGGTTAAATGAGAGCGCATCCAGAGGAGGAAAAGGTGTGGGACGCTGGCTAACATCTTCACTGCAACGGAAGCTATCCGTCGTGGTTACGGCTTCCATGATTGTGCCGCTGCTGGCATTGGGGCTGTTCGCCTTTCTGATCTCTTCCCGCATCACAGAGCAAAAAACAAAGCTTTCCGGCATGGACACACTGAAGCAGGTGGAAGCGAATTTGCGCTATATGCTGCAGGATGCCGAGACATTATCGATTTTTTTGATTGGAGAAAGGGACATTCAGCAGTATTTAAGTAACGATGAGGACGATGTGCAGGAGCGTGTGGATATTCTGGGCAGGATGACCAATCTGGCCGCTTCCAAAAAATATATTGCCAACATTGCCATCTATCCGGAACGTTTCGATGCGGCTCTGTCCACGGCTACATGGTATGAATCATCCAATGCCACTTATCCTCCTGCTCCGCGTGGTGATGCGGTGAAGGCATGGACTGGCGTATATCCGGTTCAGAATTATGCGGGAATCCAAAATGTAATTACATTGGTTCGACCCATTCGCAGCATTCATGATTATCAGCCTATCGGATGGCTGGCAATCAGTCTAGACGAGAAGGCAATCTCGAAAGGATGGGCGGCGCTGGGACTGGGTATGGGGGAAGGGCGACTCGAATTGATCGGTCCGACTGGAGAGATTTTGTCTTCCATGGACAAATCCCGTCTTGGACAGTCTCTGGAGAAGATCGAGCCTGAAGTACATACGCTGATCCAACAAGAGGGAAGCGGAACAGCCACGTTTGGCAGCGGCGATGAGAAACGTACGTTGCTCTATTATCCGGAAATGTTGACAGGCTGGACGCTAACGGCAACGGTTCCCTACGATCAGTATAAGTCCGAAAACGGTTATATTCTGATCCTAACTGCTGTTGCAGTGAGCCTGTCTGCTGCGATCAGTGCAGGACTGGTCTGGTTTACGGTACGACGAGTCACAAAGCCGCTGCGAATTCTTACGAAGCATTTGTCCCGAATGGACCCCGATCGACCACTGCCCCTATTCCGATCGGATAGTGATGATGAAATCGGCAAGCTGGGAGAGAGTTATAATTTGCTCGGTGCCCATATTGAGAGATTGAAGGAAGAGGTTATCCGCGGCGAAGCCCGTAAAAAGGAAGCTGATCTCAGGGCACTTCAGGCTCAGATCAATCCTCATTTTCTGTATAACACACTTTCATCCATTCACTGGATTGCCTTGATGTCTGAGGAAAAGCGGATTGCAGAGATGGTCGAAGGATTGAGTGATTTTTTGCGCATCAGCTTGAATCAAGGTAGGGATTATTGTCCGGTAGGGCAGGAGATTGCCCATATTCGCCATTATGTTCGTGTACAGTCCATCCGATTTCCCGACAAGTTCGCCGTGCATTATATTGTGGATCCGGCACTTGAACAGCGAATGATGCTGAAATTGCTGCTCCAACCGCTCGTCGAAAATGCCATGATTCACGGAATTCAGCCGAAAGCGGGTACGGGCACAATCACAATCCTGATTCGGCAAGAACAGGAACGAATAAATGTGCTAGTTCTGGATGACGGGGCTGGCATGGAGCGGGACAGACTGGAGCATGTGAGAAGCAGCCTTGTGTCATCGGATGAGGGAGAGCACCATGATTCAAACTATCCCTGGACGGAAAAAGAACCAATGAAGCAAACATCCCAAGGTGGCTATGGACTCCGCAATGTGAACGAGAGACTACTGCTTCATTATGGAGCGGAGGCGCAGCTCGAAGTGGACAGCCGGGTCGGAGGTGGAACCCGGATTTCATTTTCCATTCCAATCCTGGAGGAATCGCCATGAGATTATTGATTGTTGATGATGAAGTAATTATCCGCACAGGGCTTGCCAGTGTAATCGCTTGGCATGAACTGGGGATTGAGCTGCTTTCGCCAGCAGCCTCGGCAGAAGAGGCGTTAGCACGAATGGCCGAGGAGCGGCCGCATATTCTGATGACTGATATTCGGATGACGGGAAGGACGGGGCTTGAACTGGCAGAGGAAGGGCTGCAACTGCTGCCGGAACTCGAGGTCATTATTTTATCGGGATACGATGACTTCTCTTACGCTCAGCAAGCCATTCGTCAAGGTGTCACGGATTATCTGCTTAAGACGAGTAAACCGGAAGAGATTATCGAGACGGTGCTTCAGGCCAAACAACGGATTACCGAACGATGGGCTGAGAAATCAAGAGAAGGACAGCTGCTGCGAGAGAACAAGCAGCGTCTATTCGCTCGATGGATCATTGATGGAGACGTTGAATCTAGCCCTTGTCCTGTATTTCTGCAGTCGGGAATGAATGTGCAATCGGAAGGTTTCTCCGACATGGATCATATGCAGAGACAGATTCTAATCTTGAAAGCTGCGGGATGGAATCGTTCTTCGGCTGCTTTGCTAAACTTTGCCGTACAAAATATGCTGGAGGATGTTCTGCCGGGCGCAGTTGCACACATTCATAAGGACCGGATTATCTGTGTTGTTCAGCTGCCGCCGGATGAGCAGGATTTCCAATTTACTTTGGGCATTGCGTTAACCCGGATGGAGCAACTGTTGAAATGTACATTGCGTGCAGCAGCAGGTCGACCCTGTATGGAGGTTCAACTTCTGCATGAGAGCTACCGTACGGCATCGATTGCATACCGTTACCATGGGTTAATTGAGGACAGGATATGGCAATATGAAGACGTTTTGCACCGCATAGGAGGCAAAGCCGTCCTTCAGCATGAGGAAGAAACTACCCTGGGGACATTGTTAATGGATAACGACTCGATTATGCTGACCACATGGACGCGAGAACTGGTGAATGAACTCCTGTTGGACCCCGAAGTAACGCCAGAGTCTTTTGATGCCTGTCTGCATGCTGCGGTGAATGCCGGACAGCGCTGGTTGATTCGCACGATGCGGGCCATTGGAAGAGACGATCTGGAACGATTCGAACCATGGAGGCCAAACCCGGATGCCGATGCTGGTGAACTTCGTGATCTGCTGTTTCATCATTTATATGGGCTGATGCATACCTATCACAGCCAGATGGGACAAGGGCGGACTACCCATGTACAGAAGGCTATTGCTTATATGGAATCCGGTTTGGCACAGGATATTAGCCTGCAATATGTCGCAGGTCAGGTTCATCTGCATCCGGGCCATCTCAGTGAACTGTTTAAGAAGGAAACGGGCGTCACTTTTGGTGATTTTGTAACAGGAATGCGAATTCGACGCGCGATGGACATGCTGGTGGTTTCTCCCGCAAAAGTAAGTGAAGTGGCGGCTATCAGCGGATATGAAGACGTTAAGTATTTTAGCAGGCTGTTCAAAAAACATACAGGCAAGACTCCGAGTGAGTTTCGCGAGGAGGCTGTGTCGTACAAGAATTCCGGACATTAAAGGTTAGCAGGCTAAAGAACGAACGAAGTCATGTTTATATTGCAAACGTTTTCGATATTTTATTACCAAGGAAACTGGGGAGCGAGGCAAGGATGAAGATGATTAATTCAAGTCAGGATTTGTCAGGACAATGGAAAATACAGCATTTCGAGGTTGGGGAGAAGCGGTCCATGGATGTTGCAGCGGCAGCGCTTGATGATCGATTTTGGATCGGAGCGGAGGTGCCAGGGGATGTGCACACCGCTCTGGTGGAACGCAGCATCATTGATCCGCCCTACTATGGGCATAACGATGCCAAGAGTCGATGGATCGAGCAGAAGGAATGGTGGTATCGTACTAGCTTCAACCTGTCGAAGGATGGGGAAGCAGAGGAGTACTTTGAGTTAGTATTCGACGGGTTGGATACGTTCGCCACCGTATATGTGAACGGACATGAAGTGGGGCAAACGGCCAACATGCTCATGTCCCACACTTTCGATGTGACGACACTGGTTCGTAATGGCTGGAATGCCATAGCGGTCAAGTTCGACCCCCTTGATCTGCATCACAGAGACAAGGAAACGTTTGACTGGTCTTCATATACGAAGGAACGTCCCTGGTTGCGCAAAGCTGCGATGAATTTTGGCTGGGACTGGGGTCCACGGATGGTCACCGTAGGAATTTGGGGAGGGGTTCGTCTTGAAAGACGAACGATTGCAAAGCTGGAGAACGTATTTGCACGTACCGAATCAGCCAGCAAGCAGCAAGCAGTTGTCCATGTCACTGCGGATGTGAAGTCCGTATTGTCTTTCCGTAGCAGACAGAAACGTGAAAAAGCGGTGGCCCTGTCTTGTGATATCCGTTTACTGGACGCGAGTGGACATGAAGTGGCACGGTCAGCCGAAGCAGTTGTGGAAAATGGTCTCGCCGATACAATACTAAAATTAGATTCACCACAATTATGGTGGACGCATGATATGGGTGAGCCTTACTTGTACAGGATGGAAGTTACGCTATTTGCCGATGGGGTGGAAGTAGATCGTTACAACGAGCCTTACGGTGTACGAACCATTGAACTGGCGCTTCATAATGGACAGGGTGAGGATGCGTTTACGTTTATCCTGAACGGAGTGCGTGTGTACGCGAAGGGAGCCAACTGGATTCCGGCCGACCATCTGATTGGTGCCATCCCCGCCTCCCGGTATCGTGAGCTGATCGAGTTGACTGTGGAAGGGCATATGAATATGCTGCGTGTCTGGGCAGGCGGTATATATGAAAAGGACGTCTTCTATGATGAATGTGATCGGCAAGGCGTACTGGTGTGGCAGGATTTTGCTTTTGCCAACGCCTTATTCCCTGATTTCAATCGGGATTTCATGAACAATGTACGGGATGAGGTAGAAAATAATGTCCTGCGTCTACGCAATCGTGCCTCGCTTGCACTCTGGTGTGGCAATAACGAAATTGACTGGCTCTATGATATGAAGTCCGCCAGTGGAGATATTACCAGCCCCTTCTATGGAGAACTGATCTACCATGAGCTGATCCCGGAAGTGCTGGAGCGGCTGGATCCATCTCGTCCATACTGGCCTTCCTCACCCTATGGGGACAGTCTCGGCAATGATGCCAATGATCCGGATGTGGGGGATCGCCATAACTGGCAGGTATGGCATGGTTCCGTCTATCCACGAAAACACGGCGAGCCGCCACTGCTGAACTACAGTATTGAGGGTGTGACCTTCAAAAACTATAAACACGACAATGCCCTGTTCAGCAGTGAATTCGGCATGCATGCCTCGGCCAACCGCCATACACTGGAGAAAAACATGCCTGCAGGCCAATTTTACTGGGGCAGTCCCGAAATGGCCTATCGGAATAAGGATACCAATCATCAGAAAGGTATTCTTCTGATGGAAGGATACACGGGCATTCCGCAAAATATCGAAGAGTACATGAACTATTCAATGCTGACACAGGCAGAAGGATTACGGTATGGCATTGAACATTTCCGGCGGATCAATCATCGCAATAGCGGAGCCCTTGTGTGGCAGCTGAATGACAGCTGGCCAGGCACAAGCTGGTCCATGATTGACTACGAGCTGCTGCCGAAGGCCTCCTTTTATTACGGAAAAGTATTCTTTCATCCGATACTGCTGTCTCTGGAACATGAACCGGGTGAGCCGCTTACGTTATGGGTTGTGAATGACACACGGGAGACTCTGAAGGGACAACTTCGACTTAATGTCTATGGATTGAATGGGGAAAAGGTGTACTCCGGTTCTCATTATGTGGAGACAGGTTCGCAATCCGCTACTCGCATTGCAGAGCTGAGCGAAGCGGAAGTATTGGGAGGCAGATTGGCGGAAGAAGTAATGGTCGAATTAGTGGCCGAAGGTTTCACTGCACCACTCAATCGATATTTCTTACGTGATCCGAAGCATGTTAACCTGCCTCAAGCGCAGCTCAGTGTGCATGTGAACGAAGAGGAGCAATCCGTATCGGTCACGGCCATGGGTGCAATTGCACGGTTGGTGAAGCTCGAGCTGCCCCTTGGTCGTGTTCGTTTCAGTGATAATTATTTCGATCTTCTCCCTGGTGAGAGCCGTAAGGTGAGATTGCGTCATCCCGAGAAGCTGTCTCTGCCGATGACTGAGCTACGCGTAAGCGCAATGAATGGTAGTGAAGCCTGATCCCTAATTGTTTTTCCACAAAGAACAAAACAGCCGATGCTTCCCCAACAGGGAGTCATCGGCTGTTTGTTGATTTACGCGGTGCGTGAATAACACGCCCCATTATTGAAAAGATTCGTACCGCTGCTGGAACGAAGACTCCATCTCCAGTTGCCTAGCCAACTGCTGCTTCACTTTTTCTCCACGTCGGGCCTGCAGCTCTTGCAGCCGTTCTGTAGAAGTGAATTGATCGGCTGCCATATCAATGAGCAGCTCAGCGAGCACGTCCGCATCTTCCAATGCTGCATTCAATCCAAAAGCGCCCGTCGGAGTCATCGTGTGAGCGGCATCACCAAGCAAGACCACGTTGTCCTGCGCCCATAATTCGGCGAAACTGCTCTCTACGGATAACAAAACAAAATCACTCCATGTCTGGATATGTTGAGCTACCGAATCAGCGAGACAGGGGAAGGCCGCCACGAGTTTCTGTACAAAGGGAGCAAAAGGCTGTTCACGCAGCTTGGAGAAGGACCCTTGCGGGATGTTCCATCCGATCTGTACGTATCCTCCAAATTGTGAGAATAGCGCCAACTGCTGACCATCCATACTGGCCATTCGAACAGCAGGTTCCCAGCCTGCTGGAGCAGGAATGCGAGCCCATAACAGATCGTATCCATGTTTGCGGATATCCGGGGTCAGACCAGCGTGTCTGCGTACAGCTGAATATCTGCCGTCTGCACCAACAATAACCGCTGCTTCAATGGAAGCAGGCCGTCCTTCTTGCCGAATGTTGATGCCAACCGTGTGGTCAGCCTTATTCCGTAATAATCCAGTCATAACCGTATTATAAAGGACTTGTTCGTTTTCCTGGTTCTGTGATTGTGACACGATGACTTCCAGCAGATGATCCTGAGGAACATGAATGCCCACATGGGATTCTTGCTCTCCAGGGAAAATGGTGTGGATGATCTGACCGTTCTCCCAATATTGAATTTGCTCCAGAGGCAGCACGCCACGCTGGGTGACAGAAGGGTATAACCCATGTTTATTCAATACATGTTCACCATCTGCATTAAGAACTTCGCCACGAAACGACTTAAGAAGGTGCGGCTGGCGCTCGATCAGAATGGTGGATATTCCCTGCCGTTTCAGCAGGAATGAGAGTAGAGCCCCACCAGGACCAGCTCCCACAATACAAACGTCAGTTTTTAAATACGAATTTTGATTCATGTGTAAAATTCCCTTGCAATATAATGGATGAATAACCTATTACTTTATAATAACAGATTTATAAAAATCATTAAGTAACTAAAAGTAACTTTAAAGATATACGTTATTATAAACAAATTCAATCCAATAATGCAATAGAATCCTTCTATTTCTCTACAGGAAGGAGGATTCAAGCCTGCGGTACTGCTTTTCAGCTTATGAGCGCAGGCTTGATAAGAACAGCAAATTCTTTTAAGGGAAATACTCTGATATCTATGTGATTAGTCGGTTGGTTATGCGAGCCACGCGTTCTCCCAGAGCTTTACCAAGTGCTATGCCCTGTTCGCTAAGCAGATCATCACTGTCCACCGGACATGTCACCCCAACACCATAATAAGATCCATATAATGCATTATCTGCAAAGTTTCCAGGTAGTCCGGTAATGATCATGCCCTGATGGAGCATGGGTGTCAGCAGATGAATCAACGTTGACTCCAGTCCTCCATGCTCGGTCGCGATGGTACAGAACACTGCACCCACTTTGTCTACAAGCTTGCCCTCTGCCCAGAGGTAGCCCAGCTTGTCGATCCACTTTTTCAACCCGGAGCTGATGGAACCAAAATGTCCGGGGCAGCCCCAGATAATGGCGTCCATTTCCACCAGCTTATAGATGTCGGCTTCTTCTGTGGAATGCAAATGAACGGTTGCACCATGCACACTGGCCGCGCCAGCAGCAATCGACTCGCCAAGTGCTCGTGTATGACCGCCTTCACTATCGAAAACAATATAAATGTTCATTGCTTCATTCCTCCTTGTGTGGTTATCTGTTCATGCTATAAGATAGCTTGTCACATGAAACCGTAAAATAAGCATGAACTTTACAGACAAGTAAAGGGTTTGGGAAACAAGCGCATTTTTCACAAACAAAATAGTACAAATATGTTACAATATAAGGTAGGTTATGATCAAAGGTAGGAGGAACGTTTATGAGCCCGGATACGGAGCGAAACTCTCAATTGGCAAATGTGGATCAATTGTTGGAGGCCTTCTTCAGATATAAAAATAAAGTATTGGATCAGCAGCAAAAGAATGAAACAAACTGCAAATTGAATCCGACGAAAAGTCATATATTGGGTATGATTCTACGTGAAGAACGCTGTATGGCTGTGGATGTGGCCAGACAACTTAGTCTATCTTCAGGAGCAACCACAATTGTGCTGAATCAACTGGAAAGTGAAGGTCTTATTCAGCGGGTGCGCAGCGAAGAGGACCGAAGAATTGTATGGTTGTCCTTAACGGAAGATGGGAAGCAGCTTGCAAAAACGTTGATTAATAATCGCGGTCGGATGACGTGGGAACTTTTGCAGGCGCTTACGGAAGAGGAACAACTGCAGATGTTTGGCATGCTGAAGAAAATTGAGCTGAAACTGCTGGAAAAAATGAAAACGTTGGAACAAACGCATCGCTAAATAAAAGGTGTGTAAAACGCCAGCCTTCAAGATTTGAAGCCCGCTTTGGGACTTGAATCTTGAAGGCTGGCGTTTTAATTTTCAATCAGAGATGGAAACGTTGAATGTGATCGGTCAAACCTTCCATGATCAGAATTTCCTTCTGTTTTTTACCGAGCAGGTCAAAATGGGGGAAAGGCTGACGCCGATGGATGTAACGTGGGTCGAGTCCATGCTCTCTACACCAGTCCTCAAGCCGTTTCAGATCCGAGCAGCCCACTTTGGTCACACTGGTAATGCCCGGAAAACGGTTGTCGATCCAGAAATGAGTGAGATAGGCAAGGTCGCCACGAGAAACACGTTCTTTCCACTCAGCCAGCTCCTGTCGTTTAATTCCAAATGCCATAGACACCAAGTTCCTTTCCAAACGGGTATTGTCCTGAGCATATTGTAACATCTTATAAACAGAACCAATCAGAAATCTGCAATCGGACTGTTGTCCATTCGCTTTGGACGGGTATTAATATGACAACATTTTTATAATGAACTTTGGTTTATGTTAAAATAAGGTACACAAAATGGTTTCACCACTTCATTATTCGGAAAGGGATTGTCATCATGGAACTATTTATCGCCGTGCTTGTTTTGCTGGTACTGATCGGTTTATCGAATATTTTGAACCGATTTGTACCCTTTATCCCCATTCCGTTGATTCAGATTGTTCTCGGTGTAGCCATTGCACTATTACCTGCGGGTGTGCATCTGCCACTGAATCCGGAACTGTTTTTCGTGCTCTTTATCGCTCCGTTGCTGTACAACGACGGGAAGCGAACACCGAGGCACGAGCTGTGGAATCTAAGAGCGCCCATCCTTTTGCTGGCCCTGGGCCTTGTATTTGTCACGGTTGTTGTGGCAGGATATGCCATTCACTGGCTCATTCCAACCATTCCGCTTCCTGCGGCTTTTGCACTTGCGGCAATTCTGTCCCCGACAGACGCTGTGGCTGTAGGCGCTATGGCAGGTCGTGTGCATTTACCCAAGAGCATACATAGGCTTCTTGAGGGAGAAGCATTGATGAATGATGCATCCGGTCTGGTTGCATTCAAATTTGCGATTGCCGCCACGGTTACAGGGGTATTTTCCCTGGCTCAGGCGTCATTTAGTTTTATACTTATCGCGATTGGCGGGTTGCTGATTGGTGCCTTGTTATCGTTCCTGTTGATCCGATTGGGTGTCTGGATTCGGCGTCTGGGGATGGAAGATGTCACGATTCATATGTTACTGCAAATTCTAACGCCCTTTGTCATTTATCTGGTCAGTGAAGAGGTCGGTGTTTCGGGCATTCTTGCGGTCGTCGCTGGTGGGATCATTCATGCGATTGAGCGTGATCGGACTGAGTCTGTACAACTGAAGATGCAGGTGGTATCTGCCAGTACCTGGTCTGTCATTTTATTTATTTTAAACGGATTGGTCTTTGTCATTCTGGGGGTACAGATTCCGGATGTGTTAAGTACTATCTTCGAGAATGTCTCGTTTGATAACCTCCAAGTAATTGGCTATGTGGGCCTCATCTCAGTGTTGTTGTTGGTGCTTCGTTTTGTCTGGATCTATCTGTTCTGGAAAGGAAATGAAAATTCCGGTGAGGCGTTGTCGAGCGGGAAGCCCCGGCTGAAAGAAATTACGATCATTACCCTTTCGGGTGTGAGAGGGGCTGTAACACTGGCGGGGGCCTTCTCCATCCCTTATGTTCTCCAAGACGGGTCTCCATTTCCTGAAAGGGATCTGATCATATTCCTGGCGGCAGGTGTGATTCTGTTCACTCTGATTGCTGCAAGTGTGTTCCTTCCTATTCTTGCGAAGAACGAAGAAAAAGCGGAGGAAGGCACACCGCAAACGACGGAACGAAAAGCACAGGATATTATGCTGAATGCTGCCATTCGTGCAGTCAAGTCGGAAATGAATGATGAGAACAAAGCGGCTGCGCTTGCGGTTGTTTCCGATCTGTCGAAATATATCAGGCAGGCGGCTGGCGAGCTTACTGCGGGTAAGCGCAAGGACATTTTGAAACAGGAAACAGCCATTAATCTCATCGGTACGCGGGCTGAACGCAAGGAGATTGAGAAGATGATGGATGAAAATGTCATTGCTTCGGAAGCCGCCTTTAAATGCAACAGCTGGCTGGATCGTAAGGAGATGATGCTTGCGAACCGTACGAATACCCAGATGATGTTCTCGCTCAGTGAAATTGCACGCGTGTTTGGACATGTGTTTACGAATGGTTCAAAGAAGCCGGATCAGCCGTTTATGCTTGAGAATGCCGACCTGTTCCGTCAAGTGAAGATGCGTACCTCTGAAGCAGCGATCAAGGCGATTCGTGCTCATATGAACGATAGTAACCGGATTGTCGCTCTGTCGGTTATCTCCAGATATGAACGGGTTATTGCCAAATTACGCACCTGGAATCAGGGCAAAACCGAAGACCCATTTGACCAGGAAAAGCTGGAATTGCAAATGGTGGCGATTCAGGAGCAGCGCAATACGATACAGCAGCTATACGAAAATGGTGAAATCAACCGCGATGTGGCCGCCAAACTTCGTCGATTCATCAATGATGTGGAAGCCAATGCGCTGAAAAACACTTAATCCGATAAACCCGATAATTTAAATATGCTTAACCCTCTGATATAATATCATTTGAGTTATCAACGCTCAGAAAAGGAGATGGATGAGAATGGCAGAACAACGTACTCGTTTGGGCAAAACCGATCTGATGGTTAACCCGATTGGATTGGGGGCAAATGCAGTAGGAGGACATAACATCTATCCGAATATGCTGAATGATGAGACAGGCAAGGATGTCGTTCGTACGGCTTTGAAACAGGGCATTAACTTTCTGGATACTGCTTTCATCTATGGTCCTGAGCATTCAGAACGATTAATTGGTGAAGTGCTGAAAGAAACGGGTCAGCGCCAAGATACCATCATTGCAACGAAAGCTGCACATCAATTTGTGGATGGCAACGTCGTTATTGATAACTCGCCTGCTTTCCTCAAAACCTCTGTAGATGAGGCTCTGCAACGTCTGCAGACCGATTATATCGACTTGTTTTATATTCATTTCCCGGATGAGCATACACCGAAGGATGAGGCCGTAGGTGCGCTGAAACGTTTGAAGGACGAAGGTAAAATTCGTGCCATCGGAGTGTCCAACTTCTCTATTGATCAGCTGCGTGAGGCGAATCGGGATGGAGATGTAGATGTACTGCAGTCTGAATATAATCTGTTCAAAAGAGAAGCGGAGAAGCAATTACTGCCCTATACGGCAGAGCATAACATTTCTTTTGTACCTTACTTCCCACTGGCAGCAGGTCTGCTGGGAGGCAAATATAATCGGGATACAACCTTCCAGGATGGACGGGCCAAGAACCCGTTATTCACGGGGGAAGCCTTTATTCAGAATCTGGACAAGGTGGAACAACTACGTAGCATTGCACAGTCCAAGAATGCTGAGGTGGCACATCTCGTTCTGGCCTGGTATTTGACTCAGCCGTCTATCGATGCGCTCATTCCTGGTGCCAAGAAGCCGGAGCAGGTCATCAACAATCTGAAAACACTGGATGTTGAGCTCACAGCTGAGGAAATTGCAGTCATTGATCAAATATTTCGTTAATTAGTTCGAATGAATCGGGAAATGCTAACAGGGAGTTTACGTTTGAAGATAAAGAGAGGACATAAACATGAACCTGAAGGCAGCCCGATGCATCGGATTGTGTACGCTGGTTTTTTTGCTTGGCAGCAGTTCTGCCTACGCCAAACCTGTGCAGAAGAATCGACAGTATTATGAGGAACGGGGAGAGATTGTGTGGGAGGTTCCCACGCATGACAAACTCATCGCACTGACCTTTGATGATGGACCAGATCCGGTCCAGACCCCGCAGATTCTGGCTTTGCTCCAGCAATATCAGGCCAAAGGCACTTTTTTTGTGCTTGGTAAATGGGCGGATAAGTTTCCTGACTTGATTAAGCAGGAGCAGCGGGAAGGACATGAAATCGCTAATCATACGTATGCACATACGTACGCGGTCAGGTCAACAAGGGCGGACAAGTACAGCCACGAAATGAACATAGCGGAGAAATCCATTGTTGGAGCAGGGGCGCAGCGTCCGACGTTGTTTAGACCCCCGGGAGGCTATTACAATGACATGGTCATTCAGGTCGCCAAACAGCAAGGCTATACGATTGTGCTATGGTCCTGGCATCAGGATACACGTGATTGGGCTTCACCAGGTGTATCAGCCATTGTGAACAAAGTGCTAAAGAATGCACGTAACGGGGACATTGTTCTGTTTCATGATAAGGTGGAGGGCAAGTCTCAGACCGTTGCCGCGCTAAAAACAATTCTGCCTAAGTTGCAGGAGCAGGGATATCGTTTTGTAACTGTATCGGAACTGCTTGCCGTCAAGGCGAGAGAGGCTGCCAAGGATGACAATTCATCCTTACCCAAGCTTCCATAGCACAAGCAAAAACCGCAGGTCTCTGGATTGAAGAGACTTGCGGTTTTTATTGTTTCCATTGATCTAAGTAAAGCTTGCGGATTTTATCTGTGATACAGGGTTGTATAGAGGGTTAGAGGTTGCCAGCGTATTTAGCGTTCAGGCTTGACTTTACGAGGACGGGAGCGAGCCCGCCGCAGGAACAATGACAGAAACAGACCAATGATCGAAATCCAGGTCGCTACAATGAAAGCATCGTTAATGCCTTCAATGGTTGACGTCTGAACAGCAATACCATAGAGCTGCTGTAATGCTAGACTGGTACCTTGTTCAGGTGGCATTCCCGCCGCAGTAGCCATTTGCGTGCCCAGCATACCGACTTGTTCTGTCAGTGCGACATTGGTTGTGGTCACGGTATTGCTGTAATCGGCCAAATGAATGCCTGCACGTGTCGCCATTACGGTGATGAGCAGCGCGGTTCCGATTGAGCCTGCGACCTGTCTGACCGTATTGGACATGGCCGTACCATGACTGGTGAGATGAGGCGGCAATTGGTTTAACCCCTCTGTCTGTACAGACATCATCAGCATGGACATGCCGAAGCTGCGGAACGTGTATAGCATCATGATGTGACCATAAGGTGTCTCCCCCGTCAATTTGCTAAACTCAAAGGTGGTGATGGCGGTAATGATCAAACCAACAATGGCTAGGGGGCGAGAGCCGATTCGGTCAAACAGGGCACCTGAGATGGGAGACATGACGCCCATTAGCAATGCGCCAGGCAGCAGCAATAACCCGGATTGCAATGGAGAGAAGCCCCTTATATTTTGCAGATAGATCGGTAACAGCAGCATGCCGCCAAAGAGTGCCATGTTAATCGTTGCACTGACCAGCGTCGAGATGGTGAAGATGTCGTATTTGAATACACGAAATTCCAGCAGAGGGTTCTTCATGGCCGTTTCTCTGAGAACAAAGAAGACGATGAAGAGCACGCCGATGATCAGTGTCAACAGCACTGTCGCACTGGTCCAGCCTTTATCTCCTGCAGAGCTGAATCCATATAACAGAAAGCCGAAACCGATGGTGGAGAATAAAGCGCCAAAACCATCAAATTTCGGTGAAGTAAGCTTGGACACATTTCTCAGCCAAATAAAGGCAAACAAAATATCAAGCAAGGCAAGCGGGATGACCATATAGAACAGAATCCGCCATGTATAGTGTTCCACGATCCATCCAGATAACGTCGGGCCAATGGCCGGAGCAAACATCATGGCAATGCCCATCGTGCCCATGGCGGTTCCCCGTTTCTCAGGAGGGAATACAGTCAGAAACACGTTCATAACCAAAGGCATAATAATACCGGCCCCACTGGCTTGTACGATACGACCGATGAGCATGACCGTAAATCCAGGACTGATGGCACAGATCAACGAACCTAACGTAAACAACAGCATCGCAGTCACGAACAATTTGCGGGTTCCGAACGACTCGATCAAGTAGGCGGTAATCGGTATGAGTACCCCGTTCACCAGCAAATAAGCTGTGGACAGCCACTGCACGGTCGTTGCGGAGACATTGAAGTCATTCATCAGATGGGGGATGGCTACATTGAGCAAAGTCTGGTTCAGAATGGCGATAAAGGCGCCAAGCAGCAGGACAGCAATGGTTTTCCCAAGAGGTACTTGATTATCCATCGGCAGCCTTAGATATGAACGCGCACGGTAGCGCTCATGCCGGGAACTACACCCAGTCCTTTATATCCTTCGATCGTAATGATGATCGGGATGACTTGTGTTACTTTGGTGTAATTCGCATTGGTATTGGACGACGGCAGCAATGAAAAGGAGGACGCCGTGGCAAGTCCGATCTGGTCTACTTTGCCTGTCAATGTGGTGTCTGGAAACGCATCGACATATACATCGACGATCTGACCTGCTTTAATTTTATCAATCGCGGTCTCGTCCACATTGGCCGTCACGTACAGGTTATTGAAATCATAGGCCCGTGCGAGGGGCGTACCGGCAGATACTAGCGAATTCTCGACGGCGGTCTGTTGTACGATGGTGCCATTGACAGGCATCGTCACGGATGTGGATTTTCCTGCAGCAGTGACAGTGGCAACGGTATCACCTGCATTAAATGTTGTTCCCACCTTGCCTTTCCAGGATCGAAGCTCACCGCCTACTGCGGAAGCCACGGAGATCGGCTGCCCGGTAACAAGTGCATTATCGGTTTTAACGTAGCTGGTGGATTGGTTGTAATAGTAGATCCCGGCCGCTCCGGCTCCCAAAATCACCAGTATAACAATGATATTGATCAAAATGGCGCGTGAATTCATGCTGATCATTCCTCCTCAATTCGGTTTTCTGTATACCTTCTCTACAATCGGTGCTGAAAGTCTTCTGCTGACAATCCTGTTTGGAGCATTCCCGCTACTTTGTCGCTCTATACGAAACAAGATGAAATATTATTCGCAGAATAGGGCACCAATATATTGATTAAGGCTGCCTACAGGCGGATGATAAGGAGGATGCTCATATGTTGATCATTTTGGTGGTAATTGTTGTTATTGGGGTTGTGTTTCTGATGATTTATAACTCCAGATCGTCCCGCAAGGCTGCAGAAGCAAGAGCTTCCAAAATAGCAGAGGTGGATAAAGGGCCTGTCCTGCTGCATGAAGAAGATCAAACCCGGAAGGAAGACCGAATTTACGCAGAGGCAGAGCATGCAGAGGTTTTGGAGCATGAGGATCACAGGCAAACGGAGATTCACCATATGGATTCCACTTCCCAGGTGACCCCTTCACCTCAGAAAAAGGAGACACAGACGACAGATGGTGATCAAGCTTACCGTCAAGCGTTGCTTCATTTCCGTAAACCTGCTGAAGTGGAAGAGGAAGCGGTGCTGACGGAGACAAAAGAATCTGAAAAGAGTGCAGATGAAGTCTATCGATCAGCTCTGAAAGTGATGAAAAGCAAATCTTCTGATCCCTCTTCAGAGCGGAAATAACAGTTCAGTTATGTTTTTGAACATTGGACATGGCTTTCGTTTTCAATCCAAAACGTCTACAATAGATGAAGCTTTGTAAATTAGGGCTGCATGACATGGAATACGTTGAAGAGGAGAGGAAACCCATGAACGGACAACAACGCGTAAATATCAAACCGGGTCTTGAAGTGGATATCGTGCTCAAGCAAGATCAGCCGACAGGCAAACTGACACGTGGTATCGTGAAGGATTTGTTGACCAAATCGCCTACACACCCGCATGGAATCAAAGTACGTTTGACCAGTGGACAGGTAGGGCGTGTGAAACAAGTCGTTACAGGAGCATCGGAATGAGCCGGTGCCCGAGGTTGTCACATGATGGTTCATCTGGCCGCAATGAGCAAGGATGAGCTTTGGCAATGGGCACGTTTACGTACGTCTTTTCAGTTCGAATAAAATGGTCTCGCAATCAGATTAGAAAGATAGCCACAATGGTAGTAACTGTTAATCCCAGCAGTACCGGCTTCAGATTACGTCGTGCCAGTTCAAATGGACTGACTCCGCAAATGGCAGCGGCTGGAATTAAGGCCCATGGAATTAAGGTCCCACCGCCTACCCATATGGCGGCGACCTGACCCAGTGCCGTCAAGACAGGTGCGGAATCTGCCGTGCCTGCAAACATGGACGCAATGGAGCCGACCAGGGATATTCCAGAGAACCCCGAACCATCCATTCCCGTGACTGCTCCGGTCACAGTCATCGTTATAGCACCTACCGTATTATTCAATGGCACTAACCCTGCTAGAGCAACCCCTAAATCATTCACAATCCCGTGTGAACCAGCAGGCAGCGGGTTGTTGAACAGTTCTTTGATCGCAGCATCCCCAAGATAAAAGAAAGCGGCAATTGGTATGACAGGACCAAACACCTTGAACCCGAACTGAAATCCTTCAATTAAATAGTTTGTTGTTTCTTCCGGACCTGTATGACGATGCGCGGCAATTGATACGGCAATCAGAATGAGCACGGCTGTTCCACCAATTAACGCTGTGGCATCACCGCCTTGAAGTTTAAGTAAAAACATCAGAATGACATCGACTAAAAATAACAATGGGATAATTAAAGCAAATACCTTTTGCAAACGTGGCGGCATTGGTTGACGTGGAACGGCTGGCATCTCGGAAATCGGCGCAGAGTCTGACGAAGGTGGATGGACGGTTACGGCTTCACTAGAGATCGGATCACTAAGTTTAACGGGGGAAATTGACTTCATCTCCTTGCGCAGCATCCAGAATGCGGTTACCGTTGATACTGTCCCCATCACGATGACAAGCGGGATACTTGCAGTCATAACAGCGGTAACGGGAAGTCCAGCTGCATCAGCTGTCAGTTTGGGTGCCCCTTGGATAATGTAATCCCCTGATAAGGCAATTCCATGCCCGAACAGATTCATGGCAATGGCAGCGCCGATGGGAGAAAGTCCGACTCGTACTGCTACCGGAAGAAGTACAGCCCCAACGAGAGCAACGGCAGGTGAGGGCCAGAAGAACAGTGATACGATCATCATAATAAATCCAATTCCCCAATAGGCGACCTGTGGAGAACGGATGAACCGGGTAAGCGGTGTCACCATGACTTCATTGATCCCCGTCCGAATTAACACCCGACTCATGGCGACAATGATCGAGATGATAAAAATGGTGCTGAGCAGCTCTTTGGCTGCGTAGATAAAGCTGCTGAAGATGCCGGAAACCGATCCGCTTAATGTTTCGGTCGCGAGGAGTCCAATGGTCATAATACCTGCCACACAAATGATGGTTGTGTCTCTACGCCGAACCATGACGGCGATAATCAAGACGATAAAAGCCAGATATACATAATGCAATGGGACGAGTTGAATATTCATCGGACATGCCTCCTTACATCCTTGGTGTCAATTCAAGGAGTGGTATATCGTATGCATGTCATCACCGGGCGTTCGTGGAGTGTGGAGCAGGATTTTTTTTACAGATGGAGAACTAATTAGAGCATGGACCCTCGAACACGTACTTTAAGCCAAGAAGTGCAAGTCACCAGAATTGACAGTAATAGGTCACGGAACCACATAGACAGACGCAAGCAAGTATGACTACAATAAACATGCCATTATAAGGAAGAAGATGGAAGAAACACAGAGGTGGAGCATCGAAAAACAGGAGAAACACTTGATCCTGATAGCGGTTAAAACGTAGTGTAAAAGAACTGAAATCCAGATTAGACAAAAGGGCGGGAATTCATGAATTTCATCCGTTCATTGCGCTTTAAGTTTATTGTGGGTCTGACATTGATCATGCTGCCGCTATTCATGCTGCTATATTACAACAACGTATATGCCATGAAAGTTGTGCGTGATCAAGTGTCTCTCACCAATATGAATCATCTTGCGAAAAGTGTGGAGCAGAACGAACGCGTGCTGCAGGAGACCAATCGGTATTTATACAGTCTGGGCGAGCGTGACCCGGATATTATCTCGCTGTTTTTTCTGAAGTACGGCAGCGGCGATTACATTATTGCAAAACAACGCATTATGAACAAATTCATGACCGATATCGGATTTTATAATCTGATCGATTCATTTTTTCTGTACGATACTGTGAATGACGATCTGTTACTCGCTACTTCAGGCAATTATGATGTCAAAATGTCGGTTGTGCAGGAGAGCATGCCGGTACAAATCCAGCAGCTGGAGGGGGAAATCCAGAAGCCAGAGTGGAGCATCGTTCGGGGGGGCACTTGGAATGCCTTGGTCAAAACGGTGCGGATCAACGCCCAGTTCTATGCAGGGGCACTGGTGGACATGAACGCACTGAATCACCCCGAGCAATTCACGGAATCCGGTGACCGGGGAGGTGCAGTCATCGTGGGGGCGGATGGCGGGGCGCTGTCTGATTCAGCCCTGAACTCGGCACAAATCAAACTGGCTGCAGCCCATATTACTGGACTGAATAATCCATACCAGGTGATCTCTGAAGTGACATCCACAGGCAATGCACGTCAGTATCTGATGCTTGGCATTCCCTCAGCTATGTCTGAGATGAATTATATTGTGCTGCTGCCCGAGGAGGATATGATGCGAAACCTGCCATTTTTTCAGCAGATCATTCGCCTGCTTCCGATTGGTGCAGCGGTCATCCTGATTACAGCTATGATCTTCCTCAGGCAGCTTCTGTTCCGTCCAATGAATGTGCTCATACGCGGCATGAGGAGGGTTAGCCGTGGAGAACTTGATGTAAGGCTTGAGACGCCGGCTTCATCTGAACTGGAGTTTGTCACGCACAGCTTCAATCAGATGACAAGTGAGATCCAGCATCTGAAGATTGATGTGTATGAGGAGCAATTGCGGACGAGGGAAGCAGAGTTTAAACAATTGCAGATGCAGATTAATCCTCACTTTTACCTGAATTCATTGAATATCATTCATAGCCTGGCTTCCTTGCAAAAGCATGAGCTGGTGCAGCAGATGGCTGGTCATCTGGCAGATTATTTCAGGTTCAGCCTGCGTGCAGGCAAACGTGTCATTCGATTGGATGAAGAATTGGAACATATCAGTCATTATTTGGAGATCCAGAAGCTGCGGTTTCCAAACAAGCTGGATTTCGTTCTGGATGTTGAACCGGATCTTGGGCACTATGTGCTGCCGCCCTTAACGATTCAGCCTTTTGTGGAGAATGCTATCATTCATGGTTATCAGCGACGCACAGAGCCATTTGTTATTCGCATAACAGCACGCAAGTCGAAAACGTTATCTGATCCTGCGCCATCTTCGGTTCTTCAACTTGCGATTACGGATAACGGTGTTGGATTTGAGCAAGAAATACTGGAGCGCCTGCAACAGGGGCATTACGCCGAAGATCCGGGGGGACAACACATTGGCATCTGGAATGTTATCCATCGGCTGCTTGTAAAATACGGCGAACATGCCGGATTGCAGTTTAGCAATCAGACTGAAGGAGGGGCAGCAGTCCATATTCATATGCCCGCCCAGACGGAAGAGGAAGAAGGGAGAGCCTATGCGGAACCTGTTGATCGTGGATGATGAAGTATACGCCCTGCAAGCGATGGTGGAAGGGGTGGACTGGAGCCTGGCCGGAATTGACCAGGTATTCAGTGCTGGTGATGCGGAAGAGGCGAGAGTGCTGATGAAAGCCCATCCCATCGATATTATGATCTGTGATATTGAAATGCCGGGTGAAACGGGACTGGATCTGCAGAGCTGGGTGTTAAAGCATGATCCCGGCATGCTGACGATTTTTCTTACAGGGCATGCCCTGTTCGATTATGCCCAAACGGCAATCAAGCTGAACAGCTTCGATTATGTACTGAAACCTGCTCCCGCAGACCAGTTGCTCAAGGTAGTGAGCCAGGCCATGGACAAAATCAAGGATGGCGAGCAGCGTTCCCGCACCAATGAAGTATATGAGACCGTGTACAAACGCTGGCAAACGCATAAACCGCTGTTAACCGAGCGTTTCTGGAAAGACGCCATCTCACAGCGCGTAACCTTAACCCAGCAAAAGCTTCAGGAGCTGGCCGAGGTCTATGGAGCCGAGATTGATCCGCAAGTGCGACTGTTGCCCATTGTCATATCTGTCGAAGAATGGGTGCGAGACTTTGATCTGCGTGATGAGGAAGTCCTGGAATATGCGCTTCGCAATGCTGCCAAGGAAATGCTGCTTGGTGACAAACCCGGTGAAGTGTTTCAGGACCACAGTGGGCTAAATATTGTGCTTGCATACGAACAGGATGGGATCGTACCTACGGCGAGTGAAGTGGCACAAGGATGTCAGAGCTATATCCAGGAGTGTGGTACGTACTTTTATTGCCGATTGTCCTGTTACGTCGGAGTCCCGGTTGCTGTTACAGATTTACAGGGGATGCTGAATGAGCTGATGGACATGGAGCGTCGCAATATCAACGAGCTTGAAGGGGTCTTCATCTATGACGAGGTGGGCCGGGATACGGAGGACCGCTTTCTGCCGATACCGTGGTTTTCCGAGCTGTCCATCCTGTTCGAAACGGGAAAGTTTGACGACCTGCGCGAGCGTGTAGATGAAATCTTTGAATTACTGGCTGCACAGGAGCGTTTGTCACCCGAAATTCTGCGCTTGTATTATCATGCGATGCTGCATGTAATCTACCCGTTGCTTCATCAGAAGAATGTATCTGTACGCAGCCTGTACCCCGGAGAACGGGAGCCGGAAGAAAACGTTGTGACACGTTCGTTGCCCCAGCTGAAGCAGTGGACATCAGACCTGATCAGTCGTGCGATCCCGGTTTTGTACCCGGACGATCACAGTCCAATGACCATTGTGGACCAGTTGTGCATTTACATTGAAAATCATATTGGTGAAGAGCTGATGCGAGAAGAACTTGCATCCTTTGCCGGATTTAATCCGGCCTATCTATCCCGCCTGTTTCGTAAAGAAAAGGGCATGTCGCTTTCCGAATTCATTCTCCAGCGCAGAGTAGCCAAAGCGAAGACGTTATTGGCCCAGTCTACCGTGAAGGTGACGGATATCGCAGGCAAGGTCGGGTACTACAATTACTCTCATTTTACGAAAATGTTCAAAAAGTGCACGGGCATTACCCCACAGGAGTTTCGCAAGCAGTCCCGAACGGTACAGATTTGACGCAGCATGCTGCGTCTTTTGTTTTTTTGTGCCCTAAAGTCATAATTTGATCAGTGAACAGGTCACCACAGCAGATAGTGGACCTGAACGCCCCGCCGTATACTTGAACCACAGGAGACACAGCGGTGTTTCATCCTGAGGATGAAATTCAAGAGGAGTGAGGGAGAACAAGTTATGAAGACACAACCCCAGGCGGGTAAGGCAGCACGTCTATCGGATGGAAGGGACATACCGGTTCGAAAACGAAAGTCTGTCCTGTACAATCTAGGTAAATTCAAGGTTTTGTATCTCATGTTTTTGCCAGGCATTCTATTTCTGCTGGTGAACAACTATATGCCGATGTTCGGCGTTCTGATTGCATTCAAAAATGTAAACTATGCCGACGGCATTTGGGGCAGTCCGTGGAGCGGCTGGGATAATTTCAAGTATTTGTTCTCCACCAGTGATGCTTGGGAGATCACACGTAATACGCTCGCATATAACACCGTATTTATTGCGCTGAATTTAGTTGTAGGTGTAGGGCTTGCGATATTGTTGAATGAAGTGAAGAACAAGGCAATGTCCAAATTGTATCAGTCCCTCATGCTGCTTCCATATTTTCTCTCGATGATCGTAGTCAGCTATCTGGTGCTCGCGTTTCTGGGCAAGGATTCAGGCTTCATGAACTCGACGATTCTTCAGATCTTTGGCGGACAACCAATTGACTGGTATTCAGAACCCAAGTATTGGCCGTACATTTTGCCGCTGGTGAATACATGGAAGAATATCGGTTATTATGCGGTCATTTATCTGGCAGCAGTGGTAGGTATCGATGAGGAATATTATGAAGCGGCCGTGCTGGATGGTGCGAGCAAGTGGCATCAGATTCGCTTCATTACCGTTCCGTTTCTCGTGCCGCTGATCGTGATTATGACATTGCTTCAGATCGGTCGTATTTTCTACGCGGATTTCAGTCTGTTCTACCAGGTTCCGCTGGAATCAGGCGCATTGTTCCCGGTCACGAACGTCCTGGATACGTATGTATACCGAACCTTCCTTATTGGGGGCGATATCGGGATGTCCTCGGCAGCCGGGCTGTATCAGGCTGTTGTCGGATTTGTACTGGTTCTCGTATCCAATACCATCGTTAGGAGAATGGACAAAGATAATGCATTATTTTGAGAGGAGGCAAGCCAGCTGTGAAATCACGTGATCCATTAGCCGTGTCGCGGCGTTCCGCGTCTATCATACACGCTATGTTTATATTCTATGCCATTGCCTGCATCGTGCCGATCCTGCTTGTCTTCGCGATCTCATTCTCGGACGAGACGACAGTCATTGCGAACGGGTATAAGCTGATTCCGGAGAAATTCAGCCTGACGGCCTATGATTTTCTGTTCAAAGATATGGATCAGATCATCCATTCCTATGGCATTTCAATTATCGTAACCGTGATAGGTACAATAACGAGTGTAGCACTGACGGCATTGTACGCGTACCCGCTTTCCCGGAGGGATTTGCCGTATCGCGGGTGGTTCGCCTTTTTCATCTTTTTCACCATGCTGTTCAATGGCGGCCTGGTCCCTTGGTATCTCGTCTATGTAAACGTACTGGATTTGAAAAACTCGATTCTGGCACTGATCATGCCGCTGCTGCTGTCACCGTTCTTCGTGCTGGTCATGCGTACGTTCTTCGCCAATTCCATTCCGTTATCCATTCTTGAATCGGCACGGATTGATGGAGCGGGTGAATTGAGAACGTTTACACGTATCGTGCTTCCGCTCTCCCTTCCGGTGATGGCGACCGTTGCACTGTTCAGCACATTGAATTATTGGAACGACTGGTATCTCAGCATGATTTTTATATCTGATAACCGGACGATCAGTCTTCAGTACCTTATGTACCGGACGCTGCTCGATATTCAATATTTAACATCCAACTCCAATGTCTCTTCACAGATTTCATCACAGGGCATATTGCTGAATCTGCCGAATAAAACACTGCAAATGGCGATGGCTGTTGTCGGTATTGGTCCAATCGTACTGGCATATCCATTCTTCCAGCGGTATTTCATCAAAGGTCTTACAGTAGGCGCAGTGAAGGGGTAACTCCGGCCGGTTAGCGGAGAGGGCAACGGATCATCGAAGATGGACCTGAGAGGGCATATACAAAAAGCAGCGAGTACAGTCTCGCCGGAGGGCCGGCAAAGGAACGGACTTTTGCAGATTGGGGAACATTGCGAATTGGGGCAATCGGTTGCAGGGTCCAACATATGACGGGAGGGGTTCAATTGGTAAGAACGTTTAAGGTATGGCCGCGTATCGCGGCAGCAGTTGTGGCGCTGAGCCTGGTGCTGGCAGGTTGCTCATCGGACAAAGGCGGAAAAACACCGGAAGCACAGGGTGGCGGTGCAGCGGAGAGTGGAGGCAAGCCCTATGAAGTGACGCTGTATTATCCGGGAACACCACAGAAAGATGTGGCTCTGGTCGAAGCTGAGATCAACAAAAGGATGGAGCCAAAGATCGGCGCAACACTCAAGATTAATGCGATCGACTGGGGTCAGTGGGATAACAAGCTGAACTTGATGATTTCTTCCGGCGAAAAAGCGGACATTATTTTCACGGCGGCTTGGCAAAATTATACCGTCAATGTGGCAAAAGGTGCGTTCTTGCCGCTGAACGATCTGCTTGACAAGTATGGGCAGGATATCAAAAAAAATCTGGATCCAGCCTTTTTGGAAGGCTCCCAGGTGGATGGCGTAAACTATGGTGTTCCTACCAACAAAGAATTGGCAGCAACTCGTGGTGTACTGGTACGCAAAGATCTGGCTGACAAATACAAGCTCGATCTGACCGCAGTGAAAACATGGGCTGACTTGGAACCGCTGCTCAAAACGATCAAGGAAAATGAGCCGGGCATCACTCCATTCTATATTTCCAATACCAGTGGTAACGGGCTGCTTGAGAATCTGGACTGGGATTATCTGGGCGATGCATCCGTTCCAGGCGTCATCTCCAAAACCGCGGGTTCAACGAAGGTACTGAACGAAGTAGAGACCCCTGAATTCAAGGAAGCCGCTGAGCTTGCACGCAAGTGGTATCAGGCTGGATACATTAACAGTGATGCAGCAACTTCCAATGTGTTCCCGAAAGATCAGGCCAAGGCAGGCAAGGCTTTCCTGTGGACCGATGGCATGAAGCCGGGCAAGGATAAGGAAGAAGAAGGGTACGTCGGATATCCACTGACCCAGATTGAGATGACCCAGCCTACGATTACAACCGGAGATGCTTCTGGTGCGATGCTGGCGATCTCCCGTTCCTCGGAGCAGCCGGAGAAGGCGATGCAAGTCATTAACCTGCTGCATTCCGACAAAGAAATCAACAACCTGCTCAACTTCGGAATTGAAGGCACACATTATGTGAAAAAAGAAGGACAGGACAACATTATTACCCTTCCGGAAGGGGTAGATGCTAACAGTCGCACATACAATCCGGGCGCACAATGGCAGCTGGGTAACCAGTTCCTGAACTATCTCTGGGATAATGAAGATCCGCAGAAATGGGAAAAGTTCAAGGAGTTTAATGCCAAAGGTGTTAAGTCACCTGCACTGGGCTTTACGTTCAACAGCCAATCCGTCAAAAACGAAATTGCTGCGGTCAACAACGTGAACAAACAGTTTAAACCGGGTATGACCTCGGGTGCAGTAGATCCGAACGAGATGATTCCGAAATATCTGGAGAAGCTGAAAGCCGCAGGTATTGATAAAATCATTGCAGCCAAACAAGAGCAGCTCGACGCATTCCTGTCGAAGAAGTAGACTGGAGTTGCAAAACCAAAGACGTGTTCGGTTAAAAACCGAAGCGTCTTTTTTTATTTGGATTGTAAACCATAATAAGGAAAAATATGATATAATCAGGTGGCTGATTAGGGGGTGTTCGTGTGTCGAGAACCAGACTTGTGTTCTCTGCGATGTTATTGCTGTTTGGTATCATTTTTACGTTTAAGCATCACCTCGGTTTCTCTGTGGGGGACACGATGTTGTCTGCTATAGGCATGTCACCTTATACCACATCCTACGTAAGTGGTGTGCATATCACGTTATTTTTTGGAATGGGTATATTAGCGTGCAGCTACTATCTTACACGCAAAGAAATATTGCCATTATATCCGGTTCTGGCCAAACGGCTCTGGCTGATCGTTCTCGCGATTGTTCTCAGTTATTCCTACATGACGGATAAATTGATGTATGTAGCCAAATGGGGGGCTTCCGGTATCCATGGTGTTTCCTATGTTCAAAATGATAGCTCCTGTACCTATGATGTACTGGACAATGGCATTACACGAGTAAACTGTGACCTGACACTCAAAAATTACACCCGAGAGCCTGTAGCAGCTGTTCTCTTGCCTGACTTGGCCAGCAGTTACAAACACCAGGATGATCCGCTCTATAAATCCCTGCAATCTGTCCAGCTGAAGCCTGTGCATGTAGAGATTGAGCCGCATGGAACATTTAAAGGTCAACTGGCATTTTCCGGTTTGGCAGGCTCCCCGCTGCGAGTCAAAGGAAAGCTAACCGATATTGTAATGGATGTCGCCGTAGATGGAGAGAATACCGTGTTTGACTACGATATTCCATAATGATTTTGCGTTAGCAAGGTAGAATAAATACATAAGAAGAGCATTGAGAATTAGAAGAAATGAATCAATATACAGTGTTTAGGAAGGAGCTGGCAGTTGTCGGCTCTTTTTTGCGTGGAAGTTGCAATTAGTGCAGAAAAGTTGGTTTTGTCACCTTTATGCATGGATATGGTAACGCTTACGATATATATATAGAATCTCTTAAATTGATTAAGTCAGGAATAACAGATGAGCTGTGAAGCGGATTCGCTTAAAAAAAAGTTTATGTTTAACGCTTTCATCGTTAAAATTAGATTCACTGACTAATGAAGGCAAGGTGA
Source organism: Paenibacillus sp. OK003 (assembly GCF_900109515.1). GTDB lineage: Bacteria > Bacillota > Bacilli > Paenibacillales > Paenibacillaceae > Paenibacillus > Paenibacillus marchantiae. Next base: position 50,591 of record NZ_FOBD01000013.1, on the reverse strand, counting down.
GGTAAGCAGATGTCATACCGGACGAATCTATTTTCCAAAATGGTCATTTTAATTCTAATTATGCTGGTTCCAGTCGTACTGCTCTACTGGTATTCCAACCATAAAACGACAGCAGTTCTGCGGGATGAGCTCAATCGCTCCAACAGCAACCAACTGGAATTTTTTCAAAATCAGGTGAACACACACATCGAGTTATTATCCTCGTGGCCAAATCTGCTCATCCATGATCCCGATATTGCGAGCTTCCGGCGGATTTATGGGTACAGCACATACTTTGATCTGGATACGATCAATCTGGTTAAACGTATTCAGAACAAGCTGAGTATTCAGGAGAGTTCGTCCAATTGGACAACGAAATTATACCTTTATTCTCCCACGCTCGGCAGAGTCATCTCTGAACGAGATGCTGGCTATTACGATCAGCAGACGCTGCGAGGCAACATATCATCTGGATGGAATGTTCGAAAGCTTCAGGAGGAACAGGATGATCGATTCATTTTCAGTTGGATCACTGTATCTCCATACGGCATTAACGATCCTGCAGCCAATGCGCAGACCGTGATTAAGCTTGAATTCGATAGTGACAACATTCGAGATATGCTGGACAAATTCAAGGACGATGGTCGCCATGATCCGTTTTATTACCGGGAAGAGACGGGGGTTATCTATAATCGAACCTCGGATCGTGCCCTGACAGGTCAGCTGATGGACAAGCTGGCCATTGATAAGCTGAAGGATGTGGATAACCGGACGGTAGTCATTGACGGCGAGCCTTACATGGTTAATACGGTAAAGTCCAGCACGACAGGCTGGTATCTGGTTGATTACATGCCACTATCGGCTATTCTGAAGCCGATTCATCAATCGAATATACTATTTTATTCAGCGATGATCTGTTTGCTATTAATGAGCTTTGCCGTGGCCTATCTGTTATATGTACAGGTTCAAGTCCCTGTCAAACAGTTGATTCGTGGATTCCAACGATTGAAGCAGGAGGATTATTCAGTCCGAATTACGCCCAAAGGACGCAATGAATTCAGCTTTTTGTCCGAGCGATTCAACTCCATGGTGGCGCAGATTCAGCAGTTGTTTGAACACGTGTATCTGGAACAGATTCATGTGCGTGAAGCCCGGCTGAAACAGCTGCAATCGCAGATTAATCCACACTTTTTCTATAATTGTTTCTCATTCATTACAAGCATGGCCAAGTTGAAGCGTGTCGATGCCGTGGTTGCCATGTCGCATAATCTGTCTCGGTACTATCGGTATACGACGAGACAGGAGCGTGATGTGGTGCCGCTGATGGAGGAAATTGAGTTCGTCACCTGTTATCTGGAGATTCAGCAGATGCGTATGGATCGAATACGTTTCAAAATCGACTTATCGGAAGACATCCTGAGGCAGGAAGTACCTCCTCTCATCGTACAACCACTGGTGGAAAATGCGGTTATTCATGGCATTGAAGCCGATGCCGAAGCTGGGGAAATACGGGTGTCGGGAGAACAAAGAGATGGCATGATGATTCTTACCGTAGATGACGACGGACAAGGTATGGATGAGATGGCCAGGCAGATGCTGCTCCATAAACTCACAGGCGGTATGGATCAAGAGATGGGATGTGGGTTGTGGAACGTCAACCAGCGTCTTCAGCTCAGGTATGGAGACCAGGCGGGAATTAGCATTACGGAATCACCGCTTGGTGGACTGCGTGTTACCTTGTCCTGGCCCGCTGACGAAGAACATTTTCTTGAATAGAAGGATAGACATAGAGACGCCATAGGACTACAGCATGATCGCTATAGAAAGAATACATTGCATAACGAAGCAAATAGGGAGTGACTGTGTTGATTGATATTTTACTGGTGGATGATGAAACGTATGTTACTGAAAGTCTGGAATTGACTATTCCCTGGGGAGAGCTCGGGGTTACGACGGTCTTGCGTGCGGCTTCTGGCAAGGAAGCGCTGCAGATCTTGGAAGAGAACGCAGTGGACCTCGTGGTGACCGATATTCGAATGCCGGGCATGTCTGGACTGGAGCTGATTGAGGAGGTAAGCAGTCGATGGGCGCATATCCGCTGCATCCTGCTGACCGGGCACAGTGATTTTCAATATGCCAAGAAAGCTATTCAGCTGCAGGCTGCCGATTATATTCTCAAGCCGGTGAACGATGAGGAATTCATGGCTTCGGTCTCCGCCGCCATCACGTCCCTTCGGGATGATTGGGATGAATTTGATAAATACCATCGGTTGTTATACAGCCGGAAGTCAGATTATAAAATTTTACGGGAGAATCTGTTGCATGACCTGTTGCTGGGCCGCGAGATTACAGCTCGGGCACTGGGTGAACAGCTTGAGAAGTACGAGATTGTGCTCCAGCCCGATCAACCGGCAGTAATGATGCTGATTCGCCTTACAGGCCGGTTCTCGGCAATGGATCAGCAATCATTGGATTTGATGGAGTTTGCCGTTGGCAATATTGCCGAAGAGGTGTTTGGTCCCCATTATAACGTGTGGTTTGGGCGTGGTCCTCATGAGAGTCTGGTCATGATGATACAGAGTCCGGACTGGACGGAGCCTGTGCAGACAAATGTGGAAGAACTGAAACAGCCAGTGGGGACTTTCCGCGAGCATGTGATTCGATATCTGCAAGGCGATCTGTCCATGGTGGTCACAGCACCGTTTCAATTTGCCGATCTGACGACCGCTTATCGTAAAGGTTTAGGATCACTCGTTCTATCGGGTCCAGAGGAAAATACGATTATTTACATGGATAAAGAGCTGTCCAAACGGCCGGAGAACGATGCGGCACAAGCGCTTGAAGAGCTCTATAAACCCCCCGTACTGCCTCAATTGCTTGAAACCAAACAGTGGGAGGCAGCGGCACGTAAACTGAATGCTGTCTTTGATGCAGCAGAGCGCGTATGTCTCTCCAGAGAGCATGTATATGAGATGTATTTGTCTGTAACGAATGCCTTTATGTATATCGCGCACAAGCAGGGGCATCTCGTACATGAGATTGATCATGCGGGATTTGACCTGCTGCTCGCGCATCAGTTGATTCAATCCCCTGACAAGCTTCGCCGCTGGGCGATGGACATGCTTGCCAAGTTGCAGGAGGAACTGTCGGATCAGGAAGGTGTGCAGAGTCGCCGCCATGTTATCAAGCAGGTTCAGGAGATGGTAACCAGAGACACCGGGCAGGATCTGTCCGTGAAGATGATCGCAGACAAGGTGTATCTGCACCCTGTATATCTGTCCAAAATCTACAAAGCCGAGACAGGTGAGGGGTTGGGAGATTATATGATCCGTATGCGGATGGAGCGTGCTTTGTATTTGCTCAAAAATACGAACAAAAAGATATACGAGATTACCAGTGAGCTAGGATACCAAAATCCGCAATATTTCAGCAAAATGTTCAAAAAGCATTACGGCATGACACCGAATGAATATCGGGATCAGGCATAATTTCAACATCATTCCAATATATAGGTTGCCAAAGGTGCAGAAATCTTGTTTTCGTGACATAGGCTGAAAGACCTGGCAGGCCTATAATGAAAGGGTAACCAAAATGATTAAGGGGGAACAACAAATGAGAGCGAAATCTACAAAAAAGAGATGGCTACCGCTCCTCGCTACGACAACCTGTCTCGCTGTCATCCTATCTGCATGTGGAGGAGGCAACAGTGGCGGTGAGAACGCGGGTTCGAGCACGTCAGCCGTTGAAAACGAATACAAAGAAAAATATGATCCAGCAGTAACGATTACAACAGCATGGGGAATCGACCCTGAGCTGAAATTTAAAAATGGCGAATCGATGGAAAATAACGTGGCAACCAAGTGGGCCAAAGACAAATTTGGAATTGAAATCAAATCCTTGTGGTCTGTGACAGATACGAACAGTGCATTCGCAACCAAACTTCGTCTTGCCATGTCTTCCGGCCAGGAAATGCCGGATGTTGTGACAATAGGGCAGCCGGATAATTTAGTTGCTCAAGATTTGATTGATTCCGGCATGTATCAGGAAGCGGGCCCACTGTTCGACAAATATGCTTCCGACACATGGAAAAAAGCGATGGAGCAGGATCCCAATGTCTGGAACCAGTATAGCCGTGAAGGCAAAAGAATGGGTATTCCTGTACTGGACTATGCCTACAACAATGACTACCTGCTCTGGATTCGTCAGGATTGGCTGGACAAGCTGAATCTGAAAGCACCAAAAACCATTGACGAACTGGAAACCGTAATGGAAGCCTTCAAAAACAAAAATCCGGATGGATTGGCTCCAGACAAAGTTACTCCAATGAGCATTGGTTTCAAAAAATCCATGAACACATGGATGGGAGATCCATCCTGGATCTTTGGTGCATATGGCACCTTACCGCAACAATGGAATGTAGGAGCAGACGGCAAGTTGGAGTACGGCTCCATCAATTCGGGCATGAAGCAAGGTCTGACCAAATTGAATGAATGGCTCAAAAAAGGATATATCCCGCAGGAAGCAGCGTTGTGGGATGAAAACAAAACGGCAGAGCCGGCAGTTGCAGGTACTGCTGGCATTATTCCAGGTCCATACTGGATGAGCGGATGGCCATTGAACGATACGGTGAAGAATGTCCCAGGTGCCGTGTGGAAACCAATTGCAATTCCGGCAGGCTCTGATGGTAAAGCAATGCGTCATGGTACACAATTTGTAAATGGTGTTACGCTAATTAAAAAAGATATGGAACATCCGGAAGCATTCTTCACATACCAAAACTATCTGTTTGATAATTACGCAGATCCGAAGCCAGGCAGTGAATATGATAACGGTCTATTTGCAGGCTACGACTATCAATTGGATGGAAATGGAAAACAAAAACGGTATGAAGAAATTGATGGCGGGCATGTCAACGTTGTACGTTATTTGCTCGTGCGTGATGGTGCCCGTATTCCGGACGCTCAGATAAAAGCTCTGATGAATCTGGCAGATGGTAAAGAGCCGGAAACCAAGCTGGAAAAAGATGTTGCCGCGAACTATGGTAAGGAAACCCCTGCCGCAGCGAAGGTGTTACTGAGTCAGGAAGAAATCTCTTACAAAAACATGTTCACAGGTCCTACAACGCAGACGATGAAATCGAAGCTGGACTATTTGAACAAAATTGAGAATCAGGTCTTCAATGAAATCATCTATGGCAAAAATCCGGTAGATGCGTTCGATACATTTGTACAAACGTGGAAATCGGGTGGCGGTGACCAAATCACACAAGAGGTCAACGAATGGTATGACAGTGTGAAAAAATAAGGATACAGGGGCGTGCAGACCAACCAGGTCTGCACGCTTTTTTTGTCGTTATGAGAGCTTGATTTGCTTGCGGGAGGTGCATGTCAGTAGTAAATGAATGACTCCAATGACAGCGAGTCCAAACTGGTTGCTTTTGTGCCATTTATATTGCTTTTATGTGCTGTTTGACCTATGCAAACGGTTGATATAATCGCAGTATAAGCCACTCAGGGAGCACTTGAGTAGGAAGAATTACAGGGGGAGCAATCATGAGAACTTTAAAACGAACTTGGCCATTCCACGTAATGCTGCTGCCAGCCATCATCTTTCTGATTATATTCAGTTATGTGCCTATGGGCGGAATTGTTATGGCATTTCAGAACTACAAACCATGGCTCGGCATCAGCGGCTCGGAGTGGGTCGGGCTTGATAATTTTAGATATTTGTTTGAACGCGAGGACAGCCTGCAAGTCATTTGGAATACACTGATCATTGCTGTGCTCAAACTCATCTTTAATTTGTTTGTCCCGTTTGTGTTCGCGATTCTGCTCAATGAGGTTCGCAAGATGGCGATTCAGCGAACGATCCAAACCTTGGTGTATCTACCTCACTTCTTGTCTTGGGTTATCCTTGGCGGAATTCTGATTGATCTGTTATCCACTGGAGGACTGGTGAACCGGGTACTCGGGACATTTGGACTTGGACCATATTTCTTCCTTGGCGATAACAGCTGGTTCCGACCGACGATCATTCTAACGGATGTGTGGAAGGAATTCGGCTATAACATGATTGTCTTCCTGGCTGCCCTTGCCGGCATTAACCCGGCGTTGTATGAAGCAGCAGAGATTGACGGAGCGGGTCGCTGGAAGCAGACGCTGCATATTACCATCCCGTCTCTTGTACCGATGCTGATGGTGGTTGGAACACTGGCACTGGGTAACGTACTTAACGCCGGGTTCGATCAGATTTTCAACCTGTACAACCCGCTGGTATATCAAACGGGCGACATTATTGATACATTCGTTTATCGCTCGGCGCTGGAAAATGGAGAGATGGGCTTCGCGACCGCCATTGGATTATTTAAATCGGTCATCAGCATGGTCTTGATCCTTGTATCATACAGCTTAGCCAAAAAATACGCCGGATATCGCATATTCTAATCGAATGAACGGAGAAAGAAGGGACCACGATGTATCATAAATCAACGCCTTATCGCGTGTTCAACGTCATCAACATTTGTTTTCTCATTTTGGTTGCCATTATGTGTATTGTACCGATGATTCATGTTCTGGCTGTATCCTTCAGTAACAAGGCTGCCGCAGACGCCAACCTCGTCAGTCTCTGGCCAGTAGGGTTCTCACTTGAAGCATACAAAAAAACGATGAATAATCCCATTTTCCTAAACTCTCTCTGGATTTCCTTACTGCGCACAGTCATTGGTACGGGGATTACGTTGCTGATTACCTTTTTGGCGGCGTACCCGTTGTCAAAAGAAAATAATGAATTTAAAGGAAGAACCGTCTATTCATGGATTTTTGTTTTTAGTATGATCTTCAATGGGGGACTCGTTCCCTTCTATATGGTCATCCAGAAGATCGGCCTGATGGATTCCTTCTGGGTGCTGGTGCTTCCGGGAGCTGTTAACACCTTCCTCGTTATTCTGATGCTAAACTTCTTCCGGGGTATTCCGAAAGAGCTTGAGGAAGCGGCGCTGATGGATGGAGCCAATCATTTCAGAACGTTGTTCAGTATCTTCCTGCCGATTTCGATGCCATCGATCGCAACCATTGCACTGTTCAGCATGGTGTTTCACTGGAACTCATGGTTTGACGGATTGCTCTACATGAACAATGCCAAGGATTATCCGCTGGCTACTTTCATGCAGACCGTAATTATCAAACGTGATATGAGTACGATGGCTATGAACCCGAAAGAGATGGAGAGCATTTCTCAAACCACAGTAAGAGCGGCACAGATATTTATCGGAAGTACGCCAATCCTCATTGTGTATCCATTCCTGCAGCGCTTCTTTGTCAAAGGTATGACCTTGGGTTCGGTTAAAGGCTGAGACTGCATCTAAATTAAACGGAGGTTGATGAAGTGAGCCATTTAAAGGAAGAGGCATTCATTCTGGGAATGGATGTGTCATTTATGGATGAAATTGAGCAGCATGGTGGGAGCTATCGTGATGAGCATGGGCAGCAGGGGGACTTGCTGACCCTTCTCAAGCTGGGTGATGCCAATGCAATCCGGTTGCGAATCTGGAATGATCCTGTAGGCGGATTCTGTAATCTGGAGCGGACAGTAGCGGTAGCCAAACGGATCAAGGAACAAGGCTTGCAATTTTTGCTGGACTTTCATTATTCGGATCGCTGGGCTGATCCAGCCAATCAATGTAAGCCAAAGGCGTGGGAGAAGCTGTCCTATGATGAACTGCAACGTGAGGTATGTACCTATACGGCAGATGTACTGAGAACACTCAAGGAGCATGATGCGTTGCCGGATATGGTGCAGGTGGGAAATGAGATTACACCTGGCATGTTATGGGATGAAGGGCGTGTTGCTGGGGAAGAGCATGATACTGACGAACAGTGGGAGCGTTTTGCTGGTCTTGTGAAGTATGGCATTGCTGCGGTTAAGTCCGTCGATCCTGACATCAAGATCATGATCCATATAGACCGTGGTGGTGATAATGCGGAGAGTCGCAAGTTCTATGATCGATTTGAAGCGCTTGGTGTGGAGTTCGACATCATTGGGCTCTCATATTACCCTTGGTGGCATGGAACACTGGATACACTGCGGGATAATCTGCATGACCTGGCTAAACGCTACGGCAAACCCATCAATGTGGTTGAAACCGCTTATCCTTGGACATTGGAGCAGCCTGAAGGCCACGAGTGGATTTTGAATCAGGAAGAGCTGCTATTGCCGGGATATCCGGCAAGTGTGGAAGGACAAACACGTTATCTGAAGGATCTGCTGCAGATTATTCGTGAAGTTCCCGGCGGTCTCGGAGCGGGATTCTATTACTGGGAGCCTGCCTGGATTCCTAGCAAGGAAGAGTGGTCTGTTGGACATCCGAATAACTGGGGCAACCTGACGATGTTTGACTTCACGGGTCAGAAGTTGCAATCGTTTTCAGCGCTGAAGGCTGGAGAGGAACATGACGCTGCATTGGATGAGCAGCCGAGTGCTGCATTAATTAAATAGATGATTCAAAATGAAATGAAATACAAAGGAGTTTTCAACATGACATACAAATATCCACCGGTAAGCTCCAAAGCACCTCATATGTTACATGGTGCAGACTATAACCCGGAGCAATGGCTCCGCTATCCTGAAGTCCTTGAGGAAGATATTCGCCTGATGAAGCTTGCCAAATGTAATGTGATGTCCATTGGCATCTTCTCATGGGTATCCCTTGAACCGGAGGAAGGCGTGTACACGTTTGACTGGATGGATCAAGTACTGGATCGATTTGCTGCCAATGGAATCTATGCATTCCTGGCTACCCCAAGCGGTGCAAGACCTGCCTGGATGTCGGCCAAGTATCCTGAAGTGCTGCGTGTTGGGGCTAATCGGGTTCGCAACCTGCATGGCTTCCGCCACAACCATTGTTATACTTCGCCTGTATACCGGGAGAAGGTTACTGCAATCAATACCAAACTTGCAGAACGTTACTGGGATCATCCCGCAGTGATTGGCTGGCACATTTCCAATGAATTCGGCGGGGATTGCCATTGTGATTATTGCCAGGACGCTTTTCGCAGCTGGGTGAAAAACAAATACGGCACTCTGGACGAGTTGAATCACTCCTGGTGGACAACATTCTGGAGTCATACCGTGACAGACTGGAGTCAAGTGGAGTCGCCTGCCCCGCACGGAGAGACACAGGTCCACGCGATGAATCTGGACTGGCGCAGGTTTGTTACGGATCAGACTGCTGATTTTATCGTGCACGAAACGAAACCGCTGAAGGCGAAAAATCCCGATCTGCCGGTAACGACCAACCTGATGGAATTTTATGAAGGATTGAACTACTGGAAGTTCGCTGACATTCTGGATTTCCTGTCATGGGACAGTTATCCGACATGGCATGATGCGGATGAAGAATATACGCTGGCATCCCGAATAGCCATGATGCATGATATTGTTCGTTCCATCAAGGGTGGGCAGCCGTTTCTATTGATGGAGAGCACACCAAGCTCAACCAACTGGCAAGAGACCAGCAAATTGAAACGTCCTGGAATGCATCTGCTGGCATCTCTGCAAGCTGTAGCGCACGGCTCGGACAGTGTACAGTACTTCCAGTGGAGGAAGAGTCGGGGTTCCAGTGAAAAGCTTCATGGAGCGGTTGTGGACCATGTTGGGCATGAACATACCCGTGTGTTCCAGGATGTAGCGAATGTAGGTAAGGCACTAGAGAGCATGGAGGATATTGTAGGAACTTCGGTCCCTGCCGAAGTTGCCATTATCTTCGACTGGGAAAATCGCTGGGCCGTGAATGATTCACAGGGACCACGCAATATCGGATTGAAATACGAAAAGACGGTAGAAGCTCACTACGAAGCGTTCTGGAAAAAAGGTGTGGCAGTTGATGTCATCGACATGGATGCAGATCTGTCTAATTACAAGCTATTGGTTGCGCCGATGTTGTATCTGGTTCGTGAAGGAGTTGGAGAACGGATCGAGAAGTTTGTGGAGCAGGGCGGTACGTTCGTAACCACATATTGGTCTGGTATCGTTAACGAAAACGATCTGTGTTTCCTTGGTGGATTCCCTGGACCGCTCCGCAAAATACTGGGCATTTGGTCCGAGGAGATTGACGGATTGCATGATCACGAGCTGAACGGAATTATTCCGGAGAAAGGCAATGAGCTTCAGCTAAGCGCTGAGTATGATGCGATTGAACTCTGTGACCTGATTCATCTAGAAGGTGCCACGTCTCTGGCAACGTACCGTTCCGATTTCTATGCTGAACGTCCGGCATTAACGATGAACCGATTCGGTTCAGGCAAAGCCTATTATATGGCTACACGTATGAAAGCTCCGTTCTATGATGATTTCTATGGTCAGTTGATCAGTGATTTGAGTATTGAGAGGGCTCTAGATATCGTACTTCCTACTGGAGTAACGGCCCATATGAGAACTGATGGTTCAAGGGATTATGTTTTTGTACAAAATTACACTTCAGAGTACAAGCGGATTGATTTAGATGCATTGTATTACAAGGACTTGTTAACTGACAAATTATTAGATTCTTATTTGAAACTAAATCCCTATGATATATCTGTTCTATCTAGAGAGAAAAAGAAGAAAATTAGTTTATAACTGTACTTGTACTTGCCATTAATCTCTTTGAATATTTGTAAATTCAAAGAGATGGCAGCATTCTTGGGCTACTCTGAGTTGCGGTTTGATTTGTTCTAAACTGACTCCCTGGTTTGAGCTTAGCTGTGGAAATATTTAATATTTTTGTTTTTTTAAAATAATTAAATTAATATTTACCATATATCAAGTTTACCCTCTTTCAACATAAGAGCAGAGGGTGTGTTTACCTTATTAGCAATATATCCGATAAGCGGAGGAGCCAATGGTCACCCGATCGGTATCCGATTTGCAAAGCTTTGGAGCGATGTCTGATCCTTGAAGATTAAAGAATACTGTTGATTTTCAAATCGCTAATGACATGAAAACCTCTCTTTGCTCTAGTTTGAAGCACTTAACGGATAGATATCAGAACGTATGTACTTAATATGGGCATCTGAACGATCTGGACAATTCACAATCCAAGTTGTTTGTGCTCTTTTCTTTATAAATCGTAACGCGTTCTGTAGCAAAGGAAACACTTGATCCCAATCGAAGCAGAGTTTGAACAACGGCGTGCCTGTAGACGTGAGGACCGTTGAGATGAGAATGTTGAAATGAACAACCTTGAGTAGTGTACGCAACCTGTAACGAGTGCTCGGGTTTTTCACACAAGGGTTTATGGCAATATTCTAGGTGCAAGTTCCAGAGTGAACATTTACAGCGCTATTTGTTAGACGAGCGTGTAGGGGAATTCCAGGGACCTTAGAGCATCCTTTCAATAGATTGAAACCGCGATGAAGCTAGCGGAAAAACGCCGAATGTACGAAAGCATCACCAGAAACGTATATTGCATCTACAAAAGAACAGAAATTGTTCATTGCTTTTTTTTACAGCGCCCAAGCACTGCCGACATGCAAAGATCGTTTTCTATTCTCTATAACCTTGCTGAGCCGAGGCGTTTTTCCAATCTGCGATGAATTCGCAAACAGTATTCGTCCATTTTTAAAAATGCGTGATGATGCGTCTGTGGGGCTAAAGCAGCGTCACCGAAGGTATTATGAAAAGGAAAAACGACGGGCGATTCTAAAAACATATAATAATATTTTTTAAATTTAATTTACTTATGAACAAAAGTTCGACAATGACTGAGCAATATTAGGACCGTGATCACTAGCACTTATTCAAGTTTATTACGAATGCTGTCCTTTTTTTGGCAGAATCTCTTCAAATAGCTCGATAAACTTTTCTTAGTCACATGTATAGGATATCTCTTACTTGTGACATCTACATAGTTGCTGAATGTTATATATTTTTGTAACCGATTTTCCTGTGTTATCTAAACAAATATTAACAATTTACATGTGTTTATATTTTACAGATTTAATTGTTCATGGAATAAAAAAAAGGTATTATTATCTTAATTAAATGAAGATATATCATATAAAGAATAAATAGTTTTTAAATATAATTATGTGGTTTTCTTGCCTAAAAATAACATAAAATGGAAGTGTGTTCTTCGAAAAAGAGTGGGATATTTACACATCTTTTTCGAATATTATAAAAAGGGGCTGAAATGAATGAATGTTTCATTTGAGGTACCAAGGCAACTCCTTAACAAGGTTGAAATTTTACTAGAGAGAATCCCTTACTTATCAGAAATCATAACAGCAATGTCTTATAACAATGAGGCTCGTATTGTAAATCTGACAGTGAGTGAACAAGATTTGAATTCGACACAAATGAGTGAATTGAGAACATCGTATCTAGAGTTGTGTGACAGTCTTGAAAATACACGTGTATTAAAAGAGCGGGTTGTAAAAAGTAATTTAGATATGGGGCACGACATTCAATTAAAACCAAAGGATGATAGCTCGATTCAGCAACTTTACATGGATGAGTTTGATATCCTGTTGCTTGAAAAATTGGATAAAGAATTTATTCGTATTGCTACAAATCATGGAGCGGAATTGAGGGAATACCCATCCGTGTTGAACAGAAAAAACATGACCAGAAACCAATATCATATTCATTTTCCTCAGAATATTTTTGGTGTTACATCGGTGCCACATGACTATAACGCGATAAACAATTTTCGCTTGCAGGCTCAACAGGACACTTATGATGGATCATTATTATTTCAAGGAGAGGTACTACAACCTTGCATATGTTATCACTGCTATGAAGAATTACAAGAGAAGAAGTGGTCCAATGCAAGAGTATTAACAGGCAAAGGAAAATGTTTCCGTCATGAAATCGAGTGGAGGAAGGATAACTTCAGACGCAATGAATTTACTATGCGAGAAATTGTATATTTCGGCAATGAAGACTGGGTTGTTCATAAGCGCAATCACATTATGGAGGATGTCTGGGGTTTATTTGAATCCTTAGGGATGAAGGGGAGAATTGCAACTGCGACCGATCCGTTCTTCTTTAGTCAGGATTTAAATACAAAAGGAACATACCAGATGATGAGTAATGCCAAATATGAATTGATTGCTACAACTCTGAGCGGCAAAGACATCTCTATTGCATCTTTTAATTATTGTCAGGATATGCTCTGTTCCAAATATGAGATTAAAAATAATGAGGATACCACGTTGCACTCAGGTTGTGTAGCATTCGGGATTGATCGATGGAAAGAAGCTTTCATAGACTTATATGGTCGTGAGTTAAATCAATGGCCAGAAACAAAAATTGAGAAGGAGATGTTAATTTGACATTCCCACAAATAACATCAATAGAGGAATCGATTACAGATGAGCTAAGCGAGCTTCTAGGCAGAAAAGTAAACCTTGAAAAGCATACGGATTTAAGGGATGAGGGATTGGACTCTATAGTGACGATCAAGTTAATTATAAACCTGGAGGTCAAATTTGACATTCAAATTGAAGATGATGACCTGTTGATAGAAAATTTCTCAACTCTAAATAAAATATCAAACTTACTCTCTCAGAAATACGGTGTACTGACGTGAAAGCTCACAGCAATCGACATTAATGAAAGATGCAAAGTTAGAAGTTAAGGTTTTAGGATTGTGGAGAGGTCTCTTATTAAATGATGAGGAGGTTCAAAGTGAAGAAAATTGGTGTCGTTGGGGCTGGGGTTATGGGGAGAGGTGTGGCCCAAAATTTTGCCCAATCCGGTTATCCAGTAATACTCATTGATATAGATGAAAGTATACTCGAGAACGCTCGTGAGGAGATATTTACTAACGCAAGGTTTCAGGGATTGTTTCAGAAGACGTACGATATCATGGAGCCTGAGGCCGTTATGGAAAAAATCACATTTTCGACTGACTATGATTTACTCGCCGATGCGAGCTTTATTATTGAAAATGTGACAGAGAATTGGGAGATCAAGGAGAGTGTTCATCAAAAAATAGATACGATTTGTGCAGAAGACTCCATAATTCTTGTGAATACTTCCTGCATATCGATTACAAAAGTTGCGGCTCTGACCAACAGACCCTCTTTCATTATCGGAGTTCATTTTATGAATCCGGTTCCCATGAAATCGACGGTAGAGGTGATCCGGGGGTATCACACAGACGAGTCGGCTATAGAGCGGACAAAGGATCTTCTTAAAACCATCGGTAAAGAATCTATCGTTGTTAATGATCACCCGGGATTCGTATCTAACAGAATTTCTCATTTGTTTATGAATGAGGCGGCATTTGTAGTTCAGGATCAAGTTGCTTCCCCTCAGGAAGTGGATAATATTTTTAAAAAATGTTATTCGCATAAGATGGGACCTCTAGAAACTGCCGATTTGATAGGACTGGATACGGTTGTGCAGTCTTTGGATGTTTTATATGAAAGCTATCAGGATTCAAAATTTCGCTGTTGTCCTCTGTTACGGAAAATGGTTGATGCCGGCCTATATGGCAGAAAGTCGGGCAAAGGATTTTACACCTATTCTTGATAGATGATATGACAAAATATTTTCAATTAATGGAAGGGGATTTATTTATGGATGATGTAAAAGTTCGGATCAAAGAGTTTCTTGACAGATATCTCAAGAAGCATGAGTTGCAAGATAGCGACGATATTTTTTCATTGGGTTATGTCAACTCATTGTTTGCCATGCAATTAGTAATGTTTCTGGAAAAAGAGTTTGGAATCCAGGTAGATAATAAAGATCTCGATATGAACAATTTCAAATCTATTAACGCTATCTGTGAGTTTTTAGAGCGGAAAGCGAGCTAAAGAATGTCCAAGTATCGGACAATTTGAAACGAGAAACCAACAGAAATGTAGGGATTATGATGAAATTGGAATTAACAAGGGAACAACTGCAGTGGAAAAACGACTTCAAGATGTTTGTAGATGAAGTAGTGGCTCCGAGTGCTGTCGAGAGTGATCGAGAGGAACGAATCTCGCCCGAAATCATAGAGAAGCTCAAAGAAAAAGGTTATCTAGGTTCCATGCTGCAAAAGGAATACGGCGGAATGGGACTCGATTGGGTTACTATCGGAATCTTGAATGAAGAGTTAGGACGCGGATGCTCTTCAGTCAGAAGTTTACTGACGGTTCATGGAATGGTGGCACTAGCCATTCTGAGATGGGGAACTGATGAACAAAGAAGCCGATTGCTGCCCTCAATGGCTGCCGGATCTACAATAGGCGCCTTTGCACTGACAGAACCCGAGGTTGGCAGTGATGCCAAAAATGTACAAACAACGGCGGTTCTATTGGACGACTGTTATGTATTGAATGGACGCAAAAAATGGATCACGATGGGTCAGATCGCGGATATCTATTTAGTGTTTGCTCAGTGTGAGGGTAAACCTACTGCTTTTCTGGTCGAAAGCGATGCTCCTGGATTTAGCAGAACATCGATAACGGGCATGATAGGAGTAAGAGGGTCGATGCTGGCAGAGCTTCATTTGGACGATTGTGTAATCCCAAAAGAAAATATAGTGGGATTGATAGGGACTGGCTTGTCGCATGTGGCTTTAAATTGTCTGGATTATGGAAGATACACTGTGGCCAGTGGATGTGTCGGCCTGGGACAGGCCTGCTTGGAACAATCTATCTATTATGCAGGACAACGGAAGCAATTCGGTTTGCCTTTGAGAGAAAATCAATTGATACAGAAGATGTTGACGGAGATGGCGGTAAATGTTAAAGCAGCGCGCCTTTTATACTACCACGCAGGTTATTTGAGAGAAATGATGGATCCCGATTCTATTATGGAGACATGGAAAACTAAATACTTTGCATCTAGGATGGTTAATCAGGTTGCAAGTGATGCTGTGCAAATCCATGGGGCAAATGGATGCAGCCGCGATTATCCGGTTGAACGGTATATGCGTGATGCAAAAATTAACGAAATAATTGAAGGGACTACCCAGATGCATGAGGTGTTTATTGCAAAAAACATGTTGAGCTAATATTTTAGCCTGCTCAACACAATCCGGGGTGGAGGGATAAAGGATGTCAAATGAAAGCATTGCAGTAGGGAAGAATCAAAAAGTTAAATGTTTGGTATGGGATCTGGACAATACAATATGGGACGGGGTCCTGCTTGAAGACAACAACGTCACGCTTCGTAGCACAGTTGTTGATATTATCAAAACGCTTGACAACCGGGGAGTTTTGCAGTCTGTAGCTAGCAAGAATGAATATAACGCAGCAATGGACAAGCTTGAAGAGTTTGGACTGAAAGAGTATTTCATCTACCCCCAAATCAACTGGCATTCTAAATCTTCCTCTCTCTCGGTAATTGCCGCTGCTATTAATATAGGTATAGACACTCTGGCATTTATCGATGATCAACCATTTGAAAGAGAAGAAGTGAATTTCATACATCCAACAGTTTTTTGTATAGATGTATCAGAGTTGCCCCATTTACTGGATATGCCCGAAATGAGTCCCAAATTTATAACAGAGGATTCTAAAAACCGAAGACATATGTATTTAAGCGATATTAAAAGGAAAGATATTGAGGATAATTTCGTAGGAACGCATGAGGATTTTTTAGCATCGCTTGATATGAAATTTACCATATCCAGAGTGAAAGAGGGAGATTTGCAGCGAGCTGAGGAGTTGACGGTTAGAACTCACCAACTAAATACGACCGGCTACACCTATTCGTATGAAGAGATCGATAATCTGAGGAAATCCGAATCGCATTTGTTACTTGTTTCAGATTTGGAGGATAAATACGGCTTTTACGGCAAGATTGGACTAACAATTGTTGAGATGAAAGAAAACGTTTGGACTATTAAGCTGTTACTGATGTCATGTCGTGTCATGTCGCGTGGAGTAGGAAGTGTCATGATTAACCATATTATAAATCTTGCCAAAAAAGCAAATGCAACGCTGCGCGCTGAGTTTATTAGTACGGATAAAAACAGGATGATGTACGTTACTTATAAGTTTGCGGGTTTCAAGGAACTTTATGAAGATGGGGATTACGTAGTATTCGAAAACGATCTGTCTGAGATACAGCAGTTACCTTCATACATCAGGCTGGTCGTTGAGGAATAATATATTGAGGGAGGCATATAGTCATGGATAAGTTTGCTTTTATTTTTCCTGGCCAAGGAACTCAGTTTATACAGATGGGTAAATCGTTTTACGATCAGTATGCAATCTCGAAACAAACCTTTGAGGAAGCAAGTGATGTTTCTGGTATCGATATGGCTAATTTATGTTTTAACGGAAGCATAAGCAGCATCAATGAATTTAGTAATATGCAGCTTGCTATCCTGACTACAGAGGTATCTATTTTCAGAGCTTATATGGAGGATTATGGCGTTTATCCTCAATTTGCTGTCGGTCACAGCATCGGGGAATACGCCGCTCTTGTGAGTGCAGGTGCAGTGACTTTCAGAGACGCGGTTAAAATTATGATGAAACGTGGAGAGCTAGTCAACGGAATCATTCAAAAGAATATAGGTCACATGGCCATAATCGAACAATCTGATCAGAAAACCATAGAATCGTGCATCAAAGCCGCCAATGCCGAAGGAAGTGTCTTCATCTCCTGTTATAATTCCAATAGTCAGCTCGCAATAAGCGGGTTCAATGACAAACTTGATGCAGTAGAACGGCTATTACTTGACAAAGAGGCCCTCGTATCGCCACTATTCAGCGGTCCTCCAATGCATTCTCCCATTATGAATGAAATCTGCATGGAATATTTGGAGTTTGTTAACGGCTTTGAATTTCACCCTTTCCACTTCCCTGTTATTTCCAATTATACCGGGGAGCCATTGTCCGATCCTGATCAAATCGCTAGAAGCCTGACCTATCATTTGATTAACCCGGTACTGTTTATCCCAGCTCTTCACTTGTTCCGTCGCTATGGCGTTACTGCAACCATTGAGATGAGTCCCAAGCTATTATTATCTGAGTTTGTTAAGGAAAATCTTCCGGAAATGAAAACCTATTGTTACGGCTTGTTCCAGGACAAGCAAAAACTTGATAATTTATTTACATCCGATTCTAATTTTGTAAAGGATATGCCTAATTTTGCTGGGAAATGCCTCAGTATTCTAGCTTCCACAGAAAACAAGAATACAAATCAAAATGAATATAAGGAAGTTATTAAAATCTACGATAAAATTAAAGAACAATACAATGCTTCTTTAGGGAGGAATGGCGTAGCTAAAGGTGAGCCACAAGCCGAGCTGCTGACAATGCTAATTGAAGCGCTGCAAATCAAGAAGCTTGAACCGAGGAAAATCAGACATTGTGTAAAATCGTTATTGGATGAAACCAATTCATTTTATTATTTTGAAAATACGCTTACGGCTCTATAAAAGGATATCATTATGAAATTATTTTGTATTCCACATGCTGGGGGTTCAACAATTCCTTATAATGCATGGAAAAAACATCTGCATGATCATATTGAGTTCATTCCTCTTGATTTGCCAGGTCATATGCCCAGATTTCGTGAACCGTTATGTGACAATGTAGAAGATATTGTGAATGATCTTTTACAGTCTGTAAAAAACAGTTTGCATCCGGATGAAACATATGCCTTATATGGACACAGTATGGGAGGAATGTTGTTATATTTTCTATACTTTCGTCTCTTGGAGGAAGGGTATGAGCCTCCTGCACATCTGTTTTTTTCAAGTCGTTGGCCACCTTATCATCATAATGAAAAAGCCCAATATGACTTGGAAAACGAGAAGGAAAGCAAAAGAAGATTTCTGGGAATGGGCGGATTTAATGAGATCATTTTGAATAATCCATCTATGCTCGACTATCATATGAACGTATTGCTTACAGATTTTCGTTTGATCCAAAGTGTTGGAACCAGTAGTCTCCGGACTATTTATTCCGATATCACTGTATTATGGAGTGACAAAGAGCCAGATATAGAGGATGAAGATATTTATAAATGGAAGCTTTCTGCGGGGAAAAGCATTGCCTTTGTGAAAATGAAAGGTTCACACTTCTTCCCTACGGAAGAACCGTTAAAAACGGCAAATGTCATTAATGTGACATTACGAAAATATAAAGAAAGCGGGGGCATGCCATGAGTAAGAGCCATATGGATCATTCGACTTATAAAGAAGATGACATCGCCGTTATTGGCATAGGAATGCAAATAGCTGGTACAAGTACTCTGGATGAATACTGGGGGGTTTTTGAGAACAATATTGATCTTATCCGAGATTTGCCGCAAGGTCGTCAGGTTGATCTGGAAGAGTTTTCTCATATCTATTCGTTAATGATGCCAAATCACAATGGAAAGGTCTCGTACAATAAGGCAGGATATGTAGAAAGTCTAGATAAGTTCGACTATGAATTTTTTAAGCTCCCGCCTATTGAAGCCCAGGTCATGGACCCGATACAACGAATTCTGCTACAAACTATTTTTCATGCATTCGATGATGCTGGCTATACGTCGGAGATGCTGAACGGGTCCCAAACCGGCATTTTTATCGGTTATACCCCAGGCTCATCCAAAGATAACTATTCAACTAATATTTTTCATACTAATCCCGAATTAATCAAATATTCGAATGTTGGCAATATGCCATGTATGGTGCCTTCCCGTGCATCATATTTACTGAATTTGAGAGGACCTACTATGGTTATTGATTCGGCTTGTTCCTCCTCTTTGGTGGCAATTCATGATGCATGCACCAGTATCAAAAATGGAACATGCTCTATGGCAATAGCAGGTGGTATAAGGCTACATTCATTCCCTATCGCGTATGATGATATGAATGTTGGTTTCGAAACAGACGACAACAAAACTCGCACCTTTGATAATACAGCCTCTGGAGCGGCAATAGGTGAAGGGTCTGCCGTTGTGCTGTTGAAATCACTAAAGGCAGCAGAGCAAGATAAGGATTATATCTACGGTGTAATCAAGGGTAGTGCAATTAACAACGACGGAACATCTGCAAGCATAACTGCTCCCAATCCCGCAGCTCAGGCTAATGTTATTCTGGATGCTTTGCAAGCATCGGGTATTGCGCCTGAAGAAATCGATTATATTGAGACGCATGGAACCGCAACTGCGCTTGGAGATCCCATTGAATTCCGAGGTCTTACGAGTGCCTACGAGAAATTTACAGATAAAAAGCAGTTCTGCGGATTGAGCTCTTCCAAAAGTAATATTGGGCATTTATATGAAGCTGCTGGAGTGGCGTCGTTTATTAAAGCACTAGCGGCTATTAAACATAAAAAAATACCTGGTTCAAGCCACTTCAATATCCCTAATCTAAAGATTGATTTTTGTGATTCTCCCTTCTATGTAAGCAATCAGACACGTGACTGGGAAAAGGATGGACTGAGGACTTGCGGTATCAGCGCCTTCGGTATAAGTGGTACAAATTCTCATGTCATTTTGCAGGAATATAAAAATAATATGTATGGTGGTGTGAAGTTGCCTGATCAAGGCATACTCGCGATTTCAGCTAAATCATCGGAAAGTATGGTCTCTTTAGTCGAGCAATATAAGGAGTACATTGAGAATACCGATGTGGATGCAAGTGTTTTTGCAGCAAATGCGAATCTATACAGAACCCACTATGACAAAAGACTGGCTATCGTATTCTCTAATCGGGATCAATTGACGGACACTTTAAATCAACTGACATGCAGTGAGATGATTGAATGGGGACATATTTCGGGTGTCTATTATAATCATGGGAATACTTCCAAGGAGATAGACTACAGTCTAATTCGATCAACTCTAAAATGCTGCAATGGCAATATTGCAAGCGCTGCAGAGAATCCTCCGGCGGGATCCATAAATAATGAAATGAAATCCGATCTTGAGTATCTGGCGGATATGTACAGTTATGGTGCTAAACTTGATTGGAAATCATTCTACAAAGGGATCGAACCGAGACATATTCCTCTTCCGTCCTATCCGTTTAAGCCAACTCGTTGCTGGCTGCCAAAAAAGGAGAAGCAAAGTATCCCGCTTGAACTGGACAGAAATGCGAGCGTCCACAAAGGAGATAAACCCGTTATATCTGCGGCGGCAACTAAGAGCATTCCTGTTTCCGAAGATCCAGTTACTAATTCAGATTCATCCGATCTGTTCTACGAACGGACTTTTTTAGAAGCGGAACCGATTCTAAAGAATTCGAATCTGGGAAGATGTTTGTTTATTCACGATCAATCTGCTCCATTTGAACCCTTATATGACAGTTTGCAGCAGCGTTTTTTTAACGTGGACAAGATATCCGTTAATGCTGAAGAAGCCAAGCGGATTGGCATCGAAAAATATTTTGGCCAGCTATACAGGGAGATCACATTTAAAGATATCTCCCATATTGTGATGACCGATTTAATTGGCAATCATGAGAATTCGTCGTCTGATCAATTGCTTCATTCTCATAATATACAGTTACTGAGTATTGTCAGCCTGTACCGCGAATTTACAAATTACGAGAATACGATAAAGGTAGTTCCGATTCTCGATCATTGTTTTCAGATTACAGGACAAGAAGCTTATTTAAATCCTAATGGCGCACCTGTATTTGGTTTGTGTAAATCCTTTAACCGGATGTTTAAGAACATTGTTTCATGCTGCATAGATACGGATTCCGAGACATCATGGACAAAAGTTGTAGATGAAATTTGTGCAATAGCCCCGAAAGACATTGTTGCTTATCGGAATAACCAACGTTTCTATGAAGGGCTGCAGGAAGCGAAAGTCGTAACAGACAGCAATCAGATCATTATTAAAAATAAAGGTGTTTATTTCATTAGCGGCGGATTGGGTGGCATTGGTTATGAGACGGCGATGGAAATGACTGCTCGTGCCAAGGAAATTACTTTAATCCTTGTTGGGCGAACGCCTATGGCAGACCCAGCGGAATGGGATACAATCCTGCGTACCAGTCCTGAGAGTGCTATGGCGGAGAAGATCGAACGGTTGCAGTCGCTTAAGGCTAAGGCAGAGCATGTGGAGTATTATTCGGTGGATATTGGAGACGCTGCGGCGTTGAAGTCGCTGATTGAAGCTGTAAACACGAAGCATGGAAAGATTAACGGGATTGTTCACGGCGCTGGAATTAGCGGAGGGATTACGTTTGAACAGCTTAATGAAGAGCATTTCACCAACATATTGATGCCAAAATTGGTTGGAACATATGTACTGGATAAGGCTACTAGAGAACAGAACCTGGACTTCTTCCTCATGTTCTCGAGTATATCCACCATTTTTAGCAGCGCTGACTTGCCGGGTTATATTGCAGGCAACATGTATTTGGATAGCTATAGCCATTATCGCAACAAAGCGATTGGGGGCAAAAGCATTACCGTCAACTGGGCGACATGGTCAGAGATCGGCATGGCTGTTAATTCCAATTTCACAATCGATACGTTATTTCAAGCAATCAAGACTAGAGAGGCTATCGGTGCATTATTTTCAGTACTGCAAAACAACAGCGGTGCTGTCGTAGTGGCCCGATTAAATTTGCAGAGTAAAATCTCCATGCTGTTAAAAACGTATCCAATGCAGCTTTCTTCTAAAATTGTTCAATCTATGCAGGCAGGTACAGAAAACACAGGTACTGTCCAAACCAATCCGGTGAAAGAAAATGAAGATTACGCCAACATTGAACGTTCGGTTATTGAAGTCTGTTGCAAAAATCTTGGTTATACCGAACTTAATGTCCATCATAACTTCTTTGAGCTGGGTGCCAATTCGATTCTGTTATCGATTATTTATAAGGATCTCAATGAATTGTTCCCAGGAATTTTGCAAGTTACCGATCTATTTTCATATCCGACGGTCAGTTTACTTGCGGATTATGTCCATAATAAAACTCCGCAAGGTATGGGTACTGTGGAGTCTGAACGTCCAGAGGTGGTGCTGGCGATAAATGAAAGTACATCTGTGAGGACTGCTGCTACGGTAGACTCTGCTGAAAGCAAGGTTCATGTATCCAGAGCAGAGATTGCTTCGGAGGAATCTGAACCGAATGAAACGAATGAAATGGATGATGACGGTGTTGCCATTATTGGCGTCGGAATGGAGCTTCCGGCTGGAAATAATCTGAATACGTATTGGGACGTTCTAATTAATGGCATCAACGTTGTCCGTGACATTCCATCGGAACGATCCGTCGATATTACAAATCACCTGCTCTTCCGTGGTATGAGTGAAGATCAAATTCGCTTCCGAAAAAGCGGTTACCTTGATGAGGTAAATACATTCGATCATGCTTTTTTTGGTATATCACCTCGTGATGCTGCATTGCTTGATCCGGTGCTGCGTATATTCTTGCAATGCTGCTCCACTGCAATCGATGATTCCGGCTATGGCGCGGATGGTGTGAAAGGCACGAATACAGGAATATTCCTTGGTTATACCGCTAATCTCGGGAATGCATACAACAGGCTTTTATATGAAGTTGATCCTAAGCTTTTCAATGATGCTTTGCCAATCGGACAAGTAAGCATGACTGCGAGCAGAGCTGCGTATGTATTTGATTTAAAGGGACCAAGTATGGTCGTAGACACAGCATGCTCGTCATCCTTAACAGCATTGCATATGGCATGTGAGCAAATTCGTTTTGGCAAATGCGATATGGCGTTGGCAGGAGGCGCGTCCCTCATGGGCATTCCGCTGGCAGACGGAAGCGGAATCGGCTTCGAATCACCGGAAGAAAAAACGCGAACCTTCTCTGACCAGGCTAGCGGAGCGGCTATAGCTGAAGGGGTAGGAGTGGTTCTACTTAAATCGCTGAAGAAAGCAAAAAGGGATGGAGACTCCATCTATGCCGTCATCAAAGGAAGTGCTATTAATCAGGATGGCAGCTCCTTCGGCATTGCTGCGCCGAATTACTTGGCACAATCGGAGGCCATTCAGAAGGCATGGGCGGATGCTGGAGTTACGGCTACAGATATTAGTTATATTGAAGCGCACGGTACAGGTACACAACTTGGCGATCCTATTGAGATCAAGGGGATTCATCATGCGTTTGAAACCGTAACCGATGATAAGCAAATATGCGGGATTGGATCGGTTAAGACGAACCTGGGACATGCCAACGAAGCTGCTGGGATGTGTGGATTGTTCAAATGTATCCTTATGCTCCAAAACAAAACTATTCCGCCTACTCTTCACTTTCAAGTTCCTAACCCGAATATTGACTTTATTCGCTCGCCTTTGTATGTCGTGGATAAAGTTACCCCCCTCAAGCCAAAAGGTGAGAGGACACTTGTTGGAATAAGCGGTTTTGGTATGAGCGGAACCAATGCGCACCTGATTCTGGAGGAAGCTCCTAAAGCTTCCGTTCGCAGAAATCAGAGCAGCGCCAAACAGCCGTTAATTTTCACCGTATCGGCAAGAACAGAGCAGGCTGCATTTCAATTGATTTCCGAATACAGAACCTACCTGCTAAAAAACAAGAATGTTGATCTCGTGGATTTAACCTGCACCTTGAACATTGGAAGAAAACATTATTCTCATCGGATTGCCTTTATCTATTATAGTCAACATGACCTGTTAACCAAGCTGACCGAACTACATCAGTATGACTCATTCAATAAGATTAAAAATGATTGGTGCTATAGCGGATATTACGCAATTGTTCCCGAGAGCAAGAAAGAAAAATATCCATATGAGATTACTTCCAAAGAACAGCAAAAGCTATCCGAAGAAGCCCAGCATTATTGCGAGTTGGCGGATAGACAAAATGAGGCGGGATTGCTGGCTACCATAAAAAGTTACATTAGAGGAGCCAACATCGGTTGGCGAGCTTTATACAACCAAGCATATCGGAAACTTAACCTGCCTACGTATCCTTATGCGAAACATTATGCATGGTATCAGTTACCGGTGAAATACAAGAAGGCTATTAAGGTGAAGAGTCTGTATGATCATTTCTTCCATCATAAGAAATGGGTGGCTCAGGAGAAAGTTGCCGTCAAGTTGCCTCAGATCGATGAGGTCTGTGTGGTCGTCCATAGCGACAGTAGCGGTAAGCATGATCTCTCCAACAGGCTGAAGGAAAGAGGAGTAAGGGTCATTGATGTTTTTGCAGCACATCATTCCTTCCACAAAGCAGATGAGGATACTTACCGGATAGAGAATAGCGTGGATCACTTCAAGGAATTATTTTCACAGCTTTCGGAACATTCTATCGGCAAAATTGTCCATGTAGGTGCATATCGTAATCTTGTTGATGTGAAGGACGCCGATGAATTGTACGGAGAACTCGAGTATGGCTTTTTTAACGTTGTGAATTTGGTCAAAGGCGTTGTCAAGGCTCGTCTTGATCAGGATATCAGGCTTGTGCTTGTGGCATCCAGCGTTAATCTGATCTCAGGACAAGAACAACGAATATTGCCTCACAATGCTACTGTTCTGAGCCTTGGCAAGATCATTGAGCAAGAGAATCCTAATATAAGTTGTAGAGCCATTGATACGGATATGGAAACATCCGTCGATCAACTTATAGATCAGCTCTATACCGATCACAGCATGTATTTGGTTGGTTTGCGCCAAGGAAGAGGATACATTGAGGAATTTGATGCAGTAGACGTTGCGCCGGAGACGAACAATCGTATTGTAACCGGAGGGACATACATTATTACAGGTGGGACTTCGGGCATCGGTGTTCAAAATGCGAAGTTGTTCAGCAGGCAGGCTAAATGCAACTTAATCCTTTTAAGCAGAAGTGGATTTCCTGATGAATCGTTGTGGGGAACTTACGAGGAAAAGGATGGCTACAAGGAAAATATTAAAGACTTTAAGGAGATCAGGAAGAGCGGATCTACGTTGGAGTTTATGAAGTGTGATATCAGTAATGCGGATGATGTGCAGGGCATGCTTGCAACCGTGCGTGCAAAATACAATAAAATAAATGGCATCGTCCATTGTGCCGGCGTGATTGAACCGGGATTCATACTTCGCAAAGAAAAGAGTAGCTTTTTGTCCGTCTTTGCTCCTAAAATACTGGGAACTTGGAATCTGGATAAATTGACACAACAGGATAAACTGGACTTTCTCTTATTGCATTCTTCCAATGTAACTGATAGCGGTGAACCAGGGCAAAGCTGCTATATGGCTGCCAACGCATTTTTGGATTCATACACCGATTATTTAAATGCACAAGGAAGGAATACGTATACGGTGAACTGGGTCGCGTGGAAGGAAACAGGCATGGCCTACAAACAAGGCACAAATGCCGACACAACGACCAAAGCTATAACGAATCTGGATGCAACGAACGCACTTAATGATTTGCTCAGAAGCAAACCGCAGCGAGTTATAATTGGCCAATTTAATGAGAAGGTTGATCTTATCGCGTTGCTGAAGCATAGTCGGAATGCGGTGGCCCCGGGCTTCACAGCAAAAATCATTCAGCAAGCTTATGAGAAGCAGACAAATGAGGTTGCTGCAACGACTAACGGGGTTGCGGTGCTAGCGCGACCTTCGGTTGTACCAGCAACGAGCTCTGAACAAAAAGTGGAAAAAGAAGTGAATTTAACAGGGAATATAGAGGGCAAATATACTTTACTTGAAAGGCAAATCGGTAAAATTTATTGTGATATTCTGGGATATGAAGAAGCCGATATTTATGAGGGGTTCTTCGAAATGGGAGGCGACTCGATTCTCCTTACGGAAATGCATGACACCATCAACAAGTTGCATCCCAATATTGTGAAAATTGCTGATTTATTCGAATTTGATTCGATCCATAGCCTTGCCGAATATATGACGCCACGTATTAAATCGGAAGAAAAGCCGGATGTTCTGGAGAGCGTCACGACAGCGGTTGCTAAGGAAGTTAAACTGAAAGGGAATGTAGAGGGGGTTTACACACCTGTTGAGGAAAGAATCGGCGAAATCTACTGTGCGATTCTTGGATACGACGAAGTGGATATTTATGAAGGCTTCTTCGAAATGGGAGGCGACTCGATCCTCCTTACGGAAATGCATGACACCATTAACAAGCTGCATCCTAATATTGTGAAAATCGCTGATTTATTCGAATTTGATTCGGTCCATAGCCTTGCTGAATATATGACATCGCGCATCAAATTGGAAGAAAAGCCGGAAGTTCTGGAGAACGTCACGACAGCGGTTGTTAAGGAATTTAAATTGAAAGGGAATGTAGAAGGAGTTTACACGTCTACTGAGGAAAGAATCGGCGAAATCTACTGTACGATTCTTGGTTACGACGAAGTGGATATTTATGAAGGCTTCTTTGAAATGGGGGGCGACTCCATCCTGCTGACCGAAATGCATGCCACTATAAATACGTTGTACCCAAATATAGTAAAGATCGCTGATCTGTTTGAATTTGATTCTGTACAAACTCTCGCGGAATATATTGCTTCCCGCATTGAAAAAGCGGAGCAGGTCAAAAAAGCAGAAAAAGTGGAACAGACAAAAACGGAAGAGCTAAGTTCTCCCAAAGAAGAGCTGGCCGTAACCGAATATCATGATATGAGCAACCCGCAAGAACGGATTTATGCAGACTACAGGTTCTCGCACAATAAAAATGTTTATAATATCGGCTTTATATCGGACCAATCTAACGAGAGTTATGAGGAATTGGTCATTAATGCTAACAAGTTTTTTAATCGGTTTGAGATGCTGAGAACCACCTTTAAAACGGTAAACAAAAAATTGGTGCAATTCATCAATCCGATACAGCCCATTGAGATTAAGCGTGTCCAAGTAGCATCGGTGGCGGACATCGACTACACCAAATATTTAAAAACATTCAAACTTAATGAATATCCGCTGTTTAATCTGACTCTATTCGAAGCTCCTGACAGAAAATTATTATTCTTTGACGTTCATCATATTTTGCTTGACGGCTATTCAACTACGATCTTCCAGGAACATATGGAAGCATTTGGTACAGATGCGATTGTTCCTCCTTTGCATCCCTACTCAAAGTATGTTGAGTTCGAGAAGACATTTTATAACTCTGAGGAATATAGGGGAATGGGGGATTATTGGAAAGATAAACTTGGTGGCTTTGACTTTACAAATCCTCTTGAGAGCAAAGATGAAGAGGACAAAACCTACGGGCACACGTCAATTGAATTGAGCACGGAACTTACGGATGCACTGCTGAAGTTTGCCAAATCAAGAAAAACAACGATGTTCAATATTTTATTGGCTTCTTATGCACTTGCACTTTCGAGTTTCACTCAAAGAAAGGACATCTCAATTCTTACGCCTGTATTAAACAGATATTTACCAGAATTCAAAAATGCGATAGGTGTTTTCACCAATCTAATTCCTTTAAGGGTGGATGTCCAGCCCCATCAGTTATTGGGTGAATACATTAAAAATGTTTCAAAAACAACGGTCGAAGGAATTAAAAATCAATTCTATCAGTATAATCACCTAATCAAAGATTTCAAAAGCTCGAATCCGGAATTTTTCTTTTATTTGGATTTTGAGGATAACTCTCTTAAGAAATTCAGAGAAACCGAGGATATCCCTTATGCTGTCAATATTCCAAAATTCGCTTTGGATGTAGAGATCAAAAATTTTAACAACAAGTATCTTGTAGCCGCCTCGTATAAGAAAAAGCATTTAAGTGATGATGAGGTGTCAACGATTCTGTATTTGCTTGTCACAAATTTAAAAGAGAATTTCAGAAACGACAACTTGAATCAAGTGTTGGATACATTCGTTAAGAGTTAAGGTAGCGAATGAGAGATCTGCCTACAGGGGGGACATGCAGGAGATACATGCATCATCCTCTCCCTGGGGGCTAATGGAGGCTGAGTGACGATTAATATTATAAAGAATCTGATAAGCCTGTATAAATTGGTGTTTATAAACAATAAAATCTATTTATTCGTTTCTTTATGGCATATTATCAGTAATGCTGTCGCCCCTTTTATTACAATCGTCTACTTTAAGTATTTATTGGATGCTCTGCAGTTTGGTTACGGACTACCTTACATATTGAAAATCACCATAGTGATGATTGTCGTTAATTTGGTTGTAACAAATGTTCAGATTTATACAAAAAGCTCAACGACTCTTTATTCCAAATGGCTTCTCGTCCCGCTGACCGCAATGTTCTGCAAGAAATCCATTGATATGGATTACAACTGTACGGAAGACCAATCAATCATTCAAGAGATGAATAGGGCATCCTTTGTTTTGGCGAACGGTGATAATCTGGAAAAGTACTTAGCGGCAGTAAACGGTATATTTATTGCGATCATACAATTGGTGTTTATCACCTATTTAGCAACGTTGTTAAACCCGCTTATGATCATCATCGTACTGGCAGTTGCTCTCATCAATGCGGTCATCAGTTTAAAGGTACAGAAAAAAAATTATCACATTCATCGGGAATCCTTACCGATCGACAGGAAGTGGCGTTACATAATTAACCTAGCCACCGAGCTGAGATTTGCAAAAGAAGTCCGATTGTTCAGCTTGAAAAATTTTGTGACTCGCAAAGGGGATGAAAATAGAGCGGAGTTTTTCTCGTACTTTGATAAAACCAACACCAATGAAAGAAAAGGATTGTTAACCAGCACCTTTGTAAATATTCTTCAGGAAATTGGGGTTTTCGTTATCCTTATCTATTCCGTTATCTTCAAAGGACTAACCATCGGTAATTTTATTGTTCTAATGAACGGTATTCGGCAGTTCAGTGTCAGCTTCCGGGATTTGTTCGATCATATCGTTAATTTGTACACGATCAGCAATTATGTTAATGATTTCTTTGTTTTCATGAATCGAAAGAGCGAACTCAGAGCAACATCTAAAAATATCTTCATAGACTCCGGTAGTGCTCCAGGTAAATTCGAGTTTATCAATGTTTCATTTCACTATCCCAATGATCCCAGGATGATTCTGAAAAACATCAATTTGTCCATCGAACCGGGAGAATGTCTTGTAATCGTAGGTGAAAATGGAGCGGGTAAAACAACATTAGTAAAACTTCTGATGCGACTTTACGATGTAACTTCGGGAAAGATTCTTTACAACGGAATCAACATACAGGATTACGATTACGACAGCTATATGAATGCGCTAGCAAGCGTGTTCCAGGACTTTAAAATTTTTGCAGTTAGTGTACATGAAAATATTACATTCAAAGATCAAATTGAGCCTGATCTCTATGTAGATTCGTTGCTTGAACGAAATAATCTTCTGGAAAAAATTCAATCACTACCCTATCGGGAGAAAACCGTTCTATCGAGAAAGTTTGAGAGTGATGGAGTGGAGCTTTCGGGGGGACAAGCACAGAGATTGGTGTTCTGCCGAGCGATGCACAAGAACAGTCCTGTTCTGATACTGGATGAACCAAGCGCCAGCTTGTCACCAATTGCAGAAAATGAAATGTACATTATGTTCTCGAAAATAATAAAGGATAAAACGACGATCTTTATCTCTCATCGGCTGAGTAGCTCTACCATCAGCGATAAAATTTGCGTTTTGGATGACGGAGAAATTGTGGAGTACGGGACGCATAGTGAACTATTAAATAAAAATGGTTTATATCACAGCATGTATGAAATTCAGTCGCGTTATTACAAGGAAACGGTATAATCCATTGTCTTTACGCTTTGATGAACGGAGGAAAGCATGTTGGAGAAACTACTTTTGAAAATCAATGTGAGAATAATCTACTTCCGAAATATCTATCTGTTGTATAAGAAGATATGGGCTCTTGATAAATTCTATGTTTTTAACAGTATCCTCATTGTAGGAATGAGGGCAGCCCATCCATTTAACAGCGTTCTTTTCCTGAAATGGATCGTAGATGAATTGACTGGGCCGGGGAGATGGACGCAATCGCTCCTGCTCGTAGGGCTTATGTGCGTGATCGAGCTCGTGCTTCGATCTCTGGACGGCATATTCTGGACGTATGAACAAAAGAAAATTCTGCTATTCAAAACTGACTTTTTAAAAGAAATAAACTTGAAAACAATGAGTTTATCCTATCAGCAAATTGAAGAGCCAAAACTTATTGATGACAGACAAAAGGCGATGGAGATTTTTTATCCAGGGCAGGCTCATTTTATGGATTTAAAAAACACGATTATCGACTCCAAACAACTGGTTGCCAATACGCTTCAGTTTATTGGTGTAATCACGATTCTCATTATGCTCGGCCCCTATATTTTCTTTGCTCTGCTGGTTACTTATTTTATCAGTGTGGTCCTTAATACAATAGCTGCTGACAAAGAATTTAATGTGTGGAGCCATTCCTTGGTCAATATTGGACGAAGAATTGGATATTTTCAAGAGTTATCTACAGATTTCACCTATGCCAAGGAAATGAGGATTAATAGGCTAGGTCAATGGATCGTAGACAAGATGCAATATTATTTTAAAAACATGAGAAAAGATGTAACTAAGGCTGTTCATGCTTTTACATTTATGAGTATGATTTCAAATACACTACAGGTGCTTGTAAATGGCGGCGTTTATTTTTACATTGGATGGCTGGCTTACAGAGGTCTTGTTTCAGTATCGGAAATTGTAGTATACATAACGAGCTTGGGCGTTTTTGTAGCTGCCTTGTTCGGTATTTCAGCCTGCATCATATCGCTTCAAAAAGCCGGGATGCATCTGTCCACTTACTTTACCTATTTGAAGACGGTTTCTTCCAACGAGCTAACCCACACGGATACAGACTTTATTTCCGATTTCGAATTAAATTCTGATCAGATTGAGATTGAATTTGTCGATGTGTGGTTCCAATATCCCAATCAAGAGCACTTTACCATCAAAAGTTTAAATTTGACCATACTCCCCAACGAGAAACTAGCGATTGTAGGAGAGAATGGTGCGGGCAAAACAACGTTGGTCAAATTGTTATTAAGGTTCTATAAACCTACCAGAGGTCACATTTTATTAAACGGAATCGATATTCATCGCATCAGTCTGGATGACTATATGAAAAATATAACCGCTGTATTCCAAGATTTTAATATATTGAATTTCTCTCTACTGGACAATCTTGTATTCGATCAAGAGTATCAGGATAATGAGATTGCAAAAATTATCAATAGCCTAAATCTGAACAAAACCGTCGAGAATTTGCCGAAACAGCTGGAGACAGAATTAGGACGTTTGTTTAATCAGAATGGAATCGAACTGTCTGGGGGGCAGCAGCAAAAGCTGGCTATAGCTCGAGCTCTGTTCAGAGATTGTCCTTTAGTTATTTTGGATGAGCCTACGGCGATGCTTTCACCAAAAGCAGAATATGAGATATATTCTAACTTTTCCGAGTTGACGCAAAATAAAACAACCGTTTACATTTCCCATCGAATGTCAAGTTGTCGATTCTGTCATAGAATTGTAGTGATGAGCCGAGGAGAAATGGTTGAATTGGGAAGTCATGAGCAGTTAATACAGGAGAAAGGTGAATATTACAGATTATATACGACACAGGCCGAGTTTTATAAAAATTTGGAGGTTTCTTAATGATTGATACAAGGAAGACTGCATGTCTTTTTGGAGGACAAGGCTTACAATACATCGGTATGGGGAAGGAATTTTATGAGTTTGATGAAGACTGCCGTCAAATATTCAAAACAGCTGAAGATGTGATGGGCTATGATATGGCGGAATTATGTTTTTACGGGCAAGAAGAATCTTTTGAAAAGGAAATCAACTCTTTGCCCAGTATGCTGACGATTGACTTGTGCGCCTTTACAGTGGCACTCAAGAAGGGGGTTTCCTTCCAGGCCGTAGCAGGCTTCTCGCTTGGTGAGTACGCGTGTCTAGTGGCTGCGAAAGTTGTTACTGTGAAGGAAGCGTTCGAGCTTGTGAAAATTATTGCCATGATATCGGAATCGGAACTAACGGATGATAGTTATGGTATGGCCGCTGTGTTCACAACGGCCGAGATGTGTGAGAATATATGCGCCTCGATACAGAATGGATATGTAAAAATATCCAATTACAATTCAATCAAGCAAGTGACGATAGCGGGCGATATGAATGGGTTGGAATCATTTAGACAAATTGCTGCTGGATTGAGGATAAAAGTAATACCTATTAAGGTCAATCGTCCCTTTCATAGCGGGCTGATGGAGACTGCGGCCAAGATTTATCATAACGAAATACGGGCAACCAGATTCGCCGCGCCCGTTATTCCAATCTATATGAATGTAACCGGTGAGGCAGAGACAAATGCGGAGGAGATTAAAGCTAATTTAATAAAAAGCTTATATTCGCCGGTTTTATGGACGGAAACATTGAGGAACCTGCACTTGGCTGGATTTGAGCACTACGTAGAATGCGGACTGAACAATGTACTGTGTCGAATGGTCAGAGACACGCTGGGAATAGATAAGAAAAATACTTTATTTATAAGAGCAACCTAAAGTAGTGATTTTAAATGATCCCGTTACCATAATGTTTATTATGAGTTATTAACTTACTGCTCAACTCTCGCATCTAGAATATTGCCATAAAGCCTTGAATGCATGAAAATATTTAGAAATATACGCCATATTTACAAAAAAATAATTTATTTGGTGTCATGGAACTGTAAAGCAACCATGCTAAAAAGAAAGGTATGTAACCCACAACAACATCTCTTGTCTTCATAGTTTGGCTAGACATCGCTTTGCAACATGCAGGCCTTTTCAATCGTTTGGCCTTTCGAGTTTAGTGATTTTTAGAATCGTATTCTCTTTGGTCTTTAAAGGAAACAACTTGATTCGTCTTTTTGAAAAGCGAACGCAGAGTTTATCTTCCAAGCCAAGATGCCGTTTTTGAGTTTTTTATTCAATCTTCCTTGTGTGAAGACGATGCTTATATACTACGTTAAGCCTTCGGACCATACGTCATTTCGAATCGCTTTTTATTCCCAAATGAGTGAGTGGATTTATCGTTGACAATTCAATGCTAAACCAAAACCTAATCAAAAAAGCGGAATTAATAGCTCGGCTATTTGACCATTCCACAGGCAAATATACTAAAATGGGTAAACTACGCTTACGCTAGGTTGGTCGGACGATTTCACCTCCGCTCCGCACGGTTTTGTAATGCCTTCTTCAGCCAACTTGCCTAATATATTTGCGAAATGGCTACCAATCTATTAAAAACGTAGCAAGGGAAACAAACGCTACATCAGGCTTTTTCTCGTAAGCCTGATGCGGTTATACCCTTGTTCGCTACTAAAGTGAGTGTTGAGCGATTGATCTTTCAATTGAAGGATTGTTGTAATATTAAAGAAAATTTATTTAATAGCGAGAGGTGTGCTAATGGATTTCATTTTGTTGAATACATTTCAAGTTACATTAATGCCTCATACTTTCATTAAAAAGAACATACAAAAAAACTGCTTTATCTATATAAAAGCTAAAGATGAGATAAAAATATTGAATCGTAAATCAAAATATGTATTACGTACTGGAGACGAAGCAATTGTTAATTTAGAAAATTTAGTGTTATGTAATGAATTTGAACATATTTCTACAGTGAGTGGCTTTCTATTTCGAACAAGATTCTCGTCTAATTATTTGAAAAAAGTATACATTATGAATGAATCGCTCTTCAAAGAAGATATTGTTATTGAACCAATTAACACAATTAAAAACAGCATTATAGATACTTGTCAAACTTGTTTTTCTATGGAAAAATGTGTAATTAATGATAAGAAAATTGACACTAGACTAATTAAGGTGAATCGATATATTAGAGCTAATTATAGAGAAATGATTACCTTGAATATGTTGTCAGATTTAGTGGAAACTAATCCTGTTTATCTTTGTAATTCTTATTCAAGAGTTTTTGGATTTCCGCCTATTTACCATTTAAATAACTTGAAAATTAATGAAGCGAAAGTGCTATTAGTTCACACGTCTCTTACGATTAAGGAAATAGTAGCTACGCTTGGTTTTTCAAATAGCTCTCAATTCTCATCTTTATTTAAAAGATATGTTCGCCAATCTCCAATTGAATTTAAGGATAAGATGTTAAATGAATTAATTATGAATACTGTTTCCATGCCTAAGTGAAAATTCTTGGGTTTGAGCTGTTCCGGATTGTTGATGCTCATGTGCCTTGACACAATGGTTGAAAATCATTTCATTCTTAGCAATGTAACTGTTTAAACATCGCTGAGATTGAACTAAAGAACGGTTGATAAAATAGAACCTGATATAGAGTCGGTAAATGATTATCAAAGGCATCTTCATAATCTCGTCCATGAATTGCTACACATATATTCGAATGGTAAATAAGTTCTTAATCATATCGGATTTGAGCTATGTCCATTACTCCTCGACTTTATTAAGTTGAGGGTTGTAAGAGGCTAAGAAAACTGAACTATACTGTATTTGCTTATAATCTATTCAAATATTTGCAAGTTCAAAGAGCTACAGTTTTCTTATGCGCCTCCGAACTATGTTTAAATTGATCTAATGTAGCTCCAGTCTTGGTTATAGATATATTCAATCATGTATTTCCTTTTCTGTAAAAGGTAGTAAGGTATCTCATCCAAAAAGCTCCCAGGCCTGTCATATTTGTAACATAGTACAGCCTCTTTCCAATATAAGAAGAGAGGTTGTCCTTCCCTTTTCAGGGATATATCTGATAGGGGGAGCCGATGGTTACCAAATTGGTACTAGGAATTCATCAGTACGTAGGTGCATCCCATGGCCTCTTAACGGTTAGGGGCATTTCGCAACTCAAATCGATTTTATGCTCTTTCATTTCTGAATCGTAAAGTTTTGTAGCAAAAGGAAACCCTGATTCTAGAACGAAGCATTGTTTGTACAATAGTGTGACTGTAGACGTGCCGACCCTTGAGATGAGAATGTTTAAATAAAGCGCCTTAAATCGTGTATGCAGTCTGTAACGAGGGCTTGTTTTTTTCACACATGGTAGCATCAAGAACGACAAAAATTATGCTGCGATTTGGCTTCTCGTAAATCCACTAGAAAGCAAAAACTTTTAGATAGTGTTTGATGTGATTAAGCATCGGCTTTTAGAAATGTAGCGGAGGTTTCCAATGTTCAAGCAGAGTGTACCAATGATTTTGATGTGATAAAGTATACATATGAGACATGCCTTGTTCTCCTCTGCAAAGGATGGAAGGTAGTACTTTTATTTTGCACGGAGAGTCAAGGGGGGTTCTTTTAACATTAAATAGAACTGATTTTGAACAAATACAGTTAAGAAGTGATTATTAATCTATTATAGAAGTATTGTAAATCAATATCGCTGTACTTTTTCTGGGCAAGATAAAGGATAAACGTGTCCGCGCAGCGAAGACAAACAGGTAACATTGCAACTCATGACTTTCAGTCTGGGAGGAATTGGAATGAATCAAAGGAATTTAGACGGTAACAGCTTTATTATTCGGCTGGAAATGACAACAAAAGATATCAAGTTTGGTGAAGTGGCCTCGGCCATCTCGGAAGCTGGCGGAGACATTATCGCCATTGACGTCATTTCGACCAATCAGGATGTAAGTGTGCGCGACTTAACTGTCGCTGTAACGGATGCACAAGATAACAGCAAAATTATAGAAGGGGTGCGCCAGCTTAAAGGGGCATCCATCATAAACGTATCGGATCGGACGTTCCTGCTGCACTTGGGCGGCAAGATCGAGGTTACTCCGAAGGTTCCGATTCATAACCGGGAAGATCTGTCACGTGTATATACACCGGATGTGGCCCGGGTATGTTCAGCTATATCAGAAGAGCCTGGAAAGGCATTTTCGCTGACAATCAAGCGGAATACGGTTGCCGTAGTATCGGATGGCAGTGCCGTGCTCGGGCTTGGCAACATTGGACCACGTGCCGCGATGCCGGTCATGGAAGGTAAAGCGATGTTGTTCAAGCAGTTTGCAGGAGTGGACGCTTTTCCAATCTGCCTGGATACACAGGATACCGAGGAAATCATTCGAACTGTGAAAGCGATCTCACCAGCATTTGGCGGGATTAATCTGGAGGATATTTCCTCACCGCGTTGCTTTGAAATTGAGCGTCGCTTGAATGAGGAATTGGACATTCCGGTATTTCATGACGATCAGCATGGTACAGCAGTTGTGTTGTATGCAGGTCTGATCAATGCGCTCAAGCTGGTTGGTAAATCCATCACGGATGTAAAAATTGTCGTCTGTGGTATCGGTGCAGCAGGTGTGGCATGCAGTAATATTCTGCTGTCCGCGGGTGCGAGTCGGGTTGTCGGGGTCGATCGTGATGGTGCGCTGGTACGGACGAATACCTATGAAAATGAAGTATGGAGCGACTATGCGGCTCGTACCAATCCGGAACTGGAGACAGGTTCACTTCGTGAAGTTATTCGCGGAGCAGATGTCTTCATCGGCTTGTCACGCGGTAATCTGTTAACCCGGGAAGATGTGCAAACCATGGCCGCCGATCCAATTGTTTTCGCTATGGCGAATCCTGTACCAGAGATTATGCCGTCTGTGGTGGAAGACATCGTGGCTGTCATGGCGACAGGACGCTCGGATTATCCGAATCAGATCAATAACGTATTGTGTTTCCCAGGTATGTTCAGAGCTGTTCTGGATTGCCGTGCCAGTGAGATTAATGAAGAGATGAAGCTCGCAGCAGCTCAGGCGATTGCTTCTGCCATTTCGGATGAAGAGCGCACCCGTTATTATATTATTCCGAGTGTGTTTAATGATAAAATCGTCAAATCGATGCGCAATCGCGTGATTGAAGCAGCGGTTAAGACCGGCGTGGCGAGACGTATACCGCGTGAACAAGCCCGCGAAGGCGGGGACGTGTAAGATGAAACAGAATTCCCCTCAACATCTGAACCTACGCACGCAACAATTAGGGCATGGGGATCAGGTTGATGGAACGTTAACAGGAGAGGCCATCCTTCGCGCGGCTCGTACTTTTGTTCAGGGAGACGCTGCAGGGCATACGGATGGTCATGACTGGCCGCATATCGAGCGGGTGACCGCACTTGCGGTCGAGCTCGCTCACCGTATGGGTGCCGATCCTTTCATCTGTGAACTCGCTGCGTTGCTTCATGATGTGCCGGATGAGAAGCTGAACGAAAGTCTGGAAGCCGGAATGGCAAAGCTGAATGCATGGCTGGATACCCAGCCGCTTGAAGCGGGTACACGGGAAGCTGTGGTACACATCATTAGTTCCATTTCCTATGCAGGAGGACAGCGACCTGCCGTCTCATCCCTGGAAGCTCAGGTAGTGCAGGATGCGGATCGTCTGGATGCGCTGGGCGCTATTGGTATTGCGCGTACGTTTGCTTTTGCCGGCGCGAGAGGTCGTGAGATGTATGATCCCTCCCTTCCGCCACGAGAGCAGATGACGCGGGAGGAATACCGGAATGGACGCAGTACAACGATCAATCACTTTTACGAAAAGCTGTTTAAGCTAAAAGATCTGATGAACACATCCTATGGCAAGGAACTGGCAGAGCAGCGGCATGACTTTATGGTGAAGTTTGTGGAGCAGTTCAAGCGTGAATGGGAAGGAAGGTTCTCATAACTTTCGCCGTTTGAGTTAAACCTACAATACCCCCTACTTCCGAGAGTGGAGTGTGGGGTATTGTTGTGTATACATAGAAGTAATAGGGAATGGAATTTAACTCATCAACAGGATACAGGGCATGGTAACCCAAAGGCTTCCATGATACAATAAATCGTTCTCCTGAATTGATTCGGGCAAAAAAAGAAATATGGGGTAATAATGATAATGATCATCCAACGAATGAAATCAGTTTCGAAAAAGAGGAGGGGTCACCATGTCATTTGGTGCACGTGTACTTAAGACAGGGATTGCGGTCACGCTGGCCCTGTATCTTAGCAGCATGTTCCTGAACCCGCAATCTCCTGTTCCAGCCGCAATTGCGGCCATCTTTGCGATGCAGCCATCCATTTATCGTTCCTGGAAGTATTTCCTGGATCAGCTGCAGACCACCACACTTGGGGCAATTGTGGCCCTGCTGGGAGGCATGGTGCTGTCCAATGAGCCCATCGCCGTCGGGTTAATTATTGTGCTGGTTATTATGATTTGTCTTAAATTGAATATGGGCGAAACGGTTGGCCTGACGCTGGTAACCGTTGTATCGATTATGGAAGCGTCGGGTGACTGGCATTTTGCATTGAACCGTTTCCTGCTGACACTTGTCGGCATTGTATCTGCTTTTCTTATTAATATTACCGTATTTCCACCCAAGCCGAAGATTCAGTTCGTGAAACAGATTCAGAGTGTGTTCAGCGGCATGTCACTGCTGCTGCGGACATCGATCTCGGATGAGATTAAGGAAGTGGTGTTCCGGGATGAGAAAAATAATCTGGGCGGTTCCATTAAATCTTTGTCAGATAAATATAATTTATTTGAAGAAGAACAGAAGAAGATGAAACGTTCCAAATTCAGCGAGACTCGGCAGATGGTCGTATACAAACAGATGCTGCTGAGTTTGCAAAAAGGATTCGATGTGCTGGATTCGGTAGAACGCCATTATTTCCAGGCATCACGAACACCGGAAATGGATCAGTTCTTTGATGCACATCTGGAGCTTGTTATCAAATTCCATGAACATGCGCTGCTCAAATTCGAGGATAAGCTGAAACCGAACGGGGAAGAGGCGGCACAGTTCATTTTGGATAATGATCGTTTCATGGAGCAGGCCATTTCCCAGTTTGATATTGATCAGGAAGGGATGCTGAGACTGTCCATCGTAGCTGCCGCGATCTATGACTATGGCTATCAGCTGGAACGATTGAACCGGCTTGCCGAACATGTGCATAGTGCCAGTGAAGACAAGGAGTCACAGGATAAAATTCTGAATTGGCTTAAATGGCCGTAAACATGGTAATACGGTTTGCGGTGATGTGGTTTCATCATATACAATGGAACCACAACCAGCCCGGACAGCGTGTCCGGGTTGTTTTGCATACATAGCGCAAACCTTGCGCAACCAACTCAATCGAACCGAGGTAGATACGTATGAATTTAACACAGCTTGACCCTAAATGGACGCAGTGGTTCAATGGACAGGATCTGGAGCAGAAGCAGCACGAAGCGATGCAATTGCTGACGGTGTCCGAAGATGGCTGGCCATATCAGGCGATGATCAGTATGGGAGAAGTCATTGCCGTCACGCCCAACCTGCTGAGACTGGCTTTATGGCCGGGAACACAGACAAGTATGAATATGAAGCGAACAGGCAAGGCTACCTTGATTGCTGTTCATCAGCAGAGCTTGTTATCTATTCGTCTGGAAGTGACCTCACTACCACAGCTCATGGAAGCTGTGCATCCGAGAGAACGTTTTGAGGCTCAGGTTTTAAACGTTCGAGTAGATTATGCACCCTATGCGGAGATTACCTCAGGGATAACATTTCAATTAAAAGATGAGTCTGGGACCATTACACGGTGGAGAGAGACCATTGAAGAATTAGGACAATAGATTGGTTAACGTTCTATATTCATCCCAATCGAGGGTAATAATAGAATGAAAACAACAAAAAACGCCTCCGCTTGCATCGGGACGTTGTCACTGGTACAATAAAAAATGGTTTTCAGAAAATTAGAACTAATTAACATAAAATAAAAATGTTTACTTTCTAATTAATTATACCATAGCCTTTTCGGGCTTGTCAAATGGGCTTTTGAGGACACAATCCGGGGAAAGAGGGGCGTATTAACATATGAGTACAGACCAGCAATGGAGCGAGGAGCAACAGCGGGTCAACATTGTAACAGAACAGATTGATCGGAAAATAGACATCCTAGAAAAAGAGGTAGGTTCCTTCAGGGATGAAGTTGTGGGGATGAGAAAAGACTTCTGGGACGAAGTCACCATGAACTTCAGCGAAGCGGATGACGTGGGTGAAACCTCCACCAGCATGCGGCAGCAATCGCAGGTTTTATCGGACCGGGAGCGTAGTCACCTGAATACGGCAGCAGCGCTGGACAAAATGAAACGGCTGCATCATTCACCGTATTTTGGACGCATTGATTTTAAGGAAAATGGCTATCCGAATGCAGAACGAATCTATCTGGGGATCGCATCATTGCTGGATGAGAAGGAGGAGTCCTTCCTTGTCTATGACTGGCGTGCACCCATATCGAACCTGTATTACGATGGTGCGCCAGGTCCGGTCACGTATCATACACCGAGTGGTGAGATCCGTGGCGATATTGAGATGAAACGGCAGTTTGTTATTCGGGACGGACGTATCCGTTTTATGTTCGACACCGGGGTTACGATTGGGGACGAACTGTTACAGGCCGTTCTCAGTCGAACCTCAGATGCACAGATGAAAAGCATTGTGGCGACCATCCAGAAGGAGCAGAATCGGATTATCCGTAATGACCGGACTCGCATGTTGATCGTGCAGGGAGCTGCTGGCAGTGGTAAAACATCCGCTGCACTTCAACGTGTGGCGTATCTTCTCTATAAATACCGCGAGCACCTGCAAGCGGATCAAATGGTCCTTTTCTCGCCAAACCCGATGTTCAACAGCTATGTTTCTACTGTACTACCTGAGCTTGGGGAGGAAAATATGCTGCAAACGACCTTCCAGGAGTATCTGGAACGCCGTCTGGGCCGTGAATATCAGCTGGAAGACCCATTCATTCAGCTTGAATATGTACTGACCGGATCAGAAGATCCTCAGTACGAAGCACGTATGTCCGGCATTCGATTCAAGTCATCCGAATCTTTCCTGAAGGTGATAACACGTTATAAGGACAGCATGATGTCGGAAGGCATGAAGTTCAAGCCGGTTCGTTTCCAGGGAAAAGCTGTGGTTACAGCTGAGGCCATGGAGGAGAAATTTTATAGCTTCGAGCCATCGGTCAAACTGGTGAATCGATTGGAAATCCTGCGGGACTGGATGCTGAAAGAGTTATCGGCCTTTGGCAAAGGTGAATTGGAGGCACCTTGGGTAGATCAACAACTGGATTTGATGGAGCCGGAGGATCTGCAGCGGGCCTACCAGCGCCTCAAGCGAAAGCAAAAAGGGAAGTCAGACACGTTCGATGATTTCCAGCAGGAACGGGAGATCCTTGCTCGGATGGTGGTCAGTGATCGGCTCAAGCCTTTACGCAAATGGATCAAATCGCTACGTTTTGTCGATGTCCGTCAACTGTACGCGCACTTATTCAACGACCGGGCCCAGATGGTTCGCCTGTTGGGAGAGGAAGCACCGCCTTCCCATTGGGAAGAGATTAGTGAGATGACACTGCGTAGACTGAAAGTACAGGAGCTGGCTTATGAGGATATCACACCTTATTTGTATCTGCGTGAGTTGCTGCTTGGTTTCCATATTAACTCCAATATCCGCCATGTGATCATAGACGAGGCGCAGGATTACTCTGCCTTCCAGCTGGCATTTATGAAAAGATTGTTCCCGAGATCGAAAATCACCGCACTTGGAGATTTTAATCAAGCTATCTATGCACACTCTTCGGTATTGAGTGGTACGGGACCGCTGACTAACCTGTATGGACCGGAAAATACGGAAGTGATCGAGCTGACGAGAAGTTATCGTTCAACACAGGAGATCGTGGAGTTTACACGCGGCATGGTTCCGGGTGGAGAAGAGATCGTTCCATTTAACCGAGGCGGGGAGAAGCCGAAAGTAATCGTTTCCTCCAATGAACAGGAGCATCTGGATGTTATTACAGCTGATCTCAAGCACCTGATCCAGGAAGGATATGAATCGGTTGCGGTCATCTGCAAAACCGCGGAAGAGAGCAAGGACATTCATGAGGCGTTAAGCAAAGTACTGCCTGCGGCACCGAAGCTGATCAAGAAAACAACACTGGCCTTTGAACGGGGTGTGCATGTCATCCCGGCGTATCTGGCCAAAGGTGTGGAGTTTGATGCCGTTCTGATCTATGACGGATCTGCATCGCAATATGCGCAGGAACATGAACGTAAGCTGTTCTATACGGCATGTACCCGTGCCATGCATTTGCTGCATGTCTATTGCATGGGGAAACCGAGCCCATTCATTACGTCACAGTCCGAGGAATTGTATGATATGGGCAAGGTGTCTGCGGCTCAGGCTGATTGACTTCGTCTTTCATGTTCTTGGAGAAGGCTTCCGTTCGAATGGACGGGAGTCTTTCTGAGTATTACGGTGTATCGCGGAATACGATGCGGGGAATAAGAAGCTCCATGAGATTAGGCTTTGCTGTGAGTGGTACGAAGTAGATCTCTGGACATAACTGGACATAGATCATTTCATCTCTTCTGACATGAGATTAGACGGATTAGGTTTCATGGATAAAAAATGATCCAGCATTTGTGTTCATGCACAATAGGTGTGAATTTTCTTTACACATGACGGCGAGACTCATATAATCGTAACAATCTATTTTTTTTTGGATCGTTTATTTAATGAAGGAGGCAGCAACATGAACACACCATCTTTTGAACGCCCATTAATGGCGGATTGCGTACCGGATCTGGTGGCAACAGCACGGGGAGACTTGCCTGCGACCTTGGTCATTCGGGGCGGAACGCTGGTTAATGTGGTTTCGGGTGAAATTTTGCCGGGCATGTCTGTAGCGGTACAGGGCGCCCGGATTGCATATGTTGGTAAAGATGTAAGCCATACGATTGGAGAGCATACACGCATCATTGAGGCTGAAGGCAAATACATTGCTCCCGGATTGCTGGATGGGCACTGTCACATTGAAAGTACACAAATGAAAGTAACGGAGTTTGCGAGAGCCGTTCTACCTTCCGGTACAACGGGAGGGTTCTTTGACCCGCATGAGATCTCCAATGTGCTTGGACTCAAAGGTCTGCGA
Source organism: Paenibacillus sp. OK003 (assembly GCF_900109515.1). Taxonomy (GTDB): domain Bacteria; phylum Bacillota; class Bacilli; order Paenibacillales; family Paenibacillaceae; genus Paenibacillus; species Paenibacillus marchantiae. Next base: position 6,850 of record NZ_FOBD01000013.1, on the reverse strand, counting down.
TTGATGCTGGATGAAGCACGGACGACGCCAATGGCTGCTTATATGCAGGTGGCTTCCTGTGTTCCTTCCACACATCCTGGACTGGAGACCACTGGCGCTTATATTGGACCGGAAGAAGTGGCGGAAGCCCTCTCCTGGGGTCCGGATATGATTGGTCTCGGTGAAGTGATGAACTTCCCTGGGGTCGTGTACGGGGACGAGACGATGATCGGTGAAATTCAGGCGACGCTCCGAGCAGGCAAGGTGGCAGACGGTCACTTCACCTGGGCAGCGGATGACTGGCGTCTGCCAGCCTACGCAGCAAGCGGCGTTACGGGGGATCATGAATGTGTTACGAAGGAAGATGTGGTGGAACGCCTGCGGCTTGGCATGTACGCCAAAATGCGTCAGGGCTCTGCGTGGCATGACGTTGCGGAAACGATCAAAGCCTGCACAGAGCTTGGCCTGGATACACGTCGCATGATGCTGGTGACTGATGACCGGAGTTCGGAATCGCTGCTCAAAGAAGGCCATATGGACTTTGTTGTGCGTTTGGCCATTTCTCAAGGGGTGAAGCCGGTTACCGCTTTCCAGATGGCAACAATCAATACGGCTGAACGTTTCGGTGTAGCACGCGATATTGGTGCGGTTATTCCGGGGAATATCGCCGACATTATTTTGCTGGATGGACGCTTGACTGATGTCCGTGTAGGCATGACGATTGCCGCAGGGCATATCGTGGCAGAGAACGGCAAAATGACAGCGGTCTGGGACAGCTTCACATATCCGGAAGAGGCGCTGAATACCGTGAAACTGGAAGCCAACATCCAGCCGAAGGACATGGAGCTGTCTGCGCCGATTACCGAAGGTACGATTGGAGCGAAAGTCATTCATGTGACGGAGAATCATGTGGATACCAAGGAGAAGCATGTTAATGTCACGGTAGAACATGGCAATGTCGTCGTTTCAACATCAGGTGAAATCTGCAAAATTGCAGTGCTGGAGCGTCACAAACAAACGGGCAATCGCGCCGTTGCTCTTGTTGGGGGCATAGGCTTCACAGGTCCTGCGGCCATTGCGATGACCGTTGCGCATGACAGCCACAATCTGCTCATGATCGGGAATGATGACGCATTGATGGCTGAAGCGGGCAACCGGGTTATTGGAATGCAGGGCGGCGTAGCTGTCGTGACTGCCTCGGGTGTGACTGAATTCCCGCTGCGCATTGCAGGCTTGATGTCCACGGAATCTTTTGAAGTGGTAGCAGCTCAATCTGCGGCTGTCAGTGAAGCGTTACAGTCTGCGGGCTGTACGTTAAATAATGCGTTTATGACGCTATCTCTGTTGGCACTTGTTGTTATTCCGGAATTGCGTTTGTCTGATAAAGGACTGGTACGCATTTCGGCAGAAGGCATTGAGCTGGTATCCCTGTTTGATGAGATGGTGGAGAATACACCGGCTGCTCCAGCTGGTAATTAATGAATAATAGCGTGTCCATTCTTCCTTGAAATAGGAAGAGAAGTGTAGGGTCGCCTTTGGGCGGCCTTTTTTTATTGTCATAGGAAAACGCTTACTAGGTCTTGAGTCGTCTGTTGTACATATGCAAAAATGACCCATGTTGGGGTGGAATTAGGCTTAAATTAAAAAGTTTTTCATAAATGAGACTTTAGAACTATAAATACAGAAGTGTGAATACCCGAAATAAAGTTATATGATTCTTTCGTCGTGAGTCTAAGAGATGATGTTGCATATAAAAGCAATGTAAATAGTCGTACATCGAAATCGTATCTAATGAATGAATATAAAACGACAGAATTTCATCGAGATTTGCACGGTAGAGCTGCATAACATCAAAGGGAGTGTACAAATATGAAAAGCAAAAAGAGATACCAATTCATTTTGTTAATTAGTTGTTTCATGCTGTTTGTAGGGAATACGTATGTTTGCAAGGCCACTGCACTTGGCTCAGTCGACAGTTATGAAACCATCCATGGAACGGTACAGGGATCGGTAAGAGCAACCTGGGTATGGGACACCACGCAGATTCAAAGTAACCCTCAGCTAGTGCTGAAGTTTGCCACAACGAACAAAATCAATACGATCTACCTACAAATGAATCGGGATGTAAAGCTTCCGTACTATACGGATTTCATTCGTAAGGCCAGAGAGAAAAATATTGCCGTAGACGTTATGGATGGAAGACCTGCCTGGGGACTGACGGAGAGCCGGGATCAAATTACAGATTTCCTGGACTGGGTTGAAGCGTATCAAAATCAAGTAGAGCCCAATGAGAAATTTGCCGGCATCCATCTGGACATTGAACCTCATGTACATCCTGAGTGGAAAACCAATCAGGCCAGTGTGATTACGCAGTGGCAGGGGAATGTTCAATACATCGTTGATCGGGCCGCACGGATGAAAATGCCTGTAGCTGCGGATTTGCCTTTCTGGCTGGACGGTTACAAGATTCCGGGTTCCACGATGAATGTAAGCAGCTGGATGATCCGCAAGTTTGACTCGATTACCATTATGGCTTACCGGGATACGGCTGCGGCCATCTATAATGTAGCGAAGGATGAGCTGGACGAAGCTTCAACTTTGGGTAAAACGGTATCGATTGCCGTGGAGACCAAGCAAAGCAAGGAAGGCGATTTTATTACCTTTTATGAAGAGGGTACAGCATATATGGAAGCACAGCTCAAGCTGGTCGAGAAAATGGCAAGTGTGCATTCGTCCTTTAACGGATTCTCGGTGCATGAGTACAGCTCATGGGAAACATTGAAAAAGTAAAATGAAATTCAATTCATCAGAATGATAAAGAAGGTGCTTACGGCCGAACAGGCTGTGGCACCTTCTTTGCATCTGCTATCTGGAATATAAGTGGAGAACAGCGAACAATCGTCAGTTCAATGTGCTGAGTGCCGCACCAGAAAGGAGTTTAAGCTTAGACTAGTGCAGGTTCCATCGCCACTTTCTCATAAAACATTTTGCGATATTGGGACGGGGTAATGTTCTTGTGTTTTTTGAATGTTGTAATGAAATAGCTCAAATGCTCAAACCCGACGTCCAGGGCAATATCCACAATTTTGTGATCGGTATTCTCAAGCTGAACACAGGCCTGCTGGATGCGATAATAGTTGATATAGTCGACCGGGCTTTTCTGCACCATCTGTTTGAAAAAGCGACAAAAGTGTCCTTCGCTCATATTGGCCTCATCTGCCAGTTCTTTTAACTTGAGTGGTTCAGGGTAACGCTTGTGAATATAACTTAGCACTGATTTCAGGCGTTCCACTTTATCATGACTGCCTGATGGGACTGTCCCTTTGAGTGCGGCAGGTCTCATATGTTCAAACATTTGTGCAAATATTAGATAGAGGTAAGCTTTGGTCGTCATCTCGCAGGTGGGTGTCCCGGCGGCATGATCGGCGAAAATACGTTTCAAGTGAAAAATGATTTCTTGTCCCCACGCCTCATTGGTTTGGATATGGTAAGGGGGAATAATCGTTTTGTGTACAAGTGGACCAACGAATTTCTCCTGTACAGCATCAAACGTGCGACTCCCTAACAGCTCCGGGTTAAATACAATGGATGAAAAAACACAAGGGACATCGCCTTTCAGATAGCCTGCATGAATCTCCCCCCGATTGATAAAGATGGCTTCTCCCGCCTGAACCTCTACCGTATTCATATCAATTTGAAAAACAGCACTGCCCTGAGTCACCATGGTGAACTCCATCTCGTCGTGCCAGTGGCAATCCAGTATGCTGTCGCCATTCAATTGCTGAATATCCGGGTACACACTGACTGGATACATGGCATTGCCGTGAATCCGGTCTTCCCGTAATCGTTCACGTTCCATATGTGAATCTCCTTTTGCATCATTATTAATGTAAACGTTACCATGGATTGGTGGTGTTTATAAAGAATCGGATAAGAAATATCAGAATCGTGATATATTTGGTCAAAATATGAGAAGAAATTCGTTATTAATGTCAATATTATTATAGTATAACCAAAGGGGGAAAGAAAACATGAAATTTACTGATGGATTCTGGATGACTCGTGAAGGGTACCACGTTCAAAACCCGACTGACATTCGTGATATTGTGCAAAAAGAGGATTCTTTAACCGTACATGCGGCTACTAAATATATTCGTACCAAAGGCGACACGTTGAACGGTACATTACTTAAAGCAACATACAGCTCCCCTATGCCTAACGTTATTCGCGTAACCTTGAATCACCATAAGGGCAGAGTGAAAAAAGGGCCTGAGTTTGAGCTTAACCATCAAGATGTGAAAGTAGACATCTCGAAAAATGAACAAGGCGCTGTTTTGAAAAGCGGCAATCTGGAAGTTCAAATCGACAAAACGAACGGTTGGGACGTCAGCTTCGTGTATGGAGGAAAACGGATTACAGGTAGCGGTCAAAGAGCGGCTGGTTATATTACTGGTCCAAGTAAGGAAGCGTACTTCCGCGAGCAGCTTGATCTCGGCATTGGTGAATACGTTTACGGACTCGGTGAGCGCTTCACACCATTTGTTAAGAATGGCCAAGTGGTGGACACTTGGAATGAGGACGGCGGTACAAGCAGTGAGCAGTCCTATAAGAATATTCCTTTCTACTTGTCCAATAAAGGATATGGCGTATTTGTAAATCATCCTGAACGCGTATCGTATGAGATTGCATCTGAGAATGTATCTAAAGTGCAGTTCAGCGTAGAAGGCGAGACGTTGGAATACTTCATTATCGGTGGGGACAATCCAAAGGATGTACTTAATAATTATACGAAATTAACAGGTAAACCAGCGCTCCCACCGGCATGGACGTTTGGTCTGTGGCTGACAACATCATTTACAACGGATTATGATGAAGCAACGGTTAACCATTTCGTCGATGGCATGGCTGAACGCGATCTTCCGCTGTCTGTATTCCATTTCGACTGTTTCTGGATGAAGGAATACCAATGGTCTGATTTCGTATGGGATGAAGCGATGTTCCCCGATCCGGAAGGCATGCTTGCACGTCTGAAAGAAAAAGGACTCAAAATCTGTGCGTGGATCAATCCATACATTGCAGAGAAATCCTACTTGTTCGATGAAGGTATGGAGAACGGTTACCTGGTCAAAACAGCGGATGGCAGCGTATGGCAATGGGATATGTGGCAAGCAGGGATGGCTCTGGTTGATTTCACGAATCCGGATGCTGTGAATTGGTATAAGAGCAAGCTGGAAGTTCTGCTTGATCAAGGTGTTGATTCATTCAAAACAGACTTCGGTGAAAGAATTCCGACAGATGTCGTGTACTTCGATGGCTCTGATCCGGTTAAAATGCACAACTATTATACACAGCTCTATAACAAAGCTGTATTTGAATTGCTCGAAGAGAAGATTGGCAAAAACGAAGCTGCCCTGTTTGCACGCTCTGCAACAGCAGGTGGTCAACAGTTCCCGGTTCACTGGGGCGGAGATTGCTCTTCTACTTATGAATCCATGGCTGAATCACTTCGCGGCGGCCTCTCACTTGGACTTTCCGGTTTCGGGTTCTGGAGCCATGATATTAGCGGCTTTGAAAGTACAGCGACCCCTGACGTATACAAACGCTGGGTACAATTCGGACTTTTATCTTCTCACAGCCGCCTACACGGAAGCACTTCGTATCGTGTGCCTTGGCTGTTTGACGAGGAATCCGTGGACGTTGTTCGTGACTTTACCAAACTCAAAATCAGCCTGATGCCGTATCTTTACAATTCTGCGGTCGAGTCGACTGTAAAAGGTATTCCAATGATGCGCGCTATGCTGCTTGATTTCCCAGAGGATCCAACAACATACAGCCTGGATACACAATACATGTTTGGTAATTCGATTCTGGTGGCTCCAATCTTCAACAAGGAGGGTGATGTTCGTTATTACCTGCCTGAAGGTACATGGACCAACTATCTGACAGGTGCTAAAGTTGAAGGTGGACGCTGGATAAGCGAAAACCATGACTTCAAAACACTGCCAATGATGGTTAAGCCAAACAGCCTGATTGCTGTTGGTGCTGTGGATAGCAAACCGGATTATGACTTTGCGGACAATGTGTCCCTTCACTTGTTCGAACTGGCTGACGGCAACTCCGCTCAAGCGGTGGTTGTGAACCAAAGTGCTGAGCAGGAGCTGGTTGTTAACGTATCACGTAACGGTTCTGTTCTGGAAGTTCGTGCTGAAGGTGCAGGCAAACCATGGAATCTCGTGCTGCGTGGCATGGATAGTGTATCCGGCGTAGAGGGTGGTTCCCAAGCGTCTGGTGCAAATGGTGTTGTCGTTACGGCAGCAGCAGGTACAGGCTCGCTTACAATTCAACTGTAATGTTTAATGGATAAACAGAAGGACGGTACCGCAAGGTGCCGTCTGTTTGTCTACTGTCTACTGTCTACTGTCTACTGTCGTGCCATGGAAGTATGGTGGGGAAGCCAACGTGCTTGTCCATGAGGAAAACGGGCAGCTAAACATTGCCGCCATCATTGATGGGGATCGTTCCATGTTTGCGGACAGGGCGTTTGAGGCGATTTTATCGACAGAATCATCCGCTGGTTTTCATGAAGGTTATGGCCGGCCACAGGATATGTCCGATGAGGGACAGGCATGCCTTCTTGCCTATCGCATACTTTCCTCTTACTTTAACGCATATGTGCATGAACATCAGGTGGATCAGCCGGAGGCAGGAACGGAAGTATCGTGAGCGTACACTGGATCTATTGAAAGAATGGAAGGGACTCAAACTTAACGAATAAGAAGTCCAGCGGTATGATGTCAAGCTCCTAAATGTGTTGAATTGGAAATTCTCCTTAGGAAAAGCATCAGTAGCCGAAAAAAATGGCATCAGCAAA
>NZ_FOBD01000012.1 GCF_900109515.1 Paenibacillus sp. OK003 | reverse complement strand
TTTTTTCGCCATAAAAATATCCCCTCCAAGTTTCACTTGAACCCTCATGATACATGAAGGTTTTTTTAAGTGTCTACTTAAAGGGGATAATACCAGATTACCAGAATCGTTAGGGTTTTATGTTGAAACGAATTGTACTGCTTGTTTAGCGTTTCGTTATACTGCTTTTTCAACGTTTGTTCAGGGAATCTACTTCTTGACCAGTTCCAATATTTCATTGGCAACAAGATCCGGGTGATATTGATGAATATAATGCTCGGTATCCTTAACGGTTACATGTTTGGATTGTTCCGACCAGGATGTAAATTCAGCCTGGGTTTTGTCCCACTTTGGTTCACTTGCTCCGAAGTAATCTGCGGTCAGTATGGTAAGCGGAAACGGGAAGGGCTTTTTGTTGTCGATGACAATCTTGGCATTGGTTGTCGTTTCGCGCAATTCATCGACGGTGTTGGCATTGCCGTAATTAAGCAACAGAGCCGTTGTATCTACTTTCTTTAAATCATCTGGTACAAGCTTCAGGCCGTTACGACTGGCATTCGAGGCTTCTACAACAGCATCAGATTGCATAAGCAATCGGAACAAGCCAGTTTGGATACGGAACTGGTTCATGAAGCCGCCGACCATGCTTGCTATATCCTCGGTTTCATTGGCGTAGTATTCCGGGCTTCCTCCATCCACCATCACGATGCCCTGCACCTCATCCGGGTACTTTTGGGCAAAACGGAGCGTTTCCAGCGAGCCCAATGAATGTGCAACCAATACGTAAGGCGGTTTTTGTCCAGACACCTGTAATAGCTCATGCAGTTCATCCGCAATTGTATCGACATCGCGTTTCTTATCGGTCACATCGCTATAACCGTAGCCAAAGCGATCATAAACTGCAAATTTCGTGTAGGGAGCAAGCTTCTCATATAGCGGATAATAGTCCACATAAGGATCAGCTGTACCCCATCCGGATGCTAGGACAACTGTTGCATCTCCTTGTCCACCCGTATATAAATGCATATTGTCACCATGGATACTGTACAGCTTGCCTGGAGGGACAAATGTTTTCTCATCCTGCCGGGTACTCACTTGTTGATAGATCACACCTGTACCCAGTAGAATCAGAACAGCGACTACCCCGAATATCAACGTTTTAACTAATCTTCTGCGCCATTTTTTCATTATGTCTCACATACTCTCTTGGTTTTTCTCTATTATATATGCCCATTCTTATTGGATAGAAAACAGAATCTTAATTCCACCTTAATTTTCGAATTGGTCCATTGGCTCCATTGAAATGAAGTTAATTGAAATATTACATTCAGATAACCGAAGGCGAATTGATTATAAACGAGCAATGATTTAATATAAAGGCTAATATTGCTCCTGTTTTACTCAAGATTGAATGATCGCTTGAATGATTGATTATAGAGAACAGAAGGTATGAATAATGACAAAATACGAAAATCAGATTCCGACATCGGCGAGTATGAGCTTCAGCTCTCTGGTGAGTATGTTGAGGGATTCCATGCGGAGAAGTATAGAGCGCAGACCTGCGGGTAACATTCCCGTAGAGAAATATGAACCAGCGGAATCGTTAAATGTATCCGATCATCCGCAGGTAACATGGTTCGGTCATTCGGCTTTTTTGCTTGAGATCGAAGGACACAGATTGCTCTTTGATCCAATGCTGGGCAACCGTCCATCTCCTGTATCCTGGGCGGGTACGAAACGATACAGCACGAACCTGCCAATTCAACCCGAAGACTTTCCAGTCTTGGACGCGATCATTATATCGCATGACCACTATGATCATCTGGACTATTCCTCTATCCGCAGATTGAAAAATAAAACACAGCGGTTTATCGTTCCCCTTGGCGTGCGCAGGCGACTGATTCAACTGGGTGTGCCCGCGGAACAGATTACCGAACATAACTGGTGGGATGAGCTATCCTTTAAAGGTTTAACATTAGCCTGCACGCCGGCGCGGCATTTCTCGGGCAGGGGGTTGTTGGACCGTAACTCTACACTATGGTGTTCGTGGGTTATTGCTGGACAAGAAACGAAGGTTTTCTTTAGCGGTGACAGCGGATACGGTCCTCATTTTAAGGAAATCGGCAGTAAGTACGGACCCTTTGACCTGACCCTGATGGAATGCGGACAATATGATGAGCGTTGGTCCAACATTCATATGATGCCGGAAGAAACGGTACAGGCTCACTTGGACGTAAGGGGAGGGCTGCTCATCCCGATTCATTGGGCCGCATTTACGCTGGCCTATCATGCCTGGAACGAGCCGGTTGAACGGATCACCAAGGCTGCACATGCCTTGAATGTCTCCATTGCAACGCCAAAAATTGGTGAGAAGGTTGTGCTGAATGCCGGGGAATACCCAAGTCATCCGTGGTGGAGATCAAACTGAGGTAATTTGAAATAAACATAAAAGCGTCCAGCTCATTAGATGGGAGGACGCTTTTTCACTTGCATTTATTTTAAAATCGATAGGGCACTATAGATGAGCAAAATACCCATTAGGATATTAAAAGGCCGCTCATATTTCAATAAAAAGCTCTGAAATAACATACCGCATAACCCCCAAGTCATATTGGCACTAATGCCAATGATGGTTAGAAGTAACGAAAATACGATCATATGAACATGAGAGTCTCCGAGAGGCATAACAAATACCGAGATGGCCGTAAGACCATACAGAATGACTTTGGGGTTGATGAATTGCAGGGTGAAGCCAAAGAGAAACGTAAAACGATTGGCCTTGGGATCTTTGGCATTTGCAGGTTTACTTCGCATGATTTTGATCGCCAAATAAATCATGTATACACATCCCAACACGTTTAAAGCGGGTCTGATCCTCGGAATGTATTGATGCAGAATAAGGTTGAAATAACTGGACAGAAACATAATAAGCAGGCAGCCAGCTGCTACACCGGCAATAAACGGAAGTATCTTCTTGAATCCCTCGTTTCTTGCGTGCGTCATGGCGATGATGTTGTTGGGACCCGGAGTGAATGAAGCCACAATTGCGTAAGTCAGTAACGGTAAGATATTCATAAGTCCTCCACATTTCATTCTTGTTGTATGTTATATTTAACTGAAACGTGCGATATAACGTACGTTCTTTATAATTGTACAATATGTACGCTATATAGCACAATATAATCTTTTAAAACAGAGGTGACTGTATATTGAAAAACATTAATGTTGTTCTGGCTCAGAATTTGAAGCAGCTCAGGGAACAAAGAAAGCTTAGTTTGGACAAGGTTGCCGAAATGTCTGGAATTAGCAAGACGATGCTGGGTCAGATAGAACGTGGTGAATCCAACCCTACAATCGCGACGGTATGGAAGATTGCGAACGGCCTGAAAATTTCGTTTACAGCTTTAATCCACGAGCCAAAGTCGGACACTACAGTTGTAACGGGCAGTGATATTCAAGCATTGATGGAGGATGAGGGAAAGATTCGGATATATCCCCATTTTCCCTTCGAAGAGGGGCGCCGTTTTGAAATGTACATGATGGAAATGGATAAAGAGTCTTCTTTGAATGCTGAACCGCATATAGAAGGGGCAGAGGAATTCATTACAGTTTTTGAAGGGGAAGTTACGATTCGGGTTGGGGCGGAGGAATATACGATAAAACAAGGGGAGTCAATCCGTTTTCGCGCGGACAAGCCTCATGGCTATAAAAATTCGGGTGCCTCTGCCAATAAATTAAGCATGGTCATCCATTATTCAAAGTGAAATGGTGTGTACAAATAGATTCTACGCTATTTATATTTTGTTTAAATTCGTGTCGTACTATCATCCTGAAGGAGAGAAAGGGGGCCCGGTAATGAATCAAATTATGATTGTCGATGATGATATTTATATCCGTGAACTTGTAAGTACAATCCTGAAACAGGAGGGATTTCTCACCATTGAAGCGGTTGATGGAAACGATGCGCTGCAAAAAGTAGCAGAAGTGAATCCAAGCCTTTGCATTATAGATATTATGATGCCAAATATGGACGGTTTCGAATTGTGCCAAAAGCTACGGCGTTATCATGAGGATATTCCGATTTTGATGCTAACTGCGAAGGAGGATATCACTCAAAAGGTCAAAGGATTTGAAATGGGTACGGATGATTACCTCACCAAACCGTTTGAACCTGCTGAACTGATAGCCCGTACGAAGGCATTGCTGAAGCGTTATAAAATAAATGCCTCCCAATCGGTTACCGTTGGACGAATCACGCTAGACAGAAGCAATTATGCCGTCATTATGGAGGGGAATACTCATACGATTCCTATGAAAGAGTTTGAATTGTTATTTAAGCTTGCGGGTAATGCCAATAAAACACTCTCCCGTAATCAGTTGATTGAGGATTTATGGGGGTACGATTTTGAAGGGAATGAACGCACACTGGATGTACATATCAATCGGTTGAGAGAACGTTATCAACCGGAGACGGCAGGTTTCAAGATTACAACCATTCGAGGATTGGGTTACCGATTGGAGGAGACACCTTGAAGAAAGAAGGGGCTTTCAATCGAGCGGAGATGGACATGTTTATAAGGCGAACAATTTTCTTCCTGGTGCTCTTCTGTGGATCTCTATGTGTTGGATATGTGCTAATGGAATGGATCTATACGGTGACAGGGAATCCCCCGGAACTAATCTCTCATCTGCTTACGGCGATTATTGGCTTGGCTCTTATGCCGTTGGCAGGTTATGCGTGGGCATGGATCCGTGGTGGTGAACGGAAGGATCGCAGATTCATTTTTAATAAACAACGTACAGAATTGCTTGAAGCGATGAGCAGGATTTCCAAGGGAGATTTCAATGTATCTGTAAAGATGGAGGTCGAACAGGGCCCGTATCAGGAGGTGGTGGACAGCGTAAATACCATGGCTAGAGAACTTGGCTCGGTGGAAAAGATGCGCCAGGATTTTATATCCAATGTATCTCACGAGATCCAGTCCCCGCTCGCTTCCATCAATGGGTATGCCTCGTTGCTGAAAAATAAAAGTGTGAATCAAGAGCAAATCGTGTTATATGCAGATATTATTGAAACGGAGAGTAAGCGATTATCCAAGCTGAGCGGTAATTTGTTGCGTCTTTCCGCATTGGAGTCCGATTATACTTCCATGGAGAAAAAAGCTTATCGTTTGGACAGACAACTTGAGAACATCCTTCTTATGCTGGAACCCCAATGGGCTGAAAAACAAATTCAATTGGATGTATCTATGCCTGTGACCACGATTATAGGGAACGAGGATTTGCTAAGTCAGGTGTGGATCAATCTGCTGCATAATGCAATCAAATTCACACCTGAAGAGGGGACCATTGGGGTAACCCTTGATTGTCATCAAGATGAGGTTGTATGTACGATTACGGACAATGGCGTGGGCATCTCACCAGAAGATCAGCTGCACATTTTTGAACGGTTTTTCAAGGCGGATAAAGCTCGAACTCGTTCCCAGGGAGGCAATGGACTTGGGCTGTCTCTTGTCCAAAAAATTGTGAAGATGCATGGCGGACAAGTTACTGCCAAAAGTGAACTGGGACAGGGATCAGAATTTGTTGTGAGTTTACTCCTGATCACTGAAAAATCCTGAAATTAGATTGAATGTGTGGAATATGGAATCGGATTACCGGAGCATCAGTCGTTTAACGACTGATGCTTTTTTGGTTTTTCGTCAGATCGTCAGATTTTGAAACATCCTTACGAGAATATGAATCTGCTGATTTCTTTAACCATTTAAATTCAGTTTAACTTCAAGCGCTAAGATGAGTTTGTGAACAGGAAAAACAACATGAAATTAAACAATAAATTTAGGAGTGATTGCTATGAGTAATCAACATAAACGTATCGCTATTATCGGAGCGGGTCCTGGTGGACTCACGCTGGCAAGGATCTTGCAGCAGGCAGGGTACAGTCCTGTCGTGTATGAAAGTGACCCGTATCCGGCGTATCGCGAACAGGGAGGTACACTTGATCTGGATCAGGAGAGCGGCCAAAAAGCATTACAGATGGCCGGACTACTCGATCAGTTCCATGCCATTTGCCGCTTTGAAGGACAGGCGTTAAAACTTTCAAATAAAAAAGGAAACATTCTGCTTGATGCCCAGGGAGCCCTTGATCACACAGAACATGACCGTCCAGAAATCGACCGTTCCGTGCTGCGGGCGATGCTGCTTGACTCGCTGCAGCCGAATTCCATTCAATGGGGGTGTAAATTGTTGAAGGCTGTACCGCTTGGTCAGGGACAACATGAACTGCAGTTTGACAATGGGTTTACCGAAACCGTTGATCTGGTCATTGCAGCAGATGGTGCTTTTTCCAAAGTTCGTCCATTGGTCAGTGATGCAACCGCAGAATATTCGGGTGTGAGCATGATTGAACTTAACATCCTAAATGCCGCAGCCCAGTTTCCCGAACTTGCAGCATTTAATGGGATGGGAAGTATGTTTGCCCTGGGTGACCACAAAGGAATTATGGCACAGCTGAATGGGGACAAACGGATTCGGGTTTACCTGGGTTTCAAGGTGGAACGAGATTGGCTGGAGCAGAGCAATATTCCTTTTGAGAACCTGGAGGAAGCGAAGCAAGCGATATTGCCGTTATTTGAAGATTGGGACGAACAACTGAAGAGTTATATCCGATGTGCTAATGGGGCGATCACACCCAGACGAATATATATGCTGCCTGTCCCTCACCAGTGGGAACATCAATCTGGCGTTACACTGATAGGTGATGCCGCCCACCTGATGTCTCCCTTTGCGGGAGCAGGAGCCAATCTGGCAATGCTGGATGCTGCCGAGCTTGCCAATTCCATTATAAATCATGCTGATCTTGACAAAGCCGTGCAGGAGTATGAAACCAAGATGTTTGAGTACGCGGGGGAAACGGCAACCGTTACCCAGTCCAACATGGAATTATTTTTCTCGGACAATGCCATGGAAGCATTATGTGAACTAATGAATGAACTTACAATCCAAGCGTAAAAGGAGATCAAAAAAATGAAAAAATCAGGTGTGATTTCTCTCGAACTCGGTATTGAACTTCCGCAAGGCATGTGGACTTTCACGCCTTCGCTATTATATTCGGAAGATGAATTGATCCTTGTGGACACAGGCGTGGCGGGAATGGTGCAAGAAGTATCCTCCAAGTTGAATGAAGCTGGATATTCCATAGAACAGTTAACGGGTATTTTGCTCACGCATCAGGATCCGGATCATATTGGCAATCTAATCGAAATCATCAAGACCTATCCGGGGAAAAAGGTGTATGCACATGCTGCTGATCGTCCTTATATCGATGGAGAGCTTTCTCTTCTGAAACAGATCCCTCCAACAATAGAGCTCAAAACGGCCCATTTCCCATTAGTGTCTGGAACTGTCGTTACAGATACTCTCGAAAATGGCGACGAATTGGCATTCGGTGGCGGAGTCATTGTCATCGAGACGCCAGGACATACACCTGGGCATATCAGTTTGTATCACCCTGCTTCCAAAACATTAATTGCCGGTGATGCCATGTTAATTCGCGGGGGACAACTGCAAGGACCGAATCCCATGCAGACACCGGATTTGAAGCAAGCCTACGAATCGCTAAGCAAATTTGCCGCATATGACATCGAAAAAATTCTCTGTTATCACGGTGGTTGGTATGAAGAGGGGAATGTAAACGAACGAATCGCGGAAATTGCAGCAGCTGGACCACAAGAATAAATACAGACGATATAAATGATAATACCAATAAAGCAGTCTAAGAAATCGGCTGCTTTATTGGTATTTGTTTTGGATCCAACACCTTTGGCAAGTTTCCTGATTAAGGCTTTTCTTTTGCCTGACGCTGAATTTCCGTGGATGTTAACGCCTTATCATATACTTTTACGTTATCCATCGAACCTTTATAGAAGGGATCGGCTGTATAGCGGCTTTTGCCCAAATAAGCTTCCGTCACTTGCAGATCCTTCGGGTTAAACGTGATTTCCGTGCTGCTTGCTACGGATTTTCCGTTCACATACAGAGTTCCAACATCTCCCTGAAGGGTAACAGCGACATGCACCCATTGATTGGAGGGCAGCGGTTCAGCAGCAATCAGGCTCTGATCCCGTCCCTGATCATGAATGGTGAATTGCAATGCTCCAGTATGCTGGGCGGGAGTAAGGAACATATGTCTGTTCAGGCCATTTCCAAAGTCGAAAATTCGCTGCCAGGCTCCCCCGCCACTCCAGTTCACCCATGCGCTAAAGGTGAAATCCGTCGTATCGGTAATGATACCAGGCAATTGGATGTAGCTGTCGGTTCCATTAAAAGCAGCAGCCTGATTCTTACTGCTAATAGCAGAAGTCGCCACATTAAAGGCTTGGCCATGGTATTCATTTTTGCTGAAATCCTGTGCGATTTTTGCAAGTTTCTTTTGATCAAAAGTATATTCTCCAAGCAGTGGACTTACCGCTTGCTGTGGAATGATAACGTTAAACGTTTTGGAGCTTACCGCACTACCTTTGCGGATCGTTGCCGTTAATGCCACCTTGGCATCTCCCTTACCCGTTCGAGGACGATTCACTACTCCGGTAGCGGACAGCGCAGAGGTGTTGGAAGATTTCCACGTAATCTCTGCATCACGAGTTCCCTTGGTCGGGAGGGACAGGTTGAAGAATATGTTCCCTGTGTCGCCGATACTCAGATCCTTTTTCACCGCATTAACAATATCCTGATCCTTCAGTGCAGCCATCTGACTTCCCCAGATTGCCACGCCAGACGAGGAGAGAGCGCTAAAGGTCAGAACCGTCTTTTGGGAATCTGGCTCCCATTCATGCGTGAAGACTCCTTTATACAGAACATTATTCGATGTGATTTGCACCTGATTGTCTTCTTTAAGACTCCAAGTTCCCGTCACCGCACCACTGATCTGCCCATCTGCTGTGAACTGAACGGTCTGTGAAGATTTGATCTCGGCTGTGATTTCCTTCCCGTGATTCACCCATTTGTACTGACCAGCAATATCCTGGGTTTTCAATGCGGCAGTATCCTCTTCTAAGCCCGCATAGCGATAGGGAGAAACAACAGGCCATCCTTCCGAGTTCATATGCATCTCATGGACACGGACTTCATGCTCTTCGCCGCGTCCTGGAAAGCGGGAATGGAAGATCAGAAATTGTTTTCCCGTTTCAGCGTCAACATAAGCGGAGTTATGTCCTGGTGACACATAGCCGATACCTTGACCTGTGCCGGGGTCACCGATCTGTCTTTGAAACAGGAAGTTTCCTAGTAATTTGACGCCAAAAGGCTCGATCGAACGGTCGTCAAACAAGGGTTTGTCCTTGTCCGCCTTGACGTTGATCATATCGTTTCCTTCAGCATCGAGGAAAGGACCGTCCGGTGTTTTGGAACGAGCTACGCGAATGTTATATCCCCCGTCAGCACCTAATCCGCCATAGGACAGATACAGATAATAATAGTCGGTTTCGGGATTATAGAGCATATAAGGTGCTTCAATTCGGCTGTGATTGCCTCCGGTCAGCTTTGTGCCATACCCCTGATTAGGGAGAGGTTTTCCCGTCGTTTCATCCATCTCCAGAATGAAAATCCCCCCGGAATAGGAACCATATACCATCCAGAGCTTGCCGTTTTTATCGAAAAATACATCTGGGTCGACCACATTCGGATGTATGGTTGCATCGTATATGGTGCCATCCTCACTGATCTCATCCCACATGCCGGATTTGAGCAGAATACCCTGATCCTTATAAGGGCCCTCAATGTTATCTGCCACAGCAACACCTAACGCAGAGCGGGGAGAGTCCCCTTTGCATGCATTGTAGTACATATAAAATTTTCCATCCGCCAACTGAATGACGTCTGCTGCCCATAATGTATCGGTCTGCGCCCACTGCAGGGCTTCAGCGAATTCCTTGGTTACATTAGGGACAACAGGGTTGTCATCCGTAACCCCGGAGGCGACCGAATCCCAATTCATCAAATCTTTGGATTTTGCCACTTGAAGATGTGAACCAAAAATATAAAAGGTATCCCCCACCTTAATAACGGAAGGGTCATGAACGGAAACATTCCTGAATGCTGGAACCGCATTCTCAATGGATGTGGAAACTTGCGGGTTGGAACGGATTGCCCCTGGACTGTCCGCCAATACGGAGACGGGAGCCAAAGCTGTTGTCGTAAGTAATGCAGAGCTCAGTAAAGAAATGTGAAGTACGCTTACCCAATAACGTTTCATACGTTTCCCCTTTCCCAATACCTGAAATGAAAAATAACCCTATTCATTGCCGTAAACGTTATTTGGTAGGGCAGCCCTCCTTTTGGTTCGCATAAATTATCAAGCGCTTTCATTTGATATATTATCAATCAATTTATGTATTTGTAAACCATAAATATCAGGGTTAGGGTGACTTTAGGATGGAGAGGGAGATAAGCAAAAGGTCGATGTATTCGAAAGAATTCCTATGATATAACGGATTTTTTGTAATTTTGGGATTGAAATCTTTACTCGGAATAAGATACTATACGATTAGATCATTTATTTATATATTTATTAATCAATTTATATTTATACGAATTAAAGAAAGCTTATCTACGATAATTTACGCTACATAGGAGGAATGAACATGAATACATTTCATAATCAACTAATTGCACACTACAAGTTTGAAGATGCAGCTGACATTGGCAAGGATAGTTCAGGAAATGGGCACGTTGGAGCCGCCGCAGGAGAGAAATCACCCCACATTTCCGAAGTGAATGGCAGATGGGCGGTTACTTTTACGGGAGGATCGAACGGAACATCCTATTTGGAATTGCCTTCGAATTTGCTGCAAAATGTAAGCGACAACACTGGAGTAACTGTTGCAGCATGGGTCCATTTGGGCAAGGGATCGAACGTGTGGGAGCGGATTTTCGACTTCGGCAAAGGAGAAAAGGGCCCCTATTTATTTCTGACTCGTCAGATGCGAGGCACGTTATATGCAGGTGATGATCTGGTTGTAGACCCGGGACGTGGATTAGCCAGTGGGGAATGGATGCATGTTGCTTTGTCCGTAGCAGGCAGTCACGGCGGCACACGCAGCAGCGCGGGTCCGGTTGTATATGTGAATGGAGAGAAAGTAGCGGATGGCTCCATCAGTCAGACATCCAGTGGCAACTATGCCAAGCTGCGCAGATGGTTTGATTCGTTCGTAGATCCTGCGAATTATAGCCGCAATTATATTGGACGTTCTCAGTACGCGGCAGATGTGGATTTTGCAGGCTCACTGTCTGATTTTCGGATTTATCAGGCGGCTCTGTCCATGGATGAAGTGATCGAAGTCATGTGCGAGTCCCTGACGGATGAAGAGATTGTGAAGCTGGCAGGAGATAAATATTTGTCTGCTCCAGCCCGGATTATTACCAAAGACGTGTCATTGCCTGTAGATTTGCTGGGGGGCAAGGTAAACGTTCAATGGAAATCAAGTCAGCCAGAAGTTCTGTCAGCGAATGGACAAGTTCAACCCCTGAGCTCAGCACAGGAGATTCGTTTGAACGCACTTTTAACCAAAGGTGGAAATACGCTGAACAAAAGTTTTGATGTGTCCGTTGTGCCAGAACATCTTCCGCCTTATACCGTTACAATCCATGGGGACCAGCATGTGGCGGATATTAGTGAAGTGATGTACGGCCTGTTCTACGAAGATATCAACAATGCAGCAGATGGGGGAATCTATGCGGAGTTAGTTCAGAACCGTTCGTTCGAATCCTTTGCATTCGATACGTACTCGCATGACTCTGGCGAATGTGGTTGTTCGACAGGCCGGAACCGTGATCCTTTGTTTGCCTGGTCAGGGGATACCGAGAAAATGATCGTACAGCATACCGATGGAATAAACACTCATCTTAACGTAGAAGACCCGGAAGTGAACGCTTATTATGTAACGGTTCAGACGGGTGCGACCATTCGAAATCGCGGATTCTCGGATTCCAATGAGCATTGTGCCATGTCCATCAAGAAAGGAGAGGCATATGATTTTACCGTCTGGGCCAAGGCAGTATCCGCAGGAACGATTACGGTTCAATTGCAGGACGGGAACGGTGATGCCATCAGCGATTCTGTTACCCTGCAAGTTGAAGGCGGTAACACATGGAAGAAGTACGGGATCGCCTATTCCGATACCCGTGTCCTTGTGGCCAATGGCGAGATCAGCGGTCATGCAAGTGGTAGCCATGTATTGACTCACTCCAGCTCTCCCCATATCACCCATTCAAACGTGATCCTGACCGGAACGGAGACCGCGCTGGGGCAATTGGCACTTACCTTTGAAGGAGACATTTCCATCGACATGGTGTCGTTGACTCCGCAGGATGTATGGGGAGCCGATCCGAAAGAGCAGGGAGTATCCGCTTCAGCACATGCCAACTACACCGGGAATCCAAACTATCGTCTTAGGAAAGATCTGGTTCAAGCCCTTGTTGATCTGCATCCGAAGTTTCTGCGTTTTCCGGGGGGATGCATTTCCGAAGGCTCGTTTATTTGGGACAATGTGTATGACTGGAAGGATTCGGTGGGAGCGGTGGAGCTTCGCAAAGAGAACTATAACGTCTGGGGTTACATGATGACGATGGGTCTCGGCTATATGGAGTATTTCCAACTGGCAGAAGATTTGAATGCTGCTCCGGTGCCGGTCATGGCCTGTGGCGTTCTGTGTCAGGCTCGTTCGGATTACGCTCACCCGGCGGGTGGCGCTTTGAGGGATTACTATATCCGAAACTTTACAGACCTGATCGATTTCGCGCTCAGCACGGATATTGAACATAACGAATGGGCTGCCATTCGAAGCAGCATGGGACATCCTGAACCATTCGATCTACGTTATCTTGGCGTAGGTAATGAGAACTGGGGAACCGAATTTTTTGCCAACTTTGAAGTATTCAAGACGTCAATTGATGAGTATATGAAACGTAATTATCCTGATCATGAGCTTCATATCATTTCGACAGTCGGCGCCCAGGCGGACGATGATGCGTACCAACAGGGCTGGAAATTCCTGAGCGGCAATCTGACCGGATCAGCTCAGGTTGCTTTTGCAGATGGCAAAGAGGTCATCGAGGAGACGGTCACTTGGTATGAGAACCAGGACAACTATATGGATACCATTGCCGATGAGCACTACTATCGCTCCAATGACTATTTGCTGAACAACGTGGATCGGTACAACTATTATGAGCGGGCTTATCATGAAGACGGCAGTATGGATTGGACAGAGACATCCAAGGTATTTGTGGGAGAATATGCATCCACGGACAAAAATACACTGGCAGGTGCGATCGCAGAAGCTGCGGTCATGACCGGCTTTGAAAATAATGCGGATGTTGTTCGCCTGGCTGCCTATGCGCCGCTGTTCAACAAAGTACTGACGGATGGCACTTACCGCTGGACGCCGGACTGCATCTGGTTTGATGATGAAACGGTGTGGTACACACCGAATTACTATGTGCAGCAGCTTTTTGCCAAGTATGTGGGTGAGCAGGTGCTGGGCACTTCATTTACAACGTACAGCAAGGGTCAACCGATGGAACTCATTCCACGAGGCGGCATCGAGATTGCGACAGGCAATGCCGATATTGTGGTGAAACGGATTACGGTCACATCGAACCAGGATGGCAGCGTGCTGTTTACAGAAGATTTCAAGGAGCGGACAGCTCTGAATGAGGCATGGAATTCGATTCCGGGATCGGCAGGATACACGCTGGAGAAGGAAAAAGGACTGATTTTGAAAGCCCAGTCAAGCGGACTGAATGGATTATTCCTTCTGAACGATGAATGGTCGAATTATAAAGTGGAAGTCGAGGCTCAGCGTATAGCGGGTGAGGATGGCTTCACCATCGGTGTTGGATTGACGGATAGTTCACCTGAGAAAAAGGATGTCATCGAATACGCAATCGGATATGGCGGCAATGCAACGGGAGTCAAAGTATATAAACAAGGGGTAGAAGGCTACACTCTGGGTGATTATTCTTCCAGTTCAGCGGCGGGGAATCTCCGGGCAGCCAACTATCAACCGCTGGCGAACGATACGAATTATACGATTACTGTCAATTATGGTGGCGATACAGGGAAGAATCTGATCTGCTCTTATACCGATGGTCACACGACCAGCAGAATTCTGGATTACAAGCTGGAAGCGTACAACCGGGATGTATTCCATTCTGTTACGAGAGATGCGCAGCATGTGTATGTGAAGCTGGTGAACGCAGATGGGGTGGACAAAGCAACCCAAATTCACCTTCAAAATCTAAACGTTACCTCTGTTGCGAAATGGATAACACTTGGCGGAGATGAAGAATTGCTACATGTTCCTAATGTGAACCAGAAAAATGATGAGAAAATTGTTCCACAAGAACAAGTGATTCATCTGCAGGAGGATTCGGTTGTCGTGCAGCTTCCTGCGCATTCGGTCAATGTATTGGTTATGGATGTCCAGAACTAATTATATAAGTTGAACCAGTATTTTTCACACAAAGTCACTACGTG
Organism: Paenibacillus sp. OK003; assembly: GCF_900109515.1. Lineage (GTDB taxonomy): Bacteria > Bacillota > Bacilli > Paenibacillales > Paenibacillaceae > Paenibacillus > Paenibacillus marchantiae. The sequence goes on along the minus strand of NZ_FOBD01000012.1, from coordinate 206,013 downwards.
GTCAGAACCATCTTCCGATCGCTGTTATCCCCAGATTTTTTTGAATCCCTTATTTAAAAGGGGAAATCCGGTGATAAAGGCGAACGCTTCGCTTCTCCAGATTCCTTCTGACCTCTCCGTTATCGTGTAAATGTCTAGTACAAATTATATAGTTAATATTTCAATAGTAACCTGATGCAGCCAAAAAACCGCGACACTCGCGGTTTTTTGGCGTTCAACGAAGAGGGTCAACAAAAGATACCTAAAGTAAATAGCCTACACTATTGCCGATTCCTGACGGATTCTATAATGAATTTGAAGGAGGAGACAGCTCATGCGTTCCAACTACAAACAATTTATACGAAACGTTCCGCTTCATCTCATGATATTGCCTGGACTGATCATCATTATTGTATTCGGTTACATTCCGATGGCGGGACTCTCCATTGCCTTTCAGAATTTCTCTCCCATTGCCGGATTCAAAAATATGAACTGGGTCGGCCTGGACAATTTCAGGTATCTGTTCGATCTGCCGGGGTTCGGTCAGGTCGTATGGAATACGGTATTTATTTCCGCGATGAAAATGGTGTCCGGTTTGGTCATTCCGGTACTTGTGGCCCTGCTGCTGAACGAGGTGCGCAAAACAGGTTTTAAACGAACGATTCAGACGGTCATCTATATGCCGCATTTCTTTTCTTGGGTCATTTTGGCCGGAATCATTGTGGATGTATTATCTCCCAGTACCGGGATCGTAAATATGCTGCTTAAAGCAGTAGGTGTAGAGCCGGTTCAATTCCTGGCCAGTAACGAATGGTTTCCTTACATACTCGTCATTACGGACCAATGGAAAGAATTCGGATTTGGCACGATTATATATTTGGCCGCACTGACAAACATTGATAAATCCCTGTACGAAGCATCTGTCATGGATGGAGCAGGAAGATGGAAGCAGACCTGGCATATTACGCTGCCTGGCATTCGTCCCATCGTGATTCTAATGGTTACACTGAGTCTGGGTAACGTGCTTAACGGTGGTTTTGACCAAGTGTTCAACCTCTACAATCCGCTGGTCTATGAATCCGGAGACATTCTGGATACGATGATCTATCGGATCGGTCTGCAAGATGCGCAGTATTCGGTATCAACCGCATTGGGTCTCATTAAGTCAGTCGTTTCGTTTATCTTTATCGGGCTTGGTTACTTCCTCGCCTATCGATTAGCCAATTATCGGATTTTCTAGAAAGGAGGCAAGAACATGCATCACGCTTCAAGAGCCTACCGTTGGTTTCTGGGAATCAATTATGTCATCCTGACCCTTCTTGCCTTGCTATGTCTGTTTCCTATTGTGAATATTCTGGCAATTTCGTTTAGTTCAAGTGATGCAGTCAAGGCGGGGAGTGTCACATTCTGGCCGGTGGACTTCACCTTCTCCTCGTATAAATACATTCTCGAAAATCAGCAGTTTCTAAATTCATTCGGTACAAGTCTTCTCCGTGTGGTACTCGGAGTTGCGACCAACCTGATTTTCACGATTCTTGTAGCCTATCCGCTCTCCAAAGAGGCAGCAAAGTTTCGTTCCAGAACGTTCTATGCGTGGGTTTTTGTCTTTACCATGCTATTCAGTGGAGGATTAATCCCGGGTTATCTGATCGTCAAGGAAGCAGGCCTTTTGGATTCGATCTGGGCTCTGATATTACCGGGAGCGGTTCCGATCTTTAATGTATTGCTTATGCTGAATTTCTTCCGGGGTTTGCCGAAGGAGCTGGAAGAGGCGGCTTGGATGGATGGCGCAGGCCATTTCCGCACGCTATGGAGCATTTACCTTCCCATTTCATTGCCCAGTATCGCAACCATTACATTGTTTGCCATGGTGGGACACTGGAACGCCTGGTTTGATGGCATGATTTATATGAAAAGTCCGGAAGGTTATCCGCTAGCCACGTATTTGCAATCGATGCTTCAGCAAGTGACGATGATTCAAAGTGAGATGATGACCCTTGAAGATGCAACACTATTAAGTCAGGTGTCGGATAGAACGACCCAGGCATCTCAAATCTTTTTGTCTGTTATACCCATTCTGCTCGTGTATCCGTTCCTGCAAAGGTATTTCGTTCATGGACTTGTTGTCGGTAGTGTAAAGGGATAAGATCGATGGAGGAAAACCAATGGGAGGAGCCGATTTCCGGCTCCTTTTTGCCGTTGAGGAGAGGAGTGAAGTGAAATGAGATTCGCGGTGGGCACCTGGAAAAATGCATCCATCGTCGTCAAACTGATGATTGCTTTTGTGCTCGTCATCCTGCCCCTATATGGGATCAGCATTATGATCACGCATACCAGCTCCAAGCAAATGCAGACGGAAGTGGAGAAGGCGCATGAATCAAAGCTTTATTTTTACCACAATCATCTGCAATTCGAACTGGAGAGAATGAGTGGGCTTGTTACCGAATTTTCGTTCGATGAAACGATGTCCACCCTAAGTACACGAGCTGCGATTATGAGTAGATATGAGGTGACTTCCAGTCTCAATAATATCCACAACAAGCTGGGGCAGATCATGGTGACGAGTCCCTATATCAGCGATGTTGTGTATTACGTTCCGGCTCTGCATAAACGAGTAAGCGCGGTGGACGGAATTCGCAATGTAGAGGATACAGAATGGAAGGATCTGCTGGAAACTATGGGGAATCTGAATGGTGAGTTGTCTTATTCGGATAACAATCTTTATTTTCTCAAAAGCAATCCGTATAACATGAATCATGAAGAACCACCCAATTTTATATTAGGCATACGCTTGTCTGCAGAAGAACTGAAGCACAGATTACAGCAGCTCGCGGAAACAGGAGGCAGTGATATTACGCTGAGCTTCGGAGAGAAGCACAATGTCGCCATTTCCTCTTCAGACGAACCTACGTCGGCGGCATTATTGCAACGGGTATCACCTGTATCACCTGTATCCATGCAAGTGACGAGATTTCAATCCGATCCATATCTGTATTATTCGCTTTATGATCCCGATCACTCGTTCACGCTGACAGCCAGTATCCCTAATGATGTGCTCCAAGCTCCGCTGGAACAATACAACCTATGGCTGTGGACGTTGACGCTTATTTCAATTGTTATCATTATGATCTTCTCCTTTTCGATCTACAGGTCAATTCACAAGCCGTTATCTGTGCTCATTCGCGGGTTCAGAATGGCGGAGCAGGGCCAGACAAATATTCATATTCCGCAATCCAGACGCGATGAATTCGGTTATTTATACTCTCGCTTCAACCACATGATAGAGCGCTTACATATTTTGATTGATGAAAATTATGTTGCCCGGATTCGAACCAGCGAGGCAGAACTCAAACATTTGCAGTCCCAGATTCAGCCTCACTTTCTATATAACAGTCTGTTCAGCATCAAGCAAATGGCCGAGGTCGAGAATGTTGAATTAATTCAGGAATTCACCGACTATTTGGGTCAATATTTCAGGTATATGTCCAGGGATTCTCATTCCGAGGTTTCGCTAGGTGAAGAGGTGGACCATGCCTTGGTCTATGCTTCTATTCAGAAAATCCGATTTGGCTCAAGAGTCCAACTGCAACTGGAGGAACTAAGTAGGGAGTATCGAGACATCGCCATTCCCCGAGTCATTATTCAGCCAATCGTCGAGAACGTATTCGAACATGCCCTAGCCAAACGCAGTCAGGGAGGAATTCTGAAATTATCCTATCAAGTGGAACACGACAAGTTGTCCATTCGGATAGAAGATGATGGCGATCAATTAACAGATGAAATCCTGAGCAGCCTGCAAGCATCCTTTCAGGAATCTGCAAACCCGAGACATGGGGATGAAGAGATTACGGGACTAATGAATGTGAATCAACGTTTACGGATCAAGTTCGGGACGGGCTATGGTCTTTGTGCGCAGCGTAGTGAGTTGGGAGGTTTATGCATGATTTTAAATATTCCATGGAGACGGGAGTAATCGTATGCAGCGCATGTTAATTGTCGATGATGAACCGGTTATTTTGGATGGTCTTTATGCATTCTTTCAAAAAGCGGATTTTCAGGATATGGAGATCATTAAGGCATACTCTGCCTTTGAAGCAATCGAGTGGTTGAATTCTGTCAAAATTGATATCGTGCTCAGCGACATCTGTATGCCAGGCATGGATGGCATGGAACTGATCGAGAAGATTATGGATCGCTGGCCACGATGCAAAGTGCTATTGCTGACAGGTCATAACGAATTTGATTATGCACACCAAGCAATACGTAACCCTTGTGTTGTGGATTACCTGTTAAAGACAGAGGGCATGAGTCATATTCGCGCAGCGGTAGAGCGGGCGTTAACACAAATATCGGAGGAAAATGATTTCCGTTACCAGCATGCCTGGTTCCGCAGCAAGCTGCCCAGAGCGCTGCCGCAGCTACAGAGACAGTTACTGCTGGATCTCCTAAAACGAACGGAAAGACATGATACCGCCTCGCTTCAGGAAGAGTTGGATGCGGTCCAGTTACCTTTCATGTCCAACGAGCCTGTAATTCCGGTCATTATACGGGTTGAGGAGTGGAACAACTATCAATCCCAGGCGGACCGAAGTTTAATTCGCTATGCGGTTGCCAACGTTGCGGAGGAGCTGCTTCAGGATAAGGCCAAGGTCAAGGCTATTGATCTGGATTATCAGGTGATCGCCTGCTTTGTTCAGCCAAAGGTGGAGCCATCGAGCTTCCATACAGGACAGCAGGAGAAGTGGGAACAGACACTGCGTTTCGTCTATGGAACGCTGGAGTCTGTGCAGCAATCCTGTGCGGATTGCCTGAATCTGTCCGTCTCCATTATGGTGAGCGAACAGGCGGTGGAGTGGATGGAGTTAAGTCAGGCGATTGCACAGCTGCGCCTGTCGATCCATGAGGGCCCTGGACTTGGGATGGAGAAGCTTCTTCGGGTCAAAGTGCAGCATGATTCGCCATACACCCCCAATATTTTGAATCAGCAGAGTGTTGCAGCTCTTCATCTGGATCAGATCAGGCAGCGGGTTACAACAGGAGACAGGGAGTGGATGGAGTCGTTTCACAAATGGACAGAGGCTTCAAAAGAAGGACTTCAGGACCCCTTCTTTCGAATGAAGATCTATTCAGGAGCAGGTAATGGACTGATCGAGCTTCTTCATGAACTGGGCTTGTACGAATCAGCGATGGAGGAAATTGCGTTATCTCGTATGCTTTATTTTGACATCCATACGCCTTGGTCTGATCTGGTGGTTTTCTATCAATCGGCATATGAATGGATTATCTCCAAAAGAAGTGTTACACGTATCCATGATCAGTCCCAGATTCTAATTACGATTCATCATTATATCAAGCACCATCTGGAGGATGACCTATCGCTAACCCGAATTGCACAGGAGGTTTCCCTTAATCCGTCATATCTGTCCCGTTGGTACAAGCGTATTACAGGCAAAGGCATATCCGACTATATCCATGACCGGCGCATCGAGCGCAGCAAGGAATTACTTCTCGGCTCCACCTGCAAAATGCATGAAATATCCGCCAAGGTCGGATTTAGTGATCAGCATTATTTTTATCGTTTCTTCAAAAAGGCCACCGGCTGCACACCACAGGAATATCGGGATCAAAAAAGTTAGATCAAGTCTGAAATGGTAAATCAAAGATACCAGATGTCAACGGGGTACACTCGAAGTGATAGCGCTTTCTTACTAAAATGAAATTATACCTCACGGAGGAATAAAAAGGGGGATTCGCATGAACATGTCATTAAAGAAATTCTCATTGTTAACGTTAACCATGGTTCTGGCAACCACGCTTGCAGCCTGTTCATCGGGTACGGGTAGTGCTGAGAATGAAGCGCAACCGAGCACACAGCAGGATGCGGGAGGCCCGCTTACGAAATATGATCCACCCATCAAATTAACATCAACTATGAATGAAACAGGGAAAGAAACGCTCGCCGAAGGCGATACACACGCCAATAACATATGGACCAGAGGATACAAGGACGAGCTTGGGATCGATGTCACCTATGACTGGATTGTCCCAGATGCCAATTACAACGATAAAATGAACGTCACCCTGGCGAGTGGCGATTTGCCAGATGTATTGAAAGTAAGTGCTGTGCAGTTCGAACAACTGCACGAAGCAGGGATGCTGGAAGATTTGACAGAGGTTTATGATAAGTATGCATCCGATCTGGTCAAGGAATTTATGTCTGCTGAGGATGGAGCAGGCTTGAAACCGGTAACCAAGGATGGGAAAATTTACGCGATGGTGAGTTTCCCAGGCTCACTTGATTCCTCAGATATGGTCTGGATTCGTCAGGACTGGCTGAAGAAAGTGGGACTGGAAGCGCCAAAGTCTATTCAGGATATCATTAAGATCGCGGAAGCCTTTACCTTTGAAGATCCGGACGGAAATGGTAAAGATGATACCTACGGTATTGCATTAAACAAGGATTTGCCAATCAACAGCTTCCTGCTCGGTTATCATGGTTATCTTGAAACCTGGATCAAGGACGCATCGGGTCAGGTCGTGAATGGTACCGTTCAGCCTGAAGTGAAGGAAGGATTGCGAGAACTGCAAAATCTGTACCAGAAGGGCGTTATTGATCCTGAGTTTGGAGTGAAGGACTTTGCAAAAATGATGGAGGATGTCAACGGGGGTAAATCAGGCATATTCTTCCTCCCACAATGGGCACCATTTCAGGTCAGCAGCATGATCAAAAAGGATAAGAATGTGGACTGGCTGCCTTATCCTGTCCAATCTATTGATGATCAGCCTGCCAAAACGCAGAACCACCTTAGCTTGGGCGGTATATTCGCCGTTCGTAAAGGCTATGAGCACCCGGAAGCCTTAATCAAGCTGCTGAATTTCCAAGCAGAGAAAATGTTCGGTGAGTCAGCCAAGGAAGAGCGTGCTGCGTATTTGAACGGGGTAACCGGACTCGGTTTTCAGAATGCGACCGTATCCAATCTGCCTGCCAACAAAAACGTAAAAGCACAAGATGAAGTCGAGCAGGCGCTCAAAACGGGAGATACATCCGGATTAGAGCTCGAAGCGAAGCTGTTCTACGATGATATTATGGATTACCGCAATGGCAATCTGGATAAATGGCATATGGAACGTATTTTTGGACCGGAAAGCTCGCAGGGTGTCATTAAATATTATCGGGATAACGACCTCATTGTCATGAATGAATTTATCTACGCCCCGACGAGAACCATGAACACCAAACAGGCAACCCTGGATAAACTGCGAGCTGAGACGTTTCTGAAAATCATCTACGGCAACCTGTCTATTGACGAGTTCGATAAATTTGTTGCAAATTGGAAAAAGCTTGGCGGAGACCAGATCACTCAGGAAGTGAATGAAGTCATTAATGCGAATAAATAAGGTATATTAAAACAGAAAATGCCACTCTGCGTGCGATCCGCAGGGTGGCATTTTGTATTACAGGAGAAAGGTCATCCTGTTTCATGAGAGTTCTCTTTCTGCTTCTTGCGATATTCATTGGGGCTGCAGCCCATCTCTTGCTTAAACAGTTTGGTGAAGTGTGAGTAGTTGGTATAACCGACATTTCCAGCAATGGTATGCACCGATTGTGCGGTGGTCTCCAGCAAATGTCGGGCCGCCACAAGACGGGTATGGATGACATAATGGCCAAGTGAAATGCCCATTTCTTTCTTAAACAGTCTTGCTAGATAATCTGGATTCAGATAGACCATCTCCCCCAGGTTATTCCTCGTTAGATCTTCTCCATAGTGAGTGCGTATATAATGGGTAATCTCATGTACAACCGACTTGGGCTGCTCGGCAACATTCAGATATTCCGCAGCCGTATTGACCAGGTAGGCAATATAGGATTGCATGTCTTCAATAGAATGCAGAGATTGCATGAACAACTGATCATTCGTTTTGCCCATATACAGCTTGTGCACTTCGATCTCCTTACTCTTCAATTGGGCATACACAAGTTGCACCAGATCAAGACGCAACAGACTTAGAACAGCTGTGCCTACCACCTCTTCACGGACAAGTTGATGCATATAACGCCCCGTTTCATCTAGAAACGCCTGAAAGCGATTTTCATTCAACAATTTCTCCAGCAATCCCAGATCAGGCGGTGTGTAATTCAATTCAGGTCTATTATAGTTTTCCAGTAAAAAGGTTTGGTTGCGGTGTTTGATTCGTTCTTCATTCATAAGCAACAACTCGTTGATGGTATGACGAATCTGACCCAGCGGTAGAGAGAACCCGATACTACAGCAGACATCCGACTTCAGGTAATTATTAACCTCCGGGATAAACGAACCGCACATGGATTCGATCAGCTGTGCATCCGGCGCTCTGTTCCATTTTAGAATAATCATCCAGTTATGATCCTTAATCTCGGTAATGGCTTCAATGGAGAAGAGAGTGTCCTGAAACCGTTCAACCATCACATTCAAACAAGCGTAATCGAACAGGTTCTTGTCGGTCTTGCCCAGCGTATGATCATACGGAAACAGGTTAACCAAAATAGGCAGAAACAGATCAGTTGTGTCATAAGGCAGGTTTTGTTCTGTCAAAAAGGCAGAGACGTCGGCAGGGCCGGAAGGAAAGGCTTTACCGGAGATCAGCCTGCGCCAGCTATCCTCAATTAGTTTGCTCCGATTTTTCTGCCACAGTTCACCCTCATGAATGGCTTTCTCAATGAACTGCTGGTCTCGGGCTTTGGCAACCGCCTTTTGTATAATAAGCGTTAACTTGTCAAACTCAATAGGCTTCAGAAAATAATCAAAGCTTTGCAGCTCAATTGCTTTCTGGGCATAGTTGAAATCGGCATAGTTGGTCAGAAATATCGTCTGTACATTATGCGATTCGTCCCGGACCCATGCGAGTAATTCCAGCCCGCTGCCCTGGGGCATCTCAATATCACAGATGAGAATTTGAACGGGATGATTTTGCAAAACCTCCTTGGCCTGCGCAATATTGTAGGCTGTGAATATCGTATGAATCCCCAAGGCCTTCCAATCGATTTTCTTTTCCAAAGCCATAACTACAAAATAATCATCATCAACCAGCAATGCATTCATGGTTTGTCACCTCTCCCGAAGGTTCTGAATTCAGTATCATTTTAGGCAAGGAAAGCGTGATCAGGGCGCCACTTGCATCGTTTGCAAAGGTAATATTCGCTTCATCCCGATATAACAGCTCCAAACGTTGGATGGTATTCATAATGCCAATCCGGTTGCCACCGGTTTGTTCCAGCGCTTCTCCACGCATCAGTGCGTCAAGAACATCCGGGCTGAATCCTGGACCTGTATCCGAAATCCGGATCAGCACATGATCGCCATTTTCCTGTCGTTGTTCCGTTACGGATAAAGTAATGCATAATTCCCGGTCTCGGGAGACCCCATATTTGACGGCATTCTCGATGAATGTCTGAATGACGAGTGGTGGCACAGCGATGCCCGTGATCACATCTGGATGTTCAATGCGGTAGGAAAAAGCATCACGGTAACGCGACTTTTGGATATCCAGAAATGTTCTCACATGTTCAATCTCATCCTTCAGAAGAACGAAATTCTCCCCACTTTGAAAGATATATCGGAAATATCGGGACGTAGCCAAGGCCATACTCTCAATTTCCTCGTACATCTGCATCTGTGCCATACTGTACATGCTCGTCAGACAGTTCAGGAAGAAATGGGGCTTAATCTGCAATTTCATATAATCCAATCGTATTTTCTGTTTCTCTAATTCCTGCTCGTAGCGATCGATCTTGAACCGTTTAATCTGGGCTACCAGTTCTTTAAACTGTGCATTGACCTGCTCCAGTTCCATAATCCGGCTGCTCTTGAAGTCTGTCGCTTCGTCCCCTTCATTAATACGCGCCAGATTTTTGGAGAATCGCTGAATGGGAACAAGCAGATTTCTCCTGAAAAACATGATGATTGCACTTAATGTGGAGGTCACAATCAGAAAAAGCAGCATAATGAGCAGCTGAGCTACCATAATTTTCTCGAATGCGCCAAACTTGATGGCCATACGCACGCTGAATGCCGCATTGGAGAAGTCGCTGCTGACAATATTATGAGACTGGAACAGATCGAGAAATGAATGTCTCACTTCTGGTATGTGATCCCCGCCGGCAGGTCCGGAAAGTTGCACTCCATTCTCGTCTACCAGAGAGGCGTATCCGTTGGCCCCCAGATTAATCTGCTGTAGAGGGGCGATCAGTTCATCTGCGGATATCAAGGCAATAAGATAACGGTTGTAGTACGGCACAATATTGATAAGATAAGAAGTGCCGTTCACGTGAATTGGTGTCCAATGGGAATAGAACTTCTCATATACACCTTTATCACGGGTTAGCGTAATGATCTGCTTCTTCACTTCTGAATAATCCGAATAGGAGATACTTATTGGCGCGCAGTTGAGGAAATATTCACTATTCTCCAAATAATAAAAGAAATTGTACGACTGCCCGTAGTTTCGCTGTAGTTCGGCGAAGAGCAAATGTAATTTCTCGTTGGCCTTTAGGAACGGAATACTGTTCACGCCATATGTATTCATGTTGTCGAGATTCTCGTCATTGGCCAGTGTCCACCCCATGAAATGATTAATGTACGCAAAATCGTGATTAATGCGATTGATATACAGATCGGCTGCATCCTGCAAGTATTGGGTGGATTGCTGTTTGACCATGGAGATGGAAGCAATGCTGATTACGAGATCCAAGATGAGCACGACAAAGGAAATGACGAACATCATGCGGATATAATGCCGAATGGGGTAGGGTTTGATGGTGTTCAGGTTTGCCATGGAACAATGCACCACTTTCTTGATTGCTTGGTTATGAATACGCTTTAATATCTCAGGAATAGTATAAAACCTTTATTTGAAAAAAACATAAAGATTTGCATCTTTTGATTCATAAGTCCGGATTACACACACGAAAGTCTGGATAACGATATGATTTTTGCTTGTAAGCATCTTGGTTACTTGTAAAGTTCATGGATGGAACCATAGAAGTCCGAATAACGTCCTTAAGCGGTCCGGTAAACCCAATGTGAAGCAGTTTATACTGAAGCTATTCCAGAGATGACAGGTCCTACGGGAGAGCAGCATCAGTATATTTACAGGAGGGAAGGAAGAACCATGAGGACCAATCCACTTTATATGGGAAGAACGTTGGAGAGAATCAGGCGAAACTGGGGCCTTTACGTTTTGCTTTTTCCAGCGGTTCTGTTGACACTTTTATTTGCCTACAAGCCGATGTACGGCGTATTAATCGCTTTTAAGGACTACAGTCCGGCGTTGGGAATCGGAGACAGCCCTTGGGCTGGATTCAAATACTTTGAGAAATTCTTTCATTCCTATCAATTTACCAATACGATACGTAACACACTTGTGATCAGTCTGTACAGCTTGGCTACTTTTCCGATCCCAATTATGCTTGCACTACTGGTGAACCAGATGAGAGCCGGAAGATTCAAGAGGCTTTTTCAGACAGTCTCCTATATGCCTCACTTTATTTCAACGGTAGTTATGGTTGGGTTGATGCTGATCCTGTTCTCGCCAAGTACAGGGCTCGTTGGCAATATGTATCAGCTGTTTGGAGCACAAGCACCGGACTTAATGGGTTCATCAGCTCTGTTCAGCAGTGTGTATGTATGGTCTGACGTGTGGCAGCATGTCGGTTGGGATAGCATTATCTATATTGCCGCGCTGTCTGCCGTAGACCCAAGCCTCTATGAAGCGGCCACGGTTGATGGGGCAAGTCGATGGCACAAGGTTCGTTATATTGATATTCCGATGCTGCTGCCGACTGCCATCACGCTGCTTATTCTGCGGGTAGGCGGATTACTGGGCGTAGGATTTGAGAAGGTGTATCTGATGCAAAATGACCTGAACATTCTCTCAAGTGAGATTCTGTCTACTTATGTATACAAAATCGGGTTACTGAGCAGCCAATACAGCTTCTCCTCAGCGATCAACCTGTTTAATACCGTCATTAATTTTATTTTGCTTATTCTGGTCAACCAGTTGTCCAAGAAATACAGTGAAAACAGTCTATGGTAGGGGGGAGACAAACAAGATGAGCGTTATGGAACCGGCAGCAATGACCAGAACTCCCCGTACAAAACGTCGACCACGTGTTACGGTTGCAGAAGTTGTACTGTATGCCTTTGCTGTTCTTTTTCTGATTGCTATCATTTATCCGATCTATTTTATTGTCATCGCCTCGTTCAGTGATCCTTCATCTGTGGCTAACGGACAGGTGTGGGTGTTCCCCAAAGGCTTCACACTTGAAGGGTATAGGGAACTGCTGCGACACGAAAATATCTGGATCGGATATCGAAATACCATTCTGTATACGGTGGTGGGAACACTCTTCGGGCTTGTCGTTAATATTTCGGCGGCTTATGCATTATCGAGAAAAGATCTGGTCGGGCGCAAATTTTTCTCGCTGTTCTTTATCTTTACGATGTTCTTTAGCGGGGGCTTGATTCCAACCTTCCTGACGATCCGCGACTTCCATCTCTATAACACGTTCCTCGTGATGGTGCTTCCCTTCTCCGTGGTGGTTTTCGACATGATCGTCGCCCGGACATTTTTCCAGACCAGTATTCCGGGAGATTTATGGGAAGCTGCCCAGATCGATGGCTGTGGTAACCTGCGGTATTTTGTACTCATCGTATTGCCGCTGTCCAAAGCAATCATCGCCGTCCTCGGACTATGGATTGCTGTAGGGTATTGGAACTCCTATTTTAATGCCTTGATTTATCTAAAAGATCCGAATCTGTATCCGCTGCAACTAATTTTACGTAATATCCTCATCACGAATCAGATGCAGTCTGGCATCGGTACAGGAGAAGCAGCACAAGTTGCCCTGCGTCTTGCCAATTTGATGAGGTATTCCGTTATTATCATCGCTACAATTCCGATCATGTGTGTGTATCCGTTCATCCAAAAGTATTTCAATCAGGGGGTGATGATCGGCGCAGTGAAGGAATAAGGCGGGTTGAAATTCATTACGAATCAAGGGGGTTCCCAAATGGGGAAAAAGATAGGCAAGAAGTTATTCACCAAAATGAACAGCCTGCTTCTCGTGTCGGCCATGTTGGTCAGCGTTGTTGGCTGTAGTAGTGGAAATAGTAGTGAACCTGCGGAGACTACGATTTCAAGTGATTTTAACCAGGAAGGTCTGCCGATTGTCAATAAACCGGTCACACTCAAGGTACTGACGGTTCGTTGGGGGAATATGGGAGACACTTTTACACAGAACCAATGGCTCAAGGATTTGGAGAAGGAATCCAATGTGAAGATTGAGTGGCAGGTCATGTCCTCTAATGACTGGGGGGAGCAGAAATCCATTATGCTTGCCAGTGGTACACTCCCGGACATTATCTTGGGTGACCAGGTGTTCAGCGATTCGGACATTGTAAACAACCTGAGCTATTTCCGTCCACTGGATGAGTACATTGACTCGTATATGCCCAACTTGAAGGCTGCTATGCAAGAGACGCCAGATATGAAGAAAATCAGTACGTTTCCTGATGGCAAAATCTATTCTATGCCAACAAGACTGCCTGCCCGTCCGAAGAGCCGGAACCAGCCTGTAATTAATAAGGCTTGGCTTGATAAGCTGGGGCTGAAAGCACCAACGACAACAGAAGAACTCTACCAGGTGTTGAAAGCGTTTAAGGAAAAAGATCCGAATGGAAATGGAAAACAGGACGAAATTCCGTACACGGAAACGGGTCTGAATGTGGATTTCCTCAATCCATTCGGAATCACTGACATTAATGCCAGCAGTATGATTGTGCAGGATGGTAAACCGGTCTTCTTCCCAACGACTGACGCCTATAAAGAAGCTCTTATTTATACACACAAGCTGTATTCAGAAGGGTTGATTGATCAGGAACTGTTCACACAAGACAATACAATGACATCAGCCAAATGGCAAAATGCAGACATTCCAATCGTTGGCTTCAGCAACCAGTGGACACCTGATGCGGTGTTTGGCAAGTGGAGCGACCAATACGAAGCGATTGCGCCTATTGCCGGACCTGATGGCAAACGTTATCAGCCAGGGGATCCTGGCGGCATGAATCTGGCCCGTAATGAACTGCTGATTACAAGTTCATGTACTGTTCCAGAAGTAGCGGCACGCTGGGCTGATCAGTTCTATTCCAACGAAGCCAGCATTCAGAATTTCTGGGGTGCGATTGGAACTGTAATCAAGAAAAATGATGATGGCACATATACGCTGATGGATCCGCCAGCAGGCACTAGCGCCGATGCTTGGTACTGGGATCAATCCCTGCGTGATTTCGGACCCAAATATGTAAGCCCTTCCTTTGAAGAGAAAATTAAGCTTAATCCGAAGGCTGGTGACGGACTCAAGCTGCAAATTGATCAGTTGGGCAGTGCCGATGTAACGACACCTTATCCGAAGGTTATGTACAATGCTGAAGAGTTCCAGGAACTGCCAACGCTGACAACGGATATTGACGGTTATGTAGCGACGATGCGAGCTCAGTGGGTAACCAAAGGCGGCATCGAAGACGACTGGGATGCTTATATCAAAAAGTTGAATGATATGGGACTTGAACAGTTACTGACCATCCGTAATGATGCCTTCGAACGTTATATGAATGTCAAATAGAGTGGAGTTCAGTCACATCATTCATTGAATAACAAACAGGTGCACTTCCTTATTGAAGGAGGGCACCTGTTTGTTCGTTTAAGATCTGCGTTTCAACAATAAAACGCCACTGATGCTTGATGTTTTTTTGCTATAGACCACTTTAAAACCAATATCATTGTCCAGCAAACAGTTTAAGGCATTAATTAGCAATGCACCACGCACCAGTGTGAAGGTACAAGGGGACGTGTTTCCAATCACACGGACACTTCTGATTCGGCGTGCAGAACCAGGAACGAGCGGATTTCTGGACCAGTAGATCAATACCAAATCCGGTTGTGGAACAGCTTTTACACTAGCCATCCTCATCATCTCTTTTCTATTAGATTCTTTATAGTAAATGAAAAGGAAATGAGGAAGGTGCTAGACAATGGACGCGATATTTCATAAATGGACAATCGCCAGCTATGCCTCATGGCAAAGCTCATGTTATCCGTATTTGTAATTCACACACATGATTCGGACCAAAGTATGGTGTATCAGTCAATCATAAGTGTACTTCCAGTCCCATACATATAATGCTGGAGGTGATTGGAATGAGCAAGGAACCGATGGATGAGAACAAAAAGATAGAACAGCGAAATGCCTTTCTTCGGGATAATAACGGAAAAGAAATGTCTTCCAACGAAGGGGTTAAAATATCGGATGATAGCAACTCGCTAAAAGCGGGGGATCGCGGACCCACGCTGCTTGAAGATTTTCTGATGCGTGAGAAACTGTCTCACTTTGACCGGGAACGCATTCCGGAGAGAGTTGTGCATGCCCGGGGATATGGAGCTTACGGTGAATTTGAGTTATATGAGTCACTTGAAGAGTTAACGATGGCACATTTTCTTCAGGATCCTGCTGTGAAGACACCGCTATTCGTTCGTTTTTCCGAGGTTGCAGGCTCCAAAGGAGTGAACGAAACGAATCGGGATGTGCGTGGGTTTTCAGTGAAATTTTATACGGAGGAAGGCAACTTTGATCTGGTCGGCAACAATATTCCGATCTTCTTCATTCAGGATGGGATCAAGTTCCCGGATCTGATACATGCGCTGAAGCCGGAACCCAATAATGAAATTCCACAAGGCTCCACTGCGCACGATACCTTCTGGGATTTCATCGCGAATAATCAGGAGTCGGCAGCGATGGTCATGTGGATTATGTCGGATCGCACGATACCGCGAAGCTTTCGAATGATGCAGGGATTTGGAGTACATACCTTCCGGCTGGTGAACAAAGAAGGCAAATCCAGATTCGTGAAATTTCATTGGCGGCCTGTACTTGGCATGCATTCTTTTGTGTGGGATGAGGCGCAGAAGCTGGGCGGGGCGGACCCGGATTTTCATCGCAGGGACCTGTGGGAGAATATCAATGCAGGCAACTTCGCAGAGTTCGAACTTGGAATACAGGTGCTGGAGGAAGCGGATGAATTCAGGTTTGATTTTGATATTTTGGATGCAACGAAGTTATGGCCTGAGGAAGACATTCCGGTACGCATCATTGGCAAAATGACGATTAACCAAAATGTCGAGAATGTATTTGCGGAAACGGAACAATCGGCATTCCATCCAGGCAACATTGTACGTGGCATTGATTTCAGCAATGATCCACTGCTTCAAGGCCGGCTATTCTCGTATACGGATACACAATTGGCAAGGGTGGGTACGAATTATCAGGAATTGCCGATCAATCGTCCCGTATGCCCTGTACATAACAACCAGAGAGACGGAGCTTCCCGTTACACCATTGATCGAGGAAGAGTCGCCTATCACGAAAACTCTATTGCCAATAATTCTCCCTATACTGTGCCCGGTACAAAAGGTGGGTTTGTAACCTATCCTTCCACGGTGCAAGGTCTCAAGGAACGGAAAACGGCACCTAGTTTCCTGGATCATTTCTCGCAGGCACGTTTATTCTGGAACAGCATGACAGGCGTGGAGAGAAGTCATATCATTCAGGCACTCACGTTTGAGCTTGGGAAGGTTAAGGACGTTTCGATTCGTCAACAGGTCGTAGATATGTTGGGAAATATCAGCACAGAGCTGGCTACCATTCTGGCCCGTGAGCTTGGAGTCGCTGTACCGAACGTTGCTGAATCTTCAGTGACAAAATCCTCCCCTGCGTTAAGCATGGGCAATACCGTGTTTTCTCCCAAAACGCTGCGCGTAGGGGTGATTGTCGGTGAGGGATTCGATGGTCCAAGCACGCAATATATTTTGAATGAGTTTAAGAGCGCGGGACTTCGTCCAGTCATTGTTCATGAAAGACAAGGTGTGGTGCATGGAACAGAAGGTGTGGAGCTCAAAGTGGACGATAGCTTCCTAACCGGATCACCCTTGGTATACGATGGACTGTTCGTTGTTGGAGGACAGAACCAAGATGAATATTTTCAAAAATACACCCGATCCTATGCTATTGAAACGTATAATCATTTTAAACCAATAGGAGCTACACCAGTGGGGGCAGTACTGATTCAGCCAGTCGGTATTATCGGCAAACCTGGCGTCATTGTGGAACAACAACCAGCGGCGTTTGCAGAGCAATTCATTCAAGCAATGACCCAGCAGCGCTTCTGGAATCGAACGTAGCCAGCCTGGGTGCTTTTGAACAGTGGGATAAACTGGACATGGGAAGTTCAGGCGTCTAAACTGTATAGAACGATACAACCAAGAAGGGATGCGCCGATCCAAACCATGTTGCAGAAATTCGGTTTTACACAATATGAAAGTCAGGTATACGAGGCTATATTCGCGCAGGATGTACCGCTCGATGCCACATCCATTGTTAATTACTCCAATGTACCCAAGGCTAAGATATACGAAGTGCTTAATCGTCTTATTGATAAAGGGACGGTCCTAACAACTATGCATGGGAAGAAAAAATTGTATATGGCGGTTGATCTTCAGTCCATTATCCTCAAAATAAGAGCCGACTTTGAGAAAGATATTGAGGAGTTAAAGACATATAAAATCAAACGTACATTCACAGATGAACATATCTGGACGTTGAAGGATGCATCATCCATTGCATCGAATATTGAACAGCTTATTGAAGAAGCGGATTCATCTATCCTTTTTCTGGCGTGGAACGAGCAAATGGAGAAATACCGGGAGCTTCTGGAGAGAAAAGAGGCAGAAGGGGTATATGTGGAGGTCCTGGCTGTAGGAGGACTGCAAACGTCTCTAACCCGTAAATATTCGTTAATCCCTATGCTTGAGGACAGTAAACTTGAGCCTTCGCAGCTAATTATTGTTGACCATGGCTATCTCTTGTTTGCAGGAATCGAACATGATTCATGGAAGGCTATCAAGACAACGTCCAAACCGATTGTTAAAGCCATGACGGATTATTTCTATCATGACGTCGCTCTTACTCAAATTACCAAAAAATACGGCGACCAGCTGCTTCAGGACGAAGAAATCGCACGTCTGTTGGCGCGATTAATTTATTAAAACGATGGTTCCAAAGCTATTCTTTCGGAGAATAGCTTTTTTGTATTGAAATCCTCTCTTAATTAAGTTACTATCGTAGTTGTAACTTTTGAGGAGGATTCAAAAATGAATAAAAAAGTATATGTCCTGGCAATCGCGGCATTTGTGGTTGGTACCGTTGAACTCATTTTAGGCGGGATTCTGGACTTGATTGCAACAGATCTTCATCTAACCTTGGCCAAAGCCGGGTATTTAATTTCCATCTTCTCACTCGTCTATGCGTTATCTGCGCCTATTTTGTTAAATATGACGGCTAGATTCGAACGTAAAAAAGTATATATGTGCACTTTATTCGTTTTTCTAATCAGCAATCTCATCTCTGCGTTCAGTGCCAATTTCTATATTCTTTTGGCAGGCAGAGCATTGGGGGCCGCAACGGGCTCTCTGATTTTTGTCCTGTCTTTGACGCTCGCAGCTCGTATTGTGGAGCCCCAATATAAAGGGCGTGCTGTGGGGATTATCACGATGGGAGGAAGTGCTTCACTGATCCTGGGTGTACCTCTCGGAATCTTTGTGGGTAATCTCGCTGGATGGCGTGAAGTGTTTATGTTGATCGCGATTTTGACTGCAGTAGTCATGGTTGCCATTGGCATTGCCATGGATCGTGTGCAGCCGATTCCGGCAGTATCCCTGAAGAAGCAGCTTACTGCTCTATGGAATCCGAAAATGCTGGCAATCCATGTTACAACATTGCTTGTGCTTGCAGGACACTTGACGTTATATGCTTATTTCACACCATTTCTCCAGGAAGCGCTGGGAGCCAGCTCAACAATGGTCACCTTTATCTATATGATGTTTGGTATCGCTGCTGTGGCAGGGGGAGGAATCGGCGGCATATTATCAGATCGCTTGCACCCAGCCAAAGCCATTATTATCGTGCTGATACCCTTTATCATAAGCATGGCGGTTATTCCATTTAGTACCGGGTTGCCTTTAATTGCCTTCTTGATTCTGCTAAGTATCTGGAGTGCATTAAGCTGGACCGTTACACCGGTACAGAATAGTCTGATTATCAAAACCTCACCGGCAACGGCTGAAACGTTAATTAGCACCAATTCAGGCATTGCACATGCTGGTATTGCTCTCGGAACCTATATTGGTGGGGTGGTTATCGATCATTCGACCATTATATATACAGGATGGGTGGGATCGGTTCTGATCCTGATGGGTCTGGTGTCGGCCGTTTACGCAATTAGTCGCAAGGAGCAAACCGTTCATACGGTTACTTGATTAATTGAAATTAACCCCTATAATTAAAATAGTTTTATAAAGTGTTTTAATATATAGAGAAGAGCTGGAGGCACAAGAATTCATGACAGAAAAAGAGAAATCACAACTGGGACTGCTGTATAATGCGAATTACGACAAAGAATTAATTGATGAGCGTTTGTACGCGAAGGGGCTTTGCTACGAATATAATCAGCTTCATCCAGGCAAAATTACCGAGAGAGAAATGCTAATTAAAAAGTTGCTTGGAAAAACGACGGATCGTTTTCTGATCGAGCAGCCGTTTGTATGTGACTATGGCTATAACATTGAAATTGGTGAGAACTTCTATAGCAATCATAATATCGTTATGCTGGACGGAGCCAAAATCAGCTTTGGTGACAACGTTTTTGTTGCTCCGAACTGTGGGTTCTACACTGCGGGTCATCCTTATGATGTGGAACAACGTAATGAAGGTCTTGAAATTGTAGGTCCCATCACAGTGGGCAATAATGTATGGATCGGCGGCGGTGTGACGGTGCTTGCGGGTGTGACCATTGGAGATAACACCATTATCGGGGCAGGAAGTGTAGTTACCAGAGACATTCCTTCGGATGTAATTGCTGCGGGTAATCCATGCAGAGTGATTCGCAAAATAACGGAAGCAGACAAAACGAAGTATAGCAGAGGCTAAATACGGAAGTGTATACGAACCCTTAGAATGCCCGATGTTTTTTCATCGGGTGTTTTTAAACCCTTTGAAGATATTGTATAGTTACTACATTGGAGAAGAAACGATGGAGTAGGGGTGCTTATGAAAATAGCGAACGCGTATTTGATGAAAGAAATTAATATAAACCATGTACGCCAGGTCATGAAAAGGGTGGAAACAGCAACCAAGCCACAACTGGCCTCCTTGACCAAGCTCAGTGTAGTAACCGTCAATTCACTGGTCAAAGAGTTGTGTGATCTGGGTGAACTGTTTGAGGACGAGACCGTGCCTTCCAACGGGGGAAGACCTGCATTAACCTACAGATATAATTACGATTTTAGCTTGGCTTTGGTCATGTATATCAACGAAAAGCAGGGGCAGGATCTGATCACAGCCACTGTCATTAACTTAGAGGATAACATGGTGTTCAGAGAAGAATATACGATGCACGCCTTTGACCAGAGACACTTCTATGAAATCATTGGGAACGTACTGGCTCAACATGCTTCCATTAAAGTCATCGGTATCGGTATTCCGGGGCAAACCGTGAATGGAGAAATTACGGTGAGCAGTCACCGGCAGTTAGAAGGTGTCCGCATGATTGAAGATCTTGAAGCACAGTTCGGATTACCAGTCATGGTGGAAAATGATGTGAACGCTGCAATTAGCGGATATTGCGCAAAAAAAGAGTTAGATGAGGATCAATGTGTCATCGGAATTTATTTTCCAACTAAATATCCTCCAGGCATGGGCATTTATGTGGACGGTAAAGTGATCAAAGGAAAACTTGGTATGGCCGGGGAGGTCAAATACCTTCCTATGGGAGTTGATTGGTATGATACAGTGGAGAAGGAAGCGTTTATTGCAACAGTATGCAAAATGATTCAAATGGTAAATGCGATTCTTGCTCCAGACCAGGTTGTGATTTACCAGAAGATGGTTGAGAAAGATGCAGTGGTTCATGCATGGCAAATGTATCAAGCCGAGCTGTCGATGCCATCTGATCCTGACATCATTCTGATCGATTCCTTCCAGGAAGACTTTGAAGCAGGGATGAGATGGTTAACGTTGAAAGCATTGGAACCGGACCTGGTCCAATTCAACTGAAGACGGGACTCCCATATTAATAAAAATCCCTCAGCAGAAAACAATACATTATCACATTGTATACCAATGCATGTCCTTGTTTTCTGCTGGGGGAGAGCAGGAATGCACCTGCTACAGCTGTAACAATTCCTTAACGTTTTAGGCTCTTGCCGTTACTGCCAATGACATCTTTGTACCAGTGGAACGACTTTTTGCGATACCGATCAAGTGTTCCTGAACCATCGTCATGGCGATCGACATAGATGTAACCATAACGCTTTTTCAATTGTGCTGACGAAGCACTGACCACATCAATACATCCCCATGACGTATATCCCATAACTTCAACGCCGTCTTCAATGGCTTCTGCGACCTGAACAAGATGATCATTCAAATACTGAATGCGATAGTCATCTTCAACGGTCTTCTCACCATCAGGTCCGGTAATAAGCTCGTCCACAGCGCCCAGTCCATTTTCTACAATAAAGAGTGGTTTCTGATAACGGTCATAGAACATATTCAAAACATAACGCAGTCCTTGCGGATCGATCTGCCATCCCCATTCACTTGCAGGCAAGTAAGGGTTAGGTATACCTCCAAGCAGGTTACCTTCACCTGCAACTTGTTTATCCGGATCAGCCGTTTGGCAGATACTCATGTAATAGCTGAAAGAAATGAAGTCGACGGTATGGAGCAACATGTCTTCGTCGCCATCTTCCATCTGAATCTGGATTCCATTTTCACGGAAGTAACGTTTCATGTATCCAGGATAGCGGCCTCTCACATGTACATCTCCGAAGAAGTAATTGCTGTGTTCGAATTCCATCACTTTAATCATGTCATCGGGATTCGGCGTTAGCGGATAGGTCGGCATACTGAGCATCATACAACCAATCTGTGCAGTTGGAATGATCTCATGACAGAGTTTCACAGCAGAAGCACTCGCTACAAACTCATGGTGTATTGCCTGATAAAGATTCTGCTTGCTCAATTTCTCTTTTGGTGTGTAGATCCCACCGCTCATGAATGGTGCTTCCAGAATCGAATTGATTTCGTTGAACGTGAGCCAGTATTTCACTTTATTTTGATAACGTTTAAATACAGCAGTCACATAACGCTCGTAGAAGCCGACCATCTTCCGATTAACCCAGCCATCATATTCCTTGGAGAGATGGAGAGGTGTCTCGTAGTGGGAAAGGGTGACCAGTGGTTCGATTCCGTATTTAAGACACTCGTCAAAGAGATCATCATAGAATTGAAGGCCTTCTTCATTGGGTTCCAGCTCATCGCCTTTAGGGAAAATACGGGACCAGGCGATGGAAGTACGGAATACCTTGAATCCCATCTCAGCGAACAGCTTCACGTCTTCTTTATAACGGTGGTAGAGGTCAATCCCGATCAGTTTCATGTTATCTTCAGTCGGTTCTTCCGTAATGGGACCCATGATACCTTTGGGAGCCACATCCTGAGTGGACAAACCTTTGCCACCTAAATTATATGCACCTTCAGCCTGGTTGGCGGCAATCGCACCACCCCACATAAAGTTTTCGGGGAAATGAAATGATGGATGTTGAGAATGAGTCATGTGTATCGCTCCAATCGTTATGAATTCATTGTGAATATTACATACAGCAGCACTGCATAAAAAAAGCTTAATCGTTGGAACGGGTTACACGTCAAGTTTTACTTTTTATTTATTTTGAGGCAAACTGTAATTCATCATAGAAAGTCAGCAAGAAAGGAGACTTCATGTGTCCAAGTTCGATGAAATTATGAAGCTGTCCGGCTACTCGAAGGCCACGGTGTCCAGAGTGATTAATCATTCACCACATGTGAGTGACGAGGCCCGGCAGAAAATAACCGAAATCATGAAACAACTAAATTATATCCCAAACCGAAATGCGGTTTCGTTATCCACTGGACAGACCAAGCAAATTGGGATTGTCACATCGGCTACCAACGAAATTATTATTACGTTCATGAATCAATTCATTGATACAGCGATGGATTATGGATTCCAGACCCTGATCTATACTTCGCGTGGAGATAAAGAGATTGAATTGCAGGCGTTCGAGGATCTGCGGAGTAAACGGGTAGATGGACTGGTGATTATGACCTGTGTCAATCATCCAGACAAACTGAAAGCCTACTGCGAGTATGGTCCGATTGTATCCTGGCAGCGGATGGGGAATGACGAAATTCCGTCAGTGGCTATGGACCAGGCGCAAGGCTACAGGCTAGCTCTTGAACATCTGGTGTCCAAAGGCTATACCCGCATTGCCAATGCCTTTGGCAGAGCAGAAAGCCTGAATACCCAGAGTCGGCGTGAAGCCTATGAATCATTTATGGCAGATAAGGGTCTGCCTGTATGGCGTGAAGCTTATCAATATTCCGTGTTCAGTTCATCTGACGGAGAAGAGGCGATGCGAAGAATGGCAAGTGGGCCAGAACTTCCTCAAGCTGTGTTATGTTCGAATGATTATGCAGCAATCGGAATCTGGTCCGAAGCACGCAAACAGAATATACAAGTTCCCCAAAAACTTGCTATTGTTGGTTTCGATGACATTGAACTGTCCCGTGTGCTTGGAATAACGACCATACATAATCCAATTGCAGAACAGGCTACCCAGGCCTTTCATCGATTATGGGCCGTCCTTGGCAAGCAGGAGCTACAGCCTCAACAATTGGAATTTCAACTGATTGAACGTGCTACTACCTAATTTTTTGGGGGAAGTACATAAACATATCATTGCTTACGAATTCATACACCATTTTAAAACTCTCAACAATACCTGCACGGATAGTTCAGTCATTAATTATTCAAAATTGAAGCATTTCCGAACCAGAACCATGCGGTATACTGAACAAGACGTTTCAAGAGAAGCTGCATGATTACAGATGATGTGGCTTCAAGTTGAAACATCTTGTAACAAGTTACATATTTCACAAACTAGCTGCTGGAAAGGTGAGATTGAACAGGATGAAGACAGTCACAGGTCGTTTCAGAATTGCAGGCAATTGGGAAGGTGTATCCTTACTGCTGTTGATTTTTGTAGCCATGCCGCTAAAATATTTAGCCGATATGTCTTCCCCGGTAATGATTATGGGGATGATTCACGGTATTCTTTTTCCGTTATATCTGATTACGCTTGTACATTTGGCTGTTGTGAAGAAGTGGAAAGCTTCACGCTGGTTCATGGGATTGGTAGCAGGCGTATTGCCTTTCGGAACATTTGGTTTCGAATCCTATCTTCGCAAGAGAGAGTGGAAGTAAGAATTGTTGAAAAGAATGATGACAATGACAGCAGGCGGCCAAATTCGGATGTTATCCGAACTGGTCGCCTGCTGATTTTCTGTGCAAATTCTTTCTTGGAAAGAGTGCGAACGCTTATTTTACAGTGCCTGATTGACGATCCGATAGCAGGCTAACTCCAATATCACCAGAGGCATCAGATGCAGGTGCATACGCGGAGAAGGAGATAACAGCAATCAGGGCAGTAAGCAGAAAAAGAAATGATTTTTTCATACAATAACCTCTTTTCATTTGGGATGATCTTCCAACTTCATTTTAATGCAGATAGGCTGTGTTTGAAAAGAAAATGTTTAAGCGAGCGCGAATCTGGCCGAAAGGGTGACCCTTGTGAAAGAACATAATGCCATAACATTCATAGAGATGTTCGAAGATATGATTCAACAAAATGAATTAAGTGTTGTGTTGAAAACGGTTTTATGCTAATTTAAAATATATAAAAACGTTTTTATAGCAAAGGACCAAAAAATTATGGGAAAGATTACAATTAAAGATGTTGCAAGGGAAGCCGGAGTATCCATTTCTACGGTTTCTAACGCCTTGAACGGCGTGGATGTCTTAAACCCGGAGACCAAGTCACATGTCCTGAAGGTGGCAGAGCGTTTAAACTACGTTCCCAACCTGAACGGCAAGCTGCTAAAATCCGGGCAAACCAAAATGCTGGGCTTTTTCACCACAAGTGTGTCGGGCCCGTATTTTTATAAGCTGGTTGAATCCATGTCTCGCGAATGCGATCGTCTGGGCTACGGGCTGAATGTATTTGTGACCAAGGATAAGCAGGTCATTATGAGTAATATTCTGGGTCGGCGTGTGGATGGCGTCATCATCTACGAAGAACTGCGGATTGATGAGCAGGATATTATCGCTATGGAAAAAGACAAGATCAAGGCTGTATTTCTGGACCGGGTCTATCAGAGCGATACGATGGGAAGCGTCATTTTTGACTCCTATGTGGCAGGTTACGAAGCGACCAAGTATTTAATTGGGCTGGGACACAAGAAAATTGCCTACATCTCCGGCGTGGACACGATGTTTGACAGTAATCAGCGTAGAGATGGATATCTGGCCGCTTTGCGTGAGTACCAGCTTCCGCTGGATGATGATTACATCTTACAGGGATATTTTGAGGAAGAGGGCACCTACAGTGCGGTAAAATCTTTTCTTCATCTGCATCCTGCCAAGCTGCCTGATGCTTTTTTAGCAGGAAATGATGTGAGTGCAATTGGCTGCATCCATGCGTTGAAGTCGCATGGCTTCGAGGTTCCTCAGGATGTAAGTGTAGTAGGCTTCGATGATATTGATATTGCCCAATACTTCTCCCCACCATTAAGTACCGTAAGAAACCAGATTGCAAGGCAGGGTATCCTGGCGGTCAATCACCTGGTTCGCATGATCAAAAAGAAGGAACATGGGGTTTCACAGAAACTGGCGGGTGAACTTATCATACGGGGATCAAGTCATGTGAAGATGGACCGGAGTGATTTTTCAACATAACTGATGCAATCATTTCCGGTCTTTTTTAATTATAGATTTGAGATTAGGGGGTTTTTTTGTCAGAGAATAAAAACGTTTTTATGATGAAATGCTTAAGTTGGAGGGGAGCAAAAAAGCGTGAGTAAATTAGCCGTAGAGACGTCGTCAACCGGTAAAAAGCCTGTAAGACCGGGGGGAAGGAAGCCAGTCGGACAAAGAGTAAAAGAGTTCGTCATCGATTATCGAAGACAATGGGAAATTCAATCGATGATTATACCTGGCATCATTTTTATGATTATTTTTTGTTACATTCCCATATACGGATTGACGATTGCATTCAAAAATTACACCGTTATTGATACGCTGTCTAGCGCACCATGGGTTGGTTTGGAAAATTTCAGAATCATTATGTCAGACAAATACTTCTGGGATGCTGTAGTGAATACGCTGGGGATCAGCTTTTTGAAATTGGGTATCGGGTTCGTCATTCCCATTATCCTGGCGATCATGATCTATGAATTAAACAGCGGACGCTTCAAAAAGTTCGTGCAAACGGTTTCATATCTACCTCACTTTCTGTCCTGGATCGTACTGGGGGGTATGCTTATCACCTGGTTTTCAACTACGGGATTGTTTAATCAGCTGCTACTTAGTCTGGGACTGATCTCGCAGCCGCAGAACATTTTGCTGGATGCAGGCAAGTATTGGTGGATTGCAGTGTTATCCGATATTTGGAAAGAGGCCGGCTGGGGAACAATTCTGTATTTGGCGATTATGTCGAAGATTGATCCTACGTATTACGAGGCAGCGAAAATTGATGGTGCAAGCCGTCTCAGACAAATCTGGAATATCACGTTGCCCAACATGAAGTCGATCATTAGCCTTAATCTGATCCTTACTGTAAGCGGTTTACTTGGTTCCAATCTGGACCAGACGCTGGTTCTGATGAACTCGCAAAACCGTGATAAGGCAGAAGTGATCAATTCGTATGTATATCGTATGGGGATGTCACAGGGTGACTTTTCGTATGCTACCGCGGTTGGTCTGGGCGTCTCGATTGTGTCCGTTATTCTGTTGGTCACCGCGAACAAAATTACAAGCAAATTAAACGATAATCAATCTGTGCTGTAGAAGGAGGCATCCCGTGTGAATGGAAAGGTGGCTAAAGAAGATCTCGATAGTCGGATCTTTGATACCTTAAATATTATTTTACTCGTTATTTGTACTGTTGTTATTGTGGTTCCACTCTGGAATGTCATCATCTCTTCTTTTAGCTCAGGCAAGGCTTTGGCGGAAGGCGGGTTCATCTTCTGGTCACCGGAGTTCTCGCTGGAGAATTATAGAGCCGTGTTCAACGATTCAAATATCTGGCAAGCGTTCTTCATCTCCGTATCCAAAACAACAATCGGAGTCGTTACACACGTGTTCTTCTGTGCCATGGTCGGCTACGGTCTGAGCAAAAAGCACATACGTGGCCGTAAACTGTACGTTGCCATGGGGGTTATTACGATGTTCTTCTCTGGCGGAATGATCCCAACGTACCTATTGATCAAATCACTCGGCCTGCTCAACAGCTTCTGGGTGTACATTATTCCGGCATTGTTCAGCTTCTATGATGTCGTCATTCTGATGAATTTCTTCCGGAATGTACCGGATTCCCTGGAGGAGTCAGCCAAAATCGATGGTGCAGGAGACTGGCATATTTTCCTCAAAATCTTCATCCCGCTGTCCATGCCAGCGATGGCAACCATTGCCTTATTCAATGGGGTGGGGCAATGGAATGACTTTATGACAACCAAGCTGTACATTACCGATCAGTCTCTGTATCCATTACAGATGATGCTGTATGAGATTATTGTTCAGTCCCAAACGCAGTCGATGCAAAATATCGGCGGTTCAGCAGTCATCGAAACAACGACAAAAGGGGTGCAACTGGCCACGATTGTTATTACCACACTGCCAATCATACTGATCTATCCCATCCTTCAAAGATACTTTATCTCGGGTATGATGCTGGGTGCAGTCAAGGAGTAAGGGAAATCCAAGCATGTTCGAAAGTTCGCTCTATTCAATATTTCTCACCTAACCTTAAGGAGGAAACAATATGTTCAAGATGAATAAGGCAGCAGGCAAAAAAGGAGTTAAGCTGTGCGCGGCATTTCTGACAGCGGTGCTGATGATTACAGGCTGCAGTGGCGGTTCAGGGGGTTCGAGCGAAGGGAACTGGGTTTCCATTGAAGATCGCTATACAGTCGATCCAGAAAAACCAGCCTGGCAGCTTGATAAAAAGGAAGAAGCTACGGACCTTACCTGGTATGTTAATGCGGACTGGTGGAACACGGATTTCGGTAAAGACATTGTGACCAAGAAAATCAAGGAAGATCTGAACATCAATATCAAATTCATTACAGGTGATGACACGAAGTTAAATACATTCTTTGCCGGTGGCGACATGCCTGACCTGCTGACCGTGTTTGACTCCAATTCCCCTGTGGTGCAAAAAGCTGCAACGTGGGCTATGCCGCTGAATGATCTTGCGGAGAAATATGATCCATACTTCAACAAGGTCGCGGCTGCCGATACCCTGAACTGGTTCCAACTGGCTGATGGCAAGACGTATGGTTATCCAAACTACTCCAATACGCAAGCCGATTATGATAGCGGCAACATCCCAGCCAAAACGGCATTTATCATCCGTAAAGACGTATACGAAGCTTTGGGAAGCCCTGTCATGGGAACGCCAGAGGAATTCGAAAATGTAATGAAACAGATCAAGGAAAAGTTCCCTACGCTGATTCCATTTGGTTTTAACTCGATCGGGGAAGGAACAGGTTCACTCGGAGACACGTTGCAAGATTTCATTGGCGTGCCGCTTGAAACTGAAAATGGAGAATTCTATGACCGCAATCAGGATGAAGATTATCTTACGTGGTTGAAGACTTTAAACAAGGTATACAGAGACGGAAATATCAGCGATGACAGCTTTGCTGATGATGGTACGGCCTTTGAGGAAAAAGTGAAATCCGGAAAATATGCAACGATGCTGCTGGATGGTACACCTCAACAGGGAGGAAATCTGCAAATTTATCTGAGTGCCAATGAAGGCAAAGAGTATGTTGCCATAGATGGACCACAAAGCACCAAGGGTAATGCACCGACACTCAATCAATCCGGTATTACAGGCTGGATGATCAACTTCATCTCCAAAGACGCCAAAGATCCGGCCAAAGCCATTCAAATCTTTACGTACCTGCTGAGTGAAGAAGGTCAGCTTCTGATGAACTATGGTATTGAAGGCGAGACGTATAAAAAGAATGCAGACGGTACGGTTGAGCTGCTGCCAGCTGTGAAAGACCTGCAGCTGCACAACGCGGACAAATTCAAGAAGGAATACCGGATGGGTGAATTCATGTTCTTTGGTCATGACCGTCACAAAGCACTGAGCGCGGATGCTTTCCCGGAAGCGATTAAACAAATGCAAGAGTGGGGCAAAGGGAAACTGAAACCACACTTCATTCTGGAGAATATTAGTCCGAATCAAGGAACCCCTGAAGCACGTGCGTTGTCTGCGATCAATGCCAAGTGGAATTCAACACTGGTAAGCATGGTACGTGCCAAAGATGATGCCTCTTTTGACAATGCGCTCGCCGCTTACAAGTCATTTTTAGGTGAAAACCGTTGGGATGACATCCTGAAGGTACGTAGTGAGAAGATGAAACAAAATAAAGAGAAATTGGGCATCCAATAAGAGGAATGTGGAGGGAAAGCATATGACGAAATTCAAAATGTACAAATCCACGGGAGAAGATGCATTGTTTGTATCTGTGTCCCAGGATCAATTGAAATCGCAGGACTCCAGCATGGAGACAACGACTATTCTTCTCGATGATCAGCAAACGTATCAGGAAATGGATGGTTTCGGGGCTTCTTTTACCGACTCAGCGGCCTATCTGATCAACCAGATATTAAGCGAAGAGCAGAGAGCTGAAGTCATGACCCGGTTGTTCCATCCCGAGGAAGGCATTGGATTGTCGGTCATCCGCAATCCGATGGGAGCTTCAGACTATGCCAGAACGGTATACAGCTATAATGATCTGCCAGAAAATCAAACGGACCCGGATTTATCCGGGTTCAGCATTATACATGATGAAGCGGATGTTATTCCTTTGACTCAGAAGGCTTTGGAGCTGAATCCTGATCTGAAGCTGTTCGCTTCACCTTGGAGTGCCCCGGGCTGGATGAAAACAAGCGGCTCGATGATTACAGGTCAACTGAAAAATGAGTGGTATTCGGCGTATGCGGACTATTTTGTGAAATATATTCAAGCCTACGCATCCCATGGATTGCCTATCCATGCCGTAACACCACAGAATGAGGCACTTTATGAACCAGGACATTATCCCGGCATGTTGATGCCAGCTGAAGCACAAGCAGACTTTATCAAAAATCATCTCAAGCCGGCTTTGGTACGCAACGACATTCAAACCAAAATCCTCTGTTATGATCACAACTGGGATCGTCCGGATTATCCGTTGACCGTACTTGATGAGGCAGCAGATGAAGTGGATGGAGTCGCGTGGCACTGGTATGGGGGCGAAGCCTCAGCACAAACTAAGGTATATGAAGCCTTTGCTGGTAAAGAGGTACACTTCACCGAAGGATCTGGTGGGGAATGGATTCCTCCATTCGAACAAGCTTTCTCCAATGTGATCAGAACAGGTATTGAGATTCTTCGCAATTACAGCAAATCTTTTGTACTCTGGAATATGGCACTGGATGAGAACAACGGTCCTACCGTTCCTGGCTTCGGGAAAAGTACGTGCCGAGGCATTGTGAAGGTTAACCAGCAAACGAAAGAGCTTACCTATACACTAGACTATTATGCTCTGGCTCATTTCAGTGCATTGATTCGTCCACAGGCTGTGCGGATTGACTCTTCCTCCAATGAGGCATCCATTCGTTCCGTTGCCTTCAAAAATATGGATGGTTCGATTGCCGTCGTTCTATTCAATGATGGGGAGCAAACCGGAAATGTGCAGGTGAACCTTCGCAATGATGAGCTTTTACACCTGCAATTGGAATCCAAAGGGGCCTTGTCCATTTTGATCAACCCTGAATAAGTCGTCTTAAGGTGCAAACGAACCTACTACACCTTAAACGGCGAATTTTTAAGGAATGCACATTTTAACGAACCTCAGTGACGTTATTCCGTCACAAAACGGCGTTAACACCTTAAAAATCGGCCTCATTAACGAAATAACGTCTCTGTGATTCGTTAGATTACAGACATGGACTAATAAGAGCCAATAGCGTGTACCAGATTCGTTAAAACAAAATAACGATAACAAGGGGATGTCCGTCGTCATATTCATGACTTTGGAGACATCCTCTTTATACTACTTTCTATATTACGTGAAAAACCTACACGCGTTGAATCGCTAGATTTGGTGTTCCTCCGCTCTCATCAATAAACAGAACATACTTATTCCCGCTAGTGCCTATTAACACTAGACCCGGCTGATTGAGTACACCGGGATTATAATATAACAGTTGCTGGATGAGTGGCAAGGCAACTGGAAGAGTCGGCTGATTCATGGCCATGAGCTGTGTTGTTGCTTTTACACTGTCTCCTGCCTCGATAACCCCGCCGACACCCAGATTATTTGTAATGGAGGAGCTGTCGTTAATCTGCAAGCTGCCAGCAACCGTCTGTTCTCCATTCACCTGCAGATCCAGGCCAATGGTTACATTACCGTTTACCTGCAAATCCTGATTAATAGTTTGATTTCCCGTGACAAGAATGCTATCGAATGTTGGCAATCATATCAACTCCTATCTGGTTTGATATATTTTATGAGGACAAGAACCGGATGGACACGGGGTTGTGGCACATTTAAAGACACGGGTGAAGCCCATCTTTGAATAGTTAAACACCTAAAAATGAGGCGATAGAAACCTAGCCAAAGACAAATGCATATTGTAGGCAATGAGAGTTAATCCGCTTCGTGATTGGAGGGTATGGTCATCAAAAAAAGGAGGCGTATGCTAGCCAAATCCCAAAAGAATCGGCGTCCTGTCCAGCATCCCAATCAACTATACCTCAGACAAATGAACGCAAGATTGAACCGAAAACTTAAATCAATCCGGCATCATCTGGTGGTACAGCAATCGGATCTGCAGCAGCATCTTATGAAAATGATTCAGGACGGTAAGGAACAGTCCATGGATAGTAAAGACAATGGGAACATTTCGGATTCTCCCCGTGTTCATTATAAACAGCTGAAGGTCCTCCTGATTACTCCTGCAATAGAACGAAAAGGCTCTGCGAAATCTATTATGATTGAACAGAGCTTGAGGCATTTGGTTCAACATGTTAATGAAATCAAAACGATTCAGTCGTTGGCAGATCATACGGCAGGGCAGGATTTGGATTTGATTCTGGTACTGGATGGAGAAGATGCTCTGTCAAATCAGAATATGGAAGCGTTGAGGACATCCTCTGCCAAAAAGGCGATTTGGTTGTCGGACCAGTCGGATGTAAAACAGTTGGAATCAATCATCCCTTTTTTTGATTATGTATTTACACAGCATTCGACCCAGATTCCCTCCGATCAGCATATGGTGAATGTCTCATGTCATGCAATACCTTTTCCACCGAATCCCACAGTGTTCTGTCCACAGGTGGTGGGAAGAGAATATGAATCCGATGTTTATATCATTGGGGATGCACACCCTGGCAGCTGCCTGTATGCTCTTGCAACTCATGCGTCGTTATCGGATAAAAGAGTGCGAGTTGAAGGACAGGGGTGGGAGAGATTCGGTGCATTTGTGCCCGTGAAACCTCATGAGATTCGGGAAAAGTTATACAACGGCACCAAACTTGTTGTTCAGGAAAAATTTTCCGTTAGACGTATCATGGAAGTAGCTGCGTGCGGCACATTTCAACTTATTTCGGCTTCTTCAAGCGGGCCCTTGAACACGGATGACTTCCAACGCTATGCAACATTTGAAGAACTCGTACAGAAGCTTGGACATTATTGGGACCATGTGGATCAACGAAGACTGGCTGCCTCCCGGGCACTTTCTTATATGAAGTACAATCAATCCTATCTTCATAAAAGTTTGCAACTTATGGATATTATTTTCCAATGAATATGTCTGTTAATTGGAGGAGTCCTGCTTGAAGCTTATTGCATTACACTTACCTCAATTTCATCGAATTGCGGAGAATGACAAGTGGTGGGGGGATGGCTTTACAGAATGGACCAATGTAAAAAAAACAATTCCCCTTTATCCAGGCCATCTGCAACCCAAAAAGCCATTGCATCAGAACTACTATGATTTAACGGACCCCAAGGTACGCAAATGGCAGGCTGACACGGCC
The DNA here is from genome assembly GCF_900109515.1 of Paenibacillus sp. OK003. Taxonomy (GTDB): domain Bacteria; phylum Bacillota; class Bacilli; order Paenibacillales; family Paenibacillaceae; genus Paenibacillus; species Paenibacillus marchantiae. The sequence goes on along the minus strand of NZ_FOBD01000012.1, from coordinate 172,686 downwards.
AAAAATTACGGAATATACGGATTCTGTTATTATCACTACTGGTTTAAAGGAAAACGATTGCTTGAAAAGCCGTTTGATGAAATTTTGGATAGTGGGGAACCGGATTTCCCTTTTTGTTTATCATGGGCCAATGAAACGTGGACACGCAAATGGGATGGACGCGAATCGGATATTCTTATTTCGCAGGACTACGGAGAAGAGAGTGACTGGAAACAACATTTCGATTATCTGATCAGAGCGTTTAAGGACAAACGATACATTCGTGTAGAGGGAAAACCGCTATTTCTGATTTATCGTCCTGCAAGCATACCTCGATGTCAGGAAATGATTCATTATTGGCGTAGGCTTGCGATAGAACACGGGCTGGAGGGTATTCATTTTGTGCAGACGATCGGTGGATTTCCTACCTTTAATCGACCTGCCTTTGACGCAAGCATGGAATTTGAGCCCCACTATACGTTTGCACATGGTCATATGAATGGAATCTGGATTGAACTGGACATCAAGGGGAAGAAGCACATTGTGGTCGACTACGATAAAGTATGGTCATCCATTCTCGAAAGAACACCTCACCGAAACGGGGAAGTCGTATATCCTGGTGCATTTGTGAATTGGGACAATACACCGCGTCGGTCGGTTGAAGGACAGAGTACTGTAGGCGCAACACCTGAAAAATTCGGCTTGTATCTATCGCGACAGATGGAGAAAGCTCAGGAATTGAACGGCAGTGGCTTCCTGTTCGTTAACGCATGGAATGAGTGGGCGGAAGGAGCGTACCTTGAACCGGATGACGATTATGGGTACGCCTATTTGAGAGAGGTCAAAAGAGTGGTTGTGCAAGGCGCGGGAAACCGCAGCAAGATATGACAATGGAGTTCCCTTTGTGGGGCTCCATTTGCTTTTGGGCGAGTGAAATGATGTCATCTTTGTCGATGTTCAGACCATGATTTGTTTGCGGTACTCCGTTGGATTAAGACCTGTATGCTTTTTAAATTGCCTGGAGAAGTAATATAAGTCACTAAACCCAAGGTGCTCGGCAATTGCAGTGACTGTTTTTGGCGTACAGGTCAGAAGTTCTTTTGCCTTTTCCATTTTTTTGCTGGCAATGTAGTGCATGGGTGGAACACCGATGTGCTGTTTGAAGAAACGGATGAAATAATTGGGATGCATGTAGGCAATCTGAGCCAGATCGCGGACAGAAATACTTTCTTCAATATTGGAATCGATATAGGCCAGTATTGCAGATATTTTCTCCATAACAGGCACATTGTTATAACTAATCTGTTCCTGATCCAGATGCATAATGTAGTGGGACAACAACTCTATTAATTTGCTTTTTGCCATCATATGCGCATACACTTCACCGGATCGGGCGTAATTAAGAATGCTGTTGAATATTTCCTGGATCAGCTCGGGCCGATCCGATGAACAGAAGTGGGGGAAATTCAAAATTTGAAATAGGTTGATGCCTCCAACCTTCGCACTGAAATGACACCAGTATTTGAGAAAAGGACGATCACTGATGGCAGAGTAAGACTGCGTGACCCCCTCTGGCATCAAAAAAAGCTGTCCAGGTGCAGGATAATACTCTTGATCGCCGATCTTGAGCCAGCCCTCGCCCTCACAGATCAAATAAAATTTGCTGTAATCGGGTGTGTAATCGAGGTCCCGCCAATCCGTATCGCAGCGATTGAAGTTGACCATGAACAAATCAACCTGCAGATTGGACAGGTAGTTTGTGAGCAGTGTCTGATGATTCATGATCATGATCCTCATCTCCCTTACAAGGTTAGTATTGTCCAAGCAAAAGTTAATGTTCTGCATGTTTATCTGTTCAACCAGCTACTACAATACAAGTGCAGCCGATAACGGAAGGGATGAGAACCGAATGAGAACAATGCTGGACAAAAATGAATATTTGCAGCAGATCGACAAAACGATTGCCGAAGGTAAGTATAAGGACAACTGGAATTCACTTAGCGCATTCGAGGTTCCCGAGTGGTACAAGAACGCCAAGTTCGGTATTTTCATTCATTGGGGCCTTTACTCGATTCCTGCTTATGACAGTGAATGGTATTCACGAAATATGTATATCGAAGGCTCCAAAGCGTATGAACATCACCTTAGCGTTTATGGTCATCCCAAGGAGTTTGGCTATAAGGATTTCATTCCAATGTTCCGCGCCGAGAAGTTTGACGCAGACGAGTGGGCAACACTTTTCAAACAAGCCGGAGCCCGATATGTGATGCCTGTAGCCGAGCACCATGATGGCTTTCAAATGTACAAAAGCTCCATCTCTCACTATAACACAGTTGAAATGGGTCCAAAACGAGATCTGCTGGGGGAGATGAAGGTCGCGTACGAGAAGCAGGGACTTACCTTATGTGTCTCTTCACACCGTGCTGAACATTGGTTTTTTATGTCCCATGGGAAAAAATTTGATTCAGACGTTAAGGAGCCGCTCAGACGCGGTGATTTCTACTGGCCTGCCATGCCAGAACCAGATCATCAGGACTTATACGGCTCACCTCCAACGGATGAATATCTGGAAGATTGGCTGCTTCGTTGCTGTGAACTGGTGGATCAATACCAGCCGAGCGTTTTTTATTTTGACTGGTGGATCCAGACGGCAGCGTTCAAACCTTACTTGAAAAAGTTCAGCGCCTACTACTATAACAAAGGTGAAGAGTGGGGCATTCCGGTAGCGATTAACTACAAACATGATGCCTTTATGCTCGGCTGTGCCGTTCCCGATGTGGAGCGCGGACAATTCGCCGATCTGAAACCGTATTTCTGGCAAACGGATACGGCTGTCGCCAAAAATTCCTGGTGTTATACAGAAAACAACAACTATAAAACAGCGGATGAGATCATCAGGGACCTCGTGGATATTGTAAGCAAAAATGGCAGCCTGCTCCTGAATATTGGTCCAAAAGCAGATGGCAGCATCCCGGATGAAGACAGAGATATTTTGCTTGCCATAGGTCAATGGCTCGAAGTGAATGGCGAGGCAATTTATGACACGACCTTCTGGCGGACGTATGGGGAAGGGCCAACCGAGGTGAAGGAAGGACAGTTTACAGATGGCGAGACCAAGATTTTTACAAGTGAGGACATTCGTTTCACTGTCAAAGAAAGCTGCCTTTATGCCACGGTTATGGCCTACCCGGAGAACGGGATCGTTCATATTCGTTCGCTGAAGGAAAACTCTCATCATTTCCATGGACTGATCAGGGACATTCAGGTATTGGGCTTCGAGGAACAACCGGAATGGAGCAGGACGGAAGAGTCCTTGACGATAACGACAAGGAACGTGCAGAGTGGCTCACCCGTCGTATTTAAAATAGAGCTGGATTAAGAGACGAGATCAAAGGGCTATAACCAACAGCGATATGTACTGGTTATAGTCCTATTTTTTGTGCGATTCTGCAATGGATTACACTCGTTTGCGGGTTGAAGAAGATCGACGGAGCGTTCTTCGCTTTTTGGATAAACGATGTACCTTCGCCATACGCTGCCGCTTCAATAAGCGCTGTCGCAAATGACGAGGCCGTCTTTTTCCTACTGGTTTGAGAGGGGATGTCATTTGTATTGGTGGCAGTTCGCATGGTTCATTGGTAGTATCCATCACCGCTCTGTAGTTTATTGGCACAATGCCAAGCGCCTGGATCGTTCGGGCAACATCTTGATTAACAAACACGGCAAGCTCATGCTCGCGGATGTCCAGCCAGTTGGAAATTTCACGCAGGGCATCATCGACATATCCCGGATGACATACAATCTCGGTAATGCCATCGGGGAGTGTAGATACATGTTGAAGCAATCGCTGCAAACCCTCATGATCTCCATAAGTATCCAGCAGAATCGTATCTGTCATCCGGGGGGCTGGCATATCAGGGCTTGAATGCCGGACCTGAGATCTCCGAAGCGGGATGTTTTCCCGAACAGCTTTCTCGGCCATGATTTTGTATATGATGGAATCGTTTTGATGCAGCAGCTGATGGGAATCGAGATGTGTAGGGGAAATTGACGCTTGAGCCAAAACGTTCCATTGAGCATCGAGTTCTTTGGCAATATCAGCGAAGTCTCGTATGAATCCAGACTGGCCTTGATGAAAAGCACCGTCAGGATTCACCAAAGAAGGCACGATGGCCGGATCGGATACGGGTCTCCCGTAAGTCAGGTTAAAATGCAATCCGATTCCGAGGTCCGGCAGCGATCGGGCTAAACTCAGTGCATGATCAAAGCCCGGCATATTCACCATCATCGAAGTACTCGTAATTCCACCAGCCTGATATGCTTGAATAATCCCCTGATTAACGCCGGGCGACAGCCCGAAATCATCCGCATTAATGATTACTTGCTTGCTCATACCGCTTACTCCTTCCTCACGTTGAGAACAAACCATTTGCCATGTCCTTAATATATTAAAGGTCACAAGGTATGGACCGTTCATTCGCACAGGCCTGATAAAATACTTCAAATGCCGTCTTGTCCATGGAATATCCTGTTCGCTGTTAGAAATAATCCAGTTGCATACAGAATACATTTAATGTAAACGTTGTTACGGATTGAGAAAAATGGGGTATCCCCGTTCAGAATCAGTCCGTTAATATGGGGAGGGAAAAGATTGTTGAGAAAAAGAAAAATCGTAAGTACGCTGGTGCTGTTCAGTTTCCTAATCGCTTTACTGCCTGGCACGACGACAAACGCAGCGACCAATTGGAATCTGGTGTGGAGTGACGAATTCAATGGAAGTTCTCTGAATACGTCGAATTGGTCTGCAGAGATTGGTACCGGCAGCGGCGGATGGGGAAATAATGAATTGCAGTATTATACGAATCGCACCGAGAACCTGCAAGTTACAGGTGGCAATCTGGTCATCACTGCACGCAAAGAAAATTACAATGGCAGCAGCTATACCTCCGCACGAATCAAAACCCAAGGCTTGAAGGATTTTACTTACGGGAAAGTTGAAGCACGCATCAAGCTGCCGTCCGGTCAGGGGCTGTGGCCTGCTTTTTGGATGTTGGGAAGCAACATTAATTCCGTTGGCTGGCCTAAGAGCGGAGAGATCGACATTATGGAGCGGGTCAACAACAATGCTTTTGTAAACGGAACCGTGCACTGGGATGCTAACGGGCATGCCGATTATGGAAAGATATCGGAGAATCTTGATTTTTCCCAATTTCATGTATACAGCATCGAATGGGATTCCAAATATATAAGATGGTTTGTGGATGGCAAACAGTTCAATGAGTTTTACATCGAAAATGGAACAGGGAATACCGAGGAGTTCCAGCGTCCGTTTTTCCTCCTGTTGAATATGGCTGTGGGTGGGAATTGGCCTGGCAGCCCTAATAATGCGACACCTTTCCCGTCACAAATGCTGGTGGATTATGTGCGGGTATATCAAGCAGCGAGTACACCGAACATCGTCAGCGGGGGTCTTTATACGATCGGTTCCAAAGCCAGTGGTAAAGTGTTGGATATCGTGGATGTATCTACGGCAAGCGGAGCCAAAGTACAACAATGGACCAACTACACTGCGAGCAACCAAACGTTCAGGGTCGACAGCACAGGAGATGGTTTCTATAAACTCACGGCGGTTCACAGCGGAAAAGTTCTGGATGTGCCTAACTCAACAGCATCACCCGGCGTACAGCTCCAGCAATGGGACGATAACGGCTCTAACGCCCAAAGGTGGAGCATCCAGGATGCGGGTAACGGTTACTACAAAATCATTTCCAAGGTGAATGGATTGGCAGTAGATGTGTCGAGCTCTTCAACGGCAGATGGGGCTGCAATCCAACAATGGAATGATAACGGTACAGATGCACAGAGATGGTCGTTTAACAAATTGAACTGATCCATGTATTAGCTAATACATTTCAATATATAAGCGCTCTATTTACGAAAAAACATTCCGGTTGTGCAGTCTGGAATGTTTTTTATATGAATAATATCTATAAAAACAATCACGGAATCCGTTTTGGCTAATATATTGATCACATCAAACAAGTGACGTTCGCCCGATTGGTAATGAGTAAGACGGTTCACTAAGGAGGAGATCCCAAAGAATGAAACCAAAGAAACGTATAAGATTTGGTGGAAGCGGATTTAAAAAAGGTAGAGGAGAAGAACATCACAAGTGCTTTGAAAAAGAAGCCGAACTACTTCTCAAGTTGATTGGTGAGTTGAAAACAGCGATTATACAGGTCTTTGCCAATCCCACACCATCCAATATTTCATTTCTGATTGAGATACTGCGTAAATTGCTGGCACTGGTCCATCATTCGGATTTGAAACGGGGAACCAAGGCAGACCTTGAAGCAGCATTGGAGCTTACAATTGCTTCTGCAGAGGTCGTTCCATTTTCTCCGATCGCTGTAGGAACCAATTTGCAGCAATTGCTTGATTTGCTGCTGTCGGTCGTTTTACAGGGAAATATCACTTCCGCTGAGAAAGATCAGCTGGTCATTTTGATTCGGGCAACTGAAGTTGCCGTTACAACAGGTCTTCGAAATACAGACAGTCAGGGTCCAGCGGGACCCGCAGGTCCTCAGGGTGTACCTGGACCACAAGGGCCAGCGGGCGCTGCGGGTTCTCAGGGTGGAGTAGGTCCAGCAGGACCTATTGGTCCGGTCGGACCCGCCGGTACAGCGGGTACTCCAGGCGCTGCTGGCGCTCAGGGGCCAGCAGGTGCAGCCGGTCTGAACGGAGCGACGGGTGCAACCGGAGCCACGGGTGCAGCAGGTCCAGCAGGTGGGGCGACAGGAGCGACAGGATCTACAGGAGCGACAGGAACTGCTGGAGCGGCAGGTGTAACGGGAGCCACGGGTGATCCGGGCGTAACGGGAGCGACGGGCGATCCAGGCGTAACGGGAGCCACGGGTGATCCTGGTGTAACGGGAGCGACGGGCGATCCAGGTGTAACGGGAGCGACGGGCGATCCAGGCGTAACCGGAGCCACGGGAGATCCTGGTGTAACGGGAGCGACAGGCGATCCAGGCGTAACCGGAGCCACGGGAGATCCTGGTGTAACGGGAGCGACGGGTGATACAGGAGCAGCAGGTGCTATTGGCGTCACTGGTGTAACTGGAGCAACAGGAGTAGCCGGGGTCACTGGGGTGACAGGTGTAACTGGAGCAACAGGAGTAGCCGGGGTCACTGGGGTAACAGGTGTAACTGGAGCAACAGGAGTAGCCGGGGTCACTGGGGTAACAGGTGTAACTGGAGCAACAGGAGTAGCCGGGGTCACTGGGGTAACAGGTGTAACTGGAGCAACAGGAGTAGCCGGAGTTACTGGGGCGACCGGTGATACAGGAGCAACAGGAGCGACGGGATTGGCCGGAGTAACAGGCACCACTGGTGTTACTGGTGTAACGGGAGCAACAGGTTCGGGAGCCATCATTCCGTTTGCTTCTGGCGGACCAGCGATCCTGACAACGATTGCGGGTGGATTGGTAGGAACGGCAAGTCTCATTGGTTTTGGAAGTTCCGCCACCGGAATTGATGTCGTGGGTGGGCTCATTGATTTAACCGGAACGGCCCTGGGACCTCTTATCAACTTTGCATTCTCGGCTCCAAGGGATGGCGTTATCACTTCCCTCTCTGCATATTTCAGTACCACTGTTGCATTGAGCCTAATTGGTTCAACCGTAACCATTACGGCGCAATTATTCAGTTCACCGACGCCAAACAATTCTTTCTCGGCAGTTCCTGGAGCTGTTGTAACCTTAGCACCTCCATTGACAGGTATTATCGGACTGGGGACTATATCCAGCGGCATAACTACCGGTTTGGCCATTCCAGTTACTGCACAGACACAGTTGTTGCTCGTGTTCTCCGCAACTGCAGCCGGACTTACACTTATTAATACCGTAACTGGCTATGCAAGTGGTGGTTTGAATATTACTTGATTTACTTTGACGATCCAAAGAATAAATACAATCACGAAACAGGCTGCACTCCATAATGTATTGGAGTCAGCTTGTTTTTTTGTTCTTTTAGGTTTATCTTCGTCAGAAAGAGGATTGCAAGAACGATATGTGCGTGGAGGGAACTATGAATATAGAACAGCTTTTTTTCCATATTTTATACTGCAACTCAAGGAAACCGAATGAACTTCGAACATTTTCCAATAAAGGGGTGCGCACGCTTCAGCATCATGAACTCATTTTTATTACAGGCGGCAAAGCGGATTTTACCGTCGAGAGTAAAAGACATACCATTCAGGAAGGCGTTCTGATCTACCTTCAACCGGATGTGCCTCACTTGATAGAGATTGATCTTAACGATCCCATAAGTTTTTTTTCGGTTCACTTCAGTTATGTCCGGATCGAGCAGAATGACAATACATGGACTGTAAACAAGGACGTAGAGATGTTTCCCTTGCCCGCTGTCCAGCAATTACAGGATTATTATCAAGTGGATGAAGTATTTAAACATATGGTGGACACCTGGCATACAAAACTACCGGGTTATGAATTTAGCACCAAGTCTTTACTACAGCAATTAATTATCGCGATTGGCCAAAATATAAAAAAGCGACATCGTAATTATGCGACATCCTTGAAAGTGGAAAAGATCATCAACTATATGAATCAACATTTGCATCGTAAAGTCACCTTGACCCAACTATCTGAGCTGGTACAGTTATCAGCCCCGTATTTATCAAGAGCTTTCAAAGAGATTACCGGATACTCCATCATAGAATTTTTTAACAAACTGAAAATGGATAAGGCAAAAGAAATCATTTTGGAAGGAAACAACAAAGTTAAAGAGGTGGCGCAGGTACTCGGTTACACGGATGAGTTTTATTTCAGTAGGCTTTTTAAACAATTGGAAGGAATGAGTCCATCGGAATTTTACAGCAAAAATGTCCATGGAGTTTAACATAATGCATGGTGCATAGCCATTCTGATCGCTAAGATGAGGATATGATTCTGAAGCAGGAGGAAGGCTTGTTGATATGCCGCTGTGGAAAAGAAATTTGATTGTATGCTGGTTCGGAATGTTTGTGACCGGAGTTGGCATGAGTCAGATCGCACCGATTTTGCCGCTGTACATCAAGCAGCTTGGTGTGAATGATTCAGCAGCGATTGCCCAATTCTCTGGCATTGCCTTTGGCATCACCTTTGTGCTTTCCGCCATTTTCTCCCCCCTATGGGGAGCGGCTGCCGACCGATGGGGACGAAAACCGATGCTGCTTCGAGCCAGTTTGGGGATGGCTGTAGTGGTAGGTTGTATGGGGTTCTCAACAAATGTGTACATGCTCATTGGACTTCGGCTGCTACAGGGTGTCATCACAGGATATAGCACCGCCTGTACAACGCTGATAGCGACCCAAACCGAATCCAAACATGCGGGCTATGCTTTGGGAACACTTTCAACCGCCAACATCGCAGGTTCCTTGATCGGTCCGACAATTGGTGGATTCATAGAGGTAAATTGGGGGATCCAAAATTCGTTTTTTATAACGGGTGGGCTGATGATGATTGCCTTTATTACGACTGCTTTATTTGTGAAGGAATCGTTCACGCGAGAGGACAAGGTGGTGCTTGGTCTTAGGGAAGTATGGCGAAAAGTGCCCGAGAAAAGTTTGACGATTAACTTGTTTGTTACTTTTTTTGTACTCACTGTGGCCTTATATTCGGTGGAGCCTATCATTACCGTATATATTACGCAGCTTTCCGGTATCACTTCGCATGTTGCTCTATTGGCTGGAATCGTGTTCTCGGCATCAGGACTCGCCAATCTCATTGCTGCTCCAAGACTGGGTAAGCTTTCGGACCAAATAGGCGCACAGAAGGTCATATTGGTTGCTCTTTTAGCTGCCGGAATTCTCTTCATAGCACAGGCGTTTGTAACCAGTCCGTGGCAGTTAATGGGCTTGCGTTTCTTATTGGGATTGGCGGCAGCTGGGTTAATTCCTTCGGTGAATACTCTGATCAAAAAAATCACACCAGCTTCACTGACAGGTAGAATGTTTGGTTTTAACATGTCAGCAGGATATCTGGGTGTATTCGGCGGTGCTGTTTTAGGCGGACAAGTGGCTGCCTGGCTGGGAATACGATATGTGTTCTTGATTACCAGTGCATTGATATTGATCAATGCTGGCTGGGTGTATTTTAAGGTATACAAAAAACTTGAAACGAATGGGAGAGAAGATCATGGAAAACTTGAAAAAAGCAGAAGCTGAACAATTTTCAGCTGAAAAAACAGCGTTGGTTGTGATTGATTTGCAAAAGGGGATTGTGAATAGCCCGTTACAGGCTCCGCATACAGGCGAGCAGGTGGTGCAGAATGCGGCCAAGTTAGCACAGGCTTTCACGGAAAAGGGAGCCTTTGTCGTGCTTGTAAAAGTCTCGTCCGTTGATGGAAAAGACATGTTAAAACCAAAGACGGATATGGAACGGGCTACGATTCAGTTTAGCGCAGACTGGGATCAATTCGTGCCTGAAATGACTGCCCATACACCTTATCATACGGTTGCCAAGCGTCAATGGGGTGCTTTCTTCGGTACGGATCTGGACCTCCAGTTGCGGCGTCGGGGAATTGATACCATTGTATTATGTGGCGTATCCACGTCGATCGGCGTGGATACTACAGCCAGAGAAGCTTATCAGCATGGATATCAACAGATTTTTGTAGAAGATGCAATGACAGCTGCTACCAAAGAAGAACATGACTACGTTTGTAAAACCATTTTCCCCAGATTGGGTCGAATTCGCTCCAGTGAAGAAGTGGTTACGGCACTGAAGTAAGATAAGCCGGGTATATAACCCAGGATTCTGATAAGACAATAATCCATTAACAAAAGGTTTAACATGCTCAAAAAGGAGACATCTGATCAGATGTCTCCTTTTTGGAGTTTACCATAAATGATCAGAACAAATTGTTGGCTGCAATCAGCAATAAGAGAACCCCGCTGACAAGCGTTCCGAATTGTCCCAATGTGAATGAACCAATACGAACGTTAGCCGCTTTGGACCCCATCCACACACCAAACCATACGGTAACAAAACTGCCGATCGCTGCGGTAAGGGAAATATACAAGGGGGATAAGCCCATGAGCCCTGCGCTTAAGCCATTCGTCAGTGCGTTTGTCGAAAGGGCAACACCGAGAATCAATGCTTCCAGAACTCCAATATGATTCGATTTGTCCAAATCTATCCGTTCCGGATTTTGCAAAATAGACCCGATCCCGAGGGTTTGGGAATCGTTCTCATCGTGATCTTTCTTCTTGCGGGGAACAGATAACAAGATGATACGAAAACCGATAACGAGCAGGATAAATGTCCCCAGTAGGATAGGGAAAACGCCAGGAAGCACGACTGAAATCCATTTCCCGAACAAAATGCCTGAATAGCTGAATAATAAACAAACAACGGCAATCAAAAAATTCGAAAATAGGCTGATTCTGATTTTTCTGATCCCGTACGATAATCCGACACCCAGATTGTCAAGACTCGAAGAGACGGCCAAAGCAAGAATGAGCATCCACGCCATAAAATCACCTCATGATCTGTATTCTGCTCTTAATGTATGTCGTGTTGAGATTCATGTGCCCGTCCTTGAGAAAAATGCAACAAAACGCTGCTGATGAAGAAAGAATAAAGTAAACTTTCACCACATTGTCCCATATACTAGACTATCGATCATATCTCTGGAGGGATGCTGGTGAGAGCAAACGATCAAGCAAAGGATTGCCATATCGGAGATTTGATCAAGCCTCTGCTTGCCAGACGCTCTCTCTCGATGCGCAAATTCAGCACGCTTTGCGGAATGGACACGGCCACCATTTCTCGGATTCTGAACGGGAAGCAGCAACCGAAGCTCACCCATTTGCAGATTTTTTCCGAGCAGTTGGACGTTTCCCTGGATCATCTCATTGAAGCTGCCGGCTACAAAATCGATAACGCCAAAAGAGGGGCCGAGCGGGGTATTCTGGATTCGCTTGAATCGATCAAGACGGTCCTGCAACATACGAAATTATTTGACCTCGATGTGACAACAGAGCGGATAGAACAGGAAATGGTCAAGTACGAACAATATGCGCGTACGGATGAAGGGCATCGAATAATATGTAAGGAGTTTGATCTAAAAATTAATCAGATAAACGGTGCAGGACCGTTTATTGAACATTTGAAGGAAATGCATATTCAATACTGTGATGAGATTACACCCGATAACGATCGGTCGCTGATCGGCAGTGCATTGTTATATTTTATTTCGTCTGCGGATCTGATCCCGGACTATCTCTTTCCGATTGGTTATCTGGATGATGCCATCGTTGTGTATCTGGTGCTGGATCGTCTGAAACAACGCACATGACACGATTGGTTTGGAAGAACCCAAAAAGAACGGCGTGAAGTTTCTCGCGTCGTTCTTTTTGATGTCAGAATAATCAGACGTAGTTATAAAGAACTGTTTGAATCAATCAAAAATCCAGGGTGTTCGCATTTGCGAAAAACAGATGATTAACCGAGAGTCATTAGACTTAAGAAAGCATTATAAAGGCTTATTTTCTATATTTTTCTATAAAAGTGCTTGTATATCTCTTTTTATGACTCTATAATATACCATAAATATACAATTAGATTCTAAATTTTATATTATATGTAATTTTAAAAGTTGGTTTGTACATAGGTAAAGAAATCTCCTGATCTACCCAGATCCATAATACTCCCATGTAAAGTATGCGTTCTTGCTAACGCCGGTGATTACCCTCCTTAATGCATGCGAATAAACTTCCGCTCACAAGATGGATTGATCTGAAATCCAACTCTTCCATATACGCTGAAATTGGCTATCTATAATCTTTCACATGCGATGTAATTTCATAACCTATCCTGTAAAGGAGGTGAGGCTTGATGTAAATAAACGCAATAAGTCTGTCCAGTGGAGGCCGTTTCAATCATCGTTTCGTTTAAAGAAATGGATACAGTGAATCGCTGTATTACAAAAACCGGGTAAAAGGAGTGGAAAAGTTTGATAAAGATGAATCGTATACGCAAGCCGCTCTCCATGGGCCTGTCGCTTCTCCTTGCATTATCTATCATACAACCGGTTTCAGCTGAAAACGCCGCATCGCAGAAGATCGACATGAAATCCAGCTCGGGCAACATCACCACCTCCAAAGTCAACGCCAAGCTGAGCAAGGAATTTGAGAGCAATGATTATGTTACTTATCTGGTGAAAATGAAAGAACAGGTAGATACAGCCTCTGTCTCCAAACAAGCCTTGCAAAAGGCAACCATTGAAAAGCAAACGGCTTCGGCAACGAAACTGTCGGTACGAAGCACCGTTGTCAGCTCTCTGCGGGAAACGGCCTCGCGATCTCAGTATACACTTGAAAGTTTTCTTGAAAAGGAACTTGACCTTGGCAAGGTCAAAGAATATAAAAGCTATTTCATCGTTAATGCACTCGCAGTAACGAGCACCAAAGAAGTCATGGAACAGATTGCACTTCTGCCTGAGGTAGATAAAATATTGCCAAATGAGGAGCGTTTCCTGCAAAAGACCGAGGTCAGCAATGAAAAAGCAACCGCAGCCCCTGCGGCAGACACTGCAACGACCCCGGTCAAAGAGTCGCCAGGGAAAGAAAGTGCAGCGGCTAACGATAAGAGCCTGCAGACAGAGAACGTAGAATGGAATATCGATTCTATCAACGCGCCAGCAGTCTGGGATAAAGGAATCGACGGTACAGGAATCGTTGTTGCCAACCTGGACAGCGGGGTCGATTACACGCATCCAGCGCTTCGGAGCAAATGGAGAGGGCTTGATGCTTCGGGAAATATCGTTGATCCCGAACTAAGCTGGTACGATCCCCATAGCAATGCTTCGCTTCCTGCGGATGGAGACGGTCATGGTACACATACCATGGGTACGATGGTAGGCTCCGAAGCGAACGGCACCAACAAGATCGGGGTTGCTCCCGGAGCAAAATGGATTGCTGTCCGGATTTTCAATCCAAGTACCACCGATGCCATTATATTGGATGGCGGGCAATGGCTGATTGCGCCAGTGGATGCCGAAGGAAACTTGCACCCTGAGCTTGCCCCGGATGTGGTTAACAACTCCTGGGGTGGTGGTCCAGGATTGGACGAGTGGTTCCGTCCAATGGTTCAGGCCTGGCGTGATGCACAGATCTTTCCGGAATTTTCAGCCGGGAATGTGACACTGACGAATCCGGGAGGTCCAGGTTCGGTTGCGAACCCTGCCAACTATCCGGAGAGCTTTGCAACGGGAGCAACGGATATCAACGGGAATCTCGCTTCTTTCTCCCTTCTTGGTCCTTCCCCTTATGAAGAAATTAAACCTGAAGTTTCGGCTCCAGGTGTAAACATTCGTTCCTCTGTTCCGGGCGGAGTATATGAGGGTGGCTGGAACGGCACTTCCATGGCAGGCCCGCATACAACTGCACTGGCCGCACTCCTGCTTCAAGCCAATCATTCCCTTACGGTTGATCAGTTGGAGCAGATCATTATGGATACAGCAACACCGAGAACAGACAGCCGGTATCCAACCTCGCCAAATAACGGCTACGGTCACGGCATTATCAATGCACTGGATGCTGTCGGCTCCGTTCTTGAAGGTATAGGCACGGTATCGGGCAGGGTTGTCACAGCAGGTGACGATCTGGAAGCGCCGGTCCTCGAACATACGCCTGTAAATTCTGCTTTTACAGGGCTTGATATTCCACTGACTGCGCGTGTTACGGATAATGTCGGTGTAACCACGGTGGAGGCTTTTGCCAAAACAACGGGCACAAGTCAATACGTATATCTGCCAATGAATCGAGTAGCTGGGGATGCCAAGGATGGAACCTACACAGCGACAATTCCGGCATTTTTGATCGAGTCACAAGGTTTGGAGTACTATATCCGGGTTAATGATTATGGCAATAACGGATTCGAGAGTGAAGTTTACAAGGTTGCTGTATCCAATGGAGTCCAGCCTGGGTACCTGCAGGATTTTGAGGAAGATAATCTGGGCTTTACCTCGGGTGGAGTTGGCAACACCTGGGCATGGGGAGCACCAACAAGTGGACCGGGAAGTGCCTTCTCCGGTGACAAGCTGATTGCAACCAATCTGACGGGTACTTATGCGGCCAACAGCAATGCCTATTTGCTCGCACCGCCGATTGATCTTACCCAGAGCCCCGAGGGAGCCTTGTTATCCTTCAAGCACTGGTATGATTTGGAGAGCAACATCGATTTTGGCAAAGTGTACATTGCCACAGAGGATAGTGACTTCGCATTTGAAGAGGCGTTGAGCTTTACAGGTGCCGGTGGAGGTTGGAAAACGCAATATATTGACTTGCGTGAGTACGCCGGTCAACAGGTATTTATCAAATTTAATCTGACCAGTGATAATTCCATTCAAAAGGCTGGTTGGTATATCGATGACTTCTCAGTACAAGCTCCAGATGATATTGCTCCGGGAGCGCCAAGCGGATTGTCCGCTTCTGCAGACATACTGGGGAACGTAAACTTGTCCTGGACGGGATCGGACGATGAGGATCTGAAATCCTACAACGTGTATCGTTCAACGAATTCCGGCTCAGGTTATGAATTGCTCGGAAATACAACTGCAACGACATTTACGGATACGGCTACAGTAACAGATTCGACTTATTTTTATACGGTAGCCGCTCTTGATTATAGTGGCAATGAGAGTAACAAGTCGAATGAGGTATCCGTGACGGTGGAGGTCCCTGAAGATATCTTCATCGATCACTTTGATGGCAACAGTGACAACGGGTGGACTCATTCGGGTACCAAGGACGAGTGGGAACGCGGAGTACCTGTTGTTGGACCTGCCAGTGCGGTTTCTCCACCGAATGTTTGGGCAACCGATCTGGACAGTACCTATGAGAACGGTTCTAACTATTCTTTGGTATCGCCAGTCGTGGATCTAACTCAGGTGGATCATGCTACGCTGACGTTCAATCATTGGTATGAAATCGAAAGTGGATACGATTACGGTTATGTTGAAGCCACGAAAGACGGTGGCAACACATGGTCGGAGCTCGGCAAATTCTCTCATTCTTCAAATGGAAAACAATGGACTCCGGTATTCTACGATTTGGCTGCATTGAAAGGAAATGAAGTTCAATTCCGGTTCAGATTGACCTCGGACAGCAGTGTCGTCAAGCAAGGCTGGTACATTGATGACTTCCGCATTCTGGGTATCGCCACTGAGACGGTGACGAAAGATACCGCGGTTGTTCTGAACAGTGACAAGGCTAAGCCGGAATATGATACTCCTTGGTACAAAATTTCAAGCACGGACAAGGCTGAGTTCAATAAAACCAAGCAGGAGCAGCCTGAAGTGCAGAAACCTGGCACAGGTTCTGTGACACCGCAAAGCTTGCCTGCAAGTGCAACGGTTACCGTTCTGGAAACAGGACGTTCAGTGAAGACGGACCCGACAACAGGCAAATACAGTTTCACTCACGTGGCGGGAGATTACACGTTGAAGGCTGAGGCCTATGGGTATTATCCTCAGACGAAGACGGTAACGATCACGGACGGTAGTGGAGCGACAGCCAACTTCAATCTGGAAACCATTCCCCAAGGTAAGATTGAAGGTGTTGTGAGCGATGAACGGACAGGAAAACCTATAGCTGGAGCATCCGTTCTCGTGTTGGAAGATGCTCAAGTAGGCACTGTTCGCACAGGAGCAGACGGCAAATTCGTTCTGGATGTTCTGGAAGGAAGCTATACGCTGTCGATCATCGCGATGGACTACTATAGCAAAACGGTAAATGTAACGGTTCCTGGAAACGGTAAAGTGGAAGCGAAAGTTGCCTTAAAACCTTTTATCGGATTTCCTGGCGAAATCGCCTATGACGATGGAACGGCTGAAAATGCTAGAGCCTTTGTGGCCGCAGATAACGCATGGGCAGTACGTATGACGCCGGAATTGGAGACAGCACAGCTTACAGGTGCTTCACTTCGATTTTGGAACACACAATGGCCTGTACCAGGTGGAACGGCATTCAAATATGCTGTCTATGATGCCTCCGGATCGGGTGGAGCGCCAGGCCGATTGCTGGCAGGACCATTCGACGGCACGGCATTGCGTAATGATCAGTGGACAACTGTTGAATTTCCTGAGCCAGTCGTGGTACAAGGCGATTTCTATATCGTGTATGTGCAGACTGCTGTCGGAACGAGCTCACCTGGACTCGCAACCGATGAAAATGGTGTGAATGCAGGGCGGAGCTGGCAGCGTGTAGGCGGTGCATGGAGTGCTGCACCAGCTGAAGAGGGGAACTATATGATTCGTGCAGTGGTGAAATATCCGGTGAATGCACCTGTACTCACGCAACCGACGAGCACCTATACCAATCAGGCGACATTTGCTGTATCGGGTACTTCCCCAGCTTCTGGAGCCCAAATCAAGATCTATAACGGGAAAGAAGTTGCGGGAACAACAACCGTGGAGAATGGAAAGTTCAAGCTGAATGTCAAACTTCGTGCAGGGGTTAATGCGATTACTGCCGAGGCGGTAGTTAACGGAAAAACGACGGACCGTTCCCTTCCAGTTGTGATCATCTTGGATCAGACAGCACCTGTGTTAACGGTCGTCACACCTGAGGAAGGAAGCCGAACCAACACAGAAGTGGTCCATGTGACCGGCAATGCGGAGGACCAGTTCCTCGACAAAGTAACCATTAACGGACAAAAGGTGAAATTGGAGCAGGACAGAAGCTTTAATCATCGCGTACTTGTGAATGAGGGCAAGAACACGATCACAATCATAGCGACAGATATTGCAGGCAATAAAACAACCGTGACGCGGACGGTTTATGTGGAAACGGCTTTACCTGAACTGACCAATATTTCTCCGGCTGAGGATGTACGGATTGTGGCAGGAGAAACCGTAACAGTTTCGTTCGACAGTATCTCCAAATTGCAGGCTTCTTTCCGGATTGAACTGCCATCCAATCTGAGCACACAGGCTGGGGCAGAGATTCCATTGGTGGAAACGGAACCTGGTCACTATACAGGCACCTATACCACAGCTTCTTCGCTGGTGCTTGAGGGTGGAGTGATCGTGATCCGTGCTCAGGATGCAGCAGGAAATAAAGTCGAGCTGGAAGCCCCAGGACGGTTATTCGTATCTGCAGCAGAAGCTCCGGACACGAATGTACCTTCTGACGAAAGTCTGTTGCCTTAATCGAAGCATCACGAAAGATGCTTATAATCCAGCTTCAAATTAAAACAGAAACGATGATTTGAACATGTAAAGTGAAAAGCCGACAAGCCCAAAGAAGAGGGGCTTGTCGGCTTTTTGTATGTAAATTCAAGAAGTATTGCCTAAGATTCGTTCAATGATATTGCATATGATGCATGAACTTAATGAAACAGCGATATGTGTTCAATATGAAGAGTGGAGGAACGATCTGTGGGTATTGAGAAATCACAACCGTTAAGAAGCAAATGGCTAAAAACAAAGCAGCTTATCAATAATGATTCAATAAAACCATTCATACCTGATACACAAAAGTTTAACAAGGTGAATCTAAAATCTATGATAGCCAGATATGGGATGTTATATATCAAGCCTGAAATAGGAACCCATGGAATGGGCGTCATTAAGGCTGAGATGGAGAATCAACAAAATTTTGCGTATCAGATGAACCAAAAACGTCTGACGTTTAATAGCTTCGATTCGTTCCATAAAAGTCTTGCACACGTTGTGAAACAGCGAAGCTATCTCATTCAAAGAGGAATACATCTGCTAAAACACAACAACAGGCGCTTTGACATCCGGGTCATGGTACAGTTAAGCCCAGAACAGCAGTGGGAAGCAACGGGGGTTATCGGTCGACTTGGACATTCCCAAAAAATAGTAACCAACTATCATAACGGCGGTCAGCCAATGGATATTCATAAGCTTCTGGAATCTCATGTGTCCGCAAAGCGCAGAAATGAACTGATTCAGGAGATGAATAAGCTGGGTGTTGGGATAGCTCGTCATATGAGTAAGAAATACAAGCGATTGAAGGGAATTGGCGTGGATATTGGACTGGATCAAAGTCTGACACCCTGGGTCATTGAAGTGAATGCCAAGCCGGACCCCTATATTTTTAAACAATTAAAAGACAAGACGATGTATCGCAAGGTAATTCGGTATTTCCGCCATACAGATCATAAGCCATAAATAATCTTCAGCTTAACTTTGGACATCCTTGATTCCGAATTGTTACATGCAGATAAAGCTTCCTATTATCACGACTTGGTGAGCAGGAAGCTTTTTTGCTTGTTTTCTTAAGAGGGTCATTCTAATTCATGTCGTAATTTTATATAGTTATTGTCGTGAGTTCCTATTAAAATTAGATCAGGTCTGTGTTAATTTATAGTTGGGTGTCAGAATATCATATAGTATGGAGGTTAATCATAGTGACCATTCGAATAGGTAAAATAAGCTTATGGCACGTACATGCCTGGGATTATATTAAGCAGGCTCAGGAGCATGAAGATACGGTGATGGCTGCTATATGGGATGAAGATGCCGAGCGCGGACAGGAAGCTGCTGAACGTTTGAACGTGCCATTCTATGCTTCGCTTGAAGATATGCTGGCACAGGACAACATCGATGCTGTCATTGTGGATGCTCCGACACGTCTTCACGAAGATGTGATCACTGCTGCTGCGAAAGCAGGCAAACACATTTTTACAGAGAAAGTGATCGCTTCAACGATTAAAGAAGTAAATACGATCATTTCGGATGTACAGGATAACGGAGTGAAAATGACGGTTTCTTTACCTCGTTTGAACGATGGATATACATTAACGATTCAAGATATTCTGAAACAGGGACTACTTGGTAAGGTGACTTATGTTCGTGTGCGTTTATCGCATAACGGTGCGATTGGCAATTGGCTGCCTGAGCATTTTTATCATCTGGAAGATTGTCAGGGCGGGGCATTAATTGACCTCGGCTGTCATCCGATGTATCTGACGAATCTGTTCCTGGGTCAAGAAGTGACAGGAGTTAATGCTAATTTTGGATATGTTACTGGAAAAGAAGTGGAAGATAACGCGGTTGCTACCTTATTTACGGATTCCGGAGCGATCGGTGTGGTTGAGGCTGGGTTTGTGAACAGTCATTCGCCGTTTGCGATAGAGGTTCATGGCACGGAGGGCACACTGTTATACGGAACACCGGAGGATAAGTTGCTAATTCGCACGAATGTTGGTTCAGATCTACAGAAAGAATGGACGGAGATTCCTTTGCTGGACAGAAGAGAAAGCGCATTCAGCCAGTGGGTATCCCATATTCAGAATGATACGATGGCTACCGAGAATTTGCAGACAGCTATTCAATTGACTCGCCTGATGGAGGCAGCCAACCTTTCTGCGAAGGAAGGGCGCAAAATCTCCTTGAAGGAGTTACAGGGATAGGGTATTGGGAGGTGCCGCATTGAGCCGATATCCTTTTGAGAAGATGCTTGAACGACAGGATATCCTGGAAAGACTGGATGTCTCGATCCTGTGGGGACACTACGAGATTCGGGTTCTGCGATTTCATCTGACTTCTTTTCCAGCAGGCAGAATTGTTGATTTTCATAACCATGCGGAATTCGAGTTCCATTTCATCCCGAGAGGGAAAGGAAAAGTCATTCTGGGGGATGAGATGCATCCGCTCTCTGAAGGCATGCTGTATTTAACGGGTCCGGGTCTTGTACATTATCAGGAGGCGGATTCCCAGGAGGCCATGGATGAATTATGCCTGCACGTGGATATTATTGAACATCCCAGAGAGGGTGTAGATCCGTGGGAGGCAGCAGAATCAGAGGAAACGATCGAAAAGCTTAGAACGCTTCCTCTTGTTCCGGTACATGACTATCACCGCGCCATGAACTGTTTTCTGGAAGCCTATGAGGCTTGTGACCGTAAACTGATCGGGTATTACACGACCATTAAGCAGCAGGTGATCAGTATTTTGCTGAAGACCGTCCGAGCCTATGATACCGGGGGAAATCGGGCGGAGGCGCCTGTTCGAGACATGTCTGTCTACAGGTACGATTACGCCATTCAGTATATGGAAGCGAATCATCCTTCAGCAGTAACGCTGGAAAATGTAGCGGAGAAGCTGCATATTAGCAGCAGACAACTGCAACGAATCTTTTATCAGGTTCAGCCGGAAATGCCTTTCAGCCGTGTGCTGGAGGATATTCGTCTGCGCGCGGTGTGCCGCCATCTGGAAGAAAGTCATGTTTCCATCGAACAAATTGCCCTGGCTTCAGGGTTTACCAATGCGAATTATTTGCATGCTGTTTTTCGCAAGCGTCTGGGGATGACCCCATCAGCTTTCCGTAAAATGAAACAACCAAACCAAAAGTGAGGGTGATTAGATATGAGTAAAACGTATCGTGTAGGAATTATTGGCTGTGGCGGGATTGCAAACGGCAAACATCTGCCAAGTCTGAGCAAGCTTGACAAAGTAGAACTGGTTGCTTTCTGTGATATCGTTCAGGAACGTGCAGAAGAAGCCAAAGAAAAGTATGGTAGTTCCGAAGCACAGGTATACACGGATTATCAAGAATTACTTCAGGATGAAACGATTGATATTGTTCATGTTCTTACGCCAAATATCTCTCACGCAGAGATTTCTATTGCTGCACTTGAATCCGGAAAACACGTCATGTGTGAAAAACCAATGGCCAAGACATCTGCTGAAGCGCAAAAAATGCTTGAAGCAGCCGAACGTACGGGTAAAAAATTGACCATCGGATACAATAACCGTTTCAGAGAAGACAGTTTGTACCTGAAGCAGCTGTGTGAAGCTGGCGAACTGGGTTCAATTTACTTTGCCAAAGCACATGCGATCAGAAGAAGAGCGGTACCTACGTGGGGTGTTTTCCTTGATGAGGAGAAACAAGGCGGCGGACCGTTGATTGACATCGGTACACACGCACTCGATCTGACGCTGTGGATGATGGATAACTATCAACCGAAGGTTGTTCTGGGCACAACGTATCATGAGCTCTCACAACGAGAAAATGCAGCGAATGCATGGGGCCCGTGGGACCCGGAAAAATTCTCGGTTGAGGATTCCGCTTTTGGTATGATCGTAATGGAGAATGGCGCGACGATCATGCTGGAATCCAGCTGGGCACTCAATTCACTGGACGTGGATGAAGCGAAATGCAGCTTGAGCGGAAGCGAAGCGGGTGCGGATATGAAGAATGGCCTGCGTATTAATGGCGAGAAATTCAGTCGTCTGTACACCAATGAAATTGAACTGAGTGCAGGTGGGGTCGCTTTCTACGATGGAAAGAGTGAAAGTGCACCGGATGTAGAGATGAGAAAATGGATTGAAGCGATTGATAAAGATCTGGAGCCGGTTGTAACTCCTAAACAGGCTTTGGTGGTTTCACAGATCCTGGAGGCACTCTATGAGTCCGCTCGTACAGGTAAAGCCGTTTACATGAACGAATCCAATCAAGCCTAAAATGAATTTCAGAAACCTTTATCCTCATTAGGGGGATAAAGGTTTTTTGGTCTTTTATACGCTATCCATTTGTCCATACCGTGCCTTACTTCTGTACGTCTATAGATAGAGTAATCCAAATTAAAAAGATGTTACTGTCTAATGCAGATGCATCTTTTTTTTTATTTGGAAAACGGGTCGAGTTAAAAACTATTTTTAAATATATTCAAAAAAAGTATTGCATATATGTTTAGTCGGAATTATATTAATGGTATAAGGTCTAGACCATTTACAGATCGGAGTGTTTGCATGTCCAGTAGGTTTTCATTTCGTTTTGAAAAAGTATCAACTAAAAAGGTCAGTGAATTTATTAGAGAACAACTGGAAGAAGCCATCATACTCAAAGAATTAATGAGTGAAGAACAGCTTCCTTCGGAACGAGAACTGGCCGAGATTTTTAATGCGAGTCGTATTACGGTGCGCGAGGCACTATCCACGCTGGAAGACAAGGGTTTGATTGAGAAGCGCGTGGGGGCTAAGGGTGGAACGTTTGTCTTGCCTCTGACAGCCAATTCTCATAAACGCACAAGAGAAGAAATTAAACGGGATTGGGAACAGATGCTGAAAGTGTTTGAATTCCGGATCATTATTGAGCCCGAAGCGGCTTTTCTGGCTGCTGAGCGGATTACCGCAGGCGAGCTGGAGCTGTTGGAAGCTTATATGGAGCAAAGCATTGAACCTCATTGTACAAGGGAATGGTTCCGGGCTCTGGATGTGAAGTTCCATCTGACCATTGCCAAGTCATCCGGGAATCCATACTGCGAGGCGGCCGTGAGACAGATCAGAACAAAAATTAATCCGGCATTGGACCTCATGCCATATGATGACCGAATCCGCTCCGTCAATCATGGCATACATATGGAGATTCTTGAAGCACTGAAAGCACATGACAGCATCAAGTCCCGGGAGACCATGAAAAGACACATCGAATTCTCGGCTGATGCGATCTATGCCCGACTGGTATCAGAATCGGATGACAAAGAAGGGAATGAGAACTAATGGACCAATCACAACTATATCAACGCGCACAAGCATTGCAGCCCCAACTCATTGCCTGGCGGAGAGATTTTCATCGCCATCCGGAAATCGGCTATGAAGAATTCAGAACGTCAGAGATCGTAGCCCAACACTTGGAAAGTCTGGGTCTTGAAGTGACGCGCAATGTCGGAAAAACCGGAGTTGTAGGCTTGTTGAGAGGAGAGACAGAGGGCCCCACTTTTGCACTTCGGGCAGATATGGACGCATTGCCTATCCAAGATCAGAAGTCGGCTGAGTACAGTTCCCAAGTAGAAGGCAAGGCGCATCTGTGCGGGCATGATGCACATACAACCATTCTGATGGGTGCGGCGGAGCTGCTAACGAGCCTCGGCCGACCGAAAGCGGGCAACATCAAATTTGTGTTCCAGCCTGCGGAGGAAGGATTGGCAGGTGCGCGTGCGATGATTCAGGATGGAGTACTGGAAAATCCTAAGGTGGACGCGATCGCAGGACTGCATATGACTCCAGGACAAGATACGGGTACCGTTGGGGTAAGCAAAGGTGTGGCGTTTGCTTCGGCAGACCGTCTGGTGATCCGGATACTTGGCAAGGGTGGACATGCTGCGAGGCCGCATGAAGGTATCGATGCCATTGCCGTATCTGCTCAGGTCATCACTGCACTACAGAATCTGGCCAGTCGTATGATAGACCCGCTGGAGCCGGTTGTGGTAACGATCGGTAAAATCACCGGGGGTTACATGGGAACAGCAATTGCGCCGAAGGTTGAGATGATCGGCACGGTTCGAACACTCTCCCCTGCCATTCGTGAACGCATGCCAGCCTTGATTGAACAGGTCGTAAGTGGTGTGTGCAGTTCGTTCGGGGCGGGCCATGAAGTCATCTATGGTGATGGCTACCCCGTTGTGGTTAATGATCTGGGTATGGTTGACCTGCTTGCGGAGACCGTTGACGGCCTCGAATGGGCGAAGGGATGGAGCAGCATTCCGCCGTCCACCGGCGGCGAAGATTTCGCGTTCTACTGTGAACAGATTCCGGGTGTTTTCTTCCGATTGGGTTCAGGGAACGAGGAAGAGCGAACCCGTTACCCGCTTCACCATCCGATGTTCGATCTGGATGAGACGGTCATGCCTTATGGAGTAGGCATGCTGTCCGCCGTAGCGCTTGAATATTTGGCAAGACACACAACTTCTTAGGGGGAGCATGGAAAATGAAAAAAAGACAATGGACTAGCATGTGGATCACATTATTGGCTGTAGTACTAGTACTGAGCGCTTGCGGTGGCAAGAGCACGGGTACAGATAGCAATTCGGCATCCAGTGAAACTGGCAGTGGGACTGCTGCCAGCACTACACTTACCATCGCAACTGCTACGGATATTGAGAGCTTTGACCCGCACAACAACAATAATACATCCAGTGAAGCGGTGCTGGTCAACGTATTTGATTATCTGATCAAAAATGATAGTGAACAGAAGAAGGTTCCAGGTCTAGCGACTTCATGGGAGCAGGTGAATGACACCACATGGCGCATCAAGCTGCGTGAAGGCGTGACCTTCCATAACGGTGATCCATTCACCTCAGCGGATGTGAAGTATACACTGGAGCGCGTAGCTAAAGACAGCACACTGAAACAAAACAGCTACTTCAAAAACATTGTTGAAGTGAAAGCGGTCGACGAATATACGGTAGATATTATTACCGACGGACCAGACCCGTTGCTGCTTAATCGTCTGTCCAAAATGGGGGCAGGCATCTTGCCAGCAAAATATATTGAGGATAATGGGTTTGATCAATTCCTTAAACAACCGGTTGGCACAGGTCCATACCAATTCAGCAAATGGACAAAAGATGATCGCGTTGAACTGGTGAAAAATGAAAATTACTTCGATGGTGAACCGAAATGGAATGAGGTTGTATTCCGTGTCATCCCGGAAGCTTCCACACGTGTATCGGAACTGCTGGCTGGTGGTGTTGATATCGCAGCATCCATACCGTCGACAGATATTGCCCGCATTGAAGGCGAAGGGGACAAAAAGATCGTCAAAGCGCCGATTCAGCGTGTACTTCAGTTGATTTTCCGCCAAACAGAGGGCAGCGTCACAGCTGATCCGAAGGTTCGGGAGGCCATTGATCTGGCGATTGACAAGCAGGGCATTGTAGACAGCATTGCCGGAGGTGCAGGCATCGTGACTCGCACATCCGTAACACCTGGCAACTTTGGGGCAGATCCTTCGTTGTACAAAACATCACTTTATGATCAAGAGAAGGCGAAGCAACTGTTGCAGGAAGCAGGTTATGCAGAAGGTGAAGCGGAGATGACCATCTCGGTATCCTCTCAGTACAAAGAACCTGCCGAAGTCGTGGCAGCGATGCTGGAGCAAGTGGGCTTCAAAATTAACCTGGACGTGCTGGAGCCAAGTGCTTTCAGTGAACGTTACAGTTCCAAATCATTCAAGGAAATCTTCATGATTGGAATTGGGAACTCCCTCTTTGATGCTTCCAATAACTACAATCGGTACATGTTGGAAGAGGCCAAAGGAGAGTCGGACTATAACAATCCGGAAGTGGAGAAATTGCTTCAGTCTGCGCTGGTTAACATGGACCCGGCTTCCAGGGAGAAAGAGTATCAGCAGGTACAGCAAATTCTTGCTGAAGATCGCCCAGCTGTGTATTTGTACCAGATGGAAGGGGTTTATGGTACCGATAGCCGTGTGAACTTCAAGCCGCGTAGTGATGAAATGTTCTATGCTGACGAGATTACACCTGCACAGTAACATCAGACAGAACAACCTGTTATGAAAAGACAAGCCGAGAACGGCAGGGACTGTACCACGTTCCTGTCGTTCTTTTTTAAAAGGAGGTGGACAGAGAAATGGGCAAATATGTACTGAAGTCACTACTGCAGGTTATACCGGTTCTGTTCATTGTTTCATTAATCGTATTTATATTGGTCCGCGTCACGGGTGATCCGGTTGCTCTGATGCTGCCCGAAACAGCTACTGCGGAAGACCGCGCTGTATTAACGCAGGCTCTCGGACTGGACCAGCCGTTATACACGCAGTATATGAAGTTCCTTGGCAGCGCCTTGCAGGGAGACTTTGGTCAATCCTTCCGTTATGGAGAACCGGCTTTACAGCTTGTACTGGAACGATTGCCGGCCAGCTTTGAACTGGCTGTTGCAGCGATGTTTTTTGCCATTGTTATGGCTGTACCGCTTGGCGTTGCCTCAGCAGTCAAACGTAATACATTTACTGATCTGATCATCTCTGGGATATCAGTCATTGGTAAAGCTATGCCGAACTTTTGGATGGGCATCATGCTCATTTTGTTATTTTCCGTGATGTGGGGAGTTTTGCCTGTATCCGGCCGCGGCGGAGTATCACATCTGATATTGCCTGCCTTTACGCTAGGGGTCGGGCTCGCTGCGCAAATGACTCGTCTGATTCGCTCCAGCATGCTGGAAATTCTGAGTCAGGATTACATCCGTACAGCACGGAGCAAGGGGCTTGGCCGGATGGTCGTGATTGGCAAACATGCGTTTCGCAACGGATTGATTCCGGTCGTGACGATTATGAGTTTGCAGTTCACAAGCTTAATTGGTGGAACATTGATTACGGAGACGGTATTCTCCTGGCCAGGGCTAGGTCAGCTGCTGGTTGTTGCAGTCAACACCCATGACATGGCGATTGTACAGGCTGCTGTTTTTGTCATTGCGTTTATCGTCGTTGTAACCAATATTTTGACAGATGTGTCCTACCGGCTGCTTGATCCACGCATTAAATACGATTAAAAGGAGGTGCAATCGATGACAGGCAGCAATGAAATGCCAATGCGGGGTGCAGAACAGGAACAAGAGAATGTACGCCCACCAACAGGACTTCGCTATATCTGGAAACAACTGATCATCAGCAAGACAGGAATATTTGGCGCTGTGCTCGTTTTGTTGGTTGTGTTAATCGCCATATGTGCACCTCTGTTAACGAGTCATGATCCTGGTGCAGTGAATCCTCTCAATCGTCTTAAACCGCCAGCTTGGCTTGATGGGGGAACGGCTGAATACTGGCTGGGTACGGATAATCTGGGCAGGGACATGTGGAGCCGAATTGTATATGGTGCGCGTGTTTCATTAATTGTAGGTATGGGTGCAGTCATCGTGTCCGGAATCATTGGTGCCATTCTTGGTCTCTTGTCCGGATTTTATGGAAAATGGCTGGATGCAGTTATTATGCGCGTGGGTGATGCATTCATGGCTATCCCTACCATTCTGTTTATGCTCGTTGTGATGGCTATTGTGGGACCAGGGATCACAACGCTGATTTTGGTTATCGGTGTGACGAACTGGGTGCCTTTCACCCGTGTGGTCCGCAGTGAAGTGTTGAGTATCAAGGAACGGGACTTTGTTCACGCTGCCAGATCAATCGGTGCCAAGAATGGGAGATTGATTCTAAAACACATCCTGCCGAATATTTTATCTTCCTTTATCGTGATCTGCGGTATGAATGTTGGGACCACGATCATTATGGAAGCTTCGCTCAGTTTCCTGGGCCTGGGCATTAAGCCACCTGACATATCCTGGGGAGGTATGCTCAGTGATGGAAGGCAATATGTAGCAACAAGTTGGTGGGTGGCAACGTTCCCTGGACTGGCAATTACACTGACGGTTCTTGGTGTCATTTTCCTGGGAGATTGGCTGCGTGATGTACTTGATCCACGTACGGATACAAACAAGAAATAAGATGAACGGAGAAGGGAGCCATGCACATGAACAAAAGACCGATCTTGCCAGAGGACTTAGTTCAATACCGCTGGGTTAGCCAGCCTGTAATTAATCCAGATGGTCAAGTGGCGTACGTTGAACAGACGATTGATGAGCAGAAAAATGAATATAACACGCAAATTCGTGGCATTTCACTTGATGGTAGTGGGGACAGGCCACTTACAGACGGCGTAAAGGATTCATCTCCTTCCTGGTCACCAGATGGAACACAGCTCGCTTTTTTACGATTGGAAAGTGGGGGTAAAGGGTTATGGACCCTTGCGTCAGATGACACAAAGCCTATAAATCTCATCTCGCCTGAGCACAAGCTTATACAATTTGTATGGTCCCCGGATGGGCAATATATTGCGTTTACCAGCAAAGTTGCAGAAGCCAAAGAAGAAGCAATGGCTGATGAAACATCAAAGACAGAGAAATCATCAAAGACAAACGAATCACCTAAAGTAACTCCCCTGAGAGGCAAGGTCTTTGAGCGCACGACACCCAAGGCAGAAGGCTCCGGCTGGTGGGATGGTCTTTATAGCCATCTGTTTGTATATGAGATCGGAAATGGAACCATTACACAGGTAACAACCGGATCATGGAATGTTGCTGTTCCGGTATGGTCGCCAGATGGTCAGGCTATTTCCTTCATTTCCAAGCAGGTACAGGATGAGGGGGTGGATGCGGATCTAGTGTACTTTGCAGATGTACATACCGTGAATCTGGCAAGCGGTGAGCAGCGCAGAGTAACGGATTCCAGTCTTCAGGTGAGCCAGTTCGCATATTCACCTGACGGAGAGCAACTGATTCTGATCGCCAGCGACCGAGAGTACGGAAGTGGCAGTCACAACAGACTATATGAAGTGCCGAGTAGTGGAGGTATTCCAAAGCAGCTGGCACCTGATGTTGATATGCAGTTGGGAAACGCAGCACTTGGGGACATGAAATCGGCAAGCCCATCTCCGTCACCACTAATGGATGACCATCATGCGCAACGTAAGGCATATGTACTGGGTACCCAGGGTGGAAATGTGGACGTGTATCAAATCACCGAGGATGGGTATTGCCAAGCCGTGACGGGAAGCGGGGAGAAGGATGTATACCAATATACCCTGTCACCTGATGGTAAGACGCTGGTCATTGGCGCACTGACTGAGGATCACCCGGGAGAACTGTACCGTGTAGATATTAAAAGTGGTGATATGTTCAGACTTACTCAGCGAAACGATGAATTTTTGGCAGGCTTGCAAGTCAATATACCTGAGCGTGTCGAGTTTACATCGTCGGACGGATGGCTCATTCAAGGTTGGTTGATGAAGCCGGTTATGCGGAAATCGGACACGAAAGTGCCGATGATTTTACAGATTCATGGTGGACCGCACGCCATGTATACAGGCATCTTCAGCCACGAAATGCAGACACTTGCTGCACAGGGATATGCTGTTCTATGGGTAAATCCCCGGGGAAGTATGGGATACGGGCAGGAATTCGCCAGAGCTTGCCGAGGAGATTTTGCCGGGGGAGACTGTCGTGATCTGCTTGAGGCGGTGGACTATGCACTGGCAACATATGATTTTCTGGATGAAACACGTCTTGGTATTGGTGGAGGCAGTTACGGAGGCGTCATGACTAACTGGATCGTAGCTCATACCCATCGATTTAAGGCGGCAGTAACGCAGCGTTGTATATCCAATTGGTTGTCCCTGTATGGAACCAGTGATATTGGAATCTCCTATGTGGAGGGGGTAATCGGCGGCAATCCGAACGAACATGCAGACATGTTATGGGCCCGTTCTCCCCTTGCTCATTCGCACAAGATTGAAACACCACTTCTGATTATGCATGGAGAGCAGGATTATCGTACACCGATCGGACAGGCGGAAGAGTTATATACTACGTTAAAACGATATGGAAAAACGACTAAACTGATTCGATATCCAGGCTCCAATCACACGTTGCTCAAAAGCGGAAAACCCTCGCTGCGCGTCGATAGCTTTGAACAGGTCAATGCCTGGTTTAATCAATATCTCAAAGATGGAGAGGACGAAGCATGAGGCACGTTCAGTTATCCATTCCTGTAGCTCTGTTCGTGGAAAATGTTCTGACGAGCGGTGAACCGCGCGAATTAATCATTGATTGTTTACAGAGAAAAGACTTCTCTATTTCCGGTTTGATCTCAAGGCAAATCAGGATTATATCCAGGATGAACTGTCACTGAAAGATATTCATTTGACCTTGCAAGAGATCGAGTTGCTGCAATTGTTAATTGGCAGACAGTGGATTGTGCAAGAAGAAAAACAAGACAAAGACGAGCACCGAGACAAGGACAGAGAAAAGGACAAAAACAAGGACAAAGATGCATCGTCGCGTATCCGTGTTCACATCCGCTTGAAGTACTAGCAAAGCAGATATATTTGGCGCCAAAAGCCGCGATTTTCGCGGTTTTTTGAATTAAATTAGCTCCGTTTTTTAGAAAAAAGTGACTTGACTTTTGCAGACGTTTAAGCAGGTACTTGACAGCCGTATGGTATATTATAAAAAGCTCTTTTAATGGGGAACACATGATAATCATACAAGATGGGGTGTACGTGATGTATCAATACAAGGATCAGGAATATGATGGGGTACATTTTGAAGGACGTGACTTGCGTTATGGAGAACTAATCAGCTGTGTTTTCAAACAGTGTACCTTTATGAACGCTTCGATGGAAGAAATCGAGACAAGCAACTGCCGTTTTATCGAGTGTGACTTTAAAGGTGCTTCCATGAATGGCTCGATCCATAGAGAGTCGGCGTTTGAAAACTGCTTATTTGGTGGTGCTAATCTTTTCGCTTCCAAATTCACCTCCTGCAAGATGACGGGCTCAGACTTTTCCGGTGCACAAATGGATGGTATTACACTAAGTCAGGGTGATTGGTCTTATACGAATCTGAGACATACCCGATTGGGCAAACAGGATTTGCGAGGAATTCGTTTCTTTGAAGCCGACTTTACGGACACGGATTTTACCAAAGCGGATCTGAGAGACTGTGATCTCACACGAGCAGTTTTAAGCAGAGCCAAGCTGCAAGGGGCCGATCTTAGAGGCGCTAATCTGGAAGGAATCGATCTGAAATCATTGGATATTAAAAGCGTACGTTTGGATCGCGAACAAGCCGTTCTGTTTGTACGCTCTTATGGTGCGAAAGTAGATTAAGTTGAACATATACTGCTACAGTTTAGGCCAGTATTATAGAAACTTCAAAACTTTAAAAACGTCATAAACTGTATGAAGCCACCAAAAAGGTGGCTTTTTTGGCATGAATGATTTCCATTTAAAACAAATTTTGAAGGAATAAGAGATATAACCAAGGAATAGTAAACATAAGTTTCAAATAAAAGGAGGCTATCATGACCACTACATTAATTACTATTGTTGCTGTTATTGGTTTTGGGATTATAGCAGGCACGATCATTATGGTTATGATATTTAAACTGCTTCGTAACAACAATCAGAAACAGCATTTTCGAAAAAGCATTCTAACAGAGGGAATTCCCGCAGAGGCGGTTATTCATGATATTACACAAACTTCATCCAGTATGGATGGAAGGCCTGGAGTGCGACTGGATTTGACCGTAACCCAAGTTGACGGCCGTACCTTTCCCACGATTGTAGAGACATATATCCCGGTTACACATATTCCTCAATTCCAGAAAGGAAATGTCATTCACGTAAGATACATTGTAAACGGAAATGAACGAAAGGTTGAGGTAGAGGATGCCTATGTTCCGTGAATTTGACTGTTGAACGCAGCGATAGGGGGCATATTACCATTAAAATGGTGAGGTTCTACATTGACTAGAAGTATGAACTGGTTTAGAATTAATTTATCTCGATAATCTAGATACTTTATTTTCGAGATAAATTAATAGAAGAATTGAGGCAGCTCATATGAAAATTAATCACTTAAACTTAACGGTAACTGACGTTATTGAGGTTCAACATTTTCTCGAAACATATTTTGGATTAACCTGTTACGTCAATGCAGGTAAAGCATTTGCGGCTATGACCGACGACGATGGATTTTTATTAAACTTAATGTATGGCAAGGATATCAAATATCCAGAAACTTTCCATGTAGGGTTCCCGCAAGACAGTAAGGAAGAGGTGGATAACTTGAACCAACGTCTCAAGAACGATGGAATTCAGGTAGAAAGCCCGGCAATTGTTCATGGTTCTTATACCTTTTATCTTCAGGCGCCGGGTGGAATCACACTTGAAGCATACTGTCTCATCGAAGGGGAAGATCCAACCAAAGGACCTCGTCCATCATTTGGAAAACTATAAAAATGAATTCTACTGAAGCCACGAATTTCGTGGCTTTTTTGTATTTCACAAAAACCTGTTTATAAAATGAATTTGTTGAAAAATAACAAAGTGATAAATTTTATTTATCGAAATGAAATTGAATTTCATTCATGAAAGTTTCATGAGTTCGTTTACATGCCATAGAAAATATTTTATAATTGTCATCGGAAGATCTGTAACTAACTAAAAGTTACTAAGTATTAAAAATAAATTAAAAGGACGTTAAAACGTCAAGAGACATCATGAAAGAAGGCAATCAGTAAATGAATTCATTTTTTGTAGATTCTGATGGAAACTTAAAAACCGCTTTGAAAGGCAAGGATGTTCTGTCCAATCCCATGTTGAACAAGGGTACTGCCTTTAACGAAGAAGAGAGAAGAGAACTTAACCTGAATGGTATCTTGCCACCGATGGTTTTAAATATTGAAGAACAAGTGAGTCGAGTATATCAACAATTACAGAATGAATCGGATAATTTGCGGAAAAGCATCATGCTTAGTGATTTGTTCAACCGAAATATTGTCCTATTCTACCGTCTAATGAAGGATCACCTTAGTGAAATGCTGCCGATTGTGTATACACCTACGGTCGGACAAGCTATCCAGGAATATAGCCATCAGTATCACAGACCTGGCGGTTTATATTTATCCATTAATGATATGGATGGGCTGGAGGAAGCTTTCCGTAACAGTGGTTTACATGCTGGAGATGTGGATTTGATTGTGGTGACCGACTCGGAAAGTATTCTGGGCATCGGAGACTGGGGCGTTGGCGGCATTAAGATTGCCATTGGTAAACTCGCGGTATACACAGCAGCCGTAGGCGTTGATCCAAGCCGGGTATTGCCTGTCGTGCTGGACGTCGGAACAAATAATCCCAAATTGCTGAATGATCCATTGTATGTGGGTAACCGTCATGAACGGATTCGCGGGGAAAAATATGATCAATTTATCGAAGCCTTTGTGAAAGAAACAACAAAGTGGTTCCCGGATATCCTGCTTCACTGGGAAGACTTGGGCAGCGTGAATGCCAGAAATATTATTCAGAAATATGGGGAAGAACTGCTTACGTTTAATGATGATATTCAGGGAACGGGGGCAGTTACACTTGCGGCGATTATGTCCGGAGTTCAAGTGACGGGTGTGCCTCTTCGTGAGCATCGTGTCCTTGTTTTTGGTCCAGGGGCCGCTGGTATTGGTAACGCAGATCAGATTCGTGACGCCATGATGGAAGAAGGACTTGAGAGGGAGGAAGCTGAGAACCGGTTCTGGGCTTTCGATTACCGCGGAATCCTTACCGATGAGACGGAAGGTCTATTTGAATTCCAGAAACCATATGTGCGTAAAGCTGCGGAAGTGAAAAATTGGGCATTGAATGAGCAGGGACAAGTTAGTTTGCTGGAAGCTGTGAAACAAATCAAACCAACGATTCTGATCGGGACGTCCGGTGTGACAGGTGCCTTTAATGAACAAGTTATCAAAGAAATGGCGAAGCATGTGGAACGCCCAATCATTATGCCGATGTCCAATCCGACCTCGCTTGCCGAGGCAGCACCAAGAAGTTTGATTGAATGGACGGATGGCAAAGCACTAATTGCAACAGGCAGTCCATTTGAACCTGTCATGTTTAATGACACTTTATATGAAATTGGTCAATCCAATAATGCTTTTGTGTTCCCTGGTTTGGGTCTGGGAGCGATTGTGGCGAAAGCATCGAAATTCACCAAAAACATGTTCACCGCAGCTGCAGTGGCCGTAGCTCATTCGGTAGACTCCTCTGCACCAGGTGCTCCACTTCTGCCCAGAGTGAAAGAGCTGCATGCTGTCTCGTACAAAGTTGCAGTGGCAGTCGCTAAGGCGGCAGTGGAAGATGGCGTTGCGCGTGTAGAATTGAAAGACGTTGAAGAGGCTGTAAAAGCTGCTATGTGGCATCCGGTGTACAAACCGCTGTATGCAGCCGTTTAATACAATTTATCCCTATTGCTCATCTTGACCAATAGATATAATATCAATGCTAAAAGCCGCCGAAGCGCGGCTTTTTTAGCTGTCCATATACAACACCCAATATAATGAACACGAGTTTTATTACTCATGTGGAGTCCAGATATCCGTTTTAATGAGGAACTATGCTATAATTTTAAAGTCACATTCCAATCAAATGATGGATAGATGAATCAATTTATAGATTAAACTCCCCAAGAGGTGTAAACCCGTTGAAAAAAGAAATGACATCGATGAAGCAAACGAGACTTAATTCCATCCTGGACGAAGCAACCAAACTGCTGATTGAAAAGCCCAATGCATCCATGAATGATATCGCAGACTCTGCAAAAATCGGCATTGCGACCCTTCATCGTTACGTGGAGAGTCGAGAACAATTAATGGTTTATCTGGGTTTGCGTGCAATCGAGGTGGTCAGTGAGGCCATGCAAAACATTCATCTGGATGAGGAAAACTGTGAAACGTATATTCCGGAACTGATCGAAGTGCTCATTCCGTTAGGGGATAAAATATTTTTCCTTACCCATGATGCAGCTATACACTATAACCCTGAGATTGAGGGAGCAGATTTGAAGCTGAGAGAACCTATACTGCATGCGGTCAGTTTGTTACAGCAAAAGGGTTATTTTCGTCAGGATGTCAATAAAAACTGGATTGTAGATGTGCTGTATTCTATCCTGTTTCTGACGTGGCAGCAGGTTGTGAGTGGTGATATTGCTCGTAAATCAGCAGCTTCTCTGGTTGTGGATACGTTCTATCATGGCTTTAGGTCTAGATAATAGCCGCTACCTTACAGCAACATACAATAATGATAAACACCCCATTGTGGAGTCAGTCGTGTCATTGGATACGAGACTCACTTTGGAGGTGTTTTTTTGCGTGGAGAGCTATCTGCGATACTTGAAAGGCGCATATTTTCTTTTCGGTACATATTCATATTTTAACAGAGTTCAGAATTTAAGATTTCAAACTTACAAAAAATGATATAAATTTCTAGTAGATTCAAATCATTACCAAATTAAGACAGTGAATTTACGACAAGGAGGTCGATAATCTGCGCTGAACTCGATAACGTTTCAACTCGCTTTTGCACGCATTCCATCATATCCAACAGGAGGGATTCCATGCTTTACACCATTATTGTGCCAGTTAACCAGGACTATAACATTTTGAACCTGTTCACGGACTCATTGCTACGGACCGTAAGCCCGTCCACTCAAATCATTTTTATCAACGATGGTTCCGGTTCTGCTGTCTTACAGCATTTGGAGAAACTGAAACAAGAGGTTAGAGAAGGTGTAACGATTGAAATTCTTCAGCATGATTTTCCACTCGGTTGTGCTGTATCAATTAATAGCGCACTTCGGCGAGCAGAGGGAGATTATATTTTCTTCCTGGATTCCGATACGATTCTTCAACCGAACTGGCAATCAATGATGAAAGAGACGATGGACAGCGACATTACGATTGGTATGATTGGCGGTGTTCTGCTCTATCCGCAAACGGGAGGTGTGCAGCATTGTGGTATTGCATTTGCCGATACAATTGGGCGCCACTTATTTCTGAACGCTTCGCCTGAAGACATTCCGAAGGAAACATTTTCAGTTCAGCTTGTTGTATTCGCCATGTTCGGCATGAAGAGGGAAGTGTATGAAATGGTAGGCGAGCTGGATGAGAAGTTCTTTAACGGATATGAGGATTTTGATTATCAGATGCGAGCACGGGCAGCCGGATATGATACGGTCATTAATCCGAATATTCTCGCCTATCACTGGGAACGGAGCAGTGGCATTCATCGCAACTTTAACCGGAAAAACAATCTTGCACGCTTCTGGAAAAAGTGGGGTGGGGAAATTGAGGCCGATGTTTGGCCATTCGTATTCGGTCATCTGAAAGAACAGCTGGATAGCCAGAGTGAATATCAACATCTGCCGATCGTTGGCATTGATCTTGCAGAAGTTCGCAGTGACGCGGATACGTTCTGGACCAAGCTGGAGGAAGCTGACATTGCACCTGTTGCTGAGGTACGTGACTATTCCAACCGCTTTAACTCTAATGGAGCGATCTGGCTGCCGCAGGTTCTGGGCAAGGAGCTGATTCATAGCGAGAACCGATTATTGTTTCTCGTGGACAATTTCGCCCGGTTGCTGGAAAACCGTTACTGGATCGAGATGAGACATGCTCATCGGGCTAAAGATCTGATCATTGATCTGTATGGCAATGTCATCACCATGGATCGTATATATGATGGCTGCTGGCCAGGCTCCAAAGTTCGCTAACTCACAAACCAAGTAAACAGGGAGGAACCAAAGGTGAAATCAAAAGAGAGCACGCTGGATCGTGCCGTAAGGTTTACACGGAATCTGGAGTGGTTGGAACATGTCGAAAAGGTCATTCCGAGCGGATGCAGTACGTTAGCCAAAGCACCAGAGCGATTATTTCCGGGATATACACCCGTATGCTGCGCAGAAGCACGCAATTCCCGTTTTATAGATATCGACGGAAATGAATGGCTGGATTGTGAGATGGCCATGGGTACGGCGCCATGGGGGCATGCACGACACGAAGTTCAACTAACCGTTATCCATCAGCTGAAAAAAGGGACAAGTTATTCTATTCCTGCTGACATTGAACTTGAATGCGCTGAACTGATTTTGGAGCGGTTTGAAGGCCGCTACCCTTCATTGCGATTCACCAAAAGCGGCGCCGATGCCGTCAGTGGAGCCGTACGTCTGGCTCGTGCGGGAAGTGGCAAAAGCAGGGTCATCGCAACGGCCTATCATGGGTGGCATGACTGGTCTGCCTATGGATACTATGGCCGTGAAACGAAAGAGCGAGGCATCCCCGTGGATATCGAGCGCACAACAATCTGGATAGATAAGCCCTCACCAGAGCGTATCGAGGCCCAAATCCAATCCTCTCCCGAGGATATCGCCTGCATTGTCCTTTGTCCAAATGAATGGAAACGTGAGCCGTTGACGCAAGTTGTATCCCTATGTCGGTCATTGGATATCATTGTCATATTTGATGAAGTCACCTCCGGCATTCGAATGGGCAAGCAAGCTACAGCTGGGGAGTATGACATCTGGCCGGATCTGCTTTGTATTTCCAAAGGCATGGCGAATGGACTGCCACTCGCAGCCGTAATGGGACCGGAACATCTGATGTCATTATCAGGACAGGTCAGATTCAGCAATGCGCATTCCAGCGAGACCACTGCGCTTGCGGCAGCGATTGCATGTGAACGATTGATGAAAAGCGCTAAAGTATGGCCTAGCTGGCGCGAGGCTACCATTCGAATGATGGATCTGATTGAAGCCGAATTCGTACTTCTTGGATTAACCGATCAATTGGTGTTGAAGGGTACCTATGCGAGCTTCTCCATTAGCTCTATTTCGGAGGAAAACTTTCATACCGATCCGTTCCGTGAGTTTATCGTCAAAAGAATGGCCCACTTCGGAATTTTTACCAAAGGGTACTTTATTTTCTCAGATGCTCATAACCGGGATGAATTGTTGTGGGTGGAGGAAGCTCTCTTGCAGACACTTTCCGACTGGAAAGAAATGCTGAAACAGCAACACCTTTCGAATTGAGATTTACGAAAACGTTTAAAATTTCATCCAAATTATATTAGTTGAACTATTCATTTACACGTGAACGGAGAGGACAGAATAAACCTGAAAAAGCGGAACTAAGAGCTTTCTGAAAGAAAGCTACATCGGAAGCATACACCTCGCCTTTATCCCCGGATTTTCCCCTTTAAAAAAAGGAATTAAAAAATCTGGGGATAACAGCGATTGGAAGGTTGTTCTGATCGGAGTGGATTGTGTAAAAACTTTATTTCAACTTATATAAAACATTGACTAGGAGGAATATTCAATGAAAGCACTCGTATATCAGGATCTTAAACAGGTGACTTACCAGGATATTGAGGAGCCAACCATACAAAAGCCAAACCAGGTAAAAATTAAAATCTATGGTTCAGGCATCTGCGGTACAGACCTGAATATTGTCAAAGGCAAAGTGCCGGCGAATAAAGGAACGATTATTGGTCATGAAGGTGTAGGTACAGTGGTTGAGGTGGGCGACGAGGTTCGTGGCTTCAAGATAGGTGATCGGGTATTGGTTGATCCCACGCAATCTTGCGGTACCTGCTCCTATTGCCGTGAAGGTCTTTTCATCTATTGCGAGAATTTTGATGACTATCAAGTAGGGATGACGACGCACGGTACATTTGCAGAATATTACGTAGGGGATGAGAAGTATATCTATGCCATCCCGGATTCCATGAGCTGGGAAACCGCTATGATGATCGAACCGCTTGGTTGTGTACTTCAGACGTTCATGAAAGCAGGAGTCAAACCAAGTGATTCCGTCCTTGTGCTGGGTTCCGGTGCCATTGGTTCGTTATGTCAGCTTGTAAGTAAACGACTAGCCAGGCTAACTGTAGGAACAGAAGTAGATCCATACCGCAAAGAATTTGCTGTAGGCATAGCTGATCATGTTTTCTATCCTCAGGAACTCACGCTCGATAAAGTATACGAGATTAATAACAATAAGAAATTTGATATCGTGGTGGATGCTGTCGGAAACCAGCTTCATGTGGGATTTGAGCTGATTGCCAAAGGGGGCAGAATCATTCCTATGGGTTATGACGACAGCTATGAAGTGACGTTTAAATCCACACACGTAATTAATGATGGTATTAGTATCATTGGTGCGGTAGCTAATCACTCCATGATCAGTACAGCATTGAAATTTGCACAAAGTATTCCCGAACTGGAGCAAATGGTGACATCGACGGAGCTGCTGAGTGATTATGAACAGGCATTTAATGGGACAATCGGGTATCATCTGCGTAGCGGAGAGAAATTGCCCATGAATTCGGTTAAAACAGCTTTGATCTTGTAAGCATGTAGACATTTGCGGGTTTGCCGCTGCGAAAAGCAGGAGTTCGCAGCGGTGAAAACCACCGCATAAAAGGGGGAGATAGCGATTGAAGCTGCTTCAGGATTTGCCGAGAAATCCGCGGTACTCCATCTTACTTGAACCGGTATGGGCCATTCCGGGCACGATTGTTCTTTTTTATGCTCCTTTATATATGAAGGAAGCCGGACTTTCGGATATTGAAATTGGTTTGATTAATTCGGTCAATCTTTATTTTGCCTTTATATTTCAGTTATTTGCCGGTTCAATCACGAATAAGCTTGGCCGCAAGCGAACAACACTGATTTTTGATCTGATTGCCTGGAGTGTTCCCATGTTCATCTGGGCGTTCTCCCAGAATTTTTGGTTGTTTCTGATCGCTTACCTGCTGAATGCAACCTCCAAATTTGTGACGGTTTCCTTCAACTGTCTCATTATTGAGGATGTTGAGGAACACAAGCGATCCAAGGTATTCGCCATTCTCAACATGATCATTACGGGTGCTGGAGTACTGACACCGATCGCCGGGGTAGTGATTGCTGATTTTGGCATTGTGCCAACACTAGCCAGTATTTATTTTGTCGGTGGCATCCTCATGACCGTCATGTTCTTCATTCGCAACCGATATACGGATGAGACCGCAGTAGGGAAGGAACTTATGGGAATGCATAGCCAGACCCGGGTGATTCAGAGTTTGGCTTCCAGTATGCGACTTTTCGGCAAATCATTCTACAAACGGAGACTTTTACCGATTATTCTCATCACGGTGCTTTCCAATCTGATCCTGCAGCTGAACTTTTTTCAGGTGATTTTTTTCAAGGAACAATTAAAATTCAATGATCAGATGATTTCATTTATCCCGGTCGTCACCGCTGTAACCGTCATGCTCTTGTATTTGGTCATTATCCCGCGTCTGAAACGGCGTTCAGAAGAGAAGTATGTCAGTTTCTCGATCATTTTGAGTACAGTGGGGGCAATACTTTTTCTGTTGATCCCTGCGGGAAATATAGCCATGTTATTTCTGACTCTAATTGTACTGGCGGCAGGCAATTTCATCTTACAAACGTACCGGGACTCACTGCTTATGAACCGATTGGGTACACATGAAAAAGCGGATATGTTCTCGGCAGTGCAGACCGTCATGACGTTAACCGCGATTCCATCAGGTTACCTGACAGGGCTACTGTATCACTATAATCCTGTGCTGTTATTCAGTGTCATTCTTATATTTTACATCGTACTCATGGTCATTATGTTATTCCTCCCTGATCCCCAGAAACACTCCCAAGTGATCAGTTCTTACAAAAATATGTAGGAGAAGGGGTTTTCTGTATAACGAACGAATATATAATACAGAAAATGAACCTGGGAGGCATAGAAATGACAAACGTATTTGCAACAGAAACAAGAAACCAAATGAACTGGATTAATGAGCCGAAGACCTGGTCTTATACCGATCAAGGCGTTCTAATTGTAGAAGCTCAGGCTGATACAGACTTTTTCCA
Organism: Paenibacillus sp. OK003; assembly: GCF_900109515.1. Classification (GTDB taxonomy): domain Bacteria; phylum Bacillota; class Bacilli; order Paenibacillales; family Paenibacillaceae; genus Paenibacillus; species Paenibacillus marchantiae. Next base: position 131,631 of record NZ_FOBD01000012.1, on the reverse strand, counting down.
GGACCCAGCGGGTAAACACATCCGTGCAACCGCGCCATTTCTGTCGATGCCGGTGCCTAACGATTTTGAAATGACGACCCAGCTAACCGTGGACATGCAACATCAGTATGATTCCGGATGTTTGATGGTGATGGCGGATGAACGAAACTGGTGCAAACTTTGTTTTGAGTATGATGGAAAAGCGGCTACCATTGTGTCGGTAGTAACGAAGGAAGGTTCATCCGACGATTGCAATTCGGTTGAAGTTCCCGTAACCAACCCTTATCTGCGCATACGCAAAGTGGAGGACTGCATTTCATTTTTTTATTCACCCGATGGGGTGGAGTGGAAATTAATTCGATATTTCGGCATGCCGATAGAAGGGGAGATTCGGGCTGGAGTTGTTGGACAGTCACCAGCCGGAACGGGATGCACCTGTCACTTTTTATCGATGAATGTTACCCGCCCGGACGTGACTGCACGCTTCTAAGCCCATCTCCCTGCCAATCGGCTGATCATTGGAGGGAGAAAAGCGTCATGGTAAAAGCCTTTATTTTGGATTTTGATGGACTGATTGTGGACACGGAGACTCCCTGGTTCTATGCTTTTCGCGATATTTATAAAGAGCATGGACTTGAACTTGGCCTGGAGCTTTGGTCGAAAAATGTAGGGACATCGTTTGAAGAATTTCATCCTTTTCTATACCTGGAGCAAGCGCTGCAAAAACCGATCGATCACGAGCATATCAAGTTGCTCTCTGAACAGAAATACGAAGCATACCTGGGGCAGGCAGCAATTCTTCCAGGCGTGCATGAGTTGCTCCAGTCTGCCCGTAAAAAGGGAATTCAACTTGCTGTTGCTTCCAGCTCTACCCGGGATTGGGTTCATGGATATTTGCGCACACTCGGCATTTTCGAACTATTCGATGTCATTCATACAGCCGAGGACGTCAAGCGGGTTAAACCGGACCCGGAATTGTATCTGCTCGCCCTGGAGAGTCTCGGGATCGGGGCTTCCGAAGCGGTTGTGTTCGAAGACTCGCCGAATGGACTGAAGGCAGCCAAAGCCGCGGGGATTCGCTGTGTCATTGTGCCTAACGAGGTAACGCGTAATCTGGAATTCTCGAAGTATGATCTGCGGTTAACCTCGCTGGCAGAGATCACGATGGAAATCCTTTAACTCTGGTATTGCTTGCGTAACTCGATAGGGGAGATTCCTTCATATTTTTTGAATACGGAGCCAAAATAACTGGCGCTGTTGAAACCAACAGCCCGGGCGATCTCGTGGGCCGTTATTCCGGCGTCATGAACGAGCATTTCTTTGGCTTTCAATAACCGATACCGTGTCAGATAATCAAGCGGAGTCATTTGGAACTCCTTTTTGAATATCCGATTCAAATGCTGTTCGGTGACGTTCATTTGCTGAGCCAGCATGGAGAGCGAGATATCCTGATCATAATTTTGCTTGATAAAAGTAACCAGTCCGGTGAGCTTTAATCGGGCATCCGAGCGTTCAAAAGCACCATAACGATCGCCATCAATGGTTAACCTGACCAGTACCATGTACAGCAATGCGGATACGTGCCAGATCTGATCCTTGTGCCGGGACTGCAGCGCCAACGTTATTTCATGCAACAGGATATGAAGCATCCCATCCGGCTTGAAGGCGCGCAGCTCCCCGATCTGCAAGGTATGCAGAAACCGAGGCAATAAATAGCCATTAAAGGACAAACAATCGAACAACAATGAATCACTCAGATTGTCGTAACGGTATGTGACCTCCGGGAACATAATAAGAGCTGTTCCTTTCCGAATCGAAAACTCATGATTTTGGGCTGCAATTTTCCCTGTTCCCCCGATACACTGCACAATACTGTAATCCCGTGAATGGCCGTTCCAATTCATTAATTCATCTACGGTCAGCTGGTTTTGACCTGTAATCATAAGCGGCATATCGGTATCCAGTGAATTCCCCGTACTAGGTTTCGGCATCGTTGTGTTATTCCTCATTTCGTTAAAGGTCGTGTGCGTAAATGGCGCGGATACAGCGTTAAAAGAAACCTGATTTGAATTATATTACATAAATAACATTAATTTAAACGAACTATTTACTTCGATGAACGACTTATCGAAAACCTTTTAGGAATATGTATCATCATGTCGATGCCTTGCCATTATCAGACCAAACAGTATACGCTATAATGGATACAGTGATTTAGGAAAGGGATGCAGTCATGAAGAAAGTCATCGTCGTAGGATCAGGAATTCTTGGGGCTTCCACAGCATATCAATTGGCAAAACGGGGTGCGGAAGTTTTTATTATAGACCGGAAAGATCGAGGGCAGGCTACGGATGCTGCTGCCGGGATCATCTGTCCCTGGTTATCTCAGCGCCGCAATCAGGATTGGTATCAGCTTGCCAAGGCGGGTGCACGTTTTTATCCCGGTTTGATTGAAGAACTCAAGAGTGAAGGGGAAACGGAAACGGGTTACGCTCAAGTGGGTGCTCTTAGTATTCATACGGATGTAGAGAAAATCAACAAGATGCAGGAGCGAGCACACCTTCGTAAAGAAGATGCACCGGAGATTGCCGATATTACCCGTCTGGATGCAAAAGAAACCCATGAGCGTTTTCCTCTCCTGGAGGAGAACTTTCAGTCCGTCTACATCAGTGGTGCTGCGCGTATCGATGGACGTGCACTGCGTGATGCCTTAATCCGATCGGCACAGCGAAATGGAGCGGTCCTGATTAATGGGGATGCGACACTTCAATATGAATCGGACCGAGTAACTGGAGTGGTTGTTGACGGTAAAGTCATATCGGCTGACGAGGTTATTGTGTGTGCCGGCGCTTGGGCTAGTGAACTGTTGAGGCCCTTGGGCATTGATTTTAAGGTTCATTATCAGAAGGCGCAAATTATGCATTTGCAGGTTCATGATCGAGAAGACACGGGGAACTGGCCTGTGGTCATGCCTCCTTCGGATCAATATCTGTTAGCCTTTGATCAACAGAAGATTGTGATCGGGGCGACTCACGAAAATGATATTGAAGGCTATGATATAAGAGTAACCGCAGGCGGAATGCAGGAAATTTTGAATAAAGGATTGGAACTGGCTCCCGGTTTAGCGGATAGCACGTTTCAGGAAGTAAGAGTAGGTTTTCGTCCGTTTACACCAGGTTTTCTTCCGGTGATGGGTGCTGTTCCTGGTTGGAATGGCTTGATCGCAGCCAACGGGCTTGGAGCGTCTGGGCTAACGATGGGGCCTTTTATTGGAAGTCAACTTGCCAAATTAGCTCTGGGTATGGATTTGGATATTGATATTCAGCCATATGACCTTGGAAAAGCAATGGATGATCAGAAATGAGGTGAACGATGACGTATTCACAGCGCTTAACTCACGGCAACTCATCAGACATTATTTATCTGGAGCACCAGATTGGCATCGCCGAGGAGGAATTAGCAAAAGCCGAGGAAGAGCGGAGGGGTTACGAATCGGAATTAGACAAGTTAAGGACGTCTCCAGCGTATCATGCAACTTCAGCGACGAACGTCTCTAATGAGCAAAAATGGGTGGAGGAGTTAAACAAGGTACAAAGTATGATTGAGGATATCCGCACCCGACTTAAGAACTTGCAAGAAGAGTTAGGGGAACTTGAAGATTAAAAGGAATAGTTTGACATTTGGAAAAACACATGTTGTAATAAGCCTGAGCTATTTGCAGGGGGACTGTTCGCAGTTGAGAAGGTTAAAACCTGACCCTTTGAACCTGTTAGTTAATACTGACGTAGGGAGCAAATGACATGTACTCATGTTATTTTGCCCTTGCCGAAAATAGGTCAAGGGCTTTTTGGTTTGCATTTTGGGTGACAGAACGCGATAGCTGGATGTGAAGCTGGGACATTATAATTTTAATACAAGGAGAAATGATCATGTCATTTTCAAGAAGGTTAAAAGATAAGTCCATAACCGTATGGGAAGATGGGTACAATCATCCCTTTTTACACGAAATGGGGAAAGGCACACTGGATCAGGAAGCGTTTAAGTTTTATCTTCTTCAGGACTATACATATCTGATTGAATATGCGAAGATTTTTGCCATGGGTGCGGTGAAGGCGACAGATGAAAAACTGATGACGAACTTTACCGTGATTCAACACGCTATTTTATACAAAGAAATGGATTTGCATCGAAATTATATGAAGGAATTCGGAATTACGCTGGATGAAAATCATGCTGTCAAACCCTCTCTTTACAACAAGGCGTATACGTCGAATATGATGAGTGTTGCACAAACAGGTGGGGTTGCCGAAATCATCGCCGTCATTTTCCCTTGTGCGTGGACGTATTACGACTATGCCACAAGATTAAAAGAACAATATCGAGATTCATTAGAGGGCAATTTCTATCAGACTTGGATCGAAAATTATGCAAGTGATGAATTCCGCGACTCATTCGAATGGTTCTATGATACACTGGATGCATTATGTGAACATAAAACCGAGCAGGAGCTGGAGGTCATTGAAGACATATTCAGAAGAAGTGTTGAATTTGAATATCTGTTCTGGGATATGGCTTATAAACGGCAACTCTCGTACTTCTGATGAATGCAATCTACTACAACCAGAGATAAGGATGAACATACAGATGAACAATCGTGGAGAACGCATCTATTTACGATTTTTGAACGTGGAGGACGCGCCGACACTGCTGGATTTGCAGTTCCGTAACCGGGCTGTTTTCGAAGAGATATCGGCAAGTGAACGATCAGAGACATTCTATACACTGGAGGGTCAGATCGCCCTTCTTGAAGGCTGGAACAAGGCAAGGGAAGAAGGGAAACGGTACTCTTTCGGGATCTTTCTGAACCATACGCATGAGCTTATTGGGGAGATCTCTCTGTTCGAGCTTGAACTGGATTCCACCGCCAAATGGATTGTTGGTTATGTGCTTGATCAGGTGCAGAATGGCAAGGGATATATGAGTGAAGCCCTTCAGCTAGCACTGGATTTTGCCGTGAATGAAGCGGGCATAAAACGAGTGGAGGCAGGTGCGCTGCCCGACAATGCCGGATCGATTCGAGTGCTTCGCAAGGCGGGCTTTCAGGAGACGGATCGGCAGAATATTAAAATCAAGGGAATATGGAAGGAACATGTGATGTTTGCAGTGGATTTGCAGTAGATTGTTGAATACTGTAACGTGAACCACCTAACTCATCCAGGGGGAACTTATGAATAAACGGAAACAAATGTTATTGGACTCAGCACTTGTGCTCTTTGAGAAATATGGAGTAACCAACACCTCCATACAGATGATCCTAGACGAGTCAGGTGTGTCCAAAGGAACATTTTACAAATTCTTTGGTTCAAAGGATGATTGTATTCTTGCCATTCTGGAGCAGCGTGTACAGGAAGACATGATGATTCGCAAAGATTTGGAGAGCCAAAGCTATGCTTCCGATTTTGATCTACTGGTGGATCAGATTATGGTGCCGATGATTTTGCCGGAAAAAAAGCTTGTTGTGGAGCTATTCTGGACAGGCTTCTACTCTGGCGAGTGCGATCTGGAACATTTGACTCGCATGCAGATCAATTGGTTATCTGAACGACTGGTACAGGTATTTGGTGAAGAATTAAAACCTTTCGCTTATGAAGGGGCCATTTTTGGTTTTGGCATGATTCATCAAATCTCGAATATGTGGAGAAACTTCCATCTTGACCAGCCGGATTGGAAGCATCTTGTGCCCAAAATCCTGAACTACATTGAAATTTTGCTTCGTGCCATGCTGGAAAGACAGGAGCATATTATTGACTTTCCAAGTCTTTCGATGATCGCTCCTGATTCCAAAGAACTTATGCTGGATAAAAACAATCTGATTGCAGGTCTTCAGAAATTCAGTCATTCTATTCTCCAATTGCAAGTACCTATTAAAGCGAAAGAACTGACCAAAGGGCTGCTTGTTTTAGTTGAGCAGAAAGAGATCAATATCTCCATGTTGGAAGTAACGCTACAGGCGTTTCAAACGGAATTTGAATCGTCTTCTCTTCAGTGTGAGGCAAACAGGATTGTCAAAGACTGCAGATCGTATCTCGAACAATTCAGGCAGATCCTCATGGAGAGAACGAGTTAACGCAGCTGTTCTTACTTACGTGTGCAGGCAAATTGTTCATTTATATTATGTAATACACCACAAAAAAGCGGCAGATTGGACGTAAAGCTTAGTGTCCTGATCTGCCGCTTTTTATATAAGATACAATAGGCTCTACATGATGTAATTCATGTAAATATTGCTCTTAATTTGTATTCATCGAGACTTTTTGTCTTACAGGCTGTTTGGAGTCTTCCTCCGTCGCTTGTTTGGTACGTTTGATGAAGAAGGAAAGGAGCAATCCAAGAACGGCAATGCCGATAATGACAACGTAAGCATCATTAATTCCCTGGATCATGGATTCCATTCCCAATTGCTGCTGGGTTAAACCTTTGGCTGCGCCCGTTGCCACCATATCCTGTACATGTGCCGTTGTGCGACTGGTCATTACACTTACGAGCAATGAAGTACCCACAGCGCCAGCTACTTGTCTGACGGTATTGGATATCGCTGTACCGTGTGGTCCTAGTCGTGGTGGCAGTTGATTCAAACCTGCCGTTTGGATTGGCATCATGAGCAGGGCCATACCAATCCGACGACCTGTTGACATCAATACAAGGTAGGTATAGCTGGTAGAATCGGTTAGATCGATGAACCCGATCGTGGTTACGATCGTGATAACCATCCCGATAATCGCCAGCCATTTTGCGCCAAACCGGTCAAACAATCTGCCCGTTATTGGCATCAGGAAGCCCATGACAAGCGCTCCTGGAAGCAATAATAACCCGGACTCCAATGCCGTGTAACCCCGTGCATTTTGGAGGTATAAAGGAAGCAACATCATATCAGCATACATGATCATCGTGATCGCGATATTAATGATCGTGGTCAGAGAGAACATATTATACTTGAAAGCCCGCAGATCGAGCAGCGGATTTGCAGACGCGAGCTGTCTCCATGTGAACAGTCCAAGAGCAATAACTCCTGCTGCAAGGCATATGATGACTTCTGCGCTTGACCATCCCAGACTTCCTGCCCGGCTGAAGCCATACAGCAATGCGCCGAATCCAATCGTGGACAGCATTACGCTGAGTGTGTCGAACTTGAGATTGACTCGTTCCGATACATTTTTGAGATATACAAACGCAAAACCAATAACAATAACGGTTAGTGGGATCATCCCGTAAAACATCGTTTGCCATGTGTAGTTCTCAAGAATATAACCAGCAAGGGTTGGCCCAATCGCTGGAGCGAAAATGATGGCAAAGCCGACCATGCCCATCGCGGCGCCCCTTTTCTCAGGAGTGAACAAGGTAAGAATGACATGCATTAACAATGGCATGATAATACCGGCACCGGCTGCTTGAACCATACGTCCAGTCAACAGTGTACCGAAGTTACTCGCAAGGGCAGATATAATCGTACCGATGAGGAAAATAAACATCGAAGCTTGAAATAATTGCCTTGTCGAAAAGCGTTGCATGAAATAGGCCGTGATGGGAATGAGTACACCATTCACCAGCATGTAGCCTGTCGTAAACCATTGGGCTGTTGCTGCTGAGATATTAAAATCACCCATCAGCTCCGGAGTTGCCACACTCATAACGGTTTGGTTCAATGTGGCAAGAAATGCACCCAAAATCATAACAAACAGTATGGGGCCCTTTTTTACGTCATCTCTTTCTTTTAATCTAGCCTGACTCAATCCATTCCATCCTTTCAATCTACACGTGACTAAATTTACAACGTGTTGTATAGTTTACATTGTATTTATTGAATTATATACATATTCCCGCAGATTACAATTTACGATTTTGGGTATTTTCGTTGCTTATTTTACGGATTAATAAAATATGTCGCCTAATACGGAAATAAACGACTGATCATTTAAAATTGTAATTTTTAAAATTTGAGGAGTGATTTTGCATGAAAAACGATAAGAAATCTGCCACTGATCCTCGTATACTTCGCACAAGACAGTTGATTCGTGATGCTTTTGTAGATCTTTTGCAGGAAATGGACATCGAGAAATTATCCGTCAATCGAATTGCAGAACGAGCGACGATCAACCGCGTGACCTTCTATTTGCATTATCGGGACATCACAGACATGATGGAGAAAATGGCGGATGAGATGATTGAGCACATTGAACGGATTGTGGACGAACATGCTCCTCAATTTGAGGATGCCGCCAAAGATGATGGTTGGCCAGTACTAGTGAAATTGCTTGAACACTTTGCTGACCATTCCAAATTCTATCGCGTCGTTCTCGCGTCCAGACGAACACCTATTTTTACGGAGAGACTATTGAAATTGCTAACAAAACTCGTTTCAGCCAAGATCGAAAGCTTGGAGCTGGGGAGCTCTCTTTCACAAGCGGGTATTCATAAGGAGATTGCCATCTGGTACAGTTCCTCAGCCCTGATTGGCACCATTGTATCGTGGCTTCGCAATGACATGCCTTATGCACCGCATTTTCTTGCCAAACAGTTCTCTTTAATTCGAGCGTATTCGTACAATGACTTGATTTAACAAAAAAACATCCGGTATAGTCAGGCTCAACTATACGCAGATGTCTTTTCAACAGATTATAACGTGGCTAATCTCCTGTTGGAGTTCGTAATATCATATACAGCCCGATGAGTGCTGCCAGAGCACCAAAAATGATGCCTGACAGTCCATTGTAAAAGGTAGGATCTCCTTTGTAGGAAAATGACATGATCGCAGTTTGTGTTAATGAAAGTGAGATCAATGATGAGGAGAAGTTCGTCAGTTTGATGGCTTCGATGACCGGCTCATTATTTCGTCTCGCCATAATGGCGCCCCCAAGAGAAACCGCGATTTCGGTAAAAGTAACGGCAGCTATGATGAAGGCGACATATTGAGGATAATGCGTCCTGCTGCCTGTAACGAATAATAACTTGCTGCAATAGATGATGTAGACCACACTTGAAGCGAGTACTATATTGCCTATAAATCGATATGCAGCGTATTGTTTTTTCAAGATTTCCTCCGGGCTGGAATCATCAAGATTCGAGTCCTCATGTGCTTTTGCTGCGTAATACTTGGCAACAGCGATGCCGATATTATAAAAGGCGTTAATGCATAAAAAGAAGGAGAGCGAGAAGATTCCCAAAAGTATTTTTCCAACTGCGATAAGGGCATTAAGTGGAATAGATAATTTTGCAAAGTAGATAATGCGATTATTTTTAACTTTAAAAACAGATTCTCCTCTATTCACTGGACGTATCCAATTCACTGTATCCCTCCCGAACGTGTAACCCCGATGTGCAAACAATGAGTCTAGTGTTCAAGCATACCATAGTAAACCATATGGTCCACATATGAGGTTTAGACATGTTGCTCCCTGCCTGGTTGTAATCCTGTATAAATGATGTTTACATTTCTTGAGTTTGTTTATTTTGCCCCAATGTACATAACCCTTGCTTCCCGATCGGCGAAAAATGGATCTACTGCAGATTCCTTCTTTATTCTCGTTATTAAATATACTAACAGTATAAAAAAACACCTTGAATTATCCAAATTATGAATTTGGTTCGAAAGATTCATTCCAAATAATATACGGTTAGTATAAAATTGGTTGTGCGCTGAACTGTCAATTCATGTGCCAACCAAAGGAGGAATGAAGGTGACCGATAATCCGCAGCTAAAGTCAATCCGCACCAAGGTAAATTTTCTTAACTCCGAATTCATTTGTAATCCGTCTGTTTCCTGTCTATGAAGAGTTAAGCCAGGGCGTGATGATCAGAGGCATGGACGAAATCCCTCTTTCCAATGGAACAAAATAGTTCGAGAGGCGGTGTACTGGATGTACAAAGAAGTGATACGTGTTCACGATATAACCAATTTCCAGTCCAGATCGGAAGAGTTTTTTCCTCTTCACTGGTTTCGGAAAATGTTGTCGGAGAAACCAATCTACTATCATGAGGATACGGATACCTGGAATGTGTTCAGATATGACGATGTCAAGCAGGTACTAAGCAATCATGAATATTTTTCATCCGAAGGCTCAAGAACAACCATTTCAGTTGGAGCTAAAAACAAGGAAGGCACACCGCCGGACAAAATGAATATTTCGAGTATAGATCCTCCGCGTCATCAAAAAAGCCGTTCGTTGCTCTCTGCTGCTTTTACACCCCGCAGCTTGAAAAATTGGGAGCCTCGGATTCGGAACATTGCGAAGCAGCTGGTGGAGGATATCGAGCTCAATACAACGATCGACATCGTACAGGCACTCGCAGCACCATTACCTTCCATGGTTATGTCTGATTTGTTGGGCATTCCGCTCACGGACAGCCATCGCTTCAAAAGCTGGGTAGATATTCTGTTTCAACCCGCCAATAGAGAAGATGCAGAGGCAATGGAAAAGAAAAAGCAGGCCGCAGCGCAGGAGTATTACCAATTCCTGTACCCTATTGTCGTTCAGAAACGTACTCAGCCTGGCGATGATATCATTACGGATCTGTTGAAAGTCGATGTGGACGGCGAGAAGTTTTCCGATGATGAGGTTGTTCGAACCACAATGCTTTTGCTCGGGGCGGGTATCGAAACAACCAGTCACATGGTATCCAGTACATTTTATTCATTTCTATATGATGACCCCAACTTGTATGTGCAATTACGAGAGAACCCTGAGCTGATCCCACTTGCCGTGGAAGAGATGCTTCGTTATCGCTTCCATAACGCCAAGCGGCACCGGACCGTGAAGAAGGATAATAATCTGTTGGGTGTAGAATTGAAAAAAGGGGATGTCGTCATTTCCTGGATGAGTGCGGCGAATATGGATGATACCGTATTTGAAAATCCGTTCGACTTAAACATTCACCGTCCCAATAACAAAAAGCACCTTACCTTTGGGAATGGTCCACATTTCTGTCTGGGTGCTCCTCTGGCGAGAATGGAATTGAGTGTTGCTTTGACCGCATTTGTAGAAAGGGTGCCTTTCATCGAATCGGTTGAATCATTTGATTTGGAAAACAACCTTACCGTCTCGGCTCCAGGCCAATCTCTGACGCACTTGCCTGTGAAGATTGTGCATTAAGAGAAAGAGACTCGTATCATAAAGTGAATACAAAAAAGCCGTAATTGGATGTTTAACTACATCCGATCTACGGCTTTTATAACGTTCAAGTTATATTGAGCTGTTTATGTAACAGAGTAGAGAGAGATTTACCGCAGTAACCATACCATATTATAAGAGAAGATCACATTAGAGGAGGTTGCGATGAAGACTCGAAGTGGTCTTCTTTTTGCGTCATATCTCTGTTTCCATGAGGAACGGAAAACTGCTGGGCGAGAAGCTGCTGTTCCTTGATGAGCAGATCGACTTTATCGTGCAGATGGTCCAATTGTTTGTTGTAATGCTTGTAGGTATAGAATCCAATTACAGCCTTAATCGCGAAGAAAATAACAGCTGCCGCAATAATCAATATATAGTTAGAAGCAATATGCCTGATCCAGCTATTGAGTTCACTTATCACGTATAACTCTTCCTTTCACAAGAAATGCAGATTACTTTTATTCATTGCCTTTACTATAAGAAAGATTACGTGGAAAATGTTCTCAAATGAATTCCTCCGAAAGCAGGGTGAAGCTTGGCAACATTGTGTTTATTGCGGTTATTCAGTAGAATTATTTTAATTAATCTTTTTCAAAGGAGAGCAAAATACGTGCTGGAACTCAGCTTTAACGACCCAGAAAAACTGGTAACTGTAACCCACGCCCTGTCGACTCGTTCACGGATTGACATTCTCCAGCTTTTAAATGCCAATAAATTAAACATTATCGAAATTGCCGAAGCACTTAACCTGCCCGTATCAACGGTAGCCAACCATATTAAGGTGCTGGAGGCAGCCCATTTAATACATACGGAAATGCTTCCGGCCTCTCGCGGGGCCATGAAGGTTTGCAGCCGCAATTATAATGATATTCATATTGCCCTGGATCGAGTGAGTTTTTTTCCTACACGGGATACGAATGTCTATGAAGTTCAGATGCCGATAGGGCATTACAGCGACTGTGAAGTTGCGCCAACATGCGGCATGGCGAGCACGGAGGACATGATTCTGAAGGAAGACGACCCGGCAAGCTTCTATCATCCCAAGCATATTGATGCCCAGATCATCTGGCTGGCCAAAGGTTATCTGGAATATTTGCTTCCAATGGATATTCCGCAAGGTGCAACGATTGAAGCTTTGGACTTGTCCATGGAAATCTGTTCTGAAGTAGCGACGTATAACAATGATTGGCCCTCGGATATTTCCGTTTGGGTGAATGGCACTGAGATCGGAATGTGGACTAGTCCCGGAGATTTGGGCGACCGCCGTGGTAAACTGAATCCGGCATGGTGGTCTGATGGCTCCACACAATATGGAATTCTCAAAAAATGGCGTGTAGACAGCAACAAGACCATGCTGGACAAGGAGAAAATTTCGGATGTGTCCCTGTCAGATCTTCATCTGGAGGATAAACCCAAGTTAAGATTGCGCATTGGAATTCATCCGGATGCCAGGCATCAGGGAGGCATGAACCTGTTTGGCAATGAGTTCGGAGATCATGAACAGAACATTATGATGCAGGTAAGGTATACGATGAATGCGGGTGATACAGATGCGAGATATACCAAATAACGGTACTTTATTTTTCGTGATTATCGAGCGTTTTAAACCGAACTTGTTTCATCTGGAGCAGGGTGAAGGTATATTCAAGTCCCCGCAGCCTTTTTTTCGGAAGAGTACGGAAAATGGAGTATATGCGACAGGGCACAATAGCTTCACAACGTCACCAGATGGTATGGAGAATTGGATCGTATATCATGCGCTTCAAATTCCATCGGGAGAGTAAGACATAAGGCTCGAGAATAGTGGAGAGGTATGCCTATAGTTACAAATATTTTGTAATTAAAAGCGAAGCAAGCAAATGTTTTAGTGACTATAGATGAAAATAATGAATTACAGGAACAAATGGTTGCTGGCCTTATGTGCATTTCATATTTTCCCAATGATAAATCCGATCCGAACCCTGCTGATGTCCATTTGGACCTTGGTGGGGTTTTGTGATTTGAAATGGAAAACGTTCCGATTCCATTCATATTCAGTTCATAAAAGTACGTTATTCTTCCCCTATAAACGATATGGGAGGAACCACAATTGACAAACATACAGCAAAGAGCAACAGGTAATGAACTTGGAGATTGGGCCATTGAAGCAGAGGGGCTTGTAAAAATCTTTGGAGATAAGCGTGCAGTGGATGGTGTAAATCTGAACGTAAAGGCGGGCACGATCTACGGCGTATTGGGTCCGAATGGAGCAGGCAAAACAACAACCATTCGTATGCTGGGCACGCTGCTTCGGCCTGATGGAGGATCAGCCAAAATATTTGGACATGATGTGGTGAAGGAGTCACATATCGTACGTCAATTAATTGGACTTACAGGACAATACGCATCGGTTGACGAGTCACTTAGTGCCAACGAAAATTTGATGATATTTTCACGGCTTCTCGGTCTTGGCCGCGCAGAAGCGAAACGCAAGACTGCTGAGCTGCTCGAAGAGTTCGGCTTGACAGAGGCGGCGAAACGTCCAATCAAAGGGTTCTCGGGAGGCATGCGGCGCCGTCTGGATCTGGCAGCAAGCCTTATTGCTCAGCCGCCGCTGATCTTTTTGGACGAACCGACAACTGGACTAGACCCACGGACACGTGCACAGATGTGGAATACCATTCGCCAGTTGGTCAAGACGGGTTCAACGGTGCTTCTGACCACACAATATCTCGATGAAGCGGATCAGTTGGCCGATCGTGTTGCGGTAATTGATCAGGGCCATGTCGTGGCCGAAGGTACGGTGGATGATTTGAAAGCCTCCGTTGGCACTGCATCACTTCAACTGCGCATCCAGGAACCGACACGGATTGAACACGCCCGTCAGATTGTAGAGCAGATCCTTCGAACAGAATCCAGCGTATCAGCGGAAGCGGGGAAGATTACTGCACCGATGGCAAATGCGAATATTGCAGCAGATCTGCTGATTGCCTTTCGTTCCGCAGGCATTGATCTGGCAGAGATGAGTGTCCAGAAACCTACACTTGATGAAGTGTTTCTCACCATTACGGGCCAAGATGCGAGTGGCAATGCGTCTCATACGTCTCAAGAATCAAAAGCAGTGGAGGAGTTGCAAGTATGAACAGTACAATAGCGAAACAAAATCCAAGCCGTAAGCTGAGAAAATACACAAGCTTTGGGCAAACTGTCCGGAATTCCTTAACGATGGCTTATCGCGGGATATTGAAGGTTAGACGAACACCAGAGCAATTATTCGATGTTACCCTACAGCCGATCATTTTCACATTGATGTTTACGTACATTTTTGGTGGTGCGATCTCGGGAAATATTCAAGCTTATTTGTTGGTCATTATTCCGGGTATACTTGTGCAGACGGTAATTACAAGCTCCGTCGTTACGGGTGTGCAATTGCGTGAGGATATGGATAAAGGGGTATTCGACCGATTCAAATCATTGCCTATAGCACGTATTGCGCCACTGGCCGGAGCATTGCTGGCAGACACGATCCGTTATACCATTGCAACGTTCCTTACCTTTACGATTGGATATTTATTGGGATATAGCCCTGCAGGTGGATTGGATCATGTTGCCTTGGCAGGATTGCTGGTTATTATTTGCGCTTGGGCCATCAGTTGGATTTTTGCTTTTCTCGGTGTTATTGCACGTACAGCGTCCAGTGTACAAGGGATTTCCATGCTTGTGCTGTTTCCGCTTACCTTTGCTTCGAACGCTTTCGTTCCGGTAGATACGATGCCGAATTGGCTTCAGTGGGTAGTTAATGTCAATCCGATATCCCATTTGGTTTCAGCTGTACGGGAATTGGCGAATCAAGGGACAATGGGCACAGACCTGGTGACCAGCCTTGCCGGAGCAGCGGTTATTGTAGCCATTTTTGCACCATTGACAGTGCGGGCATATATGCGCAGAACGTAATTGGAAATCATCAAATTTTGCTAAACAAGTGTAGCGTGTCAGGAAAGAGATGTTATGCCTTCATGGTATAAGGTCTTCTTCTTGACAGAATGTGGAGTATAAGGCAAGGTTGAAAAAATGGAGGTGGTCACATTGACAAGCATATTGGTCGTTGATGACGACCCGCATATCCGAGAGCTGGTAGGACATTTTTTACAGCAGGAGGGTTTGCACGTAATCGAGGCTGTTGATGGTTTGGATGCATTGCGATTACTCGCTGACCATAAGGTAGATCTGGTTGTTCTCGATATTATGATGCCAGGCATGGACGGATGGGAACTATGCCGCCAGTTGCGGCAGCAGACGGATCTGCCGCTCCTGATGTTAACGGCCAAAGGGGAAACCTCGCAGATCATCAAAGGTTTTACCCTGGGGACGGATGATTATCTGGTGAAGCCTTTTGATCCGCTGGTGCTGGTTGCCCGGGTGAAGGCATTATTGAAACGCTATCGGATTATGACTTCACAAGTGATCCTGCTTGGTGAACTGGTCCTGCGGGGGGATACGTTTGAGTGCAAGAAAGGCGATCAGGATATTGTGTTGCCACGCAAGGAATTTGAACTGCTGTTTACCCTTGCGAGTTATCCTGGCAAGACCTTTACACGTGATCAGTTAATCGAAAAGATCTGGGGTTATGATTACGAAGGGGACGAGAGGACAATTGATGTGCATATCAAGCGACTTCGTGAACGGTTTCCGGAGGAACAGCATGCTTTCGTCATTCGTACTATGCGAGGTTTGGGCTATCGCCTGGAGGTAAGGCAATGAAGCAGGAGGCTGGATTTCTTCGTGTTGCCACCGTCATTCTGGTATCTCTGGCCCTGTTTGCCTCCTGGACAGCAGCTTTCTACCTTACGAGATATGTGTATTCCTTTATCCCATGGGAGCCGCATGAATTGCTTGCTTTTCTGATTAATGCCATGCTTGGGTTCATTTTCTTTGGATTATGCATTACAATGATCGGTCCGCTGGTTAAAGGCAGGCAATATGAATTTTTTAATGAGATGATTTTGGCTTTGAAAAGCATTTCCCGAGGGGATTTTCGTGTGAATCTGGACCCTGAATTTGCTAACAGAAACGGGAGACAGAGAAATCCCCACCCGTATGTGCAGCTGGTTGAAAGCATCAATGACATGGCGGCAAATCTCAAAGTGATGGAAGATCTGCGTCAGGAATTCATCTCGAATGTATCACATGAGATCGGATCGCCGCTCACGTCAATCAGTGGCTTCGCAAGAGCGCTGAAAAATAAAGATATGGACCAGGAGAAACGGGAAAAGTATCTGACGATCATTGAGACGGAATGTGTTCGTTTGTCCAGACTCAGTGATAATTTAATGAAGCTCGCCGTTCTGGATTCATCCGAGCATGCATCTCACAAAACATCTTACCGCTTGGATCGGCAGCTGGTGACTCTGGTTCTGGCCTGCGAACCCCAATGGGATGACAAAAAAATTGATATGAACGTAGAGCTGGAAGAAGTTGAAATTGTTGCTGATGAGGACTTGATGATTCAGTTGTGGATCAACCTGATTCATAATGCAATCAAGTTCACGCCAGAAGGCGGAAAAATTGATGTTTTCCTTACGCAAAGTGATGGCAAGGTCAGTGTGCGTATTACTGACAGTGGACCCGGTATCACCAAGCAGGATCAGCTGCGCATATTCGAACGGTTCTACAAAGCGGATCAATCTCGTACACGTGCCTTGGGAGGCAGTGGGCTTGGACTTTCCATCGTGCATAAAATTGTAGAGATGCATGAGGGTACTATCTCCGTGTTCAGTGAACCGGGAGAAGGTGCAACATTTACTGTACAGCTACCTATCCATTCATAATCATAAAAAGGGTAATCGATGGACGTTGTCCGTCAATTGTCCTTTTTTTTCAATTAATTCGGCTATTTTTGTACAAAATAAGGTATAGAAGCGATAATCTGCAGGGTAGTCAAAACATAAGGCCATACGGAGTGAGCAATCTGCTGATTAATGATCTAATAAGGCGGGGATGCAGAAAATTTTAAAAGAATGGCGTGATTAAATTTCTTACTTGCTTTTTGCTTTTTACAAAATCAATAATAGTATAATGGTTACGACTACATGACATGGAAACAAGAAAAGAGGAAACAAATGCCTACAATACTGGTTGCTGACGATGATCCGAATATTCGTGAACTCGTTTGTTTATTTTTGAGAAATGACGGATTTGAAACGGCTGAAGCCGCGGATGGCAAGGAGGCACTGACCGTTTACGGCTCAACACATGTTGATCTTGTTGTGCTTGATATCATGATGCCTGTTATGGATGGATGGACATTATGCAAAGAACTGCGAAGAGCCAATCCTGATCTTCCATTGCTCATGCTGACTGCGAGAGGCGAGACCTGGGAGAAGGTAAAGGGATTCGAACTGGGAACCGATGATTATCTGACAAAACCGTTCGATCCGTTAGAGCTCACAGCTCGTGTACGAGCATTACTGAAACGATACAAAATCGGGTCCACGCAGACGATCCATTTCGGTAACGTCATTCTGGATCGGCAAACCTATAAGGTGACGAGAGGAACAGAGTCGCTTACGTTGCCGCTGAAGGAGTTCGAATTGCTCTATAAACTCGCTGGAACACCCGGACAAGTCTACACACGTGAGCAATTGATTGATCAGATCTGGGGCATTGATTACGCCGGTGATGATCGAACGATAGATGTACATATTAAACGCCTGCGTGAGCGCTTCGCGACAACACCCGATTTTCGGATCGAAACGGTGCGAGGTCTGGGGTACCGGCTTGAGGTTTACGAATGATTAGATCGTTATATATCCGTGTGGTCCTGACATTTCTGGTATCCGTCATCGCCGGCACGATCATTTCTTTCTTTATGTCTACTTGGATATTTGAGGACAAACTGAACGAGAACGCTCAAATCAACTTACGTAACTTTGGACAAGATGTTGTGCAGATTTACCAAACCCTTCCCTTACGCGAAGCAGAGTTATTCGTTAGTAAGATGAAGCAACTGGATTCCTACTATATTCGAATGTACGATGCAACGGGTCAGTTCCAGTCGTATGGAAAGCTTAACGGACATAAATTGGCTCCGGTGACGGAGGAGCGGCTTAAGAAAGTGTTAGACGGAGGCGTTGTCCAGGACAATCCGAACGGTATTGCGACAGTTCTTCTGGGTTTGCCGGTGAAAACGGAGATGGGAACGAAAGCAATGTTCCTGGAGACACTCACTCCCCCTTCTTCCTCCTTTGTCGTCAAATGGGCTTCGATCTTTGCAACCTGTTCATTGCTTGCAGGAAGTATTATCATTCTGGTAGCATCCATATTTTTGGTTAGTCCAATCAAAAAACTGACAAGAGCGACGAAGCGGATCGCTGCTGGAGATTTCAATGTTAAGCTGAATATCAAGCAAACCGGAGAACTGGGGACGCTGGCACGCAGCTTCGAAGAAATGATGCATGATTTGCAGCGGTTGGAGCAGATGCGCAGGGAGTTTGTAACGAATGTGTCACACGAGGTTCAATCTCCCCTTACTTCGATATCCGGTTATGCTCAAGCACTGAAACAAGTTAACCTCGCAGAGCACGAACGAAACCGATATCTTGAGATTATCATCTCCGAAGCGAAGCGGATGTCCAAAATGAGTGATAATCTGCTCAAGCTGAGTATGCTTGAATCACAGTCACAGCAACCGCAGCTTAGCACACTCAGCCTGGATGAACAGATCAGGCGGGTCATTGTAACTCTCCAGCCACAATGGTCTGCTCGCAACATTCATTTTGAGCTGGATCTCCAAGCCGTTAAAGTCTTGGCTGATCACGACCAGTTGAATCAGGTATGGACGAATATTCTCAGCAACGGCATCAAATTTTCCAAGGATGGCGGCGTGATTCACGTCAGCACCAAGCAGGATATCAAGAACGTGACCATTCGAATCTCCGACACAGGTATTGGTATCCCTCTTGAAGACCAGAAGCGCATATTCGAACGGTTTTTCAAGTCGGATCGTTCCCACAGCCGCAAGTATGACGGCAGTGGTATGGGACTTGCTATTGTTAAACAGATTGTATCGCTTCATCAAGGGGACATCCGAGTGGAAAGTGAACCTGGTCAAGGTACGACCTTTATTGTCACGTTGCCGATTACTCCACCAACAGAATAGTTAGGCTTACAGGATAAGGTGCGTATATTAGAATTTTCAGCGGATTATCTAAACCAAATTTTCAGGCCACGTTTCACATGCAAGCTTTCTTGTGTGTGAAACGTTTTTTTTTTGCTTGTTCATATTCAGTTCATATTGACGTCACGGGGAGTACATTTTCATTGGTTAAGATTACATTAGCAGCAAAGAAGAAAGCCGAACAAACAGTTCAAGACAGGAGAAGATGAGAGTGACACAACCAGAGGAAAAGAAAGCGAAGAATGGATCAAAGGCCAAGAAAGTACGAAACATTATACTTAAAATACTAGGAGCAATCGTAATCGCCATTATTTTGTTTCTAGGTATTGTTTATATCACAAATGTGATCAGTACCAATTCAGAGGCGAAAAAGATAGAGACTTACGGCCAGCACGTATCTGTAGACGGAAAAAATATGAATGTGTTAATTCAAGGCGAAGGCAAGGAAACGATCGTGCTTCTGCCAGGCTATGGAACAGCTGCGCCAGCGCTTGATTTTAAGCTGCTCATCGATGAGCTATCTCCATATTACAAAGTTGTGGCGGTTGAACCTTTCGGTTATGGATTAAGCGATGGAACTGAAAAAGAACGAACTGCAGAAAATATCATAACTGAAGTTCATGAAGCATTACAACAGCTTAACATTAACGAGTATATCCTTATGGGCCATTCCATTGCAGGCATTTACGGTATTGAATATGTGAACAAATATCCAAACGAGGTGACGGCATTTGTCGGAATCGATAGCAGTGTTTCAACACAACCGGGTATGGATGGCAAATTACCAACAAAAATGTTCGGATTTCTTAAAAAATCAGGTCTCCAAAGATTAGTGGTTAAATTGAGTGGTGACCCTTATGCTGGACTCGCATTTGATGAGCACACCGTAGAGCAGATGAAAATGCTGTCGAATAAAAACTCAAATAGTTCCACGATGTTAAATGAGATGGACCATATTGCTTCCAATTTCAAAGAAGCTCAAGGGTTAACCTTCCCTAAAGACCTACCACTGCTTCTCTTTATTCAAGCGAACAATGAAGGTGTAAAAGGGTGGATACCTTTGCATGAAGGACAGATCAAAGATTCGGTACATGGTAAAGTAATCACAATGGATGGCGAGCATTATTTGCACCATACGTTATCTAAAGAAATTGCTGAAGACTTTAGAGCATTCATGAGCGAAGCGAAGTAAATGATCCTTTAAAAGTCTACTCGTGATTTCACAGGTGTTCATTAATGAATATGAAAACCGTCCTCTGGGGCGGTTTTTCCATAAGTATATCCAATTTGGCCAATGTTCGTGATGAAAAGAGGGGGATACAAATGAGATTATTTGAAGTACTTTTAGTTCTATCCTGTTTCGCTTTGCTCGTCGATCTATTGTTTATTAAAAGAAGCGCAAAGAAAATAGGATTGGGACTGGGTATAGGAAGTAGCGTTATATTATTCGTTCAATTGTTTGTTGAGGGATACAGATGGCAGTTGCTTGTGGTATATATCATGACGGCCCTATTCATACTTATTGTTTTACTCAGACATTTCGAAAAGATGAACAATCTAAAAATAGGAAAGCTGTTGAAATATAGCTTATCTTCCCTAATCGTCATTCTACTTGTGATATCTACTGCCTTGTCTGTATACTTACCTGTCTTTAATTTGCCGAAGCCTGATGGTCCAGAGAAAGTGGGTACTCAAACCTTTCATTTTACGGACCAGAACAGAGACGAAGTCTTAACTGAAGATCAGAGCGACAAGAGGGAGTTAATGGTTCAAGTCTGGTACCCTACTGAAAACAGCAATAACCACAAGCGTGACACGCTGTTTCCAAATAACAAAGAAATGTTCAAAACGTATATTCAGAGCTTCTCTGCTTCTTTAAAACTGCCCGAATTTGTGCTCCAATACTGGAAGTATAGTAAAACCAACTCTTATGAAAATGTAGAAATATTACCTTCTGCAAGTCCTTATCCCGTGGTACTGCTATCTCATGGTATGGGAACCAGTAGAGTTCTACAAGCATCACAGGCGGAAAATCTGGCCAGTAATGGGTTTATCGTAGTGACAATCGATCATACGTACAGCACCTTTGCTACCCTTTTTCCAGATGGCCGTGTAACGGGCTATACAACAAAGATGACAACCATAGATGACCGCAGAGAAATTGGGGATATATGGACAAAAGACGTGGAGTTTGTAATCGATCAAATTGAAAAGCTGAATTCAGGTGCAATTGAAAGTCAATTCAAAGGAAAAATGGATTTAAATAACATCGGTGCGATGGGGCATTCTTTTGGGGGGGCTACGGCGTTTAATGCAACGTATTTGGATCCTCGAATCAAGGCCGGGGTTAATATGGACGGGTCACTGAATGAAGTAGAAAATAGAGATGATATAAACAAGCCGTTTATGTTCATCAGATCGGGAAGTTTTAAAGACTGGTTAGTTAATTTTGAAAATGATAGAAATTCGGATGACGAAGTAAATAAATTTCTTTCAGATGAGCTGCACATTATGAAAAATGTTATCAATCATGGGGGAAATGTGATTTATGTAGAAGGAACCCAGCACTTTAATTTCACGGATCTTCAGTTCTATTCGGAGCTGATTAAACTGTCCGGGATCACAGGAGACATCAATGGTAAGAGAGGATCAAGCATCGTAAATCAATATGTACTCGATTTCTTTGATAAGCAATTGAAAGGAACGGGTGGAAATCTGATTAAGGGACCGAGCGACTTGTATCCAGAGGTGAAATTTATAGATCCAAAAGAACTCTAATCAACCAAAACATTTAAATCAGGAGATGATGTGAATGGGACGACAAGAGGGAAAACGAATGTCAATCACCGCCTTAACTCTGGTGATAACGATGTTAGCTCCAATGTCAGTCATGGCCGCATCAGCTACAAGTAACAGCAACGATCTAACGTATGAACCAACCAAGAAAATAGTGGCGGAGAAAGCCAAGTTGCTCACGGAGAAGTACGGTACGACCAGTGTGCAATATGCATTAATCGATAGTGGGGAGATTGTGGTGTCCGGTCAGACAGGCAAGAACGATCTAAAGGACAAGGTGCCGCTTACTTCAAACACGATCTACGGCATCGGTTCAACCAGTAAAATGGTGCTTACCACTGCTGTAATGAAGTTGGTTGACGAAGGCAAGATTGATTTGGATCTGCCTGTTGTAAACTACATCCGTGACTTTAAAATGAAAGATAACCGCTACAAACAAATTACACCACGCATGCTGTTGAATCATTCTTCCGGTCTGCTGGGCAGCACGGGCAGCAATGCTACATTGTACGGAGATAATGATACGTATTCACATGATACGTTCTAGATCAATTGGCGATACAGACTCTAAAAGCTGATCCAGGAGAATACTCCGTATATTGTAACGATGGTTTTACATTAGCGGAGATTCTAGTGGAAAGAGTTAGTGGCATGGGCTTTACTCCATTTATTCACAAATATATTACAGAGCCTCTGGACATGAAACATACCAAAACACCACAGGATGTGGTTGACCCGGCAGACATGGCGGGCATCTATTCTCCTTTGGTTGAAGGTCAGCTTCCACAAGAGAAATATAATATCATTGCTACTGGTGGCATTTACTCTACCGCTGAAGATCTTGTGAAATTTTCACAGATCTTCACGGGCGAGGTCGAAGGCATTCTTTCCAGTAAGTCGGTAGAGGCCATGGCGCAAGAAGAATACAAAAGAGGCCTGTGGCCGGAAGATAGCGATAGTTCTATTTCGTACGGGTTAGGGTGGGATAGTGTGAACTTGTTCCCATTCAGTGAATACGGCATCAAGGCCGTTACGAAAGGTGGAGATACGATATCGTATCACTCCTCATTAATCGTACTGCCGGAATACAATCTGGCTGCAGCCGTTACCTCATCAGGTGGGACAAGTGCCAAAGATCAGTTCATTGCGAGTGAATTATTGCTCAGCGCACTGGAGGAAAAGGGCATCATTACAGAACGGAAGCCAGAAAAATCATTTGGGGTGCCAGTAAAGGCAGATATACCTAAAGAAATAGCCACGTATGCAGGTATGTATGGCGCCAATAATTCGGTTAAGAAGATCGAAATGAATCATGCTGGACAAATGATTGTATCCACTCTAACAGCTCCGAGTGATTCGGCTCAAACATACACATATACAGCGGATGGTACGTTTGTTAATGATGAAGGCACAGAAAAGTTGAAATTTGTTTCGGAGAAGAACGGAAGTACGTATCTGTGGTCTCGATCTTATATATCCTTGCCAGGACTTGGGCAGTTGGCTTTCTCAGAATATACAGCGGAGAAGCTGGAAGCCAATGAATTATCCCAGGGTGTTACCGCCTCGTGGAAAAAGCGTGAAGGTAAAAAATATTACGTGGTGAATGAGAAATATACATCAACGGTATATCTGCATTCGTCACCAATTCTCCCCATTCATACTGATAAAGAGACTCCAGGGTATGTGTCCAATATTAAGATTATTGGAGCAAACGAAGCAGTCAATGAGCTGCAGATCCCTGGCATGGCTGGACGAGATACGATGGACATTCATTTCTCCCAAAAGAACGGAGGAGAGTATCTTACATTTTCAGGTTATGTATACGCCAGTGAGGAACTGGTGAAACCCATCTATTCGGGTAAACAATCCGCAACATCCATTCAAGCAGATGGATATGCCAAATGGTTTTCGGTACCCGCTACTGCGAAAGGAAAAGTCATGACAGTGAAGTTTCCTGCCAATGGAGCCTTTGCTGTCTATGACCAGACCGGAATTTGTATTATCACACAGTGGTCAGCGGTAAGAATAAAGTAGTCTTACCAGAAAACGGTCGCATTGTATTTGCAGGAGAGGTCGGTTCCAAGTTTGAAATTTCATTGAAATAGACGAAGTCTTTATCCCCTTTAAGTGTCTACTAAAAGGGGATATTTTTATGGGGAAAAAAGGAAGGATCAAGGATCGTAAATCATCATGTATTCGAATTATTTTGCCTATTAATACTCAGTTCATATAGACGTCACGAAGAGTACATTTCTATTGGTTAAGCTTATTTTAGTACCAAAGCTAGGATACTTTAATAAAGAGATACTGACAGGAGAAGATGCAAATGATACAACAAGAGAAAATGAAAGTGCTCAAGAGAACAGTCAAAAAACGAACTTCAATTGCAGCTTTAACGCTAGCGTTAACCATGTTAGCCCCATTATCTGCAATGGCCGCACCGGCTGCCATGAACAACAGCAACCCTACGTATGAGACAACAAAGAAAACCGTAATCGAAAAAGCTAAATTGCTGACGGAGACGTACGGTACGACGAGTCTGCAATATGCGCTCATTGATGGTGGAGAGATTACGGTGTCCGGTCAAACGGGGAAGAACGATCTAAACGACAAGGTACCTCTTACTACGAACACGATCTATGGCATTGGTTCAACCAGTAAAATGATGCTTACAGCCGCTGTAATGAAGCTGGTTGATGAAGGCAAAATCGATTTGGATGTGCCTGTTGTGAACTATATGCCTGATTTTACAATGAAAGATAAACGATACAAACAGATTACACCCCGTATGTTGCTGAATCATTCCTCTGGTCTTCTGGGCACCTCAACCAGCAATGCCACATTGTACGGAGATAATGACACGTATTCACATGATACGTTTCTCGAGCAATTGGCGAATCAAAACCTGAAGGCAAATCCTGGCGCATACTCAGTCTACAGCAACGATGGCTTTACGTTAGCTGAAATTCTGGTTGAAAGAGTGAGCGGCATAGGTTATACCGCATTTATACACCAGTATTTTACGGAGCCTTTGGACATGAAACATACCAAAACACCACAGGATGTGGTTGATCCGGCTAATATGGCAGGAATCTACTCTCCTTTTTATGAGGGACAGCTCCCAAAAGAGAATTATAATGTTCTCGGTACTGGAGGTCTGTATTCCACCGCTGAAGATCTGGTCAAATTTTCACAAATCTTCACGGGAGAGGTCAATGGTATTCTTTCCAGTAAGTCGGTAAAAGCCATGGCGCAAGAAGAATATAAAAGAGGCATGTGGCCTAAGGATAGCGATACGTTGATGTCTTACGGGTTGGGGTGGGATAGTGTGAACTTGTTCCCTTTCAACGAATACGGCATTAAGGCCGTGATGAAAGGTGGAGATACGTTATCTTATCATTCTTCATTCGTGGTACTTCCGGAATACAACATGGCTGCAGCCGTGATCTCTTCAGGCGGAGCAAGCATAACCAATCAATTCATTGCGAGTGAGTTATTACTTAGCGCACTTGAAGAAAAGGGCATTGTTAAAGAACGGAAGCCGGAAAAATCATTTGGTGTACCTGTGAAGGCTGAAATGCCTAAAGAAATATCCAAGTTTGCAGGTATTTATGGTGGCAATAATTCTGTTACGAAGATCAAAATAAATAAGGCTGGACAAATGATGGTCTCCTCTCTCACGGCTCCAAGTAATCCGGTTCAAGAATACACTTACACAGCGGATGGTACTTTTGTTAACAGCGAAGGTACAGAAAAGTTGAAATTCGTTGTGGAGAAAAATGGGAATACCTACCTGTGGTCTCGATCGTATATATCCGTTCCAGGACTCGGGCAGGTGGCTCTCTCAGAGTATAATGCGGAGAAGCTTAAAGCCAATACGTTACCCAAGGAGACTAAAGCTGCATGGGCAAAGCGTGATGGTAAAAAATACTATCTGGTGAATGAGAAATACACATCCATGCTGTATCTTAATGCTACATCGATCTTGCCTATCCAGTTGAATAAAGAGAATCCAGGGTATATGTCTAATAATAAGATTATTGGAGCAGGCGAAGCAGCCAATCGATTGCAGATTCCGGGTTCTGCCGGACGGGATACAATGGACATTCATTTCTCCAAAAAGAACGGAGTAGAGTATCTTACATTCTCAGGTTATGTATACGCCAGTGAGGAAATGGTGAAACCAATTTATTCGGGTCAACAATCCGCAACAACCATTCAAGCAGATAGATATGCCAAATGGTTTTCGGTACCCGCTACTGCGAAAGGAAAAGTCATGACAGTGAAGTTGCCTGCAAATGGAGCCTTTGCTGTCTATGATCAGAACGGAATCTGTATTAATCACAGCGTGGTCAGCGGTAAGAATGTTGTTGTTTTACCCGAAAACGGTCGTATTGTATTTTCAGGTGAGGCTGGCGCCAAATTTGATATTTCACTAAAAAGTAAGATGAATGGAGTTTCAAACATTTCTACAACAATCAAACTGAGCAGGAGACAATCATCATGATGAAAAAAATATTAAGCATTTTGCTCAAAATATTCGGAGCCATAGTTATCTTAATCACATTATTTATCGCCACTGTCTTTATTGTTAATGTATTTAGCAACAAATCGGAGGAAGGGAAAATTAAACCCTATGGTCAGTCCGTAGCGGTTGACGGGAAAAACATGAATGTGTTGATCCAAGGAAAAGGTGAAGAAACCGTGGTATTGCTTCCCGGATATGGAACACCTGCCCCGGCCCTTGATTTTAAACCGCTCATCGATGAGCTATCCCCATTTTACAAAGTTGTCGTCATTGAGCCTTTCGGTTATGGATTAAGTGACGTAACTGAAAAAGAGCGTACCACGGAAAATATGGTTAGTGAGATTCATGAAGCGTTACAGCAGCTTAATATTGATCGTTACACGCTTATGGGTCACTCCATTTCCGGAATTTACGGACTGGACTATGTGAACAAATATGCAAACGAAGTAAATGCTTTTGTTGGGATTGAGAGCAGCGTTCCAACGCAGGGCGGCAACGATGCTCCATTTCCAACTGAAACATACAAATTGCTTAAAAAATCAGGATTCTACCGATTGTTAATGAAACTGGCCCCTGATCAACTGATTGCACCCGACGTTGATGATGAAACCAGAGAACAAATTAGAATGCTTTCACTCAAAAATACGTTTAATCCGAACAACCTGAGTGAAGGTGAAAACTTTGCTCCTAATTTCAAAGTAACTGAGAACTTGACCTTCCCCAAAGATTTGCCTGTCATTTTCTTTTTACAAGCGAATGATACCGAAACGGAAGCATGGATACCATTGCATGAAGAGCAAGTCAAAAATTCTGTACATGGTAAAGTGATGACATTCGAAGGCGGACATTATTTACACCATACCCGATCCAAAGAAATAGTTGAAAACTTCAGGAAGTTTATGAATGAAGTGGAATAAACTTAGAATAAACCTAGTATCTTTCAGAATGGATTTCAGAAAGAACGAAACGTCCGTTCCCCTGTAGAACACTAGGGAACGGGCGTATTTTTCATACTCATTATTATTTATTGGTTAATGAAATTTCGAACCTTGAACCAGCATCACCAGCAAATACAATCGTACCATTTTCAGGTAATGTAACTTCATTTATACCACTAACCACGGTATGATTTGTACTGATACCCGTCTGGTCATATACAGTGAAAGCACCTTTCGAAGGCATCTTCACCGTCATCAATTTACCTGCAGCTGCTGCCGGTATCGAATACCATGTCGCATAACCATTCGTTTGAATCGTTGTCTTCGATTGTTTCCCTGAATAGAGTGGTCTCACTAGATCTTGACTGACGTAGACCTTTCCTCCTGCTGAAACGTATTCCACGCCGTTCTTCTCGAAGAACTTATATTCCATCGTATCCCGGCCCGCCAAGCCTGGAATCTGCAGTTGGTTCACGGCTGAATTTGCATCCATAATTTTATTGGTATACACATAACCTGGTGCCTCATCGAACATATGAATAGGGATGATCGGCGTTGCACTGTCATATACCGTTGAGGTGTATTTTTCATTCACCAGGTAATAAATGTTGCCTTCGCGCTTCTGCCAAGCGGCTTTTACATCTTCGGGTAATGTATTGGTTTGAAGTTTTTCTGCCTTGTATTCCGAGGAGGCGATCTGTCCAAGCCCTGGCACCGACTGATACGAGCGGGACCACAGGTAGGTGTTCCCGTTATCCTCTTGGGCAAATTCTAACTTTTCTGTACCTTGCTCGTTCACGAAAGAGCCATCTGAGGTATATGTATACTTTTGTTCCGTACTGTTCGGCGACAATAGCAGGGACGTTGTTAATTGCCCTTCATCAGTCACTTCCACCTTTAATAACGAGCTGCCGACAGCCCCATAAATGCCTGCATCCTGCGTTAGTTCCTTCGGCATGGTTGCTTTTACAGGTACGCCAAACGATTTTTCCGGCTTCCGTTCTTTAATGATATCTTTTTCCTCTAGTGCGCTAAGCAACAGCTCGCTCGCGATCAATTGGTCGGTTGTGCTTGACCCACCTGAGGAGGTAACGGCTGCAGCCATATTGTATTCCGGAAGCACAATGAATGACGAATGATACGCAATCGTATTCCCGCCTTTGGTAACGGCCTGAATGCCGTATTCGCTAAATGGAAACAAGTTCACACTATCCCAGCCTAACCCGTACGAAATCGATGAATCGCTGTCCTTTGGCCACACGCCTTTTTTGTACTCTTCTTGCGTCATCGCTTTTGCCGACTCACTGGAAAGAATACCTTTGACCTCTCCCGTAAAGATTTGCGAAAATTTGACCAAATCTTCAGCAGTAGAGTAAATGCCTCCAGAGCCAATCATGTTCGTGTTCTCTATTGGAAGTTGTTCCTTATGCAGCTGCGAATAAGTTACTGCCATTTGGTCAGGGTCGACCAGATCCTGCGGCGTTTTGGTGTGGTTCATGCCCAAGGGTTCGGTGAAATTCTGTTGGATGAAATGGCTAAAGCTCATGCCGCTGACCTTCTCGACCAGAATTTCAGCTAGTGTAAAGCTATCGTTACTATACACGGAGTAGGCTCCCGGATCTGCCTTCAAATTTTGCTCGGCCAATTGATCCAGAAACGTATCATGTGCATAGGTATCATTGTCCCCATACAGTATGGCACTACCGCTTGAGGTCCCGAGAATCCCGGATGAATGATTCAGCAGCATACGAGGTGTAATTTGTGTGTAACGCTTGTCCTTCATCTTGAAATCCGGGATATAGTTTACAACCGGCACATCCAGATCAATCTTGCCTTCATCAACCAGCTTCATCACAGCGGCGGTAAGCACCATTTTACTGGTTGAACCGATGCCATACATTGTATTGGAAGAAAGGGGGATACGGCCCTCCGGGTCGTTTTTGCCTACTTGTCCGGAGATCACGATCTCTCCTTCATCCATGAGTGCGTACTGCACACTTGTTGTACCATATGTTTCGGTAAGCAGCTTGGCCTTCTCCATCACCGCTTTTTGGGTCATATCATACGTAAGGTTATTGCTGTTGCTGCTTGCTGGTGCGGCGAGAGCCGACATTGGGGCTAACATCGTTAACACCAGGGTTACGGCGGCGAATGAAGTTCGTTTTTTCAGTGTCAATCTCATCTTCTCCTGTCTTATCTGTGGATTGGGGATCTCTGTGGTGGTACGTAAGCTAGTGTACTCTAGGACGGTGAACTGAATATGAATTGGCCCAGAATAAAATGGAAAAATACGGTTGACAGAAAAATCCCTTACGTATACAATCGTATACATAAATAATTTGTATACAAATGTATACGAAAATGGAGGTGCTTCACAAATGAGAGAAAGACATATAAATGAGAACGAACAACCTGATCGCCATGGCGAGCGATCCATACGTGGTCGCGGGGAAGCTGAGCAACAAGGTGAACGTTCCAGACGTGGGAGAGGACATGGAGAGCATCACGGAAAACGGGGTAATGGGGCACAAACGTTTCGTCGTGGAAGAATTCTGGTCTTTTTGGAACAAATGCAGAATCGGAGAGCTACGTTGGCCAGACAGCTTGGCCAGGAGGAGTTTCGGAATATTCATCAGATGATAAGTGGTGAACTGAAAGCCATTGATCAGGTGATTGATGAATACATCCAACTTTTTGAATTGCAAAATGAAGAAGAAAGCCCTAATCAGGATCTGGAGAGTGAATAAGAATGGTTCGTCGTTTTTTCTCGTATTATCGTCCTTACAAAAAACTGTTTTTAATTGATTTTGGTTGTGCTGTACTAGCTGGTCTGCTAGAGCTGGCATTTCCACTTGCTGTAAGCAAATTCATTAATGAGTTGCTGCCAGGTCAAGATTGGCCGCTCATTATTCTCGCTTGTGTCGTACTGTTATCGATCTATGCGCTGAATACCGTCTTGAATTATGTTGTGACCTACTGGGGACATATGCTAGGCATTAACATTGAGACCAACATGCGTTCGAAGATGTTTGCTCATTTGCAAAAGCTATCCTTCCGGTTTTTCGATAATCGTAAAACAGGTCATCTGATCGGTCATCTTACGAATGATCTTAACGATATTGGCGAGGTGGCTCACCATGGACCGGAGGATGTATTCATCGCGATTATGACATTAATCGGATCTTTCTGGCTTATGGCGAACATTAATTTAGAGCTTGCACTAATTACCTTTGTCATTATTCCGATCATGGCCTGGGTTATTATCGTGTTTGGTGGGCGCATGACAAAGACCTATCGTCGCCTCTTCGGCGATGTAGGGAACTTCAATTCCCGTATTGAAGACAACGTAGGCGGAATTCGTGTCGTTCAATCGTTCGCTAACGAAGAGCATGAGAAAAAACTATTTTCCGTAGACAACGAGAACTTCCGTAAAACAAAGCTGCTTGCTTACAAAACGATGGCGAAGAGTATATCGGTCAGCTACATGATGATGCGTCTGGTTACTGTGTTCGTTATGATTAGCGGTGCCTGGTTCTTTATCGATGGCAGAATTGATATGGGTGATTTCATGGCATTCCTGCTGTTATCCAACATCTTCTTCCGTCCGATTGAAAAAATTAACGCTGTAATTGAAAGTTATCCGAAGGGGATCGCCGGATTCAAGCGTTACCTGGAAATCATTGATACCGAACCGGAAATCGCTGATGCGAAAAATGCCGTTGAGCTAAAAATCGTGCGTGGAGATATTCGCTTTGAAAATGTCTCGTTTGGTTATGAGCAGAATCGACGTATTCTGAATAATATCAGTCTGTCCATTAACCCAGGGGAAACCGTTGCATTTGTGGGTCCTTCCGGTGCAGGTAAAACGACCATTTGCAGTCTGCTTCCACGATTCTATGAAGTAGAGGAAGGTCGGATTACTGTTGACGGGATGGATATTCGTGAGGTTCAGCTGGAATCATTACGCAGACATATCGGTATCGTTCAACAGGATGTATTTCTCTTCTCAGGCACAATTAAGGAAAATATCGCTTATGGCGATTTAACGGCAACAGACGAGCAAATCTGGGATGCAGCCCGTCGTGCATCCTTGGAAGAATTGCTTCTTACTTTGCCAGAAGGGATCAATACGGTCATTGGTGAACGCGGTGTCAAACTTTCCGGAGGTCAGAAACAGCGCTTGTCCATTGCTCGCATGTTCCTGAAAAATCCACCGATTCTCATCCTGGACGAAGCAACGTCCGCTCTGGACACCGAAACCGAAGCATTAATCCAGAAGTCCCTGGCGGAACTGTCAGTGGGTAGAACAACCCTTGTTATTGCACACCGACTGACAACGATCAAGAATGCAGATCGCATCCTTGTAGTCAATGCGGATGGCATCGCAGAGCAGGGGAACCATGAGGAACTGGTCGCTGCCGGAGGCATATACAGCAGACTTCACCAGGTGCAATACAGCCATTCTTAATAGCCAAAAAACAAACCGTGCATTTGCGCGGTTTGTTTTTTTGTTTTTCAATAAAGTGACATTCATTTGAACTATAAAGTTCATCAATATTATATATTGTTGACAACGTCCACTAAACTGATTATTATAATGTTGACAATGTCCACTAAAAAGGGAGGATTTCACATCGACTCTCAGCAAATAAATGCAGATATGTTGACTGAAATGCGGCGTTTTAACCGTTTTTATACCAATATACTCGGTGTACTCGATAAGCATATCCTGGGAACGGGATACTCCTTCGCTGAAGCAAGGGTCATTATTGAAATTGGCATTCAAGGGGAGAGCATTGCGAACAATCTGGTGGATACACTGACCATTGATCGCAGCTACATGAGCCGAATAGTAAGTAAACTGACCAGAGAAGGGCTGCTGATGAAAGTGGATTCAGCTGCTGACAGCCGGGTTAGTTTGATTCGCCTGACTGAGAAGGGTCAGGAGCTTTACGGCGAGTTGAATGAACGTTCAGATCAGCAAATTGTGAAGTTAATGCAAGGTTTGGATGAGGAAGAGATCAGAGAAGTTTACGCTTCCATGATGAATATTCAGGATAAGTTGAACAAAAGAGCAGGAGAGACAAGACGATGATACGATTCGAATGTGATTATAACGAAGGCGCGCATGAGCGCATTTTGCAAAGACTGATTTCAACAAACATGGAACAAACGAGCGGTTACGGTAAAGATGCCCATTGTGATCGGGCGAGAAGTCTCATTCGACAAGCTTGTAAAAATGAACGGGCGGATGTGCATTTTTTGGTTGGCGGTACACAGACAAATACAACGGTTATTGCCTCCATTTTGCGTCCATACCAAGGCGTGATTGCAGCGACTTCGGGCCACATCGCGGTCCATGAGACGGGAGCGATCGAAGCCACAGGTCACAAAGTGATCACGGTACCAAGCGAAGATGGAAAGATCACGGCAGATCAGGTCAAAGCGGTCTATGATGCCCATTGGAATGATGCATCACCTGAACATTGTGTCCAGCCCGGAATGGTTTACATATCCCAGCCTACCGAGAATGGCACGATGTACAGCAAGGCAGAGCTGCGAGCATTATTTAATGTAAGCCAACAGTGTGGTCTCCCGTTCTTTATTGATGGGGCGCGTCTTGGGTATGCTCTTGCTTCCCGAAATTGTGATATGACTCTCGCGGATCTCGCCCGCCTATGTGATGTATTCTATATTGGCGGAACCAAGATTGGAGCATTGATGGGAGAAGCGGTAGTCATCCTGAACGACAAGCTCAAGCCAGATTTTCGTTATATGATCAAACAAAAAGGTGGCCTGCTTGCCAAAGGCAGATTGCTGGGGATTCAGTTTGAAACGCTATTTGAAGATGGTCTGTATCTTGAAATATCCCAGCATGCGGTGGACATGGCTATGTTGATTCATGATTCGCTCGTGGAGCAAGGTATTCGTTTCCTATATGATTCACCAACCAATCAGCAATTTCCGATTCTGCCAGATGATCTGCTTCAGGATTTACGCACCCGTTACTCGTTCACATTCTGGGAAAAGGTGTCCGATACACACAGCGTCGTTCGTTTTTGTACCAGTTGGGCAACCCAGCGTGCTAATGTCGATTCACTGATTCGTGATATTTCCCAGGCTCTGAACAAATTAAAAGTTTGTGTGTAACTCCTATGTTTGATGAAGCAACATACTTACCAGTACGGAATGAAGAACTATGGATGATAGTGCCCTTTTTTGATGATTATGTCAAAAGCCTTGTCAATAAAGCAATAATTGAATACCTTATGACATAACACAAAAGAGGAGGAGATTACATGAGTGAAGTAGGATATGGAAATGTTGGAGGTCTTGGTGGATACGGTGGTTTCACATCCATCGGTGCAATCCTTGTTCTGTTCATCTTGTTGGTCATCATCTCTAAAGCTTTCCTGGTTTAATTCCTGTACCTTAATACAACTCTGCTGGCATTTCGCTGGCAGGGTCTTTTTGTCATGATCACAATTTGAAAGCGTTTGACATATAGAATTATCAATCTATAATTATGTAGTTATGCATTCAACATAGAATGGATGAAGTTAAGGAGAATAGGTTGGAATGACACTTAAAAAAAGGATCTTTTTGCTGTTTTTTCTCAGTGCGTTTATTCCCTTCATTAGTATATTTGCAATTTCCTACTACACCATTGATTCCATTTTTGCGAACAAGATCGATGATGGCATTCGGAGCAATTTACAGCAGGTGACTTCATCACTGGAGAATTCGATCACCAACCTGAATCATGTTACTCAGCAATTGTCTTACAGTGGTACATTAGGTAAAAAGTTGGATGAGGTGTTGAAACCATCCTCCAATATATTTGAATTGATTGAAACGCGGGATGAATTAAAGAGCGAATTAAATGTCGTAACGTTTACCAACCCGAATATAGGTTTGACATTGTATTATTTTCAGAAGGATAGCTCCACACAGTTTGGAAACTTTCCCATAAAGGATCGTTTTGCACCCGAATCTTTGCCTGTACTCTCCAAAGCATATGGGATCACCTACTTTGGTCCTCATGTCAGTATGAACCGGTTTGATGATCAACTCGTCTTATCCGCCATGCGGAAGGTAAAATTACCCCAGAGGGACGATGTTTATATTTACGTCGAATCCGGTTTTCACCTTGCGCAGGATATATTGGGTTACAATCAGTACAAAGGAGATTTATCCCACTTGATCCTCGATGGAGAGGGAAACATTGTGTACAGTGAGATTCCAGAAGCGATGAAAGTCGGGGAGAATTTCTCCAGCTTATCGAATGGTACAGCATCGGACGGAATAGCTCGCGGTCATCATTGGTTCAGACAGGACTCCACTCAGAACTGGAGCGTTGTGTCGGTGATCTCGCAGGCCAAGTATCAACAGGAGAAAAACCAATGGCTGCTTCAAATATTACTGGTCGCTTTATTTTTCCTTGGATTTACGGTATTTCTGGCTTGGTTGCTGTGGAAGATGGTTTATAAACCCCTCGGTCTGTTCCATTCGCAAATCAACGGCATGTCTCAAAATCCACAAACGGCAGGCAGTCAGACACGCACGCAAATTCCCGAATTTGATTTTCTGTTAGGCGAATTCTCGAATATGCAGCATCAAATCGGTGACCTCTTTAAAGAGGTCCAGCAGAAAGAGAAAATTCGTGCAGACCTTGAAGTAGAGAAGCTGTTGTATCAGATTAATCCTCATTTTTTGATGAATACGCTGGATACGGTGCACTGGCTGGCGGTAATGAATGGACAAGGGGAGATTGACAAGCTGGTGCAGTCCCTGAATAAGTTGTTGTACTACAATTTGGGTAAATTAGGACAGGTTTCCACGATGGAAGAGGAAATTGACGCGCTTAGACAGTACTTGATCCTGCAGCAAATCCGATATGATTTTGAATTTGATGTGCGTATTTCCGCTGATGAGCAAGTGCTTCAAATACCTGTACCTCGTTTTATACTACAGCCGTTGGTTGAAAATTCACTTTATCACGGACTGAGCGACGAAGGTTTTATTCAAATTGAAGTTACACGCAAAGAAACGCTAAACATTATGATTCAGGATAACGGAGCAGGCATGACGGAGGAAGCGATTGAGAGACTTCTAAACAATCGTGTAGCTGAACATCAAAAAGTAGGGATGGGCATTGGGCTCAATTACGTTCACCGCATGTTAAAAGCACAATACGGTGATCAAGCTCAACTGGTGATTGAGAGTGAATTGGGCACAGGGACAAGCATATTGCTTATACTTCCGATCAAAGGAGAAGATATCTCGGCATGATTAAGGTATTGATTGTGGATGACGATAAATTGGTACGAAAAGGAATAAGCTCCGCGATGCCGTGGAACGAGTTCGGCATGGAGGTAGTTGGAGAAGCAAGTAACGGGGCTAAGGCATTGGATTTTCTGGAATCCAACTCGGTAGATCTGATGTTAACGGATCTGGCGATGCCGGTAATGTCTGGCATTGAACTGATGCGCGCTGCAAGGCAGCTCTACCCCGAGCTTCATATTGTCGTGCTTACCCTTCATCAGGATTTCGATTATATCCAAGAGGCGCTTAGGCTGGGAGCGATCGATTATATAGCCAAAGTTCAGCTCGAGAAGGAGCAGTTCGAACATGTGCTGAATCGAATACATACCCGGATTGGTGAGCTCGCGAATACAAGACGAAAGCTGCCGCAGCTTGGTGAAACTAATATCCATTACCGTAAAGTGTATGCTCTAGTTTCACTGGACCGAAAGTCCGGCCAGAATTGGCCCATTGGACTCGAATCCAATGTAGACGAGGTCCTATTTGAAGTGGAACGGAACAGCTGGATGTGGGCGGCATCCCTGGATGGAGAGGATCAGCTATTCGATAGATTGAAGGGATACTTGGATCAAATTCCCCAAGGAGCCCTACTGGTGTTGTCTG
Organism: Paenibacillus sp. OK003; assembly: GCF_900109515.1. Taxonomy (GTDB): domain Bacteria; phylum Bacillota; class Bacilli; order Paenibacillales; family Paenibacillaceae; genus Paenibacillus; species Paenibacillus marchantiae. The sequence goes on along the minus strand of NZ_FOBD01000012.1, from coordinate 95,142 downwards.
ATGTTCAAGAACGGACATGGACGCAAATTCAAAACTGGATTATAAACTATACAGAAACGTCCTTATTTTATGCGTATGAACCCCAAGATCCGGTTATTGCCGTTTCCTTGAATGAACAAGACACTTATCCAACAGAACCTCAGGATGAGGACATGGATCGAATTAAGCGAAGTTGGTTTCTATCTCCGTGGACGCATAACGACAATTTTTATAACCAGCTTGTTGAAGAGTTTAAATCCCTAAGGCTGCAAAAAGGGCAATTGATGGGATTACTGTATTCCCTGGTCATGGAGTGGAACCATCTTTTTGCCCAGACTACGCTGGGCAGAATCTCAATGATCCATTCTTTTCAATCCTGGTACGAAGTGGAACAGTGGATCAAGCAGACCTCTGAGAGTATTCGAAAGGCGGATGAACAGAGTTCGTATTCTCAGGAAATGATAGATGGTGTGAAAAAAGCCGTGATGATTATGCAAAATGATTTGGATCAGGCTTTTACAGCTTCAGGGCTGTCCCAGCAACTCAACATTAGTCGAAGTTATTTCAGCCAATGCTTCAAGGACATCATGGGAAAAACCTTTAATGATTATTCCCGACATATCCGAATGGAGAAGTCGAAAGAGTATTTATTGAACACAAACAACACGATTTTCTGGATTGCAGAGCGGGTGGGTTATACGGATGAGAAATATTTCAGCCGAATCTTTCGCGAACTGACAGGCGTGCTGCCTAGTGAATATCGACAATTAGGCAGAGCGGACAAATAGTGTACGCTCCACATAACCGACTGACAATCCGGTGAAAGAAGGGAAAGCAATGATCAAGAAGATGGCTGCGTGTGTTGTTGTCGTCAGCTTGATTGCAGGTATCGTATTTTTCAGTATTTCTTACTTTCGGGAATCGCCAATTGGACCAGCAAGAACCATACCTGACACAGCTGCCACCGATCCATTTGGCAAATATGAACATCCCGTTTCCATTCGGTTGGGATATGTGGTCGACCCAACGGGTACGGATCTCTCTGAAGGAGAGACATTAGAAAAGAACATGTGGAAAACGGCGATTAAACAAAACCTTAACATTGATGTTGAAGTCATGTGGCAGGTATCCAAAGAGAATTTCGGTCAGAAAATTGATTTGGCTATCGCCAGCAATGATTTGCCAGATGCGATGATCGTTAATCAGGTTCAGTTGAATGAGATGGTCAAAGCGGGAGAAATTGAAGATCTAACCAAGGCATACGCAAGCAGCGCTTCACCCGAGATGAAGAAAATTATCGACAGCACCAATGGTTTGGCACGGGAACAAGTGACCTTTGAAGGGAAAATGATGGCTGTTCCGTCTGTGACGGCGGAAGACTTCAGCATGCTCTGGATCAGGCAGGACTGGTTGGATCGTCTTGGGTTGAAACCACCGAAAACGGTGGACGAATTGGAAGCGATCGCGAAGGCCTTTGTGGAGCAGGACCCGGATGGGAACGGAAAACGGGATACGATCGGGCTTGCCTCAAGCACAAGTCTGTTTAACGATTTCAACAACAGTGCTTTTGCTTTTGATCTAACACCGATCTTCTCGGCTTATGGAGCTTTCCCCGGATATTGGCTCGAAAAAGATGAAAAACCTGTATACGGTTCGATTCTACCAGAGACAAAGAACGCTTTGGTCAGGCTTCGTAATATGTATGCCAAAGGTCTCCTTGATCCAGATCTGGGCATTCGCAAAGAGCCAGAGGAAACCGTCATTAGCGGACAGGCGGGGATGTTCTTTCAAGGTTTCTTTGCGGGCTACTGGCCGCTTCCAAGCGCTTGGCTGAATGATCCCAAGGCGAACTGGCAGGCTTACGCGCTCCCACTGGATGCAAATGGAGCATTTCGTGTGAAGGTGGATAATCCCTCAAGTTCTTTCCTGGTGGTTCGCAAAGGGTATGCTCATCCGGAAGCGATCATTAAAATAAACAATCTGTACCTCCGGGATGAGTTCAAGTATGGTACGAGTTTTATGCTCAGCCGCAATTTCTTTGCTCCAGCAGATGAAGCCCGATTTGAATCCAAAGCCGTGCAGGAGATTCTGGCCGGAACCAAATCCCCAGCTGATTTCAAGGACAAGTCTGAATATAAGCTGCTGGAAAATACAGTTTCGACGATAAAACAAACCAAGCTAAAGCCTTATGATCAACTTGGCATTTCGTATTGGGATCACCACAACGAGAACTTTATGCGTGGTTATTCACTGCTCGTGGGTGGAAGAAACTTCTTTGATCCGAATATCCATAAAGTTCGAAGCCTTACCTACAAACGAACGCCAGCGGTGGAGAGATTGTGGAGCAAACTGTCCAAGCTGGAACATGATACATTTCTGAAAATTATTTTAGGCGCTGCGCCGATCGATTCATTCGATCAATTTGTACAGGAGTGGAAGGAACAGGGCGGCGATCAAGTAACTGCTGAAGTGATTGCATCCCAGAAACAACGCTGAAGAGCTAACCTATACAAGGCTGAATTCCACACGTTTTTGTACTCAATTCAATCATTCATAGCCGGTAGACTCCTGTTTGAGGAGTTTGCCGGTTTTTCTTTGTGCCACACTCGCTGTGCTACCTTCCCTTATTAACGAGGATAGACAAATGTAAGTCAGTAGGTAAGATAAATGTTCACAACCTCCATGTTGCTCGTTGATCCGAGTGAAAACTGTATACATTTCTCTATCCAAACTAGCGTTTAATCCCTATCTCGATTAAGCTTCTCCAAGTTTTATAATGAAAGCGCAAACAACATGATAGAGAAATAATCAGAACGAAGGGGAGTTGAATTTGATGAGAAATAATTGGTCAATAAAAAGCAAACTGTTGACGAAACGACTGGCTGTGCTGTCCATGTCCGCATTGATGGTTTCCGTCCTTGCAGCCTGTGGGGGATCCTCCAATCCACCGACTGCTGAGGATGCAGGCCAATATGAGGTAACACCTGGAGATCCGTTCAGTGCCTATAAAGACGAAGTGACGGTAACGATGGGGCGTGTTACGACGGCGAACCCGAAATTACCGGCTGGAGATACATATGAGAACAATGCGTATACCCGTCTGGTTAAAGAATCGTTTAACGCACAAATTAAGGACCAATTTGAGGCTAACGGTGAAGATTACAGTCGTCAAGTTTCTCTTGCAATCGCTTCCGGGGAACTGCCCGATATGATGCGTGTCGATTCCAAGGATGAACTTAAAGAACTGGTTGATAATGATCTGATTGAAGATCTGACGGAAGTATACAAACAATATGCCACCGATAATATCAAGCAGATTTACGACTCCTACGATGGCCGTGCACTGGACAATGCCACGATTGATGGCCGACTGATGGGCCTTCCAGCAACTTCTCTGGACTCCGCACCAACTATGGTTTGGGTTCGTCAGGATTGGCTGGATGTGCTGGGAATCAAACTTGATGCTGACGGAGACGGTGCCATCAAGCTCGAAGATGTAGAGAAAACAGCAGAAGAGTTCCTGAAAAAAGATCCTGGGCAAACCGGGAAACCGGTGGGCATTCCTTTTGTGAACACCCTGAATACGACGGACTATAATGGTTCTGCCTATACTATGCTGGGTGTTGCTTCAACCGAAGGGGCGTATCCTCAATACTGGATGAAGGGTGAAGACGGCAGCATCGTTTATGGTTCAACTACAGAGGAAACAAAGCAGATGCTGGGTGTTATGGCCGACTGGTTCAAGAGAGGTATCATTGACCCGCAATTTGGAACTCGTACTTTTGATGATATCAATGCACTATACACAAACGGTCAGAGCGGAATTGCTTTTGGACCGTGGCACATTCCAGACTGGGGACTGAGCAGTGTTAAACAGATGGATAAACATGCGAAATTCACGGCTTACACGCTGGAAGATGCAGACGGCAAGGTAAACGTGGCACACGCCAATCCATCCGGTCAGTTTATCGTAGTGAGAAAAGGATATGAACACCCGGAACTCGCGATTAAAATTATAAATCTGTTCTACGATAAACTGGCAAATGACAAAGATGTCGCAACTACCATGCCAGAGGCAGCCAAGTATTTGGAAAGCGGCGTAGACGGTTCAACCAGACCTTTTAATATCGAAGTCAACTCGGCAACCTCACTGCTGGATGATTACTCCGACGTCGTTCGTGGAATTAAAGGCGAGATCGGTTTGGATCAAGTTCGTACAACAGAATCGAAGAACAATATTGGCAGTATCCAAACGTACTTGAAAGACCAGGATACGGATGATGTAACAGCTTGGTCGAAATATCACTCACGTATGAACGGAGTGGGGCTAATTGATAAGTTGACCCGAGAAGGCAAATTTAACTGGATGACGCCAGCGTTCTCTGGAACTACACCAAGCATGAAACAGACGTGGGCTAACCTGACCAAAATGGAACAGGAATCTTTCATCAAAATCATAACGGGTGCAGAACCGCTGGATTACTTCGAAACATTCGTCACCAATTGGAAGAAACAAGGCGGCGATCAAGTGATCCAGGAGATCGAAGCCGAGACCACATCCCAAAAATAATTAAGCTAACACTGCTGACAGGCTGCGCTAAGCAGCCTTTCTTCAGGAAAGGGGTTCATCCATGAAGCAGGAAAAATATAAAGCAAGAAACCGCTTGGGCACGGGTGCCATGTATCATATGATGATGCTGCCAGGCATTTTATTTTTGCTGGTATTCAGCTACATTCCAATGGTTGGCGTCATTACGGCGTTTCAGGATTATGTACCAGCCAAAGGTATGTTTGGCTCCGAGTTTGTTGGACTCAAGCATTTTATTTATATGTTCAAACTGCCGGACATTGGCCAAGTGATCAGCAATACGTTGGTGATTGCCATCGCCAAGATTCTACTCGGGACACTGATGGCCATCATTTTTTCCATTTTATTAAATGAAATCCGTTTTAAATTCGTTAAAAAATCCGTGCAGACCATTGTATATCTGCCTCACTTTTTGTCTTGGGTTGTTCTGGCCTCCGTGGTCGTTAACATGTTCAGCCTGGATGGAAGTGTAAATCAGATTTTAGCTTTTTTCGGCTTGGAAAATATTAATTTTCTCGGAAGCAATACCTGGTTCCAGCCGCTAATTATCGGGACGGACGTATGGAAGGAATTCGGTTATAGTTCCATCGTTTATTTGGCTGCAATTACCTCGATTGATCCCGGCCTATATGAAGCGTCAGGCATAGATGGAGCGAGCTGGTGGAGAAAAGTATGGCATATTACATTGCCGGGTATGCTGCCTATTATCCTGCTCATGGGGGTCATGAGTCTGACCAATATTTTGAGCGCAGGCTTCGATCAAATCTACAATCTGTATAACCCGGTTGTCTATGAGTCGGGCGATATTCTGGATACCTATGTATACCGGATTGGTCTCGTTGGCAGACAGTATAGTTTTGGTACGGCTGTTGGGTTGTTCAAGTCAGTGATCGGTATTGTTCTATTATTGTCCGCCAACGAATTGGCCAAAAAATACACCGACAGAAAAATATTCTAAGGAGGCGAAACTTGTGTCTTATTCCGCAAGCCTGAAAGACCGAATGGGCCGGTTTGTCATCTACGCCATCGTTATATTGCTGGCTTTGATCTGCCTCCTTCCATTATGGAATATTGTTGCGATTTCATTCAGCAGCAGTGAGGCCGTCTCGGCCAATGCCGTAGGTCTGTTACCCGTCAAGTTTACAACAGCCGCTTATTCGAAAATTATTGAGGATGCGCAGTTCTGGCGATCCTTTGGCATTTCCGTTCTACGTGTGGCTCTATCCCTTGTACTCAACATGATTCTTATTGTTTTGATGGCTTACCCGCTCTCCAAATCGAAAAGGGAGTTTAAGGGCAGAAATATATATATGAATGTCATGATTTTTGCCATGCTGTTCAGTGGGGGCATGATCCCTAGTTATCTGTTGATCAAAAACCTGGATATGCTCAATACAATTTGGTCGCTTGTACTGCCAGGTGCTGTCCCGATATTCAGTGTCATCCTTGTGATGAACTTCTTCGCCGCAGTACCTAAAGCGCTTGAAGAAGCGGCTTTTATCGATGGAGCGAACGCATTGCAGGTTCTGTTCAAAGTGTATGTGCCCGTGTCTATTCCGGCGCTGGCGACTGTATCCCTGTTCAGTATCGTGGGCACATGGAATGATTTCTTTAGTGGATTGATCTATATGACCAAAGTCAGCAATTATCCGTTAATGACCTACATACAGTCTCTTAACGTAAATATTGCTGAACTTCTGCAATCCGGTACAAACTCAGCTCAGCTCAGCAATCTGACTGAGATTTCGAACAAAAATCTAAATGCAGCCAAAATCGTAGTGGCTGTCATTCCGCTGCTGCTGATTTATCCGCTGCTGCAAAAATACTTTGTAACCGGAATTGTTGTGGGGTCGGTAAAAGAATAATAGTGAATGAAACGGATATTGGATAAGCAGAATCTGGTTCAAGAGAAAGGTGGTGCGTTATGGGAAATAAAAATTGGTGGAAAGAAATTGTCGTATATCAAATTTATCCCCGCAGCTTTCAAGATAGCAATGGTGACGGAATCGGGGATCTGAAAGGTGTATTATCCCGACTCGATTATCTGAAGGATCTTGGCATCGGTGCGATCTGGCTGTCACCAGTGTGCAAGTCTCCGCAAGATGACAACGGGTATGACATTTCCGATTATCAGGATATCGATCCGATGTTTGGTTCACTTGAAGATATGGAATTGCTAATTCAGGAGGCGGGCAAGCTGGACATCCGAATTATCATGGATCTGGTGCTTAACCACTCATCAGACGAGCACCCCTGGTTCAAGGAAGCCCGGAAAAGCAAGGATAATCCGTACCACGATTATTATGTGTGGAGAGATGGTGTGGAAGGAACACCTCCCAACGATTTAGGTTCAACGTTTGGTGGATCGGCCTGGGAATGGGTCCCCGAGTTGGGACAGTATTATCTGCATCTTTTCTCTGTTAAACAACCGGATCTTAACTGGGAGAACCCCAAGGTACGGCAGGAGATATACGATATGATTCAATGGTGGATGGATAAAGGCGTAGGTGGTTTCCGTCTTGATGTTATCGATCTGATTGGCAAGCAGCCTGACCTCAAAATTACAGGAAATGGGCCAAATCTGCACCAATATATGCGTGAACTCAGTAAAGAGACATTCCAGAAGGGTGATCTGCTAACCGTCGGAGAAACCTGGGGAGCAACGCCCGAGAGTGCCAAGCTTTATAGCAACCCGGACGGCAGTGAACTATCCATGGTCTTCCAATTTGAACATATTAGCCTGGATGAGCAGGAGGGGAAAGGCAAGTGGGATCTCCAGCCGCTGGATCTGCTTCAATTAAAGAAAGTGTTATCCAAATGGCAGACCGAACTGAAAGGAGAAGCCTGGAACAGCTTGTTCTGGAACAACCATGACCTTCCGCGGATCGTGTCCCGTTGGGGAAATGACGGGGAATATCGTGTGCAGTCTGCCAAAATGCTGGCTACTCTTCTTCATGGCATGCAAGGTACGCCATATGTGTACCAGGGTGAAGAGTTAGGCATGACGAACGTACGTTACCCAATTGAAGAATACCGTGATATTGAGTTGCTGAATCTGTATAAGGAACGGGTCGAGAATGGGTATCCAGAGGAAGAAGTGATGGAATCCATTTATGCAAAAGGCCGTGATAACGCACGTACGCCGATGCAGTGGGATGCTTCCGAAAATGCGGGTTTTTCGGAAGGCAAACCATGGATTTTGGTAAATCCGAATTACACGGAGATTAATGCGGAAGAATCTATACATGATTCAGATTCCATTTACCATTACTATAAAACACTGATTCAGCTGCGAAAAGAGCATGAAGTGATCATCTATGGGGATTATGAACTGTTGTATCCGGAAGACACCAACCTTTTTGCTTACACACGAACACTTGGTGATACCAAATTGCTAGTCCTGAGCAACTTCTATGGCAAAGTTGTTCCATTCCAGCTTCCAAGCGAATTTGCAGGGGATAAAAGATTATTAATTAGTAACTATTCGGACGTTGTTTCAGAAAACGCACTTCGTCCTTATGAAGCAAGGATGTATCTGCTTGTGTAATTTCAAAAGAGGGTTGATGGCGAATAGCCTTCAACCCTCTTTTTTGACAAAAAGAAGCTTTTGCAAGAAAACATCAAGCGCCATGGAATGTGAATGTTCCTTGTGACGAATGATGGAGAAGCTGCGTTCCAGATGCAGCTGTCTAATTCGCAGTTCTTCGACTTCCCCGGTTGCCAGCTCCTTATGAACAATCCACTTGGATACCATAGCAATTCCGAGTCCCGCAGCAACAGCTTCCTTCACACCCTGACTGCTGGTGAAAACATAGGACCGCTTGGGACGGATTGCAGTCAGTTCCATAAAATGATCGCTAAACGCGCGTGTTCCCGAACCCAACTCACGAAGAACCCAGACCTGATCCTGAAGCATATTCTGCTCTACCACAACGGAACCGGTGAGGGGATGACCGGAAGGAGCTACAACGATCATCTCATCTTTCATGTAAGGGATAACGTCAAGGTCAATCGAGGCTTGCGCTTCACCCTCCACAAATCCGATATCCAGCTGATTTCCCCTAACCGCAGACAGAATCTCCTGGGTATTGCCAATCGTAACCTGAATGTTGACCTGCGGATACTGTGATGCGAATTCTGCCAGCTTCTTAGGCAAAATATATTCACCGATGGTGAAGCTTGCCCCGATCTGAATGCTTCCAGTCGCTTCATCCCGCAGCATCTGAATCTCCTGCCGCGCTTCATCGTAGCGGGCCTGAATGACTTTGGCATGTCTGTAGAGGATTGCCCCCGCTTCAGTCAGGGACACTTGTTTTGGAGAACGATGCAGCAGCTTGGCTCCCAGCTCATTCTCCAGATTTTTGATATGAAGGCTTACCCCAGGTTGGGACAGATTCAGCAGTTCTGCGGCCTTGGAGAAATGGCTTTGTTCCGCAACGGTAACGAAGACTTTTAACGCATCAGTTATCATTAGAATTCCTCATTTGAACAGTGTATTTTCTTGGTTATAAGCCTATTGAGCTCATTTTAGCATAAGATACCTAATCAATCATAAGTTTTTGTAATGATTAGGATCGCAGATTCATATTTCACTTCCTTCCTTTCTGGTTCTATAGTGAGGATATACTTTATCTAATAAGGAAGTGTGGAGCTATGATTTTACAGACACAATTGAGATTTGTTAAAAACATAAAAGGTGTTAGGGACAGGGGATTTCTACTGGGAATCGGACTGACTTTACTGCTCTCGTTTATTGCCAAGCTGCTGGGTTATCTACCGCTTTTAAATATTATGGGTCAACTGGTTATTGCAATTCTGCTTGGTATCCTGTACCGGGCAGTGCGTGGCGTTCCGCTGACCGCTCAATCAGGGATCTCCTTTTCGGCAAAACGATTACTGCGGTTTGGCATCATCCTGCTTGGTTTGAAGCTGAACCTTCTGGATATTGTCCATGCAGGCTACAAAGTCGTTGCGCTAGCGGCAATCAATGTTGTTGTTACGATTTTTGTTGTCTACGGACTGAGCAAATGGTTAAAGATCGACAAACGAATAGGGCTGCTGACTGCTTGTGGAACAGCAATCTGCGGTGCAGCGGCAGTAGTCGCGATTGCGCCACAGATCAAGGCCAAAGATGAAGAAACGGCAGTAGGTGCGGCCACGGTAGCTATATTGGGAACAATCTTCACCCTTGCATATACATTGTTATACCCGGTATTGGGTTTAAGTGCGAATGGATATGGCGTATTTACAGGCGCTACTCTGCATGAAGTGGCACATGTCATCGCTGGGGCTGCACCTGGAGGGCAAGCGGCACTGGATATGGCAGTCATCGTCAAGCTAACCCGGGTCGCTATGCTGGTGCCGATTGCACTGATCATCGGTTTGTGGAGTGCACGACAGGCGCGTGGTGGAGAGCAAAAATCATCTAAAGGTATCCGCTGGCGAGAATTGCCAGTGCCCTGGTTCATTTTCGGTTTTCTGGCTATGAGTGGATTAAACACGCTGGGCATTATTCCACAAGAGATGATCTCGGGACTTCTGGTTCTGTCCTATATGCTGCTCGCGATGGCGATGGCTGGATTGGGGCTGGGTGTGGATATTGCAACCTTCCGTCGTCTGGGCAAGAAACCTTTTTTGGCAGGATTGCTCGGCTCTATTGTGTTGTCCATTCTCGGTTTCATGCTCGTTTGTGGCTTTGGCCTGAACTAGGGATTGTATTCAAACTTAGGTATTCCCCTAAATGACGTTAATATAAAGCACGCATTGGTCCTTGGTGGATCAAAGCGTGCTTTTGGTTGTTTGAAAGATGCTGATCATCAAATCCAGAACGAACACGACAAGAATAGTATAAATACATTTCTTGAAAAAATATAAATATTTCCCTCTTTTGGTTCAAAAGTCCGAAATGCACACAGGAAAGTCTGGATAACGATGTATTTTCTGCTCGCAAGCCTTAAGGCTGCTCGTTAACATCCAAAATGGAACATCAGAAGTCCGAATACCGTCTCTAGGGGTCCGATAAGGAGAATTGGAAGCGGTTTATACTTAATCTATTCCATAGATGACAAATCCAAGCAGAAAAGCAAATCAGTTTATCCAAGAAACTCCTCAAGGCAAGTGTGGCGAATGGACAGGTGTTTGTCTATTGGTTTATACAGAAGTATTTTGATAAGGGGGTGATGATCGGCGCAGCGAAAAAATAAGGCAGATCAACCGTCCATTTTCATTGAAAAACCATTTTGCTAATAACCTGAGGAGGAATTGAATTTGCGCAACAAGTACATGATGTGGTCACTCGTATTAACGATGCTGATCTCGAACGTATTCCTGACTGTCGGATTTCCATCTCCTGTATCAGCAGCCGAAAGACCGGACCTGGCACAGGGCAAACAGGTTACCGCGAGCGGGTACAACCAAACATACAGCCCGACCAATGTGATTGACAGTAACCAAGCAACCTATTGGGAAAGTACGAATAGCGCGTTCCCCCAATGGATTCAAGTGGATCTTGGCACCAACACCAACATTGACCAAATCGTATTGAAGATTCCGACAGTGTGGGAAAAGAGAACCCAAACGATAACCGTGCAAGGCAGCACCAACGGTTCATCGTTCACGGATATCGTAGCTTCTGCGGATTATGTATTTAATCCATCGGTTGGGGAGAACTCGGTTACTATCGATTTTCCTGCTGTCGAGACAAGGTACGTTCGATTAAGCGTAACGGGCAATTCCGAATGGCCGGCAGCTCAACTGTCGACATTTGAAATTTACGGCCCAGCCAGTGAGGGACCAACGCAACCTGGCCCCGATCCTGTCGAGCCCCCAATCCCTACAGAGGGAAGCAACATCGCCATCGGTAAATCGATTACTGCATCGTCCAGCACTTTATCCTTCGTAGCTGCGAATGCAAACGATAACAATATCAATTCGTACTGGGAAGGGGGCAGCAATCCAAGCTCACTGACGTTGGATCTCGGCTCCAATCATAAGATTACATCCATTGTACTTAAACTGAACCCGGATCCGGTCTGGAGCACCCGAACACAGACCATTCAAGTGCTTGGACATAACCAGGATACAACCACCTTCAGCAATTTGGTTTCCGCCCAATCATATTCATTCAACCCGGCTTCCGGTAACACGGTGACCATTCCCGTTACAGCCACGGTTAAACGTCTGCAACTGAACATTACGACGAACTCGGGCGCTCCTGCCGGGCAAATTGCTGAATTTCAGGTATTCGGCACACCTGCACCTAATCCTGATCTGACGATTACAGGCATGTCCTGGTCTCCATCTTCTCCAGTGGAGAACAATGCTATCACCCTTAATGCCATCGTCAAAAACATTGGTTCCGCTGCTTCTCCAGCTTCTAACGTCAACTTCTATCTGAACAACGAGCTAGCAGGTTCCTCATCAGTAGCTGCTTTGCAAGCAGGGGCTTCGACTACGGTCTCGCTTAATGCTGGCAATAAAGCAGCTGCATCATATACGCTCAGTGCCAAGGTGGATGAGAATAACCAGATCATTGAAGAGAATGAGGGAAACAATAATTACACACACGCTTCTTCTTTGGTGGTTGCACCGATTACAAGTTCTGATCTGGTAGGCACGGTCTCTTGGAGTCCAGGAACCCCTACAGCAAACAGCACAGTAACATTTACAGTTAATCTGAAAAATCAAGGCAACATGGCCTCCGCAGGTGGTGCACACGGAGTTACAGTGGTTCTCAAGAACGCTGCCGGAGCAACACTTCAGACGTATAGTGGTTCCTATACCGGTACATTGGCACCTGGAGCCTCGGTCAATGTCAATGTAGGTACCTGGACTGCTGTAACTGGTAACTACAATGTGACAACTACCGTAGCAGTGGACAACAATGAAGCTCCGGTCAAACAAACGAATAACGTCGTTACAACAGGTTTGAACGTATATTCAGCTCGTGGTGCAAGCATGCCTTATACCCGGTATGATACGGATGATGCTACGCGTGGTGGCAGTGCCACACTGAAATCCGCACCAACCTTTGATCAGGCTCTTACGGCTTCGGAAGCCTCTGGCCAGCGCTATATCGCACTTCCTTCCAACGGTTCCTATGCTCAATGGACGGTTAGACAAGGGGAGGGAGGCGCAGGTGTAACCATGCGATTCACGATGCCGGATTCCACAGATGGCATGGGTCTTAACGGCGCACTTGACGTTTATGTTAACGGGACCAAGGCCAAAACGGTTCCTTTGACCTCCTACTACAATTGGCAGTACTTCTCCAGTGATCATCCGGGGGATACGCCAAGTGCAGGACGTCCGTTGTTCCGTTTTGATGAAGTGCACTGGAAACTGGATACACCTCTAAAAGCTGGAGATACCATTCGTATTCAGAAAAACAATGGAGATAACCTGGAATACGGTGTGGATTTCCTCGAAATCGAACCCGTTCAAGCGGTGATCCCGCGCCCGGCTAACTCTGTCTCTGTTACCGATTTTGGTGCGATTGCAAATGATGGAAAAGATGACCTTGCCGCATTCGAAGCGGCGGTCCAATCCGCGGTATCTACAGGCAAGACTCTATATATCCCTGAGGGCACGTTCCATCTGGGCAATATGTGGAAAATTGGTACGCCGACGAATATGATTAACAACCTCACCATTGTAGGTGCAGGCATCTGGCATACGAACATTCAATTTACCAACCCTAATGCAGCCTCAGGCGGAATTTCTTTCCGTGTGCAGGGTAAGCTGGATTTCAGCAATATTTATATGAATTCCATGCTGCGTTCGCGCTATAACGAGAATGCAGTTTACAAAGGTTTTATGGACAATTTCGGTAAAAATTCAAAGGTTAGCAACGTATGGGTTGAGCACTTTGAATGTGGTTTCTGGGTAGGGGATTACGCCCACACACCTGCAATCATTGCCGATGGCCTAGTGATCGAGAACAGTCGTATTCGGAATAACCTTGCTGACGGTGTCAACTTTGCCCAAGGCACGAGCAATTCGACTGTACGCAATAGCAGTGTCCGTAACAATGGTGATGATGGTCTGGCCGTATGGACCAGCAACGTGAATGGTGCTCCTGCTGGTGTGAACAATACATTCTCGTTCAACACGATTGAGAATAACTGGCGCGCAGCAGGCATTGCATTTTTTGGTGGCAGTGGACATAAGGCAACCAACAACCTGATTGTTGACACGGTTGGCGGATCGGCGATCCGGATGAACACTGTTTTCCCTGGATACCATTTCCAAGATAACACAGGTATTCTGTTCTCCGATACAACGATTATTAACAGCGGCACGAGTAAAGATCTGTACAATGGTGAACGCGGAGCTATTGATCTTGAAGCTTCCAACGATTCCATCAAGAACGTTACGTTTACCAATATTGACATCCTCAATACGCAGCGCAGTGCTGTTCAATTCGGGTACGGCGGCGGTTTCCAGAACATTGTGTTTAATAACATCAACATTAATGGTACTGGTCTGGACGGAATTGAGACATCTAGGTTCACAACCCCACATAAAGGTGCAGCAATATACACCTATACCGGTAATGGTTCTGCCACATTCAATAATCTGACAACAAGCAACATTGCCAACCCTAATATGAATCAGATTCAAAATGGCTTTAATTTGATCATTCAATAAAATTTATATTAAACAAAAGCAGGGAGCTCAACGAGCTTCCTGCTTTTTTGTGTTAAGTAGGAGTAGGTATGGGTGAACATTGATCCGGATTTGAAATATTGAAAAAATAGCCGCGCAAAGTAAATTTAAGATACCCCATATTTGCTTCTGTAGTGACTTAACGTGAGAAGAGGCCAAATATATGTATAGCTGTGATAATGGGAATAAAAGTTCCCGGGAAGACCTGCGCCTGTGGGATATGAGGTTCTCCAATCGTTCTCGTGCATTGATGCAATAAGCCGTAGAACGCCTTGATTCATCTCAGGTGTAGGCTTGGGTTGGACTGCAATGAGCGCGTCAAGTGCCCAAGCGGTCTGGGAAGGAGTACTTTCCCCTAATGGCACATAGTGCAAGAGTCGGTCACTTTGACAGGATTCTCCCCAGCCACCGTCGGAGTTCTGGATGCTTAAGAGCCACTGCGCTCCTTTTTGCAATGTAACATGGCTTGCTGGTAGTCCAACTGCAGTAAGTCCGGTTAATGCAGCCCAGGTACCGTAGATATAACATACGCCCCATCTTCCGTACCATGAGCCATCCTTCTCCTGGTTTCGAATGAGCCATTTTGTTCCACGTTTGATCCATTCAAGCCTGGTATCAAGCCCGGCAAAGTTTCCGAGGTACTCCAAGGTACGTCCCGTTAGGTCAGCCTCTGAAGGGTCTGTAGCCGCAGATTTGGCACCATCGATGGCGAGCCAGGTGAGCATCTCCTTGTTCGTATTTTTTTCGAATGCCGGCCAGCCGCCGTCTTTATTTTGCATGGACAGGACCCAATTCAGCCCACGATTCCAGGATTCCTGAAACGTTGGAAGAGTAGTGGACAAGCTTCGAATAGCCCGTAAAGCTGCTGTTGTATCATCCACGTCTGGATTGATTGTATTCGACTCCGAAAATCCCCATCCTCCAGGGACGGTATTCGGATTATGGATGCTCCAGTCGGCTCTTTTATCTTGCTGACGGGAGAGCAAATAGGAGGCCGCGAGTTGAATAGCCTTATGGTCATCGGTAAGAGAAGCCTCCTGCAATGCGTAGGTGATTAAGGCCGTATCCCATACGGTAGAGGGGGAGTTTTGAATCGTTGTTTGACCTCCAGAAGAACGGCACTGCATTGCCGTGAGTCCGGTTATGGCTTTCGTAATCAGGGGATGCTGCTTATCGTATTTTAGGGCCAATAGGGCAAAGATCATGAGAATTGTACTGCTGGCGTAGCTGTATAATGTGCCATCAGACTCAATCCGCTCTATTATGAACTGTTCTGCCTTTTTTCGTGCAGTGTCGTGGATGTGGCGAGGGTTACCGATCAGTCGGCTGCTTCCGCTTAGAATGTCGTCCTGCATTTCCTGATATCCCGGAGTCGTTAGCTCATCTCCAACATTTCGTGAGTCGGTCAGATCAGATAGATCGGGCGCATGGGGTGGTGTAAGGGCGAAGCGCAAGTCGGCCATAATGAGCATGGGAGTGAGGTGAACTCTGGAATAACCGGAAAATTCAAAATAGTTGATGGGAAAATAGGTAGGGAACATCAGTATTTCCAGGGGGATCATAGAGATGGATAAAGGCCATTTCATTTGTCCGGTAGCGGCAAGAATGGCTTTGGTCAAAATGCTGCTAACTTTTCCAATACCTCCTTTGGACTGAATATACTGTTTGGCCCGCTGGATTGGCTCGTCCGTACTCTGGCTGTACCCGGAATATAGCAGGGCGTAGTACGCTTCAACCGATGCGGATAAATTTCCATCCTCTTCATCGGCGTACAATTTCCAGCATCCATCCTGTTGCTGTTCGTTAAGGATACGATCATGCAACTCCCGGATCAGCGCTTCATTCGGGACTTCCAATACCCGAAAGAGAATGATGACATAAGCATCAATTACCGTACCGTTCTCAAAACAGAAATGCCAGGAACCATCTTGTTGCTGCTGTTGAAGCAAGGAAGTCATGATCCGATTTATTTCCTCATCAATTGCGCTCAGTACATGGCTCATTCCAGGGATACCTCCAGAGGACGTCATTTTTGTATTATATGATGGCAATCAGGGGGAAATGAGGAGCAGAATGAGCGTGGAATCCAGTCCATTTCAGGATTTTCTATAATTTTATATAAAAAAGTAAAATTTACTGTTGAAATTATTTCCAATAAAGTGTATAAATATCTTTGTTAACGCTTACAAGATTTTAATTTATATCTTTCTCCGATACCCTTCAAAAAGGAGGTGGTAGTATACCTACATGCAATAACTGAAGAACGGACTTTATACTTTCGAAAATGAAATCGATTTCATTTTGTTGTATGTGATATTTGGCAGCTCAAATTATAACAAATTAAAGGAGTTATGTTGATGAAGATATGGAAAAAAAGTGCGTTAGTGTTGCTGTCCACTTTTCTGGTAACGGCGGGTTCATATAGTTCATATATGCCCAAGACTGCGCATGCAGCGGGTGAACAGGTGGAGGTATGGATTTCAACTTCAGACCCTAATTCTGAACCGGCAGTGGGGCTTAGAACAGATGCGAGACTCACCAAGATTGCATCCAAAAACTTCAGCAGCAACTCAGGCAATGCGGATGTTACCATTACGGTCAACGAAAACCAAACGTATCAGCAGATGGATGGTTTTGGGGTGTCATTAACGGATGCTTCCGCATGGCTCATGAACTACAAGCTGGATAACAATAAGCGCGCGGAAGTGATGGAGAGGCTGTTTGGCAACACAGGCATTGGACTTAGCTTATTGAGACAGCCGATCGGAAGCTCCGATTTTGCTTGGGCCGCCTATACCTATGCCGATACGGCAAATGATACTTCACTCAGCCAATTCACGATCGACCGGGACAAGGCTTACATACTGCCCATGGTCAAAGCGGCAATCGCCAAGAATCCCAATATCAAAGTCATGGGTTCCCCATGGAGTGCGCCTGCCTGGATGAAATATTCCAACAATCTGAACGGCGGCAAACTGAAAGCAGAACACTACGGAACATATGCGAATTATTTCAAAAAGTACATTGAAGCCTACCAGGCTGAAGGTGTACCCATCTATGCTGTTACGTTGCAAAACGAGCCAATGTACGAGCCATCCCACTATCCTTCGATGGGGATGAATGTACAGGATCAGACGGGCTTTATCGGCGATTATCTTGGACCAACACTCCGCAATGCCGGAATTAACACCAAGATTATTGCATTCGACCATAACTTTTTGGACTGGAACTTCCCGAACCAGGTCATTACGAATCTGAAGAACGCAGGTAAGGGCAGCTACGTTTCCGGCAGCGCATTCCACCATTATGACAGTGGGGACGGATCGACCATGACCTCCATGCATAACAGTCACCCGGACAAGGAAGTTTGGTTCACGGAGGGTGGTTTCGGCAACTGGAATGATCCGCAGAATGGTACCTCATCTGGTTTCGATAATATGATGAATGAGTTTATTAATATTACGAGAAACTGGTCCAAATCGATCATTCTCTGGAATGCTGCCCTGGATCAAAAAGACGGTCCAGCATTGCTTTCACCGAACAACACGAACAAAGGCATGATTACCATCCGCAACTCGGACAACCGTAATGACGCACCTGAGAATAATGTCACATATCACAAACAATATTATTTGCTGGGTCACTTTAGTAAATTTGTAGTACCCAATGCATACCGCATTGACAGCAACACCGGAGCTGAAGTCAAAAATGTGGCTTTCCGCAATCCGGACGGTTCCAAAGTGGTAGTTGCCTACAACTCTTCCAGCTCGTCGAAAAATGTGAAGATCCAATGGGGCAGCCAAAGCTTCGTTGTCACTATTCCAGGCAAGTCCGCTATGACGTATAAATGGTATGGAAATGTTTCTTAAGGGATAGCAGGAATTCAGATTCCCGCATCCAACAAGCTAGGGGCCGCGAGCAGTCGCGGCTCTTTTCATTTGCTTTTATTTAAAGATCATCCATCGTATACATTTGTTGTGATTTTTACATATTCAAGGATTTTACAATTTTAATATTATGAATTTTTAGTTTAACTGTCCTCTTACATTGGGTTGATATACTAGCCTGAGCTTTTATATGGGAGAGGGGTTAGACAACTTGAAAGACATCAATCAACGCTGGGTAGCGACGATCCTTGTGGCAGTAATGGTTATCCAATCATTCTGGACATTTGCAGGAATCGGACATGCTGCAGCATCAGAAAACCTTAACACCAGCAATTTAGCGAAAAACGTGGTGATCAGCCATTTTTATGGAGGCAAAAAAGACGACGTACTCGACGTGTACGGCAACGACTTTGTAGAACTATATAATCCGACAGCAGAGCCTGTTTCGCTGAACGACTGGTCTATACAATTTGCTGATAACCAAAAGAATAACTGGAAAGTAGCTCGGCTAGGGACAATGACTGCCCAGATTCCGGCATTTGGTTATTATCTGATTGCGCTTGGCAGCAATGGTAATGTCGGGGAGCAGCTTCCACAGCCGGATGCGACTGAAGCTTCATTTAAACTAGATAACAACAATGGAAAGCTGGTTTTGTTGAATACGACACAACTGTTGACGGCCAATGATCCGATGGCTGACGCTTTACGGCAACATGTGGTTGATTTTGTTGGATATAATGCAGATGCTTATTGGGGAAGTCCGGCTCCACAAGCTGGCAAACAAAACACCATGCAACGATTGGTGTTCGATCCGCTAAATCCGGAGAAATCCACTAAAGAAGCTGCGTTTCCGAATCGCGGAAACAACTGGGACACTCGGAATAACGGAAATGACTTTGAGAAGGTCAAAGGGGCGAAGGCTCGCAATTCAAGCACAACTTCCGCCTATGTCATTCTGGAAAGTAATCAAAGGTTAGAAATGCAATCGGCTTCGAGCGTAGATCCTGTACATAATAAGATTGTGTTGAATGCATTTGGAGGCTTGGTTAAGCAGGGACCATGGTCATCCGACGACTTCAGTGTGCTCGGCCTCCCGGCAGGATTCACTGCTGAAGCCAATGCGAACGGAGATCAGATCGAAGTGACCATAACTGGAGACGATACCGGGAATGTGGTTTCAGACAGCCTTCTGACATTTGAGATTCATCCTGGTGCGTGGGATCAAGTACACAGACCAACCTCATCCTTAACGGTGTATCAAGGAAGCAACACCGTAACTTTGGCTCAATTCACACCATCCAATAAGATTGTAGCAACATTGGACTCCTCATCGTCCAACATTCGTATGAACAGCGCGAAGGATTTGAATACTACAATCCAACTCAATCTTAGCGCCGGTGTTCCCGTGGATGGGGTAATAGACTCGAATGCTTACAGTGTGACGGGGCTTCCTGAGGGAGACTGGAGTATCCAGGCTGAGGGCCGAAGCAGTGATCGTACAATTATGCTATCCATTTCGGGTACATCCACTTCTGCTGTCATGAACTCCGTCATGTTGAATGTGATGTTAATGGCTGAGGCTGTGCAGGATCCGGACTGCCTGGCTTCGGAAGTGATCAGCGTCCCCCTGCTTCGGTACAGTCAACCACTTCTTGCTGATGAGAATCGCAAACATGTCGTTGAAAACAGCATCATAGCGGACAATACAGGTTTTAATGACCCTGCCACCAAAGAATATAAATATGGAAGTGACGCCATGGGAGCGAATGAATATACCTTCCTGCGTGGTACACATTCCTTATTCAAGGCTGATCTGGCAGCGGGTTTTATTCCTTCTCCGAGTTTGGTCATTCCAGGCTGGAATGAGAAGGACATCCTTACGTACACGCAAGGCGATGCCCATATTCAGAATGTGGGGACTTTTAACGATAGTACTAATCAAATGGTGTTCAGCTTGAACGATGTGGATTCTTCCGGCATCGGCAGCTTTTATGATGATCTGATTCGCTTTGTTACAAGTATTTATGTGGTCAAATACGAAAAAGACAGCTCTGCGATTACCAATCTGCAGGACGCCGATTTCCGGGACGTATCTCGTACCTTTCTAGATACCTATAAGGATACTCTGATAAAGATTAATAGCGAGATAAGCCCCAAAAACACTAAGTTGACCAAAAGCAATGTAACGGCATATACGAAAGAGGTCATGGACAAAGTCTCCAAAGTGTCTTATGAGGAAGCATTGCAAAAGTTGCTCGGCAAGCGGGCACTTGATGGAAAATTAAACATTGCCGGCAACTCCGATAAGTTTGAAGCCGCTACAGATGCGGAGAAATCTTCCCTGCAAGACGCTTGGGAAGCATACAAATTGCAAGTCAGAAGCAATTTCCTCAATCTGAGCGATGATGAATTCGATGCCTATTTTAAGATAAAGGATATTGTACGCCGTATTCATCAGGGAATTGGCAGCATTGGGGTTGAACGCTACAATGTGTTAATCGAAGGAGCAAGTGCGGCCAATACGGATAATATTCTGCTCGACGTGAAAGAGCAGACCCGGGACGCCAATTTATCGAAAGATGCTTATCTTAAAACTTCAGTTGATCCCGATTCTTATCTGGGTGTACTCGAAGCAATGAATCGCTTGTATCTGATTAAGGAAGTATCACCTTTTAAAGGGGATTACACGGATAAGCCGTTTAAGAACAAGCAAGAGCTGGAGCAGTATTTGGTTGATGCGGCCAAGGCTTACGCTTATGCAAGCTCGCGCTTGGACAAGGTATCCGATGAGTTGTACTACCGTTTTGAGGAACGTTTTGTAACAAATATCGTACCCATCTGGGATGATTTGCAGAACTTTATTCTTAATGCAGCGGAGGATTACTCCCACCAGGTCGCAGCGGATTTTGCGCTTGTGAAGGAAGATATGCGAACCGGGAAGCTGATTGACGTTTCCACATTGGATGATTTATCTGTTGATCAAGGCGCTTTGACTCCAGCATTCAATCCTGCAATCACGGCGTATACTCTGAATGTTGAACAAGCAACAGACTCCATCAGTATTACGGCGAAGGCTACGGATAGCCAAGCTACTTTGTCTGCTAAAGGTGAACCCTATGCAAACGGAATAAATCAATCTTTCGGGTTGTCTGTTGGAAAAAATGTAATTCCAATTACGGTGCAAGCACGTAATGGATCAAGCAAGACTTACAGTATAACTGTCGTCAGAGCCGGAGATTCCACCTCGGTTCCACCAACGTCTTCGACTCCTTCAACTCCTTCAACTCCAACTGGAGGAACGAATGGTGATCAAACGGGTACCAATGCCAACAGTGGAACGATTAGTGTGAATGGTGGATCGTTGAGCTTGGGCGGGGTCAAAATCAATGTGCCAGCCGGAGCGATGGAAAGCAGCATCGTCATTTCCGTAAATAAAGTAAGCCAAACGTTGAATCTGTTTACCGATTCCACATTGAAACTGCTCGGAGATGTCTATGAGATTACTGCAAGCAAGAGCGGGAATTTCAGCAAACCGGTAACTGTCACCTTGCCATTCGACAAGAACAAGGTGGACTTTGACAAATCAATAGTGGGATTGTATTGGTTCAACGAGCAGGCCCAAAAGTGGGTTTCACTCGATAATATGAAAGTGGATCAAATGAATGGAACGGTATCAGGAACCATTAATCATTTTACCAAGTTTGCTGTTCTGGTATCCGATAAGACCGTAACGCAAGCTCCGGAAGGAACCAAGAATTTCACGGATCTCGTAGGACATTGGGCTTCCGGCAGTATTATGGATTTGGTTGAACTCGGTGTGATCCAGGGTTATCCGGATAACAGTTTCAGACCGGATAAAAAAATTACCAGAGCCGAATTTGTTACTCTTATCATTAAGGCTTTACATCTGCAAGGCTTTGCTGACAAAGGATTTGCTGATACTACGACGCATTGGGCGCAAGACGCAATTTCCACTGCGGCAGGTCTGGGCATTGTGAATGGATATAGTGATGACACCTTTGGTCCAGATGAATTGGTGACCCGTGAGCAAATGGCGACAATGGTCGTTCGTGCAGCGCAGATCGCTGATTCAGACAGTAATATCAGCTTCTCCGACGTCGCTGAAATATCCGGTTGGGCACGCGCAGCTCTTGCTACGGCCATTACCAATGGGCTCGTTAACGGTTATCCGGACGGAAAATTTGAAACCAAAAGGGAATACAACTCGCGCAGAAGCCGCTGCACTCATCGAAAGAACTATTCAATTGACAAATCATTTAACAAAATAATTAACAAAATAAATCCGAGATTTTAGAAAGGCTGCTTCCCTGCAAGTTTAACTTGCTGGGAAGCAGCCTTTCTGTATTGTTTGTATGTTTTTGTATTGCTTATATCTTTTTGTACCTGGTTCATTCGTTTTGTTACAATGATATCCCATTTTCGATAATGACGCGATTGAGCTTGGTATTCACCGGATTGGAAATCGTATCACCCACAGGACATTTACGTTCTAGAAATTGTACAAATGATTCAACTTTTTCTTCAGATGAGCTAGTTTTGATATAAAACGTGTATCGGATATCGGAATAACCGGGGCGTACATCAGATCGGTTAAAAAATCCGTCAAGATCCAGTTCACCTTCAACTTCAACTCTGAAATCATCAAGGACAACATCGAATTTGGAGGCATAGACCCGAGCCACAATGGATTGACATGCGCCAAGGGAGGCAAGTAAAGCTTCTACAGGATTCATTCCTGTATCCGTACCACCGAGGTTTGTTGGCTCATCGATGATCAGTTCGAATTGTCTTGCTTTGGTGATTACTTTAACCCCATCTTGTAGGTGTGCAGTAGCTTTGAAAGTCTGAACATTAGCCATCCGATACCTCTCCTTTATAAAACATTGTATGTAACTTGGTTTAGTATGGATTATAGTTCCATGAATCACAAGTTGTCAATATAAGGATGGGAATAGAATTAGATATTCACTCTTTAAATTAAAAAATGGATAGCCTAATGCTATCCATTTCTCTAACATTTCAACTTCTCAGCCGGTGTACTTATTCACTCATAACATGATCATATTTTTCCTTCAAACGTTTGATATCTGCTCTCGGCGGCGCGCCGAACATGCGGGAGTACTCCCGGCTGAATTGCGACGCACTCTCGTAACCAACCCGGAATGCTACATCCGCAGCATCAGCTGACTCAGCCATGAGAAGTCGACGTGCTTCCTGAAGCCTCAGCTGCTTCTGAAACTGAAGTGGGCTCATGGCGGTAATTTCTTTGAAATGTCGATGGAACGAGGACACACTCATATTAGCTGTCTCCGCAAGATCTTCAATCCGAAAAGGTTGCTCCCAATGCCGAACAATATGCTCAATGGCTTCTCGAATCCGATAGCTGCTGCTGCCTTCCACCGCAATCTGGGCCAGTTCAGCTCCATAAGGTCCCTGCAAAAGCCGGTACAGGATCTCCCGCGTATAGAGTGGGGCAAGGAACGGGATTTCTCCTGGTGTATCCAGCAGCCGAACCAATCGAAGTACAGCATCTTGAATGGAGTGCTCCATCTGTCCAACAAATAGGGCGCGTCTGGCGTTTTCTTTAGACGTGACCTTAATATTACATTCATTCAGTACTTCAAGAATCTGGTTCTGTGTAAACTCAAGCTTCAGAGCCAGGTAAGGCCTATCCGTGGATGCTTTTATAATCTGACCAATCACTGGCAGGTTCATAGAAGCAATCAGATAATTGGATGGTCCGTATTCGAATCTTTCCTGTGCCAGCAAGATTTCTTTCAATCCTTGAACGATCACACAAAAGGAAGGCTTGTAAACCCGGTAAGCAGGCTCACTTATGCTGGAATGCTGATAGACATACAGGGAAGGGATTACCGTTTCCTTAGAACTGTTATGAATGGAGTGACGTTTGATTAGTTCGGTGAGTTCCTGTTTCTGCTGCACTGCGTTATCGGACATACATATCCTCCTTGCAAGTTGTTCTTGCTTCATTATAAGACTTAACGACCTTAGACAAAAGTGGGCATGAGAGGATCAGGCAATCAATTAAGACAAATGATATACCGCTTCGTTCCCTCAGTTCCGCATAATAATAGTAAGTTGGCAGGCTGAATAATCCAGTTTGATCTCAAAAGGAAAAATTGGGTTCTAGATCTACGGAAGAATTGGAGAGAAGAACGGGTCTTTGATCCATTTTAGTATGCCAGAAAGATGGGTGGAAAGGTTGAGTAAACGCTTATCGAACCAAGTGAAACAAATTGTAATCGAGAGATTGGAGTCCCAGATCAAATGGGAAGAAAATCCGATTTTCAAAGAATTGTATCTCAGTTATTGGATAAAATTAACTTCATAAAGGAGTGTTTTAACATGGAATATGTAAAATTGGGTCGTACCGGACTGGACGTTTCGAGATTATGTCTTGGTTGCATGAGCTATGGAGTCCCTGAACGCGGAATCGCTCCATGGTCGTTGAATGAGGAAGAGAGTCGTCCTTTTATACAAAAAGCGCTGGACTTGGGTATTAACTTCTTTGATACAGCCAACGTCTATTCGGATGGTACAAGCGAAGAAATCTTGGGTCGTGCGTTGAAGGATTTTGCTCGTCGTGATGAGGTTGTTATTGCAACAAAGGTTTACTTCCGCATGAAGCCGGGGCCAAATGGTGCAGGTTTGTCGAGAAAAGCCATTATGAATGAGATTGATAACAGCTTGAAGCGCCTAGGCACCGATTATGTGGATCTGTATCAGATCCATCGATGGGACAGCAGTACTCCAATAGAAGAAACGATGGAGGCCCTTCATGATGTTGTTAAGGCGGGGAAAGTCCGTTATATAGGAGCTTCTTCAATGTACGCCTGGCAGTTTATGAAGGCTCAGCATACGGCGGAACGCAACGGCTGGACCCCATTTGTCTCCATGCAGAATCTGTTGAATCTGATGTATCGGGAAGAAGAGCGGGAAATGCTGCCTCTCTGTCGTGAAGAGGAGGTTGGTATCATTCCGTGGAGTCCTCTTGCCAAAGGGCGTCTTACTCGGGATTGGGATGAGAAAACAGCCCGTTCATCGAACGACGAAGCAGGAGACCGACTTGCTGCGGGAATGGTTGATGCCGATCGTAAAATAGTGGAGACTGTCGCTGATATTGCGAACAAACGAGGTGTTTCCAGAGCAACCGTTGCACTGGCATGGGTATTGCAAAAAGAAGGTGTCACCGCACCAATTGTTGGTGCAACAAAAGAACATCATCTGGAGGATGCCGTAACAGCCTTGTCCGTCAAGCTAGATGCGCAGGAGATTGCAAGCTTGGAGGAATACTACGTACCACACAAAATATACGGCATGTAAGTTCCCTCTAGCCTAGTAGCGAAAAAGGGTTGCCAATCAAAAAGAATTGTGTATAATTGGAGTCACATCAAAATATTCAAATGTTTTCTAGGGTTCCGCGACAGTTATGTCGGTCTGGTCCGAGAGAAAACTCACAACCTATTGGTTGTGTCACGGAGGGACAAAAGCCTGGGAGATGAACTGCTTAATGCAGTTTGTTTCCCGGGCTTTTTTATTTTGGCTTCATGTAACTAATAATACACGTAGCAAAATTTGATAAGGAGTGGATAGAAATGAACAAAACATGGTTGTCCGTCGTTATTGCAGCTTTATTTGAGGTCGGTTGGGTCATTGGATTGAAACATGCCAGTGGTTTTCTGGAGTGGGGGGCTACACTGATCGCTATTATTGTCAGTTTCACCTTGATGATTGCGGCTTCCCGCTCACTTGATGTAGGGACTGTATATGCGGTATTCGTTGGACTGGGTACAGCAGGGACAGTACTGGCAGAGATTATATGGTTTGATGCGGCGATTCAATCTGGGAAAATGCTGCTCATTGGGGTTCTTTTATTGGGCGTAATCGGTCTTAAAATGCTCAGCAAAGGAAAAACAAAGGAGGTACATGAATCATGAACTGGGTATATCTTATTTTGGCAGGTGTCTTTGAAATGATTGGGGTTCTGATGATTAATAAATTGCACAAAGATCGTAACCTGACGTCAATCATACTGCTGGTTGCGGGATTTGGACTAAGCTTTCTGTTCCTATCGCTGGCGATGAAGACTCTTCCGATGGGAACAGCATACGCCGTATGGACAGGAATCGGAGCTTCCGGGGGAGCTATTCTCGGCATGATATTTTATGGAGAACCCCGAAATGCGTTAAGAATTCTGTTTATTGCCATGGTGCTTGGATCAGCAGTAGGGTTGAAACTGGTGAGTTAATAGATTGGTTCAGGACTTGATTTTCAAAATATGATATACAGAAGTGCTTTTTAATGTTATCCTTATGTGTTGCGTTTGAAATGAGATATACGTCAAATGAATATTTGTTGCGTAAATTAAGGAGACCTAATGACATTTAAAGACTTGAATATTATACCCGCAATTTTGGAAGGCTTAAGCAAAGCAAACTATACTGCCCCTACACCTATACAGGAACAGGCCATTCCGGCCGTATTGGCAGGCAGAGATTTGCTTGGCTGTGCGCAAACAGGTACAGGCAAGACGGCAGCATTTTCTGTGCCTATCATTCAGTTATTAAGCGAAAAGTCGAACGGCCCCAAAGCCGCACGCCATATTCGCTCATTGATTTTAACTCCAACAAGAGAACTTGCGATTCAAATTTCAGATAATATTAAGGCATATAGCCGTTTTACCGATATTCGTTGTGCCGCAATCGTGGGAGGCGTTTCACAAAAAGTTCAGGAGCGTGCGCTCAATCAAGGTGCAGATATTATTATTGCAACACCTGGTAGACTGATTGACTTGGTCAATCAAAAGCGTATTGATCTGAAACATGTGCAAATACTGGTTCTTGATGAAGCAGACCGCATGTTGGATATGGGCTTCATTCATGATGTGAAACGAATCATTGCGAAGATGCCGAGCAAGAAACAGACCTTATTCTTCTCAGCTACAATGCCTCCTGAAATTACAAAAATGGTAAAAACACTGCTCGTTGATCCGGTAAAAGTAGAAATTACACCCGTCTCCTCCACAGTGGATCGAATTGAACAGTCTGTGTATTTATTGGAAAATGGCAAGAAACAGAGTCTGTTGAATCATATCTTGCAGGATAAATCTATTGTTTCGGCATTGGTATTCACTCGTACAAAGCGTGGAGCTGACCGTGTAACTCGCGATTTGTCCAAAGTGAATATTACGGCTCAGGCCATTCATGGCAACAAATCTCAAAATGAGCGTCAAAGAGCCTTGAATAATTTCAAAAGTGGAGTTACACGAGTACTGGTGGCGACGGATATAGCGGCAAGGGGCATTGATGTTGAAGAGCTGTCACATGTAATCAACTTCAACCTTCCTAATATTCCGGAAACGTATGTCCACCGAATTGGCCGTACAGGTAGAGCAGGGCATAGCGGAATGGCGATTTCCTTTTGTGAAAAGGAAGAGCTTCCGTTCCTGAAGGATATTGAGAAAGTAATTAAGAAGACCATCCCTGAAGTAAAAAATCATCCTTATCCGATGACAAGTGTGCCTGCTTTTGTAAAATCGAATCAAACATCGAAGTCTGCACCTCATAAATCTGCAGCCGATAAACCCGCGAAGTCAAAAGCGAATCCCGCTCGCAAACCTAAATCCGAGTGGTTTAAGAAGAGCGGTAAAGCTAATCACAGTAAGCCAAACGGTAGTAAGCCAAATAGCGGTAAAACAAACCACAATAGTACAAGTCACAGTAAACCAAAGAGCAGCAAAGTGAATAAAGCTCTCTAAAATAACGAGCAAATGCCTTCTCCATTTCGTGGAGGAGGTTTTTTTTATGAACACAAAATCGACACGATATTGATAATCATTTTCAATAAGAATAGAATAATAGAGAGGAACTTAAAAAATGTCCCAAGGCCATTGTATCCAAGCAGTGACTTGAGGCAATCAGGAGGCGTAATTCATGTTCATTCAAACTCGCGTTATGGTAGTCGAAAAGGGCCATAGTCATAAACTGGTGGAACGTTTCAGTGCCCCTAGCCCTGTAGAGGAAATGCCGGGACTGATTGATTTTAGTGTAATGGTTAACAAAAAGAGTAAAGAACACGAAGAAGTAATGGTGCTGATTCGTTGGGAGTCGGAGGAAGACTGGAAGAATTGGGAGAAGAGCGACGTGCATATTAAAGGTCATAAGGAGAAAAGAGGACAGGAGAAACCCGAGTATCTGATTAGCACTACGGTAAATATGTACGAAGTACAGAAAGTGAAGACAGCTAGAGTATCGAATGCATAATTCGAATGATGAAAAACCGATTTCATGAATTATTTCATGGAGTCGGTTTTTTTGTTGTATGTCCATATAAGTTGCGTAGCGATCAAGGAAGCTGTCTGAGAAGATGATGCCTGTGTTACAGGAAGAATAGTTGAAATGAAATGCTTGATATTTACATGCAAACGTACATTCGGTATCATTAGATTGGGTAGGGAAAGTTGTTGTCTTCTGCGCAAAGGAGAGATACTGAATTGAAGAATAAGATTATAGAGTACTGTTTGAAGAAAAAAGGTGCAACGAAGGATTATCCATTCGGGTCCGATCCGGTTGCTATCAAAATTGCAGGGAAAATGTTTGCGCTTATGTTTGAGGACAAGGCGGATAACGTTCGCTTGAACTTAAAATGTGATCCGATCATTGCGGAAAACCTCAGAGAGCAGCATGAAGCCGTTCAACCGGGGTATCATATGAACAAAAAACATTGGAATACCATTATTCTAGATGGCTCCTTGTCGGAGCAGGATATCTTTGTTATGATTGACCATTCGTACGATTTGGTTGTCAAAACTCTGTCCAAGAGTCTTTTGGAATCCATATCTTAATTAGACCACATGCAATAACAATTTAGACAGCAGGTGGTCGGCGCCAATTGCAGAAAAATCAGCTTTTTTCGAAAAGTAATAGCGGTAGTCCTAGGATGTTAACTACGTATCCTGAGACTACCGCTATTTTGACTGCGTGCACATTGCACGTTATCCCAAATTCGTTTTGATTAATTCTCCTAATTGCTTTGACATGACCTCAGGTGGATGGGGCATTTCGTTCTTGATCCACCACTCAACGACCCCTACATAAGACATGACCACATATTGGAGAATGATATCCTCACTTAATCCGGATTTTCTGGCCTGAGATAAGTATACTTCCTCCTTGAAATCTTCATTAAGAAACTCAATCAGGCGGTTGCGAAATTGTACCGCTCCCTTACTGGCCATCATCGTTGAGAAGAACAAGTAATTTTGTTCCAAGTAGATAAACCAGGGAATGATGGATTCTTTCCAATCCAAGTCTGCAACCGAATGACAAATTTTACTTAATTCTTCGATATGCCCGTCAATGAGCTTGTCCAACAGATCATACTTATCGACGTAGTGAAGATAAATGGTACCTCTGCTAACGTCAGCTCTATCAGAGATATCTTGTAGGGTAATATCATCGAAATTTTTTTCTGACATTAACTCAATTACTGCTGCTTTGATGGCCTCTTGTGATTTTCGAATTCTTCGATCCACTTTGGTCATGTGATTCTCACCAAACTTTCTAAAGATAATAAACAAATTTATGTTTAATGTTCACTAATTAACGAAACGAGTTCAATTAACAATGATAAGCTTTCTTATTCTGTCTATAATTATTAACAGATGTTCATTAATATATCAATATTTGTTTTCATACAAAAACAGGTCAAAACATAGATTTCATAACTAGAGTGGGGGATGAATGATGCAACGCTTATGGACGAAGTCATTTATTCTGATGACGCTGGGTTTGCTGTTTTTATTTACTGCATTTTATATGCTGTATCCCACACTGCCGCTTTTTATTAAAGAGATGGGTGGCAATGAAAGACAGGTGGGCTTGGCTATGGGAGCTTTAATGTTATCTTCCGTCATCCTTCGTCCTTTTGTCGGTGGACTACTGGATCGATTCGGCAGACGTCCGTTTATGATCGGGGGTTTGCTTCTGTTTATATTGGCGATGTATATGTACAACTGGGTTGGTGGAATCATCATGCTGATCGGACTTCGTATCGTGCATGGAATGAGCTGGGCTGTATCCACAACGTCCATGATGACAGCTGTGACTAACATGATTCCATCGGCTCGGCGCGGGGAAGGTATGGGGTGGTTTAGCACCTCCATGACGCTGGCCATGGCGGTTGGCCCCATGATTGGTCTGGGGATTATGCAAGGCACATCATATCAGACGATGTTTATCTTTGCTGTTGGTTTGTCCGTCTTGGCCCTGCTTTTGACGCTGGGAGCCAAAATGCCATTTCAACCACATACGGACAGAAATTTCTTTTCTGCTTTTCATGATCTACGTAAGACGGTTGCTGAGAATCACGCAGACGTTCCCTGCCAAAACGAGTGATTCCGTTTCATTATAGTTGAATGGTAGTGTGTTAAATCAGAGTTGTAGTATAATTTGTGCAGTGAAGAGCAGCAATTATTTCATGACGCGGAGGCTTACCTGCATGTTTATTAGAGAGATAGAAGAAAAAGATAATCAAGAAGTAGAGTCTCTGATTCGAAGTTGTTTGATCGAATTCGGGGCCAATAAGTCAGGAACGGCGTGGGCTGATCCGAATCTGGGCGATTTTTATCATCTTTATCAACGCGAGGGCTCCAGGTATTGGGTGGTTGAGCATAATTCAACCGTTGTAGCTGGCTGCGGTATCGGACCCGTGGAGGGATTTTCACATATTTGTGAGTTGCAGAAGATGTATGCCTTAAAAGAAGCACGAGGTACCGGAATCTCCTATGAATTGCTTCGGATTTCCCTTGATTTTGCCAAAGAACACTATGAACAATGTTATCTTGAGACGCTTAACAATATGGTTGCGGCCAACAAGTTCTATATCAAGAACGGTTTTATTCCTTTAGAAGAACCGTTAAATGCAACGGAGCATTTTGCTTGTAATGCATGGTATATCAAAACATTATAAATTCCACAACTCATGCTCAAAGAGCCTAGTTCAAGCGGCAGATTGCCTACGATGAATTAGGCTTTTTGAGCATTTTATATACCCATTTACGTTAAAGAAACGTCAAACAGAGCTGCTCTACAATGCGGTCAGGAGAGTTGCCGCGTACGTTTTTTTGAAACAGATACGAATCATTACTCATGGCAGTCAGAAGCATGTCCGTTTTGAACAAGCTGATGGCCTGCGATTCGTCGCTCTCTGTTGCCATCTCTTCGAATAATCCAAATAGCTGTTGATGCAATTGGTCATAAAGAGGACTTGAGGTTCTGGATTCTGATCCTTGATATACCGCATTCTCGATGCCCGAGAGCAGCTCCGCATTTTTCTCTCTAAACTGGATAAACAACGTCAGCAGACCCCGCAATCGCTCAGTTGGTGGATACTGTGCGTTTTCCTGCAAATATATCTCCACATCATCGAAGAACAGCGCTGCGTTATCTTTGATCAAGTCCATGCATAACTCACTTTTATTGCGGTATCGGCGGTATAAGGTACCCGCTCCAATCTGCGCTGCGGAAGCGATCTGATTCATGCTGACCCGCTCCACGCCGTGCAGCTCGAATAATGTGCTAGCCACATCCAAGATACGTTGGCGATTCTCGGCAGCATCCCGTCGCTCCGAACGAGAGGTTGTATTGGTTCTATCCACTGTCTGTCACTTCCTATCCTTCAACGTTCAAAATTTGACAAGGGGAGAACCCTCCGTTTAATATCAAGAAGAGGTTAAGCGGAGAGTTCTCCCCTTAATCTTAATCAAAATGAGAGGGATGTGCAACCCATGGAGAGTCATCATAACCACGCTGCACTTCTGGTCATGGATATGCAGAACATCATCGTGTCGCAATATGCGAAGCACGAGGATGCACTGTTCCCGTTTCAGAAAGCGGTAGAAACAGCTCGTAGACATAACGTACTCGTAATTTTTGTGAAGGTTGGTCATCGCGAGGATTCCCCTCCAATCAGTGAGCGCAACAAGTTGTTTGGAAAAAAGTCGAGCCGTGGTGGAGAGAACGCAGCCAATCCGGCGATGAAAGTGGCAATGGACATTCACGAATCGGTACAGCCGCTCCCAGGAGAGCTCATTGTGGACAAGTTCCGCGTCAGTGGATTCTCGGGAAGCAACCTGGAGACCCTTCTTCAATCCCATGGCATTAATACACTTATTCTTAGCGGTATCGCAACAAGTGGAGTAGTGCTGTCTACCTTGTGTGAGTCGGCGGATAAGGATTACGCGCTGACTGTACTTTCTGATGCTTGTCTGGATAGGGACCCTGAAGTTCATCGAGTTCTCGTAGAGAGCGTATTCCCCAAACAAGCTGATGTGATGACTGTAGATGATTGGATAAATTCATTAATGTAAACCAATAAAATGGTCGAAGCGAAGGGATGGTTATGATGAGTGAGTTAGATCTTAATGTTTCACAAAAAGCAGCACTGAGCCTGTTTAGTGGGGATAGTGGTGAAAATCCATTTTCACTGATCAAGCAATTGCGTGAAACAGGTCCTGTTATTCCAGTATCCTTACCAATGGGTGGTACAGATCGCGGGCAGTGGTTGGTCACACGAATGGAAGAAGCGTCACAGGTACTCAAAGATCATGCCCACTTCACAGTAGACCCACTCTCTATCGACGGCAATGAGAATATCCTGAAAGCCTATGTGGAAAACGTAGATTCAGATGCTCCTCCAACGTTCTTTACCGGAAAATCAATGCTCTCTGTAGATGATCCTGATCATCGGAGATTACGCCGACTGGTCTCCAAAGCCTTTACCCCCAAATATATGGAAAGTCTTCGTCCACGTGTGCAGCAGATCGCTGATGAATTACTGGATCAGGTTCAAGCCCAGGGCGAGATGGATTTGGTCAAGGACTACGCCTTTCCCTTACCGATTCATGTGATATCGGATATGCTGGGAGTACCTAAAGCAGATCGCCCGCAGATCCAGACCTGGTCCTCCGCGATTGCACACGGTCTGGGCCTCGGAGTGCGTGAACCGGGAGTGGAGGAACACCTCAAAGCCTTCGGTGACTATACCGCACAACTGGTAGCTGAGAAACGCAAACATCCTGCGGATGATTTGATCAGTCAGTTGATTGCTATAGAAGAAGAGGGCGATCGACTCAGTGAACCAGAACTGCTATCCATGATCACGTTATTGATCTTTGCTGGCCATGAGACGACATCTAATCTGATTGCTACGGGTGCAATGATGTTATTGGATCATCCTGAACAATTGGAGAAGCTTAAGGCTGATCTTAGTCTGGCACCTTCTGCTGTTGAAGAATTGCTGCGTTTTAACGGGCCTGCAACCATTGCTGGACCTCGTTTTGCGACTCAGGATATAGAGCTGGCAGGGCAACAGATCAAAAAGGGAGATATGGTCATCCCTGTGCTGAAATCAGCCAATCGGGATGAACTTCAATTTGAACAGCCAGAGGATCTGGATGTGACACGTCATATTAATCGTCATCTGGCTTTTGGTCATGGCATTCATTCCTGCTTGGGAGCTCCACTTGCTCGTGTGGAGGGAGATATCGCCTTTACAACATTGTTAAGACGCATGCCTAATCTGCGACTTAACATTCCTCGGGAAAACATTGAGTGGCATTTGGCGCTAAGTTCGCAGAGCCTGGCTGCCTTACCTGTCGCATTTTAGCAGCAAGAGTGAGGCTAAGCCTCTATCGGCAAGAAAAAAATATATACCCAAAAAATCCGCCATGTTTGGCGGATTTCTTGTGTTAGGCTATAAGTTTTATGACGATAGGCAACACTCCAGGAATAAAGCTGTTTGATATTATGCTAGATCGATTACCACTTTAACGGTTTCTTTGGCTTCAATGGCCGTAGTAAAGGCTTCCTGAATATCATCCAGCTTATATACATGAGTGACCAGTGTGGACAGTTCTTCTTGGAAGCTGGTCAGATACTCCACCACCTTGCTAAAATCCTCGTGGGTGTAGCCACTGGAGCCTTTGATCTGAACTTCTTTGGACATGACCTGATGTAAACTGATCGGTACTTCGGATTTATACACGGCAATAATCGATATTTTGGCTTTGGGTTTGACGATCTTCATCATGTTCTCAAACAAAGCCGGAGCGCCTGCCGCATCAATAAATACATCGACATCCGGGACGTCAACACCGTATACGTTCACAGAACCGTAATGTCCAATCAATCCTTCTTCAAGTGCAGTTTCACCTGTATTCACGGTTAGAGCCCCAAGTCCGGAAGCTTTAGCCAAGCGCCATTCATCCATATCGACCACGCAGACATGTTTCATGCCTTCAGCAATCAAACTGGCAGCGGCCAGCAAGCCGATCGGACCTGCACCCATCACGACAATGTGGTCTTCGGGCTCAGGGCTGGTACTGAAAGCGCCGTGTCGCCCAACGCTCATCGGTTCAATCAGTGAAGCGACTTCTGCGGGTACCGTTTTACCCATTTTGTACAGGTTATAATCAAGCTCGGCGTCTTCTATTAATACATACTGAGAAAACCCGGAGCATTCCAGGGATTTGCGTCTTCCTGCTTTTTTAGCAGTGATGGGATTGATCCCGACTCTCATTCCGATTTCTATCATTGGAGAAACTTCTGAGCCAATTTCAACAATATCACCGACCATTTCATGTCCAAATTCTGAACCAAGGCTGATGCCCATGTCACCTTTGCCAGCCTTCACAATATTAATATCAGTGCCGCAGATGCCCGCTCTTACATTTCTGACCAGAACATCTCGGGGACCTACGACCGGGATTGGTCTTTCTTCAACACGAATATCATTTTCACCATAATAGATGGCTGCTTTCATCATGACTTTCACTCCTTATGACTGATTATCGTCCATTTGCTGATGCTGCCTATGAACGATTCGATAGGACAATCATGAAGTACGGATGTTTCCAAGTTGTTAGCAAGATGTTTGAGAGATATGAATTAGAATGATGAATTGAAAATAATAGAGCGGTGTACGCCGCCATAAACAATTTGTTAACAACTTTTTATTATAATGACCCCATTCAGTCAGCCGGAAAGGATGTTTTTTATATGATCCATATACTTGTTGTGGAAGACGATACCAAACTCAACCGAATTATTTGCACCTATCTATCCAACAATGGGTACGAGGCCAAAGGCTGCTTTAATCCACGTGAGGCATATGATTTGATGTATAACCAGATGTACGATCTTCTCATTTCCGATGTGATGATGCCAGAGATTGATGGTTTTGAATTTGCCGAGACCGTAAGAGGCATCAATAAGACCATTCCCATTCTTTTTATTACCGCCCGTGATGATATTTCCTCCAAACAAAGAGGTTTCCTTGCAGGCATCGACGATTACATGGTCAAACCGGTGGACCTGGACGAATTAGTCCTGCGTGTGGGTGCTCTCCTGCGGCGGGCCAATATCGCCCATGAGAAGAAATTGATTGTAGGCAGTCTGCTCATGGACGCCAACGATATGACGACTACGGTGGATGGCAAAGAAATTCCTGTGACAGTCCGGGAATTCAACATTCTTTATAAATTGTTATCTTATCCGAAACATACCTTCTCACGAGCTCAGCTTATGGATGAGTTCTGGGGTATCGAAAGTCAGACCAGCCTGCGTGCCGTGGACGTATATATTGTCAAACTTCGCGACAAGTTCTCCTGTTGTGAAGATTTCAAGATCATGACGGTACATGGTCTTGGTTATAAGGCCGTACTGCAATGAACAAGAAGCAGAAACCTGATGCACGAATCAAGTCCCACCTTTTTTCATGGAAAGAGTTCTTGCTTACCTACCTTTTGCTGTCGATCCTGACGGCGGGTCAAGCGCTAATCTATGATGCGTATTTACCGGTGGAAGTTGTGCCGTGGCAGTACATTTTCGGAATCTCGGGATATTGGAGCATTGTGAGTCTCATTTTTTGCCTGGTTACCGCACGACAAAGGTACAAAACGTTTGATAAGCCTATGCGAAAACTCAGTGAGGCTGCAAAGCAGGTGGCAGAAGGCGACTTCTCGGTATATCTCGAACCGATTCATAGAGCGGACAAGCTGAACTATGTGGATGTCATGTTTGAGGATTTTAACAAAATGGTGGAGGAGTTGAACAGCATTGAGACGTTGAAAAACGACTTTATATCGAATGTATCCCATGAAATCAAGACACCGCTGTCTGTCATTCATGGCTACGCCACGGCCCTGCAGCAGGATGATTTGGAACCCGATCTTCGAAAAGAATATACGGATACTATTATTACCTCTACCAATAAGCTGGCGACCCTCGTCGTCAACATCCTCAAGCTGAACAAGCTGGAGAACCAGGAGATTCTGCCTGCTTCCAAGCCGTATGATGTATGTAGGCAGCTAGTGGATTGCGCGATATATTTTGAAAATGCATGGGAAGAAAAAAATATTGAATTTGTGGTCGACATTGAGGATCGCGCGATGATTCATGCTGAAGAGAGTATGCTGGAGATCGTATGGCACAACCTGATTTCCAATGCGCTTAAATTCACACCCTCCGGTGGAACAATTACCTTGAAGCAGAGTTCGGATGAAGATACGATCACGGTTATGGTATCCGATACAGGCTGCGGGATGGATGAGGAAACGATGAGGCATATCTTCGATAAATTCTATCAGGGCGATGCTTCCCATCATGCGGAGGGGAACGGATTGGGGCTTGCTCTTTCGCTCCGCGTTATTGAGTTGGTAGGTGGCGTTATATCCGTCAAAAGTGAACCTCACAAGGGCACGACATTTACAGTCCAATTACAAGTTAAACGTTGATATGCAATGCATAAGGGCAGCCTGAATTCGATACAATCCGAATTCAGGCTGCCCTTATTAATATTTCGTTAACATTTTATAAGCAACTTATAAACAACTTACCGCTACGATAGGAACATCCAATACAGGAAGAAGAAAAAAACTTGAAGGAGTGTTGAAAAACCATGAATGAACTAACCAAAAATGAACATAATTTCGTAGGCTATGAATACAAGGACATTACGGTAAAACAGGATTCCGAGTCCGTTTATGCCGATGGCTATACCCATTTTGGCTGGACGCTGGAAGGCACCTCGACGCCCTTTCAGAATGTGGGTTCCGTAACAATGAAATTCAAGCGTGATCGCAAAATCCGCTATAAAGCGGAGCTGACTCGTCTTCAGCGGCAGTTTGAAGCCTGTGTGACCGACATTGAATCGTTGGAACGTTCAAAGTTCACGAGTGCTTCTATCGTTGCCTATGGGATCGGTCTCGTAGGAACGGCATGTATGGCTGGCTCCGTATTTGCCTATCTGGACAACATGCTGCCACTGTCTGTCATTCTTGCCATTCCCGGTTTTGCGGGCTGGATCATTCCGTATTTTAGTTTCAGTGGTATTCGGCGGAAAAAGACAGATAAAGTAACCCCTTTTATTGACAAGAAGTATGACGAAATCTATGAAGTATGCGAGAAGGCCAATGGTTTGCTGGCCAAGTAAGAAAAATGCATTCGGAAAGGAAGATAGATATTAAGGCAATCTTTGTTCAGTACCTCGGAAACAAGCAAGATCGAGCTGCCATGTCTAACGCTGCCTCTCTTGTCATCAACGCTTTGATCGGCATAGGCAAGTTAAGCCTTGGTTTATATCTCCTTTCCGGATGGTTTATTACGAATGCGGTATATTATCTGATCCTTTGTGTTGCAAAAGCACAAGTGCTGCATCAATATAACGTAGCCAAAAGAATCGAATCCCCGCAGGAAAGGCATGTATTAGAGATTCAAGTCTATAAACGCGGAGGAATTCTGTTGTGTATACTGGGCATCTCCTATCTGCTGGTTTGTCTAAGAATGTATCTGCTTGGTGACGCTTTTGTATTTAAAGGTTACTTCGTGTACCTTGTAGCCGCCGTTGCTTTTACCAAACTGGCTTTTGGTATTTCCGGAACAATCGCTAACCGGCATCTGAAAAATCCCTGGATCTCCACATTGAAAATGATTAACTTTACCGATGCTATGGTATCCATTGTTGTAACTCAAGCCACGTTGCTGACGATGGAAGGCTCGCCTCATGCAATAAACACGAGTGCCTGCTTTGGCATGGGGTGCAGTGTGATGTTTTGTCTTATCGGGGTATGGATGATGCTTCATAAGAAAAAAGAGCCTGTAACGGAGGGATGAACATGGAACTATGGTATGTAATCCTGCTTAACATCTGTCTAATCCTGATAAAAATCATTAAAGAGAAGTTCACAAGTCGCTGAGGGGGAACAAACCATGACCATCATGCACAACAGCTTTTTTAGAAACAATACAACCAAAATAAACAAAATTATCGTCACGATTTTATGGTTAACCCTGTTAGCATTCTGTTTCTTCATTGCCAGCAATGAGGTTCAACTCGAAGTCGTGTGCTCCCTGTTAATTGAGCTGTCTATTGCCACCGTGTTGATTATTCGCAAAAAACCAGTCTTGACGATGGTCGTCCTGATGATTGCCATACTGACCTGTACGACGCCATATATTGAATCACCTGCAGCCGGAATGCTCATCATGCTTGTTCTATGTGTCATTTCCCTTTATTTGAACAGAGTTCTGCTATACGGGTTTGGGGCGCTGTACAACATTGCTTATATTGTGATTTATTATTCAGGCCATCATCAATATGATTCGACTTTTTTCATGACGATTGGGTTCATCGAACTGACGATCGTTGCTCTATATTTTGTATGTAAACGCGGCAGAGATCTGATTCAGGTTGCTCTTAACAAGGAAGCGGAAGCCAGAGAGCTTGTGACGGCACTCGATACTATGGTAGGGGTCATTCGTGAGAACACATCCATGCTGAACACGGATATTGCGAGCTGCAATAACGATATTCGTATGCTGAAAAATATGAGCAATACGATAACCACGAATATTCAGGAAGTGACGGAAGGTATACGCGATCAATCCGGGAGCATTGCACATATTAGTGAAGAGGTAAACAAGGCCGATGGGAAAATGTCTGAGATCAACCAAATGTCACATCGACTCGCCGACATCTCAGAACAAAATGGTCTGGTTGTTCGCCAAAGCTCGGATCGAATTGTTCAAATGGGCAATCAGATGGCTATTATTAATGCCACAGTTACAGAGTCAATGACGACCGTTGAGGAATTGAACAAAAGCATGGATGAAGTGAATACCTTCCTAACAGCCATCAACCAAATCTCTGATCAGACTAACCTGCTGGCCTTAAACGCAAATATTGAAGCCTCCAGAGCAGGGGAAGCAGGAGCGGGGTTTGCCGTCGTAGCCAACGAGGTCAAAAAGCTCGCGCAGGAATGTTCCAACACGGTTAAACAAATCGACGAAATCATTCATAATATCAAGCGGAAGACACAGCTTGTGGTTGAAAAAGCGACGAACGGAAGTGAAGCAGTGCAAGAAGGTAAAGCCATCTCCAGTCAAGTACTTGAGAGCTTTGACAATATCAAGTCTACATTTGAGCATATTGATCAATACATAGCGAAGGAATTGGATATGACGGATCAGATGAGCCTAATCTTTAATCGAGTTCGTCAACAAGTGGATCATATTTCAAATATCTCGCAGAAGCATGCTGCAGCGACTGAAGACGTCCTGGCAACAGCTCAGGAGCAGAAAAGCAATATGGACGTCATCTACGAATTCATGGGCAAAATCAACCATTCCAGTATCCGTTTGCAGGATCTGATTACGAAAAACACGAAATAATCCCATACAAGATATCGACGTAGGAATAGTTAAAAACAATGGAGGTTATATGATGGATCATCATCAACAACTCAAAATGGTACAACAATTACGTGAAAATGTCGTAGGTACGGACTCTGCACTTCAGCCAAGCTCGAGTTTTTCAGTAGAAATGGAAGAAGTGATCATTCCAACTAGGACAGGGGGTACTCGGGTACTGGTGTACAGACCTGACTCTGATCTGTCTACTCCACTACCTGTATATATCAATATGCATGGTGGAGGTTTTATCTTCGGAAAAGCAGAGATGGATGATCCCTGGTGCCGCCTGATTGCCGATCAAGCGGGCTGTGTGGTCATAAATGTGGATTACCGTCTTGCTCCTGAGCATAAGTTTCCAACTGCTGTGTATGAGTGTTACGATGTATTAACATGGGTTCATGAACATAAACCTTTAACGCCATGTATGTTGAAATAGTAGAGGATGCGCGCCATCCGCTTACAGCCGAAGGAAGAAGCTTCGCACCTGATGAGTGATAAACTGAAAGACGCATTTTAAATACTTACTTGCTTTCGCTTATATAAAACGGGTATTGCCGCTGCTATAAGGATCACACCCATAATGGCGGGTGCAGCATGACCAAGTGATACATAGATTTGACCTCCAATAATAGGACCAATCATTCTAGCTAAAGCCTGAATAGATTGGCTACCGCCTTGAATCCTTCCTTGTTCACTAGAAGCGACAGATTTGGAGAGCATGCCATTGAAGGAAGGCCCAAAGATCGAATCACCAAAACCAAAGATAAACATGCCCACGATAAACAGTGGATAGAATGAGAACAAAGTAGATAGTGCGATCAGACTATAGCCTATTATTTCTGAAACCATTCCAAGAATGGCTATCTGTTTATCGCTAAGTCTTTTCAAAAGAGCGGGCATGATGAGACCTTGTGAGATGATATCCTGGACACCCATAATTGAGAACATTAATCCGATGATTGCAGGCTTCCAATTGAAAGTATCCATTGAAAATTGTGAGAAAACGGCCTGTAAAGATCCGTTGGGTATCCAAAGTAAGAAGGCTGAGATCAGTAATCTGTTTAAGTTTTTCATGGAAAGCAGGTTCGCAAGCTGTATGAATGGATTAAGTCTCACCAAAGTAATTTCTTTCAGTCTATGTGTCTTGGCAAGACTCTCAGGCATAAAAAAGAATCCATATATAACATTCACCAAAGTTATGATGGCTCCAAAATACATGGGTGCAGAATAATCAATCTTGGCGAGTAATCCGCCTACAGTCGGGCCAATGACGGTGCCAACACCTACAACCGCACTCACCCATCCAAAGTATTTGGTTCTCTGTTCGGGTAGGATG
Organism: Paenibacillus sp. OK003; assembly: GCF_900109515.1. Taxonomy (GTDB): domain Bacteria; phylum Bacillota; class Bacilli; order Paenibacillales; family Paenibacillaceae; genus Paenibacillus; species Paenibacillus marchantiae. The sequence goes on along the minus strand of NZ_FOBD01000012.1, from coordinate 53,895 downwards.
ATGTCCGCAAAATATGCGAAGATTGTACCTATGCTTCCGCCTGTTATCCCCTCGATTATACGCCCCGCAAAGAGTACCCATAGGGCTCCACCTATGCCGAAAACCAAGTATCCGATTGCGGAACCCAAAAGGCATACCAGGAGCAATGGACGCCGGCCATATTTGTCGCTCAGAGCTCCAAGCACGGGAGACGCAAAAAATACGCAAAAGGCATAAACAGAGGTCAGCAGCGTAACAACGATAGCTTGTTGTCCCGGACTGCTTATATAAGGCTGCACTAGGAATGGAACAACAGGCGCAATAATACTGAATCCTATTCCGCAAAGAAACACAGAGATCAGACCGAATAATAAAGCGTGTTTGTCTATGGTTTGTTCTTTGTTCTGTGAATGTTGTGATTGTGATCGTAATTTAAACATTCAATTCTCCCCTCAAAACGTCGTAATTTTATTTCCTTGGAAACATTAATATCGTACAACTACTTTGTTTCCTTGTCAACAAAATAATAACAATAAAAAAACAGCCTGTTCTCAAATAGAGTCCGGCTGCCTTTAGTTTAACTTTCATTATTGAGATTTATTCCGACTTCAGATCTGTACCCAGCTTCTTTATTTCTGCATCCAAATGCCGATTATACTTGTCCACGAAGTTAAGCATACTGTCAAACTGTTCGTCGGTTACCTGTTCGAATACAACTTTATCTCGCTCTTGAAACTCGTTGTGAAGATCCTCATGGATTTGATAAATGACTTTCCCTTGCTCTGTGAGCCTAAAATAGATTTCTTTCTTGTTATCCAACTTCTGATAGCTTTCGATCAGACCTTTTTCTATAAGCTTCTTCGTTAATTTACTTATCGCACCTCGAGTCATATAGAAGGACTCCGCAAGCTTTGTTACATTGGAATCTGCATTCTTTTCAATATATTCGATGCAATGTACCTCAGAAGGTTTATACCCCTTAAGACTTTCTTCCATCTTATCTTTATTAAGCCAAACCAGCTTGTTATATAAGTCCCTGAAACCCACTAAGACCTGTTCCTCTTTATTCATAGCCTATCCTCCCGCCCATTGGTGCATTACAATATTATATTCAATTTTGGTTTCCAGTTCAAAAATATTGAAAACAATTATTTAGGAAGGGATCTATACGTGATAAAAGAGAGACAAAAGCTTCTAAATTACAGTGTAAATCAAGGCGAATTTTTGAATAAACTTTTTTCTTAACGACATACTACTTCAGAAGAGGTGGTAAAATTTGCAGCGAATCCATGAACAAGATCTTCACGATATAGAAAAGCGACTCTATGAGCGTTTTGAAAAGAGCACGGATTTCAGCAATAAGGACGTGCTTATCGCCAATCAGAAATATAGAGCATACTTCGTGAAAACGCTAGTCGATCTACCGACAACGTTGTCCACAATAAATCAAGCGGCAAGTGGTAATGAGAATGAATCCTTTCTGAAACTGTTCAGTCCGTTTGAAGAACAAGCATCCATGTCAGTGGACGAACTATGCAGCAATCTTTTGCATGGAAAACTGGTGTTGTTCAGCACAAAAGGGTTAGCGGCAGTCATCGAACCGGAACATCCCGGAATCTCGCGGTCGGTAAGTTCGCCAGAGAGCGAAAATCCCCTTCAATCCGCGTTCGATGCTTTTACAGAAGACATTAATAAAAATATAGGTTTGTTGCGAAAAAAAATGATATCCGACCAGTTGGTAATCGAAACCAGGGAGACAGGGGTTCAGTCTACCAAGAAGATTGCCATGGTGTACATTGAGGGAGTTGCCCAAACCAAGGTCGTTGCGGCAATTCGGGATAAGCTGGAACAAAATAAGGATAAGGAACTGACTACAGTAAGGGACCTGCTTAGTATACTGGGGCATCCGAAATTCTCAATAACACCGACGTATATCTCCTCGGAGCTGCCGGGAGAGATGGTACAGAATATGATGAACGGAAAAGTGGTTATTTTGATTGACCAATATTCGTTTGCTTTTGCTTTCCCGGCGATCATAACGGATTTGTGGTCAACAACGCTGGACGTCAACTACCCGTATCTATTTCAGGTGTTTTTACGAACCATCCGGGCGATTGGTGCACTTTTGGCTATCACACTTCCAGGTCTGTATATTGTACTTAATTCGGTAAACCCGGAACTGTTGCGAATTCAGTTAGCCATCACGGTAGCCAAGAGCAGGGAAGGGGTCCCTTATCCTTCATTAATCGAAATGCTGCTGGTAATGCTGCTTCTGGAGATGATTATCGAAGCCACGATCCGCCTTCCGAAGAACATTGGACCTACCATAACGATGATCGGCGGTATCCTGTTAGGGCAAGCCATTGTTCAGGCCAAACTCGTCAGCAATCTATTAATTATTATTCTTGTTGCCTCTGCGATCGCCAATTTTGTGCTGGCGGGTTATATGAATACGACAGGTATACGAATGTATAAATACGTTGTCATGATCATCAGTTCCTTTTTCGGAATATGGGGTCTTGAGGCTGCGATGATTTGGATTATATTGTACTTTGCTTCATTAAGTACTTGCTCCGTTCCTTACTTAAGCTTAAGTCTGAAAGGAAAGGCTCCGGATGAATAAAGCCCAGATACTTACCATGTTTGTTCTGCTTCATCTCGCTTCGATCTTTGCCATCTTCCCTGAACGAATCATCTCTGCGACTTCAAAAGGACACTGGGAAGCCATAACCATGCTCTTTTTGGCAGAGCTGCTGGTTCTATGGATGTACTTAAAAGCGTTATCGCAGTTTCCAGGAAAAACAGTGGTGGACATCTGTAATGAATCACTAGGCAAATGGGTAACGAGACTAATCGTTCTGCCATTGATGATCTTCCTATATGTCGAGCTGTTATTACTTATGTACTTCCAGTCTGTTGAAATCAAAGCCGTATTACTACAGAGAACACCGCCAGCAGCGACATCGGCACTCTTCATCGTTCTCTGTTTCTATGCTGTATGGAAGGGACTCAACGTAGTAATCCGGGCCAGCATCGGATTGTGTATACTCTTGATGCCATTCATCTTTTTCTCCATGCTGATCAGTATTCAAAATTTCAGAATCAGCTACATTTTTCCGATTTGGGATAGTGGAATGTCGTTTTTCTCCAATTCGGATTTCTATGTATGTACGGTCATTTTAGCCGGATTTCTGTTCCTTGGCATGATTCCCTCCAAACAACGGCTTAGCTTTGGCAAAGCAACTGCTGCGGTGGGTATCATATTTGTGTTTGCTTTGGGATCTGTATATGTTCCGCTTCTTGTATTCGGACAGGAAACGGTAATCCATTTGCAATATCCCATGCTTATGGCATCGGATACGATTGATCTGGAGTGGGTAGTTTTTGACTGGCTTCCAAGCTTTTACGTGGTAGCCTCCAGTGCACTGGGTGTTTTGAAGGTTTCCGTTTTACTCTGGATGCTGGTGGCCCTGCTGCATCAGTTATTTATGCCGAAAATCAACCGATTATGGGTTCTTTCCGTGGTGTGCTTCTCCTTGTACGGGATTAGCCTTTTGATACCGGATATCAACGCTTTGAATTCATACCTGTACCTGAATTCTTTCTTTTGCGTTTATAGCGTAATCGGTTTTCCAATCCTTGTATTCCTCGCTGCGCAATGGCTGCGAAAGAAGGTGAATACATGAACAAGCGCACCATAAAGACTCTGATTGTAGCACTATCTATGCTGATGTTGCTTCCGGGATGTTGGGATACCAAGGATATTAACAAACAGTATCTGCCAGTTGTCATGGGAATAGGAAAGGGGACTACGGAAAAATACAGGGTAGTTCTCCAAATCCCAGATGCATCAGGCAAAACCCAAATTCTTGACAAAGAGGCGAAATCCATCAGTAAAGCCGTTGATCTGATACGTACGGATTCCGAAAAAAGCATCGAATTGGTGCATCTGAGGTTGATGTTGATTGACAGACAGGTCGCAGAACAGGGGATCGATAACATCATCAATTTTGCTGTGAGAGCGAACGATATTTCGATTAAGGGTCTGGTAGGGGTTATTGATGGTGATTTTGAGAAGACAATGTATCATGAAATCTCGCCAACACCTGAAATTTCTTCCTACGACTTTTTTAGCCAGGATGCCGGGTGGACGCCCAATCAATCCATCGTCCGAATATGGGAAGCCTATCAAAACCAGAATTCATATACGGAAGATATGGCCATCCCCATGCTCAAAAACGGAAATCGAACCTTATTCACCTTTAAAGGCACGGCTGTTATGCGGGATGACCGCATGGTAGGAACGCTGAATCAGGAAGAGACGCTTCTGTTCAATTTATTTAAAGGGAAATATTCAGGGGGAACCATTGAAGTGGCTCAGAACACGAGTGTTCTTATTCAAGACACCAAAGTCAAACACAAAACCTCCTGGTCGGAGAATGGGCCATCCATCCTGACGGATATTCTTCTCAATGTGGTGATTACGGAAAGCCCTGAAGCTAAGGGTAACGGGGTAATTGAGAAAGAAATGAAGGAACAGCTGAGCAAACAGTTTAATCAAACGGTGAAGAAGGTTAAATCCTTTAAATCGGATGTGTTGGGTGTCGGCATGATATTTCGCCCCCAACTCTCGGAGGGAAAATTAAAGGAATGGAAAACCAAGTGGTTTCCGAAGTTGGAGCAAAAGATCAACGTTCGTGTCAACGTGCTGAACGAAATTTATTTTAAAGAAAATGCCAAGGATAATGATAGTCAGGGGCAAATGTTGAAAAAGTGAGGAAAATGCTATACCGATATGAAGTCGCCCTGGTGGCGACTTTTTTTATACTATCAGAAAGGTAAAGCGTGACGTTTTGTTTATGAAAGATTCAGCTCCAATAACGTATTCACTTGCTCTTCCATGACATGGGGTGGGTAAGGCATTTGGTTTATAAACCACCATTCCACGATTCCCACATAAGCTGGCGCAAAGAATTGAAGCAAAATATCTTCACTGATCCCGCGATTTTTTCCCTCATTCATGTCCCATCCGTTCTTTATATCCTCGATGACAAATTGGAGAAAACGGCTGCGAAAGAAGGGTGCTCCTTTACTTGTTAACATAGCTGAAAAGAATAAATAGTTGCTTTCAAAGTATTCAAACCAGCTCATTCCCCTATCTGTAGCATTCGTTTCAGATTCGGATTCACACAATACCTGTAGTTCGTTCACATGTTCCTCGATGAGCTTATCCAGTAAATCATACTTATCCAGATAGTGAAGATAGATGGTTCTGCGGCTAACATTCGCTGTGTCGGAAATATCCTGAATCGTAATCTGGTCGAAATGCTTTTGAGACATAAGTTCAATCAACGCTTTTTTAATGGCATCTTGAGATTTGAGTATTCTTCGATCCACTTTAGGCATTTCGAGTCACCTGACTTTCCTATGTTTGTATCCAAATTTCCACGTTCTGTGCACTAATGCACAAATCATCATCTTTTGGTCATTGTAGATAAGATGTACTTTCTATAATAATACACATAAGCGCAAAAATACATTCTTGTGCATTTATTTTTAAATGCGCCATTCGTAAGTTTAGAGAATGAATCAGAAATAATGAAGGAGTTTTGCTTGTGGCCAAATCAAATCATGTGTTGATGTATATATTAATTATTGGTGTTTTCGGTATCCTAACCACAGAGATGGGAATCATCGGAATATTACCTCTAATAGCTGATTATTTTCATGTCAGTGTTTCCAAGGCTGGCTTGCTCGTGAGTCTCTTTGCACTCGCTGTTGCGATCGCGGGTCCTACGATGCCTTTATTATTCTCCGGTATAAACCGTAAAACGGTGATGTTACTTGTGCTCGGTATTTTTGTTGCATGTAATATTATTTCGATCCTTGCGCCAACGTTTACCGTTGCCCTCGTGGCTCGCATCATTCCGGGCTTTTTCCATCCCATTTATTGTTCATTGGCTTTGACCGTAGCATCGACCTCTGTAAGCAGGGAAGAAGCTCCCAAAGCGGTATCTAAAGTCATGCTTGGAGTCACCGCAGGAATGGTACTTGGCGTACCGATCACCAACTATATCGCGAATGGAACCTCCGTAGAGATGGCGATGTTATTCTTTGCGATCGTAAACGCCGTGGCATTTCTGGGTACATGGATATTTATCCCCTCTATGCCTGTTAAGGAAAAACTTGCGTATGGAGCACAATTGGGCATCTTAAAAAGAGGGATGACCTGGCTAGCCATTGCTGCCGTGATCCTTATGGCTTCAGCAACGGCAAGTGTGAATAGTTACATCGCAGAGTACTTGGGTTCTATCACGCATATTTCGGGAAAAACATTGAGTATCGTGTTATTTATATATGGTTTAGCCAGTCTAGTGGGAAACGTGGTAGGAGGCAGGCTGCTTTCTAGAAACACGCGAAAAACCGTCATCGTGTTTCCCGTGGTATTGGGGATCGTATATCTTTTATCCTTTTGGACAGGCACATCCACTGGACCTATGATCTTAACCGTGATTTTATGGGGAGTATGCTATGCAATAAGCAATTTGATTGGTCAGTATTGGATCACCTCTGCCGCGCCAGAAGCGCCCGATTTCTCCAATGGTTTGTTCCTATCATGCGGTAATTTGGGAATAACCCTGGGAACTGCTGTAGGCGGGCTGTTCATTTCGGGGGTTGGCACACAGTACATCGTGCTTGGAGGTGTATTGTTCCTGGTACTAAGTCTGTTATCCATTTTGCTGAGAATTCGATTATTTGACCCCGTAAAAAACAACATGTAAGCTAAGTAATCTTAAGCAACCTTAAGTGACATACACAAAAGGGAAATGTTCATTAGGTATCAACTGCTCTCAATAATGAACATTTCCGATCGTGTTGTTTATTAATGAACGTTTTATAGCCATTTGATCATTGATCAGGTTGCCGCGATCGCTGAGAAGCATGGGGTTCCTCGTGTACAAATCGCACTTGCCTGGTTACTGCACAAGGAACCGGTCACAGCTCCCATCATTGGTGCTACCAAAATATCGCATCTGGAGGATGGCGTAGCCGCTCTTTCGATTAAGCTGACACCTGAAGAAGTAGCATCGTGGAAGAACCCTATGTGCCTCACCGAATTGTTGGTCATCAGTAATCAAGATGATTGGATAAGGAAGATGGAACCAACGTGAAGTCACAGGTTCATCACATATACAAACAGAAGTCGCCTAATTGGCGGCTTCTTTATTTTTATCTGGCGATGCAGCATCGAATTTATTCATTTTAGAGTGTAATGGAATTAAGCATTCTGAGATGGGGGAAGTCTTCGTAAAATAACATATCCCAGCTCTTACGATTATAAGGCTTGGTTAAGGGGATAATTGTTAATTGGAGAAAATCATTCACAAATATATAGCTGTAAAGGAGCGGAATCATGTCCTTTTTTAGAACACTATCCGTACGTGCAAGGGAAGACGAGTTGATGGACGATTTCTCCATGGGGGGAGAAGAATTGAGCGAAGCGCTCAAACATTTGAGACGGCTGAACAAAATATTCGCTGCTCCCGCTCCAACCCGTGCAGGGGTGGAAAAGTTGTGGAAAGCGATTGGCAGTCCAACTACGCTGACCCTTCTTGATGTGGGAGCAGGTTCAGGTGATGTAAACCAGAAGCTATTGCGCTGGGCGGATCAAAAGGGAATCAACCTTGAGATTACTCTGGTCGACCTGACTGAGGAGGCCTGTGAGGAAGCGAGAAACCTTTTTCGGAATGAATCCAGAATCAAGGTTCGACGTGCCGATGTCAGGGAATTGCCGGATGCCTCAGCAGACATCGTGACCGGCTCGCAATTTGTCCATCATTTTGAAGGAAAGCAACTCGTGGAGATGGTCTCGCATATGCTGCGTGCCTCCAAATATGGCGTTGTCATTAACGATATCCATCGCCATCCCGTATCCTATGCAGCCGTATGGATAACCACTCGAATGATCTCTCGCAATCGGTATATTCGTCATGATGGTCCGCTGTCTGTTGCAAAAGGCTTTACGGGAAGGGATTGGCGGGATTTGAAACAGCAGTTGAACCATGACACGATGACCTATGAATGGAAGCCTTTGTTCCGCTATTCCGTCGTGATACCCCATCATGGGTCGCTATCATAGCCTCATTACATCAATAGACCGTTATCATAATGGACAAAGAAAGGCAGGTGTTCTTCCGTGTCTACACCAATGGATGCCATAGTCATCGGAGCGGGAATTGCCGGCAGTACCTGTGCGTTGCAGCTTGCCAGGCAAGGGCATCGGACATTGCTGCTGGATCGGCAGGAGTTTCCACGTCACAAAACATGTGGTGAATTCATGTCGCCAGAGACAACGGAAATGCTGGATTATCTGGGTATCGACCTTTGTGAACAAGAGATAAAGCCGAGTGCCCTGAATCATGCCAAGATCATTATGCCTCAGGGCGGGGAGATCGAGGCGCCTTTGCCGGGATTAGCCTATGGCATTAGCCGATATGAGCTGGATCGGATTTTGCACGAGCAGGCCACAGCCGCAGGCGTTGAGATCGTTACGAAGGCAACGATAACCAACATTCAGCAGTTAGATGATTATAGCTACGAAGTCGAAGCCAAACAAGGAAATGACCGAATTCAGTATAGAGCAAAAACCGTTATTGGAGCCCATGGCTCGAAGAAGCCACGCGGGATGACCTCGCCAGCCGAGCTGCGGGATAAAACAGCATATGTGGGTGTCAAATCACACTATCGGGGGATCGCCATTCCGCCACGGGTAGAGCTGTATTTTTGCAAGGGAGGATATGTCGGCATTTCTCCGATTGAGGAGGGTATCGCAAATGTAGCTGCATTGCTGACCCTTGATACGGTGCGGGGAAGCGGCAAGTCTGTAGAGGATATTTTGCAGGCTGCATCCCTAACCAACGAAAGATTGGCAGCGAGGCTTGCCGAGGGAAGCCCAGTTCCAGGAACACAGGTCTCGATTGCACCACTCCATCTATCCAATGTTCCTGAACCGTGGTCCCAATATCCTCATATTGGAGATGCCATGCTGATGATCCCTCCCTTGTGTGGTGACGGGATGTCCATTGCGCTTCGTTCCTCACTGCTGTGTGCTGAATGGACTGACAGGTATCTTCAAGGGAAGATTAGCTTCACGCAGTGGCAGCACGGGTATTCGAAGGAAGCCAATCTCGAATTCTCCCGACTGCTCCGTAGGGCACGGAGAATTCAGAAGCTGGCTTTTGCCAAAACGAATAAATTCTATCCTCGTTTGGCCCGGATGGTCCCTGGTCTGGCGACTTATCTGGTTAAGGCAACACGGTTATCAGAAATCAATCTTGTCCATCGATCATAGATGGCAGCAAAGTGACATCCATAAAGTAAAATCCATATGAACTTGGGGCGGCTTATGTCAGCCTCTTTTTTTGTTGTTCTCAGCCAATTTTAACGAGACCGTTTAGAAATCTGCCAAATACTCGTATAATAGAATCTAATTGTAGTTATACAGACAAGAGTCAGACTTGAATTCGGGAGGCATTATTTTAAGATGAACTATTCATTTTCCAACCGGATTGCTGCATTGCAGCCATCCATCATTCGTGAGATCCTTAAGGCTTCTTCGGGTCAAAATGTAATTCCGTTCTCTGCGGGGAATCCCGCTCCGGAAACATTCCCTATTGAGGCGATTCGCACATTCACCCAATCAATTCTGGAACAGGACCCGGTAACAGCACTGCAATACGGAATTACCGAAGGCTATGCCCCGCTGCGTGATACATTGACTACACATCTGAAGACAGGCTTTGACACGGGCAAAGCATCGGATGAACTGTTCATTGTATCTGGAGCACAGCAAGGAATTGAACTTGCTTGTAAAGTATTCTGTAATGAAGGCGATACGATTATCTGTGAGAGCCCGAGCTTTATCGGCTCACTGAACTCTTTCCGGGCTTCAGGCGCAAACCTGGTCGGCGTTCCGATGGAGACGGACGGTATGGATATCGGGAAGCTGGAGCATGCCCTGCAAACTGAGCAGAATGTAAAGATGATCTATGTGATTCCGAGCTTCCAAAACCCTACAGGTTTTACCACCAGCCTGGAGAAGCGCAAGGCCATTTATGATCTTGCCAAGAAGTATGGAGTTATGATTCTGGAAGATAACCCATACGGAGAACTTCGTTTTCGTGGAGAAGATGTAGCGACAATTAAATCGATGGATGATGAAGGTCTGGTTATTTACGTAGGCTCCTTCTCCAAGATTCTGTCCGCTGGCTTGCGTGTTGGTTATGTTCTGGCACCTTCCGAGGTTGTTCAGAAGATGGTTGTTGCCAAACAGGGAGAGGATGTACATACAGCCATGCTGCCGCAGATTCTGGCATACAAGTTCATGACTGAGTATAACTATGCAGAGCATATCAGCAGTATCCGTGCGATTTATCGCAGGAAGTCTGCCTTGATGATGGACAAGCTGCAGGAGCATATGGGTGAATCCATTACCTTTACCCAACCGGATGGAGGGCTGTTCCTCTGGTGTGATCTGCCGGCTCATATCCCGATGCTGGATTATGCCAAAACAGCCGCTGCGGAAGGCGTAGCTGTTGTTCCAGGAACAGCTTTTCTCGTCGATGAGAACGAACCCTGCAATGCGATCAGACTTAATTTCTCAACACCGTCCGATGAGCAAATTGTGAAGGGTATCGAAATTCTGGGACAGGTTCTGCACAAATTTTAATTGGAGGCACATTTCATGAATCAACGTTTTCGGATCACTCGATCCATGCAAGAAAATAACGAGGAGCAATCCATCTCCTTGGAAGAATGTAAAACGTATTTTGCATCCAAACCGGACTTTACGTACTCACCTGTTCTTACCGTCCAGGGACCGGAGAGCGTCATGTCCATCGACGGGGATTTCTTCATGTGGACGTATGAGAACCTGCAGATTCCATTTCGTTTGTATATGGGAGATCTGTATGTTGCCATTGTCAATGAAGCTGTCGTTCCGCAAATGATTGAAGTTGCAACGGATTTGCGAGCCGATGTGGTTGAAGGGTAAGCAGGGCTTGGAATGAAGTGCTTCCGTCCAATTGTAACCATATAAGTGTCGGGAAAGTCGCCAATCTGGCGACTTTTTTGCTCTGAACCTATTCATCAGTTTGCTTATTGAAATATTCAATCAATGGGGAATTGACGCTAAGGACCTGTTCGTGATAATTTATATAAATCACAAAATCCAATAAATCCAATGAGGGAAAGGGGTTTTACGCAATGTCGTCGATTGTACTTGCTGCTGCCGAAGATATAAGAAGCGAGGATTCGGAACTTTTAATTAAAGAGCTAAGCGAAGAACTGGGATTGTTATATGGCGGCGATGGGACGGCGGGATTTCAGCCATCCGATGTGGAAACACCGCGAGCAGCCTTTATTGTCGCGCGTTTGGATGGATATCCGGTAGGCTGCGGAGCCATCAGACCCCTTGATGATACATCTGTGGAGGTCAAGCGTATGTATACACGTTCGGATTTCCGTCGTAAGGGTGTGGCCCAGGCCATTCTGGCCGAAGCAGAACGTCTTGCGCTCGAATTCGGCTACACCAATCTGAAGCTGCAGACTGGCCCCAAGCAGCCTGAGGCGGCGGCCCTTTATGAAAGAGTTGGGTACTATCGGATACCGATTTTTCACGGGGATTGGGATCGAGTGCTTGCTTATCAGAAAGATCTGCCACTCAGTGCAACCCACAGAAACGAACACTCCTCATTGAACGCATAGATATCATCCTTGTATAACAAACGAACCGAAATCTCTTGTCCGCATCCAGAGATTTCGGTTCGTTTTTTGGTGTGTGAAAAGTTAATGGAGTCAAGAATATTGAAATTCCTTTACTCTTTTACAACAGAAGCATTAACAGCATCTTCCATCTGATTATTGTAAGTACGGAATAAGCCAAGGCGCCAGAAGGCAGCTCCTTTGAGATCATACCGCTTGGCAAGACCCAGTTTATCATCTATGGAGGATGAGGTTTCACTATTTAAGCTAATACCGAGCAAAAGCTTTTGTTTGGAAACGCCAGCATCTAGTGCAAGCTGGATGGCCTGATCCACAAGACTGTTCGGCTCAGGAACCTGCGCTTTGGTGCCGACCGGATTATATTGGTAAGCCATAATGATGATGTCATCTGCCAACGAAGCGAGCGTTTTGTAATCATAGCCTTTATATGCACTATTTAATGGAGGTACAGCCAAAGATAAAGCGATGTCTTTAGGCAAGGAATCCTTCAATTGTTTGACATAATTGTTCAGCAGCTTCTGCTGCTCTACTGCGTCCAGCTTAAAACCCAGTCCTTCAAAATCAAGAACAACCCCTCCGAAACCATTCTCAGCTATGGCAGCAGTTATGCCCTCAATGGACTTCTGGCGCATGCTGCTGTCACTCAACACCTTGGTCAGTTCCCCGTTTCCATCCAAAGAATAAACCATAAGATACGGTTTAATACTCTGTTTCGCTGCATCAGCAACGATGGATTTAGGTGTAACATCCCCGGCAGCAGCAGGAATTTGATACTCATCACCCTGAAGCGTAAATTGACCTTCACGATCGATGCGACTCCAGCCAAAAGCGACCGAGTTCATGGATGGTACCAAATCGATTTCCTTATAGGATTGCAGCGCATAGAAGGCTCTCAAATGCATTTCACGTTGAGGTGAAACAAGAGAGACGGTACGAGTTGACTGGTTCCAGCCTACATTAACACCGAACTGACTACTGAACGAACTGAGTGGAATAAGCACACGACCTTCCCGCTGAACGGGTGGCGCTGCGAGCTTAACTTTTTCTCCATTGACGGTTGCTGTGGTGCTTCCCACTTGAAGCAGGACTTCTGTCGCTTGACCTTTTACCTTTCCAATTGCTTTCACGGTTTGCGCCTTACTGTTCCAAGTAATGCTAATTCCCAGGGCTTCGCCAACCGTCCGGAACGGGACATAGGTAACACCTTTATCAATCAGAGGGGCTGCATCGAATTTCAGAGGAACATCATCCAGCAAGACCGAAATGGCGGGTGCGGCATAGGCATCATTAAGGTTTGGTGTGGTTCCGAGCAAGGATATGGCAAGAATAGTGGCAGCAGCAGTCTTTCCTATTCGTGTATGTAACATGTTTTTTGCATTCCTCCAACTCATCAAATATAGTAGAATTGCATCTCATCTGAATCGTAATCTAGCATAAATTAGTATAGCAAAATTTTCATATAGTTCCAATTAAAAGATATGATGGGTTAAAATAAAATGCGCAAAGAAACGGAAATTCGTACAATTTCGGTTTCTTTGCGCATAATCGCATTTTCATTTTTGTATTTTTAAAGGGAATGAAATCAGAGGCAGTTGAATGCTCATTTTACAGCTGTGGTATTACCCATTTTATTCATATCGGCAGCCAGATTCGCTGCTTCTTCCTCCGCTTTGAGGATCGAGAAATAACCAAGTATATCCCCGATCACGTTTAACGTTAGTCCGATTTTAGCTAATTCCAAGGAAGTTAGCTCCTCGTTCATCAGGTTATTTCTTTTGCCTTTGGCCACGACGTCACCCCGAGAATCAATTTTATTTCAACATATGTTAATCATGCTCTGTATACTTATGTATACGCCTAATTGTTGGATGAAATGGGCGGAGTAATAGTTGTCCCTTCGGACAGAAACTTCTGATTTTCTATTTGGTTCGAAGGATTTATATTGGCAGGGTAGTAAATCATAGGCTGGAATATTAACGAATGATATTATGAAGAGTAATAATTAAACCAGCGATATTAATTTTAGTCAGGAGGAGGAGAATGCTATTGGACTTCCGTGAACAATTAGAGCGTTACGCAGCACTCGTGGTCAACGTGGGTGTTCATGTTCAGAGGGGACAAACGCTTGTCATAACCGCGCCAATATCGGCTGCTCCGTTTGTTCGACTTGTTGTGAAACATGCTTATGAGGCCGGCGCTCATGATGTCTATATCGAGTGGAACGACGATGAGATTACGCGTTTAAAATATGAACTTGCTCCTGATTCGGTGTTCCACGAATACCCGGTGTTCCGTGCAGCCGGTTGGGAGACTTTTGCCGAAAATAATGCTGCTTTCCTGACGATCACGGCACCCAATCCCGATCTTCTGCATGGAATAGATCCACAGCGGATCATGAATTTGAATACAGCCAAAGGTAAGGCATTAGCCAAATTTCGCAGCTACGGCATGTCCAACAAGGTCAGTTGGTCTATAGTTACGGTTCCATCAACGGCTTGGGCTGCCAAGGTGTTTCCTCATGTTGTCGAGGAGCATTTGATTGATACGATGTGGGAAGCTATCTTTAACGTTACGCGGATTAATTCGGCTGATCCCGTTGAGGCATGGAAGACACATCTTGAGCTGCTTAGAAACAAGACGGATCAGCTTAATCGTAAAAAGTATCGAGCACTGCGATATCGTGGACCTGGTACGGATCTGCGGATCGAACTGTCGCCTAAACATATCTGGGTAAGTGATGCAGATAACATTAATGAAAAGGGTGTTTCATTTTTGGCAAACATTCCTTCAGAAGAAGTATGGACTGTTCCGTTAAAGCAAGGGGTGAACGGCACGGTTCGCAGTACTAAGCCGCTAAGTTATGAAGGATATCTCATCGATGATTTCTCCTTGACGTTTGAAAACGGGAAAATTATTAATATTCAAGCAACGCAAGGGCTTGAGGTGCTAAAAAGATTAATTAGCATCGACGAAGGTGCGGCCTATCTGGGCGAGATTGCGCTGGTGCCCCATCATTCTCCTATTTCGGAATCAGGGCTCGTTTTTTATAACTCTCTTTTTGACGAAAATGCATCCAACCATCTCGCGATCGGTAATGCTTATCCATTCTGTCTTGAGGGAGGGAACGAAATGACTGAAGCGGAAAAGGCGGCAAACGGTGTCAACTCAAGCCTTATTCATGTCGATTTTATGATTGGATCGGCTAATATGGACATTGACGGAGAACTTGCAAATGGTGGCTTGGAACCTGTGTTTCGTAACGGTAACTGGGCGTAGAATTAATAATCATAGATCAACAATTGGTAATCAAACGGAGGAGGATTCAAATGTCACCCAGAAACATTCTGAAGGACCAACAAATGAGAAAGGAACGCATTGAGCATATCTTAAATTCAGCCTTACAAACCATGGCGAAACGTGGGATTGATTCAACCAATATTAAAGATATTGCCAAGGAAGCAAAACTTAGCGTAGGCAATATCTATACCTACTTTACTTCGAAGGACGAAATTTTCAGTGAGGTTCTGCGTCGAGGACAAACGATGTATGGGAGGACTATTGCACAAATAGCAGACATGGATATAGATCCTCGTGAAAAACTATTCGAGATTAGCAAAGGGTGGTTATCAAACGAGAGTAACTGGGCCTTCACCATCATGCTCCAAAGTATACGAACAAATCATGCCGTCAGCACTGAAATAAAACAAGCTGCAACCCAGAGATTTACGGACAATCTGGAACCTTTGGCCGAAATTTTTCGCCAAGGACAGGAGGCGGGCGGCATCATACAAGGCGATACTCGACAACTTGCATTTTATTTTGTAAGTCTGATTCAAGGTCTGACCTTGCAGCTCGCTCCCGGTTATGAAATACAAGTAGATATTGACCCCCGAAAAATTGTTCGACTTTTTATGGAACCAGAAACAGTGGTATCAACCGCTGGTCTATTTGAAGGAAATAACGATTTAAGTTACATAAATAAAAAAATGTTTGACAGGTAAGAAATGGTATTGGTAATATATCGTATAACAAAACGAACCGAAATTCACTTTGTTGATTTGCAATCGTAGAGATTTACACTGCCCCGCTTTATTTGCAGTGGAAAGGGGTAAATCTCTTTTTTTTGCCTCAAAACCAAGTAAACATGTAAGTATTATTTATTAAATGTGAAAGGGTGGCTTTAATGTCTGGGGATATGCTTATGATCAGTGACCTGAACAAAACGTTTGTCGCCCCTGTAGGCGAAATCATTGCGTTAAACAACATTCAGCTCAAAGTTCGAAAAGGTGAATTAGTAACTATCATTGGTCCGAGCGGATGTGGAAAAAGCACTTTGCTTAAAATTGTGGCTGGCTTAGATACACAGTATACGGGAACCGTGTTGCTCAACGGCAAACCGATTGCAGGCCCCAGCATAGAGAAAGGATTCATTTTTCAGGAGCCCCGGCTATTTCCATGGTTAACGGTGGAGAAAAACATTGCTGCCAATCTCTCTCTTAGAGATCCTGTTGTCCGCCGAAAGGTGGAGGAACTAATTGAACTGGTCCGTTTAAAAGGGTTTGAAAAATCATATCCTCGTGAATTGTCAGGAGGTATGGCACAGCGCGTCGCCATTGCCAGAGCTTTGCTGCGTAACCCGGATGTATTGTTGCTGGATGAGCCTTTTGGAGCGCTCGACGCATTTACTCGGTCTCATTTGCAGGAAGTACTGCTTGATATTTGGCAACGCAATGGAACTACAATGTTGTTTGTAACCCACGATCTCGATGAAGCCGTCTTCCTAGGGGAACGAGTCGTCATTATGAATCCGCGTCCAGGTCATATTCGGAGTATTCTCTCGATTGATTTACCTTTTCCTCGAAAAAGATCAAGCAGTGCATTTCAGGAGATGCGGAGACTGGTATTAAATGAGTTCGAAAAAGTGGATGAGCCTTTATATGATGTAGGCGGCGGTATATAGCATTGTCCAAAGGATAAGAAGAATGTACAGCATATTAAAGGGAGAGTGGTTTATATGAAAAAATCTCATCTAGTTCTTGTTATGGTGCTCGCGTTGTCTTTATTGACTATGGCTTGTGCAACCAAAAGTTCAAATGAAAACGCAAGTGGTTCAGGCAAGAGCCAAAATGTAACCGTCAAAAATGGGATTCAGGGAAGTGGGGGCTTATTCGGTAAAGCACGTGAAGAAAAATGGTTTGAACAAGAATTTGAAAAAACAGGGGCCAAAGTGGAGTGGATTGAGTTTCAGAGCGGACCGCCCATGACAGAGGCTATTGCTTCCAATAAGCTGGATATCGCCAGCCTGGGGAACATGCCAATTATCGCAGCACAAGCAGCGAATATTCCTTTCAAAATCGTATCGCAAGTTCTAGACGGAAAAAATAACGTTGCAATTATTGTACCTGCCGGTAGTACCGCCCAGTCACTTAGTGACCTGAAAGGCAAAAAGATTGCCGTGACAAAAGGAAGCAATGCATATAACTTTTTATACCGTGGTTTGGAGAAGTCCGTTCTGACAGATAAAGATTTTGAAATCATTCAGCTACAGCCCGACGAGACACAGTCTGCGTTTGAAACCGGCAGTGTGGATGCCTGGGCGACATGGGACCCTTACATTACACTTAATACCTTAACGGGAAAAGGAAAAGTGTTGTCTGACGGCGAGCAGCTTGGCGTATTGTCTCCTTCGTTTACGATCGCGGGATCTGATTTTGCAGAGGAGCATCCAGAGCTTGTGACTCTGTACTTGAAGGTAGTTAATAAAGCATTGAAGTGGGAAAGCGAGCATGAAACCGAAGCGATCGACAGATATGCAGCTGAACGTAATGTTCCTGCCAGTGTTATTAGTGGGACATTCGAACGTTCCCGGATGATTAACACGCCAGTTAATGATGATATCGTAGGTGAAATGCAGCAAACAGCGGATTTCCAATATAAAGTGAAGAACATTCGAAATCAGGTTGTGATCAAAACCATAACGGACAATCAATATATCGACGCAGCTCTCAAGGATCCACTGAAATAAACATAATGACCCCAATAGAAGAGAGGCGTTCACGTCATGCAAATGCGTGCGGAAAAGGCGGTTATCCCGCCTTTAATTCAAAAGAAGAATTCCGTTAAGAGGCGAAAACTTTACTTAAGAGCTAGCAATATGGTACTAGGGCTTATCGTTCCGGTGTCTTTGTTAATTGTGTGGGAAGTAGCCGGGGCTATGGGATATTTGAACCCGGTTCTGCTTCCAACGCCAAGCAGCATATGGAAAGAGCTTGTCAGCATGACGGAGACGGGTGAACTTGTGAGGCATTTGGGCATATCGACGTGGAGAGCTCTGCTTGGTTTTCTGATTGGAGGCGGTCTTGGTCTAACTATGGGCTTGTGGGTCGGATTTTCTTACAAGACAGAGCGACTGTTGGACCCTTCTTTTCAAATGCTGCGGACGCTGCCGCACTTGGCCATTGCCCCCTTGTTCATTTTGTGGTTCGGTTTCGGTGAAACTTCAAAATTGCTGCTGATAGCTAAAGGCTCTTTTTTTCCACTGTATGTTAATACTTTTTTGGGTATCCGATCCGTTGACAGCAAGCTATTTGATGTAGGAAAGGTGCTGCAATTCAGCAAATGGCAGATGATCACGAAGTTAATTCTTCCAGCATCTCTGCCGAATATCTTTCTGGGGATACGTTTATCCGTCAGTGTCGCCTGGCTGGGTCTGGTCGTTGCCGAATTGATGGGTTCTAGTGCAGGCTTGGGATATCTGATCAATGATGCTAGATCGTTCTCACTCACCACTGTAGTGTTTGTGGGAATCATTGTTTTTGCTGTCGTCGGCAAACTGTCAGATTCCATCATTAAGCTTCTGGAGGCGAGAGCGCTACGGTGGCAAGACGGTTTTAAAGGAGAAGAAGCAAAATGAGCAAGCTGGAGATTGGTAAACAAACCGAAAGAGCAGGAGATTGGCTGAGCAGAATTCCGGGTCGTCTTCACGGGTGGATTATTCCGTTGGCTATTCTCCTCATCTGGGAATTGGCTTCTGCCCTTCAGCTGGTTTCAGCGACCATGCTACCTGCTCCTTCCAAGATTGCAGAGCAGTTCATCCGTCTAATCTTGAACGGCGAGTTGCTGGAACATCTCGGGATCAGCTCCTATCGAGCGTGCTTGGGTTTTCTGCTTGGAACAGCTACCGGGCTCATGCTTGGTCTATCTACAGGGCTTGGGAAATTGGCGGAGCGCACACTTGACCCCTCATTACAGATGCTGCGGATGATCCCGCTTCTTTCCCTCATTCCATTATTCATTTTATGGTTTGGTGTAGGAGAGTTTTCAAAAATTCTAATGATCTCGCTAGGCGCGTTTTTTCCTGTTTATGTGAATACATTTCTCGGTATACGAAACGTTGATATGAAGCTGATTGAAGTCTCCCGGATATACCAGTATTCAAGATGGGAGCTCCTTGGCAAGCTCATTATCCCTGCGGCACTTCCTAATATTCTGCTAGGAGTGAGACTGTCTTTGGGCGCGGCGTGGCTAGTCCTTGTTGTGGCTGAAATGATGGGAACCAGTGCAGGCGTCGGTTACATGATACAGGATGCTCGTGCTTACTCACAAACGGATATTGTATTTGTCGGTATTGTAGTCTTTGCGGTTGTAGGCAAGCTCTCGGATTCGGCTGTGCGACTGCTTGAAGACAGCTGGCTAAGCTGGCGAGATACGTTCAAGGGGTAATCCGATAATTGAAACAAGAAGGGAAGATATATATGGGGACGAGACAAGAGCAGCTTCATCTAGGAGCATTCATTTATTATACAGGTCATCATCACTATGGCTGGCGCCGTTCGGATTCAGGTGCTGAACAGATTTTCGATTATAAATTTTACCGTTCCATCGCACAGACGGCTGAACGAGGCAAGTTTGATATGATGTTTCTGGCTGATCTTCTCTATGTAATGGGTGCTGATCAATCGGCTGCAGGGATGCTGGACCCGCTAACGCTCCTGTCGGCATTGGCTACCGATACAGAAAAGCTGGGTTTGACCGCCACGGTGTCGACTACCTATAACGAGCCGTATAACGTAGCTCGAAAATTTGCCACATTGGACCATATCAGTGAAGGACGCGCAGGATGGAACATCGTGACCTCCCAATTGGATGTGGAAGCAAATAACTATGGACGAACAGAGCATCCTGAGCATGGGCTTCGATATAAAATGGCGCGGGAATTTGTCGAAGTAGCCACGCTGCTCTGGGATAGTTGGGAAGATCACTCCTTAATTGTGGATCGGCAGGCTGGACTATTTGCGGACCCATCTAAATTAAAGGAAGTTTCATATAAAGGGCAGTGGTATTCCACCCAAGGTACGATCAATGTACCTCGTTCGCCGCAAGGATACCCTGTACTCATCCAAGCTGGATCATCCGAACCGGGACAGGATTTTGCTGCCAACTACGGTGAAGTGATTTTCACGGCCCAACAATCTCTGAATGCTGCGAAAGAGTTCTACAATAACGTCAAATCCAAACTCGCTCTATATGGACGCGAACAAGGCAGCATGAAAATAATGCCTGGTTTATCACCGATTTTGGGTAAGACGGAGCAGGAAGCTCAGCGGAAATATCAAGAACTGCAGGAGTTAATCCCTCCGGCGGCTGCAGTTGGTATGTTATCCGGTATGCTTAAGTTTGACCTTTCGGAGTATCCTGTTGAAGGCCAGTTGCCTGATATTCCAGATCCCGTAGAAGCTTCCAATGGCATGAAAAGCCGGGTACAGCTGATTATGGACATGGCTCGAAAAGATAAGTTATCCATTCTTGAGCTGGGTCGGAGGCTGATCGGGGCAAGAGGGCACATGCAGTTTGTGGGGACCTATGAACAACTGGCTGATTTGATGCAACAATGGTTTGAAGAATATGGTTGCGACGGATTTAACATCATGCCACCTGTTCTGCCGGGAGATTTGAATGAATTTGTGGATCATGTGGTGCCGATTCTTCAAGTACGTGGACTCTTCCGCACGGATTATACGGGCAGCACGCTTCGTGATCATCTTGGGCTGGATCGCCCGGGTATAAGTCATTTTCAAAAAGAGAAGACGTTAGATAAGACCTCCATAACAATATGAAAACACCTGTTTCAGTCTGATTTTCAATTGCTGGTCTCCCTAATGAAGAAAGAGAAAAGAAGTCGCCTATTGGCGGCTTTTTTTCGTTTGGGACGATATAAGTTCTTGTTCCCAAATAAAAAAAAATTCAATTCTTTAAAACTATTTTAGACTCTCAGCTGTCTAACATGCGAAACAACATACAAAGTAAGCTTTATTAAAAATGCGGCAATAATCAAAATATACAGTCGCAACGGGGGTGGACAAACTGAGTAATGAAAGTACAGCACTAACTGAACAGCAGTTCAGTGATCGTCTGGAGGCATGTAAAGAAAAGCTTTATCGCTTTGCGTTCTCTTATGTGAAAAATGAACAGGAAGCCTTGGAAATTATATCTGAGGCATCTTATAAAGGTTTTCTATCTTATGAAAAAGTGAAAAGTCCTGATTATTTTGAAACCTGGATGACCCGGATCGTCATCAACTGTTCTCTGGATCACATCAGACGAAAGAAGAAATACACGTATATGGAAGACAGTACATTACCGTTTGCAGCCGAGGAGAGTCCCATGGGGCTTGAAGAGCAATGGGATTTATACGAAGCACTTGATCATCTGCATCCCGAAGATCGAGCATTTATCGTTTTGAAATTTTTCCAGGATCAGCGATTCAAGGATATGGCGGAGGTACTGTCCCTGCCGGAAAGCACGGTGAAGACCAGGTTCTATAAGATCTTAAACAAACTCAAAAAACATCTGACCAAGGAAGAGGTTGATTTGACATGACAGGAAAAGAACGATATGAACAGATCAATATCCCATCCGGCCTTTCCGGAGTTATTCAGCAAGCCCGGCAGCGCGCACGAAACCAAAAGCGAAGAAAAATGATGATCTGGCGCAGTTCCTCCCTGGTTGCTGCCTGTGCTGCGGTGATGATAACAGCTAACGTTCCAGGTGTAGCCAAGGCATTATCCGATGTACCTGTTATAGGTTCTGTCGTCAAAATTTTGCAAGTTGGTGGTGGCGGGGAGCGCACAGATGGGGTTTCGGTTACAACGACCAAAGAATCGGATACACTAAACATTCATTTTCAGGTCGATGGTGAACAGATCACCTCTGCTCCATCGTATACTGTGGATCACAAAGAAGGGCCGAATCGTCTGATCTTCACCTTCAATGGGGTACGTCATCTGGATTATGACAAGTTGGAGAAGGATATTAAAGCACTTAAGAATGTAAAAGATGTCTATCAAAATATCATTTTGGATGATTCCGCGATTGGCTTTGTGGTTGAACTTAAAGATGATGTGGATTATTCCGTGTCAGAGTATCAGCAGCCTGGATATATTCAGTTGAAGCTTTTTTCAGACGGGAAGACAACGCAATCGCATGAACTTTTCTTTGTCCGTAGCGAAGACATGGAGCAGGGTGAAGCATTGGCTATGTTGGCTGAACAGTATTCTGCCGATGGCAGCAGCGTAGTGCAGACCCAAAATGGGAAATTCACCGTCGTTATGGGTGCCTTTGAGAATCGTGCAGATGCAGAGAAACACCTGAAAGAATTTACTGACAGGGAAGACTACAGTGAACCACTGCATGTCGACAGCTGGATGAGTAATGAAAATCCGCAATAATGAAAGAAGCCTTACAAGCAGTTTCGGTTTTATGGATTCATTTAAATATGCAGTAGATCATTATTTTGCTGAGCAGACAGCGAAAAGATGATATTAAAAGGCGGACATTCCATTGCATAGGAATGTCCGCCTTTTATAAACGAATGCTTGAATTCGTTATCTATTATACTTAAACCGTTGTTGCAACGTGCTTTTCACGAGCAATCTTGGTTGCATCAACCATGTTGCGCAAGGAAGCAACGGTCTCTTCGATTCCACGAGTTTTGAGACCGCAATCCGGATTAATCCAGAACAGTTTAGGGTCCAATACACGCAAGGCGCGTTCGATCATGCTTGTCATTTCATCTACACTTGGAACACGTGGGCTATGAATATCGTATACGCCAAGCCCAATGCCCAGTTTATACGTGTTCAACTCAAAGCTGTGAATCAGTTCACCGTGACTGCGGGATGTCTCGATCGAAATAACATCGGCATCCATCGCTTCGATGGAATCGATCATGTCATGGAATTCGCAATAGCACATATGTGTGTGAATTTGAGTTGTGTCTTGAACCGTGCAAGTGGAGATACGGAAAGCTTTGACCGCCCAAGCCAGATAATCAGCTTGCTCGTTTTCCTTCAATGGCAGTCCTTCGCGAACCGCAGGCTCGTCGACCTGGATCATGCCAATACCTGCCTGCTCCAGTGCTTCGACTTCTTGTCTCAGTGCATACGCCAATTGATATGCGATGTGCTCGCGCGGAATGTCTTCCCGTACAAATGACCAGTTCATGATGGTGATCGGTCCCGTGAGCATGCCTTTTACAGGACGTTGTGTCTGGGACTGTGCGTATTTGGTTTCTTCAACGGTCATTTCTCCAGTAAATGCAACGTCTCCGAAAATAATGGGTGGTTTTACGCAACGGGAACCGTAGGATTGAACCCATCCGAATTGTGTAAAGGCAAACCCTGCAAGTTTTTCGCCAAAGAACTCTACCATGTCGGTACGCTCAAACTCACCATGTACGAGAACATCGATCTCGATCTCTTCCTGAATTTTGATCCAGATATCAATTTGATCCCGGATGAAGGCAGCATACTGCTCATTGTTCAACTCACCCTTACGCCACAATTGACGTGCTTTACGCACTTCTGCGGATTGTGGGAAGCTGCCGATAGTCGTTGTCGGGAAAAGTGGCAATTTCCATTTGGCTTGCTGCGAGATATGACGCTCGGCAAACGGACGGGAACGTTCCGGCTGTTGAACGCTGAGTGTTGCCACGGCTTCTTGAACAGCAACACGATTGCGCTCTTCGGATTGCTGGAGAGCCTGGATCGCACGATCGGAATTTTCGATTTCAGCGATGATTTCAGCGTTTCTTGAAGACAATGCTTTTGTCAACAGAACGATCTCGTCCAATTTTTCATCTGCAAATGCCAGAGCATTTTTCAGTTCGGACGTGAGTTTAGTTTCACGCTCTGTCGTTACCGGAACATGAAGCAAGCTGCATGAGGATTGCACGAATAAACGTTCAGGTGTTACGAGTTCAGCCAGTTCATCCAACAGCCTCAGCTTTCCTGGCAAAGAGGCTTTCCAGATCCCGCGGCCGTCAATAACCCCAGCACCCAAAACTTTATCCGCTGGGAAACCGGACGCTTGAATGGACTGGATGTTACCCGTAGCTCCATGTACAAAATCAAGTCCGATACCTTGAACCGGTAGGGCAACAATGCTGCTATAGTTCTCTGCGGATTCAAAGTAGGTTTGCAGCATAATGTTCAGACCTGGTACAGCAGATGCAAACGTCTCATAAATTTTACTCAGCAGCTCTAGGTCAGCATCACTTGTTTTGGTAACGAGGATTGGCTCGTCAATCTGTACCCACTGAACTCCTTCATTCGCAAGCTCTTGAAGCACTTGTACATAGAGCGGAAGCAAGCGGTCCAGCCAAGCGTTCGTTTCGGATTTATCATATCCTTTGGACAGCTTCAGGAAGGTCAACGGTCCGACAAGAACCGGTTTTCCTTCAATACCGAGCTTCTCTTTAGCTTCGCGATAAGCAATAAGTGGTTTATTTTCCGTAAGGGCAGGGGAAGCACCGTCCAGTTCAGGCACGATATAGTGATAGTTCGTGTTAAACCATTTTGTCATTTCACTTGCTGCTGCATCTTTCGTTCCCCGAGCAATTCCGTAATAGACGGACAAAGGTACAGCGCCACCGTCATATGCAAACCGTTTTGGAATAATTCCGAACATAACGGCAGTATCCAGAATGTGATCATAGTAACTGAAATCATTGACAGCAATAAGATCGATGTCTTTTTCCTGCTGCTTGCGCAGGTGATCTAACCGAATCTCCTGCAATTTTGCTTGAAACTCTGTTTCTTCGAGCTTACCTGACCAGAATGCCTCCAAGGCTTTCTTCCATTCCCGATCCGCACCAATTCGTGGATATCCCAATACACTGCTTTTTGCCATGACGTAAAACTCCTCTACAATATGTTACCAAAAAGTTATCACATATTCGGAGTTATAATGTAATTCCATTAAGTTATATCTAGCTATAGCCTATGGCTATACCCCGAAGGGTTGAGAGCACCGCTGTCGATTCTGTAGGACATCCGTATGAAGCCAGCAGTGTAACCTACCCCGATGGACATATCGTTAAATCCGGGAGTACTGGGACAAGGATCTTCATAAACCATTTATGATCATAGGCAGCCAAACGATTGTAAATAGATAAATCAGTACATTGGCTCCTTAACACATGTTGGGGAGCTTTTTTCGTTTTTCAATCGTTTTTTATCTTGATTAGAAGGGACAGCTATACTTGATGCATAATAATGATAACTAGATCATTGTTGAACTGGAAAATGTGGAAAGGGTGATTCGATGGGTGTTCCTACTTTTCTTGAAACAGGTCATATGACAGAAGGTTTTCCAATCCGGGTGATTCATACCGAGGAACAGTTTAATTTTGCCGCACACTGGCATGAAGAGGTTGAAATGGTTGTAGTCAATGGGAAAAGCGCGAGAATTGGCGTCAATAACCATATATTTGACCTTGAACACGGAGACGTGCTGCTTATTAAACCCGGAGACATTCACTGTTTCTTGCCAGGTACAGATCATTTAACCATTATCCTGTTTCGACTGGAATTATTAACGGGAAGCTTCACAACCGAAAGAGAAACCCATGACCTGGGGGAGCTT
This sequence comes from Paenibacillus sp. OK003, assembly GCF_900109515.1. GTDB lineage: Bacteria > Bacillota > Bacilli > Paenibacillales > Paenibacillaceae > Paenibacillus > Paenibacillus marchantiae. Next base: position 28,209 of record NZ_FOBD01000012.1, on the reverse strand, counting down.
TTCAATAAAACAACGGTCATCCCGTGCGGCCTTTGTCATGAGAAAAATCTCGGGAAATATATAGATGCCTTAGCAAATGAAGAGAAGGATCGACAGGCGGGATATCGCTGGTTAATGGTGGCCAGATTATATGATCTCATCGTTCATATGCTGCGCACAAAGGCACCGATTACAGATGAATTAACTTCAGGATGGCTCTGTACATCTTCCAAAAAATTCGAATTTCTCGAATCGGTCTGTGAATACCTGGAGGAGCACTACGCTGAACCCGTCAAACTGGATCAAGTCGCAGAGCACATTAAATTCAGCAAGTTTCACGTATGTAAATTGTTTAAAGAGATCAAAGGAATCACACTGATGGAATACCTGAATCATTTTCGAATCATCAAATCGGAGTGGGCGTTATTGTTCCGCGAAGAATCCATTCTGGATATTGCCATTGGTCATGGATTCAACAATGTGAACTCATACAACCGTCTGTTCAAAAAATATAATGACTGCACTCCGTCTGAATTTCGCAAGAAGCATCGTACAAATATCACAACATATGAAGGATGATTCACAATATTTGGGGAGAAAGCCTTCTCCAAAATCCATATACTCTAATAAAATGTAAGCGTTTCCTTTTTGAAGGAGGGGGCCCATGAAGAAGTTTAAGCTTCAATATATCTCCATGATTGCACTCGTAAGCGCAGTGATAATGATGTCCGACTGCCAACCAAATGGAGCCAACCAGCCCAAGCAGGAGGAAATCACCGTCTGGAGTTTTACGGATGAAGCAGGTTATGCCATTGAGAAATTCGAGGAGAAATATCCGGACATTAAGGTGAATTTTGTCAATATTCCGGGCAATTTCTACATCACCAAGCTTAAGTCTGCACTACAGACAACGTCTAAGGCTCCGGATGTGTTTATGATCGAGAATGCAAATATAAGAGAGCTGATTGATGTGCCTTATCTGGAGAATTTATCGGTAGCACCGTATAACGCCAATGATCTTATTCCAGAGCAGTATGCTTTTGTGCAGGCCAATGAGAAGGATAGCGAAGGAAATATTAGAGCGATCGGTTATCAGGGAACGCCTGGAGGTATTTATTATCGGAGAGATTTGGCCAAAGAATATTTGGGTACGGACGATCCGGAGAAGGTGGCGCCGCAAATCGATACATGGGCGAAGATATTCGAGATTGGAGAGAGAGTTGAGCAGGAGAGTGGGAATAAAGTTCATGCCCTGGCCAACTGGAATGCGATATCCAATTCATATGATGGTATCCCTTGGGTTAAGGATGGGAAGTTAGTCATCGATCCCACTTATATGAAGGTGCTTGACCTTGTTCGTGAAGCCCGTCAGCGGCATGTGCTTGCAGAGTTGGATGATGGTAGTGCCGGATATGCGGCTTCGATGCAAAAAGGCCAAGTGATGTTCTATCCGGGAGCAACCTGGGCGCTGCAATACACCTTTAAGGCGAACGCTCCGGATACCGAAGGATTGTGGGGTCTCGCGCCGGGGCCATCCGCTTTTAGTGCCGGTGGAACTTATATTGCGATGTACAGCAAAAGTGACAAAAAGGATTTGGCCTGGAAGTTTATTGAGTTTTATAACTTTAATCATGATTTTCTGTCTGAACTTGCGAAGGAACAGGACTATTTCACAAGCAATATGGTCGTGAATGATCAGCTTGCGGGATCTGTATCTTCAGCGTATTTGGGAGGGCAGAAGCATTTTGAGTTTTTCTCGGAAGCAGCCAAGCAGGTTCCTGTATATGAGCGAACCAAATATGATTCAACCATTAACAATGACATCTTCAAAAATGTTCTCCAGTTGTATCTCAATAATGACATTCAAACCAAAGAAGAAGCCGTAAAACGAATCAAGCGTGATGTCAAACTGAGATTTCCGGAGCTGGAAGTGGATTAGCTTAGAAGTAAGCAAATGCCTTTTAATCATCCGATGACTGGGGGTACAAATCATGTTTGCCAAGTCAATCCGCAAAGATCATTACGGATACTATTTCATTGCTCCGTTTTTCATTCTTTTCGCCATTTTTGGGCTATACCCCATTCTGTATTCTCTCTATATCAGCTTCACCAACTTTGATGGGATTACTACGCCAGACTTCGTCGGAATGGGTAACTATATTACTGTTCTGCAAGATCCTTTGTTCTACAAGACATTATTTAATACTCTTTTTATCTGGGGTGTCTCTGTAGTCCCACAGCTTACTGTTTCGCTTGTACTCGCCTTTATCCTCAACGACAAGTTACTTAAGGGAAGAGACTTTTTCAGAGCGGTTTATTTCTTTCCCAACATCGTTACCGCTGCATCATTGGGTCTGCTTGTGAGTCTGATCTTTGATTGGCAATCCGGCGGTTTAAATCATTTTCTGGTTCAAGTTGGACTTATCGATGATCCAATTAACTGGAAAAATGATCCCTGGTTTATGCGACTGATTGTTTCATCCATTCTGTTCTTTCAATACTTTGGTTACTCCATGGTCATCTATCTGGCAGGCCTTCAGGGTATTGATCCGTCACTGCAGGAAGCCGCTCAAATGGATGGGGCGAAAAAGAAACATATTTTCATTCATATCATCGTTCCAATGCTGCGCCCAATCATTCTATTTCAGATGATCACGTCCATTATTGGGGGTATTCAGATTTTCGATCAGCCGTTTACATTGACGAATGGGACGGGTGGTCCGGATCGTGCAGCCATGACGAGTATTATGTATCTGTATAATGTGGCATTCCAAAGTACACGTTTTGGTTATGGGGCGGCCATTGCATTCTGTCTGTTCATCATCATTATCCTGCTATCGGTCGTATCCTTCATGATGACGAAGCGCAAGAGCCGTGCATAGGGAGGGGGAAATGAAATGCCAACCGTCAAACCAGTCGAACAACAAAAAGTTATGCTACAGCAGTACGATACTGTGAGGCGTCTGACACTGGGCAAAGTCATTATTTATCTGTGTTTGATTAGCCTTGCCGTGCTCTGTATCATTCCATTTTATCTCATGCTCATCTATTCCACACATAATAATGCGACGATTGCATCGACATTTACGTTTCTGCCAGGCCCCTTCTTGCTGGATAATTATACGAACATGGCTTCCAAAATCAATATCTGGCGCGGGTTTGCCAACAGCTTTTTCATTGCCGGAACGTCTACGGTGCTATCCTTGTATATCGGTTCACTAACGGCTTATGGCTTCGCCAAGTTCAAGTTCAAAGGTCGCAACGGGCTATTCCTGTTCTTGCTTGCCACCATGATGGTGCCTGGGCAGCTCGCGCTGATCGGGATGTATCGTCTGTTCAGTACGTTAGGTTTGCTGGACAGCTATGCAGCGATCATTTTGCCGGCAGCGGCGAATGCATTTAATGTGTTTTTTATCAAACAATTTATGGAGAGCAGCATTCCAGACGAAATTATTGAATCGGCACGTGTGGATAGTGCAGGGGAGTTCCGCACATTCAATCAGATTGTGTTGCCCATTCTGGGCCCGGCTATTTCGGCGCTTGGCATATTCACCTTTATCGGTTCGTGGAATAATTTTCTCACGCCGCTGGTCCTGTTTTTCTCCCTGGATAAATATCCGCTTCCGGTACTCGTTGCGCTGGTGCAAGGATATTATGGAATGGATTACGGACTGTTGTATTTGGGTGTTGCGATCTCGATCCTGCCTATTATCATTGTCTTTGCGATATTCTCCAGACAGATTATAGGCAGCGTTGCATTGGGTGCAGTTAAAGGATAGCACGTGTACGGAAAATAGTCGCCTTATTGGCGGCTTTTTTTGCATTGAATCCGAAAGACTGAGCTTTACTATGCTGGCAATAATTATAGTTAAACCGGGTTATTCATCAACCCTTAAAAAATAGTCTCTATATTTTCGTCCAAATAGGAGTGGGAACCATATTAATTATTATGTTAACTAAAAACCTTATCCATATTATAAGTCAAATAAATGTAAGAGTTTACATAAGTTTTACGTCCCGCTAACCGGATGCTGATCTTCCCTTGTTATGCTAGGCCTGTTTGGATTTACATAAGCCAACCAATCATACATACAAAGGAGAGAATTATGATCAGTCACCTTTACAAAAAAGTGTTATCCATCCTGTTATCGATTGCTTTGGTATTCGGATGGCTTGCGGGATTTGGGGGAGTTAATTCAGCCCAAGCCGCATCATTGTCTGAGCCTGAGATACTGTTAGAGCGTAATGCCAATTGGCATTATTTCGATCAGGGTCAGGATCTACAAGCGGAATGGCGTGCTTCATACGATGATTCATCTTGGAATTCGGGACCGGCTCCATTTGGTTACAAAGACAACGGGAGTGGCATAAGCACGTCCTATTTTGGATCACTCAAAACGGAAGTCAGCTACGGTCTGGACAAAAAAAATAAACCCCGCACAACCTATTTCCGGACCAACCTAAACGTTAACAAGGAACAAATTGACGGTTACGGACAAATTCTCGGCACATTTGGTATTGACGATGGTGCAGTGATTTATGTGAATGGGGTGGAAGTTCGTCGCTTTGGCATGCCTGACGGCGAGATTGAGTACTCTACCAAAGCAACTTCTGGTAAGGATTTGCCGGTAATGTATGAGGATATTGACCTCACTGAGCCGATGAAAGCCAATTTGCGTGATGGCTCAAACGAAATTGCGGTCGAAGTACATCAACAGAGCGACAGCAGCTCGGACCTGTATTTTGACATGGAGCTTAAAGCCTTGGCTAATGCACCATCGCTGGATATCAGCAAAGTAACGGTTACTTTCTATGGGGATGCAACAAGTAGCAAAGGCTTCACTTGGTATACGCCTCTTGCATCTGCACAGAGCACTGTTCAAGTGGTGCCGAACCAAGTAGGCGTTGCCGACTTCAGTCAGGCACAAAGCTTCAGTGGACGTGCAACCGTAGCTTCCAACTCCCCTGGAGAAATGGTGCATAAGGCGGAAGCGACGGGGCTTTTGCCAGATACATCCTATTCTTTCCGTGTTGGCGATCAGGATCTGGGCATATGGAGTGAGGTTGGAACGTTCAGAACGGCTCCGATTGACAGAGCATTTACCTTTATTGACCTGACGGATACACAAGCGAAGGAAGAGGATGAGGCGATTCTGTCCGGATCTACTCTGTCCAAAGCACTCGCAACGGTTCCGAATGCTGAATTTGTCGTCCATAACGGAGACGTTGTGGAGAATGGCACTTCAGAGCAAGAATGGAATTGGCTGCTTGGTCATTCGCAAGCCAGTCTTATGAACACGACCATTGCACCGTCTGCTGGCAATCATGAGAATAAAAATTATGCGTTCTACGAGCATTTTAATGTGAAGCAGCCAGACGGTGCTGCAACGGTAACAGGCGCATATTATTCGTATAATTATAGCAAAGCTCATTTTATCGTATTGAACTCCAACGAGGATTCATCGGATTACGCCAACTTCTCGAATGAGCAAGTCGCATGGATGAAGCAGGATGTAGCTGAAGCAAAAGCCGCAGGAGCCAAGTGGATTATCGTGAACATCCATAAAGGTCCGTACACGACATCGAATCACGCCACGGATAGCGACATTATTGGTGCGAACGGTGAACGAAAAAAAATCGCCCCACTCATGAACGAACTGGGGATTGATCTAGTCCTTCAGGGACATGACCATATCTATGCACGGACGAAGCCAATCAAGAGCGATGGTACTGCTGAAGATGTGGCCAAAATAACAGAGACCTTTAATGGACAGAGTATCGATTACGCAGTTAAACCAGATGGAACCATTTATATGATTCCGGCTACAGCAGGAGCCAAAGTATACTTCAAAAACCAGAAAACTGAATTAGGAGATGCATATTTTAATTTGTTCGAGCGTGCGGAGGAAAACCACGCTCGGCAATATGGCGACACCACGAGCGCAGCCAGAGGGCAGGTTCAGAACTTCGTTTCATTGACTATTGACGGAGACAAGCTGTCCGCCATAACGTATGAGATTGACCAAAATAAGAATGCAGAACCATTTGTCGTGGATACTTTCGGGATTATCAAGGAATCGGATACCGTTCCTGTTCCAGAACAGGTAAACAAGGTAACGGTAACGTTCCATGGAGATCCTACCAAGAGCAAGGGGTTCACGTGGTACACTTCCGATCAAGTAACGAATAGCGACCTTCAAGTTGTGGAGAAAACAGCTACAACACCTGATTTCACGCAAGCCAAATCGGTTCAAGGGCGCTCTGCAAAACCTGCGAATGCTCCTAAAGAACTGATGCACAAAGCAGAAGTGACAGATCTGAAAGCTAATACAACCTATTATTTCCGTGTAGGGGATGCTTCCCAACAAGTATGGAGCGAGACAGGTACCTTCCGTACAGCACCGGAGAAAGGTAAATTCACTTTCATTGATCTGGCGGATACACAAGCGAAGGAAGAGGATGAGGCAATTCTGTCCTCTGAGACATTGGCCAAAGCATTGGCTACAGTACCGGATGCACAATTTGTCGTTCATAACGGGGATATCGTGGATAATGGTGTGAAAGAGGAGCAGTGGAACTGGCTGCTTGGGCATTCGCAGGAAAGCCTCTTAAATACAACCATCGTTCCATCCGCAGGGAACCACGAGGACGAAAATTATGCGTTTATCGATCATTTCAACATCCAGTCACCGGTAAATTCCGCTACGGAGACGGGAGCTTACTATTCTTATGATTACAGCAATGCGCATTTTGTTGTGTTGAACTCCAATGAGGATTCGGATGAGTATGACAACTTCTCATTAGAGCAAGTCGAGTGGCTGAAGAAAGATGTTCAGGCTGCCAAGAAGAGTGGATCCCAGTGGATAATCGTCAACATTCACAAGGGACCGTACACGACGTCAAATCACGCAACGGATTCCGACATCATGGGAGCAAACGGTGTACGTACCAAGATTGCACCGATTATGGCGGAGCTTGGCATTGATTTTGTACTCCAGGGACATGATCACATCTATGCCCGCACAAAACCGATTGATCAGAAGGGGAAAGCGCGTCAGCCAGAAATGATCACGGAGATGCAAAATGGACAGAAAATCGAGTACTCTGTGAATCCGGATGGCACGATCTATCTGATTCCGGCAACAGCTGGTCCAAAAGTGTATTACAAAAATCCGAGCACAAGTCTCGGTGATGCTTATTACAATCTTTTTGAACTGGCAGAGGAGAATCATGCAGCCAAATATGGCCCTGATCCGAATGACAACCGTCGTCCAATGCGCAGTCAGGTCCAGAATTTTGTGGGCATTACGATTGACGGCAGCAAATTGACAGCTATAACGTATGAAATTGACCAAAATCAAAATGGAGCAGCCCCGTTCATTGTTGATCAGTTCGGTATCGTGAAGAAGACAGAACCTTCGAATCCGGGACCAGGAACTTCCAATCCAGGAACATCGAATCCCGGATCGGGTTCAGGTTCAGGCAATGGGTCTGGCAGTGGTAATGGCTCCTCCTCAGGAACCGGTAGCGATACAACAACCGGTAACGGTTCGAACGGCGGTAACGGCAGCGGAACTGATTCCGGCAACCAGCCGGGTACTGGATCAGGTAATAACGGAAGCACAGGCACTGCGCCAGCGTTGAAAGATACAGACGGACACTGGGCAAAATCTGCAATTGATAAAGCTCTGGCGACTGGATTCGTGAATGGTTATGGCGATCAGACCTTCCGTCCGAATCAGAAAGTCACACGTGCCGAGTTCATTACGATGCTGGGCCGTGCCTTGAATTTGAATACCGTAAGCGAGAGTATTCGCTATACGGATGATAACAAGATTCCTTCATGGGCGAAGCCGTATATTACAGCAGCTGCATCCGCTGGCATTGTCAATGGTTATGAAAATGGCTCGTTCGGCCCTAGCAAGACGCTGAGCCGTGCGGAGATGGTAACTATGATTGCACGTGCTGGCGGAATTCAAACGAATTCCAATGCGAAACTGGATTTCAAAGATGCCAAGGATGTCCCGGCATGGGCAGTATCCTATGTAGCTTCTGCTGTGGAAGCAGGTCTGGTGGGCGGTGTAGGTGGCAATCGATTTGCTCCGATGCAGACAGCTACCCGTGCTGAGGCAGTTACACTTATTGTTGGACTTCTTGAACAATCGAAATAACGCTAAATCTGATTTCCTGGAAACCAATGCGGAGCGTTCCTGCATTGGTTTCTTGTTTTATTCTGGAAATCAGGAAATATTAGTGACATTGCAAAAGAATCAGAGTCCCTGTACAGTGGATGAATCATTAAGCAACAAAGATTTCAAGAAGGGGAGTATCTATGAAGTCTCACACCTCTGAGCGGATTAAATTCCCGGCGGGATTTTGGACAGGCTTGCATCAATTAGGGATTGCCGCCCACGATGTAGCTCGCAAAGCACAACTGCCGCTCACGATTATAACTGAACCAGCCGTCACGATTGCTCAATATTTCGCGATCTGGCAGGCATATTCTGATCTCGTCGGTGACACTGCCGAAGGAATCATCAAGCTTGCGACCGTCTTTGAAACGGGGAAATACCCGCCGAGTGTCTTAGCAACCTACCATGCGCGTGACTACCGTGATGCATTACACCGAATGGCTCGCTACAAAAAACTTTGTCCCCCTGAAAGCTTGCGTATTACTGAGGAGGGCGATGATTGTTCAATTGAACTGGAATGGTTAACTAACGAACACTCTGGTCCGTCATTGCTGGTTGGAGTCACACTTGCGTTTCTTCTCGAACTTGGGCGCCGGGGAACAGGTCAACCTTTGACTGCGCGGCTAGTCGAATTTTCGCATAACATGGGCGATGTTCGCATCCTTGAGATGTATTTCGGCTGTCCCATTCGGATGGGTGCAACCTGTAACCGGCTTATCTTACATCGTAAAGATTTGGACCGTCCGTTTCTTTCATACAACGAAGAGCTGCTGGAAATCCTTACTCCCGCCCTGGATCGATCGCTGGACGAACAGCAAGGCAGTCGTTCTATTACAGACATGGTCAAATGGATTATGAAACGCAGTCTTACAGGAGGTCGCCCCGACATTCAGGTCGTTGCCAAGGAATTAGGTATGAGCGATCGCACCTTGCAGCGCCGCCTTACAGAAGAGAATACAAGCTTCAAGCATCTATTGACGCAAGCCAGACATGAGCAGGCAAGAGCTTACTTGGCCGACCCTACACTGGACATTAAAGAAGTAGCTTTCTTGATTGGATATGAAGACCAGAACTCGTTCTACCGTGCCTTCCGCTCATGGGAAGGGGATACGCCAACGAATTGGCGTACGGAATATTTAGGAACGAATTCGCTATCCGAAGGACCGTCAGATTCATCAAGGCTTCATTAACTGAATGCTTTATACCATTTGGCGTGTTATGCAAGAACTTTGGCGCAACACGCTAGTTACTGGACAATGTAGACAAGGTAATATAAATCCTATCCGGAGCACAAGACTGTTTTTAACATGATAACAATTCAGCTTGCCGCTACAAGAGAATAAAAGGAGTAGTGTAATATGGATATGGGTTTATACGGTAAAACAGCTTTGGTTACAGGATCGACGAAGGGGATCGGGAAAGCCATTGCCATTGAACTTGCCAAAGAAGGGGTTAATGTGCTCATCAATGGACGAAATGATGCAGAGGTTGAGCGCGCGGTTCATGAAATAAAGTCCGAGTTTCCCGCTACCTCACCTCAAAAAGCTACAGCTGATCTGGTGGACATTGGTCAAAGAGAAGCCTTATTTGAAAAATACCCCCAAATTGATATCCTAGTGAACAATATGGGGATTTATGAAATGATGCAATATGAGGATATCAGCGATGAGGTTTGGGAGAAATACTTCCGTACGAATGTGCTCGCTGCAAATGCATTGTCCAAATTTTATATGCCAAAAATGTTGCAAAATGATTATGGCCGCATGATCTTTATTGCGAGTGAAGAAGCCATTATGCCTTCAGGACAAATGCCTCAGTATTGTATGACCAAATCCATGTTATTATCGTTGTCCAAAAGTTTATCGAAATTAACGGTAGGAACAGAAGTTACCGTCAATACAATCATGCCAGGACCAACCCTTTCTGAAAATGTGCAAGAAATCATAGAGAGCATCTACCCTGATGAATCGATGACTTTTTTAGAAAAAGAGAAGGATTTTATGCGCAAAAACCTGCCTCAATCCGAAATCCAACGATTTATCAAGCCTCTTGAGATAGGCAGATTGGCCACATTTGTATGCAGTCCGTATGCATCGGCATTCAAAGGTTCTCCAATCCGTATGGATGGGGGAATGGTGCCAACCATCTTTTAAAACTTGCTTTCACTACACAACTGAACGTAAAGAACCTTGAGCTAAATTCAAGGTTCTTTTTTTCGTTTTTATATATCGATAATAATCAGCATTTGGGAGTAAATGGGCTCAAACTGTTCGGAATGACTTACAATGAATGATGTTCTCTAACCGTATATATACAGTTTCTTCCTCCTGCCATAATATACTCTCCCCGTTCGATATGAACTTGATCTCCAAGAACCGTTTTGAATAAATGTAATTCATTCTTACATAACCCGGTACATACCGCCGCAGCTTCACAGATTGGACAATGCTTTTCTATAAATAAGAGGCTTCCATCGCCTTGATCCTTGACCTCGGCCATATAACCTTCATTTGTTCGGATTTCAGCCAGTTTCTCCAGCCTTTCCTTCACGCCGGATGTATCGCCAATGTACTGTAGATATTGCTCCTGCATGTTCTTATTCCGCACACTCAGCAGCTTGTCCAACCCTTCATTTCCGAAAGCTTCTTTCATGGAATTGATCAGACTGACGGATAACTCCGAATATCCACTAGGGAAAAAACGATCAGCAGCGGGGGTTAATCTCCATAGCTTGGTTGGTCGACCCATGGGGCGAGCCTCTTCTTCGAAAGTAACCAATCCTTCTTCTTTCAGTGCATTTAAGTGCTGCCTGATAGCCATTCCAGATAACGCAAATTGGGAGGAGAGTGCCACCACGTCCATTCCACCTTGATGCTTAAGCAGGTTAATGATTGCTTTTCGGGTACTGGTTGAGGCATCCTTTTTCGTTTGATCCCGGCTCATGGTGAACCTCCTTTTTAAGCAACTGAATCTTCATTATTTCATACATTTTAAACAAAAACATTGACAAAGTCAAAAGCGAACTGTAGTTTAAACTTTGTAAAGCAAAATGTTTACTAAGTATCCGGATACGATGTATACATAAAAATCTCTTGGAGGTCACATATCATGTCGTCCCGTTCTCAAAGTATTTTCAGTCCGCGTTATTTTGCATTATCCATAGGAATTATATTGTCAGTCATGGCCGTTGGATTTGAAGGTTTGTCGGTAACGACAATTGCTCCTTCTATTGCTGGAGACCTGAACGGTCTTAACCTGTTTGGCTGGATATTCAGTACATATCTGCTTGCACAGATTATCGGAACATTGGTTGTTGGTCGGATTATTGATAGAAGGGGACCCGCAGTACCCTTTACGCTCGCACTTCTTTTGTTTATTGTCGGGCTGGTCGCAGCCGCAACCGCAGGAGATATGTATACCATGATCGCGTCACGCGCCATGCAGGGTTTGGGAGCCGGAGCTATGATGACTTGCGTGTACACGGCCATTTCCTTAAGTTATCCTGATGAATTGCGTGCCAAAATACTGGGCGCATTCGGTACAGCCTACGTTCTTCCGTCCATGCTTGGTCCATATGTTGCAGGGCTTATTGCAGATCAGTGGTCATGGCGCTTTGTATTCTGGGGGATTCTACCGATTCTGTTGATTTCAGCACTCCTTAGCTTACCTGCCTTTACGAAATTAAAATCACAGCCTTCACAAGGGGAGCAAGGATCTGCCGCTACTTGGATGGCGCTGCTATTAACGATAGGTACGGGGACTTTATTAGTGGGACTTGGCAAGCTTCCGTCGCTTATTGGATTGGTTATCGTCCTTATCGGGGGAGTACTGATGGTATACCCACTGCGCAAATTGCTGCCGGAGGGAACCCTTGCTTTGCGAAGAGGTATGCCCGCTATACTCGCTACGCGTGGACTGTTCTTCGCTGCTTATACCAGTACACAAAATTTCTTGGTATTGGCTTTAATTGAGGTGAAAGGCATTACACCTTCTCAGGCTGGTTTAATTGTAGCAAGCGCTGCACTGAGCTGGTGTGTCATTGCTTATTTGCAAGGGCGTTGGGACTCGGCAGATCAGGGTCGTGGACGTCATACACGAATTATTATTGGTGTACTCCTGCTTGCCATCGGAATTACCATCGTATTTTGGGTTCCTGCGGTGACCGTTACCGTAGCGGTTATTGGCCAGATCATAGCTGGAATAGGCATTGGATTAGCGCATCCGATTAGCGGTGTTGTTGCGTTTGCCCAAACAGGAGAGGCAGGCGTTGGCAAAACCTCGGCAAATCTGCAATTTGCAGATTCATTTACACCGGGTGTAGTCATCGGGATCGGTGGTTCCATCCTGGTGGTGTGTCAAGCTGGCGGGATGTCATTGCAATCAGGATTAATCGTAACGATGGGCTTTCATCTGGTGTTAATCGTCTTGAGCTTGATTGCCAGTACTCGAATTGCACCAGTAACAGACCAAATAAGAACGGGACTGCAATCGTTAGGCTTGAAAAACAAATAAACGGGGGTAAGCCAAGGAAGGTGTGTTCATGCGATGTTGACTTCGGATACCGAGAAACTTTTCACAGCCTATCGTATTATCGGAACGAAATGGACGATCCATATCCTATGTACTCTTTCGCAAGGTCCTAAGAAATTCAGCGAAATTTACGAAAATGTGCCTTCCATCTCAGAAGCGATCCTCTCCAAACGATTAAAAGATCTTCAGAAAGATCAGTTGGTGAAGAGAAAAGCCCTAACACATCCCATACAGATCATGTATGAACTTACACCCAAAGGGGCCGCTCTAGCTGCTTTCATACCTTGCTTGATGGAATGGTTTACTACAAACACGAATTAACGCAAAGGAATATCCTGCGATTGCCATCATGTTATCCGGAGGTTTTCTGAATGAACCATGTGTTAATTCTATCCGATACGCATCACCTTGTTAAAAGTTTAAGTTTATTGATTCAAACCGAGCCGTCGTTACATGTACTGGACACTCCACGTGATGTGATCGGTAACATGGATCAACTTCCGGATAATTCTGTAATCATCGTAGATATGAATGTGGACAATATCAAGCTGCTTATAGAACAATTTCCCGAGAAATATCGAGTGATATTGTATAGCGGGTCTCTGGAACTTATGGATATTCCTATCCATCTGCAATCAACAGGTTGTCGTTATTTTAATGCATATACGAGTCCTGAAGAAATCATTAAGATTTTAATGGGCTGCGTTTGAAAAACAACCAGCTAGCCAAAAAAATACGCTCCAAGGAGGCATAACAATGATTCAGGTCAGTGAAGCAGCAGCAGAAAAAATCGTTGAAATCCTGGCAAGTGCGGATACCCAGATTTCTTTCCTTCGGGTCGGGGTGGATGAGGGGGGATGCAGTGGTCTATCCTATACCCTTATCGTAGATGAACAGCAAGCAGAAGGGGATATCTTATTAGATAAAGGTGTATTTCGTATATTGGTTCACACCAATACGGTTCCATATATTGAAGGACTTGAGATTGATTACGAAGAAAGTGGAATGTTAGGGGGATTCACCATGAATAACCCTAATGCAAAAGTTTCATGTGGATGCGGGGCCAGTTTCCGAATGGCGAATTACCGTGGTGAGGTCAAAAAATGTGATTAATTGTCAGGATGACGGAATATTTTCAACCAATATCTCATATTAAACATACAATGAAGGAGCTTTCTATTTGCCGATCGTGCAATCATGTCTTTTCAACTCAGGGAGAGAATGTCATGAATATTTTTGAAAATCACATACCTTTGGAAAAATTGAAATGGAATGAGCCATTAAAAGACCACACGTATATAAAGCTGGGTGGTAAAGCAGACATACTTATCCATCCCACAACGAAAGAAGAAATTATTAACGTGGTTAACATTGCAAAAACACATCAAATACCTCTAACGATTATTGGAAAAGGATCAAATGTCATTATTAAAGATCAGGGTGTGCGTGGAATAACGCTCTCTCTGAGCGAATTTGATCAGATTAAAGTCTATGGTGACAAGATTGTCGCGCAGAGCGGTTCCAACATTATTGATGTGTCACGTACTGCTTTGCATAACAGCTTAACAGGTCTGGAGTTTGCATGTGGAATACCCGGAAGTACAGGTGGCGCTTTATATATGAATGCTGGAGCTTACGGTGGTCAGATGGATGAGGTCGTTGAGCGAGCACTAGTGGTTACTAAAAATGGAGAATTGCTTAACATGGTCCGAGATGACATGCAGCTTGGTTATCGAAACAGTATCTTTCGAACGGATCAATACATCATACTTGAAGTGGAATTTAAGCTTAAACCAGGGAATAAGGATGTCATTTCGAGTATCATGCAGGATTTAACGTTTAAACGGGAATCCAAACAACCGCTTGAATTTCCCTCTTGCGGAAGTGTATTCAAACGTCCAGAGGGACATTATGTCGGAAAACTCATTCAAGAGTGTAATTTACAAGGCACTCGCATTGGGGGAGCGGAAATTTCCAAGAAGCATGCTGGTTTTATCATTAATGCAGATGACGCCACTGCTGAGGATTATTTAGAATTAATCAAATTAATTAAAAAAACAGTACGTAATCAATTTAATATTGAATTGGAGACGGAAGTCATTATTTTGGGAGAGTAGGCAGCTATGAACAGTGAGCTAAGTGTTGTCATCTATATTCTGGTTCTCCTTAGTTCACATGAAAATGAGAAGCTAACCAGTACTCAGATCTCTGAAAGGATTCGGGTGAACCCGGCGAGGATACGCCGAGTCCTTAGCTCGATCAAAAAAGTGGGATACGTTAAGTCAAAAGAAGGTATTGACGGTGGTTATGTTTTGTCTAAAGACCCGTATGAGATAACCTTGAAAGATGTGTACACCCTGGTGTCTTCCAAACCGCTTCAGATTCCCAAACCATCCGTTATGAATAAAGGGAATTTAACAGCAGAGGTAGATATTCAGCTCGCAAACATTTTCATAGAAAGTGAACAGCAGTTAATGCAGCAGTTAGAAAAAATCACTCTAGGCAGCATGCTTCATGTGATGAAGGAATGTGCGTTGGAAACCATGGAATCGTTTGATGATGAAGATGAAATCATAGGAGGTTAATGTTGTGAAATTAATCGGATTATCCGGGTCACTGATTGGATCAAAGACACCAGTGGGTGTGGATGCTGTACTCCAATTCGTAAAAAATAATCATCCAGAAATTGAAGTGGAACTCATAGATTTAAGAGATTATAAAGGGATCGAATTTTGCGATGGTCGCAAGTTGGAGGATTACAATGAAGACACCCAGATGGTGGTTCAAAAATTGATTGATGCTGACTTTTACGTGATCGGCACACCAATATATCAATCCTCTCTGACAGGCGTACTGAAAAATGTATTCGACCTTCTGCCCGTGCAGAGCATTTACAATAAAGTGATGGGTTTTATAGCAACCGGGGGCACCTATCAGCATTATTTGGTAGTGGAAAATCAATTAAAACCGATTGCCGGCTTTTTCCGCTCCTATGTTGCCCCAAGCTATGTATATCTGAATAGTGATCATTTTGATGCTGAGAATAACATTAAAGATACTGAAGCACTGAGCAGGCTGGAAAAATTGGCTGAGGAACTGGTCTTCATGCAGACTCAACTAAAAGCTTCATCCCGCTGAACAAGGAGTCGCCAATTTGGCGGCTTTTTTCGTTTTAAATTCAAAATAAATCTCTTAACAAGAGTATAACTATTATGCAATCCATTACGTTATATTGATGAAGATTATAAATACGATAGCTCTCTAGAAATACACATCTATTAAAGTAACTAATGTAGAAACCATTAAAGTGGAGGGTATTATGCTCAAAACGAAAAAGAATCGACCGTTTACGAATTTGAAAGGTCAACTATTCCGATGTATCGTCGCAAGCTTTACAGCTGTGGGGCTTCTTGCTCTGGGGGGGAACGCCGTTATTCTGTCTCAGGCACATGCAGACGCACCTGATGTTTCGGTACGCAACTGGTATTCCTACATGGGGATTTCGGTACCCGAACTTAAGCCTTCCTGGACTGCAAAGGTGGACAATTATTTGAAGATGAACGAACCTTATATTGGGCATCAGGCCGTAGCAGAAGAGGGTAAGGTATTCACTTTCGCTGATAGCAAACTGATTTCATTGGATGCAAAGACAGGCAAACGGCTATGGTCTTATGGAAATGGATTAACACCTTATGTTGTTTATCATAATAACGTCATTTACGGTCTCACTGGGGATCATAAGCCTTATGCTTTGAACGCGAAGACAGGAAAAGCGATATGGCAATCAGGCTCATCCACCTGGATCGATACACGGTATCGTACAGAAATGTTAGTTCCAACGGGTGATACCCTTTATATTATCCAAGGAAGTACAACATTTGCATTTGATATAAAGACGGGCAAGCTAAAGTGGCGGGCTGACGAGCCGCTTGGTGAAGGAAACGGTACCGACTACCTGGAGGAATCGAATGGCGTCGTGCTTCGAACCTTTTTTGTACAGGGGGCACTTACGTCCATCCAACTAAATGCATATGACAAGAAGACAGGCAAAAAGTTATGGGATGATTTCGGTCAAGGAGAAGCACTTCAAATTAAAGACGGTCTCGTGTATTCGGTTGATTATCATTCTTCCAAACTGACAGAATATCAATCAAAACCGGAACGCAAAGTAAGTGTGAATGCCTATAACCTCAAGACTGGCGTGCAAAAAGGGAGTCTTGAATACAACTGGAAAATGAATGGTGATCCACCGTATGACTATGGGTATGGGAGTGTATTTGCAAGCAATGGAAAGTTATACATTGAACAAGGAGATCGGGTAGCAGAATACAACTTTGACAAATATACAGCTAATGCAGATCCGCTTCGGACTTATCCGCGCCCTTTTTATAAAGAAAACGGGCTGTCGCTTGGTATCGTGCAGGAAAGGCTGATATACAAAAATGAAACAACGGGAGAACTAGCGGGTATTAAGCTGGTGAATGGACAGGAAATCAAGTGGTATGGCGACGCGCCTGTTGCTCAGATTAGCGTGTACGGCAAAGGAATGTACCGGACGCAGCGTAACGGAACAATGTTGGGGATTAATATGTTGACTGCTACACCCGTCTTTCGGGTAACCACCGGAGCAGATTTACACGAAGCGACGCTGAAGACAGACGGTATGATCATAATACAGGCGGAGGGTAAACTCCTCGGTGTAAAGCTGCCCGCAACGTTGAGATAAGCAAAGGCTGAGTTGTTTTCCATAAAGAACAAAGGTAGCCGATCAGTGAATCGGCTGCCTTTGTTTATTTTTTATCTCAAAAAAAACAGAATTCATACTAAAGAGGTGAAATAGCCAAAAATAATTTTTTTCTCATGCGTGGCTTTTTTGCTTCCTCCGGTGTCTAATTAAATGTAAATCAAGAGGAGGTTCCCCACCATGTCAGGAGCTCATGACACGAAACCTGTTTATCCGGATGAACAGGAAAGCATCGCCATCTTTGAGAACACGTATGAGCAATATCGTCAGAGAATCAGCAAATACTTCTCACTGAAATTGAATCCATTGGTTGCAGATGATTTGACCCAACAGGTGTTTTTGAAAGCAGTCGAAAATATTCACAGCTTTAAAGGAAGCTCAAATTTATTCACCTGGATCTTTAAGATTGCTCAGAACACGGTGAAGAACGAATATCGCAGGTTATCGCGACAAAAAGAATCTCCTTATGATTTTACAGATTATGAATCGCAATCGATCTCTCTTGAATTTACGAAACATGTTGATATTCGAATTGATATTGGTTCTGCGTTACAAAAGCTGGATGAGATTGATCAGGAAATTATTGCATTACGCTTTTTCGTTGACTGCACCTTGCCCGAAATATCCAAGATTGTTGGACGACGGGAAAGCGCAGTAAAGAACAGACTGTACCGGGCTTTGGAGAAATTAAGAAAAGAACTGAAAGAGTGGGGGGATATTGCCATCATGTCTATTCATGAACTGATTTCCATTGTAAATAAAGGTGAAAACCAAGATACGAATGATCATACGAAGAAAGTGCATCAAGATTTGTTCGATGAGCTCAACAATAGTGTTGAACGAGTGTCGACCAAATATAAACATCATCCATCACAAAAGGTAGTTATTGAAATTTATCCTGATCTGCCAACGTTCCATCAAGCTGTCGGCGAAACAGATGCCCCGAATTGGTTTATGGGCACACATGAAGGGCGTACTTTAAAAATTGTCTCTCCATTGAATCCGGGACCGGAGCATACGTATCAATCCATTCTGAAAGGCACAGTCCACTTGTTCGCCATGTGGCTAATCAGCGATATTAATCCTGCAGCTCCCAAATGGATCAGACAGGGCATTGGTGGATATGAAGCTAAGCATATGTCCCAAGATTTCATTAAAGGATCAACGGAAGATAACATTCGTAACCAGTCGATTCCATCTTTTGATGAATTAAATAACGATACGTGGGATTTTGAAACGATGAAAGGTTTTCAGTTCTCTTATATGATGGTGGAATTTGTGGTTGAGCGATACGGTGTAGATGCATTGAACAAACTGATTCGTAATCCTCAAGATTTCGAAGGGATCTTTCAATGTAGTGAGACTGAACTGTATGAGCAATGGGTGAAGTATATAGAAATATAATAGAAATACAACCTTATACTTATGTTTATAGGCTCGGTGATGAACCGGGCTTTTTTTGTATGAGTAAAGGTTTGGGACATTGAGGTAGAGGAATTCGTTCATATTTGACTTAGAGTACACTCTAAGCTGTAAACTTGAGGAAGACACATCTGGAAGGAGATTATTTTGATGAACCAGGATAACAAGTCAAAAACCTTACAACATAAAATCGGTTCCGGATTCAACCATCGCACAACAGCTGAGGAAGTATTGAGTAACACGGATCTATCCGGAAAACTTGCCATCGTCACGGGTGGATATTCCGGATTGGGACTGGAAACTACACGTGCACTCGTTCGTGCTGGAGCCAAGGTTGTTGTAACCGCACGTCGGCCAGCCATCGCCAAAGAGGCTCTTGCAGGACTAGCTGGTGTAGAGATCGATGAAATGGACCTCGCAGATCTCACCAGTGTCCGTGCTTTTGCCGATCGTTTTCTGGCAAGCAACCAGAGTATCGACATGTTGATCCTTAATGCGGGGATTATGGCTTGTCCAGAGACTCGCGTAGGGCCGGGCTGGGAAGCACAATTTGCTACGAACCATCTTGGACATTTCACACTAACTAACTTATTATGGCCGGCACTCGTAAGTCAGGAAGGAGCACGGGTTGTATCTGTTGCATCAACAGGACATCATTTCTCACCAATTCGCTGGGACGATATGCAATTTGAGAACGGCTATGAAAAGTTTCCTGCATATGGGCAGTCCAAAACAGCAACCATTCTGTTTAGCGTCGAACTGGATAGACGCGGTGCAGATCAGGGCGTGCGTGCATTCTCTGTACATCCGGGTGGCATTCTGACGCCGCTGCAACGACATATGCCGAAGGAAGAAATGATTGCATTGGGCTGGATTGATGAGTCTGGTCAAGTTGCCAATCCAAACTTTAAAACACCTGAGCAAGGGGCAGCAACGCAAGTATGGGCAGCGACATCTCCACAACTTGAGGGAAAAGGTGGCGTGTACTGCGAGGATTGTGACATCAGTGAGCCAGCTCCTGCGGACGGAGCCTTCTTTGGAGTCAAGGATTATGCCATCGACCCTGAGCAAGCCCGTCGTCTATGGGAAATTTCAGCCCAGTTGACTCAAACGGATCTACCAACCTCTGTACGATATAGCTAACACAATATTAGGGCTTTTCCCAGCACAACGTTGGGAGTTCATCAGAGGTTATGAAAGTGTAAGGACACTGCCAACAAGTTATGTTGAGGTTCTCGAAAGTTTCTTTATCATGGGATGATTGAGAATTACAGCCATCATTCGTCCGACCCGAGAGAAGCATCACGATTAATAGATGAGCAACCGTACGCACAAGCGTGGATCAGAGAATATTTAATGAATGCTCCTTTTATCTTCAATGGGATAGAAGTGCAGGAAGTCACCTAAATGGTGGCTTTTTTTCATACACAGATTGTTACGAATACATGCAAGACACTCCACTTATGGAGAACGGAATGAAAGTGATTATAAGAAACATGAAAATTTTTCATATATCTTTAAGTTGAAATTAATCGCACTCTCATCTATTTCATGCTTAATAGAGAATAAGCTTTCATATATCATACATAAGGAGAAACGCATATGAAATTAAAGCAAAAACTCAGGACCGTCCGAACACGCCTTGCGGCTACATTATTAACAATGCTGCTGCTACCCAGTCTTGTGATTGGGGGATTCTCCTATCTGACCGCCAAAAAGCAAGTGGATACTCAATTGGCCAATATGGCCGATACAGACATATCTCTAGTTAATAGCATAGTCGATCAATACATACAAGCTAAACAGTCCGATATTGGTCTGTTATCCGAATCCATCTTGTCTGCTGATGCTGCAAGAGGAATATTAAATACATATACCAACAACCATTCAGAGGCAGAAGCCGCTATTTTTGTTAACAGTGACGGTGAATATGTGTATGCTTCCTCCAATCAAAGCCAACCTGTTGACTACAAGCCTTTGGAAAATGAGTTTTATACAAAAGCGATTGCCAAGCCGGGACAGGTCGTTGTGGCGGAGCCGTTTACTTCGGAGCAGTCGGGTCATACGGCAGTAACTCTGGCGAAAGCGTCTAACGACGGCAAGTCCGTAGTCGCTGTTACACTGGATTTAACTGCTTTGCAAGAAACTGTTGGCAATATTAAAGTTGGAATGAACGGTTTTGTTGTCATCTTTAGTGCCAATGGCTCCATGATTGTATCTCCGCCGTGGGGAGGGGAGGGGGCAGAAGAGGCAGCACCGGATTCAGGCAGCACCGTTTCGAGTGATTCCTCTTCCAATCCGGGACCGAACGGTGTTCAAGGCGAAGAAGGACCCGTGACAATGAAGTTTGACGGAGATTCCGGACATATCGAGCAGATCTCTCCTGAAGGAGAGATCCGAGAACTCGTCTACATGACTAATGAACTGACAGGTTGGAAAATTGCAGGGGACCGCTCACCGATCGAGGTCGTACAGGCTGCAAAACCGATTTGGAACAATACTTTACTGGTCATCGCCTTATTTGTTTTGCTTGGTGCCGGACTGACGATGTTGATTGTACGTTCCATTACCAAACCGCTCAATGTATTGAATCATGTTGCCGGTGAAGTCAGCCGAGGAGATCTGAGTCACAGCGCAGTCATTGGTTCAAACGACGAACTCGGTGAACTGGGAAATGCCTTTAACCGTATGGTCGATTCTTTGAATTCCATCGTGTCAGAGGTTAAGAACTCGAACGATCAATTAGTTACCGCTTCGGAACAGCTTTCAGCCAATGCTGGACAAAGCGCGACTGCAACCGAGCATATCGCACAAACGATTGAGCTCATGGCAGAAGGAGCGGACAGACAGGTCACACTTGTTGAAGAAAGCTTGCAGACCATTCAGAACGTAGCGAGAAAGATAGGTCATATCGCTGACAATGCCTCGGCGACTGCTTTAGCCACGGAGCAGGTTGCAGAGAAATCGAAGGAAGGCGGACTAGCTATTAATGGGGCTGTTTCCCAAATGGGCACCATTCACCATTCCGTCAACCGTGTATCCGATGGTATTAACCATCTCGTGCAGATTTCACTGGAAATTGGGCAAATCATCAAATTGATCTCTGACATCTCCGGCCAGACCAATTTGCTGGCGCTGAATGCTTCCATTGAAGCTGCACGAGCAGGTGAGCATGGAAGAGGATTTGCTGTTGTAGCAAGGGAAGTAGGAACACTGGCAGACCAAGCAGCAGATTCGGCGAAGCAGGTTACTGCTCTCATCGGCGCCATTAACGAAGGAATCCAGTTAGCCGAGCAATCCATGATAGACACCATCGGCGAAGTATCCACCGGAATGAACGTTCTGAATTCGACGGGGCACCTCTTCGACGAAATTACGTTATCCGTAGATATGGTGAATAGTAAAGCCAATGAAGTGTCAACGATGGCGAGTGAAATTGTGCAGGAGACGGGACAGATGGTCGAGACGATTAAGGACATATCACACGTTTCCCAGGAAACTGCGGAAGGAGCACAGACGGTATCTGCGGCAACGGAGCAGCAGCTTGCTTCCATGCAGGAAATCAGTTCATCTGCTTCTTATCTTGCTCGCATGGCATCACGTCTTCAGGAAGTTACGGAAAAGTTCAAGGTTTAGAAATTCAATCATTTCCAAACAGAAACGTAAAACGCATCGAATCCATGGACTCGATGCGTTTATTTTTTATTGAAGTCAAAGATCTTTGCATGAAACAACAAGATTTCGAAAGATCTCCCTTGTTATAATCAATGAGAAAAATTGAATGTGAAGGAGCTTATCTATGCATAAAATTGTAGAACCGAAAATTTTCTATTTCGGAACACCAGTCGTACTGATCAGCACTCTAAACGAGGATAATTCGGTAAATTTTCATCTGCATGGTCGCTACATCAGTCGTTTATGCATGGAATAAGTAACCGATCTCAAACCGTAGCAAATATTCTGCGTGAACGTGAGTGTGTCTTAAACCTGCCTTCCGTAGACCTTGTTCACGCTGTGGATCGATTGGCTCTTCTAACCGGACGTAATCCTGTTCCTGATTACAAAGTACGACACAGCTGATATTGATGGATGGAGAGGAGAATTATATCGATCCAGATAAGTGGAATCCGCTAATAATGAACTTTTGTGAGTTTTATGGTATCGGGGAAAAGGTACATCCGTCTAGATTAGCTTCAGTCTTTGCACCACCTGTGCGTTAGATCATTTTAGAGATTTTCTTATGAAATGCAGAAAGGTTGGTGTAACAACTAAATAACGGTAAACAAAAAGCCTTGTTCCTGTGGTATGTTTTACCTACGAATATGCCGCTTCAATGTGAGAGGAGATTGGATGCACAAGTGAAAAGAGTAATCCGAAGCAAGTTGTTTCTATGGATGACAGGTGTTTTCGTTATTTTGATCGCTGCATTTTGCGTATTATCCTTCATGCTCGTGAATTCGGTGTCTGCGACCTTCGAAACCGGAAGTCTTGAAGAGAAATATGCGCTACCCGGCACGTACGAGGTAGATACGCTGGAGATCAAGGATGAACAAGGCGAGAAGCTCTACAGGATTTATTCTCCGAAATCAACGGCTGTCTTTCACCCGCTCATCGCTTGGGGCAACGGAACGGGGGCATTACCTGACAATTATGATCAGTTGTTGAGACACCTGGCCAGTTGGGGATTTGTTGTCATTGATACATACAGTCAAACTACGGGCACAGGAAAAGAAATTATGGCTGCGATTCAATATATGCTTAATGAAAATGAAGCGACGGTCAGCCCGTTCTATCACAGGGTTCAAAAAGATCGGGTCGGTGCGGCAGGGCATTCGCAGGGATCAACGGGTGTCATTAACGCTCATACGAATTTTGAGAACGGGAATCTCATCAAAACGGTTGTATCCATTGCTCTGCCTGAGCTGAAATATTGTGATCCAGAGGACGTGTATGATACATCAGCGCTGAAGGTTCCATTTTTTGTTATAGGGGGAACTCGAGATTTCATCATCTCCCCGTCAGACTCCAACAAATTGGCCTTGGATAATACCAATCCGGACCTTCCGGTCTTAATGGCCATGGCTAAAGGCGCTGCGCATACCGCGATAGAGCAGGATGGCGGGCAGCATAGAGGTTATCTGACAGCTTGGATGAGATATCAACTAATGAATGATTCGGAGGCAAGGATGGCTTTTGTTGGAGAAAATGCTGAAATAGAAATGAATAATCATTGGAAGGATGTTATTTCCGCAAATTTACAATAGTCATATTGGAGGACAGTCGGGCTGTTATCTGCGGATTTGCCTGTAAAAACCTCTGAATCATCATGATAACCTCTTCATTGGGAAGGAGAGGGATTCTATGAAAAATGGAGTGCACACGTTCCGGGGCTCAAAGCATTTTCGGCTGAATGATGTTGCTGAAGGAGTGTATGCAGCCATTGCGATTCCCGGTACGGGTTCTTTGGGCAATGCAGCAATCGTTGATCTGGGTGATACAACTCTTGTTGTGGATACTTTCACGACAATACAGGCAGCCGCAGAGCACCTCACAGGAAGCCCCGCTTCCTACGTAATAAATACGCATTGGCATAGTGATCACACATGTGGAAATCAAGTATTTACTCCTACTGCTCAGATTATCTCCACATCCATTACACGTGAAATCATGGACAATTTTGTGAGAAAAAGACTTGCGCAGCAGCTTGAAAAACCAGAATTGATCTATCAGGCTATCGATGACCTTGAAGTGAAAATACAACAAGAGACTGACAAAAAACTTAGAATGGAGATGGAATGGGATAATGCCAGTGACCGTCAATGTATGGACATGCTACCCGATCTAGTATATTCAGTACCAACGCTGACTTTTGATCAGCATATGACCATTCATGGCAGTCAGCGTACTGTGAAACTCATTACATATGGCGGAGGTCATACGCAAAGTGATGCATTTGTGTATATTCCAGAGGGAGAAATTGCTTTAATGGGGGATCTGGTGTTATCCAAACACCACCCGGTTATGGCATATGCCAATCCGCAGCAATGGCTTACTATTTTGGATGAAGTCGAAAAATTAGGTGTAAAAACAATTTACCCGGGCATGGGGAAGTATGTTCACTGAAAGAACTGCATGAGGTAAAAGGGTACATCACCGATCTGCTGGAAATAGTAACAAATGCAATTCAAGACGGGATAAAGATGGATGAAATATCCGTACCACCAGCCTACCAGGACTGGTTCTTTGCGACGTACTTCAAATCAAATTTGAATACCTTATATGATATGCTCACCAAATAGCAAAAAAAATACAACGAACAGAACAACTTACATCTATTGAGTGTTTACTAGAAAACTAGAATCCTATTCCACCAATACCTGGTATCATATGAAAGTTGCCGTCAATGGCACATACATCAAAGTGTTTGTCGATGATATGGTCAATCTGAAGATCGATTATACGGACAACAGCTTGAATCCGTTCACGCATGGCAAAATCGGTGTCAGAACGGCAAACAAGCATACGCATTTCGATAACATTTCCGTTTCTCCTTGAACCGGAAGCTAAGCGTTAAAAATAAAAATGGTTGTAACGAGAACTGAAACGCATATCAAGCCGCCAATTGGCGGCTTTTTGCCTTCCTCTCATCTCCTTCACCACCGTCATTTCCCATTAGCCAATCCAACCCATTTCATTGATAATTGAATGATGGATTCGACAGGAGAGGGTGGTTGGTAATGAATAGTAGTGATCTGCTGATTGGATCGCATGTATCCTTTGGAGGAAAAGAGATGCTTCTCCAGGCTAGTAAAGAAGCTGCTTCTTACGGTGCATCTACTTTTCTGATGTACACCGGCGCACCGCAGAATTCGAAACGAAAATCTATTTTGCAATATAATATAGAAGCAGGTCATTTGCACATGAAGCAGCATGGCATTTCCAATATTGTTGTGCATGCTCCATTCCTAATTAATCTGGCGAATAGTTGCAAACTAGAGGTGTTTGATTTTAGCGTACAATTCTTGCGAGACGAGATCGAACGAACGGCATCACTTGGATCAAATCAGCTTGTTCTTCATCCCGGGGCCCACGTAAACGCTGGATTGGATATCGGTATTCGACAAATAATCCGGGGATTAAACGAAGTATTACAAGACAATAATCACCCGGAGGTACAGATTTCGTTGGAGACGATGGCGGGAAAAGGAACAGAGTGCGGAACAAGCTTTGAAGAACTGGCACAGATTGTCGATGGCGTGCAACGGAATGAACGGATTTCCATATGTCTGGATACTTGTCATGTTCATGATGCCGGATACGATATTGTTGATAATTTTGATGGGGTGCTTGAGCAGTTTGATAAGGTACTTGGCCTTGATCGATTAAAAGTACTACACATCAATGACTCCAAGAATGTGCGGGGATCGAGGAAAGATCGCCATGAAAACATTGGGCACGGACATATCGGACTTCAGACTTTGGATTATATCGTACATCATCCTCAACTTGCGTCACTTCCGAAACTGCTTGAGACGCCGTCGATTGGCAAAATAAAATATAAAAGTGCACCTTATCGACATGAAATTGCCCTGTTAAGAAGAGAGTGCTCCGAACCCGTGCAGAAGGAAGAGGATTCTTTAGCAAACAGTCAATAGAGAGTATTCCAAACATTCGCTCACTCATTCCATGTTTATTCTCACGGGACATATGTTAAAATGGATGTAGAACGTTACTTTTTATTAAAAAGGAGGCCGCCATGCAGCCAATAGAGCCTCAAGACATCCAACACCGGATCAATCAACTTCTCGATCAGGACCTATATTTACACCTCGAACTCACGTCAGGTGCTTACGCCAGTCACTTCGATAGCACAAGGCATCCGGGGTCGGCATTCATTTCCAATGCGGTCATACGATATACGCAAGGATCTATCTCGGGCACAGGCCCATACCGAGTTGGTTTAAAAACCACTCACGGCTGGATATACGCTGAAGGACTTACACACATTGACGAGCTGGAACAAGAACGACTCATTCTGGCTGGTCACGATAGTCAAGGAAAGCTGGTTGTAGCTTTACAACTTAGTCGGGAATTGTTCTGATGAAAGCGGAGGATCAAATAAGCATGAATAACAAACAAGTTGAACATCAGCGCATTTTAGTTGTGTTTCCCCATCCCGATGATGAAGCATTCACTGCTTCGGGAACGTTGGCGAAGTACATAGAAGGCGGTGCTCAAGTCACTTATGCTTGCCTGACTCTAGGGGAGATGGGACGTAATATGGGCATCCCTCCATTTGCCAACCGGGTCACCTTGCCAATAATCCGTAAGGATGAACTCATAGAGTCCTCCAATGCGATTGGTATTCAAGACTTAAGGATGCTCGGTTTTCATGATAAAATGATCGAGTTTGAAGACCCTGAGCTGCTAGATGGCCACATCTTGGCGCTGATCAAAGAGCTTAACCCGTCACTGGTCATTACTTTCTATCCGGGGTATAGTGTGCATCCCGATCATGATGCAACCGGAGCCGCGGTTACGCGTACCATTGGTCGACTGCCTGCAGCGGAGAGACCTATTGTGTACTGCTGCGCATTCTCGAACAATCACGAAGAGAGCATCGGGAAAGCGGATGTGATTGAAGATGTGAGCGGATTCCTTGCCAAGAAAATGGCGTCGATTCGAGCTCACCGTTCACAATTCCAAGCGCCGGAACTTGTCGGCAAGGGGAAATTGGACGATGAACAAATCCGAAATCGGTTTGGAAGAGAAGCATTTTGGACCTATAAGTTCGATTGATTTTACAATCTGTACAGTCTAATTAACGTAAAAAGTCGCCATTATGGCGACTTTTTCCTGTTTTAAACATACGTATGAGCATTCCTGAATTTGAGTCATATATCGACATCTTTCCCTATGCTGTTTGGACATATATTAGACCCGGCTATTCAGCGTGTAACTGTCGAGTTCGAGGGGGATGAGAAACCAGTAGTTACCGAAGCCAAGCTGGTCGAGGTGGGACCGGAGAGCATAATCTGGTTTGTATTGTTGCCTTCGTCTGCAACTATCCCATATGAAATAAAGGGATTCAATGATAAAGGGGAGCTCGTAACCCATAAACAAATGGATGATCCGAATGGCATGGGTTCCATGGTTCTGGAAGAGCGTTAAAGAGTGATCGTATGGGACCTGCGAGTAGGGCGGGATCGCCAAGTTTGGAAAACAATAAAAAGGGAACAACCCACTGTAAAATGTACCCCTTGTAAAGGACAATTTAAAAAAGGTTAGGCAACTTCAAGCTGCTGTCTGTATTTTGCAGGCGGTAGCTTTTTCAAATTCCAT
>NZ_FOBD01000011.1 GCF_900109515.1 Paenibacillus sp. OK003 | reverse complement strand
AGCGCCGATGGTACTTGGACCGCAGGGTCCTGGGAGAGTAGGACGCCGCCAAGCGAACTCTTTCATCCTACATAGAAAACAGGCTCTGCATGTTAACGTTGTACGATGAATTGCATTTGCACTGCAAATGCATATTATTCCCTGATAGCTCAGTTGGTAGAGCACTCGACTGTTAATCGAGTTGTCACAGGTTCGAGCCCTGTTCGGGGAGCCATTTGCTCTCATAGCTCAGTAGGTAGAGTGCATCCATGGTAAGGATGAGGTCACCGGTTCGATCCCGGTTGAGAGCTTTGGAAATGGGGCCCGTTGGTCAAGGGGTTAAGACACCTCCCTTTCACGGAGGTAACAGGGGTTCGAATCCCCTACGGGTCATAGGATGGAGGCTTAGCTCAGCTGGGAGAGCATCTGCCTTACAAGCAGAGGGTCGGGGGTTCGATCCCCTCAGCCTCCACCACTTAACTTAATGGGGATTAGCCAAGCGGTAAGGCAACGGACTTTGACTCCGTCATGCATAGGTTCAAATCCTATATCCCCAGCCATTTTAATTTTTAGTTTGAGTCATTAGCTCAGTTGGTAGAGCACCTGACTTTTAATCAGGGTGTCGAAGGTTCGAGCCCTTCATGACTCACTTTTCACATGCGCGTGTGGCGGAATTGGCAGACGCACTAGACTTAGGATCTAGCGTTTCACGACGTGGGGGTTCAAGTCCCTCCACGCGCATAGGTTTTGCGGACGTGGCTCAGCGGTAGAGCATCGCCTTGCCAAGGCGAGGGTCGCGGGTTCGATTCCCGTCGTCCGCTCCAATATTTGCGCCCTTAGCTCAGCTGGATAGAGCGTTTGACTACGAATCAAAAGGCCGGGAGTTCGAATCTCTCAGGGCGCGCCATTATTTTTCATAAGTATCGGGATGTAGCTCAGCTTGGTAGAGCACCTGGTTTGGGACCAGGGGGTCGCATGTTCAAATCGTGTCATCCCGATTTTTATTTGCGGGTGTAGTTCAATGGTAGAACTTTAGCCTTCCAAGCTAATAGCGTGGGTTCGATTCCCATCACCCGCTTCATGTTTCATCGAAAAGCCTCTTTATACAGAGGCTTTTCTTTTATTTATAGAAACAACACCTCATTAAAATAAGAATCTCCTCTATATTGGCTGATAAGTAAAAGAATACCTTGAGCCCCTTCATTAAATTCTACAAAAAGAAACAAAAAATTATAAATACACTCTTTAATTTATTGCGTCACTGTGATAAAGTATACAAAAGCTTGCTTTGCCGGTCATGTTTCTTTATGTTTCGTCTGGTTTGTAACCATGGAAATCACGCAGATACGAATCTATTCAGGTACAATGAACATTCCCACTCTAACTGTATATTTATGAAAAATTAAGAATAGGTATGAGTTATTCGAGTAGTGAAAAGTACGTGAAAAAGGTATCATGCGACAGCATCTGACCATTGATCGAAGCAGAACAAGAAAATGAATAATAAAGCGTGTTTTTGTGCTGTAAATCAGGGTAAATCCCCATTTTTACTAGTAGAAAAATAAAGATTTTCGGTCCATTTTATTGTATGATGTTATGAAGGTGTCAAATTTACGTGTACGAATGGAACGATCAGATGGGAGGATAAGCATGACTGAAACTATGGTAACCGCCAGCAAAAGCCAATCCAACAACCTGCTTCGGCGAGACGTGCGGTTCCTGGGCAATATACTCGGAGAAGTTCTTGTCCATCAAGGAGGCACGGAGCTTCTAGATATCGTTGAGAAGATTCGGGAAACGAGCAAATCGTTGCGTGCAGAGTTCTTGCCAGAACTTTATGCGGAGTTCAAAACGATGATCCAGGAATTAGACTCGGAAAATCGCCATCAGGTGATTAGAGCTTTTGCGATTTATTTTCAATTAGTTAACATTGCTGAACAAAACCATCGGATCCGGCGTAAACGGGATTATGAACGTTCTGCAGGGGACGCTGTGCAGCCAGGATCGATTGAAAAAGCAGTACAAGATCTGAAGGAACGTGGACTGTCTCACAAGGAAGTAGAGGATATTCTAGAAGATTTATCGCTGGAATTGGTTATGACAGCTCATCCAACCGAAGCCATGCGTCGGGTTATACTGGACATCCACAAACGGATATCCGAAGATGTCATGTCACTTGATAATCCTACGCTGACGTTGCGTGAACGTGAACAGTTGCGGGAGAAGCTGCTGAACGAAGTCATTACACTATGGCAGACGGATGAGCTTCGTGACCGTAAACCGACTGTGCTTGATGAAGTACGGAACGGAATGTATTACTTTCATGAAACGTTGTTCCATGTACTTCCGGATGTATACCAGGAGCTTGAACGCTGCCTGAATAAATTTTATCCTGACCATGACTGGCATGTGCCGACGTATTTGCGGTTCGGTTCCTGGATCGGTGGAGACCGGGATGGAAATCCTTCGGTAACTTCAGATGTAACATGGCAGACACTGTTGATGCAGCGTAAGCTCGCTTTACGTGAGTATCAACGGATTATGATTGAACTTATGGGACATCTCAGCTTCAGCACGAACATCATCCACGTATCGGATGAACTGGTTCAGTCGATTGAGCAAGACCGTAGTTGTGTAACATTGAAAAAAGTGGATATGTGGCGAAATGAAAAAGAGCCATATCGCATTAAATTGGCATATATGATTGCCAAGCTGAACAATGTCCTGGATGAGAACAAAGTAGGACAGCCTGATCGCTATGACAGCGCTCAAGGACTGATGGATGATCTGATGATTATCGATCGCAGCCTGCGTCATCATTTTGCAGACTATGTAGCAGATACGACCATTCGCAAAATGATCCGTCAAGTGGAGCTGTTCGGTTTCCATACGGCTTCATTGGATGTGCGTCAGCACAGCAAAGAGCATGAAAATGCGATGTCGGAGATTTTGGCCAAGATGAACATCGTAGAAGATTATGCTCGACTGACGGAAGATGGCAAAATCGATTTGCTGGCTCGTTTGCTGGATGATCCTCGTCCGCTGACGTCCCCTTATCACCAATACACAGAGGGAACCAAAGAGTGTCTGGATGTATTCCGTACGATCAAGCGTGCTCAGAGCGAGTTTGGGGCCGGTTGTATCACAAGCTACCTGATTAGTATGACCCAAGGAGCAAGTGATCTGCTTGAGGTTATGGTATTTGCCAAAGAAGTAGGTTTGTTCCGTAAAGAACATAACGGTGAAGTGGTATCTACGCTTCAAGCGGTTCCATTGTTTGAAACGATTGATGATCTTCATGCCGCTTCGGAAATTATGGAGAAGCTGTTCAACCTTCCGATATATCGCGCAAGTGTGAGTGGACGGAATGAACTGCATGAAATCATGTTGGGTTACTCGGACAGCAACAAGGATGGCGGAGTGGTTACAGCCAACTGGGAGCTGCGCGTGGCGATGAATGCTATCACCGATGTTGCTAATAAACACGGCGTTAAGCTGAAGTTTTTCCATGGTAGAGGTGGGGCGCTAGGACGTGGAGGCATGCCTCTCAACCGCAGTATTCTTGCTCAACCACCACACACCATTGGTGGGGGAATCAAGATTACAGAGCAGGGTGAGGTTATTTCTTCCCGTTATTCCCTTCAGGGAATTGCATACCGGAGTCTTGAGCAGGCTACATCGGCTTTGATTACCGCTGCACTAAACGGTCTGGAGCCGCAAGAGTCGGCATCAGAGCGTCATTGGGATAGCATCATCAAAGATATTTCTCAAGTTTCCCTGACCAAATACCAGGATCTCATTTTCCGTGATCCAGACTTCTTTACCTTCTTCAAGGAATCGACACCGCTGCCTGAGGTTGGGGAACTGAATATTGGTTCACGTCCATCCAAACGGAAAAACAGCGACAAGTTCGAGGATTTGAGAGCGATCCCTTGGGTATTTGCCTGGACCCAAAGTCGTTATTTGCTTCCCGCATGGTATGCGGCAGGAACGGGACTGCAAAGTTACTATCAGGATAAAGAAGAAAATCTGGTTGTCCTGAAAGAAATGTATGAAAACTTCCCATTCTTCCGTACACTAATTGATACGGTCCAGATGGCTGTTGCCAAAGCAGATTTGGTCATTGCGAAGGAATACTCGGCCATGACTTCCAATGAGGAAGCACGTGATCGCATCTATGGTCAGATTGAATCGGAATTCAAGCTCACCAAAGATCTGATTCTGAAAATTACCGGAGAAGCTGAAATTCTGGATGATGTACCGGTAATTCAAGAGTCGATCCGACTTCGTAATCCGTATGTCGATCCATTGTCCTACATGCAGGTCCAACTTCTGAGTGAGCTCAGAGACATGCGTGAGCGCGGCGAGGATGACACAGAGTTGCTGCGAGAAGTGCTGCTTACGATTAACGGCATTGCTGCAGGACTTCGTAATACGGGCTGATCGTTAATCTGCTTAACCATAAATGAAGTGAATTTTCCAGCCAAGTAGATAGCAAAAAGCTTAATTCTTTCCTCAGCCTGAGTGAGAGATGAAACGGGACTCCTTCGGGAGTTCCCGTTTTTACTGTTTTTGGCGGATATTTTCCGGCACAGTCTTGATTTTTGACCAAAGTTGATTTACGATTTGATTGGTGAATTACAAGTGTGGACGGGTATCAGAACGCGGAAGACCCATCAGCATGTCTGGGGGAATAAGGGTGGACAATTTGGAGAACAGGCTTGTTAAGCTGGTACTGAAGGGTGACCAGCGGGCCTTTGCAGAAATCGTTGAATTATACAAGGACAAGCTGTTTCATCTGGCATACCGGATGCTGAACAATCGTCATGAAGCCGAAGACGTTGTACAGGAGACGTTTTTGCGTGTGTTTCGTAATATGGAAAAGTATGATCCGAACCAGAAGTTCTCAACATGGATTTACCGGATTGCGACCAATCTGTGTATTGACCGCTTACGGCGGAAGAAACCTTCTTATTCATTGGATGCAGAACTGAATGATCAGGAAGGATCTGACGGTTATGCGATGCTTCCAAGCGATGATCGTACACCAGAGAGCGAAGCACTTTTGTCTGAGACACAGACACTTATCCGTGAAGCGATTGACAGTTTGCCGGCCAAGTATAAATCAGTCATGATTTTGAGATATTTACAGGACTTGTCGCTACAGGAAATCAGTGATGTGACAGGTATGCCCGTAACAACGATTAAGACTCGTGTTCATCGGGGGCGTGATTTTTTGCGTAAAAAACTGGAGTATAAGTTGTAAATGAAAAACGTCTTTATTTTGGGCGAATTTATTTGAAACATATCCGAAACGGATACGTATGTAATGTATGCAAGTCTTATGCGTGCTTTTTGGCGATGCAAGGACTAAGTGATCTAAGAAAGGATTGGCTCTCATATGGATTGCAACTCGGCCGTCTCTTTAATGCATGAATGTTTGGATGAGTCGTTGTCCCCGGCCCAGAAGGTTGAACTGAAAAGTCACCTTGTGACCTGTCCGGATTGTCGCATGCGCTTTAAAGAGTTGGAACAGACGGAAATGCTACTCTTTGCCATGAAACACTATTCACCGTCTGCCTCGGATGAGCTGACCAATCGAATTATGAATGCTCTGCCCCAGCCCAAGAGACAGCAAATATGGCTCAAATGGGTCAAAGGACATCCCGCGCTGACGGCGGCAGCCTTCTTTTTGGTCGTGATGCTCTTTAGCGCCTGGAATTTCTGGAATCAGAATAACGAAATGGTCGTTAAGGGAAATAATCTGGACCAGATCGTGATTGAAGGAAACACGGTTATTGTTCCGGAGGGCAAGTCCATTGCTGGCGATCTTACGATAGAGAATGGAACTGCTCAGGTATACGGTGATGTAAATGGCAATCTGACAGTCATCGACGGACAGTTGTATCAGGCCTCAACGGCACATATTTCCGGTCAGGTGAAAAGTATTGATCAGGCGCTGGACTGGTTCTGGTACAAAATAACCAATATGGTAAATGAAGTGGCTTATCGCTAAAACAGGGTAAATTCTTCAATGGTATATACCAAGCAGGGTACCTCCAGATTGCTGGGGTACTCTTTTTTTATCTGATGACTTTGTAATTTATGGGATTTGTGTTGTTTCTGCGCAGTTTGTGACTCCCGTAACTTGCAACCTGAACGTTAACGTTATAACCTAGATACTAAAGAGAACATACTACTACATATAGATAAGCTTTTTGCATAAATCTAAAGAGCGTCTTTCCATCAGCAAAATATAGATCGAAATGATTCTATTCGTCTATACGTTGGTTGGATCAGAGTGCTCTTTCCTGGCCAACTTTTGTTTCTGAGGGCGAGCCTGAATGGATGATGCAAATGCGAGAAAAGGATTAATTAAATCCGAATGGGTTAATATGAGAGCAGGGTTTACTCATCAATGGGGATAGCGGGGGCTGGCTTATGAACTATTTTGCTGACTTAACGTGGAAAGAGTCCATTAAGGACGTTATCGATATATTGATCGTTACCTATATTATGTACAAATTGATTTTGCTTGTGCGGGGTACCCGTGCGGTTCAGCTGCTCAAAGGTATTTTGTTCCTTGTAGTGATCTGGGCATTAAGTACGTGGCTAAATCTCTATACGCTCAAATGGCTGATGAACCAGATGTTTACGTTTGGTGTCGTTGCGGTCTTTATTATCTTCCAACCGGAACTGCGCCGTGGTCTGGAGCAATTGGGTCGAGGCAAGCTGTTTGGACGCTCGGCAGCAGCAAGTGATGAAGAATTAACGGTGTTAATTGGTGAGATTATCAAGTCCGTAAATTATTTGTCACGACGTAAAATTGGTGCACTGGTTGTATTCGAACGGGAAACGGGTCTGAACGATTACACAGAGTCTGGGATCCAGATGCAATCTCTGGTCAGCTCAGAGCTGATGATTAACATTTTTATTCCGAACACACCTCTCCATGATGGAGCCGTCATTATACAGGGCAAACAGATTTCGGCGGCAGCCTGTTATTTGCCTTTATCCGAGAATCCGTTTATTAGCAAAGAGCTAGGAACACGTCACCGTGCAGCAATCGGAATTACCGAGGTTGCGGATGCGATCTGTTTGGTTGTTTCGGAGGAGACAGGACAAGTGTCGCTTGCGATGAATGGACAGGTTGTTCGTGATATTAAGGAAGAATCGCTGATTGCCAAACTATACGAAGAACTACGTCCAACCTCCAATCTGACTAAAAAGAATGGTTGGACTACCCTCTGGAAACGGAAGGGGGGACGTAAAAATGGATAAATGGTTCAATAACAACAATTTTGCCAAGATTCTCGCTTTAGCGGTGAGTTTGTTGCTCTGGTTCATGATACATCTGGATGAAGTACCAACTACGCCAACGATCTCGACCGGGACAACGAATAAGGTTGTGGAGCGCACTGTGCCTGTTCAGCCCTATGGTCTCGACAGTAACTCCTACGTACTTACTTCATTAAGTACGGATGAGGTCCGGCTGGAGATTAAAGGGCAGCGTTCAATGTTAACTTCGATTTTTACGAATGATGATTATAAAGTGCTAGTGGATCTTAGTCAGGTGAAGGATGGGTCCAATACACTGCCATTGGTGCCTGATCTGCCTTCCGGGGTTGAGGTAGTCAGCATGGAGCCTTCCATGGTTACGGTCAACGTGGAAAAATTGGGCACCAAATCCTTCGATGTGAATATTGTACCCGAAGGAGAACCATCCGCCGGATACAACGCTGGAACGCCCGTTGTTGAGCCTTCAGGTCCAGTTAAGGTAACTCTGCCGGAAGGGCAGCTAGACGCCGTAGCGAAGGTTCAGGGCAGTGTGAGCGTGAAGGATGCCAAGGATGACGTGACGCAGAAAAAAGTGAAGCTTCAGGCATACGATGCCGAAGGCAAGGTTATTGAAAATGCGATTGTTACACCAGAAACCGTTGAAGTCCGTATTCCGGTCAGTCAGCCCTATACAACTGTGCCCTTAAGAATCAAATATTCGGGACAGCTGCCGGAGGGAATGGTGCTCTCCACAGTTGAGCCAAGCGTGAAAGAAGTCTCGGTTTACGGAACAGAGGATGCGCTTGCGGGTATACAGTCCTACGACCAAGTAACCCTTGATCTTACTCAGTTCGATGAGGCAGGGACGTCGACAGTTAACCTGGACTTGACGCCGCCGCCCGGTTTTGAGAAAATCGAGCCTAGTTCGATTCAGCTTAAGGTGACGGTATCGCCTTATGATGAGCTTCAGGAGACGACCAAAGTCTTTCCGAACGTACCCATTACGCTTACTGGCGCGGGAAACGGGCTGGAAGGGACACTGGTTACTCCCAAAAGTGGCGGCTTGAATATTACGCTTAGAGGTTCTTCAACGATGCTTGAAGGTCTAAGTAGCGATGATATCAAGTTGACTGCGGATCTTGCTGGACTTGCGGTAGGTACGCATGAAATAAAGCTTGAGGCTGACTTACCTCGTTTTGCCAAACTGGATGAGTCATCAGATGATCTGAGCGCTACCGTCAAAATTAGTGAAAAGGCTGATGATACGACGGTTGCTCCCGGCGAGGATCCGAAGGATCAAGGGACGGTGGGGCCTGAGCCTTCACCAGCCGAAGTTGAGAATGGGGATACCGAAACTGCTCCTGGAGAAGAAGAAACAGAATCGAATACGGACAATCAGGAGCAGAGCCAGCAGGGGAATACCAGTCGAGGTAACTCCAATAACAGTGGTAGCAGTAATAGTGGCTCCAATCCGTAAAAGAACATGTTCAGATCCGAATTTTAAAATAACGTTTATGCTCTTATATGATGCGAATAGAAGGAGTTAGATCATGGGGAAATATTTTGGTACAGACGGCGTAAGAGGTGTTGCCAATAAAGAGTTAACGGCGGAGCTGGCTTACAGCATCGGACGTTGTGGTGGTTATGTGCTTGCAGGTGGTGTGGAAAGACCAAAAGTGGTTATCGGTATGGATACCCGAATCTCGGGGCTTATGCTGGAATCCGCACTGGTTGCAGGTTTGCTGTCCATTGGCGCTGATGTAATTCGTCTGGGCGTTGTATCCACTCCTGGAGTGGCGTATATTGCTCGTCTGCTGAAAGCCGATGCAGGGGTAATGATCTCGGCT
This sequence comes from Paenibacillus sp. OK003, assembly GCF_900109515.1. GTDB lineage: Bacteria > Bacillota > Bacilli > Paenibacillales > Paenibacillaceae > Paenibacillus > Paenibacillus marchantiae. The sequence goes on along the minus strand of NZ_FOBD01000011.1, from coordinate 212,616 downwards.
TCCCACAATCCGGTTGAGGATAACGGAATCAAATTTTTTGGGGGAGATGGCTTCAAACTGTCGGATGAGACGGAGAACCGGATCGAAGAATTGATGGATGCAGAAACGGATCAATTGCCGCGCCCTGTGGGTGGTGGTTTGGGAACCGTAATAGTGGATGAAGAATCCCGTTATCGCTATTTGGACTACCTGAAAACAACGGTAAATGAATCGTTTTCAGGACTCAAAATTGTTCTGGACTGTGCTAATGGAGCAGCTTATGAGCTGGCACCCAAATTATTCAGAGAACTTGGTGCAGAAGTCATTGCCATTGGTGCTGAGCCTAACGGCCTGAATATCAATGAGCAATGCGGATCAACTCACCCGGAGCATTTGAAACAAGAGGTGCTGAAACATAATGCGGATCTGGGCCTTGCTTTTGACGGGGATGCGGATCGACTGATTGCTATTGATGAGACAGGCGCTGAGGTTGATGGTGACTTCATTCTGTGCATCTGTGGTGATGCGATGAATCGTGCAGGCAAGCTGAAAGACAGTACCGTGGTATCTACCGTAATGAGTAACATCGGATTCTACAAAGCAACGGAGAAACTGGCACTGAAAACAGCAAAGACTGCCGTGGGTGACCGTTATGTGATGGAAGAAATGCGCCGTGGGGGTTATAACCTGGGTGGAGAGCAGTCCGGTCATGTTATTTTCCTGGATTACAATACAACAGGCGACGGCATGCTGACAGCGATTCAGCTCGTGGACACGATGAAAGCTTCCGGTAAAAAACTGAGTGAACTTAAGGCGCTGATGACCCAGTATCCACAAGTATTGGTGAACGTTCGCGTTGAAGATAAGAGCAAATACGAGGGCAATTCGGCGATTGAGCAAGCTATTGCTACAGTCGAGCAGCATCTGGGTGATAATGGACGTGTACTCGTTCGTGCGTCCGGGACTGAATCCTTGATCCGCGTTATGGCGGAAGGACCAGATAAGGATGAACTTGAACAATTCGTATCTCAAATTGCAGATGTTGTGCAAAAAGAACTGGTATAGGACCTGATCTATAGGCCTTCCAAACACGGTTGTATCAAGGGAATCACTGTCTCATAAGGTTTAATCTAACAGGGTTTATGCCATACAAACCCATATTCCTACGTCCCGGCCTAGTGAGACCATGGGTCTGTTTAACCGGTCGGGATTGTGGGTAAATATGCCGAAATTGTCACAGGTACTTTGCTCCATTGCAAAATGAACCTGACGTGCATATAATGAGTGGAGTCGTCATTCAGACACAGAAAGTGAGGATCGTAAGGTACTAGTTACACAAGCGCCAGAGCTTGAAGTTGCGCGGGAAGGATTTTGATCGGTATGAATCTTGAAATAATGAAGATGCTACTGAGCAAGATCGACGGCAATCAAGCTGACGAGGTGGAGGTGTTCGGATTGTTCGGCGGGGACCTCCCGGTGATGCACCAGAGCCGTGAACCGGATTGCGGAAAATGGATGGGTGACTGTCCACACAACGCGCCGGTAGGTGCAAGATTCAACTAAAATTCAAATGAATGTGCGCGAAGAGCGTGAACAGTGCGCGGACGGGAAAATGATGTACATTCATGATTGCATCTAATAACAGCTTATGACTGCGGAGCGGCAAGAGGCTGCTCTGATCATTGATAATTGAATAATTGAAAGTTCTCATGATACGTTAGGCAATCATTTTCATTTTTTCGATATGCCGTGCCAGCCTGTTTCTCTTCGTGACACAGTATTCATATACAATCGGAGGAAATAAACTATGTGCGGTATTGTTGGATATATTGGTAATAAGAACACTCAATCGGTATTGGTCGAAGGATTGAAGAAACTCGAGTATCGTGGTTATGATTCTGCAGGTATCGCGGTATTCACACCAGAAGGTCTGCAAATCACAAAAGCTCTTGGTCGTCTTGCGAATCTTGAAGCTAAGCTGGATGGTGCACCACTGGTAGGTAATGCCGGAATCGGACACACACGTTGGGCAACTCATGGTAAACCATCGGATGAGAACTCTCATCCACACACGGATGGAAGCCAGAAGTTCTCTGTTGTGCATAACGGTATTATTGAGAACTACCTGGATCTGAAGGACGAATTGATGGCTCAAGGTCACACGTTCACTTCCGAGACAGATACTGAGGTTATTTCTCACCTGATTGCGCGTGAATACAATGGTGATATCGTTAAAACAGTGCAAAAAGTGATCACGTTGTTGCGTGGCGCATTCGCACTGGGTGTATTGACAGAGCATGAGCCTGAGAAACTCGTAGCTGTGCGTCAAGCAAGCCCATTGATTATTGGTATTGGTGAAGGCGAGAACTTCATTGGTTCCGACATCCCGGCAATTCTGGAACATACACGTAACGTGTACATTCTGAATGATGGTGAAATGGCTGTATTGACACATGATGCTGTCGAATTGATGACGATTGAAGGTAACTTTATTTCTCGGGAAATGATTCGTGTCGATTGGGATGCTGTAACTGCAGAAAAAGGCGGATTCGAGCACTTCATGCTGAAAGAAATTCATGAGCAACCAAAAGCATATCGTGATACAATGCTGGGTCGCATCGATAATGAAAGCAAAAAGGTTCAACTTCCTGAGTTGAAAATGACTGAAGAACAAATCAAAAATATCCGTAACGTTCAAATCATTGCATGTGGTACAGCGTACCATGCAGGTCTGGTTGGACGTACTGTAATCGAGCAACTGGTACGTATTCCGGTAGAAACAGATGTTGCTTCCGAATACCGCTATCGTTCCCCGATCGTAAGCAAAGATACACTTGTGATTGTGGTGAGCCAATCCGGTGAAACGGCTGATACACTTGCTGCACTGCGCGAAGCACAGTCAAATGGTGCACATGTACTCGCCATCACTAACGTTGTAGGTAGCTCCATTGCACGTGATGCGGACGATGTGATTGCAACACTGGCAGGACCGGAAATTGCTGTAGCTTCCACTAAAGCGTACACTTCGCAATTGATCGCGTTCAACCTGCTGGGTCTGTACCTTGCACAAGTTCGTGGCACACAAACAACAGAAGAGATTGCTCACACGCTCGCAGCAATGCAAGCATTGCCTGAACAAGTGGAATCCATGCTGGAGCAAGCGGAGGCCATTAAAGGATATGCGGAGCAAATTTCCAAACATGAACATCTCTTCTTCATCGGCCGCGGTCTGGATTATGCAGTAGCACAAGAAGGATCGTTGAAACTGAAAGAGATCTCTTATATTCACTCCGAAGCGTATGCTGCGGGTGAGTTGAAACATGGTACGCTCGCATTGATCGAGGACGGTATCCCTGTCATTGCTCTGGCAACGCAGGAGAACGTTCTAGAGAAAACCGTGAGCAACATCAAAGAAGTGAAAGCACGTGGCGCAGACGTACTGGCAATTACGTACGAAGAGCACGTAGCACCATTGCTGAAATCCGTAGACCAAGCGTTTGCGATTCCTAAGACGTTGCCACTGCTTAGCCCGGCTCTGTCCGTTGTAGCATTGCAATTGCTTGCATACTACGCTTCCCTGGCACTGGGACACGATGTGGATAAACCACGTAACCTGGCGAAAAGCGTTACGGTAGAGTAAGACTTTAAACTAAATTATTACTTGTTTATAGAGTTTAAAAAAGTGTGAAACCAGTAAAGAATGTCCGGAACCAATGTTAAAAATGTGGAACTACACAAACTGTTGTTTGATTCCATTGAGAACTGGTTAATCAATGGAATCAATAATGTCAAAATAAAATAACGGAGGCTGTCCCATAAGCGAACTGCACCCCGTCAAGTAGACAGTACAAAAAATAAAAATGGTAAGCGGCCTTGGTCCTGAATTCATTGGGACTGAGGCCGTTTAGTTTTGCGTGTAACCGTTCGTAATTGTAAAAGTATAGTAATCATCAATGTCTTTTTGGAGCTTTTCAAAAGTTCGGTAGGTATGCAAGTAGTACTTATCACATTTAAGCGTTCCCCAAAAAGATTTCATGGGTCCCTTATCAATGCAACGGCACACTCGGAACATACTTTGTTTGAGTTTTTCTTCGTGTAACATCGCATTGAAACGTAAAAAAAAGTATACTGGAAACCACGGTCGCTATGAAGCAAGGGGCGCTTTCTGGGGCGGTCTTCAATGCCAACTCCAGCGTTTTAAAGACCAGCGAATTATTATTAGAATGCCTAAAACGTAAGCAATAATAGACTTGTCGTGCAGATTCTTAATTGCGCTTAAATAGGCCTTCTTTCCGTTGCCGTACTTGAATTCCGTTGCACCGGTTACCCATTTTTTGGTTGGGAATTTCCGCCTCAAATTTACGATTCAGTACGTTCTCTGCAACCTGCTGAGGTTGTAGAGCCTACGTACTTCTTCCTCTTTCTTCGGGTGACAGACTGGATGCCCTGGAGCTTCAACAGACGATATACTCGCTTCGTGTTAATAACGCTGACCATTTGCCTGCGTGGATTTTATTATTTCACCTGTCTACTATATGGGGGAGCATATCATTTTGAGACAGCCCCATCTATTTTTTTATAAAGGAGCTCATTAGCAAATATCCTACGCATCCAACTCATTTATGCTCTTTACATAGTTTGCTTTAGAGAGAGCATGCTTCAACTTTTAGCTCTTGTCCAACCAGTAGGATACTGCCGTTCTCGCGGCGTATATGCCATGGTCAACGGAACTGCCTGCGGAAATTCGCATCCTGTAAACAATTTTTATTACATATCGTACCAGCTCCCGTCTAACTCTACCAGATGGGGGTTATTTGACGCTTAGTGTGTTCTGAAGAAATGCAGTAATGAAAGGAATGAAGCTGGACAAAAGTAAAGAACTGCTGAAGCGTCGTTAAGATGAAGTTTAATCGAAACCAGAGATTTTAAGCGATCACTGGAATAAGGTCTAACGTAAATCTGATCACTCGCTAGATGGTCATCGGCGTAGAGGTTACAGGAGCATGACACAGGCTCTCGGAAGTAACGGGAGAAGTCTGAGTTCTAATGGAAATCGGAAATTTCGAGTGCTAAAACGTCTAGGGGGAAGTAGAGATGTAGGACTCAGATGCGGAAGAACTCGTAGTAGTAATGAAACGGCTGTAATCGCGGTGGAGCGAACTAATGGCTTCAGTTATCCTCCATTCTTTTGTTGATAAACCAGAAAATTGATTATTATATTAAAGAAGGAAAATAGCACGATGTTTTGAAGTGTCAAGTTTGGGAAGCGTAAAAACGCGTCAAAGCGAATCGATGTGCTCCCGAATTATACAGCATTCGAGAAGAATCTGAAAAAGAACCTCTATAAAATATGGAACAGGCTGTCATCGGGCAGTTACATGCCAACGGCAAGGGAGTCGAGATTCTAAAGACAGAAGGAAAAAAGTGACTCTTAGGTTTACCGACCATAACGGACAGAATCGCACAGATGGTGGTACGAATGAATTTCGAACCATTTGTAGAGCTCTCTTCTGCAAAGGTTCTCTATGGATATCGGCCCAATCGAGCGGCTTCCGATGCGATAGGTATAACGCGGCAGCAATGCTAGAAAATGCCGTGGCTGATTGAGTATGACATTAAAGGTTTATTTGATCACATCGGTCACGAACTGATCATGAAGGCGGTTCGCCAGCATACGGAAAATAAATGGGTGATTCTATATATTGAACGTTTTCTTCTGTGCCGAACGTGATTCCGGATGGGAGCGTGTGGGAGAGAACCTCCCACAAGGTGGAGTTATCAGTCCCGTATTGTCGAATCTCTATATGCACCACACTTTTGATAATTCGATGTAACGAAGATATGCAAGAATCCCATGGCTCGGTATGCGGATGATGGGATCATTCACTACTGGAAGAAAGCTGACGCCGAGCGTCTTCTGCTCGATTCGCAAGAGCGGATGAAGGCATGCAAATTGGAAATACATCCGGTTAAAACGAAGAACGTGTATTGCAAAAGTGATAAACACCAAGGAAAGCACGAGCATCAAGAGTTCATATTCCTTTGGTTATACGTTTTGCAGACGATACATTCGCAACAAGCAAGGAAAGTTTTTCAATTGCTTCTCACCAGCAGTCAGCAAGAGTGCTGGACAAGGATTGCGATATCGGATAAAAGAGATCCGTACCCGCTATAAAATAGTCTCCATAACGGAGTTAGCAAAATTAATGAATCCTGTCATACGAGGTTGGTTCAATTACTTCTCGAAGTTTATCGTTGGTTCGGCCAAAAGAATCTTGACTTACGTAAATTTCACGATTGCTTGATGGACCAATTCCAGGTATAAGTCGATGAAGGGAAGCACGCTAAAGACGATAAGATTTCTAAAGCGTATTGCCAAGTGCAATCCTGATCTCTTTTACCATTGGTAAATAGGGCATTGCCGCTATCGGATAACAAGAGCCGAATGCAGTGAGACCTTTACGAGAGGTTCTGTGAGAGACTGGGGGTGAGATTCCCCAGGTCTACTCGACCCTATTCAGTTGAAATGGTTTTTTATAGATGTTGTAATAATGATGTAAATGTTGTAATTGTGTGGGTTGATTGTTAGATAGTTGTATTTAATAATATGTTAATGAGGAGCTTTTTAAAAATTTTCTTAGGAATATTGTATTAATTAGATTAAAGGAATAAAATAATGAAATAATAGTTTTTTGTGACAGGAGGCGGAGCTAAAATTCGAAAGCCGAATTATTCGATTCTGTATGAAAAAACCTCGGATTTTTTTTAAAAAGAGTGTAAGCGCTCTATCTATTAAATCTTTTTTTATAATAGAAGCGCTTTCCGCAATACGGGACAAGGTAATTATCGAGTTACAGAAAATAATTACCTTATTCTTAATCACGGTCAAGAGTATTCCATAATGATTGACTCTGACACTACTGTCGAATTTTTTTATATATTTTTTCCATAAATGGGCGAAAGAAGTTTATACTACCCTATTGTCGGCTGAAAAAGTGCTATTGGAGGCAGGATATGCTGGAGATTGGATAGTGTTTGTGTTGAGTTCTTTGAAAAAAACTCTCCTATTGACCAAATAGTAACTCCGATTTTGGATAGTGTTCATCTAAGCACGATAACGAATAAGGCGGATTCATTATGGTTAGATAGTAAATTATATTTGCTGCTACAAAACATGATTACGCTGCATAATCTTGAAATGGTGAAAATCAATGCTCTGTAGAATGTCCGATTATCGATTAGAAAGGAAATATACAAAAGGGTTTCAATCGGACAAGATTACATAAATGCTTTTCTATAATCAAAATCGTAGGCTCTAAGAGATTACGAGATCGGCCATCGCCCGGATCTACCGACACAAGAATACGCATATATCCGGATCCTAATGAACCTACGTGATAAGATGTCGGCAAATTTAACACTAACTAAAGGGTTGTATCGTCAATTTGTTTGATCGCTTCTTCCCGGAGTATACAAGTGTCTTCAAGGTAAGGCTTCACGCATGACACTTAAGGAGTTTCAGCTGCCCGCCGAGATTGTGGCTAAGGGCTCTAGGACGTCCTGGAGCCCTTCAAGACAGAAGTAAAACGGTGGTGTCAGCGGCGAGCAGAGATGCTCGTCGCCACCGCTGTTGCCTTGATCGGTCTTACGGAGGGTGTAGCGGCAGCTCGAGTGAGCTATCAGCCTTGTTGCAGCAATACGACCTGTTTAGTGAGCAACTCGAAGCAATAATGGTTAAGGTATTTGGAATCCTTGAGTGCATTCCCGGAACTGCACAGATATTGTCGGTGCCAGGCGTCGGAGGCAGGGTTTCTGGCTGAAGTTGGGGATATTCATAACTATGACCTCAAACAGCAGATCATCTGGTTGGCCGGTCTCAACTTGAAGGTGAACAGTCTGGTAAGCGCAAGGGTAAGACGGGAAAAAGCAGAGCGGGTGCTCGCGTCTTCGAGCCCTGCTGTTTCGAGTCGTATGCCGATGGTAGCTAAGAACCCTGAGTCCAAGGCGTTGGAACACTACTTTACGACGAGAAGCCAGAACCTGTTAAAGAAGAAGCATGCAATCATCGCGTTATGTGGAAAGCTGATCCGAATTCTCTTTACGTTAGGAACCAAGCAGAAAGAATATGATGCAAATGATGTAATGGGGCCGGTTCGTCAGGCTCAGATACAGTTGGCAGCTTAATTAAAGCAAGTCCTGTAAATCTGGTAAAAACTCGATCATCAGCTAAGACATCGGAAGCCTGGAGAAGCCGAAGGACGACATTCCATAAGGACAACGTCCCCGTAAAGGAGCAAGAATCGGCATCCAACCATTGAGAGGTAGAACGATGGAATGTGAGGGTACAGACCCAGCGTGACATAGGAGGGTAAACCCAAAGGGTGAATTTGGATATCCAAATGTGCGATCATACTGAATTATCCACATTTTTGGAATCTGGTCTCCTAAGCTCTGTTCCCGCCTACGCTATGACTTCAGTCAGTTGCACAGGCTACATTCACCGCAAGTACCTCTCAACCTGTCAAAGCTGAAAGAATGAGTTTACGCGAGAAAACAGGAGAAAACATTACTTTATAGTGGGAGGCTGTTCATTATTAATATGAAGATATTGCCTATGTACGAACCCCAATTAAGTACATATAACGTTTATGCGGCGTTGTTCTCCATTATTGCAAAGAATGACGATTATCTTCCATGGCTTTATAGTAACTTTATTTCAATTGGAATTAATACTTGCGATGATACTATATATTTCACGGATCATTTTTCCTTTTTTGAATATGGAAGAGGATATACCTCGTGCCCATGGCTGGAAGTTGAAAAACCCGCGCATAAACTAATCTATTCTTTCTATAAATCAAATATTAAAGATGCTTTGTTAAGTTATTTAAATCAGGATAAATACGTATGGCTCTACTTGGATCAATATTACATTCCTCAAAGTGAAAATCACTTGAAGAAGCACAGGGATCATTCTGTTCTAGTGTATGGTTACGACGATGAACAGAAATTATTTCACTTAGCTGACAATTTAGATGGCGGCAAGTTTGCTAAAGTTACGATTACGTACGAACAACTCGTCAATGCATGGGAGAACGATATATGTGAGCATTTTCGTAGATTTTTTATCGTATTAAACAGAAAGGATGCCAGTTATGATTTTGACATTTGTAAAGTAAAGAAGCAAATCGAAAACTATTTGTCTTCTAGATGTATCGACGAAGGGTTTTTCTGGAATCAAATAGCCGTGGATGGACCACATGCTTATGTTCAGCATAAGGATTATTGGATCTTTGGGCAAGATGTGTACAGGTATGTTCAGCAACAAATTAACAAAATAAAAACAAGCAAAATAGATACTGATTTAGATATACGGGTTTTTCATCTCTTATGGGAACATAAAATATGTATGTTAGAAAGAATGAAGTTCATAGTGAATAATGAAGATCTATGCAACGAATATGAAGTTGTTTCACATGTATCATTAGTGATTCGAAATTTAGTTATAAAGTATAACATTTCCAAAAACAATCGATTGTTAGATGATATTAATAACAAACTAGAAGAGGTTGTGCAATTAGAAAAGAACGTATTAGTAAAATTAATTGCTATTCTTTAAATCGACAGACCTTGTTGTAGTTGGGGAACCGACGATACATTGACTCGCCAAAATGAGCGAAAATCTTATTCTTCGCCTTCGTAGCGGTTTCATTAATCAAATCAAGGAATTGTTGCTGGGGTGACAGTCCAATCGATCATACTGTCTTCATTGCAAAGCAAATTGAATAATGCTGTCTGTGCTTCCAAGCAAGCAGATTTTATCGCGTGAATACAGTATTGTATGCCAATCTAAAGTATTGATATGGAAATCAAAGTTCGGTATGAAGGATTTACGTGGATACGGTCGTAAGGAACAAGAAAGTGAACAAGAATATATCCGAAATCAGATACAGGAAGATATCGTCGCAGAACAAATAACAATGGCGGAGTACATTGGTTCATTTACAGGAGAAGAAACAAAGGATCAGCGAAAGAAGAAGAAATAGGGAACCTTTAAGGGGGAGCTGAAAAAGTAGTGCGGTTCGCGAACCCTTCCATGCCCTTTTAGGGCTGGTTAGTAACAAAGGCTTTCAGCCGCAGAGCAAACCACCCGTTATGAAGTGTTCCCATAAAGTTAGGTCCGTTATATCATTAGGCAACTTGTTGGGCATGAATCCGGTAGCGTACGGGACTCATGCCCTTTAGTTTTGCCTTAATGCGTTTGTTGTTGTAATAATCGATGTATTTTGAAAGCTCTTGTTTAAAATGTGAGAGACTTTCAAATTCCTTTAAATATAGAAATTCGGATTTCATGATGCCAAATAAGTTCTCAATGACGGCGTTATCGTAAAAGTTACCTTTACGGGACATACTTTGCGTGATACCGCGTTCTTCAAGGGCATGACGATGCGGTTTCAACCTTGATCCGAATGAATAAGGAGCTTATCCTCATCTGTTAATCGGTGAAATGCTTGATTTAACATCGTGTAAACAAGTGAGTAGACTGGTCTTGAACCAATCGTATATGTAATGATTTCTCCATTATATAGATCGATTACGGGGGATAAATACAATTTTTCTCCGAACAATTTAAACTCTGTAATATCCGTAACCCACTTCTCGTTTGGCCTTTCAGCATGAAAGTTGCGTTCTAATAGATTTGGTGCGATCTTACCAATCGTCCCTTTATACGAACGGTATTTCTTCATACGTGCCAAAAACTTCAATCCCAATAACTTCATCAAACGGTGTACCTTTTTAAGATTCACACGGTGTCCACGATTGATTAACTCATCACGAATACGTCGATAACCATAGCGTCTCTCTTGCTCATCATAAATTGTTTGGATCATGTCTTTTAACTCCGAATCCTTGTCTAGCGCACCCAACGCTTTTACCACGTAATAATAAGTGCTACGCGGGATATCTGCTAGCCTCAGAAGTGCTTTCACCGAAAATTCGTTCCTTGGTTCATAGACTACTTGAGCTTTTTCTTTGGTTGCAGGGCGTCTATTAAATATAGCAGCCGTTTCTCTAACAGACGTCCCAAATTTCGTTATTATAATGAAGTACGTCTAGTTTAGTCTGTGCAGGATATGATGTCTAGCCCTTTTTAAAAGCTTTTTCACCATGATACTCATATTGTCTAATTCAGTTTAAAAAGACAGAATGGTGAAGCCCAATGGATTTTGCGATGTTTTTCAAGCTCTCTGATCCCTTTTCATAACGTATAACGGCTTGGATTTTTTCATTTGTACTGAATTTGGTCATCAAAAACTGCACCTCCAATTGGTAGTTGTATCTAACAATTGGAGGTGCAGTTCATTATTCGGGTAGTATTGATTATGAACCTTTCCATTATGAATCTAACGTTAAAGTTCCTGTGTCGAAATCAGGAGAGGGAACATTTGTGAACCCCTTTGACCGAAGCCAAGTCCATAGGGTAAGCACTCTGGTTATAAGGACCGCACAGAGATTTTATCTATTTTTTGAATGAAAGTAATGACTCTCTACACGATTAATTTCTAACTGGTAATGCCCACGAGCAAAAGGATAATTTGAAATGAGTTTAAAAATGATGCTCATAAATAGAGTTCTCCATTGGCATGTTCGGATTGGAATTTATTGTTGGTTACGCCCAAGTCGTAATCGTTTCAACCGGGAGACGATAGGAAGGATAGCCATCTTTGGCTGCTTTACCTATGGAGATCAACATCACGGGCTGGAAACGCTCTTTATCCAAGCCGAAGGCTTCAGCGATCTGGCCTTTGTCATAACCGGCCATAGGGTTGGTATCATAGCCATGAGCACGGGCAACGAGCATGAGTTGCATGGATATGAGGCCTGAGTCAAGGAGATTAATATCATGTAGTTCGGATGCGCTTATGTTCGCATAATAAGGTTGTACCTGTTGCATCTGCATATCCATAATGTCTTGGGGCATGTATCCAAGTTCCACTGATTTGCTGAAAATCTCTTCCATGTATTCAACGTTATTAGCATCGTAAAACACGGCAATGACAGCTGAGGATGTTAGTGCCTGCGTCTGGTTAAAAGAGGCCAGTGGTGCAAGCTTCTCTTTGCCTTCAGCACTGTCGATGACAAGAAAGCGCCATGGCTGCATGTTAATCGCCGAAGGGGCACGTGAAGCTTTCGCCAGTATTTCGGTCATCTCCTGGCGGCTGATTTTGACTTCAGGGTCGTAGACTTTAACGGAATGGCGCTCCAAGACGATACTATCAAAATCATTTGTTTTGTTGAATTGGCCGGTAATTGTATTCATATGGATATCGCTCCTCATATCTAATATTGGTGAGAGTGGGTTATGGGGTTACCTCAATTCGTCTCACTATGAGGATTGTAAACTATGAAGTATACTTTATAGCAAGAAAAAGAAACGAGGGCGATCCATATGAAAATCAGTGAAGTAGCCAAGAGTGTAAACCTTCCGATATCCACTATTCGTTATTATGAGAAGATAGGTATTATCACGGATGAACATATGCTGAGAGATCAAAATAACTATCGGATATATGCTCAGAGCATTATTCAGCATCTGGATGTAGTTAAACAATGTGTAGCTGTTGGTTTTACGATCCATGAGATCCAATCTATGATCTCTAAACAGGGATTTTCAAGTAATGAACAAGCGAGCATTATCCAAGCGAAAATAACAGAAATTGAAGAGGCACAGAAAAAATTAGAGAATTCCAAACAAAATCTGTACGATATTCTTAAGGCGGATATCACTTGTGAGGAGGGTTTTGGTAAGTATTGAGTCGGACGTCCCTCTTGAGCTTTTCATTTAGTATACTCTCATATCAAATCGAAACCATGGAATACAGACCATCCTGTATACGTAGACTACCGGGTTGCCCCGTTGCAACCTTCACCTCAGTGGCAAAAACGCCGGGCATACGTCCGTCTGGGAACCAGGGCATCTCTTTATCGATTACAATAAACATGCCTTCTGCGTCACCGATGGGGGCAAATTGCTTTCCGTCTCCGGCAAAGGGTTCAAGCTGATACTGTCCATTCATTTTGCTTATGGTATCGGGTACATCATCGACAGGCATGCCGATCTCACTAATGCATAGCAGCTGGCTGGAATCAAAGTCATCTTGGACTGCATTATCCAACGAATGGTGAGCGATGAACTCCATCAAATTACCACTCGGGTCATAGAAATAGAAAGCTGTTGCGTCCCAGTAGGGGAAATAGAACTCATCTTTATCGTCCTTGGAAAGCAAAGGAATGTTTCGATCTTGAACCCACTTCTTGGCTTGAGTGAGTTGGTTTGTCGGAATCGTAAACGCCACATGATAGAAGGGCTTTTCCTGACCAGAAGCTTGCTGAAATGAAAGGATCGAATTTCCTGTGCGAAACGATATGGACGATGTACTCTCCTCCAGCAGCTCCAACTCCAATAACGTATCGTAAAACGGCTTCATGGCCTCCATTTGATCTGTGAACAAGTTAACCTCTTTTATTTGCATTCAAGTCACTCTCCTTCTGAACTTATCCTTGATTAAAATAATCAATGGTTTTCTCAATAAATGCTTTGGCAGATTGGGTCAGGTAACGGTCGGACCGATGAATGATCTCAAAGTGACGGTAAGGGGCATCGTCCGTGATTCGGATGATGCGTAGTGTCGGTTCATTCATTGCCTTGATCAGTGGATAGGGCAGTATCGTACCGCCAACGTTAGCTTTGACCAGACTAATAATGGAGGTTGCCGAACTTGTCTCCATAATTGTATTCAAGGTGAAACCATATTTCCGGCAATAGCCATCAACCAGTTCTCTGCCTGTGAATCCTTCTGGGAACATTACGGTCTGAATATCGCGCAGTTCTTTAATTCCAATCTCATTTCGTTCAGCCCAAGCGTGGTTTTCCGAAACGACGAGTACGTATTCTTCACTGCACAAAGGAATGCGGACAAGACGGTCATCAGAAATCGAAGTAAGCTCGATGCCGATGTCTACTTCGTTATCCAGCACTTGATTCAATACATAAATCGAAGAAACAACCTTTAATTTCACCTTGGGAAAATGGGCATGAAAATTAACGAGCAATGGAGTAAGACGGTAGTCCAAATCGGAGGGTAGGACACCAATCACCAGCTTGCCTCGCTGATCATTGCGGAATTCAGCTAATGCATCTTGGGTATTCTGTAAATGGCGAACCATTTGTACACAATGCTCAAGGAATAGCGTGCCCGCCTGGGTCATCACAATCTTTTTGCCTACCCGGTCGAACAAGGGAACACCCAACTCATCCTCCAGCGCTCGAATCTGCTGGCTCAAGGTAGGTTGAGAAATGCCAATTTTATCTGCTGCACGTGTGAAATGGAGTTCCTCACAAACGACGATAAAGTTCTCCATTTGACGAATTTCCATATGCTTTCCCTCTAATCATTGGTTTTTATAATCATTTTAATAGAAACTATTGTATTGTTCAATCATTATAATACATCTATACTAGTCTTGCACCACAAAAAGATCTACAGCCTGGATCATTAGTGAATGCAACTAAATAACAATACATGAGGTGATCCATAGTGAAACTGTTTTATACCGTCCTGGCGCTTATTCTGGCTTCATTGAATTTGCGACCACCCATTACATCCATTTCGCCACTAATGAGTACCATACAAAGTGATCTGGGTATTAGCGGAATTACCGCAAGTCTGTTAACTACGCTTCCCGTATTATGTATGGGTATATTCGCTCCATTTTCCGTAAAGCTGAGCAGGAGGTGGGGGAATGAAGGCGCGATCGTTTTGGCTTTAACCCTCATTGGAATAGGTACGGCATTGCGGTTGTTCGTGGGTGCAACACCTCTGATGATGTTTACTTCATTTCTATCTGGTGTAGGGATAGCATTGGCCGGTCCGCTGTTGTCCAGCTTTATCAAGCAGTACTTCCCTACGCGAGTTGCTGCGATGGTGGGGGTCTACTCTACAGCAATGGTCGTGGGGGCCAGCATTAGTGTTGGATTATCGGTTCCCCTTCAAAATCTCCTGGGGGGTTCGTGGAAGGGATCGTTAGCGATATGGGCATTGCTCGCGGTCATTGCTTTGCCGATCTGGATGAAATTAGCCTTGTCAGCACAAAAGGATCGACAATCCGGGCAGGTTTCGGCTGTGAATGTTGAAGCTCTTCCAGTGAAAAATAGTCGAGCATGGGTGCTGACGTTGTTCTTCGGACTGATGGCAGCGATCTTCTATTCATTGACTGCATGGCTTGCGCCTGCGATCCAGAGCCAAGGATATACAAAAGAGACTGCCGGAAGCATCCAAACGTTATTTACGTTAATTTCGTTGCCGTCGACGTTATTCATTCCAATGCTCGTTCATCGTTACCAAAGACGTGTATTCTGGCTTGTTGGATGTGCGTTAATGGAGTTGGTCGGAGTTTTAATGCTGAACCTGTCCGTCAGTCCTTGGCTGGCCGCGATCCCACTCGGCATTGGTGCCGGGGGACTGTTTCCAATCGCTTTGATGCTGCCCATTGATGAGACGAATAATGCTCAGGAAGCCAGCGCCTGGTCAGCCATGACTCAATCGGGCGGTTACATTCTGGGCGCCCTCGGTCCACTGGCGATCGGCTGGCTCCACGATACCACGGGCAGTTTTGTCCAAGCGTTCTATGGTCTGGCTATAATCATCGTGCTGCAAATCATAGTTCAGTTGGCGATAGGCAATAAAAAAAGCTCTCCAGCGGTTCATGATAAATCAGAGTCCAGAGTTTGACGAAAAAAGATGGATATCGATGTATGATGAGGTCTCTGGAGGTATCATCTTCATGCTGGTTCCTGTTGCAGGCACACATTGCAATTGGTTAGTTGGTGGCGATAGTTAAACATGGTCGAGTAAATCCAGATAGTGTTGTCTTAAGGATTCCTTTAAGGTTTCAGGCTCCATGATCTTGATGGACTTGCCAAAGCTTGCGAGATAACGAATGATGAACTCAAGCTCATGGGCTTCATACGACCCGACTAAATAGGCGTATCCAGTTTGTCCAGTATCAGTTCCAGATTCGTTCATAAGCTGTATGGATGGAAACTGTTCTTGCTGGAACAGCTCAACGCCGGCTTCATTGATCAGACATTTGAATGGGATAGCGTTCTCTGATGGTTTCCATAACGAGTGGGCATCCTGTAGATTGAGTTCATTAATATGTGGTATAGGTTCGATATCTGTCACCTCGCATGAGGTGATTCGGTCACATCGGAACACACGGTACGCCTGTTTATCGAGATCATACGCCTGACAATACCAATAGCCTTTCATGGCATAGAGGGCGATGGGCTGAATGGTGCGTGTGCTGGGCTTAGTTTTACCGGGATTTGAGCTGGTATCTGGGTTACTACTACTGCTGCGAATATGTTGATACGTAATCTGTATCACTATATTCTGTACAGCGGCCATCAATAGAAACTCCAGATGCTCACTATCCCGGATTTGCTCGGTGTGTCGGAAAGAGACCCGATGCTGGATTTGTTCAATATCCTGTCTCTGGTTTTCGGATAGGGCACTTAGAAACTTCTCGTGAATGGAGCGAAAAGAGACCTGAAAGGGCAGGTTGGTAAAGCTGCGCAATGCCTGCATCGCAAAATAGAGAGCATGAAGTTCACTCGTATTAAACGAAATGGGTGGCAGCTGCATTTGTTGAAGCAAACGATATCCGCCATAACGTCCATACTCGGCATAAATGGGTGCACCGATTTCCTCCAAGGACGCGATGTCTCGTAATGTGGTTCTCTTGGATATCTGAAACTCCTGCATAAGATCTTGCAGGGTGAAGTGCTGTTTTTGATTAATAAAGCGCAGCATCTGGTTCATACGTTCTGATTTTTTCATAAATAAACCTCTCAATGGTGCCATAGATTGGCACCTTTTTTCGTTATAGTAAACAGTGTAATCCAATCAAACGAAGGAGGCAATACAGATGAATTTTGAAGTGATTCCTTTTCTGTCGATGAATGGAGACGCTGCGACAGCCATTGCTTTTTATGAGAAGTATCTGGGGGCTAACGTGTTATTCAAGAAAAATTACAAAGAGATGAAGGAAATGAATCCGGGGTTTGAGTATCCTGAAGGGCAGGATGAATATATAACACATTCGGTACTCCAGATCGGGGTAAATAAATTGATGATTGCTGAGGAAGAAATGGATACGGAGCGTCCTTGGCAGCTGGGAAACAGCACGTCATTATGCATTCAATCGAAAGATAAAAGTACGATGACGGAGCTGTATCATTCGCTGGTACAACATGATGAGGTTAAGGTGCTGGTGCCTTATGAGCAAAACGAATTTAGTCCGGGGTATGGAATCGTCCGTGATCCGTTCGGAATCGTGATTCAGTTATGTGTAACGGTGCATGATTTTTAAGTGAGTAAAAGTGAATCCCTAATGAGCCTGGAGGATGTAAATCCTTTGGGCTCATTAGGGATTCTTTAGAAGTTGTGGTTTTCTTCTCTCTAAACTTTCTGCAAAAGGGCGGCGTCCAGCTTGGCAAGACGTTTCATCAATTTCTTCAGCATAACGGAGGCTTTGACACGGAGAGGAAGATCGTTGGATATTTCGATGCTGTACGTACCAGCGAGAATCTGCTCTTTGAGCTCGGCAACCGATGCACATGGACGATCCAGCACATTGAATACACTGCCGTATTGCAGGCACTGGTGGGTATCGCTTCCGGCAGTGACGGGTTTACCGAGGGACTGGGCGAATGGTTCAACCTGGCCGCGGCACGTCTCGATGCCGTATTGGTACATATCCTTTGCGTTCAGATCAAAAGCGTCCAGACGTCCCAATAAATCACGGTCCAGCTGATACAGAGGGGTGGACTCGCGAAAAGGGTGTGCGCCAATTTTCAGTAAAGGCCAGGCTTCGGCCATATCCAGCAGATTGGCAAAAGGGATGAATGAACCTTTGGCTGTATATTGCTCCAGGCCGCTGCGGACGGCAAGGATATGTTCTTTTTGACCCACCAGCAAAATATGTCCTGTCTCCTGAATATCCACTTCCATCCCCGGAAAAATGCGCAGTCCATCTGCATCGTAGTACTCTCCGTTGTAAGGATAAAGACGATCCAACGTCTCATAGACCTCGTAGAAGTTGCGGGTGTTAAAATGTTCGGTAAGCGCGAGGGCTTCAAGCCCGCTGGCTTTGGCTTCCTTGACCATTTCGGTGAAGTAATCGACTGAGAAATCAGAGTTTTTGGATAATTTGCCGTGAGTATGAAGATCAATGCGCATAAAAGACACTCCTTTATTCCATGAATGATTAATGGTATGAATAGTTACATCATTTTATTTTGAATTACAGAATCTCGTAATGCCCGCCGAGCCAGAACAGCAGTGCAACATAGATTGCCGATCCGGCGAGAAATCCGAGGTCACGTGAAGTGATTTTCAGATGGGCCAGCTTCAGGCGTTTGGACTCAGGATGCTTCATGCCATACGAGAAACCGCGTGTCTCCAGGGCTTCCACCGTTGTGCGGGAGCGTTTGGCGGTAGCCAGCATGAGCGGGAAGAAGGACACAACGAACAGCTTCATATAGTAGACAATGAGCCGCCAGTAGAGCCATCCGTGCCGGGAGGGAACCTGCCCCCGCAGTCTGTAGGACAGCATGATGTTGCGGAATTCACCGAACAGCACCGGCAATATGCGATAAGCATATGAGAGGCTGAAGGAGAAGGCTGCAGGCATGCCGAGCGCAAGCAATCCATCGCCGATCCGTTCCGGGTCCATGCCCGAAAAGACGGTGATACTCGCCAGCGAGACGATCGACAGCTTCAAGGTGAGCAACAGCAGGGGGAATGCAGATTCCAGATTACCACCGAAGAACAGTGAGATGATAAACATCCACCCGACCTGGCCGATTAATCCTAAGCAGAGAATGATAATGATAAAAGGAGCGGCTCTGGACAATATGGTGGTAGTCACCATCAACAGAAACATGCCGAGCAGCACAGTCCCGTTATGAACAAACCAGGGAACGATGGCAAAAAAGAGATACCAGATCAGCATGGCACGGGGATCAATCCGCGACAGGCTGGCATGTCCGCTGCCATATACGGTATTCATCAGCTCAAGCTGAATGCGTTCAATGGATATTTTGTCAAACCAGTTGCGGACGAGCTGCATGATGCATATCCTCCTTGGTGATTGATTGATTCAACAGGCTATCAACAAAAGCCTCCGTTGTCGGTGAAAGTGTCGGCAGTCCCATCCGATGGGAGAGCTCCATGATCTGCGTAAGCGCAAGTCCGGAGCGGCGCAGAAGGGATTCATCCGCAAACACGTCGGCAGGTGTGCCGTCTGCTTCCACCTGACCATGGTGAAGCACGATAACCCGACTGGCCCACTGGGTAACCAGCTGCATGTCATGCGTGGCAATAACGGTTGTTCGCACATGCTGGTCCAGCTCATCCAGTACACCTATCAGTTCCTCGCGAGTGGCAAGGTCCAGATTGGCGGTGGGCTCATCCAGCAGCATAAGTGATGGCTTCATGGCTGCACCGATGGCAAGTGTGACACGTCGCTGTTGTCCACCACTGAGAAGCCGGGCATCCCGCTCTTGCAGCCGAGTAAGCCGGAAACGCTCCAGTACATGTGCAATTTGCTGGTCAGCATCCGGGATGCGACGGTTCTTCAGGAAATACGCAACTTCTTTGCGGACACTATCTTCGATAAACATTTCGGAAGAGTTCTGAAAAATATAGGCGACCTTCCCTGCCAGCTGCTCCAAAGAGGAACGGTGCGTAACTTCACCCAGAACACTGACGCTGCCTTCCTGAGGCAGGCTAATACCAGCCATCATCTTCAATAAAGAGGATTTGCCGGCACCATTGTTGCCAATCAAGGCAATCCGTTCTCCTTCATGGAGTGAAATATTAACACCACGAATGACTTCATGTTCTTTTTTGCCCAGTCCTCTGTAACGTAGCCGGGTTTGGTGAAACTGTACAATAGGCATCAACGGTTCAGCAGCCGACGCAGGCGTTGGGCGTTCTGTATTTGCAATTTGGCTAGAAACGTCGCGTGCCAAGGTCGAATAGGATGAAGGTTCATTTTTAAAAGACACGGATGGGATGGATGGGTAATGGTCTGCAAAATAAACGTTTGCTTCTTCCACAGTGATCGGGAAGCGTTGTCCTGAACCTGAGAGGTCCACATTTGTTTTTTCTCCCTGCGATATCTCCGCAGCCTGAATAGCTGCCCGTGTAACCTCAGGAGGTTGAATGCCCAGCCGTTCCAGATCGGTAATGCGATTCAAGCCTTCCTTAACAGGAAGGTTCCACAAGACACGCCCTTTGTCCATCAGTACCACATCTGCGCAAAAGTCAGCGATAAATTCAGTATGGTGTTCGATGACGATAATCGTCTTGCCATACTCAATATTCAATCTCGAAAGGCACTCATAGATGAGTCTTGCATGCTGCGGGTCAAGCTGTGAGACAGGTTCATCCACGATCAGGATATCGGGGTCGAGCGACAGAGCTCCGGCAAGAGCGAGCAGATGTTTCTGCCCACCACTCAATTCCCAGATGTATCGGTTATGAATGGTATCCAGACCACACATGGAAAGTGCGCGTTCTCCGAGCTCCCGATAGTTGGGCAGTCCGTAATTGAGTGGTGCAAAGCAAGCCTCGTCCAAGACGGTGGGACGCACGAGCTGGTTGTCGAAATCCTGATAGACGTAACCGATCTTTCTGGACAGATCTGCAACACTTTGGCCTTCGGCAGGCATGCCAAGTACACTGACTTCACCGGAGAAGTCTCCTGTGTAGAATTGAGGAATAAGGCCATTAAACAATTTGCACAGGGTGGATTTGCCACATCCGTTCCCCCCGATAATGGCTGTAAAACTGCCTCGTGGGAGTTCGAGCGAAGCTCCGTTCAGGACGGGCTCTTCCGAGCCAGGATACGTAAAGATGACATTTTGAATGGAAATGGCAGAATTCGATGCGGACACAGAAGCTGATGTGGACATTACATTATGCATAAGGGCGGTTCTCCGTACCGGGTACTGTTTTATTTTTGTTCCGTTTTGCGCGCATGATCAGTAATGTCACCACGGCAACCAGTGCAGCAGCTCCGATACTAATCCATATGGATGCCGAACCATATTGATCTGCATAGTCCGTCTCCCAAACAGCGAAGTTGATATCCATTTCGGACAGGGATTCCGCTCCAAAGGCAAGTGCAAGCAGCAGCACACCAATCAGTATCAGTTTCGGACGGAAGAAGCCGATTCCTTCATATTTCATGCCTGGATTACGAGGCTTGATGCCGAGCAGGGGTTCAATTTTGCCATAGAGCAGAGGTACGAGATACAGCGTAGGCAGCAGAGCGAACAGGATGCCTGAGAACAGTACGTCATTCAGAAAGCCAACCCCTTCAATCAGCACAACACTTTCCGCAAGTCCAGGGACGGCCTCCAGCTGCTCCACACCAATCCACACTTTACCGATATCCACCAGTGAACTAAGGAACTGATGAATGATGACTCCCGTCATGGCTGCGATTCCGACCTGTCTGCGATTGCGAGGATCACTCACCATACGTCCTGCGACGTACATGGCAAAGGAAAAGGTAATAAATTTCTCCAGCTCGCCCAGTCCGCCAAATTGCCCCAGCATCAGCTCACCGAAGATCACTTCGCCAAGAGCCGCACCAAGGGCAGCAATCATGGGGTGGAACAAAATGCAAAGTGTCAGCGGAATGAAGGCAAAGTACTCAACAGACAATTCAATCGGTCCAAGCTGGAGCTTGGGAATAAGCTCTGTGAACATGTTGGACAAGCCGTACAGTGACATGGATAGCACAAACACCATCATTTTCTGTGAAGACGTCAGCGTATAACGCTCAGTCATCTTCTTCATCGATACATACCTCCCTGAAAGTTGGTGATCATCATAGCCACAGTCTAGGGGCAGAGTATTAACGGGAAAGAAGACATTTGTAAATCAGATGTAATTTTTATTACACATTAAGTTTTTTATGAAAAAAATATTACATACATGGCCCATTTATTATTCTCTGAACTGATATACTGAGTGTAGAGCGAGAAAAGGAGTGCATACGGAATGAATTTGTTTACTCATAAAGAACAGCTGTCACCAGGCCATCTGAAAATTGCTGATTTTGTTGAACGCAATCCGGAAGAGATTTTGTTCATGACGGAACAGGAGATTGCCGACAGGCTGGGGGTCAGTATTGCGACCGTATCCCGTTTCTGGCGTGCGATTGGATATGACAATGCCAAAGCGTTCAAAATCCGGCTTCGTACATCCGAAGACACTACACCTGCCCTTAAATTAAATAAAACCATATCCCGCATGGATACGGACAGCCTTCCCGTTCAGTTACTGGAGGCCTCCGTCAGCCATTTGCAGGAAACGTTGTCTCATATGAAGCAGGGAGATCTGGAGCACGCAGCGGCCATCCTTTCAGAAGCAAGAAGAGTATATGTATATGCTCCAGGCCCCTCCGCTGGTTTGGCGGAATTATTGTCCTTTCGGCTGTCCCGATTCGGATTGACGGTCATCCACCTCGCCGGAGGTGGTCATGAATTATTGGAATCACTGATGCACATACAGCGGGAGGATGTTGTGCTGCTGATGTGTTTTACAAGGCTCTTGCCTGAGGCAGAGGTCATTCTAGATTATGCCAGAGATACTGGCAGCAAAGCCGTACTTGTAACAGATCGGGAAGATCTCTTATATGGATTGGGGACGGAGTTATCTTTTTACGTTAGCAGAGGGGAGCTTGGCGAATTTCATTCCATGGTTACTCCGCTACTGTTGATGGAACAACTGGTGCTGGCGGTTGGATTGATGCAGAAGGAGCAAGCGCTATCCAAGCTGGAGCGGCTCGCTGATTTGCGCATTCGGTACGAAGAGAAATTGCCGCGAGGCTGATGGCTGAACAGGACTGTGTATTAAACAGAGTCGACTACAGATAACATCAAAGTCATGGAATTTTATACCATAATTAGAGGCGGTTAATCCGCCTCTTTTTGTGTTAGAATTTGCTCATGAAATATAATGTTTAGACGGTTAGTTTATTGGGTATAAAAAGTCAAACCGTAACCGAATTGTTGAAAATTAATTTGGAAGTGATCCAATTGTTTGCAATTGGAGTATACAATAATAGAGTCGTCTCTATTCAGTTGGATACATAATTGCAATACAGCAGGAACTGCCAGAATGAGAACGGTTTAATCATGGAAGAAGTCAGGGAGTGGGGATCGCTTTGCCTATAGTAGATGTGGAGAAAAAAGATGTTGTTACCGATGCGCTGGTCATAAAGGCCATGGAGAAAAGTCTGGCTATTATCCGATTCGATATGGATCGACGGGTTACGTATGTAAATGAAGTTTTTGCCCAGACGATGGGTTATACAGTAGCGGAGATGTATGGCATGCAGCATGAGCAATTTTGTTTCGACGAATTCGTGAGAAGCCCTGACTATAACGCATTTTGGAGTAGTATTTTTAACGGTACTAGCTTCCAGGACAAGGTTGAACGCAAGGATGCAAAGGGAAATCCCGTATGGCTTGAGGCAACATATATGCCCGTCTATGATGAAATGAACCAGAACATACTAGGTGTGTCCAAAATAGCTACAAACATCACGACCCGTCAGAACAATATCTCAGCTGTAGTTCATGAACTGAAGACGATGTCACATGAGCTGAACGAACATGCAGATATCGGTATTGAGCGAAGCCGTGAGTTGATGTCCAGTATCACATATATATCTGAGGTTTCTGCCCACAACCGAGCGACACTGAATCACTTGCAAGAACAGGCTCGTTCGATCCAGGGAGTTGTCAAAACGATCCGCGAAATTGCGTCGCAGACCCAGCTTCTGGCCCTAAACGCTGCGATTGAAGCGGCACATGCAGGCGAATATGGGCGCGGGTTCGATGTTGTAGCCAAGGAAGTACGCAAACTATCGGCCATGGTCGAAAATTCCATTAATGAGATTCGGGATAGTGTCAATGGGATAACAAAAGAGATTACAAACATTTCTGGCGGGACACAGAAGGTTGAAGGCTACGTGGAGCGAAGTCAGCAGCAGATCGAGGTAGCGCTGAATGATTTTACAACCATTGCGGCGTCTGCACATCTACTGGATGAGAAGGCACAGCACGTAACCAAAATCGTATAGATAAGATAAACTCCATAACCCTGTAGGGAAGCGGGTGCCAATAGAGGCATCTGCTTTTTTTGTCGTTCAAAAAAACGGGAATTATTGTGAGCAATCGGGGAAACAATACTCTGGAATACCTGCAAGTTCATAGCGCAGAGAAATGTTGGGGTGAGGGTGATGTGGTCAACGATTTGGTCGTACGTGCCGGAGTGGCCTATATGGTTACAGGCTTTTTTGTTATTTATCATTCCGCTATCGATTCTGAAAATAACCCGTTGGATTCGTTCTTCCGTGGATCAGGGAAGCTTCGCAATATCCACAGAACAAGGCCAAGGGGATAACGACGAGCAGTCTGCGTCATCAGGATCTGATGCGAACCAGAATTTAGAGACAGGGCGTTATGCCAATATTAAGCTTACCGGGAATTATACTACCGATTTAATTAGCACAAAGGAGACCTTTGCTCAGAATGCTGATGTACATATTCGAGAGTTTACCATACGAGGTACGAATACACGGGCAGCGGTCATGTATATCGATGGTCTTGTGGACCAGCAATTGATTGATCAGCATCTGATTACACCTCTGATGATCAGGGGGGTACCGGAACTGCAACAGGGGAGTTTCCTTCATCCAGCCGATATACATCAGATTAAGAACTATCTAAGTAATCAACTTCTGCCTGTCAGCCAGATACAGGAGACCGAATCGTTACAGGAGCTGGCCTTGGCAGTGCTTGGGGGTAAAAATGCACTTCTTGTGGATAGCATGCAAGGTGCATTATTGATTGGCACACCCAAAGGAATAAGCCGCAACGTTGAAGAGCCCTTGTCCGAAGCATTGCTTCGCGGGCCAAGAATCGGTTTTACCGAGCATCTCAGTGACAATACAGGTATACTGCGACGCTTTGGAAGCAATCAGAGTTTGTTTATTCAAAAATTTGAAGTGGGTACCCGAATCAAAAAAGATCTCGCTATCGCGTATATAGAGGATATTGCCGATCCTGAGCTTGTGGCAGAAGTCCAGAGGCGCATAGAAGGAATGGATATGGATGTCATGCTGGAATCCGGTTATGTGGAGCAGCTGATTGAAGACGATGAGCTGAGTCCGTTTCAGCAGATTCAAAACACGGAAAGGCCAGACCGCGTAATCAGCGGAATGTTAGAGGGGCGTGTTGCCATACTGCTTGATGGCACACCCTTTGCCTTAATTGTGCCCGCAACCTTCAGCATGCTGCTGCAATCGCCGGAGGATTATTACGAGCGCTGGATACCAGGCACATTTCTGCGCATGCTCCGTTTTCTGGCAGCCATGATTGCGCTATTTGCTCCTGCCTTGTACATCTCCTTTATTTCATTTCATCCGGGTCTGATTCCCACCAAGTTAGCATTGACCATTATTGAGACGCGAAAAGGTGTACCGTTCCCTTCCATTATTGAAGCACTCATTATGGAGACAGCCATTGAAATTTTGCGCGAGGCTGGTATCCGTCTGCCCAAACCGATCGGTCCGGCGATGGGCATCGTCGGTGGTCTCATTATCGGGGATGCGGCCGTGCAGGCTGGTATTGTCAGTCCATTCCTTGTTATCGTGGTTGCGGTAACGGCGATCTCCTCCTTTTCCATCCCTACCTATAGTGCTGGAATTACACTGCGCATTTTGCGTTTTACAGGTATGTTCAGTGCAGCGGCGCTTGGATTATTCGGGGTGATTATGTTCTTCCTGTTTATTTGCAGCCATCTCGTGCGCTTGAAAAGCTTTGGGGTTCCCTATGTCAGTCCAGTGGTCCCGTATAGCTTGAGCGAATGGAAGGACTTTCTGATCCGTGCCCCATTAAAGGTGATGAGGCGACGTCCGCGCATGATGAACCCTACCGATCCGGATCGCAAAAAATAGATGAACAGCAAACATAAAATAAACATTTAAACCTAGAGCAAAGAGGTGATAACGTGAACCGTTCCACGGATAAGCTGACGACAACCCAGACCGGAGTCATCATCATCAATTACATGCTGGGCGCTGGGATTTTAACACTTCCGCGTACTACGGTTGAGGCAGTTGACACACCGGATGTCTGGATTTCCATCATCATATCCGGGCTGATCGCCACGTTTATCGGTATTATGCTCGTCATCCTGTGCCGACGTTTTCCTGGCAAAACGGGTTTTCAGTTTGTTAAGGAAATAACAGGTTCATGGATTGCTTTTATATTGGGAATGGTTGTGATCATCTATTTCCTCGTCATCTCTGCATTTGAAATTCGGGTCATGGCAGAAGTAACCGGACTTTATCTGCTGGAAGGAACACCGGTATGGGCGATTGTTATGGTCTTCATGTGGGTTGGCGTCTACTTGAACTCAGGTGGCCTGGGTGCAGTAGCACGTCTATTCGAAATTATTTTGCCTATCACACTGATCATTTTTGTCATCGCGATTTTGCTGAGCAGCAAACTGTTTGAAATTAATAACCTGAGACCCGTCTTGGGAGAGGGAATAATGCCGGTATTCAAGGGACTTAAGTCGACTTTGCTTGCGTATACGGGTTATGAAGTTATGTTTGTCATCATGGCCTTTATGCAGCATCCGCAAAAAGGGATCAAAGCGGTAATGTGGGGTACGCTCGTTCCAACAGGCATCTATTTAATTACGGTAGTTATGGTCATCGGAAGTCTTTCCATCGAAGGCATGAAAACTCGAACGTGGCCTACTCTGGATCTGATGAGGAGTTTCGAGCTTCAGGGGTTGATCTTTGAACGTTTTGAATCACTTCTTCTCGTGATCTGGATCATGCAAATCTTCTCGACCTTCTCGATCACACACTATGTGGCTACGGTTGGATGTGCCCAGTTGTTCAAAAGTAAGAAAATTTTACCGGCTATGTTTATCCTGTTGCCTGTCATTTATATCATTGCCTTAATTCCCAAGGATGTGAATGAAACATTTGTGTTGGGGGATGCGGTGGGTAATTTATCTATTTATCTGTTTGGGATTCTGCCTACAGTTCTGCTGCTGATTAGCTTCATCCGCAAAAAAGGAGGGAAGTATGCATGAGTCGCAAGGTGAGATTAGCGCTATTGCTGCCTGGATTAATGCTGCTGTTGTTTACCTCTGGATGCTGGAGCAGCAAGGAGATTGAGGATCTTAGTGTGTACGTTGGACTGGGTCTTGATATGGCCAAAGAGACGGAATTTGAGAAGAGTGTGAATGAACAGGGGGGACACTACCCGAAAAGGAACAATATCACGGCTACGGTTCAGATTGTTCCTAAAGGATCATCCAAGGAAGAGAGTCAGCAAGGATCACCTGGCGCAGGGAAATCCTATTTTAACGAACAATTAACAGGGGATTCAGTAATACAGATATTTCGTCAGTTCTCTCTGAGAAGAGACCGGCCGCTGATTGGACATCATCTGAAAGTCATCGTTGTGTCCTCTGAGGTGGCCCGAAAATTCAGACTGGATCAACTGCTTGATTTTGTGTTGCGTGATAATGATATTCGGCCAAGCTGTCTGGTTGTTGTCAGTGATCGGAGGGCACTGGATGCTTTGACGTCCAACGATCCCAGTGAGATTCCTTCATTCTATCTTACCGGACTTGTGGACAATGTGTATCGTACCAATAAAATTTTGCCACCGGTGTCCCTCGCCAAACTGGACGCGACCATGCAATCGGGATCAAGCTATTTGCTGCAAAATGTTATCTCCTATGAGGGGGAGCACAAATTTTCGGGAGCGGCCATTTTCAGCGGGAAAACGAACCGATGGATCGGAAGTCTGAATCAAACGGACATGGAGGGCCTATCCTGGATACAAGGAAAAGCGATAGGTGGAGTCGTTAAGACATATACACCCAAAGACGGGAGCACGATAACCTATGAGATTAAACACATCAAATCGAAGATTATTCCCACAGTTAAGGGGGATGATATTTCATTTCATGTTCAAATTGAATCAGACGGCTGGTTTATGGAAAATTGGACAGCTCCGGAAGCGAAAGGCTCCGAGCGTTATCTGGATGGTCTGGAGAAGGATTTCAGTCATATGGCTGAACAACAGGTAGAGGAATTGCTTCACAAAATGCAGCATGTCTACAAGGTGGATGCAGCTGGGTTTAGCGATAAACTGCGGATCAAGTATCCACGGGTATGGAAGAAAATTAAAAATAACTGGGACGAGACGTTTAGTGAAGTCCCAATCACGTATGATATCAAAATTAAAATCACAAATCAGGGATCATCGACAGAATAAGGGGGACGTTTCTATTTAATAGTTGACACAAACATGATAGATCGCTATATTTATAAAAAATCATTTTCTTATCCAGAGAGGTGGAGGGACTGGCCCTTAGAAACCTCAGCAACAGATCTGAAGGATACTGTGCTAATTCCAGCGGGTGAACAGCCTGATAGATAGGAGCGTTTGTTTTTATTTGTCAGTAACGGCGCACTCTTCAGGAAGAGTGTGTCTTTTTGTTTTGTTGTTTTCTGGATGAAGAAGTAGGGGAGCAGGAATGAATAACAACAAAGATACAGGGCATTTTCAGCGCAAAATGCAGGCACGGCATGTAGTCATGCTCTCACTCGGTGGAGTTATCGGTACAGGGTTATTTCTTAGCTCGGGTTATACCATCCAGCAGGCAGGACCGATCGGTACCATTCTGTCTTATCTGATCGGAGCGATTGTCGTCTATCTGGTCATGCTCTGTCTAGGTGAACTTTCTGTTCATATGCCAGAGACAGGGGCGTTTCATAGCTATGCGGCAAAATATATCGGACCAGCAACAGGATACACAGTAGCCTGGTTGTATTGGCTCACCTGGACGGTTGCCCTCGGTTCCGAATTTACAGCGGCCGGGCTGCTGATGCAGCGCTGGTTTCCTTCAGTGAATGTTTGGATCTGGAGCGCATTGTTTGCGGTTATGATCTTCCTGTTCAACGCGCTGACTGTCAAATTTTTTGCGGAATCGGAGTTCTGGTTTTCCGCAGTTAAAGTCCTTACAATTGTAGTCTTCATTATTCTCGGAGGCGCAGCCGTGTTTGGTATTATTCCAATGGCAAATTCGGAACCTGCACCGTTTCTATCCAATATTACAGCATCTGGTTGGTTCCCCAATGGGGCTACTGCGATACTAATGACGATGCTTGCTGTAAACTTTGCGTTCTCGGGTACCGAACTGATTGGGATTGCTGCCGGGGAAACAGAGAATCCGGAGAAGACGATTCCAAAAGCGATCCATACCACGCTGTGGCGTTTAATTATCTTTTTTATCGGAACGATTGTTATCCTCTCGGCACTGCTGCCGATGTCGGATGCAAGCGTACTCGAAAGTCCGTTTGTGGCGGTCATGGAGCGAATCGGTGTTCCGTATGCAGCGGACATCATGAATTTTGTTATTTTGACGGCGATTTTGTCTGCGGCCAATTCGGGATTGTATGCATCTTCGCGGATGCTCTGGTCACTGGCCGATAAAAAGACGATCTCTCCATGGTTTGCCAAATTGACCAAACGTGGTGTGCCGCTGAATGCGCTCTTGATCAGTATGGTTGGGGGCGGTCTGGCTTTGCTGTCCAGCATCATTGCGCCAGGTACCGTGTATATTACACTGGTCTCCATTTCAGGTCTGGCTGTCGTTGCGGTCTGGATGAGCATCAGTGCTTCACAGTACATGTTCCGCAGACAGTATATCCGGGAAGGACATGCGGTCAAGGATCTGGTCTACCGCACACCACTTTACCCGGCGGTACCGATCATCTCGTTTATATTGTGCCTGGCTTCATGTATAGGCATTGCTTTTGACCCGACACAGCGAATAGCGCTGTATTGCGGAGTTCCATTCATCGCGGTGTGTTACGCAGCGTATTATTTGACAGAACGTGTGAATAAGAAAAGAGGACAAGTACATGACGCAAGTACAACAGACTAATCCCATAGAACAGATCCTGCGTGAGTATCCAGTCATGATTCTGGATGGGGCGCTGGCAACCGAACTGGAGCAGCATGGCTGTGATCTGGATGATCCACTATGGTCGGCTCGTGTATTGCTCGAGAATCCAGATGTTATCGTTCAGGTCCATGCAGATTATTTCCGCGCAGGAGCCGACTGTGCAATTACATCCAGTTATCAGGCGACGGTGGAAGGCTTCGGCAAGAGAGGAATCGGAGAGCAGCAATCGCTGGAGCTGATTCGCAAGACGGTAGAGCTGGCTGTGCAGGCGCGAGATGATGTCTGGGCAGAAGTGCAAGGTGAAGCCGCAGAGCATGTATTCGGCAATGAGTCAAATGGTAAAAAACAAACGGCAGTTGCCATGGGAAAAAGGGCAGCGGCTCGTCCAAGACCGATTGTTGCTGCATCCGTTGGACCGTATGGCGCATATCTGGCAGATGGTTCGGAGTATGTCGGTCACTATGGTGTCTCAGACGAGACGTTGAGCGCGTTTCATCGTCCCCGAATCACAGCCTTGCTGGAAGCAGGGGCGGATATTCTGGCATTTGAGACGATCCCATCCTTGCAGGAAGCACAGGTATTGGTCGCTTTGTTAAAAGAATTTCCGAACGCCTACGCTTGGCTGTCCTTCTCATTAAAAGACGGGACAGCGATCAGTGAAGGCACGCTATTGGAAGAGTGTGCACGATTGCTGGATGCCGAACCTCAGATTGCTGCGATTGGGCTGAATTGTGCTCCCATGGAAGTGGTAACGGAAGCGGTCGGTATTCTGAGTCGTGCCAGCGATAAACCGATTATTGTATACCCGAACTCGGGTGAGATATATGATGCAGTGACGAAGACATGGAGTGGTCAGGGCACTTGTGGCAGCATGAGCGATGCTTCAGAACAGTGGGTGGCGGCAGGTGCTAAGCTGATTGGTGGGTGCTGCCGAACTACACCGCAGCAGATTGGTGAGCTGGCGAAGAAGTGGCGGAAATAGCTCCTTCGTATGTGCTTGGGATTCACCCTGCCTGTGAAGGAGTCATACGAGCAGCCCTTTCGTTCCTATTGGGATACGGAAGGGCTGTTTATGTGTTTTTGATTATCGCAAGTAATCAGTCAGTGTAGAAATAAGACGAGGTTTTGGAAAGAAGGGTTGGAAAAAGAAAGCAGGCGATTGAAAATCAGCTGCTTTCATCCTGAAGTAAGGGGATTTGAGAATAAACTAAACCTAGACATGCTCCAAATCGATGGATTGATGGGCCTGGGATTTGAGATATTCAGCCGGAGACATTCCAAAATGGGATCGG
This sequence comes from Paenibacillus sp. OK003, assembly GCF_900109515.1. Taxonomy (GTDB): domain Bacteria; phylum Bacillota; class Bacilli; order Paenibacillales; family Paenibacillaceae; genus Paenibacillus; species Paenibacillus marchantiae. Next base: position 181,190 of record NZ_FOBD01000011.1, on the reverse strand, counting down.
AATACCCGATGAAAATAGGAATAGCTTGCAAAGCCGCATGTTTCGGCAATATGCTCTAGGGTCATATCGCTGTACTTCATACGCTCCAAGGCAGCGTTCAGCCGAATCTCAATCGCATACTGGATCATCGTTTGGCCGTAGTGCTCCTTGAACAATCGCACCGCACGAGACAGGCTTAGTCCTGCGTAGCGGGCGGCTTCTTCGAGTTTGAAGGTCACAGTGGCATGTTCTTCAATGAATCGTTTCAGCTTCAGTGTCGAAGAAACAGAACGATCCGTCTGGATATTCTCCTTGATGGCCCGATCGATATACAGACACAAACCACGCAGCAGTACGTCATTCAGTTCTATATTTTCCTCCAGCGGTCCACGGCGTTTCTCCAGGAGCATACTGCGCCAGAGACTGACCAATTTATCATCCAGCCCGATGTGGCTCACCGTGGATCGATGATGACGCTTCCACCAGCTATCAATCCATTCCCCTTCACAGAACAAATAATAGTCTCCGCTGGACAACCTGCCCTCCTTATGAGGTTCTTCTACCACGAGATAGTAATCGTCTCCGGGTTTGAGCAGTAGTAAATCGCCGCCAGTCATCTTAAATTCTTCATCCTGCACATATACCTTGCAAGAGCCTTCGGTTTGCAGACGGAACAGATAAGTCTGCAACTCGCCCTTCATATTATGGTTGAACGCCTTGTAGTGATATGAGTAATCACAGATCAGCACTGAGGTTTCCAAATGATGTATCCTCCAAATTTAAAAATTTGATCAGATAGTTCATGTTCTGACGATATTGTATATGTTCATTCTAGCCTGTTTTGCGTTAGGATGATACCAGATAGAGCAATGAAAGCAAATTTGAGAGCAGAGGTGCATCTATTATGAAAAAACTTAATATTGGTTTGCAATTGTTTACACTCCGTGATGAAACTGCAGCAGATTTCCGTGGAACGTTGCGCAAAGTAGCTGAGCTTGGTTATGAAGGTGTTGAATTTGCTGGATATGGTGACATTCCTGCCGAAGAAATGAAAGCGCTATTGGATGAGCTTGGACTGAAAGGTTTCAGCAGTCACGTTTCATTGCATGCCATGCGTGAAGATTTGCAACAACAAATCGACTACCTCAAAACCATTGGGGCTCAATATATGATCTGCCCTTACCTGATGCCTGAAGATCGTCCAGAGAATGCAGAAGGCTGGACCAAACTGTTTAACGAATTGCAGCAATATGGTGCTGAAGCGACTAAACAAGGTCTGATCTTCGGTTATCACAACCATGATTTCGAATTCCATGGTCAGGTTGGCGACGAAAATGCCTTTGATGCGATGTTTGCTCAAACGACGCCTGAAGCGGTTCAAGTGGAAATGGACGTATGTTGGGTACAATTTGCCGGACAAAATCCGATTGAGTATATCAACAAATATGCAGGCCGTCTGCCGTTGCTTCACTTGAAAGACTTCAGCAAAGATGAACAGGGCCAGATGAAGACATTAGAACTGGGACAAGGTTCCGTTAATCTGCCAGCTGTTATTGAAGCGGCTACAAGTGCAGGTGTAGAATGGCTGATCGTGGAACAGGACGTTTGCCAGAATCCACCGCTTGAGAGCGTAGCCAACAGCCATAACTGGTTGAAGCAGAATTACTTGAACCAATTCTAATTTAATTGTCAAAGGAGACATTTATACATGAGTAAAATTAAAGTTGCTGTATTCGGCTGTGGTGCCATTGCCGAGCGCAGACATATTCCAGAGTATGCTGCCAATGAGAACGTAGAACTTGTCGCATTTGCCGATCCGATCGTGGAGCGTGCGGAGAAGATGGCCGAAACTTACGGCGGTAAAGCTTACTCCAGCTACGAAGAATTGCTTGCAAACGAAGAAGTGGATGCAGTCAGTGTTTGTACGCCGAACTATCTGCATGCCTCGATGGCCATTGCTGCTGCAAATGCGGGTAAACATGTACTGGTGGAAAAACCAATGGCGGTTACAACCGAAGAAGGCGAGCAAATGATTGAAGCTGCCAAGAAAAACGGTGTGTATCTGATGGTTGGACACAACCAGCGCTTGATGCCTCCACACGTGAAAGCCAAAGAAATCTTGGACTCCGGCAAACTCGGCAAAGTCCTGAATTTCCGTACTTCCTTTGGTCATCCGGGTCCGGAAGGCTGGAGCGTAGACGGTGCAGAAAGCTGGTTCTTCCGCAAAGAAGAAGCGATTATGGGTGCCATGGGTGACCTGGGCGTGCACAAATCGGACTTTATCCGTTATTTGCTGAATGACGAAGTATCCGAAGTTGCTGGTTTTATCAGCACATTGCACAAGGAAAACACCAAAGTGGACGATAACGCGACATGTCTGCTTCGTATGAAGAGCGGTGCAATCGGTACGCTGGTAGCGAGCTGGACACAATACAGAGCAGGAGATAACAGTACGGTTCTGTGGTGTGAAAATGGTGTGATGAAGATCGGAACGGTAGAAGGCGACGAGGTTATCGTTGAGCTGACTAACGGTACGGTTGAAACATACAAAGTTGGCGCAATGGCTACCAACGAGAAACAAGTACCAAGCGGCGTTATTGACGCATTTGTAGAGTCGATTGTAACGCAAACACCGCCAAGCATTTCCGGTGAAGAAGGTCTGCGTTCCCTGCAAGTGATTCTGGCAGCATTCGAATCCGAGAAGACGGGTCAGATCGTGAAGCTGTAATCGTAACGACATCATCGCCATTACGTTAATTCGTTTGACTATCTAATATTAAGAAGGGGTTACCTCCAGAGAAATATTTCTGGCGGGTAGTCTCTTTTTATTACTTTTTTCATGATAACCAGGATGGGTAGAATCCGTAATAGAGGACAAGTCTGTACCCGAAGTTTGGCGATATGCTGATCCTAGCGAAAAGCGATAATTGTTCCTGCCTACGGCATGGCTACAATGGTTGAATGGTTAGCTGGCATTCCAAAAAGGACTGACCACTCCGCTACATCGCGGAAGAATCAGTCCTTTCACCATCAAGATTGAATTAAAAGTGTATGCCAGTTTTACACGCTTGGTTTCACATGACTGCCCAAATCCAGCCAATCCAGTTCCTCACGGGTTAGTATGATGCGAGAACCTTCGTCACAGGAGAGCAGTTCCGCCCGATTTTGAGCGCCAATCAGCGCACAGGTTGGAAACGGTTGGTTCAATACATAAGCAAGAGCAATCTGAATTGGCGTGGTATTTTTCGACGCGGCCAATTGTTCCGCCCGGTGCAAACGTTCCCAGTTGCCGTCACTGTAAAATACCCGAACGAGATCTTCATTATCCCGCACTTCTGGGGTGAAGCGTCCGGTAAAGAAGCCGCGAGCCTGGGATGACCAGGACAGCAATGGAAGCTTGGTGCGCTCATGCCATGCCAGTGTTTCTTCGTCTGCCGATACACAGCCTGCCCAGAACGGTTCGTTCGCTTTGGCGAGACTGAGATTCGGGCTGCTGAATGTGAAACCTTTCAGACCGTTAGCAGCCGCATATGCGTTAGCTTCCTCCAGCCGCTGCCAGGTCCAGTTAGAGGCGCCGATCGCGCCGATTTTGCCGGATTCAATATGTTCGTTCAATGCTTCGAGAATCACGCCAACGGGTGTGTTGGGATCGTCCCGATGCAGGGCATATAGCTCCACATGTTCCGTTTGCAACCGTTCCAGACTGGTAAGAAGATCACTGCGGATAGCATCAGCGTTAACGCGTGGGCCATTCTGGTCATGATGCGCACCTTTGGTCAAAATAACGATCTCGTTACGGTTACCCCGTTCTTGCATATAACGTCCGAGAACTTCTTCACTCTGCCCGCCACAATAAATATGAGCGGAGTCAACGGTATTACCGCCAATTGCCAGGAATGCATCCATGTTCGTAGCTGCTTTTTCATAGGCATCATGGTAGAAATAATCGGTTCCTTTAATCAATCGGGAGATAGGTTTGCCTGCACCAGCAATTTCAATGTATTCCATAATTCAGTTCATCCTCTCTTCTTATAGTGTAATTCGTGTACGTTCTTCTGCTGAACGAAGACAAGCTTCGAGTACTTTCATATTGGCTACGGCATCGGATGGAGCAAAGCGCAGAGCTTTACCTTGAAGTACAGCTCGTGCCATGTCGTCTCCCTGGAGGGAGTAGTGATTCACCTGTGGAACTTCAATCTCCTTACGCTCACCGTCAACCGTTACGAAGAAGTTGGAGCCGCGATCCGGATTGCTGATATAAGCAGAAGGAACCTCGATGATGCCATCTGATCCAAGCACCTCCAGTGTGTTGCGGAAGGCTGCCCACATACTGCTGTCAAAGGTCACACCAATATGATTGTCGAACTCAAGCAGACCGGAAGCCATCATATCCACATGACCATGCTCAGGGGAGAACATGCCAATGACGGTTGCCGCCGATGGCTCTTGGCCAAGCAGCAAGCGTGCTGCACTGATGGAATAACAGCCGATATCATACAGGGAACCGCCGCCCCAATCACGCCGGAAACGAACATTACCTGTCGAACCTGAACTGTTGAACGAAAATGTACTATGAATGCCGCGGATCTCACCAATTTCTCCGCTGGCGATAATATCCTTAATTTGATCATAACGTGGATGGTGTCGGTACATGAGAGCCTCAGCCAGATGCACACCAGCGTCTTCACAGGCTTGCACCATCTCCTGAGCTTCCTGCTCCGTCAGTGCCAGTGGCTTCTCACACAAAATATGTTTACCAGCTTCTGCGGCACGGAGTGTCCACTCCCGGTGCAGATGGTTTGGAAGCGGAATGTAGACCGCATCAATAGAATCGTCAGCAAGCAAAGCTTCATAGCTGCCATAGGCTTGAGAAATGCCGAGTTGGTCAGCGGTTTGTTTCGCTTTTTCTTCGTCCCGGCTGGCAATGGCGGTTACTTCATTCAACTCGGATTGCTGCAAACCTGGAATAACGGATCGCACGGCAATGCTAGCGCTACCAATAATGCCCCAGCGCAATTTTCGATCTGAATTCATTTGTTGTTTCCTCCTATGAATGAATGTATATTGTGATTATAAGTAATAGATGAATGAATGAAAATGATAATATATTGAAATGAGTTAACACAATATTGTTTAGAAAAGAGAATGGGCTATGATGAGACAAACTGTATTGCTAACCCTACAGGATATTCCGTATTTTTGTTATCCAGAATCCGTTGGACTTTATGTCGACCACCCCGAGCACACCGTATTACGGGAGGCTGGCGCACTGAACAACTTCAATATTCACTATGTGGCTGCGGGCAAGGGGTACGTGGAAGTGGATGGGGTAATGCATGAGCTTCGTGCCGGTCAGGCTGTACTGTATTTCCCGCAGCAGCGGCAGCATTACTACAGTAGTGAGGATGATCCATGGGATGTGCGATGGGTTCATTTTTACGGTGAACGTCTGCATGATTATATGATTGAGCGGGGGTTGCACCGCAATCTGTTGTGGACGCTGCGGCAGCAGGCTCCATGGGAAGAAGCACATATGGCTCTACTAAATGAAGCCGAGCAGAACCGGATGCTGCGTCCTGCCCAACTATCTACCCTAACCTACGCTGTGCTGGCCGAGTTCGTACAGCATGCGGTTCCACTGAAAAGCACACGCACAAGCAAGGCTGAGAGTCGTATCCTTGCACTGCTTCCACAGATGCAGCAGGAGGCATGCCAACCGTTTTTGTTACAGGATTGGGCGGATATGGCGGGTGTGAGTTCGTATTACTTTTGCAAAATGTTTAAGAGTGCTGTGGAGATGACCCCGATGGAATTTATAACCCGTTCGCGGTTACAGATGGCGAAGCAGTGGCTGCTGGAACGACCTACAACCAACATTGGACAGATCGCAGAGGAAGCGGGGTATCCCAATGCCAGTTATTTTAACCGCCAGTTCTTGGCCCATGAAGGCATGACTCCAACGGATTATCGCGGGCTTTACCATAGTTAAATGTAATGATGTCCATTTGTTTGATTTTGCGGGAACTTTCGACGTTTGACAGAGCGTTCAATCAAGTCTATTATAGATAAATTAAATCCGTATATAATGAGGTGCCCTCATGAAATATTCGAAAGCTACAAACTATGCCCTGCACACCATGCTTTTTCTGGTTGCGACCGAACCGGAACAACTGGTCAGTGTACATCAATTAGCTGAGATGCAGAAAGTATCTCCAACCTACTTATCTAAAATATTGACCAAGCTGGTTAAAGCCGGCATGATCGAATCGACTTCGGGTGCCAATGGTGGTTATCGGCTTAGCCGGAAGAATCCGGACCCCTCATTTCTGGAGATTATCCATGCGATTGAAGGACAGGCTTCCCTGTTCGAATGCTCGCAGGATCATAACGAAGGCTGCCTGATTCAGCAGGTGATGGTCCGTGCGGAAGAAGAGATGGAGAGCTATTTGCACAATAAAAAAATGTCTGAGCTGGCTGCCCAGATGAAAGCTGCACATTCCGTATAATATATTTGCTTACATCTTAGATTTCTGGAGGGACAACACATGAGCCAATCAACCATCACAGGACTGGAACAACTGCTTGCACTGGAAAACATTCGGAACACCAAAGCACGTTATTGTCGTTATATTGATACGAAGCAGTGGGATACGTTAGGTGAGGTATTTGCTCCGGATGCCGTAGCTGATTTCAGTTCAGAAGGCAATCCAATACCGGTATTAACCGGCCGTGACACCATCGTTCAAGTATTCCGGGATTTGGTGCATGTTGCTGTAACTGTGCATCACGTACATAGCGCGGAAGTTGAATTTGTATCCGAGAATGAAGCCAAAGTCATCTCTCCAATGGAAGATTGGGTGACGTTCCCTGAAGGCAATGACAATAAATCCTTTCACGGATTTGGACATTACCATGAGACGTTTGTCAAAATCGACGGTCAATGGCTCATCCAGCATACCAGTCTGAAGCGTCTTCGTCTGGATCTGTTTGAGTAGTGCTTGTATTCATATAAGAATATTAAAACGATAATAAACAAAGCCCCAAGAGCGCTATAGCTGCGTTCTTGGGGTTTTGTTTTGTTCAAGCTTTTACGTTCACTCAGGCTTGCATTCGAGGATCTGATTATAGTGAAAGGGTCTGACGTTTTTCTTTTGAAAATTGTTGTGTGACAACAAGCATGCCTAACGAAAGCAGAACGAGCAGTAGACATACCCAATAGGAATTTCGATATCCCCACGCTCCGGCTGTCCATCCCCCGACCAGACTACCAAATAATCTTCCCAACGTGGAGGCATTGGAATAGAGTGTTGACGCATAGCCGGGCATGGATGGAAGCAGATCCTGCATGTAACTGATCCCGATAGCAGAGATGACGGCGACGAAGAATGCGAGCAATAATTGTCCGGCCAGCAAGTGCCACAGTTCCGTGGAGAACAAAACTATTACATAATAAGCGGCACCCATCAGAGCGCCCCATAACATGAGTGTACGGTTGGGATATCTTGAGGCGAGCAGACCCAAGCCTAGCATAATGGGGATTTCAAGCCCCGCGCATAGACTGGAGATCCAGCCAACTTCCCGGGTTCCCCCGCCCAGATGGTGAATAATGAATAGTGATGCATTCAGATTATTCATCCAATGTGCCATATACAGAAGTGTAGTAATGAGAAACGGCATGTAGATTCTTGCATCCTGATGCAATTTCATGTGAATGCCACCCGTAGATGCACGGAGGGTAGAAGGCTCGGGTGCCTTTTTTAAGAGAAAGAAAAATAATAGCGCATTGATCAAAAAAATAATACACGTTGAACTGAAAATGCCGGTGTACCCAATATACGCAATCAGTAAAGTTCCCAGTAAAGGTCCCGTAATAAACCCCAGTGAAAACGCGGAGCGCAGGGTTGAATTGGCTACAGCATGATCGACGTCCGTTGCGGTATTGACCGCTTCTCTTGCAGCTGCGAACAATTGTGGCATGGCGGGAGATCCGAGCGCAGTCAGCACCGTCATATAGATGAATAATAAAGTGAAGTCGTGAATCCACAGATATCCGGCAAAAGCAAGAGCATTGCAAATCATGGCAGTCACCAGAATTTTTTTGCGAGCTCCGGGTTGATCCGATCGTCTGGCGATCCAGGAACTGAACAGCACACCCGCCATAAGAGTTACGGCAGTGAATAATCCAAATGTAGCGATGGATACTTCGAGACGAGTTGTAAAATAGACCGCCAGAAAGGGAGCGCTGATTGAGATAGCCATGCCTTGCAATAACATACAAACGAGAAACAGCCGGTATGTAGGGATACGAAATAGTGAATTAAACTGTTGAAGCTTCATGTGCGAAAGACATCCCCTTGGTTTTATCATTTTCAAAATATCTATACGATCTGGTTATCCTATAAGAATAACAGAGATCAAGTAATACGTATTGATATCTTATAGTCTAATAACAAACAAAAAGCCAGAGATCTGACCCGATCGGTCCAATCCCCGGCTTTCTTATATGAATAATCTATTATAAGTAAGATCCTATAAAACCTGCTTAGTGTGAAGCAGCGGTTTTCTTCCGTGACTGCATTCTCAGATACACCTGGGAGAAAATAATGGACGCCAGAGCAACTACGGTCATACCCCAGAAAATGTTGGTGTACGCCGAGGCTAAGGGCAATTGCTGCATGGCTGTCAGTGCCACGCCGGTTACCGCAACACTAAATGCACCGCTAAAGAACTGGCTGAGCTGGAACAGTCCCATGCCAGCACCCACCTGATCCATTGTCAGGTTGTCTGACAACTCATTGGATACACTCGTTGTCAGTGCAGAGAAGCCTACGCTAAGCAGAATGTATACGGCCATAATGGCATAGATGCTGTCGTCTGCAAAAAGAGCAAACAGTCCGGCAGCAGCGAGCAGCAACCATGGTGCGAACTTGAGCAGTTGTGTATTGCCGTGCCGGTCAATCATGCGGCCAATCCGATTGGACAACAGCATGGACACGATTGCACCCGGGAAGATGACAAGCCCGGACTGGGCCGGAGTCAGGCCATACAGATGTGCCAAAATTTGCGGCAGCAGGAACAGCGTAGAGAAGTTGTTAATGTACGATACAATCCCCAGGGAGCTGAGCATCATATATTTTTTGTTTTTGAACAGGGCCGGTTGCACAAAGGGATCAGCTGCACGGCTAATTCGTAACCAGAACAGAATCAGTGCAGCCGCACCAATAATGAGGGTTACCCACTCACGCGAAGTCAGGAATAGCAGGACGCCAGTTGTTCCGATCGCCAGTAACAGCGCGCCGAGCAAGTCGAATGAACCCTTTTGCGGCTTCTCACTTGGAAGCAGTTTGAAAAATACAGGGATCAGAAACAAGGTTAGTCCGGTAATGATAAACAGATCATGCCATCCGAGAAACTGTGTAATACTGCCGCCAATCACAGGTCCAAGTCCAAGACCCAGTGAGCTGGCAGACATGACAACAGCCATGGATTTCCCCCGGCGGTCACTTGGAATGTAACGAGTAATAAGAACGATAGCTAGCCCTGGTACAGAAGCTGCACCCGCAGCCTGAATCAGACGTGCAATGAGCAGAAGGATAAAATGGTTACTGAAGAAACCAAGAACGGATGCCGCACCAAGCAGTGTAAGACCGGTCGTAAACAGCGTGCGAATCGGAATAAAATCCGATAGACGTGAGAACGTGATCGAGGAAATAGCAAAAACGATGGAATAACCGGTGACAATCCAGGAAGAAGAGACAGATGAGAGCATAAATTCAGCTGCAATTTTGGGCAGGGCCAGATTGAACATCATCGTATTCATAACGACAAGCACAACCGTGAAGCCAAGCAGACTTACGATTAAACCTTCTTGTATTCCTGCTGTCCGTTCCCCAGATGATGCAGTTGCGGTGTTGTTCATAAAAACCTCCTAGATTGATGTGTATTTCGCAACATTTCAGAAACGGTGTGTAACATTTGCAAAATGTGGTATAGAGTGAATCCCATGCCTGTCAGCAGGGGATACATAAACGAAATAGGTTTGTAAGTTCGATTGGTATCGAACATTAGAAATATATCATGGAACTGTGCTAAAATACAATGGATAGTCTGAAAAAAAGGAGACTACAACGATGAAAATTTTGCACCATCCCCAAGTGGAGGATATTGAACTTTCTTCCGTGTTGTACGCTTTAAGTGATCCCATCCGTCTTGGGATCGTAACCGAAGCAGCCAGAAATGGTGAACAGCCATGCAGTCATTTTCGTGCACCTGTTGTGAAATCCACGATGTCACACCATATTCGGACCCTGCGGGAAGCCGGAGTCATTCGGGTGAGAGTGCAAGGTACACAGCATTTCCTGACGCTAAGATCCGAGGATCTGGAAGTGCGTTTTCCTGGTCTGTTGCAGCCTTTATTACAAGCGGCAGCTCAGTCTGAAATACATGAATCCTAAAAAATGTCCTTTCTTCAAATCGAAGAGGGGACATTTTTTATATGTGGCATGTTCCATACTGTTGCGACATTCTATGTCGTACCATGCCCTCTATAATAACGGTGAACACACAAACCATATCGAAAAGAGGTTCACATACGTTGGCAAAAACAAAAAGAGGACGCGTCCTGTGGAATCTACCATCCCGAGGAAGAGGAACATGCCCGGTATGCAGCAGCACCCGGATTAAATTGTTGTACGTGCAAACGAAAACAGATGGTACGAGTCTGAAAGTATGCAAGAAATGCTCCAAAGCCGTGCAGTCCAGAGTGGACAAGGTAACCGTATAACATAGCAGGCCTGTTCTTCGGAACGGGCCATCTCTTTTGGTATAATACAATTACGAAATACGGAATGAGCCAGGGGGCGGGGACATGAGCAATATGCATCGTATTCACTGGTTTGACGAGCAGATTCGGAGTGGAGGTTTTCCGAACAGCAGCTGGCTTGCACGTGAATTTGAAATATCCCGGCGCCAGGCCCAGCGTGATATTGAATATATGGCGATTTCTCTGCGCGCGCCCCTGGTGTATATCGCAAAATATCGGGGGTATTGTTACGAGGATCAGACCTACCGACTGCCCCATTTATATATGACGGAAGAAGAGCAGCGGGTGCTTAAGTATCTGGCACATCGTTATCGGCATTACAACTATGATCAGTCGGATGCGGTGAAGCGTGTGGCACATTTGCTGGAGCGTTTTACACTCGAGGAACAGCAGATGGAGAGCAGTCAGCTTCCTGTGTTTAAAGCAGATCCGCAGCAGCTTCAGTTCTTTGAGATTTTGTCCCATGCGATTGCTGAATCCCGACAAGTACATATCCATTACAGAGATCATGCCGGAGAACGGCAATTTACCTGGTGTCCATTGAAGATGCTGTCTCAGTTCAACGCCGATTATGTGGTTGGTTATGAAATGGACCCTTTACAGCAAGCGGCCATCCGGCTGGAGGGCATGATTCATGTGCAGATGACGAACGAGACGTTTCAGTGTCAGACAGACGGGTTGCTGGGTGTATGGGAAGAGGCGCTGCCTGTCCGTAAACCGTTTGTCGCTGAGATAAGGCTGAAAGAAGTGCAGCAAACAGAGCTGTGGCAAGGATATCGGATTCGAGAGAAGCAAGGTCAGGTTCATTGGATTGAATTTTATGATACGGATGCTTTCCTACAGCATTTGTTTATTAGTGAGTGGGAGGAATTGTTGTCTCCAACGTGGCTTAGACGAAAGCTGCAGCAAAGTGCTGAAAGCATAATCGATAGGCTCGCCGTACAGCACAAGGCAAATGTGAATTAGAGCAACCACGGAGAGGAGATTTTTTTTGACTGAAGTTGTGTTAGACAACCTGATGATGAAGCGGGAGTCCAAATCGTATGTGGATAGCCTACACGCTGTATTGACCCATGCGGGCCTGTTTCAGGGTTCCAAGTATGTGCTCGCTGGGTATACAGGTATGGCATTCAAACTTTCAGTGCATCGCAGACTACTGTCCATGTCGGTTACAGCCTATGGTCAATGGGGAGAATCTCATCGCCCTGGGATCGAGAACTTGGGGATATTCACGATCTGGGATGGGGGACGGACACGTCATCCCACATTTGGGTATTACCAGAGGGATGCGGTGAATTGGGTTAAACGTAGCCTGGATGCAGGCATCGGGGTAATCTACTGGCTTCCGGAATTTGGCGTTATTCATGGGTATGATGACTGTGATCGCATCTTTTATGTGCAAGATGGATGGAGCAAGGAACCACAGATTTTGTTATATGACAATTTTGGATTAAACTTCACCGGGTTCTGGTATTGTCAGGTCTTTGGTGACCAGGTACATATCCCTGAACAAGAGAAGCTATTGGAATCATTGAGATTAGCAATTGAGGATTGGGATATTCCTTATCGACTGCTGCCTGATCGAAATGTTGCTTCGGGTAGACTAGCATATGATATGTGGGTAGAGGCTCTTCGGGGTGGAGATTACGATGAATCGGGTGCTGCGTATATTTTGCAATCCTATTGCCAGTCCCGAACTGAAATTCAGATGTATTTGCAGGATGTGCGGGGGATATGGCCCGAACTGGACCAAGCCTGTGCATGTTATGAACAGCTTGGAGCTTTGATTCTCCAGATGAAGGGATGCATGATGCAGGAACATAACAGATGGATCATGCAGGCAGATGCCGCAGAGAAGCTGGCACGACTTTTAATGGAAGCGAAAGCATTGGAAGAGCAGGCTGTTGATTATTTTCGTATGATATCGCTAAAGTATCCTGACCGCAAACGTTCCACTGTGCCTCGTTGGGGAGCACATTCGGCAAGGTAGGAAGGGAGGAGTAGAGGATGGGGAGCAAAATACTGCCGGATTGGATTCATTTTACACGGAGCAGGAATTCTTCATGTGAGCACATATCATGGGAAGGAGCGGGCTCTTATATAGATGCGATGTACCGAATTCTGGTGCATAAACAGTGGACAAATTTACCGCGTCACATGATTGCGGGCATGACTGCAAATGTGTTTCGTCTGGTGGTAGATCGGCGTCTAACGACAGAATCGATCTCAGCGTACAACTGGATGGCCGAAAACTTTGTAGCTGCTGATTTCATTGGCGTCACGACCGGACAACACGGGGGATTTTCGTTCGAGCCGACCTTTCCGCTCTATCAGAAGCATGCCCTGCTGGATATCAAAGCTTCCATTGACCGGGGTGTGGGCACTATTCTGTGGCATGATCAGTTTGTTATTTGTGCTGGATATGATGATGGGGAGCAGGTGCTGTTCATTTGTGAGACTCAAGAAAATGAAGTCATTCGTCTGCCCTATGATTCTTTTGGTCGGAACAGTACGCCTTATTGGTATTATCAGATTCTTGAATCTCATACAACCGTAGACGTATGGGAAGTGTGCAAGGAATCATTAATTCAGGCTGTGTACAAATGGGAAACTCATGATTATATGCTGCCTCCTCAGGATTACGCCTGTGGACCTGCTGCATATGCAGCCATTGCTGATGCCCTGCAATCTGGTGTATATGAAACCAATCAAGCTGCCATGGTTTTACGCTATTATGCTGATTCAAGAAAGGATATGGCCTCCTATGTTGCAGAGCTTGGACATTTGTCTAATCAGATGAATCATGTTGTGCAGGCGTACGCGTTACTCGCAGACCTATATGCTCAGATGATGGAGAAGGTTGAGGATTCAACAGCTTGGGATACGAAGCAACCAGGGCATGTGCTAAGGGTAATCCATCTGATTGAGCAAGCAGGGGAAACGGAACAGCGCGCCATTGATGCCATTAAACTGGCCTTCCCAGAGACGATTGGTAACCGTTTTGAGGATATTGGATTAAGATGAATGGACATCGCATGGGTACAAAAAATACCGGATAAGGCTGATAAGCCTATCCGGTATTTTTCGTATTTTACACCATCTGAGTCCATAGCTCATCCTTATTTCAACCTGTACAAGAAAAAATAACCATAAATTTGATTTTGGGGTAATGTGCAGCTCCCTTTGTTCCGAATATTATAATAGATGGTCTTTTTTGGATGAAGGATATTGAAGGACAACAGGGGGCGGGAGTATGGTGCATAATCCGGAAACCATTCAGGAATGTATCGAAAAGGCACGACAGAGGCTCTACCAGATTGCAAACGCTCATAAAGAACTGTGGCATCCGGAGGTCATTCGTCAATCGATGGTTCTGGATGAACTCATTAATCAATATAACCATGCCATTCGCGGAAAGACATCCCGAAGTAAATAACGGCGCGTTATAAACCTCGGGATGAAATCATGCGAATGCATTCAGTTTTAGTATACGAACCCTATTCTTTTACAGCCCCAAGCACAATTCCTTTGACAAAGAATCGCTGCAAGAATGGATACACGAGCAGGATTGGCAATGCCCCAATAAAAATCTGGGCTGCGTTAACGGTACGCTGCGACATGTTCTGAAGCTGCGTCGCATCGACATTCATATTGGAGAAATCCTGCTGCACGATAATGGTCTGCATTAACGTAGCGAGCGGATATTTGGATGCGTCATTCATATAGATCAACCCGTCGAACCAGGAATTCCACTGCCCCACCATGGTGAACAGGGAGATCGTAGCAATGGCCGGCATGGACACAGGCAGATAGATGCGGAACAATGTGGTGATATGGTTGGCACCATCGATGAATGCCGCTTCTTCGAGCTCTTTCGGCACGTTACGGAAGAAGTTCATCATGAGAATCAGGTTCCAGACCGCCACAGCGCCCGGTAAAATCAGAGCCCACAGGGTGTTGATTAGTCCCAGCTTTTGAATCAGGATATAGGACGGGATCAGTCCGCCGCTGAACAGCATCGTGAAGATGAAAAACCACGCATACAGTGAACGTCCCTTGAAATTCAGACTTTCCTTGGATAAAGGATATGCCGTCAGGATGACCAGCACCATACTGAGTAGCGTACCAAACACGGTACGTTGAACTGAGATCCAGAGGGCGCTGAGAAAGTTACTGTTACCAAACGTTTTGGTATAGGCGTCGACTGTAAAATCAATCGGCCAGAGCGTTACCAGATTGGCGGAAGCTGCCGCTTTACCGCTGAAGGAAACCGCCAGAATGTGGACAAGCGGCAGCACACACAGCAGCGAGACGGCCGCGATGAAGAACAGGTTGAAGCCGTTAAATATACGGTATCCGGTCGTTTTGTGATACACCTTAATTCCTCCTTAGAAAATGCGGTAATTAGCGATTTTGTAAGCCATCCGGTAGGCCGTAATAACGAGGAACATGGCAACAAAGGATTTAAACAAACCAACCGCAGTCGCAAAGCTCATTTTGCCATTCAAAATACCCATCCGGTAAACAAACGTGTCAATAATATCGCCTTTATCATATACAAGTGGATTGTACAGGTTGAAGATCTGGTCAAATCCAGCATTAAGAATATTCCCCAGTGAAAGTGTTCCCACCACAATGATCATCGGCACGAGTGCAGGCAGCGTAATGTGCAGGGTCTGCTTAAGCCGTGTTGCCCCGTCAACTTCGGAAGCCTCATACAGAGCAGGGTTAATACCCGCGAGAGCTGCAAGAAAGACAATGGTACCAAATCCGAATTCCTTCCATACATCACTAATGACTACGGTTACACGGAACCAGTCGCCATCTCCCAGAAAGAAGATTGGTTCAATGCCTACAGCCGCCAGCACCTGGTTAATCAGTCCGCCTTCGGGGGAAAGCATGTCTAGCAGGATGCCGCCCAGTACAACCCAAGACAGGAAGTGGGGCAGGTATACCAGCGTCTGTGAGAACCGTTTGAACGTGGAATTACGTACTTCATTCAGCAAAATGGCAAACACAACCGGGGCCACGAGTCCGGCCACAATTTTCATGGCAGCAATCAGCACGGTGTTCCAGATGACCTGAACACTGTCCGGATATTCGAACATGAATCGGAAGTTATCCCATCCTACCCATTTGGAGCCAGTGAATCCCAGCCATGGTTTGAAATCCTGAAAAGCAATAATAATGCCGCCCATAGGCACATAGGCGAACAGCAATGTGAGCAGTACCGAAGGCAGCAGCATCAGATGCAGCGGCCAATTGCGTTTGAAATTCCAGCGGGTACGTTTGCGTGGATTGTGTGTTGCCTGCCGCACCGGCGTATTGGTCGTTAGTGGTTGTTCCATAGCCATCAGGTCCCTCCTTTATATCGTCCAGCCTCTGCATAATGAGGCCAGTCAGCCTCTGCAAATAGTGGAGCAACTGAATTATAGCAATGGAAACGGGCGGGCTATAGAACAACATTTCAAGGCGGATGTTGATTTATTAACTTGTTGAAAACGTATACCGAATAGTGACTCATTTGAAATTTCAGTATAGATATGTAAGGGGTTTCAATATAAAATAGGACTTCGATGTGTATCTTTACTTTAATCCGGGACAGGGTGAAGCAATGAAATTTACAGTATTCTCAAAAACAGTTATGCTGCTGGTCTGCTTGCTGGTACCCATCTTGCTGCTCTATACCTACGCGAATCAGGCGAACGTGGACATGATCGTTGAGGAGAAGCAGCAGTCCAGCTTAAACCAGTTCAACTATTTTAGCTCTCAGGTGGATAAAAATATTGAGCAGCTCTCGCTTTATGGGCTGACTTTGCTGCGTGATCCAAGCATTCTACACTATCGTTACATGACAGAATCGACCAGCCAATATGAGAAAAACAGCATCTATCTCGATATTCTCGACAAATTGTCACTATACCAGTCCACCAGCCGTTGGAAGAACGATATTACCATTGTGCTGCCTCAGGCAGAGTTGGTATTGTCCACCATGTCCAACCGGACGGTCTTCAATGAGAAGATGCTGAAGTTTCCACAGCCAGGCCGATGGCAGTTGAACGAAGGCAGCTTCACTTATTTCTTTACGGATAACTACGAGTGGAATGAAAAACCTGTGACCACGGATGTACGAACGGTGATGGAGATTGATTTTGACCCGATGAACATTGTTGCCATGCTGGATGATTTCAAGGAGGCCCAGGGAGGAGATCCCTTTCTTCTCGTCCCTGGCAACGAGCCTCTGTTAAATCGGAGTGCGGACCCCGAGCTCGTGGAAGCCGTGATGAGGGACATGCCATTAACCCAACTGGATAGTGAAGGCAACCATCAGCTGGAGGTGGGGGGCAAGCAGTACTTGGTCAGTTATGTGCTCTCCAAACAACTAAACGGAATCTATGTTAACCCGGTTGTGCTGGATGATTTGCTTACGCCGATGGACAAGAGCCGAAATATGTTTATAACCTCGATTTTGCTGCTGCTCGTGCTCAGTATTGGCGCTGCCCTGTTGTTATACCGAAAGGTACAGGTGCCGATACAACGTCTGATGAGAGGGCTTCAGCAGATTCGCAAAGGACAGCTATCCACACGAATTCCGGTCGATCACTCCCGTGATGAATTCGCGTATCTAACTCAGAGCTTCAATCACATGGCCGAGCAGATTCAGGAGCTGATCGAAAAAGTATACGAGGAACGCATTCGCTCGCGGGAAGCGACGTTGAAGCATCTGCAATCACAGATCAATCCTCATTTCCTGTACAATTGTCTGTTTTATATTAAAAATATGACACAGCTCGGGAACCGTGAAGCGGTTATTGCCATGTCGCTCAGCCTGGGAGATTATTATCGCTACATCACACGTGATGAGAACGATATGACGACCGTGGAAGAGGAAATTCGGCTGCTGGACAATTATTTGTCCATCCAACAGATGCGCACCAACCGTTTGTCGTATGAGATCGCCGTACCGCAAGAACTGATGCAGCAGCACATTCCAAGGCTGCTGATCCAGCCTATCGTGGAGAATGCAGTCGTTCATGGCATCGAACCGATGGAGGGCAGCGGTCACATTGTGGTTACAGGCATGGCAGTACAAGAACAAATCGATGGTAGGGAATACACTCGATACAGTCTGTTTGTCGATAACGACGGTGTTACTTTGACGGAGGAAGAGATTGCCGGTCTGGAGCGTGAAATCAATGAACCGATGGGTGAAGAAATTGGCACGGGTACCTGGAATGTACACCAACGGCTCGTTACGCGATATGGTCATTCTTCAGGGCTTCATTTTGGAGTGATCCCTTATGGGGGTCTCAGTGTGGAAATACGATGGTTTGAGGAGGAATACCCTAATGATGAATCTAATGGTCGTGGATGATGAACATTCAGCGGTGGAATCGATTGCAGCCTCCATACCTTGGAGGGAACATGGGATTGGACACGTATATAAGGCGTACTCGGTGAAAGAGGCATTGCAGCAAATGGCAGCACATCAGGTCCATATTATCATCACCGATATTCGTATGCCGGGCTTGTCCGGTCTGGATCTGGTGAGTCATATTCGGCAAAAGTGGGAACGGACCAAATGTATCATTTTATCCGGACATGCGTCCTTTGATTATGCGAAGCAGGCACTCCGTCATGGAACAGTGAGTTATCTGCTGAAGCCCGTGCGCGATGAGGAGCTGATCGAAGCCGTGCAGCAGGCCTCCGTCCAGATTCGGCTGGAGGGAGAGAAACAGTTGATGCACCAGCGCGCCATGTATTCGGTGAGGGAACATTTACCGGAGAAGCGGGCGGGATTAATGAAGGATGTGCTGCTTGGACATAAATTTGCAGAGAGCGAGCTTGTGGAAAAGCTGGAGCAATTGGAGATTGGATTCCGTCCCCAGGATAAAATGCAGCTGCTGCTCATCCGCTATGATGACCCACAGCCAACAAACAAGGCATTCCGTCTGATGAAATACGCCATCTCTAACGTCGTGGAAGAAATCTTTGGCAGCAGTTATCATCTCTGCCATACGGACGATGCGTATGATGATCTCGTTTTCATGGCAAGTGCAAAACAGGCACAGTCTGAACCAGAGCTGCTGATGGGACGGCTCGGAGAACGGCTGCTTCACAGTGTGAAGCAGTATTTAAACGCGACGATTTCACTGTCAGTCAGCCGGATAGGCCGTTTTCCGGATCAGGTTCCACAATTATATCATCAGGCTGTAAGTGCCTTGCGCAAGCAGGGGGAAGCGGGTAAAGGACTGCATCTCAATGCGGCTGCCGGCTCCCATGGAGCAACTTTGAAATCACTTGCAGCGCTCTATGAGCCACCCGGATTGACCGCACTGCTGGAAGCAGGACGGATGGAGGACGCGAGTCGCAAGATTGATGCGATTTTTGCCGAGTTATCGGATAGTGTGTTCCCGGAGCATGTCTATGTTGCTTTTCACTATCTTGCAGCCGCGTTCTCATACATGGCTCATCGGGAGGGCAGACAGTTGTCTGATGTCCTTGGTGAGCAGTATCAGCAATTGTTGAAGGATGGTTACGGTGTGTCACTTCGCAGTCTGGAAGCATGGACCCGGAGTGTGATGGAACAATGGGCTCTAAGCACAACCGATACGGGCCAGGAAAGTGGATCGAACATGATCAGACAGGTCCAACAATGGATCGACCATCATCTGGGTGAAGATCTTTCCTTGCAGGTTATTGCAGGTGAGGTACATCTGCACCCGGTATATTTGTCCAAAATGTATAAACAATCAACGGGTGAAGGCATCAGTGATTACATTATCCGTTCCCGGATGGAACGTGCTGTTCACTTGCTGAAGCACACAGCTATGAAGATTTATGAAGTCGGCCAGGAAGTGGGATATAACAATACCCCTTATTTCATTCAAGTCTTCCGCAAACATTATGGCCTGACCCCGCAGGATTTTCGGAACGGTTAACAAATCAATATGAACATTGAAATTGTGATATATTTTTGCTTCCCCGGCTGCACTATCCTTTTCATGTAAGGGTATTCAAAGTGATTGAGGAGGGGTTTCATGTATAGAAAAATGATGACTGCATTGCTTGCACTGACGATGGTTGCCGTAACGGCTTGCAGTTCGGGGGCAAAGGAAGAACCATCCAAGGAAGCGGCTGCGCCACTTGCACTGCAAGACGGTAAGTATGAACCTGCGGTTCAGATGAGCTACTTGCGAGCCTGGAATGATGATACAAAGTTTAAGAATGGAGAAACTGCACAGAACAACGTGCACACCAAATGGGCCAAAGAACGTTTGGGTATCGACCTGACCACGCCTTGGGCTGTGTCCGTGACCAATGATGCTTTTTACACGAAGCTTCGTC
Source organism: Paenibacillus sp. OK003 (assembly GCF_900109515.1). Lineage (GTDB taxonomy): Bacteria > Bacillota > Bacilli > Paenibacillales > Paenibacillaceae > Paenibacillus > Paenibacillus marchantiae. The sequence continues at coordinate 161,041 of NZ_FOBD01000011.1, read as the reverse complement.
TCTCCCTGTCGGCTAACGAAGAGCTGCCGGATATCGTCTCCATCCGTGGGGACTACAATCTGGTGCGTGAGTTGATTGAGTCGGGTAAATTCTCCGATGCAGGTGAACTGTTCGACAAGTATGCATCCGACACATGGAAAGGGGCTGCTGAATCCGCACCGGAAGAGTGGTACCCGTACATGTATGAAGGTAAACGGTATGGTATTCCGATTTTCGATTATGCCTACAATGGCGACCCTGTTATGTTTATCCGTGAAGACTGGCTGAAGAAGCTGGGATTGAAAGAACCCAAAACAATTGATGAGCTCGTGACGGTGATGGATGCATTTACGAATCAGGACCCGGATGGTAACGGTAAAAAGGATACGTACGGTCTGACGGTCGGCATGAAAAATGCCCTCAATACCTGGATGACTGAATCCGGCTGGATCTTCGGCATGTATAACACGATGCCAGGACAGTGGAACCTGAATGCAGAAGGAACACTGGAATACGGCTCGGTTCAACCGGGTGTAAAAGAAGGACTTGCAACGATGAAAGACTGGTTGTCCAAAGGTTATCTGCCGAAGGAAGCCGGCGTATATGATGAGATTAAGGCGGCTGAATTGTTTACAGCAGGCAAAGCGGGAATCATTGTGGGACCACACTGGATGCCGAATTGGCCGATCGATGATGTGAAGAAAAATGTGGACGGCGCTACCTACAAAGCTATTGCCCTGCCAACCGGACCGACTGGCGAGAGCCATCACCACGGTTCAGGTGCCAGCAACGGGGTTGTGTTGATCAACAAGGATATGGCAAACCCAGAAATTTTCTTCACGTATCAAAATTATTTGTTCGATAACTTCGCTAATCCAGAAGTGGGTGGGGAGTTCGAACATGGCTTCGCCCAAGGATATGACTTTGATATCGTAGATGGTAAAGTGCTTGGTGAAGCTGAAGTGAAAGATGGGGTATCCCCCCTCAAATACACAATTACGTATGACGGTGCACGGATTCCGAACCTGATGATGGATACGTTGGCAGAACTGGCTACAGGCAAGGAGCCTGAAACACCTTTTGAGAAAAATACGAAAATTGCCAACAAACCTGAAGTGTTCGCTGCGGCTCAAGTCGTGGTCGCTCATAAGGATGATGCCATCAAGAACAAATTCACGGGTGCACCGACGGATACGATGAAGATGAAAAAAGATGCACTCGACAAGTTGGAGAAAGATACGTTCAGCAAAATCATTTATGGTCAGATTGGCATCGATGAATTCGACGCGTTCGTAACGAAGTGGAAATCCATGGGCGGCGATCAAATCACAACGGAAGTCAATGAATGGTTCAAAACAGTTAATTAATACCGTGAATGGTTTACGAGATGAATCATACTAAAGTAATAAAGAAGGAAGACGTATTTCGCAAAAACACCGGATTTGGGCGGGAAATCGCCTGAATCCGGTGTTTTTGTTTTGTGTGCAGGGATACATAGAAGTGTAAGGGAGAGTTTATCCATTCATTTCTCGACGTACAACCGTGCGTAAGACTTATTGTTTCACTGATACGTGAGAGAGTAAGATAATAGGTAATATACGAACATCAATACGTATTTTTAACATTTTAGCATAGATGGTTTGAGGAATGATCTGATAAATGGGAAGGCGGTCGAAGCATGAGTACATTCTATGATCAGGCAATGGAAGAAATGATTGCGGTCATTGAAGAATGGTTTAATGAACAGATGAAGCGGGATGACCTGGAAAAGGTTGTGGAGCGAACAACGCTGCAAATGGGGATCTTTAATGATATTTTGCTGGATTACAGACCTGGACGGACCACGGTAGACAGTGTGGATCTTGGATTGGATGAGGGATTGAAATCGAAGAATCCCGGTCCCTTTACGGAGGAACAGGTGCGGAATGAAATCCAGCCCAAACTTGTAGAAGTGATTCAAGAGAAATTGGACAAGCTGGTGGATACACCGTTGATCGACTATCGGTTTACCTTTCGCGGGAAATTTCCAACGACAGAAGGAAAGCTGCAAGTGACCATGCTCGAATATATCAACGAAGAGAAAAGGCAGCAGTTGCTTGAGCGCATTCATACATATGTAGACCAGAAGCTGCTGAAAGGTTCATATCCAACAAAGCCGTTGGAATCCTTTTTTTTGACGCGTCACCTGCTTGACCCGAAATTGTTCCCTGAACCGGACGTAGCGTGGACTATAGCGCAATATGATCGTATTCAGGAGTTAAATAAAGGGCGTCAGGAAGCCCTGGCGGAGCATCGTGGTGACATTATCCGTGCGATAACGTCTTGGGCGGAGAATCATTTTTTGCCACGCTACTTTGATGTACAGCCTTCTGCATACAGCGCCAATGTATATACACGTAAGCCAGGTGCTTCTTTGGAGGAGGACCAGCCACAGAGTGAGCATAGGCAGCAGGTGGCACAGCCTATTGATCTGCTGCTGTATGCAGCCGTGATGATTCTTCGTTATGAGCCTAGTTACAGTAAACCGAAAGGCCTTACTTTCTTGGAACTGGCCAAACAATTGGGTAGTAGCCGTGCGGTTCGTATGATGACGGAAGGTAGCGGAACCTATGTCGAGGAAGATATTCATGTGAAAAATGAGCAGGTGGAATGCACAGCCAACGATGTGTTCTCGATCATTACCGTCATTATTCGCAAGGAAGAAGCAGCTGCCTATGAACAGGCCATTGCTTTTATCACCCGTTTGCTGAAGCAGGGCTTCCCCAAAAGTTACAAGATCAAGCTCAAATCCAGCGTGAAGCAGTATCTGCCGATTAAAGGGCTTGCGAAGTCGGATACGCATCGATTTTTCGCAAACCTACTTGAGTACCCGGAGCTGCATCCGCTGCTGGAAGAATATGCACGTGAGGCTATCGCAGAGTTCGAATTTTATGCGGATACAGAGGGTGAAAAGAACTGTATGCCAGGCAGTTATGCAACCTTCGGACTTGGATTGGCAGATGAGCGGTATTTCCCGTTGGTTGAATATTATATGGGTGAAGTGGATGATGAGCACCAGTTGGTACAGGATAAATTCACCGTTGCCTTTGCTGAGACACAGGGTGTAACGGACGGTTCCATACCTGCATTAGTTGCCTGCCTGCGTCGTTCTACGGATTCCCTGAAGCTGAAGATCCAACCAGAGCTGGAGAATGAGGAGAAGCTTCAACTTCTGGTCCAATCGTTGCAAGGAATGGAAACCTATGAAGTGGAGCGTGCGCTGTATCCGATCTGGGGCAAGATGGAGAAACTTGCAACGCTGGCACGCAAGGCCGAGGGAAGACGGAAAGAATTACTGTTAGAGCTGTTAAAGGCCGCAGGGAAATAAGGATATGCCCGTTAGGGCTTTATAAAGGTTAATGTGATGTAAGAGGATACAAGTAAAGGTGGATGAGTATATGGGGCCATTGAATCGAGATGCATGGAAAGGGCTGTCTGCTCAGGAAAAAGAGGAACTGTTGCGAGGGATGGTCAGTCATTTTCCAACAGATATGAAGTATGAAGGTTTGGAGACATTTGAACGATTCGGTCAGCGAATCGAGACAGGTGTATTTTCGTATGATGAGCAGCGATTTGTGTTTGTGCCTGGCGATCGGGTGACACTCGGATGGGATCGCTGGCAGGATGGGATGAACGAAGAAACGTCAGCCGATTTATTAGAGACGGTCAGTGAGTATGGTGTGGAGGATGTGGATTCTTTTTTAAGCAGCCAGATGTCTCCGGTTAGAGACGTGCACATTGCTCCCATGTTGGTGGAGTGCAGCAGCCATTCCCTTGGTTGGATTGAAGTGACGGAAGCTGAAGCGATGGCGCAGGAAACTGCCTATTTTGCTGAAGATTTGGAGAAATTTAAGCTGTCCGATCTGAATCAGTATGAGCTTCATCAAGAGTTCCGTCTGGTTCGTCAAGGTGAGGCAGTACAGATATTTTGGTTCAATGAAGATTTGACGTTGGAGTATTTCATCGAGGAAGAAGCAAAAGTGGGTTTTAGTTTGCTTACTGAAGATGAGTGGGAGTATCTGTACGGAGGGGGCTGCCGCACGTTATTTCCATGGGGAGACAGCTTCGACTATACGATGAAATTGAAGCATTTTGGAAGCCTCGAAGAGGTGGAGGGAATTGTGGATGAATCGATAGAGCCGGACCCTTCCCTATTCGTCGAGAATGACCGTCCGTATGATTTGGAGCTGCCCAACTTTTTTGGTGTCCAGTTTGCTGGAGATCCCTATAATTATGAGCTTACGCTTGATGGATCTGGAAACCTGATGCCCAAAGGTGGCGACGGTGGCGCGATGATCTGTGGTGGCATGGGACCGTTGGTCGGCTTCCTACCGGCTGCGGCTGTATACTATCGTGATGGTAATGCAGGTGAGTTGGACTGGGAGGATATGATCGATTACATGAACTATCGGAGAGTGATTCGTTTAGCGGATTTATCGGTATGATCATATTGCAGAAAGAGGCAACAGCAATTTTAAACGAACCATCCTTGAGCAGCTGAGGATATTTATAGCCGTTAGTGGTATTAATACAAAACACACATCAGATCTGCTTTCATCGGAAGGGCAGAATGATGTGTGTTTTATATGTCGATTTATTTTATTTCACTTTTTGCACAGATACAGCCATTTGCTCCAGCTGTGTATGAGTCAATGCATTATTTGCCGAGCTAAGGGTCACATAGCGATCATCCAGTTTGAATGTCAGCATGTCGGTTTGATCCGGTGTGTACCATTTGGCGGTAACTCCGTTGGGCAATTTAACATTTTTGCCATCATAGCTGAAGGAGTAGTCTTTAGGCGACACCGTGACATTCATGTGATTGAAGACAAAGTTTACACCATCGCCACCAGCAGCCACACTTTTGAATGAATCTCCTGCAATCATGTGTTGTGGTGCGTAAGCAGTCTCGAATCCTTGAAATTTCGCAAAGGCTTTGCGGATGGCAGCTGACTGTTCTTGGGTATATTTCACATCAGCGAAGCCCGTAACGCCCTGATCATTACCTTGAACCTTTTGCACAGATACAGCTACTTGCTGCAACTGAGCCTGAGACAGCTTATGGTCAGGTGAGCTTATTGTGACATAACGATCATCCAGTTTGAATGTGAGCATACCCGTTTGATCCGGTGTGTACCACTTGGCTGTAACGCCATTGGACAGTTTTACATCTTTGCCATTGTAACCGTCCGAATAATCTCTTGGAGACACATCCACTTTCATATGATTGAAAGTAAAGCTTACTCCATCGCCGCCAGCGCCTACACTTTTGAACGTATCACCTGCAATCATCTGCTCAGGAGCGTATGCTGTCTCGAAGCCATCGAACTGTGCAAATGCCTTTTGAATGGCTTCTTTTTGCGCTGCGCTATAGGTTACATTGTTCAATGTGGAAGGATTGCTTGGAGCTTCTCCGATGATCACCTGTCCTTTTTTACCGTCATACGATACAGGTACATGCAGCGCATCAGCAATGGCACGTACAGGCAGATAAGTTGAATTGTTGTAAGTGATTGGAGCCAGTTTGTTGCCGTTGCCATCCGTTGGTGAGTACGCCGCACCGTCTACATTGAAGCTGATCCCATGGTTGAGGTATGCCGAGATTTTCTCCAGTTGAGTACCTGCGAATACGCCCGTTGCTCCTGTTAATGTCATGCCCAGTACCATCATCGTTGCTGCGGATTTCTTGAAGTTTTTCTTCATGTGTATAACTCTCCTTTAGTTTATATAAGTTGATTTGGGGGATTTACACCTTACCACTCCTAGTGCAGTACCAACTTCCGATCGCTCTTACCCCCAGATTTTCTTGAGTCCTTTTATAAGGGGAAAATCCGGGGATAAAGGCGAAGCCTATGCTTCCGAAGAAGCTTTCTTACAGAAAGCTTTTAGCTACGCTTCTTCAGATTGGTTCTGCCCTCTCCGTTATGGTGTAAAAGTCAGATTCAACTTATATATTGTGTTTTTTATAAATGGCTTGCTGTCCTTATGGCTTTATATTACCCGCTGAACATATCCAGAATAATTCTGAATTATCTCCAACTTGTAAACATGTGTAAGGATCTTGGCATTTGGAATTTGTTATTTACAGAGAGAGAATTAGAAGAGATTTCAGCTGACTTTGAGCAGGGATATACACAGGAAGGTAATTCTTTCAGCAGGAGAGGTCTTTATGAACAAATGCATGTGTGGGTGGTACGTGGACTATTAGCTATCATAAGAGAGAAAGGAATGGTTCGCCAAACCATCCCATATGTACAACGAAACCTTGAACTACTGGAAAAGTTCAGACATGTACTTTGCAGAGATTGAGGCTATTCAGTTCACTAAATAAAGGACGAAACCGCCTATGCCGAGAACGATGGCACCAACGTATACATAGGTAAGTTTGCTCAGATTTTGCCTGGTCCTGCGATCATACTCGGGGTTGCTGGTCTGATTCGCTTTCGAATTCCCGATCATCATTGTAGCAATTCCACCAAACAGGGCAATGCCAACAATTAAAATATAGGGCAGCAATGTCATGCGATGACCTCCTTCATTGAAATCAATCGTTCTGTTCATTGTACTTCAAGTTCACCTTGGATGTAAGCTTTTATTGATAAATAAAGGAAAATAAAGTTCTTCACTTACAGTATGTATGCAGTGCTAAATGGAGCAGATCACTATAATTTTAAAATTTTAAATTTGAGATAAACCTTGTTGTGGCGCGCATTTGCGGCTTTCCTAAGCGGAGGCTGCAATTTTTTTTGCCCAGAGAGGTGATCCAGATTGAAGAACCCTGCGTTACACCCTATGAAGACGACGACGAGGAAACAAAGGATAAACAAAACTAACCGAGGAGTGAACACGTAATGAAAATGAAAATGAAGAAATTTATCGCACCGATGCTGAGCTTGACGTTATTGATGCCAGGAATCGCCGGGGCTGCTGCAGCACCACAGACACCGATGACTACAATGAAAGCAAGTGTCAATACACCTGCTGCTGACCTGAGAGCGAACCTGGATCACCTGTTATCCGAACACTTTGCACTCGCAGTAACCGCAATGGCGAAGGCATATGACGGAGCAAAAGATGCAGACGCAGCTTACAAAGCACTCGACCAAAATGCATTGGATATGCAGCCGGCAATCGCTTCCCTTTACGGTGATGCAGGAGCCAAAGAATTCGAACGTATCTTCCGCGCTCATAACAAATATACAGATGATCTTGTGAAAGCAACTAAAATGGGCAACCAGGCTGGAATCAAACAGGCACAGGATAATATCAACGGTTTTGTAGAAGAATTCTCTACATTCCTCAGCACCGCAACGGAAGGCAAATTGCCAAAAGCAGCAGCCAAAAATGCGTTGAAAGTACATGAAGATCTCGTGCAAAAAGTATTTGATGAATATGTAGCAGGTCACTACACCGATGCATACAAAGCTTACCGTGAAGGTTTCAAAGAAATGTTCGATGTGAGTAAAGCACTTTCCACAGCAATCACAACACAAATGCCTGAGAAATTCGAGAACAGCAAAGCGGATACACCAGCAGTTGATCTGAGATCTGCACTGAACCACTTGGCTTCCGAGCACTTCGCACTGTCGGCTCTGCAAATGCAAGAGCAGTATGATGGCCGCACAGCAGCATCCAATGCACTGGTTACAGCTGAAGCTGGCAACACAGCGGATTTCAAGGCAGCGATTGCTTCCATTTACGGTAATGACGGTGCCAATGCGTTCGAGAAAATTTGGGTAACCAACCACGTGAATGCACAAAGCGACTATGTAACAGCTGTTAAAAACAATGATGCAACGGCTCGTGCAGCTGTCGAGAAACGTATTGATGGATTCACAACGGAGTTCGCGACATTCCTGGATTCCGCAACAGCGGGTAACCTGCCAAAAGCTGCAGGACAACAAGCATTGACTACACATGAGAAGCAAGTACAACAAGTATTGGATCAATACGCTGCGGCTAACTACGAAGGTTCGTACACAACCAACCGTGAAGGATTCAAAGTTATGTTTGGTGTAGGTCAAGCCCTGGGTAATGCAATTGTGACTCAATTCAATGATAAATTCCAAGAGCAACCTTCTACACCGACAATGCCCGAAACAAGTACAACAACTGTATGGATGCAGCTGAACAGCAAAATGCTGAAAATCAATGACAAAATAACCAACATGGACACCACGCCAATGCTTTGGAAAAACACCACCTACATTCCACTGCGCTTCTTGAGCGAAGGGATTGGTGCAACCGTGAAGTGGGATAAAAAAGCACAACAAGTAACGGTAATGGCTGGCAATGATACATTGAAGTTCTGGGTGAACAACAACGTTATGGAAGTGAACGGCATGAAAAAAATGTGGGCGCAACGGTCTTTGTTAACAAAGATGGACGTACGCAAGTGCCACTGCGTTTCATCGCTGAGCTTCTTGGCTGGGATGTAAAATGGACTCAAAAAGATGGCTCCATCACACTGATTAAATCCATGTAATCACTATCTATAAAAGAAGAACGAAAAGAGCTGCCCTATACGGCAGCTTTTTTCATTTTCATTTCAGTGCCTATACCTCACCTTACTTGGTGAACCTGCAATCCAATTTGCATCACATGGACATAAAAAGACCACATCAAAATATTCAAATATTTGGTATAATCAAGGGAGTCAGCAACCTCGCCGCAACGTATAATTGATTACGGTACGGTGGTGGACTGTACATAATCGGAATCACTAGCCCGTTGGAGTCATGTATGTTGTATTATTATTCGGTATGATCAAACAAGAAAAGGGGGTTCAAGCGGATGGACACAGCTTCAAAGCCTGAGCGACGGGCAAAACATATTGATACCCGTCTGTTTATTGCCTGGGCCGTATCAGTCATTGCGACTGGAGGCAGCCTTTATTTTAGTGAGATTAAGGGATACATCCCCTGTGATCTGTGCTGGTTCCAACGGATCTTCATGTATCCGTTAACGATTTTATTGGGCATTGCCTACTTCAAGGATGACGTGGGAATCACCAAGTATGTTCTTCCGCTTAGTTTCATTGGAGGCGGAATTTCGTTATACCATGTAACGATTCAGCGTATTTACTCGGCTACAGGCAGTTCAGTGGCATGCGGCCAAATTCCGTGTTATACCGATTATTTGAACTGGTTTGGTTTTATCACGATTCCGTTACTTGCACTGATCGCATTTATCATCATTATTGTTATGCTGTGGGGAATTGGCAAAACACCAAAATCTTCTTCATAAGAAAGGACAGATGATTGATGAGCGGACAAGTCCGTTGGTTCATGCCCTTCATCATTCTGATCCTCCTGACTGCGGGATGCTCCTATGAGGAGCAGTCCCAGTCTGGTGAGATGCCGGAGATGATCAAAGTACAGCTTGTGGTCCCTGACGATGCGCCTCTACATAAGCCCGTTACTTTGCAGGTGAAGCTCACTCAGGGTGATGTCCCGGTAAGCAATGCAGATCAAGTTCAATTCCAGATCTGGAATGAGCTTGAGGATGCCCCAGCAGTCTCGCCTGAACTAGGAATGATGACAGAGGATAAGCTGGAGGAACAAGGCGCCTTGAAGGCAAGCGAGGTTGAGGGTGGTCTGTATGAGGTGCAGTATACATTTGAGCAGGCAGGTACGTATGTGGTTCAGGTCCATGTGACACATGGGGCCATGCACAGTATGCCCAGAGCGAAGATCCAGGCGGAGTAAAGAGTAGACGGTCGGGGGATTGGTCCCGGACTGGAAATACGTATATAATCATTAAGATATGAAGAATGTTGTAGGAAAAGAGGTTGTTATGGCAACAATTCATGATGTTGCACTCAAAGCAGGCGTTTCCGTAACTACCGTCTCGCGTGTATTGAACAATCGGGGTTACATCAGTCAGAAGACCCGGGATAAAGTGTACCAGACCATGAACGAGCTGAACTATCGTCCTAATGAAATTGCCCGTTCTCTGCTGCGCAAGCAGTCCAACGTCATCGGCTTGATTATTCCTGATGTGTCACATCCGTTTTTTGGTGAACTGGCAAATTATATCGAGTATCATGCATACCGGAACGGGTTGAAAATGATGCTGTGCAACTCACACATGGACCCTTCCAAAGAGCGAGAGTATGTGGAAATGCTCAAGGGTAACCGGGTCGACGGAATTATTATGGGGAGTCATACACTGGAAGTGGATGAATATATGAATCTGCATTCTCCCATCGTTACATTGGACCGGCAGATTGGTGCCGATATCCCATTTATTTCATCCGATAATTATCAGGGCGGAGTTATGGCGGCCGAATTACTGCTCGCGAAGGGCAGACGGCACGTGGCGCATATCTGCGGCAATCTGGAACTGCAAATGCTGTCTAATCGCAGAACGACAGGCTTTACGGATACGTTGGAGGCACATGGAATCAAGCCGGTCATAATCCATGAAACCGATCTGAATGTGTTCAGTCAGCATCAGTACACCGAATTGGTCGGAAAACTGCTTACTCAGCATCCCGAAGTGGATGGACTGTTCGTAACCAGTGATTTGATGGCCATTCATGCCTTGAAACAGATCGTGCTTCATGGCCGCAAAGTGCCCGAGGATATTGCAATTGTCGGTTATGACGACATCCAGGCGGCGGGGTATGCGATGCCAGGCATTACAACCATAAGACAGCCAATGGAGGCCATGGCTGAGCTTGCCGTCGAATTGATCCGAAGCCAGATCGCTGAGGAGAAAATCGGGATGGAGCATATTTTACCAGTCACACTGGTGGAGAGAGAGACGACCTGAACAAGGTCGTTTTTTGCATGCTTCTATTCGTCTATACACTGTAATGATCATTGTGCTTCTTCCAAAATACGTAATATAAGACGGTATAGATAGGGGAAGAAAAACTAGTTTATTTTTTTATGTCAAACGATTGACATGTCAAACCTTTGACATTATAATCTGATTTGTAAGCGTTTCCTTTTATATTAATGAACGGGGGCCATGACAGATGAAAAGAGAGCAGAAATGGATGAAATTATCGGTATTATCTTTAATTATGGTTGTGATGTTATCCGCATGTGGCGGTGCGAAGACAGAAACAGGCTCGGGATCATCCTCATCGGACGGTGATGTCAAAATCACGCTTCTGAATTCCAAAGCGGAGATTAACAGTCAGCTGGAACAGGCAGCCAAGGATTTTCAGGCCGAGAATCCCGGTATTACGCTGGAGATTGTGCCTGTAGGCAACGGTCAATCCCCATTTGAGAAAGCTTCTGCGCTGTATGCGTCCGGTAACCCGACAACGATGATGATGCTGGATACAGGGGATGTTGAGAAATTCAAGGATCGCGTTCTGGACCTCACTTCAGAGAAGTGGATGAAGGATGCCGTCGAGAATAGCACATCGGCTACCACATTTGATGGCAAAAATTATGCATTTCCTTTCTCCATTGAGGGATACGGTTTCATCTACAATCAGCAGGTGCTGGATCAGGCTGTAGGTGGCACATTTGATCCTCAATCCGTACAGACTACTGCTCAGCTTGAAGAACTATTCCAGAAGATTGCAGCCACCGGAAAATCGCCTTTGATTGTCTCTCCGATGGATTGGTCGCTCGGCGCCCACTACCTTGGGCTTGCCTATGGTGGACAGTCTCCGGATCGTGCGAAGGTCGATCAATTTATTAGTGATCTCAAGGCAGGGAAGGTTGATTTGGCTTCCAACACCGTCTTCAATGGTCTGATGGATACGTTTGATCTGATGAAGACCTATAACATCGACAAAGCGTCCCCTTTGTCCGGGACGTATGAGCGTGGACCCGAAGTGCTGGGAAAAGGGGAGGTGGGCATCTGGTTCCAGGGGAACTGGGCTTGGCCGCAAATTCACAGCTTTGATACAGCGGATGGAAAATACGGCTTTCTGCCGGTTCCTGTGAGCGACAATCCGGACGATTTTGGCAACACCCAGATTTCCGCAGCCGTATCCAAACGTATTCTGATCGACAAGGAAAAGAGCACACCAGCGCAGCAGGAAGCTGCGAAGAAATTTCTGGACTGGATTGTCTATGAGGCCAAAGGGCAGGATTTCCTGGTGAATCAGGCGACCATCATTCCGGCATTCAGCAATATCACTCTTGAACCGGCTGATCCGCTTGGCAAGTCGATTGGGGATTACATTAAGGCAGGCAAAATCGAGGAATCGATGAGTACACTTCCAGCCGACCATTGGTCCAAACTGGGTGCTTCAATGCAGAAATATTTGGCTGATGTAATTGACCGCAAAGGACTTGCCAAGGAAATTCAAGACTATTGGACCAAGGTAAAATAAATCCAACGTCAAAATAAACCAGAGTAGCTCAGGGCACAGGCGAGGAACATTCCTTACCTGCTGCCCTCCGGGCTTCTAGTGTTGCATATAGACAATGGACGGTATGCCGGGGACAAGAGGGTGGGGCGATGAGGATTTTCGAACTGCCATTCCCGTCTCCGGCCAATCGGCAGTCAATACAGTTGGACAGAGTGGAGGATGACAATGCTGACCGAAAAAGGATTATGGACCCGTCTGCGTACCCGACTGATTTTTACCGGACCGACGCTGTTTGCGTTCGCTACCGTCATGATTATTCCGTTTTTATACGGCATCTATTTGACGTTTACGAACTGGGATGGCATTGCTGTGGAGCAAAGTCTTGTGGGTTGGGACAACTATATCGGCGTGTTCAAGGACACCGTGTTCTGGACATCATTCGGGATGACGCTGGAATACGTATTTATTACGGTAGTGCTAACCAATGCGGTTGCATTCCTGCTTGCCTACGCGGTAACACGGGGCATAAAGGCGCAGGGCTGGTTCCGAGCGGGTTTCTTTCTGCCTAATCTCGTCGGTGGAATTGTGCTCGGCTTTATATGGCAGTTTATTTTTAATCAGGTGCTAGTATTTGCCGGACAGAAAATGAACATCCCGTTGTTCGCAGCCTCCTGGCTGTCGGACCCCGACAAGGCCTTCTGGGCCCTGATCGTCGTTACCGTTTGGCAATATGCCGGGTATATGATGGTCATCTATATTGCAGGGCTGATGAATGTGCCCAAGGATGTGATGGAAGCGGCCAGTATTGACGGGGCAAGCAACCGCAAGATGCTCGCACGGATCGTATTGCCGCTGATGGTGCCTTCGTTTATCGTGTGCGTGTTCCTGTCACTCCAGCGGGGCTTTATGGTCTATGATCTCAACGTCTCCCTAACCAGCGGCGGACCGTTCAAAAGCACGGAAATGGTGTCCATGCATGTGTATGAACAGGCCTTTCTGGCTCGTGATTACGGGCTTGGCCAAGCAGAGGCGTTTGTCCTGTTTATCCTGGTTGCCACCATTACACTGCTCCAGGTGTATTTCAGCAAAAAACTGGAGGTGGAGGCATAATGGCTGGACAATCTCGTATTTTGGGCTGGGCTAAGCTGCTTTCATTAATGGTAGCGCTGGTGTTGTTCATTTTTCCGTTTCTGCTGCTAATCACGAATTCATTCAAGGCCAATCAAGCCATTACATCGGACCCACTGGGTCTTCCAGCGTCCTTTCAATGGGATAACTACGTTAGCGCCTTTGATAAAATGGGATATATGTCAGCATTCGGGAATTCGTTGCTGATTACAGTGGCAGGTGTACTGCTGATCGCCCTGCTCGCAGCGATGACGGCTCATTTTTTTGTACGGCATAACAGCAAGCTGAACCAATATCTTTTTTTCCTGATGGTAGCGGCCATGATTATTCCTTTTCAAGCCATTATGATTCCATTGGTGAAAATATACGGTTCACTCGGTCTGCTGGATAACAAATGGTCGCTCATATATATGTACATCGGCTTTGGCAGTCCACTCGCTGTTTTCATCTATCATGGCTTTATCAAGAGCATCCCGCTGGAGTTGGAAGAAGCAGCATTAATGGACGGCTGCGGCAGAGTGCAGACCTTCTTTCGCATCGTATTGCCGGTGCTGCTGCCCACAAGTGTTACGATTGCCGTGTTGAACGTCCTGTGGATCTGGAACGATTTCTTGCTTCCTTCTCTGGTACTGACTTCTTCCGAGCAGCGTACGCTCCCGTTATCCACCTTTTATTTCTATGGGACCTATACGGTCGATTACGGCCCATTGATGGCTGGTCTCGTGCTGACGCTGCTGCCTGTGCTGGTGGTGTATCTGTTCGCGCAAAAGTATATCATTCAGGGTGTGATGCAAGGGTCCATCAAATAATCGGCTTGAGGCAAATTGCGGTAGAGAGACAGGAGTGATAGACATATGAATCAGGAACTGGACGTAAAACAGGAAACAGAAACAGACTTCAAACACAAGTCAGATAACCGACTGCCGGATACACAGCATCAGACGCAGGAAAGCTATACACTTGACCGGGCTGATGTTTACATCAGTGAAAATCGGCAACAGGTGAATCCAACCTATCGCCTGGCGTATCATTTGATGCCTGAAGTAGGCTGGATGAACGATCCGAACGGTTTTGTATACTACAACGGAATGTACCACATGTTCTATCAGCATTATCCCTATGCCCCGGTATGGGGACCCATGCACTGGGGTCATGCCGTCAGTCATGATCTGATCACGTGGTCTCATCTTCCGGTCGCGCTCGCACCGGATCAGAGCTACGACAGCGGAGGATGTTTCTCTGGCAGCGCGATCGTTCAGGATGGCAAGCTGCTGCTCATGTACACGGGACATGTCGTGACGGGACCGGATAAGGATAACGATTACCGGCAGACGCAGAATATTGCTGTATCGGGCAATGGGGTGGATTTTGTCAAAAGTGGCCTGAACCCGGTTATCCGTCTGGATCAGATTCCGGAACACACGAGTCCGAAGGACTTCCGTGATCCCAAGGTGTTTGAACGCAATGGCGTCTACTATTGTGTATTGGGTTCCAATGATACGAAAGGTGGTGGCTTAATCCTTCTGTATCGTTCAACCAATCTGCTGCAGTGGAGCTATGTCAATGTACTCGCTCAAAGTGACGGCACACTCGGGGACAACTGGGAATGTCCGGATTTGTTTTCTCTCGGCGGCCGGGATATTCTGATCATGTCTCCGCAGCGAATGCCAGCCCAGATGGACAACTATCGCAATTTGCACTCCACCGTTTACATGATTGGCGCACTGGATGAATCGCGGGGCGTACTGGAATATGAGCAATATCATCCGCTGGATTACGGGTTTGATTTTTATGCGCCGCAGACAACGGATGATGAGCAAGGACGTCGCATCATGGTGGCATGGATGGAGACGTGGGAGATGGATATTCCAACTCAGAACGGTCACCAATGGGCAGGGGCGATGACGTTGCCTCGCCAGATCGTTCTAAAGGGGGAGCGATTGTTCTTCCTGCCAGTCCCGGAGCTGGAGCAATATCGTTCAAATGAGGTTGAACAACATGACATCCGCTTGGACGGCACACGGGACTTGGGGATGGAAGGAGATCGATACGAACTGTTTGCCGTCTTTGAAGCAGATCGGGCAGAGCAATTTGGATTGAATCTGCGTACCGGCGAGGGAGAGGAGACGGTCATTGCCTATGATGTGCAGCAGCGCAGACTCCGTCTTAATCGAGATCATGCAGGAGCCGGGCCCGGAGGTGAACGTGCTGCTGAAGTGCAGCTGCATGACGGTAGACTGGAGCTGCGAATTTTTGTGGACGTCTCGTCGGTTGAAGTATTTATTCAAGGTGGAGAGAAGGTTATGACAGCTCGTATTTATCCTGGGCCGGAATCCATCGGGATCACAGCGTTTTCCTCAGGAGAGTGTACCTTGACTGAAGTTCGCAAGTGGGATCTGAAGGTATAGCATTTTTCGACCTCTGTAGAGATGCTTGCTTAAATTGTGTTAAAAAGAACTGTTAACGTGGACGTATTCGATCCCAAACAGTTCTTTTTGATTTGAACGAAATTTGTTTGAGAAATTTGTTTGATTTATCGAAATTTAGATCAAAATATACCTTGACCTTGAAGTATACTTCAAGGTTTATCCTTGATGTATTACAACATGTTGGAGGTAAGAACGATGAGAATTTTGGAATGGATGTTGGTCATTGTTACGGTTGTTAGCGCAGTTGTCATATTATTGGCTCCCAAACGTCGGGCAGTGAAAGTGGGTACGTTGTCGGCACTGGTACTGATTGTCCTATTGCATGGGGTAATCAATCATTTTCGTGTGCAGCTGCTGCCCACCTATATCGTAGCTCTTTTTGTACTGATTGTATTGGCGATTCAACTGTGGAAGTCCGGACGCCGTATGCAAAACATACAAAAACCGAAACGTCGTTCGTGGTTCAAAACCATCTTGGCATCCATTCTGGTATTGGCTCTTAGTGCAGGTTCAATGGTGCTAACATCGATTTTCCCTGCATTCACGATGCCTGAACCGACAGGTTCATTCGCCATAGGCACCTATACGCAGCAGCTAACGGATGAATCCCGCGAAGAGACCAAGACGGCTGAAGCGGGTGATAAGCGAGAACTTATGATTAATGTCTGGTATCCTGTAGACCAGGAAACAGCCAAAGGATTACCGCTAGAGCATTATCCTGCCGAGTTGGGAGAGGCAATCAGTCTCGTATTTGGCATTCCACCGGTGGTGTTCAGTTATCTTGATACGATTCCCACGCATGTGGTCAAAGGCGCTGAGGTGTCTGCCGCACAGAGCAAGTATCCCGTATTGCTGTTTTCACCTGGAATACGCTCTGCACGCTTTCAAAGTATGACCGCGATTGAGGAACTGGTAAGCCACGGCTACATTGTTGTTGGGATCGACCATCCGTATACCTCAGCTCAAGTGACATTCCCGGATGGACATGTTGCTTCTTATGAGCCGGATCCTGAAGATCTAACGTCAGAGGAAGTGTATCAACATAATATAGAAGGTGTTGGCATTCGTGCAGCTGACGCAAGCTTTGTACTGGATACGCTCACCCAGTGGAATAAACATGATCCGAATCAACTGCTCGAAGGCAAGCTTGATCTGGATCATGTCGGTATCTTTGGTCACTCCTACGGTGGTGCGACAACAGCGGAAGCACTGGCGCAGGATAGCCGTTTCAAAGCAGGACTAAGTTTGGAAGGCGGATTCTGGGGGAGCGTATCCACGACAGCCTTGAAACAGCCGTTTATGTATATCATGTCAGGTGGAACAGCCAAAAGTTTTGACCCGAACGCCACTGCCAAGGATAAAGTGTTTTATCCCGAGTTTGAAACGGATTTGGATCGGGTGATGACAAGCAGTCTCAATGACACGTATTACTTGACCGTGGATCATTTCTTCCATCAGAGTTTCACGGATATTCCGTTAATTTCACCTAAACTGTTTGCCAAAGGCATAACACCAGAGCATAATGTGGACATTACAAGATCATATACATTGGCCTTCTTTGAACGTTACTTGAAGGGAGAAGAGCAGCAGCCTTTGCTGGAAGGGTCGTCAGACCGTTTTCCCGAGGCCACGTATGATACCAAGTATACCAAGCTGCGGAGCAATCAGGCGGAATAACGCGGAGATGGATGGAGGCGTAGCATGAAAACCATGACAAGAGGAGAGTTAGCCAAACGTACGGGTGTGAGCATGGCAACGCTGCGGTACTACGAGGACAGTGGAATTCTGCCTGCTCCCCGTCGTTCGTCCAATGGATATCGTGTGTATACCGAGGATTATCTGGTTAAGGTCAAATTCATTAAGGATGCTCAATCACTGGGTTATTCTTTAAAAGAAATACAGGATACGTTACAGCTGCTCAGTCAGGAAGACATGGAGAGTGAAGCACTTAAAACGCTTGTACGTGACCGAATTGAAGAGATTCAGTCGCATATCGATAACCTGCAGCAGATGCAGACGCTTCTTGCCGGGTTGCTCCTGACGCCAGAGCATGATATTCACAATTACATTGAATCTTTCCGAATCAACAAGGAAGATGGCAATTCATAAGGTAACCCTGTAACCAATAAACACCTTCGAAGATCCTCCCTGACGCGTTTGGCGTGAGAGATATCTTTGAAGGTGTCTTTTATGTTTCCGGCTCTTCATAACGATTCAAGCAATTCAAAACAGGCCTGCTTCGCGCAGGAAATGGTGCACAATTTCTGTCTGGTATTTGATCCGGTCTGATCGGTTCAGACTCCAGCAGGTCTCCACGGTAACCGAGCGGGCTTGAAGCAGGCGAGCTGCGGCTGTTCGTGCTGAACCGGGCAACTCATGTTGCTTCAGATTGAAGTGCCTGTCACGAATGGGAATCGACCGATTCATTCGCCCTATAATTCGTTTGCATACCGGAACAGCCTTGCTGCCCGGATTGGTAATCAGGGTTTGTCCTAGTACCCGTGAGCTGCGTTGGGATAATCCATTGGCTTCATGTAGGTCCAGCCACCAGGCAGGTC
Organism: Paenibacillus sp. OK003; assembly: GCF_900109515.1. Classification (GTDB taxonomy): domain Bacteria; phylum Bacillota; class Bacilli; order Paenibacillales; family Paenibacillaceae; genus Paenibacillus; species Paenibacillus marchantiae. Next base: position 142,625 of record NZ_FOBD01000011.1, on the reverse strand, counting down.
CATATTGACGGGCAAGCCGAAAGACAGCGGAAGCAAGCGGATGTTTGGCTTTGCCAGAAATATGCCGTGGGAAGGTGCGATTTAAATCAGGTTTTCCTCGGCTGTTGTTTCGATAAGCCTTTTGATTCACTCGTGGAATAATAATGAGGAGTCCACGAGCCACGTGTCGCCGCCCTGCCATGCAGTCATTAGCCAGCTTCTGCGCAGCGGCCATGCTCGCGGTTTCATTTCCGTGAATGCCCGATGTAATCATGATGACGGGTCCGGGCTTCGTGCCTCGAACGAGGTAATAGGGAGTGGCGTGTGCACTGGATGCAGCAAGTGTGTGTTTGGTAACAAGCATGACACTTCACCTCCGCTATTACAGTACGTCATGTCCTTCCCGCATGTAACGGCATTTGAACAGGCCCTCATCCAGTTCTGAATAAAATAGGCCAGTCAGTACACTCGATGAATAATATCCTCGAAATCCGGTTCTTTCATCTCGACATCCTCAATCTCGCCCCATTGTTCGAGCTGCTTCAGAATGTCCATCGTGCTCCACTCTTTTCGATTTACCTCCACAGTGACGATCTGGTTCTCTGCCCCTGTGATCTGAATGGCGGTTGATATAGCATCCGGGATATGATACGAACCGCGATACGTCACTCGAATAATCGTTGGCAGACCGATGGTGTCGCGCAGAGAGGGGATGGAGCCGTCATACGTAAGTTGACCGTGATTGATCACCATCACCCGACTGCATAGCTGCTCAATATCGTCCATGTCATGAGTGGTCAGCAGAATCGTTTTGCCAAACTCCTCATTTAATGTACGAAGGAATTGACGAATGTTCCGCTTCGCGTTCACATCCAGTCCAATCGTCGGCTCATCGAGAAAAAGCAGTTCCGGGTCATGCAGCATGGAAGCTGCCAGATCGGCACGCATTCGCTGTCCAAGCGAGAGCTTGCGGACAGGCGTAGCCCAGAACGATTCCAGATCCAGCAGCTCGGCGAACTGGGCTAATCGTTTCGTTTTGTCCTCGGCATGGACGCCGTACATTTCAGCCAGAATATCATACGAATCCTTCACGGGCAGATCCCACCAGAGCTGGCTGCGCTGTCCGAACACAACACCGAGGCGTCCAACCGTGCGGCGTCTTTCCTGGTGTGGATTCATACCACCGAGCAACACCTCACCCGAGGTCGGATGAAGGATACCCGTCAGCATTTTGATCGTGGTGGATTTGCCAGCCCCATTGGGGCCGATATATCCAACAAATTCTCCTTTGCCAATATCAAAGCTAATGTCTCGAACCGCTTCCTTGGACAGATACTCACGTGAAAACAAGGTGCGAAGCCCGGAGAACCGGCCCTCGCGTACCACAGGGGTTTTGAATTCCTTTTGCAGATGCCGCGCTGTAATCATAGTCATGTCGATATTTTCCTCCTTAGCTACCTGTACTTTGATATTTGGTTAACCCGAATTTCCAGAAACGCAGACTTGCGGCCAGACTCAGGATGGCTACAAGGATAATGACAACAAGAACCCACGCACCTAATTCGCCGCGAAGCAGATAGAGTGACGGGACATAGTTAACGAAACCCACCGGGATTACGGTCAGCAGAATGCCAGACATCCATTTGGGATATAGCGTCAGTGGATATTGGGCAGCCGTACGCGCCGCATCCTCAGTGATGGTCTGCAGTTCTTCAATGCGTGTGGTCCAGAATCCAAGCGTTGCCGTAGCAAGCCCAATCGAAAAAAGAATGATGGCTCCGGTCAAGATGACGAGCAGTGAGAAGGGGATGACAGTCCAGCTGATCTGTCCGCTATGCATCATGCCTGCCAGAGACCAACAGAGAATAAACCCGCCTTGCAACACTTCACCAGCCATGATGCGGAAGTTTTGTGGCAGTAAGGCCAGCAATACGGGCATCGGACGGGTTAACAGTTGATCGAGTTCGCCGCCGACCAGATACTTTTCCAGATGATGCACTTCGTTGCCAAACGTTCGATATAGTGTCTTGGATAGGGTCATGATCGCGAATAGGTAACCAATTTCATAAAGGGACCAGCCTTGAATGGCTCCGAATTTGTGCAGCACCAGAGCAACCATCAGAAACTCGGAGATTTGAATCAATGCGGCCAGAACGGAGGCCATGACAAAATTGAACTTGTATTGCATCCGACTGCGGATGCTTGTTCGAATGAGCATTTTATATAAAGTGAACCAGAAAATTGTTTTCATCCGCCCTGCACCTCCACTTTACGGCGCAGTACCTGGGTGATCGCCAGACAGACGAATGTCATGAGGACGCACCAAATCAAGGTTCCCCATAGTAAGGAGCCATTTTCATAACCCAGATAGATTCGGGTCGGGACATAGAGCAGGAAAGGATAGGGAGATAACCAGGCAATTCGTTCCAACCAGTCTGGCAGCCATTCCAGCGGAATGAAGAAACCAGCAAGCAGATTCATCATGGCGTGATTGCCCCAATGCAGCCAGGAGGACTCCGTCGTCCACATCGCGGTGGCGCCAATAATGTAATTCATGCAGATGGATAAATAGGATGCGCCGGCAAGACCAATTGCGGCAAATAGCAGGGTTGAAGCCTCTGAGGGCCATTGCAGAGAAAATACGATGGAGAAGAGCAGGTAAATCGGAATGCTTTTGTACACGAACTGGTAGGCAATCTGCCCCCATTCACGTGCCATCAGGTGGGTGAACAGATGAACCGGCCTCATGAGATCAAGCGCGATCTGCCCTGTCCTGACCGTGAGTGGAATACCAAGTCCATTGGTGAGAAAACCCGAGATCCAGAGAGAGGATTGCGTAAACGCAATGTAACTGACCATCCCCTGTGTCCCGTATTCTCCGAGAGAGTGGTCGGCCCCGATGCCAATCCAGAGACAGGCATACATGTAACCGAACATGGCGCTTGCCAGGTTATGTACCATGTGGGCCCCGCGGTATTGCAGGTTCCGGGAGTAGGCTTTGGAAGCCAGAGTGAAATAAAGCATGTGACACCTCCGATAAGTTGGTTGAACGGCGTTTCCGTTCACTTCAGTCAAGGCGAAAAAGAGAGAAGGACAACAGCATACCAATATATTCCTTCACAGGCAAGACATTTTTTTGGCATATACCGGAAGAAATGAGGCTGTTCAACAATGCGCCACAAGACAGCGGTTTGTCCGTTCCTTTATACTTGGGGAGCAATAACGCAAACGTTTACAATATGAACTATTCAAATTTTAAATAATCCGCCGGGCATGTGCCTGACGATTGAGGATACAGCTTCAACAATCCGGCAAGAGAGAAGGTTGGAATGAGTAAAATTGCATGGGTCACGGACAGTACGAGCACACTCGATCCGCTATTTGCTGAGCAGAATCATGTGTACATCGTACCTCTGCGCATCGTTTTTGGAGAGGAATGTTATCGGGAGACAGAAGACATCTCTTCGGAATTGTTCTATGAGAAACTCGAGGAGGCTTCACGCGCAAGCAGTTCACAGCCGCCGATTGGTGAATTTATTGAACTGTATGAGTCGTTGAAGGATCAGTACGATGAGATCATAACCATTCATTGCTCCACTGCGCTTAGCGGTACGCTGCACACATCGATGCAGGCTGCCGAGATCGCAGGTGTGACGGTTACCGCCATTGATTCCAGAGCAGGCGCGTATCCGCTGCGGGAGATGATTATGCAAGGATTGGAATGGCAGAAGCAAGGCCAGACAGCAGCCGAAATCAAACTTCACATCGAACAGATGATTGATAACATGTCCTTTTACCTTATTCCAGCCAGTCTTCAGCATCTACACCGCAGTGGGCGTGTGTCGGGGACCCAGCTTATTCTTAGCCAATTGTTAAAAATTCATCTGCTGCTTCGATTTGAAGAGGGCAAAGTGGTTGTGAATGAGAAAATTCGTACGTTCAAACGGGCCAAACAGCGCATGCTGGATGTGCTCAAGCTGGACATGGGGAAAGTGAAGCATGTATGCATCATGCATGCCAACAATCAGGAAGAAGCCGTTACAATCAAACAGCAGATTGCAGATTTGCTTCCCCGCCTGAAGACGGAAATTATGCCTTTTATCCCGGTGGTAGGCATTCATGCAGGTGCGGGAACGATTGGACTATGCTGGATACGAAGCGAGACGGTATAAGGTTGTACATGAGACCTGGCAGGAGGTTCACTTTGATACATGAAGTGGCGATCCTGCCGGGTTTTTCGTATTTTATTGCCAATTGATACAAACTGTGAGGTAATAAAGGAAAACGATCAAGTTGGAGGGAATATCGTGTCAGGTTATCGCTTGCTGCTTGTTGAAGATGATCGCTCAATTAGTGAAATGGTCGGTCCTTATTTGGAAAAAGAGGGCTATGACGTCTCGTATGCATATGACGGATTGGATGCGGAACGTCAATTCAGCCAATCACCGTCAGGCTATGACTTGGTCATTCTCGATCTGATGCTGCCGCACAAAAATGGGATGGAAGTGCTCCAGACCATCCGTGCCACCAGTCTGGTGCCTGTGCTCATCCTGTCTGCAAAGGACGGAGAGGTGGACAAAGCCCTCGGCCTGGGATTCGGCGCTGATGATTACTTGAGCAAACCATTCTCGTTGATCGAGCTGACCGCTCGGATCAAAGCGGCTATTCGTCGTGCCAACTATACCGCACAGCCTGCAGCTGTGGTCGCTCCTAAGGCACAGCGCATTCACATTGGCGGACTTGTGGTTGATATGGATACGTATGAGGTGGAGCGTGATGGCATATCTGTAAAGCTTACTTCCAAGGAATTTGGCATTCTCAAAATGTTTGTCACCCACCCTGGCAAAGTATTTACCAAGGCTCAAATCTACGCTTCGGTCTGGAACGATCATTATTATGGCGACGAAAATATCATTAATGTTCATATGCGCCGTCTGCGCGAGAAGCTGGAAGTTGACCCCTCCAACCCCCGGTATATCAAAACATTGTGGGGGATCGGTTATAAGCTGGAGGTGGACCCGGCATGACGTTGATCTTGGCTTTTTCTACCGGGATTTTGGCTCTTGTCGTCATTCTGTTGAGCGTAAGGCTGCATAAACGCAGTACCCATCTAACTTACATACATGAGAAATTGACCTCTATTATAGAAAAAGGTACATTTGAGCGTCTGCTTGTCTTTAACAGTGATCCCCAAATCAGCCAGCTCCTTAAGGACATGAATCAGTTACTGGATCATGCACATCGGGCTAAGGCGGGTTATGCCAATCAGGAGAAGGAGATGCGCAACATGCTCTCCAATATCTCACATGATCTGAAGACGCCGCTTACGGTTGTGCTTGGTTATAGTGAAACGCTGCTGCACAGCACTTCCCTAACCGATCAGGAACGCGTGATCATGACCGGAAAAATCCAGGATAAGGCGCAGGAAGTGCTGCGTCTGATTCATTCCTTTTTTGATCTGGCGATGCTGGAGTCGGGGGATAACGAGCTTGCACTGACCAGGGTCAATGTAAGCGAATTGTGTCGCTTGAAGATGCTCTCTTTTTATGACATGTTAACGAATCTGGGTCTGCAAGTGGAGCTGTCCATTCCGGAAAGCGATGTCTTCGTGAAAGGCAATGAGGAAGCACTGGACCGTGTGCTGGATAATCTGATCACCAATGCCATGAAATATGGAGCAGATGGCAAGGTGCTTGGCCTTTCACTGGAGTATTCAATAGGGGAACAGGTAACACTTAGCATCTGGGATCGGGGTAAGGGCATTCCTGAACAAGAGCACAGTCGTGTATTTGAACGCATGTATACGCTGGAGGATTCACGTAATCGTCTCTATCAGGGCAGTGGTCTGGGGCTGACCATTACGAAGCGACTGGTGGAGCGGATGGGCGGAAGTATTGAGCTCCATAGCGTACCTTTTGTAAGAACAGTATTTTTGGTTTCATTAAAACCTTGTTAGGTGCAATTTATAGCTTTCACGATAAGCTTAAGGTTTTTGTAAGATTTGATTAATAAAAAAGAAGACTTTTCTCTTTACAATACAGATATAAGAACCCGTCAGGGACGAACGTAAAGGAGAATATGAACATGACCTATATTGCGCGGACCCTAGGTGTGACCAAGACGTATGCAGGGGCAGAGGTTGTATCAAACGTCAATATGAGTATCAAGCAAGGGGAGATCTACGGGTTTCTTGGTCCGAATGGAGCGGGGAAAACGACGATGATGAAGATGCTGACCAACCTGGTGAAGCCAACTGTAGGCGAGATTGAATTATTCGGAGAAAAGCTCACCCCTACCTCTTATGAATTGCTGAAACGAATGGGCAGCATCATTGAATATCCTTTTTTCTACGATAATCTGTCGGCCAAGGAAAATCTGGATCTCCATTGTGAATACATGGGGTTTCATAACAAAAAGGTCATTAACGACATGATGGAAAGTGTAGGTCTCAAGGACACAGGCAAGAAGCCAGTTCGTGACTTTTCTCTGGGGATGAAGCAAAGACTGGGCATCGCTCGTGCGCTGATCACAACACCGGAACTGCTCATTCTGGATGAACCAATCAATGGTCTCGATCCCTTAGGCATCAAGGAGATGCGCGATTTGTTCAAACGTCTCAGCTCCCAGTATCGCATTACCTTGCTAATCTCCAGCCATATCCTTGGGGAAATTGAACAGGTTGCGGACACCGTTGGGGTCATTCGGAATGGGCGTCTGGTTGAAGAAGTATCCATGGACAGCATTCGTGGGAGCCACAGCGAGTACATTGAGCTGCAAACGTTGGACCCGCGTAAAGCGACCTATGTGATGGAACATCAGCTAGGGTTGAAAAATTATAAAATGATCGATGACCATACCGTACGTATCTATGATCCGGGCATTGCTCCATCGGAATTGACAGGCAAGCTGATCGGGCATGGCGTTGAGATTGAATCCATTTTCAAACGGGCACATTCATTGGAAGAACACTTCATGAACTTAATGAAAGGGGATGGGGACGTTGCTTAAACTGATCCAGCTGGAACTGCGCAAACATCGCTTTGCCCGAAATTTCAGAACGGCAGGTATCGGTAATCTCGTTCTTATCCTGTTTCTTATCATGATTGGATTCACCGATCAGGGGGCAGAAGATTATGCCTTTGTGAATTACCACGTCTCTTTCATGTTAATAGATACGTTTGCCAGAGCTGTTTTTATCATCTTTGGCGGTGCGCTGATAGCGAAACTGATTATTAGTGAGTATCGAAATAAAACGATGAACGTTATGTTTACCTACCCGATTAAGCGCCAGAAAATCATTGCTGCCAAGCTGATTATTATCTTTGTTTTTACCTTTGTGATGATTTTGTTTACGGATCTGCTGATGGGAGCATTGTTAGTTATCACAAACCATTTCTACTCCTTCATTCCCGATACGTTGACGATGAGTGATGCACGGGTACTGCTGCTGAAGTACACCATTAGTTCCTTGTCCGCTGCGGCCATGGCTCTGATCCCTCTATTCTTCGGAATGCGTAAACATTCGGTCACGACCACACTGGTATCATCCATTCTGCTTGTACTTGTAGTGTGTTCAGGATTCAACGGGCCTACGTTCTCCATCAATACGGTTATCGTGATTCCATTAACACTGGGGGCGATCGGACTGTGGATTGCTTCGCTGTCCATGATTCGTCTGGAGACAAAAGATGTGAACTGATTCCTTTGGAAACCATACTCCGTATGGCCTCACATGGCATTGACATCTGCTCGTACAAGGGATAGGATAATGTCAACTGAAGGACGAAGGAGAATGCAACTACCATGACGATTCCAAAAACATTAACAATCGCTGGTTCGGATACGAGCGGCGGTGCTGGGATTCAAGCAGATTTGAAAACTTTTCAGGAGCTTGGTGTGTATGGCATGACTGTGCTGACTACTGTTGTGGCTATGGAGCCTGATACATGGGATCACCAGGTCTTTCCTGTGGAATTAAATGTAGTCGAGGCTCAACTGCGCACCGTTCTGGATGGCATCGGTTTTGATGCAATGAAGACGGGGATGCTGGGTTCTGTAGACATCATTGAATTGGTTGCGAAGCACATCCGCCGGAGCGGACTACCACAGATCGTTATCGATCCTGTAATGGTCTGCAAAGGTACGGACGAAGTGTTGCAACCAGAAAATACGGAAGCAATGATCGAATTCCTGTTGCCGGGTGCTGATCTGGTTACCCCGAACCTGTTTGAAGCTTCGCAGCTCGCGAAAAGTGGACTGATCCGCTCCAAGGAGCAGATGGAAGCTGCAGCAGCTGTCATTCACGATCATGGGGCGAAACATGTCCTGATCAAGGACAGAGGCGTGATTAACCCGGGCAAAGCGATGGATCTTCTCTATGACGGAACGAACTACGAATGGTTTGAAGCCGATGTTGTTGGCTCCGGATATACACATGGTGCAGGCTGCACCACATCTGCGGCGATTACCGCAGGTTTGGCGCGCGGTCTTACCGTGAAAGAGGCTGTTCGTGAAGGTAAAGCCTTCGTGACCAAAGCGATTGCTGGCGGATTCCCGCTGAACCGCTTTGTTGGCCCAACGTTGCATGTAGCACACCGACTGGAGAATCAACGCTAAGCGGTGCGCACATGTAGTGTGTAATTGCGGAGAAAAAGCATGGTTCAGCCGGAAGTAGCTGTCAATGAGCAGAGGATTGCTCGTTGGCGGCTTCTTTTTTGTGCGAAAACGTATGTGATTTAGTAACTTTTGGTATATATTAATCGTATATAAGATGGAGTTCATTCCAGAACATGGCTGGACACACGGACGACACACGGAATCGTTATGTTAACAACAGAATGCTAAAAGGAGAGTCGGTCATGGTCAGAACAGTGCTTCTGGTGGAAGACGAAAGCCGCATTCGTGAGATTGTGGCCGATTATTTCATAAAAGAACAATGGAACGTTATTGAAGCAGAACATGGGGTGGAGGCGCTGGAATTGCTGGCACTGCATGAAGTGGATCTGGTCATTCTGGATGTGCTGATGCCAGAAATGGATGGATGGACCCTCTGTGGGCATATTCGTTCCCAGTCGACCGTACCTATTATAATGCTGACTGCCCGATCGGAAGATGATGACAAGATTCATGGCTTCCAGCTCGGCGTGGATGATTATGTAACGAAGCCATTCAGTCCTCGTGTGCTGGTGGCACGTGCAGAGACATTAATGAAGCGGGTAGAGGGTGCGGTGAGCAAGGAGCAGACCGTGATTCAGTTTGGAGGCGCAACACTCGATCCCTGGGCGCGGCGGCTTGAGAAAGATGGAGTCGAAGTGGAGCTTGCTCCCAAAGAATATGACCTGCTGCTGTATCTAACTCGCAATCAGGGAATTGTGCTGTCCCGCGATGCCATTCTTAACCGGGTATGGGGATACGACTTTGAGGGCGACTCGCGTGTGGTGGATACCCATATCAAAAAGCTCCGCAGCAAGCTTGGAGATGAAGCCAAGTGTATCCGAACCGTGATCGGGACCGGTTATCGATTCGAGGCCGAGGCATGAGACGTAACGGTGTAACAATGAAACTGTTTCTGGTCATGGCCGGATTCCTGCTTCTTCTATATGGAACAACCGTGATTGCCCAACTGGTCTGGTTCCCGGACTTTTATCAGCATCAGAAGATCAGCAGCATTAAGAAAAAATTGACGAAATTCGAACAACAATATTCCGCTGGTCATTGGAACGATGTGCAGCTGGCAAAGGAAACAGGAAAGTTCATGCGGCAGAATCAGTCGCATCTGGTCATCCTGACGAATACAGGCAAGCTGGTTAATGACCCATTCCACATCGTGCTTCTGCAAGAGGATGGCAAGCAGGTAAATATATCGCTGTCGTTGTTTATCAACAGTGAGAACGCAGGCTGGCTTGCTTCACATTTGAAATATGGTCAGCAATTAACCGTTACAGGCTCGGCAAGTGGCATGAATGATCCTATGGTTTATCCGCTGAAGATAAAGGATCAGAGCTCCGTGGTCAGCGGAACGGAAGATTTTCAGGAGTTAACGGAGCCGGTAGAAGAATGGTCAGGTACATTGAAGGAAGTTGTTCTTCCTAACCTGGGAACATGGAGCCAGAGACAGGGTCTGCTCGTACAGGCGCTGGATAGCCGTTTCCCATTATCTACGGAAGACCAGATCAGTCTTGCCAACGGAAAAATGATTAATGAGGAATGGACCGATAGCTGGAGTGGTGTACGGAATGTGCTTACCATTGCTCCGGTGCACAGCTCCGGGCCCCAGCAGCAGCTCATTTTTTCTCTGACGTCCCTGCAGGAGATGAGGGAGGCGAGTGAAGCTACACAACTATTTTATGCGTATTTTGGTATTGCTGCATTTGTGCTGATTGTGTTCCTTTCCCTGCTTCTGTCCCGAATCGTCACCAAGCCATTGCTTGCCCTGAACCATGTTGCCAAAAAGATGTCCACCCTTGATTTCACAGTGAAATCGCCCATCCGCCGCAATGACGAGATTGGCAGTCTGTCCAATAGTCTCAACGCGCTGTCAACGACACTGGGTCAGACTTTGGAAGAGCTAAGGCAGGCAAACAGTCAGATGCGCACCGATATGGAGATGAAGCAGCGGATTGAACAGCGTCAACGGGAGTTTTTTGCCGATGCATCTCATGAGCTCAAAACGCCTATCAGCATCATCAAAGGGTACTCCGAAGGGTTGAAAGATGGGGTCAGTGAGAGCAAACGTGAGCGCTACATCGAGATCATTGCCGATGAAGCAGTCAAAATGGAAACGATGGTCGAAGAGATGCTGGATCTGGTTCGGCTGGAATCCCAAGCGATTAAGCTGAACACCGATGCGGTAGCTCTTGGAGATATGATAGAAGATATTGCTGGACGTCTGGGACCACAACTGAAGGACAAGGAACTGGAGGTTGTACTGGTCTCCACCACAGAGCAGACCGTTGAGGGAGACCGGAGCAAGTTGGAGCAGGTCTTCTATAATATGATGATGAATGCTATACGTCATGCCGTTCCTAAGACCGATATTATGATTGAGATCAGCAGGCCGGAAGGGCAGGTTCGAATCTCCATCGAGAATCAGGGTGAGCAGATTTCGGAAGCGGAGCGGCAGTACATCTGGGAAAGATTCTACCGCGTGGAACGCTCGCGTAATCGCAAAATGGGGGGGACCGGGCTTGGCCTGGCCATCGCGAAGCAGATTCTCGATTTGCATGGATGCAGTTATGGCGTGGAAAACACGCCGGACGGAGTCCGTTTTTATATTATTTTTCCTAATGCTTAGTACGAAGGGGAGTCAAGTCTATGAAATCTTTACCGTCCATTCTAACGTTGGGCAACTTAACTTCAGGCATGCTAGCTGTCATTATGGCTATTCATGGTGAGTTTGCGCTGGCCGTGACGATGATCTGGGTAGCCATGTTCTTTGATCTGTTTGACGGGTTTGCAGCCCGCAAGCTGCATTGTGAGGGTGAATTCGGGAAAGCGCTGGATTCATTGGCGGATGTTGTTTCGTTCGGGACCGCACCCGTGTTGATCCTATATTTGAACTCCATGAATGAGGTAAGTGCACTGGGTATGGCGCTGACAGCATTATTCCCGGTTTGTGGTGCATTGCGTCTTGCCCGTTACAATTGCCAGAAGACAGCAAGCCATGGTTTTGTGGGTATGCCGATTACGTTTGCAGGCGGTCTTATGTCCTTTTTCGCGCTCTGGAGTCCTTATTTTACTCATGGTGTAGCCTATCTTGTCATTATCGTATTATCCGGTCTAATGGTTAGCCAAATCCGATTCCCGTCTCTAAAACAAGTGCTAGCCCCCCATGAGAAGGATATTGTGGAACCGAAATAAGGAGCGAGTCAGTATGGAATTTGCAAGAGAATTTATTGGTCAATATGGTTATTTCGCAATTTACGGACTGCTGGCTCTTGGCGTGATTGGCATGCCTATTCCGGATGAGGTGATGATGACCTTTGTCGGTTATCTCGCCTCCATCTCGGTGCTGAATTATTCGGTGTCCATCGTTGTCAGTTTTGGTGGAGCGTTTACTGGAGGTCTTCTGAGTTACACCATTGGCAAGAAGGCCGGTCGGCCACTGGTTGAGAAGTATGGTAAATGGGTCGGGGTTAACGCCAAACGGCTGGGCAGGGTGGAGTCCTGGTTTTTGAAATACGGATACTGGTCCATTATACTGGGCTACTTCATTCCAGGCATTCGTCATCTGATGTGCTGCTTCTCCGGAATCAGCCGCATGGCCATAGGACGATACGTGCTTGTCTCCAGCATTGGGGCGTTTATATGGTGTGTCGTCTTTATATCGATCGGCTTTTATGTAGGTGTGTTAACTTAAAATGGGACAGCCTGTTACGAACAGGCGAGGATAAAGACCTCTTGTGCATGCAGTGGTCTTTTTTGTTTGTGCTGGACTTTGAAGAACATATTCACTTTAACGGACATTAACCAACAACCAACCAATCAGAAAGAGCTTTTAGAAGAGCTGCGACGAATTCAATCTAGGAGAGCCAGCTATAGCGCTCTTTTCAATGAACTATAGACTATAACCAACCTGAACGAATTTTAACGAACTGGAATGTGCTTATTATTGAGTTATTGGCGATGTTAAAATTCTAACGAATCACATCATTCTTATTTCACGAAAAGTTGGATGTATAGTCGTAAATGAATCGATTTCCCAGAAATAACGTGAATTGAATTCGTTAGATAACGGGCGAGACGAATTTCGGTGAAATAGAGTGTCCTAGGTTCGTAACGCATATGTTCGATATCTTTGCTTGCCATTTGCGACATATAGTACCTGATGATCGACCAACCTGTGTAGAATTCTTCGAGCATGTTGTTCTGTGATCCGCAGATGGGTTGCTAGTTCCGATGGGGTAAAGGGACGCATGATGCGTCTGGCATAACGAATACACTCTGCTTCGAGCCAATTGAAAGATGACGGTGTATCTGTGGCAACGAATTTCCCCATGAAAGAAAGCACAAGTTGTTGGCAACGTTTAGGTTCCTCCTTTATGGAAAGATAAGCTATCGGCAAAAATGTCCAATCATCAAGTGTCAGCAAACAATGCCGCCAGCATAGATCTTTAAAGCGACGTACATCGAGATCTCGGGCGTGCGGCCCATATCCTTGTATTTCGATTCCTCCCTTAACGCCGTTACCTGGCAAATAAGCCAGATCAAGATACCGATAGCCGTTATGAAAATCCCGAACCTCCCATTCTGGTTGCAAATGGTTGAAGTTCTTTACAACCGGGAACCAAACCGAACGTAGAAATTCCATAGTACCATGTTCGAGTCCATTTTCTATTCTTGAACGCACTCTAAGGTTAGTTTCCTTCTCCAGAAGTGAGTGTATCCATTCCTCATATGCCTGTTCAAATCCAATGCTCATTGTAATCATTTCCTCCTTATGCATATCAAATGAATATTATAAAAAACTAAAAGCCGCTCTGAACATTTCCGACCTTCTTGAATCGAAGGTGGAAAATGTGTCAAAGCGGCGTGTGCTTCACGACCTAAATTTATTTTCTAAGGACAAGTATAACGTTAAAGACTGAATAATTTCAATACTTTAAAAATCGACTTATTGATACCCCTCTTGATGGTTCAGTTCTGATTATCCAGGTATATCTCCAACAGAACAATATGGGGTACTGTGAACTACGTCGTACTGCATCTGTACATACATCTGCATTAATAACCTGTACCCGTATCCCGATCATTCTTACTAGTTAATGACATTACCCATTCAGATGGGATTCCTCAATCCCTTTTTCAACACGAGTTTCCCCTTTTTTGCGTGCAAAGGTGATTTTGAGTAAAGGTGGCGTAACCAGGGTTGTAACGATAACCATAATGACCACACTGGTGAAATACTCAGGGTCGAGTAATCCGGAAGCAAGTCCGGTGGATGCGATAATAAGAGCAACTTCCCCTCGGGAAATCATGCCTGCACCGATGGCGAGGGAGGATGAGCGATCAAATCCGGTCAGACGCGCACCTGCTCCTCCGCCCAGCAGCTTGGTTACAATGGCAATCAGACTGATAACGATAATGAACCAGATTTGTGAACCCACGCCGTCAAAAGTCACGTTCAAACCGATGCTTACAAAGAATACTGGAACAAAAATCCCGTACGCGATCGGTTCAAGTTTCGTTTCGACCTCATGTTTGAAGTTCGTTTGAGAGATGGCGATACCTGCCGCAAAAGCCCCGATAATGCCTGCAACACCCATCCATTCCGCAAAGTACGAAAAGCCGAAACAGATGATTAATCCGGCTGTAATAACGGTTTCTGTGACCTTCAGCGGTGCCATCCACTTCATGATGCGTGGAACGAGGAACCAACTGGCAGCGATAATAACAACAAAGAATAACAGCTTCTTGCCAATGAGCAGAGGGATTGAAGTATCGGTTGCCCCTGTTCCGAGCAAACTCATCATGACAGCGAGGATGACAACAACTAGCACATCATCGACGACGGCTGCTCCAAGAATCGTTGTACCCTCACGAGAGCTGAGCTGATTCATGTCTTTGAGCGTTTGAACCGAAATGCTGACCGAAGTGGCACAGAACAGAAGTCCAAAGAACAAAGCGTGTGTCTGCGACATGCCGAACGCAGCGGCAGCTCCATAACCTCCGATGAATGGTAAAATGATACCACCCACGGCAACCGCAAAGGCTGCCTTCCAATTTTTCTTCAATTGCTCGAGATCCGTCTCAAGTCCAGCAATGAACATGAGCAGTAATACCCCAATTTCGGACATATAGTGGATGAAATCATCCGGTTGAACCCAGCCGAGCAGGGCAGGTCCAAGAATAACACCGACGATCAATTTGCCCAATACCGATGGTTGACCGAGTCTTACCGACAAATCTCCAGCCAACTTGGTGAAAATAAGAATGAGTGCAAGTACCAAAACAAATTCCATAGTTGTTCTCCCTTCCAGTAATAGCGTTTATAGGGTAACCAGCCCAAGGGAAGATCATTCCAGCCTTAAAACAGAAAAAGGCATAAAACGGCGTATGTTAGTGTGCCGCTTTATGCCTTAAAAAAAAGACAAGGAGGGCCCTTGGTGACAGGCTCCTCCAGTTCAACGCGTATGTGATTAATTGCATTAATTATACCACAAATGCAGGATAGGGTAAACCAGTGAAGGTGTGCTTTTAATGAAAATGGCCTTAAGTGGGCATTTTAAGAGTACCTGACGAGGCTTTTTGTTCAGAGTGTTGTCACTTAACAGTCGAGAAATGGCAAGATATAATGAGATAGAACATAGAAGTTAGGATATGAGGAGGATTTTTCATTGGGCAAACAGGACAAAGGGGACCCGAACATTCAATCCAATCAGATTGCCCCGACCAGTAATAAAAATTTTGCAGGTCTTATTATTACCATTTCCATTATCGCCAATGTCATTATTTTATTGTTGTTCTTTGCACCGTCGATCGGATACAAAGGCGATGTAGCCTTTGACATTACAGTGCTGCCGCGGTTTAACGCCGTGTTCAACAGCTTCACCTTTATCTTCCTGCTTGCGGCTCTGATTGCCATTATCAAGCGGAATGTGAAATTGCACAAACGTTTCATTCTTGCTGCATTTTCAACGACACTTTTATTTCTCGTTACGTATCTGTCGTTCCACTATTTGTCTCCGGAAACGTCCAAATACGGCGGGGAAGGCATCATTCGTTCCATCTATTTCTTCATTCTGATCACACACAGCATTCTGGCAGCCATTATTGTGCCGCTGGCTCTGTTCACTCTGGTATGGGGTTGGACAAATCAGTTGAAGAAACACCGTAAAATTGCTCGCTGGACGATGCCAATCTGGCTCTACGTGAGTTCAACGGGTGTAGTTGTATATCTGATGATGGCACCTTACTATTAATAATTTCACATATCATGGGCATATCCGGCTCGCCTTGCGGGTAATGGTTTCATGGAAGGAGGATTCACGCTTATGTACAGAGTCGTATTAATTCGCCATGGACAGAGTATGTGGAACGTGGAGAACCGTTTTACCGGTTGGACGGATGTGGATCTGACGACCGATGGATACGGAGAAGCGCGTAAAGCGGGCAAAATTCTGAAGGAACAGGGTTTTGATTTTGACTACGCTTATGCTTCAGTACTTAAACGCTCCATTCGAACACTGGATATTGCACTTGATGAGATGGACCGGATGTGGATTCCGATCACGAAGACGTGGAAACTGAACGAACGTCACTATGGTGCACTGCAAGGACTGAATAAACAGCAGACTGCGCTGAAGTACGGTGAGAATCAGGTGAAGGAGTGGAGACGCTCCGTTAGCGTATCTCCCCCAGCATTGGACGAAACTGATGATCGGTATGTTCAGGACCAGGACAAGTATCAACGGTTGGGCTGCACCATCCCTCGTACCGAGAATTTGATGGATACATCAAAGCGGGTGCTGGAGTATTGGAATGCAGAGATCAAACCGGTTGTGTCCGCGGGCAAAAGGGTACTTATCTCCGCGCACGGCAATACGCTTCGTTCACTCGTCATGCATCTGGACCAAATGTCCGAAGCAGACGTAATGGCACTTAATATCCCGACAGGCATTCCGCTGGTCTATGAACTGGATGAAGATCTGCATCCGATCGGGCATTTCTACCTGACTGCGGATGGCTCCACCTACAAACATGAGGAAATGACGCATGTTGCACCGCCGTCCGATTGATCGGAAGCGATAATAATCATTGGATGATATTATGACCACGCAACGGTCTACAGTAGTAACGATGATTTAGACTTATACAGCACGTTAGAAGAAGGCTCCTGAATTTTCAGGGGCCATCTTTTTTACGCTGTAATAGGCCATTCTCTAATTTTAGCGATCACATCTGACGTTTCGTTTTTCTCCCACAGGGTAATCTCAAGCAAGAGACGATGTACATTAATCCTAAAAGAGGAACAACATATGTCTAAAAAAAGTGGAATTATTGTAACAGCCATCGGAGCAGGCGTGACTTATTTGATGAGGAATAAAGAAGCAAGGGATAAGCTGTTCAGTACGGTATCAGGTCTGATGAAAAACTCTTCTTCAATACCGTCTTATGGAAGCAAAAAAGGTTCACGTGTGATTTAAAATAGATTTTGTTATAGGAGTCAATAAGCATGAGAAGCCCGGAGCTGGTATGGTCCCGGGTTTTTGTGTACGCTCATATGTCATATGCGATTTTTGCCAGCAAGAATGATACAATGGAAACTTGCAGAACGTATGGAAGGGGATGCACAACATATGAAGAAAAATCGTCTGGGTTCATCCGAACTCATGGTTGGTGAAATTGGGTTAGGCTGTATGTCGCTTGGAACCGAAGTGAGACCTGCCATAGCCCTGATTCATGAAGCATTGGATCGTGGCGTTAATCTTCTGGATACCGCTGACCTGTATGATGCAGGATTAAACGAAGAAATCGTGGGCCAGGCCATCCAGGGACGCCGGGATCAGGTCATTGTGGCAACCAAGGTTGGTAATCGTCGCATAGCGGGAAAAGAAGGCTGGACATGGGACCCGTCCAAAGCCTATATCAAACAGGCTGTACGAGACAGCCTGAAACGGCTGCAGACGGATTATATTGATCTGTATCAGCTGCATGGCGGAACAATGGATGATCCAATCGAAGAGACGATCGAAGCCTTTGAGGAACTGAAGCAGGAAGGTCTTATCCGGTATTACGGCATATCCTCCATCCGGCCTAACGTGATTCGTGAATATGTGCAGAGAGCTTCCATTGTTAGCGTAATGAATCAATACAGCGTTGCGGATCGCCGGGCCGAAGAGGAAGTATTACCTTTGTTGGAACAAAAGGGCATTAGTGTTATTGCTCGTGGACCTGTGGCAAGTGGGGTGCTCGCCGATTCTGGTGCTGCCAAGGCAGATAAGGGTTATTTGGATTATACTCCTGAGGAGCTGCACATCATACGAGAAGGCCTGGGCCATTTGGTTACAGACAATCGCAGCATGGCTCAAACGGCCATTCGTTATGCTTTGGCGCATCCGGCTGTTGCCGCTGTCGTGCCAGGTGCCAGTTCGAGAGAGCAGTTGTTGCATAATATCGCTGCTTCAGAATCTGCACCCCTTACGGTTGCGGAGATTAACGAAATACGGGAGCTGAGTCCCGCCAATCTCTACAAGCAGCACCGTTAAACGTTGGCAGCCTATTTTCAATTGTAACTATACGAGGTACAATGAAGGTCAACCATAAAGAATCAAATAAGGGAGAGAAGACATATGGAAAGAATTCAAAGTGAACAACAATATCGCGATATAATTAATTCTGACGGAATGACCGTCATTAAATTTGATACAACCTGGTGTCCGGATTGCAAAAACCTGGATCGCTTTATCGGGGACGTTATCGACCAGCATGCGGATAAAACTTTCTATGCCCTGGATGCAGAAGAGTTCCTGCCGTTTGCTGAAGAGAACGGTGTACGCGGCATTCCAAGCCTGCTCGTATTCCAGAACGGCAAGAAAATTGCACATCTGCACAGCAAATGGGCAAAAACACCTGCTCAAATCTCGGAGTACCTGCAGACTTTGGAGTCCAAGGTATAAACGATATCAGTTTGTTTAGATCGATCGCATTAGTTATACGAAACGCACGCCTCCTATCCCTGATAGGTGGCGTTTTTGCTATTGGGGCAAAGAGAATGCGCTGTTCACCAAATGAAATCGAATTGTTGAGAGTTTGTTAAGTACGCCCTCGTATAATGTTCAGGATAAACTAAATATGGGGTGGCAGAGACGGATATGAGCAATTCGATTCTGAAAGAAATGCACCAATTGAGCCATGAGGATGACCTAAGATACCTTTTATTAATGAGAGGCGTGAAACAATTGTTGGAGGAAAGAAAGCGTAATAGGAAGCATATTATCAAAAAAATTAGGCATTCAAAGAAATTAAAAAAAATTCAGGCAAGAAAGTGGTCCTGATTTAGTCTCGTACATAAAAATGGCGACCCGTTTCCGAAAGGAACAGGTCGCCATTGGTTTTTTGGTTACATGACTTGAAGATAGGGTTACATCATTAAAATGATAAAGAATACGGCTGCCAGCACGAAGCGATACACTGCAAAGACGGTCAGACTCAGTTTTTTCAAAATGGACAAGAACGTCTTAATCGCGAGCATGGCTACGATAAATGCGGCAATGAATCCAATCGCGAAAATGGGGAAATCGCTGGTATTCAGATGATCGATACTTTTGTATAGATCATATCCTGTGGCTCCAATCATGATCGGCACAGATACCAGGAATGTAAATTCTGCTGCGGCAACTCGGCTTACCCCTGCGAACAGTCCACCGGAGATCGTCGAACCGGAACGGGAGAAGCCTGGCCATAATGCGAGAATCTGAAAAAGACCCACCACAAATGCCTGTTTATACGTAATATCGTCTACATCATGGGTTGTAATGCGCTCGCTGCGGTGGCTCCAACGTTCAGCGATAATCATCAGGATACCACCAATAACAAGACTGTACAGCACCGTTTGTGCTCCAAACAGATGCGCCTTGATCCAGTCCCGGAATACAAGTCCAATGACCACGGCAGGAACCATCGCCAAAAAGATATGTATGAGGTTCAGACGGGAGGTGTAGCTCCTTTTGCCTCCGGTGAAGCGGAACATATCAATGAATTTGTTCCAGTACAGCACAACGACAGCTAGTACAGCTCCGAGCTGCACAACCACCTCAAACGTTTTGACTGACTCGTTGTCCTCCGATAATCCCAGCAAGTGGGCAGTCAGAATCATGTGTCCGGTCGAGGACACGGGCAAAAACTCAGTCAAACCTTCGATGATGCCCATAATAATTGATGATATAAAGTCCAATTCTCTTCCTCCTTGAAATGCAGATGCCAGCTTATAGGCTGTCCTGCGTGACAATGCCCGCTCATTAGAACAAGGCTATCATCTATTATGATCACAAATGCGCCCAACTTCAACTTATGCTCGTAATGAATTGTTTAAAACCATATTGACAAAAACCTAGTTATCCAATAGGATATACTTTAACTGACTGACTGATCAATCGGGAGGATAATTAAATGTCTAAAACCAATCATTTGGAACCCGGAGAAGAACGCCGGGACCAGATTATACGCATAGCGATGGAGCGTTTTGCGACCCAGGGCTACCATCAGACGAAAATTTCCGATATCGTCCGGGAAGCTGGTGTCGCGCAAGGCACTTTTTACTGGCATTTCAAAAGTAAGGAAGCCATTGCCTCGGAGATTGTGATAACCGGCAGGGAGAAGCTGCTTGAAGCCATCGGACAAGGCTACCGCAAGGATGCCGGATCGGTTGAGGATATGGTGAGAGCTTCGGAACGGCTGTTTACCGACTTATTCTCCTTTGCAGCGGACAATCGTTATTTTATGGAATTGTTGCTCAAAGGCATTGTTTCGGAGGATTCGGTACGCCGTCTGGTCGAAGAGACACGGGGTGCAGTTGAGCAGGCGTTTCGCCACAACATGCAGCGGGCTATTGAGCTGGGAATGCTGCCTAATTCCATGAATGTACCGCTGCGTGCTGCGCTGTTGGTTAGCATGATTGAAGGCATGATTACGCGCTGGCTGTTTGGCTCGGAGGAGCTGCACAGCGAGTTCTCGTCGATGACAGCAACAACGCTGGCTGCGGAGGCGGCAAGCTTTGAGTTTTACGGACTGCTCGGCACATAAAGATGTGCTGGCCCATAAGCTCTACTTTTCAACAACTGGATTAAATATTCACATGATTAAGCCTGCAGCAGGGAATAATGGGTACAACTGCGGTAGAGGAAGAAAGGAATCAGAAGTTTCAACAAGACATGACTACGTGGATGAGAGGAAGTTAATGACATGAATAAAACATATGGAATGAAATCTCGTAAAGGCTGGACTTTAACGGCTCTGCTGCTAATGACCGTGCTGGTACTCAGCGCTTGTGGCAGTAAAGCTACGGACAATGGAAGCAGCAATGGAGCACAGGCGAACAATGAACTGGATCAGATCAAGTCTGCTGGCGTCATCAAAGTGGGCATGATGGGCACATACGCACCATATAACTTCCTGAACGATAAGAAAGAAATGGACGGCTACGATGCAGATATCGCACGTGAGGTTGCGAAGCGTCTTGGGGTTAAGGTTGAATTTGTATCCCAGGAGTTCTCCGGCCTGACACCAAGTCTGCAAGCGAAAAAGCTGGATGCCATCATCAGCCAAATGACGATTACCGATGATCGGAAGAAAGTACTGGATTTCAGTGATCCGTATATTACGAACCAGGTCAAAATCATTGTGAAAAGTGATAACAACGATATTACCAAGTTGGAAGATTTCAAAGGAAAAACGATTGGCGTAGGTCTGGGTACGAATGATGAAACGTATCTGCGTAATGAAGTGCTGCCGAAAGTGGGCGACTTCACGATTAAAACCTATGACGATGTTATCTCTTCACTCAAAGATCTGAATGCTGGACGGATTGATGCCACAATCAACAACATGTATGCGCTGAAACCCATTGTGGATGCCAACGGATTAAAAATCAAAGCCGTAGGTGAACCGATTAAGAGTGACCAGGCAGGTATTGCTGTGCGCAAAGACAACCCAGAACTCGTAGCAGCATTGAATGATGCATTGAAAGGCATGAAGGATGACGGTACGTACAATACCATCTTCAAAAAATGGTTCGGTGAAGAGCCTGCGCAATAATGAACCGGCAAGGCGAAGGGAAGTTTGATCCATGGAATTGGTATTTGAGAATATCCCCTTCTTTCTGAAGGGAGCGTATTACACGCTGTATGTAACTGTAATATCAATGTTTTTTGCCTTTATCATCGGAGTGCTCGTCGCGATCGCGCGTCTGAAAGGACCGATGTGGCTTAGAATGATCGCCCGTTTCTATGTATCCATCATGCGGGGAACCCCGCTGCTGGTGCAATTATTCGTTATTTATTACGGCTTGGTTGATTATGGAGTGACCTTGGGATCGCTCACCGCAGCATGTCTGGGGCTGAGTCTGAATGCAGGTGCGTTTCTGTCGGAGACGTTCCGCGGAGCCATTCAGGCGGTACCGAAAGGGCAGACGGAAGCTGCATACGCAACGGGAATGACGCCGACTCAAGCGATGAGACGGATTATCTTCCCGCAGGCTGTACGCATTGCCATCCCGCCGATGGGTAACACCTTTATTGGTATGCTGAAGGAAACATCACTTGTGGCGGCGATCGGTGTTACCGAGTTGTTGCGGTCAGCACAATTGCTTGTATCACAATATGCGGTGAATATGCCGTTTTATCTGGCGATTGGCGTGATCTACTGGATTATGAGTATCGGCTTCTCGGCCATTCTGGAACAAGTGGAGCGCCGGCTGGCCCGGGCTTACTGATAGGAGGGGAGAACCGGTGATTACAACAACAGGATTGACCAAACGTTTTGGGAAAAATGAAGTTCTCACAAATATAGATTTGCATGTCGATGCGAAAGATATTGTTGTTCTGCTGGGACCCAGTGGATCAGGTAAAAGTACATTGTTGCGCTGTCTGAACGGTCTGGAAGAGCTCTCTGGTGGCAAGATTGAAGTGAATGGTGTTGTGGTAGACAGTGCCGACTCGCAGCGAATCCAGCGGGCTCGTGTACTGGAAATCCGTCGGCAGACCGGCATGGTATTCCAGCAGTTCAATCTGTATCCGCACAAGACGGTGCTTGGCAATGTGATGGAAGGACTCGTGACTGTGAAAAAAATCAAGCGGGACGAAGCGGCCGAACGCGGCCGGATTCTGCTGGATCGAGTCGGCCTGTCGGACAAGCAGGATGCATATCCATCCCGTTTGTCCGGTGGACAGCAGCAGCGCGTAGCAATTGCCCGCGCACTGGCCATGGAGCCTGAAGTGATGCTGTTTGACGAGCCTACCTCAGCCCTTGATCCCGAATTGGTGGGAGAAGTGCTCTCCGTTATGAAGGAGTTGGCACAGGAAGGCATGACGATGCTGGTCGTTACGCATGAGTTGAAGTTCGCCCGGAATGTGGCTAACAAAATCGTCTTTATGGCGGATGGATCGATTGTGGAAGAAGCAAGTCCACAGGCCTTTTTTGAACACCCGACTCAGGAGCGGACACGCAGATTTTTGCAGCAAATTACTGAATTCTAAGAATTCTCAGAGATAAGCAGACGGAGTGAAGGGGACGGAATCGATTCTGAAGAAGCGTAGCGTTCGCCTTTGTCTCCGAATGTTATCCTTTATGAGTATAATCAAAAACATTTGGAGACAACAGCGATCGGAAGAACGATCCGGACCTGGAACGGATATCTGCAGAGCGTAAACTATTCTAAGAAAGAAGGATAAACATCATGAATGTAACAACGGTATGGAAAGGCAAACGCGCGTTTACTTCCGAAGGACCTTCTGGCTATGCGGTTGGCATGGATGCCACAGCAGCCTATGGTGGTGACAGCAAGGGTGCTACGCCCATGGAATTGTTACTGGCGGGTCTCGGGGGTTGTATGGGGATCGATATCACGATGATTCTGGACGCTTTCCTGGACAAAATTACTGGCATTGAGATTGAAGCACAGGGTACACGTAGTGAAGGTATGCCGAAAGGATTTACTTCCATTGACCTGATCTTCAAGGTGGACGGCGATATCCCGGATTATCGGATCTGGAAAGCCATCCAAATGGCTGAAGAGAAGTATTGTGCAGTTTCCGCTTCGCTTAGCGCAGATATTCATCCCAAACTGATTCTGAACGGGGTAGACACACCACGTCCTTAAGGAGTTGGAATATCCTTCTCCGGTTCAAGTCTTAGTGCGGCACCAAACCATTGGGATGCGATGGTAAAACAGATCCAGGCACACAACTCACTGAGCTGTGCGTCAGAAAAATGCTCCCGGAGAACAGGGAAGACGGCAGAGTCCACATTGCCGCCCGTCTGTAAAAATAATTCAGCAAGCCCGGTCGCCATACTAATGGCGGCCTCTTCCGGTTTTGGGTCAGGCTGTCCCTTGGCCCGGCAATACATGCATCCGTTACGCTGAGCAAGCGTACGTCTGACTTCTTCTTTCAGCCGAGCTGATAACAGGCTGTCACCAGCAAGTACATCGCCTAGAGAATTCCAATGCTGCATCACGGAAGGCTGATGGCCGAGCAGACGTTGGAATGGGGTTTCCCCATGAGTTGAAAATGAAATGATTGGCATCGTGGTTTACTCCTTCTGAAAGATATGCAATCTGATACAATCAATTTTATCTAATTCTTTCAGTGCATCTCCACTGCAAATGAATTGAATTGTATGCTAATCTAAAACATATGTGCCGAAAAAAGGAGTCTGGGATGACAAATGAATCTGGATCGAACGGATTATCATATTTTGGGGCTGTTACACGACGATGCTCGTCTGTCCATGCGTGAAGTGGCCCGTCAGATAAACCTGTCACCGTCATCGGTGAGCGAAAGAGTACGCAAGCTGGAAGATACGGGGATAATACGCGGATACAGAGCAGACATAGATCGCTCCAAGCTGGGCTGCGGGGTTCGATGTATGATTGAGGTGACTTTGCGAAATGGAGAGCATGAACGTTTTGCTGATTATATTCGTCGATTGCCTTGGGCGGAATTTGCTTATCGTGTAGCAGGCAAGGCCTGTTTTATGGTGATGTTGTCTGCACCGGGAATGTCTGAAATCGAAGCCTGTATTACCGAGCTGACCCCGTATGCGATGACAGTAACTCACGTTGTTTTTTCACAGGTGGAGCTGCCGATGCTCATTTTAGATCCAAAAGATCAGCCAGATGGATAGAGTATTTCAGACCCGTGTCCACTATTTATATCAGATCTCTTTTCTAAGCCCTCTTGCAGGGCTTTTGCTGTTATGTGGTATGATGAATTGGAAGGGCAGACGTAATATGTACTGACCTTTATATGTAAGCGCTTATACGCGGGCGGAAGGTGCAGATATGTTTAAAAGGCTCATACGAACATCCAACAATCTTAAATTAAAGCATAAATTGCTCATATCCTATGTACTTGTCGTCATGATTCCGGTACTGATTATTGGCCTGGCTGTAACCGGATACTTTCGGAAGCAGGCGCTGGATAATGCCATTGGACAGACGATTAACAACGTGGACAAAGTCAAAAGTCAGACGACCACACTGCTGCGTGTGCCTACGGATATTTCCAACATTCTGATGTTCAACAATGATTTGAAAGAAATTGTGAACAAACAATACCAAAGTGTTGTGGAGCTGACCTCGGCTTACCTCGCATACAAAGATTTTCAGGAATACAAGCGTCTGTACCGCGAGGTTGCGGGCATCCGGTTTTACTCCACCAATCCGACGCTAATCAACAATCTGGAGTTTATTCCGGTGGATAAGCAGACCGAGGATAGTTACTGGTACCAAAAGGCGCTGAAAACGACGAGCATCGGCTGGTTCTACATTCCTGACAAGGGAGATAATCCGGTGCACAAGCTTAGTCTGGTGCGCAAAGTACCTTTTCCCGAATATCGGACCGAGGGTGTGCTGATGATTGTAATTAATCAGGACGAGCTAAATGGATTGTTACGTCAGGAGCCGTTTGAGACGTTGATTACGGACGAGCAGGGTTATGTGGTTGCGGCCAAAAATACCGAACTGGTGGGTAGGACGCTGGACGAGCTTGATTTTGGCGTAGATCTGCAAAACCAGGCCAAAGGCACAATTGAAGCAGACTTTCAGGGGGAGCCATCCAACATTGTCATTGATGAGCTGCACCCTGGATCGAGCATGAACAGCCTGAAAATCATTTCGGTTTTTGCCACCAAAAATATCGTCAAAGACGCCAACACCATTAGCATGATCGGTATGCTCTTTATTACGCTTGTGCTGGTCATTGCATTGTTGCTTGTATATATCATTTCATTTCTCACGTCGAACCGATTGTTACGCCTCAGCAAACATCTGAATAAGCTCGCACTGGGTGATCTGAATGTCACCTCCCGCATTGACGGGAATGATGAGATTGGGCAACTGTCTAGGCAGTTCAATTACATGGTGAAGAGCATTAATGAACTGATGACTCAGGTGGTGGAGGCAACGGAACAGAACAATCAATTGGAAATCGCGCAGAAAGAGATTAAACTGAAAATGATGGCCAGCCAGATCAATCCTCATTTTTTGTTTAATGCACTGGAGTCGATCCGCATGAAAGCCCATATCAAAGGCGAGGCTGAGATTGCCAATATCGTCAGGCTCCTGGGCAAACTGATGCGCAAGAGCCTTGAGATTGGCAGCGGCAAAACGACGTTCAGAGCCGAACTGGAGATGGTACGTTCTTATCTGGAAATTCAGAAATTCCGATACGGCGACCGACTTGCTTTCCAGATCCATATTGATCCGGAGGTGGAGAAGATGTACATCCCTCCTTTGATCATTCAGCCTCTGGTTGAGAATGCGATTGTGCATGGTTTGGAAAATAAAGAGGGCACCGTCCGTGTGAATATAGATATTCGTTTGGTGGAGGATGTTGTCCAGGTGAGAGTCGATGACGATGGGGCAGGCATTACGCCGGAGCGTCTGGCTGAAGTGATGCAATTCATCTGTGGACCGGAAGAACAGGAGAAGAGCCGGATTGGCATGCGCAACGTACATCAACGTTTAACGTTGACTTACGGCGAGCCATACGGATTACAGATTAAGAGTGTGTACGGGGAAGGAACAGAGGTTTCTTTCACCTTGCCAGCAGGAGGAGACCAGCATGTATAAAGTGTTATTGGTAGATGATGAACCGAGCATACGTGAAGGACTGACAACGATCATTGATTGGGAAAAATACGGCTTTCAGGTGATTGGTACAGCTGCGAGCGGGCGTGAGGCCATCACCCACTTCGAAGAACTGGAACCAGACCTGACGATCATTGATATTCGTATGCCCGGCATGACCGGACTGGATGTCATTGAAGAAGTGCGGCAGCACCATCCGGGTTCGCACTTTCTGATCCTGAGCGGGTACGCCGATTTTGATTATGCCAAGAAAGCCATCAGTTTTGGCGTGGATGGGTATCTGCTCAAGCCGGTGGATGAAGAGGAGATTATCAGTGAGCTGGAGCGAATCTCTGCAATGCTGACACGGGAGCGGATGACATTAGCCCGCCATGCTGGTGAGGATACAGCCTACCGGGAGCATCAAATTGAAGCATTGCTTTTTGATAGCCTGGAAGGTATGGAAACGATGGAAGCAAATGCTCTAGGATTGAATTGGTCGCAGTATCAGGTTGTGCTGCTGGAGATGCATGCCGAACCTGATTTACAGCGT
Organism: Paenibacillus sp. OK003; assembly: GCF_900109515.1. Taxonomy (GTDB): domain Bacteria; phylum Bacillota; class Bacilli; order Paenibacillales; family Paenibacillaceae; genus Paenibacillus; species Paenibacillus marchantiae. The sequence continues at coordinate 115,308 of NZ_FOBD01000011.1, read as the reverse complement.
GGTAGTGTGGTGAAACGCAGACTGGCAGAAGCTTTTGACCAGAAAGATCGGGGCATTGTGTTTTCGTTCCATTCCGGACTGGGACTGTTATGTAAAGAGCCTATTTTGACTGTACCATCTGCCCAGAGTTTATATGATGAGTTGGAAGGGCTGCTGGGAGAATGGAATATTCACATGTACGCGGCAGCAGGTCAACCTGTAAACTCCACAGCAGACATCGCACATTCCTATAATCAGGCCAACGGCGTATTGGGCGGACGTTTCCTGTTCGCGGAACGACGTATTATGTTATGGAACGAAGGCGAGAAGAGCAAAAGTGCTTCTGGGCCGGTTATTGCGCTGGATGAAGTTAGTGGTGAACCGGATGAAGCAGAATTGGCGGACAAGCTGTATTATGCGCTCGACATTCGGAGCAGCGAGTCCGTGATGCGTGTGCTGACCGAAATCGAGGAACGTCTGATCCCCCATCATCAGACAGAACAGGCGATTAAGACGGCGTTCTCCCAAGTGTTTTCATTGGCTATCAACAAACTTGCGGCAACGAATCAGCATATGCAATCCATTATGCAGGAGCATTCCGTTCTAATTACGGAGGTCTACCATCAATTAACGTTACTGGATCTCAAAGTAATGGCTGCTCAACACCTGAACCGGCTTATTCAGCGCATGGGTGGAGGAAGCAAGGATACGGTACTGAAACAAATGATTGAATTTATCCGTCGTAATCCCGGCGAAAATCTCAAGCTGGAGGTACTCGCTGAGGTATTTAACTACAATAGCAGTTATTTGGGCAAGCTGTTCAAAAACCATACCGGGGAATATTTCAATGCATTTCTCGATAAGGTTCGAATGGAGAAAGCGAAGGAACTTCTCGATGAAGGCTTAAAGGTGCACCAGGTTGCCGCGAGGGTGGGGTATGCCAACGTGGATTACTTCCACGGCAAATTCAAGAAGTATGTAGGGGAATCGCCTTCCGCTTATAAACATGCAAGAGAGCTTGCCAGATCACAGTCCAAGGATTCCTCAGGAGAGCCGGAACGGAAGTAGCCCATAATTTTCAGAGCGGAGTACTTCTGACGGTTGGCATTTCTCCCGATTAGTTTATTGTAAAACGTTTTCGAACTTATACTCTATTTGAAGGACCTTTGAGGTCCTTTTTTCTTTGTAGTTTTACATCAAGTAAACGATTTCTATAAAACGTTTTCGATCATTACCATTTTCAAAATAAATTCCCTTTTAATTTCATTAATTAATAATAGAAGGCGTCATTATCACTAATTTTATAGAAATAAAATCGGATTATATAGGGGGATATCTAATTTTCATATGATTTTCTCTAAAATCCAGCTGGTATTTTGAAAACGCTCTATCAGGTATGATTATTTTATAAATTAGAGGAGGGGGAACGGAGATGGAAACGCTAACAGAAAAATCCGCTTCCGCGAAAAAAAGCAGTGACCCCAATCCGTCAACACCAAAACGGCGGAACAGAATTTGGGACAGTATGAAACAGCAAAAGTATCTCTACCTCATGTCATTGCCATTCGTAGCTTGGGTTTTTGTATTTAACTATCTGCCACTATGGGGATGGACGATGGCTTTCCAAAATTATAAACCGGCCAGATCGTTCGGTGATCAACAGTGGGTTGGTTTTAAACACTTTGCAGAGCTGTTCAGTGATGATCGCTTCTATCTGGTACTTCGAAATACGCTTGCAATGAGCTTGATGGGACTGGTTGTCGGTTTTATCGTGCCGATTTTCTTCGCGATTCTCTTGAATGAGATGAAAGGTATGTTCTTCAAGCGCGCCGTGCAAACGGTATCATATCTGCCTCACTTTGTATCCTGGGTCGTAGTGGCAGGGATTATTACCAAGATGCTCTCCACTGATGGCGGGATTATCAATGACCTTTTGGTAAACCTAAACATTATCGATCAGCCGATCCAATTCATGGCTAAAGGGAACCTGTTCTGGTACATTGTAACCGCTTCAGATATGTGGAAGGAAACCGGTTGGAATGCCATTATCTATTTGGCGGCCATTACCGGTATTGACCAGGAGCTTTACGAAGCATCCCGGGTAGACGGAGCAAACCGCTGGAGACAAATGTGGCATATCACGTTGCCTGGCATACGGACCACGATTTCCGTACTTTTCATCATGTCGATCGGGCATCTGATCAGTATCGGTTTCGAGAAGCAATTTTTGCTGCAAAACAGTCTGGTGCTAGACTACTCGGAAGTGCTTGATCTATACGCGCTCAACTATGGTTTGAATATGGGACGATTCTCGTATGGTACAGCCATAGGCATATTCAACTCCGTTGTCAGTATCATCCTTCTGTTTACAGCGAACGGATTGTTCAAAAAATTCACCAAAGAAAGCATCATGTAGGGAGGGGACGACATTATGGCGAACAAAGCATTCAATGCTACTCGGGGCGATAAGCTGTTCGATATATTCAACATCCTCGCGATGACCCTGGTGCTGATTGTAACACTGTATCCATTCTTGAACGTACTGGCTATCTCACTTAATAACTCGACAGATACCGTACGTGGTGGAATTTACTTGTGGCCTCGTGATTTCACATTGCAAAACTACAAAACGATTTTCCAATACGAGGGATTGCTGCAAGGTTTGCAGGTATCCATTCTACGTACCATTGTAGGTACCGTGCTCGGCTTGATCAGTTCCTCAATGATCGCATTTACACTGAGTCGTCCTGACTTCAAGTTGAGAAAGTTTGTTTCTACAACACTTGCACTCACGATGTATTTCTCCGGTGGTCTGATTCCGGTGTACATCCTGATGCGTGACCTGAACCTGATCGGTACATTCTGGGTATATGTATTGCCAGGTATGATCAGTGCGTTTAACGTGTTCATCATTCGTTCCTTCATTGACGGCTTGCCGTATGCCTTGCAGGAATCAGCGAAGCTGGATGGTGCGAATGACTTTAAGATCTATTACAAAATCATTTTGCCACTCTGTAAACCGGTACTTGCAACCATCGCGTTGTTCCTGGCTGTAGGCCAGTGGAATGCCTGGTTCGATACGTATCTGTATAATGGTTCGAAGGCTCATCTGACCACGCTCCAGTACGAGCTGATGAAAGTACTGCAAAGTACACAGCAAGGCTCGGGAGCTGGACGTAACGCCAATGACATGGCACAGCAAATGACACAGATTTCACCGGAATCCATCAAAATGGCGATCACGATCGTTGTTACGGTTCCTATTCTGATTGTGTATCCATTCCTGCAAAAGTATTTTGTGGGTGGTATGACATTGGGTGCAGTAAAAGCTTAAGCAAGTTTATACAGGCCGCCACATAGATAGAGCGGCCGTATAATAAAAGAAGCATCAGGATGCCCGAAGCGCAGCCATACGGCCTGCGCTTCACCGTATAGGGCTGCGGAGTGGCATTCATGAAGCTATAGACAGGGACAAAAAAGTCCCGGATAGACAGACATATGAAACGGGAGGATTACCATTATGGCAAGAAACAAAATGAAGATTGCACTGGCTCCAGTGCTTGCGATGTCTTTGCTCGCAGGTTGCGGTGGAGGAAACAGCGGCGAAACGTCGTTTAAGGACACTAGCGGTGATACGTCTCCGATTACTTTTGACTTTTTTAGCGTCGATCCCAGTCCGAACTGGAACGGTATGAAGGATGAAGTGGGGAAAGTCCTTACAGAGAAAACAGGAGTAACCCTTAACGGTGAATTTGCCGTCAGTGGTGGTCAGGATAAAGTATCCTTGATGGCAGCAAGCGGAGAATATCCGGATATCGTGTCACCCAAAGGAGAGCTGAGCAAGCTCGTGGATGCTGGGGCAATGGTCGATCTGACTGATCTGATCGAGCAATATGCCCCCAATCTGAAGAAGCTGTATGGTAATTACATGGACCGGCTGAAATATAGCAACGAAGATCAAGGAATTTATGTACTGCCTACGTATTATGCGGTAGATCAGAAGTATTTTGATGCAGGCGGCGGATTTGGGATTCAGCAGCGTGTATTGAAAGAGCTGGGATATCCTGAAGTGCGTACACTGCAAGATTATGAGAAGGTACTGAAGGCATACAAAGAGAAACATCCAACGATTGATGGTCAGCCGACAATCCCGTTAACATTGGACGCAGATGACTGGAGAATCATGATTACGGTGACAAATCCGGCATTCTTCGCAACAGGCGCTCCGGATGACGGTGAGTACTATATTGATCCTGAGACCTATGAGGCAAGTCTGCATTACAAACGTCCGGAAGAGAAAGAGTATTTCCGTTGGCTGAACCATATGTATGCGGAAGGACTGCTTGATCAGGACAGCTTCGTACAGAAAACGGATCAATACAAATCCAAAATTGCAAGTGGTCGTGTTCTGGGCGTCATTGACCAGGATTGGGGTTATTCCGATGCGGAAAACGCATTGAAAGCAGCGGGCAAAGATGAAGCGACCTATTCACACTTCCCGGTAACTCTGTCTAAAGATATCAAGGATCATTCCTTCCAGGACCCTGGTTTTGTATCAGGATGGGGTGTAGGGATTACAACATCGAATCCGGACCCGGTTCGCACAATTAAATTCTTTGATTACCTGGCCTCTGATGAAGGTCAAGTGCTGATGAACTGGGGTATTGAAGGCAAGCAGTACGAAGTGAAAGATGGCAAACGTGTGATTCCTGCCGATGTGCTGGACCAAAAAACGAATAATGCTGCCGTATTCCAGAAAGAAACAGGGATTGGCCTCTATACCAATATGTCTGGTCACTATGGCGATGGTGTCAAGGATTCCACGGATAACTATTACACAACGAATTTCCCTGAACAGATTGTAGCGGCCTATTCCGATGCGGAGAAAGAGACACTCAAAGCATACGGCGCAACAACGTGGAAAGATCTGTTCCCAAGTGAAGATGAGTTCCCGGTCAAACCATGGGGAGCAGCGTACAATATGCCGACTCCAGGAGACTCGGATTACAACGTTATTTTCCAAAAAACACAGGATATTATCCGTAAACGGATTCCAGAAGCGATCCTTAGTTCCCCTGAACAATTCGATGCCATTTATGATGGGATGATTGCCGAGCTGAATAAAGCCGGAGCAGAGGACATGGAAAAACAATACACTGAACTGGTGCAAAGCCGTGTTCAATTGTGGAGCGGTGAAGCGAGCAACTAATACGTTTCAGCAGACTATTTTTTCGAGAAAAAGGGCCCAGGGAACTGGGTTCTTTTTTATACCTAAAACGTTTTCCAAAAAACGTTTTCAATTTTGTATATTCACTATTGACAAGGACTTTTGGAGGGATTATTATTCAAATATGAAAGCACTTTCATTTATGATTTACCAAGGCGTATACACGAATCTCTTCAGTCAGAAAGAGTATAGATCGGTTGCTCAAAATGCTGAGAAGAGTGAGTGTTTTTCACTACATTTAGAAAACGCTTTTTATGTTATAAAATCAAACGTTTCACAATGAGAATCACCCGAATACGGTATGTGCAGGTCAGCCTGTTCTACAATAGATAGCTTCATTTTATCCATAAGGGGGATTACACATGAAGGGCAAAACACCAAAAACATTCGCGATGCTTCTGTTAGCCAGCGCTCTTGCCATTACAGCAGGATGCAGCGGTAGCGGAGGAGGAACTACGGCTTCAGAGACACCAACGGACACAGGGGATACGACCAGTCCAATCACCTTTACGTTCTTTGGTGCTGACGCAAGTCCTAACTGGAACAACATGAAGGACGCAGTTGGCCAAGAAATTACGAAACAAACAGGTGTTACAATTGAAGCCGAGTATGATGTGAATAATGGTGGCGACCAGAAGATACCTTTGATGGCTGCCAGCGGTGAATACCCTGATATTATCTATCCTAAAGGTAACTTGTCTAAGCTTGTGGATGCAGGCGCGATGCTTGACCTGACAGATCTGATTGACAAATATGCACCAAACCTGAAGAAAATTTATGGGGACCAGATGAACCGTCTGAAATACAGTTTGGAAGATCAGTCCATATACACGATCCCAACGAACATGGGTGTAGATAATGTTGCATTTGATGCTACAGGCGGATTCGAGATTCAGCAAAAGGTATTGAAAGAACTCGGCTACCCAGAAGTGAAAACGCTTGAGGATTACGAGAAAGTGCTAAAAGAATATTATGCTAAACATCCAACCATTGACGGACAGCCGACCATTCCGCTGACGCTGAATGCAGATGACTGGAAGATTATGATTACGGTAACGAATCCAGCCTTCCAGGCAACTGGAGCACCGGATGATGGTGAATATTATATTAACCCTGAAACGTATGAAGCGATGTTGCACTATAAACGTCCAGAGGAGAAAGAATACTTCCGCTGGTTGAACAAAATGTACAATGAAGGCATTCTTGACAAAGATACATTTGTGCAGAAGGATGACCAATACAAATCCAAAATTGCAAGCGGTCGGGTACTGGGGCTGATTGACCAGGAATGGAACTATGGTGAAGCTGAGAATGCTTTGAAATCAGTTAACAATGGCGAGAATACGTACGCTCATTTCTCTGTATCCCTCAACAAGGATATTGTGGATCATACGTTCCAACCAACCGGATTCGATGGATATGGCATCGGAATTTCCAAAACTGCAAAAGACCCTGTACGTATTATCAAATTTATGGATTGGCTCGCTTCGGATGAAGGCCAGGTGCTGAGAAACTGGGGGATTGAAGGCCAACAATACAAAGTGGAAAATGGCCAACGTATCATTCCTCAGGATGTACAGGACCGCAAGACCAATGACAACTCTGCATTCACCAAAGAAACAGGAGTCGGTATGTACAACATCTTCAGCGCTAGATATGGCGATGGTGTGAAAGATTCCACAGGTAACTACTACACAACGAACTTCCCTGAGCAGATCCAGGCAGGTTATACTGCGGCAGAGAAGGAAACATTGAAAGCCTATGGCATTACAACGTGGAAAGATTTCTATCCTTCTGAAGACGACTTGAAGCTGAAAGATTGGGGCGCAGCATATAACATGCCTGTACCTTCAGATACGGATTATAACGTAACGTTCCAGAAAACGCAGGACATTATCCGCAAACGTATTCCTGAAGCCATCCTTGCCAAACCTGAGAAATTCGACCAAGTGTATGATGATCTCCTGGCAGAGCTTGATAAAGCAGGTGCGGTAGACATGGAGAAACAATATACCGTTTGGGTCAAGGAACGTGTATCACTCTGGACAGGTAAAGACGTGAAATAATACTGAAAATAAGCATGATAATTAAGCATTTTCAAAGCAAAAGAGGTCCCCGGAAAGGGCCTTTTTTGTTGTTGACGAAAGGGTGAGGATAACATATAATCGTTAATGTAAGCACTTTCAGTAAGCGTTTTAAACTATTTATCGAAAACGTTTTACGGATGTTAGAAGAGAGTTTTAGTATTGATAAAAAAGAGTACAAATTTAATTTTTAGTAAGCGCATACAGAAATGTATCTTCCAGTGGTATCCTCAGGCCTAAAGCCTGTTATACAGATAAAACCTTCATAATAATAGGGGGACTAGACAATGAGAGGCAAAATGAAAGGCAATACACCTAAGACGTTTGCAATGTTGATGCTCGCAAGTGCGTTGTTGGTTACAGCTGGCTGCGGAAATTCGGGAAGCAAAGATGCTACACCTACCGAAGGCTCGGATGATACAAAACCGATAACACTGTCTTTCTTCGGTGCGGATGCCAGTCCGAACTGGGCGAATATGAAAGATGATATTGGTCAGGCCATTATTGAAAAAACAGGTGTTACTATTAATGCGGAATATGCTGTATCCGGTGGGAATGACAAGATATCCTTGATGGCTGCCAGCGGTGAAGTTCCGGATATGATTTATGCCAAAGGAGACATTAACAAGCTGGTGGATGCAGGTAATATGGTCGATTTGACAGACCTTATTGATAAATACGGTCCCAATTTGAAGAAAGTATATGGCGATTACATGGATCGACTCAAATACAGTAATGAGGATCAAGCAATATATGTATTGCCAACCGTTGGTGCAGTGGACCAACAAACATTTGATGCGGGCGGTGGCTTTGAAATTCAGCAGAGAGTTTTGGAAGAGCTCGGTTACCCAGAAGTAAAGACACTCAATGATTATGAGAAAGTGTTAAAAGAATATTACGCTAAACATCCAACAACAGATGGTCAACCGACGATTCCATTGACATTGGACGCTGATGACTGGCGTATTATGATAACAGTAACTAATCCTGCTTTTCAGGCAACAGGAGCACCTGATGACGGCGAATATTACATTGATCCTGAAACGTATGAAGCCCAGTTGCATTACAAGCGTCCGGAGGAGAAGGAATACTTCCGTTGGCTGAACAAAATGTACAATGAAGGACTGCTCGACAAGGATGCCTTTGTTCAAAAAAGTGATCAGTATAAATCTAAAATCGCCAGTGGTCGTGTTCTTGGTCTGATTGATCAGGAATGGGGTTATAGCGATGCGGAAAATGCTCTGAAGGGGGAAGGCAAGGATGACTATACGTATGCTCACTTCCCGGTTACTTTGAACAAGGATATTAAGGATCACTCCATGCAAGATACCGGTTTTATGAGTGGATGGGGTATTGGCATTACAACCAGCAATCCGGATCCGGTACGTACGATTAAATTCCTCGATTGGTTGGCCTCTGATGAAGGACAGGTTTTAAGAAACTGGGGTGTAGAAGGGAAACAATATAATGTGGAAGATGGCAAGCGTGTAATCCCGGCCGATGTTCAGAAGCGTAAAAATGATGATAATGCTTCGTTTACTAAGGAAAGCGGAGTTGGCCTGTATAATATCTTTAGTGCGCACTACGGGGATGGAGTGAAAGATTCAACAGATAATTATTACACTACCAATTTCCCTGATCAGATTGTTGCAGGATACTCTGATGCGGAGAAGAAAACGTTGAAAGCTTATGGTGCAACAACATGGCTGGACCTATTTCCAAAAGCAGACGAATTCCCGGTGAAACCATGGGGAGCAGCTTGGAACATCTCTGTGCCTTCTGATAGTGATTACAACGTAGTTTTCCAGAAAACTCAGGACATCATTCGTAAGAGTATTCCAAAAGCTGTCCTAACCCCTGCTGACCAATTCGACAGTGTGTATGATAACATGCTTGCTGAACTTGATAAAGCTGGTGCAGTAAAAATGGAGCAGGAGTACACAGGTTACGTTCAAGCACGAGTGGAATTGTGGAATGGACAAAACACAAAATAATAACTTTTAAATGGAGGATTTCCCGGAAGGGAGGTCCTTCTTTTTTATATTGACATTCATTATAAATGAAAAGGTAAATGTGAGGATATACGTTGACGCACTGATAAAAATCCAATATAATTTTTTGTAATATTGTAAGCACTTTCAGGTAAAATGATACAGATCAAAAGACAGATATCAGAGTGTATATTTCATTCTGGAATGCGAGAAAAAACATCTTTTTACTTATTACCGAAAACGTTTTAGAATTATGCAAAATAGCTGATTCAGGAATAGGAGTAATCTATGTCCCCATTTAATGAGAGAACACAAGAAAACCGTCTGTGGTATCGTCAGCCGGCTACTCGCTGGGAAGAGGCGTTGCCCATCGGCAATGGTCGCCTTGGCGGTATGGTGTATGGCGGAGCGGCGTATGAACAAATTCAGTTAAATGAAGATACATTGTGGTCCGGATTTCCACGTGACACCATCCAGTACAGCAGTCAGCGATACCTGAAGCAGACCCGGGAACTGATCATGTCAGGGCAATACAGCGAAGCTGAACAATTGCTGAACCGCGAGATGCTGGGACGTGATGTGGAAGCTTATCAGCCGATGGGTCACTTTAAGTTGCAGCACACTGAACTGGGTGGGATCCCGTACGATGAATTTGAGCGTGAGCTTGATCTCCCCAGCGGGATTACAACGACGAAGTATTCGTATAAAGGCATTCGTTATGTACGTGAAGTATACGCCAGTGCGCCGGATGATCTCATGGTATGTACCATCACTGCTGATCGTGAGGGAGCTGTAAACGTCAGTGTTACATTAGACAGTCCACATCCTTATAAAGTTCAGGCTTCGGGCGATGCACTTACCTTATTCAGTCGCTGTCCGAGTCACGTTGAATCGAATTATTTCAGGGATCATCCGGAGTCCGTCATTTACGAGGAAGATCGGGGAACGGCTTATGCTGTGCGACTGGCCACGACTGCGATGGGCAAGAATGCCGAAGTTTCAGTTATGGACGGAAGACTTCATATACAGGGAGCCGACCAGGTTATTTTTTATCTGACAGCGGCGACCGCCTTTGAAGGCTATGATGTGGTACCTGTTAAGGATGGTGTGATTCTGGATCAGGAGTGCAGGGAGGTAATCACTAAAGCGATGGCTCATGGCATGAAGGCTCTTCGCGAGCGGCATGTGATGGATCATGGGACTTTATTTTCAAGAGTATCTATTGATCTCGGCACATCAGCGAATGAAGCATTGCCTACAGATGAGCGGCTGCAAGCGTACCAGGCTGGAGCCCATGATCCCGGCCTGGAGGCACTCTATTTTCAATATGGCAGATATCTGTTAATGGGTAGTTCACGTAAAGGAAGCCAGCCAGCCAATCTGCAGGGAATCTGGAATCATCAGGTGGAGCCGCCCTGGCATAGTGATTACACGATTAATATCAATACCGAGATGAATTACTGGCCGGCAGAAGTATGCAACCTGAGTGAATGCCATGAGCCGCTGTTTGGCTTGTTGGAGGATCTGAGCGATACAGGGAGAAGGACAGCACGTATTTTGTACGGGGCGCGCGGCTGGACAGCCCATCATAATGTGGATATTTGGAGGACATCCACGCCTACAGGTGGAGATGCAAGCTGGGCGTTCTGGCCAATGGGTGGCGTGTGGTTGACTTCACATCTATGGGAGCATTATCTGTTTACCCGTGATCAGCAATTCCTCGCGGAACGCGCGTATCCAATCATGAAGGAAGCGGCGCTCTTCTGTCTTGACTGGTTGGTGGAGGGACCAGACGGATATCTGGTTACCGCTCCTTCAACCTCTCCAGAGAACAAGTTCCTCACTGAGAAAGGAGAGGCTCGCAGCATCTCCATGGCTTCGACGATGGATATGACATTGATTCGTGAGTTGTTCGATCGATGCATTGAAGCAACGAAGCAGCTGGATGTGGATCAACAGCTGGCGAAGGAGTGGAGCGAAGCACGCAGCAAGCTCTATCCATTCAAGATCGGAAGCGAGGGGCAGCTGCAGGAATGGTTCAAAGATTTTGCCGAATCCGAACCGGGGCATCGTCACGTCTCCCATCTGTATGGTCTGTATCCGGGGGAGCAGATCAACCGACTGGATACGCCGGAACTGGTGGAAGCAGCACGAGTGTCACTTGAACGTCGTATCTCACAAGGTGGCGGGCATACAGGTTGGAGCTGTGCCTGGTTGATCAATCTGTATGCGAGGCTGCTGGATAGCAAGCTTGCACATCAGTTTGTCCGTACGCTGCTGGCTCGTTCCACGCATCCCAATCTGTTTGATGATCATCCGCCGTTCCAGATCGATGGCAATTTTGGTGGCACTGCCGGTATTGCCGAGATGCTGTTACAGAGTCATTTGGGTGAATTACATCTGCTGCCAGCACTGCCTTCACACTGGGCCAGTGGCAGTGTGAAGGGGCTTCGGGCACGTGGTGGATATAGGGTGGCAATCGAGTGGACAGAGGGCAGACTCTCAAGCGCCGAAATTAAGGCTGATCACGCTGGTTCGATAACCATTCGCAGTGCATACCCACTGGAAGGAAACGATCAGGCCAAAGCGCAGCTTACACCTCAGGGTGATTATGTAGTTATTTTAACCATGACCGCAGGACAGACGATCCGCGTGTCATCATGAGACGGAGGAGTAAACGATGACGATTTTTCAATTTCCACAAGATTTCTGCTGGGGAACAGCAACAGCTTCCTATCAAATCGAAGGGGCAGCGCAGGAAGGCGGACGCGGGGTATCCATCTGGGATACGTTTGCCCGTACGCCCGGCAAAGTATTCAATGGAGATAATGGTGATGTCGCATGTGACAGTTACCATCGCTATGAGGAAGACATCGAGCTGATGAAAAAGCTTGGGATCAACACCTACCGATTCTCGATCGCCTGGCCGCGTATTATTCCTGATGGAGATGGCGAGATCAATCGGGAAGGCTTGGACTTCTATCATCGATTCGTGGATAAGCTGCTTGAAGCGGGAATCGAACCTTTCTGTACGCTGTATCATTGGGACTTGCCTCAGACGCTGGAGGATATCGGAGGTTGGGGCAATCGCAGGACGGTGGATGCATTTGTAAAATATGCTGAAGTCATCTTCAAGGAGTTTTCCGGTAAAATTAATTTTTGGCTAACTTTCAACGAACCATGGTGCATTGCGTTTCTGTCAAACCTGCTTGGCATTCATGCGCCAGGAAATAAGGACCTGCAAACATCCATTAATGTTGCTCATGGACTGCTCGTTGCTCACGGTAAAGCCGTTCAATCGTTCCGTCGCTTGGGTACAACAGGACAGATTGGTATTGCACCCAATGTATGCTGGGCTGAGCCTTACAGCAAATCTCCAGAAGATCAGGCAGCCTGTGATCGGGCAATTGCTCTGAACACCGATTGGTTCCTAGACCCGATCTACAAAGGATCGTATCCACAATTTATGGTGGAATGGTTCGCAGAAGCTGGAGCTACAGTACCCATTCAGGAAGGCGATATGGAGATCATCTCGCAACCCATTGACTTGCTTGGCATTAACTATTACACCATGGGAATCAATCGTTTCAATCCAGAGGCGGGTGCATTGCAATCCGAAGAGGTGGATATGGGACTTACCAAAACGGATATTGGCTGGCCTGTTGAATCACGCGGACTGTATGAGTTCATGCATTACTTGCAAAAATACGGAAATGTGGATGTCTACATCACAGAAAATGGTGCATGCATCAATGATGATTTGGAAAATGGCAAAATCAATGATGATCGCCGGATTGCATACTATGAGCAGCATTTGGCTCAAATTCATCGGATTATCAACGACGGAATCAACCTGAAAGGCTACATGGCTTGGTCTTTGATGGATAACTTTGAGTGGGCGGAAGGATACCGTATGCGCTTTGGACTTGTGCATGTGGATTACCGTTCATTGGTCAGAACACCTAAAGAAAGCTTTTACTGGTATCAGAATGTGATCAAAAATAATTGGTTGGAAACACGAATTTAAGCTTTAATTTCAATATTCCAGGAAGAAGTGCTCAGAACCTGACATAACTAAGTAATTACGTTATTTCAATTGTTAAATGCAGGGACATACGTGTTCATCAGAAAAAAGACGGTGGTTCGGTAATCCGAAGCACCGTCTTTTTTTATTGTTTTATTTTCACCCCGAACTCACATGTTCATGAAGGTTTCATAAGGTCTGGGCTGTTTCATGTTATGAGGAGGGCATTTTTGGGTTATAAGAAGTAAGAAGAAGTGATCTAGCCCTTGTCAACAGTTAAAATACAAATAAAGTGTCCAAATTGCGAAAGAAATTTGAACATTTGTTGACTAAAAATCATACTGATGTGGTATATTGGTATAAGGAAAGCACTTACAAAAAGGGAAAAGGAAGTGTTTACTATGGCATCGAAGACAGCAATGGTAAGCCAATTGGAGCGCAAAGATAAAAATATGCGGCGTGCAGTGTTAACGATGACAGTTCTGGCTTGGATTGCCCTTATTACGGGAGTAATCATGTGCCTGATCAACCTGAATGATTTTAATGATCGCAACCTGGGATTAATGGTGGGGATCGGTTTCTTGGTGGGTAGTGTATTTATTTATGTAATTGCCAAATCGATTGGACTAGTTCATACACGCCGGGAAGACGAAGGCGCCGATTAAATAATCTTGCGTTAATTCGTTCATAATAAGACTGGATGAGCACCCGGAATCCCAGTCAATAAAGCCCTTTGCGGATTCGTTGATACTGTTCAACGGGACTGCAAAGGGTTTTATTTTGTGACTTGAAGTGTAAAGATTACGATGAGGAAATATCAAGTGTGCAAGCGATTTGTGAGAAAAAATTCACACATTTAAGGTGCAAAATCGACAAATTTGTTAACATGAACAAAAAAGTTGCTCATTTCTGATATCTTTAGAAGGAAGAGAGTAGTATACTGTTTTTTCAGTATGAGCGAATTTAAGGAGAGGGGATCAAGATGAACAAGAAACCTAGGTCGCTAATTCGGATAATCATTCCGGTTGTCCTGACGTTGGTTACAATTGCATTGATTGTCTGGCCAATGCTGGCAGGCGGGCAGTACGTTGTTCTGGATCCGAAAGGGCCTGTTGGCGCTTCGCAGAGAGATTTGATTGTCATTTCGACAATTCTGTGTGCAGTCGTTATTGTGCCTGTATTGATTTTGTCTGCTGTAATTGTATGGCGTTACCGCGACAAACCGGACAATAAATCTGCTTATGAGCCGAACTGGTCTCATAGCACTAAAGCGGAGGCTATCTGGTGGACCGTTCCGATTATTATTATTGGGTTGCTGGCGGTTGTAACAATCCGCTACACCTATGATCTGGAACCTTCGAAGCCATTGGCATCCGAGAAAGCACCGGTGACCATTCAAGTATCTTCACTGGACTGGAAATGGTTGTTTATGTATCCGGAGCAAGGTATTGCAACGGTCAATACGTTGAATATTCCGGCAGACCGGCCCGTAAAATTTGAGCTCACCGCGGATTCACCGATGAACTCGTTCTGGATTCCGCAGCTTGGTGGACAGATTTATACAATGTCGGGTATGGCGATGACCTTGTACTTGCAAGCTGATCATGAAGGTCAATATTGGGGTTCAGGTGCCAACTTTACCGGGGAACACTTCGCCCAAATGCGTTTTGATGTGAATGCTACATCGGAGGAAGACTTCGACAAATGGGTTACTGAAGTGAAACAACAATCCCAACCGCTGACGCAAGAAACGTATAAAACATTGGCGGAACCGGGAACAAGCAATGTAGCTTATTATTCTTCCTTCCCTGAAGGACTGTTCCAAGACATCGTGACCAAGTATGTTGTTGACGGTCAAAGCGCTCACAGCAAGCACGGTGAGGCTTCAGGTGCCAAAGAGATTACTACGCAAGGCGTGGACAAGAGTGCTAACTAAAGATTCGAAAGGAGGCCCCCAATGTTAGAGAGACTTAAGGAGTTTGCATCGGAGTTTTTCGTTACCGGTGATCCGCTGATTTATGGTGCGGACGTGGCGATCGGGATTACGATGATTACCATCGTAGCGGTGCTGACTTATTTCAAAAAATGGGGCTGGCTCTGGCGTAACTGGTTAACTACCGTCGATCACAAAAAGATCGGTATTATGTATATTATTGCTTCCATTATCATGCTCTTCCGTGGTGGTGTGGATGCACTCATGATGCGTCTTCAGCTAGCTATGCCTAACATGGATTTCTTACATCCCGAGCATTATAATCAGGTCTTTACGACTCATGGTACGATCATGATCTTGTTCATGGCGATGCCGTTTATGTTCGGTTTATTTAATGTTATTGTACCGCTTCAAATCGGGGCAAGGGACGTTGCGTTCCCATTCCTGAATGCACTAAGCTTCTGGTTATTCTTCCTGGGAGCAATGCTGTTCAACCTGTCCTTCGTTATCGGTGGTTCACCGGACGCAGGCTGGCTCAGTTATCCGCCTTTATCGGAGCTATCGCATAGCCCGGGGGTGGGACAAAACTTCTATATATGGGGTATTCAGATTTCGGGTATCGGTTCCCTGGCTACCGGTATCAACTTCCTGGTTACCATCATTAAAATGCGTGCGCCAGGCATGAAATGGATGAAAATGCCGATGTTTACATGGTCGGTATTCTCCACTTGTATTATCATTCTGTTTGCATTCCCAATCTTGACAGTGACACTTGCGTTGCTTTTCCTCGACAGGTTCGCGGGGGCGCATTTCTTCACACTTGATTTGGGCGGTAATCCGATGATGTATATCAACTTGATCTGGATGTGGGGTCACCCTGAGGTATATATCGTTGTCTTGCCGGCATTCGGTGTGTTCTCCGAGATTGTAAGTACATTCTCGAAGAAAAAATTGTTTGGTTATAAATCAATGGTATTTGCGATGCTGATCATTAGCTTCCTGTCCTTCTTTACATGGGCGCATCACTTCTTCACGATGGGTTCGGGAGCAGACGTTAATGCATTCTTCGCCGTAACCACGATGTTGATAGCCATACCAACAGGGGTTAAAATCTTTAACTGGCTGTTTACCATGTTCCGGGGAAGGATACGCATGGATACCCCGATGCTATGGACACTTGCATTTATTCCATGCTTTATCGTCGGGGGGATGACGGGGGTTATGTTATCCGTTGCACCTGCTGACTTCCAGTTCCACAACAGTTACTTCCTGATTGCTCACTTCCACCAAGTCTTGATCGGTGGTGTAGTATTCGGATACTTTGCAGGTCTGTACTACTGGTGGCCTAAAATGTTTGGATTCCAACTGCCAGAAAAACTGGGTAAATGGGCTTTCTGGACTTGGAATATCGGTTTCTATGTCTGCTTCATGCCGCAGTACGCTGTCGGTTTGATGGGTATGACACGTCGTCTGAGCACCTATGGCTGGGATACCGGCTGGTGGGAACTGAACTTTGTATCCACAATCGGGGCATTCCTGATGGGTGTCGGATTCTTGTTCCAGGTTGCACAAATTGCAGACGGCATTCGGAAATACAAAACACTCAAAGCTTCTGGCGACCCTTGGGGTGGTCGTACGCTCGAGTGGTCGATTCCTTCACCTGCTCCTGAATATAACTTCGCCATTACACCGCGCGGAGATGATATTGATGAGTGGTGGGAAGAGAAGGAACGTCGTGCCAAAGGCATCTATCCACCTGAACAGCCGCTTGAGCCGATTCATATGCCTAAAAATTCCGCAATTCCGTTCATTATGTCTATATTCTGGTTCATTGCCGGTTTCGGCTTTGTATTCGGATGGCTGTGGATGGCGATTCTCGGACTCGCTGGCGTAGGGATTTGCATGATCGCTCGTTCATTCTCATACGATACGGATTATTATATTCCGGTTGACGAAATTAAGCGTACCGAAGCGTCGTTAAGGGGGTCGGTATAAATGGCTCAAGCAGCCGCAAAGCACGGTCATGCTCATGACCATGGTCACCATGACCCGCAAGAATTAAAAATACTCGGATTCTGGTTCTTCCTGATTTCCGACGTTATCCTGTTCTCCGTATTGTTCGCAACCTTTATTGTGTTGCGTGACAATTCGGCGGGCGGACCTGTATTGTCTGAATTGATTAAAATGCCTGGCGTTATTGCCGAGACATTTATCTTGCTCACAAGTTCATTCACAAGTGGACTTGCGGTTCTGGCCATGAATCAGGGCAAGGTGAAGCAATTGATCAGCTGGCTGGCAGTTACAGCTGTTCTGGGTGCGAGCTTTATCGCCCTGGAGGTATCGGAGTTTATTGAGTTGATTCATGAAGGGTTCAGTTATACAACGAGTGCATCTTCCGGTGCATTCTTCACCCTTGTGGGTACTCACGGACTTCACGTATCGCTCGGTCTGATCTGGATGATCGGATTGATGCTGCAACTGAAAAAACGTGGAATTACCGATGTCACTCGCGGTAAAATTAACGTAATCAGCTTGTACTGGCACTTCTTGGACGTCGTCTGGATTTTCCTCCTGTCGATTGTCTATCTGATGGGGGTGATGTAGATGGCAGAGCATAACTCACATGAATCCCATGGCCACGAACAGCATGGTTCACTTAAGTCTTATGTCATCGGCTTCATTCTGTCCGTTGTCCTGACCATTGTCCCTTTGGTAGTGGTTCTGAATGACATGATGGGCAGAACAGCAACGCTGAGTGTCGTTCTGGTAACAGCAGCACTTCAGTTTGTGGTTCAACTCTTCTTCTTCATGCATATCCGTGAATCGGAGAAGCCGCGTTGGAATGTGATGGCTTTGATCTTTGGTCTGTTGATCATGATGACCATCGTTATTGGTTCCATCTGGATCATGTTGAACAATACAGTTGCACATTAAGTTTTATATGTTCAGGGATCTCCCGACTTTATTTAAAAGTCGGGAGATCTTTTTTTTATCCTTTTTCCATCCTGAATGAGGGCAGAATAAGGGAAGGGACGCATGAGATACAAAAATTCGAAAATATTGTCGAAAAAAGTTCTTGATTTTTTTTCGCTAATCCGTATACTCAGAAATATAAGTAATCCGAAACGTTTTGGAGGAAAGCAATTGGCTACAATTAAAGACATATCACAAATGACGGGATTTTCGATAACGACCGTATCCAGAGCTCTGAATGGGTACTCGGACGTCAGCGATAGTACGCGCAAACGGATTAAAGAAGCCGCCGAAACCCTGAACTATAGTCCAAATGGTCTAGCGAGAGGCCTGGTCATGAAGGAAACCAAAACGCTGGGGTTGCTCGTATCAGGCATGACGTACAAAAACATCGATAACAACTTTGTATTTGAAGTGCTTTGCGGTATTAATGATAGCGCTGCCAATTCGGATTATGATCTGATTTTGTTCAGCACCAATACAGCGAAGCAAAAGATGAAAACGTACACACAGCTGTGCAGGGAACGTAAGGTGGATGGCGTCATTCTTCAGGGTGTGAAGACGGATGATCCGTATTTGCAGGAAGTACTGGATAGTGATATCCCTTGTGTATTGATTGATATTCCCATCCATAGTGAGTATGTTGGTTTTGTATCAACGAATCACAAACAAAGTGCACAGACGGCTGTAGAGCACCTTATTGGTTTGGGTCATCGGCAGATTGCCATGGTGAACGGTTACCCGGAGGCTTTTGTTTCCAAGGAACGCTATGAAGGATATTCCGATGCACTGCAAAATGTTGGATTGAGCTTGAAGCCTGAATGGATCGTAAACGGGAACTTCACGGAAGAGGAAGCACAGCAACAAGCTGCTGAGTTGTTGAAAACTTATCCGGAAATTACCGCAGTCTTTTGCGCAAGCGACATGATGGCTCTGGGTGTAATGAAGGCTGCGAATGAACTGGGCATCTCGATACCGGATGAATTGTCGGTAGTGGGATTTGACGACATTCCAACCGCCGCCTATTTTCAACCACCACTCACCACCATCGGCCAGAACATGTACCAGTTGGGACATGAAGCTGCAAACCTGCTGATGGGCATGCTGAAATCGGAAGACAGTCCCAAATTTAATATTTTGCAAAATGAATTGGTTTTGAGATCCTCGACAGCCAAACCAGGTCACTGAGTTTAGCTGAGAATACGGTTCGCGAGGAATTGCAAAATGAACGAGATGAAGAGAGCACCGAAATGTTTTATGAAATCCGAAACGTTTCGGTATTATTTTCACTCAAATCCAAAACGTTTCGGATACAACATAAGATAGACATAGGGGGAATACAAATTGCTGAAATACGATGCAGGACAAGGAGAATGGAGTAACTGGCTGGTAACTGAAACCGGGTTTGATCCGGCTCATCAAGGGAAAGGCGAAGCTGTGCTCTCACTTGGAAACGGCTACATGGGACTTCGCTCCGCAACGGACGAAAATTATGTTGGGCAGGTGCGGAACTGGTTCGTAGCTGGAACCTTTAATAAGTTTGACGAGCATGAAGTAACAGAACTCCCCAATACAGCAGATGTGACGGAGCTTTCAATCACCCTGAATGGGGAAACCTTCAGCTTGGAAAAAGGAAGAACGATCAGCTACAGTCGTCAACTGAATCTCAAAAACGGTGAGCTGACTCGTAACGTAGTATGGCAGAGCCCAACTGGAGAAAGCTTTGAACTTCAATTCCGTCGCTTTGTTTCCTTGAGCAACCGTCATCTGGTGGGTTCATCCGTAAGTATCAAGCCACTGGATGGTCAGGCACGTGTTCACATTGCATCCGGTATTAATGGACAATGGACGAACTCGGGTGCACAGCATTTCACGGAAGGCGAAAAACGGATATTTGAAAAGACTTATATTCAAATGACATCAACGACGACACAATCGGCTGTTGATTTTGTAACCAATACGGTGCACCACTGGCAGCTGAATGGTGAAAAGGTTGAGCCGGAATTGCGTCAAACGATGGGACGCCGCAAGGTTGGCATCGAAGGCACAGTAACCGTGGAAGCCGGACAATTGGTAACACTGGAAAAAATCTCGAATGTGCATACCAGCCGCGATCTGGTGTACAGCCACGGTGGATATTTACTGGAGCATATGCGTGAATCGGCGCTGACAGAGCTGAAGCAAGAGTCGCAAAAAGGGTATGATCAGCTGTTTTGTGAAAGCGCTAACGCTTGGGCGGATACTTGGTCCACGTACAACATTGAAGTGGACAGCACAAGCGGGTATGACCAGCTTGCCATCCGTTTCGCCATCTATCACCTCGTCATTATGACACCTGCTCATGATAATCGCATGGGAATCGGGGCGAAGGGATTAAGTGGTGAAGGGTACAAGGGACATTCCTTTTGGGATACGGAAATCTTCATCCTGCCTTTCTTCATCTACAGCAATCCCAAGATCGCAAGATCCTTGCTGGAATATCGATATCAGGGATTGGATGGAGCTAGAAGAAAGGCCAAGGAGAACGGATTCGAGGGTGCCATGTATCCGTGGGAAGCTGCCTGGATCGAAGATGGCGAAGTTACACCGGTATGGGGAGATGTAGATATCGTAACCGGAGAACAGACGAAGATCTGGTCCGGCTTCATTGAACAGCACATTACCTCTGACATCGCTTATGCCGTTTGGCATTATGTCCAGTCTACAGGCGATGAGGCGTTCATGGATCAATATGGCTACGAAATCATTTTCGATACAGCAACGTTCTGGGCCAGCCGTCTGGAGTGGGATGAGGCGAAGGGCCGCTATCACATCAATGAGGTTGTTGGACCGGATGAGTATAAGGAGCATGTGGACAACAATGCATTCACCAACCATATGGCTCACTTCAATATGGAACTGGCCATTCAATATTATGAAAAGCTTCAGCAGGAGAAACCTGAGTTGCTCAAGGCATTGTCTGCGAAGCTTGACCTGACATCTGCTCGGGAAGCATGGAACAAGCTGGATCAAATGTATCTGCCAGGGCCAAATGAACAAGGACTTATTCCGCAAGATGATACCTACTTGCAGAAGAAAGTCATTGATCTTACCCCTTACAAAAATCAGACCAAAGTCGCCAGCATCTTCAATGACTACAACCTCGATCAGGTTGGTGAAATGCAAATTTCGAAGCAGGCTGACATCATGATGCTGTTCTTTCTGCTTGAGAATAAATTCGAACCCGATATCAAACGCGCCAACTACGATTACTATGAGGAGAAAACTTTGCATGATTCCTCCTTGTCCCTGTCGACGCACAGTATCCTTGCCAGTGACTTCGGTGATCGCCCGCTTGCTTATGATCTGTTCCGCCGGGCGTCCGAGATTGATCTGGGACCGCATATGCACTCTTCGGATGCAGGCATCCACTCCGCTTCTCTGGGCGGAATATGGAAATGTGTCGTGATGGGATTTGCCGGAGTTCGCATGTTGGATGGCCAGCTTCATCTCGATCCAAAGCTGCCTGAATCCTGGAGCAGTCTGAAATTCCCGCTCTACTGGCAAAACCAGCTGTTGCATATCACAATCACGTCCGAGGGTATTCTAATCGAGAGTGATGCAGAGGAAGAAATTTCTCTCCTTCTGTCCGGTCAGCAAGTTACTTTCAGCAAACGGTTTCAAACCTTGGTTTAATATAAATCCATGTGGAGGTCATTCAAATGAAAAAAGGGTCCGCAAGTTTGGTCATGATGCTGATTTTGGTATTCGTATTATCCGCGTGTTCTTCAGGTGGAAGCAACAGCGCGGAAGGCGGAAAAGGAGAAAAAGTTAAACTCACCTTCTCTGTATGGGGAGATGTCAACTCCGGTGCGGATGAAGTGAAGCTTGCGGAAGAGTTCAATGCTGCACACCCGGATATCGAAGTAAAGTTTGAGCCTATTCCAAGTGAAGGTTATGGAACAAAACTCACCACATCCCTGGCAGCAGGTCAGGCACCAGACGTATTCCTGGTTGGTGAAGGAGATTACTACAAATACGTTGATAAAGGTGTAATTGAGCCACTTGACGATTATTTGAGCAAAGATACTTCGTTTAATCTGGATATTTTCCAAAAGGATCTCATTGAAAATATGAAAATCGAAGGCAAACAGTACTACTTGCCTAAAGATTTCAATCCACTTGCTCTGTGGTACAACAAACGCATGTTTGATGAAGCTGGAATTCCTTATCCAACAGATGAATGGACTTGGGATGACATGATTGCAACTGCACAAAAACTGACTAAAAAAGATGGCAATAAATATACTCAATTCGGATTCAACGCAGGCAAATGGGAATATCCGATCTATACGTACCTGTGGGATAACGGTACAGACATCGCGAATGAGGATGGAACAGCTGCGGAAGGCTACATGAACAGTGAAAAAACGATAGCGGCAATGGATAAATATGTATCCTGGTCTCAAGGAGATAGCCGTGTATCCCCGACGCCACTGGATTCCGAGACACTTGGCGGAGATTCATCGATGTTCATGACAGACAAGCTCGCGATGATGATTACAGGTCGTTGGATCAAAGGTGATCTCGACAAATCCGATGTTCAATATGGTTCTGCACTGATTCCACAAAATACGGACGGTACTCGTTCAAGCATTATCGCAAGTGCAGGTTGGGCGATCAACGCAGCCGGTAAAAATAAAGAAGCGGCTTATGAACTGGTGAAATGGCTCTCGGGTACAGATGCACAGAAGCTTCGTTCTGCGAACGGTAAAGTACTGCCAGCGACTGTGAAAGAACTGGACGAAGTCAAAGCCAAAGAAGTAGCAGACAAACCGGTCATCGAAATGATGGATTATGCTAAAAAACCGGTAACCATGCGTTCTACAAACGGACCTGTGTTTGTTGAAGAATTCACCAAGGCGCTGGAAAAAGTGCTGCTTGGCAAACAGGATGTCAAAGGCGCTCTGGATGAAGCTGCGAAGAACGTTGACAGCAAAATCAAGTAAAAACCATGCGGGTGAGTCGGCGGCCATGCTGATTCACCCTCTTCATCAAGGAGGCTGCTATGCGTAATTCTAAATCCGAGCGTGCCGGGTATTGGTTCATATTGCCCTGGCTTATAGGCTTGTTGCTCTTTACCATTGGTCCAATGTTATTCTCCCTGCTGCTGGCATTTAGTAAATGGGATATTATCACCGGCGTACAATCGATTGAATGGGTCGGTTTGGATAACTTCAAAACGATGTTTCATGATGAGCTTTTCTATCAATCGTTGAAAGTTACCTTTATCTTCGCTCTGGTATCCGTACCACTATATCAAGTGGCATCACTGCTGATTGCCTTGCTGCTGAATATGCGGAATAAAGGGATGAAATTTTTCCGATTGATCTATTTCATGCCATCCGTCATTCCAGCTGTAGCGGCATCAATGATGTGGATTATGATTTTCAATCCGGAATACGGTATTCTGAACCGGGCGCTTGCCTTTTTCGGCGTACAGGGGCCAGCTTGGCTTCAAGATCCGAGCTATGCGCTGGGCGCACTGATTGTCATGGGTTTGTGGGGCGTCGGTAATACGATCATCATTTATTTGTCCGGCTTGCAGGGCGTTCCTGAAGAGCTGTATGAAGCTGCCAATCTGGATGGAGCGGGACCGTTTCAACGGTTTTTCAACATTACATTGCCTATGATTTCCCCAACGGTGTTCTTCAACGTTATTATGGGTATCATCGGTGGATTCCAGTATTTTACACAAGCATTTGTTATGACCAACGGGGGACCGCTTAACTCGACCTTGTTCTATAACTTGTATCTGTACAATAAAGCTTTTACCGATTTTGAAATGGGTTATGCTTCGGCACTCTCCTGGGTATTGTTCATCATCATTCTGGCGTTTACGTTGCTGGTCATCCGCAGCTCTTCGATGTGGGTCTATTACCAGGGCGATAACGAAAAGGATTGAGAGGAGGACAAATGATGAATCAAGCAACGACACGGAAACCGGTCTACTCGAAACTATTCTCTATGCTCATGCTTATCGCTGGTGCAGCCGTCGTGCTGATCCCGCTGTTATGGACGTTTGCAACGTCTCTTAAAACACCTGCCGAGGTGTTCAAAGATGATTTTTTCCCGGCTGTATGGATGTGGTCCAACTATAAAAATGCCGTCTTGGCCATCCCGTTTTTTACATTTTTGAAAAATACGCTGATTATTCTGATTCCGGTATTAGTCGGTACCGTATTCTCGTCTGCCCTATGTGCGTATGGTTTCGCCCGGTTTAACTTCCGCGGCAAACGCACGCTGTTCCTGGTGCTATTGGCGACGATGATGCTGCCTTCGCAGGTAACGATGATCCCGATGTTCATCATGTTCAAGGAAATCGGCTGGGTTGATACATTTTTACCACTCATTATCCCTGCATTTTTCGGGGGCGGAGCGTTTAACATCTTCCTGATTCGCCAGTTCATGCGCGGTATTCCGCGTGATCTCGATGAGTCTGCTTTTGTTGACGGAGCCAATAAAATGCAGATTTTCACTAAAATCATGCTGCCACTTTCCATGCCGCCACTGATTGCCGTATCGATCTTTACCTTTATGGGCGTATGGAATGACTTCCAAGGACCACTCATTTATTTGAACTCCAGTGAGAAGTATACGCTGGCTCTCGGATTGTCCATGTTCAAAGGGCTGTATAACGTGGAATGGAACATGTTAATGGCTGCAACGATGCTGATTATGCTTCCGCCACTCCTTGTATTCTTTGTTGCACAAAAATACTTTATTGAAGGCATTTCCATCTCTTCTGCAATCAAGGGCTAATCGTCCGTATGAATAGAAGCGATGAGCGGTAAGCCAAACCGCAGAGGAGGACTACTATGGCCACATTAACAAGCAGACATCCTTTTAATTTGTATTATAACGCAGGTGAATATGTAAAGATTTGCGGTACCCAGGACGGATACTTTCCCGACTTTGGGCATCATATGGCTAACGAAATGGGCGGTGTATGGCTGCATCCGATCAAGCTGCTGGACGGCTTCTGGCTGAAGGTAACCGATCTGGATCGCAACATTGCGGTATGGGCAAGGGCAGACGGATTCACAAGTGAATCCTGGGGCGGAAGCCGGTTCGATTATGATCACGGATTGAGCCACATTCCGGTATCCATTGAACGCAACCAGTTTGCCCCCGATTATGAAAAAGGCATGGTCGCAGAATATGAGATCAGCGCTTACGGCAAAGGAACAACCCGGCTCAAGCTGGAGCTGCTGTCACGTACCGATCTCCGTCCAGTGTGGTATTCCGATGAGATTGGAATTATCCCAGGAGCGGGTGAAACGGCAGAAGCCATTTCTTCGCGCAAAGTCATCGTCAAAGATGATGCCCAAGACTGGTATGCCATGATCGGAAGTGACCTGCCTGGAACGGAAATGACAGTTGGTCCTGAGATTTACGGACCAGAACTGACGGCAGGCAAGGGCACAGGCATTTCTTTTGTAACCGAATGCACGCTGGAGGAGAAGGATGTGTTCCGCTTCCGGTTATTTGTTGCCGGTTCGGAGTCGTCCCGTGAAGCCTGTGAGCAGACTTATGCCGTCATCGAACGTGACTACGTCAGCTTGAAAGAGCAGAAACAACAACTCTACGACAAGTTGGATCAGCGAGCAGTACTGACCATTGAAGGCGAAGATGAGCTGAACGAGCAATTTGCCTGGGTGAAGCGCAATAATCAGTGGTTGGTGCAGCAAGTAGACGGCATTGGTCGTGGATTGACGGCAGGTGGACCCACATATCCGTGGTGGTTCGGCTGTGACAGTACGTATGCGCTTCAGGGTGTGCTTGCTACGGGAGACCATCAACTGGTGCGGGATACGCTTAATTTGTTGCTGGAGAAGTCCAAGGAAGCGAACGGCAATGGACGTTTTGTGCATGAAGTGACCACCATGGGAGCGGTATCTAATCGCGGCAACACGCAGGAAACGGCACACTATATCGCCTTTGTATGGGAAATGTTCCTGTGGACCGGAGACCATGCACTTCTGCGCGAGCATTATGACTACTGTGTCCAGGGAATCGATTGGCTGCTGGGTGAGATGGACCCGGATGGAGACCTGTTCCCTTCCGGTTACGGCATCATCGAGATTGCTGGATTGAATATGGAGCTAATTGATAGTGCCGTATATACTGCGAAGGCTCTTCAGGCGCTGGAGCACATGAGTCTCTATTTGGGTGAAACGAAGCGGCACCAGACCTATCAAAAACTGGCCGAACAAGCGGTACGCGCGGTGAATGATGTATATTGGTCTGAAAAAGACAGCCTGTATGCAGATGCCGTTGCACCTGTTTCTGATATTGTGCCCAAGGTGGATTACATGGTTTCTCTCGCTGAAAAGCAAGGGATCACAGACTACCGGGCGTACGTGGAAGGATTATTGGCTGATGCCGGTGAGGATCAGAAAGATCGCGGTTGGCTGCTGAACAAAAACTGGGTCATTGTCACCCCGATGGAAGCAGGAATTGCCGATCAGGACAAAGCACAGCGTGCGCTGGAAACGATGCGAAATCGCGACTTCATTGGTGAATACGGTACTTATCTTGCGGCCATGTACCAACAGGGCACGATGACAATCTCTACCGGAGCACATGCGGTTGCAGAGGCGGCGTACGGGCACCCGGATCATGCACTGGATTTACTGCGTCGGATGGGGAAAAGCTTCTCACGTGTAGTGCCAGGTTCATTCTCGGAGATGTCCCCGGACTACGGCTGTGTCGTGCAGGCGTGGACCATCTATGCTCTAGCTGTACCAGTCGTACGACATTTCTTCGGCGTTCAACCGGAAGCACAGCATCGCCGTTTAACCGTATCACCTGATATGCCGCAGGCATGGGAAAACAAAACATGCAGTCTGGAGCAACTGATGGTAGGCGATGCAGAGTTCGATATTCATTTTGAATCCCGTGAGGGCAAACGTTATGCGAGCATTTCCAATGCATCAGGCTGGACGGTTGTTCTGGACTGGAAAGGCGAGAAACGTGAAAGCAACGAGAAACGAATTGAATGGCAACTATAATGTTCAACTAAACATTTACACGATAACGGAGAGGGCAGAAAAAACCTGAAGAAACGCAGTGTTCGCCTTTATTCCCGGATTTTCCCTTCTGAAAAGGATATCAAAAAAAATCTGGGGATAACAGCGATCGGAAGGTTGTTCTGTCATCGGAGTGACCAGTGTAAATATCTTTTAGTTGAACTCAACTAGAGCAATGGCATGGGGAGGAACGGGTAAATGAAAGGGAACGGAGCACTTCAAGCCGTTATTTTTGATTTGGATGGTGTCATTACTGACACAGCGGAGTATCATTATGTTGCATGGAAGCAGCTTGGAGAAGAGCTGGACATCCCGTTTGATCGTGAGTTCAACGAGCAGTTGAAGGGCATTAGCCGCGGAGAGTCACTGGCGCGCATTTTGCGTCTTGGTGGCAAGGAAGAGGCATTTTCGGCTGAGGAAAAGGAAGAATTCGCACAGCGTAAAAACGAACATTACGTCTCGTTGCTGGACTCGCTGACACCTGAGCATACTTATCCTGGAATTCGGGAGTTGCTGCTTGAGCTGCAAGCCGCAGGCATTCCTGCGGTGATCGCCTCGGCCAGCAAAAATGCGCCTCAAATTCTGAAGGCACTGGAGTTGGACTCACTGTTCCGCTATGTGGTTCATCCGGATTCCGTACCTCACGGCAAGCCAGCACCTGATCTGTTCCTGCGTGGAGCGGAAGAAGTGGGTGCTGACGTTAAAGCCTGCATCGGCATCGAGGATGCGCAGGCGGGTATTGAGGCCATCAAAGCCGCAGGCATGATCGCCGTGGGTATTGGGGAAGAAGCGGTACTGAAAGGTTCCGGAGCGGACGTGGTGCTGAACGATACGAAACAGCTCACGCTGTCATTCCTGGAGCGTACGTTGCAGGAGCATAGCCATTAAGCGGGAAAGGGGAGATGCAGCATGAACCGGGCATGGTGGAAAGAAGCTGTGGTATATCAAATCTACTGGCGGAGCTTCCTGGATGCGAATGGGGACGGCATCGGGGATTTGGAGGGCTTGATGCTCAAGCTCGACTATATCAAAAGTCTGGGGATAGATGTCATCTGGCTCAATCCCATTTATGAATCGCCAGATAAAGACAACGGATACGATATCGCGGATTATTACCGCATCATGGCAAAAGCCGGAACGATGGAGCAGTTCAGGCAATTGCTGGACAAGGTCCATGCACTGGGCATGAAGCTCATTATGGATCTGGTGGTGAATCATACATCAGAGCAGCATGCATGGTTCGAAGAATCGCGTTCATCCGTCGATAATCCGAAACGCAACTGGTATATATGGAAGCCGGGGAAACAGGATAGCCCGCCGAACAACTGGCGCTCCTATTTTGAACCATCGACCTGGACCTACGACGAGCGAACGGGGGAGTATTATTTCCATTCCTTTGCCAAGGAGCAGCCTGATCTGAATTGGGAAAATGCTGAACTGCGTCAGGAGATCTATCGGATGATGCGTTTTTGGCTGGATCAGGGCATTGACGGCTTCCGTATGGATGTCATTAACCTGCTCGCCAAGCTGGAAGGTTTCCCGGATGCGGAGCACCCGGAGAGCATTGATTATCTGGGCAATAATCCCGGCATTCATGAATACTTGCAGGAAATGAACCGGGAGGTTCTCCAGCATTATGACATCATGACTGTGGGAGAGATTCCGTTTGTCACACCTGAGGATGGTCTCTTATATGTGGGCGACAACCGGAAAGAGCTGCATACGTTATTCCATTTCCAGGTGGCGGATGACATGCCTACTTGGGATCTGGCACGGTACAAGGAAATTCAGGAGAGCTGGTATGAGGCGTTCCGTAATGAAGGTTGGAACTCCCAGTTCCTGAACAATCACGATCACACAAGGCAGGTTTCGAGGTACGGCAATGATGGACAATACCGTGTGCAATCGGCCAAACAACTGGCGACCATGATTCATACTCTTCCGGGAACACCGTATGTATTCCAGGGAGAGGAGATCGGCATGACGGGTGTCCGGTTCTCTTCCATTGATGAATATCACGATATTGCCATGAAGAACAAATATAAGGAAGAAATCAGTAAAGGCCGTGCGCCAGATGAAGTCCTCCACGGTCTCCAGCCGCTGAGTCGGGATAATTCCCGTACGCCGATGCAGTGGGACAGCAGCAAGCATGCCGGGTTTACCGAAGGGCAGCCGTGGATGCAGGTGAATCCCAACTATGAAGAGATTAATGTGGAGCGGGATTTAGCCGCGGAGGACTCCATATTTGCATATTATCAGCAGCTGATTGCGCTGCGTAAAACGAACGCGGTTATGGTCTATGGAGATTATCGTGACCAATCAGCAGGGGAAGAGCATGTATATGCATATAGCCGCAGTCTGGATGGAGAGACATGGCTTGTTATGCTCAATCATTCGGACCAGGAGCAGTCCTATCGTCTGCCTGCTTCATTCGCTGATCGAGCCACGAATGCCCGCTTGGTTATTGGCAATCTGGATCGGTCAACCTCGGGTGAGGTTAGAAACGGCACCGTTCGTTTGCGTCCTTATGAGGCGCTTATTTACTCCATATAAACCATCGCAAGTTATCTGAGCCTGGCGGGGATTTTCCCGTCGGGTTCTTTCATTTATCCCAACATGGGGGGCACTAATGTTATATTCTATCTAAGAAAAATGATTTTAGGAGATGCAACAATGAAGACTAAGGTTATACGTTATTATCGTTTCGGAGAGCCGAGCGAAGTGCTGTGCATAGAGGAGAAGCAGTTAGTGCCTCCTGGTCCCGGTGAATTAGTTGTGAGGATGTGCGCTCGGCCTATTAATCCTTCAGATGTCATTCCCGTTCGAGGCGCATATCCGCATCGGACGGCATTGCCCGCTGTACCTGGGTTCGAGGGAGTGGGGATCGTGGAAGCAGTAGGGCCGGGAGTATCCAATCAACTGTTAGGGCGGCGCGTCCTGCCGTTGAGAGGTGAAAACACATGGCAAGAGATGGTGAGGACTTTGGATCGACATGCGATCATTGTGCCTGATGATATTAATGATCAATCGGCAAGTCAGCTCTACATTAACCCGATAACAGCATGGTTAATTTGTACGGATATGCTTCATCTTACGTACGGAGATACCTTAATTGTCAATGCTGGTGGTTCCGCAATCGGTCGAATATTTGCACAATTATCGAAGATTCTGGGATTTCGTATGATTGCGCTCACAAGAAATGATCGACATACTGCTGAGTTATATGGCCTTGGGGCAGCTGCTGTCGTGAATACGATGGAAGAGCTGCTACAGGAGAGAAGTGCAGAATTAACGGAGGGGCTCGGCGCTAATGCGGCCGTCGACTGCATCGGAGGGGCAGACGGAGAGCAGCTCGTGAGTTGTTTAAGGCCGAATGGAACGGTAATAAGCGTCGGGCTGCTCTCGGGCATCACGCCTTTATGGCATGAGATGACCCGAGGAACGCAAGTTAACGTTAAACTCTTTTGGCTAAAGCATTGGGTAGAGAGATGTTCGCAAGAACGATGGGAACAGGTATTCAATGAAGTGATTAAGTTAGTTCGGGAAGGGCGGCTATTGATGGCAAACATTGGGGCGACGTTTGGATTGGAAAATGTGAAACAGGCCATTGCAGCCTCTGAATCGAGCATCAAGGGAAAGGTTCTTCTATTAAGTTAACAGTCCATTATTTTACTTTATATATTTAATATAACAAAATTAATATGTCACTGTTCGGCAGTGTAGCGAAGACTAAGCCTATCGACTATGAGACGAATAATAATGAAATACTAAGTAACCTAGAGAATTATAAGCAGTAATAATAGACGTGCTCGAAGATTCGGTTAGCGGGCTTCTTTTGTTTGTTTAAAGACTTGATTCGTGGATGTGAACATATATGTATATGGATGCGGAAAAATAGACTTGCATGGACAGATCAACTCTGTGCAAATCTATTTTCTAGCCATAAAATGATGACAATTTGAAGTCGTTAGTCTTCATTCCTATCCTAGTTCTCCACCCAAATATGGGCTGGGCTGTCTAGTCAAAGATATCCAGTTCAATATGAAACAGTTTCTTTCTCATTTCGTCAAAAAAAGTAGTAATCATATATTATATTACAAAACAATACAAAATAAGTGTTTATACGACATTATTAGCTATTTGAATTCAAATAATTTCCATGTATAATTATGGATTATTTTGATTAGCTGGCCAGCTTTCAAATTAAATTAATAGAGAATAGGAGAAAATTTCATGAGAATAACTAAAAAAGTAATTAAAGCTCTGGCAATTACAGCAATATTGGGTTCCATTGCTTCCTCTGCTTATGCAGCCAAACCATTCGGTGTTGGAGGAGGTTGGGTAGAAGGTGAAGGCTACTTCACCAACGCCAGTCCAAACAGAGGAATAACAACACAGGAAGTAAAATTATATCCTGATTCCCATGAAGGGTATTCTGAGTATAGTACAACAGATAGTAAATTAAAACGTGCTGTTGCAAAAACGGTTTGGCCAGGTCAGCGCCATTACTCTAGAGCTCAGATGGAGTGGATATGGGTTAGAGAAGATAGTGGGAGACAATGGGGGACCGGTACTACAAAAGCGCAAACAAATTATGCTAGTTTTGACCTGATTTCTAAAACATATTGGGGAACCGAAGAATAATTCTATTGTGAGTTTATTTAGTACTTAAATAATAAAGCGGCAAGATTTCTTGAAAAAAGAGAACTTGCCGCTATTTATGAAAGGTAATGGACTGGATGAGCGATCTGTTTAAGAAAATTAATAGAGGTGGGGTTTTTCATATTTGCTTGCTTTACATCTTGCTGAGCATCATGATCGTTTCCATGAGTTACTATGAAATTAAAAAGAGTGAAATGGATACATTAGGAAGAGGTCTCTATAATGAAAATAGTATCTTTTTTATACCTGATGAATCCGTATTATGGAATTGGCGCGATATAAACATTGGTCAGCAGTTTACATTGTTTAAGGAACTTCAAACGGGATCAAGAAATATTCGAGCCATATACTTTGATAATCAGACTTATGTACCGCCGATTGTAGACGGTAGATTTTTTCGAAAAGAGGACTTTTACGATAACGGGAGATTTGCAGTTGTAGGAAAAGAAATTCAGAGATCAGAGCTCAAATATAAAAATGGGAAGTTATACTATATTTATAAAAACAATGAGTTTGAAGTTATTGGGACAATGGGCGCCTCTCATCTAACTGAAATAGATAAAACAATAATACTGTCCATGAATGGATTGAGTGGGGAGGAAAATAGAGAATCGGGTATTTTTGTATTAAATGCCTCGGATTTAAGTTCCATTACCAAAAGTAAAATGCTGGATGTGGGAGGCATTAAAGTGCCTGTTCACTTGTTTGAACGAGGAGAATATGGAGCACAAAGCTATGCAAATTCCGATATCTATAATGTTATTTTGAAAATTATAGTGTTTATTTTGGTATCCCTTTCCAGTATTGTTTTTACAGTGAGTTGGATCAAGAAACAGTGGTCCGAGATTCGTGTACTTTGGATTTTGGGATTTCAACCTATATATCCGTTATTTAGATATGTGATTAAATATTTTACGATTACCTCATTTACTTATGTTTTAGTAGCCGGCGGTAGTTTTGCTATTCTAAATATTAATCCAGAATTTTACAATGAATATTTTCTTCATATTTGCTTTGGTTTTCTAGTTATAGTTCTCACATCTTTTTTATCCTTGAGAATGTCTATGAAAAGCTTGAGCAAGAGGCTAAAGTAGAATCATTTTTTATCATAAGAAAGGATTTTTCTATGTACGAACGAATATACACGGAAGTGTTTGAAAGTATCCGTAAAAATAAAATGGTTACGATTCTAATCATAGTTGAGATCCTCTTCCTGTTTTTTTTAGCTATGGTTGTATTTCTAGGTTTAAATAGCCTTGAGAAAAAATCAAATCAAATTAATCTTCTTGAAGATATGAAAAGCTACCAACTTTCTGATACATTGCTTGATGGGGATCAATTATCAAGTTTAATGAAACAAGTACATTTTCTTGAAACCATTAAAAAGTTCTATAGTTATTTGGAAACGGATTTAAATGAAAAGTATATTTATATATTCACTCAGCCCATTGAGTTACTCGACTTCACTAAGTCAGAGAAAGAAAAATTCACCAGAGATTATGAAATGGGTTTCGTAAGTGAACCTTTTGATATTGATGGAGAGGGCCCATATAATGCTATCAAAGCAGTACAATTAAATAAGCAGGCGGTAGATATGTTTTCGGTTAGTGCAGTCGATGGTGAGAGTTTCGCAGAAAATGATTATATGGGAAATGCGGATGATCGGATACCCGTACTATTAGGTCATGAGTATAAAAATTTCTATAATCCAGGGGATACAATAAAAGGACAATATTTATTTAAGAAATTTAACTTGGTTGTAAAAGGCTTTCTTAAGCCCAATTCCCTGATCTTTAGCTCTAATGAACCGGAGTTATATTTGGATCGTTATATTGTAATGCCCGCACAACAATTTGTATCTGCCCCACAAAGCGAGGAGGATTTCAGTTTTCAACAAAAGCATTATCTCCAACTGATTAACGGCTCAGTATATAGTGCTTCTGGAGATTTTATTGTAAATAAGAAACTAGAGGAAGCTAAAGAAAGGACGGGCTTTGTTGATACTAGATTTTTAGGAGCTAGCGCTATACCTTTTGGTTTTGTTCTATCAGCCCTGAAGGAAAATAGATTTCTCCTCAGCATAATAGGAATTACGATAATGTTAATCGTTGTATTGACAATGTGGATTTTTTTCAAAAATAAATTTGAAGATAACCTTAAAGCGTGGTCAATTCATTTGATATCAGGAGCTGTACCTAATCAAATATTTCTCTATTATGTAGTTGAGATTGGAATTGTAGTGTTATCACCCGCAATCATCAGTTTGATACTGTATGGAATGTTTATTGGCCATAATATGGTTGCCTATCTATTCATTTTGCTGACTCTTTCAGCCACAATCATACTGTCTGTTCTTATTCCCTTATATAGGCGCATCCAAAACGAAAATATGGGTTCTTTGCTAAAAAGAATGGAGTGATCTTATTGATTGAGATTAACGACTTGCATAAATGCTATGAAACTGGAGCTAAAAAGAATGAAGTATTGAGAGGTCTGAGCCTCACTTTAGAAGAGGGCTCAATGACTGCAATTATGGGAAGAAGTGGCTCAGGTAAATCTACGTTACTAAATATAATGGCTGGGTTAGAGAAGGTTGATTCTGGAATATACAAATATATGGATCAGGATGTACTATCCAAAACATCAGCTGAGTCCGCTATCTTCCGCAGGAAAGTGATAGGTTTTATTGTACAAAATTATGCGTTAATCGAAGCTAAAAATGTATTTGAAAACGTGGCTTTGCCTTTAAGATACAGCAAAGTACCAAAATCAGTTATAAATAAAAAAGTTAAAGAGACACTGTCGTCTTTAGAAATAAACCATTTATCCGAGGAGGCTGTGAATAATCTTTCAGGCGGAGAAATGCAACGAGTCGCTATTGCGAGAGCAATAGTCCAAGATCCCTCTATTATTTTGGCTGATGAACCGACAGGTTCACTTGACGAGAAGACAGAGCAATCAATATTAAGCATTTTTAAAGAATTGCACCGAAGAGGCAAGACCATTGTCATTGTCACACATGATCATCAGGTAGCCGATGTCTGCGACAGAATTATCTATATTAAAGAGGGGACAGTTGTTTAGGGCGTTTATTAGTCATACTGGCGCCATATAAATAGATCGTGTTAGTCGAAATTCATATATACTCTAGCGTCTGGATGGGTCTCCAGACGCTTTTTTTGAACAAACGTGTATAAGAGACAGGTATATCTGAAAATCAAATTTTTTTAAAAAAAGGTACACAAAAGATATTAAATGAACTAAAATGAACTTATATGAACATTATCTGACTCACGAAAGGAATGGATTAAAGATGCAAAACCGTTATGCTGCACACCCAAATGAGGTAAAAACGTATGATACGGCCCGTCTGCGCGAGGAATTCTTGATGGAGCAATTGTTTGCCACAGATGAATTGGTGACGGTATATTCCCATGTAGATCGTTATATTGTAGGAACGGCTGTACCTCAAAGCAAGGATATTGCACTTGAAGTGAACCTGAAGGATATCGGAACGAACTTTTTCCTGGAGCGTCGTGAAATCGGTATCATTAATGTTGGAGGTCATGGAACGGTGACAGCTGACGGTCAAGGATACGAGATTGGTGCGAAGGAATGCCTGTACATCGGCAGAGGTGTAAAAGAAGTTGTGTTCAAGAGCAGCGGCAACGATCAGCCGGCTCAGTTTTATTTTGTATCCACACCAGCTCACCACACATATCCAACAGTAAAAGCAACGCAAGAACAAGCTCAGCCGAACCATCTCGGCAGCATTGAAGGCTCGAATGAACGGACGATCTATCGCTACATCCACCAGGGAGAAGGCGGAATCCAGAGCTGTCAGCTGGTAATGGGCATTACGGAACTCGACAAGGGCAACATGTGGAACACCATGCCTGCACATACCCACAACCGCCGTTCCGAAGTATACTTGTATTTCAACCTGCCGGAAGATGGCGTTGTATTCCATATGATGGGCGAGCCAAACGAAACACGGCATCTGGTTGTGCGTGACCGTCAGGCCATCATCTCTCCTAGCTGGTCCATCCACAGTGGTGTCGGTACGAGCAGCTATACCTTCTGCTGGGCAATGGCTGGTGAAAACCAGACGTTCGAGGATATGGACGGCGTGGCGATGAAGGACCTGAAATAGGCACGTAAATTCCAAAGAAACAGGAAGTTGATCTGTGATGAATCCATTGAAAAGACATGAAAAAATTATGGAGGCTCTGCTGGAGCGGCAGGAAGTCACCGTCAGTGATTTGAGTGAACTGTTACAGGTCACAGGCAAGACCGTGCGGGAGGATCTCGATAAGCTGGAAGGCATGGGATTACTCGTGCGTGTCCACGGGGGTGCGATGCTGGCTCAGAACGACCAGTATGGCATCCTGACGAGTCGCGGGGCTACGGAAAAGCATCATTCGGAGAAAACGGAGATTGCCGAGCGAGCCCTTGCATATATCCGACCAGGAGATATTGTTGCGCTGGATGGTGGGAGCACTACGTTGGAGATGGCGAAGCGAATGGACAATCAGCCCATTACGGTGGTTACCAATGATCTGTTCATTATTGCCGAGCTGACCAAAAAGGAGCAGGTGCGACTGGTTGTGCCTGGCGGAGCAAGGGTGCGCAATATGCTGGTGGGAGACGACACGGCGGCCTTCATATCAGGTCTCAACATTCACAAAGCATTTATCTCAACGACGGCACTTCATCCGGAATTTGGACTTTCCATATATACAGGAGATCTGGTGCCATTAAAAAAAGCAATGATCTCTGCTTCACAGCAGGTCTATGGCGTCGTGGATCATTATAAATTTGGACAATTTGCCCTTCGGACCTTTGCACACTGTTCGGAGCTGGACTGTATCATCAGCGACAGTCGCTTGGATGAGGAGACAGCAGCCCTGTACAGGCAAAATGGTATCGAAGTGGATTATCAGAGCTGACCTTCAGTTCCACAGTGGTTACTTGACTACCGAGGCTGAAGGACACGGTTTGCAACCCAATAACCATGCGGAGGAATCATTCATGAACCCATTTGATTTAAGCGGACAAGTTGCACTTGTCACTGGTACATCAGGAGGTCTTGGACAAGGAATGGCGATTGGCCTTGCTGAAGCCGGGGCGGATGTTGTGCTGGTGTCTTACTCCAATCCAGCGGAGACAGCGAAAGCCATTGAGGCTCTCGGACGAAAAGCGCATGTGATTGAAGCTGATTTGAGTCGTGAGGATGAACTGACCGGGGTGTTTGAAAAGGCATTAGCCTTTCAGGCGAGAATTGATATTCTGGTCAATAATGCGGGAATTATTCGTCGTACACCTGCAGCGGATCACGGTCAACAGGACTGGCATGATGTCATTGGTCTTAACCTGAATACGGTATTTTTCCTGAGTCAGTTGGCTGGCAGACATATGATTGAACGGGGAAGCGGCAAGATCATTAACATTGCCTCGATGCTGTCTTATCAGGGTGGAATTAACGTACCAGGATACACGGCCAGTAAACATGGGGTTGCCGGTTTAACGAAAGCACTCGCGAATGAATGGGCAGGCAAAGGTGTTCAAATCAACGGGATTGCACCAGGCTATATGGAAACAGACAATACGACTCAGATTCGCGCCGATGAAAATCGGTACCGTGACATCACGGCACGGATTCCGGCCGGACGCTGGGGAACACCTGAGGATCTGAAAGGTCCGGTTGTTTTCCTGGCATCGGCGGCTTCGGACTATTTGAATGGTCACATACTGAATGTGGATGGCGGCTGGATGGCTCGTTAATCCTGTCAGTGATCGATGGCAAAGGAGGCAGTGACATGAAACTTGGTATTCTTGCGCATACGTTTGGCAAACAGCCTACAGCGCAGCTTGCACAGACTATCGCGGATAACGGATTCAATTCGGTACAGTTGGCATTAGCCAAGGCGTTATCGGATGTGGACTCTTCCAATGGCAAGCTGAGCCCTGGACTGGCGAATGAGATCGGAGATCAATTTGCACAGCGCGGAGTCAAGATTGCGGTACTAGGCTGCTATATTAACCCGATTGATCCTGATCCTGTGGCCCGTCGTGCAGACATTAATCGATTCAAGGAGCATCTGCGTTATGCCCGGGATTTCGGTTGCAGTATGGTGGCAACGGAGACGGGGGGCCTGGATACGTATCGGGATACTCATGCGAACGGATATGAAGAAAAGGCGTGGACTGTGCTGCGGGAGACGGTAGAGGAACTGGCGGAAGAGGCGGAGAAGTGGGGCGTTCATGCGGCGATTGAGCCTGTATCTACCCATACACTTCATACGCGTGAACATATGATCCGCCTGTTCGAAGAAATCCCTTCATCCAATCTGGGCATGCTGTTCGATCCTTGTAATCTGATCAAACAGCCGCATGTGGCTGACCAGTCTGCCTTCCTGCGTGAAGTGATGGAAACGCTGTATCAGCGCATCATTGTCATTCATGCCAAAGACGTTGCTTTCAATGCACAGGGTGAGAAGTTCAATCCGGTGCCGGGTGAGGGCATTCTGGATTATCCGTTATTTTTTGAACTATTGAAGACGTATAAACCACATATCGATATTTCACTAGAAGGGGTAACGGCGGAGGAAGCTGTCCCAGCGGCCAAGCATTTACGTGAGATATGGAGTGGCGTTCGGGTATAAACGGTAAAGAGTCGGCAGCAGCCTGGCAGTTGAATCGTTGCAAAAAAATCCTTAAAACCTTTGCGAGAGCAAAGGTTTTTTTTGTATAGCGGTCTTCGTAACACATAATAAATATTTCTTATCGGAAAAATCGGAAATACTTCTTTTCAAAACCGACATCTTGTGAGAGAATATGTAAAACATACGCCACCATGTCATGACATCTAGGGATTTGCCAAACGTATAAGTTAAGGGAGGAAACAGATTTATGTCAAACGAACGTGAGCTTTCATTTGAAACATTGGCAATTCATGCCGGCCAGGAGATTGATCCGACCACCCATGCACGTGCTGTACCGTTGTACCAAACAACATCCTACGGATTCCGTGATACGGAGCATGCAGCCAATCTGTTTGGATTGAAAGAGTTTGGCAATATCTATACACGTCTGATGAATCCGACCACGGATGTGTTCGAACAACGTATTGCTGCACTTGAGGGAGGCGCTGGTGCACTGGCTACGGCTTCCGGTCAGGCAGCGATTACGTTCTCCCTCTTAAACATCGCAGGTGCGGGAGATGAGATTGTTTCCGCAGCGAGTCTGTATGGCGGAACGTACAATCTGTTCTCAACCACACTACCGAAACTTGGCCTGGATGTAAAGTTTGTAGATTCCAGTGATCCTGAAAATTTCCGGGCGGCGATTACGGACAAAACCAAAGCATTGTACGCTGAAACGATTGGTAATCCGCAAGGCAACGTACTGGATATTGAAGCTGTGGCAGCGATCGCCCATGAACATGGCATTCCTTTGATTGTAGACAATACATTCCCAAGTCCATATCTGCTTCGTCCAATCGAGCATGGAGCTGATATTGTCGTTCATTCGGCTACCAAATTTATTGGCGGTCACGGTACTTCCATTGGTGGTGTTATTGTGGACAGCGGCAAATTTGACTGGAAAGCGAGTGGCAAGTTCCCGGGACTGACCGAGCCGGATTCCAGCTATCATGGTGTCGTATATACGGAAGCGGTTGGACCGATTGCTTATATTATCAAAGCTCGTGTGCAATTGCTGCGTGACTTTGGTGCAACGATCTCACCTTTCAATTCATGGTTGCTCATTCAAGGGCTGGAGACACTGCATCTGCGTGTAGAACGTCATAGCAGCAACGCACTGGCTGTGGCGCAATATCTCGAGAAGCATGCGGATGTGGACTGGGTAAGCTACGCAGGTTTGCCGAGTCACCCTTCTTATGAACTGGCACAGAAGTATTTGCCGAAAGGCCAGGGAGCCATTCTGACCTTTGGTATTAAAGGCGGCATAGATGCAGGACGCAAACTGATTGAAAGTGTGAAGCTGTTTTCCCACCTTGCGAACGTAGGTGACTCCAAGTCACTGATCATTCACCCGGCTAGTACAACGCACCAACAACTGACAGAAGATGAGCAGACCGCAGCAGGCGTTAATCCTGAGCTAATCCGTCTATCTATCGGTACAGAGAATATTCAGGATATCCTCTACGATCTGGAGCAAGCCATTAAGGCTAGTCAGCAATCAAGCGTTAGTGTTTAATTCATAACGTTAATAAATTAAATTCACACGAGCCGCTTGTCCTTATGGACGAGTGGCTTTTTTAATTTTACACCGGCTAAGGTGAAAAACCCATTTACAAATGCAGAGCACAGGCATATAATGAAGCAAAAGTTGTATTGGGTAAAAATAATTGCATAAGCACAAAAATGATTATCATTCTCATTCAAAATGATTTGAAAATCATTCAACAACCATTCAATAACCATGCTGCTGCGGGATTCCCGCAGCAGCATGTGTCATTTTTAGGGTATTAACAATGGCTCTCATTCTCAATACGACTTCAATACACGGGACATGGATGCAGCAAAATGCACTCCACAACCCGACATTCAGAAAGGATTGTGATTCATATGCAAGCGATACACCAACCCATTCAAACCCAAGCAAAAGCTGAACAGCGTTCCGCCAATACACCTGGCCCAGGCCGAGGGCGCAAACCAGACTTTCGGGCTATGCTGAGCAACAAGGAAATGCAAGCTGCTCTGGGCAGTGGACTTTTGATGCTTATTGCCTGGGCGACGGCATCATGGTCTAACCAGTTATCCGTACTGCTGTATATTGTTGCTTATGCCATAGGTGGATGGACTAAAGCCAAAGAAGGCATAGAGACACTGGTCAAGGATCGTGATCTCGATGTGAATCTGCTCATGATTGCAGCATCGTTGGGAGCGGCAGCTATTGGCTACTGGAATGAAGGGGCCATGCTGATTTTTATTTTTGCGTTAAGCGGTGCACTGGAGAGCTATGCAACGGAGCGCAGCCACAAGGATATTTCATCACTGCTGGCGCTCAAACCGGAAACGGCGCTGCGTATCGAGGACGGGAAGATGAATCGTGTATCCATCAATGATTTGCAACCGGGGGATCTGTTGCTGGTCAAACCAGGGGAACTGGTTCCGGCGGATGGTGTCGTGTACCGGGGCAGCTCTTTTATCAATCAGGCCTCGATTACAGGCGAATCCTTACCTGTAGACAAAGTCGCTGGCGACGAAGTATATGCAGGTACCGTGAACGGTGAAGGTGCTCTATACGTGGAGGTGACCAAATCCGCTGAAGGATCGTTGTTTGGCAAAATCATTAAACTGGTGGAAGAAGCACAGACGGAAATGCCGGATTCCCAACGCTTTATTGAGCGTTTCGAGGGGATCTACGCCCGTATTGTTGTCGCCGTAACGGTGCTGGTTATTGTGGCAACACCGCTATTGCTTGGTTGGACATGGAATGATGCGTTTTACAAAGCAATGGTCTTTCTGGTTGTAGCTTCACCTTGTGCCCTGGTTTCTTCCATTATGCCGGTCATGTTATCAGCGATGTCTAGCAGTGCACGTCGCGGTATTCTCTTCAAGGGTGGCGCTCATGTGGAGAACATGGCCCAGACCCGGGTGGTTGCTTTTGATAAAACAGGAACATTGACGATGGGTACACCACAGGTGACCGATATTATAACGGCAGACGGATATGACCGTACACAGTTGTTGGGTGCGGTAGC
The DNA here is from genome assembly GCF_900109515.1 of Paenibacillus sp. OK003. Classification (GTDB taxonomy): domain Bacteria; phylum Bacillota; class Bacilli; order Paenibacillales; family Paenibacillaceae; genus Paenibacillus; species Paenibacillus marchantiae. The sequence goes on along the minus strand of NZ_FOBD01000011.1, from coordinate 73,634 downwards.
TGCCATTGAGAACCTTTCGATGCACCCACTGGCTCGGGCTATTGTGGAGCGGGCCGCCAAGGAGGACATCAACCTCCCGATTGCAGAACAGGTTCAAGCTCTGACAGGCTGGGGGATTGAGGGGAAAGTAAACGACGTGCTCTGGAAAATTGGCAAAACGGATGAGTTGGATACGCATCATATGAGCAGTGGGATAAATAATGCAAATGATACAGAAGGGCAATGGGGTGCTTCTGATATGAAGGATTTGGCTGTGTGGCATGGCATACGTGCCCAACTTGAGGGAGAAGGTAAAACCGTGTCTGCCATAACAGCGAACGGGGAGATGGCTGGACTGATCGCGATGAGGGACACCGTGCGCCCACAAGCGGCCGCAGCGGTGAAAAAGCTGGAAGCGATGGGTGTGAAAGTGGCTATGCTGACAGGTGATCGTCCCGAATCGGCAGCAGTGATCGCCCGTGAGACAGGTGTGAGCCTGGTATATGCAGGTCTGCTACCCGAAGATAAAGTGAAGCAGGTGCATCTGCTTCGTGAACAGTACGGGCAAGTGCTGATGGTTGGGGATGGTGTGAATGATGCGCCTGCACTTGCAGCGGCAACGGTGGGTATGGGCATGGGTGTATCAGGTAGCGGCACGGCACTGGAAGTAGCGGATGTTGTACTGATGAATGACAATATTGAAGAAATCGCCTGGGTGATCAGGCAGGCTCGCCGGGCACAGCGGACGGTGAAGCAGAATATGTTTTTTGCCATCACGGTAATTCTGGCTCTAATCGCAGGTAACTTTTTACAAGATGTTGCATTGCCCTTGGGCGTGGTAGGCCATGAAGGCAGCACGATCCTGGTTATTTTGAATGGACTAAGACTGCTGCGATAACGATATCCATTTGAAAAAGACGGCGTTTGAACCTTGGGTCAGCGGGTAATGAATCGAAGAGATGATTCTAGAGAAACGTTCCAAACGGAATATGACTCATGGAACGTTGTTATTGAAGCATTACCATGCAGTTCGCAATTTGCCGCTGCAGCGACATGACAATAAAGGGAGCTGTGAAATATGGGACGTTACGTACAAGTGGAACCGAATGTGAGTGTATTTGTTGAAGATATTGGCCAAGGAACACCGGTTGTCTTTTTGCACGGCTGGCCTGTCAATTATAAAATGTTTGAATATCAATTAAATGTATAGCCGAATCATGGCATACGTACCATTGCCATAGATTTCAGAGGGTATGGCAAGTCGGACGCACCGTCCACAGGCTATGACTACGACCGGATGGCGGACGATGTTCGTGCCGTGATTGATGATCTGGAGTTGACCGACGTTGTACTTGCGGGCTTTTCCATGGGTGGAGCGATTGCCGTGCATTATATGGCCCGCCATGCAGGACATGGTGTATCCAAGCTGGCGCTATTGTCTGCGGCGGCGCCGGTGTTCACCCAGCGTGAGAGTTATCCGTATGGATTGACTCCAGCGCAGCTTACTGAGCAGATTATTGAGCCGATCTTCGCAGATCGTCCAAAGCTGCTGGAGACGTTTGGCGGCATGTTTTTCGCGAAGCAGCATAGCCAGCCGTTTATGGATTGGTTCCATGCACTCGGTATGGAGGCTTCGTCGTACAGTACGATCTCCAGTGCAATTGCACTGCGAGATGAGGATTTGCGAGGTGACCTGAGTTCGATTCAGGTGCCTACAGCCATTTTGCACGGGAAGAAGGATGAGATATGTCCATTTGAGTTTGCCGAGGAGATGAACAAAGGCATTGCGGGTTCTCAATTGATTGCTTTTGAGGAGAGCGGTCACGGGGCATTTTATGATGAATTGGAAAAATTCAATGCCGAACTGATTCGATTTATCAAATCCGGATTGTAATCGTCCAACGACCTTTACAGATCATTTCATTCAATCTTCATTTGTGAACAAAAAAAGAACCTGGAAGTTCAGCGAGCCGCTGTGCTTTCAGGTTTTTTGCCGTCCATCATTGTGTTCATGTGAGGGCTGTTCTTACTTCTTTCCATTAAAAGAGTTCAGTCAGCCCAATCATCGTGATCAGTCCGAGCAAAAAGGAAACCGTTGCCGCCCGTGCATTGCCGTCGCCGTGGCTTTCGGGAATCAGTTCCTTGTACACGATGAACATCATCGCACCCGCTGCAAAGGCAAGACCATAAGGGACCAGACCGGACACCAGACTACTGAGTGTGTAACCAATCATGGCTGTAACAATTTCAACTGCGCCAGTCAGCGTGGCGATACCGAGCGCCTTGAAGCGACCGATGTTCTGATTGACGAGGAAGAGGGCGACCAGGAATCCTTCCGGCGCATTCTGCAATCCAATGGAAAAGGCAATCAGATTGCCAAGTCCTGCGTCACTGCTCGCGTAGCTGACACCTACCGATAGCCCTTCGGGCAGGTTATGCATAGTGATGGCTGCAATGATCATGAAGGCTTTGGCTTCAATTTTGAAAGGCATCTTCTCGGGATTTTCCAGATCCACATGGGGAATCTTCATCTCCAGCACAAGCAGAACCATGCTGCCCAGCATAATACCAAGGGCAAGTACAAACAGATTGGATTGCCCGAGCGCTTCCGGAATGAGATTGTACACCGAGGCAGAGGTCATGATGCCTGCTGCGTAGGCAAGCAAAATATCACGCAGACGGTGAGTTACTTTGCGCATAAATAGAATAGGTATGGCCCCAAGGCCGGTAGACATGGCTGAGATAAAGCTGCCAATGAGTGCATCGTTCATGCTTCCATTTTCCCTCCTGATGAAGACTTCTTCATAATCGCTGCCGAGCATTGACACCGTACATAAAAGAGATCATAATGAACAACAGATTAGAATGATTATAAATTAGAATTCCGTTTCTGCATAGGTTAATTGTCATAACGGGCAGGTCATGTGGACATGATGTAGGCTTTCGTTCTAGTGTATGCAAAAGCATTTGCTTTTGATGCCGGAGTGCCTGACCTTTTTGCAGAACCCGGGGGAGGAACTATACATGTATAAATCAATTATTATTGGAACAGGCCCTGCAGGGCTGACAGCAGCAATCTATCTGGCACGTGCCAACTTGAACCCTCTTGTTATTGAAGGACCGCAACCTGGTGGTCAACTGACAACAACAACAGAAGTGGAGAACTTCCCAGGTTTCCCTGATGGCATTTTGGGTCCTGAACTGATGGACAATATGCGCAAACAAGCAGAACGCTTCGGTGCAGAATTCCGTACAGGCTGGGTAAACAACATCGATATGAGCGAGCGTCCATTCAAAATTCAGGTTGAAGGCATGGGGGAACTCGTATCCGAAACCTTGATCCTGTCTACAGGCGCATCTGCTAAATATCTTGGTATTCCTGGAGAAGAAACGAATGTGGGCCGTGGTGTCAGCACTTGTGCGACATGTGACGGATTCTTCTTCCGCAACAAAGAAATCATCGTTATTGGCGGTGGCGACTCCGCGCTGGAGGAAGCGAGCTTCCTGTCCCGTTTTGGTTCCAAAGTAACCCTGGTACACCGTCGTGAAGAACTGCGTGGTTCCAAAATCATGCAGGATCGTGCACGCAGCAATGAGAAAGTAGAAATGGCATTGAATCGTACCCCTCTTGAAGTGCTGGCTGGCGACAATGGCGTAACTGGATTGAAAGTACTGAACAACGAAACAGGTGAAGAAGAAATCATTCCTGCTAGTGGTGTGTTCGTAGCGATTGGTCACACACCAAACACTGGATTCCTGGGCGGACAGATCACAACCGACGAGCACGGTTATATTCTGACTACACCGGGCACATCCGAAACCAATATCCCAGGCGTATTCGCTTGTGGTGACGTACAGGATACCCGTTACAAACAAGCGATCACAGCAGCAGGTAGTGGATGTATGGCTGCGATGGATACAGAGAAATATATTGAGAGCTTGGAACACAGCGCAGTAGTCCTGTAAGGGAAGAGCTGTTTTGTTCCATAGATTAGTCTATTAAAAAACAATATGAGGTGAATAAACATGGAAAACGTAATTGTATACACATCAACCAACTGTCCAAACTGCAAATCGGTAAAAAGCTTCTTGGCTGACAAAGGCATCTCTTATGAAGAGCGCAACATCGAGACAAGCGATGAGTTCGCACAACAAGTATGGGATATGGGCGTACGTGCCGTACCTCTGACTGTCATTGGTGAACACCGCATTCTGGGTATGAACAAAACTCAATTTGCTAAAGCGCTGGACGCTTAATTTCCCCTGTATAGGGCAAGTTCAAGTCACATGCAGCTATTCCGGTTCGCGCGAGCCGTTTGAATATATATTGGAGAAGCCTTAGTCCGCATCAGGACTGAGGCTTCTTTTATTTTGAAATGCCAACACACTGAGTTGTCCAGTAATTCCAACTGTTTTGCAACATGAAAAATCCCTTTTCACAGCTACAACAGAGCACATATTTCATGAACTCTTTTGTGGATGTAAAAAGGGATTTGACGTTAAAATCAATCATATTTTATCTAAAAAAAGATACTCATAAAGGTCTGAAATACTACATACACCAGTAAGCCTGACAGCATGTACATGAAACCAGCCTTCTTTTTGCTCTGAAACAATCGAAGTATGCCAAGGCTGAACAGCGGCGCAAGCACGATCAGGAACAGGAGTACGGTGACAAACATTTGCGCCGAGATATCTGAAGTATCCACGTAGGTCACGAATTTTCACTCCGTTTCGTCATCGGAATTAACACGGCGACATTCATGCCGCCATGACAAAAATCACATAACCCTATTATACCTCTGGATTTCTTTAACAAAAAGGGAGGAAATGGGGCAAAATGATGTCAATTTTCAACGGTTATTAGACGGACACTCTTATTTTACCTAGAAATTGGGAAATTGCTGAGTAAGCGGCACCCACACGTGTGGACCGACTGCCCAGGGCAGCCCATTCAATCTGCAAACTGCGGCGATGATAGGGCAACGTACGTTCCTCCACCACTTGTTTCAGCGCCGTTTCAATCCATGGTCTGGCTTCAGAGAGAGGGCCGCCAATAATGATGCGCTCAGGATTGAAGCTGTTGACGATATTGGTGATGCCAACTCCCAGTTTGCGGCCGATTTCCTGGTATAGCTTCAATACATCTTCATGGCCTTGCTGTGCATATTCAATCAATTCCCGTGTCGTATGTGCCGGCAAAAGCAATTGATGATCCGGGTGCTCATAAGCTTTCTCCGAAGCATATAACTCCCAGCAGCCACGATTGCCACAGGAGCAAGGTCTGCCCTCTGCTTCAATGGACATATGGCCTGTTTCTCCGGCATATCCCCAGGCACCTTTGTACAGCTCACCGTCCACCATAATACCTGAACCAATCCCGATGCCTGCACTAATATAGATCAGATGACGTACACCGATGCCTGCACCAAAATTCAACTCTCCGTGAGCTCCTGCATTCGCTTCATTATCGATGGTCACGGGCAGTTCGAACACTTCTTCCAGCATGGCACGCAGGGGAACCTTCTCCCACCCTAAGTTGGGTGCAAACAGCACCGTTCCTTCCTCGTCCACCATACCCGGCACCCCGATCCCAATGCCAATTACCCCGTGTGGGGAGGGAGGGGCTGCATGAATCAGATGTTCTGCCGCAAGTTTCAACTGTTCAAATACAGAGGACACATCATGATGTTCCAGCTTAACGGCATATTCTGTGATGATATGACCTTCCAGATCGGTAAGCACACCCTTTAAGTGGGTCACGCTGAGCTCCAAACCTACGGCATATCCCGATGTACCGCGAAACAGCAACATTAGAGGTTTACGTCCACCACTGGATTCTCCGGGGCCAATTTCTTGCAAGAGTTCATCATTGATCAGATCGGCAACCAGATTGGATACCGTTGCTTTATTCAGCCCTGTAATCTCGGATACCCGTGCACGGGAGAGGGGGGCATGACGCCGAATCGTATCGAGGACGATCGACTTGTTTATTTTTTTGACCAGCATCTGGTCTCCGGTAATTTTCATATCCATAAGGCACTCCTATTCTTCTATAAAAGGGTTCAGACCCGCAATCCGTAAACAAGCTATTCGACTATTATAGCGTAAACAAACGTGCAAAAAACATTTTTATTTTTACTTTGTTTAACCAATAGACAAAGTATAACCGATGTGTTAGGATAACGTTGTAAACGATTACTTTCAAAACTATTGAGGAGGCATTTACCATGGCCTATTTTGAATCCGTTAATAAAATTTCATTCGAAGGTAAAGATTCCACGAATCCATTTGCTTTTAAACATTATAATCCGGAAGAAGTTGTAGCCGGCAAATCGATGGAAGAGCACTTCCGTTTCGGCATGGCTTACTGGCATACATTAACAGCGGGCGGTAGTGACCCGTTTGGTGCGGAAACTGCTGTTCGTTCTTGGGATAAATACTCCGGTCTGGACCTCGCGAAAGTACGCGTGGAAGCAGCATTTGAATTTTTGGAAAAAATGAATCTCCCGTTCTTCTGTTTCCACGATGTGGACATCGCACCAGAAGGCAACAGCCTGCGTGAGTTCTACAGCAACATTGATACAATCGTTGACCTGATTGAAGGTCACATGAAATCCAGCGGCAAAAAACTGCTCTGGAATACAGCGAACATGTTCTCCAACCCACGCTTCATGTTTGGTGCAGCTTCCACTTGCAACGCAGATGTGTACGCTCATGCTGCAGCGCAAATCAAAAAAGGTCTGGAAGTGGGTAAACGTCTGGGCGCAGAAAACTATGTGTTCTGGGGCGGTCGTGAAGGTTATGACACATTGCTCAACACAGACATGCAGCTGGAACAAGACAACATTGCCCGTATGTTCCACATGGCAGTAGACTACGCGAAGGAAATTGGCTTCGATGCACAATTCCTGATCGAGCCTAAACCGAAAGAGCCAACGAAGCACCAATACGACTATGATGCAGCAACTTCCATTGCCTTCCTGCAAAAATACGGTTTGGACAAACACTTCAAACTGAACCTGGAAGCTAACCATGCTACACTGGCTGGTCACACATTCGATCACGAGATCCGCGTTGCCCGTACAAACGGCATGCTCGGTTCCCTCGATGCCAACCAAGGCGACATGCTGATCGGTTGGGATACGGATGAGTTCCCGGTTGATATGTACGATGCTACATTGACAATGTACGAAGTATTGAAAAACGGCGGTATCGGCCGTGGTGGTGTGAACTTCGACGCCAAAGTACGTCGTGGTTCCTTCGAAGCAGACGATCTGTTCCTCGCACACATCGCTGGTATGGATACGTATGCTAAAGGTCTGAAAGTGGCAGCAAAATTGATTGAAGATCGTGTATTCGATGACTTCATCGAAAAACGTTACAGCAGCTTCAGCGAAGGTATCGGTGCAGATGTGGTTGCAGGTAAAGCAACACTGGCTTCCCTTGCAGAGTACGCGCTGAACAACGAAAGCCCACGCAAAAACCAATCTGGACGTCAGGAATTGCTGAGAGCAAAACTCAACCAATACATCCTGGCTGACTAATATCAGTTAGGCTTTGGGTATGGAAGATTGTGAACCAACGAATACGTTTTGCCTGTAGTGACGCTTGTACACTTGTACAGGAGTATAACAAAGTGTGCACGCCAGCATAGCCTAAGCTTGTACCACGGAACGCCTGAACAAGCATGACATTCGGACCGTCCCCGACTTTCCCCTGGGAAGGCGGGGACGGTTTTTTGATTTAAACAAACAACGCGGTTTTTGAATTTTTGATACAAATGAATAATTTGCATGCAGAACGGAGTGAGCAGAAAGGACCCGAGGAAACGGTAGTGTTCGCATTTATCCCCGGATTTTCCCCTTGGAAAAGGGAATGAGAAAAATCTGGGGGTAACGGCGATCCGAGGGTTTTCTGATCACGGAGTGGCTTCATGCTCAATTGAATTCTATTTATCAACCATGAAAGAAACGAGGGATATCTATGAGTTACGTAATTGGTGTCGATCTGGGAACCAGCGCAGTGAAAACGGTGCTGGTTAACCGTGAAGGGAAAGTAGCGTTTGAAGCATCCGAGGCTTATCCGCTGTACCAACCCAAAGCTGGATACAGTGAACAGAACCCGGAAGATTGGGTAGAGCAGACAATTGTTTCGCTGTGCAAATTGCTGGAGGTGTCCGGCGTACATCCTTCGGAAATTGAAGGACTGAGCTTCTCCGGACAGATGCATGGATTGGTGCTGGTAGATGCCGAGGGTAAACCGCTGCGCAATGCGATCCTGTGGAACGATACCCGGACAACGGCTCAGTGCCGCCGTATTGAGAAGGTGCTGGATGGCACATTGTTAAGCATTGCCCGCAACCGTGCGCTCGAAGGTTTTACCCTGCCGAAAATCCTGTGGGTACAGGAGAACGAGCCGGAATTGCTGCAACAGGCGGCCTTGTTCCTGTTGCCGAAGGACTATGTGCGGTATCGCCTGACAGGTGATTATGCCATGGATTATTCGGATGCAGCAGGCACATTGCTGCTGGACGTTGCTGGCAAGCAGTGGAGCAAGAAAATCGCGGAAGCTTTTGAACTACCTTTATCCTTGTGCCCACGTCTTGTGGAGTCATTTGAGGAAGTGGGCACATTGCTGCCTGAGATTGCGGATCAAACCGGACTTGCAGCCGCAACGAAAGTATATGCAGGTGGTGCAGACAATGCGTGTGGTGCCATTGGCGCAGGCATTCTGAGTGAAGGACAGACGATGTGCAGCATTGGAACGTCCGGGGTAGTGCTTTCCTATGAAGAGCGTAAAGATCTCGATTTCGAAGGGAAAGTGCACTTTTTTAACCATGGCGAGAAAGATGCCTTCTATATTATGGGGGTAACACTTGCGGCAGGATACAGCCTGTCCTGGTTCAAGGATACTTTTGCAGCTGACAAATCATTCGATGTGCTCTTGCAGGGCATTGATGCGATTCCAGCGGGAAGCAACGGGTTGTTGTTCACCCCTTATATCGTCGGCGAGCGTACACCGCACCCGGATGCGAACATTCGTGGCAGCTTTATCGGCATGGATGCCGGACATAAGCTGGAGCATTTTGGACGTGCTGTGATGGAGGGCATTACGTTCTCGCTGCGTGAGTCCATTGATATTTTGCGTGATGCAGGCAAAACCGTGAATGAAGTGATCTCCATTGGTGGCGGCGCCAAAAATGAAGCCTGGCTGCAAATGCAGGCCGATGTCTTCAATGCAACCATTGTGAAGTTGGAAAGTGAGCAAGGTCCAGCAATGGGCGCGGCGATGCTTGCAGCTTATGGCTGTGGCTGGTTCCCTTCCTTGCAAGAATGTGCAGCAGCGTTCATTCGCCCTGCCAAATCCTATGCGCCTAACCCGGAAGCGGTTGAGGTGTATGACGGACTGTTCGCGCTGTATCAGGATGTGTACGGGCAAACACGCAGCCTGAATGACCGTCTGGCAGCATATCGTTGATTATTGAGACCTTTTCTATAGCAAGATCGCAATAGGTCATTAAATATTAACCCAATGAAATATTACATTAAGGAGGCACCTGCAAAAGCGGGTGCTTTTTTTGTCGTTGTTCAAGAAAGAAGGACATATCATATTTTAAGGTTTCTAAACGGCATGAAAGGTTCCCCTGTCAGACATAACCGTGTTCCAGACGTGCATAGATTAGATATTGAGGTTAATAGAGGTTCAGCCAATTCATCATTCATATCACATCGGTTATTACGCGTGACAGACTCAGCCTGGAGGTGGGGATTTGGAAGATCGTGAAGAAACCACGAGGCCGCATGTCACCTTGTCCATGATTGTTCGCAATGAGGAGCACAGGTATCTTAGACAGGCGTTGGAGACTCACCGGCCATGGATTGATTGTGCGGTAATCATTGACGACGGAAGTACGGACCATACCGTCGCTTTATGCCAGGAAATGCTGGAGGGAATTCCGCTTACGTTGATTGTGAACCCGGCCTCCATGTTTGCAGATGAGGTAAGTTTACGCAAGCAGCAGTGGGAGACAACGGTGGCTACCGGACCGGAATGGATTTTAAATCTGGACGCGGATGAAATTCTGACGTCGGATTTTGGTATTGCTCGGGATCAACTGTTGGGTGGAACGGAGGACGCCATTTATTTCAGGCTGTTTGATATGTGGAGCGAGACACATTACCGAGAAGATCAATACTGGCAGGCTCATGCGTATTATCGGCCATTTCTGGTCCGATACCGTCCAGAATGGAGCTATGAATGGAAGGAAACCCCGCAGCACTGCGGCCGTTTTCCGCTAACGATTCAGCATTTTGCCTATGGATGCCACGCTCCCCGGGTGAAGCATTATGGTTGGGCACGTGCAGAGGACCGGATTCGTAAATACGAGCGCTATCAGGCACTGGACCCGGATGCGAGATATGGCTGGAAGGAACAGTACGAATCCATTTTGGATGCAGAGCCAAGACTCCTGCAATGGTTGGAATAAGGGAAGGAGGACAATAGATTTGAAGAAGGAAAAAGAAAAAGGTAAAGAAGAGCCAAGGGAAAAGATTCTTATCGCAAGCCCTGTTCGGCAGACGGCAGCAGTACTCCATGAATTTCTCCAGTCCCTGGAATCGCTTGAGCGAACGACGGTAACAACAGACTATCTGTTTGTGGACGACAACGAAGAAGAAGCGGCATCCAATATGCTCCATGAGTTTGTCCTTCGGCACGAAGGTAACCTTATGGATGCCAATGTAGATAAAGCAGATCCCAATCAGGGAAAAGGAACATACAACAAGGACGAGGGAGGGCACTATTGGCGCGACGAACAGATCTGGCGGGTAGCGGGACTGAAAAATCGTATTTTGGCATATGCCCGTGACCAGAAGTACGATGCCGTATTCCTGATTGATTCCGATCTCGTCCTACATCCACGCACATTGGAACAGCTCGTATCGAACAGGAAGGATATTGTCTCCAACATCTTCTGGACACGATGGCAGCCGGGCACAAGGGAAATGCCACAAGTCTGGTTGCAGGATGAGTATGCCCTGTTTCGCAAGGGAGGCAAACGCAATACAGGGGAGGAAGCAGAGGACGAAGGTAGACAAACGGATGCATTCCTAAGGCAATTGCGTACCCCGGGCTGTTATGAAGTGGGGGGACTTGGGGCGTGTACCCTTATTCGCAGGAGCGTATTGGAGTCAGGGGTTTCCTATGACCAGATTCCGAATGTGTCTTTCTGGGGAGAAGATCGCCATTTTTGCATCCGTGCTCAAGCATTGGGATTTCGATTATACGTGGATACACATTTTCCGGCCTATCATATCTACCGACTATCGGAATTGCCGGGAGTAGCTGCTTATAATCGCAGAGCCAAACGCGGAGAGGAATCAATCAGCATTTCGCTGTGTATGATTGTGAAAAATGAAGAGGCTTCCCTTGCCAGATGTCTGGACTCGGTTAACGGGATCGCTGACGAGATTGTAATCGTAGATACAGGTTCGACGGACCAGACGCGTCAGATTGCCGCTCGTTATACGGAACGTATTATCGATTTTGAGTGGGTGGATGATTTTGCGGCGGCAAGGAACTTTGCCTTTGAACAAGCAACAAGTGAATATATATTATGGCTGGATGCAGATGATGTGTTTGAACCGGATGATCGTGTGAAGCTCATTGAACTGAAGCGGTCCCTGGACCCTGCTGTGGATAGTGTCACGATGGATTATCATCTGTCCTTTACGGCGGAGGGGAAGGTGGCATATAGTCTGAGGCGGAACCGACTGGTACGCCGGGATCGAAATTTTCGCTGGATTGGTGCAGTACATGAATATTTGGAAGTGGCCGGTCATCTGCTGCATAGTGACGTGGCAGTCACGCATAAGAAAGATAAGGAATACACGGATCGCAATCTGAAGATTTATCGCAAACGCGAACAGGCAGGGGAGGAATTCTCTCCGCGTGATTTATATTATTTTGGCAATGAATTGAAAGACCACGGGCATCTTGAAGATGCGGTGCAGTACTATGGAAAATTTCTGGACACCGGGCTGGGATGGGTGGAGGATCAGATCGCAGCATGCCAGAAAATAGCTGATTGCGAGGTATCACTTGAACGTTCGGAAAAGGAAGTCTCGGCATTGTTGAGATCCTTTGCCTTTGATTTGCCGAGGGCAGAGATCTGCTGCCGATTGGGTGGATATTTTGCCGACCGTGCCGATTACCGCAAAGCCTTATACTGGTATGAACAGGCGACCCGCGCCGTACGCCCGACAGATCCAATGGTCGTATTGAACGAAGCTGCATGGACATGGATGCCGCATTTACAATTGTGTGTGTGTTATGACCGGATGGGCAATCGGGCAAAAGCCAAAGAGCACAATGACATTGCTTTGATGTACCATCCAACACATCCGAGCATGTTGTATAATGATAAGTATTTTAAGGATCTGGAGAAAGATAATGTGCTGGAAAAAGCTTAAAACAAACCTCTCTAATGGAACAAAGTGGATGAATAATCCCTTTTTCCATGGAGAGGTTTTTGTGTTCCTATTTAACTTTATACCGGAGACATGGATGCACACACTCTCACAAGAAATTGGATCAAATGATTTCATCCAGGGGACGATATGCTTTACAATAGTGAATAACGGAAAAGCGGTGATAACGAATACTTGTCTTCGGCTGCCGAATCTATGAAACAAGGGGAAGTTGGCATGAATCTGACGGAAGTATTATTGGAATCGAGACTGGTGGCTATTGTTCGTGGTATTAGCCGTGAATCTGCTCAGGCAGCAGGGCAGGGAATGACTGATGGTGGAATCCGACTGATGGAAGTGACGCTGAACACACCTGGGGCACACGATATTATTGCAGACTGGCGTGCAAGGCATGAGGGGAAGGCTTATATCGGGGCGGGCACGGTACTCAATGTGCAGATGGCCAAAGAAGCCGTCGCAGCGGGTGCTCAATTTCTCGTGTCTCCGAATGTCGATCTGTCTGTTATTGAATATGCTGTAGAACATGGAGTCGAGATCTGGCCCGGTGCGATGACGCCAACGGAGATTGTGGCTGCCTATGAAGCAGGAGCAAGAGTGGTGAAGCTGTTCCCCATGGCGAGTCTGGGTATTCCGTATTTACGTGAAATTAAGGCTCCACTGAATCATATTCCACTGCTTGCAACAGGAGGAGCCACCCTGGATAACATTGCAGATTATTATGCAGCGGGTGCAGCGGCAGTGGGACTTGGAAGTGCACTTTTGCCACGAGAAGCACTTGCAGCAGGGAATGATGAGCAGATTGCCGCCTGCACACGTGCATTTGTGGAAATAGCGAAAATCGAGGACTGAACGATGAAACCAACGGAAGTTAACCAGATACATCGGGGTAATATATAAGGAGAGCTTTTGTACCATTAGATAATATAAGAAGTGATATGGATTAACGTCCTGTTAACCTTGTTGTCGTATGATGGAGTTAGGCGAGAAAACGGAGAGGAGTGACACCAGTGAAAGCTAAAACGATGATTGGCGGGATGATTGCGGTTGCCGCGGTAACTGCGGGTGGGTTATGGAAGGCAGCGGTGAAGAGTCAGACCCCCAAAAAGATTCCGATTACGCTCACACCGCCCATGCCATTTGAGGATATAACCTTCGAGAGTGGAGGCGGGCGAGTGCATGGCTGGTTCATTCCGGCTGGAGCTCATATCCAGAAGCCTTGGCCTTTGGTTATTATTGCACATGGATGGGGCTCCAACCGATCACGTGTCCTCCGTTATGCTCGTCCCATTTGGGAAGCAGGTTATGCGCTCTTTATGTACGATGTTCGAAGCCATGGAGCCAGTGATCCAGTTAAAGCGGCTTCAGCTTACCTGTTCCGCGACGATTTGCTATCAGCATTGCAATATACGTCCTCACGGCCGGAAATTGATCCAGCAGCAATCGGTGTGCTTGGGCACTCCTTGGGCGGGCTAGGCACGATCCTCGCTGTGACGGAGGGCATTCCTGTATCAGCGGTGATCACGGACTCCATGCCATCCCAATTCGAGGTTATCGTAAGTTCCGAGCTGAGACGGCGACGTCTGCCTCTGTTTCCGCTGGCCCAGCTGATTCCGCGAATCTGGTTCTGGCGGCTTGGTGAATCTCTGAAAACGTATCGCCAGCGCGATCCCGTTATGCTGCTGAACGAACGGCGCAAAGGCATGCAGCTGCCGATGCTTATGGTGCATTCCAAAGGTGATAACTTTATTCCACCAAGCGAACTTGAATATTTTATGTCCAAAGCGGATCCACCTGTAGAGCATCTATGGGTCAATAGCGGAGGCCATAGCTGTTCAGAAGAAGATCCTGCGTTCTGGAATACGGTCATTCCTTTCTTGAAAAATCATGTACAGGTGCAGGCTCAGTCTAATGAATCTGTTATGCTGAACGTCAATAAAGAGAAAATTCAGCCCATTTAATGTTCAAGCTGATCGTTAAAACGCCAACCCAGTTGGCTTTTTTTTGCTGTTTCTATAGAATATGCAGAAATTCACATTTGTAAAATTGTTGGGAAAATGACGATTAAAAAGGAAGCTTATGGTATCATAGAATAGACTGGCAATATTCATGCGAGGTTATTTTGCATGCATCCTTGTATGAAATTGAAGGGAGAGGTCCAGATTTGAGTTTTAATTGGAATTTTAATGTACGATTCAAAATGTTTACAGCCAAAGCGGCTACAGCAGCCATGGCAACTTTGCTTCTGGCATCACAGACACCAGGGTTTGCAGGCAGCGCGTCGGCAGCGACAGGGGAACAGGTAACAGAAGCCGCAGCGGGAGAAACGGAACAACCACTTGGATTAACAGACAACGAGGTGCCTGAAGGAGCCAAAATCTCCTCCAAGCAAGCCAGCGAGAATATACTAAAATTATTTCCATTGTTGAAAAAGGCGACGATTTCATTCGCAAAATTTGATTCACCGAACTCTTTTCCACCACCAGATTACAAGGCGTGGGATATCGGATTTGAACTGCGTGAAGGCAACCGATCCACTGGATTCAACGCAACAGTACATGCGGTTACAGGGGAAGTGCTAAGTGTACATTTGCCTTCTGAGTTGCTGGAAAAGCAGATTTCGGATTCAGAGACGAAATTAACGAAAACGGAAGCAAGAAAGCAGGCAGATGAGTTTCTGTATAAGGCAATTCCGAATCTGAAGGAAGGTGGTTTTGTTGCCGTTGATGAACGGTATATCAACAACGCGCAGCAATCCCTATTTGGCCGAACAGAATATACTTACAGCTACCAGCTGAAGCATGAAGGGTTGGTATCTGAGGCGGAAACAGCCTACATAAGTGTGGATCAGAGCGGTTTAGTGACGGGATATTCGCGAACTACGATTGGAGCTGAATATCCATCATCGAAGGCAGCCATTTCAGCGGATCAGGCTCAGCAGAAGTTCGAGGAACAGTTCGATGTTCAGCTGGCTTATATTAGCGAAGAACAGTTTTCTTCTCGCAAAGGCCAGAAGTATTACTTAGGGTACACGCCGAAGAACTCAAGTGTTATTCCACTAGATGCGGATACAATGGATCGAATCAACAGCGTGACAGGTAAAGCCCTTGCCCAGGAAGTTTCCCAGGAGGACAAACCTCTTAGAGGCAGTGTAGCTGCTTTCACACCGAATACTGGATCGAAATTGAATGCTCAGCAGGCAGAGAAGCTGGTTAAAAAGAATTTTGATATACCGGAAGGCTATCAAATGGATTATAGCCAGTTAACCAAAGGCAGTTTTGCAAGTCCAAACAATCAGGTCTGGAGCCTGAGCTGGAGCAACCGCAATGCAAGTGTGTCTTATATGTTTATGAGAGACATTTCGGCACAGGTTGATGCGGCAACCGGACAGATCTACAGTGTGAACATTTATCAGCGCATGATGCCGGGCATCGAGCAGGAGAAGCCGGAGACGGAAGTGAAAGGCAAGACCATGACCAAATCTCAGGCGGAGAAACTGGCGATCAATACTGTCATCTCACTTGTGCCGGATGCAAGCAAGCAATTCCGACTTTCATCGGTGCTTGAATTGGATAATGCACGAACGTTTATATTCCAACGGTACCTAAACGGAATTTTGGTTAAGGATGATACGGTTCAGGTACAAGTATCAAATGATGGAACGCTCAATGAATTTTATGCGCTGGCTGCTGCAACGCCAGAGCAGCTGCCGACGGATGTCAAACCGGCCATCAGTTATGAGAAAGCCAAGGCTACCTATCTTGAAGAATTCAAATTGGTACTGGCCTACTCTCGTTATGGAGGCTTCAGCATGGGCAACAGTGAATCCGTCCCCATGGGTGTGAAGCTTGCCTACATGCCTACTCGTACTGACAGTCCGTTGACTGGTATAACCTATGAAGTGCTGGATGCCAACACGGGAGAATGGAAGTCGATGTACGGCAGTACGACTGGGGCAGTTCAAGTTACAACTAGCGATATTATGGGACATGCCGCTGAAGCAGCTCTGCAGAGCATGGTACAGCATGGAGTCCTTCTTGCAGATGAACTGGGACGTGTATTCCCAGACCGGGTCATCACCAAAGGTGATTGGTTTACCTATCTGGCAAGAGCAGTTAATCCAAATTTGGATGTGTATTATAGCGGTGATGGGGATGGCAATCTATACGCTGATATCGCCCCGGAGAGCCCTTATTACCAAGCTGTGCGGACATTGATCGATCAGCGCTGGTTAGCGGGTGCCGACTCTGAAACGAAGCTAAATCCAGAAGAGGAGATGACTCGCGAAGAGTTGGCAGTATTGCTCGTGCGCATTTTGCGCTATGAGAAACTGGCCGGATTCTACACGTTGCCTTCGGATCTTCCCAACCTGGCAGATGCCAGTGCGGTCAGCAACAAGGGAGCGGTCTCCCTCAGCATCAAGCTGGGATTGCTGCCTCCGATTGAAGGACGCTTCATGCCTGCGCGCAAAGTGACGGTTGCCGAAGCGGCCCAGGTATTGGAACGACTGGCCAAGCTTCAGGGCAAGACGGATACCTTTATGAGCGGCAATCGCCTTTATTGATTGGAGTTAGTTGCATAAATGCCCGGAAGAGTCATATGATGAGGATAACGGGTAGGTTAGGTTTGTTTTGCTGAAGACAGGGGGACCTTCTGCGGAGGGTCTCTTTTGATGCTTTTCGACAAAACTAGAAGCCTGCCGTCAATCCCTTTTGTGATACAATGAGGCATGAGAACTTTGCAAAGAGAGGTGGTATCCTTTCATGGGCAAGCACGGAAAACGAGTGATAACCCTGCTATTGGCTGGCTGTCTCGTCGCTGTGGCACTGCCACATGCAGTCGATCTGGATCAGCTGTACGCGGCGTCGGGAACATCAGACATATCCACGAATACGGATCTGCGCGAGACGTTGCTTACCGCGATGTCCCAGCGAACGGAGGAACTTGTTTTTACATACAAAGGCAATGTGAAAGGCCTCAAGAAACAGTTGCAGAGCTCCATTGACGAAGCAATGACCAGTGATCCCTATATTCAATATACCGTTAAAAGTTACGCATTTAACTATAAAGGCTCCAATGTATCCGCAGAGGTGCATGTAAAATTGGCCTATCGGGAAACGAAAGAACAGACCGATTATGTGAACCGCAAGGTGACCAATGTGCTGAAAGAGATTATCGTGCCCGGTATGACGAATCATGAGAAGGTTAAAGCCATTCATGATTGGATTGTACTTAACCTTTCCTACGATACATCCTTGCAGAAATATACTGCATACGACGGACTTGTAACCGGCAGTACCGTATGTCAGGGATATTCGCTGCTGGCTTATCGCATGCTGGAGCGGGTGGGTATAGAGAACCGGATTGTGGAAGGAACGGCTGGTGAGCAATTACACGCCTGGAATCTCGTCAAGCTGGATGGCAAGTGGTATCATATGGACACGACGTGGGATGATCCTACTCCTGACCGTAAGGGCAAGGTAAGTCACAATTATTATTTGCTCAGTGATGATGAGATGGCACGTGACCATGTCTGGACAGCTAAAGGCAAGTATCCTGCTGCAACTGCCCCTTATCGTGAAGCTTTGCAAACTTTGGTGAAGGCGGGAGGCAGCAAGGCAGCCGCGTATCAGAAGCTGTATCATGCGCTGGAATATTCGCTATATGACGAAAGCGATGCGGTTAGTGGTCATTCCGCGCTGAAAACAAAAGTTCAGAGTGTGCTCAAGGATGGCGGAACCTCGCTGACGTTCAGATACAAGGGTACTGAAACGGGACTAGTAGAGGATTTGCAGGATTTGTATCAGCTTGGCATGAAGTCGATATCGTATTACGTGTCCAACATGGAGGATACCGTCGATCTGCGTGTGAAGATTACCTGGACCATGTGACAGCAGACTTTGTATGAATGATTATAATAGGACACACCTTATAGTGAACAAGGACGCTCATGAATGAGCGTTCTTTTTCTGCTTGAGTGATATCTATCCCGAAACTTGGACGAACCAAAAAGGCAACCTTCTCTCCAGCGGAAGAAGGTTGCCTTAGCAATATCGTTATTCATTTGTAGTTGTAAAATCACATTCCTGTAATGGAACAACCTTTGTTTTCTTAATGAATTTATAACCCAGCCATAAGATCAGGAACAGCGGAACGCTCAAGTAAGCGACGAGGGCTCCGCTCCAATCGATCTGATCGCCCGTGAACGCCTGATAGTTCTGTCCAATAATAACGATGATACATAACACAAAAGCAAAGATCGGACCGAATGGGAACCAGCGCGCAAGGTAGGGCAGATCGTTCAAATCCCGGCCTTGGGCCACATACGCACGGCGGAAGCGATAATGGCTGATGGCAATGCCGAGCCAGGTGATAAAGCCACACATACCAGATGCATTCAGCAACCAGGTGTATACAATACCATCACCGAAAAGGGAGGCTAGAAATGCGAGCATACCCACCGCTGTAGTCAAGAGCAGGGCATTCATCGGAATGCCCTTTTTGTTCAGCCGACCCAGGAAGCGCGGCGCTTTGCCATCCCTGGCAAGAGCATACAGAACACGACTTGAAGCATACATACCTGAATTCCCGGCAGAGAGTACAGAGGTCAAAATAACGGCATTCATGACGGAAGCAGCAATGGCCAGACCCGCCTTTTCAAAGACAAGCGTAAACGGACTGACTCCGATATTATTCAGATCACCTTTGAGCAGATTCGGATGGGTGTAAGGAATGATCAGACTGATGACGGTAATCGCCAGAATGTAGAAGATCAGAATACGCCAGAACACTTGCCGAATAGCACGAGGGACATTTTCACGCGGATTCTCGCTCTCACCGGCTGCGACACCAATGAGCTCCGTTCCCTGGAAAGAGAACCCGGCAGCCATAAATACACCGAGAACCGCAAAGAATCCGCCATGGAATGGTGCATCCCCTACAGTAAAGTTGCTGAACCCAACCGCTTCTCCGCCGATAATGCCGAAGATCATGAGCACACCAACGGTAAGGAAGATGATCACTGTAGCGACTTTGATAATGGCGAACCAGTATTCCGACTCTCCATAGCCTTTAACGGACAACACATTCAGGGCAAAAATTAATACGAGAAACAACAGACTCCACAACATGGATGAACTGTCAGGGAACCAGTATTTGATGAGTACGGTTGCGGCTGCAAGCTCTGCCGCAATGGTGACGGCCCAGTTGTACCAGAAGTTCCAGCCCATGGCGAACCCGAGGGCCGGATCGACGAAGCGGGCCGCATACGTATTGAATGAACCGGAGTCGGGCATGAAGGTGGCCAGTTCTCCGAGACTGGTCATAAGAAAGAAGACCATGATGCCAACGGCAGCATAAGCAATCAGTGCACCGCCTGGGCCTGCATTGGAAATGGCGGTTCCGCTTGCGAGGAACAGTCCTGTACCAATGGATCCACCGAGTGCGATCATGGTCATATGTCGTGCGCGTAATCCTTTTTTCAGGGTGGGTCCTGTCGTGGTTTGGTTGTTGCGGTCTTGCATGCAAACACTCCTTCTTTCAGTACTAATGGGTTCAGAACAATGGAAAATAACACAAAAGACCGCAGGCATTAGCCTGCGGTCTTTATTATCAATCGTCCGCACCTCGTCCCAAATGTTTAAGATAGCTCAACACAGAAGAAATCATACCCTCCGGGGAAGGCATCATACATCTGTGACAGTTCTGCACCTTTCGGCAACAGCCCCAGCCGCGCTGGACAACGTAAGGAACCGTCCTGCGGGCTTCGGCGGGTGCACCTTTCGGCTGAATTCATAAGCGGCTCCTTAGCGCCTCCTTCAGCGTACTGATCGCACCCGCGACCTCTACCTCATCATGGATGAGGTGTATCTATTGTCTATGAAATTATAAATCACAGAACGTAACACTCAATGTCCTGTTTAGTAAACAGACAATCAGTATAACCCCCATGGTATTCCAGTGCAATAACAATTGTTGGATATGAATCAAAAGGACTATTCCGACGTCTTGTTACGCCCGGCCATCTGCTGCCATACGGTTCCGGCTGCCTGTTCCCCGGATTCAATCCGTTCCAGTGCCATTTTGGCTTGCAGGCTGACTTCAAACTCAGGGTCATCCGCTGCCTTCCGCAGAGCCTGCTCTGCTTCTTCGGTTCCCACTTCGTACAGGAAGCGGGCCGCACGCCAGCGTACAAGCTTGCTTTTGTCGGATAACGTAGCTGTCATGGCTGCCGTAGCTGCTGGATCACCGATATCGGAGAGGGTGTCTCCCGCAGTCCGACGTACAGCAGGCGAACTGTCCTGCAGGGCTTCGTATAGCAGTTCCATTGCTTCCGGTGTACGAATATCACCGAGATATACAACAGCCAGCCGGCGTATCTGCATTTTACTGTCATGAAGTGCATGGGCTACGAGTGGCAGTCGTTCTGCTGTAGGCTCCATGCCATCAAATGCAGCGTAGCGAACATTCCAGTCCTCATGATGCAGAGCCTCTTCAAGCTCGGCACCATCCAGCTCACGGCGACGTTCCACGAACTCTTCGGCATTGGTGCCGTGCTCAATGGCTTGTTGAATTACGCGTTCCAGACGCTCTGGCGGATAGGCTGCTTCCAGCTCCTGTTCAACTTCTCTTGCGATTTCAGGCAATTCACCGTAGCGGACGCCATAATCACTCAGTTTCCGTTCCTTGATCAGCGTTGCGCTGGCGACTTCAGTAACGGCTTTGACGAACCGATCCGAGAGCGAAATCCGCTCTTCCTTGGCACCGGCTTTGACCCGAATTTGCATCGGCACACCTCTGAAAAATTGAACGAATACCTGTGCTTCACCGAAGTGTTCACCAGAGGCATCTTCAGATTCAATCCAGTCCAGATCAATACCCTGTTGGCCCAGACGACTCTGAACTTCGCCAAGAATGACGGACCAATCCGCATTTCCCTTGCGATCAAGCGCTACGAAGTCGGTGGTGTGAAATACACTTTTTACTCCGGGAATATGAAGCATCTGGCGAATAAACGCCGGAGCAGATCGTTCGTTATCCAGTGTATATGTTCTGCGGACCCCGTCCTCCAGACGTTCGTCCAGATGCAGCATCATCGTATTGGGACTGGGTGTTGGTTCAATGGAAACAATATTCATCGGTTCATAACCTCCTGTACCGGATTCATTCTTAAAGTTCCCGCAATGGACACGGGCATATCCCTATTTTACATGAATTGCCGCAAACTGCGAAATGGGTAATGAACCTTACACAGTTTGTTAAGACGTACGAAGATAGTTAACACTTCTTTTATGTTCACACACGAACATTTTTAAATGAAGATTGGCACAATAAGATGAGAGAATGAACTGGAGGTTATACCTATGGAACCCATTACCGTACTTTCGGACGGAAGTCGTGGTATTGATTATGACAATATGATTGAATTGTTGAATGAATGGATAACAGTTGAGCAGAGGGAGTCCGCAGTGAAGAGAGAAAAGAACCTGAATAACGAGGAGGGGGAGGAATGGGGCACAGCTCACTATTGTATTGTGGATTATCAGGATGCTGGGCAAGCCGTATCAGCAGCAAATGCCATTCGGGCATTTATGCCTCAGATTCCTTTACTGGTGATTACGGATTTCCAATCGTTGATTCGCAAGCGCCATTTGCAGCTTATTACGGGTAAGGGTCTGATAAAGATGATCCTCTGGCAAGAGGAAGAACCAGATCGGCTGATCATGGAAATCCAGCGGTGGCTGCATTCTTTTGCATACAAAACAAAAACAGCTCAGCCCTCAACCCAGTCGATCAGACGATGACAGAGAGAGGACATGAGCCATTATTCATTTCGGCATGTACTAAATGACGTATTTATATCCCGTTCCCCAAACTGTCTTGATATACCTTGGATTTTTGGGGTCGGGTTCAATTTTTTTGCGCAGGCTGGAAATGTGCACATCGATTGTACGGTCCAGATATGCCCGTTCTGAGCCTTTAATTCGATCCATGAGTTCATTGCGGGTAAACACTTTGCCGGGATTTCGGTACAACTCCTTCATAATTTCAAACTCAATATGAGTGACCTCAATTTCAATGCCATCCACAAACAAGGTTCTTCTGTAATCATTCACACTGACATGTCCGACAACTTCAGCGGGTTTGTCCTCTTTTATCGGCTTGTCCGGGTAGGAGATGGCCGATCTGCGCAGTAATGCTTTAATTCGTGCGTCAAGCTCTTTCAGACTAAAGGGTTTACAAAGAAAATCATCCGCACCATTGTGCAATGCTCGGAGCCGATCATTCAGCATAGTGCTGGCCGAAATCATTAATATGGGTACAGTCGAGTGCTGGCGAAACGCATCAACCAGATCATTACCGTCTGTTTCAGGCAGCATCAAGTCAGTCACTACAATATCGGGCTGGAATCGTGGAAAAAGTTGAAGTGCTTCTCGTGCATGATGAACCCGTTCAGTTATGTAACCCTCCTCCTCAAGAAAGAAAGCAATCATGTCGGCCAGATTTTTCTCATCTTCTATAAGAAGAACTTTGATAGACATTGAGGTCACACTCCTGATGAAATGAATTTGTTAAGAAACTTCTGCAAAAATGCCGTGATTTGTGTAGAAATGCTGCAAAATTTTTAATGTTTGTATTCCAGAATATAGGATGCATATGTAGTCGAATCTATACAACTTTAGCCAAACTTCAGTATTTTACCATGAATGCAGCTCATTTGCCGATCATTCAAAATTTCCCAAAGCTACATCGAGTAGTTATTACAGTATAATGTATCAGAACGGTTTGAGGGAAATAAAGTAGATCTTACGAGCTTTAATCCATAGGAGGTACCAACGTTGTTGTTGAATGCAAACATAGAAATCAGTTATAAGGGCAGCTGCCTATGGAATACATAAAGGTAAGCAAGGTGTTGGAGTGGATGGTGATCAAACTCCGGATTCCGTGGTTGGGTACGGCCATACTTATTATCCTGGGTGCGCTGGGAACGATATTTCCGTTGACTCTGTTTTACGGGGTACAGTTATTGTTCGGCACAGCCGCAGCTTTTATTGCTTTGCGCTTACACGGAGCCATATATGGATTCACCACCCTGATAGCGATCTGTGCCTTGGGTATGTTATGTGCAGGTCTGGTCCCTAACAGTTTTTTTATGATGGGCGCTCACTTTATTGAACTAATCTGGATGCTGGGATGGCAGATACGCTGGAAAAATGGAAGCCTTATGAAGGCCAATGCTGCATTCTGGGTCGTGATGTTATTGCCAGTGACCTGTTACGGATATTTCATGCTGGGCATGAATCTTGAAGAATTGAAGTATGGATATATGCATGTCGCTGTGACCAGCATGGTTAACGCGCTGATTGCAGGTATTGTAGTGGATTTCTGGATTACCAATGGCGAGGTGAAGTCGAAACGAACAGGAACCATTCCGCTCACACGAATTGCTTTTAAATACGTCGTAGCTTTTGTAGTCGTTGTTTCTCTTGTTCTGTTATCGGCCGATAGCCGCAGACAGCTAGGTCAGATCAATGACACCATTGTATCTAATCTAAAGCATGCTGCGAATGCTGTGATCAAGGATTTAAATGATCGATATCTAACCCAAGAGAACATGCATCAAAGTATGGAACGTTATCATCATCTACTGGGTGTGAATGTCATCATTCTTGACCCAGATGATAAGGTCATTGCTTCTGGACTGGATACGATTCCGGTGGGGGAATACCTGGATATCAACAAATATCGTTTTCTCAAGCCGGGGGAGAACAGCATACTGTTCCAATCCGGGGATGCTTATTATAGCGATGTGCTTACTCACTGGAAACAGGCATCGTTCATGTACGAAGCAGATATGACCACAAGTACGCCTTATCGAGTATTTGTTGAGACCAACTCAGCCAATTACTACACTCGGATTGAGGCGATCTACTTGACCACACTTCAATCTCTGTTCATCATTTTTGTGGCTTCCATGATTGTGGCCGCTCCTCTCAGCCGAAAAGTGATAAGTCCATTAAAGCGCCTTACACGCATGACTGGCTCTCTTCCAAGGCTGTTATTTCGTAATGGGGAGATGGAATGGCCAACCAGCCATGTAACAGAAGTACAGATACTGATTGGCAATTTGCGCAAGATGGCTGATGTACTCCTGGGACAATTCGAACAGATTCGTCAGGACAAGCTCACCCTGGAGGACCGGGTCAGAGAGCGAACCAAGGAATTGAAGAATAGTGAGGAGATCAAACGCGCCATTATTGATTCATCGATTGATGCCATTATTGCTGTGGATTCAAACGGGCTGATTATCGAATTTAATCCTGAAGCCGAAAGAATGTTTGGACTGAAACGGGAAGAAGTGGTATTCGAGAAGGAGGCTCCATCCCTTTTTCAGGGTGCGAGCTGTATGGAAATCAAGGCAATGCTGGAGAGATTCGAATATATCCGGGGTAAACGGCATGTCATTGTGGAAGAGATTTCAGGTATCCGCTGGGATGGTTCGGTTTTTCCGATTGAGTACAAGATCGTAGAAATCCAATTGGGAAATAACGAAATACTTTATAACCTATTTATTAAGGATATTACTGAGCGCACAAGGGCTGAAGAAGACCGTGTACGTCATGCGCTGGCTCTGGAGAAGCTGAATGCGGAGCTGTTTCATGAAAAAGTCGCCATTCAGGAACAGCGGGATATTAGCGAGCAATTCATAGAATCCGTCCGGGAAGGTCTGGTCATGTCTGATCGTTCTGGAACCATCACGATCGTGAATAGAAGGATTGAAGAAATGTTTGGTCTCCGAGATTTTTCGGGCCGATCCATTGAAGACTTGGCTCAGGCCATTGATACGCGGATATTAACCTCTGAATTCAATCTGGTGGAGCAGACTCGCGCATTTTTGAACGGAGAACGGGCCTTTGTCGAGACTGAATTTATATTTAATGATGTGGAAAAGAGTGTATTTTCCCTGTACATGAAGCAAATGGATGTTCCGGGTAAAAACCATGGATTTCTTTTGGTGTTCCGCGATCGTACGGAGGAAGAACGCCTGAATCGGATGAAAAACGAACTGATCAGCGTGGTCTCACATGAGCTTCGTACCCCTGTTGCGACCATTATGGGCTATGTAGAGTTAATGATGATGTATGATCTTCCCGCTTCACAGCGTAAGGAGTTCATGGAAACCATATCTTCAGAAGGCGCACGGCTGAGCAGTCTGCTGGATGATGTACTTGATATTCAACGTCTGGATAACGAAGGCATGACCTACCACATGACGTATGTGCCGCTGCTTGAGTTGGTTGAGGGTGTTGCTGAGCAATGGAATATGCAATCCATTCAGCGCATCTATGTGCATGCGTTTAATGGAGACTTTTTTGCTTATGCGGACCAGAACCGGATGGTTCAGTTAATGCATAATTTGGTTGGCAATGCAGTCAAGTACTCACCTGGAGCGGATCGAATCGATATTACGCTGTGGGAAGAAAAAGAATGGTTATGCATCGATGTACGTGATTATGGAATAGGTATTCCAGAGAATGTGCAGGACCTGCTATTTACGAAGTTTTATCGTGTGGACAATTCGGATCATCGTCAGATTGGCGGGACTGGACTGGGGCTTTACATTTCGCGCAAAATTGTAGAGGATCACCAGGGTACGCTTACCTTTATATCCGCGCCGCACAAAGGAAGTACGTTCAAGGTTCGATTGCCCAAGCAGGACGAACTCTTGTAAGGCAAATGAGGTCTTTATCTGATCGGATGGATGGTTTCATCCTGAAACAGATAAAGGCTTTTTTTGTTTTTCAAAATTTCCCGGATAAAAAAACAACTTCTTTTGCAAACTGTCTATAGAGCCATAATTTGCATGCCATGCAAAAGGAGGACGGCAGGTCTATGTTCCGTAAACAAGAGAAAACCCTTATTATCGTCTGCCTGGTCGCAGCCGTGATCGTGCTGTATGCCGTTGTCAAAAGTATTATCCGGATTATGAGTTATTGAGTCATATCGTCACTCAGGCGGCGGTATGAAGTCGTACATAACGATTATGTGAAAGAGGAGTGTAACCCATGTCATCCCTGGACCCTGTTCTGCTCAGCCGGATGCTGACCGGTCTTACCCTGTTTGTGCACATCATTTTTGCTTCCATCGGTGTAGGCGTTCCACTCATGATCGCCTTGGCTGAATGGCGCGGATTGCGCACCAATGATATCCATTACACCTTGCTGGCGCGCAGATGGGCGCGAGGTTTCGTCATTACCGTTGCCGTTGGTGTCGTTACCGGCACCTCAATCGGTTTACAGCTCAGCCTGCTGTGGCCGATGTTTATGCGAGTAGCAGGGCAGGCCATTGCCTTGCCGCTGTTTATGGAGACGTTCGCTTTTTTTGTGGAGGCGATCTTTCTTGGAATCTACCTTTACACTTGGGACCGTTTCAAAAAGAAATATACGCATATGCTGCTGCTGATTCCGGTGGCACTGGGTTCCTCTGCCTCTGCGATATTCATTACAACGGTGAATTCCTTTATGAACCAGCCTCAGGGGTTCACCCTGATTAATGGCATCATGAAGGACATCCATCCGATTGCTGCGATGCTGAATCCGGCTACCCCAACCAAGGTATCTCACGTGCTCGCCTCGTCATACACATTGAGTGCGGGGATATTGGCGGGCATCGCCGCATTCAGCTTGCTTCGGGGTCGGAATCATGTGTATTACAAAAAGGCACTTAAACTCACAACGGTATGTGCTCT
The DNA here is from genome assembly GCF_900109515.1 of Paenibacillus sp. OK003. GTDB lineage: Bacteria > Bacillota > Bacilli > Paenibacillales > Paenibacillaceae > Paenibacillus > Paenibacillus marchantiae. The sequence goes on along the minus strand of NZ_FOBD01000011.1, from coordinate 46,418 downwards.
CGTATTTGCGGTCAGTACCGTCATGATCGGAGATTCTTCCGGTAAATTTCTGGCGAAATACCAGCCGGAGAAGCTCGCCGCCGCAGAGTGGCATTTCAAAACGATGACGAAGGCGCCGCTGGTCTATGGCGGTATTCTTGACGAGAACAATGAAGTGAAATACGCCATTGAGATTCCCTATGCACTCAGTATACTGGCGGGAAACAGACCGGACACGGAAGTGAAAGGGCTTGAAGAATTTCCGGCCGATCTGAGGCCGCCGTTGTCCATTCACTATATGTTTGACCTGAAAGTAACGACCGGCGTGATCATTCTGCTGATCCCGGTGCTTTATGTGTTCCGGCGCTGGCTGCCGGGGCGCAAGCCTTATCCCAAGTGGCTCTTGCTCGGCATCGTCCTGCTTGGCCCCCTGGCTATGATTGCCATTGAGCTGGGCTGGATGTTCGCCGAGGTCGGTAGACAGCCGTGGATATTGCGCGGTTACATGAAGGTATCGGAAGCAGCAACAACATCATCCTCGGTAGGCTGGATGCTCGTTCTGTTTATCCTGCTGTACCTGATCCTTTGTTTCTCAGCGATACGGGTACTTAGCAAGCTGTTTCGTAACAAGGAAGCAGAGAAGGAACTGGAGTCTCTCGGCCTGGAAGGAGGGATCGTGCATTGAGCTTTGAAATTGCAGGCATCGCGATCTTGTGGACGTTTCTGTTTGGATATCTGATCGTGGCTTCGATTGATTTTGGAGCCGGATTTTTCAGCTTTTACAGCATATTAACCGGACACGAGAACAAAATTCATAACATTATTCAGCGCTATCTCTCACCCGTGTGGGAAGTGACGAATGTGTTTCTGATCTTTTTTGTGGTTGGTCTGGTTGGATTTTATCCGGATAGCGCTTTTTATTATGGGACTGCGCTGCTTGTTCCAGGTTCATTGGCGATTGTGCTGCTTGCGATCCGGGGCGTGTACTACGCCTATAATACCTATGGGAACAATGGGCAGAATAGCCGGATCTATATGGCATTGTACGGAGCGACGGGATTGCTGATTCCGGCGGTGTTTTCCACCATTTTGGCGATATCCGAAGGTGGAATTATTGAGCAGGTGGGTGATCAGGTGTTTTTTCGCTGGCGTGAGTTTTTGACGAATCCGTATACCTGGTCTGTTGTATTGCTTGCACTGGTAAGTGTGCTCTATATCTCCGCGATGTTTCTTTCCTACTATGCCAAGCGGGCGGAGGATGAGACTGCGTTTGAAGTTCTTCGGGAGTATGCGCTCCTATGGAGTCTGCCGACGATCTTTGCCAGCTTCCTGGCATTTTTGCAAATTAACAAACAGAACCCCGCACACTTTGAGCAGATGTTAAATATCTCATGGATGTTTATCGCATCTTTTATCTGTTTTGTGATCGCCGTCTCGCTGGTATGGAAACGTAAATATCTGGGCTGGTGCTTTATCGCCGTCATGCTGCAGTTTGCCTTTGCCTGGTACGGCTATGGGCGCTCACATCTTCCATACATTCTGTATCCGTACATTAATATTTACGACAGCTTTACGAACAAGACGATGGGTATTGCGCTCATTACGGCGTTCAGCCTGGGACTGCTGGTGCTCATTCCTTCACTTGTGCTCATTATGAAGCTGTTTCTGTTTGATGCCAACTATGTGCGAGGTAATGCTGGCAAAAAGAAAGGATGAGTCCGTTGATGCTTCCCAACATGCTGTTCATCATGCTTCCACGGTTACTTCTCAGCTCTGACGAGGGAGTGAGGGGGATTCCCGGTATAACGGGATTAAGTTTTTTTGAGACCTTTACGATTATGTACGCCCCACCATTGATTATCGTGGCTGCAATTGCGTTTTTGTTCGTCTACTTGGCGAAGTGCAAAAATCCAAAGGATTGATTCGTTGGTACGTACTTTCCAATTCGGGGTAATCTTTTGTTAAGATACGAGGAGGGGAGGAGGGCCCTTTCATGCCGAAAATCCGTTATAACAACATTGATAATGTAAGTACGGACAAAACGTTGAAGGAATTCAAGCAATGGAGGGAGCAACGGCGCAGCAAAGTTAAGGATTATTCCTACACCGTGCCCAAGCACCCACCTGAGCTGGATTATTTGCACGCCAACCGGGCTGAAACCACGATTACCTGGATTGGGCATTCCACGTTTTTTATTCAATATCATGGACTAAACATCGTGACTGACCCGGTTTGGGCCGAGAAAATGGGATTTCAGCGCAGACTCGGTGCTCCTGGCATACCGATTCAGGATATTCCACCTTTGGATGTCATTCTGATCTCGCATTCACACTACGATCATTTGCATCTCGCATCGCTGCGGAAATTGGTCACGGCCAAGACACTGCTCATTGTTCCTGATGGTCTCAAGCGCAAAATGGTGCGCAAAGGATTCCGCCGGTGTCATGAGATGAAATGGTGGGAACATATTACGCTAGGCGGAGTCAAAATAACCTTTGTACCTGCACAGCACTGGACGCGCCGAACCTTATTTGATACGAACACGTCCCATTGGGGCGGTTATGTATTGGAACAGAATCACCCGGATCCAATAGAAGCATCGGCTGATCAATCTCCTGGCGGTCCGCCAGTCATTTATTTTGTAGGGGATACAGGATACTTTAAGGGATTCAAAACGATCGGTGAACGCTTCGACATTGGTGTCACCTTGATGCCAATCGGTGCGTACGACCCGGAATGGTTCATGACCTCCCAGCATGTGACGCCGGAAGAAGCGTTGCAGGGATTTGTAGAAACGGGTTCCCAGCTTATGGTCCCCATGCATTATGGAACGTTTAAGCTGGCGGATGACACCCCCAAGGAAGCACTGGATCGAATGGAAGCTGAACGCGAACGGCTGGGAATTAACGAAGAGCGCATTCGAGTGTTAGGACATGGCGAGACACTCCGCATCCGGCACGAAGAAAGTAAACAAGACTAACAAAAATGATCTAGATATGCTAATGTAAGGGTATACCCGCATGAACGGTACATTTACCAAATCTTTAACGATTAAAAAGCGGCCAATTTTCGAATTTGCCGCTTTTTTGTGTTATAATATGGTGCCAGAATAGGCTTCGGGATATTGAATCCATGATTAATGCAAGTTGCTATTCATGCAGTATGCAGAATATTAAATAAAGGATGGTATGCTTAATGATTAGTACAAGCGGCATCACGCTCCGCTACGGAAAACGTGCACTTTTTGAAGATGTGAATATCAAGTTCACGCCAGGCAACTGTTACGGTCTGATCGGCGCCAACGGAGCCGGCAAATCAACATTTTTGAAAATTTTGTCCGGTGAAATTGAAGCAAACTCGGGAGAGGTGCACATCACCCCGGGCGAACGCATGGCCGTTTTGAAGCAAAACCACTTTGAATATGATGAGTACCCGGTTCTTGAAACGGTAATTATGGGCCACAGCCGTCTTTATTCCATTATGAAGGAGAAGGACTCACTGTACGCCAAAGCGGACTTTACGGAAGAAGATGGTTTGCGTGCAGGTGAGCTTGAAGGGGAGTTTGCTGAGTTGAATGGCTGGGATGCTGAGCCGGATGCAGCGGCACTCCTGATCGGTCTAGGTATCGAACGTGACATGCATGAGAAGAAAATGGTTGATCTGAGCGGTAACGAAAAAGTTCGTGTCCTGCTTGCACAAGCCTTGTTTGGTCGTCCAAACAACCTGTTGCTCGATGAGCCTACCAACCACTTGGACCTCGAATCCATTCAATGGCTGGAAAACTTCCTCATGGACTATGAAGGCACCGTTATTGTGGTATCCCATGACCGTCACTTCCTGAACAAAGTATGTACACACATTGCCGATATCGATTTTGGTAAAATCCAGCTGTACGTAGGTAACTACGATTTCTGGTATGAATCCAGCCAATTGGCACTTGCTTTGCAACGTGATGCTAACAAGAAAAAAGAAGAGAAGATTAAAGAGCTGCAAGCCTTTATTCAACGTTTCTCTGCGAATGCTTCCAAATCAAAGCAAGCGACTTCACGTAAGAAACAACTCGACAAAATCACGTTGGATGATCTTCGTCCATCGAACCGGAAATATCCATTCATCAACTTCAAACCTGAGCGCGAAGCGGGTAAACAATTGTTGACCGTTGACCGTATCAATAAAACAATTGATGGTGTGAGCATGCTGAATGATCTCAGCTTTGTGGTGAATAAAGGGGATAAGATTGCCTTTGTTGGCCCGAATGGTAATGCCAAATCGTTGTTGTTTGATATCCTTATGGGTGAAACAGAAGCGGATAGTGGCGAATACACTTGGGGTATTACTACAACTCAAGCTTATTTCCCGAAAGACAACTCCAAATATTTTGACGGCGTAGATATGAGTCTCGTGGATTGGCTTCGTCAATATTCCAAAGATCAGGATGAAACGTACCTGCGTGGATTCTTGGGTCGTATGCTGTTCTCAGGCGAAGAATCCCTGAAGAAAGCAAGTGTACTCTCCGGGGGCGAGAAAGTTCGCTGTATGCTGGCGAAAATGATGCAAACAGGCGCTAACGCCCTGATTCTGGATGAGCCAACGAACCACTTGGATCTGGAGTCCATTACCGCACTGAACAATGGTATGATTGACTTTGACGGCACCATGCTGTTTACATCGCATGACCATCAGTTTATTCAAACCATCGCTAACCGGATTATTGAAATCACGCCAAACGGCATCATTGATCGCCAAATGAGCTATGATGAGTATCTGGAAAGTGACGAAATTAAAGAACTACGTAACAAAATGTATCCGGTAGAAGCTTAAGATAAGCTATTCTGTCTACATTGAATATGGTTAACGCAGTTAACTGTACGTTTTTATAGAGGATAAAAAAAGAACCGCAAGCTCTCCAGAGGAGGCTTGCGGTTCTTTTTTGGGTCATACAGGGTGATCCTGTAACCATAGAAACATCTCATACAAGAGCTTCTTGCGGTCTAGGTCTAGGACCCGCCAGTACGGCGGCGCTGATTGTTAGGCTTTTTGTTGTTTTGGCTCTTCATTGCTTTGGGGCCGCCTTCAAAATAGGCACTGGACTGGTTACCTGTGTTTGCCTGTTCTTTCTTCTGCGCCAGTTTCTGGCGTATGGCATCCTGCAAACTGACCTTTTTCGGTTCGTTATTATCGCTCATCGTTATTTCCCTCCCGGTCTTACAGTAAGCCGTCCAAATTGGACGGGATGTACTCATTTTATACGTTTTACAAAAGCCCCACAAGGGCAACCTGATAAAATGCTGAAATCCTTCACTTTTTTGACTGGGCCAACATTTTTTCTCTTCACCTACAGCCCTGCGGTCTGGCAACTTTGTTTCGGCTTCCCTACAGCAATGCAGCTTAGCAACACTGTTTCTATAGACCCACACGGTACGCATTTGGTAACATGGAACAACCGTAATACGAAACGTTAAAGGAGTGTCGCCCGGTTTGAACGCCTATGAAGAAATACGCAAAGGAGAGCGGGGGGCTTGGGTCAGTATTGTGGCCTATCTGGTCTTGTCTGCTTTTAAGTTGATCTGTGGATATTTGTTTGCTTCCAGCGCTTTGCTGGCGGATGGTTTTAATAACCTTACAGATATTGTGGCGTCGGTTGCTGTATTGATCGGGCTTCGCATATCCCAGAAGCCACCTGATTCCGATCATGCTTATGGTCACTTTAGAGCGGAAACGGTCGCTGCCCTAATTGCTTCATTTATTATGGCTATGGTTGGCCTGCAGGTATTGGTTGAAGCGGTTCGTTCCTGGTATGAAGGAAACTTTGTAGCACCAAACCTGTGGTCAGCAGCAGTTGCCGTTGTCTGTGCGCTGGTCATGCTGGGCGTATATCGTTACAACCATCGTCTTGCCAAACAAATTAACAGTCAGGCCCTGATGGCTGCGGCCAAAGATAATCGTTCGGATGCCTGGGTCAGCATAGGGGCTGCGATCGGGATCATCGGTGCACAATTTGGCCTTCCTTGGTTGGACAAAGTAGCTGCAATTGCTGTAGGTCTGTTGATCTGTAAGACAGCTTGGGAGATTTTCCGTGATTCAACACATCGTCTGACAGACGGATTTGATCAGAAAGAACTGACAGACTTAAGATCCTCTGTAGCTCGGGTTCCAGGTGTGGAAATGATCAAGGATGTAAAGGCGCGTGTACACGGCAGTCATGTCCTGGTGGATGTGGTTATCGAGGTGGATGGAGGACTGAGCTTGATCGAAGGTCATCAGATCTGTGACCGGGTCGAAGAGCGTTTGAAACGATCACATAATATTATGCATGTACATGTGCATGTGGAGCCGAAGATAGAAGGAGCGACCGGAAGCTCTTGAAACCGGCAGGGACAAACCGGAATAAGCTCATTTAAATTGAAAAAGAGGACAGCCGCTGCCTGCGCGCTGTCCTCTTTACTTATCGTTAGAACGATTATACGATACTATTGAATAGCAACGTGGATCCAGGCTTTACCTTTCCATGTATACACTTGTACCCATTGACCACCATCGAATCCATCTACAACTTCACCTGTCGTATCAATGACTTGGGAACCCAGTGCACCGATTGGTTTACCATTAGGTGCATCATAGAACCATGTGCGCTCCAACAGGTTGAGCAGCATTGTAGGAACCAGAACCTCATCTCCTGCTTTTACAACAGGCTCATCAAAGATTTTGTCATCCTTTGTTGAAGTTGTTGTTTCAGTAGTCGTTGAAGTACCTTCTGTACCCGTTGTGTCTACTGTTGTGCCAGTTACGGTCTCAGCTGTGCCTTCTACAGTGTCTATAGCAGGTTTGTTCACTTCAACAGCCGGCGTTGTTGTGGTGGTCGGAGTCCCCGTTTCTGGAGCTGCCGTTCCGGTAACCGCTTCCTCAGCACCTGCGGCAGCAGCCATGGAACCCATCAAAGTCAGAGCAGCGGCAAAACTTACGATTTTTTTCATTTGTTTTTCCTCCTCGGTTAGATATGTAGTTTGTTGTCCTGTGTTAAAAGTAACCAAGCGAGCTCACTTGTGAATCACAAATTATAACAATATTTTCTTGGATTCTCCAGTGTCAACTGGAGCAAATGTGGGTATAAGGGGAGCCTGTAAATATCATACTTTGGTGGGAGAAAACCGGGTTGTCTATGTCATAATGGTCTTGTTTTTATGATGTAATCGGGGAGAAGCGATGGAATAGACCAGAAGGGAGCGTAATACATAATAGAGATAAGCCGCAATCTGCTTGGGAAACAATTGTTGCAAAAAAGATCTGAACGTACAAAAGCCTACCGGCTTTTGCAAGCGCGATAGGCTTTTGTATGTATCAAATTCATATTGGGGAAGCCCCATTTATCGCATTCGGCTGCGTCCCGTAATCAGGGAGATGACGAACAGTACAACAAAGATGAAGAAGAGTACCTTGGCAATGGAAGCAGCTGCCTCAACAATACCGAAGAATCCGAAAATACCTGCAACAAGAGCAATAATTAGAAATAGTACCGACCATTTCAGCATGGGTATCATCCTTTCGTTTATAGAACTTGGTAGCGAGAAGTGTTCGTCTCACTGCCGTGTGTAGTTGTTCTTTAACCGAGGCCATTTGGGTTGAAACATTGCGATATTTTACCAGGTGGGGTTGTTTTCACCGTTCATATCCTATTTGTTTCGCCTCGGAATGGGTCGGGTAACTAAGCAATAACAAAACCGATTTATACTGAAAGTGAGGTTCTTTTATGATCTATCAAATTAGTGTGGCTTTAATTGCAATTGCATTTGCAGTACTTGTATTCTTTTTAATTCGTACCTTGAAGTCCGCTCAGGGTTCACTCGACAATGTGTCACAGACACTGCAGGAAGTTCAGAAGACCATAGATGAGCTTAGTTATGAGGTCAAACAGACAGTAAGGCATGCCAATGATATTACAGTGGATGTGCAGCACAAAATGAAACAAATTGATCCTGTTATGGAATCCGTACAGAATCTGGGTGAAGTGCTGAACGAAGTGACGGAAGCAGCGAAGCAGGTGTCATCCACATTGATGGCCAAGTTTCAGACGAAACGCAGCAGCACCGAGCAGAGTAAACGTTCAGAAGTAGCGAATGTGGTACAGACGCCGCCTGCTACACCGACAGATCGGACACTGCAATCCTATGAATCTACATATCAGGAAGATGCCAAGGGCGGGAAAAGCTGGCTGAAATATGTAGATGTAGCGGCTAGTGTGTGGCAACGTATGCGGAAATAGCATGACCGTTTTGTAATCAATAGAAGTCTTCAGAGCGGTGATGAACCTGACGAAGGGGTGAGAATCATGATGAAACTACTGCTTGTTATGTTTAGCGTAATTTCTCCCTTTTCCGTTCAACCGGCAGCGGTACCCGCTGCTCATGATATGCAATGGACGGTAGTGGAAGAGGAAACACCAGAGATCATTCTGGCTTCTGATCGATCCGGAACTGTCCAGCACTTTCGGACTCTGAATGACATTTCTCTGGATGACAGCATGAATGATATTTTAGCCAATAAAGGCCAGCCGGTTCATAGGGAACTTGATCCATATCTGGGTTGCCCTGAGTATCAATTCAAAGATGTAACGGTTGGGTTCTGTGAAGATACAGGAGTCGTCAATTACGTGCATATTGATGCTTCCGAAAAACGTCTGAAGCTTAATCAGGAATGGATTCAGATGAATATTGAGGCCATTCGAGATGTGTTGGGCAAGCCGTATTATGTAGCAGAGGATGGAGAAGTATTCCTTCGAGGGAATCAGGCGCTGAAGGTATATATGAAGTCAGGCTCCAATCATATTGAAGGAATAGACCTCTTTGACGAATCGGTTTCCTAGGATTGATTAATCCAAGAAACGTTTCAACCCGATATCGTATGGTTATATACTAAGTAGCTCGATAAAGAAGATCAAATCAGAGGAGAGTGGAAACGATGAATTCAACCAATGCGCAAGCTTATGCAAAAGTGGTAGAAAACGGAGTCCAAGCGGTAGAAGCGGTGAAAGAATTGCAGATTACCGGATACCTTGCTGATCATATCTTCGTTCTAGCCCATGAAAAGGATCGTACAGATCGGATTGCTGATACGGCAGATGCCAAAGAGATTGGCATCAAGGAAGAAGGCGTATTTGATTCCTTGGCGAATCTGTTCCGCTCCCGCGGTGATGAACTCCGGGCCAAAATTGTTTCGATGGGCTTCACCGAAGCTGAGGCAGATTTTTATGAGAGTGAACTCGATAAAGGCAAAGTACTTGTGATTGCCAAAAAGAAAGAATAGCTTAGCCGATACACACACGTAAGCTGGAGCCTTCTGAGAATGGACAAGCTTCAGAACCAAGTATTTTGCATCATTCAAAAGAGCTTTCAAGTTGATGACGCAAAATGCTTAACCAAAAACATAGATAAGGAATGGGGATATCCCCATTCCTTATCTATGTTTTTGCAAGTTTGGAAGCGGGATCAGAACGCAGCAAAAACAGGGTAGCGAGCGGGTGAATTCTCCTGCGATGGTGCCATTTACTGATAGAAGTTTTCTGATGATACAATTATAGTTATACTAGGAATTATTATGTCTACCGCTGTGTTGTATGCGAAATTTGTATAATTAAGGTTGTTAGCTGACCTGATAAGAATCGACAAACCCGGACGCCATAGATAAGGAGATAGAAATGAGAATACTTATTGTTGACGACAATCCGACGAATGTCATTATCATTCGAGAAATTCTGAAAAAAGAAAACTATCGTGACATTGTAACGGCAAGTTCTGCTATGGAGATGTTTGAAGTCCTTGGGATTGGTGAGGAAAACAATGAACTTCGTCCCAAGCCGTCGGATATTGACCTGATTTTGCTAGATATGATGATGCCGGAGATGGATGGAATCGAAGCATGCAGTATTGTGCAGAAATTCGAAAATCTCAAGGATATACCTATTATTATGGTAACCGCGATCGGAGATTCCAAGAAATTGGCCGAGGCGCTCGATGCAGGGGCATCCGATTATGTGACCAAACCGATTAACAAAGTCGAACTGATGGCCAGAATCCGTCTTGCGCTTCGTCTGAAGCAGGAGAAGGACTGGCATAAAGAGCGTGATCAGCGGATTCAGGATGAGCTGAAGCTTGCGGCGATGGTACAGAATGCTGTGTTAAGTCCCGCTATTGAAGATCCGTTGTTTCACGTTAATGCCATTTATAAGCCTTCCTTTGAACTTGCGGGTGATCTGTATTCATGGTACCCGCTTGGCGAAGGCAGATATGGGGTACTACTGCTGGATATGATGGGGCATGGGATATCTTCATCCCTATTTACCATGTTTATTGCTTCCGTGTTGAAAGACACGGTTACAACGTATGTGGACCCGGAAAAGGTTATTCAGGAGCTGAATCGTCGCTTTAATCAGTTGCATCTGGAAAAACAGCTGGTACAGTACTATTTTACAGCGATATATCTGGTCGTAGATACACGCATGAAGCGGATTGATTATGTGAATGCAGGCCATCCGCCAGCACTCTTTTTCCGTCACGACGGAAGTGTGACAACGTTTGACAGCGTCTGCTGTCCTGTAGGCCTGTTCGACAAGATGGATATTGAACCACAGACGATTCACTATGAAGGTGATGGTCACATTGCACTTTATACGGATGGTTTGACTGAAGCTGTTCAAGGTGATCAGGAAATGCAGCAGGCGTTTCTGAAGGAACATCTGGCGGGTTCCCACCAGTGGGATGAAGCGGCCATGCAGGCGTTGTTCTTCGATGATGAGATTCCGCAGGAGCGTGATGATGATAAATGTTTGGTATGGATTACCTTAAACAAAGGGGTCGAAGCTGAATGAAGATCAGAAATAAACTGCTGATTGGCTTTACCGCTCTGATGGCCATCATGATTGTGCTTACGTTTGTGAGTTACGAACGGCTGAACAGCAGCAATAAACAGCTGGATCAGATGTATCAAGAGCGATACCTCAAAGTCAGGTATACTTCTGCTGCACGTGGAGAGGTCAATGATATAGCCAAAGTGCTGGCTAACTTGTTGTTAAATCCCAATAATTCGATTAGTGCCGCGGACGGTGATCTGAAGGAAATGCAGGAAAATGGTGAACGCTACCTGGAGGAAGTGCGGGATCGGGCGGACAGCGCACCAGAGCACCAACTGGTAGATCGTGTGAATACGGCCTGGGAAGCTTACAATGCTTACGCCGAGAGACAGGTCAGTTTGATGTCACAGAATCGGGCAGAAGATGCCAATAACTACCGGAATTCTACCGGTTTGGCGGTGCAAAAGGAAGCGGTAGACAGCCTGAATGCCCTGTCCCGTTATCAGGACCAGGAGATAGATACCGAGATTAAAGATGCGAACGCAGCCTATATGCGCGCGGTTCAGATTACCGTAGCCATCATGATTGCAGGATTGTTACTTGCATTTGGTGTCATTATGTGGGTGCTGCCAAGTATTACACGGGGGCTGAATACCGTGTCCATGATGATCACCAGCTTTGGCAAAGGGCGTTATCGAACCATTCGCCGTATTCAGGTGAAGTCTACCGACGAGATTGGTCAGATTGCCAGTGTGTTCAAGGATGTCTCCAATGATTTGGAAGAAAAACTGGAAGTCGAGAAAGCTTATTTACAAGCGCAGCAGGATCAAAACTGGATGAGTTCCAACATAGCCAGAGTTCCGGAATTATTGCGGGGTATAGGATCGATTCGCCAGATCTCACAGATGTTTATCAGTGAATTCACACCTGTGCTTGGAGCTCAACTAGGCGTCGTATACCTGATCGATGAAGAGAAGCATCCGGATGAACTGAGACGTTATGGTGCATACGCGTTTGAAGAGAATAAAGATGTTGGCAAAGAGGTTTACCGTATTGGCGAGGGATTGATTGGTCAAGCGGCATTGGATATGGCGCCAATTATTCTGGAGAAAACGCCTGAAGATTATGTGAACATCGGATCAGCAACGGGATCATCGCGTGCTTCGGGTGTGATGATCTATCCTGTCGTATTTGAGGATGAACTGATTGGTGTTGTCGAACTGGCTTCATTTGAAGGGTTCACGAATCTGCATACACAGTTGTTCTCGCAACTGATTATGAATCTGGGTGTCATTCTCAACAACGTTCGTCGCCGTTTGAGAGTGGAAGAACTGCTGCGTGAATCCCAGGCGCTCACAGAGGAATTGCAGGTGCAGTCTGAAGAGCTTCAGACACAGCAAGAGGAGCTGCGCCGTTCCAATGAGAATTTGGAAGAACAGACGGGGGCTCTCAAACGTTCTGAAGAACTGTTGCAGCGTCAACAGGAAGAATTAGAGCACTTTAATACAGAACTGATTGCCAAGACTCGTGCACTGGAAGAACAGGTGCGTGAAGTGGAAGAGAAGAACGACGAGATCGAGAAAACCAAAACACAGTTGGAACAGCAAGCGATGCAATTGTCGATGACAAGCAAGTACAAGTCGGAATTTTTGGCCAATATGTCGCATGAACTACGTACACCACTTAACAGTCTTCTGATCCTGTCCCAATTGTTATCGGAGAATAAGGATGGAAACCTGAGTGTTAAACAGCAGGAATATGCGCAGACGATCTATATGTCCGGTGCGGACTTGCTGAAAATGATTGATGAAATTTTGGATCTGTCCAAAGTGGACGCAGGTAAAATGGATATCAATTATGAAACGATGCGGATGGAAGAACTGACCAGCTTTGTTCAACAGAATTTTGGCCCAATGGCGAATAAAAAAGAACTCAGCCTGAACATTGAGTTCGACAGCAATTTGCCGGAATGGGTATATACCGACAGCCATCGCGTCAAACAAATTTTGCGGAATCTGTTGTCGAACGCGTTTAAGTTTACCAACCGGGGATCTGTAAGCCTGATTGGACGGAAGATGAAGAAAGAAGATCTTCCTGGGTATCTGAATACGAACCAGGAATACGTAGGCTTTACTGTGAAGGATACCGGCATCGGAATTCCTTCCGACAAGACGGATCTGATCTTTGAAGCATTCCAGCAGGTAGACGGTACAACCAGCCGCAAATATGGCGGCACGGGCCTGGGATTGTCCATAAGTCGAGAACTTGCCCGCCTGCTTGGCGGTGCTATTCAGGTTGAGTCTTCCGAAGGTGTGGGCAGTAGCTTTACCTTGTTCTTGCCGGATAATCACGAAGAGGAGGTTCAGGTGGACGGTGTGGCAAGAGAAGCCGCTGCTGCTTCTGAGCTTGAAAACTTCGGAAGAGACTCACAGACGATACGTTCAGGCAGACAGACCTTGCTGACACCTGATCCGGAAAGCATTTCAATTATGGAGCTGCCTCAATCCGACTCCCCTGTACCTGTACAATTGGAGGATGATCAGGAAAACCTTTCGGAAGGTGACAAAATTCTCCTCATCATTGAGGACGATGTGAATTTTGCGCACATTTTGATGGATATGGCGAGAGGCAGAGGATTCAAGGCTATTGTGGCGGTTCAGGGAGATAAAGGACTCGAAATGGCCCGTCAATATTTGCCGGATGCGATTATCCTCGATATTCAGTTGCCTGTGATGGATGGCTGGGCGATTCTGGGTGAGTTGAAAAGCAGCTCGGCGACACGTCATATCCCGGTACATGTCATCTCGGTTATTGATGATATGAAACAAGGTTTGATGATGGGAGCCATTGCTTATCTGAAAAAACCTTCCAGTAAAGATTCGCTGGATAAAGCTTTCTCGCATATCGAATCCTATACAGAGAATCAATTGAAACGCCTATTGATTGTGGAAGATGATGAAATACAGCGGAAAGCCATCATTGAATTGATTGGACACGATGATGTCGCAATTACAGCAGTGTCCACTGGCAGTGAGGCCTTGAATGAATTGCACAGTCAACGCTATGATTGCATGGTTCTGGATTTGATGCTGACAGATATGACCGGATTCGAGCTGCTTGACCAGATTCGGGACGATCAGTATTTGAATGATCTTCCGATCATTATTTATACAGGTAAAGAGCTGGACAGCAAAGAAGAGATGAAGCTTCGCAAATATGCGGAGTCCATTATCATCAAGGACGTGAAGTCACCTGAACGTCTGCTCGATGAGACGACCTTGTTCTTGCACCGGGTAGAAGCTAATCTGCCGGAAGACAAGCGTCGAATTCTGCAGAAGCTGCATAATAAGGAAACCTTGTTTGAAGGCAAGAAAATATTGCTAGTGGATGACGACATCCGTAATGTATTTGCCCTTTCAAGCGTGCTTGAAGGCTATCGCATGGATGTGACATTTGCAGAGAACGGCCGTGAAGCTCTGGAGATTCTGGATAAGAACCCGGAAATCGATCTGGTATTAATGGACATGATGATGCCGGAGATGGACGGTTATGAGGCCATGACGCGGATTAGACAGATACCGAAGTTCGAAAAATTGCCAATTATTGCCTTAACCGCAAAAGCGATGAAAGAGGATCGTGGCAAGTGTATCGAGGCTGGAGCATCCGATTATGTGAAAAAACCAATCCAAACGGATCAATTGTTATCCTTAATGCGGGTATGGCTGTATTCGTAACCCGATAGTTTGGGTAATGAAGGACAATACATCTATTACGCAAGTAACAAATGAAGAAGTGGAGAGAAGATATGACACCGTGGGAACCTACCGAGGCGGAGGCAGAATCGATCCGCATGCCGCAAGATGAAGAGCGTGAACTGATCGAGATCGAGTTGCTGTTGGAAGGTATGCACCGTTTATATGGATATGATTTTAGGAACTACGCATTACCGTCGTTAAGACGCAGAATCTGGCATTATGTACATGCCGAAGGGCTGAAGACCATTTCGGGTTTACAGGAGAAAGTGCTTCATGACCGTGCTGTATTTGATCGTTTTGTACAGAATCTGTCCATCCCTGTAACGGAAATGTTTCGTGATCCAACCTTGTTTCGGTTCTTTCGGGAACAGATTATTCCTGTACTGAGGACTTATCCATACATCCGGATATGGCATGCTGGCTGTTCTACAGGAGAGGAAGTCTATTCTATGGCGATTATGCTGCATGAGGAAGGACTATACGACAAGGCAAGAATATACGCAACAGATATGAATGATCGCTCATTGCAGCAGGCCAAGGAAGGCGTATATGGCATTGAGAAAATGAAATTATATACTACAAATTATCTGGAAGCCGGGGGCACCCGCGCTTTCTCGGAGTATTACACTGCGAAATATAATTCCGTTATATTTCATCCTTATTTACGGAAAAATATTATTTTTGCCGAACATAATTTGGCAACAGACCGGTCATTTAACGAGTTTAATGTGATTTTTTGCCGCAATGTCATGATTTATTTCAATGATGAATTGCGAAACCATGTGCACGGACTTTTTCATGAAAGTTTGAGCCACTTCGGCATCCTTGTTCTGGGATCTAAAGAATCGATACATTTTACGGAATTCAGCGATGCCTACGAGCCGTTAGACCGGACGGAAAAAATATACCGGAAGATTAAATAGGGGGTTAAGCTTAGTCATGGGGCTCAATGAACCAATCCACATATTATTGGTAGATGACCGCCCCGAGAACCTGCTCGCTCTCGAAGCGGTTCTGGAATCGGAACAGTACAAGCTCGTCAAGGCAACCTCCGGGGAAGAGGCACTTCGCTGTTTGCTGAAAGACGAATTTGCGGTCATTGTGCTGGATGTGCAGATGCCTGGGATGGACGGAATTGAGACAGCAAAGTTAATCAAGGCGCGTGACAAGTCCAAGGACGTGCCGATTATTTTCATCTCTGCAAATAGCAGAGAGGCAGAGCACTTATTTGCAGGTTATTCCGCAGGAGCCATTGATTATATGGTCAAGCCGTTTATCCCTCAGATTTTGAAATCCAAAATCGAGGGCTTTGTAGAAATGTTTATCACGAATAAACGTTTGAAAACACAGACGATGCTGCTGCATCAGAAGACGCAGGAACTGGAGAAAATGAATCAGCAGCTCATTCAGGCCAAAGAGGAAGCGGAAATCGCTGCAAACGCAAAGACCGAGTTCCTTGCCATGATGAGTCATGAGATTCGTACGCCGATGAATGGTGTCATCGGTATGGTTGATCTGTTGATGGAAACGGAACTGAAGGAAGATCAGAAGGAATACGCGGACATTGTACGTCGCAGTGCGGATGCCCTCGTTACAGTGATAAACGATATTCTGGATTTCACCAAGATGGAATCCGGCAAAATGGAGCTGGAAGAGCATCCGTTCGAACTTGTTTCCTGTATTCGTGAAGTACTGAGACTGTTCGCGGCTGAAGCCGGCAAAAAGAATATTGAGCTGGAATATTTCCTGGAAGATTCGGTACCCGAACTGATCTATGGAGATATGGCAAGGCTGCGCCAGGTTTTGTTGAATCTGATTGCCAATGCCATCAAGTTCACGGACCATGGCGGCGTGTATCTGATCGTATCCGTTAATGAGGAAAAAGACGGGCGAATGACGCTGGAGTTTGCTGTAAAAGATACAGGAATAGGCATAGCACTAGACAAAGTAGACCGTCTGTTTCAGCCGTTTTCCCAACTGGATACATCCATGACGCGCAAGTATGGTGGAACCGGTCTGGGGCTGGCTATATGCAAAACGCTCGTTGAAATGATGGGTGGAAAAATACATCTGGATACGTCAGAGCTGCGTGGTGCTACGTTTGTATTTACCATTCAGGCGCAGCGATATGTCGAGACGGAGCTGACGACAGGTATGGGGGAAGATCAGCTTACGGACATTAAAAAAAATAATGAAATTCATCCAAGTGTATTAATCGTTGATGATCACCCTATTAATCAGAAACTAATGTCCATTATGCTGGGTAAGCTTGGACTCGTCGCAGATATCGCCGAAGATGGCAAGAAGGCGCTGGAGATGGTTTTGGCGAACCGCAACTATGATTATATATTTATGGATTTGCAAATGCCCGTGATGGATGGATTGGAGTGTACTCGCAGAATACGTGAGAGCCTTCCTCAAGACCAGCAGCCTGTTATTGTAGCGATGACCGCCAATGTCATGGATGGTATTCAACAGCGATGTTCCACTGTCGGTATGGACGATTACATCAGTAAACCTGTGAAAATGGGCAATGTGAAACAGAAGTTGTCCCGATTTCAGGAAGAAAGGCAATTGTTCAGATCCAATACATCGGCCATAAATCAGGCCAATTGAAATATTTGCTAATTCGATTACTGTTTCATATGTGCTGTAGATGGGTTATTAGGTAAAGAAACCATTGATCAGGAGAGAGATGTCTAATGAATACTAATAAAAATGAAAAATTCAATGCAAGAACAGAAACACTTGACGGCGTATGCACGGTGTATCTGACTGGCGAACTGGATTTGTCGGTTGCTCCTGAATTCCGTTTGGTAATGGAGCCGTTAGTGGACAACAAGGAACAAGATTTGATCATTAACATGCAAGATTTGAAGTACATCGATAGTACAGGGATTGGTATCCTGTTATCTGTTCTGAAAGCACGGCATGGAATGGAAGCTCGCTTTGAAGTACAGGAAGTTCCTGCGCAAATTCAGAAACTTTTTGATATGACGGGTATTGCCAAATTCTTTGTCTCACAGAAGAATTCCCAATAGGAAAGGATCGAAAAAGGAATGAATGCAGAAGTTCAAAGAGTCACCCTTAATTTACCGGCGACAGCTGACTACGTTGATATTGTAAGGCTCAATTTATATGGTGTTGCGTCCAAAATGGGATTTTCTTATGAGGACATTGAGGATATGAAGGTTGCTGTATCCGAAGCCTGTAACAACTCCGTACTGTATGCTTATTCACACGAAGGCGGCATGGTTGAGGTTGTGTTCGAAGTGGATAATGACACGCTGGCTATTACCGTCAAAGATGAAGGAGCCAGCTTCGAGAATATTAACCCGGCAGTATCCCGTGCAGGCCTTCACGACAAAGAGCTGACAGATGCCCAAATCGGTGGACTTGGCTTTTACCTGATGCAAGCTCTGATGGACGATGTCAGTGTGGAAAGTGAGACGGGCAAAGGTACGAAAGTAGTACTCGTAAAACGTCTTGCAAGAAGTGAGGAGAAAGTATGAATGAAAAAGTGACTCCCCCAGAGTCCATGTCTGAAGCAATAGGTTTGATCTGGGAATACCAGCAAACCCAGGATAATGAAATTGCAACAGTTCTTATCCGCAAATATGAACCGATGGTGAAGATGGCAGCAGGTAAAATTGCGCGGAATCGACCCGATCTGTATGAGGATTTGTATCAGACCGGGCAGATGGCTCTGATTCGTTTGCTGAAGCAATACGATATCAATCTCGGTATTCCGTTTGAACCTTATGCCATGAAGAGCATGATCGGTCATATGAAGAATTATTTAAGGGACAAGTCCTGGTATATTCAGGTGCCTCGCAGAATTAAGGAAAAGGGAGCACTTGTCCAGCATGCTATTGATGAATTGACAGTGAAGCTGGAGCGTTCACCGGGTGTGAACGAGATTGCAGAATACCTGGATTTAACCCCTGAGGAAACCATCGAAGTCTTGGCTGGTCGGGAATGTTACCACTATGTGTCACTGGATTCTCCGCTATCACAGGATGAGAGTGCAGCCACTTTGGGCGAACTGATCAGTTCCGATGTGAATGATTTCGATTCGGTTGAGAAGCGGATGGACTTGCAGCAGGCATTGGGACAGTTGAAGGAACAGGAACAAAAAGTGCTTATTTTGGCATTTCAGGATGGCCAGTCGCAGCGGGCAATAGCTCAGAAATTGGGAGTCTCCCAAATGAGTGTATCCCGTATCCAGAAGCGAGCCACTGAGAAGTTAAAACAGATTATGTCGAATGCTTCATTATTATGAGACGCAGATCGGTGATGATATTGAGCACGGCATAGAGAAGGACACGTGATTCCAATGGAATGCATACGTGTCCTTTTTTTGGGATCAATGATTTCCTAATGAACAGTATGAATGCAGGAGTGGATGTTTGTGATTGTGGATCAAGTCAAGCTGGAAGCGCGTCGGGACAAGGTTACCTACTCAGACCATTGGGAATGGTGGGATTGGGTGGCACCGGATCTGGAGAGTATGGCTGATGCCTTGGAGGAATTAACGAGCGCATTTCCAGAAATGCAGTACTGGCTTCGCAAAATACCGGAGGTAGAGTCCAACTACCTGTCTGTCCGCTTCATGAACGGCACGGAGCCCGTGATATTCGGGTCATTATTATATGCAGTTAAGAATGAAAGAAACGACCAACGTAAAGATAATCAGATGTTTTTCTATGTGGATCAAGAAAGACTGGTTACCTTGAACGTAGATGACAATACCAGAGGTATTATGAACACAGGTGAACGTGCCGCCATGTTACAACAGTGCAGTGAAGCCCGGGACGGCATGTTTGTGCTCTTTCGTGCGATATTGCATTATTACCATGTGGGTATGGATCATTTTGAGATGAATCTGAGGGAATTGGAGCGGACGATGGAATCCCGCAATGCTCGCACGTTGATGGATCAGATCCTTGCGGCCAGATTTGAGCTCCTGTATTGGAGCAACCTGTTCATTCCGTATTCTGAGCTGAGGGCGGCCGCCAGGGAAGCCTACCTGGATGAATTGAAAGAGAATCGTTTTTTTCAGCAGCTTCAGCACCGGATCGAACGGATGGAACGTTTGTTCAAACATTATGAGACAGAGATTGACACACTGATCTCCATTGATAATGCCATTTCAGGAGTGCGGGGCAATGAGATTATGAAGACGCTGACCCTTGTGACCTCGGTATTCACGCCCGCAACGGCTGCAGGAGCCATATGGGGAATGAACTTCGAGAATCTACCTTGGATCGACAAAACATGGGGTGTTGTACTCGTCCTTGCACTTATAATCATTAGCATGATCGGCATGTATGTATGGATGATGATGAAGGGCTGGACAGGGGATCTGCTCAAAGTGAAGTCCTCTCAGCCGTCGGCCAAAGAAACAGAGAAGCGTGCCAATGGCAAACGAAGGCGATGACTTTGTCAGCCTCACCCTGTACCTTTTATTTTTTATAATCTTCAATGTATCCCAGTAAGTCAGCGATATATTGTCCCACAATCGGCATGTTTACGAATTGACTGAGAATAAAAGCGAGCAGACCAAGAACGACGAAGGTCCCTACCGTCAAACCCAAACCACGTGCCATACCAGCGGTAAAGTTGGTAATGATGCGTTTTTTGGGACTGCTGTAGTTTTCGATAATATCCTTGATTTGAGATTTTTCCAGACTGTCTGCAATCTGATCCAGCCGTGTATTCAGACGTTTGACCTCATGTCGCAATTCAAAAGGGTGTTCGCTGGTATCATACTGTTGTGCGGGTTTTGCTCCGGTAATAGGCGTATTGCCGTTCATTGTGACTTTACTCATACTCTTCCTCCTTTAATCTCACAGTGGATAAAAAATAGCCAGCTGGAATACAGCTGGCTATTGGTTACTCGATCAAAAGCCTTACAGGCTGGTCGAGTTTATTTCTTTACGTACATCTTCCTTGGCTTCTACGGAAGCAGTTGCCACTTCTTCCGATGCTTTGGATGCTTCATTCGCCACATCAGCGGAAGCCTTTCTCACGGAGTCCATAACGTCATTACGTCCTTGGTTTACCGTTTTTGCAATATCAGAAGTTTTGGAAGAGACCGTTTTAGCCAGTTCGGAAGCTTTATCACCAACAACTGCTGCAACTTCTTTCGTGCGATCTGTAACGATCCCCACTTTCTCGGAAAGGTCACCACGCAATTCGCGTCCTGGTTTAGGGGCAAAGAGTAGTGCGGCAGCTGCTCCCAGCAAACCTCCGATGAAAATTCCTTTGGCGAAAGTGGAACCGCTTTGTACAGGATATTGTTCTTCTGCTTTATTCATGTCAAATCACTCCTTCTTCAATTTAAGAAACGGATACGAAACAACGAACACCTTGTTGAACGATCAGGCAGCCTGTCTGAACAGTCTGGACACAAGCCCCAGCAAAAAGACAAAGACTGCTGTACCAATGATGGCAGGAATTACGGCAAAGTTACCGATGACCGGTCCCCAGTTACCAAGCAAGAGTGCACCCAGCCAGGCTCCAGCAAATCCGGCAACCATTGCACCGATAATTCCTCCAGGCATGTTATGACCGGCAAGTGCATCACCGATTACACCGATAATGACTGCCATCACAATGCTGATAATGATACCCCACATAACAACCGCCTCCTTTATGCTTGATGTAGGATAGTGTCTGTTCGCGTTTGCTTACTTCGTATATAAACGCCGTGCCTCAAGGTGAAACAATCAATGTGGGGAGAAATGTACTGGAAATTGTAGGATAGTACAATTCAGACGGAACGTTGAATCCCTTTAATCATACAGAAGATCCAAGCCAGTCCAGCAGCAAATCCAGCGAAAACATCGGTTGGAAAATGTACACCCAGCATGATACGGCTGAGGCCGACCAGGAATATAAATGTGATTCCGCAAAAGACAGGCAGTGCAACGCCAGACAAACGTTGATGTCGTTCAATCGCCCAGATGACAAAGAGCATACCGTAAAACCCCATCGAGATCATCGCATGACCACTTGGAAAACTATATCCATGAACAACGAGCAGATGTTCCAGCTCAGGTCTGCTGCGCCTGAATA
Source organism: Paenibacillus sp. OK003 (assembly GCF_900109515.1). Taxonomy (GTDB): domain Bacteria; phylum Bacillota; class Bacilli; order Paenibacillales; family Paenibacillaceae; genus Paenibacillus; species Paenibacillus marchantiae. Next base: position 24,761 of record NZ_FOBD01000011.1, on the reverse strand, counting down.
TTTCCTTCAATAAGGTGTTTAGAATCCACATCATGGCAAAACTGCTGAGTAACGCATATCCATATATGAGGAAACGGGGACGGCGCTGCCACAAGAATAGAATGGAAAAACCGATAGCTGCGATGGCAGAAAGTCTGAAAGAACCGAGCGCAGTAATGAATGAGATGAAAGGCAGCAGATGAAGACGTGAATCCGAGTTCAGATAAAATAACTGCTGGATACGGTCATCCAATGAAAGGATAGCATCGGTACCCAGCAATGCTCCCAGAGCCGCCAGCAAGAAGACGACCGAAACGCTGGCTATAATTCCAACACCAGCCCAATTGAGCAGTGGACGTACTGAAGTTTTGCGAGCTAACCCGGAAGTGGGTAATTGCGTTTTGCGCAGCATAAATAAGTATCTCCTTCAGTAATGGTAGTAGGTAGATAAAGATTGATAAAGGATTACCCGAAATGTCTGTCGAAAAAACTGTAAAAACGTCGCTTTTGTACTATACTATTTAAGATATCCCATGCGGCGTCGTGACGCAAAGCAGAGATGAATTCGGGAGTATAAAGGAGAGAACTCGCATGGAGAGTGCCCTGTTAATTAAAGAATACCGTGCGGGCGTTATGGAATGCGCCCATTACGGACACATAAGCATTACCGATGAGAACGGCAATGTTGTATATTCAGCCGGAGACCCACATTTTAGAACGTTTACCCGTTCATCTGCCAAGCCTTTTCAGGCCATTCCGGGGATTCGTGCCGGTATTGCCGGACATTATGGACTGACAGCTCAGGAGATTGCGATCATGTCTTCCTCGCACCGATCCGAACCGATGCATATTCAGGTGCTGGAACAGATCAAAAGCAAAATAGGATTGGGTGAAGAGTGCTTGATTTGCGCACCGAGTTACCCACTCAATGAAGAAAGCCGGAATCAATGGCTGCGTGCTCAAGGAGAGAAGCGTCGTATCCTCCACAACTGCTCCGGCAAACATCTGGGCGTTCTCGCATACACTCAGATGAAACAGGCCGATTTGGGAAGTTATGCAGAGCCAGAACATCCGGTACAGCGTGAAATTCTGGAGACCATGGCCTATATGGCAGGGATTGAACAGCAAGAGATTAAACTTGGGACGGATGGCTGCGGCTTTCCGGTATTTTCGTTGCCATTGTCGGCATTGTCGAACGCATATCTGAAGCTGGCTTGCCCGGATCTGATCGAGGACCTGTCTACACGTTCCGCGGTAGAGACCATTACTGGAGCCATGAACGAATATCCGTTAATGGTAGGAGGAACGCAGCGTGTGGATTCCGTGCTGCTGGAAGACAGCAACATTGTAGCTAAAGGTGGCTTCAAGGGTGTATTTGGTTTTGCCCTGAAAAAGGAACGCCTCGGAATTACGTTCAAAGTGCTTGATGGTTCGGAAGAAGAATGGGCCTATATTGCCCAATCCATTCTGGAGCAGATTGGCTACAGCAATCGGAAAACCATCGAACGACTGGCAGAAGTATATCCACCTGACATTCGGAACGACGCAGGTAAAGTCGTAGGGCGGGCAGAGAGCGAATTCAAGCTTCACTCACCTGAAGAAAGCGTATAACCATATGCAAGGGGCGTGATTAGAATTCCCGGACCACGGGTAAAGATGACATACCAACTGGTATTGATCTATAGAATTCTAAATATACACGCAAGAACTGCTGCGAAAGTGCGGCAGCTCTAAACCCTTGGAGGTGGATGAACATGATTAAAGTAGTGACATCGGAAGAAAGGCACACGTCGGATCGAGGTTGGATACACAGTGAATTCAGCTTTTCCTTTGCGGACTATGATGATCCAAGCAATGCCCATTTTGGCTGTCTTTTGGCTCATAATGACAACACACTGATGCCGCAGGAAGGCTTTAAGCGACATCCACATCATGACTTGGAGATTGTTAGTTATGTCATATCAGGTACGTTGAAACATACGGATAGTATGGGAACGGAGCAATTGTTGGAACCGGGAACGGTTCAGGTCATGAGTGCGGGCACCGGCGTAGAGCATTCAGAGACTAACCCGTCCGAGGATGAACCGGTACGCTTTCTACAGATGTGGTTCCTGCCATCCCAGCGCATGCTGAAGCCCTCGTATACTAATCGTCGTGTAGAGGCTCAGGAGCATCTGAACCGTCTTTGTCCGATTGTATCGGGGCAAGGGGGAGAAGGAGCCGAGGGAGCATTGCCTATTTCACAGGATGTAACTTGTTATCTATCCCATCTGGAATCCGGTCAAAAATTAATGTACCCTCAACATGAAGATCGGCGTACACATCTCTTCCTGATTAGTGGCCATATCGAGATTGTATGTTCAGACGGCAATTTCAATCTCAAGCCGGGTGATGCTGCACGAATCCGCAAAAGCTGTGATCTGCAAATTACAGGTACAGGCAGCGAGACGGCTGAATTTGTATTGGTGGATTTGCCTTGACCAAAAACAACTGCAAAAGGACCTGTCTCCACTGTGATGTGGAGAACAGGTCCTTTTTGTACGGCTTGTTGTAGATACCTTCGTAAAAGAGTCACTCAAAGTTTGCTGGGCGATGCCGCCCTAGGATTTGCGGAGATTACCCAGTTCGGAAGCGACAGCTTCCACTTCAGAGATACTCAGATGTTCCTTGCTTAGGACCATTTCATACAGATCAAACAAATCTTCATACTTCTCAATTGGGAAAGACGAAGCCTGCATGGCAGCTCCACTGGCCATCCGCAACTTCGTTTTGATTGCTTCAATCATATATTCCATGTTGGCTGCGGTTGCTTGCGTTAAATCCATCGTTATGTCCATCCCTTCCGTATCGGAAACTGTTGTCATTGTATCATGATTGGACAGGCTCAGGCCAATGCTTTTGCGACGAAATCAAGCATCGGGTAAAATGAGGAATATAACAATAGAGCCTCAGGTTGGAAGTACATGTGTAAAGGAGGTAACAGATTGGCCGTATATAAGCGGGAATTGGTTCGTCATCAAAGTAGGGAAGCCCGCCAAAATGTGCAGGGAGAAGACTTGGTATTATTTTTCAAGCACATCTATAAGCTTCATTCACCGGATGAAATCACCTTTGTCTGTATCGGGACAGACCGTTCCACCGGAGATGCACTGGGCCCACTGACAGGCAGTCTGCTGCAGGAGGCCGGAGTAAATCACGTTGTAGGGACTCTGTCTTCTCCTTGCGATGCGGATACGCTGGAGAAGAGGCTGGCGCTTGTCCCGTCACATCATGCCATCATTGCTATAGATGCTTGTCTGGGTCCAAAACAGGCAGTAGGAACATACTATCTTGCAGAACATCCACTGATTCCGGCAAAATCGGTTGGAGGCAAGCTGCCGCCAGTTGGTCATTACAGCGTGGCTGTTGTAGTGAACGCTAATGGACCGAGACCTTATTCCATTCTACAGATGACCTCGCTTCATTTCGTTATGGGCATGTCCAGATCGATTGCAGAGGCGGTCGCCGAAGCAGTGAAATACAGATAAACGTTTCATTAATGATATGCGGGCTTAATAATATACAACTTGAATTAATTTAATTCGCGCAGAGAGAGGGATTTATATGGAAAAAGTGATGTGTGACGGAACGACGATTTGTTATGCCGAACAGGGTAAGGGAGAAGCACTCATTTTGCTCCACGGATACTGCGGCAGTTCATCCTACTGGGATGAAGTGGTGCCTGAGCTTGCACGCAGCTATCGTTGCATCGTACCCGATCTGCGTGGACATGGCAAAACGGACGCGCCTGTAGGTAGCTATACGATTGATCAGATGGGCAACGACGTATTGCAATTAATGGACGAGCTAAAGGTAGATAAGGCTGTCCTGCTCGGTCACTCCATGGGCGGATATATCGCACTTTCTATTGCACAGCGCCACCCAGAACGATTGAATGCCTTCGGCTTGATTCATTCCACAGCGTATCCGGATAGTGAGGAGGGTAAGGAAAAACGCCTTCGCGCAGTATCCACCATTCAGACGGAAGGCATTGTTCACTTTGTAGATGGGCTGGTTCCCGGTTTGTTTGCACCAGAACATGTGGAATCGCTATCGACGCTAGTGACACGTGTGAAGGAAATCGGTTACCAGACTGCACCGCAAGGGGCAACTGGAGCTGCACTGGCTATGCGGGAACGTCCGGACCGCCGTGATGTATTGTCTGCTACACCGCTTCCTGTCCTGCTGGTTGCCGGAGAGAAGGATGCTGTCATTCCGCCGGAACGTACATTTACAAGTGACAAGCCACATATTACAAAAGCCGTGATTTCTGGAGCAGGACATATGAGCATGTATGAAGCTCCGGAAGAATTAATTCAGGTCATTAAACAATTTTTGACGGGATTATCGAAATAATAATGGAACATGAATAGAGTATCGGATCATTTCGCCTCCTTGGCGGAAGTCGGTACCTTGCTAAACCCCTGCAACGTTCGTTCCAGAACGGCAGGGGTTTTATTTGTTCAGGGTCAGAGCATGGGGAGAGCCATTAGACCATGTTTTGGCTTTTTGTCATGGCATGAATTAAAATGATGAGAATGGATCATGCAAGTGAAACTGGAAGGTACACGATCGAACGATGAGGGGGCACATAGCATGTTCAGGAAAGATTATCTGCTCCGCATGATGGAGGAAATGACAGAAGCGATCGGCAAAGTATTTACACTCAAACAACAGCGAAAACACACGGAGGCTCTGTCCGAGCTGGACGAGCTGCTGCGCAGGCAGTTTGGACTGAATTTATCTCTGCTGAACTCACTGCCGGCCGAGGATGTCATTGAAATGTTCCGTTTTCGCGGCGTCATTGAAGTGGACAATCTGCAACAAGCCGCCAGGCTGATCGAAGAAGAGGCGTACATTTATAATGAAAAAGCCAAAGTAGAGGGCATAGATGACCAGGAAAAAATGGATTCAGAGGATGAAGCACTCATTCGTCTGATGAGATCACTTCATTTTTACCTGTACGCACTGAATCATGGGGCTAATCCGAAGCTGCTGGATGCACCAGATCGTGTGGAGGGAATATTGGAGCAGACGAAACAATACGAACTTCCGGCACGAACGGAAAAGCAGCTTGCCCTGTATCGTGAACAGCAGGGGCGTTATGATCAGGCTGAGAATAGCTGGTACAGACTTCTGCAGGTGGGTGATGAACATCTCATTCAATATCGTGATGATGTGCAGGCATTCTATGAAAGATTAATGAGGCTTGAAGATCAGCAACTTCAGGAAGGCGGTTTACCCCGTGAGGAAGTGGAAGAGGGGCTTGCCGAGCTAAATCGATAAACCGATTGAATACGCCGTTCACTTGGAGAGGGAACGGAATTGTGGTATGGTAACGGTTGACCAAACCAAATCGAAAGTGAGATGTACCCCCGTGGATTCATTGCGAAAGCTTATACAAGACATCTTTGAACAGAATTCGCTGATTACAGCGACCTGGAGCCAGCTGCGCAGACGGGACAATGTCTCGTATACGAAAGTGCAAGTCAAGCCGGTAACGCTCAAGAATCAGCTTCATTATCAATTCGCATTTCATTATACCAACAAAGTGCTGCACGAGAATTTGACTCCGGATGAAGCGGCAGAGCGCATGACTTTGCTATGCGAAGAGACGTTTCGTCAAGGACTGCTCTGTACTACAGACGCAGACTATCAAATTTTGATCAGCAAAAAATATAAAGTGTCCATCTTGACCAAGTCGCCTTCCAAGACTGCGGTGGACCTCTCGCATAATCGCAAAAAGCAATATGTGCTGGAAGATGGAGTTCCCGTTTCGTTCCTGGTCGAGCTGGGGATTATGAGCGAGGAAGGCCGCGTTTTGGCTCGCAAGTACGACAAGTTCAGACAGATCAACCGTTTCCTCGAAATGGTTCAGGACGTCATCCCGCATCTGCCGGAGGGCCGTCCACTTACCATTGTTGATTTTGGTTGCGGGAAGTCTTATCTCACCTTTGCTTTATATCACTATTTGTCCGTACAGCAGCGCAGATCGCTTAAAATTATTGGCCTCGACTTAAAAGCCGATGTTATTGAACACTGCAATGATCTGGCAAACAAATTGCATTACGGTGACCTGAAGTTCCTCGTTGGAGACATCGCTGACTATGACGAGTTGAATGAAGTGGATATGGTTGTAACGCTGCATGCCTGTGATACAGCAACCGATGCTGCTTTGGAGAAAGCCGTTCGTTGGGGCGCTTCGGTCATTCTGTCTGTACCGTGCTGTCAGCATGAGCTATTTGATCAGATTGAATCCAACGTGATGAACCCGTTGTTGTCACACGGTATTCTGAAGGAACGTTTCTCCGCTTTGGCAACCGATGCCATTCGGGCCAAGCTGCTCGATCTGATGGGATACAAAACGCAGCTGCTTGAATTTATCGACATGGAGCATACGCCGAAAAATATTTTAATCCGTGCCGTACGAGGCCAGGCTGGGCAGACTGCTGACATGTGGAACGAATATACCGCATTCCGTGATTTCATTCACGCAGATCCTTATTTGGAGCGGGCTTGTGCGGACTTGCTCCCAGGTGGTGGCAAGCTGAAAGAAGCTGCACCGAACCAAGGGGCAGATGCGAGCCAGGAGAATTCAAATGGGGAATCGACCAAAGGTGTCACCCAAGATGCCAGCCACTGTGATCACTGTTGAATGTGGATGCTTATGGAAAAATGAAGTGTGATGGATAACGTTTGACGTCAGATGGTAAAAAGGATAGATATATGATTGAGTTGCTTGATCCTTTGAGACGATGCAGTTCGTCTGCCATCGCCGTTGACGGGACATACTGATAAGAGGGTCCCGTGAAAATATATATAATGTGCCAAAGGCATGTAATCAGGCAGAAGACCCTAATGGGGCTTCTGTCTTTTTTTTGATTGAAATTAATTAAGAAGAATAAGAAGTCAGGAGAAAGGAGAGGGACGCATGAAGGGAGGGAAATCAGATGAGAAAGCCAAGTGCAGTTCAGAATCGGCATTAACGGCAGTTCTTGGTTTAATTGCAGTGGCTTTACTGTTGGCAGGATGTCTATGTAGGGGATTGTTTTATGCTACAGACATATATCCTATGGTATTGATGGCATCAGGCAGTGTACTTATTTGGTTTGTTTTGTTTATTATGTGCTTCAATGCACCGAAGACGAGCGGGCAGCTGGGGATTTCTCCGTGGTTGGATTACCTCAAACAACTATATGTGGCCATTATGCAGCATGCTCATTTCGGCTGGATGCTTTGGCCCCTGGCTATGGCAGTCTGGTTTGGCCTGCATGTATGGATGGGCTCTGTCAGCGTACAGGGAAGCTTGGATGAGATGCTGCGCTGGAGCCTTCTGGCGATATTTGCGTTGCTAACCGTCATACTGGCATCACGCGCGAACGGAACGCGTTGGTTTGCCTGTGGCTGGCAATTGGCAGGCGGCCTGTTTGTTCTAAGCGGAGTGCTAGCCGCGTGCGGTGTGCTGCCGCTGCCTTATGGGGTCATGCGAACCGCTGACCCCGAGATCAGCTCCGCTGGAGCCCGGCTCGGCGGATTGCTGCAGTACCCTAATGCGTACGGTGCCATTGTTGGCATGTACGCATTGGAGCGGCTGGCTGCCGCCGCGCGCGCCATGGCCCGGCCGTTGTCGGCCGGGCGGCTCATCGCGGCAGCACTGCCGCTCATGCCCGCGCAAGCCGCGCTCCTGCTGAGCGAGTCGCGCGGCGCTTGGCTGGCGACCGGCTGCGCCGCGGTCGCCGCCTTCGCTTTGCAGCGGCGCGGTGCCCGCCTGCCGCTGCTGCTGGCCACGGCCGCGCCCTTGGCGTGCGCGGCCTGGCTCTACCGCCAGCTGGCTGCGGCCCAGCTGGCGCCTGCACCCGTGCCCGGCCTGCTGGCACTGGCCGGGGCATGGGCAGCTGCGCTGCTCGGCACGCTGCTGCTGTGCCGTTTGTGGCACAGCGGCGCTTGTACGCGCGCCGCTGCCCTCACGGCCACAGTGCTGGCGGGAGTCGCCGCCGCCACTGTGGCCGTGGCCTCCACCGCCGACCGCATGGCGGCTGGTGTCGGCACAGGGCTGTCCCGCCTCCAGATGTGGCGGGACGCCCTGAAGCTCTGGACCGAGGCCGCATGGCTGGGCCACGGGGGAGAGACATGGCGCAACATGTTTCGCGCCATCCAATCCTCGCCGTATGTCGGAGGCGAGGTCCACAACGGCTTCCTTGATCTCGCCCTCGATACAGGCGTGATCGGGTTGCTGCTCATCGCCGGATGGTTCTTTTCCACCTTGCGAACGATGTGGAGGCATGCACCTCACCTGCTGCCTTCGGTTATTGTTTTTGGCCTCCATGGCGCTATGGACTTTGACTGGAGCTTCACCTTCAATTGGATGCTGTTCATTTGGCTCGGGGGCTGGGCTCTCTCGTCGCCAACTCTTCAGGAATCCGTGGCTGACCCACAACGGTCTTGTTTTCTCCGTCCGTTAAGCCCATGGCCTCAACGGATATTAACCGGACTGTTCGTCATGTTTTGGCTTGGCGGCACAGTCTGGCTTGCTGGACAACAAGTGGCGGCAGAACAACAATATCGTCTAGCCATGTCAAAAGATACAGGAGGTGCTGAACGAAAAGCTCTGCTTACTGCGGCGTACAAGTTCAACCCCTACAGACCGGATATCGCCATCTCCCTGTCCCGTACGCTTCCAGCGAAAAAGGCTGACTCCATATTGGTGCATAGCTTGTCCTTTTCCCCTGTTTCACCCCAACTCTACGGAGAGCTGGGGCGGTTAGCCGCTCAATCGGGTAGAGGAGAGTCGGCCGGGAAATATTTTGAACAAGGCCTGGCCCAGAATCGTTTTGACGCGTCCAGCCAGTCCCAAGCCCTGTATTGGATGGAACAGGCATCACGGAGGGAACTGGCGTCAGGGTATGCTGAACGAGGAAGGCAGACCGCTGCTGCTGGAGTAAGGATATATGAACGTTACAGACAACTGGCCGAAAAAGTAGCATCAGAGAAGGATAGAAATGATCGACGTTTTGGGCTTGGAGAAGAAGCATTACGTTATGGGAATCATTTGCGCCTCCTTGCTTTTGGTCCACTTGCTTCAGAGGTGACCCGAAAGAGTCCCTGACTATCTGACCTCACGCAACGCCGATGGTGAACGAAATCCAAAACAATGATTCAACATTTAACGGCGTGAACGATCTCGCATGAATCCAACGAAAGTATTGTCTTACGCTTTAATTTCATGTTCAATTCAAAATCAAGCAATATGCTGCACCATAAGCTGTTCGTCTACCTGTTCATTCCTCCCAACCTACAAGCGATATCCGCCAAACGCATTCTTAAAGGCAGCTTGCAGCGGTTCTACCTCTACACCCCATAGAGCCGCAATCTCTAAGCTGACATCCGCGTTCCACCATTCGCATAATTTTTTGCGATTATCCCGATTTTCTCCGATCCACAGCAGATTGGTGATGACCTTCCCATAATACAATTCTTCCGCCTGCTTCATCAGCTCGGGGGAGATATATACCTTTAGCTTTTTGGCTGTTCGATACAGCTCTTTGCTGCATGCTCTTCGAATCCCACGGGCAGAAGGCAGTTTCTGGCCTGGGGTGTTATGTTTGACCGGGGGAGTGCCGGGTGCTGATTTGAATGACATCTTCTCACGCTCCTCTCCCGATACCATATGCAAACGGCTGCCAGCGGGACACTATCCCAAACGGGTGAAGTAGCAACAGCTAGAGGCCTGTGATAAAATAGGGACGAACATCCATGGTGCGGAAGGGCACTGCCAATCAGGATGAAGAAAGAGGGTCGAGATGGACGTTATTCATAACATTGTCAATCAATTATTCGATTGGATCCAGAGTCTTGGATACTTTGGAATTATGCTTGGACTGATGCTTGAAGTTATTCCGAGTGAAATTGTACTGGCATATGGAGGTTTTCTCGTTTCACAAGGCCATATTAATTTTTTCGGTGCATTGATTTTTGGTACCGTGGGCGGTGTCATAGCCCAGCTATTTATTTACTGGATTGGCCGTTATGGCGGAAGACCTGTACTTGAACGCTACGGAAAATACATACTGATCCAGAAAAAGCACATCGACCATTCCGAAGAGTGGTTCCGCAAGTATGGGACAGGTGTTATTTTCACGGCGCGTTTTGTTCCGGTCGTAAGACATGCCATATCGATTCCTGCCGGTATATCCAAAATGCATACGGGTCGATTTATTTTGCTGACAACCCTCGCTGTTATACCTTGGTCTGCATTGTTTATATATTTAGGGATGATACTTGGAGATCAATGGCAACATATCAACGAGAAAGCGGCACCTTATATTATGCCGATTCTGCTCGTTGCTCTCGCACTTATGATTGTTTATGTACTTATTAAATGGATGAATGCTCGTAAAAAGAAGGGAAGTGTCTAGTTATGGGGAAACCAAACTTGTCTCACAAATTCGGCAAAGGTCTGCCACCGAAAGAATTCATTGAGAGCATGACGAAGAACCAAAGTGAGTTTCAGGCAAACTATGACAGCTTTGTATGGCCAAGCGAGGATGATCGTGAATTTTTCGAAAGCCTGAATCACCGCGATGATTTGCGTGTGTTAATTTTGGCTGCTGACTGGTGTGGCGACGTGGTACGCAATGTTCCGGTCGTGTTCCAGGCGCTGGAAATCTCCGGCATTCCGACAGAAGTTCTTATCTTGGAAAATCACCCTGAAGTGATGGATGAGTTCCTTACGATGGGCGGACGCTCTGTCCCTGTCGTTATTTTTGCAGATACAGGCGGACATGTACTGGGCCAATGGGGACCGCGTCCGCAACATGTGCAGGAAGTTATGGTTGAATTCAAACGTCTCAACCCGGACCGTGAAGCAGCAGATTATCAGGATAATTTGGCTGTAGCACGTCAAGAGATTGGTAAACGTTATGGGGAAGGAACGGAGTCAAATGCAGCGATTATTCGTGAGTTGCGTGAACTGATTTCGGGTTACTGAGCCGATATGCTTAACATTCGTACATTTTCTTTGGGACCGCTCCAGACCAATGCGTATCTGTTGCAGGGTGATGATCCAAGTAAAGCCGTAATCATTGACCCGGGAATGAATCCGGGCCCATTACTCAAAGCCATTCAGGACCTGGAGATCGAAGCGATCCTGCTCACTCACGCGCATTTTGATCATATGGGCGGCGTGGATGAAATTCGCAAATTGAAAGGCTGTCCTGTTTATTTGCATGACTTGGAGAGTGATTGGCTCACGACGCCGAAATTGAATGGTTCTTTGAACTGGCCGCAGGCTACACCGCCGCTTTCAACAGATCCAGCTGAATATGCCATGGACGAAGGGCAGACTCTGAACTTTATTGGTCATACGTTCAAAGTGTACCATACACCGGGACACTCCCCAGGCAGTGTAAGTCTGCTGTGTGGCGAGGATCTGTTTGCAGGTGATGTTCTGTTCCGCATGGGTGTAGGCAGAACCGATCTGACCGGAGGCCGTGAAAGGGATCTGATTGATTCAATCCAGAACAAGTTATACACCTTCGCGGATGAGGTTAAAGTGTATCCAGGTCATGGTCCCAAAACGACAATCGGTTATGAGAAGAAAAACAATCCTTACGTGTCTGCAAGATGATCCGACAATTTATGTGAAGAAAGTCTGGACAAGTGACAACTTTTTCATTAGAATAGCAATTAGTTGTTACAAGCGTTAACGCACCATCTAACTGAAGCAGTACAAAGAAACACCCTAACTTGCGAAGCACGCAGACTGTGGTCTATACCCGGTTTGCGTTCTTTTTTTGTTTTCAGCCACTTTTTTATTAAAGTTACATCTGTTTAAACCTACATACAACAGATCGTTGACAAGGATCTACAGAAGATCGTCTAATGAGAGCGAGGAATTAGCAGTGGAGAAAAAGCGAGTGATTCAGTTAGGACAACGTGCCGAGCATCTGATCATTGAAGAAAACCGTCGAGCAATGGAAAGTGGCAGAATAGAAGCAATTACCCAGCATCCTCAACTACATAAGCACATGAATAATGAGATGAATCCAATCAAGGATCAACAGCAAAATATATGGAGAAGTCGTTTATTAAGCGACGGAGCCCGCAACCAACCGTGGTTCGACAAACTGCAAGATTACCGAAATGAAGTCTGATTGCCCGGGAAATTGTCGGCTATTTTTTCGGATTGAATTGAACGTTTCTGCAGAGCCTGTCGTAATAACATAAGACTGAGCGGAGAGCAGGTGATAATGCAGATGGAGGCAGCCGAACTGGAAGAGGTACAGAGAGCGATACAGGGGGATGACAGTGCACTGGCAGAACTGCTGCAGCGTCACTACGCCTTTGTGTATAAGTATCTTGTCAAAGTAACGATGGACCCCAACGTTGCCGAGGAGACGGTGCAGGATACCATGTTTAATGTATGGAAAATATTCATAGATACGATGGCTCGTCTGCCTTTTCGTCATGGATGCTGATCTGCATGATTCTTTAAATGAGCTTCCACTCGTATAGCTTATTCTGATTGTCGTTCTTTTGCTAATACAGGGAACGTGGATCTTTCAGGATGCACGCAGGCGTGGCCGTTTCCCTTGGTTATGGGGATTGTGGGGCATCACGGGATTCCCAACGCCTTTGATCATATATTGGTTCATTGTGGTGCGAGCAGATCGCAGACCTTCTAAGTAAACATCGGACAAATGATAGAGTTATGGTTTGGAAAAAAGATTTTGCACAAATGTTTTGTTTAATTCTAGTAATCGTAGACATCGCTATTCTTTTCTAGTAGACTATACAAATAATAAAAAGATAGACTACCAGGAGGTTAGACGATGCTGCGATTAGGAGAGAAGGTTGTCATCGTCGCGGATGCGTTTGAGCAGAATCTTCCTGTGGGGGAATATGGTTTCATCATCGCTTATGACCGGAATCCGGACAATGCGTTCGATTACGTGCTTCGAGTGCCGCAGGTGAATCGGAACTTTTTTGTTCCATCCGGCGACGTCGATCTAGAAGAGGTTCTGCTGAAGCAGGAAGCTGAGCGGGTCGAGCGAGAAGCGTTGATAGATTACGCCCTTGCGACACACAATGAGAAACTGTTTCATCATTTGATGAACGGAGATTTTCAAGCTGTGGAAGAGGAAGAGGAAACCGCGAACGATGTTATGTCACAGGCGGATTTTATAAAGCAGGTTAACCTGCGCGCATGGATTTAGAATTCTAAGAGTCGGCTGATGCCGGCTCTTTTTTGATTAGATTGGAACATATGAACGTTGAGACTCCTCATTATCCTGGTTATGCGTGTGAATATTCAGCTCATTAAGTTTTGAAATATGCATTAAAGGACGACTCTGCTGTTGTGGGGTTATTTTGCATATTCGGTAACTCGGGTCATTTGCATTGAATTGTCGAACTATCTCACCTATAATGAAAAAAGTTATCTTGGGACTTTAGCCCGTTAAACGAACGATTCGTTTTCGGCGGTTTCAGGAATTAGAACGAATGAAGGAGGCATCCGGAAATGAGTATTTCGAATAATGACGTTCAGCATGTGGCCAAGCTGGCCCGGCTTAATTTGACTGCGGAAGAAGAGCAGACCCTGACAGGGCAGCTGAACGCGATTTTAAAATATGCTGAGAAGCTGAATGAACTGGATACAGAGAACATTGAGCCGACCACTCACGTGCTGCACGTCAGCAATGTGATGCGTGAAGATGAGACGAAAGAAAGTCTGTCGATTGAACAGGTCATGCGTAATGCACCAGAAGAAGAAGACGGGCAATTCAAAGTGCCTGCTGTAATGGAATAACGGATAACCGGAAGGAGGACGAATTACGTGAGTTTATTTGAACAATCGTTGCCGGAGATACATAACAAGCTGCACGCCAAGGAGCTGTCGGTCAGCGATCTGGTGAATCAGGCATATCAGAACATTGGTGAACGGGATGAAAAGGTTAAGGCTTTTCTGGCACTGGATGAGGAGCAGGCACGTGCTCGTGCACGTCAACTGGATGATCGACTCGTCAGCGGCGAGGAGAAAGGTTTGCTTTTCGGTCTGCCTGTCGGCATTAAGGACAACATCGTTACGAACGGACTGCGCACAACATGCGGCAGCCAGTTTTTACGCAACTTCGACCCGGTGTATGATGCAACCGTTGTCGAGAAGCTGAAAGCGGCGGATACCGTGACGATCGGAAAGCTGAACATGGACGAATTCGCCATGGGCGGCTCCAATGAAAATTCAAGCTTCTACCCTGTACGTAACCCATGGGCACTCGATCGTGTTCCAGGCGGCTCAAGTGGTGGATCTGCTGCGGCTGTTGCGGCAGGTGAAGCTTATTTCACATTGGGATCAGATACAGGGGGCTCCATCAGACAGCCTGCTTCCTATTGCGGCGTTGTTGGCTTGAAACCGACCTACGGACTCGTTTCCCGCTTTGGTCTGGTTGCATTCGCATCTTCCCTGGATCAGATTGGACCTTTGACGAAAAATGTAGAGGACTCTGCCTATGTGCTGCAAGCCATTGCTGGTTATGACGCCAAAGATTCGACATCCGCGAAAGTGGATATCCCGGATTATTTGAGCGGACTGACCGGGGATGTCAAAGGACTTCGCATTGCAGTTCCGAAGGAATACATAGGTGAAGGCGTTGATCCTCAAGTTAAAGAAACCGTCCTGTCTGCCCTGAAAGTCCTCGAAGGACTCGGCGCAACATGGGAAGAAGTATCCCTTCCCCATACCGAATATGCGGTGGCTACCTATTATCTGCTCGCTTCCTCGGAGGCTTCTTCGAACCTGGCTCGTTTCGACGGGGTGCGTTATGGTGTTCGTGCAGACAATCCGGAAAACTTGCTGGATCTGTACCACCAATCCCGTAGTCAAGGTTTTGGTCCTGAAGTGAAACGACGCATCATGCTTGGAACCTATGCGCTCAGCTCGGGTTACTACGATGCGTATTATTTGAAAGCTCAGAAAGTGCGTACGTTGATCAAACAGGATTTTGACGACGTATTTGCCAAATATGATGTCATTATTGGACCAACTGCGCCAACAACGGCATTTAAACTCGGTTCCCAAGTCGATGACCCACTTACGATGTATCTCAACGATATTCTGACCATTCCGGTCAGCCTGGCTGGTGTACCTGCAGTTAGCATCCCATGTGGATTCTCGGATGGACTGCCTGTCGGCATGCAGATTATCGGTAAAGCTTTTGATGAAACGACCGTACTGCGCGTAGCGCATGCGTTTGAACAAAATACGGAATTCCACAAGCAGCGTCCGCAGCTGTAGACTGCCCGGAACGGAGGAATATAGAAATGTCCGCATCTAAATATGAAACGGTCGTTGGACTTGAAGTCCATGTCGAGTTGCATACAAACTCCAAAATCTTTTGCGGCTGCTCCACTGCCTTTGGAGCTCCGCCCAATACACATACTTGTCCGGTCTGTCTCGGACATCCAGGCGTATTGCCTGTATTGAATCGCCAAGCTGTAGATTACGCGATGAAAGCAGCCATGGCTCTTAACTGCACCATCGCGGATGTCAGCAAGTTTGACCGCAAAAACTACTTCTATCCCGATTCTCCGAAAGCTTACCAGATCTCACAATTCGATCAACCGATCGGTGAGAACGGCTGGATCGATATTGAAGTCAACGGTGAAACGAAGCGAATCGGCATTACGCGTCTTCATCTGGAAGAAGATGCAGGGAAGCTTACCCACGTTGACGGTGGCTATGCTTCATTGGTCGATTTCAACCGTGTTGGTACTCCGCTGGTGGAGATTGTCTCCGAACCGGAGATTTCTTCTCCGGAAGAAGCTCGTGCATATCTGGAGAAATTGCGTGCGATCATGCAGTACTGTGATGTATCCGACGTGAAAATGGAAGAAGGCTCACTGCGCTGTGATGCCAACATTAGTTTGCGTCCGCATGGACAGGAGAAGCTGGGAACGAGAGCCGAACTGAAAAACATGAACTCGTTCCGTGGCGTTCAGCGCGGTCTGGAATATGAACAATTCCGCCAAGCGGAAATTTTGGACGACGGCGGCGAAGTGGTTCAGGAGACTCGTCGCTGGGATGAGGCTCAAGGGAAAACACTGTCGATGCGCGGTAAAGAGCAAGCGCATGACTATCGTTATTTCCCAGACCCTGACTTGGTAAAGCTGCATATCGATGCAGCCTGGAAAGAACGGATCAGAGCTTCCATACCGGAGCTTCCGGACGAGCGTAAAGCCCGTTATACCGCTGATTATGGACTGCCTAATTATGATGCGGAGGTTATTACCTCATCCAAAGCGGTCGCTGATCTTTTTGAAGACAGTCTGAAATACACCAAGGATGCCAAAGCCGTATCCAACTGGATTATGGGTGATTTGCTTGGTTACTTGAATACCAGCAACCTCGAATTGACTCAGGTGCCGCTGACTGGCCAAGGTCTGGGTGAGATGATTGGACTGCTTGAAAAAGGTACAATTAACAGTAAAATCGCCAAAACGGTATTTAAGGAAATGCTCGAGAGCGGCAAGCTTCCACAGCAAATTGTTGAAGAAAAAGGTCTGGTCCAGATTAGTGACTCAGGTGCCATTCTTGCCATTGTGGAGCAGGTTGTTGCGAACAACCCGCAATCCGTGGAAGATTACAAAGCTGGTAAACAGAAGGCCATTGGTTTCCTCGTTGGTCAAGTCATGAAAGAAAGCAAAGGCAAAGCCAATCCGGGACTAGCCAATCAACTGCTTACAGAAGTACTGAACCGCTAATCAATCCGGTGAGGCCGGACAGAAAGAGGCTCGTCCCTGTGACAGCCTCTTTTTGTTAGGGGCACATGTTTGATTTTATTGTCCTGGATTTCAATGCACGTACGAAGGAGATGAGGAGTATGAAGATTCAATCTTTGTCATTGAATGATCTGGAGACAGTAGGGCAGCTCTGGCGACTGCAGCATGTAGCTTATCGGCTTGAAGCCGAAATCATTGGTTTTCAGGAAATTCCACCTTTAATGGATACGATGGAGACGCTGGAGAACTGTGGAGAGACCTTTTATGGCTATCTGGACACGGATGGCGAATTGCTTGGTGCGGTCGCAGTGGACGAGGAAGAGATCAATACGTTGACGATCACACGCATGATGGTGCATCCTGATCATTTTCGTAAGGGGATTGCTGCTGCTTTGATGACGTATGTGTTTGAACAGCATCCGGATCTTCCGCGTTATATTGTTTCCACAGGAACGTTGAACCAGCCGGCCGTGAAATTATATACCAAATTCGGTTTTAAGCCCGTGGATGTTGTGCAGATTGCACCAGGAGTGGAATTAACGACATTTCATAAGAATAAAGATTAATGATGTGAACAACTTGGAGGAGGAATACCGGCTTTGGGCAATCCCTGGTTGATAGATGAGTGGCACATTTTATTGCGATTATTACTGGCTATGCTGCTTGGAGGGCTTGTAGGCCTGGAGCGGGAGCGTTCCAATCATGCTGCCGGTCTGCGTACCCATATTCTGGTATGCCTTGGATCTGCACTGATTATGATGTTGTCTATTTATGGTTTTAAAGATTTTGCAAATGAACTAAACGTAAGGATTGATCCGGCACGACTGGCTACAGCTGTTATTACCGGCGTTGGGTTTCTCGGAGCGGGCACGATTCTTTTTACCGGCAAGTCGATTACCGGTCTGACAACGGCAGCTTCCATATGGGTTGTGGCAGCCATCGGACTGGCAACAGGCGCAGGATTCTTTTTTGCCTCCATCGTGTCAACCGTCTTGGTATTGCTTAACCTCTGGGTATTCAACAAGTTGGAGCTTAGGTATATACGGGGAAACAAACTGCATGTCGTTACACTTCATACCTTATCTGAGCCCGGTTTTCTGGAACAGGTATCTTCATTTATGGAGCAGGAAAAGATCAAAATCCGTAAAATAACGGTTAATGAACAGGATTTGGCTTATGCAGAAATGATATCGGTTGAACGCAAAATTGAAATTGTGCTGCATGTCTACATGCCACATGAATTGAGTGCAGTGCAACTCGTATCCAAGTTAAGACAGTGGGAACATGTAACGAAAGTGTCGGTCGAATAAATGAATTAAACCCTCTGAGGCCTTTAGTGCCGGAGGGTTTTTGCTCATAACCATATTTCTTCCAGTTACTCTCCCGGCTCTTTAGGGTACTATCTAACCAAATGCATGAAGAGCGGGAACGTTAACCATTAAGAAAGGAGTCGTTTATGAAACGGAAACGTCAGTCGAACAATACTTCCAGCGGAACGCGAGGAAAACCTGTCCGAAATCGGACTCACAAGTTTATTGCCGGGTTGCTAAGTGCGGTTATTCCAGGTCTGGGTCATATTTATCTCCGATTATACATGAGAGGTCTGACATTCATGATGCTTGTGCTTTTGGACCTGTCAGCACTTTTGTACTTCTCAACCATTGGAATACAGATTAATGTACCATTGCTTATTTTGCTGGCGCTGTTTATTCCAGTGATTTACTTTTACAATGTATTCGATGTATTGCAATCTGCAGACTGGGTGATGATGCGCAGAAGAAGAGCGGTTACTCACAACACCTCGGACAAGCCCATCCCTAACGAACGTTCTGCCGGGGAAGCTATGATGGTGTGGGAGAGAGGCATTTCGTTTGGACTGCTTCTGATTGTAGGAGGATCGCTGCTGGTATTGTTCTTTCGCAAACCGCGTTGGTTCAAAGAGCTAATCGCTGTGTATGGTGCATACACTTTAGCTGTTCTCATGATCGCAGGAGGACTCCTCCTTTTTGGACGGGAGATCTGGGTCATGTTTCGCAAGAAGAAAATCTAGTGTGAACTACTCAAGGAGGGATAGCCATGAACCGCAAAGTCCGGGTCGGCCGCTATACGGCTGCCGCCTTAATCGTAGCTGTCGGTGTGCTGTTGATTTTGGATAAACGGTGGGGAACGGACTATGTATATGAGATGGTCGATTGGTGGCCCCTCTTGCTCGTTGTGTTAGGTGTGGAATACATACTGTTGTTCTTATTGACACGTAGAAGAGGGAATGCAGCTTCAGACAACCAAGGTGAGAAAATTAAAATGCGCTTTAGACCCGATGCTAAAGGCATCCTGACCTCTCTTTTACTGACGGCTTCTGTATTTATCGTTTCAGAGCAGGATCACTATATGCATTTGTGGAACAGGGTGAGTCTTAATCTGGGATCGGCATCCATGGACTATAGTCAGGCAGCAGGATATATGGAAGATAAGGGCACGATTCGGGTGCCTGTAGGTATGGATACGTCGGACCTTGTCGTTGAGGGAGTGAACGGGGATATCTCGGTACAGCGGGGGGACACGGAAGAGATTGAGGTGCGCACGGTAGTCTGGGTCGATCAGACAACTGAAGTGCAGGCCAAAGCAGTGGCGGACGCTTCCTTTGTTGAGGCAGACGGGACAAAAGTGATTTATATCAAGACTACAGGCAAAACGTATGGAGAGAACGAGAAAACACAACCGCGGATGAATATCACCATAACGATCCCGGATGATCGTCGTTTCAATCTCGATATTCGAACGTCCAATGGAGCCATACTGTTGAATCGTCCGGAGGCCATCAGTACCATTTTGGCTGAGACCGGAAATGGACGGATACGAATTACGAATGCCGTAGGTGATATTTCCGGTAAAACGCTGAATGGCGATGTCATTGTGGCCAATGCAATCGGAAATGTGGACTTGAACAGTAATCGAGGGGACATGAAGGCCCGCGGGGTTTCTGGAAATGTGAACCTGACTACACAAGTCGGAAGTATCAGTATCACGGACTCTGTCGGAGAGATCACAGCGGATACCCGAAACGGAAATATCAATGTAGACGGCGCAAGTTTGGCAGTCAAGGCTCAATCCCTCAATGGCAGCATAAGCATTGTATCCGCCAAAGTAGGCGGTGACTGGGACGTTTATAGCGCTGTAGGTGCTATTAACATTTTGATTCCGGAGCGGGGGGATTATAGCCTCAGTGGTTCCAGCAGTTATGGGGATCTGCAAACGGATCTGCCGTTTAAAGTGAAGAATAAAACGATTGAGGGCCAGCTTGGTGAAGGCGAGTATACGGTTAAAGTTGAAGGTAACAGTGACCTTACTATTGATCGTAATCCTGCAGTGCCTCCTGTTGGAACAAATTCACTAGATTCGGAAGATACGGAAGATGACTTGGAACAAATGACCGAAGAAGGACAGAATTCCCAAGACCAAACGTCTGAAGTTCCCTGACTGGCGCGTTGACAATAAACTTGCAATCGCCGTACAATAAATATAAACTGGCAAGGTTACACGGCAGGGAAAATGTAATGTCGTTGTTCCAGCCGAGGATCAACTCTGAATGAAGAGAATATGTGATCATACATGTTGTCTCTGCAGAGTAATGAAAGGTAAGGCGGTGGGTTTTATGGCAACACGTGTCCAACATGCGTTGGAGCATCTGAAAACGACCGGTGTCCGTATTACACCCCAGCGTCATGCCATATTGAACTATCTAATGGAATCCATGGGGCATCCGACAGCCGATGAAATTTACCGTGCGCTTGAACCCCAATTTCCCAGTATGAGCGTGGCGACTGTATATAACAATTTGAAGATGTTTCTGGAAGCGGGCATGGTCCGGGAGTTGACATACGGCGATAACTCAAGTCGCTTCGATGCCAATGTGACGGATCATTACCATGTTATCTGTGATAAATGCGGCAAGATTGAAGATTTTAGTTATCCTTCGCTAAAAAGCGTGGAGCTCCAGGCGGAGTCAAGTACAGGATTTGAAGTACATGGTCACCGATTGGAAGTTTATGGCGTTTGTAAAAGTTGCAGGGATTAAGAGAGTTGAATTACAATATTAACGTGCAGAATTCAGTTTGGATTCTTCACGTTTTTTGTTTTTAGGACGATAGAATGTATATAGTCTCAGCAGGTTAGATATTTCATGATTCAGCATGATTAACGGAGGTAGACGTTTGAGTAGAAAAAGCAGATATACACGTCAGAAGCGCCGCTCGTTCTGGCCCGGATTTTTGGCTGCCTGTGTTGTCGCAGGCGGTGCTTATTGGCTAATAACGAATGTTTGGCTTAATCAGATTCATGAAGACCCTGACTGGATTGGCATGAATCAACCTATTTTTGTGGACGGACAATTGATGGACGGTGAGGCGTCAGGAACGGGAGATCAGCTTAAATTGCCCGTATCGGTGCTGCAAGATGCGATTGATCCCGGAATACGTTATGAAGCTGACACAGGTGATATCATTATTGCAACACCGCAGCGAGTACTCCATATGAAGGAAGGCAGTACGAAGGCGGAGCTTAATCATCGGGATTATCCCATGACAGTTAAACCGGAGGTGGTTGGGGGAGAAGCTTATATTCCGCTCAAACCATTGAAAGAAGTATATGGGATAGCTATACAGGAAGATGTTACAACGGGTGCCGTTCTGCTGATGCGTGGAGGTGACACGATTCAGTATGCGGAGATTAATACATTGTCTTCCAAGGCGGACAAAACAGTTCCGCTGTACAAGCGTGGGGGAGAATCTTCTCCCATCATTGCTGATATGGAGCAGGACGCACGAGTAAGGGTATGGCAGACAGGTGATGACCAGAGCTTTGTTCAGTTGGATAATGGGTATGCCGGTTATGTGGCTAATAAGTATGTCACTCTTACGGATAAAAAGGAACTGGACAAGCCCAAATTCACCCTGACCGCAGCGGAGAAAAAGTGGCAGAATAAACCGGTCAACCTGGTTTGGGAAGCCGTATACAATCGACAGCCTGATGTGTCTTCAATTGGTAAGATGCCTGGAGTTAATGTGGTCAGCCCCACATGGTTCCATATTACAGATGGACAGGGCAACGTAAAAAGCAAAGGGGATAAAGCATACGTCAACTGGGCTCACCGTTCCGGCATGGAAGTATGGGGCTTGATGGATAACAGCTTTGATCCGGATATTACGAAAGAAGCCGTGGCCTCATATGAGACACGTACGCATATTATTGAGCAGATGCTGGATTATGCACAGACTTATCATTTGGACGGCATTAACATTGATTTTGAGAACGTCTATACAGACGATGGACCGAATATCACTCAATTTGTCCGCGAAATCAAGGCGATGGCGCGTATTCATGGCTTGATGCTCTCGGTTGATGTGACGCCGAAATCGAACAGCGAGATGTGGTCTGCTTTTCTGGATCGTCGCTCGTTAGGCTCTTTTGCCGATTATATTGTCGTTATGGCGTATGACGAGCACTGGGCTGCGAGTCCAAAGGCCGGTTCGGTTGCCTCGCTTCCTTGGACCGAGTCTTCTATGAGAAAGATCCTGGAAGAGGATGAAGTACCATCGAACAAATTGATTATGGCTGTGCCGCTATATACTCGAATCTGGACGGAAGAGACTAATGATCAAGGCGAAGTGAAAGTGTCTTCCAAAGCGGTAGGTATGAGCACTGTATCAGACCTAATCAAGGAAAAGAAACTCAAACCTGTTCTGGATAAACAAAGCGGACAGAATTATGTGGAATATTCCGAGGATGGGGCCACCAAGAAAATCTGGATAGAAGATGCCGTTTCGCTTCAGGCACGTGTTGATTTGGTTGCTTCGTTGAAATTGGGTGGAGTAGCTGCATGGAATCGAAGCTTCGCCGATGCGTCGGCATGGGAGACGCTAAAACAGGCAGGGTATTCAAAATAAACATGAAATAGCTCAATTGAACTTATATATTAATTCATTTAAAAGTCTTTCTGAAATTCAAAAAAAGGTCCGGTGAAGATACCGGGCCTTTTTTCTGTCTCTGGGCTTTGATGAAAAGAACATCTAGCTGTTGGAACTTATGCCATGATCTGTGTCGGAAGGGGATGGAGGTGTGGAATGCGCTTTCAGTTGTGAAATGGTTGTATTGGCCTGATTAGGGTCCAGGGTAAGGATGGTGTGACAGAACATACAACGATCCGTCTTGCCGAGCATTTTGGTTAACTTGCCACATTCCGGACAGTCCACTTGTACTGCGCTTGTGGAAAGCATGCCGGCCCAGAAATAAATGGCCAGACTAGCCATCATGGCAATCAGGCCGATGACGAGTCCCACAGCGGCAAACACTTTGCCTGCGTGTCCCCAGAACACAATTCCGGCCGTTCCCAGTACCATTAGGCCCATGCCTAGCATGGTCAGTAGTAGTCCCCAAGTGCGAAAAGCATTAATTTTTGCTGATTTAAAAATCATGAAAAATGCTCCTATCGTATGAGTAGTATCGGACCTGGATAAGAAGGAAACTTCAATCTGCATGTAGAATTACATTATAACTGACTTGGCGCTTATCTGCCATGAATTGTATGGAGGGAATCGTGGAACTAAAGAACCTTGCTTTTTTGTCCGAACAGTCGGAAGAGACAGGGGCAGTTGGGGCTATCGCTTATTCCCACCCGGGAGATCGATTCCACGGCTCCCTAATCCAGGATTTTGAATTGCTCGTACTTGTTGTGCATAATACCGACCAGTTGATATCTAAGGTTGGACACTACAAATATGGTGATCTTCGTTATCAAATGATCTATGTCAGCCGTCATGAGCTGCAGAGCAGTGTAATTACGGGCGATAACAATAACATCATGCAGTGTCTGATTGAAGGTGAGATCATTTGGGAAGCGGATAACGCCTTGAGCGCTTTGCGAGAGGATCTATCTGCTTTTGGAACCGAGTTACGCGAGCAAAAGCTGCTCCATGAATTCGCCAGTTTTTTGAGGATGTATGTGGAAGCTAAACGTTACATTCAAGAGGGTCATGTTGTTGATGCCTATTACAATGTGCTTGAAGCTCTGGGGAACTGGGCTAGGATTGTACTTATTGAACAGGGAATCTACCCGGATCATGCCGTCTGGACACATGTGCAGAGTTTGGATCGTGCCTTGTGGAAGCTCTATCAGGAGCTTACAGTAAGCTCGGAGACGCTGGAACAGAGAGTCGAGCTTGTGCTGCTTGCTTGTGAATTCTCAGTGATGTCCAAAATGAGTGATTGCTCCGGCTTACTTCTGCGTGTGCTGGGAAGTCGAAGGGAACCGTGGAGTATAGATGAACTTGTCCATCATCCACAGTTGAGATTTGTACGGGAGGATTTGCCGCTCATCCTTCGTAAGCTGGTGTTTCGATCTATAGTAAAAGAATCGGCAGGATGGCCATCCTTTATAGGAGGAGATGGACGGGAAATTCGCTATTGGATGTAGGCGTAATTACTCGTGAAGCCTGACGTTATATGGATTATAAAGTGGGAGGGGAAACCTTCCTTTTTTGTTTGTTTAATAATTTATAAAAAGAGGTTGACTCCTATTCAGGAAATATGATACATTATATTTCGTTCCTCAAACGAGCTTATCGTCAACAAATGATAAATTCTGCATAGGAATTAGTGAAGAACTAAAAGCTTCAAAAAGAAATTAAAAAAAGTTCTTGACGGAAATAAACGAAATGTGTTACATTATTTAAGTCGCCGCCGAAAACACGGTTGAGACGAAAAAGAGTGACACAAATCAAGTTTGATCTTTGAAAACTGAACAACGAGTGAGTAACGATCTTGCTTGCAAGATCGACGCTGAGAAATCGGTACATGTCTTCGGACTGTATGATTTCGAAGCAAAATAAATGAGATTTTTAATCTCGTCAGTTTCAAAATGAGCTTATCGCTCTTTTCAATACTTTATTGGAGAGTTTGATCCTGGCTCAGGA
>NZ_FOBD01000016.1 GCF_900109515.1 Paenibacillus sp. OK003 | reverse complement strand
TCTAAAGCCGCCACGTTCTCCCGGCTCCCCCCATCGTAAAACGACCACAAAAAAAGGCCAACCAGTAATTACTGGCTAACCTGATAATACGAAAATCCGCCTTGTTCCAAAATGTTGCTATATTGCCCGATCGTCGGAAAATACCAAGGATTGCTTTCATGATTTGATATCTTCATTGTGTCACAAGACAGTTTATTATTTAAATATATAAATTCTATACAGTTGATAGTTTATACCTATAAGAATTCACCTACTTTCGAGAATTCAAAGTATTCCTACCGAAGCGGATGCTCCGACGAACCTTTGGGGTTCTCATCCCTTGTACGCAAAAAAGCTTCCCGAAGGAAGCTTTTTCTAACGTCCCAGGAGGGATTCGAACCCCCGACCGACGGCTTAGAAGGCCGTTGCTCTATCCTGCTGAGCTACTGAGACAAATATGTATAATAAAAATACCGCGCGATTCCTATTATACTCTCATTTCTATATTTTTCAATAGTTTTATAAAAAAATTAATAATTGCATCATTCCACATGACTTGAACGTATTATTTTCATACTCAACACAGGTACAGAATATGAATGCTTGAAGCAGGCAATATTGAGGATATTAAGATCAGGTGCATTTGGAATGGGCAGACATATTCAGAATGAGACCTGCTGGGTAATCATTTGCATACATACATTCTACAGAACCAAATAAAGGAGAGAAACCGCTATGAGACAACTTTTATCAGCATTATCCTATTTTAGTATTTTCTTTGCCCCGTTCCTGTTCCCCATCATTATTTGGATTGTGGCCAAGGACAACTATATTGAGGGACACGCTAAACGAGCCTTATTCTCGCATATATTCCCCTTTCTTGCGGCAATCCCGCTGCTTTACTTCTTTGTTACCGCACACAGTCTGGGTTCCGCTGTCGGATTTGTAATTCTGTTCTTTGTCATTTATGCATTAAGTTTTGTGTACAATATCGTCAAAGGTATTCAAGTACTGCGTGAATATGCCTGAACACAAGCGTCACAATCAAGTTAAATTAAACATTCAAAAACCCGCCTTTCGAAAGAAGGGCGGGTTTTTGCATTCCGGTTACTTGTTTCCCTGACGCCACGGATTTCTCTGGGCAGGACGCTTGCTGTTAATGGCGAGCACTTCCTCGGCAAACTCGGTATGATGCGCATAAAGGTTCCCTTTGTTTTTCTTGAACTTGGAAGCCATTGCTATCACCTCCCCGGAACTTGCATATAGTATGGCTCGGGGGAATTTCGCTTATCCTTTGCTGCTATCGGCATATGTTGGAACGCCCACCTTAACCTTGGCCCACCAAATAGCGCTGAAGCGTCGGCCCCAGTAATCCAAAAGCAAGCAGCTCACTCTGGAACCGGGCTTTATCTTCCCCTGCTGTAATGCCTTCACTGTTCTCAAACGCCGTTTCCGTGGCATCTTCAAACGCTGTGTGCATATTGTTATTGTACCAATCCAGAACTGCATCCGAATGATTGCGTACAATTCGAACGACTTCAAGTGAATTCCCCGGCTGGGTAGCCGCAACGTATACAAGCAAAGACGGATCCCCCGTATTTCCAGGCTGTACCTCAACTTCTGCACAAGACAATCCATCTACTTCGGTTAATCTGCGTATTTTGGCATCCTGAATGGCATACATTTGTTATCGCGCTCCTTTGTCCATTTCATGTACTTTGCTCGATCTGGTATCGGGTCTCTGGTGTTCCCAAGCGATAAATTTCCCGATATACCTGCTGTAACACAGCTTCATATGCACGGTTTACAGACTCCTCAGGCGTATCTGGCCAAGGGAATACCATTCCTGGAAAGGCCTCTTCCTCTTTTTCCTGCATTAGATTAAGCAGTCCCAGTAATTGTTCCGCCTCCTGAGGCGTCGCCTGGATCACCCATTCATACGACGTTACGTGCGGGTCCGGAATAACAGAGCGCCCCATGACAGATACATAATAGGTCATACTGTCCATTTGCAAGTTCTCTCCTTCACAGGCATGTTGAGGCCGTTGTCCCTAGAACTAGTTTCCGAAGAGGACAGACATTTTATGCCTGCTTTCGGCATATATTTGTTACGACTTCTGACGAAAAAGACAACATTTGCTGGCTGTGAGCGACTTAAGCAGCCATACGGATGAATGACTCGACTAAGAAAGGATGAACAAACCATGTGCGGTATAACCGGCTTCATACAGTGGAATCGGGATTTGACCCAGGAATCAGAGCTGCTGGTCCGGATGACGGACAGCTTGTCGAACCGGGGGCCCGACGCTTCAGGTACATGGATCTCCAATCCTTGTGCGTTCGGACATCGGCGTCTCAGCGTTATGGACCCGGAGAACGGGGCACAGCCCATGCATGCGTTACAGGGAGACACCTCCTATACCGTCGTGTATAACGGAGAACTATACAATGCACCCGAGTTGAAAAAGGAATTGCTCCAGCGCGGACACCATTTCCGCACACAATGTGATACGGAAGTGCTGCTCGCCTCTTATATGGAGTGGGGACCGGCCTGCGTTGACCGGTTTAACGGCATTTTTGCCTTTGCTATATGGGATGGCGGACGCGAACAGGTTTTTATTGCCCGTGATCGCCTGGGCGTCAAACCCCTGTTCTACAGTCATGCAAAGGATTCACTCGTATTTGGCTCAGAACCCAAAGCACTGCTCATCCACCCGGATGTTGAAGCTGCGGTTGGACCTGAAGGTTTGGCAGAAGTATTTATTGTCGGTCCTGCCCGGACACCTGGACACGGCGTATACTCCTCCCTTAACGAGCTCAAACCTGCGCATGCGCTTATTTACAACCGAAACGGCATTAAAACCTATGCTTACTGGAAGCTGGAAAGTCATCATCATGAACATAATTTGGAAGAGACAGCTGCTGAGGTACGCAGACTGTTGCAAGATACATTAGAACGCCAATTGGCTTCGGATGTCCCTGTCTGCTCCCTTTTGTCAGGTGGCCTGGATTCAAGTGCTCTATCTGCATTAGCGGTGGATTATTATAATCGTACAGGTCAAGGTCAGGTCAGCACGTATTCTGTGGACTATGTGGATAATGCAAAGCATTTTCAGGCCCATTCCTTCCAGCCTGGTGCAGATGGACCCTGGATTAAGCGTATGGTGGATGAACTGAAGACAGATCATCACTGGATTGAGATTGAAAATGGCGAGTTGGTTCATGCACTGACCCAGGCTATGCTTGTGCGGGATTTGCCAGGGATGGCGGATGTGGATTCCTCTCTCTATCTGTTCTGTAAAGAAATCAAAAAAGGAGCCACCGTTGCCATCTCAGGCGAAGCAGCGGATGAAGTATTTGGCGGTTATCCCTGGTTCCATCGGGAAGAGATGCTGAACTCCGGTACATTCCCATGGTCTGTAGCGCCTGATATGCGAGCAGGATTGTTATCCCCGGACATTCGGGAATGGATCAGGCCACTCGACTATCTCGCGGACCGCTATTCAGATGCTGTGGCTGAAGTACCTCTACTCGATGGGGAGACCGGTAAATCAGCCCAGATGCGAGTAATGTCCTATCTGAACATCACCCGGTTCATGCCTACACTACTAGATCGGAAAGATCGGATGAGTATGGGAGCTGGGCTTGAGGTTCGGGTGCCTTACTGTGATCACCGTTTGATTCAATATGTATTTAACGTGCCTTGGGACATGAAAATGACAGGCGGACGGGAAAAAGGTATTCTGCGTAAAGCGCTGGAAGGTGTACTGCCTGACGATGTGTTGTACCGGAAAAAGAGTCCATATCCGAAAACACATAACCCGCAGTATCTTGCTGCCGTTAAACAGCAGGTGCTTGATATTCTGGATGATGCAAGCTCACCGATCTTGCCATTAATCGACAAAGCTCAAATTCGCAAATTGGCCTCCTCACCGGATGCTTCATCGAACCTGCCCTGGTTTGGACAGCTAATGTCGGGTCCACAGCTATTTGCTTATCTAACACAAATCAACTCGTGGTTGCGTACGTATAAAGTGGCCATTCGATAAATAATGTGATCTTTTCATTCTTAAAAGGGGTGCTCGATGAGCAGCATAATAGCTGTTCATCAGGCACCCCTTTGTCATACTCGATTTAATGATGTCTACAGGTTATCCCACTTTAAAATGGCTCAGAGACTGCTGTAATTCTTCCGCCATGGACGAAAGTTCATTGGCCGCAGAAGATATCTCCTGCATGGCAGACAATTGCTCCTCAGACGTCGCGCTAACCTCCTCTGTGCCTGCAGCTGCATTCTGCGTAACATCCATGATTGTTTTCATCGATACGTTGATCTGTTCCACCCCTGCTGCCATCTGCTCAATAGAAGCGGATACTTCCTGGGTCTGTCCTGCTACATTGCTGACAGCTGCTCGAATTTCTTCAAAACTGTCTCCTGCTCTATGCACAAGGCTGATCCCCTCCTGAACCTCTGCAGTCACTTCTCCCATGGATTGGGCAGCGTCACTCATGCCCTTATGAATAGAGGCTACCAGTGTGCCTATTTGTTCAGCAGACCTCGCCGATTGCTCAGAGAGCTTCCGCACCTCGGTAGCAACCACCTCAAATCCGCGCCCATGTTCTCCAGCCCTTGCCGCTTCGATGGCAGCATTAAGCGAAAGCAGATTCGTTTGCGCCGATATTTCGGAAATGGTTTCCACCATCGAATTAATGGATTGTGAGTGGTTACCCAGCTCTTCGATAACCGTTGCAAGACCCTGTACGGTCTGATGGATGGAATTCATCTGTTCCACAGCCGATTGCACCGAGTCGCTGCCAGCTAAGGTTTTGGCCGATGCGTTCGTAGCTTCATCAGACATCGTTTGCGTATTCTCTGTAATTTGCTGAAAACCTGTGGATAGTTCATTAATCGTATGGAATCCATCGCTAACCATGCTTACTTGTGTATCCATACCGGTAGCAATCTCTTCCATCGTAATGGCCACTTGCTCTGTCGCCGCCACGGTCTGTTCCGTACTTGCCGTTAGCTCTTCGGATGAAGCAGCTACCCGATCCGCATTATTACCCACCTGATGGATCAACTCGCGCAAATGAACCGACATGGTATTAAACGATTGAGCCAAGTCGCCAATCTCATCATTATTCCGCACAATAATCGCCTCGCCAGTCAAATCACCTTCAGCAATTTGTCTTGCGGCTCTGGCAACAGAAGCCACCGGTTTGGAAATCAGTCTGCCCATGAGTAAAGCAATGGCAGCTCCCACAATGATTGAAATAATACCGATGATTACAATAGAACGGATTACCTTTTGAATGAGCTGATTGGCATTCACGATTCCTGTGTCCAATGAATTTTGCTGAACCTGCTCCATGGATGCCATGGTTTCTTCAAATTCAGATACAATCGCAGGCCCTGTGTTGAGCAACAACGTTGTAATTTCACTATTTCTATCCTGTTTCTTTAATGCAATAACATTCTGCCCAAAAGCCAAGTAATCTTCCACACGCTGGTCTGAACGGTCCAGAAGGTCAATCATGCTTTGCGTTTTAAGACCTGATCTTAATTCTTCACTTATTTTACGGTAATCATCATAAGATGATTGAAACAGCTGCTCATTAGCATCACTGGCTTCGGTCACATAGTTTCGCAATGCAACCTGCTGAGATTTCACATCAATAATCATGTTTTTAATCGTAAGCAGTTTGTACGTACGTTCCTTGATGAGATCTGTATACGTTTTCTCCACGGAGATAAATTGAGTATACGAGATGACGACAACTGCCACCAATAAAATCAATACAGCTACAAAACCTAACAATAATTTGCGGCTAATGGATATTCTCTTCATGTGAATTCCCCCATATGTTCAGATGTTTTGCAATTATGTAGTTTTACTCCCGTGCCCTCCATTCTTCTAAAATTAAACTAGGACTTTTGTCGTTTTCCCCTCCCGAAATTATGATTCCCAATGCCCTAAACGACAATTTCTCCTAAGCCTATTAACCTATATACCAGCAGCATGAATCTCCTATTCTAAAATAAAAAAAGACCCTACACCAGCACATTTTCTGGTGTAAAGTCTTTCCGTTGGCTGACCATATCTATGGATTGATCAGAACCGGATTACGTTCAAGCAATCCATTGCCAAAGATATCCCTGGACGGAGAATCCTCCATATGAATATAACCGATGTAACAGCCACACTTCTTCATGCCACACGGCCGATCTGCGGCCAAAGCCTGCAAACCATCGCGGTATAGATGCCCAATAATTCGACGATCCTTATAACACCTTTTTACATGCCCTGACCCTTGCACATAAAATACCTCCGAACCAGCGGAACAGCGCTTGCCCAGACTCTCATAATCCCGCAGGTTCCCTTCAAACAGTGGGTCAACAGATCGTAAAAAGTCGACCTCTTCCAAACTGTAATATTGGGGTCGATCTTTAAATGCATTGATCCACATATACACGTCATCGGGTAAAGCCTGCCTCATCGATTCAATAGCAGGGAATGCACTGCGCAATCCAACGGTCCCCACACTAAAAGCAAGTCCCATCTCACGTAAAGTCAAACATTGTTTGACGAAGGAAGACTCCTTCGTCTCACGCGGGTGATAAGTCGCCCAGAATGCCGCTTTATCCCG
This sequence comes from Paenibacillus sp. OK003, assembly GCF_900109515.1. GTDB lineage: Bacteria > Bacillota > Bacilli > Paenibacillales > Paenibacillaceae > Paenibacillus > Paenibacillus marchantiae. Next base: position 173,064 of record NZ_FOBD01000016.1, on the reverse strand, counting down.
ATTTAATTCACGGGCCCAGTCCAGTTTGACAGACAGGTTGGTTTGGACTGCAATTTTGTCCACATGTGGCATATGGGATAGCTCAATCATCGCTTCCCGATACCAACGCCTTACCAGAGCTTCTCCATAAGGGTTAAAGAAAATCGAAAATTGATGTCCAGCACTCTCCTGATCCTTAACCCAATTCACAAATTGACGCAGTTGTTGTTCATCCACTTCCAGCGTCTCCTTGGAATCTACCGTTTTGCTAAACGGGCAGTATGGACAGTCGTAATTACAGGACGACAGCTTCCCCCGATAATACAAGGTTGCTCTCATGAGAACACAAATCCTTCCATTTGTTCACGAACCTCAGCGGATATGAGCCAATCTCCAATGGCATCCGAGTAGCCTAGTCCCTCTTCTGTCAGACGCAATACCTGGTTACCCTTATCGTCCCGCTCAAGCTCAGCCATGCCCTCAGACAACAGTTCACTCAACCATCCGTAGTCTGACAGGACTTCCGTCCCGAATCGCTGATCATAATCCGACAGCGCCAAACCTTCCCGATGCAGCAGGGCTTTCAGAATAAAGCGGCGCTTCTGCTCCTCCTCGCTGAGTACAATGCCGTAATCGGCCACATCATACCGCTCGGTTGCCACATAATCGGCGATGATGCTCTGTGTAGCCTTATAACTAACACCATACTTGGAAGCATAGTGTACTTCACGGGTATAAGAGCGTGCACCGCACCCCAGACCAACCATGCCTTCCTCCTGACAGCTGTAGGGTAGAAGCTCTTTGCTTGCAGAAGATGATTGTTCTTTGGCAAATCTGCGCATGGAATACTGGACATAGCCTCTGCTTTTTAAAGTCTCACGCGCAGCCTTGTACAGCTCCATCCGAATATCCGGTCCCTGACGCTGAATATCATCCGGTTTCACAATGGTATTCTCGCGGGTGTAGAGTGGGTAAATGAAAATCTCACCCGGTTCATATGAAAGGACACGTTCCAGCGAATACAGCCATGATTCCACCGTTTGTCCCGGCAAACCATAGATCAGATCCAGATTCAACAGAGGGAATTCATACCGTGTAAGCTTCTCAAGCGCGCGTTCCACTTCCTGTGGTTTCTGCGGACGGTAAATGGCCGAGGCTTCGGCTTCGATAAAGCTTTGGATGCCCATACTTACCCGGTCCACACTTCGCTCCTTCATGATTGCCAATTTGGCTTCTGTCACAGTATCCGGTGACGTTTCTACCGAGATCGAAGCTTGCGTTGGATCGAGCCCCATCACCTGTTCCGCAATATCGAACAAGCGGTTCAATTGAATCTCATTTAATAATGTGGGCGTCCCACCACCGATGGCAAACCTCGAATACGGTCTCCGTGATGTGAGTGGTGCCCACTGTTTGGCTTGCCGTTCCAGCGCATCCACATAACGCACATGGGTGTCATCACGACGATCCGGCAACGTAAACAGGTTGCAGAATCCGCAACGAGCGGCACAAAACGGAATGTGCATATATAAAAAATACGTATCGGTATTCTCACGTTCCCACAATGGACCGAGCGGTAAAGGCGGGTTCAACTCCCGATATGCGGTCTTGTGGGGATACGAATATAAATAAGAGCGATAGGGGGAAGCAAGCACTTCTCTGAGACCTCTAGCTGTATTGGAGCCGGACTGTGCGGAATGACCTGCTGTCGTATGTTGAGATTGATCGTCCATCGGTTTCCTCCCTGTATCCGGTTTGTTTTGTTGTTGTTGTTGATATGAATCATATGTTCTATAAAATAAATTCACGGTATGGCACATTCCAGACGACATCATGCGCGAGCCTATGCCCCTGATAGCCGTCCTCCCCATACGCCGTGCCATGATCGGAAAAAGCTAAACAAAACGTAGGCCGTGAACGCTGCCTCATTGCATCAAACAATGGTCCAAGAGCCTGGTCCACATACCGAAGGGCTGCTCGCTGTGTTTCTACGGAATCTTCTCTTGCACCCTCCACAAAATAGCGATTGGGCCCATGGATGGCAGACACATTCAGGAACAAAAACAGCTTCTCATCTGGTGCGCTTTGCTCCAGCAGCTTCAAGGCATGCCGAACCTGATGCTCTGTCGATTTAGGGTTGGTTACCCCAAAATTCATCCGCCAGTAGCTCTGCTGAAAATAACCCGGCAGCACTTTGGCAAGTGGATTTTTCTTGGTGAAGAAAATGACCCCGCCAATACAAATTGTACGGTATCCTTCAGCCGCCAAACCGGATACGATATCCGGTGTGTCGAACAGCCACGTATGCGGATGCGTCTTTAATCCGGTATTACGGGAATGAAAAAGTCGTACGTGTGAGGCTTTGTCCGTATTAGCAGGTGTAGGCATGAAGCCCCCAAAAAAAGCATGATGTGCCGCATAGGTAAAGCTTCCCGGAGTATGACGCTTCTCCCAAGGACCCGAACCGCACAGGTTGGGGCAATTCTGTTCCTCCAGCTTGGCCACGTCATACCTTAACGTGTCCAGCGTAATCATTAATAGATCATGGGAGCCTACGATGGTGTTCATATCAGTCATGGTTGTAAGGCTCCTTTCGCAAAAGTTCCATTTGCCATTCATAGGTTCCAAGCCCGTTATGCTGCACTCTGTACAATAAATCTCCGAACGGATTCACATCCAGAATATAAGCACGCGGCTCAGTACCTCCACTGAGCATCACATCAATCCCGGCTGACCATGAGTTAGGAAAGGCACCCATCGCTGCTTTTGCTGCCGTCTGAACCCTCTCCATCTGCTGTTCATCCAGTCCCGCTTCAGCGGGCAGCAACCGCTCATTACGCAAATGCAAATTGGTGATTGGTGTCTGACTTAGCCGTACGATGGCATGACCTGCTTGTCCACCTGCCACAAGCTGGCGAATATCAAACACGCTTGAACCAAGGGATGCTTTTGCCATCCAACGTTCAATCTGGGCACCTTCAGCACACAGCCAATCCATCAGCGCAGAAATCTCTGAAGTATGTGTGTACCTGCGCAACCGGCCTTCATTATAAAAAATGATCTTTTCCTGAATCCGTCCCATCCCCACAGTGGTTATCGCGATTTCGGCACCCGTTCGCGGATTATTTTGATAGGCAACAACGCCTGAAGCCCCGGAGCCACAAGCAAGTTTCACGAAAACACGATTCATACCCGCTGTTTTCATCGCTGTACGCAGGTCCGCATAATTGCGGATCGGCTCCGAAGATTGGAGCGTTGGGGGAACGTGAACGCCATGGACAGATAGATGCTGCTGGCATTTCCTTTTATCAAACATGATCGCAATGTCATGAGGATCATTCATGAACCGGGCACTAGGCCAATATTCCAGAGCTTCATGGCGAATTCGTTCCAAACAGGCCTTCCAGCCACGAAACCATTGGTTGGGCGCGTAAATCCGTCCCCACTCCTGTTCAAGAGTGAGTGTCTGTTCTGCCGGAATCATTCCCGTAGAAAGGCCCTCCGTTAAAGGTGATATATCATTCACAGCTCCAAGAAAGAGCAGCTCACGCTCTACCTCCCATTCCTCACCAGGGGCATCGATTCGAATAAGAGGTACACTATTCACTCTATGAACTGAATCATGATTCGCATATGACATCGACGACGCTGGTGAAGATATCCACGATGCTCCGTGCGTGTGCGTAGCCCCTCGCCCTTCCAGACATTGCTGTACAACATCCGCCATGGTTCCGCCCCGTCTCCAAGTCTGTAGCAAACGGGCATACGGCAGCACAAGTGCAGGTTGTAAGCCAATACGCTGTCTTGCCTCCTGTAAACCAAGGGTACGGCGATTATTCGGGTTTCCAATTAATAATAAGGGCTGCTCCAGATCCGAATTCTTAACTAGGCGTTGCAAATTTTCTTCCATGTCCGTCATGCCTGACATCATTTATTCCGTTAACGACGGGTAACGCCAGTCATCTTCATCACTCTGTTGCTGCTCGCTAACATCTACAGATACACCGGAACGTTTCCAGCGAATGAGCATTTCGTCCGTCATGTAGTGGTAACTAAGATTAAGATGTTTCAGTTTTTTGATCTTGTCACTGGCAAGCAGCGCCTCTGCCCCTTCATCAGACAACGTGCCCTCTGACAGATCCAGGATTTCAAGTTGATCCAGAATGGGCGCCTCAGCCGCAGCTTTCGCAATCTCATCCTGAATTTCACTGTCTTTCAGACCCAGGTAGACGAGCTTTGGAAATAAGCCCTGTTCCAAAAGTGGCAGCACATCTTCCAGTGAACCGTCGAAACCATAATCCTCCACACCCAGATACAGCTCAAGCTTACGCAATTCAGGCAGTTTAGCCCGGGCAATTGAAGCTAACAAGCTTTTGGGAAGACCACCGCAAATAATGATTAATTCTTCAAGCTTGGCATGTTCGATTGGTTCCAGACTTAGTCCGCTGCTGCCCTTCACTGTGAATGACTTCAATTCAGGAAAAGCAACCAATAGTGGGATGAGATCCGTCTGAATAATCCATGATACTTCGCATTCTTCAAAGCCCATATCTCCGATGAACAATTTCTTTAAAGATGGAAAGCTTGAAGCCAATCCGGTGAGTGTTCCTATGAATTCATCCGGCGAATTTTCATAAGCCTGTCCCCAGTCTCCAATAATCAGACTCTCCAGCGAACCCGCCTCCGGTTTGGCAGCCAGTTCTCTGATCAACGTTTCCATGCGAATACCGTTCTCATAATCATCATAAGACACCGTAAGCTTCACTTCTTGCATAAGCAAATCCCCTCCGTTTGAGTTCATTGATGATTCGTTAACTTGAATGTTAACCCATACGGTACAAGACTTGCAACTTCTTCCAACCTCGGTCCTAATGCGCTGCTCAAACGTGAAATCCCTATATTTTCTTTATAGGTATAAGAACGTACGTTCTTGTTTATTCACTGAAAAAAGCGGGATTTATTATGGGTCTCACGTACTGGCTTTATTTAAGATCGCTCACTCATACAAAAATAAAAAAACGCTAATGGTCGGTGAGTCATTCCACAGGAATGACTTTTACCTTCCACTAACGCTTTGATATTTAAGCAAGGCCATAATTCACCTTATACGTTCATAATCATATGAGCCGATTCGTTTGAATCTCAGCCTTTCAGACTGGATACGAGTGCTCTCAGGGCATGGCCCCGGTGACTGATCGCCTGCTTTTGCTCCAGCGTAAGCTCGGCCATTGTCATCTCGTATTCAGGCACGTAGAAGAGTGGATCGTATCCAAAACCGCCACCACCGGCTGCCTCAGCTGTGATCCAGCCTTCCACCGTGCCTTCTGATTCATACTTGTCTCCGGTTGCCGGGTCATACAGCACCAATGCACAGACGAAACTTGCTGGACTCAGAAGCGGTTGCTCCGTATCCTCACCGGATTTGAGCGATTCCAGCGCCTCAAGCAATTTTGCATTGTTCTTCGCATCGGTTGCGCCCTCGCCTGCATATCTCGCAGAATACACTCCAGGGTCACCGTCCAGCAGATCCACGCACAATCCCGAATCATCTGCCAGGACAGGTAGACCCAGAGCATCGCCCACCGCTTTGGCTTTCTTCCAGGCATTCTCTGCAAAGGTTACGCCATCCTCCACGACATCCGGCAGCTCCGGATAGTCGAACATGCTTTTGACCTCTTTGCCCAGCGGTGCGAATGCATGCGCGAATTCACGTACTTTCCCTGCATTACGGGTTGCGACAATGATAATTGGGCTATCCAGACTCATGTTAGGCTTCTCCTAATCCACGAGCACCAATCTTGAGTGCAATGGGACCGAGGACTTCTTTTTGACGCTCAATCATCTCCAGAATGCCCTGCTCACCCAGCTCCAGCATCGCGTTCAGCTCACGACGGTCAAAGGGTGCTTCTTCACCTGTTCCCTGAAGCTCCACATATTTCCCGCCGCCTGTCATCACGAGGTTCATGTCTACCTTGGCTTTGGAATCTTCATCATAGTTCAGATCCAGCACAGGCTGTTCTCCAACTACACCCACACTTACCGCTGCAATGAAATCCGTAATCGGGAATACTTGCAATTTATGCTGTTGGGCAATTTTGTTCACCGCGAGCGCCAGAGCTACAAACGAACCGGTAATGGACGTTGTGCGTGTACCTCCGTCGGCTTGAATGACATCACAGTCCAGTGTAATCGTACGTTCACCAAGCGCCTGCAAGTTAACAACCGAGCGCAGTGCCCGGCCAATCAGACGCTGAATTTCCATGGTGCGTCCAGTCAATTTGCCGCGGTTCGCTTCACGCTGATTACGGGTATGTGTTGCACGTGGCAGCATGGAGTATTCAGCTGTTACCCAGCCTTTACCCTGCCCTTTCATAAAGGGAGGAACACGTTCCTCCACCGTAGCTGTACAAATAACCTTGGTATCTCCCACTTCAATCAGTACAGAACCTTCGGCGTATTTATTCGTGTTAATTGTTAAATTCATCGGGCGCAGCTGGTCGCTGGTTCGTCCGTTAGATCTCATCATTTCTGCCTCCTACGACTTAAGCATCCTGTAATGTCGAGCTTGTTCACACTTTTACTAATCCCTTCTATATTACCAAAGAGTTCACTTAAAAGCATCCTGTCCCCCAAAGAGTTCTACCAACAGTAGGCTAAAACGCCTTTGTGACTTAAATTGGAATTTCATTGATATATTCAGGCTTCGATACGGGGGCACTGTAATCCTGATTATCATCACTCATGACTGTCTTTTGCCCATTCCATTCGATCTGGACTTTAGCTTCCTTGCCTGCCGTGTTCTCGGCCGTAGTCAATACGACGGATTGCAGCAGTTCACTTGGCACGACATCCCCCTCGGTGAACATGTCGTCTTTGAGCGCAACCGTTACGGTTCCATCCTCAGACGTTTTGACCGATTGCAGCTGCGTTCCACCTGTCATAACCTCTTCCAGCTCGCCGCCTTTGGCTGGTCCCTTGATCAGTTCATTCAACGCCGCCTGCACCCGGTCTCCACCTGGTGTCACAAGACGTGTAACCGGGACATAATATTGAATGCCTGCTGGCGAAGCGGCTGAGAAATAAACCGTTACCGGACTGCTGTTGGTCGTGAATGTATCACCCAAATCAAGATTAATGCCCACCGCCCGATTCAGCGGTTCCGGCAGCGGTGTGCTGTTTACTGGCATTTGCGTTAACTTTTTGCCGTCTACCCAAATCTGTACGTTCTGCACATCTGGTGTGCCGGTGAGAGTCCAGGTGACAGCCTCCAGCATTTTGCGCTCGTTCTTGGCATCATACTTGGCAAAATTGCCGGAGAACTCCACGACGGCCAGCTTGTCATCCGAATGAATCGTTACGTTCTGAACAACAGTGCCCTGCGGAAGAACACCCTGAAATCCTTCAGGCAGCATCCCTGCATATGGGCCACCCGTCACAAGTGTATCCAGAGCGGTCTTGGGACTGCTGACGTCCGTGCCCGACGGAAGCGTCATGGATACCGGAGCCAATAAACCTTGCTGGTCCTGCAGATACACGGTTGTAAGTGGCAGCTTGGCAAGTGATCCGTTGCCTTCGGCCGCCTGAATCATGGCCGCTTCCTGAATCGGCGGCGGTGGATCAATAGCCTCGGAGGACTGTGCCCCAAACATACCACATCCGGATAACACCACAGGAATACTCAACAGCGCAGCTGCAGAAGCTGTACGCAAATAACGGATCTTACTCATGATCACGTTCCCCCTCATCATTTTTACAGTTTGTACTACCATGTATACGAGCCTTTGCCCAAAAAATAACTACTTTTTAAACAAGCTCATCATGCATAAAACTGAAAACAGGCTTTCCATCCCCATCGAGGGATAGCAAAGAAACCCAAAACGGTTAATAACGTATTAGGATACAAGTGTAGGGACATTGCTAACTTCAGAGGAGGAATCGCCCATGGAACATCCGGAGCAAGAAAAAATCCCTTACAGCCTGAATAGCCGTAAAGTGGCAGAGGCAACGAGGGAATGGCTGCACAAGCGGGGCGTTACGATCCCTGAGATCGCAGAACTGGTCATGATGCTGCAGAATAAGTATTACCCAGGTCTTACGATGGAAGAATGTATCGACAATGTGGAGAAAGTATTACGCAAACGTGAGGTGCAGAACGCAGTCCTGACAGGTATTCAACTGGACTTGCTGGCAGAGCAAGGCTTACTCATTTCTCCTTTGCAGGAGATGATAGAAAATGATGAAGGATTATATGGCGTGGATGAGATTCTCGCATTCTCTATCGTCAACGTATACGGCAGTATCGGATTTACGAACTACGGTTATGTAGACAAGCTCAAACCCGGTGTGCTTGAACGTTTGAACGACAAGAGCCTTGGGCCTGTGCATACGTTTCTGGATGATATTGTGGGGGCTATCGCTTCAGCAGCCAGCAGCCGGATTGCGCATCGCAAACAATCGGAGCTTGAAGAAGCTTTGGGAGAAAAACCTGTCAGCGATGATATCGTATAATTTGCATGTGTAATAGGAGTTGGAAATGAACGAACAACGTACATTCAGTATTCAGATTTATTCTGATCATGACAAAAAGGCGGCCACAAAGGCCGCTTCTTTTGTATGGATTCATTTCTTTTGTAATACGCTATTTCAGATGCTCCTGTCTTCCCGCTCCCGCCAAACGATACACCTCTGCCCATTTCTGTTCAACTGCCGGCTTAGGCTGTACACGACTGGGTCCAATTGTAATTTCCGGGCCTTTGCGTTCTCGCAGCATCCCTCGAAGTACCGTAATACCAAGAATGCTCAAGCCAGTAAATACATACATCAGACGCATAAGCACATTGCCTGAATCAGAGCCGGTAACCATGCCATGGAACAGTAAACCGATGAATACAGGATAGGACAACATATGGAACATAAACCACCATTTGCGGCCAAGCTTGTTACGCAGATCACTGGATAGCAGAACGATTACCAAACCATAAAAGGATAATGTGCCCAGTCCGCTGCCGATCGGATGTACTGAAGCCGTAAACGGAATGAGCAGTTCACTCCATGCGAATGGGCTATAGTGATCAATATATAGGGTTAACGCATGCACAAGCCCAAGTCCAAAGGCGAGCCAGGTCGTTCGGGTATGCCATTTAAACATGGCCGCTTTGGGTTTGCCTTTAGCCATGGGCATGCCTTGAGCAATCCCCAGAAATACACCGGCAAAGAGCAGCAAATAAGCGGCGATTCCACTAATTCGAATGATATTCCACGTCGGCAGGTAATCTACAATCCATTGCGCCATAACCGGCTCCCCCATATCTGATAGACTTGTCGTTTATATAAGACTGAAGCGGTGATCCGGATCGAAACCAGGCCAGCGTTCAGCGAGCGTATCGGTATTTCCTCTAAAATAAGTGCTGCCATCCCGGGTCATCCACAGGACATCATGCCGGTCGTAATGACGGTTTAACCAGCCTACTGCCTCGGCACTTCCCAAAATACAGACGGTCTTGGCAATAGTCTCACATTGCGAAGCATGCTGGCCCAGAACGGTACACTGCAGCACATCCGTATCTGCTGGCTCCATCGTCCGGGGATCAATTAAGTGATGTAAAAGGCTTCCGTCCGCATTCTGCCACTGTCTTCGTACCACTCCTGAAGTGGCAACCGCACCTTTCCTCAACTGAATTCTCCCCATCAGATTACGCTCCTCCTGATAAGGATCGGTGACTTGCACGGACCACATCGGATGAAGTGTTGTCCCCCATGCCTGAATATCTCCACCTGCATTGATTAATCCGGCTGAAATATGAAGTGTACGTTGCAGCCAATCGGCAATACGCTCAACAGCCCAACCCTTAACAATGCCCCCAAGGTCCAGCTCAGTCCCAGGGTCCTTATGAACCATTCGGCTGCCTTCCCTTTGAATCCAACGTGGGCGGCTATAGTCATATTCGTCTCTCAGCATATCTGATCTATCCGATTGTTGGATGTCCAATCTGCGTTCGGTTCCAGATTGCTGAAGCTCTCTTTGTTGCAGCTGCTCGAAGCTGACATCGTAACCAGAAGCCCGCAGAGCCTGAGAAATACCTGGCTGAAAAATCCCTTCCGTCTGTCCAATATAACCGTATGCCAAACTTAACACTTCATCCATTGCTGCGGAGATGGGCATCCATCCTGTGCAACGATTCAGACGATTCAATTCACTGTCTGCCACAAATCGGCTGAAACGCTGTTCCTGCGCTTCGAACCAATTCTTCGCCAAGGCTGCCGCATGCTCAGCTTCTTCCCGTCCTGCGGCTAACTGAACTTCCACGTCCGTGTTCATTGCCCGGAAGCGGAACTTGAGGAGACGGGAGACTTGCTCCGTGCGGCTCATGATGCACCCGTGCGTGACTGATAGTTGCCACCGCTATATCCGGAGTCAGTATCCTGATTGCTGCTCTGATCTGTTATCCACCCGCCCGACGACCTGCCTTGATTCGGAACGGTAGTAGTGCTTCCATCCGTCGTTCCTTCATCCAGGCTATAGCCCTCATTGGACGCTGCATCGGAATTGTTATTTGTATTGTTCGTCCATTCATCCATGACATCATCCTGAGCATCTATCTGGGTAGAAGCTGTACTGCTTATATCGGTACCGTTAGCCGCCGCATAAGCGACATCAAAGGCATCAGAAGTTCTTACATATTGAAAGAGTGCAGCCACGGTCAACGTTGCTGCCGCTGAGGCTTGCCATTTTCTCCATTGATTTCGTTTTTTCCTAGTCATCGCTCTTCCCTGCTTTCTCTAGCGAAGTTCATGCATTTATCATAGAAGTGCTGCCTTAAAAGAAGATGAATGAACGGTTAAAAGAGACTAAAGCTTTCATTTATTGGAGTCGTTACACGCAAAAAAAAAAAGACTCTGAACAGGCAGTTCTCCTGGTCAAAGTCTTGTCATCCTAAGTATTTTCGATAAAAAAGTACACTCCGTCGGGCTGCTGCTCCTGTACAATATGCTCTCGTCGGATCAATTCTTGCAGATGCGCCAAAGTCTCACTCATCGCAAAACGAAGCTGATGTGTTCCCAATCGGTCACCAAACATAAACACACAGATATCATACGCACTCGTCGGTGCTTCGCGGATTCGCTCCATCATCTTCTGTAGGCGCTCTTCATGATGAGCGAGCAGATGAACCGTTCGATCGGCAAAATGACCAAACGGATTCCGATGCCCTGGATATGCCACTTCTACATCCAAAGCCCCCAGTCGATGCAGCCCTTCCATGTAAGATAATAAAGGTTGATCGTCACTTCTCGGCTGCAGGCTGATATTCGGTGAAATCTGCGGCAATACGGCATCTCCACACAAGATCTCCCTGGAGTCCGGCGCATAGAAGGATAGATGTCCTGGCGCGTGACCACCTGTTTCTACAGCACGCCACTTTTTCCCGCCCATAACCAACCATTCGCCATCTTCAATCGGTGTCACTACGGGAAGTGGCGTAATCTGTGAGATGAATCCCTCCATATGTTCACGGATCTGCTGCGTCTTTTCTTCCGGCATTCCATGGAGACTATAATATTCAGGCAAAACTGTATTTATAGTTGCCTCCGTTCCCCACATGTAATCCGCTTCCTGGCGGGATCGTGTGGACATTCGAACAGGCACACCCGTTTGCTGCTGTATCCAGCCGGACAACCCCAGATGATCGGGGTGATGGTGGGTCAGTACAATCTGACTAATATCCTGAAAAGTTAAATCTAAATCTGCGAGTGCTTCGTGCCACTCCTGTTCCGTCTCAGTACTGCGTGGTCCCGGGTCAACAATCGTTATTGTTCCATCCGGTTCATGTAGCACATAGCTGTTCACCCAGCGCAGTGGAAAAGCCATTGTAATCTTGACCCGATGCATGCCTGCTGGCATGGGAATGGATTCCGTTCGCTTCATTAATATTCTCCTCCAACTCTACTGCTCCGGCCGATGACCGACAAAAATCATCCGCGGCGATGTCTGCTCATCGTACTTCTCTTCATCATAACCGCCATGTACCTGATCCACCACGAGTCCTGCCTCGTGAAGCAGATCACGTAGTTGTTCGCGAGTGTACAGTTTGACGCGTTCCTGATAGATTCGTGGTTTTTGGCCCGATTCGGTATCGGTAATGTGAATTTCTTTTTTTACAAATCCATCCTGGATCTTGCGAAACTCCTCAATATTCTGTCCTTCGCTTTCACGTGTTGAATGCTGCACCAAATGACGAGTCACATAAGCCGTGTTCATGAAATCAATAATATAGCTGCCCCCCGGCTTGAGCATCCGATGAATGGCGCGTAACACTCTTAGTTGCTCCCCATCCTCTTGGAAATAACCAAATGAGGTAAACAGATTGACAACGGCGTCAAATCCGCCTTTCAGTGGAAGCTCACGCATATCGGCGTGATACCACTCAACACGATGTTCTGTGTCCATATTGCGTGCTTCACGCAGAAGCACATCAGACAGGTCGATTCCGGTTACCTGGAAACCAGCATCTGCAAGGGCCAGAGAATGTCGGCCCATACCACAGCACAGGTCAAGTACCTTGGACTTTGGCTGAAGCTTTAACCAATTGATCATTTTATGTACTTCCTGATATGCACCTTGCACATCCCGATGTTTGTACACAAGAAGGTAGTCTTCTCCAAAACTCTTTTCATACCATTCCGTCATTACGTATCGCCCTCCACATGGTCACTGGCCCAACTATCCGTAATACGCTGTTATACCAGCCGGATCATATCTCTATAGCTTTTAGCCATTGTACCGTCTTTATCCTTCAAACTCAAAAATTTCCAAGGATCGCCCACATTGAACGGCCGGAAACCACACGATATAATGTTAAACATAGTCAGGCCCATGCGAATCGGTTAACTATACATAGAAGATTGATACAGAAACACTATGGCATTTTCACTTCATAAACAACATGAGACGACTGAAACATAACGCTAACAAATGAAGCAGCAGGAGGTGTTATTTATGATTCGGATTGGACTTACAGGCTGGGGAGATCAGGAGGATTTGTACCCGAACCGTACCAAAGCAAAAGACAAGCTCCGTCTGTATGGACAATATTTTACCACTGTGGAGGTAGACAGTTCCTTCTACGCAGTACAACCTCGGGACCGGATGGCACGCTGGGCAGCGGAAACGCCTGAGTCCTTTGCTTTTATCGTCAAAGCCTATCAAGGGATGACCGGACATCTGCGGGGAAAACCCTATTTCACAAGCACCTCGGAGATGTACAAAGCTTTTCGCGAATCCCTGGAGCCTGTCATGGAAGCTGGCAAAATGCAAGCGGCCTTGTTCCAGTACCCGCCGTGGTTTGAATGCAATCGGGACAATGTCAATGAACTGCGAGAAGTGAAACTGAGAATGGAAGGCATCCCGTGTGCCCTCGAATTTCGTCATCGCAGCTGGTATGAAGAGGGCATGCGCGAACGAACGCTTGCATTTCTGAAGGAACAAGGCTGGATTCACAGCGTCTGTGATGAACCTCAGGCGGGGCCAGGATCTATCCCTATTGTACCCGAAGCTACCGATGCCGAGATGACGCTGGTGCGTATGCATGGGCGCAATGTATCAGGCTGGCATCAGAATGGTGCACCCAATTGGCGCGAGACCCGTTATCTCTATCGTTACAATCAGGAAGAGCTGCTGGAGTGGAAGGGTTATTTGGAGCAATTGCAGGAGCAGAGCAAAGATGTATATGTGATTTTCAACAACAACTCGGGCGGCGATGCCGCTGCCAATGCACAGATGATGATGGAGCTGCTGGAGCAGCCCGTAAAGCCCTTCCCTGACCGTACGGAGCCGGAGCAGGAAGAGGGACCAGAGCAATTGGAGCTGTTTTAACAACACGTTTAATTCGGAAGCTGAATGGAATATTTCCATTCATAACGAAAAAAGCGGTAAGCCCTTAAGGCTGTGCCGCTTTATTTGTCGTTAGGCTGTATGCAGATGCGCTCTCATAATTGCTGTACTAGCGTTGTGCAGCTGTATCCGCAGGATCGAGCGAAATCTGGCTCAGCTGCTGGTTCATTTTATATGCCTCAATCCCGGCCAGAAGCACAATGCCGATCCCGTGCGTATCGTTCAGAATCCATCCCAGATCGTCCCGGTAATAGAGTGCGGTAAAGGAGTAACCGGAACCCCGGCACACACCGTACACATTGCCTTTGTAATCAATGGACAGATGGGTCATGCCCTCCCATCCGTTGCGCACCGCATCCAGGTAGACCTCTGGCTGCTCCAGCCAGCCTTCACGAATACCGCGGGCATAGGCGTAGATGAACATTGACGTGCAGGAGGTTTCCTCATATGAATCCGGGCGGTTCAGCACCTGATGCCAGAGACCGTTTTCACCTTGCAGCGCCAGATACCCCTGACATAAATCCCGGTAGAAGCTCAGCAGTTCTGGCCGTTTGACGTGATCACTTGGCAGAATCGACAGTAGTTCGGTTAGCGAAAATAGAACCCATCCATTTCCGCGTCCCCATGGTATGCCCGTCGCCCGTCCACGCACAAAATCATACACATGGGACATGATCTGTTGCTCGGGAATATACAGATATTTGCGGAACATCAGGAACTGGTTGATTGCATCCTCCCAATAAGAAGTATCTCCCGTCAACTGGCCGTAACGCATCAGAAAAGGTGTGCTCATATACAGATCATCACACCACATCGTTTCCTGGCGCATCTCCCCGCTGCCACGAACACGGTAAAAGGCCCCGTCTTCCAGACGTTCCTGTTCATCCGTAATATAGCCCGCAATACGATCTGCGGTATCTTTACCTCCACGAATGTCGCCGAGTTCCATCGCTGCGAGCAGCGTAGATCCAAATGAACCGCAATCATCCAGACTGTCGATTGCAGACAACTGATTATTAATTCCCGCGGCGCCGTACCCTTCCCGATCCCACAGACCATAACGGTCAAACGATGTGCTCAGGCCGATATGGTCCCGCACATACTGAACATAGTCGTCACGTCCCAACTGCTGTCCAATCTGAAGAAGTCCAAGCAGGGTGACCCCGAGTGGATAATTCCATTTGCCATAGTGGGTATTTTCCAAATAGGGACGGACAATCGTTTCAGGAAGATCCACATGCCAGTATACGCCTTGGGCTCCATCATCAAATACAGTATCTGTTACCACAATATCTTGGGGAGATGGTTCAGAGCCTGAGGAAAATACACCCGTATACAGCCACGCATCGGGACATCCTGCAACCGGATGAGGTGGTCTTAATCTCCATCCGGTTGCAGTGGAATCCTTCGCATCTTCCAGTGTGAATCCCCACAACTCGCTCCCAGCCTTGGTTTCACCTTTCGCTACCAGATCAGATGGACCGTAGCGGCAAGGCAGTTCAATGCGGTAATTGCCGCTTTGCCCAGCGGAATATATCTCCTTGCCATCAACGTACAGGGTGAGAGCACCTTCATGTTTTCCTTGCAAAAGAACAGGTGACGATCCCGGTTGGATGACATCCAGTTTGGACCATGCGTACGCAACAGCAGGCTGCTCTGTCCCAAAGATTCTGGCGAAGGCTCCAGCGTTCTGTTCCCCTTCTATCCAGTCCCTGCGCGGATACCAGGACAGGCCCGTTTCTTCTTCAGTCATGCCATCACGAGGGAGTGATGATAAAGGTTCATCGACGGGTTCCGAGTACAGCCAGCCCTCCTGTCCTTGGCGGTTCACACCAGGTGTGAGGAAGTGAAGCGGAAAGTTTTTAAATGAGGCCGTTCCGTAGATCCCGCCGAATCCCACCTCTGTTTTTACAAAACAAAGCAACACATCGTTCCAGCCATATTTCACGGGAATCGGAATCTGGGTTCTGCGCTCGGGAAATAACTCCTGCAATAACTCGGATTTGAAAACCTCTTCTCCGTTCACATAGACCGTCACCGGACTATAACAGTTCAGTCCCGTATTTAACGTAGCCTCCTGCTGACTCCACAACTTGCCCCATACGTACACGTACTGTCCTGCACGAGCCTCTTTCCATTTGGCATCCAGATTCAGATCATAACGATAATCCCCTAGTCTGCGGAAGCCTCCACGGTGGTACGCTCGGAACAAAAAGGAGTGTTTCGGATGGTCCCCAATATAACGCTGTGCCACAGTAGTCAAAATATCCGGAATTGAATCATACACCTTGCCTGCAATCGCCTCGTTCTCATGAAAATAACGAATGATCATCAGCTCCCTTCCTATACCTTGATTCGTTTGGTTAGTCGCAATGTCTCGCCAGCCTTCACTTCAACCACCTGCTGATCCGCCGTAAACCAGACGGTGATCGCGGACGGATTGTGGATGATGGACCTATCTGCTGAACACTCCAGGCGTTTGAGCGCTTTCCAGTAAGCAATCACTTCAATGTTCGTTGCGTACCAGATATCATCCCGGCCACCAATCTGCTCAGCAAACTGCTCTATAATCTGCCAATTGTCGTTATCATTGAATTCATAGCTGTGACCCCATACATATAACAAGAGTGGCGTACCTGTCTTCGTATGCTGGATAAATCGTTCGGCATGGGCCGCCAAATCATGGTTGTGGTGGCAGGTTGGATGCCATTCGAGCGGCCGCTCAGGCAGTGTGTACCTGCCGTGGGATTCAACCGTGCGTGCATAATCGATGCCAAGCCATTCGAGCTTGGTGCTAAGTGAACGGTCATAACCTCCATTCGGATAGGCCATACCTCTTACCGGATAACCGACAAGCTGTTCCAGCGATCTCCGATCTTCCATAATCTCTTCGGTCAGCAGCTCATCCGGGACATAGGGCAATGTGGGATGGGTGACCGTATGTACAGCCACTTCATGCCCGGCATATAACTTCGCAACTTCTGTCGTCTCAATTCGACCTGGCTTGCTCAGGGTACCGGAATTCAGATTGAATGTGCCCCGCAGCCCATGTTGATTGAAAATTCCCACCAGTCTGCGATCATGCACCACACCATCGTCATAACTGAACGTCAAGGCCTTCATCACGCCACCTGGGTAGCGGTCAAACTGGATACGATGTCCCATCTTGTTCCTCCTCCCACTTCAATTGCTTTTTCCGGCTTTTCATTTTCCTTGTTGTAGAACAAGCAGATCAATGATCCTTCTACCTCCTTAAGGAATAAATCCGTTTATCTTGTGAGGTTTATTCTTCAGCTGATACATGACCAGCTTCCTGCAAACTGTGGCTGCCCGAGTCAAAATACGTACCTTCCAGCAGTCCCATTAATGTATTGGTTACTCGTACTTCAATATCGTTATCCCCTACTCGAAGCCAGGAGGCTTCTCCCGTCCAGCGATATGGAGACCAGCATCGAACGCCCAGACTGTAACCATTCACCCGTACTTCTACCACATCCTGCACCTGCCAGTTACTGAATTCCAGTTCAAAAGACGCGACCTCTTCAGCAGGCTGATCCACCCAGAAGCTTCGTTTGTAACTCATCTCTCCTGCAAAATGGGGATACAACGGCTGTGGCTCAGGCCCAATTCGGATCGACGTATCCGGCTCACGAACGAGAGAGACCATGCCTTCATGATGGAATTCCACACCAAACCGCCCTTGCAAATACAGCGGATCAACGATACCTTCTTCATCCCTCGTGACCTCTACGGTAACGATCATTTCATTCAGGCCACTGCGCAACAACTCAGTTATATTGCAGCCAATATTATGGTGATCGGTAATTTCAATCGGCTCAAATAGATCAGGTCCGATCGGTTGACCGTTGATTTCCATGGTCCAGTCACCTGATATCGCTGCCCTGTCCATGAATAACAGACATTCTGCCAATGCCGTTCTCAGCTCAAATGTAGTTGTATACTTGCACTGGATTGGATAGGCAACGGATGCTTTCTTCGGTGTGCCAAATACCTGATTAAACTGGAGCGGCAGATGATGGTTCTCCGACAATTCAGCCGCCTGATCAATAAAGGGCTTGACTGTAACATGATTACGTTCAAAAATTACACCGTTGTCATTGGAAGCTGTTACGTTGAACTGTCCCATTCGAAGTGTGTTGGACTGCACCGTTTCCAGTCGCCATGGCCCCTCCGCAGGAAGCTGAATCGTATAGGGTGCGTTCTCAGTCTCGGTAACTAAACGATCCGCTCCAGACTTCGTCCCTGTTTGGTTCAGAGCAAAATAATTCTCCTCTGATGCCTCTTGAGCATGTTGTAAAGTAAGCCTCACCACATGTGCTTCATAGGGAGCAAGCTTTAACGAAATGCACCATTCACCACCACTGCTGGTAAACGGCAATGATTCTCGCTGTCCGGTCTCCAGATCGAGCCGTTCCGCCAGCAGAGTTGTACCCGCAGAAAGATCAACATCCGTCCATAACCGCTTGGCTACCATTTTCAATTGCCCTTCAAGTTGTTGTCCTTCCTGGTTGGACAAAAAGATTATAAACGCTCCGTCCGATAATTGACGGGTCTGCATAAGCAGCGACGCACTTTCTTCTTCCATGATCCAACAGATCGGTTCGGGCAGTACCTGATCCAGCAGCAGGGAGATCAGTTCCAAGGAGAAGTCATCCCCGCGACCTGTTCCTGCAGGTAGAAAATAGGCATTCCCCTGTCCCTGCTGCCACATCAATTCGCTGCTCTCGTGACCTGTTTCTTCCGCATTGCCCCAATATGCCTCGTGCGGCTGGTTGCCTGCTCCAAAGAACTGAGCGGCCTCATTTCCTGCAGGGCTTCCGGGCTGGATGGCTACATGCGGAGGCATGCCTACCGATATGACCGTTCCCCCCTGTTCTACGAACAGCTTCACCTGCTGCCAGGCTGCTGCCTCCAGGTTCAGCATCGGTGGAAGAATCAGCACTTCATAACGTGCAACACCAATCTGAATTGTGCCCTCGGCAAGCACAGCTTCCGCTAACAGCTCGGGGTCCAGATGATCATAGTCACGTCTGTTTTCGAGCAGATGCGAGGTGATCCGCATCCAATCGTTCGTGAGACGGTCCAGCTTCGCCCGTTCTGCTTCGTCTTCTCCGCCATATTCGAACCCGTGTAACGGATTTCCCATCAGGCTCCAGAACGTGGTCGTTGGATCAAGCACGGCAATTCGAATGTCCGCTGTCCCGGTGCTCATCAGATAGCTTAAACGCCCCGCGTAATCTCCCAACTGCCGGAAATGACGCCAATACGGGTTCTGTATAAACTGGGATGGCGGTGCATCATGCTTGGCAAGTCCGCCGATGGTATAGAAAAAGGCGTGGAAATTAAAAAAGTTGGTGCCCATGGCTGCCATCCGGTCAATCATCCATTTGGCATCCTGTAAGGTCATCGACCAGCCTACACTGTGAAAACACTCAATCAGATTGCGGCTTCGTCCCAGCTGTCTGGCAAGCGAGCTGACCATCTTTGGATTGTCGCGCATCTTCTTGCCATACCGTTCCAGAATCCAGGATAAGGGGCGTCCGATTTTCTCATGCGCCGAATCTCCACCTGGCATATGGCTGAACAACTGCGTGGTCATCCGTACCCCGGGCACTTCTGCCGCATACTGAATCCCCGCTTCTTCGCACCAATCATGTACCTGTCTGTGATACGACTCCCTGAGAAGCAGATGCAGCGACTGGTAATAGTCATACCGGATTCGTTCTGCATCTGGAACATCGCCATGCAGCAGAGCAGGTAGAGACTCGATCAGACTGTAACCACAGCGTTCACTGAAATAGCCGGGAAGCTGTGGAGACCAGGGGATACGCCCAAGCGGCGCAATTTCATCGGAGAACATGCCTTTGATTACGCTTTCAAACTGTTCTCCAATTGCTTCCTTATACCGTTCGTGGGTCAGTTCAATAAAACGGCTCATCGCTTCCTTGTGACACGGATCTACAAAGTTGCCGTAATATTTGAAATCATCCATTTCTTCTTCCTGAAATATAATCACGTCCCATTCTCCAGCGGGAGCTTTCCACAACAAGCGAAAAGCCGTTCGGTATGTAAAAAACCGCTTGCGATTATACGACGTGAGTCCTGTCTCCTGATAGACCTGATCCGTCTGGATATTGCCGATGTTATTGCGCAAGTCAATGGACTCATGCCACAATCGTTTACCCTGCGCATCCTTGGGTATTGCCTTCGCCACTAGAATTCGACCCCACGGCAACTCATGATCCACTGTATCTCCGCCATGAACACGAATCTGCTGATGCACAAGCTGGCGCTGCTTCGCCTCGGGAAAATCAAGTGTCACCTCACCGCCAGCCATCCCGCTTGGATAGGGATACTCGTCATATAACCATACCTGCATACCGCAGGCAGCCGCCGCTTCCACTGCAATCCGTACCTTGTCAAACCATGCTTCTGACAGATAGGGAATCTCCAGCCCCTGACGTGGACAGATGAAAAAACCACCTACGCCCTGTGCAGACATTTCGGCTATTTGTCGTTTGATTTGCCCTTCTTCCATATCCCCATTCCAAAACCAAAAGGGATGAACCCGGTACTGCGCCTCGGGATTTTCAAATGCATCCCCGTTCCACATGTCGCTTCCTCCCTGTATGTGCAAGAGTGGTCGTCCATCTACCGATAACGTTCATTTAAGTTCAATTAGGTTTGTTTTGCATTGATTATACATCAAAATCTAAATACTGGAAGCTATAATTCACAAAAAAAGAGATGAAGATCGTTTTTTAAATAGCCTGAACTAACTAGGGATACACGGGAATGCCCGGCTGCCACCTTTGCACTACAAGAAAGGCTGCCGGGCTCTGGAACATCAATCTACTTCAGTGCAGCGTACAGCTCATTCACTTCTTTGACATAATCGTCGCCACCGCTGCTTTTCCACAGTGCTACAGCATCCTGGAAACCTTTTTCATCCATTTGCCCCACGATGAATTTGATACGGGCATCATTAATGATGTTATCCAGCTGTGGTCCTTTCTGGGCATACACATCGGAAATCAGCGGTTCGCCAGGATTGGCAATGACGATCTCCTCATTGGCTTTCTGCACCTGTGCAACCTTTTCGCGAACAGGTGTCTGCTGCACACGAAGTGTTTTGTCCTCTGGAATAAACATGAGGATCTGATTCAGACCCTGTACATCTCGCAGCGCCAGTTTGTCAGTAGTCGGAATGATGTAACCTTCTTTTTTCTCATACTGCTTGCCCTCCAGACCGTTCCCTAGCAATGCCTGCAATTCAGGTTCATTCAGCTGATCCAGGAAACTCAGTACCTTCTTCAAGTCTTCTTCCGTTTTGACACTGCTTTTGGAAATGGCAATCATGCCGGAATAGCCGGATGTTGGCATATCGCGCAATCCCTTTGGACCTTCCATTGCCTGAAGCACATCCACATGCCCAGTTGCTGACGGATCTTTCTCCAATATTTTCTGATCCATCCGCTGTGCGTTATCTGCTACATCCACCATTACGCCTGCTTGCCCGTTCACAAACGGATCGGACAACTTGGTTGCATCCATCACGGCAAAGTCCTTGTTGACCAAACCTTCGCTATAGATTTGACGGAAAAATTTCAGAGCTTCCATATACTCTGGTGTCTCATGCGCCGGTATCAAACCTCCGTTACCATCCTCGCCCCACTTGTTGGGTGCACCAAACCAAATCTGCATATTATCCCAAGGGCCGGTGAATTTGCTCGCCACCAGACCATAGGTATCGTCTTTACCGTTGCCGTCCGGGTCGTCCTTCGTGAACGCTTTCAATACGTTGTAGAACTCATCAATGGTCTTTGGCTCTTCCAGACCAAGCTTCTCCAGCCAATCCTTGCGGATCGTGACACCGTTACGTCCGAGAGCACGTGCGCGGTAGATGCCATAGGTTTTGCCATCGATGGAAGCATTATTGGTGATAATTTCATTCATCTGGCTCAGGTTCGGATAGTCTTTCAAATAAGGTCCAAGCTCCCAGAAAGCTCCAGTACGAGCCGCATTAATGAAACTTGGGGACTTGCCCAGCACAACCATAACATCGGGCAGCTTGCCCGAGGCCAGTGTGATATTGAATTTGTCCTCATAGGAGCTACTTGGTACCCATTGCAGATTCACATCCATCTTGGTCAATTCCTCAAGCTTCTGAATCACAGGACTGTTATCCGGCGGATTCTCCGCTTCAAAGTTCGGAAGCATGATCGTGATCTGATCCGTGCCACCCGCAGCTGTTCCTGAACCTGCTTTGTCCGTGGAGCAAGCTCCCAGAATCGTACTCAATACCAATGATGCAGAGAGTAGCAATGCGCCTTTTTTGAATCCCGTCTTTTGTCCCATACGTTCTCCCCCTTGGCTTTAGCCTTTGATTGAACCTAACATGACACCCTTGGCAAAATGCTTCTGCAAAAACGGATATACCAGCAAAATCGGGATGGTACCAACCACAATGACCGCCATTTTAATGGACTGCTCCGGTGGCTGTACAAAATTGGGGTCCATGTTTGCCATATCTCCGACACTGGCCTGTGAGAGCAGAACGATCTGTCTCAGCATGACTTGCAATGGCCATTTGTCACTGTCGGAAATGTACAGGAGTGCCGAGAAAAAGTTGTTCCAGTGCCCTACGGCGTAGAACAACGCAAAGGTGGCAATCACCGGTTTCGACAATGGCAGAACAATTCGCCACAGTACCCCAAGATCCGAACAGCCGTCGATGCGGGCCGCTTCCTCCAGCCCTGGCGGCATTTGTTGAAAAAAGTTTTTGACAACAATTAAGTTAAAAGCGCTGATCGCGCCAGGAAGCATGAGGGCCCAGTAGGAATCCAGAAGTCCAAGTCCACGAATGACGAGATAGGTCGGGATCATCCCGCCGCCGAACAACATGGAGAAAATCACCATGTTCATCATGACATTTCGGCCCCAGAAGTCACTTCGGGACAGTGGGTAAGCCATCGTCAGTGTGAAGAAGAGATTGACCAATGTACCTGCAACCGTAACAAATATCGAAACCCCTATACTGCGGAAGATGGTGGACGAGGAAAAAATATACTCATACGCACTGAACGAAAACACCTTCGGAATAAGGAAAAAATGGCGTTCGGTAATCTCGGCTTCGGTCGCGAATGAATTTCCTATAATATACAGGAAAGGAAGGACGGTTAATATGCCCAGAATCCCCAGCATGACGTAATTGAAAATATCAAATACTCTGCCGGCAGGGCTGTTGTATAGACGGCTGTTCATGGGCAATTTCCTCCTTATCGATGGATGACGAACATGCTCTTAATAGATTCCGGGATGTCCGAATTTCTTGGCCAGTTTGTTGCTGCCCAGCACCAGAATAATTCCGACAACCGACTTGAATAACCCGACCGCGGTACTGTAACTGAATGCACCTTGCGTAATCCCGACGGTGTATACATACGTATCAAATACATCTGCCACATCACGATTCAGCGAGTTGGTCATCAGATAGATCTGTTCAAAACCGGTATCCAGAAAGTTCCCCAGCCTGAGAATGAGCAAGATAACAATGGTCGTGCGAATCGCTGGAAGCGTGATGTGCCACATGCGCCGTAATCGACCTGCACCATCCACAATCGAAGCCTCATACTGCTCTGTATCCACACCTGCCAGTGCTGCAAGGAAGATAATTGTTCCCCAGCCCATCTCTTTCCACATCATCTGAACAATAATGAGCGGACGGAATGACCCCGGACTCGCCAATACATCGATCGGTTTGCCTGTGATCCAGGAGATCAGGTCATATAATACCCCACCTTGCGGAGTCAGGAATACATAAGTGATACTTGCGATAATGACCATGGATACAAAGTGAGGTACATAGACCAGTGTCTGAATCGTTCTTTTGAAGAAAGCGACCCGGATTTCATTGAGTAACAAAGCGATGATAATCGGTGCCGGGAAAAAGAATATAAGATCATATAGGGCAAGGACGAGCGTATTCCTCAGCAATCGGAAGAAATCCGGATTGGAGAAGAAATTCGTAAAGTTCTCCATGCCCACCCATTGACTGTCGCGAATGCCCAGAAAAGGCTGATAATCCTGGAAGGCAATAACGATCCCCCACATGGGCAAGTATTTAAAAATGACAAAGTACAAAAATCCGGGAAGCAAAAGCACGTACAGCCATTTATTTCGTTTGATCTGCCTCTTCCAGTTGGACTCCCGCTTCATGGGCAATGCGGCGATTTCCACCTGAGCTGCTGTAGCGCCAGTTCCATTCCAGTCCGTCTTCCCGTTCATAATGTCTCCCCTCCCTGTTTATGTAAGCGTTATCAATCGACCTGTTATTCAGACTATACAGCTGCCCTGTTTCCGGCAACCTTCATTTTTTGCATGGTTGCGCAAAGTGGTCCGAAAGCCCGCTATAACGCCATTCCTTCTTCAATTTGGATATATTTTGGCAAAGGTTATTGCACATTTTTGCAGCATTATCCTTCTTTGTTTCCGAGGTAAAACATGAAAAACCGGAGTCCCATGAAGCGGGATTCCGGTCAATGATGAAGTCTTATGAACAGGTTTATTTACCTAGCCATTGATCCCGATACTGGCTCGGGGTTAAACCTTCCTGTTTCTTGAAAATCCGATTAAAGTAACTGTGCTGGTATCCAACAGCGCCTGCGATATCATTGATTTTCATCGTGGTCTCACGCAGCAATTGCTTCGCTGCATCCATTCGTACCCGTGTTAAATAATCAATGAAATTCATGCCCGATACTTGCTTGAATGCCTTGCTTAATGCATAAGGAGTCATCTGCTCCGCATCTGCACAGCCTTCCAGGGAAAGTTCGTACCTATAATTCTCATCAATAAACAACATCGTACGTTCCACGACCTGCTTCAGCGGCTCCTGGGAACGCATCTCGATCTCCTGAACATATGGCAGCAATACTTCTCCGATCATCCATTTCATCATTTGTGCAGGTTCGCGAATCGTGGACAAGCGCTCATACATGTTGCAGCCACCAAACAGCTTGTAAGGCGTTACCCCGGTCTGCAGCATCATATGCTGAATACTTCCCAGCAATTGAAGCATCATCTGCTGCACCTGGAATTCGGAACTGCCCGCTTGGGTGATCTCGGTCATAAATTGCTCCAGTACGCGCTCAGACTCATCCTTCTTCCCAAGCCTGATCGCCTGAAGCATCTCACGTTCCAGCCCCAGTGGATACGAGGCTTCTTCCGTTCTGCGGAAACATTGCTCATCCTCCAAATCGAGAATCTGGCTCCCGTCTTCCACGCTGCGATAAGCAACCGCCTGCTCCATCTCCATGAATAATCCCGGTAATTCCTGAGGAGAAGCAGCCGGGCTGCTTACGATTACCGTCACGTTCATTTTCAAGGTCTGACCTATGACCTCCACCAGCTCTTGTCCCCATAATAACGCTTGTGATTTCACTGGCTCGTCATTGGGAGCAATCACAAGCATGGCTGAAGACAGGTCGTGAAAGTTCATCACACTAAATTGACTGAAAACATTTTTGGCCACTTCTTCAATGATATTCACTGCCGCAAAGGTAACCAGCCCCGTGTCCTGGCTCCCAAATCGACCCTGCAACTGGGCATAGCCCGTAAAATACATCTGAAGCAGCAAAAACTGCTGGCCTTCCACCTCAAAGCCAAGATTCCTCATCCGCTGCTGAAGATCCTGCTCGTTATAGGCATACAGATGCCCCTGCACCAGTTGTAATACAAAACTGTCCTGCAAATGGGGAAGGTGCTCCTGCAACTGCCGATGGGCGGTCAGACTCTGCGAAGTCAACTCGTTCCACTGCTGTTCCAGCAGTTGGAATTCATCTAGCCTGGTATCTGTTGTCGTTTCACTCCTGCCTGGCGTCAATAAATGGAGCATCCTTGCTACGGGAGAGTATATTCTGCGTGAAGCAAACCAGGATAGCACCAGCCCCAGAATAAGACTGCCAGCGCTCGCAATGACGATGATTTTGGACACGAGCTTCACCGGTGAGGTCACCGATGTCAGCGGAGCTGCGGAGACATATGTCCAGTCCGAATCAATCCGACTCAGTGATCCATAGGACACGGAATAGGTTTCGTCCTCATATTTGAACAGGAATGAATGGTTGTCTGCATGCTGGGCTACTTCTTCTTTTAGCTGCTGCTCAAAAGCAAGATCGGTCTTCCCTGCTGCCGGATTACCGGTAACCAGTGTATTACCCTGTTTATCCATGAGGAACGTTAACCCTTCATCATATGGAGTAAGCGTTTTCAATAAACTGGCGACTTTCTCATTATCCAGCGTAATAATTAGCGCACCAAATGGATTAATGCTTTCACCCGGAATCTTATGTACAAGAACCAGTGCATTACCCGGATCGGTATGCAGGATACTACCATTTGCTTGAGATGCCTTATCACTACTCTGGCTCGCAATCCAGTCTGTCCAATACACATGGTTGCCCATCGTCAGATAGCGATCATAGGCCTGTATTTTGGCTTCATCCTTCAACTCGTTATAATCCCGGTTAAACAAAATCGGTTTCGGTTCCTGCAAATATAGCTGCGCGGATTTGATGAGCGGATGAGAGCCTTGCAGCACGTACAGTGTGGTGACGATCTCCTGTGTTTCGTTGAAATAATACACAAAATCCAGTGTTCGCAGCGCATTGCCAAACCTGGGTTCAAAAGCCCAATGGGACAAGGTCATCTCCAGATAAGCGAGTTGGTCATCCACGTTGCGCGCCCGGTTCTCAATCTGGCTTTGGTGCATCTGATTAAATTCATTTTCCATCCGGCCAACGACCAACTGATACATCACGATGCCTGTAATCAGTCCGGGAATGCTGGCAATGAGCAGAATAAGCATCAGGCTGTTTCGATAAAAACGCCCTTTATGTCGTCCTGTGGTTAACCCTGGCCAACGCGTGAGTCTGCCGGAGGATCTTACCTTCCTAACTGGTTCCATCAGTGCTCACCTGCTTGCTTGCGTATGCTCTGACTGTCATGGGAACTCCCTCAACTCCCCTGCTGAATGGTTTACATGAGAATATATGGATGAAATCCGTTTCTTGTATTATACGCATAATTTCCGGGGGAATGAAACGGTATGTAGCAGATCATTTTTTAACCAATGTTTTATTAACGCATCAAAATGGATTACAATAGGATAAAGCAAAACATGAAGGAGGCCTTTTAATGAAGGAACAAACTTATTTTCAAGAAAATAGAGAGAAACACCTGGCGGAATTGAACGAATGGTTGTCCATTCCAAGTATTTCAGCCATTTCGGCACATAAAGAGGATATTAACCGTGCGGCACAATGGGCTGCAGATGCACTCACTCGTGCAGGTATGGAAAATGTAGAGGTTATTCCAACAGCGGGACATCCGATTGTATATGCAGATCACCTGCATGCACCCGGCAAACCAACCGCACTGATCTATGGACACTATGATGTACAGCCTGTCGATCCGCTTAACCTGTGGGAAACACCTCCATTCGAACCTACCGTTCGGGACGGCAAGCTGTTTGCACGTGGTGCTACGGATGATAAAGGACAAATCTTCATACATATCAAGGCGGTTGAAGCTCTGCTTGCCGAAAACAAGGAACTTCCTGTTAATGTGAAATTCTGCATCGAAGGCGAAGAGGAAATCTCCAGCCCGAACCTGCCGATCTACCTGAACGACAATACAGACAAACTGCGTGCAGACATGGTACTGATCTCGGATACGTCCCTGCTCGAAAAAGGAAAACCGGCGATCTCCACGGGTCTGCGTGGTCTTTGCTCACTTGAAGTGGATCTGAATACAGCCAACACGGACCTGCACTCCGGTTCATTTGGAGGCGGTGTACCGAACGCACTGCACGCACTCGTATCCCTGCTCGCTTCGCTGCATGATGAGCAAGGTCGCGTGAGCGTAGATGGTTTCTATGATGGCGTTCTGCCGCTCTCTCCAGAGATGAGAGAAGAGTTCGTGAAGCAAGGCTTCAATGAAGAACAGCTTCGTCAAGACCTCGGATTGGAGCAATTGTACGGGGAAGAAGGCTACTCGTTCGTAGAGCGTATTGGCGCACGTCCAACGCTGGAACTGAATGGCGTATGGGGCGGATTCCAAGGTGAAGGCACCAAAACCGTTATTCCGAAGGAAGCTCATGCCAAAATTACATGCCGCCTTGTTGCGGATCAAGATCCACAGCAGGTGCTGGACCGTATCGAAGCACATCTGCGCGCGCACGTTCAACCTGGCGCAACGCTGCATGTGAAACAGATCGAGAAAGCCTTTGCGTTCAATACTGATCCTTCCGATCCGGTACTGCAAAAAGCAGCTGATGCCTATGAGCAAGTGTACGGCGTTCGTGCCCTGTTTACGAAAGATGGCGGCTCCATTCCGATCGTGGAGAAACTTTCACGCGTGCTTGGTATTCCGGCTGTTATGATGGGCTTCGGTTTGCCAGATGAGAATCTGCATGCACCGAATGAGCATTTCAACCTGGAGAACTTTGATAAAGGGTTGTTGACGATTGTTCAGTTTTTAAAAAGCTTGTAAAGTATAGTTCATGTGAAAAATAAGTGCTGGAAAGCGTGCAAGTGGCCGTTCCGGATACGAATCGTTCTTTCGATCGCTGTTATCGTCGGATTTTTTGGATTCCCCTTCTCAAAGGGTAAAATCCGACGATAAAGGCGAACGCTTCGCTTCTACAGAATCGATTTCGTCCCCTTCACTACTTTGCAGCTTTTCCATGAACTTATTTTAAGACTGAGCTTGCTTTACAAATGAAGGGTAGTAGGTAGGTATAACAAAAAACGACGCCCTAGAGGTCGTCGTTTTTATTTCGAGAAAAGTGAATCCTATGCGTTAGTGAGATTTAAAATTGGATAGTAGATTAGGTATAGCTGTATAAGAGGTGTAAAATGATAGCTTTCCGCATGCAGGCATTAGGCTAAGCTATTCACCTTATAAGTGACGTACCAAAGGGGAGTTCCGTTATCTTCATTACTGGACTCCCCTTTTTGCTTCTTAATTTAGACAGTTACATTCGTTACAACGGCTCGTTATTTACCTTTTAACGAACCTAGCACGTGGTATCCTCCACTTATGAACGGAAGGTTGTGAAATTTAACATATGCACAAGCTGCATCATGTGCGTGATTTCTTGCTGGACTTCGGAGGTGTCCGTACCAGCCATCGCCAGATTGGCCCGCAGCGTTCTACGAGTGTTCAGCATACCGTCGATTAATTTCATAACCGTGTTGCGCCCACGATGATCCACAATCATATACTTTTTGCGGGCATCCAGCTCCACCCATACGATATTGCTGAATGAGGTAAACAGGTGTCTGCGGTACTGCTCCATATCGGTCTCATTGTAGTGCTCGCCATAAAAGGCATAATATCCGTGTACGTGCAGCTTCTCCGCCAGCTCTGTGATGAACGGGTCGAATTCGAGCATAGCGTTACGTTCCATGCATAGTACCTCCATTGGGTTGATTAAGGAGTCTGAATCACATGTTGCAGGTATTTTACCACAGAGCACGGGACTATGGCGACAAATGTCTATATTCCTCATAAAACAACAACCCTTCGGATGCTGTTCAGCATGAAGGGTTGTTGTTGGTACTGGTGAAGTTTTAGTAGAGCTTTAATTCAAAATCATGGATTGAACTTTAACATCTCACCCAAGCGACCCAGCATTGTCGCACTCTCAGCGCGTGTGGCTGATCCTTTAGGTTTGAAGCTTCCATCCGGATTGCCTTTGACAATCTCATATTGATTCAACAGTCCTACCGCTGATTTGGCCCAATCCTGGATCTGCTCACCGTCAGCGAACGATGTTGCATTTGTCGTGCTGTTGGTATCATATCCTGCCAAAGCAAATCCTCTGGAGATAATGACTGCCATTTCTTCTCTGGAGATCGTCTGTTCAGGCTTGAACTGGCTGCCCGTATAACCGTTGATCAGATCGGCCTCTATGGCAGATGCAATATATGGAGCATACCAGGATGTACTGGATACATCTTTGAAGCTGCTGCCATCGACATCCGATACCGACAGACCAAACATACGAATCATCAGAGCGGTAAACTCGGCTCGGGTAATGGATCGGTTAGGCTCAAAAGCCTTGCCGTTTATACCCTGAATAATATATTTGCCTGCTAAAGCTTCGATCTCCTGACGCGCCCAGTGGGACATCGTATCGTTGAAGGAAGCAGCGTGCTGAACAAGCACATAAGACCCGTTTGTACGGCTGTAAATGTTGACATTGTTGCCGTCCAAGGTGAACGGAACCGGTGTGAATACCGTCTTGCCACTCATCTGATCAACACGGAGCACAGCCAGATGACCTGTGTCCGTTCCTGAAGAAACGCTGACTTTATGATTAACATACTTCTCCAATTGCTGAATGTTCTGCGACTGTCCCTCAGGATTCATTGCTGTTAATGTGAATGCTGTTGCGCCAATAACATTCATCCCGGCATTGGTTGCCAGCTTGGAGGCTGTATCGCTGCCAGTGATGCTAAAGTTAAGCGAGAGCTTTTCCTTGGTCACACTAAGTTGCTTCGCCAGCTTGCTCCAATTGATCTGATCAGGTGTTAATGTGTATTGTCCCTGTGCAGTTTGCAAAACCACTTGCTGTACTTTGGATTGATTCAGGAAAAGAGCAAGCGCCTCAGAAGTTACTGTGATCTGACCCTGTTTCCCCATATCAATCTGTACTTGATTTGACGCTGCTGAGCTCAATGCCAGACTCATTTTGTCTTTGTCCACCATAGTTGTTGTCGTTTCACCCGTGCTGCTTCCGTTACCAGAAGTGTTTCCGGTAGAGCCAGATGCAGTTGTCCCTCCGCCTGGCGAGGAATTGTCGCCATTGGACGGAGTACCACCGCCACCCCCGGATGAAGCTCCATCGCCTCCCGTGGAATTGTCAGCAGGCAGACGGCTTACTTTCAAGGTGTAATCCTTCACGGTTGTACCATCCTCAGCAGTCACCTGAATTGTGATGGAGGTAACGGATCCAGCAGTCAGAGTTACCTCTGCAAAGCCTTTACTGGACACGGCCGCACCATTAACTTTAATCATTGCCGAAGCAGCTGCCGATGCGGTTGGATAAACCTTAATCGTATCAACCTTGTTACCTACACTTGCCGTGTATTGCATCGTTTTAGCGGAGAATAGCGGTGTATAGGTTACGGCATTACCATCTTTGTCTTCCAGCTTTAACCCCGACAAGGATGCATCTGAATCCGGAGATTCTGTAGAGCCTACTTTTTTAAGTTCCCGGGTATCTCTCACCCTGATGCGACTACCTTCGGCAAATCCGCCAAGGATTCCAACCGCTTCGAACGTGTCTCCAGCCTGCAGTTGGGGTACTGGACCTGACTGGTTGGTGATGTATCCATCCGTAAAGACAATCATCGGACCGCTGCCATCATCAAGGATATACGAATTTTCGTCATATTTTGATAAAACCTTGCCCGTTACCTTTACAAGCAAACCTTGATAGCCATCCACCTGCGAGTCTCCGGTAAGGATCGTTTTAGGTTGGGCTGGTTCGCTATGTCCGACCATCACGACGTCCTTGCTGAATTGGTCGAAAACAATTTCCCTGTTGCCTTCAAAATTATGAGTCGACCCATAAACCCGAACAATGTCGCCCGGTTTCAGCGAGTCATCCTTCACTTCTTTGAATGCCATGATTCCCCCTGTTGCATCCTGTAAGTAGAAAGCATCAAAGAACACCCCTGCCGCTGAGGTCACAACACCCTGCACAACGGCATTGGAGCCATCTGGTAACGCACGTGCCGTAGCGATCTCCGACACTTTGGTCTCCCTTCCGGCAAGCCAGTTGATCGCATTCATTCCAAAATCGTTATTGCCGTTATCTCCGAACGCATCATCCCATTGCTGGTCATTAACAACGTTCATCCCCGATACAACAACTCGACCGCGCCCCACCTGCTCGGACGCAATGGCCGGAATAACAGAGCCTCCCGATTCATCTGACACCGTATCATACGTATAGGACGGAGATTTCACGCTATTTTGGTACGAGGTTTCATTGGCAAAAGCCAACACCGTCACGTTGTCCCCTGTGGTCAACGCCTCCGGTCCGCTCATTCCAAGCTTGTACAAGCTTGCCCCGCTGTAGTACTCGATAGGTGGAACCCGGTCCATGATATAGTTGTCTACAATTTGCGGAAACAGTCTGACAGCAAACTTCGCCGTAGCCGGTGTGCTCCAGAAGTTTCCAGTTTTTGAATCATCATAAATTCCATCGTTGGAAACCTGAATGTGGGAACCGATCTCAGCCAACAGATCATTGTTCAGCGTCGGATTGGAACCATAGTTGCTCTTCTCCGTTACAAACAATGCCCCACCATTTTGGACAAAGGCTGCTACGGCCGCATTCTCCTCGGCCGTTAGATCCACGTTTGGATGAGAGATCATCAGGACCTTGACGTCCTTGAGCACATCGGCCGTCAATGGCAATTTGTTCTCAACGACAGTGTAACCCTCCTGTCTAACCATGCTTGTGAAATTTTGTAGCTTGTCGACATAAGTGCCGGTATCTGTCGTCGTATTTTCATTTTTGTGTGCCGCATCAATCATGACCGTCAGGCCAAGCGGCTCCTTCACCTTAACAATTAGCTCATACGTATTGTCTGATGGATCATCCCCTTGAGGGCTTGACACAACAGCAATCAGCTTATGTTCCCCAGAAATTGGATTGCTCCAAGGAACGTTCACATAGGCGACAGAGTTTGCTTCTACCGAGTTGACCGTTGTGCTTCCAACTTTATGTCCAGCATCCTTACTGTCATAATACAAGTCTACAGTCAGGTTGGACAACGCCTCTGTACCCGCATTCGATACGCCTACCTTGATATTTGCTGGTGTGTTACCAACTAATGCACGATCTACAACTTCAATTCCCGATACTTTGACATCAACAGGCACAACCTGCGACCAGATTGGAGCTGAATAGGCACGTTCGCCATCCTTCTGGGTTACACGGATCAGGTACCACTGCTGCCCACCTGTCACCGTAACCGATGGATTCCATTTGAACGAGGTTGAATTCGGCTCGATGCTGTCAATAACCTTGTTGCCATTAGAGAGCAACTCTACTTTTGCAATCGTATCATTGGAGACATATGAGGTGCTGAGATAGTTATATTCCGCCATCGTTTTGTTCTCAGCGACATCATCATGACCCGAAACGCTGAAATTCAAGGTATTACCTTCCACCACAGCGCCCATGTACTGGCCGTTCGCCGAAAAATCCATACGAAAATTCGGATCTTCCGTCATATACACTCGCATCTTCCGCATGGAATCAAGCAGGGAAGCAGGAGTCAGATCCTTAGATACAATAATCGTCCGTTTCAGCGTCTGTCCCCAAGTAGCATCATGGTTGTCCTCACCGTATGTCGGTGCAAGATGCCAGCCCAGATCGAGGGCCTTGAAATACGTGTCTTCCATATTATAGTAGGAATAATGCCCCGATCCGTTACCCACTTCAGACATGGTAAACACTTCATCCACTTGTTTATTGTATGGAGTGAACCCGTTGAATGATCCGGCAGGTGTATCCGGATGGTTGAACTGAGCGATCGCCTGATCCTGTGTCAGCACCCATGCATAATACTGGTTCAGGTTCTGATACAGGCCCCCATTTTGTTTTCGGTCGATAAAATTATCGGTGTTGAAAACATTCGAATGCCCCCATGTTGTGGAGGTCGCTTCAAATGCCGGAAAAACAACAAACTTGCCATCCTCGGTATACTGTTCAGCTACCTGTTTTTCCAATTTCCATTTTGCTCCACCTGTACGTTCCGGCATTCCACCCTTATTCGTAACGGTATCCTTGTCAACTTGATCCGAGTCAATGTCATGCGAGTGGTCGGAGAAAGCAAACCAGTCATAACCGTACTTCTTCGATTCTTCAACCGCGGTTACGGGTTCTCCGTTTCCATCATGGGACACGTTCGTATGATTGTGTGTCGTTCCGGCATATTGATTGCCGCCAGTGAAGGGCTCTACGACTTCAAAGGACCATGTGATTGAATTTGCATTTTGTTTTTTGTCCTTGGCACTTACCATTACGGTATGCGTCCCAAGCGCCAAATTAGTGTTAGGGGTATAAGCAACCAGGGTCAAAATTGCTCCCGGTGTGATCACCGGCTCTACCGCGATGCCATCGACTTTCATCACAATTGTCGAAGTGTCCACACCGCTCAAATCGCTAATTTCGAGCGAGATCTTTGGACGATAGCTTTCCTGACGATAATCCTGAGCTGGGGTCGGTGTTCCGAATTCAGGGCCTGCCGTGTCAGCCAGCACCTCTACCGTGTAGGGTGTCTCTGCTGTTCCGGCAGACGCTTTTTTGTCCCCGCTGACCGCTTCGATGTAATATTGGAAATTACGCATTCCAATGGATGTCCCCGGAATGGAAACCGTATATGTGCTCTGATCAGAGATACTCATGGCTAAAGGGTTGTATGCAGTATCCCCTTCACTGCGGTAATACACGGTAACCTGTTCGGCAGCATCCACTTTTGCTGTCAAAACCACATCCGCATCCACATAAGCCTGTTTGATCGGGGTGTGCGTAATGCCAAGCATCGGGGTAATATCTGCAGCCGAGGTAGGCATCAATTGATAACCCGATGTATAAGGAGAGGAAGAATCATATTGTCCGACAATGCCTGTAATGGTATACAATCTATCCTTTTGCAAGGTAGACGTTAAATCAATGCCTGCGCCCTGAAGCACACGGACCGTTGTCGTTTTCGTGGAATCAGGGTCCTTCACGGTAACATTGACACTTCCACTTGTCGATGGGACATTGGTTACTGTGGCATTCAGCTGCACACGCTTGCCTTCCAGCGGTTCTGCTGTCGCATAAGCTGACAGATCCGCTACTGTGGCTTGTACAGCTTGCGGCAACGGCTGTTGTACCCCCGTCCGTTCCATCCGCAGCGGCTGAAATTCCAGCAAACCATAGTATTCAAGAATGGTGCCCGTGATTTTCAGACGATCCCCCTTGACGATGTTGCTGCCAAGGCTTGTTCCCCCAAAAATCAATATACCGGCTGTTTCATCCTGAATGAAATAATAATTGGCTCCTGTTCCAAACACATTGTTGTCCACGGTAACTACACCTTCAATGGTGAATATTTTCCCGTTCGTATATACAGATGAGCCTTTGCTGTCTACTGTACGGATATCTTGAATGGGTGTAATTACGGAAAGATCCAGCTTCTGTACAGCAACCGGATTACTCTCAAGGCTACGTCCATTCGAACCGTACGTCACCTGAGTTACATAAATGGTGTCTGGTGTGCTGGACAATTTATAAGCAAATTTCTTATCAGGACCTGATGCTACAGATGACGCACCTGAGATCGCTGGTAATGGCTGAGTTTTCTCGGCATCCGCATACACCGAGATCAGGCTCCCTGCCGCCTCTGCCGTTCCGGTTACGGTTCCGCTTGAACTTTCTACCAGGTACGAAACCTCACTCACGTTAGGAGAAGTCTGAGCACGATTTATCAAAATCGCGAAACTCGCCTGCTTGTCCGGTTCCGTTGCAGTCAAGTAAACTGTATTGGCCGTCTCCAGTGAGGTGCCTGTCAAATCTACACTGAACGCCCCGCTTGATGCAGACTGTGTCCTAGCTACCTCAGGTACCGTTCCTGTTGACGGATCGGCGCTGTAGACACTGACCGTTACCGAAGCTTTGACCGCACCATCATAACCAGTAACGGTTGCTCCGGAAAACTGAATGTTCTCGCCCACAGGCCCGGCGCTTTGCGGCAGTTCTCCCTCAGCAAATGGAGTCTCGATTATAGAGGAATTGCGTGGATTTGGAGTTGTTACAACGAAGTCTTCGGAATTCTTATTCGAATCACGTCCTGCTCCCTTTCCAGTGGAAGCGGTAGTATCGGAAGGATTAGCTTTGCGAATCGCTGCTTTCGCATTGGCCAGAGCAGCCGTTGGGTTTCCTTCAGATTGATTGGCTGAACCATATCCAACAAAATCAATCAAGTCTGAGTTATCAGACTTGCTAACATCTCCTGCTGATGCGCTAATAGCTTTATTTGATTTTACCAATGCCACCTTTCCGCTGCCTGCGGCCATAACGATATTTCCAGAAGCATCTGCAGCAGGCAATTCTGCGCCGTTAGCTCCACCAGTGGCTTCACGAATCAGATAGTAACCGTACGCATGGATGGTTCCACTTAGAACCGTCATGTTCTCTGGTGTGTATTGAGCTCCCCCGCTGCTTGCATATTGTACAGTCCAGTTATCCAATACAATATCATTCCCTGTGGGATTATAGAGTTCAATAAAGTCATTTTTATACGGTGCACCGCTGTTACCACCTCCGCCATACACCTGGCTGATGACGACATTGCCTCCTGTAGGTGAATCTGCTAGAACCGGCAGCGCAAATGCCCCTGACAAAACCGATAACAGCATCGACAGAACAAGTGCGATACTTGTCCAACGCTTAATTTTCCTGAATCTATTTAAATTCATGTTGTCCTCCCCTTCTTAGATGTCCTTCCGACCTCAGCCCTTATCTAAATATGCATCTATTTTTCTCAGCACTCACTCCCCAAACAAACGTCCTAATATTGATCATTTTGGATAAATGCACGAAATTATGTAAAGTTCCCGTTAGCAAATGTGCACTATCACGGCTAATATACATCAAATAGTGACATATGCAAATGATTTTGTTTGTAAATGTTATGTGTATGTAAACTATATTTTTCGAATTGTAAAGCGAGAGTAAAATATATGTAAAATTTATTGACATCAATTCGAGCCGAGCTTATAATTCACCTCATCATCAGACTTGGTCAAACACCATCAGGGGGAACCTCATGAACTCATCACACATTTACACCCAGCTCGGAGCAAAACGCTTTTTTTCTGTTTTCTGGATCATCCTGTTTACCCTAGCTATGACTACATATCCACGAACAGCCCAAGCCCATCCGCTGAGCGCCAGTTACACCAATATTGATTTTGGTGAAGAGAAAACGACGGTTGATTTTTCCATCGATGAACTATCTGTCCTGGAAAACATTAAGGCAGACACCAACAACAACGAGAAGCTAGATCAGGATGAACTGGATGTATGGGGAGATAAAATAGCGGATTGGATCGGGGATTCGATTGCCCTTGAAGCTGATGGTAGACAGCAGGCCGAGACCTTGCTGGGCCTTGACATGAAGGATGAGAACGGTACCCGGTATGTGACCATCCACTGGCAATTCCCCGCCTATCCATCCGGTACAACCATTACGATCAATGACGGACTGTACTACAATAACGGCAATACAACGTATACCAATCTGCTTGCGGCTACACAAGGCGGGCAGCTAAGCCAGGCCATTCTTCAGGGCAAAGAGCGGGAGTGGACCATTCTGCTTACCGAAAATCAGGTGAGTCAGGAACAATCCACGGTTGAACAGCAAGAAAACACAACAACAGCAACTCCTTCGTCCACATCATCCGACTCGACCCCTGGTGCGAAAAAGACCACAGCCCAATCCCCCGGAACTCGTTCTGCCTGGGTATCCTTTCTGGAGTTAGGGATGAAGCATATTCTCGGAGGGTATGATCACTTATTGTTTCTGCTGGCCCTCCTGCTCGGAAGGCAGACGTTCAAGCAATATGCCCTTACGATCACTGCCTTCACGGTTGCACATAGCATTACACTTACACTGACCTATCTGGATCTTATCCATTTGCCTTCCAAGTGGATCGAGGCTGGTATTGCCCTTAGCATAGTGTATGTTGCGGTGGAGAACATTTTCCTGAGAAACATCCGAATCCGCTGGCTGATTACATTCCTGTTCGGACTCATTCACGGAATGGGGTTTGCCGACATCCTGATGGGTATGCACATTCCCGCCAAAGAGGTCGCCATCGATCTGGCGAGCTTCAACATCGGCATTGAAATGATTCAACTGGCTCTGGTTGCGATTGCCCTGCCTATCCTCACCTATCTGCAGAAACGAACGGCCTACAATACCGGCATGAAAGCTGCCTCGTGGCTCATCGCAGCAGCAGGTGCATTCTGGCTTGTCGAACGGCTTCTGTAAAGGCCATGTTTCAGTTATTCCCTTCTTGAAAAGAAGCATAAAAAAAGAAAACAAGCGTTGAAAGACATGAAGTTCTGTCTTTTCGCGTTTGTTTTCTTTTCGGCATGTTATATTACAGTTGAACCGCTCCCAATCATGCTTAACCTGAGATTGTAGTCTCGATTCGCCTGCCCTTCACCCACACTTCCTCAATTTCCAGCTCACCATTCAGCAAAACGACGTCCGCCTGCTTTCCTTTAGCAAAGGAACCCGTGCGGTGGTCAATACCGAGCAGACGTGCTGGCGTCAGGCTGGCTGCGCGTGAAGCTGCATTCAGACTCAAGCCTACTTCCTGTACCAGGTAGCGGAAACCACGAATCATCGTGAGTGTGCTTCCGGCCAATGCGCCTCCGTCTATCAAACGTGCCACACCTTCCTTAACGATTACAGGCAGATCGCCAATTTTGTATTCACCATCATCCAGCCCGGCAGCAGACATGGCGTCCGTGATCAGTACGATTTGATCGGTAGCTTGCTTCAATTGTGCGATGAGAGAGATTGCCGCTGGATGCACATGGATACCGTCTGCAATGACCTCGGCACTGATGCGGGAATCACTGAGCACCGCTCCGGCAGCTCCGGGATTCCGGTGATGCAGCGGTGTCATCGCATTGAATGTATGCACCGCATGGTGCAGCCCGGCCTCGACCGCAAGCTGTACTTCTTCATAGGTCGCATCCGTATGCCCTAATGCTGCCGTAATTCGCTGCTCACGCAACCACGAAATGACTTCCAGCGCTCCCTCACGTTCCGGCGCCAGGGTGACTTGGCGGATCAGGCCCGGATATTGTTTTTCCCACGCTTCAAGCCATGATACATTAGGCAATACGATATGATCCGGGTTTTGTGCGCCGGGCCACTTAGGACTGAAAAAGGGTCCTTCCAGATGTACACCTTCTAACTGTGCAAATGGCATGTCACCGGAACGATAGCTGTCCACTTCAGATAATACCCGATCGAGACTGTCTTTGGGCGCTGTCATGGACGTTGCCAGCATTGCAGTGGTTCCCTGTGTGCTGTGGAACGAAGTGATTTTGTCCAACACTTCCTTACTCGCGTTCATGAAATCTTCTCCGTAACCACCATGTACGTGGATATCTATAAACCCAGGGACAATGACGCCATGCTTGGAAACAGGCACCGATACGGCTTCACGGCGAATCTGTTCAGATAGTCCCTCGGGTGCGCCAGCATAAAGGATTTTCCCCTCCGTCCAGACAAGTACACCATCCTCCATTACACCATCGGGTAGTACGATTTTACCTCGAAGAAGTGAAATGGTTTTTTCACTCTCTTGCTCCTGGTTTTCCATAGCTTCTACGTTCATTTCACCAGCCTCCCAGCCGCACGGTCCAGTAACACGACCACATTAGGATGACATTGCAGCAGCGAAGCGGGACATTGTGTCGTAATCGGCCCCATAAAGGCTTCACGAATAATTTCGGCTTTCTCCTCACCACGGGCGATCAGCAAAATTTGTTTGGCTTTCAGAATCGTACCTACCCCCATCGTAATGGCCTGAGTTGGAACTTCATCAATATGATTAAAAAAGCGGGCGTTTGCTTTTCTTGTCTCTTCTTTGAGATCCACCACATGTGTCCGTCCTGTAAGCTCGGTTCCGGGTTCATTGAAGCCAATGTGGCCATTATGTCCGATACCCAACAATTGCAGATCTACTGGTCCACGATCATCAATCCGTTGTTCATAGGAAACACACTCCTCATTTAAATCCGAAGCCTGTCCATTCGGCACCTGGGTTCTGGCGAGATCGATATCAATATGGGAAAATAATTGTTCATTCATAAAGCTGCGGTAGCTTTCGCGATGCTCTACAGGAAGACCGACATATTCATCCAAATTGAAGGAAGATGCCTGCGCGAAGCTGACCAGACCTTTCTGATACAAAGCAATAAGCTGTTTATAGATACCCACAGGAGAACTTCCAGTCGCGAGTCCCAGTACAGCCCGGGGTTTTGTCTGCAACAAACTGGCAATAACACCTGCACCCGTTGCGTTCAAATCTTCTTCATTTTCAAAAATACGAATATTCATCTTCTTAGGCACCTCCGTTATGTTGAACTCGATAAGATTGTACATTGTGATACGATTTTTCCAATTTGGGGATAAAACGGTCAAAGTCGGCACTAACCATGCCCGTGAATAGAATATCGACGACATGCAGCAGTGCAATACGTGAAGCCATATCCCCCCGTCTCATGCCTTCTTCCAATGAAGACGTAAAGAGCGGTATATCCGACACCGCCGCAAGTTTGTTATTCCCATAGGATGTCAGTGAAATGGTAGACGCTCCCGCCTGTTTGGCACAGTGCAAAGCATCGATCGTCTCCGGTGTTTCACCCGAATAGGATACTGCCATCGCCACATCACCCTCACTCAGTGAAGAAGCCGACGTAATTTGCATATGTGAATCCGAGAAGGCGGTACAGCTTTTGCCGATCCGCACAAGTTTCTGGTAGAAATCCTGCGTAACAATGGAAGAGGTTGCGACACCGTAGAGATCAATGCGACGGGCATGACATAATAGCTGAACTGCGCGCTCCAGCCTACCTAGATCCAGCAACCGTGTTGTATCCGCAATGGATGCGAGATGATTGGCTTCGATGGCTTCCACAATTTTGGATAAAGGATTACCTGCCACGATATCCTGATATGCTGTTTCATTGGTGGAATGAGACAGTTCTGCGGCCAGCTTCATTTTGAAATCGGGAAAACCTTTGAAATGAAATGATTTGCAAAAGCGGGTTACCGTAGCCGCACTTGTTCCGCTTTGCTGTGCAAGATGGTTAATGGTCCAGCCAGGAATATCGGATGGGGACTGTAAAATCACCTCTGCAATTCGTCGTTCCTGGGACGGAAGTTCATTCAGTTCTTGCTGCAACGCATGTAGGATGGCTGCCATGAGTTCTCCTTTTATGAAAATTATTTTTATTAATTCACTATAAATAAAGAAAATTATTTTTATGTTTTCATTTTAATCAATACGTTGTTGCAAATCAAGAGGATTTTAACCAGGTATTCGCGGTATGCATGATAAAATTTTAGAAGGCATCTTCTTGATTAAGGAATCGGATTCCGCTTATATTGAAGATGAACTTTAAAGCCAATGTGGACATTTTCATTTCTAAGGAAGGAGTACACTCGATGAATCAACGACAATGTCATAAAATGATTCCTTCCACCTGGATTATTGCCATAAAACAGACCGAAGCTCGTAAATACTATGCCCTCTATGCCATCGACTGGAAGCGCGGAGCGCGACTGAGCTGGGAAGGTTGGAATAGCCTCGCCGACTTGCTGCAGTTTCATATTCCTATCAAACGTAAAACTGGCGGTACAAAATCTTCCTCCCAACCTGCTGCCAAAATTGCGAAAAAAGCACTCTTTTTGCACCTAGATGAAACACAATACGGGGAATTAGAGAAGCTCTTCTATCAGCCTTTTTCTAAGAAACGATGGAGATCCTTTATTGAGGAACATTCCAATAACCATATGTAGGTGAACCCTTATGCTATATACGATTACGATTTTCATCACGCTCTGCCCGTAGCAAACTGTACCCTTGGAATTTCTGCGGGCTGAGCCTTTTCCCAAGGGAGCGTGATGATCCATGAAATCTCAGCAAAGAAATCAAGCCTATTACAGGCATCACAGAAAGCGTGTTATTCAACGAAAAAAACAGCTCGCTATTCGGTACGGTTGGTCATACAAGTTCGAAGGCATTTTTGCAAAAGGAAAAATACATTGTTCCTGTAAATGGTGCTGCGAAAAGACAAAGCGGCTAGGCTATCCGAAATCTGAGCTAACCCGAATAGCGGACTGCACTCAGCAGCTTCTGAATCCAGACTTCTGAGAATATCTATTCAAACAAGCGATTCCTTCACTTTAGGGATTCGCTCGTTTTGACTTACCAACATATAACAAAAAAGTCTTTCCCCATTCTTCATCATGAAGAATAGAAAAAGACTTTCATGCTGCTTAATCAACTGTGCAGTATCGCATCAGATCTTCAGTTCTCCGAGCTGAGCAAGTTCTGGCAGGTATTTAACATTATGTTTCTAATTCTATTTTACAAGATTAGCATCTGACAGATTCTCTCCCCAATCTATTTAAGCCTATTCTCCTTAATAAAATCTTCGAAATCGTCGCTTAGTTCAATAACAGCTCGTCGCTGATTGTATTTCTCGTACTCCGAAGCAGCCAGCTTCTCCGCTACCTCTTGAGATACTTTGCCAGCATTCGTTAGAATCTCGCGCTCATTGAACTTAAGGAAGGAATTTAGCTTTTCAATCCAGTCTTTCATGTACATGGGGGACTGACGTTCAGCTTGATCCTCTGCATAGTCCAAATACATTGTTACAATACGATTTAACGCCTGCAGTTCCTTATCGGTCAGATAATTTTTAGCGACTGTTATATCACTTTTCCTTACCTTATCGCCCTTCCAAC
Source organism: Paenibacillus sp. OK003 (assembly GCF_900109515.1). Taxonomy (GTDB): domain Bacteria; phylum Bacillota; class Bacilli; order Paenibacillales; family Paenibacillaceae; genus Paenibacillus; species Paenibacillus marchantiae. The sequence continues at coordinate 130,542 of NZ_FOBD01000016.1, read as the reverse complement.
TAGTCAGCCCCATATTGTCTTTATCTGCGCTTGCTCGCTCCGCAATCAGTTCTGCCGCCGTATGTCCATGGATAGCAAAATGAAGCTTATTCTGTACTTCAGCAAAAAAATCTTTGGATAAGCTGTCATTAGGATCATAGTCTATTGAGGTGGCATAGATATCTGTAATCTTCCTGTAAAATCTTTTCTCTGATGCACGAATGTCACGAATGCGCTGGAGCAACTCACTAAAATAATCTTTTCCAAAATTACGCATGTCCTTCAAGCGTTCGTCGTCCATCGTAAAACCTTTAACCAAATATTCGTTTAGTCGCTCCGTTGCCCAACGTCTAAACTGTGTACCTCTGTGCGAACGAACACGATAGCCTACAGCAACAATTAGCTCCAGGTTGTAGTGCTTGACTTTACGTTTAATTTCTCTTGAACCTTCAGTTTGAACTTGTAAGTATTCCTTACAAGTTGATTCTGAGGCTAGCTCAATTTCCTGATAAATGTTTTTGATATGAAGAGTTATGTTTTGGGGGGTTGTCTGATACAACTCGGCAATAGCTTTCTGACTCATCCAGACCGTTCCATTTTCCAGCTTAACGTCAATTTTGGTATTCCCATCTTCAGTTTGATACATTAAGATACCTGTAAGATTGTCCATTTTTCAACCTCTCTCATTTCTTACTCTGCAAACATTGGAATATATGTTCCCATTTTATCATATCTCAAGCTATCTCCGTTAGTCCCTCTGTGCTAATTAATGCCATGAACTCAGACACAAAAAAGTCTTTCCCCATTCTTCATCATGAAGAATAGAAAAAGACTTTCATGCTGCTTAATCAACTGTGCAGTATCGCGTCAGATCTTCAGTTCTCCGAGCTTAATCAGCTCTACAACTGCCTGCGAACGACCCTTAACATTGAGTTTTTGCATCACATTCGAAATATGGTTGCGCACCGTTTTCTCGCTGATGAATAACTGCCCTGCGATGTCACGCGTCGTTTTGTCCTGAACCAGTAATTCGAATACTTCGCGTTCACGGTGGGTCAACAGAAATTTGCTTTTATGATCGATACCCTTCAATGTTCACCCCTCCTTGCCTGGGTTGTGTTGGTGTAACAAGGTTAAGGGGATACAGTCAACTCATCTTATGTTAGGTCAAGGGCGTTGGTTCAGTTTTATCAAAAAAATGGGCAGTGAATTACAATTTGAATGAATAATCGCTATGTAGGAAACGGAGTAAACTCTAGTCGTCAATTTGGACTTAGTCTCTTATAAGCATACCTATTTATCATTTTCCTATAATCATTATTTTCAGTATCCCTTTAAAAACAAGCGTGCCTTTGCTGCTGATAAAAACATCGGCGCAAAGGCTGCTTGTTTGTCTGTCTGTGGGTTAGCGATGATTCATGCGGTTCATCATGCCATCGTTGTTATTACGATTCATGATGCCATCATCAAGCATGCCGTCACGGTGATTCGAGTTCATCGCATTGGTTGGGAAAATACGTTCAACCATAGATTGGAACGTGTTAATCATGCCGCTAACCGGTTTGCCGTTACGGATATCTGTGGCATAACTCTCCACATGTTGTACAAATTCCGGGTTAGCAGACACGTATACATTCTCGACGTTAGGTGCAAATTGTTTGATTTTCGCCGAGATTTTAGATTTAATCTCTTCGGATGTGTTGTCATCCGTGCTGTCAATACGCGATGTTTCACTCTTCATCCCGTAGTGGCCTTCGGTCATTGTACGTGCATGGCCATTGCCACTGTTAGTCAAACCACGCATCATGCCGTAAGATCCGGTTCCCATGGTTCCATAGATGCTGCGGTCATTGCCCATGTGGCTGCGGTCCGTAGCTGCATCCGTGTTCAATCCCGGAGCTATGCCGCTGGTGCTGTATGGAGACATGGTTCCATTACCACCATGTACACGCAACCCGCCCATATCCTGGTTGTAGCTTTCTGTGCGCATTGTACCGTTTGCACGGTTACGCAAAGTGCTGTTTGCTTTGCTTTTGCTTTCCAATTTGCCAGTGTGACCATCTGTCAAACGGACTGCAACATAAGCGTTACGATCGGTCAGCATGACATGTGCTGACTTCACTTCCTTCATTTCTGAGATACGTTTGGCCAGCTCGTCACTTGATTTCAGGTCAGTGACGTTATGCGTCCGATAACTTTTCGCACGAATTCCATCCATCCCATTGGACTCAACACCATAACGGTTAATGCCTTTCACTTCATGACGAACACTTTGGGTGTGCAGATTGTTATCTTTTGTACTTGTTCCACAACCCGTCAATCCGGCCATTACGAAGATTGCAGTAGACAAAGATAAGCTGATTGCTGTCGCCTTTTTGGCTGCTGGCATGTCTCATCCTCCAATTATGTTGGTTTTGGTCACAAGGATAGGATGCTCTTCTGTACGGAGCGATATGCTGAAAGGATATGGAACATTAGACTCCTTTATCTGGGCTCAATGGGTTCTCTTCCACATAAAAAAGCGATGCTTGCACAAAGTGCAGCACCGCTCTGTATAACCGCGTATTTCCTGTTCAAGTGTGAACCTTCATTATCATGTTGAAGGAGCCATTCACTTATTTGGATGTGGAGGAGGAATTCGCATCAGCATCATCTCCACTCGAAGAAGAGGTTGCATCTGATTCTGATTTTTGGATCGAATTCGGGAATTGCTCTGCTTCCTTCAGACTAGCTGCATCCATTGAATAAGCCCACTGTCCGTCCGGCGTGACTACCCAGATCTGATCGGGTTCCGACGGAACAGTAAGCCCACGGTACACATCCGTAACAGCTTCTCCATTAACCGTCTGCTCAACAGATAAAGTAAAGCGTGGCACGGTGCCTTTCAGTTCAGAGGCTTTGCGCACATCGTCAGCTGTGGACAGGTTTTTAATTTTGCCAATCAGCGATACAGCATCGGTAGCTTCAACCGCTTCACCATTAAGCTTCCATGACTGCTCTGCCGCACCTTCCTCAGAGGAAGATTTGAGCATCCAGGTGGCTGCTTCGCCTTCCCATTCCAGCGTAGTGACATTGGTTTCATCCAGATTAAACGGAGTGGTGTCCAGCAGATCCTGCCGTGATTTTTCTATATTACTTATGGATTCCGTCTGTACGGCTACGACAGGCCCGGAGTTTACACGTACATAACGAGCGTCATCTGCTGGCAGCTTGCCACCGATGCTCAATTTGATTTCACGGTTATCCTTCAGTTGGATATCCAGCAGCGTTGCATCTGAACCCAATCCATACTTGTCGAGATCCTTCGGCTCTTCTTCTACAACCAGCTCCTGATCTGCACCACTTAAGGCATCAAGCCAGCTGCTAACCGTATACCCATTCAGAGGATATGCCTTGGGTTCAACCATGCTCCATACGCCATTTTTTAGTTCCAATTGTGAAGATGAGGGTTTTGACGCACCTGATGTGTCTGTACTGTTGTCATGAATCGTGATGGACTGTATATCGGCAGACTTAATTCCAAGTAACTTGACCTTTTCCGCTTCCTCTTCACGAAAATAATTTTGACTGGCCGCATAGACCCACCCGATAATCAAGACCAATAAGACTAGAATCGTTGGGATCCATTTTTTCATACGCGTCTGCGCCTCCACCATAAGAGTACACCTATCATAACAAAGATGAGCGGGAATGCGACAATGGCCACAAAGAAAATGGTTCTGGCTTGTTCACCGTCCAGGTACGCCGTTTGATAACCGGATTGCACCCGTGGCCGGATCGTTACTCCATCTTCTTTTTCACTTAAATAATTGACGGTATTCAAAATAAAGTCACGATTGCCGCCATTCGAAATTTCCGAATCCTGCATGAAAATGGATGAACCCAAGATAACAGCCTTCGGTTTACCATCTGTTGTATCTGCCGCATATCCAAGCTCCACAGGACCTTGTACATCCTGATCCGGATCGTTGGTTGTTTCGTTTTGCAATAAACCTGCAATGTTCGTCTCGCCATAACTGTCATCCGATGAATGAATGAGCGGCGACAACGTGTATTTATCCTGCTCTTTGCTCGTCAGAGCAATGGACAGGGATAACATGGGGTACAGTTTGCTTTCTGATAGTTTATCCGTAATGGCATGTGTGCCATACTCCGGCACGATCCAAAGTGGGCCCATTGTGCTGGCCTGCTGATTATCCACCATGACTGCATGCTCATCAACCACGCCATAATCCGTCATGAGTGCATCGATATTTTTCCAAGTCAATTTCATGTCTTCGTGAAAACCGAGGGATAACAGCAATTTTCCTCCGTTACTGAGATAAGTCCGAATAGCCTTCAGTTCAGTATCACTAATATCCCGCTGTGGTCCAATAATCGCCAACACATCCGCATCTTCCGGAACCTGACCTGCCTGATTGAGCTGAAGTTCCTCTGTCGTGATATTATTCTGTTCCAGAGATGAGCGCAGCGTAGTCAGTTGATCCAGCCCAAGCTCCTCATGTCCTGTCAGGAAGACCATCTTGTGCATCTCTGTTGAAGACAGGTTCATTAGGGCTTGTGTCAATTTTTCCTCACCTGTGAACTGGTACGATCCATCGCTTCCATCCCCGACAGCCGTGAACAGACTGGCGATATCAATGACTTTATGCTGATCACCCTGCTCTAATACAATGGAGCTGCCTGTGATGCCATATTTGGAGGCCAGCGTAGGCTCCTGCGTCAGATTGTATTGCTTCATCGTCAGTTTGCTGTTGCGTTTCGTATATTCCTGAACCATATCCGATACTTCGCGGTTCAAGACCGTATTATTCGCATTTTCAACGGTTAACACCAGAATGTTGACGTCTTCTTTTACGTTTTTGATCGCGGTAAGAGACTGATCTGACAAGGTGTATTGTTTATTCGAGGTCAGATCCAGTTGGAAGCCGCCAAGCGAATTCAGAAACAGGGTCAGCAAAATAAAGATGCCAACCACCGCTACAGACAGCACGGTACTGTTGGTATGACTCAACCATTTTTTCATCTTCTCACCTCCACCGCTTCCGTTCCACAATTTGAATGCTTAACAGCAGAAACACACCTGAGAGCGTCACGTAATACAATATATCTGGGCCACTGAGTACACCCTTCGTGAAGCTGTCAAACCGGTTCGTCAGCGCAAACGGGTCCAGCCATTGCTGTAACGTAGATCCGGAATTGCCTGCAAATGAATCAAGCATCCACAATACGAGCAAAATAATAAAACCGGCTACCGCAGACACCATCTGGTGCTGAGATAACGTGGAAGCAAACAGTCCAATTGCCATCATGGTGCCGCCCAGGAAAAAGAGACCCAGTGCAGACAACCATACGGATGTCAGATCCAGTTCACCAAAGAAGGACATAATAAACGGGTAAACGAGACTGCACAGAATAAGTACAACAAGAATGGCGAGGGACGCCAAATATTTACCGAAAATAATCTCGGTCACCCGTGCAGGAGAAGTCAACAACAGTTCGTCCGTTCCCTGCCGGAATTCCTCTGCGACCAGTCGCATCGTCAGCAACGGCACCACAAACAGCAGCATGGATAACGTGTCTCCCAGCACCAGGCGATAATCCACAATACTTGGCTGGTAATACACAAAGCTGGAATAGAACAGCAAACTTGTCATCAGTACATATACGGCAAACGCGAAATACGACGTCGGTGACAGGAAGTATGCCTGCAGTTCTTTATGGCAAACCGCCATCATTCGTCTCATTTGGAACCCTCCCCTGTATGGGAATCAGATGGAGCGCTCTCGGACTTAGTCGACTGCTTCTGATCTGAAGTGGTGTCCGAATTGGCCTCTTCATCTGTCGCCTGATTGGCGATCTGCACTTTATCAGTTTCAGTCTCCAGCGTTGCCAGTTCCGCTTCGGATTCCGTTTCCGTTGTGGTCAGCTTCAGGAAAATCTGTTCCAGACTGAGATTTTCTTTTTTCATCTCCAGGATCGGCAAGCCTGCACCAGACAAAAGGTAGAACAGCTCTTCCCGGAAATCTTCGGAAGATTCACCCGTAAGTAGCATTTTGACCGTATCAGCAGAACCCGTGGATGCCTGTCCATCTGCTGCATGAATGACTTCGCTCCGTACCTTCTCCCATGGTGTCAGCACATTATGTAATTGCTGCTCTGTTGCCTTCACTTCGATGGACACCTTGAACTGGTCTCCCATCGCTGAGCCAAAATGCTGCGGTGAACCGTCCAATACGAGCTGTCCCTGATTAATAATCAACATGCGATTACAAAGCGCGCTCACTTCCGGCAAAATATGTGTACTGAGCAGCACTGTATGGTTCTCACCCAGTTCACGGATCAAATCCCGTATCTCCATAATCTGATTTGGATCGAGTCCTGAAGTCGGCTCATCCAGCACGAGCAGATCCGGTTTGTGAATAATGGCTCCAGCCAGACCCAGACGCTGCTTGTATCCTTTGGACAGTCCGCGAACCAGTTGCTTTTCGCGACCTTGAAGACCCAGCCTGCTCACCATCTCACTGATCCGCAGTTTCACTTCACGTGTCGGGACATCCCTCAGATTAGCGACGAATTTCAGATACGACTGTACCGTCATATCCGGATAAAGCGGCGGTGTCTCTGGCAGATAACCGATCTTGGAACGGACGCTCCTGCCCTGATCGTGCACCGATATGCCATCCACTGCAATGGAGCCTTCTGTTGGATGCAAATAGCCCGTAATCATTCGCATCGTTGTCGTTTTCCCGGCACCGTTCGGTCCCAAAAATCCAACAATCTCTCCGCGCTCCATTGTGAAATCCAGTTGATGTACGCCGCGCCGTCCATCAAATACTTTGCTTACCTGTTTCACTTCGAGCACATCATTCATCCTTTCCCGTTAAAATACCCGTGTGCCATCATCGCTTTCTTCAGATGGTCAACACGGGAAGTTCCTTGTATCTTACGTGCTGTATCCTAAATGCAGCTTAAAGTCACTTAAAAGAGAGCTTAAAAATATGTGTCTAAAATGTGAACAACACTTCATTCACCCACACCCTGCACTCTGGGGCAACGTACCTTACAATACAGGAGCATGAGCACCTGCACAAAAGTCAGAGGGTGAACCGTGTGAAAGTACTATTCACATTTTTTGTTCCAAGCGGCGGTGTGGATACTTTAAACCGATTGCGTACAGCCGTTCTGCAACGCCATGGCATCGAAGCGCATGTGTTGTATCTGTACCCTGGCTCGGGAATGCAGAACAATACCAGCACGCCGGTCTTCACCGCTTCCAGTGATGAGGAAATTCACAGTTTGATTCATCATCATCGTTATGATGCCATTATTGTTACCTCCGATATTGCCATGCCTGGCAGATTAAGAGCCCTCGGGTATACAGGACGCATTATCTATGAAGCACAGGGACTTGGGACGCGTGAACAGGCTTTGGAAACTATTCAGATGGGGATACCTTATCTGCAAGCCAACTGTAATGCGGCGGTCATACCTCCAACGGACCATTTACTGGAACTGTTCATTCATATGTGTCCATGGCTTCATCGGTTTGTCATTCCCAATATGCTGGATACCAATACCTTTGCCCCAATATCGGTGGACACCCCTCCCTATCCGGTACTTGCATGGGTGGGAAGGCTTGAACACAACAAAAACTGGCGGGAGTATTTGATGATATCCAGCGAAATTATTAAACAAATTCCGGAAGCCAGACTATGGTTGTTCCACGATCCCACCTTGGCTAATCCAAAAGATGAGGTGATGTTCCGGCACATGCTCGCAGAATATGGGCTTGAGGATCGGATTGGCATCTTTATCAATGTCCCTCATTCCGAGATGCCTACTTTTTACTCCATGATTGCAGCTTCCGGAGGGATTATGCTGTCCACATCCCTGCTTGAAGGCTTTGGATACGCCGTTGCTGAAGCCATCAGCTGCGGCTGCCCGGTACTCAGTACAGATTCGGATGGCGTACGTTCCTTTATTACACATAACAGAACGGGAAAATTCTATCCGATTGGCAACGTAAACACCGCTGTAGCTGAAGCCGTAGACCTTATGAGCAACAAAGAGCTGCGGGAATATATCCGTATTCAAGGCAGACAGCATATGGCCATCTCCTTCTCACCTGACCGATACGCCATTTCATTCCGAGAAATGATGACAGCCCTGAGCATTTTCTTTTAAACAAAACAAAAAGGCAGTTCAGAAAGATGCTCTGAACTGCCTTAAAATTAAATTCATGAAATCAGCTTATAAGAATTAATGTCCCATCATCATTGCAGGATCAGGTTGATCCCCTGTTTGAAGGGAGTCTTCCTCCATCCGTTTGGGTTTGCGCAGGATCAGACTGAGCAGACATCCAAACAAGGCAATGCACGCTGCAAGGAAGAAGGTGTCGTTAAAACCAGCCACTAATCCATTCACCACACCTGCAGCATCAGTAGCTCCGGCAGTATTGCTTGCAATATGGGAGGTCAAGAAACCTGTCAGACCTGCAACTGCAAAGGACACTACCACTTGTTGTGCAGCAGCAGTAAGCGGGGTAACCCGACCTACCAGCTTACGTGGAGCAGCATTCAGTACATGCGTATTGAGTGGCATCATGGAGAAGCCCATACCCAATCCCATCATGACAAGGCTAAGAATGATCAGACCAAGCCCCGTTTCCGCCGTAATCGATGACAGAATAAACAGTGCACCTGAGATGATTCCCAGACCCACGAAAGCCAGTGGTCTTGCACCAATTTTATCAAATAAACGTCCACCAAGTGGCATACCCACACCGGAAGCCAGCGCCTGCGGGAGCAGAATGAGTCCTGTTTCCAGTGCAGTGTAGCCTTTAATTTGTTGCAGATAAAGCGGAATCAATATCATCGCCCCGAACAAAGCGACTTGTGACACCCATGCCAGAATGATACCCCGTGTGAAATCAGATGATTTGAACACCCGAAGTTCCAACAGCGGATTTTTGTGACGAAGCTCCACGATAACGAACAGGATCAGCGCCACACCTCCGACAATCACACCTGTCAGTGTTGTTGCAGACGTCCAGCTTGTTCCGCCTTCACTTACACCGTATGCGAGCATCGAGAATGCAATTGGTGCCAGAATCATACCAACCAGATCAAGCGCAGGCGTGCGTCCACGATCCGTATCCGGCAGGAATTTGATACATAGAATAAAAGCGGCAATACCAATCGGCAGATTGATCAGGAAGATCCAATGCCAGCTGAGTGATTCAATGAACCAACCCGATAAAACCGGACCCAGCGCAGGGGCCAACAGCATCGGAATCCCGAGCATACCCATGATAGAGCCTCTTCTTTCGGGAGGAGCCAGACGGAACACCATCGCCATACCAATTGGCGCAACCATGCCTCCGCCAAGTCCCTGGATGATGCGGTAAACAATCAATTGTTCAGGAGATTGTGCGATCGAACATAAGACCGAACCCAGAGTAAACATCGCAATCGTGAACAGAAATACTCTTTTGGCACCGAATCGGTCGGTCAACCATCCGGCCAGCGGAATGACGGCTGACAAAGCCAACGTATATCCTGTAACCGTCCATTGAATGGTCTTCAGATCGGTCTCAAAATATTGAACCAGATTCGGAATCGCCACGTTAACCACCGTGCTGTCCAAGATGACCATAATCATCCCGACGATAATAGCCAGTAGCGGCAGAATAATCGTTTTAATCGAAAACTCCGCCGGGGCCTGGGGCACTGCTGTTTGTTGTTTCACTCTCTCCACTCTCTTTTCCGGCCTGGAGGCATTATCTTTATATGCGCCTCTCCATCGGCCTTATATTCACGACGTTTCAAACTTTTGTTTTAAACCGTCGTTTTAAACTCTTGTTTAAGCATAGGTTAATTCTAATGAAAATACCTTTGCTGTCAAGCTATTTTTTTATTAAATAACGGATCATGTATGTATGCCAAAAAATGGACCAGGTCTTCTCCTGCTCCATCCCTTTGGTTTATCGATACTCATTATGGTGAACTTTGCTAATCTGCCAGCTTGATCATCTGATGCTCCGAAAGTATACCCAGAGTCTGGCCTTGGTCGCTTCTGCAGTACATGCGAATAACCAGATGATTTGGTGAAAAACTGTTGCTAATGATACGCAGTTCGCACGGATCGGATGAGACCGCCAGATTATGAATAATGTAGTTTTCCGTATCCGGCCCCATTCGTAAAAGGTAGCGATATAGCTCCCCGCGGGTGTGACTAACCCCTCCGACAAATATATCCACATCGTCATTGCCCACAAATGCCAATTCAATGTCCATATATCTCACCGGAACAACGGTTTGCAGCAGTTTCTCGTGAATCTCCAGCAAATATACGGCCATGTGTATCCCTCCTATAGAGCAGAGTTGACCCTCTCTCTAGATATGTTATGCCTTCTCTCGTCCATTGCTATTTGCAATCACCCATTTTATCCAATTCAGCGGAAATGCCCACCCTTTCGTCTGCCTTTTTTCATAGACTAACTGGATAGAAGATCGGCCTGTGCAGGCCGTGACAAGGGGGTACCTATGAAAGTTCTGCTCGTGACCTATTGGGAGCTTACACAGATGGGTGGAATATGGACATATGTGAAGCAGCTGGCTGACAGGCTGATGGCTCTTGGTGTAGAGGTGGATATTATGGGCACCAACGGAGCCAAAAATGAAGTTTACATTCGCAATCTCAATCGTTCCTTCTCTAAGGATAAGGTATGGCCCATGCTTCAAGCCAAGCTTAATCCCACGGTTTTTCCAGATTTTACTACCAACGCTCTCGTGGCTTATTACGAATTGAACCGCTACGCCTTCGAGATGGCTGCTGCTTATCTGGGCGTTGATCATTACGACATCATCCATGCACAAGATCCGGTGGCTGCCGTCGCAATGAAACGTATATTGAATCGCTACACACCGCTTGTGACCAGTTACCATGGGGCTCTTGCCCGCGAAACCTTTTATGACGCCCAAACCTCCAATCCGCAGCTGAGCTTACCCGCCTACTTGCAAACCAAGCAAGGTCGCTACTTTCTCTCATTGGAAGAGCGAAGCGCTGAACAATCTGAGCTTATACTGGTGTCCAGCCATTGGATTAAGAGCACACTTACGGACCTCCATGTTCCCGAGTCCAAATTTCGAATCATTCCTTATGCTGTGGATATTCCAACCTACCGTGCCCAAGCAGCAGTCAAGTTCCGTCAGCGCAAGCCAGCGGGTAAAAAAGTGATCGCCTTTACGGGCAGACTGGAGCACATCAAAGGGGTGCATATTCTGGTCAAAGCGCTCTCCAGCCTGAAGAAGACCCGCTCAGATTGGATCTGCTGGATTGCTGGGGAAGGAAATCTGATGGAGGATCTGCGCTCCCAAGCCAATGATCTTGGCGTAGGTAATGACATCGTTTTCTGGGGTAAACTCGACAACATCCCTTCATTCCTCCGCCATGCTGACATTTATGTGCAGCCCAGCTTGCAGGATACGCAGCCTTTCTCGGTCACCGAGGCTCAGCTCGCCGGATTGCCTGTCATTGTAAGCGGTACGGCGGGCATGCCTGAGATGGTGCAGCCTGAACATACCGGTTGGGTTGTGCCACCCCAGGATGCAGAATCCCTGAGCGCACTATTAAATGCTCTTCTGCAGGATAATGCCACCCGTGCAAAGGTAGGAGCGGCAGCCAGAGCATGGGCTGAACAACATCGATCACTGGAGGAGATGGGATTGCGCACGCTGCATGTCTACCAGGAAGCCATTCAGATGGGAGGTCAGAGGACATGACTTTGCTTGTACCCAGTGATTTGTATAATCGTTGGTTCTCCACCCCTGTGTCAACGTCTCATATCGAAGTAGATTACGCTGTAATGAATGAATTAATCAAGAAGCTGCCCAAAGGGTACGTTTTCCCTGATCCGACAACTATGCACATTCTCACTTCTGAGAAAAATTAGAGTCAGGTAACTTTACAATCAGGAACAAACAAGAGGATATTCGTTCATGCCGCACCATCACTTAACGGCAACCGAATATCCTCTTATTCTTGCGGTTCACTATCTAGCATTCGTGCTTCCACAACTTTTAGCCTCTACTTCCAGTAACCACCAACCTGCAGCAGATTGAGTAGTACGGGCCGATGCTTCGCTTGAACAAGTTCCATCTCTGTTTTCAGTGCCTCAAAGTGTTTCTTGGTTCCCATCGATTCATGAACCCGATAACACATCAGAGGCTCATTGTAATAGAACAGCTCATAGAGCGGAAACAGTCTCAGCCACATCTCATAGTCATGCGTGTAGCGAAACTCGGTGTCAAACATGCCAAACTTTCGAAATGCATCCATCTCAAGCATCACAGTGCAACCGTTGATTGGACAACCTTCGATCAGCACCTGAAGCATTTCCAGACGACTCCCTACTTCTGGTCTGACGGTGTCCATCCATTCGCTGTTCGCATCTACATAATGATAGGCCCCGTGACAGAAAGATGCCTTGACGTCAAGCATGAACTTCAGTTGCTTCTCCACCCGGTCCAGCAACATCACATCGTCGGAGCTGAGCCAGACAAAGTAATCACCTGTCGCCTGTTTGATTCCCTCGTTTAACGCGGTTGCCGTGCCACCATTCTCTTTACGAATATAGCGGATGCGATCCATGAATGGTTGCAGCCGCTCCACATGCTTCGTAGAGCCGTCATCCACCACAATGACCTCAATATGCGGATACGTCTGGTGAATGGCGCTGTGAACAGCCTGCTCGATGTACGCGCAATTATAAAAAGGAATGACAATTGTTACTTTTGGCTCCATTCGGTCCTCCCCTTTCTCCGCGTGAGTAATACCATTCTCCCTATTATATGAGGATAGATCTATTAGGTATCAGGCATCTGTTGCATAGCAGAGCATTAATTACGCACATGAGCCTTTTGCATAAATCCAAAGCGCGGCTTTCAATCAGTAAGGTATAGATCGAAATGCATATAAATAAAGAGGGCGTTATTCGGCCAGCTTACGACCTCCATAACCCCCACCAACGTTCTTTATCCTCCCATGGCAGCAATCCGCTGCAACAAAGGCTCCCGATATCTGGACCATACCATGGAGGCCTCCCGGCCGATGATATCCGAATGGCGCACCGTCCCCATTTCCCCGTGCCGTCGATATGCCGTAAGCGATTCGTTCAGATATGGAAAACGATGTCCACTTAGCAGAATACGCATCCATAAATCCAGATCATGCGTATAAGGCAACAGTTCATCGAACAGACCCACCGCACTGAACAGGTCCCTATGGATCATCACGGTACAGCCGTTCACCGGATTGCCGTTTACGAAGAGTCGCAGCCAATCCGGTTCGGCCAACGGTTCTGCTCCTCCGTTCAGCTTGGTCACCGCAGAATGCTCATTAATGTAATTAAAGTTGGTATGTGAGATGAGCACATTCTCCCGTTGCATAAATTCAACCTGATGACGAATCTTATCCGGATATAAGAGATCATCCGAGCTCAGCCAGGCGATATAGTCCCCGGAGGCATGACGGATGCCGTGATTCAGAGCCGTAGCTGTGCCGCCGTTGCTTTTGCCAAGAACATAGATGTATGGAAGATAAGGCTGAAGCAGTTCCTCATGCCGGGTAGAGCCATCGTTGACGATAATGATCTCCACATCGGTATATGTCTGGTTCAGTGCACTCTGGATCGCTTGAGGTACATAGGGACAATTGTAAAACGGAATGACAATCGACACGCTTGGATTCATTCAGTCGACCTCCCCTGCTGGGTACGAACATCACTCAGAATGTCCTGAAGAGATTGAGTAAACGGAATCAGCGGCTGCCAGCCCAACTTGCGCAGTGCCGAGAACTCCTCCTGATCTCCAGCCCCGTCCGGACCGGAAGAAGCTCCGTCCCAGCGTACAGGCACCTCCGCTTCGGTCATGGCTAGCAGCGTATCCGCAATCTCTCCCAGGCTGCGCTCCGTGCCCGATACAACCGGATAAACGTTACCCGTTGTACCTTGAACTAGCAGGGTTGCATAGGCCCGGACCGCATCCCGCACATCTAGAAAATCACGGGTATTATCCCGGCCGGATAGACGAAAGGCCTCCGTCTTACCTTCCTGTTCACAGGCAACAATATGACGTGCCAGCAGCGAACATATGCCCTTTGAAGGGCCTGCCCCAATCAGATTTCCCGGCTCGGCCAGCATAATCTGCTGTCCAAAGAGAGACATCCATGACAGAGATACCATTTCCTCTAATGCTTTGCTGAGACTGTACGGGTGCGGAGGCTGCGGTGACCGACCAGGTTCAGGAGTATACTTTAATCGGGAACCCACAATAACGGTCCGTGCCGCCGGACAGCTTCTTAGCGCATCCAGCAAATACAGAACAGCCATCACATTGGTCTCTAGTACAAGCAGCGGATCGGACCAGGAATCGGGCACGGAATTTTTGCCTGCAAGATGCAACACATAATCCGGTTTTACCTCTTCAATCAGATGACGGACTTGCTGTTTATCGTTAAGATCACAGACATGTACAGCCACGCCATCGCCAAACGAATGTATACCTGCCCGCCTGACCACCGCTGCAACCGCCGCACCGACTGCCTCAAAATAATCAACCGCATGGCGTCCAGTGAAGCCAGAAGCACCCGTGATCAGTACCTTTTTGCCTGTTAGCTCTGCTCCATCCATAATGCCAACTCCTTCAGCATCGTAGAATAATCCGGAAGGTCTGTCTTCACATCCTCACGTGTGGAAACTAACGTGCGGTCCTGCACAACGCTATCATCGGGTACGATAACAACATCCTGTTTATCCCATATCTGCTTGAACAGTACAAGCAGATCATGCTTGCTGACAGGCAACGGATGAGCCAGATGGATTAGACCACTGACCGGAGATGCCAGGTAATGATCTACCCATTTGGCCAGTTCAAGGGTGGTCACCCCATTCCAGAAGACACGTGTATATCCGCCAATCTCGCCTGTGCAGGACATGAACCAATGCATCAGACCGATGCCGCCTTTCCGAATTTCAGGTCCTATAATGGACGTACGGATCGTCAGATGCCCAGCATCTAGGACTTCCCCCAGTGCTTTTGTGATTGCATAGGCAGACGTTCCATCGGTAACATCATCCTCCCGGTACGCCCCACGGTCCCCACTAAACACACAATCTGTACTGATGTGAATCAGACGTGCACCGATCGTGTCAGCAATCCGCCGCAAACGATGCGGCAGAAACCCGTTAATATGATAAGCGGTAATTTTATCTTCATCCGCAATGCTGTTCAAAACACCTACCGCATTAACGATGACATCCGGATGCACCGCCTCCACCAGACGGTCGACCATAAAGCTGTCGTTTACATCCAGCAGCAGACCGTTAGGGTCTGATACATCCCGTGTCGTGTAGAAGACACTATGCAAGCCTTGACGGCGGAAATAGTCGACCAAGACATGGCCGGCCATTCCGTTTCCCCCAAGTATCAGCAGTTTCATGACAGGAATCCTCCGCGTTGCAGAATTTCACGAATCTCTTCTTTGGTCATCAGTTGATGCTCGGAACTGAAGCTGCTGAAGGAGACCGGAGGACAGTTCGTGTAGTGCTCTTTCAACCCTGGAATACCCAGTGTAGGCAAAATCACTAAGTATTGCTCATCGTAGATAACGGTTGTCATGCTCTCGAATTCACTCATCAAAATTTCGTGAATCTTCTCACCAGGTCGGGTGCCGCGTTCCACAATGGATACATTCTCCATGCCTGAATCCTCAATCAGCACTTCTGCCAGATCTACGATTTTGCATGTCGGCATCGTCATGACAAAAATCTCGCCGCCAACGCTTTCCACCGATGCTTTGAACAGCAATGTGATCGCGTCTTTCAGGGTGAGAAAAAATCGAGTCATTTTCATATCCGTGATGGAGACTTGACCTTTGGATCGAATCTGATTCTTGAATAAGTGCACGACACTGCCGTTCGTTCCGAGTACATTACCACCACGTACAGTGACAAACCGCGTATTGCTATGCAGCAGATTGGCATATACGATTAACTTCTCGCCGATCGCCTTCGTCATGCCATAGAAATTGGATGGATTGGCGGCCTTGTCGGTCGAAATATAAATGACCTTTTCCACCTGATTTTCAATGGCAGCTTCGATGACATTCTGTGTGCCGATCACATTGGTTTTGAGTGCTTCATAAGGTTGGTCTTCACACACCGGCACATGCTTGAGCGCTGCGAGATGAAACACATAATCCACATGCTGACAGGCAACGGTTAAGGCATCCTTGTCTCGAATATCACCGATGCGAAAATGAAGACGCGGGTCCTCAAATTCACGACTCATCGCCACTTGGCTGGACTCATTCCGGGAGTAAACGATAATCTCCTTGGGCTGCTGGGGCAGCAGTTGAGCCACAAGTTCATAACCCCATGATCCCGTACCGCCAGTCACGAGTATACGCTTATTTTCAAACATGCATTTTCCCTCCAAGCAGAAATTTGACCACTTTACTGGATACATCGGTTGCTTTGTAGCCTTGTGGACAATCCCAGTCGTTTGAAATTTCGGTCATTACTTTCACACAGCCCGCAATACGCTCCGCATCCAGACCTGAGACCACGTTGCTGCCGCAATCCACCGTCTCCGGTCTTTCTGTCGTGCGACGCATGGTTACCGTAGGCACACCCATAATGCAGCACTCCTCCTGTACGGTACCGCTGTCCGTAAGTGCACAGCGTGCATGTCGCTCCAGCATCACGAAGTCGAAAAAACCGAATGGTTCGTGAAATTCCACCAGCGGGTGCATCTCCAGTTGCAGATGCTCGGCGATTCGAATAGCCGTTCGAGGGTGAATGCTGCATATGACTCGCATGGCATGTTCTTCAGCGACCTGGTTCAAGCCTTTCATGATCTCCAGCAAATGAGGAGGATGGTCGACGTTCTCCGCCCGATGGGCCGTAACCAAAAAATATTGCCCGGACTTCAGCTTCAATTTTTTCAGTATTTTGCTGGAACTTACCTGTGCGTCATAGTGACGCATCACTTCATAGATCGGGTTGCCTGTCAGCACAATTCGGCGACTAGGCACCCCTTCGCTAACCAGATGTTTCTTACTCTGTTCGGTATACGGCATATTAATGGTGGAAATGGCGTCGATAACCCTGCGATTTTTCTCCTCGGGCACATCCAGATCAAAGCATCGATTGCCTGCTTCCATATGAATGACGGGTATGCCCATCCGTTCAGCCAGAACAGCACATAAAGCACTGTTCGTATCACCGAGCAGCAGCACTTTATCGGGTTTTTCCTGATGTAATAAATCTTCCATTTGCGTAAACATCGACGATAACTGTCGGCCCAACGAGGCCGCTTCATCCTGAAGCACATAGTCCGGAGCCCGTAGGCCCATTTCCTTAAAGAAAAGACCGCTGAGACTTTCCGTGAAGTTCTGTCCCGTGTGTACCAGAATATGTTTGGACGCGTACTGGTCCAGCTTGGAAATGATCAGGCTGAGCCGTATAATTTCAGGTCGCGTACCCAGCACCGTCATGATCTTCATCGCAATCCCTGCCTTCATCGTCTATTGGATAATTTCCGGCGAACCCGGCTTCGTTTGGCTTTGCCAGGCGCACGTTTGCGAACAGTCGGCTGCCCCACGCGCACACGTTGTTTCTTCTTTTTGCTTGCCTTCAGCTTCCTCCCGCCTGTTCCCGTTCCTCGTTTCATTCGGTCACGAACCCCGTTGCGGTGGGTTGAATGCGGGTAACGACTTCGTCCCGTTCTGTGGCTTGAGCGAGGTTCTGTTTCTTCATGAACAGGCTGACCAATGGCAAGTGGAGGCAAGGGCGAGAGTGGCAATGCCTGAATTACAGTCAATGGGAACAATCGTGCCCGAACCGAAGTAGGTTCCAGAATCAGCACGGTTCGCAAACGGCCCTCACCCCATGCGTACACTGGACCATTCGGAGGCTGAATGTACGGAAACCATCCGGGAAAACGCATCAACCACTGTGTCACCATCGTATGCAGCTTTGCCCTGTAGGTTTCAATACCGTACAGCTTTTCCGCTTCTGTCCGATTACGCCAACCGGTGTCGGAGGCCAGTTCAGGATCATTTAGCAGGGTTGTTGCCAAAGTGACAAGCGCCTGGGAATCCCCGGCCGGAGCCAAAAATGCACCACTGCCTACCGATTCCAGCAATTCCTTGAGCCCGCCTTGGGCAAAAGCAATAACCGGTTTGGCAAAATAAAGCCCCTCCAGCGCGGTCATGCCGAAGCCTTCTTTGACCATGCTCGGAATGACAATCATATCCATAGCCGTATAAGCGAGAGATACGCTCTCTTCAAACGGCGTAAAGGTAAATCTGCGATAATAACCGGATTTTTTCACCCGGGATACACACTCGTCATAGTACTTTTTGTCCGCTGACGTACCAATGATCCAGAAACGGCAACGCGGATGGGTTTCACACAATTGCAGAGCCATATCCACAAAAGGTTTCAGACCTTTGGCATCATATATGAAGGAAGAGATGTAACCGATACAGTTCTGCGATGACTTGAGACCAAGCTCTTTACGTTTGCGTTCCCTCAAGTGAACCCATCGCTCAGGGTCCGGCAAAGCCGGGTCCCAGGTTGGGGAGATCACGGTCAATTTGGCACTCATGCCGGCTTGTTTGAATGTCGCTACCGCACTTTCGGATATGCCTATGATCCAATCCGAGTAACGCCCTATCATCTGTACAGCTTCGTTTGTATGTTCATTCAACTGAATAATTTCGGTAATCTTCCAGATCACCGGAATTTGCAGAGACTTCGCTGCTACGGCCGGCATCACATTGACACAGGTATTTGTTAACACCAGATCAGGTGCAGTCTCCCGGATAAGGGAGACCACGTCCTGATAAGCCGGTTTATGGCGAAGCTGTTCTGCATCTGTTGCAATCCCCCGGTAAGGTGTGTACACACCGTGAAGCATCGGCAGGAAGCATACTTTGACCTGAATATCGAATCTCCGCGCAAGTCCGGCAAGCTTTCCTTCCTGAGGAACCACGAGCACACAATCGAAGATGGAGGCCATCTCCCTCATAAAATGAAGCAACAGCTTCTCCGCACCCGTAATGCTGCGGGTGTTGCACACATGGGAAAATAACATGAGTTTGGGTTTAGTCGCCATGGCCGCACGGACCCTGAATACGAATATCCAGGGTTCTGTGCACACCTCCTTTCGGCAGGATTAAGGGAATATGATGCTTAACATTTCATTGATTCTTTTGCCGTACGTGTGATCCTTCAATGTCCGCTCCAGCCCTCGAAGGGCAATTTCACGGCGCTCTTTCTCATGAGTGAGATAGTATTCGACCTTATCGAGCAGCTCCTGAGGGGAAGAGTAGGTCTCAATTTCCACACCCGGTTTATAGAAACGTGCCAGGTCATCCCGCGCATCGGTCAATTGAAGAGTTGTGGAAGCCGCAATTTCAAATGTTCTCGGATTCGGGGAGGCGGGTAGAATTTTAACATGGTTGTTGTTAACGGAATCATCTTCGTGAGAGCGGTGAAGGTTAATGACAATTTTGGTGCCGTTATAGACATCGTTCGTTTCCTGCGGACTCATCCAGCGACCCAGTTCGATCTTCTCACCGTAAGCAGCATAGTCAGGCAGGCGGTCCCACCAGATGCCATTAAATACGGTATTATGCGACATCAGCTGTGCCATGATTGGATTGAAGAAATACACCCGGTTCCAGTAGGCCGAACCGATAAAGCTGACATCCCGGTGCAAGGGTGATGGGGTCGTAATTGGAAAGTAATGATTGGTAAAAGCTGCAAAAGGCAGGTAGTGAACGGAAGGACAGCCGTTTTGTCGATACAATTCGACACAGTTCAGTTCCAATGTGAACACATGGTCGAAATGCCTTACTGACTCCAGCGTCATATCCGTATAGTACGGATCATCCGTTAGCCAAATTGCCGTCTGAATGCCTGCTTGACGAATCGTATCCAGATGTTCCAGCGGAATATCCATGCCATCCAGCACAAGCACCAGGTCAGGGCGTGTTTGCAATGCAATTTCGGATACAGGCTGACGTGGATCGGAAAGCGTTACCTGCGCAACCATGCCCTGCAATGTTGCCATAATGGCTTCGTCCAGTGGGGAGTACGGGAATCCTTTACCTGAGGATACGTACAGCACGTGCAGCTGCCGGAAAGGCAGTGGTTCCTGTGCACAATTGACAATATAGTTGGCACGGCCGCGCAAATATCCTTCTTCCTTGCCCGCATCATATCCGGCATGTTGCCCATTTTTACGTGCTTGGTCAGCCAGACTGAGCACTGGTGCATGAGACTTTCTCGTTTTACGGTGTTTGAGAGTCATACCGCCACTCCTTTTATTTTTGGGATAGTGTTCTCTATGCTGCTGTCCTGCAGATGGAATATCTATACATGCTCCAGCAGCTGAGCGATACGACGGTTAAACGTATGCTGGTTCAGCGTGGTGAGCAGCCCTCGCCAAGCTAGGGCTTGCCGTTCCTCTTCATGGTGCAGATAATATTTGATTTTGCGCTGAAGTTCAGCCGCCGATGTGAACGTCTCGATGTCGTATCCCGGCTTGTAATAGCGGGGCAGATCTTTGCGCGCATCCGTAATTTGCATCGTGCCACAGGCACTAATCTCATACGTGCGTGGATTAATGGAATGACCTTCAAGATGATGCGTATTGCGATTGTCTTCCCCATTCTCACAAGTCCGATGAACGTTAATGACGATTTTGGCGCCATTGTAATAATCCACTGTCGCTCCAGGATCAATCCAGCCTTCATGAATGAATCGGCCCAGGATGTCGGAGCGTTTCAGCCGGTTCCACTGGCTGCCCGCAATAAATACCTTTTTGTCCGCCAGAAAAGGTGCCAGCTCGTCGAACAGTGCGATTCGGTTCCAGAATCCGGTGCCGATAAAACAAATGTCATACTGATGCTGCGGCGCGGTGCGCCTTGGTTGAAACATTCCCGGGTTCACTGCAAGCGGCATATAGATTACCCGGCCCGCTCCATGTGCAGTATAGAACGGCACAGCCGCTTCCTCATGCGTGAACACGACATCATAATGCTGACAGATGGTTGTCGTATCTTCGGTAAAATACGGATCATCCACAAACCACACTGCTGTACGAATTCCCAGTGCCCTTATGCCTTTTACCTGTTCCAGATGATCGGGGGGAAATACGTGTAGTCCATTCATGACCAGCACCAGATCGGGCCTATGCTGGCTGGCTTCCTGCAGCATGGTTGCCGGCGATCCGACAACACACTCACGAACAGATTGCTGCAAGGCTCCAATGACGCCTTCGTCGATGGCATCGAATCCCTGCGGAATGTACAGCACCTTCATATTCCGCACGGTCGGCTCAAACATCTGTACTCGCTCCATCACGGCCTGACAGCCGCCAAATCTGCGGCCTTCTGCATATCCGCCGCGGTATGCCGTCTCCGCTTCTGTAGGCGGTCGGTGTCGTCGTTTTGCCACATCCTTCACCCTGTCTTCCTTCAGGAGAGACCATTCCAGATTCTCTCCGAGATTGGTGTTCCCTCTAAAGGATATGCCCCGGGGTCAGATGCATCATGGACGGGTGTCCTGCAAGGCGCAAAATTGGCGTCTGCCCTCCACATCCGCCTGCACGGGCATGTCCGCTTTTGCGGCGATACAAATAACCCGGAGGGATCTGTCCCCCCGGGCAATCGTTATATATTGGACATGCATCTATAGTCATCCGAAAATGTATACCTATTCTGCTATTGCGCTTTGTAAGCCAGCTGATGTCCGTCCTCGAATCCCTTGGCGAAACCCGCGTTGAATCCCTCGTTGTACGCCTCGTTGTAGCCCTGACTGTATGCACTGTCCGGGTTCGGATCGGTAGGGGTAGCCGGGACGAACGGTTGCGCGGGCTTCAGACTCCGGTGCCGCCCTGCCGTACGTTTCTTTTTTTTGAGCCACGCACTGCGTCCTTTGAGGGTACGTTTGTGCAGTACACGTTTGCCTTTGACCGCACGCAACTTGCGGATTTTACGCAGACGGGTCCCGCGGGCAAGCAATGCTCTTTTGGTTCTCAGACGTATTTTTTTCTTCTTTAACATGTCAACATTCCTCCTGTATGTTCTGGACCATGCGTATCGCATATCCAGGATCTTTGAGCCAGGGCACACCAGGCTCCCCATGCTGGATTCGGGCCAATTGAATCCCCGTAATCATCCGGGACATCTCCTCTTGATAACGGCTCAGCACACGAATGTTCTCAGCCAGACTGCGGGCGGATACTTCGGAGTGGGCAGACACGCTGGCCACACTGTCCAGAATGCGGGCGAGCGCCTGCTGACTGTGTGCAATGGACTCAATGAGGGACAGTTTCGCTTCCTGCTCACGCCGCAACAGACTCATTTTCCGAGATCCCCCATATCCATACCGCCAAACATGCCACCGTCCATGCCGCCTTCTTCACCATCACTCTGCACCAAGATGGCCTTCAGGTTGTTGCATAATCCGGTTTCCATTCGGGTCAATCCTTCCAGTATTTCCACCAGCTGATCATGCATTTTGAGTGGCTCTGCGACCTGATCGCTATGCGTCAGAAAAGCCTCACCGTTCAAATGATTTAGCGCCCAGTTCCTTACCTTCTCGGCTTCAATCGCCTTGGCCTCCAAAATCAGGGCAACATTCCACTGCATTTTGGCGGCTGCATCCAACATCAGGATGAGACTTTGTTCTCTGCTCATGTCCATTCACCCGCCTTCCGGGCTTATTCTTCCTCTTGATCCGCCATCTCCCGCATGACCTGGGTCAGCGTTTCGGCTACGGCTTCTTCCAGGTCTGCCAGGCCTCCCAAATAGGAGATGATGCTTTTGTTGATTTGTCCCGAGCTATCCAGCAGACCGTCAACGCCATCCAGCTCCGGTTCGATATCCGGCAAATGATTGATGATTTCAGACATGCGCACAGCGACTTGACGTTTGGCATCCAGTACACGCGCAACCTGCTGGTGAGAATGTGCAATATGTGTGAGTATTTCATCGATTTTGCTCTGCATGGTCCTCCTCCTTACCGTCACGGCCTGCTTCACCCATAGAAAAACCCGGCCTATCAGCATTTGCCTGCTACAGCATATGCCGGGCCGGGATCGTCAGTTACTCCAGCTTGCGCCTATATCGTCAGATGACGTAACTCCAATCGGATGAGTAACGGCTGAGGAATTGGCGGGTACGTTCCTGTTTGGGTCGCACAAATACGTCCTCCGGCGTTCCTTCTTCCACTACGGAACCCCCATCCATGAATACAACTCGATTCGCCACCTCGCGGGCAAAACCCATTTCGTGGGTGACGACAATCATGGTGATACCCTCCTGGGCAATCGATCGAATGACCGACAGCACCTCCCCTACAAGTTCAGGATCAAGCGCCGAGGTAGGTTCATCAAATAAAATTACCTCTGGATTCAATGCCAGCGCCCGAGCAATGCCTACCCGCTGCTGTTGTCCACCTGACAGCATGCTGGGATACTCATTAATTTTGGCGGACAGGCCCACTTGTTCAAGCACGCGCAAGGCTCGTTCACGAGCATCGGCTTTGGACATTTTCTGAGCGATGATTAACCCTTCCGTTACGTTATCCAGCACCGTTTTATGTTTGAACAGGTTATAGTGCTGGAACACCATCGCCGTTTTTCGCCGCAACTGCACAATGTCATGTTTGCGGGCATGCTTGCAGTCTACGGTTAATCCGCTGATCTGTACCTTGCCCTCATCGGCACGTTCAAGAAAATTCACACAGCGCAGCAATGTCGTTTTGCCCGACCCACTCGGTCCAAGAATGGCAACAACATCCCCCTGCTCCACAGTCAGATCAATACCTTTCAACACTTCCTGCTGGCCAAATGATTTGTGTATATTCGTCAGCGATATCATGACACCCCTCCTTTGCTGTACACGGCAACTCTGCGTTCCAGCAAAGCTGTAATCCGCTCGACAATCACTGTCAGACCCCAATAGATCAATGCGGCAGCAATGAAAGCCTCCAGAAATTTCAGACTAACCGAAGCCACCACATCCGCTTTCCCGAGAATATCCATCTGTGACACGGTAAACGCAAGTGTTGATCCATGCAGGAAACCAACAAACATGCTGCACAGATTCGGCAGAACCGCACCCACCGCCTGCGGTAAAATAATGCGTCTCATGGCCTGGGAGGTACTCATGCCCACGGCATGTGCAGCTTCCATCTGCCCGGTGTCCACTGCAAGAATACCGGAACGGATAATCTCGGACATATAAGATCCCGCAGTCAACGAGAAGGCAATGAGCACGAACACCAGAATCGGAATGGAAGAAGACTGAAAGGCCCAGCCGTACCGGGCAGCCAGCTTGTCGATGATCAACGGAATCCCGTAATAGATTAGAAACAAGTGCATCAGCATCGGTGTCCCCCGAAAAAACGAAACATAGAAATCAGCGATCCGGTAGACCCAGGGAACCTTATAGATTCGGATTAAAGCAGTAACCAGACCAATGCCAAAGCCTGCGATTAACGGTACAATCGTAATGACGAGTGTCAGTGGCAATGCCTTGAGAATCTGGAAAAAAGATGTGTAGATAAAGTTGAAATCAATAGACATTCGCTCACCCCGCTATTCGTTTCAGGCGTTCAGCTCGTACTGCTGGCCCGCGGACTTCTTTCTTACGTTCGTGACGCTGGAGTCTGCGTTCTGCGAGAGCAAACCCTTTTTCAAGTACAAGCACGATAACATAGTAGACTATTGACAGACTGATATACACTTCAAGTGCATGCGATGTAGCCGAGATCAGCGTTTGCCCCCTGCCCACCATGTCCATGACACCAATCGAAAAAGCAAGTGACGTATCCTTTAACGAGCCAATCAACGTATTTGCCATATTCGGAAAAGCAACGATGAGTGCCTGCGGTACCACAATGCGCCGAAACGACTGAAACGTGGTCAAGCCCGCAGCATAAGCTGCTTCCGTCTGGCCCTTGTCCACACTGCGCACAGCTCCGCGAAAGATTTCGGCAAAGGACGCTGCATCACTTAGCGCATAAGTTACGATGACGAATACCAGCGGATCGGTCCTGGACAGATCAACCCCTAAAGGCTTGAGCAATTCGGGTAATCCGTAATAGACCAGAAACAACTTGATGAGAATCGGTGTGCCCCGCATGAAAGAGACGTACAGGGTCGCGAGCTGGCTCAGCACCGGAATCCGGTATAACCTCGGAACCGCCAGAAGCACACCGCCCACCAGACCGAGCACAATGGAACCGCCCAGTACAATCAGTGTAATATGCAAATATCGCAGCAGTTCAGGGACGAAATCCAGAACCAATGACAGATCGAATGATTTACCCATAACCGTCGCTCACCTTTCTCAACGAACTATTCCTCAACCGTGTAATCGGCTCCCAGCCACTCTGTGCTCAATTTGCTCAATGTTCCATCTTCCTTGATTGATTTGAGCGCTTCATCCATTTTTGTTTTGAGCTCTTCCTCATCCTTGTTCAGAATGAAATACACTTTGGAGTTGGACAGAGCCTCTCCTACAGTCTTTAACTGTGCATCTACCACTTTATTTTGATAATCGATGGCAAACTGCGTGCTGATGGTTGCATCCACCCGGCCTGTTTTGATCTGAGTATTCGTATCTTCCCCTGCTCCGGAATAGACAATGTTAATGGCGTTACCATTCGCTGCATTCCATTTCTCAGCCAGTACAGCCGCATTACTCGTAGCGCCAACAATCAGTTTTTTGCCTTTCAGATCCTCGATGGATTTTACATCCTGGTTTTTCTCGCTTACAACGATTTTATTAGGGAAAATGTTATATGCCTCGTCATTAAAAAGGAACTTGGCCTGTCTCTCTTCATTCACTTCCATTTGGTGAGCGATCAGGTCTATTTTCTTCGTTTCAAGACTAAGCAGCAGGTTTTTAAATTCCATTGTACTGAACTCGAATTCATATTCAGGCAATCGTTTATCAATCTCGCGGATCAGTTCTACATCGTACCCCGTCAGCTTGCCATTCTCATCAATAAAGCAAACATTAGGGAATTGAGTACCTGTACCCACAATGATCTTCTTCACTTTATCTTGACCGGACGCAGATGCGGAATCCGATTCATTCGATGCATTGCCTGAACTGCAACCCGCCAGTACCACCAACATAGTCATGAACAGCAATGCTGTCCGGAATTTCTGAATCCCCCATTGATTAACCATTCCCGATCTCCTCCACAGGCTGTTATTCAGCCAATATGATGTGTAATCCCATTCCTCATCTTTGATTTAACTAACCATTCACACTTGTATAGTCGGAATTAGGTTGAACAAAGAATAGCACCGTATGTTATGCCCAGGCAATATGTATGTTAATAGGACATCCTGATAACGTTATAGAAATTCTCTATATTTCACCCGTTTCTTGATCCAAAAATAACCAAAAGAAGCGATCCTCCAACTAGGCTGGGGATCGCTTCTTCAATTGCAGATCACTTTATTTTCAAATACGCATCTATCTGCGACTAGCCCATTTAATTTTACGAGCTACTTCTATACGCTGCAGTTGCAACAGTCCGATTCGTTCTTCAAACTTCTTGCGTTCATCCGTTGAATGGGCCGCGTGAATCTGATGGCAAAGACCTGTTAGTTTACTGTTGATATAATCAAATCTCATCCATAATTCTTCCTCAGGTGTGCGCTGCTCCGCTTCCGGCTGAAATATTTTGAGCTGGTGGATAAGGGACTGCTGCCATTCCTGGTCCTCAATTTGGATGGCAAAATGCAAAAGATCAAGATAGTCGTCGATTTGCAACGATATACCGCAATCAGGTTTCGTATTCATTAGTCGTCTCTCCTTATTTCAGTTCTTGGCTGGAATCAGTTAGTTCTATATTACAGGATGGAGCATGGTTTAGGCGAGTCCTTAAACGAGTAAAATTGTAAAAAGTTTTGTCATTTTTGCATATAGAAGCTTTCGATGGGCTTATAGACAGATCTGATTTGAGAATTATATTCCAACTATGAATTTCATGATAAAATAACACCAAAATATTTAAACCAACTTAACAGGTTGGAATAGTTAATTTTCGTAGAAGGGATTGATCGACCATGACCGAACAATACCGATTGGCTACGCTTGAAGATGCCGAACAATTGCAGGCTGTTACCGTGGATGCCTATGAGACGATTCGGGCCCTGAACATTCCTTTTCCAGCCGGACACGCTACACTGGAAGTCATCCAGAATAATATTGTACAGCATGAATGCTATATTCTTGAAAAAGGGGGAGAAATCATTGCCACGGTTACCCTTGACCGAGCCGAAGATGTACAGCGGCAAGCCATCAGCCCCTATCCTTTCATCCGCTGGTTCGCGGTAAGTCCAGCCCACAAAAGCCAGGGTTATGGCTCTAAACTATTGGATTGGGTTGAGCAAACTATCATTCTGCAAAAGCTTGATGCTCCTGCCGTATTTCTGGCAACGGCGACCCGCCATCCCTGGCTTGCTCCCATGTATGAACGTCGGGGATATGAGCCTTTTCATCACAAAACAGTACAGACACCTGAACGGCAGGAAGAGATTGTATTTATGGTCAAAACGCTCGACCCTTCCCGTTATAAGACGCCTTCTGTTCAAACAGGCTGAACAAATAGCGGCTTGGATGAACGTAAACATACATGATATCCCATATACACATCCCGCGTAAATGAAAACCCGCTCCGAGGAAAGATTCCTTGAGCGGGTTTTTGAATGCTAATGTTAATCAATCCTTATCGCTTTCACATTACATAGGCCAAATTATGCCTTCCCGTCGCGCGGCTGTCTGGTTAAGAGCAGCATGATAAAAGAAATGACGATAATGGAGCCGGTCCACATCCAGGCCATCGTCTGATTGCCCGAATCCACAGCAACATAGATTGCAGTGGGTACGGTTTGCGTTTTGCCCGGAATATTACCTGCGATCATGAGCGTGGCTCCGAATTCCCCCAGTGCACGGGCGAAACCCAGGATGAACGCCGTCATCAATGCTCTCCCTGCAAGCGGAAGCGAAATATAACGAAATACCTGCCATTCATTCGCTCCGATGGAGCGGCCTGCATCTTCCAGATCCCGATCAATCCCGCTAAAACCGGATTTCATCGTCTGATATACCAATGGGAACGCAACCACCACCGAGGCAATCACGGCAGCCCACCAGGAGAAAATGACAGGTGCAGAGAAGATGGCTTCAATCCACTGTCCGAGCAGGCTCTTCCGACCCAGTAACACGAGCAATATAAATCCGACCACGGTCGGCGGAAGCACGAGCGGAAGCATAAATGCCGTTTCCAGAAAAATTTTGCCACGAAACGAGGTACGCGACATCTTCCAGGCCACAGTGAGGCCAAACACTGCTGCGATCACACTGGACAACAGCGCAACTTGAAGGGAAAGACGAACCGGTGGCCAGAATACCGCCCAGTCTATTGCGCTCACATTCATTCCGGAATGGAGAACCCGTACTTGGCAAATACATCAAGCACTTCAGGCGTTTGCAAATACGTGTAGAATTGTTCTGCTTCTGTCCGGTGCTTCGTACCTTCAATAATCCCTACTGGATAATTGGCAGGTGTATAGCTGTTCTTGTCCACTTCAAATGCAATTTTCACCTGATCAGAAGTGAGTGCATCCGTTTTGTACACAAATCCCGCATCCGCATTGCCTGTTTCTACATATTGCAGAACCTGTCTGACATCCTTGCCTTGTACAAGCTTACCTTGCAACTGATCCCACAGTTTGGCATTGGTCAGTGCTTCCTTCGCATAGGTTCCAGCAGGCACACTTTCCGGTATACCAATCGCTACGGTCTTGATAGAATCAGCGGTCAGATCCTTCTCGCTTGTTACGGTATCAGAACGATCCGCTGGAATAATGGCTACCAATGAATTTTGCAGCAAATTCTTCTGATCACCGGATGCAATCAGCTTCTCATCCACGAGTGCGTTCATATTTTTGGTCGCAGCCGATACAAAAACATCTGCTGGCGCGCCTTGTTCAATCTGCTGTTGCAATGCACCGGATGCACCAAAGTTGAAGTTAAGCTCCACATTGGGATTCGCGGCTTCAAAATTCGTTTCAATTTCCTTCATGGCATCCGTGAGACTGGCTGCCGCTGAGATCGTTAGCTCCACCTTTTCCTGAGGATCTGTTGCCCCGGACGTTGAACTCTCACCTGATGTCGCTGGTGTTGAACCCGTTTGTTCCATTGCTGTGGATGCATCTTTACTGTCCGTACTTGCACCGCAACCGGCCAATACAAGAGCCAGTCCAAGTGACATACTCCCCAACACATATCCAATACTCTTTTTCATCTACTTCTCCCCCAATGTTATGTTTAGTTATAACTAGATATAATTAATTATATTTCATTATACATAAGATCATTGAAATAGGAAGGTAGTCTTTGAATCATTCGTTCAAGGGCAAGCCATCAATAGCTGAATTGTGGTGGGCGAGTTTATCCTCTCTGGCTGTTAATGGTATAGTACAAGAGAACCCAGCGTTTATCCGGGACGATGAGCGTTGATGAACAAATATAGTTTAAAATCTGAATATATATGTTCAACTAACATTTACACCATAACGGAGAGGACAGAAATAATCTGAAGAAGCGAAGCGTTCGCCTTTATCCCCGGATTTCCCCTTTTGATAAAGGGATCAAAGAAATCTGGGGATAACAGCGATCGGAGGATTGTTCTGTCATTGGAGTGCCAGTGTAAATATCCATTAGTTGAGGTTATATAGTTATGATCTGTATCTTGAAGGAGGATCTTCACTGATGACGGAGGAGCAATCCTATACCACCGAAGAAATATCCAAGCTACTCAAAATATCCAAACTGACGGTCTACGATCTGATTAAAAAGGGTGACCTCGTCGCTTATCGCGTCGGCAAACAAATGCGAGTTGACGCCACCGATCTGGAGGCTTATAAACAGCGCTCCAAGCAGCTTCAATCGCCAGCGCACCGGGCCGCTGTGGATTCAGTTCCCCCCTCTGAATCTTATTCCGGGACGGGAAGTGATTCGACCAATCATGTCGTTCATTCCGCTGCAAATGCTCCGCCTCTATCCAGAGGGACATTCGCAGCTTCAACTTCAATGACGGGCAACACTTCGTCAGCCCATTCGGCCCGTCATCTGGTCATTACAGGACAAGATATCAGCCTCGATATTCTCATGCGATATCTGGAGAAGCAAACACGGGATATTCGTCCGCTGCGTTCGTTCATGGGCAGTCTCGACGGCTTGATCTCCATGTACCGCGGGGAGTCCGATCTGGTCAGTACCCATCTGCTGGATGGAGATACAGGAGAATACAATCTGCCCTACATTCGCAAAATCCTGATTGGCTGGTCGTATGTCGTCGTGAATCTGCTGACACGACCTGCCGGGCTGTACGTTCAACGTGGTAATCCGAGCGGCTTGCAGAACTGGACAGATCTGAAGCAGCCTGAGCTGCGATTGGCTAACCGGGAGAAAGGTTCGGGGGCACGGGTATTGCTGGATGAACAATTGCGTCTGCATGGTATCGCTGCTTCTCATCTGATTGGGTATGACGTGGAAGAAACCAGTCATATGGGTGTAGCTGCCAAGGTCAGTTCCGGTGAAGCCGATGTAGGAATCGGCACCGAGAAGGCTGCACGACTAGTCGGTCAGGTTGATTTTATCCCACTTGTTCAGGAACGTTATGATCTGGTGATGCTGAAGAAACAGGGAAACGAAGCGTGGATCGAATCGGTACTGCGCATTCTGCAATCACCGGAATTCAGGCAGGAACTGCAATCATTTGAGGGATATGATGTATCCCGAACGGGTGAAATTTTGTATGAAGCCTAGCGCAATGGCACCTGGATTGCTCCTGGAGCATGTATGTGTCTTACCAGCTTGACTTCGTGACGCCCGGAATTTGCCCTTGATGAGCCAGCTCACGGAACACAATTCGCGATACCTTGAACTTTCTCAAATATCCTCTCGGGCGGCCTGTCAGTTCACAGCGATTTTTCAATCGGGTCAGAGAAGCATTGCGCGGCAGTTTTTGCAGTGCTTCATAATCCCCTTTTTCTTTCAATTCCCGGCGTAGCTCCGCATATTTGGCTACGATCGCCTGACGTTGTTTTTCACGTACCACGTTTGATTTTTTGGCCATGAATTACAGCTCCTTTTATGAATTTATTTTTTATACGACTTCAACTGGCCAAGGCAGAGGATTGTCGAAATGCCCCCAGTCGGCCTGCATTTCTTCATCACTGAGCAGACATTGGTCAAGTTCGTCTTCGATGATGGTGCGCTCCATTTCAATCCCGATCATGACCAGCTCGGTCTGACGGTCTCCCCACTGGGCATCCCACTTATCCAATACATCTGGCTCCGTACGCAAAACTTCTTCCTTGTCCGCTTCCGGCAATGCCGCAACCCAATGTCCGGCAGGCCCAAACTGAATCGACGATCCCGCCTGACTCAGACTTGCAGCCACATCCCCTTCTGCCGCGAGCCACACCAGCCCTTTGGCACGCACCACTTCTTCCGGCCAGTAGCTCATGAATTCAGCCAAACGAGAAGGATGGAATGGTTTTCGACGACGATACACGAAGGAACCAATACCATATTCCTCGGTCTCCGGTGTATGTGATTCCTTCTCCAGCTCCTGAATCCATCCGGCGGACATGCTTGCCTTCTCGAAGTTGAAGAGACCTGTATTCAAAATTTCAGACGGGTTGACTTGTCCGTTCACAGTCTGAATGATTTTGGCGTTAGGCTGAAGCTTGCGGATGACACCTTCAAGCTTGTTCAGCTCGGCGTCATCGACCAGATCACATTTGTTCAGCAACAGAACATCACAAGTCTCGATCTGGTCAATCAGCAGGTCCACAACATCGCGCGTATCTTCCTCACCTGTAGCCTGGTTCCGATCCAGCAGACTCTGCCCTGAAGCAAAATCATGCCAGAATCGATGGGCATCCACGACGGTTACCAGACAATCCAGCTTAGCCAGACTAGTCAGATCAATACCCGACTCCTCGTCGGCATATGTAAAGGTCTGCGCTACCGGCACAGGTTCACTAATGCCTGTTGACTCAATCAGGATGTAATCAAACCTGCCTTCATTCACCAGCTTCTCAATCTCCTGCATCAGATCATCCCGCAAAGTGCAGCAGATGCAGCCATTGGACAGCTCCACCAGCTTTTCTTCGGTACGTGACAATGTCGCTTCACCCTTCACCAGAGCGGCATCGATGTTAACCTCACTCATGTCATTAACGATAACCGCAACCTTGAGCCCCTGCCGATTGTGCAGTACGTGATTAAGAACGGTTGTTTTACCTGAACCGAGGTAACCGCTAAGAACAGTTACCGGAACCTGCTTTTGTGTCATGTGTATCTACTCCTTATGGTTGTGGTCAATTTGCTTTCGACATTAATAGTAATTATTACGATTAACAACAATGACTATAATCCTGTTGAAGGATGTTGTCAAATCATTTTTAGTGCAAAACCGCAAACTCCCGCCAAAAAAAGGCCAATGGCCTACCTCCTGTAGCTTCGCATCATAATGATACGTCTCCAGAAAAGTCAGTCCATAAGCCTTTAATTTTTTCTTATAGATGCCATACAATCACGTCGTCACCACAGATTGGGCCCTATTGCCTGCTTCCATCCTTTGCCTGAAAGCTACAACGAGAATCATGGCTGTAACGGACAGCAGCGTGCAGATCGTAAACATGGTTGAATACGAGCTTATTTGTACAATTAATCCCATCGCAAGCCCGCCAAGAGAGAAGCCCAGATCATACGAGGACATGAAAATACCCATCAGTACATATCGGGAATCGGCAGGCAGCACAAATGATAAATACGTGGTTAATGTCGGGTACAGCATTGCCACGGCAAACCCACTGAACACCGCAGACAGGTAAACCACCGTACCGATCGTATCCGACAGAGCGAGTAGCTGGGTTCCCAGTGCCGTACATAACAGCAGACCCGCCATCAGCCACGTATTCCAGCTGCCGTCGGAGGGGATTTTTTTACGCAAAATGAATCTGCACAAGATGACGACCAGTCCCTGGATTGTTAAAAATACGCCTGCGCTCGCCTTCCCGGTCGATACCATATACAGCGGGAGAAAGGTCGCCGTGGCTCCAAATACACATGAAGCAAACAGCATAACTACGCTGCTAATCAACAGTGGTGTGCTGCGCCAGATGCCGCCGAATGACCGTAACATATCCCCGAGCGTATACGATTTATTCTGTACCGTGCTTCGGGGCAAGTCCACGTTATAACCGATCAGGAGCGGAAGAGCAGCCAAACCGATCATTAGCAAAGTAAACCAGATATCGCTGGCATTTTCCCAGATCTGGATAGCGAGTATGGGAATGACCAGAGACGGGACCATCGTAAAAAGGGTATACATGGACAATCCCTGAGCCCGGTCCTTATCCTCCAGCTTTTCCACCATACCAGCCTGCATCGTCATGGAAAAGAAAGCCGTGGCTACACCTTGCAGCGCCCGCAGCCACAAATACGTTTCCACACCAAAAACAACAAACAACAGCAACGTTGCGGCATGCAGAATCAACAGCCATTTCATCACAAGGAGTGGACCGTAACGCCCCAGAAGCTGCGCTGCAAAAGGCCTTAGAAGCATACACGTAAACATGTACGCCCCCATCATCAGGCCAATCTCGGCCTGGTTCAATCCTGCTGCTTCACTCCGCAAAGGGAGAATAATTGTCAAAGCCGAATTGGCGGCAAAAAATAAAAAGGCTAACAGATAAAACCGGATAAATGAAAAGGATACCGGGTTTAATTTGCCGTTCGCCGTTACAGATGACCTCAAACCGTTACCCCCACTTTCTTCTGGCAGTTAACCCACAGACACATCTGTGACTGGTTTTCTTTGTTCATAGGCAAAAACAATCATTACCGCCCCTAGGATAGCACAAATCATGTAGATCAGCGACTTCTAAAAGGCATAACGGATGCCAGCAATGCTTTTGCATATTCATTCTTTGCATCCGAGAGACGATTTCGTTCAAGCTCTTCCACGATCATTCCCCGATATAGAAAAAGTACCCGATCACACAGATTCGCCACGGCCTGAAGATCATGTGCAACAAAGAGATAGGTCATGTTCATTTCATGCTGAAGCGAACGAAGCAATTCCAGAACCTGAGCCTGAACGGAAACATCCAGTGAACTGAGCGCTTCATCCAGAACGTGATGTATGCATGCATATTTCCCTTCCTTTTCCCTCAGTAATATCTTATATAAGAGTAATTATTACGATTTATAATAGTAATAATTACGATTAGAATCGTAGCACACAATGTGCTGAACCACAACTACTACATTAAAATACGGAAACAGCAAAAAACGGTCACCTGATTGAGGTCACCGTTTTTTTGCGTCCATTCGTAATTGTATTAGCTTATTATGTTAATTACGTATCTACCTAGCAATTATCAGTTATCCGCCGCTTGACTGCAACTTTTGCAGTGACTGTTCAGCCAGCGCTGCCAGAAGATGTGCGCCAAGCGGCAGCGCCCGTTCGTCCACATCGAATGCAGGATGATGCCATTCGTGTGGGCCTGACGTTCCGAGGAAGAGGAACAGACCCGGAACCTCCTTTTGGTAAAAGGAAAAATCTTCGCCCGCCGGGGAAGGTATCGGCCGGATACTGGTCAACCCCACCTCGCTCGCGACCTGCTCCGCCGCAGCAGCCAACGACGCATCATTGACCACGGCAGGTGGTCCCTGAATCCAGCGCACGGTAGCCCGTGTCCCATAGGCTGCTGCGACACCGGCAACCACCTGATTGAAACGCTCACGAATCCGGGCACGAACCTTCTCGTCAAAAGTACGCACGGTGCCGTCCAATATGGCTTCTTCGGGAATAACGTTCCAGGCGGTGCCGCTGTTTATTTTGGTCACACTGATTACGGCACTCTCCTGTGCTCCAACATTACGACTCACGATGGCCTGTAATGCAGTCACAATATGAGATGCCACCACAATTGGGTCAATGCCCGCTTCCGGCACTGCCGCATGGGTTCCGACACCCTCCACTTTAACCACAAAACCATCTGCCGCTGCAAGCAGCGCCCCTTCACGGATACCTACCGTACCGACCTGCAGATCCGGTTTGTTATGCAACCCAAAAATAGACTGAACTTGGGATAGCGCTCCGCTCTGAATAACCTGCCGTGCCCCCGTCGCCTTCTCCTCCGAAGGCTGGAAAATCAAACGAACCTTGCCCGGCAGCCGGGACTCTCGCTGTTTCAACAATCGTGCTGCACCGATCAGAATGGCGGTATGTGCATCATGACCGCAGGCGTGCATTCGGCCAGCGATTTGCGAGGCATACTCCAGCTTCGTTTCTTCCTGGATCGGCAGGGCATCAATATCTGCGCGTAAGGCCACTACCGGGCCATTGTCCTGCCCAATTTCAGCGATAAGGCCCGTTCGCAGCGAATATTCATCTGCAATCCGTACCCCTTCCTCCACCAACCAGCCTCGAATGGCTTCTGTCGTTTCCCGTTCCTCTCCGGATAGCTCGGGGTTACGATGCAAATGTCGCCGAATCGCGGTTAAGTGCTCTGCGAATTCTTCATCCTGCCCAACGTAAATTTCATGCTTGCGGCTTTGTTCTTCTTGCTCTGCCTGTTGCTCAGGCTGTTTCAGATCACTGCTCACGACATTGCCTCCTTTTATCATCGTATGTGCCATGTAAGATGGGTTAATATGATACACGGGTCACTTCAACAGGTATGCTCTATATCATGTATATGCCTAACCGATCACCGCTTGCGCAGGTGTCGACTCATGCGCAAATTCGCCCAGTCCCTGCTCATCCAGCGCCTCACGCAACAGTTCAAATGAACGAATACGCTTGGCAAAATCACGTGTGGCTGTGGTAACAATCAGTTCATCTACGGCAAAATCCTGCTGGAACTTCGCCAGTGCCGGACCAACTGTTTCCTTCGTACCTCTCGTCACACTTGGCTCCAGAATCTCGATCCGATACTCCTCGTTCGATTGCCGTCCGAATTCTTCCGCCTGCTCCACGGAACCAACCGTCAATACCTTGCCATTCTCCAGATGGATCTTGACCAGCATGTGTTCACTTGCCAGTCCTTCGGCTTCTTCCGCACTCTCCGCCACAATCAATGATATAGCGAGGATGGCATATGGCTCCCGTCCATGTGAGCGGTCGAATTGTTCCCGGTAAATACGCAAAGCCTCCAGAGCAACCTCCGTGTTGCTATTAATAAACAGTGAAAATACGTAAGGCAGTCCCAGTTCTGCCGCCATGCCTGCACTATCAATACTTGCCCCAAGTACGTATAGCTCTGCCGGGTTTTCGGATACGGGCGCAGCACTCAAGCCGGCCAAAGGATGTGTATTATCTTCATGCGGTTCATTATGGATGAACTGCTTCACCTGATTGATTTTCTCTTTCAGTGAAGCGGCCTCCTGAATCCCTTGCTGTAGTGCCTGCGTGGAGCGGGGCAATCCTCCCGGTGCACGTCCAATACCCAGATCAATTCTCCCCGGACCAAGCGCAGAAAGCACATTGAAGTTCTCTGCCACTTTGTAAGGACTATAATGTTGCAGCATCACCCCGCCAGAACCGAGACGAATCCGCTCTGTATGCGCCAGCAAGTGGGAAATGAGCACCTCCGGTGAGGAGCCGGCAACATGACCTGAATCATGATGTTCCGATACCCAGAAACGATGAAATCCAAGCTGTTCAGCCCGCTGTACCAATTCAATCGTATGCCGAAAAGCATCAATCGGCGTCTCCCCTTCATAGATCGGGGTTTGATCCAATATGCCAACACGAATACCCATCCTATTCTCCTCCTTCGATCATGCCGAACCTGACTTTTTAAAATCCTTCCTTGCTTCCTCAATGACTCTCTCTATAGCTGCCGCAACAGTTCCCCGAAAGGCTCTGCAAAAGGCGAATGTTCTTCTTTTAACGTAACGACGCTGATTTGCAACGATACACCTGCAACCTCATGTACCTGAATGGGGAACAGCTCCTGATCCTGCACTTCCTTTTGCACTGTCAGACCTGGGAGAAACGCAATACCTGCTCCTTGCTTCACCAGTTTCTTCGCCGTTTCCGAATTATCAACGTGATATGTAATATCCGGCGGGTGCTCCAGCGAGTCAAAGGCCCGGTGAATGCGCAGCCAGTCCAATGAACCACATTCAAAAAAGACCAGCTGCTCATTCCTGATCGCCTCCATGCTGACATGCCCGCGTTCAATAAATGGATGGCCTTTGTACACGTATAGCTGGATTGGATCTTCATAAAAAGCAACCGTACGGATTGCAGGATGCATGACCTTCCGCACAAAAGCAAGATCGATTTCCTGACCCAGCAGCTTGGCGACGAGTTGGTCCGTCGTCGCTGTGGTCAGTTTGATGTTCACCTCAGGGTAAGCTTCCTTGATTTTGGGCAGAAAGTCGGGAATGACATAGTTGGATACGGATACCGTACTGCCGAGTCGAAGTGCATCGGGCGTCGTACGGCGTTGCTGTATCTTCTGTCTGCCCTTCTGAATCACTTGCAGCACCTGTTGGGCGTAGGGAAGGAATTTTCTTCCTTCCTCCGTAAGCACAATCTGTTTACCGAGACGGTCAAACAATTTGCAGCCGAGTTCACGTTCAAGGGACTGAATACGAGCGGTGACAGAAGGTTGGGACAAAAAGAGTACCTCGGCAGCCTTATTGAAGCTTCCGTAATGATTGATGTATACAAATGCTTCAATGTTCTCAATATTCATAAGCGCCCCCCGAATTACAAATTGAACGAAGAAGATTTACACTTGCCACTCCAATGACAGAACAACCTTCCGATCGCTGTTATCCCCAGATTTTTTTCGTTCCCTTTTTAAAGGGGAAAATCCGGGGATAAAGGCGAATGCTCCGCTTCTTCAGGTTTTTTCTGTCCTCTACGTTCTTGTGTAAATGTGTAGTTAATTTCTATATCTATTTATCCAATGAATTTACTTGGTTTTATGATATCGTAATACCATTCTTTTCCAGAGTCAATATCAATTCTTCCAGGGAACGATCCAATCTTGTAGTGATGTCCGCCGAAAGCACATATTTTCCGTCATCCAGTCGATCAATTCCCTGATCAACTGCGTATACTCCGCCGAGAATATGTCTGCCGCCAAGTGCTGCCAGAACAGGCTTCAATGCATAATCAATGGCGAGCAGATGGGCAATCGAGCCGCCGATGACTAATGGAAGAGCCAGCTTGCCCCGCAGACCTTCCTGTGGAATCAGATCCAGGAACAGCTTCAGCACGCCAGAGTATGATGCTTTGTATACCGGTGTTGCCACGATGACTGCATCCGCTGCTTCAACAACAGCGAGCGCATCACGAATGAATGAGCTATCAAACTTGGCCTGCACTAGATCTTCCGCTGGCAGGTCGGCTACATGAATTACCTCAACGGTAATGCCTGCCTCTTTTAATTTATTGCTGCTGTAATCCGTAAGGCCTGTCAGACGCGAACGTTTGGAAGGTGATCCGGCAATAATAACGACATGTGACATCATGATTCCTCCTTGGAATAGCGGTCAAGCCGCTCCATTTACTTTGGGGTCCAACCGATCGCGAATATCGTCTCCAATCAGATTAACCGCCAGCACAAACATGGTAATTGCAAGTCCCGGGAAGGTACAGATCCACCAGGCAACCGTCAGATAACCTCTCCCTTGCGAGAGCAACGCTCCCCAATCCGGAATTTCCTTCAACACACCAAGTCCAAGAAAGCTGAGCCCGGAGCCTGTCAGAATGGAGGTACCCACGCCCAGCGTCGCCATAACCAGCAACGGAGATAAGGAATGAGGCAGTACATGCTTCCAAAAAATACGGGCATTGGAGCCCCCGAGTGAACGTGTGGCTGTAATAAAAGGCAAACCTTTAACGGACATGACCTGCCCACGCATCACCCGTGCATATCCTGGAATGGAGGATACCGCAACAGCCAGTGCAATGTTAAGCAGTC
Organism: Paenibacillus sp. OK003; assembly: GCF_900109515.1. Lineage (GTDB taxonomy): Bacteria > Bacillota > Bacilli > Paenibacillales > Paenibacillaceae > Paenibacillus > Paenibacillus marchantiae. Next base: position 91,426 of record NZ_FOBD01000016.1, on the reverse strand, counting down.
CAGGTCCCAACGCTGCCGCAACAGATAATGCCAGTAACACGCCTGGAACAGCCATCAGAATATCAACGGCACGCATGGTGATTGTATCCAAAACACCTCCTGCATAGCCGGCAATAATGCCAAGAGCACTGCCCACAAGACCACCCACCAGCACCGAGGCAAATCCAATCAGCAGTGAATCCCTGCTGCCATGCACAACCACACTGAAGATATCCCTGCCAAAATAATCGGTCCCAAACAGGTGCGCAGCAGAGGGAGCCTGCAGGATGGCATCCGTCATCATCTGAGTTGGATCATAAGGTGCAATCCATCCCGGCACGATTGCACAAGTGCCGGTAAACACCACGACCAGCAAAGCTGCATAAAAGAATAAACGGGATACCGCGAATGAGACGCGGTGACGCAGGGGACGGCGACTCCAGAGGCGTAAACGCCCTGTTCTGGCCGTCCAGCCTTTTTCGTCACCCATCAATGGTTTCATGCTCATAAGACTCCTCCTTCCTCACTACGCGTTCAGATGTTTCAGACTGTTCCATCCGTCCTCACGTTCGGACTGCACGCCTAACTCTGGGATCAATGTACGCATAAGAGATATCCACCAGTAAATTCAACACGACATAGATAATTGCTGTGAAAAAGACTACGCCCTGCACAACAGGCAGGTCTTTGGCCATCAACGCATCCGCGATGATTCTGCCGATACCCTGTCTGGAGAAGACCGTCTCCACCACGACGGTTCCTGCAAGCAAATCACCAATCAACATGCCGATGACCGTCACCGCAGGAATCAGTGCATTACGCAGTGCATGACCGTACATGATGGTCCGCTGTGAAAGACCTTTTGCTCGTAATGCCACGATAAACGGCTCGTTCACCACTTCCAGCATGCTGTTACGCACCATACGTACGATGAAACCCGCACCGACGAGGCCTAGTGTTGCAGCTGGAAGCACCAATGAACTGAATCCGTCTGAGCCCATCGCCGGGAACCAGCCAAGCTGAACCGAGAACAACAGGATCAACAGAATGCCGGTCCAGAAGGTGGGCATGGAGATGCCAAACAATCCAACGAGCCGGGCGATGAAATCAATCACGCCATTACGATGAATGGCAGATAATACGCCGAGCGTAATACCAATGGTTATCGCTATGATTGAGCTGAGCGCGGTCAGCGCCAGTGTGGCAGGGAAATGTTCCAATATTTTGGGCAGCACCGGGTCGGAATTGATCATTGATTTGCCGAAATCGCCGCGCAGCATGTCTCCGAAATAGTTGGCAAACTGGATGTAAAACGGCTGATCCAGTCCAAGCTGAACCCGCAGGTTCTGAATCATCTCGGGTGTTGCCGATGACGGGTCCAGCATAAGCAGGACCGGATCACCCGGCAGCAGATACATGATGCAGTACACCAACACCGAAGCTCCCAAAATAACCAGAAGCGATGTAGCAAGTCTTGTCAGTATCGTTTGAACCATACCGGGTCGTCTCCTTCCTGTCTGCATAATTGACGTTTCGTATTATGGCTGAATCCGAACATCGTTGAACAACGGATAACCGAGTGAATCAAACTTGATGCCCTGCACCGACTTGGATGCAGCCACCGTATAAGGGAACACATAGATTGGCAAAATTACAGCCTGCTCGATCAGATATTGTTGAATCTGATTATAGATATCCACACGTTTATCCGGATCAGTCTCCACCGCTCCCTGTTCGAGCAGTTTATCGATCTTCGGATCAGATAAACCGGATAAGGTCGGGCGTTCACCTTCTGCACTCGTATGATAGAAGGCATAGAGCGCATTCGGATCGGAATTGACCTGGCTGTTGCCATAGAGATCATAATCCCAGTTCTGATAGATGACCGTAGCAACATCCTTCGTAATTTCAACCTCAACAGCTATACCCACCTGCTTGAGCTGCTGCTGAATAATCGCTGCAATGTCGTTACGCTTCTCCCGGTTCGGCGAACCGTCCACATAATGCAGGGTCAGCTTCTTGCCATCTTTTTCACGAATGCCATCTGCTCCCTTGACCCAACCTTGCTCATCAAGCAGCTGATTGGCCTTGTTGATATCCGGATTGATACTTCCTTCAAGGGAATCATCATAACCGAGGATTCCCGGAGACAGTGCAGACCACGCGCGTTCGTAGTTGCCCAGATACAGTGTCTTCACGATGGATTCCACATCAACTGCAGATTGCACCGCCTGTCTGACTTTCACATCATCCCAAGGCGCTTTGCGCAGATTGAAGAAGAGGGTATACGGCAAACCAACGGTATTGGCTTGAAGCAATTGCTGGTTCGGATCGTTCTTCAGGGCAGCAATATTTTGCGGTGGAACCGTCTCGGCGGCGAGTACCTGTTTACTCTGAACACTGCCGATGCGTGTTGCTTCTTCCGGTACAATTTTGAACGTAATCGTATCAATATGAGGGGCACCTTCATTTTCAACGGTTGCAGGAGCCCAGTTGTAATCCTTGTTTTTGGCGACAACGATATCCGCATTTTCATCCCATTTCACAAAGGTATACGGACCGGTCCCCACCGGATTTTTACCCAGTTGATCGCCATACTTTTTGGCGGCCGTAGGAGATACAATCCCCAGCAGGGCCTGACTCAAGTTACCGAGAAAAGCTTGCGAAGGCTGTTCCAGATTCACCTTAATGGTGTATTCATCAATGACCTCCGAGGAGCTATAAGGTCTAATCAGGGCAAGGGAATTGGCGGCTTTGGTGGTCGGATCGATTACCCGATCCAGATTGAACTTCACCGCTTCCGCGTTAAATGGTGTGCCATCATGGAACTTCACATCTTCACGCAGTTTGAACGTATAACTTTTGCCATCCTCCGATACACTCCACTCCTTGGCGAGCCAAGGTTTGATGGAACCATCCGGCAGCTGCACCACCAGATTGTCATAGATGGTTCGGATCGCACGTACGGTTACGGCAAGGCCACTTCGATGCGGGTCCAGCGTATCCGGCGATGTGGCGAGTGCGTAGGTTAGATTCCCACCTTCTGCTTGCCCAGCCGCCTGCTCCCCACCGGAAGCCTGAACTGCACTGTTCGAGTTACCTCCCGCTCCGCAACCGGATAATACCAGCACCAATACTGCCGCCAATGCCATATATTTCATCCATGAGATAGACCTGTTCATATAGCTTCCCCCTCTGTGTATACAGGTGTCATTGATTCATTTGTGCCGATTTTCAGTCTCCAGTTTCTTAAGCCTCGGTTCCCACTTGCTCCCGGGCAGCCGTGTAACGATTCACCGGAATTTGCACACCGAGATTGCCACGCAATGTGTCATGCTCATATTCGGTGCGATAGATGCCGCGCTCTTGCAGAATCGGAACAACCAGTTCCACGAAATCGGCCAATCCACTTGGCAGTTCGGAATGAATAATGAATCCATCCGCCGCTTCGGCTTCGAACCATTCCTGGATCTTGTCAGCCACCTTCTCCGGTGTGCCAAGGAATTTGCTCTTCGGTGTAGCTGCCCGCAGGGCTACTTCACGCAGCGTCAACCCTTGCTCTTTGGCATCCCGCTTGATTTTGTCCGTACCACTGCGGAAGCTGTTGCTGCCAATGCCATTTAATTCAGGGAATGGTTCATCCAGCGGATACTGGGAGAAGTCATGATGCTCGAAGAAACGTCCCAGGTAATCCAGCGCTTTATCGATAGTGACCAGGCTGGCAATCTCCTGATATTTCTGTTCTGCTTCCTCTTCTGTCCGTCCGATAATTGGATTGATCCCTGGCAAAATGACGATATCCTGTGTGGAACGTCCATAGGTTGTTGCGCGGGTTTTGACATCTTTGTAGAAGGCCTGTGCATCCTCAATTGAATCATGTCCTGTGAAAACAGCATCCGCTTCTTTGGCAGCGAGGGTCTTGCCATCTTCAGAAGAACCTGCCTGGAAAATAACCGGCTGTCCCTGCTTTGAACGTGCAATGTTAAGTGGGCCCTGTACGGAGAAGAACTCTCCTTCATGATTGAGTGTGTGCAGCTTGGATGGATCGAAGAAAACGCCGCTTTCTTTGTCTCTTATAAAGGCATCGTCTTCCCACGAATCCCACAAGCCTTTGGTCACTTGCAAATATTCAGTTGCAATCCGGTAACGTTCCGGGTGGGTAGGATGGTTGCTTTTACTGTAGTTTTTGGCTGAACCTTCAAGCGGGGACGTAACCACGTTCCAACCAGCGCGGCCATTACTGATCAGATCAAGGGAACCGAACTGTCTGGCAACTGTGAATGGATCACTATAGGAGGTGGAAAGTGTTCCAACCAGACCGATTCGTGACGTAATGGCGGCCAGGGCGGACAACAAGCTGATGGGCTCAAATCGATTCAAGAAGTGAGGTATGGATTTCTCGGTAATATAAAGACCGTCAGCGATAAAAACGAGATCGAATTTGCCTTCTTCTGCCTTCAACGTTTGGCGTTTGTAAAATTCAAAATTCACACTGGCATCCGATTGAATCTCCGGGTGTCTCCAAGTCGTCATGCTGCCTCCGACACCGTGGACAATCGCTCCAAATTTCAAACTGCGTTGAGCCGTCATAACCATTCCGCCTTCCTTGGATTAGGATATATCAAGAAATTTCTAAAGTCCGATCTGATATGGATTACGAATGAAGAAAATTCAAAAGTTAACTATTCCTATGAGTTTGGTCAGCTTTAATTCCACAAATCTTATCACTGCCCCGCACATCGGTCAACAGCGTTGCTTATAGAACTTTTCTATATAAGGATTGGATATCTGAATAAGAGGATGGATTAGAGCTTATAAAAGTCCCCGACTGCTGCACACTGATATGTCAGCCTTTAGCAGCCGGAAACTGCTTTATCAAGAGATCCGCCACGTCCGGTCAGACTGCTGCTTCATCAGGCTGGGCGAGAAGTTCCGCCAGTTTCTCCAGATCGGGCTCCAGCAATGCTTCATACTTGCCGTCTCCACCCACCTCAATGACAGGTACATGTCGAATGCCATATTTGGCTTCAAGCACGTCCCTAAGCACATCATTGCCTTGCACTTCGATGTTCTCAAAAGGCTGGTTGCGTGCCGTTAGGAATGCCTTAACCTCCCCGCAGAAATGACAGCCTGTTTTGCTCCAGAGCACTACTTTTTTCGATGTAGAAGACATCGGCATACCTCCTGATTGATTCATTGTCAGATCAGGATGGATGACCACCCAGACCATTAATTCCTATCTGTTAAATAAGAATTATGGCTATAAATGTACTCCTCACCTCTTCAAGCGTCAATGGATCTGCCAATAGAATAAACCTATAAGAGCATAGAAAGATTAAATTTAAATCACCCTGTCGTTACATTTCATGATTCGTGATATATGTAAAGTTCGGATGCGGAAAGATGTATCGCGTTACAATACGCTGTACATGACATTCCGCATCATGCTGTCGAAACAGTTATCAAGGCAGCCGAACCCGGTCATTACAAATCTTCGTTCAAGAGCTGGGGAGGAGCTATAATGGGCCACCCTTCTTCAATCGCACGTAATTGGTGTGCAGATACATGAACGATATGCCCGAATTGCACTCCCCACCGTTCCGCAGCATAAGGGGTTGCAAACCTCCTGCGTTTACCGCCACTGATTTGGAACCATATATCCCGCTCATTCGTCGCGGCAACAATCATGCCTTCCTTCAGCGCATCGCGGTGGCTCTCATCAGGTTGAGCATGAACATGACTTCTTTCCAAGGGCCAGCCCTGTACCTCACTCGCAGATACCAGTGGCTCACCTGCCGGTACGCCGAGCACATCCGGTTTCGCAACCAGAACGGGAGAAATCCCACGTGGAACGGGGATGTTCAGCTTGCGTCGCTGTCCACGCATCAGTCGATAAACATCGCCCTTGATATCAGAGATGAAACAGCCCTCCGGGTAAAAATCCGTACTGCGTCTCAGCTTATGCATTACATCGCTGCTGCCCTTGGTGGAAATGCGCTGTCGCGGGTCAGGGGAGTCCGTCTTGCCAAGAGGCGTCGTGTTCTCCTGCTGACTGGTCGACACCTCGGCATGCAGCGAGAGCCGGGAAGTATCGGCAACCAACGCATGGGAATCTCCCCATTTTTGGGTATAAAACTGTTCGTTATCCTTATTCACGGTTACATAATCCTGTTCTCCCAGCGCCTTCATGCTTACGCTTCCGTAGTGATGTATGAACGCATCCCCGGCTACCGCCAGCCTGTATCCCGCCAGCTTCGCCCGGATGATCCAGTCGTCATCTTCAAAATTGCCCACAGCGTAACTTTCATCAAGATAACCTACCCGCTCCAGCAATTCCCGTGAGAACAGCCAGCAAAATCCGACCAGCCTGTCGGTCTCCCGATGTTTCGTGGCATCCGGACGATTATGTCGGGCAGCAAAAGACCACATATCCTCCACTTCCCTGTACGGGACTTCAATCTGCTGATCTCCGCCAATGTAATTCGTAACCGGACCCACAACTCCCATCTCGGGATGACTGTCAAGACAGGTCATCATGTTTTCCAGCCAGCCCGGGGTGACCAGTGTATCGTTGTTCAGCACCACGATATGTCGCCCCCTCGCCATCATCATTCCATGATTGACACCGCCGGCAAAGCCACGATTCTTATCCAGCGCAGCGACCCTTACCATGCCACCTTTGCGGAGCATGGCATCCGCCGTGCCATCCTTGGACGCGTTATCTACAACAATAATTTCAAAGGGGGCAGGCGTATGCTTCTCGATACTGGACACACATTGCATGACATACTCGCGCTGGTTGTACGTCGGAATAATAATGCTTACCCCTTCAAATACGAGGCCAAAAGAACTCTGTCCCTGCCGGACGCCTTCATCATACCCTCGGTGATAGCCCTGCTTATACAGTTTTGCGTTCTTGGCTGCCCGTTTACCTGAGCCTTGGCGTCTAATCTTCCCTCCACTCCGGCTTCGAGCTGCATGCAAAACAACGGTTTTGGATCGCGATGCATTCGGCTGTGTTGAACTTCTGCCTGATGTGCTCTTGCTCATGTTGCTTCCTCCATTTCCCCCTCGTCTGGATGCACGGTACGATGAACGCCGCACCAGACCGTCCATTAGAGATGAAGCTCTCCTGTAACCAATTTGTCAGCCAAATGTCCAAAATCTATGGCAACCCGACCCAGCTCACCAGCGATTCGGTGGCACAGAATGACGGCCGGAATTCCCGCTGCTACAAGAGCAATGTCGAACGAATGCTCCGCAGCCTGCCGCATTACCCTCGGGATATCCGCAACCCCCTCCACTGCACCTATGATGCCTGTCACTTGGACGCCGCGGCCGTTCAACAACGCACCGAGCTCTGCAGCCCGGCTTCCAATCAGCAGCACCCGGCGTCCCTGTACCACAGGTAACAACAGACCTGACTGATGCAGACTGTAGTTAATCGTGGAACTGGTCAGATTCAGCCGGGACCAGTCAATGCCGAAATGCCGCAATACTGGAAATAACAGTCCCTGAAAAGTGGGCGCACGCGAGATCGGGACACCGATCCAATCGGCGCCCCGAATGGCTTCCGCGAGCTCTGCGCGGATGTCCGGGGTGGAGCGTGGCACCCCTGCATAAGGCAGAAACGGTGCCAGCTCACGCACTTGCTCGCCTGGCAGCACCGTATCGGCTGCCAGAGTCAGCAGTTCGCCATCTCCAAGGCGAACGACGGACAGGGGGCGCTGCGCATCCAGCGCTCCCTGGATCTGGCCAGCCATCTCATGAGGGCTGGCCAGCCGGGTTAGGGTGGGCGCATATTGGCGGAATCCCGCCTCGATCAGATCTGCCGCCGCCACGGCAGGCAGAATATGATCGGGCGGGATGTGCTGCGCCACCAGCGCCTCCCCGCCCGCGAACACGCCGTCGCGGTAGCCCTCGGCGTAGCCGCTCTCGGGCGCTGCTGCCGGCTGCGCAGGCGCCAGTGCCCTTGCGCTGCCAGCATGCGCGGCAGCGCTTTTCCGCCCCGCGGGGGCGACACCACCGTGCCGGTGTGTCGCTTGCGGCGGGGCGGGGCCAGCACCGCTGGCAGGCAGCGCCTGTGGCGTGCTGGCTTGCGGTGCTGGCCCGGGCGCACGCTGCGCAGCCGTGCGCTGTTTGGCGCGGGCGCCTGCGGCCCGCCCGCCCTGCGGCGCAGCATGCCCGCGGCCTGCAACTGCGCGCTTGCCCTTTTTGGCGCGCGCCCCTTTGCTGCCACGGCTCACGCCTGCACGCTCGCCTGCTTTCACGCGGGTGCCTGCACTGCCCCGCCTGTCGGCTATTTTCGCTCCCGTTTTGGCTCGTGCTCCTGCGCTCCCACCACGTCTTCTACCGGTGCGCCCGCTGGCCTTGCCTTTCGGTTCTGCAAGAAGCTTGCGCTCTATTCCCGCGAGCTCCACACTTCCCTGCTTCGCACCTTTGTTTCCCCATTCGTGATCTGAACTTGCTTTGGGCTGCACTCCCACAGATCCGTGCCAGGAGCCGGCATAACTGCCCAGTGTCTTCTTTCTACCCAAGTCGCTGCGTTTTGCTACTCTCACGGCATTCCCTCCCTTGGCATGCACGAGGAGTGCCGCCGCTGCACAAAACGCCGGAGCATTCTTCCGGCTCCGGCGCAGGTTGTTCTGCTCTCATGGGACCCCTCACAGCGGCAGCATCAGGCGCATATATTTTAGGGCAGTTGACCCTTCATGCGGATGGCTGCTTCCTGAAGCGATTGGAACGTCCCGGCATCACTCCAATATTTTTGCAAAATATCGTACTCCAGTCCTCCAGCCGCTGCATAATGATTGTTCACGTCTGTAATTTCGAGTTCGCCACGTGCAGAAGGCGCAATGTTTTGAATAAGATTGAATACATGGTCATCATACATATATATGCCAGTAACACAATAAGAGGTCTTCGGATCACTCGGTTTTTCCTCAATGTATGAGATTCGCTCTGGATGCTGTGGATCAAACACCGGCACCCCATACCGCCGTGCATCGTCCACTTCTTTGAGCAAGACACGAGCTGTACCCGCAGGCTGCTGCATATACTTATCCACATAAGGCTTCAAATCGTCGCTAAACAGATTGTCTCCCAGCAGCACAACGAATTTCTCTCCAGGAAGGATAAACGATGTCGCCAGATCCAATGCTTCGGCAATCCCGCCTGCCTTTTCCTGAATCCGATACGTCAGCTTGACCCCATGATCTGCTCCGCCACCCAAATACTCCGTATATAACCCAGCGGAATGTTTGTTGATCACTATCAATATCTCTTCAATGCCTGCCTGGCGGAGTCTGTCGATGCCATACATAATCATCGGATGCTTGCCGACTGGAATCAGATGCTTGTTAATCAGCCGGGTCAGAGGATACAGTCGTGTTCCTGTTCCGCCAGCAAGAATTACACCTTTCATTCCACGTTCCCTCCTTCATCGGATGTCTCAATATATTTAAGGGGATCGACATGCCATTTGTTGATAAAAATGGATCGATTGCGCTCAAGCAACTGTTTCCACGCTACAGGATCGGTCTTCAGAAAACTCGCGCTGCCGCGATGATGTACGAGAACATCCCCGCATACGAGCAAACGGTACCCTTTCTGACAAGCCCTGTAGCAATAATCATCATCTTCATAGTGTCCTGGCGAATAGACCTCGTCAAGCACACCAATGTCCTCCATCACACTTCGCCGCATGAGCATGCATAAGCCGACAATTCGTCTGACTTCCTTCCACCTGGAAGAGTCGACTATATTGTTGGCAGCAGCCAGTTCCTGAAAATGTGCCATGTCCCGGAACTCAAGCTCCACCTGCTGGATTCCACTTGCATAGTTGGTCACCGGACCTGTAATGCCAATGTTTGCATCACTGTATAGGGCTGCCCGCAGATTTTCAAGCCAGCGTGAGGTTACCGTAACATCATTATTCAGCAGCAACAGCTCATCACCACAGGCTGCACGGAGTCCGGCATTGCAAGCCGCCGGGAAACCCCGATTGTCCGGTAACCGGACAAAACGAATTCGTTCCTGGGCACAATACGCTGCCGTCCCATCAACCGAGCCATTATCCACAACGATGATTTCATACGATGTATGAGGATCGGTATATTTTTGAATGGCATCGATACATGGCTTCAGCAGTTCCAGCCCGTTGTACGTCGGAATAATAATACTCGTCAGTGTCATCTGGCGTTCCTCCTGTAGGCCACTTCAGCACGAGAAATGGATCGGGCTTGTGACTTATTGCCGCCCATATCCAGCCAGGCTGCAATCGCCTCCAGATGGTCGCCAATGATCAATCGGGCGACTTCGTTGCCACTGCCCGTATTGGTGGAACGCAGGCGATTGGAACGAATGACATCCACTTGACTGGGTGCAGTCACTTTTAATCCATGCTGAATGGCTAGACTTTGCGCCTTGGGAGGAACGGCCAGCGCCTCCGGTTTGACGATCTGGATCATCTTACGTGAGAGGGCATGAGGTACAGCCGTCAACGAATTGGAACCCAGATCCGAACGATTAAGCACACGGTTGAGATATGCTTTGATCCGGCTCACTTCATCCTGGCGGGCAAATGGAGGCAACAGCGATGAAAGATTGTTCAGTGCCACGTCATCTCCCCGATCGACCGCATACAGAAACGGGGCGAGCTGCTCTGCCGGGACGACCATATCCCCATCCACAAAGAGAAGGGTCTCCGCCTCCGTCATCTTGGCTCCCAAGGCGCGGCCTACATCATGTCCCGCCCGGTCAGGTTCATAGACCAGCGTAATACCAGGCTGTTCAAGCACCTGTGTTAGACTGTTGTCCGTTGTTCCATTCAATACCACAACGATATCCGTCAGCGGTAACCGTTTCAGTTGTACAAGCACTTGCCCCAGCGTAAGTTCCTCATTGCAGGCACAGACGACTGCAGCGGCAGGTTTATTCAGGGCAAGTGGAATGATATTCAATGAACGTCCGGCAGCTTGAGCATACCCCTGCATGAATGCTTTCCCTGCCTGCATTGCAGCAGAATAGCCCTTTAGATCCGCTGAGATTGCAGCCTGCTGCTCCTGCCAAGCCAAACGTGCTTGTTGTTCAATCGATTGATCATTTCCCAACATCTTGCGTCCTGCCCGTTGCCCTGCGCTGAATGCCTCATGCAATACGGACCTGCTCGTTGCCGACCTGCTCGCTGCTTCACTCTTTAGCGGCGGCTTAGTCAGGTTCCTCCTGCCTATGGTTCTGGCTCTGTTCCTTGGTGTTCGTCTGCCTGCTGTCCGTTGACGACGGACGCCCCCTGAACGCTCCTTCATTTCCTCACCTCCAGCATGCTGCATCTTTTGACGAGTTTTCTTTGTTGTTTCAGGCAACATGCTCATCTCGTCAGGCTACGAACACGCTGCAGATCGGAATGTCCTCCGCGTGGGCCAAGCGTATCGGTTATCCATCTGATCGCTGTCAGATGATCATTCCATACCACTTGGCTGAGCGGGTCAGGCCCCTTTCGTCTCTTGACTCGAACTGCATTCATTTTGCCTACAGGCACATGATGAACGGCACGCACCTTCAATCCGTTGGTGACCGCCTTTGCATGTGCCAACGGTGGAATCTCCAGTGTGTCCGTACCAATCACTTCAAGTGCCTTGCGACTTAATGCATGCGGAATAGCTGTCATGGAAGCCCCTTGCAGATCAGGTCTGGCAAGCATGCTGTTCAGCGCATGTTTGGCCTCTACCACAGGGTGAACAGGGATACGAGCCACCGGACCGTTATAATCATTAAGTGCCACATCTGTCCCATCCAGAATCGCTCGCACATAAGGCGCGAGATGTTCTGCCTGAATTGGAATGTCTGCATCCGTGAACAACAGCACCCTGCCACGAGCTGCCGCTGCACCGATTCTTCTTCCTCCATCATGTCCCAAAGCTTCGGCATAACGAAGCACCTGTGCGCCCGCCCTTTTTGCCGCTGCTGCCGTCCCGTCCGTTGAACCATTCACAATAACAAGCACTTCAGCATCACGGGATATACGCAGCGCCTGACGGACGACTGCACCAATGGTTCGCTCTTCATTCATGGCAGGTATAATGACCGAAAGCAGTGGCTTATGCGAGTTCGTCGAATCCTGTGCACGTGTCTCTCTCATCGCATCCTCAGCTCCGAATGCTGGCAATTCCGTTTGCTCCACGGGTGGAATTACGTACTTATAGGCCTTTTTACCCTTTTTGTAAGCAGATTTCAAACGATGCTTCTTTAATTGCGCTTTTCTTTGTGCCAGATTTGATTTGGCTGCATAAAAAGCTGTATTGCCGCGTTTTTGCAACACAGTCACCTCCCGGGTGTACATCATCGGCATGCAAAGGGAGTACACGTTATTCTATGTATTCATGGAGCAGTGGAAACGGCGTATGTCCTTGAACCGAGCAGGTTCTATCTGCCACCAGGCTCAGTCAATCCATTTATTTAGACAAAATTCGTCAAAATATGCGAAATATGCTACAGCTCCCCTACTTCAGACACAATTTTAAAAAAAATTTAAAATTGCATCTTTTCCAAACTTTTACATTGTGATAATATACGTTGCAAGAAGTCGATTGACAAAAAAATCCTAACAAGGAACACACGTTCCTTCAAAACCCTTTTTTATTCCTGTTAATTGACCTTGGGTAAATTATGCATGCAGGATGATACGAGAAACTGTTTTGGCTTTGTTGCATGTACCTTGAGAGGAGTGATGCCGTTCAATACGTAATTCATTTTTTATGTGAACCCGGAACGAACACCCCGGCTCCGTAAGAACATCTTCTGCTTCGCAAGTGGACAAGACCCCTGGCTTCTGAAAGAGGAACCACAATGAACGATTAAGCCTTATGGCTGGACCGAATAAACGGTACTCCTTTGACACGCCCAACCACAGGCATACAGGCTCTGCCGACTTTGTTCCTTATCGTTTCTTGTCATATTCCACGTTTCAGATTCAGCCCCACACTCCGCGCTGCCCAAGTTGCAGACGGAACTCCAACCGAGATTGGCATAATCCTTTGTTTTTCAAAAAAATCATATTGAGAATGGGAGAGTTTACTATGAAATTTGCTAAAGTTATGCCAACAATACTTGGAGGAGCTCTTTTGCTCGCTTCCGTATCTTCTGCTGCTGCAGCTCCATTGTCTGATCAGTCCATTCCATTGCAGGCCCCATATGCCTCTGAGGAGGGTATCCCGTTGAACAGCGGCTCTGACGAAACGATCTTCAATTTCCTTGGACAACAGGAACAATTCCTGAACTCCGACGTGAAATCCCAACTCAAAATTATTAAAAGAACTACGGACACCTCTGGTGTACGACACTTCCGCCTGAAGCAGTACATTAAGGGAATTCCAGTCTACGGTGCCGAGCAAACGATCCATCTAGACAAAACAGGCCAGGTTTCATCCGCACTTGGAGATCTCCCACCGGTTGAAGAACAAGCCATCCCTAATGACGGTGTCGCTGAAATCAGTGCAGAAGATGCGATCAAGATTGCATCGGAGGAAGCCACTTCCCGCGTTGGAGAGCTTGGCGAACCACAGAAAACCCCTGAAGCGGAACTAAACATTTACCACAACGAGGAAGATGACCAAACCTACCTTGTTTACATTACGGAAGTCAATGTGCTGGATCCCGCCCCATTGCGTACCAAATATTTCGTAAATGCCGTTGACGGCAGTATCGTATCTCAATATGACCTCATCAACTTCGCAACAGGAACGGGTACAGGTGTACTTGGTGATACCAAAACCCTTACAACTACCCAATCCGGCAGTACCTTCCAACTGAAAGATACGACTCGCGGGAATGGGATTGAAACCTACACTGCAAACAATGGTTCCTCCATTCCAGGTACACTCCTGACAGATTCCGATAACGTATGGACTGATCGTGCAGGCGTAGATGCCCACGCCCATGCTGCTGCCACGTATGATTTCTACAAAAACAAATTCAACCGCAACGGTATTAATGGCAACGGTTTGCTCATTAAATCCACTGTGCATTACGGCTCCAACTACAACAATGCCTTCTGGAACGGAGTACAGATTGTATTTGGTGACGGTGATGGAACGACTTTCCGTTCTCTATCTGGTGATCTGGATGTAGTAGGACACGAATTGACTCACGGTGTCATTGAGTATACAGCCAATCTGGAGTACCGCAATGAGCCAGGTGCATTAAATGAAGCCTTCGCTGATATTTTCGGAAATACGATCCAAAGCAAAAACTGGTTGCTTGGCGACGATGTCTACACCCCTAACATTGCAGGTGATGCACTGCGCTCCCTATCCAACCCTACATTGTATGGACAACCTGACAAATACGCTGACCGTTATACTGGAACAGCGGACAACGGAGGCGTTCATACTAACAGCGGTATCATCAACAAAGCCTACTATCTTGCAGCCCAAGGCGGCACACATAATGGTGTGACTGTAACAGGAATCGGGCGTGATAAAGCCATTCAAATCTTCTACAGCACACTCGTGAACTATCTGACGCCTACATCCAAATTTGCTGCTGCCAAAACAGCGACAATCCAAGCCGCTAAAGATCTGTACGGAGCGACTTCTGCTGAAGCTACTGCAATTACCAAAGCTTATCAAGCTGTAGGACTGTAAGAATCATTCGTTGTTGAACTCATATTAAATCGTTCAGGCACCCCTCATCGTCCGAACGGAGCAAGCTTATATATGAAAAAAAGCGGTGTCCCGGACATAACCGGGAACCGCTTTTGTCTATTTAAACATGTGAAATCATTCGTCTACAGATGTCTTGGATGAGGACACATGATCGCGCTAATCTTACACGGAAGGCCCAGCGGCAATCCATGACAACAATCCGTAGGTGTGTGTGGAGCCCGTAGTTCGTGACACTTCCAGTACGGCTTCATCCTCACTCTGGGAGAGGAGCGACACCTGGAATCCCCGATCATTACACATGGCGACAATCACATAATGCTCCGATATAAACGACTCCTCGAAGGCTACCGTTACTTCCACG
The DNA here is from genome assembly GCF_900109515.1 of Paenibacillus sp. OK003. Lineage (GTDB taxonomy): Bacteria > Bacillota > Bacilli > Paenibacillales > Paenibacillaceae > Paenibacillus > Paenibacillus marchantiae. The sequence continues at coordinate 76,423 of NZ_FOBD01000016.1, read as the reverse complement.
CACTGTTCATCCTCAGGCAATATAAAGGCCTCCATACCGAACTGCTGCACCACAGGCTGACGGCCGACACTCCGCACAGGCTGGAATGCCAGGTGTTTGGCCTGAACAGCTCCGGATTGCAGCTGATCGCTGCCCACTGCCTCATCACACAAATGTTCCTGCGTAACCGATTGAGGATCGAGCTTATACTCTACACTATTGCCAGTCTCTTGTGGCTGATCGATATAAGACGGATTCGTGTTAGTGTTAGCCTGAGCTGTATCATCTGTCGTCAATAAATCTGCCAACGACTCAATCCACTGCTCCGTCTGACCCAACTGCTCTTGTTGTTCGCCCGGCTCTTGATCCGATATTTGGATGTCCTGTGTCGCCTCTAACTCTTCTAATCCCTCTATAGTCAGCTCATTCAAAAGGGCTGCCTGAGACTGTTGTTCAGCCTCAATTTCCAGCAGCAGTGCCTCCTGTCGTTTCGACGCTTCCAGCTGCTCCAGCGTCTCTCCGCTGACCTGTCGAATAGCGTTCCAGATCTCTTCGCTTAAATGCGCAGTACCGACAATTCCCGCATTCAGATGACTGGATGTAATGCTTTGCTCACTAAGTTTGCTTCCATCAATGGCACGGTCAGCAAGATGTGCGGATGAGATCGTGCCTTCGGCCAGTTTGCTGCCGTTCACACTGCCGTCGGCCAATTTGGCGCTTGTGACTGAACCATTTTGCAAATGAATTCCAGTTACCGATTCCGCTTTCAGGTGGGATATCCCAATGCTGCGCTCTTGAATATGATCAGCATGGATCGCTCCCTCTTGAATATGGTGAGATTGTACACTTTCGTTTGCGATATGAATATCCGATACCGCACCTTCAAGCAGCTTGCTGCCGCTTACACTGCCATCTGCCAGTTTGGCAATCGTTACTGATCCATTTTGCAGATGAGTCGCACTTACGGACTCTTCTTCCAGATGGGATGTGCCGATGCTACGTTCTTGAATATGATCAGCAAGAATTGCTCCTTCTCGGATATGGCGGGATTCCACACTTTCGGATAAGATATGGGCGCCCGACACCGTATCTTCAAGCAATTTGCTACTGCTTACACTACCGTCAGCTAATTTCACACCCGTCACGGACCCATTCTGCAAATGAATAGCACTTACGGCTTCCTCTTCCAGATGGGATGTGCCAATACTTCGCTCTTGAATATGATCAGCCAAGATCGCTCCCCCCTGGATATGGCGGGATTGCACATTTCCGTCGGCGATATGGTTACCCGATATCGTACCTTCGAGCAATTTGCTACCGTTAATGCTGCCGTCAGCCAACTTGACACTCGTTACGGACCCATTCTGTAAATGAAACGAACTTACCGACTCTTGTTCCAGATGGGATGTGCCAATACTTTGCTCTTGAATATGTTTAGCAAAGATCGCTCCCTCCTGGATATGGCGGGATTGCACGCTTTCGTCAGCGATATGATTACCCGATATTGCACCCTCGGCTAATTTGCTGCCATCTACACTGCCGTTGGCAAGTTTGGATCGGGTTACCGATTCTGCCTGTATTATAATCGAACTTACCGCTTCTTCTTCCAGATGAGATGTGCCGATGCTTCGCTCTTGAATATGATGAGGAAGAATCGAACCATCTTGAATATGACGGGAATGCACTGCTCCTTGCTGCAGGTGAACAGCACTTGTTGACTCTGCCTGAAGATGCAGACCACTGATTAGCCCCGGCTGCAGATGCGCAGCAGTAATCAATAAAGGTGCAAGATGATCCGTTTCAACAGATCCTGGAGCCAGATGATGAGAAGTAATCACCTGTTCGGCAATATGCTCTCCATGAATAATGTCGGACTTCAGATGCTGGGAGTTTACCACCAGTGAACCCAGATGATCAGTTTTCACGCTACCTTCAGCCAGATGAACGGATTGTACAGCGGATGGCTGCAGATGCGCGCTACCTACGGCTGCCCGTTGTAATTCAGTTCCAGATACCGAGTCTGCTGTCAGATGGTCTGCTGTCACGGAGCCATGCCGTAATTTGTTACCTGTAATACTACCATCGGCAAATAATTCTGGTGAACGCACTTCCTCCGACAAATGTTCCAGTGAAACGGCATGCTGTTTCAGGTGATAACCGCGAATGGTTCCGGCAGGGATATGCTTGGCGTTAATGCTTTCGGCCAGAATCTTGGTTGAAATCACACTACCGTCTGCGAGTTTGGCAGATGTGACAGCCAAATCTGCCAATTTATCCGTACCAACACTCTCTGGTGAGAGCTTAGGGGAGGTAACCGCATGATCTGTAAGATGAGGTGGAAAAATGGACCCTCCAGCCAAATGGGCTGAAGTTACACTGCCAGGTGCCAATTTGTCTGCGGTAACTGCGGCCCGTGCAATGGCTTCTGTTTCAACACTGCCCGGCTGAAGATGGGGTACACCTACTGCATGTTCTGTCAAATGCTCAGATTTCACTGCATAAGGTCGCAGTGCCTCGGAGCCTACGCTGCCTGGAGCCAGATGTGTACCTGTGACTCCACCGTTCGCCAGATGCGATGATACCACACTTCCCGGAGCGATCGCTTTGCTTCCAACCGAAGCCGTTCCAAGTTTCTCTGCCGTCACACTTCCATCTGCGAGTTTGGATTCTGTAATAGCACCATCCTGTAATTCATGCGTACCCACTGCCGAGTCTGCCAGATGACGAGCGGATACCACTCCATCTGCGAGGGAGTCACCGGACACACTTCCGGTTGATAAGTGACTTGCCTCAATGCTGCCACTTGCAATATGAATGGAATGAATAGCCGCATTGTCTACATGTACAGGTGTTATTCCCCGGTTGGCGATGTGTTCCGCACGGATTGCTCCTTTGGCAAGATGTTTTCCCTGCACAGCCTCATCCGCAATCTTGGAAGCAACAATACTCTGGTCGGCAATTTTGGAGGCCGTAATCGACTGTTCGAGCACTTTCGCAGTACCTACCGACTGGTCTGCCAGCTTGCTGCTGGTCACGGCACCGTCAGCCAGATGTTCGCTTTGCACTTCCCCATTGCCGATCTGTTCACTTCTCACTGCATGCGCACGGATCTGTGTTGAACCAATGGAACCATCCACCAGATGTCTTCCATTAATTGAACCTTCAGCAATATGACTTGTTCTTATCGCCCCATCTTCAATCTGTTCACTTCCGACACTTCCCCCAGACAATTGCGAACGTCCTACTGCCCCTTCTGCCAGATGGGTCTGTTTGACGCTTCCCGGCTGGATATGGCGTGCTTCGATAGACTTCTCTTCCAGTTTGCTGCCCGTCACCGCACCTTCACGGATTTTGGCCGTTGTAACCGCATCGTCAGCCAGCTTCGATGTATGCACTGCCCCGCCAGAGAGATGCCGGGTGTCCACGCCGCTGATCGCAATCTTATCGCCAGTAACGGCATGATTTTTGATTAACTCTTCCGTCACCAGCATACGGCTGAGATGTCTGGTGCCGATGGAGCCATCGGCAATCTTGGCCGCATCAATAACCTGATTGCCCAGCTTCTGCGATGTGATGCTGCCATCCCTGATTTTATCGCCTGCAATCGACGCATTACGTATTTTGTGACCGGACACCGAACCATCGACCAGATGTTCTTCGGAGACGGAGGCTTCCGCAAGCTTGGCGGAAACGATGGCACCGTCTGCAATGTGAATGCTGGTCACGGCATAATCCTGTAACGCTTCGCTGCCAACGGCTCCCGGCTTCAGCTTGGAGGCATCTACGGAGAACGGGGCCAGCCTGCTTTCTGTAACGGCAAACTCACTCAGGTCATCCGTATAGATGAAGTGTCCCGTATGACCCGGCATTTGATTCTGATTCAGAATCTTCAGTCGGTCCTGAGCTGTTACTTCTTTGTTGGTCTGCTCTTCCGGGGAAACGGGAGCCGCGGGAACTACACTGCTCACCTGAAGCTGCTTCTCCGAACTGCCAGCACTCCTGTTTTCTACAGCAGCAGTATCATGCTGCGGTTGTACTGCATCCACTTGGAGAGTGGGTTCCGGTTGATTCTCAGGTAAACGGAGCTCCACGGATTCCGAAGAATGCTCTTCTATGGGTTGAATCGCTCTCGGTACCGGTGCATGTGTAGTCAGACGTTCTTCCTTCTTAGGAGTCAGGCCTGAATTTAATGATCCTACACGGCGCTCGGTTAGTTCCAATTCTTTAAATTTGGGGCTCACATGCCGCAGCTTCGGCGTTGGAGCCTTTTTTTTGCCTTTTTTACTCATGCAGCTTGCTCCTTCCTCTCACGTTCGTCTCCGGCATCATATGCGTCAGTATGGGCATCTGCCACTGTAATTCATGACTTTGCTGGGTTACATTGCATCGATGCACAAGCTTAAAGACATGAATAATCGAACTGTCCCTACCTGAAATAGGCTGTACCCATGCGTATATGTAAGGCGGCTGTCCACGCCCCTGCCCCGGCATTGTCATACGATATCGTGTAAGCATTTTGCATAACTCCAAGTTATATAGAAGGCTCATATGAGAACACGTTGATGTGATGCATATCGATGCATCATAATTCCGGCATGCGTTATCGTGATGTCCAACCATGCGGTGACAGGCCGGCATTCTATGGATGGACGATCCATGGTCGCGATAACATTGAAGGAGGAACGGTCATGCTACAAGAAACGATCGGTATTCTGTTCGATTCACGCATGTACCGGGGGATACCTGCTGGAAGGACGGGTCAGGAATCACTCGCGAATGTTGAACAGGCAGCGGCCTGTTATGGATTAACCCCTTGTTTTTTGCGGCTGGAAGACGTGGATTCGGACACCAAAACCTGTATGGCTTATGTAAAAAAAGAGGGCATATACGTTCGTCAAAGAATGCCATTGCCTTCCGTTATTCATAACCGGGCCCTCCAGCTTCGCCGTTCGGAGCAGCATCAGGTGACCAAACTGCTATTGCAGGGCATACAGGTATACAATGTGCGCAATCGCTACCGCAAAGACCACATTCACGAGATGCTTTATCAGGACCCCGGTCTCAGACAACATCTCCCCCGTGCGGTCAAAGCTACACCTGATTCTTTGGCATATATGATGGAACAATATGATGATCTGGTGATCAAGCCATGCAGCGGAAGCATCGGTCACGGCATTATGCGGGTATTCCAAAAGGACGGTCAATGGAAACTGACATGTGAGACAAGGACTTCACGCAAGGGATGGGCTACCTTTCGACTGAATAAGGGAGAACTGCCATCAGCCACCCTGCGCCGTATTTTCCGGCATGCTTATCTCATTGAAGAGCGCATACCTCTGGTTCGTTATGAAGGAAGACCTGTAGATCTGCGGGTATCCGTGCAACGTGGAATTGACGGTTTGTGGGGGATCACCGGGATATTCGCCAAAGTGGCTCCAGCGCATACATTTGTCACCAATATCGCCCAAGGCAGCAGAGTCATGACGCTGGCCGAAGCCCTTGAGTTGCACGCAACCGACTGGCATGCACTTGAACTGGAGGCCAGAATCCGGTCTGTCGGGCTCCGCATCGCACGGACGCTGGCTTCAAGCCTGCCTCATCTTGCGGACCTCGGACTTGATCTGGGGATCACAGAGAAGGGCCAGATTTATTTTATCGAATGCAACGGAAGGGATCAGCGCTACGGTTTCCACAAGGCCGGCATGACGGAGACTTGGAAAGCCAGCTATCGGCAACCGATGGCTTACGGACGTCTGCTGCTGGAGCAGAATTCGCGCATACCAAGGCAGCCCCAGACGTATGATCGTGGCCTATATTGATTTCGCGGGCATTCTGTGTCAATATTATGCAGAACGGCCGGTCCTGCCGGCCTTGAAGTTCGCACTAACCCTAAGGGGGATATTCATGGCAAAAACGCTGTTGCGGTTAATGACCGAGCTTTCTTCTCGCAAATGGATCTCCCGGACTGTGGGAGCCTTCTCCAAGAGCCGGGGAAGCAAGGCATTTATCCCTTATTTTGTCCGGACCTACGACATCCCTGTTCAGGAAGCTGAGAAAGACTGGAAGGAATATCGTTCGTTGAATGATTTCTTTACCCGTAAACTTAAACCGGGCATGCGCCCGCTTGAACTTTCAGAACATGCACTGATCAGTCCGGTCGATGCCAAAATTACGGCAGCCGGTCCTGTATCTGCTGGAACACTCCTGAATGTTAAGGGACAAAATTATACACTTGCTGAATTATTAAACCACTCACCACATTTGGAGAAGTACAAGCACGGTTATGCCTTTGTCCTGTATCTCAGCCCACGCGATTATCACCGCATTCACGCGCCTGTAAGCGGTCGCCGAATTGAGAGTGAACATATTAAGGGCAAGGTTTATCCCGTAAATGATTTTGGTCTGACCCATATGAAATCGGTGCTGAGTCGGAACGAACGACTCATTACGTATATTGCTCATGATTTTGGAGAAGTTGCTGTCGTGAAAGTAGGCGCAATGAATGTGAGCAGCATACAGTACGCGGGTGCGGATGTAAGTTCCTGGACGCAAGGCGATGATCTCGCATATTTTGAATTCGGTTCCACCGTCGTACTGTTAACGCAAAGCGGCACATTCGAACCGAAAACAGGCTTGCAGCCTGGTGACTCCGTCAAAATGGGAGAATTGCTCGGTCGGTTAAAACCCATCCAATGAGCAATACACAGATGATTCCTGAATAACAGGAGTCATCTTTTTTTAATTTCTGATCTCAAGAAACAGATTACACAGAACTTTGGCCTATATAAAAAAATAAATATAAAAAGGTACTCACAGCCGGAACACCTTTTTAGGGTAAAGTGTCCAGGCTATGAGTACCTTTTGCTGATCAGAGAATCCGATTATCCGCTTCAGAGCGATGTAGAAGTCAGGATGTTTTCCGTTCCCATTCCATGTATACATGCAATACGAAGCTACGCTTCGTCATATTGGTTTTCTAACGATTCCTTAAAACCATACGTCCTGCATTTCCTCTGCCGGTTTGGAGCGGCGCAGGCGGTTCCGGAAAATATTAAAGCCCTTGATAGAGCATCCCCGGTTGCGGACCCGACGTTTTCCGTTCATCACAAGTTCCCCCTTTCGATCGTCTGGAATGCTACATACTTACCCCTGCTTCCCAGAATTGAAACGTTGCCATATTCTACCGGCCTGAGAGGCCCTATCGAATCTCGGACGGACTTTTGCCGGTGTACTGCTTGAACTGACGACTGAAGAAAAAGATATCGCGGTACCCGAGGGCATCTGCCACTTCGGTCACATTCATGCCGGTGTGCACCAGAAGATGTTCGGCCCGCTCAATGCGCATACGAATGATATAGGATTGCACGGACGAACCAATCAATTCCTTGAACTTGATTGAGAAGTACCGCGGCGATAGTCCAGCTCTGGCAGCAAGGTCTTCCACGCGATGGGTTATCCCCGGATGCTGGCGTACATAGTTAGCAACCTCCTGGATGACATCAGACAACTGGTTGCTTACCTTCTTCTCCACAGGAGCTTCTGTATCTGCACGCAGCAAATGAATCATCAACTGTTTCAGAATGAGCCGGCTCTCTTCATCCCGCCCATATACATCGGATAGGAACAGTCGTACATACCGAGCCAGCAAATGCTCGAATTCCACCGTTTCCAGTACCTCACGATAGGACTGGGGAACATCATGAACAGGTATATCTACATCAAAATGAATATACGTAAGTACCAACGGTTTTTGCTTATTATGTGTTGCAGTAGGATGATCGCCTGGCCTGAACAGAAAACAACTACCCTTGCCAACTTCATACGACCGGTCATTCAGCACAACGGTCCCTTCACCACTCCATACATAAAATAAGTCATAGTTTTGCATCGGTTTTTCCCGCTTCTGCCACTTCCATCCCGGTTCGCAGACAATTTTGGCGACGGCGGGCAAAATAACAAAAGATGACGGCGATGCCTGCAGCATGTCGCCACTCCCCCTTGAAAGTTAATCTCTTTTGCATACTGCATCAACAATGATGCGATATGTGTTTATATATGATTTCTGCTCCTGCTGGAGCGATACGCCTTATTCCATTATACAGCGGAATTCACCGAAACGAAAATGTGCACTTCTCCCATGCTAAACGCATTCGCCGTATCCCCTCCTGAATCTCCTCTTTCTCCAGATGTGCAAAGCCAAAACACGCAGCCGGAGGGCTTGGAGTCAGCCAATAACGGACCGCATCGCGGAATATGACACCTTCCTTCTGAGCCAGTGCCTTGAACTGAATGTAACTGTCGATATCCCCTTTCCACGCAGCATAAATATGCAATCCAGCATCCCCAGGCTGCATGAGGAAGGGTTCCGGTAATTCCCGCTTCATCTCATTGACAAAATAAGCATGCCGTTCCCCGTAGAGACGGGTTAACCGTCTTAGATGGCGCAAATACCCTCCTCGCGCCATAAACTTCGCAAGTGCACGCTGCTCCAGAAGCGCTGGAGGTACGGGTTCGTACAGTGCTTTTGCAGCGATCAGTGGCTGCACCAGACTGGGTGGCAGAACCGCGTAACCAAGCCGGAAGGATGCAACCATCGTTTGTGAGAACGATCCGACATAGATAACCCGTTGTTCACGATCGAGTACTTTGAGCGGTTCAATCGGTCTACCACCCCAGCGAAATTCACTGTCATAATCATCTTCAATAATGACGGCATTTCGCTCAGAGGCCCATTCAAGTATGGCTCTCCGTCTGTCCAGACCAAGGACAGCCCCTGTAGGAAACTGGCGGGTTGGTGTCACAAATAACGTCTTTGCTTCCCAGGACTGCGGAATAATCCCCCCGGTATCTACTTCCGCTGGAATAATCTTTCCTCCGCAGGACTTAACGGCATGAGCAATTCCCTGATATCCCGGGTTTTCCAATACAACAGCGGCCCCCTCTGGGATAAGCAATTGTGCTATCAAAGTGATGCCCTGCATGGAACCACTAAACAGTACGATCTGTGATGCCTCAGCCTGAATGCCCCGTGTCCACCTCAGATGTGATGCGATGGCCTCACGTAGTTCAAGGTCTCCAGCAGCACCACTTCGTTCATGCGATCCGCTCCGATGAACGGCGGCCAGCGCACTTTTCCATTCCGCTTGCGGGAAATGCTCGGCAGGCATACGCTGTACATGGAAGTTGATGACCCGTTGCTCCCGGTCAAGGGCTGACGGTTTTCCCTTTTCATTCTGAATATTCAGCGTACTCACCCGCTCTCCCCATGGAGAAAGTTGAATCATTGCCTCCTGCTCTGCATGGTCTTGTGCTGTTATGGTGTCCGAAACAAAAGTCCCTCTTCCCCTATGCGCTCGCACGTAACCATCAGCCAGCAGCATGTCATATACCTGTGCCACGGAGCCGCGTGACATTTCATATTGACGTGCCAGCTCCCGGGTGGAAGGCAGTCTTGTGCCTCCAACCAGCGTCCCTGCATGAATGGCGTCACGCAAAGCATGGTACAATGCCTCGTATTTGTAGCGGTGTTGAACCACGTATGAATCCATAGGCAGCCACAATTCCATCGTGCACCTCTTTTTCCAAATAAATTGGTCTATTAAAGTGAATGTAAATTGGATCTTTTTATATGTCAATGCAGGTTTTATTGTTATGGCTAAGGTACAGCGATCTAATCCATATGCCATTCAAGGGGGAACACCGATGAGAAGAAAAGAATTTAATGTAGATGAAGAACAGGAAATGATAACATTTCTGGACCAATGCTCCTTTGGTTTTCTGGGAACGGTCAGTGCGGACGGGCAGCCACGGGTGACACCGTTAAACTTCGTATATATGGACGGTTGTTTTTATTTCCATGGCAGTATTGCCGGTGAGAAAATGAAACAGATCAAGCAGGATTCCTCCGTCAGTTTTACCGTGGCAGAAGAGTTTTCCCTGATTCCATCTTATTTCAGTGATCCCGAATTAGCTTGTCCGGCAACTTCTTTTTTCAAAAGTGTAATGGCATTCGGACAGGCAGAGCCGGTTCAGGATCTGCACGTTAAGGGCAAGGTTCTTCAACGCTTTATGGAGAAACTCCAGCCGCAGGGCGGATATGTCCCCATTGATGCAGCTGATCCCCGCTACAAAGGTAATCTCAAAGCCGTTGCTGTGGTTCGCATTGTTCCTGAACGGATCAGTGCCAAGTTCAAATTTGGACAGAACCTCTCTGCTGAACGCTTTGACCATATTAGCGGCGAACTGGAACAGCGTAACGAAGGACGAGATGCAGAAACTGCCGAAATGATGCGGAAATATTGTCCTTTTCATCAGACATAACATCCATTTTTCATCGTATAATCAAACGGGAGAAGTAACATTAACCTAACTCAAAAACACCTGCAACAACGCGGTGAAGTGATAAAACTGTCATTATGCGTAATTTCCGTGACGGGGGCAAGGCAAGGTGTTATAATGTTAGGCAGTTGAATCCCAAAGACTTGGAAGGATGAAAAGAATGAATCCACTGGCTGAACAGTTGAACGAAAGTATTCAGGCAGGCAGCAGTCACGTCTACTCCATGCTGTCGCAGCTCGGCAAAGAAATCTATTTTCCAAAAGAAGGTATCTTGAGTCAGTCTGCTGAAGCAGCAAGTCTGGCCAAAACCTACAATGCTACGATTGGTATTGCTCTGGAGGACGGTGTGCCGATGCACTTAGCTGTTATTCAGGATAAGCTGTCCGCATACCAACCGAAGGATTTGTACCCTTACGCTCCGCCTGCAGGGAAGCCTGAGCTGCGGACCGTATGGAGAGACAAGATGCTGAAGGAAACACCTTCCCTTGAAGGTAAAACGTTTGGTAACCCCATTGTGACTAACGCATTAACTCATGGACTGAGTATCGTAGCTGACCTGTTCGCCGAAGAAGGGGACGCTGTTATATATCCAGATAAAAACTGGGAAAATTATGAGCTGACCTTCGGCATTCGTCGTCATGGCGAGTTAATTCATTATCCTCTGTTTGATGATCAATTGAACTTCAACAGTGCAGGCCTGCTCGAAGCGTTGCTTGCGCAGAAGGACAAAGGCAAGGCGATCGTGCTGCTGAACTTCCCGAACAACCCTACAGGTTATACGCCTGGAGCCGAAGAAGCAGATGCCATCGTGGATACGATTCGGCAAGCGGCTGAGGCTGGTGTGAATGTCGTTGCTGTGACAGATGATGCCTACTTTGGTCTCTTCTTCGAAGATTCCATTCACGAATCCCTGTTTGGCAAGCTGGCGAACCTTCACCCACGTGTGCTGACTGTCAAAGTTGACGGTGCCACGAAGGAAGAATTCGTCTGGGGCTTCCGCGTTGGATTCATCACGTATGCCCATGAAGATGCTGCGGTTCTTCATGCTCTGGAGCAAAAAACACTCGGTATTATCCGGGCAACCATCTCCAGTGGCCCGCATCCTTCCCAAACGTTTGTACTGGATGCGCTAAAAGCACCTGAGTTCGAAGCACAGAAGCTGGAGAAGTTTGAAATCATGAAAGGCCGCGCCAACAAAGTAAAAGCCATTCTCGATAGCGGTAAATACGGTGAGGTATGGGATTACTATCCGTTCAACTCCGGTTACTTCATGTGCCTGAAGCTGAAGGATGTGGGCGCAGAGCAACTTCGGACCCATTTGCTACAGCAATACGGTGTCGGTACCATTGCACTGGGTGAGGCCGATCTGCGAATTGCCTTCTCCTGTATTGAAGAATCCGGACTGGAAGATCTGTTCGATACGATCTATCGTGGGGTTTTGGATCTACAGACAACTTAATTTATATGCAGTAATGCTTATCCAAATAAATAATTCAGGAAGCGAACCTGTGTCCGCTTCCTGACAAAATATGAACCCCCTCTGTATCCTGGCGAATGCCTCTCGATACGAAGGGGGTTTTGTGTTCCACCCTGAAAACGTATAGCTGTCTTGAACGGGGCAAATGCCCAAAACGATGATTTTCAAGCTGTACCGGGCAACGGCCCAATCAGCCTATCCCCAAGGCACATAATATACGATGTACGCAAGGGCGTGCCCAACACCACTTGAAAGGGGAATGAACATGTCTGAAGTTGTTGAAGAAACAAGAGGCGGTTATGGATGCGGCGGTTACGGTTACGGAGGATTCACAAATACAGGTGCCATTCTCGTTCTGTTTATTTTGCTCGTAATTATCACAAAATCGTTCCTCTGTTAGTCCATACGTCCTCAACAAGAGTCGGAACAAGGTAAGCAGACTGTAGCACAAAGAAGGGTATTCCGGGATACAGCTTGGAATACCCTTCTTTTGTTATGTTATGCAAGAGTCCAGTCGGCGTCGCCAATGATCGTTAACTGGTCAGACGCTCGACCATTCATTCATCCTCTTCTTCCTTCAACCACTTGTTGCCCTGAGAACGTCGCATCAAGTAGATGACCAGCACACCAAGAACCAATGCTGCTACGGTCATGCTAAGTCCACTCCATCCCCCAGCCAGCATCGGCAGCCACATAAGCAAGGCAGCCAGTGTATGCAGATTCGAGATGAACCCCAGCACCTGGGAACGACGACTCTCTCCCGAGATGGGATAAATCATAATCCAGAACGATTCACTATGACTGCGACGCAGTGCACCCAGTTGCACACCCACAAGCATCAGGAAGAACAGGTATACACCAATCCCGAAATAACTGCCTGCCGTCCACCAGGACAGCAGCATGCCCAGTACAATCAAGCGTACAACGATAGAGAATACTTCCGTTCGGATGAACGTTTTGGTAATCAGATAGCGATAGGCTTTCCCTGCATTCCACGGGAGGCCACTCCCCCATTTGCTGAGCCAGCGGCGAGAACTTACTTTTTGGCCTGATGAAGGCACATCTACAAACCATCCCAGCGTACGCATCACTCGTCCAGCCTGGCCCTGCTCCACCTGAATGAGACGGTCCCATGAAACCCGATGTTTCAGAGGGATACGCAGAGCAACGATATAAACGACAGCCAGCAGCAGCAGGAACCAGATGCTTCGCTGTGGAGGCTGCCACAACCAGGCGGCAACCGCCAGTACAGCCAATGCCCATCGGAGCAAACGATATCCTCTGGCAGCACCGATTTGCACCATGCGCAGCTCTTGCCAAGCCCCATAGCTGGACAGCCCTTTCCACAACAGCAGAAGCAGGATAAACCAGCCAAATGGCCTTGCATCCTGATCTGCACGAACATAGAGCGGCCACAGCGTAACAAAGACGAGCAGCATGCCCAAGGTTTTATAGATGATGCCACGAGCGAAGCTGTTTTTCAGATATTCGTGCATCCGATATTCCTGCGGGCGTAAAAACACGATGTCTGCCTGATGCAGATATGTACGATAACTGCTAAACAGCACCAGTGGTGCCAACAGCAGCAACGTAATCCAGCGAATTGGGAATCCCGCAGGAATATGCTGTACAAACGATGTATACCAGGCGGAGAACGCAATGACGAGAAATAAAAACACCATGGCTACGCCGCTCTGAATGACATAACCCAGATAAGGAAGAATTCCATTCCAGAATCCCGTGCGTCTTTGCTTCCATAGCTGCTTGAGATCCATGCTTAATCCCTGCCTTGTACAAGGGAATAGAACATATGCTCCAACGTGGCATTCGATTCCCCGAATTGAGTACGCAGCTCATTCAGCGTCCCTTGAGCAATGACCTGTCCTCGGTGCAGGACAATAAAACGGTCACAGTAATTTTCAATGGTGGACAGAATATGCGAACTCAATAAAATGGATGATCCCGAAGCCTTCATTTCAAGCATAAAATCAAGCAAAGAGCGAATTCCGAGTGGGTCAAGTCCCAGGAAAGGCTCATCAATGATATAAAGTGGCGGACCTGCCACAAAGGCACACATGATCATGACCTTTTGCCGCATACCTTTGGACAGGTGGGTCGACAGACTTGTACTTTTCTCATTCATGCGAAACAAGTCTAGCAGTTTCTCCGTACGCTTTTTGAAATCAGCCTCAGAAACACCATAGGCTCTGGCCGTAAACTCCAGATGCTCCATGACGGTCATCTCGTCGTACAGCTCCGGAGATTCCGGTACAAAGGCCATGGCGGATTGATATACCTGTGGGTCTTCGTCACGCTTCTTGCCCATAACCCGCACTTCTCCCTGCTGAGGGGTCATCAATCCTAAAATATGCTTCATCGTAGTACTTTTGCCAGCACCGTTTAATCCGATCAGTCCGACCATCTCTCCGCGTCCAACTTCCAGATCGATGCCGTGGAGGACCGGCCGCTTGGCACTGTATCCTCCGCTTAGCCCGTTGATTTTCAATACGGGTGGTTGAACGTTATCCATCTATCCCTGCACCTCTTTCGTCAGGTTTTATTCTTCAGAGCGCGGCTCTTTACCTTTGCTCCATTTGGGAGCGCCCTTGTTCTTACGATCCTGGTCCCGTTCTGTTCTGCCAGTATTGCCAGCTGGCTTGCCGCCCGCCGGACGTTGATTCGAAGCAGCCGTTCTGGCGCCGCCATTGCGGCTGGCCTGACCAGGTTTACGATCCCGGGATTGTCCTGGTTTTCTGGAGAAAGAATGCCCTTCAGGCCGCGTATCCGGACGCGGATCAGCCTCCAGCACTTTACCCCCGAACAATACACGTTCCGGCAATTCGATTCCAAGTTCTCGCGCAAACTTGCGCATAATGAAAATTTGCGTTTCGTCGACGATCGACAACACGATACCACTGCGACCCATACGACCTGTTCTTCCTGCACGGTGAACATAATGTTCCGAATCAAATGCAGGATCATAGTTAATGACCATCGGCAAACCTTCAATATCCAGTCCTCTGGCTGCAACCTCGCTCGCGATCAGCAGCTGCAGTTTCCCGTTACGGAAAGCAGATAGCACGTTGCTGCGGGTCACTTTGTCAGCATCTCCATACAGCGCAGCTGCGGAGAAGCCCAGATGATTCATTTTCGCTTCAACCTCGCCAATATCCTCGGTAGCATTCACAAAAACGATGGCGCGATCCGGGTTATACTGTCTAACCAGACGGCGCAGCATATCAATTTTGTTGCGGTTTTCTTCTACAAAATAAAAATGCTCAAGTCCCGCCGCAGTTGCCCGGTCCGGTTCAATTCCGATCTGTACCGGCTCTTTCATCTCCCGCTTCGCAAGTCCTGCGGTATGTTCATCAATCGTTGCTGAGAGGAAAATGAGCTGACGGTCGCGCAGGGCACTGCGCAATACAAAGTCCACGTCACTTACCCCGCCGAGCTGGAATACCTGGTCTGCCTCGTCAATAACGATCGTGGAGACGTTGTGCATTTTCAGCTTTTTCAGCGTGATCAATTCCTTCAGTCGTCCTGGCGTTCCTACAACCAGTTCCGGATGCTCACGCAGCTTCTCGATCTGACGTTTTACTGCAGCGCCGCCAATTAGCCCCAGAACGCCAATTTTGCGTTCTTCCCCATAGCGCTGTGCCTCGCGGACAATCTGCATCGCCAGCTCTTGTGTAGGCGCAATGATGAGCTTCTGTGTCCCTTTTACATCACTTTTGATGGATTGCAGCAGTGGCAGCAAATAGGCGAGCGTCTTGCCTGTTCCCGTCTGCGATTTCGAAACCACATCGCGACCTTCCAAAATAACCGGGATCGTCTGCGCCTGTACCGGTGAAGGTTCGTTGATGCCGTGTCTAGCGAGTACAGCCTCAAGATCCTGTTCTACGCCAATTGAAGCAAATGTTTGATTCGTCATGTATGTCCATCCTTTAAATTTATTCATTTCGATGCTCTAGCCCTGCTTGTACTAATAAAACCGAAGCCTGTCATCACATTACCTTTCATTATATGCGAAAAAAGCCTCTGGACCAAATCTTATTCATGAAACATGTTTTTGCACACAAAAAAAAGAAAAGCCCCTCGGCGGAGCCCTTCTTTTATCCGATATATGATGCTCATTGTTGCATCTTACTTCTGATTCATTACACCGTGCGATAGTCTGTCAGCAAGACGCGGAAATAGCTGATACAGCCACACTCCAGCCGAAGCCAGTCTGGGCAGATTTACTTCTTCCTTGCGCTTCTTCATCGCCCGGATCATATGCCCCGCAACCTCTTCCGGCTTCAGCATCATCCAGCGTACATTATTCACATAGTTACCGGATGGATCCGCCCGTTGAAAGAACGGTGTATCGATGGGTCCGGGATTAATGGTCGTTAACGTGACTCCAGTCTTGCGAAGTTCCTGGCGCAGGGCATTGCTGAAACCTAGTACGGCATGTTTGGTTGCCGTATATGAGGCGGATTTTGCAGTTCCGATCTTGCCAGCCATGGAAGCTACATTCACGATTTGTCCTCTGCCTCGTTGTAACATCTGTGGCAGCACTGCCTTGGTACATCGAACAATGCCCATGTAATTAACGTCCATCATCTCATCGAATTCCTGCACAGACATATCCGTCATCGCTGCAAATTTCCCGTAACCAGCGTTATTCAGCAAAATATCGATTCGTCCGTATTTCTGCAACATCGCATCCACGGCTGTCTGAACTTGCTCAGTATTCGTTACATCTAACGTGAGTAGTTCATGTTGCCCTTTCAGCGAAGCACCAATCTCTTCCAGCTTGTCCCGCGAGCGGGCAGCCAGAATCGGGATGGCTCCTTCTTCTATCAGCATCTGTGCACAGAGCGCACCAATTCCGCTCGACGCACCTGTGATAAAAACAACCTGGTCTTTCAGCATACCCAATGTCCTCCCGTATTGAACACATATTGCCCCTAGAGGCGCATGGTTCTATTCTACGAGATCATCACTTGAATATCCATCTCACCGATTCCGTCCATCAGCAAAGGAATGCTCAATGCCTTCGTTGCACTAAAAGAACTCACGTATTCAGAATTCATCACTTGTGGAGGTGTAATATCAACAACGACACCCTGATTGGACAGGATGGTACTTGCATTGCCGCTAATCATATTGCCAAGTTCAGAAATAGCACTTTTACTCATTTCGTCCATTTCTGTAATGACAAAACCGCCCATCATGGCAGAAACGATTTTCAATGCTACCGACTCTTGTATTCCAAACACGATGTTTCCGCTCAGTTGTCCAGTCATTCCGATCACGATCCAGACATGGTCTGCAATGTACTCCACATTTTTCACGCCAAGACTCCCGGTGGAAGGCGAAACCTGGATGAGCTGTTCGAATACGTTCCGTGCGGATTCCAGGAAAGGATTAATCACTTCCGCTTTCACTGTCTATTGTCCCCCTTACACTGGGTTATTGGTCACACACCAAAAGTCCCATATTCAATAAATTTATTATACTTTATCACGTACAAGAATTCACCAAGAATTCGGCAAGGCATGTGTACTATAATTTATCGTCATCCGCGGGGCAAATGTTTATAGCTGATTCTAGCGAAAAAACGAGGCTTTTCGCATCTGTTGCAAGAACAATTGCCTTGAAGAGGCATGCCAAAAGGCATTTAGGACTTTTTTACTGTTTCTTAAAATATTTAAAATTTAATTTCTTGAAATAAAATTAATTTCTCGTTCTAATGGACCTCCCCAAATCCATGATGTTCCCTTCATTGCCCTGCTGTCCTGAATCACCTATAATTTAAGGAACGGAACAATGACCAGTTACGGGATTCCACCTATGGATAGACAGAAGACATTTTACGTGCAAGGAGGCCATACATGAATATCAGTCAACTGGAGACGCTGATTACCATCTCGAAAACGATGAGTTTCCGCAAAGCCGGAGAACTTCTAAATCTGACCCAGCCTGCCGTCTCGGCTCAGATCAAGAGCCTGGAGGATGAATTCAGAACCGTTCTTGTTGATCGGAACCAGCCGGTCACTCTCACCGATCGTGGACAGGTGTTTCTTCAACATGCCGAACGTATGCTGGACATCGTGGGTGAGCTGAAACAGAAGCTGATGGATCTCGATGAGACCCCTCAGGGACATATCAGACTCGGTACAACCACGTCCATTGCCATTCAGATTTTGCCACGGGTCTTATCCTACTTTCAGGATCAATTCCCACTCATTAAGACCAGTATTCAATCCCTGCCTTCCTCACAGATCTATACCCAGGTCGAGAATGGTATGGTCGATATCGGTATCGGTTATCTTACGGAGCGTAATCCTAACCTGAATACGTCCGTGCTGTATTATGATACTTTCGAACTTGTGGTATCCCCATTCCATCCACTGGCGAAGCAAAAGCATGCAGCAGTGGATGTTCTGCGCAGCACACCTCTGATATTGCTATCTCCGGATACGGTGGGGCGCCGCTTTACGGAAGGCATTTTCAAGAAACATAATATTGAGCCCAATATCGTCATGGAGTTGTCGAGCAGCGAGGAAGTGAAACGGATGGTTGAAATTAATCTCGGGGCAGCCGTGATATCGAAACAATCCGTTGCCCATGAGTTGCGGCAAGGCACACTGCGCATGATTCCACTGAGTGAACTGGAAGTCAGTCACCCTGTCGGAGTCATCTACAAATCAAGTCGTTATGTGAATTCGGCCATGCAGCAATTCCTGAGCGATCTCAAAGGCATGCCGGAGACCCAGTTCATCAGTTCAGAATGATAAATGAGCCATGAGAAAGGAAGGATTTCCATATGAAATTTGATCTTCATACCCATCATTTTCGTTGTGGTCATGCAGACGGCAATATTCGCGACTATATTGAGGCAGGTATTCAGTCTGGACTTCAGGTCATCGGTATCTCGGATCATACACCATACTTTGGCAGTGACGAGGAGCAGGCATTTCCCCGGATCGCGATGGGCAAGTCTGAATTGCGTCATTACGTGGAAGAAGTACTGGCTCTGAAGGAAGAGTACGCGGGCAAAATTGATGTGCTGCTTGGCATTGAATCCGACTATTTCCCTGTCCATGCCGAATTGTATCGCAGTACGCTGGGGCAATATCCTTTTGACTATATTATTGGTTCAGTTCATCATACGGAAGATGTCAGCATATTCAACAAAACCCGCTGGAATGGATTAAGCGACGCACGTAAGGTTGAAGTGAAAGAGAGTTACTATGCATTGATTCGGCAATCAGCCCGAAGCGGCATGTTCCAGATTCTCGGACATATTGATGCCATGAAAGGAAATTATCCACCTTTCTCGGACATTATCGCGGATCAAGCCATCGATGAAACGCTGCAGGTCATTGCAGAATCGAACGTGGCTATTGAAATTAATACGTCGGGTAAAACCAAGCTCAGTGGTGGCTGGTACCCGTCCGATGCCATTCTGGAGCGTGCGCATCATTACGGAGTGAAGGTGACCTTCGGATCGGATGCCCACAAACCGCAGCGTGTTGCTGATGAACTGGATGACGTTCGTACACGTCTGCAAGAGATTGGGTTTACGGAATGGGTATACTTCAAGCAGAAACAAATGCAAGTTGTACCGTTTTAAACATAGAGCACCACAATAGCCCTCACGGCGAAAAAAAACGCTGTGGGGGTTTTTCTTTGTATCCTAATATAAAAAAATGTTATATACGTTCAACTAAATATTTACACGATAACGGAAAGTAGTTCCTTCATCGGAGTGTCGGTGTAGAAATTCCATAGTTAAACTTATATAGACAAAAAAAATGAACCCGCCAAGTGCGGGTCCCAACAGCATTATCTATTATCAAAAAGGGGGTCATGAGATAAGTTTACCCGCTGTCTGTTAGAGTTCAATTGCAGCTATATTTCATTTGTGTAACAAATAATTGAAGTTCGTTTCAAACCTCTGCTGTTTCATTCAATTCTATGTTACTCGTGCTTGTCGGATACCAACGTTTGCAGGCGATTTTCCCAATGAGAACGGACATGCTGTTCACGATAGAGACTATACACCTTAACATCCAGCAGAGTATCCGGCGTCTCACCATCCTCATGATTCAAAACAAATGAGGGCAGGGTTCGTTCATAAATCATACCGCTTTTACAGAGAACCCGTTCGGATGATACATTTGCCTCGTAACAGCGGGCTTCCACTTTGCACAAATTAAGCTCGCCAAAACCGAATTCCAGCAAACGCTGCACTGCCTCAGTCGCGACTCCCTTACCCCAGCAGGACCTGTTCAAAATATATCCGATCTGTGCGGTACCGTTCTGTTCGTTCCAATGCTGGAATGAAGTGATGCCGATGATCTGTTCGCTGCCTTTCCAGCAGATGCCGTAGTGAAGTGAATCCAGCTTGGCACTGCTGCTGCGAATCTGATTCAATAATCGCCGAGCCCGGATTGGTGTGGGCTGACTCCCCCTGTTTACATAACGGATCACCTGCGGGTCAGAAAACAGCTCCGACAACGTGCTGTAATCACTCTGACGTAATGATCGAAGAATAAGGCGCTTTGTCCGTAAAGCAGGCAATCCTTGGGCCAGCATTTTTCGGGTCAGCATGACAATCGCTCCTTTTGCCTAACGGGTTCTAGTCCGGTAAGACAAGCATGCTCTGAGGTTGATCCGGCGCAAATAACATACATGGATAAACAATGAAACATCACTATGCTCCACAATACTCCGCTCAGTAGCCGGAACATTAGTATGCCAATTCATTACAGCAGTTTATTCCTGACCTAACTAATCCGTTTGCAGCCCGCGATAAACGCCTGTACGAAGCTCTCGGATATAGAAATCAAGCGAAGGCACCTGAGCCTGCTGGGCAGTCTTTACTTCCTGCTCAATATCATAAGGAACCCTTACAAATTGGAGGTTAAACGGATTGTTCCGATCATTGCTGTCCTCTCCTTCAAGGATACAGTAAGAAGCCTGGGTATAATCAAGCGGGTTCCCCACGCTGCCTGCATTGAACAACATTTTCCCATTGATAAATTGCAAGTATGCGTTATGCACATCCCCATATCCCACGACATCCGCCACACCAAACTCAGACTCATCTGCCGGAGGATCGAACATCGCTAACCTTTTCTCGATCTTATCCCACGGCTGTACACGGTGATATACACTTTGGGGAGAGGCATGCACCAGACGGATCGTACGACCACTCAGCTCTAACTGGTGGCTAAACGGCAAGCTCTCCAAATATGTCAATCGCTCCTTACCCAGCCGCTTCGCTTGCCAAGTAAAATTCTCGTTGTCCTGATTAACCGCAACCAACTCATCCCAGTTGCCCCGGATAACTTGCTCACATGTCTCTCTCACCAGATCAACAACCTGTACCGGATCAGGCCCCTTGCCAACGAGGTCGCCAAGACAAAAGATTCGCTTCAAGCCGCGACTCCGAATATCTTTTAATACCGCTTCCCAAGCAGTCATATTGCCATGAATATCGGATACAATCGCAATTCGTTCCATCTGGCTAACCTCCCTTTATGCTCTATATTCTTTATGTTGTTAACCCTTTAGTTCAAAAACCGTCAATTCCGGCCTGCACAAAAAGCGAATCGGCAGTTGGGTCATGCCAAAGCCACGGTTCACATAGACTGGCATATGCTTATCCCCTGCGTAATATAACCCTTGAATATACTTGAGTGAACCTCTCGGTGTAGTCAGTGCCCCAATCCAGGGAAAACGCACCTGCCCGCCATGACTGTGTCCAGAGAGCTGTAGTCCGAAACCGTAAGGTGCTGCAATGTCTGCATAATCGGGCTCATGCATAAGCAGCAGTTTCCAGACCTCACTACTCAACCCCTTGATTGCTACAACAGGATCAGGTCTGCCCGTAAGCGCGTCATCCAGACCTACTATCGCAATACGTGAATCCCCTCGTTCAATCAGAACATGGCTGTTTCGGAGCAACGTGAACCCGGCCTCCTTAAACATCAGCTCAACTTCGTGCTGCTGCTGGCCTCGATAATCATGGTTCCCCAATACGGCATATTTGCCATACTTCGCTTGCATTGATGCCAGTGCAGGAATACATTCACGCATCGGTTCTGCTTCCCGTTCAACCATATCTCCGGTAAAACAAATCAGATCAGGCTGCTGTTCCCTTATCGTTTCAGCCAGCTTCTCCATTTGTTTCTGCCCCGTATGGAATCCAAGATGAGCATCACTGAACTGAATCACACGCAGTCCCTCAAATGCTTTTGGAAACTTGGGCAGTTTCAACTCAACGTGCTTGATCTCCAGATGACGAGGCTCCCATAACCAGGCATATCCTCCTGTGAGTATACTGGCACTCGCCGTCATGAAGATCATGCGCAGCAAAAAACTGCGCCGGGAGGGATCATGATCCTTTTCCTCTCCGGGAAAAATGGAGTCCTGCGAATCAGATCCATTCTGTGAGCGCCGGGGCGGCGAGATCTTGCTGCCCTCACGCGGTGTTTCTCCCATGCGTCCCCCTCCTTCTTCCGCTCCAAATCCATCCCCTTAGTATACCATATTCTGCATGACTAGCCCGGTTCCTTTGCGAGTACAGAAAAAGAAGCCGGGATCTTAGGCTATATGTGCCAAGGATCACGACTTCTTCTAATGGTGCAGATCCGAAGTTCTGCATTTGATATGACTAGATTACACACCCAACCAGCGTTTGAACATATGTTTGGTTGTTTGTTTGTTCATTTCGGCAATGGAGGTAGTCAACGGAATACCTTTTGGACAAGAGCGTACGCAGTTCTGCGAGTTACCACAGCCCTCAATACCTCCGTCTTCCATAAGTGCTTCCAAGCGGTCTTCAGCGTTCATCTCCCCTGTTGGATGAGCATTGAACAGACGTACTTGAGAAAGAGCTGCCGGACCGATAAAGTCTGTTTTTTCATTGACGTTCGGGCATGCTTCGAGGCATACACCACATGTCATACATTTGGACAGCTCGTAAGCCCACTGACGTTTCTTCTCAGGCATCCGCGGACCTGGACCGAGATCATAGGTACCATCAATCGGAATCCACGCTTTAACCCGTTTCAGGGCGTTAAACATCCGGGTACGGTCGATGACGAGGTCACGAACCACCGGGAAGGTTTTCATCGGTTCGATGCGAACTGGCTGTTCGAGCTTGTCGATCAGGGCTGCACACGCTTGACGCGGCTTGCCGTTGATGACCATGGAGCATGCTCCACAGACTTCTTCGAGACAGTTCGATTCCCAGCAAACCGGGGCAATGGACTTGCCTTCCGTATTAACCGGGTTCCGCTGGATCTCCATCAGGGCGCTAATAACGTTCATGCCGGGACGGTACGGAAGCTCAAACTCTTCGTTGTACGAAGATGACTCCGGGTTGTCCTGACGGGTGATGATAAACTTGACGGTTTTTTTTGCTGTAGCTGTGTCCGTCATATCGTTGTCCCCTCCTTTGGTGACGATGATTGATTGCTATCGTTACAAGACCACAATGTTCACACATGGTCACTCCGCTGGCAGAAGATCCTTCCGATCGCTGTTATCCCCAGATTTCTTTGATCCACCTTATAAGGTTGGAAATCCGGGGATAAAGGCGAACGCTTCGCTTCTTCAGTATTCTTCTGCCTTCTCCGTTCAGGTGTTAACTTTTAGATCATATAAATATAAAATAAAATCCTCTTGATGTTATGCAGCAGGGCGGGCGCTTCTTCAGGACATTTCCGCTTCCTCCGCTACGTCGCGCACGCAGGGTCACTTTGCTGGAAACTGCACTCCATTCATTCTGGTTTGCAGTAACGTTGAGAAGCTCCGCGTACGCTTTGCCTCTATGTGTCTACTGCTTATCCGTTAAGATGCTAAGTCTTTAACTTTATGAATGGACCAAAATTCACTTTACTTAATCCTTCGAGTAGTCGCGGATCCGTGGTGGGATCAGGGAAACGTCTACAGGCTCGTACGAAATTTTTGGACCTTCCTTCGACCAGCTTGCGATCGTTGTTTTCAGGAATTCCTCGTCATTACGTTCGGTGAAGTCCGGTTTGTAATGCGCTCCACGGCTTTCGTTACGCAGCAATGCGCCCAACGTCATCGCTTCTGCCAGTTCAAGCATGTTCCACAACTGACGGGTAAATGCCGCACCCGGGTTGTTCCAACCGGAAGTGTCGTACATGTTGATTTTGCCGTAACGCTCTTTCAATTCTTTGATTTTGCCGATGGTCGCTTCCAGTTTATCGTTGTAACGTACCACCGTCATGTTCGCCGTCATCCACTCGCCAAGCTCTTTGTGAATGACATAGGCATTTTCATTGCCCTGCATATTCAGGATGCCCTCGTATTTATCGGTTTGGCGCTTGGTATAACCATCGAATACGGAAGAACTGATATCTGCGGACGATTTTTTGAGTCCTTTGATATATTCAACCGCTTTCGGCCCAGCTACCATACCACCGTAGATTGCCGATACCAGGGAATTTGCACCCAGACGGTTTGCACCATGGTATTGGTATTCACATTCACCAGCTGCGAACAATCCTGGAATGTTGGTCATTTGGTTATAATCTACCCACATGCCGCCCATGGAATAATGGACTGCCGGGAAGATTTTCATCGGGATTTTACGTGGGTCATCACCCATGAACTTCTCGTAAATCTCAATGATTCCGCCGAGCTTCACATCCAGCTCCTTCGGATCTTTGTGTGACAGGTCAAGGTAGACCATGTTCTCGCCGTTCACGCCGAGGCCCATATCCACACAAACGCTGAAAATTTCACGCGTCGCGATATCACGCGGAACAAGGTTACCGTATGACGGATATTTTTCTTCGAGGAAGTACCAAGGCTTACCGTCTTTGTACGTCCAGATCCGTCCACCTTCACCACGAGCCGATTCGGACATCAGACGCAACTTGTCATCGCCTGGAATGGCTGTCGGGTGAATCTGAATGAACTCACCGTTTGCGTAATTAACACCTTGCTGATACACCGCACTTGCGGCAGTACCTGTATTGATAACCGAGTTGGTTGTTTTACCGAAAATAATGCCAGGGCCGCCGCTCGCCAGAATAACCGCTTCTGCCGGGAACGTCTGTACCTTCATCGTTTTCAGATCCTGTGCTACAATCCCGCGGCAGATGCCTTCGTCATCAATAACCGCCTGCAGGAACTCCCAGTTCTCATACTTGGTCACGAGACCGGCCGCTTCCCAGCGACGCACCTGCTCATCCAATGCGTAGAGCAATTGTTGTCCTGTCGTTGCACCGGCAAACGCTGTACGGTGATGCTTCGTTCCGCCGAAACGACGGAAATCAAGCAAACCTTCCGGTGTCCGGTTAAACATTACGCCCATCCGGTCCATCAGGTGAATGATGCCTGGTGCCGCTTCACACATCGCTTTGACTGGAGGCTGATTCGCCAAAAAGTCACCGCCGTATACTGTATCGTCAAAGTGTACCCATGGGGAGTCGCCCTCACCCTTGGTATTTACCGCACCGTTGATTCCGCCTTGGGCACATACGGAGTGGGATCTTTTTACAGGAACCAGTGAAAATAAATGAACATGGACTCCGGCTTCAGCCGATTTGATCGCCGCCATCAATCCCGCGAGACCTCCGCCCACAATAATTACATTAGATGATGCCATTGTTGTTCACTCCCTTATAAGTCAGCATTTGAAGTCCAAATGCTTAAATCAGAACTGTTTTAACTGCGTCAATCATCGAAGTGGCTACCTGGAAATCCATGCTCCGGAAAGCAAGCAGCGATACAATAAACATGATGGCTACGATGGCAAACAAGCTCATGCAGATGTAGGAAGATACACGCTGTGCACGCGGACCAACCGTAATCCCCCAGCTAACCAGGAACGACCACAGGCCGTTGGCAAAGTGATAGGATGCCGCAACCACACTGATCAGATATAAAATAAACGTTACCGGGTTCATCACGATGCCATGTATGACACCGCCAAGCTCTTCGTGTGTGACATTCCCCAGCGCAACTTGGAAACGAGTCTCCCAAATATGCCAGATGACGAACACAAACGTAATGACACCGCTCACGCGCTGCAACGTATAGCGCCAGTTGCGCTCATTGCCAAAACGTCCCACGTTAGGCTTGGCCTGATAGGCAATGTACAAACCATATACACCGTGATAGAACAGCGGCAACCAGATGAGAAGCGTTTCAAGAACAATCACGAGCGGCAGGCCATTCAGAAATGCAACTGCATCGTTAAAGCCTTCTTTGCCGCCTTCAACTGCCGAGAAGTTCGTCACCATATGCTCAATGAAAAACAGACTGAGCGGAATGACGCCAAGCAAGGAGTGCAGCTTTCTGGAGTAAAACCCTTTCATAAAATGTCGATCCCCTTTCGCTAAATACAACGTTTTCATAAATAAAATTCGCTTATCATGACACAAACCTTTCCCAAGGAAAGGTTCGACAAATTGTTCCGTTTTCTTCAGGTGTGAACAACTTGTGTCACGATTCATGTTACTCCTTTTTTTCTTATAAGGGAATTGCAATATAATTATTAAATGTTATAACCTATAGGTATAAGTTATAAACATCGGTCGTGCAGGCCATACAACATGGAGAAATATTTGACAAGGAGATGCCTCACGCAAAGTACGTTCATACGTTCATTAGAAAAGAGGTTAGTGCTCATGTTCGAGGAATTAAACGCTTTTGCGGCGGTTGTAGAGCAGTCCAGTCTGAACCGTGCATCGAAATTGCTGAATCTGTCACAACCCGCGCTGTCTCGCAAAATCTCCAAATTGGAGGATGAGCTCGGCGTAGCGCTCTTTCATCGCCGTGGTAAACGACTCGAATTAACCAGCGTAGGCCAGTTCGCCTACACTTTCGCGGTAGAGCAGAAACAGCAGCAACAGAAATTTCTGACCATGCTGGCCCAGTACAAGGACGAAGAACAAAGCTCCATTACGCTTGGAGCCAGTCTGACAACGCTTCAAACCACATTACCACCGCTGGTTAATGCATTTATGGAGAAACACCCGAACGCGGAGATCAAGCTGGTGACGGGGAAAACGCATGAAATCGTCTCATTTGTCCGGGATAAAAAAGCCGATGTGGGCATCGTTGCCTCTTCTATAAGTGAAGCCGGGCTGAACTGTGTGCCGCTCTTTGATGATCATCTGGAGCTGGTCGTGCCTTTAACGCATCCCCTATCGGGTAAAGAAGCTGGAATGGAACATTTGCAAGATCTGCCGATGATTACGTTCTCCAAAGGAACGTGGTATCGCAAATTAACCGACGACCTGTTCCAACGCTGCGCCGTGATGCCGGATATTCGCATGGAGATCGATTCCTTTGAAGCGATTGTCCGTCTTCTGCCTACCTGCAAAGCCGCAGCCCTGTTGCCCAAGTCGTATCTCCGCCCTCAATTGCTTGCGGATAATGATCTCGTCTCGGTATATCTGCCGCAACTGCAACAGACCCGACGCACAACCTGCATGATCTATGGGGAAAAGGAAGACCTCAGCCAAACCTCCAGACAGTGGGTCAGAGAAACGGCTGCGCTCTTTACAGCAAAGGCGCCGCTGCCCTCACGGAGGACTACGACGCCTTAGCATTCATATCAATCAGCCGAGCTCAACACTCTGCTTTCATTTAATAGACTCAGCTCTAGCTCTCTTGGCTGATCACTTCTTCCTCAAAACGGTCAATGTCATCATTCATGCCGATAATCACCATGATATCACCCATCTGAAGCGAGTCCAGTGCAGTCGGGGCAATAATGACCCCGGCTTCCTTTTGCAACGCTACAATGCTGCAGCCAAAGCGTACCCGTGCATTCAGAGTGGATAGCGTTTTATTATGCAGACAAGCTGGAACCTTCATCTCCACAATACTGTAATCATCGGACAATTCGATATAATCCAGCAGATTCGGGGTAACAAGCTGATGGGCAACCCGGATTCCCATGTCACGTTCAGGATAGACCACACGATCGATCCCCAGCTTGTCCAGTGCCCGTCCGTGAAGAACCGAAATGGCTTTTGCCACAACAGTTTTTACACCGAGTTCCTTCAGTAAAATAGCAGTGAGAATACTGGTCTGGATATCCGCTCCAATGGCAACGACACAGCAGTCAAAATTGCGGATGCCCAGAGAGCGCAGCACTTCCTCATCAGTGGAATCCGCGACGACGGCATGGGTGACCAATTCACTCATGTCTTCGACGACTTCTTCATTTTTATCGATCCCCAGCACTTCATACCCGAGCTCCATTAATTCCTGTGCCAGACTGGAGCCAAAGCGCCCAAGCCCAATTACCGCAAACTGCTGTGTTTTCATTGTTCTTCACGAACCCCTTATCCAATAATCATTTTGCCTTCCGGATACCTGTATAATTCTTTACCCTTTTTCTGTCCGAGTGCATACGCGAGCGTAATTGGTCCAAGACGTCCCGCAAACATGGTGAAACAGATCAAAAGCTTGCCGATCGTGGTCAGCTTCAGTGTAAGCCCCATAGATAAACCAACGGTACCGAAGGCGGATGTCGTCTCAAATAATATCATCAAAAAACTGCTGTCTTCCGTCGTACTAAGCACCATCGTAACTGCAATGATGAGCAACAGGGCAAGCAGTGTAATCGTCAGTGCTTTGAAAATGCGTTCTTGTAGGAGCCGATATCTGAAAAAGACGATATCTTCCCGTCCCCGCATCATGGCATAGACAGCTCCGGCCATAATCATAAACGTGGTTGTTTTAATGCCGCCTCCGGTAGAACCGGGGGAAGCACCAATAAACATCAATATAATAATGAAAAATTGCGTTGCCTGCCTCAGGCCAGCAATGTCTACCGTATTCGCCCCTGCTGTTCGCGGGGTTATCGACTGGAAGAACGAACCAAGAATTTTGCCACCCCAGTTCAGACCACCCAATGTCCGGGGATTGCTGAATTCAAACACAAAGATCACCAGTGCTCCAAATACGATCAACAAACCGGTTGTCAACAGCACCACTTTGGAATGCAGCGACAGCTTCTTCGTCCTCCGATACTCCACCAGATCGGACAGAACGACAAAACCTATACCGCCTGAAATAATCAGGAACATGGCTGTAAAATTCACGAGCGGATCATACACATACCCGGTTAAGCTGCGGAATTCTCCGAACATGTCAAACCCGGCATTGTTGAACATCGAGATCGCATGCCAATATCCATAATAGATGGCCTGCCCCATTGGCATATCGAACGACCAGCGAATGGCGAACAACGTGCCACATATGCCTTCGAGTATGAGCGAGTAGATCACAACCTTGCGAATAAGGCGGACGATCCCCTCCATCGTACTCTGGTTCATCGCTTCCTGCAAAATCAACCGCTCACGCAGAGAGATCCGCCGTTTGAATGCAATCGCCACCAGTGTCGACATCGTCATAAAGCCAAGGCCGCCAATTTGAATCAGGATTGCAATTATAATCTGACCCAACGTCGAAAAATGAGTACCTGTATCCACCACAACCAGCCCCGTTACACAGACTGCAGAAGTTGCAGTGAAGAGTGCGTCAATAAAAGGAAGGCTGACCCCACTTCGACTGGATGTCGGGAGCATCAACAGAAGTGTCCCGAGCAATATAATACCCGCGAACCCTAGGACCAGAATTCGGGGTGGCGATAGACGCATCCATTGAACATTCATTTTCACTTGAGTATCATCCACCTCTGCCAAAAAGAAAATGACTCCACGACGTGGAGCCTTTCTCCGAAGCGCTTTTCCATATGACTTGACGGAAAAGCCAAGCACTTGGAAAGCCACATTTCGGAGTGTAAACATGTATGATTTTCGCTGTAACACATATACATCAGGTTGGAATACATTTTATTCTTTCTATTGGTTCCCTTGTTAGCCTAAAGACATGCGGAATATTGGACATTTGATTCAAAATTATAAGCGCTGCAACGTTTGTATACAAAACGATTTTTGTGTAAATAGCATCGAATTCCGTCAAAAAGGGAAAAACTCAGATATGGCGACGGATAGATCAGATTGTTTCGATCATTTTCATTCGTTTTCATGCATTTGCACCGCTTCTCGTTTCGCCATTGGCATTCGGGGCTTGGGCTGTGCTATCTTTACTTTAATATCCATATTAATAAAGGAGGAACAATATTAAATGAATCCCTTAGGGCAGCCTTTGGTACTCAAAGCTAACTTCAAGCGTTTAGGGTTGCTTGCGGCGATTGGCCTGATTCTGTTTTTCGTTTTTCAAATCTTTCCTGCCACCTCATCGCAAACGACTGATATCCAGTCTACTTCCTTCATAAGCAAGGAGAAAGCGGCGGAGTCGGCACGATCTTTTGCAGCTTCTCTACCTGATTATACTCTTCCGACGGATACCGGAAACGAGCTGGTGACATACCAAACCCATTCCGATATTTATGGGTATATGGCCAAAACCAAACAGTTAGAAACCTATAACAAGAAATGGGAAACAACCTACCCTTACGATGTGTACCGCGTTCGTTTGCCCGATCAGGACAAAGGCGGTTATTTGAATGTTGACGTACATATGAGAACAGGAAAAGTTGTCGGTTTCAAGCGCGAACTGCCTTCTTCCCTGTATGCATCCATTGAGGCTGAGCAGGACAAAAGTAAAGTGAATGCTGCCCAACGTTTAGCTGAAGATAACCTTTCCCTAAATGAAAAAGAGCAGCTTGCCGCTAGCGTCCTTGGCGAATTCGGGTATACTGTACCGAAACTTCAACTGGACACCCGTGAAGAAGAAGCGGGGCTGCAATACACGGATAATGAAAAGCAAATTGGGGATTCCAAGCTGGAACTTAACTTTACGTTTGAAGACGGAGCCGTTCGCTCCTTCGAATCGGTATTCTCAGTCCCTACCTCCCATACCGACTATGTAGCAAATCAGACTAAGCAAGCCAACTGGATGACTTACGGCGGTTATGCTTTTCTTACCTTTGTGCTTGGCGTGCTCGCGATTATCTACAGCATTCTGACCAGAGCACACACGTCGTTTAAACGCGGAATCGTTCTGTCTCTGATATACTTTGCGGCTTCCGTGATTGGCACACTGAACATGATTCCGCTCTTTCAGGCGCAGGGACTGTCTAACTTTATGCTGACCTTCCTGATGGTGATGCAAGCTGGGATCACGTTAGTCATGAGTGCAACCATCTATCTGTCGCTCGTTGCCGGTGACGGCATGTGGCGCAAAATCGGTCTGAATCCTTGGCCTCGGGCCAAAGAACCCGGATACGGCAAATATGTGCTGCACAGTATGTATACAGGTTACTTATGGGCGTTGATTCTGCTGGGTGTGCAATCCGTACTGTTCTTTATTCTGGAGCGCAGTATTGGAAGCTGGTCAACAACATCGGCTGACCAGTCCACTTATAACATGAGTTATGCCTGGATCTTCCCGATTATGGCCTGGATGGCCGGGATTGGTGAGGAAACAGTCTATCGTCTGTTCGGAATTCGCATGATGCAGAAGGTGGTACGAAATACGTTCATCGCCTGCCTTATCCCAACATTGATCTGGGCTCTGGGACACACCCTGTACCCGATCTATCCGGTGATCTCACGTCCAATAGAGCTTACGGTCATCGGACTTTTGTTCAGTCTGATCATGCTGCGCCACGGCTTCATCGCCGTTGTATTCGCGCATGTTATCTTTGACAGCCTGTTGATGGGGTTAAGCCTGATCTTCATGGGTGATGCACTGAACATTTCCGCAGGACTCTTCTGGATTGTGCTTCCGGCCATCGTTGGTTATGTCATCTATAAGATGAATCCAAAACAAAAAGAGAAGCCGTATGTCACGACTCCTCATCACGAAGTGCTGCAATAATTTGATTCGCAAGCTTGTCACCAATAGATAGAGGCCGGAAGTCTTCGACGCTGGCCTCTTTTATTTTGCGTAAAGAGCCAAAATGCTTCAGCAGCAGCTTGCGCCGCTTTTCTCCGATCCCCGGAATGGCATCCAGACGGGAAGTCACCATCGATTTACCACGCTGCTCGCGGTGGAACGAAATCGCAAAACGGTGGACCTCTTCCTGAATCCGCTGCAACAGGTAGAACTCCTGACTATCCCGAGGCAAGGAGATGACTTCCGGTGGGTTGCCGATCATCAACTGTGAAGTCTTATGCTTCGCATCCTTCACCAGACCGCATACCGGAATAAACAGCCCCAGCTCATTTTCCAAAATATCCACGGCTGCTGAGATCTGCCCTTTGCCTCCATCAACCACGATCAGGTCAGGCTGGGTTAAGTTTTCCTTCAACACCCGCTCGTAACGGCGACGGATAACTTCTCGCATCGTTTCATAATCATCCGGTCCTTCAACAGAACGGACCTTGTACTTCCGATATTCCTTCTTATCCGGTTTTCCATCGGTAAATACGATCATGGCAGATACCGGGTTCGTACCCTGGATGTTCGAGTTATCAAACGCTTCGATACGGTGAAGCTGATCCAGTCCAATAAAACGTCCCAGTCCTTCAGCAGCTTTCGATGTCCGTTCTTCATTCCGCTCAATCAGGCGGAACTTCTCTTCCAGTGCCACACGTGCGTTATCCACGGCCATGGTGATCATCTGCCGTTTCAATCCACGCTGCGGAATGTGGACTTTGATTTCCAGCCATTCCTGCAATGCTGCTGCGACTTGAGAAGGATCTTCAAGACCTGGGGGCTGTTTATCAGCCGATACATCTTCCTGAGCAACAGCGTCTTCCTGGATAACCATCGTAGCTTCTTCCGCTTCTGCTTCGGGTTGGATATCACCGTAAGATGCACGGGACTCGGCTACACGCAGCTCAACCGCAGAATCTTGCGCCAATCGCGTTGCCTCTTCTGACTCGATTGTCACCGCCGCAGGTACCGCTCCATCAGCATCGGATATATCATCCGCACCACCGTCACCAACTGCCAGTTCTTTTGGCATTTCCGGCAGTAATATCTCCTGTGGCAACGCTGGATTATCACTGTAGTACTGGGTCACGTAAGACATAAAGTCACTGTATGCCTCACCGTAAAATGGGAACGTTGATACGTGTCGTTCGATCATTTTCCCCTGACGCATATATAGAATCTGGACACACATCCAGCCTTTATCAATGGCAAAACCAAACACATCGCGGTCTCTGGCATCCGCCATCGTAATTTTCTGTTTTTCCATCATCGCATCAATGGCAATAACCTGATCCCGAAGTTCCTTGGCACGTTCAAAATATAGATCCTCAGCCGCTTCCTGCATTTTGCGCTGTAAATCCTTTTTGATCTCCTCATGCCCGCCACTCAAAAATGAACTGATCTCCTGGGAGATCTCATCATACTGCTCCTTGCCCACTTCTTGCACACAGGGAGCGAGGCACTGTCCCATATGATAATACAGGCATACTTCCTTCGGCATTACACCGCATTTGCGTAACGGATACATCCGGTCAAGCAGTTTTTTCGTTTGGTGTGCCGCATATGAATTCGGATAAGGTCCGAAGTATTTGGCTTTATCTTTGAGCACCCGCCGGGTCACTTCGAGTCGGGGATGTTTTTCATTCGTAATTTTAAGGTAAGGAAACGTCTTATCATCCTTGAGCAACACGTTATACCGCGGCATATGTTTCTTGATCAGGTTACACTCCAGAATGAGTGCTTCCATATTACTGCCGGTAACGATATATTCGAAATCACGGATTTCGGACACCAGGCGCTGTGTCTTCCCATTATGACTGCCGATAAAATATGATCTTACGCGATTCTTCAGCACTTTGGCTTTACCTACATAGATAATAGTACCTTCACTATTTTTCATCAGGTAACAGCCGGACATGTCAGGCAGCAAAGCCAGCTTGTGGCGAATCTGCTCTAGTGCCTTCTCCTGCTCCTGCACGTTTGTAATGAATTCATCCATAATTCGGTGGGTCCTCCTTCCCGATTACTGAGAAAGCTGATAGCTTCACCTTACATGAGGCACTCCGATGACAGAATGACCTTTCGATCGCTGTTATCCCCAGATTTCTTTGATTCTTTTCTTATAACGTATAAATCCGGGGATAGGGCATGCTTCCGAAGTAGCTTTCTTTCAGAAAGCTTTTAGGCGACCACTTCGTTTCTACAAGTCATTTCTGCCCTCTCCGTTGTTCATGTAAATTTCAGTTTCACCTTATAATAAATAGTATATCTTATATTGTCCTATATGAAAGGTTTCGACGCAAAACGCCCCCGGCGCATAACCGGAGGCGTATGTGAAATCTTGGTCAATTATTGGTGTTTTTCGATAATTCCTTTGAGAGCATCTTTTGAGTTCAGACCAACCACTTTATCAACCGGTTGACCATCTTTGAAGAAGATCAATGTTGGAATGCTCATTACGCCGAAGCGGGAAGCGGATTCCGGATTTTCGTCCACATTGACTTTAGCAATTTTCACTGCATCGCCAACTTCGGTGGACAGCTCTTCCAGGATTGGAGCGAGCATTTTACAAGGACCACACCAAGGCGCCCAGAAATCAACAAGAACCGTTCCTTCGCCTTCGACTTCAGCGTTGAAGGATTGATCGGATACGTTAACAATAGCCATGAAATTGTCCTCCTTATATATACTTACGGTTTATTTTAACCTGTAACGTCGCGAACGACACTTCCAGTATAACACAGCTACTCTAATGTTGTGAAATGAACGCATCAATGTTCATCTTCCCAACATCAAATCTTCACAATTGAAGAACTTACAGGTTCGCTGCAAAATCTTTACAAACGCTTTCTTTTCCAAGTATACTAAAATTACTCCGGGCTTCAGCTCCCTGTAAGGGCAAGCTGTTATCCCCATAAGGAGGCAATACCATGGATGCAAATGTGCGGATCAACGACCCGCGTGAACATGTGAACGAGGAACCCCGTAACGATCTGTTTGATCTGATCGCGGGTGTTGCTGGCATGGCCGGCCTGATGACGGTTATCTTTTTCGGAATGGTGATTTTCAAATTTATCACCGAATAGGATCTTCAGGCTGCACGCAGGCCAGAAAAGCCCGGTTTTCGCGACAATGCGAAAGCCAGGCTTTTTTTGGGACTATATGAGTAAAAAATAGATCAGATCGGTAACATAAATAGAAATTAACGTTTACCCCGTTGATTCTCACCTCGAACCGAGATGACATCAACAAACGGACGAATCCGGTCCATCAAACGCTGGCCTTTGTTCATTTCCTCGCCGTCCCTGCTGGTGAAGCTAAGATGTTTCTCCAGCCCATCCAAGTTGTAGTTAGACGTGTAAAATGTAGGCTTGCGATTCATACGGTAATTCAGAATGGAACCCATCACATGATCTCGAACCCATGGGTTCAGATTCTCTGCCCCAATATCATCAAAGATGAGCAGATCACAGCTTTTCAGAATATCCGTCGTTTCCTTCAGCTTGTTTCCTTCACTAATCATGGATTTCAGATCCTCCACAAAATCAGGCATATAGATAATAACACCTGTGTGGCCCACAACCGCGAGTTCATGCAGCAGATAACACATCAGAAACGTCTTGCCCGTTCCAAATGATCCTTCCAAAAACAGTCCTTGCGGAGACAATCCATTCTCCTTGGTGTCGTTAATATAACGCAGAACCTGGTTCACCGCCGGAGCACGCATCCGATCCTTGCCCATAATTTCCACATCGTTATATCCTGCATTGAGCGCACGCTCGTCCACATAGAAGCTGCGGATTCTCTGCTTGATCACATGCTCATTTTGCCGGGCGATATGTTTGGAACAAGGTGCTTTTTTATCTATAATTTCGGGTTTACCGTTAAAATGCTCTACTTCCAGTTTGCAAAAGTGACCCTGGAAATCGTTAGGACAGTTGTCGAGCCCCGGACAGTTCGCACAGTTCTTCGAATCTTTGGCATACTGATACAGCTTGCTCAGATCGGTAATAAGCTGTGCATCTTTCAGTTCAGGATGACCTGCGCGGAATTCGCGTACGTACGGATCTTCCATCAATTCCGCCGCAATCCGCCGCGACTGTTCACGAAAGGAAGGATTCAGCTGCTGAAGCAGTCCTCCCAAGGATTCCATGGCTTCAAGCCCCCTTAATAGTTTCAATATAGAATGAACAATTGAATTTTACGATGACCATCATGATGGCAGGGTAACCTTCGATCGCTTGTAATTCTACTGTTCATTCTATATAAACTTGAGGAATAACTCAACATGTTCAGCTGGAAAAAGCATTATCCATTCCATGACAGTACGCAGAACTTCGGTTAGACACTACACAAAGAATTGATCCGATCACGCTTGGAAAATTAACGACGCAACCCTACCGTAACAATCTCACAAGGTCCCGCTTGAAGAGCCCATTCTTTGCTGATTAAGGCAGTGGTAGATTCATTTAGAACTGTAGAATTCAGCTTACCTGTCTCTTCCTCCAGAATGTTGCTCTGATATGCATCTTCCAATGCTTGCGGGATGGACTCAGAAGCAGCAAACTTCAACTCAGTCGTATTGGATCGCATATTATACCAGCGCAGCATCAGATCACCCGAATCTTCGTTCACCTTCAGTGAAGAAAACGCAAGACCGTCCCCTTGCCACTCAAAAGGTGTGTTGCTTGGCGTCAGGAATCCCGGATGTACGTTCGTCTGAGCCAAAGTCCATGGAATCTGGAACTGGTAAGCTTCAATGTACGCTCCGGATGTTGCTCCATTCCCGTCATGAGGGATAATCTCCAGTTGGAAGGAATGCTCGCCGAGACACTGAGCTTCCGGTGTCGGGAACAATCCCCAGTCTCCAAGCTCTCCCACGGCACGAAGCAATGTCACGGCAATCGTATTCCGTCCATCCTCAAGAACCTCATACTCATTCAGACCGAGATTGGCTACAACCAACCCAGCCTGATCCTCGCTCACATCAACAAAACTTTGCTGATGCTGGGTGTTGCTCGGATTCTGCCATTCCGGTGCAGGCGCATTATCGCGAGTAGCAATTTCGAACATCGAGTCAACGTGATGAACGGCAGCTGTCAGATCCGTCGGGAAGAGTGCCCGCACCCGATGATCCTTCGCCTGATTGTTGAAGGTTGTTTCGAGCTTGATGCCTTTTCCACTGCGGCTTAACGACACAATGGTTCGGATTTTGAGCGTAACCATTTGTTTGGAACGTTGAGCTTTACGATGCGGATAATAGATAAGTTCCCGCTGCTCACGATCAAGCGTTTCGTCGGCGGATTCAGGAATCTCCCAATGATGAACAATTTCGTACGAAGCTCTGTAAGGCGCATCTTCAATAACCCGAATTTCTGCCCGAAGATCCTTCGTAGTCAGTGCCACTTCGTTCTCCGGTTGCTTGAACATGTACTCATTGCCGATATCACCGACATTTTCATACACGCCAAGATCTTTGTACGTTCGGCCTGTCCGTTTATCCGTAAGTGCAAAAGATCCATTGTCTGCAATATTTACGATAAAATATTCATTTTCCATGCCACGTTCACCACGCAGCAGTGTATTTGAATTCGCAGCATTGCTGTCCATGCGAACCAAAGCATACGTCTTCAGGCCAAGTGCAGGCACATTCTCTGCTTCAAACGTAATGCTGACCCGACGGCAGCTATATGGCTGACGGAATCGATCATCCGGCAGATCATAGCCGAATTGCAGACCCAGATCCTCTACCATACACGGAACTGGCTTGCCTTCTTCATCCACCAATATACGATCTGACAGGTCGATAGCGTTCATTTTGGCTGCCATATCTTCCAATGAGAAACCATCGCGGAAGTACAAACGGGCCGCATCCAGTTCAATCTGAACCACACCGCTGCGCTCCCATCCCGATGTGTTAAACACAACCACAGGCCGCGCTTCTTCACCATATCGTTCAAAGGTTGAAGTATCCACAGCTGCGGCGATTTGGCTGGTGCTATCCTCAATCAGGGCCTCAGCGACATGACGGCTCTTATCAAACCGGGTGACCATCTCTCGATGCACCTCGTCTACGCTACAGCCACAGATGCTGTCATGCGGATGATTCTGCATCAACGTTTTCCAGGCATAGGTAAACTGATCATGCGGATATGGATGACCCAGCAGATGCGCGAACGAAGCCAGGGGCTCAGCCACTTTTTCCAACATGGATTGGCCCAGTTGGTTCATCTGTTTCAGATAAACGCGTGCGGAAGCCGTGTTCACCAGAGTGCCCCAGCCATCAGTACGCTGGCTGCGCAGCTCTCCTTTTACAACAGACAACTCCTGAACCGCAGATGCTTTCAACGCTGACAGATAGTCCGGGAAGTTGGAGTGAACAAACTCGATATCGGGATACAATTGTTCAGCCATACGGATGGCTTCAGGCAGATCCTTCTGAATCGGCTGGTGATCACATCCGTTCATGTACAGCAATTCATTGGTCGATGCATATTTCTCCGCGTCAGCCAGCTTGGTTTCCCAGAACTTGCGAGCTGAAGCTTCGTCCACAGGAACCTCATTCCCGTTAGAGTACCAGTTGGCGAATAAAACACCAAGCACTTTAGATCCATCCGGACCTTCCCACATCAGCTCTGAGAAACTGGATTCGTATCCATCGTCAGACACCATGTTGTTGAAGCCCGTTGGCTTCACGCCTCGCCCGAAAAAGACATTATCGATGCCCGATTGCAGCATAAGCTGCGGTGTCTGTCCTACAAGTCCGAATGTATCTGGGAAGTATCCGATCTTTGAAGGTGTTCCGTAACGTTTGGCATCCCGATGTCCGACCTGCATATTACGAACATTCGCTTCACCACTGGTCAGGAAGGCATCCTGCAAAATATACCAAGGCCCAATGACAATACGGCCATCACGAATATGCTTCTCCAGCCGTTCCTTCTGCTCAGGTCTAACCTGAAGATAGTCATCGATGATGATCGTCTGGCCATCCAGGTAGAAGCTTTTAAAATCCGGCCCCTGATCGAGCTGATCCAGCAAGGCATCCACTAGTTGCACCAACCGCATATGATGTTTCTCATACGGCAAATACCATTCCCGATCCCAGTGCGTGTGAGAGATAATATGCGCTCTTTTCGATTTGCTTGTCGGTTTGGTCATTGTATTATTCCCCCTCTACCTCTTGTTGTACAATCTCTACTTCATCCGGACGATATACGGCTTGCAGCTGTCCGGCTGCATCTGTGGCAAACAGCACCGAGCGATTTTTCTCCAACAGGAACGTATATATGACTCCCGTACGTGTATCTCTGACTTTCACCTCATGATTCAAAGCGAACTCCGATACAAATACGTACAGATTGCCTTTTGGGAAGCTCAGCTTCCGGCCATAAATCCCTGCCAGATCACCGCCAGATATCCATTCCAGTTCATTCTCGATACCAGCCACTTCTGACGCATATCGATACAGGTCAGCCAACGGCTCATCCCGGCCGTTCAGCTCCAGCGGCAGCGGGCTCCAGATCAACTTACCTTTGCCTAATGGCAGCACTACAACTTCATCAGGTTTATGATTCTCCGCATGAAGTAACGTTTCCTTCGCCACCTCGGCAATCCGGCGACGACCATACGTGACGCGGTGATTCACCCCGTTAATATTCAGCATTTCTTCTCGCTGTACGTTGCCCAGACTGCGCTGACCGACAAGATGATCTGCTCGATCACTTCTCTTCCAATAAGCATCCAACCCGAGCGGCCCGGTAATAAGCAGCGTAGCTCCTTCATTCTCCGCGAAGTTCAATAGCTCGCTTAACGCATCGCTGTCCATGTTGTGCGGACTCGGAACCATGATCAGCTTCGGAGGTTGCTGCTTCAATGTTTCCAGATGATACTCGGATACAGCCCGGAATGGCTGCTTCAGCTCATAAGCCATCACACGGGTCAATTTTGTGGTTGCATCATAGGCCAGTGAACGGTTCGAGAAATCGTTTGAATACGGGAAGACCACCGCAATGTCCTCCAGCTCGCGATCGGTAAACAGGTCCCGAATCTGCTCCATGAATCGGCCAAAATCGTAAGACACATCAGCTTCAGGTTTTTCTGTACCATCCGCTCGCAGCGCTCCGATATGAGATTCATTGGCATTATCCATATAGAAGTTCGTATTCCAGATCCATTGCACTGCTCCTGCACCGCCTGTTGAGAAGGCATAGGCGTATTTGCGCTCCAGAATGCTGTGAAGCTCTTCCTCTGTGCGTTTGGCCCGGCCATCCGGGGTTTCCACATACATGATGCCTGTCTCCTGAATGAGATTGGGTTTATGTGGTGTTTTGGCGAAAATGCCGTCCCAGATCAGGTCATCGTTGAGCCACCAGGAATGCACGGTTGTATAGTCCACTTCACGCTCGTAGAAGAACGGTGAAGGCCGCTGTGCTCCGAGAGCTTCATCCTGCCCCACGGTAACCAGATGATGGGGAACAAGATCCTTGATCGTGCCTACAAGCTCTCTCGCCCAAACATTATGCATCTCCATCGAGAAGAGACAGTAATCAAGCCAGCGTGTTCCCTTTTTAGCCTTGTGCATGTCCTGTACATCGAAATTAATCTCTTCCGGTTCAGGAATGATCGCTGCGGTAAAGTCCGGCAGCTGCTTAGGTGACATGTTCCATGCCTCCTGCAACGCTTCAATCGTCTGATGCCGCTGCTGAAGCCACTCGATAAACGCCTGCTGCTCATACGAATCTCTTGCCGAACGTGGCCCATCGGAGAATATGCGCACAGGATCAAACATCGACGGTTCATTAATCAAGTCCCAGTCCACATGTGTGGAATGTCTGTGACGACTAACAATGCTGCGAATGAAGCGTTTCTGTGCATCTACGCTCTGCGGGTCCAAATATGGATTTGTTCCTTCCCACGTCTCGGGTGTAAAGGAGAAAAAGGTGAACGTCACTTGAAGGCCGTGCCGTTTTGCCGTTAACAGGAACGCATCAATAGCACGCAGTACATCCTCAGACATATGACCATCCACCTGCATCATGTTGCGATAGGCAGTCCAGATTCCGGTCCGAATCCAGTTAATGCCGGCTTTCGCCATCTGTGCCATATCCCGATCCCATACATCCGCATTGGGAAGGAACAGGAATTTCCGTGCCACGTCCGAGGTCATGTAGGTCATACCAACCACAGGCAATGGACGACCGTCTTTGATAAAATAATCTCTGCTGCGTGTAATGACTTCCCCTTCTGCCAACAAAGCTGCGTCCTGACCCCAGAAGCCTTGCCGCAGTATGCGAACTTCGCCATCCGGTGCCTGAACACGACCCACGATTCGGTACAGCCCGCTCTCGATTGAAACCGGAAGAAGAATGCGTTCAAAACGCTGTTCGCCGGAAAGTTCCAGCTCCAGTTGATGATTCCATACCTTCTCTACCGTGCCGTTTGTGCGATCTTCCCGTTCAACGGTTAAATCAAACGTCCACAGCTCCGGCTCACTTCGTCTGCTTCCCGCACGCTGTAGAATTTGGGTTTGGAGGATCAGTGAAGCTCGTTCACCCAATTCATACGAAGCATAGTTCGGCTTCAGAGATAGCTCGGTTACACCTTTGGCGCAATACTGCGCCAAGTTTACCATTTCGGCTGCTCCGTTCTGATCCCAGAAGGCAGCCGTCAAAGGCAGATGCACAAACAGCCAGCGTGAACTGGCAAACGTACTGCGGGAGTTTTCCCATAATACGATTGGGGCAGCGATGCTGCGACCATCCTTGCTTCGGCCGCGGAGCAGCGGAGAAATCTGCGTGCTCATCGGGCCTGAGGAACCCATCTGGTGTGGCAAATCGCTTGTTTTGGTTGTATGAGGTACCAGATTCCACGTATCCGCATTCTCGAACAGTCCCTCTTTACCTGCAAGGAGTGGAATATCTTCTGAGGAAGTTAGTGAATCCACTTTGGCTGCGGATACCTTTAACGCCTCATGAATGTAAAGTTCCTGGTGATACGCCGTTTGTTCCGACTCGGAAATCCATGCCCCATTCTCCTGACGAACAGGACGTTTGAATGGTGCGCCACCAATGCTGATCAGACTTCCCCCCTGATGAAGAAAAGCTGCGATTTCGGTCCAAGCGGATTTAGGAAAATAAGGCGCATGCAGGTT
Source organism: Paenibacillus sp. OK003 (assembly GCF_900109515.1). Lineage (GTDB taxonomy): Bacteria > Bacillota > Bacilli > Paenibacillales > Paenibacillaceae > Paenibacillus > Paenibacillus marchantiae. The sequence goes on along the minus strand of NZ_FOBD01000016.1, from coordinate 34,571 downwards.
CACGAAACACCCTTCACCTGCCGCTGTGCTCAAAGCCGAAGCCAATTCATCCGCGCCCACAACGATGATCTCTTCCGATGCTTTCCATGAATCAAGAGCACCTTGCGTTGGCAAAGTACCCTCCACTGGAAACGTTGGATCAGAGAAAATAATCAACTTGGTTCTCTTCACCTGTGCGCTACTCATAGCAAACCATCCTTCATGGATTTATAGACCAACTGGGAGAACAGGCTGTTGGACCAAGCAAACCATTTTCTCGTAAAAATCGTCGGATCATCGGCATGGAAACCTTCATGCATATATCCTGTATCCGCATCCGTTGCTTCCAGCATCCGAATGATTTCGAGCTTCTCTTCAGCAGACTGGGCCGTCAATCCTTGCATGGACAGACCCATATGCCAGATGTAATCCGGCGGTGTATGCGGGCTGCCGATTCCTTTGGCAACTTTGCCTTCATAATAGAACGGATTCTCTTTGCTAAGCGCAAAACGTCTCGTATTCTGATAGATCGGATCATCCGCTGTAACGTAGCCAAGATAAGGAATGGACATCAGTCCCGGTGTACCCGCATCATCCATCAGGCAGTAGTTGCCGAAACCATCCGTCTCATAGGCATAGATCGGGCCAAACTCGGGATGACGGTAAATACCGTACAGCTGAATACCATGATCTACTTCGGCTTCCAGATCCTTAAGCTCCTGCAGGAACTCCATATCCCGGAATACCCACTCCGCGAACTCCTGCATCTGACGCAGGGCAACCACGGCAAACATATTGCCTGGAATGTTGTAGTGGAAATCACACGCATCATCACTGGAACGGAAACCGGACCAGATCATGCCTGTGTAATTGACGGGCATACCTCGTCCGTTATTGCGAATTGAATCCGTAGCAATGCCGTTATTGCGGGTAAAGCTGTATGGTGACTTCTCCATGTGATGCTGCTCCACCCGGAACAAATCCACGATTTTGCGCATGGCGGCTTTGAAGCTGGAATCGAAAATATCGGTCAGTTCGGTTTCTTTCCAATATAAATAAGCGAGACGCACAACAAAGCACAAGGAATCAATCTCGAATTTGCGCTCCCACACCCAAGGTGACATCTCGGTCACGTCGGTGGTGTTCCAGTGCCAATCATTGGCTGTCTCGTTGAAGGCGTTGGCATATGGATCAATATGAACGTACTGGATGTGGCGCTTAATCAGACCACCAATAATGCGTTGCAGGTCTTGATCTTCCTTGGCAAATGGAATGTAATGCACCACTTGCTCCACGGAATCACGCAGCCAGGAAGCTGGAATATCGCCAGTGATGACAAAGGTCGTGCCGTCATCCATTAATTTCGTTGTTGTTTCAATCGTATTCGGGAAACAGTTCTTGAATAGTTGAAGCAGCTTCGGTCGATGCGCCAGCTTTTGCTCCGCTTCTTCCATTACAGCTTGTACGGCTTGTGGCAATGCAACAGGTGGCATCGGTATTTTGGGTAGTCTGAATTGTTCCATGAATGAGTGCACTCCTTAAACAAATTGAATGGTGTAGCTATTGAGGATGAAACAAAAAATTTACACGGGACCACTGCGCGGTCAGAAATATCCTCCGATCGCTGTTATTCCCAGATTTTTTGATTCCCTTTTCTAAAGGGTAAAATCCGGGGATAAAGGCGAACGCTTCGCTTCTTCGAATTCTTTCTGCCCTCTTCGTTATCGTGTAAATACGTTTACTCCTATATAGCTCAATATATTTCAAAAAGGTTTACCGTAATAGCACGGTTTTTATTTCGTAAGGTTTAAAAGATAATGTAATCTGACCATTAGTGGTATCCAAAGGCTCACCTGCTTCTTCCAAAGCATTGGAGTGATAAGCTTGCTCAAATGCATGCGGCCATTGCAGCGTCACTCGTTCACGTGTGCCCGAAGACTCATAGAAACGGAGCACTGTACCGTTTCCTGCCTCTGCCGGTTTGACCGTATCCAAGATGACATGGCTGCTATCGAATTCAATCCATGATCCAGTTGCCGGGCGTACGCCTGCGTTCTGGTCCACCTGATGCACAGGCACTTCATGGTTTAATTCGGCCGCCTGACGTACCGTATGTGCACTTCTCCAGTCGCCTTCATGTGGATACAGGGAATAGGTGAAGTCATGTTCTCCAATATCCGCAGTCCGGTCAGGCCATCTCGGTGCACGCAACAAGGAAAGGCGAATCGTGCTTCCCTGTACGTCGTATCCATATTTGCAATCATTGAGCAGACTGACGCCATATCCGTGCTCGGCGACATCTGCGAAGCGGTGTCCGCACACTTCATACTGAGCTTGCTCCCAACTCGTGTTACGATGAGTTGGACGCTCCAATGCACCGAATGGAATTTCATAGGTTGCTTTGGAAGTCACTATATCGATCGGGAAGCCCACTTTGAGCAATTTATGATCTTCATTCCAGCTTACATGGGTTTTAAAATCGATCCGTCGATTGTCATGATAGAACACCATATCCTGTGTAATCACAGACTGATGAAGCTTCCACTGAAAACGAAGTACGTCCTTCGTAGTACCTGCCAGAACCAGCTTTTTCTCCAAGAGCTCCACTTCTCCAGCAACCTGAGCCTCATAACGGCTGTCGATATCCCAGGCATCCCAGAGCGTCGGACGGTCATGGAAAAAGTGAAATTGATTGCCGCGTTCACCTGGCTTCAGAATCTCGCGTTCTGCTGTCTTGTCCCACAAGCGGGATATCTCGCCAAGCTCGTTGAAGTGAACATGGTAATACGCGGTTTCCCATGTATCTGTAAAGTTCTTTTGCCCGGCAATGCTCGCCATTTCCCGTACATTCGTTTCCCTTGCATTTTCCGGAACGAGCCAAATCGTCTTATGACCAAACGCTGGAATGTCGGGCACCAGAACCGAAATTTGGCCATCTTCCCGATCCATGCGCAAACGCTGACCTTCTTCATCGATGACGTAACGATCCAATCCATCGTGCATTTGAAGTTGAACGACTTCACTTCGATTCCAACCAAGGCTGTTGAACACAACATAAGGAACAGAACCCTCTGGCCCCTGCGTGTTAATCCCCCTCGTTAATGCAGCAACACCTTGATTCAGTCCTGCTCTACCCAATTCGAATACCCGAATATACTCCTCATCCGACGTTACATAGGATTCCGTTATGGCCGAACCAGGGATAATATCATGGAATTGATTCAGCAAAATCAGCTTCCATCCATCATGCAGCGCCGAACGCACTTCAGCATCCTGCTGCGGCTCCATATCCGGTAAGGCAAGTGTGTTCCAAAGCTCCGCTTCGCGATAAAGCACCTCAGCCTTCCGGTTGTTGCGCTTATTGCGGCCATGGGTCGTATAGGTACCCCGGTGAAGCTCCAAATACAAGTCGCCATGCCACTTCGGAAGATCAGGCTGCGCCTTCTCGATTCCGTCAAAGAAGGCACCGGCGGTACTATAATTATTCTTCGGCTGTCCCACCATCAACTCGGAACGATCCACGTACTCCAACATCTCTCGCGTCACTCCGCCGCCGCCATCGCCATGCCCATACAGAAGCATATGCTCAGGATGCGCCGCCTTCTCGCGGTAAGACTGCCAATGATCATGAATGTCCTTCGGCAGCGTATGCTCGTTGACACCATGATTGAGATAAGACAGGATGGACGTGCCATCAATACCTACCCAGTGGAACAGATCATATGGAAATACGTTCGTATCATTCCATCCGAGCTTGGTGGTCATGAAGTACTCCACATTGCCATGCTTCAAAATCTGAGGCAGGGAAGCACAATAACCAAATGTATCTGGCAGCCATTCAATCTGTGATGTTTTGCCGAACTCCTCCATGTAGAAGCGCTGACCATATAACATCTGACGAATCAGGGATTCCCCGCTCGGAATGTTCAGATCCGGCTCAACCCACATCCCGCCAACTAGTTCCCAACGTCCTTCAGCAATGCGCTTCTTCACCCGTTCATACAGTTCGGGATCATGTTCCTTCAGAAAAGCATAGAGCAAAGGCTGGCTCTGGGAATAAACATAATCCGGGTATTCATTCATGAGTGCGTCCACCGTGGAGAATGTACGACTGGTCTTGCGCACCGTCTCACGTACAGGCCACAGCCAGGCAATATCAATATGCGATTGCCCCACCATATGCTCCAAGCCTTCGGCGTTTCCACCAATCTCTCGCACTTCATGGATCAATCTTTCTTCGATACTGCGGATGTCATCCCCCTGCTTGACAGCCTCTTCTGTCAGACCTACGAATTGATCCATCGCCCGATAGATCGCTTCCAACAGTCGCACACGGCGAAAATCACTTTCCGGCAGCAGCACCGCGGAATCACGCACTATCGTGACCGTGTACATCAGGCTGCGGACAGGTTCATTCGGTCGCACCAACAAACTGCTAATTGATGTAATCGGCGGCTGAATAACCGCTTGTTGGTTCAGTGGATCTACAGGCTCGGGTACCGGATCGAATAACTCAATCTCAAGTTCAGGCTGAGTCCCTACTCGGGAAGGGTCGAGTGTTACATACGTATGATTACGATCCAGCCCCTGATAAGAATGTCCATTCACCCGAAGCAAGCCTTCCCCACCGGATTCAAATACAAGTCCGTAAGGTTCTTTCTGCCAGGAGGCAGGTACATCCAACCGTGTCCGGAAAAAATAGGTCGTTCCCTGATCACTCGGGAAACGATTCAACCCCTCGCCTTCTGGATAAGCCTTCTGATCTTCATATTGTCCTGGCACTTTATAATAAGCGCGGGTGATGTCCCAGCTGCGCAGCTCCATTTGCTCCAACCACTGACGTTCGGACAACTCGCGAATAAATCGTCTGATGCGTTCCAATTCCTTACGCCTCCTCTACCGTCAGCTCGGCGAACTGCGTATCTTTCACATGTCTTCCGATATGAATATGGAATTGTCCTGGTTCAACGACAGGCGTGAGATCACGACCGATATATTGCAGCTGCTCCGCTCCAATATGGAAGGCTACCGTCTTCGTCTCTCCAGGTTCCAACATCACTTTTACAAACCCCTTCAGCTCTTTGGCTGGACGTGCCACACGGCTAACCACGTCGGATACATACATCTGAATGACTTCTGCACCTCTGCAAGACCCCGTATTGGTGACTTCCACTGATACGGTGACTGTCTCATCGGCCGTCATCCATTCTGTACTTAGCTTCGGCTCACTGTAATCAAAAGTAGTATAGCTAAGTCCATATCCGAATGGATAACGTGGCTCCAGATCCTCTTCCAAATAACGCTTGCCGCGTGAACGTTTGCCATTATAGTAAATCGGTAATTGACCCACATGCTTCGGAATGGATACCGTCAGTTTGCCGGACGGATTCACTTCGCCGAACAAAATGTCCGCAATGGCATGCCCACCCTCTTGACCTGGGTACCATGCTTCCAGAATGGCATCGGCATGTTCATCCACCCATGGCTCGGTGATCGGGCGACCGTTGATATAAACAATGACAAGTGTTTTGCCAAGCTTATGAATCTCTTGAATCAGCTCCAGCTGGACTCCTGCAATCCCAAGCGTCATGCGGTCAATGCCTTCTCCACACTCCATGTCATTCCATGAGTTATCGGACACATTGGAAGCACCTGTCTTCAGATCGATCGTTCCTTCACCAAAATCACGGGCACTCGAGCCGCCAACGACCATGATGACCGTATCGGCCTGACGTGCAGTTTCTATAGCGTGCTCGAACCCTTCTCTCGAATCACCCTTGATGCGACATCCCGGTGCATAGAGCACCTGATTTTCACTATTTGAATGTTCAGCTGAGCTTTCCCTTGCGTGCCCACTCTCACTTACAGCAAGCTTACTGCGGATGCCATCCAGCACCGTAGCCACTTTGGACTTCGGTTGGGGGGATGTATAATCGCCCAACTGGTTGTAGGCTTGGTCTGCATTAGGACCAATAACAGCAATTCGGCCCGCTGTTGCCGTCGACAGAGGTAACGTTGCAGCTTCATTTTTGAGCAAGACCACACCTTCTGCAGCCAATTGGCGTGCCAGTTGAATATGTTCTTCACTGCCAATGACTTCTGCCGCTCGATCGGCATCCACATAAGGCTGCTCGAATAATCCCAGCTTGAATTTCAGTGCCAGCACACGGCGGACAGCCTGATCCAGTACAGGCATTTCAAGTTTGCCTTCCGCGATCGCTTGCACCAGAAATTGTCCAAACATCTCACCGGACATTTCCATATCAATCCCTGCCTGAATGGCCTGTACGGATGCTTCCAATCCATCTGCCGCCACATCATGCCCACTTGCGAGCATGTTGATGGCACCGCAGTCCGTAATCACCAGACCGTCAAAGCCCCAATCTTTTCGCAGAACGTCATCCAGCAGCTCCGTATTAACCGTACACGGGATACCGTCGATTTCGTTATAAGCCGGCATAATGGATTGAGCGCCTGCTTCAACAGCTTTGCGGAACGGATACAGATCTACTTCCAGCAGCTCACGCCAGCCCATATGCACCGGTCCCGCATTGCGTCCACCTTCCGAGCTGCCATAACCGACAAAGTGTTTCAGTGTAGCCGCTACCGCATCCTCTTGGTCCAAACGCTCGCCCTGAAGTCCTTGCACGGAAGCAACAGCCAGTTCACCAATAAGATACGGGTCTTCCCCAAAGCATTCCTCGGTACGCCCCCAGCGTGGATCACGTACAACATCCAGCACCGGAGAATACGTTACCGCACCACCTTGAGCACGCGTCTCGCGAGCGACTGCCCGACACATGTCTCGGTACAGATCCACATTCCAAGTACTTCCTAAGAGCAGAGGAACCGGATAGACCGTACCGTCAATCGCCATATGTCCGTGAGAGCATTCCTCTCCGATCAGAATGGGAATCCCCAGTCTGGAATGCTCTACAGCATGGCGCTGAATAAGGTTTACTGCTTCTGCCCCTTCTCTGGCAGACAGTCCATTTTCAAGCGTAACCCCCGTCCATGGATCTGCACGAAGTGCACCGTACAGGGAGCCTACGCCCCCGTTTTCCACCTGCTGCTTAAAGGATTCATTCAGCGTAATGTTCCCTTGATTATTGGTATATGTCTGCCAACCAAAAGGCTGGATGAGTTGACCCGCCTTTTCCTCCGTCGTCATTAAGCCCAGCAGATGTTCTACTCGCTCTTCCACGGATTTACTTTTGTCCTTATATATCATCATCCTTCGATACCTCCACCCTATAGAAGTGATTCGGTTACTCTTTGACAGCTCCGACCGTCAGACCCTGTACAAAGTAACGCTGGAAGAACGGATAAGCGAAAATAATCGGCAATGTAGCGAGAACCACCATGGCCATCCGTGAAGTATCCTGCGGGATGGATTGCATCGCCGCCAGACTCATCGAGCTGTTCGCCGAGTTCTGCTGGATGAACTGGATGCTGGACTCAATCCGCATCAGCATCGATTGCAGCGGTACGAGGTTGGGGTTATCGATATATAACAGCGCATTGAACCAATCGTTCCAGTAACCGAGCGTACTGAACAATCCGATTGTCGCCAGCCCTGGCAGTGATAATGGAATAACAATCTTCATAAACGTATAAAATTCTCCGGCTCCATCAATTTTCGCGGATTCAATGACCGCATCCGGTACACTGGTTGAATAGAATGTACGTAGGATCATGATATAGAAGGCATTCATTGCAAGCGGCAGAACCAGTGCCCATATGCTATCTTTCAAATGAAGAAGTTGGGACACGACCATATAGGTCGGAATCATCCCTCCATTAAACAACATGGTCAGAATGGCAAATATGGAGAAAAATCTCCGATAACGGAAGCTCTTGCGGGATATCGCATAAGCGTACAGCGACATTAGAATCAGACTGATGATGGTACCCAGCACCGTCACCAGAATGGTTACCCCATAAGCACGCAGCAGCGTGTCTCCACTCTGCCACACAAACTGATAGGCTGCGAGACTCCATTCCTTCGGAATCAGTCGATACCCGTCACGGGCCAGTGCTTTCTCGTCCGTGAACGAGATGATCACTACAAACACGAAAGGAAATACACAGATTAAAGCGAATAGTCCGGCCAAAATATTCATAATGACGTTCCAGCCATTGGATACATGATGGAAGTCGCGTTTTTTTACGATTTGAGCCACAGTGGTTCACTCCTTTCCTTTGTCCTAGAATAGGCTGCTATCTTTATCGATTTTGCGTACAACATAGTTGGAAAGGATAACAAGCACGAAGCCTACAACGGATTGATACAATCCGGCAGCGGTACTCATGCCAATCTCACCACTTGTTTTCAAGCCACGATACACATACGTATCAATAACATTGGTAACGGCATACAACGTACCCGAATCCCTTGGAACCTGATAGAAGAGACCAAAGTCGGCATAGAAGATGCGGCCCACAGCCAGCAACGTCATAATAATAATGATCGGTGAGAGCAAAGGAATCGTAATGTTGCGGATCTGCTGCCATTTATTGGCGCCATCGATCATCGCTGCCTCATACAGCGACCGATCAATCCCCAGAATGGAAGCGAGATAGACAATGCTGTTGTACCCGATCGTTTTCCACAAAGCTACGAACACCAGGATATACGGCCAATACTTCGCTTCCGAATACCACTGAATCGGTTCCACACCGAACCACCCAATAATCTGGTTCAACATCCCCCGGTCCATGCTCAGGAAGCTGAACGCGAAATAACCGACAATAACCCAGGATAGGAAATACGGCAGGAACATACCTGTTTGATACAATTTGGCCAATCGTTTATTGACCAGCTCCGAGAGCAGAATGGCCAAACCTACAGCGAATACCAGCCCCAGAATAATAATGGCAAGGTTATAAAAAAGCGTATTTCGAGTAATGAGCCAAGCATCGTTGGTGCTGAACAGGAATTTAAAGTTATCCCAACCCACCCATTCGCTCTTCATCAGACTGGCCCAGAAGCCTTCGCGGCTAAAGCGATATTGTTTGAATGCGGCTACTGTACCAACCAATGGCAAGTAGGAGAAGAAGAAGAACCAGATGGCGCCTGGCAGCACCATGAACAGCATGACTCGGTTTCTAATCAGATTTTTCAAAAATGCGGTCATATGGAGATCCTCCTTCAGGCTTGAATGAAAAAGGATCGGGCGCAACAAGCAGCGGCCCGATCCCTGAATTTACCCTTACTTATTTGCCGCTCTCCAGGCATCAAGCTGGGTTTGGGCTTCAGCCATCACTTTTTCAAGTCCGGCTTGATTGAACTTCTCAATCACTTGCTCCAAGTTGTTCTCTGGGTCCAGCGTACCTGTCATCAATGCGGCCCAGTATTGCTCTTTGACATTCTGCACTGCTGTCAGTTCGGACGACACCTTGCTGGAATCAAAGTTAAAGCTCAGAATTGGGGAATTTACACCCTCTGCATTAAACTTCTTGAACTCATCCCATTTGTTGTCCGGGTCATTGTTGTTCAGATACAACAACATGTTGTTACCGAGGGAGTAAGAAGGCATATCATAGTTCTTGGATTCAGCCAGATTTTCTATGTACGTGTCATCCACTTTTTTGTAGTGAACGCCCTCAATACCGGAATCAACCATATTGCGCAGCACTGGATCTGTATTCAACAGGTTCAGGAACTCCATTGCTTTCTCCGGATATTCGGAGTTGGCTGAGATCGCCATGATCGAACCTTGTACAGAAGTGTTGGTAATGATCGCGTCACTTGCTGGTGTGGAAACTACCGGATATCCGTAGCTCGCTGACCATTGGTTATCTGCAAGCGGTTGTGTCTGTGCACGATCCAGGAACCAGTTGCCTGATGTAGTCAGGTCATTGGTAGAGCCTGTTGTTGCTGCCTCTGGCGATACATAACCAGCTTTATAGTATTTGCTCATCGTTTTGAGTGCTGCTTTCATTTCCGGAGTATCCAGAATGTTCACGATCTTGTAATCCGTTGTATCCAGTTTGATCGCCATTGGCAAATTCTGAATGACATAGTCATAAGGAACATAAGGAACGAAGTTTTTATCCATTCCAAATGGAGTCACGCTTGGCTCATTTTCCTTGATTGTTTTGAGCAAAGGCTCCAGACTGTCCAACGTACGGATATTGGAGATGTCCATTTTGTATTTATCAAGCAGCGTTTTGTTGAAACGCCATACCTCTTGTTGTGGCAGCTCTTTGTTGGCCGGAATTCCGTAATTGTGTCCGTCTACTTTCGAACCACTCAGGAATGCAGGATCAATCGTTTTAATAAGGTCCTGACCATATTTAGGGAGCAAATTATCAAGCTCAAGGAATGCGCCCTTTCTAGCATTTTGAACATAATCGAATCCGCCGGAAGAGGTGAACAGGATGTCCATTGGCTCGCCGGATGCTACGTTAACTTGCATCTTTTGCGGATAGTCACCCCAGTCAACCATTTTCATTGTAACTGTGGCATTGATTTTTTCTTTCGTGTACTTGCTGACTTCTTCCATCACTTTATTAACATCTTTCTGAGGGGTACCAATGGTGTACCAGATCAGCTCGACAGGAGCCTCTCCTGCTTCCCCTGATTCTGAAGCATCCTTGCTTCCTCCACAGGCGCTAAGAACGAGTGTAACCGCCATCAACAATGCAAGAACGAGAGAAAAACTTTTTCTTTGTTTACTCATTTCCTTGATCCTCCCTTTTCGTGTTCCCTTTAGCTGTACAAACTAACTGCTTTAACCTTATCGAATGAAAGCATTTTCAAAAAGAAGATAAACTTAATATTTCGAGGTACAAATTAAAGAGAAATCAGTACCGATTCATGAATTTGTACCTATTTGAATAAATCGCTTACATCAAAAAGACATGCTGAGTAACATTTGGCACCAACTCCATTGCATGCCCTCCTGTCCCCAGAATGCCTCATTTATTTCAGTCCACTGGTCCAATCGGTGATCCACTGAAAATTATCCAAAAACCTTAAAATCGGTTGGTGAAATTCCTACATACTTGCGGAACTGTTTATAGAAATATCCGGTCTCCCAGTACCCCACACTCCTTGCGATCTCATGCACTTTCAGATTCGAATTGCGCAGCTGTTCCTTGGCACGTTCAATCCGGTATTTATTGATATATTCGGCAAAAGTCTCCCCCGTCTCCTTGTGGAACAGTTGTCCCAAATATACCGGATGAAGATGATAGTGAGCACCCAGCAGCTTCAGGGAAAGCTCTTCTGCGTAATGTTTGTCAATATGTTGAAGCACCTGATTGACGATCGGATTCTTTAAATCCTGAAGCAGAGACTGTATCGTCTCTGTCCCCACCTGCTGCAACGCCTGAACAAGTTCATCAAACGTTCCACTGTCCAATACAAGGCGAAGTCCACGTTGGTAAATAGCCGATTCATCCGAATGTTTGATGCCCTCCAATTCCATCTTGAAGCGAATGACCACTTCCAGTGCGATATTCTGCAACTCAGCCGGAGTAACCCCGTCGCGGTGCTGTTCAAAATCAACCCGAATTCGCTCCGCAAGCAGCTCTGCATTACGGGATAGAATGAGCTTCGCGTACTCCTTCCAATCGATCGAGAAGGAAGAAGCAGAGCTTCCACCCTTCTCCAATATGGCATGATCGATCACTTTGAGATTGGGATAGATCATCACATACTGAAGCGCCTTTTTCGCCTCCTGATAGCTTGCAGGAGCATGGTGGAGTCCGCGCATCAGACTTCCTGCCCCAATCAGAACAGCAGGATGTGTCTCACACAGCGCAGCGGATAATGCCTGAAGGCACTCCATAAATTTCTTTTTCTCGTCCTCGCCTGCATGCATATTGGCAACAATGACAATATCTCCGTCGATGTCATGGAATATATTCACATAGGACTTATCCTTCAGCATGTCCTCCACTCGCTTGAACATGCCGGATGCTTCTCCTTTAGTACGCAGTATTGCTACTGCAACATCAGGTGCATCCAGCGAAAGATTCAAGAACTGCGCCCGTTCCTCGAATTCCGTGGCCGCGATCTGTCCCGTCAGCCATCGATGAAGGATGTTGTCTTTCAGAATCTGAACACCATAAGCATCATCTGTTTGAGGAGACAACGCATGGTCCAGCTTGGAAGCCGTATTGCGAAGCGTCGATTCCAGTTCTTCCACATTGATCGGTTTGAGCAGGTAATTTTCGATACCCAGCTGCATGCCCTCTTTCAAATATTCAAACTCATTAAAACCACTTAGAATAATTACCTTGATGTCAGGCTGCAATTGCCTTGCTTCCCGAATCAGATCCAGACCATTCATGAATGGCATGGAAATATCGGTGATCAGTATGTCCACAGGCTGCGCGGACAAGGCGTTTAATGCGGCCTGTCCATTGCCGGCATGGCTTACAATTTCCATATCGAACGACGACCAATCCAAAATATCGTACAATCCTTCAATGATGAACGGTTCATCATCCACAATAAATACCTTGTACATATTAAAAACCTGTCCCTTCTGTATGAGGATAACGAACCCTGATCAGGGTTCCTTCTCCGAGTGTACTTTCTATCGTGATGCCGAATTCCGGTCCATACAGGAAACGCAAACGGGTGTGTACGCTGCGCAGTCCGAACATTTTACCCGACTCTTCCGGACGTTCCAGTTCTTCTAAAATTTCAGTCAGGCGCTCAGGATCAATGCCTTTACCGTTATCTCTAACCTCTACCTGCAAAGCGTCGCCCAGTTCTTCAACAACAATCGTTAATTGATTATCCGAACGTTCTGTCTGAATGCCGTGCACCACATAGTTCTCAATAATCGGCTGTAGGGACAGCTTAACCACCGGATGCTGGTTATGCACAGAGTCCAACTGAATCGTGTACATGAAAATGTCCTTATACCGGATTCGGAACAATTCCAGATACAGACGGCAAGCTTCCATCTCATCCTTGAGCGTATAATTTTTCTTCTGTTGAACGAGGCTCTTGAATAACACGGATAAACTGTAGATCATCTCCCCGACATCCTTCGCACCCTGCGAAATCGCCCTCATTCGAATGACTTCCAGCGTGTTATAGAGAAAGTGAGGATTAATCCGTGCCTGGAGAGCGACCAGTTCTGTCTCCTTTTGTTTGATCTCCGCTTTGTAGACGCGCTCAATATATTGATTAAGTTCATCCAGCATATCGTTGAAACTGTGTGAGATCTGTCCAAGCTCATCATCACGGGCATCATCGATGCGTGCTGTCAGGTTGCCATATTTCACCCTTTGGGTGAAACGAATGATTCTGCGGGTGCGTTTGGCAAAATTAATGATGAAAAATGCCGGAACCAGCACTGCAAACAGGATACATATGATGCTAATCGAAACGATTGTGTTGCGTGTACCCGCGTAGGCCTCAGCCATCTCATCCACAGGAACCGTGCCAACGACCACATAGCCCTGATCCGCCGAGACAAACTTGTTCACATACATATTTCGCTCCTTTTTCATCGAGTCCATATCCGTCTGATCAAACAGGGAATCGGCCACATTGATATAGGGGTATTTCTTGCCGTAATAGTTACTGTTGGAATCGAACAATACTGTACCTTTGGCTGACAGCACCACAATTTCTCCCTTGAGATTACTTTCGTAACTATCCAAAGCGTTGCCAATACCTGCTGAGTCAAAGAAAACAAGGAACTGACCCAAATTTCGAAGGGTCTGTGTATCGTTGATAGGCACCCGAATCGCATACAGCGCCGGGTCCCATTGATCAATTTCTTTACGAATCCAATAGTTTGGTGCGCTGATATTCGGTGTCTCCATCGCCATCACGTCAGGAATATAGGAATGAGCCACATTGGTGTTCAGCTTTCTGAACTGCTTATGTTGATTGAAGGAGGACAAATCCTGCCGCTCGGCACTATATAACATCACTTGATTGATATCCGAATTGCGATCCATGATATTCTGAAAATGTTTCAGTACATCAGCTGAATAATCATCCTGATTCGCATAATAGCCATTCGTCAGATGCTGTACATACTCGGCGTACGTGTGATTCATCAGGTAGGTGATATTGGCTGATAAGGCCTCATTCTGATGCATATCTCTCACCATGTTTTGCACCGATTCATACTGCTGATGAATATATCGGTCAACACTCTCCATGGCCGCTTTCTGGATCGCCAGCTCTCGGCGAATCGTGGCATCGGACACGGACAGGAAAATGATATAGGACAAGGTAATAATCGTTACAATCGAAATCATGGAGAAGATGAACAGCATCTTCATAAACATATTATTTTTAAAGAAATTTTTGTAAACGCTAACAATTCTCAAGTCACATGTTCCCCCCGATGCTGTTTTCCTGTCTAAAGTATATCATCTGCCTTCTGACATTAACTTGTCACCTGGAACTTTTCTTTAGTTTATACCTGTGTTTCTTTAATTTCGCCCTATTTGAAAATGCTTTCACGCCCTATCGTTAACCATAACTTTATTTTTGTGTAAAAGAATACCTTACATTCATTCGACTTGAAGGAGGAACAGCATGACACGCAAACACAAACCCAAAGGCCTTATCCCCAAAGTAACCGCAATGGTTCTCACTTCGGCTCTGCTTGGACAAGTCATTGCCTCATCCGTTTATGCAGGAGACACGCTTCCTTACACAGGTGACAGCGCCAAGGGAGTAAATCAGCCTTACCAGCATGGCTACACCGCTGCCCAGATTCTGAATTGGACACCCGAAAGTGATATCCATGGTGATCTGCTTCGTGCTCATGTACCTTTGCAGCCACGTAACGATGCCTTTGCGGCCACGCAGGCTTATCCCGAACTCAGCCCGGACACCCAGCTGTTTACGATGAGTGGCGATTATGGCAATTCATTCTTTGACAGCACCCCGTACACCAATGAATTCAGCGAGTATCTCTTTAATTATTGGCAATACGGAGTATACGAAGGAACCCTTCACCAAGACACTTCAGGTCAAAAAAGGAAAACAGTCTGCCATTCTGACAGGTCTTCCGACCAATGGCGAACATTACGTCCTGAATATTGCCATTGGCAAACAGAATCCAGTCACAACGACTGGACAACTGGCAGATACTCAGATTACACCATATGCCAAGGAAAAGGTGACGGTAAAGGATGGAAAGTACACCCTCGCATTGCCTGATTTGGAGGATTGGTACAAAATCTATGTCTATGAAAATGAGGTGCCACGCGAATTCGGAGTAACTTACGTTTCGCAGAAATTCCCTTATATCATTCGGGGCAGAACGAAGCTGAGCGAGCTGACATTCACGCCTGCGTCCAGCACCAGCTCCCTGAAGCTCGTTATTGAAGATTATGCCAGCAATAAAGCAACGACGATGCTGCGATAAAAGATTCACAAGAAATCAATCCAGCCCTTTCGCTTCCCTAGAGGAAGTCGGAAGGGCGAGTTGCTCGAGGTGTGCAAACAATCGATCGTTTGCCCAAACATGATAATCATACTGTTGGTATGGTTGTTGAAGCAACAAATGTTGTCAACAAACTTCAATTCGCATCATTTTCATAATGTTTGGCGATACCGTATGCCATTTTCTGAATCCGCCGCTTCAACTCCAGTGGTTCGCGGATGCGAATGGCCGTGCCGAAGGTCATGAGATATGTCGGAAGGTACTTGTTCATCGTCGGAGCATCGATCAGAAACCGTGCCTCCCGATCGGTTCGTTCCGTCAAATAGTGGCGCAGATGCCAGTGGCCACAAACCGCATTAAGCGTGTCAGGCTGTCCCTCAATACGGATTACCGTCAACGGTCCATCTGCCTCCCGTCTCTGGTTGGACTGCTCACAGAAAAACGCGGACGCCGAGAAAGACTCCGGCTTGTCAAACCTCGCTTCGGTTGACTCCAGCTGTTCGATTCGTTCGACGCGAAACGTCCGCATCGCCTGCGACCGATGGCAGAACGCGACAACGTACCATTCATTTCGGTCATACGCTAGCCCATATGGATCGACTTCACGTTCGCCAGCCTGCTCCGCATTCGCTTTCCGATAGACCATACGGACCGTTCGCCCGTCATTCGTCGCTTGTTCCAACTCCCGCAACAATGGAACGACTGAAGGCGGACGCGCTGAAGAGACCACGTCCAAGCTGCTCTGCTTGCGTGACAGATCGTGGCGCTGCTCCTCGTGCAGTCCATTCTCCACCTTCTTCAGCGCGTACTCCAGCTCCTGCACATACGGATAGCCAGCACCTTGCGCAAATTTAAACGCATCCACAAGCGCCTTCAACTCTACAGAGTTAAAGAACAATGGCGTTTCCTTGAAATTTTCCAGAATATGAATACCACCATCATGGCCCGATTCCGCCACGACCGGCACGCCACTTGCGCATAATGCGTCGATATATCGATACACGGTGCGGACGCTAATCTCCAAACTGTCCGCGATCTGAGCGGCGGTGAGCTTTCTTCCGGATCGCAGCATCCAAAGCATGGACAGCATATTATCCCATTTCGCCATCGAGAGCCCTCCTCTTTTCCTTGAAAGAATAAAAGGCGAGTCTCCTTTGATTTAGGTGACTCGCCTTATGGGTCATTATTATGAATTGTTATGAAGTTCCTTTTTGTTTGCTTGCCTGCATCTGCTGGGCAAACCTCATCATCTCTTCGAACTCTTCTTCGGATACGGCATCGCCGTCGGCACCTATGTCTTGTACAATTGGAATTTCGGGTTTGGCTTTGGTTCCTTTGCCGTATGTACGGGAACGGGTTCCAGCTGCACCAGCAGCCTGTTTGCCTTTGACCTTGGCTTGGTCTCGAATGTATTGTACTGCCTTCTCATAGGAATTCACCTGCTTGAGCAGCATGTTGGAGGCAATGGCCTCAACAAAGTTACGGTTAATTCTTTGTTCACCACCGGATACGAGCAATGCCATCAAGTAATGAATCAGCACATTGATCACTTCACCCGGCAACTTGTAGCTGAGGTCAATCTTCTCAAAAATGTCCACCAGGTTGTCCGGTACGGCACCAGGGAAGAACGTCTGAAGCAATCGTGTGTAGGGCTCATTACGCAGCATCATATTATATTGATGAATATCACATTTGGTCGAAAATTGCGGAGGCACTTCGACGTAGTATTCCATCTGTACCACATGTTCGACAGGCGGTTCACCGGAATCCTCTTTCCGCTCAGGCTCCTCCATATGCTGTCTGAGGGCAACAACCTTCGCTGCCTGAACTGTCTGCTGCTCATGTCGCTTCTTGGTCTGTCTGAACTGCAGGCTTGCCTTGTGTTGAAGATCATCCAGCACGAGCTGCCCCTGTGGGTTAAAGATATCATCTTCATCCAGCAAACGACATACATCCTGTACGCTGAGATTGAACTTGTTCACCACATAATTCACAATGCCGAGCTGTTCGTGATCGAACCGCAGTTGCTCCACATGACGGCGATTAACCGACTCACGCGGAAAACGCAATATAATGTCGGCATAATTCAGACTGTTCTCTTCTGCTGCCCCATTGATCCCGCTGCGCTGAGCCGAAGTCGACACTTCCGACAACGCCTGCTCCAGCTCATAATCAATGACATGGGTATTCAATTCAAATATATCGTAAAAAGGAACGGAAATATTCTCTTTATTTGCTGCCGGGTAAGGCGCGTCACCGCTCTCTATCGCCGAAAAACCGGAACGTAGTGAGAGTACGGCGAACTTGCCGATTTTATCACGAAGCAGCAGTGTCAAATGCTGTGTACGGAAAAATTCTGCCGGAGAGAGCGGAGGCTGCAGCTCATATTCATAAATGTAGTCGTCATTTTCCGGAATATACAGCCGTGAAGTCTGAAGCAAACCAACGGCTTCAAGCTTGGATGCCTGCTCCACCAAATATTTGCGCCCTTTCTCGCTGGGCTCGAGTCCCAGCGTCATGAACAGCCTCCGTTGCTGTTCAAGCGGCGAGTAACCGACCTGTTCACCGGGAAGATGCTGAAATAGCAGTCGATACAAGCCTATCGCAAAGGCACCTACCATTGGCTGATACGCTCCGGTGAGCATGCGGTCATCCAGGGCACTAAGTCCAAACTCCCTGTATACGCAGTAGCGATGATGTTCAGTATAATGGTGCAAATTCTTCATGCGCATAGCTTGATCTCCTTCTCCCCAAAAGGTTGTTTATCTATTCTATCATAAATGTCCGATCCTCAAATGCTCAAAAACAGGTAAAAAACGGACCTGTTCTCGCTCCGTTTCGTCCTAGGTCGACAGCATTCACGTTTTCGCAGAGTTGCTAGATTACTATAAAAGCTACAGCCTTAGAACACAAGTAAACATATGGAGAAATGTTATCCATATATATATGAGACATGTCCGAACAATCATGCACATTTTTTGGATGCATGCCAAAAAGCCTTCCCTTTGCACTCGTAAGCGTTTACGACAAAGGCAAGACCTTTACGGAAAATGCAGTCCAGCGTTTGCTGCCAAATTGGCTAGCCGATTAAAACATTTTGTACCCACCCAGACGAAGTTTGCGAATGGCCCAGCCACTGATGACCGCTCCAGCAAGTCCAGCTACGCCCGTCATATAGTCTACAATATGGAAAGAACCCAGATGCGACATCAACGATGCCGTATGATCCCATAAGGAATACACGACGACAGGCAGAATGACAATAATGAACAGATAGGAAGGAAACCAGGTTGTCTTCATCAGCATATTCAGAATGAAACCGATACCAAACATCATAACGAAAAATAACACCATTAATACCAGCACAGGTATAAACTGCATCGGGTGACGTTCACCTCTTCTTTCACTGACTCGGTTTCTCTTACTACGGATAGTAGATAGTGTACCGCAAAAAATGTGGCGAAGCAACGAACTTTCTGGACAAATTTCCCTATATTCACCTTCTCTTCATTTGCCCTTCTACTTCCTGTTGGGATACAATGAAGACGATAAAGCACTCAACCGTCCCTTACCGGGATTTGGAAATATAACCTGCAGGAGGAATCAATTCAATGAACGAAGCCGCATCAACACTGGAGGGCTGGTACGCCCTGCATGACTTCCGCTCGATTAACTGGGCCGCCTGGAAAGCAGCCGATGATGAGGAACGCGCCGTAGCACTGGACGAGCTTCAGGCATTCTGGAAGGAATGGAAAGCAGTAGAGGATTCATCCAAAGGAAGCACTGTCGTTTATACCGTTGTGGGACAAAAGGCTGACCTTGTTATGATGCATTTGCGTGAAACGCTGGAAGATCTGAAGGCCGTTGAGAACGCGTTTAACAAAACGATGTTTGCGCAGTACACCACCAAATCATATTCTTATGTCAGTGTAGTGGAACTGAGCAATTATCTTGGCAAAGAGGGCGAAGACCCTATGCAGAACCCGGAAATTATCGCCCGTCTCAAACCGGTCCTGCCACAGCGGCAATACATCTGCTTCTACCCGATGAACAAAAAACGCGAGCTGAACGACAACTGGTACATGCTGTCGATGGACGAGCGTCGTACGATGATGCGCAGCCACGGCATGATTGGTCGCAGTTACGCTGGCAAAGTGAAACAGATCATTACCGGTTCCGTTGGTTTCGACGACTGGGAATGGGGCGTTACGTTGTTTGCGGATGATGCACTTCAGTTCAAGAAGCTCGTTTACGAGATGCGCTTTGATGAAGTCAGTGCCCGTTATGGCGAATTCGGTTCTTTCTATGTGGGAAGTCTGCTGAACGAAGCAACATTGGAAGAGATGCTCAAGCTGTAAATCGGATAAATTACAAAAAGCACCGCGATACCTCCATTAAGGAGAGGATCAGCGGTGCTTTATATGTATCAATATTCTACCACCTCAAGCTTGATTTAGATCTATATCGTTTGAACTATTTATTTATACAAAAACGGAAAGGACAGAAAAAACCTGAAAAAGCGAAGCGTTCGCCTTTATCACCGGATTTTCCCTTTAACAAAAGGGAATCAAAAAATCTGGGGATAACAGCGATTGTAAGGTTATTCTGTCATTGAAGTGTATGTGTAAATATCTTTAGTTCAACTTATAGTCTCTAATCCTGCTCCTCTTCATCAACCGCTTTCAGAGATTCCAAAAACTCAGCTGTTGCCCGGTCACGGTCACGTCCCTTCTCCTTAAGCCGCTCAATGGCAGGCAAAATGAGAATATCCACTTCCTTCTGAACGATATAAGCCAGATCATACTGATCCTGTTCCTCCAGATAACCGCCAACCTGCATCAGGGCGTTGTAACGATCCAGTTCTTCGCGTGTGAGTAGTCCTCTGACCTGAACACTGCAATGTCTCATCCAAAAAACCGCCCTTTCTTCAGAACCAAAGGAATGCCACCAATGATAAACAAGTACCGGAGATCCACCAGCTTTTTCAGCTGAGCCGCTTTCCATCCCTTGTATTTCTTGCCGCCTACGACGGCGATCGCTTCGCCTTTCCCCAGTGACGCAACCGTACCTTTACTTGTAAACACAAAAGGCTGCGGCTGCTTCTTGCGGATGGCAGCGACAACGTTTTTGGCGCAGTTAACACCTTGCTGCATCGCGATCTGAGCTGTAGGTGGATATGGGCGCCCTTCGTTGTTGAACACGAGTGAATTGTCACCGATGACATAGACGTGCTCATGCCCTGGGGCACGAAGGAATTCATCAACCTTCACCCGTCCACGCATTACTTCAAGGCCTGCCTGCTCAAGCAAAGCATTCCCACGGATACCGCCGGTCCATACGACCGTTGCTGCATCGATTTTTTCTCCTTCACCCACAATGACGCCATCTGGCAGACATTGCTTGATCGGAACACCGATTTTGAAAGTAACACCTTTTTTCTTCAGCACGTTCATTGCATGCTCAACCAGTTCCGGGTCAAAGCCAGGCAGAGCTGAAGGCGCTGCTTCCACATTATAGATGTGCACATTTTTGGGATTCACGTCGAATTCCTTGCAAAGCTGAGGAATGCGATCCGCAAGTTCAGCCACGAATTCGACACCACTGAAGCCAGCCCCACCCACGACAAAACGAATGCGGTTACGTTTATTATCGTTTTTGTACATGGCAAACTGGTATTCGATATGCTCACGAATCATTCTGACGGAGTTAATGCTGCGAATGGTCATGGCATGATCAAGCATGCCAGGAATACCAAAGGTCTCCGGTTCTCCACCCAATCCAATAATCAGATAATCATAGGATAACGTGCCATCCTCCAGAATAATCTTCCGATCCTGCAGGCGGATCTCCTTCACCGAAGATTTGACCAGATCAATCTTGAACTCGTCAATCAGCTTCGAAATCGGGACCCTTGCATGTTCAATGGTATCTGTGCCGGCTGCCGGCATATGTAGATGTGTAGTGATATAATGATAATCATGCCGGTTCACCAATGTGACATCGGCCTCGTTATAGTTCAATTCCTTCTGCAGCCGCTGGGCTGTCAGAATCCCGCCATAGCCCGCGCCGAGGATGACGATTTTGGGAATACTGCTCATGTCTATACCCCTTCCGGTTTCATTGCATCAGCCATTCGATTGTTTTGTTGTAAAAAGGCTCTTACTTACCCATATTGATGAGGTCTTATCCATTATGACGACAAATGTTAACTTCGCGAATTTATTTGAACTTTTTGCATGCAAGTTATCGATTAAAATTGTGAAATTATACACAAGATTCAACAAAACGCGGGTATTGTCTTCACATTACAAATTGAGGCTTAATTAGACAAAAAAAACACATAGTACAGGTCAAGGATATCTGTATTTGTGGCAAAGATCAAGGTTTTTTTTGTTATTTTTCATAACCTTTCATTTCCAATTTCATCCTATTCTCACCTGATCTTCATCTATTGTTCCCAGATTCATCAAACTGCCAACTTTGCAACCCCGTTTACACCGTTTATAATGAGAAAGACAGTTCAGCAACAAACGCTGGTTACCATACGTACCCGGCTTTATTATTTCTGTTAACTACCTATTAAAAATAAGAAAGGTGTTGTTGATTCTTGACTGCACAAACTGCCGGTCATAACATGACCGATTTGCTTATTATTGGTGGCGGCCCTGCGGGTCTGTTCGCCGCGTTTTACGGAGGGATGCGTCAGGCATCCGTTACGCTGGTTGAAAGTATGCCACAACTTGGTGGACAACTTGCCGCCCTCTATCCCGAAAAATTCATCTATGATGTAGCCGGATTCCCAAAAGTTACTGCTCAGGAGCTGGTGAATAATCTGGTGGAGCAAATGAGCCATTTTAACCCGAACATCCGTCTTGAAGAAAAGGTTGTATCGGTAGAGAAATTAGAAGAACGCCACTTCGTCGTAAAAACCGATGTGAATGAATATCACGCCAAAGCCGTAATTATCACTGCGGGTGTGGGTGCATTCGAACCCCGTCGTCTGGAGCTTGAGGGTGCGGCCAAATTCGAAAAAACCAATCTGCACTACTTCATCAGTGACCTGAACGCCTTTGCCGGCAAAAAAGTACTGATCAGCGGTGGCGGGGACTCCGCTGTAGACTGGGCGCTTATGCTCGAGCCGATCGCTGAGCAAGTAACCCTGATCCATCGCCGCGACAAATTCCGCGCGCATGAGCACAGTGTCGAAAACCTGATGAATTCCAAGGTGAACATCGTTACACCTACCGAAATTACGGAACTTCACGGTGAAGACCGCATTACCAAGTTGACTCTGGCTCACGTCAAAACGAAGGAAACACAGGAAATTGAAGTTGATGATGTAATCGTCAATTTCGGCTTTGTCTCCTCCCTGGGACCTATCGCAGAATGGGGCATCGAAATTGATAGCAATTCCATCGTGGTCGATTCCCGCATGGAAACTTCCATTCCGGGTATCTACGCTGCCGGAGATATTACAACTTATCCAGGCAAGCTGAAGCTGATTGCTGTCGGATTCGGTGAAGCGCCAACCGCAGTCAACAATGCCAAGGTTTATTTTGACCCAGACGCCAAGTTGTCCCCGGGACACAGCAGTAACATGAAGCGCTAATTCCTTTTGGAATACTATAGAACATAAAAGACACAAAAAAGGGTATCTTACTCCTGAATGAATTCAACATCAGGAGGGATACCCTTGTCTTATATATGCCCGCTGTGTAACGGTCTGGTTGTACCGGAGCAGGCTTGTCCCCACTGCCTTCAGGGACTGTCAGAATGCGGCAAATTGGACGATTACACCGGACCATACAGCCCTTACGTCATTCAAACTTCCTCTGACACGGCAGACGAAGCGGAAAACGTTTGCAATCATATGATGTACTGTCACCATTGTCAGACAACCACGCTATGGCCTGTCAATCTATGGGACATGTCCGGAAACCTGTAACATTGCCTGCAATGAGGATCTCTAGTGAAGAATGGCAGATACGTCGGTACCCAGTTTGCGCTTATGGATTTCTGCCAACAGCAGTGCGATGAAATCTCGTTCGAGATTCAACTCAATCGCCTTATGGTAGGAATCCAACAACATCTCATCGGATAACATAGCCATTTCCCGCCACAACCTTTCCTTTTTTTTCCTCAAAACTATCATATCAGAGATTTATAAAGAGAACAAGCGTTCTTGTTATCCACAACATCATGTGGAAATCCTGTGTATAGTTTGTTGATAAATGGTAAAAATGTTGATTGATCAACGTGGATAGTGTGGACAGTATTTATACACAGGATCATAACCTATCGAACAGAACGATTATCAGAGCATTTTTTTTTTAGAATAAATTCATAGTTTCAAGAGTTGATGCGAGTAAATTACCCTTCATGGTTAAAATTCAAACGTTTTCCATCTTGTTTCCTTCTATATTACTATCGGAAATTCTTTGGATTATTTTAGCTTTTTTAGCCATTTTCATTGCGGTCTGGTGTTCACTTCCAAAATCCATATCTTGCCTGAATGATCCAGTCCATAATCGAAGCCAAGCTGCCCCACACCCGGGAACTGACTTTCCATGATATTCGTACAGGTGAGTGTCAGTGAACGCATCTCACGACGTTTATGTTTTCCTGAAATATGAGGTAGGGACAGAGCGAGCGCTCTCCTGCCGGACAGCATCGTTCCTCCTTTGCTAATATTGGTCACGACAAGTCCTGGACGAGCGAGCCGTCCCACCATAGAACGGAATACCCAGCCTCTTTCTGTCTTGACGACCTTGACTCTGTAATCGATAGGTCTGCCTTGAATGGTCGCCAGATGAATGCCTTGCTGGATCAGGTATCTCCGTCTGGCTTTTACACGGATTACGGAGCGGTACATCTGATCAAACTGAGTAAAAGAACGGGTTATTTTCATATGAGTGTACCGATAGGTTCCTCCGCTTGCCGATACTCTAATGACACCGTAACCACCACCACCGACAACAGGTTTGATATACACCATTCCATAATGACTAAGCATGTTTAGCAGATTCCCCGAGTTGAACGCCTTCGTCTGTGGAATGTGGACAGCAGCTACCGGATATTTCAACAGCGCCTCTGTCTTTAGCCATTTGCTTGCAAGCTGTCTCGACATGGGTTGATCTCCTTTCGTGAACAATAGTCCTTCCTTATACATACTCAATAGAAGCCGTGCTTTCTTGGATGTCTGTCCAAGGCTGGGGCCCCTTTTCCGTGTATAAGGTCCGTCAGCTTGGTTCGAGGTCGGAACAGGCGCCTGGTTTGCTTTTCAAACGCATCAAACTATCGTATGCTACTAAGGAATGGTATGGAGAGGCTTAAATATGAGGATCTAAGGAGCGTTCAGAAGACATGGAATCTTTTTTTAAATCGCTGTATGGTGTAGCCTATTTTGCAATTTCTATCGTTCTGGTAGCCATTACGGTACTTCTATTCGTTACAGGTATTCGACTGTTTATGAAGAAAAGCAATCGCGGCTTTGCTGTAAGTTGCATTCTGTTTGCCTGCTTTATCGTCTTCATCATTGTGGTCATGCTGACCACGCCCTTCTCCTCGACGCCTCCGGGTTCACCGGAAGCCATGGCTGCCTTGCTGAAAGTCGGGTAGATTAACCTCTGTAGAAGGAGATGCTTATGACACATAACGAAATACTCGGAATCATCGATATCGGCTCCAATTCCATTCGTCTGGTTATTTATGAACTCGACCAGGATGGAGCCTATCGCATCATTCATGAAGACAAATATGCCGCTCGTCTAAGCAATGTAGTTGAACAAGACGGAACCATCCTGCGACATTCACTGGACAAGGCCATTACGATTTTGCGACAATTTAGGGCTACTTGCGAAGCATATCAAACCAAGCTTATCCGGGCTGCAGCTACGGCTGCCATTCGGAATGCAGGTAATGCCCCAGAAATTATAGGTTGGTTGGAAGCCGAGACGGGACTTACCATCGAATGTGTATCCGGTGATCAGGAAGCCTATTACGGTTTCCTAGGTGTCACTCAATCGATTGATCTGGCGGATGGTTATGTCGTGGATATTGGCGGCGGCAGTACCGAGATCACTGTATTCCGTAATCGAAAAAGACTGCACAGCATCTCTCTGCCTATTGGTGCGGTTAACTCTCATGCCCGTTATGGTGGAGAAGA
The DNA here is from genome assembly GCF_900109515.1 of Paenibacillus sp. OK003. Classification (GTDB taxonomy): domain Bacteria; phylum Bacillota; class Bacilli; order Paenibacillales; family Paenibacillaceae; genus Paenibacillus; species Paenibacillus marchantiae. The sequence continues at coordinate 9,047 of NZ_FOBD01000016.1, read as the reverse complement.
TCAGTGGACTGAGGCAAATGCGGCTGCACTATGTAATGAAGTTATACAGGCATTAAGCGATCAGGATTGGGTTACACAGCATCCCGGACTACCTCTCATTGGACTTGGTGGCACCATGCGTACACTGGCCAAAGTGGAGCAGAAGAGAACACAATACTCACTACCGGTTACGCATCATTATGAAATCGGTGCAGAAGAGATGGAAAATATCGCTCGTTCTTTGCCACATCTAACCTCGGCACAACGCAAGAAAGTACCCGGACTTGCCAAGGATCGTGCCGACATTATTGTTCCAGGTGTACTCATATTGCGGACGGTCTTCCGAATCATCCAAGGGGATCGTTATGTCGTGAGCGGAGCGGGATTACGGGATGGTTTGCTAAGGGATCTCCTGGCTGAAGGTAAGCCGGTCGTGCCAGATGCGCTGCGGGACAGCATTCGCAACTTCATTCATTTTGGCCCACCCATTCCGGAGAAACGTCTGAATCGGATTCACCATGATGCGCTTACCCTGTATACTGCCCTGCAAGGTAGTGCTCCCGATCCAGCGGATGCCCGGATTCTGTACACGGTCTCCATGCTGCACATGGCTGGAAAACAGATTAACTACTTCCGGTATCCCCAGCACTCGGCTTATTGGATCATGAATGCAAGCATCTACGGACTATCTCACCGGGAGACCATCCTGAGTGCCGTTGCAGCGGATTATCATCCCAAAAAAAGAACGCCCCAGCTGCTGCATAAGCACAAGGACATTCTCAAGGATTCGGATGAACGGCATGCCCATCGCTTGGGCTCTCTGCTGCGCGTGACTGAAGCGATTAATCGTTCTGAAAGTATTACCGCCTTAAAGGCGGCAAAAGAAAACGACTCGCTGCAGATGCAATTCATCTGTACAGCGGAGCCGTTACTGGAACTCAGTGGCCTTGACGATGCCGTCAAGGATCTACAGGAAGCTTGGGGAGTTACGTTAACGCACTCCATTCAGCAGGCTTCCAGGGAATAATGCCCATCGCCTCCGTCTGACTTCTCAGCGGGGGCTTTTCATTTTGTACAAAAACATAATTGCCGCCAGGCATAAGCTCTCTTGCCTTCACATTATCCATGAGCGACAAATTCAATATATCGACCAGCATCTTCTTCAGCTCCGGATCAAACACGGGACACATCAGTTCGATTCTCCGCTTCAAATTACGGGTCATCCAGTCTGCGCTGGATAGATACACATCCGGGTTCCCGCTATTTTCGAAATAAAACAGTCTGGAGTGTTCCAGAAACCGGTCCACGATGCTGATCACACGAATATTCTCACTAAGTCCCTCTACCCCCGGACGCAAGCAGCATACGCCGCGCACGATCAGATCGATCTGTACTCCAGCTTGAGATGCCAGATACAATTCATCAATGATATCCTGATGGGATAAGGAATTGATTTTGGCAATAATCCTGGACGGTCTTCCCTTGAAGGCATGCTCCCTTTCCCGACGAATGAGCGCAAACAGTTCATCCTTCATGCCGTCAGGGGCGACGCGGAATGCCTGCAAGGCTTTGGGTCCTGAATATCCGGTAATCTCATTAAACAACTCCGATGCATCCTCACCAATGATGGGATTGGAGGTAAACAGTCCTACATCGGTGTATACTTTGGCCGTGCTTTCATTATAGTTACCTGTTCCAACATGCACGTACCTTCTCAGACCACTCTGTTCCCTGCGTACGACGAGAATAATCTTGGCATGGGTCTTTAATCCGACCAATCCATATACGACATGACAACCTGCCTTCTCCAGCGTGCGGGCCCATGCAATATTACGTTCTTCATCAAATCTGGCTTTTAGTTCAACAACAACCGTCACCTGTTTGCCGCTCTCGGCTGCATGAGCCAATGCGGGGATGAGACGGGAATCCCCATTCACCCGATATAACGTCATTTTGATCGCCATCACACGCGGATCTTCCGAAGCTTCCACAATAAAGTCCGTTACCGGTTCGAACGATTCGTATGGATGATGCACGAGTACGTCCCGTTTACGCAGCAGTTCAAAGTGACTTTCCCGAGGAAGGAACTCCAGAGGATACACAGGCTGCACCGGACTGTATTTCAGATGAGTGAACCCTTCCAAACTATCCACAAACCCGGCCAGAAAGCTCAGGTCCAGCGGTCCATCGATCTCATACACAGGGTCTTGAATATCGAACTCTTCCTGCAACTCTAGCAACGCATCCGGGCGGAAGTCCTTGCAAATTTCCAATCGCACCGGTGCTCCCCGTCGTCTGCGCCGCAGCTCCTTCTCGATCGCCTCAAGTAAATCCTCAGCTTCTTCTTCATTAATGGAAATATCCGCATTGCGGGTCACCCTGAATTCCTGAACAGCCAGCGGCACATATCCGCTGAATAAAGTATGAATATGATGTTTGATCAGATCCTCGATCAGAATGAACGTTTTCTTTTTACTATTCGCCCTTAAAGGCACCTGAACGACCCGCGGCAGATTGGAAGGCACCTGAACGATAGCCAAAAATGGCTCGCCCTCCTGCTCTTCTTCCTTCTGCAGCATCACGGACAGATATACAGACTTATTGTGTACCAGGGGGAACGGCCGGCTGGAATCGATCGCCATCGGTGTTAATACCGGGAAAATGATCTCATGAAAATACTGGTCCATTGCTCGCTGTTGGGTCATATTCAGATCGGTATATTCCTGAAAATTCACGCCTTTCTTGGCGAGAAGACGAATGAGCTCCCGATAGGTTTTATATTGCTCGGCGACCATGGTCCCCGTTCGTTTAATCAATCTGCGGTACAACCCGGAAGGGGTGTAGCCCGTAAAATCCTTTTGCGTAAATCCAGCCTTGATCTTCTCTTTCGTCTCCGCTACCCTTACACTTACGAACTCGTCCAGATTATTGGCGACAATACCAAGAAATCTCATGCGTTCCAGCAGAGGTGTTGTTGGATCTTGTGCCTCCTGGAGCACACGGCGATTGAATTCTACCCAACTTAAATCACGGTTAACGTAGTTACCTGTTTTGACATCTCTATGCATGTATGGCCTCCGAATTTGTTACATATCTATTCTTGGTTAGATGTTATGAACTAATTGTACTATTCGTGATTGGCTACAAGCGTCAGCGCAGTGTAAATGCTGTGTAAAATTTATGTAAATGATACCTCATGACGATAACTTTTTCCATCCCTTTACAAAGAGCAGGAGACAGAGTAAAGTGATTTACAGTGTAAAATGTCCGGTTGCTGTCCACATTCTAAAATTGTTTTTGTTAAAGGAGTATATAATGAAATCGAACAAACCTAGAACGTTACAAAAAAATATAGAGTTTTTCACAGCTGCACTATCTCAATGCACGGTAACCGCATGGCAGGAAGATCCGGCTGGCGTATATTGTGAAGTGGGTCGCGGCATCGTAGAGCAGATCAGCGAAGACAGCGTGAGAATTCGCAACGATAATGGTACGAAGAGTCATTATGACCGGGATATCACGATGTTCCAAACCGAAAAATAATTTTGCGTATATTTGAAAAAAAGACTAGCTTTCCGAAAAAGAGTGGTGTATACTCTTGGCACAAGGAAAGGAGGTGCGTCAACATATCTAATCACATGTTGAACGTGTCCCTTACCCGATCCACTAGCTCAAAATAAACTGATTCTGGTGGAGGCGCGGGATACGGATCAAGGTTTCAAAAAGCGCCAGGGTAGAAAAGCCGTCTTCGGACGGCTTTTTGTTTTGTCTTTTTTCGGGAGAGGTTGAAAAAACAACCAAAATATTGGAAATGGACCCTGTAGCTGAGTAAACGATGCTCGTTATAATTAGGTTGCAACTCAACCCATATTCGAGGAGGCATATTGTAATGTTTAAAAATGTAAGGGGTTTCAAAACATCCATCGCTCTGGTCTTTGTTTTGTTATTCACCTCCATTATGCTGCCCGCAGGCCAGCATGCCAGTGCAGCACCAAGCTTCGCCAAAGGAGCCGACATCAGTTGGGTGCCCGGGATGGAAGCACAAGGCTACAAATGGAAAGACAAAAACGGCGTACAGCGTGATATTATTGATATTTTAAAAAATGATTACCAGATCAACTCCGTTCGTATTCGTGTCTTTGTTAATCCTTCGAATGATTATGGTAACGGTTACATGAACAAGGATCGTGCAGCTACTCTGGCCTTGCGTGCCAAAAATGCAGGCATGAGTGTCATGCTGACCCTGCACTACAGTGATTCCTGGGCTGACCCGGGTCAACAAACGAAACCTGCGGCCTGGAAAAACTACACGTTCCAACAGCTGATGGATGCTGTATGGAATCACACGCGTGAAGTTATGACGGCCATGCAGAGCAAAGGTGTAACCCCCGACTGGGTACAAATTGGTAACGAAACAAGCAACGGCATGTTATGGGAAGATGGAAAAGCATCCACCAACATGAAAAATTATGCGTGGCTGGTGAACACGGGCCATAATGCCGTGAAATCCATCAGCACCAGCACCAAAACCATTGTGCACCTCGCAAATGGCGATGACAATGCCCTCTTTGTATGGAATATCGGTGGTCTGATCAATAACGGTGCCAACTTTGACATGATTGCCATGTCCCTCTATCCTTCCGCTTCCGGCTGGAACACGGCTGTTACCAATGCTGTGAACAATGCCAAGGATCTGATCAACCGGTATGGCAAGGAGATTATCGTATCGGAAATCGGGATGGATAATACGCAACCCGCAGCCGGTAAAAGTTTTGTCGCAGCGATGAAAACGCAATTCCGCAACCTGCCAAGCAGCAAAGGTAAAGGTGTATTCTATTGGGAGCCTGAAGCAACGCCGGGTTACAACGGCGGTTACAGCAAAGGTGCATGGCAGTCTAACGGCTTGCCGACTGTAATGTTGGAAGGATTTATCGACTAAACACGGGAATAAGTATTTTAAGAGCAGCAGGTGGCGTTACGGGTACGGATCGTTCTTTCGATCGCTGTTATCCCCAGATTTTTTTGAATGTCCTATTCCATAGGACAAAATCCGGTGATAAAGGCGAACGCTTCGCTTCTACAGAATCGATTCCGTCCCCTCCACTAAGTTTGCAGCTTATGAGAATACTTCTAAAATGTGTTTAGTAAGAATTTGAGGTAGTAATAAGAAAAAGGCGCTACTTCCGTTGGGGAAGCAGCGCCTTTATTTGAGAGTTGTAGTGATTTGACGGAGTTGAACCGAAGCGTACCTCAACTTGTCCAGAACAGCGTATGGAGCGCTAATGAATCGTAGGCGTCTTATTTAAGGATTTGAATCTTCCCCAGAATTCTAAGGAACTTGAGGCACGCTATACCCGAATAAACAGCTGTTTACAGTGTTTTTATCCGGAGATTTTGGGAAATAACGTGTCTGATGTTCCTTACATTTTAAAAAAAGGACCTGAAGGCCAAATAAGACGTCCCGTGTTCCTTAGAAAGAACGTTTTAATCCATTACAGCTTCTGGAGCAGCTTGGTCCCGAAAAGCCCGGTAATTCAGCAAACCTACGAAGATGGCTACTATGGTCAATCTGGACGCAAACAGGTAGAGGTTCACAATCCCGATATATTCGGCAAGCCCAGCCATACCTAGCAAGGAAATACAAAAGACCAGATGCATAAGAGATGCTTGAGCAGACAGTACCTTGGGCAGCAAAAGTTTCGCCACGCTGCTCTGAATCAAGGTACGCCGATTAATCATGGAAAGCTCAGCGAATGGCCCCATCAGCATCACGAATATTAGCGCCACGAAAGGCTGTGTGTTCATTGCGTAAAATGCGGTCAACACTCCATAACCCGCCATGCCGATCATCATTACCGCGAAATAGCGGTTGCCAATAATCCTTGCCAGAGTATGCACCAGCAAGCCGCCACCTATTGTTCCGGCAAAATATGCGGCATTAATGAATCCCCACCATTCCTCCCCTTGTCCAAGTGCGACTTGAACAAAAGCCAAGGTAAAGGCACCTACCCAGATTGAACCGCCGAGCATGTCGATCATATCCATAAACGTAAGCACCCGCAGACGAGGCGTTTTCCATATCATTTTCCAACCTTCGGTTAAGGTATGCCATCTGCTTGTTCCGAGTACAGGTGTGACGTCAGATGAAATGTGCAACTTCCGTTCTTCAGCTTCAGCTTCCCCTTCCATTGGTTCTTTGACGCCAAGCGTAAAGGCCGCGGCCAAGCCATAAATAACCGCTGTCAGCAACAACGTTGGGCTAGCCCCAATCAAGGCAACCACAACACCGCTTAGTCCCCAGCCTTCAAACTGTACGACCTGATATCGCTGACACTAATAAGTCCGTTAGCCTTAAGCAGACCTTGCTCGTGTGTCACAAGACGTGGAATAAGGGCATTCCGAGCCAGAGTTGTCCAGCCGTCGAGAAAGGACATGACAAATACGAGCGAAAATACGAGCACTAGCGATGCTGCCTCTCCGTTAAGCTGTAGATAAAAGGCCAGACAAGCGAACAACAGGAACTGCCCCGCTTGTGACATCAAAAGAAGCGCGCAGAAGTCATATTTTCCATTGGCGCATAAAGCAAAGAAGATGTCTTTCCTTTAGATATTTTCTATGGGATACGAATATGAATCGTATTACTTTCAGAGTTCCACTTTACTTCCGCCCCTAATGTTTCAGAAATAAAGCGAAGGGGCACCATTGTTACACCATGTATCATCTTCGGTTTTAACTCATCCGGCAGAGACTTGCCGTTTAATCGAATACTCTCCGACAACGCATGAATTTCAATGATCGTATCATCTTTCTTAACGACACCAGTAAAGTTGCCTTGATTCCATTCAATGGTAGCTCCAACAGATTCAAATACTCCCCGCAAAGGCACATAGCTCACATTCTCCAGGATGATCGGCGGGATCACCAGACGGAGTGTCTCATCATTTACCTGCACATGGATGGGTGCCTTCACAGGCTCAAGTCCAGAAGGTGTGCCAGAAGAATCTACCGTCCATTTCAGGACCGTTCCGTTCTCAAGCAATGCATAATGACCCTGGAATTGACTGTTTGCAATATCCAATGCATTTTCAATTCCCGGTACTTGAACAGCTGCGTATGTCGGCTTATCCCAGTAACTGTCCCACATCCATACCGTACCATCATCTTTAATCAGGCTAAAAGAAGATCCGGTACCGCCAGCAATCTTCTGGACTCCTTCCGCTTGAAGTACTCGGGTTGGATGCAACAGTTTACCAGGAGTAGGATACAACTTCGAGTTGTTCCACGTCCATAATGTCCCGTCTTCTGTTAGAGCAGCAGCTCTCTGTCCTGATGATACAATCTCTGTAGTCTCCATCAAACCGCTTAAGATCGTTGGCTTCCTTAATTTGTCCGGGCTTGTTTCGTAAAGCATAGTCCCCCAAACATGTACGTCCCCTTTATCATCAAGCATCATCGCTGAGCCATAACCTGCGGCAATTGATTTACCTAAAGGAAGCCCTTCTACCTTTACAGGCATAAAAGAAGGCGTATTCACTCGGTCTGCTCGTCCCCATTGCCAAACTGTGCCGTCTGCTTGCAACGCAAGACTCTGATTACCTTCGGCAGCGATGGCTTCAATATCTCTCAAACTTTTTACTTGTAATGGCTCCAGTACTGTTCGATCAGGGGTACTATCAAGCCCTAACTGCCCATCATCATTCGATCCCGTTGCCCAGACCGTACCATCTTTTTTTAAAATAAGTGCATGTTTTGTGCCACTGGCAACAGCAATCGCGCCATCCATTTTCATTTGCACGGGAGAATCAGACGGAACCGAGTAACCATTACCAATCAAGCCGCTGTTTCGCGTTCCTCCCCATACCCAGACGGAGCCATCCTTTTTAACCGCATAAACCGCCCATTCTCCTGCGGTGATCGCAGTAACATCAGACAATAGCTTCTTATTTGGATTAGCGTATTCCGTTGCATGTACAATACCCGGCATCAAAAATAGAGTCATTACTGCCAGTAACAAACGTATTAATGCGGGTTTTACTCGTCTATGTATTCTATTGTAAGACACATTACCATCCCTTTTTCCGGAAATTAGAGCTGTTCTGCAATACTTGAAAATATTGGATAACTCTCGCTCTGATTAGTTAACGTTAGGAGATGGAGGTTTGTTGCAACTATTTAAATTTAGTTTCTGACGAATTTTTGCTGTCTTTCTAATGATCCTTTTCTACAGAGCATCCATTTCATTTCCTCATGAACATCAAACAAACGGACACCGATCTGTCGAGATCAGCGTCCGTTTGTTACATTCAATATGGTGATTAAAGTATTACTTCGCTTCGCCTACAACCGTAAAGCGTTCGTTCTTATGCTGCGGGTTTTCGATCTCATCAACCAAAGCGATGGCATAGTCAGCATAGCTGATGTAGCTGTTGCCTTCACTGTTCACCAGAATCTGATCTTTACCCGATTGATATTTGCCTGTGCGTACACCCTCTGGATTAAAGAATCCCGCCGGGCTCAGGAACGTCCATTGAATACCTGAAGAAGCTTGCAGATCCTGCAAGTTTTTACCCTGGTTGGTTGCTGTTGCTTTGTATGCATCAGGGAATCCAGGGGAGTCTACAACACGCAAGGTTTGAGTTTCATCTGTGAACAGACTGCCTGCACCACCAACAACGATCAGACGAGTATTCGGCGCCTCTTTCAGAACGTTAATCAGGGTTTGTCCTGCTTCCACATGCAGATTCTCTTTCCCGGCTGGCGCACCGAAAGCATTGACGATCACGTCGAATGATTTGGCATCCTCTGCCGTAAGGTCAAATACATCTTTTTCAAGTACATTCAGACTTTTATCCTCCACCTTGGATGCATTACGAACGATCGCTGTCACTTCATGCCCTCTATCCAACGCTTCTTTCAAAATCAAATTACCCGCTTTACCTGTCGCACCAATAATTCCAATCTTCATCATGATCTCTCCTCGTATAGTATTTTTTGAAGGCAGTTTTGACTGAATTACCAGTTCCCGAGGGAACTGGCGAACGCCTTGTGAATTTCCAGTTTGCTCTTTG
>NZ_FOBD01000010.1 GCF_900109515.1 Paenibacillus sp. OK003 | reverse complement strand
CTGACTGTATTCTTGAATAAATCGTTCTTTGAACGCATCCGTGTACGTAATAGCTTTAGCGCTGACATTTTTCACATAGGGATTTCTTCTTAACTGATCTTGCTCTTGAGTTGTAAAGTATTTTTTTGACATCTGCTTGACCACCGCTCGTTTTTTATTCATTGTACACAAAAAGACCCTACAAGATGACCTTTTTTAAAGTGTCTATCTTATAGGGTACATTTTAAAATTCCGGCTAACCTGATCATATGAAAGCCACCGCCATGGCGACTTCTTATGAATAATATATTATGGACAATATGAAGAATCAAATATGATTTAGCTTTTTAATACTCTGCTCTGAACATGATGCAGCAGCTTCTGAAGCCAGATCATATCACTCTGAATGGAGTGGTACGCGTGATCTCGCATCAACAACAGTGCATCTTTCAGATCCTCCTGCACATCAATCTCCTGAGGTGTATGAGAATCAATATATTCCAGCCTCTTATTCATCTTCTCAATAATATCCTCAATCAAATACGCGATCTTCTGATTATCCACCTTATCCAAATGGACCAAGGCAGCATATAAGGACTGTACATTCGTAAACTTCTGGAACACCTTATATATGCTCTGTTCAAGGGACTGACGTCCTTTATCGGTGATTCCATATGTCGTTTTATCCGGTCGATTTTCAGTCTGAATCGTTTCAACCTTCTCGATCAGGCCCTTCTTCAGCAACACTTCAAAATTATAATAAATGGTGCCTTCCGTAATCTTGGCATCCGTTTGATCCAAATGTTTCCCAATTCGTTTCTTAATATCATAGGGATAATAATTCCCCTCACTTAGTGCACCGAGTATAAATATTTGAATCGACATTGTGACTGCCCCCATTCTCTCTTCCAAGGGTACAGCTTCCTTCTCACCGCCTACCCTCATCACTTCTATTTTATATCATAACGGGCTGTTGTACAGACTCCTGTGTTGTATCAGTCTGTTTGGCTTTTTTGAAATGATGAATGACCGTATTGATCACAAAGGCTCCCATGCCCACCAATGCCAGTCCAACCGCATATTTTACCGTATTTCCTCCGCCAAAGAGAATATTATAATCCAGATGCGTTGAATAGAACATCGGTGTGATTTGACTCACGAATTTGAAATATCCTGGCATCATCTCCGGTGACATGGACGTCCCGTTTGCAATGGATTGGCTGAGTACAAATATCATGTTGATCAGCATTCCACCTTGACCTAGAAGCATGATAAAGATGCTTGTGAATTCAATTGACACAAACAGCTGCAAGCTGTGTACCATCCACATTTTCAAAAACACTTCCACCCCATACCCCTGCACCATAAAATAAATGCCGATCCCTACAAGCGGAGCAAGGATGGAAACAAGCAGGTTGACTCCTCGCATTGCAAAGAATGCTTTCCATTTACCCATTTGCCCTTGCAGTTGTTTCATTCCGCCAATGCTTTGCATCGCATAGATCATGGCTCCAACATAGAGCGCCATGGTGATGAACATCGGTGCCATCTGATTCTGCATGCCTGCTGGCTGCGGATTGCTGAGAACGATGTCGGATGACACTTTGCCCATAGTGGATTCCACAATCTGCTTCGATTGCTCCGCAGGAACCTGCATACTGCTCAGCACACCCTCAAAGCTCTGTGCCTGAACCTGTGCGCCCATCTGCGCCGTGATTTCAGCAGCTACATTTTTCATAGAGCTTGTGATTGTTGTTGGGTTTGATTCATTAATCAGGTATTGGAGTTGAGCTTTGCCGCCCTGTTCAGACAGTTTCTCCGTAAAATCACCCGGTATACGTATGATCATATGAATATCCCGGTCTTCAAGCCCTGTCTTTGCCTGTTCCAATGATTCGTTAGTCACTACCTTAAATGGCAATTGTTCTTGCAATTTTTGTACAAATTCAGTACCGGATTGCTGGTCCTCGTTGACAATGGCCACCGTAAGATTGGTTACATTTTTGGGAATTGCGCTATACCCTGACATGAAAACGGTCAACATTACAATCTGATAAAAAACGATCATGAATATGCCTGCCTTGACTCCGCCGTGCTTCAGTATGTTCTTCACTCTCTACTCCACCTTGTTGTTTTAATTTAAACTACTTGAATTAAAGTACTCTTATTTGTTATATTTGTCAATGAGACCAACCAAGGAGGCGAAACGAATGACGAAGAACTCTATTATTTCTCTGTCAGAAATCACGAATTTCCAATCGAAAGAAGAAGAATTCAGTCCCTACCGTTGGTATCGCAGCATGTTGAATCAGGAACCTGTCATCTACAATGAAGAGACCGATTCCTGGCATGTATTCAGGTATGATCTTGTCAAAACCGTGCTTAATGATCATGAGCACTTCTCCAGTGTGAGAAAAAGATCAATTATTAACGTGGGATATTCAAGTGAAGAAGAAGGCGCGGACAGCGAGTATCATATGCCGGACAAGCTGGATATTCACAACGTAGATCCGCCGGAACATCGCAAGCGGAGATCATTGCTGGCAAGTGCGTTTACACCGAGAAGTCTCAAGCTTTGGGAACCGAGAATAGAGGCTGTGGCCGAAGAGTTAATTAGAGAATTTAAAGATCAATCAGAAGTGGACATTGTGGAAGCTTATACAAGCATGTTTCCTGTCATTATCATGTCTGATCTGCTTGGCGTCCCCTCCAAAGATCGCCATTTGTTCAAGGATTGGGTGGACACCATGTTTATGCCCACGACCAAAGCCACCTTTGATCAAATTAACGCAATGAAAAAGATTGCCGGTGAAGAATATTTTAAATACTTGCATCCCTTCGTTGTGTCCAAAAGATCCAATCTGGGAGAAGATATCATATCCGACCTGATCCAGGTGGAAGTGGATGGCGAGCACTTTACGGATGAAGAGATCGTGCGAACCACCATGTTTATTCTGGGCGCTGGCATAGAAACAACAAGCAACCTGCTGGCCAACTCGTTCTATGCCCTTCTGTATGACCAACCGGAATTATATGCCGAACTCAGGGATAACCTTGAGCTAGTTCCAGGCGCGGTAGAGGAAATGCTAAGATATCGCTTTCACATCAGCAAAATGGACCGGATGGTCAAAGAGGATAACGATCTGCTTGGTGTTAAACTAAAAAAGGGAGACGCTATCGTTGCGTGGATGAGTGCGGCTAATATGGATGAGAACATGTTCGATGATCCGTTCACCTTGAATATTCATCGATCGAACAATAATAAACAGCTTGCATTTGGTTTCGGTACTCACTTCTGTCTGGGGGCACCACTGGCGCGTCTGGAGGCCAAAATTGTACTGACCACATTTCTAAAAACGTTCACCAGCATTGAACCTGTGGAAGAATTCAATCTGGAGGAGAATCTGACCGCTTCTGCGGCCGGACAATCTTTAACAAGCCTTCCGCTGAAGCTGTATACGTAAGTTCATTTCACGTATCTAGTTGCCCTTAGAAGCAAAGAATGATTGAATCCAAATGAATGTTTTCATTCGGCCAGAATAGGCTATAATTGAACCAAAATACTCTTCATCCCCTTCTTGAGGGGCAGTCGGTATTTTGGTTTTTTTACATGTTTGAACAAAACAGACGAGCAATATCGTCCAAGAAAGCTCCTTCTTTTTATATTATAATGACATTTAACTTACCAGAAAGAAGGTGCAGCAGGTGACTCGTGAAGTGCGAACCGTCGTGTTCGATACCGATCTACAACTAGGAGCCTATCAATTCGAAGGCATTCGATTTCACACCGGTGGAGATTCTATTTTTCCGATTTGTGATTGGCTATGTGGTGCTATTCCTGATCTATCCGAGGTTGATGCGAATTACCTCACTTCGAGAAGAAATGCTCTTTATCGGTGCTGGATTATGCGGGGTTACGTTATATTTTCTCATTGAAAATATTGCACTGGTGTACACACTCGCTTCCAATGTAGGTGTTATTGTTTCAATTGCACCATTCTTTACGGCAGTCCTTGCACACTTCTTCCTGGATGGAGAGAGATTGCACAAGCGGTTTATTGTAGGCTTCGCCCTTGCCTTGATTGGCATTATCCTTATTGGATTCAACGGCAGTTTCATTCTGCAACTGAATCCGCTGGGGGATCTGCTCGCTTTCGTGGCACCTGCTGTATGGGCGATCTACTCTGTTATCATGCGCAAAATAGGTGAACTTCCCTATCACACCATCGGTGCTACACGCAAAGTATTCTTTTATGGACTATTATTCATGCTGCCGGCTTTATTCCTGTTCGAATTCCACTTCGATCTTGGGCGCTTCGCCAACATGGCCAACCTCTCGAACCTTCTCTTCCTCGGGCTGGGTGCCTCCGCCTTATGTTTTGTAACTTGAAACCGGGCAGTGAGTCTTCTGGGAGCCGTCAAAACAAGTGTCTACATTTATTTGGTGCCTGTCATTACTGTCGTCGCTTCTGCACTAATTCTACATGAACGGATTACCTGGATAACGCTGCTCGGAGCTCTGTTAACGTTGCTCGGATCATTCATTTCAGAGAAGAAAGTACAAAGAAAAAGAATTCCTAATACGTTACCGAAACTTCAATAATATATGACTTTATCGTCTATAACTCAAAAAAGAGGCATTAATCCTGACGGATTAGTGCCTCTCTTCATTTTGCCAGGACATGGCTTCGACACCCTTCTCTAATTCAACATGGATAGAAGGTTCTCCAACTCCTGCTTCTCCAGATGTCTCCATTGCCCACGTTCCAGTCCATCGAGCGTAACATTCATAATTCGGATGCGCTCCAACTTGAGCACTCTGTAACCTAGGGCCTTGCACATTCTGCGGATTTGCAGATTAAGCCCCTGAGTCAAAATGATACGAAATACGTTCTCACGTTGCTTATATACCTCACACGGCTTCGTCACCACATTCATAATCTCAACCCCTTGCGACATCGCCCGTACGAATTCGTCTGTCACTGGTTTGTCTACGGTTACTACGTATTCCTTGTCATGGTTATGCTCCGAACGCATCATCTTGTTCACAATGTCCCCGTCATTCGTCAGAAAAATCAAACCCTCGGACGCCTTATCCAGCCTGCCAATAGCAAAGATACGCGAGGGATAATTCACATACTGAATGATGTTTCCCTCCACCTGTTCCGCTGCGGTGCAGACAATGCCGATCGGTTTATTCAGAGCAAGGTAAACCGGCTCGTGATCATTGTAAGGAATCTCTTTACCATCAATGAGCACGATATCCTCGGGCTCGACGTCCGCACCTTTTTCACATACCTTGCCATTAATCGTAATCCGCCCGGCTGCAATTAATCGGTTCGTTTCCCTGCGGGAGCAAAATCCCGTTTCACTTATGTATTTGTTAATTCGCATGCTCCACCACTTCTCATCTGTAATATTGCCGCTGGTCCATTAGCGAGTTCATGTTGTCAGTTTATCTGCTTCGTTCAATAGGTTAGTACCTTGTACTGATTTTCATCCCACATCATCTCACTTATAATGAAACGAAGCAAATGAATTGTTATACGGAGGTATATAGTAAATCCAAATTAAACTAAGGAAAGGAGTTAAGCATGGACAAAACGTGCATGAGAGTCCTAAAAAAGTTATATCTACACACCAATGGTGATTATGACAGAGTACGAGAAGTAATGATCTATCAAACGAATACATTAACTGGAGCCGAACAGGAGCTACTGTCTACACAAGGCTGGGTGGCTAACGATCTGGAAATGATCCATCATGATGAACTCATTCAGCAACTAATCACTTTCCAGCAGAATGAACGTCTTTCCTGGTCCACAATTACCCAAGCATTTATTGCAGGGGTCGGGGGCAGTTATCCACGAGGCATATCTACGCTCGCAAGCTACCATATGATGATTCACTCGCAGGCGCATGCTTACGAAGAGACCGAGCAATTTCTTGCTTGCAGAGTTTGCGGTTTCAGTCATAGCGACGAGGGCTGGAAGAATCTCTCCACTATTCGATACGCTCTCCATCAGGGTTATGATTACAGTGGGACAAGTGTAGGTGCATACGCCGATCTGACAGAGTTTGTCACCTTACTTGAGCAAGGACCTATTAAACCGACTACCGAGGATATCAGCACATTCAATCAACTGCTTTACATGCTGGATCAGGCTGAGGACGAAGAGTCTCCGGGAAAATTTGAGAAACGACTCACTGCAGAGAAATTGATCAAAGGACACGCCGGGATTCGTCGAAGTATTCTTCAAGCGCTGTCCAGAGTAGGTGTACTGCCCAATCAGGTTCTCTCCCTCAGTACAGACCATTGGACTAACAACGAGCATATCCTGAACGGTGAGTTGCTGCTTAACAATACCAAAGGCCGCTCTGATATGCAGATGCCTTGGGCGGGCTGGCAAGGTAAACTAGGCGTCGATTGGGACAAAGCACGCAAGCTGTTTGGAGAAGCGATTCAAGTCAAAGATTAAACGCACCAGCCTTTCATATTAATGATTATTGTTTTGTATAAACAGCTTAATCCAGATGAAAAAGGAGTTTCCCATGCACACAGTTACCCAACTTTTAATGGACCCTGATCATCCGAACCAGAATAAGTTAACTCATATTTGAATTAATGTTCCATAAAGTCAAGAAGTTTCCTGTCTATTTCAGACTAGGAAACTTTTTTATTTCGACACGAAATCGTTTTAGGATGAACATTGTGTGAGAAAGATTATCCATTCGTCAAAAGTTAACATTATTTTACAATAAAAAGCATGTACAATTGCATAATAATGGTATAAGTTATATACGAAAGAAACAATATTTACATAATATAAAATTTATATCCATCTTAGGAGGGCAACTTATGAGAAGAATTTTCGCTTTAAGCTGCGGTTTTTATCTGTTAATCGGCATAACCAGCGTTGTACTCGGTGCACTTCTACCCGTTTTATTGACACATTATGAGCGCGGTTATAGTGATGGCGGGTTTTTGTTGTTTTTGCAGTTTCTCGGTTTTCTTGTCGGGGTGCTCGTTGCTCCTTCCATGACTGCCCGCATCGGCAGAAAATCCATGTTAACCATTGCATTGATCTGTATTGTGGCCGCCTATGCCGTTCTCGGATTCTTGCCATCTTGGACAGTTGTTCTTCTTCTAACCATGTTTGTTGGGTTTGGGTCAGGTATCATTGAGCCCTCTGTTGGTGCTTTTACGATAGAATTCACGGAAAATCAGAAAGCAGTCGCCATGTCCAAGCTTGATGTGTTCTTTGCCCTTGGAGCACTTCTCATTCCGGCAGTCGCTGCCTTATACATTTGGCTGGATCTTTGGCATCTTACGTTTTATACCGTTTCCGCATTGTCCCTTGTTCTCATGTTGTTATGGGTGACCATGCCCACCTCCGCCGCTTCATATCTGAAACAAGCTGGTGAAAATACCGTTGGACATGCAACGGGTAGAGCCCAGTATTCCAGAAAACATCTGGGGCTGCTCACCATCTTCGTCATCTTTTTCTTCGTTTACATGGGTCTCGAGTTAGGCCTGATGAACTTCCTGCCTTCCATCCTGGTCGAACGTTTGCAGTTGCAGGAGTCAGTCGCTTCACTCAGCGTATCCATTCTATGGATTGCCATGATTATCGGCCGTCTTTTTTCCGGAAAAATTGCTGAAGCCGTCAACTACATGCCTTTCCTGATCTGGAGTACGGTAGGAACACTTCTGTTCGCCGTTGCCATGGTGTTCGTTACAGGCCAATGGGCAACATATCTGCTAATCTTCGGCACTGGATTGTTCATGTCAGGACTGTTCTGTATTGCACTGGTCTATGCCAACATTCTAATTCCAGGCATGACTGAACGCACAACCAGTATCCTGATTGCATCAGGCGGTATTGGTGGCGCCATCCTGCAGTATGTCACCGGCTGGAGCATGAGTGCGTGGCCTGTAGTGAACACGATCTGGATTTTGGCCGGATTTTGTCTGATTCTGCTCCTCACTCTCGTACTCTCTCATCTCTGGAATGTACGGAACAGCAGCGTAAGTGGAACTCTCGCACATCAGAGTAAAGAGATTTAAACGTTGCATCTTGAGAGGGGTGATGCCTGCGTAATCCGGAATTATTGATCATCGTTCAGGCTAGTACATTACATTTATGGAGGGAATCGTATGCAAACTTTAACCAAAAACCGTTTCAGAACCGGAAAAGGGATTAAGTTGATTGACGATGCAGGCGTTGAGTATCTGGATGGCGTATCCGGTACGTTCAATCTGTCACTGGGCTACAATCACCCGCATGTCGTGAGCAAAATTCAGGAACAAGTCGGCAATCTGACGCATATGTCTTCCTCCTTCACAGAACCTTACGTGGATGAAGTGCTCGATCATCTGATTGAATATGCTCCAAACGACATTAATGCCGGATGGATGCGGGATATTACGGGCTCAACCGCCAATGAATGTGCCACCAAAATTGCTCAGAAATACACGCAATCCACAGACATTATCAGCCTGTACCTGTCCCATCATGGGCAGACCCAGTTTGCAACCGGGATTTCAGGAAATGCCTTCCGGCGTAAACGGTTCCCCAACTCGGCTGTTGCCAACTCCGTTCATGTGCCTGCACCATACTGCTATCGTTGCCCATTCAAATCTTCAAGCGGAGACTGCGGATATCAATGCGTTGAAGCTATCTCCGATGCTATAGAATATGCGAGCTCCGGCTCAGTCGCCTGCATGATCATTGAACCAATCCTCGGCAATGGCGGCAATATCATTCCTCCTGCAGGTTATTTCAAGCGCCTGCGTAAGCTATGTGATGAGTACAACATCATTCTTATTGCCGACGAAGTGCAGACCGGAATCGGACGTACCGGGTATATGTTCGCCAGCGAACTGTTCGATATCCAGCCTGACATGATTACCCTTGCCAAAGGGCTCGGTGGTATCGGTGTGCCTGTTGCTGCGGTATTGATGCAGTCCCGATTGAACGTACTGGAAAAGCATGAACATTCCTTCACCTCAGGAAGCAATCTGATCTCCGTAACCGCTGCCAAATCTACCCTGGAGGTTGTATCCGAACCCGGATTCCTCGATGACGTGAAACGCAAAGGTGAAATTTTAGGTGGATTACTGCAAGATTTGGCCATGAAATATCCAAGCATCGGTGAAGCTCGCGGAGTCGGGCTGATGTGGGGATTGGAAATGGTGGGTGACAATAATGAACCGGATACGGATAAAACCAACGCCATTATTGACCGTGCCTTCACGGATGAGCATCTGATTTTAAGAGGATCACGTTACGGCTTCGGGAACGTCGTTAAGGTCAGACCATCACTTACCACAACAGAAGATGAGCTGGTTGAAATTGTAGAGCGACTCGATTCGGTGCTTGCCAGCGTCCATTAAAACATTTCAATGCCATTGCTCGTAGTGGTCGTTTCGGTTACGAATCGTTCTTCTGATCGCTGTTATCCTCCGATTTTTTTGATTTCCTTTTCCAAGGGAAAAATCCGTTGATAGCGTATGCTTCCGAAGCAGCTTTCTTTCAGAAAGCTTTAAGGCGAACGCTCCGCTTCTCCAGAATCGATTTCGTCCCCTTCACTACGTTCGTATCTTGTCAGAAATTGTTTTTAAAATGAATCGCTATAGTTACATTTCATATTATTATAAGGAGGTTTTAACATGTTAGCATTGGTATACAAATCGGCTTGGGATGTAGCGCTTGAGGAACGGCCTGTTCCGGAAATCACAAGAGACAATCAGGTGTTGGTTCGAATCCGGGCAACGGGTGTGTGCGGTACCGACCTCGGTATTGTCAGTGGTAAATATCATGCGGTTCCTTCCGTCATTCTTGGTCATGAGTCTGCCGGGGAAGTCATTGCCGTGGGCTCTGCTGTAACGACACTGCAACCGGGCGACCGGGTTGTCATCGACCCTACCTATTATTGCGGGCAATGCGACATGTGCAGAACAGGCAGACAAAATCACTGCACACATAAATCGGTTACAGAGACCGGTGTGAGCGCTGACGGTACATTTACGGATTATTATGTAACCGAGGATCGCTTTTTGTATAAATTAAAGGACCATGTGAGCTATGAGGAAGCGACCCTGACTGAACCGCTGAGCTGCATGCTTACTGGCATTAATCAGATCCATTTGCTGCCAAATTTCAGAACGATTATCCTCGGCGCAGGCCCGATCGGCATTCTTTACAGCTACGCACTCGCTTCCAAAGGCGTCACTGGCTGTCTCGTCGACATCTCTGAAGAACGTCTGGCTATTGCAGGTTCGATTGCACCGGACCGCTGGGAGGTTCATTCATCCTTTGAAAATGCGATAGAGTCACTGGCACCCACAACCAATCAGGTTGATATGATTGTGGATACAACAGGCGTCGTGGGCACACAAGTGCTTTCGCAGCTCGCCAGTGGCGGTTATCTCATGCTGGTTGGTCTGAGAGATGGTAATACATCGTTTAATCCCAAGGAAGTTGTGGACCGCAGTCTGAAAATTATAGGCTCCATCGACTCCCTGGGCACATTCGCAACAGCACATTACATGATTGAGCAGCAGATTATCCCGGCAAAAAAAATTATTACCCACTCTTTCCCGTTGGAGGATTATGAAGAGGCATTCCGCACACTCGGCTGCGATATTCAGGGACGCACACTTCAAGCCTCTTCACATGCCATCAAAGTGGTGCTGCAATCCAGCGGCTCCAGTATCTAAAGTAGCAAGTTAACTACGATTGAGATAAATTAGAGATAATTGCTTACAGAATCCTGGAGGAGGAATACAACATGGCAGCAAACAAGGAGTTTGACGGGCTGGGAGAGTCGAAGGATGGCAGCATTCAGGCAGTCATTTTTGACATGGATGGCGTACTGATTGACAGCGAACCGATTTATTTCGAGATTGAGCGCAGTTCTTTTGCCCATTTTGGAGCAAAAATGACGGAGGCCGAACATCACACCTATGTTGGAGTTACGCTGGAATCGATGTGGCGGCAGGTGTTGGACAAGCACCAGTTGACGGCTACCGTGGAAGAAGCCCTCGCCTACCATCAACATAATGTAATGCAGACGATGCTGGCTCACCCGAAGCTGACGGCCATGCCTTCCGTGGAACGCTGGTTAAGCTGGCTGCATGAGCAGCACATTCCGATAGCCGTTGCTTCTTCATCTCCACGTGCACTGATTGATCTGATCATGGACAAGACCGGACTTGGAAAATACTTTGAGGTCCGAATGACAGGTGAGGAAGTTACAAACGGCAAACCGGCTCCGGATATTTTCCTGACTACAGCTGAAATGATTGGAGCATCCCCTACGAACTGCCTTGTCATTGAGGATTCGCGCAATGGTGTTCAGGCCGCCAAAAGTGCTGGCATGCGCTGCATCGGATACCGTAATCCGGGATCAGGTGACCAGGACTTATCCAAAGCCGATCTTCAAATTTCCAGTTACGATGAGTTATGGACGCTGAAAGAGACACTTCCGTTGAAAGGCAGATCGCCAAGCTTGTCGGAAATAAACTAAGACGAAAATAAACAAACCAAATGGCTTCAATTCATTTGAATTGGAGCCATTTGGGTTTTGCTTGCTGCAAATTTAACGCGAGAACGCAAACTCAAATATCATCTAGACCGAAATATCCAGACTTCCACCCAAATTAGGATGAGGAGCCGGAACCGACTTTAACATTTCTGTTAGTTGTTGACCTTGCTGCTCTGCCATGTCTTTCGACATGGACATAACTTGCAAGCTCGCCGACTGCGCCACTGAGACTTGACTCATAGCCATTGATAATGCTGCAATATCCATGTTCTGCACTCCTTTCGTTTCTGGTCAATTGAGCGTACTTATTATATATCGGACAGAATGGATCAATTGTTAAAAGGATGATCAGAATTTGCAAGGGCATCGATTCACTCATACCCTTAATTGTTTCATCTCAACATTTTGTTGCCAAAAAACCTAAACGGCTTCAATTCTTTAGAATCGGAGCCGTTTGGGTTTACCAGTGCTCTAATAACTGTTCGATGTAATCAAGGCAAGTTCGTTTATTTTAGCTTCCGGGTTCGTTACTACTTGTTTAATCATGGAGATAAAATGTTTTTGAATCTGTTCTATGGTGGATACATCATAAACATTGGCATTATACATCAATATAATCTTCATGTTCTCATGAGGCTTTACGATCAAAGTAAAATCAAAACTATTGTGTTCTGTGCCCCCAACATTCATAATCTCAAGCGGTGTTTCTCCTTTTTGGCCCAAATTCTCCATTCGATGATCTACCGGAAAATTCTGATAGACAACAACATGGTTAATCAGGGATTGTTTTTGCTTGGTTAGATTTTGAATATCATATAACGAATACGTATCATAGGCATGTGAATCAACAGCTTGCGCTTGATTCCTTTTCAATAAGGATGTAAATGATTCTTTATCCTTAGTGTGAATCCGAACAGGAATTGCATTAATGAATAATCCGATCATGCTCTCAATCCCAGGGATGACAGGCGGTCTACCCGATACAACACTGCCAAATACAACATCATCGCTTTCATTGTATTGTTGTAGCAATATACCCCAAGCGGTTTGCACTAACGTATGAAGGGTAACCTGCTGTTGTTCCGCAATCTGTTTCATTTGCTGAACCAGTGCTTCATCCAAATAACAGTTAAGCGTCCTGGAATTCTGTCTTTCATGCTTCGGTTTGGCTTTTTCTCCAGGTAATTTCGTTTGCCCTTCATAACCTTTCAGGTAATGATTCCAATAGGTTATTGCGCCTTCATTGTCTTGCTGCTCCAACCATTCAATGAATTGACTATACGGTGTTAATAGAGTCATTTCAGGTTTTCTATTCTCCCGAATCGCAAAGTAATTCTCAAAAATCTCCTTACTTACAAGAGACATACACCATCCATCCATCAAAATATGGTGGAAACTCCATATGACGCGGTATTCCTCATGCTTTGTTCGTAAAATAGACATGCGGATTAAACAATCTTGTTGCAAGTCAAATCCTCTTGCTTTATCCTGCTCTATATACTCCTCAACATAAGCCTTGCGTTGCAGCTCACTTGTGTTCATTACATCTTCATAGTTAAATTCAAATTTCTTCTCTTGATAAACGATTTGAAGAGGCATGTCCATAAAATCACTGTAAAAATTAGTTCTTAATATCGCATGCCTTTGCATTAATTGATCCAGGCTCTGTGCAAAAGAGGCAACATCCAAATTTCCACGCATGTCAAACATGATTTGTACAAAATAAGCCCCCGAAATTGGATTTCGCTCACTTTCGTACAGCATTTCTTTCTGTAAAGCTGTTAGCGGATATACATTTTCGATTCGACCGATGTTCCGAGTTTGTTCCACGATCTGATCCAATTGATCAATGGATAATGACTTGCATGAAATATCACTGGGTGTAAGTTCGGTTTGTTCTTTCGTTACACAATGTTCAATTACTCTATTGAGACTTCCCTTATACAAACTAGCCAGTTGCTCCATCGTTTCCCGTCGATATTGCTTTCCACTATAGTTAAGGGTCAGCGACAACCTTCCCTCTATAACGATGCCATTGATATTAAGAACAAAAGGTCTCTTGTTATTCTCACTTACGGATGGTCCGCTGGAATAAGCTGAGAATCGAATGCCGTCTTGGTCCGAATCTTGATTCACCTGTCCCATATAATTGAAGCTAATTTCAGGATTTTTCTCTAAAATGTATGTTTCACGCCCGTGTGACAAATACCTTGAAATCCCATAACCAATGCCTTTGTTTGGGATCTGACGCAGTCCTTCCTTGACGGACTTAATCCGCCTTGATATCTCAGCCCCATCTTCCATCGTAAGAATGACAGGGTACATACTCGTAAACCATCCCACTGTACGCGTGATATCCAAATCCGGAATGATGGCTTCTCTACCATGCCCTTCCAGATTCACAACGATTTCTTCCATGCCTGTCCAATCATGAACAGCCATTCCCAATGCCGTTAGCAATATATCATTAATTTCCGCATTATACGTACGATGTGTCTGCTTTAATAATTGCTCGGTTTCCGCTGCTGTCCACTGAATGGTTATCGTTTCACTATCTTTCCCGATCGTCTCATCACAATCAAAATCTTTAGGCAGCGGGCTTATCTCAACTTGTCCCATACGACTCCAATACTGTTCCTCTTGCTCCATCGCCGCGTTGTCTGCAAACATAGACAATTGCTCAGCCCATTGTTTAAAAGAAGTCGTTTTCTGAGGAAGCTGGATTTCTTGACCTTGTAAGAATTGATCAAGTCCTGCTTGAATATCCTCATATAAAATACGCCATGACACCCCGTCTACCAACAAATGATGAATAACAATAAGCAAATGATCGCCTTCAGCACATTGGAACAAGCCAAGTTTGATCAAGGGCCCGTGAGACAGATCTATACCGCTTTGAATTTCTTTCGCTTTATTTTCAATGATTGGTGCAGGATCCACTTCTCTCTTGAGATCAAAGACTTCAAGACTGAATAATTCTTCGTCCACTGCCCCCCGGTTCCAAGCTTCGTATCCGCCTTCAGGCGCCTGACGATAAACGATACGAAGAGCATCATGTTGCTTAACGATCTTGTTCATGATGCTGTGAATGAAGCGAACATCCAACCCTTTTTCTCGAAAGAACATCATTTCCTGATTGTAATGATGTGCATCCACCATATTTTGATCAAAGAACCAGCGCTGAATGGGTGTCAACATCACTTGTCCCGTAACTTCCCCTTGGTCCAAAATGGTGCTTACGGATGTAACATGTTCACTTAACTCCGCTACTGTCGGGTAGGTGAAGAAATGTTTCATCTCCACTTTATAGCCTGCTTGAAGCAGCCTCGAGGACACTTGAATACATTTAATCGAATCCCCACCAAGTTCAAAGAAATTATCTGATATGCTGATCCTTTGGACGCCAAGCACAGCTTCCCAGGCAGAGATTATCGTTTGTTCTACAGGGTTTTGGGGTGCCATATATTCGGTTCCTTTTTGCATATATTCTTGTGGAGATGGCAATGCCTTTCGGTCAATCTTCCCATTGGATGTTAACGGTATTTGCTCTAATTGAACAAAATAAGAAGGGATCATATAATCAGGAATATCATCAGCTAACGCCGTTCGTATTTTCTTGGCTGTCAGTGAGCTGTTGCCTTTCCAATATGCGCACAATTGCTTCGATCCATCCTCATTCTCACGGGCAATAACGACCGCTTCCTGAATGGAGTCTATTTTCAAAAGCGCGGTTTCCACTTCGCCAAGCTCAATTCGGTAACCGCGAATTTTCACTTGCTGGTCGATTCGTCCCAGATATTCAATATTTCCATCCGGCAGCCATCTCGCCGCATCTCCAGTTCGGTACATTTTCCCTTGTATAACCCATGGATTATCTACGAATTTCTCTGCTGTTAAATCAGGCCGGTTCAGATAACCTCTGGCAAGCCCCTCACCTGCTACATATAGCTCTCCCTGAACACCAATAGGTTGAATTCGTTGTTGTTTATCCAAAATATAGGTTTGCAACGTAGGGATCGGTTTTCCAATATTGCTCTTTCCTGCCTGTATTTCAATGTCGGTTATTTCCTTATAAGTCACATGAACTGTTGTTTCGGTTATCCCATACATATTAATTAACTGGATAAATGGGTATTTCTCCTTCCAGTTTTTTAATAACGCTGGATTAAGAGCCTCTCCTCCAAAAATCACTTTTCTTAATTTCAGATCACCTGCATGACCTGACAGTTCTTCCTGAAGAAGATGATAGAAGTACGTAGGCGTTTGATTCAGAATCGTCACATGCTCATCTTTTAACAATCGTAAAAATTTTTCCGGACTTTTTGCCGTCATTTGGGGTACGATAACCAGTTTTCCGCCATAGAGCAACGCCCCATACATTTCCCACACCGAAAAATCAAAACAAAAGGAATGAAACAACGTCCAGATATCCGATCCATTAAAATCAAACAAAGTTTTACTATTGAACAACAAACGAACAACATTTTTATGTTCAATACACGTCCCTTTCGGTTTACCTGTCGTTCCAGAAGTGTATATCACGTATGCCAAGCTCGTTGGCGCAGCAGTTATTCCCAAGTTGGAACGGTCTTCATGATAAAACTCAGGTTGGTCCAGACAGACAACCTCTCCTGCAAAAGATATGCGTTCTTGCAAATGACTTTGCAGCAACAACATATGTACGCCCGAATCCGCAAGCATGTAGTTCACACGTTCCTCTGGATAATCGGGATCAATGGGCACATATGCGCCACCCGCTTTCAAAATCGCAAGGATTCCTATAACCATGTCTAGCGATCGGTCAGCGATAATCCCGATTAACTGATCCCTCTGAATCCCTTTGGCTTGCAGCGTTCTTGCCAATTGATTGGCTTTCCCGTTCAGTTCTTGATAGGTCAAGCGTTGATCCTCAATTACAACCGCGACGTGTTCAGGAATCCTTTCCACCTGCTCCTCAAACAGCCCATGAATCGTCTTGTCCTTTGGATAATCAGCCATGGAATCATTAAAACGTTCCAAAATTTGTGATTTTTCCTGAGTTGTGGTCAAATCTATTTCCTGGATCGGGATATGAGGATTGTTGACCACTTGCTCCAACATCTGAATCAAGTGACCTTGAATGCGTTCTACGCTTGCCCGATCATAGACGTTTGCATTGTAATAGAACATCCATTTCATGGATTCGCCTGGTTTGATAATCAGGTTAAAATCATAATTCGTTTGTTCATCTGCTTCTACATTGGTAATCCGAAGAGCTGTTTCCTCCTGATCCCCAAACTGTTCCATAATGCCTTGTACCGGATAATTTTCAAATATTAAAATATGATCAATCAAATTTTGTTTTTGCGGTGTTTCCGCTTGAATCTCATATAACGGATACGTCTCATACGGATGTGAAGCGACAGCTTGTTCCTGATTCCGTTTCATGATCGCTGCAAATGTCTCTTTCCCTTCAATCTGAATACGTACAGGGATCGTATTGATGAACAGGCCAATGATACGTTCAACTCCAACAATCGCCGCAGGTCTGCCCGAAACCACGCTTCCGAATACGACATCCTCACTGCCGTTATATATCTGTAGCAACATTCCCCATGCTGTCTGCATGAACGTATTCAGCGTCACCTGATTCTGACTTGCCACTTGTGCGATTTGACCGGTTAATTCCTGACTTAGTGTATAAATCATATTCTCTGAATGATATTCATCACTCTTCGTAATGGTATGTTCTTTCGGCAAAGTGGTGTGCTCATCATATCCTTGCAATAAGTCACACCAGTATTTGAGGGATGCTTCATGATCTTGGTTTTCCAGCCATTCGATATAGTGTTTGTATGGAATCGTAACCTTTTCCTCCAGTTTCCGTTGTTCCTGAATAGCAAAGTATCCGTCGAACAGCTCCTGAATGACAAGAGACAGGCACCAGCCATCCATCAAAATATGATGATAATTCCAAATGAAACGATAGGTTTGATCATGAGTGTGCAAGATCGAGATACGCATTAACACATCCTGAGACAGATCGAAACCCTTTAATTTATCTGCTCTCGTATAGGCTGCCACATGGGCTTCACGTTCTTCTTCATTCATCTCACGTAGATCTTCGTATATAAACCCATTTTGTTTATGACGGTATACCACTTGCAAGGGTCCATTTTTCCATTTGCTGTGGAAATTCGTTCTGAGAATCGAATTTCGTTGCATCAACTGATCCAAACTCTTCGTAAAAGCTTCCACGTCTAACGAACCATGAAGATCCAGCGTCGTTTGAAGGAAATAAGCTTCAGAGCCTGATTGAAGCAAATGATGGAAAAACATCCCATTCTGCATCGGAGACAAGGCATATATATCTTCGATTTCACCGATGTGTTCCGATTCATGTACAAATCCTTCTAATTCTTCAATGCTGATTCCCTTTAACGTTAGATCACTTGGCGTTAATTCCGGCTTCTCTTTGGTCACACAGTGCTTTATTATTTCTTGCAGATGATCCCGAAAATATTTCGCCACTCGCTCCATCGTGTCTTTTCGATATTGTGTTCGATTATACTTAATGGACAACGACAATTTGCCTTCCATAATTAAGGCATTCATGTCAATAAGAACGTTTCTTCTGTGATTCTCGCTTGCTGTTGCTCCGCCTGGATACGGGGAAATTTGCATCCCACTATTCTGAAGATCCTGATCGAATTGTCCCAAATAGTTAAAACTAATTTCAGGATTCAAGGTAAACGGAGCCTCCTGCTGATGTGCACTTAAATATCTTAAAATACCATAACCAATCCCTCTTTTAGGGATTTGACGAATCATTTCTTTGTTTGTTTTGATGAGGAGGGACATATTTGAACTTGCTCTCATATCAAGCACAACCGGGTATTGGCTCGTAAACCATCCGACCGTTCGTGTAATATCGAGATCCGGTAAAATTTGTTCTCTTCCATGTCCCTCCAGATTGACCAGCACCTTGTCCATGCCCGTCCATTGATGAATAGACATGCCTAATGCATTGAGCAGCAAATCGTTAATTTCCGTTTGATAAGCACGATTCGCATGTTTCAATAACTGCTCCGTTTCCGCGGCTGTCCATTCCAATGTTATTTCTTCACTGTCTTTTTCCAGTGCATCATTCGTTTTGAAATCTGTAGGTAACAGCTTATAGGACTCCTGTTCTATTCCATTCCAGTAAACAAGCTCTTGTGTTATGGCTTCACTGTCCGCATACAACTTGAGTTGTTCTGTCCATAACTGGAAGGAAGCTGTCTTTTGAGGTAGTTGAATCGGTTCTTGTTGACATAATTGTTCATACCCCCTCGATATGTCTTCGATCAAAATTCGCCATGAAACTCCGTCGATGACCAAATGGTGAATAACGATTAATAGATGATCCCCATCTGCACATTGGAATAAGCCAACCTTCATCAAAGGGCCACGACGCAAGTTGAAACTGCTTTGAATTTCATTTGCTTTCTTCTCGATCTGTTGAGATGGATCCGTTGATGACTTGAAGTCCATCACTTCAAGGGTATACAATGATTCTTTTTCCTGCCCTTCATTCCACGCTTCATAACCATGTTCCGTTTGGCGATATACCATACGAAGTGCATCGTGATGCTCACTTATTTTGTCGAATACACGGAGAAGTGAGGCTTCATGATAGCCTTCTTTTCGATACAACATAACGGACTGATTATAATGATGGGCGTCCACCTGGTATTGCTCAAAAAACCAATGCTGGATTGGAGTCAGCATCACTTCTCCAGTGATGCTTCCCTGTTCTGACATCGTACTAATGGGTTGAACATAGGCAATCAAGCTTGCAATGGTTGGATTTTTAAATAGATGATCCATCTGTACCTGGTAGCCTGCTTGATATAATCTCGAAGAAACTTGAATGGATTTAATCGAATCTCCACCTAGCTCAAAGAAATTATCAGAAATCCCAATGTTCTGTACACCCAGTACATCTTCCCAGACGGATGCGAGTTGTTGTTCCACCATCGTGCGTGGTGCTTCGTACTCGATGCCCTTCAACATATTTTCTTTGGGAGCGGGCAGCGCTTTGCGATCGATTTTTCCGTTGGACGTGAGTGGCATCTGATGCATCTGTACAAAATAGGACGGAATCATGTAGTGTGGCAGCAGTTTGGACAGTTCTTCCCGCAGCTCCCCGATTACTATTGCATGAGTCCCTACCAGATATGCACATAATTGCTTTGTTCCCATTTCATCTTCCCAGGCTATGACGATGGCCTCTTGTATTTTGGTATTGTTTAAAAGGGCCGTCTCTACTTCACCAAGTTCAATCCGGTATCCACGGATTTTCTCTTGATGATCCATCCTTCCCATATATTCAATGTTCCCATCGGGCAGCCATCTTGCAAAGTCACCCGTCTTGTACATCTTCGCTCCCGAAACAAATGGATCATCGACGAACTTTTCCGCCGTCAGATCTGGACGGTTCAAGTAACCTCTGGAGAGCCCTGCTCCCGCTACACATAATTCTCCTTGTACTCCAACAGGCTGCAATCCATCCTGTTCCCCTAAGATGTATACTCTGTTATTCGCAATAGGCTTCCCGATCGAGATATATTGCTCGGTGGAGTTAATCGAAAGAACCGTGGATACGACACTGTTTTCGGTTGGCCCGTACTCGTTACAAACTTCGATTTGTGGATTTATGCGATTCAATAGGTGTATTAAGGAAGGAACAATCTTCTCTCCCGCAGCAACCACATTTTTCATGGATGCCCAATCTTCTGCGTTCACTTGTTCCAATAGGGTCATCAAGAAACTGGGAGGACTTTGGATGTGTGTGATTTCCTGTTTTTTTATTATGGTATTTATGGCTACAGCATCTTTACACTGCTGCTGGTTTAACAAATACACCGTCGATCCAGATATCATCGGACCAAAGAAATGAGTAATAAATGAATCAAATACGAATGGATTCAGCATTAATACCCGATCTTCTCCGGTAAATTGATAAAAATCCGATTTCCATTGCAGGGAATTTGCAATACTGGCATGTTCAATCATCACACCTTTTGGATTGCCTGTTGTTCCTGACGTGTAAATCATATATGCCAAATCACTTGCACTGGCTGTGTGTTTCAAATTCAAATTGTGGCTATTGTGATTTTTCCCAGAACCCAGAACTACACATGTCCCTGCAAAATGTTCAGGTTGCTGTAAATGACTTTGATGAAGCAACCAAGCCACTTTTGAATCCTCCAGTATAAAGCGAATGCGCTCTGCCGGGTATTCCGGATCGATGGGAACATAAGCGCCCCCGGCTTTTAGAATACCGAATAAACCTACGATCATCTCAAGTGAGCGTTCTGCCATAATGCCAACAAACTGACCAGCCTGTACCCCCTTGGATTGGAGTGTCCAGGCTAATTGGTTGGATTGTTGATTTAACTCGCTGTACGTTAGTTGTCTATTCTCAAACACTACTGCTGGATGGTCCGGTGTTCGTTCCACCTGTTCTTCAAATAATTGATGCATCGTCTTGTTCTGTGGATAGCCCACCCTTGTATCGTTAAAGTCAAATAACAGCTTGTTTCGATGAAACTCTGATAACATTTCGACTTGACTTAACTCCAGATCCGGTTGGTTCAAAACAACGGAAAACAATTGGTCAAGATGTTCTACAACTTGGACCATATAATCTCGATCATAACGCTCTTCATCATAAACTAATTTCAAATGAACGAAATCGTTGTCCAGATCAAAGTGAAAAATAGTGGCTGCTTTTACGCTATTTTCATTAAGGACAGGATGAATTTCATTCAACGAAACCAAGGTATGAATCATTGGTACATGGTTCGAATCATACTGAACATGTAAATGTTCGACCATTTTTCTGAAAGGAATTCGTTGATGCTGGATGGCTTCACTTAAACTGGCCTTCAATTGATTAAATAAAGATTTAAATGACGTCGTATGATCGATACTGCTTTTTAAGATGAGTACTTTATTTGAAAGCGACAGATCATTGTTCTTTTCTTCCATCGCTCTCATGCCAATAAGCAATTTGTTTTCATTTGTGTATTTATATAATAGACACTGAACTCCTGTTAATAATATCGTGTAAATGGCCATGGGAGCGTTTCGCGACATGGACTTGATTTTATGTGAAACATCGGCTGACAAAGGCTTATATATATAATTCTGGTGCTGCGTATCGTCTGAGTGTTTGGAGGTTGTCTTGCAATAAGGCAAATGAACAAGAACATCATCATCTTCAAATCGGCTTGCCCAATACGATTCCTGTTTCTTAAAAATAGACATACGGCACCCCGATCACATTTTTATTTTTAGGTTGATTTAGAAGAAATCCACTTCAATTAGATTAGCCAGCGTATCCCCATTTATTAATTCTTCAACTAATTTGATGTTGTTGATTTGGATATGAGGGTTTTGGGCAATGGTTGTTAATATGGCCAATAAATTTTGGGACATCGCTTCAATCGTTGTTTTTTCAAATAAAATTGTGCTGTATTCAAAAGCGGCTTCTAATTTGTGTTCCAATTCGGTGACATACAGCGTTAAATCGAACTTGGATACGTTGTTATTTGGAATATAAGGCTTACATGTCACACCATCCATTTGAATCTCAGAGGCATCTGTATTTTGCAACACAAACATGGTGTCAAACAATGGATTCCTCCGGGCATCTTTGGTTATATTGACTCTCTCGATCAGTTCCTCAAACGGATAATCTTGATTTTCATAAGCATTCAACATATTTTTTTTGACTTCCAGCAGGTACTCCGTGAATGTTTTTTCATTCACAGGATAATTTCGAACAGCAAGTGTATTTACAAACATCCCCATAACCGGCTCCAGTTCAGCATGCGTTCTTCCTGCAATCGGCGTTCCCACGATGATATCTTCTTGTCCACTGTATTTAGACAATAGAATGGTATAGGCGGCCAACAGAATCATGTATAGCGTTGTTCCTGTCAGAGCCTCCACTTTTCTCAAGTCTGCAAGGATATCTTCCTCCAAATCAATTTCCAATACATCTCCCTCATAGCTTAGGGTGTCAGGTCTCTCATAGTCTGTTGGCATATCCAACAGCGGGATCTTTTCACTAAAGACACCCAGCCAATACTTCTCCTGTTGTTTCATCCAGTTACTTTGAAGTTGGATTTGCTGCCATTCAGCATAGTCCTTGTATTGAATACGAAGGGGAGGCAGCTTGTATCCCTGATATAACTGGCTAAGTTCAGTCATCAGAATATGCACGGATAGCCCGTCTGCAATGATATGGTG
Source organism: Paenibacillus sp. OK003 (assembly GCF_900109515.1). GTDB lineage: Bacteria > Bacillota > Bacilli > Paenibacillales > Paenibacillaceae > Paenibacillus > Paenibacillus marchantiae. Next base: position 252,144 of record NZ_FOBD01000010.1, on the reverse strand, counting down.
CAGGTCTACCAGCAACACATGACGCTCCTGCTGAAGTTCAATCAGTCCCACTCTCATAAGGGGCGCTTGACCGAGATCAAATACGCGAACAAACTGTTGAACTTGGTCTTCGATCTCTTCTTCCGTTGACTTGATCAATTCCATTGCAAAATTCACTTCAGGATATAGGATCTGTCTGGGTTCTCCTTGGGTGACTCTGAATGCGGTCCGAAGAGATTCATGACGATCAATTAATTGTTGAAATGCTTCTTTCAATCTGATCCGATCAAGCGATCCCTCCAATATAAACATGCCTGACATGTTGTAAATGAGTTCCTCGCCAGCTTTGATGCTCATAATGTACATTCTCATTTGCGCCGAAGAAATAGGATAATATTCTTTTTCCTCAGCTTGAGGAATGGACACGATAACATCTTGCTCCATATGTTCAATGAACTGTGCCATCTGTTCAATCGTCTGCCATTGGAAGACATTTCTTACCGAGATACGGACACTCAGGTTTTGATTGATTTTGGATGCCAGCTTTGTCGCACGTAAAGAGTTTCCTCCTACATCAAAAAAGCTGTCTTTTACACTGATTTTATTTACGCCAAGCACATCTTTCCAAATGGACAGCAGCTGTTTCTCCAACGCTGTTCGAGGTTCTATATATTCACTTCCCGTTTGTATGTTTTCTTCTGGAATAGGAAGTAATCTGCGATTGATTTTCCCGTTCGATGTCAGCGGCATGTGAGGCAATTGTATAAAGTAGGCTGGAACCATGTAATTTGGCAACACATGAGAGAGGTTTTGTTTCAATTCTCTAACGGTCAGCGTATCATCCGCTGTAAAGTATGCACATAACGATTTATCCCCGTGATCATCCTCTTGTGCAATGACGATAACCTCTTTTACACGCGCTATATTTAAAAGTGCTGCTTCGACTTCCCCTATTTCGATCCGATATCCACGAATTTTGATCTGTTGATCCATTCTCCCCAAATACTCGATATTGCCATCTGGAAGCCATTTCACCAAATCTCCGGTTTTGTACATTTTCGCCCCCTGGACAAACGGATCTCGCACGAATTTCTCCGCTGTCAACTCTGGTAAATTCACATACCCTCTGCCTACCCCATCACCAGAAATACATAATTCTCCCGCGACGCCCACAGGCTGAACTTTTTCATGTTTGTTCAATACATACAGTCGGTTATTTCCTAATGTTCGACCAATTGGTATGTGAGCTCGTCTATGTTCGGTATCAAGTTGCTCTGGAATGACACTGTACGTAGCAACATCCACGCAACATTCTGTTGGACCATATACATTTATTATGGTTGGTGGCGTTATGTGGTGAAGGGAAAATAATGATTTTAATTCAGCTACACTTTGCCGAGCAAGAGCCTCCCCGCCGATCAGCATATATTTTAAAGATATCCCTTGAATATTTTTTGCCTTCAAAAGCAATTTAAGGTGCGCAGGCGTACCGTCTGTCACATCAATTTGATGGTGCTGATAATAATTCAATAAATCTTGTCCATCCAATATCGTTTCCTTGTCTACCATAAACAAAGCGTGACCTGATAACAGGGCGCCAAAAATCTGTTTGACAGATGCATCGAAATAATAGGGTGCAAGTAACGCGACATGTAAACTTCTATGCTGAACATCAATAACCTGGCTATACAACGCTTTAACCAAGTGATGAACCTGACGGTGTTCGATCATCACGCCTTTTGGCATGCCTGTTGTACCCGAAGTATAGATTATATAAGCCAACTGTTCGGAATCTCCTACCGGTTCCAGATTCAATAGATTAGCTGCATAGGTTTTCTCATCGTTCAAATCAATCGTTAGGCCATTGAAAGATACAATATGTTTAAGATGCCTTTGCGTGACTAACAACGTTGCTTCGGAATCAAGCAAGATATACCTGATACGCTCTCCAGGAGAATCCGGATCGATCGGTACATACGACCCACCTGCTTTTAAAATCCCAAAAATACCAACGATCATCTCAATAGAACGATCTGTCATGATCCCTACGGATTGATCCGCATTCACGCCCTGAGCTCTTAGCGTACGTGCCAACTGATTGGCACGTTCATTCAGTTGGCGATACGTCAATTGCTCATCTCCACAACTCACGGCTAATTGATCAGGTGTCCGTTCAGCCTGTGCTTCAAATAATTCATGGATTGTCTTATCCCGGGAATAGTCTATTTTGGCGTCGTTAAACTCGTGTAAAAGAACGTTCTGCTCAGGTTCAGACAGTATTTGAATATGTGACAAGACAACATCCGGTTCGATCACAATGTGTCTGAGGATGTTGAACAGATGTGTTTTCATCCTGTCGATCGTGTCCCGTTCAAACAATTCTGTCTTGTAATTGAAGTGCATTTCCAGCCACTCGTTATCATCTTCCACGATGAACATCAGATCATACAACGATACACCGACATTTAATTCTCTAACTTTAAATCTGCAATCCTTTTCTTGCCTTTGATTCAACGCTGTATTCAAAAAGATATACATCGTATTGAACAGCGCTGTCCCGGTTGTATCACGATGTGTGTTTAATTTCTCTACAAGGTTGTCAAAAAGATAGTCTTGGTTATCCAATGCATCTAGGGATTGTCTTTTAATTTCTTCGAGATAGGATCGAAACGACTTATTCCCTGCTGGCTGTGATCGAATCGCTACCGTCTGAATAAAGACACCTATCATATGCTCGACGTCAGGATGGTTTCTTCCTGATGTTGGCGTACCTACAATAATGTCCTCTTGAGACGAGTAATGATGAAGCAGCACATTATACGCCGCCAATAACACCATAAACAACGTGGTTCCCGTTTGTTTAGCAAGCTTGTCCAACGACTCCTTCAAATCTTGTTCCAAAACGAACGACAGTCTTGACCCTGCCGAAGTCAAATGAGGTGTTCGAGCAAAATCAGCAGGCAGATTCAGGTTCGGTATCTCCCCTTTGAATTGATCCAACCAATATTTTTCTTGCTGTTTGTAGGTCTCACCCACCAGAAATTCTTTCTGCCAGGCGGCAAAGTCTTTGTACTCAACCTCAATTTCCGATATGCTTCTTCCGTCATACGTATCAATAAGTTCATTAGCAAGAATGCCAACGGAATAGCCGTCCGATATAATATGATGCATCTCGATGAGGATCTCTACATGATCATCGTTTACACGAATGAATTCGGCACGTATTAATGGAGCCTTTGAAACATCGAATGGTTTTGCAAACGTCCTTACATGTTGTTCAAATTGATGAGGGCTCTGTTGAGATCTTGTCACTTCAAAATCAATCGTCGGAGCAATCTTTTGGTAAATTTCACCTTTGATTAGATGGAAACTTGTACGGAATGCTTCGTGACGGTGCACGATCTTTTCCAATGATGATAGTAATTGAGCTTCATCCATATTTCCTGTGACCGTGATATGGCCACACATGTTTTGAGAAACGCTATTGGGCTCAAATTGATCCAAAAAATAGATTCGTTGTTGTGCAGAGGTTGTCTCATAGAACTCCTTTACGTCCAATGCCTGAATCGGAATGAAGCTTTCCTCTTTCTCGCCTGTAATCAGGCTCGCAAGCTCCTTCAAATGTTGATTATTGAAAAATTGAACAATTGAAATTTTGTGTTGAAACTGCTCATGTACCTTTGAAAGCATGATCGTCGCCTTGAGCGAGTTCCCTCCGAGATCAAAGAAGTGATCCTGCCTCCCCACTTGCTTCACAGATAATACTTCCTCCCAGATCAGTGCCAGCTTTTTCTCCATGTCATTGGCTGGATGCTCGAACACGGCTGTATGATTAACGTTAAGAACACGCTCGTCAACAAAACGATTGTACATTTTATTTAATTGATCTTGTTGTTCAGATGAAAATATCGTCAAAGACGAAATTTCAGACTCAGGATGATTTGCCATATGTTTCAGCAGACTCTTAAATCCTTCGGACCACAACTTCATCATCTTAGGTCCAATGAGATCGGTATTATAATCAAAATCCAGGTACAATTCATGGCTAATGTCCGTAATATTAAGGAATAAATCATATGAAATATGTTTGATCGGATACGACATGAATTCAGTCTCAATATGTTCGAATTGAAGATGATGAATGGTTCTGTCCATATTAAACAAAACTTGGGTATCCGGTGCGGTCATGTGAGCAAACTGCTCGGATACGATGGTCAATGGAATATGCTGATGTTTCATGACAAGAGCTAGTGTCTCCTTGAGCTGAGTAATATGGTCTACAATGGCCTGCTCCGTGAAAACAGTATGATGAACAGGTACAATATTGACACAGTTGCCAATCAACGCATTTTTCCTCATATGAGACTGCCCCGCCGTAGGTACACCAATCACAAGCTGAGACTGCCCTGTTAGTTGATGCAAATACAAATGAAACGCTGCAAACATCGTGACAAACAAGCTGCTCTTATTATTTATACTTAACGTTCGCAAGGATTCGGTTAATCGATGATCCAGCTTGATGGAATATCTTTCACCTGAATATCCGTTTTGAACATCATCGGATTTCACCGTTGGAAGAGATACGTTGGGATATGATAAGGAAAATTGCTCTTTCCAGAACTGAACCCCTTGGGTATATGACCCTTTTTCGTGTTCAAGTCGCTGCCAGGTTAAAAACTCACGGAACGGAGTGGCTTCAGGCAATTGAACCGCAACCCCTCGGACAAGAGCAGAATAAGTATGTTCCAGCTCTTGAATGAATACGGCAATCGACCATCCATCAGCAATAATATGATGAAATGTCAGCACCATAAGAGACTGATTTGCTGCCTGTTTAAGCAAAGTGATTCTAAATAGTGGTTCCCCTGACTGTAGATCAAACGCTTCACTCGCATCACTAGATAACCAATCGGAAATTTCCTGTTCTTGATTCTCTCCGACATACGATGAGAAATCCAGCCATGTACACTGGAATTCCATTACAGGCTGAATTTGTTGTGTTTCACCATCTGCATGAATCACTGTTCTCAAAGCATCATGACGCTGTATAATCCGATTCACAGCTTCATCAAGCTTTGAGCGGTCTACGTTGCCTGTCATTTTCAACATTACACTCTGATTTAATGCAGCATTCGCATCTTTCCCATGCAGTGATGTTAATAAAATATGCTTTTGCTCTAAAGAGAGTGGATATTCCGCAACAGGCGAGTCACCAGGGATAAATCCCAACTCGCGGAGTTCGTAAATTGTCTCTTTCACGAGCTTAATAATCGTATCCATGTCATCCATGGAATGCGCGGTGGATATAAAACAGTTACGACCTTCCCAAATATATAAACCTTTATAAATTAAATGGTAGAAGAATAATTCCAAATCGCCAAATGAAATAAATCTAAATAAAGACCCATAGTTCACCATTTGCATGGGTACATTGGATGTTTTGAAAAAAGAATTTAGTTCATTTACAAGATAATCTGTTTTATCATTTAAGTCCTTATATAAAGTTCCTGCTTCGGATTGAAGATACTCTAGTACCGTTAACGTCACTCTCATCGTAAGAGGGTGTGTACAGAAGGTTCCTCCGACAAACGTTTTCTTATCTGCATCGGAAGGGTAAGAATTATCCCCAAAATTCCAGGTTCCTCCATCTACTGCATTCATATATTCGGCCTTACCTGCAACAATGCCAATAGGCAGACCGCCACCGACCACTTTCCCATACGTCACCAAATCTGCTTGAACTCCAAACCAATCCTGCGCACCACCCAATCCAATTCTAAATCCAGTGATGACTTCATCGAAAATAAGTGCAGTGCCAGATCGTTTGGTAATCTCTCTAAGTTCCTGCAAAAATGGCTTTGGTTGCACATCAGGTCTTCGACTTTGGACCGGCTCTACAAGCACAGCAGCCAATTCATCACCAAGGCTTCGAATCATATCCAGAGATTGCGGATGGTTATAATTAAGAATAATCAGATCATCCATGGCGCTTTTTACAATACCAGGAGCCATAGGAAGTGCAGAAGAAAAAGCATCCCCAGGATTCGCCACACCCAACACTCCGTCGTGTGTACCGTGATATGACCCAGAAAACAACACCACTTTTGAACGCCCCGTTGCAGCCCTCGCTAAACGTAACGAAACCATGACAGCCTCTGTTCCTGAATTATAAAATGCGACACGCTCTACACCCGTCAACTCAGAAATTTTGGCTGCGACATCTCCTGCCAAGTCTGACATAGGACCCAATGGAGGCATCTGTTCCTGAATGCTGGCTGCCATTACATGTTGGATAAACGATGGATTATGGCCAAATAGATTCACACCAAATCCCATCGTCAGATCCAAATACTCGTTTCCATCCAAATCCCATATTTTAGAGCCCTCAGCACGCGTTGAAATAATGGGATACACCATTTCCTTCCAATACGAACGAAATCCAGATACATTGCGATTATTCGCATGGACTAGACGAGTTTGGCCTGTTTTTAACTTGGAGCCTTTGGTTTTTGCAGTGTACTTTGTTATAAATTGTTCAATATACTGGTTCTGAAGCTGTGAAAATCCACTCTCTTCATGAATTTTCAACGATTGATACGGTATAAAGGGTTTAGCTTCCTTTGTGTCCGCATTTAGCCTGATCTCTTTGGTTTCATTAGTTTCATTGGTTTCATTAGTTTCTTTGATTTCATTATGTTTTATTTCCAAATGAGGCGATTGGACTGTACTCATCTGGTCGCCTAACAGGATATTCAGACTTTTTAATTGTGATTCCATCAGCTGAATAGCAGACATCACCACTTGCTCTGAAACATTCCCTGAAGATTTTGCCATGTTCGTATGGTTCACAGATGCAAGATTTCGCTTTTCAGCCTGCTCTTGATCCGTTTTATTTTTTATATTCTCAGATACAGATACATCATGTTGCTTTATATTCTCTGACACATATTTAACTAAAGACTTTATATTCGTAAGGGTTTCAAAAAACATTTCCATCGGAATATGCAAACGGAACAGCTCTGATATTTCTTTTTGGATTTGCACAAGAATGATGGAATCCAGTCCCATCTGGAGAAAATGAGCATGATCATCTAACTCTTCCAACTTCAATCCAGAGGCACGACTGATGCTTGTCTTAATCTTTAATTCAACATCGTTTGTATTCATATCCATTTGAACCTCTTTCCTCTCTGACATGTATTCCACTGGTACCGGATGTTTGACATCAATCCAACACCGCTTCTGTTCAAATGGGTATAAAGGTAATGGAATTTTCGGAATGACTTCATGATCATACAATTTCTCCCAATCAATCACTGCACCCTGTGTAAATAACTGACCCAGTTCAGTTAAAGCTTCTACCTTTCCCCGAACGTATAGATGATCGGAAATAAGCGTCTTGTCTTTTTTTGAATAGCCAAAATAAACATTCGGCAGCTTGCCCTCTCCTCTTGCCATTTGTTTCAATTGTTCATGTAGTTCTTGCGTACTGGTTACAACGATAGCGAGCCGATAATCCAGATTAGCCCTTCCCGTACCGGCTGTATAACAGATTTGTTGAATGGAAACGTCAGTGTACTCTGTTATATATAGAAGATAAGCTTTAACCAAATCATTCAGCGCCCGTTCATTCGCAGCAGACAGCACAAATAGATTAGGCTCTTGATCCGTAGTTTTGTGAACTGTTTTGAATGGAACATATTCTTCGAGTACCACATGCGCATTTGTACCACTGAAGCCAAAAGAACTAACCCCGCAGCGTAAAGGCTTTTCTTCTTCACCAAAAGCCATCAATTCCTGATTCACATAAAAAGGTGAAGCTTCAAATTTAACCATTGGATTAGGCTTATCAAAGTGAACCAATGGTGGAATTTTTTTATTTTGAAACATGAGAAGTGATTTTATTAATCCAGCTATGCCCGCCGCTTCAAAGCTATGTCCAATGTTTGCTTTGACAGATCCAATCGCACAAAATTGTTTCTGATCCGTATATTTTTCAAAAGCTTTACGCAAAGCGTTAAACTCAACGGGATCACCCAATTTTGTCCCTGTTCCATGTGCTTCAATAAAGTTAAGCGTATCAGGAGTAATGCCAGCTTCTTTCCATGCCTGTTCGATCACATTCGTCTGCGACTCTGGATTAGGTGCAGTGATTCCCACCGTCCTGCCATCCTGATTAATTGCACTTCCTTTAATCACACCATAGATATAATCCCCATCGTTAACGGCTTGCTGCAATGGCTTCAACATTACAGCTCCAACACCTTCACCAAATCCCGTGCCGTCGGCATCTTCGCTAAACGTTCTCGTCAAGCCATCTGGAGATTCCATATCCAGTCCGATACTTATCGGTAATAATGCTGTTCGAATGCCTCCTGCTATCGCCATTTCACAATCTCCAGCGAGTAATCCCTTACAGGCCATGTGAACAGCAACCAGAGAAGATGAACAAGCCGTATCAATCGTTAGCGCTGGACCTTTAAGGTTGAGAAAATAAGCAATTCTACTTGCCAGTACAGAGGGTAAATTTCCAATGATATAATTTTTCAGTTCTGCAGGGTAACTAGCCGTCACAAGCCGCTCATAGTCATATCCAACTTTGGAATACCCCACGTACACGCCCACATTTCTCCCATTGATCTGTTCGCCTGCATATCCTGCGTCTTCAATCGTATGCCAAGCGGTTTGCAGGAACATCCTTTGATTCGGGTCCATGAATTGTGCTGTCTTGGGTGTTAGACCAAAGAAGGAATAATCGAATTGATCAATTTGGTCTAAATAACCACCCTTAATAAATTGACTTTCATTCATTTCACTTCGAATGGATTGTAAATAATCCGCTGCGTCTGCTGCCCGACTCTCAGGATAATCATGAATGCTATGGATCCCATTTTCCAAGACTCTCCAAAACTCACTCGTATTCGCAGCTCCGGGGGCATTCAAAGACATACCGATAATAGCTATATCTTTTGATGATGCATGATCCTCCCGAGTTTTGTTGACCTGCACGGTTTCGCTGTAACTTCCAGCAAGATATCCTGCTAATTCAGTTATAGAGGGGTATGTAAAGAGATCCGTAATAGCAAGCTCTTCTCCATATTTTTGTTCTATACGTTCAGCGATTTGAGCCAGTTGTAATGAAGTTGCACCCATATCAAAATAGCTATCCTCAAGTCCAATCTTCTTCCCTTCCAGCACTTCAGAAAACAGTGAAATTAATTCGCGTTCCATCACTCGAACAGAAACCGAAGCCTTTTCTTTCGGCTTGTCATTGTCATTCATGATCGATTCATGGATGAACGCGGACTCTGCGGAGAATTCACCCGCTTCATACTGCTTGGCTAGTCGATATCGCTGTATTTTCCCACTCGTTGTTTTGGGTAATTTTTTAATGGGGAGTACTTCTTTGACACTCCATCCTCCATGGATATACAGGTGTTTTTTAATTTCTTTAACAAGAGGTAGAAAGTGTTCTATCTTTTTTTTGTAAACGATAAATACAATTATTTCTTCGCTTTCACTATTCGAATCATACACACCACAAGCAGCAATTCTTCCGAGCTCAATATCATCTAATTGTATGGCTACCCGTTCAATGTCATGGGGATATACATTTTTACCATTGATAAAAATAATGTCTTTCTCCCGTCCTGTTACAACAAGTGTGCCGCTCATGATGAAACCTAGATCTCCTGTATTCACCCATCCGTCGTAGGTTAACAACTTCTCCGTTGCTAATGAATTATTGTAGTAACCTTGGGTAACGTTATCTCCCTTGATTTGAATTTTACCAATAACAAAATCAGGAACATTGTTCATTTCCTCATCGCAGATTCTAATATTGCAATAATCAACGGCTTTACCAACTGCAACAAATGATGCTACATGTTTAGCATGCTTCTCTACTTCGATGACATGCTCCCCTAAGTTCAGATGATCCCGGTGAACGTATACCGCAGTAAATTCTTCTTCTACCTTGGGAAAGGAAACGGCAACAGAGGCCTCGGCTAATCCATATACGGTAAACATGACTGTTTTCTTTAAGTGATATGCAGACAATACATTTAAGAACTCATCACACACTTCGGGTAATATAGGTTCGGCACCATTATAGATGACTCTGACACATGACAGATCCCATCCCTCAGCTTTGTCTTCGCGAAAAAAATTCAAGAAGTACTTATAACCAAAGTTAGGAGAGGATAGTACGGTTGCTCTGTGTTCATTTACTTTTTTCATCCATAGAACCGGTTTTCGAATAAATAATTCGGTTGGAATCAAGTACTGATGAATACCTGCCACGAGGGGTATAAGGTGAAATCCAATTAAACCCATATCATGGGTAAGTGGCATCCAGGAGAGGAAACTATCGTTTGGACTGACTTTTGTACCATTGATAGCACCACAAGTATTATAAATTAAGTTTCGGTGTGTGAGCATAACACCTTTGGGGTCACCTGTTGATCCAGAAGAAAATTGAATAAATGCCAAGTCATCCGGTTTAGGCTCATCATATTTTACCGATTTATAATCATATATTTTGTCTTGTATCATTTCCGCTCTCGTCTCTAGTTGACGATGAAAATCCAGTAATTCATGTTCTAAAGCGAATTTTTTCATTTTATCCAGCACCTTTTCAGATGCAATCATGAAGGGGTTATTCAGCAACTCCCAAATACGGCATACTTTCAAGTTTTGTTCTTTATCTTCACCAATACTCACAGGTACAGGGATCATTCCACCTAGTAAACAAGCCCAGAATGCGACTAAAAACCTTTTGTTTTCTTGGATCTGAAAAATAATCTCTTGCTTTGGCTTAATTCCGATTTCCTGTAAATACCCCAAATACCCTTGCGCTTCATTAAATAATTGACTGTATGAAATATAAGTTTCTATTTTATCAGCATCAATAAAACGAATACCACGGTCGCCTATTTTACTTCTGTCATGTATAACATCTACTAACGTTTTAAATTGATTAGTATACATACCTCTCCTCCAAATCTTTCATCTCAATCATGCCTGCCTTATTTAGTCACATCTATTTTCAAGAAAATTTTACCATAGAAATTTATGTAATTTCAATCATTATTTTGTAAATAAATGGTGATGATTAGCAATTGTTTATTAAATTTTTTACATATATTTGACGAAATATCTGAATGTCCAATACATTCCTTACGTAAACCAATCCGTTTAAACAACAAACAGGCTGCCATCTTAAAGTGACAACCTGGAGTGTTTTATAAGTTTTTAAGAAAACCAAATTGGACTAGATTACATCAATCAACGTGGTTCCATTTGGAATCTGTTTTGCTGAAAGAATTGAATGACACAGCTGTATAGAATGATTTAAATCTTCTTCACTAAGTTCATATCCATTATTGTCTACTTGTTCTTTTAGCCGTTGCAATTTAAGAAACAATGGTTCAACCCTTTTGGCATATGATATTGAATCTTGGTTATAGTTCCGTGAAATGAGTGCGGTTACCATCAGGTTAGATAACATATTTTTTCGAATAGTTAACAACTTATTTTTTCGTTCATGTGTATTCGTAAGAATAAGTAAATCAGAAGGCTGATTTAAGGAATAGGGTACAATACGCTTCGTTATTTTATTCATTAGGCTTACTAATACATTTTTAGACCCCAATTCTATAACTTCAGTTACTCCCTGTTCAATCAAATAGTGCATAGATTCTAACCATCTTACAGGCATAGTCATTTGCATGTTTAAGTAATCAACGACGGAATGATCTGGATGATAGGGTGTTGCTGTAACATTAGATATAACAGGGTATTTAGCCTGACTATATTTAGTCTGATCCAACTCTACTTTGAATCGTTTTCCTGCCATATTCATCATGGGAGAATGATAAGGACCACTGACATTTAAATAGGAATGTTTTGTTCCTAAAGATTCTGTCCTGTTTATCATTTCTTGTATAGTTTGACGATGTCCCGAAATTACAAACTGCTGGTCAGCGTTCATACAAGCCACACATGCAGGGCGTTCTTTCGTTGATATTTCTTCACATATTTTTTGAAGCGCTTCTAATTTAATGTGCGACATGGCAACCATGGTACCTTGCTGATGTGGGTCTGCGTTGTTCATAATAATGCCTCTTTGTCTCACAAGTTTAATGGCATCACGAAAAGGTAGAACACCAGCGCATACAAGAGCAGAATATTCTCCCAGACTATGCCCTGCCATATAAATGGGTTTCACACCTATTTCTTGCATATATACTTGAAAAGCAATAACACTAACGGTTAGGAGGGCAGGCTGAGCATTCATAGTCAGTGTCAAATCATTCATGCTTCCTTCAAAACATAACTTTTTTAGATTGCAAGAAATAGCTTCACTGGCTTCTTCGAACAGTTGCTTAGCCACGTCAAATTCATTCCAAAACTCCTTGCCCATCCCAACCACCTGAGAACCTTGTCCAGGAAACAGCAAAGCTATATGACTCATCCGGCATCCCCCATTTATTCAACTTTTACATTTCATGTTTTCAAGCTGATTTTAAATACAATAAATCCCTTCTTTTCAAATTTATAATAAACCCCTATTGTAAGTTATGCAATAATAAAATCATAAGGATTCTTTGATTTAACTGGGTCTTGGCTGGCTGTGGTCTGAGTACTCATGCAAACAGGCACCTCCAACGCGGAGATGCCTGTTTCGTTTTTATCTAATCATTCAAAGCCCACGATCCTCATTATCATAAATATTTCAATACCCCATCCGTTTCTTTGGCTCTTAGGGTTACTTTGGCTAATAACTGTTCCGGCTGCTGAAAATCCTCTTTGATCTCTGCCATCAATTCTTTTACCATCTCTTCCAGTTGCGCTAATGTTGTTTCTTTAGGTAAAATACGAGTTCTTAAGATCTCATGTTTACGAAAAGAATCATCGTACGATGGTACGGTTTCCTGACCGAATGCACTAATTTCCAGTTCAACTTTTATTCCTTCCGACATTGGTTTCACCTCTTCCACTCGTTTGAGACTGATTAGGACTCAATCAATCCATATTTCACAAAACTGTGGTACAAACCATCTTCTTCAATAGTTCCAGTTATATCATCTGCAATGGCTTTGAGACCTGGCTTGGCATTTCCCATCGCAATCCCTACAGCACAATACTCCAACATCTCGGCATCATTCATGCCGTCCCCGATGGCGAGTGTATCTTCACGTGACATACCCAGATGCTCCAATAAATCTGCAATAGCGATGGCTTTATGAATGCCCGGGATCATCAGTTCACCACTGCCTTCACCAAAGATAGGCACGGTGCATTGAATGACTTCAAATTTGCCTTCGAACTCCTGCTTGATACGATCGAATGGAATCGTAGAGCTTTCCAGAAAACAAACTTTGTTCACGTCGTCCTTGTATAAATTGGCTTCACCATACGTCAAACCGGCAATAAACGGATGTGGCTTTTGTTCTTTTTTTGCTCTGGCATTGGGATCATTCTCCACATCACCATAGATACGGCGTTCCAGATGAGGTTGAAGATTGGCGCTGGCGTACAAGGCCGAATTGGACTCCAGATAGAAGTCGATCTGGTGTTCATTGAAGAAATCGACCATATGCCGTACATCTTCTCCCGTTACCCTTTTGTGATATAACACGTCCTCACCGAATTCAACATATCCACCACCGGCACCGATCAGACCGTCAAATCCTACGTCCCATATAGATTCGTAGATTTCCGCCTTCGATCGTCCTGTACATAAATAAAGCAGATGTCCATTTTCACGTGCCTGTTTGCATGCCTGTTGTGCGGAAACCGGAATGTTGCCGTCATCATCTACCAATGTGCCATCAATATCTATAAAAACAATCTTTCGATTCGTTTTACTCATCTGCTTTTGCCCCCATCGTGTAGCTTGCTTATGTTAGTTCAAACCAATTGTAATTCAGCTATTCCATTCCTTTATAACTTCCCAGTCTCATTGTGCAGTAGCACCAAAAAACATCTACATGATAGCCGTATTCACCATCCTTAACCCAATAATTCTACTGATCACTTATTTAACAACTTGTCCATATGCACCGTCTGCCAATCATCGTCCTGCTCCACTACAACCACATATCCCTGACGTTTCCAGAAATCCACGGCTCCAGGCAAAAAGCGATGTGTATGCAAATACAACGTTGTATAGTGCAGTTCTGCCACCACGTTCTCCAGCTCTCTCACGAGGAGTGAACCGATGCCGTATCTGCGATATTTGGAATCCACATAACATTTCACAATTTCGGCTGCAGACTGCTCAGGATATCGTCCATTCACAGCCTCGATACGCCCATCGTATTGCAAAATGCCAATGGAACCCACAATCTGATTGTCTTCCGTGACCGCAACCAGAAAGACAGCATCGGCTGAATCCAGATAATGTTCTCTGAATTGCTCCAGGTCTACAGGTAATTCCTCATGATTCAGCATTGGAAATACTTCTTTGCGGACACGCATGGCAAAATCAATTGCATCATTCATTTGGTGCTCCTGAATAGCTATCACTCTTGGTGTGGCCTGAAGTTGTGTCACAAAATCCACTTTCCTTATCCTTAGATTCGAGCCCGTTCTCAGCTCCGTATACGAACCCAGCTAAACCAAGTTCGCTCTCTGTTTACAATTCTACCGAAATAAACTCTTCCTATCAATCTATCTAAACGACTAACCAAAATAAAAGAAAGCCCGCGCGATTTGATAGAGATTGCATACGATAAGGCGTGTCATCAATCAAATTCGAGGGGGAAGAACATATGTGGTTATGGCTAGGAATCTCTGCCACAGTCCTGTTGGCATTGGGGTTCGTCTATCGTTATGTGGAAGATAAACTTGCAGCCAAAAAGTTTTATCCCCATGCACCCAAGCAGCTGTTAATCAAGTTCAAGGAGGGTACGACAGCCGACGAGATGTACACTCTGCATAAAAAAGCAAAATGCAGCGTAGCCGAAACGTACGAAGATCTCGGCTGGTATCGCATGGAATCAAGAAAAAAAATGCACCGTATGTTAAAGCACTACAAGGACCATGCAATCATCGAACACGCTGAACCGAACTACTACCTTCAAGCATCGTTTACACCAAATGACCCTTTTTTCCCTTACCAATATAACCTGCAAAAAATCAATGCGCCTGCTGCCTGGGATATTTCCCAGAGTAACAGCTCGGTGAAAATCGCAATCATTGACACTGGCGTGCAGTTAAACCACCCAGAGCTCGCTGGCAAGCTCCTTCCCGGATATGATTACGTTGATTATGATAATATTCCCGAAGACGGTAACGGACACGGTACCCATGTAGCTGGAATTGCGGCATCCATTACCAACAACGGAGCCGGCATTGCCGGCGCTGCACCGCTTGCATCAATCGTACCGCTACGTGTACTGGACAACAACGGACAAGGTACAACGGGCAACGTCGGAAATGGACTTGTTTACGCGGCCAACAACGGTATTCAAGTCGTTAACCTGAGTCTAGGTGGACCAATGGGAGAAGCTTTTCTTCAGGCTGCCGTGCAATATGCATGGGATCGGGGCGCAGTCATCATCGCAGCTGCAGGTAATGATAATACTTCATATCCGATTGTACCTGCATCTTATCCCAACGTCATTGCGGTAGCTTCAACCAATCCTTCCGACCTCAAATCGAATTTCTCGAACTATGGACCGTGGGTAGATATGGCTGCACCGGGTGATGCCATTCTGTCCACATACCTGCGGGGCTCCTATGCCTATCTAAGCGGAACATCCATGGCGGCTCCCCATGTAGCGGGAGTGGCTGCATTACTAGCTAACCAAGGGAAAACCAATGAACAGATTCGCGATGCCCTATGCTTCGCATCTGATCCCGTATCCGGCTCTGGTGTCTACTGGACGTATGGGCGACTGAATGCCCATCAGAGTCTGCAAGTGCCATAACACAATTACACTCATCCATAATGGCATGGATCATCGCCATTTCCATTTCTCACGAATAAAGAAACCAAAAAAACCATGGTGCTTCTATCGAAGCTCCATGGTTTAAATAAGTTTATTTGGCTCTACACTTTTGCTGCCCAAATTTCGATTTCAATTTTAATTTCGGGTAAACCTAACTCCGTAATGTATCCAATTGTCATCGCAGGATAATCCTGACTGAATAATTGTCCCCACTCAGCGTATAAGAAATCCCAATCGATTTTCTCCGTTGCCCATATGTTAACTTTGATAATATGTTCGGCATCTAAATGCTGAGATTCGAGTACTGTTTTAATATTAATGAATGTATTCGTGACTTGCTCATTCAGACTGTCTGGAAAGTGTCCGCTATGATCTGCCCCAATTTGACCCGACGTCACGAACCACTCTGCATTCCTCGGAATTCTTGTAATATGCGTGTACTGTCCTACAGGAGCTGGCATATTAGCTGGATTTTTTCTAGTAATTTTGTCAGTTTTCATGTTGATTACCTCGTCATTCTTAAGATTTTTCTGCGATATTCCCTAGTTTTCTTCCTCATTTGGGCACACTTCACCCTTGGAATAGATTCTAGAAAAAGACAGCAGTGGAGTATCCATATCCCGGAGATATAAATGCAAGTGATTTTTTCTTCATGATTGGATGCTCCTCCCTTCTTAAGTGACAAGATTCTCTTGATCTCTTCATTATATATGAAACAAATCATGAATCAAATTCATCCCTCATAAGCAAAGAGCAATCCCGTGTCAACGAGACTGCTCTTTGTATATACGTAAGGGACTACACCTGGAGTTAAAAATATTGCGCTCCATTATTGGCAATAACCTCTTTGTACCAATGGAAACTTTTCTTTTTCACTCTGCGAAGTGTGCCGCTTCCATCGTTGTTCCGGTCTACATAAATGTAACCGTATCGCTTTTTCATCTCCCCGGTACCCGCGCTGACCAGATCAATCGGTCCCCAGCTCGTGTAACCCAGAAGCTCAACCCCGTCCTGTATAGCTTCAGCCATCTCGGCAAAATGACGATTCAGATAATCAATGAGGTAATCGTCTTCAACGGTGTCACTGTCCAGCAACACATCCGTTGCGCCAAGTCCATTTTCCACAATAAACAATGGTTTGCCATAGCGGTCATACAGCTGGTTACAGGTAATTCGAAGACCTTTCGGATCAATCGTCCAGCCCCATTCGGAAGCCTGAAGATACGGGTTCTTCACTGAACCAAACACATTGCCTTCGGTCGAATCCTTCAAAATCTCCGGATCAGTACTTGTACAGCGGCTGGCGTAATAACTGAATCCAATATAGTCAACTGTATTCTGCCTGAGAATATCTGCATCTTCCGGCTGCATATCAATGACGATCTCGTGCTCCCTGAAGAAACGCTTCGTATACCCAGGATAAGCTCCTTTAGACTGAACATCGATAAAGAAAAACGACTCCCGATCCTGCTCCATGGCTTTCCATACATCGTCTGGATTCGAAGAGTACGGATAGACCATGCCTGCTGCTAACATGCAACCAATCTGTGCACCTGGAATGATCTCGTGACAGGCTTTCACAGCCAGAGCACTAGCAACCAATTCATGATGCGCTGCCTGATAGAGAACCTGCTCCTTGTTCTCACCTTCCTGAAGAACAATACCCGCTCCAATGTACGGAAGATGCAGCAGCATATTGATTTCATTAAACGTCATCCAGTATTTGACCTTATCCTTGTACCGATTGAACAATGTCTTTGCATAAGTCTCAAAGAAACCAATCATCTTACGGTTCTTCCACCCACCGTACGTTTCGACCAGATGCACAGGCACATCAAAGTGACAGATTGTGACCACAGGCTCAATATTGTATTTCAACAACTCATCGAATACATCATCGTAAAACTGCAATCCCGCCTCGTTCGGCTCAGCGTCATCGCCATTAGGGAAAATCCGTGCCCAGGCTACAGATAGCCTGAAGCATTTGAATCCCATTTCCGCAAATAGTGCGATATCTTCTTTGTATCGATGATAGAAATCAATCGCTTCATGCGAAGGATAAAACTCTCCATCTTTGGGCTCATATGAATCGACATTTCCCAAAGCAATAGGGAAGCGATTAGCCCCTGTGGGGATCAGGTCAACCGTAGTTAACCCTTTGCCACCTTCAAGATAGGCTCCCTCAAGCTGGTTCGCTGCCGTTGCTCCTCCCCAGAGAAAATTCTCCGGGAAGGCTGTTAATTTTTCATACATGCACGTCTGCCTCCTATCCATAATCAACGATTACCCGAGCACTGTAAGCAATTTGTCTTTCTCTTTCACAGATGCATCCTTTGTGCCCACTACATCCAGATAATTGGACGTGTTCGTAATAATAATCGGTGTAACCGTCTCATATCCGGCATCCTTGATCGCTTGCAGATCAAATTCCATGATCAGATCGCCCACATTAACGCGGTCGCCATCTTTTACATGAGCTGTGAAATGCTGACCTTTCAATTGCACGGTATCCTGTCCGATATGAATCAGCATCTCTACACCATCATCAGTGACAAGTCCAATGGCGTGTTTGGTGCGATATACCGTTTGTACAACACCCGTGATTGGAGATACAACTCTGCCGCTGGTTGGACGAATGGCAATCCCTTTACCCATATGCTCTCCTGCAAAGGTAACGTCATTGATCTCTTTCAGTTCAACCACTTCACCAGCCATTGGGCTGAAAATTTCAAATCTGTTGTTCGGGTTTGGATCAAGTACAGGTGTTGGCGCTGGAACCGCGTCTGCTTTGTCTTTGAAACCAACAACATACGTAAGAACAAAACCAAGAATGAACGCAACCGCTGTAGCTACAAGAGCCATGTAGAACCCGGAATCAACGCCTGTTTTTGAGTTGATGAAGGTCGGATAGCCGAATACGCCAAGTCCACCAAACATGTACATTTTCGATCCGAATAATCCTAGAATTCCGCCTCCAATACCACCTGCGATACAGCTCATGATAAATGGTTTTTTCAGTGGAAGTGTCACACCGTAGATGGCTGGCTCAGTTACACCGAAGATCCCCGAGATGAAGGCTGGAATACTTAATGATTTCAATTTGGCATTCTTGGTTTTCAACATAACGGCGAGTACTGCACCAATTTGGGCAAAGGAAGCGGCGAAAGACATCGCAACCACTGGGTCAGAACCGGACGTACTTAGGTTAAGAAGCATGACTGGTACGAGTCCCCAGTGAAGACCAAACAATACAAACACTTGCCACAAACCGCCAATAACCAAACCTGTAACGAGTGGGCTTAATTCATAGATGCCTGTTGCTCCTGCACCAATCAATTGACCTGCCCATGTGGATATTGGACCAATCACAAGGAATGTTGCAGGAACGATAACCAGCAGTGTGAAGAATGGAACCAGGAACGTACTAACCACTTTAGGAATAACATTCTTGAAGAATTTCTCTATTTTCACTGCAAAGAATGTAGCGATAATGATCGGAATAACTGATGATGAGTAATTCATCAGGATTACAGGAATACCCAAGAACGTAATGTGAATTGGTGATTCAAATAATGTACCTGCGAACAACGTATACAGTGGATCACCCGCAGTCAAACCGGACAGCGTAGGATATACGAGTGTAGCTCCGATCGCCATACCGAGGAACGGTGAGCCGCCAAATTTTTTGATGGCCGTATAACCCAGGAATACCGGGAAGAAGTAGAACAGACAATCGCCCGTTGCATTCAGTAGATGGTACGTACCTGATGTGTCTGCTATCCATCCGAAGGATAAAAACATGGCTGTAAAACCTTTGATCATCCCTGTTGCTGCGAGCAGACCGAGCAGCGGAGTGAAGACACCAGAGATCATGTCGATAAACCGACTGAACAATCCAACTTTTTTGCCTGAGTTGTCCGCTTCCTCCTCAAACTGACCTTCGCTTGGGAAATTCCCCGCCTTAACGACTGCTTTATATACATCCGGCACTTCATTGCCGATTACGACCTGATACTGTCCACCACTCTGCATAACGGTAATGACACCCGGCAGATTTTTAAGTTCTTCCGTTTTAGCAACGCTTTCATCTTTGAGTTTAAAACGCAATCTGGTTACACAATGGAATACACTGTTTACGTTTTTAGCTCCACCTACACCAGACAAGATGTCTTTGGCCAGTTGATCGTAGTTCATAGTAATTCTCCCTCTCTAAGTAGACTCCCGATGCTTGTGAAACAAAGAAAACCTGAACTACTGAACATACATAACGTTCCCGAAAATTCGGAAATAAGTCATGTTATTCAGCAATTCAGGTTTTGCCCTTAACGGTTGCAACCCTGTAAGGCTGTACACAGCGATATTCAGTTGTTACACTAACAACTTCATCTTAAAGTAAGTTGCAACCCATCTTTACGGACCAAAGTGGTCGGAAGTTTCGGAATTGCCTGATTGAACAGTTACAATCCGATTGATGTATGCGCTTACTTTATGAATTCATAATATAATACCTTCTGTACTTTTGCAAGCGTTTTTTTAAGAATCTTTATTTTGTAATATTGTTACTCCGATGTGGCATGCACCACGCGCTCGATATGAATGGTTAAATACATCATTTCTTCGTCAGTCAGTTGATACGTGTAGTTATTTTCAATAAACTTTTTAATTTTCTCCGAGCACTTGTGCGCTTCAGGATACTTTTTCTGAATCATCTCGAATAACTCATCGTCGTTGTTGCTTTTATAATGCTTTCCTTTTACCAGCCGCTGAGCGAAAAACTTCAGATGGGTCACAAATCGATAATAATTCAGTGAGTTCTCGTCAAAGTCCATTTTGAAATGATATTTGATGATCGTCAAAATCTCCTGCATAACCTGAGTCATACTTCGGATGTTAGGCATCTCTTCGTTTAGTGCCGCATTGACAAAATGAAGGGCCATGAACCCTGCCTCATCCTCCGGCAAAAGCACACCAAACTGATCACAAATCATATTTAGCGCTTCCAGCCCTACCTCATATTCATCCTTGTAGAGCTGCTTGGTCTCCCAGAGCAATCCATTACGGATGGGCAGATGGTTACGATAACGTTCGATAGCAAAATGAATATGATCCGTCAGATGCAGATAGATGCTCTCGTTTAGCTTTTTCCCAAGTTTCAGCTTGGCGTAGGCAATAATCTCCTCAGACACTTTCATGTATTCCAGTGGTATGCTCGCGATTAATGCCTTGAAATTTTCCTGAATATCTTCATTCTGTAAAGTAAATATCTTATCAATATGCTGCTCGGACACCTCATCACCAGCTCGCTTCTGAAAAGCAATTCCCCGGCCAATGACAATGACTTCACGCTCGTCTTTCATCGCAACTACAGCATTATTGTTTAACACTTTCTCGATCTTCACTTTATCCACTCCAATATACAGAAAAAGGCAAACCGTACCTTCCACGAGGTCACTGGCCTTGCCCATTTCACTTCAATGTTAACTATATGTGCGTTCATGGTATTACATTTTTCTACATTGTGCAACAAAAAAATCGATGATGCTTTTCCCCTAGCAAACTACATTTTAAACGCCTAAATGAATCTGTTTATCTGCTTTGTGTTTTTTTCTGTTTGTGCATATTGAATCTGTATCGATCTACCTTCCCATACAAACCACTCCTTTAGCATGACGCCTTATTCAGGGAATTATACTTGCACCGAGAGCACCAAATCCAGAATTTCAATACCTATATGCTTCTGATCTGTATCAGACAGCCCACTACTCGCTTTTCAATTCGTCCATATAAACCAAAATTAATAGATGCATTCATGAGCGCTTCCGAGTCATTCCAGAGTAAAAGTGCTTGCACTTATTGTCTATATTTTTGCTTATATGCTGCTTAAAATCCTGTCGAATCCGGATCATAAATAAACAAAAAAGCCCCGCATAAGAGGAGGACTTAATGTGTCCGAATGATGAAGAAATGCATACAAAAAAATCAATTATCATTTTTTTGTCACGCTTTGCTCACTTTTTTGCAGACATATATCATCTCATAACTCTCATCAGTCAATGGCGTACCCTGCCAATCCTTATAGAAATGTAAAATTTCGAAACCATTTGCGCCTAATATACGCTTCATCTCTTGGGGGTATGTATATCTCAAACGGATGTTGGTACTTGTTTCGCTGATGATATTTCCATTCCCATCCTTCATCTTCCTTGTTGTAGTATAGTGCTGGATCTGCTGGACTGAATTATAGCGGCTGATGGTATATACATCAACAGTATTATGGGTTTCACTATCGACATAACTTCTCCAGTATTCTTCAGTCGGAGGTTGTAACAATTCCTCTGTGCTCGGGAAGCGAGTACCAAAAATAAAAATGCCTCCCATCTCCAAATGTTTGTTCACTGAGGATAATAATCCGTCCTGGTCTTCATTGGTCAGGAAATGTTGAAACGAATTGCCGATGGAGTAAATCATTGGGCTTGTCACATTTAATTGCAGTTTGGAACAATCCTGTTCCACCCACTCAATGGCTAATTGAAGATGTTCTGCTTTGTTTCTTGCTTCTGCTAACATTCCTTCATGGAGATCCACACCGATAAGATGATGGCCTTCCAAAGCTAATGGAATCGTCGCCCTTCCTGTACCACAAGCGATGTCAATAATCACGCCATCAGCTTTTGCAGCCCATTTGGATAGGAATTTCACATCTTCCAGGTATGCATTATTCTCCTGATCGTATAAAGCGGGGTTATCGTATTCTTCAGCATTATCTATATCAATGGTCATTCGATTCTCCCTTTAGGTGTAGTGTTTGATCATGATTTATTCTTTTTGCTTTCCTTCTCCAGCTCTGCTTCAATTCTTCGATTAATGATCTTCAACTGGTCCGAATCCAAGTGTTCGATATCCGTTAACTGTTTATCGATCTGGTACTCTTCCGCTTCACCCTTGTGCATCAGTCCCAGATGATGCTTAATGGAACGAATATCCTCGCGCATACTCATGGTCTGACGATAATTGTCTGCAACAAGTGCAAATATAATCGCGCCTGCCAGAATCGTACCATATGGGATCAGAAGACACAGAACAAATCCTACTACTAGAGCCAAAATGAGATACATGCTTTTCCCCTCCACTTTCAATTACAGTTTGAATCGTTCTTGGATTAGCTGCGCCACGTCTTTCGGGCTCTTGTCTGTGTTATTAATACGAATATAATGCTCATGCGTAATTTCTCCGGGCTCTGAGTTTAATCGATATTTCTCCATGCTCGAAAGCAGATCCTGCTCAGACCATTCGATATTACGCTTCGTTGCTTTGTGCAACAGCCGATGTGGACTCTTGTTACGCTCCAGTCGTTCCGTCGGATCAGCCTCCAGTTCAACATAACATACCTCTGCACCTCTGGACTCGAACAACGCACTGACTTTGCGAATGTACTCCCAATCCTCTTTCATATCGAATGCCCATACAAATGTAAAAATCAAACCGGGCAGCTCGCTCTTCGCCACTTCTTCAAAAATCTCCTGACGGAACAGATTAACCAGTCTCTTCCCTTGAGGCGTGCCATAGCTAAAATAAGGTGACACCAGTTCAATTGTCATGTGATTGTGAAATAATTTCAGATCGGTGATCTTCTCCAATTCCTGACCCACCGTCATTTTCCCTACAGCCTGTGGACCAAAAATAATGATAAACTTCATGCCACCACTCCTGACATTAACAATATGTATTCCATTACTTGAATTTTATGGACATTAGTCCATAATAACGCCTCTTGGGCAAATAAAGAAGAGATCTCAAGCCATCCGCTGAAAATTACAGGGCTTGAAATCTCTTCTTCGGTTTTACTTCATATTCATCGTTTCATAGTCTGCCCAACGTTAACGTCCGATCAGAACCCATCCCCACTTCATTCTTCTAAGTCCCATGGCAATCATCCATGAGAGCAAAATCGCCACAACATAAGACAGCATAATGCCAAGGCTGAAGTGTGGAGCGAGTTCCACGGAAAGCTCTCTTCTCCAGAACAAGAGCACTAATGGGTGTATTAAAAATACACCAAACGCCACCGTACCCAAAGAGTTCAGAATGCGAGTTGTCCGATTAGATCCATTCTGTTTCCATGCACCTATTCGTTCACATACGATCAGTAAGAGTAAGCAGGCTGAGAGGGTAAACAGATTACGGAATAGAAATAGCAACGTATAGGTTAGCGCCGGAGTTGCGGCGAAAGCCGTTTTTATATAAGTATTACCGTAAATAAACACTGCTCCTCCGCTCAACAATGCAGCAATCAGCACATAACGGTACGAGATCAATTTCTTCAATGCCGCATCGAAGTTCAACCCGATCCATGCACCGAATCCAATAACAATCAGGTAACTGGGCAGCAAACTCCCCATCCGTGAGAAATGAAACTGCAAATGCAGTGCGTAAAAAACAGCCTGCGCGGCAATAAAGAACAAAGGTAAATATCGATTAAATACACGATAACGTGTTAACGAAAGAAGCAGTGGAAAAACCACATAAAATTGCAAAATAATCAGAAAAAAATATAAATGCGTATGTGCAGTACCGGTTAACAATTGCTCCGAGAACTGCTTCAAATGTGCCAAAGGCTCTTTGCCTGCTAGCCATTGTTTGACGATAAAATAAATGAGTGACCAGGCCAGATAAGGCACAAAAACATAAAATAATCGCTTTTTATAAAAAGCGGGCATCCAGCCTTTTTCCTTCATCTTGGAGCTGTAATTGTAGAACAACACCAACGACGAGAGAAACAGAAATGCAGGTACTGCGAATTGCAGAAAGCTGTTCCAAAAATAGTAAAAGTCATGATCCAAACTGTGCTTGGGATAATGTGTAACTGCTGTTGAAGTCGCATGAATAGCGACCACTGCCATAATTGCAAAAGCACGATAGAGATCCAGATACTCAATACGCCGGGGCCGATTAACCGGTTGATTCATAATAAAACCTCACTTATGCCTGATAGGATGATAGTTTCCGGCCGCAATCCAGATTCTAAGTTTTATTTTAATCAGCAGACGTTAGTAATACAATCATGATCTATATTATTTTTGTTAAATTACTACAACATTCAGCATTATTCGACAATAGCTATTTACCTATCCAGAACCGCTCAACGATATTTCCGTCAGGCTCTACATAGTTTTGATCCTGAATGCCCCCGTTACGAAGAATAACTCTTCTGGATGCCTCATTATGGGCGTCACATACGACTAATACTTTGGTAATTCCGAGATCTTTGGTAATTTCCAAGGAAAGCTTGAGGATCTCCGCACCGTATCCATTCTGACGCTCGCTTGGACGAATTCCATAACCAATATGCCCTCCGCTATGGAACAGATTCTCATTCAATTCATGTCGTATATTTACGGCTCCCACCACTCGCTCACTCTCCGTCACGAGCCAGTATGTACTGTCCCTGACCCAGCCTTCCGGGATATCGATGCCTTGTTCGCTGCGCTCCAAAAAAGCTAACATCTCTTCAAAAGGATAGGGTTCTTTCGAAATGACCCACGGTACCATTGATTCTCCGCTTGCAACCCAATCTTCATAAAATGCCACATACGTTTCTTTATATTCAGCTGAAGGTTTAACCATTCTAACTTTTTCTTTGCTCATTCTGCATACGTCCTCCTTACTCATAATGTCTCTATTCAAGTAAAAAAAAGAGAACCTGCGTGGGCAGATCCTCTACTCGGTCCAGCTTTCGCTATTATAATAGTTCATGATCCTGCTTGCTTATTCCTCTAATGCACACCAGTTATACTGATTCCACCTGTTGCGCCTGCAATTCCTGCTCTGTTTTAACTACCTTGTATGTGAATTGGTAGCTTCCTGAGCCCAGAGCAATTCGTACATCTGATGCTTGCGTTTGAATTTCATGAATGTCCGCTACTTGGGCCAAAGCTTTTCCGTTCTCCAGAACCGTCTGCACATCTGCTCCAGGAAGAAGAACCGTGCCCGTCGTATTGGCAGGTATGGTCACACGAACCTCGATCTCGTTATTATCGCGGCGATACCAGTTGGATGTGACAGAACCGTACATGGTCTCGAAACTCGCTTCCACCCAATCCAGTCCTGGTCCTGGTTTGGGCTCGATGTGTACGATGCGGAATCCTGGCTCATGCTCATCTGTGTTAATTCCGGCAACATAACGATATAACCACTCCCCTATGGCGCCGTAAGCATAATGGTTGAAGGAATTCATGTCTGCACTCCACAGACTGCCATCCTCCCTGATTCCGTCCCAATGCTCCCAAACCGTAGTCGCACCTTGTGTCACTTGATATAACCAGGATGGATAATCTTCCTGAAAGAGCAGCGTATAGGCCAGATCATGATGCCCCGTATCACTCAATACCGGATTCAGATAAGGTGTTCCAACAAAACCGGTGGTCAAGTGGTTTCCTGCATCGGCAACCAGTTTCCCCAATCGATCAATGGTACGTTTCCGAGCTGTAGAATCCAATAGGTCAAAATGCAAAGCGAGCACATGCGCGGTCTGTGTGGGGACTGCAAGTTTGCCCGCTGGTGTCACAAATTCATTTTGAAATGCAGCAACAATGTTGTCATGCAGCTCATTATAATAAGTTACATCTTCCGTATGCCCCAACACCTCAGCAGCCTTCCGTGTTAGAGAAACCGAATAAGCATAGAATGCAGTTGCTACGAAATCCTTATCTGTAGCCCCAATATAGCTGTCCGGCTTGGAATCCAGCCCGAGCCAATCACCAAAGTGGAAGCCCGTATTCCACAAGTAAGGATTCTCTCCTTGAGCATGAATGTAATTAATCCAGCGCTTCATGCTGTCATATTGCTCGGCCAACAGCCTGACATCCCCGTACATCTCGTAGATCGTCCATGGACAGATCACTGCGGCGTCCCCCCAGGCAGCGGAAGAATGATTCGTATCCCCCCATCCGTCTGACGTCGAGCTCCTCAAATCAGGAACATAGAAAGGAATGCCTCCATCCTCTCCTTGATCGGCCTGCAGATCCCTCAGCCATTTGGTGAAAAAAGGCGCTGTGTTCATCAGATATGAGGATGTGCGTATAAACATCTGCGCGTCTCCCGTCCAGCCCAGCCGCTCATCACGCTGCGGACAATCTGTCGGTACGTCAACGAAATTCCCTTTTTGCCCCCACAATATATTGTGATGAAGCTGATTCACGAGTGGACTGGAGCTTTTGAAATCACCGGTTCGCTCCATATTGGAATGCAGAACTACACCGGTGAAATCCTCAAGCCGAATCTCATCCGGGAATCCAATCAACTTCACATAACGGAATCCCTGAAATGTGAAACGTGGCTCGTACGTCTCTACTCCAGCGCCTTTTAGGGTATAACGGATGCACTGCGTTGCACCACGCAGGTTTTCAGTGTAGAAATTACCCTGATGATCCAATATCTCGGCATGTAGCAACTCAACCGTATGCCCCGCTTCACCCTGAATGCTGAATCTCACCCAACCGACCATATTCTGTCCCATGTCCAGCACACGCTCTCCCAGTGGAGTTGTAAGCAAAGTGATCGGTTTAATTTGCTCTATTGGCGTTACGGGTACGTTCTCTTGTGCAATAATAATCTCCTTGGAGTGATCCAGTACACGTACCGGCGACCATTGGACTGAG
The DNA here is from genome assembly GCF_900109515.1 of Paenibacillus sp. OK003. GTDB lineage: Bacteria > Bacillota > Bacilli > Paenibacillales > Paenibacillaceae > Paenibacillus > Paenibacillus marchantiae. The sequence continues at coordinate 224,549 of NZ_FOBD01000010.1, read as the reverse complement.
GATGAATCCTGCCAATCAGATTCCATACGTGCATCATACGTTTCGCCCATATAAATGTCCGAGCTGCGAATGGCGCTGGGGGAACTCTTCCAGTTTCGATTCGAAATAATATGTTCTTCTGAACCATCGGTATAATGAATATGAAGTTCCAGCAGCAAGCCTACGTTCGTACCGTATATCTCCTGCTTTTTCTCCCATCCCAAATGTCCTTTGTACCAGCCATCTCCCAGATAAGCACCGAGTATATTCTGTCCATTCTGAAGCTGTTCGGTAACATCATAAACCTGATATTGCAACCGCTTACTATAACTGGTCCAGCCCGGGGTGAAGTACGCTTCGCCCACTCGCTGATTATTCAGATGAAGTTCGTACAATCCAAGTGCAGTCACATATATTCTTGCCGAAGCTACAGGCCTTTTCAATTCAAACGAGGTACGCAGTCGTGGGCAAGACTCATCCTGCTGAGAGGAAGGATCGACTGTGATCCACTCCGCCTGCCAGGCATCTTCACTACCCATGAATCCCGTCTCGAAATACGCTGACTCCGACCAGTCCGATTCATCTCCTGCACGATCCCAGGCACGAATGCGATAATAGTAGCGGGTTCGTGCTTCTGGCACCCAGTGCTCCAGTTCAACATGAATGGACTGATCAGAGCTCTTTTTGTGGGAATCCCATTCAATCTGAGCAAAATCTTCCGTTCGTGACAACTGAATTTGATAATCTGACTGTACACAATTTCTGTGATCGGATTGCAAATGCCAGCTTAATCTGGGTGACGTGATATCTAGTCCAATCGGATTTACTCTATACTCACAACGCAGATGACTTACGGTCAACATCAGAGAAACATCCCTTTCCATCGTGGTTTCCAATTCAAGGTTACGATATAATTATATCGATTCTGTGATCGGAAATACCCGGTAATGAGGACAGTTTAACCCGGTAATCTGGTCATTCCAACTAAGGAGGCTATTCCGTGAATCCAACCATACAGCTGTTCAAGAGTGAATCCTTTTTCCAGAATAATCTGAAGCTGTTCGTGAACCGATGTTCCGAGGATTTTATGGTTCCCTTTCACGCACACGAGTTTGTTGAGTATAGTTATGTGGCAGAAGGAAAGGGCTTTCATCACATTGGTGACGATATTATTCCGGTACACAAAGGGATGTTATTTGTCATTCCAGTCGGCGTTCCTCATGTATTCCGCCCAGCTACTGCGAATGTATCAGAGCATCCACTCATTATCTATAACTGTCTGTTCAATTCCGAACTGATCCACACCCTGTCCATTATTATTCAGGAGCAGGAGATTCGAAACCATCTGACAGACCTGGAAAAGAATCGGGTTCCTTATGTATCCATCACAGATTACAGCCAACGGATGGAAGAATTAATGGTAAAACTGTACCGCGAATCTGCCGTTCCGGGAATCGGCTCTTCCACGATCCTGTATACGCTTGTTAGCCAACTCGTCGTGACGACTTACAGACAGATCCATCAAGCTACCTGCAAAGAGAAGGAAAATGCGACTGATATGGAACATATCCTTCATTACCTGGACCAACATGTTAACGAACGAATCCGTCTAAGCGAACTGGTGAGTATTTCTGGTTGGAGCGAAAGACATATTGGGCGCATGTTCGTGACCCATACCGGGCGGACATTTGGTGCTTATCTACAACATTTGCGCATACAAAAAAGCTGTGAATTGCTGAAGAATTCACAACATAAAGTCAGTTTAATTGCTGAACTTGTAGGTTACCGGGATGTAGATTCATTTTACGCTGTCTTTAAACGAATTACGGGAGAAACCCCGCAGAGCTATCGCAGGAACTTCAGAACTGAACCATTGAATTAAGTGTATTCCTGCCTTCCGTTCTTTCTCAGGGTTCATTTCTTTACAGGATCAAACTTAATCTCTTCATGTTCTCTTTCAAGCAGACGATCTACATAAGCCTTTGCACCTTTCCAAGAGGTCATCAACGGAAACTGATGCTGCTCCCGTTCGTTTATATTCCATGGATGAGGGATACAGATGACTTTTTTTCCGTCATTCAGCGCGGGTATCAGGTTATGTGCTCCATCATCAATTAATAGATCGAAGTTAATCAAGTTTTTCCGTTTACAGGTTATAAACTGTTCTGGAGATATGTATGGCATGTGCTTCTGAAGCCAATTCCACTTCTCTACAACCGTTTTGGGCTCAGCCGCGGTTAGGATCAGCAGATCATAGGCTTGATGGAGCTTTTCCACCTCTTCTACCACATATTCATCGTAAATCTCCAGTTCCTCAAACAGCCCTGGTCGACCGTAAAATACATCATGTGTACAATCCGGATGGCGCAAATGGGATGTATCCCAATGTTTCATATCCTCATATCGCAGCGGATGGGTTGGGAAATGGATATTGTTATGATAGATGGCTCGCTTGACCAGATGACATATGGTGTCATCCATATCTACAGCAATAATAGGTTTCTTCATCTTTATCCCCTCCAATAGGATCACAGTATATCATCATCAATGTAACAGCGCTATCCTTTTTCAGTTCAAAATAAAAAGCGGCCCCTGCGCCGCAATAACTGCTGCGCAAGGACTGCCCCCGAAATCAGCCCAAATCTTCGCCATTCGTAGCGATGACGTTCTGATACCAACCAAAGCTCTTTTTCTTATAGCGATTCAATGTGCCTTGTCCGTTGTCGTCCTGATCGACGTAGATTACGCCATAACGTTTTGACATTTCCGAAGTGGACGCACTGATGATATCAATTGCACCCCAGTTGGTATAACCCATAAGGTCTACCCCATCCATGACTGCTTCTTTCATTTGTGTAATATGTTTTCTCAGATAATCAATCCGATAATCATCATGAATGGAACCATCGGCCTCTACTATATCCTTGGCACCAAGTCCGTTCTCCACGACAAACAACGGCAGTTGATAACGATCATACAGCTCTTTTAGCGCCACACGAAGTCCAATCGGATCAAGCTGCCAGCCCCATTCTGTACGCTCCAGGTTCGGATTCTTAATCGTACTGTAGAGGTTGCCTCCAGTTACTCCATATTCCTCCGGATTCACTGCGGATACCAGCGATGTATAATAGCTAAACGAGATGAAATCAACCGTATGCTCTTTCATAATTGCTTCGTCTCCAGCTTCCATCGCAATGGAAATGCCATGTTCAGCCCAATAACGAGCCATGAAGGTAGGATAACTGCCTCGCACCTGTACGTCGGTATGCAGCAGGTTCAGCTGATTATCGATCTGAGCTTGCAATACATCCTCCGGCTTCGACGTGGCCGGGTAGTGAATCATGCGCGCAAGCATACAGCCAACCTGGAAATCAGGGTTAATCTGACGTGCCTTCTGCGTTACCAGACTGCTGGCAACAAACTGATGATGAAGTGCTTGATAGGAAGCTTGCATCACATTATCGACACGATCTTCAATGATGCCTCCACCCGTGAATGGCTCAATAATGGTTGTGTTGATCTCATTAAACGTCAGCCAGTATTTCACCTTGTCTTTGTAGCGATTCATTACGGTCTCGGCGTATCTTACAAAATGTCCGATCACTTCCCGACCTGCCCAGCCGTTGTACTTCAATACCAATGACATTGGCATTTCATAGTGAGAGAGCGTCACGAGAGGTTCGATATGGTGCTTCCGCAATTCGTCGAATACTTCATCATAGAAACGCAATCCTTCTTCATTCGGCTCAGCATCGTACCCGTTCGGGAAAATACGCGGCCAGTTGATGGAAAGACGGAATGTCTTGAAGCCCAGCTCGGCGAATAACGCAATGTCCTCTCTGAAGCGGTGATAAAAATCAATACCGTAACGCTTCGGATATCCCTTCGCACTGTGGTGAGCCATCGCTTTCTCAACCGTTGCACTGGTCACGTGCATCAGTTCTCTAAGGTTCGTGTAATCCTTTTTCTCAAAATAAGGAACCATATCCGCTGTGGACCAGCCTTTGCCCCCTGCATCAAATCCACCTTCAGCCTGGTTGGCAGCAATTGCGCCGCCCCACAGAAAACCTTCCGGAAACCCTTGTCGATTGATCATGCGTATCTCTCCTCTTCTTATTGATGTCGTCTATTTCTTCTTAAGTTCGTCTTTCGGCTTTAAATTTCAGCTCTCAATACTTCTTCACCGATTGTAATTGCACCCAATTTCACAGGCAGAACCTGCTTGTAATCTGCTGTATTCGTAACGACCATCGCCGTTGTAATGTCATATTCCTTGGCAATTTGATCAAGTTCAAACGTGAGTAACTTGTCTCCTGCCTGTACACGTGCTCCCGTAGCGACATGGGCTTCAAAATACTGTCCGCGCAGTTTCACCGTGTTGATTCCCACATGGATCAGAAGCTCCATTCCGTTATCACTGCGGACGACGATCGCATGTTTCGTTTTGAACACATTCATGATGGTACCTGTAACTGGTGACACCAGTTCGCCCACCGTTGGAACAAATGCCACACCTTTACCCATCAATTCATCGCCAAACGTTGGATCATTAACTTCTTTGAGTGCGATCGATTTACCCGTCATCGGTGCGATGGCTACCGCATCACTTGTTGGTGTCGGAGCCCCCATATCGTCCACGTTCACGGTTGCAGCATTGCTGGAAGGTGCCGCCGCTGGTGCCGTAGAAGCGCCTGGTGAGAATTGAGCCAATGCCTCGGCATCGCCCTCTTCTTCCTTGATCCCGAACACAGTTGACATAATTGCACCCACGACAAAGGCAAGAATCATACCGCCAAAGGAGTACCAGAAGGTTTGTCCGATCAGGGATGGCAGACCCGGGAGACCACCGTTACCTGCAAGCACATAAGCTTTGGCTCCAAAAGCAAGCGCGAATCCGCCACCCACTGCACTACCAATCATCGCAGCGGCAAACGGTTTTTTATATTTCATGTTTACGCCGTACATGGCTGGCTCGGTTACACCCATCAGAGCTGTGAAGCTGGTGGACAATGCAACGGTTTTAAGCTTTTTGTCTTTTGCACGGAAGAATACGCCTAACGTCGCTCCGGCCTGTCCCATATTGGAGATGAACGTCAGTGGCAAGAATTTATCGAAGCCTAATGTAGCAATATTGCTCAGGATGATCGGTACGAGCGCATAGTGCATACCTGTCATAATAATGAGCGCCATCGCGCCGCCCAGAATAATCCCTGCAATTAATCCGCCTTCGTTCAGCAGCCAGTTAATACCACCGGACAAGCCGCTACCTACAAATGTTCCCAGTGGACCAATCGCAATCAGTGTTACCGGTACCATAACAAGCAAGGTAATCAGTGGCACAAGCAGCAACTTCAATGCTGCTGGAATAACGCGGTCAACCCATTTCTCAACATAAGACATCAGCCATACAGCAAGCAAAATTGGAATAACCGATGAGGCATAGCTGACAGCCGTTACCGGAATGCCAATAAACGCAACCGATTCACCGCTGGATAGCAATGCGCCCATATCGGGATACATCAGCGCAGTACTTAGCGCAATGGCTACAAACGGATTACTGCCGAATTTACGAGCGGCACTAACTGCGATTAGCAGCGGAAGGAAGTAGAATACGCCATCCCCAATGGCGGAAAGGATACGGTACGTGTCAGTGCCTGCTGACATCCACTCCAGGGATACGAATAATGCAAGCAATCCCTTGAGCATACCCGCAGCTGTAATCGCTGGAAGCATTGGTGCAAAGACACCCGCAATTGTCTCAAAAATATTGAGAATTACATTTTTACTTTTTTCAGGTTTAGCCTGTTTATTTTCTGAACTTTGCTGTATTGCCGGGTGTTCCTTCACCATAGCATCGAATACTTTGGACACGTCATTCCCGATAATCACCTGGAATTGATCCCCTGAGATATTTGTTCCCATGACTTTATCCAGCTTTTTGAGTGAGTTATTATCCACTTTATCATTATTTTTCAGATCAAATCTCAGCCTTGTGACGCAATGATACACCGAGTTGATATTGTTAGTTCCCCCAACGGCTTTGATGATTTCTTGTGCCGTTTCCTGATGTTTCATGATCGTTTCCTCCTCATTTTTCCAATAAAAAATACCCGAACAAATAGCCACGTCTTCTACGTGTCATTCATTCGGGTTTTGCCTGATTGAACAGTAACAAGCCCATTTGATATTTAGTTGAGTTCTGGTCATGTGCTGATATTTCATTGGTCACGCTTCGGTCTCATTAACCGCTCCAGATGAAGGGTCAGATACAACTGTTCCGAATGCGTCATATCATACTGATAGTTCTTATGGATAAAAGTCTCAATCTTGCCGATACATTTGAAGGTTTCGGGATAGTTTTTCCGTACAACCTCGTATAAATACTCCTCCGCATCGTCATGTGATGAGTGAGTAATGACCCGTTGGCAGAAATACTTCAAATGAGTAATGAAACGGAAATAGTTGACGCTATCTTCATCCAATTCGACATTGAAGTGATATTTGATAATGTTCATGATCTCTTGAAGCAGCTGCATCAAATGAGTGACATCGTTCATGGAATCATTGACTTCCGCATTGATGAAATGCAGCGCTATGTTGCATATTTCATCCTTCGGAAACTCCACATCCAGTCTTTCCTTCAGCAAGGTGAGCGCTTCCCGGGCTACGTCAAACTCGGCCTTGTAGAAATGCTGCACTTCCCAGGAGAGCGGATTGCGTGTAATCATTCCCTTTTCCAGACGCTGGACAGCAAAATGAATGTGATCCGACAGTGAAACATAAATCCCGTCACTGATGGTTTTGTTCAATTGCGTACGTGCCAGTGTCACAATATCATCTGTCGCCTGCAGGATTTCGATCGGCACTTCCGTGACGATGGACTTGAACTTCTCATAGATCGATGCATCCTGAAGCCGGAATACTTTCTCAATCCGCTCTTCATCAATCTCATCGCCTGCCTTGAACTTAAACCCGATACCCCGGCCGAGGATCAGCAGTTCCTGATTTTTGTCATCCACGGTACTGACAATATTGTTATTAAATATCTGTTTAATAATCATGTTGGACCCACCTGTTTTTTTTGAGGATTAAAAAAGGGCAAAACCAAAATAGAAATAATAAAATCATTTCCATAGTGGTTTTGCCCGCATTACCGGTAACAAGCCTCGGATCTAATTTATCATAACCTGAAAACGGTGTCAACCCAAAATGCTACCACTGCTATTTTACTTCGTCTTGCTTCCAAGAAAGATTCCCCTACAGTTCCACACTGGAGGGTATGCCCTCTTAATATTTACATGTTGATGCAGAAAAAAACCGGGTAATTATTCTAACAAAAATGAAAATGTATTCTTTTCATCACAGGAAATTCCCTGCCTTGAACACAAATAAGAGCCCTTCTTTCGAAGGACTCACGCTTACTAAATATCTAATCATTGCTGGAACGTCACATGAATCTGTACAATCTCGGATCGGCTGCTTGTGCGGATGGGAGGTCCCCAGAAGCCAAATCCAGAGGTGACGATGGAGTGCATGGAGCCCTTTTGCAGATAACCCCAATCATTCTCATAAATAGCCTGTGTGATGAACTGAGCGGGTGCGATCTGACCACGATGGGTGTGACCAGACACGACCAGATCTATCTTGTTCTGTTCCGCTATATCCAGATCATACGGCTGGTGATCCATCATGAGTACAGGCTTGCTCAAGTCGGTATCCTGCATCAACGTCGCTACTTCTGCACGATCCTTCTCTGTCCGGTCTTTCCGTCCAATCAGCGTAATCTTGTCGTCCAATGTAATTTTATCATCATACAGAACTTGCATATTACTCTTCTCCAGAGCAGCAATCAGATCCTCGATCGGACCATTATACTTGTCGTGATTGCCCAGTGAAGCGTACACTCCGTAAGGGGCCTGAATGCTACTGATAATATCCGCAATCCCACTCTTGAGGTACATATCCAGGTTGTCATCGATAATATCACCAGGATAGAGCACCAGATCCGGCTTCAGTGCGTTAATTTCTTCCACCATACGTGTAGCGTGAGCAGGGCCGGACAACAGACCAAAGTGCATATCCGCAGCCATAACAATGTTGAGGCTATCGACACCTTCCACTTTTTTATCCATCTGAATGCTGTATTGCCTTACGACTGGGCTATAAGCGTTATAGATACCGTAACCCAGCGTAGACAGCAAAAGTACAAGGGTGGCCACACCTGCCCATTTATGAGCGTAATGTCTTGGAATACGCGTTAGTCTAAGTAACCATAGCGTTAGATGAACCACTGGCAGAATTAATACCAGCAGAGAAAAAATCGCAAGCCAGTACGAACCGATTACACTCAGGAAGGAAATACTTCCAAACAACCGTGCCAGTATAAATGAAATTGAAAGGAATACGAGCCCAACGATGTAGACCCAACGAAATCTCGGAGATACAACTGGCTTCATCCAGCTCCACCCGCTCCATCCTATGTAAAACACTAATAAACCGTACACAATCAAAAACAAGATGCCTGCAAGTACGAACATGCTTCCGTTAACCTCCACGTCAATAAGTTGATTGCTGAATTTTCTCTTAATCGAATTCCAGTCCATCTGAACAAGTATAACGCAGTTAAAGGGGACAGGACATCTGTTTCCATTCCGCAGATGCGTACATTTTATTACAATTTGGGATACTTGAATTCCAATCATTATATATCAGCCGATACGTCAACCCTTAGTCTGTCATATGAATAAAAAAACATTCCTGTGTCCGCTCATGACTGAATAACATCATGAACTAGCACAGGAATGCTGAATGATCTCGATTATATATTACTCGTTAGTGTCCATCCATTGGAAGTGGAATGAACCTTCTTTGTCCACACGTTTGAATGTGTGAGCGCCAAAGTAGTCACGTTGTGCTTGCAACAGGTTCGCAGGCAAACGCTCAGTGCGGTAGCTGTCATAATAAGACAACGCGCTGGAGAATCCAGGAACCGGAATCCCTTGAGTTACCGCAGCTGCAACGACTTCACGCCATGCACCTTGGTAGGATTCAACAATGTTTTGGAAGTATGGGTCCAGAAGCAGATTTTTCAATGCTGCATCCTTGTCATATGCTTCTTTGATGTTTTGCAGGAATTGCGAACGGATGATGCAGCCACCACGGAAGATCATGGCGATGTTGCCGTATTTCAGATCCCAACCGTACTCGTCGGAAGCTGCACGCATTTGGGCAAAACCTTGTGCGTAGGATACGATTTTACTTGCAAACAGGGCTTTGCGTACATTCTCGATGAACGCTTTTTTGTCACCGGAGAATGCCTCAACCGCAGGTCCATTCAGGATTTTGCTCGCTGCCACGCGTTCGTCTTTCATTGCAGACAGGAAACGGGAGAATACAGATTCCGTAATCATGGACAATGGTACGCCGAGATCCAGCGCGCTTTGGCTTGTCCATTTGCCTGTTCCTTTTTGTCCAGCTGCATCCAGAATGACATCAACCATGGGTTTGCCGGTTTCCGGATCGTATTTGGAGAAGATGTCTGCCGTGATTTCAATCAGGTAACTATCCAGCTCGCCTTGATTCCATTCGGAAAAGATTGCATGCAATTCTTCAACGGACACATTCAGCACGGATTTAAGCAAATGATACGCTTCTCCGATCAACTGCATATCTCCGTACTCGATACCGTTATGCACCATTTTCACATAGTGTCCGGCACCATCTGGTCCGATATATGTGCTGCAGGCGTCATCGCCAACTTTAGCGGAGATCGCTGTAAGGATCGGTTCTACCAACTGATAAGCACTTTCTTGTCCGCCTGGCATGATTGCCGGGCCTTTCAACGCGCCTTCTTCCCCACCGGATACACCCGCACCGATGAAGCGGAAACCTTTGGCTTCCAGATCTTTGCTGCGGCGTTGGGTGTCAGGGAAGTATGCGTTCCCTCCATCAATGATGATGTCGCCTTCGTCCAAGTATGGCAGCAGTTGTTCAATGGTTGCGTCCGTTGCTTTACCCGCTTGAACCATGATCAGGATTTTGCGCGGAGATTCCAGGGAAGCTACGAACTCTTCAATCGTAAATGCGCCTGTCAGGTTTTTACCTTCGGCTTCTTTGAGAAGATCGTTCGTTTTCTCCGGGGAACGGTTAAATACCGATACCGAGAATCCTTTGCTTTCAATATTAAGGGCAAGGTTTTTACCCATTACTGCAAGTCCGATGACACCGATCTGTTGTTTACTCATTATGTCCTCCCAATACTCTTTATATATAGTAGGTTAAAATTCAAGATCAACAATCCATTATTACTGAACTGTTTTTTTCCAGTCTGCTGCGAATTTCTCCATGCCTTGATCTGTCAGCGGGTGTTTGGAGATTTGTTCAATGACGGAGAATGGAACAGTAGCGATATGTGCTCCTGCCATTGCTACACGTGTAACGTGGTCCGGATGTCTTACAGAAGCCGCAATAATCTGTGCATCCAGGTTATGTGTACGGAACAGCTCAGCAACTTTGGCAACCAATTGTACACCATCTTCGGAGATGTCATCAAGACGTCCCAGGAACGGGGATACATATGTTGCACCGGCACGAGCAGCCAGCAGCGCCTGGTTCACGGTGAAGATCAACGTTACGTTGGTTTTCACGCCTTTTTTGGTCAGGTAACGGCAAGCTTCCAGTCCTGCAAGTGTCATTGGCAGCTTGATTGTGATGTTTTTGTCGTTGTTATTGATTTTGATCAGTTCGTCTGCTTGAGCAATCATCTCTTCAGCTGTAATCGCATCTGGTGTTACTTCCGCAGATACAGATTCAACTTCAGGTACCTCACGCAAAATTTCTTCAATGCGATCTTCGAATTTCACGCCTTCTTTGGCTACCAGAGAAGGATTCGTTGTTACACCAGACAGGACGCCGATTTTATATGCTTTTTTGATGTCTACCAAGTTTGCTGTATCGATGAAAAATTTCATGTTCAATTACCTCCAAGGGATATGTTTTTGTTTTTTTATGTTACAGATTTGCATTAACAGCCAGAGGAACTTCAATATCATCTTCAGCCTGCTGATCAGCAGGTTGATCAAACCACCAGTGGTGCCCTTCTGCAGCGAGCATCGCATCCGACTCTGCTGGTCCATAAGTTCCAGCCGGGTACAGATGAAGTGGGAGCAAATTCTCCTGGAATGCATCCAGAATAGGTTGTACCCAAGCCCAAGACAGTTCTACTTCATCCCAATGGGCAAAGAACGTTGGATCACCATGCAATGCGTCATGAATCAAGTTCTCATATGCCTCCGCCAGATCCTCACGATCTGGTGACAGATCAATATGAACCGGCTTGAACTCCCCTTTGTTTTGCGGGTCACTTGCATTCAGCTGCAGCGTCATGCTCTGGTCAGGACTCATCTCAATTACAAGCAGGTTCGGTTTGGAACCGTTAACCACGTTAGACTGACCGGATGGTTCCTTGAATTCAATGACAATACGAGTGGATTTCTCCTTCATTCGTTTACCAGTACGGATATAGAAAGGTACTCCGCGCCAGAAAAAGTCATCAATCTGCAATTTCGCAGCAATAAACGTATCATTCATCGTATTTACGGCAACACCCGGTTCAGCTGCATATCCGCTAACGGATTTGCCTTGAATGTTTCCTTCAGCATACTGTCCGCGAATGACGCTTGCACCCACGTTTTGCTTTTGCAGTGGCTGGATCGATTCCATGATGTGTTTTTTCTTCAAACCGACTTTTTCCGTGGTGCTGTTATATGGAAGCTGGATCGCCATCATCATAAGCAATTGCAGCATATGATTCTGGAACATGTCACGCACGGCGCCTACATGATCATAATAGGATGCCCGTTCTTCCACGCCAACAGTCTCATTAGCGGTGATCTGCACATTGGAGATGTAACGGTTGTTCCACAACGCCTTCATGATCGGATTGCTTTGATGCAAGGTTTCAAGACGCTGTACCATCGGTTTGCCCAAATAGTGGTCAATTCGATAAATTTCTTCTTCTGTGAACGCTTCGCTTAATTTGAGATTGAGGTCACGAGCCGATTGCAGATCATGTCCAAATGGCTTCTCGATCACAAGGCGTTTCCAGCCCTCAGTTGATCCAAGTCCACTTTCCTGGATGTTCTCTGCAATGGGTTCGAAGAATTCTGGACCAACCGAAAGGTAAAACAGACGATTGGACGGAATGCCAAGCTCAGCCTCTCTTTGTTCAACCAAATGTAACAGCTCTATATAATCTTCCTTATGGCTTATATTCAATACACTGTAACGGAAAGCCTGCACAAATGATTTCACAACTTCAGGATCAGCAGGGCGTCTGGAGAATTCATTTAATGATTTTTCCACTTGTGCCTGAAAAAATTCATCAGACCATTCTCTGCGTCCCAAGCCAATCAGCGAGAAGGATGCCGGAAGTTTCTGCTCAATGTATAAATTATATAAGGCTGGATATATTTTTCTTTTGGCTAAGTCGCCAGTCGCACCAAATAAAATAATGCTCGTTGGTTCCATCTCACTGTTCTCCTTCCAAGTAACTCTGGTTTCTTTGCTGTAGTTACACTATAATACGTTTTATAGCCATACAAGTAATTAATATATTTCACAGGAGCTATAGACGATATCTATGACTACAAATTATGAATTATATAAGGTATTTTACTGGGCTGCCAAAACAGGCAGTTTGACCCAAGCCGCCAAAGCGCTATATATTACTCAACCAAGTGTCAGCCATGCCATCAAACAGCTGGAAGAAAGCTTTGGTCTTACGTTGTTTTACCGAAATTCCAAGGGAGTTGCGTTAACTCAGGAAGGTGTAAGTCTGTATTCCTATATTGAACAATCCCAGATTTTGATCTCGCTGGCCGAGGAGAAAATGGCTGCATTGAAGAGTTTAGACAACGGAGAACTAAGGATTGGTGGCAGTGATTCGCTGTTCAAGCATTACATGCTGTCCTATCTGGAAGAATTCCATGTGCTCTACCCTAACATCAAGCTGCATCTAAGTCATGGTACAACGCCGGAAGTCATTACGTTTCTGAAAGAAGGCAAAATTGATTTGGGTGTTGTCCGGATGCCCATTGTTGATCCGCAGCTTGAGGTCAGGGAAAGTATCCAGCTTAAAGACTGCTTTGTCGCGGGTGAACGATATGCTCAACTGAAGGATAAAGTTATGACACTGGACATGCTGCTGGAGCATCAACTGATTCTTTTCTCCAGAAACAGCCGGGTTCGGATGGCAATTACGGAGCTGTTCAACAGCTATGGCTATACACTCAAACCCGAGATTGAGGTCGGCAGTGTAGATTTGTTAATCGAATTTGCGCGGCGGGGATTGGGCATATCATATGTCACCCGTGAATTTATTTCCAAAGAGCTGGAAGAAGGCTCTCTCTTCGAAATACAGCTGGATGTTGCCCTGCCCCCTTCGCATGTGGGCATCATGACAAAGCGAAATATGCCGATTTCCCTGGCAGCCAATCGATTTATGGATCTCATTTTTAAAACGGAGTAAGATTCGTTGGTATGCCTATCCTTAACAGAGAATTCAGAATGTGTATTGGAACAAAATATAAGCCCGTAATCGGAAAATTTTCCGGTCACAGGCCTGAATTCGTTCATCTGATAGGAGAACATGATGATGTTTATCCCTTGGATTTTTTGGATGATTTGGATGATTTGGAAGCTTTGATCTCCTGATCGGAAACAGAATCCACACATCCAATCTGCGGCCCCAAAATAGCATCATTCTTAATGGATGCCACTGCCTTCGCGTACGCCTCCTCATCAATGCAGTATGCACGATGGGCAACTTCAGGCGGCGTTGCAGCCAGGAAATCAGCCCCTAGCACAATGTCCGGTGTAGGTTGATCAAATATCGTCAAGAGGTGCACCTCATCGGTCTCCGCCACAAACCAGTGAAACCATCCTTGAGGGAATATCGAAACCTGACCTGGCTTCAAGTGATAACTTATCCGCTCACGCTTGAACGGATCGTAGACAGAGGTGGTAATTTCACCGTTGATCAGAACGACCATCTCCGTCACATTGGTATGCCAGTGGGGCTGCACAATAATCCCTTTGCTCATGTGTACATTGAAGAATCCATTTTTGATCGTAGGCAGCTGCGGTCCAAACAACTGGGTAATATAATTGCGCGAGTCTCGCTGATAATTCAACACCGCTGTCGAATCCGCCGCCAGCTGAACATTCGGGGCTTGCAAAATCGGATTAGTCATACCGCTGTTTCCTCCTTATAGGCGTACATCTCATTGTAGTACTGTATGCGTTAATAAGCGGAGATAATACCGAGGACAAGTTTCCATTGCAATTAAAACACTTAACACCCTTGTCCTGTTGGGAAACAGGTCTCGGGCGTTAAGTGTTTTATCTATAGCCTTGCTTTATATTAAGCAAGCCCCGGGTATCTTCCCCCTGCGGCAAATCCTTTGGGAGATATCCGTTATACTTTGCATCACCTCTCTAGACGAGTTAACCTCTCTCCCCTGCTCAAGCCAAGAAGGCAACGCAACTGTACAAACAATATCTCAAGGAAATTCGTCAGTTGGCTCAAAGCCAGATAAGCAACGAACTGATCCAGAAGCAGCTATCTTCCATGGTTGAAACCTACACGCGAACTTTCAACAAAATGGATGCCAAAACTGGCTTTATTGAAACAATTGAACGTGAGGAAATTTATGTTGTTCTTGCGACATTGCTTGATCAACTGGAACAGGAACTGGGCAATGAGAGTACTATTAAAGTAAACCGTGAGGCGTTATTTGAGGTGTTTGATCAGTTGAGGGATTTCTAATGTTGTATTGTAATTTCCAAACAATTGGACAAGAAAAACCGAATTCATTGGAATCTGGCCCCGCCATATCTGACGCTTTGAGGATTGCTGGGTTGTCCTTCACGTTCAGGTTCACCCCGCGCTCCACCAAAAACCTTGATGACTGGAAGTTGATTGGTGATTAGGGCAATATCCAATGGCGTCAATGCTATATATTTGCTGAGCGTACTCTCTTTTTCGAGATCCATGCCCTGTTTAATGAATTCTTCTACAGCCTTAACATCCTCCTTGTAAATCGCGCCATGGCGTGATCAGGCAGCGTTTCAAACGTACCTTGATCGCCGATTTTGAACAAAGGTGTGATCTTCATGCATTGTGCTAGTATATTGAATTCCCTGGTATCCCCCACTTCTTATAAAATCACTTATATATTGTGTGGGAAGATAGTAATTTTACACCTCAAGCATATATTTTATTGTTTCTAACATTCAAATAAAATATTTTTTTGAATCATTATGAGCAAAATTAGGAATTTTCCTTTATCAATCTGGGATGACACCACACTTTCAATGATCATCAATGCCCCCAATCTAAATCCATTCGCAAAGACCGCACTTGAATGCATAGAGTGAACATGATCAATCTTATCGAATAGTTCCTCCAACTGTTTAAACTCGTCCTGCGAGAGTTTCTGCTGAAAATTTTCTATGGAAGCTGAAATTTCTTTATTAACAGATCGATATAACGGATCTTTCGGTAGAATATTTTCTTCAGGTTTGATACTTCCGTAATACAAGTCTTCAATATACTATTCACAATTAATTACCTCCTTCATTTGATTCCTTCAGTAAATATAACTGATTTGCAGTATTTCATAGAGATTTATGCAATATTCGCATATATGTTTCCATTGTTTGAGTTCGGCCTAGCTCGTATGCTAATATAATGAGCAACTATTTTTACATGAATTTTCACAAATTAAAACACATAGAAAGGACACTATGAACCCTTCATCCATACCATCCATGTTGCATCAAATCATCCCGCCGCTGGATCTGCGCAGTTGCTTAGTCAGCGTACGTGATGAGATCATATACGAACACTACCGTAATCAAGAAGCAGCTACCCATATTGCCAAAATCAATTCCTGCACCAAAAGTGTACTGTCCGCGCTCATCTGTATTGCTATGGATCAAGGGGTGCTGCCTGAGGCTGACACGCCGATCTCCACCTTTTTCCCACAGCTGATCTCAGACCCTGACCCCCGCAAACCGAAGATTACGTTAGAGCAGTTACTAACTATGACGGCCGGATTCAACTGGGACGAATTCGGAGGACAGAATTCATTTCCGCGTATGACGCGTACAGATCACTGGGTGAAGTTTGCGTTGGAGCAACACTTAAGTCATGTGCCAGGTACATATATGGAATACAATTCAGGGGTATCGCAGATATTGTCTGCCATCCTCATGCAAAGTACAGGTATGTCCGTAGCTGGGTTCGCGGAACGTTACTTATTTGGCCCGTTGGGGATTCAACAGTATGAATGGGAAAGTGACCCACAAGGTGTACATACCGGGGGGTTCGGTTTAAAAATGTTGCCGCAAGATTTACTAAAATTCGGACAACTGTTTTTGCAACAAGGCATGTGGAACGGGCAGTCGTTGATTTCGAGTGATCTTGTTAGCCGCTCTACAAAACCTGCCATTTCGGTTGCTCCACCCAATCATGGAAGTTACGCTTGGCATTGGTGGGTGGATGCTTATACCAACGAAACTTCAGAAGCTAAGGTTGCGGAACAGCCCACTTCCATACTCCACTATTATTACGCCCGTGGATTTGGTGGTCAATTTGTATATATCGTGCCGGCTCTGGAACTCGTTGCCGTGCTCACCAATGACAAACGAAAGAAGGAAAAACCTCCACTGGATGTGTTCCCCAAGCGGATTGCTCCTGAACTGTTAAAATGCTTGTAGCTTTCTTCGTTTTCATTTAATGGGTAATAAATAACCCCCAACCGTTTGGGGTATTCCCGAATAGTTGAGGGTTATTTGTTTAGCTTTATTAGAATTAGACATGTCATGCTATCGATTATCGCAAACCTTGCAGTTCAGCCTCTGAACTTCCGACATCCGTCTTCCTATCACGGGAAGATCTCGTATTCATTAGATAGTATAACGTTGCGTAGATCGTAAGAATAAACGTGCCAAAGAACATACAGAAAGCCAGCGATGGACGACTTACACTCTCATGCATAAGTTCAACCAGCGTCTCTCGATTGGTTAATGCATCCCAGCTGTTCAGGCGATATACACGTCCTAGCAGAACACCGTAACTCCCCAGTGCACATCCTCCTAGTACAAAGATCCATGAAATCCATCGTCCCATTTTGTAATGGATCACTTCCTGAAGCTGATACATCGACAGAAATCCGAGCAATAACCCTGTCCAAACGAACATTAAAACCACAATTAAGTCATACCAGTACTTGTAGTCCAATCCATTGCCTCCGCCATAATAACGGGAACTGCGTGCCGTCAGGTGAACCAGATCTGTTACAATATAGGAAGAGTTCGGGAAGAACAATAGCCAGAGCAATCCGCTCACAACACCAAGCCACGCTGCACCCTTCCATTTAAGATGACTGAACCCATAGGCCACATATGAGAATACAAAAGGAATCCAGCCCAAAAACAGATTCCAGATGAGGAAGCGAAAATAGCGCTGATCCAGCCAATTCGCAGCCGCATAATACAAACCGAGAGTCACCGCCGTGACCACACTAAGGAAAATAAATATTTTGATATAATTCAGTTTTCTCAATGATATTTACCTCACTTGATCCAATAAAATACGTTCAGCTCCGAAAATATCGGATAATCTCTTCCTTGTTCTTTTCCACACGCAGATTCAGTCCACGTTTATCCTTCAAGCCATATTGCTGCAGTTCATGTCCCGGATCAAGCACCAACGGTTTAGTTGCCACATCCCCCAGCAAGTTCATTGTCAGTTGATAGGCTTCACGCAGCTTATCCACCGGAATAATCGATTCATATCGCTTGATCAACTCTATCAGACGTTCCGCATACACCAAACGCACCATACTGTCCGCACTCGTCAGTTGTCTCGATGCAAATGCTGTAATTGCAGTGACAATCAGCGGATTTGCATGATATCTTGCAATCGACGCAAGCTCATCAACCGCGTCCCAGTTCATGATAGATAATTCAGAGGTTAACTGACCTATTCTTTCTTCCATCCATGTCTGTTCCAGCTCTTGCGGCACATCCCATTGTTTATATTCTGCATAAACACCACCACGATGCATCTGAACAGCGCTCCCATAATGTTTAACGAATAACGCTTTGGGAAGGCTCCAATCGGTTTCCATCCAACCACCACCATACCTGTCTCTATTTTCGCTTATAACCAACACACATTACATAAATTTACTATTAAAGACCATACTAGGATCATACCATTTCCCAAAGGAGAATCAAATTCAATGCAGCCTCCAAACCGCATTCAATCTGCAAATAACGCAAATCCAGTCTTCACACCTCAGATGAACCATGGCGGACATGAAATGTTTGATATGCATGAAATTCTATCAGGGGCCATCAATGTGTTGGATCAATACATGATCTTCAGGACGTTTGTACAAGATACTGAACTTCTTCATATTCTTGATCGTCAATACAACTTCATGTTATCCCAATATAATCTGACTGCAGAATGTTTCTCAACTGGGCACAAGCCTCATCACGAGACTGCAACCTACATGATTCCGAACATCGTACCACCTGTATATGGCCTGAAGCCTTCTGCTCCGAAAAAGCCAAACCAATCCCTTTCAGATGTGAAAGATGCAGGCATCAGCGGTCATATGCTGGGATTGATTAAGTCACATGCCTCTCTGCTGGCCATGTCTGCTCCTGAAATTACAAATGGAGCCGTGCGCCGAGTCATCGCTTCGCAGGTACAACAGTTTATAGAAATGGCCTACGAAATTTTTATGTATCAAAACCAACACGCCTATTATCAAGTGCCTCAACTGAATACAAATGATACCACGCAGATGCTTCAGGCATACGTTCCGGCAAATGGTGCACCTCAGACGTCAATCAATAATAGACCGCCTCTTCATTAATTTAAAATATAGCAGGTCAAAACAGCCAGCCTTCTCAACCGATACAGGTTAGAAAGGCTGGTCTTTGGTGTTTCTTCCATTCAAAGGGTTCATATTTGCAACGAAAATATACTTGATTCGCTTACCAGAAACTGGTTTAATCAAATAAAACCTATCCCAATCAGCCTTTCGTTCACATGTATAATGCTGTACATAACACAATACTTCCATCATAAAAATAAAAAAGAAGAGATGCAGATCACTCATTGTTCACCTAGGGAGGTATAGGGAGGTATAGGGATGCGGTTAAATCAATCTATTAAACTTGGCTTTCTGGCCATGACACTAAGCTTTACTGCCATTGGCGCAACACTGACAACACCTCAAACAGCACTGTCTGCTCCTGTCCCCACTTCTAAAGCGGTGTATCACCAGTTTCAAATCTATTGGAAAAATGCAACAAAGTCCACGGCCAGTCTGATTCAGGCACGGAAATATCTACTGAATCATATCGATGAAGTTAGCCCTTGGCAGGCCACCTTGATGACCCTGCAGCTCGAAAATTTGCAAAATATCAAACTTGCTGAATTGGAAGAAAAAATGTATACGGACCTTGTTCAAATTGCCTTGTCCCAAGCCCATTCCAAGATAGGTTATGAACAAAAGCTTACCTATAGCAGGTTAATCAGGGAAATCAAAGATCCGGCGATTCGCAAGCTTTTGCAGGAAGCTTCTGATCTCGGATATAAGCTGGAAACCAGTGAGGGCATATATTACCCCATCATCAATTATGAGACTTACAAAAAGTTTCAGCCCTTCGTAAAACCTGACATTGCTGCTTATATTGACATTATGGCTGCTGAATCCAATCAGACCACCACTTCGGATGCTGCCATTGTCGTACCATGGGATGAATTCATACGGCGGATACTGGAGAAAGAAGCTTTTCTGAACACGTATCCGAATTCAAATCGAACTTCAATGGTTACTCAGTCCTTCTATGTGCGTTACCTGTTCTACGGAAGTGATAACACCCCTGCCTATGAGTGGAACAGTGAAGAGAGTGAAGAGCAGGTACGTACACTTGATCCTGAAGTCAAAAAGGCATACGAAAAAGCACTCCTTAAACGGGACCCGAATACAAAAAGCGAGCTTCTGGATACGATCGAACGGCTCCTGCCTGTCCTTAATCAAAACAATGATGAACTTTCTCCCGAAATAGAGAAAATTATTGAACCAGTATTACACCAATATGGCATGGAATAAATTTATTTCTGTCACTATGCAAAAAGCGGCAGTCCTTTTTAGAGGACATACCGCTTTTTTTGTTCACGTTCACGTTCACGTTAACACTGACCTCAGTTTCTCCGGATTCACAACGAGATAGACTCCCTCAATCCGCTCTCCGAGAGAATCCAGTTCCAGACACAGCACTTCGGACAACTGACCGTTTTCCAGTAACGCAAGGTGAGGCTCTCCGTTGATATATGTGGGTATCCACTCTCGTTCTCGCAATCGCGTAAGCACACGGCGAGAGGTCAACAAGGCGAGTACGCCCTTACGAACTCTCATCGTTCTCATGACCGTATGCACACGTCCACCGCCATCTGCCGTAAATACAGGTTGTTCAGCAAGCAGCTCCAGCATCTCGGAAACATCATAATTCAGAAAAGCAGTTGTAAAACGAGCCAGCAATTGCTCTTTTGCAGCATAATCTGCGGAACTTTGTTCCATCGGCGGAAGTCTGTCGGGAAGCTTGCGTCTCGCCCGGCTAAAGATCTGACGGCAGTTGCTCTCTGATTTGCCCAGCCAATCCGCTATTTCCGTATATTCATACTGGAATGCCTCACGAAGTACAAAAACGGCCCGCTCCATCGGGGAAAGCTGCTCCAACATAACCAGATAAGCGTAGGAGATCATCTCCTTCTGCTGCACCGTTTCTTCCGGAATGTTAACCATCTCACCGTCACTCATCGGCTCGGGAAGCCATTCTCCAACATAACTTTCCCTTTGATTGCGGGCAGAGTTTAGCAGATTCAGACTCCGGTTTACGATTAGTTTAGCAATATAGGACTTGGCATTACGGATATCCTCAAGAGACTTGCTCTGAAGCTCTGCAAAACAATCCTGCACCATATCTTCAGCCTCCACAACACTGCCAAGCATGCGATAAGCAATGGAAAAGGCATAGGCTTTGTAACGAATATACAATTCACCAACTTCCAGAGAAGACACTTCTGGCTCATTGGTGAAGGAATTGAATTTCATGAGAATGGCCTCCTCTGGCAGATGGTCGAATGTTTACTTATTAAAGCAGCCAGGGTACATCCCTGTGGTAATGGCAATCCGGTTCCAGCTATTGATGGTATTGATCGCCATGATCAGATCCACCAGTTCGGCCTCACTGAAATGATCTCTAACTTTTTCATACAATTCAAGTGGTACGCCTTGTTCCGAAATAAGTGTTACGGCTTCAGCCAGCTCCAGCATAACACGTTCTTTTTCCGTAAACAAAGACACCTCGCGCCACACACTCAGCAGCAAAATGTGATCGGCATAATCTCCAAGCTTCAACAGATCTTTGGCATGCATATCGAGACAAAACGCACAGCCATTGATTTGCGATACACGGATTTTCAGCAGCTCATATAACGGTTTGTCTTCAAACTGACCCGAAATGTGCTGCTCCAATGCCATCATTGCTTTGAAAGCACCCGGATTAGCCACTCTATAATTCACTCTTATACTCATTGCATTCGCCTCCGTATTTTGGTCTACAACCTGAAGACAAATCAAGGATTACATCTGTGACACTTTTCTATAAAAAAATTTCTTCAGCATATTCGGGCACAGAATATAGCTCGACAACGTTAAGATGAGTAACTTGAATGGAGCTTGTCAGGCATGAATATAGTTCACGTAAAGCGTTATGTATAAACAGGGGTTTCCGTATTTATGTTAGCTGTTTGATGTTTTGTTTGTGATTTTGAACAAATAATCATTATACATATTGATACACGACACAAAAGAGTAGTAACATACGGCTACAAAGTAAACTTTCCTGACATATAAAAGAACGATTCATTATCCTAGCAAGGAGTGACTTCCATGATAACTTCCAATTCCAATCCTCAACTTACATCCGAACTGCCTCGCGGCTGCACGTTCTCCGCTGAAGACTGGCATGTATTATCTCAATATTGGTATCCGATTGCCCAGGCAAGCGAAGTGACAGATAAACCACTGGCCGCTCAATTGCTTGATGTCCGCTTAGTTCTGTATCGCAGCAACGACAAAGTTGTCGTTGCCAAGGATCTTTGTTTTCACCGTGGTGCTCCGCTAAGTAAAGGCTGGGTAGAAAATGGCGAAATCGTCTGCCCCTATCATGGTTTCCGTTATAACTGTGAGGGTAAATGTACCGCCGTACCTGCACACCCCAGCTCCAAAATTTCTCCCAAACTGAAACTTATCATATATCCTGCGGTTGAACGTTATGGTTTGATCTGGACTTCACTCGCCGGTACCGATGAGTAGATTCCTGCATTCCCCGGATGGGATGATCCGGATTATATCAACATTCTGCCCCCGAACTTTGATATCGCAGGTTCGGCAGGACGTCAGATGGAAGGATTTCTGGATGTATCCCATTTTGCCTACGTGCATACCGAGACGTTCGGCGACCGGAACAACACCGAAGTGCCCCAATACAAAGTTAAGCGCGAAGGCAATGAGCTGCTTGCCGAATACTGGAGTTCTGTCAGCAATTATGGCAAAGGTCAGGATAATGTGGCACCCGAGGGTTTTCAGTGGCTGCGTGAATTCCGCGTATTTCCACCATTCTCCGCTTCACTTACCGTTCACTTCCCGGAGAACGACAAGCTGAATATTCTGAACTGTGCCTCTCCCATCTCTGCACGTTTTACGCGGTTGTTCTGTCCGATTACCCGTAACTTTGACAAGGATGCTCCAATTGAAGATACAATCAAGTTTAACTTGCAAGTATTTGAGGAAGATCGGGAAATGGTGGAATCACAAAAGCCGGAGGATTTGCCGCTGGATCTGCATGCAGAAGCGCACATTCCAGCAGACCGTACCTCTATTGCTTATCGTCAGTTATTAACAGAGCTTGGTTTGGGACGAAATTACACCTCGTAAATTAAAAAACACTTGAACAAAAAAAGGAGATGTCCTCCGCCATGTTTATGACTTTTGGACATCTCCTTTTTTGGCTTCCAATCACATGTTTAATAGATCAAACCAGTTTTGTTTCCATAAGTTCAGCTATAGCTTCTGCATTGCCTTTGTCTGACGAATAACCTGACATGACTGCATAAGCAAACTTTTTCGAATCCATTTTCATTTTGGATTTCATTCTGCATTCTCCCTTTCAGGTTTAATTATGCTTTGTTCAGCCATACACGCATTTCACCTGAATCTCGGTTTGCCCAGCAATAATAAGGAATCAAACGCAACTGGATCGTGTTATAGGTCTCAGGCGCTCGAGACGCATACAATACGTTTTCCCATTCCGGTTCAATATTTCTTTTTTCAACTTCTGCAAAGATTGTACCTATTCCACCTAATAACTCAGGATGGAACGTATACTCGTATTCTTGCTTTACATTTAAGCGGACTAAATGAAGATGGTTGCCGTTGTCTACTTCCTCTACACAATAGATGAAAGGCCCGCGTCCTATAGCCACTTTGCCGATATCATCCTGTACAAGCGGGTGCGCAGCATATTCTTTGATCTCCATCGGCAAAATAAATTCTATGGTGTCATCAGACTGCCACGTACGATCAATGTGAATAAATCCGTTGTTCACTTTGGTTTGAATCGGATTACCATTTAACAATAAGGTATACCGATCTGCCCAGTATGGTAATCGGATCGCCAAATTAAAAGCTGTCGGTTGTTCGGTACGAGTCACCATAGAAATATGGCCATCCCAAGGTAAATCGGTTGTTTGCTCAATCTGCACCTTACGCTCATCCATCTCTAGTTCTGCTGTACTTGTGATAAATAAATGGGTATATATCGTATTTTGCTCTGGCTGAACCGTATATACATATTTATGAAGTGAGGTTAATAATCGAGCCAGATTAGGTGGACAACAAGCACAGCCAAACCATTCAGGGCGTGTCACTTTCACATGACTTTTGCCAGGATCATTGCGGCTGTTATCGGGATTTACTTCTAGCGGATTCACATAAAAAAAGTGCTTGCCATCCAGTGCCATTCCACTAATAGCGGTATTGTACAATGCACGTTCCAATACATCGGCATATTCAGCCCGCGCTTCATTTTTGAGCATATTAAAGGCAAAAAAGATAAGCCCGATCGAAGCACATGTTTCGCAATACATCGTATCATTTGGCAGATCGTAGTCCTGTGTAAATGCTTCTCCATCTACTGTTGAGCCAATACCTCCGGTAATGTACATACGTTTGCTGACTATATTTGCCCAAAGACGACGACATGCTTCTAACATAGGAGCATCCCCTGCAAGGCGTGCTACATCGGCCATCGCTGCACACATATAGACAAGTCTAACCGCATGACCTTCTGCGGTCTGTTGCTCTAAGACGGGTTGGTGTGCTTGATAATATTGAAGTTGGCGGTGGCTCATCCCTTCTATCACCGGTTTGGTTCCTGAATCTTCTGCTTTTTGTCTGGCAAAAAAGGTTGGGTCAGTTCCACGCTCATACAGAAAATAACGACTTAGATTCAGATAACGTTGCTCCCCGGTTAAGCTGTATAACTTCGCTAACGCAAGCTCAACTTCTTCATGACCGTCGTATCCCTGAATCTGGTGCTCGCCTTTACCAAAATGAAAATCAATACAATCCGCTAATCGACAAGCAATGGTTAGTGCTTTTTCATTTTGAGTAGATTCATAATACGCCACTGCGGCTTCAATAAAGTGTCCTGCACAATACAATTCATGGCTTTCAGCAAGCTGTTTGAATATGCGCTCGGGTTCTTCAATAGAGAAATACGTATGGAGATAACCATCTTCCTCCTGTGCCAAAGCAATAAGGTCGATCACGCCATCTGCTAATTCTTTTAAATCGGGATCATGATGAATGGATAAGGAATACGCAACCGCTTCAAGCCATTTATATACATCGCTATCCTGAAACACCCAGCCATAATGATTTCCCTGCTTCAAACCGGCAGCAATTTTGAAATTTTCGATGGCATGACTTTTTTCGGAAGGAATCGTATCATCATTTCTTTCTTTTTCGATCGTTATATTGGCATTATCATTCAACACATTCCATTGATAAGGAATCATTTCTGTACGCACAAGTTCCCGATAATGAGACCAGAATGAATCCGTAATCTTTAATGACTTTAGTTGTAGTGACATCGTATATCTCCTCTCGTGAGTAAAGTTTTTACGGTACATACAATTATGGTTTATACTTTGGCTTGATTTTCTTTGATCAACAATTGTTTGCGAATGAAGCTTTCGTTACGTTCAAAGCGTCGATAAAATAACATCGGAATAATGCCTAACGCAAATACAATTGCGGGCAGCCAGATAAATACAAACTGGATACCTGCTAGCGACTGCGCACTCTGTGCTACATTAGGTACATAGCCAAAAGCCGACATAAATTGTGTAGGGATGAATCCACCTAATCCCGAGCCAGCTTTGATACAAAAAGCACTACCGATTGCTGTCAATATTCCACTTCCACGCAGACCTGATTTCCATTCTCCGTAATCAACGGTGTCTGACAACATCGCAAACGGCATCGAACAAGCGATTCCTGATCCAAGACATGCGATAATCCAGCCTACAATCAAGATGCCAATATGATCTCCTGCAAAAAAGAGCACGACCTGTCCACACGCCGCCAGTACAAAACCTAAAATCATCGTTGAATATTTATTGGTGAACTTCACAATAAACGGAATAAGAATCATGCCTAACACTTGAATAACCGAAATCCCGTTGATTAATGGCACCAGATTTTTTTGACCTATATTATATTCAAAATAATAAACCAGCGTGGATGTACGTATCGTTAATGCGATCCAGAAGATTAAATTAGATGTAACAAGAATAATCCAGGGCCAGTTGCCTTTGATCGCTTTGAAGCTTGATTTTAAAGGAATGGTTTTCATTTTCTCCGTATTGATTTCTTTTAAATCAACAAAAGCAATCAAAAACATAATGATCGAAACGATACCGAATAAACAAACGGTCCAAAAAAATCCTTTTTGATCATTGCCTGCACCTAAAAAGGCGACCAACGGTAAAGTGAACGTAACGGCTGCAAAGTTACCAATGTTGCCACCAACCATACGAAATGAATTAAGCACAACTCGTTCGTCAGGATCTCTGCTCAGATTCGGTAAAATAGAAGTAATGGGTGTAGAAATACCCGTATAAGCAATACCCGCCAGAATATAAGTTACACTGGCATATACGATTTTCCATGTTCCGTCTAAATCGGGCGTTGTAAATGTCAATACGGTAAATACGGCAAAAGGAAAACACAGCCATAAAAAGTAAGGTCGACTTTGGCCATATTTAGATCGAGTACGATCAACGATAATTCCCCAGAGTGGAGCATCGACCGCATCGATTAATCTGGTAATCAGTAATAATGCCCCTGCTACTCCAACAGACAAACCAAATACATCTGTATAAAAATAAAGCAGATAAGCACCTATAATGCTGTATAACAAGTTTCCTCCTGTATCTGTGAGCGCGTAACTTATTCTGCGATGAAAAGGTACTTTATCGGACAGAAGAGTTGACTGAGGCTCTGGCAAAGATTGGGGCATTGTTTTCATAAGATAACCTCCAGATTCAAATCAAATATGAGTGCAGCTGCGTTTTCCTCATCTCATAGTAAGCGCTTACGGTATGAAGATAAACTTATGATTTCGTAGGAATGGTGTCCTTTTCCGACTAATTAAAATGTTTACAAAATCCGTTGTATCCGTTTACAATTGTGCTATACTACCTTTCTAACAATACATATTTATATTTCACTTTCTTATTGTGTACAAATCCGACTTTTCATGTCCAAAACTGACATTTCGATAAGGAGTGATTAGCTGTGCTGATGAAATCGATATCCAAAATAAATATTGAGCGACCTCTTGCTTATTTTAAATGCGGACAATTTGTAAGCGATGAAGGCTGGAAACACAAAAATATGAAACTTGAAAAAGATTATGAGCTGATTATTGGCTTGAAGGAATCCATATATCTTCAGGTTGGTGATACCCAGTATGAAATTAAGCACGGTGATGTACTGTTAATTAAGCCTGATGTTGAGTATTTTGGATATGCTGCTTCTAAAGCTGGAGCCAGTTTTTTTTGGTTGCATTTTTTCCCCCGACATACGATCAAAACCGTATCTGGAGACGAGTTTATGAATGGTTTGTTTGGTAACGTTATTACAGAGCAAAAGAATGAAATTAATCATTATGTATGCTTGCCCGACTTCTTTTCACTTCCTTATCTGGATAAATCTATTATTTTGATTAAGCAGATTCTGGATACGTCTAACACGTCGTATTACAGCACGTATGCTGTAGATTACCTAGTCACGGAGCTGATGATTGAGCTTACGGATAAATATTTGCAACCTCTTATTCATAATGAACTTCTCCATAAAGAGTATAATCACAAATTCATGCAAATCCTGGAATGGATTCGAGTTAATATTTATCATGATCTTACGGTGCAAAAAGTAGCTGATACCTTTTGTTTTAACGCGGATCATCTCACTCGCTTATTCAAGAAAAATCTAGGGATGAGTACGATTCGATATATCAATACACTGAAGTTAAATTTAGTTAAAGAGCTGTTGTGTACAACGAATTCCTCGATCAAAGAAATCGCCTATCAATTACATTTTCGGGATGAGAAATATTTGATGAAGCTATTTAAAAATTATGTAGGTATGACGCCTACTCAGTTCCGTGATACGTATACCAATACCTATATCAATACGGTTACAGTAGACCCCGATATCCCTATTCCAAAACATCTGCTAGAAGAGTAATTACAATAAAAGATAACAATCTTATTAGATAAGAACCTCAATAGATAATAAACCTTGTTAGCCAATATTCATCATCGAATATCCTAACAAGGTTTTTTATCTGTTATATCGGACTATTTTATTTCAATATAATCCAGTTCTGCATACCCCATATTACCCTTGCTGAACACAATCGTATTATCTCCAGCCTGCAACGTTACAGGAACCGTTACTATTTTGCGTGTACCTGTATTCGGTAAATTAGCGATCCATCCCCCAGTCGTTGGATACGTAATAACTGTTGATGATTGATTATTTACCAATACATTATGAGTGGAGTTGCTTGTTGTGCCATTACCATAGCCTACCTCCATGTTATATGAGCCTGCTTCTGGAGCATATACGGAGAACGTGACCGAACTGTCTGGATGGTCTATATTTCCAACAAAAAGGCGGTTTGAAGCGAATGAACTGCCCACTACATTGGCGTTGTTTATTATAGCCTCTTCTGCTTCAACTCTAACTTTAAAATCACCTACAGACTGCAATTGAATATAATCCAACTCGGCATACCCTGCTGTTCCTTTATTGAATGCTAAAATATTGCTACCTGCTTTTAAAGAAACGCTGGTCTGAATGGTATCACTATTTCCTTGTGACAACCAGCCATTCGTTGTTGGATATTGAATCGTTGTCGGATTCTGACCGTTAACTGTAAGTTGCTGTGTAGATGAAGTTGTACCCCCATTCGCATAGCCAATAGTTAAATAGTAATCCCCTTCAGCCGGAGCATCCACTGTAAATTGAACAAGACTGTCGTCATAATCGATTTGGCCTACATATCCCCCATTAGAAGCGCTTACATTACTGAACAGATTTGCGGACTGAATAGTCGCATGTTCGGCTTCATACCGGCTAATGGTTGACTGCTCTGCTGGTGTAATCACCAGTCGGTAACCGTAGGATTCTCTAAGCTTGCTTACAGGTACAGAAATTTGTCCATTCGCGATTGTAAAACTGCCTTCAAATTCACTTGTTGCTTGTTCTACTGCTGTATCAACTCCATACCAAGGTGTACTTTCTAATTTTACATAAGCATTATCGGAAAAATAGGAGAGCGCTTCAAATCCTTTGACAACGATATTGTGATTGCCATTCCCACCACCAAATACAACATTCACTTCTTGCTTGGAGTCATCTACACTAGCAATACCATCCAGATCCAAAGCAGTTGCATTAGCTGGTGTGGTCATCGCCATTTGACCAGACATATCACCATACCATTTGTACAACCACCATGCCCCATTAGGTGATCCCGTATCTGTGACCAGATTGCTTAACCGACCTGGACGGAACCAAAATGCTATATTCGCTGTATCTACATCCGAACGCTCAAATTCAGCAATATATCGCATCATATTTCCTGGAACGGCCTGCTCATCAACAACACCATATTCATTAATACTGATCGGTAAATGAGCAATGCCCAGTTCAGTTTCCATAGCACGGTAAGCTTCCATATGGTTAGAAATATATTGCGGTGCTGGACCATTGATATAATTACCTTCTGGTGCCCCTAATTCATGCCAAGATATAATATCAGGTAACACATTATTATCTCTGGCATACGTCAAAAAGTTTCTAAGCCAGCTTTCATTATAATGGGTGATACTGGGACCTATTATTTTGGTGTGTTTATCTTTTGCTTTAATCCGTAAATAGGTTTTTTTCCAACCTTCATTGAATAATCCCGCCGCTTGGGTGTTCCATGTTCCATCTGGTTCATTCCATAACTCATAACCGTAAATGTTCTGGGCTCCTGAATTCAATCTTGCATCAACAATACGATCCACTTTTTCAAGCCAATCCTCCCAGCTCACCCACTGGTATGGAAAATTAGGATAAATATCTGGCATGCGTATCGTTACTGTTGCGCCATTACGTTCTGCTATCGGCGCTACTTCTAGTGCATCCCCAATGGGTGTTGTTTCTCCGTTCGGCAATTGCCCTCCATTGGGAGCCATTTGCGTAAACATTTTCGGCTTGGTTGGACCGATCAGATGATCTGCCGGTCTGCCTTCTTCTGCTAATCCATATAATGAACCCGAAGCAACATGCGTTACAGGTCTATATTGGGTGGCCAAATCCACTGTAAATGGCGCAGGCACTGCAGCCGAAACAGGAGCAGATGCAGCTGGAAAAGAAGTAAGTAATAGGGCTGCACTTAATAAAACCGCCATTTTTTTCACTCGTCATCACCTTTTCTTGTTGTATTGGTTAGCATGGATAACTACACACATTAAGAAAGCGCTATCAAGAAAAACGGTGGCCACCGTACACACATCCAAATCAAAGTTATAACTTATGTTATAAGGTTATTCGTTTTGCATTTATCCGTAAACTTAAAAAATCGTAGGAATAGTGCATATTACCGACTTATTGAAGTCGCTTGTAATTTATGTATAGTTTAAGGCTATAAACTTCTGTAAGCATTTACCGTCACATTTTTTTATTAAAAATAAGGGGTGTCCCATAAGTCATGTGTATGACTCGGAACCCCCCTTATTAGCGATATTTGCATTATGACTCACCCTTGATTATTCGTGCTCACAGGAGGTTCTGTATAATACGGACAGCCTGGTTCATGAATAATACGGGGATCAACCCATGTTCCCCAATATGGAAGGCGATTCACATAAGGCTGCACGTTGGAATAGTTGTTCGAGTTAGGCATGTTGGTGCTCGGGGAAACTTGAGTTACACAGTCCACTGGCGGCCCAACGATTACTGTTTTTTGAATGGGAGCAAGCGTTTCCTTCACCTTGTTCTCATCCAGACAATACGTATGAGCCAGAACACTCGCTGGTGTCAGACGCAAAATGTCCGATCCAAATATCGCTTCAGGAATCGGGGCATCGAAGATAGCCAGCAGATGGGTCTGATCTACTGTTGCAATTTCATAGTGCCACCAGCCTTGCGGAACATTCGCTACTTGACCCGGTGTGATCGTAAAATTCAACAACTCTTTGGTAAACGGGTTAATAAGGGAGACGACCGCTGAACCACTGATGCAATACACCAGCTCGGATGCATTCTGATGAATATGAGGATCAACCACATTGCCCGTGCTAAGAAAAATGTCCAGCAAGGATACGTTGCCCAATGTGTTTAATTGCTGAATGGAGAGAACATTAATATAGTTATTCCCGTCTTTTTGGAAGAAAGAATTCTGGTTCACGTCAGCTGTAAATTGGGTGCTAGGTAAGGTGAAGTCCATATAAGAGGTTGCCAAAATAAAACGCCTGCCCTTCGCTCTCGGTTTAGGTGATAACCTATACGCCAGCATATGCTCTGGGCTTCTACGCGTGAGCCCATTTCTGAGGAAGATACACTTACAGAACCAACCCTGACACAGGAAGCCTGGTCAGGATTGGTTTGTTGTTGTTATTCATCATCTTTTTTCCCAAAAATCTCTTCCGAACTGATGCCTACTCATGTACAGGACAAGTCCACATGCTGCAACCAAGTCATCCGTGACACAAATTCAGGAGTCTCTCCAATTAAGCTGTTCGTCACACCCAGATAACGCAGCTTCTCCAGCTTCTCCAGCTCAGGAGGAAGCTCGCGTATGCCAGAATAGCTAATGTTTAAACTCACTAATTCAGTCAGTTCTCCGATTTCCTCAGGAAGGGAATCAAAACAGAGCTTTGACTTGGGCTTCGGTCTCCACCCTGGCACCACATGATACGAACTTCCACAATAAATGGTGAGCCTTTGTAACTGCTTTAGTTGGCTGATCCCCTTTGGAATGCCTTCCAGATCCGCCGTCATAATCTCCAGTTCTTCCAGCGTTTTCAGTTCAAACAAAGCCGGAGGAAGCCTGAATATACCCTGCTCAAAAATCTCAAGTTTCTTCACATGTGTCAATTCCCGAATTCGTTCAGGAATCTCAGTCAGATGATAGGAGCTGATCTGCAGAACATCCGTCTGATGTCTGATCGAATCGTCCAGATAACGTTCAAATTCACGATGCCTTTCCAGCTTAAAAAACAAGCCAGGTATCCGCTCCATCAGCTCAATTGCTTCTTCTTGCGTAATCTTCATTCCGTAAATATCCTCATGTACCACGGAGAAGAAATAATCACTTCCATCCTCGTTCAAAAAACAAAGATCATCCGGCAGTGATGGATACAACCAGTCATGAAAACGATTTGCTTCTTCCTTAAGTATCCGCCCTGATTCCGGTGTGCAGCGATATATGTAATAAATCCCCTCTGAATACATGGCACCACTTTGCATCATCATTTCTTCCATCGTACAGCTTTCAATAAGGTATGGCTTCAGTCTCTCCAATACTCTTGAAACCCCTGGTACTTGGTCGTCATCGTATCTTCCTCTGTCAACCAACAAAAAACGATCTGTTTTTTCAATCAACTCGTCAATTAACTTCTCATAGGCAGTGCCTCTTGGATCGGTGTGAAAAGCTACAGCTACCACATCATATCCCCCTTCACTCGTACCACGTTCTATTAACCCCTCTGTGTCACTCCATTGCATCCCAGCATAGGCTACTATCATCAATTAAACACTGGAGGCATGCATCATGGCATACGGACCTGGTTCAGTTCCTATCCCGCCAACTGCGGGTTATCCTTACCCTTATTATCCACCGCCGCCCTATCCCTACCCCTACCCTTATCCATACCCCTATCCACCCATCGTTCCGTTCCCGCTGCCTATTCCCATCGGACCGATCGGTGGCCCAGGTTGGCATGGCGGATACCCGGGAGGTCCACACGGTCCATTCCCTGGAGGCGGCTATCCGGGTGGACCACATGGCGGAGGACCCGGGGGGCCTGGTGGACCTGGCGGAGGTTTCCACGGGCATCGTTTATTTTAATGGTACCAAGAGCAATTCAGGAGCTGCTACCGGCAGCTCCTGTCCTTGTTCAACTTTCTTTTTAAACACCTAATGATGGCTTTTTCTAAAGAACGGCTTTCTGCCTGTTCAATACTCAATCTCATCCATGATTTTCAGATTACGGTTGGACATTTCCAGCAGGTCTATAAACGTCTCAGACACATAATAAACAAAGTCCGGATCATGCACATACATAATCACTTGCCCGTAGGTTCCTTTCTCTGTCGGATCAAAATCAAGCATCAAATACAGGGAGCCTCCCGCCATCGTTGCAAAAGGAATCCACGCTTTATGGAATAAGTAAGGTTTAATCTCCGGGTCCAGTTTGCTGATCTCTTCCGCAGAATAATACTCGTCCAACTTCTCATCCACTTCACAGAAGTATTGTTTGGTTTCCCGAATTTCCTTCAATGACATCAGATAAAACGGATTACATTCCTCTTCCTCCGCATCACCCGGATACAAAATATGAAATGCATAACCACTGCCATCCTTACGCTTATAGAAAGCACGAAAATCCTCCGGCAACCGAACGCCATACTCCGTTTCCAATGCGGTTAGACTGTGCTCAGAAGCACCCTCACGATGCTGGTATTCGTCGTATAACTGTCGAATTTCATCATCATGGATTTTTTCGTTCAAAAGCTCATTCAGCGCATCGAACGCTTCATTCCATTTTGCATTAGCCTCAGATGTCATGACGCATCCCTCCTTATTTCAAATCTTCTCTTCAATCTCCATCTTCAATCATTGGTGTCACCAACGTAAAGGTTCTTCTCCACGCCATAACACGTAGCGCTCAATTTCACGGAGGGTGCCTGTGCCTATACCATACTCATCCATCTGATCAGAGTTAAGATCAAGAATATGCAGCATGCCCCCGAACGTCCCCACTGCAAGCTTGGACTGGTCAGGCGAGCTCGCCAAGGAATAGATGGTGCTGCCTACAAAATGTCTCCACACTTCCTGCCCATCACCATTCACACAATGTAAATATCCGTATGCGTCACCAAGCACCATACCTGCATCCAATTCTACTGCAGCGTAAACACGGGCATTCTCATCCATTACAGGCCAATCTTCCTTACTCTCATTACCATCGATCGTTTCCAGCTGAACTTGTATTGTAGCACCGTTATAAAAGTGACATGCATTAAACCATACCTTCAAGCTGTCTGCGGTGAATACCGCATAATGAGGATAGCTGGATTCAGGATAGAGCGAATACGTCTTATTCTGTTCGCGATCCAGGACCATATGGTTGCTCACCTGGCTGCCGTAGGCAATCCAGCGACCGTCACGTGAGACTGCTGCATGACCCATATCAATCTGTGTATCTTCCAACTCGTATTCTTCGATCTCTGCAGGATCCGGGTGCAGCAAGGATACCTGGTCTTGCTCTACCAGATAGATTCCATAGTTGGAGAAAATAAGAACGGATTTCCCATCATTGAATGGAATGAGTCCTTCAAGTGTGCGTTCCGGATGCTCACAGTCAGCAAGGGATTCGATTCGTGGCAAAGCCTTCTGAATACTGGATTGCATATCTTCCCAACGATACACCGCAAGCTCTTGTCCTTCCAGACGGCGATCTGGTTGTCTGATGATACGAATACCTTCTGATCCGGCCAGCGCATAATCTCCACCATTTGGCGAACAACCTGCGAAGGTATATTGAGAGAAAGGCAACCATCCATCTTGATCAGCCGTATATACACAGCCATTCTCCGCGAAGGTGCCGGTTGAGAATACAATTGTTTCTGCGTTCAGATAACCTACCACCCGAACGGCCTGCATGGAAGATTGAAAACGTTCGTTCATTGGCCAGGTTGCAGCAGGCAGTTCAAGTCGAAGCCGTTCCAAATCCCCTTGAAGATTAGCTTGCTTCACCATTGTCCAGACTTCAGTACTAATCGAGGCTCTGCCATCCGCCTCCAGCTCTGATTCGTTCACTTGCACTCCTGCCATGCCTCTGCGTACAAATGCATTGACATCTTTTGCGTATCGTTTGCCTTCACTTCGCCACGTTTCTGCAATATTTTCGTTCAACCAACTCAACTGTTATTCCTCCACTCCGCCTCTATTAATGACTGTACAATGATGTGCCAGCAAAAATTGTTCCAGATCGTGATCCCTTGCACCTTCCGTCCCGTGCATCTCTTCATAGAAAAGCGCAATCTCCCTGCCGTTCGCATAATTAAAACGTAAATATCCACCCATGGAGACCATAAAAAGTTTACATGTGTACTCATTTTCCATCACTGCATCCCATTTGAATCTGCTCTTACACAAATCAGCCAGTTCTTTCATGGAGCCTTCACGCTCAACGTTAACCAAATGGTAGAACGTGTGGTTTCGCAGCTCGTTCCACGGTTCATAATACGCCGGAGTCAGCGGTTTATCATGATGGTAATATCCGCAATAGATCCGGTCCAGTGTCTCTCCAAAGTCAACTTCTGAGCACGTCCACAAGATAATATGCTCATCATGACGCGGGAACCATAACAATCCCTTCACCTCGGGATGAATCGCCAGGAAATCCCCATCCACCGAACTGCCGATACTGATGCATTCCTGAAGCTGATCCTGAGTAACCGGTGTATCCTCCGTGTGCATCCAAAAATCATATTCAGCAAAAGGTTTCAGTACCTCCTGATCCGGCCGCTGCACATTCATCCAGCCCGTATACGTGCCTTCCCCGTATTGTTCCAGCCATTGGCGATATGACGCAGGTAACGAGATGGAGTGCTGTTCTTCAAAATGATCCAGTTCCTTAGCCGGTATGGGCTTCAACGCACGAGTTACTATATACATTCACGACATCTCCCTACAATCTTTTCGTTCCATTCCCGACAGTCATTCAACCGGTCAGCAATTCAACTAGGCTAAGCCAGTTCTTCCTGCACAATTTCGGTTATTACGCCTTTGCGGTTTACAATGCTAATGGCAAATGCATCATAGCCGTCACGTTTCACCTGCTCAAAATCCCTGCGCTCTCCCGTAATTAATTCGTAGGTTCCGTCTTCATCCACATCTTCCCCGAACTCACCATCCCACGGCACATTGTAGAAGGCAGATAGCTGTACTTCAAATATGTCTTCCCCTTCGACGTCCAGGTAGGGCCGTAGCGGCCTGTTATTCAGATCTTCCTCCGGATATGTCTCACACAGCATGGCATCATAACCGTATTTGGCTGAATCGATGAGTAGGTAACGTTCCCCAGTTACGGTATGCTCTGCATATACAATGAGCGGTGTCGAATCATGCCAGGTTATCAGATCATCTTCGGTTAAGTCACCATAATAAAAAATATGGAACTTGTCATGTCCGTCGCTCGTCTGCAACTTGCCTTTCCATTCGACTTCATGAGTCTGAACATCCGAAATCTCCCGAACCAAACCTTCCAAATATGTAGGTCCTTTATGTACACCCAATAAATTCATAATCTCGCCCCCGCTTTATTCAGTCGAATGAGAGTACCTTCTCTTTTGGAAATACACCGCATTTCATTACCCATATGGCGTATGGCCTAATCCAAACCATCAACATTTCCCAGCTATACTATCTCAAATTATATGAAACTCTGTTGCTGATCACAAGAAACCTACAAGAACGCAATTCGATGTGATACGATATAGAAGTAAAAATAAACTCCTGGGATCGTGATAAGGATATGGTTAAATCAGTCGAACATACCTCCTAAAATGAAGAATTCAATATTATTTTTAGGAGGTTATAATGAATGATTTTCAATCGGATTGACGTAGAGAACTGGAGCAGAAAGCCCTATTTCGAGCATTATATTAACAACCTTAGATGCACCTATAGTATGACGGCTAATATTGAGATTACCCGCTTGCTTGCTGAACTTAAGAACAAGGGAATTAATGCTTGCGAAACCAAACGAACCAGCAAATACCTTCCCCATTTCTAGTATTCCGTGGGTCAGCTTCTCCAGCTTCAATCTGAACGTCTATAACGAAGGAACCTATTTACTACCCATTTTTACAATAGGAAAATATGTTCAGTCTGACAGAAAGATACTGCTGCCACTATCGATCCAATTTCACCATGCCGTTTGCGACGGCTACCATGCTGGTATGCTGTACAATGAGTTACAATCACTCGCAGATCAGTATACGAAATGGCTGTGAATCGATTCATTAGTTAATAAAAGATCAATCAAACAGCGTCAGCCCAGGACATCACTTTCTTGTCCCTGGCTGACGCTGTTTTAATTCTCCAATATTGCATCCACAAAACCGCTAACTCTATCTAAACCATCATTTTGCGTAGTGAAGATATATATCTTGAACGAATAACGAAGAAATAGAAGGTCTGTGCCAGCAGAAACGCGCCAAACACGGTTAACACAGGCACCGAATATTCCGTGATACCGAATTCCTTCAGGAACGGTTTTACCACAACGAGGGTTTCAATGATCGAGATCAGAATCGGGAAGAAAAAGAGAATCGCAATCTGGATCGTCGATGATCGCTTCATCTCTTGAAAGCTAAGCCCCATTTTCGAGAGAGAATGTACCACTTTCCCATCCGCTTCAAGATCCGTATGCAGTCTGAAATACAGAAAGCTGGCTGAGGAGATTGAGAAGATAAGTCCTATGAATACCCCCAAAAAGGTAAAGAGTGCCGTTGT
The DNA here is from genome assembly GCF_900109515.1 of Paenibacillus sp. OK003. Lineage (GTDB taxonomy): Bacteria > Bacillota > Bacilli > Paenibacillales > Paenibacillaceae > Paenibacillus > Paenibacillus marchantiae. Next base: position 187,043 of record NZ_FOBD01000010.1, on the reverse strand, counting down.
CTGTCTGAAATCTTCGAAGTCGGCATATCGCGTCGTGAAAAAGCCGGAAAAGTCTTTATTATTAGAGCTATTTCTAATGATCTTATCCATGCCCGCCAGCCGATCACTAACCATCGCTTCGGATGATTGCCGATCAGGCACCGATCCCCCCCATGAAGGGATATGATAAAGATATTTACCGGAAACAGCATCTTTGTCCAATTGTCCGGCAAGCGCCTTAAACTCTTCATCACTTACAATAACTAGGGCTGAGGTATACATAAGTCCGTTGAATTCCGGTTCAATTTCAGTGTATTTAATATTGAGTGTAACCGGCCCTGAATTCATATCCAGCGTTAACTCATCCCCCTTGGCATAGGCACGAAATCTTTCCTGATTTCGAGGGTTCTCCACATCACGGGAATCAATGAATATACCGGTATGGGATGTGAGCGTATAGGTCGGTTTGTTCTGGATTGTGTTGAACTGGTTAAAATCACTTAGAGACATCACACTGATGCTACTGTCATCCGTACTCGTCCTAAAATATTCCAGATAAACCTCCTGATATTGAAGACCGGCAGCATCAAGAACCTCATTGACGGGTGCCATGTTGGGCTCTTCCGATGCACTGTACACGTTATAACGAATTGGGAAAGGATTGTCTCTAAATACTTGGCGATTCTGTTGATCCAGCGACAAAATGAAAACTGCACTCATGGAAGCAATCGCAATAACCACTGTCACCATAAACAGCATACGTGCGTTATCTTTTATTTTGTAACTCATCTCCGAAATCCACAGCAAGCGTGTACCGTGCCATACCCGTTTGCGATTACGCTTCAACAGACGAATGGCCAGCACGGAAAGCTGCGAGTAGAAAAAATACGTACCTGCAATGCCTGTCACAGCAGCGATCAGAATGCTCTCACTCGATAAACTGCCATATAGCGCAATGAATCCCGTAACCAGAAACGCAAGACCCAGAATAGAGAATACCCATGAAGCTTTAGGTTCCTTTTTGGGTTTGCTTGTGCCCGTTAACAGCTCCAATGCCCGCTTATTTCCGATAAAGACCAGTGTGAACAGGGAAATGCAAAAGAATAGTACTAAAAAAGCAATCACCGTAATCAACATGGCCTTTACAGGGAAATAAAAAGGCAGATCTTCCATACCGATAAATCGGGTGGTTAACATCAGGAACAGCTTGGATAATAACATGCCTCCACCTATTCCAGCCACAATGGACAGACATCCGATAAACATATTTTCCAGAATGACCAGTCTTCGAATCTGTCCCGGTTCCGCGCCCAAGATGGTTAGAATACCGAATTCCTTGTTCCGTGATTTCAGAAATGCACTAATGGAATACATAACAAAGAAGATCGCGAAAACATATACGATGACGGAGGCAACCTGCATTCCCGCTGCCGTGGTTTTGCCAATCGGCAATTTCTCAACAAACGGATGATAGATAAACATCGCATACGCGAAGAATATCATGACCATGAATGCACTGCTTAGGAAAAAGGCGATGTACGCCCGCCCGTTTCGGCGAATGTTGTTAAAGGCGAACTGAGGAAAGCTCATGCGAATTCCCTCCCCAGAAGGATAATGTATCAATAATCCGTTGAAAGAATGTCTGACGATTATCGCCACGTTGCACTTCGGCTGCGAGCTTGCCATCCTTGATAAACACAATCCGATGACAATAACTTGCGGCAAGTGGATCATGTGTGACCAGCATAATGGTTGTTTTCTCTTGCTGGTTGATCTGTTCAAGCGATTCCATTACCGCTTGAGATGACGTGGAGTCCAGCGCACCAGTCGGTTCATCGGCCAGTACAATGGATGGCATATTAATCATAGCTCTTGCAATGGCTGTTCGCTGCCGCTGTCCGCCCGAGATTTCATAGACGCGTTTATCCAGAATGTGATCAATTCCAAGCTGAGTGGTAATCCGATCGAGTCTGCTCTCCATCTCCTTCAGCTTGACCTTGTCCAGCGTCAAGGGGAGTACTATATTTTCAGCAACGGTCAAGGTATCGAGCAGATTAAAATCCTGAAATACAAATCCGAGTTCCCGACGTCGGAACATGGCGAGTTCTTTCTTTTTCATATCAAACGGATTCATGCCATTAATCAGCACCTTGCCTGAACTTGGCTCATCAATGGTCGAGACCATATTAAGCAACGTCGTTTTCCCACTGCCCGATGGTCCCATAATCCCTACAAATTCACCCTGCTTGATGGTCAGATGAATATCACTAAGGGCTTGAGTCTGCACTTTGCCCTGATACACTTTATTTAGTGCCGAAACTTGCAACATTTCCATAGGTGTTTCCCCTCCAACTAAACTATGCTTTGTTTTCATATCCTTATCCTAAACGACCTCCTGCAACCCTGCTATCGATTTACCTTAAACTTTCCTTACACAGCGTTTAAGGTTATGTTCCCCTTCTCCTACATCCATAAAAAAAGCACCTTGCCCATGAGCAAAGCGCCTCTATCTTCGATTCATCCAGCTAAATTGGACCAATGTTCCTTCATCGGGTTTGGAGAACAATTCTATCTGGTTACCCAAACGTGTACTGATCTCACGGACCAGATATAGTCCCATGCCTGTAGATTCATGATACTGTCTTCCCCGCTCTCCGGTGAAGTAAGGATGAAACACACGTTGAATATCTTCAGCCGATATGCCGATACCCTGATCCTGAATATCTAATACGATTCGTTCTTCCTTCATATAAGCGGTAATGGTGACTTTTTTACCTGCTTGGCTATCTGAGTAATTAACGGCATTCGTCAAAATCTGGGTAAACATGAACCGCAGCCATTTGGAGTCACTGTAGACTCGAAGGTCGTTGTCCATTCGAATATCCGGCGTAATTCCTCTGCGAATAAACAAACGTCGATTCTCAGCTACGCTGCTTCGAACCACCTCGGGTAGAGATAGAAGCTCTACGCGAAAATCCCCTTCGAACTGTTCCAGGCGTGAAGAATGAAGTACCATTTCCAAGCCTTTGCGCATTTTATCCAGCTCATCCTGTATGCTGCCTGCAGTTTTATCATCATCCACATCTTCCAGGGTCAACTGAATGATGGACAGTGGGGTCTTCATCTGATGGACCCAACGATTCATGAGCACAACCTGCTGCTCATTATGACTGCGCAATTGACCCATCTCATCCTGACGGTTACGCTCCAGTTCACGCATTAATTCCTGTAGTGAATCCGCCAAAGGGGCACTGCCCAGCGATTGGAAAGGCTCCTGTATCAGCCGTTGTGGCTGCTGGAGTACACGGTAATACGGATGGAGCTGGAAATAACGCACGGTCAGATACACGATCAATACCACTGTACTCAGAAACATGCCATAAAGAACAATCCTCATGGGGCGTTCCTCACCTGAGAGCCAATATACACATGGGACAAGCAGCATTTGCAGCAAATAAAATCCGATGAGGGGCAGCTGATCTCTTAAGAACAGTTTCATTGTCGGTCCTCTTGGACAGGTGACTCCAAATCAAGCAATCGGTAGCCCGCTCCGCGAACGGTTTCCAAAACTTCTTCAGCCCCCAGATCCTTCAGCTTGCGGCGAACACGTGTAATGTACACATTCAATGTATTATCATCAATAAAATGCTGATCTTCCCACATCAGTTCGAGCAAACGTTCCCGGCCAACTACCCGGCCTGCCTTGGCCATCAGTGCTTCGACCAATACGGATTCCTTCTGTGTCAGCTCCACGGAACGACCATCGTACTCCAGTACATATCTCTCGGGGTACAGTAACATGGGGCCATTTTCCACTTTCATTTCTGGTTGTACAGCTGCATACATCCCGTATGCTCTACGCAGGTGACTACGAACTTTAGCAAGAACAACCTCGTATTGAAAAGGCTTCGTAATATAATCATCCGCCCCATGTTCCAGCGCCATAACCTGATCCATGCCACTGTCACGAGCCGAAATAAATAGAATGGGACATATGGAATGCGAACGGATCTGTCTACACCAGTAGTAGCCATCAAATTGAGGCAGATTCACATCCATCAATACTAAATCCGGGCCGATCTGCACGAATTCATCTAGTACATGACGGAAATCTGCTACAATCTGCACTTGAAAACCATTTCGGATCAGATATGCCGCCAGCAATCCTGCGAGCTTCGCATCATCTTCAACCAATAATATGGATTGCATCGTCAACCCTCTTTCCGTTCCCTGACATATCTTCTACATCTAGTTTACCATTCTAGCCGGAAACGGTTTGGAAATAAAGGTCAGACTACGAGCCGTCCACGCTTCTCCGCTAAACCTATGGTGGCTTCTACCCCGGAATTAAATTCGAGAAAGTCCTGTTCTACCCCGTCACTGAAAATAACGCCATCCTCCGGCATCTGGGAGACAATCTGTAATGGCTGTTTCGGATGAATCTGTCCAAACACCAGATTGGCTGCAGTCGTCCGGCTGGGGAAGGGTTCACGTACTGTAAAATACAGATAAGGCGCATCCCAACCGAAATGATTCATGCCGCTCATGCTCCCCTGTGCAGATGCTGTCGCAGCGACATATGCTTCTGAATAACCTTTCCCTCTAGAGTTCGAGGTTGAATGAGAGCTTTTGCTGTCTCTAGCGGAGATGAACGCTTCACCCGCTTGGATATGCTGCCACGCTTCCGAGCCCACGACTCCAGCAGCACCTGCCAGCACACTTTTGAACCAGCCCGTCGATCCCATTCCCGTGGATACAATTACTCCGCTGGAGGATTGTTGCTCTACCGATGAACCCATGCGAACTTCATAGCGAGCAGATACATGCGTCTTGCGGCCAATGAACAGATCGTTGACGCCATAGAGATACTGCCCATCATTCAGCTCCACTTTGGCCAGAGTCACTTCTTTCAGGGAGCGGCGTTTACGAATAACATCAGGAATTATGAAGCTCAGATCCTCTACCGTAAATGGCAGCAATACCCCATCCCAACGCATGGGGTCAGGATTAACACCAATGAGCGGCTGCTCGGTTACATACTTGAGCGTATTGGCAACAAGACCGTCCTGTCCGATTACTACCACAATGTCCTGTGCTCCAAAAATAAAATTGGGTACATGTTCCCGATCAATGGTCTGAACCCGGCCCAGTTGGCTGAGCTGCTGCTGGGCTTGCTGCACGGAGTGATGATAACGTCTGTCCTCCTCCAGGTAATCACTGAAGTCTGCTCCCAACCGTTCAATATAGAACTGGGCTTGTTGGACCGTATTATAGCGAACCACCAATTCTTCCAGCCTCGTTCTGCGTTTGACCAGAATCAACTTGTATTCGGTCATCGGTTCTCCTCCAGTAATGTGTGCGGCTACAGTCTGGCTTGCCTTCCCAAGTCTCATCGTGCCCGACCTCCTTGCTGCTCTCTTGTCGGTGGATTCATCAATCCTTGCAGCAGATCCGGCGAAATGTTAAGCTGTCCAATTTTCCCGGCATTCTCAGCCAGCTCCTGGAATGCAAGGGCAATCAGTTTATCCGAGTTCATCCCCATGTTCGCCATCGCCTGTAGCACGCTAGGCTCCACCTGTTGTAACGAGTTCATCACGGCAGCAATTTCATAGGCTTTGGCATCAGCTTCGGCATTCTGATTGGCAATCGTCAGTTCAATGAGCTGTTGCTTCCGTTCCTCCATCGCCGTATTGAATTGGAGCTGTTCCTGTTCCATCTCATTTTGTTTCTGTTTCACCGAACGCTCGGCATGTAATTGCGTTTCTCGAATCTGCTGTTTCTTCGTCTCTACGGCAATTTCCGTGTTCAGTTCGTTCTCCTTCACTTTCCGCTCCTGTTCAATGGATGCATTGCGACGTACATACAGCGCTTCGTCGGCCTCGCGTAAAATTTCTTCCCGCGCTTGTGCTTCCAGTGCACGCATCGTCTCTTTATTGGGCAAAATGGCCAGAATGGACAGACTCATCAACTCTACGCCCAATTTCTCCAGTTCCTCACTCTGCACCACTTCCCGTTTAATGCTGCTGACCAGCCGTTCGCTCGATTGAATGGCTTCCTTCAGGGGCATTTGCTCCAGATGTTTTTTGGTCAGCACTTTGGCGGTCGTAATCACACGTTGATCCAACTTGCCAGGATCATCGGAGATATATCTGTTTTTGCGCAAATTGTACGTGTAGTTCAAGCTTTGGGTGATTTTCATATAATCAACGATACGATAGCTCAGTTGACCCTGAACCGTAACGGTTTGATAATCGGCTGTTATTTCTTCGAACATAAAGGGCACATCCACCGAAGATACAGGCAGAACCACCACCGATGTCGTCGGCTCATAATAATAAAAGGATAACCCTACACCTTGACGCTGTACCTGCCCATTCTTCACTTTCATTACATACTCACTGGGTTGAAACTTCACGAATCGGAATCCAAACATCGCTCATTCCCCATTTCTTAATATTGTCGTTTTGATATTATCGAAATGATAACAAACGAATTTGATATTGTCAATATGACATTAACATTTTTTTGCTTTCGACATCAAAAAAAGACCTACCTTAGGCTGAAGCCCTAAAGCAGGTCCATTTCTATAATTATAGTCAGTAATGACAACTCATTATGGGTTTTGGTTATTCGAGGCGCTAATCTCACATTAGGAGTCATCTCGTTGTTAATCAACGTTCATCATTTATTCGTTTTGTTCAGCGCTCTTCAAGATCAGATCAACAAACAAATCAATCTGGGCTGTAATGGCGATCGGATCGTATCGATAGAATGTGTCAAAATCATTCTCGAAGAATCGGTGATTCTTCACCGCATCCAGACCATTCCATACTTTAGACTGTTTGAATTCCTTCAGCGCTTCGCCTTTTTTCTCAGGATCATACACCGTCATGAACATGTAATCCGTAGCGTATTCAGGCAGTACTTCGAGCGATAACTGTACAGTCTGATTGTCTTTGCTTACCTTGCTCGGCATTTTCAGCTTCAAAGCATTGTATACAACTTGTCCTCCCCGGCCTGCGTTGTCGCCAAAAATCCACAGATCTCCTTTGTCCGTTAACTCGTATAATCCAACGGTCGTATTTTCGTCCACGATGCCTTTCAGCTTCTCGCGTCCGTCTGCCGCCTTTTTCTCGTAATCGGCCATGAACGCCTTCGCCTTCTCCGGTTGACCAATCAAATCACCAAACAGCTCAACTGTCTTATAGATATCTGTGGCTGTACCATATGGGATATGCACAGTTGGTGCAATTTTGGAAAGTTCCTCGTAGTTATCATCATACATTACAACGATTAAGTCAGGCTGTAATTCCAGCGTCTTCTCCACGTTAACTGGATAACCAACGTCTGTGGTGTCTTTCAGCTTGTCCTTAATAAACGGATTATCAAAGGCACTTGGCTCCACACCAATCAGATTACCGCCTACAGACAGAATTTCGCCCCCGTAGTAATCGGTCACGATGCGTTTCGGATGTGCAGGAATGGTAACCGTCCCTTTATCCGTCTCATATTCACGTGTTTCACTTTCCGCTGATTCATTCTGAGCTGTATCGGTTCCAGTGGATTCCTGATTCTCACTCGTCTGTCCTGAGCCGCTCCCCGTTTCATCCGTTGTCTTTCCTGCATTTCCGCAGCCCGCAAGAACTAGCGTAAACACAATGAATAACGTGCAGATGGAAAGAATCGATTTGGATTTAAACATAAACATGATGCCCCCTATAATTCAACACTTTTTGTGATAATGGTTATCATTATCATTGGAATCATAGCAGAATTGGTTACTACCTGTCTACCATTTAAAATCCATAAACATAGGGATCGAGCCAGAAAGACCCGATCCCTATATCATATATACACTTAGAATTTATAAATCTGCTCCATCATTCTGGCTACAGCGACCGCCCCCTGTGCACGGTTGGCATGCTGTTTTGGCGCAAACGTGCCATCGTTCATTCCTTTAAGCAGGCCTTGCTCCTGCATCGCTGCAACCGCTTGTTTTGCATATTCAGCGATATCTGCGTTGTCATTAAATGCGGTGCTGTTAGTTGTTGATTCAACGGCTGCACTGGTGTTCTGCTTCATGATCTGTATTGCACGGTTTAACATCACCGCCATGTCCTCGCGGGTAATACGTTCATTGGCTGCAAACGATCCGTCTGCTCGGCCTTGCACGATTCCCATCTCCAGACCTAGACGTACGGAATCTGAATACCACTGATCATTCTTCACATCCATTGAAGCTGAAGTGGATGTATCCGGCAAACGTGATTCGCCAATACCCTTCATGATCATTTGCAGAAATTGTGCTCGTGTCAGCTCTGCTTGCGGACTGAATTGGGTATCTGTCATACCTGAAATGATTCCTTTGCCATACAGATTCTGAACCTCTTTCATGGCCCAGGAGTAGGATTGCAAGTCATTCAACGGCACCTGCACTTCAGTAATCACGAAACGGCCTGATTGAAGCGGCTTGAAAGCCAGACTTTGGGTCATTTCATCATATTGAGTAAAGATAACTGGTTTCATTTCACCGTTTGGCAAAAGGGATTGGATGACCAGCACAACGTCTTCTGCATTTGAATGTTGTACATTCGACATCGCTATTTCAATGGATCTGTCAGTCCACTGTAACGGCTGTCCGTTCAACAACAGATCCACACTGACCACGTTGCGGTTACGGACGGCTTTCTTTTGCGCTTCAGACAGAATCGCTGTGGAGTCTTCGGCCAGAATGACATCCAGTGTATCTCCGTCTTCACTGCGAGCGCCCTTAAATAAACTTAACGGGATGCGGACAGATGTCTGTTTTATAATCAGCTCCAGCGACTGTAAAGCCTGAGTACGTGCCCATTCCTGAAGTTGATTTGCATTGAGCTGAAAGGTCGTAGCCTTTGTATCCTTAGGAACATCTGCAATCAAGGTTAACTTTTTGCTCCCTGCTCCCATTCCATCAATCGTTTGAGACAACTGCTTCATATCAGGTTGAATCACATAGGTGCCCGCTCCGGTACTTTTCCCTTTGAATGTAATGGAACCACTTTCTCCCGGATTACCAGATTCAACAGGCGGCGTAACAGGAGGATTGCCGGAATTCTGCGATGATCCAGGGGTGGAAGGCTGCGCAGGTTGACCGGGCTGTGACGGCTGACCCGGGGTCGACGCTTGCCTTACAAGCTGACTAACAGCCTCTTTCAACGCGTTATCCGCAGCACTGATTTCCTGTGCACTGGCTTCTGCATCATCCATAAGCACACGAGCAAATGACAGTGCCTGTGTAAACCCATTCCAGCTTGCAACCGTGTAATCACTTTGATGCAGCTTCGCAGCGGAATTCACGGTAGTCTCCAACGCAGATTTGTCCGCCGGGAACATACCATAAGCTTCAAAATCCATAAAGCCTACCCACTTAGAACCAGCGGTAATGGTAAGACGAATATAACGCGCCTCCGTGCCTGCGGGCAGGATATGCCTTGGACTGGTGGATACAACCACATCACTTGTTGTATCCACGACTTTGACAAAGTTCTTGTTATCGTTGGATACTTCGATCTTGTATTTGATGCCACCACTCCACATGGACATTTCCAACTTGCGGATCACAGCAGTTGCTCCCAGGTCCACTTGCCACCAGCTGCCGACACTTTGATCTGTTCCCCATGAAGTATTGGGATTGCTGTCGATTGCACCCCCAGGCGAGTTGGCTTCTCCGCCACCCGTACCGGCACTGCTTGATGCGGTAGCTGTTTTACTTGTTGTTAGTGCCTCCAGCAAAACAAGGTTGTTATTGGCTTTTTGAAGTGTTGTCAGAGCCCCCTGCACTTCGGATTGAATGGCATCCTGCTTGTCTCTGACCGTGATTGCCGATAACAATGCCGCTTTCAGGTTTGCCCAGCTTCGCTGTGTATATGACGATTCGGTCAGCTGCTGGGTTTCACCGATGAACTGTGTCAGCTCGGTTTTGTCTACATTAGACAGACCCTGAATGGCTGCTTCCACTTGTTTTGCAGCCGTATTCACTTCGGTCTGGGTGGCTCTTGAATCTGCCATGATCTGTTCTGCACGAGTAAGAGCCTTGGTCAGAACAGCCCAGGTTGCAGCTGACCAGTCTGCTTGCTTGTATGTTTTGGCTTCGGTAATGATTGCCCCCAGAGTGCTCCGCTCCGCAGGTATAACATCAAGCTGCTGCATAACCTCATGAAGAGCCGCAGTCGCATCGTCCGTATCCTGTTGTGTCACACCAGATGTATAAGCCAAATTGTACGTATGCTCGGCTGCTGCAATGGCTGGAGCGAGTGTGATCCAGCTTTCAGGTGTAAAATCACTGGATTCCAGCGCCTTTGCACGTGTAATCGCTGCCGACAGCTCTTTCCGATCTGCGGGGAGAATGTCCAGGCCTCGTTTGTACACATCCAGCGATGGCAGGGCACGCCCTTCATACGAGTAACCCCCATTCGCCGGATATTCATCATAATCGAACATGGCGTGATTCTCCCAAGCGTCTCCCTCGGAAGCAATCCAGCCTACATTGGCCGCAATCCATGCCGGTTCCCAATAGAAGAACCCCGCTCCCTTCTGATTTGGAACTTGTGAGATCATGTCCATAATGCCTGCAATCGCATCATATTGTCCCTGTACGGTTGCCGGGAAGGTCGCCCCTCCGACATTCAGCGTTTCCGGATTGCCAATAATATTGCCGTGAGCGTCCCCGTTTTTATACGAGAATGGATAGGACGTCTCAGCAATAATGACTTCTTTACCATATTTCGCAGATACTTCATTCATCGTTTTGCGCACATCTGCGAATGTTCCGTGCCAAAATGGATAATAGGACAGGCCGATAATATCATACTTCAGACCCTTCTCCTCCAATTCGCCGAAATACCAGTCAAAGGTATCCGCTTTTCCTCCTTCAGCCAGATGGATCATGATTTGAACTTCTTTTCCACCAGGGACATCGCGAACGCCGTCCACTCCACTCTTAAGCAATGCTACGTTCTCATCAAAATTGACTTCACTCTTCAACCCGTTTAATACACCGCTGTTGATTTCATTACCAATCTGAACCATGTCGGGCATCGCCCCCGCATCCTTCATCTCGCTTACCACTTCACGCGTGTAATCATAGACAGCCTTCTTAAGGTCTTCGAACGAGAGGTTTTCCCAGGCCTTGGGACGAAGCTGTTGACCCGGGTGAGCCCATTCATCGGAATAATGGAAGTCGAGCAGGACCTTCATGCCCTTGGCCTTTACCCGCTGGGCCAGACGAATCACATCTTCTTTGTCGTTGTACCCATTGGATTTCTGTGGATCATTCCACAGACGAAGCCGCACATAGTTCACGCCACGGTCTTTGAGAATATCGAGCAGATCGCGTTTTGCACCATTGCTGTCCAGATAATAACCTCCATTATCCTCAATGGCAGTTAACGTGGAAATATCCACCCCTCTGACAAAATCACTGCGATATCCTTCTACCGTAACGGTAGCTACAGGTTGAACGGGAGCTCCATATACATCACCTGTAACGGTAAAGCTGCCTGCTGATGCATATTTTGAAGGATTAATTTCCTCCCATTCAACCGGGACAACACCCGATTTCCCGTTCTTGTAATGTGCCGTAACTTTTTCTGGCAGAACAGGAGCAGTACGACTTACAGTAGACACGTTGACTTGATCATAATGCTCGATGTCTGCCGGGTTCCGCACCTCTTCCTCCCCCCAGATTTGAAGCTCAGAAATGCCAGGCCACCAGTCGGTACCCGCATAATAAGGAATCGTGACCTTCACATATTGAACCGCATCTGCTTCGAAATCCAGATTGACCTGTGATTCCGCTTTATCATTGGCAGAGTGATCTGCCACAGGTGTCCATGTATTTCCGTCCTCAGAAACTTCAACCAAAAACTTCACAACCTCATTTGCATCCTTCCACGTTAGTTCCACACCGGAAAGGTTGTATGAAGCTCCCAAGTTTACCGTCAGCCAATGCGGATGATCTACTGAAGTAGGACTGCTCGCACTCCATTTTGTATCTCCTTTACCATCCACCGCTTTTTCTTTATAGCCCTCCCATTTTAGATCCTCTGAGCTGACCGTAACCGCCTTATTCAGCGCAACGTTTACTTTTGCTGCCGCCGCTGCAGGTCGAACTACCAGACCCAAATCACAGAACAACATCAGTAATACGAGACAGCCGCTTATGTATCTTTTGTGCACGCTTAATCTCCCCCTTATCGTGTTTGGTTCAACTTGAACAATGAATGTTGTAAATCATTATTATTGTAAGCGCTTTACAATAATCGAGGACACGGTATTATGCCAAGGAAACAGCAGTTATTTTAACACATCGAATGGTAATTCCTTGCTCACCGCGGATGGATTCCCATTCTTAACAGAAAAAATCTGTCCCTCCGCCTCATTAGGCAGATTGGAACAGATTTTAGCCTCACATACCCAAATGCTTACTTGCTGAGCTTCAGCTCCAGTTGGACCTGAATGTCATTTTCAGTAGAAAGGACGACCGAATGTGGATTCTCCATACTAAAATCTTCAAAGGTAACCATCGTTGTGGCGGACAACAACACCTGGTCATTTTCATAAGCAGCTTTTACGTCAAACGTTACCTCTTTTTCAATCCCTTTTACCGTTAGGGTTCCGTTCATTTTAAAATCTACAGTCTGTCCTGCCGGCCATTCCGTGGGTACACCTTCAAATGAGGTAGCCTTAAATGTAGCTTGTGGATAAGTGCTTGCATCGAAGAAATCAGCCCCCTTCACATGTCCATCCCGCTGGCTATTGCCTGAATCAATGTCACTCATCTCGATCTGTCCATTCGCCTTCATCTGGGACGCATCGTCTACATTAAGGGTCAGGTTACCACTCACCTGCTCGTCGGCAAAATTGACGGTTTCCTGTGATGTCGTTACCGAGAAATATACTTTTGAACCTTCGCTGATGCTCCAGTCTCCATTCAGTTGCTCTGCTCGCGCTGCATCGTTGGATACGCTTGTACCACTGTCCGATCCGGCTTCCGTTGTGGACGCGGCGGTACTGGCAGGAAGCACCTGTTCAATCTCAACGTTATTGCCCAGGTAACTGTTTGCGAAATAATACCCTCCGCCTCCAAGAATAACAATTGCTGCCGCCCCTGAGATCATCCATGTTTTTGTCTTTTTATTCATCTCTATTTTCCTCCAATGGGTAACTGTATAAGTTGGTTATTTATCAGCATCTTAACAGCCCAATGTGTCAGGATGACGTCAAGAAATGACATACAACGCATTTTTTTCTGAAAATAATTGCCTCATTGGCATTGTGCTTCCGCTCATGTAAAATCAGTACACAAGCTTCTGAAGTGAAAGGAGACACCTTCTTGAAATCCATACTCATCGTCGAAGATGAACAAGCTATCGCCCGTGTGCTGGCTGCCTATCTTCGAAAAGCGGGATTCGACGTTCGTCATGCAGCGGATGGACCCACTGCCCTAACTCTATTTGATTCAGATGTGCCTTCTCTGGTATTGCTGGATGTGATGCTGCCCGGAATGGACGGTTGGGATCTGCTGCGAATCATCCGCGAAAAAAGTGCTTGTCCCGTCATCATGCTAACCGCACTGGATGATATTCAGGACCGCCTGAATGGGCTGAATGCCGGTGCGGACGATTATATGAGCAAACCCTTTGTGCCCGAGGAAGTAGTCGCCAGGGTTAATGCTGTGCTTCGCCGCAACCCACACTGGACAGCAGAAGGTGAAGGCAAACGTTATTTCGGCAATCTGGTCATTGATCTGGCTGCCAAACAGGTACTTTTGAACGGTGCTGAGGTTGCACTTACACCACGTGATTTGTCACTGCTCCTGTTTCTATCGGAATACCCCAACCGCACATTTACCCGGGATCATCTGATTGAACAGGTATGGGGCATGGACTATGACGGAAGTGACCGGGCTGTGGACCTGTCGATCAAACGGCTGCGTCAGGCGTTATCCCACTGGCTGCCGGAAACGGGAGAAATCCGGACTTTACGGGGAATGGGGTATCAATTTTGGATCGCCAACTAAAACGAAATACACCGAAACGTAAAACATCCATTCTGTCTTACTGGACGCTTCGTTATTTTCTAATCCTCTGCATCGGCTTTACCATTATTGTTGCAGGGGCACTTTACTGGATCAGAACCACTTCCATTGAAAAAGGGCTTAAAACGGCCCAACTATTAGGTCTAGAAATCGCCGAGAAGGTAACTGGCACAGAAAACAAACTGCATATTCCCCCGGATCTGGACAGACTCGTGGACAAGCGTACCAAGCTTTTTAATACAGATAATTACTTTTGTATTATGGTACTCGACAACAATAATCAATTGATTTATTCCAAACCAAACATGACGCAGCAGGATGTGTATTATCGGCTGTCTGACGACCTGCGCGAACCAAGAAACAAAAAATTCGCCGGGGTTACGGTTAACGTCACAGATGACGATCAGACGCTCGGTAAAGTGTGGGTCATGCAATCCAAAAAGTCCATTGCATACAATCCGGAAACGATGCTGCTGGTGTGCATCCTGTTTGTCGCTTTAATCCTGTGTGGTTGGTTTACCATCTACCTCCTGTCCCGCAAGCTCTCCAGGCCTATTCGCCAGGTCGCCCATGCCGCGGAGCAGATTCGAAACGGAAACTATGAAGTCAATTTGGATCTGAACACACGGGAACGGGAGATGAATGAACTCGTCGAATCTTTTCGCGAGATGTCCATTCGTTTGCAGCAATTGGAGGAATGGCGTGCCCTGTCACTTGCTGGGGTAACCCATGAATTGAAAACACCGGTAACGTCCATTAAAGGACTTGTGATGGCTGTCCGGGACGATATCGTCAGTCCGGAGGAAGCGAAGGAATTTCTGGACATCGCACTCAAAGAATCCGAACGTATGGAACGTATGGTCGCTGACCTGCTGGATTACAATGCGATGAGCGCTGGAAGTGTTGCTGTTCGTCGGGAACGCATAGATTTGAATTTGCTGGTGGGTGAGATTATCTATCAGTGGAAAATCGCTTATGAGGACAAGTCTCCCGAAATTGAATTGCATACACCTTCGGGTACGCTCTATACCATCGGTGATACCCTTCGGATTCAGCAGATCATTGTCAACCTGCTCAATAACGGACTGCAAGCAGCCGCTTCCGACCAAGCTGCCGTCTTTCATATCCATTTGCGTGCAGAGGAGGACAACCTGTTTGTTGATGTGCAGGATAACGGTACGGGTATCACCAAAGACGATCAACCCAAGATCTTCGAACGTTTCTACCGTGGCGAGATCAAAAAACGCCGTACCCGTGGGCTAGGTCTGGGACTGACCTATAGCCGCTTGCTTGCTCGAGCCCAGGGAGGGGAGCTATCCCTGACCTCCAGCAGTCCTGAAGGCAGCCTTTTCACCTTAACTTTGCCACGATGGTCTGGTCCTGAAAAAACAGAGATAGAACCATCTTACCGCGCAACGGCTAACGCGTAGCAGGACACGATGTCTGCATGTGCCCGGCATCCTTCATAGGAACCGGGCTATTCATTATGTGAGAGTGGTTGCTATATTCATATATAAAACGTTAAATCGAATCGATTCATTCTCATTCATAATTAACAATTTTAATCGTAATTATTACTATTAAATCATAACATAAGACGGCCTCTTTGCAAAGTATACCTGAATTGTCCATCATTTTGCGTAAGGTCCGTCCAATTTGTTGCAAGCCGTAACAAAATTTGCTATTCTAAATATGCATCGTTGTGTATAACGCAAAAAAGCTCTCTATTTACTCGAGAGAGCGAAAAATTCTCCAGATTGCAAGCGGCAACTTGCCATCTCCGGATGTTCTTTTATACCAACGACTGTAATCCAATTAAAGTGAGGTTATCAATCATGGCAAAAGACGTATTATGCGAGGTTAATTCCTGTCGTCACTGGGCTGAAGAGAACAAATGCAACGCATCTTCCATCTACATCGTGAGTCACAGTTCCAAAAAAGTAAGTGAATCCGCTGAAACGGATTGCAAAACATTTGAAGTAAAATAACAAATTCAAATTGTACAAGTTAAAGGAGCCCTTGCGGTTCCTTTTTCTTTTTCTATTGTAGCAAGAATGATAATTATTATCAAGCTCTTTTCTGCAAAATCTGAACTCCCTCTCTTCATGCACATTGGACTGCCTATTAACGTACACTACGAGAGCAGTCAAACTGCCCATGAACGAATAGATCATAGAGGTGAGTAACGATGCCCGTAAAAAGTGGCAAACAGTATATCGAACGTATCGATGCCCAGACGGTCCCATGCTGGTACAAAGGAGAGCTTGTTACTGGAAAACGTTCTGAACATTTTGCGTTTGCAGGTTTGATGCAGACACAAGCGAAGCTGTACGATCTTCAGTCCGATCCGCATTTGATTGATACGATGACTTATGCATCCCCAGCTGACGGAAAACCAGTCGGTATGTCCTTTCTGCCTCCAACCAGTGTGGATGACCTGCGCAGACGCCGAGAAGCCATGAACATTTGGTCAGGGACTCACCATGGTTTTCTGGGACGATCACCGGATTATATGAACACAGCAATTATGGCCTTTTATACTGGAGCAGATATTCTTGAAGAAGTATCACCACAATACGCCGAAAATTTGAGAAACTACTATGCCTACTGCCGGGATAATGACATTACTCTCTCCCATGCCTTTATCCAGCCTCATGCCAGTAAAATTTCAGGACAATTGGACGCGACCGAAGATGCCATTGCCGCCAAAGTGGTTGATCGCACTGAAGAAGGTCTGATCATCAATGGTGCATTCATGATGGCCACTCAGGCCGCCACGTCAGACGAAATCCTGGTGTATCCATCCCCTTCACCGGCACCGTTCGAAGATGAAAATCCGTTCGCTTTTGCCTTTGCTGTACCGAATGACCTGCCTGGAATTAGCCTGATCTGCCGGGATACCTACGCAGCCGAATCCAATTTCAACTATCCACTCAGTTCCAGGTATGAAGAGATGGATAACATCGTCATTTTTGATCACGTGCTTGTTCCCCATGAACGGATATTTTTCGCTGGTAATGAAGAAATGTCCGGCCGCCTCTTTAGCGGAAGCCATTTTCACATTCACGCAGGACATCAGGTCATATGCCGGTATATTGCCAAAACGGAATTTGTTCTGGGCACCATCCAATTACTCGCGGACACGCTCGACCAAGTTGCTGAAACGCATGTAGTAGAGAAAACAGCGAGGGTACTCGCGGGTCTTGAAACGTTAAAAGCACTGGCTCTGGCAGCAGAAGCCGGTGCTATATCCGATGGACGGGGATTTATAATACCTGCCTCCAAACCGTTAATGGCAGCAAACCTTTTATTCCCCAAACTGTATCCAGAGATGATTGAAATCTTGCAGCTCTTGGGTTCCAGCGGCGTAATTATGGTGCCTCAGGAAGAAGAATTCCGCTCCGATATCGCGCCTCACCTGGATACGTACCTTAGAGGAACCGACATGGTATCTCAGGAACGCACAGCATTGTTCCGCCTAATCTGGGAGCTTGGAGCAGGATCTTTCGGAGGCAGACAGACCCAGTTCGAACGGTTCTTTTTTGGCAACTCAATCACCGTGTCGAACCGGATGTATTCAGCATGCTCCGTAGATCAATCGTATCGTCAACTCGTTCGTAATTTTATTGCCAAAACCGGCAAATAAGAATGAGGAATGATCCCTTCGTTTAAACCAGATGGTCGTAGACCGTCATCAGTTCAGAGGCTGGTCTGCCTGCGTCGTTGTCCCGAAGTGCAGACTGGTCTCCGTAACCGATGTGGAATACACCCAATACCTTTTCCTCACACGTTAAACCCATCAAATTCATAAACACGGGATGCTGTTGATAATCATTGATCTTCCAGACCGCATTCAAGCCTTGTTCCGCTGCCAGGATGCAAAAACGTTTGCTCCAGGCTTTTGCAGGCAATAAATGATCCTCCCTGGCACTTGAAGGGGCGACAACAACCAGATGTGCAGGAATAGCTTCTGTATATTGATATGTAGCCCAGTCCCCGTAACGATCTGCCAAATGTGGTGGGTAACTCTGTCTGACCGCCTCCAGATACAGTTGACGTCCTTCACTCGCGAACAACATAAACCGCCAAGGCTCTGAACTCATCACATATAAAGATGGATCTGCTTCGTCCAGCAACCGTCTTATCACCGACTGTGGTACAGGCAACGGGCTGAATTCACAAGTTCCTGTACGTTTCTTGCCGCTTGCTGCATCTTGTCTCAAACCGGTAGACATGGCTCATCCCTCCTCAATATGCACGATAGTTCACAACATCCCTTGTCATTCTTCACATCAACCAGTTTTTTCTCGGTTCATTCTCACTTCTCCACCGATCGACCTCTTCATGCACTCTGGCTTTGTCCCGAACGGTAAATTGGTCAGATTCCACCTTCTCTTCGCTCGGAATGCTATCACGAATCAGTCGAATATAATCCATCGAACGGACAAGGGATTGACGTCCCGGGATATATCGAATCTTGCGACCTTCAAGCAAACAATAGATTTCGATCATGCCTGGCAGCTTGCCAAATGCTTCCCAGCAGAATACGCTCACCATATGCTGGAACGCCTCAACGACGTTTGGATCATGGACAACCATATATTTTTGGATGAGCAGCGAATCCCAGCCCTCTGGCTGCCAAGCCGCCTGAAAGATCATGGACAGATGCATCGACAAGGAAGGAAGCTCCGTTCTCCATTGTTCAAATAGAATGGTCGGATGCTTCAAATCATCGTTCATGGCAATTGCAAGGGATAATTCATCCGTAATTTTGTTTTTTACATCCCAGTAATGAAGTACGGATTCGAATCCGGTTGCCTTTCTAGGCCACCACTTTTCGAGCAAATACTGTACAGGCACCTCTTTGCGCACTTCCGGGTCCAAACTGTAAAAAGCATTGACTGCATGGCTGACTGCATATTGTACACGGTGTCTCCATTGCAGCGGAGAGGGCTGTTCAGCCTCCGGTTCCGGGCGGATGAACCGATGCGGGCTGCGCAGCATCTCTTCCAATCTGTAATCTTCAAGCAGCCGTACCGGGGTGTCTGACATTCCCGGCTGCAAAGCTGCCTGAACATTATGTCTTAACATCAGTTCTTAGGACACCTGTAATCCGGCAGCAGCAAAACGTTTGCCAAAGTCACGGCACGTATCCTTCTCCTGCTCCATCGGACTGTATTCAATCTTCAGCATCTCTGGAGATACCTCCGCCCCACGTTCCACCAGCTTCGCTGCCGCGAGATCAACGGCTCCGCAGTACTGCTCGTAAGAAGTATCCCCGCTTCCGAACACCGCTGCCCGTTTGCCACTCAGATCTAGCTCATCCAGCTCTTCGTAAAAATCGAGGAATTCATCCGGCAGTTCACCGTCTCCCCACGTGTATACTCCAATGAGAAACGCGTCATAATCAAGCACATCAGCTGCATTGCAATCCGTTACGGACTTGAGATCCACTTCATGTCCACCTTGTTTAATTCCTTCGACGATCAGTTCCGCAATCTCTTCCGTATTTCCTGTCATACTTGCATAAGCCACTAACAATTTAGCCATCTATTTTTCCCTCACTTTTTATTGATCATGTCATACTGTTCCTGAAGAAGTAACATTTGAATTTATCAAAATCATATGTGATAATGATTATCATTGTCAAATTAAATTTTCACTCGATTTACATTTCAGTATATGGGGATGTACCAAATTCAACACGATATTAAGCAATTCACCCTTTCAGGCTCCCACCGCAACTGGCGTACAGGCCCTTTTTTGTTGTACAATAGTATCCAAATGACTTTTGAAGGATGGATAAATCATTATGTACGTAGCAAAGAACTGGAAGGACTATGAAGTAATCGATACAGGAGGAGGCGAAAAGCTGGAGCGTTGGGGCGATGTGATTTTACGCAGACCCGATCCACAGATCATTTGGCCCCTTGAAACAGAAACCAATGAATGGCGCCAGGTTCACGGCCATTATCACCGCAGTTCTTCGGGCGGCGGCAGCTGGGACATGAAAAAACCGATCCCGGAACGCTGGACCATCGGATACGAAAACCTGAAATTTCATATTAAACCAACCAGCTTCAAGCATACCGGTCTGTTCCCAGAACAAGCGGCTAACTGGAGCTGGATGATGGATAAAATTGCTGGAGCAGGCCGTCCCATCTCTGTATTGAACCTGTTTGCGTATACAGGTGGTGCAACCGTTGCTGCTGCTTATGCCGGAGCTTCAGTTGTGCACGTGGATGCAGCTAAAGGCATGGTACAGTGGGCCAAAGAGAATGTTCAATTATCTGGCCTCGCGGATCGTCCTGTTCGTTTCATAACAGATGATGTATTCAAATTTGTACAGCGCGAACAACGTCGCGGCAATCGGTATGACGCCATTATTATGGACCCGCCTTCTTATGGCCGCGGCCCTAACGGAGAGACATGGAAGCTGGAAGAGAACCTCTACCCTTTCCTGAAATCGTGTATGGAAATCTTGTCGGATAACCCATTATTCATGCTGGTCAATTCCTATACAACCGGTATTTCGTCTACCGTTCTGCGCAACATGCTAACAATGACGATGTCTGCCCAATACGGCGGTCAAATTACAGCAGGTGAAATTGGTCTTCCCATTACCCGTAGTGGTCTGGATCTGCCATGCGGCATCTTGGGCCGCTGGGAGTCCTGATGATGTCCGAACATTCGCAAACAACGGGAAATATTCCGATTCTGTTTGAGGACAATCACTTGTTAGGCATTACGAAACCGGTCAATGTACCTACCCAGGAAGATGCATCAGGTGATCCGGATTTGCTTACACTGCTGAAACAGGATTTGAAAGAACGCTATAACAAACCTGGCAACGTTTATCTCGGATTAGTACATCGTCTTGACCGCCCCGTTGGTGGTGCGATGATTTTTGCCAAAACATCGAAGGCGGCTTCAAGATTATCCGAGACGGTTCGGGGACGTCATTTCCGCAAAATATATGCGGCTGTTGTACATGGCAAGCTGCCTGCACAGCACGGGACGTTAAAACACACGCTGCTGAAAGATGCGCGTACCAATACCGTCACCGTTGTGCCTAAGGGCACAGCTGGTGGTAAAGATGCTGTTTTGGATTACCGGGTCATCGGCGAAACCGACCGTTACAGCCTGGTTCACATCGAGCTGCACACAGGCAGATCACATCAGATTCGGGTCCAAATGAAAGAAATCGGCTGTCCGCTGTTCGGAGATCAAAAGTACGGTGCAGGCGTGAATAAACCTGGACAACAAATCGCTCTCTGGTCTGCCATCGCTGCTTTTCCCCACCCGGTAACGAAGGAAGAAATTGTCCTCCAATCCCTGCCTCCCCGTGAATTCCCATGGGCAGAGTGGCCGGCTGCTGTATATGATAAAGCATTTAAAGCGGAATATTAATCGATAAACTTAAAATAATCATTCACAGGATCAGGTCAAATCTGACCGTAAACCGTGTCATCCAGATTCCTTATCTGAATGGCACGGTTTTTTACTCCAATGGAAAGGAAGACCCACTTTTATGACACCGTTTACGAAACAGGTCGTCGCTATCATCGCAGCAATCCCTGAAGGAAAAGTCATGACCTATGGACAGATCGCCGCTCATGCAGGCAGCCCAAGAGCCGCCAGACAGGTCGTGCGCATTCTGCACTCCATGAGCCGGAAGGAACGCCTTCCCTGGCACCGCGTCGTCAACGCCAAAGGTCTGATCTCCATTCCCGACGAGCATTCACGCCTGATGCAGGAGACGGATCTTGTTAGCGAGGGTGTTGAATTTCAGATGGATGGAAGCATCAACCTCAGACTCTTCGGTCATGATCCTGGTCCTATCTTCCTCCTTGATTCGTCGACCGAAGAAGATTAAAGTCAACACAAGGCATAACAAAAAGAGAGTTCAAGCAGTGTGATCTGCCTGAACTCTCTTTGTATATATAAGACCTTTATTGAAAGAATAATAACAGTAATCTAGATTGATTTATGCTGTTGCGTTCACTTTTTGCTGCTCAGTTGTAATAGGTTCAGTAGCCGGTTTTGTTTTACGGATAAAGAACGCCAGCAGCAGAGCAACTACAGTCATCGCGGTCGCTATAATAAACGCATAGTTTACACCATAGATTGTTGCATCTGCGGTAGCACGAAGCATTGCAGCCTTATCATCTGTAGCGATTTGTCCTGTAGCCAGGGTATCTGCCAGATGGGATTTCAGCTTGCTACTCATAATTGTAACGAGAATCGCTGTACCAATCGCACCTGCAACCGTACGCAGTGTGTTGGACATCGCTGTACCATGTGCATTTAGACGCTGTGGCAGCTGATTCAGACCCGCTGTTTGAATTGGCATCATCAACATCGACATACCGAACATACGAGCTGTGTAGATAAACATCATGTATCCATAAGTAGTGTCGATCGACAGGCGGCTGAGCCCCCAAGTTGTGACGGCGGTAATGGCAAGACCGGCAACGGACAACCAGCGTGCTCCGACTTTATCGAAGATGCGACCAGTGATTGGAGACATAATCCCCATCAAGATGGCGCCCGGCATCATCAGCAAACCGGATTCAATCGGTGAGAATCCACGAATATTTTGCAGGAAAATTGGAAGCAAAATCATACCTGCAAACATCGCCATCGTAACGAGCATGTTAATAATCGTTGTTAATGTATACATATTGTACTTGAAAATACGGAACTCCAAGAGTGGATGATCGGTTGTCAGCTGTCTAATCACAAACAGAATCAGGGATAACGCCCCTACGACCAGACAAGCAATTACAATTGCACTGCCCCATCCGTCTGTACCCGCATCACTGAAGCCGTACAGCAAGCTACCAAAACCGAGTGTGGATAAAATTACACCTGGATAGTCCAATTTAGGTTTGGATTGACGTGTTACGTTTTTGACAAAGGCAATACCGATTGCAGTTGCAATCACGGAGAATGGCAAAATGATATAGAACAACAGTCTCCAGGAATAATGCTCAACCACATAACCTGAAAGTGTTGGTCCAATGGCTGGGGCCAGGATCATCGCGATCCCCATCGTACCCATCGCCTGACCACGCTTCTCAATCGGGAAGATGGTCAAGAATACAACGGTCATCAGAGGCATCAGGATACCTGCACCTGCCGCTTGAATAACACGACCGACCATCAGGATGGTAAAGTTCGGACTTAAACCACAGACCAAGGTTCCTAATGTAAAGAGCGTCATGGCCGTAATGAAAATTTGACGTGTCGAGAATTTGGCGATCAGATACGCCGTAACCGGAATCAACACACCATTGACGAGCATATAACCCGTAGTCAGCCATTGGGCTTTATTCGCGCCGATGCCGAGGTCCTCCATAATTTTGGGAAGAGCTACGTTCATCAAAGTTTGGTTCAGGAAGGCGACGAATGCACCGATTAACAATGCGGCCACAATCGGGCCTTTCTTAATGTTGTCCATCGCTGAGGATGGCGCTGCTGCTGCAGTAGTACTCATTGGTCGTTCATCTCTCTTCCTTCTAACTTTTCAATCATTTGATTATGAATTCTTAGCAGGTGCTCAAGGTCTTCCTTCGGAATATCCAGAATAGGTGACACTCGCTCCATCCACAAACGGTGTGTTTCCTCCTGAGCCTGTTCTCCTTTGTCCGTAATTTGAAGCTTTACGGATCGACGGTCCGAGTCGGATCGCGTTCGAACAATGTACTTACCCTTGACCAGACGCTCGACCACAGCGCTCATGGAGCTGCTGCCCATATGACAGAGTTCAGCCACTTCATTGATACCGATCGAAGGGCGCTCCTTCAAAATGGATAACACCATAAATTGAATCGAAGTGAGCTCAATTTCCTTGTTTTCATTCCAGAATGCCCGGAAGAGCAGTTGATTGACCTGCCGAAACGAATTAATAATGTAGAATACTTCGTATGTGTCAGACATTAATTCACCCTTTTACTTATGGAATATAATATTTCGTACACGAAATATCAGGGGAACAATTATTTATTATAACAAAAATATTTACATAGTCAACTCTTTACATATAAAATTTTAGAGATTATTCTTAGCCCGTTAAAGCAGACAAAACTCTTTAAAGTACACATCAATAAAAAATAACCACAGCCCTCCTGCATGTTCAGCAAGAGTTCCATGGTTACTATTATTCGTCCGTCCAACATCATTAAGATGTGGACAAGGCATGCTCTTTTGTTTTTGGTGTCGTCATTTTACCTAATAGATAAACCAGCAACTGCTGGTTATGCATTGAAATATTGCTGAGCACCGAATTCATAAATTCATTGCGAATGGTGATTCCCCGTTCGGTCTCCATGCGTCCCTTATCAGATAGGGATACCCATACAATTCGTCGATCCTGATCATCCCGATCCCGGCGAATCAGTCCGTTTTTCTCCATACGATCCAACAACATCGTTACTGCTGCAGGTGTTGTAGCCAGAAAAGGAATCAGATCGGATGGTTTCATCTTCTCGTGATCCTCAAGAACCTCCAGTACAGCCAGCTGCGCCTCTGTTAACGACGGTGCCAGCTCATGATCCATATGCAGCTTGTAGTCCTTGGTCAGCCTCGACCAGCACTTGGCAAAATCAGAATTATACATCTTGAATCGCTCCTCTCTGCAACCGGTTATCACTTCACCTGCTTAAGTTTTCGCCCTTCAAAGCCGCATTCCTGCTGCCTTTTTTCAATTTCCCAGCGATCGACCGTAATCGACGAAGGTTGTTAAACTTCGCATGGAGGTCCTCTTTTAATCCGCGTCCGAACAACAAAATAAGACTCTTCACATGACAGGTTTCCCTGCGTTGCAAAGAGTCTTAGTTGAATTCTTATTAGGAAGAAGAAGCTGTCTGATTCTCTGCGAGATCCATAATAAGCTCCACAATTTCATCCTGTTTGTCCACATGCACAAGCAATTTACCGATATGTTTCCGTTCAGTAATAGGCACAGCTTCGGAAGAAATGTGATGTGATTGACCTTCCTTGGTCATCACCGTTACGTTCCGTTGTTCCCGGCAATAGAAAGCTCCGGCAATTCGACTGCCGTTTGGTTTTACCCGTTTGCCTTCCTTGAACTCAAATGTTGCCAGTCCCTTACCGCCACGGCTCTGCAGAGCATAATCCAGCAGCAACGAGCGTTTGCCATAACCCAAGTCAGACAATATAGCAACCTCGCCTTCATCGCCTTCCACCCACAGAACAGATACGACTTCATCCGTTTCTTTTAACTGAATACCCCGTACGCCTCCAGACACACGTCCCATCGGATTCACTTCATCCTCACGGAACCGGATGGCCATGGCTTCTTTGGTGATCAGCATGATGTCCTTGTCACCTGTACTTAGATGAACGGATAATACCTCATCATCCTTACCAACTTTGCATGCGGCTACTGCGCCGGAACGCTTGGTGACGTATTCCTTCAGCTCGGTACGTTTCACCTGTCCTTTGCGGGTGACAAAGACCAGGCTGTGGTCCGGTTCTTCGAAGGATTTCACGGCAAGCACACTTGAGATGCGATCATCCTTTGCAAGAGGAATGACGTTGACGATCGCCGTACCTGGATCTTTCCACTTGAATTCCGGTACCTGATGCACAGGCAACATGAAATACTGGCCCTTCTTCGTGAATACCAGCAGGTTCTCAAGCGTGTTCACTTCAAGGACCTGAGCGATATAATCGCCTTCCTTCACACCACTTGCGTTACGTTCCCCGCCGGAGCGTGTGAATGATTGCATGCCTGTACGCTTGATGTAGCCCTCTTTGGACAAGGTGACAAATACATCTTCGGCGTTCACCAGCACTTCCAG
This sequence comes from Paenibacillus sp. OK003, assembly GCF_900109515.1. Classification (GTDB taxonomy): domain Bacteria; phylum Bacillota; class Bacilli; order Paenibacillales; family Paenibacillaceae; genus Paenibacillus; species Paenibacillus marchantiae. The sequence continues at coordinate 161,159 of NZ_FOBD01000010.1, read as the reverse complement.
ATTAACCTTGAGTTCTTCTACTTCGCCCTGAATGGCTGAGCGACGGTCAATGCCGTATTTCTCACGAATCTCCATCAGCTCTTTGCGGATGACTCCGATCAGCTTGCGGTCACTATCCAGAATGGAGCGTAATTGCGCAATCTTTTTCATCAGCTCGCCGAGTTCCTTTTCCAGAGAAGTAATCTCCAGATTGGTCAATCGGTATAATTGCAAAGTCAGAATGGAATCCGCCTGCCGTTCGGAGAAACCAAACATCCACATCAGGTTATTTTGAGCATCCTGACGGTTCTTCGACGCTTTAATAGCCGCAATGACCTCATCAAGGATGTTAAGAGCTTTTACCAGACCTTCCAGCACATGTGCACGGTCTTCCGCCTTCTCCAGCTCAAAGCGGGTACGGAACGTCACAACTTCACGCTGATGGGCAATATAAGCCTCGAGGATTGATTTCAATCCCAATTGCTGAGGGGCTTTGTTTACAATCGCAACCATGTTGAAGTTGTAAGTGACCTGCAAGTCGGTTTTCTTCAGCAAATAAGCCAAAATACCTTGCGCATCCGCTTCTTTTTTCAGCTCAACCACGATTCGCAGGCCTTCACGCCCACTCTCATCCCGCACTTCAGCAATGCCTTCAACCTTCTTCTCCAGTCGAATGTTCTCCATCGCTGTAACCAGACGGGATTTTACGACCTGATATGGAATCTCGGTTATCACGATTTGCTGTTTGCCACCGCGCATATTCTCGATATCGGTTTTGGAGCGGAGATAGATGCGTCCTTTACCTGTGCGATAAGCATCCAGAATGCCGTCGCCGCCCATAATTAATCCGCCTGTCGGAAAATCCGGACCTTTGATGAACATCATGATCTCGTCCAATTCAATCGACGGCTTCTCCATCACGGCAATACAAGCATCAATGGTTTCACGCAAATTATGCGGAGGAATCTCCGTTGCAAAGCCAGACGATATCCCACTTACACCATTGACCAGCAGGTTCGGATAACGCGATGGTAATACAACCGGTTCTTTGGCCGTATTATCAAAATTATCCTTAAACAGAACAGTCCGTTTCTCAATATCCCGAAGCATCTCCAATGCGATGGGCGACAAACGGGCCTCCGTATACCGCATGGCCGCTGCCGGGTCATCATCCTGTGATCCCCAGTTTCCATGACCGTCCACGAGCATATGCCCCATTTTCCATGGCTGTGCCATCCGTACCATACCATCATAGATGGAGGAATCCCCGTGAGGATGGTAGTTACCCATAACATCCCCAACCGTTTTTGCGGACTTCCGATATGGTTTCTCGGGTGTATTACCTGAATCGTACATAGCGTAAAGAATACGCCGCTGCACCGGCTTCAATCCATCCCGTACATCGGGAATGGCCCGGTCCTGAATAATGTATTTGGAGTAGCGACCGAAACGGTCACCTACGACCTCTTCGAGAAAGGCCGGCATAAATTGTTCTGATAGACTCATTCCAAGCACCTTCTATTCTTCGTACTCTGTAAAGTCGACGTTCTCTACAATCCAGCGTTTGCGCGGATCAACTTTATCACCCATAAGCGTAGATACTCGACGCTCCGCTTTCGCTGCATCAACGATCTGTACCTTGAGCAATGCACGTGTTTCCGGGTTCATTGTAGTCTCCCACAATTGATCCGGATTCATCTCGCCAAGTCCTTTATAACGTTGGAGCTCCACATTGGTTCCAAATTCTTTCATGTAATTCGCCAGCTCTTCATCCGTCCAGGCATAACGTACACTAGCCATTTTGCCTGATTTGCGTGTGAGTTTGTATAATGGCGGCTGAGCGATATATATTTTCCCTGCATCAATTAAAGGTTTCATGTAGCGGTAAAAGAAAGTCAGCAATAGTACCTGAATATGTGCACCATCCGTATCAGCATCCGTCATAATTATGATTTTGGAATAATTGCTGTCTTCAACTGCGAATTCGGTTCCAATACCCGCCCCGATCGCCGATGTAATGGCGCGGTATTCTTCGTTTTTGAGGATATCAGCCAACTTTGCTTTTTCCGGATTCAGCGGTTTCCCCTTAAGCGGGAGTATCGCCTGGATCTTGGAGTCACGTCCCTGTTTAGCTGAACCACCTGCGGAATCCCCTTCGACGATAAACAGTTCATTCCGGGTAAAATCCTTCGATTGTGCCGGAGTCAACTTGCCATTGAGGTTGGAGCTTTCGCTGCGTTTTTTGCCCGTCCGCATCTCATCACGTGCTTTGCGTGCAGCTTCTCTGGCTCTGGAGGCCTGAACCGCTTTGCGAATCAACGTTTGCGCAACCTGCGGATTTTCTTCCAAAAACCGCTGGATGTTCTCGGACACGACAGAATCCACTGCGCTTCGCGCGGAAGCGCTACCGAGTTGGTCCTTCGTTTGTCCTACGAATTCGACCTCCGACATTTTGACACTGATGACAGCCATCATGCCTTCACGCAAATCATTACCTTCAAGGTTTTTATCTTTTTCCTTAATCATGCTGGTACGCCTTGCGTAATCATTCATCACACGTGTATAAGCTGCTCTGAATCCGGTCTCATGTGTACCGCCGCCCCTAGTGGGAATCGAGTTGACGAACGACGCCAGCGTTTCCGTATAACCCGCGTTATACTGAATCGCCACTTCGACCTCAATGTCATCCTTCTCCGCATAGAAGTGAATGACATCATGCAGCACATCTTTATTTTCGTTAAGAAAAGCAACAAACTGGCTTGCTCCGCCTTCGTACATGTACTCATCCTGATTGCCTGAACGTTCGTCCTTGAGTACAATTCTCAGACCCGAATTCAGAAAAGCAATCTCCTGAAGACGTTCTGCCAGTGTATCATAATTCAATTGAATGCCGCTCTGAAACACCCGAATATCCGGTTTAAACGTAACTTTTGTTCCCGTTCGATTGGTATTGCCCAATACTTCGAGACCAGACACCGGTTCTCCGACATGCTCAACGCCTTTTTTGTCCTGCCAATACTCGAATCGTTGACGATGAATCTTGCCATCACGGAAAATCTCGACTTCAAGCCATTCGGACAATGCGTTTGTAACTGACGCACCTACACCGTGCAAACCGCCGGATTTTTTATATCCTGATCCACCGAACTTTCCGCCTGCGTGCAAAATCGTAAACACGACCTGGGGAGTAGGAATCCCTGTTTTATGTATACCTGTCGGAATTCCCCTTCCGTTATCCTGAACTGTAACAGAACCGTCCTTATGCAGCGTGATATCGATTTTGGAGCAGAATTTGGCGAGATGTTCGTCGACAGCGTTATCCACGATTTCCCATACCAAATGATGTAGACCCGAAGAGCTGGTGCTGCCGATGTACATCCCCGGCCGTTTCCGTACCGCTACCAGTCCTTCAAGTACTTGAATGTCGTCCGCGTCGTAGCCTGAAGACCCATGTCCTCCGCCTGTCGAACCTGCCGACATATCGATTTGCTCGACCATTCATGCTCCCCCTTCTTAACTTGCAACTAAAAAAATGCCTGAAATGCAAACAGATGTTTTCTTATCCTTGTCCATTTTAATTCAAGATATCCCGTTTCGTAAAGACAATGAATGACACAAAGAGTGAAGCGATGCCCCAAACACTAAGCACAATAAGGGAAAAACCCAAATTCATCCCTTCAATTGGTGGTAATCCGCCCGACAAATAATCTGGAAGTTCGAGGTTAACCATAAACAAATATTTGGCTGACTGCCAGGATGCGGCCATACTGGTGAGAATCGTCCCTGCTATGAGAGCTGCCATCATGATAACAATACTTGCAGCTGTACTTCGCACTAATACAGAGACCATGAAGGCAAGCATTGCCACAATAATACTGACAAACCAGATCAGCCCTGCCTGCATTAGCATGTACAGCCATTGGTCCACAGCATGGACTGCCGACATATCGACATCTGTGCCCACAACCTTAAACCCGGTAAAGATCGGCATGCCGAAACCTTTATATCCGAACACCGCTCCCGAGATGACATAACAGATAATGTACGCCGACACCACAATAATCGACACGAACATAATCAGCGTTATGAGCTTACTCAGCAGCACTTTCCAACGTTTGACCGGACGGGTCAGAAGCATTTTAATCGTTCCTGTGGTGCGCTCACCGGATACCAGATCCGAAGCGATTGCCATAATGAGCAGCGGGATAAACAGTCCAACGGCGTTATTCATGAATTCCCGTGTAAAAGTTACACCGCCAGGCTCCTTGGGATTGATGTCATTCTCCAGATAGTATTGCATTTGCTGAATGTACACAGTCCTGTACTTTTTATATTCTTCAGGTACCCGGTCACTGCCAAGCGAGTTCTGATTATCCGTAATGGCCTGTTGCAGTTCAAGCCGCCAATCGCCGCCAAACTTGTCACGATTATTTTCCGCAGATTTCATCTGGGCATACGTAAACATCGGAACCAGGACCGCGAGTACGATAAAAATAATATAAAGACGTTTCTTCTTTACCATCTTAATCGTTTCGTTTCGGATCAGCGGCATGATGTTACTCAATGGATTCACCTTCTGTCATTTTTAAGAATAGCTGTTCCAGCGTAGGCTGAATCCGCTGCACACCTTCAACCTGAATTCCGGCTTGCACCATTTGCTGCACCAGAGCCGCAATCCGCTCTTCATGCATTTCAGCAACGACAGCATTCGGACCAAGCCCTGCAACAATGGTATCGTCCATAACATCAGCAGGCCGATCCACCAGGGAAATGCCTGCATTCAGCAGCATTTTTTTACCTTCCTCCAGCGGAGTAACATGCCATATTGCCAATTTGGAATGGTCCTCAATTAGTTCATTGACACCGCCAACTGCAAGCACGCGCCCTGCACTGATAATCGCCACCCTGTCACAGAGAAGCTGGATTTCGCTGAGCAAATGACTGCTGACGAATACTGCCATGCCTTCGCTCGCAAGCTGTTTGATAAAGATGCGGAGTTCCTTAATCCCTTTGGGATCAAGTCCGTTCGTTGGCTCATCCAAAATCAGCAGCCGCGGCCGTCCAAGCAAAGCTTGTGCAATGCCAAGCCGTTGACGCATCCCCAGAGAGTAAGTTCTTACTTTATCATGAATCCGCTGATCGAGGCGTACAATATCGACAACTTCCTGAATACGGTCATTATCCACCCCTGGCTGCATACGGGCAAAATGCTCAAGATTCTCCCATCCGGTCAAATACGTGTACACTTCCGGGTTTTCAACTATAGAACCGACATATTTCAAGGCCCGTTCAGGATCACGATTGACATCATATCCACAGACTTGAATTTTACCTTCTGTCGGTTTAATCAGATCAACTAACATTCGAATGGTTGTTGTCTTCCCGGCACCATTCGGTCCGAGAAAACCGAAAATCTCGCCTGGTTTAACATCAAAAGTGACATCCTTAATGATCCATTTGCGTCCAATCTTTTTCTTCAGATGCTGCACGGACAATACGGAATCAGTCTGTTCTTGTGCCATTTATTTTCCGCTCCCTTCTGCTGGAGTCTCTGCCTGATATTCCTGTGCAATCCGAACGGCAATTTGCTCGTAGCCTTCTCCATTGGGATGAAAATGATCTGACGACAGATACTGTCCCAGATGATTTTCAAACAGATCAAATGTAGGCACAAGTGTCATTTTGTCCTCGTTGTTCAGAACCTTCATTGCAGCATCGTTCCATGCAGTTACAACCGCATTTCCCGGCTCTTTGAGTTCTTTCACATCCCCAAACGGATTGTATAGCCCTATGTAGGCAATCTGTGCATCAGGGTTAATTTCTTTCACTTTCTTCAAAATCTCCTGCAAACGCTTCGACGTCTCCGGTAATGCCGCAGTAAGTGTCTCTGCCGTTGGCGTGTCTTCTCCCTGAAGAACCTGTCCGCCCTGGAATAGGTCATTGGCTCCAATCGACAACAGAATAAAGTTGGATTGTTGTAAGACATAACGTACGCCCTGTTCATCTAACTTGTTCAACAATGCGTCTGTTCTCAAACCATTCACACCCATATTGTTCAACACTTGTACATCATATCCCTGATCTTTGAGCAAATTCCCTGCCCGTCTTACAAATCCAAGCCCTTCATCATCCCCCGTACCTCTTGCCAAGGAATCACCGATCACAGCCATTCGAATTTTGCCATCCTTCACCGCAGGCGTGGATTGTCCATTATCTTTGGCAGGTGTCGTTGTTTGCTGTCCTGTATCTAATTGGGCATTTCCCTCAGGAAAAATGACGTCTTTAATGGCGTATCCAAATCCAAATAACAGCAGCAATGTTGTTAATATGGATACTGTGCTAATGGTTCTCCAGATCCATGGCGCTGAATCAAGATTTCTTTTTTTCATTCATCACATCTCCGCTCATGTACACCTGGCCGGGTACTTAAAATTTAAAATGATTTTACATTAAGATGACGCTTTTTCTAAATAACATAAATGTTCTGTCGTTAATTTGCAAATTTTGCCGCTGTAATAAGCAGAATTCAGTTTCAAATATGCTTTTAACAAAAAAAAGCTATGTCACGCACAGCTTCGAACTGTGACGACATAACCTTTTTTTGAACTAAAATCGGAATATTATTCAATAAAATAAAATTAATTACCGATAAATTCTTGAGCCCAGTATCCGTTGTAGTATCCAACACCGATTTTCGTGAAGTTTTTGCTCAGGATATTCGCACGGTGGCCTTCGCTATTCATCCAGGCTGTAACAACCTCTTGAGGTGTTTTTTGCCCTTTTGCGATATTCTCGCCAGCATAGCTGTAAGTTACTCCGAATTGTTTCATCATGTCAAACGGAGAACCATAGGTCGGTGATTGGTGATCAAAATAATTGTTGTTGCTCATATCTTTAACTTTGGCTACAGCTACTTTGTCCAACAGAGCATCGGAAGCCAATGCGCTCAGGCCAGCTTTGGCACGCTCAGCATTCACAAGTTTTACGACTTGAGCTGCAAAATCCGATTGTGTGCTCTCGCTGCCACTGTTGCCTGTGTTGCCTGTAGTTGTTCCATTTCCAGTTCCACTATTTGAAGGATCTTTGGCTGGTGTAGTTGCCGGTTTATCTTCTTGAGTTGGTTTTGCAGGTGTTACCGGTTTTGCAGGTGTTGTCGGTTGAGCAGGTTTGGTAGTTTGATCAGGTTTAGTTGTTTGATCAGGCTGTGTTGCAGGCTTCTCTACTGTTGTTTGCCCTTCGCCAGTGGTTACAGTGTAACCATTATCTTTCAACCATTGTTCAATGTACGCTTTCAAGCTTTCCGCACTCGTAATTTTATACGTTGCAGTTTTAGTCGTTGTTTTATATGATGCATCTGCAGCAGAAGCGGAAGCAGGGAGCATAACCCCTACGGCGAGTACGGCTGTCAGACTGCTGGTTACCACGGTTTTCATCCATTTTTTCTTCAAATTCATTCATCTCCTTAGAAATATTAGTTATGACAACTTTGTAATTAATACTCTTGGAGTATATCAATTGAATAGTAGATTGTGAACCCATAAATTATGGAAAAGTAACTTTTTTGTCATTTTTAATCCTGTTTCAAATAGGTGTGGACGGTTTATAGTACATTGCACCATATCCTGCAGCTTGCTCTTAAAACGCTGGTATATCAACTAAAATCCTGTACATCACACATATAATACGGCATAAAAAAATGGCATCCGGACAAAAAAAGCTCGCCGAATGCCACTTATCTTCTGTTTATCATTCACCACACCAAAAACGTGAAGATCCCGATATAATAAAACTCTTTTTCTATAGAAGGACTTTACTGAAACGATAGCCTCTCTTCTGGAAACCAATATGCTCGTAGAAAGAATAGGTTGTTGAAGTCACTTCACGGTTCGCTCCGGTGACAAACAATTGTTTCCCACCTTGCTGTCTGCCCCAATCCTCGGCACGAGCCATCAGACGACGGGCAATTCCTCCCCCACGATGTTCTTGTCCTACAATCAAGGATGTAATTTGTGCGGCAGGTTCCGGATAGGCATGACTTTGCACACATTGCAAGCCAATCACACCAATAATCTGTTCATCCACTTCGGCAACAAGCATGCATGCGTTTGGATTGCTTTCCAAACATTCAATACGCTCTTTCATGACATTGGCTGTTGTCGGATAGCTGACCTCTCGCATCAGTCCCGTTACCGCTTCAGCATCTCGCAGTTCACACTCTCGGATCATCAGTACAGGGGCCTCAACATTATTGGACATGATTTACCTCCACTTTCAGCATATTAGCGGCTTGTACCGCTGTTTTACGAGCTTCTTCCACATCTTGACCGGCACTTAACGCTACGGCCATTCGGCGTCCCACTTTGGTCTCAGGTTTGCCAAATACACGAACCTGAGTACGAGGAAACGCCAGTGCTTCTTCAATCCCGCCTACAGTAAAGTCAGATGTTTCATCATTAGCCTTCAGCGTTGCTGAAGCTCCCGGTGTCAGTAAATGTACATCTGTGACCGGAAAACCAAGAATTGCACGCACATGCAGCGCAAACTCGGAACTATCTTGCGTTACCATAGTAACCATGCCTGTATCATGCGGACGAGGCGATACCTCGCTGAACACAACTCCATCTGATGTCAGGAATAGTTCAACCCCGAACAGTCCATAACCACAGAGTTCATCCGTAACCAACTTGGCAATATGACAAGCTTGCTCCCATTGCTCCGGTGTCATCGCGTGAGGCTGCCACGATTCGACATAATCCCCATCTTTCTGAATATGACCGATTGGAGGACAAAATACAGTCCCTGAGACAGATCTAACCGTGAGCAGCGTAATTTCGCTGTCAAACTTCACAAAGCTTTCCACAATGACACGTACGGATTTGCCACGTGCTCCCGAAAGAGCAATGTTCCAGCAATTCTCTACGTCATCCGGTGTGCGGCATACACTCTGCCCTTTGCCTGAAGAACTCATTAGTGGTTTGATGACGCATGGTGTACCCAATTCACGAACAGCTTCCTGAAGTTGTTCCAGGTTGTCCGCAAAAAGATAGGCCGCTGTCGGAAGGTTCAATTGTTCGGCTGCCAGACGGCGGATGCCTTCGCGATCCATCGTTAAACGGGCAGCACGGGCCGTAGGAACGACACAAAATCCTTCTTCCTCAAGCTCGAGTAAAGCTTCTGTAGCGATTGCTTCAATCTCAGGTACGATGTAATGAGGTTGTTCCTTTCGGATCAATTGTTTCAAAGCTTCGGCATTTAACATGTCGATGCAGTAAGACTGATGTGCAACCTGCATGGCAGGTGCGTTTTCGTAACGATCAACAGCGATCGTCTCTACTCCCAGTCGCTGGGCCTCAATAACGACCTCTTTTCCCAATTCTCCGCTGCCCAGTAGCAGCATTTTTTTGGCTTGAGCCGAAAATGGAGCACCCCACATGTTCTTTCCAATCCTCCCAAAGAGAAATCTTCTATATCTATCTCTCTATTTTCGGGGTTTTGGTTAAAGAATGCAAGAGTGCTCCCTATTTTTCTTGTGAATTTTACAAGATTTTTTGTGTTTTTTCGATCAATTTTTACAAAAATCTGTATTGAGCTTCTATTAACCCATTATAAACTCCTTGTTTCTGGATAAGCTGCTCATGGTTTCCTTCTTCCTTGATTTCACCATGATCCAGCACGATGATGTTATCCGCATTTCGGATCGTGGAGAGACGGTGGGCCACCATAAAGGAAGTTCTTCCTTTCAGCAGCACTTTCAAAGCCTCCTGAATTTTGAGCTCTGTTTCGGTGTCGATGCTGGCAGTCGCTTCATCCAAAATCAAGATTCGAGGGTCGGCCAGCAAGGCACGGGCAAAGGATAACAATTGCCGCTGTCCCATGGATAATACATTCCCGCGTTCTTCAACTTCCGTATCATATCCACCCGGCAGCTTCATAATAAATTCATGGGCATTAACAGCCTTCGCAGCTTCTTCCACTTCTTCATCGGTTGCATCCAGTCGTCCAAAACGAATATTATCGCGAATGGTGCCAGAGAAGATAAACGTATCTTGCAGCACAATACTGATCTGGCTCCGCAGACTTTCAACCGTTACATCCCTTACATCCTGACCATCAATAGTGAGACGTCCGCCTGATATGTCATAGAATCGGCTGATGAGATTGATAATGGTACTTTTACCTGAACCCGTATGACCTACAAGTGCAATCGATTGTCCGGCATCTGCAGCGAAACTGATTCCCTTCAGCGCCTGTCTGCCCTTCTCATATTCAAACACCACATTGTCGAATACAATATCTCCTTTAATAGAAGCAAGCGGCTTGGCTCCAGGTTTATCTGCAATACTGGGCTCCTCATCCATAAACTCGAAGATCCGTTCGGAGGAAGCCATGGCAACGAGCAACTGATTGTACATCTGTCCCAGACGGTTGATCGGGTCCCAGAAGTTACCCACATAGTTGGCAAAAGCTACGAGTAATCCGATGGTCAGCTGCCCCTCTTGAATCAGATAAGCACCAAACCAGAACAGAATTAACGTTCCGAAGCCGCCTGTAATTTCAATCAGAGGACCAAAGCCCTGGTTCATGGCCGAAGCTCTATCCCATGATTTTTTGCTCGACAAATTCATGTTGTCAAAATACTTCATGTTTTCTTTTTCCTGCGTATAGGCCTGAGTCACACGAATCCCCTGAATGGATTCATTCAAATGGGAGTTGATGCGTGAGTTCTTCATACGTACATCCTGCCAGGCACGGCGGATTAACACACGAAGTTTGGTCGAAATAATAAACATGATTGGCACCGTGATGATTACGGCAAGACCCAGTTTCCAGTTAATCAACAGCAAAATGACGATAATCCCCAACAACTGCACACAGTCAATCATGACATTGACCGCACCGTTGGTGAACAGATCCTGCAGGGAGTTGATATCATTGGTGACACGCACCAATACCGAGCCCGCAGGTCTTTTATCAAAGAAGTTAAAGGACAGCTTCTGGATATGTTTGAACAAATCCGAGCGAAGATCATAAATGACCCGTTGCCCGATAATGTTCGTAAATTTGATTCGGTACGTATTAGCCGCCCATTGGATCAGGTATAACACAAGCACAGAACCAGCAATAATATAGAGCATCGTCAAGCTTGGCGACCCCGTTGCAGGTGCAATCGCTTTATCTATCGCCAAACTGATCAAAAATGGAACGGATAATTTCGTAATGGTACCCAAAATCATCATTAGAATAATGAGTGGCAAGAGTTGTCTTGCATAAGGTTTCATGTAAGAGAACAAACGTCCAAACTCACGCCAGTTAAACGGTTTTTCAATTATTTCGTCGTCCTGATATACAAAACGTTCATTCATTTTCTTGTCAGAGGTGTCTTTGACCTCGCGCCTGTCGGCTACCGTTTCGGCACTCATGAATTCACCTGCTCCCCAGCCTCCCGCTTAATGCGGGCAATATAATCTGCGTATTGAATCTCATATACGTCCCGGTAAGGCCCAGGCTCTTCAATGAGACGTTTGTGCGTGCCACGTTGAACGACCCGTCCTTCATCCAGCACCAAAATCTCATCTGCGTGACGCAGGGAAGAGATCCGATGCGCAATGATAAACGTCGTTCTGCCACGCATGACTTCCTGGAATCCGGATTGAATTTCATGCTCTGTCTCCATGTCGACTGCACTTGTTGCATCATCCAGAACGAGTATTTTCGGGTTTTTCAGCAGAGCTCTAGCAATTGCAATCCGCTGTTTCTGTCCTCCCGACAAGCCCATTCCACGCTCCCCTACAACCGTATCGTATCCTTCAGGGAATTCCATGATGAACTCATGAGCTTTGGCCAGTTTGGCTGCGCGGATAATTTCGTCCATGGTTACATTTTTGAGTCCATATGAAATGTTGTTGCGAATGCTGGACGAGAACAGGAACGTTTCCTGGAACACCGAAGCAATCTGACTCCGCAGGCTGCGAATGCCAATGTCCTTAATATTTTTGCCGTCCAGCTTGATGGTGCCCGAGTTCACGTTGTATGCACGCATCAGGAGCTGAATAATAGTTGATTTACCCGAGCCTGTTCCTCCCAGGAAGCCGATGACGGAGCCTGGTGGCGCATCAAAGTTAATATCAGTCACGGCCGGCATTTTATTGCCGTAAGCAAAGGTGACGGATTCAAAGGCCACATGCCCTTTGACTTGATCAGCCTCTACAATGACCGGATCTTCTGTCTCTTGTACATCTACCGGCGTATTCAAAAGTTCCAACACCCGTTCACCCGATGCTTTGGATTGCGTATAGTTGTTGATATGGAAACCCAGGTTCCACATTGGACCGATTATGTACCAGATCAAACTGAAAAAGGCAACGAGTTCACCGAGTGTTAACGTTTTCTGAATAACCATGTTTCCGCCAATGAGGAGTAGAAGAACTACGCTGACCGAAGCGAGAATCTCCATGATCGGAAAATATTGACTCCATAATGTTGCTGCATGAATCTGGTTTGTTTTGTAACGCTCGTTGCGGACGGAAAACTTCTCCACTTCGTGAGGCTCACGTGCAAATGACTTAACAGTACGCACTCCTGTAATATTCTCCTGTACTGCTGTCGTCAGAGAGCTGAGTGCCAGCCGCATTTCTTGGAACGCAGGGTGAATTCGGGATTCGAATCTCAACGCAACGAAGGCAAGCAGAGGAATACATATGAGCGTTAGCAAGGTAAGCTTCCAACTCATGGTCATCATCATGATTGCGCCGAATACGACCATCAGAACCATGTTGAGAATTTGAGCGAAGCCAAATCCGATAAAGTTGCGGATCGCTTCGAGATCTCCCGTGAGGCGGGACATCAAGTCTCCCGTTTTGGCCGTGTCGTAATACCGGAAGGATAAAAATTGAAGCTTTTCGTAACAAGCGTTACGAAGTCGGTACGCCAGGAAGTTTCCGAGACGCCCTCCAAAAAGACCGTGTAAAAATTGCATTCCCGCTTTCAAAATAACGACACCTAATACCGTTAAAGCAAGTTTGGGAACGTCTTCAAAATTGCGCGGAGTGATGACGTCATCAATCAGTATCCTGAGCAGGTTCGGATACACCAATCCAAGCGCGGTCGCTATGGCGAGGCATAAGATCGATAAAAATAAATACGTGCGCTTCTCCCAGAAAAAGATCTGCAATTGCCTGAGAACATCCATGTCTCTCCTCCTCTTATGTCGTTCAAAAACAGTATGAACATTTATGAAGTTTATCACCGTCCCCCGTTCGCGGCAAAGCGAATAAGCGACCATATTCAGGCTACTTTCACCTTAATGCGTCATTCAGGGAGGTAGATACCCTCCTATCAATCAAATGTTTGAATATTCTCTTCCTTTCAGGTTGTTCGTACCAAAAAAGGCTCCCTGTATGCCTTTAGGGGCAGGGGCCTTTTTGGGTACAACGACGACATTTCAGAATATCGCTGTATAACTCATTTTGTTATAAAACCGTTTCCATACAGACATGGATTCGAATCCCTTTTATTCGCGTTCAATCTGCCCCAGTTGCACAGACAGACTCTCCCATTCTTCGGCAGGAATTCCACTGGTCAGTGTCTCATGAAGGGCACCCACGGCCTCCTCAAGTCTCTCTTCCAATTGACGGGAGTGATGCTGCAAAGACTGCCCAAGCTGGTTATCATAGAATTGAACCAGCTTATTCTCCGCAGCAGGCAGAACATCGATCACCATTTGTTTAATAACGGGGTCAAGTGCCTCCTGCAGCCGCTGTCGTCCATCTCCTTCGAAGAACTGTTTCGGATTACGGAAATAACTCAGATATGCTTTCCAACCCGAAGGTTCTTCCAAACGCACCTCTTCCAGAACAGGTGTACTCCAGCGTTCGTTCAGTGGCAACGACAGATCCATGCCTCCGGATAATCGTTTCAGTTCATCTACACATTCGTTCACTTGCTTGTGCAGCCAAGTCTGACCCGCCTGTTCGAGTCTGAGTGTAGTGGCAAGCAGTTCCTGCTCCAGTTCGATGGCAATCATGCGCAGCAGTTCGCGACCGCAGGCAGCGAAGGCTGCTTTCAGATTCCCGCGATCCTCACGAAGAACGGATGGATGGAAGGCTTCTGCCATGAACAGACCAAAACGATAACCCAGGCGCTGCCGCACATGGAACAGCAGTTCAGCTGTTTCCTGAGCCAGCTCTGCCTTCATGGAACGTTCCGCGAGCAAATGTACCCTCTGAAGTGACTGTTCCTGAATTGAGCCCAGCTCATCCCGACGTCGCTGTAGAACCTCTTCCCCCTGGGCCGCATCCTCGGCACGAGTCTTCAGACGTTTAATCACCCGTGCAATCTCTTCAGAAGCTCCGCCGACCGCAAGGTCCGCAAGCTCACTTCCTGCAAACCGGTTAAATTCTTCCTCAAACTGAATGAAGCCGGATTGCTCCAGTAATGTCGCATCGTTGCCCGTCTTGCCTTCCATTGCCAGCATGCTGGATACAGGAAAGAGACGTGGTGCCCGAATGCCATTACTGCGCAGCTGCGTGCTCACATGATCCAGAACCTGCTCCAACTCCTCTTCAGAGGAAGACAAATCACTCGCATTAACCACAAAGAACATCTGATCCATCGCCGAGCTGTCTTTCACGCGTCCCAATTGATTCAGGAACTGTCGGTCTCCCTGAGAGAAGGCATGATTGTAGTACGTTACGAAAATGAGTGCATCCGCATTCTTCATATAATTGAAAGTGACACCCGTATGACGGGCATTCACGGAGTCAGCCCCTGGTGTATCTACAAGGACAATGCCTTGTTCTGTCACATCACAACTGTAGTACAGGTCAATACTGTCGACAAAGCAAGATTTCTTCTCATTCGCGACAAAGTTACGATATCCGTTCAGATCCACCAGCACATCCTGGCCGAGTTGAGCTGCGGTATCCTCCCAGCCTGCTGCGGCTGCCTGCAAAAAGCTGTAATGCGGACGGCCCGCCGGATGCACATCCTGTGGCGAAAGGGCTTTGACCCGTTTTTGCCAGTCTGCCCCAGGCTCGCCCAGTCCAAGCAAACGGAAGGAATACGCGAGATCCTCCTGGAAGGCGTCCGGGGTCTTCATCCGGACCCGGGCAGTTCCATGCTCCGCGCCACCGGACGGAGCCATGATCCGGTTAATTGCCGCTGTCGTTGGATGCGGCGAGACCGGTAACACGGCTTCGCCCAGCAACGCGTTGGCGAAGGAGGACTTGCCGGCGCTGAACGCTCCGAACAGCGCCAGCGTAAACGTGCCGCCCGCAAGCGAAGCCGCGCGTGCACGCAGATCCCGTACCGCCGACCCCATGGCAGGGTACGGCTCTACCAGCGCAGCGGCGGCTTCCAGCCGTGCCGCCGCTGCGTCCAGGCGCCGGCGACGCTGTGCGCCAGCCGCCGGCTGCCCAGGCACCGCCGCTTTGCGCGGCGGCGGTGCCCCTGGAGTCTGTGGCTGCGCAGCCACAGACTCTGCCGTGCCCGTGTGCGGGCCGGGTGCTTCACCCGGCTCGTGCGCGGGCACGGGCGGGCCCTGCACCTCCGGCAACAGCCCGGAGGTGAGGGGGCCCGCAGGCGGCAGCAGGCTGCGCAGCCCTGCTGCCTCGGCGTCGGCGGCGCGCTGTAGCGCCGTGTAGCGCGCCGCCGACGCCGATTGCGCCAGCAGCGCTGCGCGGCTGGCGTCCAGCGCCTGGAGCGCGGCTTCGCCCTGCGCGCCCAGCGCTTCAAGCAAGCGGTCGGCCAGCATCATGGCCGCCCTGCGATAACGGGCCTCAATCTCGCCCCGTATATCTTTGCTGAATTGAAGCACATACTCGGGAGATACCTCTGCGCTGGCGCTCCGTTTCATCTCCAGCAGTGCTTCATCCACCGCAGGCAGCTCCGCGTTCAGCGCCTGCTCCCACTCAGCACCCCACAGCTGATGGGTTTCACCCAGCTGTCTGAGCATCGTACGGATATGCACCTCAACTTGTCCTGAGGCCTGATCCTGCAAAAGTCTCACAAGCTCAGCCGCCCGACGCTGTTTCTCCTGCTCAGTCTTGCCACCAGAGAACAATAAGCCTACCCGGAAACCGGGTTTACGGCTCTCCAAATAGGCCGCAGCAGAGGTACGAATATCGGCCGGGGTTAGGTTCGCATTCGCCAGAAGGGGTTCCAGCTCCGCCCGAAACTGCTCCCGTTCCCGTGATGGTTTGGAACGAAGTTCGGCTTCCTTTTGATCGAGGAGACCCATTTCCTGTTCCAGGCGTTCAATTCCTTCCTTGCCCCCAACTTCCTCCAGGAGCGCTGCCTCTTCCTCTTCGCGTTCTTCCGCCTGTCTTGTCAGGTGCTGCTCAGTCACATGGCTCGCCGAGCTTGCAAGGCTGTGCTTGATTAACCCTTCCTTCTCATTCATCATATGTTCAATCAGCTGAGGAAGCTGCGCCCACTGGTTGTAACGATGCTCCTTGTCCCGAAGAGAAGTAAACAACAGCCCATCATACCGGACTTCCCAGGCTGCAAAAATAGCTTCTACACCTTCAACATATTGGTCAAATGAAAGCTCCCGTTCCCGATGTTTATCAATCTGGTTTACGATAAGAAACAACGGTTTGCCCCAATCCGATAGACTTTTGGCAAAAGAAAGATTGCTTTCCGATTGCACATGGTTATAATCCATCACATAGAACACCACATCGGCAAGATGCAGTGCTGAATGTGTTGCAAGGCTGTGCCCCTGATCGGTCGAATCCACGCCTGGCGTATCAAGTAATACCGCATCATCTTTCAGTAAGGGAATGTCATCCCATACTTCAATGGAGGTGTATGCCCCACCATTCTTGCAATACTCTTCCAATTGTTCAGGCGAAACCTCAAGAACTCCCGCTGAATTGTCAGCGCTTACGTTCAATGACGTATAAATAAGTGCTCTCGGCTCACCGTTACGGATGGATACAACATTCGCACTTGTAGGTACAGGACTCGAAGGCAAAACCCGCTTGCCGCATAAACTATTAATTAGACTCGATTTGCCTGCCGAGAAATGTCCACAAAACGCAATCGTTAACTGTTTCATTTCCGCCTTACTGATCAAATCCGTTAAAGCCTTTACAGCTGTATGGTCCCCTGTCTGCTCCATCGCTTCTCGCAGTGGAAGCAGAGGTTTAGCCATCTCTACTGGGTAATCTGTTCTGGACATGACTGGCCTTCCCCCTGGCTCCTCTAATTTGACATCTGGTCCGATGTCTTTATCTTATAATTCATTTATTTTACCATTATCAAGTTGGAAATTGAACGATTTGAATGCAAGATGGCTGACAAAGAAAATTCCACTCAGATTCTCCACATAAAAAAATAAAACCGATGCTGTCGGTTTTATCTGTGAAACGATTGTATTCCATAAGAAGCATGCTGCGTCCATGTCCAATTGGATCACCTTCAAAAGGATAACCCTGTGACATAGAAGCAGCATATCTTATTATTGCGAATCTCTTAGGAAACAGCGTTCTCCATCGAAGGCAGCAAAATTTCAAATACTTGTCCATGCTGCAAAATCGTAATGTCACGACCTTTGTCTCTCATGACAACCACTTCTGGTTTCGTGGACATACGCTCCAAATAATGTTCAGGCACATCGCCAGAATGGCTTACAGTGATGCCTTCTACTTCTTTTTCTTCGTTTTCAGCCATTTCCTGTTCAACGATTTGTTCGAAAATATCGGAGAAGGCCTCAAAATTGTCAGTGTACACGGAAATGCATTTCATGATTACTCATCCTCTTCTGCTCATTAATTTATTTTTCGTTTTGGGGTTGTGGCACGTTCCTTATCTTTCCTGATTTGGGACGTTTTCATACGCTTTTTCCCTTCTCTGCATATGTCCAGCAATGGACAGACATGACATTGAGGGTTTTGTGCCTTGCAATGGTAGCGTCCAAAAAATATGATCCGATGATGAGTTAAAGTCCACTCATCCCGGGGTACGCGCTTCATCAGTTTTTTCTCGACTTCAAGTACGGAGTCATCCCAACCTGCCAGTGCCAGCCTTTTGGATACACGTTCAACATGCGTATCCACCGCAATTGCCGGGACTCCAAATGCATTGGATACAACGACATTTGCCGTTTTCCGCCCTACACCAGGGAGCGTCACAAGCTGATCATGTTCCTGCGGTACATCACCGCCATACTGCTCTATTAAAATTCGGCACATGTTCTGAATATGCTTGGCCTTGTTTCGGTACAAGCCGATACGCCGGATATCCTGTTCCAGCTCTTCGAGAGGAACTGCCAGATAATCGGCAGGACTGGTGTACTTTTTGAACAAGTCTGCGGTTACCTTATTTACCGTTTCGTCGGTGCACTGGGCAGACAAAAGGACGGCTACAGTCAATTCAAACGCATTGCTGTGATTTAATTCGCAATGTGCGTCAGGAAACATCGCTTCCATTGTATCGAGTATATGCCTAACAGTGGCTGCATTCATGAAGAGCTACCTCCCACAAAATGACTCCACGCCGTGGAGCCTTACTTCGAAGCTTCTTTCGAGTACTTTGCGGGGACCCCAAAAATCTTGCAAAAAAAACGTCCTGATACGGGAAAGATCCCGCATCAAGACGGTCATTCTTTTGATCCTCGAAAAGAAACGATTACTGTTTTTGGATCTCCAGTACAACGTTGTTCAGGAGATACAATACAATATTATCATTATCTTTGAGAGATTGCACGCTTAAAGTGTTGTCACCCTGGTGAACAAATGCGCCTGTACCCAGTGCAAAACGATAATTCGTGTCAGATGTGGACTCACGTTTAACCAAAATTTGGTTGCCCACTCCATCATAAGACCAGAACTGTTTGCTCATGACAGTTAACACTCTGAAACGGGTGGAATTATCCGTATCCTTCGTCATCTCAACACGATCACCTACAGTAAGACTGCCAAGTGTGGTTAACGTAGATCCCGATTTGACTACTTTTACAGAACCACTAACAGGAACCGTCTCACTTTGACCATTGAACAGTTTCAGTGTAACTGACGAAGCATCAACAGATGTAACCTCCGCAAGCGTACGTTTAACAACTTGAACCGCTTTAGGCGTCGTTCCCTCAAATGTAACGTTAATCAGGTTGCCCGCTGTCAATTGTGACGCCGTAATGGTCTGACCACTTTCTCCTGTCAGAACCGCTTGATCGACATAGAACTGACTTGTCAGCGAATCCGATTTTACACGAACACGACCATTGGTCTCTACAGAGACTACTTCAAATTGAGCCACGGTGTTCAAAGCCACTTTCTGCACATAGTCCTGATTTGAACCCAGCGTAACTGTGACATTATCACCGATCTTCAGATCGCTCAGACTTGCTCCAGATTTGTTGTAGATCTCGATGGTTGGAACCGTGGAGTACGGCACCGTGATCGTTTGGTTTCCAGACAACAAACTGATTTTTCTGCCCGAAGTATCAATACTGCTGATTGTGCCTTCGTATTTGTAGATCACTTTAACGGATAGCGCACGAGTTCCTACATACGTCAGATCCAATTTGCGACCATCATTTAACAAAGACTCCAATCCAGCAAGTGTAGGCTTCGATGTGTTGTAGTCCAGCTTCGTTTTGTCATCCAGCGTGAACACAAACGGTTTTTTATTGCTGTCGAGAACCGTCAATACTTTTGTTTTACTGTTGTAGGATACAACGGAAACCCCGTTCATTGGCTCCATCTGACGTCCAATCACTTGAATACGCGTCACACGGTCTTCAGAGTTTAGCGTAAGTTCAACCTGATCTCCATTGGTTGCGTCCGTAATCAGATCATTCAGCGTAGCATCCTGGATTCCGTTAATAATGACTTCCGGCTTTTCTGCAAGCAGCTTCGCTTCCAGCGATCCACCTTCACGTTTAAACGTCAGTGTCGATTGGTTACCACCGATCTCCACCAGTGTACCGCGTACAGATTGCTCTACACCTTGCGACAATTCGATCGTTTGCAGGATGCTGTCTTTGACCGTATATTTCACTGCACTTCCCGCTTTGAGCTCAGCCAAGGTAAGGATTCGGTCCTGGTAACGAATAATCAAATTATCGTTATACGTGTATTGCTCTGTAGTTCCGGCTGCATTGGTAAGCTTAATCGTTTTGGCAGCAGTCGTTACTTCCGCAACGACACCACTATCACTTTTGTTGACAATACCGGACTTCACACGAATAACAACTGTCTTTTTGTCAGCCGAGAACGTTTCACGTTGTACTTCAATGGTGCTATCTGCTGTAATATCAGACAGTTTAATTGCATTTCCGTTTTGATCGATAAATGCCGTTGCCTCATCATAGCCGTATGTTTCATAATTCTCGCCTACAAACAAGCCAATTTTATTCCCTGATAATGAACGAGCAAACGTACCTTCAACGCTTTCTACCTGCGGCGTAGCATCGACCACTTCGACATAGGAAGCCGTACCGGTAGTACCTACAATCTGAACTTTGGTATACAGCTTCACATCTGCAGACGATGCACGGGATTCACTGTCTTTAGTAAAGTAAGGCGTACTGCTGTTCACTGCGAAGTTAACAGCTTTTCCGTCCACAACCAGCGTGATCTGCCCATCTTTTAATCCAGTTACATAACCCGTGGATGTGTTCGCATACTTCGTATCCGTTAACGTTTCGCCACGGCTGAAGAATGTAGCGAGTTGAGCACGAGTTACAGAGCCGGTTGGATTAAATTTGTTGCCATCTACACCTTTGGCCAGATCCAGGCTTACAGCCAGATTGATGTAACCTTTGCCACTTTCTGAAATGCTATCATTATCAGCAAACCCGGTAGATTGATTATTTTGTGCCTTTGCTTCAGCATCTTTGTTCAACGAACGGATCAGCAATTTTGTAATCCATTCACGTGATGCCTGCTTCTGCCCCCAGGATGTTTTGGATACATCCACAGTAGATTCTTCGGTTTTATCAATCAGTCCCAGTTGAAGCGCCAAAGCGACATATGGCTTGAAATAGTTTCCCACTTCCATATTTGTCGGTAATGCCGTAGCCGTGCTGTCGTTCAACTGGTTCTCCTTGTTCATAAAACGGATCGCCATCGTCACAGCTTCCTGCTGTGTTACCGCGTCTCCTGGACGGAACAGGCCGTTGTTACCGAGAAGAATGCCTTGATAGGCCAGTTTGTACACATGTTTCTCAGCCCAATATCCGACCTTGATATCACTGAACAAACCGGTTGGTGCAGCTGTATTGTTTACAGTTGCAGTCTGGCCTTGCCCCGTATCTGTTGATTCTGCTGCCATGGCAGCTCCGCCGGCGCTAAGGGCCATCATGCCTGCAAGCACGGCTGAAACTACTTTTTTAGAGTGTGATGGATTATTATATTTAAAAGTCACCTGTGATTCCCCTCTCTCATGTAAAACGGCCGATATTCCGCAGATTCACGGTAAAACAACATGCTATACAACCTATTCGGATCGTGTCATTGGATGCTCAAGATCCACATGGCCCATCAAACTCTCGGATTTCTGGCCGTCCACCAGCAAATCAAGCGATTTGACTTCATCAAACTGGAAGAACGTTTGCTTCAAAGCATCAATCGCAAACACTTCACCACCTGCACCAAGACGGGCTGTATCCGGCATGTGGATATCCAGAGTAAGCGCCCCGTCTTTGAACTGAACAGATTTCAATTCAATTTCTTTCGCCCATAGTGGAACGAGTTTGTCGTCTTTACTTTGTTGCAGTGCTGCAAATGCAGCCTTGTACTTGGCATCATCCGAAGCGTAAGAAATATCTGCCGTTGCTTTGTGCAATTCCAACTCTTCCAGATCTGTGTAGTACACATCAATGGTTTTCTTCTCATTACTTTCGGAAGTTCCAGGCTTCTCCGAAGTAGTTCCACCCGATGGAGTCGTTGTGCCCTCCGTACTGCCTTCTGTGGTACCAGGTGTCGTTGTCGTTGTATCCTCCGGTTCCACGGTTACAGGTTCAGTAATATCCGTCTCATTCTGATCCTCAGACGCATTGTTCTCTGTTCCAGCACCTTGAGTCTGATTTGGAGCTGGAGCAGCTGTTGGCTTGCTTCCACATCCAGCAGCAACTGTCATAACCGTTACCAGCAGCGCTGCAATCCATAATTTTTTGTTCATTCTAACTCCGCCTCCTGATCATAAGGGTTGAACCCTTATTTAATTCCCAGATACTCTTTGATCCCTGCAACAATTCCTTTGGCTACACTGTTCTGGAAACTTTCAGTGAACAATGCGGCTTCATCGCTCTTGTTGCTCAGGAAACCAGCTTCCAGCAAAACAGCAGGCATCGTTGTTTCACGGGTTACGTGGAGACTTGCCGTTTTTACTCCGCGGTCCTTCAGGCCAGATGATTGCAAGAGATACTTGTGCATTACCGTAGCCAATGCCTTACTATTTGAACGGGTGTAATACGTCTCTACACCGTTTGCTGCTGCAGATCCGCTGTTCGCATGAATAGAAATAAAGATGTCTGCCTTCAAGCTTTCTGCGATCTTCACTCGTTCTTTCAAAGCCAAAAATGTATCATCGCTGCGCGTCAGCACAACGTCAATGTTGGATTCTTTTTTCAGCAATGCTTCCACTTTCAGAGCCATTGCCAGATTGAAGTCTTTTTCCTTCTTGCCGGTTACACCGATAGCTCCCGGGTCCTGATCACCATGTCCAGCGTCTACAACAACAACTTTTTTGCCGTTGTTTCCAACAGGAGGTTGCGGTGTTGTAGTGCCTTCTTTGTTCAGATCAATCATAACCAGACCAGAGTCACTTTGCACGTCATAACCTTTTGCAGTGTTCAGATCAATGACAAAACGAAGGGTCGAAGGACTATTGCTGTACAAGGAATAACGAATCTTCGACACGTCCGGATATCCACTCACGACAAGCTGTCCATTCTGGTTGCTGTCCAGAGCTTGTCCTTCACTAAAAGAGTCAGCGAATGCGGTATTTGGCAAGTCTATAACGATTCGATCCGGTCCTGTCATCGTGAAGACGTTCGGCTTCGTATTTCCGCTTGTTGCAATCAAAAAGCGGTTGTCACTGAAGCTGATGCCGTTCACCAGTACAAGACCCTCCTGATCCGATCCTCCACCATCATTACCAGAGTTCGGAGGAGTGGTTGTCCCGTTTCCGGAACCTGAATTCTGGGTAACTAATGTTACCGTCTTCGTTGTATTGTTCCAACCCACCTTAAGACCCATTTGCTCACCAACGAACCTTAAAGGCACAAGTGTGGTTCCATTTTTCACGAGTGGCGGGGCATCCAGGTTCACGTTACTGCCGTTCACCGTTGCCGTCTTCTGTCCAACAATCATCTGCATGGCAGTGTTGTCTTTGCTAATAGTCACGGTGCTTGTTGCCTGTTTCCAGTCCACACCATATCCCAGGCTCTCCGAAATAACTCGAATTGGAACCATCACGCTGCTATTGATGATTTCCGCTTTGGCATCCGAAGGCTGCACAATTTCTTTCCCATCTAGGATAATGTGCGTATCTGCTGCTGCATGACTATAGCCCGGGAAAACGAGCCCAAAGACAAATAACAGTACCAAAAAACCGAACTTCTTCATCCTTCACCCCTACCATTCTCATATTTTTTTGCCGCATGTTGTGAACCTTCAGCTCCGACTGACCACTGAGGCATTACCAGACACCTATTAGACGCCTCGCACTCTCAAAAGTTGCGAATATATTCCAACATAACAGAAAAAAAACGTTGTCAAATCAAGCTTTTTCTACATTTTATTGTCTGCATTTTTCCTTAATTATCAATTATGCATCTTGAAACAACGCACTACCCTGATCTTCATATTTGCGCACAACACACATTACAGACCCAAATATTCAACAATTCCGTCTACAATGGCCTGTGCACATTTGTTCTGATAATCTTCGGTCAGCATCATTGCTTCATCAGCAGGATTACTCAGAAATCCGAGTTCAAGCAGAACTGCGGGCATCGTTGTTTCACGGGTTACATGCAGACTTGCCGTCTTGACTCCCCGGTCCTTAAATCCCGTAATCGGCAACACATGCTTGTGCAAAATGTCGGCCAATTCCTTGCTTTCCTTACGAGTGTACAACGTTTCAATTCCATTAGGAACAGGCGTTGTAAACTTGTTTCCATGGATCGACACAAAAATATCCGCTTGATTCAGTTGGGCGATATCCACACGCTGCTGCAGGGATAATTCTGTATCGTCCTGCCTTGTAATCACCGTCTGAATCTCCGTATGCTGTTGCAGAAGTGCCTGAACTTTGAGTCCCACAGCCAAATTAAAGTCCTTTTCATAGGCGCCTGTCACACTGACGGCTCCCGACTGTCGTCCACCATGTCCTGGATCAATAATGACAACCTTTTTGCCATCATTGGTTGGCACAGCAGGCTGACTTGTTGGTTCTCCATTACTCGCCGCAAGGTCAACAAGCAACACGTTGTTCTCGCCCAGTGACCATTTGGCAGTCGCCACCTGACTCAGATCAAGGACCACACGCACCGTTGAAGGCGTTTGGCTGAACATTGCATATCGCACCTTGGAAACCAGCGATGAATCCGTAACCAGAAGCGTCCCGCTGCCATCCGGATGGGAAGCCTGTCCCTGGATGAACTCCTTGGCAAATGTGGTGCCGGGCAGATCTACGATGATACGATCAGGTCCGCTTAGACTGGAAACCTTCGGTGTGATTTTCCCGTTCGTTGCCAAGATTAGACGATCCCCGCCGAAGCTGATACTTTGAAGCTCAGACAGCCCTTCCGGTTCAGGAGCTTCCACTGGGTCATTTTCACCTTCGGTACCAGCTACAGGAGGAATACTTAATAGGCTTACTGTCTTGGTTCCATTGTCCCATCCCACCTGAAGACCCATGCCTTCACCGACAAAACGTAACGGAACCAGTGTAGTCCCCTGTTTAATTAGAGGCGGAGAATCGAGACTCACCCGATTTCCATTCACGGTGGCCGCATCTTCACCTGCCGTCATCTGGATACTGCTGTTGCCTTTGAGAATACGGACGGTCTGGGTGGCTTTCTCCCATTTCACCTGATAACCGAGGTTTTCGGAGACGATCCGAATGGGCACCATCACGGTTTTGCCAGTATTCTCGGCCGGAGCTCCCGACTGCTGATTAATGGTCACACCGTCCAGCACAATCGAGGGAGACGAATCGGCATTTGCCATGACAGGAAATAAACACAGGAACAGAAAAACAAAGACTGCTGCCGACCATTTCTTCATACATCAACCACCATTCTGTTTGTCTTTTGAACCTTCGACCTGATTCGCTGTGAGGCAACACTCGACTCTATCTACCCTTCCATAATCTACTAATCAGTTTATCAGATATTGTCACTCCATCCGGTTACAACGTTGTCATATTTAGTCGGAATCCCCTGCAACTCGAAAACATAATTGCATCATTGCCAAATGCAAAAAAACCTCCAATTCGGTCCAAGGAACGGTGAAGTTCCCTGCACGATTGGAGGTTTGATATACGAACTACAGATGAAAGATTAGACTGAGGCCGTTTGTCCAAACAGCTTTGCCGCGTGGCGTTGTTCATAAGCAGCTATCTCGTCATCATGTTGAAGTGTGAGACCAATATCGTCCAGTCCTTGCAACAGGAATTGGCGACGATGCTCATCCAGATCAAAATCAATATGCAGTCCGTAAGCATCTGTAATCGTTTTGTTTTCCAGATTCACATTCATCTCATAGCCTTCATGTGTCGCTGTACGCTGGAACAGATCTTCAACCTGCTCTTCCGACAGTTTAATCGGCAAGATCCCGTTTTTGAAACAGTTATTATAGAAGATATCCGCATACGATGGTGCAATAACACAACGGAATCCGTAGTCCATTATCGCCCATGGTGCGTGCTCACGAGAAGATCCACAACCAAAGTTGGCGCGTGAGATCAGAATGGATGCCCCTTCGTAGCGAGGTTTATTCATTTCGAAAGAAGGATTGTTGTTACCCTCTTCGTCAAAACGCCATTCGTAGAACAAAAATTGTCCAAATCCGGTCCGTTCGATCCGTTTCAAAAATTGTTTCGGAATGATTGCATCTGTATCTACATTGACCCGGTCTACCGGTGCAACGATGCCTTGCAGTGTTTTGAATTCTTCCATATCATTCGTTCTCCCTTCAATCCGTTCCTTTGTTAGATAGCTGCTTCCGTTTTGAAATTCCAGTCACGTACGTCAACGAAGTGTCCCTTAACTGCTGCTGCTGCTGCCATTGCAGGAGATACAAGGTGAGTACGTCCTCCACGTCCCTGACGTCCTTCAAAGTTACGGTTGGATGTCGAGGCACAACGTTGTCCTGGTTTCAGTACATCCGGGTTCATTGCCAGACACATACTGCATCCTGCATCACGCCATTCAAATCCAGCCTCCGTGAAGATTTTATCCAGACCTTCTTTTTCCGCCTGAATTTTAACACGTCCCGAGCCTGGTACAACGATCGCTGTAACATTACTGGATACGGTGTGACCTTTGGCTACCTGTGCAGCAGCTCGCAGATCTTCAATCCGTCCATTCGTGCATGAACCGATAAATACATAATCAACCGGGATTTCGGAGATCGGTGTTCCAGGTTCCAAGCCCATATATTCAAGTGCTTTTTCAGCAGCTTTACGTTCGTTTTCGGTTGGCAGTTCAGCCGGGACAGGAACTTTCGAAGAAATGTCGGTTCCCATACCTGGGCTAGTACCCCAAGTTACTTGTGGAATTAATGTTTCCACATCGATTTCAACCACACGGTCGAATTCAGCACCCTCGTCAGTTACAAGCTCTTTCCAGGCAGCAACCGCTTCATCGAATTGGCCATCGGCAGGTACGTATTCACGTCCACGCAGATATTCAAAAGTTGTTTCATCCGGAGCAATCATGCCCGCTCTTGCTCCACCTTCGATGGACATGTTGCAGACGGTCATACGCTCTTCCATGCTCAGTTCACGGATCGACTCACCTGTATATTCAATAACATATCCAGTAGCAAAGTCTGTACCGTATTTGGCGATGACTGCGAGAATCATATCCTTCGCCGTTACACCCGGGTTACGTTTGCCGACAAAACGAACTTCCATCGTTTTGGCTTTGGCTTGCTGCAAACATTGAGTTGCCATAACGTGCTCTACTTCACTCGTTCCGATCCCGAATGCGAGTGCGCCAAATGCACCGTGTGTGGATGTGTGGCTGTCGCCACATACAATCGTTTTACCTGGATGAGTCAGGCCAAGCTCAGGACCCATAACGTGTACAACACCTTGATCGATAGAATCCAGATCATACAGTTTTACGCCGAAGTCACGGCAGTTTTGTGAAAGTGTGTCAATTTGTTGTTTGGAGATTGGATCCGTAATGTTGAAACGATCCTTCGTTGGTACGTTGTGATCCATGGTTGCAAATGTCAGCTCAGGGCGACGAACTTTACGGCCGCTCAGACGCAGACCTTCAAACGCCTGTGGAGATGTTACTTCATGTACCAGATGCAGATCGATATACAAAATGCTTGGTTTGCCTTCTTCCTGATGAATCACGTGATTTTCCCAAATTTTCTCAAACATCGTTTTTTTACTCATCATTTTCACCTCATCATAAGTTCGGTCCTTGGAAGAGCCTCATACGTTTATCTAAAAGTAAAGCTCTTGAATGACATAAATATATCACCCTGTCCTTCATTGTTCCAAGATATAATATCTATAGATGTAATAGGTTTAACCTATAATGAGGGAAACACAAATAAACCACTGCTCTATGCAGAGGTTTCAATTGATAACAATTATCATTATCACATAAGTCTTATACTACGTTCCAGCCTTCTCGCTGTCAATGTTTTTTATGTAAAATAGAAAAAAGCAGCCTTGATCATCAGGGCTGCGATATCTTCATTATCGTTTTACAAACAAGTGTTTTATGGGCGGTTTTGTAATTATGCCAGACTACTACACGGATTCTACAAACCGTTATTGGCAATTACATCTTTGTACCAGAAGAAACTCTTCTTGCGCTTTCTCTCCAGCGTTCCATTACCATCATTATCCTGATCGACGTAAATAAAACCATATCGTTTCTCCATTTCGGAGGAGGAATAACTGATCAGATCAATAATGCCCCAACTGGTGTAGCCCATCAATTCAACTCCGTCGAGAATAGCTTCATGCATCTGTTCCATATGGGAACGGAAATAATCAATCCGGTAATCATCCTGAATACTGCCGTCATCTTCGATCATATCAACGGCTCCAATCCCATTTTCAACGATAAACAACGGCACCCCGTAGCGACTATAAAGCTCGTTCAGGGAAATGCGCAAACCTACCGGATCAATCTGCCAGCCCCAGTCATTAGTATTCAGATAAGGGTTCTTTACACCACCAGTAGTGTTACCACTCACCTGCTCCAATCGGTCCCCATCAACACTCGATACAAGCGACATATAATAACTGAATGAAATAAAGTCCACCGTGTGCACTTTCAGAATCTCCTCGTCACCTTCCAGCATATCCAGCACAATCCCTTTTTCGGCAAACAATCTCTTCGTAAAATAGGGGTATGCCCCACGGACCTGAACATCCGTGAACATCAGATTAAATTGATTATCCCTGGAAGCGACCAATACATCTTCGGGGTTACACGTATGGGCATATGTCGTCAGCTTGGTAAGCATACATCCGATCTGAGAACCAGGAATGATCTCATGACAATACTTCACCGCCAGGCTACTGGCCACAAATTGATGATGCAGCGCCTGATATACAGCCTGTTCCACGTTGTCATAACGATCCGGAACGATACCACCACTCGTAAACGGATGACGAACGATGCTGTCAATCTCATTAAAGGTAATCCAATATTTCACTTTATCTTTATATCGATTGAACACCGTTTGGCAAAAGTGAACAAAGTAATCGACCACTATGCGATCCGTCCATCCCCCATGATGATTGACCAGATACATCGGCATCTCATAATGAGACAACGTAATCAACGGTTCAATGCCCTGCTGTAACATGCCATCAATGACACGATCATAGAATTGCAAGCCGGCTTCATTGGGTTGCGTTTCATTCCCATTCGGGAAGATCCGTGTCCATGCAATGGACAAACGTAATGTTTTCAGACCCATTTCCCCAAACAAGGCTAGATCTTCCTCGTAACGATGGTAGAAATCGATGCCCCTGCGTTTCGGATATTCTCTGTCCGACGTTGATTCCATCGCTTCCTGGATCTGTTCTTCCGTAATTGCGTTATGTTTTTTGTACTCGCTCTTGGCAACACCTTTACGATAAATGGCGATATCGGCTGTAGACAGACCCTTGCCATCCACATTCCAGGCACCTTCCGCCTGATTGGCTGCAATGGCTCCTCCCCATAAAAAGCCTTCCGGGAACGTTCTTGTTGTATTGGTCATTGTGTATTCCTCCTTGATTGGTTCTGTGTTAATTGCGACTCATTACGCGATTGATATGAATAATCAGGTACATCATTTCTTCGCTAGAAATCGTATGTTCGAAGCGGGCTTCAATGTACGCTTTGATCAGCTGCACACATTGTTCTTCCTGCGGATATTTGTTCGCGATCTGGTCAAACAGCTCATGATCCTGCGTATTTAACGTTTTATGCTCAAACAGTCGCTGAATGAAGAACTGCAAATGGGTTAAAAAGCGGGAATAGTTAATGCTGTGTGTATCCAGCTCCACCTGATAATAAATTTTAATAATATTGAGTACATCCTTGACCGTGCCCGTCATCAGCATGACCTGATTCATATTGTCATCATTCTGCTGAGCATTGACGAGATGAAAGGCAATATTGGCCGCTTCCTCTTCAGGCAGGGAGAGACCAAGCTGATTGTGAATGAGAAACAGACCATGCATGCCAATGCTGAATTCCTGTGGATAGAACTTCTTTACTTCCCACAGCATGCGATTCTGGATAGTCATATTGTCCCTGAACCGTTTAGTCGCCATATACAAGTGATCCGTTAATGAGACGTAAAGATGATCACTCAGGTGTCGGGACAATGTATGTTTGGCATAGGAAATAATTTCGTCAGCCAGGATCAGATATTCTTTTGGCGTTTCCTTCATCAGAGCGGTGAGATCCGAAGAGATTCTTTCATTTTCAAGCACATATACCTTCTCAATCTCGTCCTCGCTCACGACATCTCCAGGTTTGCTCTTGAAGCCGATGCCCTTCCCCATCACAATAATTTCCTTATCATCCTCACCACGTCTGGCGAGAACAACGCTCGAATTCAGTATTTTCACGACTTCCATATCCGGCTGCCTGCCTCTCATTCATATTTCGGGCGGTTATAACACTGTAATTAATGGTTTCTCCGGTCCCGTTATTGGTGATGATTCATTACCCAATACCTCCAGATAATCCGAGGAATTGGTCACAATTACAGGGGTCGTGGTGTCATAACCTGCGGCTTGTATTGCTGCAAGATCAAACTCCATCAGAAGTTGACCATGGGAGATTGGTTCCCCTTCAGTTACTTTTACGTCAAAATGCTGCCCTTTCAATTTCACGGTATCCAGTCCTACATGAATCAGGAGTTCAACCCCATCCACAGACTTTAACCCCAGGGAATGTTTGGTACGAAATACCGTCTCAACAGTACCATCAAACGGAGCAAATACTTTGCCTATGCTTGGCTGAATCGCCATCCCCTGTCCCATTGCCTCTTGGGAGAAAGCCTCATCCTTCACTTCTCTTAAGGGAAAAACTGTACCCTCCAGTGGCGCAAATACCATTTTTTTCGATTTGATTCCAGCCGAAGGCTTTATCTCAGGTTTTTCTTCCGCTTTTGCTACCGAAGAGTCTGTTGTTGGAACTGCTGCTGGAACAACATCCTGAAATCCAATAACATACACTGCAATAAACGCGATAATGGCGGAAATCAGCATCGTAATAATGGCATATATAATGTTCATGTGGTCTTCACTGATAAACATAGGCATGGATGCAATCCCTGGTCCCACGGCTGCATACGCCTTGAGATTCACAATTCCTGCGAATAATCCCCCGATACCAGCACCGATCATGCATGCAAACAGCGTTTTCTTGAGTCTTAAATGTACACCGTACAATGCTGGTTCCGTGATTCCAAATACACCGGAGATGCCCGCAGACAGCGCGACTTGTTTGAGCTTCACATCCTTGGTTTTGAACGATACGGCCAGCGCTCCTGCTCCCTGCGCCATATTAGATGCCAGCATGGCAACCAGTACCAGTGTCTCGTAACCAGGTGAAGCGAGTGCTGCGAAAATAATGGGATAAAACACTTTGTGCATACCGAACATTACAATTAAAGGCATCAGAATCGCCATAATGACAACAGTCAACCAGCCAATTTTGTCCTGAATCCAGTAGATCAGGTTGGACATGCCTGTCCCGAGATACATGCCCAGTGGGCCAAGTACAATCAGCGCGATTGGAGCAACAATCAGAATGACAATCAACGGTTTAAGGAATATCTTAACAGGTCCTGGTGAGACCTTGTCGGCAAAACGTTCGATATAGGACATAAACCAGACGGTTAAAATTATCGGTACAACCGATGATGCATATTGAACCGAAGCTACAGGCAATCCGATAAAAGATACCGGATCTTCACCGCCAAGCAATCCAATCATATTGGGATGCAGCATGATTCCCGCGAACAGGACAGCTACAAAAGGGTTGGTCTTAAATTTATTTGCACTGGAATAGGCCAGCAGGACCGGAAGAAAATAAAAAGCCGCATCCGACATAACACTCAAAACGGTATACGTCTGGCTTTCTTTGGACATTAGTCCAGTCACGGTTGCCAGAAGCAGCAGCGCCTTCAACATGCCTGATGCAGCAATGGCCGGTATTATCGGCTGGAAGATGCCTGCAATTACACTGGCAAAGGTGTTAAACAGACCTTTGGGACTGTAATCTGCTTTTTTCTTTTCCTGAACCTCACTGGATTGCTCAGTATCCACCATCTTGGCAAGTTCGTTATAGACATATCCGACATCATTGCCGATGATTATCTGGTATTGCCCGCCACTGTTCACTGCGCCGATGACTCCATCCAGGTTTTTGATCTCGGCCGTTTTCGCTATATCAGGGTTCTTCAAATTAAGTCTGAGCCTGGTGGAGCAATGGATTGCCGTGTGGATATTATCATTGCCACCAACCAGCTCCATAATCGATTGGGCTAATTGTTTGTGATTCATGGTGCACCTCCGCCTTTTTTCTGCTGGGAACAAAAAAAGACCTAAATAGGGTAGGAAAAAGAAACTCTTCCCACCCAATCTAGGTCTTGCCTGCCGAACAGTAACACGCCATCGTTGGATGAACTGTTATTCAATTATATAAACGAAAAGAATATGAATCGTTGAACTTCATCGTACTGAAAAAGACTACTTCTGAAAACGATTTTCTTGTTATACCCGGGTAAGATTAAACATTAAGCGTTTTCAGACACAGTATATCAGCTCTTTTTCAGCAGTGCAAGCGTTTCAGCAAAAATAATGATTTCTTCATCTGTAGTGATATAATGATGGCATAACGAAAGGAATGACGTGTGGATATGGAATTCAGACAACTTCAATATACGCTGCAAATCGCGGCAGAGCGGAACTTCTCCCGGGCAGCAGAGAAGCTGCACATCGCCCAGCCTTCTTTAAGTCAGCAGCTATCCAAACTTGAAAAGGAACTCGGGGTACTGTTATTCCAGCGTAATACCAGCACCGTGGAGCTGACTCATGCAGGGGTGACTTTTGTAGAGCAGGCTCAGAAAATTATTGATGCAGTCGAGCTGCTCAGACAGGAAATGTCGGACATTTCCCAGCTGCGTAAAGGTAAAGTCGTTGTAGGCAGCATGCCGATCACTGGCTCCCACCTGCTTCCGCATGTGCTTCCCGCTTTTCAGCAGGCCTATCCCGAGATTGAAGTAACCTTGCTGGAAGACTCCGGGCTGACGCTTGAAAAGTTGACGGCCAGTGGCAAGGCTGACTTAAGCCTGCTGTCCCTCCCATTGCAGGAGCCAAGCCTATCTTATGTAACGATTGGTGAAGAGCGAATTGATCTGGCTGTTCCCCCAAATCACCCTCTGGCACGCAGAGGAGATCCAGAGCATCCGGTTCCCGTACGGATGGAAGAGCTTCGCGATGAACCCTTTGTTGTACTGAAGAAAGGACAGGGCTTCCGCAAGCTTACATTTGATCTGTGTGAGGAAGCCGGGTTTGACCCCAATGTGGTGTTTGAGAGTACAAACATTGAGACGGTGCAGTCACTGGTGGCAACAGGTATGGGGATTACACTGGTTCCGCGCTTTATTGCCCGCGCGCCCCGCAGTGAATTTGTTCCTGTATATGTACCGCTAGCTGAGCCAACCCCCAGTCGTACCCTTGTCGTTGCATACCGCCAAGGACGGGTTCTCTCCAAAGCCGCGGAGGCATTCATCCATACGTTTCAACAAACCGTTGCCGAGCTCTCTCGAGGAGAATAATTGGACAGTCAGCGAACTAGCCCGCCATACTTGGCAATAAAATAAACAAAGGCTTGACCCATAAGGGCCAAGCCTTTGTTCTATACTCGTCTCCCGCATCCGCAGGATAAAGTTCTTACATGGTATTAGCAGTGCATCATCGTTACAGTACAATGTTGCTGATATCATCATTGAATTGTTAACGTAAAAACGTACATATGAGAATTTCAAGTTTGGCGGTTTATTTTCGCAAATTACGTTCACTTGTCAGCCTGTTCTGTTGATTCACAAGGCGGCCTTCTTCCTGAACAGATTGTTCAGGTGGTGATAGCCCTCCTGCCCCATTCTCTAAGAATGGCCTCAAGTGATCTACCCTAGTGTTTTCCTGTTCCAGTCTCCTGAGCGTATCTTTCACATGGTTGTCCATTGATTGATCATCCTCCTTGGTGACGGGATAGTTATCATTACCCGCCTCCCGGATGAATAAACACTTTATTGGAAAATTGCAGATTTTTATTTGCTGCCAAAATAAATGCCAGGTCTACGGTCTTCGAATACCGGGATACGGCCACGAACCTCATCCACAAGCGAAGGACGGATAACTCCGGTCACGATCTCTTCTCCTTCTCCACCTTCAGCCACAATTTCACCCCAAGGATCAATAATGAGGGAATGCCCGAAAAATTCGGTGTCTCCGCTTTTCCCTACACGATTGCAGGCAATAACGTACATCTGATTTTCGATGGCCCTTGCTGTAAGCAGTGTGCGCCAATGGTGCAAGCGCGGATTCGGCCATTCAGCGGGGACAATTAATGCTTTGGCTCCGTTCAAGGCAAGCGTTCGAGCAAGCTCAGGGAAACGGATATCGTAACAGATCGAAGCTCCAGCGGTAAGGCCGTTCTCCAATTCGAATATTTCCGGTTCTGCACCAGGCTGCAAATACTTCTCTTCATCCATCAGGCGGAACAAATGTAATTTATCGTAACGTGTTACCTGAGTTCCTTCACTATTATAGGCGTACATTGTATTGTAGATTTGGCCATCACGTTTCTCTGCAATGGAACCGCCAACGATGGAAATTCGATGTTTTTGGGCAAAAGCCGCGAGCCACTCTCTTGATTTCTGGCCCTCCGGGTCAGCAAGCTCATGAATTTGTTCCAAAGCATAGCCCGTATTCCACATCTCGGGCAGCACAGCCAATCCCAGGTCGGGATCCTGTTCTAGCGCTCGTTCGAGCAAAGACTGCATATGTTTATGGTTGGCCTCAGGGTCTCCGAGCTGAATATCGCCCTGAATCAGGGCCACACGCATTTCCCCTTGTTGTTGTTCTGTCATAACCAGCACTCCTCTGAATCGTAATACCTGTAATCATAGCTTGATCATTCAAACATCTGCAACCTGTTTTCGTTCTGAACTCCTACATAATAACTCGGTCAGCAATGTTAACAAACGGTTGCTCGTTAGTGCATCGCCCAAATTCCATGTTGTCTCCTCTACTCCGTACACTTGCCCCTTCTGCACGGCTGGAAGTGCCATCCAGCTTGGACTCTGCATCAACTTCTCTGTGGCCTGCCTTGCAATAACCTCTTCAGGAAGTAAGACAAATATATGATCACCGGCATACTGACGAATCGCTTCAGACGAAATCTCCTTATACGCTCTGCCCGCGACAAGTGCTTCCTTCACTTTCGTAACGGGTCTGAACCCCATCGGATGATACAAGAGTGAGGCCAAACCAATATTGCCCATGACAAATAATCGTGCACCCCGATGATACGTGAATACGGACGCCGTTTCCCCCGGTTCAACCGACATATGAATCTTCATCCACATCTTTTCCACACGTTGCTGATAGAAGGAGAGCCATTGTCCAGCCTCTGATTGTTTGCCAAACCAGCTTCCCACTCTGCACATTCGCTCTTCCAGCGTTGCGTGAGAGTTGTATGCCAGTGTGGGTGCAATTCGCGAGAATTGCTCATATTGCTGTTCGTTGGTACTGTCGAAAATGATCAGGTCTGGTCTCATCCGGACTGCCTCTTCCACATTAACCGGGGCAACCGCATCATATGCCTGATCTCCTAACAGACCAATACCCAGCACTCGCAGATCTCCACCGGAATCACCATAAAACATAATTCGCTCCGGTCGTGCCGGAATATTCACATCATGACCCAACCAATCCTGAACCAGTGTTTGTTGCTGAATAGATCGGTCATATTGACGAGGCGATAATCCGGTCATTTGACGAAAACGCCTGCTAAAATAATACTCGTCCTTAAAGCCCACCCGGGTTGCTATATCCCGAAGCGGTTCATCGGATTTGCGCAGCCAATCCTTAGCATGTTTAATTCGTACATGGTTCACATAATCAAGCGGCCTGTGGCCGGTTAATTGTCTGAACAAGGTTGTATATTGCACGGGTCGGATATCTGCAAGACGAGCCAGTTTCGTTACTGTGATTTCTTCAGCATAATGATCTTCTATATATTGAATTGTACTGTGTAGTCTGGATTCCATGCTCTGCTCCGTTTTTGGTGAAGTGTACCGGGTGATGATCATCTCCATCCATCTCTGAAACTGTGCATTCAAATGGCTATATTCGGCATCTGTTTGATAATCCCGAATGGCATACAATTGCTCCAACGGCCCACTTAACGGGGCATAAGGATAGCCATTCAATTGATTTCTATGTTCGAATACAGGGCGCGTATACTGTTCCGGATCTCCCGTCAACACATGAATAACATCAAATGATATCACCATATATTTCAATTTCAATCGGTTTCCATGTTCAATCTGGTATCCCTCGCCCGGAGAAAGCGGGTAAACACATCCGGTGGTAAAAGGAAACTGTTCATATCCTATATATAAGCGACCTTCCCCTTCTTCGCAGATCAAGAATGTATGTTTATCGCATGCCACTTCCAGCATCACCTGTTCTGGTTGTTCAATTCGTTGTTCCAGATGATCCAGCCGAAACATGAATGCTGAAAAATACAACCCTCTCGCATCGGCATTCAAAGCCTGCATGGTGGTTCACCTCGTTCTTTAAAATGAGAATGATTATCATTAAATCCGTATGAACTGATTATAAGCGAGCTTTGGTCATTAATCCAGATCTGGCTGTAATCAGCAAAAAAAAGAGCTTTCAACGAAATGTTGAAGGCTCTTTTTTAGTCGGCATTTTCGTTCTTGTTCCAGTAAAATATTATGATCTATCAATCCATAAACGACTATTTAATCATCTGTTTCGGTAATTCTTTCAACAGCCATTCTCTTGAAGTTGCATCACTTGAAGCCTTAACCAGATCAAAGCGATATACTTTTCCTTCTTTTACAGCGGGCAAGTTCTTCCAGATCGGGCTATCCAGCAATTCTTTGGTGGACTGCTTCGCATCATCCGTTACTGGATTCAGTATAAATACGCGATCACCCGCTATTTCGGGCAGCTTTTCAGTAGAAATCTCTGCAAAGCCCATTCCTTCATCTAATACTTTCTGAATTTCCGCGGTTGGCTTCATGCCATCGGCTCCATATAACAACTGTGGCAATCCTGCTCCGGCCATTACAAACAGTCGATTACCAGGATACATGGTGAATACCGAAGCCGTTTCCCCTTCTTTCAGTCCATTCTCATGAAGCTGCTTCCACATCTCTTCCGTTGCTTTTTGATGGGCCGTGATCCAAGCTTCCGCTTCCGGCTTTTTGTTCAACAGATCGCCAAGAGTACGCATGCGGTCGTCCAATGAGGCAAATGAATCAAAGGTAACCGTTGGCGCAACCTTCGAGATTTGATCATATTGTGCCTGATCACTATTTGAGAAAATGATCAGATCAGGATTCAAGGTAAGCGCCTTTTCAACACTCATCGGGAAACCCACATCTTCCGCTTGGGCTACCTGATCATCATATACCGTTCCATCCTGACGAAGAATACCTACAGGTACAACGCCCAGCGCTAGCAAATCCCCTGTAACTTCACCATGATAAATTACGCGTTTTGGCGTAACCGGAACCTCAACTTCATGGCCTGTCCAGTCCTTGAACATCCGGGTTTCACCCTCACTGTTATCCGCGGATGCCGTCTGTTCCTGCTTGGACTGATCCCCATCTGTCTGTGTTTCATTAACCGTTTTGGAATCATCCGTTCCAGATGGAGTTGAAGCCTGATTTCCGCAAGCCAGCAGAAGAATGGACAACCATGTAACCGTCAATAATACTGCCGTATTTCGTATACCCTTTTTCATTTCTATTTCTCCCCCTAATAAGTGCTTCGTCCCTATTTATCAATGATATTGATTATCATTATCGAATATAATCATAAAACAGAATTTCCCCTAATCTCAATGGACAAAACAAAATCCCTCATTTCAGTTTTGTACAAAAACACAAATATAGGCTCCATTCAAGTATTCATGAAGTGTTTTCCCCCTATACAGCTCGGGATTGACGTGATAAATTAATGAGTACTATATTGCCATCTTTAATAACCGGAGTGATGTATAGCATGACTAATCAATCTAAATCATCGAGTCGTTCAGCCTTTACCATACCTACATCCGATGTAATGACACAGCTTCCTACACAATTTTTTGCTACCCTTGTTCAAAATGTAAACCGCGAAATCGCAAGTGGTCACGACGTGATTAACCTGGGTCAGGGTAACCCGGATACACCTACACCACCTCACATTGTTAAAACATTGCAGGAGTCGGCGGAGAACCCGCTCTATCACAAATATTCGCCTTTTAGCGGCCATGCTTTCCTGAAGGAAGCCGTTGCGAAACGTTACAAGGAAGATTATAACGTGAACCTGGACCCCGAAACGGAAGTTGCGATTTTATTTGGCGGAAAAACGGGCTTGGTCCAGCTGCCTCAAGTATTGCTCAATCCTGGCGACGTATGTCTGGTCCCTGATCCAGGTTATCCGGATTATTGGTCCGGCGTGGCACTGGCGAAAGCGCACATGTCTTTTATGCCACTGCTGGAGTCCAATGCATTCCTGCCGGACTATGAAGCAATCTCTACCGAGGATCGAGAAAAGGCCAAGCTGATGTTCCTGAACTATCCCAACAATCCAACATCGGCAACCGCTCCGCTTTCCTTCTATGAAGATACGGTAGAGTTCGCCATTCAAAATAAAATTGTCGTAGCCAGTGACTTCGCCTATGGTGCAATTGGATTCGACGGCCATCGTCCGGTAAGCTTTTTGCAGGCACCAGGTGCCAAAGAAGTGGGCATTGAGTTCTACACATTATCCAAAACCTACAATATGGCGGGTTGGCGTGTCGGATTTGCTCTGGGCAATGCAGAGATCATCTCCAAAATCAATCTGCTGCAGGATCATATCTACGTGAGCCTCTTCGGAGGCATCCAGGCCGCTGCTGCGGCAGCACTGACATCTTCCCAGGAATGTGTCACTTCACTGGTTGCACGTTATGAATCACGTCGCGATGCTTTCTATGATGCACTCTCATCCATCGGCTGGCAGGCCCCTAAACCGGGAGGTTCCTTCTTTAGCTGGCTGCCTGTACCTGCAGGCTTTACTTCTGCTTCCTTTGCTGACGTGTTACTACGTGAAGCAAAAGTCGCGGTAGCACCGGGTATCGGTTTCGGTTCACATGGTGAGGGCTATGTGCGCGCAGGACTGCTAAGTGATGAAGATCGATTAAGGGAAGCAGCGGAGAGGATTGGCAAGTTGAATTTATTCAAGTAATTTACAGGTGCATAACCCCTTTGCATCTGCCAAGTTTCCATGGTATGTTATAAGGAAATATTGAACGAAACGTGATGACGGGACCAGTACGAGAGGATCAGCCGCGCCCAGAGAGTAAATTCCACCTGGCTGCAAGAATTTACCGCGGCTTCTCTCCGAAACCTACCCCTG
The DNA here is from genome assembly GCF_900109515.1 of Paenibacillus sp. OK003. Lineage (GTDB taxonomy): Bacteria > Bacillota > Bacilli > Paenibacillales > Paenibacillaceae > Paenibacillus > Paenibacillus marchantiae. The sequence continues at coordinate 121,817 of NZ_FOBD01000010.1, read as the reverse complement.
AGCGGCCTGTGATGCACAGGACAGTGCCTTCTGTTACAGGGCATGAAGCCGGATGATCCAATCATCAATAAAGGTGGTACCGCGGAAGTAACGAACTTTCGTCCTTTTTAACTAAAAGGGCGGGAGTTTTTTTTGTACCCAACGGTCTGCTCCAGGGTCAATCATTAATATTGTTTAAGGAAGTGAAATCATGACCTCACGTATTGTAGTTAAGATCGGAAGCAGTTCGCTTACTACGGAAGAAGGCGGGCTAGATCGGAGTGCCATTACTTTTTTTGCCGGAGAAATTGCTGCCTTGGCCGAACAGGGCCACGAGGTTCTTCTGGTCACTTCGGGAGCGGTAGCTGCCGGATTCCGGGAGATTGGTTACCCCCAGCGTCCCAAGCAGCTGCATGAAAAACAAGCTGCAGCGGCTGTTGGCCAAGCATTGCTGATGCAGGCATATCAACAGGCTTTTGCAGCGCACCGCGTTACTACAGCACAAATTCTGCTCACCCGTACCGACTTTCACAGCCGGAAACGTATGGGCAATGCGGGCATGACGGTGGAAGAGCTGCTCAAGCAGCGTGTCATTCCGATCTTTAACGAGAATGATACCGTATCTGTCGATGAATTGAAGTTCGGAGATAACGATCTCCTGTCTGCTCTGGTAGCGAATCTGGTCAAGGCACAGCATCTGGTCATTCTTACGGATACCAACGGTCTGTACACGGCCGATCCACGAAAAGATCCGTCTGCGTTTCGTTATGATCGCATCCCCGAAATTACGGCAGAAATTTATGCCTATGCTGGCGGTTCTGGATCATCCGTAGGTACAGGCGGCATGCGATCCAAGGTAGATGCAGCCAAAGTGGCAACGCGTGGAGGCGTGCCTGTCTTTGTAGGAAGTGTGAAGGAACCTGGAGATATGCAAAGGGCGGTTGATGGAACCGGAAAAGGAACGTATTTCGAGACTCGCCTTGCCGCTCTCTCTCGTAAAAAGCAATGGCTTGGCTTCATGTCTACTCCGCTCGGTACCGTCGTTGTGGATAATGGTGCCGAAGAAGCACTCGTCCATGGTGGTCATAGTCTCCTGCCTGTAGGCGTCAAACGTGTGCTGGGTACCTTCCATGCCGGAGATGTTGTAGAGGTGCTGGGTATGGATGAAACCTTGCTCGGTCGTGGTATCGTCAATTATGATGATGACCAGCTACGGCTCATTGCAGGACTGCCAAGTGGCGAAGTAATGAAGCAGTTGAACAGCATCCATCGACTTGAGGTTATTCATCGGGACGAGTGGATTACGTTAAAATAGAATACCTTTAAATTACTGAGTGTGCTGCTCAGGTTTATATGATATAGCCATTAAATAATCTTTTGTTTCCACTTTATATATGGGAGGAATTTATGATGAGTGAAGTCAGGGAAAAAGCGAGCAAGGCCCAAGCCGTGGTTCCACAGCTGAATCGACTGAGCACAGAACAAAAAAATAACGCCCTGCTGGTCATGGCGAACGCATTGATTGCCCAATCGGATTCCATTATAGTAGCAAACGCTGACGATCTGGAACGTGGCAGACAGCAAGGTACGCCAGAATCGATGCTGGATCGCCTCGCTTTAAATAAGGAGCGTATCGCCGGTATCGCTGAAGGACTGCGTCAGATCGTGGAGTTGCAGGACCCTGTCGGCGAAGTGCTGGAGACGTTCACTCGTCCAAACGGATTGCATGTTGAAAAATTGAGAGTGCCCATCGGTCTGATCGGCATCATCTACGAGGCACGTCCAAATGTTACAGTAGATGCCGCCGGACTATGCCTCAAAACAGGCAACGCTGTACTGCTACGAGGTGGCTCCTCGGCCCTCTCCTCCAACCGCAAAATTGTGGAGGTACTCCATCAGGCACTGGCAACAACAGACATGCCCGCGGACGCCTTGCAGCTTGTTGAGGATGCAGACCGTTCCTCCGTGGACGAAATGCTCAAGTTAAATGGACTGCTTGATGTCATTATCCCACGCGGCGGAGCCTCACTAATCCGCAATGTGGTCGCCAATGCAACAGTGCCTGTGATCGAAACTGGCGCAGGTATCTGTCATACCTATGTGGATGAATCTGCCGATCCGGTTATGGCTGTGGAGATTGCAGTTAATGCCAAGGCACAGCGTCCATCGGTATGCAACTCCATGGAAACTTTGTTGCTGCACGCTGTTTACGCTGAGGAACATCTGCCGACACTCGCTGAACAACTCCGTGAGGCGAACGTCCTGTTGAAAGGGTGTGACACGGTTCGCCGTCTCGTTCCCTCTGCCCTTCCTGTGACGGAAGAAGATTTTGCGACAGAGTACAATGATTATATTTTAAATATTCGTGTAGTTCAGAACCTGGATGAAGCGATGGAGCATATTGCACGTTATGGCACAAAGCATTCGGAGTGTATCGTCACCAAGGATACCATCAATGCAGAACGTTTTTTACATGATGTAGATGCAGCTGCTGTATACCATAATGCTTCCACACGTTTCACAGACGGTTTTGAGTTCGGTTATGGAGCCGAAATTGGGATCAGTACCCAGAAGCTGCATGCTCGTGGACCGATGGGTCTGCCTGCATTAACGTCAACCAAATACCGTATCACTGGCAATGGACAAATCCGGCAATAATATCGCAGCTACAGTTATATAGGAGGAACGATAAATATGAGTCAAGAACAACAGACGTTATTACAACAAAAGATTACTTTTCACGGAGCAGGTGCGATGGCGGAAGCCATCGTGCGCGGATTAATTTCCCGCCTTGTCGTTCGTCCTCAGGATATTACGATGCTGAACCGCAGCAACCAGAAACGTCAGGAGGAGCTCAGTACCCGTTATGCCGTACATACCGGAACTGCTGCACAATCACTGGATCATCTCGCCGCTTCTCCCGTTATTGTACTCTGCATGAAACCGAAGGATGCTGCCGCAGCGCTGCGTCAACTTGGGCCGCTCCTGTCTCCGGATCAATTAATCGTCTCCGTTATTGCCGGATTATCGATCCGTACGATGCAATCCCTGCTGGGACGCAAGCAACCGATCGCCCGCACCATGCCGAATACGTCCAGTACAATCGGGCTTGGAGCAACCGGACTTGCCTTCTCTGAAGAGATTACGGATGAACAGCGCAGTACAGTCATGACGATGTTCGAAGCTGTCGGAATCGTGACCATTGTGCCTGAAGATAAACTCGAAGTGCTCACAGGTATTTCCGGAAGTGGTCCGGCTTATGTATACTATTTGATGGAGGCCATGATTGCCGCAGGTATTCGTGGCGGCTTATCCAGCCAACAATCCCGCGATCTGACTGTTCAGACCGTGCTGGGTGCTTCTCGCATGGTACAACAGACTGGCCTAGAGCCAATGAAACTCCGTAGTGATGTGACCTCCCCGGGAGGTGCAACCCAGGCAGCACTAAAAACGCTGGACGAGGGAGATTTCTTTGAAAATGTAATCGCAGCCGTCAACCGCTGTGCAGAGCGCTCACGGGAGATGGGAGCTGCTTTGGAAGGAGATTTAAAATGAATACTATGTGCACAGCCACATATCGTCTGCATGATGATCGTGCAGACTTCCGCAAGAAGGCTGAGTCCATTGCTGTCGGCATGACTGTTGGCAGTTGGACCGAATTGCCTCAGGCCAAGCGTGAGGCGATGCAGAAACATCTGGGCGAAGTCATCAGCGTTGAGGTACATGAAGCTGAGGGCATGGCCCCAGGTGAGCGTTACGCCGATATTACCATTGGTTATCCGGATGTAAATTTCAGCCGTGATATTCCTGCCCTGCTCGTGACGGTCTTTGGCAAAATCTCAATGGATGGGCGCATCAAACTGACACGGCTTGGATTCTCAGACGGCTTCCTCAGCGCATTCCCCGGTCCCAAGTTTGGACTGAACGGTGTTCGTGATCTGCTAGGTGTACATGATCGTCCGTTGTTAATGAGTATCTTTAAATCAGTTATTGGACTGGATGCAGACGAATTGAAGGAACAGTTTATTCGCCAGGCTCTTGGTGGAGTAGACTTGATTAAAGATGATGAAATTCTGTTTGAGAACAAACTGACTCCGATTGAGAAAAGAGTCGAGGTCTGCATGAAAGCTGCGGAACAGGCACGCAAGGAGACGGGTAAGAAACTTCTTTATGCCGCGAATTTGACTGGACCTACATCACGCCTGAAACAACAGGCTGAACGTGCGATAGGTGCAGGAGCAAATGCGCTGTTGTTCAATGTCTTGTCTTACGGATATGACGTGCTGCACGAACTAAGCAGTGATCCAGACATCAACGTTCCAATCATGGCTCATCCTGCGCTTGCAGGTGCACTGTATCCTTCACCACACTATGGTATCTCAGCTTCCGTCCTGCTGGGACAGCTGATGCGACTTGCCGGAGCGGATCTGGTTCTTTTCCCTTCCCCTTACGGATCGGTAACGATGCCGAAGGAAGAGAATATGGCCATTACGGAACAATTGCTGTCACCTGAACTTCCGGTCAGAACCAGCATGCCTGTGCCTTCGGCTGGAATACATCCAGGGCTTGTACCGCTTATTCTGCGTGACTTCGGCACCGATGTCATCGTTAATGCCGGCGGAGGTATCCATGGACATCCCATGGGCACTGAGGCAGGCGGACGGGCATTCTTGCAGGCTATCGAGGCAGCCCAGCGTTCCATTCCACTGGCAGAGTATGCAGTCGAACATCCCGAGCTGAAAAGTGCACTGGATCTGTGGGGTGGCGAACGATGAGAAGTGATAAAAAAACGGTCATTTTCTGTGATTTCGATGGCACGATCACCCTTTCGGACAATATCGTAGCGATTATGAAACATTTTAAACCCGAAGGTATTGAAGCAATTATGAAAGACACGATTGAACAGCGAATTTCGCTCCGCGAAGGTGTGGGAGCGATGTTCGCTCTGTTGCCTTCTTCGCAGAAAGATGAGATTGTGGAATTTGTACTTGGACAGGCTGGCATCCGAGAAGGGTTCAGCGAATTTCTTGCATACGTTCGGGACGAGGGCATTGAATTCAATGTCACCAGCGGCGGAATGGACTTTTTTATCGAGCCTTTGCTCGCTCCATTCGATATTCCACAGGATCACGTTTATTGCAATGGGGCGGATTTCACAGATGAATTCATACGTATTGAATGGCCTAATCCATGTCAGCCTCCTTGTGAGAACGGATGCGGCATGTGTAAAACGACGGTTATTCGTACATTCCCGGAAGAACAATATAATCGTATCCTCATTGGAGACAGTCTAACGGATTTTGAAGGTGCCAAAATCGCTGATCTTGTCTACTCCCGTTCTATTCTGACGGATAAGTGTATAGAGCTGGGTGTGGATCATGTCCCATTTACAACCTTCTACGATATTATGGAAGATATGAAACAGAAGCAAACACAAGGAGTGCTGTAAAAATGGGTTTTGAAAAGATTACATTGGAACATAAACGCCAAGTCCTCGAAGAGCTGGCTGATATCAAAGCGCTGTTTGCCAGCCGTAACTGGTTCCCTGGTACAAGTGGCAACCTGTCGATGCGTGTGGGCGACTTTGACCCGGAGCAATTCTACTTTGCAGTTACTGCATCAGGCAAAGACAAATCTCTCCGTACACCGGAAGACTTTCTGTTTGTGGACAAGCATGGTAAAGCCATTGAGACCACAACCCTGAAACCGAGCGCTGAAACGTTGATTCACTGCGAAATCTATCGTTTAACTGGCTGTGGCGCGGTGTTCCATGTGCATACCGTATTTAACAACCTGATCAGTGAATTTTTTGGAGCAGATGGACACGTACCGATTCAAGGCATCGAATTGATCAAGGCGTTCAACATCTGGGAAGAAAATGCGGAGATTCGTGTACCGGTTCTGCCTAACTTTGCGGATATTCCATCCATCGCTGAATTGGTGCCAGGTGTACTTGATGCCAACGTACCGGGAATTTTGCTGCGTAATCATGGTATTTATGCCTGGGGCAAAGATGCTTTTGAAGCGAAACGTCATCTGGAAGCGTTCGAGTTCCTGTTCGAAGTGATGTACCGTCAACTTCTGCTGAAGGGTGCTACGAAATAGCCATCATTATTTGAAATCAAAGCTGCACAACCAAAAACACGCCAAGGCGGATAGACATAGCCCTCGGCGTGTTTTTATGTTTGGGGAATTCCAGCGATTTATAGCTTGTGCTGTCATCGTAGTTTCAGTGTAACTATTCTTTAGTTCAACTAAGTAAAGCTCAGCTCTACAATCGATCCTCCCGATCCTTGAATAAAAAGAGATTGTCTGCTCCCTCGTCAGTTCGATGAACCGTACTATTCGTACTCGCACCGCGCTGCTTGCCAAACAGCAGCTTCAGACCGCCAAAAATGAGCAGCAAGGACACAATGACGGTGTTCACATACGAACGAATCTCATACGTCATAAATGCATCCGGGAACATCTCATTCAGCTGTGGAATGACCATGCGGATAAATAGATAGTACAATCCCAATGCAGCAATTCCAAATCCAATCAGGCGCTGGTGACGAGCCCAATCCTTGAAAATGGGTTGATCTGTCAACGGTTCGTGCCCATACCGACTTGAACATTGAAGCCCATCAAAGAAGCTGTAGAACCAGATCAACGGAATCATGAACAGGAACACCGATAAATGAAGCAGGTCCAGAACGTAGATACTGCCTAGAAACAGGAACATGAGTTGCATGCCTCTTTTTTGCAGTCCCAGATACAGATGACCCGCACCCGGGAAGGCTGATAACAAGGTTGCCAGCACTTTGCTACGCCGTCCAGATGCCCTGCCCATCTCCAGTTCCTCGAACAAAGTCCGGTCCTGCAATACCTCACCAGCCTGCTTGCGATGCACATGCTGCACGGCATCAAACATGCAGTATACCCAGATGACAGGCAGAATGAGCAAGAACATCAGAAATACGGATTCATTCGTAATGGAAGCTACAAAAACCATCATGGCAAATGAACCGAAGAACGCGATCAGGAATGATAATCCGCGATGTAACAGTCCGAGATGAAGATGTCCCAGACCTGGAACAAAGGAAAGCAAAATTGTAAAAAATCGTTCGCTATCACTACCTTTACGATAGATCGGTTGACCATAAGTCCCTTCGGGGCCACCATAATCACCACTCTGATGCGGTCCACTGTAATGTGCGCCATATCCATGGTATCGGGCATCATTAGGTGATGGGGCACGTAGCAGAACGATAATCATATCCAGCATGCTGACACACCAGAAGAATATGGTCCCCAAAGCCCCAAGAATCATTAATTCTCTCTCACTCACCAGAATTGCCAGCATAAACGAACCAACAGCTGTCCCAAAAAAGAGTAATGGATAGATTACAGCTCTGGCAGGCCGACCCCAATAGAGAAAACCCAGACCCGGAATCAGGTTTAATAAGAATGCAAGTAATTTGTTACGATCTGATTGCACAGTCGTCATCCTTTCTTTTCAGGCAATGCAAAACAATTTATGGTCCAGGCTTGAAGTGATCCAGCCATGAAGTGGCTGCCTCCGTCCATTTTTCCGTAAATGACCCCCTGTTCTCACCTTCCTGGAACTTATGATAAGGGGCTACCTTGTCAAACAGTCCCGAGGAGAGGAAGATTAACGTCAGACAAGCCGCTACAGCATAATGAAACACTTTGTGATCCAGCCAGAGACGTCTTCGTCCGGAACGCGATTTGCGCTTTGGCTTGGAGGATTGCATTTCCGTAATTTGGTTCATGACCGCATCGGCGAAGCCTACCGGGTCCTTCAGTTGGGGCAGCTCCCGATGAATGCCGAGTGCTTCGAGATAGTTGTCCATCGCTTCCGGAACGTCCATAAGCATCTGTTCCATCATACTTGCCTGGTTTGCAGTCATTCGGCCTTCAATATAATCAGTCCATTCCTGGACGGTATACATCCTTTTATTCCTCACGCCACTCATCCTCCTTCCAATGATTTCGAATCCACTGCCGGGCACGATACAGACGGGACTCCACGGTTTTCACTGCCACCTGTGCATCACGGGCAATCTGCTCATAATTTTTTTCGCTTAAGTAATACGCAGTAATAATGTCCCTATGCTGGGCAGGCAGCTGGTTGATTCGCTCGCGCAACTTGTCCTGACGCTCTTCACGCACGAGGCGGGCAAGAACATCTTCTTCACGACCGGGCATGTTCATTATTTTTTCTTCTCCGCCCAGATCCTCAGCGCTTCGTCTGCCCAGCTTGCGTTTGGCATCAATTGCTTTGTGAAAGGCAATTCGGGTTAACCACGTTTTGAAACCTTCGGATCGGTAATCGGGGAGAGATTTAACCATCTGAATGAACGCCTCCTGCGCTGCATCCTGTGCATCCTGATCGTTCCGTAATACGGAGTAGGCCACATGGTATACATGCTGGCTGTACTTTTCGATCAACAAACGCATCTGGGATGTATCGCCTTGACGGATTTGTTCGATTAAGCGCGCTTCATTAATAACTCTCCCCTCCTCTCCACTACAATAGACGACAACTTGTTTGTTGACCCCTGCGTATTCATTCATTTTTTTATAAAAAGGTTACACATTGCCTGAAAAGTCAGTTCCACCGGGAACTTAACGTATCTTATTTAACATCTCTATAATCTAAAAAAACAGGCACAGAATATCTTCTGGCCTGTTTCTGGTTTATCTGAATGAAGTTGTTGCCTAATCTAACATTGGTGTTAACGTCCACCGTTACGGAACCGCTGGGTATATGCCTTGGCGTCCTGCACATTCTTCACGCGGTTACGGCTCCATTCCAGCAGAATTCGGTCGATATAGCGGAAATGCACTTTACCAGCAAACACCGCTTCCTTCAATGCCATGAGAATCAGTTCCTCCTGATAGCGATCCTGATCCAGCCAGCTGGATATCGTCTCGCATTCCATCGGGGAAAGCGGGCGGCCAAATTCTTTTTCAAAAATAGAGAACATATTTCGTTCTTCCTCTTCTTTTTGAACACTGTTCGAATCCGGGCGCAATGCATTACTGTCCTGCTGCTGCTTACGAGCAACGGCCAACTCCTCTGCTGTACATCCTGCCAGCTTGGCATATAATCCATGCAGATCATAACGTTCATACTGAATATCACGCTCTTCATCCCGATGCTCGTCAATGTGAATGTACCCGTCTCTCATAAGACGCTGCAGCATTCTGGCGATGCCTTCAGGAGCAAGACCCATACGGGTTGCAAGCTCTTCAAGCGTTGGGAACTCATTGAATTCGACTTGCCGGAATCCAAACAATTGAATCAGCAGAAGCAACTCTGCGTCACTTAACCCCAGCTGATGATAATAGCGCAATAAAGCATATGGGAGCTGCGCTGTCCCTGATGCCATACCGTATGCTGCTCCATTCAACCAGGCTTTGGAGCCGGTTTCTTCCATGGACTCGCGGTTAAGCATTAAGGGTACAGACGATAAAGCATACGTGGGAATGCAATTGTTTCACGTACGTGATCCAATCCACAGATCCATGCTACCGTCCGCTCCAATCCCAGACCGAAGCCGGAGTGAGGAACCGATCCGTATTTACGTAAGTCCAGATACCACTGATATGCCTCTTCCGACAATTGATGCTCATCAAAGCGCTGCTGCATCAGTTCCGGATCATCAATACGCTGGGAACCGCCAATGATTTCTCCATATCCTTCGGGTGCAATCATGTCTGCACAGAGGACCACTTCAGGACGATTTGGATCAGGTTTCATGTAGAATGCCTTGATTCCAGCCGGATAATGGGTAATAAAGACCGGTGTTTCGTATTTCTCGGCAATCGCCGTTTCGTGTGGAGCACCAAAGTCTTCTCCCCAAGGAATATCGAAGCCTTGTCCATTCAGGAACTCAATCGCTTCATCATACGTAATGCGCGGGAATGGAGCTACAATTTTTTCAAGCTTGGATACATCACGTCCGATGGACTCCAGTTCAGCACGGCAGTTTTTCAGAACCGTTTGAACCACGTGCGCAATAAACTTCTCTTGCACTCGCAGGCTTTCCTCGTGATCCACAAACGCCATTTCCGGCTCAATCATCCAGAACTCAATCAGGTGACGACGTGTTTTGGATTTTTCGGCACGGAACGTAGGACCGAAGGAGTACACTTTGCCCAGCGCCATTGCTGCGGCTTCCATATACAACTGTCCACTTTGCGTCAGATAGGCATCTTCATCAAAATATTTGATGTGGAACAAGTTCGTCGTTCCTTCAGCAGATGAAGGTGTAAGAATCGGAGGATCAACCTGAGTGAATCCGTTACTATCAAAGAACTGCTGAACAGCGCGGATGATCTCCGCACGAATGACCATAATCGCACGTTGTTTTGTCGAACGCAGCCAGAGATGGCGATGATCCATCAGGAAGTCTACCCCATGCTCCTTCGGCGTGATTGGATAGTTTTCAGTCAGATGGATAATTTCCACGCCAGTAACCGTCATCTCATAACCAGATGCACTACGCGGTTCTTCACGGATAATACCTGTTACATACAATGAACTTTCTTGAGTCAAGCTCTTCGCAGCATTCCAGATATCTTCGCTGACTTCACTCTTAACCACTACCCCTTGAATATATCCGGTTCCATCACGCAGTTGCAAAAATTGAATTTTGCCGCTGGAACGTTTGTTGTTAATCCAGGCGCCGATTTTAACAGTCTCGCCCACATGCTCACTCACATTACGAATTACACAATCCGTACTCATGCCCATATCTCTCCTTGGAATCCTGAATTTGAAAATGCAGCGGGCAGGCATATGCCTGTCCCCTGCACTTCCTTGTCATGCTATATTCACTTTACAATTAGATTACAGAGAATTCAATACGATTCGGTGTGTATCTCTTGCAATCACCAATTCTTCGTTCGTAGGAACTACAAGAACGTCCACTTTGGAATTCGCAGTTGTGATACGGCGTGGTTCCCCAGAGCGAATTGCATTCAGCGCTTCATCCAGCTCAACACCCAGGTACGTGAGTTGCTCACATACTTTTTGGCGAAGAACAACAGAGTTTTCACCTACACCAGCCGTAAATACGATCACGTCTACACCGTTCATTGCTGCTGCATAAGAACCGATGTATTTGCGCAAACGATATTCGTACATCTCGAATGCAAGCGTGGAGTTAGCATCGCCAGCCTCCATACCTTCCGTGATTTCACGCATGTCGCTGCTGATGCCGGAGATTGCAAGAAGTCCACTATGTTTATTCAACATGGAGTTTACTTCGCTCACGCTCAGTTCTTCCTTGTTCATAACATAAGGGACAATGGCCGGATCCAGGTCACCACTACGTGTTCCCATCATCAATCCTTCGAGTGGAGTCATGCCCATGGACGTGTCCACGGATACGCCGCCTTGTACAGCCGTTACGCTACCACCATTACCAACATGGCATGTGATGATCTTCAGATCTTCCAATGGACGATCCAGATATTCAGCTGCTGCCTTGCTTACGTAATCATGGGAAGTACCATGTGCTCCATAACGACGCACTTTATACTTTTTGTAAAGCACACGTGGAATGGCATACAGATATGCTTTTTCCGGCATCGTTTGATGGAAAGCCGTATCAAAGACCATGACCTGTGGTACCCCTGGCATATTGGATTCAGCCGCACGAATACCCATCATTGCTGCAGGGTTATGAAGTGGAGCCAGATCGAACAGACGGCGAATTTCTGCTTTGGCAGCATCATCAACCAAAGCTGATTCCTTAAATGCTTCACCACCGTGAACGACACGATGTCCAACAGCCTGAATTTCATCAACGGAACCAAGCACACCGTTTTCTTTATCAGTCAGGATGTCAATAACTTTACGAATCGCTGTAGTATGTTCGAGAATTTCGCTAACTTCCGTAACATCCTCGCGGCCCGTTGGTTTGTGAGTCAGAATGGAAGAGTCCATGCCGATCCGCTCTACCAGACCTTTTGCCAATACAGATTCATCCGTCATGTTATACAATTGATATTTGAGCGAGGAACTCCCCGCATTAATTACGAGTACTTTCACAGCCGGTCACCATCCTTGTCGTACTTGAAGAATCCCTCGCCTGTTTTGACACCCAGGTGTCCTGCACGCACCATTTTCTTCAGGACTGTGGAAGGACGATATTTCAATTCACCGAATTCACGGAACATTCTTTCGAGTGCAGCTTCTACCGAATCCAATCCGAAACGGTCTGCCATCTCAAGCGGTCCATGCTGGAAGTTGTATCCTATACGCATAGCGTCATCAATATCTTCAGCGGAAGCGACACCTTCCTGCAGTACATGCAGCGCTTCGTTGATCAGAAGACAGATCAGTCTGGATGTAACAAATCCAGGCGATTCATAGATCATAACGCCTTTTTTGTCCGCTACTTCTTCCACAAAACGTCTCGTTTCTGCAAAAGTGCTATCGGATGTTTTCAGACCACGAATAATCTCTACAAGATCAACCCGGGAAACCGGGTGAATAAAGTGCATACCAATAACACGCTCTGGGTATTTGGTTGAGCTTGCAAGCTCAGTCAAACTCAGCGTGGATGTATTACTTGCAAGAATTACGTTGCTTGGGCAAACTTGGTCAAGTTGACTGAATACCGCTTTTTTCGCTTCCAGATCTTCAGAAATAGTCTCAATGACCATATCGCAAGTTCCGAGTTCAGCCAGATGAGCAACTTTGGTAATACGAGAGAGAATCAATTTCTTCTCAGCCTTCGTAATCGCCCATTTCTCCAGTTGTTTATCGAGGTTCGTCTCAATCATGTTATATGCATGATCCAGCTTCTCCGTTGTGTGTTCCACCAGAAGCACATCAAGTCCTTTGGCTGCAAGCATCTGGGAAATACCTTGCCCCATCGTGCCGCCGCCGACAACTCCTATCTTTTTGAAAAACATGGTTCTGCTCCATCCTTTCGGTTCTCTATTTCTCTATTGTACCCTGTTCGCCGAAAATTACAAATTTCGACCCAACATATAATAATATCTTAGCACGACTGAAATGTAAAAAAAAATAACCGACATAAATAAATTATGCCGGTAGAAGGGCGCTGTCACGAAATTGACAACGAAATTGATCGCCAGACAATACTTCTTCCCTGAGCAACGTGTCGAGGGAATTGTCGAAAATTGTCCGCTGTTCTTCAAGCAATCGTTTAGTCTGTTCCATCAGGTCTTGCAGGATTAATTTATTCTCCCGCATCAATTCTTCTGTAGTTACCATATCCATGTTAACAATACCCAACGTCGTGAGCCCGGAAGCCATCATCGTCTGTACTACATTCGTTGCTTGTTCAAAGTCATTACGCGATCCTGTACTGCGTCCACCGTAATACATTTCCTCCGCTGCTGCACCTCCGAGGGCAATCATGATCTGCTCTTCCAGGAAGCGCTTTGTGTACAGAAATTGCTCTTGTTGCGGGTTATGACGTACATAACCCAAGGCCTGTCCACGAGGGCTGAGTGCAACCTGACTCACACTACCAGGACGAACCAGCTCAGCCATGATGGCATGTCCCAATTCATGAATAGCGACTCTTTTCTTCTCTTCCACGCTGGATTCGCGGTCTGTCTTCTCACCCATCATTACTTTATCAATCGCAAGGGACAGATGACGCTGTTCAATGTTGAGCAGCCCGTCTCTCATCGCATAAATTGCAGCTTCGTTCATCACGCTTTCCAGCTGTGCTCCAGAAAAACCATAGGATTCTTCTGCTGTCTTTTCAAGGCTGACCCCTTCCAAAAGAGGTTTATTGACTGCATGCAGCTCCAGTATGTGTTTTCTGCCTTTCTTATCCGGCAAGTCTACCTGAATATGACGGTCAAAACGACCTGGACGCGTCAGCGCGCTATCCAGCATTTCTTTTCGGTTCGTAGCGGCGATCACGAGTATGCGCGGTGTTTCGGAAGAGTATATGCCATCCATTTCCGTTAACAGCTGATTCAGCGTCTGATCATATTCACGCTGTTGTCCACCTTCGCGTTTTCCACCGATCACATCAATTTCATCAATAAATATAATGGCATTTTCCTTATTTTCTTTAGCGGCGCGAGTTCTTGCATCACGGAACAAATCACGTATTCTGCCTGCACCTACACCAACATACATCTCAACAAACTCACTACCTGAAGCAGCTACAAACACAGAGTCGGTATAATGAGCAGCAGCTTTGGCCATCAAGGTTTTACCTGTTCCTGGAGGACCAGTAAGCAGTATACCTTTCAAAGGACGAATACCAAACTTCTGAATTTCCTCATGTCGAATGAGAAAATCGAGCGCTTCCCGCAGTTCCTGCTTGGCACTCTCCTGACCACCGATTTCTTCAAAAGTCAGCTTGGAAGGTCCTTTTTTCTTACGTTTGCGTTCCTGACCTGCGCCCACCGTAATTCCACCACGCATTTGCATCATGAGCAGCAGAGCTCCCACAAGCATTACAGCAATTAGAATGGGAATCATGTTTACACCGATAAAAGCAAGAAAGATAATCAGTACGGGTACAAAACCAATGGCAATTTCTTTCGTCCATTTAGGCATTAGGCCACACTCCTATCTGACCGGGCACACGCGGCAAAATAATAAACTTGCTGGCATCTCCATCTCTGAGACTGACATATACATTATTGTCATCCATGGCTGTATTTACCTTGATTCCATTTGTAGCCATTTTAGATAAAGTTGGTGTAATCTCGGTGTATTGCTTGTTCTCCATCGCTTGAGCTACGGTAAACATCGCGCTCCCCCACCAGCTCTCTAACGCTTCGTTGGAATGATCCACAACATCCAGCTTCAACGAACGAGTGCCAATCAAGGTCTGTCCTTCTTTGTGAATATATTGTACCAACCTGCCCAGATCAACATCCGGCTGCAGATCGAGTTTCAATTGTACATCATTGCGGTTAATAGTTAATTGAACATCATTGACTCCATCGTACTGGGTAACCATCTTTTCAATTGGGCTTTGCACAGCCACATGACGATACACAAACCAACCTCCAAACAACACAACGGCTGAAATGACGGCAGTCAGAGCAATAGGCAATACTTTTATCTTCAAGTGAGTTACCCCTCCTAAATTTTGGCCCATCCTATAGCTTGTAGGCAAGAATATGAATATGTGTACGTAATGTCCTGTGATGTGCCTAACAGGATTTATTTGTGTATGATGTATCCTTGAATACATATTTGAGTATATCACATCGTATATACAATATCTAAGGCGAAAATATGAATAAATTATTAATTTTAACTATTCAAATCCAAAATGATCAACAAAGTACGCCAAAGAACCGGACCAGTCGGGTTTCCGTCTGCCGGTTCTTTAATGTATTCTTTTGGACGATAGTATTTATGCTAATTCTAGCTATTTGGGATCGTATAGACCAGATCCACCTGTTCCCCGTTACTGAAGCGGTAAAACCGATAATAGTTGTGAGTATCATCATTGTAATACACTTGCCATACATAGATTCCATTCACAACACCTGGCATGATTCGTTTGATCTCTCCACCGGGAACTTCAGAGCTGAACCGATTTCGAATCTGGGCTTCAGACATGCCGTTCTTCAACAGTTCACTGTGCACCGCATTGGCTCCCGTCACAGGTTTGTTATTCTCGTCAAACTTGATCCACACCATGACATCCTGGTTATCCTTATTTTTGCCGATCAGGGTCCAGTAGATGTTGTCTCCGCCGTCTTTCTGTCCCCATACATACTTACGCAGCTCTTCGTGGGACGTGATCCCCAGCTGTTCCTGGGCCGCCTGTATGGCCAACGCCTCTTCCTTGCGCTGATCCTGGGTAACATAGGCATAATAACTCTGAAGTCCAAACAGAATCAGAACCAGGAGCAGCAGCGAAATCCATATCCACTTCTTTTTTTTCTTCAAAAGCCGAACTTCCTTTCCCTATGACGCTGCTGTCCTTGTAATTAACGGGCCAGCAAACTGTCAAATGCCAGCTGAGACTCACGCAGAATGCGCTCTTCATCCATCGTAAGACATTCGCCATGTTTAACCACCTGTTTACCATCCACCCACACATGCTCCACATCTTTGGCTGATGCCGAGTAGACCGTATGGGAAATCAGATCTGTATGCGGATAGAAATGGGCCTGCTCGATGTTCAACGCGATGAAGTCAGCCTTCATGCCAACTTGCAGAGCGCCTGTATTGTTCAGGAATATAGATTTGGCCCCATATGAAGTTCCAAGCAGAAGTGCTTCCCCTGCCGGCACTGCAGTAGGGTCACCGGACACCCCTTTGTGAATCAAGGCAGCCAGTCTCATTTCTTCAAACATGTCAAGATTGTTGTTACTTGCTGGTCCGTCTGTTCCCAGGGACACGGTTACGCCAGCTTTCAACAGATCAGGCACACGTGCAACACCCGAAGCCAATTTCAGGTTACTGCCTGGATTGTGGGACACTGCTACATCATGCTTTGCGAGAATCTCGATCTCTTCATCATTCAGATGTACCGCATGTGCAACCAGAGATGGACGGGAGAAAAATCCTAGTTTCTCCAGATGGGCAACCGGACGCAGTCCGTAATCAGCCACGTTCTGCTCCACTTCGCGAAGCGTTTCAGACATATGCGTATGCAAAGGCAGATTCAGGTCATGAGCAACCTGTACCAGCTTCTCTATGTAATCCGGAGGGCAAGTGTAAGGGGCGTGTGGAGAGATTACGGTTGTAATTCTTCCGTCTGCCTGTCCATTCCATTGACGAGCAAATGCTGCGGACTCTTCGAGCTTGCGCAGCTGTTCTTCTTCTGAGCAAAGTCCGATTACCCCACGTGCCAGCGCAGCCCGAACGCCGGATTGTTCCACCACTTTCGCCACCTGATCCATATGATCATACATATCCAGGAAAGCTGTTGTTCCGCCTTTCAACATTTCAAGCACGGATAGGGATGTGCCCCAATATACGTCCTCAGACGTCATTTTGGCTTCCATGGGCCACATTTTCTCCTGCAACCATACTTGTAACGCCAGATCGTCTCCATGGCCTCTCAGAAGCGACATAGCAGCGTGACCATGCGTATTGATCAGACCCGGCAAGAAGAACAGTCCTTTTCCGTCCACCTTTGTCAGACTTTCGTCTCCTTCCGGCAATGTCTCACCAATATGCACAATCTTGTCATTCTCAACAACCATAAAGCCTTGAACCACGTTCCAATTGGCGCCTTCACTCACCGCAAATTTGCCGTTGTGAATTACCCATCTATTTGTCGTCATCTTCCTCGTCGTCCTTTCCATTCTCCAAGTAATAAGCCAAGCTAAGCAGATCCGTCGTAAAATCAGCATGATGAATGCGAATATGCGGCGGGGTCTTCAGGATCGTTGGCGCAAAGTTAAGAATTGCTTCAATTCCCGACTCAATCAGTTGATCCGCAACATTTTGGGCTTCCGTATCCGGAACCGTGATAATACCAATGCGAATGTTATCTTTTTTGACCGAATCCGTTAATTCATTCATCGGCTGCACCGTCAGACTGTTGATTTGACTCCCAATCTTCGGACCGTAGGCATCAAATATAGCGACAATCTTCATGTTGTCTTTGAGGTAAGCATTGTAATTGGATAAAGCTTGTCCCAAATTACCTGCTCCCACAAGAGCCACATTGATCTGCTGGTCTATTTTTAGAATATGGCGAATTTTCTCGATGAGATATGAAACGTCATACCCGATCCCTTTACGACCAAAGTCTCCAAAGTAAGCCAGGTCTTTACGAATCTGCGCCGGATTCAAATCCAACCTCAGTCCAAGTTCTTGTGAAGAAACCGTATTGACTTCGCGCTGATGCAGTTCATTCAAATAACGCAAGTAAACAGGCAATCTACGCACCACGGCTTCCGAAATTTTATCTGATTTCATTCATTGCTCCCCCTTACCAAGGCCACGATAGATAGATGAAAGATGAGCACCCTGTCTAAAACGATGCAAAATGCTTACTGAATTAAACAGGATGCTCCTTGTTATAAATGGATAATTGCTTTAATTGCTTTACTCGTATATCCATATAACGAATAAATGATATTACTCAATTTTACTGCCAATCAGTGGCGTCATGCAATAACGGAAGCTACAGAGCGTATCTGTTATTGTTGCTCTTCGGTCGGTCTCTCGAGCCATTCCGAAATACGTGGAACCATCTGCTCGGTGAGCATGTGCTCCATTTTGGGACCAGGTAATGAATATAAAAAGTACTTGCCATAATACGCTTCAATAACGCGTGTATCGTATACAATCACAATGCCTCTGTCTTTGCCTGTACGAACCAGTCTGCCAAATCCCTGTTTGAAGCGGATGACGGCTTGTGGCACGGACAGCTTCATAAACGGATTTTTTTTCTGCTGCTGCAAAAGCTCACTCTTCGCTTCGACTAATGGATGATTCGGAGGCTGGAATGGCAATCTGACAATTGCAAGACAGGTCAGTGCCTCTCCAGGAATGTCCACCCCTTCCCAGAAGCTGCTTGTGCCAAGAAGCACCGTTGCTTTCGCATCCTGGAACCGACGTGTAAGCTTGGAACGGCTGCCGCTGTCCACCCCTTGCCCAAGCAAAGAGATATCATTGCCAGACAAGGCCTCCTTGAGCGGGTCATAGACCTGGCGCAGCATGCGGTAGGAGGTGAACAACACCATCATGCGTCCGCGAGTGGCAATAGCCGTTTCCGCAAGCGAGTGTACGAGCATATCCACAAAGTGGGCATCGCCTACACTGCCCTTCACGCTTGGGAAGTCACGCGGAATGACGAGCAGGGCCTGTTCTCGATAATTGAACGGTGACGGCAGCATGGACGTTAACAGACGGTTATTCTCGGCAGCCTCCTGCAAGCCCAGCTGTTCAATCATGAATTGAAATGACTTGTCAACGGAGAGCGTAGCCGATGTAAGCACAACGCTTTTCTTTTTATCAAAGAACATATCCTTCAATTGGGCACTGACATCGACAGGAACAGCATAGAGCTGCAGTGATTTACTGCGGAACTGGCCGCTGGCCTCCATCCAGTACACGGTATTGGCATCATCCATGCGCATGAAGAAACGCAGGTTATCCTTGATTGTTGCCAAATCCTTGAGCAGACCTGAGATATCCGTAATCAGACTATCGGACTGATAATCGTCCTGATCTTCTTTCACTTCAAGCAGCAGCTTGTCGCCTTTACGAATCAAATCACCTAGGGTGACATAAATTTGGTTTTCAGCATCCTGCAATTCCTGCCATTTGGCTGGTTTTTGCGAAGGCTTCAGTCTAAGCGAGAATTGTCCTGTCTCCCCTGGAGAAGCATCGCTGCGCTCAGGCAGCAGTCCGAACAGTGTATCGCTTAATCGATCCCACATCTCCTTGACTTCAACAGCAAGCGGGAACATCTGATCAATCATGGAGCCCCACTGTACCGAATTTTCATGACCCGACAATTGAGAACGAAGCATCGGCAGTTGGCCATTACGGCTATCTTTAAACAGTCGGGTCAATGTATGAACCAAGGTAAAATATTTCATATGAAGACCAAGATGCTTACCTGCTACATCCTCCAGATGATGTGCTTCATCGATGACGAGACTTTCGTAGGCCGGCAGCAGCTGATGTGCTGCTTTGACATCCGTAAATAATTTCGAATGATTCGTAATGACGATATCGGACAGTCCGGCTTCATGTTTGGCCCGGTGATAGAAACATTTGCGGAACCAAGGACAGGAACGTCCAAGACAGGACTCAGACTCGCTCTGTACCGTCTCCCAGAAGTCTCCTCCGCGCCCGCTTAGATTAAGTTCCTCGTCGTCTCCAGTCTCCGTCTGAGTAAGCCAGACAATCATCTGAGCCGCTGTAAAGTAATCCTCTTTAGGTGTAGCAAATTCACGTTTATTGATTTTGTGCTCAAACTTACGCAGACACAAATAATGCCCACGTCCTTTAAACACCGCTGCCTTAAACGGGAACGGAATCACTTGGGTCAGCATAGGAATATCCCGCTCTCTCAATTGCTCCTGCAGGTTGATGGTATGTGTGCTGACCATGACTTTCTGTTCCTGTTTCACACTTTCATAGATGGCAGGCAGCAAATAACCAAGTGATTTACCTGTACCTGTTCCAGCTTCAATCAAGAGATGTTTTTCTTCATCCAAAGCTTGTCGTACACTGCTGAACATCTGAGTTTGCGCCTCACGCTCTTCATAATGGTCCAGCGTCTCCTTCAGGTTATCTCTAACCTGGTCCATAAACTGCTCAAAACTTACGCCTTCCAGCGGATTACCCTCCCGCTCATCACGTGGCGAACCTATATCGGTCCAGTCACTCACGTTCAGCGCAAGCTGGCGGTAATACGTATGACCATCCAGATCCTGAATCGGCTCTGCTTCCTTCTCAGAACGCATTCCATCGAAGAACCAACCCAAGTCACTGTCTTCCGGTGCAAACAGGTCACTGAGGCGCTGAATCGTGATCAGAGGCAATGCACGCAGCTCATCGAGACACTTCAGTAGTACAAAGGCTGTTGCAAGAGCATCACTGTCAGCCTGATGAGGGCGGTCATGCTGAAATCCGAATTCTGAAGACACATAACCGAGTTGATAAGAGCCCAGTGACGGGAACGAGATCTTCAGAAAATCAATTGTATCCAGAATCCGTCCGGTAAACGGCAGATAACCGCATCGATCGAGTGCATTTTGAAGAAAATGAAAATCAAAAGCAACATTGTGTCCAACAAGAACCACATCGTCGAGCAGCGGAACCATCTCCATCATCATCTCTTCCAATGAGGGAGCATCCGCCACATCTTCATCCGTAATACCGGTTAACCCCGTAATAAACGGAGGAATCGGTACACCTGGGTTCACATAAGAACTATATATTTGATTTATGCTGTAGTCATGATCTATGATGGCAAGTCCGGCCTGTATTATCTCACCGTCGGACTGCGTGCCGGTTGTTTCGAAATCCAATACGGCAAATTTCATTGCAATGTACGGTCCCTTCCATTCCAGTCTATGTTACAGCATAGCAAAAAAAGGGGCATTTGAAAATTAACTGACAAAAAAGGCGGTGTCCCCTCCGCTATGCCAGAGGAGGGAACACCGTCTTTATGCCGCCGAATAGCCCTTAATTTAAGGCAGTCAGCTGATTTGCATATTGCAATTTTCCGCTGTTTAATCGACAGGCTTCCATGTTATACAGCGGTTCGGTCAACGTCGGGTCATACTGAAGCGCCTGCGCAAATAGTGTACATGCACCTTCAGGGTTTGCGAGCTTGGCCTCAATACAGCCCAGGACATTACATACCAGCCCCTTCAATCTCGGCGAACCGTTCAGATGCATGATCCACTGCAAGTGTATTCCTGCTTCGTCGGTTTGTTCCAGGTTAAGATGAGCAAGTGCCAGGTAAAAACGAGTTAATGCACTTTCTGGATAGTCGGTCACAACCCTGGAAAATTGCATAATCGCCTGCGGGTACATTTGCAGTTTGAAATACCCCTGTCCACGACTGAAACACTCCAGGTGCAGTTCTGGCAGCGCGGTAACAGCTTCCTGTTCAGGTTCGAGGGAAGCGGGCTTATCCAGATCCCGTTCCCTTACCTGGCTCATTTTTTCTTCAAACATCAGCCACTCATCAATCATCCCGTCACTCATCCGCTTCAGCAAATTCCACTTTTGCAGCAATTCCTGTTTGTTTAGGCCTTCAGCAGAAGGGTAGCGCTTGATAATTTCATCTAACATGTCGTTCATTTCTGCGAAAACATGCTGGAACATCGATGCATCCCCACCCTTGAAAAAATGGATTAGTGCAGTGACCTGTACTCATTTTTTGTAGAATGGGTCGATTTCATTCCCCTTACCAGTCGATTACATAATCGTCGCATGAACTTCATGCTTCATCGTTTGCACAGGTTTATTCTGTCCATCCACAAATACAACGGTAGGCTTGTGATGATTTGCCTCTTCTTGAGACATCATTGCATATGAAATGATAATGACGGTATCTCCAGGCTGTACAAGGCGAGCTGCTGCTCCATTCAAGCAGATTACTCCACTTCCACGTGGACCTGGAATGACATAGGTTTCCAGACGTGCGCCATTGTTGTTATTCACAATTTGCACTTTCTCATTTTCCATCAGATCGGAAGTTTCCATTAGATCTTCATCAATGGTAATGCTACCCACATAGTTCAGGTTTGCTTCTGTAACGGTTGCCCGGTGAATTTTGGATTTCATTAGTGTTCTAAACATGGGACAGAACCTCCGATTTTTGCAGCCTTATATTGTCAATCAATCTTGTTTTGCCGAATTTTACTGCAAGTGCGATCAACAGATCGTCACGACCATGAACTTTTTCCTGATCCGCAAGTGGCTCCAGGCTTGGAAACGCCTGAATTTCAGCATAATCAATCACAGCCATGGGTGAACGTTCAATGTTCTGACGCAATATACCGCGGATATCCGCTGCTGTCATCGCTGTACCTGCATCTACAGCTTCCTGTGCCTCACGCAGTGCCTTGGACAGAACAAGAGCTTCCTGACGCTGTTCTGAACTGAGGTACACGTTGCGCGAACTAAGCGCCAAGCCATCACTTTCACGAACGATAGGACAAGGCACAATCTCAACCGCCATGTTCAAATCGTTAACCATCTGCTGGATCACAGCTACCTGCTGTGCGTCCTTCATGCCAAAAAATGCACGCTGCGGTTGTACAATGTTAAAGAGCTTCGACACGACCGTAGTCACTCCGTCAAAATGCCCTGGACGAGAAGCTCCGCACAAGCGATCTGTTAAGAGGGAAACCGATACGGTCGTTTGTGTAGGCTGTGGATACATCTCTTCAACGGAGGGAATAAATACGATATCCACCCCTTTTGCTCGTGCAGTTTCCACATCTCTGGCTTCATCCCTAGGGTAACTGTCAAAGTCTTCATTCGGACCGAATTGAATTGGGTTTACAAATATGCTCAACACCACGATATCACTCTGTTGTTTGGCCGCTTGCATCAAACTTGCATGGCCTTCATGAAGAAATCCCATCGTAGGCACGAGTCCTACAACGGACTCTCTGGACTGAATCGACTGACGTTTCAAGCTAAGCTCTTGTCTTAATTCTGCGATTGTCCGTATCACTTTCATGCGTTCGTCTCCACCTTTTCTTTGCAATGTCCGTACAATTGATCCAGAACGCCATCAGCAGCGTTAAATACATGTTCTTCTGCCGGGAATGAGCGATCCTTGACTTCTTTCACATAGGACTCGATGCTATTGCGAATCAATGTACCTACGTCTCCATACGATTTAACGAAGCGTTTTGGCGTGTATGGGGAAGCATACTGAACCACATCATGGAATACCAGTACCTGACCATCACACCCTCTACCTGCGCCAATACCAATCGTGGGAATAGAAAGTTCTTCCGAGATCGCTCTTGCCACTTCTTCCGTAACCAGTTCGAGTACAATGCCGAAAGCTCCAGCTGCTTCAAGCGCCTTGGCTTCGTCCATCAGCCGTTTGGCATCTGCAGCATCCTTGCCCTGAATACGATAACCGCCAATTTGATTCACGGATTGCGGTGTAAGTCCGATATGTCCAAGTACAGGTACACCGGCTTGCACAACTGCTTTTACCGTATCCGCGATTTCAAGACCGCCCTCCATCTTGACCGCTTGTGCATGACCTTCCTGCATCAGGCGACGAACCCCTTTGAGCGTCTCGTCCAGGCTGCCATGGTACGTCATAAAGGGCATATCAGCTACGATAAACGTATTTCCCGCACCACGTACGACAGAGCGTGTATGGTACACCATATCGTCAATCGTAACAGGCAAGGTGGAGTTATAACCCAATACCACGTTTCCCAGTGAATCACCAACCAGAATCAAATCGATACCTGCTTCCTCGGCCAATTGGGCTGTAGGATAATCGTAAGCTGTAATCATGCTAAGCGGTACGCCGTCCTGCTTATATTTTTTCATTTTCACAATATTCAACGCTGATTTGTTTGCCATTTTCGTCATGGCTCCTCTCATCTTTTCATTTAAACACAACAAAAAAACCTTTTAGTTTCCACTAAAAAGTCCCGAAAAGTCAAAAAAGAGTCACTTGCGATCGTCCCTTCTGTCTCGGTCCTCTTCGGCTCAGAGCAGAATCCAACAACTCACTTTATTACCATTGCTGCCTTGTCACTGCAACAATTTGAAGCAGAACAAAGCATACTACTGCCGGAGTGCAATTCGGTCTGCATTAGCCGATATCGCCTCACGAACACAGTATACCAAAGTTCTGCCCAAAGTTCACGTCTTATGTTCATTTTAACGGTGTAAATTCGACAAATTGTTTAATTTACCAACGAAACTTCACCGGAGTATACCGATACACGCTCACCGTTTTTCTTCTCCAAAATCAATGCACCAGAAGGATCAAGGCCTACGGCTGTACCCTCGATGATGCCCTGAGGATTAGCCACCTTAATCTCACGATTTATGGATACGGACAAAGCTTCCCACAGCGAAGAGATCACACCGAACCCTTCCTTTTGATACAAAAAATACAAACGCTCCAATTCCGAGAGAATGGCCGCTGCAAGTTTGGTTCGGTCTATCGTTTGTCCGGTCTCCATCTTAAGTGAAGTGGCGATTGAACTCAAATCCTCCGGATAATCCTTGGGATCGAAGTTCACATCCACGCCTATGCCTGCGATACAGTAACGTAATTCATGGTCTTCAACGGTTGATTCAAGCAGAATTCCGCATACCTTTCGACCATCAATTAAAAGATCGTTAGGCCATTTAATCCCGGCATCAGCACCTGTATATGACCGAATGGCACGACACACCGCCACACCCGCTAATAACGTAAGCTGTGGTGTATTTTGCAGGGCAAGCTCCGGACGCATTAGAACACTCATCCAGATGCCTCGTCCAGGTGGGGAGAACCATTTACGGCCAAAGCGACCTCGTCCACCCGTCTGTTCTTCTGCCAGAACCACTGCCCCTTCGCCCTGCCCCTGTTCAGCCATGTGCTGTACATCTCCTTGGGTGGACAACGTGGAACTTAGGATGATCGACTTCCGACCAAATACCTTCGTTTCCAGTGCCAGCTGAAGCGCTGTAGCGTCGATACTGTCCGGTTTTGTGACCAACCGATACCCTTTGCGAGATACGGCCTCAAACTCATAACCCATGTCACGCAGTTTGTTTACGTGCTTCCACACGGCCGTTCGGCTAATGGAAAGGTTGCGACTGATCTCTTCGCCGGACACAAACTCTCCTTCGGCATTCAGCAACATATGTAACAGTTCCTCATGCTTTGTCATTTGCAGCCACCCGCTTTACTTCGTTGGTCAGCATGTCATGCTGATTCGCTATATTTCCGATCGCAGTCTCTCTTAAGAGATGTTTCATCAGTTGTCCCAGCCATGGTCCACCCTTGCGTCCAAGCAGCTGCAGAACGTTCTCACCCGTAATATGCAGATCTTTCAGTTCATGCACCTTCATGGATTGACTCCATGCAGCACCTTGGGATTGTATTACCACGATCTGTTCTTCGTGCAGAACCTCTTGATTTCGCCAGCCTGTTGGAAGAAGACGTTGAATAATGAGCCAGTCCTCCGTTGCCTGACGTCCGCAAGACAGCACAGTTACGATCCATTCTGATCGCAGTGTCTCTTGATCCTTCTGCTCCTGTACGACAGTCTGGATCAACTGTTCGACCTGGAGAACACCATTAATGCGGGAACGATCGTCATTAGAAAACGTCCATTTTCGAAGTAAAACATCTGCTTCATCCCTGGTATAATGGCCTGCAATCAGCATTATGGACCAGCGCAATAAAACGTTTTCTTCCAACAATTGTTCCATATTGGACATGAGGGCTTTATTGAATCGCTCCATGGAGATAGGTGCCTTCACATGCTCCAGTGCCTGGCTGCGAAACAGCAATTCCAGACCGCGCAGTGGATGGGGGCCTGCCATCATTTTCACCATTTCGGTACGTACTCTTTCCATGGCGATATGTTGAAGCAGATCCTTTTGTCGAACTAGCCCCTTCCAGGTGTTGTAGGCAATTTTGAAATCAAATACCGAAGCAAAACGAACACACCGAAGCATCCGCAGCGCATCTTCACCAAAGCGCTCTGTCGCCGATCCCACACATCTGACCCGTCCATCCTGAATATCCGATTGTCCACCAAAAGGATCAACGATATTTCCGTCACGATCCATAGCGAGAGCATTCATTGTGAAGTCTCGCCGCTGCAAATCTTCTTTGACATCCTGCACAAATTGAACGGCAGCGGGTCTTCGATTATCCTTATATTCAGTTTCAGTGCGGAAGGTCGTAACTTCAAAGTAAAAACCTCCTGAACGTACAGTAACCGTTCCATGCTGGAGGCCCGTAGGAATGCAATCCGGGAACAGTTCCATGACTTGTTCAGGGGAAGCGGACGTGGTGATATCCATATCATCCACGCTACGTTCCAGCAGTTCATCACGCACACAACCACCGACCCAGTAGGCTTCGTACCCTTTTTCATTTAATGTCCGCAGCACCTGTTCACTTTGTCTTGCCATTTCATGATCTACCTGTGTCCATTGAACCACTTACTCTCACCCCATAACTACGTGTTGCTTGGTGTGGCTTACACAGATATATTTTTCCGCGATGGAACAAACCTATCTGACAATCAGCCACAAACCGGCTTCAGATTCGGAACTTCACGTCCGAGCACCCGGTAGTATATTTGTTCATATTCATGCCGAATGGCATCGTTGCAGAAATCATGATGGGCCCGTCTCAAACATGCTTCTCTGAAGTCCGCTGTCAAACGGTCGTCTGTCAACAAACGAATCGTGTTCTCCGCCATCGATTGCGTGTCGCCGATTGGAGACAAAAACCCGGTCTTGCCGTGCAATACCAGTTCAGGGATCCCCCCTGCCTGTGATCCAATGGTAGGTACACCACAAGCCATGGCTTCGAGTGCCACGAGTCCAAAGCTTTCTTTCTCCGAAGGCAGCATAAGCACATCAGCCATCGAAATGACTTGAGCAATATCATCCTGCTTACCTAGGAAATGAACCTTGTCATTCAGTCCAAGCTCATTAATCTTCCATTGAATCTTCGGCAAATCCGGTCCTTCTCCAACAAATAACAGTTTGGCTGGCACTTGCTCCTGTACCTGACGGAACACCTCTACCACATCCTGTGTTCTCTTCACAGGACGGAAATTGGAGATATGCATCAGTATTTTTTCTTGAGGTGCTGCGAAGTCTCTACGTAAACTTGCTGCATCACGTGGATAATAAATTCTTTTATCGATAAAGTTATAGGTCAGGTCGATTGGACGTCTTATATCCAGCAACTCAACCGTTTCACGAATCAAATCCTGGGATACGGCCGTAACCGCATCACTCTCATTAATGGCAAGACGAATCAAATCTTTCAAAGACTCATCCTGTGCCAGTACGGTAATATCTGTTCCGTGTAACGTTGTAACCACCTTTAAATCCTCACCAACCATTTGTTTTGCCAAAAAAGCACAGACGGCATGTGGCACAGCATAATGTACATGCAGCAGATCCAGTTGCTGTGCTTTGGCTACTTGCGCCATTTTCGTGGCTAATGACAAGTCATATGGCGGATAACGGAAGACGTAATAATCGTTGACCTCAACTTCATGATAAAAAATATTTTTCTGGAATGTACCCAGTCTGAACGGGATACTATTAGCAATAAAGTGAACCTGGTGACCCTGTTCGGCAAGCAATTTGCCCAGCTCCGTTGCGACAACGCCAGACCCTCCGAGGGACGGATAACAGGTAATACCGATTTTTAGCTTTTGATCCATCCGGTGGACGCTCCTTTAATCTCCCGCGTGTGCAGGTTTGATGTAATGCAACGGAAATGCAATTGATAAATGATTTATTTATACGAGCAAGTTCGATCGTTTTATGACTTGGCTGCTTGGCCAAATTGATGAACTACATATGGTGTAATGCTAGCGAATCCTTCTGCAAATGGAATAAGGCTCCGCTGTCCGAGCAAAGAATCCCGGGCTTTCACACGTTCAATATATCCTTGAGTCAAGGGAGTTGCAACTGCGCCTTCTCCCAATTCGAACTGAGATCGATAACTGAGCAATGAATTTTCCTTCTGCTCATAGTGTTCCGTAATATCCACAATCAAATCCGTGGGTCCGATATCGTTAATGAAGTAAAAATACAATTCTTTTACCTGAAATGCGGGCATGTCCGGCATATAGTTTCTAAGCTTGGCATTAAACACAGCCTCCTGCACCAGCTTGCTGCACATCACATGATCCGGGTGACGATCCTCCCAATATGGCGCAAACACGATTCGAGGGGCATGACGGCGTATCTCGGCAGTCACAGCTTCGATGTGTTCAGGAGTCATATACAGCCCCCGATCAGGCAAACCGAGATTGTCTCGACACGAAAGACCGAGGACGCGGGAGGCTTGCTCCGCTTCCTCGGCTCTGCGCTCTACCGTCCCGTTGGAAGACATCTCTGCTCGGGTCAGATCACACACGCCTACTTTCAGTCCTGCTGCAGTATGTTTGGCAATGGTTCCTGCCATGCCAATCTCTGCATCATCCGCGTGTGCACCAAATATGAGAATGTCCAAACTCATTGAGCATCACCCGAATTCAATCCACCCTCAGGCTTGTATTTATGTACAAGCTCTCTCCAGCCAAAATCACCGCGATCGAGCGCTTTAACGAGAATCTCTGCCGTTGCAATATTCGTAGCAAGCGGAATCCCCTGTACATCGCACAGACGCAGCAAAGCGTTAATATCTGGTTCATGCGGCTGTGCCATCAATGGATCACGCAGAAAAATAATCAAATCCATCTCATTTTGTGCAACCAAGGCTCCGATCTGTTGATCCCCGCCCAGTGGACCGGATTCAAACCGATGGATCTGTAATGAGGTTCCTTCCATAATGCGAAGACCTGTTGTACCTGTCGAGTATAGTTGATGGTCTGTAAATACATTTTCGTAGGCTGTCACGAAGTTAACCATCTCTTCTTTTTTGCGATCATGGGCAATAAATGCAATTTTCAACATGACAATCTCCTTTTAGTGTGTGTTCAAAAAACTTTTTGAACCACCTCTTTTAGTCGATAAAGTGATCAAATCCGTAGATGAGTCCTGTATATTCCATAACCTTCTGTACACCTATCTTAACACCAGGCATATAACCTGCACGTTCATAGGAGTCATGACGAATTTTGAGGGATTGGCCAAAGTCTCCAAATACCACTTCCTGCTGGGCGAATACTCCCGGCAACCGTACGCTATGAATTCGGAATCCATTATAATATCCGCCACGCGATCCTTCGATCGTCTCTTCTTCATTCGGATTGCCCTGACGAAGTTCCTCACGGTTTGCTGCAATTAGCTCGGCTGTTTTGATTGCTGTACCCGAAGGAGCATCCAGCTTCTGATCCCCGTGATATTCGATGATCTCCACGTTCGGCATATGTTTGGCAGCCTGTGCGGCAAATCTCATCATCAGAATAGCACCGATTGAGAAGTTCGGGGCAATCAACCCTCCAATGCCTTTGTCCTGACACTGCTTGTCCAGTTGTTCGATCTGCTCCGGCGTAAAGCCGGTAACACCCATAACTGGTCTTACTCCGTGACGAATGGCAATCTCTGTATGGGCAAAGGCATATTGAGGGACTGTAAAGTCCACCATAACCTGTGGTTTAGTCTCTGCAAAAGCCATCTCGATATCATCGGTCAAAAGCACCCCACATTCGGGCAGACCGACAAGTGTTCCGGCATCCGTGCCTGCTCCGGAGCGGTTGACCGCTGCGGCGAGCTCCAGTTCAGGATCTTGAAGCACCAGTTTCACTACTTCACGGCCCATCCGGCCAGCCGCTCCGATTACGGCAACTCTTATTACTTCACTCATCTTGACTGCATCTCCTCACTATGTTGGTTCGTTTGGTTGAATCCTTTTCAACCGATATCCATTTCGTTATGAAATGGCATCTTATTGAATGGATTTCATACGCTGCTTAATATCCTGTAACAATAGATGCAGTTGATCATTCTGCGGGTCCAGCAACAATGCGTCACGAACGGAACGGGTTGCAAGGTCGAACTCATTCAGATCGCTGTAAGCAAGAGCAAGCATGATATGCGCTTCCACATATAACGGGTCAAGTTTAACTGCCTGTTTCAGCAGATCGGCCGCCTGCACATATCGTTCATGCGTTCCGTCTCCGGCCTGCTCAAGCAGCACCTTGGCCTGAAGGCTTATCTGTTTGGCTTCCAGGGTCTGTAAATGCAAAACATACTCCTCTGTTCCTTGTGACAGTTCAACAGCCTTACGCGCATATTCAAGCGCTGGAGCCAGGTGTTGACTGCGAGCATGTGTAATGGAACAACGATAATAGAGCTCCGCATGTTCCGGGTGAGCATTAATAGCAGATTCGAACCAACGAATCGCCTGCTCAAAATCATTTTGCAAAATACAGCGGTACGCATGCTGCATATACTCTTCCGGTGTCATCATCCAAGCTGTCCCTCCCTCATTGAGGTGATGGTACAGCATATGTAATCTACGCCTAATCGGTGTTTTTTGGCGTCCACCGATTTGCATCGCGTGTGTTAAATTTATGCATGACTTTGTCGTGCGCCTCAGCCAGATCGATCCCCAGAGAGTTAGCAAAACAAATCGTGATAAATAAAATGTCCCCGAGCTCAAGCTCAATGGAATTGTCTGCTTCGGAAGATTTTTTCGGTTTTTCACCGAACTCGTGATTCACTTCCCTTGCAAGCTCTCCCACCTCTTCAGACATACGGGCGAGCATGGCCAGCGGGCTGAAGTATCCTTCTTTGAACTGAGAAATATACAGATCAACCTCACGCTGCATTTCTGCAATGCTTTTCTCCATGAGAACGAATTCCCCTTTTTGAAATTGTGTCGTATTTGTTCCTAATATATCAGTTATTTAGATTCACTTCCACCATCATAAACGACAAATCATTTTTAAAGAATCGATAAACAGGTATACTAAGATGCGAATGATTGCTTTCTCATTCTAATTTGTAAAATGGAGAGGGAACTTATGAGCACTTCCAAAACCTGGGTTCAATTCAAATTGATTCTCCCCATCCTATTGGGTACGGCATTATATGCCTTTGGACTTCTGTACTTCATCATCCCCAACCAGCTCATGGAAGGCGGCGTAACCGGGATTACGGTCCTGCTGAATTATGCGTTCAACATCTCTCCTTCGCTTACAACCTTGGTTGTTAATATTCCGCTCTTTCTGGTGGGGCTCAAGATTTTGGGCGGTAGACAGATGATCTATACGGGCGTGGGTATTGGAGCGCTTACGGTGTTTCTGTGGTTATTTGAAAAAATGATTCATCTTGGCTGGATTGAACCACTGCATACCCAGAATGACCTTTTACTTGCAGCGCTTTACGCTGGAGTTACCCTGGGGGCAGGCCTTGGCATCGTATTCCGCTGGGGCGGAACGACAGGTGGCTCTGACATCATTGCCCGCATTCTTAATCGAAAATATGGCTGGAGTATGGGACGTGTACTATTAGGTATCGATTTCATCATTATTGGGATCTCCCTCGTCTACATTCCCAAAGAAAAAATACTGTATACCCTTGTTGCTGTGTTTATCGCTTCTAAAGTGATCGACTTCATTCAGGAAGGAGCCTACTCGGCTCGCGCATTTATGATCATCAGTGACCATGCACCCGAAATTGCAGATTTGATTACCCGTGATATGGACCGCGGTGTAACACTCATACCCGCTATTGGTGCGTACTCGAAACAGGCCAAGCATGTTGCTTACTGTGTCATCTCCAGGCAGGAATTCCGACGATTGCAGACGATTGTGCGTTCGGTTGATCCTAGAGCTTTTGTTATTATTAGCGATGTGCATGATGTACATGGAGAAGGGTTTAAGGAAAGTTGATTTTATACTTGTACAAAAAAGAAAACCTCTCTCCCCAAGAGAAGAGCCACGGGTTGGCCTTCCTTGCAGATAGAGGTTTTTGTCATATCGTGATAACAGTAATGGTTTAACGCCGAAAAGGAAAAATCCCTTGTTGCTGTGCCCGATATTTACGATAACCCGCATAACTTAGCGTTGCTATGATTATGGAAGTAATGAGCAATCCGGCTGCCCTGCGATTGGGCCCCTGAACAAACGGTACGAAGGCACTTTCGTCCTTTTCCCGACCAAACAACTGGTTCACCAGCTCTTCACCGTGGGTTACCATACTCTTCAATTGTGCGATGTCAGTCTGCTTGGCCGCAGTCAGACCCTTGGTATGAGACAACCAGGCGTCCAGTTGGGCGATCTCGTAAGGTTCACGGCGGATCATCGCCGCAGGCCGGATCGTCTCGTAATGCTCCTCCAGCAAGGCGTAGCGGCTTGCTATTATTGCCGAACTTAACTGTTGATCTGCCGCGGTTGATAGCGCATCAATATCATTTTTTACGATTTTATAATACTGGAGCCATAAAGGTTTGGCCGGGTTGGCGAGACTGTCTGCCGCAAGTCGAAGTTTGGCAGAGGCGTGCTGGAGAGATGCATCATCACTTTTCACCCTGACCGCAGCTTCTTTCACTTCAACAATGGTCTCGGATAGGGCATGAATGCCTTCTACTGTCGTCTGACCCTCAAAGGATATATGCTCCAGACCTTTACTGATTCGCAAAATACTGCCTCTAACCTCTTCAATATCATTCTCCAAGGCATGTCGATACAGCAGGGCCGCTTCTTCATTTAATTGCTCAATGGAATTTTGGGCTGATACTTGCTGATCTGTATTTCCGTTCGCACCTGTACTTTCCGCTGATACGCTGTATGACAAGTTCGTCCAGAACAGTAGAGTCATGAACGACACCACCATAAATCCAGTTTTGATCCTGAACGTTCTCTTCATGGACATCCCTCCCACCATCAATGTATGGCGGGCCGGAGTTCCTTAGAACAAGCTTACATGAGGAAATCAGGTCCGTTTGGCCTGTCTCAAGGCAAGCCATGCACAGAGAATGCTCACTAGCGTCAGTCCAACGGTGAAATTGCGTACCCCATCCAGATGGTCCATCAGCGATGCGGGCAGCCAAGGGAAGATGTCATAGGTATAATCCATCGTATCGTTTAACAGCGTCCACAATGCAGCGATCACCAGAGCACCCCAACGGAACCCAAAGAACCGCACATACAGCAGAGCCTCAATAGCCATGGCGCTATGCGACGCAATTAACATCCAATCCTGCCAGTTCTGTGCGCCCCCCTGCATCCAGCCAGCAAAAATGATGGAGACTGCCCAAACGCCGTATTTTACCGAAGTAACCACAGCAAGCGCCTGTATAACATGTCCAATCCGATTCAGAAGCATCGATTTCGGCTTGTACAATATCCACAACAACGATAGTGTAAAAAACAGACTCGCCGTCGGACTGTCCGGCACAAACACAATTTGCCATAGTGGTTGCTGTGCCAGCGTATACTCCAATTGATCCCCGTACCATATGTATCCATATACTGTTCCTAATGCGTTACACCAAAAAAGAAGCCACAGGAAATAGCGGTTTGTTAGAAATTCCCGGCTCCAAAAGTATGATAAAGCCACAGGCTCTGCCCCTTCCATCATATGTGTTCTGCGTTCCAAAGATAGGTTTTGCGAAAAACGCCTCAAAAAAACCTGACCGCATAAACGATCAGGTTTCATTGCTTATTTCGATTTTACTGTTCTGCCTTCTGTTTCGCAAGCCATTCCGCCAAGTGATTGATGTCGTCATCTGTCAGCCCTTGGGCTATGGCTTTGTCGTACATCGGAGGCATGCCATTATATCCTTCTTTGATAATCGTCAGGATTTCTTCCTGGCTGTGTTTGTCACCAACACCCCGAAGTGCAGGTACAGAGCCTGAACCCTTCATATCTGCCGCATGACATCCGATACATCCGGCCTTTTTGTATGATTCCATTGCAGGGTCATCCTTCTCAACGATCGCCACTTCTTCTTTTTGACCTGGCGCATTGGAGGTAGGCAGACCCTGCGCGTGTTTCTCCCGCGCCTCTTCCTCACGCTGAATATGTTCCGGCTTCTGGCCGCTTGCTTCCAACTCATGCTCATAGTGTGTCCACGCAACATTGGTCAGGTAGAAAACGGCCATCACCGATAGAATCATAAGTGATGATGCAATCGGACGTTTGTAGAAACGCCGCTCCTTGCCTGTATCCAGAAAAGGGGCGAGTAATAGAGCGCCGAAAGCAACTCCACTGACTCCA
This sequence comes from Paenibacillus sp. OK003, assembly GCF_900109515.1. GTDB lineage: Bacteria > Bacillota > Bacilli > Paenibacillales > Paenibacillaceae > Paenibacillus > Paenibacillus marchantiae. Next base: position 87,523 of record NZ_FOBD01000010.1, on the reverse strand, counting down.
AGTACCCCGAGCAAGACATAATCACCTGAGGCATATGGGTATTTCAAATACTGGTATAGAAAAAGGAAGTACCAGTCCGGCATCGGGATAACCGATGCACTTGGATTGGCCGGATAGCCCAGTGGTGCAGGTTCCGAAATCGTTAATACCAGAATACCAACCAGTACAACGACACCAACCATCCATTCCTTCAGCAAGAAGTTAGGAATAAAAGCCTCTGATTTGCCGGGATACGCCGTGTAATCCGGTGGAGTTATAAACCCCGCTCCTTTACGGACGCGTGAGTCCCCGACGAAGATAATCTTTTCCTGGTCATCTGACTTGTGTCCGTGAGCCATGTCGATTCCTCCCTTCTCAGATTATAGTGGTCCCGAAATGCCCTGTCTGCGGATCATAATAAAGTGACCGACCAGAAGCACCAGAAGCACAGCCGGAAGGAAGAAGACGTGTAGGGCAAAGAACCGTGTTAACGTCTGCGCACCTACAATAGTTCCGCCTTGCAGGAATTCCTTAATGATCGGCCCCAGCCAAGGAACCGTATTCGCAATCTCTAGAGTAACCTTGGTTGCAAAGTAAGCTTTGTTATCCCATGGCAACAGGTACCCGGTAAGCCCCAGACCCAGCATGACAAAAAAGATCAGCATGCCGACAACCCAGTTCATCTCGCGTGGTGCTTTGTAAGAGCCGGTAAAGAACACACGCATCGTATGTAAGAACATCATAACGATAACCAAGCTGGCTCCCCAATGGTGCATCCCGCGTACAATTTGGCCGAAGGCTACTTTGGTCTGCAAATACTCGACACTGGCGTAAGCATTAATAATATCAGGCACATAATACATGGTCAGGAACATGCCTGACAAAATTTGAATAACAGTGATAAAGAACGTCAATCCACCAAAGCAGTACACGAATGCGGAAAAGTGATGAGCCGGGTTTACGTGCTCTGGAACTTCATGATCCGCAACGTCCCTCCAGATTGGCGTGATATCGAGACGCTCGTCAATCCAGTCATAGACATTTTTAAACATCTGCGTTCACGCCTCCTATTTGACTCGGGTGTTCGGAACAATGTCGCCCAGATAAACCCAACCCTGATCTTCCTTAACCACATACTCATCCAACGGCTTCGGGGCTACGGCAAGATTCTTGCCTTCTTTGGTATAATGCGCACCATGGCACGGACAATGATATTCATCGGGATACTGCTTATCACTGTTCCAACCTACGGTACATCCCAAATGTTTACAAATGGGTGAAAGCGCATAGATTTTGCCCTGTTCATCTTTCCTGATCCAGGCGATTAACGAAGCATTGCTCAAATACCAACCGTCTTGCTGTTTCACTTCAAACGTAAATTCTTGAGGTTCACTCGTAATTTTGCTGATTTCCGCTACTTTGACAGAGGTGCCTTCTCCCTTGTGCTGCAAAATCGGGTCCACCGCAAAACGGACCATGGGGAGTATTGCACCGGCGGCCATGTAGGCTGTAGCTCCACCAAGCGTGTACGTCAAAAACTGCCTGCGTGACATTTCCATGCGGCTTGGCAATTTCATCGAAGCTTCGTGCTGGTCATGCTCACTGCTCATACTGTCTCCAACCCCCTTTTTCAGCCAACTCTCTCAATCGTTTTCATTATCAGAAATTCCACGACTTACTAGAACATACATAATCATATAGTAGCCCTAGAACACCGTCAAGAATTTGTCACACATTTTTAAGGTTCATTTGTAAGCGTTATTAAAAAAATGTTGGTAAATTGTCACATTTGTCACACGTAGGTCATCTTTTCCATAACTCACGGATTTTTTCCCCGACCAAACGCGAAATACCCTCTTCTCCCACCTCATGAATCAAAACAGAACGGCTTAATACCAAATCTGCAGAAGTAATTTGGGTCTGTTTCAACTCTCCATCAGATGACATTATAACCACATATTTGAAACCAGAGGATTTAAGCTGTTCGGATAAGGTATTTAATGCCATTGACATATCCGGACAGGCATAATGAAATGCAGGGTAAGTCATGATACGTCCTTTAAAAGGAATCTCCACCAGATCCAAAAAATCTCTAAGCCGCTCCAACGCCTCGGTTGCTTCAACCGGGGACTGCTTGCCCGTCAGGGCTGTATACGGAATAAGGCATGTATCCAGATAGAGTTGCAGTTCCGCCCAGCTGTCTTGAGTCATCTCACTGAATTTCAATTCCCTAATTCCCCTCTCTATCCATTTTATTCCCATATTATATATGAGCTTATATTATAAATCCAGAGATTCATACTTTTTCCGTGTAGCAATGGTCGTGAACGCAAAAAAAGAAATGCGTGTTTCACGCATTTCCTGTGTTATATATTTATTTTCACATGCTCATCAGTTTATGGCCTTCAGTTCATCCGTCAGATTCCGGAAAGCTACTTCGTCTCCGGTAGCCAATGCCTTATCGATTTCCATATACAGCTTCTCGCTGCGCTGTTTACGAAGCGCGTCGTCCCACACCATCTCAGCAGCCAGCCCCAACATGACTTCATACGTAACTTTCATTTTATCCAATAGGATGCACCTCCAAAACGGATTTAAGAGCTCCTATACTCCTTTCCTTTGGCAACATAACCTAGTGTAGTTCTCGACATCCGCTCAAGATCTGCATCAGTCAACTCACGTATCACTTTGGCTGGTGTGCCCAAAGCAAGGGTATAGGGCGGAATTTTAGTATTTTCAGTAACAACAGAACCGGCCCCGATCAGCGTATATTCACCAATTTCGGCTCCATTGAGTAGGATAGCCCCCATACCAATCAGCGAACCTGTTCCGATACGACATCCATGGATAATCGCAGAATGCCCCACCGACACATCGTCGTCCAAAATCAAAGGTTGATCCGTGTTGACGTGTCCAACAGCATTATCCTGTATATTACAGCGCCGTCCAATCACAATGGGTGCCAGATCGGCGCGCAGCACAGCATTGAACCAGATCGTAGATTCTTCACCCATTGTCAGATCACCTATTAGTTTGGCGCCTTCGGCCATATATACCGAAGGGTGTAACTGGGGTTGCATACCTTTGTATGGAATTATCATAAGTATCACTCCTTAATTTGGGAGTGATTTTAGCAACTTGTCCTTCACTTGTCAAACATAACGGGGGTAATATCCCCCGACAGCGAGCGACAGGATGACGCAAGGCGTGAACCCCATGCTGTCATTTGTACTGTTCGCCCATCTGCATGCTCTCCAATGCGAAGCATGCCCAGATGCAGCATCATTTTCAGTATCCTGTTGTCATAAATCGTCTCTGCAGTGTCATAATAGAACGGCTGAATGTAGGGACCAATCTGGCGGAACAAAGACTCTGCTGTGGACCAGCCAGCTGCACATTCCCCTGTCCAGTACACAATGGAGGACAGATTGGGAATAGCACCTTTATAAAGTCTTAACCAAAACCGAAATAGCTGTATCATCTCGGCTGTTTTCTCTGCCCCCAGCTTGTCTTCACCAGAAGGTGACAATTTCAGCGCGCCCTGCTCCTCACGAACCAGACGATGATGAAAAGCGTAGTCATAGATGAACGCAAATCGGTCGGGGTAGTCTTTGAACGAACGACCATAACCGAATCTCCATCCAGCCTTACCTACCAGCGCCTCACTCACATGTAAATGCTCCATGATCTGCTGCTGAGAACGACGATACATCATGCCTTCTGCGTTTAGTGCTATTTCATGCTGCTGGACAAATTGTAGAAACAGTTTCAGATCATCAGCGAGTAGATGGAATTCATCCCGGTAAACGGGGGGCTCGCTCGTCTGTGCAATACCTGCCTTCAGGTGGGTAGATAACACATCCCGAAACCGCATTTGCAAATCCTGGGGCACCTGATACAGGTATCTGGTCTGTTGAGTTGTGCCATTGAACAACCATCCACTCTTCGTGAAGCGTACGATAAGATCACGTGGACTGGCTCCAGCCTCGCTATCTTTTTTGTCCATCGACTGACGAGCAATGGCGACAAGTTCCTCCATACCGAAGTATTGGCGGGTATCAAACAGCAAGTTGTTCAAAAATCGCAGATCTACCTGGTTTAATTCGCGAACCTGCTGCTCAAAAAAAGGTCTGCTGCCCAATGTAGTGAGAATACTCTGGATGAGTTCATGTTTGGAATTGGGCTTACACTCGCACTGGTAATAGTCTGCTATTCGATTAAGCTGGCCGATATCGGCAAAAGTAAGCATATCCGCTAGATTCATGGGTCCATCGCCTCGCCCTTGGCTACTTTTTGGCTATTGATTCGGGGCCTGAAGTAGTTTGGTTTTGTAAACATCGTTGACGGAATTCCCATGATCTAAACCTCTTTTTTGCAAATCTTTTATGTTTTAACCATACTATGCCCGAAGTTGCCTGCTCAGAAGAAGAATGAGAGGTACAAAATCATATAGAATGACAGTTATACATTGCTATAACGCAAAAAAAACAACCTGAGTTAATTACTCAGGTTGTTTCGCCAGATCCAATGAAAGGTGTCGTGTACAGTTATAAAGCAATGGTCTCCAATCTTCACGTTCCTTCTCCAGGATCGTAAGCGACAGGTTTCCTATTCGTTCCGTATAGCGGTCTTTATACAAAGCTGATAGCATATTGGCTAGAAAAGCGCCATGGGAGACAATCAGCACATTTTGGTCCTGATGAGCCTCCCATAAATCCTCCAGAAAGCCCAGTGCACGTGTCTGAATATCAGCAATCTGTTCCTGTCCCAAATCCAGCGTCTCCCAGGAAACGCCCCAGCGAGCAACACGCTCTTCGGATGTCAGACCTTCAATCTGACCAAAGGCACGTTCCTTCAAGCGTGCATCTGGCTCCAGCAAAGGAACATTCAATAGCCCGGAGATAATCTCTCCCGTCTCCTGAGCCCTGGACAGCCCGCTCGTAATGATGTGGTCCCAGCGATACTCTTCAGTAAGCAAACGTCTACCCAGACGCTCAGCTTGCTCACGACCTTCTGCATTCAGAGGTATGTCTGTCTGTCCCTGAATACGTCCTGCCGCATTCCAGTCGGTTAGACCGTGACGAATAAGCCCGATCCGCATCTCATCCCTCATTTCTCTATACGGTGAACGAAAGCTTTACCTAAGCACGTGCACCTTGTTTGCGTTTGTTCGTTGTACGATGCATACGTCCAAGAGAGAACAAAGCCATACCTATGGCTAGCAGCGACAACGCCATCCAGTATTGAGGATACGCTGGCCCCATGCTAACAACGAAGGGCTCAATAATACTGCCTCTGTCTGCTCCCGTCATATTGTACTTGTACAATCCGGAGGAAGAAGGCTCACTGCCCGCTACTCCTGTCTCCAAAATGCCCGTAGAGACCACGTTGGTCTGCTCAGCTTCTGATACGTCTGGCTTAAACATCGCCATGTACAGAAAGCTGCATAAAAAAATTGCCAGGAACGCAGCAATCCACAAAGACATATGCTTGCGGATTACAGCAGAGAAACGATTAACCTTTGCCTCTTCCGGCAGTAGCCATGGAGACTCCGCGTAGATCCGGTCCATAACATTACGGTTCACTTTCTCTGCTTGTTGTTCTGTCACTGGGACCGGTATGCTGTGCAGCAGAATTTGAGCTTCTTCCCAAATCTCAAATTGCTGCGAGCAATCTTCACAACCAGCGAGATGAGCATGAAATGCAAATCGCTGAGGATGAGCTTCCGGCAAGTCCCAGACCAGTGCAAACAGTTCCTGGGCTTCATTGCAATTCATCGGTTCTTCATCCCTTCATATGGCTCGTAGACCGGTTCGAAGAAATAAGGTTCCAATTGAGTTTTTACGCTTGACCTTGCTCTGAACAATAACGATTTTACAGAACTGACGCTCTGCCCAAGAATATTTGCAATCTCCTGGTAGTCTAGTTGATCATACTCACGGAGTATAATGGCAGAACGCTGCTTCTCCGGTAAATTGTTAATTGCATCCCTAACCAGCATCACCCGCTCACTGCGCAATACAGCATACTCTGGTGCATTCTCTGAAGGAGCAATGGGTACTATACCGCTCTCTTCAAGTGGAACACTCCCACTACGCTGTTTGCGAAGCTCACTCAGTACCGTATTTCTCGCAATGGTATATAACCAGGTTGAGAACGAGGCATCCACCTCTCGGAATGAGTGCAGACTGCGGAACGCCTTATAGAAAGTCTCAGAACAGAGATCTTCCGCAAGCAGCTCCATATTGGAACTTTTCAACATATGATATACGAAAGCCAGTATTTTACGCTGATAACGACTCATCAGCTCGGAATATAACTCCAGGTTACCTTCCTTGATCTCTCGAATCAACTGGGAATCCGTCATTTGAGTGCGACCCCTCCTCGCCCATCCATGTGCTTCTCCCCGTTCGACTCTATCCATGTATTACCGAACAGGCACAAAAAAGTTGCGGTTTTCACCGCATAAAACAGCGTTCAGCGCCAAAACAGGCCTTCCCGCCAAATTCCCCTATGTAATGGCAATTTCCCCAACGTTTCTACATTAACAGTATTTATTGTACAACGGTCTGCATCGTCCTGGCAAATCCATGGCTTCCTTTGAAGCCCGACCAGTCATTATTATGCGGCCATTTTCTCGTCCATGACTTCAATTTGATCCATTTGGTGAAGCCACTCATATATTGGACGAACGAAGGCCCGAGAAAGTTGGTGTGAATAAAGAATTAATTTAAAATTACAGAAGAATTTCGTTATAATATATTTTTCTCAATTGCACTAATTCAGCCTTATTTCCGATTATCAACAAATTGTCCAAATGAAGATCTCTCCCACTTTGATGCAAGGATTATATTTCCATAATTTACGAATGTTATATTTTTTTAAAACAATTTCACTCAAAAGTGTTGACAAAATGAAAACGGATACATATAATAAAAGTACAGTATGGTTTCTCTCCACTCCTATCCAATAACTGTATTGCTCCACGTGAGCAATGGCCGCTTATGTAAGCGGTCTTTTTTTTGTCCTTTTTCAGGTCATATCCTGTAACAGATCGTTTTCAACATAAAAAAGAGGGCTTTCGCCCCCTTCCAAGAACCTAAACCCACACTTGATACCCCAGGGAATCCAGCAGCGTTTTGGCACGTTCCATTTCTTCTTCCTGCCGGAAAGACAAACGCATAATGCCCGGCACATCGACCCGGTTCTCAATAATCTCCATGTTGCTTAAGTTAATATCATTCGCCCCAAGCTCGGTCGCAATCTTGCCGATCATCCCCGGCGCATCCTGCACATCCGTATACAGATCAAACAACGACGAGATCATGCCTTTCCGTCGTTCTGGCAGCACACTGCGGAACTCGCGTGCCTGACGGAACGCTTCCTCAATGCCCTCACCATTTTGTTGCTCCAGCATTTCAGTGAAAGCCGTCATCTGGCTGTTCCAGTCCTTTAGCAAGCCCAGCAGCACCTCACGATTGCTCAGCAGGATATCTCTCCATACAATGGCATCACTGGAGGCAATCCGGGTAATATCCCGGAAACCGCCTGCAGCCAGCATTTTATACAAAGGGTTCGATTCATTATATTCGCGCACCTGGTTCACCAGCGCAACTGCAATAACATGTGGCAAATGACTGATCGCCCCCACAATGTCATCGTGCAGCAGCGGCTCTACACGTACAATCTGGGCACGTGTATACGCAAGAAGATCAGATAACCTGTCGTAAGCTTCCTCAGGCACATATTCTGAAGGGGTCAAGACATAGTATGCATTCTCGAATAATACAGCCGAGGCTGCATCTACACCTGCACGCTCAGATCCGGCCATCGGATGACCGCCGATAAAGTATGCGTCACTCATGCGGACATGCTCAGCACAGGCTGCGATAGACGCCTTTGTGCTTCCTACATCCGTAATAATACATCCCTTTTTCAAGGGAAGCTTGGCCAGTTGTCCAAAATAGGATTCGAGCAGCCCAACAGGTACGCACAAAAAAATAAAGTCGGCATCCTGTACCGCTTCCTCCAGAGAGAGCGTAGCATCATCCACTACACCACTCGCTATGTATTTGTCCTTCAGTTCAGGCAGGTGGGCATAGCCCATCACCGTTACACCTGGCTTGCCTTTGAAGCAAAGCGCCAGTGAACCGCCGATGAGCCCTACACCGATCATTGCAATTTTTAGTTTCATGGGTCCTCACTCTTTTCATCGCCAGATTTAAGGGCGTGCTACCGCCTTTTCAGCCAGCGTGTTCTCCAGTGCCGCGACAAACGCACGGTTCTGTTCTGATGTTCCGACGGACACACGAATGTATGTTGGATATACATGGAATCCAGGACGAACAATAATGCCTTGTTTTAGAAGGGATTGGAATGCATCCCGGGAAGGCATATCGACATCAACCAAAATAAAATTCCCCTGCGACGGAAAAAATGGAAGTCCCAAGCGTGTAAATTCATTTTGCAGATACTCGCGATCTTCCTTATTCCGCTTGACACACTCCTCAATAAAAGCCTGATCCTCCAGCGCTGCTTTTGCGGCAACCTGAGCAAAGCGTGAAGTATTAAACGGCTCGCGCACGCGGTTGATCAGATCGATCACTTCCGGGCGTGCAATACCGTATCCGATACGCAATGAAGCCAGGCCGTAGATTTTGGAGAATGTCCGCAAAATAACCAGGTTAGGATAACGCTCAATCATAGGGACACTTTTTGGGTATGCCTCATCCGTTACAAATTCATAATAGGCTTCATCCAGCACAACCATGACATGAGAAGGTACACGATCCATGAATGCCGTCAATTCCTGCTCAGAGATAATTGTACCTGTTGGGTTATTGGGGTTACACACCCACACCGCTTTGGTCTTATCATTGATTTGCGCCAGCATGGAAATCAGGTCATGTGTTCCATCTTTGAGCGGCACTTCAATGCTGACAGCACCCTCGATGTCAGCGTTACTTTTGTATACAGAGAACGTCTGGTCAGCCATGATGTTCTCGTCTCCCGGAAGGAAGAATGCACGAGTGATCAACGCAATGATCTCATCCGATCCACAACCAAAGATCAGATTATCCCGTTTCACACCCAAATGCTTCGCCAGCACTTCAGTCAGTTCCGTGGAACTGCCATCCGGATATATGCTTACATTAACCAGCTCTCTGGTGATCGCTTCAAGTGCAGCAGGGGAACTTCCATATGGATTTTCGTTGGAGGCCAGCTTGATCACTTGCTCCAAACCCAGTTCACGTTTCACTTCTTCAATCGGTTTGCCCGGTTTATATACAGGCAGATTGACAATCTGGGACTTCGGTTTCAACCCGACCGCCTCCTGTTATTGAAATAGTTATGGACATGCCTCAGCCTGTGCTGAGCATGCCCTGGGGATGTAACATCATTGAATCCTTATCCTTTTAATTGTGCCACAAAGTTGCGAATTTGCAACAGTCCCGCCTGACGCGTATCCGGGTTTCCAAGAAGAGGTATAGCTTCTTCCACCTGACGAACGATAGCACTGCCTACAACAACGCCGTCACAGATACGGGAGAAACGAGCTACCTGCTCGTGACTGGAAATGCCGAAGCCAACAGCGACCGGAAGATCTGTCAGGCTCTTTACCGTTTCAATGAAGCTCTCTACTCCATCGAAAAAGGAAGCTCTCTCTCCGGTAACACCCAAAGAGGATACACAATAGATGAAACCACGTGCTCCCGTAACAATACGCTCAATTCTCGCATTGGAAGTAGGGGCTACAAGCGGAACCAAATGCACACCCACAGCATCCGCACGGCGTCGCATATCCTCGGCTTCCTCAATCGGAAGATCCGGGATGATCATGCCGCTGATCTCATGTTTGATCAATTCGTCAAAAAATACATCCAGTCCCGTCTGCAATACCGGATTATAGTAGGTGAACAGGACAAAAGGCATTTTCACACCCTCCGCACGCGCTCTTGCTGCTGTCTCCATACAAGTCCGAATCGTGATCTGACTTTTCAATGCACGCTCGGAAGCACGCTGGATTACCGGTCCATCTGCGAGCGGATCAGAATAGGGAACACCGAGCTCCAAAATGTCTGCCCCCGCCTGTTCCAATTCCTTAATGATTTCCACCGTGGTGTCCACATCTGGATCTCCAACCGTAAGGAATGGAATAAGTGCTGTCCGGTTCTGTTCTTTCAGTTGCTGGAAGGTCTGGTCCATCAGGTTCATGCCAAGTCCCCTCCTGTATATTTCATAATAGATTCAACGTCTTTGTCACCACGACCGGAAAGACAGATCACAACGATATCATCAGCGCTGAGTTCAGGCGCAAGCTTGACGACCTGCGCAACAGCATGCGCTGACTCCAAAGCAGGGATAATGCCTTCTGTTCGGCTCAGCAACTGCAAGGCATCCAATGCCTCCTGGTCCGTAATCGGAACATATTTTGCACGTTTAATATCTTTGAGGTAGGAATGCTCGGGACCAACACCCGGATAATCAAGTCCCGCTGAAATGGAATGGGCCGGCTGAACCTGTCCATATTCATCTTGCAGTAGATAACTCATCGAACCCTGGAATACACCGTGTGTTCCTTTGCTCATTGTAGCCGCATGGAACTCAGTGTCCACCCCTTTACCTGCTGCTTCAACACCAACAAGCTTCACATCCTGATCGCCAATAAACGGATAGAACATACCGATTGCATTACTTCCGCCGCCTACAGCTGCAACAATCACATCCGGCAAACGTCCTTCAATCTCCTGAATCTGGCGCCGTGTCTCATCACCGATCACTCGCTGGAAGTTACGTACCATCATTGGATACGGATGAGGACCGACTACCGATCCAAGCACGTAGAAGGTATCTTCCACATTACTAACCCAGTAACGGAGCGCCTCGTTTCCTGCATCTTTCAATGTGCGCGTACCAGATGTCACCGGAATGACTTCTGCCCCAAGCAGCTTCATCCGAAATACGTTCAATTGTTGTCGTTGGGTATCTTCTTCACCCATAAACACTTTGCATTCAAGACCCAGCAAAGCAGCAACGGTTGCCGTGGCAACGCCATGCTGCCCTGCACCTGTTTCGGCAATGACTTTCTTTTTCCCCATCCGTTTGGCCAGCAATCCCTGTCCAATAGCGTTATTGATCTTGTGTGCTCCCGTATGATTCAGGTCTTCACGTTTCAGATAAATTTTGGGTCCACCCAAGCGGCGGGATAATTGCTCTGCATGGTATAAAGGTGTTTCCCGGCCAGAATACTCGCTTAACAGGTAATTCAGTTCCTTGTTGAATTCCTCGTCTTCAGAGAAGTGGCTATACGCTTCCTCCAGTTCGATCAGAGCGTTCATTAGTGTCTCAGGTACAAAGCGGCCTCCGAAGGGACCGAAACGCCCGTGTTGATCCGGCAATTGATGTGTCATGCCTGCTTCACCCTTTCTACAAATGCTGTAATTTTCGCAATATCCTTCACACCTTCGGACTCTACGCCGCTGGATACATCGACGCCGTCCGGTGCATATGTCTGTATCAGTTGTTGCACATTATCCGGCTGTAAACCTCCTGCCACGAACAACGCGATTCCATGTTTTCTTGCCCACTCGGCGTAGAAAGGAATTCGTTCCCAGGCAAAGGTTTTACCGGAGCCCCCTCCATAGAGCGGGTCAAACGTATCGAGCAATATGGCGTCCACCACATTTTTATATGGATCAAGTGCCAATAAGGCAGTATCGTCAGCTAATGAACCTGTTTCATCCTTGGGAAAAGAGAAAGCCTTGAACACTTCGGTACCGAAGTGCTGCTTCACCTGTTCACAAAATTCCGGCGATTCCTGTCCATGCAGCTGAATGACATCCAGGCCTGAAATCTGCATGATGCTTTCCAGCTCTTCGAGCGTAGGATTCACGAAAACACCCGCCAGCTTCGGCCGATCAAACATCGTCCAGTCCAAGAGAACCGTTCTTAGCTCGGCACCCTGTTCAGGCGTAATACGGCGACGGGATGGGGCAAAAACAACACCAACGTAATCCACAGGCAAGTTTATCATCGATTTTAGCACTTCAACGTCCTGAAGTCCACATATTTTTACAGCCGCTGCCGGCCGGGTTCGCAGATCCACGTCTCCGCTGCCTGTGCCGTCATGATTGAATGCATTCATGCTTTTGGTCCCATCAGTTCATATACCGCTGCCTCAACATCGTCCTTACGCATCAGATGCTCCCCAACAAGGATACCATGCACACCTGCCTCAACAAGAGATTCCAGTGGCTGAGGGCCGTCAATTCCACTTTCACTGATTAATGTGACACCATCCGGAATCAAGTTCATCAAATCCAACGTGGTGTTCAGACTGGTTTCGAACGTTTTCAGATTGCGGTTGTTGATGCCCACAAGTGTTGCCTGCGGTATATCGAGTACTTGCTCCAGTTCAGCACGATCATGGACTTCAATTAATGCATCCAGGCCCAGACTTTTGGCAAACGTCAGATATTGACGCATCTGTTCGGGTGTCAGAATACTCGCAATCAGCAAAACGGCATCCGCGCCAAGCAGCCTTGCCTCGGCAATCTGTCGTTCATCTATAATAAAATCTTTGCGCAGTAGCGGTATGTTCACAGCTTCATGAATGGCCTGCAAGTATTCGCTATTTCCCTGGAAATAAGAAACGTCGGTCAATACGGATATACAATCCGCTCCAGCCCGTTCGTATGCGGAAGCAATTTCTACTGGATGAAAATCAGGACGAATCAGTCCTTTGGACGGAGAAGCCTTCTTCACTTCGGCAATGAGACCCAGTTTACGGTTACGTCTCTCTGATAGAGCACGTTCGAATCCACGAGTATTGGGTAATGCCTCTATCTTTTTCAGCGCATCGTCCATCTGAAATGTTTGTGCCAGAACTTCAACTTCTTTATGTTTGGTTGCTACGATTCGATCAAGATACATGACTGTACGCCTCCGTTGTATGAATTAACTGTTCCAGCTTCCCGGCAGCCTTGCCGGAGTCTACAGCGTCTGTCGCCATCAACACACCTTCTGCAATGGTATTTGCTAGACCGGATACATAGATGCACGCCCCGGCATTCAACAGAACGACATCGCGGTATGCGCTCCGTTCTCCCTGGAAGATCCTTTTAATAATTTCGGCGTTCTGAGCCGCATCTCCTCCAAGAACCGATTCCAGCGGATGTAACGATAATCCCATATCACGTGGATCAATGTCATACGTATGCACTTCACCATTACGCAGCTCGGATACCTGGGTAGGTGCGGAGATGCTGATTTCATCCAGTCCATCATGACTCGCTACAACCAAAGCTCTTTTCAGCCCCAGACGATTCAGCACTTCAGCGATCATCGGTGTCCGGCTGCGGTCATATAAACCAAGCAATTGTCGATCCGCTCCCGCAGGATTGGTTAGAGGTCCGAGCATGTTAAAGATCGTACGCACACCCAGCTCTTTTCTTGGCGCAGCAGCATGTTTCATAGAAGGGTGGTACACCTGAGCAAAACAAAAACAGATTCCGATCTCATCGAGACATTGTCTCGCCTGCTCTCCGTCCAGATGAATATTCACGCCCAATGCTTCAAGTACATCCGCACTGCCCGCCTTGCCTGAGGCAGAGCGATTACCATGCTTCGCCACCCGGACAGAGACTGCTGAAGCAATGATCGCCGATGCTGTTGAAATGTTGAACTTATGAATACCTGAACCCCCTGTTCCACAGGTGTCCAGCAGTCCATTGCCGTCGGTCAGAATCCGTCCGCCTTGTCCACGCATGGCTTCGGCAAACCCCGTGATTTCATCTACCGTTTCTCCCTTCATCCGCAAGCCCATAAGCAAACCTCCGATTTGAGCCGGAGTGGCCTCACCTCTCATGATGGAGTACATCAAGTCGCGCGCTTCTGCCTGCTCCAGATGGCTTCCCTCCAAAATTTTGGCAAGGCCATTCTTCATGCCTTCCGCATGACTAACTTCACTTACAGATCGCTCGGATTCTTCATTCATGACTGGGTTCATATTCATTTCCGGTCTCTCCTCTCTCAGTTTTGTGCAGCCGTGGCTGGGGTAACAAAATAATCGGCGTTGGCAAGTTTCAAGGTGTGATCCTTCTCTTTGGCAGGAAACATCGCTTCTGCTGTACGAATCGCCTTAAGTAACGCTTTGGCTTTATTTACGGTTTCTTCATATTCATTCTCAGGCACCGAATCCCATACGATTCCGGCTCCAGCCTGCACATAAGCTTTTCCCTTTTTGAAAATAATCGTTCGGATTGTAATACAGGAGTCCATGTTGCCCGAGAAACCAAGATAACCGATAGCACCTGCATAAGCACCCCGTGCTTCTTTTTCCAGTTCCGCGATAATCTCCATCGCACGTAGCTTCGGCGCACCGGATACCGTACCCGCCGGCAAACACGAAAGAAATGCATCAAAGAAATCCTTGTCTTCTCTTAGCTCACCTGTAACGTTGGACACCATGTGCATGACGTGGGAATATCGTTCAATTTCCATGAACATGTCACATTTCACACTTCCGAAGTTAGACACACGTCCCAGATCATTACGTCCCAGATCAACAAGCATCAGATGTTCTGCACGTTCCTTCTCATCCTGCAGCAGATCTGCCGCCAATGCACGATCTTCTGCTTCCGTAGCTCCTCTTGGACGAGTTCCGGCAATCGGCCTTGTTTCTACGCGGTTTCCATCCACTTTTACCAATGCTTCCGGTGAAGTCCCCACGATAATTTCATCGTCCATCTTCAGATAATACATGTAAGGTGATGGATTCAACGTCCGAAGCACGCGATATACATGCAGCGGAGAAACTTCGGTATCAATATGGAAACGTTGGGATAACACCACTTGAAAAATATCTCCTGCCCGAATGTACTCTTTGGCCTGCTCTACATTCCCGATAAACTGTTCCTTCGTGAGATTGGATTGGATATCCCCCAGTTCCACGTCTCCTGGGATGGAACGCGGGTTCAGGTTCTCCCCTGGTCCTTGCTGCTGCAAGCGTTCAGCTGCCTGCTCCAGCTTCTCAGAAGTTAAAGCATAGGCTTGACGGATATCATCATCCGTTGCACCCTCTTTCACGTGCACATTGCCGACGAGCAGCATCTGCTGCTTCACGTGGTCAAACACGATAATCTGGTCACAGAACATGAAGCGAATATCATCCATTTTCAGATCATCCAGCGCGTGGGCCGGAAGCTTCTCATAATATTGCAGCAGGTCGTATCCAAAGAAACCAATGGCCCCGCCAGTAAATGGCGGCAGTTCATCATCTTTCGGACTACGATACTTACGGAGCAGCGCTTTGAGCTCTTCAATCGGCTTGCCTGGCAGTTCTCGAATCTGTCCCGCTTCTTCTACCACGATCCGGCCTTTTTTGGCGGAAATCATCAGGAACGGATCTGTGCCAATGAAGGAATATCTCGCCCATTGAATTCCACCCTCCACACTTTCCAGCAGAAATGCCCGGTCGTTGTCAGCATAACGGCGGAAAATCCGAATTGGGGTCTCCATGTCTGCCAGAATCCGTTTGACTACCGGAATCAGATTATATTCATTCGACATTTTCAGTACTTGATTAACGTTTGGCGTTATCATCAGATCACGTCCTTTCAGATTTATATAAGTTCAACTAAAGAGGTTTACACTGAGCACTCCGATGACAGAACAACCTTCCGATCGCTGTTATCCCCAGATTTTTTTGATTCCCTTTCTAAAGGGAAAATCCGGTGATAAAGGCGAACGCTCCACTTCTTCAGGTTATTTCTGTCCTCTCCGTTTTTGTGTAAAAAGTTTAGTTGAACCTATATGGGTAGAAGAAACAATTCAATATACAACAAAAAAACCTCTACCATTCAGGTAGAGGTTTGGTTATAAGCTGTTTCAACAGGTTGGTGCTTCATAAATAACAAGTCCCTATACATGCATCCTTACCGAATTATCACACAGGCTGTTGTATGGATGAATTATAAATTCATCAATTACAAAGGAATTGTAGTGGCATACACTGATCTCATCCAAAGCACTCATTCTTTCATGAAATGCATGAGGATATTGGTCGTGTTATACCTAAACAAAACGATGTCGTTAGACACGTTTGCATTCCTTCATCCTGTTTCCAATAATTCCGTAGCACGACGTACCGCGAATCAGTTGACCGGCTTCTGTTGCTCCGGTTACCACCCGCTGGACTCTGCTATATACTCCACTCATCTCAGCTGCTCTCAGCTCAATCTCTACTCTACTCAACTGGTTCTCACTATACATCATTCCGAATGATTTGACAACCACTCTATCTTACGAATTGGAAGGTGCCGCCAAATCAGGACGCAGAGACTGTGCACCGTTAAGATACACATGGTTGATTTCATTCTGACCTTTTGCAGTGTTAACATGTACCATAAAACGGATGCACTGTGGCAAGGCGCCTGCAACCGGAACTTCCAGCGCACACATCAAGGGTACAAGCTCCCAGCCATCCAATTGGCGAATTGCCTTTGCTGGAAAAGCAGCATCCAGATCTCCAGTCATCGTAATCCACACACTGCAAATATCTTCGGGTTGGATCTCGTTACGATCCACGATTTCCTGCAATAGTACAGCCGTTTCTTTCAAAATATGTTCTTCGTTATTATGCGTGACCGTAGTAGCCCCGCGAATTCCCCGAGTAACCATCGCTTTTAATCTCCCTTCTTGAGCATTTCAATGACGTCGCGTACTGCCGTAACCGGTACATCCTTCACAATTTTGGCAGCGCCGATCCGGTCAGGAATAATGAAGACCATATGGCCCTCACGGAACTTTTTGTCGTGCATCATTGCATCCATTAATGCATCTGTATCCAAATGTTTTGGCATCGTCACCGGTAGACGCAGTGAACGCAGCATCCGAACCGTATCGTCATAAAGTCCTGCTGGGGCTCCCAACTTCTCGCCGAGCAAGGCCGAGCCCGCCATACCAATCGAGATAGCTTCACCATGCAGAAATTCGCCATAACCGGCAATCGCTTCAATGGCATGACCAATCGTATGACCCAGGTTTAACAATGCACGTTCTCCATTTTCACGTTCGTCACGCGATACAATCTCTGCCTTGATACCACAGCCTCGTTCCAAGCCATATCCCAAAGCCTCCGGATCAAGGGCAAGCAGCTCATCCGCGTGCTCCTCACACCAGTAAGCAAAAGCTTCGTCCCGAATCAGTCCGTGCTTCAGCATCTCTGACAATCCAGCAGAGACATCGCGTGGCGGCAAGGTTTGAAGCGTATCCACATCATAGAGCACCAGCTCTGGCTGATGGAATGCACCGATCATATTTTTAGCCAGCGGATGATTGACAGCCACCTTGCCGCCAACACTGCTGTCATGCGCCAGGATCGTCGTAGGTACTTGTACAAACTTGATTCCACGCATATATGTAGCAGCAACAAAACCAGCCAGATCCCCTACTACACCCCCGCCTAGAGCAACAATCGCCGAACTGCGGTCCAGTTTGCCTTCGATGGCGACAGTCATCATATCCTGATATACCGAAAGGGATTTCGAGGTTTCACCCGCTGGAACAATTGCGGAGACGACCGTAAAACCAGCCGTACGCAATGTTTGTTCCAGATCGGACAAGTATTTGGGTGCCACATGCTCATCAGTAATAATGAGTAAGGGGCTTTTTTTGGTTAAGCCATATTGCTCAAAATATTGAGGCGCTTGAGCCAACAGGCCGCTGCCAATCAGGATTGGATAAGAGCGCTCCTCCAACTGCACTGTCAGCTGGCGCATCTTAGTAATTCTCCAGTTGATTATTGTAGTTGGCAAAGTTCGCGCGGATTTCCTCCATGGAGTCTCCGCCAAATTTCTCAAGGAAGGCTTTTGCAATTTCCCAGGCTACCACATGCTCCATAACGACACTCGCTGCCGGAACAGCACATGCATCAGAACGCTCAACCTGAGCTGTAAATGCTTCTTTGGTATCGATATCCACACTTTGAAGTGGTTTGTACAACGTAGGAATAGGTTTCATAACCCCACGTACTACAACTGGCATACCGTTAGTCATGCCGCCCTCGAATCCGCCCAAACGATTGGTAGCTCGGTGATAACCACGCTCTTCACTATGCACGATCTCATCATGCACCTGAGAACCACGAATCGTTCCGGCTTCGAACCCGATACCAATTTCCACACCCTTGAATGCGTTAATGGACATTACGCCCTGAGCAATCCGTGCATCCAGTTTACGGTCATATTGTACGTGGCTACCAAGACCCACAGGCACACCTTCAACGATACATTCCACAATTCCACCGATGGAGTCGCCTTCCTGTTTGATCTGGTCGATGTAGGCTTCCATCTTCTTCTCGGTTTCTGCATCGGTTACACGTACGGAGGAAGCTTCTGTCACTTCGATCAGTTCATCGATGGGCAGATCTTGGTAAGGAGCTTCAATCTCGCCGATACGCAACACACGTCCAGCTACTTTGATCCCGAATTCAGCAAGGAATTGACGTGCAATAGCACCACATGCTACACGCACGGTTGTTTCACGCGCACTGGAACGCTCCAGCACATTACGCAAATCTTTCAGGTTATATTTGAGCCCGCCATTCAAATCAGCATGTCCCGGACGTGGACGATGAACGCGACGTTTCTCTTCGTCACTGCCTTCAATCGGCTCAATATTCATAATATTCTGCCAGTGTTTCCAGTCATTATTTTGAACAACCAATGCTACGGGAGCACCTGTTGTATATCCGTGACGGATACCACCAACGAAATTGGCCTGATCCTTCTCAATTTGCATGCGACGTCCACGACCATATCCCTTCTGGCGGCGGTGAAGCTGAAAATTCAGCTCTTCAAAGTCAATATTCAGATTGCTTGGCAAGCCTTCAATAATTGCGGTTAATTGGGGTCCGTGTGTCTCCCCTGCGGTTAAATAGCGTAAACTCATAATACGTTCCCCCTTTAAACTGTTAAACTTCACATTGCTAAAATCCCATAATTTCTTTGCTTATTATAGTATAGCTGACCGGCTTTGACAAGAAAGCCGGTCGTTTCTTGTCCTAAAATAGATTGGACTCGAATGGTGATTGATTGAGATTCCGACGTGTCTGAGAATATCCATTCATCCATTATGCAAATAACCGCCTGGACACATATACATGTGCACGCCAGACGGTTATGAAATAATTGAAATTATTTTTTGCGATAAAAGAATGTTTCCGCTGTCTCCAGACCATATTGTCCCGGTGAAAAAATCTGTTCCGTACTGCCCACGAACAAAATACCGCCTGGACGCAAACTTGTTGCAAACTTATGATACAACAGGTTTTTGGCTTCCTCGGTAAAATAGATCATGACATTGCGGCACACAATCAGATCATATCCTTCGTCAAAACGATCCAACAGCAGATTTTGCTTCATGAACTTGACTGAACTTTTCAGTTGTTCATCAATACGGTACACCAAGCCATCCTGCTTGAAGTATCGATTGGCTGTTTCCTTTGGTACATCTTTGAGCGAGCGCTCCATATAACGCCCTTCCTTGGCTTTAGCGAGAGCTCCTTCGTCCAAGTCACTTGCCGTAATGGAGCTTCCCTTAAGAATGCCCATCGTGTCCAGAATCATCGCCAAAGTGTAAGGTTCTTCGCCTGTGGAACAAGCGGCACTCCACACCTTAACGCCACGCTTCGGACCCAGCAACTCAGGCAGGATTTCATCCCGCAGTACTTCCCAGCGATTGGGGTTACGCCAAAATTCAGAGACGTTAATGGTCATGCGATCCAGAAACTCATAAAACAGAGACTTGTCCTTTTGCATGGCATCAAAAAAATTAACAAACGTATGAAATCCGTTTTTGTTACGAAGTGTGGTCAGCCTTCTTTTCATCTGGCCTTCCTTGTATTGAGCAAGATCAATGCCTGTGCTCTCTTTGATTTTCCGAATAAATCCGGCGTAATCCGGGTCTAGTAGTTGTTCCTGCTCCAGCATCGTATCACCCTTCTGGCTAAAAAATTACAACCAGGCTGCGATGCTCTTGTCGTACGTCACCAGCTCATCTGGAGCAAAGAAGTTTTCTGCTTCACGAGTGGCGCTTTCCGGCGAATCCGCCCCATGAATCAGATTATGCGGTGTGTGGCTGGCGAAATCTCCACGAATTGTACCCGGATCCGCTTCCTTCACATTGGTTTTACCGATTACGATGCGCGCAAGCGCCACGATGTCGTCACCTTCCCAGACCATAGCAAATACAGGACCAGATGTGATAAAACGAACGAGATCATCGAAGAACGGTTTTCCCTCATGTTCAGCATAATGGCGTTTGGCCTGATCTTCAGACATCTGCACCAGCTTGCCTGCCACCAACTTAAATCCTTTGTCTTCCAGACGGCTAACGATACGCCCTATCAAACCACGCTGCACACCATCCGGCTTCACCATCAAAAATGTACGATCCATAGGCTCACTCCTCACTCACGGTTCAAAGTTATTTCATTATGTAAACGCAATCCCTTTGATTGTAACATACATGTCCAAATCCTCCCAATGAGGAATATCACATGAACGTTAATTTTTTGAGTGAGAACAGCTACATCAGGAACTACATTTCATGAAAAGGCACCCTCCATAGCAGAGTAATGTCCAAACATATTAATGCGTACGTTTGACCACAAAATGAGCGATATCACGCAAGTTTTTGGTGGTCTTGATGTTAGGCAGTTGATCCAGAGCATCGAGCGCTTTCTTCATATATCGGTCAGCCAAGGCTTCTGCTTTAGCAATTCCTTGACTTTGGCGAATCATTCCAATTGCATCGGATGCACTCGCCCGTCCCTCCTCGTGCTGGACACGACTTATCTCCTCCAGCAAAGGTTCATGCAAGTTGGGTTCCTGCAATGCATACAGTACAGGCAGCGTAATATTTCCTTGCTTCATATCACTGCCTGGAGGCTTGCCAAGTTGCTTCTCGGTGCCAACCAGATCAAGTACATCGTCCTGAATCTGGAACGCCATACCCACGTTGTAACCGTAGGTGTACAGCAACGAAGATACATGCTCCGGCGCACGAGTAGCAAGCGCCCCCAGCTGGCAGCTGACAGCAATAAGAAGCGCCGTTTTACGACGAATGCGCAAGAGATAATTACGTACACTTTGTCCCGTATTGAAAAAGTCACGAATTTGCTCCATTTCACCAATGGACATCTGCACCATCGCTTTGGCCAGAATACGGTGTATCGCCGGATCGGACAGGCCCGCAGTCATCTCAAGGGCCTTGCCGTAAATATAATCTCCCGTATACATGGCAATCCGATTATCCCATTTGGACTTCACCGTTGGTTTACCTCTGCGTGTCGCGGCATTATCAATAACATCATCATGAACCAGAGAAGCCGAATGAATCAGTTCGAGCGGAACCGCAACCAGCTTCAAACGTTCAATGTCGTATGTACCAAATTTCCCACCGAGTAACACAAATACCGGACGCAAACGCTTCCCCCCTGCCTTGAGCAGGTGAAGTGACGTTTCGCTTAACAGCTTCTGTTCTCCCTGAACACTGCGATAGAGCTCTTTTTCAATGTAATCCATGTCTTTTTTTAACAACCCGAAAATATCCAATAGTTTCATTCGTTCACCCGTGTCAGCGTATTGTCAGTCCATAAATCCATGCTTACCTTCCCCTCCAGCAAGTCGGGCCTGCAGGCATAACGAAAAACCAGGGCTTGCCTTTCCTGCTTGTATTCTTCTAAGACGTTACTAATCTTCTTCGAATGTCAAGGCCGACATCCGGGAATTAAACTCTGCGACTTGTTCTGAAACATAAGTACAGAAGTTGCCGGAGCATGGGTCAAGGCTGTGGTTCCATCCAAACATCACCATCAGCGCTCACCAATACCCCGGGATTGGGGGACAGCAAGGTCCCTGCAATTCGGTCAGCAGATTCAAAATTGCAGGAAGCTCAGAAGCTATCCCCGTTCATCCGGTTCTCCCCATCTGGTAAACAGTTGATGCGGGATGCGTAGACTATCGAGCACTTTACCCACCAGAAACAGAATCAACTCATCCATCGTTTGAGGTTTGTAATAAAAAGCAGGCATGGCCGGTATCATTCGGACACCAAGCCGTGAGAGCTTCAGCATGTTTTCCAGATGGATGGCATGCAGTGGTGTCTCACGTGGCACCAGAATCAGCGTTCTTCCTTCTTTCATCATGACATCAGCAGCCCTGGACATCAGATTGTCCGATGACCCTTGTGCAATGGAGGAAAGAGTACCCATGGAGCATGGCATAATAATCATGCCTTCAGCTAGGAAAGAACCACTTGCGATAGAGGCGCCAATATCACTAACGGGATGATAGATTAGGGAACCCGGACGGCCGCCGAATTTTTCTTCCAGCACACGGTCCCGATTCGTAACATCCCAGTCCATTTCTTCTTTCAATACACGCCACCCGGCATTGGAAATCACCAGATGCACAGTGTATTCCAGATCAAGCAGCGTTTCAATTAATCTGATGCCATATATACTTCCACTGGCCCCGGTAATTCCGACAACTAGTCGTTTATTGTCCGGCTGCTGCATCTTTATTTCACCGCCAAATCAATCAGGGTAAACGTAAATACCACTAAACTCAGCACACTGTTCATCGTAAAGAATGCGGTTTGTACACGGCTCATGTCATTTGGCGATACAATATAGTGTTCATAGAAGAGGATACCATAAGTAATCAGCATTCCAGCTCCATACCACCAGCTCAGATCGGTCAACAATAACAAAGCAAGAAAACCGATTGCGGTAATCACATGGAAGAACTTTGCGATCTGCAATGATTTGTTAAGACCAAAACGGGAAGGTATGGAATGAAGCCCCTCGCCCTGATCAAAATCCAGATCCTGACATGCATAGATGATATCGAACCCTGCAGTCCAGAACACAATCGTAACGTACAGCACAATCGCTGTCCAATCCATCGTGCCCGTTACCGCTACCCAACCTCCAAGTGGAGCCAGACCAATGGTCATACCAAGAACTATGTGGCACAACCAGGTGAAACGTTTGGTATATGAATACAATACCAGCATAAATACAGCTATCGGCAACAGCTGCATGGATAACACGTTAAGGTTGGATGAGGCCCAGAACAAGAGCACAAATGATACTATGATAAAAATAACGACCTCACCGTTTTTCAACAAACCGGCCGGAATTGCTCTCATCGCGGTACGTGGATTTTTCTTGTCTATGGCCTGGTCAATCATGCGGTTCAAGCCAAAAGCAGCACTTCTTGCACCAATCATAGCCAGTAATACCCACATAATCTGCATCCAGGTCGGGAATGTATCATTCACTACCATGGAACCGAGGATGGCTCCCATAAATGCAAAAGGTAAAGCGAAAAGCGTGTGTTCAATCTTGATCATTTCTAAAAAGATGCGAATTTTCCTAAACATGCTGATTCTCCTTGGTTCCAATATGCAATGCCGCAATACCTCCGGTCAGAGGATAGGCCTGCACTTGCTTTAATCCAGTTTCAGCGAAAATATCGGCCAGTTCCTTCCTTCCTGGAAAAAGTGCAAGTGAGTCCGGCAGCCATTTATACTGCTCATAACGTTTGGCAAACAATTTGGCAAGATTGGGTAATACTTGTTCAAAATAAAAATAATAAATACCTTTAAACGGCTGCCATGTCGGCTTGGACAATTCCAGACACACCACCATGCCACCCGGTTTTACTACACGCTTCATCTCCGACAGAACCTGTCTGAGATCCGGTACATTGCGCAGTCCAAATCCAATCGTCACATAATCGAATGAATTGTCTTCGAAGGGAAGCGACATCGCATTGCCCTGTACCAACGTAATTTGTTTTTGACGATTTACAGCGTCAACTTTGGTTTGTCCAACCTCCAACATGTTGCTGCTGAAATCCAGCCCATGCATGTGACCTGTTTCACTTGCTTCAGCCATCGCAAGCGTCCAGTCACATGTGCCGCAGCACAAATCAAGACCGGTATCGCCCTTGGACATATTCATCTTCTTCATGGTGAATTTACGCCAAGCCTTGTGCCTGCGGAAACTCAAAATATCATTCATGACATCATATTTACCGGCTATACTCTGAAAAACAGAATGGACAAATTCTTCTTTAGGTTTGGTCTCTCCGCTCCCCATTCGTCTGTCTCCCCCTCAATCTTCCCTTACTGCCGCATGTGAAGGCTGCAAATACGTCAGGTAAGGCTCCAGGATTGCATTGATCTCATGCAGGCCCAGTTGATCTTCCTCGTCTTGCAGCAACAGTTGTATACGGTGTGTACACTCACGAAGCTTGTCCAGCAAAAACTCGCCGATCCGATACTTCAGCACCATACCGCTCCATGCTCTTGTATCCTGCTCCGGCTGACGCAGCATATTACGCTCGTCGTCATTGCCATGCTCGTATATATGCCAGAAAGCATAACTGTGATAAAAATTCTGTTCGTCATTCATCCGCTGCAGCTCTTCCATAATTGCCTCGCAGTAGCTGAATTCGGCCAACAGGTCGTTCCAAAGCGATGCTTCGTTATCGCGGATCATGCCTGTAAAAGAAAGAAACAGCTGCATCTTCAGCTGCACTGTTTCACGCAAGTATTCTTCAGCCGAAACGAGAAGCTTTTTCATCCGTTCATACAGCGTCATCTTGCGAGCATTCACTTCGGATACAGCACCACTAAGTTTACCGATCATTTCAATTTTGCCAGCATGGGCAAGCAACTGATAGAAACGGCTACTGAAATAATCTCCGGCAAGCACGTTCAGCTGGCGTGAACGCATCTCCAGTTCTCTACGCTCTCCGGATATCGTATCGATTCGATCATGCGTATCCATGGCCAACTGAACGAGCGAGGTTGCGAGAGCGTATAGCTCATCATGAACCTTTTCGTCTGTGCGGCCCACAAATACCTGCAGCAGACGAGCCCGGCTATCCGGAAATGATGGGATTTCCGTATGTTGTCGAATCATGTCGTAATCCGTATATTTCTTTGCTAGTTGGGGTACGCGATATGAATTCATTCTCAGCCTCCGAGCCTTTGCATTGTTAAACCATTTCTGCACTACAATCTTATATATTATAGCATATGTTTATCGGGCACGCACTGAATCATGCTATTCTATTACCCCTGACTTTACATTTCGAATTGCTTCTTCCAAAGTTCGGTCTCCATCATGTGAAACCAGTCCTTCAATTCGTCCGAGAGGATCGGACTGTTCCAGTCTCGAAGCGTTTCGATTGCATACATCGGCCATTCCCCACGCCGAAAATCGGCAGCGAGCAATAAATGTCTTTTGTGAAGCCATTCATCCTCTGCCATGACACGCAGCATCACCTGTTCCACGTTATCCAGACTTCGAAAGCCTAGATCTGCCACAGCAGCCATATTACCATAAATTTCAGTGTAACTTGTGCTGGTTCCGGTAACCTTTAGATCGAGCGTCAAAATGGATTGTTTCCACTCCACCCTGGCAATGGGTGTCGATAATTTCATGGTGCTCAGCACGTCCACCAGATTGTCTTCCGTTAGCTGGACTGGATGCTGCGTTGCAGAAACGGGTTGTATGTTTTCACCGCCCAAGGTACGCATATGTAAGGTTTGTATGGCAACAAGCAGAAGGACCGCCACAACCGTTGCCAGCAGTGAAGCAGTCACGATCATCCGCGGTTTCATAAATGCCTCCCTGCCCTTACCTGTTAGTGTAGTCTGTCCGGTAAAGGCTCATACCTCATTCTACAACGAAAAAAAGCAGGCTATGCCTGCAATTTTCATTATTCCGACTGAATTTGTCCATGCTTCGTAATCAGCGTGGCTTTTCCACGGATTTTAATGGCGGAAGTATGATTGGTAAATTGGGCAAACATGACTTCTCCCTTATCCAGCTTCTCCGTATGGTGGAAGCGGGTATCCTGTCCTCGGGTTAAGCCGATCACCTGAACACCGTTTTCCTCCGCCTTAATTACGATATAATCACTGCCGGTTGGATGATCCATCACGCACATCCCCTCTCCTTGTTCAATAGCGTTAATGATGATAAAGATTGTTTCATTTGTCAACCAGCCTTTATGTGAACGGAGCGCAATAATCTGTTACTCCCAGGTCATACTACAAGTGATCCTGCCACAGAAAGGAGAGTCTCTATGAAGTACATTCCCGCCGCACTGACAGACGAGCATATTCACCAGTTAAAAGAAACCGAACAGCATCTGTCTGCAGCCGCTGGAAAAGAACTCATTCTGATTGCCTATGCGCAGCAACCGGATGAGCCGGAGTCGCTAGACGGCAGGAAGAAAAATGATTAACGGACAAAAGAAAAGGCCGTGAACAAGTCACGGTCTTTTTTTGTCAACATATGGAATATGTAGAAATCTTATTTAATTCCGTCTTTGAGCGCTTTACCTGGTTTGAATGCAGGAATTTTGCTCGCAGGAATTTCGATTTCTTCACCTGTTTGCGGATTGCGTCCTTTACGTGCAGAGCGCTCGCGAACTTCGAAGTTCCCAAAACCAACCAATTGTACTTTGTCTCCGCTTTGAAGAGCCCCAGAGATTGCTTCGAATACGGCATCAACCGCTTTCGTTACATCCTTTTTGGACAATTCAGTCGCTTCAGACACGTGTGTAATCAAGTCTGATTTGTTCATTTGTTTTTTCACCTCCTGAATCAATGTCCTGAATGTTATACTGTGTTTCCGTTTTATTGCGAAATATACGTTCATACACAAAAAATCTACGTACATCTTGAGCGTGATGAACACAAATCTCGACCTGCGGTCAACAGTCATTTCCGGCAGAATGCCGCCTGAAACAAAGGTTGTTTCAGACGCCGAACAAATTTTATACTAATACAGACAGCACACAATTTCAAGTGCGGTTGCGGTTTAACACGTAAAATGTAACGGCCAGGGCAAGCACGAGCACCCCACCTTTTACAATATCATGCGTGAAATATTGAACGTTCATCATCGTCAAACCGTTCACCAGTACACCAATGAGAACCGAGCCAATGAATGTTCCGATTACGTTTGGTTTACCTGCACCAAATACGGAGAATCCGACAAACACAGCGGCCACGGATTCCATTAACAACGGAGATCCTGCATCAATTTGCCCTGAACCTACTTTGGATGCATAGATAATACCGCCGATTGCAGCAAACACTCCAGCAGCTACATAAGCGAGTGTACGCACCTTTTTTACCTTGATGCCGGATAGACGTGCCGCTTCTTCATTGCCCCCCGTAACGTACATCTGGCGCCCATACTTTGTATACGTCAAAAAGATATGCACACCGATAACCGCAATGAGCAACAGGATGACCGAAATCGGCATTCCCAGCCATTTTCCCTGCCCAAGCTGCAGAAATGTAGGGTCCATCTCTCCGGCAGCCTTGCTTCCGTCTGGAAACTGCATATGGTTATAGATCGTGTATCCTTGAGCATACGTTTTGTGAATCCCACCGATAATGTACATTGTAGCAAGTGTAGCCAGCAGATCCGGAATACGGAGTTTCACGATCAGCAAGGAATTAAGCCAACCAATTACAGCCCCAATAATCAATGGGACGATAATGACAACTGCCAGTGGCTGCTGATACCATATCATTAATGAAGCGGTAACGACAGTAGTTAGCGAGACGGTCGCCCCTACCGAAAGGTCAAATCCATCTACAATGAGAGATAAGGTAACACCAATCGCCACAAATGTCACGATAGAGATTGAACCCAAAATATCGGTCAAGTTACTATACGTGAAAAAATAAGGCAATTTAATACCGAAAAATGCGATAACACCAATAATAACGATAATCGCGCCATAACGGAACGCAAAATCCAATGATTTATCCTTCATGCTTCCACCTCTTGTCCACCGCTTGCATAGTATAGCAGCTGTTCTTGGTTAGTCTCGCCCCGTTTGAATTCCTTTACAATGGTCCCTTCACACATGACTGCAATCCGGTCACCAATGCCCACTCCTTCATCCAGTTCACACGTGAAGTAGATAACAGCTTTACCTGCCAAAGCCAGTTCGTTAATGATGCGAAAAATGTCACTTTTGGCGCCGATATCCACACCTTTTGTCGGCTCATCAAAGATAAAGACGTCTGCGTCCGCATTCAGCCATTTGCCAATGGCCACCTTTTGCTGATTGCCACCGCTTAAAAACTTCACTTCCTGCCGCACTGACGATGCTTTGATCCCGAGTTGCTGCACTAAAGATTCCGCATTCTCACGCTCTTGCTTTCGACTTACAAAACCTAATCTACTAAGACGACCAAGCAAAGGCAGGCTCAAATTCCGTTCCACGTTTTCCTCAATCAGAATCCCCTGTTTCCGCCGTTCCTCAGGCACGGAGACAATGCCCAGAGCCGCAGCGTCAGCAGGTTGGGAAAGGTGAAGTTCACGATTGTTAAGCCGAATCTCTCCACTCTCCAGCCGATCTGCACCAATCAACAAGCGGGAGCATTCCGTTTTCCCCGCCCCTACAAGCCCTACCACAGCCAGTACTTCGCCTCGACGAACAGACAGGTCCACACCCTTAACTCGGACTCCACGCCGAAGTCCTCGCGCTTCCAGCAACACTTCGCCTACCGGTGCTTCTGTCTTGGGGAACTCCTCCTCAAACGGTTTTCCGAGCATCTGTGTCACCAGATCATTGATCGTAAGCTCTTGTGCCTCACCCGTAAACACATGTTGTCCATCTCTCATAACGGTAACACGGTCACAGTGACTTGTAACTTCAGGAAGACGGTGAGTAATGAAAATACATGCCACTCCGCGTTCTTTCAGCAGATGTACGATTCGAAAAAAAGCGTCCGTTTCTTCCTGGCTCAGCGGTGCAGTTGGTTCATCAAAAATAATGACCTTGGCATCCTGAATCAAAATACGTGCGAGCAGAATCATCTGCTTCTCCGCAAGCGTCAGGTCGGCTACTTTTTTGTGAACGGATATACTCGCTCCCAGTTGCTGCAAAGCTTCAGCCGCACGCTGTTGCAGTTTCCGAGGGCTTTTCCACCAACCTCCGCCAGGCGACGCCAATTGATCCAGCATAATGTTCTCGGCAGCTGTCAATTGGGGAACCAGCGCAGCATCCACCTCCTGATACACACAGTGAATCCCACTCGCTTTGGCATCGCCTGGTGAATTCAGATGAAGCGTTTGCCCATTTAGTTGGATAGTACCCTGATCCAGTTGATAGGCACCAGACAGAATTTTCATCAATGTGCTCTTGCCAGCACCATTTGCACCAAGCAGCGCGTGAATTTCCCCGCCTTTGACGGAGAACTCCACGTCTTTCAGTGCAGGAATGCCTGAAAACTGCTTGTGGACATGTTCCATTTGAAGCAGAATGGGTGCAGTACTCATGACGCAAACCTCCAATCGCTCCCCTCCGGGAGTATCACTATTCTCATGTCGTTTTATTTCATCATGGTTGGAAAAAGCGCACCTTGCGGCGCGCCTCCGTTACGCTGTTTTATTTAGCAGTAACTCCGTATTCGGACATCCAATCCTTGATTCCCTGTATACTTCCTCCCCAGCCCTCAACATACTCGGACAGCTCTGAAGTGGAGATTTGTTTGTCAGGCAGCGCATCACGCTGTACATAGACCGGGTTGAGAACCACTTGATCCTCTGTCTCATCCCCATTCAGCTTCTGATACGCATAACGAACCTGAACACGTCCAATGTCTGTTGGATCAACTGCTGCGGAAGCTACCCAAGGGTTTTTCGGATCCTGGATCATCTGCAAGTCTTCATCACTCATGTCAATACCATATACCTTAATCTCGTCACGTCCTGCTTGCTGAATGGCACGCGCTGCACCTTTGGCGAACTCATCCCATGCAGTCCATACTGCTGTAATTTCACCTTTTGGATATTGTTTCAGAATCGCTTCCATTTTGGCTTGTGTATCCAGCGCCGGGTTCTGAGCTGAACCAAACGTTGCAATCTCCTTGATGTCCGGGTTCTCTTTCAGGAACTTGCCATAAGCAACCTGACGACGTTCCATTGGTGCAAAGCCGGCCACCCATACTTTTACGATATTGCCTTGGCCATTAATATCTTTTTTCATTTGCTCCAGCGTAAGCTCAGCCATCTTCTGGTCATCCTGGGATAACACTGTTGCGCCCTTAACGCTAATGTCTGCATCGAACACAACAACCGGGATATTTTGTTCTACTGCCTTTTTCACGCCCGGCGTCAGCAAGGAATCCCCATGATCCGTTAGAATGGCATCGAATTTCTGGTTAATTGCGCTATCGAGCAACGATACCATTTTGGCTTTATCATTATCGGCAACAAACGTCGTCAGTTGTCCACCGAATTTTTCGATTTCTTCTTTAACTCCTTGCACATATTGCTGTGAGAACGTACCTGTATTAAATTCCATAATCAGTGCAATTCGTTTTCCGCTGAGTGGACCTGTTACTGCTTCGGTTTGAGGCTTGTCCTCTGTTGCTCCGGAAGCTGTAGTTGAAGCAGGTTCTTTTTTAATTCCGCAAGCGGACAACGCCAATGTAAATACAAGCAGCACACTCAACCATACCCATTTTGTATCTTTCCTTCTCATCTCTTTCTCCCCCTGTTCACACTCTCTGTGATCTCGATCACAATAGTTGAATATTAATATAACGGCTAATCCCTAGTATGTAAATGGGTTTTAGTAATTTAAAGCTAAAACTCGTTAAGTTTTTATTTGAAACTAAAGTATCTTATCCAGTTCATCCAAAATCATGAAAATTAAACAAGAAAAAGACCGCCAGGGGTACCCCTACGGCCTTTTGGAGTTACAGAATGATGGCGATTAATCCACCTGAACCTTCGTTAATGATACGTCCCAGCGTCTCTTGCAACTTGTATCGTGCGTTGTCTGGCATCATCGCAATTTTACCCTGAATGCCTTCTCTCACGATGGAGTGCAGTGAACGACCGAACATATCTGAATCCCATACCTTGATCGGATCGTTCTCGAAGTCCTGCATCAAGTACCTCACCAGTTCCTCACTCTGTTTTTCCGTTCCGATAATCGGTGCAAACTCCGATTCCACATCGACCCGGATCATATGAATGGATGGTGCGGTTGCTTTCAGGCGGACGCCGAATTTGGTACCCTGGCGGATGAGTTCTGGCTCATCCAGTGCCATCTCGGCAAGGGATGGAGCTGCGATACCGTAGCCAGTCGTTTTGACCATCTCCAGCGCCTCAGCGAAGCGATCATACTCCCTCTTCGCATGGGAGAATTCCTGCATCAATTGCAGCAGATGATCCTTGCCTCGAATTTCAATGCCAACCACTTCCACGAGGATCTGATCGTATAATTCATCCGGTGCATACAGATCAATTTCTGCCACACCCTGCCCCATATTCATGCCGCTCAGACCGGCTCGGTCGATGAATTCATATTCCATGAACTGAGCAACAACCCGATCCACGTCACGCAGCCTCCGGATATCCTTAACCGTGTCGCGTACGGAATTTTCGTAGTTGCTGCGCAGCCAGTGGTTTTCATTCAGTACCATCACCCAGCTCGGCAGATTCACATTCACTTCGTGTACAGGGAACTCATACAGCACTTCGCGAAGCACACCTGTCACATCATCTTCTGTCATTGTAGCTGCACTGAGTGTCATAACCGGAATGTCATACTTGGCAGCAAGCTCACTGCGCAATTGCAGCGCTTCTTCACTGCGAGGGCGAGTCGAGTTGATCACCAGTACAAACGGTTTGCCCACTTCCTTCAGTTCGGCTATGACGCGTTCCTCTGATTCCACATAGGAACTCCGGGCAATCTCAGCGATCGTGCCATCTGTTGTGACCACCACACCCAGTGTGGAGTGCTCCTGAATGACTTTGCGTGTACCAATTTCGGCAGCTTCCTGGAAAGGAATCGGTTCTTCGAACCAAGGCGTGGAGATCATGCGTGGTCCATTCTCATCCTCGTATCCCTTGGCTCCTTCCACTGCGTAACCTACACAATCCACAAGGCGCACATTGACATCAAGTCCCTCGGCTACCTTGATTTGAACCGCGTTATTCGGTACGAATTTTGGCTCCGTAGTCATGATTGTTTTGCCAGCTGCGCTCTGTGGCAGTTCATCTACTGCCCTCACGCGGTCTGCCTCGTTTGTAATGTTTGGCAACACAATCGTTTCCATGAAACGTTTGATAAATGTTGATTTACCTGTCCGGACTGCGCCGACAACCCCGAGATAGATATCCCCTCCGGTCCGCTCGGCAATGTCCTTAAAAATGTCCACTTTCTCCAATGAAATCCCCTCCCTAAATTACTCCGAAGGAAAAATGCTAAAGAGCATCCGCTTCGTTTTTTCAATCAGAAGACTGAAATCCCTGCAACGGTAGAGCCGCCTTTGTGAGTGCCCGGAAGTCGTCCGCCGCCGAACGTTGCATTCTGATGAAACCGGCGAAAGCGGCGTTAACTCGTACATGCAATTG
This sequence comes from Paenibacillus sp. OK003, assembly GCF_900109515.1. Classification (GTDB taxonomy): domain Bacteria; phylum Bacillota; class Bacilli; order Paenibacillales; family Paenibacillaceae; genus Paenibacillus; species Paenibacillus marchantiae. Next base: position 55,059 of record NZ_FOBD01000010.1, on the reverse strand, counting down.
GACTAGTATCATCTTATGTATCCGTATGCAGCATTATGACGCGTATTTTTTGTTTTTTTCTCAAGGTAGCTGCCTTAAGAGAATCGCCCCGCTCTCGGACTGCGCGTCTTTATTACAATCTACTTTATGAGCGTGCCGAAGCTTTTATGCCGGATCATTGATTTGGTTTTCGTGGTACCGTTCAAGCCGTACAGGAGGTATACTGTGAAGGTAAGGCATTTTTTAGCAGAGAAGAGCAGAGATAACGAGCTGAGAAAGGTGAGATGAGCGTGGCACAGATCAAAGTATATGGACTAGGTGAGCACTTGAACCCATTGAAAGAGCAGCTTTCACAAGTTATACACTCCGTTATGGTGGATGTTGTGGGATTACCGGAGAACAAGAAGTTTCAACGTTACTTTCCCATGAACACGGATGATTTTCTTTTTCCCTCTGATCGTTCAGCAGGGTATACCATTATTGAAATCAGCATGTTCGAAGGCCGAACAGATCAAGTCAAGAAAGAACTCATTCAGCAATTATTCACACGGATGAACGAACAGTTGAAATTGTCGCCCAATGATGTGGAGATTACTATATTTGAAACACCGCGCAGTCATTGGGGTATTCGGGGATTACCCGGTGATGAACTTGACTTGAGTTATAAAGTGGAGGTCTGAACAAAGTAATCTGAATATAGCTTATGGACCATATGATGTGACTATAAACCAACTTATAAGAAAGAGATATCCCGTGATGCGGAATATCTCTTTTTTTTTACCTTAAGGACAATCAATAGATTGCGTGCATTCGAATCGAATTAACGCTCATTATTACTTTGTTGCAATCGGGGTGTTATTCTGCCAGGTATAGGCGACTGATTTTACAGGGACAAAGTAAGAATGCTCCAGCAAGAATTCACGCAAATCTTCCACTTTTGTTGGAGCATTATCTGACTTCTCTACAGCCTGCATAATGTCAAAAGCATAATCTACATAGACATTGCCCTCGTCATCCATCATGAAAGGCAGCTCCTGACCCGAATATACACTATTCAGTGTAACCGCTGGGGCACCAGCCTGTGCGGCTTGCTCCATATCTACAGCGTATAGCCCCGGATACAGTTCTTCCCCACTTGGCAGTTGATTGTTATGTACGGACTTGTACTGATTGACCATTCGTTGAACATCATTTACTTTCTGTACCGTTTGAAGATCCATGACTTTGACTGTCGGGTTCACTTCTTCATCCTGAATGAGAAAGTAAGCGCTCCCACCACTTTCAAACGCCGTGCCGGGTATTTCATCTAGATACCCCTGCTGTTTCAGCTTGGACAGATCAACTCTGAATTTTTCATATTTCGGTGTTTCCATATCTGCGTTGACCATGGGCAAAATCCCCTGATCCTGTTGGAATGCTTCTACCGCAGTTTGAATACGGCTTACGCTTTCCCTATAAGCTATTTTGGGATCGGGATTACTCTGGGATTGATACATACACCCCGTTGCTGTAAAAGCAAACAATAGGAATAAGAGTAGACAGGACATCTTCTGCAAATGACGCCTCTGCCCTCTTGGTTTCACGTTCTTCGTCATATTCACGTTCATCCGTATCCTCCTTGAATCGTTCCACTCAGGTATTCTTAGAACCAATCGTCCTCTTCCTGCTGCTGACGCTCCAACTGTTTACGAATCGCTGCCTTCAGAGGGTCCTCCGGAACATGAACCGTCACCGATCCCCGCACCTTCGCCTGACATGACAGTCGAGTGCCTGCATCCAGCAGTGAACCTAGCTTACGCTTCTCCGCATCTGTTGGTGGATGCAGCGCTGCTAGATGTTCCGAATCTACTTTCACCTTACACATCAGGCAGGCTGCCTTTCCATCACATCGCGTTGCTATTTTAACCCCTGCACGGCGTGCAGCATTTAACAGCGTTACCCCTGGCTTTAGCCGAATCGTTTTATTTTGCGGTAAAAATGTAATATTGTAATCCATCATTCTTCCTCCCAACCTACTGAGGCCATTCGAAGCCAACGAGCTCTTCCACTTCTGCTCTGAATCGGCTTGTCCATATATTTTGCTTCCCCAATAAAGTCATTAGAGGTTGATGTGATTCAGGCATCTGCCGAATCTGCCTTGCAATGGGTTCGTAACGATCGGCACGGCCTCTCATTAGATTGAACAACAGCTCATGAGCAAGCGGCATTAGACGCAATGTGTAAGAACCTACTTTGGCTTCAGGTGCATACTCGGCCAATACATGCTCAATTTCAATGCGGTACCAACTCTTACGTGACCACACTTCGAAACCCCCAACCAGTTCCAAGGCACAAGTCCCTACCTGATAATGACTGAGTAGCGAGGCATAAGGTCCCGTCTTATCTACGACAGGCTCGTCCAGTACCATTCCAGGCGCAGATTTATGCAGCAACTTCGCGGCGGTGATATCAGCGTAAATGTCAATATCTCTGGGAGCCTGCTGTAATTCCACCTGCTGGAGCAACAACCCACAGCTTCCCCCAAGCAGCCACGTATAAGGCTCTGCATCCCAAGCTTTCGCCGTTTCCAGCAAAGCCGCGTGTAATTCCGGATAGCGCTCTGTCCGATCCTCCGTTTCATGCGACCTCATCGGCTCACCTTCCCTTCATCCGTTTTCGTTGTGTCAGTTCTTATGATGTGTTTATGCGGATGTTATCTCTCAGGCGAGAAAGATCAGGTCAGAGAAGCTATTCCGCCGAAAAGGCCAATCAGCATAATGAGAAAAGCGATTAAAGAAAGAATGCCCCGTACAACGCCTTTCGTTTTGGATCGAGCAAACGTAATCAGGAATACAGATAGTCCCATAATGAGGATTGCGACCAATGATAGCCACATCTTGTCCATCGCGTTCATAATCGAGAGTTCTCCCCTTCAGTCCGTTATTCATCACTGACACTGTGACAATTGCAACTATTATAACACGAAACATTGCTCAGCTTTCCAAAAAAAAGACAAAAAGCAAGCCGGCAGATGCCGACTTGTCTTTTTGTCTTGCTCGATCGCCTGCATAACAGGCGCGATCTTATTTTTTCATCATCATTTTCATTAATGATTCCATACTGTTTGGGTTTAATCCGCTTTTTTTGACGGCACTCACGATATCCTGAACTGTATCCTCAGATACCGGCACTTTCGCCATGGCGGATACTTGCTTGATCAGTTGGCGCAACTGAGCTTCATTCTGCATGGTGGACGGTTTTACTGTACTCGCCAATTTCTTGACGGCACCTTCCGTGATCGATTTTCCTGTTTTTTTGTTGATCGCTTTCAGCGCTTCCTTGGAAATGTTGTTACCCATTCGTCTCCCCTCCTCCGGCAATACTCATGTGTATAATATGAGTGCACCGCAAAAAAGGTGAATAAGCTTCTCATTTCGGGAAAGCTGCCTAAGCTCTAACATCAGGAATGCCACTGCTCCCAAGTCTCAAGCGTCATAACTTCCATTTCGGTCTTGGGATCACGTCCCATCAAAGCTTCAACCGCATCCCGCGGCTGTCTCTCCTGAAAAAGAACATGATAAAGCTGATCTGCAATCGGCATTTGCACACCGTATTTCTGAGAAATAAAGTATGCAGCCTGCGTAGTCCGGATTCCTTCCACAACCATGCCCATGGAATTCAACACATCGTCCAGCTTCTGTCCTTTGCCCAGCATAGAACCTGCTCTCCAGTTACGGCTATGCTGACTCGTCGCAGTCACGACCAAATCGCCGATCCCTGCAAGTCCAGAGAACGTGAGCGGATTCGCTCCCATCTCCACACCGATGCGTGTGATCTCGGCCAGCCCACGTGTTAGCAACGCTGCTTTGGCATTGTCACCAAAGTTAAGCCCGTCTGACATACCTGCTCCCAGCGCGATAATATTTTTGAACGCTCCCGCCAGTTCTACACCAATCATATCTCGATTTGTGTACACACGGAAATAAGCATTCATAAATAAACCTTGGGCTGCCTCGGCAGAAGCTTTATCCAGTGATGCCACAACCACCGTTGTTGGGCAACGCTTAACCACTTCTTCCGCATGGCTTGGGCCAGAAAGTACGACGACACGTCCTTCTTCACATTCAAGTTCTTCCGAAATGACCGTGGACATGCGTTTCAGGCTTTCTGTCTCAAATCCCTTGGTTGCATGAATGATTAACATTTCCGGTTTGTAATAGGCCTTAAGCTGATGAGCAACCGAACGCATTGCCGATGAAGGAGCAACAATTAACACAGCAGAAGCCCCTTCAACTGCCGTCGCCATATCCGTTGTTGCCTGAATAAGGGGTGACAGCTCTGCATCGGGAAGGAAGCGTTGGTTTGTATGTTTATTATTGATCTCTGCGGCCTGGTCTTCACCACGTGTCCACATGATCACATCCAGTTGATTAGCAGCCAATACACTGGCAAGTGCAGTACCCCAACTACCCGCAACCAGAACAGCAACTTTTTTAGACAACGCGTTTTCCCCCTCCAGGGTTTTTCGATCCCAATTTATTTTCCTGTCCTTTGGCGAGCTTCGCAATATTGGTACGATGTCTCCAGAACGCAAACAGACAAATAATCAGACTTCCCCAGAAGATACTCATTGAATATCCGGGTAACACAAGGATGAAGAGCGGTGTCAAAGCTACAAAAATAAGGGAACCCAATGAAACATATCGTGTCAATACGATGGACAGGATGGCAAATACCCCGGCGCACAGCGCAGGAATAAGTGCAAGAGTCACGAGTACACCAATCGCTGTCGCGATTCCTTTTCCTCCACGGAAACGGAAATACAGCGGCCAGTTATGTCCTGCAATGGCAGCTATACCACTAAGTGCAGGAATCCAATCGGAACCATTGCTGAACCAAACCCCAATCCAAACGGCCGCAATACCTTTGAGAACATCCAGCAGCAGTACCAGAATTGCCGGTCCTTTACCCAATATCCGCAATGTATTGGTAGCTCCTGCATTTCCGCTTCCGTGCTGGCGGATATCGATCCCCCGTAGCGCTTTTGCAAGGAGGACACTAAAGCTGATTGAACCGAGCAGGTAGCTCAGTACAATCGCTGCGATTTGTAAAATCACAAACTTCTCCCCTAACCTTCGTCGGACTTCCTCCGAGTAAATATGCGAATTGGCGTCCCTTCAAAATCAAACGCTGCACGAATTTTATTCTCCAGGTAGCGTTCATAAGAAAAGTGCATCAATTCCGGATCGTTCACAAAAATAACCATGGTCGGAGGTTTAACGGCAACCTGAGTCACATAGTTGATTCTCATTCTGCGTCCTTTATCTGTTGGTGGTGGATTAATCGCCACGGCATCAGACACTACATCGTTAAGCAGATGCGTCTGAACACGCATAGAATGCTGTTGGGCTACACGTTGCACAACAGGCAACAATTTTTGTAAGCGTTGTTTTGTCTTGGCTGACAAAAATACAACCGGAGCATAAGTCATAAACAGGAAATGATCCCGAATTTTCTTCTCAAACTCATTCATTGTTTTATCAGACTTCTCTACAACGTCCCATTTGTTCACAACAAACATGGAAGCTTTACCGGCTTCGAATGCATAACCCGCTATATGCTTGTCCTGCTCAATAATGCCCTCTTCGCCATTAATTACAATCAGAACAACATCTGCACGCTCAATGGCACGCATCGCACGCATTACGCTGTATTTCTCCGTGGTTTCATAGACTTTACCACGTTTACGCATACCTGCTGTATCAATCAACACATAACGCTGACCGTCTTTTTCAAACGGTGTATCGATTGCGTCCCGTGTCGTTCCAGCAACATCACTGACAATAACACGTTCTTCGCCCAAAATGGCGTTCACCAATGAAGATTTACCCACGTTAGGACGTCCGATCAGAGCTACACGAATGACATCGTCATCGTAAGTCTCTTCCTCAAGTTCAGGCAATTTCTCTACGATGGCGTCGAGCAAATCACCTACACCTGTACCATGACTTCCCGATACTCCGATTGGATCACCAAATCCAAATCCATAAAACTCATAAATGAGCTCACTTCGCCCGATATTATCCACTTTGTTAACGGCTACAACGATAGGCTTGCCTGAGCGGTACAACATCTCTGCGACTTCTTCATCAGATTGCGTAATCCCTGCTTTTGCATCACACATGAATACAATAACATCCGCTTCTTCAATGGCGAGCTCTGCCTGCATCCGGATTGATTTTAAAATGACGTCCTCGCCGTCGATTTCGATACCACCTGTATCGATAATGCTAAATGGTTTACCGTTCCATTCGCCGATTCCGTAGATACGGTCACGGGTAATGCCCGGCTTGTCTTCCACAATGGCCAATCTGTCGCCGATGATCCGATTAAAAATGGTGGATTTGCCCACATTCGGTCGCCCGACAATTGCCACAACGGGTCTTGCCATACATTCCACTCCTCCTGTCCATACTTACGATACTCATCATAGCAAAAAACGCCTGTCTTGGCTAACGTTTCATGCCGTTATACACGCAATAAAAACAATCGGCGAACCCGCTGGGGCTCGCCGATCTTGCTTTTATTGTTCAGCAAAATATGCAGTATATAACTTAGAACCATGCATTTATAACTTATTTGAATTTGCTGAGTTTGTCACCGAAGCGCTCGCCAAGCGTGATGCTCAGACCTTGATTGCTCAAGGAAACGTTCGGGTTGTTGATTTCTTCACGTGGAGCGTTGTTTCTAGCAGGTCTTTCTGATTTTGGCGCTTGAGCAGGAGCTTCTTCAGTTTCCTTGATGCTCAGGCTTACACGTTGCTCAGAAGGATTCATGTCCAAGATTTTAACTTGAACTTCTTGTCCTTCTTTCAACACTTCGTGCGGAGTGCCAATATGTTTGTGGGAGATTTGCGAGATATGCACAAGTCCCTCAACACCAGGAGCGATTTCAACGAAAGCACCGAAGTCAACCAGACGTTTTACAACACCTGTTACGATATCGCTAGAGTTGAATTTGTCGCCAGCTGTTTCCCAAGGACCTGGTTGAACAGCTTTCATGCTCAGGCTGATTTTACCTTTTTCAGGATCAACTTTAAGCACTTTAACGTTTACTTTATCGCCTTCAGACAGAACGTCCGATGGTTTGTCAACGTGTGTCCAAGCGAGCTCAGATACGTGAACCAATCCGTCTACTCCGCCTACATCAACGAAAGCACCGAATTGAGTCAAGCGTTGTACTGTACCTTCGATCACTTGACCTTCTTGCAAACCAGCCATAACTGTAGCTTTGTTTGCTTCAAATTCTTGCTCAAGTACGTCTTTTTGGGAAAGGATCACTTTGTTGTTCTCACGGTCGATCTCTTTCACTTTAACACGCAATGTGCGTCCTTTGTAATCGCTGAAATCTTCAACGAAATGGCGCTCTACCATGGAAGCCGGGATAAATCCGCGAACGCCCACGTCTGCTACCAGACCGCCTTTAACCACGTCAGCTACAACAACTTCGAATACGTCTTGGTCTTCAAAATGCTTTTGCAATTGATCCCAAGCGTTTTCGCTGTCGATTGCGCGTTTGGACAGAACGAGTTTTTCTTTCTCGTCGTCGATGCTAAGTACTTTAGCTTCAACTTCTTGTCCAACTTCAACTGCATCAGACGCGCTGTCTACGTGCAGGGAAGACAGTTCACGAATTGGAATTACACCGTCATATTTATATCCAATGCTCACATAGGCTTGGTTATCTTCCAATTTGACGATGGTTCCTTTTACGGTATCTCCTTTTTTCAAGGAAACGAATTGATCCAACTCATCTTGGGTTGCTTCTTGATTTTTCATTTCTTCCGACATGTCAAATACCCTCCTCAATTCAAAAACCCCATTATATTCAAACCTGCCTGTAGCAGAGTTCAAAACACTTTCAGAACTGAATGCATAGCTTAGCTTCCCTCAAAAAAATGGAAACATGCACTCAGTTGTCCGACGATACCGTTATTTGCTCGGCACGCCTGTTTGCACCATTTCATTAATTTTGGACATAATCTTCTCCGTCGCTCTCTCCAGCGCATCGCCGGATGGATCTTCTTTGAACTCGTCCAAATTCACCGGTGCTCCATACACAACTTTCATCTTACGAAAAACCTTGTAGTTACCGATAATAGCAGTAGGAATAACTGTAGCACCACTTCGGAGAGCAAAGCTCGCTGCCCCTTTTTTGCCGATGCCTCCATCATTGTGTCGGCTTCCCGATGGGAAAATGCCAAGCACTTCACCACCACGCAAAATGTTGAGTGAGGTCTTGATGGATTCCTTGCTGACGCCTCCACGTTTAACAGGGAAAGCGCCTACGGCTTTGATAATTCGGCCAAACACCGGAATATCAAACAATTCGCTTTTGGCCATGAAGCGCACCTGACGACGAATCTTGATACCAACCGTTGGAGGATCAAAGTTACTAATATGATTAGAACATAAAAGTACGCCGCCTTCATTCGGGATGTTCTCCCGTCCAACTGCCTCCAGGCGGAAAAGAATGGTGTAAATGATCCGCAGTAATGTGCTGCAAAATGTGTAAATCATAGACCGATCTCTCCTCTGACCATTGTGCAATAAGACACGATTTTGTCAACCACTTCATGGATGCTCATCTCGGTTGTATCGAGCACTGTAGCGTCCTCAGCACAACGAAGCGGGGATATTTCCCGACTTTCATCCAATTTGTCACGGGTGGCAATGTCTCGCTCAAGCTGCTGCAACGTCAGTCCTTCTGAGGGGTCCAGTTCTTTGAAGCGGCGAAGTGCACGCTCTTCCACACTGGCAGTCATGAAGATTTTCACTTCCGCGTCGGGCAATACTGTCGTTCCGATATCGCGTCCATCCATGACGACGCCCTTGCGCAAAGCCATTTGCCGCTGTGTATCCACCAATTGCGTACGCAGCCCCTCGATTTGCGCATATCGGGACACGATTCCCGTCACTTCACGGGAGCGGATTTCCGCGGTTACATCTTCCCCATTACAGAACACTTTCTGTCCGTCGGGATCCGGTTGTAAATCAATGACCAGCTTTTGGGTTTCCTGAAGCACCTCTGGCACATCTTCCGGTGAAATACCTTTTCGAAGCATATGCAAGGTTACCGCACGGTACATTGCGCCACTATCGACGTATATATACGCGAGCGCCTCTGCAACCAATCGGGCCACCGTGCTTTTCCCGGCGCCGGCAGGTCCGTCAATTGCAACGTTCATCTTCCCGTTCTCTGATGTGTTCTGGCTTGCCAACGGGGCATTCCTCCTCAAACGATAAGCCTCAATAAAAAAACAGGCATTGCCTGCATCGTCAAAATTATACCACACTATACACATGGATGCAAAAACAGACAAATCAGTGATGCGATTGTTCGTGTACCGTTTGCATCTGAATTGGTGTTCCTTCCAGACGATCAATCGAGGTCATATTCTTTTTCATATCAGGCACAAGAAGTAACAACTGATAGATCACAAGCATAATAAGAAGAGCTGTAATTAGTATCAGAGCTCTCCTTTCCATTCGCTTGGATAAAACATAATATAGGCGCTCGTATCTGCGGGATGCATGGCGATTGTTCACAAGCTGAACCTCCGTTTTTTCCATTACAGTGCCCACTGCTGCATTTTTTTATCCCAGCCAATCCCCATTCTTTATTTCGTACGATAATCCAATTGTCGTTCAAAACAAAACTTGATGATCTTCTGCCGTTCCGAATCCGTAATCTGCACAAACTTTAACATCCATAGCTGTCTGCCTGTTTCCAGTGTTTTGATCCGTACCACTTCAGCTTCAAAATTCGCATGCTCAATCGCTGCATTACGATAAGGAATAAGCAACCAGCACTTGAGCTTCTGCCCTTCCGCAATAGCAAAACCGGGTTCACCATAAATGGACAATCCCCCGCCGCCGATATCTTCAGTCAATCCCACGGCTCGGGTTAGATCTTCGCTCTGGATGGCCATTTCAAGGTTTGCATGAACACGCAGAAAACTGCGACGCTGGATTTTGGTGATGTCGTCCGGCAATGGCTTGCGAATTCGTACAAGCCGAACTACATCTTCTTCAAATCCGGTCACATACGTGTTGAAATAATGACGTACCCCGTCTTCCGTAATATAAGAAATGGACAATTCCTCACCAAAAAACAACCGTTTCAGCCGACTGCTTCCCTGCTGCATCGGAACTTCGATCAGGAAACTGTTATCATCCACATCCGCTATACGTGATTTATATTCTTTGCTTTCCTCTTTTTCATCTGCAGAGGCAATCTGGATGTATAAAACTTCATTTATTTTGGGAAACAAGCTGTTCACCGCCACCTTAGCTTTTTATCTTCATATCGTATGTACAGGGACTATTATACCATGACCTTTCTCATAGTGGACAGCAAAAAAACAGACCACCACGTGGTCTGCTCCGTCATCTATTTGCATTTTACAGGCTGCCTTTCTCTTGATCTTATGTGGTCTCATTCACCGGTTTGATCTCCTCAACGGCTTCCTCCATACCTGTATCGGCGTTGATGTAAATTTTATATTTTGCACCATTAATGCGTCCACCAAATTCGTAGCACAGAACTTCTTTGCTGTAATCATTCTTAATGAGTGATTTCCGAGCGTAGCTTTCCTTGAATTCTGGATTCAGCTTTTTGCGGGCTTGTTCAACCGTGAGCGCAGCTTTTGGAATCTCCCGCTTTTTCTGATGCTCATATACAAAATCACTTGCCTGGAAGCCGGTAACATCCCCATTATCAAGGCCAACCCTAACAGACATTTTTTCTGGATAAATCAGGGTATCGCCTTGTTTGCGCACATAGGTCAGGTTACCGAGATTACCAAACTCGTCATAATTGACTGCCTTCATATCTTTGTAACCCTTATTGGAAAGGAATCGATCCGCTTTTGACATGGCTTCTTTACGTGTTACTTTCTTCGTCCCGATTGGACGAGTATCACTGTAAGAGATGAGCAAACCGCCATTACGGGTGAAGTCCATACTTAATTTACTGTCTTTGGATTGATCAATCGTGGCTGTGTACGATTCCCAATCTGTACCTTTACCATTTTCCTGTACTTGAATCTTGCCGTGTTCAGCATCGGAAAACTTTGCAGCTTTAGTCTGGATCTGCTCTTTGGTCATTGGTAAGCCATCCAGCTTTTTGACCGTACGTTTGGCATAAATGCTGGAGACTGAAGGACCCCAGTCAAGTTCAGGGTATTCCTGTACCTTTTTGTTGACTGTCCGGAATCCATCCACGATGGTATTGTCCATCGTTTGCTCTTCCGTTGCCATAGCTGACTCGGCATCCATCCAGCGTAAACGGTCAGAAATGACTTTCTGCTGTACATCCTGCAGATTTTTGGTTATCTCGGATGAATTAGCATACAGTTTTTTCAAGTTGCCCATTTCTTTTTCACTTAAAGGTTCATTGGTCAGATCACGCATGGACGCCTGATAAGCAAAGTTGGAGATGCGGGAGAGAAACTCCTCCGTTTCACTGAATGGCAGCATCGTAAGCGGCAATTGGTTAATCTCATTCTGAGCTTCACTGGTGAGTCGCCATACGTTCATCAGACCTTTGCGATGCATCCCTTGGGACGTAGCATGGACTGCCAACGTATTCCCAATCTCCGAGTGCAATTTGTCCATATGAAAAGATAAATCGTGAAAAGCACGCTGATATTGATTCTCTGCCTTGATCAGAATTGCATTTTTCTCCTGGTTCTCTTGGTAACCCCATACGAGAGCACCGATTAACAGAACTGCAAATATCGGAAACATAACTGAACTTAAACGTTTATACATCGGTAGAGTCTCCTTTCTTCTAAGCCACTACCTCTATTGTGGATCGAAGAAAGACCTCTTATGCATGCGATTTCCAGTCTGTCCAAGGACGGGCTTATCACGCATGGCCCCAAACGGTCTGTTTAATTCAATTGCACCCAGCTTGTGCCGCCATCTTCCTCAATTTCGAACTGGTCCCGATTGTCACACAAACACTGTTTAAAACCGGTCTCAATTCTTCCTCGTTCCTTCTTGCCTCGCAGCGTAAAACGTTCTCCACATTGCTTGCATCTGATTTTAATTTTGATTCTCATCACGCTTATCCCCGTTTCTATTGGTCTTTCCCCGGGAATTTTTATTTTATCGCAACAAAAAACACACCGGGGCATCAGGCGCAGGTTGCGCTCCATGTCCACCAGTGTGTCCGTATTTTTATAATTTAATCTCTTCCTCACGCTTCACAAAACGAAAAGGAGAACGATTGTTGGCCCTTGTAATCTTGCCCATCGCACCGTACCATAATCCCGCCATCAACGGCGCAATGAACCATAACCAATGATTCACCATGGTATTCATAATGACATCGTAAAGCGCATGCCAGAAGAACGGTAAAACGAGTGAGAGCATAAGAAACCAACGTTTTTTCTTGCCATCCGAGAACTTGGCCCGCCCCATGTAATAACCCATAATTACTGCAAACATGGCGTGACCCGATACAGGAAGCAATGCACGAATGAACATGGCTGAGACGGAAGCATTCCCCGCAAAGGCATACAACACATTCTCAACCGTAGCAAATCCGAGTGAAACCGCAACGGAGTATAGAATCCCATCATATGGCTCGTCAAATTCGGTATGGTTATAAATAATATGGTATATCACAAACCATTTAATGAATTCTTCAACCCCACCTGAAATCAGGATGGCTTCAACATAAGGATTATCTCCAAGCCAGATCATCATGCCACGCTGAATAATCATCACAGGTAATACCATCAGAATCCCCATGAGAAAGACTCGAAATACCATGTGAAGAGGTTCAGAGTCATAACGGTCTTTCAGATAAAAATATGTTAACAAGGCGAGACCCGGAGCTACTGCTGCCGCTAAAACCGAAAACAAAAGCACCGAAATTCCCTCCTCCGACTAAGACGCGATTACAACTAGAGCTTACTCCTGACGTTTAAAGTGGGTGCAGATAACCTCAACCGCTTGTTCAGGCATAACAACCTTTCCATACTCTTCCATGACTGCTGGAGTGACTGAAGACCCTTCACCGAATTCAGCAAGCAACGCAATCAATGCTGCATGTTTGGTGGAATCCAAGTCATCCGGTTCAAAATGCAAAAACCACTTGTCTTTATAGGAATAAAGTCTTCCAGCATCCGTTACGTGCTGATGCAGCATATGTGCAGCCTCAATTAGCACTTCAAAATCTTTGAATGCATAGACGATGGAATCGCTCTGCTCAAGTGTAACTTCCATCTCATATACTTCTTCAGGCAGATCATCCTCATTACCTGAACCATATTGTTGCGGATCATATTTCCCCCGGGTGACAATGACAACCATCCCTTGAGCGGGAAGTGCGAATACTTCGACAGCAAGTGGACCTGTAGCATCAAATCCAAGTTCGGAATAAGCCTGGTCCATCATTTCAGTGAACAGTTCATGAACTTTAGGTATTTCCTGCCACATATCTTCTTTTTGTATTCCGCGCTCGCTCAGATCGTCAAAGGTCAGGAAAATCCGTATCTTATCGTGACTTAATCGTTCTATTTTCATACAGGATCTCCCCTTTATAAGCAAGTCTTATAACAGATTATGAAGCACAAAACAATATGTGCTGAAAATAAATCTATGTAGTTATGTTATCATTTTATACCTGCAAATGCACGAAGTAAAATCGACAAAAAAAGAATCATTCCACATCAAAACAGGACTGTGGATGATTCTAATGGGAGGTTTGTGTTTATAAACCCGGTACTGTTGTGTTTGTTTGAGTTAAAATTTGCTCAACTTCATGTTTAACATCCGGATTGGTGCGAATAAAATCTTTGAGCATGTTCATGTTCTCCTCTTTTTCCTGCGGAGTGATCGGCTTTGCACTTTTTTTATGCGTGCTTTTGTGGGAATCTCCGCTTTGTTCGTTTGGCTTGGAGCTGAATCCGTCCATGCCCGGGAACGTCATCTCCATCATTTTGTGTTTGGCCTGATTCATCATGTTGCGGGATGAACCGGAAGACAACATAGACATTTTACCTTTGGACAGCCAAGAGCTGGCTGCTACGCCAATTACAACACCCCAGAAAAAGGATGACGCCTTCATTACACCAACCTCCTTTTAATGTTAAAATCACAACTAGTGTTTGCGGGAGTGCGTCATCTCATTCCGCATAAATACAGGAAAGCGAGTTGAAATCATGATTAGACACACCACCGCCTTAATTATGATCGCATGCATGCTGTTGTCTGCTTGTGGGAGCAAGGACGAAAAAACAACTGAATTCACGAAGTCCAACAATGAATCGGTTACTTCAACGCAGGATCAGCAGAACAAGCCAACTGTCACTGGCACAGGTGAAACGCCAACCACTGATTCTCCGTCCTCAACGGACTCCAATTCGGATCAAGAATCGCCAAGTGATGACGAAACATCTTCGACAGAAAAAGAAGGAACTAATAACAGTCCAGAGTCACAAGCAGCCGAAGATAATATCGAAAAAACGTATCACATGAACGCCAATTACTACATCAAACCCAACGATAAAACGAGTGAAAGCAAGATTGTATTGTTGACATTTGACGATGGGCCAAAAGAGGAAAAAATGATTAACGGATTAATCGATACCTTGGATAAACATAACGCGAAAGCGATATTTTTTGTTAACGGATACCGAGTGAAAAGTCATCCCGAGCTGCTCAAGATCATTCATGAACGTGGTCAAGTGGTAGGAAATCATGCGTGGGATCATGAAGATCTGAAAAAAATGTCTACCACGGCAGCCGCCAAACAAGTATCCGATGTGCAAAAGATTGTGAAAGAAACGATTGGTGTGGAACCCGAGTTCTTCCGCCCGCCGTTCGGTTCTGGAAATGATGCACTAAAGGCAACCGTCAAGAAAAACGACATGTTATATATGACATGGTCCAATGGCTCACTGGACTGGGATAAGAGCACCAAAAATAAACCGGAAAAAGTCATCCAGAATGTGATGGATCAGTTAAATCCCGGCAGTAATATTTTGATGCATGAGTTGCCATGGACGGTTGAAGCGTTGGATGAGCTGTTAACCAAACTTGAACAGAAAGGCTACATATTTGTCGACCCTCGCTCCATTGAACTGGAAGCCCGCTGAGCTTCGATTATATTTGTCCATATTCGGCTTAATATCAATCATTGATGAGTTAGTTGGAATTGACACGAAGGAACTTACAAAGTAATAACAAACAGCCTTGGTCCTATGCGGATCAAGGCTGTTTGTTTGAGAGCATTCGCAAAGTAATGATATGCATTTCTGCGGGACAACAAAGTCTGAACGGCAAATGATTTGTTCCGTATCCTTTGCTAACCAGCATTTTGCCTTCTTGCCCGGTATCCTTACCATCCTTTTTCAAAGAGAACCACCCGCTAGACACGGAGCGGTACGCTTTGTTAAGAAAGACAGGGCCGAAGCCTGGAATTACCAATTGTCCACCGTGGGTGTGACCACTCAACATCAGATCAACAGGTGCATTCAAGTGAAGAGCCTCTAAGGGATCGTGCACGACGGCAATCTTGCAATCTTTGTTGTCCAATTCTGCAAGCAGCGAATCCCCTCGCCGTGAACGATAATCAACCCCGACCAGACACAGTTTGCTTTTGCCTTTACGAAGGTAGACGTTAGAATCCTGCAAGAGTTGAACGCCCGTATCTCGGAATATACGTTCAAGATGCACAGTCCCTGCTCTTTTATCATGGTTCCCATACACTGTAAAGGTTGGTGCAATATAAGATAACAAGCTCATATTATGTCTGACGATGGACCATGAAATTCCTTTTTCAGCCACATCTCCCCCAATAATAACCCAGTCCACCTGATTGCGAAGATGTTCCAGATCATTCTTATTCAGCTTGCGTTTATGGATATCAGATAAATACAGGATTTTGCTGCCATCAAAAGAAGAGGGCAAATTCCGAAGTTCAACCTCTTCTGAAACAATGTGATGAAGATGCGCCTCACGCCACATATGAACCAGCAAGGCAATCACAGCCAAAATAACGGCAACGAACCAGACCAGTATTACCATGGCCATGGAAGGAAAGTATCCAAAGTAGGCGCTCCATTGATCCCCCACCAAACCAGACTGATCGTGAGCAAAACAAATATAAATATGAGCGAGTTAACAAATCGTTTACTGAGACGTAAACGGCGAGATGGATGAAGCTCAGTCCGCGTAGGAAGTGTGCCCGCTTCGGAAACAGATTCTTCTGATGGCTTTTCTGCTTTGTTGGCACGTGCTGGTGCCCGCCGGGGAAGTACCGGACTTTCCAGCGATGATGTATAAGACTTGCGTTGTGATCTTGGTATGGAGACCGAGGTAATTGGTGTGAGTCCTCCCACCTCTGAGGCAGCAGCTGGTTCAACAACCAGATTTACTTGAGAAGCTTCAGGACGCTCAGATGTCTCTGTCTTATCCGAGTGACGATGGCGCTGACTGCCGTATGTCTTCATTCTACTTAATTGCTGATTCATGATCCCCTCCGAAAACGTATCGCTAATCCAGACACCAAATCAATAATAAAATGACATAATATAGGCGCCCATAATGTGCCGGATTGCATATAAATCCAACCCAATCCATAGCTCGACACAAATACCCAACCCGTCGGAATCCAGTGCCGCAAATAGCGTATATGGATGACCGCAAATAAAATACTTGTCCAGTAAGGACCTAGCGCATACTGTATGGCTCCACGAAATAATAATTCTTCACAAACAGCAACGATGGCTGCTATGCATACAATGTGCCAGATTGGACGCTTGCGAAACAACATCTCGTTAATTCCCCCATCGTCCATGCTTTCTTGAGGAATAACATAAGAAAGAACGAGGTCCATAACAAGCATAATACCAGCTAGACCAAGCCCCCACCAAATAAAATGGTAACTGTGAGGCCACGCAAGTACATCAAAAAGATTTCTCTTCTGCAATAAAATCCATACAACCCCAATGATCAAAGTTAACCCTTGTGTAAAGTATAGATTGATCAGAAGCAAACGCTCGGTAAGTTGTTGTGGTTCAGCCTTCTGAATCTTGAACTTGGGAAACTTTAATTTTTTCATCGCCTGTGTCTGTCCTCTTGACTTATATTTGATGGATAACAAATTCGTTGTCCAATCGGATAGTATACTAAATGATAGCCAAAAAACCAAATAGGTTCAAGGCCTGCCCCAATTCCCGGTTTTTCAGCGAATCCAAATCTAATGAATTAGTTCATTAAAGCATTAAAATTCGATTCACAAAACAGCTTGTAATCGAGCTATTTTGATCAACGAAGGATGTCAATCCTTAACATCTATACGCCTTCTCCTCCACTGAAGAAAATGATATTAGTAAATCGAATTAAAACATTTAAGCCTATTGACATGCTCATGTCAGCCATGATACATTATGAAAAAATTAGTCACGTTAAACACGATGATGGAAAAAAGACGTTGCTTTGTCTTACAGAGAGCCGATGGATGGTGTAAATCGGTGGCAGGCAGATGATCTTGAGCGCTCCTGAGTTATTGCATTGAAATTGGAGTAGGTGCAATCGGTTTAGACCCGTTATCCTCTTCGGTCTTCATTGACCGCTAAGACTGTCGTTGCGAAACGGCGGTGAATTAGGGTGGTACCACGACAACTCTCGTCCCTTATTGCGCAAGCAGTATGTGGATTGAGAGTTTTTTGATTTATTTTAGAGTAATACGTGGGAATCGCCCTATTTGCTACACCCTCCTCCTCTACTGCGACACCGCGTTGTTGAGAGGAAGAGTTTCAATGGTTTTAAGGAATGCCTCTTTCGTGAGGTGAGACCTTGACGATATAGATACACATACCTAAGGAGGAAGAAACCATGTACAAAGTGTTAGTGTCGGACCCCATTAGTGATCTGGGAATTCAGCAACTGGTGGATGCAAATGATGTTGTAGTTGAGAAGAAAACAGGTCTTAGCGAAGATGAGCTTGTTGCAATTATTGGCAATTATGATGCCCTTCTAGTTCGAAGTCAGACTCGTGTAACGGATCGCATTATGACGGCAGGTACAAACCTTAAAGTCATCGGACGTGCTGGCGTAGGTGTAGATAACATTGATTTGGAAGCTGCTACCCAACGCGGTATCATTGTTATTAACGCCCCTGACGGTAACACGATTACGACATGTGAGCATACATTTGCCATGATGATGGCACTGGCACGACATATTCCTCAGGCATATGCCAAAACCATCCAAGGTACTTGGGATCGTAAAACCTTCCTGGGTGTGGAGTTAAGAAATAAAACACTGGGTGTGCTCGGTATGGGACGGATCGGTAGCGAAGTAGCTAAACGTGCCAAAGCATTCGGAATGGATATTCTAGCTTATGACCCGTTCCTCACTCAAGATCGGGCAGAGAAACTTCAGGTTAAGCTGGCTAGTGTGGATGACATCATTCGCAATGCCGACTTCATGACCGTTCACACACCATTAACACCTGAGACACGCCATATGATTTCCCGCCCACAATTTGAAGTAATGAAAAAAGGCATGCGTATTATCAACTGTGCCCGTGGCGGAGTCGTTGACGAAATGGCACTTGTAGAAGCAATTGATGAAGGTATCGTTGCTGGTGCAGCATTTGACGTATTCGAGAGCGAACCACCCGCTGCTGATCACCCGTTCCTGAATCATCCTAGCATTATTGTAACGCCTCATCTTGGTGCATCCACAGTAGAAGCACAAGAAAATGTAGCGATCGACGTATCCGAGCAAGTCCTGCATATCCTGCGCAATGAACCGTTCAAAAACGCAGTTAACATGCCTGCAGTAGCCCCAACTGTAATGAATAAACTGCAGCCGTACTTTAAACTGGGTGAAACACTGGGTAGCTTTGCAGCTCAGATCACTCAAAATGCAGTTCAGGAAATTCGAATCGATTACGCTGGAGATCTGTCTGAAGTGGATACTTCTCCTTTGACTCGTTACATTGTAAAAGGGATTCTCGCAAGGCATTTAGGCGGAGAAGCCAATATTGTCAACTCCATGCATTTGGCTAAAGTGCGGGATCTTAACGTAGTGGTTAGCCAAACTTCCGCGACGAAAGGATTTACTAATCTGATTACCGTCACACTTGTGACGAATCAGGATGCCGAGGAGCGTCGTGTGGCGGGCACGCTGCTTGCAGGTTATGGAGAGCGGATCGTGCGTCTGGACAAATTCCCAGTGGATATTGCTCCAGAAAGTCACCAAGTTCTGATTTCTCATAACGATAAACCAGGTATTATCGGGCGTGTTGGAACTTTACTTGGAGAGAACGAAGTTAACATCGCCTCCATGCAGGTTGGACGTAAAATCATTGGTGGGGCAGCGATCATGATTCTGACTGTTGACAAAGAAGTTCCAAAAGATGTGCTGGTGCAACTCGCAGCTCTTCAGGAAATCAATACTGCCGTTGAAATTGTACTCGGCTAGTATAATTTGAGGTTAACTAAGAAAGAGACGGAATCCTGGTAAGGGATCCGTCTCTTTCTGCATTCTTATGAGATCAAATTAATATTCAATCAACATTCTGATATTAGCTTATCTGAATGATTGTTAATGTTGCACCTGGTGGAGAAAGGACAGCTGCTGCTAGAAGACCAAACAGTTGAAGTTGAATTGTAGAGCCAGCCGTAACGGCAACAATAAAGTTAGCTTGTAATTGGCTAAGAGAAAGTACTGGAGAAACCACACTGGCCGGAATTGCAGTTCCGTTAAGCAAAACACGAGATTGAATGGCAAGAGCTGCGGTTAAGTTAATTTGATAAGAGATATAATAATTTCCCGTATTAGGAAGAGTGAACGTATCGCTGGTCCCATTAACTGTTATTCCTGTTCCAATATTTTGGTTATTCGGTAATGGGACAAGAGTTCCACCCAAAATGACTGCAATCGTTCCACTCGTGTTTTCACCAAATGCAGATGTAGCCGTTACGGTAGTCCCTGTTGCGCCAGTAGCGCCCGTAGCTCCGGTACCTCCGGTAACTCCTGTAGCTCCAGTACCTCCAGTGACTCCTGTAGCTCCGGTTCCTCCAGTACCTCCTGTGGCTCCTGTTGCCCCAGTTACTCCCGCAGCTCCTGTAGCTCCGGTAACCCCAGTCGCTCCGGTCACACCCGTATCTCCGGTTGCTCCGGTACTTCCCGTTACACCAACGCCTGTAGCCCCAGTTACTCCCGCAGCTCCGGTATTTCCAGTGACCCCAGTGGCTCCGGTCACACCCGTATCTCCGGTTGCTCCGGTACTTCCTGTTACTCCAACACCTGTAGCCCCAGTTACTCCCGCAGCTCCTGTAGCTCCGGTAACCCCAGTGGCTCCGGTCACACCCGTATCTCCGGTTGCTCCGGTACTTCCTGTTACACCAACGCCTGTAGCCCCAGTTACTCCCGCAGCTCCAGTAACCCCAGTGGCTCCGGTCACACCCGTATCTCCGGTTGCCCCCGTACTTCCCGTTACACCAACGCCTGTAGCCCCAGTTACTCCCGCAGCTCCTGTAGCTCCAGTAACGCCAGTCGCTCCGGTCACACCGGTATCTCCGGTTGCTCCCGTACTTCCCGTTACACCAACGCCTGTAGCCCCAGTTACTCCCGCAGCTCCTGTAGCTCCAGTAACCCCAGTCGCTCCGGTCACACCGGTATCTCCGGTTGCTCCCGTACTTCCCGTTACACCAACGCCTGTAGCCCCAGTTACTCCCGCAGCTCCTGTAGCTCCAGTAACCCCAGTCACACCGGTATCTCCGGTTGCTCCCGTACTTCCCGTTACACCAACGCCTGTAGCCCCAGTTACTCCCGCAGCTCCTGTAGCTCCAGTAACCCCAGTCGCTCCGGTCACACCGGTATCTCCGGTTGCTCCCGTACTTCCCGTTACACCAACGCCTGTAGCCCCAGTTACTCCCGCAGCTCCTGTAGCTCCAGTAACGCCAGTGGCTCCGGTTACACCCGTATCACCTGTTGCCCCGGTACTTCCTGTTACTCCAACACCTGTAGCCCCAGTTACTCCCGCAGCTCCTGTAGCTCCGGTAACCCCAGTGGCTCCGGTTACACCCGTATCACCTGTTGCCCCGGTACTTCCTGTTACACCAACGCCTGTAGCCCCAGTTACTCCCGCAGCTCCTGTAGCTCCGGTAACCCCAGTGGCTCCGGTCACACCCGTATCTCCGGTTGCTCCCGTACTTCCCGTTACACTGGCACCCGTGGCTCCCGTTACTCCTGTAGCTCCAGTAACCCCAGTGGCTCCGGTTACACCCGTATCGCCTGTTGCCCCGGTACTTCCTGTTACACTGGCACCCGTGGCCCCCGTTACTCCCGCAGCTCCGGTATTTCCAGTGACCCCAGTGGCTCCGGTCACACCCGTATCTCCGGTTGCTCCCGTACTTCCCGTTACACTGGCACCCGTGGCTCCCGTTACTCCTGTAGCTCCAGTGACGCCAGTAACTCCTGTGTCTCCGGTGGCCCCGGTACTCCCCGTTACACCTACTCCGGTTGCCCCTGTCGCACCGGTGGCTCCTGCGCCAGCCAGCAACGTGTAATCCGGGGATGTGCCTGGTGTTCCCGTTGGCGATGCCACATTCGCAATATACGTGCTGCCATCGAACGTCACCACTTGACCAGCCGGATACGTTGGGGCCACTGCCGGATCAAACGCTACAATACCACTCAAACCTACACCGGTGGGTCCCGTTACACCCGCTGCGCCGGTAACTCCCGTGCTACCGGTTACACTTAATCCAGTCGCTCCGGTTGCACCTGTGGCTCCCGCGCCTGCCAATAACGTGTAATCCGGTGACGTACCCGGTGTTCCCGTTGGTGACGCGACATTAGCAATATATGTGCTACCATCGAACGTCACCACCTGACCAGCCGGATACGTTGGGGCCACTGCCGGATCAAACGCTACAATGCCACTCAAACCTACACCGGTGGCCCCCGTTGCACCTGTAGGCCCTGTTGGTCCTGCGCCTGCAAGCAATGTATAATCCGGGGATGTGCCCGGCGTTCCCGTAGGCGATGCCACATTTGTAATATACGTACTGCCATCGAAAGTAACAACTTGACCAGCCGGATACGTCGGCGCCACTGCTGGATCAAACGGAACTGCTCCATTTAAGCCCACACCTGTAGCTCCGGTTGCTCCTGTCGTTCCAGCACCTGCAAGCAATGTGTAGTCCGGTGAACTGCCCGGTGTCCCTGTTGGTGAAGCTACATTGGTAATATACGTACTACCGTCAAATGTCACGATTTGACCCGCTGGATACGTTGGTGCTACAGCTGGATCAAACGGTAATATTCCACTTAAGCCTACGCCAGTGGCTCCCGTTGGTCCTGTTGGTCCTGCACCTGCCAAAAGTGTATAGTCCGGCGAACTACCTGGTGTTCCAGTTGGCGAAGCCACATTAGTAATGTAGGTGCTGCCGTCAAATGTTACGACCTGACCCGCTGGATACGTTGGTGCTACAGCTGGATCAAAGGGAACAGAACCACCGAGTCCCACACCTGTTGCCCCCGTGGCTCCGGTATCTCCGCCCGCTGCTAGCAACGTATAATCCGGTGAACTACCTGGTGTTCCGGTTGGCGATGCCACATTAGTAATATAGGTACTGCCGCCAAATGTTACAATTTGTCCTGCTGGATAACCTGGTGCAAGCGCCGGATCAAATGGAACAGAGCCCGTTAAACCTGCCCCTGTTGCTCCTGTTGCTCCAGTTGTTCCAGTTGTTCCACCTGACAAAAACAACGTGTAGTCTGGAGAACTTCCCGGTACACCCGTGGGTCCATTCACATTAACAACATAAAGACTGCCATTATACGAAACCACTTGACCTTGCACATAGCCAGGTGCAAGGGCTGGATCAAAAACGGAAATATCATTCAATCCAACTCCAGGCACCCCCTGTAGACCTGGTACGCCTTGGGGCCCTTGAGGACCTACCGGACCTACTGGTCCTCCAGCTCCCCCTGGCCCCGCCGGACCTGGAACTCCGGGGACACCCGGAACCCCAGGAACTCCTGGGGGACCTGGAGGGCCAGGGGTTCCCGAGGTACCAAATGAACTGGTAGCACGGCTCAAGGATACGGATATGGAGCGAATCAATCCGACCAGTTTATCTTTTTCTGCAGGCGGAACTTCAAGTAGCAACGTCACACTTAATAAATCATCGAGCAAATTTTGCAAGTTACCAGCCAAATTGATGACGGCTACAGGCACAACTTCAGAACCTGCTATGGTTAGTTCCAGGACGGATTGCAACTCCGCTTTTACTGCAGCTCGGAAACCAGAGGTATTAACAAAGGTCAGCAAGCTCCGTAAACTGTTTTGCAATGCAAGAATATTAGACGCTGTAGGCTGACTAACGGCTGCAGGAATAGTCACTGCCAATGCTTTCAAAATGGACTCAAACTGCTCCACTTCACTCGATGTAATTGGAATAAACGGTGATCCTGCTCGAAACGATCTTCCTTCTAAAAAAGCTTTAATATTCACCCTTTTTCTTTCATCAGACATGCCTAATCCACTCCTCCTTTAACTTCTTCGCTTATCAAGCTTATGTTTCATAAGAGGCAAAATTATCTTGGACACCTTTTTTGATGCAAAAAAAAGTGAACATACTGTTCCACGTTGAACAAGATTAAACGGTACTGTTCAACAAAAAAGCACCCTCAGCATGAGGGTGCTTTCGCACTTTTTGTATGAAATCGGGCTATTTCGAAGAATCCACAGGAAATTGTAAAATAAACTCTGTACCTTCGCCAAGTACGCTGTTAACGATAATAGTACCGTGATGGGCATCCACAATATTTTTTACAATTGCCAGCCCCAGTCCTGTACCAACACTTTCACCCCGAACACGTGCCTTATCTGCTTTGTAGAATCGTTCAAAGATGAATGGCAGATCAGAAGACGGAATGCCTACGCCTTCATCTTTTACAGTCACTTTAGCTAGAGGTGTCCGAATATCCGTTAACAGCTCTGCCGATATGACAACATTTTTGCCTGATGGCGTATGCCGAAACGCATTATCCAGCAAATTTGTAAATACCTGTTCAAGCCGATCCTCGTCCGCCTGGTGAAGTTCAATCGCAGTCTGTTTGCATTCAAAACGAAGATGGATATCTTGTTCTTTGGAACGTACCGAGAACTTTCTATATACACGCTCCAATAGTTCAACCAGATCCACTTCCTTCACGGCCATATCCGTATGACCCGCTTCCATTCGCGCAAGATCAAGCAGGT
The DNA here is from genome assembly GCF_900109515.1 of Paenibacillus sp. OK003. Lineage (GTDB taxonomy): Bacteria > Bacillota > Bacilli > Paenibacillales > Paenibacillaceae > Paenibacillus > Paenibacillus marchantiae. The sequence goes on along the minus strand of NZ_FOBD01000010.1, from coordinate 30,795 downwards.
CTTTAACCAATCTGCCCATACGCAAAGACTCATCATGAATCACTTGAATTAATTCTTCGCTTTCTTCTGGAGAAGCCGCCATCCCATCCAAAAGAGCTTCACTATACCCTTGCATCATGGATAGCGGAGTACGTATTTCGTGAGATACGTTGGCGACAAAATCACGACGCATCTTCTCCAGTCGTACTTCCTCCGTTACGTCACGGAGCACAGCAACAGCACCCCGTACGACACTATCTGCATACAAAGGCGCCATCTGAACAGACCAGACACCCTGCTGCACATGCACGTTAGAGTTCTGATCGCCACCTTGTTCCATCACCATTTTGAACAAAGGAACGAGTGGTTCCGGCACCTCTCGTGAAGAACTCACAGCATTCTCCGAATCCTGTCCCTCTCCCATCTGTGCCCAGTCCAAATCACACCAAGCCTGCATGATTTTCTCACCAGGGGGGTTTGTCAAAATAACTTTGCCTTCACCGTCAAATGTCACTACCGCATCGGTCATGCTTCGGAGCACGCTCGCCAGATGTTCTTTCTCATGGTTAAGGTTGCGAATGTTATCTTCCAGCTGTGCAGCCATGTGGTTAAATGTATTACCCAATTCTCCAATCTCATCGCTCGTTACAAGGGAGAGACGCGTACCGTAGTTTCCTTTCCGAATCGCATTGGCTGCCTGAATTAACTGCTGCATCGGCTGCGTAATTTTCGTGAAAAGAAACAGCGCAAAAAAGGTCGTCAAGCTGAATCCGATAATACAAACATACGTGAACAAACGTTTGATATCTCTCGACTCAGACTCCGCAAAATTTGTATCAATATATGGCAGCAAAAAGAGACCCAATGCTATGAGTACACAGCCCACAAGGCAAATAATTGTAATCCATAACTTCCCGACCAGCGATCTCCAGAAACTAAAACTACTTCGGTACTTCCAGTTTATAACCCACACCCCACACCGTTGTAATCATCGCCGCTGATTCTGGCGAAACCTTGTTTAACTTCTCGCGAAGACGCTTCACATGCGTATCCACAGTACGAAGATCACCAAAGAATTCATAATTCCATACATCCTTCAGCAGCTCTTCTCTGGAAAAAACTTTATCTGGAGATGTCGCGAGATAATGCAACAGTTCATATTCTTTCGGTGTTAAACTGATCTCTTCCCCACCCGCGGTTACGCGGTGAGCATCATGTTCGATGACCAAATGAGGAAATACGATATTGTTGCTTGAATTACTCTCCTTGGACAGATACGCTGTCGCAGAAGAACGACGCAGAATAGCCTTCACCCGGTAAATCACTTCACGTGGACTGAACGGTTTAACGACATAGTCATCTGCTCCAACCTCAAAGCCCTGAACGCGGTTAATTTCTTCGCCTTTTGCAGTAAGCATCAAAACCGGAGTTGATTTTACCTGACGCAGACGGGTACATACTTCAACGCCGTCCATGCCCGGCAACATCACATCAAGCAAAATCAGACCATAGTCACCTGCAGTTGCTTTTCGCAACGCAGTTTCCCCATCCTCTGCTTCATCGATTTCATAGCCTTCTTTTTCGAGATACATTTTCAAAAGCCGTCGGATTCTTTCCTCGTCATCCACGACGAGTATACGGTTCTCATGTTCAGCCATTCCACTCCAGCCCCTTTGCAATAACTCCTCATCACTTCTATTATGTTCGATCTGGCGAACAATATTTGAATGCCCCATTGGACGTAGGGGCTTACGTATGTGTTTCATGGATTTCTCTCGGGAACTTCACGAAACTGCCTATCCTAGTCTGCCCCTGCGTACGAATGCAACCCGGCGATGATCAAATTCACACCAACAAGCGTAAACATAACGACCAAAAACCCAAGTACTGCAAGCCAGGCAGACTTGCGGCCCTGCCAGCCTCTGGACAAACGCAAATGCAGGTACACACTATAATATAACCATGTTATCAGTGCCCACACCTCTTTGGGGTCCCATCCCCAGAAACGGCTCCAGGCAATCTGGGCCCAGATCATGGCAAAAATTAATGCTCCCAATGTAAATATAGGGAATCCTATAGCAATTGCGCGATAACTAATCTCATCAAGATCATCCGCATCAATGCCATCCAGCATCGGTTGCAGAGCCTGTCCAAGCGGTCTTCTTACAATTAAACGAATAACTCCATATAAGATTAGCCCTACAATTAACGACCATACTACCGTATTCAGTTTACGTCCAGCATTAACTCCGTTCATCCAGGAAGGCGTCTCAAGCAAAGGTTCCTTCATACCAAGAAACGGTTTTATGCTCTCCACTTCGCTATTATAAGGCGCAAATATTGGAGGCATGCGATAAATCACTTTCTCTATTGTACTATTTTCCTGTACCTCTGTGTCAATGCTAGTGGTTTTCTGAACAAAAACCGCCTCATATCCGGATGCACGGAAAGCAAATACCGACCCAATAAACCCAACGACAACGACGATAGTGATTAATGTAAATTCAACCCACCCGCGCTGGCGTCTGGATGACTTATCCTTGCCACTGAAATCGACTGTACGTAACAAGTACATGAATCCTGCCGCAAAGCCTACGGCAAAGAATGCCTCGCCAAGAGCTGCCAACGTCACGTGGATCTTGAGCCATATCGATTGTAAGGCAGGGATCAGCGGCTGTACTTCCTGAGGAAATACGGCTGCATATGCCATAATAATGATGGTTAGTGGCAATGCAAACAGTCCTAGCAACGACTTGCGATAGATAGCGTAAACTACAATAAATGCCACCATAATCATCATGGAAAGAAAACTCATAAACTCATACATATTACTTACGGGTATATGGCCTGCTCCAGCCCAACGTGTACCAAAGAAGATGAGATGTGCAGCTAGTGCAACAGTTGATGCAATAAAGGCTCGTTTCCCCCATCGTTCTACATGAGCTTGCGGGTCACGATTACTCCATTTCTTTCCCATGACGGCAACGCCATATAACATAAATGCAGCACAATATAGAAAAAAAGATACGATAAATGCGTCGCTGCTGAAATCCAATAAACTCATGTTTGGTTCCCCCCGTTATCCAACGACTTCTCATCCACTTCCACATTCATTTGTTTTAACACGGCTGCAATTTCACGCCTGAAGCCAAACCAGTTTTTGTTCGTATGGCCGCCCAGGGTGAGTTGTCCATCATCAATCCGAATCCAAATGCGTCGGTGGTGCCAGTAAAAGCCCATAACCAGACCCAACATAACGATTCCTGCCCCAACCCACACAAAAGGCATAGCCTTATCAATACGGATATTGAGGTAACTTACGGATTGAATGATATCTACCTTATCCATGCTGTCAACCTCTAGCTGCAGAGGAATTTCTCCTCCATTTAGCTGTTTGTTAATTGCGTCCTGCTGAAAACGCTGTTTATCGATCTGCTTCGCAAAGTACAAGTACTGCATTCCCTCTTCGGGTAAATCAGGCCCCTTGATGTTAAATAGAAATGCAGGCGCATTAGGCGAAGGAGACTTTGATTTGGGCTCTCCATTTTCATCCAGCCCAAAGTCCATATATTTTTCTTTTACAGTAAGACTATAGGGTCCAGCCTCAAACGATCGCTGCGTATCCACCATAGCAATTTGAATTGCTCCATACTTCTCACCCGTCTGGGCATTGACCAAATCAGGCGTTACCGATCGAATCGTTGGCGTCAAATCATAATCAAATTGATATGCCTTCAACCCGTTGTAATTCAGTGGATGGTTCACTCGAACATCATGTCGGTCCACTTCGGTCAATTGAGGTTTTTTGGAAGGATCCGAGCAATCTGCTGTACATTCGTACAATACCACTTTGGTTTCAAACAGTTTTGGAACGGTTTTGTTCAAATTACGGAACTGTTCAGGAACCTCATCTACTTTGTAAAATTCAACATTAAACTGTTCATTTTTCAAATACATGGAGGTATTCGGTATTTTTTTGATTTCCCCTTGGGGAAAAGCAACATGCTCATCCAGATTCAGCCCGGGAAGTCCTCGAGCAAGTACTGCGAGCAGAAAGATAATCAATCCGATATGGATAACATAAGGCCCCCAGCGACTGAATCGATGTTTCTCAGCCAGCAAAGCAGTACCCTCGGTATGCACACGATAACCTTTCTTTTTAAGCGGCGTAACCGCTTTCTTAATCCAGTCTTCTGATTCCTCATTTATGGAACCTTGGTACACCAGTCGCTGGCGTGTAAGGAATTGCATGTGTTTGCGTATTTTCTGTTTATTCAGCGCTTTGTATAGTGGAAGCACACGGTCAAGACTGCATATGACCAGTGAGGCACCAATCAGCACCAGTAACAAAATAAACCACCAGGATTCGTATGTATGGGACAGACCCAGCAGATAATAGATATGACCCAACTGACCGTATGTGTCCTTGTAATATACGGATGGATCAATATTTAGAAATGTACTTTCTTGTGGATAAATTGTGCCCAGCATGGAACCTACAAGTGTAAACACAATCATGTAAACAGCAATTTTGACCGATGAGAAAAAGTTCCATATGCGGTCAATGATTTTGGGATTTGTACGCTGCGAACGACGTGCCATGCCATCATAACGCATTTCCAATACTTCATCCGATTTGACCTCGGCCTCCAGCAGCGGCTTGCCACAGGCTTCACACAGCACAGTGCCCACCGGATTCTGGTGTCCGCACTCACATTTCGTATTTTGGAACACGACTAGACCTCCTGTCAGGGCTGTTTCGCCAGTTGTGAAATTTGAGCGTCAAGTGTGTCCAAATCAAGTTGACCGATATGAATGGTGGAGATTTTGCCCGTGTCGGAGACAAAAAATGTCGTTGGCATCGGCGAAATGCCAAAATCCCGGATTGAGTTTTTGTCACGGTCGAGCATAATCGGAAACGTAACGCCCACCTGTCGAACAAAATTTTCCACGGTCATTTGGTCTTCCCCAACATTGATACCAACAAATTGCACACCCTGGTCCTTCCATTTGTCCGCTTGCGCTTGCAGCGCAGGCATCTCTTTGACACAAGGCTCACACCATGTTCCCCAAAAGTTGATTACCATGGCTTTGCCTTTGTATTCCTCAGACGTATGAACTTGTCCATCCAGGCCCAGCAGTTCAAAAGAAGGAGCTTTGTCCCCTTCTTTTGGCTTGCCATTCGAGCCGGATACCGATGTCGTAATCGCATATCCGCCCAACACCAGGATCAATAACAAAATGACGATTTGCACCGCTCTTCTTGATTTCCCCATGTGCTGCTCCCCTTTTAAGTGACTAGCATTCGCATATAACGGTCTTGGACAACTGTGAACATCCTATGAACAATTATAGCGAATTTCGTCACAAAACTGCGGCGCTTTTATGAAAATTATGTGTCCTCACATTACCTTTTTTTCATTTTTTTGGCGGGTTCTGATTTTGCGAGCGTAATCAGGTTGTTGACTTCTTCTTTGGTTAGATTGCGTGTGAGTCCCCGTTTCAGGTTTTGAAGCAAAATACCACCAAACGAAATCCGTTTCAGACGTGTTACCGGATGGTTAATCGCTTCGAACATACGTCTAACCTGACGGTTACGCCCTTCGTAAATCGTAATAGAGATAACAGATTCATTTGCTGCGGTATCCACATCTTTGTACTCAATCTCTGCCGGAGCTGTCATACCGTCGTCCAGCATAATGCCTGTCTTTAATTTCTCCAGAGCCGAACCATGTGGAACACCTTTAACTGTTGCATGATACGTTTTGGGTACGTGATGCTTCGGATGCGTCAACAAATGCGCAAACTCGCCATCATTGGTCAGAATGAGCAATCCTTCTGTGTCATAATCCAGACGACCAACGGGATACACACGTTCTTTGACACCTTTAAGATAGTCGGAGACAATTTTCCGACCTTCCGGGTCTGAAGCACTTGTGATAACACCCTTCGGTTTGTTCAACATCATGTACACTTTCTTTTCACTGCGGATCGGTTTACCATTAACCGTAATCATATCCTCTTCGGGGTTCGCTTTCGTACCCAGTTCGGTTACGACCTCCCCGTTAACTTCTACTTTGCCGGACAGGATCAGTTCCTCGCTCTTGCGGCGGGATGCAATGCCTGCCTGTGCGATAATTTTTTGTAATCTTTCCATGTTTGTCATGTCACCTCACACTAATGATACCCATCAAGGCCGGAAATCACAAGGATAATCCATCGATTTTGTTAACACAAGGGTTGTAGACACCTTTTAAGCTGCATTTAGCTATAAATTTAGGCCAAAAAAAGCTCACCCTCTCACTGCCGGTATGCGACAGGAGCGTTAAGGTGAGCCGTTCAATTCCAACCATATGTAACCACTGCAACATGAATAAGTTTAATTGGCTACTTTACCAGCAACAACGACCTGTTTTTTCGCAGGGGTTGCACTTTCTTTAATGAAGGATTGCAACGTTTTGGAAGTAATATAATAAGTACGTCCTCCGTATACAAAGGTCATCATGCCAATAACCCGATTGTTCTGATCCAGAACAGGGCCACCTGAATTGCCTTGTGCCACTGATTTGACGATACTGCCAATGCCCTTCTTGCCTGGAACGTCCGAATCCTGTGAATTAAATACTCGGCTCTTGGCGATTGTATTGTAAGTTGAAGGAAATTCTTCGTCTAACAGCACAAGTTCCCCGGCGGAATTTTTAGGAAATCCGATGGTATAGACGATTTGATTATCTTTCGCATTTGCAAACGTCACCGGTTGTGCGTCGATATCTTTTTCCAGCTTCAGCAATGCCATATCTGTCACCGGATCTGTTTTGATGATTTTGGCTTTAACCGGCTTGTCCAGATGACCTGGGCTTGCTACAGTAAGTGTGCCTTCATCCCCATCAGACAGTTCAGCATAATCCTGAACGACATGATAGTTGGTTAGCACCTCATCCTTGGCGATCAGTATGGAGGTACCTACATCATAATATACTGAATCGGGTTCATCCTGCTTGACCAGACGTACGTTCACAACTGGAAAAGAATCCGCTGTAACGGCCAACTGAGCACGTAGTTGTTTATCGAAGTAACCCGTAAAATGAATCGTATTAACGGCTTGAGCCGCAGCCAATCCCGTCTGTCCCGCAAGCAACGCAATGGCAAGCATACCTGACATCCCAAAGCGGAGCATTCGTTTCCAACTCTTTTGCATGGTTCTCACTCTCCTCCGCTATCATTCTAGCATAATTCGTATATCGGAAGGAGAGGGCATATTTTTAACCAAATACAATTAAACAAATAACCAAGGCAGCAATGAATCCAACCAGATCGGAAAACAACCCAACTTTGAGCGCATAGCGACCATTGCGTATACCTACCGCTCCAAAATAAACAGTCAATACATATAGTGTTGTATCCGTACTGCCTTGAATCGTGGAAGCCATGCGACCAATCATAGAGTCAGGTCCATAGGTTTTGATCAGGTCTGTCGTAAAGGCAAGCGAGCCTGTGCCGGTCAAAGGACGCAAAATACCGAGCGGCAATACTTCTCCCGGAACCCCCATCCAGGACACAAGTGGTGCGAATAGGCTGATCACATAATCTAATGCACCGGAAGCACGGAATACACTGATCGCAACCATCATGCCTACCAGATGGGGAATAATGCTGATTGCCGTAGAGAAGCCATCTTTGGCCCCATCAACAAAAGATTCGTAGACCGGGACCTTTTTGGTAAACGCATATAATGGAACAAACGCGATGATAACCGGAATGGCCCAGACGGAAATCCAGTTGATGAAGGTTAACAACGTTGCTCATCCTTTCATACCGGGATTGTCACTTTTATGTACACGCGGCGGCCTGTGAAGTGCCCTGTTTCGGTACCAGCGATCGGCTACGATAGCAGCAAATGTCGCAATAATGGTTGCCATTAGCGTGGTGCCTACAATTTCCGTGGCATTCGCGGAATGATAATTAAGTCGAATGGCTATCAGGGTTGTCGGAATAATGGTGATACTCGCTGTATTCAGAGCCAGCAAAGTGCACATGGCTGGGGAAGCCGTTTGTTTATCCGGATTCAGCTCTTGCAGTTGCTGCATGGCTTTGATCCCCATTGGGGTTGCCGCATTGCCGAGGCCGAGCAGATTGGCACTCATGTTGGATAAAATATAGCCCATGGCTGGATGATTCCGCGGAACATCCGGGAACAAAAAGCCAACAACCGGACCCAGCAGCTTCGCAATTCGGCCCAGCAGCCCGGCATCCTCAGCCATTTTCATCATGCCCATCCAGAACACGAGCACACTGATCAGCCCAAAACAAACCGTTACTCCGGTGGCTGCTCCATCAAAAGCCGCCTGCGTAACGACTTCAATTTTGCCTTGTGCTGCTGCAAAAGCAAATCCGGTTACAATCATGAGAAGCCAGATTAAATTGATCAAAGGATAACCCTCCCCTCATTATGGAGATAACAAATGGCTTAATACTGCGCGCCACGCGGAAGCCCAGGTAGATACTTCACCGATTCCCCCCAGAGTTGCATCCTCTGTCTTCGGCTCTGGCGGAATATAACTTCCTTTGCGATACACAGGAATTGAACCCACAAGTTTCCCGTCAAGCTGCATATCAATTCGGCCTGCCAGTCCAAAAGAAGGATCTGTCGATTTTGCTTCTCCCTCCGTACCCTCCTGGGCACGGTTTTCGAGTAAAATCAGCTTTTTCGTCAATGAGGCTGTCTCACTCTTCGCTAGAGGGTAGGTGAACCCGCGGCCTGTGACCACATCCGTGTTCTGCACAGGCTGTTCCTTTTTGGCAATTTCCACCAAAGGGAAATTTTCAAAACCGAAATCCAGCATACGTGCATGATCATTCCAGTCGTCGCCGTCATTCAGGGTTACCGCAGCAAGCTGTTGCCCATTGCGAGTAGCAGAGCTGACCAGACAACGGAACGCCTTTTTGGTATATCCGGTCTTTACGCCATCGGCCCCCTCGTACAACCGCAGCATTTTATTTTTGTTTTGCCAGGAGTACTCCCAGCTCTCATTCGGATTTGGAGCCGACTTGTTCTCCGTAGCTACAATACGTTTGAACACCGGATTCTTGAGTGCATACGCGGTTAAGCGTGCCAGATCATTGGCGGTGGAGTAATGACCTTCTGCGTCAAGTCCATGGGGATTCATAAAATGGGAGTGGGTCAGACCAATTTGCTCTGCCTTTTTGTTCATTAACAGGACAAAGCCTTCTTCAGATCCACCGACATGTTCAGCAATCGCCGAGGCCGCATCGTTGCCTGATCGCAGCATCAGCCCATATAGCATGTTTTCAAGTGTCATTTCTTCACCCAGCTTGAGATAGATGGACGACCCTTCTTTGGCAAAAGCCGAAGAAGTTACCTTTACTTTGTCATCCAGTTTACCGTGTTCAATTGCAACAATTGCTGTCATGATTTTGGTCAAGCTGGCAATTCTGAGTTCCTTATCCCCGTCCTTGCTGTACAATATTCGGCCCGATGTCACATCAATGAGAGCAGCGCTTTGCGCATGGTTTGAGGGGCCAGGTATGGTTCCCTGGGCTTCAGCAAGCCCAAATGAGGGAAACAGAAACAAAGGTACAAGCATACATGCCATAAATTTCATTAATTTTCGCATCGATTCATTCCTCCGGGTCACTTGGAATCTTGTACTAGCTTATGTCTGGACAACCCGAAGTATGTCCCAGTGTTCGAAAACAACAAAAATCCCTCTCGCATATGCTGCGGAAGGGATACTTTTTTCTTTTAAGAAGAGTTGCTAGTATTTGTTAAATTTAGTTATGGTCCAGCATCTTGGCTACTTTTCGCATAATTCTGGAGACTCTCATCTGGCTAATGTCCTCCATCTCTGCTGTCTGTGTTTGATTAAAGCCCTCTACCCGATGCTTCAGGACAGTGACTTCCTTTTCGCTTAACTTGCGCTTTACCGATTCTATAACTGCGTCAACATAAATTCTGTCGACCACTCCATCTTCAATATTTTCCCCGCTATAAATGGTATCCATCAATGTAACTGCTTGGGCTTGCTGATCATCTGCTCCGACGGGCTCATCCAGGTATTTAACTCCCTTGCCTACTTGGAGGGCCTTGTTGATTTTCTCCTCTTCCTCGTCAAGCAACAGGGCGATTTCATGAGCTGTCGGTAGATACCCCATATCGTGCTCCAACCGATTGATTCGGTTAATTAATTCTGTAGCCGTGCGAGTGGGGCGAATAATACTTGCGCTGTCTCTCAGAAAACATCGGATTTCCCTTACAATCGCAGTAACAGCAAACGAACTGAATTTCACACCACGGCTCGTATCAAATGCTTTGACCGCTTTAATGAATCCAAGGCGCCCCAATTGAAGAATATCGTCTTTTTCCACACAATGATTTTTGATAATGACTTCCGGTTTTCCAATGTATTTATGTACTGAATGCCAAATCAAGTTCTCATTAACCAAAATACTATCTCCGAGAAAATGTTCATCGACTTTACATCGTTCAATATTTCCTACAAGGTCCATAGAGTAAAATTTCTTGTCCAACTTCAAATTCATGCTAATATGTTCTGAAAATTTATCCATCTAGATCTCCCTATGTAAATGTTGTGGAAGTTCACCAACAATCTAACGTTCTTTATTGATTTTCTTTAGCATCTGAATCATATTGTTATGGTGTTTCTTCACTTGGTTGTAATACCAGGGGCGAGCCTTGCCTTTGTCTACATTGCCCTCCCCTTGATTGTACGCAATTGTTGCTGTACGGAGGTTTCCGTCATACTTTTCCAACAGATATTCCATATATTCAATACCGGTCTTGATATTAACTTCCGGCTTGTATAAGTTACTGCCGCTAACACCAAACGATTTGGCCGTACTTGGTAGTATTTGAAGCAGTCCAATGGCTCCATGAGATGATGTGCTATCCTCTATTAAGCGGCTCTCCTGCCACATCATGGCCAATATCCACACGGAATCCATATTGGAGCCTTCATTATAATGGTCCACCCACTTCACATACTTCAGCAGCTTAGGCTGGCTTACTATCTTCTCCTGATAAGATTCGATATAAAGCTCTAACATATCCACCATTTCTTTATGGGACGTAGAGTCCGAATCTGACTTAACTTGCTTTAAAGTTTGTTTTTTATTTTGTTCTCCAATCGGATTAATAGCAGCTGGTACAATCAGCCCTCCATATATCGTTATCGATGCCAGTACCGCCGTAATGATAATCCCGATTTTTTCAAAAGTGACCAACGGGATTGCTCACCTCCTTAGGTTAAGCCTTATATAATAGAAGTAAACCGTGATTTTTCACTGCTTGTACGAACTTGTGGCCCAATTAATTAGAGAGTCTGTTTTCGAACTAAAGGCTTCCCTTTTTCTATTAAGATTCATCTCGTTCACTGGTCTGATATGCCAAGATTGCTGTGTACTCTATCCTGCTATTTGCTGAATCGTAAGAGGAAGTAACATCAAGTCCAATGACCAATACATTTGGTTTGTCATTCATCCAGATATTAATCTGTTCTTCTAGATCGCTTGGTGATGGTGATGTAAACATCTTTACAGCGATATCTTGCGTGAACGCATTTTCCAATCAGACTTGCAACCAATTCTTCGGTTAATGTATCATCTTTTGCTTTTATCATGTGTGTCATACAATCATTCCTACATATATTTAAATTATCTTGGACCCAGCTATCCAGCTCTTCAATTTCTCTATACGCGTTATATTACTAGCAGTTAACGATTTACACAGGAGAGACATTTAGGGCGCCACTTATGAGCGTATAATGCGTTCGAATATGCTTTACAGCCCGCTCAAGATCATTTATTCGATTGGACAACATCTCTTCAATGACAGGCTCCCATACTCTGAGTCCTACACCCACGATTGGTTTGTTTTGAATATACGCATGATGCAAGATCACTATTTCAGTAGGAGTCAGCTTTTCCACATCAAGATTAACGAGCAACGCATCCGCTTGAAACACAACCTTCTCAATAATCAACGCATACTCCCAGTTACTTAGGTCGGAAGCTGTGGATGAATCATGGTGGGCCCAAGCAATATCAGAAAATCCCGACAGACTGTCCAACGTAAATCCCAACACAACAACACTGAGCATATTCTTCTGCCACCTTCCATTATTCAATCGATTAATTACTCTATACGATATAAAAAAGCACTCCGTTAAGAGTGCTTTTAGTTCTATGTAACGTTTCGGTCGATCTGCAACAAACTTTGGCTATGAATTGCCACTTCATTATAAAACTACAGAGCTTCGTATTTCTCGCGAATCGCTTTCCACAACTGTGAGATGCGTGCCTTGGATACACCTAACATTGCTGCAATTTCTACAAATTCGTACCCCGAGGTTCGAAGTTTAAAAATCTCTATTTCCCGATCATTAAGCTTCATATTCTCCATGATGTCAGTTACGAATTCAAAATTCTCAAAAGCAAACCCGGCGTGCCCAAGCGTTAGCGCTGTATCTGTTCCATCACTTTCATCACTTGCACCAAGATCAGTACACACAAGCTGGACAGCGTTAACGACACTGAGGTTTTTCTCAGACATGCATTTGCGGTACATATCCTTGATTTTATTTTCAATCAGGTGATCTACAAATGTCGACATTCTTGCTTTTTCTGCGTCATACTTGTCCAGCGCGTTATACAACTTAATCATGATCTCCTGCGTTACATCTTCTTTTTCCATTCCTGCAAACGTTTTGCCTCTAAGCTTGTGACGACATTTTTCCTGTGCTTTGTTCAAGAACATATCTATATCCCCAATTTCAAATAAATCATCAAACCCCATAGCAGTTGTAGCAGACATCATCATTTTCCCCCAATGACTATTTTAGTTGTTCAGTTGTTTGTTTAAACTCAAACTTGCATTTCTATCGTTAAAATTTTGATCAATTCTTGCTCACTCAGCAATCTACTATCTCTAACCGTATCAAACCTCAAATATTGCTTCCCGATGTCCAAAAAACCATATCAAATATGTAGTGTTATCACTTCTTCGTAAATATGAAAACTTCTTCTTTAGGCAATGCTTGAAGCTAGATAAGTCTTTTGCATTACATAAAAATTGCGTAGATGATCCACCTCCCCTTCCGATCCACATCAAGATATAAAACTAACTTTCAAAGCTCAGCAATGGGACAATTTATCAGAGATACTTTTCCAACCTATTACATTCAGAATAACAAATACGAACTAATGTTCGCAACATATTTTTATCAACTTCTTTAGTACACCATTTACCCACTATATACGAAGCCAAATGCGAAACGTAAAGCCCGTTTTTTGCAAACAAAAAGACCAACACAGAGCGCACCACTAGGAAAATACCAAAATGGTGGAATGTGTCGGTCTTGGTCTGACATCTATTTCGTTCCAATTACCGAAGATATGGTCTTGAAGCCCTTTAATACGATTACAGGCTTCGTCAAGATTATTAATTCTATCTGATCGCCATAAGGGTAGTATAAGGAAATATGTAGGATATTGTCAACATCAAAATTAGTTCCGAAGAACCTATCCAATAAAAAAATGATCTTTAATGGGCCTTAAGGCATGTTTATAGCATTATTTTTCAGCAACCCCTCAACATCCTTGTTCATTTTAAAGACAGTTACCTGTTCCGCAAAATCAGTGCCAAAGAACATGGTTTCAATATCTTCAATTTTCAAACCCAGGTGAATATAGGAGAATACAGGACTGAAATCTTCTCTCATCATTTGTGCAAGCTTCAGCTTGTATTCGGTAAAGATCTGACTGGAATGCGATTGCATGTGTTCAAGCATGAACGCTTCAGGTTTGGTGAATTTCGCTGTAAACTTCAGGATGATAAAATGATTCATGATGACGACTCTGGTATCTACTGGCCCGCGTTCAGTAAAATCTTTCCTTATTCTTGATGCCATTTTCGCGAGTTCTCTTTCCAAGTCTTTTATTTCAATGTTCACATCCCTCCCTACAATCATCCTTTTTCCTCCTATTGCCCCTGAATACAATAATGCCCCTGAATACAATAATCAAACCTAATATAATCAAAACTCCTTACACAAGACAAGTTTCAATGCGTTTACGAACTAAAGTCCACGATCTTTTCATGAAAAAGGAATATACCCCAGAAGTAGGCTTGGGGTATATTACTGGTTTTACTATGGTTTACAATTATGCAAATAAAGCTGCACATTAAGTTTACAACTATACTATCTCGTTTTAGCATCTATTTTTAACCTTATTGTTTATTAGGCACGTCAACTTTGAGCAGGCTGAACGCCACCAGATTCAAGACCACATTGGCACCATATTCCTTCTCAATTACATCGAACGCTTCTTCCGTTGCACCAACTAGGTCGTCCTTCTCCGTGGTCATCTCCATCGTGATAATCTCCTTATGATTCAACGCAAAGGTCAGTCTGTACAGCATCGATGGTTTCCTCCCTTGAAGTTAGTTCAATATTGCGAACATCAGTGAGATCAATGATGTGCACAACATCATATGTATCTTCCAAAGTGATCGACTATCCTTCAATTTTATGTTTGGTAAAAAGTCTGCGGGATTCTTGCTTGACTTCATCGGCATTTAAAGGAATCTCGCGAACAACCTTATCGGAACCCTTCTCTTTCTGTTGCAGCCGGGGATTGTCCTCAATCCATGTCACTGTTTTCTTTTTGCCACTTCCCTTGAAATAGAAATGAGCGGTGAGTCCAATATTCATCTAGTAATACCTTCTGGCTAAATTAATGTTCTAACGTACTGTCCCTCTTGGTCTCATGTGAGCGCAGCCTCTAAAGAAATGGAAAACATCCACAAAAAAACACCTTGGAAACTGGCTCTCATATGTGCAGGGGCACCTGGCAAGGTATTAGCCATTAAAGCAAAAGAACTTGGCTCTGTAGGTGTTGATTTTGGCTCAGGAGCAGATGTTGCTATTCAGGCGGACAACGAAAACCTATATGCTTGGGATTACGAGGGATTTCCCGATTATTGGGAAGGAAGACCCAAAAAATGACCCGTCCAGGGTCTTTTTTGTTGAGTAAAGACGGGATTCAAGTGAAATTTCATTGCTATAGTAGTTATTGATAATTTGAACTAACTGACTTATTATTGTTAAGATAACTCCTAATCTAACCTGGTTTAGACTTGCATAAAAGAGGAGCACTACTTAGATTATTCAATCGTTGGAGGGAATGTAATGGCGTACTCGCAGTCAAAGACCGAAGCAGTCGCAACTCACTTAAGAAATAGATTCATGGAAGGCAATGTAGAAGGGCACGAGATCGTTGTTGCCCTGATTAGTATGGTTAAAGCCCAAAAAATTGATATAGACGACGTCGCTCCCGTCCTGTTCAATGTTTTTTTCGATAATCCAGAAGGCATTTTATCCGCTCTTGAAAAAGCCAGCACATTGGTTGATGATGAGTTAATTGATTCCATCATCAATGAAGTGAACGAGAACGCTTAATCTTACATACGAGGGGAGATTCATTGAAAATCATCTGACTTTTTTCATGCCTTGGTTCTCCCCTCATTTCAGATTTATTTAGTTAATAATGGCTCGCTTACGTGATTCGCGTTATTTTCCATCTCACCCTGCTTATTCTAAGAATGTACCTTGGCAGAATGACAGGAGAAATGAAAATAACGAAGGGAGCAACACGTATGGATCAAGTAAATAAAGCAATTCTATTTTTAGCAGTCATTGAAACCATGCTTGAAGCACTGCACCATATCGAAGTGGACCAGACAGAACTTGTGGATTCACTAGTTATGCTAGGTTTCGATCCCATTAACATTTTATACGAGACCAATACCATTAGATCCTTCCAGAAAGTGTGCAGAGCCTTCGCAGAACTCGATCTTGCAGATGAGGCCCTTTCCGCTTTTTTACAAGAGTAGCTACAGCGTTTTAGTAATTACCAATTAGATTGACCGGATACAGGTTTCTTAGAAAAGGAAGCGTGCTAAAAAGTAGAGCCTCAAGTCATTGGACTTGGGGCTCTACTTTTTTCAAATTTAACATGTGACGTCTTAACACCCTTTCTCTGAATTCGTATAGAAATGAAGGAGACATCGCGGATATCTACTTCTTCAATATGAATCTTTTAACGAAAGGACGGTTGTATGACCCAAGAAATTTTTGAACATGTTATAGACTTACATCACCCTCTAATTGGAACCGTAGATTCATCCTTGTTTCACTCACAATATGAGCATGAACATCCTAACAAAATTGTGATCATACAACATTATTATTTTTTGAAAGACGCAGCTCATTTTAATGATTGGTTAAAAAGACGTACCGAATAGCCCCTTTTTCAGTTCGTGGCTTATCTCATCCTTTTTTGCGTCTTCGTTCATCAATCAGAACCTTCAACATGAGCAATTCCCCGTAGGTCAGCTTCTTCTTGCGTACTTTCTCCACCCATGCCCATTCGTCAATGATTTTGTCGTTATAGGCATCTCCTATGTATTTATCAAGTTCATTCCATGTCCATTGCGCATAATCCAGCACTTTATTCATATCATCTTCATCCTCCGTGACCACTTCTTCCTTCAGTGGATTCAATTTAGAATTGACTGCTTGCTTAAACCTTTCATATTCCCCAGGGGTTTTGATCCAAGGTAGTGGGCATTCCTTCCACCCGACAACTTCTTTATGCGTAAAAAACACATTGGGAAAGCCACGTTCTCTAATCAGATATACTGCCAGGTCTACAACGTTATTAAATGTATCCTCATGAATGCTACCATCCTTCTCAATGCACATTTCAATACCAACCGTACTATTGTTGGGATATGTTCCAAGACGGGCCACAGCTTCATTTGTGTAAGTATCGCTACCGCAATGGTATGCAAGTTCATTATCTGGCAGACTGTTATAAATGGAGGTTCGATCTACAGAGTAATGTGCACTTGCGTAACGACCTTTTCCAACTTGCTGTGCTAAGCTTGCAAAATATGTACTGATGTTTTTGGCCGATGCGCCTGGGGAAGCCGTATAATGCATAACAATTCCTCGTTTAGCCTTCAGTTTCATTCCCGCTCGACTGTATTTATTAACAGGTATGTAGTCCTTTGTAATCGGAAGCATTAAATCTTCTCCTTGCCTTCAGCTTGATTATCTTCCTCACCCCGAAGCTTGAAAAGAGCAGAAGTGATAAATTTCGGGACAGGAAGTCCCAATTTCCCCATATTCTCAAGAATGCTTATTCCTTCAGTACCGATGATGAACATCAGCATGGCATCTCTCATAAAGTCGTTCGAATTGCCAGCTACAATATCCAGTTGATGAGCAATAATGACGAATACAAATGTTAACGACTTACGGGCAAGTCCCCACCATCCGACCCTGCTGGAAAGTTCTTTTTTGTACCATGCAGATAACACACCTGTGATGTAATCGAGTCCCACAAAAATCGTTACTGCAATAAACAGGTGATCCATCCCTCCAACCAAGTACACCATGGCAGACAATAGCCATCCAAATAAAACGGTAAAAATCGTATCTCTTTGCAATTTGCCTTCCCCCTTCAACATCTTCTTTTTCATGTTTAGGTTAGGCGGAACAAGGAGATAAGTCTCATTAGATATCGTTCCCTTTGGATATACTCACAAGCATTTCACTAAGCTAACAACAAAAATCCCTCTCGCATGCGCTGCGGAAGGGATTTTAAACAAATCATTTAGCTATACGTAGAAGGATTAGGTGTGACAGGAATGCCGGACTCCGCAGGTTGTGCTGTATTACGATTGCGGAACATGTCCTGAATTCTGTCCATCACATACGGTGTGGAATCAATCAATTTCTCGAACAAATGCGTTGAGTTGTCAAGCGGCACGATATGAACGCCCTGTTTGCCAACCACCAGGAATGCGATCGGACGAATGGATACGCCGCCCCCACTTCCGCCGCCAAATGGTGACGCAACCGATGCAGTGCTGGCATGTTCAGTAGTACTGTTTCCACTGCCACCACCGCTTCCACCTTTGCTGCTTCCGTCACTCACATGAAAATCACTGCCACCCGCAGCGAACCCGAATCCCACTTTACTGATCGGCAAAATTACAGTACCATCAGGTGTTTCAACCGCATCGCCCACGATTGTATTGACATCCACCATGGCCTTGATATTTTCCATTGCGGTTTCCATTAAGCCTTGAATTGGATGATCTGACATTTAAATTCCCTCCAGTTTCAATTTAAGCTAGGTTTGATCTAACCATATCATCCCCCAACTTGAAGGGACTTATGTAAGCCAGCCTTTTAACTAAACCTCAATACTTCAAACCGCTGACTCGGCAAAATTAAACCCGGCAGTAGCAAGCAAACTGTAGAAAATTTTCGCATACTCGGTTGCTTCTTCACTCCCAAATTGATCCAGCCAAGGGGTATAGTTCCACCCTCCAACCGCAATCATCTTTATGAAAACTATATAACTCGGGAACAATACAACACTTAAATTTGCGATTTACTGTGTTGTTTCTTGAGCTTTAGCTTACGTCTACGCCGTTGTTCTTGTAAAAGTTTGAACCACATCCGCCATCCGCCATCTACTTGGAGCACCCGGGTTAAGAGCGTAAGTCCTGCAATCATAACTGCTGTAATGCGGATCTTTAATTTCCAATCCAGCTCGGTTTGGAACTCCATCTCGTCTTCCCACACCGGCACAACTTGTAAATTTGGCGTTTGTCCAAAACGGATTTGATAAGAGAGGTATCCAATGAGGATCGACTTGATACTCCACACCCAACCTATAAGAACAGCCGTATAAGCTGCATCTCCGACGCCAATGCGAGTAGACCAGGACAAATGAGTCATATGTACACGAGAGAGCGTTTGCTTGATCCAGAGCTTTAATGCTTCTGTTGCCCTGAGCATGATTTTTACATCCTTAGCCCATTTTTTGACTTTACGTTTGTTAACACGCTCGCTGCTCTGGGTTTCTCCCCTCGAATGATTCATTCGCTGCTCCGTCTTCACCAGAAAACCTTCCTTCATATTACGAAAGACAATACTAGGAATTTCATAGTTAATACGCACAATGCCATATAGCAGACGAACCGTAATCTTGGCATAATCGTCATGATTGTGTTTCTTGAATGTGAAATGCACATGAACATATGAGATGAGGACTGCGACAAGAAGCAGTGCGATCAACAAGCCGATTCCTCCAAGCCAAATCCACACAGGCCTTACCTCCAAGCCCTCAATTCTTTTCTCGTCTAGTATGACACTCTATATAGGAAAAAATTCACGTCTGACCTTAAAATTCCATATTAAATCTTTGGACCACCTTGAACTCCATTCCGCAAACCACGTCAAAAAAACCGGCCCTCCGAAAGGGTACCGGTTTTGAATCGATCCAGACTGCAAATTTATGAGTTCAAAGGATCATCTTCATTATTTATATCATTTGCATTTGCATCGTCTTCGAGATTAGTTCTATCCAGGTCCAGGTCCGCATGCTGCACATCCAATTTTTCAAAAAGCAGCTGTGTTTCTTCCTCCAGATTCTCGGAATCTTCAAACAACCCTGGCTCCGGCAGATCTTTGAGCGAAGCCAAACCAAAGTAATCCAAGAAGGACTTGGTAGTGCCATATAGAATTGGGCGTCCAATGGCCTCAGCCCGTCCCACTTCCTGAATGAGATCCTTGTTCACAAGGGTATGAATGGCACGTTCGGATTTTACGCCACGGATCTCCTCAATCTCCACACGAGTGATAGGCTGACGATAAGCCACAATAGCGAGCGTCTCCAGTGCCGCCTGGGATAAAGAAGTCCGTGCAGGTGAATACGCCAATTTCTCAAAATAAGGCGCATGTTCCGGTAATGTACCCAGTTGGACAACCCCTGCAATTTTAAGAATTTGTACGCCTCGTCCCTGCTTGGCAAACTCAGCGATCATTTCTTCAATCGCATCCGACACAAGTTCAGTTCGCTGATCCACGATTTCGGCCAGTTGTTTAATGCTCAGACCTTCTTCTCCGGACAAAAACAGCAGGCCTTCAATAATCGATTTCAATTTCAGAAAATCCATGATTCTTTGTTTCCCCTCTCCACTCCATAACGATATCCTCAAACATCCGCTCCTGATAACAGACAATCTGCTTCATCTTCATCAGCTCCAGTACCGCCAGAAAAGTTACGACAATCTCATGCCGATAAATTTGGTTATCCAGCAGCTTGGAGAATAACAGCCTGCCTCCCGGTCCCATACTTTCCAACGCGCCGATGACATCGCGGATACGATCCTTCACCGAGATTTCATCCCGATGGATTCGAGTTACGGTTGTCCGCTTCTCCGCCTTGCGCAGCGCCTTCTGGAAGGCCGCAATCAGATCCGAGGTATGCAAACCCTCGACCGGATTCGATTGTGCTTCTACAGGCATATACGGCCGCAAATCCTCGGGTTCTTTGGAGAAAATAAGGCTGCGTTCCCACTCCCGTTCGTGCAAGTGACGCGCGATTCCCTTGTATTTGCGATATTCAATCAGACGTGCAATCAGTTCGGCACGTGGATCATAATCTTCATCTTCCATATATGCATAATCCTCAAAGTCCTCGATTACCGGTGGTTTGGGCAATAACAGTTTGCTCTTGATCGACAGCAGTGTTGCCGCCATTACCAGAAATTCACTCGTAATATCCAGCTCCAGCTCCTGCATCGAATGCAGATACGCCATATATTGATCGGTAATATCGCTGATGGGAATATCCTGGATATGAATCTCTGCCTTATCGATCAGATGAAGCAGCAGATCCAAAGGCCCTTCAAAAGTCTCCAGTTTGTATGTAACTACCGTCACTAGACGAATCCTCCCGCCAGAAAAATAAAAACCCCCGCTAAGCCGCCGAATCCGGTCTCCCGTTTTCGTCTGCGCAGAGCAGGGCACTATATTAAATAAGCACTATTTTAGCTGTTTCGTCAAGTTCGCCATTTCAATCGCGGCAGTAGCTGCATCCCAGCCTTTGTTTCCTGCCTTTGTTCCAGCGCGCTCAATGGCCTGTTCAATATTCTCAGTTGTAACCAGACCGAAGATTGTAGGTACGCCTGTTTTCAGGTTAATTGCGGCTACACCCTTAGCCATCTCATTGCACACATAATCATAATGTGTTGTTGAACCACGGATAACCGTCCCCAACGTAATGACAGCATCGTATTTGCCACTTTCAGCCATTTTTTGGGCAATCAACGGGATTTCGAAGGCTCCAGGAACCCAGGCTACATCCACTTCATCATCCTGTACACCGTGACGTTTGAACGCGTCCAGTGCTCCGCTGAGCAATTTGCTTGTAATGAACTCGTTAAAACGTCCTACAACCACTCCATATTTTAATCCTTCTGATACCAAATGTCCTTCAAAAAAGTGTGGCATTCAAGTCATCTCCCTAATTGTATTATATGATGTACGCAGCATATCTTCGGGAACTATTTCACCCCGTATAACCTCAGAAATCTGCTCAGTTTTTTTCTTCATTCTGCTCGATATCGTCGAAATTCAACATATGGCCGAGCTTCGCCTGCTTCGTATGCAAGTAGACCGTATTATCGTCGTTCTCTTCCATCTGAATCGGAACTCGTTCCACCACTTCAAGTCCGTAACCTTCAAGCCCTTTAATTTTGCGTGGATTGTTGGTTAACAAACGTATTTGACGAACACCAAGATCCTTGAGAATTTGGGCACCAATGCCGTAATCTCGAAGATCGGCAGCAAACCCAAGCTTCAGATTGGCATCCACGGTGTCCAGACCTTCCTCTTGCAGCTTGTAGGCTTTGAGCTTGTTGATCAGTCCAATGCCTCGTCCTTCCTGTCTCATGTAGAGCAGAACGCCATTGCCTTCGTCATGAATCTGTTTCAATGCTGCATCGAATTGTGGACCACAGTCGCATCGATGAGAATGGAATACATCTCCTGTGAGACATTCGGAGTGTACACGAACCAATACAGGCTTCGATCCGTCAATTTCGCCTTTAACCAAAGCGACATGCTCCTTGTTATCCACCGCATTGGTGTACGCCACTGCCTGGAATTCACCAAAGTCCGTTGGCATACGCACAGCTACTTCGCGTTGAACCAGCTGTTCCTTCTCATTCCGATACCGAATCATGTCCTGAATGCTGATTAGCTTCAGATCATGCTTGCGGGCGATCTCCTGCAGATCGGGAAGTCTGGCCATCGTGCCATCTTCCTTGATCACTTCACAGATTACACCTGCCGGATAGGAACCGCACATAATGGCGAGATCTACAGCCGCTTCCGTATGTCCCGCGCGTCTTAGCACACCGCCGTCTTTGGCGATAAGTGGGAACATGTGGCCCGGCTTGCGGAAATCTCCACTTTTCGCTTCAGGATCGATTAGACCCTTAACTGTAATGGAGCGTTCATGAGCCGAGATGCCCGTTGTGGTATCTTTATGATCTACAGAGACGGTGAAAGCCGTCCCATGAAAGTCCGTATTTTGCTGAACCATAGGTTTCAGGTTGAGTTCATCGGCACGTTGCTGCGTAATGGGAACACACACCAGACCTCTGCCTTCGGTAATCATGAAATTGATCACTTCAGGTGTAGCCTTTTCCGCCAAAGCGATAAAGTCGCCTTCATTCTCCCGATCCTCATCATCCACCACAATAACCGGTTTACCCTGCATGAGATCGTAGATGGCTTCCTCAATAGAATTCAGAATGGATTTCTCTGACATAGGTCCCCCTCCAGTTTCCATTTTAATTTATATTTGTATTTAATCGATTAGTTACGCAAATCCGTGATTAGCGAGGAAATCCTCACTGATACTTCGCGGCTTGCCCGCACCAGTCTCCTGATGTCCCTTACCATAGTGCAGCAGATGATCCACATATTTGCCCAAAATATCACACTCAATATTGATGGTATCCCCCGTCTTTTTCACATTTAATACGGTCTCACCAATGGTATGTGGAATAATGGATACGGTGAATGCGGTCTGTGAAGTATGCACAACGGTCAGACTAATTCCGTCCAGGGTTACAGACCCTTTGGGTATCAGATATTTAAACAGCTGCGTATCGTCAGGTTTGATCTCGAATACAATCGCATTCTGGTCACGTGTAATGCTGCCAATGACCCCAGTGCCATCGACATGGCCCTGAACGATATGCCCGCCAAAACGACCGCCTGACAGCATGGCTCGCTCCAGATTAACTTTGCTGCCGGATTGCAATTGACTAAGATTGGTATGTCGATATGTCTCAGGCATCACATCAGCAGTAAAACCGCCACCCTCCAGGGTTGTTGCAGTTAAGCATACCCCGTTTACAGCTACACTATCGCCAATCTTCAAGTCGTTCATAATGGCGGAAGCTCCGATATTCAGGACCATCGCTTCGCCTTTCCGACCTATACGCCGAATCTGACCGACTTCTTCCACCAAACCGGTAAACATGCTACCGCCTCCTTTATTTATTTCGATATCGTTAGTTCATTTATTCAGGCCAAACCGGAATTCCGCCAATGCTGATATTATCTCCAACTTGCTCCATTTCCAGCTGATGTAATTGAATCGCCTGACTCATGCGCTCCACACCCTCGAAGCGGAAACTGCCTGGTGTATCATATCCTCCGACAATTTTCGGAGCAATGAACATGAGCAGTCGATCTACCAACCGTGCTTCCAGCATGGCCCCATTCAATGTGCCACCGCCTTCAAGCAAAATCGAACCAATCTCACGCTCACCAAGCTTGCTAAGTGCACTCAACAAATCGACACGTGGTCCTGGACCACAACGTATAATCTCCACCCCATAGGCTTCCAGCCGCTCAGCCGCTTCAGAGCTCGCCTCATCCGTTGTAAGCACCCAGGTTGGTGCAAGGCCATCCTTGACCATTTTGGCGCCTACAGGCAGACGCAGCTTGGAATCGACGACGATTCGCACTGGGCTGATCCCTTCCACTTGCAAGCGAGTCGTGAGTTCGGGATTGTCTGCAATGACCGTTTCCACACCAACCATAATTCCTTGATGGCGATGGCGAAGAGCGTGTACAATCTCGCGAGCTGACTCGTTAGAAATCCATTTGCTGTCACCGCTACGCGTAGCAATTTTGCCATCCAGTGTAGAAGCTGTCTTCAAAGTTACAAAGGGCAAACCTGTTGTAATGTATTTGATGAATTTCTCGTTCATCCGTCTTCCGCGCTCGCGCAGCACTCCAACTTCAACTTCAATCCCTTGTTGACGCAGCATGCTGATCCCTCTGCCGGATACTTGCGGATTTGGATCTTCGCAGCATACGACGACACGTTTCACTTTCTCATGAATGAGACGTTCGCTGCACGGTGGAGTCTTGCCATAGTGACTACAGGGTTCAAGCGTAACGTATACTGTACTGCCTTCGGCATCACTGCCCGCCATGTTCAGCGCATGAACCTCTGCATGACCCGTTCCCCGTTTGAGATGACTTCCGAGGCCAACGATACGTCCTTCTTTTACAACGACACAACCTACTACCGGATTGATTCCGGTCTGTCCTTGTGCCCGCTCTGCCATATCCAGTGCCAGCGCCATATAAAATTCATCATTAATCATTTCCAAGTCCGTTCACCCCACGGTTAAAATCATAAGTTTAGACCTCCCTTCCAACAGAGAGGCATGTTCCATATCCAATAAGAAAAACGTCTATCGAAGTACTTCAAGAAAGCTAGACCGCGTTTAGCGGAAATTTTTCTTGCAATATCAGGAACATCATGCTTCGAAGTTTTTACTTTACTGATATTATAAAAAAATCCCCGTCGAACAAACCGTTCGATGGGGATGATGAGAGACATGTGTCACCAGCAGTACTATTGATACAGTGCCAACAACACATCGCCCAAAACTTCATTTCAGGCAAGTGAAAGCAGACACATACCTTAATGAACTTCAATTAACAGGTAAAGAGCTTCTATGATGTGGCATATGTATGAAGATTGCCGGAAGTAACCGGATTTCTCCCTGCACAGGAAATGAAAATGAATTCGTCAAAAACTGTACAGCAACACTACTGCGGAATGCGGCCCGTAAAGACTGCACCCTCTCCTTCTCCCATCCAGACTATACTGTCGGTTCTGGAATTACACCAGATCAGCCATCTGCCACAGGCAGACAGGTCACGGACTTTGCATCAATGCTGGATAGATACCCTCACATACTGCATCACCGCCGGTAGGGAATTACACCCTGCCCTGAAGGATTCGTTGCGTTATTAATTGGATGTTAGCACTTTAACGCCAAAAAATCAATTGTTTTTTGTTCCTTTTTGTCACATACTAACTTTTAATAAGCTTAAGTGTAAACAAAAACCGCTTCGCTCATTGCGAAACGGTTTGCATACAGTTATTGATTAAGCTTCTACTACTTCAACAGTTTCCATTTTGTCGCGACCTTCGAAAGCGTCCACGAACTCCATACCTTTGGTTACTTTACCAAACACAGTATGTTGTCCATCCAAATGTGGTTGCGGTTGGTAGCAGATGTAGAACTGGCTTCCGCCTGTGTTACGGCCTGCATGTGCCATAGCCAATGTTCCACGCTCATGTTTGTTCGGGTTGATTTCACAGTTAATTGTGTAACCTGGGCCGCCTGCACCGGAACCGTTAGGGCATCCGCCTTGAGCTACAAAGCCCGGGATAACACGGTGGAATACAAGACCGTTGTAGAAACCGGAGTTAGCCAGTTTCTCAAAGTTTGCTACTGTGTTTGGAGCTTCTTGATCGAACAGATCGATTACAACTTCTCCGCCGTTTGCCATTTTGATTTTCGCTTGTTTCGCCATATGTAAATGACTCCTTTCGTATTGACCATCGTTAATGGTGCCAGAACGCATGACCCTGGGCCAAGCTTTATAGCACTTTTCTTAGTGTACACCGAAAATGGATTGATCGCAAAATAATCAGCAAGATTTTTTCAAATTTCAGCCCTAAAGATGCAAAAGAAGACAAAAAAGGAGTGTCCTTTTTTTGTCTTCTTCCTATAGTGCTCCGCTATTTGTTCTTTAATTAACGGGTAACTGGCTGTTTTGCAATGCGCTCAGGTACCAGATCATTCTGGATGATGTCCTGATACGTCTCACGGCGTACGACAACATCCCCTTGACCGTCTTTGACAAATACCACTGCCGGACGACGAATCCGGTTGTAATTGCTTGCCATCGAGTAGTTGTATGCGCCTGTGCAAGCTACTGCGAGCAGATCGCCGCTTTGCACTTTAGGCAGGTCCAGATCCCAGATCAGCATATCGCCGCTCTCACAACATTTACCAGCAACAGATACCGTTTCCTGAGCAGCCTCATTTGCACGGTTTGCCAATACAGCCTCATATTTGGACTCATACAGCGCTGGACGTGGATTGTCTGTCATTCCACCATCAACAGCTACGTATTTACGAACTCCTGGAATATCTTTGCTTGTTCCAACAGTGTAGAGCGTAGTTCCCGCTTCACCTACGATGCTGCGGCCTGGTTCAACCCAGATCTCAGGCACGGCATAGCCGATTTGAGCAAAATGATTTTTCACCGCATCCGTGATGGCTTTTACGTATTGTGAAACTTCAAGCGGTGTATCTCCATCGATATAGCGGATGCCGAAGCCACCGCCCAGATTAACCACTTTGAATGCCACGTTAAGACGCTCATACACAGCTGCTGCAAACTCAGCAACGCGTTGAACGGCCATTTGGAAACCTTCAACTTCAAAAATTTGGGATCCGATGTGTGAATGCACACCGAGCAATACCAGATTTGACTGCTTGGAAGCCAATTCAATGGCTTCAAATGCGGTTCCATTTCCGATATCGAATCCAAATTTGGAATCCGTTTGTCCTGTCGAGATATATTCATGCGTATGCGCTTCAACACCAGGCGTCACACGAAGCAAAATGTTAACTTTGCGATTTTTGTCTGCGGCTACAGCTTGCAGCAAGTGCAGTTCATTGAAGTTATCCACAACGAAGCAGCCAATCTCTGCATCAAGCGCCATTTCGATCTCTTCCAGCGTTTTGTTGTTACCGTGGAAATGAATACGCTCTGCCGGGAAACCGGCTTGCAGTGCCGTGAACAATTCACCGTCGGATACAACATCCAGGGAAAGTCCTTCTTCCGCAGCAAGGGCACACATCGCCATTACGCAGAATGCTTTACTTGCATAAGCAACCTGAAAGCCCAGACCTGAAGCACGGAACGCTTCCATGTACTCTCTGCAACGCTCACGAACCAATTGCTCGTCCACAACATACAGGGGAGTTCCAAATTGTTCTTTCAAGTCGGTTGTATCGACTCCACCAATTTCCAGATGTCCCTGTGCATTTATTTTACTTGTACCATGTAAATACATAATCTGCATTCCTCACTTTTTTATATACTGGAACAGCTGTTATTCCAATGATTTTACACCAGTATATCAAATTAGAAAATGAGAAGAATGGATTTTTCGGCAGATCATTTGTGTTTTTTACTTTTTTGCAGCTCCCCGTCTGGATCACTGTCCATTTTGGTATTGTCACGCGTTTTGTTGATCGAAGGACGTTTTTTATTTTCCAACAGCGGCAAACGGAACAAAAAGTTACCCAAAGCCTTTGCATTAAAAGGTATGAACGGCCAGAGATAAGAAGAGTTGTAGGAGCGATGCAAGGTGAGAGCCACGATAATGAACGTCGTCCCGACAACGAAGCCGGGAACCTTGAATATCGCCACCGCAACCAGCAAAAACAATCTGACCAAACGATTCGCCAAACCAAGCTCATAACTGGGTGTTGCAAACATACCAATCGCGGCAATCGCCATGTAAAGTACCACTTCATTCACAAAATATCCTGTTTTCACAGCGATATCCCCGACCAAAATGGCCGCGATCAAACCCATGGCCGAAGCGAGTGGCGTCGGGGTATGGACTGCGGCCATCCGCAATAAATCCACCCCGAATTCAATAAGCAGGAACTGCAGAATCAGCGGAAGCTGAGCATTCTCATGAGGACCGATGAACTCCATTCCTGCTGGCTTGATGGCAGGGTCAATCACCATCAGCAACCACAGCGGCAACAGGAAAAGCGAAATCAGAATGCCCCCAAATCGTACCCAGCGCAGATAGGTTCCCATAAACGCGGTCTGCCTGTTCTCTTCTGCATGCTCACACAGGTCAAAAAAGGTCGTGGGCAGAATCATCACACTGGGTGAAGTATCTACAAAAACAACAACCCGCCCGTCCATCAGGTGGGAAGCTGTCACATCCGGTCGTTCCGAATAACGAACCAATGGATACGGGTGCCACCCCTTGTTAATAATCGCTTCTTCAAGCTGTTTATCGGCAGCAGGGATACCATCGATATTTACTCGTTTGATTTTTTCACGAACGGAATCCACCTGAACCTTGTCCACGATATCGTCAATATATACAACACAGACATCCGTTTGCGATCTGCGTCCGACCTGCATAATTTCAAACTTTAACCCAGGGTCCCGTATTCTTCGGCGCACTAACGCCACGTTAGTCAGAAGTGTCTCCGTGAATCCGTCTCTTGAACCCCGCACCACTCTCTCCAGCGAAGGTTCCTCTGGAGAACGTACCGGATAGCTACGGGTATCCATAATAATAACGGAACGATCCCCTTCGACAAACATGGCACTCATGCCTGTGAGGACCTTGTTGATGACGGCGCTCATTTTCTCCACTCGCTCAACTTGAATATGAGGAATGTAACATTCAAAATACGATTTTAACGCATGTCCGGACACTTGCTCCGGTGTAAGATAGGTTAACCTTTTTAACACTTCAAGCAGAATCTCATCCTTCGCAAATCCAGTCAGCAGCAGCAATCCAACGTGTTTGCCACCCAAAACCATTTCCCTCATATTCACATCAAAGGACTCTCCAAGTCCCAACACTTGCTGAAGCGTATATTTGTTATCACTCATGCGAGGGGATATATCGTCGTTTTCCTGCCAATATTCTACCGATTCCTCGATACTGTCAGACATTTCATTTTGCTTCTTCTTTTCGTAAGCCTTCTTTTCTTCTTCCTCCTGAATCTCATAAGGAGATTTATGCATCATCTCTTCGGATGTTGCTTCGCTGGAGTCATGCCCGTCGTTGTCCGATCTTACGTCCATTTCCCATCCTCCTTAGGCCTAACGTTTTAACGCTGGTATACAAAAAAGTCAAACAGGGAACCTGTCATCTTCCCCAAAATCATAGCAAGCAACAATCCAAACAAATACGATTTCATGCCCAGTCGTTTCGCCAGCACTGGCAGTACATTCAGCACTTCAGTCAGTGCCGCCGCAAGCAGACCGATGAACACACCGCAAAACAGTCCAATGATCGGGCTGAGCAACAGCACTCCATGCACCTTCCAGTGCCAAAAATCCGCAACGGTACCGAGCAGCGAACCTCCAATTAAGGCCCCTTCATACCAATGGGTTTTGTCATAGGATCGCGTAAGCTGAGCTAGTCTGGGGATCATATCAAGCACGAGAATAAGCGCAATCACACCGCTTCCTACAGCGATTCCCCCCGCAATGCCCAGCACAATGCTGATTGCTCCGTTAAGAACGCTCATCCGCATTCATCTCCCTGCGTTCCTCTTCATGCATACGTTCGGTTTCTTCAATCACCACATACTTGTCTACATTTTGCTGATATAGGAACATTTCTACTTCCAAAGGGGTAGGTTCTTCATTCCATTTTTTCTTAAATAAATGATTGAAGAACACCGCCATGCCAAAACCGATCCCGATGGAATATGCCACCTGAAACAGATACGGATGCTCATCCCGGCGGCCTGTAATCATCTCTACAATTCGAATCTGAACTTCCTGCATGTTTACGTCCGCATGAAAATTCATAATGGTCAATGCTGATCCAAAGAAAAGCAGCAGCCACACCAGGATAAACAGAGATTTGGAAGGCTTGCCACTTCCCACAACCACCTCAACCAGCGTATGACCCGAGCCGATTAATTCAACAGTGACATCTGGCAAGGCACGACGGATCTCGGGGATGATCTGCAATATATCAATGAGAATCAGATTGCCGTCCTCCGGTCCGGGGCGCAGCAATTCAAGCTCAAGCAGCCTTCCTTCCTGTTCTTCGGGAGAGGTGAGCAAGTGAGCTACATCTCCAAGCTTGACACTTCGGCCTCTTTGGATGCGAATACGGCTGCGCAAACGAACATAGACCGTTGGAGTGGGTGTCAGGGACATCCGGAACACTCCTTTACTGCGTAATTTAGGTTAGTATTTGAAGAATGTGCAAATTTATTACATTCTGGTTGGAAAAAGGTTGTGTGGACCCTGCGGGCGCTTCGGGATAGATCGGCCTCGGTCGCTGTTGCTCTCAGGTTAGTAAGGGAACTACACGCAGGCGCTCCAGCTGCAGACCAACCTTCCGATCGCTGTTGTCTCCAAATTCTTTTGATTTATTTCTAAATGTTAGAAATTTGGAGACAAAGGCGAACGCTTCGCTTCTTCAGGTCAAATCTGCCGCCTACGTTGCTTGTGTGTATCCTTAGACGAGCCCTCACGCTTCGCTCCTTTGTCCGATTCCATCCCTCCGCTGCACGGGTCCCTTTTTTTCAAAGGCCTGCAATAAATGTGCAGGGAGGCGGTAGTAGGAGATTTTTTAAGCTGGTTTAATTACAGCTTTTTCCTATTACATTTCTTTTATGACTAACGAACACAAAACAAAAACCAGCTAATGTTTGTCAAGCATTTCTTGTTGGATGAGTTCTTTTTTCGTGTTATACTTTTTCCGACCAACACGAATAACCTCCACTGCTAT
>NZ_FOBD01000001.1 GCF_900109515.1 Paenibacillus sp. OK003 | reverse complement strand
GACGTTTTCAAGCCAAACTCAAACAGCGCGCACCGATTGAATATCGATGCGCACTGGCAGCATAGCTTTTTTTATCTGTCTACTTGACAGGGGTATGACCAATCGTTAGGGTTTTTATTTCATTAAAGGTCTCACTGTGCTAATGCCATCCTCGGTGTTTGCGATCTGAAATGTGCCAGCGCCTCTTGGACCTCCGATGTCGTAAGACCGTGTCGATCAAAATAATGCAAAACCTCCTCCAGGTCAGTTTCATCTCCACTGTAAATCCGCTCAATTTTCCGAATGATATGATGTTGTAATCGCTCTCGTATACGCATACAACTGACAGGTTCACATAGCCAAAAATCAGTTCGCTTGACCTCCCCTGTTGCAGTCCATAACAAATTCTCATATCGAATGACATCCCAATCGCGATAACCCGCCTGAATCTGCTGAAGTTCTGTTGAGAACATATCATATATCAGATTGTGCGGTATGTGCCCGTACGTTGCCCGATACTGTCTCAGATTGAAGCCTTCAATCCATTCTGTCAGCACAAAATTCCCAGAAGCGTACGCATACAATTCAGGAACATGATGGTTGTTTTGCAATGACAAAAACGCCTCGCATTCCAATTCTCCATCCACTTTTCCACGAGGCGTATACACCTTCAGGCAGTACTCTTGTAAACGATAGACAACCGACTGCTTTCCCATTAACGATGCTTGCATGGTCAGATGACCGTTTTTCTCATAACGATCTAGCAATTGTTCAATATTCGCAGGTATAGATTTAACGATTTTCATAAAGACGTCTCCTTGATTATAAAATACAGTCTAAAACGTTTTCTTCTGTCCGTTATCATTAATCTACTCTCTATATTATCTTTAAAATTCAATATGAACATATACAATTTCACCAGAACATGAACTATTTGCTTCGAACATCGAGATTTATTCTTTTCGACTGGCAGGTTTATTTTAACTCTAAGGGATGGAACCCGTTTCATGTCAAGGTACAAAAAAACGATGCCCTCTACTGAAGAGAGAGCATCGTTTCATTTCTTATATGACTTACAATTAATGCATAGGACCTTGTTGGCCCTGTTGAGCACCGACCTTAACTCGTTTTACGAAGAGTGAAGTGATCAGTCCAATCACAGCAAGAACCAGTGCGAAAATAAATGCATTTTGTACACCGGATGTGAAACCTGCCAACTGATTTTCTGGACTCTCAGGGTCCGTCACACCGCTCAAGAAGCGGGTCTGACCTGCGCTCAGTATACTTACCGCAACAGCTGTACCAATAGCTCCCGATACCTGCTGCAATGTATTCATAATCGCTGTGCCGTGAGGATAAAATGCAGGTGGCAATTGATTCAAGCCGTTGGTTTGTGCAGGCATCATGATCATTGAAATCCCGATCATCATGAATATATGCAGCGTAATAATCTTGCCCAGAGTCGTTGTCGGAGTGATTCCTGTGTACAAGAAGAGTACAACAGTTACGATCGCAAGACCGATAATTACAAGCCACTTCGGACCGAATTTGTCAAACAGACGCCCCATAACCGGGGACAAGAATCCATTCAGCAAGCTGCCCGGCAGCAGAACCAGACCGGCAGTAAGAGCCGTAACCGCCATACCTTGTTGCAGGTACATCGGCAGGATCAGCATGGATGACAACATCATCATCATACTAAGGAAGATCAAAATCAAGCCGACTGTAAACATGGGATATTTAAAAGCACGCAGATCTATCATCGGCTGTTTCATTCTCAATTGACGGATGCTGAACAGCAGCAAAGATACTACTCCAATAACCAGTGTGACTACAACAATAGGACTGGTCCAGCCACCACCACTATCCCCATGTCCTCCTGCACTACTGAATCCATACACGATGCCACCAAAACCAAGTGTGGAAAGTACAATGGAAAGAACATCAATTTTGGGCTTGGTCAACTTCGAGATATTCGGTAAGAACAGCAAGCCGCATATTAATGAAATAATGAAGAACGGCAATGAGATCCAGAAGATCCAGTGCCAGCTCAGGTTGGCCAGAATCAGACCCGAGATACTCGGACCACTTGCTGGTGCAAACATGATAACCAAACCGATCAAGCCCATGGCAGCGCCACGTTTTTCAATCGGGAAGATAACCAATATGGTGTTGAACATTAGTGGCAGTAACAGAGCTGTACCTACAGCTTGCAATACCCGTGCCACCAACAGAATTTCAAAGCTTGGTGCGATAGCAGCAACAAGCGTTCCTACTATTGAAAAAATCAGAGAAGTGGTGAACAACTGTCTTGTTGTAAACCATTGTAACAGCATACCGGAAACCGGCACCAAAATACCCAAAACGAGCAAATAACCCGTCGTTAACCATTGAATCGTAGTAGGCCCAACTTCGAGCAAGCCCATAAGCGGTGTCAATGCTACATTTAGTGCTGTTTCACCGAACAGACCAATAAAGCCGCTAAGTAACATGGCGAATAAAATCGGAAATACTTTATATTGTTTTGTTTCTTGTTGATCCTGTACAGAACCAGCCTTCATGGAAGCCTCCACGATCCCATCCTCCTCAAACAATCTGACGATTTCTATTTCTCTCTTTACGAAGCTTATTGCTTCTCTTTTGCATTCTTCGCCAAAACGGACAAATAATCAGCAGCCGTCAGCAAAGGCTGTTTGTCCTGGTTGGTCAGGCTGATAATCAATGCGCCCTCCATTAAGGAAATGACGAGAAGTCCCATCTCTTTTGCTTTCTTTTCACCTATGCCATCCAAAATCAGATGTTTCGTAATGATTTGCTGCCATCCTGCAAACACGTCCTGACAGGCGATCCGCAATTGTTGACTGATGCAGGATGTTTCCACGGCAGCCCAGAAGCTGAATGGCAGGAAGCCAGTAAAACCAGCGGCTTCGGTTTCAACAGCCATGTCATGAATAAATCGTTGAATTCCGTCTGCGGTATTGTCATGTGCAGCAAAGGTTTCCTCAAATTTCTGCATGATATGGTCATTGGCACTTTGAATGCATACAAGGGCGAGCTCTTCTTTCCCATGTGGGAAATAATGATATAACGAGCCTTTTGGCGTATTACTCTCCTTAATAATCTGATTTAGACCGGTCGCATGATATCCTTGTGAAAAAAACAGTCTGGCTGCTGTGCTGACGATGAGTTCTCTAGCATTAGACTTTTCACTCAATAAAGCCACATCCTTAAATGAATTATAACAATCGGTCTATATAATTAAAACCGTTTCAAAAACCACTGTCAACCCTTATATTTAGGCTGATTTCCGTGAAAGCGCTCTTAATTAAGAGCATCTCTATGAATTGTGATGATTCTGTGATTCTGCACACAACAAAAAAAGCGAGAGTAAGTTCCTCGCTTTTTTGTGTATCATTCTTTAAATGAAATGTGGTATGGCTTATTCGAAGAAATCATCGAAGGACCGCACAGGTTTTACATCCATGGGCTGTTTAGACACAGCCAAACACCCATATGCCCCCACATATACGATTAAACATAACAATATTAATGATAACATGTTAAGCACTCCCTTTTCTTCATCTCACAATTAGAAGACCAAGCCCTGTCCCTGTTACACCCCTATCAG
Organism: Paenibacillus sp. OK003; assembly: GCF_900109515.1. Classification (GTDB taxonomy): domain Bacteria; phylum Bacillota; class Bacilli; order Paenibacillales; family Paenibacillaceae; genus Paenibacillus; species Paenibacillus marchantiae. Next base: position 632,211 of record NZ_FOBD01000001.1, on the reverse strand, counting down.
CTCTACCCATTCAGAATCCTTTTTTTCAAAATACGATTCACTTGCTCTGAGCTGGCTAGCATCAGGATAAGGAAAACAAGTACAACCAGCGGGAATAAGCCGATATTGGTTTTCGCAGCGAGAACGCCAAAAAGCGGAGGAAGCAATGTGGTTCCTGTGTACGCCAGTGCCATCTGATATCCCATTAATCGGGCAGAATTTGCTTTGCCGAATCGATTTGGAGTTTCATGAAGAAGCCCGGGATAGATGGGTGCCAGCCCCAATCCAATCAGCATAAATCCAGCCAGTGCAAACGAAATCGATAATGGAAGCAGCAAAATGATTCCGCCCACAATGGCGGTCACTTGACCAGCCAGAATTAATACTCTATTTTTTATTTTTAACGTGATAAAGCCTGTAATCAGCCTTCCAAGCGTAATGCCACCGTAGTATAAGGAGATCCAGCCCGCAGCCGTTTCTGCCGAGATGTTTCTTGCTCCTACCAGATAGCTGGCTCCCCATAAACCGACCGTCGTCTCCACGCCACAATAAAACAGAAATGCGATCAGTGAGTTTTTGACTCCCTTAATCTTCAATACATTCCGTTCGGGTCTGTTCTCACTCTGTACTAACGTGTTGTCCGCTTGCACAAGATCTGATTCGTTTTTCCGACTCGTACTCTCCCGACTTGCAGCAACACGCTTCCATAACGGCAACGTAGCAAACAAAATCAGGACGAGACAGCACTGGACGACGGCTACAGCTGTATACCCGCTTCTCCAGGAATGATGTTCCGCAATGTAATACGACATAATGATCGGCCCTGTCGTCGCGCCCACACCCCAGAAACAGTGCAGCCAGTTCATATGGTGTGCCTTGTAGTGCTCAGCTACATAATGATTCAGCGCAGCATCAACGGCTCCAGCTCCAAGACCCAGAGGAATGGCAAGAATGACGAGCCATACCAATGAAGGTGCGAAGGAAAATCCAAGGAGTGCTCCGGCAGTCAGACAACAGCTAATTAACGTAACCTTGCCTGTTCCCCATTTTTGAATAACCGTGCCACTGGCCAAGCTTGAAACGATGGTTCCCGCTGCAACAACCATTGACAGAATTCCTGCTGACCCAAACGAAGCGCCAAGTTCAGGCCACATGACGGGCCAGGCTGAACCTAGCAGGGAGTCCGGAATCCCCAGACTGATAAACGCAAGGTAGATAATGATAAGAAACCAAGTTGCCATAAATAGATCCCTTCCCTGCATATAAATTAAAAGTAAATGAACACAATAATGCTGGTTAAACTACTTTATTTATATACTTTATAAAGTTTATTTATTATATTGCGTCAAAATAATTTCTTTGTCAAGAGATCGTATCAGCCAAATTAAAACAGCCGCCGATCTGGATGAGAAACTCCAGATCAGCGGCTGTTTTTCGGATAGGTAGCATTATTCAATGATTAATTGATTAATTGATTAATAGGTGACATAGCCCTCATAGGTAACAGTCCACGTATAGCCTGTCTGACCATCGACTGATTTTAATGTAAGTATTCCCCTGTACGGATCAACATTATAACTTGCTGTCACCGGGATATCACCAAGCGTTGGGAATTGAGATTTGGGTAGAATGGTCTGCCAGGTTATATACTTTTGTGCGTAAGGAACTACTTGTGTACTTTCTGGTAAACTACTTGTTGAAGTTGAAGGTACACTAGCTGCAAAAGATGTAGAGCCTAGCGTGAAACATGCAACGACAGTTAAAAGACCGACCATAAGTTTCTTTTTCATCTTCATCTTCATCTTCCTTTCGTTTTGGAGTACAGTTCTATCATATAAGACAGGCTTCTATTAAAATGTAATATTTGTCATATAGTGAAAATATTTGATGCAAAATGTGTGAACTATTATTTGATTTTTAAGTATATAACTTAGTTAATGTGAACACATACTGATCTTTTCTCTTCTCACATCATCCAACAACAGAAGAAAAAGGCGGCTTATCGCCGCCTCCATCTTAACGTGTCTCAACATACAGGAGCTTTAGCCGATTCAACGGGTCTTTTACCTGCCCACACGTCCTGAACGTAACGGCTCTCCGCCTGGAGCTGATTGAGCCAATCTTTTGCCTCCTGAAGGGTTGCACCTTTCGCCTTCTGGTATGCTTGCCTCAAAGTCTCTTCGACGGCGGGAGCCATTTGGCTTCCGTCACCACATACGTAGATTCTCCCTTTTTCATCAAGCAAATGGAGCAACTGCCCCCACTCCTGATTCATCAGATGCTGCACATACGTTTTGGGCTTATCCTCCACACGTGAAAAAGCTGTGTGCAGCTTGACGATGCCTGCCTGTTCGTATTGTTCAAGTTCTTGACGATATATGAAATCCGAATCATTCCTGCAACCAAAGAACAAATGTGCTTCGCTCAGTGGCAATCCTCTCTCTTTTAGCACAGATCTGGCCTGGAGGAAACCTCTGAACGGTGCAACACCCGTCCCTGGACCCACCATAATAATTGGAACATCCGGCTCTTCTGACAGCTCAAATCCGGGTTCTGGCGTACGTACAAACATCGAAATACTCTCTCCCGTCTGGCAGTCTGCCAGATAGGATGAAGCCACACCACGGAATTCACCGTTGCCGCTCCAAGCAGGCTCTTTCACAACGGACACTGTGATGCTCGCCTGCTTGGCATTCAAGTGTGGAGAGCTGGATATAGAGTAATACCTGGGTTTGAGTGGAGACAGCAGTTCAAGAAATCTTTCGAACGGCAGTTCACAGGCCTCATACTTTTCCAGCAGTTCCAGCATGGTAGTTCTGTTTTCAAGTATATGTTCCCTGTAGTTGTTCTCTTCGAGCATCGCCTCCAGCTCACGCTTATGAGGTGGGCACACCGTATTGTTAGCTAACTCCCGCAGCTGCGTTCTTGTAACAGGTGCTTGCAGCTCAACGCAGGAACGGAGCAATTCATTCACTTTGACAGGACGGTTCAGAGGAAGATGTGTCAACTGTGTCTCGTTCGAAGTTAATTGGATCTGAACGTCCCCTTTTAATCCGAAACGATGCAGGATGCGATTCACGATTTCATCTGCATTTAGGGGCAATACGCCAAGATGATCGCCTTCTTTATAGGTCATGCCTTTAGGCAGCAGCATCTCAATATGACGTGTACTCCGCCCACTATCCATTTCCTGAAGCTCTTCATTTACCACTATAGTGGCATAGCTGGCATTGTAGGTTTGTGCAAGTGGCAGATCGGCTTTCTCGCGAACAAATTCCATTTGAATTGTACTTCGTGAGGAGTGCTCCATAGATTCCTCGCTAATCCCCAACGCTTTTAACATTTGGGGCCACAACATCCGCTGCCACTCTTCCACTTGTTTCTCCATATCCCCGCCTGCATCGGCTTCTCCCCGAGGTAACAGCCTGTTGCCTCCCAAGCTCGCAAGCTTCTCATCGACCAATCGAGGAATGCTCTGGTAGGTACTGGACCAGCTCCGATCCCCGCAGCCCAGAACTGCATAGGTCACACCTTGCACCTTCTCTGACTCGGCTTCCTTTAACCACTCGATAAATGCCGCTGCATTTTGCGGAGGTTTACCATTATACGAAGCTGTCACGATGAGAACGATCCCCTCTTTGGGCAGACGGCCAATCCATTCATTCAATGTTGCGGCTTCGCTTGGAATTCCATAGGAACGAGCTTTATCTGCAAAAGCTCTGGCAATGCCTTCTGCCGTCCCCAGGTTGGAGCCGTATAGAACCAGTATGGTTGGATTGGCATTTACCAAAGTCGTCATCGATTCCTTCATAGCACTATGACCAGCTACATTTGTATGCATACCCTGATCCTGATTCGGCTTTTCATCCGAGCGAGCAACAGATGTACTCAGTTTCGGTGAAACGGTCCGTGCTCTCACCTGTATTCGAAAATCGCCTGGTTTTAACGTTAACGTTTGTTTCACATCCAACTGATAGTTGCTATAGTCTACCAGTTCAAAATGTTTAAGTACCATCCCGAGTACAAGGGTTGCTTCATATAGAGCAAACTGCATGCCGATACATGCTCTCTCCCCATTGCCAAACGGTCTATACGCATGGTGAGGCACTTGAGTCGTATCTTCAAAACGTTCCGGGCGGAATTGCTCTGCATCCTCTCCCCAGGCGCCTTTGTCACGGTGAAGCTGAGGCAGAAGAATACTGCAGCTCTCCCCTTTTTTCAGTGGATACTTGCCACCTATGACGGTGTCTTCTTTGGCATAGACGTCAAATCCCGGGGCGGTTGGCCATAGACGTAGCGATTCGCTAAGAATCATGCGGATATAAGGAAGCTGAAGGATTTCTTCGTACTGTGGTGAGTCACTCACCAATACCCGGTCTACCTCATCATAGGCCTTTTGAAGTGCTTCTGGATTGTTCAGCAAAAAATAAAGGGCAAATGATAACAAACCACTCGTCGTTTCATGTCCGGCAATGAGGAATGTAATAATCTGATACCGAATGTTCTCATCGTCCAGCGTTTTTCCGGTTGCCGGATCTTTGCCATTCAGCATACGAGCGAGCAAGTCAACCTCTTCAGGAGCAGCACTTGCTTTACGTTCCTCAATAATCTGATCAACTAATGAGAACATCGTTTGAATGTCTTCCTCGAACTGTCGTTTGGTTTTCACCATCAGCAGATTTTGGATTTTCAAGCGTGAGCTTTTCTGCATAGCTTCATTTAATGCACGGACCATACTTTCGATAAAAGGACTGTGGTCCTGTCTGTAAAAGCTGTTAAATCGATAATAGAAACCGCATAGTCCAATAGTATCCAACGTAAGTCGTGTCATGTCGTCTGCTACATCAATGGTGTCGTTGGAATTCAAACGTGCCCATTTGTTTATCAATTGTTCGGCTATATCGACCATCATTGGATGATAACCCTTCATTGCCTGTTTACTAAAGGTGGGAAGCAAAATATTATGTGCCTTTTTCCAGTTCGGCTCGGATGTTCTGCTTGTAAATAAACCATCACCTCCAAAGGCACGTACATTTTCGAGTTCATTGTATACAAATTTATCAAAACGAGACACGTCACATAACTCAGCCACCAAATCTGGGCCAGATACAATCAATCCGGAATAACCAGGAACGGTCAGTCGATATATCGGTCCATATTCCTCAGCAAGCTGTCCAAGGGACAATGTTGGTTTCTCTTTATCAATCAAGGGCAGATTCCCGAGCGGTCCGTACATTTTGGGCTGTGGAACGTTAGTTGCAATGCTCATTTTAAACACCCTCTCCCAGAGTTTAAAATGATAGTATTATCTATCATTTGATACAACTATAAACCGTTAACGAATGAAAATCAAATATTGGGCTTATGCCAATAATGGACGGAACCGGTCCACTTACCCGGCGGAGAAGATCTTCTAAAAGATCTACTAAACACAAAAAAGGAATTGCGTTTGCAATCCCCTTTTTGATCTGATCTATTTTGTTGACTTATCGTTTGTGCAAAGTACTGGACAAGAAATTGTACAACGTAATTCTACGGGTTTAAATGTTTACCGCGCTCATCCCAGGCTTCCATATTAAGCTCACTGTTAATCGTTACAGCGGTTAATGCACCAAGGGACGCCGCAGCAATGGCCTGGTACAACTCCGATGCTGCATCTCCAGCGCTGAACACACCCGTTACGGTCGTTTTGCCGAAATCATCTACAACGACTGTACCCGCATCCGTAACCTCACAGCCTATCGTCTGCGGAAGTTGTGATCCAGCCGTTAGTTTCGGTCCAAAGAAAATCCCTGTGCACGAGATTTCGGTACCATCCTCTAACACCACTTGCTGCACCATGCCATCGCTTGATTCAATGGATTGAATTGGAGAGTCCCATACCGGAACTCCATGCTGCTTCAATTCCTCCCGCTGCTCATCCGTTAATTCATCAGGTCCATTCGTGCAAATGGTAAACTGGCTTGTCCAGCCGGAAATAGTCTTGGCCATATGAAATGCCTTCGCTCCATTCACAATGATGACAAGCCGTTGATCTCTTAATTCCCAACCATCGCAGTAAGGGCAGACAAAAGCACTCTTGCCATATACCTCTGTCAACCCGTTAATATCCAGTGGTAGATCTTTTTTCCCAACTGCAAACAAAATTTTCTTCGTGCGATAGACTTCTCCTTGAACCGTTGTAACTTGAAAATCACCATCTGTTCCTGTCACTGAAGTCGCTGTGTCCCCTACAAAATGAACAGACGGGTAAGCGCTAATCTGTTCTTTCGCAACCTTCCGAAATTCACGTGGACTTGCGCCATCTCTCGTCAGAAAACCGTGCGTTTCACGCGTAACCCAATTGCGCGGGCGTTCATCATCTATGACCACAACATGTTTGCGAGCTCGTCCCAGTACAAGTGCAGCATTAAGACCCGCTGGTCCTCCGCCTATGATTAATACATCCATCTTTTGATTCATCTTTAACACCCTTTCCAGATATTCAATATCCTTTATTATTACAAAAAAAGCCTATACTGATTACATCGTGCCACTTGCAGTTGTTCTCTAATAGCAACAATGCAAGAAGCAATTACTTTAATACTATTAAAGACCTGTTATATCTACAATAAACAAAACAAACTCAACATGCAAGAAAAATATTCTTTTCTTGTTATCGCTGCTATTCGGTTTCAATGACCTGTATCACAGAAAATCATTTTTAACAATTAAAAAGAACCGTGTTTTTAAATTGTTCACAATCAAATGACATTATTTTAAAACCTAAATCGTTAATTAATTCACATAGTGTATTGGATGCTATAATAAGACCACGAGATATATAAGAATAGATATAGGAAGTGAGTTCTTGAAAACATTGAATAAAGGGTCACGGCCCGAAATCAGCCTGGAGTATACTAGCTCGATTCCGAAAGTATTCTTTGATACAATCAAGATCGGAATCATCAAATCTAATCTGATTGCCATGTTTGCCGGTTTAAGTTTGGCTTTGTATGTATTTGATGCATCCATTTTAGCTAATATTGTACCCATTATCCTCTCTGTCATCGGGTCTTCCCTGATTATCGGAGCGGCCGGGGTGTTTAACAATTTGTATGATCGGGATATCGATGCGATCATGGAACGCACCAAAACACGTCCAACGGTAACTGGTCGTGTAGATACCAAAACAGGTTTGATCCTCGGTATTGCCATTACGATTATCGGGGGCATCATGTTGTATATCGCTTCCCCTTCGGCTGCCGTATTCGGCATATTGGGACTATTGTTGTACGTGTTCCCTTATACGATGTGGACCAAGCGGACAACGGTATATAATACGGAAGTAGGAAGTCTTTCGGGTGCTGTTCCTCCACTCATCGGTTGGGCAGCCATTTCGCCAGATCTGGGTCATTATGAAATTTGGGCTTTGGTTGTAACCATGCTGTTGTGGCAGATGCCTCACTTCTATGGCATTGCCATCCGGAGATTTGACGAATACAAAGCGGCTGGCGTTCCCATGCTTCCTGTCGTCAAAGGAATCAGACGGACATACATCCAGACGAATGTTTATCTGGTATTGTTGTTATTCTCCAGCTTCTTGTTCTGGCCGCTAAGCCCGTTCATTGCCATTGTTGCGTTTCTGGTAAGCTTGGCGTGGCTTATTCTTAGTGTGGCGACTTTCGATAAAAAAGAAACCAAGAAATGGTCACATAAAATGTTTATTTTCTCCATTAACCACATCACGATTATCTTCCTGGTCATTATTGCATATTCATTGATTGCACAGCTAATCAAATAAAGATTGACCCAATGAGGAATAATAAAGCCGTACAGATCTTAACTCTTTCGATAAGAGTTGTCTGTACGGCTTTTTTCATTTTTATATATCGTATATCTTTTCCTATCCCACTTTAACCGGTGTTTGCTCACCTTGCCAAAGCAGCTGCATCTCTTCATTAGTAGCAAGCAAATCTGACAAGCTGCCCTCGGCCTCAATTCGTCCATCCTTCATGACGATGATATGATCTGCCTTCGCAAGTGCTGCTCTGCGGTGAGACACCGCAATACATGTAACATCCGGCTCCTGGAACAAACCTTCCCAGACCTGTTGCTCGGTTTCTACATCCAGTGCACTGGACAGATCATCGAAGATGAACAAGTCCGCTTCCGTCATCAGCATGCGCCCAGTTGCTGCGCGCTGGATCTGACCACCAGACAACATAACACCTCTTGGACCTACGGATGTTTCGAGTCCTTGATCCAGGTTTTGAATATCCTTATCCATTACAGCCAATCGTATGGCTTTTGCAAGTGCGACTTCCGTACGGCCCTGTTTGCCCTGAACAATATTCTCTTTCAGCGTATCACTGAACAGTCGAGGTACTTGCGGCGTATATGCTGCTCTGGGCGGCATCAGGAAGGTAGCGGGATCTACATCTTTACCATTCCAGCGAATCGTGCCCTCTTGTTTGGGCAGCAGTCCCAGAAGTGTGCGGACCAGAGTCGATTTGCCAGAACCGATCCGTCCAGTGATGACCAGAAATTGTCCCCGCTTCACACGGAAGCTGATATCCTGTATTCCATTTGCAGAATGTGGATATTGGTACGCCAGATTGCTGATCTCCAGCTCTCTTAGCTTCTCTGTGGGATCTCTCTGTTCATTAGGAAGCTCAGGCGGATCTTCATTCAGATAAGTCTCTCTGAAATCCATGATCCGGTCTTCCTCACCAGGACGAAACAGGGTTCTCATCCGGTCAAATGATACTTTGAGTCGTTTATGCTGGAATACCATATAGCCAAACAATGAAATACTAAAGCCAATATTGGCAAGATAACTGGTGAACAAAGCAAAATTACCTACAGTGAAATTGCCGGATTTCATCTCGGCCGCACACATCAGGAGAATGAGACCTGTACAGATACTGAGCACATGCTGATTAAGTGATCTCATCCACTGTTTGAACAGATTATCCCGGAGTGCGGCTTGACGACGTTCTTCATTCAATTTGTTAAAACGAGCAGAGACATGCTCTTCTGCCTGCCCAAGTTTCAGTGCCTGCACAGCCCCAAAGGTTTCAGCAATGAAACTGGTGATTCGTCCTGTCGACTCACGATTGACCTGAGCATATCGACGAGCCCGATTACCTGATAAGTTATTCAGCAACGTTACGACTACCAGTGGCAAAACAGCTACCAAAGTGATTTTCCAGTTAATGTTCGCCATGATGACGATGGATACGATAGCGAACACGAGCCTTCCCCAAAAATCCACCCAGGATTCTACGTACTCAACCACTTCATCCACATCATCCCGAAAGCGACTCATCGCCTCCCCCGGTGAAGCTGGCAGATTACGTCCTGGCCAGCGCATAATGCCAGCGAGCATGTTGGTACGCAGAATGGCCTGAATATGGTAGATATACGTGATCCATGCATAGAATGCGGCAAAAAACGTGCCTACTCTTACCGCTCTGATCAAAGCAATGAAGATCAGCGGAGCTGCCAGCCACATATAATCACTGGAACCTGCCGTTGCCCGATCAAAGAACCACTGCATCCCAATCCCTATTGCTAGTGGCAAAGAATGAAATATGCACCATGACAATCCGTTAATCAAAAATAGAAAAGGCCTGAATCGAAACAAACGGCCTATAAATCCTGTTACATTCACGCCAATTCCTCCTCTCGCCCTGTAATCAGCAATCTGGCATAATGTGACGCCGGATCGCTGGCGAGTTCTTCTCTGGCTCCGAATTCCAGTACCTTGCCATCACCCAGTACCATAATCTGATCGACCTTCTCCAAAGTAGCCAGGCGATGTGCAATAATAATTCCCGTACATTGCTTCATCAACTGATCGATGGCAGACTGAAGCATGCTCTCTGTAGCGGCATCCAGCCGTGAGGAAGGCTCATCAAGAATAACCAGGCTAGGTTCAGTCAGGAATACTCGCGTCAGGGCAAACAATTGAGCTTCCCCTGCGGACAATGAAGAACCACCTGCCTTCAGATGTGTGTCCAACCCTGCGGGCTGTGATTCGATCCAATGACTTAATCCAAGTCGATCCGTTGTCTCCTTAATAATTTGATCCGAGACATCCTGGTTGAACAGCGTTAAATTATCTCGCAACGTACCGTCGAACAGCTGTACATCCTGCGTAACCATACCAACCCTGCGGTAAAGTGCAGGCAAGGTAAGCTCTGTAATATCTTTGCCACCCACACGAATTGTTCCGCTATCCAGATTGTACAAGCGCAGAAGTACCCGACTGAGACTTGATTTTCCGCTACCAGTACGACCGATGATGCCCAGCCGTTCGCCAGGTTTAATGGCAAAGTTAATATTCTGCAATACAGGTTTATCCTCGTTATAACTGAAGTTCACCTGCTTGAATTCCAGACCAAGCGGCCCTTTTGGCAGCTGATCCTCTTGTCCGTTTTCGATCTCACTGCGCAAAGACAACAGTTCTCTCGAACGAAGCATACCTGATTTAGCCTTCTGAAACTCTTGAACCTGATCGCCCAACATCTCAATCGGATCATTAAGCATCTGTGTATATTGATATATCAGAAACAGGGTTCCTATGCTGATAATGCCTTGCATGTAGTAATGAACACCGAGCAGAAGTACTGCCGTGACCGCAAGGGCGAACAGAATGACCGTCGTATTCCAGGGAATAACCCGAAGCAGCCAGGCTTTCCTTCCCTTTTGAAATACAACACGCATCGTACGATAAAAACGATTCATCACATACGGGACATGCCCGTTTGCTTGAACATCTTCAATTCCCGCAATACGCTCTTCAATTAATCCAAATAAGGATGCACTCGCTTCCCGCTCATTTTTGGAAGAGTTTACTCCCAGATTCCGAATGAACACCATAAACAGAATCGATAACAATGTAAACACCGTCATGACGATCGCAATCGGTACGTTTACGCTGAACATAAATCCGAGGATTCCGGCAAGCAAGACAAAGCTTCCAACCACCTGTACAATGAACATCGCGAAGAAGTTGGAGATACTCGTCACATCACCATCCACCCGTTCGATCATCTCTCCCGGCGTCTTCACATTATGAAACCGCATATCCAGACGCAGACAATGCTTCAGGAGATCTCCCCGTAATCGGTTCGTTGCCCGCCAGGCCACATCATTACCCAGATAACTAACGGCTACTGTAATCAATTGATTGACGACGGCAACAACCAGAAACAATCCGGCAAGCTGGAACAGGCTAGAAAGAACTCCCCCACTTGCGGCCGTATCAATAAATCGTTTGATAATTTGTGGATTCAGGAGCTGCAATCCCGTTGACGTCAGCAACATCACCATAAGCAAGGCCAATCGGCCTTTGACGGGTTTTAGATATTGCAGCAGCCAGGACATGGAGCGTTTCTCTGTTTTGGGCATAGCCCCTCACCCCTTCGTATAACATTTCTATTTCATTCTTGTGATTCAAAGCATTTTGGTCCCTCACTAAGATGAATCATACATAATAACAATAAATGCAACATTTCCAACCCGTGGATAAATCTTGCCATGTCTGTTTACCATCTTACATTCTCCCATCCTCTCTGGCTTTCTTCCCTAAATCGTTGTACCCATTGTTCAGAGATCTCATCTGCAATCGGGTCAAAGGAAGGGGCCGATACCTTAACGCCGTCTGATTGAACATCCAAAAACGCTAGCACTTTCATGACGGTCCCCTCGTAATCTGCTATAAAATCCTCATAAACAATCGTCAGCGGCACAATGCCTGATTCGGACAAGAAATCTTCAATTGCTGCTTCGCACATATTACTCTCCACAAGCAGATGTTTAATCGCATCAAAATTATATTGGTCTGCAATATCTTGTAACTGAGGACTGTCCCCATGCTTGCGGTGCCATTCACCCGAGACAATGGCTCTCCACCATGACACAGCCAATCTGACTTTGTTGCGACGCGTCATGTAGATATGCTTGGTGCAATTAGGGAAGCCCCTACTCCATACCTCAGCCCGCGATAACGCTGTTGGCAGACTATAGAGACTGCGGAATGCATCAATCCATCGTTGTTCAAAATTAATTTTGATTCCGAATACTCCGTTCGAGGTTGTTCCCTGATCCCAAATCTGCTCCAGATCTTCATGCTTTAATGTGTCTGGGCTCTTATGCTGATAATGCAGCCACTCGCTCGGATATCCTGCGACACCCGTAGAACTTAATGCTTCACCCAACAGAGTACTGCCGGTTCGTTGGGAAAACCAAATGGTATAACTTTGAGTAGGTTGTTTCATATCGCTGCCTCTCTTTCTCCCCTTAAGGGTAGTTTCATACCAAAAAGCACTGCAAAATCTCCCTTCCATGTGCAACAAATTGAGTGGAAATGCATGCAAAAAAGCCATAAATGAACTAATGTTCATCTACAGCTTGTAACAATAAGAGAACCATATGAAATAAAAAGCGTTTCCGGATTTCTCCTCTGCACGCAATAATGATGAGCGTCCACGACAGGGGTGCACAAACATGACTGTCCAAACGCCAACACCAAAAACATTGGTTAAGTCACTTGCTCATGCGTATTCAGTTATCGATTTAGAATTCGCCCTGTCTGGAACATGTTCATCTTAACCACCCGTCACACATATTTGTTGTTTATTGTATTCGCTTCACCGTAATCCGTCAAGATAATATTAACTCAATTGTTATTTCCTTCATATCACTGAACATTATATGCTGTGATTTCAACGCTCATAACCCAATAGGGAATTTCTCTTAGATTAAACCTCAACCTCCCTCTCCCTAATGACAAGGCGTTTATGCGCTACGATAAGAAAAGGCAGGCCCAGCGCAGTGGTCAGTGCCAACGGTACAAAAACGAACAGGCCATTCCCCGTCCCAAATTGGGTTAACACGAGCCCTCCAAGAATCGGTGCCATGACGCTGCCTAAGTTATTGAATCCAATTGTGCCAAAGTACGTCCCTTTCCATTCGGGTTTGGCAATACGATCAATCAGCACATCCATCATGGTGAACATGAGCACTTCCCCAATGGTGAACAGAATGACACTGAGAATCAGCAGCATAACGCCTTCGGCTATGCCAAACAGGAACAGACTTGTAGCGACTAGCAAGTTTCCTAGAATGAGGGGCACAACCGGCGGGAATTTGCTGGCCACCCGCACAATCGGGAATTGAATTACAAGCACAGTCAACGCATTGAGTGAAAGCATATAGGAAAACACTTGACTTCCATGTTCAAAAAGTGGATTCTGGGCCACATACTGAGCCAGGGTCGAGCTAAAGTGCCCATACCCGAGTACACAAAACGTAGTCCCGATAAGTACTGGCAAAAATACACGGTCGCGTCCAGTAGTAGCGAGTGCATCTCGTAAACGAGGTGCAGTAACCTGAACATGTTCCGGCAGATTTGCGCGCTGCAATCGAAATTGCAGGAACAAAACCAAGCCGTAAACGATATATACCAACCCGGAGATCATAAACGGAAACGTAGACTCCGCTGATCCAAGCTGAAGACCAATAATTGGTCCAAACACAACCCCCAGATTAATGGCGGCATATCTGAGGTTGAAGACAAGCAGTTTATTTTGCGGTGGAGTAATATCGGATAGAAGTGCACGTGACGTGGGCTCAAACACGGCGCGGCATAAACCGTTTAACGTATTGGCTACAAAAAATACCCACAGATGCTCAGCTGCTGAAAAGATGAAGAAAACACAGGCCCAGCCAAATACGGAGACCATCATGACCACTTTGCGGCCAATTCGATCGGAAATATAACCTCCATAAAAGCTGACCATGACCCCCGCCAGAGAACTGACCGCGACGGTAATTCCAGTCTGTGTGGGTGTAGCTCCCAGTACCTGAGTTAGATAAATAGATAAAAACGGGATGCTCATGGACGTCACCAGACGTCCAAACATCGTTCCAACAATGATTGTCCAGGCTAAAGGGTGAATTTGACGTAAATGCTGCTTCATGCGTATGGTTCTCCTGTTCTAGATGTTTTTGTCTCAGATGGGCTACCTTTGCCCTATCCCTTTATGTATAATTGTATGGATCAAAGGGGGAAATAAAAGTGTAAGAAAATTTGAGCACATTTCACCCTTTAAGAAGGAGCACTTCATATGGATACAGCAACAACTCATTATCTGCGTCTTGCCACAGCAAAAGAACTCTCTCTTCAATTTCATGAAGCAGTTCCGGTAACGATCGAGAGCCTTTCTGCTGCCCTATGCTGTACTCCACGCAACGTGAAGTTTATTCTGCGCAAGCTGGAGGAACAAGGCTTTATACACTGGCAGCCCGGGCGTGGCCGGGGTCATCATTCTGAGATGACATTGCTGCGCAGTGTGAATGAGGCGCTCGAGGAGAGTTTTTTGGAGCTCATGGGCAGAGGCAAAATGAAGGAAGCGATCGAGTTGATCGGCAGCACAGAGAAGAACGACGCTCTCCGGGAGCGGCTGCTGAATTCGTTGAATAAGCAGATGGGATTCCACAGTCATGCCGAGAGCTCTTCCGGTCAGGACGTGCTTCGCATGGTGAGGTCACGAAGATTGGCAGGCCTGGACCCTGCTTTTGTATATACTGCTTTTGAAACCTATCTGCTTGGGCAGGTATGCAGCACGCTAATCACCTATGACGCCAAAACAGGAACCTTCCTGCCGGATCTGGCGCATATGTGGGAGTACAACGAGGATCAAAGAGTTTGGATTTTCTATCTGCACAAAGGTGTGCGATTCCACCATGGTCGGGTCATGACATCCCGGGATGTGCAAGCTACATTAGAGCGCTTGCGTACTGTAGACAGTCCATTCATTTGGCTGTACCGGGATATTGAGCGTACCGAAGTTGTCGGGGATTACTGCATTCGTTTTTATCTAAGTCGGCCTAATCGCTTCTTCCTGAACTTGCTTAGTTGTGTCTCAATGACGATTCTCCCCTATGATGTCGATGTCTCCCAGCAATTGATCGGTACCGGACCTTTTCGGATCAATGAGATAAATGAAACGGTGCTGGTCATTAGCGCATTCGATGCCTATTATGGAATCCGTCCTCATCTGGATCGAGTAGATATCTGGTTTGTGCCCAATCTGGGTCCTTATGAACGTCATTATGAGTTACCAGGAACAGACCGACTGAAATTGGCTACAGACGATACGGGGAGCAACAGTGTTGATTATCCAGCAACAGGATGCCGATATATGCTGATTAATTTTCGTAAAGCCGGTATTCACCATCAACTGGAATTTCGGCAAGCCATGCGCATTGTTTTCGATCCAGTCGCTGTGGTGAGGGAACTTGGCAGCAATCGAATTACACCGGCAAACAGCTTTCTTCCCTGGAAAAGCGCAGAGCATGCTTGGCGCGAGTCTTCACTTGAGGATGCCCGTGAGCTCCTGTACAGCAGCGGATACCAGGGAGAAAAGATCATACTTGCTTATACTGTAGCTAAAGATCAAAAAGAAGCAGAATGGCTTAAACAACGCGGAGCCAGCATCGGTTTATGTATTGAGTTGCAACCCTTCGTTGAATTTCCCAATGTGAGAGAAACAAGCGAAGCCGACTTGATTATCGCAGAAGAAGTTTTGGAAGATGACTGGCAATTTGGCATGATTAATTTTTTCATCAACAAACGTAACTATTTTCATATTTGTTTATCACCCGATTTACAGTCCATATTTTATCGAAAGATGGAGAATTTCCTTCAGCAGAATGAAGAGCAAAGGTCTGCGATGCTCAATGAAGCCGAGGATTTGCTTCGCGATCACTGCTGGATATTGTATGGCTGCCACATGAACAAAAAAGCCCTGCTTAATCAAAGTCTCTTTGGCCTTCATACCGCTGAGTTTGGGTTTATGGATATCTCCAAACTATGGATCAAAAATCAGTAATTTAGTCATTCCCGGAATGGGACAATAGCAAAAAAGCCGTTAACTTATCCATGGATAAGTTAGCGGCTCCATTGCCAATCAAGAATCCGTTCCTACGGAATGTTGAATTCAATTGTAAGTAGTGGGATATTTCTTTATTTTGTAGAATTCCTCCATCACTTGCATAATGGATTCACTTTTAATTGGTTTGCTTACATACGCATCCATTCCAGCCTTCAGACATTTGTCCATATCCCCACGAACTGCGTTCGCAGTAACCGCAACAATATAAGGGCATGCCTCTGGCCGCATTGATTCCTTAATGGCTCTGGTCGCTTCGAATCCATTCAGTCGAGGCATGTGCACATCCATAAACACAATATCGTACGCACTTCTTTTGACAGCTTCCACTGCCTCTATTCCATTCACTACATAATCGACAAGATGTCCCTTCTTCTCAATCATCCGACGCAGAACAAGCTGGTTCACCTCATTGTCCTCGGCAATTAGAATTCGAAGTTGATCTGTTTTATTCTTTTTCTGTTGTAAATCGTATCTGTTGAATTCCTCCATGTTGCTGGCTTTAAACGAGGCCGTAAACATAAATGTAGAACCCGGATCGTCGGACTCTTCAATCCAAATATCACCTTGCATAAGCTCTACAAGCTTCTTGCTGATGGCCAGTCCAAGACCCGTACTTTGGGGCTTACGTGTCATGAAATTCTCCAATTGGTAGAAGGCTTCGAATAAATGCTTTCTTTTCTCCACTGGAATTCCAATCCCTGTATCCTTCACCTTGAACTGAAATTGAACGTCATTGTATTCTTGTCCGGTAACCTTCACCTCGATTTCAATACTGCCTTCCGGGGTGAACTTCACAGCATTGCCGATGATGTTGGTTAGAACCTGTTTTAGACGGTAAGCATCTCCGAACAAAGGAACAGGAATGGCGTCATCCAGGCTTAAACGAAGATCCAACTGTTTCTCCCGAATCATTGGCGTTACGATATTAACCGTCTCAGTCACAATTTCCTTCAGATCAAAGGGCTCATCCACCAGATCGGTTTTACCCGACTCTATTTTGGAAAAGTCCAGAATATCATTGATAATCGCAAGCAACGAATCCCCACTTTTTTGGATGATTTCAATGTATTCCTTTTGTTCTCCGCTAAGACCAGGCGTATCCAGAAGCAAATCCGTCATCCCAATCACGCCGTTCATAGGTGTACGGATCTCATGGCTCATCATCGCCAAAAACTCACTTTTGGCCTTATTCATTCGTTCGGCAGTCTCTTTGGCTACAAGAAGCTTTTTCTGTTCCGTAATATCCTTGGCAATCAGGTAGAACCCTACGTTTTTCTCATTAATAATGATTGGCGCAAGCGTTGCCAAAACTTCTGTCTCTGAACCATTTACGTGCTGAATAGCATTGATTTCTTTTTCAGCCATCTCATACTGGCTATTGAGAATCAATCCGAGATGGTACGTTCCGATAAACCGGCTTATACTGGTTCCGATCATTTCTACGACCGGGCATCCCGTCATTTTCATAGCTACCGGGTTGGCATTTATGATATTGCCGTTCATATCAAAAGAAATGATGGCATCATGATTATATTTCTTGAGTGAAGTATAACGTTCCACCGATTCCTGAAGTTTGAATTCAACGAGTTTACGCTCTGTAATATCCTGCAAAGTTCCGTTTAACTGTATCGGTTGTTGATCCTCATCAAAGGTAATTAACCCTCGCAGATGAAGATACTTTTCTTTACCATTTGACCCTCGATGCCGATATTCAAAATCAAGCGGTTGGCCTGTTTTCACCCATTCAATACAGTCCTTCAACCGCTGCTCCTCTGCCTGTTCCATGAATGGAAAGATATCGCTGGCCTTATACTTCTTGTTGTTATCTATTTCAAACATCTCGTATATCTGATCAGACATGGAAACATGGCCACTCAGCATGTTCCACTCCCACCTGCCGATCATGGCTATTCGTTCAGCCTCTGCACTAATTTCCTCATGTTTCTTTCTCTCCGATATATCGCGACCAATGGCCAGGATTTGTTGTTCTTGCCCAGGCTCCCCGATAACCTTATAGGTGGTTTCAAACCAAAGACTGTGCCCATCTTTATGGCGAGCCTGCATATTCAACATATGACCTGTGCTCAAATCGATCTGTGAGACACGATCCAGGTCCTGCGGGTGGAACACGGCAGTATTGTTATTGCCAACCACTTCTTCTGGCGTATAACCAAGCAGATTATAAATGGAAGGAGAACAATAGCGACAAATCCCGTCAATGGTCGCAATATAGATGATTTCTTGTGCATTATCGGAAATAAGTTTGAACATTTCTTCCGTTTGAAGCAGCTTTTGTTCGGTTGTTTTATGATCCGTAATATCTACAACGTGGCAAATAAAGTACAAAGATTCACCACTGACTTCATTCCTAGCCATTGATATATGCAGTGATATCCATAAAACATCTCCATTTTTCTGAATATAACGCTTTTCGTATTTGTACTCGTTCGATTTACCCTCACACAGTTCGCGTTCGTACATCAGATCCTGTGCAAAATCATCGGGATGGGTGATCTCCTGGTAATGAAGATGGATTAATTCTTGAGCTGTATAACCCAGCATACTGCAAAAAGCAGGATTCACTTTCATCCACTGTCCTGTTGGAGCAACAAGTGCAATCCCAATAGGTGCTTGACTATAAATCTGCTCAAACAATTCGTGATGATCGACCTTTTGAACCTGCATCTTAAGCTCTCCTTTTGATGTATAAACACAATATTTGCTTAGTACCCGAATTTTCCATTATTGAAACATCTCATTATCTAAGAGTTTGTGTCATTAAAACAAAAGAAGACCTGGATTCTAGGAATCCAGGCAGCTTTGTTTTATTTCATATAATCCTGCTGAGCATGGGGTCGGTCTGGAAAAGCTCTCATCGTTCCCGTCCAATGATGTAATCCAACAGATGCCTCAGAAAAGAAATGGACTTTGGCATTTCGTTTAGCGCATCGGTTGCGAGACAATAGTGCTCCCACATCTTCTTCTTCGCGCCATCCTCACCCAGAATGGATACAAAGGTGGAGCTATTGTTCCGTACATCCTGACCTGCTGGCTTACCAAGTACCCGCTGATCCCCTTCCAGATCCAGCAGGTCATCCTTAATTTGAAAAGCGATACCCGCATGATACGCAAACTTCTTTAAGGAGGCAATCTCCACTTCCTTCACCTGAGACAGAATGGCTGGCATCACAAGTGCAGCCTCGAAAGCAATACCTGTTTTGTAGAAACAGATCATGTTCAATTGTTCCAGGGTCAAGGCTTTACCTTTGGCATTCAGATCCATCGCCTGTCCCATACACATATCCTCTGCTTTTTCAGCCGAATATTGAATCAGGGTAAGTACGGTAGCGGCATCAAACTGATTGAGAGAAGATTGCTCGCCAATGGCCTTTTGGATGAGAAATAAACCAGTCAATTCCGCAGTTGCGCTGTTGTGCATCTGATGCAAGGTAGAACGACCTCGCCGGGTCGAAGCATCATCCTGGGTCGGCAGATCATCAAAGATCAGTGAAGCCGTATGCATGTATTCCAGTGATCTCAGAAGAGGAATGATCGATGATTCATGCAGACCATATTCACGCACACCCATCACCCAGGTCAGGATCGGCCTTAGCCGCTTCCCATCTCCTTGTAAACTGTAATTTGCTGCATCAATAAGTGTGCCTTTCATTTCAGGAAGTCCAGCAGGCTTGAATATCTGTAATTCAATATTGATCTGTTCACGAACCGTGCGAATCGTATCCAGAAAATCTTGTTTTTCACGCTTGTCATTCTGCAATTGGTGGATGACCTGATCCCGCAGCAATTTATCCAGGAAATCCACATCATCGGCTTTTCGCACCATTTGCTGAATGAGGCGATTGAATTCAGGTTGTCCGGAGGCAAAGATGTTCATCACTTCGTTGTATTGTTCTTGACCCAAACGCTCTCTACAACGCTTAAGACCATTAATAGCCCGATCCAGTATGACCTCCCGGGTCTTCGCATCTGAATGGTACACCTCATGAATCAGATAAGAGATAACCGCCCAGTATAGTTCATACGGATTGATCAGATCGGGCCGCAGGTCACGATACTTCAGATAGTAAGTATAAGGAGTTACTGCCTCCTCCTCCATATCGTCAAACATATCTGCAAAATCGTCTGCGAGCTGATTATATATGCCATAGTAGAACGTCCGCTGATCAAACCCTTCATCCGCCGATGCACTAAGCACGGAACGAACAATGAGTCTGGAGGATGAGGATTTAATAATGATTGGAATATAAAGTTCTTCATTAGAATAATTCGCGTTCGATAGTTTCTTGGCACGGTCTATTTCCTGAGATTGAAAGAATACATAGGATTGCTCGAAGAATGTGCGCTGCGTCTCAGGGCGCTGGTAGTTCTTGATATACTCGAACGCATCACGCAGCTCGGCATGAACATATTGAATGACTTTGAGATTGTCTCCCTTCCATTCGCCGATATCCGGCACAATCCCGGTGAGAAGCGCATTGCGAATTAAGAGAGAATACTGTTCCTTCTCTTGCGCAGTCAACGCCTGCGAATCCAGCAGGTCATCAATAAAAGGATAGGTCAGTCCGTAAGAATAACCGAGCCTAATCGCAGCGTCCAGCCTCGCGGAACGTTCTGCCTGGGGAGTCTCATCATTCATATCATCGTTCACATGCACAACAACGCCAAGAATGATCTTGAGCAGCTTGCGCTGCGCCTGTTCTGCATCCAATTCTTTGGGGATATTGGATGCAACATTTTTTAATTTGCTGATGACCCAGATAACGGCTGTTTCCACGTTCTCCTTCTGAGCCCAGCGATACAAAGCGGCCAGACTGATATAATCCGGGCTTCCCTTGCGGTGGGTTGTATTTGAACGCATAAAATACGCTTTGGTATCCTGAGCGACACGCTGAATACGTGCTTGGGTGTCCGGGGAATCCAGTGCTTTGCCCAGATCCCGCATATAAATGTAAGAAATACTGCGATCCAAGTAATCATCCAGTTTGCCTGTAACATTCAGCCAATGGATATATCTATGAGCATCCCGGGAATCCGGTTTTCTTCGACTTGGTGATAAAAAAGATAACCAGGAAAAAGGTTGAATATGTTTCTTTTGCCACAAGTGAAAATCTTGCGTAAGCGCAGTGGTATACGTGTTATTCAGAAGTTGTTCATGAAGAGAAGTAAAATACTGAGCGGCCTTCTGCTCAGCCAGCCGATATCCTGCATCAGCCTGATCTGTGAGTACGTTATTCATAGGATGGATACCTCAACTTCTCATAATGTTAAACATGTATCCATGAAAGGAGTTTGAGGGTGCTCCATGGACGAAAACTGATGAGAATTCATGCAACAACAAATTCGCCAGCTCATGTTCATAACCTTTATACGGCATTCCATCCGTTTGGTTACGAAATCGTCACGGTCACTTCAATCCTATGTGGTTTTTACAAAATCGAAGACCATACCTTCACTGCTGTAATGGCGATAAGAACCATCAGTCCATATCGAAGCAGTCTCACATTAATCATTGAACTCACTTTGGAACCAAGTGAAGCACCAAGCAGACTCCCGATCACCGTATAAATGATGGGCTCCAGCGGAATGTCTCCACCCAGAATCTTGCCCACTACCCCACCAATGGCGGAGATGAACACAATCGCAAGTGAAGAAGCAATGGTCGTCCGGGTAGGGATCTTTAACACGGTGAGCATGATCGGAATCAATATAAATGCACCACCCGCACCAACAATTCCCGAGACGATCCCTACGGCAAGAGCCGATCCTGCGGCAACATAAGTGTTGAATGTCAACTGTCCAGCCGTGTCTTCTGTTCCCTTACCAGGAATCAGCATAAGTACAATCGCGATAATGGCCAGAATGCCATAGATCAGATTGATGACTTGTCCATTCAGATGACCGGATATGAAGCCGCCGATCAGACTCCCAACCAAAATACTGGAACCCATGTAAGCCACCAGACCTTTATGAATGAGAACTTCGCTCTTTTTCCCGTTCCCTGTTCTTCTAATGTAGACCATTACACCAGCGAGTGAGGCAAAAAACACCTGAAACATACTGATTGACGACACCTCATGTGCTGAGAACGGTTCCAGTCCCATGAGAGAAGGTACATACAACAACAGCGGGTAATTAATTATGGCTCCACCTATACCCAACAAACCGGAGAAGAAGGAACCGACCAGACCCAGTATAAACATGATGACAAAAAGCAGAGTATCCATCGGTTTTTCTTCCTTTCTTGCCGTGTAAAAAATGATGCAAAAAACAGTATACGCAGTTAAAATAATCGGCTATAATAAAAACCAAGTAAATTAATCCGAAATGAGTGATTAAGCATGTTTAACGTGTTGAAGACTCTTTTTGAAAATAGATGCCCGCAGTGCAACGAAAAATTACAAGTTCACTCTGATGCGTTATGCGCTACAAAAACATGCTCCCAATGTCACTACAAAGAAGAGAGCTATGGCTCTCTCGGTGTGCGCATTGTCTATGACACCACAAAATGATAAAAGACGCATGCCTGCTTATTGTATCATGATCTCTGAACTACCGGGATGACTATATAGAATTATTTTCATAATAAATACTCTTCTTATATTGATTGCAAAAAGGGGATGTCCCATAAGTCATGAATATGACAGGGGACATCCCTTATTCGTGTTATTTTGTATTAATGAACCTGAGACACGCTATTCGCTCCCATTTGCCCGGATCTGAGAACTAACGAATCACAGAGACGTTATTTCGTCGATTTGGTCAATTTTTTAGGTTTTGACAACGTTTTATGACGAAATAGCGTTACTGAGGTTCGTTAAATCTTGCAAGCGTTGATGATCCACCTTTTGAGGTGCGGTAGGTTCGTTAGCGCTTGGAGCGAGGCAGAATTTCTTTTGAGACAGCCCTTTTCCTGTTATTTCTCTGAGACGGACTGCACTACCTTATCGTCCAAATCTTATTTTGTTTTGAAGCTGAGGAATCCATCATCTACTGCAACCGTTGTACCATTCACTGCACTGGCAGCGTCACTGAACAGGAAGGTTACAACACTCGCAACTTTCTCCGGTTGAATGAGCTCTCCGCGCATATGTTGGGTGGCAAGCGCATCCTTCATCGCTCTGTCATCACCCAAAATCGGTGTCTCAATAAAGCCTGGCGCTACACCAACCACACGAATGCCATGTTCGGCAAGTTCCAAAGCACCGGATTTGGACATCATCACGACAGCTGCCTTGGCTGCATTGTAGTTAAAGCTTCCCACCGCAGCAATACTTCCATAGATCGAAGCTGTATTTACAATGGTACCCTGTACATTCAGTTCAACCATTTTCTTGGCGCCATAGTACATGCCGTAATACACACTGTGTTGGTCAACATCGATTACTCTATGATAGGATTCCGGGTCCATCTCCAGAAATGGCTTCACGAGTCCAATGCCCGCGTTGTTGAAAATACCGCTCAATGTTCCGTATTTCTCTACGGTCCAGTCGATCAGGGCTTTGATCTCGTCTCCTTTGGACACATCTACTTTGTATGCTCCGGCTGTGCCGCCACCTGCTTCAATCTCCGATGCAAGCTTTTTGGCACCCTCTTCGTTATAATCAGCTATGACAATTGTTGCACCCAGATCCGAAAGCTGAAGCGCTGTTTCTTTACCAATCCCACTCGCTCCGCCGGTGATAATGATTACTTTTCCATTATGCTCAGACATAACGCAGGTCTCCTTTGATAAGAACATATTTTTCACACTAAAGTAAGCAACTATATTTTCTTCTGTTCTTTAATCATATTAAACGGTTAACCGCCTTGTCAAACCATGGGAAATGTTTTCTCCAGTATGAGAAACATGACATATCCAGCACACAAATCCATTACATAGTCTTGCTAGTGTGAAGCTAAATATTCATCGGATTCGGAAGCAGGGTCGAATTTTTCCTTACTCATAAACCACGCAGCCAACAGAGCAACAACGGCCGGGATAATAGCCCAGGCAAACGTATGAACGATGGATGAGGACAATGCTTCTGTAATCTTTTCCAACATTGGCGCAGGAATATCACCACGTGTGTCCGGTTTTAAGACTAAGCTGGGATCACTCAGATTTACGCCACCGCTCTGCTCACTGCCATTACTATTTCCAAAGAAGGAGACCAACTTACTCGCAAATACGTGACTTTGTACGATACCAAATACCGTAATTCCCAACGTCATACCGAGTTCCCTGTTGAAGTTAAGTGTTGAACTGGCCGAACCGCGCTGTCTTGCCGAGAAACCGTGAATGGCTGCATTGCTCAATACAGAGAACGAAGACCCAATGCCCAGACCAACCAGAATCATGAAGATGGTCACCATAAATCGGGAGGAATCCGTCGTTAACGTTGTCAGCAAGGCGATACCAATAACCAGCAGCGCGAGTGTGGGTAACATGATGGATCTGTATCTGAGCTTGGTAAGCATGGCTCCTCCACCCGCAGCTGTTACAACTGATCCAAGCATCATCGGCAGCAGAACCAGACCGGAGTTGGTAGCTGATCCACCAAGTACGCCCTGAATATAAATGGGGATATAGATGGACGCTGTAATAAAGGCTGCACCGCTAAATATGGCCATCAGATTGCTGGTGGAGTACAGCCGGTTTTTGAACATGCTGAATGTAATAATTGGTTCTGCCACACGCCGCTCTATGAACACAAATGCAGTCATCAGCACGGCGAACGCGGCAAACAAACCCACGATCATGCTGGAATTCCAGGCATATTCCTTGCCTCCGAGTTCAAGTGCAAACATGAGGCACACAATGGAAGCTACCAGTGTGAATGCGCCAAAATAGTCAATTTTCTGTTTGGAGTGCTCTACGGATTCTTTATAGAAGAATGCTATCATGACAAAAGCGATCAGACCGAGTGGCAGGTTAATATAGAAAATCCAGGACCAATGAATGTAATCCGTCAGATAGGCGCCGAGAAGCGGTCCGAAAATGCTGGATAAACCAAAGACTGCTCCGAAAAGTCCCCCCACTTTACCTCGTTTGTCTGCGGGAACGACATCGAACATAATGGTAAATGCGATCGGCATCAACGCCCCGCCGCCGATTCCCTGAATCGCACGATAAATACTGAGCTGAATGATGGAATCCGCCGTCCCGCACAATGCAGAACCAATCATAAATACGATGATTCCAAAAATGAAAAACCGCTTGCGGCCATACATATCCGATAGTTTACCGAAGATCGGCATACCCGCCATCTCTGCAACCATATAGGCAGAGGTGACCCACATTAATTTATCAAATCCGCCAAGATCACCCACAATGGTACCAATTGCAGTGGCTACGATGGTGTTATCCATCGAAGCCATAAGAATGGCAAGCAGCAAGCCTGCAAGAATAACGCCTAATTTATTGCTTTTTACCATGATTATTTTTCCCCTTATCCATCCTGATTAAAGCCCCTCGGCTAATATACGCTTCAAAAATTGTCCTGTATGGGAAGCCGTGACCTCAGCCACCTGCTCTGGCGTACCTTCGGCTACCAGCTCGCCACCCGCAGCTCCGCCTTCTGGACCAATGTCAATAACCCAATCGGATTCCCGAATCAATTCCAGACTGTGCTCTACAACGACAACGGTATTCCCCGACTCAACCAGCTTATCCAGCAAAATATGGAGCTGCTTGATGTCTGACGGATGAAGGCCGGTTGTTGGCTCATCCAACAGATAGAGCGTGTGTTTTTTGGTCTTTTTACTCAGCTCTTTTGCCAGCCTGATCCGTTGACCTTCACCGCCTGACAATGTTTTGACGGATTGACCCCATTGGAGATAACCAAGTCCAACTTCACACAACATCTCGACGAGATCGGCGATTTTGGTCTGACTTTTCAGAACAGGCAGACTTTCGGCTACTGACATATTCAGTACATCGGATATCGAGAATCCTTCGTATTGAACCTGTAACACCTCATCCATGAATCGTCTGCCCTTACAGTCATGACAAGTTACCTCCAGATCAGGCAGGAAGTTCATGTCCACAGACAACACTCCCAGGCCTTGACAGGTTTCACAGCGCCCTCCGGGTGTATTGAACGAGAAATGCTTCGCAGTAAGCTTTCGTGCCTTGGCATCTGGCAAACCAGCAAACAGCTGGCGCAGGTGCGTAAATACGTCGGTGTAGGTGGCAACATTCGACCGTTGCATTCTGCCCATCGGCGTTTGGTCAAAAATAACGATATCACCTACGTGCTCCAAGCCTGTTATCTCTTCACAACCTGATGGTTTCTGGTCTGGCTCCATTCCCTGTGCGAGGATATCAAATACAAGCGTAGATTTGCCGGACCCCGAAACACCCGTTACGGAGATCAGCGTGCCTAATGGAAAAGATACAACCGGAATATCAATGTTGCGCAAATGCGCTCCCCGAATGGCAAGATGCTGCCCCGTACCTGTTCTTCGGTTATAAGAAGGACTAGCCACAGATTCATTTCTCAGATAAGCTCCCGTAACCGAAAGCTCACTTGCCATTAAATCCTCCAGGCTCCCTTCACCAACAACCTTCCCTCCATTGACTCCAGCACCAGGTCCAATGTCGATCACATGATCGGCAGCACGCATCATCTCGATATCATGTTCAATGACGAGGATCGTATTGCCCAGATCACGAAGCTCCTGAAGTACGTGAATCAGGCCAATGGTATCTTTCGGATGAAGCCCTGTCGTCGGTTCGTCCAGAATATACAATACGCCCGTTAAACCAGAGCCCAGAAGCGATGCAAGTCGTAATCGCTGGGCTTCACCACCAGATAAGGTTACCGTCTGGCGATCCATGGCGAGATAGCCAAGTCCAACATCCATAATGCGTTTCAACTTGGTGGGCAGATCATGAAGGATGGGATCAAGCAGGTGATGTGCCTCGGGTGAGATTACTTCTTGCAGCCCTACCGTCCATTCCAAGACTTTACTGAATGACCAGTTGGTGACATCGGAGATGGATGCGCCAGCTACGCTTACCGAAAGAATTTCTTTTTTCAAACGAGCCCCCTGACATTCAGGACATTGCTGTTGATGAAAAAAACGTCCGTCTTTTTCCGTTCCGCCACCTTCTCCTTCCTTTTCCTTATAACGTCGCCACAATCCGGGGATCACACCTTCGAACTTGGTTCCCTGGATGGGCTTGATATTAGGGTAATGCTGCTTAAACGCTTCGCTCTCGACGCCGTAGTACAGCAAATCGCGCTCAATTTCACCAAGGTCCTTCAATGGACGATCCGGATCGAATCCGAATCCAAAATGCTGTCCAGCTGCAACCAGAATTCGGATCTGGATATCCCGATGCACACCATTTAACGAAGCTACACCTCCATCCCTCACACTAAGCTCCGGATTGAATACAGCCGCTTCGTTGACTGATGCCACATGACCTAGCCCACTGCATGTATCACAAGCACCCTCCGGTTTATTGAACGAAAAGTGTGACATGCCCAGCTTCTCCAGCTCGGCATTGCAATGTGGACAATGTATAGTCTGATGACCCATATATTCGTCTTCCTCAGCTATATGACCAGCCGCTTCCCACGATGGTGAAATGGTGCCATTACAGGATGGACATATACGGTCTCCAAGTCTGGAAAAAATGAACCGAACGTAAGTGTATATGTCTGTCACCGTTCCTACCGTTGAGCGTGGATTCCGGTTGGTAATATGCTGTCCTACACTGATGGATGGAGAAAGACCTGTGATGGACTCCACTTTTGGTTTGCTGATCGAATCCGATGTTAATCCCATCGATTCCATGTATTGTCTCTGGCATTCTCGCTGAAGGGTATCCATTGCCAGCGTGGATTTGCCGGAGCCGGATGGACCTGTAAGAACAACCAGCTTATACTTCGGAATCGAAAGTGAAATATTTTTCAGGTTGTTCTCCCGTGCACCTTTAATCATCATTGTGTCTCTCAAAACCGATCGTCCCCTTTGCAAATAAGTACAGAGTTCGTTAAAATAAGTTGAAATTATTCATTCGTCAATCTAGCTTCTCCAACATTTATTATCTCGTAAATCTAATATCTCGATAATCAAGATATATGTCATCTTAAGAGGAGGGTTATCTTTTGTCAAGAGATCAACAACAACAACCTACCGAATTACAGGAGAATTTTACGTTGCGAATGCGGAGCCTGGGTACCCGAACCGTGTTATATCAGCAGCATGTGGCTGCCTCTTTGGGCTTGTACAATAACGATTTCATTTCCGTGGATATCCTGCGTGAGAAAGGTCCAATCACTGCAGGTGAGCTGTCAAAACTTACCGGTCTGGCGACAGGAAGTGTCACAACATTAATTGACAGGCTTGAGAAGAACGGCTTTGTGCGCCGGGAAAATGACCCCAATGACCGCCGTAAAGTCATCATTGTGCCTTTGTACGAAAACAAGGAAGAAGTCAGCAGCACATACCTCACCCTTCATGCGGCTATGGTTAATCTGGCATCCACTTACACAGAGGAAGAGCTGGAGCTTATTACAGGCTTTCTGAGTAAAGCTGGAAATGTTCTGGATGAGCAGATTGAGGATCTAAGCTCCAAAATCCGTGGCAAATCAACATCTTAATATTAGAAAAATAAAAAGGACGATATCCGCAAGTGATCAAAATCACTCCGGTATACCGTCCTTTTTGGGCATGAAGCCGCTTTATACTCAAGGCATTTCCTGGTTTAAATCTTAATTGGCCTCGATTCCAAGACCGCTTAACGGATCTTTCAAACCATTAATATTGGTGATCAATTCGGGAATCCCTGTCTTCTCCCAGTTTTCTGCCGTAAAACCTTGCTCTGCAAGCGTGTTCTCAAATTGATCCACAACTTCGGTTAATTGATTGTTGTAACTGACCAGATTTTCATGAATGCTTTCCCCTATAGCTGGTGCTGTCAGCTGAGAAAATTCGCTGGCTTCCGCCTGAATCTGATCAATTTTCTCCTGTACCTGGGTTGTTATTTCCGGGTTACTCACCGCTCCAGATGCGAGTTCTTGCAGATCTGCTCCAGCGTTCGATACTTGCTCTATATAATCAGTAGCCCCGCTAACGTAATTCAAACTTTGATTCGCTTGTTCCACAACGGAACAGGCCGATATCACAAGAATACTTGACGCAATGAGGCCTGCCATCATCATTGTGTGCTTTCTTTTCCGTTTAATCATGACCCTCTCCCCTTCTTCAACTTGAAAGTGTTTCTTCCAGATTGATGATAACTGCTCCGTATACTTCATTGCAAATGGGTCTACATTCAGCGTTATTAACATGTATAATAAAGGAATCATACGGTAAAGGGATGTCATGAATATGCTTCAGGCCTTGAATGTACGCTTGAACCGCATCATGCCACTGATTACTCCAATCAGTATTATTATTGGCGTTCTTTGCGGGAGTCTTCTTTCTTCTTATACCTTTTTGTCGCCATGGCTTTTTGCATTCATGACGTTTGCGGGAAGCATCAGTCTCGGGATACGGGATTTTGTGAACGTGCTGAAGAAGCCTTTTCCACTGTTTGTTTGTCTGTTTATTTTGCATCTGGCGATGCCTCTCATTGCACTGGGCATGGGTCATCTCGTTTTCCCAACGGATGCCTACACGATAACTGGCCTTGTGCTGGCTGCCCTTATTCCGACTGGTGTGAGCAGCTTTATCTGGGTTAGCATCTATCGGGGCAATATCGCTCTGACGCTGTCGATCATCCTGATTGACACCATACTTGCTCCTTTTGTTGTACCTGGCGTGTTATCCTTGCTGATCGGCACTAGCGTATCGCTGGATATAGCAGCCATGATGAGCAGTTTGTTCTGGATGATCGTTGTCCCTTCCTTGCTTGGGATGCTTTTGAATGAATGGACCAAAGGGGCCATTGTCCCCGTCTGGGGGCCCAGACTGAATCCGTTCTCCAAATTGTTCATGGCAGCGGTTGTTGCGATTAATGGCTCTGTTGTTGCTCCCTATTTGTCTGACTTTAACTGGCAGCTCGCTGGTCTGGCAGCGATCATTATTTTTCTGGCCTCATTTGGCTATGCTCTGAGTTACTTCGTTGCCCGATTACTCGGTTGGAATGAAGCCGATCAGGTCGCACTTGTGTTCAACGGAGGCATGCGCAATATTAGTTCAGGAGCGGTACTTGCCGTATCGTATTTCCCTCCACCAGTAGCCGTCCCGGTTGTGCTCGGCATGGTATTTCAGCAGATGTTGGCCTCGCTTGCAGGATATCTGCTTGGACGCCGCTCGCAGACACTTCACAATGCTGATAAGACGTCTGCAGCCTAGTACAAAATAAAATCAAAAACGCCGACAATATTGTCGGCGCTTTTTTGGGGTATTATTACTATACACTATTTGCTAAGTCTTCTTGAAAACTAATAATTCGAATCGTAGAACGCTGCTGAAACACCCAGAACAACGAGAAGTATCCATATTACAATTCCAATCGCTGCCCACAGCAACGATGCTTTGGCATAATTGGCTTTCGAAGGATTGGAATCTCCAAATGCCCATACAAACAACATAATAATGTTTACAAGCGGAATCATCATAAGGAACAACGTGAGCATCCAACTACCGAAACTTACTGGCTGTGGTCCTGGCTTATGTACTCTTTGACTAGCAACTTCTGACATAATATTTCTTCCTCCTTTCTTCTTCATTTCAATTGCTACCTGCTAAGACAATCTACTTCTATTTCACAAAAGAAAAGTTTGCCGTTAATAAAAATACCGGAAATCTCATGAATTTACAATGTAATATTTACCATATTCGTTTTAATATCAAATTTTTAGAACATATCCTGAATCTCTATAACACAAAGGACCTGCACTAAGTGACACTTATGATGAAAGTGCCTACCCGCAGGTCCCAATTCACTCACTCTATTTCTCTTTTCCTCACACTAATTCACAAGGTATCACAACGTATTTAAAAAGCCTACAATTCTGGAGGCAATTCTTTCATGTCCGGCCTGGTTGGGATGGAGCCCATCAGGTACACCGTTATCACCTGTAAAGTATAAATCTTTGTGCACAGGCAGCAATGGCTGGATTCCTGCAATATTCCACAGATCACAGACCGGCATGGAGTACAGCGACGCCACCTCTCTAATCGCAGCGACATAGTCACTATATATCCGTCTGGTTACCGTATTGGGCAGGTCTTCTGGGACAGCTTCACTTGATCCATGGGGCGGAGTAAGAAACACGATCAGCTTGGTTGGATAGCGCTGGATCAACTCTTCTGCTATATGTTTAAGCGCCCCATAAAAGGTATCCTTCGAATTGGGCGAAGTACTGATATCGCCAAATGCCGTCATACCACTGGAGAAGTCATTTCTTCCGCCCATGAAAAAGATAACATCCGCTTCCGCGTGCATCTGCCCAATGCGATTACACATCGGTTCAAACCCTCCGTCCGCCACACTGCTTCCGGAAATGCCATGATTCTCATGGGATTGAAATCCCAATGCGCTGCAAACCAGCTCCGGATACGGATATTCCCCTTCCTGGAGTCCATATCCGAAAGTTATGCTGTCTCCCAGAAAAACAGCCTTTTGCCCTTCATAGGATGATGATTGTGACGACATGAGCAGATCCCTTCTTCCCTTGTAACAGATATGTATAGTAACGATGTCATCCAAATACCGAAGCAAAACGGCCTTTCCAGCCTTTCATCGTTCGCTACACTATTGTAACAAAAGTTTTCGTGCCACACGATACCGAGACAATCTTAATAGAGAAGAAGATCAGCATCTATCGCTCTACGTTCCAGGCATTCTCCACTAAAATATTACCTTGTTACATCACGCACGGTGCTGTTCCTCGCCTGGATGATGTCTCCAGTGGAAGCCATTGGTGTATCACCTGCTACGGTATGCGCCAGCATTCCGGCTGTCGCAGCAAAAGAGATTGTCTCCGCTGGCATCCACCCCTCCAGTTCACCATACATGATGCCGCTCGCAAACGCATCGCCCGCGCCGATCCGGTCATAAACAGAAAAGGTCAGCGGCTCGGAATAAGCGAACACCCCTTCCTTGAACATATAGCCCTGTAGGCAGTGTCGGTTATCGCTGTATATGGTACGATGCGTTCCGGCAAGGGTACGCACGCCATACCGTTCAGCAACCAGGGGAATGAGCTCAGTCAGTTGCTCTTCCCTTTGTACTTTGTCCGTATTTAACCCCAGAATATGAAGAGCATCCCGCTCATTCATCAGGACGATATCTGACAAATGCAACATTTCCTCATAATGCGGCTTCGCCGTGGCATAACCCTGATCCCCCCATAAAGCAGGACGATAATTACAATCAAAAACAACTGTGCCGCCTTGTTCTTTGACCGCCTGTGCCAATTGTTTCATCGTCAGTCTCACCGAATCATTCATCGCCAGCGTGATTCCGCAGAAATGAATAGCGTCCATGCCTGATGCAACTGTCGCAAAGGGATACGTGCCTTCAGGCGCAATATTAAAGCTGCTCTCCATCCGGTTAGAGTAAGTCACCCGTCCAGGTCTGGCCCCATAACCATTCTCCAGAAAGTACATCCCGATATACTGCCCTCCGCGACGCACATATTCGGTGCTCAGGCCCAATCCGCGCAAATAGGATTCGGCGGCATCACCCAACGGATTGACCGGAAGCCTCGACACCAGCAGGCCTGCATATCCGTAACGTGTCATCGCCGATACTACATTGACCCCACTGCCCGAAAAGGAGTATTTTAGCCGATTACTCTGAATCAACAGATCATGTCCCGGAACTTCAAGTCGCATCATGACTTCGCCAAAAGCCCCTACGCGTTTAACCATACTTCTTCGCCAGCGACTTCATTGATGCATATAACGACTGCACATCACTTACAATGGTCAGACCCTCCTGATCAATAATGGAGGAATACACATGTGGAATAACCTGCGGAACCCCCGCCTCCAGTGCGATTTCGAGAATGGCTTCAAAATTATCCATATCGATGCCACCGGTAGGCTCCAACGCAAAGTCCGCTTCTGCACACGCTTTCGCTACCGCTCGCAGTTCATCTTCCCTTTTTAGCCCCTGCATCGGGAAATACTTCAGTGCATTGCCACCCATATCCCGTACCAATGCAATGGCCGCGTGTACAGGCACCACGGCAAGCTCGGATTGGGCAGCGCTCACTGGACCCGTCGAAATATTGACAAAGCCCGGCTGACCCGTCGGGGAGACGAGGCTGTTAATCCAGCTGTCCCGGTCCCCGAGATTCGCTCGGGTAGCGCCAACTGCTGGAAATACCTGATTGATATGACTGCCCTGAAAATGCTTTACGATTTCGGCGACGACAGCAGCCTGTCGATTGTCTCCGGCACCTAGTCCAATTGAAACGGCATTGTCAATTTCCCGCCCATAGGCTTCCATCGCTTCCACCGCTTCAGCCACAGTGGCATAATCCTTGGAAAGAACGCCGACCAGAACATGGCCCTCAGCCGCATCAAAAACCTCTTTTGCATTCGTAATGTCCTTGGCGAGCACATTCAAAGCCACCCGATTGTTATAAAATCGTTTTGCAATCTCAGACATTTCCTTCTCCTCCTGTCAATTGTCGAATTCGATCTTCAATGACTCGCATGTCATCCCCCATCAGCGGACGGGGATCAATATCGAAATAACCTTGCCTTACGCCATAATCACGTGTATAAATGGCGATAGGTCCGCCCCTCAGCTCCTCATTGAGCTGTTTGGCACTGATCCCCGCCTTCGCCTCGTCGACCTGAATGCGCCCTCTGTAAATCGCCCGGCCCGCTTCGTCCTGGACGATCGATACCTGAATCCCGGCTATCTGATTGAGTGACATTAGCGCCTGCAAGGAATCCTTTTCCTGCTCACTATGGTCCGCTTTGACTGCATATTCATCCAAAGCCTGAAGCAGGCCAAACGTTGTTTCTTTACCAACTTTCATGCTGCGCCCAATCCCGTGAAGCTGGACCTTCAACCATTCGATATAGGTTCGTTTACCTGTCACAATGCCGGAAGTTGGGCCTTCAATGGCCTTGGAGCCGCTGTATATGGCTAAATCCGAATACTTCACATATTTGTGCAGGTCCTCTTCCGCAGCCGCATCGACAATGAGCGGTATCTCACACTTCTGGGCAACCTGCCAGGCTTCCTCTATGGAAATCATGTTTTTCTGTACCGCATGATGGGATTTGACGTACAAGATCGCAGCTGTTTTGTCGGAAACCGCATCCGAGATATGCTCCGCCCGACCTTCATTGGCATATCCAGCTTCGATCAGCTTCCCACCACCAAGGTAAACCATCGTCTCCACAGGAGCTCCGTATTGTACATTGTGGCCTTTCAGCATAACAATTTCATTGTTCGTAATGAATTCCTGATGCAGCTTCAAACTTGCGAGGCGGTTGCCCTTTGTTACCATGGCAGCTACGGCGAGCGCAATGCCACTTGATGCGGAATTGACAACAACGGCCGCTTCGGCGCCGATTAGGCGGGACACATAGTCCCCTGATTTGTCTACAAGGTCTGCGATCTCCACATAACTCTGCCCGCCTTGCTTCATGGCATCCATGACTGTGTCCGTCGGTGCAGATACGCCGAGAATACTCATCCGGCCGCTGGCGTTGATAACACGTTTCAGTCCATATTTAACATTCAATGAATTGGTCACCCACAATCACTCCTTTTACTTCAATTTGACGGCTGGCTATCTTGTTTACGCCCTCGGAGTCCACCAGCGTTACAGGCTTGTCTACCACTTGAAAAAGAGTTAAATTGGCTTCATCACCTGCCTGAATTCTCCCCAGCTGCGGTCTGCCCAGCCACTCTGCTGCCCGTACGGTCACCCGATCTATCGTCTCGCTCAACGAGTAGCCAAGGGCCAGAAACTTGCTTAACAGATTAGACATGCTGTAGACCGGGCCGTTCAGACGATTGCCCCTGTAAATATCCGTACTGATCGTATCCGGGTCAATGCCATGCATCTTGGCAGCTTCTGCAACCTGAAATGAAAAACTCGCTGTCCCATGTCCCACATCCAAATGCACACCACGCTTGATGGCATCCTTCAATACTTCCAGCGGCGCGCCTCCTTCATCGAACAGATTATTGCTTTTTCCATTCAAATAGTGAGTGACCACATCACCACCCTGTATGAGCGGCATCACCTCACGAATATCCGGTGGGGCTGATCCAATGTGAACCATAAGCGGCAGGCCTGTTTCCTGCGAAAACTCTCTTGCCAAATACAGCGGCTGCAGTCCGCTTTTGCCAACCACACTTCCACTGATTCTCGCTTTTAATCCCACGATGAACTCAGGATATGCCCGGGCAGCCTGTAACACCTTGTCCCGATCAATCCAGTCCAGATTCGACAATTCGTCAATACGCAGCAAGCCGAGGCGAGATATGTTCAAAAAGGCAAACAGCCGGGTAGCCGCCTTATGAGCGCTTATCGCCAGATCGCCAATTCGATCAGCACCGCAGCTGCCTGCGTCCACAATCGTAGTAACGCCCTGTTTTACACCGATTTCATCCATGTCGTCCCCGTAAGGATCCAACTCTGGAAAAGCATGCACATGCATGTCGATCCATCCGCTGGATATGTAAGCTCCAGGCGATTCCCATATCCGATCTCCGGTTTCCGTTCCACCAGGAGCGACCTTCACAATCCTGCCTTCATGGATAACCACATCCACCTCTTCACCACTTGTAAGACGGACTCGACGCAATACCAGCTGACCGTCCATCACAATCCCCTTCCTGTTCTGGAATATTGGATTCACGTGTTCCTGCTTCATATGTATTGATATGAAAATACCCCTCTGTTCAACAAAAATAAATTCATCTTCCCAGATGCTCATACTCTTGTCTACTAAAAGGGGTAACCTGTCAGTGATATTCTATTACTTCTATTCCTATTTCCACAATGCCTGTTTATTTCGGCTGAATATATCCTTCTGCTTTGAGCAATTCAGCGATCAGAACAGCACCGCCTGCTGCTCCGCGCAGCGTGTTGTGAGACAGTCCGACAAACTTGTAATCATACAGGGAGTCTTCGCGCAGTCTGCCCGTTGAAACACCCATACCGCGTTCGATGTCACGATCCAGCTTCGTTTGTGGTCTGTTCTCTTCTTCAAAATACGTAATGAACTGTTTCGGTGCGCTTGGCAGACCCAGTTCTTGCGGACGACCTTTGAATTGCAGCCAACGGTCCAGAATTTCTTCTTTGGATGGTTTTTTCTCAAAGGATACAAATACTGTCGCCAAGTGACCATCTGTTACCGGTACACGGATACATTGTGTTGTAATTAATGGTGAGGACGCTTTTACAATCTCATTATTTTGAATGCTTCCCCAGATGCGCAGCGGCTCCTGTTCACTTTTCTCTTCCTCGCCACCGATGTATGGAATCACGTTATCCAGCATTTCCGGCCAGTCGGTAAAGTTTTTACCTGCGCCTGAGATCGCTTGGTATGTGGAAGCCACCACTTGAGTTGGATTGAACTCGCGCAACGCGTGAAGTGCAGGTACATAGCTCTGAATCGAGCAGTTTGGTTTAACTGCGATAAATCCGGTTTTCGTTCCAAGACGTTTGCGTTGAGCTTCAATCACGTCCAGATGTCCTGGGTTAATTTCCGGAATAACCATGGGTACATCCGCTGTCCAGCGGTGAGCCGAGTTGTTGGAAACAACCGGAGTTCCCGTTTTGGCATAAGCCTCTTCGAGCGCTTGAATTTCATTCTTTTTCATATCTACAGCACAGAATATAAAATCAACCTGGCTCGCAAAAGCTTCCACTTGGGAAGCGTCCTGCACAACGATGTTTTTCACGGCTTCCGGGATCGCAGCAGCGAGCTTCCATCTGCCTTGTACGGATTCTTCGTATGTTTTGCCTGCCGAGTTGGCACTTGCTGAAATAGCCGTTACTTCAAACCATGGGTGTTCATTGAGCAGATCTACAAAACGCTGACCCACCATCCCCGTTCCTCCGACGATACCGACTTTCAATTTTGCTGACATAAAATCATCATTTCCTTTCGGTGTGAGTTTCCCCTTATTAAACACTATTCAGGCATTTCCAAAGCGTGTAGCTAACATCCCGGAAAAACCAAAAAATCCCATCCCCAAGACAAAAGTCTCAGGGACGAGATTGTTACACTCGTGGTACCACCCAGATTCGCCAATATGTCGCCATACCAGCCTCTTCGAGTTAAGGATAACTGCATTCAATTATGCCGCATCCGCATATACTCTCGCTCTGTAACAGGAGCTCCTGTCACACCATCCCTCAATCCTTAAAGTTCCGATGTGCTGCTCTGAGTCTTTATTCAATAAAAAATTCTTTACCCCTTTTCAGCTGCCGGAGCTCTCTGTGAAAGAATGAATTTTATCTACTCATCTCTTCGTCGCATTTGATATTGCGATTATAATATCAAAATTACCATTGTGAAGTAAACACATTTTTTTAGATCATGGAATTTATACGTTTTCAGCGGAGCTGAACCATTCCATTATCGCAAGAAAAACTTCAGCTAAACGCGGTCTGTCTTCTGTGAAAGTACGTCGATAGACGTTTTTCTTATAAATTACTGCAAATGGCTATTTCTTCACTATTTTTTGGCAACAATCGATCTGGGACTGAATCAGAACGGATAACCAATGTGAGAGCTGGCTCACATCTGTAACTCGTGCATCCCATTCGGCGAAACATAACTGACGCCCCCACTTCCTAACCTTGCTAAGAATCTGGGCGAGTTCGTCAAATGATTTCAAGTACCACGAACAATGGGAAAGTACAATCACATCAAACTCATTTTCGCCGAATTGGGCCTGATCACTTAGAATGTCAAAATCATAATCCATTCGAATTCGGTCACCCAGCGGAGATTTCCGCAGTTTGGCTGCCGCTTCACCTACGGTCAGTGGTGCACCATAATCCTCTGGTGCAATGTCTACACCATGAACATACCCGTGCTCCCCCACCAGATGTGCATGCACCGCCGTTGTATCTCCCTGACCACAACCGATTTCCAGAACGCGGCTGCCTTCCTGGATCCCCCAAAAGAGTCCCAGTTTCATCCGATGCTCGGTCTGAATGTATTGAATGGCGGCGTTATCCTCCACGTCCATATACTGAATAAGATCCCTGATGATAGCCTCACTCATGATTCCTCACTCCTCAAAGAGCAACTGAACTTCCTGCTCATTGTAGCGTTACAGGCACCATTGTACAACGCTGGAGTCTATGCCAGAACCATGACACAGAGGAGACCTCGTCCTACAGCAGATCTAAACCTCTGCTATATATCAATCCCTATGCCCATTGGGTCGCAAGCTTCTGCAAATATGGAGTTAACATAGGCTGTAATTCCTTACGCATCAGCCCGATCTCCAAGATCGCCTGAATATATCCGAACTGATCACCAATATCGTAGCGGCGCCCTTCCAGTTCAAGAGCCAGCAGTTCTTCCACCTGGCTTACTTCTTTCAGCGCATCCGTTAGCTGATATTCCCCTCCAGCCCCTCTCTCGATTCGATCCAGAATGGGAAAGATGGACGGTTTCAGAATGTAACGTCCCATCACAGCTGTTCGGGAGGGCGCTTCTGCAATGGAAGGTTTCTCTACCAGATTGGTAATTCGGTGAACCCTGTCGTCTGCCCCCAGAGAGTCGATAATTCCGTATTTACTCACGTCAGCAGGTTGCACCTGCCGCACGCCAACAATCTGGCTGCCTGTCTTTTCATATAAATGAATCATCTGTGCGAGCGCCGGGGGATCAGACACCATAATATCATCTCCAAGCAGTACGGCAAACGGATCATCTCCCACAAATTGACGAGCACATCCAATCGCATGGCCCAATCCAAGCGGCTCTTTTTGCCGGATAAAATGAATGCTGGCCATTTCGCTGATCGCTTGCACCTCTTCCAATAGTGCCTGCTTGCCTTTGGCATACAGGGAATGCTCCAATTCAACCGATTTGTCAAAATGATCCTCGATCGATTTTTTATTGCGTCCGGTTACGATGATAATATTTTCAATACCCGATTGTACCGCTTCTTCCACAATGTATTGAATGGCCGGTTTGTCCACGATCGGCAGCATTTCTTTGGGTTGTGCCTTGGTTGCCGGCAAGAATCGGGTGCCAAGCCCCGCTGCCGGAATGACTGCTTTTTTAATTCTCATATCATGAAACACTCCTTTCATTAGCATCAGATGAAGGGTTAGATCCTTGAAAGGAATCTGCCCGGAACACCCAATACCGACTGGCAATATAGTTTATAACCATGCCTGAGAGAGTCGCCAGTATTTTACTCATTACAACGCTCCAACCTAAAGTGCTATTGCAGATGTACAGAATCAGGGAGGATAACGCCAGAACCACCAGATTGGTAATTACAAAACGCATGATTTCGTTTTTTTTGCCCTGTCTTCCCGCATCCTGGAAGGTCCACCTGCCGTTCCACCAGTAACTGTTCACGATCCCACAGCTATACGAAATCACCTGGGCAATTAGAACAGGCGCGCCTGCAGCAGCGAGCAACGTGAATACCATTGCATCCACTGCCGTATTCAGGACACCCACAATTCCAAACTTAAATATAGTGACCAAACGATTAGTCATGATGAGCAACTCTGCCCGTTAACCGTGATTGACTCGACTGACTTTCCACCTGATACACATCTCTTACGATATAGAGCGGACGCGCCTTCGTTTCATCATAGATTCGGCCAACATACTCGCCAAGAATGCCCAGCATGATCAGAATGAAGCCGTTAAAAATCAGCATGATGCTGACCATCGAAGGCCATCCTTTGATCGTTGAATCTGTAAATATCGCTGAAGCGATGACACTTAGCATATAGATGAAACCGCCGATGGATAGAACAGCTCCTACGTAACCTGCAAGCTTGAGCGGTTTGTGTGAGAAGGAGGTAATGCCGTCCAGACTCAGCTTCAGCATACGTTTCAGCGGGTATTTCGTCTCCCCTGCCAAGCGTTCATCCCGTTCATACTCAATGGCCGTCTGACGGAACCCCACCCAACTGACCAGACCGCGGACAAATCGATTTTTTTCCGGAAGACGTTTCATCTCATCACATACCTTGCGATCAATCAGACGAAAATCCCCGGTATCCACTGGAATATCCGTATCCGTCGACGCACGCAGTACGCGGTAGAACAGGCTTGCCGACCATTTCTTGAAGCGGGTCTCCCCGCTTCGTCTGGTCCGACGGGCATAGACAACCTCATAGCCCTCTTTCCACTTGACGATCATGTCCAATATCAGTTCGGGAGGGTCCTGAAGATCCGCATCAATAATGACGACTGCATCGCCTGCTGCATAATCCATCCCTGCTGTAATCGCGATCTGGTGACCGAAGTTGCGTGCAAAATCAATCAACTTCACACTCTCGTCCCAACGCGCGTAGTCACGGATCATCTGTGCACTTTGGTCCACGCTACCGTCGTTGACAAAGAGAAGCTCGTAACTCTCTCCCGTACTGCCCATGACTTTTTTCAGACGCCGATAAGTCTCCTCAATCACCGCTTCTTCGTTATACATTGGAATGATAATGCTGTAACGGCACTTTTGAGCCATGTTCGTTCCCTCCCTTATACCATTCGATCATGCTTATAATTTCACTTCATATAACGTGGTTTGACCACCGAAACCGAAACCGGAACCGCTATCCGTACCTGTCTTCCACTCTGACGTTGGAATTTCGGTACCATGCTCCTTGATCCAGTCGCCGATATCCGAACTGCCACCTCGACCGCCCATGCCACCTACCATGAAGTATTTCACTTGTCCACTCTTCACGAGTTGTTCCAGTTTTTCCGTGGTATACACCGGATCTGAGCCCGAGAACCCGCCAAGTGTAATAACTGCTTCATTCTCATCGATGATATATGGAGCTGCCTGGCTATAGTCCGTGGTTGCGAAGAGATAGGTTTCACCTGTGTTATGCTCTCTCAGATAATTCAGTGTTGTAGTGTCCACTTCTTCGTTGCGGTTTCCTGCTCCACCTCGACCGCCTGTCATCGGCATGCCTCCTCCGCCATTCATGTTTCCGCCTAAATTCGGAGGTGTTCCCATACCCGCATTGTTCGGGTCAGCTTCATCGGACGGTGGGAAAGCCTGATCGGTGTCGGTTTCATTCGATGCATTCGGCGGAGCCATACCTCCACCATTGCGATCACCTTGTCTATCTCCCATTGCCATGCCCATTCCGCCGAACATCCCATTGGAACCTGTCGGTCCAGCCGCCGGAATCATGCTGTTGCCTCCATATGTGATAGGGGTAAATGCCCAATAGGTCGGACCGATCAGCATGACCATGAAGCCTGCGATAATCAAACCCTGTTTCCATGGGTGTGAACGATTAAGCATCACAATCAAGATAATCGTGATCAGAATGCCTGCGATCAATTCACTTATAGACCAACCTGCCCCGATCGTTTCGTTATACACCTGCATGATGTACCAGCCGAAGATGGTGGTAAGCAGCACGGATAACGGAAGCAGCCAGGCTTGCCAGCCATTGCGTTCACGATAAGCCGTCCACATCGCTGCGAATCCTGCTCCGGTTAATGCCGCTACTGGAGGTGCGAGCATAATTAGATAATATTGATGGAAGAAACCAGCTACACTAAAGAAAGCAGCTACCGGAAGCAGCCAGGCCAGCCAGAACAAAGCTTCCTTGTGCTTATCGGTTATATTTCTCCGTCTTAACCCTGCAAAAATCGCGATGCAGCCAAGTAATACCATCGGCAAAAGCCAACTGGCCTGGCCGGACAGTTCGGTCTGGAATAAGCGCAGAGGACCTTTTTCCCCTGTACCAAACATGCCACCCATGCCTCCACCGCCGCCATTACCGCCTCCGAAATTCCTTCCATTAGGTATCTCGCCACCGTTTGGCATCTGACCGCCCGGGAAAGTCATTCCGTTCATGCCACCCATTTCACCATTTCCCGGTGCATTGCCTGTTGGAGCCGAGCCGCTGCCCGACTGATCGGATGCTGATGTCTGGGAAGCTGCGTTGCCACGGGCCTTGCCTTCATCAGAGGCGTTTGGCATGCCTGCATTCGCTGATCTGTTCTGTTGTCCCGTGAGACGGGATAAGCCGTTATATCCAAAAGCCAGCTCCAGCACCGAATTGGTTTCACTGCTGCCGATATAAGGCCGTTCATCTGTTGGTATAGAATCTACGGTGACTGCCCAGGATAAGGAAACGACTGCCAGCACCGCCGTACTTCCGATCAGCAGGATGATTTTTCTTCTCCACTTTGCGTTGAAGGCAAGCAGATAGAACAAGTAAAAAGCCGGAAGAATCATGTAGGCTTGCAGCATTTTCATATTAAAAGCAAGTCCAATGAGTGCAAAGGCAACCAGGATACGCCATGTACTGCCTTGCTTGCTTCCCTTGAACAAAAACCATGAACCCAGCAGCAGCGTGAATACCAGCATGCTGTCAATATTGTTGGTACGGCTGACCGCTGCCACAACAGGAACAGTCGCCATCGCAAGTGCAGAGATTCGCGCTGCGGCAAGACCAAATGTAGGCTTGACCATGAAATATATCAGCAGCACCGAACCGATCCCCGCTAACGCTTGCGGTAAAATAACACTCCATCCATGTAATCCAAAAACGTAAGCAAAAGCGGTTTGAATCCAGAAGACAACCGGTGGTTTGTCTACGGTTACCGAACCAGCCGAGTCGAGCGATGCGTAGAAAAAGTTATGGAAATTTCTCAGCATGCTCCCGACGGCGGTCGTATAATAGGAATTGGCATATTGGTCGTTCCAGATGCCATACCCGTTCAAAAATGCCGCCAGTAAAACAATCGGC
Source organism: Paenibacillus sp. OK003 (assembly GCF_900109515.1). Taxonomy (GTDB): domain Bacteria; phylum Bacillota; class Bacilli; order Paenibacillales; family Paenibacillaceae; genus Paenibacillus; species Paenibacillus marchantiae. Next base: position 589,409 of record NZ_FOBD01000001.1, on the reverse strand, counting down.
AGAAGGACAAGGTCAATCCTTCGTTTGGCGTTATTCAATCTCAATCACTCCTTCAAGTTCTTCATGTCTACTATTGTGACATGCCAAAGTAAAACTGGGATGAGTGCCCGCTGAATGTTGCCTGAGGATAACTTGCAAACTTTTCAGCTAATTTTCAGTTTGGCGAGCGATAATACAGCATATAGACCTCTAGAATGGAGGGTATGTAATCGATGGATTTAACGGGAGGGAACGCCTGCTTATGAAGCTAAGTACTGGCATTAAAATACTATTGGCAGATGATGAACCACATATTTTGCAATTTCTGGAGCTTGGACTAAGCAACGAAGGCTTTGACGTACGTACGGCCCCGGATGGAGCCGCTGCGCTTGAATTGGCACTCGACTTCCGTCCACATATGGCCATTCTGGATGTCATGATGCCCGAGATGGATGGGTTTGAGGTTGTTGAACGTCTGCGCAAGAGCGGTGCACAGGTCGGAGTGATTATGCTGACAGCCAAAGACGAAGTCGAGAATCGGGTAAAAGGTCTATGGCTTGGTGCTGACGATTATATGATTAAGCCTTTTGCGTTCGATGAACTGCTTGCACGGATTCAGGCAAGGCTGCGTAATCAGTTTCCTTTATTAATAGGAGCAGTGACTCATGGTCCATTCCGAATTGATGATCAACGCAAAGAGATTACCTATCACGATCAGATTCTGGAGTTATCTCCAACCGAATATGAACTATTAAAATTCATCGTGCTTAATCATGGTATTGTCCTGAGTAAAGCGACCATTCTGAACCGCGTGTGGGGATACGATTTTGGTGGAGAAGAGAATATTGTGGAGGTGTACGTCCGCTCCTTGCGTGACAAACTGGGGGATAAAGAACATAAGCTCATTCGTACACTTCGAGGTGTCGGATATAGGGTGGATCTCTAATGACCTCTTTATTAAAGAAAGATAAACATCTTTGGACATGGCTTCATCAATGGATATCACCACGTTCGCTCCGCTCTCAATTACTCGCGCGATCGCTGTTTATTATGGCTGCTCTGTTATTGTTAATTGGCATTCTTCAATTCTGGATTATGGAAAGCTTTCTATATCGCAACCAGGCGAAAACCATGGAAGAGCAGCTCATGTCCATGCCTCCTGTGTGGCTCGGATCGTCTTCACGAGGTGGTGCGACGAACAATCCTTTTGGTGGGCAATCTGGATCAGATCCAAGAGGATCAGGCAATCGTTTCTTATACATTCCTGATCGTTCACTCGCCTTATTTGATAATCAAAGTGGCTTCGAGGACATTTTTGGTGAAGACGGTCTGACCGCTCCTCGGTTGACGTCAGTTGAATATCAGAACATCACAGATCGGATTAACGATAAACAACATGTTCCGTACCGGATTGTAACGGATAATCAAGGCAATGAGCAGTTAATCGTCTTCTCCTCGCCTGGACCGCGTAATCGCGGCTTACCCATGGTGCAGATGGGCACCGCTACAAAACCGCTAAAAGATTTGATTGTGAAACAGCTTCTGATCTTCTTGATGTTATCCCTGCTGGCTATGGTGGCTGGACTCGTTCTATACGCCAAGGCACTTCGCCGGACACTGATTCCCTTGTCCAGTATGGTAGATACAGTGCAACGGATCGATGCAGGAAGCTTGGCCGAACGCCTTCCCTCTGTCCAGGGACAACAGGAAGTGGATCAGCTGGCGCTTTCATTTAACGGCATGCTCGAGAGGCTTGAAGACTCGTTTGAAGCGGAACGGGAGTCAAAAGAGCAGATGCAGCGTTTTCTGTCTGATGCTTCCCATGAGCTGCGTACCCCTCTTACCTCCATTCACGGATTCATTGAGGTGCTTAAGCGCGGCGCAGCTTCCAACAGCGAGCAATTATATAGCGCTTTGAACAGCATGTACGGTGAATCGGTGCGGATTAACAAACTTGTAGAGGATCTGCTGATGCTGACCAAGCTGGATCAGGCGCCTCAGCAGGAGCAGGAAGTCATCCAACTTGACAGTCTGCTGCTCGAAATGCAGCCACAGTTGATCATGATGGCTCAGGAAAGACAGGTTCATCTCGACCTGACCGCTGAAGTTCATGTAATGGCTGATGCTCACAAATTAAAACAGGTTGTACTCAATCTGTTCCACAATGCAGTACAGCACACCGATTCAGATCGGGGAACCATCAGTATTTCGTTATATGCCGCTCAGCATAAAGCCGAGTTAACCGTCAAAGATAACGGCTCTGGAATTGAACCGGAGCATATCCCTCATATTTTTGAACGCTTCTATCGCACAAGCTCTTCCCGTTCAAGAAAACAAGGGGGTGCAGGTCTTGGACTTGCCATTACCCGTTCGATTGTAGAATCGTATGGCGGGAAAATTACAGTGCGCAGCCAACTAGGAGCAGGAACGGAATTTACGATTTTGCTGCCTTTGGTCAAGAGTGAATCCTAGGCTGAACGAGGCTTGTAAGACGAAGCTTTCCGTTTTATTGCGACTCTTATCATATGACAAATCCCCCTTTCATTTCTGCGGAGAGATGAGAGGGGGATTTGTTTAGTAGCGGATTGGTTTATTTGTATATAGTGCATCTGTATCGGGAGTTATCATTGGTGCTTCAACAGTTGGTAATGGTTGTACGGTTCATTTTCGATTTCAATCCTATTCAGATATCCAAAATTACATTTCTGTATTACCTTATTCGATGCCTGATTCGTTAATAAAGCAATGGCATTCAATACTTCAACGTTTGTATTTTCAAATAAATACTGCGTTATGCCTTGTACTGCCTGCGTTGTATAGCCACGGTTCCGGAAGTGTTTCGAAATGCCATACATAATCTCCCGATTGGGCGCTGGCAGTTCGTCCTTGATCCCCGAACAGCACCATCCAATAAACTCATCATTTTCTTTGAGTACGATAGCCAACCGTAAACAGAAGTCCCCAATGTCCCCTCCCGCCAAAACAGCTTGTTTAAAATTCTGATTCTCAGGGATTTCGTATTGAGTGAGCCAAAGTGCTCTATCTTCAACCGCAGCATTCCATCCCGGCAAAAATTCGTAAACCTCAGGTTGCCAGGTGATTTCCTGCAATTTCTCCAAATCCTCAAGTCGATACTCGCGCAAATAAATATCTTTGCAATCAATGATTAATTCATCACTTTGGTTGGTTTGTTTCATATGTTTTCTCCTTAACTTGCAACTAAAGTTCATCTAATTAACATTGGCAGATCATCAGCCAATTCCCGTCCGGGTCCAGGAAGTTAAACCATTGATCATGCTCTATTGGCGTTGTTATGTTTACATTTTTGGATTGCATATACGTATAAGCTTCTACAATGTTAAGCGTGTCAAAATGGAATGCTGGCGTTTTAAATGTACGATCCTCTGAATAAATTTTGCTATCTAGCACAATACGTGTTCCATTCATCGGAATAATGTACAGATGACCAAATAAAATCTCCCCGTCGACAGGTAAACCCAATATGTCGCAGTACCATTCACGTGCTTTACCAATGTCACGAACAGGGATAAACACTGTACTGATCTGTTTTAAAATGGGACTCACGCAAGTCCCTCCTTTTTCATAAACTCGTCTTTGGTTAATCCGAACAGGATCATATCCTGGTATTTCCCATCGGTATAAATCACCTGACGACGCACACCCTCCTGCACACATCCAAGCTTTCTCATCATGGCTGCGGAAGGTTCATTACCTTCAAGAACAGAATCATTAAATTTATTAAGCCTGCGCTCGAAAAAGGCATATTTCAGCAAAATTCGAACGGCTCTCGTCCCGTATCCTTTTCCGCGATGGTCCCTGTCAATTTGAATTCCAATGCTAAAGGTACCATTCCGCTCATCGATGCTGTTCAGGTTCACGCCCCCGACATTCTCACCATCCATATTTTCAATCGTGAACATGATCCGCCCTCTGTCTAGAGAGAAATCGGAAAAGGCTTCCGTAAATTTCTTTGCTTCAGCATTCGTAGGTGGTAGCTCGACTTCACATTCCAGTAAACGACGAGCGGGTGAATCAAACCGGTTATAATAATGATCCTCCCAATCTTCCTCACGCAAAGCACGTAGTCTAACCTTATCATCCTGCCAAAAATAATCGCTATAGTTAATCTCTCTCATTTGGATATCCCCCAATTCATAAGTGTGTCTTCAAACCTACTGAACGCCGAAGTGGAACTGAGCAATGCTCGGGAACAGAGCATTGAGCCGAGCGTTAACGAATCTGAGGTGTCTTATTCATGGATTTAAAGTGACCACAGAAATCCAAGGAACCTGAGACACGCTATGTTAGGATAAACCAGCCATTTGCAGCGTTTTTGTCATAGATTTCGCGAAATAACGTGTCTGAAGTTCCTTACTTTTTCAAATGAAGACTTGAAAGCGAATTAAGATGTCCTGAGTTCCTTAGAAATTCTTCTACCCATTCGCCAGAATAGATCCATGGTTATCTCCTTATATTGTTATAATTGATACTCACAATCTTTCTTAATATGAGCTACGCCTATGATAACCCATATTGTGGAATTTGAGGAGATTTGTTTTCATCAACGATACAACTAAAAATAGCCCCCGGACAGGAAAATCCTGCCGAAGGCTATCATCTATTTTATATAATACGTCATTCCGATTCTTCTTCTTCCGGGTATTGAGGCTTGGTTACATCATCGGGGACCGTTTCATCGTAGACGTCCTGACCGGGATAATCCCGAACCTCCCCTTCGTGCAGCTCATGATTTTCATAATCGAAACGATGCGCGGTCCTTTGATCCACTCGCCATGGCGAGCTTTTGCCAAGAGATTCAGACATTAGAGATGAGCCGTAAGGACCTTCTGGGAACTCTTCGAGTGTGATATCATTTCGCTGCGACTCCACCGTGGACACATCGGTATATTCTTGCCTTTCCTCTTGCAGAAATTTATCCTTCATCGTTCGTCCCTCCATATCTGCTTCGTGGTGATCAAAGCATGTTTATTTTGAGCGGAAATGAAAGGATTTATGCATGATCCATGGCAAACACTGCATTTCAATCCCTGATCCAGATATAAAATACAAAAACAATAAGTCCGATTATGCAAGTCCATGTATCTCGTTTGGACCATACCAATAAGGAGGAACGTGCTCCAAGCAGGGAATTCTCTCTAACTTTCCGCATTTCCATCGCAATCGTCATATCTTCTGCACGCTGAAACAACGCCATGAGCAAGGGAATGACCATCGGGCCAAGATCACGTACCCGTACCGTATTCGGTCGTAATGCAGCTTTGCCGCGTGCCCGGACGATCAGCGAGAATCGCTGCCATTCACTCCAGATCATCGGGATAAAACGAAAGATTAAAGACACGGCGAGTGCAAACGACGACACGGGCAGCTTGATTTTTTCGCCGATACCAAGTACCCAATTCAGTCCCTCAACCATGCGGCCATAAGGCGTAGTCAGTGAAAACCAAAGACTTGCCAACGTAACGATAAACAAACGATATACATTCAGTAACGTCCCCTCCGCCTGTACCAGGGAAAATCCGAACTGTAGGCCGCCACCTTCTGTAGAAAGAGTTGTGCCCGACAACGCGGTTGATACGAGAAAGAACACTACGAGCGGTTTCATTAATTTCAAGCATCCCATAAGTGCCTGCCGTGGCAGCACAACGAGCGCCAAGATGACTGGCACCAACGTAAGAGAGAGACCTAACCAGTCGTGTTGAAGCATCGTAGCGGTCACGAGCAAAATGTATAAAATCCATTTCAAACGCGGGTCCATAGCGCCATACAGTCCTCTGCTTGATCCTGATTCTGCGTGGGTGTATATGGCCTCTTGTGTGCCTTCTCCATCCGAAGTGTCGGAGCTTGATAAGGCAAGCTTTGCTTTATCTATTCTGAATTGATCCTCATTACCAATAGGCTCATTGACGGAATGAACAATACCTTCAGCCATTTCCTCTGGGGTCAACGCAGTAGAAGGAAAATGAATGCCCGCCGCCGCAAATTGTTGTGCCAGCTGCATTGAGGGTGGCAGACCCATTCCGGCAAGCTCCAGCAGATCTGGCCTTGTATGAAGTTCCCGTGGTGTGAGATCAGCAACCAGACGTCCCTCCTGTAACAAAAGAACCCGATCTGCATGCGGCAAAAATGTGTCCAGGTCGTGTGTAGCCACAATGGCTCCCTTGCCTGCAGTTCGATGCTGATCCAATGCATCCAGCAGCATGACAACACTTTGCGCTTCCAATCCGGCGCTGGGTTCATCGAGCAATAGCCATGAAGGCTGCGTAGCAGTTCCCAGGGCAAGCCCCAGTCTTCTCCGTTCCCCCCCACTTAGTGCAAAGGGGGATCTGTCCGAATGGAATCGTCCTTCCCCTCCCTGACCCGCTGGGGAGTCCCAGCGCTCCAGTGCTTCGGAAATCTGCTTTTTCTTTTGTTCATCCGGTAGACGATATGGACGCAGAGAATAAGCAAATTCACGCCCAATGCTTCGGGCGAACAGCTGTTGCTCTGGGAATTGAAAGACCAGCCCCATTTGCAACAGAATGGACTGCGGCACTTTCCCGTTATGCCAGAAAGGCTCTCCGTCCAGCTTAAGGCTACCCTCATCTGGAGGTTTTAGGCCAGCGATCGTTTGCAGCAGTGTGGTTTTGCCTGATCCTGTGCAGCCTAATAATAAAGTGATTTCGCCACGGTTCAGTCGGACAGTGATATCTTGAAGCAGCGCTCTTTTGTCAGGTTGTGATGAAGCTATACCTACATGTTCTAATTCGATTGCCAAAGGGCTACCTCCTTAACCAACTGCTCTGGTCGCAGAGGTGTCGCATGTTGCAGCAGACCTTTCCGTTTTAGCAGTAGAGCCGTCTGCACTGTAAAAGGTGGAGCAAGCCCAAGCTGTTCGCAGGGTGATGGTTGTTGTGCTTCTTTTCCAGCGTCAGCCGTCGTCTCTTCCTTATCTTTTCCATAAAAGAAAGCCGCAGGCACTCCATCGTAAACACAGCGTCCCTGTTGCATGGCAATAATTCGATCGCACAGCGTCGCTTCCTCCAAATGATGCGTAATCCAGATTACCGCCGTCCCTTGCTGGACAATGGCTTGGACTACCGCCTCCATTCGTTCTCTGGCTCCCGGATCAAGCATGGCCGTAGGTTCGTCCAGAATGAGTACATCCGGTTTGGCCGCGAGCGCCACCGCGATATTAAGCAGCTGCTTCTGTCCTCCAGACAGCATCGATATTGCCGCCTCTGGCGGATGCTCAAGTCCTACCGTATGTAATGCGTGCTCTCTCCGGCGTAATTGTTCATCAGGAGATTCCAGCAGCGAGGATAAGGCAAAATGAAATTCCTCCTCAATGGTGTCTCCAAGTACCTGCGCATCAGGCTGCTGGAGGACTCCACGAACAACCAGTTCCGAAGAAGCCTTCCTTTCTCCGCCGGATAGCGGAGTGAATCCGATTAGCAGTCCAGCCAGCGTACTTTTGCCGCTACCATTAGCTCCCACAATACTTATCCATTCACCGGGAGCTAATTCCAACGAAACCCCATCCACTGCCTTACGAACACGTCCTGACTCGGACACATAATGAACACGGACATTCTCTAGTTTTATCAAAGGTGTAACGTCTTGCATCGCAAATTGGTCCTTTCCTTTTTGAATCTTTTGTGGTACGATCCAAATCGTTAACCACATCCGTTTAATCGGTTAACAATAAGATTACCAAAATTGAAAGGAATGTTCAAACATGAAATTATCTTTGCGAGGTATTGTATTCAGCGCACTCATGGCAGCCATACTTGTTCTGTTTGGTTACATAAGTATTCCCATTGGTTTCTCTCCTGTGCCAATTACATTGCAAACCCTTGCGGTTATGCTCGCAGGCGGACTGCTTGGCCCATTATATGGTTTTCTAAGTATCACTCTGGTCGTCATCCTGACTGCAATCGGCTTCCCGCTTCTGCATGGCGCAGGTGGACTTGCAGTACTCCTTGGGCCTACCGGGGGATATGTGATGATGTGGCCCTTCTCGGCATTACTCATTGGGCTATTACTCAGCAGAATCAAACTGAACGGATTCTTTGGTTATTTCCTGGCCTTTATCGTATTTGAGGTATTTGGTTCAATGTTGATCTATGTTTCGGGTGTGCCCTGGTTGGCCTATGCTTACAAAATGTCATTACCTGAAGCCATGATACAAGGATTCTATCCTTACATCATCGGTGATCTGATCAAAGCCTTGTTCGCTGCGATCATCATCGCACCTGTACGCATGGTCTTCCCTCCACAACGACTGACAGGCAATATGAACTCAACGGTTGTAAGAGCCGAATCCTGATATTCACTTAGTTAACGGAACTGAAGTCATAAACAAAGCCGTGTCCACGTAAACAGAAAACGTTCTGTTCCACGTAGGACACGGCTTTGGTTATTTCTACTCTTGTTCCTGTCCTTTTCCACCATACAGGGTAAGTAACGGCGCTTGTACCCGAACTTGTCCCGTAATCAAAGGAACCACTTCCTCATAATTCGCAGAATTCGTAACAATAATAGGGGTTACCGTATGATAACCAGCGGCCTTGATTGCCGCGATATCGAATTCCAGCAGCAAATCTCCCGCTTTAACCCGATCACCTTCCTGAATATGTGATGTAAAGTGCTGACCATCGAGCTTGACTGTATCCACCCCGACATGAACCAAAATCTCCGCACCTGTATCCGATACAACAGCCAGGGCATGTTTCTTTTTGAAAGCCACAGTAATGGTACCGTCAAAAGGAGCAACGACTCGGCCAACGGCCGGATCAATCGCAATGCCTTTGCCCATCGCGCCGGATGAAAATGCCGGATCGGGCACCTCAGTCAGTTCAACAATCGTCCCTTCAATCGGGCTAAGAACTTCTTGATCCACGGAATCCGCTGTTCTTACTGATGCATTGGTGGATTCTGTGCTTTTTTCTTGTTCTTCTTCTTCCACCGGATCTTTAAAGCCCAAGATATATGTCAATGCAGCCGAAACTACAAAGGATACGCAGATCCCCAGGATCAATCCAGGGAAGCCTTCTCCACCCGGTCCATAGAAGATCGGCAAAGTCAGTAATCCTGGTGCGCCCGAAGCAAATGCCTGAGTACCCGCTTGACCAATGATCGCCCCACCGACAGCCCCCCCGATCACTCCTGCGATGAATGGACGTTTGAGTGGCAGAGTGACACCATAGATGGCAGGCTCGGTAATCCCGAACAAGGCTGTCAATGTCGATGAACCCGCCAACGTTTTCAGCTTTTTATTTTTGGTTTTCAGCATAACGCCGAATGCGGCTCCGGTCTGTGCGAAGATGGAAGCCGTCGCAGCTGGTTTGACACCATCGCGTCCATATACAGCAATGTTGTTGATAAATACGGGAATGAGCCCCCAGTGAATCCCGAAAATAACGAGCAGCTGCCAGCTTGCACCCATAACGGCTCCTGCCAATAACGGACTGAATCCGAAGGCGGCCACAAGACCTGATGCAATGGCATTACCTACATATACTCCAAATGGACCAAAAACGAGCAAGGTAAGAGGAACCATAATGACAAGCAAAAATAATGGAGTGACAAAATTTTTCACACTTTCGTGAAGAACTTTATTGAAGAATTTCTCCAATTTGCTCATGACGATGACTGCCAGAATAATAGGGATAACGGTAGATGAATAATTCATCAAAATGACAGGGATACCGAAGAAATCGGTTGGCGTTCCCTCTGCCTTGAGCGTTACGATGGAAGGATAGATTAATGCGCCAGCAATGGTCATCGCCACAAACATGTTACCCTGGAATTTGCGAGCGGTTGTAACCGCTAACAGCAAAGGTAAGAAATAAAACAGGCTGTCTGCTGCTGCAAATAGGATCTTATACGTGGTTTCTGTCGTTTCCAGCCAGCCGACATTGCTTGCAATGAGCAGCAGCCCTTTCAAAATACCAGCTCCCGCCATTACCCCTAGCAGCGGTGCGAAAATACTCGAAATCACATCGATAATGCCGCCTATGCCTTTTGCGGACTTCTTCGGCTTTTCCTTTTCGGAAGAATCATCCAAAATGTTGCTGATCTGACCAATGGCGCTGTAAACCTCAGGCACCTTATTGCCAACAACCACCTGAAACTGACCCCCGTTTTCCTTAACTGCGATGATTCCTTCTGTCTTTTCCAGCTTGGCTTTGTCTGCCTTGGCGTCATCCTTCAATACAAATCGCAAACGTGTTGCGCAATGTACCAGTGATACCACATTTTTTTCCCCGCCGACCAGCTCGACGATCTCTTTTGCAAGTTTTTCCTGACTCATGATGTGCACCCCCATAATTACTAAAACAGGCATCTTACCGATTTTTTTGCACGCAAAAAACCTAAGCCTTGAGTAAGGTTTGGACACATGGGTCCTGTCTTCTCATGACTTAGGTTTTGCCTGCATAACCAGTAACAATCCCAGTTAAATCGTATTCAATTCCTGTTAATCTCATATTATTATGATTTAACCAAATTTGTCAACATTTTAATCATTATCGATTTACGACTCGTTCAATGTGGACGGTCAGATACAATTTCTCTTCGTTGGTAAGCTGATGGTTATATTCCTTGTTGACGAACATTTCGATTTTCTCCGTACATGCCGCCGCTTCCGGGTGCTTCTCTTTGATCATGTCGTAAAAGTGGTCATAATTATTGTCATAATGCGTGCCGCTTAATACCCTCTGGGAGAAGAACTTCAGATGCGTAATGAAGCGAAAATAGCTGAGAGACTCCTCATCAAATTCCATCTTGAAGTGATATTTGGCTATATTAATAATCTGCTGAATAAACTTCGTGATGTTCATCGTTGTAATGACTTCTTCATTCATCTCCGCATTGACAATATGCAGGGCGATATACGCTGCTTCATCCGGTGGAAGCTCGATACCAAGTCTGGACTTGATCTGCTCCAGCGTTTTCAGGCCCAGTCCGAACTCAGCCTTGTACAGCTGTTTGATTTCCCACATCAGTGCATTCTTGATTTCTACCCCTTCACGATATCGTTCAATCGCAAAGTTAATATGATCTGTTAGGGAAACGTAAATATTTTCATTCAGATTACGGCCCAGATTATCTTTCGCATAAGTAATAATTTCTTCCACAATTTCGATCAGTTCCATGGGCACTTCGCGCAGCAGCATTTTGAAATTGTCGGATGTCTGCTTGTTTTTAAGCGCAAATACTTTCTGGATGCGGGTCTCGTCTACTTTATCCCCCGGCTTTTTCTTAAAGGCAATCCCACGCCCCATCACCACAAGCTCTGCTCCATCCGCCTGATAGATGCTAATGACGTTATTGTTGATAACCTTTGCTATTTTCACTTCAATCCCCCCGTCACGATCCACTCTCTTGGCAGTCATATATCGCCTTTTGGGCATACAAAAAAAACCTGAAGCATCGCAAAATAAACAAGACATGTTGGTCTGCTTTTTTTGGTGCTTAGGTTTTGCCTACTTCAAGTAGTAACAATCCCAAAACGATATAATTGCGTCAAGTATAGCGCGAAGAGACACATATGTCAACGCTTTCAACGAGGGAACAATCGGAAGTTCCATAAAGCGTGGTCCTTCCGATATGGTCATGGAGAATGTCCCTCATTCCCCTGCTTATTCTGATTCTAAATTGCTGCCATCCGATTCAATTACCTTTTTGTACCAATGGAAGCTCTTTTTCTTGATCCGCTTCAAATCACCCTTACCTTCATTGTCACGGTCTACATAGATGTAACCATAACGTTTTCTCATCTCTCCTGAAGAAGCGCTGACAATATCGATAGGCCCCCAGCTTGTATAACCGATGATCTCTACACCATCCTGCAAAGCTTCACCCATTTCGGCAACATGGCGTTTCAGATAATCAATGCGGTAGGCATCATCAACCTCAACCTCAGGGGTAACCACATCATGTGCTCCAAATCCATTCTCTACAACAAACAGCGGTTTTTGATATCGGTCATGCAGTTGATTGGCTGTAATACGGAAGCCTTTGGGATCAATCGTCCAGCCCCACTCCGATTTGGCCAAATATGGATTGGCCACAGAACCAAATACATTGCCGCTTGTCATGTTTTTGACGATTTCCGGGTCGGTGGAGGTTGTCCGACTTGAATAATAACTAAATCCGATATAATCAACCGTATGGTTTTTCAGAATTTCCGCATCACCTGGCTGCATGGCGATATTCAATCCATGATCCTTGAAGAAACGTTTGGCATAGCCCGGATACTCTCCACGTGACTGAACATCAATGAAGAAATAGGACTCCCTGTCTTTCTCCATGCCCTGGAACACATCTTCCGGATTACAGGTATAGGGATAAAAGCTTCCTGCTGCGAGCATACAGCCGATCATTGCGCCCGGGATGATCTCGTGACAGGCTTTAACCGCCAGTGCACTTGCCACCAATTGATGGTGCGCTGCCTGATACTGAATCTCTTTCACATGATCACCGTCCTTGAAGACTAGACCCGCGCCAAGGAATGGCAGATGCAGCAGCATATTAATTTCGTTGAACGTCATCCAGTATTTTACCTTGTCCTTGTAACGACTGAATACGGTTTTCGCGTAGGTTTCGAACAGAGTCACCAACTCACGGCTTCTCCAGCTGCCATATTTCTCAATTAGATTAACCGGTACATCAAAGTGAGCAAGCGTAACCACGGGCTCGATACCATGCTTCAACAGTTCATCGAATAATCGATCATAAAATTGCAAACCCGCTTCATTCGGCTGTGCATCTTCTCCGGTTGGGAAAATCCGCGCCCAGGCAATCGATACACGCAGTGCTTTGAATCCCATCTCGGCAAACAGCGCGATATCCTCGGGATAACGATGATAGAAATCAATCGCTTCATGCGAAGGATAGAACTCGTTTTCCAGCGGGGTTAATGCAGGGACATTACCCTTCATGATACTTCTGCGATTCTCTCCTGTCGGCAGCAAGTCAACAATGCTCAGCCCTTTGCCATCTTCCAGATAAGCGCCCTCTGCCTGATTGGCAGCAATGGCTCCACCCCACAAAAAGTCTTTGGGAAACTTAAAATTAGTCATTCGTATTCTCCTTCCAAATATGTAATTCTGTTATCCGCTCCAATCGCATGAAACATTAATAAGACAAAATATTTAGTTGAACTACACATTTACTTCATAAACGGCGAGGACAGATAAAATCTGGAGAAGCAACGCTAAAAGCGTTCTGAAAGCAAGCAGCTTCGGAAGCATACGCTTCGCCTTTATCCCCAGGTTTCCCTTTAAAAAGGGAATCCAGAAATCTGGGGATAACAGCGATCGGAGGATTGTTCTGGCAGCGCAGTGTCCAATGTAAAATCGTTCGTTCAACTTAAATACAAAAAACCCGAACCAGCCCGAATACACGTTGCAGTGTATACAAGCCAGCTCAGGTTATGCCCATATCGGTAACATTCCCAGATCACAATTATGCGGATTGGTTAAAACTTTAACAAGAATTAGGGAACCTGTCAACATCGTGAAGCCTGATTCTGCTGTCTAATTCAATCACGATAACTGATAAAAGGTAGCACAGGTGCCGCCGAATATCATCTGCTTCTCTACCTCAGACATGCAAGAAGTATGCTTTGTGATAATCTCAAGCACATGAGCATATGTACCAGCCACCGTACATACAGGCCAATCCGAGCCAAACATCACACGATCCGGACCAAAGGCTTCTAAGGCGATATTCAGATAAGGAGCAAAGTCCTCCTGTTTCCAGTTTGTCCAATCGGCTTCCGTTATCATTCCAGATAATTTGCAGTATACATTCGGTTGTTCTGACAAAGAGTATAGCGCTTCCTTCCAAGGGGAAACCGTTCCTGCCTTAATATCGGGCTTCGCCAAATGGTCAAGTACAAATCGCTGTTCAGGAAACATCTTAACCAGCTCTACAGCATAAGGGAGTTGCTCCTTGGACACGAGCAGATCATAGGACAGATTATATTGCTGTAGCAAAGCAATTCCGCGCTGAAAATCGTCACGCAATACAAACTGGACATCCGGTTCATCCTGTATTACATGACGCACCCCCTTCAGCCAAGGGCTTGATGCATACTTCTCAAGTTGATGCTCAGCTTCTACAGAACACAAATCCACCCACCCAACAACACCCCTGATGAACTCATGCCGTTCTGCCAAGTCCAGAAGCCATTCGGTTTCCTCCAACGATTGTCTGGCCTGTACCGCCATACAACCGGATATCCCTGCACGGGTTAACAGAGGCTCCAAATCTTCTGGAAGAAACGATCGTCGAATGACGCTCATGTGTTCCTCGATCCAACCATATTCACGAATATTATAATTCCAGAAATGTTGATGCGCATCCAGTCTCATTCCATATCCCCTCCTGAGATTTATTTAACTTCAACCACGAATGTAATGCAACGCTATTTATTTGAATGAATTTAGAATAAAATAATCCATTAATCTCTAATTATGACATGGATTTTGTGCTAATTACGAGGGTATTTACTTTCGATGAATCGTGCTATATTTGCATTTCAGAAAACGTTTTCAATACTTAATTTGGTGGTGATTCCATTTAAATCTATCCAGAGTCCTGTTCTATGCCGAGCTTAAATCTTCATTTTTTTTGTAAGCGCTCTATATTAGTTCAACAATAATCATTACAAAGGAGAATATGTTAATGAACAAAAACCGCAAATCGTTCCTCTCACTCACTATTGTAGCAACAATGATCCTGTCCCTGTTCTCATCCGCCATCGCTTCTGCTGCTACAGATGACTCGATCCAGACAAGTGCAGCCGCTGCTCCAACCAATATTCAGTCTTATGTCACTGCGATGGAGCCGGGCTGGAACTTGGGTAACTCGCTGGATGCTGTTGGTGCAGATGAGACGGCCTGGGGTAACCCGCTGATCACTCAGCAGCTGATTCAAAATATCGCCAATCAAGGCTACAAGAGCATTCGTATTCCTGTGACCTGGCAAGCTCATATAGGAGGAGCACCCAACTATACAATTGATGCTGCTTACATGAATCGTGTACAACAAGTTGTAAACTGGGCGCTTGATGCCAATCTGTATGTCATGATCAATATCCATCACGATTCCTGGCAGTGGATCAGCTATATGGAGAATGACCATGCCAATGTTCTCGCTCGTTACAACTCTGTCTGGACTCAAATTGCTAACAAATTCAAAAACTCATCCACTAAGCTGATGTTCGAAAGTGTAAATGAACCAAGCTTCACCGGTGACACAACGAATACCGCTACAGCATACGCTTTGCTGGATGAGTTGAATGTATCTTTTCATAACATCGTGAGAACATCGGGTGGAAATAATGCAACACGTCCATTGGTCCTGCCAACGATGCATACCTCTTCCGCTCAACCAGATCTGGATGCATTATCCCAGACAATTGCGAAATTGAATGACCCGAACATTATCGCTACCGTTCATTACTATGGCTTCTGGCCATTTAGCGTGAATATTGCAGGGTACACCAAATATAATGCTGAAGTGCAACAGGATATTACGACTACATTTGACCGAGTGTACAATGCATTCACAGCCAAAGGGATTCCGGTTATCGTCGGTGAGTATGGCTTACTCGGCTTTGATCAGCACACAGGTGTCATCGAGCAAGGTGAGAAGCTGAAATTCTTCGAATTTATCGGCCAATACCTGCGTCAGAAACAGATGACCACTATGTTATGGGATAATGGACAGCATTTTGGCCGTACCAGCTTCACCTGGTCTGATCAGGATCTATATAACACGATGAAAGCAAGCTGGACAGGTCGCTCCTCCACAGCTGAATCCGATCTGGTTTATCTGAAAAAAGGGGCTGCAATTCAGGATAAAACAGTAAAACTGAATTTCAATGGCAATACATTTAGTTCACTTGCTAATGGCAGCACTACTCTTGTTCAAGGTACAGATTACACGATCAGTGGTGATGTGCTGACGTTGAAATCGAGCCTGTTAACGAGACTGACCACTTCCGGCAATCTTGGGGTTAATGCCAAGCTGACCGTCAAATTCAACAAAGGTGCAAACTGGAACCTGAATATCATCAAGTATGACACGCCTAAACTGAGCAATGTAACAGGCACAACGAGCTCGTTTGCGATTCCGACTACCTTTAATGGCAATCAGCTGGCCACCATGGAAGCCACTTATACAAGTGGAGGAAATGCAGGTCCACAAAACTGGACTTCTTTCAAAGAATTTGCCTACACTTTCAGTCCGAATTATAGCAGCAACGTGATTGAACTGAAACAAAACTTCTTCAACGAAACGAATAACGGCGAAGTGATTCTCAAATTCCACTTCTGGAGCGGAGACATCATTACGTACAAAATTACAAAGAATGGCTCCAGTGTTGTCGGAATCTCTTCCTAATAGGGTTTCACAGCTCAATGTGTAGCATATTGGAATTGGAATTAGCATATAGAAATACACGAAACGTTGTGTTCAGGGCAACAGGCTCTGGACACAACGTTTTTCATTTATAATTGGTTCATTCGACTGGCGACGGGAATCCACGATTAAGTGATTTACAATAAAAATGAAACATCTCCACTCCGGCTGTGAATGACATATGTTGCTCCCAGACCTTTATAAACAAGCCCAACAGGAGCCCTGTTGCTGGAAACGACATAGAGTTGTTGCGGACACAAGCTGCGACACAGCTCAATGTCCTGGCAGCACTGCGGCAAGCTATTTTCGAATACAAAGGCGTTTTTTACTACAAATTCGAGCGGAAGCTGGTTACGGTCTGCCATTTCCTGAATGTAACGCACGGTGACTGCACCAAGCGATTGAAGTTGTTCCCCCTCTTCTTCGCTGTGTACAAGCACGACAACTGCAAATCCCCTCTTCAATAATACATCCACAAAATTCTTTCCAGCCTCACCGTGTCCTGTCGATACCACCATCATTGCTTCATCCATTGCCGCCAACCTCGCCTTCACATCAAATCCTGCAAATGCCATTAGAGTATGTTATGTGCGAATCATAGTCCTCTGTCTGCGTCTCTGCAATTGAACGGCATGCGATTTCTGCACCGTTCTGATCGATTCCAGACAATCCAGGTGAGCAATTCTTGCCTAATCTCCTCTTTTCGCAGTCATGCGGCATGTTGCTAGGTCTGTCATAAGCGGATGAAAAAATCGAGTTATTCGAGTCCAATACGAAGATATATCTCTTGTTAATCGCTTACATGTGTGAATTCCAAATCAAACATCGGAAAATCAGGCGTATTTCCATTCCGGTTGGTTTTACTTGAGCTGTGTTCAGCCGTAATATAATCGGCAGGATAACAAAAACAATAGAAAACGATAAGGTGATTTTGCCTATGGAGGTTGGATTGTGTGATTGCAGATTGTGATGTGGAAATTCGAACGGAGATTTGTGTTGATACCCGGATTAGTTCCATGGAGATTATTCGGTACGATATGCGAAAATTACCCTTCATAGCGCAGGAACGTTCATCCTGCTACTGTGGGTTGTTCAAAATCTCATGCGGGAATGTTCATGGTTTTGCCGAATTTGAATTGCCTGTAGGCTCTCATCCCTCTGATCTGGTAAAATGGGCTTCGGTGTTCAGAGCTTTAAAAGGTATGGAGTTGTCACAGGTCATGCATTGTATCCAGAAGCATCAAGAGCTATGGGGAAATGAACGCATACTGTTCCTGCATGAAGCCGTCAGCAATTTGCTTCTTAACCTGGAGCAAGCCAGCACATCTAATGTGATGTTAAGCCGGGAAGAAATTCGTGCCTTTCTGATGCAATACGCACTGACGTATTATTCTTTTTGACACCTTCCGTTTAGAAGAAAAGATACATAAAAATGCAAAGAAACCCTGGTGATATACACCGGGTTTATTTGCATTTTCCAACCTGTCTTTTTCAAAAGTTTACGCTTATTGTGGTTCAGTAAATTTCACAACGATTAGTGCTTCTCCATTAGCTTGAACAGGGCCTGTCATAATTGGCATCACCTGTTCGATCTTTTCGTTCCCATTCGGGATGAGCACAGGTGTAATCAATGGCAGCCCGGCAGCCTGGATCGCTTCCATGTCAAATTCAATCAACAGTTGACCTGCGGTTACGGTGTCTCCGCTATTCACATATGCGGTAAAGCCTTCCCCCTTCAGTCCAACGGTATTAATTCCAATATGCACAAGCATCTGAACACCTGTGTCATGTTCAAGGATTACCGCATGTTTGCTTTTATTCATCACATGAGCGATGACGCCGTCAAAAGGTGCAAATACTTTGCCCTCAGAAGGCTCGATAGCGATCCCTTCTCCCATATGCTTTTCCGAGAATGCAGGATCAGGAACCTGCTCCAAAGCAACCGCTGTGCCTGTGATCGGTGATGCAATTTCCAACAAATCTACCTTGGTGCGATGGTTAACGGCCTGGCTGGCAGAGGAGTTTGACTTTTGCGACAGAACTTCCGTCTTGCTCTCATCTCCAGCATGGCTCGGAACTTCCTCCGCAACCGGCTGATCCTTATATCCGAAGAACCAGGTAAGTGCAAAGGCAATTCCCATGGCCACCACGTTGGACAAAATGTACAAAGGCAATTGACTGTTCAAATACAGCAGGGTGCCCGGAATAACCGTCACCGCCATACCTGTACCTTGCAAATGGAACAAGGACGCGATAAATCCACCGACAGCGCCTCCGACAAGGCCCATGATAAACGGTTTCATATACCGCAAGTTAACCCCAAAGATAGCAGGTTCGGTAATCCCTAGAAATGCAGAGAATGACGAAGGCAGTGCGAGTGCTTTCAGCTTTGTATTTTTGGTCTTCAAGCCCACCGCCAGACAAGCTGCTCCTTGCGCAGCCATAGCGCAGGTAATAATCGCGTTGAACGGATTAAAGCCCGTTTTCTCCAGCAATTGAATCTCCAGAAAGTTAAAGATGTGATGAACACCAGTAACAACAATAATTTGATGGAAGAAACCAATAATAATGCCCGCAATACCAAATGGCAGTCCCAATACAGCTGTTGTTCCATGCAGTACCCACTCCTCAAGAGAATGGAATACCGGACCAATTGCAAAGAGACCAAGTGTAATCATGACCGTCAGCGTAATAAAAGGGGTAAGAATTAAGTCGAGCGCCTCTGGCACGCGTCTTCTCAGAACCTTCTCAAACTTCGCTCCGATCAATCCGACGAAGAAGGCAGGCAGTACGGAACCCTGATACCCGACCACCGGTATGAATCCGAACATATGCAGCGGTTGTGCTGATCCATCGGCCACAGCGTATGCATTCGGCAGTGCCGGATTCACAAGCATCAGACCCAAAACGATGCCGAGAACCGGACTCCCTCCAAACACGCGGAACGCAGACCAGGCTACGAGTGCAGGCAGAAATGCAAATGCCGTGTCCGTCAGGATCTGAGTAAATAACAGGAAATTGGGCGAAATGTCCTCCGGTGTTGCACCAAACAGCGATAGAATTTCATTTTGAGTGAGCAGCCCGCGCAGACCCATGAAGAGCCCCGTTGCGACCAACACAGGAATAATCGGTACAAAAACGTCACCGAACGTGCGAATGGCCCGTTGAAAAGCATTGCCTTCCTTTTTGCCCTGACTCTTCACGTCTTCCTTGGAAGATCCTTCGATGCCCAGCTTCTCAACCTCTTCAAATATCCGATTCACTGTTCCTGTTCCAAAAATGATCTGATACTGGCCCGAGTTGAAAAAGGCCCCTTTGACTTTGTCGATGTTCTCGACCTGCTTCTGATCGATCTTGTCCTTGTCATTCACCATGATCCGAAGACGTGTTGCACAGTGTGCAAATGATGCGATATTTTCTTTGCCCCCGATGGCACGAATAACGTCCTGGGCAATCTGCTGATTATCCGACATGGTTCTTCATTCCTCTCACGTTATATCTAATAATCCCATTTTGATGCCTGAAATGCTGCCTTGCCTTCATGTGCAAAGAAGCGAATCTCCACACTTTCCTTGCTTGGGAAGATACGGCTTGTGAATACCTCTTCTCCATCATTGACAAAGATCTCAATAGAAGAAGAATCCACAAAGATATGGAACTTCAGCACGTCTGCGTTCAATGCGCAGCGTCGCACATTCCCGTTCTGATCCGCGAGCGTGGCGCCTGACTGGGAACGATTCAGGGTTACTTTCTGAGTCAACCGATCGTATTGCAACACGGTCTTCTCTTTTGCACTCGCCCGCAATTCAATGCCTACTACCTCAGCGTCAAAATCACGGATTTCACATTCCAATTCATAAGCCATTCCAGCAAAGTCTGCGAAAGATCGAGTCTCATGATCCATTGTGAATTCCATGTGAGTCCCTTCAGAATCCCCACGCAGCTTCACCATTTCAGAGACTGGCTGCTGAATTAATTTCCCCTCGCGGAGTGACAACTGCCGCGGAATTGTTAGGCAATGTGCCCATCCACTCTTATCTGTCGGATACTCCAAATCGGGAAGTCCCATCCAGCCCACCAAAATTCGTCTTCCATCTGCCGCCTGCATCGTCTGCGGGGCATAAAAGTCAAATCCACGATCCAGCTCCTGAAATGAACCATGTTCGAAGTGCCTTGTCTGAAGATCCAGTGGTTCGCCAATCAGATAGCCCGACTGAAAAATGTTCTGATACTCATCTCCCTGACTCTCTATTCCCTGTGGCGAAAAGATCAGCACACCCTTACCCTGCATCTCCATATAATCGGGGCACTCCCACATGTAGCCAAAGTTAGGTAGCCCAGTATGAATCTCTCCAAGAAACGTCCAGTTTCTGAGATCTGACGAGCCATATAATACGGTGCATCCTGTTTCATCTACACGCTGGGCTCCAATCACACAATAATACGTGTCACCCTGCTGCCAAACCTTGGGGTCTCTGAAATGTTCCGTGTAGCCAGAAGGTACTTCTGAAATCACAGGTTGATGCACTTTGGTTATTGAACCGCTTTCATGCATAATCGCCAGACACTGATACGGATGCCTTATCCAGTCTTCATCTCTTGTATTGCCAGTGTATAGCAGATTGAGCTGGCCATCTTTTTCAATAGCACTGCCCGAATATGCCCCGTGTGAATCATATGTGTCGCCCGGCTGGATTCCGATTCCGATTTCTTCCCAATGCACCAGATCCTTTGAACGGGTATGATACCAATACTTCATTCCATGCTCGGTCCCGAGTGGGAACCACTGATAGAACAGATGATAATATCCCTGGTAATAGGAGAATCCGTTAGGATCGTTAAGCAGTCCGGTTATCGGCTGGATATGGTAATGCTGTCTCCATGGACAAGCAGAGATCAAAGCTTCCAGCTTGCCTATTTCTCCAGGCTCTGCCTGCTCGATTCGTCTGTAGCGTTGCTCTCTAGTCATTTTCATAAAAAGTGTTCTCCATCCTAGCGAAAAGTAAAACCCAAAATTAGAGGAACCGGTTCCAATACGCTCAAAAAAATAATTCCATATGGCTTTTTCGCCTGCCACCGTGTTCCCATATCCGTAATGGATATTCGGAGTGGAACCGGTTCGATGGAATTATCATAAAGGATTCATTTATATCTTGTCAACGCTTTCTCGTGGAATAATCTCCACATCAAGGATCGTGCACTGCTCCACTGGATCGCCTTTTACCAGACGAATAATATGCTGGGCCGCCACTTGACCTGCCTCAAAATAATGATATTTTACTGTCGTTAGTGTAGGGTGAATCATCTCGGTAATTTCATAACCGCCAAATCCGGTAACCGATAAATCCTGCGGAATTTGTATCTTATTGGAAAAAGCAATCTTCATCACACCCAGTGCGATGTTATCTGTTGCGGCCACAATAATGGTCGGTTTGCTTTCTTTCAAAATCGCTTCTGCGGTAATGATCGCCTCGGACATTTTGAAGCTTGTCTCGTAATATGTCACATCACATCCGCCGCATTCGTCGATCGCACGCTTGAACCCCTGTTTGCGATGGATACCCACTGCCTGATCTCTCTCGGTAACGCCAATATAGACGATTTTCCGATGGCCCTTTTCCACAACATGTTTACCCATCTCATACCCCGCCTGATCATCATTATGAACCAGACTGTGTAACTGTTCATGCTGCTGCCCTACCAATAGCACTGGAATTCCGATGTCTTCAACGGCTTTGAGATGTGCATCGGTCACTTCTGCGGCAAGCAGAATAATGCCGGATACCTTCTGTCTGGCAAAGTCATATATGGCATCAATCTCGCGCTGCATATCCTGGCTCGTATTCGCGATTAGCATCTGATACTGATTATTTCTTAATTCTTCATCGATGCCGATCAATGTCTGAGAGGTTGCAAAGGAATCCAGACGAGGAACAACCGTTCCAATAATACTGGTTTTTTTGGCTTTAAGACTCTGTGCGAACGTATTGGGTACGTAATTGTATTGTTTAATAATGCGCTCAATTTTCTGCCGTGTATCGTCACTAACAGAACCACCATTCAGGAAACGAGAGACGGTGCTCTTCGCCACGCCTGCCATTTGGGCGATATCCGAAATCGTTTTATTCATAACTTCTCCTCTTATTCTCATTCGCTTGAATTCACTTATATTACCTTATATTATACTTGGAATGACTTACCCTTGCGAATACTATTACATGAAGCTATTAGTAAATCTCACGGAACACGGGAAGTGGTTGCTTAATGCGTCACGGTAAAGCGTTATTGATGCATGGCATTAATTCAGCTTCTTGCAGACAAGGAACATGAGATGCTAGTATAACTTCAATTCATAACGTGCATCATGAAATACAGAACCGAATATCATTATTCATACAGGCTATGACGGAAAGAGTACGCGGAGTTATCGTTCATTACAGGGACGCGGTGCCGAAGACTGAGAGCACCCGAAAGGAACATGCCGCCGAAGTTCACTCCCGAGCCGATTGCTGAAGAGCTGCTCCTCATGGATATAGCTTCTAGGACAATCCGTTCCTTGCGTTAAAAGGTCAAAGTGAGAAACAGATCTGCATTCAATCAGCAGGACCGTTTCTAATTAGGGTGGTACCACGGCTTCTTCGTCCCTTACGGATGAAGGGCCTTTTTGTGTTTTTTCATAAATTTAAATTGAAGGAGTGGATCAGCATGGATCAAAGCATGAACTTGGAACAATTAAGAGGCCGATTGAGTGAGATTAATCATAACCTCCTGCACTTGTTGTCAGAACGCGCCCAAATTACACAGGAAATTGGTCAAATCAAGGAAAAACAGGGTGTACCCAAATTTGATCCGGTTCGCGAAAAAGAAATGCTGGAGGAACTGACTGCTGCCAATCCGGGGCCTTTCCAAGACGATGCCATCAAACTTCTGTTCAAACAGATTTTCCAGGCTTCCCTGAACCTTCAGGTCGACGAACACAAGAAACAGCTGCTCGTTAGCCGCAAAAATCAGCAGGAAGATACTGTCGTGTCTATCGGAAACGTCAAGGTTGGCGCAGGCAAACCCATTATGATCGCTGGCCCATGCTCGGTTGAAAGTTATGAGCAGGTACGCGAGGTCGCAGCAGCGCTGAAAGCGGCCGGCATTACCGTAATGCGCGGAGGGGCATTTAAACCTCGTACTTCTCCATATGACTTCCAGGGACTCGGAATCGAAGGATTGAAAATTCTGAAGGAAGTTGCCGACGAGTTCGGATTGAAGACCATTAGTGAGATTGTGCACCCGAGCCATATTGAACTGGCTGGCCAGTATATTGATGTCATCCAGATCGGTGCCCGTAACATGCAAAACTTTGAACTGCTCAAGGCTGCCGGGGATGTTCAGATTCCTATTCTGCTGAAACGTGGTTTGGCGGCAACCATTGATGAATTCGTTCATGCTGCGGAGTACGTTGTCTCCCGCGGGAACAAACAAGTTATGCTGATTGAACGCGGCATTCGCACCTATGAAAAAGCAACACGAAACACACTAGACATCTCTGCTGTGCCGATTCTGAAACAGGAAACCCACCTGCCTGTGCTTGTGGACGTCACCCACTCTACCGGGCGTAAAGATATCCTTGCCCCATGTGCCAAGGCAGCTCTTGCAGCAGGTGCAGATGGTGTTATGGTTGAAGTTCATCCCAATCCTGCTGTAGCCCTCTCGGATAGCGCACAGCAATTAAACATCGAGCAATTCCACCAGTTCCTCTCCTCTGTGAGACAATCTGGATTGCTGAAGGATCAATAGGTTAGTTAACAATAAAAGCCTGACTGAAATGTGTGGTTCATACGAAAAACGGTATGATCCTACATTTCTCAGGCTTTTGACGATCTTAATCTTAATTTTAATCCTCATCTTCATCTTAATCTCTATACATCGGCTCTGCTCCACTTTCTCAAACCTCAATAATAATGGGCAGAATCATTGGTCTTCGTTTTGTTTGGGCGTAGATGTAATGACCGATCTCGTCTTTCAGCTTTCTTTTGATCACATTCCACTGATTCGCTCCGCTTCCGGTTAACTCATCCATCTTGTTCTGAACAAGCTCATGAAGCTCTTTCATGAATTCTTCGGAGTCCTTCACAAACACAAAACCTCTGGAAATAATCTCAGGGGCTGTCACCATATGTTTCTCTGTTTTGCTAAGCGTAGTCACAATCACCAGCATTCCATCGGATGACAGTTGCCGGCGATCACGCAGAACGATATTCCCGACGTCGCCCATGATCAGACCGTCGACCAGACTGTTGCCTGAAGCAATTTTGGGACCAGGAGATGCCACGCCGTCTTTGTACTGAATCATATCCCCATTGTTCACGATGAATACATGATCCCGTTCGATCCCCACCGACTCGGCCAGTAGTCTATGCTGATACAACATCCGAAACTCACCGTGAACTGGAATTAGATAATCAGGCTTCATCAGGGTCATCATCAATTTGAGTTCTTCCTGGCTGCCGTGTCCTGATACATGCATGCCTGCTGCTCCGCTTGAACCGTAAATGACGCGTGCTCCGAGCACATACAGATTATCAATGACATGCGCAAGATTGCGTTCGTTCCCCGGGATCGCCCCAGCGGCAATAATAACGGTATCTCCAGGTGCAATCTTCACATGAGGATGTTTGGAGGCCGCCAAACGGGATAAAGCAGCCATCGTTTCACCCTGACTTCCCGTACAGAGCACAACGACCTCATCAGGTGGAAACTGGTCCGAATCAACGGCCTCAATGAGCAGTCCCTCAGGTACATCCAGGTAACCCAGTTCACTGGCTACGGACACTACATTAATCATGCTTCTGCCCAGCAGAGCCAGCTTGCGCCCCGTCTCGAATGCTGCATTTACAATTTGTTGAACCCTGCTTACGTTGGACGCAAAGGTTGAAATAAACACTTTTTGTTTGGCACGAATAAACGCGTCCAATATGTGGTCACCTACGACACGCTCGGAAGGGGTGAACCCGGGTCTCTCTGCATTGGTGCTCTCGGACAGCAGAACATGCACACCTTGTTTGCCAATCTCGGCCATACGGTGCAGATCGGGATACGGCCCATTTACAGGTGACATATCAAACTTGAAATCCCCGGTATGGACGACATTTCCCCCAGGCGTCTGAAAGAAAATACCCAGACAATCCGGTATGCTATGACTGGTCGCAAAAAAAGAAACGTGAATTCCACCCAATGTAATGCTGGATTTGGAATCAACCGTATGCAGATCTGCTTTGCGCAGCAGCCCATGCTCTTTCAGTTTCAGTTCAATTAATCCTCGTGTCAGTCTGGATGCATACACCGGGATATGGATTTGTTTTAACAAATAGGGAATGCCGCCAATGTGGTCTTCATGTCCATGAGTAACCACAAGCGCCCTCACCTTGTCCTGATTTTCCAGCAGATACGTCACATCCGGAATGATGAGATCAATGCCCGGCAGGGTTTCATTCGGGAATTTGGAGCCACAGTCGATGACAATGATGTCCTGATTATATTGGATCAGATACATGTTCTTACCTATTTCATTCAAGCCGCCAAGTGCCGCGATATACAGTTTGTTGTGGGCGAGATTCAAATCGGATGCATCCTCCTCTACGTTGCAGTACTAGCATTGAAGCTTTGCATTTTTCTATGTATTTTTAGTATGGAAATTCTGACCGCAGTTATGCATTTCGCAGCTGTTTCCATGCAAAAAAGCCACAGTGGAAAACTTCTCCACCGTGGCCTGCATCATCCTATACGAAAGATTTATCTCGTTGAAGTAAAACTTCCTGCTCATAGGTTTTGATCTCAGCAATCCACTGTTCACGTACAGGTACTTGCTGCTGGGCGCAATAATAATCCCAGATCGCGCCGAAAGGATAGGACTTAAACTCTTCTGTCAAAGCAAGACGAAGGGTGTAATCCCCTTCCAGCTCCGCTGATTTCAGAGCATCCACAGGTTCCAACATCGCACGCAGCAATGCTTTAATGGTGTTGCGTGTGCCAACTACCCACGCAGCAACTCGATTGATGCTTCCATCAAAGAAATCGAGTCCGATATGTGTCGTTGGAAGCAGATCATGACGTACCAATTCGCGAGCAATTTCCAGCAGCTCATCATCCATAATGACAACATGGTCACTGTCCCAACGCATTGGACGGCTAACATGCAGCAGAATGCCGTTGGTAAACAGGGCCAGTGAAGATAGTTTGTTAGAAATAACTTCCGTTGGATGAAAATGTCCGGCATCAAGGCAGATTAACGTATCATTTTGCAGTCCATAGCCCATATAGAATTCATGAGAACCAACGACATACGCTTCTGAGCCGAGGCCAAATAGCTTACTCTCGACCGCATCCAGATGATACTTCGGATCAAGCTTCTCGGCAAACACCTCATCAAGTGAATCCTTCAGCCGCTTCCGCGGTGTCATGCGATCGACCGGATTATCCTTGAACCCGTCCGGCACCCACACATTGGTTACACAAGTCTGGCCCAGCTGCTCGCCAAAGTAAGCGCCAATGCGGCGGGATGCTTTGCAGTGATCAATCCAGAACTTGCGAATCGCCGGATCGGAATGACTTAGCGTGAAACCGTCACTTGATTTTTCATGTGAAAAACAGGTTGGATTGAAATCCAGACCGAGCCCTTGTTCTTTGGCCCATTTCACCCAGTTCTCATAATGCTTCGGCTCAATCCGATCCAGCTCTACTTGTTCGTCCGTATCCGCATAGATCGCGTGCAAATTGACCTTATGTTTACCGGGAATCATGGAGAAGGCTTGCTCCAGGTCTGCCCGAAGCTCTGCGGGTGTCGTTGCAGCCCCCGGATATTGACCTGTAACGGATATTCCACCCGTAAGTTCCCCATCTTTATTCAGAAAACCTTTTACATCGTCCCCTTGCCAACAGTGAACAGACACTTTGATCTCCGCGAGCTTCTTCAGCACTTCATCCGTATCAATTCCATGCTGAGCATATAATGATTTGGCTGCTTCATATGCTTGCTTGACCTGATTTTCCATGTGCGAGAACCCTCCTTATTATCGTGTAAATGCTGCCGGCACACCGCCATCAATCGTCATCATGCAACCGGTTGTTTTTTCTGATTTGGAAGAGGCAAAAAAGGCGATGCCTTCCGCAATATCTCTCGGATAAATATTGACGAGCAAAGTTGTACGTTTGCGATAGTACTCCTCCAGTTGATCCGGTTCGATACCATAGGCTGCTGCACGTTCATTTCTCCATGAACCGTTCCAGATCGCTGAACCTTGCAGGATGGCATCCGGGAGAATCGTATTTACACGAATACCGTATTCCCCACCTTCCGCCGCGATGCAGCGGGCCAAATGAGCCTCAAGTGCTTTGGCCGAGCTGTAAGCTGAGGCGCTTTTACCCGCATAGACTGAGTTTTTGGACCCGATAAATACCATACTGCCGCCAATCCCCTGTTGTTTCATCAACTTGAAGGCTTCACGTGCCACGAGGAAATACCCAGTACCCAGCACATTCATGTTCAAGTTCCATTCTTTTAACGATGTTTCGTCAAACGGACTAGAGGTGGCCAGGCCTGCATTGTTCACGATAATATCCAAGCCGCCATATTGTACAGCAACTTCGGCATACGCAGATTGCACGGCTTCCTCATCCGTTACATCCATCTTCAATGCATATGCTCGATTGGCACCATATTGGTCGTTAATTTCCTGAGCTACCTTCTGTGCTCCTTCAAGGTTGAGGTCCGCGAGAACGACATGTGCCCCTTCAGATACCAATCTGCGTGCGGTTTCACTTCCAATTCCACCGGCACCCCCGGTAATAAACGCCACTTTGCGGGAAAACTCAGTCTCCGCCGGAGCCAGCGATAATTTGTAAAGCTCAAGCGGCCAGTACTCCACATTGTAGGATTCATTGGCGCTGAGGGATACGAATTGGCCCAGACTTGTCGCACCCCGCATCACGGCAATGGCTCTATGATACAATGCCCCGCTCACCTGGGACAGTGCCCAGCTCTTGCCTGTGTTGATCATGCCCACACCTGGGATAAGAATGACGCGAGGTGCAGCTTCGAACATCACGTCACCATCATTTTTGTTGCTCTCAAAATAGTGTTGATATTGTTCTTTGTAGGCGGCTACGCCTTCCACCAGTTTGGATTTCAGCCCTTCAATATCCTCCGCGTCCGGTGTCCAATCGATGAATAGAGGTACCACTTTGGTGTGCACCAAATGATCCGGGCACGCCGCGCCTACCTGTGACAGCTTCGGCGAATCCACTCCTCCAACGAAGGCAAGCACATCCTCCTGATCGTCAAAGGACAAAATCATTTTTTTGCTATCCGATACCGCTCCCCGAATGGTCGGCATTACTTTGGATACGATCTGGCGACGCACTTCTGCCTCAAACGCAGGATGCTTCTCTCCGCCAAACAGGCTTCCTTCGTCGACACGTGCTTCAATGAAGGCTTCCGCTTCATTAATAATTTTGATCGTCTGGGCGTAACATTCTTCCGATGTTTCTCCCCAAGTCACAAGTCCATGCTTCTCCATCAGAACCAGTTCGGCATTGGGATTCGAGAATACGCTTTCAGCAATCATCTTGGATAGTGTGAATCCTGGACGCACATAAGGAACCCATACAAATCGATCCCCGTAAATCTCTTTCGCCAGTTCTTTTCCGTTATCTGCACAACACAGACTAATAATCGCATCTGGATGGGTATGGTCCACATGTTTATATGGAAGGAATGCATGCAGCAACGTCTCAATGGATGCACGCGGGTGTTTGGAATCGATCATGCAATGACCCAGGTATTCGACCATCTCTTCATCCGACATGGATTCCCGTTCAATTAATGGACGAATATCTTCGAGTCCAAGGCCTGTAAAATGCTTCGCCTGCATAGAAGCCAGATCAGATCCGCTGCCTTTTACATACATCACTTCTATATCACGGCCGCGAAAATCTTTCACCGTCGTTTTGGTAGACGTATTGCCTCCGAAAATGTTACATACACGGCGATCTGACCCAATCAGATTGGATCGGTAGACCAGTTGCTCCAGTCCGGTTGTTTTCTCCGAAGCCTGTGATGAATTCCATAAACTCTGTACCATTTGTTCCCCTCCGATAATGTTTGTTTTATTCCTAATCAGAGTTTATCATCTTTGTTTTGTTTTGAAAACAAAAGATTTTAAATATAAACGGAAAAATTCAAAAGAGTTTCTGTTTTAATGATTTTTCTTTCAATAAAAAACACCCTGACGTGTTGGTCAGAGTGTTTGGAAGAGAATTTTTGGTCAGAACAAGCTTAATGTCACTAGTTGATTGGATGAATCTTTTTTAGAAATACTAGACCCAATAGACCTTAGTAGATCCCTGCTTTTTTTGAAGTATTTTTGATTCCATAAGTGTCGTTCACAACCGTGTTTCCAAAGGATGTCAAACTTCCGTTAGGACCTGTAGCCAAGTCCAAATAGTTCAAATCGGAGCTGTTGCCATACCAGGACCATGCAAGCCAGCCTACCCCTTTTTCCTGACCATATTTCATGATCGCATATTCATCGACGTCCCCGTTCGTGTGATATCCACCGAACTCACCGATGATCAGGGCCAGACCTTTGTTTAACACGCTCTCCATGTTGGCTTTTACGGTTGCCGCGTCTTTACCGGCATATTCATACATGTGAATCGAAAACACAGTATTTTTCTGTGTATCTGCTGCAAATACACTTTGTCCATAATCCACGATGGATTGTGGGTACTGCCCCCAGCCCGCTGCATCCACGATCAACGTATTGTTAATCCCGGCATTTCTCAGCTTCGGAATCGCTTTTTTGTATCCGTCAGCCCAAGCACTGCCGTTCCATGTTCCATACCATTCGTTCGCGATATTTACGATAACTCTGTCTTCTTTGCCAATGAGTGCTTCCTTGATGCTAATCCAGTAATTCACTGCTGCATCCAACGAATTATAGTCATCCTTACCTGTTGCATCATGTACTTCAAGCACCGCAATCATTTTGTTTGCGCTTACAACATTAATGATGTTTTTAACGGAGTTCAGATCGTCTTTGGTGTACTGCACGCCATTGGAGAGCACAATCCGTACGGTGTTGGCACCCGTTTTGGCAATTGCAGGAATAGCCGTGTTCAGGTCGTTCTTAAACCATGAATGTCCATGATTGACACCTCTCATAACAAATGCCTTGCCAGTGGAATCGTACAATTTGCCTCCGCTTACATAAAATCCTGTAGCAGCAGACGCTTTCGGTGCAGCACTCCCCAGAATCACCAACATAAGTGCAGCTATTACGGTAAAGACTGTACACTTTTGCAACTTGACCATTCGCTAGAACCTCCTACATTTTTTTATTTATTTCAATTAACCCTGCTCAAGGCAATAAGTTAACTAAAATCAAGAGTAACTGATCATAAAATAAGGTTATTAAAAATAATAAATAACCTAAAAATAGATGAACACTTTAGTTTTATTTACTTTATCGTTAAGGTTATGGACATATAATAAAATGAAAACGCTTACTGGTCAAGTTATTTTTACCATGATAAGGAATTCATTTTGTACTCGCTACCTCCGCCATCATCACACTCCCTCTTTGGCAATCTCCCCCTTAAACACTTCAAATCGTTTTCAAAACAAAGAGAGCACCTCGTTCACCCCTAAAAGAAGTGAACAGGTACCCTCTGTTTCATATGCATGGTCAATGGATGTCATCTCCGCCGGGCAAAGTCCACAAATCTAAACTTGTCCGGGCGATGCCTTGCCTCTGTGAACTGGAATTGACTTGCATCCTCCAGGTAAACCTGACTTCTAACCACAACTACATTGTGGAATCCTTCGAGATCAAGCAATTCCCTATCCTCAGCAGTAGGCTCCTCCACCAAAATTTCCTTTTTGGCAAAAGAGATGGTCAGCCCAAGCTCTTCCTCAATGTACTGGAAGATGGAGTCATTACATATTTCCTTGCTCAAACCAGGAATAAGCCTCTGGCTTATATGGTCTTTATCGAGAATGACATGTTCGCCATCCACTTTGCGCACACGTCTGATCTCCCAGACCTTTTCATTCAGACCAAAATTGATTTTTTTGAACAAGGCCTGATCGACCTTTTTTTCTTCAAAAACCTTAACGTACGTTTTGGCCCGATGTCCCATTTTTTTAGCCAGTTCCTTGAAGCTGACGAGGCCCGAAATAGGAAAATCAATTTTACGTATATCCAATACAATGGAGCCCTTACCTTGAATTTTCTGAATATAACCTTCTTCAGACAGCATTTTCAGCGCTTTGCGAATTGTCTCTCTGGACGTTTGATAACTTTCCGATAAATCCAGTTCCGAGGGAAGCAGCGTGCCTGCTTCAATTTCTCCAGTCCGAATACGAGCTGCAATATCTTCATAGATTCGGATAAATTTATTATTCATCATTCATCACCACTGTCCATTACCCTTTTTTTATCATATTGGCAACCTATTATAACATTAAAAGTCGAACAACCGATAATGTCGCAACTGGCGATGATGAAATGATGAATTTACATGTGATTCAATCCAAGACTTTTATACTCCATTTCGACGTATTAGTCTTAGCGTCTAGGTCTATACTCGTTCCTTTATCATCCATAGTTCGCTTCTCTTCCTCCATAGTTTGACCTTCTTCTATAATACGGATCAGTTTGTTCAGTCGGAAGATCAGGGCTGCGGCTTCAGATCTGCTCAGATGCTGCATGGGTCGGAAACTGCCGTCTTCGTACCCGGTAAGCATGTACATTCCAGCAAGCTCTTCGACCTCTTCTTTGGCCCAATCCGACACATCCACCTGATCCGTAAAAGTACGACGGGAAGTTGCGGGTTCCGGCTTGATTTTACGAATAACATTCGCAATGATTTTCGATGCCTGTTCTCGGGTTACGAGTGCATAAGGAGCAAATTTACCATTTCCCATGCCATGTACCATACCACGACTTACGGCTGCTTCGATCTCAGGGGCAAACCAATCCTGATCATTCACATCCTGAAAAGCATGCTGATAATCGGCAGATGTATCCAGACCCATTAATCGCACAATAAGTGCTGTGAACTCAGCTCTTGTAATGGGACGACGGGGTTCGAAACGGGTTTCACTTACACCTTGAATGATGTTTTGCTCTGCCAGCCATATAATCTGATCTTTATTGAATGTTTGACCAATATCAATGAACTTGACCTCTTTCTTGACGGCTGTTTCCGCTTTGTCATTTTGCTCAGGTTGGGACACAACGGACTGAGCATCCTCCGGTTTGGAGGAAGGTACAGGCGAACCAGCCCCACTTCCGCTTGAAGGTGGATACGGCATAGTCACAGCCGTGGCCTGCTGGCTTTCACTTTTTTCCCCGGCTGAATTTTCAGTCCACAATATGACATCATAGCGCTGCCCACCCGTTAGGCCTGTCCAGATGTAGCTTCGATCCTTTCCACGATAAATCTCCCGCCCACCACTGGAAAGCACGATCGTTTCATTCAAAGATTCCAATTTCCAGCTCAATGCAATGCTGCTTGTGCTCTGGGAGATCGCTGAAACGGTGAATTCTTCTGATGGCAATGTCTCAAACTCAGGTACATTAACTGTCTCTCCGTCTCCCGCCTCATTGAAAGGCACAATAGAAAAGTCAGAATAGTGCTGGGCACTTTTCAATTCAGTTACATGTATCGACGTTTCCATTGTTGTTGCAATCAGCTCGTCTTCCTGATAGATGCGATAGCCTGCTGCACCAGGAATCATATCCCATATAATATCTGCACCGTGCTGAGCGCGTTCTTCCACCTGGGGTGGAGAAGGAATTTTGCCTGGCAGTGTTACTGCTGTTAGATTAAAGCCGCCCTCGCTCTTACCGGAAGCATTTACGGTTTTGATGGTATACACATAATTTACACCAGGCTCAAGCCTTTGGTCCTCGTAATAAGGCTCGTCAACAGACACTCGGCCAATCTCCGCACCGTCACGTTCAATGATGAATTGCTCAGCCCCCTTGACATGGCTCTTTTCGAACTGAAGTTGTATGCTCTCCTGTGTCGAACGATATTCCACTTCCTTGGGAGCTTCCGGTTTGGTCAACACCGTATAATTAAGCTTATGTGATGTATCCCCCTGCTCGTTCTCGGTATACAGTTCAATGGAGTAGTTCGTTCCGCCCTGAAGTTCCTTTACGATATACTCTTTTTGTCTGCCTCTATATAGCTCATTACCATCCATTAGAACCACAAACGTTTCGTTGAGGTAAGGAAAATCCCACTCCAGTCTGGCATGATCCGTCTCCGGATATAGCTTCATCACAATAGAATCGACATGAGGCAGCGTGAAAAATGGAGCAACGACCATTGGGATCCCATTACCCGCTGTATTATAAGGAACGATCTGTACTTGATCATATTGGGCTGCACTGACTAGCCCCTTAAGGGTAACCTCAGTCAAATCACTCTCTGTAATTGTTGTAAATTCGTCGTCCGCTATCATTACAATGTAACCCTCTGCACCTTGAACCTTTGTCCACTTAATCACTGCCTCCGTCTCTTCAATCACGTCTGGATGCAGCGTTTCCGTAATTGTTGCAGGCAGCGTACGCAATTGAACATCAAATCCCGTATCGCTATCGCCGGAAGCATTCGAAGTCATAACCGTATAAGTGTATCTTTCTCCCGGCGTCAAGTTCTTGTCTTCATAAGAGATACTGTCAGCCGGAATACGGTCAATTTCAATACCATCTCGCAAAATGATCAATTGTTCTGCGCCTCGTGTGGCGCTGCCACTCAGATCCAGCGTTGCCGATTGATCGGTTACCGCAGCAATACTTGCTGTTTGTGGGGATATGGGTTTGGTCAACAAAAGAACCTGAATAGGAGAAGAGCGGTGACCATCCTCATTCATGACAGTAAGTTCAAACGCATACGTCGTGCCATCCAATAAACTGGCGAGATGGACCGATGGTTCGGACACAGTCTGTACTTCCCCCGTTGTCTGATTGCGTATTTCATATGCGGCGGCTCCCTTTACTGCTTCCCATGCCAGATCAAACGCGTGCGTTCCCTTGATCACTGTAATCCCATCTGAGGATAGTGGCATGGTTTGAGTTGTTATTCCATAGGCAAGGGAAGCACCCGAACCACTTGCATTAACCGCCCGGATCTTGTACGTATATTTCGTGCCTGGCGACAAACCCTCATCTACGAATCGGGTTTCACTCGCATCCATGCGAGCAATCTCTCGCCCATTGCGTTCAATGATGTATTCATCTGCACCCTTTACCCCTGTTTTGCTAAAATCCAGACTAAGACTGTTTTCCGACACTTCAGATGCCTTAATCTCAACTGGTTTCTCAGGCAATGTAAGTATGGATATACCCGTCGCTTCGGATGGGGTCCCTTGTCTGTTCACTGCAACAAGTGTGTAATGATGCATCGTTCCATCCTCAAGTCCTGAAATAAGGGTCATCGGCTCTGTTCCACGGTAAATCTCTTTGTTCCCCTGCTGAATTACATACTCCGAGGCACCTGCTACCGAAGCCCATGACAAGGTGGCTTTATGTACTCCTGGTTCAACAACGATTTTTGAAGGGGCGGTCGGTTTGGATAATCGAATCAAGCTGGCGGACTGACCGACTCCAGACGTGTTCACGGCCTGTACTTCCACTAAATACTCCATACCTGGCAACAATTCTTTAGCCGTATAGGCAAGTCCCGAAGTTCGCCCCACTTCCGTCCCATTGATACTCACAATATAGGATTCGGCTGTATTTACAGATTGCCATTCCACTCCAATACTTGTTTCATCCGTACGTGTTACTTTGAGTCCTTCAGGTCTGGTTGGCAAAGTAAGCAGTTCTCCGCTTGTGGGTGCACCGTAACCGGCAGCATTTCCGGCCTGCACCTGATACGTATAGTGGCGGCTGCCTGATAACTGATGGACTTCAAGCTGTGTATCTGAAATCTCATAACTCTGCCCCTCAAGAACGACCCGGTACTTCGTTGCGCCGGGGACTGCGTCCCATCTGAGTGTTGCTCCTGTTTCAGTAGGTTGAACAAAGTGAAGACCTGAAGGACTCTCGGGAAGCGTCGTTCCAGATACTCGATTGGATTGACCTTGTCCACTTCCATTGCCTGCCTGAACGTGCACCTGAACCAACGTTCCCGCGGTCAATCCCGTTAGCAGATATTCATGAGTTCCAGCAAGCAGCGTCTCCCGCTTCTCCCCATTCACAAAGACTTCGTATCGCTCCGCGCCTCTTACAGGCTCCCAACTGAGATGCATGCTCGTTGTTGTAGCATTATCTATACTCAGGTTTTCAATGGCCCCCGGCAATGTTATCAGCTTCTGCAAGCTTGTTACCGGGCCTTCTCCTGTCTCGTTTGCGGCCAGCAACTCATAGCTATACTCTGTTCCACTATCCAGACCTGCGTCCACATACTCCTTTTCCAATCCTTCGTAGACTCCAGCTCCACTGCGTGAAAGGCTGTAATACGTTGCTGACGTTACCGTCTCCCATCCCAGAGAGATCTCATGCTCCCGAATCTGCACTGCCGCAAATTCACCAGGTGCTGCAGGCAATGTCAGGAATCCCACCCTGCTGATTTCTCCCGCACCACTCTCATTCAGTGCTGTGACCGAAATCGTATGAATGCTCCCCGGGACCAGATTGGTCATATACGGAATATTGGAAGAATCGGAGATCATCTGGTCAAAAACAATACTTCCATCCGAAGTTGCTGCCGTGATCCGGTACGCAGTAGCACCTTGAACCGAATCAAAATGTACTTCTGCCAGCTCAGGCTGGGAATCGACTTTTTGAACTTGTAATGATCCCGGTGCCGCGGGGATTGTCAGTGCACGGACAGATACTGCATCACTGATGCCAGTATGGTTTCGAACTCTCATTTCATAATCATAGACTTGACCACCACTCAGGGAATGATCAGTGAGTGTATGTTTAGGATAATCCAGTGTCCAGGACTGGCCTGTCGTATGGTTTATAATTTCATACTGATACCCGTCGGTATACCATTCTCCTGTGGGCAAATCCCACGTAAGTTCTGCCGAAGTCTCACTGATCTGTGTGATGCTCGCATTCCCCGGTTGCTGTGGCTTGTGCTGGATCTGATAAGGTGCTGATACGGTCTCATATGTATTCCCTGCCATATCTATTGTTTTGGCATGGATATACCAAATGCCTTCGGATTCAATTGAAATTACAGGCTCATTCGAGCGGGCTTCATTCCAGTTGTCTGGCGATGCGGTACTGTTGGTCACACTGTACAATCGCGAATTCTCATTGATACCCGAATCAGGATCTTCATATTGAACGGTAGCAGATATATTAGTGTCAATCCAGCCTTGTCCATTCGGTGTAAATGTAATCGTTGGAGCAACCTGATCGACATAAGCTGTACGACTAATCTCCTTGCTAACGTTTCCGACAGCATCTCTCGCTCTGGCTAGAATGACGTTGGGACCGTTTGAACTCACTGTGCCTGAGTTTCCTGCAATATATGGACCATCATTCAAACTATATTCATACGAAATGGCATGTTCATCTACGCTGCCAGCAATCGTAAATTGTACAGCTTCCTTGCTCCAGCCTGACTGACTTAATGTAATAACCGGCTCTGTTGGAGCGGTCTTATCCAGTCGAATGAGTGCTTTCGCAACAGTACTTACATTCCCTACCTTGTCAAGCGAGCGCGCATATACGGTGGTTTGCCCTTCTTCGGTAACCTTCACTTCTCCAGTGTAATCGATCCAGGGGCCTTGTTCGTTAAGACGATATTGGCTTTTGGCAAGTCCACTGCCTGTATCTTCACCACTGGTGATTTCAAAAGACACATCCTGGTTTGTCCATTCATCATCACTGAGTGTAATCTTTGGCTCATCAGGGCCAGTCTTGTCAATTCGGGCAGTGGCTGAAGTTGACGCACTGACGTTAGAGGCCCGATCCACACTTCGCCCCTGAATCTCGGTTATTCCTTCCGTATGGATGGTAAATGGCTCTCGATAATCGACCCAAGTCCCTTCACCTCCAAGCCTATATTGCGTAAGACCGACTCCGCTTGCTTCATCCGTACCTGCCGTTAACGTCACCGTTACTGCCGAATGGGTCCACTCCGGAGGATTTAACGAAATGACGGGAGGTGTCGGAGCTGTACGGTCCACTCGCGCTATAACCGAAGCCTCCTGTCCTGTATTGCCAAATGCATCTATACTTCGTGCAATTATGAGCGTGTTTCCTTCAGAAGCAACCGTAAAGGGAGCAGTGTATTCCTTCCATTCTCCTCCAATCCCTAGTTTGTACTGTGTCTTCTGCACACCACTTAAGGCATCCGAACCTGCTGTAATCGTAACCAGGACATCTTCCTTAGTCCAAGAAGAAGGATTGATTGCTATCGAGGGAGCGGTGGGACCGGTTGTGTCCTTTGTGATCTGACCTGCAGAGGCAAATGCAGTCTGTATGCCTTCTCCATTCAGTGCTGCTACATATACGTCATATATTCCGTCTGCAAGTCCAGTTAACGCAAGTTCAGTACGAGTTGATGAAGTTGTACCCGATACAAGCACTTGTCCGACGGAGTTACGTATTTCCGTTTTGTAACCCGTTCCCGCAGGATTGCCATTGTTGTTCCAACTAGCCGTAACGGAGTTACCCGACTGGCTCACAGCTGCATCGCTTGGTGCATTGGCTAGTGTAAACTTGCTAGCTGGACTTGAATATCCCGTATAGGAACCGACCGAATTTTTGGCGCGCACAGCAAAAGAATACGGAGTATTCGGTGTAAGCCCGGTCACCTGCCGGCTATTTGATGTACCTGTATCGAAGGTCTGATTCGTCGTTACATTTTTCAGTTCATACGTCACGGAAGCATCATTTTCCTTCTTGTCCCAATTCACCGTCAGATTATTATTGTTGACTGATGTAAATGTCGGTGTTCCCGGAACAACGAAACTTTTCACCGTGAAGTTGACCGTGCCCGCAGAGGAGACCCCTCCCTTGTCATCCATAACCCATACCTGCAACGTATGTGCGCCATCTGCGAGCGTGTCAGGCAATGTGTAATTCGTGTTAAACGACTGATTGGAACCTGTAGCCGTCATCTGTGTCAACATGTTTTCGGAGCCTCCGTCGATTGACCATTTGACAGTCAGAAGATCTCCCACATCCGTATCCCGGGTTGTACCGGATATTTGAAGCTGTTCTCCTTTGTAATAGGTCTGGCCCGAAGACGGTGCCGATAGTGCAAATGAAGGCGGTGCATTTTTGGGACCAATCCCCACAATCGTCGAAAATTTGCGTGAAGCCTGGTTCGCGGTTGCTTTGCCGTCCCACCAAAACTGCGCAGCAGTATCCGTTGCGGTAACGGTCTGCCCTGGCGTAAAGGAAGATGGAGAAGAACCACCTGTCAGCTGCGCGTTATCCGGGCTATTGTACTGCCCCATGAAAATGCGATCCGCATCCACAACGTTATACGTGTTGGCATAAAAAGCGGTTACCTGAACACCACCGCTATAATTGCGCCAGCCGTTCTCAATCACTTCAAACGGAGAAGCATCGTTGCCATTTACCATCGTATCCCAATAGAACGTACCTCCCAGATTGAGCGTAGAGCCGCTGCGGTTAACAGCCTCCAGCTCCACCTTCATATAACCGCCCTGAGATGTAGCATTAACGATGGACACGCGCAAAATATACTCTACGTTGTCTTTCTGCCTAGACATTTCGATTACATTATTATTGATTCGATAATAATTAAGGGGCAGCGACTTAAAATTAACGGGTGTTCCGTTATGATCAATAATGGTGGATACATTCCCGGTATCGCCACCGTAAAATACGTTTGTATTAGGAAGCAACACAATTCTATATTTGCCATCACTATTCATCTCCACCTTCACCTTGGAGGATTGAACAGCCTTCATGCTGGAAGTATCGGATACAATACTGATGGTTTCCACAGCTTCAGCCATAACGGCCGTTGAACCCCATTCGACCAGCAAGGCTTGGGGTGACAGCAAGGCAAATGCCAGTACCACTTTGGTAAGCTGCTCGGCCTGTTTTTTAATACGCTTCTCAGATTTCTTCAACGTCTGCTCTCCTTTTCTGCACACCAAAAAAAGGAGGCACCCCAACAAAGGAACAAAGTCCTCTGTTGGGGTGCCTCCCCTAACAAGTGTCATTTTTTCTTGATTATAACGATTCAAATAACGAAAGTAAATACTTAAGAATGCTGAATATTGTCAATTCACGATTCATTAATTATAACGAATGGCTGAGAAACCACTTGTACAGCTCCGGGTTGTCATACGTTTCGGTCCAAGCATCATGATTACCGTCAGGATATATCGTCAGCTTCACATCCGCGTTTAACGCTTCAAGCGCATGAACAATCTTCTCGGATTCCGTAACATAAACGATGTCATCCTTGGCCCCATGAAACGCCCAGATCGGTATATTACGCAGTTCTTCCGCTTTGGAAGGGTCCGCTCCCCCACATACAGGAGCCAATGCTGCAAATGTATTGGGGTAAAACAGGGGCAGATCCCAAGTACCATACCCGCCCATACTCAGACCTGTAAGATACACCCGGTTTGGGTCAGCTGCTTCGGTTTCCAAAACATGTTCCAGAAGGGCCATAACAGCTTCGCGATGCATACCCCAAAATTCGTCCACAGGACATTGCGGTGAAATCACGATAAACGGGAAACTCTTGTCCTGATCGGCAATAAGCGGAGCCCCGTTTGCTTTAAGCATGTCCAGATCATTACCGCGTTCCCCTGCACCATGAAGAAACAAAATGACAGGCCATTTCTGGTCCTCTGCAAGTGGTTGCTCCTTCTCAGGAATGTGCAGCAAATAGTCCAAAGTGACGGTTTTGGTAATTTCTTTTACCAGTCGATGCCCGGTTTGCGACATATGCTCACCTCACTTCTCATCTCTAATTTTCAGTAACGCTTCATCCAATGCTCCGACCACCTTGTCACACCACGCATCAAATTCGGGATCTTCGGTCTGCAATTCAGGATGTGCAAGAATATATTCTATGGTACTCCGGATTCCTTGATCAGCCCGAATGGTTGCCACAAATTCCGGAACAAGCCTTTTTAATTTACTGTTATCAAATACAACCGTATTCGCCTTGTCTCCCAGCAGACCGCCGCGAAGATCCTGATCACTGCACGCCGCCAAAAACTCGGAAGATACATGCACCGCATGAAGCTTGACACCAAGCACTCCTGCAATAATTTCATAGATCTGATTCCAGGTTACTGACTCATCTGAGGTAATATGTACCGATTCACCAATCGCGTGAATATTGCCCATAAGGCCAATAAATCCTTTGGCAAAATCACGGTTATGCGTTATGGTCCAGAGAGATGTGCCATCTCCATGAATGAGTACGGGTTTATTTTCTCGTATGCGCTTGAGGACCTGCCAGCTTCCCGCTGCTCCATGTACACCGAGAGGTACAGAACGTTCACTATACGTATGACTTGGACGCACAATGGTGACTGGAAATCCTTCTTCACGATACTGTTTCATCAAATAGTCTTCACAGGCAATTTTGTTGCGCGAATATTCCCAATACGGATTGGATAATGGCGTACCTTCCGTGATCCGATAGTCAGCAAGTGGTGTCTGATAGGCAGATGCCGAACTGATAAATATAAACTGCTTTGTTTTATCTTTGAACAAACGGTAATCTCTCTCCAGCTGTGAAGGTACAAACGCGATAAAGTCTGCGACAACATCGAACTCCAGGTCGGCAATCAGCTCCGCAACCCGTGCTTCATCGTTAATATCGGCTTGCAGCACTTTGATTTGCGCAGGCAAATTATCATTTTGATTTCCTCGGTTGATCAAATAAAGTTCGCAGCCTTGCTTCGCAAGCTGATCGGTAATTGCTGTACTGATGGTACCCGTTCCTCCAATAAAAAGCGCTTTCATATTTGGCCACCTCCAGATGAAATTGATCACTAGTCCATGATATCACGCACACAAAAGAGGAGCAAAGATTCCATTGAAGAATCTTTGCTCCTGTCCATTATATGACCTTAATTGTTCCGTAAATCATGTACATACCGCAGTGAAGTTCATATTCACCAGGTTGGATATCCTTGTCTACAGTATAATAGTTGTTTCCTTTTTGCATGTAAAGATCCATACCCAGCTTGTCAGCCGCTACCGATTTAACATGTGTAACCTTGCGGGTAAGGATAAAGTTAATTTTGGTTGGAACTCCGGCTTTAACTTCAATAACATTAGGTTCAAAGCCGTCGTTGCTTACATTAACATCAATAACTTCATATCCCTTCAAATCCTCTGCCGTCTCGACTTTGGCCGTTACAGCACTTCCTGAACCGGGGGACATGTCCTTCGCCAAAAAAAACACCATAAACGATCCAAGCACCACAACTACAACAAGACCCAGCGTTAGCCAAGGCCAGGTTTTGCTAATCCAGCTTTTCATCTCAACGCTCCTCTGTCTATGTTCCCATTCTATTGCAACTCTTCTTCAGCATACCCCATCCAGTTAAAATTGAAAATGACTCGAATGGGCCATATCGATGGTACGTTATTTAGCCCAATAAATATATTCATCCAAAAAGAGCCTGAATCACTCAGGCTCTTTCAGCTATAGCTATTGTCTTTATCGTTCTATCTATTCGCCAATCAGGAATATATAGGTGTATTTCGACTTCGTCTCATCCGTAACTTATAGATCTCTGGCAACGCTACACCAATTAGCACCACAATAACCCCGATCCATTGCAATGGGCTCACATGCTCGTGAAGCACAATGGCTGAGAGCAGCACCGCGATTGGGAGCTCAACTGCACCA
Organism: Paenibacillus sp. OK003; assembly: GCF_900109515.1. GTDB lineage: Bacteria > Bacillota > Bacilli > Paenibacillales > Paenibacillaceae > Paenibacillus > Paenibacillus marchantiae. The sequence continues at coordinate 547,085 of NZ_FOBD01000001.1, read as the reverse complement.
AGAATTCCGGCCATGTCGCCCCCAATATGAGGCACACCTACTGCGAACAGTACTGGCGGGATAAAAGCTCCGAAGAAGCCAAGCAACAATCCGAAGACAAGCAGCTGGCTCCAAATCAATCCGTTAAACAGGAACGTCGGCGGGAACAGGATGCACAGCAAGACCAGACCTCCGGTCACCATCCATGCACTGCGAAAAGCCGGATGTGCTGATGGAACCGCTCTACCACTGAACATTACAAACAGGGAGTAACTTACAGCCGCCATTAAGCCAAGCGCTATGCCCAAGCCGTTAAACTCTCCGAGTCCCTGTTCCAGGAAACCTGCTGCCAGCAATGTTCCGCCAAACAGGATAATCAAAGTCAGGAATGTTACCTTGTCAGGACGCTGACGTTTACTCACGGCCTGAATCAATACGCTAATCCACGTAAATTGGAACAAAAGAATAATGGCTAGTGACGCGGGAATATACCGCAAAGACTGATAATAGACAAGACCCGTAATTACCGTCGGTGTCCCTGCAGCCATTAACAGCAAACGCTGCTTCCACGTTAATTTCTGGAATGCTTTTGCTACAGCTGCTGATGGTTTTCCATCTGCCTGTGATTTCCGTTTCATTCTAAACTTCGAGTATAATGCCAGCATCCAGGACAGGATAAAGCCCGTGATCAGCTGTGTGCCCACAACCTCTCCAAGTTTGTACCCTTCGCCGTAAGCCAGAACCACAATTGTGGATAATATGCCATAGCTCATCGCTCCTGCGAGAACGGACAGATAATATTTCATTGTAGATAAACCTCCTGATGATCGAAAAATGCGTCCGCATGTTTGATTTATGCCAAGGTCACAGACACCATCCAAATGCAAAAATCCTAACTACGAGCAAGGAATACAATGATTCCTGGCATCGTAGTTAGGAAGTATAGGCTTCCCGTAGAGACCCTCGCCCTGTGTACACTTTCGGCCTGCGAGGTTATACGAAATGATATATGCATTTGTTGTTTGCGATTCGTGTGTGACGACTTTTCATATATTACATGGCAGGTGAGGTGGTGTCAACCCTGATTCACAATTTAAATTTTTTTAATCCAAATTAAAAACAAAAGACATACGTTATTACGTCATTTCATAGATGAAGAATCCCATGTTAACGTTTGCTGCAATCCTTCTTTGAGACCATTTAAATCCAATCCATCCACTGCAAAAGCCTCACGGATCAATGGAGGAGCCACAAATTCATCATATTTACCAAGATACGGTGCTTCATCCTCTGAAAGTAACGCAGATGCGTCTTTCGCTGATCGACATTCACTCATGATCTCGGCCAAAAGTGTGCGGCCATCCACTTTTCCTGACACCACAAAATAATAAGGCTCCATAGGTACAACAGATCGCAAGGCAAGCTTGTCAGACAAATTGTGCTTCATTAAACGTTCCAGTGTGCGGAAAGACTTGCTTCCCACCCAAGGTAATACATACAAGGAATCTCCTCCGGCTGGAATGACAACCTGTTTCAGTAATCCACTTTCACGTACAAGTCGCCGGGCGCGTTCCAACCGATTTACCGCTTGCGGAGACAGATACGGATATATCACCGTGTCGGACAGTACTTCACGCATTTTCTGGACGACCGTCGTATGAATGTCCCCACCCGCACCCAGCCATAACGTATCCACTTTGCCTTTAGCCGCCTTCACATACACGGCTTTATGCTTGTGATCGACCTCTTCCACTTTCCACAGTTTCCCGGCAAGAGAGAAACAGTATCCAGGTGGCGGCACGGTTGTAATGGAGCCGATCTCCTCGGAACCGTTCAGCACTTTGTGCTCTTCATCATCTTTGAACACCGCATAAAAGCGATAGTTATTGACGGTTTTCTCACCCGTAAGCCCGATGATTAAAGTCCGATCTTCTGTCCATTGCAGATGATCAGTCTCAATCAGATAATTTAGAAAAATCTGATATTGATCTGCACGAATCTCCGCGAATGGTGCGAGCGAAAGCATGGCCTCAGCCAATTCTTTGGGTTCAGCCTCCCCCATGCTTTTCAGTATACTCATCGTCTGATGATAGAGCACACCCACCGGCATCTTCCGGGCCTCAAGGGGTTCAACCCACTTGGTTTTTACATACAATTCAATAACAGCAATAGCCCGCATAAGTGTCCATGGCATTCGAGCAGGCAATTGAGCTTCCTCATCCTCTTCTTCCGGACATACAAATAACATCTCGGAAGCCATATCCTCACGCCTGCCTGACCGTCCAAGGCGCTGAACAAAGCTCGATGCACTATAAGGTGCTCCAAGCTGCACAACCCGCTCCAGTTCACCCAGGTCAATCCCCAGTTCCAACGTTACGGTAGCCGCAGCTACTGCTGGCCCTGATCCGGTTCGCAAGGCAGCTTCGGTCTCTTCTCTCAACATGGCGGAAATGCTCCCATGATGAACATGGAATACGTCACGCTCATGTCTCCGTGCGGCGACACGCCGCATCTCAAGTATAGTGACTTCGGCATCCGTTCGGCTATTGGTGAATATCAAAGCTTTTTTGCGATGTGTACTCTCATAGATGAAGTCGTAATAGACTTTACGTGCGTTATGCAGATGTTCCGCCTGTTCTTCATCCCGTGCATCCGGAAACGAAAAATGCTCCACCCGCAAACGCAGCTTGCGACCACCGGGGGAAGAAACCACATCCACCCCCTGATTAGTTCCAGCAGCGAGCCAGGCTGTAGCAGCTTCATAATCACTTAGTGTCGCAGATAATCCCACTCTTCTCGGTTTACATCCAGCCATACGTTCAATTCGCGCCAGCTCACTCAACACCTGAATGCCTCGGTCCGCTCCCATGAATGCATGAACCTCGTCAATGATGACATATCGCAGATCATGAAATAGCGCCGGAATGGCATTGGGACGATTCATCAGCAGACCTTCCAGCGATTCGGGCGTAATCTGAAGCACACCGGAGGGACTTCGCATGAGACGTGTTTTCTCTGCCTGAGGCACATCCCCATGCCAGTGCCATACCGGAATATTCCCCTCGGACAGTAGGTCCTTTAGTCGCTCGAATTGGTCATTAATGAGTGCCTTAAGCGGCCCGATGTACAAGATGCCCACGGATTTGGAGGGCCGTTCATGCAGCTCGGTCAGTGCAGGAAAAAAAGCCGCCTCCGTCTTGCCGGAGGCTGTACCTGCCGCAATCAGCATATGATGTGGGGTATGAAAACAAATATTACAAGCTTCAATCTGGGCTGGCCGAAGTGATTCCCATCTTTTTTTATAAATAAATTCCTGTACAAAAGGGGCCAGTCGATAGAAAGGGTTCTCACTCATAATTCAAACTCCGCCAGAAAATCATCCAAATCATCAGCAGATGAAGAATCCGTTCCTTTTCCTGCTTCCTGCGGTTTGACTGCTCGCTCACCAAGTAATTGAACATAGGTCACTTCAGGATTCTGATGGAGCGTGTGCAGCACATCCATGAAGTCCCGTACCACTTCACGTGTAGTCAGTAACTCATCCGCGCCTAGCCGGTTGACCGCTGTTTGCATAAAATCAACTAAATCCTCATCCGTCAGACTTGCACTATAGCCAAAATGTAGGGCATGTATCTGACGCAGCTTCTGCAACAGAATCAAAATCTCTTCATGGGACAACATCGAAAGTTTCAAGATCGGTCCGGTATAATTCGCATATTCTCTTGCTGCATAGCGGCCATCAATGAGTCTCGAACGAAGTGCTTCATAACTGAAGAGTCCGCGTCTTTCATCTTCCACAAATTGTGGTGTGCCGCCTACAAAGATACCCAGGTGTTCTGCTTTGCCCTGCATCGTATCATTGAACATGGTAAGCAGCTTCTCGTAGTTGCTTTGCCGGGATATGCTGTTTGTAATTTTGTACAGATTCACCGCTTCATCTATGAACAACAGCAGTCCTTTATAACCGATCCGTGCCGTGAATTCGGACCATAATTTGAAGTAGTCATACCAGTTATCATCGTCAATGATGACGCCGACAGCCAGCTCTTTCTTGGCTTCTGTCTTGGTTGCAAATTCGCCTCTCAACCAGCGCAGCGCTGCCTGTTTACGGTCATCATCCGCCAATTTATACCCGTTCCAGTACGAAGCCAGCACCTTGGCAAAATCGAATCCATGCACCAAATTCTGCATTTCGTTCGTCACCGCATAGATCTGCTTCTCGACTTCAGCAGGAAGAGACGGATCATGCGGGCGCAAGCCCTGACTTTGCATCGCTTGCTGCTGAAGACCAGCGATCCATTTTTGCAAAATCGGTTCCAGTGCCCCGCCATCCGGACGTGTACGAGTAGACAGACGAGTCATCAGCTCACGGTATGTTGCAAGCCCCTGACCTTTGGTTCCCACCAGTCTGCGCTCAGGTGACAAATCGGCGTCCGCCACAACAAATTCCCGATCCATCGCATAGTTACGAATCATCTGTAACAGAAAACTTTTTCCGCTTCCATACCTTCCTGTAATCAGCTTAAAAGCTGCCCCGCCTTCCGCAATGTTGTCCATATCCCGCAAGATCGCGTCCACTTCAGACTTCCGGCCAACAGCAATCTGCTCCAGTCCGATTCGTGGCACAACGCCCGCTGTCAACGAATTCACTAGTGCGGTAGTCAGCCGCTTCGGTATTTTAAGTTCTGCCACTGCCCAATCACCTCTTCACATGTTCAAACACATTTATATAATCGGAAACTATGCGATCACCATCAATCAGTAGATCACCAATCGTTTCCATAGCCATATCATTCATTTCATCCAACAGGAGTGCAGGCATCGTGCCGTATTGCTCAGACACCCGCATCAGGTCCGTATCCGGGTTGACACCAAGCAAGGCGTGAATTGCCTGTACATGCTGCGAAGACAGCATTTCAGAGAACTGCAACCACTCTTCATCCAGATCAGCAGAAAAATTCGCCTCCCATTGTAATGATAATGGCTCGCTAATCCCGCTTTCATGAACTCCGTCAGTTTTAAGCGCTCCCTCAAAGCCAACCTCCGGTTGGTCTGACTCCTCAGCTCTTTTAGTGTCATCCGTTGAATTTTGAATCGTTATAGGAGCTTGGCTGCTCGCATTGTTCGCATCCTCATCTTCGGAGGTACGATTTTCCTCGATCATGAGTGCTCTGCGCACATATTCACTTTCCTGCTGCAACGATGCAAGTTTCTCCGCATCAATGCGGACTATCGGTTGCTCTACTACTGGCATTTGCTCGACTGCAAAGGCTTTGTCCAGGTAACGTTCAATCACATTTGCAAGCTCAGGTTCAAGGGTCTTTCCACGAAGTCGCCCTCGGAAACCAAGCAGTTCACGGCATTTATTTTCCGTGCATCGAAAAACCCGGGTTACCAACTGGACAAAATCTGCATGCTCTCCAATCGGAACATATGTTATTCGAACCGATTTTCCATAAATGGAGTCGTCATATACGGCCTTTCGAAACAACGTACGTTCGATCGTCCTTTCATGATTTAGCTCAAACTGATCCAATATGCCGACCTTGCGTGTACGCATCAGATAAGAATCAACCAAAGCCATGACTCGGGGAATGTACTGTTCCAAAATTTCTTTGCCGCCATCCCTGTAAAATTTGCTGAGCGTAATGTCGTAGTCATAATATCGTTGTAACAGCTTCAGCGAGATATCCGATATATTGCTGCTTAACAGCCGGTGCAATTCCTTATCCAAAATCTCCGGTGTAAGATAGCCACTCGAAAGCTCCACCATCTCGGATAATGACATGTTCAACTCATGTACGAGATCATAATCAATAATCCATTCCTGCATGTATACATCCAACTGCGGAAGCCGTTCACGATAGTTGATCCATAGCTGTTTTAATTGGTCGTAACCCTCCTGTGGTTCCTGCCAACCAATTCCGTTAATCAGTTCATAAATATGAACAAACAGATAGGACAGATCCGTATCAGGGAAACGTCCCTGCCTGACTTCTGTCCTCCAATACATATACCACTTGCGCTGGGGTTTGTTCATAACACCATAAGTCGGCCAATAACTCATAAAAGGAACCGAGGGAGCCTGCTCCCCCTCTACTTCAACGAGTTGCCTTCCTTCCTCTACAAACCTTTTCTCCGAAGACAATATGCCGCCAGGCAATCTTATATCAAAATCAGCACGGACAATCGTTGAACGATCAGGAACCGGGACTGCCGCTGTGATCGGCTCTTCGCTCAGGTCGATCTCCATAAATTCCAGTTGTCTTGAATCCTCTTTCATTGAATTCCGTTTCACCTTCCTCTGCGTGTGAATACGAACAAGTGTATCCATATTCATCATTATAACACTTGTCCTGGACCTGCGGTGATGAAAATAATACTTTCCTAATTAGCAGAAAAAAGAAAGACATTCAAACTGATATCCAGTTTAAATACCTTCCCTCTATACATTTTGCAGCGGTCTTCAATAGCCTGAAAAATCCCCTCTCACGACGCCTGAAATATGTTGGTCAGAAGTCGTTAGCTAAGCATAGAGTAATATTCATTATTTATTTTCATTGGATTCATAGCCCCAATTCGCTAACTTATGCAATAGACTGATTAAGGCCGGTAACAAGATCGGAAGCATCACAAAGCTGAGTAATACCAATCCAATGATGACAGATATAGCAACTTCAATCAATGTAACTACACCGGAAGGAATCAGGGCAGCAAAGGTACCTCCCAAAATAACAGCGGCAGAGATGACGACTCCTCCGATATTGCGGGAAGCCTCCGTAATTTTATGAACCGGATCACCTTCAATCTCGCGATATCTCATCATGAGGAAAATGCTGTAGTCCACGCCAAGTGTAACGATCATAATCAGACTGAAGAAAGGAACGTTCCAACTCAGATAATCCACGTTAAGCGGCCCCACTACTAACAATTCATTCAGACCAAGCGCAACGTAATACGTCAGGAACAACGAGCCAACAATGATTACGGACTGCCAGAATGAACGAATGATTACCAGAAGAATGAGCCCAATCCCAATCAACATAATCAAGGAAGTTCTGCTCAGGTCACCTCCAGCTAATTTTTGTAGATCAAGATTTTGTGAAGGCACCCCACCAAGCGCCACTTTGGCTTCGCTCAAATCCGTACCAACAAGGGCTGTGTTCAGTTGGTTGCTCAGATTTCGGACAACATCCATCGCCTCTTTAGAGTAAGGATTGTCTGTTAAAATGATGGATATTTCCGCAGTCTTCCGGTCATCAGACATATAAGTATCTAGCGATGCTTGGAACTCTTCTCCTGTTAATACCTCTTCAGGAATATAGAAACTTTTGGCTGCATCAGACTGTCCCAGATTGCCCAAATACTCCTCTGCATCCCCAAGACCTTTGGAAACTTCTGTAAGACCTTCAGTACTTGCGGTGAGTCCCGATTTCAGTTCACCCATCTTCGCTTGCAGGTCGTTCAGACCGGTTAATAACTGATGTTGTCCTTGATTAATTTGTACAAGTCCTTTTTCAACTTCAGACGTTTTCCCAGCGATCTGCTTGCTGCCACTTGCACCATTAACCAGACCTGCAGATAACTCTCCGGCTCCACCTTCAAGTTGACCCACACCCGAAGTCACCCGAGTTAAACCTTCGTTAACCTGAGCCAGGGCTTTGTTCGCTTCCTTGAATGAACCCAGAGCACCATTGTACTGCACCATCAGCGGGTCCATCTGTGTGTATAACTTGTTCAGATCGCTTTGAGCCGCCTGGGCAATGCCCATGATTTGTACCGCGTCTTCTTCCTGCTGTAACTCAGGATGATTCGTAATGAGTCTTGTCATACTACTTTCGATTTGAGCGTAGGCATCTAGTGCACCCTGAATTGCTGTTTTGATACTTGTAAAGGCATCACTGAACGAACCTAGTCCCTGTTCAAGATCAGCATATCCTTGTTGTAACTTCGTTGTACCTTTAGATAGTATACCTACTTTATCTCTGAGGGTAGCCAGGCCGTTTTTCAATGTATCTGCGCCTTTCCCCCCATCGCTCAGCCCGACCGTCACCTGATTCATGGCTTTCCCCAGAGCTGAGACTCCTTCTTGCAACTGGCTTGTACCATCAATCAACTGCTGCACATCACTCAGATCATTGGATGATTGCAACTGGCCTGCCGCAGAAGATAATCCTTCGTTGATGGTGCCTACTCCATTGTTCGCCTTCCCGATACCTTGATTAAGCTCATCCGCCTGATCATTGATATACAAATCCTTGATTTTTGTTCCGGTTGGTCGGGTAACGCTATAAACTACGGACACACCATCCATTTTGGATACCTTATCCGTCAGATCATCCAGTGCTTTTAAAAGCGTTTGGTTATCCATCGACTGCTCGGATTGTACAACCAATGTGGTTGGGGCAGAGAAGCCTGGCGCGTAATGATCCATGATCAAATTAATTCCCTGTTTGGATGTATAGTTGTTATTGACCTCAAACAGATCATTATAACTAAGCCGGTTGCTGTAGCTGAACAAAAACGGAATGCTAATCACGGCAACAAGAATGATTGCAAGAAATGGTCTTCTTGCCGCGTTCCGAGACAAAAATCCCCATAAGCGGCTATCTGCGTGACCTTCAAATTTCTTCGATGGCCAGAACATCTTTTTCCCTAATACAACCATAAAGAATGGATTCAACGTATTAAGGACAATAATGAGAACCGCTACTCCAAATGCCACGGAAGAGGTTGCCTGGTACAGCTGAAACTTGGCGAGCATCAAAGCAAGGAATCCGATGAATACAGCAATACCGCTATATAACACAGTACGTCCTGCCGTTCTAAACGTCGTTTTGGTTGCGAGAAGTACATCCCCGCCTTGTCTGCTCAACTCTTCCTTAAATCTGGTGTATAACAAAATATTGTAATCCGTACCGATCCCAAATAAAATCACAACCATAAACACTTGGGTAAAGTTAGAGAACGGAAAGTTAAACAAGTCTACAAGATGACCCACAATCGCCAATGAAACAACGTAAGATATACCCACCGTAAGCAGTGAGATAACGGGAATAATCGGCGATCTGAAAATAATAATCAGAATAACGAGGATAAAAATAACCGCGATAATCTCTGTTTTCTGTACCCCATCCTCAATCGATTTGCCAAAATCATCACCAATCAGATCTGCTCCTGTCAGATATGTATTCACATCTGAGATGGCTGTCGCCTCATTTAACTGACTCACCACTTCCGAAAGGGGAATATCCTCATCCTTAGTGACTGTGATTTGGGTTAAAATCGTGGTTTGGTCCTCGGATATAAGTCGATCAGCTTGCTCTTCACCATCCAGATGGGTTGTGAGCGTCTGTATATTCAGTTGTTTTTCCTGATTTTTCAGGTTGGACAAAACAGATTCGATTTCCGTTTTCTGCTGCTTGGTTAATGCCTGTGCATCTTCTCCACTGTTAAATACAGCGATGATTGAATAGGTATTCCCACTATCACTATCCATGTCTTTCATCATCGTAGCAGCGATTTGGCTCTGAGCCGTTTCAGGAATTGAAATTTCTCCTTTTTCTTTGACCAGCTGACCATAATCAGGCATCGTCACTACTGAAACTACGGTAATAAGTATCCATAAAATCAAGGAAAGCGTTCTGGGGTTTCTAAGTTTACTCATACTTTATCCTCACACACCTTATGTCTAGTATAGGAATGAATATTCATTCCGTTTATGTTGTAAAAAAGGCCAATAGAATCAATGGACTCTAATGGCATTCCACAGGCACTCTTCAAGCTGGTTCATTAACTCCGGCGTTGCTTCCAAAAGACCTTTGTTAAAGTGTTCAAACAAATGCATAGAAGCACCATAGACAATGTTCATTAATGCTTCTGTCGGCAACATAAGAATAGCTCCCTGCTGCTGTCCCTTATGGATGCAGTCATTCAGAAACCCCATAAATTCATTGACGCTTTCCTTGCTTTCATCGTGAAAATGTAGTGCATTACCGGTAGAATTAATAAATTTTAGCCGGTCAGGATCGGATTCAGCGAATTTGAACAATCCACGGAATATATGATGAAACTGCTCACGTACAGAAATGGGTTTATCCGGAAAGCCATGTTTCAAGGCATCAAGGAACTCCCTGATACTTTTCTGAAAGAGTTCATTCAACAATACTTCTTTGTTCGTAAAATATCGATATATGGTTCCCGCTCCTACCTGAGCCGAATCCGCAATCATCGGCATGGTTGTTGCATCGAACCCCCTCTGGGCAAAAAGCGTTAAAGCAGCTGCAAAAATATCATCTTTTTTGCTGCCTTTAGCCATGAATCTATCCCTCCTTCTTTTAGGAATGAACGTTCATTCCGTTTCTTTTGGTTAGTATAACCTCTTTTCCCCCATCTAGCAAGTCTAATCTAAAGTGCCGTTCTTTCTTCAAAATGGTAAACTAATCCTATATCCTGTCACTGGAGGAATTATACCTATGAACATAACGATTCAAGACATTATACAACATCTCACGGAAAATGTTGAGTTACCTGAACACACCGTGGATCAACTGATTACGGGTTCACCCAACCAAACGGTCACAGGTATTTTTGTAACTTTTATGCCTACACAACATGTGATTGAGCATGCCATACAGCGCGGAGCTAATCTAATTATCGCTCATGAACCTCCCTTCTATAATCATCATAGCCATACCGATTGGCTAGCTGATGATCCGGTCTATGAAACCAAGAGAACGCTAATCGACAACGGTGGAATTGCGATCTATCGTTGCCATGATGCCATTCACCGCTTTCAACCGGATGGCATTACGGAAGGATTGGTTCAGGCATTAGGATGGTCATCATCTGTAGCACTTCGTAAACCGGAAGCTGACATTCTGTCCTTTCCGGAAGGAATGGCAGTTCAGCTTATTGCGGAACATATAAAACGTTCGCTTGGCATCGAATATGTACGCCTAGCTGGTGATCCAAAGATGATATGCAGACGAGCAGCAGTGCTTGTTGGTTTTCGAGGCAACGGCAATCTAAACATTCCTCTGCTTCAACAGGAAGAGTTGGATCTAATTGTCGCTGGTGAAGGATTCGAATGGGAGACACCGGAGTACATGCGTGATGCTGTGCAGCAAGGAAAACAAAAGGCTCTTCTTATGATTGGTCATGCCGAGAGTGAGGCTTCCGGGATGAAGCTTTTGTCTGAACGATTGGCTACAGCTTTTCCGAAATTGCCTGTTCATTTTATTGGTGAGCAACCGGTGTTTCAAGTATTGTGATTCTCAGAATCACGAACCATCGTGGGTTCTGTCTGGATTTTGCGGAGGGTTTATTGTACTCTAAATGCTATGACTTCTGAGCTGAGGACATTTGTCCTTGGCTTTTTGAGTGGATATATCATTTAATAGAAATCGAAGAAGTAATGACGCGACAAGGAGAGTACAACCATGAGAGGAATTATTTTTGCACTTTTAGGCGGTGCATGCATTACCCTGCAAGGGGTTGCCAATACCCGAATCAGTACGGACATGGGCACCTGGCAAGCCGCAACCATTACCCAACTCACCGGGTTCATTCTGGCGGCTCTGATCCTTGTATTCGTGCGGGACATCAACCTGCAAGGATTGAAGCAAGTGAAGCCCATGTACCTGGCGGGAGGGGCGTTTGGTGCAGTGATTATTTTCAGCGAAGTCACGGCAATCCAGCAAATTGGGGTAACTTTTACGATCTCAGCCCTGTTGATTGCACAGCTGTTCCTGACCTTTCTGGTCGACAGTAACGGATGGTTTGGTGTTGTAAAGCAAAAAATGAAACTACCGCAATTTCTGGGTATCGCATTAATGGTTACGGGCGTCATTATTATGAAGCTCTAGCTGGTGGATTATAAAGTCGGGGGTGAAATACACTATGGAAGAATTCCAGAATCATCATCAATTGCTGCACTATTTGAAACAGTATCAACTCGAATCGGTATTTCACGAGCCCCTGCATCCGCATATGACGTTATGCCACTTCGAGAAGTGCGAATTAATCTGCCGTGAAGGCGAAACATCCGAATATTTATACGTGCTGGTCGAAGGGAAAATCAAAATCTTCACGACCTCACCACAGGATAAAACACTCGTTCTTTGCTTCAAAACACCGCTTGAGGTGGTTGGTGATATTGAGTACGTTCGGGAGAGTAACATCGTGAACACCGTACAGGCGGTCTCACCTGTCGTGATGCTGCGCATTCATTATCAATGGTTAGCTGAACTCGCCAGCGATTCCGCACCCCTGTTGAAATTTTTGCTCAAAATTATTTCCCACAAGTTTTATATCGATTCGAACTTCTCCAACTTCAACCTGATGTATCCGGTCGAGGTTCGATTAGCCAGCTATCTGCTCTCCATCTCTACCGAAGAAGCGGGAACTGTTGTCCACGAAGAACTGGACGCCTTTAATTTGACAGATATCGCGAATCTGATCGGTACGAGTTATCGGCATTTGAATCGGGTGATTCAGAAGCTGTGTGCAGATGGATTAATCATGCGGGATCAGGGCTTTATTATGGTCAAAGATCGGGCAGGTCTGGCAGAAGTGGCGGGTCACAACATCTATGAATAAGGAGATCTCTATCCTATGATCATTACAGGTATTTTGCTTGCGTTACTGGCAGGTTCTCTTGTCAGTCTGCAGACCATCTTTAATAGTAAGGTTAATGAACGTACCGGCTCGTGGTCTACAACAACGATGGTGCTTTTCACCGGGTTTATTGCATCTTTTCTGATTTCTCTGCTGGTGGAGGGAGAGAATACGTTCAGCTTCCAACATATGCAGCCCTGGTACTGGCTTAGCGGAGCCATCGGTGTTGGGGTGGTCTTCTGTCTCGTTCAGGGCATGAAGCTGCTTGGTCCCACCTTTGCGATCTCGATCGTACTTACATCCCAGTTAAGTTTCGCTTTGCTGTTTGATTCCATGGGATGGCTTGGACTGGAACAAATCCCATTCTCGTGGAACCAGCTTCTGGGCGTTCTTGTCATCGTGGGCGGTATTGTGTTATTCAAGTTTGGCGGTAGCAAATCGGCAAAATCGAAAAAATCTCCTGGTGCATTGCAATCCGACTCATAGGAGAACAATAAAAAGAGTGTCTGTCCAATCCGTTGATTGGCTAGACACTCTTTTTGGCAATCGAACCACGTTTCGCTTAATTCGTGTAATTCGCTTAAACGAACTCTACGTTATGGTACACTTGCTGAACATCTTCAAGGTCTTCAAGCGCATCAATCAGCTTCTCGAACTGGGCTTGTGCATCCTCTGGAAGTTCAATATGGTTTTGCGCAAGCATCGTCAGCTCGGCTACGGTAAACTCAGTAACACCGGCAGCTTTAAATGCTTCCTGTACAGCATGGAATTGATCCGGTTCTGCATATACGATCACAGCATCGTCTTCGTCCACGATATCACGTACATCCACATCTGCTTCAAGCAGAAGTTCCAGTACTTCCTCGGAGTTTTTGCCTTCTACCCCAATTACCGCTGTAGGATCAAACATATAAGCAACAGATCCGCTCACACCCATATTCCCCGCGTTTTTGTTAAATGCAGAGCGCACTTCCGGTGCAGTACGGTTCACATTATTGGTAAGGGCATCCACGATCACCATGGCACCATTGGGCCCAAATCCTTCATAACGAAGTTCTTCATAATTTTCGTCCCCGCTGCCTTTTGCCTTTTCCATGGCACGGTCAATAATGGCTTTGGGTACGTTATACGTTTTGGCACGCTCCAGCACGACTTTCAGTGCGCGGTTCGCTTCCGGGTCCGGTTCGCCCTTCTTGGCAGCTACATAAATCTCAACGCCGAATTTAGCATAGACCCGGCTGGTATTTGCATCTTTTGAAGCTTTTTTTTCTTTAATATTATTCCACTTACGACCCATATCGTTTCCGCTCACTTTCAACATATAATCTGCTTTCTACTTTGTCATTATATCTTGTTGGGCTTACTTCAACAAGTTTAGACTCACGAAAAAATGGTAAAAGCCAAGTCAATATCACCTTGCTACGTTCCGAAATCCCAAAGAAAAACGATCCAAAAACGCCAAAGAAGCAATTCCCTAGGGAATGCTTCTCTGCACAAATTCATCTACTTAGGCATGAAACTGCTGACCGTCCAGCACTTCAGGCACATAACCGGCACGAATGACGAAATCTCCAAAATGCTCACCATCATGGCGCTCTTTGGCATATTGATTCACCATTGGAGTCAATGTATCCAAAATTTCGGCTTCGCCAATATTTTCTTTGTACAATTTGTTCAAGCGATGCCCGGTAAAACTTCCGCCGAGGTACATATTGTATTTTCCCGGAGCTTTGCCGATAAACGAGATCTCAGCCAGCATCGGTCTCGCGCAGCCGTTCGGGCAACCCGTCATACGAATGACAATCTCTTCGTCTCTCAGCCCTGCTTCGTCCAGTACAGGCTCCAGCTTGTCGATCAGTGAAGGCAGATACCGTTCGGACTCCGCCATGGCAAGACCACAAGTCGGAAGCGCCACACAAGCCATAGAACTTCTGCGAAGCGCCGAGTAGTGAGCACCATCGGTCAGATTGTATTGCTCAATCAGTGCCTCAATCTTTTTCTTCTTCTGGCTGCTGATGTTTCCGATAATGAGATTCTGATTCGCTGTGAGACGGAAATCTCCGGTATGGATTTTGGCAATTTCACGCAGACCTGTCATGAGCGGATAACCGTCCACATCCTTTACACGTCCATTTTGAATGTACAAGGTGTAGTGCCATCTGCCGTTGCTGCCTTTTACCCAACCGTAACGATCTCCATTATGTTCAAAATGGAATTCACGCGCCGCATCCAGCTTCCAGCCGAGACGACTCGTCAGTTCTTCCACGAACCAGGCGAGGCCGCGGTCATCGATTGTATATTTGAAACGGGCATGTTTACGCACAGCACGATCCCCATAATCACGCTGAATCATAACCGTTTTCTCCGCAACATCAATCATTTGCTCTGGTGTACAGAAACCAATGACTTTAGACACCTGAGGATAAGTCTTCGGATCACCATGAGACATCCCCATACCCCCGCCGACAGATACGTTAAAGCCTTGCAGCTTGCCATTCTCTACAATAGCGATAAAGCCGAGATCCTGCGAAAACACATCTACATCATTGGATGGTGGAACGGCAATCCCGATTTTGAACTTACGCGGCAAATACACTTTGCCGTAGATCGGCTCTACTTCTTCATCCGCGTCCTGTGAATCGATAATTTTCTCTCCATCCAGCCACAGCTCATGGTACGCACGAGTGCGTGGGTCAAGATGATTACTCACCTGGCATGCCCATTCATATACTTCAGCATGAATATCCGATTGGTCCGGATTCGGATTACACATGACGTTCCGGTTCACGTCGCCACATGCAGCAAGGGTGCTGAGCAACGAATCGTTTACTTCACGAATGGTATTTTTGAGGTCCCATTTGAGCACACCATGCAGCTGAAATGATTGGCGCGTCGTCAAACGAATCGTTTCATTGGCATATTTATGCGCTACACGATCCATCATCAACCACTGTTCGGGTGTAACAATGCCTCCGGAAGCACGCACACGCAACATGAATTGGTAGGCAGGCTCCAGCTTGGATTTATTCCGCTCATTACGCAGGTCACGGTCGTCTTGCATATAACTGCCGTGATGTTTCATCAGACGGTTATCATCCTCAGGAATCGCACCACTGATCCGATCCGCCAGCGTTTCAGTCAGACTTCCACGCAAGTAGTCACTTTTGATCTTTATATCTTCCACATCACTGTTCGTGCGCTGCGGGTTAAGTAAGTTATTATAAGCCATGCTGCTTTCTCCTCTCGTATCTCCGGGATGCCTTATCCGGCATATGATCTGTAATTAATACACATCCCGCTGATACCGTTTTTCCTGTTGCAAACGTGTCAGATATTCCGCTGCCTGTTCAGGTGTTAGGCCACCCTCTTGTTCAAGAATGGTTGCGAGTGCAGCATGAACATCATGTGCCATTCGTTTCTCGTCACCACAGATATATACAACTGCACCCTCCTGTAGCCACTGATACAGCTCTTTGCTGTGTTCCAGCATCCGATGCTGCACATATACTTTCTCTTCTGCATCACGGGAAAAAGCGACATCCATCTTCGTAAGAACGCCGTCCTTGAGCCAGCGCTGCCACTCTGTCTGGTAGAGGAAATCGGTGGAGAAATGCTGATCGCCGTAGAACAGCCACGTTTTGCCTTCTGCACCCGTCTCTTCACGCTCTCCAAGGAATGATCTGAACGGAGCTACACCTGTACCTGGTCCAATCATGATGATTGGAGCATCCGGGTTCTCCGGCAGTTTGAAGTTTGGATTTTGCTGAATAAATACAGGTAATGTATCCCCTAGTTCAACTCGTTCAGCCAGATGAACAGAGCACACACCGTAGCGCTCTCTGCCACGTGATTCGTAACGTACCGTACGAACAGTAAGATGAACTTCATCCGGGAAAGACTTCGAACTGCTTGCAATCGAATACAGACGTGCCGGGATTTTGCGAAGCACAGCTACGAATGATGCAGCCGGAATACCTTTAAGCTGATAATCCTGTACTATATCCAGCAAGTCACAGCTGTTCATGACTTTGCGGAATTCCGAATCATCTGCAAGCAGAGCGGGCAACCCGCTACCCGGGCTCAGCTTTGCCAGCTGCTCCACAACGGGTCTTGTGACAGCAGTAATTTCGAAGTAACGCAATAATGCTTCACGTACAGAAACCTGGTCTCCACTTTTATTCACCGTAACGCGCTCATCCGCATTCCATTCCATGGCTGCGATCAGCTCATCGACCAGGCGTGGATGATTCTCAGGGAACACACCGAGGCTATCGCCCGGCTCGTAGTCCAGATTGGAACCTTCCAGAGACAATTCGATATGACGTGTCTCGCGGTCCGATCCTCTGCCGTTCAGGTTGAGATTTTCCAGGACTTCAGCTCTGAATGGATTCGTCCGGTTGAACTCGGATTCACCGCTGCTTACTGCGGCTCCAACTGCTTCACTGGTTACCGCTCCCGCAGCAGCCGGTGTGCTGCTGAGTGAAGCAAGCACATCATTCATCCACTCTGCAGCCGCTTCATCAAAATCTACATCACAGTCCACACGTGGTACAAGCGCTGTTCCGCCAAGTTCCTGCAAACGAATGTCAAAATCCTTGCCTGTTTTACAGAAGAACTCATACGAAGTATCTCCCAAAGCCAATACGGAGTAACGCAATCCATCGAGCTTCGGAGCTCGTTTGCTATGCAGGAATTCATGCAACGGAATCGCATTATCCGGCGGTTCGCCTTCTCCATGTGTGCTGACAATAATGAGAAGATTCTCTACTTTTTTCAGTCCGTTCGGTTTGAAATCTCCCATTGACGACAGGGTCACCTGAAGCCCCTGCTCTTCCAGCTTTTTCGCCAGTTTCTTGGATAGTCCACTGGAGTTCCCGGTTTGTGATCCAAAGAGTACCGTAACTTCCCTGGACGCCGCAACAGGTGCACTTTCAGGAGTAATACCTGCTGAAGATGCAGGCTGTTGTTCCACACCAGCAGGTGCAGCTACAGCCGCAAATCCCTGAATGGCTGTCAGATATCCGCTAAGCCACGTTTTCTGTCCATCGTTCAATGTAGGAATAAGGCGATTGAGCAGCTCAACCTGTTCCTGATTAAAAGGGCTGTTTGTCACTTGAAGTTCCACCATTTGCCACCTCGCGCATTACGTCAATTTTAATTCCTACTAAAATGATCATATTAATTTCTACTCTCTTGAACCTACCATACCCGATGGTAGGGGTCAATTTCGATGATTTTATGGTATTTATCAGTTTCACTGATAAAGGGCAAAAAACAACAAATACCCTTCTCCTCGATTCAGGAAGGTTTTTGTTGTTTTTTAATTCGGGAGCAGTTAGTTCGAAGTCGAAAGCGGAATTTATTCGCTAAAATGATTCTCCAGTACTTTGTTTTTATCTCCATATACTCTGTCCAGAAGATTCTCTCCCCACAGACAGATGCGGTCGATGATTGCCTGCACACCACTCTCATATCTTTTCAGTTCCTGTTCCACTGGTAATCCCCCTTAAATCACATATATGTATATCCATTATCATAAGTAACCGAAGAACCTCAAGGTATCTACAGCACTCGAAGGTGCGTACTTCTCAATAGTTACTCATACATGAAAATCAAATTGGTCGTTACTCACCCAAGACAGGACTCCCTAACATTTGCCGTGATGAATCGTTTTATAGAAGGGATACAGGAGAATTCCCATGAAATCGATATCCTCGATCTATATCATGACGGATTTGATCCACTATATCGTATAGAAGATGAGCGAGACTGGCAAAATCCCGACAAACAGCATGCTCCTATGATTCGCAAAGAGCTGGATCGTGTGCTTGCGGCTGATGCCATTGTATTTATTTTCCCGGTATGGTGGTACAACGTTCCTTCCATGCTCAAAGCCTATCTGGACAAGGTATGGAACATGGGGCTGCTGAACAAAACAAACTCCAAAAAGGCACTCTGGATTGCACTAGCTGGAGGAACGGAGGCGTCATTCCATAAATACGATTATTACAACATGATTTCGAACTATCTGAATAATGGGATTGCGGGTTATGCAAGATTGCAGGAATCCCGAGTGGAGTTTCTCTATGAAACGATATCCGATTCCAAAACCCATATCGAGAGCTTGATGGAGCAAGCGTATCAAATCGGCAGACATTACAAGTAACCTCTACAATCGGAAAGAAAGCGACTTGCTCGTTAAGAGTGACTTCACCATCCAGTTATCCCCCATGCCAGGGCGCATAAGCAAAAAGAAAAAGGCTTACTTACTCCTGTAATCCAGGTTGAAGTAAGCCTTCTCTTCTTAGGATAAAATGGTTGTTATTGTCAGTTAGGCCAAATCAATTTGCTCATCATTGCATACAGCAGTGTGGCCGATTCGGCACGAGTCGCTTGGGCAAGAGGCTTCACCTCTCCGTTGTATCCGCCGACGATGCCCAGCTTCACAAGCATGGCTACGCTATCGCGGGCATATGATCGGATCGTGGAAGCATCGCGGAACTGTACAAGGCTTTCCACCGAAGCTGATTCCGGCTCGACCAATCCGGCCGCTCCAAGTGCCCTCACCGTCAGCGTCATCATTTCCTGACGGGTGATGGTTGCCTCAGGCATAAAGCGCCCGTCCCCGGTGCCGCTAGTGATGCCAAGCGAACGCGCTGCAGTTACTGCTTTATAATACGTGGCATCAGTGCTGACATCGGAGAACGCATTCCCGGAAGAAGCATTCAAGCCCAGCGCAGTCATCAACCATTGCATGTATTGGCCGCGGGTCATCTCCTGTTTTGGATGTAACTGGGTGGAATCACCGCTTGCCTCAGCATCAATTACACCTCGGACAGCCAAAGCCTCCATTGCTTTCTTGGCCCACTGCACTTCTGCAAGATCTGCGAATGTCTGCTCCACAGACACAACAGTATAATTTCCTGTGAGTGATGTTACGGAAAATACAAGCTGCCCGCTTTTTTGATCGTAGTAACTTTGCGGCAACGGGGTTGCCACACCGTTCGCGCCAATGACAAATGCTACAATCCGATCCTGCTGAGCATTTTGTGATGATTGGTAAGGCAGACGAAGGTTCAATTCGCTTTCCGATGGCCATGGTTGATCATCCAGTTGAAGTTCAAGCTGGACTCCATATTGCGTGCCAAGCTGATCTGCGACTGTTTTTGGTAGCTCCGTTCTGACCAATCGGATGGATGCAATCCCATCACCAACTATATCCTTCGTTAATAGTGTCGCAGGAAGCTCCAACATCCCCAGCTCTGTAACAATGTTGAACACATGTGACTCACCCTGATCTATTAACGCAGAGGCAGGCAGAGATACTTCATATGCCGTTGCTCCCGAAACCGGCTTCAGCCGAAGTTCGACCAAGCGCTGACCCGCATATGTTGAAGGTGCAACTTGAAAAGCCTCTTTAATCGTTGAAGCGTCCACGTTGGACTGCACTACACCCTTCTGGTCAGACTGTCCCTGCAACTCCAGAACGGAACGGTCTTTCTCCGGTTTAGGTTGTGGTACAGCATTCTCTGCACTTGGACTTCCACTTCCTGATTGTCCGCCATTGTTGCCTGAACCAGAACCATTTCCTGAATTCCCACCGGAATTGCCGCCTGGATTACCGCCCGAACCAGGGTCCGTGCCTCCAGGGGAAGGAACAGATGCCGGCACCTTCACTGTCAACGGTACAGTCAAGGCTCTACTGTCGTCAGAAGTTCGAGTAATTTCCAGCTCCAGTGTTACTGTTGTTTCCTTAGATGGTGGGACAATCGTTCCATCGGTTTGAATGACCGACGGTACCGAACTGGAAGCGATCTTCACCGTGAAACCTTGTGGTACGGATGGTAACTTCAGTTTTTTTGCACCTGCGGAAGGCTGTTCCAGTGCCGTAATCCCTGTTGCTACATCCGCAGCGCTCTGCTGAGCCGTGTGCACCTGATAAGCGGAAGATTCACCTCTCAAGGATTGCCCCGTCGCATCCAAAGCTTCCACTTTGTAATAATATTCCGTGCCGGGGTTCAGTTCATTGTCCGTGTACTCCCGTCCATTGCCGCTGTAGACCACCTTATACTCTCCTTGCTCACGATCTGAGCGGTAGAGCTTGTAGCTTGCTGCACCAAGATGAGCATCCCAGCGAAGCGTTGCGCTCGTTGAATCTAACGCATCAGCATTAAGGCCAGCACTATCATTTGCAGGTGGCGCGGCGTCAGGTTTAACGATCATAATCCAGCTAATCATCGGGTCCTGCGATGCCGTATTGCGCACGGTCAACTCCAGTTTGTTGTCCGACACGCTGATGCCTTTGTGGGCTCTAACGCTGGCAGGCGTAAAAGTAACTGCACCGGTATTGGTGCCATTGATGAAGAAATTAGCTCTGCGCGATGTATTGCTCCACGGATCGTTGAATCCGGCGTAGACATCGTATGTCCCGTTTGGCACATCAAATCTATAGGTTAAGTCCGTGCCTTTAGGTGAATTGCTGACATTGCCACCGTTCAGATAACGTACGGTCGAGAATATATCTCCGCCATTTGAACCGGATGACAGTGCATCTGCGCTGGTATACCCCCAATTGCGACCCTCCACCGGAGCGTACATCTGGTCTGCCATTCCCGGGTTGGCAAGTGTTCCTTTCATATAGGCACCCATGAGACTATAATCAGCCGTTTCGTAACCTCCGCTATTCACGAAATAGAGTGTGTTTTCCGGGATGACGTTTACGCGAACTGCCTGCTTTTTGTTGTTATATTCCGGTGTCGTTACCTGTAACGTGAGCGGTCCTGGCTTAGCAAAATCTTCTGCCGTCATGACCCGGTTATCAATTGTCCATACTGCTGGCGTTGACACCAGTTCACCACCCTCGCGCACATTCAATGTTGTTGGCAGGGATGGTACTTTGCCTAATGCCACGGCTTCTGGCAACGGATCAGCAATATCAACCTTGCCCATCGAATTCAACAGATCAGGTGTCCAGCTGTTATACCACTTGATCGCGATGTCGGAGCCTATTCCAAACTCAATGGGCAAGAACACGTATTTTGCAGCGTCATTCGAGAAATTGCCACCATTCCACGTATCCCCCACGTAAATGAACTTGCCTTTTTCCGGATCGACCGGAATGACGGATGTGGTCTGTGTGCCGAATGCCTTGCCTGGATCGGGATCGCTCGGCAACGTACGCACGAACGGATTGGTCTGCGTTGACCACGGGCCAAAAATGTTATCCGCCACCGTCACTTTGTTTTCGTTAGGGGCCCAGCCGGAAGCCCCGGAAGTCAAAATATAATATTTCCCCTGATACTTAAACATCGCCGGTGCTTCGCGCTGCCCTCCCGGGAACACACGCACGTAATCTATGCCATACTCAGCCTGATAGGTCGAATCACGTACCGGATTGCCTTTTTCATCCGTTCGTCCTTCCTTATGCCACCCTGTTACGTCACTGTAGTCTTCATTCAGTTTGGAGATATAGAGTGTCAGGTTTTCTTCGCTGGAATATATCAGATAACCGGTACCGTCATCATCCTTGAACAACGTCATGTCACGTGCCATGCCCTTATCGCTTGGGAAGTAATCTTTCTCCCCTTCCGGAGCTCTGTCCATCCGGTAACTCTTCTGATACACAAAAGGCCCTGTCGGAGAGTCACTGATCGCATAACCGGCACGCGCCTTACCGTAGTTCGCATTATCGTTATAAGGGTCCTTATCACCATCCATGTGAGCCCACATCACGTATTTCTTCGTTTTGTCGTTGTAAATGACCTTTGGTCGTTCAATGATCCGTCCTTTGCGAATATCTGCCCAGATATCCACGCGGTCCTCACGCCCCGCATACAATTTGGAGATCAACGGGTCATTATCAAAATCATCCATGGATTGCAGTGTTGTTAGAGCCATGCCTCGGTCCGTCCAATTCATGAGATCCTTCGATGAATACACACGCACACCAACAGCTGGCCAGCCGCCCTTATGATATTCGCCATACCAGTAATAGGTCTCCGTCTGTTCATCATAGAAAAAACCAGCCCCATGCGCATCGATCGGTTTACCTTCCAGATCTGGCCACAATTGCCCCGGTGTGATGCTTGTGCGAAGTGTGGCAACACCCAACGGTGCGGATGCTGGAGAAGTTACGCCGTCCACGGTCGCCTGAATGATGTAAAAATATCCTGTGCCCATCGTCAGACCACTATCGTTAAACGTGTTTTCATTCCCACTATAGACCTGTTGATACGTACCCGTAGCACTGGTAGACCTGGAGAGCGTATACGTTACATCAGATCCGGTAAGGGCATTCCACCCCAGTGAGATTGAAGTATCCGTCACAGCTGTGGCAGCAAACTCTGCAGGAGAGTCAATGGAATATGTCGTGGCTTCTGCAACAGTGGCCGCTGACTCACCAGCTGCATTAAAGGCCGTCACACGATAGCTGTAGCTGGTGTCCGGCTCAAGTGCATTATCCGTGAATGTTAGCCCTTTACCTTCATAGATCTGCTCGTATTGCTCACTGCCAGCTTCGGCCCGAACCACGCGATAACCCGTTGACTTGTCCACGGCGGACCAAGATAGCTTCACGCTTGTGGTATTGAGTGCTTCGGCCTTTAATTCGCCAGGAGCCTGTGGTGCCGCCGCAGTCGTCCGAACTTCCAGCGGAGCAGTCCATAATGACTCGGTTAGACCTCCGTATTCATAAGCGAGTTTGTAATAATACACCGTATCCCCGCTTAATCCTACATCCGTGTGTCCCAAAGATCCGGTACTAGTTACCAGAGAATAACCGCCTTCAGGCGTAGAGGAACGGTACAGGCGATAGGCTGATGCACCCGCGATTTCAGACCATTGCAGTGAAACCGAAGACGCCGTTTGCTCGGCAATAGAGAGCTGGATATCGTTCCCCGGCGGCTGCTCGGCAATGATCACGTCATCTGCATGTACCGATTGCCACTTATTCCGAATGCCCACGGTACCTGTCGTGTATGTAGGATCGACCAGATCGAATACCAACCGATCGGAGCCGTTTTCCGCGATATACCCGCGAATGGTGGTACCGGATAACACCACTTTGAGTGTGTACCATGTATTTTTGGCAAACGCATAGTCCACCGTTTTCAAAGTAGTATCTGTTCCGTTCACCCGTTTGGAGAAAACGAGTTTATTATTGGGGACCTGCATTTGAAAATAGTAAAAGTTGCTCTTATCCTGAAACCGCGGCAATATTCCCGGATACCCCTGACCGGCTCCCGTGTAAAAGCGCATGGACACGGTCATGTCCGACATGGAGTCTCCAGTAGAGATGATGCCTTCATTGGTGTCACTCTGGAAAAGCGTGGAGTTGGACGTATCTGTCGGGTCCGCGAGTACTTCCCAATTGCCTGAGTTTACGTTCCACGCAGGTGAATCCGTGTAATTCCCATCCGAAAAATCGTCCTGAAGCAACGTGGCGGGTATACTGCTCAGATCGGCATACGCCTTACTCGGCAGCATCAACGGCCCGGAAGACAGTGCAAGGGTTGCAGATAACATAAATATCATTGGTTTCCTGAGTTTATCCAATGTTCATTCTCTCCTTTGGGGTGAAAGATGAAAGCATGGTTCTTGAACGCGCGGTGTTGTTATTCAGCCTACCCTTCTCAGCAGCCAGCGGTCAGTACAAAGCGTGGTCCACCTCCTCATTTTAATGAAACCGGTTTCATTATAGTGCGAAAAAAGACCTGTCTTCCCTTCTAAGTGCAATGATACCCATACGGAATACCGTGTCTTTCTTGCCCCTATGCAGTGAAACAGGTTTCTAATATATAAATGTAATCGCTTTCTTGGATTATATTATTGCCTTATTCAAGCTGTCAACTGTGAATTGGGCTCAAACATTTTTCGTTAAAACCACGCAAAAAAGGCGCGAGTTCTGCCTGTTTTGCAAGCAAAATTCGCGCCTCTTCTCACCCTCCGAGCTTATGCAAGCTCGCTCGTATTGTATTATCTTAAAATACCTTCGTTGTCCACGACTCACAATTCCATGTCTCTGTAACCACATCACGATAGAATTCAGGTTCGTGAGAGATCAGCAGAATGCTGCCTTTGTAGGCTTTGAGTGCACGTTTCAACTCTTCCTTCGCATCAACGTCCAGATGGTTCGTCGGCTCATCGAGTACGAGCAGGTTTGTTTCGTTATTGATCAGTTTGCAAAGACGCACTTTGGCTTTCTCGCCACCGCTCAGTACCGCGACCTTGCTCTCAATATGCTTGGTCGTCAGTCCGCATTTTGCGAGTGCAGCACGCACTTCAAATTGGGTATAGGAAGGGAACTCCTGCCAGATCTCTTCGATACAGGTATTGTAGTTCGCATCCTTCATCTCTTGTTGGAAATATCCAATCTCCAGATGTTCACCGCGCTGAACGGTACCTTCCAAAGCTGGAATCTCGCCCAGAATGCTGCGCATCAGGGTTGTTTTACCGATACCATTCGCACCAACGAGAGCGATCTTCTGACCACGCTCCATGCGCAGGTCCAGTGGTCTCGATAACGGCTCATTGTAACCAATGACAAGGCCTTTTGTTTCGAAAATGAGCTTGCCGGACGTTCTTGCATCACGGAAGTTAAACTGTGGTTTCGGTTTTTCCTTGGCGATTTCGATGACATCCATCTTGTCCAATTTCTTCTGTCTGGACATCGCCATGTTGCGTGTAGCCACACTTGCCTTATTACGGGCCACAAAATCCTTGAGATCAGCAATTTCCTGTTGTTGACGCTTATACGCCGACTCCAGTTGCTGTTTTTTCATCTCATGGACTTCCTGGAAATGACTATAATCGCCCACATAACGGGTGAGATCCTGATTTTCCATGTGATAGATCAAGTTAATTACACTGTTCAGGAACGGGATATCATGCGAGATCAAAATAAAGGCATTCTCATATTCCTGCAAATAGCGTTTCAGCCATTCGATATGCAATTCATCCAAATAGTTCGTAGGCTCATCCAGGAGCAAAATATCCGGTTTTTCAAGCAGCAGCTTGGCGAGAAGTACCTTCGTACGTTGTCCACCACTAAGATCGTTTACGTCCTTATCCAGACCAATATCGGTCAGACCCAGACCACGTGCTGTCTCGTCGACTTTGGCATCGATCATGTAGAAATCTTGGTTAGTCAGCGTATCCTGAATCGTACCTACATCCTCCAGCAGTTGTTCCAATTCCTCCGGAGTTACATCGCCCATCTTGCCATACATATCATTCATTTCTTGTTCCATGTCGAACAAATACTGGAACGCACCACGAAGGACATCACGAATGGATTGTCCTTTGCTGAGCACAGCGTGCTGATCCAAATATCCGACACGCATGCGTTTGGACCACTCCACTTTACCTTCATCGGGCTGGAGTTTACCCGTAATAATGTTCATGAAGGTGGATTTACCCTCACCATTGGCCCCGATCAGACCAATATGTTCGCCTTTCAGGAGGCGGAAAGAAACGTTGTTAAAGATAGCACGGTCACCAAAACCGTGACTTAATTTTTCGACATTTAATATGCTCATTCATGACACCTTTTCTATATAGACTTAATTCTTTGTATATTATAAGCGTTATATCATGCACAACTCAACGCCATATTGTAAATTTACCACCATCTTTCGATGAAATGTCCTTCGTTATGACCCCTGATCCAGTCAAACTGATATCAATGACATTTGCCTTATAGGTATGGATGAGTTAAAATTTTTGCTTAAACGA
This sequence comes from Paenibacillus sp. OK003, assembly GCF_900109515.1. Classification (GTDB taxonomy): domain Bacteria; phylum Bacillota; class Bacilli; order Paenibacillales; family Paenibacillaceae; genus Paenibacillus; species Paenibacillus marchantiae. Next base: position 520,757 of record NZ_FOBD01000001.1, on the reverse strand, counting down.
CTTACTACTATAAGAATGGAGCTCTCTTGGAGAGCATCAGGTGAAAATCATGATTGAAGTGAAACAATCCAAATTGAGTAATGGTGAATTTAACCGCGGCGTATTTGCGACCGTAGACATTCCGAAAGGCCAGCTGATCCATCAGGCTCCGGTTGTCCCTTATCCCAATGAAGACCACGAACATGTTGAGAAAACAATTATCGAAGATTACGTATTCGAATACGGAGCCAATCATACGGCTATCCTGCTGGGCTACGGCAGTTTGATCAATCATTCTTACGAGCCTAATGCCACTTATGACATCAACTTCGAAAACCACACCTTTGACTTCTATGCCTATAAAGATATCAAAGCCGGTGAAGAAGTATTGATCAATTATAATGGCGAGGAAGATAACATGGACCCATTATGGTTTCTGGATGATTACGAGGAACGTATGCGTGAGCTGAACGAAACAAGTGATGGTGAAGAGGATGCTGATGACATCGAGTCTGGCTCCCAGAACACGGATTCAAACAAATAAACAAGACTTCGATAATAAGCTACAGCAGCAGTGCAGCATCATGTGAAAAAAAACTTAAATAAACCCCAACATAATCCGTTGTAGGCTTGATAAATTAACCTATGGCGCTGCCTAATGGAAACGAAAACAAGCAAGTCCTCCACCAAGGAAGACTTGCTTGTTTTCGTTTGTTGCAATTGCGTCACATTTTCCAACCAAACCCATCTTAATCGGCAATGGGAGGGTCTGTGTGCAGATCCTGATCCGGTTCAGTCAATTTCCATTTGGTAAACGCAACCTCGAACCCGGCACGCTTCGGAGAACAGAGAAACGGTCCTGCCTGCTTGTTCGTCGGATAGGCAAACCTCGCGACCCGAATGGTACGCCAAGGATGCTCATCCGTGCGGGCACGAATAACTACGGCTTCGTCGTGGTATGAAGCCCGAATGGTAACGATGCGTCCACCCCACTCCGGTACAGGTGAAAGCGACCAATCGGAAAACCGATCCGTTACGACCGCCCCTACATGAGCCACGCCGTCATTTACTTCAACCCCCGCCTTGATCCATTGATCCTGTCCATACCAGAGCATTAACCCTGCCTGATCATATAATTCCGTGAATGAACTCAGATCAAATGATACTTCGATTGCCTTGGTTCCATCCCATGGAGCAAGCATGGCATGTCCATTCTGATGACAGAAACCATAGAAGGTCTTCTCCCAGAAGTCACTGCCCTCCTGTGCCTCCACAATTAGACGGTCACCTTCCGTTCGCGCCTGAACCGGTTCGGTTGTCCACTCGGCTTCATGAATCCGATGAAAATGAACTGACATGATTCTTCCCTTCCTTCCACACCATCACATTAAAATAAAGAGCCTATATCCGATGCGGCTGTAGGATATGCAAAATTCATGGTGTTTAGCTGATCGGTTGTCAAATCGAACTGAATTGCCATAGCGAACAGGTTAATCAGTTCTTCTGTTTTGCCACCCAATACATGGGCACCCAGGATGCGTCCTGTTGCCTTGTCGACTACAACTTTGGCCATGGCAAATTTTTCATTCGTACGTTTATAAGTATACCATTTCGACATGTCATTTACCTTCACCTCATAGCCCTCTTTCTTGGCCTGCTCGACATCAAGGCCAACAGAACCCAGGGATGGCACGGTAAATACAATGGAGGGCATTACTTTATAATTAGGTTTGTTATGATTGCCTTCAAGCAGATTCAAGGATACTGCGCGTGATTCTTGGCCTGCGAGCGGAGTCAACGGAAGTCCTTCCGTTGCGGTAACATCGCCGGCCGCGTAGACTCTTGGATTGCTTTCGCTCTGCAAGTACTCATTAACGGAGATGCCTTTTTTCGTATAGCTTACATTTCCCTTCTCCAGTTCAAGCCCCTCTACATTCGGAATACGCCCTGCTCCGTGAACGACAAGTCCACATTGCCATTGATGATCAGCCCCATTGCGGGTTCCACTGACCACATATGTGTTTCCCTGCTGACGAATCGCCTTCACTTCCGCATTCAAGTGCACGTGAATGCCTACCTCTTCGGATTTTTGCAGCAGTAGATCCACCAGCTGTGAATCAAACTGCTCCAGCGGCTGTTCACCTCGATGAATAATATGAACTTCCGTACCAGCTCTGGCCGCAATATGGGCAAATTCAAAAGCAATGTAACCTCCACCCACCAGAACCAATTTATCCGGCAGCTGTTCCAGATCAAGAAAATCATCGCTGTATCTCAGATGCTCTGCCCCATCAATAGGAAGTGGCGCCGGACGCGCACCTGTTGCGATTAGAATATGTTTCCCCTGCAGCACTTCGTCCCCTACACGAATGTGATCTTCGTCGACGAAAGAAGCCTTGCCATGAAAGGTGTCCATCCCGGCCTGCTTGAACTTATCCTCGCTTGCTCTCGGAATACTCTCCGTAAACGTTCGCTTGAACGCCATAAGATCCTACCACTGAATAGAAGCGTTACCTTCCACTCCTTTGCCCTTCATTCGTTCATTCCAGTCGATCAGTTCAGCCGCTCCTGCAAGGACTTTTTTGGGATCACAGCCCCGCAACGCACAGGTTCCACCAAACTCTCGTTCATCAATCACGGCAATGTTCCATCCGGCTTCGGCGCAGCGGGATATAACAGAGCTTGCAGCGCTTCCGGTTCCAATCGCGATCAGATCATAAGGTTGTGTCATGGTAGTTCCTCCTCTTCATGTATAACCGTGAATATCAAGCTATAGTAACCCTGCTTTTTGCAGATAATCATTTGCCACTTGTTCTGGACTGGCTCCATTAACGTTCACTTCGTAATTCATTTGACGCATCTCATCGTCCGTGATCCGGCCTGCAAGTTGATTCAATACCTCCACAAGCTGCGGATATTGGTCTGCCGTTTCTTTGCGGAGCATCGGCGCCCCCTGATATGGCGGGAACAATGCCTGATCATCCTCCAGCACAACGAGTTTATACTGTCTCAGTTCACTGTCTGTGGAGTAAGCATCCAGCAAATTGATGTCTCCACGCTGAACGGCTGCATAACGCAGTTTCGGCTCCATTGTGGCCACATTCGGGAATTTGATGCCATACTTCTTCTTAATTCCAACATAACCGTCTTCCCGATCAGAGAATTCCAGTGTGAATCCTGCCTTGATCTGCTGCTGTACTGACTTGAGATCGGATATCGTCTTCAAATTATACTGATCGGCAACCTTCTGAGGTACGGCCAACGTATACGTATTGTTGTAATCCATCGGGTTCAGAAGAACCATATTGAATTGGCTCAACATCCCGTCTCTTGCTTGTTCATACACTTCTGTGCGATCAGTGCTAACTGCGGTTTCCTTCATAAATTCAGAGATGGCGGTACCCGTAAACTCTGGATAAATATCAATATCACCTGATTTCAGTGCATTGAACAGAAATGTGGTTTTTCCCAATCCTGGTTTCAATTCAACCTTCAGATCGGTATCTTTTTCAATCAGCAATTTGTACATATTAATCAGAATCTCCGGTTCAGCACCCAACTTGCCGGCAATAACCAGATCTTTCTGCCCTCCACGGGAGAGCCAAGGAATCGTGATTACCAGAATGGCAACCAGAGCGAGTGTTCCAAGAGTGACCAGCGTTTTCTTGAACGATAAACGTTGGAACTGGCGGAGCAGCACATCAAACAAAATGGCAAGCAATGCGGCTGGGATGGCTCCCAGAATAATCAATGCCGTATCATTTCGATCGATACCAAGCAAAATAAGTTCACCCAGACCCCCTGCACCAATCAGGGCTGCAAGTGTTGCTGTACCTACAATCAGAACCATTGCGGTACGGATGCCTGCCATAATGACAGGCATCGCGAGTGGCAGCTCCACTTTGGTCAGACGTTGACGACTGTTCATGCCCATTGCATTCGCTGCCTCGACCATGGAAGGATCGACTTCGGATATGCCCGTATACGTGTTGCGGAGTACCGGAAGCAGGGCATACACTACAAGCGCAACAATCGCGGGAAATGTACCGATGCCGAATAAAGGAATGAGCAATCCGAGTAGAGCCAGAGACGGGATCGTTTGCAATATGGCTGTTACCCCAATTATCGGTTCAGCCACTCTTGGCTTGCGTGTCAGATAAATGCCAAGCGGAATAGCGATCAGAACGGCAAAGAACAACGCGATAAATGAGATTTGAATATGCTCAAGGAGGGCAGACAACAACTGTCCTTTCCGCTCGCTGAATACTTCCGTAAATCTACTCATGTGCTTCACCTCGTTCCTGCAGCTGCTCGGACCAGTACCGGATCAGATCGGCTCGACTGACCTGGCCAATAATCTGGTGGTCTTTCTCGACCAGTAAATGATCATGAGAAGCCATGATCTTCACTAAATCCGGCAGCGTAATCGATACGGGAACAGCCGTTTTGGCCGACTTCGGCACATGCCCGGGTGAGAGCGGTGACATGATCGCTTCAAGATCAAATATAGAAATCAGTCGTTCTTGTTCGCCGGAGGCCGCTCTTAATTCATACATCGGGTCGCCCCCACCAGATACAGGCTGTGAACTCCTATCCGGACCAGAACTGCCGACAAAGTCACGTACAAATTCATTGACTGGCTGCTGGATTAGTTCTTCCGGGGTACCCACCTGCAATACTTGCCCATCCTTCATAATGCAGATACGATCACCCAGCTTCATCGCTTCCTGAATATCATGGGTAACAAACACAATCGTCTTCTTCATCTGACGCTGAATATCCAGAATATCGTCCTGTAATTTTTCACGGCTCATCGGGTCAAGTGCACTGAACGGTTCATCCATCAGTACAATTTCGGGATCGGCAGCGAGTGCGCGCAATACACCGATTCTCTGTTGTTGTCCACCCGATAGCTCAGCAGGCTTGCGATCACTGTATGTGGTGCCTTTCAGTCCGACCATGTCCAGCAAAGTATGTACGCGCTCCTTGATTTGCTCTGACTTCCACTTTCGGAGTTCAGGAACAACCGCAATATTTTCGGCAATCGTCATATGTGGGAACAACGCAATCTGTTGCAGCACATATCCAATATTCCACCGCAATTCATGAATGTTATATTCATCGATAGGCCGTTCATTAATTCGTACGGTCCCATCTGTCCGCTCGATCAGACGATTGATCATTTTGAGCATTGTGGTTTTGCCGCAACCGCTCGGACCAATCATGACGAACAGCTCTCCCTTATTAATGTTGAGATTCACCTGACGCAGAGCATGGGTTCCATCAGGGTATTGCTTGGATACATTTTCGAACTGAATCATCCGTTCTCTTCTCTCCCTTTTATCAAACATTCATTCTCATCTATTTCCCCAAAAGCGTACACATATAATCACCTGTGATTTTCAACACCGTCTCCGTCGTTTGATCTTCTCTTCCTTCCTCACGGATGAATACATCCAGTCCAGCCAGAGCCGTGGCGTAATCTTCCGGCATTCCCGCATGAATCAGGCTATTTCTGAGTTCTGCATCCGACAATGAATCATGATCAATACGCTGATCCAATAAACGACTAATGATGTCCGCAACTTGACCATAAGACAATGTCTCCGGCCCTGTAATGATATGAGCTGTATTATGGGGGACAACATCTGTCAGAGCATGGAAGGCAACTGCCGCGATATCATCTGCGCTGACAAAACCAATTTTACCGTCACCAGCAGCACTATAGATTTTCCCGAGTTGCTTCATCGTCTCCCGATGCGGTCCCTCTGTAAAGTTCTCCATAAAATAGGAAAGCTGTAGTACAGTCCACTCAGGAGCAAGCTCCTTCAAGCTTTGATGTACTTTGCCAAATATAGGTCCGTCTTCATCAACGGAAGCACTGCCAAGCAAGACGAATCGTTTCACGACGTTCCATGACGCTTCCTTGATGAACAGAATCATTACGGCTTCTGGTGATTAGTCAAGAAAATAAATGCTTTGATTTTTGCCAAAGTGGTATAATGACAGTAGAAGTTGAATTATTCCATTTACCATTACAATTATGCCAACATATAAAGGAGTGTAGCGATATGCATATTCAAATTACAGATTTGGCTGCTGCGCGATTAACTGAAAGCCTGAAGGATCAGCCCGGTTATTTCAAAGTAATCTATGACATGGAAGGTTGTGGCTGTAACGGAATTATCGCCATACTTATCGTGGATGAACCCGAAGCTCTGGATGTACAAATTGAAACTAATCTGGTGCCATTCTATGTCGATCCGAAACAACAGTTAAACCTGGAGCAGCACATGAAGCTGGACACGGAGCCCAACTATCCTTCCTTCAAATTAAGCAGTGATTCCGGTGTACTCAGCAGCAATGTCCGTGTTCGGGATGCCCGCGCAGTGGCTGCTGGAAGCTCCGGCAATTCTGTTTCATGCGAGCTGTAATCCAAACATTCGTGGCTGAAATAATGAGCATTTGATTCGCCTAGCCTATCGATGTATACACAAAGACTTTGCACAAAAGGTGCAGAGTCTTTTTTTGTGCTCTTTTTCTCGTCAGACAATTAAAAGCTATGAATCTCGCAAACTTTGTTTACAACTCGGAAACAATTGGAGAACCTATGGATATAATCCTCTAGTATACTCGGTATATACCAAAGAACGAGATTGATATAACCCGAGGAGGAACACACATCATGAAATCTTTTACACGTAAATCCATCGTATCCACGATACTTATAGGTTCTGTCGTAGCAGGCTCAGCATTCACAACGCTGCCCTTCACTAAGGAACTGAATCCGGTCGCATCTGCTACCAGCTCCAGCTTCACTCAATTCCTGCACGATAATGCACCTGGACGCACAATCAAAACGAGCAGCAGTGGCCTGGCAACGGTAACAAATCTATCAAGCACGGTTGTGCTAGTGAATAAAAAGAGAAACCTGCCTTCAACCTATGCCCCTCAGGATCTGGTTGTTCCTAACATCCCATTTAGCTTCTCCGGCTCCAGTCCGAAAAAGCAAATGCGTAAAGTAGCTGCCACAGCAATTGAGAACTTGTTCGCAGCAGCAAAAAAAGACGGCATTGATATCAAAGCCGTGTCCGGTTATCGCTCTTATGCTACCCAAAAATCCATTTTTGACCGTAATGCAAGTATCAAAGGCGAAGCCGTTGCGAATAAAACCAGTGCTCGTCCTGGACAAAGTGAACATCAGACGGGTCTTGCGATGGATATCTCCAGTGCATCAGCGGGATATGATTTGCAACAAAGCTTTGGAAACACCAAAGAAGGCAAATGGCTGAAAGCCAATGCACATAAATACGGATTTATCATTCGTTATGGCAAAGATCAGGAGAAACTGACAGGCTATTCTTATGAGCCATGGCATGTGCGTTATGTTGGCGTGTATATTGCGGGGGAAATTACGAGCCAGAACCTTACACTCGAACAGTACCTGGAGCGCGCCAAATAAACAGTAGTAATCTGTATGACAAAAGGTATTCACTCCACTCTCATATGACTATTGTATGTAAATGACAGATACAACTAACAGGACGGGGCCGAATTGGGCCACGTCCTGCTTGCATTATATCTATAACAATTTAATCGTTCTCCAAATCATATAGAGAAGGATCAGCTCAACCACATTGATGTAAAGGTTAAGTTCGATTCATAGCAGATTTAAGGTTTACTATTCAGTTCTGTGCTCCATTCCTCTACAGCATCAACGACCTGTTTTAATTGCTGCTCTTCCTCAATCGCTGGATCATTGTCCCCTTTTTGCTTCCCATAAGAGCCAAATTGGCCATGGTTCCCTCCTTCTACACCGACATACAAAGTGTCAGCAGGTAGATTGGTTTTGGCACTTTCCCAAGCTTCTTTATTGAGAACTCCATCTGCTGTACCTGTAATTTGCAAAACAGATAAATCAGTGTCTTTTATGGATCCGCCCTCATCCGCATAAGAAGCCAAGAAAAATACACCCTTAAGCTTCTCACTGTGTTCCGAAGCATATCTCGCTGCAAATGAACCTCCTAAAGAGTGACCCCCAATAACAAATGATTCGTCTGGGTGTTCTTCAAGAAAGGAGTCCGCTTTATTTTGACCAAAAATGGCTAGATTCAGTGGCATTTCCGCAATATATACGCGATGCCCCCGTAAAGCCAGTTCTCTGGCAAATGGTGAGTAGCTTTCCGGTTCGACTAAACCTCCAGGATAAAAAATAATATTCGGTTCGATTACTTCCCCGGTTTGTGGCTCAAATTTATAACCGTCTTTGACCTCTGTTACTTTGACCTGATTATCGTTCTGGAATGCGAGTTCCGCTTGTTCGGAAGGACTGTAGGTTATCGAATTGAGATATACCAATAAGCCAATGACTACAATTACGATGAGGGAAACTCCCCCTATCAATATTTTAGTCCATTTGTTTTTTTTCTCTGTTTTTGCCAAAGTTAAAACCTCTTTCAATCATTATTTTGGATTAGGTTATCATTGCATTGCTGCATCAGTTCTAGTAAATTATATTTACCGGTAAGTAAAATTACAAGTCCAATCTTATTCATTGGATAAGTTGTCATAAAATATTCACGGAGGTACTCATGAAAATGAATACAGATTCACAACGCTCACCAGGAAGACCCAAACAAGCAGGAGAGGATTTACCCGTACAAGAAATAATTCTTCAAACGGCCGCCAAGCTGTTTATGGAGCATGGGTATGAACCTGTCTCACTCCAACAGATCGCTAAAGCTTGCAATGTTTCTAAACCATCCATTTATTATCACTTCACCAGTAAACCGGAACTTTTTAAGATTGCGGTTACAACCATGTTTAAACATGTGCACCAAGCTACGTCACGATTATTAAGAGAAGCAGACAATCTGGAAACAGGACTGCTCCATGTGGCAGAAGCAAGGTTAGCTAATCCTCATGCGGAGATTGAGACTCTTCTCAGAGAAGCGGAGAGATATTTGAGTGAGAAACAGATCGAGGAAATCAGAGCAGCGGAAAATAAAATTTACGTAGAACTGGCTGATTATTTTAAAGATGCGATGGATAATAACCTTCTTCGAAGCAACAATTCCATGCTTCTCGCGCAAACCTTCTCAACAATGATGGTCATCGGCAATAAGGTAGATACATTAAGAGAACATGATTCCACTTTAAATTTAGGTAAGGAGATTGTCGAAATTTTTTTGCGGGGTACGGTGGTGAGATGAATGGCCGTCAGACTTATTTATCATGGTGTTCCTCTCTCCTTGTTCGGAGTTGGAGCAGAAGACATGGAGTGTACAAAGATGAGACGTGATATGAGAGGTTGTAGCGCCCTGCAAAATGCTAAGGAACCTCAGACACGTTATAACGGGGTTTAGGCCATATGTAACATTTTTTGGAGCATTTTAGGAAATAACGTGTCCGGTGTTCCTTACGATTGAAAAAGAAAGCCTGGGGCCCATAAGCCGTCCTATTTCTTAAGTAAAAAACATGCTCATGCCCCCTGAGCCTTCCTGCCGACCTGCTATTTTTCTGAAAACGACTGGCAGCCTCTTCACACTCTCCGTCCCGGCCCAGGAACCAACGCCAGCCAGAAGTGCATTATGAAACAGATACAGTGCAACATTGTAAGCGAGGGTACCCAATACCATCTCCACCACCAAAAAACGTTTTAGCGTGGAGGATTCGATGACGTATACCTGAAATTCATTACGCGACTTTCCAGCCCTGTACCTTGTGATGAATGTTTTCATGAATCACCTTTTCTGTTTTATTTTATCGTATGGCAGGCAGATCTTGTCTTATTCGAAAATAATACTTACATAAAGTAACCTAGTGTGATATAGTCAGTTTATAAACCATACATAAGCGAGGGAACTACCATGAGTGAATTGGAGAATCTGGTCAAAAACCGCAGATCCGCCGTTATTTTTGAAGAAGGAATTGAGATTCCAGATTCAGAATTGCATGAAATGTTTGCCTTGAACAAATTCGCACCTTCCGCCTTTAACCTCCAACATACGCACTATCTTGTGCTGACGGACCCGGCTCAGAAAGAAAAAGTCTATGAAGCTTCACAGCAATATAAAGTTAAAACCGCCTCTGCGGTCATTGTTGTCCTCGGAGATGTCAACGCACACCATCACATCCGTACAATTAATGAGGGCCTGCTGAACCTTGGCGCGCTTACTCCGTTCCAATACGAGCAAGAATCGCAGAGCGTCATTGAATTTTACGAAACTCGGGGAAGGTTCTTCCAGAGGGAAGATGCAATTCGTAATGCCAGCTTGTCAGCGATGCAATTGATGCTGATCGCTCAGGATCGTGGTTGGGACACCTGCCCCATGATTGGCTTCGACGCTGAAGAGTTGCAACGTAGCTTGGATATTCCAGACCATTATGTACCTGCCATGCTGATTACAATCGGCAAAAAGTCAGACGCCAAACAACGTCCGCGCGGATACCGCAAACCGATTAACGAATATGTCAGCTTCAACAAAATGCATGCAGAATAACTTGGGAAAGTGATATCCGTAACTTTTCACTGATTCCATTACAAAAGAGAGGTTGATGATCAGATCATCGGCCTCTTTTCTATCTTCCGAGAATAAAGAAATCGCACGTCAAACCAATCTTTCTTTTTCCAAAAATACATATGAATATTTTTTTATACCATGATAGCATTCGAGATGTAACCCATAACCGCAACGAAAGGAATGAAAACCAATGGAATTCCACATCGAAAACCTGCCAACATCCCGAATTGCCTATGTGCGTCAAGTGGGGCCGTATGGCCCTGCCAACAGCCACGCGATGGAGACGTTAAAGACCTGGGCAAGATCCAAAGGCCTGCTTACAAGGTCGACCATCTTGTTCGGCATTCCGCAGGATAATCCGGAAACCACCCTCCCCTCTCAATGCAGATATGATGCTTGTATTGTCATATCGGAGGATTATGGCCTGGATGAGTCGGCTCCCCATCTTGAAGAAGCAGAACTTCCTGGCGGGCCATATCTGGTTTGCAAAGTCAAACATACAGCAGAAGATATGAAGCAAGCCTGGACCGAGATTTTTCCGTATTTGCAGAGCAATGGGTGTATCATGGACAACAAACCCATTATGGAAAGGTATGCGGGTGATCTGCTTCTTCTGGATTTTTGCGAAATATGTGTCCCCGTTAAGCCGCTATAAATCATTCATAGTTGTTGTGGATGCCAAAAACAACAAAGGCGACTCCAACGTTGAAGTCGCCTTTGTTTATAACTTATTGCCTTGTTCTCACCAATTAAAATGCCCAGTTCCCTTTGCGGAATACAGGTTCCACCGTACCATCCTGCAACTCACCATCAATGTCCAGCCCCGCGGAGCCGATCATAAAGTCCACATGGGTCAGACTGACGTTGCATTCATGTTTCAGCAATTCCTCGTTAGACATCGTCGTACCATCCTTCATGTTGAATGGATATGCACTTCCCACAGCTAGATGGCAGGATGCATTCTCGTCAATACCGGTATTATAGAAAATACGATTCAAGTTAGAAATTGGGGAATCATGCGGCACCAAGGCCACTTCACCAAGATAACGCGCACCTTCATCGGTGGCAAACAGGTTTTTCAGATGCTCTTCGCCCGAAGCTGCTGTAAAAGCAACGACCTGTCCATCCTTAAACGTAATTCTCATCTGATCTACAAGTTGTCCGTTCAGATTCAGCGGCATCGTGCTGCTGACAAATCCGTTGACTCCACTGCGCTTCGGCATGGTAAATACTTCTTCTGTCGGCATGTTCGCAACGGTATACACACCTTGCTTGTTTTCGCTACCGCCGCCACCCCAAATATGGTTGTTCACCAGTTCGATTTTCAAATCCGTTCCGGGTGCGCGGTAGTGCAAGCTTTTATAATTTTTCTTGTTCAGCAAATCACTCATGGCATTCAGGGTGTCCAGATGTTTTTTCCAGTTCTGAATAGCGTCTCCGCCATCGACACGGTTCATTTTGAAGATGGTTTCCCACATCACGTTAATGCGATCTTCCTCTGGAATGTCGGCAAATACTTTGTTCGCCCACGCCTTGGTTGGCGCTTTGATCAGACACCAGCTAATTTCGTGGTTACGTGTATATTTCGAAAATCCGCGACGTGCATGAGCCGCCGCTTTGGTTGCACGCGAAACGTTGTCGGAATTGATGCCTTTGTATAATTCAGGGTCAGGTACTTTGATCGTGAGCGTAGCGCCGCCTGCTTCGGCAAACTTCTCCATCATTTCCGCCTTCCAGGCCGGGTAATAATCAAAACTGTCATCAGAGCCATGTTCAAAACGACTGCGTGTAATATCGTCATCATCAAAATCAACCTGTACATACTTGGCGCCAGCCGCATACGCTTTTTGCACGATCAGACGGGTGAATTCCAATGTTTCGATGGGTGCCGTTACGAGCAGATCCTGTCCTTTCTGAATATTTACGCCGACTTTGACAACCAGCTCTGCGTATTGTTCCAACGATTTTTCAAAGGATTGTTCAAAATTACTCATGGTTGTGTTCACTCCTGATTCATATTTGAATGACTATTGCTGCACATTCATTTAAGCCTTGCGTTTCTCCTGCTCACGCAGCTCGATCCGGCGGATTTTACCGGAGTTTGTTTTCGGAAGATCGGCTACAAACTCGATTTTACGTGGATATTTGTAGGGTGCTGTCCATTCCTTCACATGGTTTTGCAGTTCACGCGCCAGTTCTGGTGATGCGAGAGACTCGTCTCTCAGCACTACAAATGCTTTCACTACGTTACCACGGATCTCATCAGGACTTGCTACGACCGCACATTCCTTCACGCTGGCGTGTTTCATCAACGCTTCTTCCACCTCGAACGGTCCAATCGTGTAACCCGAACTGATAATGATATCATCACTGCGGCCTTCAAACCAGAAGTAGCCTTCTTCGTCTTTGCGTGCGCGGTCACCTGTTACAAAATAATCCCCACGCTGATTCGCTTCCTTCCGTCCCTCATCCTGGTAATAAGCACGGAACAAGGCTGGCATATCCTTATGCACTGCGATATCCCCTACTTCACCAGCAGGTACAGGTTGTCCTTCTTCGTTAATGATCTCAATGAGGCCTGGTGTAATGGACTGCCCCATGGAACCGATTCGTACAGGAGCATCTTTCAAGCTGCCGATCAGCAGCGTGCTCTCGGTTTGTCCATATCCGTCCCGGATCGTCAGGTCAAAGTGACGCTGGAAAATTTCAATTACTTCCTGATTCAGCGGCTCACCAGCAGACACGGCGCTGCGCAGTGCGGACAGATCATGGTGACCCAGATCGTCTGCTTTGGCCATTAACCGATATTCCGTCGGCGTACAGCACAAGACGTTGATCTGATGCTCCTGCAACAGTTCCAGATAACGTTTGGGTTGGAATGATCCATTATAAACCAGTCCGGTCGCCCCTCTTCCAAGCACGGACAGAAACGGACTCCAGATCCATTTTTGCCAGCCCGGTGCAGCCGTTGCCCAGACCGTATCCGAAGGCTGAATATCCAGCCATAACGATGAAGCGATCCGCAAATGGGCATACCCCCAACCATGACTATGTACTACGCCTTTTGGATTACCAGTCGTACCGGAGGTATAAGCGAGAATAGCCATATCGTCACGATGTGTTTCTACTGCAGCCATCGTATCGGACTGGCCTTGCATTAACTGGTGTACATTGACCCAGCCTTCTCCAGGTAAGCTATCATCACCATTTGGTGATGCAACGATGCGATGTGCCAACGCTGGCAAATCTGCATTTATCTTTTCAACTTCAGCAGTCGTCTCGGACCAGACAATGACAGCCCGGGCCTCGGAATGCCGAAGACGATACTCCAGATCTTTCGCACGCAGCATTTCGGAAGAAGGAATAACAGCAATGCCCAGTTTCAGGCAGGCAATGTATATAACATAGGCAATAATCCGGCGTGGTACCATGACCAGCACCCGGTCGCCCTTCTCCAAACCAAGATCACGCAAGCCTCCAGCAAGACGATTGGCCTGTTTCAATAACTCACCATAAGTGATCTCTTCCAATTCTTTATGATCGCTTAGCCATCTAAGTGCAACCCGATCCGACGGGTGATTCTCCATCTCGGATGTCAGGTTATAGGTTTCAGGCGAAATCCACTGTTGAAAATTCAAATGGAGCCTCTCCTTCATATTTCAAATGTATAGCATCTATATATTATACCCTAAATCCTAGGACCTGGTGCTATGATATGAAATAGTTTAAGAAAAAAATAAACACAGGTCAATTAAGACAAGCTCTAAAAGGTCTATCTCTACATATAAAGAATGATATTTAAGACAAAAAAAGTGTCCTCCCGACTACAGGAAGACACCTTCGTTATCCCAACATATCTATAACAAATGGATCCATTTAATCATTGTAGACATGACTCTGAATCTACAAAGTCGTATCTCTGCGTTACAAGTTTACCAAGCGTAGTTTCCAATGCCATCCAAGATACTTTCGATTTCACTCAGCTCTTCCGTCGTCATGTCTGGTGCCTGAAGGGCGGCTACGTTTTCTTCGATCTGTGACACACGGCTTGCGCCAATCAGAGCGGAAGTAACTCGGTTACCACGCAAAATCCAGTTCAGCGCCAATTGGGAGATCGTTTGACCTCTACGTTCAGCAACCGCCTGAAGGGCTTCGAACTTGGCGATCCGTTCGTCCGTATAGGCTTCTTTTCTCAGATTGCCTGTTGGATTAGCGCGCTCTTCCTTGATCTTGTCCACATATTTATTCGTCAATTGTCCGCGGCCAAGTGGACAGAAGGCGATCGATCCTACGCCGTGCTCATCCAGCACATCCTGCAATCCATCCTCAATCCAGCGATGCAGCATCGAATAGTTTGGCTGGTGAACCAGACAAGGTGTTCCGAGACGACGCAAAATAGTAACTGCTTCTTTCGTCTGTTCGGCATCATAGTTGGACAAGCCTACATACAGAGCTTTACCCTGTCTAACGATATGATCCAGCGCAGTCATCGTTTCTTCGAGCGGTGTCTCCGGATCTGGACGGTGATGATAGAAAATATCTACGTAATCCAGTCCCATCCGGCTCAGACTTTGGTCCAGACTAGCAATCAGGTTTTTGCGAGAACCCCATTCCCCGTAAGGACCGTTCCACATATGATAACCTGCCTTGGTTGAGATGAGCAGTTCGTCGCGGTAAGGACGCAGATGTTTTTTGAGAATGACACCAAAATTCTCTTCGGCTGATCCTGGAGGTGGTCCATAGTTGTTGGCCAAGTCGAAATGGTTAATCCCCAGATCAAATGCGCGCAGGATCATCTCTTCCTGAATATCCAGGGTGCGGTTTCCACCAAAGTTTTGCCATAAGCCAAGGGCTATTTGCGGCAGCTTAATTCCGGTTTTGCCAGAGCGTGCATACTTCATTTCACTGTATCGTTGTTCACTCGCAGTATAAGGCATGGTTAATCTCTCTTTTCCTGTAAAAGTTATTGAATACCCTCTCATCTTAGACAATTTCCATCTAAAACGATATGGCATTTCACTACAACGATATGGAAAAATGATTGGTATCTTCATCAAATGATATTTATAAAACGATTCCTTTTCACCTTTTATATGTTAAAATGCAAGGTATAACGACCTCATAACAGGAGTGAATAGCCTTGATTACGTATATGTGCAAAAACAATCACTTTCAGGAGCTGCAGCTCCTTCATTACGGCACAGAAGCTTGCGCACCCGGTCACCACTTCGGCCCGGCCATGCGGGATTATTACAAAATCCATTACATATTGGACGGCAAAGGTACCTTCGAAGTTGGAGGCAAAAAGGTTACGCTGCACAAAGGACAAGGGTTCCTCATCGTGCCTCATTCTGTCGTTCATTATGAAGCAGATCAGGATGATCCGTGGGAGTATAGCTGGGTTGCTTTCCAAGGAAGCACCTGCCCTTCGTTATTACAGCAGGCTTGCCTGTCTGAGCACCATCCGATCTTTGAGATGGGTAATGACGATGACGAGATGCGCTCCTGTCTGCACCGCATGATTAGCTCTCGCAACACCCATAAGGGATGGGAGATCAGCATGACGGGATTGCTCTTTCAGTTTTTCTCCATTTTGATTGATCGGGCCAGTGAGGATAGACCTATTCCGTTCCAGGACTATACAAAAGAAACCTATGTCACTCAGGTCATGGATTTCATTGAGATTAATTATGCCAATACCATCACCGTACAGTCCATTGCGTCTCATGTTGGGTTGCAGCGCAGTTACTTATGCTCCCTCTTCAAAGACAAGATGGGCACCAGCATTCAGTCTTATCTGGTCAATTACCGCATGCGCAGGGCGGCTGAGCTGACGCTGGACCCGGCTTTGACCATTGGGGATATCTCCCGTTCCGTTGGATATGCGGACCAGCTGCTTTTCTCGAAAATGTTCAAAAAAGTTATGGGCGAAGCCCCTACGTATTATCGCAAACACAAAACAGCACCTTCCCATTTATGCAGCTAATGGGAACGTGCTGTTTTGTATTTTTACACAGGATATCACTACCTGCTTATGACTGAATTCCATTCGTTCGTTCTAATCGTTCTGCTTTAAACTTGCTCCTGCATGGTTACGCCTACCACTTGAACTTTAATTTCATTCACCATAATGCCTGTTAATTGCTCCACAGCTTGCTGCACATTATGTTGAAGTTCCTGACAGACTTCATGCATCTTCCTGCCATATTGAACATTAATTCGCAGTTGGATGGATGCCTGATCATCTTTGATCGCAACGTCAATCCCTTTTTGCAAGCTTTTTCCGCTGATACTCTTGGCGATTCCTTCCGTAAGACCAACAGACATAGAGGATATTCCCTCTGTAGTCTGAGCGGCCATACCTACAATTTTGGATACTACATCGTTGGAAATATGAATAGCGCCCATTTGAACCAATTGTGGCTCAATATACTCAGGTTCAATGTATGGTTGTGGGATGATTTCAGACATGATCTCCACTCCTTCTATATAAGTTATAAATGTTTAAGCATTCTGCCATTTGTCCTTAAAGAATAGCTGATAGATTCGAACCAAAATAATTTTAACGATCATGTAGACAGGGATGATAATCAGAATGGCAATAATGCCGCCCAGATCACCTGCGCCCAGCACCAATATAATGGTGGTAAGCGGGTGAATATCGAGTTTTTTGCCGAATACATACGGTGCAACCAGATTATCCTGAATTTGCTGTGCTACCAGAATAATAATGAGTGACCAGATCGCAACCGAAGGGGATACCACCAGTCCCATAATGACAATAGGAACGGAGGACAGAATCGCCCCGATAAACGGAACAAAGTTCATAATGACCGCAATTACGGTTAACAGCAGGGCATACGGGAGACCGATGATCAGGAAACCGATATACATCAGCACGCCCAGTGCCAGATTCACAAGAACTCGTCCAACAATAAAACCGCTTAACGCCTGATCGATCTCAAGTACCACGTCACGGCTGTCTTTTTGGAAGCGTTTTGGTGCAATGTGCACCAGCTTACGGCCGAATTTCTCTCCCTGCTTCAACATGTAGAACAAAATGATCGGGAAAGTAAACAGAACAATCGCAAAGCTGGATATAAGTGAGAAGAATCCACTCACATAGTTCGTTACAAAGGTGAAGCCTTTGTTAATGTACTCCGTAATCTGCGAAAACGGGGTCGACCCTTCCGGGAACAAAGCCTTGATGGCACCGTTCTGTTCCAGCTCTTTAAGCTGCAAACTCAGTGAATTGATCAGATTTGGTGCGTTTTCTACCAGATTGATCAACTGCTCGCGGAGTGAAGGCCATAACCCTATAATAAACAGGGCGAACAGTATACCAAACACCAGATAGATCAGCAGAATGCTAAGTGTGCGATTCAGCTTCTTTTTTTCCATGTAATTGACGAGTGGCCGCAGCAGATAATAAAAGAATACGGACAACATCATCGGCACGGTAATCACCGTAATCATGGTAACAAGCGGTTGGAAAATAAAGCTGACACGTGATAACAGATAGATATTAATCAGTATCAGTGCCAGTGCAATGCTGAAACGTACAAACGAATTTACTTTGAACAAAAAGTTTCCCCTCCACTTAACCTTTTCTATATGAGCATGTTGCAAATTACGATCAGAATGACACAATGTTTATGTCAACCTTATCCTTTATGTCGGTTCTTTATTTCGGAATCTGTATAGTGAACACCGTCGTCTCTCGTCCACGCTGGGAAAGTGTTAATCGTCCCCCCATTTTCTCGGTGTTCCGCCGCGCAATTGCCAGTCCAAGCCCCGTACCCCCGGTTCCCGTCCTAGCCTCATCCCCGCGCACAAATGGATTAAAGATGGTTGCCCACAGCTCCTGAGGGATACCCACACCGGTATCAGCAACCTCAATAACTACATGGTTGTCCAGTGGGATTAACTCCACACGCAGCTCCGTCCCCCGCGGGTTGTAGGACAAGGCATTTGTAATCAGGTTCTGAATCACTCTGGACAACAGTTCCGGATCATACCTCGCATAGATCTCTTCATCAGGGACGAGCACATGCAGGCCAAAATGGTTTTGCTCAATCTCACCATACGTGTCGGCCATAATTTCACGTACAAACTCGCCGATTTCCCGCTGCTGAATGTGCATACGGAAGTCAGGTGAATCCACTTTGAGCAATTCCAGCATATTCTGAATCATGCGTGCGACCTGAACGGACTTATTGTAGATATATCCCAGATAGCGCTGCTGCCTATCCTTGTCTTCCCCTCGCCCTTCCACCAAAGCCTGGGCGTATCCTTGAATACTCGTGATCGGGGTCTTGAGATCATGTGACAGGTCCACAATCAGTCGCTGCTTGCTCTCTTCCGCATAACGCTTCTCCGCAGATGTGTTCTCAATGACGTCCGCCATATAGTTGAAGGTTTCTCCAATCTGGACAAATTCCCGCTCTGCCGAGATGGACATGCGTGTACTATAATTCCCCTGTATCATCTGGGTAAGACCCAGAGAAAGAATACTTAGCGGTTTTTTGATTCGACGGGCGACCCAATAACTGTATACGAATATTAACAGCAAGACCAACCCGATCCCGATCATAATGTAAAACGACAACGGATGCTTCAAATTGGTAATCAGCTGATTATCATTAATTCGCACACTGACCAGATCACGCGGAATCTTCAGCAAAACGTACTTTGCAGCTCCCTCTGACGTAAGCGGACTAATGGAGTAGTAGTACGGCTGTTCATTTCGGTTTTCGAGTCCTGCATATAGCTCAGCTTCACTGTATTGAGTGAACGAATCCTGCTTGTCCCCGATATAACGAATGACCCTGCGATCCGTATCCAGCACTTCAATCCATCCTCCGCTGTCCTTGAGACGCTGAATCTCGGTATTATTGGCCTCATCGGAACTACCTGATAGCCATTCGTTCTCCAGTTCTGTTACATACACATGCGCCTCCACATTCAGATCGGGATCAACCACCTGATCCGATATACGGAAATCGACCACATCCAGATTAATGATAATGTACACGATGGCTACCAGTAGCAACAAAAAGAAGTTGAACAGCAAAAAGTCCAGTGTCAGGGACGTTTGCAACAGTCTCTTTTCTCTAGCTTTCCATGGGCGCTTCAATTTTGTATCCCAGTCCCCTTATCGTTTTTAAATATTCCGGTTGCCTGGAGTCGCGCTCGATCTTCTCCCGAATGTTACTGATATGTACCATTATCGTACTGTCCTCATGCGCGTAATAATCTCCCCAAACGGCTTCGTATATTTTTTTACGGGTGAAGACACGGCCTGGCTGCTCCAGCAGAAGCTCCACAATTTTGTACTCTGTAGAGGTCAATGTCACAGGCTTACCCGAGCGAAAAAGGATACATTGGGATCGATCAAGCCTGAGCTCACCGAGCACAAGATTCAACTCCTTGGCAGCAGGCACGTCAGGTGCGTCAAATTGATTGACTCTTCTGAGCAAAGCTTCCACTCTGGCGACAATTTCCAAGGGATTGAAAGGTTTGGAAATATAGTCGTCGGCACCTAGTCCGAGTCCAAGGATTTTGTCATGATCCTGGCTTTTGGCCGACAGGAACAGAACAGGCATATGGTGCGTGGACCTGATTTGTTTGATCAACTGGAGTCCATCCATCACGGGCATCATAATATCCAGTATGACCAGATCGATCTGAGTTGAACGGATACACTCTAGCGCATCTACCCCATTAACGGCTGTCACAATGTTGTAGTCCTTCTCGAGGTACAGCTGAAGCAGTTCCACAATTTCGGGTTCGTCATCTGCAATTAATAGTGTGTATCTCATGCGAATCCTCTCATTCCTATTTCAATAAATTCAGTTTTCATTCGAATTCGTACATTCCGTTTGCTATTGTTCATATGTCTATACGTTACTACTATATACTACGTCTCTTAAATCAATCTAAACCATTTCTAAAGATAACCTAAATAAAAAGCCCGGGCATCAGGCCAGAGCTTCAAATATAAAGCTAAAATAAGTAAAGTTTCAGTATCATTCATCACTTGCTGCGTAACCAGGGTTCAACTCGTGCATATAATCGCTCTTTGTCACACTGCACATACTGACTCGCCCGATTGCGTACCGGGTCACCGGCATAGAAACGTTCATACAGATCATGTCTGGCTCCCAGCGGACTTCCTGTCAGCTCCCAGGCGAGCTGAAATAATCGAATCTTCTCCGGTGCCTGCAACGTTACGCCTCCTAGATACTTGTTCATCAAGGGGCTGATACTACCTTCGAGCTCCAGCTTCCCGGAAGGAATCTGAATAAGGCCACCTGCAGCTATAGTCTTCAAAATCTCAACAGCGCGCGGGTAATAATGGTTCCCCAGATTACGGGCTGTTTCGATATATTTGAATGATGGTAGCCAGTTCCCATGAACATCCGGGGCAGCCTGTGCCTCAGATGCGATGATGAGTCCTTCAATCGTATGCATCTGGCTGATCATCTCCCCAAGCTGTTCCTGTACATTCAGGAAGGCATCCACTCCAATCTCCTTGGCAATGGAAGACGTGATGGCTGTAATGAATTCCAGCTTCGAATGCAGCCGAATAATGCTCTGATGATAAGCCAGACTGGAGGATGCCACGTTGCAGCGAATCTGCCATACCGCTTCCGAATTGTTGTGCAGCAGTACACGCTCCCAAGGTACAAATACGTCGTCAAAAAATAATATAGCATCCATCTCATCATACTGACTACTGAGCGGATGAGCAGTATCTGAATCTAATGTTGCAAAAGATTCTCTACATACCATATGTAATCCTGGACTTCCTGCTGCCACTATAACCATATGCGCCAATTCCGGACGATGTCCAGGAATGCGCTGAATCGGATATGCAATGATATCGTCCGCATATGGAGCAGCAGTTGCCACCATCTTGGCACCACGGAGGACAACGCCCTCTGTATTGGTGCGAATGATTCGAAGCATCGCATCTTCATCTTCCCCTACAGGCAGAGCACGATTAATCTGCGGGTCCCGCTGCACAATTGTCAGGAAGGCATCCTTCCGTTTAGCCTCATCATAATAGGCAGCGATTTTACCTCCATAGGCCGGGTCATATACAGCCATCGCATCCCGTGTGGCGTACCATCCGGTCAGGCGGGATCGGGCGTAATCCGAGAGACGGCTCATTACCCCATAGGTGCGATCCGACCACAATCGAAAGGCTGCCGCCCTGTCACTGATCTCCTGAGCACTACGGGGGACTCGAAAAGCCTGATGTACATATCCATTCGTCTGCTCATCCCAATAAGCCACTGTTTCTCTCGTGTCCGCATCATCCACCAGATTGAACAGACCTTCAATTGTTTGCAAGGTTCCCCGGAAGGCAGGATGCGCTGTTACGCCAATACGTTCTCCATCCAGCCATACATTCCGTTCGTCGTTCAACCGTTGCAGATAAGCTTGTCCACGGGACATCGTTATGCTCAATGTAATCCTCCTTCTCAGTTAGAAAGGCTAGGAAAACTAAATGTTGTTAATAGTTATAATCATTTCAAGACTCAAGCTACGTCAAAATGATACATATTGTATCTATTGAAATAGTACTTTGCTTTACAGGAAAAAGTCAACAGACACCGAACCTAAGGGCCGGTGCCTGTTGTATAGATTCATATTAGATCAATTTGGCATACATATGACGCAGATAGCGCCAGCGTACCAGCAGGAAAAATAGAATCTGCATGGATGCAAATACGAGGAAAATGCGCAAAGTATAACCCATAACAGAGAAATCAACCAACTGCTGTAATGCAACGAATGCAACAGAGCTGTGGATAATGGCCAAGGCTATTGGCAGGAAAAACATCAATACCAGCTGTCTGGTTACGATGCTGCGAAGCTCCGGGCGACTCAGTCCCATCTTACCAATCATGCGGTACTGCTCTTCGTCCCGTTCCAGATCCGCATATAAACGGAAGTAGGTAAAGCTTGCAGCAAAGGTGAAAAAGACAATGCCAATCAACCCACTTAGAATTAGAATAATGCCATTGGTTTGTTTGGAATTAAGCCAATCCAGCACGAGAGCGCTGATCTCGAAGTAGCCCCGATTACTTGAGTCATTTTGAATGGATTCAATCAGATCAGGAGCAAACTTCCGCGTTCCCATCCAATCTGTCACAACAAATTGCGTCTTTCTATCGGGATAATAATTTTCATCAGCCTCGATTTGAATATTAAATTCCTTATTCATCTTGTCGTAAAGCTCATTGGATACCACATAAACGTCCCTTTTGTATTCAGTAGGGATGACGATATCGGTTGCAGGTGTTATTAATCTGACTTTTTCTTGAACTTCCCACATACTGATATTTTTCTGAGTTGAACCCTGCCCGGCCTGTGCACGTAATTCCTTGCGACTCGTAAGATTACCCGGTGTCATAAACGAGTCGTTGACATTCTCCAAAGTTCGCTCTTTGTAACCAAGTGCCTTGGCAAGATGATTATATTCACTTAGTTTGATGATATAGTTCCCCTCGTCATCAAACAGCGGAGTATAACTTCCTTTCTGATAAGGAACCTCATTATCAATCAGTGTCTCTTCGATCTTCCTGATGTGCCGTTCTGCGCCAGGTGTATCCCATGAATTCTGGTAAGTAAATGCATATGGATTCGTCATGGATGACAATCCCGGATCAGCGATCGCCAGCATCGTACCAATGCCTGTAAAGGCGGAAGCCGAGATTATACTCACCATAAAAAACATGACCGCATTATCTTTCATTCGATAGGTAAGTTCGGACAAAAACAGCAAATTCGTTTTGCGGAAAAACAAACGCTTATTGCCTTTAAGCGCCCGAATGGCATACACACTAAGTTGGGTGAATAACAGATACGTGCCTGCAATAACCAAAACAACACTACCAAGCAGCAAAGGGAAAGAGTATGTGATCCATACAAAGGCAAATACACCCGCATATCCACCCCCAATGAGTATGACGGAGAGAAGTGCTAAAAGACGAGAAGCCTTTGGCTCGGGTTTTGGTTTTTCCTCTGATTTTACAAGGTCAATCAATGACCCTTTTCGCATCAGCAGCGATGAGCTCAGCGCAATCACAACAAATAGCAGCAGAAATGCTCCGACAGTAAGTGCGATTGCTTTTAATGGAAAATAGAATCGGAGACTTTCTTCCACCGCCAGCATCGAACCGCAGATCAACAGGATCAGCTTGGCAAAGATCATTCCTAATCCAACGCCTGCCACAATGGCGGCGAGTCCAATGCACAAGTTTTCCATAAATAACAGTCGGTTCATCTGTTTACGTGTCATGCCAATGATTTGAAATATGCCGAATTCTTTTTTACGCGTCTTTAGAAATGAACCTACGGAATAGAGCAGAAACAGAAACGAAAAGATGAAAATAATGATCTCAGCAATCAAAAACCCCTGATTCGCAAGCATGGTCACTGTCCCACTTGAACCCTTCAGTCCATCCTTCAGATCTGGGTGAAACAAGAGCAGCGCATACGTAAAAAAGATCATGACGGAAAACGTACTGCTCAGAAAATGGGCCAGGTAAATTCGTTTGTTGCGAACAACATTATTAATGGCGAACTGGCGAAAATTCATGTCCTGAGCCTCCCATCAGGGATAATACGTTGATGATTCGTTGATAGAACGTCGATCGGTTATCTCCATAATGAATTTCGTTATACAGTCGTCCATCCTTAATAAATACAACCCGGCTGCAATAACTTGCCGCAACAGCGTCATGCGTGACCAGCAGCATGGTGGCCCGATCTTCCTGGTTGCGACGTTCCAGCATCTCCATTACATCACGCGCTGCCTTCGAATCGAGATTTCCTGTAGGCTCATCGGCCAGCACCAGCTTGGGAGAATGGATCAGGGCTCGTGCGATTGCGGTCCGCTGGGCCTGACCTCCGGAAATTTCATACGTGCGTTTGTTCAGAAGAGATGCGATGCCGAGCTTCTCTGCGAGTCGATCAACACGTTCATTCATCTCCTCAACCGGTACGCCGTCCAGCGTAAGCGGCAGGACAATATTTTCTTTTACCGTGAGTGTGTTGAGCAGGTTAAACGACTGAAATACGAACCCCAGCTCTCGGCGTCTGAACAAAGCCAGTTCATCGTGATTCAGTTCAAACGGGTTCTTACCTGCAATCTTCAGTTCCCCTGAAGTAGGGTGGTCGATGGTTGAAATCATGTTTAGCAATGTTGTTTTGCCGCTGCCTGATGGACCCATGATGCCAACGAATTCACCCTCCTGAATACTGAGATCAATACCTGATAAGGCTTCGTATGACACGATCCCTTTATAAATTTTGCTAATCTGTTTTACTGAACATATCTCCATAGGTTAATGGCTCCTTTTAGATTTCGTATTTGAATTAAACCAAGTTGAACTGAACTTCATCGCCATTCGAGGTCGTTCTCTACTTTCTGATTTCAGTCTATCGAAGTTTTGACCATTCTCCTATGGATTAACCTTTCATCTTCATGACATTATTGTAAGATTATCTAGTCTCTTTATCAGACAATCGTCCTCTACTATGTAGAAAATGAGAAAGACGCCGATCCCTGTCAGGGCACCAGACGTCTTCTCATTTCGTTCCGTATCATGCAGATTTATATTTCAGGTTTCAAATGTAATGGTTACCGTTGTCCCTTCTCCCTGAATGGATGTAAGATCAATCCGATGGTTCATTCGTGTCAGGACATCTTTTACAATATATAATCCCATCCCCGTGGATTCTTTAAAATGACGCCCATTCTCTCCGGTGAAAAAAGGCTGGTACACTCGGTTGAGATCCGACTTGGGAATACCCACTCCTTGATCCTTCACTTCAAGAATGATGGACCGTGTGGCTTCATAAGCCTGGATGGTTACCTTTTGCCCGTTTCCCCCGGAAGAGTACTTGATCGCATTGGATAACAGCTGTACGAGGACAAATCGAATCCACTTTGCATCCGACTGAACAACTAACGCAGAATCAATTTTCATCTCGGGATATACGTGATTGCGAATGAAGAACCGTTTCAGCTCATGGATGGCTTCTTCTCCGGCCGCCTTGAGGGATACCGGTTCCACACTGAAATCCTGTTCAAATGTCTCCAGCCGCGCCATGTACAACACCGTTTCCAGCCCTCGTCTCATCTGGTCTGCTTCCTCTCGAATGCTGATGAAACGGGGGTCCTCATCCTCCTGATCCTCAACCGTCAGTTCAATGACGGACAAAGGTGTCTTCATCTGATGAACCCATTGATTCATAAAAGTCAGGTATTCCTGTTGACGCTGTTCCAGACGATGCAGATGCGCATAATAATGACCGTACTGTGAGTCCAGCAGTTCTGACAATGCCTGCGGCAAGGGCGCGGGCTCATTCAGTGGAACAAATTCTTTCAGATCATTCATTCGTTGTGACATCCGGGAATAAAACATGCGATGGGACAGATACCGATAAATGAGATAACCTGCATATAGGACTAACCCTAAAGATACCGCATACGTGGCCGTTAACCAGTGATCATAGCCGTCATACCAGAAGACCGCCACCACAGTGAGAAGCACAACGATTACCCAACAAGTCAGTACAATATGTTCTTTGATAAACAACTTCATGAGGGCGACGATGCCTTCCAATTACTGTTGAGTCGATAACCTGAACCTCGCACTGTCTCCAGCGCATCTGTAATTCCCAGCTCAGTCAATCGTTTACGAACTCGGGTCACATTCACACTAAGTGTGTTATCATCCACAAACGAATCGTCCCACAGCTTTTCCAAGATGGTTTCACGACTAACCAGTTTGGGACTTCGACGCAGCAACGTCTCCAGCAAAATGGTTTCTTTCTTGGTCAGCTGTATCTTGCGGTCACCGAGCTCCATCTCCAATCTTTCCAGATAAACAGTTAATCCATCCAGCTCCACCTTGCGCTCTTCATGACGCGCAGCGTAATCGCCATACACCCGGCGCAGCTGACTTCGAATTTTGGCTATGACAATCTCATGCTCAAACGGCTTCGTAATATAATCGTCCGCACCGTTCTCCAGCGCCATGACCTGATCCATCTTGCCACTCCGGGCCGAGATGAAAATAATCGGACATGTGGAGATGGAGCGAATTTGGCGACACCAATAGAACCCATCGTAACTCGGCAAGTTGATATCCAGCAGCACGACATGCGGCTTAATTTGTTCAAACTGCTGAACGACTTGCTCAAAATCCTCAACCGCAACGGCCCTGTCACCATATCGCTCGATATGGGATTGAAGAAGACCCGCAATCTTCGGATCATCTTCAATAATCATTATCGTATACATAAAAAAGGTCTCACCTCTAACCTGTCGTAATGGAATATGCAATTCTCTTTCCAAAATCATAACACAGGTTGGTACTATCGGGCATCGACCTGCTTGCGCCAATCCACAATGTCAGCGTTCAGCTGCTTCAAATCGCCAGACGGCTGCTGCTCATCGGACAAGTTATACTTCTGTTTCAAAGCCAGAATTCGATATACACTTTCATTAATTCGGGATTCTGAAATCTTCCCTGACTTCACCGCACTCTTCAGCGTATCAAAAATAGTTTTGGCACTCTCATAACTGTGAGCTACCAGCAAAATATCGCTCCCTGCCTGAACCGTCGCTACAGCGGCATCGTTCAGCTTATAATTTTTCGCGATCGCGCCCATGCTCAGATCATCTGTGATGACCACACCGTCATACTTGAGTTTTCCACGCAAATGCTGACCAATAATGACGTCCGACAAGGAGGCCGGATGGTCGGGATCCAGCTTCGGAAACAAAATATGGGCTACCATAACCGCTTCCACTTGTTCCTTCACCGCTGCCTCAAACGGAATCCACTCCAGCTGGGCAAGTTGCTTTTCTGTTTTGTTCACGACAGGCAGATCCAAGTGGGAGTCCACTGACGTGTCTCCATGACCGGGAAAATGCTTCACCACCGGAATAATCCCTTCGCTGCGCAGCCCCTTCATCTCGGCCATACCCATTTGGGAGACCAGACTGGCTGAACTTCCAAATGAACGATCCCCAATTACCGGGTTATTCGGATTACTGTTTACATCCAGTACTGGAGCAAAATCGACGTTAAAACCTAACAGCTGAATTTGTCTTGCTAACAATTTGCCCATCGTTTGAGCCAAATCAGCATCCTTCGTCTTGCCCACTTTCCCATTGGAGGGTATAGTCTCAACCGTTTCCGGCATACGACTAACTTTGCCCCCCTCCTGATCCACACTCATGAAAATAGGAACCGGATTGGAACGATTCGCATCTTTGATGGATTGCACGAACTTTGCTGTTCCTGACACGGTCGAGACATTATTCGCATAGAAAATAATCCCGCCCACCTTCTGATCCGTAATCATCCGTTTCGCTTGAGCATCCAAAGTGGTTCCCTGAACACCCGCCAGAATCATTTGTCCGATCTTCTCATCCAAAGACAATTGGTCAAGCTGCTCATGTACCGGGTCTTTCTCTTCCTGTGGAGGCACTGTATTCTGTTGATTATCCTGATCATTCTGATTGTTTGCACCTGTGTTTGAATTCGCATTGGTCTCCGTTCCGGCATTATTGTTATTTTTCTCAGACGAGGAGGGCTTCTGTGACTGCCCACATGCGGATAAGAGCAGGACTATGCCGAATAGCAGAAACAACATTTGAAGCGTGTGTATATGTTTGTTTTTTAACTTGCGATTATGGCTATACAAGGATGTTCATCCTCCTTAAGCGTTGTTGTCATTCAGGCTGAATGTGGTTCAGGCATAACCTTATCATAAGGTGCTTCATTTTCAAAATGGAGATGGGTCGAGTACAAATTCTGAGATATAGCCTGAATAACGCAAAAAAATTCCCCGTTCGGGGTTAACATGTGGTACTTCTTGGGTGTTATTCCTTGGGCGTGAGTGATTGGAGGGAATGAGAAAAGGTGTATGCGGTGCGAAAATGGTTTTCTATTGTGAATTTTTCATATGTTGAAATTATTATTATAGGGAGGTGAAAAATCCGCCTTTCGGCGGCAGACAACTAATGGATGATGGGTGATTAATGCCCGTTCCTTCCGTAATGATTAGCCCTACACCTCCGGCTGCTCTGCGACGATAATATTCCACGACCTCAGGTCCAGGTACTCCTTCGGGTGAAAATCCACGAGTCATGGGCGCCATGACGATCCGGTTGGACAAGGTAAGCTTGTCCGAGGTAAATGGTTTAAACAAAGCTGACGGTACATTCATTGTGTGTTGCTCCTTTACGACCAGATTGGAAGAAAACATATACATTTTCTTGCACACGCTCTTGTATAATTACCACAGATGTTATTCAGCGAATTGGTTAAGATATATTACCTTTCTATTTTTAGTTTCTGATTTTTATTTTCAAATTTTTGAATAAAGGGATTAATAATCTCTTGAACTCAAAAATAGAGCAGGCTCAATGTAGCTTCATCTAAGAAGTTCTACAATTTCAGCCTGCCCTACTTTTAACCTAAACCGCCCTCTCTGTAACCAATAATGTGGATGAAGCATAGTATATAATCCATAATCTTCCTTACGTTTAATTAGAATTAACAGGGATATCATTGCGATTAACTTTGAGTAATTTGCCTGATGAAGTCGATAGAACGTCGGGGTCTGTGCCTAGCCCAAAGTAGAAATCACCTTCGTGTTCTTCAAAAGACTTGGCGTACGTGTCCTGGTTAAAACGGAGGATTTCATTCCATGTGTTCAGATCTGTCGATTGATACACCCGGTTTATATAGAGGTTCGCACTTTTTCGTGTGTAGGTAAGCACATAGACTTTCCCGTCCCGAAGCAGTAGATCCGTAGGAAGAGCTTGAGTATCTGGCAAAATGACGCGTGTTGCCTGATTAATGTCGGTCATCACATTCAAGGATTTGGGTAACAGTTGCCCATCATTGAATACCCCCCCGGCAATATAAAGCAGCTTATTGTTGAAATTAATATTTTTCCCTATTTTATTATACGGAACGGTGCCCGTTTGATAGGATAATCCCGGGAGCATTTTGCTGCCATAGATGACGACATCTTTCTTTTCAAGCTTCTCATTAATCTCTAATATATTGGTTTTATCGCCCCAAATTTTATTGGCAGGATACATCATGCCCGATGCATATAATTTGCCCTTGATTTCAAATAGCGTATATGCTCTTAAGCCAAACGTATTGATAGTGGCGAATTTTTGCCAGCTTTCGCCTTGATCATGAGAGATTAATACGGTCGGTTTCTGCTCGGTACCCAGCGCTGCAAACAGTTTGCCCTGATAGGACGCCAAATCGTATACGTGTACACCTAAGGGCAGATTGCGATACTTGGTCCATACATCTCCATCTAACCGGTAGAAGTTTCCCATATCCCATTGCTCACCATCCGAATCATTTCCGGGAATATATAATTTGTCGTTCAGCACTTTATAAATATCAATTTGTTCCTCATCTACGAATAATTTATTCGAGGGTACGATGCTCGGATTGCTATTGGTGACGGACTGGGTTATAAATTTGGAATTGGCTGTATCGTAATAAATGACTGGAATAGGACCCGCATTAGGTGAAACACCTAAATTACTGCTGTTCCCGTGGCCCATATATATTTTTCCTCTGTACAGCTGCAAGTCCCAGACATTATTGGCATACGGTGCTTTCTTAAATGGTCTTCCAAGCAACTCGATCTTGGACGTCACATCGGCTGATGTGATGGGTGCATTGGACACCTTGGCAAGTGCCCGTTCGGCAGTCGGCTGCTGATCGGTTGAAACATTGTTTTTGGGTTTCGAATTACCCATAAGCAGCCAGCCCATGCCTGCAACGATCGTCAAAATCACGGCTGCCCACTTCGTATTCCTCTGCATGTCCGCTCCTCCTTCATTTTTATAAGATAATACCTTTACTTCAAAATGATACAAATTGTATCTTTTTATATTATGTAAAATGAAACGTACTTGCAACAAATTCCGCCCGTTTTGTGCAAAAAAAATAGACAATCGCATCCCATGATGCGTTGTCTATTTGTGATTTTTCGTTGTGGCTGCCTACCCTTTGCACATCAGTTCCAGTTGAGCTCTAGCTGTTTGCCTGTTGCGGACTTCCACTCTATTATTTCGTCTTGTTATTGGCTTGGTAAATTTACTCTGCTTTCACCAAAACTTTAACCTGGTTTTTCTCTTTCAGCAGTGCTTCAAATCCATGTTCTACCACTTCGTCCAAACTGATTCGTTTGGTTACCAGCTTGTCAGCTGGGAAGAAACCTTTAGCCATCAAGCTAATCACAGCCGGGAATACGTCACGATAACCGATAATGCCATTGACCGTACGCTCCTTCATGACAATGGAGTTTGGCACAATCGGTGCTTCCTGTTCAAAAATGCTGACGATCATCAATTCACCGCCAATACGCGTTGAATCAATCGCTTGTTGCAGTACCGGTGGTACACCCGTTACTTCATAAGCTACATTCACGCCGCCTTGTGTACGTGCATGAATTTCTTCCACCACATTGTATTGTGTAGGATCAATAACAATGGCACCAAGTTCTTCCGCTTTGGCTTTACGTTCCTTGGATAATTCCACAACATAAATATCCGATGCGCCAGAAGCTTTCAACGCTTCAATAACCAGCAACCCGATTGGACCCGCACCAAAAACAGCCGCAGTGTCGCCGACTTTCAGTTTGCTTTGACGAACAGCATGAAGAGCTACTGCGGAAGGCTCCACCAACGCTCCTTGCTCGTACGAGATCGAATCAGGAATGGCATGCACCATATATTCCTCAGCCGTTACATACTCCGAGAAACCTCCGCCTCCCCCAGCCAGGCCCAAGAAACCCATCTGATCACACAAGTTATATTTCCCTTGTTTACAGGCTTCACAATGACCACATGCATAGATTGGTTCCACCACAACGCGGTCACCTGGCCGAAAACGTGTCACGCCTTCTCCTACTTCAACGACTTGTCCTGAAAATTCATGCCCCATCACAACAGGTGCTTGTTCCCCTGTTAGCGGATGTGGTGCTTGAGCCGGAATGAAGATTGGACCAGCAGTGTACTCGTGCAAGTCACTGCCACAGATCCCACACCACTCGACTTTTATTTTAACCTTTCCCTGTTCAGGGCGGGGTTCATCAATATTTTCGAGTCGCAAATCTTTTACTCCATGCCAACGCAATGCTTTCATTTGTTTCATCTCCCAGATCATAATTTTTGATATAATCGGAAACGTTTCCGTAAATTAAATATGTCACATTTTGAATAGGCTGTCAAACATAATTTGTCACACTTATGTCTATCTTATGAATTTCACGTCGATAATTCTGGTGTAATAACGGCGTTCTCAATATATCGATCATTTTTTGCTCTGTGGCTTTCTGTCCGTTCTCTTGTATATGTTTAATTCAATGGATATAGAATGCGCGATTTATCTCTATTGATCCATTCGATTCTTTTGGAAAACCAACAGACATCTCTGTCCTTTCTATCGTATTCACGGGATAGTTATTGGCTCGAATGTTATAATCAAGGTATAGGATTGTCTTTCCCTTCGTACATATTTTCAAAATTAGGAATCGTTTCCGATGAAGTGAGGTTAACTAAACGTGAGTAAAGATCAGAAGATTACGATCAAGGACGTTGCAGAACTTGCAGGTGTAGGTATCGCTACCGTCTCCCGAGCCATTAACAATTCCGATGGCATCAGCAACAAAACACGGGATAAAGTCTTGCAGGCCATTGAGGAGCTTGGATTTGTCCCCAATACCTCTGCCCAGAGTTTGAAAATACGCCAGACACATCAGATCGCACTGGTTGTTCCCGACATACGCAATGCTATCATTCCCGAGATCTCTTGGTCTGTTGAACAAACGGCTAAGCAGCATGGGTATCATGTGGTTCAAATCAATACGGCGGGTAATGCACGAACGGAACTGGAAACCATTCGTACGATCAAAAAATTGCACGTGGACGGGCTTATTTTCATGCCTTTGGCTTATCCCAAAACGTTGCCTGGCTTAATTGATAAAGCTCCCCTTCCCATTTCCATGATCAATTACGGTAAAAAGCTGGACCCTGGCATGAAAGCTGATGTCGTTTCTCTTTCACAGCCTGAAGGGAAATTGGTGATGGAACATCTGATTAAGATTGGACGGACCCGCATTGCATATGCCGGTGCTCCCAAAGACATTATTGAAGAGCGTTATCGGGCTTATGAGCAAGCACTCGGACATGTAGATATCTCGCTTGTTTACTTCGGAGAAGATTTTTCATTGAATACAGGAGCTAATGCAGCGGATTATTTCTATGGACTGACTCACATGCCAGATGCCGTATACGCGATTAACGATATGGTCGCCATCGGACTGGTAAATCGGTTTAAAGAACTCGGCGTTCGTGTCCCTGAAGATATCGCAGTTGTGGGCGTTGATAATAACCAATGGACTACCGTTACGTCTCCGCAGATCAGTTCAGTCTCGATTATGGGCGAAGAAGTGGCCCGACTTGCTACGGAATTGCTGTTAAAACGGATTCGAGAGATGAGCACCACGGATTACGAACATATTCAATTTGAGCCACGGTTAATTGTGCGCGAGTCCAGCGTTGCCATGATCCGCTCATCTTCACAAGGACCACGCGCATAAGAATGATTGCGAAGACACCGGATTTAATGGACAGTCCAAACCTTCGATAAACACAAAAAGGTGCTCACCAGGAATGAATTTTGTCCTGAGAAACACCTTTTTTTATCTTCATTCACACCCTTTTATCTCAAACCCACCTCCGAGCAATTACTTCTTCGAAAGCAATTGTCTAATCGGTGTTCCTTTCATAAACATCTCAATATCCTCTACGGTATGGTTAAAATAAATGGCATAGTTTCCTTGAGTCACATAACCCAAATGCGGTGTTGCCAGAAGATTTGGCAGTGTACGCAACATATGATTCACAGGAAGAGGTTCCTGTTCATATACGTCTAGACCGGCCCCGGCAATCCACTCATTCTGTAAAGCTTCGACCATCGCCTCTTGATCCACAATGCCTGCACGGGACGTATTGATCAATAAAGCAGTATTTTTCATCCGTTGCAGCTCGGCTCGTCCGATCAGATTACGAGTGCGATCACTGAGCACCAGATGAATGGAAACAATATCGCTTTGTTCCAGCAACTGTTCCTTCGTCTCTGCCCACTGGACTCCCTGTTCCTCCGCTCGTTCCTGTGTCAAATTCTCACTCCAGGCGATCACGTTCATGCCAAAGGCGTGTGCAATCTCTGCCATCCGGCTGCCAATCTTGCCTAAACCGAGCAGTCCCAGTGTCTTTCCGTACAAATCCATGCCCACTGTACTCTGCCAATTCCGATTGGAACGCAGTGCGTTATTTTCAGTTACCAGCTGTCTGGACAGACCCAGAATCAGCGCCCAGGTCAGTTCCGTCGGGGGATTCGAGCTACCTTCCGTGCCGCATACGGTTACACCACTTTCTTCCGCGGCCTGGAGATCAATGGAGGCATTGCGCATGCCGCTTGTAATCAGAAGCTTGAGTTTGGGCAATTGTGTAATCACGGATTCAGGAAAAGGGGTACGCTCACGCATCAAGACAATAATCTCAAAATCCTGCAGTTCCTGAACGACCTTCTCTTCTGATCCCATGTAATTATTGAACGTCTGAACCTCAACCCGATCCAGGATAGGAGTCCAATCCGCCGAAGAAAGGGCTACATTCTGATAATCATCCAATATGGCACAACGCAACTTCGTCTGCATGGTTGAATCTCCTCCTCAATATGTGCATCATCGAACAATGTTTAAATGTTACCTGATATGATGTAAATCATATGATACATCCTAATTTTATCTATACCCTATCTGTATTGTATCAACTCAGACCCGATCTGCCCAATGTCCCCAGACACAAAAAAGAGCAGGAACACGCTCCCGCTTCTCTCTTTCACATCAAAACAGTTTGAAAAGCAGCGCCGTGACCAAAATGGCCATCGCCACTAGAAACAAGGACCGTATTTTCGCAAAAATCGTATCCAATTTCGATTGGCTATTCTCTGTCAGGGAACCCACAATAGCAATAAAAGCAAGCACGGCAATTACAATCAAACTGAACTCGATGATCCCCATCCCACCGTACGTTGTTAGCAGCACACCTATAATATATAAAACGACAAGGTAGATCCTATGAAAATAACGTTCCATATGAACACCCTTTCTAAAAATGAAATTCTCCCCTCATTCCTCAAGCAACGATAACGTAACCTTAATACTCTGCTGCACAAATGAGCGATCCGGCTCCGATTTCATCATTACGGTCAATCCAATCATCGATACCACCAGAGACTTGGACAGCGCACTTGCGTCGAGATCATTAGACAATTCCCCTGTTTCCTGCCCCCGTTCAATCGTCTCCTTGAAAATCGCCGCCAGATACATCTGGTGCTCGCGTGTCAGGACAGCGAATTTGGGGTCATGCGGAGCCAGTTCAACCATCGTATTGATGCAAAAACAGCCGTGACGAGTATCTGTCACATCCCCTTCTGCTCCGATATGTTCAAATAAAGCACGGAAGGCTTCTTTTACAGAAGATGTATGTTGCAGCCTGGATCTGACCTGAGCGGCATGCAACGTCGTATATCTGCGAAGTGCCGTTTCGAATAATTCCTTTTTATCACCAAAAGCCGCATATAGACTGGGCCGCTGAATCCCCATGGCTGTTGTCAAATCACTTAAGGATGTCGCTTCAAATCCCTTATCCCAGAAAATCTGCATCGCTGCTTCCAGTGCCTGATCCGTATCAAATTCCCGTTGTCTAACCATGTATTCACCCTCTTTATGTATCGATCAGTATACATCTATTTTAATCTAGATCCAATTTCCATGTCAAAAATATCTTTATTTATAAAAGAAAAATCAACCATTCCATTTTATTTCTTGACATCGTGTCAAAGCGTGAAGTATGTTTATTCGGAATCATAATGTACTGATCGGTATATTTAAATTCAACCGTGTTCTTACCGCTCCACCTAACTTACCACATTCGAATACAGAAAGGTGAATCATCCATGCAAAATGCATCTCATCAAGCACATCCCTTCAGCGAAGGACGTCCAGGCATGTCCCGACTTGTCGCGCTGTTATTTGCCCTGTGCAGCGGACTGGCGGTAGCCAACATTTATTATGCCCAGCCTTTGCTCGACTCCATTGCTGACGAGTTTAGAATCTCTCATTCCTCTATTGGAATCGTTATTACCGTAACCCAGATTTGTTACGCCCTCGGATTGTTATTACTGGTCCCACTTGGTGATCTATTGAACCGGCGCAAGCTGATCATGATCCAGATGCTTTTATCCGTAATCGCCCTGGTTACTGTCGGTACCTCATCATCTAGCCAGATTCTATTCATTGGAATGGCCGCCATCGGGCTGCTTGCCGTGATTACACAAACACTGGTTGCCTTTGCCGCTTCCCTGGCTGCACCTTCAGAACGAGGGCGTATCGTCGGTCTGGTCACAAGCGGGATCGTCATAGGCATATTACTGGCGCGAACCGTAGCAGGCACCCTAAACGATTGGATCGGCTGGAGATCGGTCTATCTCTTCTCTGCCAGTCTGACATTACTGGGAATTATCGCTCTTTTTCTTGTATTGCCCAAACACGAACCCAAGCGAGAGAAACTCACCTATACCCAATTAATCGTTTCTGTCCTGCAACTATACCGGGAGCTGCCTATTCTGCGAACACGCGGCGTTCTCGCCACGTTGATCTTCACAGCCTTCAGCATCCTGTGGACTTCCATGGTGCTGCCGCTTAGCGCTCCACCCCTTTCCCTGTCACATACTGCTATCGGAGCCTTTGGTCTTGCGGGAGCTGCTGGTGCGCTGGCTGCTGCACGTGCTGGAAAACTGGCTGATCGGGGATTGGGACAAAAGACGACGGGCGTCGCTCTTGTCATATTGCTTCTATCCTGGCTGCCCATTGGCTATGTTCACCACTCTTTATGGCTGCTTGTAGCTGGGGTAATTATGCTGGACCTTGCCGTGCAGGCCGTACATGTCACCAACCAGAGTCTGATCTATGAAGTTCGACCTGAGGCGCAGAGCCGTTTGACGGGCGCCTACATGATCTTTTATTCAATAGGAAGTGCTACCGGCTCCATTGCTTCTACTCAAGTTTATGCATGGGCAGGTTGGACTGGCGTTTGCTGGCTGGGTGCAGGTGTGAGTGCCGCTGCGCTTCTGTTCTGGACCATTGATCGATATATCCATCGGAATTCGGATCAATAAAAGCACTTAATCCAGCTTATTCCATACCACAATAAACAGAGTGGCTAACGGACCAAATAACAGGGAAATCAGAAACCAGTTAAGACCACTTCTGTTTTTTCCCTGAGCAAGTCCGGCATTAATAAGGGCAAGTGTGCCCCAACCTACAAAATATTCGTTTTCCATCAACTATCATTTCCTCCTTACAGATCGGCTCTATCTATTCTCTAGTAACGCCTTTAGCTTCAAATTACGGCTCTCCAGGAAAGCCTGCATATACCTCTTGAGTACAATCCGCTCTGCAACCCAACCCAGAACACCAAGGGGAGCTTCAAATCTCAGTGTGTCCCTCATAGAAGTGGTCTGCTCTCCAAGCTTGTTGAAGCTGTGTTCATGTCTCATGCTCTTGAAAGCACCTTTCTCCATCTGATCCACAAAGAGATACGGCGGATTGTACTCGGCGATCCGGGAAGTCAGCTTCTGTCTTATCCCGAAATGGCTCGCTTCGAAAGTTACCGTATCGCCTTCACCAATTCTGCCCGTTGTAACACCCGCTACAGCCTGCTCACGGGTATGTTTCCAGACGGTCCGGGTATGAATATCAATGTCCCGAGCATAGTCAAAACATCGCTCAATGGGCGCATGTATTGTAATCTCGGTTACCACTTCAATCAAGGACGATCACTCCCTTTCTGTTTCCTTTCCCTAAAAAGGAAGATTAAGGTCTTTGCAAAGTATACTCCTGGTCACCATGAAGAACAACGCCAGGGGTATGACAAAAACTTAAAAACGGGTCCCCTGTTATCGTATAGGAGGCCCGTTTTCTTTATGCATTCATTTGTTATTCAAACTTAGATAATTAATTCATTAATGGCAAGCGTGCGTTCTTTGGACAGATCACGATATTGTTCCGATTCCACCTTAATCAGTGGTTTGAAAATATCGGATGTATTGTTCATGACAATAACACCCCGCTCGCCGTTGCTCAGCAGTACTTGTTTACCAATAAAATTAGGAAGCAGATGCTGCATCAAGGCTTGAACCGGCTTCTCATTCAATTTGCCAAATCCCATCGCATAAATATCGCGCAAGTTATTGATCAGGTTCGGATTGCTGCTTCCGTGACTGCCGGATCTCATCCCGATGTATATGTCAGCGACAGATACGATCTGTGTATATGGATGAATTTCGTCTTTCTTCAGTTGCATCGGATATCCGGTACCATCCTCCAGTTCATGATGCTGAAGAGCTACAAGCGCCGTAGCTTCATCGGTCATGGAGCTTTTGATAATATCATGTCCGTATATCGTGTGACGCTGCAATTCGAGCTGTTCATCTGCGGTTAACGGTTCCACTTTGTTGCGTATCCGATGAGATACCTTGCATTTGCCAATATCGTGAAGATAGCCACCACGACTGATTTGATAACTTTCTTTTTGGGAATAACCAAGCCAGTTAGCCAGGTAAAATGACAACAGTCCAACCTGAATGGAATGTGTGTAGTTATTGACATCATCCCGTTCCAGCATCATCAGGAGATGTACGACATCCTTTTGCTCGTCCAATCCCTCCACCATCGGTTGAAGCGCATCGTCCACCATGGTTGCGTTGAACTTGCCCACCGTCAGCGCTTCGAGAAACGCGGATTGATAATTATGTACAGTTTGTATAAATTGGGATTTCATTTCTTCTTCAGGCGGTTCTTCCTTAGTGCTTGTACTTGTGCTTGTGCTTGCTCCAGATGCAAATTTTGCCGCAGCAGCAAAGAATTCCGCTTCCGTGATTTCTTCCTCGCGTGGTTCAATATCCACATAGTCTACGCGGTGCTGCATCAGCAAGGTGATATCTTCACTTTTGATCACAGTACCCTGACCCAGAACGTGTAATCCCGCTTCGCTGAATGTATCCGCAGTCAGACGGTCTCCATCTTGCAGGTTCATAATATGGATTCTCAAATCGGTATTCCCCCTGAACAATCATTTATAGTCAACAGTACCCGTTAGTCCGGGTCCCAAAAATCCCTATACTACTTTATATCGATAAATACATTCTTTTTCTCCATAGTCCAAACGACCTTAATCGTAAAAGGAAATACGAACGTATAAGACTTTATTCTCAGTCCCATTTTCAAAAAAGTCCCGGTTTGAATTTTTGTTTAGATCATGGACATCTTGTTTTACACATATATAACCAAAAAGCCCAAAAAAATCTTTGGGCTTTCACAGAATTCAACTATATTTTGATCGAGCTCAGACTCGCTCCCTGTACGAAAAAGCGTTCAATGCCTTTCTCAACAGATGGGTCCGGAATTAACGGTGGCGCCTGGTGCGGCTTCACTCTGGCATCGATAATGATCTGATCACAGCCCCAATGTTTATAGTTGTAACTGCTGTTCACACCGTACATATCATGGGAAGGATTACTTCGCGTAAATGTCGCCCACAAGAAGTTGCTGAGGTTCGCACTCAGGAAAGAACTATCATCACATAAGACGATCATCGGACAGGAAGACAAGTCTCCTTTTTCTTTCAGCATGTCCGTCAATGCCTTCATTTCTTGTTCTGTATCCGCATAACTATTGAATGGCGCACCCTGAATAGCTACAATTCCTGGCATCACGAGCTGTGGATTGTCATACCCCCGGATATCCTTCAATGTCTCTGGTACTTCAAGGCACAATTCCCGTTTCTTGTCCCCATAGGCTGCAAAAACAACCTTACTGCCGCTGTTCAACCCGGTTCCCGAGTAATCCAGCGTATCGATCGTTGTGTTGGTATGGAAATGAATGTCCCGTTGCAGATCCATTCGTTCCAGGATGTACGTCAGGAATTCCACTTCCCGGTGCGTATCCAGCGGTTGCTGATCTTCAGCTGTGATAAACAAATACTTTGCCAGACTGAGCTGGCCTGTGCCCAGAATGCGACTTGCAATCGTCAGCAGCTCTGTTGGCTGTTTTACCGTCTGATAGGGCGTATAGCGCTCACTTCCGATCGCGAACAGAAGCGGATGCACTCCTGCTGCATCGACAGCATGGACTTCTTTCACACCGGGAACTTCCTGTTTAATGGCATCACCCGTAATTTCGTGAATCAGATCCCCAAATGCCGTATCCTCTTGCGGAGGACGACCCACCACGGTAAATGGCCAGATCGCATTCGGCTTGGCGTACACTTTATGCACTCTCATTAGTGGGAACGGATGGGTCAGACTGTAATATCCAAGATGATCACCAAACGGTCCTTCAGGCTTCGTCTCGTCCGGGTAAATATCACCCGTGATGACAAAATCGGCGTCATTGCTGATGCAATACCCATCCTTATAGCTGTAACGGAAACGCCGGCCAGCAAGTAGCCCCGCGAAAGTCATCTCACTGAGTCCTTCAGGCAAAGGCATCACTGCAGAAAGTGTATGTGCAGGCGGACCCCCAATGAATATACTCACTTTCAGGGGTTCTCCCTTTTTGACTGCTTTGGCCTGATGAATACCAATTCCGCGATGGATCTGATAATGAAGTCCAATTTCCTTATTCAGTTCATAATCATTACCACTTAGCTGTACCCGGTACATGCCCAGATTGGAGTTCATGATGCCTGGGTTGTCCGGGTCCTCCGAATAGACTTGAGGCAGCGTAACGAATGCCCCACCATCCATGGGCCAATGCTTGATCAACGGCAGATCCGAGATTTGAATTTCTTGCGCGGTTACAGGCAAACTGATGGACTTCTGCTTAGGAAGAGCCTGCCAGGCGGCAAG
This sequence comes from Paenibacillus sp. OK003, assembly GCF_900109515.1. Classification (GTDB taxonomy): domain Bacteria; phylum Bacillota; class Bacilli; order Paenibacillales; family Paenibacillaceae; genus Paenibacillus; species Paenibacillus marchantiae. The sequence continues at coordinate 480,202 of NZ_FOBD01000001.1, read as the reverse complement.
ACCGGTGCTGATATGCTGAAAAGGCGTCTTGAGTGCCTTCATTGGATCATCCCGAACAGCCATGACACGTTGTACACCTTCAAGCGTTCCACGGAACATGAATTTGCTTCGTTCCAGTGTACCGAACAGGTTCGAAACAGCCTGGAACTTGGAGCCTTTCACATTTTCGAAAAGCAGAGCTGGGCCTTTTGCCTCATGCACTTTCATATGTATCGCTGCCATCTCCAAATGAGGGTCCACTTCTTCCTTCACGCGAATCAAATGTCCGTGCTGCTCCAGATCATTAATGCAATCTTCCATATTGCGATATTTCATTGGATGGCTCCATTCTGTATATAATAAATTGTTATGTTCATATATTCACATAGATGTGCAGGGGGAGCGGATAGAATAAACGTTGAATCTAATTCACTCTCGTCACCCTACAAATGGATTGATACTCGCATCTCTTCTATCTTATCAAATCATCTGCCACTAAACAAAACAATATATGAGATATTTCACGCAGCACTCAACAAAAAGCAATATTTAGGCAACAGGGTCCTGTAATGATACGGACACGGTTGCTTCAATATTGCTAATAGAGCTTACTTAATTGTAGTCAAAGTTTTGGGGATCGTAACCGTAAACTGCGTTCCTTCTCCAACCCTGCTCTCCACATCAATTGTACAATCATGCAATTTCAAAATTTTAATCACGATGGAAAGACCTAATCCATTGCCTCTAAGAGCACTGCTCCGCGCTTTGTCCACCATATAAAATCGATCAAAAATATACGGAAGGGCCTCCTCTGGTATTCCTTGTCCTGAATCTCTAATCGATACCTTCACGAATGACGTAGACATCTCGATTGCGATGTGGATGACCCCATCGAGACCCGTATATTTTATCGCATTGTTGATTAAATTCTGCCAGACCTGCTCAAACAGATCTTTATCGACCGTGATTTCGCAAGGCAATAAATCCAATTCAATCCTGATATTTTTGTGCGCCCACTGGGGTTCCGCTAATACAATCGTTCTTCTTAATTGTTCATCTAATTGGAAGCTGGTGAGATTAAACGGATGGTGCTCTGAATCCAGCGAGGCTAACCGAAGTAAATTATCACTTAACCTGGACAGGCGTAATGTTTCCTCATATATGATATCCAGATGCTCTTTCTGCTCTTCCAATGGGATGACGCCATCTTGCAGCGCTCTTGTAAATCCTCTGATCGATGTTAGTGGAGACTGCATTTCATGAGAGACGTTACTGACAAAATCATCACGCACCGAGTCTATTTTTTGCAACTCACTAGCCATATGATTAAAGCTCTCCATGAGCTCACCAAACTCATCCTGATTATTATGTTTCAATCGGACAGACAGATCGCCTGAGGCCATTTTCTTAGCTGCAGCAGTTAGCCTTTTAATAGGTCTCACAATGTACCCAGACATGAACATGATTAATAAGCTTCCTATGACTAAGACAGTTAATAGCGATATAAATAATGTACGTTTCACATTATGAAAAATCGATGAAAAATTAATCTTGATCAGAAGCGCATCTTTCTCTTCATTCATCCTGGGAACACCGACGATTGCTGTTTCATCTTTGTTGGACATCATAAACGCTTTCGTCGTATTCTTATCAAATAATTTATTAACCTTATCATCTGGTAATGAGGCAAGCAATTCACTTTGTTCATTCACGGAAGTTATATTCAAGCCGTATCTCGCAAAAACATTTAAGCTTGTTTTCACTTTTTCCGGATCATCGATCAGGTTGATCATCGTAGCTATATCTTCGGCAATCGTAATCATGGAATGATTCGGTGTGTTTGCCTGAGACTGCATATTTAGTATAAAGGAGAGAATTAAACTGACGATCACAATACCAAAAAAGGTAACTACGATTCGTAAACGCAGGCTTTTCCTCACGATTTTCATACACTCTCCAAACGATATCCAAGTCCTCTTATCGTCGAAATGATCAGCTCGGGGATCGGTTCCAGCCGTTCTCTTAGCCTTTTAATATGCACATCAACGGTACGCTCATCACCTTCATAATCGATTCCCCATATATCTTCTATAAGCTGTGTACGTGTGAATATTTGCCCTGGCAAACTCGCCAGAGCAAACAACAATTCACATTCCTTTTTTTTCAATTCTACCGTTTGTGCTCCTGCATCGACCGTCAAATTGCTCAAATCAATCGTTGCACTGCCTATATGAATAACATTCGATGAAATCTTGTTGTATCTCTTCATTAAGGATTTCACACGCAAGATTAACTCTACAGGATCAAAAGGTTTTACTAAATAATCGTCTGACCCTGCATTAAATCCTCTGACTTTATCCTTGGATTCGCCTTTGGCAGTCACCATCAGAATCGGAATATCCATATAAGATCGAATATCTTCGGTCAGTTCAATGCCATCTACACGGGGCATCATCACATCTACAATCGCTAAATCAATTTTGGTATAAGAGAGGATGTTCAGTGCTTCTTGGCCATCCGGCGCTTCCACGACGGAAAACTGATTTTTTTCGAGATAAATTCGGATTAATTTGCGGATATGGGAATCATCATCCACCACCAGAATCGTGTTCATGTATCCATTATCCTTTCCGCAATTTTCATTATTCAATACTTGGTTTTATTCATATCGTAAGGATTCCATCGGGTCCAGCTTGGCAGCCTTCGATGAAGGCATCAAACCAGCGATGATGCTAATCACTGTACTTACAAGGATTCCGAACAAGATATAATATCCGGATAAGTTAATTAGTTTTGCTCCAAACGCATTGTCCAAAAGAATATTTAAAACATAACTAATAATTATCGCAAATACTACCGCAATGATACCACTGAATACCCCCAATAGAGCCGATTCAGAAAAGAAAATTCGCTTGATATCCTTCTTTCTTGCTCCAATCGCACGAAGGATTCCGATTTCCTTTGTTCGTTCCACGACACTAATATAAAGCACAACCAGTATCATAATACCAGATACAATCAACGAAATGCCTGCAATACCAGACAGAACGATCGTGGCCATGTTCACATATGTCGTGATATTTTCCATAACTTTTGCCGTCTGGGAGCCTGAGAAGCCCGCATCAACAGCAGCAGCATTAATATCATTGACATATTTCATATCGGTTGCATAAGCGTTAACCTGAATTGGCCCAATCGTTATTCCTTTGTCCGTATACATTTGCTCCAACGTGTGTGATGAAATGTAACCCGGTGATTGCTGCATGGGTGATCTTTGATCTGACGCTTCATAAATACCTGATATGGTTATTTCTTTCTCCAAAGTTACCGGTTTATTATTGCCATCCATCTCACTGATATATAGAAACACAGACTTGCCGATCATGGATTCAGCTTGGTCATTTCCGCTTAATTTATTCGCCGTATCGAGGGGTAACATCATCTCATTTTCTACCGGAAGCTTACCCGTTGTTAGCGTTGCTGGATCAAAAGCGTCCGTTAACGTCGTTAACTGCGTGAGTGCCACACTTTGCTTTGCATGAACCATAGTCGATTTGCCTGTAATGGTAGTGATCGTCTCTACATGATCCACATTAGGGAATTTGCGAATGGTCTCAATATCAGCTTCTGTGAACGGTTCACCTGTTGCCATCAAGGCTTCGGGGCCTTGCATATCTTTGGCTTCTTCACTCGGCTTCGTTATATCCACGAGTAACGGGTCCATGCTTGAATTGATTTCGTCGTTCATATATGTCGTTATCCCATTACCCAAGGAGAGCATCAGGAGTACACTTAAAATCCCGATCGACCCACCTAATGCTACCAGTACATTACGCTTGCCGTTGAGCTTCATATTTTTGAGAGCCATTTTGAAAGAAGCCAGTAAGCCCAGGTTTCTGGAAGCACCACGACTACCCTCGTAGGTAGTCAAGGAACGATCTTTTAAATGGATATCATCCTTAATTCGTCCCTCCTCTACCTTCACAATACGTGTACCGGAATCAGCTACTTTCTGAGAGTGGGTTACGGCTATTACCAACATTCCTTTTTGCGCAATGCTGTCCAGCAAAGCCAGAATTTGATCCCCATTTTCCCGATCCAGAGCACCTGTTGGTTCATCCGCCAAAATAATGTCTGGATTGTTTGATAATGCACGAGCAATGGAGACCCTTTGCTTCTGTCCACCCGACAGCTGATTGGGCCGTTTATTCAGATGTTCCTGCAGCCCGACCTCGGTCAAAATATCTATAGCGCGCTTGTTTCGTTCCTTTTCACTTGTATCCGTCATTTGCATGGCAATCGTAACATTCTCCAGCACAGACAAATGCGGGATCAGATTGAAATTTTGAAACACAAAGCCGATATTATTCTTGCGATAATCATCCATTTCCTTCTCAGTCATGGCACTTAAGTTCTTCCTACGAACAAGGATCTCCCCTTCAAAATCGGAGTCCATTCCACCAATAATATTCATGAGGGTTGACTTTCCGCAACCCGATTCACCAAGGATCGAGACGAATTCTCCTGTCTCAAAGCTCAAATTCACATCGTGGAGCACAGGGACCTTTTCCTTACCATACAGCGTGTATGATTTCTTCACATGTTTAACTTCTAATATAGTCATCTTGATCTCTTCCTCTCCAAGTCATACACCCTATCTATATTGGCCATTTCACATTCTAACAAATTTGTGTGAACTGATAATGAACTGGACCATTCGCGTCTGCCTGGCAAAAGAATTGTAGCTGTCAAAAATCAATATGTAAGGAAAAGCAAACGGAGCCCTACTTTCATTAGGACTCCGTTTGCTTCGTTTTGCTTCATTCGCTTTAAACGTTCATCGTTTAGAGAAATATCAGATTAGTCCGGCTTTGCTAAGCAATCTTTTCACGATGACTGCAGTTTGTGAACGACTAATTGCGGTATTCGCCATCAACTTGCCATCTGTGCCCTGCACCAGACCTTGCTTGACGGCTGAAGCTATTCCTTCTGCAGCCCAGTTTTGTACGATTCCACTGTCCGTGAAGGTGCTTAGCAACTCTTCTGTCTCGGATGCTGACGCCTGTTCCAATTCAACCAAATCCAATGCACGTGAGATAATAGTCATGGCTTCGGCCCGTGTAATGTTGCCATTGGGATGGAAGCTTTCATCCGCATAACCACTAATCAGTCCATAGGAAACTGCAATTTGTACGTCATTTTCATACCAGCTTCCTGTCTGCACGTCCTTGAATGCTGTCTTTTCAGTGCCTTTGGTGGAATGAAGTCCAAGGCCGCGCAGCAAGATGGCTGTAAATTCCGCACGTGTTATGCTGCGATCCGGTGAGAAACTGTTCTCGCCTATACCTTGCACAATCAGGCGTGATGCCAGATCCTGCACGTCACTGCGGCTCCAGTGATTCGATACATCGTCAAATGTTACCGGATGATAGATCAGCGCATAAGTGCTGTTGGTCAGGCTGTTAATGACAGCAGAATACTTTCCGTTTGCCTGAACGATTTTGGTTGGTACATGTACAATGCTTCCGTCTGGCAGAAGCACTACGCCCGTTGTGATCTTCGACGAATCCACGCCTTCCGGGAGATTAATCGAGCGTTCAACATAAGCGCTATACTGATCAATGTCTACCCGTACTCCTCCATGAGTTGCGCTCACCTTAAAATCGACCGGAGATGCTACGACAGATGCATTATTTTGTTTCTTCACCGCTGCTGTCACAGCTGCTTGTTCTTCCTTAGAGCCTGGCGCAATCGTCAGTTGAATCACGATATCCTCAAGGTCAGCCGATGTCCCCAATTGTTTGGAAATTGAATCAATCCGAATTTGATTTGCAGGAAGGGTGTATGTCCCTTGATCTGTCTGAATAACCAGTTCTGCATTATTGTTTTCCATGGCCTTAATCAGTTTGCCATTCAGCTCACCAATTACTGTATTGGTTCCTGTGCCGCTTACTGGCAGCAACAACGTTTTGAGTCCGTCGCTGATTTGGTTCAGCACTTTGTCGTTATCCACCTTCACCGTAGTTACAACTCGGTTCTCTACCGTTGCGGTCTCTGCGGTTGCCGATTGTTCCTGCTTTTGACCGTTTACATAGATATCTACAATTTTGCTTGTTACCGCAGTAGACGGAACAGGTGTAACGACTGGTGAAGTGGTGTTAGAACCACCTGTTGAACTTCCTGATCCGGGAGATGGTGTTACTGGTGTCGTACCAGATGTAATCGTTATCGTTCCGCCTGTAAGCTGGCTGAGGACCCCATATCCTGAATCGTTTAAGCTCAAATGCTCACTGTCTAACGTATCGATAACCAATTGCTTTGTCCCGGCAGCAGTGCCGCTTTTAGCTTTAATCTCAATATCAAATAGCTGCTGTGTGGATGTAAGCCGATGATCGCCTGTGAAATCGGACCAAATGATACGAGCCCAACCTGCTTCGTTATCATAATAAGACTGGAAGCAGCCTTGCTCGTCCGTTTGACATGCCGGAATTTCAGTCTTACCGTGCGTTGGAGTAATGGCTATAATCTGCAATGCAGATGCGTCATACTCCACCTGCATATTATAGGCACCGATTCTTCCATAATCAGGTACTTCAAATTTCACGGGAACGTGCACCGACTGGCCTGCTTGTACACTGACGTTATCAAGCGTAATTTTCACCGGTCTGTCCGGTGCAGCTCCGGCCACACCTGGCAGCACAAGGGATGAGAACAGTGCAATGATGACAAGCAGTTTGGATATTTTTCCAGTGGCCCGGATCTGCTTCTTTCTGGTTTGGAACATGGAATGACCTCCTTCTCGTGACTTGAGATGATATTTATTATTGGTGTTTTGAACTTTCTCCACAGTTGAACTACGTGAATATTAAGGAGTTGGTGGTGGACCTTCTTCGGTTGTAAATGTCCACATGAGCAGTGTGCTTAATCCGATTGGATTAACATAATGAGAATCCTCGCCTCCATAAAAGAAAAACCATGGTACTTCTATTGAATATTGGTGACCATAAGTCAATCCTGGGTTAGTGATCGTGACAATATTATCGTTTATGGTGTAATCTTGATCTTTAACGGAGTATTCCTTAACGATTTGGTTCTCTGTTAAATCTCTGATCTTGATGTAAATTCCGGAACGCTGAGGTACATCATAAACAGGAACGGTATACGTAATGACCAAAGGATCATTGACCCCAACTCCAGTAGTTCCATTGACTGGAGACAAGCTTTGTACGTCGGCACTTAAAGCACCCTGAGTCACAGCTGCGGTTCCACCCACGATAACCCCTTCTCCCTTAATCTCACCCTTCATCGCTTGTGGAGTGATTTTCAGGAACAGGTACTTTCCAATATCTTCAACCCTGATCAAGTACTCTTTTGACGTGGCACCTGTAATTTCTTGCTTGTCTATTCCTGTAACATCAGAAGCACTGTACCACTGATACAATGGGTTATCACCCTGATCGTCACCCTCAAGGTCCAAGTAATTGTATGTACCGGTAATGGTGCTTCCCATTTTCATCTCACCCGTCAGTTCAGCGTTCACGGCATATGGAGCATCCTGAATCTGCTTAAACGTCAAGACATAATGGTTATCTGTGGCTCCCAAACTGCGCTGCGTATATCCTCTAAACAACTCACTCAAATCTGTCATATTCAGCGTACTATCACGATTTACATCCATGCGATTGAGTTCACTCATCGTTGGTCCTCGAAATCTAGGCGTGTTTAGGAAATCCGAAATAGCTTTAGCATCTCTTGAGTCAACTTTACCGTCTCCGTTGGTATCTCCTTGTTTCGTAACCTGTAGCTCTAGATGATCCTGAATGGATGTCCCCGAAGTGTGTTTGGCAAGCAACTTAATGGTGACTGTACCCGCTTTCTGGATTTGCACAATCAAATGTCCTTCTCTAACCCTTGCTGACGCAACGGAGGTATCGTTCGATTCAGCGTACAGTTCATTGTCGTTCACCAGATCGAAGGAGGATAAATAATCCATCAAATCAACGGTTACGAACGAACCATCTACCACTATGGATCTCTGTTCACTCCCGTTCGTAGCTGAGGTTTCCGCCAGCCAGTTAATATCTTCGTTTAATACAGGTGCGGTGATTATGGCTTGACTTGATGGTGCTCCAGCTTGCACCGAAGGGATTGTGCTTCCAAGTGGCAAGGCGATTCCGAGCCCCAGCGCCGTCAGCATACTTTTTTTCATTAGTGGCGCAAATCTTGTTCCAATTGGTTTATCCTTCACCTTTATGTACCCCCTTGATAAATTTCAAATTTTTAAAAATATAAATCAAGTATATCGCTCCCTTCTGAACCGATTCTGAACATGAAAAAACCAATTCCTAGCAAAATACGAAAAAAAACGCCTTTGAACCAATGGTTCAAGACGTTTCACACGATCGATTCCATTCAATTTTCAGTCCCAATACTTAAATCCCTTCCACAATACGCTTCGAACGAACCTCTACCTGACGGAAAAGTTCTTCCTCATCTATCGTTAGCAGCTGCCTGCCTCTCATCAGTACACGACCATTCACAATGGTGGTATCTACATCAGCTCCATTCACGCTGTATGCAAGCAATGATTCCAGCTCGTGAACCGGCTGCAAATGCGGTTTCTTCAGATCAATCAGAATCAGGTCGGCCTTGCGCCCAACTTCCAGCACACCTACTTCATCCTGAAGGTTCAACAGACCTGCACTTCCCCGTGTAGACATGTGTAGTACCTCTCTTGCCGACAACCGGGTAGGATCACCATAATCCAGCTTTTGCAGCCAGGTCGCAGCCTTGATCTCTTCAAACATATCGATGGTTGTCGCACTGCCTGCCCCGTCAGTTCCAAGACCCACATTAATTCCCTGTGCAATCATCTCGGTAATTGGGGCAATTCCGCAGCCAAGCTTCAGATTGCTGACCGGATTATGCGCTACTCCACCACGCATGCCTTTCAATCTGCCAATATCTCTGCGATTCAGGTGTACGCCATGCGCAAGCAGTACGTGTAGTTTTTCGAACATACCTGCCTCTTCCAAATACTCCGTTGGCGTCATACCATAGCGTTCACGAATCTTCACAACTTCCTCTTTCGTCTCAGCCAGATGAATATGGATAGGCACGTTCTCCTGTTCCGCCATCGCGATGACTTCCCGCAAAGGTTCTACTGGGCAAGTATAGGGAGAATGCGGGCCATACATCGTCGTGATTCGACCCTCAGCCTTACCCGACCAACGTTGCACCAAATCGACCGCTTCCTGTAATCTGCGCCCTCCGTCATCCTCCATGAATACCATGCCGCGTGTGAGCGATGCCCGAATACCGGTTTCCGTTACCGCTTCTGCGATTTCATTCATGTGAATGTACATATCAGCGTAAGCTGTAGTTCCTGAACGGATCATCTCGGCGATGGATAATTGTGCTCCCCAATATATATCTTCGGGTGTCATCCTTGCTTCTGCAGGAAGCATCTTACGGTCAAGCCAGTCCATCAGCTTCAGATCATCCGAGAATCCCCGCAACAGACTCATCGGTGTATGCTGGTGAGCATTGATCAAGCCCGGCATGGCCACTTTATGTTGACCATCCATAATGTCATCACCCGGTTGAGCCTGAATGTGGGGAGCCATCTCTGCGATACGGTCGCCTACAATGCGAATATCCCCCTTGAAGGGGGAATCGGTGTCTTTCATCGTTACGATTGTGGCTTGCTGGATTAATATACTCATTCGTTTCACAACTCCTCTAGGTTTGGATTGCCTTACTTCCAAATCCGAGGATAAGCCTTCACGTAACGGCAAGGTCAAGACTAAGTTAATTTTTGAGTCGTCATCGTTCTGAAACTTTGGATAAAAGGCTTGGGATCTATGTTGACCATATAAGGATAGACTCCGGTGCTGGTATGTAGATAGAAAAAACCACCTTCATTCCCCATTCTCCGAAAGGACATGTCGAACACTTCCGTAATATTAAACTCGCGGTATTTCGTTACAATCTTGTCCGAGTACAGGATCATGGACCGATCGCTATGCAGTACTTCCTGTGCGAGCCCCGTCACTTCTCTCTGTACTTTGTAATAAGGCAATACAGCAATACAGTTCATGATCTGCCTCCGTTCTATCCATGATTATTTGTTCCATCATAGCAGATCGGAGAGCCTGAGCAAAAAAATGATCCAACCACATATATGATTTACGTAATCTTCGTTGTTACTTTCAATGGAAAACGAAGTGCTTCCTGAATATGCTGCAAGGAAAGGCATTGTTCAATGTGAAAAACGCCATGCGGCAGCTCCGTCCGATACATTCGCTCCGCTACCGCCGCCGCAACTGCTGCTGTTGCATCTGCTTCACGCTCACCAACCAGCAGCTGCTCCACATGGACTGGTTTGCCCTTTTTCCATCCCACTGCATCTACCTTAACTGCAAACATCGGCTCGCCTCCTGGAATAATCCCAAAAGCCTTGACCGTACCATTACGAAGGGAGGGAATACGCAGTAGCGTGAACAGCCCAATACGTTTCGAGATTGCCATGGATCTGGTCATCCAACGGGAATCGAGACATAACCGGGTGGACACCGTTGGAATATCAAGTGTACGAGCAACGACGTGTTGATCCGAAAAGTTAAACCGATATGCTTTCCTGCGGCCCAGATCTGCGCCAAAATCAATCCATTTACCATCGTGAAAACTTTGCACTTCGGCTGGCTTACCCTTTTTCATGACCTGATAGGTAGCATTCATCTGATCCACAGTCCACTCCACCGCGGCTTTTCCGTGTTTCTCACCCAGTCCCAGCATGACGGTAATGTCCGCTTCGTCTACTTGCTCCATATGGGCACCTGCTTCACGCACAAGCAGATTGGTCACACCAGGCGACAGTCCCACACTAAGCATGGCTGTTGCTTTGGAACGCTGCATTTTGGAATGCAGCTGTTCGACCTGACCCAGAAAATCATAATTGGCCGAAATATCGATATAATCTGTCCCTGCTTTCGCACAAGCCTCGACAAATCGGGTATCCGTCTGGTCCACACACATGATCACCAACTTGACCGATTGAAGCACAACAGGATCTATCGCTTTTCGTACATCTAATTGAAGCGGCTGGACTATACCACCCGTAGATCGGCTGAATTCCTCAGCCCGGTTCATCCGCGTACCTGCCGCCCATACTTTGCCGGGAAATGAGCGTCCCAGTTGCGTACATATCATTTGCCCCACCTGACCATATCCGCCAACAACCCAAATCTGGTCTTTCACTGACTCTGTTTTAGTTTCGTTTCGCATAATATCCCTCCACCCAGAATGCTCCGAAATAACGTGTAATGTGCGAGAATCCGCATTCTTTCATCAGCTCTATCATTTGTTCAGATGAGATGGGGTCCGACTCTCGGTCAAGGGAAGCTGCAAACCGCTCCCATTCTTCAGGCTGAATACCATTACTTAACATGTGATCCTGCCAGGCTTGCATCATGGTTGGATATACAGGCGAATGAAGATCGGCATTCACTGCTGCAATAATGAGTGGCGCCCCAGGCTTGAGTCTGGCCGCTAGATTGGACAGGAACCGTCTTTTGGACTCGATCCCCTGAATAAAATGAAGCATTAACATGCTTGTCGCCCCGTCGTATACACCCTCTTCCGGCAACACATCAAGCGTCATGGATTTAAGTTGCACTCTGGCTTCGATCCCCGCCTCCCGGACTCTTCTCTCTGCTAACTGAAGCATCGGCTGGGAAGGATCTACTCCGGTAAACGTCCATCCCGCATGGCGAGAACCAAGCAGAGCCATTTCCTTACCTCCACCTGCTCCGACAATTAGTATTTTAGCTTCGTTGTTATCCGTGATAGAAGCGGCAAGCAGTCGCTCCATCAGATCATGCATATGAGAATAACCCGGAATTTTCAGGGCTATCGATTGTTCGTAACGGTTTTCATCCGCCGTATCCCAGCTCATAGATGGTTGATTGTGGTCCATTGATACTACACTCCTCATGGATTCAAGTTAGACTTGACTCTTCGTTCGTCTAATTTCATTATAAAAGGATACGCAGAGCGTACAATCCCAGAACAATGGGATATCTGCATGAGGAGAGGAGAAAGCTTTATGACATCACGTATAGAACGGAACCAGCGACTCATTACTTCTCTCGAAAAAGGAACCTGGACCTCACGCACCTACCGGGAAGCTGCACTGAAACAAATTCAGAATATCGTTCCCTATGACGCGTATTGCTTCACAACGGTTGATCCACAGACTCTTCTCTCAACGGGTGCCGTGACGGAAGACGGCATTGAAGCCATTCATGATCTGCTGTTCGTTAATGAATACATGGAAGAAGACATACATAAGTATGCTGGTTTGATTCGCAGCGGTGAGTATACAGCAATCCTTCATGAATCGATAAGCGAAAACCCTATAGCAAGCGCTCGGTATCATAACATCCTTCAACCCGCAGGTTTCGGTGATGAACTTCGGGCTGTACTGGTCAGTGGCGGAGCCTGTTGGGGATATCTAACCCTATATCGCAAGACGGAACAACCCGTATTCACGGAAGAGGAACGACTGAGCATTCAAGCCTGGACACCTTCTATTGCATTGATGTTACGATCTACAAGTCTGACTCTTATGGACGAGATGAAGAGCGGAAGTCCCTCGAACCCAGGTATTATGATCACATCAGACGCTTTCGAGCTGTTATCCATGAATGCTCCCGCTCAGTATTGGCTATCGCAATTACGTTTACTGGAGCAGGTGGGACCAGATGTATTGCCACGCCCCGTCCGTGCAGTCAGTTCGCATTTACTGCGTCAGATTCGTACAGATACCGATTTGATGATTGCCCAAGAACCTATCCTTCATTCGCCTTCCAAAGTCTGCATTCAACTCCTGGATGGCCGTTACCTTGTGCTTCATGCCAGCCGCATGCAGCAGTTTTCAGGTCCGGAGCAGATTGCGATCAGGCTTGAACAGGCTATGCCGCAGGACTTACTGCCGTTACTCGCCGAGAGTCATGGGTTGTCCATTCGGGAACGAGAACTATTGGGTTACGTGCTGCGCAGTTATTCTTCCAAAGAAATTGCGGAAGCGATGCATATATCAGCTTACACGGTACAGGATCATTTAAAATCCATTTTTGCCAAAACAGACGTATCCTCCCGCCGTGAGTTAATCTGGTATTTCGTATCCCGTTTCCAGTTGTCTGATGAACCAGCTATTTGAATGTTATAACTGGACATACAAAAAAAGATGCCTTGTCCCATGGGACAAGGCATCTTTGCGCTACATTATGGTGCAGAATATCCGTTATATCAACGCATACGTTAAATTATATGATTCTATTCTCATGAGTAAACACTTAGGACTTAGCGGGCTTCGCAGGTTTGATGTTTTTGTTCTTTACCTGCACAGCCACGGGCTCTTGCGGGTGTTCAACCGGATACAATTTGCGGAACAATAACGTCTGCAAGACCAGGAATGAACCGCCGATCGTCCAATACAGCGGCATCGCTGCAGGTGCCGACAAAGAGAAAAAGGCCATCATCAAAGGAGATATATATCCCATGATTGCGAATTGTTTTCGTTGTTCCGGCGCCATATTGGCTTGCGAAACTTTGGCTTGGATCAGATAAATTATTGCTACCACGACTGCAAGCACATAGTCAGGCGCTCCTAATTTGAACCACAGAAAAGAGTGAGAAGATAGCTCCGGCGTAAGCCGAATAGCCGTGTAGATACCTGACAGAATAGGCAACTGAATCAGCATTGGCAAGCATCCGATATTCAGCGGATTGAACTTGTGCTTCTTGTACAGCTCCATCGTTTCCTGCGAAAGCTTCTGCTTATCGGCCGGGTCGTTTTTGCCCTCATACTTTTTCTTGAGCGCATCCATCTCCGGCTTCATAGCATTCATGATCACTCGGGTACCTTGCTGAGATTTTGCTTGTCGCATCATCAATGGCAGCAACGCAAGACGGATTACGAGGGTAATCACAATAATGGCTACCCCATAACTTCCATTAAATATCGTTGCGATGTGCTGAATGAGATACGACAATGGAAATACAACGTAATGGTTAAAGAACCCCGGTGTTGATGAATTAATCTCTGAGACGTTGTTACTGCATCCAGCCAGTAGCATCACTGCAAAAAGAATTGCAATCAGGCCATAGATCCGTCCCTTGCCAGATGTAAAAGTGAACCCCTTGCTTGTCTTATGTTCCATATATATCCTCCTCGTTGATTTGTAGAAAGTACATACAACGAGGAATGGCAATCTGGTTCATCTTCATCCGGGGATTCTCTTCGTCTGACGATTCGACTTAAAGCTTCAGGTCTGTGTTGTCCGTCCAAGGCCAAGGTTGGCAATCCAGGTTCCAGACCACCTCCGGCCCCACCTTCCATCCAGTACTCTGTAATGCCGCAATGCAGATGGGCAATATACGCGTAACTGACTGTGAAAATGAGTCCGAGTGAAAATATATACGGTATCAATTCCTGAAGTTCAAACAAGGGATTCACCCCCTTTATAGGTTAGTTTTTATAGTATAACACTTACATATGGATTTTGCATAAATTCATTGCTGGAAAACAGATAGATGAATTTATTCCATTCTCAATTTGGACAATTCTAGCTTAGCTCTATGTATTGCCATATTAAAAGAAGCCCAGGAACTCTGTCTGTTTCATCCAAGTCGAAGCTCGCTTGACGCTCCAACATTTCCCCTTTCAAATTCGGGTACTCTCTCTGGGCAAAAGCATCAATCATGGGAAAAACCTCCATTAAACTTTCTAGGCTTCATTTTAGATGATAAAATAAGAATATAAATAGAAATTAAAAACGATAAAACTTCTTATTTTATTATATTGCGTTCAGCTACAACCTCCAGGAGGAATCAAAACCTTGAAATTACATCAGCAATATTTGCTGCTTCATAGCCGGTTTGGTCAACTATTAGAACATGAAGTAACGCTATCTGACCTCGCGGAACTACTCGAGTGTACACACCGTAACACGTTAACAATCGTCAAAAAAATGGTTGCCCACGAATGGATTCGGTGGGTGTCCCAGCGCGGACGTGGACGGCGTTCTACGCTGACCCTGCTTGTTCCGGCTGATCAAATTGCAGCAGAATACATGATGCAGGCCATGAATTGCCGCGAGTTGAGGCAAGCTGCCGAACAGGTTGGTGCTTTCTCCAGTTCTATGACAATGCAGGATCACCTAAACCAGTGGCTGCTTGGTTATTCTGGACACCATACGGAAGCTGGTAGCCATAATGAGCGAATTGATACGCTCAGGTTACCGATCCGCCAACAGCTGCATGCGCTTGATCCCCTTTATATCAATTTGCTGGCCGAATCTTTTGTCACCAGTCATGTGTTCGACGGGCTGGTTCAACGTAATGAACACGGAGAGATTATTCCCTGTCTGTCTCATACCTGGGATGTCAGTTCAGATCGGAAAACATGGTTTTTTTATTTGCGTAAAGGGATTACTTTTCACAATGGACATCTGCTGACAGCCGCGGATGTGGTGTATACATTTGAACGACTGCAATCCACAGAACGGCGGACATTATACCGCGATGTGAGTAAACAAATTCTATCGATTGAAGCAGCAGATCCCTTGACCGTTTGTTTCAAGCTTAAAACCCCTCATGAACTGTTTTTGCCCTTTCTTTCTACGAGCCGTGCAGCGATTGTTTCACAAGCCACGTACGGGCAACATAAAGATGGAGACAATGAACTTGATCTACCGATTACCATGCAAAAGCCTATAGGAACAGGCCCTTTCAAGATCACAACCTGGGATGATCACCTGTGCAGACTTGAAGTTTTTCCGTTGTATTTTCAAGGCAGAGCCCATCTGGACCGGGTAGATATTCTACAAATTCCGTGGAGTGCCCCTGCACATTTGGATGAAAAGCAAGATATCGAATCTCCCTTCTTTCACCTTGTTCATAATCCATCCTCGTCTGAGGGTAAGGACTGGACACAGATTAGTGCAGGCGTGATGGTACGCAAATTTCTTACTTGTAATACACAAAAAACCGGACCGCTAAGCGATCCGAAAATAAGAGCACATGTTCAGACATGTATTGCTGAATTATATGGGAATGGCATGAATGAAAGTAATGAAGGTGATCCAGCAGATGCTGATAAAGTGTTGATGAATGCAGAAAAGTTAACTCATTTGTCTCAGCACCGCACTTTTGACATCCCTATACTTTTGCACATCGCAACCATTCCTCAATATCGGATGGATGCCAGACGTTTGGCATTGTCATTGGAAATGTACGGCTTCACATGTACTGTCCGCATAGGCACGATGGAGCAATTCAAAGGGAACCTGAGACTGGAATCCGATCTGATTCTCTTCTCCCTGATTCGGGACCGGGATGAGGAATTGCGCAGATACGATCTTTATCTCACTTTATCCGAACATCTGGAGGACTCTTCCAAGAAGAGTGTACAAGAGATGCTGCAAACCGTTGTTGCTTCGCAAATATCCGCAGACCGAACTGCCGAACTCAACCGGATTGAACAATTTTTGGCGCAACAAAGTCTATTATTCCATTTGACTGAAAAACCTGTGGAGACTGCCTACCTGCCTTCCGTTCGTGGCCTCTCCTTCAACAGCCAGGGATGGGTAAACCTCAGGCACATCTGGTTCCTGTGAATAATCATTTAACGAGCATTACAATCCCTTCGTTTCAAGATGCGGTAATGATTTTGCATGCTTATGAACTGGTCGTTGGGTCGGCATCCACCTTCTGCCGTCTTTTTTCATTTTTCTTGGAAATGGTATCCTTCCGACGGTACACACCGAGAAGTAAACCGAGCATAGCATAATCAAACATCAGGTGATTTCCGTATCCAATAAAAGGAAAAACAATGCTAAGAATCGGAGCCTTCCCGGTGGTCATCGCTAACGAATAGATGATTTGCAACGCAAACATGGAAGCTATCAATTGGAGGCGTTTATGATAAAATAAACAAGTCATTTCACACCAGAGGTATCATCATGAATCTCTTATTCTTACTCAGACATTACATATTCTTTCTATTCATTATGAGGAGGCAATTCAAACCATGAGCAAACTGATTTTCTTTCTTGGCGGGGCCGGGAGCGGCAAAACAACCCTTGCCAAAGCCCTCTCGCGTAAACATAAAGCTGCTTTCTTTGATATGGACATCCTGCTGCGTCCAGCTGCTGAAGCAATAATGACCCTGCAGGGACTCGATCCATCCGATCGGGATTCACCGGAATACAAACGGCTGTGCCGTGATTTGGGATACCGTATTACGATGGATGCTGCACTGGACAACGTGCAATTGGGTATCGATACAGTTGTTGTAGGGCCCTTTACCAAAGAAATAGGAACTCCAGACTGGATCGAACAGGAACTCGCACGAATTGGACGTTCCCTCGATGATACGGATGTACGTGTGGCCTATATTTATCTTGCTAATGAAGCGTTGTATCATGAGCGGATTACAGCCAGACAATCCCCGCTGGATGAGTGGAAGCTGGAGAACTGGGATGCCTTCACAGCTTCACTTGCCCGTAAACAAGTGGCTTGGCCGTTGCCCTCCTCAGCCGTGGCTTATATCGATAACTCCGATGAGAGCCCTGATATCGCTTTTGCTGAAGTCGAACAACGAATGTACGAATAAAATATGAAATGGAGTCACCTTTAACTTCTCCGTATCTCTTTCATGCTGCTTATATGCTCAGAAATATAATCCACACCCAAAAGGGGTACTTGTCATGTGACCCGCGCAGGTCCATACGTGACAAATACCCCTATTTACAATGAACTATGACCAAACATCCGAACCTGCCTCGTTACAAAAACTGCTTCATAATATACTCTTGCTCCAGAGGTGTAATCACAGTGCGTTCCACCGGTGGGCCTTCTGTCAGATACTCTGCCACTTCAGCCACACGATTGGATTCCAGTTCCGCTGTAAATACGAGATTGGCCATCCCTAATGTCTCAACTAATGTTCCCCGCGCTTTAGCGTGAAGCATGAATAAGGTATATAAATCCGGTCGTTTCAACTCCGTCATTGCCCGGGCGATCAAGGCCACATCGGCTTTGTTGTCCCCCACCGGATGATGCGCTTTAGGCTGTCTCTTCAATCCAAGATCGCACCACAAAATGCGCCGCTCCTGTACATCAATAATGGCCGGAATACAACTACGGGAAGTTGCCGTCAGATCAATTCGCTCCTGCACCGTTGAAGGTTCGAACATTTCATCCGACTGCGGCCCCTGACGCATTATCCAGCCAGCATAACACTCCGGCAAATCCTGGATAGCATTATCCTTGAATGCGTTAACCATGATTACAATATAACGTGCCCCTAACCTAGAAACGGACGGCAAATGCAGATCCATATACTTCGCCACTCCATCCGGTGCAGACACTATAAACCCACTATTTGCAGCTATATATTCATTCGATTGCAGAGGGGTCCGGGATGTTTGGTCCATATAACGCCAATCCTCATCATACAGTACACCCGACAGATCGGTATCCACACTCTCGATTCGCTCATCACCGCCCAGGCCTTCTCTCCACCACAGAAAAAAACGAACGGTATCTCCTGTGGGTAACGATATCCATGACGCACGCGATAGAGCTCGAAGAGATTCGCTTGCCCGGCGTTTTCCCCATGGAACTGAAAACTCTTGAAGTCTTTCATCAATGTAGACATTACCGAGTGGTGGTAGCAAGGCAAACCGTTTCAACAGTGTATGCTCTACCGTCGATGTCACCGCATGAACATCCTCAACGTTGAGGGGCTGCAACGGCTGAGTGGAGACATACAGATTTGCCATGTTGCCTTTGCGGAAAAAGCTCCTCCTGACCTGAAACTGCATCCGTGTGCCAAAATGGGCCAACACTCGAAGCAGCGCCCTTGTTGATACTTCCTCTCCCACAGTTTCCATTTTGCCGATCACTTGCTGCACCGGAACACCGGAACGTATCATTCGGTCCAGCTGACCGACCATCTCTCCCGGACGTTCCGCAAGCGTCTCCAGAATAAGCTGGTTATCCTTCTGTTCAAATGCCCGCTCCACTCGGCCATGAAAGGTAAGCGGTCGTTCCCCACGTCGCAACTGGTCCAGCGCCGCTACGGCCCCTGGATAACGGTGACGATATTCACCCGGATGCAGTCGCTCGGCCAATCTTTGCCAGCGCCCTTTATATCGAAACAAATCTTGTAACGGGTCCGAAGCACCCTCCAATAAAGCAAGTATTATCCGACGTTCAGATCGGGTAAATGAACGGAAGCGGGTGTTCTCCTTCAGACTGACATCTCCCTCGGAGCACGCCACTGCCAGCCGCAATATATCTGTTGCTGTGCGCAAATGTCGCTGGAGTTGCTTCACCGAAGCACGCCCTGCCTTCAATAAAGCCGCACAATAAACGGCTGCATTTTCCCTCACAGGTATTTGCCCTGCCTCAGGCTCAAATGCAGACCAGCCTTCGTACTTTGTTGCAAACCAGATCAATTGTTCTCTTGCAACTGGCGTCAGCGAAGATTTTGCTGTAAGCAGGTCCATTCCCACTTGGTAAAAATCTGCTTCACTGCCGAGATGAATCACACGCAGTCGCAGCTTGTTCAGCAGTAATATGCGCTGTTCCTGCTTTTTTTCAAGAAGCTGCTGTCTCCATGAATTCATCAAAGTATTTAAATAAAATTGACTTTCCTGAATACTCATTTTTTTCTTGGGAAATCTGGGATACAGAAGGGTTTCCTTTAAGTTGATTCCTTTTATCTGCCGAAGCTCGTCCATCAGCCGTTCGAACCAGGAAATGAATCTATTACGTTCCCAGGTGCGCAGCACATCTATCAGTTTCGTCGAAAACGTATATCCCAGCGATTCCAAATTTCTCAGTGCAGTCGCCAATATACGCACAGGCAGCTTGCCCTCGCGCTCTGCGATGATCACTTTCAAATTCCTGCTGAAATAGATTGAGAATAAGTCCATCACTTGTACTCTCCCACATGACGATAATATATTCAGCATTGGTATAACTTGGCCTAACTCGTGGCGATTCTTCATATGTATGACACAGTCCAAAAAACTAAAAAAATCAGGGAAGCGGTCCCCTAATACCATTGTAAGAGTTCAGAAGGAAGGGATACCATAGCCTGATTAATGCATATTATATCTTATAATTACAGATTAGAAAATATCACATCGGAAAGAGAGCGGCAGAATACCACTTAACCCAAAAGGTAAGATTATTCTGACCGCTCTCTTTACGTTTATTTTTCACCGCTGTTCTCTTGCCAGATTATCCGTGCTGCCGTGCCGCTTAATGTCCAGCGATACGAGCTATTTTCTGTATCGGATCATATGATTAACAAATCAAGGCCTGATCTCATCGTGATCATTTAATTTCGACTTTACACCATATAAATCAAAAAAGCCGCAGTGATAAATGAAGTGCACCCCTTAGAATAGACATTGGAAAAACCCCTGGGTTTAGCCGATGAAATTCTAGGGGGTGCATTTTTTTATGGCGATTAAAGGACAAAAGTTTAAAACGTATTCGGAGAAGATAAAAAATGAGGCTATTCGTCTGCATACGGTTGAGGGGTGGACTTATCGAAAGATTAATGAACATCTGGGGATTCATGACCCAGGACGAATGAAGCGCTGGATGCGAAAATATCGGGAACAAGGTGAGTTTGGACTGATGGATCAGCGAGGTCGACGGAAAGAATACTTGGATCAAGACCGCTATGTGCAAAACCTGAAACGGGAGAATGAATTGCTAAAAAAGTGCTTGGTAACCTGGAAGGAGGAAGCAAACAAGAGAGATTTCAGATCATGGAAAAAGTAGCGGCATACGGTGATATCCAGAAACTATGCCAGGTGTTTGGCGTGTCCCGGAGTGGGTTTTATGCCTATGTAAAACGTAAACGAATCGATCGCGATGCAAAGGCGAAGAAGCAGGTGCTTCAAACGTATCAACGATATGAAGGCAAATATGGTTATCGACAGCTCCAGTTGTTCCTTTGGCAAGATCAAGGGATTTGGATGAACCACAAAAAGGTGCTCCGCCTGATGCAAAGGCTCGGAATTCAATCTCGAATCCGTCGTAAACGACGCTCCAGCAGCTCGTATGCACCTGCGCAGCGTGTAGCAGAGAACCTCTTGAAGCGCGACTTCCGTGCGGAAAAGCCGAATCAGAAATGGGTGACCGACATTACCCAGTATCGTGTGGGAGAGCGCTGGGTATATCTTTCAGCCATAAAGGATCTGTTTAATAACGAAATTGTGGCTTACGAAATAGGCGAACGCAACGACAATGAACTGGTGCTCCGCACATTCAGCAAGGCGTTTACGAAGCAAAAAGACGTGACCGGACTGATCGTTCACAGCGACCAAGGATTCCAGTACACATCTCATGCTTACCACGACATGCTGCCAAAGGTTGGCGCCCGAATCAGCATGTCTCGCCGAGGAAATTGTTATGACAATGCCTCTATGGAGAGTTTCTTCTCGCATCTCAAAACGGAAGGACTCAATCCTTATCATATACGAACGGTTGCCGAAGCACAAAGCAAAATCGAAAAATATATCCATTTTTACAACCGAAAACGGCCACAACGAAAACTGAAAAAACTGACACCGGTAGAGTACCGACGCCAGTTTGCAGCCTAGGGTCTTTTTATAATGTCTACTAAATGGGGTCTTGACCAAAACACCGCAGCTCCTTACTTCCTTATATATACGTTTTATTACGATTTGGACAACTCAATGAACCCTTCACCAAATACGTCACGCACATCATGGATCGTTATGAAAGCAATTTCATCCTCCGCTCGCACAATCTTCTTGAGCATTGGAACTTCTTGTTTGCTAATGACAATATATAAGATCTCTTTCGGATTCTTCGTATAATAGCCATGACCAGACAGGACAGTGACACCCCGATCCATCTTCTCAATGACCTGCTGAGCAATGGCATCCTGTTTCGTAGATATAATCGTGACTGCTTTTTTCGGATTGAGCCCTTCAATAATGAACTCCATCGTTTTCGTGCCGACGAACAGCATAACAATCGTACACATCAACCCTTGCGGCCCGATAATGAAGAACGACGAGAACGCCACGATCAGATCGAAGAATAACAGTCCATAACTGATGTTCCAATCCAGATATTTGTTGGCAAGTCGGGCCAAAATAACCGTCCCCGCCGTTGTGCCGCCTACTCTAACAATCAAGCCGATACCCAGACCGGCAAATAATCCACCAAAAATGGTATTAATCCAGAGCTCGTCTGATGCAATCGTCCAGCTCTCGGTCAGGTGCAGGAACAGCGAGTTGAATACCACCGCAATAATGGTATACACCGTTGTTGTTCTGTCCAGAAACTTGTACCCCACTAGTAGCAAAATACCATTCAAGAGCAAGTTCATCAGCCCAGGAGACCATTCAAAGAGATAATACAAAATAATTGTAATTCCCGTAACGCCGCCTTCAGCCAGATCATTCGGGATGACGAACAGGTTTACCGCAAGTGCAAACAGAAATGCACCCGCCATAATAAATAGAATATCCGTTATTCTTTTCTTCATCATGCACTCCATCCAATCCATCAGAAAATCAACCTATCAACCAGTTTCATAAGTTGTCATAACCACTCAAAGATAGATTCTACCATGCCATGAGCAAAATTTGTATACATAATACAAATTGTTGCGCGAATTGTACAAAGGAATCTGAAATTACTGTTATTTTAGGCTCTACAGAGCATTTTCACTTCACCACCCATGACAAATGTCATGGGTCATCATTGATATTCATCATTACAGTGTACTGACACTTATGACTTACTGCACTGGACGCATTCTTATACAATGATAAAAACGCCTCACTTGGAGACATCTTCCCAGGAAGCGTTAGGTTAGAACTGATTACAGTTATTGACCATTGAAGGAGGAAGTACGTCTATGAGCAGAACCAAAGAAATGGCCCTTAAAAAAGAAGTGACCCCTTATGAGAAAAATAATCTTCGCCTAAGTATCCAACAATTAGTCAACTCCATACTCCCACTATTATTATTGTGGGCCGCAGCCTATTACAGTCTGTCTGTGTCCTACTGGCTGGCATTTCCGATTGCCCTCGTAGCCTCGGGATTTGTCCTCAGAACGTTTATCATCTTCCATGACTGTTGTCATGGTTCATTCTTCAAAAGCAAGCGTGCCAATGACATTCTCGGCACCATTACAGGTGTATTAACCCTGACGCCTTATCTGCAATGGAAAAACGAGCATTCCATTCACCACGCAACCAGCGGTAATCTGGATAAACGCGGTGTTGGTGACATCTGGGTAATGACGGTTGAGGAATACAAAGCTGCTTCCCCTTGGGGTCGTCTGTTCTACCGGATTTATCGTAATCCTGTCGTTTTATTCGGTATTGGACCGATTTATGTGTTTCTGTTCGCTTATCGTTTTAACCGTAAGGGTGCAAGACGCAAAGAACGCATCAATACCCATTTGACAACAGTCCTGATCGTTGGCCTCTATGCTTTTATGTGCTGGCTCGTCGGCTGGCAGGCTTTTGTCATGGTGCAGGCACCCGTCTTTTTCTTCTCCGGTTTCTTCGGCATCTGGCTGTTCTACGTACAGCATCAATTTGAAGATACGTACTTTGAGAATGAAGATGAATGGAGTTATGTGAAGGCTGCTGTAGAAGGTAGTTCATATTACAAATTGCCTAAACTGCTGCAATGGATTAGTGGCAATATTGGGTTCCACCATGTGCATCACTTGAGCCCGCGTGTTCCCAACTATTATTTGGAAGAAGCACATAATGCAACACCGCCACTGCAAAAGGCTACAACGATTACGCTGCGCTCTAGTCTGGCTGCCCTGCGCTTCCGTCTGTGGGACGAAGAATCCAAGCAATTTGTCAGTTTCAGAGAGATCAAACGCTTATCTCGCAAGCCTTACGTTCAACCGCCAATTCGAGTAAACAACCCAGCGGGTCTGACAGAGAAGCCTTAACTCTGTCGGATTCGTTTTCTTGTATTCAGGCTGAAGTTTATGCTAAAGTCAGGCTAAGTTTGAGTACAATGCAAGTCCGAGGAGGAGAATTTTCATTCAAAAGTGGATGCAGCTCTTTTATAAAAATACAGGTTTGAATCCGTATGTATGGCTCGTCTTTTTCATCCTGCCCTTCTATTATATTTCACAATATTCCAAATTGTGGCCCACGGTGGCGGGAATTTTCATCATTCTGTTCTTCTTTGTTTGTTATCTGCTTGCCTTCATCACAAAGGGCTGGCAGGTGTATATGTGGATTGGACTGTTGATTGCCATATCAATTACGATGACCATCGCTTATGATTATGCCTATTTCTCATTGTTTCTTGCTTTCTTTATTGGGAATATTAAAAATAAAGCCGGTTTCTTCACCCTTTATTCGGTGAATCTGGCAGCCAGTTTTCTAAGCATCAATTATAGTTTCATCAAGCAGAGCACCCTGCTGCTCAGTCAGTTTCCGTTTGTATTCATTAGTCTCATGGCATCCATTCTGCTTCCGATCAGTACGTATAACAAAAACAAGCGTGAACAGTTGGAAGGCCAACTGGAGAATGCCAACAAACGGCTGGATGATCTGGTGAAAATGGAAGAGCGGCAACGTATCGCACGCGATCTGCACGATACACTTGGACAAAAGCTCTCTCTCATCGGTCTGAAAACCGATCTGGCGAAGCGTCTGCTCCGCAATAATCCTGATCAAGCCGAGATTGAGCTGAACGATCTGAGGCAGACGGCAAGTACAGCCCTGAAGGAAGTCCGGGAAATGGTTACCAACATGCGTGGCACACAACTGGTGGATGAACTATTCCGTGCCGAACAGATTTTGAAAGCCGCTTCCATTGAATTTGTACTGGAAGGCAATCCGAAGTTGCAGGATACGTCACAGCTGAATGAAAATGTGCTCGGCATGTGTCTGAAAGAAGCCGTTACGAATGTCGTCAAACACAGTCAGGCAACGGTGTGCACCATCCGTATCGAGGAGACACTGGCCGATAATGTATTAACGGTTCAGGATAACGGAGTCGGAATAGAACGTACCCGCAAGCAAGAACGACGCGGTACCGGAATCCTGGGTATGAAAGAACGACTTGAATTTGTGAACGGTTGTCTGGATATTCGCTCCGGAACAGACATGCAAGGTACAGGCATTGTCATCCATGTTCCCAAGCTGGTCCGCAAACCGATAAAGGAGGATGAACAATGATCAGGATCGTAATCGCCGAAGACCAGCGTATGATGCTGGGGGCATTGTCTTCCCTACTCAATCTGGAAGAGGATATGGAAGTGGTAGGACGCGCAAGCAATGGACAGGAGGCTCTTGCTCTCGTCAGGGAGCATACACCAGACATCTGTCTGATGGACATTGAAATGCCAGTCAAAAGTGGCCTGGAGGCCGCTGAGGAACTTAAAGGCATGAGCTGTAAAGTCATTATTTTGACAACCTTTGCCCGGACCGGATATTTTGAACGTGCTTTGAAAGGCGGCGTACGCGGTTATCTGTTAAAGGATAGCCCGATCGAGGAACTGGCCGAAGCAATCCGTCAGGTCATGAATGGGAGACGTATTTTTGCACCCGACCTGGTGGACGAGGCTTATGTACAGGAGAACCCGTTGACCGAACGGGAAAATGCCGTTCTCGGCCTGATGGCAGACGGAAAGAATACAAAGGAAATTGCCGGACATCTCTTTATTACAACCGGTACGGTGCGAAATTACATCTCTATTATCCTCAACAAGTTAAATGCGAGTAACCGCATTGAAGCCATTACCCGTTCCAAAGAAAAAGGGTGGTTTAAATGAAAGTACCGCTTTAACCCAATGAAACATAAATAAGCAAGGTTCACCGTCCCATCGGTGTACCTTGCTTATACAAGGATAGGCTGGCCTGGAGTACTCACTCCGACCAGCCTATTTCCTTTTGAAGCCTTGACTTAAAGCCTTGCTTATTTTACAGAAACAACCATGCCCAAAGCTTCCAGTGGCACCTGCTCGGTCTGGAGCTGATGAATCTGCTTGCCATCTTGCCAGGAGATCGTTACATTCACGCTTTTCCCCCCACTTGGGTACTCGACATTTACGAATCCTTTATCCTTTGGTGCAGGCAGTGTATGGGACTCCAGGTATTCCACCATTTTCTTCGCAATCCCCGGATTATTCATGTTATCTTCGGAAACCGAGCGAATTTGAAGCGTCCATCTCCCTTCTGTCCATGTCAGATACTGACTGCCCGCCGCGCCTTCAGCCACACCCTTGATGTCATGTCCCAGATCCATAGTCATGTCCTCAGGAATGTCTTTCAAATCTGTCTCAGGGAAAATATCCGTACTGTTCGGGTCGTTATACGTCTTCACTTCATAGGATGCCAGAACAGGTACCTTGCTGCCAGAGGCCGTCAACGAAGCATCGTTAACCGCAACAGATTGGTCAGTGGAATAAAAGTTAATGTGGAACGCATCTGAAGTATTCGATGTGATCGATGCAGTCAGATGTTTCCCCTTTTCCAGGGAAAATGAAGTAGGTAACGAAGCGTTCTTCATCTTCAGCTGACTGCGAATGTCCTGAATGACATCGTTCCCACTTTGCTGGGTTTGACCGCTACTGCCCGTTTCCGAACTCGATGTCCCGCTTCCCGCAGAACCTTCCTTCCCGGTTGTTTCCGTTGTATCTGTTCCGTTATCTTCGGTTCCACTGGAGAAATCAGCTCCTCCACTGCCCGATTGAACCTGTTCGCCAACCGCAGGGGACATGTTGTCCGTTGATGATGATTGGGTATCCTGGCCACCACATCCCGCAAGAGCAAGCAGGACTGCTGTCGTCACAGGAATCGTCATCCATAATTTAGGTTTACTCATGTTGTCCTCCTTGAAACTGGTATTGAGATTAGCTTATTTGGTTATCTGGCAGCATTTTAACGTTTGTCATTCCAGAAATTCACGGGCTGTATTTTCTTCGTCAGCACCTCAAATTGGTAACCTTCTGCTTTCAGTGTTTTTAACACTTGCGGAAGTACTTTCAATGTCGCTTCCTGGTCGTGCATCAGTACCACCGGGGTGGTTCCGCTCTTTTGCACATTATGGATCTGCTTCATCACGCTGTTGTAGACTTTCTGATGATCCTTCTTGTATTTCCAATCTTCGGAATCAACATTCCAGTCCCACAGATGGAATCCACCCTGACCCAGTAGAACATTGCGATATGCCGGTTTGAGATACGGTTTGCTGCCGTATGGAGTACGAACGAGACTGGTTTTGACACCTGCCACTTTGTTCAAGCTTTCATTGGCCTGCTGCATTTCTTTCAAACCGCTGTATGCGGATTTATAAAATTTACCGGGAACATGCGTTACGCCGTGCAAGCCCAGTCCATGTCCGTCTGCAACAATACGCTTGGTCGCCTTCTGAAACTTCTCCATCTGAGGTCCAAGCATGAAGAATGTCGCCTTGGCATTGTACTGATCCAGAATATCCAGTAATTGTCCCGTGTGAGCGGTGGG
The DNA here is from genome assembly GCF_900109515.1 of Paenibacillus sp. OK003. Lineage (GTDB taxonomy): Bacteria > Bacillota > Bacilli > Paenibacillales > Paenibacillaceae > Paenibacillus > Paenibacillus marchantiae. The sequence goes on along the minus strand of NZ_FOBD01000001.1, from coordinate 452,645 downwards.
CCCATCATCGAAAGTTAGATATATGATCTTGGAGCTCGCTTTATTTCCAGCATTCTTAGATGCGGATGATGCAGCCGAAGCCGACTGCGGCAATAGCAACGGAATGATCAATAGAATAGCAAGTGCGGTGATGAACGTTTTACGAATATGTAGCATAATAAAAGTCTCCCTTATGTCTTGTATTTCCCCGGGTGTCTATGTTTCTCTCATTGCAGCCCTTGGCGATATTCCTAATACTATCAAAAAGAGTGCGGCCCATTCTCGTTTCAAATGCTACGTTCGAGTTACACTTTTGTCAGATTACCCAAAAAAATAAAACGAATTTGATAGATTTGCTCGAAAAAGGACATCCGTCGGGATAGATCAATGTTGACATATATTCTATTAACCCAAATTGTGGGTTCTGATAGATTCATGTCTGGAATTGATATGAAACAAGCGAAGAAGCTTAAAATGATATAACAAAAAAGCCTGCTCGAAAGCAGACTTTTCATATGTAGATCGATTTTTGTGTCGTTCAAATATATTCGAATATATCCTGATTACTTTTGCTTAGTCCCCTCTTACTCCGCAGGAGCTGTGAATGAGCGTTTACCAAATTCGGCGTCCAGCATGTAGAAAGCATTGCTGTCTTTTTCGATGCGGCGCAACTTCTGGATGATATTATCAAACAGAGCTTCCTCTTCAACTTGCTCATCGATGAACCATTTCAGGAAATACATCGTGGCATGTTCACGCTCATTCAGAGCAATGTCTGCCAGATTGTAGAATTTCTTCGTGTTTTGCTGCTCGTGTGCATATCCGTGTTCAAATACATCCAGCATCGAGGAATATTCATTCTTCGGCTCTGGCAATGCAGCAAGGGTTGCGCGTTGTCCGCGGTCATTCAGGAATTTGTATATTTTCATCGCGTGGAACCGCTCTTCCTCTGCTTGTACGATGAAGAAGTTGGCAAATCCGTCCAGGCTTTCGCCGGAACAGTAAGCGGCCATCGCCTGATATACGTGAGCCGAATAAAATTCGAAGTTCATCTGTTCGTTCAAAGCTTCTGTCAACTCTTTACTCATTAGGCATACACCTCATTCTTTCTCTAGGGATGGTTTTATTTTATCATAACGTCCACAAGACTGACATCGAAATTTCTACAAAATTCGCCAATGACTGATTGCATCTCTTCCTATATAATTACATAGTTCTCGCTCTATAATCATTTCATTCTGGAAGGCAGGCCATTTTATTTCATGAACACATCTTCTTCGCAGCTCAAAAAAACGATAGGTATGCCGCAAGCTGTTGCGCTTTATATAAGTGCAGTTCTCGGTTCAGGTGTCCTGATCGTACCCGGACTTGCTGCCGAACTGGCAGGGCCGGCTTCACTTCTCGCCTGGGGAGGCATGGTGCTGCTAATTCTCCCGCTTGCCCTGTCCATGGGACTGCTCTCAGCCCGTTACCCGGACGCAGGCGGCGTTTCTCATTTCGTTACCCTCGCTTTTGGACAACGGGCAGGAGCCGTAGTGGGCTGGTTCTTTCTCATGTCCGTTCCCATCGGTGCTCCCGTGGCTGCCCTTACAGGTGCAGGCTATATGACGGCTGCGCTGGGAATCGGGGAAGGATACAGAACAGTGATTGCTGCCCTCATGCTCGCGGCCGGATTGATCATTAACATTGTAGGCATGCAGGTCGCCGGAAAGGTACAGATTGGCGTTGTGCTGGCAATTATTATCGTGCTCGTCATGGCATTTGTATTTGCTATTCCGAATATGCAATCCATACATTTCACACCTTTTATGCCGAGTGGCTGGGTCAGCGTAGGCCAGGCTGGAGCCATTCTGTTCTGGTGTTTTATCGGTTGGGAAGCTGTATCTCACCTGTCTGAAGAATTTACTGATCCACGCAAGGCGGCTATTAAAGGCGTAACGATCGCAGCCATCATTGTAGGGGTGCTCTATTTTCTGACTGCACTGGCGACAGTCGGAACTCAAAGCTACCTTCATGGCGGAGCAGATGTCTCCCTCGTATGGATCATTAGTCAGGCTCTCGGTTCCTGGGGAGGATTACTTGCTGGGCTAACTGGCATATTCATTTGCACCGCTACGGTCATTGCCTACGCTGGTGCTGCTTCCCGTGTCGCCTATGCACTGGCAAAACAAGGATCTGCACCACAATGGATGTCCCGCTTATCCAGTCGTTACCAAACACCAATTGCTGCAATCGGATTCTTGGCCATCTGCTTCACTCTTGTGTTGGGTGTCTACGGATCAGGTCTGGTGTCACTCACCACACTTATTCAGTTGCCTAATGCAACGTTCATTCTCACCTATCTTGGTGGATGCGCAGCCGGCATTAAATTACTTAAGGGCAGTCGTACTGGGGTAACCATCAGTTGGATTTCCTTTGTGGCGACAGCTATTGTGTTCCCTTTTGCCGGATGGGCTGTTCTCTACCCGGTGGTGATCGTCGTTCTCTACGGATTGATCAGTCGCAAACGACAACATAATATATAAACAAAAAAAGCTCTGCCGCGATGGCAGAGCTTCCTTTATTGATCTGGAATAATAATTATACCAGGAATGCTTTGGAGATGATAACCAACAGGATGAACAGAACCAGAATGGCACCTATAGAAGTAAAACCTCCATATCCATAGCCGTAGCCTCTTCCTTCACCAGCTAATACTTCGCTCATTGACCGTACCCCCTCTGCAACAGGTATGGGTTATCTTATGCAGGGAGAATGGATTTGACAGGGCGGATGCCCGCATTGTTCAAATGCTATTACCTAACTCAATTCAGTTCAGTTCAGTACCGTGGTGAATCAATACGCATAATGTCCAAGAACGGCACTTTGGCCGTAAATTCCTCTTCCGTATACTCCACATGCACTAGCCGAGTACGTGAATCAAGCTTCACAATCACCCCATGAACCTGATCTTCCTTACCCCATACGGTCAGCAGCACTTCCGAACGTTCTTGATACGCCTCAACCAGTTGGTTCCCCAACTCTTCCAGTTCAAACTCATCCCGGGTAGGTCTTTTTGCAACTTTTGCTTTTGCCAATGTACGGCCTCCTCTATAGCTAATCCGACGCCCGAATCCACGGGTTATTTGCCGAGGTCATATTTAATTAGTATACCATTCATTCACCTTCGTGTAATGTCATGTCACAGAAATCAAGCAAATAATTCATCGATGATAACACGTTATAAGATGTCAGATAAGTTTTCACACAACAAATTAAATGATTTGCGTTTCGCGCAATGTGTTTTATAATTGACGTATACGAGAGCAGCGTCTGTCGTATCATTATGATGCAGTCAGCGGTGATATATTGAAGAGTCCCCATTCACGCAGCAACCATATCCCAACCGAGTACGAATTCAAGCATTCCAAATGGATTAAAAAAATGCTTCGCGCTTACTGGGTCGTCATTTTAACACATGTTGTCATTCAAATAGGCTGCTTTCTGTTTCTCGATTATGATCGCACCCCGGAAGACTTCATGATCCATGTATTATTTTTGCCTACATTAGCCAGCGCTTTATCCATTCTGATCGCCAGTTGGGTGGAACGCCGTTTCAGTTTTTTCTCCTTCTATTCCATGTCCGTGGCCAGCACGGTGATTGCCTGGACCATCATACGTGTCAATTACGACATTCGCATTATACTGGCCATATGTCTGCTGCCGATCTTTGCTTCGGTTCTGTTCTTCAACAAGAAACGGGTATGGACGGTATGCCTCATGCAGATGATTGGCTATGTCATCGTACTCTGTGACCCAGCCTATCGGCTGTATTTATCTTCGTTTGACATGGTTTCCATTCCGGCTTTTCTCATTGTAGGTACATATGTTGCGCAATTGATTGTTACGAGCGGCGTCGAGGTACTGGATGATCTTCAGGCCAGTATGCTTGCCAAGCAGGATCTGATTGTGCGAAACGCAATTATGAGCAAGCAGTCCAAGACAGATGGCTTAACCAATCTGTATAATCAAAGCTCCTTTAAGGACTACTATGAAAAAGCGTTTGAGTACGCAAATAATGGCATGAGTCTGCATTTAGCTCTGATTGATATTGACAACTTCAAGTCCATTAATGATACATATGGGCATCGAGTGGGAGACGCCATTCTGGAGAGAGTCTCCCTGGTCATTCAGGAGAACATCACATCAAGCGATATCGCAGCGCGTTATGGTGGAGAAGAATTTGCACTCTTAATGTTTGAGCAACCCTTCGAGCAAGCTTATGCCTTGGTGGAGCAGATCCGCAAGAAGATTGCCCGTATCGTTCATCTGGAGCTTGAAGGCGCTTATATTACGGTAAGTGTCGGACTCAAAAGCTACAGTTCCCATCTGTCTAAGGACAAGCTGTTTGAGGAAGTGGATGCATGTCTCTATGCCGCCAAACGAACGGGGAAAAATAAAACGATGACGTCCCTTGATCTGGTCTAGTACTCCATACAAAATGCAAAAAAGTAGTGCTGCTCACCGGGAAACCGGCTGTACAGCACTACTTTTTTATTGCTAATCGTCACTCCGAATTTACCGGTTCACTCTGCCCATTCCCAGCGATGTGTATTTTGCTCCAGCTTGGGGTGGAGCTTGACGGGCTCTCCATCAATAATCAGACGTACTTCCTTAATCCAATCTTTGAACGAGTCAAATGATGCGAACTGATCTGCCATCTCCACCGTGAGATACAGGAAATGGGGAGCGGGATATTCCTCTGCCATATGACGCAGCGCTGCTTCGATCGGCGTATACTTCTTTCGCTTGCCTTCCCAGCCTTCCACCCGTACACGGAAGGATGCATGCTCCCTCCTCCAGTCATGAAGACGGTCTTCCCTTTTGTAAAATGCCTGCACACCGTCCTTGCTCATTCGCTTCACTGTATTCTCATGCAACGGATAGAGTACAAGTTGCACAAAAGAACGTTGGTTCGCAGTAGCAGCGGCGCGTTCAAGCTGTTCATCCGTTACATGCTCAAATGAATCATAGAAAATCAGTGTGCCTTTACGGGTAGCCGGAGGAGGTTCATAGCCATAGGGTACATTGGTATATTTTCCAGACATCTCATCGCTCCTTGCCTGTATGCTAATCAGTTACCTCTTACTTTATATTATATTATTCTCTAACTGTGTTCTTCAATTCTGTATAGAATGTCATTCTATTTTTGCCCGTACGTTTCGATTCATACAGCGCCTCATCTGCCATGCGGATAATTTCACTTGGATTGCCACTGTTGGTCGGATACTCGGCGCCTCCAATGCTGCAGCCAATATGAATTCGCTCATATTCAATAATAAACGGCTTATTCAGGCTCTGTATGATATCTTCTGCATAAGTACGTGCTTCCTCTCTTGGATTGCTTCCCACGGAGCGGAGCACAATGAGGAACTCATCTCCGCCAAGCCTTACCGTGATCCCCTTGTCATGACTGAGACTGGTCAAGCGCTGAGCCACTTTCTGCAGCAGAACATCTCCGGTCTGATGTCCAAGCGTATCATTCACGCTTTTGAATCCGTCCAAATCAATATACAGGAACGTTAACGTGTGATTTTCACTTTCCATCTCCAAGGATTCCTCCAGATAGAGTTCGAGCGCAGTACGGTTCGGCATTCCCGTCAATTGGTCGTAATGTGCCAGATTTTGCATAACAACCAGTTCCGAATCTTTATTCGTCAGCGAAGTCAACATATCTCCCAGGGAACGTGACAGCACTTCAATTTCCCTGAAACCTCGATTTTCCGGAATCTGTATTTGTTCTCCGGCACCAAGTCGATTCGCTACTTGAGTCAGTCGCGCAATCGGGGCCGAGATCTGGCGAGAGATCAGCCAGCCAATAAGTGCAAACAACACTGTAACCGAGAGTCCTGCCCACACATTAAACCAAAGCATGTCTGATACGGAAGAAAACGCCGTTGATTTGAGTTGACGAATAACTACTGTCCACCCAAGACCCGGATAGTCCAGATGGCCCTGACTGGTTGCAAGTCCCGTAACATATTCTTTACCATCCGGCCACTCTTCTATGGCCCAGCTGCTTTTAGTCTGCCTCGCCGTTTCAATACCCGATAGTTTCAAGGGTCGGCCAATCCATTCTTTTGGACCAAGCAGCACCGTATTTTCCTTTTGACTGACAATAAACATCTCAATGTCCTTTTCCTCATGCTTCAACGGTTCCAGAACACTTTCCTCCACTTCTTTCGCCCAAGCCCAGCTCAAATGTGCTGCAAGCACGCCAGCAATCTCTCCGTTCTTGTATTTCACCGGAAAGCTGATATCGACAAATTGCAGTGGTTCGCCAGTTGGGTTTGGAAGCAGCTTCGCCAGAAGAACTGCATCATGGACATCTCCAATAAATTTACCCTTGATGCCCTCCTGATACACAGGTCGTTCCGATAAATTTTCACCGCGCAATATGCCGCTTGTGGAAGCCAGCACTTTTCCTTTTGGATTCATGAATCCAACCCATGAGAAAGTGGGAAAGCTATCTTGTAGCTGATTGAGCAGCACCTGCATTTCGGCAGGTTCGAAGCGGTCCTCGAGGGCAATCATTCGCCCCAGCAGCTCCAGCTCCCCTGAACGCGTCCACATGAAGCGATCGAGCTTGTCCGAGGTCTGAGAAGCTGTGCTCGTCAGCGAGTGACCAATTTCGGTTTCCACAGCGACAGAGGATTTCTGGCTGAGAATATAACCAATCGTCAATGTGACCAGCAGGGATAACACAGCGAAGGTCATGGTTAGTACAGTTTTAAGCTTGAATGACATAATTTCCTCCAATAAACGGTGAAACCAGCTTGCTTTTTTCAACATCATTTCATGCTGTTAAGAACTACGGGATGTCACCTATTCGTTTTCATCTTTATCGGAAATAATGTCTGTATTCATTATACATATCCATACAATATGGGAACGCTATTCGCACCGTGTTTCTTCCATTCAAAGAATAGTCACGATTCTGTATATACATACTTGGGTTATGAATATAGAGAGCAAGCATGCTCACAGAGCCATATGAGCACGGTTTGCCACAACAAAGAGCTTTAGAAATTCAGTCATTGGGGGTGTTATGTTGAGCCTGCTTCATGTTGCTGTGATTCTGCCTTTTGCCGCTGGTATTGTACTTGCCATGCTGCATCGTTTCTTCCGTAAAATACATATGGGATGGCTGGTTTTACTTGTCCCGGCCCTATTATTTGTTTATTTTGCGAGCCTCGTACCCGCCGTGTCTCAGCAGAATACGGTATCCGGGTATATCCCCTGGATTCCGTCACTGGACATTGGATTTAATCTATATCTGGATGGTCTAAGTTTGCTGCTGACATTGTTAATCACCGGAATAGGAACGCTGGTGGTCCTCTACTCCATTTTCTACATGGATACCAAAGAAGCCTTAAACCGTTTTTACTTGTATCTGCTGATGTTTATGGGAGCCATGCTTGGCGTGGTGCTGTCTGACAATATGATTGTGTTGTATGGATTCTGGGAGTTGACCAGTATTACGTCCTTTCTCCTGATCGCTTTTCACTACAAACGTAAAGAATCCACCTCAGGCGCACAGAAGTCGTTCCTCATTACCGTATTTGGCGGATTCGCCATGCTTGCCGGATTCATGCTGATGTATCTCATGACGGGCACGTTCAGCATTCGGGCAACCATTACGGAATGGGGACAGATTCAGGACAGTACACTATTCTTGCCTGCTCTTGTGCTGATTCTAATTGGGGCTTTTACGAAATCGGCGCAGTTTCCGTTCCACATCTGGCTGCCTGACGCCATGGAAGCTCCAACACCCGTCAGCGCCTATCTGCATTCGGCGACCATGGTCAAGGCGGGGCTGTATGTCGTCGCCCGGTTTACACCCATCTTTGGTGGACAGGGATTATGGTTTTGGCTCGTCACCGGGGTTGGACTGCTCACCCTGTGTTATGGATCATTCCTTGCCGTGAAAAAAAATGATCTTAAGGCCATCCTGGCCTATTCTACCATCTCCCAGCTTGGTCTAATTATGTCCTTGCTCGGCGTTGGCTCGGCGGCCATCTATTTCGGATATGGCGAATCCTCCGCGATGTACACGGTTGCCATTACGGCAGCACTGCTTCATCTGTTTAATCACGCTACCTTCAAGGCGGTACTGTTCATGGTCGTTGGCATTGTGGATCATGAGACAGGCACGCGGGACATAAGGAAACTCGGCGGACTTGCTTCATATATGCCAGTGACCTTTACGGTAGCGCTCGTCGGAGCACTCGCCATGGCCGGAATTCCGCCGTTTAACGGATTCCTAAGCAAGGAGCTGTTCTTCCAGGCTATGGTGGAAGTAACACACCTCCGCATCTTTGGACTCGGATCATGGAGTGTACTCCTGCCTGTGTTCGCCTGGCTTGCAAGTGTGTTCACTCTGATCTACGCGCTTATTATTGTGTTCAAAACGTTCCTTGGTCGTACCCGCAGCGAGATTCCTGCCGAGAAGCTGCATGAAGCTCCCGTTGGCATGTTGATTCCTCCGGTTATTCTCGGGATACTGGTGATCATATTCGGTCTATTCCCGAATCTGCTGGCTGGATCATTAATTGAACCGGCGATGGCTGCTGTACTTCCATCACTGTTGAACGGAAATGAACACTTTGATGTTCACTTCTCCCTATGGCATGGCATCACACCAGAATTAATCATGACCATCGGTGTAATCGCCCTCGGTATTACATTGTACAAACTGCTGCCGCGCTGGAGAACGATTTATGAGCATTACCCACAAGGGTTAACGATAAACAATATGTACCATGTCGTACTCGATCATCTTCAGCATTATGCACGCAAATGGACCGAAGCCTATATGAATGGCTCGGTTCGTAATTACCTGGTATACATTTTCTCGTTCACCGTTGCATTGCTGGTTTATGCCTTTTTCCGCTCAGGGGAAAACATCACCTGGAATTTCAAGGGTAATGCCCCCTTTTCTTTCTATGAAGCAGTACTGCTCGTCGCACTGATTGCAGCAGCGGTTTCGATCCCTTTTGCCAAGAACAGGCTATCCGCAGTCATTATGACAGGCGCAGTGGGTTACCTCGTCACATTACTGTTCGTGCTGTTCCGAGCGCCGGATCTGGCATTGACCCAGATGATTGTCGAAACGGTATCCGTTGCACTGTTCCTGCTCTGCTTCTACCATCTGCCTGAGCTGCAACGGGGCAAATCAAGCCGACGCTATCTTAGTGTGAATATGGTCGTTGCCATTGCGGTAGGCGTGGTCATGACCTTTGTTGCATTAGCTGCGAGCGGAACCGCGTCACTGGAGAGCATCTCCGACTTTTTCATTCAGGAAAGTTACAATCTGGCTGGCGGCAAAAATGTCGTCAACGTGTTGCTGGTGGACTTCCGTGGTTTCGATACCCTACTGGAAATCATGGTACTCGGTGTAGCTTCGTTGTCCATCTACTCCATGATTAATCTGAATCTCGAAGCGAGGGACCTTGGCGCTAGACTGAAATTTCGCAAGAAAGAACCGACTGAAGAAACCGATGAAAATGCGGATGACAAAGCGGACAATACGAAAAAGTATGGCAACCGTGAACGCAGCTCGTCAACGTGGGATACCGTTCCACTGCAAAGCAACGATGTGTTATTGCAAACGACGACCAAGGTTGTGGTCTTTATCATTTTGACTTTCGCGCTGCATCTGTTCTTTGCAGGACATCATAACCCGGGTGGCGGGTTCATTGGGGGTCTGGTGACGGCCGCTGGTCTCGTGTTAATTGCGCTGGCATTCAGTACAGATACTGTACGCAAAGCGTTACCTATCGATTTTCGCACCTTGACGGCCATCGGGCTCGGCATTGCCTTATTGACTGGAGCAGGTTCGTTTTTGTTCGGCGTACCCTTCCTGAGCCAGACCTTTGGCTACTTCGAACTTCCAATACTCGGAGAAACGGAACTTGCCACCGCGATGCTGTTTGACCTCGGCGTATATCTCGCCGTCCTGGGCGTCACCATGACTATCATTCTACAGATCGGGGAGGATCGCTGATATGGAAATATTGATGTGTGTGGCCGTTGGCATTTTGTTTGCAGTCGCCGTCTTTTTAATCTTATCGCGGAGCCTGCTCCGGATCGTGCTCGGCATGTCCATACTCACTCACGGGGTGCATCTGCTGCTGATTACGATGTCCCGTCTCAAAACAGGTGCACCGCCACTGCTTGGGGAACAGGCAGAACGCTACGTTGATCCACTTCCCCAGGCGCTGATATTGACATCCATTGTCATTAATTTCGGACTTACCGCCTTTTTCTTTGTACTCTCCTATCGTTCCTATTTGAAGCTGAAAACAGACGATATGGAAGAAGTAAGGGGGCGTCCTTATGAATAATCTTGTTGTTCTGCCCATTCTGCTGCCACTGATTACCGGGGTTATAGCCCTTCTATTCTTCCGGCGAATAAACATCCAGCGGGTTGTGAGTGTTATTGGCCTTTTGCTGACGGCAGCCGTTTCAACCGTGCTGATTACCCAAGTGACACAGTCCGGCATACAGACGCTCAATATGGGAGGCTGGGAACCACCTTACGGCATTGTACTGGTTGCAGATATGGTATCGGCGTTGCTCGTCGTAGCCGCTTCGATCATTGCGCTGGCGTGCTTGCTCTATGCCTTCCGCAGTGTGAATAAGGAACGGGAAGAACATCATTTTTACCCGTTCTTTCATTTCCTGATTGCGGGCGTAAACGGTTCGTTTCTTACCGGAGACCTGTTTAACCTGTTTGTCTGCTTTGAACTGATGCTCATCTCTTCTTATGCACTGATTGTATTGGGAGGTACGGAAAGACAGTTACGAGAAACGATCAAGTATGTCTTGATTAACATTGTATCTTCAGCGCTTTTTGTAGCTTCTATTGGCTTCCTCTATTCTGTTACCGGCACATTAAACATGGCCGACTTGTCCAACCGGATCGCCGAAGTTGGACAGAGTGGAGTCATCACCCTGATCGCAGTCCTCTTTCTGATCGTATTCAGTATCAAGGCCGGATTGTTCCTGTTCTTCTGGTTGTCCGGCTCTTACGCAGCCCCTCCGGCAGTGGTCACCGCCCTATTCGCCGGTTTGCTGACCAAAGTTGGCCTGTACGCCATTGTGCGAACATTCACACTGATTTTCTATCATGATCCGGACTTCTTCCACGCCCTTATCGGCTGGATGGCTGGAGCAACGATGGTTTTAGGGGTAATCGGGGCGATTTCGTATCGTGACGTCAATAAAATTCTGATCTACAACGTCATCGCAGGGGTGGGATTTGTAGCCTTCGGGATGGCTGCTGCCAGTCGTCCTTCGCTGGAAGGTCTACTCTTCTACATGCTGCATGATATGCTCATCAAAACACTGCTATTTCTGCTCGGGGGCGCTCTGATCGCGGTCGCAGGCACCTCCAAACTCGACAATATGGGCGGACTGATCCACCGCTACCCATTGCTTGGCTGGATGTTCTTCATCAGTGCACTTGCCTTGGCAGGCATACCACCGTTCAGTGGATTTCCTGGGAAATTGTTGCTATTTGAGGGCGGGTTACAGGCTGGCTTGTACGGTCTGACAGGCATTGCCGTCCTTTCCAGCCTGCTGATGTTGTATTCGGTTCTTCGCATCTTCATCCAGGCGTTCTGGGGTGAACCGCCAGCAGGCGCAGTGAGAAGACCTTATGCTGTGAACGGCCTGCTCATCCCTGCCGGAATTCTGTTTGTGTTCATCATCGCGATGGGTGTGGGGGCTGAGGGCATGTTCCAACTGACCTCCCGCGCAGGCGACATTCTGCTGCATCCTAATGTTTATATTGATGCAGTCTTGAAGGAGTAGATGCGTATGTCCTTTCAGATTGTACTGAATTTGATCATAGCCTTTGTATGGATGTTTCTGAATAATGCGTGGAATGGGGTTGGCTTTCTCACGGGTTATCTGCTGGGTCTGCTGCTGATTGGGAGCATGCGACGGTTCTTTCCGCAACGCTTCTATATCGTTCGTGTCTGGGCGATCATCAAGCTGATTGCCTTGCTGTTCAAGGAACTGGTACGGGCCAGTATTGAAGTTATTCGCCAGATCGTGAAGCCGAAGCTTGATATTCGGCCCGGCATATTTACCTATCAGACACAGCTGTCCTCTGACTGGGAAGTTACACTCCTGTGTCTGCTCATCTCACTGACGCCCGGTTCCCTTCCACTTGAAATTTCGGGGAATCAACGCAAATTGTTTATTCATGCGCTGGATATCAAAGACGAACAGAAAATGAGTGATGATATCAAAAATACGTTCGAAAAAGCCATTATGGAGGTGACACGATAATGTTATCCTCACTGTTGTTCATTTCATTGCTTATTCTCTCCCTCGCAATCCTGGGTTGTCTGTACCGGGTGCTGCGGGGCCCCTCCATGGCCGACCGGATTACGGCACTGGATACGATCGGTATTAACGTCATTGCCATCGTTGCTGTTCTATCCATGATGCTTCATACCCAAGCTTATCTGGATATCATTCTGCTGATTGGCATTCTCGCTTTTCTAAGCACAGTTGCATTTGCACGATACATTGAACGGGGGGCGGTATTCAAAAATGAAGGAGATCGTTGACGGAACCGCCGGAATTGTCATTGGGCTCATTGTCTTGCTGGGAGCATTACTGAGCGCATTTAGCGCATTCGGACTGATCCGACTGCCAGATGTATATTTACGGGCACATGCCGCCACCAAAAGCACGACACTCGGCGTACTTTGTGTACTGAGCGGAACGTTTCTCTTCTTCTGGTATTTCGATAACTATATCAGTGCTCGGGTATTGCTTGGCATTGTGTTTGTATTTATCACAGCACCGGTAGCCGGACATCTCAACGGACGGGCTGCCTATCGCACAGACGTACCCCTATGGGAACAGAGTGTCCAGGATGAACTTGAACCACTCTTGAAAGGTAAAAAGGTCAACCATGAAGCCAAGGATATGATGGAATAGTCACTTGGTTTACAATCCAATCCCCCCGGGACATGCCGTATGTTACGTGGCCGTCTTGGGGGGGATTTTGGGGTTATACGATTTAGCTTAGTCCAAGCTATGTTCGTGGAGCAGGGGAAATAAGCTATATTTTGACCGAATCAAAATCCATTCAGTCCCTGTCTTCTCAGATCAGCAGCAACGATTCGTGCAAGCTGGGCAGCACCATTCCGATTCGGATGCAGCGTGTCTCCTGTCATATACAAGGCCAGTGTTGCAGCCGGTCCAATGGAAGTGAAATAAGCGGAACTGAGTTTGTTCAGTTCTACAAGCGTCACGCCCTCTTCCAGAGCGAGTGCACGTGTAGATGCATTGTACCAGCGATTCTCCGCAGTGTGCACATTGGCTGAATTGAAATCAGTTGCCCGACCCTGAGGCGTCGATAGAACAACTGTGGCTCCTTTATTTTTGGCCTGACGCACCATGTCACGCATGATCTCCTTAAACTCTGCTTCGGTTGTATTGTTCTTGGCATTGGTATCATTAATGCCTAACTGCAAAATAAAATAGTCTCCTGGCTTAATATACTTCAGAATCGCTTCCATCTGTCCGTCATCGCGGAAGCCTCTTGCAAATTGACCACTAGAGGCCATATTGCGAACCTGAAATGTACTGGTATTCACGTAGGAAGGAAACAGCTGTCCCCAGCCCCCCTGTACACTGCTGCTTAGCGGATAGTAATTGCAGACCGTCGAATCACCACCAATATAGATCGTACGGTTCGTCACCGTCTGATTCGATATTTTCCGAATTTCAAGTGCGCTGAGTGTAAATGCCGTGCCTTCTTTCCCTTCCGTAACCAGCAAATTTAACTGTCCATCCGTCACCGGAATTTGAAATTGATCGGTTGCCCCATTACCCGTCATATTAATGATCTGGTATACATCTTCTGCCGCCACACTCGATCTGGCTGTATTGCCGAGAACCACTTTGACCTCGTAAAGACCATTGGACAGATCCACATTAAACGTATTCGTACTCTTCGTGCCAAACGTGACAAACTGAACGGCATCACTTGCAACACCCGTTCCAGAGGCAGTGACATTACGCATATTGGCAGGTGTATTGAATCCATAACCTTTTGCTGAAGTGTAGGCCTCCGTTGCTGACACACCAGTGTAACCGTTCTCAACTGCTCCAGCACCAAAATCAAATTTGTACTCATTCGCAGCAGCTTGGGCGACCTGTCCGCCATTAGCTGCCAGAGCACCTCCAATCAGACTAGTAAACAGGGTAAGACAGAGCAAATACCGCACGGATTTTGACCATTTCATAACTAAACTCTCCTCTCAAGGGTTCATTTGTATGATTGCCTTATAGAACGTTATCCAGCCAGTCATAGGCTTTCGCTCCACTGATCTCATGTCCACCTGTAAAAAAGTCTGCATCAAGCCATTTCTGTGCTCCCGCCTGTTCATAGATCTCTGTAAGTCGTGCGTAGGCTTCTTTTGCTGTTGGGAGGGGAAAAACCTGATCTTCACTTCCGGCTTCAATAAATAGCGGCCTGGGTGCGATCAGACCTATGATATCCGGCAGCTCGGCTTCCCTCAGAATTCCGGGAATATAATTGTCGAGGCAATGATTTCTGTCCAATATGCTGCCATGGAAAGTACTTGCGTAACCGCTCACGACAGCCGCACGGCATCGTTCATCCAATGCAGCAGTAAATGCCGTCACGAGTCCGCCACCCGAGATGCCCATGCTGCCGATTCGTGCTGGATCAGCTTCAGGACGTGTGGCTACGTAATCCAGCACACGCATCGTTTCATAGATTCGGTGCCCGGCCAGGGTCTGCCCTGTCATGAGCAAATGGGCGGCAATTTTGGTACAGGAGCTTGCGCCAGGTGGTGCATCTCGATCCTCCTCCAGCCTTCGGTCACCAAATCCTAGCAATTCAGGAGCGGCTACCACATATCCACGCTGTACAAGAGCGACGGCAAAGTCTTTGTGCAGTCCAGGCTCTCCTCTACGCGGTGAACCGTCAGGTTCCATACCAGAAATCTCCCTGCTGCCATACCCGTGACCGTGGCAGGCTATAATAGCTGGGCGCGACTCTTTGGTAGCGCTTACCACATTTGGTATCAGCATATAAATGGGCATACGCAACCCTGCATAGGTCGTAATCTCAACCCGCTCGCGAATGTAGCCATCACATGAGGTGCGTTCGAGCAATACGGGATTCAGCTCCGCCGCCATGGTTGGGAAACCGCCCAGCCGATCTATAATCCGTGCTCGCAACTGACTGCGCCATTGCTCAAGAGATTGACCCGTCTGGTAAGCGGAGCGTCCACGCGGGCTTGTTTGTTTTTGCAAATAAGATTCAATATCCGACATTGCCGTTCATCCCTCCTGTGGATTCAAATGATATATAAATTGAACTAAAGAATATTTACACTTGCCACTCCGATGACAGAACAACCTTCCGATCGCTGTTATCCCCAGATTTTTTGAATTCCCTTTTTCAAAGGGGAAAATCCGGGGATAAAGGCGCGGTGTATGCTTCCGATGGAGCTTTCTTTCAGAAAGCTTGTAGCTCCGCTTCTTCAGGTTATTTCTGTCCTTTCCGTTCTCGTGTAAATGTATTGTTCAATTTATATAGACGTATGTAAAAAAATATATGTTGGACTTGTCCAATCTATTATAAATCACCGTACAGCCCGTGAATTGAACATTATTGCCTGTTTTGGTCTGAATTCACACTATTTTGATGAAAAAAAGGATATCCCCAAATACCTGATCTTCAGGCTCCGAGAACATCCTTCTTAATCAGCCATTTATTTCCTGTGCCCTGGTAGCCACCAGTTCCATCTGCCCATCAGTTTCATAAGTGCAGGTACCAGCACCAGACGGATCATGGTTACATCAATGAACACCGCCGCTGTAATCCCGATTCCCAGCTGCTTGACACCCGCCACGTCAGCAAACGCAAACGGCACAGTCACTGCCAGCAGAATCGCCGCCGCCGATGTAATCAGACGTCCGGTTGAAGCCAGTCCTTGCTGTACGGCGAGATCACTATCTCCTGTTCGTCTGTAAACCTCCTGAATGCGGGTCAGCATAAATACGCCATAGTCCATCGAGATACCAAAAACAAGCCCGGCAATGAACACAGGAATCATAATGGCAATGGCAGATGGCTCCATGCCAAAATGTCCCTGATTAAAGACCAGTACGAGCACGCCAAATGAAGCAGCCAAGCTGAGCAGATTCATCAGAATGGCTTTGATTGGAATGAGCAGTGAACGGAATGCTGCGAGCAATACGAGATAATTGGATACCACAACAAACACCAGCACTTTGGGCAGTTGGCCTGAAACTTCCTGCATGATCTCATGTTGCATGACAGCCTCTCCCCCATAACGCAGGGGTATAGAAGAAATAGAGTCAGCGACGTCCTTCGCCCTCATCTGTTCGAGCCAGGATGCAGCTTCATCGGAGCCCGGTACTCCGTGAATGGTAGCCACTATACGAATGGAGGAGTCGGACACATACGAACGCAACCATGCAGGCTGCTGAGATGTAGTTTCTTTCAGTGCTTCACGCAAAGAAGGTGCTGGAATGTTCATTTGAGCTTGAGCTTGGCCTGAGAGCTTGTCCGGCAGCATGATCCCCCATGCGGATTCAACCGCCACTACATTCGAATCCTGCTGAAGCTCTCGCATTTTACTCAGCGCCATTCGCCAGTGGGATGCGGTCAACGGCTCTCCTGTTCCACCAATTACAATTTCTACTGTAGAGACGTTTTCTTGTCCAAAAATGTGCTGGATCTGCTCAGTCGCCTGCCGAGACTCCATCCTGTCAGGCAAGGAAGAAGCATCCGGAATGGCCAGCTCCAATCGGGTAACCGGTAGAACAAAAACAAGCAGCGTACCCGTTCCAAGCAGCGCCATTCGAATCGGCCGTCTCATAACCATACCTGACCATAATGCCCAAATCGAGCGTGACGGCAACGATTTTTGATGCTGCCCCTGTTTTGAAGAGATGGAACTCCCGGAATGTTGCCTAAAGATTCGCTCAGTAAATAGGAATAATATGGCTGGCAGCAGTGTTATATTCAACAGGACCGATAGGACGAGCACGACAATGGCTCCCAGGGATACACTTACGAACATCGGCAATCTAATCCAGAGCAGACCGAGCAGCCCTAACAGCACACAAGCCACAGAAAAGAATACGGCTCTTCCCGCTGTACGCAGCATTCTCTGGAGAACCTCTTCGTCGCCCGAACCTGTTTCTTCACTATTCTGACTTCGCTGGAGTTCCTCTCTGTATCTGCTGAGAATAATCAGGGCAAAGTCTATACTTAGTGCCATTCCAACCATTGGAATAACGTTGATTACAAAGTTGGAGAGCGCCAGATGGTAACCCATCAGGGAAGTAACTCCCATAGCCGTTATGACGCCGGATACTCCCATAATGACTGCAATCAGCGCTGCATAAAGACCTCTGAATGCAAAACACAAAATGACGAAGGCAAGTGGCAATCCCACAACCTCTGCCCGTTCCAAATCACGAAAACTGAGACGGTTTACATCCTGCTGGACAACGGATTTCCCTGTTATTCGGATCGTTCCCTTACCGTCGGTTTTAAGCAAGGAACGCAGCTGTTCCAGCGGCTCCCCCATCTTGTGAGGCGGTACATCAAACGCCAGCAAAGCATAAGCCACATCCCCCCGCAGCATCCGGCTTCCACGTGCTTCAAGCGGAGAGATTATGGACGTTACACCTGACAGTGTGCGCACCTGTTGCAGACGATCTTTAATCCAGCCCCGGAATTCAGCGGAGGTAGTGCCGGTTTTTTTTTCAAATAAAAGAATAACCGGATCAGCAGGAACATGGAACTCTTTCTCCAGAATAAGCTCTACAGCATGAGCATCTCCCTGGTTCACATTCAATCCATGATCCTGAACAATGCCAGGCAATTTCCATGCCCAGACGGCTGACATCCCGATGACAAACACCCAGCAGAGAATGATGAACCGCGGATATCGGCTAATGAGGACAGCAAGGCTGCGATAACCCATACCCAAGCTCCTCTGCTATCAGATTAGTAATTCTGTTTCTTTATAATCGTTATTTAATCGCGCCTTGATTCACTGGTTCTCTTTCTTCAACGGGTGCAGGAACATAAGTAAAAGGAAGCAATTCAGCCGTCAGTCCCGGTCCAAATGCAAGGGCTATTCCGCTGGAAGCTTCTTCATTTTTACGATAATCATCGCGGATGGCTTGTAAAACAAACAAAATGGTCACAGAGGATAGATTTCCATAATCCCGTAAAATGTTTCGGCTGTAAGCGACCTGTTCATTTGACAGCTGGTACAGCTTCTGCACCGCATCCACAATACCTCTGCCTCCGGGGTGGATCGCCCAGATCTCAGGTAGATCGCTGCCGTTCAGCAATCGTTCGACCTCTGGACCAAGATGTAAGCCGAGCAGCTTCGGAATCTGTGGCGAGAGATACAGATCGAAGCCGGTATTGCCCACTTCCCAGATCATCTCTTCCGAACAGTCTGGCAGCAACACGGAATGCCCGGTCCCCAGTCTAAATAGTTCTTTGCGTCCTGTTCCGGACAGGCCCACAACACAGGCAGATGCGCCATCACCGAAGAAGGACGCTGCGAACAGGTCATCTCGCTTGGCGGAAGGCTGAAAATGAAGGGTACACAGCTCCACACATACGATAAGAACCGTAGCGTCTCTCTCACTCGTCACAATTGTATTCGCCAACTGTATAGCTTTCAGACCAGCCGCACATCCCTGAAACACAAGCGGAATCCGGTTAATACGCGGCGATAGTTCAAGCTGCTGAATCAGCCGCACATCGAGACCGGGCAGGAATTGCCCTGTACAACTGACGGTAATGAGATGTGTAATCTCCGAAGTCGAGACGATAGCGTCCTCGAGTGCCTGACGTGCTGCCTGAATTCCAAGCGGAACGGCTGCTTCCTTATATTTGGCCATACGTTCGGCTGTGGTCGGAACGTTCTCCGCCT
The DNA here is from genome assembly GCF_900109515.1 of Paenibacillus sp. OK003. GTDB lineage: Bacteria > Bacillota > Bacilli > Paenibacillales > Paenibacillaceae > Paenibacillus > Paenibacillus marchantiae. The sequence goes on along the minus strand of NZ_FOBD01000001.1, from coordinate 433,635 downwards.
GGGTAAAGGGCAGATAACGGCAAGACTCTACGGGTTCCAGCAGGTTCGGTTCACATGAATAACGCGTCTCGACACCGCACTGGTTGAATATTCGCTTGGCCCATCGTCTGGAATCCGGTTCATGCTCCAGCGCTTGTGCGAGCCGTGCAGACACATCCTTTTGCTCAATGCGGTGAACAGGCAATGCCGTCCCAATTCCCATGATACTTGCGGCTACAGTTCCATCAAGTTGGTTCATCGGCTCCAACCTCCTTATATATAAAATAGGTTCTTGTCACATGTGCAAGATATAGTACAAGTCTATTCAGCGCTTGCCCCCTTTATGTTCATGAAACAAGCAAAGGCGGACAACATATGCAAATTCCGCACATGTTGTCCGCCTTATTAAACGACGATTACTATTATTTTATCCAGACCCGTCCTTCAACAGGTCATTCAGCCTGCTCCGCTGTTACTCCGGCCTGACCACCGTAAATCTCTCGCCAAGTTTGGCATAGTCATTCCCGGCCAGTCTGCTGATCGGTTTCAGCTGATCCATCAATATATATTTGGTGGCAGGATCATACACGTTCTCACTGAAATGATATTGTACAATGCGAACCAGAAGCAGATCACTCACAGGTTTTCCCTCATCGTTCGATATCGGAATATGCTGATGCAACTTACACTCCATCCGAATGAGTGCTTCCTGTATTGCTGGTACGGAGACCACAGTACTGGGTACAGTCGTCAGATTTGTCCGTTCCAGCTCACTTTCGTGGGGCTCCAGCATGGCGGCAGTCTCATTCATGTCAAGAGCGATCGATTCATCACAGATATGTACAACGAGTTCTTGCCCAGAAAGCACATTGCGAGCCGTATCTTTCATAACGCCATCTTTGCGAGCAATGGATATGGATAATATCGGCGGATCAGAGCTGGCTACATTAAAAAAACTAAAGGGCGCTGCATTAATAACGCTGCCATCATGAGAAAGTGTTGTCACAAATGCGATGGGGCGTGGCACCACCGAACCACTCATCAGTTTATAGTTATCTCTGCCCGTCAATTCTCGCGGGTCCAAAGTATGCATCATAAGTTATCCCCTTTCGTGATCGTGAAACGAACCTCATCTCTCACGAGCTTCGCTTCATTGTTTTATTATATATCGTAAAATATTGAAATCACAAAAAAACTCCCTGGTGCTCATCGCACCAAGGAGTATACACATTCGGCTTCGTATTTGATTTATTATTTTACAATACTTTTCTGAATGTCTTCCATAATTTGAAGGTTCGCTTGAACTCCGCTATACAACCAGCTGCTCGAACGGGTAAATTCAAATAAGTTACCATTTTTCACTGCCGGGATGCTTTGCCATACCGGATCTTTCAGTGCTTCTGAACCAGTACCTTCATCACTATTCACAAAGAACAAGTAGTCTACATCCATTTCCGCCAATTTTTCGAGCGATATGGAAGACCAGTTACCTGTCGCATTCGCAGAGATTTCTTTCACAACTTCAGGCTCAGCAAGACCCAGTTCCTTGTACATCACTTCACCACTGGATACATTGTCACTTACGATAAAGAATTTGCCGCTAACCAACCAGATGGCCGCTGCTGATTTCGTTCCACCTGTAACGGTATTGATTTTTCCCTTAATTTCTGCGGCTTTCACTTCGTAATCATCCAGCGCTTTTTGTGCTTCATCGCCTTTATTCAGAATTTCGCCGATTTTCAGCAGGGCTTTGCGCCAGTCGCTGTTGATCTCATCGCCAAGTACATAAGTAGGTGCGATCTTGCTGTATTGTGCGTATTTCTCGCCTTCAACCACACTTTCGGAACCGATAATAATCAGATCCGGGTTGAAGCTTGTTACCGCTTCGAAAGGAAGATCGAAGGCAATCGTTGGAATGCCGTCCAGATCTTTTTGCAAATACTCCTGAATTCCGTTGGCTACGGACCATTGGGCAACTGGCTTAACGCCAAGTGTAACCAGATTATCTTCCAGATACGAAGCGATGATCCGCTCCGGATTTGCAGGGATTTTCACTTCGTGACCCATTGCATCTGTCAATGTACGTTCTGTCGGAGCTTCTGTCTGTGTCTCTGTCTCCGTTGCTGTATTGTTCTCTCCTGCTGCTGTACCGTTGTCTGCTGGCTTCGATCCGCATGCTGCCAGCCAGATGGACATGACCATTACAGTGATCAGAAGCATGACCATTTTTTTATTTTTCTTAAACAAGTGACTATCCCCTTTCAATATGAACACCTCAATGGATTGAGTTGTTATGACAGACTTAGACGTTTATACATTATTCATGCATATAATACTGGTATGTACTTTTGTCCAATTCCATTGACAATGATAATTGTTATCAACGAAGTTGTCAATGCAGCCTTTGCCTTTCAAGGTCGAAAGCCCCTTCAGTCGAACCATTCACATTTAGGCGGATGCCGCCATAAGCTAATTCCAGAATACGACGACAGGAAGGATGTTCGTACATGAATTACGTTTATAACACCTATTCAGGATATGATGAGGATCGTTCGTTTCAATTGCCACCACTATTTCCGGGAGGCACTCCAGGAGGTCAGCCTGTGCCAGGTTTTCCGGGAGCACCAGGTTCCTATCCCCCATTCATTCCCGGCGGAGGTAGTGGCGGTCAACCTCCTTACTTTCCTGGAGGCGTCCCCGGTACGGCACCGGGTGTGCCTGCACAGTTATCTCAAGGCAATCTGCCTACCTTGCTTAGTGCCTATCCTCGTCCAGTAGGTCAACCCCCGGCAGAGATGGTTTTTCTGTATAACCTGATCAAAAGCAGCCCTGGCCTTCTACCGCTATTTATCCAGCAACAGCCACAGAGTCTGACCCAGGCTGTGCAATTTGCCCAATCAGGAGTAGCAACGCCACGTGATCCTGAGCAACGTGTACTGCAAAATTTCTGTTATAACCGCTGGTCTCTTGTATTCACGTACAATGACGTTTACTTAATGTGGCCATCCACCAATCTGTTCGGTTTTGTCATCGGTTACTTCTATCCGTTCCTTACCCCAGGTATCCTGCTTAATACACAGATTTTGTTTGCTCTCTGCTAAAGCACGTTCAGACATAGAACAAGCGCCCCAGTTGAAGGAACGAGCCTTCAATTGGGGCGCTTTTTTATGGCTACATTTTTTCTTAGTGTATTGTCAGCAAGTCATTTTTCTCATCAGTGCAATTACGCATTATACAATTTACGCCAGCCGCTGTTTACCCTGGCGTTTCCCCATGTTGCCTTTGCCTACCATCACAACGTAAATCAGCAATGCACCCAGATCCGCACAAGCGATTACAATGCCCATTGGTACAGCTGTGCCCTCTCCTCCAAGACCCACAAGTGGAGCGACAATACCGCCGAATAGGAACGTCATCACTCCAATAAGTGCGGATGCACTGCCTGCTGATTTCTCCTGATTGGCCATCGCCAGTGAGAAGGAAGCCGTATTGACCAGACCCACACTGGATACCACGAGAAATAACGGGATCAGGACCGAAATCAGATTACCTCCTGCCAGAATGGCGATGAGCAGCGATGTTCCTCCCAGCGCAGCCGTTATCAGTCCTGCGATCAACAGACGGGTTTCAGATACTTTACCCGCAAGTCTTCCGGCGATCTGACTTGCCAAAATGATGCCCAGACCGTTAATGGCGAAGCAGATACTGAACATTTGCGGGGAGATGCCATATATTTTTTGAAGCACGAACGGCGAACCCGATATGTAAGCGAACATGCCTGCAGATACAAAACCTTGGGTTAAAGCGTAACCCATGAACAGGCGATCCCCTGCGATTTTGCGGAATGTAACCAGCGTCTGCTTCAGTCCTCCGCTGGATCGTCGTTCTGCAGGCAGTGTCTCCCCTAGACCAACCACAACAGCAACTAAAGTCAAAATACCAATAATACTCAGCAAAATAAATACACCGCGCCACGACGTATATGCGAGCAGTTGCCCGCCGATAATTGGTGCTGCAATTGGTGCAACCCCGTTAATCAGCATTAAGAGGGAGAAGAAACGTGTTAGCTCCGGCCCGGAATACACATCCCTCACTACTGCGCGCGAGATAACTATTCCCGCTGCTCCCGCTGCTCCCTGAATGAAACGCAGCACAACAAAAGAGCCCATCGTTGGGCTGACCAGGCAGAGTATGGAGGCGATCGTATAGAGAATAAGACCTGCAATAAGCGGCATACGACGACCACGTACATCACTTAGAGGTCCAGCCAGCAGCTGCCCTGCCGCCAGTCCGACCATACATGCTGTAAGACTGAGCTGGGCATAAGAAGTGGATGATTGGAATTCATCGGCCAGTGTAGGCAGTGCTGGCAAATACATATCCAGGGACAGCGGCCCAAAGGCCGACAGTGTCCCCAGAATCAATGCCATACGTACACGGGATGTAGAATTCGTGCTTAATGAAGCTGGTGTACTTTTCATATGAATAACATATTCCTTTCCGTGCGGTAGCTCACGTTTCCTTATTGTTCCCCGTTTCCTAACAGCTTGAGCAGGTTGGAAGGTAGTGTGAACTGTTGATTGTTAATGATAATCCGGCGCAGTTCTTCTTCATCACGCTCGTTATCGGCGTCCTTGATCTCCTGAATCTCCCGGTGCAGTCTCTCCATTTGTTGATCCAGTGCGTTAGCAGAGTCTGCTGCACTTTTCAATTCTTTCGTTAAACGCTCGGGAACGTCCTTATTATATTTATAAAAGATTTTATGCTCCAGGCTCGCCCAGAAATCCATCGCAATCGTACGAATTTGGATTTCCACACACGCCCGCTCTTGTCCATTAGACATGTAAACAGGCACCTCAACCAGAAGATGAAGGCTTTGGTAACCATTTGGCTTCGGATTCTGGATATAATCTTTCACTTCCAGCACACGCAGGTCACTCTGATTGCACAGCATATCCTTAATCCGGTAGATATCGGAGATAAAAGAGCAGGTAATACGCACACCGGCGATATCCTTAATATTTTCCTTGATGCTTTCAAAGGTTAACTCATGATTCTTACGGAACATCTTGTTCATAATGCTCTCAGGTGACTTTAATCGGGATTTCGTATGTTCGATCGGGCTGTAATCATGCAGGGACTGAAATTCTTCCTTCAGCACCTCAATTTTGGTCTCCATTTGATCCAAAGCAAATTTATAGATCATCATAAATCTCGTAATTTCATATTTAAATTTCTTGAATTGATCAATCGGATGTGGAGCGTTCATCATGGTTTTCTTCCTTTCTTCGTGCACACTAAAGTTAGTTTTTATAAATAAGAGTACAGAGGTCAATTCACATGTCTCCTGAACCATTATAAATCATATGGAGCCAATAAACGAATTTCTCGCACCGAACGGCTGTTGCTGAAGGAAAGGTATGGGAACCTCGTTTAGGCGCATCCTAAAGAAGAATCATGCTCAATTGGCACGACATTTCCGATGAAAGAGGTCGATCCCCCTGCTCTATCATGTGACGTATTCGTCCGATACGCTTCGGGTAAAAGGCTATTTATGCCTGCCTGACGGGTGCTCCTTACCCGCCTTCTCGCCATTAGAAGACCCCCATAGCAGCTCTGCCTTCCAAAGCTTCACCGTGACCCAAGAATCCATGCAAATGCAACAGCTCGCAAGCCGCTACCCTCCTGTAGAACAACACACCATGGACGGTATTGATGCACGTTGGCCGGTTCTGATCTATTGCCGGGGTGGGCTGGGCAACTATGGTGGGGTAAATACCGCTTGGCTGGAGCAATTTGTCCATAAAGGTTATATCGTGTTCGCTCCATCATATCGTGGTAACGAGGGTGGCGAAGGACGTGACGAGTATGGCGGTCGAGATGTCGAGGATGTACATGCCGCTTATCGACTTGTGCAAGAGTGGCCCTTTGCCGATACAAAGCGAATTTCAATGATGGGATTTTCGCGTGGAGCCATTAACGCCGTACATACCGCAACAACCTACAATGAAGGACCTCGGCAGGTATATAAACTGGTGCTTTGGAGCGGTGTCGCCGATGTGGAACGCACCTATCATGAACGAACCGACTTGAGACGTACTTTGAAAAGGGTGCTTGGCGGTTCGCCACGTTCAGTTCCGGAAGCTTATCTTGCCCGTTCTCCCTTGTCGAAGGCACACAAACTCCATTGTCCTGTGCTGATCATGCATGGCACGTCTGATACGCAGGTGAATTACAGTCATGGAACCCGGATGTATCATTGGCTGAAACGTAGAGGTGCCAACGTTACATTTCACGCTTATGGGGGACAGGATCATCGTTTTCAGGAGCGGATGCATGAGGCGGCAGTGAACAATATGTTTGACTGGCTTGCAGCACCTTAGCTGCAAAGTAGGCACGATTTAAACAAGTTTGCTGATAAGCGGATAAGGGGAATGTGCATTTCATCATCAATTTTCATTTTGAAGGATTTTGCGTTGTGGATGTATACTGGAGGGGTTACGTTTTTGGAAAGGATGGATGATTATGAATCTAAATACCCTCCAAAAGTACGCGATGCTGCTGCTATGCATGTCTGCCGGAATGGTCGATGTGATCGGATATCTGGGACTAGGGCATGTGCTTACAGCCAATATGACGGGCAATATTGTGCTGCTGGGGATTGCGATTGCCCGTGCTCAGGAATTGGTTGTGCTGCGTGCACTCCTTGCCCTCATTGGTTTTATTGCTGGTAATGCCATTGCGGCATACATGATCGGACATGTGCAGACGAAAAACGGCTGGTCTGCCAGGGTCACAGCTGTGTTCACTGTAGAAAGTATATTGCTTCTGCTCTTTGCCATCGCTATGATCAGTCCTTATTCGGAACAACTATCCTATTTTCTGATTGCCATGCTGGCCGCCGCCATGGGGATGCAAACGACTGCGGCTCGCCGCATTGGGATTGCCGGTATCTCAACGACCGTACTCACCAATAATCTGGCCGCCGTGGTTGAGGATGCGGTAAGCATCCTTCAGCGACTTCGACACGCCAATATCCGCTCGCTGGTCAAAGCGCTATCAGCAGATGCATACCTTCGTGCAGGTGCCGTTGTGATCTATTTGGGCGGCGTTATTCTAGCTGCGATGTTGTTCCACCACGTACCCATGATGGCAGTCTGGATACCTGCTCTGATCGTTGGCGGAGTCACCCTGTACGCCCGGTTATACTCCAGAGGAACAACCAAAGCAGCGTCGACGGATGACATTCAAAGTTAGCTCTCATGCCATTATTGAACGATTCATTTCATTAATGATGCTTCCTGTCTGATGAGTTCAACCAGATGCTGTGCAGCAGGAGATAACACTTCCCCTGCTCGTGTACAGACGGCTACCGTGTTTTTCAACTGTACACCTCGAACGAATACTCGTGCCAGCCTGCCCTGTTGTACATCTTCCTTTACGACCAGAGAAGAAATAAAGTTGGCCCCATAACCTGCCTTTACCGCACTAATCGTTTCGTTCAACCCATTGAACTGAAGCGCAATGCGGGGAGCGGCCAGGTTATTTGTTGTGCAAAGAGAGACCAGACGCTCCCGTGTAGCGCTGCCTTCTTCGCGCATGATGAAGGGCTCCGCCACCATCTCCCGAAGCTCAATTTCCTTTCCCGCGTAGGGGTGATCGGGATGTACCACAAACCACATTTCATCTTCAAACAATTCGTCCCAATCAACACCTGAATGTGTAATGCCACTTCCACCATAAACCGCAATCTCGGCCTCATAACGCAGCAGTTGATCAAAAGCCATCCGGGTATTGGTTGTGCTCACAACCAGCTCCACATCCTCATGCATTTGCTTGAAACGGGCAATCCAGCCCGGCAGCAGAAAATTCGAGGGCAAATAGGTTGCGGTAAGACGAATTAGTCCTTTCTTGCCTGCCCGAAAATCCTGTACAAAGTTTTCTACATCCTGCTCCAGCATGAACAGACGTTCCGCGTAACCTGTTAATTGCATTCCAGCATCGGTAAGAACCAGTCTTCTCCCCTCCGAAGCAAATAGTTGAATGCCCAACTCCCGCTCAAACTTCTTTACCTGAGAGGATACCGCTGGCTGGCTAATGTTAAGTTCTTCCGCCGCACGCGTGACTCCCCCATATCTAACAATGGCATGAAACAATCGTAATCCGTGCAAATTCAACCGCTACACCTTCTTCACTTGAATTATATAATATAAAGTTATATTAACATACATAATATATATTTTATTTATATATCTGTTCACTTTATAGTTGAAGTATGAAATCCAATACATGCAATCGGAAAGGAACGTGTAACGATGAACAATGTGAATGGTTCTACTCAACAGCAAACCTGGAGTCAAGTCGACGACTATTTGAACGCGTTATTAATCCCCTCGGATTCCCTGCTGGAGCAGGCTCTACGTACCAATGTGGACGCAGGCTTGCCCGCCCATGATGTAGCACCTAATCAAGGGAAATTGCTGCAGCTCCTGCTTCAAATACAAGGTGCAACTCGTGTGCTCGAAATCGGGACGCTTGGCGGGTACAGCACGATCTGGATGGCAAGAGCCCTTCCCGAAAACGGACGTATCGTCACACTGGAGGCAGAGCCGCGCCATGCAGAGATGGCACAAACCAACCTCACGCGTGCAGGACTTATGCACAAGGTTGACCTTCGAGTGGGTCCCGCCCTGACTACTCTTCCCGACGTTCAGGAAGAGTACAGAGAGCCCTTTGATTTCATATTCATCGATGCTGACAAACCGAGTAATCCCGACTATTTGCGATGGGCGCTGCGTCTGGCTCGTCCGGGAAGTCTGATTATTGGTGACAACATCGTCAGGGACGGTGAAGTTATCCATGCAGACAGTACGGACAACAGAGTTCAGGGCGTTCAGTCTTTCTTGAAATTAATTGCAGATAACCCGCGTCTTGAAGCTACAGCAATACAGACTGTAGGCAGTAAAGGCTACGATGGATTCGTGATTGCCCGAGTGCTGGAATCCCCTACTACAAAATAAACAGTGGTCAATTCTTCCGCAAATCCCCCATTCCTGTTAAACTAAAATTACTGCACAGGCAGACTGGGGGAAACCACTTGAGACTTCTACAACAGATTCATGCTGAAATTCGGGGCTGGTCCCGCAATATTCAATTGTTTTTTCTGGCAAGCATCTTGTATCAGATCGGAAATGGCATGTTCTCTGTCTTGTACAATCTGTACATTCAGGGTCTAGGCTACAATGATACAATGAACGGCCAGATTGTAAGTATTCAATCACTTGCGACAGCGATTATGTTTGTTCCTATCGGACTATGCGGCGATTTCTTCAGCCGTAAGCGGCTGTTGATTACCGGCGCATTATTCAGCGGAATCTTTCTGATTGGCCGTTCCTTCGATTATTCTGCCAGCGGACTGATCTGGTTTGCTGTATTTTCAGGACTTTTCGCTGGCGTATTTCAGGTACTGGCCATTCCCTTCCTCGCTGAGAATGTGAAGAAAAGTCAACGACTGAAGATGTTCAGCTATTACTCCTGCCTCGTACTCGCTTCTCAGGTACTCGGCAGCTTGGGTGGTGGCATATTTGCAGACCTGCTTCATACGGCTGGCCTTGCCAAAGTCACGGGTTTGCAAACGGTATTGTTCGTAGGTGGGGCAGCTACACTGGTTGCGTTTATTCCGATGTTGTTTGTATCCGAGGATAAGAAGGCACCACAAGCGTATACTCCGGCGCAACCTGTCACTGAATCTGCAACATCTGCAACGGATGGCAAACAGGATGTCGCTCATTCCGCAGAACAAAGCAGCAAGAACGTTACTCTTAGCCAAAAGAAAGATTCCCGTTTGATCGGTCAATTTGTCTTAACCCAATTATTAATCGGGTTTGGTTCTGGCCTGGTTGTACCTTATTTGAATCTGTATTTCACCAACCGTTTTTCGGTATCCTTAAGTGCCATGAGTCTGCTCATTTCATTGGGTCAGATCATGACCATTGTATCGATGCTGATCGGACCTACACTCGCGGCCAAGGTGGGAAGTGTTCGAGCTGTCGTCATCTTCCAGGTCATGTCACTGCCCTTCCTGCTGTTGACCGGCTTTACGAATCTGCTGCTCATCGCTTCAGTGAGTTTCTTATTTAGACAAGCGCTGATGAATGCAGCCAATCCGATTCAATCCGCTATTCTGGTGGACAGAGTATCGGACAAACGCCGTGGAATCGCCAATTCATTGATGCAGACCGCCTTTATGATTGGATGGGCCACCATGGGACCCGTTCAATCCTACCTCGTGACCACTTACGGCACGTATTGGGGTTACGCGATCACGTTCAGCATTACAGGCAGTTTATACGTGATTTCCTCGCTGATGTACTATATGATGTTCAAAGAACCTAAGCCTTCTGCCCGTGTTCTTGCGGCGAACAGATAAATGATAACCATTCAGCAGGACCGTGGATGACAAGTGATGAATCAGCTTCCTGTCCTGCTTCGTAATGAGCCAATCACCATCCAACCGCTCATGTGGCCCTCTTTCATTCGGGACTACGGTATTCTAATCGTGAGTTACTCTATTGTATTAACACTGACGGGCTCCTTATGATGATTCTCATGCATATGTTGAGGAAAAAAGAGGCGAGCACTCACTCTTCGATCACGTAAATAATAAGTAGACATAGCAAAGAGAGTATCCGACTGATTTCCAGCCTGCGGATACTCTCTTTTATGTGTTTGTTTTAGTTATGAATAAACCCGACTATACATCCAGCTTACAACGCCCACGGTTACAACTGCCGTCCCAATAATAAATGCATAATAGCCAAGTTTGCTTTTTGCCCCTGATGTCTGCTTGTCATAGAAGTCTGAGTTTCGCCTGTAGAATCCCATCCACAGTTCTCCAATCATATTCACAACGACCATTACAAACCGTTTGGCAAGTCCCATTCATCCCATACCCCTTTCTTTTCTCAAACCCCTTCCATATTAAGTATAATTATCCTTTTCCCTTAAAACAACTCTGTCACGCTGAACTCGGGGCAGTTTCCTGCTCCAGCCAGCTCAATCGCTCAAACGCCTCCTGGTCCGTGCTGCCACACATCTCTTCCGAAGCCTGCAATCCGCTGCATACAGCGGGGCGCTCTTTCTGACCAAAGATTCCGCAGCGATTGTCCTCCGTCAGTTGTACACAGCGCACACCTGCGGGCTTGCCGTCAGCCATCCCGGGTATCGGCGATGAGATGGAAATCGCGATACAGCATGCGGCACAGCCTGTCCTGCATTCCATAATTATTGTCCTCCCTTCATATCTGACATTTAACTTGATCCACGATTCACCCACGTCCACGTTCGAGCCAAACCCTGTGCAATTCTCCGATTCATGGTTCCATTCGAGAAATATCCACCATGACTCAACGGATTCCAGCTCCCAATTACACCGCCAGAGTTAATTTCCACGTCTTCGTTGACCGCTGCCTCATAGGCCGGATCAATAGGTCGCAGTGGGTAACCCAGAATATCATCCCGATCATAAAAGTTAATCCATTCCCCTTCAAGCCCAGGAAAGTACTGCCCTGCCAACGGTGAAGGTACCTGAATCGGCCGGCTAAAATCATGATACCGTAAGCTCCATAATGGCAATGTCGTTCCAAAGGAATAAAAGCTCGTTAAGGTATCTCCCCGTTCCAATGCGGAAGTAACATCCACGATGGAGGGCGTTCGACTAGACGGATATTGCAGATCATAGAAGAAATTACTTGCAATCACAGCTCCCAAACTATGTGCAATGATACAGAGTGGAGCTTCTGGCCCATTTCGTTGTGCAAGTGCGTGCATCGCCCGATTCAGCGTATAATGTACCGCATCATAGTTATGCCCTTGATTTTCCACAGGTTGATACGCGACTGCATCAGCCAGATAATGTATAACAAATCGACGCAGCACTTGATAGTTCAATCCCTGAGAGCTGACAAGCTGCTGAAACAGCGCCTCTTCCCGATCCTCAAATACGTCAGCCCAAAATACGGGCTCAATATCCAGCATCTGTTTGGCTGCTCCCGGCAACACCATAACCTGATCCAATTCCTTATGCAATCGCGAAATCAGTGTATCCGCATAATTTTCCTTTTGCATACCCAGACCATGAATGACCATTACCGCAACACGAGTCATGGCTCTCCTCCTCCGTCCATTGACTAGCCACTCTCTTTGAACCATATGAATTTATCAACCTGAACATGCATAGTCCTGATGAACAAGCTTTCCGATCGCTGTGAACATGAAACTTTGCCACATACATTCTAGCTACAGTTTACCACGTTATAAATAAAAAAAACGAAATCCATAAAGAGTCACTCCATAAAAATGGCATGGGTTCAGCTTGATCTCCGTATCAGGATAAAAAAGAAGCTGCGAATATCGCAGCTCCCATTTGTTCGTCAATTTAGCCTTTCAAATGAACCTTAAGCACACCGTTCTGGTTGGATGTTACATCACCAGTAGTGACCTCCACTCGATCAACCATGTCCTGACCGTCCGGAATAATGATTGGCGTAATGAGCGGATATCCCGCAGCTTCAATCACTTTGCGGTCGAATTCAAGCAACGTTTGCCCGGCTCTTACCTTCTCTCCAGTTTCAACGTGCATGTTAAAACCTTCGCCTTTAAGTGAAACCGTATTGATCCCGACATGAATCAGAATCTGCAAGCCACTCGCGTGCTCAAGAATGACAGCGTGTTTGCTCTTGATGACATGGGCAACCTGAGCGTCAAACGGGGCAACGACCTGATTGCCGGAAGGTTCAATGGCAACCCCCTCACCCATTTGTTTCTCTGCAAATGCCGGATCAGGTACTTGTTCCAGTGGAACAGCTGTACCCGTTAATGGTGCCATGATTTCCAGTGTATTCACAGGCTCATCCGCCACCTGAGCAGCACTGCGTGTGCGTGGCTCTGCAACTGCATTTGTGGTAGTTGTGCCAGAAGCTGATTTCGCTGAAGTTGTATGACCACCAGCTACAGTAGCTTGATCTGCGTTGCGGTCTTCTTTTCTCAACTTCGCTCTTCCGAAAATAACAGTCAGTACGAATGGAACAACTAGTACAATCGCCATACCGATGAAGAAGACTCCCCATTTGTTCGGGAAAATGGACAGGAATCCAGGTACGCCACCTACACCGATAGAGGTTGCCTGAACATTATTCATCGTAAGCAGTACACCGCCGATCGCAGAACCGACCATACCGAAGATAAACGGATAACGATAACGGATATTCACCCCGAAGATCGCCGGCTCGGTTACCCCGAGGAAGGCTGAAACGGATGAAGTTGCCGCAAGTCCTCTCATTTTCTTCTCACGAAGCACGAGCATCATGGCAAGTGCGGCAGAACCTTGCGCGATATTGGACAATGCCAGCATCGGCCACAGGAACGTTCCCCCTTGGCTACCAATCAGCTGTACGTCTACCGCCAGGAATGTATGATGCATTCCTGTAATAACAAGCAATGCGTACAGTCCACCATAGATCAGACCGCCCAGAGCCGCGTATGAATCGTAAATATAGATCAAGCCGGACGTAATTCCATTCGCAATGGCAAATGTAACTGGACCAATGATTGTAAATGCCAGGAATCCGGTAATCAATAAAGTGACAGGTGCAACGACCAGCAATTTGATCGAATCATGAACCCTTTTGTTCAGGAAGATCTCCAGCTTGGCAAGCAGATAAGCTGACACCAATACTGGCAGAACCTGCCCCTGATAACCGATCTTCTCAATATGCCAGCCGAACAGATTCCACGTAGGCACGGTGCCTTCGTTAACTGCATTGGCGTAGCCATAAGCACTCAGCAGATCGGGATGTACCAGGATCAGACCAAGGACGATCCCGAGCAACGGACTGCCGCCGAACCTTGTTACCGCGGACCAACCGATTAACGCAGGCAGGAAGGTAAAGGCTGTGCTCGCGATGGTATTAATAATAGATGCGAGATCCTTCCATGCCGGATACACATCCACCAGTGATTTTCCATCAAAGAATATGCCTGGTCCTGTCAGAATGTTATTAATACCGAGCAAGAGACCGGCCGTGATGATGGCTGGCAGGATCGGGATGAAAATGTCAGATAGCGTTTTGATCGCACGCTGAATCGGGTTTTGCTTTTTACCCGCAACGGCCTTCACGTCATCCTTGGAAGCGCGTTCGCCTCCGGTAATCTGAATCATTTCATCATACACTTTATCCACAAGCCCAGGTCCGATGACTACCTGGAATTGTCCTTGAGAGGAGAACTGGCCTTTGACCAGATCGTTCTGTTCCAGACTTTCCGTATCTACTTTACTTTCGTCGTATAGGGCGAACCGGAGGCGTGTGACACAATGCGTTGCAGCTTCAATATTATCTTTGCCGCCGACCGCGCGAACGATCTCCTCAACCTGTTTTTTATCCATTGCCATATTGTCACTTCCCATTTATATAATGTGAATTAGTCCTGTTGCGGTACAAGCCACATATAGGATGAATACGGGCTCAGGGAGATTTCTTGCTCAAGTGCAGGCGATACCTCCGTATTGCCAATCAGCAGCTCTGCGGATTTATCCGCAATGTGGTCGTTCCAGACGGCTTCTGAGAAAGCAAATTTTACGTCTCGCTTGCTGAAGTTGGATACCACAAGCAGCGTCTCGCTTCCATTGGTCCGCGCATATGCGAATACATCCGGATGTGCATCGTCCAAACGTTCATACAGACCGTCGGTCAGCACACGAACCTGTTTGCGCAGAGCAATCAGCTTGCGATAATGATAATAGATCGAATTCGGATCAGCCATCTGCTGGGCCACATGAATCGACGGATATCGTTCGTCCACTTTGATCCACGGTGTACCCGTTGTAAATCCGGCATTTTCGCTTCCATCCCACTGCATCGGTGTACGGGAATTGTCCCGTGAACGCTCTTTCACAATTTGGAATGCTTCCTCGGCGGATTTGCCCCGCTCTTCCTGAAGCAGTCGGTACATATTGGTCGATTCAATATCACGGAACTCGCTAACGTCATTCCAGACTGGATTCGGCATCCCGATCTCTTCACCTTGGTATACGTAAGGTGTTCCCTGCATGCCATGAATGGTCGTAGCGAGCATTTTGGCACTCTCAGCACGGTAATCGCCATCATCTGCGAAACGAGACAACGCCCGCGGTTGATCATGGTTGTTCAAGAACAACGCATTCCATCCCCCACCTGCCTGCATACCTGTCTGCCACTCACTAAATAACTGTTTCATCGCTTCAAAATCGTAAGGCATCAGTTCCCACTTCTGTCCATTCGGATAATCCACTTTCAGATGGTGGAAGTTAAACGTCATGGAGAATTCCCGGGAAGCAGGGTTTGAATATTTGATACAGTGCTCCAGCGTAGTGGAGGACATCTCCCCAACCGTTACCATATTGTGTGGTCCAAACACCTCTTCATACATCTCTGTAATGTACTCATGCACACGTGGTCCATCGGTGTAGAACTTACGTCCGTCGCCTGGGGAAACGCTACCATCATCGTCGGGGAAACGCTGGTCCTTGGAGATCAGATTGATGACGTCCATACGGAAACCATCTACACCCTTCTCCGCCCAGAACTTGATCATGTCCCGTACTGCCTTGCGTACCTGCTCGTTCTCCCAATTCAAATCAGCCTGTGTTTTGTCAAACAACGTCAGGAAATATTGTCCTGTCTGCTCATCATACTGCCATGCAGGTCCGCCGAACTTGGATTGCCAGTTATTCGGCACACCGCCGTCCGGAGCGGGGTCCTTCCAAATATAATAATCGCGATATGGGTTATCCTTGGAAGAACGTGATTGCTGGAACCACTCGTGGTCCGTAGAAGAGTGATTCACCACGATATCAATCATCAGCTTCATGTCACGTGCCTTCAGACCTTTAAGCAGTTCGTCAAAATCCTCCATCGTACCAAAATCCGGATTAATCCGATAATAGTCCGCCACATCGTAACCGTTATCATGCTGTGGTGAGACATATACGGGCTGCAGCCACACGATATCAATACCGAGGTGCTGCAAGTAATCCAGCTTTTCGGTCAA
Organism: Paenibacillus sp. OK003; assembly: GCF_900109515.1. Classification (GTDB taxonomy): domain Bacteria; phylum Bacillota; class Bacilli; order Paenibacillales; family Paenibacillaceae; genus Paenibacillus; species Paenibacillus marchantiae. The sequence goes on along the minus strand of NZ_FOBD01000001.1, from coordinate 417,570 downwards.
TCCCCGAATGTCTCCGGTACCCGATCCAGTTGTATCGTTGAAACTCTTGGGATATACCTGATACACCGTGGAAGTCTTCCACCACGATGATGAAGTTGTGTTGGTTGAACTCATGTTAACGCCTCCAATAAATTGTATTGCTTATGTGGTTCTCTTGGCCTAACTTCATTTATATATTACATAACTAAACATGTATATACAAGTTGAAACTTCAATATGCTATCTTTTTCCTCTTCTACACATTCCCCATTAATGATTCCTCTGTAACACTTATTTTGCTGCTTGCGTTCGAGAACTCCATGATATCTGTATCTAAAATGAAAAAAACCGTCTGTTCCCCCATAATTTCATGCGGGTAAACAGATGGTTTAAATTTAAAAATATGATGAGTTAAAAATTCATACGAAGCTCGTTCACTTCCTGTTTCTTACAACATGTCCATCGAAACCATTCCTTTCCCCTGTTCCCTTTTGTTCAACTTCACCGAGGACAAGGACGCTTGTTCTTCTCTCTCCAGCTCTTCGGCACTAATCTCCCCGGAAAGCACAGCCCGCATGCGTTTTTGGTCCAGCAGCCCTTCCCATTTCGCCACGACAAATGCCGCAACACAGTTGCCCATCAAATTCGTGAATACTCGCATCGTATCCATGAAGCGATCCGCACCAAGCAATAAGGCAACTGCAGCTACCGGGAATGCATTCAGAGCAACAGCTGTAGCAGACAGAGCAAGGAATGCGGAGCCGGGTACACCCGCCATACCTTTCGAGCTAAGCATTAACACCAGTAAAATCGTAATCTCTTGTCCCAGTGTCAGATCGATGCCAACCGCCTGAGCCAGAAAAACCGTCGCTAGCGATAGGTAGATCGAGGCTCCGTCCAGATTGAACGAGTACCCTGTCGGGACAACGAGACCGACGACAGCACGGTCACAGCCTGCCTTGGTCAGCTTGTCCATCATGCGGGGCATAACGACTTCCGAGGAACCTGTGCCAATCGCCAGCATCACTTCGGAACGTGTATATTTTACAAATTGCAGTAAGTTCAGCCCTGTAATCCACCAGGCAGCCAGTGCAAGCATCACCAGAAACAGTAACGCTGCTCCGTAACAGGCAATAATCAGCAAGCCGAAGGAGGACAGTGTGGATGCCCCATACGCTCCAACCGTGTACGCCATGGCTCCGAATGCTCCGATCGGTGCCAGTTTCATAATGTACCCAATAATGCGGAACAGGATTCCCAATACATTTTCAATCAGCGTCAGCACATTCTCCTTCGCCTTACTTTCCGTTGCTGCTAATGCTACCCCGAACAAACAGGCAACGAGCAGCACTTGCAGCAATGCATTTTGTGCAAAGGCATCTACAACACTTGTTGGAATAATGTTCATGATAAAGTCGACGACATGCGGCAGTTCAGAGCCATTGGTTTTGGCTTCGATGCCACTTGCATCAAGGGTCGAGGGGTCCACGTTCATGCTTGCACCCGGACGAAGCAGGTTCGCTGTGCCGAGTCCAAGGACCAGCGCAACCGTCGTAGCGATTTCGAACCACAGAATAGCTTTAAACCCAATGCGTCCGACTGATTTCAGATCACCGATTTTGGCAATGCCTGTCACGATCACCATAAAGATTAATGGAGCAATGATCATTTTGATCAACTTGATGAAACCTGTTCCGAGCGGCTGCAGCAGACTGCCCAGATCAGGCCACAGAATGCCTACACCAATCCCGATGATAACCGCTACAATAATTTGAAAAAACAATGATTTCACAAATGACATGAACGCTCCCCCTGTTTTTCGATCAATTCGGATTTCCGTTTGGTTTCCGTGTAATTTTTTATAACATTGCAGCTTGAACCTCAACAATGGGATTTCAAGATTTTTGTCATTCGGACCAACTATGGCGTGCTAAATTGAACTTGGAACCGAAAAAAGACGAATATCACGTCAGTTATCTTGACGTGATATTCGTCTTTAGCTTTGTATTGCTTTTATGATTGAACAGTGATTAAAAGAGCATTACAGGGTTAGGGATTGTCCCGGTGCCAGCACACGGCCTTCCAGACCTTTGGAAGCAAGCTGCTCCACAAACTTCTCGGCATCCTGACGAATCACCGGGAACGTATCATAATGCACCGGAATTGTCAGCTTCGCATTGAACCATTCAGCGGCTTGCAAAGCATCCTCCGGTCCCATGGTGAAATGTCCACCAATAGGCAGTAGTGCTACGTCGATATCATGGCGGTCACCAATCATTTTCATATCACCGAACAAGCTAGTGTCACCGGCATGCAAAATGGTTTTGCCACCTATGTTAATAATATATCCTGCAGGCAATCCTGCGTACATGATCCGTTGTTCCTCTTCCAGCACAATCCCGGACGTATGGAAAGCCTGAATCATTTTAGCTTGAGCAAAGCCAAGATCCACCGTTCCACCCATATTCATGCCTATAGTGTCCAGACCTTTCCATGACATATATGTAGCCAGTTCCACAATCGCAACCACCTTGGCATTGTTGGCCTTGGCGATCGGTTCAGCATCCAAAATGTGATCCATATGTGCATGTGTCAGTAAAACGGCATCGGTCTTGATGTCTTCCGGCTTGGTGACAGCAAGTTCATTGCCACGCAGGAAAGGATCAATGATCAACGACTTCTCTTCTGTGCCCAGTTGTACACTGGAGTGTCCGTGGTACGTAATATTCAGCAACTTGGTATCCTCCTGACATATGCGTTCGTTTGGTTTGATTTTCAACCCATATTATAATTCAAAACTCTTCGCCAAAGCAAAATGACACCTCATCGCTGCATTCGGTAAACTCGTGCTTCATAGGGCTGAAGAAAAATCGCACCCTGATCGGTGGAATAACGTCTGCTGACATTGCTGATGACCGTCTTGGCATTTTCTTGATTCCATCCCTCAGGCCATTCCATCTCCGGCTCATGTTCGCGGAAATTCAGAATAACCAGCATCTGCTCATCATCCAGCGTTCGGGTATAGGCATAGATATCGGGATCATCCGGCAAAAGCAGCTCATACACCCCATAGATAAGAACTTTATGTTGTTTGCGAAGTGCGATTAGTTTACGGTAATAATGCAAAATGGACTGAGGATCACGTTCGGCATCCGCCACATTAATCTCAGGATAGTTCTCATTCACCTGTATCCATGGCTCACCATCGGTAAATCCGGCATGTTTGGTATCATCCCACTGCATCGGTGTACGTGCATTATCACGACTTTTGCGCCAGATCGCTTGCATGACTTCATGTTTCGCTCGCCCTTGTCCAATATGCTGCCGATAATAATTCATCGTTTCAATATCCCGATAATCCTCAATATTAGGGAAAGCAACATTGGTCATGCCGATCTCTTCCCCTTGATAAATGTAAGGCGTACCTTCCAGAGTGAGCATCCACGTAGCCAGCATTTGGGCAGAGCGCACCCTGTACTTTCCATCATCACCGAAACGGGATACCGGACGCGGCTGGTCATGATTGCCCATGTAATTGGCATTCCAGCCTCTGTCATGCAGCACGGTCTGCCAGCGGCTCATAATTTCTTTCAGCTCGGGCAGCTTCCACTCCCGAACGTTCCATTTGCCGATTCCTGACGATTGAGCGTCCACAAACATATGCTCAAACTGGAACACCATATTGAGCTCATTCCGATCTGTCCCCACATAGGACAGCGCCTGTTCCGGTCCAAGCCCGGAAGTCTCCCCAACAGTCATTGGACCATAAGGCTTCAGGATCATGTCGTTAAGTTTATTCAGAATCGAATGCACCTGCTCGAGGTTGGAAAAAAGCTGGTACGCAGGAACGACCGGCAGATTATCCGGATTATGTGCGCTGGGTAACCCCTCTGCCTTGGCGATATGCGCCACCGCATCGAAACGGAAACCGTCCACACCCTTTTCCAACCACCAATGCACCATCTCATACATCTCTTCTGCCATCTGCGGATTGTTCCAATTCAGGTCAGGCTGGTGTTCTGTATAGAGATGCAAATAATATTCATTCGTCTCCGGATCAAGCTTCCACACAGAACCCCCAAAGTAGGACTCCCAGTTGTTTGGAACCTGACCATTTTTGCCTGAACGCCAAATATAATAATCCCGTTTCGGATTCACTTTCGATGAACGTGACTCGGCAAACCACGCATGTTCATCCGACGTATGATTCAGCACCAGATCCATCATGATCTTGAGACCGCGCTTGTGCGCCTCAGCCAGCAAACGGTCAAAATCCTCCATCGTGCCATACTTGCGTAAAATGGAGTAATAATCACGGATATCGTATCCGTTATCATGACCAGGTGAATCGTAGATTGGACAAATCCAAATTACATCCACGCCCAGATCAGTCAAATAATCGAGCTTGTCATATATCCCCTGCAAGTCACCCTGACCGTCCCCATCCGAATCTTTGAAGCTGTTGGGATAGATCTGGTACACCACACTCTCTTTCCACCAAACGATATAGACCACCTCGCTTTCATCACTCTTTACTATATAACCCGTTAGTATGTTTTATCCGAAATGTGCCTCTTATAAACAGAAAAGATCCATGAACACCAAAAGACCCGATCATTAACTGCTATTCGCAGTTTAATTTCGAGTCCTTCTCTGTGAGTATATAAATAAGACAAACCCGATGTAACCAATCCAGGCACCCACCGTATTCAAAATAATGTCATCGACATCAAACGAACCCACACGGGTAATCAATTGCGTAATCTCAACAGCTAACAAAAGTAAGACGACAATACCTGTAAATGGTAAAAACGTTCGACACCTGCGGAATAACCAAGGAATCCATATCCCAAGCGGGATGAACATAACAATGTTCCCGAACAGGTTCTTCACCCAGGCTTCCGTATGGTATCTGTTCTTCTCAAAAAGAAGAGGCTTGATTGTCTCTAATGGTACCAGATTATATTGATAATTCATCCCAGGCGTTCTCCCGCTCACAAAGAGCAGGTTACCCATAATCAACACATATAACAATGCCATACATGCGACGATTGTGAGCATCCATCTGGAGTAAAACCATGAACCTTCGTTCATTTCCTCATATCCTCCGACCTTTTTTTCCGCACAGCGGTAAGGTCTATTTTAAAGGGATATCAATCTTCATGTCCAGCTGCTCAGGCGTGGACTTCCATACATACATGAAAACAGGCTATTCCAACTCTCAACATACCAAAATCCCCTTGTACAACAAGGAGTGATCTCTGATGAAGGTAGATGAACCCAACAGAGATCAACCTAGTGTACAAGGGGATTTGATTGTTAAACCATAATTATTTAACCTTTCCAGTGTCCGGACACCGGATGAATGCCCCAGATGTCCGTCGCATATTCACTGATGGTGCGATCACTGGAGAAAATGCCAGATTGAGCGGTATTCAGCACCGCCTTGCGTGTCCAGCCCGCTACATCGCGGTAGGCCAAATCAATGGCAGCATGCGCATCCGCATAGGCAGCAAAGTCACGTAATACAAAGTACTCGTCTCCATGTGCCAGCAAGGAATCATAAATATCCCAGAATTCACCATCACGGTCAATGAACGCTCCCGGATGTACCAGTTGCTCCACGACCTCGCGAATTCGCTCATCCTGCTGCACAATCTCATTCGGCCGATAACTGCCGGAGCGGTAATAATCAAGCACCTCGTCTGCACTCAGACCAAAGATAAACATATTGTCTTGACCGACCTGCTCTGCCATTTCGACATTTGCGCCGTCCATTGTACCAATGGTTAGCGCACCGTTCATCATAAACTTCATGTTCCCCGTGCCGGAGGCTTCTTTGCCTGCGGTTGAAATCTGTTCGCTGACGTCCGCGGCAGGAATGATTTTCTCGGCAAGAGAAACCGAGTAGTTTTCCAGGAAAAATACCTGCAGGCGATCTTTCACGGCCGCATCGCGATTGACCGTATCTGCCACCGTGTTAATCAACTTGATAATTTTCTTGGCAAAATAATAACTCGGCGCTGCCTTTGCTCCAAAAATAAACGTACGTGGCACGATATCAAACGAAGCATCGCTCTTGAGACGGTTATACAAATGCATAACATGCAGAATGTTCAGCAGCTGCCGTTTGTACCCATGCAGCCTTTTCACCTGCACATCAAAGATGGAATCCGGATTGACCGCCTTTCCGGTATGATCCAGGATGTACGCAGCCAGTCGCTCCTTATTATTACGTTTAATGGAATGGAACTGCTGCTGGAATGAAGCATCGCCTGCAACACCTACCAGCTCATTCAGTCTGCCCGGCTCCCTAATCCACTCACTTCCAATCGTATCGGTGATCAGATTCGACAGCTTCGGATTGGCGTGCATCAGCCAGCGGCGATGGGTAATGCCATTGGTTTTGTTATTGAAGCGCTCGGGATAGAGTGCATAGAACGGAGCCATTTCCCGCTCTTTCAAAATTTCGGTATGCAATGCCGCGACACCATTGACGCTATGACTGCCCACAATCGCCAGATGAGCCATCCGCACCTGATCGTTCGCCACAATCGCCAGATGCTGAATACGATCCTGATCTCCGGGATAACGTTCTAGCAGCATGCCACAAAAGCGTTTGTTGATCTCTTCAATAATCATGTAAATGCGCGGCAGCAGCTTGCTAATCATGGCTACAGGCCATTTTTCAAGCGCCTCACTTAACGTTGTATGGTTGGTATACGATACGGTGCGGGTCGTAATATCCCACGCTTCATCCCATCCATAACCTTTGACATCAATCAGAATCCGCATCAGTTCGGGAATCACGAGTGTTGGATGCGTATCGTTGATATGGAACGCCACTTTATCCGGCAATCGATCATACGAAAGCTCCAGCTTGTTAAATGTACGCAAAGCACTCTGTACACCTGCCGAACACATAAAATATTGCTGTTTCAGACGGAGCAGCTTGCCCTCGTATTGGGAATCATCCGGGTACAAAAACTCCGAAATCGATTCTACCGAACGGCTATAATCCAGATATCCGTAATAGTTCGTAGGTGTATCGAGCGAAGTCTCCCGCTTGGGCTCCGCACTCCACAATCGCAAAGTGTTTACATGGGGCTGGCCATAACCAATCACAGGCACATCATAAGGTACAGCTACAACCGATTCGGCATCCTTTATGACAAATTGATAATGCCCATCCTGTTCATAGGCTTCCACACGGCCCCAGAACTGTACTTCCACCTTTTTGTCCGGACGGCGCACTTCCCATTCATTGCCCTTCTCGAGCCAATTATCGGGTAATTCCACCTGATTGCCGTTAATAATTTTTTGCTCGAACAAGCCATATTTATATCGGATTCCACATCCATGTCCCGCATAGCCGAGGGAAGCCAGTGAATCCAGAAAACAGGCTGCGAGCCTTCCCAGACCTCCGTTACCGAGCCCTGCGTCTGCCTCCTGTTCTTCCACTTCTTCCAAAGAGAAGCCCAGTTCAGCCAGACTGTCACGAACGAGTTCCAATTCATTCACATTTAACAGGTTGTTGCCGAGCAGACGTCCAATCAGGAATTCCAGCGAGAAGTAATAGACCTGTTTATCCTGGCGCTGCTTAAACCCCTGATTCGACGCCGCCCAATCCTGACCCACATATTCGCGAATCATGCTTCCAAGTACGTGATAGACATCCTCCTGCGTTGCTTCTGCTAATGGTTTGCCTAATTTGCTGACCAGATTGCGTCTAAAAATACTCTTGAACGTTTCCTTGTTGTCAAACAAAAGAAGGTTCCTCCCGGTGAAATCCTGTAGGATGGTGGCGGTTCATACTTGTTTCTTACACATGAGTGCTACACCTTTCAAAGCTGCACTTCCGGCTAAGAGCCCGTTCCGGTTACGAATCGTTCTTCCGATCGCTGTTGTCTCTCAAATTTCTTGATGAACCTTATACATGGTTGAAATTTGGAGACAAAGGCGAACGCTACGCTTCTTCAGAATCGATTTCGTTCCCTCCACTACGTTTGCACGTTGCCAGGCACAATCGAAGTTGCATTTCAACTTTCGCCCATGAACCTTAAATCCATCCTACAGGATTTTTATTTTATATATATTTATAGATGATATCGGTTAAGTGTTAGGATTAGATAATAGTACTCTTTGCCAGAATATACGGGTTCGACGGGTCGCCGATCAGCGTCTGGCCGCCGCTTAGCTTCACATCTTTGTCGAGAATGACGTTCTCCAGAACAGCGCCTTCTCCGATGTAGCATTTTTGCATAATAATGGAGCCTTTAATTTTAGCACCTTTCGCCACATGCACCCCACGGAACAGGATGCTGTCTTCCACTTCCCCACCTACAATGCAGCCGTTCGCAAGCAAGGAATGTTTCACCTCGGCAGTATCCAGGTATTTGGCTGGTGCCTCGTATTTAATCTTGGTTTGAACAGGCTGTTCCTTGAACAGCTGCTCATACAGTCCGCTATTCAACAGTTCCAGACTGTTGCGGTAATAGCTATCAATCGAATTGATCACGGCATGATAGCCATCATAGGCATATGCCGCAATGTTCAAGCCATCCGGGTTTTTCTGAATTACATCACGGAAGAAATGGCTTTCCCCATGAGCGATGCAGCGCTGCACCTGGCGCAGGAACAGTTCTTTTTCCATAATGAAAATTTCTGTATATATATTCGGGTGATCGGCGCTTTGGTGAATGTCCACCACATTACCGTTCCCGTCATCTTCAACTTTGACACAGGCGTTATGCTCAGGCAGCAGTTGATCCACTTTTTTGCAGACCAGCGTTACATCCGCGCCTTTGCTTATATGGTACCTGTACACATCCTGCAGATCTGCTTTGGTTACGTGCCGACTACCTGCATGGACAACATATTGCCCTGAACCCCGGCGGAAGAAATCGAGATTATTGTGAAAATGCTGCAAATCCCCTTGTGACGTATCGGTTGGATCGTTCCAGTCCGGTGGCAAAATAAACATGCCGCCATGCTTGCGGTCCAGATCCCACGGCTTGCCGTCTCCCAGATGGTCCATAAGTGAACGGTACTTCCTGCGAACAAATACACCGATACTCTCAATACCTGCATTCATCATATTGGATAATACAAAATCAATCAGACGGTAACGACCGGCATAAGGCACGGCGGCACCGCAGCGAAAATACGTCAATTCCTTCAATTCCTCAAGCTCATGGTCAAGGTTAATAACTCCAATCAATGATTTCATCGCATGCACCGTCCTTTTGGCTTTTGTTTAGGCTTTACTCGAAATCCCCTCGCGAAGCTGGCGTTCCAGTTCTTCCTGGTCCACGAGCAGTATATCCTCCTCATCACCCGGTGCAGGCGCGATTTGTGTGCCATCCGGAATGATCAGCCCTTCCGCGATAATCGCTCTGTTAATACGCACATTTTGCCCAATTTTCACTCTTGGCATGATGACCGAATCAATTACGGCACTGTTCGCACCCACCTCGATCCCGTAGAACAGGACCGAATGATCGACCTCTCCATGGACTACACTGCCCTCGCTGATGATGCAATTTCGCACCTTCGCTGATGGTGAAATGTATTGTGCAGGCTGATTCGGATTCCGCGTAAAAATGCGCCAGTCCGGGTCATTCAGATTAAACGGCGTACCCTCATCCAGCAGATCCATATTGGATTCCCATAGACTGCGAATGGTACCAACGTCCTTCCAATAACCCTCAAACGGATAAGCGTATAGTGATTTTTCATTTTCAAGCAACAATGGAATGATATCTTTGCCAAAATCATAGGAGGTGGATGCCTGTTGCTCGTCCTGGATCAGGAAACGTTTCAACACATCCCACTTGAAGAGATAGATACCCATGGAAGCGAGCGTGCTCTTGGGTTCAGGAGGTTTTTCTTCGAATTCATAGATACTGTAGTCCTCATAGGTATTCAACACCCCGAAGCGGCTGGCTTCTTCCAGCGACACATCAATGACCGAAATGGTGCAGTCTGCATCTTTGTCCTTGTGATATTGAAGCATTTTTTCGTAATCCATTTTATAGATATGATCCCCAGACAGAATGAGCACATGTTCAGGATCGAACTGTTCAATAAACTTCAGGTTACGGTAGATCGCATCCGCCGTGCCACGATACCAGCTACTTCCATCCTCACGTTCATGAGGAGGCAGCACATATACCCCGCCATTTTTGCGGTCCAGGTCCCAATCACTGCCAATCCCGATATATGAGTGCAGCACCAGAGGCTCATACTGAGTTAACACTCCAACGGTGTCGATGCCTGAATTGGAGCAATTACTTAGAGGAAAATCAATGATGCGGTAGGTTCCGCCAAAATAAACAGCAGGCTTGGCCAGTGATTTGGTCAATCCCTTTAATCTTTTGCCTTGCCCTCCAGCGAGCAGCATCGCTACAACTTCTTTTTTTGCCATCATTACAGCCTCCTCCATGTGCATTCGTTCTAATTCATTTCAGAGCCCATAATCCGATATGCTGTTGTGTGGACACTTTAGTCATGATTAGGAGCATGCTGTACAGACTGTGTTGCATTAGAAATGCAGCCAAACGTTGTTCTTTGTAATGTCTGAAAGTAGACGATACATGCAGAATTGCCTTGATTGTCTTACAGAGGTGAATGTTAGATGCAAAACTTAAGGTGTAGCTCGTGAACAATGAAATAGACTACTCCTATTTAACATTAAACACGAAACGGACTGGGGAATCTTACTGGAAAACATCAACAACAAGTTAAGGGTGAGATTACCCTTTCCCGTGCCGCTGTTATTTATATTGTATTCGATAAAAGGGGATCAAACTCCTTTTGGAAAATTCATGGTAAAACTGCAAGGTTCATGGATCTATATACCTACAAAATTGTATAAAAAGGGCTTTTGAATCAGAAATTATGATTTTATTGTAAATTTTTAGAGGAATTCATAGAAATGTGTCGAATTATAGATATGGTATAAAAGTAGGACTTAGAATTGCATTAAGCAATCTATCGAGGAGTTACATACTAATAACTATAAATTATTTGGAGGTCTAAGATTAAGAAGACTTTATGAGGTGCTGTAATGTTTAATTTACAAGATTATGTTCTACATCAATAAAAGAAAGGTTTGGGTTTAATGGATGATATAAGCAAAGAAATTTTTATTCGTGATTATGAAAAAGCTGTTTTTCAGGAAAGTGCCGCCATTTTTGCTGGTGCTGGTTTATCTCAAAATTCAGGTTTTGTTAATTGGAAAGAGCTTCTACGAGAATTAGCTAGAGAAATTAAATTAGATGTCGATAAGGAATCTGATTTAATTTCACTTGCCCAATATTTCGTGAATGGTCGATCTGGAAGTAAACATGAGTTATTAACACTCATTCTACAAAAATTTTCTCATAATTATGTAAAGAATGACCCTATGGATATATTAGCTTCAATGCCAATTAAAACGTATTGGACAACTAACTATGACAACATAATAGAGAAATGTATTGAAAAACAGAATAAAGAGTATGACCTGAAAATCTCTGACTCAAACTTCTCTACAACTAAAGAAAATTCTGATGTGACAATATATAAATTTCATGGTGATTCACGCAATCCAGAGAGTATAGTCTTAACAAAAGATGATTATAGTTCCTTTCATAGTACTCATCAACTATTTATCAACGCACTCACGGGTCAACTCTTAACTAAAACATTTCTCTTTATTGGCTATAGTTTTAATGACCCTGATTTTCTGCAGATATTATCCTCCATTCGTGCAATAGCCAAAAATGTTAGAACACATTATTGCTTAACCAAACGAATAGATAGTTCAGAAATTGAAAAAAAATATTTAAACACCCCAGACAACACTTCAGAAAAGAAAAAGCTGAAGGTTGAATATGACAATTGTCTATATGAAATGGAGAAGCAAAGGCACATAGTAAAAGATTTGAAAAGGTTTGGAATTAATACTGTATTTGTAGATGATCACAAAGAAATTCCTATATTAATAGCACAAATTCAAAAGAAGAATGCCACTAGAAGAATCTTCATAGCAGGTAGTTGTAGAGATTACGGTGCTTGGACTGAACATGATGCTGCAATTTTGATGAGTAAACTAGGAGAAGGATTAATAAAAAAAGACTATCACATTTCTACAGGTTTAATTGAGGGAGTAGGTCCGCAAGTAGTAAGTGGTGCACTACACGCCATTGCTGAGAAAAATGTTGATTTAAGCAAGTATTTATCTATAAAAACGCTTCCCCTCATCAAGGGTAAGGCCGATCATATAGACACTGAAGCAAAAAAAATGTACCAGGATGATATGATTAAGAAGGTCGGGATAGTAATATTCTTATTCGGAAATAACTTCTACGATGGACAGCTTCAAGTATCTAAGGGAGTACTAGGTGATTACTCTCGCGCACTTGAACACAATAAGTATATAATTCCAGTCGGGGCGACCGGATATGCTGCTAAGTTCATTTCAGGAAAAATAGAACTAAACATCAATAACTTTCATTACTTAAAGAAGTTTATCTCACGATTAAATACCGAAACTGATCCTGATATGTTAGTTAATACTATTTTAGAGACAATAGAGTACATTCGTGATTTTGAGTATGACAATCTATTAGAGTTTTTCCCACTAAGTTAATAACATCAAGGTCAGTAAGAGTAAACATTTCATTAAAATAAAATTGAAGCTTGATTTCCGTTATGTTTATTAAAACATTAATGAAATTAGGAATGACAATTTTGTTTGTCTTATAAAAGTAATTAATGTATCTCCCTATGTTATTTGCAGAAATGACATTAGATTCTTTATACTGCGTTTCTATATAACTGTTTATCAATGATTCAAAAATTGTATTTTCAATTTTAGTTAAATTGTATTTCTTTTTATTTTTCTCAATATAAACAGTAAGAATTTTATTGATAGCATATTCATAACTATCATCATTAATTGAATGAATTGTTACCCTATCTAGAGATTTTATAAACGAGTATTCCATAGGAATATCCTTCTTGGTCATTTGAAATAATATCGGAAATACAGGAATATTATTATTGACGAAATACTGAAACTCAATTTGACACCACTCTTTAAAGAAATAACTATCACTAATAATTAAAATTGCTCCAATAGACTCCTTTGTTTCAATTAGAACCTCATTCAAATGTTCTAGAACGTTTATACCAAATGGAACATTATGAATATCAACCCAAAGTTTAATTCCATAAGTTGATAAATCTTTTATTAAATGTTTACTGAATCCTTCATACGAAGACCTTGAGTAGCTAAAGAAAAAATCAAACTTTGAAATCAAATCTATAAAACCTCCAAATAATTTATAGTTATTTGGAGGTTTTACTCTACACTTTTAAGTTATTTCTCGGATTAAACCGCGAGAGCACATCTTTTTTGCGTTCAACAGACACCTCTGTATAAATTTGAGTTGTACTAACGTTCGTATGTCCAAGAATCTCCTGCACTGAGCGCAAATCTGCCCCGTTGTTCAGTAGGTGTGTAGCAAAGCTATGTCTGAGGTAATGAGGTGTTGATTTTTTACTGACTTTAGATAAGTCCCTGTATTTCGAGTAAATATCTTCTATGGAATAAATCGAAAGTCGATCGCCATATTTGTTGATAAACAGAGCATTGGAATTGGGATCAAAATGTTCACGTTGATGCAACCAGGCTTTAATCTTGAGGATTACCTCATTACTGGAAATATACAATAAACGCTCTTTACGACCTTTCCCAAAGATCAATACCGTTTTTTCCTCCAGATCTATATGTTCAATATCGATACCCACTAATTCGCCGATACGAATTCCGATCACGTAAAGCAACTCGATAATAGCATCATTGCGCAGGTTAATTCGTTTCCTAAACTCTGTACGTAATTGCTTCATATGTTCTTGTGGAGCGTTTAACAACCTTTCAACCTCATTCACAGAGAGAGTCTTCGGAATACGTTTTGCTGTTTTGAAATTTCTTCCGAAACCAAAAATAGGAGATTCAGCAATATCCCCTTCCTGTACCAAATAATTAAAAAATGCTTTAAAGCATATGTACTTTCTTTTAATGGTAGAGTCTTTAAGCGTTTGCTCACTTGTTAATTGTTCTAGATACTTTTTTAAATTATCTCTGTTTACATCATACATTTGATTGTCATTAAACCATTCAACGAGTCTGTTGAGGTCAGACAGATAAGCTTTTATCGATTTTTGGGACAGGTTTCGTTCTACACTTAAATAGATTTCATATTGCTTGATGTATGTATTCAAATCATGATTGCCGAGTTTCATAGTGCCTCCTGATGTTGATATAATATGTCGCATGGCTCGACCTACATTATTACGCATGCGAGCTTATTTGTGAAGATGTCCAAAGTGCTATAGACTGGTTAATCCTGATTTTCTTGCAAAAAGAAAAAACGCAAAAACCAATTTATGGTTTCTGCGCCCCGATAGTTACGGACACAATGCTCTCCCGCAGCTGATCTGCCTTTTTCGTTTGATACGGATCGGCATTGAAAATAATAGCATCCGCAATATAACCTTCTGCAATCTGTCCCAATTCGTTGCCCTGACCCAGAATATCAGCAGCGTTTGACGTCGCAGATTGCCACGCCTCTGCCCGGGTCAGGCCATAATCGATCAGCGTATCCAGCTCTTGCAGATTATAGCCATGCAGTGAAGGTGTGGCGTAATCGGTACCGAAACCGAAACGAACTCCTGCTCTTTTGGCATATCCGATGGCTGTAGAATGAGCTTCTGCAGCGCGCGCAGCACGATCACTGATAACAGTAGGCAACGCCAGCACGCCTTTTGGATCTGCGGCAATACGATATATCGATGTGGTGGGCACAAAGGCTGTTCGGGACTGCGCAAGTCTGCCGGCCTGATCCTCCGATAAGAACATGCCATGTTCCACGGATTCCACCCCGGCCTGAATAGACCAGTCTATCGTCACTCCACCCCAGGTATGAACCAGCACCTTTTTATGGTGAGCATGGGCATGGCGAACGATGAACGCGAATTCTTCCTCCGAAAAAACAGGATCGAGCACTTGTTCCGTAGGGGCTCCCAGCCCACCTGTCGCCATGATTTTAACCCATCCTGCGCCTGTATCAAAAATTCCGTTCAACCGTTGTTCCAGATGCTTCACACCACGGGCATCTGCCGCTCCCAACATTTCACTGCTGGTTTCAACTCTTAAGGGGTGTTGATAGTGCTGAGAGAGATGTCGAGCGGTGCTTGGCAACAATCCGCCTGCATCTCGCGCCGTAGTTACTCCCGTCCGAAGGGTAGCTGCAAAAGCTTGCGCCTGCATCACCTCAACCTCGTGGCTGTCACGTTTCAATTGATCCGCATGGTCAAAGTCTGTCCAGGCCAGATGTGTATGAAGATCAATAACTCCGGGACTTATCCATAAATCTGTAACCGGAAGCGATGCGTCATCATTCTGCGGCACGGATTCTGTAACAGATGCAAACCGGCCATTCTGGATCGAGATATCGAACCGTTTGCCTTCAATGCCTGCTATAAAGATATGTTTGAAGCTTTGCTCCTCCGATTTTACAAGGGTCATATTCATTTCCCCCAAACGAGGCGAACAGCCTGGACTGCTTGCTCATGGTCCTGATTCAATAATGCCGCAATGGTCGCAACAGCTTCCTCCACACCTGCTAAGGAAGCATTAACTCCAAAATGATTAATTCGCAGAAGCTGACCAAAAAGTTCTCCATCCCCCGGAGCAACGATGCCGATCGGCTGATCGATATGCAACTTCTCCTCCCCGGAAATTCGAACCGTGGTTGTGAGAGTCGAATATGTTCTGTTATCTTTTTGCCAAGGGTCCAGACCCAGGGCCTGAATTCCCGCTATAGCAGACAACGCAGCCTGTTCATGACGCTTGATCACCTGCTCCAAGCCTTCAGACTCAACAGCTGTCAAAGCCAAAATCAGTGCTCTGGCTTCCAGCGTTGGAATGTTGGGAGGAACGCGGACGAATGAAGCCCCATCGCCGGGTGGCTTCAGATCAAGCAAAGACAGGATGGAGTTGCGCGGTGCATGTGCATTGGATTCGAGAAATTCCCATCCACGCGGCGAAATGCTTACTGCGCTGATGCCGTTAGGCCCGGCTAGGGCTTTTTGTGCACCCACTGCTACAAAATCAACACCCCATTCATCGACCAGCAGAGGCTCTCCCCCAATCGCTGAGACAGAGTCGCTCACTGTAATCAGGTTATGGGCACGCGCAATCTTTATAATTTCTTCTGCGGGATTCGACCCGCCTGTAACCACCTCTGCTTGAACAAAGGATAAAGCGGACGGTTGATACTTTTCAATCGCAGCAGTAACCTTCTCCACAGGTACAACTTCATCAAAAGGAACTTTGACTTCGATAACCGTTGCCCCTCCGCGTTCAAGCCACTGACCAAACAAACTGCCATAAGGCCCTGTTACGACATTAACTATCGTACGACCCGGTGCAGATATTCCAGCTGCCACGGCCTCTATACCCAAGATGGCCTCTCCCGGGATGATCACCGGAGGATACTTTGTTTTCAAAAGCCTGGAGAGTAATTGTGTAAGTGTATTGTACTCCGACAGGGTAAGGGGTATGTTCCCTTTATATTGTTGGCTCATATAAACCTCCTAAAGAACTTGATTTCGGCATCTTTGGAACTGCAGACAGCAGCTCTCGGCTGTAGGCCGTTTCTGGTCGTGTGAAGAATTGATCTTTGGGACTAATCTCCACCAGCTGACCCTGCCGCATGACTGCTACCGTATCGCTAATGGCATGGATAACTCCAAGATCATGAGAAATGAACAGAAACGTAAGATTAAGTTCCCTCTTAAGTGAATTGAACAAATCGAGCACACTCCGCTGCACGGAAACATCCAGTGCACTCGTCGGCTCATCCGCAATCAGCAGACTCGGCTCTACGCTTAATGCACGTGCAATGGCGATCCGTTGGCGCTGACCGCCGGAAAATTCATGCGGATACTTGTCCAGTGCCCTGCTTTCCAGCTGGACACGGGCCAGGAGATCTCTCGATCTTTTCTCCACCTGTGAACGGTCTACAATGCGATGAAACAACAGCGCTTCAGCAAGAATCTGCCGAATGGAATGTTTGGGATTCAGTGAAGCATCCGGATTTTGGAAGATCATCTGTATGCTTTTATACTGCTCACGACTTCTCTTCTTCTTTAATTGCTGATCCCCCAGCAAAACCTGCCCCTCATCCGGCGTAATTAACCCGGCAATAACCCTTGCAAGGGTAGACTTGCCCGAACCGGACTCACCGACAAGACCAAGCGTGGTATGCTTCTGAAGATTTAGTGTGATGTTATCCAGCGCAGTAAAGTCACCATATTGAACCGTTACATTCTGGACTTGCAAAGAAAGTTCCATCGTTATTCGCTCCCTTCAAGCGTCGGTAAAGGAAGCACCGAGTTAATAAGCATCTGGGTGTAAGAATCTTGCGGGTTTTGCAAAAGGTCAAGTGAATCCCCGTACTCCACAATCTGCCCCTGCTTCATCACGCACAGCTTCGAGCACAGCGTCGCTGCAATCGCCAGATTATGTGTTACAAAGACCATGGCGAATCCCAGTTCTCGCTGCAAACGTTGGATCGTCTCCATAATTTGACGCTGCACAGTAACGTCCAGCGCCGTTGTTGGTTCATCACAGAGCAGAATGCCTGGCTTGCACGCCAGAGCCAATGCAATGACTACCCGCTGACACTGCCCACCAGACAGCTGGCTAGGGTATCGATCCTCACGCTTCAATGAGTCGGGAAGCCCCAACAGTTCAAGTAATTCCAGCGCTGCTACCCTGGAGGCCTTCCTGCTTAACTTTTGCCTGTAATAGACAACTTCCGCCAGCTGTTTAACAACGGGACAGAGCGGATCGAGCGCACCTCTTGGGTCTTGAAACACCATGGCGCTGTTCACATCACTGCGAATGGTTCCACCCGTCTGCTCCACACCGCTTGGTAACAGTCCCAGAATGGAACGAAGAGTTAGTGATTTACCGGAGCCGGATTCACCTACTAATCCCAGGCTTTCCCCTCTGCCGAGCGAGAAATGTACATCTTGAACTAATTTTTGATTTGACTTGGTTGACAGAGATAGTGCCTTGACTTCAAGAATCGGTTCAGTGGACATTATTTTTTCCTCCATACATCGGCCAATCCATCACCGACAAGCGACAAAGCAATTCCCGTGTAAACGACTGCAAATCCCGGAACTGCCGAGAGCCACCAGGCTGTCGTGATAAAGGATTGTCCATCCGAGATCATCGTGCCCCAATCCGGGGTCGGTGGTGCGATGCCAATGCCCAGGTATCCAAGCGTAACAATCGCCACCAGCAGCCCCACCATATCCGTCATGAGGACAACGATCGCCTGAGGTAATACATTGGGCAGGAGATGACGAAGGATAATCCGTATTCCCGGCAAGCCCAACGTCTGTGCGGATGCGATCCATTCCTGCTTGCGGTACGATGCACTCAGCCCCCTGACGACACGGGCAAAGACAATCCAGCCAACGAGCATAAACGTAATATAAATCCCCCGCTCACCTGCTCCACTGGCAAAAGCCACAACAATGACGATGAGATAAAAAGGGAAAGCGATAAAGGTATCGGTGACCAACGATATGATCTTATCCATCCATTTTCCGTAATACCCTGCGAGCATCCCTAGAAATACGCCCATGCAAAAAGGTACAATTTCCGCCAGCACCATAATGCTCAAATCGTTTCGCGCAGCATAAATCAGTCTAGTGAACAAATCACGTCCCAGTTGGTCTGTGCCCAACCAATGTTCAGCAGACGGAGGCTGCAAAAAGGCACTCAAATTTTGCTCCGAAGGGTCATAAGGACTAATCCACGGTATGAGCACAGCCAAGATGATCAGCACGGCAAACATCACACTTCCCACAAGCAGGGAAGGAGTTTTCAATATACGATTCATGAGACTGGTGTTTTGGCTGTCTTCATATAACTGAGGTTCTATTTGTATCGTTTTCATGGTTTTCCTTTCGTTCTGGGATCAAGCCACCTGGAAAGAAGCTCGATCAGGAGACTGATGATCACGACAGATACAGCACAGTAAAGGGCTATGCCTTGAATGACCGGGAAATCCCGTTTGGAAATGGAACTAAACAAAAGACTGCCAATTCCCTTGATACCAAATACCTGTTCCACGACCAATGTGCCGCCAATGAGATAAGAGATATTAACGCCAAGAAGGATCAGCGTCGGAAGCGCCGCATTGCGCAGGACATGTTTGAATAGAATGACCCGGCTCGGTAATTTCGCAGCCTTCAATGTAACTACAAAATCAGATTCCAGTACTTCAAGCATCTGGGCTCTCAATGAACGAACCAATGTCGGAATCTGTGAAAAAGCCACGGTGATGGCGGGAAGTGTCAAACTGTATAAGGTGCCCCACCACCCTTCCCCAACTCCACCAACCGGAAACCAGTGAAGATGAACACTCAGCAGCAGAATCAAAAGGATGCCAACCCAGAAGATTGGCATACCTAGCGTTACCGTAGGAAAAATACGTATCAAATGATCCAGCAGCTTATCCTTGTGTGTAGCGGCCAGTGTAGCAAGCACGAGTGCAATAACAATTGCCAAGGCACATGCCATGCCAATGAGCAGCAAGGTAACGGGTGCACGATCAGCAATCAACTCTCTAGTCGAGGTTCCGTTAATTATGGAATTGCCGGTATCCCCCTGAGTGAACAGTGTCTTCACAAACCGTATAAATTGTTCCCCCAGCGGCAGATCCAACCCGAGAGCATGGTGCATGCTCTCCACGGCCTCGGGGGTGCTGTACTCGCCAAGAATCATTTTGGCAGGATCTCCTGGTACCATTCTGATGAGAAAAAAGACTGCTGTCATCACACAAAGGATCACTGCCAACGCTCTTCCCACCGTACTGATCAACCAGAACTTATTCATTTCTGAATACGAACGTCTTCAAAACGCACACTGCCATTAGGCAAAACAACAATGCCATCTACTGAAGAACGAACGCCAATCAGAATATCCGGATAATAAAGCGGAATGTAAGGCACTTCATCGGCAAGCGTTTGAAGCAATTTGGAGTATATTTCGGCACGGCCATCGCCGTCCGGTGTTTGTTGACCTTTATACAGAAGCTTGGTTACTTCATCATTGGTGTAATGCGTCCAGTAAGATTTGCTGAAGCCATCAGGGTCAGTCTGGAACGCAACGATTGAGTTCGCTTCTGGAGAATCGGCTTGCCCACTGTTCAGCATCGCTGCGAAATCATAAGCAAAGAATCGTTCACGGAAGGTAGCCAGTTCAATCGATTCAATCTCGATATTAATGCCAATTTGTTTTCCCGCTGCCTGAATGATTTGCGCTTCTTGCGCTCTGGTGCTGTTGCCTGAAGCTACAAGCAGTTTTGTAGTGAATCCATCAGGGAAGGCCGATTTGGCCAGTTCCGCTTTGGCTGCATTTACATCAAAATTTAATGCTTTGAGCGTATCATTCGAATTGTAAGGAATCGTTGTAGGCAGCAATGAATTAGCAGTCTGTGCGTAACCAAAGGTAAGCGCCTTAGTCAGACCGTCACGATCAAGTGCCAGAGCCAATGCCCGGCGAACATGCACATCGGAAAAATGCTTATCCAACGTATTAAAGAACAATTGCTCTGTCACCCAGCTGCCGTTGGTTACAACGGTTGTATCCGCGCCATTTTTGATTTCATCAGCATTTTGCAGAGCCAGCGACTCAATCGCATCTACTTCTCCCGCCTTCAACTGGTTGATTGCTTGGCTGTCATCTTCTATCAGCTTGTAAACCAGCTTATCAACCGATGGCTTTCCTTCTTGCCAGTAGTGAGTGTTCTTCGTAAAGGTCACATCGCCTGCAGGGTCCCACTGTTCAACCACGAACGGTCCTGTACCTACCGGCTTCTTGAAAAATTCTTCCTCGGTAACTCCGCCAAAATTGTTCGGAATAATACCGTTCGAGAAGTTGGAAAGCTCAGAGATAAATGGCGTATACGGCTCTTTAAGCGTAATCACCAATGTATGGCTATCCGTTGCTTTGACAGTGTCTACCTTGGCCGATATTGCCAATGGGCCACCCACCTTCAAATGCCGCTCCAGCGAGAATACGGCATCCTCTGCCGTCACATCTGTGCCGTTGGAGAACTTCAAGCCATCACGCAACTCGAACGTATACGTCAAGCCGTCATCACTTATGTTATGCGATTTGGCAAGCCAATCCACAATCTCGCCTTTGCTATCAAAAGCAACCAAAGGTTCAAATACTTTATCAATGGCAAAAGCATTGTTCGATGTAATCTGATTATGCAAATCAAACGAGGTTACGGAAGCCGGCCGACCATATACAAAAGTCCCCCCCGTTACAGTCTCGTCCGTCTTTGAATTTTCATCCGTACCTTGGCTCGTGCCTGGCTGGGCTGCTGCATTGGGAGCAGGATCATTGGTCGATCCGGAGCAACCGCTAACGATTACCAATAATAGAACGGCTAACGCGCCTACCCATAATGACTTTCTCGTTGATGATTTAAACTGTGACATGACTGACTCTCCCCTTCCAATAAAGCTTATGTGTTTAGTATGGATTGATTATGGATTAAAGCACCCCCTCTGTCAAACAAAAAATAATGACTATTGCGAGATAAAACTATTTTATCCAATGAAGGAAATGAATCCGTATTTATAAGGCTCAGAAGCACGTACAACACCAAAAAAGCCAGAATATATTCTGGCTCTGGATCTCTTTGGTCTTAACTTTATATGATTTTGCGGAACAGCTCCATGACTTCATCCCTGGAAGGTTGATACGGATTGCCCGGTGCACAGGCATCTTTCATGGCATTATCCGCCAGCAACTCAACATCAGGGTCTTTCACACCCAATTCAGACAGTTTCTCAGGAATGCCCACCTCCTTGGAAAGCTGACGAATGGCTTCGATCACGTACTCAGAACACTCCTCATCCCGTTTCCCCTTCACATCCATACCGATCGCTTTGGCAATATGACGGAATTTACCTGGCACATGCTTTGCATTCAATTCTTCTACATAAGGGAGCAACATCGCGTTACATACCCCATGCGGCAGATCATAGACTCCACCCAGTTGATGGGCCATCGCATGAACATAACCCAAGCCTGCATTATTAAAAGCAATCCCGCCAAGAAAACACGCATACGTCATATGCTCTCTTGCTTCCAGATCACTGCCGTCCCTGACGGCTCTGGGCAAATATTCAAAGATCAGCTCCACGGCCGCCGCCGCTGTAGCACTCGTCACGGTGAACCCTCCAGGCGTCACCATGGCTTCCACCGCATGGGTCAATGCATCCATGCCCGTGGCCGCAGTAAGACTGGCTGGCTTGCTCAGCATTAGCTCCGGGTCATTCACTGACAGGTCAACGAGACTGTTTCGATCCACCATCACCATCTTCACCTTGCGTTCCTCATCTGTAATCACGTAGTTCATGGTCACCTCACTCGACGTGCCAGCCGTTGTGTTAATGGCAACCAGCGGCACGGACTTGTGTTTCGATTGATGCAAACCTTCATAAGCACGGATATGTCCACCGTTGGTTGCTACTATGCCAATGGCTTTGGCAGCATCCTGAGGTGAACCTCCGCCTATCGATATAATGGCGTCACAGCCATGATCCTGAAATACCTGAAGTCCGTCATGTACATTCTGACAGGTGGGATTGGGCTGAACCTCATCATATACCACATAGTCTAACCCTGATTTTCTTAGTATAGACAGCACTTGTTCAGCAACGCCGGAAGAGATCAATCGACGATCAGTTACGACAAGCGCTTTGCGAATACCCATATTCTCAATCATCTTGCCTGCTTCGTGTAAACATCCTCTGCCCATCAAGTTCACGGGCGGAACATAATAAGCGTGTGTTGCCATCTGAACCAGCCTCCTGTTACCCCTGATTTACTGTCTTTATTGTAACTGAATCCGTTTTCAGATATAGTGAATTAAATCACAAACAAGTTGATAAATGTTTCATTTGGACGAATTTATCCAATTTTTATTCAATGATTGTGACTGCTCTTCAGTAACTGGCTTATCTGTGCGTGAATTAAAAAGGGCAAGTTGATCTTGGATTCACAGGTGTCACCACTCGAAACAAAAAACAGGGGCCGCCCCTGGTCATTTTCATGACTTCGGTACAGCTCCTGCAGATGATGCTCAGCAATCCAGAAATTCCTGAATCGGCATGTAATAGACGGGATAGGCTCTGCCTTGATCGAAACCAAGCTTACCCGCTATCGCGATGGAATCATGACGGAAATCCTCTGTCGTCCAGTGTGGAACACAATTCCGTTCCAGAACGGATTGCACATAAGCCCTTGCCATGGCCGTAGCCAGACCCTTGCCACGGTGTATCGGATCGTAGGTGTTGATGCCTGTTTCATGGTGAATGCCACTGACAAACACTGAGATACATGTACCTACAACTTTCCCTTGATATACCGTGCATGTACCTGCTCCGTATTGGAAAAAGTCCTTCACCGAATGCCAGAATTTCAAAATCTCCTGCTCAATGATACGGCTTTTGTCCTCCAGCATTACCGCTCGATCGATAACTTGAACCACATATCCGGGAGGAATTAACAAGGAGCTGGAACTGCGTTGCAGCCACTGTTCATACTTCGCAAGATTGAACTGAAAAGGAACTCGCAATCCTTCTCGCAAACGCCCCTTGAACATGTGATCCAGGACTGATGACCAATTCGAGCCGGGCTCGGGGTAAACTTCAAGATTCAGCATGTCTTCGCCAGCATCTAATGCTTCGGGCAATAGCTCCTGAACGAGCAGCTCCCTAACAAGGCTATTGAAGTGTGCATTATCCGATCTTCCGATCAGATAAAACATTTCGTTTTTGGCCCAAATTAGTGCACTTTTCGGAGCAAGAAGCTGGTCTGCATAGACACGGCCGCGTTGAAGTCCTGCAAGCACTCCACCCATGACCACATGCCCGTTCGTACCCGAGATGAAGGGCTCCAATTGCTTCCTTTGGGACGGTTGATCCAGTAAAACCAACATGGTATAACCTCGCATTCTTTGTATAGGGTAGGTGAATAAATACATTCAAATCTGCCCTGCCTCAGAATGCTGTAACGTCAGGTTTTTTCCTCGTTCCCTTTCACCTCTTCGACCTTTATTTTTATTTTTCGCTTACAACGCTTTATCGTCTACTGCATCCAACCAGGCTTCGATATCGCCGATGACGGAGGATACGCAGCCGTCTTCAAACGGAGAATTCAAACCTGCCAGCTCTACCAATCCTGTGAAGGACAGGCTTCCTCCGGCTTTACATAATGTCAGATAGTCAGCCCATGCGGACTTCATATCCTGGTTGCTGCGTTTCCAGAACTGGAATGCACAGATTTGTGCCAGTGTGTAGTCAATGTAATAGAACGGCGACGAGAAGATATGACCCTGTTTGTGCCAGAATCCGCCTTGTTCCAAATAGGCGTTATCTTTGTAATTGATGTGCGGCAGATAGGTCTTCTCAATATTGCGCCAAGCCTGCTTGCGCTCCGCTGGTGTTGCATCCGGATTTGCATAAACAAAATGCTGGAATTCATCGACTGCTACGCCGTAAGGGATAAAGAGCAGTCCGGAAGACAGGTGATCAAATTTGTATTTGTCCGTATCTTCCTTGAAGAACAATTCCATCCACGGCCAGGTGAAGAATTCCATGCTCATGGAATGGATCTCTGCGGATTCATACGTCGGCCAGTTGTACTCAGGTACTTCGAAGTGACGACTCTCATATACCTGGAACGCGTGACCTGCTTCGTGTGTCAATACGTCGATATCTCCTGATGTACCGTTAAAGTTGGAGAAAATAAACGGCACTTTGTAATCATTCAGGAAGGTGCAATAGCCCCCGCCCTGCTTGCCTTTTTTGCTCACCAAATCCATCAATTCATTGTCGGTCATCATCTGGAAAAACGTATCCGTTTCCGGTGACAATTCAGCGTACATTTTCTTACCATTGTCAATGATCCAGTCGGCATCGCCTTTAGGTGTCGGGTTCCCTGTCTTAAAGCTGAAGCCCTGATCGTAAAAATAGAGGGTATCCACATCAATCCGGCTGCGCTGACGCTCTCTGAGCTTCGTCGCTACAGGCACGATATAATCACGGACTTGTGCTCTGAAATTGGACACCATCTCCGCGTTGTAATCCGTACGGTTCATCCGGTCATAACCGAGTTCCACATACGATGGATAACCCAGCTTCTTCGCGATCTGTGTACGCACTTTCACCAATTCGTCGTAAATGCGATCGAATTCAGCCTCATGTTCAGCCATGAACGTGTATCTTGCTTCCGATGCGCGTTCCCGCATGGAGCGATCTGTGGATAGCTCAAACGGATGCAGCTGCGGCAATGTGCGTTCTTCACCTTCAAACGGAATTTTGGCCGAAGCAATCAGCCGGTTGTATTCCGTGGAAAGTTTGTTCTCTTTCTGAAGGTCCTCGATAATTTCCGGGCTGAATGTTTTCAGGGACAAATCTGCCAGCTGGAAAAGCTGTGAACCCCATTTTTGTTCCAGTTCAGCACGAAATTTGGAGTTAACCAGTGCCCGATAATAATCGGTGATGTATTCTTGAATGATGGGCTGACCTTCATCCAGGAACTCGTTCTCCGCCTTGTAAAATTCATCGTTGGTGTCGATGGAATGACGGATGTAGACTAATTGTGCCTGCGTCTCAAAGTCACTGCGCAAAGCGTTAATCTTGTCCATATATCCACTCTGCTCTTCAACCGAAGTCGAAGCTTCAAAACCACTCAGAAGCTCACGAAATGTTGTTTTGATATGTTCGAGATCGGGACGTGTATACGTATACTCACTAAATTTCATTTATGTACACCCTTTCCTGTTAGGCATATTTCGGGATTCCCCGAGTTGAACTAAACCCTATTATACAAAAGAGCAGCCTAAAAATCCCAACTTTACGAAAAATATTTGTCCATCGGTCAAATGCAGCTACGTCACTCGTTACATATGTTACGTAAGAATGTTAGGTAGAATACAAAATTAAAAGATGCCGCATCAGAAGGAAATGGGTTTTCCTCTGAGCAGCATCTGATTGAATCAGGAATATAGTGATAAACGGAGCCGTTACTGAACGTTCACATACCAGTTAGAGTAATTGATCTGGCCGCTGCCTTTCGTAATTTCGGTTCCATATTCAACACTGCTGACATATTTGCTGTTGGTAAAGTAACTTTTGGAGATCAGATAATCGGTGAAGTTTTTGACGTTGATGCTAAAGTTGTTAGGGGATTTCGACTTCTTCAGGAAGGAGTATACCCACCATTGATGCACTCCGTTGTCGGTAATCTCACCCCGATACAGATCATAGGTTTGTCCACCAATGGACACATCCGAGAACACTTTGGAACCAATAGGACCTACACCGGAAGTCCAATCGTTCCAGATCATAATCTCCTCGGTGGGTGTGCTTGACCAGGTCGCATTGCCGATGTCATGCAGCCAGATATCATACGCATTATTATATTCCCCTGTAGTGTTGGACGCCTTAGAATAACTTACTCCAGTATTGATACTTTTGTTCGCAGATAATCGCGTTGGCAGCCCACTGCCTGGTGTGTAGCCCTCTGTCCAGTGCCAGCCGCTGACCAGGGAAGGATAAGCTTTGACTCCACCCGCAGTCGTTGGCCAGTTCCAAACGTAACCCAGATCTGTATTACTGTTCACATACACGGACTGGGACCAGCCACTGACACTCGAGCTCCCCCAGCTATTATTGAATATATAATACTTGTTGTTGCTGAAATTGAGTTTGGCATATGCTGTGGAGTCCGATGCTGCGCTGGCTGTAATTGGAACGGCCGCAATCAGTAATGACATGACCAGCAGCATCCATGCTTTCTTGCCTGATCTTTTTTTCATCTTCAAACCCATAATGTTAGCCTCCCGTAAATTTTAATGTAAACGCTTACAGATGTAAGTGTAAAACATTTCCATGTACAAGCATACCACTTAAATCAGATATTATTTCATGCTATATTTAGACTTTTTGGCATTATATACAAATAAGCCCGCCTCGCACCATTGCGAAGCCAGCTTATAGGCTTGTCTTTTCAAGTTTCTTTTCAATACACCCTAGTGTTGATCGTTGTCCATAATCTTGTAGAACCAGCCCATCCCGACCATTCCCACAACCATAATGATAGCCATAATAATGATATATGTCATGAATGTAACCCCCCTGCTCCGTATTTCTTCACACTACTATCAGTTTACACGGTCAAACCCACTTTGAATTGACTGAACATTGACAAAAATACGAAATCTTCATTTTCACTCAACATGTTGTGTCGTTTTTCTTTGTAATCCTTGAAATCAATCAGCAGTTCACCCTCAAGCACAATAAACAACTCGTCTGACTGATTGTCTTTATTGAATCTCTGCTTTATTGCTTCGCAGCCTACTTTTTCACTTTAATTTTAAAGATATATTATATCATAGCGGACGATTTACCTCGCTCTTGTAGTGAACAAATTTTCATACGCCATCCTTACGGTGTATACTATACTTCTACGAATTGGAATTGGATTATACGAAGAAAGGTTTGAACTGAATGTCGACTCGCATACCCTATTATCGTCAGCTATTACTCGCTTTTTTACTAACTCTTATGCTGTTTATACTATCCGCCTGTGCTGATGGTGAAGCTCATGTCACGGTTAATATGGACGGTTCATCGGATCTGGCCCTAAATCTGAGCGTAACCGACTCAGCCCTGGGAATGATGGGACAAGACAATCTCATGACAATGCTCGCAAATACGTTGAAGCAGAATAATTTCCAGGCCGAAGTTTCGGACCAGGGAGATCGGACACAACTCAAAGCGACGACCCATTATGAGAAAAGTAATACCGTCTCTACGTTCAGCACGTCGGATCTGCCTGATGGAATAAAGGTGGAGCAATCCACTACACCTGGATTTTTTACTTCCAAATTGCATATTGCTGCGGAAGCAGACCTGATGCAGACCATACCCGATGGTGAGGTCAAAGACCAAATTAACAAGGTTCCCGGATTCCTCAAAAACCTGCTGCTGAAAGATGTCAATTTTGATTTCAAGCTAACGCTGCCGATCAAGGCACAGGATTCCAATGCAGATCTGGTCGAAGATCATGGAAAAACCCTAGTTTGGCACGTCTCCCCACTGAATACGAATAAGCTGGATTTGACCATACAGGTCCCGAATATTCGGAATATCATAATTACGGGGGGCATTGCCTTGGTGCTGATCATTGCATTACTTATCTGGTTTATGGTCCGTCGCAGAAGAACCCGACAGAGTCGGAATGCATAACTAACCACAGCTCAGGAAGCTTGTAGGAAATGATTACTATTTCATTTCCGACTTGCCAAACGGTGTTATGGATAGTAGAATACATCCGTACTGTGTGAACGGTTAACTTAACTATGGAAAAGCTAAAGAGGTGACAGGTTTCATGAATATCCGGGAATGCCCATTGCCTGGTATCGGAGTGAAGTACCAGTTTGATACAAAAAGCGGTAATAAGTTAGTCATTATTGTCCACGAAGACGGACGCCGTGAATTGTTCTCGGTGGACCCCAATGACAACGAAGAACTTACCCTAATTGCAGAACTGGAAGATGACGAGTGTGTAACCCTTTCCGGGTTAATTGGAGGATGGTCCTGACATCTGTCAGGGTTATACTGACAGTATGTAAAATAACCTGCTCCCTCAATGGGGGGGCAGGTTATTTTTTTATTCCTTTATACACAGTGCAGACGCCCTTCAGCGTTCATGCCGGGACCGAATGTAAGGAACCCATGTGTTTAGCACACGACTTATTTCCGCAGAGCTGAACGGTTTGCTGATAAAGTCTTGCATGCCGCATTTCAGACAGGCTTCACGGTCGTTCGCTCCTGCAAATGCCGTGATGGCAGCAATGACTGGAATTTCAGGGTGGGTTTTCCTAATTCGGCAGGTCGCTTCAATCCCATCCATAACCGGCATTTGGATGTCCATGAAGAGAAGGTCGTAGGTTTCCCTTTCCAATGATTTCACCGCTTCTGCACCATTCTCCACGATATCACATACACCGCCGAGCTTACGAAGCATTTCCTCCAACAAATGACTGTTCAGATACTGATCCTCGGCTACAAGAATTTTGATTCCCGCTGCCAGACGTGTTCGGTCCAGCTTCAGCTCGTGATCCGACGCCGGATCCATCCGATCATTGGATTCGTCTTGCCATCGTTCAAGTAACAGGGTGAAGTGGAAATCCGCTCCCTCACCTGCCTCACTCTGTACACCAATGGCGCCGCCCATCAGTTCTACTAGCTTCTTGCTGATGGCCAGTCCCAGGCCTGTGCCTCCGTATTTACGATTGATAGCCGGATCGAGCTGTGAGAAGGATTGGAACAGTTGATGCTGCTTGTTAAACGGAATGCCAATCCCCGTATCTTTGACCGAAAATGACAAGATGAGATGATTGTCATCGTAAAACTCCGCGGTTTTGACGTCCACGTGAATCTGGATGCTTCCCTGCTCCGTGAATTTGACGGCATTACCCACCAGATTAATCAAAATCTGACGAATCCGTGTTTCATCCCCTCTTACACGTTCGGGAATCTGATCTGACATTTCACAGTATAATTCAATATTTTTTTCCGAAGCTCTGAGCGCGAATAGTTCCATGACCCCGCCAAGCACAGCTTTAATGTCCACTGGTTGGCGTTCGAGATCCATTTTACCTGCTTCAATCTTGCTGAAATCCAAGATCTCATTCAGAATATGCAGCAGTGATTCACCACTGTCAATCATGATATCAACGAAGCCGTACTGCTCCTCGTCCAACTCTGTTTCTTTTAACAGGTGGGCCATGCCCATAATTCCATTCAGAGGTGTACGAAGCTCATGACTCATGATCGCGAGAAACTCGGACTTGGCCCGGTCCGCCTGCTCTGCCGCTTCCTTGGCACGAATGATATCCTTCACCGATGTCATATCGC
This sequence comes from Paenibacillus sp. OK003, assembly GCF_900109515.1. Taxonomy (GTDB): domain Bacteria; phylum Bacillota; class Bacilli; order Paenibacillales; family Paenibacillaceae; genus Paenibacillus; species Paenibacillus marchantiae. The sequence goes on along the minus strand of NZ_FOBD01000001.1, from coordinate 387,507 downwards.
GGAAAACGAGGACAGCCCCACGGTTGTCTCCCTGATCCATAATCGGTTTCAGTTGATACTCCGCCAAAAAGCTGGAACCATCCTGTCTCCAAAATACAGACTCCGATCGTGGCAGGCTTCGCCCCTCGCGTACTGCCTGAAGAATCGGATTGCCATTGGAAGGATAAGGGATACCTTCACTTTGCATTTGTAACATAATCTCTTCGAGCGGTTTGCCATTCATCTCAGACGGGCAGAAATCCATCATCTCCGTTGCAACAGGATTAGCAAATATCAGGTTGCCCGCCGAGTCCAGTCCAATAACTCCCTCTGAAATGGCATTGAGAATTAATGCCCTCTCGTAACTGAGATTTTCAATTTCCTCTACATACCTTTTGGACTCCGTAATATCACTGGTTATTCCATAAACGCCAACGACGCGATCCTCAAGCAAAATCGGAACATTAATTACACTCGTCTCAATACGCTGTCCGTTCTTGTGAATCAGCCCTACCTCATAGCTCTGTGCAGTTCCTTTTACGGTCTGTTCAAAATGATACCTTGTCTTATCCAGGTCCACCGGATCAATAAGATGATCAAACGGCCGGCTAAGCAGTTCCTCCTTGGTGTGGCCTGTCAACTGCTCCTGACCTGCATTGGCCTTCAACAGGTTTCCTTCCAGATCCAGTGAAGCCACCCCCAGCGGATTACAGTCAAACAAGGATTGGTATTCCTGAAGACTTAATTGCTGCTGCATGCTCGCTGAGATATCACGGGTCACTCCGATCATTTCCTGCAGGTTTCCCTGTTTGTCATATACATAATGGGTAATGGTATCCGCCCATATAACAGAACCATCCTTATGCATGAGCCGATAGCTAATTCGATCAGGCGCAAGGCCCTGGATTTGACCAGCTACGTAAGCTTCGACTAGAGCCACATCGTCAGGGTGAATGCAGAACAGGCCAGATTGACCGACAACTTCTTCAGGATCATATCCCAACATGCTTTTGCTGGCTGGAGATACGTACTTGAACGTCCGCTCTGGGTCGGCTTGGTGTATGGCAATTAGATCAAGCGAGGATTCGGCCAGCAATCTTGAGATTCGACTGCTCTCTTCCAACTGCTTACGCTGTACAATTAGTCGACTCTCCGCGTCCTTCTGTTTCGAAATATCCGCTGCCTGCACAAGCAAATAAAGCGGCTCGCCACTCACTTCATCCCTGACGATGCAGGCTCGTACTGTGGCCCACAGAAGAGAAGAATCCTTGCGCTTAAACCGTAACTCGATCTCATACATCAGACTTAATCCATTCGTCATATCCCAGAAATTGGATCTAAACTCCTCCATTTCCAGGTCTTCCTCATAAATCATATGTACAATCGGGGAGTCAATCAATTCATCTTCACTGCATCCCAGCATCTCGCAAAATGCCGGATTAAGCTGGAGCCAACGTCCGTTCACATGCGAGGCAACAGCAATGCCGATCGGTGCATGTGTGTATAACTGTTCGAACAGAGAGCGATTCTCTGCAATTGGATTCGACACCACATATCCTCCTTTATTGGGAATCTAAATATATTCCGTATGAACAGATCGACCTGAACATAACTTCATCTATAAGAGTAGTACCCCAAATGTAATGTTTTATAAACGAGATCAACTAAAGTCGAGGCAATAATCGACATTATTATTGGGGTTTCATGCTGTCTATACATTGTAGACATACAAAACCGCATAAGTGTCGTCATATACTACAGAATACGCGTGCATACCCGTTTGTACAAGGCTGAAAATGGATACAGGAGGTTATGATTATGATCATTGTTGCGAATCAACCGATTGAGCTGGTCCGTTCGGATTGGTCTGCTTTTGCATGGCAGTGGTTACAGCAACTACAGAACAGTTCAACCGTATACACATATCAATCCATGGATCATCTTCACTTTGAATGGACACTGCGGGAGTCTCTGGTGGATGCAGCGGAAGCACTTGATCGAAGCGGGGTAAGCTTTGCCTCATTCGAGAAGTCCAGGTGTAACGCGGCATATTGGAATCGAAATGATCAAGGAGGCTTTGAGCTAAGGGCTGAGGTAACACCTGCGGAGGGAATCCGCGATATTTGGAAGAATGGTCATTTGTATGCCTTTGAATGTGCAACAGCGACTGTGATTGTCCTGTATGGCGGAGTATTGAACAGCATTCGGGAAGATGATTTCAATTCACTGTTCCGCAACCTGCTGCTCTACGACTGGCACTATGACAGCGATTTGAGATTAACGGAGAAGAACGGCAGCGACTCTGCGCTTCCTGGGGATGTATTGTACTTCAAAAATCCGGACGTTTCCCCTGAAACACCAGAGTGGCAGGGAGAGAATACCATTAAGCTGCGTGAAGATCTATATTATGGTCATGGAATCGGAATTGCAAGCGGGGAAGAAATCATCCGTTCACTCAATCAAAACCGCATTCCCGGAAGTACAGTGTCAGCCTATCTAATGGATACGGTTATTTATCCGGACTTTCTATATCTATCCCGCTACGCCAAGAACAGTAACGCGAATACACAGACTGCCTCGTCTACTCCGGTCTTGCCGGGACAGTTGTATGTACGCATCGGCGGCAGCCGTTACTTGCGAATTTAAACAGCTTGAAGCGTGATTTTCATTAGGAGTTCGGAAGAACTATAACAATATTCCATGCTAAAAACCCCGTAGAGCGGCAGGTCAACTGTTGCTTACGGGGTTTTTGGTAGCATTTGGGACAGCCTTCCAATAACGACCGAATAGTCCCATAGTTCAATGTTATTCAGCTTATTTTGTTCATCGTTATTATCCAATGGGATCTAACTGTACTACGACCTGCTTGCCGCTCACCTGAATACCCGTCGTCTTACTGCCATACTCGGCCAGAGATTTGCATAGCTGTTCTGCCCATACCTTGCCTGCTGTTCCTTCCTTGGCTCCATGCACCTGGATGACGAGCTTCACCGAGTCCCCCTTCGTCAGGATGCGCTCTGCCTGAGATTGCTTGGTCTCCCGGTCGTGGTCTTCCATTTGCAGGTTTAGTCGAATCTCCTTCAGTTTGCGTTTATCCAGTGATTTTGCAGCTTTCTTCTTCTCTTGCTGCTTTTCCTGTCTCGCTGCTCCAGCGCCCATCAGTTTGCATGGTGGCGGGCTGGTCATTAGAGACATACAGATCAGGTCCACCTTGTGCTGCTTCGCAAGTGCAAGGGCGTCACGAGTAGACATAATGCCCAGATCCTCACCGTCCAGGCCGGTCAGCTGCACTTCAGTCGCTTTAATCTTTTCATTTTTGATCATGGTACATCCTCCTCTACAACAAAAGCCTGTCCTGACCTATGACAGATCAAGAGCAGGCTTGGATGTTGTAACTGAATATTCATTCTATATCTGGACGTAATGGTTATACGTCGGTTTTGTGCATCTTACAACGAGTTGAACGCTTCGGTCAGAACGGGAACAATTTGCGATTTGCGGGATACGACGCCTTTGAGCAGCGCTCTGCTATCCGACAATGTTACATTGTACGCTTTTTCTACAGCTTTGGTGGAAGCACCATACGCCAATGCAACGGAATCGTTGTTCAGGATGTCGGTTACGACAAATACGAACAGGTCAAGACCTTTGCTGGAAATAATCGCTTCAATCGCTGCTTCAAGCTCAGGCTGCTTCACAAGCACATCATTCACGTCAACCGCGTTCACTTGTGCAATCTCCACTTTTGCTTGGCCCATGGCGAATTCTTTCGCGTCCAGGGAGATCAGTTCAGCAATCGTTTTCTGGCTCAGATCCGCGCCCGCTTTCAGCATATCCAGACCATAGCTGTCTGCATCCACGCCAGCAATGGCAGCCAGTTCACGGGCTGCTGCTACATCTTGCTCTGTGCATGTTGGGGATTTGAACAACAGGGAGTCGGAAATGATTGCGGACAGCATCAGACCAGCAATCGGTGCGCTGATTTCCACACCGTTTTCTTTGTACAATTTATTCAAAATGGTTGCTGTACAACCTACAGGTTCTGCACGGAAATACAGAGGCTGGCTTGTCTCAAAGTTCGCGATCCGGTGATGGTCGATAACTTCGACAACCGTCACGTCCTCAATATCGCTGACACTTTGCTGACGCTCATTGTGGTCAACCAGGATGACCTTGTTCACTTCGTTAGCTGCTGTTTTGATCAGACGTGGTGCTGCCACTTTGAATTGATCCAATGCAAATTGAGTTTCGCCGTTTACTTCGCCGAGACGAACAGCTTCAACGTCCTGACCCAATTTTGTTTTCAAGTCTGCATAGGCAATGGCCGAGCAGATCGTATCCGTATCGGGATTTTTGTGACCGAAGATTAATGCTTTTTCCATATTAATAGCCCTCCGTCAATTCTGATTTAGATGAATAAAATGTAATATTTCAATCATACCCTTACTGATTATAGCGTTAATAAGGCTTAATTCCAATCCCTTTACAGCGAATTCATTACAAAATCATGTCAGGTCTTGCCTTTATACTCCGTAAACGAATGCACAACTCTGCCGTTCCGCCAGCTTCGATCCATTGTCGGTATGTATACCAATCCACATTCTCAAGAAAGTAAAAGGTTAGAGCTTCAACGGGATTTAATTTATACTTATGTTTAAAGAGATTTATTTGAAATTCGCCGCGTGGATTAAACCTCGGGACCCTGACGGGTCTCTCCTCTTTTCACAAAAAGAGTCTGTAGACTCCCGTCTTCACTGATCTCCAGCAAGTTCAATCGAGCACCATAAGCACATCCGCCATCAATGCCAATCTTGTCCCCACTCGGATCAAACCAGACACCTGGCTCGTTATGCAAATTTTTGACTGGCGTGTGACCGAATACCACCGTCTCCTTGAGCGAGGTTGGTCTGGAATAGAACGGCTCCCGAATCCAGATGAAGTCACGCTCTGACTGAGTCCGCCAATCCTCCACATCCGGATTAATCCCGGCATGCACAAAGATATAACCAGGAATTTCGTATACAAGGGGAAGCTTTTCCAAAAAACGAAGATGATGCTCATAGTGTGTACGGAGCCACTGTTTGGCTTCAGTATAAACATTCCAGTCCAACTGCTCATCATCCAAAGAAACCTCGACATAGCTGGCCAGGGTCTGTAAACCTCCATTGCGAATCCAGTGTTTGTCATAGTCTTCGACATCATGGTTCAGCGCCTTGACCATCATCGCATCATGATTTCCTTTAATCACAATAATGTTGTACTGCTCGTGCATCTGCATAATCTGTTCCACGACCTCTTTGCTCTTCGGTCCGCGGTCGACATAATCACCTAACAAAATCAGCTCATCCTGCTTCGGATCGTATGCTGCCTGCTCAAGCAGAGCATTGAATTCGTCGTAACAGCCATGAATATCACTAATGACACATCTGCGAATGTGAATCTCTCCTCTCCCTGATCACGCAAGAGTATAACCGGAACCTTGCAAGACAAGGCTCCAGCCATTTCAGAATACTAATTCCCGTTCAGTACCGATTAATCCTGCTTTAAATTAAAGGCTTCCGCTATCAGGCTGAATGAACGCAAACGATCCTCGAATGAGTGAATCGCTGATGCAATAATCACTTCATCCGCTTCATAGCGTTCAGCCATTGCCGTAATTTTGTCTTTTACCTGATCCGGTGTACCTACAATGGAAAAAGAACGGCGTTGACGGATCTGTTCCATCTCCATGGCCGTAAATGGATAGTTGTTCACCGTTTCCAGGGATGGGAATGAGTTCTGCTCCAGACCCCGGCCAAGCCGCAGGAAGAATAACTCATTGCTGCGAGCCAGTTCAGCGGCCGCTTCTTCGGTCTCTGCACAGAATGCCGACACCGCAATCATGGAATGTGGTTTGTCATTCAGGATAGAAGGCTTGAAATGTCTGCGATAATGCTTCATCGCTTCCTCCCCACCCGGCGTTCCGAAAAATTGGGCAAACGCGTAAGCCGTCCCTTGTGCCGCAGCAATTCGCGCACCTTCAGAACTGGAACCCAGTAACCACACTTCTGGTACCGTTGGAACCGATGGTCCCGCTACTAGGGAAGCAAAACGGTGATCCTCCGGCAGCTGTTCATGAAAGTATCCACCCAGATCGGCAATCTGCTGCGGGAAGAATTGCACATTCGATGACTTTCCTTCATTTAGAGCCCTGCTGGCAATCGGCATGCCGCCCGGTGCTCTGCCAATACCCAGATCGATTCGACCGGGGTGTAGCGCTTCCAGCAAACGGAAGTTCTCGGCAACTTTATATGCACTGTAATGGGGCAGCATAACGCCGCCTGAACCTACGCGAATTCGATCGGTATGTGCTGCAACGTGTGCAATCATAACTTCCGGACTGGAAAATGAAAGTGCCCCGCTGCCGTGATGCTCCGACATCCAGAAGCGGGAGAAGCCCAGTTCATCTGCATGTTTAGCAAGAGTTACTGTCTCCTGAAGGGTATCCTGTACCGTCCGTCCTTCATTAATATGTCCATGTTCAAGTACACTAAGTTTCATCTATATTCATTCCTTTCGTCATCCTGCGTTAGTGGTTGCTCCACCCATTGTAACATTATTAATTACAGTTTCAAAGGATATCTGCTTCTCAGTTACACGTTCATTACACGTTTTGATTTACGTTGAATAAACAAATAACGCCACCAGCTCGTGAGCCAGTGACGTTATAGTATTTCATACATATAGGAATTCAATTACGGTGCACGTTTGGGCAACAGCTTCACATACTCGTCAGACAGCTTCATCAAGCTGAGCACGTGCTCATAGTCAGAACGGTACGGCTCAAGATCCGTGACGGGTTCATACGTTTTTAACGAGTAGGCTGTTCCATCATCAAAGCCCGCACCCGGAATAAACATAATGTCATTATTCACAAATGAACCTGTCGGCAAGTAATACCGGATACCGAACGCATTGTGGTCCATGTTAAGCAGATCGTGTCCAAAGGCTGTGAATTTCTCTTCCTTCAAAGAGACACCCATCAGGTTCATCACCGTTGGCAATATATCCAATTGACCACCAGGCTGTTCTACGACTTGACCTTTCGCCTGTTTCGGCGTGTGGATCAAGAGCGGGATGTTGAAACGACTAACTTTACCGTCATAGGGCACGCCCAGATTGGTCTGGATCTGCTGAGTAATCTCATCGTTTGCCGGCAGACCGAAATGGTCGCCATATATAACGAGTGTTGTGTTGTCCCATAACCCGTTTGCCTTGAGTTCATCGATCAGCTGACCTACCGCATAATCCGTATAATTGATCGCTTGCAGGTAATCACGCAGTAACGTATTGGTGATTGTGGCCGGAATGGTAATTCTCGCCCGGTCCGCAGGAACCGTAAACGGTGAGTGGCTGGATGCTGTAATGAACTGAGCATAGAACGGCTGATTAGCAGCCTGATGCGCAGCCATTTTTTCCACACCTACACGATATAGTTCCTCATCCGATGGTCCAAAATCATTAAACTTATCATTCTTAAAGCTGGGCTTGTCGAAGTACCGATTGAATCCAAGCGCCGGATACATTTTGTTCCGATTCCAGAAGGTGACGTCATTAACGTGGAACGTTTCAGATTCATATCCTTCTTTCCCAAGCAGTTTCGGAAGACTTGGCAGATCACGGTCACTATACCCTGCTGACATAGGTACAACTCCGGTTGGATAGATGGATGTGTTCGACATGAACTCAGCATCCGATGTATTTCCCTGTCCGATCTGTTGGAAAAAATGAGAGAAATAATAGCTTTCTTTGGCCAGATCATTCAGAACCGGGGTTAGTACTTGACCGTCGAGAGAAGCATTAATCGGGAAGTTTTGAAATGACTCCAGTTGGAGGACAATCAGGTTGCTTCCTTTGGCCTGACCAAAATATTTGGTTTTGATAGCAGTGCCCTGACTCGACTTATCCTGATACGGATACTTGCTAACCAGTTGATTAATCTTGTCGATGGTTTCGTTAATGTTGCCATTCGCAATGGCTTCATTTTCTTTGCTCGTCAGAATCGCCGATGACACCTGGTAATTCAGAAAGCCGAGATTTTCGGCACGAACCAGTTCATTATCAATGGTTTCCCCTTTGACAATGAAGCTGCCGGACAGCACGATGCAAAATGCAGCCGTGAGGGCTACACCCAACTTGCCCCAATACCGTCTCCGGCTTCTGCCGAAATGGAGCCCACTGTCACGATAGCTGCTGTTACGAGCTGAGGCACGACGACTGCGCAAGATAAACCATACCGGCAGAGCCAGTACGATATCCACAAAAAACAGGAAGTGCTCAGGTCGCACCAAAGGTCCAATGCTGCCCCTTACTTGGGCGACTTGGCCAATTTCGCTGAGTGCCGTATATGTGGGAACCGAACTGAAATGTACGTTATAGAGTGTCGCCGCGAACAATACCAGCGAGAACAACACATTAAAACCTGCGTACACTGGACGCTTCCAGCCTTTTGGCACGATCAGATCGAGGATGCATACCACTGTCAGGGCCCCCAATGCGTCAGTAACGAAACCGATGCCGGACAGACCCTGGAAAAAGAAATACCGCAAAAGCGACAGCTTCAGCAGCATAAGAATAAATAACACGGCAAATAAGGTCCGTGATGAGGTCCGCTCATTTTTGGAATTAAACATGGTCGCTTTCAACCCTTATCTGAAATTTTTACGTTCCTTTTACAAAACGCATATTTCAGTATAACAGTTTTGGGGTTGGTATTCCATGAGGGGATATGGAAACATTACGCAATCGTCGATATATCGCCATCCTGCCTGTTTTCGTTTGGGTACTGCTTCTGAGCAAGGAGTGCCGCCTGAGCGGCAGCAATACGAGCAAGCGGTACCTGTTCTGGCAGACAGCTTACATAATCCAGACCAATCCGGTGGCAAAAAGCAATGGAAGCCGGATCAGCTGCATTCTCACCACAGATGCCTGCTTTTAGATGAGGTTTCCGAATTCGGCCCTGTAGGAGAGCCATCTCCACCAGCTGCCCCACTCCGTCGATATCCAGTACCTGAAATGGATTGCTGGGCAGTGAGCGTTGTGACTCAATAAAATGAAGGAATGGCTTCTCCGTATGGTGACGACTGTAACCAAACGTCATCTGTGTCAGCTCATCGGTGCCAAACGAGAAGAAGTCCGCATGACGGGCGATAGGAGCTGCAGTCAATGCCGCTCGAGGAACTTCAATTCGTGCGCCCACTCTGTAAAGACAGTGACGCTTCTCCTCTCCAAGCACCTGGTCCGCTACATGATCCACCAGATCTCTCATGACCTGAAGTTCATTGGCATGACCCACCAAAGGAATCATAATCTCAGGCCTCACCCACAGTCCTTGGCGAATGCCCTTCACCGCTGCACGAAAAATGGCTTCCAGCTGCATATCGTAGATTTCCGGGAACACGGTTCCCAGTCGACAGTCCTGCTGTCCTAGCAACGGATATTGTTCATGCAATTCCAGCACCCTGTGAATAACATGCTCAAGCTCCTGCACTTCGGTGTTATTTTCCTCTAATTTCCTGAGAGCCAACTGCTCACGTCGTTCGTTTAACCTTTCAATATCAGGCAGCAGCTCATGCAGCGGCGGATCAAGCAATCGAATGGTTACCGGATAACCATCCATCGCTTCAAAGAGTTGTTCAAAATCAGCCTGCTGCATCGGCAGCAGACGTTCCAGTCCGCGTTTGCGCTCAGCTTCACTATCTGCCAGAATCATTTTCTGTACAAAAGGAAATCTCGAAGCAGACAACAACAGTTGTTCTGTCCGACACAATCCAATGCCCTCAGCCCCTAATGCGCGGGCTTTCACGGCGTCCTTTGGATGATCCACATTCGAAAGTATTGTAAGCCCCTTCATTTCATCTGCCCATTCAAGTAGGAGCTGTAACTCGGATGATAAAGTTGAAGATGCTTTCAGCAATTCCGTCACATGCCAAGGCTGGATACGTAATATGGCATCCTCTTTGGTGATTACCTCTTCATCCACAAGATCTACAGTACTCCTCAGCGTCGCCTGTGAGGTTAACCTTGCTTCACTAATTTCCACAAGATACAAGGTCCCAGAATCCACAACAAATTGAATCTCCTGTACTTCTCTCGTGTGGGACTCCAGATAACCGCAAGCATCCTGCAAAAGACCATACAGTTCAGACTCTTCATTCCGCAGTTGATCCAGTCCTTCATTCGAACGCCGAGAAGCATCAGTTGAAATGTAATCCCCTGTCATACCTCGTTCCCCGGTACCTGGATGACGAGAATATACCGTTCCGAACCCGCTGCGGTCACCACGCTCGCCATTGACCATCACCTGTATAAGAACAGCTGCTCCTTGAGTTTCATTAAAAACTGCACGCATCGCTTCTTTTAACTGCAAATGCACATCCTGAGGGAACGGATGACGTCCTCTCTCTTCTATTAAACGTTTATATTCCGCGATGGCGAATTCTAGCTTCGCTTCATCGAGTATCGAGATGTCTTCCCATTTTTCTTCAAATAGGTCATACGGAATGTCGTACACCAGTTGACCATAATCTTGTAATAAAATTCGATAACAATTAAGGGCATACTGACGATCATTCGTTTGCTTAGCGAGCCCCTCCACCGTCACATCATTCAGTCCTACATGAAGCAAAGCATGGGATGCCGTATTACGGGAACTCGATTCACTTGACCGGACGGCAAGCAGCAGCGGTGTTAAGGAATCGCCGAAGAATTTGCCGGATTGCTGCTCAAGATGCTGAATTGCGCTGCCAATCTCTTGGGTTCCTTCAGCTGAAAGATGTGCAAGACGGGTACAGAATGCGCGACAGCCTTCCTTTGTTACAATGAATCCGGCCGGAACGGGCCAACCTGCCTGGAGCAACGCCGCAAGTTCAGCCCCTTTAATACCCATTAGCCCTTTCATCTCTGCCGTACCTTCTTCCAATAGAACTACCCGTTTCGTCATTACAGCGCTCCCATCTGCCATTACATGGCTGTGCTTAAAAGGCAATTCGGTCGCTCGAATTGTCCTTTATCTAATGGTATGTCGCAATGCGGCAGTCAAGGACATATGCTTCCTCTTTTTGTGCTTGAATTGAAGTTGTATGACAGGTGCTCATATATGGTAATATAAAGCTTGACTCAAACTAAAAAGCTACATCCAAAGGCATACCTGCTTCAACCATGATCAACTACGTATATAAGGAGTGTAAATCAATGTTTACTCAAGTCGGACAAATTATGTTGTATGTAAATGATCAGGATAAGGCTCTTCAATTTTGGACAGAAAAAGCAGGTTTCCATATCGTTAACGAAGTCAATGGGAATGGAATGCGCTGGATCGAGATTGCTCCTGTGAAGGATGCTCAAACCACCATTATCCTGCACGACAAAGAATTCGTTGCCAAAATGTCCCCTGAATTAAACCTTGGCACACCATCTCTTATGCTTTTCACAGATAACCTGGATCAACTTTACACTCACTTATCCAATAAACAAGTTACGGTTGGCGAGATTGTAACGATGCCTGGTGGAAGAGTATTCAACTTTGCAGATGATGAAAACAATTACTTTGCTGTTATGGAGAAAAACTAAATCTCCTGGATCACCTGAGGTAGTACCACACCAAAAAGCCCGTTCAGTAGTGAACAGGCTTTTCCCCTATATATTATTTTGCTCATATGCAAATTTTGCCTACATACGTGGCTGGTTTCACAACTTGTTGCGCATTGGTTCAACCTTGATAACCTTAATGAGTCGTAAAATGAGTCAGACTGATTTGGATAAATACGTTTTGTCGTTAAGATTGGATGAATGTAAATAGTACATATGGAGGTAATTAAGTTTGAAAACTCACTACTATCTCAGTTGGTTTAATCATTTTTTGCCAGAGAAGCTAGTCCATTGTTTGCATGAGGATATACAAGACAGAAAATCGCTTGTTATGATTAGTGCTGATCCGTCTGGTTATACAGGTGAGCAAGTTAACTTTGATGATGTTTCTGAATGGACATGGTTGAATCAGGCTAATATTGTTTTTGATGAAAATCATTTCATTGATTACCGCATGCAGAAGGAAGATGCGCGGCGATTAATTCAAAACGCTTCTGTCATTTTTTTATGCGGTGGATATCCTGTTTTGCAGAACGATTTTTTGGCGGATTATGAATTATCGGATGTTATTAAGAACAGCAATGCCGTTATAATGGGTGCCAGCGCCGGTGCGTTAAACATGGCTGCAAAATGGTTAAGCTTGAATAACACTGATGAAGTTGAAACAAGTACTATTTATGATGGTATTGGCTTTGATCATTTTGCCTATGAATCTCATTCTCAACGCGACTACGCCACGTTTGTTCAAGGCTACCTGTTCCCCTTGTCTGAAGAGATTGATGTTTACGCAGCAGAACAGGAGAGCGCTATACGTGTAAAGAACGGCAAAATAGAAATAATGGGTCCTTTATATTTAATTTCCCAATCAAAGATTCAGAAATTGGTTGAAACGCTCTAATTAGGCTTACAGCGAATCATCTCAGGTCTCCCCTCTATGATTGGAATACTGTTTGTAAACAGATGCACAAGCCGGGACTCCCGGCTTGTTTGGTCCAACCGGAAGAGTCGGCAGGATTTAGTCCTCACGTGTTGTCTCATTCAGGCCATAAATCGCAATATATCATCGATCTTCTTGCCATGGGATATAACACCATAATTCATCCAGGTCATAAAATCCACCTCATATACGTGACCACTTTTCACGGCAGGAAGTAGTTTCCACTCCTCTCTATCCAGGAGCTTCCGTTCCTCTCCGGGGTAGGCAGAATCCATATTATCAAATGTGATAAAGAGATGATCTGCCTCAAGCTGACATAGCTGCTCAAGTCCAATACCGATTCTTCTACTTTGACTCGCCCATTGCTGAACACGAACATGCGGGGTTAATCCGAGATCCTGATACAGCACAGGTCCTACATAACCGTATTGATTTCCATAGAGTGTAATTTCCGATGCAGAAATACGCAAAAAAGCGACGGTTTGGCCACGCATATGACGTGTCAAACGTTTCTTGGCTTCCTGCGCCTTTTCCTCATAATCACCTATTACATCCTGCACCCGACTTACCTTCCCCAGCACATCCGCTGTGGATTTCAAAATGGAACGCCAGTCCTCACCCTCGTGCTCCATATAAAACGTCGGGGCTACTTGCTCAAACCGATCCAGATTCCAGCGTTTATACCCGTCGTTCAACATAATAAATTCAGGCACATTCGTTTCATTAAAACCTGCATCCATCCGAGTAACATCGAATTCAGGGATATCTTCCATTCCCAAATAATGCTGCCTGCCCCATGAGCGATGGGAGCACTGCAACACGGGTTTTATTCCAAGAGCCAGTACAAAATCCTCTAGATACGGTGCAAACACACGTACTTCTTGACGGTAATGGCGCCGATATACCCCTGGTGAAACACCTGCATATTGCTTGAATCGGCGGCCGAAATAATACTCGTTATTAAATCCCACATTCTGTGCAATATCATGCAAGCGATCATCGGTCATCTGCAACAGCAGTTTGGAATGCTCCAATCGTACAGCATTTACATAATCAAGCGGAAGCTTGCCTGTGATCTCCTTGAATTGTCGGGTATAACTGGATCTGGTAAGCCGGATCTCTGCTGCCAGATCGTCAACTGTTATGGGCTGATCGTAGTGTTCGCGAATATAACGAATCGAGCTTTGAAGCCGGGCACGGTCATCCGGCGATTCAATCTCGGGATCATTTTGCCGAAGCAGCCCTCGGAACCACTCCTGGAAACGCAGTTGCATCTCCCATTGATCCAGCCAATCATGAGCAGTCTGCCCACGCGATATCTGTTCTAACGATTTCAGACAGGAACTCCATGGACTATAATTCAGCTCAATAAGAGGCAACCGATCTGGATCTGAAATCAAGACTGGAAGCCCTTGCTGCGCCGTTTCGTCTTTTATACTCAACCTACTGGCCGTATCTTCTTTCACCTCAGCTACCATCAGTTCAAGTCTGTAATATTGCAACTCACTAGAGCCTTCTATCACAATGGTACGTCCAGCCGGAACAAACATAATCATCCCTTTTTCCAGGCGAGTGTCCCTATTGTCCAAAGAGTCTATTGAGCCATGCCCTCCCGTCACTACGAAAAGAGCGTGTGATGATGTCATGTTATATCTCTGCCGGTTGGAAATGTCGAGTTGGCTATAATCCATGTATTTCATATGCTGAAGTATGCACAGCCAGGGCTTGGGAATCAGTTGTGTTATCGTGGGACACATATTCATCTTCCTTAATTGAGAATTGTTATCATTTACAACAGTGTAAACGAAAAAAGAAAGCTCTTCAACCCTGAGGGAAGAACTTTCTTATGGAAAAGGCTTATGGCGTCATTTTTTGCAAGAGATCATCAATCTTCATTGTGTTTGCCGTAATCGCACCTGATTGCCAATACGATCTTTCCATCATGTACACATGGTTGTTTTTGACTGCCGGGAGAGATTTCCACAACTTGCTATCCAGCACCTTCAATGCTTCCTTGTTCTCTGGAGATGACCACTCTCCATTGGATGGAAATACAATAATATGATCCGCATCAAGCTCTGGAAAAGCCTCTTCGGACAGAATTTCCTGATATTCTTCCATCTTGGCGACCAGAGGATGAGGTGTTAGACCAAGCTCCGAATAAATAAATCCGGTAAATCGATTTTTCACACCGAACAATGCCAATGTATTATTGCTGATATTCAGTCGGACAACCGCTACGGTCTCATCCCCAACGGTTTCCTGAAGCTTCGCCTTAGCGTCTGCAATCTTGGCTTCAAATGCCGCAACAACTTCTTTACCCTTGTCCGGTTTACCGACAACATCCGCAATGGTCGTTAAAATTTTATTGGAATCCTGTAGAATATCTTCAGGCAGGCGATACGTCGGTGCCACCTTGGAATACATCTCATATTTCTCCATGTCCACTCCGCCATCCACAATGATGAGATCCGGATCATATTGCAACAAAGCCTCAATGCTTCCTGTAGTATCAAATTGAGGCACATCCAGATCCAGATATTCCTGCACTCCCCACATCGGATTATACCACTGTACTACAGGTGTGATATCGAGAGCCTTGAGATAATCTTCCACATAGATACCAGCAATCCGCTGCGGATGCACCGGGATCGTCACATCACCGAATTCATCCTGAACGACACGTGTCTCAGCTTCTTTTTCTGTTGTTTCAGATGTACTGCCATCCGATACTGCGGTCCCAGATGCAGGAGCCTGTTCTGCTTTTGACTCAGAATTTGCACTACAGCCCGATATAACTACAACCATGAGTAGCAGTATGATCGTCAACCCTTTGAAGCCTTTACTGAACCTTACCATGATACCCTTCACCCCTATGTAATCTGTTGTTGTATCGGTGAGAACATGTTTTATAAATAATGATTATCATTCTCACTCAATGCTTAGATGAATTGTACCTTATGCTGTGCAAAACTCACAATACACATTCGAAGCTATTTTTTTATACAAACGAAAAGAATGTACAACCGCCACCCCTGCTTAACGCAGGGGCAATGTACCTTGCTGATAACGTTCAAGTAATTGAATAACAAAGGAATCCTGCATTTCGTCCTGTAACAGAGCAGCGCCGATCAATCCAATATCATCACTGACATATCCGGCCAGTTCAGGATCGCCCGCAAGAGCAATCGTTCGTTTGAAAGCCAGTTCCCTGCATGCACGAAGCACCTCTTCTTCCACGACGTCAGACTGAGCAAACCGTTCAAATGCCTGCATCCACTCATCGGCAAATTCGGAAGCATCCCGTTGATCCAGATAGGCTTCCACATCCAGTCCTTCGAACGTCTGCTGACTAAGAATCCGCCCTTCATTCATATCAGCCAGCAATTTATCCGCCTCCACTCTACTCATCTGGCTTCCCTTCTCCGATCGGTGCTGTTAAATACATCGCAGGAATCACAAAACGCTTCATCTCACGTTCCCTATCCGCAGTAAAATGTTCCAATGCAAGAGCCTGATATTCATTCAGGACATGTTCAAATATACGAGCAATCACACCACAATCGGCCAAGGCATTGTGCCTGTGAATTCCGTCTGTATTCAGGTCATAATACTGGATCAGGAAATCGGTCGAGATGACCTCGGAGATTTCAGGATGAATATATGTAAACATCGCTTTTGTATCCAACACCGGATTGGTAAACATCGGCAGCCCATTCATATCACAATGTCGTTTCAAAATGGGTAAATCATACTCATACCCCGCTTGCGTGACTAATACCTTATCCCCGATGAATGCCAGGAAAGCGTGGTATGCTTCTGCGAACGAGGGAGCCTGGATCATATCCTCATTTGAAATGCCCGTTAACTTCGCGACCGCTTCTGGAATCGGTTTAGACGCAAGTACAAGTGAAGTGAACGATGAATCTAATGATTCTCCTTTTTTGTAATACATCGCACCAAATTGAGTCACACTCTCCTCAGCCGGATTAATCCCTGTGCCCTCTAGATCAAATATGCAGTACGTTCGATCGTGCAATTCAGGGACTTTCAGCTCTTCAACAGTGTACGTATTAGGCATAAACGTGATTTTCATTCGACTCTCCCCTTCTTCATCTAATCCAGCCGCGTAATTCGCGTCATTTGCTGTGTTGGTGTGATCCAGGTTCGACATACAAAGTACTGGGGAAGTTGATCTACGAATGACTCTATGAAAGGAACACTCGGCGCATAGAAGAAGGAACCACCTGGTTTTAGCGCTCTTAACAGCTCCATATATTTCTGAGCGTATGCTTCTGGTTCGCCATCTGCCTTGAGATGATGATGTGTAAAATGGTTGGAAAATGCCAAATGGGATATTATTGTCCCCCACTGTTCTTGTTCAAATGAAGCTTCCATCCAGCCCATGCGTCGCAAAAACAGCCGCTCTTCCGATTCCTCCACCTGTCTGTCCATCCCATAAGCTTCTATCTTTTTTCCACGTAAAAATTGGACCAAATTGGCCTGCGGGCCGCAGCCAAGATCAAGCACCGGCGGATGCAGGTGCTCTATATCCAAGCCGAGCCAGGATACCTGCAGATCCGCCGAATACTCCTCACAAGGCACCCAGAACAGAAGTGGATCAATTGTATATTTTTTAAACAATTCCTCGCCATTGGTCTGTATTAGAAATGTTCTTAACTGTTGATAATGCTTCTGGAAAAATTGGTGTAATACCTCTTCCTCTGCCCTCTCATTCTGCAAAAGAGACCAGATCCGCATAAATTGATCTTTATATAATTCTGCCAATTGCAACTTGTCATTGCTCGTAAACTGCATAAACTGGTTCACCTGGATAAAATGGCGGACTCCTTGCTCTGCTAGTTTAATTGTAAAATGATTCAATAATCCATCTGTAAAAATACGTTCTAATGCTTTTGACACTTGAGCGCGATATTCCAATAGCCAGCACAACGTTCGCGGAGATGGCCCTAATGCAGACTTGCCTCCATTATAAAATAAACTTTTATTGTCATTAAAACGGATTTGTTGCTCCATAAAGGACTCTACCAACTTGAGGTTCAGTATCATCGCCTCCTAACGTCGTTAGAACGTGTTACCTAGAGAAACTACACCTGCTCTTCCCACAATCGTGTTACCTGAACCAACCTACCATCACGATCAAACTCCAGTTTGTAGATGTCCGGCATCGTTGTGTTTGCCCAGAAGTCATAACCATAGGACGGATCATAATAATTGAAAATCAGGGTCATGATGTCCCCATGGGTGCCAATCACTATTTTTTGTCCCGGATGCCTATCCAGGATACGCTGTATAACAGCGATTGCCCGCGCCCCAGCGACTTCGCCGGATTCTCCACCTGAATAAGCAAACGCAGGATCATCATAGAGCCTTTGTTTGGCTTCCCGAAAATGTTCATGCTTCACTTCAGGATCTGACAGCTTACGCTCACGCAAATCCTCTTCGGTGACCACAATGCCACCTGACACTTCGGCCAACCCCTGAATCGTATCCACGGCCCGTCTATACGGGCTGGAATAAAACGATTGTATCTGCTCCCGGTGGAGCAAACCCGCGACGGTCGCCGCATCCCTTTTTCCTTGTTCCGTCAGACCTCGCTCACGTTCCTGCCCTTCCATATATTCAGATTCCGCGTGCCTTACAAAATATAAAGCCGTGTTGGCTTCATTCGTCATCTGTCCGCCATTCCTTTCTTCTTCTCAATCACAATTAGGCAAGTGCTGTCTGGCAAAGGTGCAGGTTGACCCTGTTCATCCATAAATAGTATTCGTTCTCCAAGCGCCTCCGTATATCCTTCCTGAAGAAAGTGCCTGAATGTAATAATCTCGGCTTGCTCACCCAGCGCTTCGCGAATACAGTGTTCATATGCCGATGGGGTAAATATGCCAAATTGCTCCTGAATCTCATGGACATATGCTTCTTCGCCCCATGTATAGGTGTACAGAAATTCCATAGCATCGTTAATATCCAGCACCGCCTCGTCCTCAGAGATCTGCTCAAATTCAATGCTGCGTCCCTGGAAATCCTGCGCATACCGCTCCAGCCATCGCATCCCATCCGGTTCGAGGAAACGAATTCGACGCTTCTGCGCTTCGGGTTCAGTCATGATACCATCCCTAATCAGAATCCGCCCCCCAGGTGACAACACGTTAAATGAACTTCTCAGCGCAGCAACGACCGTATCGCTGTTAAAGCTTCGTCCGTCACGTTCAATATACGAATACAGTTCATGCAGAATGGATGAAAAAATAACCGTATCCACCGTGCCTGACTGCACGTATTGATCCAGTTGGAGAGCATCCCCCTTCAATACTTGCCAGCGATGTGCCTCCCGCTGCTTTTTGCGCTCCAACGCCTCAATGACATTCGCTGAAATATCAATGCCGATTGGTTCCATCTCAGGTCGTTCCTGTTCAATCAGATCGAGCAATATTCCGCCGCCTGGACCGATATCGAGCACACGTTTGCCAACCATATAATCCAGCAGTACTTTTTTGTAATCACCTGAGCTGTTCATGTCGGCCAGATACGTCTCTTCATTATGGAACCGATCATACGCATCCCGACGCAATCCAAACAGGTCAAATAACAACAGCACAGCCTTTTCGTATAACGGAGACTTTTCTGCTTCAATACAAAATGCAATTAGCTTCTCGGCCGCCGGGGAAAATTCAAATGTCACAAATACCGTATCCCGCAAATCCGGGTGCCGCTCAATCCGATGTGTCAGATGGGGGTAAGTAATCGTCTCACCTGCTTCAATCTGCTCCCACGAATATTGCTCCAAATACTTTTCAATCATTCGTTTCTTGTAAATATTCAGTTTCTTGACACCTTTGTAATCGTAATACATCGTGTTCATTAAAGGTTCGAAGCTGATATGCCTTACCACATCACATTGTTGCTCCTGCGAAGTCGAATTCGAGCCCACTCTAGCTTCACTGCGCAGCGTCAAAAGGAAAATCTTAACCATCTCCTGCAACGAAAAATCGTGCATCGCTGACTCCACATACCATAAGGTCCGATGAGCCAGAGGAGCGAGAAGTTTCTCTATCTCAAGCTGAGCTTGAAGTTTCGCATACGCTTCATCCATCGCTTCTCCCTGACGTATAGATGAGCTCCGTAAGCGTGACAGCCGCTCCTTCACATTCCAGTCCGTATGATCCGGCTCTGTAATGATCCAGCCTACGATACACTGCACTTCAGCCTGAACTTGATTCCAAAGCGATGGGTCAACGCCAGCAATGATGCATTCATTTAATGCGATCAGGATGGCCTGCAATTCATCTGCGGTCAGCCACCCTTGCGTTATGAACGAGTGCAGTGGGGCATTTTCTTCAAAGGGGATTTCTCCTCTTATGTACTGACCAATAAGTCCGTGTGTGGCAATAAGGGTACGAATGATCTCATACCGAGGTGGGAGTGAACCATATGCTGTTTGCACAATTTGTGTACTACCACTTCGATCATCATTTGATAAATCACTCGGGGATTCCAATCGAGATGAATGTTTCTCCTCACGATGTCCTTGCTCGCCATGCAAATGTCCAATACTTCCGTACATGTCATATACCTGTGCTGAACCCACATTGTGCACGAACAGGTTAACCCCCTGTTTCTGCCATTTGCGCCGCTGTTTCGGTGATCCTGCCTTTGCTGTTTCCGACCAGACCAGCACATCCTCCAGAATTTCTCGCATCCAAAAAGAAACCTGAAGCTGCTCCAGCACCTGGAGTGTGCGTTCTACGTAATCCAGCACCGGATTCGTGCCTTCCAGCTCAGCTATGGAATGAATGCGTTCCAGGTTAATATTCGGCTGCTCTGCCGCTGCCAGCAGCTGCAACCAAAGAGGCTGCTCTACCTCCGGGAGATGGCCTGATTTGTAAGATTGTATGACCTTGAATGCGTTCAGCATGGCTTTCTTCACCTCGTTATCCTTGTTAGTTAAGCTAGATATGTCATTTCAGCAGACGAATACGATCCTGCACAAGCTTGATTAACTGTTCCGCTTCCACTGCAGGTAACCTCTCGTCTAGACGTGCAGCCGCGACAGGCAAAATCCAGGCATCCAGCTCCTGGCGAGATATCCCGGAAATCTGGATGTAATGTCCGATATAATGATCCAGCATTACATTGCGAGCCAATTCAAATCCCTTATGAACAGCCAGGTCTGTATCCTCCGGCAACGTGCCGCTCATTAATATTACCCAGCTTCGTGCCACATCACCCGCTGGATCACCAGACATGCCTGTCATCCAGTCTATAACCCAATATTGATCTCTCGTTTCATTTAACATGACATTATCGGG
The DNA here is from genome assembly GCF_900109515.1 of Paenibacillus sp. OK003. Lineage (GTDB taxonomy): Bacteria > Bacillota > Bacilli > Paenibacillales > Paenibacillaceae > Paenibacillus > Paenibacillus marchantiae. Next base: position 366,633 of record NZ_FOBD01000001.1, on the reverse strand, counting down.
ATGAAAGTCGCCATGACAAATTTGCTTTCGCTCTGGAAGAGACGACATATAATTGATAACCTGCACCTTATCTTCTTCCGACAATAGAGAGGTATTTTGAATGGCCCCAGTAAGAATCTGCTTTTGTGTGGGGAGTGCTCCTTCATCATCCTGCTGGGCGTGAAGGCTATGATGAGAGTCTGCCATTTGACGCGATAGTTCTTCGATCAGCGAGGGTTCCTGAATCATAAGGGATAACATCGTGTTGCCTTCAATCCGTTCAAATATAATCCCTTTACGCATTACATCATCCATATACAACATTGCTTGTGGAACAGGTAAGCCCTTTTGGAATACTGCCTGGGTAATTCGAAACTCATTCTGGACGGCTTCGGCTGGAAAATCCGCATGGTATAATTTCATAATCTGATTTGATGGGTACTCATAAATCTCAGCCGTTCGTCCTTGCCCAATACGTCTCATTCTTCACTCTCCCTAACATGAGTAGACTACCTATTGCAGTACGATCCCTGTTGTAACGCTACCCGTTCAGTACTGTTTATCGCTGTTGATGTTCACCCACGGCTGCCATCAATTCATTCATGATTCGTTGTCTCCCCAGTGGAGTCCAGCTCATCACAAACCAATTGGGAATGCGCTTAACTTTTCCATCCTTCACCGCCGGAATCTGGGGCCATGCTGCCGTTCTGGTCAACTGGTCATACATTTTGTCACTACCGGCGAGAATATGATGATGATGAATTAACAAATGTTCCGTCTCCAATACAGGCATGGCCTCCGGTTGCAGCTCCATACGCCACAGTTCTGCTGGAGCCTGATTACCCGGGCGCAGACCAAGCTCGCCGTATACCAATTCATTGAGCGGATGATTCACCCTGCCCTGAATGCCAATCGTCCGGTGGCTCACTTGCATGATGGTCATCCGTTCCTGCCCCAGTATACGGCGCAATGTCTGGCCTGTTGTCTCAGTTTGCACATCCAGACGAGTCAGCATCTCCGCAGCCTCACGTTCCCGGTTCACCAACTCGGCAATTTTCTCAAAGTTTCCTTTCCAGTCCCACACAGAGAAATCCAGAAATACAGGCGCAGCCGTTTGTTTAAACTGCTCTCTGAACTCTGTATGATAATGATCGGCGATGATCATATCCGGATTGGACTGCTCCAATTCCAGCAGTTGGCTGTGCAATTGTTCCGCATACTGCTCATTGCTCTGACCTGGATACTGGAATAAATCCACCACACAGACCGGCTCGATTCCAACTGATTTCAGATGGTCTTCGAATCCGAGTGAGGATGCTACAGCCACCTTTAACTTGCCTCGCTTCATATATAATGTAGGGGATACACCCACCATGCGCTGAAACATGCGACTAAAGTAAAATTCACTTCGAAACCCGACTGCAGCTGCCACTTCCTTCACTCGACTGTTCTTTGTATTCAGCATCTGTTTCGCATGGGTCATGCGCACATTGCTCAGGTACTCGACTGGTGGCAGACCTGTTTCACTTCGGAACAACCGTGAAAAAGCAACCGGCGGCATGCCACCTGCTGCTTCAGCCAGCTGTTCAATGCTTACTTTGTCCGTATAGTGCTGCTCCATATAAAGGATGCTCCGTTCAACCCGTTCATCCATTACGGTATCCGGCTGTTCCGGTTCATTCTTCATAATATTCTGGATCAATTGCTCTAACTGAATTCTCAAATTCAATGAATCCCGATTTCGTTCTTGCCGACTGTGATGATATAACTGCACGATCTGTTGGAGGATCTGTTGTGGATGATGCACGGGAATATGCCCTGGTGAGAGTGCACCGGATAAGGATAGGGAAGGCAATGCTTCATATCTACCTCTGGTCTTGGTTAGCCGAATCGGTTCAAACCATACACCATAATATTCGAACGTACTACCTTGTTCCGGGAATTCCACAATCATGCCGGGTACAAGCAAATATAACTGGAGAGGACGAACCTTCTGTAACGCACCATCCAGTACAACAACCCCTTCGCCCTCTGTAATAAAGCATAATATGTATACAGGAACCCGAACATGTTTGGCTTGTCGGGTCATGGGAAACTTTCGTTTACGTACTGAAGATAAAAGATAGATTAGATTGGCTTCGTTCACATATGATGGCATGAAAAAATGCACCAGCCTTTCTTGCATTCTGAATCCTTTTCTTCATTATATCCCTCTGCGTCGTAACAGCAAATACATCATATACGGAGCCCCGATCATCGCCGTAATTAATCCGGCTGGAATCTCATACGGAGCGAACCATGTCCGTCCGGCGAGATCTGCGAGCATGACGATCAGTCCTCCAAGCAACGCCGCAATCGGCAAGCGAACCAGACTCCGGCTGCCTGCCAGATGTTTTGCCATGTGAGGGGCCATTAAGCCGACAAATCCAATCGTTCCTGCCATCGACACCGCAGACCCGGCGAGCCCTACGCTCATCAGAAGAAGCAACACCCGCATCGTCTCCACCCGCAGACCGAGTCCAGCAGCCGACTGGACATCCAGCAGAAACATATCCAGCCATCTGGACATCCATATTAATAGAAGAAACAGGATCAGCAGCCACGGCATTAAAGGCCAAAAGTGTTCCCACGTTCGTCCGTATAGACTACCTGCCATCCACACGGAAGCCTGGGAGACCCGGAATATTTTGCCCACCGTTAGCAAATACGTGATTAACGCACCTGCCATTGCAGAAATGCCCACACCAATCAGCAGCATGCGAACCGTGGAACTCGCCTCTCCTTTTCTCCATGACAATCCATAGATTACCGCGGCCGCGAGAAAGGCTCCAATGAATGCAATCCACGGCATATGCCGCATTGGAAAAGTAGGAACCAGCACCATGACGGCAACCACCGCCGCAGCCGCACCCGAATTCAGCCCAATCACGCCAGGTGATGCCAGAGGATTCCTCGTAATGACCTGTAGGATTGTACCCGCCAATGCCAGACCGCATCCAACCAGAAAACCGGTCAGTACCCGGGGCAGCCTTAACTGATGAATGGTGAAGTGATATTCCTGATCTCCCCTGCCCATCAAGCTGCGCAATACTTCTCCCGGAGGGATGGAGCGATCTCCCAACATCACATTAAGCACAAGCACCCCCACATTCAATAACAACAGGATCAGAATAAGGGTGATTGCACGTCTCTTTATAATAGAAGAAATCATATCGATCTCTCCTTTCTTTGGGCCAGATAGATGAGAAAAGGAGCACCGAAGAAGGCTGTAACCACCCCAACAGGAATTTCCTGCCCAGGCAACACAAATCTCGCTCCAATATCTGCTGTGAGCAGCAGTAGTGCCCCCAGAACAGCAGAGTACGGAACTACCCAGCGATAATCACTGCCTGTTATTGATCTTGCAATATGCGGAACGGCCAACCCGATAAACCCGATGGGTCCGGCAAGTGCCACGGCACTGCCAGCCAGCAGAACAATCGAGATAATACAGATGATCCTAATCATCTTCATTCGCTGTCCTAATCCTTGAGCCACTTCATCTCCTAAGCCAAAAATGTTCAATTGACTGCTTAATGCAAACGCACAGATGATGCCAATGATCAGATAAGGCAGAATTTGAATAAACAGATCGAGATCTCTGCCTGTTAATGAACCCGCCAACCAGAAACGCATCGTATCCAGGGACTGCTCATTCAGGATAAGAATGCCTTGTGTCAATGAAGCAAATAACAAATTTAATGTAGCCCCTGCCAGAACTAGCTTGACGGAAGATAAGGGTTGTCTGCCCGTGGAACTAAGAAGGAAAACCAGCACACCTGCAACCGCCGCCCCCAACAGCGCAGACCATGCAAATAATTGCAGAGACGTCGTTCCCAGCCAAAAGGAAGCAAGCACCGCGGTAAGTGCCGCGCCATAATTAATACCGAACAGTTCAGGGCCTGCCAGAGCATTGCGGCTAATCGCCTGCATCAGGCACCCGGCCACAGCCAGTGAGCTGCCAACCACTGCGGCAATAACCGCTCTTGGCAGTCTCACAGTTTGAATGATCAGGTGTTCACGCGATCCGTCAAAGGCATAGAACGCAGCCACAACGGAACGCAATGGAATCTGTACGATGCCATACATGATGCTGAATAGAAATGCAAGAAGTGTCAACACGATGATGGTTGCTAAACCAGTGATTTTAAACCTGGTGTTTGTGTTCATTTTTTTACGCCTCCAACCTGCATGCTGCGTGATTTATGTACTTCAATATATTGTATAAGTCACTTGAAAAAACGAACTGTCAAAATTTTCCCTTCTATTATATAGAACAAATATAGAGCACGAATATAACATGGCACGAGACATATGCAGAAAAATCAGAAAAATTGGATCGTCACATTCGACGACCCAATTTTACAGTTAAGCTATGACCACTTGGAAGCATAATTGCGAATGATAGTGCTGAATCCCAATCCATTGCCGCTAGAAAAGGTCCAGCATGTTTTGCGTTTAGTTGGCTACATAGGTGTTCAGGTCATCCACGACCTTGTTTACAGCCTGAATGCCCAGGCCACTCATCCAGTACTCCCAGTCAACCGGGTGCACAGCTTCGTTTTGGACTCCTTTCAACGTTGCCCACAATTTACTTTTCTCCAGTTTGGCGAATGCATCCGGCTCACGGTTAAACCAGAAGACTACGTCACCATCGAGATCAGCAATCTGTTCTTCCGTAATATCCTTGGAGAAGCCTGCATCCTGCTGTGCTGCAGGACGAATAATTCCGGAATCTTCCATAATCGTACCTGCAAATGTTTCTTTCAGATAGACCTGAATTTTGTCTTCACGGGGACGGAACAGCGATACTTCCTTGGCATCTTTGCCTGCAAGCGTAGATTTCAATTCCTCAATGCGCTGCTGATATGTATCCAACAGCTTCTTGCCATCTTCCAGCTTGTTTACAGCATCGGCATGAAGCTGCAGATTTTCTTTCCAGGTAACCCCGAGTGTTTCTACAAACACCGTAGGCGCGATTTGTTTTAACTGATCATGGATAGCATCATGTGTATCTTTATTACCAATGATCAAGTCCGGCTTCAGTGCATCGATAGCCTCCAGGCTTGGTTCATTCACCGATCCGATATTCTCAATGCCTTCTGTGCCTTTTAGATAAGCCGGATACGGATCGCCTGCTGCCAGGATGGAAGGTGCGCCTATAGGTTTAATGCCCAACTCGAGCAAATTATCCAAGGCCCCAATGTCCAGTACCACAATTCGACTTGCATTTGCCGGAACCTGAACCTCACCATAAGCATCTTTGACGGTACGTGTATCTCCGGTATTGTCTACGGTTTCTTCTTGCTTTGGTTCGGTTGGAGCGGTTTCCGCTGCAGTACCATTGGCTGCACCCGATCCCGAATTTCCACAACCCGCTAGCACCAGCATCAGTACCGCCAGCATAGCAAAATGTACCCATGATTTCATTCCAATCCTCTTTCTCTCTACTTGCATCCCATCCAACCCCCTGATCCTATTTAAAAACCTAATCAATAATGATTATCATTATTAAAACAATATCCCACAATTCCAGTTTCTGTCCATGCAATATTCTTTTGATCTCATATACTATTTTTTAATTCATCCTCATTAGACCCATATTTATCCACAATCGTGTGCTCCAGTGGATTCGGAACTTGATGAATACGCAATTCATGATCTGGAAACAAGCGCCGCTTCGTCAATTGCTCTACTCCGATCTCAGGATCAAACAAGGAATACAATTCGTACCGTTCATGAAATTCAGGGAAACGCTGTTGATAGTCGGTAATGATCTTACGAACACTGTTCCAGAAGGTCTGCTCTCTGAGCTGGTAATGCTCCTGCATAAACAAAGCCAGTTCCCCAAGATTGATAAAGAAAAAGGCATCATGTATGAAATCCCGAACTTCTGTCGGTTCTTCCGTCTCCAGGAATGAATTACGGTTCACACGACGATGATATTCCGGCACCTCCACTAACGCTGGACAGAGCTTTGGATCGGCAAGTGCCTCTCTTGTAAATCGAATTCCATCGTGAAAATCCTTCAGCGCAACGCGTGAGGGTCTGCCTTCCCGGTGAATGAGCAGCATATTCTGTGCATGAGACTCTAGCGCAATCCCATGAGCGAATAACCAGTGAATGAGCGGTCGTACCGCAGTCAGCAACAGCTCGGACAGCCATTCATCAGCACCCAGCTTTTTCACCCAAGGATCAATTACCGGGCGCCCCGCATAGTCCAGTGTAGACAATGCATTAAACGGAATCGCTGATTCACCTAGTTCCAGCCGGGAATATACACTTTCCCTCCAAATGCAGGACAACACACCATACGAGAGTGGCTTCAAAACATCCGGTATCTGATGATTGTCGTATGCAACGCCAGCAATCTCTCCCAAAAGAATGACTCGCAGCTCATCTCTCAAGTAGGGATCTTGCTTGCTAATTCCCTGCAGCCAGTCGGTAATGCGAGGTCCATTCTCAACCGTATGTGGGGCGATCACCCTGCCAGTTGATGTATTGATCATACTCAGCGACAGCTTCAAGTACGGTGAATTGGGACGTGATCGGTTAGCTAGCGTGCGGATCGACTGTTGAGCAGTATATCGGTCTTCGCTGCTGCCAAGCGTTACGATGCTCCCGTTACGAATGTCTTCTGCAAGAACAGAACTGATCGTTGTTCGCCATTGCCACGGATGGACTGGCATCATCACATACTCTGCCGGATCAGCACCCATTTCCTGTAGTGCCGTGAGGAAGCGTTCCAACACTTGTTCGCTAAGTTGATCCTGAAGCCATTCCCTTGTAGCCGGTCCATGTTCATTCGTGCCATGACTTATCCGTGCGTTTTGCTTATGAATTCCGACCCATATCGGTTTAATACATCCGCCGAACTCGGGGCCATATTCAAGCTGATCTTCAATTCGGAAGCCGATACGGGATTTATAACTTGGATGGTATGGGTGACCCTCGATAATTCCACTTTCCCAGTCTTCATCGGGAAGAGCATGTAGATCAGTCTGTCGCTCAGCCCGTACATATCGCGCCAGTGTATCATTGATCAGCGTCTGCTCCAGTTCTTTAACAAAATGTAGCAGCTTCCCTTCATCGGCGCCTATCGCTGGTCCAACTTCCAGCAAAAATAGAGAAATCGACTCTGCTTCTTGGCCGACTGTAGTTCCAGGCTGAATAGGTTCTCCCTTTTGAATGCTGTTACTTTCCGAAGCCGAAGTCTCATCCACATAGACACGTCTTGTAATCGGTTCATGGTTCAACCGCAAACGACCAAAGGTAAGATGCCCTGTTCCCTTGCATGCGTAGATGACCCGTTCACCATTCAGCCCTGTACCCTCCATTTCCCAAACGTTAAACCCCTGCTCCTCCCTTGAGGTATATTCCATAACACCTTCGTACATCAAGGATTCAACCAACTGTCTGAATATGCGTCTGCGTGCATCGGTATAGTGGTATGAAGACAGCGCTGCGGTGTACAGTTTTCTTTGTTGATTTTGCCAATGCTCCTTCTCCACTCCAAGTCTAGAACTTGCAACAACATTTTCTGGATGGCTAAAGGAGTCCTCTTTGCAAAACGGTTGCCTCTCCCGATCCTCATCATGGCTCTGATATTCAGATATTCTCGTACTTTCCATGCGCATGCTCTCCTCCCCTCCTGATTAATTCTGCCGAACTGGCCTGTAGACTTGCAGTGGATTACTTACCCGATGCACACAATCCCCCGGCCCTTCATGAATTCGCCGTCTGGTCAGCTGTTCCACTTCGATCTCGGGTGCAAAAACGTCAAACTGTTCAAATCGCGCCTGTAACTCCGGGAACCGCTCCTGGTAATTCAAAATTACTTCGGCCGCCATGCGCCACCATTGCTTTTCGCTCAGGTCAAAGTGCTTCTCCAGGAAAAATGCCACTTCGGTCAGATTAATAAAAAGTAACGCGTCCAACATAAAGTCTTTCACCTCGGAAGGATCTTCCTTCTCCACAAACGAATTGCGATTCACCCGCTGATGGTTGGCAGGCGGATATTCAATTTCCGGGTATCCAAACGGGTGAGAAATGGATGGGCAGTAACGGATACCGTCATGAAAATCCTTAAGCGCAATCCGGCTGGGCCATCCTTCTTTCAGCACGATGATCATATTTTGCGCATGTGATTCCAGCGCAGCTCCGTGCACGTACAGCAGATGTATCAGCGGTACCACCGCAACATTCAGCAATTGCCGGGCCCAGCGATCCAGCCCATATTCGTTTATCCACGGTTTAATGACCGGAGTGCCCTGCTGATCGAGATGACACAGCGCATTGAATGGCAAAGCCTCTTCTCCTGCCATTAAGCGCGGATGCAGACTTTCCCGCCAGATAGCCCCGAGTGATCCGTATATTTTTTGCTCCAGCATATTGGGCAGTTTCTGGTGATGGTACGATACCCCCGCAATCTCCTTCAGCACAATCAGACCAAGCTCATCCTTTAAAAACGAATCCTCTGCCACCACACGACCAAGCCAGTCCGAGATGCGAGCCGCATTCATGATCGTGTGCTGTGCGAGAATTCGGCCGGATGACGTATTCACCATATTCAGCGGCAGTTTGACATACGGTTTATCGCGATGACTCACATTCGTCAATGTTCGAATGGATTGTTGGGGACGGTACGTGTCACCTGCTTGGCCCAGATATATAAACTCCCCTGTTCGGAGTTGCTCCGCACACGCCACCGATATGATTCGCTCCCACTGCCAGGGATGCACAGGAACAAATACATATTTATCCACACGTGCAGCCCCATCCGTATTCAACTTCACCTCGGCATCAGCAGCCGAGTTCAATTTCAAGTTCGCAGATGATATAACTTCCTGCAAAATCAACTTGAATGTCTGTAGCTCCTGCCCCAGCTCGTTATGGATAAACTCAGCATACATGTCCAGTGAAGACGAAATAGATATTTGGGCTGCATCCTGTTTAATCGCAATCCAGACCAGCTTGAATTCCGGTCCGAACTCCGGTCCATAGGCTTCATTGTCAGAGAGCGTGAATCCAACTCTGGATTTGTAACAAGGATGATACGGATGCCCTTCAATCAGGGCAGATTCCCACTCGTCATATTCCGATACCCGAGGTTCGGGCTGACCAACACGCCATCGCACAGACAGCGTGTCCTTCAGATGGGTTTGCTGAAGCTCATCCATGAATTGCCCCAGCTGAGCTTCGGATGTGGGAATATGCGCAGCCATCTCCAGTAAAAAACGAGGAATGGAATCCGCTTCCGCTCGATCTTTCGATGTTACCCGCATAATTGGTTTATCTGACAACCGAATGCGGTCAAAGCTCTCTTTTCGTACAGCCCAAAAGGTGTATTCCACCTTCTCTCCTGTCTCCGTCTCCCCTCGCAGTGTATACTCTGCCTCCGCATAAGGCCCGATCACCGGTTCATTCAAGATTTGCTCATACAGAAACGACTCCACCAATTGCCTGAAAATACGTCGCCGCACCATGATCCACTCATCGGACCTTACCAATGCTGCTGTTAGACCGTTCATATGACACCTCCCATGATTGCACTGCCTCAAACCGTTTACGTGTTAATGCAAATAAATGTGCTGCGGGTGTGGATGACTCAAAAAGTCATGATGCGAGATCGCCCAGCCATAAGCACCCGCATATTGGAACAGCAAAATGTCTCCTGCCCGAACCCTGCTTGACGTAATATCACTTGCCAAAATATCTTTCGGAGTACATAGCTGGCCTGCCACTGTAAAAGCGGTTTCCTTCACCTCGGGTCTGTCATACGGATGCGTCCAGTTCTCCACCGCAATCACCTCGAACGGATGACTGTGCTGCCAAGAAACGGGTAGGCGAAAATGATGTGTACCGCCACGCACGATGACATATGTTTTGCCGTGGTTGACTTTAACGTCCAGCACCTCGGTTGCATAATACCCGCTCGATGCCGTAAGGTAACGCCCACATTCGAACAACAAAGTCGTTTCCGAAGGCAGTTCCTTTTGCAATACCGGTGCAATACCATTCACAAATGTGTTCCAGTCGAACTGTTGCTCCAGATGCGCATAGTTCACACCAATTCCACCCCCGGCATTCAAATACCGAAGCGTGAAACCATATTGCCTCGCCCAATCCCGCGCGATGGTGCAGTAATACTCAATCAGTTTCACATGCTGCTCCGCATCTAGATTGTTCGAAAGGGAGTGAAAATGAAACCCTTCCACCTGAATATGTGGCAAGTGCCGGAGCTGGTTCATGACTTGTGGCAGCATGACCTCGTCGATTCCGAACTGGGTCGGACGACCGCCCATCGCCAGTGTCGCCTGCGGCATTGGACCTTTTAGGTTAATCCGCAGCAAAACGGATACCCGAATGTCATTTTGACTCGCAATCTCGTTCAGCTTGTTTATCTCATGCATACTTTCCACATGAATAAGCTGCACTTTATGCTCTATCGCTCCCCGAAGCTCTGCTTCTGTCTTGCCTGGTCCACCAAACAGAATCGGAATATCCGCTGAGACTTGTCTCACCTTCACGATCTCGCCCAAAGATGCCACTTCAAAGCCATGAACTACAGGGGCCAGCGCTCGAAGCACCTCTTCTTCCGAGTTGGCTTTAATGGCATAGAAGAGCTGACTAGATTCCGGCATGGATTGTACACGTTGATGCACATGAGCGACGAGTGCTGTTACATCCCGGATGTAGGCACATACCGGTTCGGTCTGCTGTTCTTTCAGTGCCAATAGGTGCTCACGAACTCTTTCAACCTGAGGCATACGTCCTGTCTTCAGCTCTATAGCCATAAACGTGTTCCCTTTCCTTGTTCAACGGCTCTTGCATACATCTCTGCCGCACTGGAAATATCCTCAATCGCCATCCCCATCGGGTTCAGCACAATAATCTCATCCTCATGTTCTCGTCCTGACTTTGCCCCTATCAGGATCTCACCGAGTTCAGCGTGAAGCTGCTCACGGGAAAATTTTCCTTCCAGCACCAGCTGATTAATAATCTTTTTCTCCCGGTTGGACTGATCCCAGTCGTCCACGACCACTTTGTCTGCCTGCGTAAATACATCCTTGTGCAAATCCATAATCGAGATGTTGCTGACAAAGGTACCTTTGGCAATCCATTCATACGGAATATGCGGCGATGACGCTACCGTAGCCGTTATGAGTACTTCCGCTTGTCGTACCGCTTGTTCTGACGAATCTTCCACCCGTACTTCAACCTGATCAAAACGCGAACCAATTTCATCGGCAAGCTTGCGGGCCGTATCGGCATTCAGGTCATACAAATGGATGGTCCGAATGGAGTCAAATTGTTCAAGCAGCGAGGTGATCTGCATTCTGGCGATCACCCCGCAGCCAATCACGCTCACTGTGCGGAAACCTTCTCTGGCTAAATACCTTGCCCCTATAGCTGTAACTGCCGCCGTACGCATCCCGCTGATCACGCTGCCTTCCATCACCGCCACCGGATAGTTGCTTTCCGGATCATTGAGGATAATAAGAGCGCTCGCACGTTCCTTATGACGCTTGGCCGGATTATCATGTTTGCTCCCAATCCACTTGAGACCACTGATCGCTACATCGCCACCCACATACGCAGGCATCGCAATAATGCGATCGGCAATATGACCGCTCTCCTCGTTAACCCGCAGATAAGGCTTCAACGGTTGCACGATATCCCGCTTGGCATGAAGCTCCAGTGCACGGGTTACTGCTTTGACATATGGCCCTGAATACAGCCCTCCCAGATCTATAATATCCTGTTTACTCATATACAAAAGGCTATGATCCTGAACGGTACTCATATCTGATCTCTCCTCCGAGATAATTTTTTATATACTCTTGATCGTTTGGCTTGGCGGTAATTGATTAACCCATTGCTCGTCATACACACTGTCCAGATAACGTTCTCCACGATCTGCGAAGACAGTAACCACCTTGGCAGAAGGCCGCAGGGTTGGAACCAGTTTTTCCAATGCAGCAACCAGTGATCCGGACGAACCCCCTGCAAAAATACCTTCCCGTTCCAGCAGCTTCTGGCAGCCCTGCACGGATTCCCGATCATCCACATGAATAACTTGGTCAATCTCGTTCGGGCTGAATAACTCAGGGACACGGTTGGCGCCGATACCCGGCAATTCACGCTGACGGGATGGTGTACCAAAGATAATCGAACCAACTGCATCAACGGCTACGATCCGCGCATGCGGATTTGCCTCTTTCACACGGCGGGATATGCCCAGAATGCTTCCAGTCGTACTCACTGCACACACTAGTACGTCTATCTGTCCATCCATTTGCTCCACAATCTCCTGACCTGCACCATGATAGTGAGCTTGCCAGTTCAAAGGGTTGGCATACTGGTTGATCCAGTAACCTGCCGGGTCCTGACTGGCTAACTCCTTGACCCTGCGAATACGAGATTGCAAATAACTTCCGTGTTCGTCTGGTTCAGTCACCATGTCAACCTGTGCCCCGAGGTAGGTTATCATTCTCAGATTGGTCGATGTGATTTTTGGATCAACCACACAGGTGAATTTCAGGCCATATCGTTTGGCGGTTAATGCGAGACCGATTCCCAGATTTCCTGAAGTGCTCTCGATGAGATGTGTATCCGGTTTGATCGTTCCGTCTCGCAGACCCTGCTCGATAATGTATCGTGCAGGTCGGTCTTTCATGCTGCCTCCGGGGTTCATCATTTCCAGCTTGGCATACACCGATGCTCCTGAAGATCCGAACAGGGAATTCAAGCGAACCAGTGGTGTTTGACCGATACAATCGATAATGGAATCCGCAACTTTAAGCGAGCGATCCTTGATTTGCAGGGTACTTTGTTCCATGTGTTTACACCAGCTTTCTGGGCATATTGTTGTCCAAAACCTCTTTATTGATAATGATTATCATTTTCAAAATTGGACACAGGGCCTATTATGCATATCCTTTTTTTTCCTGTCAACACTAAAATTTTTGGAAAGTTTTTGAAAAATTAAAGATTGACATTGAGAATCATTCTTGATAATCTGATCAGCAATTGGTTTCAAATTGCCAAAATCAAGGTGGTGAAGTTGACATATGATGTCGCAAATGGCATGGAAACAGAGCGTCCGCATTTTGTGGGGTGGACGCTTTCTTTCCAGTGCCGGGCTGACTGGAATCAGCCCTTTTATACCGTACTACATGGAGCATCTGAACGCGGGAACGCCGGAAGAAGTGCTGATGTGGACAGGTCTGTCCGTATCTGCACCTGCTCTATCCTACGCACTGCTAACCCCTTTTTGGGGTAAGATCGGAGATCGTTGGAGTCGAAAATGGATGGTTGTCAGAGCGCTGGTCGGACTGGCCCTTAGCATGTTTCTGATGGGCATTGCCCAGACGCCCTTTCAATTCTTTTTGTTCCGTCTCTGCCAGGGGGCTTTCGGTGGCATATCTGATGCGAGCAGTGCGTTCGTGGGGACCCATGCCCCTGACCAAAAGCAGGGTTCTGCGCTCGGACAGTTGGAGCGGGCATCGGCAGCAGGCCTGCTCGTGGGACCACTGCTTGGAAGCATATGTGTAAACACATGGGGAAGTCGTCCGCTATTGTTCATTACGGCCTCGTTGACATTGAGCTTTGCTGTGCTTGCCGCAATCGTATTAACGGGGGCAACAACGCATCGAACGCATACGAACAAGAACAATACTCATGTATCTCCTGTGGAACAGCAGCAGCCTTCGGTCGCTATGTTGAACAATCATGGCAAAAACAGAAACAAGAGCGGAATTTACCATGCCTTTGTTTCTCTAATTACACATCCGATTGCCCGAAGACTCGTTATCGCAGGCATCATTTTCAAGCTTGCAGATTTCGCAACGTTTACGATGTTTACCCCGTTTATTCGTGAAATCGTCCCTTCCTCGGGTGCAGCTGCGCTTACGGTCGGAGTTCTGCTCGCGATGTCATCGGTTGGCGAACTGGTTGGCGCATCGTGGTGGGGTAAGCGAAACGATCGTTACTTACCCGAACGCAATCTCCGGCTGGCTGGTTTGTTATGCGGCTTGTGCCTGCTTGCACATACGCTTCCACTCGGGGTGGCCTGGCTGCTGGTTGTACGTTTTCTGCAAGGATTCTTCTACAGCGCCCTATTGCAGACGGTCATGCTCAACGTGCTGAAATCCTCCACCGATCAGGATCGGGGCGTGCGCATCGGAGCTACCAACAGTATGTTAATGGCTGGTCAGATTGCCGGTCCGTCCATTGGGGTTCTAATCGGAGGTATCTGGGGAATTCCAGCTGTATTTCTCGTCATGGGGACAGTCATGCTTGCCGCTTCGCTTGCTGTACGCCGCCCAGCGGTTCATGAGCCAAAAGCTCCCGTACAATTGCCACTCCAATAATTTGTGAAAGGATGATAATCAATCATGACCAAGGATAACGTCACCATCGATCCATTCCAGCAGACTGTTCATCCCTCTTTAGTATCGCCGAGCGGAATTGCCCATCAGGAGATGCTAAGCCGTATAATGAACGCCTATCTTCGAGAAACCGAGCAGCATGATCCTTATGTTCGAATTGCCACGCGGCCAGACCTTTCGCTTGTTATTGAGCTTCCACGTACGGGTCAGCGGATATATGGAAATCTGCTTCATCGTTCCGCCGCCGGACATCATGTCTATGGCGACACGTTTCACATTGCAGAATCAGACGAGGCACAGCCCGATGGTTGGAGAGAGGTTTCTTTTGAACAAATAACGACGCTGTTGCTTGATGAAATATCATCTGTAGAACCCAATCCTGAAGCCCGAATGTTGAAACGGGGAGAGCTGGAGCAGATGGTTTACAACAGTTTGGAGCATATGACCTCTTATCTGGAGCATGCCCTGAATGCAGGGTCTCCTGTAACATTGGACTTTCGCTATCTGGAACAGGCGCTGCTATGTGGTCATCCATTTCATCCAACGCCGAAAAGTCTGGAGGGCTTCAGTTCTTCGGATTCACGTGCCTATTCGCCTGAATTTGGAGTTAGCTTTCCTCTCAGCTGTTTTGCGGTCGCACCTGAACTTGTGTTGGAGGATTGGCTGGATACCGTGGACTATGGCAGTGAAGCACCATGGGTTCCTGCAGAAATGGCCGAGGCCGCTTGGAAGCACCTCTCTCTGGAAAGCAAACGTTATGTCCTGCTCCCTTGTCATCCTTGGCAGGCTGCCTATTTGCGGACACTTGAACCTGTAAAATCCTTATTACAACAAGGTACTTTGATTGATCTGGGCACTACCGGGCCTTCCGTGTATCCTACCTCATCGGTGCGCACGGTCTGGAATCCGAAGGAAGGTTGTTTCTACAAGCTGTCTCTTCATATTCGAATTACAAACTTTATTCGCGAGAACAATGAAGAGCAGTTGCTGCGCACACTTGATGCATCCAGAATAGTACAGCAGATTCAGGATCGCTGGACGTCAGAGAAATTTCAAATTTTGCTGGAAAAAGGCTACCGTAGCTTGAAGGTTCCAGAGATACCTTCGTCTACTCAGGATGCGCTCATCTCGGGATTCTCCATGATCCTGCGTGAAGCACCAGAGTCTTGCCGCTCTGCTTCAGGGGCGCCTTATGTTGTGGCCTCTCTCATGGAGGTGCTTCCCGGAGAAACTGAACCGCTGTTGTTCCGGGCTGTCCGGGAAAGTCTCCAATCAACTTCGTCGCCAGATCGTGTACATGATGCGAGGGTGCAGACAGACTGGTATGAATGGCTTCGTCAATATCTGGAGTTGTCCATGGTTCCACTTGTGGAACTGTATGCCGAGACAGGCATTAGTCTGGAAGCTCATGTACAGAATTCCATGCTGCGTCTTGAAAATGGCATGCCTGCTACATTTGTGGTTAGGGATCTGGAGGGCATCAGTGTCAATCGAGCCTTAGCGGAACAGCAAGGTTGGATCGATCAGGTAGTCAACGCCAACAGTCCTGTCCTGTATACGGAGGAAGAATCACGGCATCGATTGAAATATTATTTCTTTGTCAATCACCTCAGTCATGTGGTGCAGCGTCTGGCATACTATACTGGTCAACAGGAGCAGCCATACTGGAGGGTGGTGAGAAATACGTTGGAGGAGCTTCGGAAAAAGACAGCCGAGTCCTCGCACATCAACGAGGTCATTCGTGATCTGTTGACCACCGAGACCTTACCAGCCAAAGCCAATCTGCTCAGCCGGTTCCATCAGCGTGGTGAGACGCCGCTATACGTCAACATTCCCAATCCAATGAGGTAAGGCGATTTCTTTTATCTGCTCCAATTCATTCAGCAGTCCATTAAGTATTACACCCAACCTCCAATATTTGCATACCAAAAAACGGCCCTGGAGAACAACACAACGTGTTCTTCCAGGAGCCGTTTCTTTCTTTTTTTCTTTCTTTTTTTCAAATCATTTTCCGATTCATTTCTTATCTCAATTCAAACATTCTATTCGAACTCATCGCCTCTTACTTTGGCATACACCATCATATCTACTAGCACACCTGTACTGTCACGCCGCATCTTGCGCAGTACACCTTCAAGCGTATAGCCTGCGCGTTCAGCCACTTTGGCACTTCGCACATTGCGGGCATCACAGCGGATTTCCAGCCGATTCGCCTCCAGATAAGATATTGCGAACTGCTCAATGCCTCTGACTGCTTCCGTCATGAGACCCTCACCGGCACGCGAAGTTCTAATCCAGTAACCGATCTCGAAACAACGTGCATTCCAGTCGATTCGATGCAGTCCGCTGCTGCCCACGAATTCATCCGTAAATCGGTCACGTAAATGAAGCATCATGTCGGTACGCTCCAGAAATTGCAGCCTGGCTTTGCGGGCATTTGCTTCCGATTCCTCCAGTGAAGGTATGTTCTCGGCAAAAGGTAGCCACAAACGTAATTGCTCCGCACTTTCACGAATTGCCTCATTCACTGCCGCTCCATCTCCCCACCTCGGGGCACGAATAGTCAAACGTGGTGTTTCGAAACTTTCGGGAAAAGACAGCATTAACGGATTAATCGAAGCGGGATTGGTCATGAACTCTACTCCTCCACCTGGAATATCGAGTCAATGATCAGCGGCAAGTTATCCCTTACGGATACAGCACCAAATACGGAACGGGCGTGCACGCCCTGTTCTCCGAACACATCCAGCATCAGATCCGAGAACCCGTTTAACACTTTATGGTGCTCCTCATACGAGGCAGTGGCATTGATGAACCCCTGCACTTTAACCACCCGTTTCACCCGATCCAGCGAACCAAGCACTTCCTGCACGACAGCCAACAGCTCGATGGCAGCATTTCGGGCAAATTCATATCCCTGCTCCGTCGTAAACTGCTCCCCGAGTTTACCACGCTCTCGCGTATCCGGACCTTTACCGGACACATACATGATTCCATTTACAATCACCGCATTGGTATACTTTGCTGCCGGCGTACTTGCTTGGGGCAATACAATGCCCAATTCGTCCAATCTGGTCTGTATCATCGGCTTCTCCTTTATGTACAAAAATGTCTTTACAAGCTATCAATCTTTCAAATTATTCCTAATTTAGTTAAATCTCAATATACGCCGGTTGCTCTTGAATCGCAAGATGTAAAATGGGTTGAAGGAATATTTTCCTTCTATATAAGTCATTAATTACAGCGTGCTCGAAGAGTACAACAAAATATGGTCTCTCCGCTGCCACCCCTGGCTTGCCCAAAAACGATTACCGATTTCATTATCATCTAGCACCATCAAATGACATTTCATAATGCCGGCATGTCTCAATTGCTCCAGACTAAACCGAATGAGCGTTTTGGCAATGGAGCGCCCCCTATGAGCAGGATCTACGGCTACATGGTACATAAATCCTCTTCTGCCGTCATTTCCACATAATACAGTACCAATAAGATTCTTATTCTCATCAAGACATACATAACTTAGCCCCGGGTTGCGCTGCAAATATGCCGAAATAGCTTTCCTTGAATCAACTTCTTCACTAAGTCCCATTCCTGGCGTTCGTTCCCACAACTTAATGGCCTGATCATAATGATCAATTGTCATTTCATTATATGTATACATCGTTCCGACTCCCATCTTATCAGGAATTACTTGCAGTATTTTTCCACATTCTATCATATTTCCGTTACACTAAAAGGAGAAATTCACCCATGCTTTATCTGCGCACGCAGGATAGCTCAGGTTCTTTTTTTACATGTTCGACTTCGGATCGCGTGTCGTCAAGAATTCCCTTCCTGTATTTACCTATAGGTTTAAGTGTCGTTACATGTTATTATGTAGAACTCCATTTTCAAAATGGGAAAATACTAAATACATAAACAAGGACGTATTTATGAGTACAAAAACACGACATATTATTCTGATTTTATTCACTATCATTCTGATTATTGCATCCATCTTTTTTCATAAGTATCGTGAACTCAAACATCGTATCGAGTCTTCTGCCGACTCAGCTTACCGCAGTGTTATTCTGGAAAGTATACATTATAAAAAAGAGCTGGATCGATACATCAAAAGCAACAAAACAACAGATGAAATAAACCTGAGCATCTATACGAACAATATTAAGAACGCTTTCGATTATTATGGGCTCATTACTAATATGGTCGACGGAACGACTCAAAGATTATATATCGAGCGAAGTGATCTTTATAATCAGTACTGGCACTTGTTTCCCCCAGACTATGTGAAGCTTTCATTGAAAGAATTACAAAAGGTAAGTGATAAAACAAACATCATTATTAAGGGACTCCAACGTTTGAAATAAACCCACCCTATTTCAGCACTCTCGTCGAACCTACTTCTCTAAACTCCTGACGATATGTCCTCGGTGACACCTGAACCGTGCGCTTGAACATCTTCCCGAAATGTGAAAAATTGCTGAATCCCGCTCGCAGAGCGATCTCCGTTATGGAATCCTCGCTTTCACGCAGCAAACGCTGCGCCTCCTTCACGCGAAGCAGATTGAGATAATCGCTGAACGTGAAACCTGTAGTCTGTTTGAACAGACGGCTGAGGTAATGGGGACTAATTCGAAATAATTCAGCAACCTCCGGCAGCGCTAAATCCTGATGATAGTTATCGTTGAGATAACGCACCACTGCTTGTGCCTTGGGATGCAGAACCGGCTCACTGTCGGCCGAGTGCACGGTGCTCAAATGTTTGTTACGGTAAGCAAACAACAGCAGTTCAACGGATCGGTGACGCAGCAGCAGGCTGCTTCCAGCTCTGGTATGGACCATCTCATCAATCATTTCACTGACCATTCGGTCCGCTGTTTCACTTACCTGTGAAGGAAGCCTCAGAATGGGAATATTCCAGCCGAATGGCTCCTTCAGTCCCTCTGCCAGCTCGGGTAAAATGGCCAATTCGGTGAACAGTTCTGGCTTGATATACAGAACAATTCGATCATGATCTGGCCTTCCACTCTCCATCGTTTTATGAACGGTATTCCGGTTAATGAATACGAAATCTCCGGCTTGGACCCGGTACGTTCGATCCTTGATGAAGTATATGCGCTCACCCGATAGCAGGTAGTACAGCTCATAATGGTCATGCAGATGGTCATCGGTCATAGAAAAATATCCAACGCGGCGATCATATTCGATATTCAAATATCCGGTGGGATCATGGTACTCCGCTCCAAATGTCTGTATCATGCAGCTGCCCCCTTTAGTTGAATTATAGCAAAATAAGCGGCATTTGAAAGCGATTACGCATAAAAAGCGGCGAAAGAAGTGCTTCCTTGTTATAGTCTAGAGCTATATTCAAGGAGGCGATAGACATGAGTAACAAAAAACGCTATGTATTGGTCGGAACAGGCGGCCGTGCTGAATTTTTCTATGGAGCATTAGCCCAAAATTTCAGGAAAACATCCGAACTTGCAGCTTTTTGCGATATTAACCAGACACGCATGAATTACGCCAATCAGCTGCTGAGGGAAAAATATAAATACAATGAGGTGCCAACCTATCCTGCAGATCAGTTCGATCAGATGATTGAGAACGAGAAGCCGGACTTCGTCATTGTAACCAGTATCGACCGCACCCACCACAAATACATCATTCGCGCAATGGAGCTTGGCTGTGATGTTGTGACGGAGAAGCCCATGACCATCGATGAGCACAAATGTCAGGATATTCTTGATGCCGTCAAGCGGACTGGACAAAATATACGCGTCACCTTTAACTACCGCTATGCGCCGCACCATACCAAAATAAGGGAATTGATTCAGAATGACACGATCGGAAAAGTGACTTCGGTCCACTTCGAATGGCTGTTGAATACGCGCCATGGCGCAGATTACTTCCGCCGCTGGCACCGGGACAAGCGTAATAGTGGCGGACTGCTCGTACACAAATCCACGCATCACTTCGACTTGGTCAATTTTTGGATCGGTTCGCAGCCTGAGACCGTCTTCGCATTCGGCGATCTCATGTATTATGGTAGAGAGAACGCAGAGGAACGAGGCGTGACCCAGTTTTACACTCGTGCAACAGGCAACCCGCTTGCGCAAGAAGATCCTTTTGCCCTGCACCTGGATTCGGATGCACATCTCAAAGCCATGTATCTGGATGCTGAGCCGGAAGACGGCTACCAGCGGGATCAAAGCGTATTCGGAGATGGCATCAACATCGAGGATACGATGGGCGTTCTTGTCCAGTATCAGAATAAAGCCATATTGACCTATTCACTGGTTGCATACCAGCCGTGGGAAGGTTATCGCATCGCCATTAACGGCACCAAAGGCCGGATCGAAATGAATATTGTGGAACAATCCTATGTTAACTCGCTGGGTGACAAAAATCTTGAAGGTGCATTGATTGGGAAAACACTGCGAGTCCTTCCCATGTTCGATGCCCCATACGAGGTTCAGGTCGAGGAAAAAGAAGGCGGCCATGGCGGAGGTGATCCTGTACTTCTGAATGATCTGTTTGGAGAGCCAGCGGAAGATCCCTACCACCGCGCTGCCAACCAATTCGACGGAGCAAGATCCATCCTCACCGGAATTGCAGCCAATCGCGCTATCGCAACTGGTTTACCTGTTCGCATCAACAATCTGGTTCGTTTCTAGGAACGCAAGGCCGCTCCAACCACTTTTAATTCAAAGACTGCGGATAATACGCAGTCTTTTTTCCCATTTTGACGACAGCCTTGATGTCTATTCGCTTAAGGAGGAATCTATGTTTTTCTCATTAAAAAGCCGCCTCATCGCCTTTATCGTTATGCTCTTCGTCATTGAACCCTCTGCTCTTGAGAAGATGAGGAATACGGTTCCTATGTCGATATGGTTCAAATGCAGATCTATGATGTAGCCTCTCTTGTCTTCAACAGCGACTGCATCCGAAAAAATAAGATTCCGGCTTCTCCTCAAGCTGCGCCAGATATCGATCCACGATCATGTGCAGCCCACAGGAACAATAACAAGCCCATTCCCGATGAATAGTTGCAACGCCAAAAACGCAAGTGGCAAGGGCAACTCCCCTGTACTTGCGCTTTTGCTTTTACGATTTTACTATCCTAATGGACTATCCACGAAAATAAATTTTTCGTTTATGCTTTCCGCTCCCACGCAGGGTGGCGATAGAACTCAATCGTGTCTATATAGTTCACCGTGTACTTCTGCTCAACTTCCGACAGCTCAATCAGCTTTCTGTCCATTTGTTTCAAACCCATGACTACATCATGCCGGAGAAGGTCCATTGCGATTTTGCCTACAAAACCGCCTTCCATCTCTTTATGTTTATTTCGAAATTCTTCATTATAGATCAGTTCCGGTGTAAACGATGCTTCAACAAATGCGTTGACTAGCGTAAGCTCATTACCCTCCATCTGTACGGCAATATAATAGTTGCCACGTTCATCCCGAATGAGGTCTTTATACATTTCCACGTCCATTTGAATCACTCCCTATATCTTAAGTTGTACCTTATCATGAGTAACATGGGCGCCATTTCGCTCACCTCTTGCCCTCGTCCATTCATATAGTAGGTATAAATGGCGAACGGAGGATTGCTTATGAATTGGCACCAACTTCATACAGGAAAAACACTTCAGCAGCGTCTGGCCGAGTTCCAGGGACATCTGGCAGAATTGAATGCTCCATTGTCCGGTCTGGAACCTGGAATAATTAGAAAAGTATTTCCGCGCAATTTCATTAAAGTCAATCGGCAGTTATTTATTCCACTCAGTTTGTTTTCCATTCGTGTATTTGATGTACCCCGAGCACGGCGAGGCATACGGGTAGGCATCCGCACGGTATTCCCATCCGGAAACGCATTTAACAATATCCGACTTGTTGGTGTTGGACTGGATTACATCGAGCTGCAGGGAAAAGGTAAATTCTCCTCACGTATTCTCTTTCCGCTAACTCAGGTCGAATCGATCTATCGTCCAACGAATAAAAAGAAGAAATAATGAGACCAGACATCGCTGAATTCATACCTGTGCCTGCAATCGCCCGGTTAGAGATACGATTCAAATCTTGGGTCTATCCCATGTCAAGATATGCATATTTCTCTTCCCTAGTATAACTCATACCTGCATTGGTCTGCTCGGTTATTGTGCCATAGCAAAAAGCGGTGAGCACAGAACCCTTCTGTGTCTCACCGCGCAGATGCCTATCCATCATTGGAATCAGGAACGTATCATTCAGATACCTGTCCACACATCTTTGGCATAACGACCTTCCTGCTGCAAACGTTCTAACCACGCATCGGCTTCCTCTGTGGAGTTGCCGCTGACATCAGCGTACGCTTTCTTGAGTGTTGCTTCAATATCAGGTGCCATCTTGCTGCCATCGCCGCAAACATACAGATGTCCACCCTGTTCGAGCAGAGGAATCAGTTTGTGGGCATCATCTCTCATTAGATGCTGCACGTAACATTTCTCTTCCCCGTCCACGCGGGAGAAGGCGGTATGAAGCTGGACAAGGCCCTCTTGCTCCGCAGTTTCGAGTTCATTTTTATATAAATAATCATGTTCAGGGTTGCGACATCCAAAATACAGATGCGCCTCGCCAACCTTCTCACCCTGTTCCTTCTGTACACGTCTTGCCTGCAGGAAACCACGGAATGGAGCTACGCCCGTCCCCGGACCAACCATAATGATCGGAGCCTCTGCAGTTTCTGGCAGTTCGAACCCGGACTCAGGCGTGCGTATGAACATGACAACCTCTTCACCCGGCTTCAAGTTCGCCAGATAGTTGGACGCTATACCTTTATATTCTCCCTGACCACTCCACGCCGGAGCACGCACTACGCTGACGGTTATGCTGGCCTGCTCAGGCTGCACTCGCGGTGAACTGGAGATTGAATAATATCGGGCTTTCAGGGAAGGCAGCAGTTCCAAAAACCGTTCGAAAGGCAGCTCACATGCTTCGTATTTCACCAAATAATCCAGCATGGATATGCGTTTCTTACGCACTTCTTCCATGTAAACAGACTCATCAAGAAGCGCTTCGAGCTCCTTCTTATGCGGTGGGCACACCGTGTACGCCGCCAGCTCCCTCAGTTGGGCCCGAGTTGCCGCTTCCTGAAGCTCCACACTGTGACTGAGCAGATCGACCAGATTAACCGGTTGGTGCAATGGCAGATGAGCTGCGCTGCGACCAGAGGCATCCAGAACCAGATGTTCCGTACCTGTGAATCCATATCGTTTCAGTACTCGTTCTACGAGCTCAGACGAGTTTTGCGGTAAAATGCCCAGGTGGTCGCCTTCCTTATAGGTTGCGCCTTCAGGCAGTTTAATCTCCAGATGACGTGTGCTTCGTTCACTGCCCGCATCATGAAGTTCCCGATTCTCAAGCACTTCAGCAACATGTGCATCATACGTATCCGCGAGCGGAGTTACCGCCAGTCCGCTGACAAACTGTACTGACAAGGAACTGCGCTCACTACCTGAGCTTGTATTCAACTTGAGGCCCAGAGTTCGTGCCAGATCCGGCCATAGCTGCTCGGTCCAGTCTCCAACCTGTTTCTCAAAGTCCCCGCTGGCATCACTTTCTCCGATCGGTGATAATCGTTCTGCTCCTTTGGAAGATAACTGCTCATCAATCAAACGCGGGATACGCTGGTACGTGCTGGCCCAGTTGTGATCCCCACATCCGAGAACGGAGAATCGAACGCCTTGGAATTCCCCTGCATCCGCATGTTCAATCCACTCGACGAAATCCTTGGCATTGCTTGGTGGCTGACCATTGTAGGATGCGCTCACAATGATGACGACGCCTTCCTTCGGAAGTTTGCCTACACGATCATCCAGGGTAGCCACCTCGCTGCGGAAGCCCTGATATCTTGCTGTATCTGCGATTTCACGCGCAATGCCTTCCGCAGTCCCAAGATTAGATCCATATAGGACAAGCATCGGGGTGTGATGGGCATTTGCTGTATCCGGCTCTTGTCGTTTGGCAACCTGAGTCGGTTCCTCCACGGCAACACCCGGAACAGCCATGACCGGCTGACCCCCACGTGCACGAACACGGATTGTGAAGTTATCGGGTTTGAGTGTCAACGTTTCTTTTACTTTCAACTGATAGTCTGCATGATCGATGAAATCAAAATGCTTCAAAACCATGCCCAGCACAAGTGTTGCTTCCTGAAGGGCGAATTGCTGACCAATGCAGGCCCGCTGACCATTACCAAATGGTTTATAGGCGTCATGTGGCACCTTGCTCGGATCTTCGAACCGTTCCGGACGGAATTCCTCCACATCGTCTCCCCACGCGTCGCGGTCCCGGTGCAGCTTGGGAATGAGTACACTGACACTATCCCCTTTTTGCAAAGGATATTTCCCGTCCAGAACAAGATCTTTCTTCGCGTATAAGGAGAATGCCGGAGCCGTAGGCCACAACCGCAATGCTTCGTTCAAAACCATACGAACATATTTCAGATTGCGGACCTGATTGTATGTCGGAACCGGATCTTTCAGAATCTGATCTGCTTCAGCTTGAGCCTTGGCAAGGGTATCCGGGTTTTTCATTAAATAATAGATGGCAAAGGACAACAGGCCACT
Source organism: Paenibacillus sp. OK003 (assembly GCF_900109515.1). Taxonomy (GTDB): domain Bacteria; phylum Bacillota; class Bacilli; order Paenibacillales; family Paenibacillaceae; genus Paenibacillus; species Paenibacillus marchantiae. The sequence goes on along the minus strand of NZ_FOBD01000001.1, from coordinate 341,607 downwards.
CGTCGTCTCATGTCCAGCAATCAGGAAGGTGATGATCTGGTAACGGATATTTTCATCGTCCAGCGTTTCCCCGGTTTCCGGGTCCTTGCCACTAAGCATATGGGACAACAGATCGTCCGCCCCTTCCTGGGGCTGCTCCTTGCGCTCCGCAATAATATGATCCACCAGAGAGTACATCGAACGGATATCCTGCTCAAACTGTTTCTTTTTGGTGATCATCAGCTTGTCTTGCAGACGCAAACGCTGCAACGAACTCATCGATTCGTCTAGTGCTCGCACCATGCTTGTAATGAAAGGATGCGGCTCTTCCCGATAAAAGCTGTTAAATCGGTAGTTGAACCCACACAGTCCAATCGTATCCAGGGTGAGACGAGTCATATCATCGGGTACGTTAACCGTCTCATCCGGGTTCAATCTGGACCACTTCTGCACGAGCTGTACAGCGAGATCAATCATTTTATTGTGATATCCCTGCATCGCACGCTGGCTGAAGCTAGGTAGCAGCACATTGTGAGCTTTTTTCCAATTCGGTTCTTGAGTCCAACTCGTAAACAGGCCATCTCCGGCAAATGCACGTACCTTCTCCAGCGGTGCCCATACCCGTTTATCAAATTTGGATTCGTCGCTTACCTCGGCCACCAGTTCGTGACCTGAAATATACAATTCACTTCGTCCAGGATAATCCATTCGAAAAATGGGTCCATACTCTTCAGCGAGTTTTACCAGGGATTGTACAGGCTCATCGGTATTTAACTGTGGTAAGTTTCCTAAAGGCCCAAAAGTTTTGGGTTGGGGAACTGAATTTTGCGCCATAATACTCACTCCTCTTCCAAGTAATACGTTCGACTAAGAAATAATACCTTCGTTCAATTACGACTTCAGATCAACAGACATGCCTTCATTTTCTGCAAATTTTCATATTTCATCCAGATAACCTGAAAATCACACCGGAACCAACTGACCGAAATAGTATATTAGTCATTTTAGAATAAAAAAAATGGGTTCCTTCGTTATCTCTCTTTTACCCTAACATTTCCAGTCCTAATCTTCAACAGTCTCAAAGTCGTAGGACCAATGGGTATCCATCCGAATTGGCATGAGTAAAATTCCCTTTGCTCCCTCCATATAGAGATTATTTTGCTGTATACGAATACTAGAATTTTGAAGATACACCGCTCGCTCAAACTCAAACTAAGCCTGTCTCAGCAGGTTCCGAATTGCGGACTCCATCTCTATTGGTGCCACTGTAGTCTCATAGCGGCCACTCACTTTCCCGGTTCGGTCAATCAGAAATTTGGTGAAATTCCATTTGATCCCGTCTCCCCGGTATAAATCGGGATGTTTCTCCTTGACGAATTGATCCATCCACCGACCTTCTTCCGACTCCATATCATAACCTTCAAATGGGGCAGCTTCGACCAGATAGCGAAACACAGAGTGTATGGATTGTCCGGTAACCTCGATCTTCTCAAAAATCGGAAAGGATATATGAAAATGATTCCTGCAATACTGAGCTATCTCATCACTGCTGCCCGGCTCCTTGTGATTAAATTGATCACAGGGAAACGCCAGGATCTCCAGCCCTTGATCACGATACTGCTCATACAGGTGCTGAAGCTCCGTAAATTGTCGAGAGTAACTGCACTTGCTGGCTGTATTCACAATAAGTAGCACTTTCCCCTCATAAACAGATAAATCACCCGCGTGTCCATACATAAATGGAACTTGATAAGAAAATATGCTCATTCATAACGCCTCCTTGGTCGGGTCTCACATGAACCCTCTCTTGAAATGGATTATACGCCGCTTCCCTTGATAGGTTAAATATATAATAATTATAATATTAATAGTTTTTATCTATAGAATATTTTTATCTACTGCCATATGATTGAATGGCTCATTATCCCTTTCATAATGGACATACTAGACATAGAAAAAACTGCCCTTCGCAGACAAAAAGCTGCTTTTGGACAGTCATTCGTGAGGTTATGCATTTAGAAATGGTGTTATCCCATAATAAGACCATATACAATCCCCGGTCCATGTACCCCAATGGTCAAATCATTTTCAATATCGGAAGAACGACTGGGACCGGAAATAAAATGAATGCCTGCCGGAAGATTTTCTCTTCCCGCTTCATCGAAGCGATCAAGCGTTTCACCAAGCCTGGTGTAGAGCCGTTCAATCGGAATAATAATGATGAGTACGGTGGGCAATAGACTCACAGAACGCCCTTTTTCTGGCGAAGAAAGCACCGTGATGGAACCCGTATATGCTGTAGCATAATCCGCCATGACTACACCGATATCTGCCTCGGCTGCCCGTGCCTTCCAGTTCTCCTCTGCTTGGCTGTTCCATACAGAAATCTGCACATCGGGGAGTTGCTCTTCCAATCCAAGTTCGGTCAGCGCCTGTTCATTCTGACGTATGATGTATTTGGCACTTAATTCATGAGATTTGTTAGCGATGAAATCCGAGGCTTCGCCAATGTCTCTTACCCGCGCAATATGAGCACCTACACTCACAAAATTATCGGTAAATGCCTGTATGCGCTTATCTATGTCCCAATCCAGATCCGTCCAGAATGCGGGTGCACCGCGAAAAGGTTGAGTCGGAGCATGTGTCTGCCGTGGTCTTCTCAATTTGGACGCAATATCGTTCATAAAGTGTTCCTGCTTTGCACGGGACTTCTTCTCCATTTGCTCCAGCCATTCCTGATGTTCAGTGTTCATGTTGACCACCGCCCCCCTCACGCTCACGAAGAATCTGTTCCATTCGGTCCCGAACGGAAGAATCCATCTCTTTCTTCTCCTGATTCAGCTCCTGATCCAGCTTGTTCCATTGCTGCCGGAAGGAACGCTTCGCGAGGCTTGGCGCAACCCGATAGCTGTTCCAGCCTTTGAGGGGCCCAAGTTTAAGTGAAATTCCGTTATTCCGCACAATGGCTTTCTGACCAATCTGTCCCAGTCGAATAGCCGCACCGAAGCGTTTAGAATTGGATACAACCGCTGCAAAACCTTTCATGCCAGCGCTCTCAAGCTTGTTGCCATGGCCCTCTTCCACCTTGCGTCTGCGTAAATATACGAGCATATCATGCAGCGGAATTTTGACCGGACAGGCTTCATAACAGGCTCCGCACAGACTGGAAGCACCCGCAATGTCGTTCCATTCATCAATATTGCCATTGAGTGCAGGCGTAAGCACCGCTCCGATCGGTCCGCTGTAGGTTCCACCATAGGCATGCCCGCCGATATGACGATATACCGGACAAGCGTTCAGACAGGCCCCGCAGCGAATACAGTTCAACAACTCCTGGAATTCGGGATCACCCAACTGGAGTGAACGTCCATTATCCACGATAATAATGTGCATTTCATCTGGTCCGTCCCCATCTTCTGTTCGACGAGGACCGGTTATGCCTGACATATACATCGTCAATTTTTGACCTGTCGCGGAGCGTGGCAGCAGGGTTGCCATCACCTCGAGATCCGTCCAGGATGGAATGATACGCTCCATGCCCATTAAGGTAATCTGTGTTTTTGGCACGGTGGATACCATGCGGGCATTGCCTTCATTTTCAAATAGGACCATGGAACCCGTCTCTGCAATGGCAAAATTGCAGCCGGTCATGCCAATATCGGCTTCAAGAAACTTCTCACGCAGCTTTTTGCGTACAAATCCAGCAAGTACGGTGGTGTCCGGTTCCAGAGTTTCACCCGCTTCCTTGGATAACAGGTCCGCAATCTGGTAACGGTTCTTGTGAATTGCCGGAATGACGATATGAGATGGAGCTTCACCCGCCAATTGAATGATGTATTCACCCAGATCGGTCTCTATCGCTTCAATACCTGCGGATTCCAATACATGGTTGAGATGTACTTCCTCGGACACCATCGACTTGGATTTCACCACCGTAGAAGCCTGCTTGTGAGCCGCAATATCCAGTGCAATCGTTGCTGCCTCTACCGAAGTATCGGCAAAATGAATATGAACCCCATTGGCACGTGCATTATTGACGAATTCATTCAGATAATAATCCAGATGTGCGATCGTATGCAGACGAATCTGACGTCCACGTTCACGCCATTCTTCCCAGTTCCCATGTTCTTCGGATGCAGACTTCTTGCCATTACGCAATCGCTCTGTCGTAAACTTGACGGCTTTCCGCAGGAAGTCATCATTCAAAGCCAGTTCTGCACGTTCTTTGACGGTAACATCCATTACACCGGGTTGACTCATCCTGTTTGCACCCCCTCATATAGCAGTTCGGCCAAATGCATCACACGTACTGGTTCATTCCGATACCGCAGATTACCTGCGATATTCATCAGACAGGCCATATCCAGTCCTACCAATACTTCGGCTTCCGTCTCTTTGATGTGATCAACTTTTTCTGTGACCATGGCACCAGATATATCCGGCATTTTGATAGCAAAGGTACCACCAAAGCCGCAGCAATCCTCTCCGTAAGGAAGGGGAACAAATTCCAAACCTTTTACTGCCGAAAGTAATGCCATAGGCTCATCCTTTACGCCTAACAAACGGCTGCCATGACAGGAGGGATGATATGTAACCTTATGCGGAAAATGTGCACCCAAATCCGTGATGCCAAGCACCTGAACGAGGAACTGTGTGAACTCGTAGGCTTTGGCTTCCAAACGTTTAGCCTTCTCCAGCCATACAGGTTCATCGACAAACAGCTCGGGATAATGATGAATCATGTACGTACAGGAGCCCGAGGGACAGACGACAAAATCACTATCATCAAAGGCTTCCAGAATCGTTTTGGCGGCTACCCGTGTCTCATCCCAATACCCGCTGTTGTAGGAAGGCTGACCGCAGCAGGTCTGCACGGGCGGGAAATCCAACCGAACGCCATGAGCGGCGAGCAATCTCACCATCGCCTCCCCCACACGGGGATATATGGCATCGCTGAGGCAGGTAATGAATAAGGAGACCTTCATGATTACACGCTCCTATAACTGATGAATTGTTGTTATAACGCATATACGTATCGAATATCGTATCGTTTATCGTTTTTATACCCTTGTGATTGAGATATCATAGCTGTTCAGTCGTTCTATCAAATCATCATCAAGCGACTGATCCGTGATCACCGCATGAACCGCATTTAACCCGGTTACCCGGGCAAATGCACGAACTCCAAACTTGCTCGTATCCGCAAGCAAAATGACCTGGTCGGATATACCGACCATTTTCTGCTTCAACCGTGCCTGAAGCTCATTGGATTCACTGATTCCGCCACCTTCCAGATGCACACCTTTACAAGACAGAAACAATTTATCGACATGATATGTCTCTAGAGAACGTTCGGCGAGCGGTCCAACAAAAGACAACGATCTCTGGGCCAGCTGGCCTCCAGTCGAGATGACTTCAATCTTGTCCCTGCTGCTCAGTTCGGTGGCTACCTGTATGGAGTTGGTCAATACGGTCAGTGGCATATCCGGCATATTGGCCGCCATATACCCTGCTGTCGTGCTGGCATCCAGTAGAATTCGATCACCCGGACGAATCATGGATAGAGCCGATTGGGCAATTCTTTTCTTTTCCTCTGCATGTGTTGTTTCCCTTACCCGGTAAGGGATCTCCGGCTGCTCTTCCTTCACGCTGACAGCGCCGCCATGGGAACGGCGCAGTCGCCCTGCTTGCTCCAGCCGGTCCAGATCACGCCGAATGGTCTCTTCTGTTACCCGGCAGTGCTCACTAAGCTCGGATACACGCATACTGCCCTTAACATTAACCATCTCCACAATCCGGTCATAGCGCTCTGCTGCCAGCATGTTACACCTCGCTCCCGGCTTGTGATTTGGGAGAAGCCGTCAACCTTAGGAATCTACCATAGGCCTCTTCCCAGATGGGTCTGTCCTTTGGTTCATAATCAGTAACTGGGAATGAATCACGAATGACCTTGCGGGCTTCCCATATATCCTTAAAGGCTCCACTTGCCATCCACTGTACAGCCATGTTCCCGATCGCACTACCTTCTGCTGGCCCCGCCCATACCGGTTTGCAGATGGAATTGGCTGTCCACTGACATAACAGGCGATTCTGAATGCCACCACCGACCATATGCAATCCATTAAAAGACTGTCTGGACAGTTGTTCTGTCCATTCCAGCACTCTCCGATACTTCAGTGCAAGGCTCTCCAGAATAGAACGGGCAATGGCCCCCTGGTCTTGCGGCTCAGCCTGCCCTGTATCACGGCAATATTGTTGTATGCGAGAGGTCATATCCCCTGCTGGCATAAACCGCTCATCATCGGGATCAAACAGACTCGTAAATGGAGGAGCAAGTTCCGCCCTGCTCAGTAACTCCGCATAGCTGATTCCCTGTCCCTTCCGTTCCCATTCACGCATGCATTCCTGCAAAATCCACAGGCCCATGATGTTCTTAAGCAAACGGAACGTACCGCCTGCCCCGCCCTCATTCGTAAAGTTGAGCGCCAAACTCTGGGAACTGATGGCGGGGTGATCAATCTCCGTGCCCATAAGTGACCAGGTTCCGCAGCTTAGGTAAGCAAATGAACGCTCTGTTGCCGGAACAGCCACGACCGCTGAACCGGTGTCATGCTCTGCAACCGCAATAACCGGAATGGCAGATAGGCCCAGATCACTGCAAATGCTGCTACGCAGTTGTCCTACATGAGTACCTGGCATGACCACATCTCCAAACAGCGTCTCCGAAATACCGATATGTGCAAGCAGTTCACCGTCCCAATGCCCTGTGGTTGGGTTGTACAGCTGTGTTGTGGTGGCGTTGGTAAACTCATTCACCGCTTCACCGGTCAGAAAGTAACGAAGCAGATCGGGGATCATGAGAAAACGCTCCGCTTCGTTAAGCAGTGGGGAGCCACTTCGCTTAAGCGTAGCCAACTGGTACAGTGTGTTAAAGCTAAGAAACTGGATGCCTGTGCGTTCGAAAATTCGCTGAGAGGTCAATTCCTTACGCACCTGATCCATCATGCCGTTAAATTGTGTATCACGGTAATGATACGGATTACCCAACAATTCACCATGACTTCCAAGCAGTCCAAAATCAACCGCCCAGGAATCAATCCCCAGACTTTCAGGCTGCTCTCCCTTTTGTTTAACAAGGTTCAGCCCTTCCAGCAATTCATGGTGCAGCCTCAATATATCCCAGTGCAGCCGCTCCCCCGCTTTTACCGGTTCATTCTTGAACCGATGGATCTCCATCGTTTCCATTCCCCGATCATTCAGATGACCCAGCAGTGCTCTCCCGCTTCCAGCACCCAAATCATACGCCAGCACACTCACCGCTCTTCACCAGCCCTTCATCCCATACTATATTTTCGCTCTTGAATATTCCTTGATTTCAATCATAGCTGCTCTGCACTTTATTCTTTATTTTTTGTTTGTTTATTTTTGTTTTATACTGTTTAGCTTTATTTTACGAGTATATCATCATTGTAAGCGTTTGAATACCCTGTGATTGGTTTCTTTTACCCATACCAAAAACTACTCTCTCCACTCGGGAGGAGCCGCTTCACTGTTATTTCACGTATAAAAGCTGTTTTTACTAACACCGGACTGGGGCTGCACATCTCTTTCAAAATGCTTAAACCTTGTCCCCTGATACGTCAGCATGCCTCGGTCATTTTCTACAAGCATACCATACTCATTTCCACCGACGTTCAGTTCTACCCGTTCACCGTTGTCCAGCTCAAATGTAATGTAATAGTAGGTGGAAGCACTGCTGTCCCCTGATCCCCCGCTAACTCTCGTTCGTTTGGCCACAATTGTTGAATGCAAGGTTAACAGAGCTGATGCATTGTTCGAAGACCATGTGCGTACCCCGGAAATAATGGCATAAACAATGACACCCGCAATGATGAGAAATATGCCCCCGATAAAGATTGATCCAAACGCACTCATTGCACCAAACTCATTGAAACCAGCAAAAAAACCACTCTGATTGCCCTCAAATCCCGGAACATCATTCATGTCATCAAAAATACCGAAGCCATCCATGCTTAACCAGCCCAGTGATGAAGATATGCTCAATGACGTCATTCATCATCATTCCCTTCTCCCTGCAAATTAAGATGCACCGCCCCCTGCCAAGGAGACGGTGCACGCAGACAACCCTACAAGCCTTGTCCGTATACTATATGAACCTGATTACGAATACAGACGTTCAAGTTCCTCGACCAGACTGCCAACATAGGCCACGGCAGCACGAATCGGCTCAGGCCCGGACATGTCCACACCCGCAAGCTTCATCAGCTCTTGCGGATCAAGGCTTCCTCCCGCTTTCAAGGCGTCAAGCCAGCGGTCTACGGCAGGCTGCCCCTCTTCCCGAATCAGCTGTGCAGCAGCGGTAGATGCCGTCAGACCTGCTGCATAGGTATATGGATACAATCCCATATAATAATGAGGCTGTCTCATCCAGGTCAGTTTGGCCCCTTCGTCAATCACCAAATCAGGCCCCCAGAACTCGGAGAGGATGTTGCCTTTCAGCTGACTTAATGTCTTCGCTGTGATCGGTTCATCCTTGGTTGCGAGTGCGTACACCTGACGCTGCAACTCACCTTCAAGCAGATGCGTAACAAAGTTATGGTAATACGTATTGAGCAATTGCAAAATGACCCAACGACGCATTCTCGGATGATCAGAACGTTTCAACAAATGATCTGCCAGCAGCATTTCATTCATTGTCGAAGGCGCCTCTATGAAATAGAGGGACGGTCGTGTATTCGTAAGTCGTTGGTAATGCCCGGCAAGCATGAAATGTCCGGCATGTCCCACTTCATGGGCAAGTGTAAATGCTCCGCGCATATTGTTTGCCCATGAGATGAGGATATAGGAATGAGAACCATATATGGACGAACAAAAAGCTCCTGTCGATTTGCCCGCATTATCTGCGTAATCTACCCAGCGCTCACTAAATGCACGTTCCACAATGTCGCCATATTCCGGTCCCATCACGGCAAGAGCTTCACGAATGAGCGTGCAGGCTTCCTCATATGTAATGGCAGGGCTGAATTCAGGGTCCAGTGGTGCTTTCAAATCACAGAACATCAACTTGTCCAGACCTAACTCACGTTTCTTGAGAGCTGCCAGTCTGCGCATATGAGGTGCAAGTTCCTGCTGGATGATATCCAGTACATTGTTATACATCTCTTTGCTTACCTGCTGCGGGCTGAGCAGCATATCCGTTACATCATCATATCCACGCAGCCTGGACATGACGACCTGTTTCTTCACTTCGGTGGCGTAACCTTCAGCAAACGTATTTTTGTAATCATTCAGCTTGGAGCTGAATGCAGCATACGCAGAGCGGCGCAGCTTCGTATCCGATGACATTTCATAATTATTCTCATAGAATGACCAGGACAGCGGGCGGTTATTGTCATCGCCATCAAGTGCATCGTCAAACGTCATGTCTGCCAGTTTACCACGCAGATAGATCCGATATGGCGAATCCAGTACTTCCCCAAGGGCAGCGAGTACCTTCTCCGTTTCGGGCGAAAGACGATGTGCCTTTTCCTGAATTAGACGATTCAAACTGCGGGCATACGGCTGCAAACCCGGAAGTTCTTCAATATAACGTTTAACCGTTCCATCCGGAAGATTCACGATCTCGGAATTCACAAAAGACAAGGACGACGACAAATTCGATAAGATGTCTCCCGCCTTGGCTGAATTCTCAATATTCACGGAATTGGTACTGTCCTCCGACTGTTTCAGCCGGGCATATGAAGCCGTTTTGCTAATGCGTTCCTGCAAAGCTTCGCGGGCATCCAGACAGGCCAGCAGCTGCTCAGCGCCTTCGCCCAGATGTCCTTTGAATGTTTCGATATGGGCAGCAGCTTCAGGCAGTGATCTAAGCTCCTGCTCCCACTCTTCGTCAGTCCCAAACAAGTCTCGCAAGTCCCAGGTCGTCTCTTGGCTTACTTCATCGCGTGTACGTATTTTTCCCATCGTTATATGTCATCCTCCTTGCATTTCCAATATCTCTCATCGTATCATATTCGGAGCATTTATACCTTACAGGATATTCACACTTACCACTCCGCTGGCAGAATAACCTTACGATCGCTGTTATCCCCAGATTTTTTGTTCCTTTTTTGAAGGGGGAAATCCGGGGATAAGCATATGCTTCCGATGCAGCTTTCTTTCTGAAAGCTTTTAGGCGAACGCTTCGCTTCTTCAGGCTATTTCTGCCTTCTACGTTTCAAGAAAACTTTTTTAAAACTGTCAGTGAATTAGAAGAAAAGAAAAACCGCCGGGTAATGGAAGTATCCATTTACCCGGCGGTTCGTCTGACTATAACTTATTCTGATTTCCAAATTACATTTTCACCATAGTTTTTACCCCAGTTATACATCGCATGCAGCACGGGCATCAGGCTCTGTCCGTGATCCGTCATCGTATATTCCACACGAGGAGGTACTTCTGCATACACTTTGCGCTCAATTAGTTTGTCTTCCTCCAGCTCACGCAACTGGTTGGTCAGCATTTTTTGAGTAATATGAGGAATCAATCGCTTCAATTCACTGAAACGTTTGGTGCCTTCAAGACCCAGATGCCATAGAATAATCAGTTTCCATTTGCCTCCGATCACCGCAAGGGTCAATTCTTTCTCACAGTTAATCTCTTTCAAGTTGATCCGTTCCTTCACTTCGGACGCCATGGCACCGAGCCCCCCTTCTCTTCCATTCGATCTTATATCGCTAAAATGCAATTCGCATATCACAAGAACACTCCGCAGCAGGAGAACTTGCCGCTCCCTTGTATCAAATACGGGTTCATTGGTTCGATACAGCTTGTATACATTTTACTACAGCACGACCCCGATGTTAAGCAAACCCCGAATCAGACCACAAACAACGATAACAGAAAAGACCGGAACTCCCTCTTTTCAAGGAAATTCCGGTCTTCCATCTATATAAGTTGAACTAATGAATATTTACACTAGCCACTCCGATGACAGAACAATCTTCCGATCGCTGTTATGCCCAGATTTTTTTCATCCTATTTATCAAAAGTGAAAATCTGGTCATAAAGGCGAACGCTCCGCTTCTCCAGCTTATTTCTGTCCTCTACGTTATTTTGTAAATGTTTAGTTCAACTTATCTATTCTATTTTATAAAGTTTATGACACTTGGACTATTCCAGGTTGGCATGACGCCCAAACATATCTGCTCCAGTCATACTCTTCATGTCCATCATGGTGAGCACCAGTGCATCCATGCTCAGCAGCAGCCCCTGTTCAAACAGAGAGCCCATCGGCTGAATGGTTACGGCTGCTCCGGCGGTCGCTGTATCCTCTTTGGCGGAGGCAGGAAGACGAACCACGGTATCGGACAGCTGTCCAATGGTGGACTCTGGTTTAATTGTGATCAGACCCACAGAAGCACCTGCTTTATTGGCCTTCTGAGCCATTGCTGCCAGGCTACCAGTTTCCCCTGAGCCTGAGCATAACAAGAGGAAGTCCTTCGCACTGATCCCTGGCGTAACGGTCTCACCAACTACATATACCCGAAGCCCCATCTGCATCAATCTCATGGCAAAAGCCTTGCCCATCAGACCGGACCGGCCTGCGCCTGCCACAAAAATCTGTTCGGCAGCCAGAATATGTTCCGCCATGGCCTTCATCTCCGAGTCGTCGATCTGGCTTAGCGTACGCTCCAGTTCCTTCAAGATGTCCACTGCGTATTGCCCTGTGCTCATCTGTCTTACCCTTGTTGAACCAGACGTTGCATCTCAGCTGCTACTTTGGCTTTGTCTGCTTGGCCGGTGATCCCGCCACCTACAATGACCAGATCCGGTTGTGCTTTGATCACTTCAGGCAATGTTTCTAGCTTGATGCCACCAGCGACAGCCGTTTTAGCGTTTTTCACAGCAGCTTTGATCGTTTGCAGATCTTCGAACGGGCTTTGTCCTTCAGCTTGCAGGTCATAACCTGTGTGTACACAGATGTAATCTACGCCAAGCGAATCAACTTCACGAGCACGCTGTTCAAGGTTAGGCACGTTGATCATGTCCACAAGAACTTGTTTGTTTTGTTTCTTCGCTTCTGCTACTGCACCTTTGATCGTACTGTCATTGGTTGCCCCAAGCACAGTGATCAGATCCGCACCAGCTTCAGCTGCTTTCATGATTTCATAACCACCAGCATCCATAATTTTAAGATCTGCAAGAACTTGCAGATTAGGGAATGCTTCTTTCATCGCTTTTACCGCGTGCAGACCTTCATTTATAACGATTGGCGTACCAATCTCAACGATATCGATATATTGTTCAACTTCTTTAACAAGTGCAATACCTTCAGGGATGTTTACCAAGTCCAATGCCAATTGCAATTTCACGATTCATTTCTCCTTTTGTTGTTCGAGTATGAGTATATCCTGTAAAGGATGTTAAAATATTTAGCCTGCACCGTTCAGCCAGTTCAGATGCATGCAATGTTTGTCATGGCTACTCATTCATTGTAGAACCTGACTATCCATTAAGGAAGTACGCACTTTGAAGTCAGGTAGTTACTTGCACGATACTATTGAATAAAACAAGTTGTTATATGAAGTTAAAAACTGCCTCGAAACGGCTTCCCATTTCGGTAAGCGACCAGAGATCGGTCACCCTGATGCACCAAACTTGCAAGGGCTAAGGAATCTACCGAACGCTAAATGGCGGATTCCCAAGGGTTGCAAATTCTAACGAACTTCAGTGATGTTATCTCGGTGAAAAAACGGCTTCCGAGCCTCAAAAACGACGTAATCGATGAAATAACGTCTATGAAATTCGTTACATCTCAGAACGATGCTAATGGGGGCAAATAACGTGTGCCAGGTTCATTAGCCCTTTTTACATCTCAGCATGAAGACCCTGCCCCAAGATACAAGGCAGGGTCTTTTTCCATTTTTCAAGTCAGCAAGATGGTCCATATTAATCCTGAAATCAATGTGAGCCCCAAGCTAATAATCGCAAATCCTGGGTTTACAGATATACAGGTTTCACGCATACCGGCTTCGATACACCTGTGCTGTGACCTGTGTATTTCAGACGCCCGCTCTCCTGATCCACTGTAAAGGAAACAATATTGTTGGTATCTCGGTTAGCTGCAATCAACAGTTTGCCATTCGGAGTCAAAGCAAAGTGACGTGGGTGTTCACCCTCAGCAGATACATGCTCAACCAGTTTCAAATGTCCTGTTTCAGCGTCTACTGCAAATACCACGATGCTGTCATGCCCGCGGTTCGAACCGTATACGAAACGACCATCGTTGGATACGGCGATTTCAGCTGTTGTGTTTTCACTGCCGTCATAGCCGTCAGGCAATGTGGACACGGTGGAAACTTCTGTCAACGTGCCTGCTGCTGCATCATAACGGAAAGTCGTAATGGAAGAATCCACTTCGTTAATAACATAGGCGAATTGACCATTCGGATGGAATGCCAAGTGACGAGGTCCTGCACCCGGATGTGTTTTGGTTTCACTGTGCAGTACGAGTTCGTTCTTCTCTGCATCAATGGAGTAGATTGCGATTTTGTCCGCACCCAGATCCTGTACCATCATGTATTTGCCATCCGGGCTAAAGAACGCGGAATGCACATGTGGCTTGTCCTGACGTTCAGGATGCGCACCTTTGCCTTCATGTTTCTTCTCATCCAGAAGCACGCCAACTTCACCGTTATCCGTCAGGGCTTGCAGACCCACCAGACCACCGTGGTAGCTGGAAAGGATCAAGTAACGTCCGGAAGGATCACGTTGGATATGACATGGTGGAGCCGAAATGGAGTCATGACGATTCAGCAATGACAATTTTCCTGTTGAAGGATCAATGCTCAGAGCTACAGCTTCAGACATTTTATTACCTTCGGCAGACGCCGTCTCACCGATCGCATACAGTTTATTACCTTCAGCATCTACGTTTACAAACGTTGGATTTTTCACGCCCGCGATGCCGTCAAGCTTGGAGAGGTTACCTGTATCCTCATTCAATTCATATGCGTAAATGCCCTCATTTTCCGCTTCGGCATAAGAGCCGACCAATACGAGCAAGCGTTTTGATTCACTCATTACAGTTTCCTCCTCTATGTGTATGTAATCTGGTTGCACCTCTTCTATAATAAATCTGCCATATCAAAATAGCAATCCACCGCCCCTGTGCAGCCATCAAAGAAGTGGCCTCAAACATATGCTCATTACGCAAGTCAATACCAAAATCCATTCCCGACAAAGGTCAACTTCTGCTATGATAAAATAGGTTTTTCATCCAGAAAGGACTGAATTTCGATTGTTTAATTCATTTCTACTCACGTTATATCATGTATTTCTGCCCATATCGCTTCCTGTGATCGGAGGCATATTGTTAAAACGGTTCAAACATTGGGATACTCGGTCGCTATCGACCTTTTCCCTCTTTATTCTGAGCCCTGCGCTTATCTTTGATACACTGCTGCATGCTGATATTACATGGACAGACGTAACCGGCAAATTCTGGTTCTCCATCATCAATCTGATCGCCTTGTGGGCACTGGCTGAACTGCTGAGCCGAGTATTCCATCTTGGGGCAAGCGAAAAAGCGGGACTCACCCTTGTCTCCACGTTTACGAACTGCGTGAATTATGGGCTCCCGCTTGTGTTGCTTGCCTTTGGACAGCTTGGATTGGATAAGGCTTCGGTATATGTCATCGGACAGATGATCATTGTAAACACGGTAGGTATCTTTTTTGCTGCCAGATCCGAATTCACGGTCAAAAATGCGATTCTGTCCGTCTTCCGTATGCCTTCCATCTATGCTGCTTCGATAGCCATCATCCTGCGTGCATCCAATCTGAGCTTGCCAGTGGCACTGGATGGAGGCATCTCCATGCTCGCAGCCGGTTACTCCCCTGTCGTACTGGCCATTCTCGGTGCACAGATGCTCAGAGCGCGTGGTTCCGTCGAACCTTGGAAACCCAACGTCCGCAAAGCGTTCTGGACTGGACTTATAGTACGGCTTGCTGCAGCGCCAGTACTCTCATATCTAATCCTGACTGCACTTCAGATTGAAGGAACGTTATTCAGTGTGCTGCTGATCCTAGCGTCCATGCCGACCGCAGTGAACGCCGTCATTTTGGCCGAGCAATTCAATGCGTCTCCGCAGTTTGTGTCCCGCTGTATTCTGTGGACAACCGCTGCGTCCATGGTCATTCTGCCGATCATGATTGTGATGTCTTCCTGATCAGCACGGAAGCTGAAGTTGGAGACATCGCTGCCTGCTTGCGTTTCTCCAACCGACGTTCAAAGCGACGTTTGAGTGCTCTGACATAGAAGAACTTGACGACAAAGTAAGAAATCACACCCAGGATGACTCCAAAGACGGACATACCTGCCAGAATATCCAGGCCACCCCGCAATAGTTCACTTAGCGCGGACCAGTTGCCGCGAAACAGCTCCATAAAGGCACTCTCATGAACAAGTCCCTGCCCCATGCTGTGCGCCGGCAATATCCAGGAACCAATTTGCTTGGCAAGCGGCATCAATATGATGGGCAGGAAAGTTAGCTTGCCGACCACATTGCCCACAATAGCCGCTGGCAGTGAACCACCGGACAAACGTACAATCGGATAGAACACGAGATATATCAGTGATGCTGTCGAAATGACGATCAGTTCCAGACCAAAACCCAAAGCAAATCCGGTAGATACTTTATGTGCCCCGCCTGGAGCACGTAACAATTTGAGAAAATTAAGCTTCAAAGCACGTGTTAAACGCGCAAAACGTGAGTTTTTGCTTTTCTGTAGGTTCATACCGAACTTCCCCTTATCTTACACAAATGACGGCTCAAGCCGCCTACTCTTCAGTATATCATACCGCGTTAACGCCTGCTGTTATAATCACTGGCTGTGTCTCAATGGCGACGTTACCTGCTACCGCTCTGGAGATCATGCAGGACTCTTCTGCTTTATGTGCCAAGCGCTCCGCCTTCGTTACATCAGCATCAGATGCATCCGCTTTGAGCACAATGCGAGGTCTGTGTGTGATCCATTCGTACGTAAATACGTTATTGGTAACATCCACCGTCGCTTCAGACTCCAGTGTCAGTTCATCTGGTGTAATATCCGATCGCTCCAGCATTGCTGCCAGTGTAATCAAATAACAGGTGGACGCCGCACCCAGCAGCATTTCATCAGGATTAGTTCCAGTACCCGGACCACCCATCTCCTGTGGAATCGAAATGACTGTTTTTAATCCGCCTGCATCAATATGCCCCTCACTGTTACGTCCACCATTCCAAGTAGCTTTCAGGTGAAAAGGATGTTTCATTATATTCATTCCTTTCTAATTAGACACGGACACATGCTATGGATTGTTCATTCAGTACGCTAACCTGCTCTTCCTCTAAGCCCAGATCCGTTATTACTTTTGCCACACTGCTGAGTTCAGCCACTCTTGTAAAAGCCTGCACGCCAAACTTGCTCGAATCCGCCAGCAATATAACTTCATCAGCGATGCTGATCATCTTCTGCTTCACCAGCGCCTGCAATTCATTCGACTCACTGATGCCCTTGGTCAGATGTACACCTTTGCAGGATAAGAAAACTTTATCCACATGATACGCATCAAGCGAACGTTCAGCAAGCGGCCCTACAAACGATAGGGACTTCGAAGCAAGCTGCCCACCTGTCGCAATTACACGGATCTGTTCCTTGGTACTCAGCTCCGCCGCGACCTTAATGGAGTTGGTTAACACAGTGAGTGGTATGTTTGGCAGACCTGCTGCCATATACCACGCCGTTGTACTGGCATCCAGCGCGATCCGGTCACCAGGCTCTACCATTTTCACCGCTTCGTCCGCAATTCTACGTTTCTCTTCTGCATGAGTTACAGCCCGCTCCGGATAAGGGATTTCCGACTGCCCCTCTTCTTTATATTTTACGCTGACAGCCCCGCCATGGGAACGTCTGAGCCTTCCCGCCTGCTCCAGCTTGTCCAGATCACGACGGATTGTCTCTTCCGTTACGCCGCAGCGCTCACTAAGCTCGGTTACACGCATACTTCCCTGTGCATCTACCCATTCCACAATTTTCTCATAACGTTCAGCCACGAGCATCTTCATTCACTCCAAACCGTTGATTATCCAAGATGAATCCTGTTCATCCCATCATACCACAGTGCACACTGAAGGAAAATTTCATTGAAGGCGCAAAGAGAAGCGGGTACCAAAGGTGCAAAAAAGAGGGAGCTTTCGCTCCCTCCATCTCGAATGAAATTGTGTCTTATTTATCGTCAGCCATAGGGAACCAGCCCGGTGTGTGAATGATTGCATTCCACAGACCGTCGGGGATAACCAGACGTTCCTGATCTGATTTGGTGAGAATCGTCTCGATATCTTCCTCACGTCCGCTTTCGATTTTCTCAACCCAATCAGGCTCGATAATCAACTCACGGCCAATCGCAAGCAATGGCACACCGCTCTGAAGAGCTTCAATTGCCTCGTCTGCGGTATGGATGGCACCTACGCCAATGACAGGCAGTTTACCGTCCACGCGGTCAAGGATAAATTCAATTCTGGAGCGCGTATCTACTTCACCTCGTCTTGGCTTGGACCAGAACTCGTTGACGGATACATGCAGGTAATCCAGATTTTTATCTTTCAGCGCATCCACCAGTGCATACGTCTCTTTCATGGTCAGTCCCGGTGTTTCCGGCTCTTCTGGTGAGAATCGGTATCCAACGATAAACGGCAGTTTCGTATGTGTTGCTACCACCTTCTGGACTTCATCCACCACAGCGAGTGGGAATGTGAGACGTTTCTCGATGCTTCCGCCCCAACGATCTTCACGTCGGTTGGAATGCGGGGAGAAGAACTGCTGGATCAAATAACCGTTCGCACCATGAATCTCAACACCGTCGAAGCCAGCTTCAATGGCACGGCGGGTTGCTTCCCCAAAGTCCTTGATGATGGACGTAATTTCGTCATCAGACAGCTCTCTTGGTACAGAAGATCCTGGACGCTCACTGGCAACAGCGCTTGGCGCAGCGACTTGACCTGCTGGTACCGCTTGTTCTGGCGTAAGACGACCTGCATGGAAAATTTGCAGTACAGCTTTGGAGCCTTGCTGCTTAATGGTATCGGCCAGACGTTTCAGACCGGGAATAAAGCTATCGTCATAACTGCCAAATTGAGCCGGAAAACCAATTCCATTCGCAGTTACATGAGTTACCGCTGTAACAGACATACCAGCACCGCCGGTACGACGAGCATAATAAGCAAGTTCAGCGTCTGATACCGTACCATCTGGATTCGAGGACATATGAGTCATGGGAGCAAGCACGATCCGGTTTTTCAGCGTAATGCCGCTTGGCAGTGAAACTTGTTCAAACATTGGGCTATACTTTGGATTCATTCGTGGTTCCCTCCTGATTAAATATCTCTTTTAATAGATATATGAATATATGCGTTCACTTACTGTAATGATTATAGTTACGTTTCACACACATTGCAACTTTTCATTTTTCACCCCATCTCCATTGCATGTTTAAAAGCTCTCTGCTCCATTCACTTCCCGCCTTTTGTCCATTACACTAATTTCTTCTTTCTCAACCCAAAAAGACGGAGTGTCCTACGACTCTCCGCCTCATAAAACTGCTTGCTCAGCTTAGAAACTGCGTACGTATGCCAGCTTCTGGTCCATCTCTTCCACACATTCATAACAGTCATGCTCATCATTGGCCACCATCGGAGTAACCGGATACAGATTCATTTCTGTACTGTTGTAGGATTTCAATAACGGGAGCAGCTGTGTCACGCGTGTGTTCGCCGGGTCCAGCCAGGTATTGATCTCTTCTTCGGACAGAATCGCCGGCATTTTGCTGCCAAACTCCCGTGTAACCATGTTCGCTCCCGCCATCAGCATCGTGCAGGTACGCAGTGGCTGTTTGCGCGTATCTTTCCATACTTCGTATAATCCCGCAATCCCAAACAATCCGCGATCGGGCATAACGACACGCACCGCATAGCTTTTCTTGCCTTCTTGACGCCAGTAATACAAACCATTGCATGGGATCACACAACGCTTCGTCTCTACCAGCTTATAGTAGGCTGGATTCTCATGCACTGTCATGAGGTTGGCGTTGACTGCATCGCGTCCCCAGAACGGAATGAATCCCCATCGAAATTCGTCCAATACCCGCTCACCATCCTGATGCAAAATAATCGGTGTATGCTGGGTTGGGCTGATATTGTAACGGTTTTTGTAATAATACATCACCCGTTCAATCTTAAAATGATCCCTGACCTCATCCAAATCGGCTGCCAATGAAAAACGGTTACACATGCTCAGGCACTTCCTTCTCTGCGTGAATTTGAATGTATTGTTTGTTATTGCAGGGAAATTATGCATGCATATACGGACAGCAATCGACTTTTTCAGACGAAAAGAAGGTCTAATCCAGCAAAATCCTATGTTTTTAACACGAAAACAAAGACTTAAGACTCATTTCAATCGCTCTATTCCTTGTTACTATAATAGAGAAAAAATACAATTATTGGAGGTTTTAAGTATGAAAAGGAAGTTACTTATGAGCATCATGTTGTTTTCAGCCATCGCGATGTTCGGCAGTACCATCTATGCGGCAACATTTCTAACCTACGGCTACCCGAGCTCCACCATCCCGATTCGTACTTACAACTACGCCTCCGCGTGGCAAACCCCGATGGATGCCTCCCTCAGCAACTGGAACAATGCCGGTGCCAAAGTACAGTTCACCAAAACGAGCAGTTCCCCCAACACCATTACGGCCGGAAACTTCAATAACACAGCCTATGGTGTCAATTACGCCTCGGTGTCTGGCAGTCAGGTCGTAAGCTTCCGCATTGAATTGAATGCAACCACCATTACGGCTGACGCAACCAACTTGTCCAACTTTATTCAAAGCGTATTCGTTCATGAGCTCGGACACTCCGTTTGGCTCGGGGACAATCCCTCCACCACCAGCCCTTCCATCATGCTCTACTCCCGTAACCGGAACACAATGACACAGCCTCAAACCTTCGACATCAACAATGTCAGATCCAAGTACTAATCCACTATTTTCAAACCCCTAAATCCAAGGAGGACTCCTACCCATGAAAAAAATTCGAGTATTGACGATGCTTGCCTCTTCCATTTTCATTTTATCTGCCCTAGGCTGCTCTTCAACAACGACAAATACGGCCGCCACCAAAGATGAACCAATTACAATGATTGCTACCGAGGACTTTCCGAGTTACTCAAGTATCCACGATCTCTCCGAGAGAGCAAACACGATCGTTAGAGGCAGTGTCATCCAAACACGGGTTGAAGCATTGAATGACATGGTACAAGCCCCTGCTGTAAATGAAAGTGCTCTGGATGAGCAAACGAACCCGGGCGGTGAGGATATTGTTCCTTTTGATAAAATCTATACGATTTATACCATTAAGGTTGCTGAATCCTTCAAGGGAAATCATGCTGCCGGAGACATCATTGAAGTAAAACAGCTTGGCGGACAGCTGGGCAATACCGAGATTATTAACGATGACAATATCAAATTCATTCCCACCAAAGATTATGTGCTCTTCCTGGAAACGTATGAGGACACCCCCGCCAGCCTGTTGAATTCCGTGCAAAGCTTGTATGTGATCAAACCCGCAGCCAAATCGACTCAACCGGGTGAGCAGCAATCGAAGTCCGACGTTATTGTGAGCGCTAATCCAGAGAATGATCTCAAATTAAGCATTGATGAGCTGCAGGAAATCCAAAGCGAAGATCAGAGCAAATAACCTCGTTTGGCATGCACCTATGAACCTATCCCCCCTCCTACTGTTCAGTCATATAGCAAAAACGTGCCGCTCAGTAGAAACTGGGCAGCACGTTTTTTTAAGTATTGATGGTAGTCTATGCCTGTGTGGTACGTGATAACTTATTTACTATATTTGTTGAGATCATAGTTAATGTGATATTTATTCATGTCTCACTTATCCTCTTATCCCCTGCTTCCCAAACTGTACAATGATCTGAATTGCTGAGGGGTCGTCCCGTTATAGGTCCGAAACATGCGAATAAAATAACTGCTGTGTGTAAATCCGCACTGAGAAGCAATTTGTTTCACCGATAGTTCCGAGTCTACGAGCATTCTCTTTGCGGCCAGAATGCGGCAATCCAGCAGATACTTGCCTGGAGGAACCCCCATGATGCTCTTGAACATGCGATTAAAATAATACACGCTGTACCCCGCAGTATCCGCCATTTCAGCAAGACTTAGCGGTTGTGTGCAGTGACGACGAATATAATCGGCTGTTGAGCGGATTGTATCCTGATGGTTCAGTAAAGACGTTCCTTCAATTGACTCCGAATTCCGTGCCAGTTCAACTAGCAACTCATACAGTACCGCCGACATCTTCGGTTCATGCACACTCTCATAAAATGCACCGAGCTGGCATAATTGTTCATGCAGTTCCTCGAAACGGTCCTCTCCAGAGAATGAAAAGAGCCACACTTTGTCCGGATTCCGCAAGCCTAGCAGGCGCTCCAGATCGTGGGCTTGCAGATGAATCCATCTGATATCCCAGGGATCAGATGGATCGGCATAATACTGTTGCGCCTGTCCCGGCGCATATAGAAAACCTTGTCCAGCCGTTAATGGGACGCTGCCCTGCTCGGTTCTCACTTCACCCCGTCCGTTGAAAACCAGATGCAAATTATACTCTCGTATTCCGTGCGGACGATGTTCCCTGTGCTCTGGATCGAGATATCTTCCGTAGGCTACTGGATAACATGCATACCCTGCATGCCCGGGCTCCGGCATAAACCAATGGTTTCGCATGTGTTCTTCCTCCCAAAAATAGCAAGATCATGATACCCTATCGCAACATGTTATTATATTCCCCTCTCATTATCCATTATAAAATGAAATAGACTCGACACTCTTCCACAAGATGATGATAGTGGAGTCATTAAGCACTGGCTTGAGCGTGCATGAAAATCATTATGTTCCAGACCAAAGGAGATTAGCATACATGAACCAAAACCGACCTATTCAAATGGGTGTTGATTATTATCCTGAACATTGGGACCCTAATCTGTGGGAGCAGGATGCCCGATTAATGGCCGATAGTGGTGTACGTATTGTACGTGTGGGTGAATTTGCCTGGAGTCGAATGGAGCCTGCCGATGGACAATTCGATTGGACATGGCTTGATCAGGCGCTCGATACCCTTCATCGCAATGGGCTCCAGGTGGTGATCGGTACACCAACGATGACACCACCACGGTGGCTCACCAAAAAATGTCCTGATATTCTGCCGGTGCTGCCAAGTGGACAGTTGTACCATGAAGGAGTCCGCGGCCACCGCTGTTATAACAGTTCGAGCATGCGGACGTACAGTGCACGAATTGTTCAGAAGCTGAGCGAGCGATATGCAGGACATCCGGCTGTGATTGGCTGGCAGACTGATAATGAATTCAGTTTCACGGATTGTCAGTGTACTGCTTGTTCAGAGGCTTTTCGCGAGTGGGTTCGAGCCCGTTACATTTCACTAGGGCAGCTCAACCAGGCTTGGGGTACTGTTGTCTGGAGTGGAGAATACAGCGATTGGGAACAGGTGACGCCACCATATTGCGGCTCTCCGTTTCAGAATCCTTCGTTCCTGCTGGACTACTCCCGTTTTCAGTCGGATTCCATTGTGGCTTTTCAAAGCATCCAAATCGAGATCATTCGGCATAACTGTCCCGATCATTTTGTCACTCATAATTTTCATAGCTATCCGCAAAAGGCAGATCAATATAAAATCGGTCAGGATCTGGATTTCGCTTCTTTTGATTACTATCCCAACCCTTCACCTAACAAAACGGACACCGCACCTTACAGTGGCGCTTTGTCGCTAGATCTAACACGTGGCATCAAACGCCGAAATTTCTGGATTATGGAGCAGCTTAGCGGACCTCCAGGATGCTGGTTTCCGATGTGGCGTACACCCCAGCCCGGCTTCTTGCGTGCTTACTCATGGCAGACTATTGCCCGTGGAGCGGATGCGGTCGTGCATTTCCGCTGGCGCAGTGCCACTAGTGGAGCAGAACAGTTCTGGCACGGACTGATTGATCACAGCAATGTTCCAGGGCGACGGTTCAAGGAGTTTCAGCAACTGTGTACCGAAGTGAACAGTCTGGGTGAACGTCTGCAAGGCTCAACATTGCAGAACGAAGTCGCCATCCTGCATTCGCATGATCAGTTAAACGCTCTACGAATTCAGCCACAGGCGGAAGGACTGGAGTACTACGAAAATATAAAAGTATGGCATCGTGCCCTAACCAAATGGGGAATTAGTACAGATGTTATCCATTCCTCGGAAGCGCTCGATGGCTACAAAATCATCATCGCACCGCACTTGTATCTGCTGGACGAGAGCACCACGGAACGTCTGCAAGCTTTTGCAGCGGATGGTGGCATATTGGTCTTAACGCATCGCACCGGTGTCAAAAACGATAACAACGTCTGTGTCATGGAGCCACTTCCAGGTATGTTATCTGCTTGCTCGGGCGTGCGTGTTACCGAATATGACCCCATTGGTGGTGACCAAATTCAGATTCGGGATGAGAAGGGCAATACATATGCTGCTTCACAATGGGCTGATGTGTTGGAACTGGACACGGCACAGGCGATTGCGGTTTATGCGGATCAATTTTATGCCGAAAGTGCGGCTGTCACCCAAAACAACTGGGGTAAAGGTGCTGTCTATTATGTAGCGACCCAGCCGGATGAAGCTTATCTGAGCCAGTTACTGCAAAACATCGCTGAACAATGTGGCCTATCCGGGATTCAAACCCTGCCAGACGGTGTCCAGGTGACAACCCGCTCAGGACCGAATGGAACGTTTCGTTTCATCCTGAATCTAAGTCCTGAATCTGTCTCCATTCCGTTGCAAGCATCATACAAAAGTGCATTGAATGGAACTATGAAAGGACCTCGATTGGAACTGGAGCCGTATGATATCGAAATCTTGGAGATTCAATAATATGTAACATCTCTGCGCTTAAAACAAAATGAACCATGAAAAGGCCCGGGTATGCACATCAAGTGCATCCGGGCCTTAAAGAATTGGGCGTTAACAACATAAACCAATCTTACTTGATTACAATTTGATAAAGTCAGCCATGGAACGAACCTGGATGGCCCCCGCCTTGGAGACAGTACCATCAGATCCCTGTAATTCCCCTCTGGAGGTGAACTTGACTTTCACAGGAATACCCGGAATGAGGTCGAAGAAATTGTCCGAGAACACCCATTCTGCCTCAGTAGAAATCCATACTTGTTTTGCAAGCACATTACTTTCCAGGACCAGATGTACGCCATCATTCTCGGTAACTTCGGTTACCTTAATTTGCGCTGGTTGCAATGCAATATCCTTTGAAGGTGCAAAATAATGTTCCTGTGTGATGTCGGCTGCCCCATCCTGCTTCAGATCAATACGCAGCAATGTTGTTGCAGCATCGCGGCCTTCCAGCCATTCCGCCTGGCTCAATGACAGCACCTGTTGACCAGAGTTGGATGCCAAAGCGACTTCATGCTCTTCCTCACGATAAACTGTACCATCAAAGTCAATCAGGCGTAACAGGAGTTTGCCTTTCACAGGTTCAAGCTGATCCGAGATGAGATAAATATCCGTCACATCTTCCTTCGTACCATCTACCGATACCAAGATATCGCTGAAGCTGCGTTTCGCGTAATATTGCAATGCTTTCCAGCGTCCAAAGTAATCCATTCCCGCCCAGGAAGCCACCGGCCAGCAATCATTCATCTGCCAGTAGAGCGTTCCCATACAGAACGGCTTGCGGCGACGGTGAGCCTCAATGGCTGTTTTCATCGCCTCAGCCTGAAGCACTTGGCTCATATAGAGGAAGGATGGGAAATCCTTCGGTTCATGCATGTACATATCCATGTATTGCTTGATCAGACGATTACCTGCCCCGTTCTTCTGATGCGCCAGCATGACTTCAGACTCCAGCGCCAGATCCTCTTCCTCCGCATACTTGCGAACCGAATCATATTCAGGGAAGGACTGGAAGCCATACTCACTCATGAAGCGGCCAACATGAACGTTGTAGTTCTCAAAGGGCTCCACATTATGCCACACACCCCAATAGTGGATATCCCCTTCCGATGTGGAGGGGTGAGCATGCTGCTTGTCGTCGCCCGACAGGGATACCAGTGGTGAAGAAGGCCAATAATCCACATCAGGAGCATAGGTTTCCACCACTTCTGGCAAAAGATCATGAAAAATAGCTTCGTAATCCGCCCAAATGCGTTCTCTTTGCTCGGCGTTGTAATCTTTTTTCCAGCCCCAGCCGCCATCCTCAATGTAATGTGCCCACGCTGAATCAATCTCGTTATTACCACACCACAGCACAATGCTTGGATGATTACGCAGACGTTTCACATTATCAATCGCCTCATGCTTCACACTGTTCAGGAAAGCCTCGTCTCCAGGATACATGCTGCAAGCAAACATAAAGTCCTGCCAAACGAGCAACCCATATTCGTCACACAACTCGTAGAACACGTCTTCTTCATAGAAGCCACCACCCCATACACGGAGCATATTCATGTTCGACTCGGCAGCAGATACAATCTCATGCAGATAACGCTCACGCGTCACTTCAGTTATGAAGCTGTCATTGGGAATGTGGTTCGCCCCTTTGGCAAAGACAGCAACTCCATTTAACTCAAAATAAAATGATGCTCCCGCTTCATCTTTGTCACGAACCAGACGAATGGACCGAATACCCGTTTTGACTGTAGACTCAGCCACAGCCTGTTCGCCCTGAATCACTTCCGTATGGAAAGAATACATATGCGGGTCACCCAATCCGCGGCTCCACCACAGCTTCGGCTCAACCATAGAGATTGGGACCTCCACAGTTTGGACGCCCGGTTTCAGGGTTACAGCCTGCGCCCAACTCTGTTCATCCGTTCCTACTCGAATGATCGCTTCAATGGATTGCGAAGTTTCTACTTCCACGACCGCAGTGAGCGAAGCGGAAGGAGCGGTTACTTCATTTTGCTGAATGAATACATCATTAATTCGTACGTCCGTCCAGCCTTCAAGGCGTGCTTCACGCCAGATTCCGCTGGTTACAAAACGTGGACCCCAATCCCAACCGTAGTGATACGGGGCTTTCCGTGCAAAAATACTCACTCTTTTGTCGCCTAGTCCCCCCACGTCGGATTGATCATTCGATGCAGGCAGGGCATATCCGAGCTTCTCCAGCTTCGGCAGATCTTCATGGATCGGAGAACGAAAGCGTATTCGTAAAATGTTGCCATTTGCCTTTACAACAGATTTCACATCGACTGTCCACACCCGGAACATATTGTCTGCTGACAATACATGTTGTTCATTTACATACACATCTGCATATGTATCCAGACCATCAAAAACCAGCTCCAGATGCTGCTGCGACAGCAGTGCTTCATTCACATCAAATTCGGTACGATATTCCCAGTCTTTCTTATCGACCCATTGAACTTCTTTTTCGTTAGTTCCATAGAAAGGGTCCGGAATTTTACCCAGTTTCAGCAAATCCGTATGCACACAGCCGGGTACGTGAGCCGGCAACCATTCCTGATCTTCACAAGCCTTGAACGTCCAATTCTGAAAAGTCTGCGATTGTATTTTGCTCATGACAGCCTCCGTTATCATTAATGAAGTAGTTTGAAAAACAATTTGTTAGGTTTTGTTATCATAAAAACGAATAACTTACAAAACAAAATTAACATGATATGCTCAATTCAGTCAATCTGTTTTGTGGATTATTTCTAAAAAATATATCCGATAAACAAAAAAAGACATGAAGCCCAATGTCTCCATGTCTTTTCACCCCAAGTTTATAGCGCATTGGCGTGTGTTATTTTTCTCATTACCGATTCACGTTCGTTAGCTTCACGGTAAAATAGCATTGTACTCATCACGAATGATTAATTCCGAATAGATCAGCTTTCTTTCAAAAGGCCCGTCCGGATGCTCCATACGCCATAATAACTGGTCCACCGCACGTCTGCCCAGATTTTCCTTATCGATATGCACCGTAGCAAGAATAGGCTCTGCTGTACGGGTATTATCGAATCCGGTCACTGCACAGCGCTCCGGCACCTCAATGCCTCTGCTTTGAAGTGCACCAATCACAACAGCGGCCATGTGGTCGTTGGCACATACCATCACTTCGGGGATATCCTCCATCTTCATACCCACAATCGATTCCCGAATGTGATCCAGATCAGGTCCCAGCAAATCTGCTTGCTGTGAAACCTGCAGCTGCATCTCTTCCACTACCGAACGATAACCGAGCCATCGCTCTCTGAAACTGGCTGCATCAGGCAATTGGCCAGCAAACTGCAGCCGTCTGTAGCCTTTTCCAACGAGCATCAGCACCAGTTCCTGCATGCATTTCATGTTATCTGTAAATATCGTGTCTCCATGAATTGCCGGGTCTTCATGATCAACCATCACAAGTGGAATATGCAGTCGATAAATCTCGAGCAATACGGATGTGGAGATGGAACCGACGGTAATAATTCCGCTGATGGCTTCAGGATTAAGCACCGAAAACATGCGATCCGAGGAAGGTTCCGTCAAGGTTAGGATATCCATGCCCTTCTCATTCAGGCGTGCAGATATTCCGTCAAAGATGGGACCCCAGTACAGGGAGGAGCGATTCTGTGAACGAATGTTAGGAAACAAGATCAGAATAGTCCCCTGCCTGTCCATCTTCATCTCCGGTTCAGCAGGGGTTTCCACCAGATAACGCTTCGGTTCAGCTTTGAAATATCCGAGCTGTCCTGCCGTCCTGACAATCATCTCCCGGGTATGTTCACTGACACCAGGTTTGCCGGTCAACGCTCGAGAGACTGCGAATTTGGATACCCCCGCAGCATCGGCAATTTGCTGCATGGTTACTCTTTTGGCCATCCTTCTCACCCGTTTTTCCTTTATTTTTCATTTAGTGTAGCATAAAAGAAGGAATTCAACAAAACAAGTTATGAAAAACTTCATTTTGTTAGGTTAATTATTTTCTAGGAATTCTGAAACGATCTCGGATAAATAACAAAAAAAGTTCCACCAACACCTTCACTAGGAAGATGATGGAAGAACTCTTGCTTTATTTCTAAATTATACTCCCGGTGCTCCCTGATCTCCCAGTTCGGTCTGCAATGTTGTCCGCTTTCTGCGCCAGAATACCGGATAAGGGACTTTGATCTCCGTAATCAGGACACCAATGAGCATCAGTGCTGCACCCGCATACCCTTGCAGTGTAAGGGACTCCCCTTGAAAGGTAAATGCAAATGCTGCTGCAAACAGTGGTTCGAGCGAAAAGATCAGACTCGTTCTCGTTGGTGATGCATGCCGCTGGGCAAGAGTCTGCAAAATGTAGCCAATGCCGCTGCACAGTACTCCCAGACCCAGAATGGCCGCCCAAGATTGAGGTGTGTCAGGTAAACGTGGTGTCTCCAGCAGAAATGTAGCTGCCAGCCCCCACAGGGCCGCAACGCCTAGTTGAACCGTTCCCAGCGTTAGTGGATCATGCTTTGGCGTATACTTGCCAGCAATCATAATGTAGATCGCATACACTAATGCTGCGAGAATGCAAAGGATATCCCCCATATGCAGACTAAGCTCATGTTGAAGTGTCAACAATGCAAGCCCGGTTACCGCCACGAGAATACTTATCGTTAACCGCAAGTCTGGCATTCGCCGGTGCAGAATTGTCGTCAGGATGGGCACAAAGATCACTGCCAAACTGATCAAAAAACCTGCCTGGGAAGCCGTTGTGCGCTGTACTCCATACGTGATAAATACAAAGGCCGCAAATAACGCTGTTCCCATAATAGCCCCTGCTGCAAGTGTTCTGCGGTCCATTTGGAAGAGTCGCCGATGGAAAAGGACAGCCGCCGCGATAAAGGCAATTCCAAACCGGAAAGCGACCAAATTCAACTCCTGCATGGACTCCAATCCTGATTTCATAAACAGATAGGATGATCCCCATATTACCGTTGCGAGCAGCATCTGCAAATCCGCTCTTCTTGATGCCTGACCTTGTGGTGCACGTACTCCGTTCATCTTGCTTCTACCTTCATTCTATGTATTGTAATCTGACCAAGGCTCTGTCGAACTAACTCGCCTTGGCAAGTATAAACGATCTCTTTGCATTATAAAAATGAATATTTATAATAGTTAATATGAAATAAACTCATGTATTAAATAAAGAGAGGAACGGAATCTTTCATGTCATTGGTCAAATACGAAATTTTGAATGCGGTAGTGGAATACGGCAGCCTCACCAAAGCAGCAGAAGCATTGAATATTACCCAATCTGCCGTCAGTCATGCCATCGCCAGTCTGGAGACCGAGTGTGGTTTTTCACTGCTGAATCGAGGCCGCTCCGGTGTACGACTAACTGCCGAAGGGGAACGCATTCTGGGCTATACTCGTGAAATTCTGCGGTGGACGGAACTGATGAACCAGGAAATTTCATTAATTCGCGGCGCCGAGATTGGAACCGTGCGTATTGGCACATTCGCCAGTGTATCCACGCAGTGGCTGCCTGGCATCCTGAAGCAATTTCGCCTCGGTCATCCCGGCATCGAAATTAAGCTGTGGGAGGGGGACTATGCTGAAATTGAAGGCTGGCTGGCTGGAGGTGCCATCGATCTTGGTTTTCTGTCCCTTGGCGATTCTTCGCCTTTTGAGACGATTCTATTACAAAAAGACAGGATGATGTGCATCCTGCCTCTGGAACATCCACTCGCTACGGAGAAGTCTGTTTCATTTGATGTACTGCTGGAACAGCCCTTTATTTTGCCTAAATGGGGTGGTGATAACGAGATCGAACGGTTGATCCGGCAGCATGCAGCCAAGCTGAATGTGGTCTATGAGGTCGCCGAAGATCAGGCCATCATGGCGATGGTTCGAAACGGTCTGGGCATCAGTCTCTTGCCTGAAATGGTTCTTCAACACCATACGAACGAGCTCGCTCTTGTTCCTCTCACTGGAGATCCTTTTCGTACCATTGGCATCGCATGCCCGTCTCTCACCAATCTGTCCCCTGCTTCACGTCGTTTTATCAAAGCGGTACAGGAATGGCTAACTCCATCGTTCTAACCTGTCCTCCATGACTCACTTAGTCCCATACCCGATCCAGCTGATCTGCATAGAAACGGATAGCTCTGCTGTAGTCGGTTATTCCCTTATCCTTTGATGTATCGGCCAGTTGTACCAGCAGCCGCTTCATTGCCTCCGCATGCTCGCCCAGATTATAGAGCACCATGGCCAGAAAAACTTCAAATTCCCGGTTCTCCGGGAATTCACTTAGTCCCTTTTCAAACCAGGCCTTCGCCTGCTCATATTGCCCCAGAGTCCGATACGTGCTGCCAAGTCCAAGTATGGCACCTGTCCTGTCCTCAGCCGGAAGCCCCAGGCTTAGAGCCTTCTCATAATGCGGTACCGCTGCCCGCTCCAGTCCAAGTGAATCATGAGCCCAAGCCAACTGGTACCAAACCTGCGCATTGTCCGGTTCCTGTAATGCCAGTTCCTGCAGCAGCTCTATCGCCTCATGCATTTTCCCCTCCGTCCTCAAGAGGATAGCCTGCTGTAAATCATTCATCTACTCCACTTCCCATTCTTCCAAAATCATTTTCCAAAGTATAATTATAGCAAAAAAACACCCCGAGAAGTACGCCGGAACAACCACAGGTTGTCCAAGCCTATTCTACAGCGTGCTTTTTCGTAAGGTGCCAGCTAACTTGGCATCTTCATATTCGAATATTTTACAAAAGTGATGTTTCGCTCAGGACCAGGTTGTGTTTGCCACCATGACAATGAATACAACCATGAGATAATTGACGGAGATCAGAAAGTTAACCTTGGCCCACTTCTCATTATCCTGAGTTTTCAATCCGCTTAGTGTATGGACAAACCAGATCAAACCACCAATGACGGATACAAGCAGAAACACAAGTCCAACGTAGTTGTAGTAATACAACAGAAATACAGCAGGAAGCAATAGAAACACGTAAGGAATCATCTGCACCTTTGTGCGCTTCACACCTTTGACTACCGGCAACAGTGGGAAACCGGCTGCACGATATTCTTCCACTCTGCGAATCCCGAGTGACCAGAAGTGAGGTGGCTGCCACAGAAATAATAGCGCAAACAGCAACCAGGCACCTGCATCAATCTGATTGGTTACCGCACAATAACCGATTACAGGCGGCATCGCCCCCGCAATTCCACCCAATGATGTACTCCAGGTCGAGCTGCGTTTGAGCCACATCGTGTAGATCACGATATAAGCAAACCATCCAAGCAGTGCCATCCAACCGGATAACGGATTGACCAGGAAGTACAGCAGCACAAAACCAACTACACCAAGAACAATTCCATACCCCAATACAAACTTGGGTTTAAGATGATTGATGTAATCCATCCGTTTTTTGGTGCGCTCCATCTTCTGATCCAACTCACGATCCCAGTAGTTGTTAATGACACAAGCCGAAGCGATGACCAAGGTTGATCCAATCAACACCATGAGCAGAGATATCCACGAAATATCCCATTTCGAAGCGACCCAGAACCCTACCGCTACCGCAAACACATTCAGCCGCAAAAGTCCGGGTTTCGTTAATGCAATCATGTCTTTAAGCATGAGAAGCCTCCTGAACTATGTAAAAACACCATTCCTATAATGATACATGTACATACCAACAATTACAATCTCCTTCATGAATTTGTCATAACCAAAAAGCATCCCTGCCGGTTCAATGGAACCAGAGGAATGCTTAACCGTTGCATTTAATCTAATTTTATGGAATGTACTGCTGTACAATTTTGATCACTTTTCCGTCCTGCACAGTGAGGTGATAAGGGAATACGGACAGATCAAGAATATTGGTATTGTCATACAAGGATTCGAATTTGCTGAGCGCTACTGACTCATTCCATTGAATCGTGGTGCCCGATACTGTACCATCGCGATCATACAACTGCATCAACACTTCAGCATTCGCACTTACTTCTACCTTTTCCTGCTCTTTGCTGTCATTGACAATATAATAACCATCAGGAGCACCGTCTATACCAGAGTCCGGATTGCGTTGATCAAAAACTTTATCGGCCTCTGCCCCTTGATACCAGCCAATCTTGTCTACAATCAAGTACGATTTACCATTCTCATGCTGTATGTCATCCACATACGCTGTAAACATCTCGGAGTTTGCAGCCTGTGCTTCTTTCGCAAAAGCCTGTACAGAGTCTGTGCTCTCCTCAGCGTTCGCTGGTGTAAGCAAATATGTAGCAAGCACAATCATGCCAAGCAATGCAACAGCAGCACCAAGCATTCGTAATTTCCATTGTTTCGCCGCGTTCTTCATAGGCAGCATCTCTCCTTATTATGAACGTTACTATTCCTTAACCGGAAGGCTTTTCCTTCAAACGCTCATATGAATATTTAATCTTTCTTTTACTCTCCCTATCATACCGGGTGTACCCGCTGTAAAAGTATCAGCCAGATGAAAAATAGTTACAATAGGTGTCATAAAAAAAGAAACCCTGAATGCCTCGGCATCCAGAGTCTCTATTGGCATAGCTTTTAGTTTCAGTTCGATCCTAATGATTCGGGGTTGAACCTTGTGCCAGACGCACTAGCATATGAGCCAGCATATGGCGCTCTTCCTCTTTCCCGACATTCCATAGTTCTTGCAGCAACTTCTCTTCACGGTTACGCGGCTCTTCCCGGGCTGCCAAATAGTCGGCTACTTTCTCGGCGATTTTGGCCATCTGCTCCTCACCCAGTCCAATCGATTCTCCCATTGCAATTCGTTTGCCCAGATATCCTTTAAAGGTATCAAAGTTCTGTAAAATCTGTTCCCGTTCCTCCGGCGCAATCTTATCAATCGCATTGTCTACCTTGTCGGTTGAAACTTGTCCATCTTTATGGATAACATGATTTTGTTCATTCATCTGAAAAACCTCCTTGAGAATACTCGCTTTGTGGAATGTAAGCAAAATGCTTAATCATACCAGGTTATCTATAATATAAACTTCTCGCTGGAGATTAATCAGACCATTTCTATCCTTTAGCCATCTATTGCTTCATCAGAAATGCTTCGTAATCGCCATACTGCCAGAGCTCCCCACATATACAGCATGGCACTCAGATAAAATAATACATCGATTGTCAGCCAATCAATCAGCACACCGCCAACAATAACCGCAAATCCTGACGCGGCGGATGTCCAGAAATGATAGTTACCTACAGCTGGGCCCCGTTGCCCAGCCACCGTATAATCGGCGAGCAGCACCCGTTCACTCATTCGCTGCATCGCATTGCATGTCCCCATCATCATTTGCAGCAGCAGCACCCAGATGTAGGAAATGACCCACGGAAATGCAATCATGGCTGCGGCCATCCCCACCGAACTTACAATGAGCCACTGCTTGGCGTGTCGATCCATCCGGGGAGCGAGCCATTGCGAAGCAGCAGCCGAACTGATTGTAAATACGGCAAAAGCAAGCCCATATTTGGAGAAGCTGTTACCCAGATTTTTGAGAAACAAAAGATAATACGGATAAATCATGCCCGAAGCGAGCGTAACAATACTTTGAGATCGAACAAGCCACTTGATATTCATGGATGATTTCCTCCATACTGCTCCATAAAATAGTTCATAAATAAATGATTCGGATCCACCTTTTCTTTGGCTGCAAAAAACTCATTCTTTCGTGGATAGGCCTGTTCGAATTGCTCTGAAGTTGCATAACCTGCATAGGGCAGATAATATGTTCCGTTATATCGAAGGACGGCATCTATCAGCTGCTGCATACCGTCCTTGAACTTCCCTTGTTCTTCCTCGGACAATGAAGCGTGAAATAAACAGACGAGTCCGAACATATCCTGCGTTGCATAGGAAAGCACAGCTTCTTCATCATGTTTCGCATACCTGACTGTAATGTTAAGCAGATCCAATTGCTCCTGGGATACAATCTCACCCATCTCCTGAACAAATGCGGGGAAGGCATCCACCGGAATAAAATATTCCTGCAACAGATCATTTTCACCGGGCTGGTGATACTCCATGAAGGCAGACGCAGAAGCCATCGCATTGTTGCGGCTGAGCCTCTTGCCATCCTGTGACTCGAAGTACCGCTGCTGCAGCGGCCAAAACCAGGCCCGCCCCCATTCGAATTCACGGTTCAGGTTGAACAGGAGTTTGCTGGGAAGTACGCCCCTTTCACGTTCATCCAGATGATTATAATCATCCAGTGAAGCCGTTGGATCAGAGGCATAATTCAATGCGTACATCTCGCGAAAGTAGCCTTCACCGGAGTGAACTGAAATTCGGGCCAGATGCATACGCATCATCGAGTCTCCCAGGATATTCTTTTGAAAATAAGACGGGTAGTCCTCGACCTGCACCTGCTCCGTTGTGAGACGATAGACTTCATCATCCGTTAACGTCAACGTAACGTCCAGGATCACCCCAAACAGTCCGTAACCCCCAAGTACAAGCGGGAAAAGCTCTGCATTCTCCGTGCGACTCACTTGCCGAATCTGACCATCTGCCGTCAAGAGATGAAAGGAATCGACACTTTCAATCAAGGAACCCTGCTGAAGCTCTCGACCATGTGCATTTACACTGATAGATCCGCCTATGGTGAAAATATTCTGGGACTGCATATTTTTGACCGCCAGTCCATATGGGTTAATGGCTCGCTGTACGTCAGCCCAGGTCGCCCCAGCCTGCACACGCACCTTTTTGGCATCGGTATTGACTTCCAGCACTTTGTTATACGAGGTCATGTCTATGACAATGCCGTCTTTATAATAAGTGTGTCCTCCCTGACTATGGCGCTGCCCGGCAATCGATATCGTCAAGTTCCGCTCTCGGGCTTCCTTCAGCAGTTCAACGAGCTGCTGCTCTTCATGACCTTCGACCACACGTTCAACCTTAACCGGATGAAGGCGGCTGTAGTCGGTAATCAGATATGGATTCTGATCATCGCTATCCGTTCTCCAATATGTCCACACACATAAAATCAGAAGTAACAGGAGCATGCTCGTTTTTTTGAACAGATGAACTCTTCCTCCCTTAACACATATCGTTTCAATTTGATTTGATTGGTTAATCGTTTACATATACATCACAAGGATTGGATATGTTAAGGAACACCTTAAACATACCTGAATAAGGAGGAATTTTCCATGAACGAACATAAAAAAGAACGAAAAAACAAAGATCTACAGCCTGGTGTGAATACAATTATTCAACCCGACCCGGACAATCCCGGCCCAACGGACATGATTGAAGAAGCCGTAGGAGAAATCGTGGACAACATCACTCATCCTCACAAAGCCCAAACAACCGAAATCCGCAATACAAACAGCAAATAAATTCTGACCATCCTTATGCAAGAGGTTTACGTGCAACGCAAAAAGTCCTCCAACCTTAGTCACAACGGTCGGGGGACTTTTTAAACTGTTTTTTCTATGAACGGGGCTGTTCTCCATCTGCATTTTAATCGGCTTTTTAATTTGCGTTTAAATCTGCTTCACCTTATTTTCCTTTTCCATCTGTTGCAATGCCTTGTGAATCCAGATCGCTGCAATTGAACCTTCGCCCATGGCAACCGTAGCTTGTTCCGCGTGCAGACCCAGATCCCCGGCAATCCATACATTAGGCGCGGCCTGCATGCTGCGCGGGTTAGCTTCCACGTGTTTATTATCCGCGATGACGGCTCCAAGCTGCTCTGCCAGTTCATAATGCACACGATTGCCTCCAAACGCGACAAATCCACGCTCCGACTCATATATCTGTCCATCTTCCGTCAGCACACCCGTAATATGGCCATCCTCCATCTGTTGCACTTCTTGGACGGCCGCCTCAAGGTAACGAACTCCTGCCTCTTTCATGCTTCGATGAAGCTCAGCAGAGATTGGCGACTGCTCATGGTTGATGTACAACAACTCATTGGTACGTTGAATCAAAACCATAGCCATGTTTGCACCGGCTTCGCCTGAACCAAGCAATATCGTGCGCTGATCCTGAATCTCATATCCATCGCAATCCGGGCACACATATACTGTTCGTCCCAACGTAGGCCTTAATCCCGGAATAGCGGGTATTCTGTCCGTTAGTCCGGTTGCCAGTAAGACTGTTTTTGCCATATATTCAGAGCCGGAAGAGCCGAACAATTGAATTTGTTCTCCCCGGCGTCCTGCCTTAATGATACGGTCTTTTTCAAAAACTACCCCTGTCTGCTCTGCCTGCATTCTGCCTTTGGAGCGCAGCTCTTCACCAGATACTCCATCGGGGAAACCGAGAATATTATGATAGGTTCGGCATAACGTTGATCTGCCTTCTCCTGCGTCCACCACCAATACCCGGTGGGAAGAGTAACGCCCCATCTGAATGGCTGCCTGAAGTCCTGCGAGTCCTCCACCTACTATGATGCAATCATACTCTCGCATGCTCCATCTCCCTCCTATGCTTCTATCTCTTATATGTTATTGGACAGTTCACTATCCTTCTATCCATTTACACCGTTCAACCAAAATCAAACGTGATTCATTACAACTTAGCTTTTACCAAAATAAAATAACCCAAACCATCCGTCTGAATAACGGTGTGTTTGGGTTGGTTTAAGAAAGAATTATAATTTCGGGAATTTAGAAAATGTATGATTCAAATCGTGAAGCGTTCGAAATGGCATTCCATACATCTGCCGTCTCTCCGCCCATATACCAGTAGGCCAATCCGGCAATATTACGCTCTCCGCTCATCATTACTTTCGCCGATAATGAACGACTGTCCTCTGCCCATATATATCTCGGCGAACCGTTACTGTTATAGCCGATGACATATTGGACCAGATCTGCATCCCATCGTCTCACGGAACCTGAAGCTCGTGCACGAGTTCCCTGTTCTGCCAGGGTGATATCCCATGAACTGGCTGCCGGATTAACGGAAGACCAATCCCGTGTATATAAGGGTAGAGCCTGAATTGTTTTGGCGCGAACGACCTCAGCGAGCATCGTATCCAAAGCCCTTTCAACCCAAGGAAGAGATGCCACAGACCCTGCTTGCGGATCGCCGTTCCAATGTTCCTCATATCCCATCAGTACCATGTAATCCGATACAGCGCCTAATTGCGCATAATCAAATGCATCGGTCCAATCTGTCCCCAGATCGGGTGATACATCTACAGACACAACAGCGCCCAGAGCGTGCAAAGCCGTTGTCAGCGAGGTAATAAATGCGGTCATTCCTTCGCGATCAGCTGGCAGTACGTTCTCGAAATCCACGTTAATGCCATCCAGTTTATATGTTTTCACCAAAGAGGTGACCTGTGAGATCACCGACGCCCGGTTGGCTGAGCTCGATAACATCTGGTGGGTAAGGTCTGGGTTCGAACGATTGCCAAGCAACGGCCATACCTGCCTGTCTGTAGCAGATGCCCAGGATAATAACGATGTGTCCGTGAGATCCGTGACTTTCATGCTGCTATTCAGGAAGAACCAACGGGGAACCAGCGTGTTGGCTTCCGATTGTTCGATCTGTTTCTTGAACTCAGCAGTAGAGGCGTTATATTGCCATCCCAACTGAATACCGAGCTGATCCTCGCCTTTCAGCTGATCTGACCAGGTTTTCTTTTGCAAAATGGCATCCAGCATCACTGCTGCCTCTTCTCTGGTCACTTCGTCATGCGGGCGAAACTTGCCATCACTGCCGCGCATCAAGCCTAGCTGATATACGGTCTGCACATAAGGACGCGCCCAGTCGGATATCTCAGCTGCATCGTCATACGTGGATGACAGAAGGTTCGTTGATTTGGAGGATTGTTTCAGCATCCTTACCAGCAGTGCAGCCGCTTCTTCCCGAGTAATGGAGGCGTTTGGCTGGAACACGCCCTGACTCTTGCCCTCAAGAATGGAAAGATTGGTCATGGCTGCAACGTTGCCGTAATACCATGCGTTCATGCTGACATCGTTATAGGGATTAATATTGTTTTTAACAGGTTTCAAACCTAGCAATCTCACGGCAAATGTTGCAAATTCAGCACGAGTGACTGCCTTTTTGGGTTCAAACGTATTCTCAGTGGTTCCGGCAGCAATTCCTGCCTTGACCAGATGTGCAATGGCATCCTTGGCATAACTGGAGGTTGTATCCTTGAACACCTGCTGAGACGCTGCTGCCTGAGCTGTGGATTCACCGATGGAGATTGATCCTATCGCCAGTACGCCGCACAAAATAGCATTCCATAGCTTTCGCCGGGTACGTTTGTATATTTTATTATTCACATCAAAAAGCCTCGCTTCATTGGAGTACGATCTACATCATCGTATCAAATTGAAGCGAGGCCGTATGTGGTTAAATATTGGGAAATTCGCTGAAACGAGGCACCTCAATCTTTTCAATTAAGGTCAACGTTCGATTCAAGCAAAAGTCTTACTTGTGTACTTTTACACGTTGTTCAACCGGTTGGAATTCTTTCTCGCCTGGTGTTGCTGTTGGTTTGCCGAATGGCATTTGAGCGATCAGTCTCCAGTTCTCGGGAATGTTCCATTCCTGTTTGACCTTCTCGTCAATCAGCGGGTTATAGTGCTGCAGGGAAGCTCCCAAACCTTCTTGCTCCAAAGCAGTCCAGATCACCAGTTGCAACATACCGTTGGATTGGTTCGCCCAGATCGGGAAGTTATCCGCATAAGCTGCAAAATTTTGTTGTAGCTGCGCAATCACATTGTTGTCTTCGAAAAAGAGTACTGTACCGTATCCGCTGCGGAATCCAGCCATTTTCTCAGCTGTGGATTGGAAAGCTTCTGCATTGCCAACCACTTCACGCAAAATTTCTTCCGTGTGATTCCACAGTTTGTCGTGTTGTTCACCGAGCAATACTACGGCACGAGATGTTTGTGAGTTGAATGAAGTCGGAGTGTATTTTACCGCTTCTTCCACGATTTCCTGGATTTTAGCATCCGAGATTGTGGATTCCTTGCTGATTCCATAATAAGATCTTCTGTTTTTCAACGCTTCAAAGAAAGATGTAGACATAAATATTCGCCTCCCAAAATGGTATTTCCTAAATTGCCAACACAGTAACTATAATATAGTAACATACATTAGTCAACAAACTATTTTATTTTCACTAAATGTACATCTAGTCATTCCCTTCTGAATAGGGGGAATTAAGTACTCATTTTTAACCGCAATTGAATTGATTCGGATCA
Source organism: Paenibacillus sp. OK003 (assembly GCF_900109515.1). Classification (GTDB taxonomy): domain Bacteria; phylum Bacillota; class Bacilli; order Paenibacillales; family Paenibacillaceae; genus Paenibacillus; species Paenibacillus marchantiae. The sequence goes on along the minus strand of NZ_FOBD01000001.1, from coordinate 302,338 downwards.
CTGCGATTCGCGATAATCTGCTCGATATTTCTCTTCCGATGACGAATTGCTCTTGGTCTGATCCTTATTCTTCTCCTCCTGCTTCTCCATATTCAGATCTTCCATCGGAATGGGGTCCGCCGTCTGCTCTTCTTCATATCGGTCAAGCAAACTTTCCTGCTCTGTTGCATACTGCTCCGGATTGTCATGGGAACGATCCTGATGTGCATCCTTGTTATTTTGATCCGGTGTGCACTCTTTCATTCGTGATTCCTCCTCAGTTTTCATTTTTTTCATTTACCCTTCTTTTACCTTTTCTGTCTGGCTTCTAAACACGGCGGGTATTATGAGATGAACGTAACAGGTGCATCTATGTCTGCTTCAGGAGGTAAAATAGCAAAAAGCCAACCAAAACAGGCTGGTTGACTTTATCTAGTTGTATTCAATTCCATTTTATTGATTAATGTGCGAAGCGGTGGTGTCTCCGAGGCTCAATTTGGCTTCAAAAATAATACTCTCATTCTCTTCAGCCAATCTCCCTCGAATCCACACAGCTCCCTCTGTAACCTCTGAACGCTCAACAATCATTTGCTCCTGCATACGTATCTCACGATGATATGAAATTTGCAGGCGGGTCACACCTGCATCCAGTTCATCCAGTGTTAATGCATCACAACAGACGTCTGCATACCGGGCGTTGTTCATATGACCATTACTGTCTGTGCTGCTGTATTGTACAGTTAGACGATATTGTTCCTGCAAGCTAAGTTCAGAGGGGACGGTCACTTTAGCAGGGGGTTCACCTAAGGATAAATCGGGATGCGATTTCACTTCAAAAGGCAGAGCTGATGGTCTGACGACTCTGCGTTTCTTCAGATCGACCAATGCCCAAGCCGTACGAGCCTCAGCCAAATGTGTTCCCTCTCGATCTGTAAGGATATAGTCCCTTAACCATGTCACACCTTTATTTTCTTTATGCCACGTCTGCAAGGATACTTCTTCTTCCAATCGGGCTGGGCGTATGATCGTGACATCTGTCGTTAACAGCATCCAGCCCAATCCCTGATCCAGCATCTGCGATACGGTAACTCCCATACCTGCTAAATCGCGGTCTGCTGCCAACTGCATATGCTCCAGTAAAGCAGATGGACGACATTGTGATCTGTAATCGGCATCGGCTGATCCAATTCGGTAATCAAGCTTGAATGGTTGTTCTGATTGCATTCAGTAACCTCCTCAGGCTGTGCAGCATGTAAAATTTTTGATCCGTAACGCTACATTAATCAAACGAACGATGTAATCGACTACGGTACAGATCTGGTGCACACCCTACACTTTGTTTGAACATTCGACTGAAATGGGATAAACGTTTGAACCCTGCCAACCGGCTGGCCTCTGTCACACTGATATCCGGCTGGAACTGGAATAACAGCTTGGCCTGATTAATGCGACGGTCATACACATATTTAAATATGGTACTACCCGTCATTTCTTTAAACAATCCGGCCAGATAAGGCTTGGACAGATGAAGCTCACTTGCCAGATCATCCAGCCCAATGTCCTCCATATAATGAGTTTCGACATAAGCAATGATATGCTGTACATGCCGCTCCTTCTCGGAAGAGGGAAGGTGGTCCTCGACCCTGCCTCGGCAGATTCCAGCTATAACATACAGCAGGTCACATAAACGAACGTTCATGCGTTCCTCTTTGAAATCCCCCGAATTCACGGTAAGCTGATGCAGACTCAACAGCAAGGCTTCGAATTCGGAGCGAATATTGCCTGTCAGATTGATCCGGCAGTTTCTCAGTTCTTCGAACGGCTTTAACACCTCGCTCACCCGGTCCGGGTGCAGACTGCTGCGGATGGCCGAGGGATCAAAGTGCAGCGTCGTTCGCACATAAGGTTTGCCTGGCATTGGATGTGGCCGATGAAGGGTCATGCCATGCATCAGGACCAGGTCACCCGGTTCAAGGTTGTAGACTCGATCTCCAATGAGATAGGTGCATTCGCCATCATGAAAATAGTACACCTCATATTGAGGATGCGAATGAAATCCGTCCGATGCTCCAGGGTCGTACGTGCTGGTGGAGCGATAGCTATATTCCAATGGACCACTAAATTGCATTACACTTGGCACGTTCAAGTACCTCCTGTTCTGGAGAGGTTTCTTACCATTTTACCCGTTTCACATCATGTCGGATAGTACCGGACAGACTTTTGAAATATAGAAGGCCATGCACATATCCGTTTGTTTGCACGGTACGTGTCATGGCCCTTTTGGGAGATTGGGAAAGATAACTTACAGAAGCTGTTCAATACTCGCCTGGATCTCGTCAATCGAATCAACAGGCTCAAAACGTTTAACCACATGCCCTTCGGCATCAATCAGAAACTTCGTAAAGTTCCACTTGATCGCATCACCATGCAACCATTCCGGTGCTTTGTCCGCCACCATCAGCTTTAGCAGTTTCGCTTGCACATCTGACTCATCAAAACCTGCAAAAGGTCCCGATTTCTTCAAAAAATCATACAGCGGATGCGCCGCCTCTCCATTGACATCCATTTTGGAGAACATGGGGAATTTCACGCCATAGTTAATCTGACAAAAGGACTCCGCCTCTTCACTGCTTCCCGGCTCTTGCTCCGCAAACTGATTACAAGGGAAACCAATGATCTGAAGCCCTTGCTCTTTATATCGATCATAAAGCTTCTGCATATCGTCGAACTGATGTGTGTACTTACACTTGCTCGCTGTATTCACGATCAGTACAGGTTTTCCTTCGTATTGATAGAGCGGGAAACGTTCTCCACTCGTTTTGGTTACGCTAAAGTCATAGATGTATTATATACGAAATAGAAGATTCTGTATCGTAAAAAAGCCTATAACTACTGCAACGCTACGAACAAATCAATCTCATTATCGGGATGTTCAGGTTGATATCGTTCATCCCAAATTTCAAAATTATAGTCCTTCAGTTCATATCCCTTTTCACCAATCCATTGACCGTATAAATAATCATATGTAGGATCAAGCTCCGATTCAAGCCCTTTGTGTGTGCAAGTCACATATTGGCTTTCCTTGACTGAGTGAAGGATCATGTCAAGTGGGACAAAGCTGTCTACGGCCACCTCATAACCAATCAGATGTGTAAACACATCCTCCTTGGGATTAAAATCTGCGTCCATAGGATAAATCTGCATCAATATGACATTGTCATTTTTCCGATGCTGAATCTCCTCTTTTCTTTTGAGCAGTTGTTCATGATGGATCTTGCCAAGACCCGACTCAAACGCTGCAACCGTGGCTTCAATTTTGTACCCTACTACCTGAAAAGCAGGCAAAGTCACAACTTTAGCTTCCATAAATGATCCCCTCCTGTTACAACATGTCGTAAGCGCCTTATAATTTCGTACCATCACATCATTGCGAAAAGTAATCACTCTAAACTTTCGTTGCGTTATTGAATCGATGTATTCCAAAATCTTTGAAATCCGATGTCAGTATCGCCTCTCTCAGTGGGTACAGATTTGGAGTAAATCTGAGTTCAATTCCTTTCTTAAATAATCTCTCCATTAAACAATCCATACGGTCTATATGTAGAGGCTTTGTAACCTGATAAGAAATGTAGTATCCCGCCGTTGGATCAAAGCGTTCAAAATGGGTGTCATCGAAATGGTACCTGTACAGGGCCTGATTCATAATTCTCGGATACCATGAACTTTCAACCGTAACGATGATATCTGCATTAGAATGTTTGAAAAACTTATCATTATTTTCATCACTTAAAGTGTCTGTCTTTTTACAAATGATTCTCGGGCAATCTCTTGGAAAGTAATATGAATATTCATGTTCTTCATCAATAGCCCACACCACTGCTGGAAATTCAGCTCTGTTTTGTTTCTCTCTTGGAATAAAAACCTGGATATCTGAATCCTCGCTAAAATGATAAAGCATTCAGGCGCCCCACTTCCCGTCACATAAAACGACAGAGGTTTCGATTTGTCTTTCAGGAACGTTCCAGTATCGAGTTAATAACTGCTTCTTCTCATCCGATGAAACTAGGGTAAAACCATTTTTCAAATAGAATTTTATAGCCCATTCCGCTGAATCCCAGGTTCCTATTAATATCGGTTTGTCGGTTGATGCCACCAGATGAGCCAACAGCTTTGTGCCTATTCCACTTCCCCGTTGGTGAGTTCTTACATATGCGTGCCTGATTAAAGCAACATCACCTTTATCCTGAATTCCCATCACGCCCCATAATCTATTATTTTCTTCAAAGCCCCAGAATACGACGCCATCACGGATTTCCTGATTCAATTCTTGCAATGGCATATAGGGTTCATGATAACGATCCTCAGGAATTACACCCTGGTATGCCTTTGCTGCATCATTAATGATCTCAACCATTGCATCTGCGTCCATACTGTTGCACAATCTGATCATGGAACAAGCCTCCTGAAAGTTATAGTCTATTAATTGAACTATCGTAATGGATATACCAATTCAATAGGTTCATTGATCAATTCCTCTTTGAAAATATAATTATGATCTGCTCCCACAACACATAAAATTTTCTTACCCGGATTCGAATGATACGTGTTCTTCACACGTTGAATCATGATCTGATTTCGTACGATCCATCTAAAGTTATGTGCTTTTGGATTAATCTGATCCAACCATTCATATTTTTGTTTGGTCATGTTATCAAACGCATCCGAGTTAAAGGGAATCGCTCCAACGTCATGTGTATTCATTTGTTTAGCAAACCATTCATCATCGATCTTCTCCAACGATTTACGCTGCTCTTCAGAGAAGCCGTTAAATGGATCAAAATCATTCCATACATCTAACTCAAACCAGTCAATAGGCACAAACTCTATATTCCGGTCTTCGCATAATGGAAAGATAAGCTCCCAATACTCACTGGCTGGCTCTCCCCAATATCCCTTATCCTGTTTATCCTTGATATACTTCTTCCAACTATGGGGATGCACTTCACCGCAGATAATATCCGGATTGAATTCTGTAATCAAATCCTCATACAGGGTAAGTGAACTATTATATTTCTCTCTTAATTCTTGATTATGAATTGTCCCCAAGATTCCAACAACGGTCATATCATTTCTCCTTTGTGAGTTTCATAATCCTTTTTCACTTACTGTTCTGAATCGGAACGTAAACTAATCATTATTTAAGCTTAAATGATCTGTAGATAAAGAAACCTATGGAACTAAATAAAACGATAATGAATATGACAACGGGCAACCAATTATGATGAGTGACTTTATCCGCACTCGAAAACTCAATGATCATCCAACTGATATACATAAAAAATATGGATATCTCCGTCTTCATCAGATTAATCATGAGCCGTGCATTTTTATATTGTCTCTCCGCATTCTCCATATTCAAATTGAGGTAATTATACGTATGAGGATACTTCTCCAGCTGCGAAAGCCCAATCCATAAAATAAGGCCAATGACTAAGGGCAGCCATACTCCCCACTTTCCTCCCCAGCCATCAGGCTCCCCCTTCATATTAAAATGAATCGCTATCTGATCCGGTAAGGTCATCCATTGTTGCAAGCAGTAGATCATGCCAATAATAAATAAAATGATGGTTGTGATATCTAAAGTTTTTTCCAGTAACGTTTTGGGGATTGTTATCTTTGGACGATCTTTGATTTCCAATTTCCTACCTCTTCTCCATTTACACACCGTATGATTACATGTTAACAATGATCAACCTCTTTTTCCAATGATTTCTGAGTATCCTTGAGGAATGAAAGCATAAGCAAAAAAGGCCGCCTTTGCAGGCAACCCTTTACTTAATATAACCTTATTTACGAACGGAGAGAATGAACTTCTCCAGCGATTCTGTATTGGTAATGCTGTGATTACATCCCTGGTTGTGAACAGGCAATAACCTTCTTGTGTGTCGACGGTACTCTTTTATTCCGCTGCTTTTGATTGTAATATCTGATCATTCACGAATCCTTGTAAGAAGAAAAGCTCATTGTCATTTGCCGTTCGATTATTGGCTGCCTCAAATCGCCCGATCGCTTCTTCTAATGACGTGGATTTCACAGCATCATTGGCTGAGAGGAGCTCTCTCCAAAACGTATCCATTTCCTCCACGTCACAGATCGACTCATGACCAAGCAAGAAATGAACGGCATCATATTGCTGAATGTCCTCAATCATAGGCAATAACTTGTCTTGCTTAATATGATATAGCGAATTTGTAGTTGTGTTGTAAGCACTATCCCCCAGAAAAATGACCTTTTCATCCGGAATATATACAATGGTTGAATCATCCGTATGCGTACTTCGAATGGTTTCAAGCACACAAACTTTATTGCCCAAGTCCAGATGGAGAGACTTTTCAAAAATAATATCCGGCTGGCTTAATTGAAAGGTTTCTCTGTCCGGTATTTCATGTTGTATCGTTTCCATGCACAGTGTGTTCATCTTCTTGGAATCCACATACTCCTGAAGAGAGCGGTCATCATAAGAATAGTTCCGCCAATCCTTCATCTTTTGGTTAGTTAGACTATTCATAATAATCGTAGCTCCGTATTCATTCATTCCTAAAAAATGATCCCAATGGGCATGAGTGATGACCACATATTTAACGGGTGGAACGTTTAACTTCTCTATTTCATGTAAAAAATCCCTGGCATGTTGCACCGAATTTCCAGCGTCAACGACGAGGCTGTATTTATCACCGCAAACTAACCCCAATGTCGGTCTTTCTTTATCATTTTGGTTAGATAGATAATAGATCGTTTCACTTAATTGATTTAGCATGTTCATTCTCCTCTATAATAAATTCTTGATTCATAAGAGAGAAAATCTGCATGCTTATTTAAATCCACATTTAGATTTTCTCATTTTATTTGTTTACCAATGGAATCACCTCCTTTGTTCTTCTCATGGATAGCATATATTAACCCTCTACAAGCTACCATGCGTTAGTTTAACTTGTCTTGCAAAAGTCGTTAGTATTTTTCCTTTATATTACAATATTTCAACTAAAAATAGTAGAATAGATATAATGCAATTGAATTCCACACAAAAAGGAGGACAGGAAGCTGTATTCCCCTATCCTCCACACAAGTCCGTCTTATTTTATTAGGCGTCTGAAATCCGCAAACCCTCAATCAAGATAAACAACGTAAGTGCTTGTCCATAACCCATCGGACTAATTGCTATATCTTTATAAAACTGAGCATCCTGACCCACAGGAGTACCATAGGACACCTGCTGTACGACTCCGTGATCATCAATTTGTTTCAACACTGCTTCAAGTGCTCTCAAACCATTCTGGCGATAGGATTCATCCAGGTGTCCATACCGGATTCCCTTGAGAATGCCGTATCCAATCGCTGCTGTTGCCGAGGTTTCTTTGTAAGAGGTTGGATCATCCAGCACCGTGTGCCACATGCCATCTTCACCCTGAAGCTTGCTCAGCGCTCTGACTTGAGCGGTTGCTGTATCCAATAGATAGGCCTTCAGCCCGTCTTCAATCGGAACGATATTCAGGAAATCCATAACTCCCGCCGTATACCATGCATTTCCTCTCCCCCAATGAACAGCACCATAGTTATGATTTTCGTTGAAATCCCAGCCATGATAGAACAATCCGGTTTTCTTATTGTATAGATATTTAATATGCACAAGGAACTGTCGTTTGGCTTCTTCCACCATGTCGGGTTTCTTGAAGTATACCCCTGCTTTGGCCAAAAATAGCACGGTCATAAAAAGGGTATCAATCAGAATTTGACCATCATTGGCATCTCCCGTGATCATATGCTGAAACGCACCGTCTCCGGTTCGCAGCAGTCCATCCATGATCCAACTGCTCCATTCCTCACAGACATGTTCGTATTCCTTGTTTCCGGTCAGCTCGCATAGTGAGATCAAAGTAAGGAGCGGAGCACAGGTATTCACATTTTTTTCGGGTAATCCTTCTATCAGCCTTGCATTGTACCATGATTCGAGAAATTCCAGCACTTGGGGATCTTTCGTTGCCTCATAGAGCTGAAGCAAGCCATACAGACCGACACCTTGCGGCCATTCCCATAGATGTATGTCGATTAGTCCGATGGGAAACTGTTCATTGATGCTTGTGTTTTTCATTGACTCCATCGCATGGGATACCTTGCTTATTCTCTCCTGTAACATCATTTGATTCGACATGTTGATGTTCACTCCCTTGGTTTCTTGCACACGATTCAGCGCTCCATGTCCAGTAACTTCAGTTGTCCCTTCACTCCATAACCTTCGTGTGCAATTTCCTTTTCTTGAATATGAAAAGGCTTGTTCATTCCCCATTGAATTGGACCATATACCGGATCTGTTAGAGTGAGTGTTAAAGCTTGACTGTCGAATTGCGGGCTTGCAGAACGAACTTGGTTGATAAAAGCGTCAAATGACCCGAATTGCTGTTCGCTTCCTGCTCTTATAATCCAGGCGTTTCGTAAACCAGGGGAAATAAGCTCACGCTCTCTCGTTACTCCGTTGCTCTCCATACTCGTCCCGTTGGCCGCATATATGGCTGCATACCCCTTATCCAAGCGAGCAAAATGCCAGTTCTCATGCCTCACCCATTCCGTGAAGGAGTGGGTAGGAAAATAAGCATGTGTCCAGTCAGAGGTGTGATCCGCAGGAATATCAAACATCATCAAAGCGATCCCTTCATGCTGAACAACGTCGGGCAATATCCCATTCCCGGCCCAGAAGCAAGGCCGACCATCCCCATGCTTGTATATTTCTGCCGGATGATTCACCCAAATCTGCGCCTCAGGTGACAGAGATAAATGCTGGACATGCTCTTGATAACCTGGCTTGCCTGGACGAAAGCGAATGATTGATGATAAGGAGTATTCATTTGTCCGAAAGTGATAGAGCTTGGCGTAACCTCCCTTACCCTGCTGATTAGCGAACACCAATTGCTGATTTTCCCCTAACAACAGATGCTCCTGGTATGCTGCTGGAGGACTGTAATCCGATAAACTCAAGGCAACATTGCTGATTGAATAATTGTTTACATTGCCAACGCCATAAGCGATCCAGCACATGGAAGTCGTTCCCGCTGCATAACTACCCAGCAATTCCTTCTCATAGCTGCGCCCAAACGTTGTGGACAAGACTCCTTGATGCATCTGAACGGTAATATAATAGAATAACAGGTCCATTGCCTTTTTGGCTTGCTGCCTGAGCTGTTCACTATGGGCAAATTCATAGATATGCAACAACCCAACCGCATCAATAGGAATGTATGCACTTGAATTCCATTCGGCCAATCCTTCATCCAAAAAGCGCTCGAACCACAAGGCAAGCCTCTGCTCTGCTTTTTGACGGTGTACTTCACCGGATTCACCACTGTTGCTAAACGTTTCATCCCCAAACAACTGTCCGGCTAGCAGCTCATTGGTATGGAACAACAAGGCATGGTTCTCACTGAAGAACCACATTACATCATCGCCAGGTTCATCAATCCAATATCGATAGCCCAGAATACTTGCTTTCACCCGATCCCAGAACAATTCGCTGAACAGACCGCTATTTCGTTCATCTCTCCAAAGACGAAACAGCCCCACTAGATAGAAGTCACTGCAATCCTTCCGTTGCTCAATCCCTTCCACACCTTCAAGCAAAATGTTCTCTGCTTCTTGCAGATTACCGCCTGTTTTGAGCATGGCGATGGCCTTATGAATATTGGGACTGCCCTTCTCGGCAATGCATTGCAGAGCCAGGGATTTGCGGGCTTCAATATCCGCAGCTTGCTGAGCTGCCTCATCATAGCTGGTATCATAGGATTGACAGCCGAACTTCTTGGTTAGCACAACATTTGAAACTGAAATATCCAGCGTGAAGTATACGTAATGATGACCGAGTTGATTGGTATGTGCCAGGACCAGGTCCGTTTCCTGCTCGGCTAGGTGTATCGTCTTGTTTTCGGTACCGTCAAAAAAATTGCCATACTGAATATCAACCTCTCTAACGATATCCGGCAAGGGAAGCGGCAGCTTGAGCTTAATCTGCTCACCTCTGAAGAGATCCGAAGGAAAATAAGCCTGTTCGAGAGCTTCCTCTGCGGATTTTACAGACTCCGCCAAATGAGGAGCAATAGGCAGGGAAATCACCAATTCCTCGTCTCCCAGATATTCCACCGCAAAAGCATACATCGTATCCCGCTCAGCCAGATCCTCCCAGCAGGCATAGATCTCATTGATTCCAGCTACAAGTTCAGCTTTAATAACGATTTCCTGCTCCTTGTTACGCATGAGTGGCGCAAAATCCGTTACCATTTCCCCATTCACCCACAACGTCAGACTGCCATAGGTCTTAATCCGCAAAGAGGCGGTATGAGCAGTCGGAGAAAGGAGTCTTGTCGCCGCGTAACTGCGCAGATGTGTCGGTACAAACCAAAATCCTGATTGCTCCACACGTGGATTATTCCAAGGAGAATACAGTGCCCAAGGCATTCCGTTCTCTTCTCCAACGAAGTTGTCTCCCGGGCTAGGAAACTCGCTCCATTGATCAAAAAATCGGTTCAGAGGCTGCGTTCTCCTATGTTCTACAAATTCTTTTCTGCATGGATTCTCATGAATGGCAAAACCATCGATAAGCCAATCATTAATATCTCCCTCCATCGTTGTTGGAACAAAGTCAACAGGCTTCGTATATATGCCACTGATCATCCAATGATTAATGACCTGATGGTGACCTAATTTCATCGGTTTATAATTCAAGGTATCCATCCCAACACGGGTGGTATCTGACATTCAACTCATCCTTTCATTCCTGAAGTAATCATACCGCTGACAAAATAACGCTGGAAAACCATAAAAACAATCAGTACCGGAAGCATCGTGATTACGGACATGGCCAGGAGGCTGCCCCAATCCACGTTGTATTCACCAATAAAATTAGAGAGCGCAAGCTGAATCGTATATTTCGATGGATCACTAATCGCAATTAACGGCCATACAAAATCATCCCATCTCCACATGAAGGAGAAGATTGCGAGCACCGCAAGAATCGGCTTCGCTATCGGAAGAATAATGCTCCAGTAAATTTTCCATTCGCCCGCTCCATCCATCCGGGCAGCTTCCAGCAGCTCGTCCGGTACGCTCAATAAATACTGCCTCATAAGGAACACACCTGTCGGGGTTGCGGCTGGCGGGATAATGATCGCGAGCAGGCTATTATACAACCCCAGTGCGCTCAGTACCTTGAATATGGGAATCATGATTACCTCAATCGGAATCATGAGTGTTGAGATAAAAGCGATTAATATGATCGAGCTTCCGCGGAAGCGGTACTTCGCGAGTGCAAAGCCTGCCATGGAGTTAATCAATAACAGTAGCAGCGTTGAGCTTACAGTTACGATCGTACTATTCATAAAATACAAGCCAAAATCGCCTTTACTGAATGCCTCCTTGAAATGCTCGAAGGTGATTGGCTGCGGCCATAACTTGGGAGGGAAGCTGTACAGATCGCTATTCGTTTTCAAAGCAGAAATCACGACCCACAGGACAGGCAGGAGCCACACCACTGCGGCAACACTTAACAGACTGTAGATGAAGATTTTGACCATAGGCTTCATTACCATTACGTAGCCCCTCCTTTCGATAGACGGAATTGCAGAGCCGAGAATCCACCAATAAGGATAAACAGTATCACCGACATGGCACTGGCCAGACCAAGCTCCTGTCTGTTAAAACCAATCTCATAAATATATTGAACAATATAGGTAGTATCTTTGCCCGGCCCACCACCTGTAAGCGCAAACATAAGTGGGAATGCTTTGAACGCGTCAATCAGAGTCAGCATAACAACAAGCAAGCTTGTGGGCTTCAAAAGCGGGAGCGTAATATAGCGAAACACCTTCATTCCCGTTGCCCCGTCCAAGCGCGCAGCCTCATAATAATCCGTAGGTATGGCCTGCAAACCCGCGATAAAAATGACCATGAAAAAGCCTGCACGTGACCATACTGTCGCAATGATTACAGCCGTATTTGCCCAAAAGGAAGAGGTTAAAAAGCCGACAGGTTCCACACCAACCATGGTTAGCAGATGATTCAAAATGCCAAATGAATCTCCAAAAATCCACTTCCAGGTCAATCCTACGATAATGTAAGAAATCATGGTCGGCCAGTAAAATACGGCTCTGAAGAAGCCGCGCATTCTAATCTCGCGTGCAAGCAGCAAGGCAATGCCTAATGCTGCTGCATAAATTAGCGGGACAACAATTGCTGCATAAATCCCCGTTCGTCCGATGGTCGACCAAAATTCCCGATCCCCTATAATTTTGATATAATTGTCCAGCCCGTTGAACTTCATTGGGTTCAATCCATCATAGACATGAAAGGAATAATAGAGGCCCAATAAAGAGGGAAATACGATAAAAGTGCCAAAGATCAGGAGGTTGGGAAGTATAAACAGATAAGGAGCAATAACGAGCTTCCTGTTCTGTTTTGCCAGCGTATTCCTGTTTAATCGTTGTCCTTCACTCATCTGCTTGCCCCTTCCTTATGCGTTAATCGAAAGGGAGGCTTCACAGGAATCGGTAAGCCCCCGTATGCGAATTAACCAAATGACTTTACGTTTATTGACTGCCAATAGCCTCGTTAATCAGCTTGGCTGTTCGATCCAAAGCCTCCTGCGGAGTTGCCTTATCGGATAGAACCTCAACAATATTATTTTTCAGGTCCGTTGAAATTTTGGATATAATCGTCTGTCTGGACCAGTCATTAGCTGCAAGAGGCGAACTGTTCTTCAGTTCATCCGCGAAAATTTCAAACATCTCCTTGCCATATTCATAATTCAATACAGAGCTGTCCTTCCGTGGACTCATAAACAATGATTCCTGATTATATTTTGAATTCACTTCTTTGGACGTTAAGTATTCAATAAATTCTGCCGCCTCCTGCTCATATCCGCTGCCTTTGAAAGCCATCAGAAACTTCCCGCCTGGTACGGAAGAACGTTGTGTTCCTTTTGGCATGTAGGTGACTCCCCATTCAAAATCGGTGATATCCTTGTAATTGCTGATCATCCAGTTGCCAGCCCAGTGGGTAGCCACCGTCCCGGAACGGAACAGGTTGTTCGGATTTTCACCTCCGAGCCATACCGATTCGGGCATGATCCCTTCTTCATGAAGCTGCTTGAACTTCTCCATGGAACGGATTCCAGCTTCACTGTTAATCGCTGCCTCAGTGCCATCCTCTGTTAAGATGCTTCCGCCATACTGATACAAAAGAGTGGACCATCGATGCGGAGTGACATCCCATACCATGCCATATCGTGCTCCGCCTTTGTCCATAACCTCTTTTAACGCAGCAGTGTATTCATCCCACGTCCATACCTGATCAGGAGAGGTCGGTACTTTGACGCCCGCTTTATCAAATAAGGTTTTGTTATAAATAAGCCCATTCGCTGTGACATCCATAGGCGCAGCTACCAGCTTGTCATTAATAACATAATAAGGTTTCAGAGAGTCGATAAATTGATCTGTGAATTGATCAGCATTGTCCACGTAAGGTGTAAGATCAACGGCTTGATTAGCAAATGATCCCGTATCCGTGACCCGGCTCAGGGCGGGCGGCTTTCCGCCAGATAACATCGTTTTTAATTTGGTTTGGATATCCTTAAAGCCTACTTCAATGAGATTGATCTTAACCTTGGTATTGGTCTTCTCATAATCTTTGATGATTTCCTTGATGACTTCTCCTTCTTTTCCGTCAGAGAACCACAAGAAATCTAGAGTTGCTTGTTTTGAACCAGCATTGCTACCTGAATTTCCGCAAGCAGTCAGTACGATGAGCAACACGATCAATACCAGATTGGTGCCGAGCTTAAACGTTGTTCTTCTTGTCATATCAACATCTCCTTGAATGGGATTAATGAATTTTGGCCTCGTTAAGCAATTCATTTTTACGGAATAACTGTGGTGATACACCTACATATTGTTTAAAGGCCCTGCTAAAATATACAGGTGTGTTAAATCCCAATGTCTCTGATATGGACAAGATCGGTGCATCCGTAGACAGCAACAATTTTTTGGCCTCTGCAACTCTTTTCCGTATTACATAATTGCTTATCGTATATCCCGTCGTCTCTTTGAAAGAATGACAAATGTAGTACTTATTCAAGTGGAGTGTTTTGGACAGTTCATCCAAAGATACATTCTCCGTGTAGTTCTGGTTTAAATAATGAAGAACCCGGCTTACGCTTGTCTGCTTTTGGGAAGAAAATAAAATAGGATTGGCAGATTGCTCACTAGTTGTTTTCCTGTAAATCCGCAGTAGCAATTGGGTAAGACTTAATTTGACCATTGTTTTGTACCCTGTATTTCCTGCCCCCATCTCCTCCTTGATCCCCTTAAATATAGCTGTGATATGCTCACGCTCCTCCGGGGGCCAATGCACCAATAACCCATTGGGATGACGGAATATGGACATCAGATTCTCCAACTGACTGACAGCAAGCATGTCCAAAAGCAATAATTCCGTGAAATTGACGAAACTTCGCTTGTACACCATTTCTCTTGAAGGATTAATCCGGTGGGGCACGCCCCCTCTGAATATAAACATATCTCCGGGTTGCGGTTTATATATTCGATCACCGATTAAAAAGGTCGCATCTCCTTGAATAAAATAATGTATCTCATACCCATTATGCGTATGAACAGGCCATTCATCCTGAAAATTATCTGCTTCTGATCGCACATAAACTTCATTTTCCTGCAAAGCAATATTCGTCGGGGTGTGTATGGTTAACATCAATAAAGATCTCCCTTCTCAGAATATAAAAAGCAATATAGTTTAATAATTTACAATGATAGCGCTTTACAATGAATTGTATCACAGTTATTTCGATTGAATCCGCACAATATTGCTGTATTGTTGATCACAATTGTTGAAAATGATTAGAAAGGATTTTATAGGAATTCGAAGATGGAAACAAAAAAACCGCTATCCAGCCCATAGGCTATCACGCGGTCAATTTTGGCTTCGCCTTTTAAATCATAAAGCCCCCTAACGCCTCCTCCATATTATCCTCATCGTTTTTCCCTTAGAATCTCCTTGATCTCTCTTAATTCTTGCAGTATTTCTTTGGTGTACTGGTTACTCTTGGAATTATCCATTCCGATTTTCACAACAAAAATACCAAGAAACAAAGACAATACCAACATTAATATAGTCCCAATAATAACCTTCCTTTCCTCAAGCAACAGAAACCCGAGAGATTAAAAAGAGCGAAGCTGCCCCCTCCAAAAGATTCTCTCGGGTTTGTTAATTAATTAATTTAACCGTGACTACTCATGTACAGGAACATACATCGTTTGTATCTCTTGAACGCCAGGAACAAATCCAAGATTAAAATAAACTGATTCGGCATCATTGCCTTCCATGACATATAACCTTAGAACTGGATACTTGCCTTTAAGTTCAGTCAGGGCTCTTTGCAGCATGCGTGTAGCAAGTCCTTTTCCTCTGTAAGCGGGGTTGACTCCGATGCTATATACTGCTGCTTGATTATCCTGCAAACAAAGGCGACAGTTGGCTATGAGCTGTCCAGTAACCTTATCATATACAAGTGTAGAAGCTTGAGTTAGGTCCTCATTGGTATAATGGACTTCTTCGTTCGGGATAAAGTCTTCCAAAGATGTTTTCTTTCTGCGTAAGGCTTCGAAACCCCCTACAAAGCTGTCAAAGTCACACTGAGCGATTTCATCTTCATTCATGTATTGCTTAGCACCCGTTTCATTCTCAATAATTTCGGGGCTCTTAATTATAAAATCATGATCCCAACGCACATTGAAATGATCTGTCGGGCGCTGCATCCAGCGACATCTGAACTCATCTGGCCAGAATCCAGCCCTCGTAAATAAATGTACTTGATCGGGGAGAATTTCATATATCTTGATACGTTGAGTTGGATCAGACCATTTGATGAGTATTCTTTTAAGAAGCTTCAGTACCTCAAATGAATCATTGAAGGGGGGCATAAAGAATAGATGATATAACGTATTGGGAGCCATCCTTACCCCACCGATTTTCGACTCTCCTTTATAAATCCAAAAAGAGTTATTCCGCGAAACATTGAAGTAGCCTTCCTCTCTAAAAAATCCAGTATAGGCCATATTATAATAGACAGAACAATACAGTCCCCATTCTTCGGGCTCAGCCTTTTGAATGGAATATTCATTTGATAAATTATAAGAATTAAGTTCCTCGGACCAATGATTTAATTCCATATGTCATTCCTCCTCATCCATGCTAACTACCTATAAAATATTTAAGGCATGTGTTATCTAAACATTTCTAGTCCCCTCCTTAAATAACATGTCCTTTACTATTTACTTGATCAATTCCATCTTTAATCTTATTTTTCAGCAGCTCATGAAATTTATTTTCTTCCTTCTTTAAATGCTCCTCAAGGAAAGCAGTAATATACTTATTAATCGTGGAATGCTTGAGTTCTATCCCATCTTCGTTGTAATGTATTGGAATATCGCTAAAAGTCATATGATGAGCACCGTTTAGTTTAATAAATGAACTATTCAGATCACTCGAGTTAAACAAAGACTCATACCCACTCAGTAACAAAGGTAATAGGTCTGGAGAGATTTCATTTTCCAGTTCTTCAAACGAGCATTTTTCTTGCCGAGCTACCAATAACGGAACAGATACTCCCTCTACCTTGCTCGTCGTCATTAAATGAAAACTAGGATCTAATAGAATGCTGGCCTTCATTCTCTTTTCTCTTTTAAGCAATTCATAAGCAGCAGCCCCACCTAATGAATGGCCAATGATCCCCATTTCATTCACATCGACTATGCTCCTAAGATCCTGATCTGAATCCAAGACCTCATCTACATTTTTCAAAACCCAACTCATATCTTCAACTCTAAGCTTCAATAATGGTTTCCAAGAATGAATATCTAAACTGTCTATTTCGGATATCTCATTGGATTGCTGGACAAAGCGACCGTCAGGAAAAATGGAAAATATAGATTCATGAGTGGCACCTATGGTAATGACAACAAATCCGCACTCCACTAAATGTTCTACACAAAAGGAATACATATCTCTAACTACACCAAAAGCCGGAGCTATAAAAATAACGGGACAGTTTTTAGCAGTAATATCAACACTCTCATCATTATGTATTTTTGTATCCAGATTACAAATATAATCCTTATCCACTCCCATACTAGAGAGCATATCAATAGAGGAAGAGATATTAGGTTCAAATAACGAAATATACTTCGACTCATGCTCCACTGGATTGGAAGGATAGTATATACTAATGAGCACTTCTCTGGCTTCCTTACTTATTGGATCAATACGCGATTCATCCTTTATAACAAAAACCTTTCTTCCAACAGTCATTGTATTCACCCTTATACTATTTTTCCGTCACCACAACGCATAAGTGGTGAGGGCGGCTTAATAATTTCATCTTATGCTTCTGGATAAAGGTCTGTTGATAAATATCGTTCTCCAATATTAGTCATGATCATACCTCCAAAATACATTTCCAACTAAAATAGTTGGTTTTAATATCACGTTATCATGTATGGTAAAAAAATACAACTATCGAAATTTTACTTTATGACATAGGGAAGCAAGAGCTTTTAGACTGAGTTTGAAACTTTGTTATAACATCCCATCTAAAAGTAGAAGTCACAGTTCCAATACTGTTATGAGTTCGTCGTGGCACACTTCACCATTTTCATGGAATCCAAAGCTCTCATATAGCTTTTTGGCAGCCAAGTTATCAGGACTATATGGAATCCAACAATAACGTGCAGGTCCAGCTGGGAAAGTTCGAATAAACTCCAATATTTTCTTTAACGCCTCCCGGCCATAGCCCATGCTCTGATGCTGCTTGTCAATCATCAGTCGCAAAATACAATAGTTATTGTCAGCAATGACAGGAAGATCATAACCCGTGATTCCGTAAGTTATCATTACAAAACCTACAGGCTGCTCATCTGCGTAAATGGCTAGTGGAAAGGGTGAGCCGCCATTGGTTGCAAGAACATAACACGAGGCTACACTTGAAAGGTTTGATGCAACATATTGTCGCTGCTCTTCTGAAACTTCCAGGTTAAATATAGAACGTCGGTTATCCAGTGTTATTTTTCTGAGCGTTATCATGCAGACTCTCTCCTCACCAAACATCATAGATTTAAGCGGTTTCAAGATAATAACCAGGTTCATTCTTATTAGATCTTCTTTCTCATATACAAAGCTATTTCTTCATTTTGGCTATGATTATTTGAATATAGTGATACATCAATTCCTTCAATTTGATAACCACATTGCATGTAAAAATGAATGGCTGGAACGTTTATATTCTGGGTTTCTAACGTGATCGCTCTGAAGCCCCGTTCCTGGGCAATCTCACTGACTTTATTGATCAACAGTCTCCCATATCCTTTTCTTATGTATTTTTCATTCACCTGAAGATGCCATATCATCAGCGTATTATTCCAAGTTTGTGGTTCAGAAATGGCGAGCGCTATGATTTTCCCATCTATATATATTCCATAAGAAAATCCCAGTTGTATGATTCCTTCATATCGTTCCAAATCATCTATACTGTTCATTTCTTCTTTTTCGTATATTTCATCCAGATTTATTAACGTTAAATGCATATTAAAGGAACCTTGTGTCTCCTGTTTGGTAAGCTCATATTTTTGAGTGGATTTATAACCAAAGCTTCCAAGTTGAAGCCAATCATCATTGGATAGATTCTGTATTTTCTTGATCTCCATTACTTCACCCCAGCATTAAAATACTTTGCGACTTGCTTATAACGTTGATTCCTTCTTGGTTATATCTCTTCTTTCGACCTTAATTTCCAAATCCCGACAGGACAAACCTGGCGGGATTTCGTTTGAATAGATATCGAAAGACGTTTTTAGTTGTTACGTAGCAACCACATGCTTCATCTCTGCACTTGCCATAAAGTCAGAACGATTCACGTAATACAAATCATAGATTTGTTCCGTATGGTTTATCAACTTATAGACTTCGTGGTATACGTCACTTGCTAATTTGACATAAGGCAATTTTCCAACCGCTTTCTTGGATCGAATGTTTTGTTTTCGAATTTTAAGAAATACTGTTTCAATTTCACGTTGAAGAAACAACTCAGCGAAAAAGGTTTCCTTTGCTCGTTGATTGTACCCTTTTCCAAAATAAGGGGCTCCAATCCATGTCGCAAGAAAACCTGTCTTATGTTCCATGTGATATAAATCAATGGTTCCGATGGGATGTCCCAGCTCATTAAGGATCGTTCTGGAAATACATGTGTTTTGCTCTTCTTCATCGATCACCTGTTTGGTTGCAAATAAATATTCTTCATAAGATCGGCACTTATGACGAACGTATGGAAAAACAGCGGGGTCCACCATTAAATCATGCAGTGTGTGGCATTCATGCAAGTCTCGTTTTTTCAACATTTAAACAACCACCTAGTCCTTTTAGTTCGCTGAGTCAAACAAACTAAGTATATAAAAGGACGTGTGGAATTTAATGAATTCTGCATTGCTTTTATGTAAAATCCATCATAGAAATATTTTCCAGATTACATGCATAAACACATCTTTTTTTGCCATATAGCTCAAAGAAATTAACATGCCAACTAAGGACAGAATAAGGACAGAATCCGCTTGCTGCTTGATCGTTTCAGGTTTGACATTCAATTCCATCTACCCAACTGAATTTGTCATTCGATCATGGATTCAGCGATATTCAGTACCCATTCTTGCGACATATCGCTTCCTACGATCTCATATTGCAACGCCTTACCACCCGCATCTTCTTCAATCCAGATCAATTGTCTGTTCTCAGCATTCGAAATATAATACGCCTCATGACCGCGCACATCCAGTTTCTCGATTTTGAATGATTCCGTATCCGGTACATGAATTCGGCTCTTGGTAGTGCCAAAAACGTGAAGCATAAATACTCCCCGATCCGATTGATATGTGATATTGATGCCTGTAATAACATGATTAGGTTTTAAATCTCTTATCACGACATTGCTTCCGGTCCTTTCGCTTTCTTCAATCATTTCATTTATTTCTTGGTTGGACAGGTTATCGAAGCCGTGAAATACTTTAATATCTTGCACAACCGAGCACGTTGGAAAACGGGGTTGCCAAGGGTGCAGCTTTTCTCTCAAGGCGCCAAAATCCCCCTCCCAATCTCTGGCTGCATAATTCGTTTGTTGAGAAAATTTGTTGTCCTCGGCGTTAGAGATATAAATGCCTTTTCCATCACCTGGCTTCAGATCCATAATAACTTGATGTACCATACCCTCATCTTCATTAGTCTGAAACTGAATTTTCCCAATTACATCTCCACTTTTGTTTTTAATATCCATGCCTTCAACTCCTCTTTTCAAAGTGTTTTTTTTGCAAGGAACTTGGTCATACCACTCAGTACGATGTTTGCTTCATTCATTTATTCTCGATTACCAGGCCAACTCCTTTCGTTGATCAAAAACAAATTCGCTAACAGCATTTCATGCCCATGGATAATTTTTTTGGTTCGAGGAAACATTATTTATACTACTTATCCCTGGGAGTGATGTTGTTATGCTGTACCTTATCAGCTTTGTGCTCATGTTTGCTGGCTTAGCCTGTATCAACATTATTTTTTCATATCAAAGCAAGCATATCGACCCTCAATTCTGGTCTACGTTTAAATTCCATCTTTGGATGCTGCCTTTATTTCTCGCTGCTAATCTAAGCGTAGGATACGGCATCAAATTTGGAATGAAAGCGGTCAGCCAACTGGGCTATGTTCTGGTCATTGCCAAATGCATAGAAGTGCTCATCTCCATATGGATGGGATACTGGTTTATGAAGGAGATCCCTTCCTGGAAAACGTGGATTGGGCTTGTGGTCATTATCATCGGTGTTGTACTGGTTAAGCAGAAATAGGAGTTAACTTAAAATGCTTTTAAAAAACGAACCGGTAAACAATTTCATCATCATATACGTCTCCGGTCTCTGAAAACCCCATTTTTTCATAAAGCTTTCTGGCAACTTCATTCTCTACGCATACAGTTAAATTCAAACACTTGCTGTGGACATAGTTCTCTTTTATATAGTTAATTACCGAATCTATCGTTGCTCTTCCATATCCCTTACCCTGATAACTTCCATCGATCATAAAACCATTCAACCAATAGGACCAAGCTGTTGTCTCATCGGCTGTGATCATGACAAAACCGACTAAGCAATGCTCCGTATTATATATGCAAAATGGCAGATACCTGTACTCATCACCGTCTGGACGAATGTGTACTTTCGCTAGGGACACAGCTACTGATGGAACATTATGATTTTGATTGGCTTGAACTTGTAAATTTAATGCCTCTTTCCAGTTCTCTCTTGTAGTAGGTATTAATCTGATCAAAATAATATCACTCGTTTCATTTCATTTTTTATTTGGATTAACTCCAATCATCGAAATGCTTCTCAAGGAACCTTACTTCCTTCTCATAATGAGCCAAATGCCCCTCTTCAATCATTTTGATAAAAGCTATTTCTCCAGACGATGCCCGATTAGATAGTGTGGTGCACATGAAATGAATTCGAGAAATTACCCACTCCTTCAGATCTGTTGGCACATCCATACCATAAGCTTTAAAAAATAATGCTATACGTCTGTTCCGCTCAGATGCATGATCCTGTTTATGATATGGAACGACTTCTCTTTCATCTTTACCCGGTGAAAAGCCTGCAAGGGGGACGGCTGTATACAACGTATAAACGATATCCCATAGACGTGGACCAGGCCCCGCCATGTCAAAATCAATGATTCCAACAGGAAGCCGATCTTTAAATACAACATTATACAATGCAAAATCATTATGACACACAACTTCATGCTGAGTACTATCTGAATACGCGTTGGATGAAGGCGAAAAAGATGTAAAACCTACCGTTGCATCATGATAACTTCTCAAGAGTTTGGCGAGTTCGGTTAACGTCTCATCCGACCACATGTAGCGTTCAATTTCTGGATACTCATTTCCGGAAACTACGCCTTCGATATAAGACAGAATTTCTCTCCCCTGCTCATCGCGTCCCAAGTATTTCGGGGAATTGGGATAGCCAACCTGTTCAAGATGTTTAAGCAATGCATGTACATATGAATTCGGTTTAGCATCCCGGCGAACTGTATTTCCAACTTTCGTAACCTTGTTCACATTGCCTCCAGCTAAAAGTTCCTCATGTTCTGACAAATGTACACCTCCTTGATCGGTAATCTGTATCCATTCTAGCTTGGCCTTTAAAGTTAATATCTGGGCTTCAAATAAAACATCATCATGGATAACTTTTTCGATTTCCATCTCCCTATTCCTGCATAAAAATCCCGCCAAGATAAGACTCGACGGGATTTCTTTCTAAAGAATTGACATCGTTTCATTCAAACCATTCATAACATTCAAATGACCACTTCGGTTTTTTAATTTATCTCCAAATAATCAAGGTAAATATCCCATGTCCCGTCATCTGCCGTCACAACAAGTTGAATCTCTTGGTTTCCGGTCCCATGACTGATATTGTTAAGGGTGTAGACCGCAGGACTGCTTCCGCCGAAGTAAAAGGTTCCTTTCGTCTGGCCGCCGATCTTCAAATCCACTCTGGCCATGTTTGAATTACTCGAAGCCCCGCGGAGAGAGAAATTGTGTGTGCCACTCGCAAAATTCTGCGTGTATTTGACCAAATCATTATTAGCATACAGAACAACTCCGTTAAATGGCGAGCTGATATTGCCGGTATACTGGCCGCCTTTAGTCATATTCTCGGCTTCCACTTTGGTTCCGGTGCTTGGAGGATTAGTCGTGCCTCCATCAGGGGCAACCGCCCGTCCCGTACTCGAAGAGATCATGCCGGAGCAAAGGCCGCGGCTCTTCAGATTTTGCGCAATCTGCGGAATCGCTTGCAGTGTCGTCTGGTATTGATCATGCATCAGAATAACGTCACCACTTTGCATCCTGTTCACTGCGGCTACGATCTGGGCGGTGGTGGCGCCATTCCAGTCCTGGGAATCCACGTTCCACAGCACTTCGGTAAGACCGTTCTGACTGATAACGGATTTCAAAGTTGCGTTGGTCGCGCCGTAAGGCGGTCTGAACAGCTTCGGTGAAGTTCCGGTAATCGACTGGATCGTCTGCTGTGTCCGAGTAATTTCCGAAGACATCTGGGAGCTGCTCAATGTTGTCATATTAGGATGCGTGTAGGAATGGTTGCCAATCCACATGCCCGCGGCCACCTGCGCACTAACCAGAGATTGATTGTTTTGCGCGTTTTGTCCCACATTGAACATCGTTGCACGCAAACCCGCCTGCTTCAGTGCATTGAGCACGTTTGTTGTGTTATTGCTTGGACCATCATCGAACGTCAAACCTACATAACCGTTCGGACAACTGGCATCGGCCGCGCTGGCGGAAGGCAGGGTCGGGATGGTGAACAACGTACTCAAGAGGGCAACAGACATTACTGCCTTTACAAGTTTTGCTTTGAACATTATAAATACCTCCTCTTCAATATCATGCCAGTATCGTTGTCCACGGCACTCCCAGCCGCTTCAACTCTCTCAACTACATTAGGGAATTTGAATGTAGCCTCCTCTCTTTCTATTTTCCACCCTCAAAAAAGCGCTTTCATAAACATGTTTGCTATTTTCCTTTTAGGTAGTATGAGAGCACTTTCTTCCAGGTGAATCCAGTATAAACGATGTAGGCACTTAAAGTAAATTGAATTTAATCCATATTATTCTATTTATTCACGCCATTCTTCCCCCTGGATACCTCCGACCTTATGGAGATGGATCGTACAGCCATAAAACTACTCTCCAGCTATTCTTTGGCATACCAAGGGGCATATATTTCGTCGTTCGTGTCATAGACCTGTTCCAAATCATTTATCGCTTGATAGCGAAAAAGGCTTTCTTCGCCCCGCTGGTTATAACCTTTTCCAAAATAAGGCGCTCCAATCCACTTGGCAAGGAAGCCCTTATTGTATCCCTTGCATAATTGCATTAATAATGCCTTGCTGAGTTACCGTGTTGTTGGATCGGTTGAACAAGCCAAATCCATGCTGGCCATTGTAACCATTATCCCAGTATACAGGAACCATTTTGTACGCTTTGGCTTTTGCTGAAATCGCTTTCGCAAATGCGGCACGGTACACGTTGTTTGTGGAATCATATGCTGTTTTGTCAATCGCGCCAAATTCGCCGATTACGACAGGATAACCTTGAGTTACAAATTTATCGTACATGGATTTAAACTGCGATTCCAGATAATCCTCTTGCCCCCAAGTTGACTTCTTGGCAGGATTGGTGGCAGTGGCTCCCCATTGCGTTATATTTCCGTTTTCTTCACCTGCAAAATCCCAAGGAGAGTAGTAGTGAGCCGAGATCATAATGCGTTTCTGTGAACTAGGGATTGTAGAGGATCTGTACGTGTCTGTTGGAAGAACGAAACCATAATTGCCAACAGTGTAGTCAATATTTGTGTTCCAGCCCGGAATGAGTAACCATCTGGCACTGTTGTTCCCTCCCGTTTTTCGAACCGTATCCACGAAGATTTGGTTGTATGCGTTAAGGTTGGCGTAGTATGCGGAATTCGGATTCCCATAATTGCCATCAAAAACTTCGTTCATCGATTCAAAAATAAGCCGCTCATTATAATTGACAAATTTATTGGCGATTTGCTGCCACACCCGTTGGTATTTATCCTTAATGGCAGCTTGGTTACTACTATTCACCAGCAACCATCCACCCTGAACGGTGTTATAACCATCCCCATGAATGTTAATAACAACATACAGGCCTTCGTTATAAGCATAATCAACGACCGTTTTTACTCGGTCCAGCCATGCTGTGTTCACAGTATAATTGGGAGCGCTTCCAATATGATTTAAATAAGATACCGGAATCCGAATCGTCTTGAAGCCTGCTGCTTTCACTTTTTTTATTAACTCGGGAGTAACGACAGGATTGCCCCAAGCCGTCTCACTTGGCGTACCATTCACCGTAGCCTCAAGCTGATTGCCCAAGTTCCATCCGGCACCCATTTCCGGAATAATCTGCGAATCCTGTAGTGACCTAAAATCCGATGTGATGGGCGTTGCTGCAGATGCACGACTGTTCCAACCGGTAAAAACCACTGTTGCCAGCAAAACCAGAGCTAAACTGCAAACACCGTATTTCTTCATTTTCATGAGCATGTCCAAACCTCCGCTTATATTATTGGTCGTGCAACAAGCAGAACATTTACCATGAACAGATAAAACCATTGATACTCTACTCCCATGCCTCCCCTCTATTGTGGGTCGTAATCAGTAAATTAACTCCTATCTGCCAGTTCCCATGACGGATAGAAACGTAGCAAGGTCATTCTCTCACCAGAAAATCCTTATGCAATTGCAGGAATATTCAAGTAAGAAAACAACCTTTTGCTGTAAAAATAATAACATATTTTTGAATATAAGGTACTATATTTCATGTGAATCCGTTCGAATTCGTTGAATCTGACTAGGTATAAACCATCCTTCCGGAAAACAACTCACCCTATGATCGGTGTTGTGAATACCTATTTGTTTTATCCTTTCTGGAATTCCCCGGGAATCCAGCAACCAACAGCACAAATCCGACGAAAAATAAGAAATATACGAGAACCCCCGTGAAACCATTATCGTTTGCTGGGATTATCTCGCGTGTCTTCCCACCTGAAGCGTAACCCGCTTCCACTATGGCTGTGGATATTCTCACCGAGATTCTATCTAAAGTTGAAATGAATATACTACTAATCATGAGAACCGCACCCAAGATTCTATTTGTATTGTTCATGAGCTGCCTCCTATTTAAATCTGGTTCTTATCTTTCAGTCCATGCTGTTCGGATATATCCCAGCTTCATGCCAACATGCTCCATATTGCGATGACTTTGAGATAAAAATGAACATTGCCCTACCACCAGACTACATTCCGTATTCATGGCTTCTGTTATTCTTCTATTCAAAAGCTGCTGATGTACACCCTGATTTCTAAACTCAGGTAATGTTGCTGCAAAGGTTAAGGATGCCTTTTGATTTTTAATAAACAGAACACTTACCGCTGCAGGGATGGCATTGACATATGCGATGTAAAATTTCCAACCTGGACGGTGATAAAGAACCTGATTATTCTGGGCGACGTAAGGGATACCGTCATCCGACAAACCGGTTCCCCTGCAATGAATGGTCGCGTATAGCTCGAATTGATCCTCTTCAAGTTCTTGAATTCGGATATGATCTGAGTGATTCTTTTTGTCTTCCGGTTTGATGATCAGGGATGAATGAAATCCCGATGCATACATACCTAAGTCGGTTAATCGTTTCAAGAAGTTCTGATCCACCACAGATGGAATGACTTCGAACTGAACCTTTCGATCTCGCTGTCTATAAAAATCAATGATGGCATCCATGTGTTCCAAATCATTATTTGTTAAACCCTTCACCGTATTGAAAGTGGGCCATGCCATGGTCTTACTGTAGAAGCAGATGGCATTTCCAAATTGCTGAATCTCAATTCCTTCCGGATTGTTGTCCCTACTCTGTATAGCAAGCATGCGATCTGTCATATAATCGATTTCCGAGATTTCAACTTCTTTAATCAAATCTAAAGATGGAATTAGTGTATTCATATCTTACCTCCAAATAAAAGTACGGGAACTCCGTTTTATTTCCCATCAAAATACTTCATTACATTGCCTATACTTTACAATAGTTAGATGCTCCCACTCCCTATACAACTGCTCTTTAGAGAGTA
Source organism: Paenibacillus sp. OK003 (assembly GCF_900109515.1). Classification (GTDB taxonomy): domain Bacteria; phylum Bacillota; class Bacilli; order Paenibacillales; family Paenibacillaceae; genus Paenibacillus; species Paenibacillus marchantiae. The sequence continues at coordinate 275,486 of NZ_FOBD01000001.1, read as the reverse complement.
TCTTCCACGGGTTGAATATCGTTTGCCCATCTTTATTGAAATATAGTTCTTCTCCCAAATGATATGCTGCATGTTGAATGATCCCATTCTCATCTGTCCATAGGACAACGTCCCCTTGATGTAGTTCGTCAGTTATTAACTCTTCATAATGATACTGTTTTAATTTCTCAAGAAACGTTTTTTGATGTACCCATTCATAGATAAACCATTCTGGTTTCCCTTTGGAGATTGCAAACAAAACTGCTGCGAGGCAATTTGCACCTTGGGAACTAGCAAACGAATTGGCATATGGTTTTAGAAAATCAGGTAGCGACTCAGGTGGCTTCTCACATTCCCCTTTATCCCACCATTCGTAAACCAATGTCGTAAGTATCTGTTCTTTACATGATTTGTTCAGACTTTCCCACATAAAGCGCTGAAGGATAACATGTCCATCCATCAAATAGCTTGCAGGTATTTCCGCCAAATCATGTACAAATGTAACGGGGAAAACAAGCCCTCTTCCACTTTGCACTTGTGCATTTAACAAAAATCGTTTCTTATCTTCAGGAATAGTTTCTATCCATTCTTTATCCGCAATGATTACATAATCAACGTTCTTTATATTCCAGTACTCGTAACCATTCACATAATTCACTTGCCTATAAGTGCTGTGGTTATAGAACTCCTCTTTTGGCATTAATAGTACATCGGTACAGTCAAATTCATAATCAAGATGTTCTTTTGATAGGAAAAACAAATCTTTTTCCGGTACATAACAATCCATCCACGAAAGTAAAACTTTTTTACCCGGTTTAATTATCAATATGTATTCCTCCACGTTGGGTTTGAACTTTATTCTTTCACTTTATCTCTCACTACTCCGTAGTAAATCAGATCCTCATACCGGTCTTCTTTCTTGACATGATCCACTAATACACCTTCTTTTATCATGCCAATCTTCTGTATAACTTGTCCGGATGCCGGGTTAGAAGCAAAATGTCGCGCATATACCTTATGATATTTTTTCACATCAAAAGCGAACTCTAACATGGCTTTAGCAGCTTCCGTTGCATACCCTTTTCCCCAAAACGGCTGACCCACCCAATAAGATAACTCCCCGTTATCGTAACGTTGTTGATTAGATAATGCTATTGCCCCGTATAAATCACCTGTTTTCCGATCACAAATAGCAAATTCATAACATTTATCCGCATTAAAATTTTCTTTATGTTGCTCTATCCAAGACACTGCACAATCTAATGTATATGGGTAGGGTAATGTGAGTGTGCTTTTATATATGTTGTAGTCATTACATAGTCTGGTAACGGTTTCAGCATCTGATTCCGTAAATAATCTTAACAGTAACCGCTCTGTGGTCATCGTTTTATTGAGATCGTCGTACACCATACTATCCCACCTTTTTTATTAAAATGGATCATTGCACCTTCAAAACCATTTAAATAATTTCTCAGTTTACAAATCTTATTGTATTGAAGAAGTTAAAAAAATAACAAAATTTATATAATCAATCTATCATTCCAATTTTGTCTATTACGTTGTATTTTTTAAAATCATTTAAAATAGTTTGTGGTAAATAGTCATATAACTCTGATCGGGTTGCCCACATATACTTTTCCACCAACGGTTTCCCAGCTCCCAGCGGCAACTTCATCTGCAGCTGAACGTTTTAATATCAGTACCCTGCCTTTATTTTCAATGACTCCCTTAACCACAACAACGATGTTGTTTTCCAAGATACCTTCACCCATATGTTATTCAGAGAACTCAACTAAAATGGGGTGAGTGCTCTCATCCAATGCTTTGTGAATTCTCTCCTTGAAATTCCCCCAGGTAATCATTTCATTGGCTTGTTCTAATGTAAAGAAACCAACCTCATCACTTTCAATACTTGTAGTTAGAGTTCCTCCAATTGGTTTTCCAGTGAATATATGGTTACATACTCCCCGCGTAGTATTCTGATATAGGCCACAAAACTTAATAAGTTCAATATCAATGCCAGTCTCTTCCTTCACCTCTCGTATAGCAGCTTGTGTGATGGTCTCTCCTTCTTCCACACAACCTTGAGGCATTTCCCAGCCTCTCCGTCCCTTCATAAGTAAGATTTCATTGTTCTCATTAAGGACAATCACACTTGCAGACACAATAAATTTCATTTAAAGTCCCCCTTCTCAAGATTTAGATTTCATAGCCCCATATCTAGTCCCCATTTAAATTTCATCTGGATCATCCAAGATCTTTGTGGTTCATAGTTTCTTTTGTAGCAATACTTCTTCCGTTCTCGCATAGTTTGATTTTGCGTATGTCTTTATAGCCATTTCATTTCTTGGGCCTGTCAGAATCTTTACACGGGTAACACCTCGTTCTCTAAGTTCCTCCTCTATAAAAGCAATTAGCATCGTAGCCAATCCTCTTCTCCGGGCAACTTCGGCAATATACATTTCTGTGATTTCTCCCTGGAGTGCACGATAACAAAAAGATTTAAAATATTGAGCACAGGCGAATCCAACTGCCTGATCGTCAATCACAGCTAGAGCAATCAACTCATTAGATAAAGCAAGGCTATCTATTACTTCTTCTACAGATGTACCTACTCCATTAAAAGCATCATTGAGCTTAAGAAGGTCCTCTGCATCATTTTCGTTCGCCCAACGTATATGAATGTTCTCTTCTTTCATCACGTAACCTCCAATAATAACAGTGAACAGGAATTAATGATCCGGATAGGTTTCTTTCAAAAACCTGATGGATTGGTTGATCAATGCTTGTAATACATCTAGATTGATATCTGCAACTTTATTGACGTATACACATGCTTTTCCTGTCGTATGTTTTCCAAAGTCTTTTAATAGATTCTCTCGCTCGGCATCACCTGTAGCAAAATACAAACTGATTTTTGCTTTTCGAGGAGAAAAGCCCACCAGTGGTGCATCTCCTTCGTGACCATATTTATAATGATAGGCGCCGAATCCAATAATACTCGGTCCCCACATCTTTGCTTTATGCCCTGTTGTTTCAGTGAAAATATCCAATAGTTGATACGCGTCTTCACGTTTTTTGGGACTATCAACACTTTCAATAAATTCAATGACACTGTTGTCTGTTTCTTTTGTTTTAAGTTTGTACATTGATAAAATCCCCCTTCATGTCTTCCGTAGCTTTAACGCAGGGAACAGACTTAATATCAGACCAACAATCAGAAACAATATCCATTGTTCGTAACTAATGATTAGAATCATTTCCCAAAAGCTTGCCGGCCCGGAGTTTGGTTCATCATTGTATGGATGGTCAAAAATAACTGGTAGTACCCCAAGGGCTATAAAAACGATTCCAATGATCAAAGAAAGAAAAAAAATAGCTTTCTTCATAGTCATCACGCCCTCAAATAATCAGGAAGTCTTATCATAAATCGTTCACTATTTCTATTAAATTGATATTGTTCATATAATTCATGTGCATCCAATGTTCCGAGTAACCCCATTAAATCTTTAAAGCGATCCGATTGTGTAATCACTTCAATTAGTTTCTTACCAAGTCCTTGGCCCCTATATTCCTCATGAATAAAAACATCACAAAGCCAATACATTGTCGCATCATCTGTGACAACCCTTGCAAAACCAACTTGAACTTCTTCTTTATAAATCCCAAAACATATTGAAGAATGAATGGACTTTTCAATTTTTTCATTGGATCTCTTATTGGCCCAATAGCTTCTAGATAAGAAACCCTTCACCGCATGAATGTCCATAAGTTCTTTGTTATCACTGATAAGGTATTCTCCATATATAAAATCCATCAATCCCAGCTCCTCTCAAAACCCTTGATGATTCAAGTAATACTTAATTCCAGCACGATCAACATCAGAAAAATCTAATGAATTCTCCATAAATAAATCTCAACTGCTCATCAGTTTCAATGTTTTGACCTTTTTCTTGATTACCTAAATCATGCATTTTTCATAAATCACAATTGTCATCTTGTCGTTAATTTGTTTCGTATCTCCCTTCTGTCTATATCCTAATTTCTCATAAAGGTAACAATTCCTCTGCTCTTCTGAGATTGTAGCCAACTCCCATATTCTCGCATCGCTATATCTATCTTCAATCATTGAAAATACTTTTTGTGCAATCCCTCTCCCTTGGTAGTCGGGTAAAATAAATACAGGGCTTACTCGATAGATTTTATTCTCCTTTTTTACTATTCTAATGGCCCCCACAGGAATATTTGCTTCTCTTATTAGGTAATAATCTGTATAGCTTTGATTTATTCGATCTTCTATTTGTTCTACCGTTTGATTTGCTGGGCTTGTTTCATAGTCTTTATATTTATTTAATAGAGGCATGAATGCTTTTATTTGCATTTCGTGAATGATTGAAGCTTCTTTAAGACCTGCTTTGGATAATGAGACTTCCATTTCATATCATCCTCCGTTATTGAAGCTAATTTAATGTTTTGCTTCTATGTTAGTTCCCAACATTACACGTATAATATGCGGTTTCGTTCTTCTTGAATGCATTCTAAATTTCTAACTTCATTAGTACAGTTAATATTTTTTGTTCTTCTAATTCCGTTATTCGCATATCAATGGGTTTAATCCTTGCTTGTGATAAAATGCTAGACCTCTTGAATTCGTACTATGACATGATAATAATAAGTGTTTAACTTTATAAATCGATTTCGCCTTCATTATCATCGTTTTCAACAAATAATAATTAGCAGCACCTTTTCCTCTAAAATCCTTCGATACAATGACGTTACCTAAACAACATACATCATCTTTATAGTCATATAAATTGGCATAAGCTACAACTTGACCTGACTCCTCATCAACAATAACTGTTGGTTCGTATCGATTCTCAAGAAGCTTTAATATTTGATCTGGTGTTAAAGGATATTTAAACCGAGGACTAATATAAAACAATTCTTCCTTTGACTGAGGAAAAGAACTTATACTTTTTAAGTCTTCATTCATTAGAGATCTACAAGAATAGATAGGTGCCATCTCCTTTTTTGGATTAGACGTTTTCTATTGCGTTCTGTTGATATCAATCGTATTGCCAAACTAGCTCTCCTTTCCTTGTTTTGGCTGCATATATGATTTGACCCGTGTGATAGTGAATTTCTCTTACCATTGCGATCATTAGATTCAAAACCGTTGTTTCATTATTTACTTGACTGAATGTAAGAGGGGGACGATTAATGAAAGGTTGAGATAACAACAAGTTTGGGTTGAAACTGAGGTGTTCGAGATATTGAATGATAATATCGAATGATTCCTTGGTCATGTTATAGGCTTCTTCTATCGACATTTTAAGTCCTAATTCAAATTCCTTATCCCTGTCTCTTGAATCAGCAATATCATAAAATATCGTTTCAATTCTTGAGTGAACACAACCTCTTATATGTGCAACGAGATTTGCAATACTATTACTTTCTTGATTTGGTGACCATGTGATATCTTCTTCTGATAATTGTGAGATGGCTTGGAGAGTCCATTTTCTTTCAGATATAAATTTCACTAACATACTCTGAATTACTTCTAATTCAATTTCCATGAGGACCATGAGGACACTCCAGTCTATAATTTTGATCTAATCTACAACCACTGCCAATTAGTTCTTCTAATATTCCTCAAACTCCTGCCAGACCTGGAGGTGCAAATGCCCTTATAAGGGACTATTTTATTATAAGCAGCTACTAGTATTTTCAGGATTTTAAATATGTGTTCGCTCATCTAACCATCTCTTAGATTCTTCTAACATGCTTAAAGTAATTTGATGATTTACTTTGGAGTACTCAACAAAATGCACTGAATTATTTAGTATATTGTTCTGTTCAATAACCTTCATAAAATACTTCTGACTATCAATTGGAATAGTTGTATCTTCTGTTCCATGCAAAATAAGCATCGCTTTATTCTTCATATTCCTTGTTAATTTAGCCGGATCTAGCTTTAAGATTCTATCCCTATCTATTGAAGTCCAAGGTGTTCTTATATCTCTTTCACAGATGTGTTCTTCAAACCTTTCCCAAGCGCACGAACCGTTCATTATTATTGCAGATTTAATACTTATGTTATTTGCATAAACACCTGCAGCTGCAAAACCGCCAGTAGAATTACCGACCACTCCCACTATCTTGTCATGTAAGGTTAATTCAGAAATAAAATCTCCAGCCTCTTCAACTGTCTGAATAACGACTTCCCAAAAATATTTTTGTATTACTTTAGGATCAAAATAGTTAAGTTCCCCTCTGGTACCGTGATATGAAATTTCAGGTATGATAACCGTGTATCCCCAATCAGAAATCAATGAACCAAAGAAAATGTAATCCTTAATGTTTGAAACCCATCCATGATATAAAATGAGTATCCCTCTAGATTGACAGTTAGGCCTAATCCATATACAAGGGATCCCCGCAATTAGTTGTTCATAGTGATTATCCATTAGCTCTCCATTATTCTTTATGTAGTTATATATTGAAAAAATCGTAAAGTTTAAGCGACTCAGTTCTTCACATATTTTGTCCGGCCTTAAACAATATTTAATTTCTCCACCAATCGGTTTTGCTAAAAATAATGTATTCACGATTGAACCATATACATTCTGGAATATTCAAATGTAATAAGATGTCAAGCACCTTCAAATTCAGCCTTCTTTCTTTATTCTTGAGTCACGATTGTTGGAAGTGTTTTAAAGCGTTTGCATTTTTTCTCATTGAATCTTCGATTTCACGAGACATCACTTATTCTTTATTAATATAATTTAAAACGTTATTTAAATACTTCTCTATAGGTTGTGACGAATCAACACGCAAACATTGAATATGGTTAGGTCTCTTACTTTCATCAACATTATTTTTAAACTCTTCTTCAGATGTATCCGAAATCTGACTTATCATCCGTTCTCGATGTTGTAATCTTTTACTTATTTCCTGATAGTCATTCAGGTAACATTCAACGTACTTATAATTAGCATTATACTTCTTACTTAATGACGAACCTCTTTCAATCATCTCAGAATAAAAGCATGGAGTATCGAATATTACGTCATAGCTTTGGGAGAGATAAAACTCTATCAGGGCCCAATCAATATTATATGAAGTCATACCTAAAACTTTTAATTCTAAATTACTATCCCCAATGGATTTTAATATGGAAGACTTCGAGATATCATGATCAATAATTATGGCACCCGTAATTTTAGCGATCCTTCTTGAAAGAGTTGACTTACCGGAACCAGGAAATCCCGACATTTGAAGAAAAAACATCTATGAAACCACCTTTCCCTTGGAGATTTCCAATTCATATTTAACTTGCGTTTTACTGTGCCCTTCTATGGTTTCGATCATTTCTTCTATTTCTTTAAATCCACTTTTCTCATAAAATGTCCTTCCTCTATGATTCTCTTTCCCTACCCAGGCAAACATTTTATTTATCGGCTTTAAAATTTGAATGAATCTCTTAATAAACTCTTTACCTATTCCCATTTTGTGATATTCAGGTCGTATATAGATTCTTAGCAATTCGTATTCTTCTTCATTCACTTGTCTTGTTTGAGCATATCCAACGACTTCGCCATTATATTCAGCTATTAAAAAACTCCGTTTGGCACTTTGAAGATCTCTCTCGACTGTTCGACTTAAATTCTCAATTGAATATGCTCTAGTTAGAAAGTTTTGAATGTAAGCTTCAGAGTATATGCCTTTATAAGTATAATTCCATGTTTCATGAGCTATGGATTGAATGTGTGGGATATCCTCATTTGAAACAAATCGAATTGTAATCATCTGGTTATCCTTCTTTCGATATTAATTAATGAACTTTAAAATCTTGCTTAAGAAATGCATAAATGGCATTATCAACAATTCTTCCAATAATAATTCCCCTTCAATATGCCTTCTTCTCTGAAGCCGATTTTCTCAAGAACCTTTCTTGATCCCACATTCTCTGGTTCTACAAATGCTTCAATTCGGTTTAAGCCAAGATTATTGAAGCCATATTCAATTACCTTTTCAACTACCTCAGTCATAATACCTTGATGCCAATATTCTGGTGTGAGTTTATATCCAATGAGGGGAATCATTCTGTGATAGCTCTCTTAATACAAGTCTTTTTGTTTCTAACTTGGGAAACTGCGACATTTTAGTTCTCCTTAATGGTTTAAGTAGTTTCAATTTGCGTCTCTACCATTCACTCTTCTTTACTGAATCCACGGTTTCATTTATGATTCGAACCATTACGTCGACGGAGGCGATCACACAACGATACTCAATCCGAAGAACATGCCGATCGAACTCATAATAAAAGACACCGGAAAAGACAGAATCATCTTTATATTGGTTGTGTTTGCCCTTCAGGCCGCCATTCGAGTTAGTCTCAATAAACTCACCATAGAAAGAGCCCTCTCGATCTTGAAGCTCCCTCTCCACTGCTTCATTCAAAGTCGTATTCTCTATTACTTCATAGGATATTATTGCTTCTCCGGATAAATCTGTTGTAAAAACAATTTTCTCATCCTTAACTACAGGTTCGCCCATATCCTTCCGCAAACCAAAGGTCACACCATATGGCTTAATCGAGTATTCCATCCCATCAACCGTCACCTTTTCGTGCTCCAATGAGGTTTCCAATTTGACTTCATCCCCGACCAAAATCGATAACTCCACCCCTTCAATTGTGTGAGCATCCGGCATATGCGTAAGTTCTTCTTCTTTTTCTTCTTCCGTGATAATGTCAGAAGGTTTAAATGCACCTGCCTCGCTTTCTTCAATCTTCTCCTTGACAACCAATTCCTGAGACGAAGAATTCAACGATGGTTCAACGTTGGGTTGCCCTAAACAGCCGGTTAACACCACTACAATTAAGATGGAGAAAAGCGTTGTCACCGATTTTTTAACCATCGATCTTCTCTCCTCTCTGTCCATCAAATATTCGATAATTATTATATGCGTTAAACGTTGGATATCAATGACAGATACCTCTGCTAAGATAAGCCACAGCTATTATTCATTTTCCCCCACTGCCAATCTCCAGTCGTTACATCGTATGGTCGACCCCACAGGGTATTCAAAATCACACTCACCAATATACGAAAAGCCCAGCTTGCGACAAATGGCATTCGAAGCGGGATTCTTGGTTTTAGGAAAAGCATGAATGAATTTATGTTTCTTCTTTTCAGAACGGATAGAAGCTATGGCCTTCGCTGTTGCTTCTGTCGCTATTCCTCTACCTTGATATTCAGATAAAACACTCCAACCTATCTCGTAAATAGATTCTTCTTTCCAGGTCTGATCCCAATACCCTACACTACCCACGACTTCAAGATGCGGAAGCAAGAGGATTTTAAACATTTTCCCGGTTCCATTTTGTGCAATTTCATAATAGCGCTTATGACGAGCTAAGATTTTCTCCTCAATCTCTGGTCCTCCGAAGTGTACTGTCATCTCAGGCGAATTTAATTGGCGAAGCAAACCTAGATCTCCTTCGTCCCATAGTTCAATTCTTACCTCTGGCGCATTCCTTTGTTCCATCTTGTCACTCACCTCACTGTTTTTATTTGTAACCAAATTTAGAGGAAGAGATTTACTATTCTCAGTTCAATTATATCAGAACATATATTCTTATCCAGTAAAAATTTATCATTATCATTTAAGCCAAGTTCACGGTTTATAGATCTTCTATGTACTTACAGACCAAATCCCCAAATGTTTTAATATCCTCAAGATAGTCGTACCCTAACGGATTTTGTCCAGTCTGATTATACATTCTTACCGCTACAGTTTTACACTTAGGAATGACAAGACAGGCACATCCAGTGGCACCCAGAGACTGAAAAGAACCGTGTGGAAGTTTATCACCTAATTCTGTATTAGCCCGTGGCTCATCTTGCACAAACCAAAAAAAACCGTTTCTCGGCAATTGTTGTTCCAGATCAGGAGGACTAATAATAGTGGTTGTTTGCTCAAATATTTCTTTAGGAAGTATCTGCTTCCCATTTATAGCTCCCTTATTCAAATGCAGATAACCCCAAAATGCCAGTTCCTTTGTGCTCATAAATAAGTTGGCTTGGTTACCTAGATCATCCTTATATTGTTCATTAAGCCATACTAATTTTTCATTATTTTCCTTTCTCCATCCTGTTTGGCTAAAGCCCATAGGTGAGAATAAACGCTCTTCGAGTAATTGTGATAAAGGGATTTTATATACTTTCCGAATAATCTCAGTAAGCAGATTAACACCAGTATTATTGTACTTCCAGTCGGTTCCTTGAAGAAACAATCTATTATGCAGATCACTTAAACCATGAGTATGGGTTAACAAATGTCGTATTGTTATATGCCTTAATGCGTCCCTATCTACCTCATTTAAGTAGTCCACAACAAGATCATCTATACTTCTGACCTTATCTTCAAGTAATGCAAGACTAATAGCAAATCCTAAAAATGTTTTTCGCACTGAAGCAACATTAAATTGTGATTCCTCATCAACTAATCGACTATGTTTAGAATTGTCATGTACTCCTGAGTACCATTCATTCACGATATGATCATTATGAATAATATATGTCGCAGCAGCGGTAGCAGATATTTTATTCTTTACCTGTGAAACATACTCATTCAGTTCAATGAATGCTTTATTATTTGATATTTTTAGGTTAAGCAATGAAAGTGTGCACCTTCTTCACTATATTTAGTATTGTTGTTTTTTCTTCATGAAATTTCCAAGTTCTTCCCTTGTCTTTGGGTGTAGTGTAGTATTGTACTTCCAGATGTCATCATTCTTCAGCCAAACATTCTTTCACCTCAGCTCGGTATTCTCGTCCTTCTTATTTGCATAGAATTTACGTGCATATGGAAAAAATTAGTGAGGAGAGAATTTAGACATGTCATGGATTATCCCTTGAAGATATAGTCCTTCTTGCCAACATTCGATTAGAACGTTTAATTTATGATCCAAAACAGTTAGCTAGGATTGTTAAACTCCAATTTGAATGCGCTAATTACTATTTATTCCCTGCTCTCTTTTTAGCGTATAAACTTAAATATAACGAACCCAAGCTAATGAAAACAACAAATAATGAAATCCACAATACCTTCTCCTTTTGAATTATTGCCATTACTACATAAGCGAAAGAAGCTAAGTAAAATAAACAGCTAGACAGAAGTAAAAGTCTCAATTGTTTCATCTTGCTCACCCTTTAGATTTTTATATTAAGAAGGCTGCATCGGAACACTTTTTGAAGCAATACTAAAAAAAGCTATATAACCCGTCTTCAAAGTAGCTATACTCTTCATCCGTTATTCTTAACTTACCATATCCGTTAAAAAATATTTCTTTATCTCTATCATTATCGAAAGCATTATATTTTGGTCTAATTGCCAATGCTACATCATATCTTGGATCCCCGTACGCAGCTCCTGACCAATCAATAACTCCGACTATATTACATTTATTAACTAATACATTATCTATTGTAAAATCGCCATGAATCAAAGTGTTATCTATTGGTTTAGGTCTTACTTTTTTCAATCGCTTAAGTCGTTCTTCTGATCCGTCTACTGCAAAGTGGGTTAGATTATATTCTGCTTTATTCAGCATTGTATCTAACCAAGGACTATCATTGTTCAATAATTCAATAGGGCAAGAACATTCATGTATTTTCTTTAAACTAAGTCCAAAGTTAAAAATAGCTTTCTCTTTATCTTTGAGATCGGGCTCTATAGATAGAAATTCTCTCAAACTTATTCCATCAATATAATCCATTAAAAGCCATCTCGATTCATTCTCGACATGATATAAATATGTTTGCGGAACTGGTAATCCCGTATGATAAAGAGATCGAAGCACCTTGTATTCTTCTGACAACCATTTATTATAGAGATCTCTTTCTGTCTTTTTGATCACGTACTTTTTATCGGGTGTATCCAAAATAGCCACGATAGAAGTATGACCTTGCCTGGGAAAAGTAATTCTCTGAACTTTTCCGATTTGTTCTATTATTTCAATTGGGAGGTCCTGAATATTCATGCGTTCATCCTTTCAAAGTATCAGATGTTATGCCAATAGAACGTATAATGAGAGTGCTGTTGAAAGCCTATTGATTTATAAAAAGAACTATCCGAAATAACATATGCTTTTTCAGCACCTAAGGAGTTGCCTCTTTTTAAGGCTTCTAAAACTACTGCTTTTCCAAGCCCCTTACGCCGATACTCCGGAATTGTACATACAGGTTCAACATAAATTATTAAATTTAAAACTTCGAGCCACATGACATTGCGATTGACTTTTTCTCATGTCTTTAGAGCGAGCAGCTAAGAGGCTGTTGCGCTACGTGGATGCATTGATAAGGGACACCTCAGACTTCACAAAATTACTTGCAAATTGTACTTTATCTTTATATAATTCATATTCAATATTCCCATATCGACTGATGTCTCTAAGTAACCAATGATCTGCTCAAAAGTAAAAACATTAAGGGCTTCAATCAAAATTTCTTTGTCATAATTCAAATCGTCAAATATATATGGCACAAACTTTTCGACATCTGTAGATTTAACTTCCTCTAAATCCGGTATTGTTGGAATGTAATTGAGCCTGTTTCTTAATTCCTCTTTATATCCATAATGTTCAAGCAACTTCCCATTCAATAATCTAAAGTCATTATGATACTGCTTATATAATCTCTCATTAGCTTCCATTCTGTTCCTTAACCAAGGTAAATTAAAACCTTTCAACCATATATCATCTGCAATTAAATGTGTGAAATAACCCAGAACATAAAGGTCCTCTGCCTGTGATCGATACTTATGTAAAAATCCTTTATAGTCTACGTTCCTTGAATAATCCTGAATTTCACCAGCAAAAAAATGTGATGAATCTTTTGTTGTAACAGCATCCGGTGCAATATTCCCAAGTAAAAACGGCGTCTTATCTACAATAGATAAGGAATCTGCAATTCTATTCGCCACAATCAGATGCATTATTCTTGAACCCATACTTCTTCCTCCCTTCAATGAAAGTTTGAAGTCTTTTTACCTGATTCTGCTTCCTTGAACTGATATTTTCAATTATTAAATTATTTTTGGAATACTGATGTGATAATCATTTCTGCACATTCTTCCGGCGTGTTCAAACTCGTATCGACTGAAAAGCTATAGCGAATGTGTTTCGACATTATTTTATTTTGCTCATCGGATTGATCTTCTGTTCTGTCACCACGTTCTATATTTCGCTTACGACAAAGATCTAACGGACAGTAAACCTCAACGATATCCAAAGGATATCCATCAAATATATCTTGGACTTTATCATAGTGCGGCTTTAATTCCGGTCTTTCAACAAGTATCCCATCGATTAAAACATTCTTTCCATGATCCGAAAATAACTTTGCTGTATGATACATTAGAATGATCGCTTCACTTAAATACTTCCAGTAGTCTGTTTGCAAATGTTTATCACCAATCGTATTTTCAAAAAGATCATTGGCCACAACATAAAAAAAGGGTTCAGTGTAATTTTGCATCGCTTCTACGATTGAAGTTTTACCTGAACTAGTTACGCCATTCAGAAATATAATTTTCCCTTTATCCATTTTCTCATCTTCCTTTGCGCGAGTTATATTTAAAGTATCTATGATTCTTATGATCCCCACTAAAAATGTACTTCCGAACTCCGCCTTCACTGATTCAACCAGTATTTCCAGTAAAAATCAATTACTCTGATCAGCAATCGATTTACCATACTTTGGCCGTTCAAAGTTGGTTGCACCTTCTAACTGATATGCTCGGCCAAATAGTTTTTCCTCGCAAAGATCTCTTGCACCACCTACGTATGCAGATACGCTCCCATTAGATATGAAAGTCTCGAACTGACTTTTATAGATTCCCTGCTCTAATAAAGATTGAGCTACACTTTTCATATCTAAAACCGGACGATCCGGATGAAAATGCAAAGCCACCCTTGCATGGGATTTAATCATTTGAACTACTTCTTCAAAGGTATTCCAAGGAATATTCGATAACTGAAAAATTTCTTTGAGTGATGCTTGAGCTTCTCTTTTTTGGGATCTCACGCAAATACTTATATATTCAATTGCTGCGATCTGAGATCTTGTAAGTTGTCTGTTGTTCGACACAAGGATCACCACCTTTTTCTAAAATTGAAGACTCAATCTACTCTATAATATTTATAGATTTTCACTAGATTTAGAATTACATATACTTCGTTCAGCTTGCTGGTCATGACATCCTAACCACTTAGGCTCCGTCAAGAATCGGCCGCGATGCCGTTAGTCTTGTTCAGAGGTATTTGCTAAATTCGATGCACAGCCGGTTGACTTCTCGTTGACCAAGAGCCGCTGATGTTAGGCGTAGTTGTTGTGTTCTTTGAAACTTACAAAATTCCACTTTACCAACCTTTTGATATTACGAGTGATTCAATTTGTGCAGTGTGATGGCGGTTATGCCATATAAACCTTTGAAGTGCTATGTCTAATGTTATTACGCCTAGAACTTGAGTTCTTAGCTTCCTCTGAAAGTCATCAGGAGTTAGATTATTGAGAAGAATAATAAAGCGTTCGTGGAGTATTTCTAGCAATCGAATTGAATTTTTAATTGGTATATTCCTGTAATCTATGAGTTCTGCCCATAGGTCTTCTCGATATGAATTAGCTAGGGGCTCATCTTCAGTTAATGCCCTCTTAAACCTGATATAGGCATTCATATCATTATCAGCTAGATGATGAATAATTTGATTGATAGTCCACCCATCAGGACGATAAGGTGTATTTAGTTGATCAGAGTCAAGGCTCTTGTATATTTCTTTTAAAGTATTTGTAACTATTGGAATCTGATTAATCATGTTTGATCGTTCTTTACAAGTTAGGTTATGACGTGGACTAAATTGTCCAATGGGATACTGCTTGTTTGTGTCCACTTCAATTATTTCTCCTTCCTCCGCGTATGCGACTGATTGGATCGCCACTTGGCCTCGCAGGGGTGTCTGCCTGATCATAAATCACCGAATTGCTTTGGGTAGACCAAAGGAGCTTTTCCCCGTAGCGTGAATACGCTATCAAGTGATATCACATTCCTCCTTGATGACCTTAGGAATCTAATCATTCCACATTCTTGTTACTTCTTCTAATTCTAAGTCCTCGAATTGCATTTTATAAATATCTGGTTTCTTTAATTGATTCAAAAACTCCAAACCAAAAGCTGAATCAAAATGATTCATCATCAAAGTCATTACAAGACCATGAGTTCCGATGGCTATTTTCTTCCCTTTATTCTCTTTTAATAAAGGTTTTAGAACTGAGATTGCTCTTTTCTGACAATCAGCGTTGGACTCTCCACCCGGCAAGGTATAATCAAAATCATTAAAACTCTCTCTGATACTAGACATTAACTCTGCATTTTCAATATGATAAGATGCAAAATGTCGTTCTCTAAGACCTTCAAATGCTTTAATATCTAACTTTAAGAGCTTGGCCAATCCTTCAACACTCAGAATTGCTCGAGTATAAGGACTTGATATAATCATGTCTATTCCTTCACCTATAAGTAACTTCGTTACTTTTTCAATATCGATCTTTCCTTTTGGGGTAAGCCCTCTTGTTCTTTCATTTCCTTCGTTGTATGGTGATTCTCCATGCCTAACCATATAGATAATTGTCTTCATACAAGCCTCCTTTAGATGCTTTCATTAAATATCACACTATGATTTCATATAAAGTTAATATAATCGACGTCAGTTCCCCTTGTATTCACTACCCAGCGTTTGCTCCGACTCCTTTCGGAACCAGGGCGAATACCCGCAGCGTGAATATAATGTTATACGCAGTAACTGAACTCTTTGTATTAACTTAAAAAAGATTGTTCAAATAGGGTTATATTCCTGTTCCCTTCTTCTGACAGCTCAATCTTCACTAAACTCATTCTTTCTATGATTCCATCCATAGGTTCAAATTCCTTTACTACATCATGAATTCCCTTAGCGATCACTTCTCTACTTAATTGTGTTCCCAGGGTACAATGTGGATTCCATTGATTTGGGCTATAATGTATACTCGCTTGATTATTATATTTGTCTAACTTTTTATAAAAACCCTTATGTATACGTTGAAGCTCTTCCGTCATGGTTGGAGCTAAAAATATCGTTCCCGAGGTCGGAAAGGTAGCTACGATATCAAATCGTAAACGAAGAGGAGAGACATTATCAAAATAGATTCTCAGTTGTTCTTTAAATCCTTCCAAATCGGAAATATCCGTATATACGGCAAGCGTTATATGGGGACTTAAATTTTCAAATCTATTCATAAAATGACTGATTCCCGCTTTGTCAAAGTGCATCCATGCTTTTCTGACGTACTCGTCAAATTCTTTATTGAAGAATAATTCTACAGCAAACAAGCGAACCCCCACCTTTCTTTTTATTCCTATTCATTGCACAATCGTATGACTAATCGTACGTTTTTGCTCTATTCTCATTAATAATAAATTGAGATCATAAACATTGTAATCATGAAAGATATTCATATATGTTTTCTTTATTTTAGGTACTGAGTTACATTCGAATCACTTTAAAATTCCATGTGGTAGACAGGCATGTACCCCTTTAACCCCATTTACAATTTGCGTTATACGTAGATCAACAACTGAACTCCCTAAAGCAATAGCTTCAACACGATTTAAACCATACAACTCCCCCATCAAGGTAAGCATTCCATCTAAAGCTTGAACGGTTGCTTCATTTAGATCTTCATGAAACCCAAAAGTAATCCAACCTGCGGGAGTATTAGCTCGGGGGTTCAACAAATCTATCCCTTCAATCAAATTTACAGTTATATCAACAACTTCCATCGGACATTCAATAGCTTGGCAACTGATTTCTCCATCCCCTTGCAAAGCATGGCCATCACCTATAGCAAGGTAACCCCCATCGACAGAAATAGGAAGATACAATTTACTGCCTTTCACAAGCTCTTTACAATCCATATTCCCACCACAATATCGAGGTGGCCAAGTAGAGTGAATTCCTATGTCATCTGGAGGCATTCCAATCACGCCCATGAACGGTCGTAATGAAACTGAGAAGGAATTGCCATTGATTTCACATACTCCCACCATGGATTTATTATCGAGTTTCCAATCAAGGCTAATTTCCTTATATTCAGTCAAATGTAACTTCTGGTTTTGCCAATTAGGATATTGACCTGCAGCAGTAAAACCATATTGACCAGGTATAATATCATTAAACTCAACCTCTAAAGTCATCCCTTTCTTAGCACCTTCAATATAAATGGGTCCCAACAAAGCGTGACCTCCATCCATTTTTTCTTTTCTTGAAAATGGTTTCCGTCTCTCACTATTACTTCTCCCAGTACCCCAACCAGCGTCTAATGTTTCAAAACGTATGGTATCACCAGATGACACCGAAAGGATAGGAGTTACTTCTTTAGTAAATGAACCCATTAGTGTTTCTTGGGATAACTCAATTTTGTGTACTACCATAATATCGCCTCCAGTGCGCTTATTATCTTTAGGCCAATTTTATATAACGTTTCGTATTCGCGAGTTCCATTCCCCTTAGATAGCTCTTATCTTAGGCTGGCTCGTTTGTTGTCTGAGTGTTCTTCCATGATTATATATCTGACAACCAAGGGGTGGTAGCCCCGCAACATGAATACATTGTTATGTGCCGTTACTATCTTCGAATCATCACCTATTAACCTTTGATCAAGATTCCAACTCTATTTTTTACTTTGGTATAAAAACTCAACTTCACCATCGAGCAAATATCGATATTCAAATAATTGCATTGTTCTTTCCCTAATTCTCTCCCGTATAACCGCGCCTAGGCTTACCGATCCTTTTGATCCAACGTAACCATTATTAATAAATGTCTTCTCTACAAATTTTGTTTCCTTTAAGTGATAATGTAACCATTCTTTCTGCGATTCGATTAGTGCTGCTCTTGGTTCTCTATCCAACTTAGAAAGAAGCTTTATATATATTCGATTCAACTCTTTATCCCAAATCTGAGCGAAAACGACGCAGCAGGAAAAGGTATACGCTGGTTGGCTCTCCTTCGAAATCACTATGATTGAATGTTTCAAAATGGGGTTGTACAATGAAAATATAAGTCTTTTTTGGAGTGTTCATGTATGAAATGGAGTCATATCCGTGAAATCCACCCTAATTGTTGGGTCTAGCTGAAGCTCTTGCCATCAATCGAAATACCTCTGGCAATCCAAGGGGAGTTATCTCCACAGTGCGTATACAATGTTATCCGATGTTTTCGCCCCCTTGAGCTCCCTACAAAGTCTTTCCACATTCATTAAGTACTTTATTTACAAATTCGGTCTTCCCATCCGTATAAGACTGGCGATTTTCTCTATATCTAATAACCAGTTCTTTCTTAAGATTGGCATATTCGACTACAAATTCGGGATTGCTAATTAATGCATCTCTGAAAGATATATGTCTTAATAACTCTTTGCTCTCTTTATTACAAACATATAAATGATGTTCAGGTTTCTGTATTTTCACTATACTATAGGGAACATTTGCATCTTTTCTTGCAAAAGCTTCTCTGTGCTCAACACCCAAATTCCCTTCATGATAGTAACCTAAACTTTCTAATCCTTGAATTACATCTGGAAGCACATCCATAGAATCAATTACTACATCAATATCTAAAATAGGTTTTGCCGCTAGTCCAGGTACTGCTGTACTACCAACGTGCTCGATTCTAAGTACTAGATCCCCGAGTCTATGTTCTATGATGGATTTCAGATCAGAAAACATTTCAGGCCATTCATTGTTGTAATCTTCAATAATTATTGTTTTTTTACTCATCCTCGAGATGCCCCCAAAAATAAAGTTTTTATGAAGATTTCAGCTAATGTTTCTGTATTCACGACGTCCATTCCCCCTTAGATAGCTCTTACCTTAAGGGAATGGATGTATCTGCCCGATTCTTCTTTCTCGAAAACACTCCTGGCACAGATCAAGGGACGAATGGCCCGCAGGTGAATTTTTTGTTATATGAAGGATATGCCGTCTCGAACAATTCACAAAATCACTTATTGCCTTCGTTAAAATATGTTATTTCATATCCATCTATTAATCTTCTTAATCCATCTTTATAGTAAGGCATTAATTGTTCAGCCTTCTCTATATCAATCCAAGCTATTTCAGAAATTTCATTAGGTCTAACTATTTCTTCATTCCCACCGATTACCTCACCTTTAAATGTTATAAATATTACATGTTCTTCTTTTTTCGGAAATTTACATTCATTTACTGCCACTATTCCATGAACTTTAATATCTAGTCCAGTTTCTTCTTTAGCTTCCCTTATCGCTGCTTGGTCTAATGATTCTTCTCTTTCAACAGCCCCGCCTGGAAGTGACCATCGGTCACTAGAATCATCTACATTCCTTACCATTAATATTTTGGAATTGGTTGGATCAGTAATTAAGGAATAAGCTACATCGACTCTGATCATTATGTTTGACTTCCCTTCTGATTTAGATCTGAATATCTTTCAATTAACGTTACCGTGTTCACGACGTCCCACCGACTTAAAGCTCCGTCAATAGACGACCACGATGCGGTTAGTTTTGCAGTGTTGTTCGCCTGAACCCCACTTCTCTGAAGTCCCTCGGGCGAACCGAGGGCCGAATGGCACGATGCGTGAATATGTTGTTCCGACTTCTTCGATCCACATCTACATTCTCATTTCATTGCACTCTACAAAACTGTTATTTTTCTTTATAGTCATTTGCTGCCTCTTTAATTTCTTCATTTTTAGAATTAATTCCCAATTCAATTCCCCAATCTAGTAATTTTGGAACTGCCTCTGAAAGTAGCTCTAACAATCTACGATACTCCCATTCATCGTCAAGACAAATTGCTGTTTTAGCTACATTAGGAAGATGTTCTATTAGCCAATCAGAAGGAATTGTTTTAATCTTTTTCCTCGCTATTTCAATTGGGTGGGTATTTTGTGGCTGGCAAGCCCATTCAATAAGGATAGTAAGTATTTTTATTCCAAGCCCCGTAGGGATTCGTTCAATATCTTCTAGTCTAGTTGATATATTGGGAGATATTTGATTAATTTCATAATCTATTTTCAGTTCTTGCCATGATGCCATACCATTATTCATCATCCTTCCCCCCTAATACATTCATCTTCAATTGATTCCCTTCTTCGAAAATTCTTTGGCAACCAAGGAGCAATGCGACACGGCGTAGATATCGTGTTATGTGCTGTCACTTGCCCTCTTCGAATTCGCCAATAAAGTTCGTGCTTTATAAAATATCCAAGTACTAGTCAATGACTCTTTATCTTTGTGAACTGCTACTTTATTCAAGAAAAGAAAATCTGATAAGGATACGCTTATCTTGGCTATTGGGGTTACAAATTCATTGCAAATCCACTCATCAAATTGCACTTTCCCATGTCCAGACATATGAAATTTATCTCTAGGTAGTATGTACAGCATGCCATCCGTCCAAGGATTGTTATTAATTGTAGAGTCATTTATCGAATAATAATGGTACTTTTTGTTTCGCCCTATAATACATCCATTTCGAAAACTCCCAATTAATGCACTTCGATTAAATACTGCATAGAAAATAGACCATAATGGTTCTGTCGTTGCAAACACAGCTGTCGTTAGTTCATTGTTGTACAACGTCTGCTTACGTGGTTCAAATCTTTCAATATTGCCATCATTAGAACCGTGAAACACGTATTTTCCATTCAATGATAAATAATGTAGAAAACGGTGCTTGGGGTATTGTAAAGAATAATCAATTAATCGTCCTTCATTAACTGATTTTGATAACTCTTCATATTTGTCAATCTCTTCCTTAGTAAAAACAACGGTGGGAGATTGATACATTAATATTGATATAATAACTGAAATCATCTATAGAAATATCCCTCCCCATTAGACTTGTAAGTAATTGCAGATAACGTTCTTGTGTTCACGAACCCGAGAGGCTTAATGCGACCAACGGGAGCCGGGTCGAAGACTTAGCCTCGCAGGATTGTCTGGTTGCATCCACTTCCACGATTACTCCTCTGCCAGACCGAGGGCGTCAGCCCGATGATTGAAAACAGTGTTAGATAAGGTTACCTTGAGCTACTCACAAAATCCCTCATGCCCTCTCTTAGCATGCTAACCGCTTCTTCTACACTCTTCATATTCTCGTCGTCATTCATATTATTCCTTGCATGTAATAATGCCGGTCTTAATGATTCTACTGAATTTCCAAATTGGTACATCCATTCATATCTAGGAACCATCCATAAATGAAAGTGATGTGTTGTATCTTCATTATAAAAATAATAGACCTTATCAATTCCCAATCGTTTTCTTTGTTCACTTCTGAGCTTATGGATTAACGAAATAAATTCTAATCGCTCTTCATCTGTTAATTCATCCATGCAGTAAAAATGCCTCTTTGAAGCTAATATAACTAACCCTTTAATTGGGTAAGCAATATCTTGATGGACATGAAAGTTGCTTGATTCAAAAATCACTCCACCTGTTGAAGAAATCAAACCACTTGTCAATGCGCAGCTTACACATTCAACTTCTACTGATCTTCCATCAGCCAATGTAATTAGTCTTGGCATTATGCACCTCATAGTTTTTGATTTTGATAAGAACTTGCATCGTAATTTCATCTAACGTTGTTTTGTTCCTGACGTCGATTCCCCTTAGATAGCTCTTATCTTATGGGAATTGATGTATCTGCCTGAATCTGCTTCCTTGAAATTCTTCAGGCAGACCGAGTGGCGACAGACGCGAAGCTGGAACATAGTGTTATAAGATGTTGGGGCATCCCTGAATTCGCTTACACTTTTTGTATTGACTTTACGTACTTTTCAATTTGTTTTTTATGGTGTTTATCGTGGGGAATAAATCCTCTTAAATATCCCCTAATCGAAAACTTTTTTCTGTCTCCGTCTGTATATTCCTTTATATAATCTTCCTCTGGTAATCCGGTGATATCATCAATGATCTTGTTTCTGTATTCAATGAATTGGTTAACGACAGAATCTCTTGTTTGAGTCTTTGCATATTCCCTTGCATTAGCGTTGAATTCATCAAAGTTCAAATGCCTTACAGTCACGAACTGACCAAGCTTGATCTTCTCTATGCCTTCCTCATAAAAATATTTGTCCCAAAGCATGATATGACTTATAACATCTTTCAATGACCATTTCCCTTCTGAAATTGGACTATTCCAATGTTCTTCATCTATAGTCTTTAACTCTCGTACAAAATCAATAAACGTTTTGAATTCTTCTACCATTTCCAAAGAGGTCTTCGCCATATACATTACTCCTTTGAGTTGTTTTTATATCCTTTTCCCAATTTCTTATAACGTTGTTGTGTTCCCGACGCCTCACCGACTTAAAGCCCGAAGGGCTTGCCGCGACGCGGATAGTCGGTGCAGGTGTGTCTGCTGAATATGCTTCCCTGAAATCCCACTTGCAGACCAAGGGGCGTAAGCCGAGCAGTGGGAACACAGTGTTAGCTGATGGAACTGCCTTCTTCAAAAGAACTGACATATTCTCTTCTAAGTATTGAAAACATCTTCTGGTCTGTATATTTTCCCTTTATATTTAATTGTTCTCTTAATGTTCCTTCAAATGTCATTCCTAATTTATTCATTACTTTTTCTGATCCAAAATTCTCAAAATTACAGCGACCTTCAATCCGATTTAATTCTAATTCTTCAAATCCATACCTTATTATCGGTTTTGTCGCTTCCGTAATAATTCCCATCTTCCAAAAGTCATTTGACAACGCAAATCCAATTTCAGTTTTTTTATGAAATTCATCGATACTTACGAATCCAGTTCTTCCAATTAACTTGTTTGTGTCTTTGTAAACTATTCCCCAATGATATGCTCCTTTGGATTCATATTTTTCAATAACGTAGTTTATATATTTTAATGAATCTTCTATTGACTTATGATAATCCCACCAAGTAAATGTTGTAACTAGAGGATTAGATGCAAACGTAAAATAATCACTAGCATCCTCTATTTTTAACCTTCGTAAAGTCAAACGATGTGTTTCGAAAACCGGTGAGCAATCAAATAATTTAGCGAATTTCATGGTTTATATTCCCTTCTAATAGATTTGCAGTTCTTTCATCTAACATCTAATCTATGTACTTTGTAAACACCACACATTCAGCTCAATTTCTGAACTACATACATAATAAACCATATTGTTCCATTTGCGAAGGTACTACAACAAACAAAAGAGCGGCCATTGTATCAGCCGCTCTCCCCTACATATTCTATTACTACTTCAGATAAAACCCTTTACTTCGCACCACTGCTCCATACCACTCTATCGCTCATTGCCTTATGCTGCGCAATCAAGCAGAGTTCTGCCGCTTTAAACGCATGCTCCTGTGTCATCGCATTCTCTGTTCGATCCAGACAGTCCCGGATCAGTTCACCGAAGAACGGATAGCCGACCTGTCCTTTGACGCTATAACGGTATTCCCCTTCATGGTTAACCAAATAAACTTGATCGCCCTCAGGCTCTCTGGCCACGTCGATATACTTACGCAGCTCAATGTATCCGTCTGTTCCCAAAATAACCGTTCGTCCATCGCCCCACGTACCCAGACCATCCGGTGTAAACCAGTCTACGCGGAAGTAACCGGAAGACCCGTTGTTGCCGATCAGTGATGCTTCCCCAAAGTCTTCTAGTTCCGGGAATTGTGGATGATTGAAGTTATTCACCCGACTGAACGCTACTTCTGCATCCGTACATGAAGCAAAGGTCAGAAACTGCTCGATCTGATGACTCCCAATATCACAGAGGATGCCGCCATACTTTTCATGCTGGAAGAACCATTCAGGCCGACCACCCGCATTCAATCGATGCGGCCCCGTCCCCATAACCTGTACAACCTTCCCGATGGCTCCCTGTTCGATCAGTTGTCCAGCATAGACTGCACTTTCCACATGCAGACGTTCACTGTAATAGACCATATACTTCTTCCCAGTGCGTTTAACCTCTTCACGCGCAAGGGCTAGTTGATCCAGTGTGGTAAAGGGGGCTTTGTCCGTAAAATAATCCTTGCCTGCGGCCATAACTCTCATGCCGAGTGGCGCACGTTCCGATGGTATGGCAGCTCCGGCCACGAGCTGCACTTCATCGTCGGCAAGTACATCCGCTTCAGATGCCGCAATCTGTGCCTGAGGAAATTGTTTCCGAAAAGCCTCAACTTTAGCTGGGTCAGGATCGTATACCCATTTGAGCGTTGCCCCAGCCTCCACCAGTCCACCAACCATACCGTAAATATGTCCATGGTCCAACGCCACAGCAGCAATGGTAAACTCACCCGGACTGCATACTACCTCTTTTTTTACACTTTTAGGTGCATAAAACATACCGTCTTTAGCCATACCTTCTCCACCTTTTCAATTGGATTTTCCGTTTATCGATTCCGTTATCCTCTTGCACGCCTTGAGTTCAGCTTGGTGTATAAGCTCCATTTATTTAAATGTCTGTGACAGATCAGCAGGTTGACTGCTGCTGCCTGCCTTGTCTTTCTTTGTATTTGAACTGGCAATCCGCTGCTGCAAATGCTCATAGAACAATTCCTCATCAATCGGCAGATCCACCCAGTTATCGGTCCAGGTTGACAATAGCATGGCATTAGACAAGGTTAAACCATGGATACCCTCTTCTCCCGGAGCAATGAGCGGAGTCCCGTTCAGGATGGCATCGATCCAGTTGCGAATCAGACCAGGATGTCCGGTCTCCACACCCGTAATTGGCACCTCGCATTTCCAGCATTCAGGCTGTCCAAATCCTCCGGTAAATCTTTGATTGAATTCAGGCTCGGGTTCACGAAGACGCCAGAAAGTCAACTGACCCTCTTCAATGACAATTTTGCCGCGATCCCCATTGACCTCGAACCGGTTGGTGCCTGGTGCTTCACCTGTCGTGGTCACAAATACACCTGTTGCTCCATTCTCATACTCGACATATGCCGTTACATCATCTTCTACTTCAATGTTCCGGTATTTGCCGAATGAACAGAAGGCACGCATACGCACCGGCATCATGCCGATGGTCCATTGCCATAGGTCCAGTTGATGAGGGTCCTGATTGATCAGGACACCGCCCCCTTCACCAGCCCACGTTGCCCGCCAGCCGCCTGAATCATAATAGCTCTGAGAGCGATACCAGTTCGTAATAATCCAGTTGGTGCGCCGTACCTCACCCAGTTCTCCCGAGGCAATCAGATCTTTAAGTTTGATATATAAAGGGTTGGTTCGCTGGTTATACATCATTGAAAACACTTTGCCGCTGGCAGCCGCCGCTTCATTCATCTTGCGTACCTGTTTGGTATATACTCCGGCAGGCTTCTCGATCATGACATGCAGGCCATACTGAAAAGCCTGAATGGCCTTTTCGGGATGGTCATAATGCGGGGTCGCTATAATTACCGCATCAATCGTCCCTGATGACATCATCTGCTCCGCATCCTGCCAATAAGTGACTGAAGCCGGAAGGTTGCTGGATACCCAGCTCTCCATTTCTTGTCTCACATCACACACAGCCACCAGTTCTGCACCCGGTACTTCTCCTGCTACCAACGTTCTGGCATGGGCTGCACCCATATTTCCAATTCCAATAACGGCTACTCGAACCAAACTCATACCTGTACCTCCTCGTCCACACGACGTTCAATTTCGGCAAAAACATCTGCAAAATGCTGTAACATCGCCTTCGATTCCAAAACTCCGCTAAAATCCTCAATCCCGTAATATCCATCATATCCAACGGATTTGAGGTCACGGAATACTTGCAACCAGTTCACCACGCCCTCAGTCAAGGGGGCCCACTGACAATGCCAGTCTGATGTTAGCGAGATTTCTGTGTTTGGTTCTTTCACACTGGAATTCGAATTCTTGTTTGATGCATCCTTGAACCAAGCTGCATTCTTCACATGCACATGTGCCAGATAAGGTCCCAGTAATTCCAGTCCCATACGATGGTTCTCATATCCTTCATGGACCATGTTACCTGGATCATACAATACCCCTACATGCTGTGGATCCAGCGATTGCACGAGCCGATAAGCTAGTGATGCAGTGGGGGCAATCGTTTGGTGATGGGTTTCTACTACAGCTTTTACCTTATACTGTTGGGCCATCTCTTGAACCTCATTCAGATAATGCACTGCTTGCTTGTATAATTCAGGATAGCTGGTTGTGCGATCATAACCCGGAACCCCAACACGCATCATGGATGCTCCCAAGCCTTGAGCAGCTTGAAATGCCTGCTCTGTAGCAAGCAGATCTCCACAGCTCAGATACGGCACCAATGCAATCGACTGTCTGTTATGCTTTTTTGCCGCTTCACGAAATGCAGGCACCTGTTCCTCCCATTGGCCTGGATCTATTGAACAACGATTATGTCTCCAATAAGAAGGTTCTTCGGACAAAGCATCTGCCGGAATTCCGCGATATCGCCATTCGATCCCTTCAATGCCGGCTGCGGCTGCAGCAGAAGCCAATTCTTCTGCCGTCAAGTCCGGTGTGGCAACAGTGAATACAGATAATCTCATCATCTCTCATCTCCTTATGTAAACGCATTCAATTTAGTGTTGTAAACGCATTGTATCATTCATACGAAGGCCTCCATAGGGGACAACGAGAAGAGATGAATGACAGATAAACAGCAGACCATATTCCCCATTCAGAGATAACTTGCAAGCTCCCTTTTGAATGCATACATAGCAAAAAGCACCCCGAATAACAGAAGAGCCTTCTGATTCGAGATGCCTGATTTGCAACTTCTATTTTACATCATAAAAAACATGTTCCGCCTGCAATTCCCCTAAATTTGTAGTCATGATACCAAAAGAATACTGGGGCTGAAAGCGCCGATCCGTAGGAGAGCCCGGATTAAATATCAGCACATCATTGACCGTATACATCACTGGAATGTGCGAATGTCCAAAAATCACGGCATCCACCTGCTGCCCTGCAAAGGTATGGATCGCATTCTGCTCGGTAGACTTCGATCCCAGATGACCATGTACAAGACCAAGACGCAAACCGTCCGCCTCAACGATGCGGGAAAACCCGAGTTTTTGACCTATTTCAGGCGGGTCCGTATTACCTGCGACACCTTCAACGGGTGCATAAGCGCTGAGCAGCTTGTATACACTCCAGTCTGACCAGTCCCCCGCATGGAGAATCAGATCGGCATCTGATAGCGCCTCAACCAAGGGATCGGGTAATTTACGTGCTCTTCGAGGTAAATGAGTGTCCGAGATGACAATAATTTTCATAGTACAGCACACCTTCCCTTTCCCTTACATTACGCTTTATTCGGCATGTGTTGGAAGAACTTCAAGTTGGGAACAGGAACGCTCCATATCTTCAAGGGTAATGGATGCGAAAAACTGTTCTACCTTTGCTTCGGCAACCTGATACAAATTGGTCAAAAGGCCATCAATACGAAGGCCAACATCACAATTCGGATTACAGTTACCGTGAATCGGAAACAATGGACCTTCATCCTTGGCAGCCTGATAGATCATGGCTAATGTGATTTCGCTTGACGGCTTGGCAAGGTAAAATCCTCTCGTTCCTGGTGAGGAGTCCACAAGTCCTGCCTTTTTCAACCCGCCCAGAATTCGTCTGACCACGACAGGGTTGGTATTCACACTGCCTGCAATCAGTGCCGAAGTGATTCGTTCAGGCGCGCTGAGAGACAACAACAACAAACAATGCACACTGACCGAAAAATGAGTACTCATGATTAACCACCTTTTAGTTGAGCATTAAAATGCTGATTTTATATCATCCCAGTTGTGCAGGCTTATTCGGAGAACAGGTCCTGTTCAGGGCGTGCCCGGATTTTCAACTGCCGAACGCTGTATTCCAATTGCTTCACAATATCATCCAGCTGTTTGCGATCAATCTTCGTTGGATCCTCCACTGGCTTCGCCGATGACTTCAGGTCCCGAATCGTTAACTGCTGTTCTTGCCACTTGTCCATCAAATCCGCTATATTGGCATAGAAACGTTCGTAATCTTTAATAACTAAATCAAGATAGGCATCCACCTCATCCGGATCATAACCACGAAGTTTATAATTGAATTGTTTTTCATGAATCGATAAAGCGTCGAGCTGCACGCCCAACTGTTTGAACAATTGTCTTTGTTTGTCCAATCTTCGTTTCATATGCTCATCCATATTGACAACCCTCCATTATCAAAAAGCGCCGCGGTAAGCACAAGAATATCTTTTATCTTTGATACCGCCGCATTTTCTCTCTATATTTTTTATAACACATTATCCGTCAGATAGAAAATCGAACGACCCTCTTTACACGCAAAACTGATTGCTTCTTATGAAATTCGGGTAAGGACTGACTACAACCCCATTGCGGGAAAGGAGCTGTCCTTATGAGTACATTAACCAAAGATCAACTTCAAGAGCTGAAAAACGCTCTTTTGCAGCAACGCGAAAACCTACAGCGCCATTTTGAATCCAGCATGGAAGACGGTGCTCCAGCCGAGTCCCTGAAAGATTCAACTGGCGAGCTGTCATCATACGATAATCACCCGGCAGATGCCGGTACGGAGACGTTTGAGCGAAGCCGTGACTTGGCGATAGATGATACGTTAACCGACGAGTTCAATCAAGTGAATGAAGCGTTGGAGCGAATCAAACAAGGAACGTATGGAACCTGTGTGACCTGTGGTAAGGATATTCCCTTTGAGCGACTCGAAGCGATCCCTTACACAGCCTACTGTATCGATGATACGCCTAACCGCGAGTTAAGCAACGAACGGCCGGTCGAAGAGGAAGTCATGACGATGCCGCCGAGCGGTGCCGGAGAAGTCAGACAGCGCAATGCTGGCAAGTTCGATAACGCTGACGCCTGGGAAGCCGTCGAGGAATATGGCACATCGAACTCCCCCGCAACAGCAGCCAAACGTGACGTGAAAGATTATGATGAAAACATGTAGTTTATGAACGAATTAAGGCGTTTTCGCAGTAATAGATTCATGTCTTCCATCATGCCAAATTACGCATGAAAAAGCCGCCAATGGCGGCTTTTTTCTTGGTCCAGCATATCATCTTTACACAAACGAAACTTCAATAAAGCCGATAAATATGCTTCAATTACTCTTCCGCCTGACCACCAGACGAGGATTCCTTCTGCTTTTTAGCAGGTCTTGACGTTTTTGCAGCGGGCTTGCCCTTATCGGGTGTAGCCTTCTTTTTCATTTTCCCAGCGGTTTCCGAAGCAGGCTTATTCACCGTATCTTTGGATAGGGAACTGAATAAATGAAAGACTTCCTGGTCTGCATTATGCTTATCTTTCGTTAAATAGGGTTCACACATCTTCGTAATGTCGTTGTACAGCTGCTCTACTTCTTCCCGGCTAGCATACAACGTCATATCCGAGATGAACATACGGTCCCCGTTTTCCGCCTGATTCATAAATCGCCTACGGCTCTGATCATACATTTCATTTAACAATTTGAAGGTTTCGGAACGAAATACCTCCTTCAAAGGTGAATTCTCTTCATCTCCGTTACGGAGCTGGATTTCTCCCTTGAAGGGCTCATAATATTTAGCGATGATTCCATTAATTTCACGAGTGGATACGATGGTGAGCAGACCGATTTTCTCCAGTTTTTTCACATGATAATGTACCTTGGCTGGTACTTCGCCCATCTGGTCTGCGATCTCTTTAACCGTAGAGGGTCTGCCCTGTTTATTAAACATATTCATAATCTGTATCCGATACGGATCGGAGTAGACCTTGATTTCTTCAATCGTTGAAAGTACTTTGCGCTGCATACCTGTATCCTCATTTCCGGGGTACCTGTTGCCCATCATGTGTATATTATACCGTCCGGACAGGGTTTCGGTCAAAACAGGCTAGCGATAACACGTTTGAGGAAGCCTTATTATAGAACCGTGCGGAAAGTCTTGCTCAGAAGCACCAGTGCGGCTGACATGGCAAGTATAACACCAAACACAATAAACAGAATCGGCAATGCCACCCAATCGGCAAGGGCTCCTGAAACCAAGCTCCCTAAAGGAGCAACACTGACGACGAGCATACTTTGAAGAGCATACACCCTCCCAAGCATATCGGAAGGCGTAACTTCCATCAGATAGGATGCAAGGGGTGTAGTAGCGAGTGGAATTCCCATGCCCATCATCAGACAAAAGACAGCAGCAACAGGCAGCTGGTAGGACGTCATGTAAGCCGGGAGTGCAGTCATGGCATAACTGAGCCCCAACATGACAATGCCTACAATGACCAGCACACTTTTACGGTAATTCGATCCTCGATGAGACAGCCACAAGCCACTCAGTACCATGCCTGCCACAATCAGCCCACTGAGTAGACTTAATCCTCCTGCTCCGGCGTGCAACGTTTCAATGACATATGGCGTGCGAAGAACATTGAATGGCATCAGACAAAAGTTAACGAAGGCAAACAGAATGGAAACGATCAGTAACAACACATGTTTACGCATAAAATGAAAGGCTTCTGTCATTTCAGAAAATATACTTTTTCTTGCTGGAGGAGAATCAGATGACTCTAATGTTTTATTTCCATTGTTAGATGATGTTTGAGTTTTTGGGTACCCCACACGGCTCATCAGGAGTGCACTTAAAGCAAACAAGCCCGCATCGATTAATATCGTCCATGTAATCCCTGCCGTTGCAATTAACGTTCCCGCCACTGCGAGTCCTCCGAGCTCTGCAACCCGGGTTGCAGATGAGGCCATGGCATTACCAGACAGCAGCATTGATTTGGGAAGTAATCGCGGTACAGTGGATACCTCTGCGGGTGACGTGAAACATTCCAGAAGGGAATTCAAAATGGTGATGACGAACAGATGCCACACTTGCAGCTCACCCAGACCAAACAATAGTGCTGTAATGCCAACAAATAATCCTCGACCCGTATTCGTGAGCACAATCACCTTTTTGGGCGACATGCGATCAACCAGTGCGCCGACAAACAACCCCAGAAAGATACTCGGCAAAAAGTTAACAGCCAGCAGTGTTCCCATTAGCAGCTTTGAACCTGTAAGAATGTACACCATCCAGCTATAGGCAATGGAATCAATCGAATCGCCGAATCTGGATACTACCTTGCTCACCATAAACTGCACATATGGTTTAATCCGAATTAATTCCCCGATCCCTTGTTTGTGTGCGACTGTACCTTCGCTCATGATTACTCCGCCTCTCAACGTGAAAATATTTTTAATGTTAATTTTATTTTAACGTATGATATGCGAAAATCAACCCTTTCGTGAAAATATTTTTAACGTTGTGTATATCCCTATAAAATACAAAAAAAACAGACCGAAGGGTCTGTTCTCTTTGCACCAATATTTGCTGCTATGATTCGTAATTCATGTACTAGTCCTCAGTCTTGAATTGAAATCCGATACTCTCTTCTTCTGCCTCCAGCATCAACTTGTATACCATCTCTGCCTCACTACCCAGCCGTTCCTTGCTGATCTGGTAGTTCGTCCAGGTTAATTCAAGCGGCAGCTCAATCATGCCTGTAAGGCAGTCCCACAAGGCGTCCAGATTTGCACCATAAAAGTCTGGCAGTTCAAGCTTTTGCTTCAATAGCTCATGCAGCTCTGTTGTGCTGGAAAAGTCCTCACCGTTAAGTACTACCCTCTTCATGTCTGTCCTGTCCTTCCTTATTTCAAGCGAGTAAATGATGCATAGTGGTCTGTCGTTTTGTATATCAAGCCGTCATTAGAGTACAAAATGCGGTCAGAATTACGGAAACCGGAAGTGTAGTTGATGTCCGCTTCACGCCAAGTGCGGCCACTCGCTGCTGGAAGCAAGCCTTCCCGGTTGCTAAACACATCTCCGCCGATACTTTTGCCCGGAGCAACCGTAGCGAGGTTGCCTTGGGACGATACCCAGCCCAGGGCCGTTGCTTGCGCTTTGGTAATGTAGTTGCATGGCAGTTGCCCATTGGCGCTGAGGTAGTTGGCTACACCCGTAAACGTATTGATGATAGTACACGTTGCTGCTGAAGCCTTCTGCTGTCCAACTGGAGCGATCTGTGAACCGGTGAAAAAGACAATCGTTAACATTACCGCGAGCAAAGCTGTAGACAAAAACTTTTTCATAAATCCAGCCTCCCAATGATTTAAAATGGATGAACGTTGCCACTATGTAAGTGATATGAGATGTGAAATCTACCAGGATGTACGTTCTGCTAGATTATAGTGAACAAGCCATCTATTTACTATTTATATCACATCATTTTGGAGGAAAGATCAAATTCAACTGCAATTTTTGTAAAAATATATAAATATAACATTTAAATATAAAAAAAGACTCACATCCCGGGGGATGGAGTCTGCCATTTCGATCATTTCCTATCATCTAACATGCTAGCATGTTAGCTCCTGCTTTAATCCACTAACTGCACCCGTTGACGGGTTCGCGCCGATTCCAGGCATGCATCAATGACACGCATATTCTGAATGGTATTTTGCGGACTGAACGGTAGCGCTTTTCCTTCAAGCACTGCGGCTGCAAAAGTCTCCACCTGCAAAACATAGGAGTTGGATACCGATACACGTTCCTCACGGCTGACGGAATCGGTGTGCACGATAATCTGTGGTGGAATATCACTGTTCTCCCAGCCGAACACCTTGGGCAGTTCAATCCGCCCATCGGTACCGAGAATCTCCATCTCGGCTCGTCCCGAGGCCCACATGCCGCAGTCAAACGTTAATGCTACTGAATTGGGAAACTCCACAAGTCCCGAAGCCATCATGTCGACGCCATCATGCTCTTGCGAAAAAAGAGCGTGTACCGTTACCGCTTCCGGCTCCTGCCCCAGATACATGCGGGCTGCCGAGATTGGATATACGCCAAGATCAAATAATGATCCTCCGCCCATCTCCCTTTTGAACCTTACATTGTCTTTGTCGTTAGCGGTGTTACAGGTGAAATTGCCATGGAGGGCTCTGACCGTACCAATCTCCCCACTGGCTACTATCTCTTGCACACGTCTATGCTTGGGATGGTATCGATACATGATGGCTTCTGCAAACAGCACGCCGTGCTGTTGACAAACCTCAATCATTTCCGCCGCTTCTTCTGAATTCAGAGCAGCCGGTTTCTCACATAATACATGTTTTCCAGCCTGAGCAGCCTTAATCGTCCACTCCTTATGCATGTGGTTCGGCAGAGGAATATACACAGCATCAATATCCGGGTCCGCAATGAGTTCATCATAGCTGCCATACGCTCTGGCAATGTCGAGTTCATTCGCAAGAGCTTCCGCCTTCTCCTTGCTGCGGCTGGCTATCGCCAAGACCTCACCACGTTCGGATTGTTGAATCGCCGGAATGACTGCATTTTTCGCGATTGTGGATGTACCAAGTACTCCCCATTGTAAGTGTCTGTCCATGCTTATCTTCCTTTCACTCCGTAATTGTCCTCTTCTGCCTTGTGTAACATGCCGAGACAACGATCGAGATCGGCCTTAACCTGTTTTTTATATAATTCAGCTTTCTCCGCACCATCATCCGTGAAGTGATATAAAACGATTTCCTGAAAATCGACTTTGGGATCACTGCCCTTCAGCTTCTTTGTCCGATAAAAGACACCCTGTTGAACTAATTCATGCAGCGCCCGGTATATCTCGCTCTGGGGTGGTACATAACCGTAGGCTTTGAATTCCTGCTTCATGGCCTCCAGCATTTCATAGCCGTATCCCCTATGCTGTTCAACCATCGTAATCAGATACAGCTTAATAAATGCCCGCTGCGCAATCATAAAAGCCACGTTCATTCCCCTCCTGTCAGCTCTATATATCTAGTATTATAAAACTTATGTTCCCCTTCTGCCATCTTTATCCGTCCTTCTCCCTTTAATCCATGGGCGTTGGAAAGCAAGAAGGAGAAATGATGGATAGGCAGGACGTAAGGTAGAGCGGGATTTGAGGTTTTCTATTATGAATTTTTCATGTAATGAAATTTTAAAATTCACTTCAAAAGTGTTCGTCGTGGTATTGGCGTCACTTTTTTTTCAGGTTGTTGCCTTCATTTTTATCGGCCCTCAACTCACTATTGTTCTGAATTTTTCATATAATGATGTATTCACCTGTTAATCGGGTTTGGACTTCGGTACAGTTCCCACAATCCACTTGCCCCAGCTTGCGCGAGAGATGAGCCATGTAAGTACACAGGATAACGTAAGCGCCAGCAACCAGGTGATGATCATGCGTACTACGGGGTTTAAACCCCATGTCACATACAACTGTTCATCCGGAATGTAGCTGTAGCGCAACATCAGCATGTGCATCAGGTAGCCCCCGTATGAAACCCCGCCAATCCATACCAGCAATCGTGTTACTCTGATATTGTGGAGCTTGCCAGCCAGTTGGTACATCACCATGATGGAAGCAATGAGCAATAAGATCATATCCGGCCGGATGAGACTGACGGTATAGAAGGTAATTTGTATGCCCTCCGGCTTCTGGAACTCCTGCATTAACTTATATATAAACCGAAGACCAAGGACAATAAACAAGGACCAATATCCCCAGCGCAAACGTTGAATCCACTCATTCCAGCGTTGAACCGAAAGCCCGGCTGCCGCTCCAAGTACAAAATAAAAAAAGAAATACAGGAAATTTCGATCGGCATAGGTTGTAAAGGCATCGGTCAGCACCGGGACATTCAACCATTCCATGAACCTGGCGATATTTCGCAATTGATCCGCGAGCACTAGGTACACCACACCAGAGATCAGAAGAGCTAGGGTGCGCCCCTTCGCCTCATATCGATTATAGACATAACGGATTGCTCGCAAAAACAGGGGAAATAACAGATAAAACTGAATAAGCATAATAATGTACCAAAAATGCGAGGTCGTTTTACCCGTGATTAATTTCAAACCAAGGTCAGGAATATCCTGCCAACCAAATCCGTTCCAGCCGCGAGGCGCGAGTGTGAAGTAGATCAGTGACCAAATCATATAGGGGACGATTACATCGGTTAATCGCTTTTGCATGAAACGTCCATAATTCAACTTGTCTCCTGTATTATAGAAAAGCACCATACCTGTGATAAAAATAAATAGAGGTACTGCAAATTTGGATAGCATCAGCAGGATGGCGAGCAACACGCCGTCTTCCAGTCCCGCTTCCGGGACCACGGAATAATGTGCTATGGAGTGCTGAAGGACGACTGCCGCAAAAGCAATTCCCCTCAGACTCTCAATTTCTGTAATTCGTTCTTTACGAGGCATAACAGACAGCCTCCTTTCTTGGTTTTGCCATGAAAACGACGTACAATGAAGCCATATATGGATGAACGGGGTGATTCACATCTCAGATACAGACCAAGACATAACTACCATTGATTCTAAATATGTACAACAGCATCTGGCTAACGAGCGGACCTTTCTGGCCTGGGTTCGTACCGGCATTGCCATGGTTGGCATTGGCTTTCTTGCAGCCGGCTTCGGTTTCAGTTCAACGGCCTATGATCGGATGGCCCATATCGCGGCAATCATCATTGGTATTACTTCGTTGGTCAGCGGTATTCTGGTCATCCTGTGTTCGGCAGCTGCTTACCATCGAAAACGCAATCAGATTAATTCACAAACATTCCAGGCATCCACGAAATTGATTCGGTTCCTGACACTGATG
Source organism: Paenibacillus sp. OK003 (assembly GCF_900109515.1). Taxonomy (GTDB): domain Bacteria; phylum Bacillota; class Bacilli; order Paenibacillales; family Paenibacillaceae; genus Paenibacillus; species Paenibacillus marchantiae. The sequence goes on along the minus strand of NZ_FOBD01000001.1, from coordinate 239,732 downwards.
TTGCTGGTGATTGGATTGGCCCTGGCCGTATTACTGTATGTATTGTTATTCCCTGCCTGGCAGGTTTAACACCTGAACCTCTGACTTTCATTGATGCATCATACACAGGTACAAAAGCCGGCTTCCTCTAAGGAAACCGGCTAATGACCACCTGGTGGTTTACATATATCATTCCAGTTGAAGAATCCTGTCTTTAATGATCCGAATTTATAGAAAAGTATTGTTGCCAAATCGAGCGGCCTTATCCCGAGCTTCCTGTCTGCGCTCTTCCATATCGAGATCCGTGCGCTCAGTAGGCACATCTTCTCGATAGACATCGATACTGTCCCGGTTCACATAACTGTTACTGCTGAACACGTCATACACATCAGTATCCCGATCCGTAGAGTCCACGAGTAGCAGGATTTTACCACCTTGCACGTATTCCTCATACTGTCTGGCGTCCTCTTCCGGAATGCCGAGACCCACGAGCCCACCTACAAGTCCACCTGCTCCCGCACCTACAGCGGCACCCGTAAAGGCTGCGGCAATAGGGCCTGCGGCCAGAATAGGACCGATGCCCGGAATCGCCAATGCGCCAATACCAGCGAGCAATCCAGCGACTCCACCTAGCACTCCGCCTGTTGCCGCACCTGCAGCAACACCTTCGGGCGCTTTTGTACCCGTCTCTTCGCGAATAGCTTTCAGTTCATCCCGATCTTGTGTGACGACCGAGATTTCATCTGAAGTAAATCCTTGCGCTTTCAGTCCCTCGATTGCGGATGATGCCTCACGTTCTGTATTAAACACACCTACGATTTTCTTCTGCATAGTGAATCCCTCCTCATCTAATTGAGTGGTTCGCTATGTTATTACCCGCCTTGTTTTCTTTCAAACGCTTCGACCGCAATATCTTATCCTTGAAGGCCTAGGAGGATGGCCGACCATTGATATGCAGCGAGTCACCGCGCTAGGGCCTGCACGTGGTTCGTTAGTGCTCAAAACGCCTAATCCGCCGATCGCATACTCGCCCATTCAGAGCACGCTCAGACCCAACTTTCAGACCGAGGCTGGCAAACACATTCTAGCTAAACTCGTGGTTTAGCTCGGTTAGTAGCAATCGCTTCCAGCGGGTCATCCGGCCAATAATGCTTGGGATAACGACCTTTCAAGTCTTTCTTGACCTCAAAATAAGTCTCCCGCCAAAAGTTGGCCAGATCTCGTGTGACCTGTACAGGCCGCTGCGCCGGGGAAAGCAAATGTATGGTCAGTGGTACTCGACCACCGCCAATACGCGGGGTCTCCTGCTGTCCAAACATCTCCTGCAGTCTCACCGCGAGCGCAGGATCTTCAGGTCGGCTATAGTCCACCGGAATGCGCGAACCACTAGGCACCTGAATATGTGTAGGAGCTTCACGATCCAATTGCTGTCGCTGTTCCCAGCTGAGTCCGCCGAGCAGCACATCCTGCATCGACAATTTCTTAAGATCCGCAGCAGATCTCATGCCTGTCAGAAAAGGGCTGAGATGTTCTGCCAGTTCTTCGGTCAGATGATCTTCGATGAGATCAGGCCATTCTGGCAAATGATGATGTAAAAAGCGCATCCTGTCCGCCAGCTGTCGTGATGATTTTGTCCAAGGCAAACAATCCAGCCCTTCGATACGTATTCCCGAGAGTAATGCTTCGAGCACCTGATCTTCGGGTGGCTGTGCAATGCCGCTCTCTTTCAACGTAATGGCTCCAATTCGCAGCCTTCGATGTGCCCGCACACTGCGGGTGTTTCGGTCCCAGGCGACCTGAACCTCTTCATGCAGCAGATGTGGACCAAAGTCCAGCAATCTCTTCTCCTGCACTGGCGCAGCCAGCAGGATGCGCGCATCCGCGCCCTGGTCGTCGGCTTCGGCTGCGACCAGATAGGCTGAACGGCTCAGCGATTCTGTCGCTGCGAGCCGTACCCCACGGCCGCTGCTCAGCAGATAGCGGCCGTCCTCCCGGCGTTGCCCGATCCGGTCCGGATAAGCGAAGGACAGCAGCCATCCGCAGCTGTCCTCATCCGGCCGTACCGGATCGGCCGCCGGGCCGAGCGCCGAGCGCAGCTGGCGGCTCTCCTGGAGCATGCGCCGCACGGCAGCACCGTCTGCGACAGACGCTGCCGCTTGCGGCATGCCGCTGCTGTCCGCAGTCAGCAGCGCTTCCACGCGCGGGCGCAGATCGGTGCCCGCCGCGCCTGCACTGCCACTGCTGCGGAGGCCGGCAGGCTCCTGCAGCAGTGCCGCCAGCATGCTGGCGTAGCTGGCCAGCCCAAGCTCCGCCGCGCGGAGCAGCATGCTGGCCAGTCGCGGATGCACGCCAAGCGTGTTCATCCGCCGCCCGAAGGGCGTGATGCGGCCTGCGTCATCCAGGCCGCCCAGCTGGCGCAGCAGCGCCTGTGCCTGGCCGTAGGCTGCGGCAGGCGGGGTGTCCAGCCACTGCAGCTCTGCAGGGGACTGGACACCCCAGGCGGCAAGCTCCAGCGCCAGCGGCGCAAGGTCCGCGGAGGCAATCTCCGGCTTTGCTGCCTCAGGCAGCACGCCATGGGCCTCTTCGCTCCATAGCCGGTAACACACGCCCGGGGCAATTCGCCCCGCGCGGCCCCGCCGCTGATCGGCTGACGCCTTGGACACCGGCAGGGTGACGAGCCGACTCATGCCGGTCCGCGGCGAGAATACAGACGCACGGCTCAGCCCTGCATCCACCACGACTTTAACTCCAGCCAAGGTAAGACTGGATTCGGCAATGGACGTGGACAGCACAACCTTCCGTTTACCTTCATCTGCGGGTCGCACAGCTTCATCCTGCCGTTCTACAGGCATGCTGCCATATAGAGTATGTACCTGAACGTAAGCAGGAAGCATGAGGTTTGACAGCTCTCGCTCTGTGCGATGGATTTCTTTTGCACCCGGTAGGAAAACCAGCACATCCCCTTCCTGTTCTGCCAATGCCTTAACGACGGCCTGAGCTGTAAAAGTCTCGATCTGCTCGGATGCCGGTCTGGATATATATCGGGTTTCCACCGGAAATGTTCGTCCAGGGCAGTCAATCCAGCTGGTTCCCTCGCCAAGCAAGGCACAGACAGGAGCTGGGTCCAGCGTAGCCGACATCACCAGCAATTTCAGATCAGGACGCAGCATGGCCCGGGATTCAAGCGCAAGCGCCAAACCTAGGTCACCCTGCAGATGCCGCTCATGAAATTCATCAAAGATAATCATCGCCGTGTCTTCCAGGCCCTGGTCCTGTTGAAACATCCGGGTCAATACACCCTCCGTCACCACTTCTATGCGAGTGGACGGACTTACACGCGTATCCATCCGCACCCGATATCCTACGGTCTGTCCCGCTTTTTCACCAAGTGAAGCTGCCATTCGTGCAGCTGCCGAGCGAGCAGCGAGTCTGCGGGGCTCCAGCATCATGATTTTCCGTCCGGCAACCCATGGCTCCTCTAAAAGTGCCAGCGGTACTACGGTCGTTTTACCCGCACCCGGCTCCGCAATTAACACACCTGTATCCTTCTCCTGAAATAACCGCCTCAGCTCAGGAATAATTGGTTGTATCGGTAAATCCGTCTTCATCTCATCTCTCCTAATTGATGCTTCACGTGTCTTTCCGAATGTTAGCATTATAACAAAAAAAGAGCTCTCCCAGAAGTCATAAACATGACGGGGGATAGCTCCAGTTAACGTTATGTCGTTCTAATGAACCGAGCACATGCTAGTAGCTCCTATTGGCACAGGTCTGAAATGTAACGAATCACAAAGACGTTATTTCGTCGTTTGGGTCGCTTTTAGATACTTACGCCATTGGTATAAAGGAATAGCGTGACTGAGATTCGTTACATTTTACAATCCTCAACAATTCACTTTTTAAGATGTAGGTGGTTCCTTAGCATGTTGACCCATAAGAGAGATCACTTCCGGTACAGGCTCATCACTGATACATCCAGTTAGCTCAGCAGCGACTCTGCACCGTCAATGACAATTTCCGCACCTGTAATGTGTCTGGACTCCGTAGAAGCCAGGAAAGCTACCAGATCAGCGACATGCTCTGGCTGACCCGGCCCATCCGCAAGCGGTTGCTGGCCTTCCGGGAATTCCATCGGAATGACAATTTGCTGCAACTCATCCGTTTTAACCGTACTTTGGTCAATATTCGTCGCAATCGCTCCAGGACAGATGACATTGACACGAATTTTGAACTTGGCCAGTTCCAGCGCAGCCATCTTCGCAAAAGCAACCTGCCCCGCCTTGGACGTACTGTACGCCGACATGCCGAAGCTGGAGAAGCGCTGATTACCATTAATGGAGCTCGTGATAATGATACTGCCCCCACCACGTTTCTTCATATGAGGCAGTGCATACTTGATCGTAAAAAAAGTACCGTTCAAATTGGTCGTAATAATCTGCTGCCAATCCTCAACCTGAATTTCCTCAATCGGTGCCGATACACCATTAATACCTGCGTTGGCAAAAACGATATCCAGACCGCCGAACAATTCGATAGTCTCCAGAACTGCTTTTTCCACCCGGGCAGGATCGGAAATATCTACATCGAATGCTCTTGCCGCACCTGCACGCAGCTTGTTAATTTCGGCTTCCGTCTCCGAAATCCGATCATTAACCAGATCGAGCAAAGCAACATATGCTCCCTCACTCGCCAGTTTCAGCGCTGCCGCTTTACCAATCCCCGAACCAGCACCTGTAATAATGGCGACTTTACCTTCGAACCGTGACTTGCCGTTATGTTGTGTCATTATCCATTCCACTCCTTCTCGCTCAGTAATTATGTAAGAATGTACGTTCATGCCTATCTGTAAGTAGATTCTTCACAAGATTACCCAAAAAGAGTGTCTTTTAAATCAACATGGACAAGTTTTTTCGTAGGTGATACTCACCCTTTTCAGCAGCATGATTAGGTCCTCCAGTTATGCTTCACCCGACCTCACCATTCCAACTCAATGAAAGCGGCATCATCTTCAAGCCCGCCCGTATGCCTTGCATCCAGCAGCACCTGGATGTGCTCATCCGGAATATAAGCCTGGATCGCATCCAGGTCATTGAGACCGTCCGTGTACATTTGCAGACGTATCGCTTCATTAGCAGGCATTTTTGCCTCATAGATATGCGGTTGGCCACCCACTGGTCCCTCCAGTGTAGACCAACGTTCATTCGTACGGCAGTTCATCTGAAATGCAGCCGATTGTTCTTGACCGTTACGCCAAAGACGGATGCGGGAGTCCCCTTGCCAGGCTAGCCATACTTTGCATTTTCGATTGCCTGCCGAGAGCTCGATGCGTCCACACACATACATGGCCTGACTTCCCTTGCTCCGCTTCTCCATCAGCACTTCCCGCAGCAGTACAGGCGAGTTTTCCAAAGGCTGCAGCTTCTCCAGCTGTTCGGATGCTGGACGGGTCAAATCATGAAGCAAACTTTCCATAGCCTCCAAAGAAGGATGATCAGTCGTTTCCAGCCATTCCAGCAAGGCGTTCCCCAGAAAGCGTGCAGCAAAATCACCAAGGTAACTCATGCCTACCCCATCACATAATACGAAAGTACACACATTACCATTCATGCGAACAGCAGCAAAATCCTGTCCGGTGTCTCCCTGATTAACGGTCTCTGCCGCTCTTCCATAACCATACCTGCACTTGAATGTACCTTGATAACGGGTCAGCGGCTGTTCCCCTGTCTGGACACTCACATAGCGAAAGTTGCCCTGATGATGCTCCACACGGCTTCCCTTATCTCCAGCAGACAATGTTTTCATGATTCCCCTCCTATCTCACAGGCGTAGCAGCGGACATCTGAAACCCGATGGATACCAGTTCTGCACAAGTACCAGGAAGCATCATCAATGCACCAGGTGAAAGCAAATAATCCGCCTCAACCAGCATTTCACGATAACTTTCCGGCAGAACCGAGGACATATTGCGCAGCTTCTCCCCGTGTTCATCCTGAAGGACCGTCTCCTGGGATATTCCCTTCCATCTTCGCGGCTCCGGAATGGGGCCTTCCAGCAGATGATCGGATATAAAAATATTTTCGACGAGTACATTGCCATCAGGCACACTCATACCCATAATTCTTTTGGCAATGGGCTCCGGATCTTCGCCTGTAGCTATCCCATCGGTCATATGACATACAAGCGGTGCAGGACAATCCTGCATATTGGGAATTTCAGCTTGTAGAATTTTTTCGGCCTGCAGGAAAGCCTTCGCTGAATCCGAGAATCTTTTTGGCGTTAAGTCGGGCAAGGAACCCTCAGCAGCGATTTCGTCAATCCCCTTAACCCCGTTCAACAGATCGTATACATCGTCACTGTATGCCAGAATCGCGATCCTGTAGCGGGGTGTCAGTCGGTTCCCCTTGGTCGAACGAAACACCATTTGGCGAATAGCCAGAGATAAGGCATCATAGACGATATCAATCCGCCGACGGTTGTCCAAAACCATATTCATGGAGGCGCTAATATCAATTAAATAGATAATCAGTGCGGGAGTGCGCTGGGATGCTTGAATTGTGTAGTTCATCTGGGATGTGTCACCTCCGTCGTTCACGTTATTTTACAAGTTGGGTAATGTATAATCCGTATTGCTCAGAAATTTATTGATTGCATTCATTCGTGCAGCCACTTTACCGACACCTTTGAAATAGGACGCGTCGGTGTTGTACAGATTTTTGAAATCACGCGCGTATGATTCGGCATTCTCAATTTTTCTGCCTTTTTGCGCATTATACGTTTTATTGTAATGCGCTATCAGTGTGACGACATTCTGGGCACGTTTTTTCTTGAGCGCAGCTTTCTGAGCTGCCTCCTGTTTGCGCTGAGCCTCGGCTGCTGCCTTACGCTCGGCTTCCTGCTTCGCAATTTTAGCGTCATTTTCTTTTTTCCAGACTAGATAAGCCTCATATTTCGCCTGTTTGTCGTACTTTTCCTGTTCAGCCTTCTTGGCTGCTTCAAGCTTCTGTTGTTTCTGCTTGGCCAGATAAGCCTCATATTTCGCTTGCTTATCATACTTGGCCTGAAGTGCTTTGCGCTCTTCTTCCTTCTTCTTGGCCTCTGCCTGCTTTTTCTCCGCTTCAGCCAGCTTTTTCTTTTCATCTGCATCAAGTTTCGCCGCATCTGCCGCTTTTTGTTTCTTTTCTTCTTCCTGCTGCTTCAGCGCAGCCACCCTCGCAGCTTCGGCCTTTTCCGCAGCCTTTAGTTCGGCCTGTTTGACAGCCGCCTCCTGCTCCTTCTGTTTGACCTCAGCCTGATCGGCCAAAATTTTAACCGTTGGCACGCTTCCAGCCAGCAGAACAATTAACACCGCCGAAGAAATCATAAACCTTTTGGATCGGTAAAAAGGTGTCTTGGCTGGCTGAGCTGCATCATCATGCTTGGGATTTAGCTTCGCGTCCAGCTCTTGAATCGCAGCCTCAACTTCCATCTGCATCGCACTGTTATCCGGAATGAAATGATGGAGTGAACGATACACTTCGAGCGCCGCAGCCGGTTTGCCTTCATTCTCCAATGCTCTCGCCTGAAGGAAGAGACGATTGACTACCGCTTCCTGACCAGGAGAAGGTTCCACAGCCGGCACGTTCTGCTCCGTATTTCCCTGCTTATCCGATATACCGCTTGCTGCTCCTGTCCCTTTAATTTGGTTCGTCTCTACTGCATTTGTTTGGTCTGAAGCCTTGACTTCAGATTCTTCAACTGAAGCTGCACTTACCAGATGGATGTCCACAGCAGCCAGCGCCACAAACCATTCGCCAAACGTAGGGCAGCTGCTGAGATCATGACTCTCCCAGGCACGAATAAACAGATCGGACACCTTGGAGCCCCAGCGCTTCTGGAGCGACTCTCTCATGGCATAATAACGTTCATTTACCGTCTGCATTTCGTGCTGGTCAAAATAACTTTCTCCCCATGCTTTCTCCACAATCGCTGCATCAGACCAACTTAACATTTCAGCAATGATCACTGCTCCGGCAAAACGATCGGCATAAGCACTCCACAAACCGCTGTGCACTGTCCGATGGGCCGCATACCCCGGTGAACCGGCAAGCAACGCATCCGGACGATCCATTCTGGAACCATACATCTGCTCAACATCTACCAGTTCAACTGCTGAAACCCCTCTCAGGTTCTCCACTTCGGAAAAAAACGGAATCATCACATTGGGTGCGGACAAATCACAATGAGCCAGTCCACGCTGTTCCATAGCCGAGCCGATCCCGGCCAGAGCTCTCGCCAGCTTCAGACTTTCCTCTGCTGTCAGCTGCTTCTGATCGCTGATTACATCGAACCAGGTCAGACCATGTACCCACGGCATCAATACCGCATACAACAGATCAGGATGTTCTCCAATGAGCGCTCCGTTTCTTTCCGGAGTGAGCACATCACGCTTGCATACCTGCAAACCTGGCAGTTCACTATAAGAATCCATATGCTCAGACTGATACACCATAGCCGGGATACGGAATTTAGGGAAAAATACTTTTAGTGCTTTGGCCCCACTTATGGAACCGTTACGGGGTAACAACTGATAGACGATACCCTGCCTTCCAGCTTGGGCGTAAGCCAGACCAGGTGCAGCCGGATGCTGCCCAATGATATAGGCAATGTCGTTAATCACCACTTCATCCCCGGGATTTGGTTGAAAAGACATGCTCATCCCTCTCTCTGTCATTCTGTCATAGTGCAACAAAAACCGGGTGTTGTGAAAACGCCCGGTTTTTGCTGTAGTTGTAAATCTTCAGCTTGCTTCCTGCATTTGATTCTGGGCGAATTCGGATATGGAACTTGCCCGAACTATGTATCGCAGATTAGCGAGCTTGGTCTGCCGTACGGAATTTGTTGGCAATAGCCGTCAGTTCCGCACTGATGCTATTCAGCGTTTGGACGAAAGATTGCATTTGTTTGCTGGCTTCCTGGAATTCCTGGAAGAAGCGTTGTTTCGTCATACCTTCCCACTGTCCTTCCATGCTTGTGATGGATTGAGTCAATGTAGAAACGATTTGCTGACTTTGCTCACCGCTTTGTTTAAATTGGTTGGAAACCTGATCAAGCTGTTCTGGGGTAACTAAAATACGTCCTGCCATTTGTAAATTCCTCCTTGGTTTGTGCAATTAGATTCACTTGTTCAAATTGTACTATACAAGGATCGATCGGACAAAAGCCGAAGGACCTAATCCTATTTACCCCATTTTTGGCATTCTAAACTTCGCCTAACAGCCTATTTATAAAAAAAATCACTTTCTGCTGTCTTGCTTATTCAGCCCTGTACCCCGTGAGCTCAGGAAACCACAGGTTCGGTTCCTCTTCTCCCACGAAAGGAGGGATCTGTGAATCTCCACGCCACAGGTTCAGGCTGCATGGCCTGAATCAGCGTCGCCGGCGAGCCATCAGGCGGTGCGGCATCCTGTACACGGTACACTGCCGCTACTGCGGAAAATGGATCGGATACAACAGCAGCAGTTGCCGAATGCGCAGGCATAATCTCTCCCGCACGCTCCGTCTGAAGAACATTCAACATATTGACCGCATTGCCATAGGCTGTGTTCACATGACTCAACACTGTACGATACTCCATGTCCACCTGCTGAAATAACAAGGCCTTGCGTCCCAGCTGTACGCTCAAGTCCATAAAACGACGTACTGCTGCTTCGCAGAGTCGCTTGCTGTGATTCCATTCATTCATGATCGCGGCGCGGGCTTCAAAATCCCACTCCAGCGAATGAATGGCCTGATCCAATACTGTCATCTTTTGCTGTATTTGCTCCGCCGCATACTGAATCTGCCTGCTCAGTGCCCGAAGCACATCCGGTTCCACACGAATGCGCATTTACCATCACCTTTCCTCTTCCCCTGAAGGCTGTTTAAGCCAGTCCAGCAGCATCTCGTGAAACTGTTCTCTCGTCGTCAGTGCTGCAACAAGCCAATCATCCGAAGCCGCAGTACTCATGCGAAACAGCCAGTTGGATACCGTACTTGCAGCGAAAGCCGCAGACTGTGATTTCCATCCTTCTCCGTTCCATACGAGCAACCGCAGTTCCCCCTCTGATTCCTTGTTCACCAGACAGCGCGCAAGTGCAAGTGACCCCTCGGGATCGCTCGTCTCTTGTACCAACTCATCAGCCACCGCCTGTAATTCTTTGTTCTTCAGATCATTCATCACATCATAGAATTTTTTCTTGGAGCACATTAGGGCCGGCTTTTCCGCCGGAGAATGACCACTCCAATTCATTCTTTGAATCAGAAAATCAATCGCTTCACGAACATTCCCCAAGTCACTAAGCCGGAACGAATCCGGTTCGTCTGCAACACGGGATACTTCAACGACACGTTCATCCGTGCAGTGTACATAACTTTCATACGACTTGCCGCTGTGCGTGTAGCGAATCCAGCAAGCCCTGTCGGACAGTCCCGCAATGGCTACCCTGGAGAAAACGGTCGGTGTCATGATCAGCTCATTGCTGTCCTGATCCTGAATCAGATATCCTTTGTCGAGCAGGGACGTTTTTACACACTCCCACTCCAAAGCAATATCTTCCGCCATATATCCGCGGAACGGATCTTCCACGCCAAGCAATCGGTCTGAACCGAGAATACCGGCCAGGAAAAAAAGCTCTTTTATTTGCAAAGTGACTACCTTTTGCTTGGAATCATGAACCGTCAACATTATGAGCCACCTCCCCTCAAACTACAACATGCCATCGGTCACGAATTTCAGAAATCCAATCGGTCATTTTCCAGGTGCCATCACATGGAATTGCACCTTTAACCCTGGAATATTTACGTTTTACATAATAACCTTGACCCGGAGGCAGTACCTTCAGCCCAGTTGAACTCCCCCCGGACTCCGAATAAGGTATACGGAAGAACGAGAGATCATTAGGGTCTAAAGTCCCGAACAACAATCCGCTCTGGGACGCCTTCACATCGTTCACCCAGTCAGAACCAAAGGTTGGGAAGTCTGCCGGAACCCCCGACAGAATCACATGTATGCCTCGATCCCTGCCTTGACGAACAATCGCTCCCAATTGATCCTTCACATTAAAATCATTTAATTGCTTGGATAACGTATCCGCATCGTCGATAACGAGAACGATCTCCGGTCCACCGGTTAACTCGCCTCTTTTTAGAACTTCATCGTACAACTGTTGAATCACAGGTGCAAGCTGTTCTTCACGGGATACATGTCCACGGACATGGGGCAAACTGCTGATTTCTCCCAGTCCTCCGGAACCATACCGCATATCTACCGTGTATATTTGCACGTCTTCAGGAGACGCATGATAGGCAAGGGATAACATCCAGGTCAGCAAAAATGTCGTTTTTCCACCTTCCATTGGACTCGTAACCATAAAGTGCGGCCCTTCACGCAAATTTAGCTGGAACGGTTCCAGATCATCGGTCAGCAAACCTACGGGTACGGTTAAGGAAGATACGTCTCCGACTTGCCCGAAGGTGCCTGTACGGATAAGCACATCTTTGAGCTTAACCTCTTCCGGGAGCGGCGCTATCTGTGGCGCTTCTTCTGCGTTCCAGCTTTCTCTGATCTCTGCAATCGTGCGGCGCAGAGCGGAAGAACGCTTGCCTTCATCTGTTCCGGATGACGGCAACGCCGCCTGGAACATCAGTGGAGGAACCTGTCCTTTAACCAGTCCTCTTCCAGGTGGAAGCTGGCTAGGTGCCTTGGACGGCCGACCCACTGCGTAATAATAGTCGCTTGGATCAGATAATTCAAACGAAACCGCATTGGGAATATTGCTTCTGAATTTCTCAAATACATCCGTGACACGGTTAGCCGTGAGGATAAATGTGATCCCCAGACTGCCGCCTTCACGAAGGATCGTTTCCAGAAGTTCATTCTCCTCGGGATAGGCATTTCGGAAAGAAAGATAACCGTCGATAACAACTACAATCTGCGGCACGGCTGCATGGGCTGTGCGACGGTAGGCTGATATTGTCTTAACCCCGGCTTCCGAGATCATGTCCTTGCGTTGTGCCGACAGTTTCAGGATGTATCGGAATAACCGCTTGATCCGATCTTCCTCTTCAGACATCATTACCGCACCGATCTGAGGCAAGCCTGCAAAATCCTTCATCATCCGCCCCATATCAATAATATAGCCATGCCAAGGTTCAGTTCGCTTAGAACGGGCCAGTGACATCAGCAAGGTTTGCACAAACGTCGTTTTCCCCAGACCAGGCATACCGTATACAACCAGATGTCCCTGATCCACCGGAAGCGCGAGCGGCTGCTGTCGTTGATTAGGCAGATCATCCAGCAGGCCAACTACAGGTTTCAGGCCGCTGGCCCCCCCGTCAAGCAGTACCTCACGATTCTCTTCTTCCTGCCAGTCGTTAAGACTTTCCCATTCCAGTGTCTCAGGCAAGGGTGGCAGCCAGGGTCCCGGTAATCGGGTGATCCCCGCCTCTGCTGCCGCTTCCGCCACATAATCAATAAATACCTGAAGCTGCTTGGGCACATCCTCCCCTTTGAGCACAGCTCTGCGCTCTCCAGTCAATAGTGGCTCCCGTTTCCCATTCAAACGAACTTCCATAACAGGCAGTACCGTCGTTGTATCTTCCTGCTGATTATAAGGCGCACCGCTCCAGGCGAATTGCATTTCCTCAAACACTTCATCACTGCCTACCTGGAAATATCCACGACCCGGCTTGGTGATCCAGGCCGCATTCGGAATTTTGATCATATCCCGACTATCGCCCTCGCTTTGAACGCGAAGGCAGATACGGAAACGGGAATTGCTCCAGATTTTATCATCGACCACACCGGCAGGCTTCTGGGTTGCCAATATAAGATGCACACCCAGTGTCCGGCCGATGGCCGCTATGCTGATTAATTCATCCATGAACTCCGGCTGATCCCGCTTTAATTGCGCAAACTCGTCAATGATGATAACTAAATGCGGCAACGGTTGTTCATGTCTGGAACGCAGAATTTTGTAGTACTCATCAATGTGCTGGAGATTTCCTGCATCATTTAATATTTTTTGCCTTCTCACCAGTTCGGCCCGCAGTGAGATATTGGCTCGTTCAATCAAATTCCCATCCAGATTGGTGATCGTGCCGACGACGTGAGGCAAGCCCACAAATGTGTTCGACATCCCGCCGCCCTTATAGTCAATTAACATAAAAGCCAGATCATGTGGATGGAACTCGGCAGCCAAAGAGGCCACAATCGACTGGATAACTTCACTTTTGCCTGAACCCGTTGTCCCTGCAATCAGACCATGTGGGCCATGACCCTGACGTTCGATTTTATCATGTAAGTTAATCGCAATTTTCTTACCTCCAGCTCGTACCCCCATAGGTACGGGAAGTGTGTCCGGGTAACGTGTCTGGCTCCAGCGTGTGACCACGTCCAGATCCTCTACTCGTGATGTACTTAACATATCGAACAACGGAAGCACCTGTGGTATATCCGAAGCGGATGATCGTTTCAGACGGATCGGTGACATATAACGCGAGAGCGCCTCTGCGGACTCTCTGGAGATCACATCTGGCGTGTACGCTTGCCTGATCACGTCAGCATCCTCGGTTTTTTTGATATAGAGCCCTTTGCCTTTCGAAGCCTCCATAATTAACTGACAATGCATGGGTAGTGATTCCTTACGGTTTGCCAGTATGATGGTACATACATCGATCTCCTGAGCTGATTCCAGCAGCAGAGGAAGCAGCGGCTCTTCTTCTATTAATTGAGTATCCGAGAGAACCACCACATAACATGGAGTTTGCACGGTTTTCTTGTAGCGATCTTCCTTATTATTGCGCCTACGGTTCAACACGGAAAACAAGCTGTCCGCCAATTGATGCGCACCGCTGTGCCTGTCGGCCATATAGCGTTGTCCCTGATCTTCATCCCAAATGTGGGGCAGCCAGCGCAGCCAATCCCATTCCTTCGATTCCTTTTCTTCATAAAAAGCAGCAATCTTCAATTCATCCGGTGAATGACGAACGGTCAGTTGTGAGATAATCACTCGAAGTGAAGAAAGAACTTCCTCACGATTGCCGACCAGACCCATCACTTTCGATTGAAATAAAGGCAGGGTAATCGATGCTTCGGGCACCGTCTCGAATTCAGCTGCCAATTCATGAGCCGCTTCAATTAACTCATCTTTTTCGTAACCGTCCACACGAGGAACCTGAAGTTTGATCCGAAACGGAATCTCGCCTGTGCCAATTCGTACCTGCAGGAAGTCATCATCTTCAGGAGAACGTTCCCATAACGAACTGTTGCGATTCTTCACCAACTGAAGACATACATTGGGATCACCATGAATTTCATACAGACTCTTCACTTGCTCCGCTTGAGCTTCCTTCAGCTCTTCACGATGCTTCTCCAGTTGTGCTCGATACATAGTAGTACGCTCTTCCAGCTTTTTGCGATAGGTCTTCTTGTTGCTAAGATACACAAAAAACGGAATCGTGTATGACGTAAGCATCATCATGACCGTCATCATCTGAAACATCATATAATTGGGATTGCTCATTTTGCCGCTCATATTGATATATACGTAGAAACCGATGCTGACCATCGTCATCATAATCGGTACAATAATAGAAATCATTGAAAATGTAGGTTTGTTTGGTTCTGCCGGAGGCCTCAGAATTTCCAGCCTTTCTTCCTTGAGAACCGGTGTCATTCTTGGAGAACGCTGATATAACACATTCACGAAGAGAAGACCTCCTTATAGTTCATTGCCGTAACCAATATATACGTCCAGATCATTCATTCGTTGCTGTCCTGCTGAAACAATGAACGTCTTCCATACACTGGCGCTTCTTCAGAAGTAGTGGAGAACGCCCGCTGGATTCGCACACAGCTTCCTTGACGCAGCCCTGTTTCCATTAACTGTTGTGCGTTCTGTGGCGAAAACCATAATCCTTCCGGAAATTTGGCTTCAAGGATGTACTGAATGCCCTCTCCCGGCGCCTGCCCGAAAATGCGGACTCCCAGCAATGTCTTCAGATGTTCAATAGTACATTCATCAGGGACCTCGATGTCGAACCACTCGCCTTCCTCCCGGCCGGAATACACGGTTAGAATCAAAATAATCCCTCCCATGGTCTCATATGTAAATTGTCCTAGTGTCAAATTAAATCAAAAAAATGCAGATGAAACGTTATTCCATCCCTATTTTCTTACATAAACACCCTGTTTGCAATGTGCAACCTGTAATTTTGTTACATATGACCCACGTATATATTAAAATATCGTCCATTCGACTCAGAACTTTCGAGGCAGTAGTCACGTTAATTATTGCAAGGATGCGAAACCACATGTCTTTCTTCCATATAAATGGAAGCTGTAAATTGATTTTTCGGGACTTTTTATTGGTTCGCCCACAATTGAATTGTGAACACTTTTCAAACATTGCACACCTTTATGTTTTCATAAGCTGATTTTAAGGTAATTTTAAGCATTGGAATTTAATATAACCAGTAAGAAATAACTCCCGTGAGGTGATTTCTAGTGAGAACACTAATAACTTTTCAAAACAAATCAATCCCTGTATATTTCAATCAAGAAAACAAACAACCTGTGCAAAAGACACTACGATTGCTTAGCAGTGCCCTTGAGCATAAGATTAGCAATGGTAAACGTGCTTTACAGAAATGTCTGCAATCATTGATTAGTATTGAGATTGTTGGTGGTGAAGCCATTCTTCACAGCCGTAGCGAAAATGACACCCTCGCCTTATCCCTTTATTAAGATGAGTCAGTTGTTTACTTCAACATGGAAACTGCGAATTTATTCATTCGCAAACATAAGGAAAAGGAAGCTTACCTTTAAGGACAAGCTTCCTTTTTTTGTATAGCAATCTCTTCTATCTATTTCTAATGCAATCTGCTCACAACATAAGCGTTCTCGTGTTCTTCTTCCATCTCGGCTTTTTGGATTCGAATGACAAACAACCGAACCAGATTATCACGTGTATTCTCTTCCTGACAAGTATTCAGCTTTCTCAGAATGAAACGGTCAATGGACATGAAGTTCAGGCCCCTTTACCTATTGGATTTACGGATCTGTTCTGCCCGTGTATCCATAAATAACCAGATTACTGGTATACCAAACAGCTTTTTCACACCATTTCCTCACCTATTTTTCAAATGTGTAAAAACATGCAAAAGGCCGCCCCATCAAGCTTAAGGCGGACTCTGCGCAATCTTTGTCACTCTTTCTCGAACCCTATCTGATTATATACCCAAAGCAATAGCCTGAGCTACGGAACACAAACACAGGTGCAAAGGAAAATTCCAAGGGCCGATCACGCCGATAACTCCCTTGGGCTCCCGTACAACACGATTCTCTTTCCCTGGTGTATTTGAGGGCAGAATCTCCCCCTTCATCCGATAAGGGAACGAGGCAGCTTCATCCACAATCCGTTTCGCAGAAGCAAGCTCCGCCTCGACCTTGATGCGTGTGCTCCCGGATTCCGTAATCAGCAATTTATAATTTCCTGTTTGCACTCTACCTTTAAAGCCGAAACTTTGCGGAGTACACCTTCTTTTACCACCGGCAGGGATTTCTTCCATTCCACCGAGCTCTTTTGAGCCGCCTCATATGCTCGATCTATATCTTGCTTGTTCGAGGATCGCCAGGTTGCGAAGACCTCTCCCGTGTACGGATTTTTATTTTCAACTATCTTCTCGCCGGAGCCCTCTACCCATTCGCCATTAATAAATTGTTTCGTCCATGTTGTATGTTCTGTCTCCATTAAAGTCATCTGAATAACGCCTCCCAAACAAGATTGAATGTCTCACCTCAAAGCGGTGTAGTAGTTTATTAACCTTGTCAAGGATTGCGCAAACGCGAAGCACAGATGAATCCTTTCATCATCTGATGGGAAAAGCTCCTCAATGCTCAACACATTCAGCCATATTTGCATTTATTCAACTATCGGGCACCGTCTTTTCTCCAAAAAGAGTCAAGTCCTCCCATCCATAAGCAACCTCCAACAGATCTTGACCGCCAATCCGGATATGCTGGGTTTGGACAGGGATTCCGCCCATTCTTTCATAGAAACGACAGGCTGAGTTTTGCTCCAGTGCCCAGATCAACAGGTTCCTCATGTCCAGGGAATGGAGATAACGAACGACGTGTCTCGCCATTTGCTTGCCGATACCCGTTTGTTGCACTTCTTTCAGTAAATAAATAGCATACAGCTCAGCATCGTAAGGCAATATGCCTTCACGTTCCTTTCCACCGCAAGCGAATCCGACAATTTTCCCATCCTCCTGTTCAGCCACCACCAGAATCTGATCCTTTTCGCCAGAACGGATATTTCGTTCCCATTGGGACAACCTTGATTCCGTAGTCAGATTGTCCAAAAAGTCATCCGGCACGATCCCTCGATATGTCGTTTTCCAACTCTCTGTATGTACATGGGCTACGGCTTCCGCATCCCCTTCACGCGCTGGTCTGATTCGCATGTTATTACTCCCTTTCTATCGGCTACGCCGTGATTTTACAATCCCCAGTTCAGATACATCCGGCCCTAGGGCCGGATCGTTACTTGTGTGCCCACCGACACTTTGGATGACAGGTCCAGCACATCCGAGTTATACATGCGTATGCATCCATGAGAAACGGACTTGCCAATGGATGAAGGATCGTTGGTTCCATGAATCCCATAATGCGGCGCCGACAACCCCATCCAAAGAACGCCAAATGGCCCTCCTGGGTTCTCTTGTTTGTTAATAATCGTAAACACGCCATTAGGCGTCTGCGTGAGAATCTTGCCTATAGCGACAGGATAGCCCTTAACCACCTGTGGGCCATCCATAAGATATAACATGTGATCCGACAGGTCCACGATAATGCTGTAATCTGGCATGATGACATCCCTCCTGCCCTATCTTATGCAGGATACAGAGGTATGCCCACCTGGTCTCAGGCCTCTTCCCAGTCTTTTGCACTGCGAACATGTTTCGGTTTGCGGGAACTGACGGGTTTGCTTGAAGCGGTCCGTCGTTTGGATGCTGCCTCTTCCTTGCGCTGCTGAAACTTCATTTCCTTCTGCATTTTCAAGTAGTTGCCCAGCCTTTTTTCATCCAATGAACCTTCCTGAATAGCCTCCTTCACGGCGCAACCGGCTTCCCGGGTATGCGTGCAATCCTGAAACCTGCATTCCGTTGCAAGCTGCTCAATTTCACCAAAGGCATGTGACAAACCATCCTGACCTTCATCCCACAGATTGAGTTCACGCATTCCCGGCGTGTCAATCAATACCGCTCCCTGCGGCAGTACAAATATTTCCCGATGAGTGGTCGTATGTCGTCCACGGCTGTCGTCCTCACGAACGGCCTGCGTGAGCTGTACACTCTCGCCCATCATCCAGTTGACCAGAGTAGACTTGCCACTACCGGAAGAACCCGTCAAGGCAACCGTTGTGCCTGGAGACAGAAATTTTTCAAGTAAAGATTTGCCCTGATCCTGAACAGCCGATATGGCCAACACTTCAATCCCCGGAGCAATGCCTTCCACCAGCGAAATTTGTTCTTCCACATTCTCGCTCAGATCACTTTTGCTTAGAATGATGACAGGTCTGACTCCACCATTCCAGGCCATCATAATGTATCTTTCGAGCCGTCTCAGATTAAAATCATGATTAAGAGCGGCAACAATCAGCAATGTATCCACATTCGCCGCAATTAATTGCTCTTTGGTCACTGGACCAGCGGCTTGTCTGGATACCCTGCTCTGACGTGGCACAATGCTGTGAATGATGGCTTCTTCTCCAGCTTGCCCTGTAACAGCGACCCAATCCCCAACGGCTGGTACAATGCCAGTCTCCTCATGATCATGTCGCATCCGCCCGGATACCCGTCCCCAGCATTCTCCTTCAGCCGTAATCAGGCGAAGCAATTGCCCGTGATCCGCAATAATTCTTGCCGGTTTTCTTAATTGTTCTTCCATACCCATCTGCTGCCACAACTCCTGCCACTTTGCAGACCAGCCGTATTTCTCCATCGTGTTATTCAAAATAAAAATTCCTCCCGATAAATGGTGTGTTATTCTTCATTGACATTGACAACAATCAACAACGAACGCTCCGGTCCGGCATCAAAACCAAATAGACCACGAGCAGCACTGCACCCGCGGCAATAAGAAGTTAGCCGAATGGATGATTGTTTGTATGGCATTCATATCGGACGCATCATTGCGACAATCCGATACTCGTTATCCAGAAACAACCCATTTTCGGCATACAAAAAGCCACGGGTACGTCACCCGTGGCTTCATCTGTGCATGTTAATCTATATTACGTACATATGGACAATATTGCGAACAATACTGTCCAACTGTCGTAAAATTACATGCATTGATCCGTTCCGGAGACGCTGTTCATATTCAAATTAACGTATACTGCCATTAGATTTGTCATTTAACATCGCCTCCCTTGTAGAATTATCCATCATGTTACACAGCTTCAACCACTTTTGTCAAGTCTAATTATTTTTCACTTAATTTACTTGATCCCACCGTGTCCACATTTCCTTCGGATTCAGTTCATAGATCCCATCTTCCCGGTACATGAACTGGTGCATGATAAACTCCCGACGAATAGTGGCAAAATCCTCATGATAGTTTTGAATGAATGCATTGATCTCTTTCTCTGTATATTTCCGTCCGAATTCAAGCTGCTCTACCAAATGACCCAGTACAATCAGCTTTTTCTTGTATTGAGCCGGGATCTGACGCAATCGTCCATCCTTCGAGAAGAAATTCCGCATCACCGATGCCTTCAGCGTCTCATTCACATCACTCATATCGGCAACCTCCTCTTGTCTAAAAATAAAATCAACTGAAGCCTGCGCGTGCTCCCGGATAAAATAAGGATTGAGTGAGAAAAACACCGTATTTTTCTCTCTGCGTTCCTTGATTAGCGCCGCTTCTCTTAGCTTGGATGCATGATGCGTAACGGTTGGCTGAGACAAGTTAAGCTTCTCGGCAAGCGCTTGACCATGCAGTTCCCCCTGGGATAACAGCAGCAGCATCCGAAGTCGGGTCGGATCAGCCAGGGCTTTATGGTAAGCCACAATCTTCTCCAGTTGCATTTCGTTCAACTCGCTTTCGTTTAGATAATCATCTAATTTGATACTAGTCTTTTTCTTCTTCTAAGTCAATTCCCCAGGATCAAGATCAATTCTTTACGTTCTTATCCTTCTTGAACTGGCATTAAACCCTTATTTACGGTAGGATTATAGTGCTTGAAATAAGGAGGATTAAGAACATGGAAGATGTCATTATTATCGGCGGAGGCCCATGCGGTCTATCTGCTGCCATTGAATGCGAACGGCTGGGACTCTCCGCTGTAATTGTTGAGAAGTACAATATCGTCCAATCTATTTATCTGTATCCAACCCATATGCAGTTTTTCAGTACAGCGGAATTACTTGAGATCGGGAATATTCCGTTCAGCACACCGAACGACAAACCTTTTCGTTACGAGGCACTTGCCTATTATCGCAAGGTAGCCGAACATTTCGGCCTGCGTGTTCATAACTATGAGGAAGCCCAAGAAATCAAACGCAAGGACGATGGCACGTTCGAGGTACATACAATCAATCGGCGTGGGCAAGCAATCGTTCATGAAGGACGAAATGTCGTTGTTGCTACAGGTTATTTTGACCACCCTAACTATCTTGGCATCCCTGGCGAAGACAAGGATAAAGTCACTCACTATTTCCGTGAAGCTCATCCTTACACGCGTACACGTGTCGCCATTATTGGAGGCAGTAATTCAGCTGTCGATGCTGCCATGGAACTGGTTCGTGTCGGCGCACATATTGACATGGTTTATCGTGGGAGCGGTGTTTCGGAACATATTAAACCGTGGGTTCGTCCATTGTTTGAAAGCATGGTGCAAAAAGGAAAAATTTCACTGCACCTTGGCTCGCGTGTAAATGAAATTTTGGACGATTCCATTCGTTTGCTGCATTCTGATGGATCCACAAGTGAACTCGACAATGACTTTGTGCTGGCCTTGACCGGATTCCGTCCTGACCGCAAGCTGCTTTCTTCCGTAGGTGTCGAGATGTCCGAGGATATGGATAAACCGGTGTATGACCCGCAGACAATGGAAAGCAGCGTGCCAGGCATATACGTTGGCGGAGTAATCGCATCAGGCCGCAATGCCAATGAAGTATTTATTGAATCCGGGCGCTGGCATGGAAGATATATTGCAGAACACATCGTAGGTCGTCATCGCGGGCAGACCGAAGGGGAATGAAATCGATGGATATGACCTCACTGCTGTTGCTCGTGTTTGCCGCGCTAGGTATTATCAGCAGTAATACACCCGTAACCGTAGCCATGGTATTTCTATTGTTGCTGCGGGTGCTGAACTTTAATCAGGCTTTTCCCTGGCTGGAAAAGTACGGACTTACGATCGGTATCATCATCCTGACCATTGGTGTTATGGCACCTCTCGCCAGCGGCAAGATCAGTTTGCAGACGATTGGAGAGTCTTTTCTGCACTGGAAGTCGCTGCTCGCCATCGGTGTGGGATTACTTGTCGCTCATCTGGGCGGACGAGGAGCCACGCTAATGAGTACACAGCCTACCGTCGTTGCCGGGCTGCTTATTGGTACGGTGCTTGGGGTTGCCTTGTTCAAGGGTGTACCGGTCGGTCCCCTGATTGCAGCAGGAATTTTATCGTTACTGCTCGGAAAATCATGATCAAAGTTGGGACTTGACATCCTTGTGCTGACTGGCTGTTTTTCCCACCATTGTATGATATACTTCTATTCATGCAATTCAAGCACCCAAGTCCATAGCAGAGAAATCAATTTGATGATCCTCTATACAAAATAAAATTGATTCACCTCGCAACTATATAATGGCCGCAGGAGGATTCAGGAACCCATGTCACGTCAGTTTGTTACAGAAGCCGTGATGGTGGCAATTTACGGTCAATTGCTCGCGCCGCCGGCGCCTGTTGAATATATTGTTCCTTACACCACCATCCTGGAGTTATATGAATTTCAGACCAGCCCTGACCCTTTGATGGATAATCCGGCGGATGACCAGCATGTGAAATCCAAGATTAACGAAATGCTTTCTTATTTTGAAGAACCATTGAATAAGAAAAAAATAGAGCGCGCCCTGGCTGTTCCCTGGGCCAAAAGTCCATCCATTTTGTTTGGTGATCAGGTCTCCATCGCCATTATTAATGCGGTTGATACCGCACAATATGGGGAATATTTTGATCCCATTGAGACTGAACTGCTTCTCACTTCGCAGCGTTTGGATACCCCCATCCTTACCGATCAGGTCGAATTGATCGCACGCATTATTGAATCAGCATCTCCTGTGCAGGTGTTCGATATTGACGATTTTGATTTTGCGATGGATGATGAAGAACCGCTTGATCAAGTCTAGTTATGACGAGAAACAGATAGCTCACAAGAAAGATCATTTACTCATGGATTTCGGTCCATAGATTGCTGATTGCCACAACAAAGAAGACGCCTTCCCGGCAGGAAAGGCGTCTTCTTTGTTGCGTTTATTCGATTTCGGAAGACCTCAGCAGCAAGCGACTAAGATCGTTCAGCCTGGGCAATGATTTGAGATCAAAAAACTTCAGCCCTGCTTCGCTATTCACTCGGGATTCTACGAGCGAATCCTGAACAATTTGTGTCCTGAACATGGCAATGACAAAATATTCTTCATCCCCACTGGCATGCAAATGTCTCAGATTCGGACCGGAATGCAAACCCTCAAGTGTCATATGATTGGTGGTCCACCCCGTTTCTTCCCACAGTTCCCTGTGCGCGGTGTCCTCAATGGCTTCTCCCGGGCGCATCTGTCCCGCAGGAATACGCCAATGTCCGTGTTCAGCATGCTGGATCAGCAATAATTCACCTTGTTCATTCTCAGCCCGAACCGCTGCCTTAACAACAATATGAGAGCGATTCGCGATATACTGGGCCAAATCTCGGGCTGGCGGATTCATGTCGTATCTCCTCCTGTTCGAAAATCGGTGCGACCGGTGATGAGCCATTCTATATACGCGGAGACATCACGTTAAATCTCAGTGTAGCGATATTCGATATCCTGTCCTTCTTCAACAACATCTACATGAAGTTGATGACCCTTCAGATACCAGTAATCATGATCTTCCATAAAAAATTGGATACCCGATACCTTCGTTTGATCAGCAGGATGTCTCGGTTCCTCCACGGCAATTCCAAGGGAGAAGCCAGGATGCAGACCTCCGCCGGAGCTATAACGGGCGAAGAAGCGAATGCTGTCTCCTTCGTTCAAATTCAGTTCTTCCTTATACCAGCGAGCAGCGCGGTCAGATACATGTATGGTACTCATTTGGTGTCAGCTCCTTCTCTATATATATGTTCCATCATATCGCTACAATGGCCTGATTACAAACCTCAACTACCCCAAATAAACAAAAAAAGTTCATTCACTTGTCATAATTCCATCACAATGCGCAGCATCTTCTATTTTGGAAAAACGTTTGACAGATTGTAAAAGTCGGTGTTAAGATGCAAACATACGAGATCCACATGCAATTTATTACCAAAAAAGAAAGGGTGATTACGGTGTTTAACAATGACGATCTACATCAATTCAGCATACAACTAAATACCGGAGCACCCATGAAATCGTTATTCCGTTCATAAGACCGCATCACAGAAGCCTCTAATCAGGTTTGCTGTTTTGTACTCTCACAATCGAACTTTATTTACGGTGGTGGCTCTGCTCTCGGAGCCATGCTGCCGTATGAATGATACCCAAGACATACCGCCTGCGTGCGGTATGTCTTTTTTTGTGGGCTCAAATGGCTAAACATGAACGGAACATGCATTTCACGAACTTGAAAGGAAGGGATACCACTTGTTCTCTGTACTTAAAAATCTAGCCTGGTTTTTCCGGCTGGAACGCAAACGATACCTCATTGGTGTCACCTTGCTTATTATGGTGGGCATCATCGAACTGCTGCCACCTCGTCTTCTGGGCAATGCCATTGACGAGATTGTACGCGGTTCCATCACCGGCGCCTCACTTACACGTTACATTTTACTTATTCTAGGATCGGTCATCATTATTTATCTGACAACGTACATATGGATGCACAAACTGTTTGGCGGTGCCAATCTGGTTGAACGTTTGCTGCGGTCACGCTTTATGGACCATTTGCTGCGAATGACCCCGCCCTTTTTTGAGAAAAACAGAACTGGCGATCTGATGGCACGTGCCACGAATGATCTTCGTTCCATTGCTACCACAGCAGGCTTCGGCATGCTGACGTTAACCGACTCCACTGCTTTTCTGGCAACCGTATTATTCGCCATGGGTTTTCTAGTTAGCTGGAAATTGACCCTGGCCGCAATTCTGCCTCTGCCTTTTATCGCTATCGCCATGATGATCTATGGTAAAGCCGTCCATCAACGATACACACTGGCACAGGATGCATTCGGGGATATGAACGATCAGGTGCTTGAATCTATTGCCGGCATTCGAGTTGTGCGTGCCTATGTTCAGGAACGACTGGACGAGAAAAGGTTCGCCGATGTCACCGAAGATGTGTACCGCAAAAATCTGGCCGTTGCCAAGATGGATGCACTGTTCGAACCTACCATCCGGTTATGTGTCGGACTCAGTTATGTGATTGCACTCGCCTATGGCATTTATCTTGTTTTTCATAATGAAATCACCCTAGGGGATCTCGTATCGTTCAATATGTACCTGGGGATGATGATCTGGCCAATGTTCGCCATTGGCGAATTGATTAACTTGATGCAGCGTGGTAGCGCCTCACTCGATCGTGTTAATGAGACGCTATCTGTAGAACCTGCCGTGAAAGATGTTGAGCAGCCTGCTCATATTACTAATCCGGAAGAGATCGCCATGCAGGATGTTACCTTCCGTTATCCTAGTTCTACTGTAGACAATCTCAGTCATGTCAGCTTTTCACTTCGACGCGGGCAGACACTGGGGATCGTGGGACGTACAGGTAGCGGCAAGTCCACCCTGCTCAAACAATTGCTTCATGAATACCCGGCAGGATCGGGTAAATTAAGCATCTCTGGTCATCCGATTCAGGATATCGCCAAAGATGACCTGCACAGCTGGATTGGATATGTTCCACAGGAACAGGTGCTGTTCTCCAAATCAGTCCGTCAGAACATTCAATTCGGCAAGCCGGGTGCAGATGACAGTGTAATTATGGAAGCGATTCGCACCGCAGCCTTTGATGGAGATCTGGGCACATTATCCGATGGACTGGACACACTCGTTGGTGAAAAAGGAATTGCGCTGTCCGGTGGACAGAAACAGCGTGTATCGCTGGCGCGTGCCTTTATCGCCGATCCGGACATTTTGATTCTAGATGATGCTTTATCTGCCGTCGATGCACGAACTGAAGCCAAAATTATTGAAAATATACGCAACAAACGCTCGGGCAAAACAACGCTGATCTCGACTCACCGCCTGTCCGCTATTGAACACGCTGACCGAATCATCGTACTGGAGCACGGGAAAATAACGGAAGAAGGAACCCATCAGGAACTGCTTGCTATGAACGGCTGGTACCGTGAACAGTATGAACGGCAACAGGTGGAGTCTAATTTGTCCACGTAGGAGGTCAACGCTTTGAAGTCTAATACAGGCAAACGGCTGCTTCAATACGCCCTAAAAGCCAAAGGTACGTTTATTGCCGCTTTAATTATGCTTACGATTGGAGTTGCGGCTGAACTTGCCGGCCCTTTCATCGCCAAGTCCATGATCGACAATCATTTGCTCGCCATTGAGCAGCCATTCTACGAGACTACAGCTTCAAGCGAAGCGGCGGTCTACAATGGAAAGAACTACAAACGTGAAGGCCGGTTTGAACCGGATGAAACGAAAGGTACCGAGGTACGCGTACTGCAAGCCGGTAGAAGTTTTTATTTTGTGAACGAACCTGTTAGTGCCCCCGATGGGGACCGAACCTATGCGGACGGAACACTGACGGTTACACGCGCAGGCGAGGTGACGGGTCAATATGCGGCGGTGCCTCTATCCGCTGGTGAACTCTTTGCCTTTTACAAACCGGAAATGCCAAGCATCTATCAACTGATTGTGTACTACATGATCTTCCTTGTCATCTCGGTCATAATGGAGTTTGGTAAAACATACTGGCTGCAATCCTCTGCCAACAAAGTCATTCAAAGACTTCGTAACGATGTGTATGCACACATCCAGCGATTGCCAGTACACTTTTTCGATAACCTGCCCGCAGGGAAAGTGGTTTCTCGAGTCACCAACGATACTGAAGCCGTCAAGGATCTGTTCGTTGCGGTTCTTTCGAACTTTTTCTCAGGCATCATTACAATTACGGGAGTGTACGTTGCGCTCTTCCTGCTGGATTTCCGCCTCGGATTGATCTCGCTGTTCGTTGTGCCGATGCTGGTTCTGTGGATTGTGCTTTATCGTAAAATCGCTACTCGCTACAATACAATTATTCGTTCACGTCTGAGCGAGATTAATGCAATTATTAACGAATCCATTCAGGGGATGTCCATTATCCGGGTATTCCGTCATCAGAAACAGACCAAGCAGGAATTCGAGGATCTGAATGATGATTATATGAAACACCAGAATAAAATGCTCAACCTGAACGCTTTCACCTCACACAACCTGGTTAACGTCCTGCGGAATATCGCTTTTGCAGTTGTTCTGTGGTACTTCGGTTCTAGTGTGCTGGACGGCACGAGTATCATCTCACTGGGTGTGCTATATGCATTCGTTGACGTTCTCGGACGTTTGTTCCAGCCGATTACAGGTATGGTGAACCAACTCGCTAACCTGGACTCCTCTATGGTATCCGCCGGACGTGTATTTGAACTGATGGATGAGAAAGGTGAACCGGTAACCGATGGCTCGATGCCGAGGTACAAAGGAAATGTCGTGTTTGACGATGTATCTTTTGCCTATAAAAAAGATTATGTGCTGAACAACATTTCGTTCAAAGCCTCACAAGGTCAAACGGTCGCCCTGGTGGGCCATACCGGTTCCGGTAAAAGCTCGATTATCAACCTGCTGTTCCGGTTCTATGATCCACAGAAGGGCAAGATCACGATTGACGGTCAGAACGTGAAGGATCTGCCTAAACAGTGGATTCGCGAACATATGGGCATTGTACTGCAAGATCCGTACCTATTCACGGGTACCGTTGCTTCCAATGTCAGTCTCGGAGATGAACAGATTACTCGAGCACAGATTGAACAGGCGCTGCGCGATGTAGGTGCAGAGCGAATTCTCGCCCATCTACCGCAAGGATTCGACGAGCCGGTTATCGAAAAAGGAAGTACCTTATCTGCCGGACAACGGCAATTGATCTCCTTCGCTCGTGCACTGGCGTTCGATCCAGCCATCCTGATTCTCGATGAAGCTACGGCGAATATTGATACGGAAACGGAAGCATTGATTCAAAATGCACTCGAAGTCCTCAAAAAAGGCCGGACTACCTTCATCATCGCCCACCGTCTGTCCACCATTCGTTCAGCAGACCAGATTCTCGTCCTACATCGCGGACGGATTGTGGAACAAGGTGCCCATGATGAACTGATGAAACTCAAGGGACGCTATTATCAGATGTATCAGCTACAGCAAGGTGCCCAAGCAGCACCGGATACGAATGGAAACAACCCACTGGGTGAGGCCATTCGAACCACTTCTTCCTTTGCTGGAGGCGGCGTGTAAGTAAAACGGGAATTCAAGTTCAATTCAACAACCAACCGATATGCCCGTGGACCTCTTGGTCTGCGGCGGATCGGTTTTATTTTGTCCATGACGCAAAATCCGAAAGAAGGTTGGTTGCTCAATCTACTTTACTCTGGTCCCACTTTACTTTTCTCCGCTCTTATTTATCTTTTCTTGATCTTACCTTTTCTCAATAAACTCAAGATTTGATCGATATAAACTTCCTTCGTGTATTCACTCCTTCTGATTTCCTCTTATTGACAATGGAAACATCTCTCTGTATTATACATACCAACGGTCGGTATCTAAAATATAAGGAGGTTATTATGGCCAGAAATAAGCACCCTGAGCAGACAGTACAGCAGATTCTGAACGTCGCTGCGCAGTTGTTCACAGATAAAGGATTTGAAAAGACGAGTATCCAGGACATCATTGTTGCCCTAGGCATGTCCAAGGGAGCTGTGTATCATCACTTTAGATCCAAAGAGGAAATACTGGAGGCGGTCTTGGAGCAACAGTTCAACTATACGGCTCAAATGCTGGATCAATTAGTTACAAATACAACGACCACCCCAGCACGAAACAAGTTAGTTCAGATTTTGGAGCATGTCGTCTCTGATCAACAGGCTCATTCCTTGGATCGCGTACTTCGAGCCCAGATCAAAAATCCAGTGTTCATTGTACGAGGGATTCAACAAGCCGTGCGAATCGATGCCCCGGTGATTGCAGCGATTTTGCGTGAAGGCATTACAGATGGATCTATCCATACCGAAGATCCTGAAGCTTGTGCAGAAGTATTCATGATGCTGGTCAATATATGGATTAATCCAACACTGTTCGACCGCAATTCGACCGAAACGAAGCAACGTCTTTATTTTTTACAGCGGTTGATGAACATGCTTGGTGCCGATATTGTGAGTGAATCGCTAATTGAACGTATTCTAGACCAACATGCTGCCATGGGTGCTTATCCTATTCTGGATGAAGACGATGACAGAAATGAGGGATAACCATTTTGAAACCTAATGGACAGATGATTTGCAAAGAATGGTTGTCTGAAGACCCCCTTCTCGCTCTTACTCTGGAATGGATGCAAGGCGAAGTGCATATCAGCCAAGGTACAGAAGCGGTTATTCGTGTTACTCAATGGGGCTCCGCTCGTTTTCCAAGAACTCGATGTTTTGAAGCTAACGTCAGCCACGGTTTATTACATCTGATCGATGGACGAAAACAAGCTTTTCCGCTGGGCATTAACTTTCACCGCACATCGCTCCACATTGTACTGCCGCCTGCGGTCTTGAAAAGGCTATCGATCAACGGAGTTGGTTCCCACTTTCTTGTAGATAACGTTTCTTCGGAACAATGGGATTGTGACTGTACATCCGGCAAGCTCATCTTAACTGGCCATGCCCAGCATATCCGTCTACGATCCGTGGGCAGTCGGGTTACAGCAACAGACCTCCATGCCGAACATATGCAACTGCAATCCACTTCTTCACCTGTTCAATTATCAGGTCAGTTCACCCATATTCAATCTAAAGTGACAGGCAGCCAACTCACCATTCACTCCTCAACGATGCTTCAATCTCTGGATAGTCGCTCCACAGGTTGTAACGTTGAAGTGCGAATCCCAGCAGATAACGATGGATTCAAGTTAGACTTCAAGCAGGCTGGGGGCCGATTCAGCAGTGATCTCCCGCTTCAATCCAATCATAATCAACATACGTATCGTAACGGTACTTATCCATTTCAAGCAGAGGTCAGAGGTGGGAAGCTCACCATAGGGAGCTCTTCTTAACATTCCATATAGAGGAGGTAAACATATGAGCATCGGCTGGATTGTTGGCAGCAGCTTGGCTACCGTGGTATTACTTGCGGGGATCATCAGTTTGTTCATCGGTATACGTAAAAACAATCATCGGCGCTGGCCTTGGTGGTTCATCGGTTTTGGGGTGGCTGCACTGGTTAGTGCAGCGATTAATTATCCCGGAACATAGAAACGTCGGGTCAACATACGCAAAAAAAAGACAATCGCGCAGTCCAGTCACTTTCCGTGCTGCTGCGGATTGTCTATCCATCTATCCATCCTTTGACCATATATCCCATATATAATATCGTTTCTCTTGCCAGAAAAGGAAATTGGCTGCGCCAGGTCTGGTAAGCCGTCGTTCGTGTTGGGGACGGGACAGCATCCATGCCGAGTCCCTTAGCAAGCTTCATCGCCCGTTTCATATGCAGCGGGTCACTTACAAGGGTGTAGGTGCGAAAACCCGCCTGTTCTCCAACGCTAAGCGAGTTCACCAGATTCTCCTCTGTAATTCTCGACTCTGTCTCCATTTGAATATCTGCCGGATCTACACCATGTGCAACAGCATAATCTCGTCCTACTTCAGCTTCGGCACGCTCACCTGGACTGCCAGAACCACCAGTAAAGAGCAGATGGCTGATCGTCCCCTGGCGATATAATACGATGGCATGCTCAATACGTTCGCGAAATACGGGTGAAGGGTTGTCCCCTTCTACGGCTGCACCGAGGATGATGGCTGCATCACTCTGTCTGGATGATTCATCATCGGTGTAGGCCCAGATGAGCGAAGCTGTAGTTATCGTCCATATGACCCCAAGCAACACAAGCGATGCAATGGTTATTACAAGCCAGTGTCTGCTTTTTATTTTACGCATACGGGACTTGCCTTTCATCACAATGATTCATCCTCTTCCAGTGCCCGGGCGTGCATGCTCTCTGCATGCATACGTTCGAGTGTCTGCAACGCCGCAGCGGATTCAGCATCCAGCCCCAGCTCTGCAATCCAGGCACCTGTGTACTGCTGCAGACTAATCTCCAGTTCCTGTGCACGGTCTTTGAAATCCTCCAGCTCCTTGATCATGCGTGATCGTCCTTCAGGACTGAATGTCTCATGAATGCGTTCCTTAAAATAGTGATGTACAATGCTATTACGCTGCTTCCATAGTTCATTCAACTGACGAGTCTCTTCCTCCGAAAAAGTAAAATGATGACGCACCTCATGAATGAGTTGCCCAAGTGAACTGCTCATCTTCCGTTCGTACAGATCTTCCAGATCTTCTTCGGATACAACCTTGCCCTGGGACATTTTCATTAATAAAATCAGATTGACCAGTTGCTGTTCAAGCGCCTGTCCATAATATACAGCCAATCCGTAGTATGCAAACAATTCTCTGGAGTGTTCGCTGTCCAGCATGTCACCATGCTGCATGTCTGTCTTTTGCATAAGCGAGCCCCCTTTATCTCCGTACCATACTTTCCATCCAACGTCCCTCTATGGTAACGAAACACGGACCAACATTCAAGTTCAGCGGCATAATAGCTCTAACTCCGTACATCCCTTCTTCCCGATAACCATATATGAATGATGAGTAGAACTATGGCATAGAGTATAGTCCACACTGTCGTCAGAACAACAGCCCCCAACTTCGATTCTTCAAATAACATCATCTCACGAACGAGATAAAAGGCCGGAGCAGAATCTTGACAACCCACTGTATGGATTCAGGCAAACGTCCGCTTAATGAACCTTGGACAAACGATAATAACAATAAAACAATGAAAGGCGGCATACTGCGGCTCAGCATGGGAATGTATGATTTTTGGAAGAACACACTGAGCCCCAGACCCAGGAGCGACAACGCCAAATGTCCGGCCCAAGCCATGATCCACTCCCCAGCGCTTGGTAGCCTCGCAAACATGCCCGTAACAACCGGATATAACACGGTAATTGCAGTCAGGCCGAACTGCATGATCAACGCACAAATTAATTGTGCGAAGACTACCTTGCGTTTGCTACCTGCATGCAGAACAAGCAATTGATACTGCCCCGCAGGTTCCGTATTCATTACCGTCAAGCCCAGCCAGGCCGCACCAAAAAAGAGAAGCATGGCCGTAACGCTGTAACTGTCTGCAACAGGATTAGGTTTGTAGGAATAGATCAGCACCATCGTAATGATATAAAAGATCACCGGCGCAACATATTTCTGTGAACGTATGTAATGTTTTAATAAATAACGGGTCAAATGGATCATTGGAGGTCGCCTCCTGCCGCAGATATAGAGGAAAGGCTCTCAGCAACTTCCCTACTTATAGCCTCACCTGGGTGCCGCCCCTCCATCAACCCTTCCATATTTAATTGGCTCTCTTCCGGCTGTACAGACACAATGGAACCGCCAGCAGCCAGAATCATTCCAATAATCCGATCTGCCGAACTGCGTGACACCTTCCAATCCCATACTTCTCGCCCATCATCCTGACGAACCTTACCGCGATGGCATGCAATGATTCCCGGTTGATCAACAAGCAACACATCGATAACGGATTGTTCCAGCCCTTCCATCACACTTTGGATACTCACAGCGGGCTCACCAGCTTGCTGCAAATCTTCCTGACTCCAGCGACGCAGCAACGTTCCCTTCTGTAACACGATGACCTGATCCGCGAGACGTTCAATCAGCAATGGCTCATGGCAAGCTGTAACGATCTGGCTTCCTTCCTGTTTCCATTGTCTGAGCAAAGCTACAATTGCTTCCTGTGCCGGAACGTCCAGACCAGACAAGGGTTCATCAAGCAGCAATAACCCATCAGGTCCAGGCAGCAAAGCCTGAATCAAATTCACCTTCTGCAACGTACCTTTGGATAACTGAGGCAGGTTCTGATCCAGCGCCGTGCCCACGAATAACAGCTCACTCAATTCGCCTATCCGTTGTCGCAATATTTCAGGGCGCATGCCTCGAATACGTCCCATTTCCCACAGATACTCTCTTGGGGTGAAGGGCAGGCGTGGCAGTCCATCCAGTGCATACATAATCCGTCCATGCATAGGCTGGCGCAGCAAGCCTGAGTCGGGCAGTAACATACCCGCCAGCACACGCAGCAATGTGCTTTTGCCTGAGCCATTCCTGCCCACCAGGACGATGCACTCCCCCTGACCTACTTCCAGATTGATATCATTCAATACCTGCACATCCCCAAGTCGTTTGCTCACCTGTTGTAGCGATATGATTCGTCCGTTTAAGTCTGCTGCTGCTTTTCCTGCTTTATCAAAGAATCTACTTGCCCTGGCACTTGCCCTCCATCCCATGGAATCACATCCTTTCAGGAGCCTGAACGCCAAGTAAATAAAGGCTGTAGGCAAGACGCTCCGCCGTACGCTCTGTTAACGCGACCCGGAAGGGTTTTACGTCAGCCGGCGCATCCGCAATCCGTTCCGCATGATAGAAACGGTTGAACGCTTGGGCAACATCTATCGCATATTTGGCAACAACGGAAGGCTCGTTGCGATGAATTGCTTTTTCCAGATACTGAGGATAATCCGCCAGCAGTTTCAGCAATGCCCATGAAGTGTCACCGACCATGACCGGCTTGTTCTCTGAGTTTGCCGCAGCATTGTTACTACTACTGCTACGAACATTCTCTAATTGATTTTCATTTCCCACGCGCTCAGCCTCTGCTGCCTTTGCAAGCACACTGTTAATCCGGGCATGTGTATATTGCACATAAGGTCCTGTCTCGCCTTCAAAGCTCACCGCATCTTCGAGCGAAAAATCGACGTCGTTCAACCGGTTATTGCGCAGATCACCGAATACAATCGCACCTACACCAACCGCTTCCGCAACCTCCTGCGAATTCCGCAGATTCGGATTTTTCTCCTGAATAATCTGTAATGCCCGAGCAACCGCCTCGTCCAGTACCTCCTGCAAAAAGACGACTTTCCCCCGGCGGGTAGACATCTTCCGTCCTTCGAAACGCATCAAGCCAAACGGAATATGTTCACAAATTTCAGACCACTGATACCCCATCCGGGATAATACCGCAAATACCTGACGGAAATGAAGCTTCTGCTCCCCCCCGACCACGTACAGCATTTTATCCGCCTTCATCACATCATGACGATAAACGGCTGTTGCCAAATCCCGTGTTGGATAGATGGTTGTTCCATCGGTTTTGATAATCAGGCAAGGTGGCATATTCTCCTCCTCCAAACGTACCACCAATGCGCCTTCGCTCTCTTCGAGTAATCCTTTTGCTTTCAATTCTTCAACTATTGCACCCATCTTGTCGTTATAAAAGCTCTCACCCAGCGTATGGTCAAAGCGTACATTTAGACGCTCATACATCCGGTTGAATTCTTTCATGCTCACCTCTACAAAAAAGGTCCATAACCGCTGCGCCTCTTCATCCCCTTGCTCCAGCTTGCGGAACCAATCTCTTGCCTCAATCTCCAAAGATGGATCATTCTCCGCCTCATCGTGAAAACGAACATACAACTCCAATGATGTACGAATCGGCTCAGCCTGTAGCGCTTCATCATTACCCCAACGTTTATATGCTGCAATCTGTTTGCCAAATTGCGTTCCCCAATCCCCCAGGTGATTTACACTGACCGAAGTATAGCCTGCCTCGTTATATAACCGATATAATGCTGCCCCAATCACGGTGGAGCGCAGATGACCGATTCCGAATGGCTTGGCGATGTTAGGCGACGACATGTCGATCACAACGCGTGCACCTGCCCCCAGCTGCAGCTTGCCAAATGTTTTAAGTCCCAGTTCTTGCAGCAGCTTCGGTGCCAGCTCTTCCCGATTGAAGCGTATGTTCACATAGGGTCCTGCTGGTGAAGCATCCAGTCCAACGGTCTGTAATTGAGCTGCGATATCAGCGGCGATAACCGCGGGTGCTTTTTTCAACGACTTGGCCAGAATAAAGCAGGGAAACGCCGCATCTCCCATCTCCGCCTGTGGTGGAACCTCCAGTAATCTCAACACCTCGTCTTGCTTCAATCCCGTTAAGGGAGCAAGTTGTGCTGCTGCCTGATTCATCAACATGTTGAACACTCCTAGTCATTATCATATTTAGCCATGCTATGGAAAACAAAAAAAGCCCTCGTCTCTATATCAGAGACGAGAGCTGATCTTCACAGTTCCCGCGGTACCACTCTAGGTGAGCAGATGGCGAATGCACATCAAAGTACATTCACAGTCTGCTCCGCTCGGTGCGATTAACGGCCGCCTGCCGGATTGCCCTCATGACCTGCTCTTCATCCTCTCAAGGATGTAAACATGCCTTCGGACAACCATCTCACGGGTGCGCTTCACTCAGGTCATGTCATACCGGCTTCCACCTGCTCCGGCTCGCTGTCATGCATGGATTCTGGCTACTCTCCCGATCACGGATATTCATCGTTTCAATTCATTGCCATCATTATACAGATCACGCTCTGCTTTGGCAACCTGTTACATGCATTTCCCAATGGAGAGCCTGCTGGCGATAGAAGTTCTCGCCTGCGATGGTGAAGAATGTTAATATGCTGAATCCATAAAAAATCCCCTCCAGCAGACAGCGTTGCAAAACATCTTATCGGATGTCTTATTACGTTGTCTTCTGTGAGGGGATTAGCCCGGCATCTTTGCAAATTATCCAGGCTTTTTATTTTCAATTCAATTTAATTCAATGGAGTTATATTTACGCAACCGCGGCCATCATGCGGCAAGCCTCCGCACATTTGCGGCAAGCTTCTGCGCAAGCCTGGCAGTGATCATGTTGATGTTTGCCACACTCAGCAGCACAAGCTTCACATGCTTTCACACATAGTTCGCAAATTTCGGCGATGAAATCACTTCCACGTGTCATGGCTTGAGCAGCAAAACTACAAATTTCCGCACATTCCCGATTCAAACGAATGCAATCACGCAGCATTGCCAGATCATATTCTTTCAGACTGGATATGTAACATACGTTGCAAGCATTCATACACTCCAGGCAAGCATCGATACATTGCTGATATTGTTGTTGTGTCATTTAAAGTTACCTCCCAGACTAAGTTTGCTATGCTTCTTAATACCCCGTCTGGAGGAACCTTGAATCATTCAGCCTGATTTGCAGCTTCTAATTCCAGCAACTGGTTGCGAATGATCGACTGATCGAAGTGCTCACCTATAAACACAGCGACGTTAGGCACATCCCCTTGAGGTGTGATCTTCATATAATCCGATTCCCGGTAAGCATATTGGAACCAGAACCGACTGGACGTATCGCTAAAGGATAAAATCCCTTTTGCCCTGTACACGTCGCGTGGTAACTCAGCTATCAAACGCTCAAAAGCCTCGCTGTTCACCGGCTGGGTGAAATAGTGCGTATATACCATGACATGTTCATGCGAAGCATGGGGATGGACATGATTATGACTATGGTTGTGGTCATGAGGAGGTTCATGGTCATTTTCCTGAGAATGTTGATGTCCTTCGTGATCATGATCGACTTGCTCATGATGTTCATGTCCATGATCATGGCTGCATCCATGCTCTGCACAAGCCTCAGAATGCACGTGCTGTTCCTTATCCGCGTGTTTACTCGTCTCCTCAACAGATTGATAGGCATGCACATGGTCTCCGCTACGAAGCAGCACATCCATGTCGATTTCACACTTCACCGTAGGCAATACCGGAGCGAAACCATTCCAGCGTGCCAACAGGTCCCGCAGATCTGCTAACTGCTGCTCATTCACCCGGTCCGTTTTGTTGAGGAGAAGTACAGACGCACAGCGAATCTGTTCCTGCATCAGCTTGAAGGTTTGTCCCTTCTGCTCCTGGTACAGCCCTGACAGATGCGCGGCATCCACCACAGTAATAAGGCTTTTCAGCTCCAGTCGCAAATAAAGTGATGTTTCCGTAACTGCATCCAGAATCTCCATCGGATTGGCTGCTCCCGTTGCTTCGATGATAATGACATCAGGCGATTCCTCCTGCACAAGATCAGCAAGTTGCAGCCCCAAGTCACCGCGCACTGTACAGCAGATGCATCCTCCCAACATTTCCGTCATGGGCACGGAAGCATCCACAATCTGACCATCCAGATTGACTTCACCCAATTCATTCATGACCACAGCGGGCCGGAGACCTTGTTGCTGCCAATGTTCAATCAGTTGAACAAGCAGTGTCGTTTTGCCACTGCCCAAGAAGCCTGACAATATATATACAGGTATGGATGATTCATTTGTTTTTAATTCACTCATCGTTGTTCACCTCTCTATTTATCCAATGGAACTGGTCTATCTCTATCCTAGCGAGTGTACACTATCCGGCAATCTTTGCGCAATCCTGGCCTTCTATTTGCAAGTGCATTGCCTCATTCTACTGAATGGTCTATGCTATGAGAACATGTTGATTGGAGGAGGATGCATGATGACCAATTCAGTGGAACAACATCGTCAGGAAGCCCCTGACACGGTATCCTGTATGATTGTAACCGTTTCAGATACCCGTACCAAGGACACTGATACAAGCGGACAACTTATGCATAAGCTGCTGACCGATTCAGGCTACCAGATCGTCGAATATATCATTACACCGGATGAAACTGAAACCATTCGAAGCATCCTGCAGGATGCAGCCGTTCGTGACGATATCGAAGCCGTGCTGCTCAGCGGTGGGACCGGAATTGCACCCCGAGATACAACATACGAGGCAGTGTCTTCACTACTCGACAAGGAGCTGCCTGGCTTTGGTGAGATCTTCCGCTTCCTCAGTTATACCGAGGATATCGGTTCTGCTGCCATTCTTAGCCGGGCGGTAGCCGGAACGATCGGGCGCACAGCCGTATTCTCCATGCCAGGCTCCAGGGGAGCTGTCAAGTTGGCAATGGAAAAACTCATTTTGCCTGAACTGAGGCATGTCATGCGTGAAATATATAAACCCGTCTGAATAATCAGACGGGTTTTTCGGATTTATTTTAGTGGAGTCCATTACTTCAGTTGCTCAAGCACATGCTGGAATACCTGCATGACGTCTTCTTCATAATCGTCCTTTTCTCCACCTGAAGCCGTATAGACCAGTGACACGTAGTCTTTGCTGCGAATCGTTGTTTTGCCAAGTACATTTTCCATCACAGCCTCATCGCCATCAATACCGTACATTTCGTTCACCCGGGCTATTCTTGTAGGGACATCACTGAAAATGTGGACCTTTACAATATGTCTGCCACTTCCATTGAGCAGGTACATATAAGAGATTCCGTCCTCACCATCATCCGCGGACATATTATTCATCAACTTTATGCCTTTTGCAGCAAAAGCTTCATCCAGCTCCTGAATTAATGGACCGTTCAACCCGTGACCTTGACTCTTTGCCCGAACATTTCCTTCATCCGTCGCTTGTCGGGTATATATTTTCCGTTCCTGCTCCACATTTGATGCTGAACACGCCACTGTAGATATTGCACATAGCACCACGACCATACTGACCAAGACAGACTTCACACGTCCAGATCTATAGTGCAATCCTTTTCTGTTAACACGCATACTCATCCTTCCTTTCCCGCCACATGCACGGTGACGCTCTCAGGTAGAGTTAGCATGTCTAGGAGAAAAGAATCTTATTCGGCAGGCGTATCGGACATCGTATTCACTACCGTACGACCTACAGCACCGCCCTTGAGGATCGTTTCCAGTGTCTGAGGCAGTTGTGCCCATGAGATTTCCTGAATCCCCAGCTCCAGTGCCCGATCCGGCTTCCATTCTCCGCCAAGCAGCTTCCATATCCGTTCCCGCCGTTCCATCGGGCAATAGACGGAATCAATCCCAATCAATTGAATCCCCCGCAAAATAAACGGAAATACGGTGGACTCAAACGCAGCCCCTCCGGTTAAGCCTGATACGGCGACAGCGCCTCCGTATTGAATCTGTTTAAGACGTTCGGCCAGTGCCGGACCTGCTGCCGGATCAATAACACCTGCCCAGAGCTGTTTGCCCATTGCTCCCTTGGCTGGCGCATCCGCTTCTTCGCGTGAAATGACATGTGAGGCACCCAGATTCCGAAGCAGCTGCTCCTGTTGATCTTTTTTGCCTGTACTTGCTGTCACTTCAAATCCCAGCTTCGCCAGAATAGCTACTGCCATACTGCCTACGCCTCCGGTTCCTCCGGTCACCAGAATATTTCCCATCTCCGGAGTCACTCCAGCCCGCAACAAAGCATCTACCGAAAGTGCCGCAGTGAACCCTGCCGTTCCAATTGCCATCGCTTCCTTCTCACTGAGTCCATGTGGCAGAGGAACAAGCCATTCGCTGCGCAGACGCGCATATTGACTATACCCTCCAAAATGAGAAACGCCCGGTTCGAAGCCTGTGCTGATCACTCGATCCCCCGGTGCAAACCGGCCGCTTACGGATTCCTCTACAATCCCTGCAAGATCGATCCCCGGTACGATCGGATATTCGCGAACCACACCGCCCTTTTCAGTTGTGGCGAGACCATCTTTAAAATTGACGCTTGAGTATTGAACCTGAAGGGTTACGTCACCATTAGGCAAGTCCTCTTTCGTCAGCTGCTCCATTGCAGCCTTCACGCCACCCTGTTCTTCTTTACGCACGACATAGGCAGGAAAAGTATTTTTCATTCGTTATTCTCTCCTTGATTATAAATTTACATATTTTTCTATTCGCATCATGAATTGTTCGCCTTCAGGTTAAACAAGTATAAGGTCGGCATCCGTCCGGCTCAATCTCTCCGGCTAGTCATTAAATAAATGAGGGGGCCTATCAATGGGATCACCCCTGCAACGGCCCATCCGCGAGATTTACGACTGTCAGAAGCATCCCTGAACAATGCGATCATTGAAAGCAAAGTTAGGATGACGAAATCAATTGTCATAATATGTACAAAGGAAGACTCCCTGAACGCTTCCATGTATACATCAGGATGGCCTTGAGTCACTGCATAGAAGCCCGTGCCCAATGTAAGCAGCAGCAGAACCACATGGGTCAGCTTATGAGCTGCCACACGTCCAATACCCGATTCACGCTGACTGCCAAAAGACAGTTGTTCGTAAACCGAACCTCTGTGTGTTTGTGAGGACCACGCAAAATAAGGCAGCAGCGCAAAGGCACCCAAACCAAAAGACAGCAACACAAAGGGCCACGCCGGTACACGAGATCCTCTCGCTTTCCCTGACCTCCTTAACAGCAGGCAAGCGAAAATAGCCGGATAAATCCCAAGCCACGAAAATACCGTTAGTAGCCAGGGTTCTTTGCTTTGCAGTGTAACCAGCTCTTTAAAATAAGGGTCACTCCCAAGAGACTGCCCAGGTATCCAAAACCAGGCATACGCAATGAAGGCCAGCCAGATCAGTGCCAAAATCCATTTCATGGTTACACCTCCTCTTTCATTCATCCCCGGCAGATAAGCAATTGAAACAGCCACAGAAACGGATCCTGTCGAAAGGTAAGCTCGTAAAGATGCAGCATTTGACGTCTCCTGCGCTTTCCCGAGAAATAATTGCTTCATTTGGCTTGTGACCTGCGTACGTTGAAAACATAGTATACCGCAGTTTATGGACGGTCTGTCCATGATGTTGCACACACCATCCGTCGTTTTTTGAACACAATGCTGAAAGAGCAAAAAGGCATAACCCGGTCTACTTCCTTCCGGTTATGCCCCTTTATTTGATTTATTCTTCGGTGAATTGCACGTGCTCTGCAATGAGCTTCTGCTTCATATTCCAGGCCGCAGGGCTGATATTTACGCGGTAAATCTCAGGATTGAGTTTACGCAGATATTCCGGCCAGAAGAGATCCATCTGCTCGCGGTGATAACTTCGAATTTCATCCAGGGTAGGCAGCTCATACACTTTGCGCCCATTCACAAAGATCGGTTCCAGCATGTTCACTGCTTCGTAGCGGGTTACCGTCTTTTTCAGATAAGGGTGTAGCGGGTTGAACAGCTTGAGCGGCCCGCCCTGTAGCGGCTGCTCTTCTCCTGGATAGCAGATATAATCTGCAATCGCCTTGCCATGTTTCGGATCAATGATCCGGAAGACTTCTTTTTTACCTGGTGTGGAGACTTTTTCGGGATTGGCCGAAATTTTGATCGTTGGCAGCATGGCACCATCCACTTCACGCTCCACCAATTTGTACACGCCACCCAAAGAAGGTTGGTCGGAAGCGGTAATTAGTTGTGTGCCCACTCCCCATGTATCGATGCGAGCTCCTTGCGCCTTAAGGTTGAAAATTGTATTTTCATCCAGATCGTTGGAAGCTACAATCTTCACGTAATCCAGTCCGGCGTCGTCCAGCATCTGCCGAGCTTGAATGGATAGATACGCAAGGTCCCCGCTATCCAGACGAATGGCGTTCATCTTTTTCCCCTGGCTCTCCAGCTTCTTGGCAGTCTTGATTGCATGAGGAACACCACTGTTCAATGTATCAAAAGTATCCACCAGCAGTGTCACTTGATCTGGCAGCACTTTGGCATAGACGTCAAACGCCTCCTGCTCACTCATAAAACTCTGCACCCATGAATGGGCATGTGTCCCTGCTGTCGGAATTCCAAAGCGCTCTCCAGCCAGCATATTAGACGTTGCATGGAATCCTGCCACATACGAGGCACGCGCCCCCCAAATGGCCGCATCCGCTTCCTGTGCACGTCGTGTTCCGAATTCGAGCAACGTGTCCTGACTTGCCACCTGTTTGATCCGGGAAGCCTTCGTTGCAATTAACGTCTGATAATTCATGAAGTTAAGTATCGCCGTCTCCACCAGTTGTGTCTCCATAATGGAGCCTTCTACCCGAATGAGCGGTTCATCAGGGAAAACGAGCGCCCCTTCCTTCATGGAATGAATCGTCCCCTGAAATGAAAACTGGAGCAACTCTTCCAGAAAGACCGGATCGTAATTTTCCTCTTGTTTGGATAAATATTTGATGTCGTCCATCGTAAACCGAAGCTGGCTGATATAATTCACAATGCGTTCCAATCCGGCAAATACGGCATATCCGTTGCCAAAAGGAAGCTTGCGGAAATAGGCTTCAAACACCGCTTTCCGTTTGTGAGTTCCATTCACCCAGTGGGCGTACATCATATTGATTTGATATTTATCCGTATGTAAAGCCAGGCTAGTCGTCTGCATTTGTCTCATCCTCTCTGACTTCCGCTTGTGCCGGCAGGACTAGCCTACAGACACGGGTCAACATGTGGAGACTCATTGCTCATGATTCATGATTCTGGTTACGTACCATTGCATAAGTCTCCGGTTTATTCCTATTCACCATATTCCCCAGCAACATAACACTTGTTCAACCAACAGAATATGATGGATATAATTACAGGTTCGTTTACAGGTTCAAGCCTGCGAGAACGGTATCGCTCGCTTTGACCACTTGAGCCCCAAGACTGGAACGAAAATGTCCAAGCGCCCAATCATGTCCCGCTGGATTAAAGCTCGCTACGGCGTCTTCATATACCGTTATGTGAAAACCTATATTATAAGCATCCACAGCCGTATGCAGTACGCAAATATCCGTACATACACCGATCAGCGCAATGTCTGTTATTCCACGTTCACGCAGCCGCAGCTCCAGATCTGTACCACAGAATGCGCTGTATCTTGTTTTATCCATCCAATGAATCTGAGATTCCCGTTCTTCCATAACCTGGGCCAGACGACCATAAAGCTGTCTGCCCTCCGTACCCCTGATGTTATGGGGCGGAAAAAGGGCCGTTTCCGGATGGTAAGGATCATTCTCTTCATGCAAGTCCACAGCCATAACAACCTCATGCTTGTTATGGCAATAAGCCTCCGTTATCGCTGCAATCGTCTCCTCAATCTCCACAGCAGGCTGGCCTACAGGCAACGAACCTGTCACAAAATCACGTGTAAAATCGATTACAATCAGTGCTTTCATCGTCCACACTCCCTTTTTGAGAATAGGTTGATCCTGATTCTGATTCAATCCATCATGATTCGCTTGCGAATTAAGTATAGATGGAAAGACGAGGTACAAGCTCGGTAAAACGGTATAACTGCGCTGGACGCTGTGAGTATTGATTGGAGCTTAGCAGGTTGCCCTCCTCATCCCGAACCTCTTCCACAATGCCTTTGCGGCTACGTGTAGAAGTGATCTTCCGAATGAAATTCGGTTCTTCAAAGTCAGGCACAACACTCTGAATCACTTGGTATAACTCGCTTAGTGTAAAATCACGAGGCAGGAATTGTCGTGCAATCGTCGTTTCCAGCATTTGCTGTTGAATACGCCGGTACGCATCTTCTATAATCGTGCGGTGATCAAAGGCGAGCTCAAGCTCCTGCAATGCTTCCTGAATCGTAAATAATCCAACATCCTCAGCATCATCTGCCGCCTGACGGTGTTCCAGCATCCATTCCTCTACCAGCGCAAAAAACGCATGGGAGATAATCCATCCTCTGGGGTCACGCCCAGGCTGACTATATACATTCAAATACTCCAGATGTCCGCCGTCCACACCTGTCTCTTCCATCAACTCGCGCTTTGCAGCACCATAGATGGATTCATTTTCCTGACAAAATCCACCGGGCAACGCCCATCTTCCCGCAAAAGGCCAACCTTTGCGTTTGATTAGCATGACCTTCAACTCCCGGATGGGTAGTGTCTTGGTTACCGTCTTGCGCTCGCGCTTGGTCAAGGTGAACATGACGATATCCGCAGGCACGCCATCGGGGGTACGATATTTCTTGGAACTATAGGCACGTGCTGCCTGTTCATCGCTTTCAGCATTGAATTGTTCGTAGTTTTCGCTCATGGGCACCACCGACTATTCTCATTTTGATATTTTCATTATGACATAATAATATCTTTTGTCAACCTTGGGATTCCGTGTTTTGCGCCTTTACTCGCGCTATACGGAATGTGGCTGTTGCCATACACCCCAGCGTACCAGATGCATCCCGGACCTCAGATTGTGCCGTCACACTACGTCCCGCTTGATGCAGGATCGTTGATGTCACGATTAATTCCCCTTGTTTCATGGGTGCCAGAAAATGCACATTCAGGTTGGTCGTCACACAACTGTCTACTGCCATTGCCGCTGTAGCTACCATACCCATCGCCTGATCCATCAGAGATGTCAGCACACCACCATGAATAATCCCCATGGAGTTGGTGTGGTGTTCGCCCGCTGTCAACGCGATCTGCACTTCTTCTCCGTCCCCTTTAATAAAACGGCAACCGAGAAAGCCCCAAAATCTTCCGTTTCCTTCTTCAACCATTTTGTCCAAAATACCCATTATTGATTTCCCCTTTAGTGCACTTTAAGTATAAAGCCCATGATGTATGTTGTTGTTGATGATTTCCCAGCATTGGTTCTTTTCGTAGTTGATCTAAAGTGCTTCGTCGTTATATTAAGCCTGCTCTTACGGAACAGGTCTTATCCAGTGAAGTTGTTTAGATCGAGTCACCACACAAAATAACCCCACCACGTGGAGTCTGAGATGATAAAAAAGGCGCGGACTGCGTCCGCACCCTTCTATTTACCCGCAGCTGGTCGGTGGTGAATCGGTACCTGCCTCCACGTTCACTTTCTCGGAGACGGTATCTCGAATTACAGAAATAACAAGCTGAAGCAAATAATTGATATCGCTTTGGCTTTGCTGGAATTCCGTAACGAGTGGAATGCCGTCCAACTCTTCCTGCAGGTCCTCAATTTCCTGTTCAATTTTGCTGACCATGTCTGCATTTTTGAAGCTTTCAAAAGCAACGATTTCCTTTTGTTTTTTCTTGATCGTTGCAATCAATTGCTGGATGCGTTCATGATCACGAATTTTGGACTCAGCCTGTTGGAACTGTTTAACTTCTTCGCTCGTTCCAAGCATATCAGCCAATTCTTTGGCTTTTCCCATAATGTCGTCGCGTATAACCAGATTGCGCGTATCGTAGGTAGGCATTCCATAAGGGTTGTACTGCACTTCTTCCTGCGCCACTCGAAATCGCTCCATTCTATGAGATGATATAAGATGAAATACTCGATATTGCACTAAGCTCAGTTGACTGCTTGAATGACCGCTGCGGTTACGGATCGTTCTTTCGATCGCTGTTGTCTCCAGATTTTTCGAATTGTAATTGTCCGTGGTTAAAATTTGGAGACAAAGGCGAACGCTGCGCTTCTACAGAATCGATTCCGTCACCTTCGCTACGCTAGGCTGTAACCCGCCAAGTGCAAAAAGACATTCATCTTATTAGGTTTGTGTATTACTGATTGGCGGCTACTGGCTCTGTGAGCAGGTTGCCCCGAATATAGAAAGTCATTGGATCGGTGATTTCCACATGTACAAAAGTACCGATCAATTCTTTAGATCC
Source organism: Paenibacillus sp. OK003 (assembly GCF_900109515.1). Taxonomy (GTDB): domain Bacteria; phylum Bacillota; class Bacilli; order Paenibacillales; family Paenibacillaceae; genus Paenibacillus; species Paenibacillus marchantiae. Next base: position 194,867 of record NZ_FOBD01000001.1, on the reverse strand, counting down.
TTCAAAGTGCACCAGCTTGTTGCTGCGTGTACGTCCTGCCAGAACATTCGAATTCCGTTTGCTCTCACCTTCGACCAGCACTTCAACAACCTTGCCACGCTGCTTTTCATTGCTGCTATGGCTGTATGCGTTGATTGTCTCGTTCAAGCGTTTCAAACGTTCCTTCTTCACGTCCATCGGCACGTTATCCTCCATCACTGCAGCAGGTGTACCTTCACGCGGAGAGTAGATGAATGTATAGGCAAAATCGTAGCCAACTTCCCTGACTAGTGACAGCGTATCTTCGAACTGTTCTTCCGTCTCCCCCGGAAAACCAACGATAATATCAGTGGTTAACACAACATCTGGAATGGCAGTTTTAATTTTGTCAGCAAGCTTCAGGTAGTGTTCCCGACTGTACTTGCGGCTCATACGTTTCAGCACTTCCGTGCTGCCAGACTGCACAGGCAGATGGATATGTTCCACCAGGTTCCCGCCCTTCGCAAGCACCTCAATCAGATGATCATCGAAGTCACGTGGATGACTGGTTGTAAACCGCACCCGTGGAATATCGATTTTGCGGATATCATCCATCAGGTCACCGAAGCTATACTTCAGATCCGTGAAGTCTTTGCCATAAGCATTAACGTTCTGGCCGAGCAGCGTGATTTCCTTGAAGCCTTGTCTTGCCAGTTCGCGAACTTCGGCAATAACATCTTCTGGACGTCGACTGCGCTCTTTCCCCCGTGTGAACGGGACGATGCAATATGTACAGAACTTGTCGCAACCATACATAATGTTCACCCAGCCGCGCATGCCCTCACGTTTTTTCGGTAGGTTCTCAATGATGTCGCCTTCCTTGGACCATACCTCAACAACCATTTCTTTACTGAACAGTGCTTCCTGAATCAGATGTGGCAGCCGATGCACATTGTGTGTACCAAAAATCATATCCACAAAGCCATGCTTCTGCATGATCCGGTTCACGACGCCTTCTTCCTGCGACATACAACCACAGACACCCAGTAACAAACCTGGACGTTCGGTTTTCAGGGTTTTCAGATGGCCCAGCTCACCAAACACTTTATCTTCTGCATTTTCCCGAATCGCACAGGTGTTTAACAAAATAATATCTGCCTCTTTGCGATCCTCGGTAGCCTGATACCCCATCGATTCAAGTAACCCTTTAATGGTCTCCGAATCATGCTCGTTCATCTGGCATCCATACGTATATACGATATAGTGTTTGCCTTTCCCCACGTTTTTCAGTTCATCGGGTACGGCTGTTTCGTAAAGCACCTGAACGTCTTCCTTGCCCCGTTGTTTCTCCTGACGATGATTGGGTTCCGACTTGATGTTAATCTCCCGGCCCCGGATTCTTATCTTTTTGCTGAATTCATCTTGCGAAATTACTTTGGCATCGGAGAAATCAAAATATTGGGAGTAATCCTTTTTTGAGTCTTTAGCCATTTCCTTCGGTCACTCCTTACAGCCTCTATTAATAAAAAATCGTTATTTCATCTTGTTTCACGTGATTTGCACGCTTTATACATCAAAAGAGCATTACAGCAAATTATAACATGAATTGGGCTGTAGTTCCACATCCAAAGCCGCTGCCCCTTTGCCTATCCCGAAATCTGCGCAGGTCTGCTAAACAGCCCGAAAATACACAAAAACCTGAGCTATCCCAGGTCGAATGCAGCGACGCTGTGGATATACTCAGGTTTATACGTTCATTCAAACCGCCAGGATCACGGCTGAAGATTGTTCCATGTCATTAGTCGATGATTTCAGCAGTATCACCGTTACGAGCGCCAGCTGCATTAGCTTCATCTGTATCAATATGCATGTCCAGTGCAAAGGAATCCGATACACGAGCCAGTACATTTTCCAGTACCAGACCACGATCTCCACCCAGACGAACTTTCAGCAATTGTTTGTCCTCAATGCCCCATTTAGCAGCATCAGACGTATGGAAGTGGATGTGACGAGCAGCAACGATAACACCTTTATCGATTGTAACTTCGCCAGCAGGTCCTTTAATCGTAATACCTGGAGTACCTTCGATGCTTCCGGATTCACGAACAGGTGCCTTAACACCAATAGCGAAAGAGTCTGTCATCGAGATTTCCAGTTGTGTTTCCGGACGAACAGGTCCAAGGATACGCACTTTATCAAACTGTCCTTTCGAACCAATAACCGCTACTGTTTCGTTAGCAGCATATTGTCCTGGTTGGGACAGAGGTTTAAACTCAGTCAATTCATAGCCTTTACCAAACAAAATTTCAACGTGCTCTTGAGATACATGAATGTGACGGGCAGATACGCCCACAGGTACTGTTTTGCTCATTGTGAATTTCACTCCTTGTTTATCTATGGCCTGTAGCCAGGCTCTTAACATTCCTATGGTATTATACCCCTTTTTGAAGTGAAATGAAAACGAACTGCTGAAAATTCATGAAATACACTTATTTTGCAATCATTAATCCCCTGTATTTGGTAAATCCATCTGAACATGGACGGCTACTCCTTCCAGCTCATTTTCTTCAGGGGACCAACGGTATCATGATTTGCCATGTTCCACCTTCAAATTTTCCCTTGGCAAATTTTCTCTTAAATAACTCATCGCATTGCCCCACATCCAACCGTGAACTAGTGATTCGTCGTAGTGCTTGAGCAGCGTATTTATCAACTTCGGATACTGCCCGGTATGCTCAAGGTCTTGGATATACGTAGCAATTCCGTCAAAATCAGACCCCATCATTAGATGATGCTCCCCACCCAGGGAACATATCCGCTCAATATGAGGCAGCAGATCTTCAATACGCACTTCACCTTCCTGCTTCACAAACCAAGGCACAAACGTCAGACCAATACGCCCTTCGCGGGCAATAATGGCCCGAATCTGATCGTCCTTCAGATTACGCACATGCGGGCATATGGCATAACTGTTGGAATGCGACGCGATAAAAGGACGTTTACTAAGGTCAGCAAGCTCCCAGAAGCCTTTCTCGGTCAGATGTGATACATCCAGCAGCATGCCGATTTGATTACACAAGTGAACCAACTCCCTGCCTTTCTCCGTAAGTCCCGCCCCACGTTTCTCCAATACACCATCAGCTGCCCAATTGGCGTAGTTCCAGGTAAGCCCAACAATCCGGACACCCATTTGATAACACAACTCCAGATAAAAGAGATTGCCCTCCAGTCCATCGACACCTTCAAGTGTAAGCAGTCCCCATGGTCTGTCGGTCTGCCCGATCTGCGCAAGCTGTTCCCGCCACAATAATGTATGTGTGCCTTCAGCTCGTTCTTTGGTTATCTCCACTCGCTTGCGGTACGTGTCCAACTGGCCCATCACATGTTCAAACTTTCCTCTGCCAAGCACTTCGGGCAAATAGATTGCAAAGGCCTGCAAACCAATGTTACCTTCTCTCATACGTTCCAGATTCACATCCAGCTGTGAAGCATTTTCAAATGAATGGCTAGGGTTCATCAGCATTTTACTCAAAGCATCACAATGAAAATCGGCTACTCGCCAGTTGTGCATCACAATCTCTCCTTCTAAACGGCTATGTTATGGAATAAAACGCAAAAAAACCTGTCTACTTCGTAAACAGGTTCAATGCATAAACGCATGTATTATCTGGGCTCCACAATCAGCTTAATGGCCGTTCGGTCCTCGCCGTCGATCACAATGTCTGTAAAAGCTGGAATACAAATCAAGTCAACTCCGCTTGGTGCTACAAATCCCCGGGCTATCGCTACCGCTTTAATGGCTTGGTTCAGTGCTCCCGCTCCAATTGCCTGCAGTTCAGCATTTCCACGTTCACGAAGAACACCTGCAAGAGCGCCGGCTACGGAATTGGGATTGGACTTTGCTGAAACTTTTAATACTTCCATGGTAAGTACCTCCCTGGGAATGTTGAATGTTTGTTTCCACTTACTAGATGTTATTCGCGGGAGGCAAAAAAATTCCTTCTTTTTAGTCGGGTTTCCCTGCAAAATGGGACAATACCCCTATTCCATACGCCACTCGTCCTCCATCAGACGAATTTTCTCAATACGTGTTGCAGCGCCTGTGGCTTCATCAATCTCCACAAATACACCGTGGAAATGCCATTTGCCATCATCCACCACAAATCGTACCGGAAGCTGGGTGTAGAACTTGCGAAGCACCGCTTCACGCTCCATGCCCAATATGCCGTCACGCGGCCCTACCATGCCCGCATCCGTTAAATAAGCTGTTCCTCCAGGCAAAATACGATCATCATTGCTCTGCACATGTGTATGTGTACCTACGACCAGCGATGCACGTCCATCCAGATGCCAGCCCATGGCAATTTTCTCTGACGTTGCTTCAGCATGCATATCGACCAGAATACACTTATGATCTTGACGCAGTTCATCTACAATTTCATCAGCAACGCGGAATGGGCAATCCAGAGCTGGCAGGAACGTCCGGCCTTGCAGATTGACAATCGCCAGCTCCTTACCTTCTCCTTTGACTACGGTGTATCCACGCCCTGGTGTTCCTGGAGGAAAGTTCGCAGGACGAATCATACGTGGCTCATCATCTATAAAATCAAATATATCCTTATTGTCCCAAGTATGGTTACCAAGGGTGATGCCATGCACACCCCAGTTGAAAAATTCATTCGCAATTGCCCCGGTGATTCCCCGGCCTGCCGCTGCATTTTCCCCATTTACAATGACCACATGCGGCTTATACTTCGTTTTGAGGTAGGGGAGGTTTTCCTTCAGCGCCTTACGCCCCACATTCCCCACAATATCACCAATAAACAAAACTTTCATTTTACTGCCTCCTTAATCCCTACCAAGCGCAGCCTTCTTCAAAGCATCCGAAACTTCGCAGGACCTCTATCTGTTGCTCATCAATTTTATTATAAAAATGCCTTTTAACAGGCTATCAACAGGAAAAGTGGCCCACTACTGCGGCCACTTTTCCGTAATGCTCTATTTTGCGTATTCAACCGCACGGGTTTCCCGGATGACGGTGACCTTGATGTGACCCGGATAATCAAGTTCGTTCTCGATCATCTTCGTGATGTCACGCGCGAGGCGGAAGGCTTCAGCATCGTCGATTTTCTCAGGCTGTACCATAACGCGAACTTCGCGTCCGGCCTGGATGGCATACGATTTCTCGACACCTTCGAACGATTCCGAAATTTCTTCCAGCTTCTCCAGTCGTTTGATATACGTTTCCAGCGTTTCGCGGCGTGCGCCTGGTCTTGCTGCGGAGAGCGCATCTGCTGCGCCAACCAACATGGCAATAACCGAAGTCGCTTCGCAATCCCCGTGATGGGACGCGATACTGTTGATTACAACCGGATGTTCTTTGTATTTCTTCGCTAGTTCCACGCCGATTTCGACGTGTGATCCTTCCACTTCGTGATCCAGCGCTTTACCGATGTCATGCAATAGACCTGCACGTCTTGCTAGGGTTACGTCTTCTCCGAGTTCGCCAGCCATCAATCCAGCCAGATAAGCGACTTCCATCGAATGTTTCAAGACGTTTTGACCATAGCTTGTACGGAACTTCAACCGGCCCAGAATTTTAATCAAGTCCGGATGCAGACCATGCACGCCCACTTCAAAGGTAGCTTGCTCACCGTATTCACGGATACGCTCATCCACTTCTTTGCGGGATTTTTCCACCATCTCTTCAATCCGTGCCGGGTGAATACGTCCATCAGCCACCAGTTTTTCGAGGGCAGTACGGGCGATTTCACGACGAATCGGGTCAAAGCCCGACAGAATAACAGCTTCTGGCGTATCATCGATAATGAGGTCAATCCCGGTAAGGGTTTCAAGCGCACGAATGTTACGTCCTTCACGACCGATAATCCGGCCTTTCATTTCTTCATTTGGCAAAGTAACAACGGATACCGTTGTCTCCGCCACGTGATCAGCCGCACAGCGTTGGATAGCGAGTGTAATAATCTCGCGGGACTTTTTGTCCGCTTCTTCCTTCGCTTGCTGTTCAATGTCCTTGATCATTTGAGCCGTCTCATGACGAACTTCCTGTTCTACGTTGGACAGTATGATACTGCGTGCGTCTTCCATAGTGAGGTTGGATATGCGCTCCAGCTCCGTCACCTGGTTTTTGTAGATCATCTCGATCTGCTGCTGTGTCTCATCAATTCGTTTCTCTTTGTTAGCCACTTGCTCTTCTTTACGTTCGAGTGATTCCAATTTTTTATCCAGCGACTCTTCTTTTTGCAACAATCGTCTTTCTTGTCGTTGAATTTCATTCCGACGTTCACGAGTGTCTTTTTCAGCTTCGGCGCGAATGCGATGAATTTCATCCTTCGCTTCCAACACCGTTTCTTTCTTCAGTGCTTCTGCCTCTTTCTTCGCGTTCTCCACGATTTGTACGGCAGCTTCTTCCGCACTGGAGATCTTAGCTTCTGCAAGAGATTTGCGAATAAAATATCCTACTCCGAACCCAATGAATAGCGCGGCTGCAACGAGAGCGATCGTGATTGCAGGATTCATACTGTTCACCTCCTCGTTGGTTCCTCCAAGGCATTCCTTGGGTCAATTTGCAGTTTTCAAACCTAACATATTTTTGGGAATAACGAATACTCACGGCGATCCCCCGCCGATTTTCATTTCAAGTGTACATGTTGCCATGTACTATTCACCGTCTCTGGCGAACCCATAATCATGAATGGTATAAATCTTAAAAAACAGAAACCGCTTTTTTGGAAGGAAAAAGGGTTGTCCATTTCTTACAGACTCATGTCCATTTTAGTATTTGACGAAAGAAATTGTCAAGAGAATGCAGTATAGTGAGTCCAGTCTGCTAATCCCATAACAACGCTTCGTCATCTTCGGGGTCTTTAGCCTCGTCTTCTTCAATTAAACAATTCACGACCCGACGCACCATATCCATGGAAAAACCTCGTCGCATCAAGAAGGGAAGCGTTTTACGTTTCTTCTCCTGGATGTCTCCTTTGACCTGATTCCATTTTTTGCGTCCGGCGGTTAGAGCCGCCTCAAATTCCGCATCTGTACTTACACCTTCAAGTGCTTCAGCAATCAGCTCATTGGCAATGCCCTTCTGACGCAGCTCTTGCCTTATCCACAGTTTTCCCTTCCGCTGGCCCTCCATACGCTGACGAGTCCATTCCTTCGCAAACAGTTCGTCATCGACCAAATTCTCTCGTTCAAGCCGATCCAGGGCCTCTTCAATCAACGATGCAGCAAACTCTTTTTGCCGAAGCTTCTGACTTAATTCATGGCGTGTGCGGGGTTTATGCTCCAGATATCGCAAAGACTGCACATACGTCCGCTGTCGTTCGTCAGCTACTATGATGTCTTCCAAGTCCTTTTTCAGAAACGTATTTCCCCGGGTCATCCGATATTTAATCATTACATCTTCAAGCACCGTAATTGAATACAAACCAAAGGTAATTCGGTAACGAGCTTCCCTGCTCTTCGTTCGTTCTACTCGTGTAATGGTAAGTTCTTCGTTATCCGGGAATTGGGAGATTCCCTCCAGCTCGGCTTCTTCATATAAATCATCTTCATGGTGATCCATGTCGGTCTCCCCTTCCATCTAAACCTCATACGTTTAACGTATTTCAAAAGAAATATCAGATACTAATACAAAAGGCCGGAAACAATGTCCGGCCTCTCACAAATAGTAATCATGCCAACAGCCCCTGCCCATTCGGACAGAGGCTGTTGGACAGCGCGAGCGCACACACCATACCCCAAGCCAGATCGAGCCAAGCTCAATCAGACAAGCTTTGGGAGTTCAGAGGGGCAACGCCCTCTAGGGCCCTTCCTACAAGGGAGGGTTACTCGTTAATTTCAAATAGTTCTTGTTCTTCTGCTGCTTCTTTTTGTTGCTCTTCGCTAGTTGGCGCAGGAACTGCAGTAGTCAAGTTACTGGCTACACGAATTTTTTGTTCAATGATTTCAGCAATATCTTTATGCTCTTTCATGAACTGCTTCGCGTTCTCACGGCCTTGTCCTAAACGCTCGCCTTCGTATGAGTACCATGCACCACTTTTATTGACGATGTCCAGCTCAGTACCAATGTCAATGATACTGCCTTCTCTCGATATACCCTCACCGTACATGATATCCACTTCCGCTTGTTTAAACGGAGGTGCTACTTTGTTTTTCACCACTTTAATACGCGTACGGTTACCAATCATGTCATTTCCTGATTTGATACTCTCAATACGGCGTACATCCAGACGCACCGTGGAATAAAATTTCAGGGCACGACCACCAGGTGTTGTTTCTGGGTTACCAAACATAACCCCGACTTTTTCACGAAGTTGGTTGATAAAGATCGCGATCGTTTTGGATTTACTGATTGCACCAGACAGTTTACGCAGTGCCTGAGACATCAGACGCGCTTGCAAACCGACATGGGAATCACCCATTTCGCCTTCGATTTCTGCTTTCGGTACCAATGCAGCAACAGAGTCAATAACGACAATATCCACAGCACCACTACGTACAAGCGCTTCTGCAATTTCAAGCCCTTGCTCACCCGTATCTGGCTGAGACAGAAGCAATTCGTCAATGTTAACACCCAGTTTGCTTGCGTATTGTGGGTCAAGAGCATGCTCGGCATCGATAAATGCAGCTTGTCCACCCACTCTTTGTACTTCAGCGATAGCATGCAATGCTACGGTTGTTTTACCAGAAGATTCAGGTCCATATATTTCAACAATCCGGCCTTTAGGCAAGCCGCCTGTTCCTAATGCAATATCCAAAGCCAAGGAACCGCTGGGTATAATTTCCACATTCATGTGAGTCGACTCACCCAGTTTCATGATGGATCCTTTACCAAATTGCTTCTCTATTTGACGGAGCGCCATATCAAGCGCGGCACGACGGTCTGACAATAAGCTCACACCCTTTACTGTTTATAAGATAATGATACCTTGTTTTAACACGTTTGCCAAGCTTTTTTTCGAACATACATTCGTTTTTTTGTGAAGGCTGAGGCGCCTCTTCCTCAAGGAAACTTTCCATTAAACAGAAAAAAGAACCGTAAACAAGGCTGTAAAGCCTGATTTTACGGTTCTTCCGTCTTCCTTTATTATACTTGCTTGCCATGGCAAATGCAATCCGAGCTGTGAACTAGTCCAACTCCACAAGCTTGCGCCACAAACGGTAAAGAATCGCTTTCGCTGAACGGATCCGAACCGTTTCCCGATTGCCATTAATGCGCAGTTCATGAATTTCTGTCTCTTTACCACGCTCTGCCAGAGCGATGAAAACAAGTCCTGGCGGTTTGCGTTCAGAATATCCAGGTCCCGCTACACCTGTAACCGACAGACCAAAGTCGGCATCCCCAATCATGCGAATCTGCTCTGCCAGCACTTTGGCGACTTCTGGACTCACTGCGCCCGGTGCATCTTCACCTTCCAGATAGGCATGCGGGACATGGAGCAGCTTTTCCTTGATTTCATTGGAGTAACATACAATTCCGCCCTTAAGCATCGACGCACTGCCAGGGACTGATGTCAGACTCTGCATGACGAGCCCTCCTGTGCAGCTCTCAGCCGCGCTAAGTGTCAGACCCATATCAGACATCATCGTTACAATTGTGTACTCTATAGGCACATCCTCGTTCGCGTAGAGATGCTCTGGCAATCGTTCCCGAATCTGAACTTCCATTGCATCCAGCTTCAGCTTCGCCTCACTCTCACTTGGAGCCTTTGTAGATACACGTACCGTAACTTCTCCCTCACTTGCATAAGGAGCAATGGTAGGATCTGTCTGTGTATCAATCAGATCCAGGAGTCTGTCTTCCAATGCCGATTCTCCAATTCCTGCAAACTTCAGCATTTTCGAGTAGATCGGCATTTCTTCTGTCAGTACATGCTGGAACAACCAAGGCTTAACTTCCTGTTCAAACATAGGAATCAGCTCTTTCGGTGGTCCAGGCATCACTACATAATGCTTGCCATTGTCGGAAATCGCATTTCCTGCGGCAAGGCCTGTTTCGTTCGCCAGCGGTGTCCCGCCCTCTATAACGATCGCCTGACGACGATTGTTTTCGGTCATGTCTACATTACGATCTCGGAAGAAACTCTCGATTTTGTCCATGGCCATTCGATCTGTATGCAGCTTGCGGTTCAAGACTGCCGCGATCGCATCCTTGGTCAAGTCATCCTGTGTAGGACCGATGCCACCGGAAAATAAAATGACGTCTGCACGACTCTGAGCGATGCGAATGGCGTCACTAAGTCGATTTAGATTATCACCAACCACCGTTTGGAAATATACGTCAATCCCGATCGCAGCCAATTCACGAGATAAATATCGGGCATTGGTATTCACAATTTGTCCAAGCAACAATTCTGTGCCAACTGCAATGATTTCTGCCTTCATTCAGCATCCTCCTGTACACGTGGTGAGTGATCAAAGGGCAATAGGATGATTTCCTATTGCCCTTCGTACAAATGATTTCTTCTTGGTTCCCCATTTAACCTCAAACGTTACACTTTTGATAAATGAAGCAAATTTTTGTTTTTGATAAAGTAATCAATGCCTGACCAAATCGTAATAATCGCTGCAGCCCAAACGGCGATCACGTCCATGTGAATACCCGTGAATGAGAACGGGAAATTATTCAGCAGCAGCAGCACAATCGCCACAATTTGCACGACGGTCTTCAGTTTGCCCCAGGCACTTGCCGCAACAACCGAACCATCCAATAATGCAATCTGACGCAAGCCGGTAACCGCAAACTCACGACTAATAATGACCACAGCAATCCAGGAATCCAACTTACCCATTTCCACAAGTGAAATCAGCACCGCAGTAACCAACAACTTGTCAGCCAGCGGATCAAGCAATTTCCCCAGATTGGTGACCATATTATTTTTCCGCGCCAGATAGCCGTCAATTCCATCGGTACTTGCTGCAATGATAAAAATGACAGCAGCAATTAATTGATTATACGGAAGCGATAAGCTTCCCAATTGCAACGGTTCTGGATAGAACGGAAAATCTACGAGCAGGAACACCATCAAAAAAGGGATTAAGCAAATTCGTGCAAGCGTAATCCGGTTGGGTAAATTCACAAGACGCCCTCCCTCTTATCCTCCATTACTCCAAACATTCATCTTAATCCCGTATTCATCATCCGGAACATGAAATTTACAGTTTCACTGTCAATCAGCACTAAACGTGCTCTCGCTATGTAAAAACGCAAAAAATAAAGTCAACCGTTCAAACGCAAAACCGTTTTAAACGTTCCGGTGACTTTCAGAAGATGTACTGCTTTTCACAAAGTCAGCAAACGATGATGACTGGGCTTTGATGCTTATCTGCCAGCAATGCACACTTAGTATAATATACGCCAATTGCAGTGTCAAAAAACACGTCTAGCTACAAAAAGGAGATATTATTTGAAATTTGTATATTGCAGGTCCAAAGGCAAATTGGCACCGTTCAATAACTGCATAACTGCCTGCAAATCATTTTTACTTTTACCTGTTACCCGGAGCTGATCTCCCTGAATCTGACTCTTCACTTTCATCTTGGAGTCACGAATCAAAATATTAATTTTTTTAGCGATATCCTGATCAATCCCCTGCTTGAAATTCAAACGCTGGCGGACTGTACCTGAAGAAGCTGGCTCCACTTTTGCATAATCAATGTTTTTTAAAGGTAAACCCCGCTTTGCCATCTTGGATTGAAGCACATCGATAACAGCCTTGAGTTTGGTCTCATCATCAGATACGATCGTTAACGCATCCTTATCCAGTTTCAGACTGCTCTTGCTGCCCTTGAAGTCATAACGCGTGCCAATTTCCTTTTCCGTTTGTGTAACGGCATTTGTCAATTCCTGCAAGTCCATTTTGGACACGATATCAAATGAATTTTCTGAACTCAAACCAGTCACCCTTTCAGTTAATCATATGTTCTGTAACATTATAGAGGATACGCCAAGCAAAAGTCTAATTTTATGAGATTTTTCAAAATAAAAAAGCATTCTTGGCTGCCACTTGAGATGGTTGCCAAAAATGCTTTTCGTGCGGCTGCCCTTCTAATAACGACTGCGATTAGGCTGTCTGAACATGTCGAGCACACCCAGAAGCACATGTGCAAGTCCAAAGCCCAAAATTCCGTAACCCCAGGCAGTTGGAGTCAAGTAATAACCCAGGAGGCTGACAATGATCCCCAAACCTGTTACGATCCAGCTGACTGTCACAGCCATCCACCTCACTTCACCAAAAGTTGACTGCAAGTTAAGACATGGTTAGTGTCTCCCGCAGAAACTTTGGTTATTCGCCGCTAGTGCCGGTGCTTCCTGTTTCATTCGTCGTAGTGCCTTCAGTACCTGTGGAAGACGTATCCTCACCAAGTCTTAACCGAATGCGGTTTGTTGCTTTCCCGTCTGTCACAACCTGCCCTGCAACCTCAATTGTGGTCGCTGCAGCGTAACCGGACTTAATGTACATTCCTGCACTGTCCAATTCAAAAGTATAACTGTCTCCCTCAGCGGTGTTGCCGTACTCCAACTTTTCTCCACTAGAGTTCTCGCCCTTGTATACTTCCAGCCAACTATGCCCCGTTGCTTTAATTGTAACGGTCACAGGCTGCCCTGCACTGCCGTTTACTTTGAAGTTCGTAATATTGCCTGATTTTCCGTCTTCAGCAACAGTTACAGAAGCTGGCGTATTATCCGTTGGGTTCTCTTCATTTTCACCCGTCGTTTGCCCATCCGTCTGTCCGTCAGTTTGTCCCTCGGCCGTTCCGCCACCGTTACCGCCTGCCTCGCCTTCATTCGTTTCTCCGCTACCGGATTCGTTAACTGGAGGATTAGAGGCTTGACCATTATCTGTAGGCTCATCCGGTTTATCTTGAGGCTGCTGCTGGCTGTCTGTGATCTTCGTCTGATCCAGCCCTTGTGTATCCGAATCATTCTTGTTCATCACCACATACACGTACAACAGCACAAGAATTAATATCGGAAAAGTCCACATCAGCGCAACAGACATCCAGCGGTTACTGCGCTCTACTGGACGACTTGAACGTTTTTGAATAACCGGCTCCATGGTTGCTTCCGTTTCTTCTGCAGGTACATCTTTCTTATGTCCCTCCAGCAGCTCATCAGGATTTAGTCCCACCGTTTCTGCATAGGTTTTGATAAATGCACGCACATAGAAGCTACCAGGCAGCACTTTGTAGTCTCCTGCCTCTATTGCCTCCAAATACCTCTTGCGAATTTTAGTCATTTCCTGTACATCGTCAAGACTCATCCCTTTTTGCAGCCGGGCCTCTCTTAACTGCTGACCCAGTTCAGACATGCCATCTCCTCCTTATGTTTATCTCTATGGTTGTTGCTTATCTATTTCATGATCCCGTACGGAGCGTTACAGTTCGTCGGTGTAGCTGGCCGTAAACGTATCATAAATAATTTCTTCATTCGGATTGTTGCGCAGTTCAATAATAATGTCAAAATCGTTAAAATCATATTCCGACTCCTGCACAAAAATATCCGGATGTTCAATAACCTTGGTGCTTGGCATCGTCATAATGTCCTGTAACAGATTATAATGCCGTTCGCTTGAACGAATCGTACTGACAATTCCGTCAATGATAAACACATTGTTTGGATTCAATTCGTCCTCGGACATCTGGCTTCTTATGGTCTGACGCAGAAGTGTGGAGGAAACAAACGTCCATCGCTTCATCGCACATACGCTGCCTGCAATAATGGATTCCGTCTTACCTACACGCGGCATTCCGCGCAAGCCAATGACTTGATTGCCTTCCCTCTTGAATACTTCACCCAAAAAGTCCACAAGTAACCCAAGTTCATCCCGCGTAAAACGAAATGTCTTGCGATCATCCGAATCACGATCAATATAGCGACCATGACGCACAGCCAGAATATCAACCAGTTTCGGTTGACGCAGAGCAGACACAGTTATACTGTTCACTTTGCCAAGCATTTCACCCAGCAGACGGATCTTCTCGTCATCGTCCGATTCCAGCAGCATCCCCCTGGTTTTGCCTTCAACACCGTTGATGGTCAATATATTTACTTCAAGCATCCCCAGCATAGAGGCAATATCCCCTAACAGGCCAGGTCTGTTCTTATGTATTTTATACTCCATATACCATTGTTTAGATTCCATTTAAACACCCCGTAAAGCATTATTCCACATTATTCGACAGTAACAGAACGCGTCCATTGGACGACAATCTGAGATATCTTCTAAAAATGGGTCACGTTAATGATATATAAAAAGAAAATGAATTACAAGAACAGGTCTGTAATCAATGTGTAATCATTAGAGAAAAGCCCCCTTTCGGGAGCTTTCCATCGGTATTCTTATGCGTTTTGTTTGGCCAATTTGACCATCAGGCACGCAATCGTACGACGTTCATCCTCGTCGCCGACTTCCCATAGTTCTTTCAATGCCCGGTTGGAAGGGTTCGCCGGATCTACTTTCTCATCCAGGAAGTCACCGATTTCATACGCAAGTTTGTTGATGGTTTCTTCGTTCATCCCCATCTTCTCTGCTTGCTGTACGCGGTCACCCAAAAACTTCTTCCAAGTGTCAAAACTCGTGAGCACCGTTTTTTCTGTTGACATGATAAATCCTCCTTTGCTTGACGCATGAGATTTAAAATCAACAGTTGTAATATGTGCTTCCCAAGCATTTTATATACGAGCATTTTTGAATTAATCGAAGATCATTTTCGAATCATTTAATTCCATGAAGATACTACCTCGAAGTGAAATCAAAATTGAATTCACACCCCATATATTACGTGAGCCAGCCACCATTTGGACTTATAATCTGCCCATTAATGTAGCCGGACTCTGGAAGGGCAAGGAAGTAAACCAGTGATGAAATTTCATCTGGCTGGGCAAGTCTTCCTGCCGGAATTTCCTCTTCCAGCATTTTTAGTTCATCCTGATCCAGATGATTCAACATGGATGTTTGAACTGCACCCGGAGCTACAGCGTTCACCGTTACGCCAGATGGAGCCAGCTCTTTGGCAAGAGCTTTGGTGAATGCATTTACACCGCCTTTGGTTGTAGAATACAACACCTCACACGAGGCACCGGAAATTCCCCAGATAGACGACACGTTAATAATTCGACCGTATCTTTGCGAGATCATGTGAGGCATCATTTCCTGGGTACACAAGAACATGCCTTTCAGGTTGATCGCCATCACTTCATCCCAGATTTCTTCCGTAACATCAGACAGCATTCCATAATGAGATATCCCTGCATTATTCACCAGAATATCCGGCATCAGTCCATGTGATTCCAGCTTTTCACGCATACGTTCAATTTGTTCCCGACTGCGAAGATCAGCAGAAACCGTCATGACCTTACCACTGCCTTGTTCCATGCATCTTCTCGCCGCTTCATTAGCTGCTTCATGCGATTTCATATAGTGAATCACTACATTCATGCCCACCTTGGCAAAACGCTCCGCGATGGCTGCTCCAATGCCTCCACTCGCGCCTGTTACTAGTACCGTCATTTCTCCAATTGACTTCAATTGTCCTGTTCCCCTCTCCATATTAAGGACTCACGACAAGCGATATCGCCAGTTGATCCCAACGAATATGCTCTTTCAATCTGCGGTTTACCTCTTCCAGTGTAAGCGATTCATACAACGGGAGCATGTTGAAAAAATCACCACCACGGAATTGCTGCCGCGTGAATTCATTTGCAATGTTTTCTGGTGAATTGAGCATACGCAAATATCCACCTATTTTCTTTTTGCGTGCACGCTCAAAGTCGATTGCATCGAATCCTTTTTCCACAATAGCATCGACTTCTTCACGGATGCGGGCAAGCAGTTGATCCGGGTCTTTGGTGTCCCCGCCAATAGCAGAAAAGGCATATTGCGGCGAACTGTTATATTCATGTCCAAAGCTGTCCGAGATCAGGTCTTCATCATACAATTTTTGAAATAGCGGGGTACTGGAACCAAATAACAGATCCATCATTAGTTTGGTTGTCATATCCCGGCGCAGCAGGTCTTCCCCAGTAAGTCCCACATCGGTTTCCTTAAAACCGAACAAACATTTGGGCAGGGAAACGGCCAATTTGGATTCACGTCTGGCTTCCCCCACTTGCTCAGGTTCCGGTTCAAATATCCGCTCGATTTGCCCTTGAGGCTTATAATTTTTCTTCGCCTGGTTCGAACGAACCATATCGATCACTTCCTGTGGGTCTACACCACCCACGACAAACAGAAGCATGTTGCTTGGATGATAAAAAGAGTTGTAGCATGTGTACAACGTTTCTTTGGTTATGGTGCCAATGGATTCAACGGTTCCAGCGATATCAATATGCACGGGATGTTTCTGATACATCGCCTCAATTAAGCCAAAATAAACGCGCCAATCCGGATTATCCGCATACATATTAATTTCCTGTGCGATGATCCCTTTTTCCTTTTCTACATTCTGATCGGTGAAGTAAGGATTTTGCACAAAATCAACTAATGTTTGTATATTTTCATTGAAATGTTCCGTCGCCGAAAACAAATAAACGGTCTGATCGAAACTGGTAAAAGCATTGGCAGAAGCTCCATGAGAAGCAAATGTGGCAAAAATATCACCTGTCGGTTCTTCAAACATTTTGTGTTCCAGAAAATGAGCAATACCGTCCGGAACCTTTACTTCTTCCTGTCCTTCAACCTTAAAATGATTGTCGACCGAACCGTATTTGGTTGCAAACGTGGCATAAATTTTTTGGAAACCCGGTTTAGGCAAAATATAAACATGCAGCCCGTTATCCATCACTTCGTGATACAGCGTTTCCTGCAAACGATCGTATGTTATGCTCTCCACCGACTATTCCCCCTTCTCATCACGCAAGAAATAAATCGTATCCAGACGGAATTTCTCTGCCGCTTCACGAACATTTTCTTTGCTGATCTGTTCTACCTGGGCCAGAAGTTCCTCGGCCGTCCGCTCTTTGCCGGATAACTGTCGATTGAAATCATAAGCAATCAGCTCAAATGCAGAATCCTGCATTTCCTTGAGCAAATTACGAATCATCGCCTTGGTCTGGGACATCTCCAGGTCAGTGATATTCCCGTTCTTCATTTCATCCAGCTGCTGCTTGATAATCATGACGGCTTTTTCATAATTGGGAATTTCAATCCCGGATTGGATCGTTGCAATACCCTTATGTCCGTCATAACGGGAAGAGGCATAGTACGCCAGACTTTCTTTTTCACGAACATTAACGAACAGTTTGGAATGAGGATATCCTCCGAGAATGCCGTTATACATCAAAGCTGCTGCATACTGCGGGTCACCATAAGTAATTGACGTGCGAAGACCCATATTGAGCTTACCCTGATTAACATTAAGCCGTTCTACAACGGTTTCCACTTCTTTATCTCCACGAATAGCTTCCTGTGTGTGATAGTCGGAAGAGGTCGCACGTTCTACATTGAAATAACGCTGCACCAGGTTCTCTACCTCTTCCAGCGTGGTGTCGCCCACCACATACAAGTCCATACTTGCCTGCTGTAACCATTCCTGATACGAAGCTGTCAATGTATCTGGATCAATGCCCGGCAAATCCTTTCGCTCACCAAGCGGGTGCAAGCGGTAAGGTTCGTTTTTACACATCTCCTCAATACTGCGTTCCGCAGCATATCGCATTTTGTCATTGACGATGGACTCCAGCATTTTGCGAACAGTCTCCCGCTCGGCTTGTACATAAGAGGTTCGGAAATGTCCATCCTCCTGTGCAGGGCGTGTAAGCACCTCACCCAGAAAAGCAAAAGAACGATCCAACAGCTGCTCGTCCCCGCCAACAAAGGAATCATTAATGGTGTCCATACGGAACTGTACGATCTGGTAATCGCCACGTTTATAGACATCAAAGCCAAAACCCGCTCCATACAAATGTTCCAACTGTTCACGAAATTGCGTTGTTTCCGGATAGGATTCGGTCCCGCGCCGAAGCACGAAAGGTGTTAAGGCTACTTTGGTAACCGTATCTTCTTGCAGGGGAACCCCAGCGTAAAGAGAGATCGCAAATGTCTTAAAACGTTTCGTAGGAAGAACATGTATGCGGAATTCTTTCCGGCTTCCTCGTTCAAATCCTGATGTATTCAAATGTCAAAACCCCTTTACGGCGTCATTTATCGTGCAATAAGTGAAGCTTAAACGTAACAACCATTTTAACCCATTTAAAAGGCAAGAAGCAACCGAAGTCACGCCTTCTGGTTGCTTCCAAGATCATCACATACAGAATATATGCTGCCCGATTGTTTTCACCTGAGGACGTGTCCAGATCCATTTGGATGTAGCAGTCTTCGGATTAAAATAATAGAGGCATCCACCGGATGGGTCCCAACCATTCATCGCCTGTTCAACTGCTTTTTTAGCTTGTGCGTTCGGTTCCAGATAAATCTGGCCGTCTGCAACGGCGGTAAACGCACCCGGCTGGAAAATTACGCCTGACGGTGTGTTCGGGAAACTCGGCGATTTAACGCGATTCAGAATAACTGCCGCTACTGCCACTTGACCTTCAAATGGCTCTCCTCGAGATTCACCATATACGGCGTTAGCCATAATTTTGATTTCGTTCTCCGACAACCCCATGGAATTGGCTGAGCCCATATTGTCCTGCTCTTTATCCGCAGTATTGTTGCCACTATCTCCTGAGGTTTGATCCTTATGCAGCGGCGTTTCTGTTGGCGACCATTGTTTTGAAGCATTATAAAGTTTCAGCTTGGTTTTGGCTCCAACTACACCATCTGCCTTCATGCCGAATTCCGATTGAAACCATTTTACCGATTTCAATGTGGTGCTGCCGAAATTACTGTCAATTTTACCATTGTAAAATCCCAAATACTTCAGCCGGCCTTGAAGCTCGTATACATCCTGACCGTAACTTCCATATTTCACAGCATTGGTGCTAAAGGTGGGTAAGGACTTCTCTTCGACCTGCGGGGTACTCGGATTTGGACTATCGGTTGCTGTATTCCCAGGAAGCAAATAACGAATTCCCAATGCGGACATCAGCAAAATAGCAGTGAAAAGCCATATGTTCATTTTTCGCATCGACTGTGCTCTACCTTTCTCTTGTGGGATTAACAGAATCGCTAAGGTTATTATGACAAGCATACTTCGTTCCTATGCACCAAATCCTCCGATCATTGGACATCATGGCAAATCTTCAGTCAAATGGCATGCCAAAAGCCCTCAACCAATAAGGTTAAGGGCTTAAATCGTTTGCTCGTGCTGTGTATTACGAGCTTATTTTATTCTGTTGATACTGCTCCAGTGAAATCAGTACTTCCCGTGGTTTACTACCCTCGTAAGGACCAATTACGCCTCGGGCTTCCATGGAATCAATCAAACGTGCTGCACGGGTATATCCAACTCGCATTCGGCGTTGAAGCAGAGAAACCGAGGCTTGCTTCGCCTCCAAAATTATCTGCACCGCCTGTTCATATAACTCATCCTGCACTTCATCTGCTGCCTGAACGGAATCATCCACCTCAGGCACAAGGGATTCGTCATACTGCGCTTCACCTTGACCACGCACGTAATTCACGATATTTTCAACTTCCTCATCACTCATGAAAGCACCTTGTACACGAACCGGCTTCGAAGCTCCCATCGGCATGAACAGCATATCTCCCCGACCCAACAACTTCTCGGCCCCACCCATATCCAGAATCGTTCGGGAATCCACTTGAGAGGATACACCGAAGGCAATCCGGGAAGGAATGTTGGCTTTGATTACACCAGTGATAACATCCACAGAAGGGCGCTGTGTAGCAATGATCAGATGGATACCGGCTGCACGCGCCATCTGAGCCAATCGAGCAATCGCGTCTTCCACGTCACCTGCGGCAACCATCATAAGGTCAGCCAGCTCGTCCACGATAACAACGATATAAGGCAGAACCGCCGCTGGATTGTCTTTCATCAGATTGTTGTAGCCTTCAACGTTACGTGTACCCGATTTGGAGAACAACTCATACCTTTTCTCCATCTCAACAACGATCTTTTTGAGAGCAAGTGAAGCCCTTTTAGGATCCGTTACGACTGGCGCCATCAGATGCGGAATTCCGTTATATACGTTTAGCTCGACCATTTTGGGATCGACCATCAAAAATTTCACTTCATCCGGCTTCGCTTTGTACAGGATGCTCGTAATAATACCATTGATACATACGGATTTACCTGAACCCGTCGCACCAGCCACCAGCAAATGGGGCATACGAGCCAGATTACCGATGATCGTCTGTCCAGAGATATCTCGTCCAAATGCAATGGTCACTTTGGATTCAGCTTCCTGGAATGTGGCTGTTTCCATAACCTCCCGCATTGTTACTACGGATACCTCTCCATTAGGCACCTCAATACCGATAGCGGATTTGCCGGGAATTGGTGCTTCCATTCGGATATCCTTTGCCGCCAAGGCTAATGCAATATCGTCTGTCAGACTTACAATTCGGCTGACCTTTACACCAATATCCGGTTGGATCTCATATCGTGTAACAGCAGGTCCTCTGACTACTTCAAGTACTTTGGCACGAACACCGAAGCTTTCCAGCGTTGCTTCCAGCTTGCGTGCAGTCTGCATATAATCCTTTTGGTCGCCACCCTTACCTCCATTGTTCGGCTTGGAAAGAAGCCTGAATGACGGAAGTTTATAAGGTTTCGGAGGTGGTGGAGGCGGCTTAACAGGCTGTGCTTCCTGCCCCTGCGTATCCGACGCATCCGTACCTTGAGCCCCATTGCTCAACGTAGAATCAACGTCTGAACTACCCTCAACAGCATCCATAACAACTGTTCCAGCATCCGTCGCTCCAGGCAACTCCATGTTATCCACAAGTTCATCTGAGATCTTGATTGGAGGCTCTTCTCCCTGCATGTTATCCGTTAAATCATCTGGGAAAGGATACGCATCATCCAGATCATCATCTTTACTTGCATCCTCTGATCTGACATGTTCAAAGAAGTCACGGATGATAGGAGCCGAATTAGGTCTTGATTGCATAGGAACTGCGGCGGGAGCCATTACATCGGATGCGATGATTGGCTCGTCATGCCATGCATCCGCTGGAGTTTCCTGCTCAGCTCGGTAGACGACATGTTCCGTGTCTAAAGAATCATCCTCACCCAATCCACGTTCAGCCTTCGTTCGTTCCCGATCAGAGCCCCATTTTCCAAAAAGTTGGAAAAATATCGGGGATTTCCTTTTCGGGAGTTGCTGATCCTGCATATCATCGTCGTCATCATCTTCCTCGTCATCCACTGGAACAGGCACTACTTTACGGACATTCCCCTTTTTCTTGCCCGCCGAGCTTGAAACGGCCCGCGCTGCCGGTCTAGCCTCCAGCTTTTTGTACATTGCACTTCCTGCATCCCATATCTTGGTTCTGAAAATGCGAATCAGATCGACATAAGAAAGACTGGTAATGAGCATGAAACTGATAACGAACATCACGATCATAATCAATCGTGCTCCCAAGCTGCCAAACAACCACAAGAACAAAGCAAACTGCGCCGCTCCAATATAACCGCCGCTAATGTCCTTATTGAGCATCGAATCCCGTTCGCCTGGCGCAGCAGGCGTGAGCAGCTCGGTTTGCATATCATTATGTATCTGTGTAAGTACAGCACCTGGCTCAAGGGCCCCAACCGGTATAAGCTTCTGGTGCATGGCAGAGACGGTACTCATCAGGGTTAAAGCAAACACCAGCAATACGAGCCCTGTCTTGCGCGTTGTCCAGCCGCTTGGCCATTTCCTATGAATCATCACCATTAAGCCATAATAAATCCCTATAAGCGGAATCGCAAAATAGAACTTGCCAAGCATCAATCCAAACATCTTGGATAGCGAGCGTCCTACGGTTGCTTCACCCGACAAAGCAATGACGGCAAGGGTAATAAGCACAATGCCGTAAATTTCATATTTTAAAACGCCGCTAAATGCTGCGGCCTTTTTTTTCCTCTTTTTTCTTCTGGCCAAAATCAGGTCACCCCCAGAAGAATATTATACCATACAAATATAATCCGTACATATGTTCTTTTTCTGCTCAATTTGTCTTATTTCGTCGCGTTATGTTGGTCCCGGGTTACCCGAAAGTGGAACGATAGCTCCGGGCATATTGGCGGGATTCAGATAAGCTTCCAAGGGGCATTCAAGTAAACGTACAATGACTGCCTCATGTTCATTAACAGGTCTGACCTGCATCAATAATCCGTTCATCTTGATCTCCCGGGTGTCTTCTCCCTCATTCCACATCCCTGACCACAGCAGTTCAGGCGGCATCACTGTGTAGAGTGTCATTGGGTATAACCCCCTGCCTGAAGCGTCTGTCTTTTGTCTCCTATGAGCTGATTCAACTGGGCGATGGCCTGGCCGATCCCGCCTACGGCATCCATCAATCCGTATTTGACCGCATCTGCGCTACCGACAGCTGTTCCGATATCGCGGTTGAGTTCACCGGTCTTAAACATCAGTTCCTTGAACATTTCTTCAGTGATATTCGAGTGCGACGTAACAAATCGTACGACACGTTCCTGCATCTTCTCCATGTACTCAAACGTCTGAGGCACGCCTATTACGAGTCCGTTCATACGGATCGGATGAATGGTCATTGTTGCACTACCCGCGATCAATGAATAGGTTGAGGCAACCGCGATCGGAACCCCGATGCTGTGCCCGCCTCCAATGACGACGGTAACCGTAGGTTTGCTGAGTGAAGCAATCATTTCGGCAATAGCCAAGCCCGCCTCCACATCGCCTCCTACCGTGTTTAAAATGATCAAAATGCCTTCGATTCGCTGGTTCTGTTCTGCTGCAACCAGCTGCGGAATGATGTGCTCATACTTTGTTGTTTTGTTTTGCGGTGGTAAAATTAAATGCCCTTCCACCTGGCCGATAATGGTCATACAGAAAATGTTCGATTCAGCTGCCGGTGACTGTGTCTGCCCAAATTGCTGAATAGCCTCTGTTACAGGTGACATGGCCTTTTCCTCTTGTGCAGGTAATTCCGGTGCCTCGGTACTCGGTTGTTCCGATTTCGGTGTTTGTTTGTTTTTCATATATTCGCTCATTCGATTACTCCCCTTCTCCAGAAACATGTAATGTATTTCCTTAGTATGGGGAATGTTCCAGCTGACTTATACCCGATCACTCATCAATTTCTCCATAATCTGGTGTTCGGCCAGAAAACAACAAAAAAAGCCCCTTCTCTACGAGGAACCGTCCAATATTACTCGTAGAGAAGGGGCGACTGTGTGCCTGAAATTATGTTTTTGTTTGATTTATTTTAAACTTCCATAATGATTGGCAAAATCATCGGTCTACGACGAGTTTGCTCATACAAGAAGCGTCCGAGAGCATCTTTAACATTCGTTTTGAGTGAAGCCCATTCGTTAACGTTCTCACTCATCAACTTCTGCAATGTGCTGCTGACGATGCGATTGGCTTCATCAAGCAGTCCTTCCGATTCGCGTACATAGACAAATCCACGAGAGATAATGTCCGGACCGGAAACAATTTTGCCATCCTGTTTACTCAGTGTTACCACGACAACCAGAATGCCATCCTGTGACAGCAATTTACGGTCACGCAATACGATGTTACCTACATCGCCTACACCCAAACCGTCGATCAACACGTTACCTGCAGTAACTTTACCTGCCTTGCGTGCTGCTCCGCCTTGAATTTCTACCACTTCACCGATATCCGTAATGAAGATGTTGTCCGGATCAATACCTACAGATTCAGCCAGTACCGCGTGGCGGCGCTGCATACGGAATTCTCCGTGAATCGGCAGGAAATATTTCGGTTTCATCAGGTTAAGCATCAGCTTGAGCTCTTCCTGGCTACCGTGACCAGATACGTGAACGCCACTGTTTGCACCGCTGTAATGCACGTTGGCACCCAGACGGAACAGTTCGTCAATCGTACGGCCTACATATTTCTCATTACCTGGAACTGGTGTTGCCGCGATAATTACTGTATCCCCAGGCAAAATATCTACCTTACGATGCGTGGAACGAGCCATACGTGTCAATGCTGACATCGGCTCGCCTTGGCTACCTGTGCAGAGAATTACTACACGGTCAGCAGCCATTTTGCCCACTTCCTCCGGCTCAATGATCATGCCGTCTGGAATCTCAAGGTAACCCAGTTCAGAAGCAATACCCACCACATTTACCATACTGCGTCCAATAACTGCAACTTTACGTCCAGTTACTTCAGCTGCATTGATAACCTGTTGAATCCGGTGTACGTTGGAAGCAAATGTTGCTACAACGACACGTTGGCTTGCTTTGCGGAAGATATCTTCCAGAACGATACCCACATTTTTCTCCGAAGGTGTAAATCCAGGTTTCTCTGCGTTGGTACTATCGGACAAGAGGGCAAGTACGCCATTGGTTCCGATCTGTGCCATACGCTGTAGATCTGCATATTGACCATTGACTGGAGTGTGGTCAAATTTGAAGTCACCTGTATGAACAACAGCGCCTTCCGGTGTTTCGACACATACGCCGACAGAATCCGGAATACTATGGTTAGTAGCAAAGAACGTTGCTTTCAATACAGAGCCGAGTTGGATTTCGGAATCCGCATCAATCAGGATGCGTTTTGTTTCACCCAGCAAATTGGCTTCTTTCAGCTTGTTCTCCACAAGTCCGAGAGTAAGCCTTGTTCCGTATACCGGAACATTCAAGTGTTTCAGAACATATGGCAGACCACCGATATGATCCTCATGTCCGTGAGTCAAAATAATACCTCTTACTTTGTCACGGTTTTCAGTTAGATAAGAGATGTCAGGAATGACAATGTCGATTCCAAGCATATCTTCTTCCGGGAATTTAAGACCAGCATCTACGACTACAATGTCGTTCGCGTATTGGATGACGTACATATTTTTGCCAATCTCGCCTACGCCGCCCAAAGCAAAAATCATCAGTTTATCGTTGTTATTTTTCTTAGACAAATGAATCTAAACCTCCTATGGTAGTTGGACGTCGTACCTTATTATTTTATTGTAAGTTAAGAAAAGCAGTCCATCACACCCATGCCCGTAAATAGGGATGAATGCAAAAGAGCACCTTTATTCACGATATTTGGAAGAAGTTCTTCGAAGTTATTCCCCTTCACCAACAAGATGGATTTTGAAATGATCCTTCTTAGCCGTTCCTTCCTTTTTCACCACAAAGCTACACCAATAAACGATGTCGCTTTCAATTTCAAAAAAATACCGCACCCAGTCACTTGACATCATTATACATGATTAAAAACAAAAAAAACAAGTCACTCTCTCGTTAACCTCTACGTTTGCCTCCAGTTGTGAAAAGAAACCTAACAATCATCATCAAAAAAAAGAACCGCCTCCTCTTATACGAGGAGCGGTTCTTCTGCAATTTCTATGGGTTTATATAAGTTAACAAATCAGTTCAATATCGTATGATTACTAGTTGAACAAGGTACGAATAAAGCCTTGCTCATCCTCTGTTGCAGCTATAAGCGGTAGGCGTACAGATCCGACGTTCAGACCGCGCAATGTCAGTGCGTATTTCACCGCTACAGGGTTTGGTAAAGGCTGCGGACACTCGAACAGACCTTTGAACACCGGAAACAGCTTCTGATGGATCTGAGCCGCCTGTACAGGCGCACCACCGAAGTAGGCATCAATCATTTGTTTCATCTCAGCGCCTACCACATGACTAGCAACGCTAACGATCCCGTGAGCACCTACAGCAATCGCAGGCAAGCCAGAAGCATCATCACCGGAATACACTCTGAAATGTCCCGGTGCACCCGCAGCAATCTGCGTGACTTGCTCCAACGATACACATTCCTTCGTAGCTACAATGTTAGGAATCTGTGCCAAACGAAGCGTTGTTGCAGCCGAAAGGCTGGCTGCTGTACGTCCAGGAACGTTATACAACATAATCGGCAGTTTCGTCGCGTTCGCGATCGCTTCAAAGTGTCTAAACATTCCCTCTTGACTTGGTTTGTTGTAATAAGGAACAACCAGCAAAACACCATCTACACCAGCACGTTCAGCGTCCTGAGTCAGATGGATTGAATGAGCGGTGTTATTGCTACCCGTTCCAGCAATGATTTTGCACCGTCCAGCCGCATGTTTTACCGCGAATTCGAATAGTTCTACTTTTTCTTTGTCGCTAAGCGTGGGAGATTCTCCAGTTGTTCCTGAAATAACGAGCGTCTCTGACTTTTGATCTGCAATCAAATAGTCAATCAGACGTGCAGTTTCCTCCCAATGGATCTCCCCCTGTTCGTTGAACGGAGTGACCATTGCTGTAATCAATCTTCCAAAGTCCAAGTCGATTCCTCCTTCAAAACAGGTCCGGCTCCGCTGACTTCAAAGTACTACAAGTGAAGTTCGAATGAGGCGTGAAGCGCCCTCAGAGCTTGAACCATATCTTCTTTTTTCACAAGTACCCAAATCGTTGTATTGGAATCTGCAGATTGTAGGATCTGGATGTCCGCGAGTGTCAAGGATTCCACGATCCGTGCCATAATGCCTGGCACTCCGTTGATCCCTCCGCCGATGACGGAAACTTTGGCACATCCGGAAAGACTTTGCGGTTTAAGACCAATCTCCTGCAGTACCTGAATGGCTTTCTCGGAATCACTATCGAAAACGGTATAGACAACTCCCAGGGGGGTAACATTAATAAAATCTACGCTAATCGAATTTTCAGCCATCGTTTTGAACACTTTTAGCTGCAAACGATCTGCACCGCCCGGCACTTCCACCGTTATTTGCGTAACATTACTTACATAGGCAATCCCTGTTACATATCGGTCGACAATGCCTGTCTGCACATCCTGGAATCCTTCTGGATGCGTTACCAGCGTCCCTTCACTATCTGCAAAGGTAGACCGTACACGCACTGGAATCTGGGATTGCATTGCAATCTCGACTGCACGCGGATGAATTACCTTGGCTCCTTGATGGGCCATATTACATATCTCGGCATAACTCACAACAGTCAACGGACGAGCGTCCTCCACGATACGTGGATCTGCTGTCAGTATCCCATTTACATCTGTGTATATGTCCACCATCTCAGCGTGTAAAGCTGCACCAAGAGCTGTGGCTGACGTATCACTTCCTCCACGACCAAGGGTCGTAAAGTCACCATTCTCGGTCTGCCCCTGGAACCCTGTAACAATGACAACACGCCCACTCTGTAGCTGCTCCAGCACACGAACAGGACGGACATCCAAAATTCGGGCATTCCCGAAATTGTCGTCCGTCACAAAACCTGCTTGTGCACCGGTCAGCACTGTAGTTGGAATGCCTTCATGTTCGAGTAGACTGCTCAAAGTCGTCGCAGAAATAATTTCACCACAGCACAGCAGTAAATCCTTTTCGCGTGCGGAGAGTGCATTTCCGTTCTGTGCAGCCCAGTCCAGTAGCGTATCCGTCGCATAAGGTTCGCCGCGGCGACCCATCGCTGACACAACAATGACCAGACTCAATCCTGCTTCAAGTTCACGTTTAACATGACGGAGCACATGCTCTCTCGCCTGAACGGTAGAGAGAGACGTACCTCCGAATTTCTGTACCATGATGCGCATCTTTATTCCTCCATTTGTGTACGCGAGAAGACTGACACGGGTCAAATCAACAAATGGATCACCCTAGGGAGCGTTCCGATGCGATAATTTCAGCATTTTATACGGCATTTCATGCCGCTCCTCATCAAAGATTGTGTGAAACCATCCCGAATAAAGGCCGCGGTTGTTATCGAGATCATGACGCACACGTTTCCCGTGCACTGATCCCGCTTGCCTGACCTAATCATTGCAAGCAGGAATTCCTTTTTAATAAAAGGAACGTGGACACAGGTAGCTGTGTTTATGCCAGCATAACGTCCCCCATGATTTTCTTTGTCTCTCGAACCATCTTCATTTCTTCAAGCGTATAACCGTTATCCCCCGTAACTAAGTCTGTGCAGAACCCTGTCTGAAACAAACTGATGTTACGGCGGACCCAAAAACTATCAAGCCTGTGCAGTACGCTGCACAATCATTGGCTGTAACTGTTTGCCTTCAAGCGCGCTCCAGCATGCCTCCGGAATCAGCTCCATTTTGGCCACTAACGAGTTCGGTTTTTTCACCGGATCATCCTGCCCAAATGGCACGAAATACAAATATTTGGCCACCAGCAGTTTGGCGATGTTCGCAGCATTCAACCCAAGCCCGTCATTGGTTGAAATAGCGAGTACCAACGGACGCTGATTTCTCATCTGGGCTTTGGCTGCCATTAAAACCGGACTGTCCGTCATCGCGTTAGCGAGCTTACTCGTCGTGTTGCCTGTGCATGGAGCAATGACGAGCACATCGAGCAGCTTGGAAGGACCTAACGGCTCTGCCTCAACAATTGTAGAAATGATATCATTCCCCGTTATATCTTTCAACTGTTTTTGCCAATTTTGCGCGGTCCCGAAGCGTGTATCCGTAGTCAGAACCGAATTGGAAATAATCGGGACAACATTGGCACCTTCGGCCACAAAGCGGCTAATCACCGGCATAACCTCTTCAAACGTACAATGAGAACCTGTAATTGCGTAACCTACCGTTTTTCCCTGCCAGTTCATTGTTCAACCTCCCGTGCGTTTTGTTCTTCCAAAAGCAAACGGATTAACACGTCGGCAATAATGCCGCCAGCCGTTTTGGGAGCAACAATGCCGGGGAGGCCAGGCGCAAGCAGCGCTTTGATACCGCGTTTTTCGGCATACCTGAAATCACAGCCGCCAGGAGCGGATGCGAGGTCGATAATCACTGCTTTTTGCGGCATTTTGGACAGGATTTGTGCTGTGATTATCATAGTCGGTATCGTATTAAAAAGCAAGTCAACTTCCCCGGTTTGAGCGGCCAAATCCGTTGTCATGAAAGGCTTCCAGCCCATTATGGCTGCTCGTGCAGCATCCTCTTCACGCCTAATTCCCACCCGTACATTTGCCCCAAGTCCCTGAAGCGTTTTGGCCATTGTGAACCCTGTTCGACCCAAGCCAAGCACAATGCATTCCGAGCCGTGGATTGTGAAGTCCGTCTCCCGAATCGCCATAGCGATGGCGCCTTCGGCTGTCGGAATAGAGTTGTAAAGCGCGATATCATCACGATCGAGTACTTCAACAAGCCGCAGGCCATTTTCACGGCACAACTCACGTAAAAAAGGCTTCGCCATACCCGTGAACACAATACAATGCTCCGGCAATGCCGCAACATGTTCTTTTTTCAAAAAAAGCGGTGTATCACTGAACGAAGTGCTCACTTTCCCTTCATCGTCACATCCAACTACAGGAAGCACCAGCACATCTGCCGAAGCAAATACATCGTCCTCCATTTCCTGTTGTTCGATACCCGGAATGGAACGCTCCAGCTTGTCGAAGCCCACCACACTTATCGTAGCATCCAGCTCTGCGCATTTTTGAATGACTTCAAGCTGCCGCGCATCTCCGCCCAGGACTATAATCCGGACACCGGTCAGCATCGGGACGTCACTCCTTTCACCACATGTATGCCTTATCGTATGCAGTGGCCCACAGGGGGGTGAAACAATAAAATTGAAGTGTTCAAAGAAACATCGGCTCTAACGTTTAAAAAAAGAAAAAAGAGCCGCCCCTCGGGGACGACTCTTCGAGACATGCTCAGTAAATTAAACGGTGATGCTCTTAATATAGAAGATGCTCCTATTTACAGCTTAGTTTCGGAGCCTTTATTTTCCGGTATGACCGAATCCGCCTTCTCCACGTACAGTTTCCGACAGTTCAGCTACCTCTGTTAATTCAACAGCAGGAACGGTTTGAAAGACGATTTGGGCGATACGTTCCCCACGTACAATGGTGAATGGCTCCTGACCCAGATTAATCAAAAGGACCTTAACTTCACCGCGATAATCGGCATCAATGGTGCCCGGTGTGTTCAGACAAGTAATTCCGTGTTTGAAAGCCAGCCCGCTGCGAGGGCGAACCTGTGCCTCCAATCCAGCTGGCATCGCCATCGCGAGTCCCGTAGGAATCAACGTGCGCTGTCCCGGCTGCAATACAACCTCTTCCTGCAATGCCGCAACTACATCAAAGCCGGAAGCCAGCTCTGACATTTTTTGAGGCAACTTGATATCTTCATTGCCCGGTAACTTTTGAATTTGAACGTAATGCAACAAAATCATCCCTTCTTAATCCAGCGATCGTACGATCCGAAGCACCGACCATAGCGAGCGCAAATGGCTCAGCAAACATCAGGTCCAGTACTGCATCGACATCTTCCATCGTTACTTCTTCAATTTTGGCAATCATTTCGTCCAGCGTGTGATGTCTGCCCAGCATCAGCTCGTTTTTGCCCAGACGGTTCATACGACTGCCCGTGCTTTCCAAACTGAGGATCAGACTGCCTTTCAGCTGTTCTTTTCCTTTGCGCAGCTCATCTTCAGACAATCCATTTACAGCCAGATCGTGCAAGACCTCTTTGGTCAGATCCAGAACTTCCTTCGTCTGTTTTGGCGCTGTACCTGCATAGATGGTGAAGAGTCCACTATCCGCATGGGAACTATGATACGAATAAACGGAATAAGCCAAACCACGTTTCTCCCGAATTTCCTGGAACAGTCTGGAGCTCATACCTCCGCCGATCGCATTATTCAGCACGACCATGGCGAATTGAAGCGGATCGCCAATCTTACATCCCGGGAACGAGATACAGATATGATTTTGTTCCGTTTTCTTTTTGTGAAAGAGCTGTCCGCTCTGGAATGCAGGCAGCGTGACCTGTTCAGCTACACCGTTGACATCAAAAGCACCAAAATGCTTTTCCATCAAATCGATCACACTGTCATCAATGTTACCTGCAATACTAATAACGGTATTCTCAATCGTGTAGTGCTCCTTCATATATACACGCAGATGGCTGGAGTCCATCGCCTTGAGACGCTCCTCGGTACCCAAAATCGGATAAGCGAGCGGATGCTCACCATAGGCGGCCAAGGCCATAAGATCATGGACCATGTCATCCGGTGTATCCTCATACATCGATATTTCTTCCAAAATGACGTTTTTCTCCTTGAGCAGTTCACCATCATCCATTTTAGAGCGGAAAAACATATCGGACAACACATCGACAGCTATTGGCAGATGTTCATCCAATACTTTGGCGTAATAACAAGTGTATTCTTTCGAAGTGAACGCATTCACGTTACCACCAATGGCATCGAACTGCTCCGCAATTGCCTTGGCATCATAACGATCCGTCCCCTTGAACAGCATGTGCTCAATAAAATGGGATACTCCGTTGTTTGCAGGCTGCTCATTGCGAGAACCTGTCTTGACCCATATTCCAAATGACACGGAACGACAGGTCGGAATCTGTTCCATGACAACTCTGAGGCCATTGCCCAGCTGAATTTTTTTCACGGTTGGCCCTCCTACATCTCTATAATTGCCTAGATTTCAACGTGAAATTGAAATCGACATTTGGTTCCAACTGTTTGATAGTAACAAAAAAACATCATTCACTCAACCGCTGAGCTCTTCACCCGCTCAGATGATAATGTTTCGCTAACGGTTCCAAGCGTCAAACCCTTGGCCCGTATGGAATCAATCATTCCTTTTAAAGCCCCTGAAGAAGCAGCAGTGGGGTGCATCAGAATTAATGTGCCGGCTTCCACCTTTTTAGCGATCTTGGCTACAACAGAATCTGAACTTGGTTTGCGCCAATCCACCGTATCCAGTGTCCAAAGTACCGTTTGAAGTCCCATGCCGGAAGCAATATCGACCGTTTGTTGATTAAAATCACCGGAAGGTGGAGCAAACCAATGGTTTTCCACACCTAACTTTTCTTTGAGCAGATCCTGGGTTTTACTGATTTCCAGCTTCGCCCGTTCCGTACTCAACCGACTCATATTCGGATGTGAATATGCATGATTCGATAACTCATGTCCACGCTTTTGGATTTCTTTGGCCAGTTCCTCATTTTTGCTCAACCAGCTTCCATCCAGAAAAAAAGTAGCTTTGACTTTTTCGGCATCAAGCGTATCTAGCATCGGGATAATGAATTCATTGCCCCATGCAACATTAATCATGAAAGACACCATTGGTTTTTCTGCATTTCCCCGGTAAATCGGGTGTGCACCCAAATCTTTAAGCTGAATCTCAGGTACAGTCTGCCGATAGACATACGCTATCTTGGTATTCAGCGTGCCACCAAGTGCTTTGCGATACGTGGCTTCCACATCAATCTCTAGTCCGTTATACCCGGGTATTGCTTTCCAGACCCGATCCACTCTAGCATTTACCGGAGCGATTTTCGTTTCGGCCGCTTTATCCCGGATCGCCGACAACAGCTGCTCTTCTCCGGTTGCCTCTTTGAACATATCAAATGCATTTTGCGTGCCTGGTCCATCACGGATTTCCGTAATGTATGTACGTACACTGCCCACTTGTCCGACCAGTATGACAGCTGCCATACCTACCAGAACAGCCGCCAGCTTTTTGGATTGGTTTCCCACAGCTCCATCCTCCCGCCGTCTTTGTCCCCATCATATGAGGACAAGGGCAAGAATATGAATAAAACAAGCTGTTCATGTAAAGTATCTTCAAAGCTGGATACAAAGGCTTTATGGATAGACAAGCTAGCGACTTCATAACGATATTTAGACGTTAAAAAAAGAGCCAGAAATTCACATTCTGTCTCTTCATTCAATCGATCTTTTCAAAAAAACGGTGGCACGTAGCCTATGATTGAGCCGGAGCTTCGGCAGTCAATACGGCTTTGCGGGACAAGTTGATACGGCCTTGAGGGTCAATTTCCGTTACTTTTACCGTAATGGAATCACCAATGGCAACAACATCTTCCACTTTAGCGACACGCTCTGTGGACAATTGTGAAATGTGTACCAAACCTTCTTTGTTCGGCAGCACTTCAACGAATGCACCAAACTTCTCAACACGTTTCACTTTACCTACATAGATCTCGCCGACCAGAACTTCACGCACGATGCCTTCAATAATCGATTTGGCTTTATCGTTCATTTCTTGATTGGAAGAAGCGATAAAGACACGTCCATCCTGTTCAATATCAATTTTAACACCGGTTTCCTCGATGATTTTATTGATAATTTTACCACCTGCACCGATAACATCACGGATTTTATCCGGATTGATGTGCATGGTTGTAATTTTAGGGGCATATTGTGACAACTGCTCACGTGGAGTTTTCATCACTTCGGTCATTTTGCTCAAGATGTGCATACGACCTTCTTTGGCTTGAGCCAATGCTTCGGACAAAATTTGACGATCAATACCATCAATTTTGATATCCATTTGAATAGCTGTTACACCATCAGGTGTTCCTGCTACTTTGAAGTCCATGTCACCGAGGTGATCTTCCATACCTTGAATATCGCTCAGGATGGATACATGATCTCCGTCTTTAATCAGACCCATAGCTACACCCGCTACTGGAGCTTTGATTGGTACACCTGCATCCATCATAGCCAATGTGCTGGCACAAATACTTGCCTGGGAAGTTGAACCGTTGGATTCCAGTACTTCAGATACCAGACGAATCGTGTATGGGAAGTCTGTTTCGGAAGGAATTACTTTGGAAAGAGCACGCTCACCCAGAGCACCATGTCCGATTTCGCGACGGCCTGGAGCACGCAATGGACGAGCTTCACCTACGCTGAACGGAGGGAAGTTGTAGTGATGCATGAAACGTTTTGTTTCCTCAAGACTGATTCCGTCCAAAATCTGAACATCACCCAGTGCACCAAGTGTACAAATGCTGAGCGCCTGTGTTTGACCACGAGTGAACAGACCTGAACCGTGAGTACGTGGCAGCAGGGAAGTATCACATTCAATTGGACGGATCTCAGCGAGTCCACGTCCATCCGGACGAACTTTATCATGTGTGATAAGACGGCGCACTTCTTCTTTGACGATATCGTGCAGCACTTCTTTCACATCTTTGAGCAGTTCAGGAGTCTCAATATACTTCTCTTCGAAGTGAGCAACGGTTTCGTCATTCACGAGATCGATTGCATCCTGACGCGCATGTTTTTCAGCAATTTTAACAGCTTCAACCAGACGAGCACTGGCGAACTCACGTACACTGCTGTTAACTTCAGCATTAACGGCATGCAATTTCACAGCCATTTTTTCTTTACCAGCCACTTGTACGAGTTGTTCGATGACTGCAACAATGTTCTTGATCTCGTCATGTCCGAACATGATCGCTTCCAGCATGACTTCTTCCGGAACTTCGTTCGCTTCCGCTTCAACCATCATGATGGCATCTTTGGTTCCTGCAACAACGAGTTCAATCTCACTTACCTCAAGCTGTGCAATCGTTGGGTTGATGATGAACTCACCATTGATACGTCCAACTTTTACACCACCAATCGGTCCGCTAAATGGAACATCCGAAATGCTCAGTGCCGCCGATGTACCGATCATAGCAGCAATTTGCGGCTCGCAGTCCTGATCCACACTCATAACGATATTCAGAACTTGTACATCATTCCGGAAACCTTCCGGGAACAAAGGACGAATCGGACGGTCTGTCAAACGGCTCGAAAGAATTGCTTTCTCACTTGGTCTGCCTTCACGTTTAATAAATCCACCTGGGATTTTACCCACGGCATACAATCTTTCTTCATAGTTTACCGTTAATGGGAAAAAGTCCAGATCTTTAGGCTCACTTGATGCTGTCACGGTACACAATACAACAGTATCCCCGTACGTTACCTTAACGGCAGCATTAGCCTGCTTGGCCAAACGCCCTGTTTCAAGCGTAAGCTTTCTTCCACCAAGCTGCATTTCAACACGCTGTTCCATGAAATCCCTCCTTTTATTCGTTCCTAACACAATGGATTCTGCATTTTCACAGTATTTCCTGCTTGTTCTGCATTGATTAACTCCACAGCAACTTGCTCACTTGCAAAACAAAAGCTCCTTGCGGAGCCATCAGCTACAAATATATGGCAACATGTTCATCTACAAAACAACCCGGCTGTAAGCTCCGCTTGTCCTTTTAGACAAAGGAATGACGGATAACAGCCAGGTTGATTTAGAAAACATGTACGATAATTAACGACGCAATCCGAGTTTTTCGATCAGTGCGCTGTAACGTTTAACATCTTTGTTTTTCACGTAAGCCAAAAGCTTACGACGTTGACCTACCATTTTCAAAAGTCCACGACGTGAGTGGTGGTCTTTCTTGTGCGTACGCAAGTGGTCTGTCAAACTTTTGATGTTTTCCGTAAGGATAGCAACTTGCACCTCAGGTGATCCAGTATCGGACTCGTGAGTTTTGTGCTCGTCGATCAGTTGTTGTTTACGTTCTTGAGTCAATGCCATCCTATTCACCTCCTTCATTATAATCGCCATTAGCCTCGTCACCGCCGGTGAGAGCAAGTAACCAAGCCAAGGTTATGTGTTGTCTCAAACGACAACGTAGTACATTATATCATAGTTGCCCAGACAAAGTAAATGTAAACCTGTATTTTGTCTTGAGCCTTAAGATAACAGGCGGGCGGCGGTTAATGCATCTTCACGAATCTGACTGATCAAGGCATCAATCGAGTCAAATTTTCGCTCTGCACGAATATAGTGAACGAGATCAACCTTTAATTCCTGGTCATATATCTGCCCATCAAAATCAAGCAAGTGCACCTCAAACGTAGGTTTCATCCCGTTTTCGTGAAAGGTAGGTTTCACACCAAGATTCATGACGCCACGCAGTTCCTGCTCCCCATACTGCACACGAACCGCGTAAACGCCTTTCGCTGGCGTAACATAATGATCCGTAAGTTCAAGGTTAGCGGTAGGAAAACCAATGGTACGTCCACGTTTCTCTCCATGAATTACGGTTCCCCTGATGCTGTAGGGTCGTCCCAGCCATTGACTTGCTTCGTCCATTTCTCCACGCTTCAACAGGCCACGAATGAGAGAGCTGCTTACCTTCTCACCATTTAACAGGAATGGAGGTACAGTTTCCACCGTCATTTCGCCTTCTCCCAATGTGCGAAGAAGCTGCTCATCGCCTGCTCCCTTGTGACCGAAGCGGAAGTCAAAACCAACTACCGCTGTTCGAGTCTGAAGCGGAAGCAGCAGATCATGTGCGAATTGCTGCGGCGTCAATCTTGAGAATTCTTCATTGAATTCGACCACGTAGAGCACGTCTACACCCATCCCTGCCAGGATGTCTTCTTTATCTCTCAAGGGAGTTAGATAACCCTCGTAATCCCCTTTGCGCATAACTTCCTTCGGATGAGGATGAAAGGTCATGACCGCTGCCTGCATGCCCGTTTCGCGTGCAATGCGGACAGCTGATAATATGACACTTGCATGTCCGAGATGCAGCCCGTCAAATTGGCCAATCGCGAGCACTTGGGGATGTGTGCCCTGAACAGCCGAATGTAACGTCTGCGGATAGGTTAGCATTACGGTTTTCACAATCATTCACCTGCATTTCACTTGATAGGCCAAGCTTGAGTACCACCACTCAAACCAGGAAACTCTTTATTCCGGTAAAAAGACTTTAACAGCTCTCACCGTTGCTTTCAATTCATCCCGCTCAAATATCCCCAGAAACGTCCCATCCTGATCATATAACCGCAGTAAACCAGGTTGATCTGCAGGCGGTTCGAGCAAACGCGCCGACAATTTCTGGCCCTGAAGTGCTCCCTTGGCCTGATCCGCACCCACCGTATGTGCCGGAATGGAAGAGATGGCCTCATCAACTGGAATCAACACCTCGCCTAACGTTCCATCGATCATGCGCTGTTCCACTTCTTCAAAATGGAGGCAATGATCAGCGGAGATCCCAGCCGATATCGTGCGTTCCAGGTGTAGCATGGTGGACGGATATCCCAATTTTCTGCCGATATCCACGCATAACGTTCGAATATATGTCCCTTTGGAACATAAAGCACGGAACGATATATCCGTAGTGTCGCCTTGATTCTCAATCCCTGTCAATTCCAGCTCATAAATCGTAACTTCACGACTCTTGCGCTCTACCGTTTTTCCTTCACGAGCTAACTCGTAAAGACGTTTTCCATCCACTTTAACCGCAGAATACATAGGCGGGACCTGTGAGATGGTGCCCAGGAATTGCTCCAGCACCTGCTGAACCTGCTCCTGTGTCACCTCAACAGCCGTCTCCGACCGCTCAATGACTTCACCTGTCATATCCTCCGTATCAGTAGACAGACCCAGTCGTAGCGTTGCCAGGTATTCCTTGGGAAGCTCCTGCATGTACTCCACCACACGTGTTGCCCGTCCCAGGCAAAGCGGTAGTACGCCAGTAACTTGCGGGTCCAATGTGCCTGTATGACCAATACGTTTCATTTTGAGTATGCGACGCATTTTGGCCACAACATCATGAGAAGTAAATCCCGCTGGTTTATACACCGGAAGTACACCTTCAAATGGCTTTACCATTGAGCATTCACCTGCTTCAGCACTAATTCGACGATATCTTCCAACTTGCCTTCCACGCGACATCCCGCTGCGAGTACATGTCCGCCTCCACCAAAGTTCTGTGCTAGCGAGGCAACATCAACCTTGCCAGCTGACCGGAGAGATACTTTCACCGCATTGTCATTGATCACTTTAAAAAAGATGCCTACTTCCACACCTTGAATGTTACGCGGGTAATTGACTACCCCTTCAAGATCTTCGTTGGCTGCACCACAAGCGATCATGTCTTCTGGTGTAATTACCACCCAAGCAATCTTACCATCGTCAGTCATTTGCAGACTTGAGAGAGCCTGATTCAATATACGGACTTGGGGTAGCGTAACCTGCTCAAGCAAAATCTGTGCGAGATAAGGTCCATCTACACCATGTTCAAGCAATTTGGAGGCGGTCGTCATCACATTAGGACTCGTATTGGCATAGCGGAATCCACCTGTGTCTGTTAGCAATCCTGTATAGACTGCTGTAGCCACATCTTTATTCCAATTCACTGGGAAAAGGTTGAGGAAATCAAACAGAATTTCAGCCGTTGCTGCAGCGTCTGGCTTAATGATGTTTACTGTGCCATAAGCGTCATTGGTCGGATGATGATCAATATTTAAAATGAGAGCATCTTCTTCGAAATAATGACGAGTCAGGCCTACTCTGGAAAAGTCTGCACAATCCACACAGATTATCGCTTTATATTTCCGCGCCGGTGGTTGTTCGGTCATGTTCACGATCTTGCCAGCTTCCCACAGAAAATTCATGCGTTGTGGAATTTCACCTTCATTAATCATCGTGAATGTCTTGCCCAGACATGACAGCAGCCAGCCCACCGTTACCGTCGAGCTGACTGCGTCACCGTCCGGCTGTACATGCGACACGACCAGGTAATCATCATGCTCCAGCAGAAATTGCTTTCCGTCCTGAAGCGCCTGTTCATAAGTGTGCATTGCCGTCTCCTTTATTCTGTTACTCGGATTCGTTCTTGTCGGTACCGATATCACCAAGCAGCTTCTCAATTCGGCTGCCATATGCAATAGATTCGTCAATCTTGAATATCAACTCGGGAACATGTCGAAAACGGATACGCTTGCCCAGTTCTGAACGCAAAAATCCATTTGCTTTTGCCAGCGCTTTAAGCGAGTTATCCTTTTGTTCCTGTTCACCGAAGACACTCAGATAAACCTTGGCTTGCGACAAGTCGCCTGTTACTTCGACTCCCGTTACGGTAATAAAGCCGATACGAGGATCTTTCAGTTCAGACTGGATGAGCAGACTTAATTCTTTCTTGATCTGCTCGCCCACTCTACCTGTACGAATCTTAGCCATTGTTGTTCACCTCATGCTTCCTTGCTTATCGTTGTACTGTCTCCATAATGAAGGCTTCGATAATGTCGCCTTCTTTGAGATCATTGTATTTATCCAGCGTGATACCACATTCGTAACCTTGGGCTACTTCTTTGGCATCATCTTTGTAACGTTTCAGGGAATCCAGCTTGCCTTCGTAAAGGACGATGCCATCACGAATCAGGCGCGCTTCCGCGGAACGCGTAATTTTACCAGAGGTAACCATACATCCAGCAATAGTGCCGACTTTACTGATGGAGAACGTGCTACGAACTTCAGCATGACCGATTACTTTTTCTTTGTAAATCGGATCAAGCATACCTTTCATTGCTTGTTCAATTTCTTCGATAACGCTGTAGATCACGCGATGCAGACGAACGTCTACTTGCTCTTGATCCGCAGTCGCTTTCGCCTGATTATCAGGACGAACGTTGAAACCAATCACGATGGCATTGGATGCTGCAGCCAAAATGATGTCGGACTCTGTAATTGCACCAGCGCCGCTATGAATGATTTTCACGCGTACACCTTCAACTTCGATCTTCGCAAGGGAACCTTTCAATGCTTCAACCGAACCTTGTACGTCACCTTTGATGATTACGTTCAGATCTTTGATTT
Organism: Paenibacillus sp. OK003; assembly: GCF_900109515.1. GTDB lineage: Bacteria > Bacillota > Bacilli > Paenibacillales > Paenibacillaceae > Paenibacillus > Paenibacillus marchantiae. Next base: position 155,432 of record NZ_FOBD01000001.1, on the reverse strand, counting down.
CACCATCTTTGATGTGTTGGAACAGATCATCCAATGTCACACGTGTGTTTGTACCCAGATCGGATTCACGTTGTGTAATGGCACGTTTGTCGGCGATAGAACGCGCTTTACGCTCGTCTTCAAACACCATGAACGGATCTCCCGCACCTGGAACTTCAGTCAGACCAGTAATTTCTACAGGTGTTGAAGGTCCAGCTTCTTTTAAACGGCGACCTTTGTCATTCACCATCGCACGTACACGACCGAAGCAGTTACCTGCAACAAAAGCATCTCCGACTTTCAATGTACCGTGCTGTACGAGAATACGGGCAACTGGGCCACGTCCTTTATCCAGCTCGGCTTCGATCACTGTACCACGGGCACGTTTGTCCGGGTTCGCTTTGTACTCGTTCACTTCTGCAACGAGCAGAATCATTTCAAGCAGACCTTCTAGACCAATTCTTTGTTTCGCCGAAACGTTAACAAAGATGGTGTCGCCGCCCCACTCTTCCGGAACGAGTTCATAGTTGGTCAATTCTTGTTTTACTTTATCCGCATCTGCACCCGGCTTGTCAATTTTGTTGACAGCTACGATAATTGGAAGCCCAGCAGCTTTGGCATGGTTGATCGCCTCAACGGTTTGTGGCATAACACCGTCATCTGCAGCTACAACAATAATGGTAATATCCGTAACCTGTGCTCCACGTGCACGCATAGCAGTAAACGCTTCGTGACCTGGTGTATCCAGGAACGTAATTTTTTTGTTGTTAATTTCAACTTGATAAGCACCGATATGCTGCGTGATGCCGCCTGCTTCTCCGCCCGTTACATTCGTTGAACGAATCGCATCAAGCAATGTTGTTTTACCATGGTCAACGTGACCCATAATCGTAACTACCGGTGGACGAGACTGCAAGTCAGCAGGATCATCATTCTCTTCCAGTGTTTCGAAACGGTCATCTTCAAGGACAATTTTCACTTCAACCTCAACACCGAACTCTCCAGCAAGCAGCAGAATTGTTTCGATATCAAGCTCTTGGTTAATCGTTGCCATTACACCCATTGCAATGAGTTTTTTGATAACTTCGGAAGCATCTTTATGGAGCAACTTCGCTGTTTCACCAACAGTCATGTCACCACGTACGATGATTTTCTTAGGTGTGTTATCAATTTTCTCACGTTGTTGGTACTGTTGTTGATTTCTGTTGCGATTGTTCTTGCCGCCACGATTACCGCGGAAGTTGCCGCCACGGTTGTCATCATAACGACGTCCACCGCCACCGCTGTTCGAACGGTTGCCGCTATTGTTGTTGTTGCTGGAATTACCTTGGCCGCCTCTGCGTTGGCCTTGTGCTGAGCTCTGTCCTTGGCCACCGGTACGGTTGCCGCCAGTGCCAGTGTTGCCACCGCTGTTCGGTCCAGCAGTTCTTGTTTGACCGCCACCGGTATTCGATGGACGTTGACCCGTACTTTGCGGACGGGATGCTGTGCTGCTTTGTCCACCTTGAGCTGGTCTTGGACGGTTAGTTGATTGTCCTCCTTGGCTTGAGCCTTGGGAAGAGTTCGTTCTGTTGCGGCTGTCTTGGCCGCTAGGTCTTTGGGAGCCATTGTTATTGTTGGAGTTTGGTCTATTGTTCATACCTACCTGCTTTTCCTGTTGTATTTTTGTTTGTACGGGACTACCGGATGGGTTGCTGCTGTTCGGCGTGTTCACTCCGCCGGCCGGCTTGTTGCTGTCCACTGTTTTGTCACTGCGCACTGACGAAGTAGCAACGGATTTTGCTTCGCTGCTTTGTTTGGAAGCGGCAGTGGATTTTATGTCTTTAAAAAATTGTTCCACCTTACCGACTGAACCATTCTCCATGACACTCATATGATTGTTTACGGGAATATCCAGCTTTTTAAGAATGGTTATAATTTCTTTACTACTCATATTAAGGGACTTCGCATATTCATAAACTCGCAATTTATCCTTGTTTTCCTGTTTACTCAATATACTCCACCTCCGACATTATACCGACTTGCTTGGAGATCATTTTTGCAAACCCTCGATCCGTTACTGCAAGAACAACCCGCGTTTCTTTACCGATACTTGAACCCAGACTATCCCGGTCAAATCCGATCACCAGTGGAACTTTATATGTCCCGCATTTGTCGCGAAATTTCTTTTGTGTATTGGCCGAGGCGTCACCCGCAACAATAACCATTTTAGCTTCGGAAGAACGGATCGCTTTAAGTACAATTTCTTCACCTGTCACAAGTTTGCCTGCACGCATGGAGAGTCCCAGATAAGACAATGTTTTATTATTCATCATGTTCACGCTCCTGTGCTGCTATGAATTCGTCTTCTACCGCAACGAAATCAGCTGCCAATTGCTCATAAATTTCCGGTGAGACTTTGCCCTTTAGCGCCCGATCCAAAGACCGGTTTTTGAGTGCAAGCTTAAAACAGGACTCTTTGCCGCATAAATAAGCACCACGTCCGGACTTTTTGCCAGTCAAATCGATCAGCACTTCATCCTCTGGCGTTTTAACGATACGGATCAGCTGCTTTTTGGGCATCATTTCCTGACACGCCACACATTTGCGCAGCGGCACTTTTTTAGTTTTCATACGTTAGCGCCCCCCGTGCTTTACTTTAATCGACGGAGACGGAATCTTGGTGCATTTCCGAAGAAGAATCTTTCTCTCTGCCGAATTCCTGTTCCGCCTGGCTCTCGCTCTTAATGTCGATTTTCCAACCGGTCAGTTTGGCTGCCAATCGGGCATTTTGGCCTTTGATCCCAATGGCGAGGGACAGTTGATAGTCAGGAACAATAACCCGAGCCATCTTTTCTTCCTCGAATACTTGAACTTCCAATACTTTGGAAGGACTAAGCGCATTAGCCACATATTCGTCTACCTGATCGGAGAAACGAACGATGTCAATTTTTTCACCGCGCAGCTCACCCACAATGGTCTGCACGCGGATTCCCTTAGGACCTACACATGATCCAACCGGATCAACTTCCTCATTGCGGGAATGAACAGCAATCTTGGAGCGGAAGCCCGCTTCACGTGCGACGGAGCGAATCTCGACTACACCGTCAAAAATTTCAGGTACTTCCAGTTCAAAGAGACGTTTCAGCAAGCCCGGATGTGTACGGGACAAAATGATTTGCGGCCCTTTGGTCGTATTCTCGACCTTGGTGATGTACGCTTTGATACGGTCACCATGAACAAACTTCTCGTTCGGCATCAATTCGGTCAGCGGCAATGCCGCTTCGATTTTGCCCAGATCGATGTAGATATTGCGCAAATCCTGACGCTGCACCACTCCCGTAACGATATCTTCTTCCTTATCAACGAAAGCGTTGTAGATCAGGCCGCGTTCGGCTTCACGAATCCGCTGGGTCACTACCTGTTTGGCAGTCTGTGCGGCGATACGTCCGAAATCACGCGGCGTAACTTCAATCTCCGCAATATCTTCCAGCTGGAAGTGTGGGTTGATCTCTCGTGCAGCAGGCAATGAAATTTCGGTACGTGAATCCAGGACTTCTTCAACGATCAATTTGCGGGCGTAGACCCGGATAACACCCGTATTGCGGTTCATGTCAACACGCACATTCTGGGCGGTGTTGAAATTACGCTTGTAGCTGGAGATGAGTGCTGCCTCAATCGCTTCAAACAGCACATCCTTGCTGATCCCTTTTTCCCGCTCCAATTCATTCATTGCTTCAATAAAATCCATACTCATGAATGTTGATCCCCCTTTCAAACATGGCATCTCATACGTAAAACGGCGAAAGGCTCTAAACTCATGAGCACCTTGCCGTTATCGTGAGATGTGTCTTTTTTCATAAATAAGTGAACAAGGCACTTAAAACAGAATGGCCAGGCGCGCACTCGCAACCTTGTCATAAAGAATGGCATGCTGTTTCTTGCCTGCTTCGATCACAAGTTCCCCGTTATCAAAGGAAAGCAGCTTGCCTTCAAATTCCTTTATACCATTTACCGGCTCGTAGGTTGTAACAAATACATTCTTGCCTACGGATTTGGCAACGTCCTCCGGTTTCTTCAGTGGACGCTCCGCACCGGGAGAAGACACTTCAAGGAAATAGATGGTCGGAATCGGATCGTTCTCATCCAGCTTGGCGCTTAGCTTTTCGCTGATCAAGACACAATCGTCGATGTCGATGCCACCCTCTTTGTCGACATACACCCGTAAAAACCAGTTGCTGCCTTCTTTGACGTATTCGATGTCAACCAGCTCGAAGCCTTGTTCGTTCAAGTAGGGTTGGATCATTTCTTCCACGGTAGATTTAATGTTCGTTGTGCTCAAAACCGATAACCTCCAACTTAGGTTACACCAGCAAATATGGACTGGCAATTTCTTCATTACCCAAGATTCTTGTATACCAAAGACTAAAGAGTGGGTTTCCCCACTCTTTAGAAATTCGTACTATCTCGTTCACTTCAAAAATTATAACATAGTCTGGTAATAGTGACAAGTAAGCGATCACTCAGCCATTTTAACTACTAATGAAGAAAAATTTACGTCATCACATGACAGACCATAATTAGATACGCAAAATGCCATTTTAGAACAAGGATAATTGATTGCTTTCCGGCAAACCACGGAAGCAACCCATACTCGTCAGCAGCTCAACAATTGTTTTACTTGCTTTGGATTTCTGCTGGAAATCTTCAATCGACAAAAATTCTCCATGCTCTCTTGCCGCAGCGATATTGCGTGCAGCATTATCCCCGATTCCTCCCAGTGCCGAGAACGGAGGAATAAGTGAATTCCCGTCAACGATAAACTTCGTCGCTTCCGAACGATACAGATCAATCGGCTTAAGCGAGAATCCACGTGCTGCCATTTCCAATGCCATCTCAAGGACAGGCAGCATATTTTTTTCTTTTGGCGGCGCCTGGAAACCTAATTGTTCAATCTCTACGATCTTCCGATAGATGGGCTCATAGCCCTGACATACCAGCTCAATGTCAAACTCATCCGCACGAACTGTGAAATATGTCGCGTAGTATTCAATGGGGTGATACAGCTTAAAGAAAGCTGTACGCACTGCCGAAATAACGTAAGCGGCCGCGTGGGCCTTTGGAAACATGTACTGGATTTTAAGACAGGAGTCAATGTACCATTGCGGCACCTTGCATTTTTTCATCTCATCAATCCATTCTTGCGGCAAACCACGTCCCTTACGCACACTCTCTGTAATTTTAAAGGCAAGACTGGCGTCCATGCCCGCCTTATAAATCAGGAACAACATGATATCATCCCGGCAACCAATTACCGTTTTGATGTTACATGTTCCATTTTTGATTAGATCTTGTGCGTTACCGAGCCATACCCCCGTACCATGAGACAATCCGGAGATCTGGAGTAGATCGGCAAAAGAGGAAGGCTGGGATTCGACAAGCATCTGACGTACAAACTTCGTCCCCATCTCCGGTACACCAAAAGTGGCAACTGGTGAACGAATCTGCTCTGGAGTAACACCCAGCGCCTCCGTTGAGTTGAACATGCTCATGACCTTAGGATCATTCATCGGAATGGTCGTTGGATCAATACCCGTCAAATCCTGCAGCATCCGCATCATGGTTGGATCATCGTGCCCCAGGATATCGAGTTTAAGCAAGTTCTCTTCGAAGGCGTGATAGTCAAAATGTGTTGTTTTCCACTCCGCATTAACGTCATCTGCCGGGAATTGAACAGGCGTTACATCTTCCACTTCAATGTAATCCGGTACAACGACAATACCACCGGGATGCTGTCCTGTGCTACGTTTAACCCCGGTACAACCGGAAGCCAAACGGTTCAGCTCAGCGCCGCGCCATTTCTTATGATGCTCTTCCTCGTATTTCTTGGCAAAACCAAACGCTGTTTTCTCAGCCACTGTACCAATTGTGCCCGCACGGAACACACTCTTTTCGCTGAAAAGCACCTTGGTATAGTTATGGGCATGCGGTTGATAATCACCCGAGAAGTTCAAGTCAATATCGGGAACCTTGTCACCTTTAAAACCAAGGAAAGTCTCAAACGGAATATCCTGCCCTTCGCCTTTTAACCGGCCTCCACAATCAGGGCATTCTTTCTCAGGAAGGTCAAATCCACTCGGCACACTGCCGTCGAGGAACCACTCACTGTGCTTACACTCCGGATTCACACAAATATAGTGTGCTGGCAATGGATTAACCTCGGAAATCCCCAGGAAAGTAGCAACTACAGACGAACCAACCGATCCCCGGGAGCCGACAAGGTAGCCATCCTGATTAGATTTTTTAACCAAACGTTCCGAGATCAGATAGTTGGCAGAGAAACCGTATTTGATGATTGGATTCAATTCTTTCTCCAGTCGTGCCACAATGACTTCCGGTAGCTCCTCACCATAAATCGATTTGGCGGTATTATAGCAGGTATTACGGATTTCATCGTCCGCACCTTCTAGAATCGGAGTGAACAGCTTGTCCGGGAACAGCTTGATTTCCTCGAACCGATCCGCCAATTCAACCGTATTCGTAACGACGACTTCGTAGGCTTTATCTTGGCCCAGGTACTGGAACTCTTCCAGCATTTCATCCGTCGTTCTTAGGTGAGCATCCGGTTTACGTTGGTCTTTGAGCGGACTGAAGCCGGTAATTCCGTGAATTGTGATATCCCGATATAGCTTGTCACGTGGCTCCAAATAATGCACGTTACCTGTGGCGATTACCGGTTTCCCCAATTTTTGACCAATGTCAACCACTTTACGAACCGCGAGCTTCAATTCCTCTGGTGTAGCCACCAGTCCTTTGTCCACCAAATGCATATACATCGTCAGAGGCTGGATCTCCAGAATGTCATAGAAATGCGCGATCTCTTCCGCCTCTTCAAGCGATTTGTTCAGCACAGCCTCGAAAAACTCACCTTTTTCACAACCGGATAAAATAATGAGACCTTCACGCAAATTGATCAGCTTTGATTTCGGAATACAAGGCACCCGTTTGAAATGCTCCGTATGGGAAAGGGATACCAGTTTATATAGATTCTTTTTGCCGACATCATTCAAAGCATAGATTCCGCAATGGAATGGACGCGTATTCGAGAGATCCACTCCGACATAATCGTTAAGCCGGTCAAGCATGGTCAAGCCTTTCATTTGGGCAGCATCATTAAGCAATCCATTCAGTATTCCTGCGAGCGCAATCGTATCATCAATCGCCCGGTGATGACTTTCCAGAGCTACTTTATATTTATCCGCCAGCGTATTCAGACGGTGGTTCTTCATTTTTGGATATAACAACCGTGCCAATTCCAACGTATCGAGAACGGGGTTCGGAAGCTCAGGCATACCAAGCTGTTTCAGCGAAGCCTGAATAAAGCCCATATCGAATCGCGCATTATGCGCAACCAATACGCCATCTCCGGCAAACTTCACAAAATCACGGATAACCGGTTCTAGCTCAGGTGCATCCTTCACCATTTCATCGTTAATGTTGGTCAACTGCTGAATGTTATATGGAATGCGCTCATGCGGATTTACAAACGTAGCAAAGCGGTCAATTTCTTTACCGTCCTCTACCTTCACTGCCGCAATCTCGATGATCTTGTTCTGGGTTACAGACAGACCTGTGGTCTCGATATCAAAGACGATATATGTCGCTGATTTGAGTTCCAACGGCTGCGGCGCCAGAACAACAGCAACCGAATCGTTCACCACATTGGCCTCAAGGCCGTAGATCATTTTAATTCCGTTTTTCTTGGCCGCTTTGGACGCCTCCGGATACACCTGCACACCGCCATGATCACTTACGGCGATTGCCTTGTGGCCCCATTCCGCTGCAGTCTTTACGTATTTGTCGATCGAAGTTACGGCATCCATTGTACTCATCGTAGAGTGCAAATGGAACTCAACCCGTTTCTCAGCTGCATTATCCTTACGGGATGGCGGTGCCTTTACTTCCATCAAATCTGAAGGAATCATCGCAAGTTCCGGAATTTGCATAAACCGGTCGTATTCAACACGGCCACGAACTTTTACCCATTTTCCATTAGCCAGCAAGCTGAGGATTTTGACATCCTCTTTTGTTTTGGCAAACATCTTCATTTGCATGGAGTCCGTGAAATCCGTCAGATAAAAAGTAAACAAGGTATTTCCGTTCCGCAATTCTTTGCGATCCAGACCGAAGACCGTTCCCTGCAACGTAACCTTTTTCTCTTCATCTTGAATTTCCTGCATAGGTACAGGTGGTTCCTTGATCTCATATCCCATCTGTAAGCGAACATCGCCTTGTTCTTCCTCTTCAGGCATTTCCGAGTCCACTTCACTCATCATCTGCTCAATGACTTGAAGCTCCTCTTCCCGCTTCTTGAGCTGGAATTGTTCCATCGCCTCTTTATTGCTTTCAACCTCACCAACCAGCAATTTGACCCGCAAGGGCAGTTGAAAATATTTATCATAAAAAGTAGTTATAGCCTGATCGATCTGCTTCTTCTTCGCAAGCTCCATCGACATGGCATCACTCATGGTCAGTTGCAGCAGATCCGCTTCACATTCAAACTTGGTGCGGTTCATCCAACCATTAACGGATGGGATCTCCCGTGTAACCCACTCAAGGAACAAGTTCCAATACTCACTGACAATATCACCAATCGCGACCTGCTCACTATATTTGAAACCAAACGTAATCTTGGAAATATGATTCATTTTCTCCTGGATATGCAGGCAAAATGTTCGATAGATTGGAGCAGGAACCAAGGTATCCTTCGCAATCACAATAGTCCAGTCGCGGTTGCTACGGCTTGTCTCCACCCGTTCAATCCATCCATCCAAAAAGTAGGGCTCTATCAAGCCAGCTGGAAGCTCCGTCTGTTTCATCAACAACTCAAACCGTTTTCTCTTCTCCTCGAATCCACTCATCGTGTTCCTCCTTGTACCCCCTTAAAACAGGAAAAGCCTCTGCATTCAAAAATGTCCCCGATCCGAACCCGCACCGACTCATTTTATCCGACAGAAGCTCTCCATTCCTTACTCTTACGGTGAAAAAGTGCCGTTAGTCAGATTATCCTGACTTAATACGCTCTTGCAAACACTACCGTGTGTTTCGCTTGTTCACCACAAGCCAGGCACGTATGCTTTTCTTCCGCAGGCTGGAACGGAATGTTCCGGCTTGTTGCACCTGTTACTTCTCTTACTTTATCTTCGCAAGCTTCAGAACCGCACCATCCAGCCAGTGTGAACCCGCGTTTGTTCTCCATCAGTTCCTTCATCTCATCAAGCGTATCTACAGAGTAGAAGTTGTCCGACATAAACGTGCGAGCACGTTGCAGCATATCGGCTTGCACTTGAGTCAGCATTGTCTGGATTTCTTCCACCAGATTTGCTTGTTCAACAACTTTCTTCTCTCCAGTAATCCGGGAAACGAGAACACATACACCGTTCTCCATATCACGCGGACCAATTTCGAGACGAATTGGAACACCACGCATCTCGTATTCATTGAATTTCCAGCCTGGACGAACATCACTGCGATCATCCATTTTCACACGAATTCCCGCTTGTTTCAGTTCAGCGAACAACTCGTCCGCGCGACCTACAACGGCATCACGTGTTTTTGGCGGTCCAATTGGAATCATAACTACTTGTGTTGGTGCTACTTTAGGAGGGAGAACCAGACCACGGTCATCTCCATGAACCATAATTAACGCACCGATCAAACGTGTGCTTACCCCCCATGAAGTGGTGTAAGCCAGCTCCAGCACATTATTACGGCTAAGATACTGAATTTCAAATGCTTTTGCAAAGTTCGTTCCCATGTAGTGTGATGTACCTGCTTGTACAGCACGTCCATCCTTCATCATGGCTTCGATCGAGTACGTATCCACAGCGCCCGCAAACTTCTCGGATTTGGTTTTCTGACCCACAATTACCGGAATTGCCAAATACTCTTCAACCACTTCACGATAAATCTGAAGCATTTTCATCGTTTCTTCACGTGCTTCTTCTTCGGTCTCATGCGCAGTGTGACCTTCCTGCCACAGGAACTCACTTGTGCGAAGGAAAGGCAACGTTCTTTTTTCCCAACGGACTACGTTAGCCCACTGGTTGATCAATACCGGAAGATCGCGATAAGACTGAATCCACTTGGAATACATGTGACCAATAATCGTTTCGGATGTAGGACGGATTGCCAGACGTTCTTCCAGCTTCTCTCCTCCGGCTTCCGTAACCCAAGGCAATTCGGGATTGAAGCCTTCAACATGTTCTTTTTCTTTTTGGAAAAAGCTCTCAGGAATGAACATCGGGAAGTAGGCATTGCGATGGCCCGTTTCACGGAAACGACGATCCAACTCATCCTTAATATGTTCCCAGATCTCAAATCCGTCTGGTTTGAAAACAATACAACCGCGTACGGGTGCATAGTCCATGAGATCAGCTTTTTTAATAACATCAATGTACCAGCGTGAGAAATCCTCGCCCTGAGGTGTAATTTCAGTCACGAACTGTTTATCATTTTCCTTTGACATAAGACTCCAGCGTCCTCCCATTACGACTATCTCTGAATAGTCAGAGCGTAGTCAAACCATAATTATCCGTTAATTAATCGTAATATATCATTATATGTTACTGCCAGCATCAGTACAAACAACATGGCGAAGCCAACAAAATGAACCATACCTTCCCGGTTGGGATCAACGGGTCTGCCTCGCAGACCTTCAATTCCGAGGAATACAAGACGGCTTCCGTCTAGCGCAGGAATCGGCAACAGGTTGAAAATACCGAGGTAGAGGCTCAAAATAGCTGCCCATCTGGTCAATTGCTCAATACCCTGTTTTGCAATCTGGCCCGTAACCTCAAACGTACGCACCGGCCCACCGATATCGTCCATGTTAAATTGATTGATCAAATGTTTGAAACCTTCAAAGATCACTTTGGTTGTATCGACCATCGCTATCCCTGACACTTTAAAGGTTTCTACAAATCCAACCGATCGGGTTGGCAGTGTTGGTACAATTCCGACCTTACCGCCCTCTTGTCCTTCTACCGCACGAGGGGTAATCGTTATATTAAACGTTTCATTCCCCCGACGCAGTGTCCATTCCATCGGTTTGTCCTTGGAATCGGCAATCATCGTCACCATTTTTTGCGAATCCGTACCGATGGCCGTACCATTGATTGTCTCAATGATATCTCCCTTTTGCAGGTTCGCTTGGTCAGCAGCTCCACCTTCAAGCACTTCACCAATTTCCAGATTGGTTGGATTTTCAACGGCAACACCTGCCATTTGCGCATATACTGCAAACAACACAAATGCCAGGATGAAATTCATGAGTGGTCCGGCAAAAATCGCCATTGCACGCTGACCCACCGTTTTACTGCCAAATTGGCGATCTTTCGGTGCAATTTGGGTTTGTTTTCCGCGACTCACCAACATCGCTTGCGGATGTATCCGGTACTGCTGAATTTCGCCATCCACATCGAGTTGCAATTTCAGTGCATTCTCCATATCAATGGAGATGACTTCACCACGAATTACATTTTTGCGATTATCCAATTGATCGAGGTAGATCATTTTCACTTGGTCATCAGCCGATCTCACTGCAATGGTCTGACCTTCTTGAATCTCTACCAGTTCCGGGTCTTCCCCTGCCATACGTGCATATCCGCCAAAAGGCAGCAAACGCAGTGTGAACTGGGTCTCGTTTCTTTTATATGAGAACAATTTGGGACCAAAACCGATCGCAAATTCCCGTACAAGAATACCGGCGCGTTTGGCAAAATAATAATGTCCCCATTCATGAACCGTCACGATGACAAAGAACATGAGCACCGTTAGAAATACCACTTGTATGGTTTCCAATCCCTATCCATCCTCCTTCACGGCACGAACCGCAGTCTGTCCCTTTAGATTATCATTATTCTCTGATGCCGCACAAGAGAATCACTTCTTCCATTTTATCTTGAAAAAAGAGATTACAGACGGAACGCAAGTTGACGGCTCTCCTGATCACATCTTGCGATTTCCTCCAGATCAGGCTCGTCCACATTGCGGTGTGCTTCCAGCACAGAAGCAATAATATCCTCTATTTTAAGGAACGAAATCTCTTTACGCAAGAAACGCGCTACGGCAACCTCGTTGGCTGCATTAAACGCCGTTGTTGCGGTTCCCCCCATTTTACCACACTCGTATGCCATTCTTAAACAAGGGAACCGTTCCATATCCATCTCACGGAAATGCAGCTTGCCCACTTGCGTTAGGGAGAGACGTTGTGAAGGCGATGGTAAGCGGTCTGGATAGGTCAGTGCATACTGAATGGGAACGCGCATGTCCGGATTGCCAAGCTGCGCAATAATGCTCGTATCATTAAACTCCACGTAGGAATGAATGATGCTCTCCGGGTGAAGCAATACATCAATCTGATCATAACTTAGTCCAAACAGCCAATGCGCTTCAATAACTTCCAGACCTTTATTCACCATCGTTGCAGAGTCTATCGTGATCTTCGATCCCATGGACCAATTCGGATGTTTGAGTGCATCTTCTACAGTAACTTCCTTTAGCTGTTCACGAGTCAAATCACGGAATGATCCTCCAGAGGCCGTAAGTGTAATTCCCATCACACGTTCACGAGGTTCACCATTCAAGCATTGGAAGATAGCCGAGTGCTCACTATCCACAGGCAGAATCGGTACCCCTTTCGCAGCCGCTCTGGCAGTAACAATATGTCCTGCTGTAATTAGCGTCTCTTTGTTAGCCAGTCCGATCTGTTTGCCTGCATCAATAGCAGCGAGGGTAGACTCAAGTCCAACACTCCCCATTACAGCAGTAACAACCGTATCTGCATCCGTGCCGGCAGCAACTTCCACCAGTCCTTCTTTGCCATAAAAAAGCTGCGTTTCGACAGGCAAGTGTGGAGCCACGGTCTCTGCTAGCTCTTTTGAGCCAACTGATACCTTTTTGGGGCGATAACGCTTCGCTTGCTCAATCAGCAGTTCTATATTGCCCCCAGCAGCCAGTCCCTCTACTTGAAAGCGTTCGGGATGCATATCGACTACATCCAGTGTCTGGGTTCCAATGGAACCGGTTGACCCAAGAATCGCAATTTTTTTCATGCTGCACCTCATCTTTATTTATCCAATGCCTATGACAAATAATTCATCATGTGGCTTGTGCTCATTTTTAATAGGGCAGAAGCATTAGTATATGTACGAATGGAAAAACGACAATCCAGCTGTCGCAACGATCCAGAATACCACCATGCCCCGGGAGCAGATTGCCGGAATCTTTGATGTTATACACACGTTTGTAAGCAGATTGAATCAGATCTCCCATCTGTCCTACAACCGCGCATGCAATCCCAATCCATACCGCTCTTTGCCAAGACAACAAACCGTCTGACACCAATGCAAAAACAACAGAAGTAACCACCGCGATCACAATCCCACCCAGTGCGCCTTCCACCGTTTTGTTAGGACTGATCGAAGGCCAAAGTTTGTTCTTTCCGATAAGTTTCCCTACAAAATAGGCACCTGCATCACTTGCCCATATGGAGCCCAGTAGCAAAAACGTCCAGAACAACCCATGATGCAAATGTCTGGATTCCGCGATGTAATAAAAGCCGATCCCAATATACATTACTCCCAGAAAGAGCATGGCTACTGTATTCACAGGAATCTTGTTTTTAGTTACAACAGAGGCCGTCATTAATACGAGCATCACAAGCCAGCCGATCTGGAATAACGTTAGCGGTCTGGCATCCCAAACCATTTCCCAAGGAAACACAATCGCAAAGATACCTGCATAACCAATTAGGGCTACACCTGAAAAAGGCTGTACCCCGGTCATTTTCACAAATTCATAATAACCGATGAGAGCCATAAGCAATACCAAGCCATGGTACCAGGGTCCGCCCAGCATGCAAAAACCCAAAAATAACACACCTGCTATGATTCCTGTCGTTAATCGCTGTTTCAACGGCTTCATCCTCCATCTATTTCAAACCGCCGTAACGCCTTGTTCTGCGCTGATATTCGGCTACTGCTTCAAGCAAATGCTTTTTGCCAAATTCGGGCCAGTATATATCCGTAAACCATAATTCGCTATATGCAAGCTGCCAAAGCATGAAATTGCTTAATCTCAACTCTCCGCTCGTCCGGATCAGCAAATCCGGATCAGGCATATCCCCAGTGAGCATATGTCTGTCAATGAGCTCAGGCGTAATGTCGTCTGCCGATAGTTCCCCCGACTTTACCTGCAGAGCGATCTGTTTGACACAGTCCGTCATTTCACGACGACTTCCGTAGTTCATTGCAAAATTCAAAACAAGCCCTGTGTTATGTTCCGTAAGACGAATAGCTTCACGCAAAGCATTAATGGTATGGGAAGGCAAGTGCTCCTCCTGGCCCATCATACGGATGCGTACATTTTTTTCTATAAGCTCATCCAGCTCTATCGCCAAAAATTCTTGCGGAAGCCGCATCAGAAAATCCACTTCTTCTTTTGGACGCGTCCAGTTTTCTGTCGAAAAAGCGTACATCGTCAGATATTTGATGCCCAGTTCATCCGCCGCGATGGTCGCACGTTTGACCGCCTTCATCCCATTCTGATGTCCAGCTATTCGTGGGAGACCCAAACGTTTCGCCCATCGTCCATTGCCGTCCATAATGATAGCGACGTGCTGCGGGATATTATCCTCGGATATAGTCAGCGTTTCCTGCTTGTCAGCCCCATTCCACCACGACCGAACCCGTTTGATCATTCCTGTTCCTCCAAAATCCCTGAAGTTTCTTCACCTGAAGCTTGGAAAAAGAGACAAAACCCCACCGTATTGGAGGGGCTGCGCTTGTCTTACACGTCCATGATTTCTTTTTCTTTGGCAGCGAGTACCTTATCGACTTCAGCAATAAACTTGTCGGTCGATTTTTGGATGTCGTCTTGATGTCTCCGGGACTCGTCCTCGGAAATGTCTGACTTCTCCATTTTTTTAATATCATCATTCGCATCACGGCGAATATTACGAATGGCTACTTTACCTTCTTCACCGAACTTTTTCGTCAACTTCACCAGTTCTTGTCTGCGTTCTTCCGTAAGTGCCGGAATGGACAGACGAATCATAGTTCCGTCGTTCGCTGGCGTAAGGCCAAGATCGGATTTCATAATTGCACGCTCAATGTCCCCCATGGAGGATTTATCCCAAGGCTGGATCATCAGTGTCCGGGAATCCGGTGTACTGATATTAGCCAATTGGTTGAGCGGAGTCATTGCACCGTAATATTCCACTTGAATCCGGTCGAGAAGAGCCGGAGTTGCACGACCTGCACGCAAAGTGGCAAGATCACGTCGTAACGCTTGAATTGCTTTATCCATACGTTCTTCGGCATGTTTTTTAACCGCTTGTGGCATTAATCTACACTCCCTTTAACGATTGTCCCGATGCGTTCACCAAGAACAACACGTTTGATGTTACCTTGTTCCGTAATGGCAAATACGATCAACGGAATGTTGTTGTCCTTACAAAGCGAGGACGCCGTTGAGTCCATTACACCAAGATCCTTGTTAAGTATATCCATGTAAGTCAACTGATCAAACTTGACAGCGGTGCTGTCTTTAAACGGATCTGCTGAGTATACACCATCCACTTTATTTTTGGCCATCAAGATGACTTCTGCTTCGATCTCTGCTGCGCGCAATGCTGCTGTTGTATCGGTGGAGAAGAACGGGTTACCTGTACCTGCTGCAAAAATAACGACCCGACCTTTCTCCAGATGACGAATAGCTCTACGACGAATATAAGGCTCTGCAATTTGCTGCATAGCAATCGATGTCTGTACGCGAGTAGGTACTTCAATCTGTTCCAATGCATCTTGCAGGGCGAGCGAGTTCATAACCGTCGCCAGCATCCCCATATAATCCGCAGTCGCTCTGTCGATGCCGTTTTCGCTACCGGCAATTCCACGCCAGATGTTTCCGCCGCCGCATACGATGGCAACCTGGACACCTAGTTCAACTACTTCTTTTACTTGCTGGGCAATCGACGAGATCGTCTCTGCATCAATACCGTAGCCATTTTGACCGGAAAGAGACTCTCCGCTGACCTTTAAGACAACACGTTTAAATACTGGCTGTTCCAATTATTCACCCTCCACTTTGAATTGAACACCTTCGGCGTTCAATCAACAAAACTTCTCGCGCATGGCCTCCTGCTTAAAAAGAAAGGAACACAGTTGTGTTCCGCTCTTTTAGGAAAAACGTTCAACCGGTAAGGCATTGTTTTCCTGGGATATAAGGGAGTAGCGCTTCGAAGTTTCATCATTCTTATATCTTCGAAAATCATTCCTGCTTGCCGGTTTGAAAACCGTCTTATTTGTTTACTTGGGACATAACTTCTTCTACGAAGTTGTCTACTTTTTTCTCAAGACCTTCACCCAGTTCGTAACGAACGAAACGACGGATGGAGATATTTTCACCAATTTGGCTGATTTTTTCGTTCAGCAATTGGGAGATCGTTTTGTCTGGATCTTTAACGAAAGTTTGTTCCATCAGGCAGTACTCTTCGTAGTATTTACCGATACGGCCTTCAACCATTTTTTCAATGATTTTCTCTGGTTTGCCTTCATTAAGAGCTTGAGCTTTCAGGATTTCTTTTTCTTTTTCCAGCTCATCTGTAGGAACTTCTTCGCGTTTAACGAATTTAGGATTAGCTGCAGCGATTTGCATAGCTACATCTTTAACGAAATCCTTAAATTGATCCGTTTTACCAACGAAGTCAGTTTCACAGTTAACTTCAACCAAGACACCAATGCGTCCACCAGCGTGGATGTAAGATTCTACAACGCCTTCAGTTGCTGCACGGCCTGCTTTGCTTGCTGCTGCAGAAAGACCTTTCTCACGCAACAATTCAGCTGCTTTTGTTACATCACCGTTTGCTTCTTCCAGTGCTTTTTTACAATCGAGCATACCAGCGCCCGTTCTTTCGCGAAGTTCTT
Source organism: Paenibacillus sp. OK003 (assembly GCF_900109515.1). Lineage (GTDB taxonomy): Bacteria > Bacillota > Bacilli > Paenibacillales > Paenibacillaceae > Paenibacillus > Paenibacillus marchantiae. The sequence continues at coordinate 138,486 of NZ_FOBD01000001.1, read as the reverse complement.
TTACTGCACTCGCATTAACTGCCATTATAAATTCCCTCCAACATTAAGTATTGTACGTACACTCTAAAAAAAGGGCAGTGAGAGGTTATCCACCTGCCAACCACCCTTTTCATTTAGTTTATAACATATGTTCGAATCTATTAAGCGGAAGTTTCTTCGCCTTGATTAGCTTCGATAACGGCATCAGCCATTTTACCTGTCAACAGCTTAACGGCGCGGATTGCGTCGTCGTTACCCGGAATTACATAATCGATCTCATCCGGATCGCAGTTTGTATCAACGATACCAACAATTGGGATACCCAATTTGCGAGCTTCCGCAACAGCGATACGCTCTTTGCGTGGATCGATGATGAACAGGGCGCTTGGCAGGCCTTTCATATTTTTAATACCGCCGAGGAATTTCTCCAGACGATCTTTCTCTTTACGAAGCAAGATTACTTCTTTTTTAGGCAATACAGCGAAAGTACCGTCTTCTTCCCAAGCTTCCAACTGTTTCAAACGATCAATACGTTTTTGAATAGTTGAGAAGTTAGTCAGGGTACCGCCGAGCCAACGTTGGTTAATGTAGAATTGACCAGCGCGTTCAGCTTCTTCTTTAACGGAATCTTGAGCTTGTTTCTTAGTACCCACGAAAAGAATTGTACCATTCTCTCCTGCGATTCCTTTAACGAAGTTGTAAGCCTCTTCGACTTTTTTCACTGTCTTTTGCAAGTCAATGATATAAATTCCGTTTCTTTCAGTGAAGATATAACGATCCATTTTTGGGTTCCAACGACGAGTTTGGTGACCGAAGTGTACCCCAGCTTCGAGAAGCTGCTTCATGGAGATTACTGCCATCTTCACACACCTCCTAATATGGTTTTTATTGTGTCCTCCGCCGGCATCATTTTTCGCCAAGACTCTCCATCAGGAAAGCACCCTCAACAAAATTAGCACATGCGTGTGTTTTAACACCGTTATTTAATATAGCATAACTGATTGCCTGATGCAACAGTCTTTCAAAGCAATTTATTGATCCATCCTAGCAACACAAAACTTGTCATTATTTATACGAAAAAACCGCCCTGCCTGAGCGTACTCAGTTTGACGGTTCTTTTGTAATCTTGGCGATAATAGATTTGAAGCTTTCGCCTTTTTCCAAGTCATAGGTGCCGACCTGTATTTTGGTATTAATCCGCTCTGCTCTGCCAGCCTTTATGAAAGCTTGTGCACTATCAACAATCCCGGCTTTCTCCAGATTGCCGGCCACGATGGCCAGACTGTTGCCTGAACGTACTTTGAATGATACAGTAGCCGCAGCTTCGGGACTGTTAGGCGTTGACGGTTCGGTTGTCTTTGGCTTATCGACTTCGTCCTGTTTGTCGCTTTCATTGGTGACAGGTTGCTTTGGATCGTCAGGTTGCTCCGGTTTCACAGCCGATTCTGCCGCTTCAGGTGCCGTTGCCGTTTTCCCCTGCAGTTCACTGCTTTCCTGTTTCTTCTTCGCTACCCACTCAGCTTCTGTATACAGCTCATCCTCAGAAGCTACAAGCTTCATATCCATGCTCTTAGCGGCCGCTTCAAGCTGTTTCATTGTCAGGTTGGCTGTAGCCAACTCAGGGTCGAGATTACTCTCAGAAAGTGCGTTTTGTCCAACCGTTGCAAGCTGCAGCAATACCGCACCAACAATCATGCCACTTCCAAGTCCAATCCATAAGGAGCGCTTGTCCATCTGTTAGCTCTCCTCCCGTTCTGCCAGCTGTAAAATCAGCTGTACTTCTCCACGTTGTATGCCCGTCTGCTTGGCAATGGCATCGACTGACTTTCCTTCAGCATATAAATTAAAGAGCTCTGCATATCGGTCCTTAATGGATTCACGTGCAGGCTTAGATTCCTGTTCAGCGGCCTGCTCTTCTGCTCCGGACACTTGTTGGGCCGAATCCGAATCTGCTCTTACACTGTCTACAAGCGCCTGAGCTTGCAATCCGCTTGAGCTATGTACCGGAATTATATTGGAGGGTGCGTCTGTTTGTGTCGTTTTACTTTCTTCCAGTTGATCCAGCCTCCGCTGTAATTCCTGAAGCTGTGATTGCATACGCTGATCTGCCGCCGTCGCCTCACCCTTCATTTCAGCAACACGCTGAATGAGAGCATCATTGTCGTTTTCTATCTCAGCCATATAGTGTTCAAGCGTAGATTCCATCTCTTGCACCAGGTGATGCCCAGGCTCCTGCACCTTGTTTTTCTTGGGCATGATAAACGCATATGCAATTGCGCAGGCTCCTAATATGACAATAATGATCCATGGTGACAAATTGGGTTCTCTCCTTTTAATGCAGCCATCGAGGTTCAAGACTACATGTGAGTCACATGTCATCCATTACAACGACAGGTCAATATGTTTTCCTTTGTAAGGATGCTCAGCTGGTTTGACAGTTTCCAGCGCTGAAGTAGCTTCAGGCTCGTTGGAGCCACTCTGCTGTTCTTTGTTTCTAGATTGGCCATCGCGAATATCTGTGTGCGCTGTTTCATCCAGCGCCTCGCTTCGTTGTCTTGCTTCATTTGCTTCTTTGGCCGTTTGTTCCGCTAGCAAGTTCTGGTCAATGACCGGTCTCTGCTGAGCTTCACTCTGATAACGCCCCGCCTCACTTGTTCTAGGTACGGCAATCTGCAGCTCAACCGCTTTGAAACTCATACGCTCACCTCACGGTATCGAATGGATTTCTTCATGTGCTTGGATGCTGTACTTAAACGAATGGAACCATTGTAATATCCCCATCATGATAATAAAAAGAAATTCGACTTATCGGATCTTTAATAAATTTGGTGTATCTGCCGATAACTATTCTAGAGCCACCATAAATCATCTTATGAATATCTACGCGAGCCCTGCTTGTATCTTCAAGTACCTTCTCAATTTCAAAGATACGTGTTTTCGTTTCCTCGCTAAGACGAAGGGCCGATTTTTGTGTAGCACTTAGTTTGATCCGCATAGACATTTTATCCGGGCTCAGTTGGCCTGCAGCAGCTAACTGATCCAATAAGGTCAAAGCTTTTTTCGTCTTATCCAAAGCATCCATCTGCTCTCTGACTTCCTTACGCAAGTCACTCAACTCATTACGGAGCTTAGGCAATACGCCTACTTCAATGGAAGTCACAGTAGACATGGTGTTGCCGACAACGCGTGCTGAGACGTTTTCACCGGCCTGGATCGACCCGCCAACGATAAGTCCTTTGGTGCCTTCACAGATTACCGCCTGACCTGCTCGAATCGTGGAATGCATAATACTTTGGGATACCAGGACATTTTCAGCCGCATCGACGTTGCCCTCTTGAATAAACGTACATTTCACGTTATGTCCAGCTTGTATAAGCCCTTTGTTATAACCAATAATACCGCCGGTAATTTCGACAGAGCCACCTGCTTCCAGTTCCGCTCCCTCGACACCTCCGACGACACGTATATCCCCCGCCGCTTTTACTTTAAATCCGGTAAGCACATTGCCGCGAATGACAACCGTACCCACAAAATCGATGTTACCGGTGTTATAATCCACGTCGCCATTGATCTCGTATACCGGAAACACATTCAATTTGTTGCCGTCTGTTTTGGTAACCAATCCATCCAGAGCGGCATACATCGCAGATCCATCCGGATTAACAACAACATTTTTCCCCACTTTAAAGCGTGCTTCTCTCCCTGGACGAAATGGTATTTCTTCACCTGTTACAGCCCTTCCCACCATGCCATCCACAGGAGGAATTCGTTCGGCAATGATTTGACCTGTTCGAACATTGTTTAAGCGCGTCACTTCTTTGTAATCAACTTTTCCATCCTCTGCCTCCAAAGGGCGCCGTTCATTGGAATCGTCCATGCCCACCAGCACTTTAATAAATCCATCTGTTCCCGGTACTGGTTTGATGCCTTCGGCAATCTTGTATCGATCCTTCACATACATCTCAGGATGACTCACAAAAACAAGCAACGCTTCGCGCAGCACACCATACTTAATACCCTGACTCGCTAAATATTTTTCGAGCTCATCCGGTGTACAGGCAAAACTTTCTTCCTGTTTGGAAAATTCAAGGTAGGCCGTACTTTTATCATCTGATAAAACAATGCTCAAACACTGTTCCAAAACAGTCTGCTGTGTCAATGCATTTCTTCCCCCTTTAGACTTTCCACTCCCCAATATCCAATGTTAAAGCTCTCTATTCATATATTACTATATTAATCTTTACGCATAAGCAAGTCTTTCTGTTTATCCAATGTTCCACGTAACCGTAAGATGGCCTTTGAGTGCAGCTGCGAGATACGCGACGGAGAAAGAGACATTACTTCAGCAATTTCACTAAGAGAGAGATCTTCATAATATAAAAGTGAAACAACCGTTCTCTCTTTGACCGTCAATTTTTCAAGCCCTTGCACTAAAGCTTCTTTTAAGTAGAATTCATTTACTTTGTAATCCGGGTTTTTGGCTTTTTCATCGACCATTAATGAAAGTCGAGTCTCGGACTCTTCTTCCCGAATGGGGTCTTCCAGAGAGCAAAGCGACATAACTGCCACTTCTTGAAGCATATGTTGAAAGTCTTTCGTAGACACGTCGAGATACTGGCTCATTTCTTCGTCACTAACAGAACGCAAATATGTCTGCTCTAGCTGCTGGTAAGCATCTTCAATCCGCTTTGCTTTCTCCCGAACGGAACGAGGAACCCAATCTCCCTGACGCAAACCATCAAGGATTGCACCGCGCACCCGCCAGGATGCGTACGTCTCAAATTGAAGACCACGTTCATAGTCAAATTTCTCCAACGCATCAATCAATCCCATAACTCCATTGCTCTCCAGATCATCTTTCGGGACATTTTTGGGCAGACCGACAGCCAAACGCCCGGATACATAGTTTACAATATGAAGATATTTTTCGATCAAACTTTTCTTGGCTTCAAGATCGCCTTGTTCTTTCCACTTTTCCCACAAATCAGCGTGGTTCAAATGTGAAGCTTTACGCTCGTTCAATTGCTTTCACCCTCCTTATTTGTCTGTCAGGTGACGAACGGCCTGCGCCAACTCCTCCGGATCCTTCGTCCGGACTAGTTTAGGCGGATCCAAAGGGGCAAATCCCGTTGGAGCTTTCGTCTCAGATGGTGGAAGGTTCTCCCCAGAGGAGGCGTTCTGTCCATGTTTGAGCAAGTCATTCAGCTCTTGTCCATCGTCTTCGAGTTTAATGTCCACCTGTGAACCTCTTAGTTCTTGAGCGCCCGGTGAATCATAACCATACCCATTCCCCTCTGATGAAGGGTTCAGCAGCAATCCCAGTCCCCAGCGTAAACCATAAGCAAGGACAAACCAGGCTACAAAGCCGATCAACCCGCGTATTAAACTGGTCATCAACACATTGCTGCTATATGCTACAAAAAAAGTCAGAATAAATCCGACTATGCCTGCTCCAAGATTAATGCGGTAGTTTCCTATCATGTCTTATAGTTCCTTTACACCCATTTGGACACTTCGAATAGTCAAAAGTCCAGTTTCACAGTCCATTTCAATCGTTCGTCCATAATTCCCACCGGTATCTTCGGCAAGAAGTGGAATCCCAAGCTTTTCTAACCATTCCCGACAAGAATCCGCATTCCTCGGTCCGATACGCATTGTATCTCCTGCCCCCGCGAAGGCAAACATCTGAGACCCTCCAGCCATTTTGGACACAATACGTGAACGAGATGCACCGAGTTGTATCATTCTTTGTAACAATTCCGGCAATGCCGTATCCGCATATTTGGCTTTGTTCAACGTTCCTTCACGAGCAATCTCTGAAGTAGGGAGCATGACATGCGCCATTCCGGCAAGCTTCAAATGCGGATCATACATCGTTAATCCCACACAAGAGCCCAAGCCAGTCGTACGGATTACGCCGGGAAGATGAGCAATGTTCAAATCCGCCATACCGACTTTAACGACGCTTTTGTCCTCAATCATGATCCAGTGGCACCCCTAGAGATTCAAATATCTTAGCAAATGATGGTGGATCGGGAATCAGGAAAAATTGACCCTCTACCTGATCTTCGCCTTCAAAGAAAGAAGTGTCAATCAATAATGCATCGTCGCCCATTTCACCAAACTGCAACAGACCATAACTCAAAATGGCTCCTGCCATATCAATAGCAAGTCCAGGAACGGTCGGATACATAGAAAGTTTCGTGAAATCTGCCAAAGAAGAAAGGTACGAACCCGCCAAAATATTCCCGATTTCGGACAGAGCCGATTGTTCCATTTCCGTGAATGCAAGACCTTCCTTCAAATCAAAACCGGCAAGCCGGTTCAGCAGCATCTTGGCAGCCTCAGGCGCCATCATAAAGAACAGGTTGCCTGGTGCTTCGCCTTCAACACGAAGAAATACGGTAACAACAATACGTTCATCTCCGCCCACTTTTTCAGCAACCTCTTCAAAAGGAAGCATCTGTACTGTGGGTACACCCATGTCAATCGGTCTATTGAGAAGCTGAGACAACGCCGTTGCGGCGTTGCCTGCTCCAATGTTACCGACCTCTTTGAGCACATCCATTTGGAATCCCTCAAATCGGTTGAACAGTTCCACGGTGTTAGCCCTCGATACTTTCCAGCTGTACAACCTCGCTTTTATTTAATACTTCGTTCAGGTTAAGCATAATCAACAAGCGCGCATCCTCAAGCTTGGCTACACCGCGCAGGTATCTTGCTTTAACTCCACCAACTACTTCAGGCGGACTATCAATAGCGTCACGCTTGATGTCAATAACATCATTGGCAGAGTCAACGATAAAGCCAACTTGCATATCGTCCACACCTACAATGACAATACGAGTTTGATCGGTGTATTCTGTTTCTGGCAAAGAGAATCGACCACGTAGATCGATGACGGGAATAACAACACCGCGTAAGTTAATAACTCCTTTTACAAAGGAGAAGGTCTTCGGAACACGGGTAATAGGCATCATGCGCTCAATCGTCTGAACCTTGTCTACCTCAATACCATACTCTTCGGAACCTAATTTAAAGACAATGACTTTCAACTCTTCTTCCATGGAAAAAACCTCCCTATTAAATGTAAGACTTATCTTGTGTGCTTATTTAATAAATGCATTAGGGTCAAGAATCAGAGCTACTTGTCCATCTCCCAGAATCGTTGCACCAGAAATCCCTTCAATGGAAGGAAGATAAGTACCCATCGATTTAAGAACAATCTCACTCTGCCCAATAAATTCTTCAACAGCTACAGCTGCAAGACGTTCACCTTTGCGAATGACCACGATCTCAGTTTCTTGTTCGTCCGCATCATTGAAATCAGGCACTCCGAAAACTTCGCTCAATGACAGGTACGGAATTAGAGACTCACGGAATGTGATCATTTTATTGCCATGAATGTTGCGAACCTGTTCGCGCTGTACAATGGCTGTCTCTACAATAGAAGACAAAGGAACGGCGTATTTCTCGGATCCAAGTCGAACAAGCATCGCAGCGATAATGGACAGGGTCAATGGTAACTGAACAGAGAAGTTGGTGCCTTTACCTGGTGTTGAATGAATAGTTACATTACCACCTAGGGATGTGATTTTGGATTTTACAACATCCAAGCCTACTCCACGGCCGGAGATATCCGAGATTTTATCAGCGGTACTGAAGCCTGGTGCAAACAACAGCTGGTTCACTTCATCATCGCTCATCTTGGCACCTTGTTCTTCGGTAACCACCCCACGCTTGACCGCTGTTCTCAAAAGGTTATCGCGGTAAATGCCTTTACCGTCATCTTCGATTTCGATAAATACATGATTTCCGCTGTGGAAGGCCCTAAGATTAACTGTTCCCAATTCCGGTTTACCAGCTGCCACACGCTCTGCGATCGATTCAACGCCATGGTCAACTGCATTACGCAGCAAATGCACCAGCGGATCGCCGATCTCATCGATTACCGTCCGATCAAGTTCTGTTTCAGCACCCGTAATGACCAGATCGATCTTTTTGTCGAGTGTTTTAGCCAGGTCACGAATCATACGCGGGAAACGGTTGAATACCGTATCTACAGGAACCATCCGCAATTTCAGTACAATATTTTGCAAATCTGTACTGACTCTGCTCAGATGAGCTACCGTATCCGATAAATCATTATTGCCCGTCTCGCTGGCCAACTGCTCCAGACGCGAACGATCGATTAGTAACTCGCTGAACAAGTTCATCAGTACATCCAGACGTTCGATATCCACGCGGATGGTACGTGAAGGTGCAGCAGCTTGTTTTGGTGCAGCTGTTTTGGTCGCTGCCGGTTTCTTCGGTTCTTCTTTCGATGAAGAATTCGGTTCCGGGGATGCATCTACTGGAGCAGGAACTGGTGCGGCTTCCACTTCAGCTGTTGCCGCTGCCTGATTGGTCATCTGCTGAAGAGTCTCCTGATCGAGCTGAATGACCTTAGCACTCTCAATTTCAGAGATGCTCATAATGCCTTTTTCAAGTTCCTGCGCCTCTTTGGTTGTTATGTAATACAACGAAAAACTGCGCTCAAACTTCTCTTGCTCGATGTCCTGAACTGTAGGGTACGATTTAACAACTTCACCCGAGCGTTCTAACAGATCAAAGACCATATATGCACGTACGCCCTTCAGCTGACTCTGCTCGCTGACAAGAACTTCAATATAGAGCACACGGTGGCCTTCAGCTATGGACTGATCCAATACGGAGTACTGGAATTCGTCCAGTTCAACCCCGCTTGGTGTTGCTGTACTTGGTGATTGGTTTACTGCAGCTACCGGAGCAGTACCTCCCGTCCATTCACCACTCTCAATTGCTTGGAGAGAAGCTACGATGGAGGAGACATCCGCTTTACCCTCCCCACCTTCGGTAATATCCTGAACCATTGTTTCCAAAGCATCCAAACTCTTGAACAGGGTATCAAAAATGAAATCCTGCATTTTCAGCTTTTCGTTGCGTACCAGATCCAGCACATTTTCCATTTTGTGCGTCAATGATGCCAAATCCTCAAAACCCATTGTAGCAGCCATACCCTTCAATGTATGAGCAGAGCGGAATATGACCTGAACAATTCCCAGATCCTCCGGACTGCCTTCGAGTTGAAGCATATTTTCGTTAAGGGACTGCAGATGATCATTAGACTCATCAATAAACATAGATAAATATTGATTCATGTCCATTGTGAGGCACCTCCTCCATGAGTTACACTCTGTTTATTTCACAGCTTGAACAAGTTTAGGCGCTATCTCCTGCAAAGGCAGAAGATGACGCACGCATTGCAGCTCCACAGCAGAACGCGGCATACCATACACAACACAAGTTTCTTCATTCTCTGCAAAGGTTGATGTGACACCCGCTTCATACAATTTTTTCATCATACGAGCGCCATCACTGCCCATCCCTGTAAGCAAAACCAGATGTCGTTGCAATGACGTGTACGGCAGCAGCGACTCAAACATTGTATCGACTGAAGGCCTGTGTCCATTGACAGGTTCTTCCTCAGTCAGCTTTATGGTGAACCTTCCATCTGCAGTTTTGTTGACTTTGACATGAAAGCCGCCAGGAGCGATGTAGGCTGTTCCTTTTCGTAGCACCATGCCTTCCTCAGCTTCAACCACATGCAGTTCACTGAACGTATTCAATCGCTGGGCAAGGGATCGGGTAAAGTTGGGCGGCATATGCTGTACAATAATGACTGGAGCAGGTAAATCACCTGGCAGTTGCTCCAGCAAAGTCTTGAGGGCTCTTGGTCCCCCTGTTGAACAACCAATAGCCACAAGTTTGTTAAATGATCCGTTCGATCCTCCTGCTCCCTTATGAGACGGGATTACCTTGGCAATATCTTTGGACGGTTCAGCTGATGCTGCAGCTGTCTCCTGTTCTGCCAATCGAGATATATTGGGCAAACGGTTTTCCTTGGGAGGCTGCATTGGGTTATGCGGCTTTGCTAATTTTTCAGTGCTAGCATCCAAGGCTCGATTTGCATCTCGCAAAGGCTCTGGCTTTTTGTCCAGATGTCCCGTATTCTGCTTGGTCAGTGGAACAGTAGGTTGCTTCGGTTTTGCTCGTAAGGGTTCAGCATGTCCACTGCCAAGTCGCGTTCCTGGCTGGGCAGGTTCTATTGTTTTCCTCAAAGCACCTTTGCGGTCTGGTAAAGGTGGATCAACCTGAACTCGCTGGGACTGTTGCAGCAGTTTGCTCTGTGCTTCATCCCGTTTCTTCATCGCTGCTTCACGATCGGCTTTTCGCTTGATTTCATCCATAGCTGCTCGCATCCGCTCAACCAGTGCTTTACCTACTTGGGCAATATCCTGATCATGCACAATCGATGGCTTACGAATGAAGTCAAACGCTCCGGCCTCGAGCGCCATGATGGTCTCCTTCATGCCTTGTTCATTGATACCCGAGAGCATAATCACTGGGACATAAGATTGCTTCATGATCGATTTTAATGCGTCCAACCCATTCATTTCAGGCATCTCAACGTCCATTGTGATGACATCGGGCTTCAAATCTATTGCTTTTTGAATAGCTTCCTTACCATTTGATGCTGTTGCCGTAACCTTAAACTCCGAATCTGCTTCAATTAAATCTGAAACAATTTTACGCATAAAAGCGGAATCATCGACAACCAAAACTTGATACACCGCCATGTTGTTTCCACCCCTGTTTCCTTTATTCAGAAATCATGTTGTCCGCTTTAGCCACTTTTTCATAAATCCTCTGATTCCTGTCAAGGTTTCGGATCCCGGAGCAGCAGGTGCAGCCAAATAGTGATGTGCGAGTTTCACTATATCCCTGGAAGCTTTTGCATTTGGATATGCCAGACTGTATGGCACTTGCCTTTTAACTGCCTTTACAACCTGGGCATCTTCAGAAATAGATCCAAGCAGCGGGATATCGATCTGTAAAAATCTTTTTGCCACTCCAGCTATTTTATCCGCCACCCGTTCAGCCTCTTGCTGGTCTTCAACCCGGTTAACGATCATCCGAAAGGGTGTGGAATTTTCCTGACCATGCATCACTTTAACTAAAGCATAAGCATCGGTTATTGAAGTCGGTTCAGGTGTAGTGATGATCAGGCATTCATCGGCTGCACCGATAAATTTCATATTTTCTCTGGAAAGTCCTGCCCCGGTATCAAAAATGACATAGTCCATCTCCTGTGCAATCTCTTCAACTTGTCCAGCAAAAAACTCCAGATCTCGATCTGACAATGAGAACAATTCTTTCATCCCCGAACCTCCGGCGATATAAGGCAACCCGCTTGCACCAAGCTGTATGATTTCCTGTATGGATTTCTGTCGGTATAACAGATGGTACAGATTATAGGGAGATGAGGTTCCCATTAAGACATCAATATTAGCCATCCCTATATCTGCATCAAACACCAATACCTTTTGCCCCATTGCCTGTAAGCTCAGTGCAAAGTTAAGTGTAAAGTTGGATTTACCAACCCCTCCCTTTCCACTGGCAACGGTTATGATTTTGGAGGAGCGTGAATCACGTCCCCTTCCCTCCTCTCCGTTAGGCATGGAGACCATACTTCTGAGTGAGGCTGCCTGGTCCTTCATCGTACAAGCTCTCCTAACAATTGTTTGGTCAGCGAATCCGCATCAGGCTTGAGCAGATCATCCGGCACATTTTGTCCGTTAGCCACATAAGCAAGTTTAAGTGGAAAACGATGCAGCAGGTTAAACATCGGCCCACAGCTTCCGGTCTCATCCATCTTCGTGAAAATGACTTTATCCAGCCCATATTTGCTGAAATGCTCCGTAATTTGAACCATATCGGCACTTTTGGAAGTCATGCTCAAAACCAAAAAGGTTTCACTATTTTCCACAGGCGCTAGTAAGCTTTGCAGTTCTGAAACAAGCAACTCATTTCTGTAGTTTCTTCCGGCTGTATCCATGAAGATCAGATCACATTCCTCTAGACGGGAGATCGCACGTTGTGTATCACCTGGGGACTGTACGACCTCAAGCGGGACATTTAAAATGGATGCGTACGTTCTAAGTTGTTCTACCGCTGAGATCCGATAGGTATCCGAGGTTATGAACCCTACCTTTCGCTGTTTGTTGAACATCTGTTCAGCCGCCAGCTTGGCAATGGTCGTTGTTTTACCAACGCCAGTTGGCCCAGCTACATATACAATGCGAGTGGTTGGCAAAATGCCCACGTCGATACGTTTCTCCAAAAAATGTGATATTTCCATTTGAACTGCTTGAACTACATTTACTTCATTGAATCCTTTTTCAGAGAGCTTTGTCTGAACAACGTCAAACCAAGATTCCCATACTTCCGGCCAAATGTCTTGCTCCATCAACCTTTCTCGAAGAGCATGAAGCTCCTCTGGTAGCGGGTCTGCTGAAGCTCCTTGCTTAGACAACTTGGTCATCATCAGTTTGAGCTCCTGCAATTCAGACATCAGTTGGCCTTGCTGTGAATCACTCGCCTGCTCCTGCTGCCCACTGGCAGATGTTAAACCCGAAAAATCCGCCCCTTGCGGTCGCGGTTTATACTCAATACTCGAAGAAGATCTGCCGCTGCTCATGTCTGAACCGAGTTTACTCGATTCAGACACAGCTGTGGCATCCGTAGTTTTCTCTTGCACATTTTTTTCAGTGATACTTGCAGCCGATTCCTCAGAAGCAATGACAAACGAACGAGCCGTTTGTCGATATGCTTCAGGTACAAATGCGCGAGGTACGGGTGTAAATTGGTTTTGCACTTGCTTTGTTGCCTGTTTTTTTTCTTCCTTATCCACTGCTGCTACAACTTCGATCCTTTTTTTGCGGAACATCCCCAGCACACCGCCCACCTTGATTTCCTTGGTGGACAGAATGACGGCATCACTTCCCAGGTCTTTGCGAATTTGAAGCATAGCTTCGGGCATGGTCTCAACGACGTATTGTTTTACTCTCATAAGTTCACCACCCCGACACTTTGGATTTCAACATTCGGCTCCAACTCACTATAGGAAAGCACTGGTATATCCTGCATGGTGCGTTCAATCACCTGCCGCAGATACATACGAATGGTTGGAGAAGTTAATACAACTGGCTGCTGGCCCGACTGGATCAATCGATTGACTTGTTCAGTCAACTTTTGATATACACTTTGTGTTGAAGCCGGATCCAATGCAAGGTAACTGCCTTGATCGGATTGCTGTACACTCTCGGCAATTTTCTTCTCCAGACCAGGTCCAACCGTAATTACTCTAAGCGTCTCCCCTTTTTGGGAGAATTGCTGGGTAATCTGACGAGAGAGGGATTGTCTCACGTATTCTGTCAGTACATCAGGATCTTTGGTATACGTTCCGTAGTCCGCCAGTGTCTCGAAGATTGTAACCATATCACGAATGGAAACTTTCTCACGCAACAACTTGGCGAGCACTTTCTGTACATCTCCAATCGACAGGACGGATGGGATGAGTTCATCCACCAGCGCAGCATAATTCTCTCTGAGATTATCCACAAGTGCTTTCGTTTCTTGTCTGCCAAGTAACTCATGCGCATGCTTCTTAATCAATTCAGTCAGATGTGTGGCCACTACTGAAGGGGGATCTACAACCGTATATCCTGCAAGTTCAGCTCTGTCTTTGGTTACTTCATCAATCCATAAGGCTGGAAGTCCAAAAGCTGGCTCTGTCGTTTCGATCCCTGTAACCGATTCTTCTTCATACCCCGGACTCATAGCCAGATAATGATTCAACAACAGTTCTCCGCCGCCAACAACATTACCCTTAATCTTGATGACATATTCATTCGGTCTTAATTGGATATTATCCCGAATCCGGATAACCGGAACGACTAACCCCAGTTCAAGAGCACACTGCCTACGAATCATAATGATCCGATCTAATAAGTCCCCGCCTTGCTGATTGTCAGCAAGAGGGATCAAACCGTAACCAAATTCAAACTCGATCGGGTCCACCTGAAGAAGGTTAATTACACTCTCCGGACTTCTAACTTCTTCAATCTGCTGCTCCTCTTCCAATTGCTCCTCTGCCTCTTGCTTCTGATTCAGATTGTTCTGCATCCTCCATCCGGCAAAAGCCAGCAAACCTGCAAGGGGCAATGTTGTAATAATATGAATTGGCGTGAAAAAACCGAGCATTGCTATTACAAAAGATACAATATAAAGGAGCGTCGGGTATGTAAACAATTGCCCCGTGATGTCATCGGCCAAATTTCCTTCCGATGATGCTCTTGTTACAATAAGACCTGCTGCTGTGGATATCAGGAGTGCTGGAATCTGGCTGACCAGTCCATCTCCGATCGTCAACACGGAATAGGTGGATAACGCATCGGCAAAAGCGAGACCATGTACTGTCATCCCGATGATAAAACCACCAATAAGATTGATCAGGAGAATAATAATACTTGCAATAGCGTCCCCTTTTACAAATTTACTGGCTCCATCCATAGCTCCGTAGAAATCAGCTTCGCGTTCTATTTTGGAACGGCGTTCACGTGCTTGCTGCTCGTTGATCAGGCCTGCATTCAAATCTGCGTCGATACTCATCTGTTTACCAGGCATCGCATCGAGGGTGAATCGTGCTGCCACTTCAGCTACACGCTCCGATCCCTTCGTGATAACGATAAACTGAACAACGACGAGAATCAGAAACACGATAAATCCGATGGCTATCTGTCCGCCAGCGATCCAGCTACCAAAGGTAGCGACTACCGAGCCTGCGTTTCCTTGACCCAAAATCAGTTTTGTTGTTGATATGTTGAGCGCTAATCGAAACAACGTCGTAATCAGCAGCAATGCAGGAAAGATGGAAAACTGTAATGCTTCTTTGCTGTTCATCGCCACAAGCAGTATCATCAATGCCAATGAGATATTGATGACAAGCAGCATGTCCAACAACCAGGTTGGGATCGGGAGAATCATCATCAACACGATGCCGATGATACCCGCAAGGACAGCTATATCTTTAATTTTCAATGGATGTACGGCCTCCGATCCCTTTTATTTCGATCTGCCCTTTAATTTATATACATAAGCCAGCACTTCGGCTACCGCTTGAAACAAATCAGCCGGTATGGCGTCACCAATCTCGGCTCTCTGGAACAATGCCCGTGCCAGCGGCTTGTTTTCCATTGTAATGACACCGTGCTCTTTGGCAATTTCCTTAATGCGCAAGGCGACGTAATCCTGACCTTTGGCTATAATCTGGGGCGCTTCCATCTCCGATCCCTCATACTTAAGCGCAACGGCAAAGTGAGTCGGGTTGGTGATAATTACGTCCGCTTTGGGAACTTCCTGCATCATACGCTGAACAGCCATACGACGCTGACGCTCCCTGATTTTCCCCTTGATCAGTGGGTCACCCTCCATTTTTTTGTATTCGTCCTTGATGTCTTGCTTGGACATCCGAATGTTTTTCTCGTAATCATACTTCTGGTACATATAGTCGAGTACAGCAAGTACTAACAGGGCTACTGCAATCTTGATTCCCAAGTTTAAGGTGATTGAAGCAGCAAAATGCAGAATCGCATCCAATGAAAAATGAGACAGTGAAGCAATATCTGACTGATACCCTGTGATGGTACTGTAAACCAGAAAGCCGATAATCGACATTTTCATAATGGATTTAGCAAACTCCACCAAAGAACGAAGAGAAAAAATGTTTTTGAATCCTTTAATCGGATCCAACTTTTCCAGTTTCGGCTTTAAACCCTCTCCTACAAGCAGGAAACCTACCTGCATGTAATTGACGATTAATGCAACAAGTACCGCACCGAGCAACACAGGAGCAAGCAATAGCATCACCTCGATGCCATAACGCATCATTAAGGCTACGACGTTCTCCCCGGTGACCTCCATACTCAGCCGATTAATGAAGATGTCTGTAAACAGTCGAACCATACGTTCTTTGTAAAAGTTACTGAACATCATCATGATCAAAAAGGTGAATAGGAGAATGGATGCGCCGGACAGCTCCATACTTTTGACAACCTGTCCTTTTTTTCGCGTATCCTGCCTCTTTTTCGGGGTAGCCTTCTCTGTTTTTTCCCCTGCGAACATCTGGAGGTCGAGTTGATATTTCATTCGAATCTTGTCCTCCGTTTCACTCAGCCTGGCCTTTGTCCAATAGTCCCAAGCAAGTTTTCCATGGCTGTGAACATTACTTCGAACAATTGACTAAACACAAAGGCAAAACTAGGAACCAGCAAAAGCAAAATAGCAAGCCCAACGAGTACCTTAAGCGGCATTCCGACGGCAAAAACATTAAATTGAGGAGCCGTCTTGGCCAAGAATCCCAGTCCTACATCTGTCAAAAACAGAGCAACTACAATCGGCGCAGACATCTGAAAAGCCAGCATAAATGATTGACCTAATGTACGCACCAAAAATTCAGCAATACTTCCATCTGCCAATCGTAGAAAGAATACATTCGACAACGGAATCCAACGATAACTGTAAACAATGGCATCGAGCAGATAATGATGTCCGTTCATTGTCAGAAAGAGCAATACCGCAAAAGCGTATTTGAAGTTACCTGTAAGCGGAGCAGATGCTCCTGTCATTGGATCATATACGTTGGCCATACCAAAACCGATCTGAAGATCGATAAAGGTTCCTGCTGTCTGTACAGCCGTCATTAACAGATAAGCAACAAAGCCTAAGAGCAAGCCAATCAGTATCTCTCGGATAACCAGCAGGATATAACTCAGATCTGTAGGTACAACCTGGTCTATGCCGTATACCATATACACTGTAAAGGTTACAAATGCCGATAAACCAATTTTAAGAGAATTCGGCACATTTCGAGCCGAGAAGACCGGTGCAGTTACAAAAAATGATGCTATTCGACAAAACATAAGCAGAGCGACAGGAAAACTTTGCAACAATGTCTCCATCTGCAACAGCCTACCCTATGTATCTGTATAAATTATCGAGAATGTTATACGTGAAATCGACCAGTATATTCAATATCCAAGGACCAAACAAAAGTACTGCCAGAAGTACAGCAATGATTTTAGGCACAAAGGCCAGGGTTTGCTCCTGAATTTGAGTGGTTGCCTGAAACACACTGATAATGAGTCCTACAACCAGAGCTAGAATAAGCATAGGTGCGCTGGCCAGCAATGATGTATAGACCGCTTTCCCGGCCAGACCGATAATAAACTCCGAAGTCATGACCGTCCTCCTTTGATATGCCCGCTCAAGTGTTAAAACTCAGCAAAAGTGACTTCACGATCAGATACCAGCCATCGACAAGTACAAATAACAGTATTTTAAAAGGTAATGAGATCATAACAGGTGGAAGCATCATCATCCCCATAGCCATGAGCGTACTCGCAACTACAATGTCTATAACCAAGAAGGGAATAAAGATCATGAATCCCATCTGGAATGCTGTCTTCAACTCACTGATTGCGTATGCCGGTACCATCACAGTAATCGGAATATCCTGGTATGTGCTGGGCTTTTCGGTTTGATTGTACTTCATAAACAGCAATAGGTCTTTCTCCCTAGTGTGGGAGAACATAAACTTCTTGATGGGATCCGCAGCCTTTTCCAACGCTTCGGTTTGTGTGATGTCTCCCTTGAGATAGGGCTGAAGCGCTACCTGATTGATGGACGACAACGTCGGTGACATGATGAAAAGTGTCAGAAAAAGTGCTAAACCGACCAGCACCTGATTGGGTGGCATTTGCTGCGTACCCAAGGATGTCCGCACAAAACCAAGAACGATAACAATCCGTGTAAAACTGGTCATCAGTACCAGCAAAGCTGGTGCGATACTAAGTACCGTGATCAACAGGATAATGGATAGTGAACTCGTGCTTGGTGTGCTCCCATCCCCGTTTCCAATTTGAATATCAATATTCGGAATCGGTTCGGCAAAGGCAGCAGTGACGGAGGCCAGACTGATGAGTCCTATGAAAAAACACGCTAACCAAATCTTTTTCTTCATGAATCCCTCGACCGATCTGTAGTATTGTCTTCTTCCAGGACCTTCTCCATCTTCTCTTTACGGTTAGGCATCTGCCGAAGTTTAGATTCAAACAGTTCGTGAAAAGAGGTTGTATCCTCGAGTTCCATTTCTCGCGGCGGTTCATCTTTGCGCAGGCGGGCTGCAAGCTTTGCAATAAGAGGCGAAAGGCTTCCCTGTTGTGCTGAAGCATCCCGTTCAAATGAATCAATGATTCGTTGTGCCTCTTCAAGATCCGAAACCTTATCCACCAGCTGAATGTCATCACCCACACCGAGTAGATAAACGCTACCGCCAATTTCTATAATTTGCAGCGACTTGTTTGGTCCCAGTCCGACCCCACCCAAAATACGAATTGTGCCGTTCCGGAACCATCGCTGATTCCGTTTGTTTAGAAAACGAATCAGATAGACTATAAGAACCAGAATGACGGCCAGGACAACAATCACCCATACAAGCTGAAAATAATAATTGACTCCCGTGCCCACATCATCTGGAATCTTATCCTGAGCCATCATCATGTCTCTTAAACGCCCAGCGTTTTGCTGATTGCTTCGATAACCCGATCAGATTGGAACGGCTTCACGATGAAATCTTTAGCTCCGGCCTGGATTGCATCAATAACCATCGCTTGTTGACCCATCGCAGAGCACATAATTACTTTTGCATTGGCATCAATTTTTTTGATTTCTTTCAAAGCTGCTATACCATCCATCTCAGGCATAGTGATATCCATTGTGATCAGATCAGGACGAAGCTCCTTAAACTTCTCAATTGCTTGTGATCCATCCTGTGCTTCGCCAACGACCTCGTATCCGTTTTTGGACAAAATGTCCCGGATCATCATTCTCATAAATGCAGCGTCGTCCACGACTAAAATTCGGTTTGCCATCTTGATTCAAGTCCTCCCTAAATTGTGCTTATTGTAATTTCTGAATTCGGTCCCATTGGCTTACGATATCTATAACACGCACACCAAAGTTTTCGTCGATTACGACAACCTCACCTTTGGCAATCAACTTGTTATTCACCAAAATATCGACAGGTTCACCGGCCAGTTTGTCCAGCTCGACAATTGAACCTTGTGACAGTTCTAAAATATCCTTAATTTGCTTCTGGGTCCTTCCTAATTCTACGGTGACTTTAAGGGGAATGTCCATCAATAAATTCAAATTGTTTTCGTCTACCTGGCCGAACGCCCCATTTTGCAAATTGGCGAATTGAACCGGTTGTACGTTTACATTCCTATTCGGCACACCGCCGTAATGCTGCGGTACACCATATGGTTGCTGCGGAGGCATGGCGTAAGGCTGCTGTGGCGGCATGCCTTGCGGCATTCCCATCGGAGCCTGTCCATAGCCATTATAATCTTGAACAGGCTGCTGCTGCGCCTGTGGCGGTATCTGTTGCTGAACCGGAGGTTGCTCAGGGGCAACCGGTACTGCTGCCGGTGCTGGCTCTGGTGTAGACGCAACTGGCGCACTAGCAGTAGACTCTTGGGCTCCGCCTATCAACATCTCTACCATTTCTTTCGCAAAATGCACGGGAAGCAGCTGCATGAGATTGGAATCAATCAGATCCCCAATCAACAGACGGAATGATACTTGAATCAACGTCTCATCATCTGGAAGATTGCTGACTCCCTCGCCACTTTCCATATTGAGAATATCAATTCCCGGAGGAGAAATATTCACGAAACGGTTAAAGATTGTGGACATGGATGTAGCAGAAGAACCCATCATCTGATTCATCGCTTCCTGTACTGCACTGATATGGATTTCATTCAGTTCTTCATCCACCGGATTTCCTTCACCGCCAAGCATCAGATCGGCTATGACTTGAGCATCCCGTTTTTTGATGACTAGTGAGTTGATTCCTTCAAATCCATCGACATAATTCACATGGACTGCAACGTGAGGCTTAGGAAAGGCTTCATCAAACTGTGTTCGGCTGATGATGGACACCTTAGGTGTTGTAATATCTACTTTTAGGCCCAATAGCGTGGACAAAGCTGTCGCCGCACTACCAAATGTAATGTTACCAATCTCCCCCAAGGCATCCTGTTCCAGCTCGGTCAAAAAATCATCAACTGTTTTCTCAGCCGGTTCCGAACTGTTCATCGATTCCGATTGTCTGAGCAAAGCATCGATTTCTTCTTGGGATAAATAATCCTTACTCGTCAAATTCTTCAACTCCTTCGGTGACAATCTTGTCTATTTGCACAGCCACACGATCCTTGATGGTTCCCGGGCTACCCATATACTTCAGCCTATCTCCAACTTTAATGGACAGTCCCTCATCAACGGGTTTGTTCAACGTAATGACATCGCCAACCGACAGACCCAAAAATTCAGCAATCGAAATCCTGGATTCTCCCAACTCCGCAACGACGGGCAATTTGGCTTTATTCACACGCTCTTTGAGAGCATCATATTCTTCCGGAGCTCTCGTCTTTTTCTCCGAAACAAACCACTGATGAGTCGACAACCGGGACATAATAGGTTCAAGAACGACATGCGGGATACACAAATTGATCATGCCTGTGGTGTCACCGATTTTGGTACTCAGTGAAATCAAAGCAATGGTCTCATTGGGGGATACAATCTGCATAAATTGCGGATTGGTTTCCAGCGCTTCCATCCTTGGAGAAATATCCAACACCGTCTTCCAGGCTTCCTGCAAACTCTCAAACGCACGGCTGAAAATCCGCTCCATTATCGTCGTCTCAATTTCCGTCATCGATGCAATCTTTGTCGGTGCATTTCCTGTTCCGCCAAGCAGACGATCCAGCATTGCATAACCCACGTTGGGATGAACCTCCATCACCATCCGTCCCTGTAATGGCTCCGCCTCAAATATGTTCAATATCGTCATCTTCGGAATAGAACGGATAAACTCGTCATAAGGCAACTGTTCAACCTGAACGACATTGATCTGAACGAACGTCCGCAGTTGGGCTGAAAAATAAGTGGTGAGAAAGCGTGCAAAGTTTTCGTGAATACGGGTCAAGCTTCGAATATGATCTTTGGAAAAACGAACCGCCCGCTTAAAATCGTACGATCTAATTTTCTTTTGAGTTTCTTCCTTTTTCAATTCCTCGGCATCCATCTCACCAGAGGAAAGGGCAGCTAATAGGGCGTCAATCTCATTTTGTGATAATACATCCACCATGTTCTCACCCCCTTACAGATTTACAGCGTGTCCTGTTCATTATATTGGTGCTGTCAAAAAAGAAGAAAAACTAGTGCTAGTCAGCTTACCTTCCGGTAAAGCTTCATTAATAAGCTCAGTCAATTTTTTATTAAATTGAATGCGACCTTTCGCTGTAGCCAGTTCATCCGACTTGGTATCCGCAAAAGTCTGGATGATAATAGGCTTCACCGTAATTTCCTTGATTTTCTCAAAATCTTCTTTAGCCTTTTTGTCGGACAATTTGAAAGAAAAACTTACAACTACAACATGGTCTATATCAGCCAAATTGGTTTTAATTTCTCCAAGCTCTGAGGAAACTTCAACAATCTCATCCGCAGTCATCTTCTTCTCTGCAGCGGCTGCCGTATGTGTATCAACCTTATTCCCGTTCTGTCCTGTCATAAATACAAACACAACCACCACAATGAGTGTTATAGCTAGCAAGCTTGTTGCAAGCCATGGCAACATCTTTTTCATCAGGACTCCTCCGTTTGCTGCACTTTAATCGTGGCTGCCTGAACCCCGATTTCACGGTTGTAATCTTTAATTTTGGAAATAACCTCATCGGCCTTCTCAAGCACAATAAGTCTCTTTCCGGTTACCAGAGTAATATACGTGTCTGGTGTCTCTTCCACAATTTCAACCATCAGCGCATTTAACCACATGGGAGAACCATTTAACCGCGTAACCGAAATCATGCTAAGCCCCCTCAATCAGCGTGGAGGAGCAAGCTCCCCCACGCATTAAAAATTACTAATCAGTTATTAACGTTTCAGGTTAACAACTTCCTGAAGCACTTCATCGGACGTTGTAATAATCCGTGAGTTCGCCTGGAATCCACGCTGAGCCACGATCATCTCTGTAAATTCACCTGTTAGATCTACGTTGGACATTTCAAGTTGCCCTGCAATAACGGAGCCTGTACCAAATTCAGTACTATTGGCAGTGACAATTTCAAATTCCCCGTCAGCATTGGCATTTGCAGTAATACGATACAAGTTACCACCGATTTTTTCCAGACCTTCTGGATTGGTTACTTTCCCTATGCCCAGTTGTGCTCCAGCTTCAGTTGTTCCATCATCCATCGTCTGGTTGATAATTCCGTCTTGACCAATAGTGAAAGAAACTACTGCTTCATCCAAAGTGATAGGTTCTCCACCACTATCCACAACGAACAGACCATCGGATGTCACGAGGTTACGGTTAGCATCCACATGGAAATCTCCTGCACGGGTTAAAAAAGGAACTTCTTGTTCCCCGCCAAGGGTCACCAGGAAGAAACCATCACCATTGAGACGCAGGTCGGTTGGATTATTAGTTGTCATTGGGCTGCCTGCAAGATGCAGCGTATCAATTGATCCTACCGATACACCCAAACCAATCTGCTTTGCATTTACACCACCGTTATCATCTCCAGGCGCTGTTACCCCCGCCGTTGTTTGGCTCATAATATCTTTGAACATGACACGGCTACCTTTAAAACCAACCGTATTGACGTTCGCAATATTATTACCGATAACATCAAGTTTCGTTTGAAAACCCCGCATCCCGGAAACGCCTGAGTACATTGATTTCAACATTTTTTAAAAATCCTCCCAGCCTAAATTTGGTTACCGCGTCAGTCGGTCAGCGGCGTTCCGGCTCCCGAGAAGGGCCAGCCGGTCAAGAAATGATTACAGCACTGTCAATCTGGGTGAATACATTATCCTTCATGCTTTCACTATCCATGGCTGTAACGACAGTGCGATTTTTGACATTAACGATAAAAGCCATATCATTCATCAAAATCAAGGATTCCTTGGCTCCTTTGGCAGCAGCCTTATCCAGAGCAGTTCCAATCTGCTGCATCTGCTCAGTCTTGAGTTCAATACCGCGCTGTTCCAACCTTTTGGCAGCATGATTACTCAATTTCAGGAGATTGTCTTCCAATACCTGTGCAAAAGGGCGTTCAGGTCCATTGGACGCTTCTCCCACTTTGGAGCGATTATGCAAATTGGGTGTAATTGGACCTGTGTACAGTTGGCCTACGGTTATGCGGTCACTCATAACGTGTTTCCATTGTCTTCAGGCTGCGCTGATGCTTCTGGTTCCTTACTTTCGTTCGTTGCAGCTGAATCTGCAGCGTTCTGAACCGGATTTTCATTTTCCTCAGCCTGTGTTGGATTGGTTACCTGAATAATTTCATCCAGCTTAATTTCGTCTTTGCCCACTTTTGCGTACTGAACACCATCTCGTACGATAATAGAATCCACAATACCTTGACGGAGTGTTCCGTTATCCTCTTTATTAGAAGAAAGCCAGCTGATCTCGCGGCCAATCATGCCAGACACTGTCCCAAGAGACTGATTCAAAGTCTTGAGCTGAGACGAGATATTCACCAGTTGTTCTACCGAACTGAACTGAGCCATCTGAGCGATAAATTCCTTATCTTCCATTGGCTGCATCGGATCCTGATTTTGTAGCTGAGTGATCAATATTTTAAGAAACTGATCCTTGCCCAGCTCTTTTGTTGCAGCGCTTGTTGTGGCTTTATTCGCTGCCGAATAGTTAGGCCATGTATTATTGGTAGAAATCGCTTCATTAGCCATATTTTCACCTCATTTCTGTTTAAGCCTCTGCTGTAAACGTGTCTCTTCGCAGGTCGTTGCCTTCCTCATGCTCACTGCGCCAGTTGCGCAATTCTTCCTGGAGCGTTGCTGTAGTTACAGCATCATCTGACTGTTCTTCACGTTCCCGTGAGCGACGTTGCTGCTGAGAATTGCTTCCTGGCTGGCGTCCACCATCCTGGTACATTTGTGAACCAAGTGAGCTGTTCTGAGTCACCTCAAGTCGTTCCACTTGAATACCTTGTGCTTGTAGCGAGCTACGCAGTTGAACCATTTGCTGTTCCAGCATGTCTTTCGCCATCGTATGCTCGGTCATAAACCGTGCAACCAATTGTCCGTTTTGCAAAGTAATCTGCACATCCAACTTACCCAGATGCTCCGGACGTAGTGAAATAGTCGCTTCCGAAAATCCCTTTTGTTGCACAATATCCAGCTTATTCACAACAAACTGTGTCATCTCTTTTGCAAACTGGGATGCTTGCATGACAGGTTCAGCCGGTTTACCTGCTGATGTTCCTGTTGAACGTAAAGACAACTCTCCTGCCGTAATGATACTTGAATGGTCCACTTCTCCGACTTCATTTACAGTAGGTGTTGAATTCGTTTCAACTGAAACTTTAGTTCCAGTATTTGAAGCAGCTGCAACAAGAACTTGTGGTACCACTGAGTCTTGCTTGGATGTTTGAACGGGATTCGTTGGAGCCACTTGCACAGCCTGGTCCTTAGTCACCACTAATGTATCCAGAATGGATTTAAGTTCAGTCCACCCTTTGTTAAGACTGGTGTCAACGCCAGCATCTTGCAGCTGACTTTGAAGCGATTGAAGCAGGTGCTTGAATTCTGGAGCGTTCTTGACAACAGTACTGTCCGGCTCATTCATACCCGCAATTAACTGTGTAAGCACATCCTGTAATACAAAGCGCACTACTGCTGGATGTTCTGCCAGATCAATTGCCGATGCTGCATTTCCCGTTTCAATTGTAGGCTCGTCAGAACCTTCGGCTTGCATTGCAGGATTAGCATCTAATTGAGCGTACATCTGCTGAATCAGACTTTGTACATCCCCGAGCAGTGACGGATCATTTTCCAAAGCTTCATCTAGCGAATCCAAATCTGCGAATAACGAACTCAAAATATCGGTAATCGATGTTTGTTCTCCGTCTTCACTAGCTGCAAAGGTAAACATAAGCGGATTCGCAGTTAAGCTTCCTGCTTCAGCCGAGCTGTTCTCCGCCGTTGCACCACCATTCAATGATTGGGCAAGAGTTTGCAGAAAATCACCGCTTCCAGCAGTTGCACCTTTGGATCCAGTTCCAGCTGTCTGAGCTGCTCCTGTTGTCTTCGCGGATGATGTGGATGTCATTTGATATACAATCGACATTTATTTTCACCTCCTCTCCGTACTAAACAGAGCTACTGATCTTACTTGTTACCCATTAATTTATTTAATATTTTTGCAGTTTCAACCGAATTTTCAGTCGACATATTTTCAAGCAATTGAGACCGTGTAGCATCATCTACAGAATTTAAAATGGTCAAGGTTTTGTCTGGACTCAGCTTGTAAGTTTCGAGCAACAGCTTGGCTCCACTAGAGGCCGACATGGAGGCAAACGTTTGACTAAGCTGATTTTTATCCAAATTTTTGGAGTTAGTTGTAGACGCCGTAGATGTCGTTGCTGTTTCTTTCTTTAAGCGGGATTGCAGCGCATCCAAGGCCAGATCACCAGATGGTTTCGCATCCTTCATCATCATCGTGACATCAGCCGCTGTTTTTGGGTCCATCTTTTCCAGTACCTTAGTTCTTGCAGCCGATTGCATCGCACTCAGAAGTAACACCATCTCTTCATTCGTCATATTTTGCAAAATCGGCGCAGCCTTACTGGGACTCATGTCCGCATACATCTTCGCCAAATCTTTAATTTGTTTCTGATAATCAGACTCGGTCTCTGGATTCTGCACAGCGGTTTCAGCAGCTTTTTCCGCATCATCCAATTTCTTTTGCAGATCGCTTGCTTTCTTCGCTTCTGTTGCCGTGGCATCCTTCGCGGCTTTGAGCTCTGTTTCTTTCTCACTTACTTGTGCCTTCAGCTTATCTATTGTAGCCTCTGCACTCTCGACCTGCTGCTCGCTCTTCTCCAGTTTCTTTTTCTCCGGATCTAGCACAGGATCAGGTACCCAGTCCTTCACGATAGGGATTTTGTTAGCTACTTCAAGCAGGTTGTTACGAATATCTACATTAAATAGAGTGAGCAAAACACCCAACAAAACCACAGTGAACACAATTGGGATTGAAATCATCAGAAACTTTTCCCAACCGCCGCTCGACTCTTTTTCCATATCTGTGTCTTTAACAGCCATTGTTCTTTCCTCCTTCACGAGACAACTTCGCGTCCGGCCACATCAATTCGCGCGTCCGGCTTTGGCAGCGAAGCGTACAGTAGCCATCTCGTCCAGATCGTTCTGTTCCCGGAGGAGCATCTCCTGCTGAAATTTGATTTTGGCCTTGTCTCTCGCCCCAAGCCATACTTTTTCGTCCATCATTTTGCCGTTCAGAAACGTCTGATTCCGTTGCACATTGACCTCAGCATGTCTGACATCACTACTTTTGCGTGAAATACACTCGTCAAGGTGATGGACATACCGCTGCATCTCCTGCAAGCTGGATACGGAAGCCGTACTCTCCGTAGCGGATTGAATGACATCAATCAGTTCCTTTTTATCATTCAATAGTTGTAAAAGATGCTCTTCCTCCGTCTGAAGTTTCCCGATCGCTGTGGATAACATCCACTCCGCTTGCGTTTTTTCATTGCTTTTCAGGTCAACAACCTTCTGGAAATGATATCGAAATTTCATCGTTTACCCATTCATCTCCTTGCAAATTCAAGAATCAAACGTTCCTGTACTTCACTCAGCGTTACTTTTTCATCAACTTTCTGCCTTGTAAAATTCCAGATGCTATCAATCTGGTCTATCGATTCATCAATAGCAGCATTTGAACCTCTTTGATAGGCCCCAATGTTGATTAAATCCTCAGATTCCTTGTACACAGCCATGAGTCTCTTCATATTATTAACGGCTTCCAGCTGCTCTTCAGGAGCAATATCCTTCATAACCCGGCTAATGCTTGCAAGCACATCAATGGCAGGGAAATGACCTTTGTTCGCGATGGACCGATTCAGTACAATATGACCATCCAATATACCTCTCACTGCATCTGCAATCGGTTCGTTCATATCATCCCCGTCGACAAGGACGGTGTAAAAAGCAGTAATCGAACCTGTGGGTCCAGTCCCTGCTCGCTCAAGCAGCTTGGGTAAACTGGCAAAAACAGAAGGAGTATATCCCCTCATTGCAGGAGGCTCTCCCACGGCAAGTCCCACTTCCCTCTGTGCCATGGCATAACGAGTAACGGAGTCCATCATCAACATGACATTCATGCCTCTATCTCTGAAATACTCCGCAATCGTAGTTGCGATGACCGCGCCTTTGATTCGAATCAGAGCAGGTTGATCAGAGGTAGCGACAATAACGACAGATCGTTCCAGTCCTTCCGGACCCAAATCTCGTTCAATAAAGTCACGCACCTCACGGCCCCGCTCCCCCACCAAAGCAATGACATTGACATCTGCTGCTGTATTGCGGGCGATCATACCCATCAACGTACTTTTACCAACACCCGATCCGGCAAAAATACCGACCCTCTGTCCTTTGCCAACCGTCAACAGACCGTCAATGGCTCTCACACCTACACTCATCGTTTCGAGTACCCGTGGACGATCCATCGGATTCACTGGCGTATTGGATGTGGAGTACATCGGCATTCTGGAGGGCAACAAGGAACCATCCAAAGGTTGTCCCAATCCATCTAACACCTTACCGAGCAATTCTGATCCAACCTGAACCCCAAGCGGTTTCCCCGTTCCGACCACATCACATCCAGGTCCAATGGATTGAAGTTCACCAAGTGGCATGAGCAATACTTTGTTATCCCGAAACCCGACAACCTCTGCCTGAAGAGGCTTGGCTGATTTTCCGGGGTAGATGTAACATACATCACCAATGCTAGCATCCGGACCTTCAGACTCAACCATAAGACCAATAACCTGAGTGACCTTACCATTAATGCGAACAGGATCAAATTTTTTAAGATGTTCGATGTACCGCTGTGAGCTAAGAATCTTCATGTTGATTTTTTCGCCCCTCATCCTCAAGTGCTATGCGGATCAGTTCTTTTTTAATTTCAGCGAGCTGGGTATCAATTCTGGCATCTACGCTCCCAAACGATGATCGTATAACACATCCCTTGTCCTTTACCGTAGCATCAGGCAAAATCTGCAATTCTGCCTGAGAGTCAATCGCCATAGCCAACTCTTCACGTGCGGCCTGCACAAAATTAAATTGATCAGGTGCAACACATAAGGTGATCATCCCCTGTTCACGTTTGCGGGACAAACTCTGACGAATCAGTTCAAGCGTGTGTTCGGGTTCAACCGAGAGTTGCTTGTCAATCACTTTCTCAGCGATACCACAAGCGAGATCCACAAGAAAAGGCTCTGCTTCCTGAATAATCTGATCTTTGGCAACGTAAGCTTCTGCAAGCACCCCACGGGCTTCCTTCATCATCTCTTCGATCTTCACCTGGAGATCCAGTTCAGCCTGTACTTTGCCTTCTTCAAAACCCTGCTGAAAACCTTGTGAACGAAGCGCTTCAGTCAGATGTTCATCCTGCTGACGCTGCTCCTGCCACCAGCTATCAATCTGTTCACGGGCTTCTTGAAGCAATCGCTCCGCTTCCTCTGAAGCATCACGTACCTGCTTTTCTGCAAACTCCTTGGCATCCTCCAGCATCTCCGCGGTAAGACGTTGTGTTTCTTCGTCCACGCGTGCCTGAAGCATCTCAGCTTCAGAACCTTCAGCACGTTCACCATCTAACT
The DNA here is from genome assembly GCF_900109515.1 of Paenibacillus sp. OK003. Lineage (GTDB taxonomy): Bacteria > Bacillota > Bacilli > Paenibacillales > Paenibacillaceae > Paenibacillus > Paenibacillus marchantiae. The sequence goes on along the minus strand of NZ_FOBD01000001.1, from coordinate 109,816 downwards.
CCGCATCAGACTCCGGTCCACCATAATGATGATGATTTTCGAGTCTTTTGCGGTCATCGACCGGTACATACTGGAAAGATTTAATCAAATTAGACAATGATATCATCTCCTCCACCGCGAGCGATAATGATCTCACCAGCTTCTTCCAATCTACGGATCGTTCCTACGATACGGGTCTGAGCTTCCTCAACATCACGCAACCGAACGGGTCCCATAAATTCCATTTCTTCCTTGAATGTCTCGGACATCCGTTTCGACATATTCCGGAATATAGCATCCCGTACCTCTTCGCTTGACACTTTCAGTGCCAACTGCAAATCTGCGTTGTCGATGTCACGGATAATACGCTGGATCGAACGATCATCCACATTGACGATATCTTCGAATACAAACATGCGTTTTTTGATTTCTTCTGCAAGTTCCGGATCTTGAATTTCCAGTGAGTCGAGAATAGTACGTTCCGTACCACGGTCGACGCCGTTCAAGATCTGAACGATGGATTCGATACCACCGGCATTTGTATAATCCTGTGTAACAGTAGATGATAATTTCTGTTCGAGCACCCGCTCCACTTGAGAAATGACTTCCGGAGACGTACTGTCCATAACAGCAACTCTGCGTGCTACATCGGCTTGCTTCTCTTGTGGTAACGAGGACAGGATTGCTGCTGCCTGCTCAAATTGCAGATACGATAATACCAGAGCAATTGTTTGCGGGCTTTCATTTTGAATAAAGTTCAATATTTGATTCGGATCCGCCTTACGCGCAAAGTCAAAGGGTCTAACTTGCAGCGTAGCCGTTAAACGGTTAATAACTTCAAGTGCTTTTTGCGATCCAAGTGCTTTCTCCAGAATTTCTCTCGCGTACGTAATACCGCCTTGAGAAATATATTCCTGTGCCAGACAGATCTGGTGAAACTCAGACATAATCATATCTTTTTCGGAAGCGTCCACTTTACGAACATTGGCAATTTCCAACGTTAGTTGTTCAATCTCCTCATCCCGCAAATGTTTAAAGATTTGCGCGGATACTTCCGGACCTAATGTAATCAACAAAATTGCTGCTTTTTGTCTTCCAGTCAGACCTTGACTGCTTGCCTTCGCCAATGCGTTCACCTCTATTCGTCAGCCAGCCACGTACGCAGCAGATTGACGAATTCGTCTGGCTTTTTCTTGGCCAAACTCTCCAATTGTTTGCGCACTTGACTTTCGTTCGTTACACTGTCCAACGTAATGGACGGAAACTCTGTTGCTACCGGAAGAGGAATGTCCTCTTCTTCTATTTCGTTTTGTTTGCGACGACGGCGCACTAACAAAATAACAACCGTTGCAATCAATGCTGCCACCAGAGCTCCTATGCCCCACATCATTCCGGTGGAAAGCTGGAAGCCTGTATTGGTTGCCGCAGCAGTCTGGAAACCTTGAGACATTACCGAAACTTTTTTGGCCAAATCTGCGTCACTTATTACAGTGCCTGAGTCCGCCAATGATGCACGAACAATGTTAACCAAAATATTTTCAATTGCATCCTGAACCGGTGCTTGTAATTCTGTTTGTCCTGCCGGTGGTTCAACCGCGACATTAATGGTTAAATCCTTTACAGTATATGGACTGGAAACGATATCTTTAACAATTCGGTTGACATCGTAGTTTTTGGTGCTCGATGTTTCTTCCGAGGTTGAGTTGCCTGATGTATCCGATGATGGATAACCCGGAACTTCCTCTTGACCTGTGCCAGCAACACCACCTGTCGGATTGCTTGCCCCAGTGTAGCTCTTTTGAATCTCTTGTACACTGATCTCGATGCCTTTCATATTATCTACATCGACCGGTGTGACCAGATTTTCTTTCCGCGTTTCCTTGTCAAAATTAAGCTTGGAAGCAACCAGAACATTGACGTTCTCGTCGCCCACAATCTGGGAAAGAAATTGTTTCACATTATTGCGAACATCATTTTCGAATTTCTTCTGTAACGCCATGTTTTCTTGGACTTCAGAAGATAATCCCCCGCTACCACCTCGGGCCGTCGGAATCAGTTCCGCTTCATCCGTGTTCGTAATCGTTATGTTTTCAATAGGTAGATTGGGAATGGCTGTTTTAACCAAATTAAAATATCCATCTACCGCAGCCTGATTGGGGTGATAACCCGGTTTAAACTGGAGAGCCACTGATGCTGATGCTTTATCCTGTTCTTCCAGGCCAGCAAAGATATTATCTTTCGGCATATTGACCAGTACTTTAGCATCCTGTATGCCTTGCATCCGTTGAAGCAACTGTTCCACTTCTCCGTTCAATGCGTTGTTATACTTCACATCGAACTCTTTATCCGTCATCCCGATTGGAGATGATGACTCCTCGAAAGACTTATATCCTAATGAACCATTCTGAATAATCCCTTGTGATCCGATATTAACTTTTGCAATAGCAACGTCCGTGCTCGGTACAGATATGGTCTTGCCGTCTGCACTTAATTTGTATGGAATACTCGATGAATCAAGATAATTAATGACACCTGCCGAGTCACTTGCATTCAAATCCGTGAAAGCAACTTCATATTCCGTCTTTGACAATTGCATGGTTAGTACAACTGCAGCCAAAATTAAAAACAGGAAGGTGGAAATAAATAATACCTTTTGCTTTTTGCTAAAACTATTCCAATACTGGGATGCCTTATCCCTGTACTGGGCAATTCTCTCATTCACTCTGTCACCCCATCCGAAACTTTGCTTGGTCTGTCCCTCCGCAATCTCTATAGGTTCTAAAGTTTAACGGTCAGGAGCAGCATCGCAGCTGCTTGTTGTAGTAATCAGCGCTGTTGTCGAAGCGCATGTAAGTCAATTTACAATTGCGTGCGCATAATCTCCTGATATGCTTCGACTACTTTGTTTCGGACTTGAGTCGTAAGTTGAAGACTCAAAAGGGCCTGTTCAGAAGCGATCATCACCTGATCAACGTTCACTTTTCCAACCAGGAATTGGTTTGACATTTCATGTGCTTGGGTCTCCTGTGCAGCTACAGACCCTAGCGCATCCTGTAGGTATGTACCGAAGCTCTGAATCGTTTCGGCTGGTGTAGATGGTTTACTTTGTGCCGTACTTTGCATCTGAAGCGGTTGAATCCCCTGTGTGCTAAACATGTTGTTCTGAATCATTAATGTCCCTCCCTTTCATTTCTGTTAATTGGTTTTATGGATATTTCCACCTTTAAGCCGTTAACTAGGCTCTTCCAATCTCCAATGCCTTGGATATCATTGCTTTGGTTGAGTTCAAAGCTGTGACGTTTGCTTCATATGAACGTGAAGCTGAGATCATGTCCACCATTTCTTTCGCGATATCCACGTTAGGCATGTACACATATCCTTCAGCGTTAGCATCCGGATGTGAAGGGTCATAGACCGGTTTCAGAGGCGATTGATCTTCACGAATCTCTGATACTCGAACTCCCTCTCCAGACCCACTGCTTTTCATCTGATCTTGAAGCAAACTGTTGAATGAAGTTTTGTTGGGTTCAAGCACAACCATCTTGCGCTTGTAAGGAACCGCCTCGCCGTTGGTTACACTCGCGCGCGTCGTCTCCGCGTTGGCAATGTTGGAAGATATAACGTCCATCCGCAAACGCTGAGCCGTTAGAGCCGATGCACTGATACTGAAACTGTTACTGATGTTCACTTAAGTTATCTCCCTTCGACTCCAACACGCATCATTTTGATCTGTTCATTCACTTGCTGAATATAAGCGTTGTAACGGAGCTGATTCTCCGCCAGAAGACTCATTTCTTTGTCTACATCGACGTTGTTCTCGTTGTTATTCATAGAAGTTGACTGGTCCATATTAACTACTGGTGTAGGTATGGAAGAGGAAGGACCTATGACAAAATGCCTTGAATCCGTTACTTTCCCTTTAAGAACAGGCATATCTCCATTCATTTGTTCCTGCAGCAATTCTTCAAAAGCAACGTCCGAACGCTTGAAATATGGGGTATCCGCATTCGCAATGTTGTCAGCAATTGTTCGTTGTCTAGTGTTGGAGGCATCTAGTGCACCTTGTAACCTTTGAAAACTAATATCATTCAAAAGATTCATAATCGCCCTCCTCTCTTTAGAAATTATGGAAATAGATTCAATCTTTTTCCGTCAGGATGCTTATGTTTTTTCGACAAAAAACATTCGCTTTTACACGGTTTTCTAGGACTTAAGTAGAATTAACTCTGATGTTGTCGTATAACATAAGTTTCTTCGAGATTGGGATATATTACAATAAGAAAAAAGCCCTATCTTTTCTGAAAGAGAGAGCTTTTTGTGTATTTTCTGCAAATTATGAATTTTTTCGTAAATGTCGGGTCCCAAAACAAAAATAAGCTTAAGTGCTCGATATGAGCTCTTAAACATTCTTAAAATTTACACTATGCTTCTATACATTTGAGTACATCATAATAATACAAACCTGCAATACATTGAGATGCTTCAAGAAATTTCCTGATAGAAATATTTACCGATATAATAAGCTTTGTTATTAATTCCAATACAATCTTCGCTCTTCAATGAAATAGATAATTGACAAAATATCCAGACTGGATTATTTGATTTCACTGAATTTCCCCAACACTTTTTTAACATTTATCCCTCGTATGCAGATTTTGATGAACCGATAAATTTTTGTCACATCTGCAATGCGATTAAATTCATATTTTGCGTATTTGTGCAAGCTTTCCTCTTGCTGTTGATTAAACCGATATCCAGACTTGGAAAAAATAAAACCTTTTATTGGAATTTTTAGAGTTATAAAATATTAACTTCCAACATGCCGACAATCTTATATATATGATCTCTGCGGCACAAGTCCTAGATTATCTTTCATCGTATACAACTCAAACTCTTTTATCGGTTATAATACTGCATTTTATTAGGCTAAAACAAAAATAAACGGCATACATCTGGATTGAATAAAGTCTTCTACAGTCAGAACCAGGACCAAATATCCTATTTCCGTGTAGTTGTTTGATCTTTATTCATCCATTGTATACCGTCTTTCAACCTACAATCACACCATGAACAGAGCTCTACCCTGTGTTACAAGATATATTGACTTAAATCACGATCAAGTGCAATGTCATTCAATTTCTCACGTACATATTCCGGAGTAATTACCATACGCTCCAGCGTAAGTTCTGGCGCTTCAAAAGACAGATCCTCAAGAAGTTTCTCCAGAATAGTATGCAGACGCCGTGCACCGATATTTTCGGTATTCTGATTCACGGTCTCAGCCAGCTTGGCAATCTCACGAATGGCATCATCCGAGAATTCAATCTCAATATTCTCCGTACGCAGCAAATCCACATACTGCTTGGTTAACGCATTTTTAGGTTCTGTAAGGATCGATACAAATTCATCAAGCGTCAGGCTGTTCAGTTCTACACGGATCGGGAAACGCCCCTGGAGCTCTGGAATGAGATCTGAGGGTTTGGCTACGTGAAATGCACCAGCTGCCATAAACAGGATGTAATCCGTTTTGACAGGGCCATACTTCGTCATTACCGTAGATCCTTCCACGATAGGCAAAATATCACGCTGAACACCTTCACGGGATACATCGGGGCCGCTACCGCGTCCTTGGCTGGCCACTTTATCAATTTCGTCAATGAATATGATACCTGTCTGTTCCGCCCGGCGAATGGACTCCTGAGTAACATCATCCATATCAATCAACTTGCCCGCTTCTTCCTGAATCAATACTTTGCGAGCTTCCTTAATCGCCAGTTTACGTTTTTTGGTACGACGAGGCAATAAACTGCCAAACATCTCCTGCATGTTCATCCCCATCTGATCATTTCCTTGACCCGCGAACATGTCCATCATATTAGGCGTGGTATCTTCCACATCAATCTCGATCACGTCATCTTCCAGCTTGCCAGATAACAAATCGAATTTAATTTTGCGTCGCCGTTCAGCTACTCCCGTATCCGGTTCTTGCTCATCGGCTTCTGGTGTGTTGTTTCCATTATTGCCAAAAATCATTTCGAATGGATTCCGCTGATTTTTGGATTTGGATTGTGAAGGGGCCAAAATATGTACAATCCGCTCATTGGCAGCCTCTTCCGCTTTGTCCTTGACCTTTTCTGTACGTTCCAGCTTGACCATCCGCAGCGATGTTTCAATCAGATCACGAATCATAGATTCCACGTCACGGCCGACGTAACCCACTTCTGTGAACTTCGTAGCCTCTACCTTTACGAATGGAGCTCCTACCAACTTAGCGAGTCGGCGTGCAATTTCTGTTTTACCAACACCAGTAGGTCCAATCATCAGAATATTTTTAGGGACAATATCATCTTGGGTATTTTCGGGCAAAAGGCTACGGCGATAACGATTGCGAAGGGCGACCGCTACCGATTTTTTAGCCTGTTTTTGACCTACAATGTACTTATCAAGCTCTGCAACGATTTGTCTTGGCGTTAACGCTTGAGTATCCATATAGCTTCCCTCCTACCAGTATGCGAACCTTGTTTATGAGATAGAACGTTATACATTTACCTACAAGGACAAAGAATCTCCACGAAGTAACTGGAGCCGATTTAATCATCATGCCCCATCACGGGAGATTGCTTTCCTACCTTACAACTCTTCAACAATAATATTATTGTTGGTATATACGCATAACTCTGAAGCAATCTGGAGTGATTCACGAGCAATGTCTTTCGCTTCCAGATCCACCGCATGACGTTTTAATGCACGCGCAGCAGATAAGGCGAAGTTTCCTCCGGAGCCAATAGCGATAACGTCATCATCCGGCTCGATTATTTCGCCCCCACCAGAAATCAGCAGCATACCCGTTTTATCCATAACAATAAGGAGTGCCTCCAGTTTGCGCAAAATCCGATCCTGGCGCCAATCCTTGGCAAGCTCTACCGCTGCCCGCTGCAGATTACCATGGTGCTCCTCCAGCTTGCCTTCGAATTTCTCAAACAAGGTAATGGCATCCGCTACGGAACCCGCAAAACCGGCCACAACCTGCCCACGATATAAACGTCTTACCTTCTTGGCTGTATTTTTCATCACAACACTTTGCCCCATGGTCACCTGACCATCACCAGCAATGGCTGCTTTGCCATTATGACGTACTGCACAGATCGTTGTAGCATGAAATGACATATCCATGATATCAGCCTCCTCCCACGATTAATTTACACGCGTTCCGGAACGATTAGACCTTCTGCTGCTGCAAAACGGGCAATGCCATCCAGTGCTCGCTGTGCAAGTGCTTCATTCTTTTCCTTTTTGTTGCGTATTTTAGTTTCCAGCTTCGGCAACAATCCGAAGTTTGCGTTCATTGGCTGGAAATGTTTGAAATCAGCAGTTGTAATATACTGTGCCATACTGCCCAGCGTTGTCTCCACCGGCAATACCACCAGTTCCTGTCCAAGCGCTGCTTTAGCTGCATTCATACCCGCGATCAAACCGGATGCTGCAGATTCTACATAACCTTCTACTCCCGTCATTTGACCTGCAAAGAACAGGTTTGGACGCTCTTTGAACTGATACGTTGGACGAAGCAGTTTGGGAGAATTGATAAATGTATTACGGTGCATAACGCCATAACGGACGAATTCCGCATTTTCAAGTCCAGGGATCAAAGAAAAGACACGCTTTTGTTCTCCCCACTTCAGATGCGTCTGGAATCCGACCAGATTGTACAGCGTTCCTGCTGCATTGTCCTGTCTAAGCTGAACAACAGCATGAGGCAGTTCTCCAGTATGTGGATTGACGAGTCCTACAGGTTTCATCGGACCAAACAAAGCTGTTTGTTTACCACGTTTCATCATGACTTCAATTGGCATACAGCCTTCGAAGTAAATTTCTTTCTCAAACTCTTTAAGTTGAGCAACTTCCGCTGTGATTAACGCTTCATAGAATACATCGAATTCCTCTTCTGTCATCGGACAGTTCAAGTACGCTGCTTCGCCTTTATCATAACGTGAAGCCAGATAAACTTTATTCATATCAATGGAATCTTTTTCGATAATTGGCGCAGCCGCATCATAGAAGTAGAAGTATTCTTCACCCATAAGAGCCTTGATTTGCTCTGACAATGCTGGTGAAGTCAAAGGCCCCGTTGCAACAACAACGATTCCGTCTTCCGGCAAAGAAGTCAGCTCTTCATTAACTACTTCGATGAGTGGATGCTGATGAAGCGTAGATGTGATCTCGCCTGAGAATCCGTCCCGGTCCACAGCAAGTGCTCCACCTGCTGGAACAGCATGGCGGTCTGCTGCACCCAAGACCAGAGAATTAAGCATTCTCATTTCTTCCTTCAATACACCGACTGCGTTAGTCAATCCATTGGCACGAAGCGAGTTGCTGCACACCAGTTCTGCAAATTTATCTGTATGGTGAGCCGGCGTTTTCACAACCGGTCTCATCTCGTATAGTTTTACGCGCACACCGCGACTTGCGATCTGCCAGGCTGCTTCTGTTCCTGCCAGCCCGGCACCAATAACGGTTACTTGTTGTTCATTCGTCAAAATCATTTACCCCCATTATGCTATTCCGCTCAATCTTCTTCCGGTTCCTCTACCGGTTCTTGATGATCACATGAAGTACACTGTAATCGTGTTCCCTGTTTGTTCCGTTTCTCAATCATTAGTGATCCACAACTTGGACATGGTTTCGCTGACGGTCTATCCCATGATACAAAATCACATTCAGGATACTTGTCGCAACCATAGAAAATCCGTCCCTTTTTACTGCGGCGCTCAACAACATGCCCTTCCTTACACTTCGGACAGGTTACACCAATATCCTTGATGATCGGTTTGGTATTCCGGCAATCAGGAAATCCGGAACATGCGAGAAACTTGCCGAAACGGCCCAGCTTATAAACGAGCGGTTTGCCGCACTTCTCACATATTTCATCCGATACTTCATCTTCAATCTCGATTTCTTTCATTTCTTCTTCTGCAAACTCCAGCCGTTTTTCAAAAGATTCGTAGAATTCTGCGAGTACTTTGACCCAATCCTCGGACCCTTCCTCCACATGGTCAAGATCACCTTCCATGTTGGCCGTGAACTCCACATTCAGGATTTCTGGGAAAAACTCCTCCATCTGTTCGATGACCAGTTCGCCCAATTCCGTTGGCATGAATTTCTTCTCTTCAATGGCAACATATCCGCGCTTCTGAATGGTCTCCAGTGTTGGCGCATATGTACTCGGACGCCCTATGCCCAGTTCCTCAAGCGTTTTAACTAACCTTGCTTCCGTATAACGTGGCGGCGGCTGTGTAAAGTGCTGTTTCGGCTCGATTTCCCGATTCTCCAGCACATCTCCATTTTTCAGCGGAGGCAGCAGACGATCTTCTTCTGTTGTACCGTCATCATTACCTTCTACATATACCTTCATGAATCCTTGGAAACGAACCTTTGAACCCGCTGCCCGGAAAATTGTATCTCCTGCAGCAATGTCCACGGAGAGTGTATCCAGAACGGCAGATGACATCTGGCTTGCTATAAAACGTTCCCAAACCAGTTTGTACAACCGGAATTGATCACGACTCATAAACGATTTAATGGAATCCGGATCACGCAAAATTGACGTTGGACGAATCGCTTCATGCGCGTCTTGAGCATTAGCTGCTTTTTTGGAATAGTTTCTAGGCGTCTCTGGTGCAAACGGCTCACCGTACTTGCCAATAATGTATTCCTTGGCTTCTTCCTGAGCCGATGCTGCAATTCGGGTAGAGTCGGTACGCATATACGTAATGAGACCGACTGTGCCTTCTTTTCCGAGGTCTACGCCTTCATACAGCTGTTGGGCGACAGACATCGTTTTGGAGGCTCTGAAATTCAATTTACGTGCCGCTTCCTGCTGCAAGGAACTCGTTGTAAACGGAGCAGAAGGGTTACGGCTGCGTTCCTTCTCTTTAACTTCTTTGACTGTAAAAGAAGCGCCCTCGATCTGTTTTAAAATGGCCTGTACTTCTGCCTCACTACCAAGTTCGGTTTTGGTACCGTTCAACTGATGGAACTTGGCTTCAAACGGATTTCCGTCCGCTGTCAGTTTGGCAGTAATGCTCCAGTACTCTTCCGGTTCAAAATCATTAATTTCATTTTCACGATCCAAAATGATTTTGACGGCCACGGACTGTACGCGGCCAGCGGACAATCCTTTTTTGACTTTCTTCCATAATAACGGACTAATTTTATATCCTACAAGCCGATCCAGAATACGTCTGGCCTGCTGTGCGTTAACCAGATCCATATTAATCTTGCGCGGCGTTTTGAACGCATCTTTGACAGCCTGTTTTGTAATTTCATTAAATACGACTCGGCAATCCGCAGTTTCGTCCAGTTCAAGTGCATGGGCCAAATGCCAAGCAATAGCCTCACCTTCGCGATCCGGGTCAGCTGCGAGATACACTTTTTTCACTTTCTTTCGTGCATCCTTCAGTTCTTTCAAAATTGAACCTTTGCCGCGGATCGTAATATATTTCGGATTAAAATCGTTCTCTACCTCAACGCCGATCTGACTCTTTGGCAAATCGCGTACATGTCCCATCGAAGCTTTTACGATGAACTTGCTGCCTAAATATTTGCCGATCGTCTTCGCCTTTGAGGGCGACTCTACGATTACGAGTGCATCCGCCATAGGTTCATCCTCCTCTCAGTCATAAAACTGCTGCTTGTTTTGATGATTCATACTTCATTAGCAGCAGGACTAACTTCCGCTAATAATCTATTTTCACATGCTGCCTTATCGCAGCATCGTCATACCCTCGCGTATTTGGTTCCAGGTAATTGGCTAATCTGCTTTTTTATGATTAAAGATAACAGAACTGAATGCAAATGTCCAAAATCCCAGTTGAGCTGTTCCACAAGTTGATCCAGTGATTGCTCTTCCTGCTCTAGCAGATAAATAACACGTTGTTCATCTGAAGAAAGTTTTACGACAGGGAATATTCCTTGATTGGAAGTTTCACTGCTTTCCGCCGAACGTCCTCTATTGTAAGGAAGTTGCTCCGCATTTGGCAAGTCCAATTGAAACTCTTCCAATAAATCTGTGGCACAGGTCACCAATTTTGCCCCCTGACGAATCAGATTGTGCGAGCCTCGGCTTTTGGGAGATGTAATGGGACCTGGGACTGCAAACACGTCTCTTCCCGCTTCGAGTGCAGCATCTGCTGTAATGAGTGATCCACTTCGGATATCAGCCTCAACGACTAGCGTACCGAGGGTTAACCCTGCAATGATCCGATTACGTTCCGGGAATAATCCCTGACGGGCACGTGTACCTGGGGGATATTCTGACAAAAGCAGCCCCGTTTCGGCAATTCGTTCGGCAAGACTTGTATTTTCGGGAGGATAGATGTTGTCAATTCCTGTTCCAAATACCGCAATAGTTTTGCCATTTGCACGCAAAGCCGCATCGTGACATACACTATCTATTCCTCTGGCAAGCCCGCTTACAATGGTCAGTCCAGCCTTGCATAATTGCTCCGCCAGCTTCTCACCAATTTTACGTCCATATACAGTGGGCATACGGGTTCCTACCATTGCAATGGATTGAGAATGCAGCAGATTCAGGTCTCCGCGACCGTACATTACCCAGGGTGGCTGAACGGTTTCCTTCATTAATATGGGGTAATCCTGATCCAGATAGGTAACGACCTCAATTCCCTGTTTATAAACACTCTCTTGTCTCTGCTCAATCCAGTCGGCATTGAATTGCTTAGTTAAACGCGTAGACTGATCCTTGCGTAAACCTGCGGCGATCCAATCTCCTTCTTTATATTTCAGAAGATCCGTCAGTTGATGTTGTCCTGATAGCAGTTTCGAGATTGTTTTCTTACCAATACCATCCGTTTCATGCAGTCCAATCAAAATCCATCTCTCTTCCATAATCAGAAACCTCCCATAACGGGAAGAAAATCTTCCCTCATATTGTGTGATAAGTGACAACGGATTGCAAGCGTTTACTCTTACAGGCAGACAACAGCGCCCTTTTACACCCCGTAAAAAAACGCAAAAAAGCAACCCTTCGCCCTGTTCAGGACAAAAGGTTGCTTACCTTTTCCGCATTATCAATAGTCGGCTCACCAGAAAAATAAATTTCCTGCACCGTTTCTTCTATTATAACGGAAAAGAATTAATGTGTCGTGCACAAATTCAGAATTCCGCGTTCTTCAAGTACGCTCACAAGAGTCGAGCCCATTTCAGCTGGCGTCGGAGCAACTTTGATTCCGCAAGATTCCAGTTTCGCAATTTTTTCTTTGGCTGTACCTTTACCACCAGAGATAATAGCACCCGCATGACCCATACGTTTGCCTGGAGGCGCCGTAACCCCACCGATAAAGCCAACTACCGGTTTGGTCATGTTATCGCGTACCCACTCTGCAGCATCTTCTTCAGCCGTACCACCGATTTCACCAATCATGATAACAGCATGTGTCTGTGGATCTTCATTGAACCGTTTCAGGATATCAATGAACTCGGAGCCTTTAACCGGGTCACCACCGATTCCCACCGCAGAAGATTGTCCAATTCCACGTGCAGACAATTGATGAACAGCTTCATACGTGAGTGTTCCACTACGGGAAACCACGCCAACGTGACCAGGCATATGAATATAACCCGGCATGATGCCGATTTTGCATTCACCTGGGGTAATAACGCCCGGACAGTTTGGTCCGATCAGAACGGTATCTTTGCCTTCCATGAAACGGTCAACCTTGACCATATCTAGTACCGGGATACCTTCGGTAATGCAGATCACGAGATCCAGCTCTGCGTCAACAGCTTCCATGATGGAATCCGCTGCAAATGCCGGAGGAACGTAGATGACGCTCGCTGTTGCGCCAGTAGCTTCCTTCGCTTCCTGTACTGTATTAAACACCGGCAGACTGACTACTTTGCCATCTTCCAGCGTAATATCAACATTGGTTCCGCCTTTACCCGGTGTAACGCCACCTACCATCTGGGTTCCGTAGTCCAATGCGCCCTTCGTGTGGAACATTCCCGTTGAACCCGTAATGCCTTGAGTAATGACTTTTGTATTTTTATCGATCAAAATACTCACGTTGCTTCACATCCTTACGGTTATTTTTCAAGTCCCGGACAGCTCCGGAACTAAGGCAGCAATTTGCCCAGGAATGAACTTATTTTACGAGGGCAACAATTTTCTGTGCACCATCAGCCATGGAATCAGCAGGAACGATATTCAGGCCGGATTCACCCAAAATACGTTTGCCAAGCTCCACGTTAGTTCCTTCAAGACGAACAACCAGCGGTTTAGTCAGACCCAGCTGCTTCGCTGCTTCAACAACACCATTGGCAATAACATCACAACGCATAATGCCGCCAAAAATGTTAACGAAGATACCCGCCACTTTGGCGTCAGACAAAATGATCTTGAAAGCTTCGGTCACTTTCTCTGTTGTAGCACCGCCCCCAACATCGAGGAAGTTGGCCGGGTCGCCGCCATAGTATTTGATGATATCCATCGTCGCCATCGCAAGTCCCGCACCATTGACCATACAGCCGATGTTGCCATCAAGTGCTATGTAGCTCAGGTCGTATTTGGAAGCTTCGATTTCTTTTTCGTCTTCTTCATCCAGATCACGCAGTTCCAGAATGTCTTTGTGACGGAACAAGGCGTTGGAATCAAAATTCAATTTTGCATCCAGCGCGATAACGTTTCCATCTCCGGTAACAACGAGTGGATTAATCTCAGCGATGGAGCAATCTTTTTCGACAAATGCTTTGTACAACGCAAGCATAAACTTAACTGCTTTGTTCACCAATTCATTAGGAATACGAATGCTGTAGGCCAGTTTACGTGCCTGGAACACTTGCAATCCAATTGCAGGGTCAATAATTTCTTTGAAAATTTTCTCAGGTGTAGCTTCAGCTACTTCTTCGATCTCTGTACCGCCTTCTTCGGAAGCCATCATTACGACGCGGCCTGTGGCACGGTCCACAACAACACCCACATAATACTCTTTGCGGATATCGCATCCTTCTTCAATCAGAAGACGCTTCACTTCTTTACCTTCAGGTCCAGTCTGGTGTGTTACCAATACTTTTCCCAAAATTTCGGATGCGTAAGCACGAACTTCGTCGATACTTTTCGCTACTTTCACGCCGCCGGCTTTCCCCCGGCCACCTGCATGAATTTGCGCTTTGACTACAGTCACCGGACTGCCCAGTGCCTCTGCGGCCGCAACCGCTTCATCGACTGTATAAGCAACCTTTCCGTTTGGAACGGTGACTCCATACTGTTTCAGTACTTCTTTTCCTTGATATTCATGGATATTCATTCTCAAATCCTCCTATCAACATGACTGCAACAAGGCGGGTTGGTAGACTAACAAAAGACAAATGTTGACTATTTTCACTTAAACCCAATTCATTGTAACATGTTTTTAAAACGCTTTCCTTAAAAAAGTAATGGTTAATAGACAGTATTTTGATATGGGTATGATCCCATATTGTGAATGCTTGGATATTAATGGAAAAAACCTTAGCTAATAAGCCAAGGTTTTTCATAGTAATACAACGATGCAGTTTATTTTCTGGCTTCTTTAGTGTTGGTCTGATGGACTTTCTCCAGAAGCCCCTTGAACTGTCCCAGTAAAGATTCAAATTCTGAACTGTTCAGACATGCATCTTCCTGGATCGCTTCAGGTATAGACAAGGCTTTATGGCGAAGTTCCCGCCCGGCGTCTGTAAGTGTAATCAATACTTTTCGTTCATCCTGAGCTGAACGTTCGCGATGAATAAGTCCTGCTGACTGCAAACGTTTCAGAAGAGGTGTCAATGTTCCTGAATCGAGGTAAAGCGCCTCTCCGATTTCCTTAACCGTACATTCTTCACGTTCCCACAATACCATCAAGACCAAGTATTGAGAATAGGTTACACCAAGCACCTCAAGGTAGGGCTGGTACATCTTCGTAATTTCACGTGAACAAGCGTATATGGCAAAGCATAATTGGTTATCCAGCTTCAAACTTTCATTCTGCATAGATCTGTCTCACCTACCTATTGTGCATTCTATATAACTTAATAATAGAGGCTTACAACTGTTATATCCGCTATAATTCGGCGAATTATATGGAGCCCTTGATCTATCTTATCATAAATTAGAAAAAAAACAGAATAATTGAGCACAAATGATTTTACTTTTCAATTTAATAGCTTTAAATTTAATTGTACAAAATATAATTTGAGGCATATACGATCGAAATCATATGACAACGTAACAAAAAACTCTTGATATGTTGAAACAGCTCAACCAGCATCTACATCCTTTTTCACAACAGCGCGATATTGAATCAGAACTGAACATTCTATACTTCTGCGAGAAACTTCATGCGGAAACTGTAAACAATCCAGGAGTCAGGGATAGATACACATCAGCTATGACGATGACGGGTTGACGCCCTGATTGCTTTTATATAAAATGCTTGTTAGAAGCTGAGGAAGCACCTTAATTCGTAGACTGGCCCGTATTATGCGCGCCAAAGACGAAGTGAGGTGTTTCTTTTATTATGTACGGTAAACTGCATAGTGCCTGTTTATATGGAATTGACAGCGTTTTAATAGAGGTGGAAACAGATTTGTCGAATGGTCTACCCCAGACGTCTATTATCGGATTGCCGGATTCGGCTATTCGTGAAGCGGTTGAACGTGTTCGTGCCGCTATAAAAAACTGTGGTTACCAGTATCCGTTGCAGCGGATTACAATTAATCTAGCCCCCGCTGATCTGCGCAAGGAAGGATCTTCTTTTGATCTTGCCATTGCTATTGGTTTACTTACGACAAGTGGTCAGCTAGTACTTCCTGTGCAGGAACGGACATTGGTGGTGGGTGAGCTGGCATTGGACGGTTCAGTGAGATCAGTACCTGGCATTTTGTCCATGGTAGATTTGGCGAAACGTCAAGGCTTTACCTCTGTTATTCTGCCCTCCGATAATCTGGAAGAGGCTTCGCTGATTCGGGGTATTCGGGTATATGGCATTCGTCATTTGCAAGATATCGTTCCAGAACAGGAAACGAATTCGAAGAACAAGAAAGGACTGCTACAGAATCCCAGGCCTGTTGTTTTAAAAGATTACACCCATCTCTCTGCTCTACATCCCAATTACGGTGATATGAAGCACCGTGAGGGTCCAATGGGATCTCCGTCGTTGGACGATGATTATAGTGATGTTTTGGGACAGCATCATGTGAAGCGTGCACTCATGATTGCCGCAGCAGGCATGCACAATATTTTACTCGTCGGACCACCAGGAACAGGGAAAACCATGTTAATCAAACGGCTGCCTACGATTCTCCCGCCGTTGTCTGAAGACGAAGCGCTGGAAGTAACCAAAGTGTTAAGTGCTGCTGGTAAGCTTAAAGATACCTCGAATGGTCTCATTGCAGACAGACCCTTTCGCTCTCCACACCATACGATCTCCACTTCAGGTCTAATTGGAGGCGGCGGCATCCCCAAACCGGGTGAAGTAAGTCTTGCTCACCGGGGGATATTGTTTCTGGATGAGCTGCCCGAGTTTCAGCGGCAAGTCCTAGAAGTGTTGAGACAACCATTGGAGGATCGTAAAGTCACCATTAGCCGGGCGAGAGCCGCGTTCACATTTCCAGCACAATTTATGCTCGCCTGTTCTATGAATCCCTGTCCTTGCGGATATCTCTCTGCCCAATCGGAGGATCAACGCTGTATATGCAGTCCTGCTCGTGTTGCCGCCTACCGTGCCAAAATCTCGGGGCCGCTGCTAGATCGCATCGACCTTCAGGTCGAAGTTCCTCCCCCGAGCGAGTGGCGCAAGGCTGGCGCTTCTCCATCATCTGCGGAAATGCAGGGCAAAGTCATTCATGCTCATCATATTCAGGCCGCACGATATGCTAATAGTTCAGTTCGTTGGAATAGCCAGCTCTCAGGAACCCTTCTGCGTCGAACAATCCGTTTGCCTGAAGAAGCAGACCAACTGCTCCAGCAGACACTGCAAGCACTGAACCTGAGCATGCGTGCACATGATCGGATTATTAAGATGGCCCAGACGATCGCAGACTTGGACCATGAAGGCGTCATTTTGACAGCTCATGTGGCTGAGGCGATTCAGTATCGTCAACTGGATTTGAATTTGTTTTAAGCGAGGATCATCAAGGAAATAAAGGCTATAAGGTGAAATACGTGCCTTTGCCATTCAGCATCATAAAAGGTTCAAGCGAGATATCTGTAGATTTCAAACTTAAGGTTATATAAATTAACAAGTCAAATACCCCTGCAAGTATATCTCCTCTCTAATAGAGGGGTACTTGCAGAGGCTTTGCATAGAGCATCCCGTTCGAATGTATAGCGAACAAGATATCAATTATTCAAATATGGTCAGCTTGTCTTTGGCTGGTGTACGTTCTTTGGCAGAAGGAATAACATCTGGATACCCCATATAAACCATGCCGATAATTTTTTCCCCAGCCTGAATGCCAAGGGACTTACGGAATTTGGGTCCGTACAAGAAAGGCTTGGTTACCCAGAACGTACCAATGTCTTCACTCCATGCCGCGAGCAGGAAGTTCTGTACCAACGCACTCACTGCTGCAAAATCTTCATCCCAGATATTCTGGCGCGGATCTTCTTCCATAACGACAAGCATAACGGCAGGAACCTGCTTGATATTGGCAGAGAACTTGTTATCCTCCCCCATCTCGGCATCAATAGCGTCTGCCAGCTTGTTCAGTCCATTTCCGCTAAACAATAAAAACCGCCACGGCTCACGCAATTTATGATTGGGTGCCCATACGGCTGTGTCCAATAAATCAATAATCTGCTGTGTGGGAACCGCTTCTTTCTTAAACTTTTTGACGGTACGACGATTTTGAATGGCTTCTCTTACAACGTTACCCGTTAGGGTAGATTTACTCATGACCATGCCTCCCAGATTATAAAAAATTATCCGTGACCGCAGTTCGAGCCTGCGATGTGAATCGACTCATTTATGAAAAATCAAACGGTGCAGCAAAACTGGATTACCCTCTTGATTATACACTGATCGGTTCATTGGATTCAAAGGAATGCGGATAACATTATTTCATTCTTGTTATTTCGGATGCAAAAAGGCGACTTCGACTCTTCCCCCGCGGAGAGATTCTTAGAGTCAACGTCGCCTTTCTTCATTATAAATAGCTATTTAATCAATAAGGGTACGATCCTGCTCCTTCATACTTCCCATTCACAAAATCCATTTTGTTTATTTTTTCCTGGTTGCCGGCGACATCCGTGCTGAAATACTCCACTGTTTTGACATCAGGGGCATAAATTTTTATTGGTCCGGTAAACGTGATCCATTCACCCCCATTGATTCTGTACTGGGTCATTTTCAAGCCAGATCCGTCAACTTCGTCCGTTGCCTTTAACTTGAAATTAAATCCATTAATATATTGTTTTCCGTTGGATACCACTGTTAAAGGAACTAAAGCATATTTGGTTACAGGCGGGGTTTTGTCTACATTACTCTTGAGAATAAAATCAAATGTATTGTTAGGTCCTTTGACCAAAGTTACCCTAATTGTTTGCTTGATATAACCATCCGCTTCAACAGAGATTGTGCTTGATTCCGGTCGCAGTCGATTTATGGAATACTTGCCTTGTTTGTCTGTTTTCGTCTTGAAATTATCAAGAGATACGGTGGCCCCTGCAACCGGCCTCCCTTGTTCATCTTTGACCAATCCACTAACGTCCGCCGCATCTTGCAGTACTATGTTCAATTTCGTTGTACTCCCAGTACCTACTGATAAATATCTTGTGTAAAACACATAGCCTTTTGCATCAACCTGTATCGTAATTTCATTGTAGGCATAATTGTCTATTCCTGAAATCGCATAGTTGCCCTCCCTGTCTGTCTTTACAGATTGGCTGACTGTTGTTGCTTTAATGACAGCACCTACAACAGGTTTTCCTGATTGATCAGTAACTTTGCCTACAATGGTGGCTGGCTCGAAGATTACTAAATTTACTACTTCTGTTCCCCCCGGATTCAAGTTAATATAACTAAAATTCTTTCCTGAATCCAAGTATCCCTTGGCTAGCGCTTTAATGGAAAAATCCGTGCTTTCACTTATCACTGTTTCAAACCTAAAATCTCCTTTAGAATCGGTTTTCACTATTTGTTTTTGTTCCCCACCCGTTTCCCGCGTAATATGTACGTTCACATCTTTTACTGGAAAACCATCGTTATCAGTAATTTTCCCAATAATATACGCAGTTTGAGCGGGACGATTCCCCATTTCCCTAACAGAAGCGTCTTTGGAAGCTGCATATGTCGTTTCAGAATGCAGCAGACCAAGCACCCCAGAAAATAATAAAAATACACTTAAACGAACCATCCATTTCCATTGACTACTCATGATAATCGTTCACCTCATCCAAATATAGTAGAAAATATGATTGACAATATGAAATTCTTATATCTATCTAACTGACTAGCATTTCGAGCTTCCAAAATTCCCCGCCCCATACATATTGCCAAATCCCCTCGCCACCGTTCATGGTTTCACTAATATCGAGCACTTCCATTCGAGGAGTCTCCCACGCCTGTTTTTCTTTCTTTTCTGCAGCAGATTGAATTTCTTTCATAGTTCACACCTCTTTTTTATATTTTCTTTTCTTATTTTATTATAAATGATACATTTTGTATCTATTTATTTTAAGTGCTCCATTCTCTTTTGTCGTCTAGCAACAAGTTAGAACACATAGCGAAGCTTTATTGTTTATGGAATTAGAATGAACTCCGGAATGGACATATATGGCAAGGAGAATGAGTGCACTTTATAACAAGCAACTCAGTAGCGTAGACTGGATTGAAACACATCGTTTGAGCTCTTATATAGAGAATTATTAATGAGATGTAGTCCATTAACGATCGGAAAAGGAAATATTAACAACGAGGATAATTTCAATTACTCACTTTTAGATACAAATTGTATCACCATTACTGCATGTGAAGCAGTTATGTTCTTAATTTCTTTTTTCCTATAACCAGCCCCAAAAAAATAACCCACAGGAGAGTCACTTTTTCAAGTGTCTTTCCTGTGGGTTAACACATCAGAAGAATCCCTTATATAGTAGGGACTCAAAATGCATTAATAAGATGATCAATCGAGACGGTTTCGCCTGCTTTATCCAGCATGACTGCGATCACATCAAAACGAATTTGATGATCTGTCTCTCCCGTCATTTGCAAATATACAGATGCAGTTGCACGTACCTGCTTCATTTTACGGATATCTACCGACTCCTGGGGTGTACCATACTGCACAGTTCCGCTTCTACTGCGGACTTCAATAAAAACAATCATACCTTCATGGGAAGCAACGATATCGATCTCTCCGCTTCGACAGCGCCAATTTTTACGGAGAATCCGATAACTATGCTCCCGGAGCCAGTCGCAAGCAGCTTCTTCACCCAAACGTCCTTTTTGCTGACGTGTCAATTTGGAAGCTGGCTCCTGTTCTGATCTGCGCTCTACCATGATTCTTCTTCCTCTTGTCCTGAAGCCAGACGGTCAGCACGATAAATGTAGGTCAACACTTCGGCCACCAGTTGATACAGTTCCGACGGGATCTGTTCATCCAAATCCAGTTTGGAAAGCACTTCGACAAGCGCAGCATCCTCCTGAACAGGCACACCATTTTCCTTGGCTTTATCCAGAATGGCTTCTGCCACTTTGCCACGACCTTTGGCTACGACCACTGGTGCTTCGCTCTCACCAGGTACATATTTTAAAGCAACGGCCTTTTTGGACATCAGGTCCGGTTGCGAATCCTCTTTCATACCCGCATGTCCACTCCTTTGTATCGTTCAGGACTGTAGTCCGAGGCAGTCATTTTCCGTTCGGCACCCGGTTCCTGGCCAACAGGCCAGGGTTCCGCCTTGAAAGTCAGCAACTGATAACCCAGCTTGTCCAGTGCCTTATGGATCTCATCGCGCCCACTTTCCAGGAGCGATCCCATTCCTTCGCCGTCATTAAGTACACGCAGACTGACGATATTATTAACAACATGCACATCCACCAGTGTTGGACCAAGACTTTTCATATCCAGATCAAACCAAAGGCGGCAGTTGGATGCATCCAATTCACCGCGTTGCCCACGGCGTGATTGAATCTGAACGGAAGCCGTCTCTTCTCCGTCAGGTCCGGTAATGGGAATAAACCAGTGCATCTGGGCAAAGGTAGCACTGCGATCTGTTGTCAGCAATAACTGCTGACCTGTCAGAAATTGCACAGCCTGTCCGGCGGCATCCTTGAGCGCCGCCGGTGCCCCATCGCTGCTGGCAAGCTGCAGCAGCAAGCCCTTCAGCGTGTCCGCGGTTCCCGGACTCGCCACATCCCCCACACGCGCCTGCGCAGCCGCGCCGTGCACTGCCTGCTGCTCGTGCTCCGCACCGAGCAGCTTCAACACACGTCCCACCCACGGGTCCCCCTCGTGGGTGACGGGCGCCGCCGCAGCTCCCGCAGGTGCTGCGGCACTACCGCCAGCCGGCAGCGCATCCGCGCCGGCTGGCAAAGGCTGCGGCACGCCTCCGGCAGCCGCAGCCGCTTGGCCGCCCTGCGATGCAGGGGCGGCCTGTGTCGCCGCACCAGGCTGTGCCGGTGCGGCTGTGGACGCGCTGCGCAGCGCGTCCAGCAGCGCCAGCAGCTTGGGCGCCAGCTGCGCTGCCGATGGATCTGCTGGCGCCGCCTGCCCTGCTGCAGAAGCGACGGGCCCCGCAGCAGCAGGCGTTTCACCGCGGCCGTCGGTTCGCCCGGCCGCGCCCCCCTCAGGCTGGCCTGCGATCACCCGGCCAGCCGCAACATCCACTGCCGCCCCCGGCATGCCCGGGCGGCTCCCAGCAACGCCTGCGTCAGCTGCACGCGGGCTTTCACCAGGTATTCCGGTTCCTGCCGGAATACCTGTACCCACCTTGCCAGCAGTTTCAACATGGCTGGCCCCACTCTTAAGCCCAGCATTCTCTGCATTGGCTACACCAGTCTGCCCATTGCCTTTAACCGCACCGCCAGCAGTATCCCTCGATCCATCA
Organism: Paenibacillus sp. OK003; assembly: GCF_900109515.1. Classification (GTDB taxonomy): domain Bacteria; phylum Bacillota; class Bacilli; order Paenibacillales; family Paenibacillaceae; genus Paenibacillus; species Paenibacillus marchantiae. The sequence goes on along the minus strand of NZ_FOBD01000001.1, from coordinate 87,750 downwards.
ACCATTGGAGCATCATTAGCAGCTGCCCCTGGCACAAGTTGCCCGGATAAACCAGTTGAGCCTCCTACCTGACGGTTACCGCCTGATGCAGTTAAAGCCTCTCCAGTCTGCTCTCCAACCAACGGAACAGGCAATCCAGCCATGATGGCTGGTTTCACAGAAGTCGCCTGTTCTCCGGTAGATGCCGGTTTACCCGCAGTTTGGGTCAGCATGGACTCCAGCTGTTCAGCCAAACCCTTCAACAACTGATGTAGTGGCGGACCAAATACAGCTTGATGCAGACCCTTTACCGTTTCCACTGTAACCGGAAGACCACGCTGAAAAGCAATCCCTGTCGCCTGAACCCATTCTTCAACAGGCACCTGTGCAGGTTTGGCTGTCATCATATTTTGAACCATGGCTACATTATCCTTTGATAAAGGTAATCCACTTCGCTGCATAGCTAACAGCAGTTCCCGATTCCCCTTGGTATCCGGCAAACCTACCTCCTGAAGCAAATTGTTCAAAGACGCCTGTGGCAGTTCCGCCAATGTACCCGTCAGTGGTTTCATTACCGTTACACCATTTTCACCTGGAGGCTGGACCTGAAGCAAAGTTGTTTCACCTGGCCGAAGCGGAGTTTCCAGTTTTGCACGCACCTGTATACCCTGAATCTGAAGAACCGCATCTGCTCCATCTTCGGATACACTAACCACAGAACCCCGTACAATCTGACCTTCCTTTAACTCCAGTGGCTTGGCATTTCCCGGTTTACTATCTCCCAGCAGCCCACGAATCACGGAACTTATATTCATAACTTCACCCTCCCTCCGTGTATGGTTTAATTAAAATAAAGTATGCTGTTCTCCGAGCAGATTGCCGAGAAAACTGCGACGATGCATGGGTGTAGCACCAAGAGCCATAATTTGTTCACGATGAAATTTCGTTGCATATCCCTTATGTATCGATAACCCGTATTCCGGATATAACGTATCCCAATCCTCCTTGCAAAGCCGATCCCGGGTAACCTTCGCAATAATGGATGCTGCCGCAATGGACTGACTGTTGGCATCGCCTTTAATAATGGACAACTGCGGTATATTCACATCCACCTTTTCTGCATCCACCAAAAGGTAGTCCGGCACACCCTCAAGCGCTCCTACCGCACGTTTCATGGCAAGCCTTGCAGCCTGCTTAATATTCAGTTGATCAATCGTTTCCGCATCTGCATAACCGATCCCCACTGACAACGCCTTTTCCATAATAATGTCATATAATGCGTCACGCTTTTTCTCCGTTAATTTCTTGGAATCATTAACCCCTTCCAGAATCAGATCACGAGGTAAAATAACGGCTGCCGCTACTACATCTCCAAATAAACAACCACGTCCCACTTCATCAATGCCGGCAATACGTTCAAATCCGCTTTCCCAATATTCACGCTCATAGATCAGCAAATCTTTGGGCTCCACCAATTCTTTTTTCTTCTTTTTCGGTTCAACCAGGGCATCCAGTTGCGTCAATTCAGTTAACTCATTCATTTCCTTCATTACGGTGTCATCTCCTCTGCCCACTCTTGCTTCAACACATCACTTTTATATCATTTTGGTATATAGACGTAGATTCCCAATTTTTGTTCTATCAGATCCTATTGAATAAGAAATAAACTTCTGTGGAGCATATATAATCATACGATGGTGAGTTATTCTTTTATCGGTATCTGATGGCTTAAATTGAAGATATTCAGGATTGAGCAGGCTAAATCTTCACCACTCATCATAGCATGATTTAAGAGACCCAGATATACGTACAATACAATCCCATAAAGTGCAATTTTCTAGAATCACCTTCCAGATCAATCAAGGTTCCTCTATTTTAAATTCCAGTATGACAAAAAGCGACCGCTCCCGGTGATCCGGTAACGGCCGCTTCTTTCGGCAGTTGTCTCTTATTTAATAAGGAGCTTCCATAGAGAAACGTCCCATTTTGCCCGCACGCAGTTCACGCAGAAATGCTCGCGATGCCTTTTCCAAATCGATACGCCCACCACTTACAACACAACCACGTATACGACCAACCTGTTCCATAATCGCAACAACGCTGTCCGAATCATCCGCATCCTTGGAGAACTCCTGAAGCCCATATCGTTCCTCAAGAGAATCCCAGTAATAACGCATTAGATAACTGATGCCAAAAAAGGCGATGTCTTCTGCATTCAGAATCTCTTCCTTAATTGCACCTGTTACCGCAAGACGATAACCCACGTTTTGATCTTCAAATTTCGGCCAAAGAATACCCGGGGTATCCAGCAGTTCCATTTCTTTACCAACTTTGATCCACTGTTGTCCCTTCGTCACACCAGGACGATCTCCCGTTGCCGCAATGTTCCGTCCAGCTAGTCGGTTAATTAGCGTGGATTTACCCACGTTTGGAATACCAACAATCAGTCCACGAACCGCTCTCGGGTTAATCCCTTTAGCTATTTGACGATCAATTTTTTCTTTAAGGAGAAGCTTCGCTTGCGTTGGGATGTCTTTCACGTTGGTACCTGTTGAAGCATCTACAGGGAAAGCAGTGATTCCCTCTTTTTTGAAATATTCAATCCATTCTTGCGTCACTTTCGCATCCGCCAAGTCGGACTTATTCAACAAAATCATCCGGGGTTTGCCCTGTAAAATCTCGTCAATCATCGGGTTGCGGCTGGAGACAGGCAGACGGGCATCCAGCAGTTCGATGACCACGTCAATCAGCTTTAACTTATCCTGAATCTGGCGTCTGGCTCGGGTCATATGACCTGGAAACCATTGAATCGTCACCTTGTCTTCACCTCATTATTTGTTGATATACAAGCTTTTTCTACGACATGCACACCGCATCATTTCGCTGGCAAAACAATCTTAGATTTCTATTATCCCCAGATTAGTTCTGCCCTCTACGTTTTGGTGTACACTTTATATTTTGCTTATATATCCTGCATTCATATTAATGGTTAATCCATTTGATATCGCCGATCGGCCAGAAAATTACATCTGCACGACCTACAATATCCGTCAGTGACACATAACCGATCATCCGGCTATCCGTACTGTTTGGACGGTTATCCCCCATTACAAAAACATGACCTTCAGGTACTTTCCCATCCGGGAATTGCTCATTAGGGAAGTCCTTCACGTTATAGGTTCCACCGTTCGCTTCAGCAGCATCGATTGCTCCCTGAATGTAAGTCTCATCGACTTTTTTACCATTGACCAGCACCGTATCGTCCTGGACCTCAACGGTATCACCAGCGACAGCAATGACACGTTTAATGAAATCACGGCCCTCAGATGGAACGTGGAATACGATAACTTCTCCGCGCTGTGGCTCTCTGATATCATATAAAATTTCATTGACAATCACACGTTCACCTGTATGAAAATTCGGTTGCATGGAAGGCCCGTCCACAACAAACGGTTTGAACAGCAACCACCGAATCAAAATGACAAGTACTAGTGCGATCACGATGGCTTTGAGCCATTCGAAAATTTCATTTTTGGCTTTTTTGGATCGACTGCCTTTCTCTTCGACAGTATTGCCCTGGTCCTGTTGAACTTCCTGTTCCATTAATGATCTTCCTCTCTTCACAGTACATGTTATAGCAGTTTTTACACATCATCAGTTATGTAATCTTACACGCAAGCATTACCAGTACATTTAATCCACAATTCAAATGTCCTTCAATAACTGATTCCACAAGCCTCCCGGACTATTCGCGCGTGTGCCGCCATACCATTTTACTCGGAAGTGCACCTCCGGTTCAACTTTTCCCGGACAAAAACGAAAAGGGCTTGTCTCCAAGCCCTCCCCGGTATCCGTTATATTAACGAATTTCTTTAATTCTCGCTGCTTTACCGCGTAGTTCACGAAGATAATAAAGCTTCGCACGACGCACTTTACCACGGCGAGCCACTTCGATTCTATCGATTTTAGGGGAATGAAGCGGGAAAGCTCTTTCCACACCTACACCGTAAGAAATTTTACGAACTGTAAAAGTCTCACTGATTCCACCACCACGGCGTTTAATCACAACACCTTCGAACAATTGGATACGCTCACGAGTTCCCTCGATTACCTTAACGTGCACTTTCAAAGTGTCACCAGGACGAAAACTCGGAATATCTTTACGAAGTTGTTCTTGTGTAATCGCTTGAACGATATTCATCTATGACTCCCTCCTTCCGTACAGGCGTTCATACTTCTTCCAGAGAACACCTTGTCTCCTTCATTATCCATAGAGGACCGCCGTATTCCACATAACAGACTTATTGTATCACGCACCATAACAAAACACAAGGAAAATTAAACAAATTGCTGACGGAACTCTTTGGTTCTTCAATCGCCTTTAATCCTCTTTAGTTCCCTTTACTCCAATTAGTCGTTATCCGCTATAACAATCATCTAAAATACGTCCTGAATTCTATTATAGTCACATTACAATTCCATTAAACTACACCTGTCCATCCGTTTTTCTGCACAATTCCTTTGTGCACATCGAAGCTTCACCCTATGGATTGTCATAATTAGTATTCTTGAATAAGTCAAGGATTAGACGGAAAAAATACTGTAACTTTCTGTCAAGAAAGATCGTCTATGATATAGCTTGTTGGATTACGTGCTGATGCATCTAAATGTAATTCCACGAAGAAATGAAATGGCAAAAGGAGAACCAAACGAACTATGAAATACTTCAAAAAAATTGCTCTTGCTGCACTCGCATTACTCACTTGTACCATTACAATGTATGCTTACGCGGTAACTCATCCTACCAATGCAATGTCTCACAAAGCTTGCACGTCCTGGGATATGGTCAAACGTAAGGCATTTCTAATGTCTCACTCCGATTATTCCAGCAAACCTGCACTTGATCTGGCTACCTTTCACATCGCACAAGGTTCGGCTACTGAAGTACCTGTACTGATGTATCATTACATACAGCCCAAAATCAACAATCATGAAACAAACAACAAATCGATCATTAATCTGGAAGACTTCGAAGAAAACATGAAATATTTGCATGAAGAAGGGTACAACACAATCACACTGGAGCAGCTAGAGCAATACGTGAATGGACAGATCTCCCTGCCCAAAAAGTCCATTGTCATCACCTTTGATGATGGGTATCAGAACAATTATACTTTAGCCTACCCTGTGCTTAAAAAATATAATTTCCATGCTTCCCTGTTTGTGATCGGCAGCAAAATTCAGGATCAGCCTTCGGCTTTTGATCCAGCCAAAAAAACGTTCATCTCCAAACAGGAGATGTTGGCCGCTAAAGACGTCTTTGAGTTCAACAGCCATACCTATAATCTGCATCACAAGGGATATATGCGTTGCGGCGACAACGTGCCCGTCGGACTCGACACAAGCCTGCTGAATGATGACGTCAAGCTGATGAAAGAAACGGGTATTGATACGCCGTATCTTGCCTACCCTTTCGGTTATACCAGCACACAGATGATCTATCAGCTGCAGCAAAATGGGTATCGCATGGCCTTTTCCGTACGTTCAGGCTTTGTTCGACCTGGGGATAATCCCATGAAGCTCCCACGATTAACGGTTACGACAGGAACCGATTTGGCTGCATTGCTCCATCCTCAATCAGACCAACAGGACATCCTTCCTGTCGTAGAGATCAGTCATTAAGCTAGATTGAAACTTCCCCGCCTGGATAAAGAGTCGAGCTATACAGCCTTTTTGGCTGAAGCTGGGCTCTTTTTATGTCCAAAGAGGTTGGCGTGGTTACATCCATCACTGAGCTGGAATAGATCACGGCTTCATGTGCATCATAGATGATGATCTGTTCCCTTCCGCTCTGACACAAGTCGGCATGTACAGCGTAGCCCTCTTTCCCAAACACTGCAACCGTTTTCATATTACCATTAATCAAACCTGGCAGGACGCCCCCACCTCGGCGATAAGCCAGGATATAGTCAAGCCCGCTGTCATCCCAGTTGCGTACAGGCTCAATAATGGTTAACCAGCCACGAGTTTTACGATCTTCTTTCCAAAGTTCCTTTCCGTCGCTATCCAGCATAAACATTCCATCCTTACCATTCTCATCTCCACGAATAATCCGATCCAAGCCTGCAATCTGTAATCCTTGTCTTTCACTATAAAATTTCCCCAAAGCAATATGCTGTGATTCAATCGAATCCTCATAACGCCATTTTTCATTACCGTGCCGATCCATCATCACCGTGACACTGCCACCGATAACAATTTCAACTTCCCCGTCCTCATCCACATCGCCAAACCATATACAGTCTGCGTGATCCTCAAGATTCTGACAGGACCATAATAATGTCCCATCATGATCCAGCATGTCATACCCGGCCATCACTTCATCCTTGCCATCCCCATCAATATCGTAGACCCACGGAAAATGACCTATATTGCCTTCATGCTTCCACAACAAATTGAAATCGTGATCTAATGCCCATAACGTCTTATACCGATCCTTCAGCAGGATATCCATTGTGTGTTGGTCACCAGTCAGGTTTGCAAGAATAAGACAGTCATGCGCTTGCTCTCCAGGCAAATCATGACGTTTCTTTATCTCACCGGTACTTCCGTCCAGAATAAGAAATTGTTTGTTCATCACACACAGCACTTCATTATTTCCGTCCCCATCCCAATCTGCAATCTGAGCGGGATAGTCTGATCCTGGACCGCCTGCATCCGGATCCGGTGTTCCGACCTGCCACATTAATGTTCCATCCAGATCATATGCCGACAAACAGCATACCTGATGCGGAACGTAACGATCGTCTATGCCCCCATCTGCCTGCACCAACAGCATCTCCAGCCTGCCATCTCCATTCAGATCCCCCAGAAGCATCTTGCAGCGCTCTCCAGCTTCACAAATATCCACTCTGCCCACTTCATAAGGCTGATGATTCATACTCTTCCTCCTCAGCATGTCGTCTTCATACGCTTCTATATAAATTAAACTAAAGAATATTTACACTTACCACTCCGATGACAGAACAACCTTCCGATCGCTGTTATCCCCAGATTTTTTAAATTCTCTTTTTCAAATGGGAAAATCCGGTGATAAAGGCGAACGCTCCGCTTCTTCAGGTTATTTCTGTCCTCTCCGTTTCTCGTGTAAATGTTTAGTTTAGTTCAATTTATAAAGCTGAAATCACCATAAAGAAATCTTTCAGTTTATACAACCCCATTTCGGAACATGGAAAAATGTTCAAAACGGCAAAAGTGTTCAATAGTAGGAGTAAGCTTGTTGGCCTATGGCTTAATCCATTCCAGAAATTCAAGTCGATTTCCAAAGGGATCATTGATATAGAACCTTTTTACACCTTCGTCAGTCCGTGCTTCATCATCAATGACTTGAATATGGTTACGATTCAGATCGTCACGCAACGCATCTAAATTCTGTACGTGAAATGCCGGATGTGCTTTTATAGCGGGAACAAAATCTTTTTGCACTCCAATATGTACTTGATGCATGCCACATTGAAACCAAACACCACCACGTTTTCTCAACATTTCAGGTTTGCGAATCTCGTTCCAACCTAACACTTTATAAAAAAAATCACGTGCATCCGTTTCACACTCTTCTGGTGCAGCAAGTTGTACATGGTCAAGACCATAAAAGTGATAAGACATATATACGCCGCCTTTCGTTTCATTTGATGAAACTAAGTTTCATAATACACTTATATTTTATAGTATCTGCCAATGGAAATCCAGTTTTTTCAAATTATTCAATACAGAAAAAGACCAACCTATATCTCACAAGGCTGGTCTTTCAAGATTTCGAATGAGATTATTTTACGAGCTCAAACGAGATAATATCAAATTACTCTGCATTCTTTTCACGATCGGAACGAATCTTCTTTAGCCAAATCCGTTCTTTGTCCGTCAAATCCGCCGTCTCCAACATATCCGGTCTACGTTCCAGCGTGCGAAGCAAGGACTGCTCCCTGCGCCATGCCTCAATATTCAGATGATGTCCGGATAACAACATATCAGGCACCTTCATACCTCTGAATTCTGGAGGACGTGTGTAATGCGGGTATTCAAGCAATCCGGTACTGAATGAATCCGTTACAGCACTTGTCTCATTACCCAGTACACCCGGAATAAGGCGTACAATACTGTCAATTGCCACCATCGCAGGCAGCTCGCCGCCCGTCAGCACGTAATCACCAATCGACAATTCGTCCGTCACGAGAAACTCACGGATACGCTCATCATAGCCTTCATAATGTCCGCAAATAAAAATCAGATGGTCTTCTTGTACAAGCTCCTCTGCTTTTTTCTGTGTGAACGTCTCACCTTGCGGGCACATGAGAATGATACGTGGCGGTTTCATCGTTGCCGCAGCTTCGCCTCGCTGCTCTAATACATCCTCGACAGCAGCAAAGATGGGATCTGGCTTTAATACCATACCTCCACCACCGCCGTAAGGTGCATCGTCAACTGTATTATGTTTGTTGGTCGCAAAATTTCGGAAGTTTGTTGCTCCCAGAGATACAAGCCCTTTGGTTTGGGCTTTGCCCAGAATGCTGGTTCCGAACACACCGTCAAACATTTCCGGGAATAGGGTTAATACATCCACTTTCATGTTACAGCAGCCCTTCCATCAGGTGAACCTTGACTTGCTTCTCTGTAACGTCCACATCAAGAACAACATCATCAATAACCGGAAGCAGAATTTCTTTGCCTGCAGGCGTTTTGACAACCCATACATCATTCGCTCCAGGAGTCAAAATTTCAGAGATGGTTCCAAGTGTTTCACCCTCTTCGGTGATGACAGAACACCCAACGATTTGATGGAAGTAGTATTCACCTTCCTCCAGCTCTGCCAGATTCTCTTTTAGCACTTTGGCCATGCCGCCTTTAAATTTCTCTACTTCATTAATGTTGCCATACTCTTTCAGACGAAGAATATACATATTCTTATGCAAACGTGCAGATTCCACGTTAACCATGACTGGATGATTATCTGGTGTAAAGAAAAACAACTCTGCATTTTTCGCAAAACGTACTTCCGGGAAATCAGTTAAAGGCATGATTCTCACCTCTCCGCGAATGCCATGCGTATTGACGATTTTACCTACATTCATAAACTCTGCCATACTTTCCTCCTACAATCCATTCATATTGGTACTTATATGTGATGATCTCCCGCAGCCGTTCTGGTTACGGATCGTTCTTCGGATCACTGTGATTTAAGTTTCAGCATGCACGAAAAGGGGCTAGGACATGCATCCTAACCCCCTTTCGTATATCTTTAAGATATGATATCGACGGTTACCCGTTTATCCATCTTAACTGCTGCTGATGTGACGACTGTACGAAGAGACTTTGCGATTCGCCCCTGTTTACCAATTACTTTCCCAACATCGTCAGGATGAACGGTTAACTCATAAACGACAAGCCGGTCTTTCTCAACCGTCCGAACCGCCACATCTTCCGGATGATCGACCAAAGCCTTAGCAATTATGCTTACTAATTCTTCCATAGAGGACCCTCCGAATCAGCACCTTATTTAGTCAATTTAGACTCGTGGAACTTCTTCATCACGCCCGCTTTGCTCAGCAAGTTGCGGACAGTGTCAGATGCTTGTGCACCGTTTTGAAGCCATGCCAATGCTTTATCTTCATCGATCTTAACAACAGCCGGTTGTTCAACCGGGTTGTAGTAACCGATCTCCTCGATAAAACGACCGTCACGTGGGGAACGGGAATCCGATACCACTACGCGGTAGAAAGGAGCTTTGTGAGCACCCATACGTTTCAGACGAATACGAACTGCCATTTGAAAATTCACCTCCTTCAATGAAATCTGTATATCGTTCAGCTGCTCCCAGAATCAACGGAAAGGAAACTTCATTCCTTTGCCCAGACCCTTAAGCTGCTTCATCGCTTTATTCTTGCCGCCTTTAGGCCCCATCATATCCGAGAACTGTTTCATCATGCGGCGCATCTCATCAAACTGCTTGATCAAACGGTTTACTTCGGCCAGGGACGTTCCACTACCTGTAGCAATCCGCTTCCGTCGGCTATGGTTGATCATATCCGGGTTACGTTTCTCTTCGGTCGTCATGGAGTACACGATCGCTTCGATTCGTCCCATCTGTTTATCATCAACTTTCAGGTCCTTGGCTTGTTTCATCTTGCCCATACCAGGAATCATATCCATGATCTGATCGATTGGCCCCAGCTTTTTCACTTGATCCATTTGCTCAAGGAAATCTTCAAACGTGAATTCTGCATTACGCATCTTCCGTTCCATTTCCTTGGCTTTATCGGTATCAATGTTGGACTGTGCTTTCTCAATCAGAGAGAGCATATCACCCATACCAAGAATACGTGAAGCCATACGCTCCGGATGGAAAGGTTCCAGTGCATCAAGTTTCTCACCAAGGGAAGCAAACTTGATTGGGCAACCGGTGACTGCTTTAACAGAAAGCGCGGCACCACCACGAGTATCTCCGTCAAGCTTGGTCAGAACGACACCCGTCAGATTAAGCTGCTGGTTAAAGTGTTCTGCCACATTAACTGCATCCTGACCTGTCATGCTGTCTACGACAAGCAATACTTCATCGGGATTTACTACGCTGTGAATCTGACGAAGCTCTTCCATCAGTTCTTCATCGACATGCAGGCGTCCAGCTGTATCGATAATGACATAGTCATTGCCGTTGTCCTTGGCATGCTGCAGACCCTGACGTGCAATTTCTACAGGGCTTGTCTGATCTCCCAGTGTGAATACCGGCGCTTTGATCTGCTCGCCGAGCACTTGTAATTGCTTGATCGCTGCCGGACGATAAATATCTCCTGCAACAAGCAATGGTCTGCTATTCTGCTTTTGCAGCATCTTAGCCAGTTTACCGGATGTGGTCGTTTTACCTGCACCCTGCAAACCAACCATCATCAGTACCGTAGGTGGTTTGTTCGCTTTAGCCAGCTTCGACTGGCTTCCACCCATCAAATCCGTCAGTTCCTTGTTTACAATGTCGATAATGACCATTCCTGGCGTGAAGCTCTCCATCACTTCTTTGCCAACAGCCTTCTCTTTCACCTTGGCGATGAATTCCTTGACCACTTTGAAGTTTACATCCGCTTCGAGCAATGCCAGACGTACCTCGCGCATCGCTTCGGCAACATCTTCATCAGACACCTTGCCTTTGCCGCGCAGCTTGCTGAACACATTCTGCAATCGGGTCGTTAATCCTTCAAATGCCATGATCCCACCTCCTTAAGCTGTAATACTGTTTTCAGGACCGATACGTTTCGTTCAACTCTTACGAACTACTCTCTGAGCTGATGAATAATATGGTTTATTTGTTGGTTGTTATCAATGGAAACACCTGCGCGCTCCAATGCATTTTGCAAATCTTCAAGATTACGGTTGCGCCGTTCGTGCTTCTCCAGCAAGCCAAGCTTGCTTTCGTAATTTTCCAGCACTTGTTCGGCACGCTTGATATGCTCGTATACCGCCTGGCGGCTGATCTCGAACTCGGCTGCAATCTCGCCCAGCGAGAAATCATCATGAAAGTAATACTTTAGAAAAGTCTGCTGTTTCTCGGTAAGCAACCGTTCATAGAAAGCAAACAGCAAGTTGATCCGGTTTGTCTTCTCAAGCCGGTTTTCTTGACTCATAACGGGGCACTCCCTTCGTCAAGGAAAAACACTTTACACTCTTGCAACGTTCCTAATAATACCTAAAACAAATCAGGTTGTCAAGCAAAAATACTTGTCACAATAAAAACGTTCATTTTACACTCATTTTTCGTGCCTACAAGGTTGATCTTAGCCATTCATCTACAGTAGAATTCAGCCTGCTGTGTCCTTTATATAGAACAAAAAAAACGAATGGGTCTCCACAGATGGAGCCGATTCGTTTTACGCTATCTACCGTGTTCTAGCGAAGTGGTGTCAGGTACAGCAGTACCATAAAGAAATGAAGAATACTGCCTGCGAGCACAAACAGATGCCAAATCGCATGGTGGTACGGAAATCCACGCCACACATAAAACAGCGTCCCCAGTGTATACATCAGACCTCCAGCAACCAGCAGCACAATTCCGCCTGTAGGGATGGCAGTCATAAGCGGTTGCCAGGCAATAACGATGAGCCAGCCCATCGCAATATAGAAAATCGTGGACATGAACAGAAACCTTTTCGTAAAAAACGCCTTAAAGATTACGCCGAATAATGCGACTCCCCAGATTATACCGAACAGGGTCCATCCTAGTGTGCCGCGAACAGCAATAAACAAAAGCGGAGTGTACGATCCCGCAATAAACAAATATATGGAAGAATGGTCGAAAATCTCAAATAAGTCTTTCACTTTTCCATCTTTCCATGCATGCACGAGTGTAGAGCTCGTATAGAGCAGCAGCATGGTGATCCCGTAGATCGTGAAACTGACCACATGCCAAGCCGTGCCTTTCATACTTGCAAATACAATCAATATCACCAGTGCAGCTACACTGAGTGCAGCGCCGATTCCATGTGTCACCGCATTGGCGACTTCTTCACGGCGAGAATAGGTATGAGTATTGGCCATTTTCAACCGTCCTTTCTAACCCTTTAGCATTGCCTGCTTTATTCCCATTATACACGTATTGCCAGTGACATTACACGTGACACTTATCACGTATATCACTGGCAATACGGTTAACGCTATCCTATTTATTAATGATTCTAGGAATTAGCTTCCTCTTCTTCAGCACTTTCAGCTGGCTGTTCTTGAATCAATCCGGCAAACAACGCATGTACGAATTGCTCCGAGTCGAATGGCTGCAGATCATCAATTTTCTCACCCAGTCCGACCAGCTTCACAGGCAGATCCAACTCCTGACGAATTGCAACAACAATACCACCTTTGGCGGTACCATCCAGCTTCGTCAGTACAAGTCCAGTTACCCCGCTCTTCTCTCCAAAGAGTTTGGCCTGATTCAGTGCATTCTGACCTGTAGTTGCATCCAGCACCATTAATACTTCATGAGGTGCTTCCGGAATTTCACGTTGAATGACACGATAGATTTTGTTGAGTTCGTCCATCAGATTGGATTTATTTTGCAGACGGCCTGCTGTATCACAGAGCAATACATCAGCACCCCGCTGCTTCGCAGCCTGTACAGCATCATACATTACAGCTGCAGGGTCAGAACCTGATTGTTGCTTGATGACTTCCACACCAGCACGTTGTCCCCATACTTCAAGTTGTTCGATCGCTCCGGCACGGAACGTATCACCTGCTGCCATGATGACCTTTTTACCCTGCTGTTTGAAGCGATGGGCCAGCTTACCAATCGTTGTTGTTTTACCAACACCATTAACACCGACAAATAAAATGACCGTGATTCCATCCGGATTCATTTTCAGTTCATTATTCTGCTCGCCACGAAGCAAATCCGTCAGTTTTTCGGACAATACAGGCTGTAGTTCAGCCGCATCCTCAATTTTGCGTTTTTTGACCTCATCACGCAGATCTTCAATCAGTTTCATGACCGTATTGACACCTACGTCGGCTCCAATCAGAATCTCTTCCAATTCTTCATAGAATTCCTCGTCGATTTTTTTGCGACGGATAACGAGATCCGACACTTTTTCTACAAGGCCTTTACGCGTCTTTTCCAACCCGTCCTTGAACTGTTTGGTCACCGACTCCGTTTTGCTTGCAATGCTGTCTCTCAGCTTTTTAAAAAAACTCATAAAGCCCCTCCATCGTGTACATTTCTTAGTTTAAATGATATTAGATGAGTTCATGCGTGACAACCAACTCAAAGATTAGGCAATGACAGCTTCCTCATCTTCCAGTTTAACCGAAACGAGCTTGGATACTCCGCCCTCTTCCATCGTGACACCATACAGCACATCCGCTTCTTCCATTGTGCCTTTGCGATGTGTAACAACGATGAATTGTGTTTGTTCCGAGAACTCACGCAAATACTGGGCAAAACGCACCACGTTGGCTTCATCCAGTGCCGCTTCCACTTCATCCAGTACGCAGAACGGTACCGGCTTAACATGCAGAATAGCGAATAAGAGTGCCATCGCGGTCAACGCTCGTTCCCCACCGGATAATAGCTGCAGGTTTTGCAGCTTTTTGCCTGGTGGCTGGGCGACGATATCAATACCCGTATCAAGCAAACGCTCGGGGTCCATCAATACAAGATCCGCGCGCCCGCCGCCAAACAGCTTGGTGAAGACAGCGCCAAACTCCCGGCGAATCGCATCAAATGTTGCCTTGAATCGTTTGGCCATCTCGTCTTCCATCTCTCGAATAACCTGATACAACGTTGTTTTGGCTTCAACCAGGTCATTCTTCTGCGTGCTGAGGAACTCATACCGTTCGTTAACCCGCTGGAATTCCTCGATGGCTCCCAGATTGACGTCGCCAAGAGCTGCAATGCTGCGCTTCAGTTTCTGCACCTCAGCTTGTGTGCTCTCCACATCTTCAGGTACGGGATAACGCTCTTTGGCAAGTTCATAGCCGAGCTCATATTCATCCATCAGTTTGCGCAAAATATTTTCCAACTCAACATCAAGTCTGTTCACGGAAATTTCCGTTTGTCGCATCTGTTCCTCCACAGCTTTCAGCTGTGTGCGTTGTTCCTTCGTTTCACTCTCGGCAAGCTCAAGCTTCTTCGACAGCTCGCTTCGGGCAGCACGCTTGAAGTCCAGCTCCTGTGCGGATTCCGCTTTTTTCAGCTTGTATTGGTTAAGATCTTCAATCTGTTTAACACTCTCAGTCTCTGTTTTCTTCAGATCGGCTTCCATAGAGGCCAGCAACGTGCGGTTTTGACGAAGATCCTTCACCAGTGAATCCACTTCGCGCTCCAGACGCCGTAATTGCTCCTCGTTGGAGAATCGTTCCTGATCCAGTTTCCCCTCTCGGACTTTCAGATCAGTGAGTTGGGTCTGCAATTCCTCCTTCGCCGATTCATTCGCTTTACGCGCAAACTCTGCGGCATGAATGGCCCTATGAGTTGCCTTCTCTTCTTCCTCAAGCTGCTCCAGCTTCTTCACAGCGACATCGCGGGCTGTATCCATCTCTTTGATTTCTTCAGTAAACCCGCTCTTTTCCTGACCGGCTACAGCAACCTGTTCCAGTACGTGACGCAGCTCATGCTCAACCTGCTTCATTTCCATTGAAGCCTGCTGTTCAGCATTCCGGGTGTCATCTCCAGACTGACGCAGCTCGTCCAGCTTGTCTTGGCACTGCTCCAGTTGAGTTTTTACATCATCCACACTGCGATGAAGTTTTACGATCTGATTTTCGGTATCCAAAATATCCTGGTCCAGCTGGTCCAGCTGCCGTTTGCGGCTGAGCAGACTACCATTTTTCTTGTGCTGGCTACCACCAGTCATCGAACCACCTGCGTTAACCACATCGCCTTCCAGGGTTACGACCCGGAAACGATATTGGCAGCGAGCCGCGATCTTATTGGCATCCTCCAGCTTCTCCGCAATAATGACATTCCCGAGCAGGCTTCCAATGATCGCAGCATAACGTTCTTCATATTGTACGAGATCCGCACCAATTCCCACAAAACCATCCATGCCTTCGATCATCGAGCGTTCACCCGCACCAATGGTACGTGCACGAATAACATCCAGCGGGAGGAAGGTAGCTCTGCCCAATTGACGTTGTTTCAGAAAAGCAATTGCCTGTCTGGAAACCGACTCATTCTCCATGACAACATGCTGCAGGGAAGCGCCCATCGCTGTCTCTACCGCAAGCTCGATCTTCTCAGGCACTTTAACGAGCTCTGCAACGGCTCCATGAACCCCGTTCAGTGTACCTTTGCGTGATGCCTTAAGCACTTCTTTAACACCCAGCATGAAACCGTCAAAATCATCCTGCATTTCTTTCATTGTATCGCGACGGGAGACCTGGGCTTCACGCTTCTGCTCCCACTTACGGACCGTTCCCCTGCTTTCTTCGAGCAGCTTCTGCAACGATTGGAGACGTTCACTTTCCGTAATATAACCACTGCGCAGATCACTGATTTCCTTGCCCAAACGAACAACTTTTTTCTCAATCTCCGTTTTGCGGGCTTCCAGCGTTTCCTTCTGGCCTTCCCACTTGCCGGATTCCTCAGTCGCGCGATTCATTCGCCGTTCCAGCGTTTCTTTCTGTTGGTCCGCGTAACGAATTTCGTTTCGTGTCTGAGCCATCTGATTCATCAGTTCCAGCAAGTTGCCCTTAAGGCTTTCCTCCTGCTGTTGGCTAATGCCGCCAGTGACACCGATGAGTTTGGCCTCTTCTTCGGACAGGCGGTTTCTCACGTCACTCAGTTCCAGTTCAAGCTTGGTAAACTTCTCGCGTAATGCAAGTAACTCGGCTTCACGCTCTCGATGTCTCTCTTCACTCGCTGCAAGCGTTACTTTAAGCTGTTCCTGGTTCGTCTGCAGATGACGCGAACGCTCCTTGAGCAGTTCCCCGAGACCTTCACTTTTCTCCGTTGCTTCACTGAATTGCAATAAGGCCGATTGCAGCTGTTCCGTCTCCGTTTCCAGCGTACGCAGTGCATTTCGGTCACTTTCCAGCTTGGCATCATGAGTAGATACAATAGCCGCCAATCCGACTTCTTCCTGCTTCAATGATTCAAGTCGTTGGTTTGCTTTGCTCCAGGAAGCGTGAATTTGTTCGATCTGATACACATACATGGAGATTTCCTGTGATTTCAGCTGCCCCCGTAATTCCTTGTAGTGGATTGCTTTCTCCGATTGTTCCTTTAACGGACCAATCTGGTCTTCCAACTCGGTGACAAGGTCATGAATACGCAATAAATTCTGTTCCGTCTCATCCAGTTTGCGAGTAGCATCCCGTTTGCGAGATTTATATTTAACAATACCTGATGCCTCTTCAAAGATCCCCCTGCGATCCTCTGAACGGGTACTCAGAATCTCTTCAATTCGTCCCTGTCCAATAATCGAGTAAGCTTCCTTGCCGATCCCGGTATCCATAAACAATTCGGTAATATCCTTCAACCGACACGACTGTTTGTTGATAAAATATTCACTGTCTCCGCTGCGATGTACACGACGCGTTACCGTCACTTCACCAAAATCCAAAGCAAGCGCATGATCTTCGTTATCCAGCGTCAACGAAACTTCACCATAATTAACAGCCTTCCGTGCATCACTGCCGGCAAAAATGATATCTTCCATCTTGCCACCACGCAGTGATTTGGCGCTTTGTTCCCCAAGAACCCAGCGTATGCCGTCTGAAATGTTACTTTTTCCACTTCCGTTCGGGCCCACAACAGCGGTTATGCCACGAACGAATTCCATTTCCGTTTTGTCGGCGAATGACTTGAATCCACCCAGTTCAATCCGTTTCAAAAACATAGGGTTTCCCGTCACCTCCTCTTGCAAATTTCAAATGTTGCATTCAGCGCCTAGTTATCGAACAGGAAAAGAAAATCCTGATCCTCCTTACAAAAAAAAGAGCAAAAAGCAGTCCGGCCGATAAATTCCGCCAGGCGGACCCGCGGGCTGCTCTTTGCTCTTCGTTTGTCTATGCGCTTACGGTAAAGCTCAGGCTTCCGGAAGCTTCAGTCGATCCAGTGCTGCAGATGCAGCCTGCTGTTCGGCTTCCTTTTTGGAACGTCCTGTACCTCTGCCAAGCCGTTCTTGACCCATATGGACCTCGGAGACAAACTCCCGTTCATGGGCAGGGCCCCGTTCCTCAACAATACGGTATTCCAGCGCTCCCATATTGTGATGCTGAGTGAGTTCCTGCAATTCCGTTTTGTAATCGCTCATTTGCAGCTTGCTGCCCAGAACAATTAACGGAAATACATGCTGATCCAGAAATGTCCGGACAGGCGCCAATCCCTGATCCAGATATAATGCACCGATGAAAGATTCAAACACATCCGCTAACAAAGCCGGTCTAGTTCGTCCTCCCGTCAGTTCCTCACCTTTACCAAGAAGTACATACTGCCCAAAACCCAACGCTTCAGCAAATTTGACGAGGGAAGGCTCGCAGACAATGGATGCCCGCAGCTTAGTTAATTCACCTTCCGGCCGGTTAGGAAACAAGTGATACAAGTATTCCGACACAGTCAGTTCCAGTACCGCATCGCCTAGAAACTCCAGACGCTCGTTATCCTGATGCTGACTGAACCGGTGTTCGTTTACATAAGAAGCATGGGTAAACGCTTGTTTTAAAAGCTGCCTGTTGTCAAATTTGATTTGAAGTTTGTGTTGTAACTGCTTCAGATCTTCACTCAAACGAACTAGCCCCTTATGCTTCAAATTTTTTGAGAATAATGGTGGCATTGTGACCGCCGAACCCAAATGAATTGGACATGGCAATGTTGACTTTAGTTTGACGTGGAACGTTTGGAACATAGTCCAGATCACATTCCGGGTCCTGATTTTCCAGGTTGATTGTTGGAGCAAGCGTCTGATGTGTCAGCGACAATCCGCAGATTACGGCTTCCACGCCACCAGCAGCACCAAGCATATGACCTGTCATCGATTTGGTTGAACTCACTGCAAGCTTGTACGCATGATCGCCAAACGCTTTTTTGATCGCAAGCGTTTCGGATCTGTCACCTACAGGTGTTGATGTACCATGTGCATTGATATAGTCCACTTCTTCTGGTTCGATACCCGCATTACGCAGAGCCATCTTCATGCAACGAGCTGCTCCGTCCGGATCAGGCTCCGTCATGTGATGTGCATCGCCAGTGAGACCGTAACCAATTATTTCGCCATAAATACGAGCACCACGTTTTTGAGCATGTTCAAGGGATTCAAGGATCAGAACTCCCGCGCCCTCACCCATAACAAACCCGTCACGTTCTGTATCAAAAGGACGGCTCGACTTCGCCGGATCATCATTACGTGTAGACATGGCACGCATCGCGCAGAACCCGGCCAGACCGGTTGGTCTAATGGTTGCTTCCGCACCGCCACAAATCATGGCATCCGCATCACCGTTTGCAATCAGCTTGAAGGAATCTCCAATGGAGTGCGTTCCTGTAGCACATGCCGTTACCACGTTGATGTTAGGACCTTTCGCCCCGAGAGAGATCGACATTTGGCCAGAAGCCATGTTGGAGATCATCATCGGAATGAAAAATGGGCTTACGCGTTTAGGACCCTTTTGCAGCAATGCATTATGTTGGTCCTCCCAAGTGCCCAATCCACCAATACCCGATCCGATGGATACACCAAAACGCTCTGCATCAATGTTCTCGTCAATTTTCAGACCACTGTCTTCAACGGCTTTGAAGCCAGCTGCTACAGCGAACTGAACAAAACGGTCCATTTTGCGTGCATCTTTGCGATCCATGTATTCTTCCGGGTTGAAATCCTTGATCTCGGCTGCAATTTGAGTGGTGTATTCACTTACATCAAACGCCTCAATCTGAGAGATTCCGGACTTGCCTGCCATTAAACTGCCCCAGAACGTTTCCAAATCTTTTCCGAGCGATGTCATTACGCCCATTCCGGTAATTACAACTCTTTGTTTCAAACCGACTCACCTCTATATCGACTGCATTACGCAATTATTTTGTGGGAAAATCCGCAAGCAGACGTCTAGCCAAGCATGATCCAAAGATCCGTTGGACCAGAGCCGCTTGCGGAATGAGAAAAACCAATGAATGATGAGAAGTCCCGCCTGTTCGAAAACAGGTGCGGGACTGAATTGACTTTAGGTATGAGATTGTATGTAGTTTACAACTTCACCTACGGTCGTGATTTTTTCTGCATCTTCATCAGAGATTTCCAAATCGAATTCATCTTCCAATTCCATGACCAATTCCACTACATCCAAAGAATCAGCACCCAAATCTTCTTTGAAAGATGCTTCAAGTGTAACTTCAGCTTCGTCTGCGCCCAAGCGGTCGACGACGATGCGTTTTACACGCTCCAATACATCGGACATCCGGTTCACCTCCTCCTTGGTATTATACGAGAATCGCAGGCAAAATGCCATAGAAGACATATGCGGCTCCCGGCCGGGGAACCCGGCCTTTTTCCGGCATTTCGGATCGTCCAGCGCCTGTTCCCCGACTATTGTTCAAGTCCGGGAAGAATTACATGTACATGCCACCATCAACATGCAGTGTCTGCCCTGTCATATAAGATGAAGCTTCTGAAGCCAGGAACGTGACAACACCGGCGATTTCATCCGGTTGGCCCAGACGGGACAACGGAATACCGTTCAACATGTTGTCCACGATCTCCTGGGACAATTCCTTCGTCATATCGGTCTCAATAAATCCTGGTGCAACGCAGTTAACTGTGATGCCACGGGAGGCAAGCTCACGAGCAGATGCCTTCGTCAAACCGATGACCCCTGCCTTGGCAGCAACATAGTTTGCTTGTCCAGCATTTCCAAGCACACCCACAACAGAGGAGATATTGATAATTCTACCAGACCGTTGCTTCATCATTGGACGTGTAACCGCCTTAAGACAGTTAAACACCCCTTTGAGGTTGGTTTCGATCACCTGATCAAATTCCTCTTCTTTCATACGCATGATCAGATTATCACGGGTAATTCCAGCATTGTTGACTAGAATATCAACGTTGCCCCACGCCTCAATCGTAGCTTTGACCATCTGTTCGGCTTCGTCCATCTGGCCCACATTCGCTTGAATCGTAATGGCCTGGGCACCTTTGGCTCGAATCGCTTCCGCTACTTCCTCAGCTGCAGCCTGACTGCCCGCATAATTCACGGCGACGTTGGCGCCAGCCTCAGCCAAAGCGAGTGCAATACTGCGCCCAATACCACGGGATGCACCAGTAACGAGCGCATTTTTGCCTTGTAATGGTTTAGACATAATCATTCCTCCTTTCCCCAAATCTAATCATGGTTAATCAAATTAGTGCAGCTGCCGTTGCTTCGAGCGTCTCAAGACTGTTCACATTGTACATTTTAACGGTTTTATCTGTTTTTTTAATCAAGCCTGTTAACACACTGCCAGAACCAATCTCTATAAAGGTATCCACACCTTGCTCAATAAGCCATGTCACACTGTCTTCCCATAAAACCGGAGAATAGACCTGAGCTGTCAACAAATCCTGAACCTTACCGTCTTCAACAGGTCTTGCAGTCACATTCGCGACTACAGGGATCGACCCAGGTGAGAACGAAACAGTTTTCAGTTTCTCAGCCAGCTTCTCTGCTGCATCCTTCATTAAGGAAGAATGGAACGGACCGCTTACTTCAAGTGTGATGGCACGTTTGCCGCCGGCTTCCTTGACCCGTTCAGCGACAGCAGCTACCCCTTCCTTCACACCGGAAATCACGATTTGTCCCGGGCAGTTGATGTTGGCAAGTTCAACGGCATGACCACTTTCGGATACGTCCCGGCAAAGCACCCCCAGCGCTTCCCGATCCGCACCCAATACCGCAGCCATTGCACCCTGTCCACCAGGAACAGCCTGTTCCATATATTGACCGCGTGCCCGCACAATGCTTACCGCATCTGCGAACGAAAGAACGCCCGCAGCGACCAGTGCACTGTATTCACCCAGACTGTGTCCGGCCGTATAATCAGGCTGAATTCCTTTTTCTTTAAAAGCCTCAAGCAAGGCAATACTTGCTGTCAACAGAGCCGGTTGTGTATTCGATGTCTGTTTCAGCTCGGTCTCTGGTCCCTCAAAAATAAGATTGCTCAGCGAGAAACCTAGCGTTTCATCAGCTGTACGAAAAATCTCTGTTGCCGCAGGCACAGACTCATATGCGTCCTTGGCCATGCCCACAGCCTGCGATCCCTGTCCGGGAAATACAAATGCTATTTTACCCATCCAATTCATCTCTCCCAGCTGTCTAGTTTACCAAACGAGTACCGATGCGCCCCACGTCAATCCGCCGCCGAAACCAACCATAAGCACGGTATCTCCGGCTTTCATGCGGCCTTCTTCAGCAGCTTCTACCAGAGCAAGCGGAATGGAAGCCGCAGATGTGTTGGCGTATTTATCCACGTTGACTACAACTTTCTCTTCAGGAAGCTCAAGCCGCTGCATTGCAGATTGGATAATCCGGATATTGGCTTGGTGAGGAACAAACAGATCCACGTCCGTACGTTCCAGGCCAGCCTTGCGCAGAACTTCGATTGTCGCTGTACCCATCACCCGTACTGCAAATTTAAACACTTCACGGCCATTCATGTAAATGTAATGTTTTTTGTTCTCAACCGTTTCTACGGATGCAGGCAGACGGGAACCTCCGCCCTCCATTTGCAGCAGGCTTCCGCCCGCACCTTCAGCTCCGAGATCGAATGATTTAAATCCACGGCCTTCCGGCACTTCACCAACGATAACCGCACCTGCGCCATCGCCAAACAGCACACAGGTATTACGGTCGGTATAGTCAGTAATGCGAGACAAGCAATCTGCACCAATCACAAGTGCATTGTTATACATGCCGCTTTGGATGAAGCTCGTTGCTGTTGCCAGACCGTATACAAATCCGGAGCAGGCAGCAGACAAGTCAAATGCCGCAGCGCACTTGGCACCCAGCTTATCTTGCAAAATGCAAGCAGTAGAAGGGAATGAAGAATCCGGTGTAATAGTTGCCACAATAATCAGATCCAGATCACTGCCAGTCATGCCAGCAGACTCAAGTGCTTTGATAGCTGCCTCGTATGCCAGATCCGAAGTCGCCTGATCTGGTGCAGCGATGTGACGCTCCTTGATTCCTGTACGACTGACGATCCACTCATCATTCGTATCGACCATTTTCTCCAAATCGCTGTTTGTCAAAATTTTCTCAGGTACATATTTACCTGTACCGATAACCCCTACCGGGCGCAAATTATTCATGTCATCACTCACTTCCCGCTAATTTCCTTAGATATGCTCTCCACCAATTGGTTCTGTACTGCAATCCGTGCTTGGCGCACAGCATTTTTGATGGCATTGCCATCAGCCGATCCATGACTTTTCACCACAAGTCTGCTCAAACCGAGGAGTGGTGCACCACCATGCTCGGTATAATCCAGTTTCCGTTTCAAACCGCGCAGCTCAGGCATAAGCACAGCAGCAGCCAGTTTGCTTTTGAGCGATGATGAGAATTGTTCCTTAAGCAGAGCGAAAATGGCACCTGCTGTGCCTTCGAGCGATTTCAGCAATATATTTCCGGCAAATCCATCACATACAAGCACATCACATGCGCCTGTAAGAACGTCACGAGCCTCTACGTTACCAACAAAACGAATCGGAAGTTGCTCCAGCAACGGATAGGCATGTTTGGTCAACTCATTCCCCTTACCCGGCTCCGTTCCCACATTGAGCAGGCCAACTCTTGGCGACGCGATTCCCTGAACTTTTTGCCGATACAAGCTTCCCATCAGACCATACTGTGCGAGGTGCTCCGGTTTGGCATCCATATTCGCACCGAGATCAAGTGCTAGTACACCCACATCATCGATCGTTGGAATCATGGGCGCAAGCGCCGGGCGCTCAATCCCTTCCATACGGCCTACTACAAGCAAGCCGGCAGTCATCAGTGCTCCGGTATTGCCCGCAGAGATCATGGCGTCTGCTTCGCCTTCCTTAAGCATACGACCTGCAACCACCATGGAGGCATCCTTCTTACGACGGACTGCCTTTACTGGTTCATCATCCGAACCGATCACTTCGGAAGCATGCCGAATCGTCAGATTAGCAGGTTTGGCACCTGACTGACTCAGAAGAGGTTCCAGCTTGGCTTCATCGCCGACCAGGACGATCTGTGTATCCGCCCATTCCGTAGCCGCGGCGATCGCACCTTCTACTGTTGCCGCAGGTGCGTTATCGCCTCCCATGGCATCAATGACGATTTTCATCCCAAATGACCTCCTTCTACGCTGTCTTCTCCACCTGAATGGTAGATTACAAAGTTGCCTTGAAACACCATTTCTTCACCTACATAGGTGAACACTTCTACTTTGGCTTTGCCCTTTTGACCCGGAATCGATCTCACATAGGCCTTCGCAATACATTTCTCGGCCAAATGAACCGAACGAACAAAACGAATGTCTGCGGACGCCGTCAAAGCAATCTCGTCATTAATAACGGCTACAGCCAACGAGTTGGCCTGTGCAAAAACATAGTGTCCCCGAGCAATGCCCGTTCTCGAAAATACGTGTTCTTCCTTAATCTCAAACAAGGAAATCCCGCTCTTGTCCAGTTGCAAGTCCACAATATCACCGATAATCTCATGCAGGGGCAAGGAGCGCACCTGATCATAGGAACGCTCCGCCATCAGTTTCATTCGCTCCCGAAGCTCGGGAATCCCAAGCTCCAGTCTGTCGAGACGAATCGTCTGAATACTCACCTTCAATTGGCGTGTAAGTTCCTGATCCGTCACAAACGGGTTGTCTTCGATCATTTTGGTTAACTGCTGCTGCCTCTGTCTCTTCGGTACACGTTCGATGCCTGACACCCCCCGCTGTATCGTTTAAGGAACCGCCTAATCCGGTCAGTTCAATATATTCTTTCACATTGCTTCTATAGTTGCATCCCTGTTCAGCAGGGTCGTTCTCACACGAATCATGGTCCATGTTTATGTAACGTCAAATCTTAGAACCTGGTACTAAACTATAGTATATCTCATCCCGTGTCAAAAAGAAAGGCTGGCTGAGCAAAAACAATCCTGCCTTGCAGAGCCTGGCTTCACAGCCCCAAACACAACCCGTAACGAGCCTTACTAAAATATCAAAAACATATATTGAACTATATTCAAGAAGATAGAATACAGATAGAGGTAGTCATTCTTGCGATGCTGTAGATCTAAAAAAAGTAGCACCTCATCGAAATGAAGTGCTACTTGATGTCTAGCTATTATTGAGAGATGATCTCTCTTGCTTTGTACGTTCCGCACACTTTGCACACGTGGTGACTAAGTTTAAGTTCGCCACATTGTTCACATTTCACCATGCCCGGTACAGCCAATTTAAAGTGAGTGCGACGTTTGTCGCGACGCGTCTTGGACGTTCTCCGTTGAGGTACTGCCATTATTCCCACCTCCTTATCAAAATCAACCTTTGCAGGTAGTTGTTACAATGTTCGATTTTCACTCATGCTCATTTAAAAAAATCCTTGAGCCCTGCAAGCCGCGGATCGATAACTTGGTTATCACAACCGCAGTCACCTTCGTTCAGCTCATGGCCACACTTGGGGCATAACCCTTTGCATGTATCGCTGCATAGCGGTATAAACGGAAGATCCAGCAGAAAAGCTTCCTCGGCATAACCTTTCAAATCAACGCTCTCTCCATCCACGTAGAAAGTATCGTCGTCTTCGGGCAATTCCTCTGGCTGTTTCCCCTGCTTGAATTGCTCATGAAAATCAATATGAAAATGTTCATTAATCGGCTTAAGACATCGGGAGCATAACATGTCCACTCCTGCTGTCAGTTTGCCATGAACATCCACAACGTCGCCCTCTCTGTATTCTGCAGATAAATCCGCAGTCAGCGGGGTAACGGCTGTGATATCCTGTCGGTTAGAAACCAGTTCCTTGATATCCCACTGTTCATTGAACTGCAGGGGTCGGTCACTGGTAGCCACTTTGCGAAATGGCATTAACATTTCCCATCACTCCAAACGAAACCAATCTCATAATGTAAGTTAAACGCCTTACGACAGTTATACAGGTCAAGCCTGACTCTTGCAACACATCATATTCCTGACTGTATGTATTCTGACGATTCATCGTTAAAAGTATTATGAAATTGACTTAACAAACAAAAATCATTATACCGATTTTTCAAGACGTTTGTCAACACTTTTAACTTTACACCCTTTTTGAAAATGACGAGCCTAATCCGCATTCGATCTCTGAACCATTATAGGCTTACTGTGAGTTAAACTACAAGTCATGCATTTTGAGGGTGGGTTCGGGCTATATCGACGAGAAGGATTCTTTTCTTTTTCGTTGTATACACTGCGATAGGATTTGAACAAAGGTATATCCATGTCCTATTATGGAACAAGATGAGCTCGTATATTATCGGGCTAGGAAGCGAACGATTTGTCCCCAATTGAATATTTACCGAAAGGAGCGCGTTCTCATATGAAAGCCGTTGGCGTCATTGTTGAATATAACCCTTTACATAACGGACATGTCTACCATCTGAGTGAAGCCAGACGGCTCAGTGGAGCAGACGTTGTTGTGGCTGTGATGAGCGGCCCTTTCCTCCAGCGCGGCGAACCCGCCATCGTGGGCAAAAGGGCGCGCACGGAGATGGCGCTGCATGCTGGCGCCGATCTGGTGATTGAACTGCCGGTTGCGTATGCTGTACAACCGGCTGAGTGGTTCGCCTTTGGTGCGGTGTCCCTGCTGCACCGCACAGGCGTGGTGGACTCGCTCTGCTTTGGCAGCGAGTCCGGCGACCTGGACAGCCTGCAGCGCATTGCGCGCGTGCTGGCTGTGGAGCCCGCAGGGCTGCGCGAGGATATCGCGCGCCGCCTGCGGGAAGGCGCCAGCTATCCCGCCGCGTACGCAGGTGCGGCGGCAGCGCTGGCGCCTGGCGGCGTCGATGCGGACGACGCCGCTGCACTGCTGGGGCAGCCCAACAATTCGCTTGGGCTGCACTACCTGATCGCGCTGCAACGGCTGAGCAGCGCGATCAAGCCCTTTACGGCGGCGCGTACCGGTGCCGCGTATCATGAGGCGACGCCCGGACCGGGGGCGATCGCCAGTGCAACCGCCGTCCGCCGCCTGCTGATGGCGGACGGGCCCGAAGCCGCCGCGCCATACGTGCCGGCGGCAACCCTTGCCATTCTGCGACGCGAATGGCAGGAAGGGCGCGCTCCCGTGCACTGGGAGCGCTTTGCACAGCCGCTGCTGCACATCGCGGCCACACGCCGTGCCCACGAGCTGGAGCAGATTGCCGAGGTCACGGAAGGACTCGAACACCGGTTGAGCCGTACGCTCGCTCAGCTCCCGGAGCCTTCAGTCGAGGCGTTGCTGAACGCACTCAAGACGAAACGCTACACCCGCACAAAGCTGCAGCGCATGCTGGCCCATATCCTGCTCAATCATACCAAGGCCGAATGTTCGCCCAAGAAGCTGGCTGAAGGGCCAGCATATCTTCGAGTGCTTGGGTTTAATGCACAAGGACAGGGCCTCTTGAAACAGATGAAAAAGACGGCTTCCCTGCCCGTTCTGCTGAAACCATCAACCTTTGTCCATAACCAGTTGGAGCTGGATGTACAAGCTCAGGCAGCATATGCCCTCGCCTGCGAACACACCAATACACGTATGATGTACAGTGACTACTTTGAACCACCTGTGAGACTCTAACTCTACGTTCAGTCCTTTCCATAGCTGGCTCAACATAAACGATTTTGAAGTCCTCAACACTACTCAATGGGATCAACTCATACGTTTTTTTGCCGGGTGCCCAAGCTTGTACCGGGATTGATGCAATCCTGAACTATTGGTATAAGCTAGATCAGACTCCCTTTAATAATCCGTTATTTAATATCGATTACTCAAACAAAATCCCCCTATTGCAACCGATTCGGCATCGTTGCAATAGGGGGATTTGAAATTATCCTACCATTCTTTATTCAAGGCATACTGCTGACTAATAATAATTGTTTTAGGATTTAACAGACAAGGTTTTCAGATAAGCCAGCGCATCATCCACCGTGCTGACAGGAATGAGTTTCATTTTGGTGCCGATCTGTTCAGCCTTGGCTTCGGCTTCTTTATAATTGTCCTTCGGTACAAAGAAAAATTCTGCTTCTTTCCGGTCCGCCGCAACAATTTTGTGCACAACTCCACCAATTGCGCCAACTACACCTTCTTTGTTAATGGTGCCAGTGCCAGCAATCCGGTGACCTTTCGTCAAATCTCCAGGGGTCAACTGATTGTAAATCTCCAGGGTGAACATCAGTCCGGCAGATGGACCACCTACCTGAGTATCCGTGAAGGATATCTGTTTATCCGGGTCTTCTGCTTTCACCTTCTGAACCGCTCCGATCATGACACCCAATGCCGGGCGACCTTCACCGGTTTTACTGTCTTTCACTTCAATCAATTGAACGTCGCGGCTGATGGTCTCTCCGCCTCGCTCCAATTGCATCTCAACCGTATCTCCGACCTTTTTGTTCTTTAACTGCTCAGACAGCACCGTATTGTCTGGAGTTGCCGTTCCGTCCACACCCAAAATAATATCTCCGGGCTCAATATCTCCCTTAGGCTTTGGATCTTCGGACAGCCCAAATACAAAAATATGCTCAGGAACAATGGAGTATTTCACTCCCGCGTGCTCATAAGCTGCCTCCATGGCCGAGGATTGTGAATCACTCATGAACCAGACCTGTTCGGCAGAATATTCCGCTTCGCTTTTGCCACGCAGCCGATCTTCTTTTTTATCCACTTGGGCATTTCGATTAAACAAGGAGGTTCCTAGTAAAAACACATTGGCGTATGTTGCCGACACTGTCGTCATCATAAACACACCGCGTTCTTCCTTATCCCCCTCTTTCACGGTAACCATGGGTTTTACTTCGTCGGCACTGCCAGGCATATAAATGATATATGGCGTTGGCATATATACCGCAACATAGACGACTAGAGCCACCACGATCACAAAGATCGAAGCTCTGAATCCGCCAGATTTCCGAATCCGATTCATTGCATGAGCCCCCGTTCTTTGCGTATCTTTCAATAATTATAAGTCTAACACTCTCATGCTTTTGCATACAATGGTACAGGCCGGATAGGCCGCTGTTTACAGTAGCTTACCCGGTCAAGGCCGAAGCGTCCACGGACGTCATTCGGCCGTCCACAACTAATCCTGGCCGAGTGTATGCGGCACGATCCATATGAGGTGAAACAATGACAATGCAGAGCGAAGTTACGGGCTCTGGACCGTTACGAACGGTACTTATGAGTACCGGCGCTTTATTGCTGGTAATTGCAGTAGTTGTATCTCCAAAAGATGCATTCGATGCCTCTATTCAAGGTTTGGACATTTGGTGGAAAATCATCTTTCCGGCCATGCTTCCATTCCTGATGTTATCCCAAATGCTGACTGCGTTCGGCTTTACCCACGCGCTTGGCGTCTTACTTGGGCCATTGATGCAGCGCTGGTTCCGTCTGCCGGGCAAAGCCGGACTGGCTATTGCTGTCGGCATGTGCGGCGGCTTTCCTGCTGGAGCTGATACCGCCTCCCGCTTAGTGCAGGATCAACAAATTACCGCCAAACAGGCGGGTATTGTCGCAGCAGCAGCTCATTTCGCCAATCCTTTGATGATTATACTTGTCATTGGTGCAGCTTTTCTTCACCAGCCTGTGGCCGGATATTTCCTTCTGATCGTTCATTGGGTTAGTGGCTGGATGGCCACCATGATCGGAGTACGACTCCTACCCAAGGAATCAAAAGGAGAAAAACAATCAACCGCAAACCCTTCTTCGTCCAAACGACGGAGCCTATGGTCGCAAATGATGCTTGCAGCCCGCGAAGCCCAGGAACGTGACGGACGCGGGTTCGGCAAATTGCTTGGTGACACGGTCTCCCAAGCTGTACAAACTTTAATGATGACCGGAGGATATATGATTGTGTTTGCCGTGTTTGTTCGGCTGCTCACTCTCTATATCACCCCCGGTACTTCAGTTGCTTTTTGGCCCTCACTGCTGGAACTGCATCTCGGAACTTATCACCTGAGTCAGAGCCCACTGACACCCGTTCTGCTAATGTCTTTGCTTGCGGCCATCCTCGGCTGGGGAGGTCTGTGCTCTCATCTGCAAGTCTCCGCCGTGCTGAAAGCTGCGGGACTTGCCACAACGTCCATGTTGTATTTTGCCGGAATCCGCCTGCTTCATGCATTGGTTGCATTTTTCATCAGCTTGATGCTGTGGCTGCCATTCAGCCGTTACAGTTCTGAAGTCTGGGCCACGTTTCAGAACAATCCGGGGAATGGTTTGACACCTTTCCTAACGAAGCAATCCCTGGTAGGCATGAACACCTCCGACATCATCAATGCCGTCTGGATTGGTTTCCCTGCTGCCTGTATCGGTCTGGCATTGCTGCTCACCGTCATGATCTGCCTGTCCGGGCTGACCTTCTGGTTTAACCGCCGGTTTTCTCGCTAATTTTCTGACGCAGCGCAGCTTCCACTTCAGGTGAGACCAGATCGGTGACATCTCCGTGGTAGTGGGCAATTTCCTTGACGATGCTGGAGCTCAGATAAGAATACTTCGGATTGGTCATCATAAAAATGGTCTCCGCATCCGGATTTAACTTGCTGTTCGTCGAAGCCAGCTGAAGCTCATATTCAAAATCCGTCACCGAGCGGATACCTCGGACAATGACCTGAGCATCTTTTTGCCGTACATAATTTGCCGTCAGATCACGGAAGCTATCCACCTCCACATTAGGCAGATGACTCGTGACTTCCGTAATAAGACTCTTGCGTTCTTCCACCGTAAATAATGGATTTTTGCTCATATTATTCAACACAGCCACGATGACGCGATCGAACTGCTTCGACGCCCGGGCAATAATGTCCAGATGGCCCATAGTTACGGGATCAAAACTGCCTGGATATACGGCAATTCGTTCCTGACGATGTATCATTTCACTCATGAGGAGCCTCCTCTTCCGCTGCGCTAGGTTCTCCATCTTCTGTTGTTGCAGCAGGTGCATAATAATAGATGGATACAGCGGTCTCCCCATACAATGCCTTGCGCGTTTGTTCAAACGGGCCGAATTGCTCAGGGTAATGATATTTGGATTCATATTCAAGCACAATGGTCGCTTCCGGTTCAAGCAGATCCAGTTCGTGCATCGTAAGCATTAACTCGTCCCCATTTTTCATACGGTAGGGTGGATCAAGAAATACGAGATCAAATTGTGTGCTTCGCTTGGCGAGCGCCTTCAATGCACGACTGGCATCATTCCGGTATATGGCCGCCTGATCTTCCAGCTTGGTTGCTTTCAGATTTGCACGGATCACTTCAATACTTTTCGATTCCAAGTCAACAAAAACAGCCTTGTCCATGCCGCGGCTCAGCGCCTCAATACCGAGACCTCCACTGCCTGCAAACAGATCCAATGCTGTGCCGCCCTCAAAATACGGGCCAATCATACTAAACAACGCTTCCTTCACCTTGTCGGTGGTTGGCCGCGTCCCTGTGCCAGGAACAGCCTTCAGCGGTCTGCCTTTCGCACTCCCAGATACCACTCTCACTGATGAGTCACCTTTTCTCTCTATGTAAGTTTATTGATAAAGCTATCGTACCACAATCGGGTTCAGTTTGAAAAATAGTCCGTCTTCTTTCTCGCCGAAATATTGTTGACGAATTGTTGACGCAAATGTATAAAAAGGAAACTTTCCGGCCATTATATAATTATCGACATCACAAGTGTCGTAGACAACCGCGGAGAAGACTTACGTTTCCCCATAAGCTCTTCGTCCGGTTTCTCCTCTCCCATGAAAAATAGGCCCTCGAAAGAGGGCCTATTTTTGTTATCCATTATTATGTACCATGACCGCATTGACCAATTATAAAACCGTTCCCCTCAGAAAACCTTATTCCCGATATTCATCCATACTGACCTCGAATTCGGATTGTAACCATCCAATATCTTTAAGCCATTCTTCCATGTCATTCATAAATTCCGTATGATCCAAGTGTTTGATCTTATACTTCTTCAGTTTGTCACTCAGAAAAACATAGAAATAATGACTCAACTCATAACGCTGTCTGCTTTTGCTAAACGTTTTATACTGATCCTCACTGGCCGTCATATCAAAGTAAATCGTATTGTCCTTCTTCGCATACCTGACCGTCGATTTTCTTTCATATTCTTCAGGCAGACATCTGAAAACAAAGAACAGCTCAATGCCACACGCTTGATATTTACGTTCTGCTTTATCAAACACAGGCTGCAATTCATCCGAAAGTGCGGCAACCTGTGTTAACCCTGAGGTGTCTGTCGACTTATCCAGTATCATATTAAAGTCCCTCTTTGTTCATCTCTTTGCTCATCTCTCTGTATTTCCGATTTGAACGGTGCAGGTTAATCATTGAAACCATAAGGAGAACTACAGGCAGCAACATATTCCATGACTGATTCTTAATCATCACAATAGCAAAGAACACCATTGCTGCCCATACCAATATTTCAATTGTTTCATACTTGGTTAACGTGCGCTTGAATGCTTTTCTGGAAATAAGACGAATTAGGAAATAAGCGATTAAGCAATAGAATGCGACCATTCCGAGTATGGCAATCAGGGCCAACAACATCTCCATGAACATGCCTCTCATCACCTCTCCACTTCATTACCTTAATTTTACCATATGAGCGAAAGAGTGTCATCGGAATGCTCCTGCCTGAACTCCACACCGCCCCTCATTTACTTCTCTTCACTAATCACTGTCGCGTTATAGATCACAATCCGTTTGCCATTCAGATCAAAAAGCACCTTATTTCCATACTCCGTATCTTGCAAATCAATCTTCCCCTCATACGTATGAATCAATTCTCCCGAATTACTGTATACGTTAACCACACGCTCCAGACCCCCGGAGTTGTTGGATCGCATCGTTTTCAGCGCACGTTCACCTGAAGCCGTATTAAAATACCAGATGAAGCATCCCACAATGATGCCTAGTATAACGAGTACTGTTACCCATACACCCGTCTTTGCTTTTCTGCTCAAAATAAGCCCCTCCTTTATCCATGTCCAGTACAGTACGAGACAGATACGGTAGCGGTTTCATAGCTCACCATCTGATAACAACAAACAGAGGCCCCCACTTGCGGAGACCTCTATCCTTTAGCTACATCTTATATAGCGCTATTACAGCGCACGAATGACAAATTCAAATTGCAGTTCGCTGTCCGAGGTGATGCGGTATTCCGGATGAACCGGTGCGCCCCAGCTATCGTCACCACCTACGCCCATTTGTTTGCCGGCTACCGTTACAACCGTATAATGCACCTGAGGCAGCTCATATGCATGTTGTGCATTCTCCAGCTCAAATGCCGTATATGGAGATACATTCAGCTCGACCGGAACTCCAGCCGATTCAATTTTGAAGCCACGTCCCGCGTTGTCGGTCAATTTAGCCCAACGTACACCGGTACGGTTGCCAGACTCTTGCGGTACAAGATATGGAGCAACGGTATCCGCTACCTTGCTGTCATGAATACCCAGACGAGCACCAAATGCACGGTCCGCATAGTTTTCTTCCGGTCCCTTCGCCAGCCATTCCACATTTTCAAACTCCGGCGAAGTTTTGAAGGAAAGCGCATGAATCGGAAGATCTGGCAGACCTGCCGCTCCTTTATACGTATTATGCACATGCACACTACCATCTGCACGCACGGTATAAGCCACTTTCACTTGTACATCTGCCGAAATATTAAGTTTGTACGTGAATTCGATTCGATATTGATCCGAATTTTGTTCTGCTTTCCAGTTCACACATCTAGGCAGCAGACTGGCAGCATACCAAGCCCCAAGCTCGAAGCCCATGGCAGTACCCTTATCATTATCGGTGGTCGCACGCCAGAACAACGGCATTGGAGGCTGTGCAATCGTCTCCTGCCCTGACAGTTTAAGAGATACCAAAGTTCCGAAAGCCTTGGAGAACAGGACATGGGTTTGGCCTACCCTTACCCCGATATTAACATCCCCTTCAACGACCTGAATTTCATTGGTCAGGTTCAGATCCGACACCGCAGTTTCCGACTTGTCATGAGTGAATATAAACTGTCCAAAGGCAACTTCCTCGCCTTTTTCTGCCCATAATGTTGCTGCTTTTAATACAAACGCGGTATTCACTGCGTATTCCCCACCAGCAAGAGATTGCACATCAAGTGGAAGCTTCACAATGGTCTCGCTTTGCGGACCCACATTTACCTCCAGCGTTTCACGCAGCACTTCGTGACCTTCACGATCCAGACTGTATACCAGTTCGAACTCAGACGTGTCCGCAAATAGATTATCGTTAACGATTTTCACACCTTCCCGATCCGGGAACAGCTTGATGTTTTGGTAAAGGAATTTGACTTCCTGCATCTTGGCAGACACTTTGCGGTCTGCGTGCACAATGCCGTCTCCACAGAACGAATAGTCCGAAGGACGATCACCGAAATCTCCGCCATAAGCAAGGAACTCTTTGCCGTAACGATCTTTTTTGTAGATGGCTTGATCAATGTAATCCCAAATGAAGCCGCCCTGGTACATCGGATACTTGTCTTCCAGCTCCGTATATTTATGCATACCGCCAATGGAGTTACCCATGGCATGCATGTACTCACAGCTGATATATGGTTTTTCCGGATTCGCATTCAAGAATTCCTCAATGTCCGCCGGTTTGGCATACATGCGTGATTCCATATCACTCGTCTCGTTGAAGCGACGATCGTGGAACACACCTTCATAATGAACAAGACGTGTAGGATCAGCCGATTTGAAATATTGCGACACTTTATAGATCACTTCACCACCATGAGACTCGTTACCACAAGACCAGATCAGGATGGACGGATGGTTTTTGTCCCGCTCTACCATTGACACTGCACGATCCATAACAATATCATGCCACTCTGGACGATCGCCAGGAATAACCCATGAAGGCTCAACTGCACCCAGTTTCTGCCATGATCCGTGCGTCTCCAGGTTCATTTCATCAATCACATACAATCCATATTCATCACACAGTTCATACCATAGGCTTTGGTTTGGATAGTGCGATGTACGCACAGCGTTCATATTGTTTTGTTTAATCGTCCTCACATCCCAAAGCATGTCTTCCTTGGTTACAGCACGTCCGCGACGCGGATTGAATTCGTGACGGTTTACCCCTTTGAAAACAATACGTTTACCGTTGATGTGTATCACTTTGTCGATCATTTCAAATGTACGGAAGCCAACGGCCTGAGGTACAACCTCCAACAGCTCGCCTGCTGCATCATATACTTGAATGTATAGACGATACAGGTAAGGAATCTCTGCGCTCCACAAGTTTACTTGGCCAATCTCTTCACGAAGACTCACCAGACCATTGGTAACTTCAATCCCGCCAAATGTTTTCACCGTGTTGCCTTCAGCATCACGCAGTTCAGCCTTCACTTTGGCTCCATCAGCGGCTTTCCCTTCAAGCTTGAGATCCACGTTTAACGTACCATGGTTATAAGACTTGTCCAGATCCGTCACAACCCGCACATCGCGAATATGCGCAGCCGGCACAGTATACAGATACACATCTCTGAAAATGCCGGAGAACCGCCAGAAATCCTGATCCTCCAACCAACTGCCTGTGCTGCGTTGATACACTTCCACAGCCAGTTTATTCTCTCCGTCCTGCAGGAATGGAGTCAGATCAAAATCGGATGGCGTAAAGCTGTCTTCCCCGTATCCGACGAACTGTCCGTTAAGCCATACATAGAATGCCGATTCTACACCCTGAAACGAAATATATACCGGACTGTTCTGCCAGCCTGTTGGCAAATGGAAGGTGCGAATATAACTGCCTACCGGGTTTTGGTCCTGCGGTAATGCAGGCGGACGCAGATCGTTTAACCCATCCCAAGGGTATTGCGTATTAACGTATTGAATTTGACCGTACCCTTGGAGCTGAATATGCCCCGGCACTTCGATATCATCCCAACCTGCACTGGAGAATTCCTGCTTATAGAATGCTTCGGGGCGGCAATCCGGACGGATCGCATAATTAAATTTCCACGTTCCATTGAGATCGTAGCGCATAGCCATTGCACCGGATGCTTTGGCTTCTTCCATAGTACGGTAATAGCGATGATCCGAGTATGCGTTAAGGCGGTTTACTTCAAAAACGCTTACATCGCCCAGCCAGTTGATATCTGCATGTGTTGCTTTCATTCGGCTCTCTCTCCCTCTTGAAACAAATATATTGATTATTTATTCAGTACAGACTCTTGTTTTCCTTTTCCAAAAACCACAAACAATCCTTGACAAACAGAAAGGCAGAGGCACGCCTGCGGCGGCCTCCACTCTCATGCGGGACTGAACGTTATTCCATTATTTCACAGAACCAACCATTCCGGCGACAAAATGTTTCTGCATAATGAAGAATACGATTGCTGTCGGCATCGTGGCAATAACGATCGCTGTCATAATTACGCCATAATCTGGAGCGTATCCCGAACCGAGATTGGAAATCAGCAGCGGAATCGTTTGTTGGTCAGGCGTTTGCAACACAATCAGCGGCCACAGATAGTTGTTCCAGCTGCTCATGAATGTGATAATCGCTGCTGCTGCGTAAGTTGTTTTCATCGTTGGCATGTAAATCTTCAAGAAGATCCCCAGCTCGCTCAGTCCATCAATACGTCCAGCTTCAAGCAGATCTTTCGGGAACATTTTGGTGTTCTGACGGAAGAAGAAGATCAGAAACGCTGTCGTAATGGTTGGCAAAATGACGGATGCCATGGTGTTGATCCCGATGACCGGTGTAACACTTGAGATCGTTGCAAACATACGGTACAGAGGCACCATAATCGCTGCGAACGGAATCATCATGGATAACAACAA
Source organism: Paenibacillus sp. OK003 (assembly GCF_900109515.1). Classification (GTDB taxonomy): domain Bacteria; phylum Bacillota; class Bacilli; order Paenibacillales; family Paenibacillaceae; genus Paenibacillus; species Paenibacillus marchantiae. Next base: position 51,251 of record NZ_FOBD01000001.1, on the reverse strand, counting down.
GATGTTGAACACAACATCACGCGATTTCGTACGATATACCTCAAAGCCATAACCTGCCATCGAACCAATCAGCAGAGCCAGAACCGTTGAGACAACGGAGATAATAGCCGAGTTCCCCAGAGCCTGCACCAGATTGGTCGAGTCAATCAGTTTGTTGAAGTTATCAAGGAAAGCCGAACCTGGCAGCAATCTGCCTTTGGTAACATCGACAGATGCATTTGTAGAGCTGACCAGCATCCAGAAAAATGGAAAAATGGATACAAAGGCGACGATGGATAGGAAGACGTAAGTGAAAATCCGTTTTGCTTTAGCTTTAGCCATTTTTATTATCACCTGCCACTTTAAACTGGATGATGGACAATATTATGATCAAAATTACGATGGAATAAGAAACGGTTGCCGCATATCCGAAGTCCGGTGAATATTTGAACGAAAGGTTGTAGATATATTGCGAAATGGACATGGTCGCGTTACCCGGACCACCTTTGGTAATGTTCATAATCTCATCAAAGATCTGCAAGGTACCGATGGTCGATGTAATCGATGTGAAGAGGATGATCGGTTTGAGCAAAGGTACGGTAATTTTGAAAAATTGGGTGAATGCATTTGCTCCGTCAATTCTGGCTGCTTCATAGATCGATTGATCGATATTTTGCAGAGATGACAGATAGAAAATCATGTTATATCCGGTCCAACGCCAAGTAACGGCGATTATGATCGTAATTTTAGCCCAGAACGGGTCCGTGATCCATTGAATTGGAGTGCCGATGATGTGCAAGCTCAACAACGCCTGGTTCACCATACCATCCGGTGCAAACAAATATTTGAATACAACCGAGTAAGCTACGAGTGAAGTAACACAAGGCAAGAAAATGGCTGTACGGAAAAAGCTGCGGAAACGCAGTGTGCTGTCATTTAGCAATACGGAAATGAACAAACCGAGAATAATCATTACAGGTACTTGAATGATCAAGTAAATGAACGTATTTGATAATGCTGTACGGAACGTTGTGTCAACCAACAATCTCTTGTAGTTCGCAAGGCCCGAAAATTCAAGGTTGGCACCTTTGCCAGACTTGAATGATAAGAGCAGCGCTTGAATCATCGGATAGAAGTAAAAGGCTACAATTCCGACAACAGCCAGCAAAACAAAAGCCCATCCAGTCAAATTATTTTTCTTTTGGAGACTGTCTCCTGTATTTATGGCTTTCACAGTATGGCTCCTCTCTCTCCATGGAACATGGGTAGAACCTACAGAGCCTCTCGCCTTGTCCGGTTCAGCTTGCGCCAGACAAGGGAGACGGCTCCGATGTTACCTTGGGTTCTATAAGTTACCTTGGGTATCTTAGTTTAATTGTGCTTCAGCTTGTTTTTGTGCATCGGCTAGAACGTCATCAATTGATTTACCGTTCAGGTACGCTTGCATTTCAACAACCAGAATGTCTTCAATTGCATATGTGTTACTGCCGTAGTTTACATTCGGGATTTCTTTAGTCCATGCTGCAAAATCACTAAAGATTTTTTGACCACCGAAGAACTCGTCTGCCTTGTTGTATGCATCACCATCTACAGCCGGTTTGTACGTACCGATGGCACCAATGTTCGTCAACAAGTCTTGATACAGTTGTTTGTCAGAACCAAATGTTTTTGCCAGGAAGTCAGCTGCTTGATCTGCACCAGGAACGTTATTCATAACATACCAGGAGCTACCACCCAGGTTGGATGCGTGTACAGAGTTTGGTTGGCCAGCCATTTTTGGCATTGGAGCTACAGCCCATTTACCGGATTGGGAAGCTTCTTGACGTACAGATGGTGAGAACCAGTTACCTGTAGGAATTGTTGCTATGCTACCGTTATTGGCGTTGGCAACGAATTGACTCCAGTCAGAGTGCAATTTAACAATGTTGGCATCCATCATTTTTTTGTACGTTTCGAAAGCTTCTTTCAATGCAGGGTTACTGCTAATGTCAGGTGTCTTGCCATCTTCCGCAGTGTACCATTTGCCCGCTGTTTGGATCATCATGCGAATGATTCCAAGATCATTCGGGTCAAGAGACAGCAGCTCTTTACCTGTTTTTGCTTTTACGTCTTTACCGATTTGGATGTAATCATCCCAAGTGATGTCTTGCAAGTCAGCAGCCTTGTAGCCCGCTTGTTCCAGCAAATCCGTTCTGTAGTACAAACCTGCTACGCCAGAGTCAAACGGTACGCCGTATTGTTTGCCTTCATACGAAGTTGGTCCAATTTTGTAATCTGCAAAATCGGAAGCTTTGATTGTAGAAGACAAATCTTTGAATGCATCAGGATATGCACTCAGGAAGCTTTGTGAACGATAGTCCTCAATCAGAACGATGTTAGGAAGACCGCTGCTTGTTCCAGAGTTCAGGCCTGTATTCAGCTTCTGAATAATAGCATCTTGAGCATTCTCAATGATGTTGATTTTCAGATCGGGATTTTGTTTCTGATATGCTTCTTTTGCTGTTTCAAGTGCAGCAACGTTAAATGCTTTGTCCCAAGCCCAAATTGTGATCTCGTTTGTTTTTTCGTCACCACCGCTAGCCGTTTTGCCTCCACCGCCGGATGAACATGCGGACAACAACAGGACAGTAGCGAGCATCAATACCCACATTTTTTTCAAATCATTCAACTCCCCTTCAACCTCTTTGTGTGTAATTTGTTTGCGTTTTCTGAAAGCGGTTGCTTTCGATGTAATCATCTTATCATTCCCAAATCGTCATTCGTTAGTAATAATTTTGTGCTGATTTGTCATCTTATTGCCACAATGAAAACCTTTACAGAAACCGCTTGCATTAATTTTGGATTATGGTAATTTCTTTTGAATTTGTACTTTCTCCATCTAAAATGTTTACCAATGATCCTTTTTGCTTCATCGGATAGATATTATTTTGCATTAAAAAGAGCCCTCCTATTCTGCTACAATGCAGCGTTCGGAAGACTCTTTCGGAGCGGTCTATCAAGATTTGCAGCTCGTTGTGACATTATTGAGTGATTAAAGGGAGCGTCACCGTCACTCTGGTTCCCTCGCCAGGCGTGCTCATGATCGTAACTCCGTATGGCGTACCATAGAGCAGTTGAATCCGGTCGTGAACATTACGTATACCGATTCCACTAAACAGCTGTCGATTGTTCTTCGGATTGGGCAGCGACTCTCCCATGGAGAATCCCTCAATCCCATCGCCATTGTCCATAATCTCACAGATCAGTGATTCACCTGCTCTGGACACCAGCACATGAATCGTTCCTGTATCCTTCTTGATAAAGGCATGGAAGAACGCATTCTCGATAAAGGGCTGAATCACCAGCTTGGGCACATGATATTGGGTACAATCCGGAGATATATAAAAAGCTGCCTTGATCCGTCCACCGTACCTGACGTGATTAATGAACACATAATTTTTTAAATTCTCCACTTCCTGCTCCACCGTGACCGTCTCACTTACGTCGCTAATCGTATTTTGCAGGAGCGAGATCAATGCGTTGATGGTCTCGGCTGCACGATCCTTATTGCCTTGCTGTACCAGCACCTTAACCGAAGCAAGTGTATTGTACAGAAAATGCGGATTAATCTGGCTCTGTAAAGCAGCAAGCTCCGCATTTCGTTGCTCACGTTGAGTCAACACCAGTTGATCCACATAATCATGCAGTTCGTCCAGCATGTAATTGTACGCATGACTCAGTTGTCGGCTCTCATAGCTGCCACTGACCGGAATATAATTATCCAGATCACTTTTCGTAATATTGGACATCTGTTTCACCAGCCTGCGGAGCGATTTGGTAATCTGATTCGTAATAAGAAACACCAGCACAAGGGCCCCTGCAACGATAGCCGTACAGATGAGGGCAATGGTCTTCATATCCAGCAGTTGTCCCATCGCCTGCTTCTTATCGACCACATTGACGATATAGAAGCGATAAATGGGTAAGTATTCCGACAGAACAACGCTATCTTGCTCCATTACATGTGCGTTAACCCCTTTACTGTTATCATTGCCCATTTGTCTCGCATACGATAGCAGTTCCAATTGCCGAGTCCCGATCCAATCTTCCCGATTGGAGGAAACAATCTCCCCGTTTTCGTTCAGGATGACCACATCATTGCCCCTGCTCGTAAAGCTGCTGTAGAACTGACGGAACATACGCTCTCTCATCGTGACGTATAACATGCCATACATGCTGCCCTGGCTTCGATTGGTCAGCGCTTTGGTCGCGGATATCATCTGTTCTGAACCCGAGCCCTCGTCGAGACGATAATCATCGAAAATCAATCGGCTGGGCAGCTTGGTCGCCTCCATCGTAATAGGCATCTGTTTCAGATCGTCGACCGACATGCTCAAGTGAGAACGATCGGTTGAATACGTGCGTCCGTTGATGCCACTGATCGTGATGCCTACCTCATACGATTCGGTGATGGTCTGAATTCGATCCATCGCCTCGCGCATATGATAGTAGGACTTCGCCATTGTAAGTGAATCGCCCTCACCTTCGGACAAAAAGCCGCGGATCGAGCCGCTCTGGCTCACATTGTTGGCTACCGCTGCGATCGCATCATTAAATGATTCAAAATTCGTTTTGATCTGGTTCAGCACTTTGGAATTGGTAATGCTGAACGTCTCGGTAAACAGTCGGGTCGACATGTGAATGGTCGTCCACAGGATAAGTACCGACACGAGAACAATGCTGATCACCATAACCAGAAACAATTTTGGAAACAATCCAAGACGGGATAACGCATTCATCCATTTCTTCATCGTTTTGCCCTTCTAACTTCATGCCCAGAACTTGCGCCGGTATCGGCTTGGAGACAGTCCGGTAAATTTTTTGAACACCTTGCAGAAATAGCTATGGTCTGAATAACCCACCATGCTGCTGATTTCAGAGATTGTAACATGATCTGATCGCAGAAGTTCCTCTGCCTTTTCAATTCGAATTTTATTTAAATATTCGTTAAAGCCTTCTTTTTTGTGTGAAGAGAAATAACTGGACAAGTACGATGGATTAAAATGAAAATGCTTCGCGACTTCGGCAAGTCCGAGTGGCTGATCAAAGTGCTCATGCATATAGTCCAGCAGCATTTTCATATTCGGATCACTACGTCGTCCACCTTCTCCACTCGTGCACTCCTGTACCTCAGCCATGAACTGATCCAGTACCTTCATCGCTTCTGTCAGACTGGAAGCGCCATCCACATGTTTGAAATAAGCATACTTACTCTCTTCCAGCGCAACAGACTGCACATCCATATCTGCCAGGGTAATGGTCACGTTAAAGATCAGATTGCCCAGAAAGGACTTGATTTCAAACACATCAGCAATGTAATCCCGTCCCAACGTAAGGGCATGCTCCTGCAAATATTCTCTTGCCGCTTCAGTTCGATTTCGCTTCACATGCTGCAAAAACATGTTCACATTGAACTGATACCCCGCAGGATGAAGAGGAGGAAGTTCGCCATACACCAGAATAGATCGGTCCTCATAATAAAAGCGATACTCCATGAGCTTGATCAGACGTGTTCGATATACGTTTCCCATCTCTTCAAATGAAGAGAAACTATCGCTCAGTACCCAGCAAGTTCCGTCCTGTCCATCCTTCTTCTCGCTGGCCAACTCCTTGATCCGCTGCAACATCCATTCATCCTTGGCAGGCTCGACATTAAGGAGAACCACTGGCGAGGTGCCTTCGGCCGGAACGATTGCCCACTCCATGTCGGGGAGCTGATCCCGTAACCTGGACTCCAGGTGCTCTTTATCCAGCTTGTGCACATGTGTGTGTGTATCCTGCGGCTTATATACGAGTAAGCGGAAGCATTGGTGGGGAAACGTCTCCCTTATGATATGCATCTCATTTTCCGCATCCAACGTAAATCCGGACAGCATCTTTTCCATCAGTTGTCCGAGCCTCCACCCATCATGTGAAGGCTCAAACTGCAATTCGGGAATTTTGCCAGCTGTACGCTGAAGTACTTGTAATAATTCATTGGTATCCAGTTTCGGTTTCAATATATAGTCTGCTGCTCCATTCTGAAGCGTTGAACGTACATATTCAAATTCACTGAAGCTGCTAAGTACGATAACCTCAATCTGCGGATGGCTGGCTTTTAACGTCCGGACAAATGTTTCCCCATCCATTACAGGCATCACAATGTCCGTAATGACAATATCCGGCTGTAATAACTGTACCTGCTCAAGCCCCTCTTCCCCATTGGAAGCTTCACCTACAATCTGAAAACCTTCAGCTTCCCAGTTCATATGGTGCTTAATGCCTTGCCTTACAAGAAACTCATCGTCAACAATCAGCACCTTACACAACCGGTTCATGACCCTTGACCCCCTTGTCTAATCTTTCATCTATGTCTGTACAGGTTACACCATCATATATCGGATAGAATGGCCTCCCCGTGTTAACGGTTACATTATTTTAAAAGTTTTGTACTTCTTTTTATATCTCAAAACGAACGTTTAAGCAATGGAAACTCTCTTTAGTGTACACTATATTTCGACAAAATAAGAAGCCTCAGCCCGCCATGAATCATTTTCGGCGAGCCAGGACTTCTTATCGATGTACGTTTAGATTAACTCAAACTTTCATTTCAAGTTTAAGTCTAAGGTTCAATACCCCATTGAAGACTTCCGGCAATATATCCCGTTACTTTGGTCCAGTCGGCATAGGCTGTTTGACTTGGAGCAAACGAATAATCATCCGTCTGAGTGTAGTTGGTCCAGTCGGTTTTGGAGAAACGGGCCTGAATTTCAGTACTTTGCCCCGCTGCCAGTGAACCCGCAGAAGCTTTGAAGCCAATCTCCAGCATGGAATCTGCTCCGGTCACTGGAGTGGGCAGCGTACTAAACGTGCCTGTAACATTGTCGTTTCCAGCTGTTGCCCAGTCACAGAAAAAGTTTTGGGCTTGAGCGCCATTGATCGTATAATAGTAACGAATTTTGACATCGGAAAGATTGATGGCCGAAGTACCTGTATTCGTTAATTTGATCTTGGGATTAATGGAGTTCCCCGTTGCTGAAGTCGTTCCATTATACATCTCAATTCGAATAGCTCCAGCGGGTACAGCCGTTGTGTCTTTGAGCGTCAGATTCAGGATTGCATCATTGCCTGCACTGAAATGGAAGGTTAACGCTGCGCTTCCCTTGGACAACGAAGCCAGATAGGTTTTACTCAACACAACCTGATTGGCCGATACTGTGTAATCCGTACCTGAAACCAGCGTTGTACTGCCATTCCGTATTGCACTAAGCGTGTTTCCGTTCAGTGTCAACGTTACAGGAATATCTGCCTGATTGCCTGTATTCTTGTCAAATTCCGCATTCACTGGTGTGATGGACGAACTGGTCACCGGAGTCTCGCCTCCACCTTCTCCACCGCCATTGTTCCCACCAATACGGTCAGCATATAAAATGCCCCGTCCATTCGTACCCAGATACACTCTTCCATACAGACGTGGATCACCTGTAATCGTGGTCACACGTGCATATTGATGCTGATTATCGTTAATCCGTACCCAGTTCGCCCCGCCGTCATCGGAACGGAAAAATCCACGTGTTCCGTCGATCTTTGCAATCGTGTACAGCGCGACCACATTCTGCCCAGGTGCCGCTTTACCAAAACCGATGCTGTCCGCTTCCTCCACATTCGCAAGTTTGGTAAAGGTCGCTCCTGAATCGGTGGAATGCCACAGACCATATGGCCCGTCCTCTTCACTGCCGCCTGCAAACCAAAGTTCGCCTTCCGTACCTGGAACTGCGTCCAGATCCGCATTTCCTTCTACCGGAAGCCCAGTAGCCGCAGATGCAGTAAAGGAGGCACCCCCATTGGTGCTTACATAGACTTTACCGGCAGCAAATCCATAGAATTTGTTCGGATTCACACGATCAGAGATCACTTTTGCCTGTGCAGGTATACCTGCACTCGCTGTCCATGAGTTGCCGCCAGTGGAATAATGCACACCCTTGTCTGACGTGCTCCATACAAGTCGGTTGCCATTTGCAGAGATAGCTACAGTCCCTCCTCCGGTTGTACCGGCAGGCTCTGCGTTCGCCTTATACCATGTGGTCCCACCGTCGCTGGATAAACCAATGGATTTTGCATTCGGATCAGCACTGTAGTCTGCTTTCCCTACACGAACCATGGTATTCGGACTTAACTCTGCAAAATCCAGACTTTCCGTAGAAGCGTAGTTGGGGCTGGTAAACATCGTAGCTGGGGCCTGATCCAGATCGTTATGACGGAATCCCGTGACATCCCCTACTCCACTTAACAAATGTGCCCCGCTTGGCGGGCTGATCAGATCCAGAACCGCGATCTCCTCGACCCCTTTGGCCATCACTGAAATATTGATTTTGTTGCCGTCATCCCAGTCTGTCAGATTTTTCGTGCCGTAGATGGTTGCACCTGTCCCATACATCATACGGTCAGAGTCAAACGGATCTATCTCCAGATCGCCAATCATCCAGCCCAGCTTTGGAGAAACTTCAGGCGGTGCAGGATTCGTCCCAAACGTCAACCAAGGAGCGACCGAAATATCCTGTGTATAGCGCATTTTACGGTTAGGGTATCCTTCAAATTCCCAGATGCGGGTCCACGTAGCTCCACTGTCCGTACTGCGGAACAGATTCGCGTCAGGCCACCAGGAGTTGAGGGTTGCTACCATCAATGTACCGGGATGCTGGGCATCTACAGCCAATCCACCGTATCCAAAATAATTGTCCGAGCTGCTGCTTGGTACCGGACTAATGTTCGTCCATACCCCTGTAGTCGTATTGAATTTCCAAAGGTCTCCCTTTTCCCCATCATAAGGACCTGCACCATCGCTGTAAGAGATATAGAGATTTCCATTGGCGTCCAGTTCCCCGTGATGAGGTAAATAACCTGTAGGCTGTCCAGCAACAGCGCTCCACGTTGTGCCTCCATTCGTACTGCGGTATATGCTTTGATTTTTGTCGGCTACCCCGACATAGATGGTCTGTGTTGCCTGTCCAGCAGAACCTGTTGATTTGTCAAACGTGATCCAGGAAAGACCTACGATGTCACTGGTATACTCATAAGACGGGTCCTCCACATACGTGCCCGGATTCGGGAAGCTCGTTACTTTGTTCCAGGTTACGCCGTAATCCGTACTTTTCCAGAGTCCGTTGCCACTGCGTGCACCAAAATACAAAATGCTATTTTTATTCGGATCAACGGTCAGGCGTTCCCCCATGGATCGTCCCGGCATGTTACCGCCGACTTTGAACGGAAGAGTGGTTGTCTGCCAAGTGTCACCTCGGTCCGTAGAACGCAGGATGGAGCCGTTGTTTTTGTCCCATGAATTCGTGTACGTGCCGACAGCCATATACACTCGATTCGGATCAACCGGGTCTGTTGCCAGCGCATCGACACCGTTTTTGTTCCAGTCATCCCAGCCGACAAAATCGGTGAGCGGAATCCAACTCTCATTTGCAGGATTCCAGCGATAGGCTCCCCCAATATCCGTCCGGGCATAGATCAAATCCTTCTCTGACTCATTGAAAATAATCCCCGGCACAAAACCGCCACCCGCCCCGGTCACGACATTTTTCCACTGGTATGAATCACTCGGTGCCGCATCCGTTGTGCCAGCGAGCACCCCCAGTGAAACTGCTGCAACGGCAACCGTCAAACTCATCACCCGCAGGTTTCGAAAAAACGTTTTCATAATGACTTAGCCTCCTCTTCAATATGTTCATCGCATCCGGCAAACTCCGCTGTGTCATCATGTTGATGAGTGCAGTATCAAACATTTAATGCAATGGAACAGGCAACCAGCCCCACCTCCTCTCCAATTTATAAAACGCTTTCATAAATCGATTTCGTTTGCCAAGGATTGGACTAAACTTTCAATAAATAACATTCGATGGCAATACAAAAACCCCTCCTGCCCAAATTCTATTTTTTGTAATTTTTTTCTGCATCTCGCATCTGAAAACACAAAAAAGGATGCTGTTTAAACCAGCACCCTTCTCCATTGATAAATATTTTAATAAATGAAGAACACAGTTCCAGTAACACGGTCCTTCATTATTTTGTATCCAACTGTGCTCCCCCGCCAAACGCGTAGGTTTTCTGCCCTTTCACACCCGGTCTGATCACAAATAGTGATCCAGCATTCGGCGTCTCCGTCAGCCGCTCTTCCCCAATACCAATTCGGGCAGTCGTAATGTATAAGTCCTCCAAATCAGGTCCTCCGAAACAGCAGGAGGTCACCTGATCTGCGGGTACCTCAATCTGTTGCAGCAGTTCAGCTGTATGCGGATTCCAGCGAGTGACTCTTCCTCCGCCCCAGTGGGCAACCCACAGCATCCCCTCACTGTCTACAGTCATTCCATCCGGAAAGCCATATTCCTCCGGTATAGCAATTACACTTGTGCGGCTCGATATTTCTCCAGCAGCCAGATCAAAATCAAAACGGTCAATGGATCGTGTCGGCGTATCAATGTAATACATCTTCTGTTGATCCGGGCTCCAGCCCAAGCCGTTGGATGTAGATACATCCCTGAACAACGTTCGAACAGGCTGTCCTTCCTCCAGGCAATAAAATGCCCCCGCCTTACTTTCATTGTTGATGCTCATCGTCCCTGCCCAGAACCGGCCGAGCGCGTCACACTTCCCGTCATTAAAACGGTTGTTGTCCTTGCCTTTCTCCGGATCTTCAATCGGCTGCAACTCTCCTGTGAGCAAGTGATAGGTATGGAAGCCATTGCGCAAAGCAACAACAACCTCATCACCGTGGTATGGCACAACCGCACCTACATGCTGACCAACATCATAAGTCCGATCCTCGCCTGTAGCCGGAATGTATACATGAATCTTGTAGCTTTCAATGTCCACCCATAATAATCGATTGTGCTCAGCATCCCAGCTTGGACCTTCGCCCAGCAGCGCCGGGGTATGTACTGCAATGTTCAAGTCGCTCATGCCATCACGTCCTTTTTAAGATTTGACGCCGCCTGACCATTCGAAACCAATGGCATCCAGGAATGCTTTGGAAAGCACCATATGGCCTGTTGCATCGGGATGAACACGGTCATAAGTCAGCACAGACGTATAGAAATGATCCCAGAATGGAGTAAATGCAGCCTGTGTATCCACGAAAATGGCATTATATTCTGCGGCTACTCTGCGAACAGCTTCACCGTATATATCCATCGTAGCCCGCATCGGATCTTCCGGATTGGCTTCCAAATAATAAGGAGACATCAGAACAAGTCCCTTCAACCCCGGACGAACAGAAGCAACCAGATCACGAAGTGTGGATTCATACTCCTCCAGGAAAACTTGCGAGTCCGTAGATAACGGATTGTCAAATTGCCGCCATACATCATTAATCCCGATCATAATCGTTAACCAGTCCGGTTTGAGATCAAGCACATCCCGGTCCCAGCGCTGCTTCAAATCACGGATTGTATTTCCACTGTTACCCACATTCTGAATCCGCAGCATCAATTCTGGGTAGATGGAACGCAGCAAGGCATACACTTGCGCCACATAGCCATGTCCCAGTCCAGCACTTCCTTCACCGACAGGATGTTCACGTCCACAATCTGTGATTGAATCTCCGATAAAAAGCAGCTTATCATTCTTTTGCAATTTCATTGTCGTTTTCTCCTTCGCTCTCATCAGCGTTAAAATATGTGAGATCACTCGTATTCATATTTCATATTCAGGAAAGAAATAGATCAGCAAGGTGCCGTGTTACCACCCTTGATTCTTAAGCCAGGTCAGGCAAAGGTCAGACCACGCCCGAACGGCATGGTCATCCTCTGCCAATCCCAAACCATGTGAACCTTTTTCAAATACATGCAAATCATAGGGAATGCCGTGTGCACCCAGGGCGAGCGCGTAACGCAAACTGTTCTCCACAGGGACAGCCTGATCATCACTCGTATGCCAGATGAACGCTTCAGGAGCGTCCGCTTTCACCTGCTGCTCCGCACTAAAGGCCTTGATCTGTTCAGCAGACACATCTGGCCCAAGCAGATTTTCACGAGAACCGGCATGTCCATAGGACTCCATCGTAATCACCGGATAACAGAGAATTACCCGATCCGGGCGTGAACTCTCCCGTTCGATAGGGTCATCATGATCAGTTTGACCCTCGTCATACAAGGTTCCCAACGTGGCTGTAAGATGACCACCTGCCGAGAAACCAAGCACGGCAATTTTGGAAGGCTGAATGCCATATTGCTCAGCATGAGCCCGTACATAACGAATCGCACGCTGACCATCTGTCATGGGTGCCGGATGCTGGTGAGGCGCCACACGGTATTTCAGCACAAATGCGCTAATTCCAGCACGGTTCAACAATTCAGCGATTGGAGCTCCTTCATGATCGGCCAAAAATCCATAGCCCCCACCCGGACAGATAATGACAGCGCTCTCGGAACCGGGCTGAATAAATGGAATCAGATGGGGCATTTCATCTTCATGACCCTTGGCCGCATAAGGCGCTGCATGGTCCCATAATGGTATAGTTGTTGTCACTTCTATCATCCTCTCTAAGTTGAACGGATACGTTGATCCGTATAGTCCATTTCCAATCTAAGGAATTCGATATCATCATAACGGGTAGCACCCTTGCGCATCAATACCTTCCTGGCATCACTTTTTGTTCAATTTGTAACAAGTTACACGGAATCCTCGTGCTTGAACAGTGTTTTATAGCACATTTTTAACTCTGAATGATTAATATAACGTTCGATACTGCTCCGGAGTTACGCCCTCAATCCGCCGAAAAGTAGCCACAAAATGACTTGCATCCCGAAAACCCACCTTCGCTGCCGTTTCCTTGACAGTTAGTTTGCTGTCCCCTGTCATCCATTCTTTTGATTTGCGAATACGGAGGAGGATGAAATAACTGTAGGCGGTCATGCCAAAGGATTGTTTGAAAAGGGTATTCATATGCCTAGGCGTAATGCCTGGTATGGCAGCCATCTGTTCTAGGCCGATTTCGGGATCGGCATAATGTTCATTCATGAATGAAATTAACGGAGCCAGCCGTTCCACGGCATGGGAGATCGAAGAGCGACTGCCTGTCATGCCATGTTTTTTGAGCAAAATCAGAAATCGGTACATGTCCGCTGACGCTTCCAAGCCGGATAAATCCTGGTCGCTGCTGATGGAATCCAGCACTTCCCTGCCATAATATTCAAGCGGGCTCTCTGCGTCCCACTGGTGTAGGGCTGCCTCCCCCAAACCAAGCGACTCTGTAATGGCCGGGCACTGGGAGCCTCCAAATGTAATGTAAAGAGTCTCCCACTCTCCTTGCGAGCGAACATACTCGTGCGGCTCATTCGGCGGCAGCAAAATGCCGGATGTCTCCTCCAGCAGTAGAGTTGAACCTGCAAATCTGAACTCTCCAGCTCCCTTCACCGTCTGAAGCCAGTGATAACAAGGATATCCGGCTGGTCTGTACACATTCTCCTGATTGCCGTTATATCCTATACTCTCAATGTAGAGCGGAAGCGGTTGATCCCGTGGGGTCATAAAGTAGCGCCGATGATCAGATGTGATGAGCATAGGGATTCTCTCCTTTGAACAGAAAAAAATTTGCAGTTCCATATTCTTATATGTCTCAATACTTTTCTTATATTTTAAAAGTCATATCCATCATATAGTATAGATTTATTCTTATACAAGAGGTGAACACATTTGATTAACAGCAAGTTACCCAAAATGTTCTACGGCGGCGACTATAACCCTGAACAATGGGATCATGAGACTCATCTTGAAGATCTGCGCATGTTCCAATTGGCAGGTATTGATATTGCGACCATCAACGTATTTTCATGGGCACTGATTCAGCCTGATGAAGTCACTTATCATTTTGAAGGACTCGACCAGTTAATTAACAGTCTCTATGAAAGCGGCGTTTACATTTGCCTCGCGACAAGCACTGCTGCCCATCCAGCGTGGATGGCGAAGAAATACCCGGATGTTCTGCGTGTGGATGCCGATGGACGTAAACGCAAATTCGGTGGACGGCATAATTCCTGTCCGAACAGCCCTACTTACCGCAAATACTCCGAGAAAATTGCAGACAAGCTGGCGGAACGTTACAAGGATCACCCGGCTGTGCTTGTATGGCATATCTCCAATGAATATGGTGGCGACTGTTATTGTGATAACTGCGAGAAAGCGTTCCGTGTGTATCTCAAAGAACGTTATCAGACCCTGGAGCAGCTCAACAAAGCATGGAACACCAATTTCTGGGGGCATACATTCTACGATTGGGATGAGATTGTACTGCCGAGTAATCTGAGCGAGCACTGGGGAAACAACAATTCCACCTTCCAGGGCATCTCGCTTGATTACTCCCGCTTCAACTCCGACAGTATGCTCGATTGTTACCGTCTGGAATATGATGCGATCAAAAAACATATCCCGGATTCGGTCGTTACGACCAATCTGATGGGATTTTTCAAACAGCTGGACTATTTCAAATGGGCCAAATATATGGATATCGTCTCCTGGGACAGCTACCCGGGTCTTGCGACTCCGGTGAGTTTCACAGCTATGGCTCATGATCTGATGCGTGGATTGAAGGACGGACAGCCGTTCATGCTCATGGAGCAGACACCAAGCCAGCAGAACTGGCAGCCTTATAACTCATTGAAACGCCCCGGCGTAATGCGCCTGTGGAGCTACCAGTCCGTTGCCCATGGCGCGGATACGATCATGTTCTTCCAGCTCCGCCGTTCTGTCGGCGCTTGCGAGAAATATCACGGTGCAGTCATTGAACATGTCGGTCATGAACATACCCGTGTATTCCGGGAAGTCGCGGAGCTGGGCAAGGAATTACAGTTGCTGGGCGACAAAACGCTGGATGCTGCCGTGGACGCCAAAGTGGCTATTGTGTTTGACTGGGAAAACTGGTGGGCGATCGAGAAATCCAGCGGACCTACCGTTGCTCTGAACTATGTAGATCAAATTCACAAATACTACGCTGCCTTCTTCCGCCGCAACATTCAGGTGGACATCGTTAGTGTGGATACGGATATCAGCAAATACGACATCGTGCTCGCTCCGGTACTCTATATGGTTAAACCAGGCTTTGCGGCCAAACTGGAGAAGTTCGTTGAAGCAGGCGGTACATTCCTGACAACCTTCTTCAGTGGGATCGTCAATGAGAGTGACATCGTAACAACCGGCGGTTATCCTGGCGAACTTCGCAAACTGCTCGGTATCTGGGTCGAAGAAATTGATGCCCTGCTGCCTGAGCAAAAAAACCGTATGGTCATGAAAGAAGCTTATGGCGATCTTAAAGGAGACTATGGTTGCGGCATGTTGTGTGACTTGCTGCACAGTGAAGGTGCAGACATCATTGCCGAGTATGGAGACGACTTCTACAAAGGCATGCCTGTGGTAACCCGTAACACATTTGGTCAAGGTGAAGCCTGGTACGTAGCTTCCGATCCGGAAGATCGATTCCTGGACGGCTTGCTGGGACAACTGGCTGCAGCCAAACATATTGCTTCTCTTCTGGATACTCCGGAAGGTGTCGAAGTGACTTCTCGTACCAAGGATGGACAACAGTACCTGTTTGTCATGAATCACAATGCTACCGCTCAATCCTATGATTTGGGCAAAGCTGAGGCTCATGATTTGCTCACAGATCGGTCTCTTTCAGGTACGATCGAGATTGAAGGCCGTGGTGTGCAGCTGCTTGAAATGAAATAATATTCAAAAATCGATGATACAACATGTTACATGGAAATCGCATTGATCTATATTTGCAGCTTAAAAGCGTGTCAATTGTTAAAATTTAAAGTATTATATGATTGAACTTGTTTCAATCTGCTACTTCCCGTATCCGTTTAGACCGGATACGGGTTTTTGTCATTATTTGTGAGGCTATCGGTTAGAAGGAAATACCGAGAAGCGAAGCGAATTGGACGAGACACACAATTAACGACGCCCCGCCGGGAACAGGAAGCGGCCCTCTGTAGTATACAGGGACAGCGCTATATTAAATAAATAATATAATGCTGCAAATATTGGTGACAGCCATGATGTCACTTATATACTGCTACAATGGGAGAAACACTCCAGCATCCTTTCCGGCGGCGCAACCCTCGAAACGGAGTGGCTGACATGAATAGAACAAATCGGCTTGCCGCCATCGTTATGGCATTGCAGCACGGTCACGAAACGGCACATTCACTTGCAGAAAAGTTTGAAGTTTCCCGCCGTACCATCCTGCGGGATATCCAATCACTTTCAGAGATGAATGTCCCGATCATTGCCATCTCCGGTCCCGGAGGCGGCTTCAGACTTATGGAGGGGTATGTACTTCCCCCACTGCAATTGGACCCGGTTGAAGCAGCTACTCTCATCTTTGCTCTCGAAGGACTAAGCCATTATGCAGATACCCCTTTTCAAGAGAAACGCTGGACATTAATGGACAAGATCAAAAGCATTATTCCGGAAGATCTCAAGGCAAGGATGGATCCCATGCTCAAACAACTGAAGCATGATGTTCCCGAGCGGAACTACATCCTTCGTCATCTGGAACCGCTTCTGGCTTGTATCCCGGAACAAGGGTGGCTGCGTATGCTGTACCGCTCTGCTTCCCGTCAACGCTGGCTCACGATCTGCCCCATTCGAATCTATGCTTCGGCCGGTTTCTGGTATTGTGAAGCGTATTCGGAGGAGCATGGTGAGCAGCGCCTGTTCAGGGCGGACCGCATTTTGGACGTTACGCCGGTTGATCTGCTCGAATCAAAAAAGCTGTCTGAACAGGCTGAACAACAGCGCAGCAGACCGCAATCTCCTGAGCGTTCTCCAACGCGCGTTACCGCACGTCTGAGTTACAGCGGAATGATCGAAGCAGAACAGGACAAGCATATTGGCGAGCGGATGACCGAGATCGCTCCGGATGTCTGGGAACTGTCCTTTCTCTGCCCTCCTGGTGAGTGGGCTTGGGCCGTGCGATTCTTTTATCGACTAGGACGTGAGGCAGAAGTACTCGAACCTGAGGACCTTCGCTGCGAGATTCGCAAACATGCCGAGGAAGTATGCCAGATGTATCTTACTTCCAACAATAACCGTTATGGCACACGCTAAAAAGGAGCTTGCCAAAATCATGATGAATGAGCATGAATCGATTGTAACTTACGAAGAAGCTGTTCAACGAATAGAGGCTGTGGGACTTCTCCCACTCGCACCTTTATTCCCTGAATACCCTTCACTTTCCTCCATAACCCCTAAAGAAAACTGGCATGAGGATAACGCGCTTGATCCCTGGTTATGGCGTTCACGTCTGGCTGAGGAAGGGATCGCTGCCTATGGCAAATTTGTCAAAAAGAAAGCGATTCTCGTCTCACGCGAATATTTTCCATGGGTGCACCGTCTGCTAGCGGACGCCAGAGTCATGGAGGAACAATATGACGCGGGATTGCTCTCTCCAGAAGCATTCAAGCTGTATGAAATAATTGAAAAGCAAGAGGGGATCGATGGACGGACGCTGCGTTCACAGGCAGGTTTTGGAGCCAAAGAGGACAAAAAGGCATTTGACCAAGGGCTGCTGGACCTTCAAAGTATTAGCGCCATTGTTATCTGCGGTACCAAAGAAAAAGAAGGCCTCGCTGAAGGCAAGGTCGCTTGGAACAGTTCTGCTTATGAGACCTCAGGGTACTGGATGAAGCGTCAAGGTATTCAGCCGTTTGAGGGCAGCGTTGCAGACGCGAGCGAACTCCTGTTACAACATTTGGAGAAACACACTTCTGCTGCCGCACTGGCCAAAATCAAAAAAGCCTTTGCGATAAAATGATTAAAATATTCGTACACGACAAATCCCGGAAGCCGAAGAGGGCTGCCGGGATTTGCTGTATATACGTTTATCATTTATGCAATAGGCATAAAACAGTGAACGAGTAAGATTACAGGATGACCCCATCCTTGAATATCGCAATTTCCCGAAATCCATGCTGCTCGCTGAGCGTATGCGCCCGCCCTGAAGCTATATCGAGCAGTTGGCTGAACAGCTGCACTTTCACGTCCTCCATCGTCTTACCTTCCAGCAGTTGACCTGCGTTAAAATCGATCCAGTGCTTTTTCCGATTTGCGAGGTCGGATTGGGTTGCAATCTTGACGGTAGGTACCGGGCCTCCAAACGGCGTTCCGCGACCTGTCGTAAAAAGAACAATGTGCGCACCCGCAGCAGACAGTGCCGTAACAGACACGAGATCATTCCCCGGAGCTTCCACGATGTTCAGGCCGATTTGAGTAACACGTTTGCCGTAACGAAGCACATCAATTACGGAAGAACGCCCTCCCTTTTGCGTACATCCCAAAGATTTTTCTTCCAGCGTGGTAATTCCACCCGCTTTGTTCCCTGGTGAAGGATTTTCATATATATTCTGACCGTGGTTCACAAAGTATTGCTTGAAGCCGTTCACCAGGTCCACCAAATCATCAAACACCTGCTCATTGGCCGCCCGATTCATCAGAATGGTCTCTGCACCAAACATCTCGGGAACTTCGGTCAATATAGCCGTACCTCCGGCAGCAACCAGCATATCGGCAACGGAGCCAACGAGCGGGTTCGCTGTAATCCCGGACAGACCGTCCGAACCGCCGCACTTCAATCCAATTTTGAGCTTGCTCAGGGGCAGCGGCTGACGCTGTTCATGTTCGACGAGCTCCACGAGCTCTTCCATCAGACGCAGTCCTTCCTCAAGCTCGTCATCTGTTTCCTGCGCTTTGAGAAAACGGACTTTCCCCTGATATTCCGGTGCGATACATTCGCGGAACTGGTCTACCTGATTATTTTCGCAACCCAGACCAATGACCAGCACGCCGCCGGCATTCGGGTGTTCCACCAGGGAAGCCAATACCTGCTGCGTATATTTAAGGTCATCTCCCAGCTGCGAGCATCCGAACGGGTGCGGAAAATGATATACGCCATCCACCCTGCTGCCGAACTGCGACTGGCCCATCCGAGCTAATGCCTCACATACTTTATTAATGCAGCCGACCGTATTTACAATCCAGATTTCATTACGGATGCCTGCTTCACCGTTAGGACGCAGATACCCATCAAATGAACGTAGATGTTCCGGAGGCATGTCCGTCTGGACAGATGGTCCTGGATGATATTGGTATTCAAGTAATCCGTGAAGTCCTGTTTTCAGATTGTGACTGTGAATCCAGCTCCCCTGCTCAATCTGTTCCTTGGCTATCCCAATGGAAAAACCATATTTCATCACATCCTCGCCTGGTGCGAGGGTATGCACAGCAATTTTATGGCCTTTGGGCACGTCGTCCCTTAATGTAAAAGTAGTACTGTCTGGAAGGGTAATGCTTTCCCCTTTTACATAATCCCGAAGAGCTATAATGACATCATCCTGTGGTTGAATCGCAATCCAGTCATTAACTGTACGTGTTGTGTTCATCAACTCTCACCTTCCAGCAAACCAATTTCGTGAACGATTGCTTCGCGAAGCCCCTGTCGATCATCCAGATTTTCTCCCCAGATCGATACATCAGACAATACAGCAGCTACACTCAGCTCTAATTGCTGCTTATCCCTATTCAGAGGATCATAACTCTCCCAATGCTTCGCGAGTGAAGACAATACATCCACATCATCCCGAAGCAGGACGGACTCACCGTTCAGTCGCTGTCCCATGTAACCGTCTGGCGTGTTCACTGGACGATACAGACACAATAATCCCGCAAATCCTTTCACGAGCCGAGCCGGCCAGGTTCCCTGATTTTGCTCATAGGCCAAAAGTGTAGGCAGCACACGGACTTTGAACTTTCCTACTGTATTTAATGCAATATCATGCAGCTTGTGATTAATATACGGATTGAGGAAACGTTCAAACACTTCCCCTGCGTACTGATCCAGATGATGATCCGGCATATCCAGTGCAGGCACGATCTCCTGATGTACCGCTTCTCTGACCCAAGAGCCAAACTCTGGGTCTTCCATCGTCTCTCTCACATGTTCCTTGCCTTGCAGAATGCCGAGCGAAGACATGAGGGTATGAGCACCATTCAAAATACGAACCTTGCGCAGCTGAAAAGGTTTCAAATCCTTCACCCAATGTACGTTGAGTCCCGCCTGTTTCAGGGGGAGTTTCTTGTCCAGTGCTTCATCTGCCTGAATGGCCCAGAAATGATATGGCTCAGCCGTATTGACCAGTTGATCCTCGTATCCCCAGCGATTGGTCAGGGAATCGGCTTCTTCCTGAGTCGGTGCACCTGTGACAATCCGGTCAACCAGATTGTTCAGGAACAGATTATGGTTCTCAATCCATGAACGGAAGCCTTCAGAATAACCGAAATCTTCACTATGCTGCAGCACACAACTGCGCAGTACATCCCCATTGCCCTCAAGCAACTCACACGGCAGGTGAATCAACCCTCTGGATGGGTCCCCATCAAAGCGCAGATAACGTTGATGCAAGAAGACCGTCAGTTTACCTGGAAATGATTGTACCGGTTCACCCTGTGTGTATTCTGCATAGGTATATTTCAATCCCGATTCGGTTGTATTGGAGATGACAAACTCCAGGGAAGGCAATTCCGCTAGTTTCAGAAAATCCTGCCATTCTTCGTACGGATTAATACACTGTGAAAAAATCGAGATCATTTCTGTACGTTCCACCACGTTTCCCTGTGACAGCCCCCGGGTAATCATCGTATACAATCCGTCCTGATCACGAATTTGTTCCAGCTTTGCCTTTCCCCCAGGCCGAGGCTGGGTCACCGCAACACTGCCATGGAATTTGCCTTGTCTGGCACTCTCATGAAGCATCCAGTCTGCAAACCCACGCAAAAAATTGCCTTCCCCAATCTGTAGTACCTTTACGGGACGTTCCATCACTTCTCTGCACTTGCGCTGGCTATCACTTCCGAGCAGATTCAGCTTTAGCCTTGGTCTTTTCGTGCTCGCCGACATGAACACTCACCTCATCGTTTTATTTGTCAACATCAGATGTCCCGCTGCACGGCACACAGCCGCTTAACTTCCATTGAAAACGCTTTAAATTCATTGTATCATCAATAAAAGGAAATTTAATTGCTTATATTGCGGTAAATGTACTCTTTCATGATCAGATATAACCACTTTTTTTGTAAGCACTGTTTGGAAAGGAGATCGAATGGAACGTTCGCCCGTTCGTACAACCATTCAGGCGGAATCGGGGATTCCCTTTCGTCTGGTGTATGCAGATACCAAGTCCCCCCAGAACGAGTTGCCGGATCATCTTCATGACTGGCATGAAATTATTTATGTATATCGGGGTCAGGGCACCATTTTCATTGATACCGGTCTTGAAGACATGCAGGAGGGTGATTTGTTTATCATTCCTGGCAGCACGGTACATCGTGCATTGCCGGATGCCGGAAATCCGGTGACTTCATCGGCCTTGTTCTTCAGTCCAGGATTACTGGCCTCCACAGCGGGAGGCAATGCGTCAGCTATGCTCTCTCTATTTGAACGCTGCCGCAAACGCAGGGTGTACAAGAGGCATCTAGAAGCCAAGGAGCAAGCACAGGTGACTGCATTAATTGACGACATTCATGCAGAATTCCAGTTAGAACATCACCTGAGTGCCCACGCCGCTCTGCTGCGGTTGCAGCTCTTACTCATTGATCTGGAGCGATTGGAGGCAGTCGGTCCTGCAAGCCCTGCCAGAAGTGTTCCTGGACCCGACTGGCTCTCCTCTACGCTGACTCATATGGATGAAGAGCTGCAGAATGGCCTTTCCTTGCCGGAACTGGCACGGAAGGCAGCCGTATCCCCGGCTCACTTCAGCCGTGCATTCAAAAGGTATACCGGCATGACGCTAACTGACTATGCATTGGCCCGCCGGGTTATTATGGCGAAAGAGCATCTGCTGCGAAGTAATGAGACGATGGCCGTTGTTGCCGATGCCTGCGGCTTTGAGAGCCTGCCCCATTTTTATCGACAATTCAAGAAACTGACGGGCACCACACCTGCTGCCTACCGTAAAACCATAAAAGATCAGGACCAAACGTGATGGTCACAACATCCTGAAATGTAGAGATTGGTCTGTGTGTAACATATTCTTCCATACTACTCGTGTGGTATGTTATAATACTGAATTACAATGTCGGAAACGATGTGTTTCTGCTGCCAGAGGAGCCTTACATCCCATGTTAAACGAATTGAATCGCAGAAATATCGGCATCTTCGCACACGTCGATGCAGGGAAAACAACAACGACAGAGCATATGTTATTTCATAGCGGTGTCGTACGTAGTCCAGGTCGCGTGGATGACGGAACAACAGCAACAGACTCTCTGGATATTGAAAAGGAACGAGGCATTTCCGTGCAGGCGGCTATGACCTCTCTGATCTGGAAAGATACGATTATTGATCTGATGGATACGCCAGGACATATCGATTTCAGCTCTGAGGTAGAGCGATCCCTGCGTGTTATGGACGGAGCCGTACTGATTGTGTCCGCCGTGGAAGGGGTTCAATCCCAAAGCGAGACCATCTGGCATGCTCTCCGTTCGCTTGGAATTCCTACCCTGCTTTATATTAACAAAATGGATCGGGTTGGCGCCTCTGCTGAGACGGTTATCGATCAGATCCGGTCCAGTCTCTCTCCGTTCGTATGCGAGATCCAATCCTTTCGTATGAACGAAGAGGTGTTCGAGGGCATTGACTCCTTATGGAATGAGGACCAAACGCAATTGAAGGGTTCCCCTTCATCAATCCCCGGCCTTTTTGAACTATTGGCCGAACTCGATGAAGATCTGATGGAAGCCTACATTAATGGTGAAACGCTGCCTGCTGACCTGCTAGATGAAGCATTTCACACACAAGTGCATCAGGGCGAAGTGTTCCCCATTTGTTATGGTGCTTCTGGCAAAGGGATCGGCGTAACGGAGCTTCTGGATGCCATCGTCGAATTTCTTCCTCCACCTGCACAGCCTCAAGAGCCTTCAGTATCCGGGGTTGTATTCAAAATTGAACGGGATAAAACGATGGGCCGTACAGCTTATGTTCGCATGTATGGTGGCAGCGTGCATAATCGGGATACGATCTATAACTCCACTCGGGAGCTGGAAGAGAAAGTGACACAGATTCGCCGAATGGATGGTCGGAAATGGGCGGATACAGGTGCTGTTCATGCCGGACAGATCGCTGCACTGTACGGACTAAGCGAAACCCATGTTGGTGATATTATTGGCAGCCCCGAAGGGGTGCCTCCTGTACCCCAGCTGGCTGTTCCCTTGTTGACCGTGCAGGTCCATGGTAAAGACACGGCTCGTTATCCTGACCTTGTAGCCGCATTGCAAGAGCTGACGGATGAAGATCCTCTGCTCGATTTGCAATGGTTGCCTGAAGAACGGGAACTGCATCTTAAAGTGATGGGAACCATTCAGCTTGAAATTCTGTCCAGCCTGCTGATGAGTCGTTTCGGACTGGATGTCGTATTCGACCCGCCGTCCGTCATCTATAAGGAAACCCCTCGTTCTTCCGGGGAAGGCTTCATCGCGTATACGATGCCCAAGCCCTGCTGGGCCATTCTTCGATTCAGCATTGAGCCTTTGCCACGGGGCAGCGGTCTGATCTACTCATCTACCGTCCGCACAGATCATCTCCTGCTTCGTTATCAGAATGAAGTGGAGCGCCGCATTCCTGAAGCGCTATCTCAGGGGTTGTTGGGGTGGGAGGTTACCGACCTGCGCATTACGCTAATCGAAGGTGAGCACCATGTCTGGCATACCCATCCACTGGATTTTGTGGTAGCCACGCCGATGGGGATCATGGATGGGTTGGCAAGCACGGGTACAACCCTGCTGGAACCCATTCTGAATTTCCGGTTAACGGTTCCGGAGGAGTACGGTGGCAAAGCGCTCAGCGATCTGGTACATATGCGAGCAACCTTTGAAGCGCCAATCATCGGAGGCGGTCGATGCATCGTTGAAGGACGTATGCCTCTGGCAAGCTCCATGGATTATCCGGTGAAGCTCCGCTCAGAGACGAGCGGACGCGGGGTGCTCACGACTTCATTTGCCGGGTACCAGGATTGTCCTTCGGATCAGACCCATACGCGGAAACGCAGAGGAGTTAACCCGCTGGACCAATCCAAATATATTTTAAGTGTTCGAAATGCGATTACATCATAATTGGAGTTGACTTTGTCGTGCTGATTAAATTTCTAATCTTTGGCCTCCTGTGGCGGATTGTAGGCAATCCGTTCTTGGCGGTTATTATTTTCCTCATCATTCTGTATTTCCTGGATCGTCGCTATGTTGGGGTGATGCCAAGCTTCATGAAGCCACTTAAGCGTATGCGTAACATCTCACGGCTCCGGCAGCAGCTTGCCATGAGTCCGAATGAAGTCTCTTCCAAGCTGGATCTGGCCCGTCTGTTAATTGAACGCAAACGTTATAGCGAAGCTCATGCCTTGCTGCTGGAACTGGAACGTCCTTACGAGCAATCAGCCGAATACTGGGAGGCGCTGGGCACAACTGAACTTCATCTGGGCCAAACGGAAGAAGGCGAGCGTCATATTTTGCAGGCATTGGATATTAATCCAAGAGTGAAATATGGACGTCCTTATCTGACACTTGCAGGTGCATTCAAGGATACTCACCGGGACAAAGCGCTGGCATACGTTCAACAATTCCAGGAGATTCATTCCTCATCCAGTGAAGCGTATTATTTGCTCGGCTCGGTGTACCGCTCCCTTGGACGTACTGCAGATGCAAAACAAGCCTACGAGCAATCACTGAACGTGTATCGCTCTCTGCCAAAATATAAGAAGCGCCAGGAACGTCGCTGGGCTGTTCGCAGCTGGTTCCGCAAGCGTGGACTGTAAAGCTGTTTGATTACGTTAGATTGAGCATTGGATTCGACGTCATGAATTTGAAATGTACGCATCCATTCCATTCATTCGTGATAAAAAATTTCACCAAATAAAAAGTGCACTGATAATTGCCTCAAGGCAGAAATCAGTGCACTTTTGTTATACATCCACATGGGGCAGAGTTAAATCAGCAGCTTACGCAGCCGTTCCTCATTACCTTTCATCCAGTCTACCCGTTCTCTCAGCTTCCTGATTTGCTGCACAGCCACTTCAGGCTCATCGGTACCTTCGAACAATCGACTGATAAAATGCATCACCACATCCAGACTTCGAAGCAAAATAAGCGCTGGAATCACACTCAGCTCCTCTGGCTCCAGACTGACCTGTTGCCTGAATCCCTGAATTAATCCCTCCAAAGCCTCCCACATCCATGCCTGCTCCTTGTCCATCGTCAGAAGGTCAGACATGGGCACAGCCAGCTCCATTACCCGCAGATCCCATGTGGCGAATTCAAAATCTAATATGGCACATATGATATCCTGAGAGTCTGCCAATACATTGGATGCATTTAAATCCCCATGTACCAGTTGATGCGGCAAATCCTCCATACCTCGCAGCGTGTTGAATAAGCCTGGTAGTACAACCTTCAGCTTCTGTAGGTCATCCGCACATGCCATTAGCTTATCCGGGGGTGAGGTGCATAGTTGTAACAGTTTCTCCGGGGAACAGAGCGGGTAAGCCTCCTGAATCTGATAATAGGGCGGATAAACGGGAGCCAGGGATATGGGAAGGCGCGCCATAACGGAAGACAGCATGCCAGCCGCCCTGCCCAGCCCACTCAGCTGATCGGGTGTATTCCACACGGGATTATGGCCCTCACGATAATGGAACAACGTCACGATTTTGCTCCGGCCCGAGGAACGATCCTGCACAGCAAGAAATGTTGCATGCTTCTCATCAGGAAGGCTAACGGGGGCAGGCACATCAAGCTCAAACTCTGAACGTGACAAGGCAGACAGCACCTCGTGTTCAAAAGCAATTTTCATTTGATCATTATGCGTTTCGTACTGCCTCAACACGTAACATTCTTGGCCCATCTCTACCATGAAGGTAGAGTTGTTCATGCCTCCCTGTCCACGGTGGGCTTTCCAGTTGGACGTGAATCCATATGAGGATAAAACGGTGGATATGAGCTGTAGTTCTGAATCATTTAGGGAACATGAATCGATAATGTGCACCAAAAATAACTCCTTTATTTCACATAATACAACCTCTGTATGTCCTCATCTTAACGGAAGTATTTCTTTCGGTCTAGTCAGCTCCGAGGTAATAGTCATGCTAAGCTACACTGCCAGCTGATCAGGCAAATGGATAGTATCCTGTGCGATTCAACTGTTCTGCAATCACACGATAGCCTTTTGCATTTGGATGAACCCTGTCCCAAAATAACAGTTCACGTTCACGCCCTTCAAATCGGTCATAGACCTGAGCACAGGCATAGTTCCCCGATCCCGCACCATTCAAAAATGAATTATACTGCCGCACCCAATATGAAGCTTCCGCCGCTTGCGGATACGGGTTGTACAACCCAATCGTACGGACCATATATACACTGTTTCCTTTCAACTGCCGGATGTGCCTCATAATCTGGGACACGTTACTGCGAGTATCCCCAAGCACCTGTGTCATCTTACTTGCATTCGGGATCCCGCCACTCGCTTTGAATGTACGGATCAGATCGTTCCCACCAATCGACAACGTAATAATATCCGCCTCACGCAGCGATTGCCGCACTCTTGGGTTGTTGGATATCATCTGCAGCATTTCCCCTGACGTAAGTCCATTCACTCCCAAATTATCCATGGATACAAACGTACGCACATTCGTTTCTGCCATTCTCCGATATAAAGGAACAAAGCCGGTGCCCAGCAGCGCTCCTGTACCTACCGTTAATGAATCTCCTATTGCCACATATCGATATACCATCCCGCCGCCCCTCTCTGCTGTGTTATAAACTACTCCATATCCAATTCCTATATATCGTATGAGAGGAACGGAGACAAGGCGCGGGATGGTGTCCGTAGGCATACACATTTATTTCCGTTTCACGAATGGTTCGCACAACATAATACAGAAAGCCCCGCCGGGAATCCAGCGGGGCTGTTCATAAATCATATGATTACATGCCTATGTTACGATCCGAATCAACGGAATCTGCCTGTTCTTTGTTCGGGAATGGCCACCAGTTGGCACGGCCAAACATTTTCACCATTACAGGAACGAAGAATGGCAGGAATAGCAGCGAATACAAGATTAGGCCGCTGAGTACAACCGTCGCAATCTGCATCATCGAAAGAACTCCCGAAGGATACATTGCGGCAAAGGTTCCACTCAGAATGACGGCTGCAGACAGGATGACCGTACCCATGTTTTTCATGGCATACAGCATGGCATCCTGTACTCTCATGCCTTTATTTTCATTGAAACGGTCCATCAGGAAGATGCTGTAATCCACTCCCAGTGCAATCAGCATGACAAAGCCGAAGAACGGCGTAACCCAACTGATACCCGAGAATCCAAGTATATTTACAAAGATCGCTTCAGTCAGGGCCATGGAAGTGAAATAAGCCAGCAACAACGAAACGATCAGATACAGCGGCATAATAACCGAACGGAGCAGCAGGACCAGAATGATAAACGTGCCTGCAAGCATCAGCATAACCGTGCGTGTGTAGTCGTTGTTGGAGACTTCCTGCAGATCTGCAAATGTACTGGTTACCCCGCCTATGGCAATATCCGCTTTTTCAAGTGCACTTCCCTGTACGGCACGATGTACAGCAGCTTCGATATCTGGAACACGATCAATCGCTTCAGTTCCATATGGATTCTCGGCAAAAATAACGTCAATTGTCATCGTTTTCCGATCCTTGGACAGATACGTATCAAATACCTGTGTGAAGTCTTTACTATTCAGTGCTTCTTCAGGAACATACCAGCCTGCCAGATCGGAATCAGGAGAGTTTTGCAATTGTGTCAGGTAGTCCTGTGCTGAATCGAGTCCACCTGAAACCTGTTCGATTCCATCTACACTCTGATTAAGACCATCTGTCAATTGAGTCAGTTGACCACTCAGATCCGAGAAGCCTTGCTGAATTTTCTCTTGACCACCCTGAAGCTGACCAAGTCCTTTCTGAATTGAAGGAATTTCACTAATCACTTTACCTTGACCGTCAGCGGCCTGTTTAAGACCGGATTGCAATTGACTGATTCCCGTCACAATCTGACCCAGACCATCGGCAAGTGCCTTCTGTCCGGATGCTGCGGAGGCAAAGCCTTCGTTCGCCTGATTGATTCCCGCCGCGGCTTCGCCCAGCTTGGTTTGAATTTGACCCAAGCCTTGAGCGAGCTGTGCCGTGCCGGTACCTGTTTCACCAAGGGTGCCTTTGACCCGCTGATAATCGGCGTCTTGCAGCAAGTCAGGATAGCGCTCCTCAAGCGCTGTGAACGATTCATTCAAGCTGGTCAACGCTGTAGATACACCTTTGAGTTGTTGCTGTAGTCCACCTACACCATCACCCAGTGCAGCTACACCTGCGCCTGCCTGACGATAGGCTTGAAGCAGCTGATTGTTGGCCTGTGCAAGTTGATCTGCACTCGTTTTGGCTTTCTGCAGACCTGCTTTTAGATCACCGGCGCCCGAGGAGCCGTCACGAATGCCTTTTTCAATCTGCTGAAGTCCTTCCGACAACTGTGTAATGCCTGATTGCAGTTGGGATGTACCTTTGGTCAGTTCTCCAGCCCCATCCGCAGCTTCCTTAAGTTGTGGTTCATTTTTGCTTAACTGACTGCTGGTTTCGCTCAGGCCATCACGGATTTTATCCAGACCCGTTTTACCTTCGCCCAAACCATCAGACAATGTCCCTACTTGCTGTGTCACTTCAAAATCCTTGATCTCATCACCGGTTGGACGTGTCATGCTGCGGACACCAGAGATCCCTGGCACCTTCTCCACTTCCCGGCTGATCTTTTCCGAAAGCGCCATATACTTGGCGTTATCCATGGCTTCATCATTCTGGATAACAACCTGACCCGGTAAGGATTCACCCGGACCGAAGCTGTCCGAAATGATATTGAATGCTTTGACCGAATCATATTTCTCACCAATCTCATCGAGACTGTTAAACGACAGTTTGCCGTCGTAAGTCGCCAATAATGGGACACATACCGCTGCAACAATGAGCAGGGCTGCCCATGGACGTTTTAAGGAAAAACGACCGGCTGCACCATAAATCTTACTCTCGGCATGTTCCAGTGAACCTTTGGATGGCCAGAACAGCCTTTTGCCCAGCACTGCCATGAAAAATGGAACAATCGTGACTAATGCCAGCATCATCACGGCAATACCGACAGCAACCGCTACCGCAGAACGATACAGCATAAATTGTGCAAAACCGATGGCAATAAATCCAACCAGCACGGCGAGTGCGGAGAAGAATACCGTTTTGCCTGCAGTGCGGTAGGTAGCAATGATGGCATCCCACGTATTTTCATGATGAGCCAATTCTTCCTTGAACCGGCTAATTAACAGGATGCAATAATCCGTACCAATCCCGAACATGACCGCCACCATAAAGATCTGCGTAAATGTCGATATAGGGAAGTCTAGGCCGTCCACAAGGAACGCGACAATCTGCTGTGAAACAATGTAGCTGATCCCCACCGTAAGCAGTGGAACAAATGGAGCAACAAAAGAGCGGAATACAAGGAACAGGATGAGCAAAATAAATACAACGGTAATGTACTCCGATTTTTTGAGTCCTTCTTGGGAGCTTTCCACCGTATCCTCATCAATCAAGCCTTTGCCGGTTATGTAATGCTCCACATTGACCGATGACAAAGCCTCATTAAGGTCTTCGCGCATTTCCTTGACTGTACGGTCTGCCTGATCAATGGAAAGCGACGTTAAGATCGTCTTGCCATCGGCAGAGATCATTTTGTCAGATAATTCTGGTTGAGAGAATGGTTCCAGTATGGACAGAATGCCCAGTTTCTCTTTTTCGGCCTCCAGTTTCTTAACGGCCTGTTCTGCCTCTGCTTTACCGTCGGCACCCAAACCATCCGGATTATAAAATACAAGGGCCAACTGACTGCCCTGCTGCTCTCCCTTTTGTGCTGCGGCTTCGTCAAGAATCGCCGCTGCCTTGGTGGAGGAGTGCCCTTCAGGAACCGAGAACTGTCCCTTTTCCCGAATCAATTCACTCATGTTAGGGGCGGTGAACATTAATACGGCGGCCACAACGACCCATAGCCCCATCAACCACCATCGCGCTTTCAAAATCGTTCTCATTCGTTCTCCTGTCCTCCTTCATGCGTTAGCAAAGCTGCGAGCTTCTCAAAAGATTCAATGAAATTCTGAACCTCTTCCGGTTTGAAATGGACCAAATACGGTTCCAGCAGCTGCTGTATTTCCTGTTCCGTTTCCCTGTATACTTCACGTCCATTGTCCGTCAGGGTCAAATAAACAACTCTGCGGTCGCGCTCATCCCCGGCCCGATGGACCAGATCCCGATCCACCAGCTTGTTGACCAGAGCAGTGATGCTGCTCTTGCCCACACACAGAAGTTCTGCCAGATCAGACGGCGTGCATAACGGCTTCTCCTTGATCATACGAAGTGCACAGAACTGATCCGTGGTAATCGTTTGGCCCAGGCGTTCACGTATCTGGGTATCAAAACGTTTGGTTACCAGGAAAGAAGCATCCAAATAGCGGTTAACCAAACTTCTAGCATCTGGTGTGTTCATTCTTCATTCTCCTTCCCCCAAAATATAGTTCACTCATAGAACTATTCTTCAATGAAACTATTCTATAATGAAACTATATTGCAAAGCAATACGTTTTTCCTATTTTTATTAAACAAACGACAAAAAAACAGGACGTCTGATTCAGCTGCTTCGCCGAATCCAACATCCTGTTATGATTATGCTCTCTTTACGTTACACAGTAGTAGCAGATACTAGTCTTCGTCTTGCTCCTCGTCCTTCTCTAATACACAGCGGAATCGCTCCACACCCGGATACAGCTCACCCAGGCTGTACACTACGAATCCCGTATTTCGATAAAACTCTACAGCTTCCACATCGGTCTCTGCGATCAGTCTGTCCGGATTATATTTGGCCAGCACCTGTGAAATCATGCCACGACCATAATTTTTAAAACGGTTCTCAGGCAGGACAGCGATGTGATGAATAGTGATCTCACTCGTTCCTGTACTTTCATATCCAATCAGACCGATCAGCTGGCCTTCGTCTTCATAACCGTCCAAATGCAGCTCGTCCTTATTAACATACTGTTGTAACGCACGATTCAGGTGATCCGGGTCGGGGAAGACCGAGTAGGACAACAGCTCCTGCACTTCCGGCTCCTGTATGCGTGATTTCAATTGAATTAACACCCTGATTCCTCCTATAACTTGCTTGATTCCGTTATCGTATTGTAGTCGTTAGCCTTTAAAAGTTCAAGTCGTGTGCCGTTTCAGCTCCGATTGGAGTTCAGACGTGATACTTTCAGGCACCTGGATTCCTGCCAATTGATACGCATCCAGCAGCGCACCTCCGACTGCTGGCACATGGCTGGTCATGTAATGAATCTGTTGTCCACCCGGTTTATAAGCTGCATCCAGTCCCCTTCGAACGGCCTCCACCATATAAGGTGTACTCAGACAGCTTCCTGTAAGCGTCATGGACACCTGCTGGTCTTTAAAACACGATGCAAGCATGAGAATACCTACAACAGCCGTATCCGCTGCTGAGTCACATACTCTGACCGCAAGAGGAATATTTTCGGCGGCTGCTTCGGTAACCAAAGGAGCCATTTGACCAAAGATCCGATTGAGGGCCTGTCTATTTTCAGCAAAACCTGATACGCCCAGTGCAGCAAGTTCCGGAATCGAAGTTACATTCCAATAAGCTAAGATCTGCTCGATCCAGGATTGGTCCTGCGGACCATAACGTCCCGCCAGGATGGAATGCACCACGTCATAAGCCAAAAAACGAGCTGCTGTTGGCGCATAGTGGCCGAACTGGTCATTGCGGAGCCAGGTCCCTTGTTCCGTTTTACCCAGAATCAGAGAGCCTGTGCCTCCAATAGCTACAATGCCCGGCTCACCGCCAAAGGCTGCTGTATGGGCAATATGCGTGTCATTTACTGCGCTGATTCTGCCCAATATACCGGTTTGGGCAAGTAGAGCTTCAGCCCAGACCGTATCTTCTGGCTGATCCAGGCCTGCCATTCCTGCCTGAATGGATGCAATCTGCTCCACTTCTAACCCGGCTCCGCGAATGGCTTGAGCGATGCCCTCCAATACATGCTGCTCTGCATTGGCATCATGATAGCGGTTGCAACCACCCTTTTGCACATATGACAAAACCTTTCCGTTCTCATCGGCCAATGCCACCCGTGTATGGCTTCCCCCGCCATCCATTCCAATCACATATGTACTCATTCTGATCCCCCATGTTCTGGTGTGATGATGTCCCCTGCCCCATGATACTTCTCGTGATGTTCCTATTAAGCTACCGAGTAATACGAACTGCCGGGACCTTACTACGTGTAAGTAAACGCTCAAGCATATCCATAACCATAGGCATGGGCCTCGCCATCCAGGTACCGGACGCGAATAATTCATTATTCTGATAGAAGTTGGAATGGTAACCTGCCTCTGCTTTCCGTGCAGCCTTAAATTGTTCATTCCCCATACAAGCACCTCCATAGCTTAGATGTTAATCGTCAATGTCCCCGAACCTGCAAACAGAATAATGGTGAGAATAAGCATCACTACAAAATGCCCCGGTGACGAGCAATTTACCTGTATCCTGCTTATACGTATTGTCATTAAATAACATCACGCCGCCAACGGTCATGGCTACCGGAGCAAGAAACAGTGTCATCAGAACAAGCAACACAATTGAATATCGATCCAATATCAATTCATCATTTTCAATCATGCATCTTCTACTTAATACCCAGGATGCTTAATTGGAATCAGATGAATGCTGCTGGTTCTTGGTCAAAAAGGATTCAAGTACCTGCTCGTATCGGGTACGATCCACTTGAAATGCTGTTCCATGACCCGCACGGGGAATAGTCAACAGTTCCTTTTCTGTCGGACATGCTTCATATAGTCTATAGACCATTTCTGTCGGAACAAACGTATCTGCCTCACCATGAATAAAAAGAACCGGAACTTGAACTTTGGAGAGTTGATTTAGTGCCGATGCCTCCCCAAAGAAGTAGCCCGCCTTCCATTTGGAAATGAGACTGGTAACGGGAATAAACGGAAATGCGGGCAACTTGTATAGTTGCTTAAGCTGGAAGGTCAGCTCCTCCTTCACGGAGGTATAAGCACAATCCGATACGATGGCCTTCACCTGATCAGGGAGAGCTTCGCCACCTGTCATCAATACCGTAGCGCCTCCCATCGAGATTCCATGCAAAATGATCTCTGTCTCTGTGCCGATCTTGCCCTGAACCCAATGAATCCATTGAACATAATCTTTACGGTCCAGCCAGCCGAATCCGATGATGTTACCTTCGCTTTGTCCATGACCACGATCATCCGGCATCAGTATATTATAACCCCGTTTTTCAGCATAAAAGCGGGCAAAACCCGCCATCTCCCTACCTTTTCCCGAATAGCCATGAGCCAGGATAACCGTTGGCTGCTGCGATCCACTGGGAGAAGGAAGCCATGTTCCATGCAGCTTTAATCCATCATGTGATTGGATATATATATCTTCGGTTGGCTGCGTATTAAGCCACGCCAAGTCAGAAGCACTGCTGATATTTTCGTTATCCGGCTCGGACATCAGGTTCGGATTATCAACCAGAAATGATTTTGGAGCACGCCGAATGGCGGTTTTGAAGAAGTAAAGTCCACCTAACCATAGTAAGGCAAGAACGATTATCACCAGAACAGCAAGGCCGTATAATAACATGAACATTTCCCTCTCTTTCAGTCGATCTTCCACGTGAAACATGTATGTAAATTATCTAACGTTTTGCCACTTCTTCGGACAAGGATCGTTGTTGCCACCTCTGAATCACGTTGTTTAGAGCTTCAAGTGTGAAGGGTTTGCCGATAAAATCATTCATCCCGGCTTCAAAACATTCTTCTTTCTCTTCATCCATAACTTTTCCTGTCATCGCAATGATCGGAATGGGCTGCCACATCTTATCCAGCTCTATGGCTCTGATATTACGTGTCGCCTCCAGTCCGTCCATTACAGGCATCATGTTATCCATCAGGATCATACTATATTTATTGCTGAGAAAAGCTTCACTAGCCTCTTCCCCATTAGAGACAGTATCCACCTGGGTCATGCCCAGCTTTTGGAGTTGCATCTGCACAACCTGCCGATTGATGACGTTATCGTCTGCCAGCAAGATGGATATCGGAAGAGATGTACGAAGCTGCTCCTGGTTCTCCTTGCCGTGAATCCTCTGATTGGGTAACGATTCAATCATTCTGCGCGATGACTTCATTTCGCCATGTTCTTTAGACATCACATGATCACTCTCCTAATCGTGAATTATGCCATATTGCTTATACGAAGGCTTCACTCAATTTTTTGCAGCAGCTTCATCAGCCTCGATCATCCGCGTTCAAATACAGCCCATCTATTCATTATACATGAACGACGAATGGCATACATTCATATAAAAAAACTGACCTGCGTTATTAACGCAAGTCAGTTTTCCCCTCTGCAGCGAGTCCAAGCTTTTTTAATAAACGAATTGCATCTGCCTTTTCCGAAGGTTCCAGTCCATCGACCGCATCAATGATCACCTGGTGGTGCTGAGGAAAGATTTGTGTAAACAAATGTCTACCTTCCTCCGTCAATTCAGCGTATATGACACGCCGATCTTCCTTGGATGCTCGACGAATCAGCAGATTTTTGTTCTGAAGTTTGTCCACAACATACGTAATATTGCCGCTGGACATTAACACTTTCTCACCGATCTTTTGCAACGCCTGCGGCCCTTTATGGTATAACAAATCAAGCACGCCAAATTCTGTCGTATTCAGTCCATGACTCTGGATATCCCGGTTGGATCTGGATGTAACGGAATTGTATGCGCGAGCGAGAACCACAAATAATTGTAAAGACAGTTCCCGATTGTCCTCCTTGTTCGGCATTTCTATAATCCTCCATCAGTTGTTTACATTTCGACCTGCGCCTGAAGATCGTATCTGCTCCCACTCTTCGCGCAGCATTCCCATACGAATCGAATCATAATGCTTGCCATCCACGATGCGGCATTTGCGCATGCGTCCTTCCACCTGCAGCCCCGCCTTCGAAGCTGAACGCATCATTCGTTCATTGCCAGACCAGGTTGTCAAACCAACCCGGGCCAGTGGCAAATGCTCGAATAAGTGACTGGACCACATCTGAAGTACTCGCGTGCCGATCCCCCGCCCCCATTGGGCTGATTGATATAGCACGATTCCCATTTCTAGCCACATGGATGGACGATGTTCCCAATAATAGCTGATTGTACCGACGATTCGGCCATTCCACTCAATAATTCGAATGGAGTCCGGATCATCATTGCTCTGAGTTGCTTCAAGTCTTCTTAACATGCTCCGCTCGAAGTCTTCGTAGCTCTCATGTTCAAGGGCATAATATGGTGCATCCCATTGTTTCCATTCCGGTACGTCTTCACTGTAGATCAATTCATAGAGTTCAGTCAGATCCTCTTTCTCAACACATCGAAGAATAATTTCACCATGCACTAACGGGGTTTCCATTATCTATGCATTGACCACCTTTCCGCTCACGAACGATGACGCTCATCGATGCTGCCATCATCCTTCGCAAGAATGACGGTGTCCGCCATGTTAATAAACAGTCCATTATCGACAACACCTGGTAGCATATTTAACTGCACGTTAAGCTCCGCAGCCTTTTCTATGGCTTCCATGCGGCAATCCGCAATGAGGTTTCCATTATCCGTAAGATAACGTTGATCCCCATTCATGCGCCATTCCGGGTGACATCCGAGTTTCTCCAGCGCCTGGAAGGTCCACTCTGACGCAAAAGGGACCACTTCAACCGGCAACGGAAATTTCCCCAGCTTTTGTACGGCTTTGCTGCCATCCGCCACAATAATCAGTTTGTCACTGTTTGCAGCTACAATTTTTTCACGCAAAAGCGCACCGCCACCGCCTTTGATCAGGTTAAACTCGGGGTCAACTTCATCTGCACCGTCAATGGTCAGATCCAGACGTCCAATCTGATCAAATGGAACGATCGGAATTCCCCATTCCTTGGCGAGCTTGTCCGATGCTTCCGAAGTAGCTACTGCCTGAATGTTTAACCCCTCGCGTACCCGCTCACCAATTCGACAAATAGCGTAATACGCCGTTGACCCTGTACCCAATCCAACCTTCATTCCATCTTGAACATATTCTGCCGCGCGCTCAGCTGCTATCTGTTTAAGATTCATCTATAAACCCCCGCCTGCTCATGATTTGAGAAATGCATACTGTAGTTATTATAGATAAAACCGCTTCCGATGTATATCTGTGGATGACGTGTTCAACTGGGAAACTTGGCCTGTTTCTCTACTTCACATGTATCATTGATCTTGCTTATGTACATTCTTGGTTAGATTCTCCTCCCTGATATCTTATTGGTGTGGCAGAAGAAAGTCCGTTTTCTGTTGTTTTCACTATTTTTTCAATGTTTAAGGATGTTTTTTAACCCACCATGTTATAGAATACAGAATGAAACTAAAAAATGGGAATTATTTTAAATAAACAGTTCTAAGTACCTACATCTTACTTCCATATGTCCATAAATACGTAAAATATTAAAAAAGTTTTAACAAAACTATTCAATTTGACGACATTTTATACGACATATTAAGTATAGATGTGTTTTAATAATTAGACACCTATGGGTATCTAGGTAAAAATATCTCTACATAGCGACCAGGAACCCAAGACCATGGTCGCACATTTTGCCTTTGGAGGGGATAAGGGAATGACTTAATTTGCTTCATGAAGACACCAACATATTATCAATTCAAAGAAGATCAGGAGTGGACTTTAGTGAAATCATTAAGTTGGAAAAGCATGTCTTTTTTCTCCAAAAATCTGTTGCTCTCATTTACAAACATTATTATCATTGGGGTGGCACTTATTGCCAGCAGCTATTACTTTCAAAAAACGATCCTCGTAGACCAACTACATGGTCAAGTAGAACAAATCACTAAAAAATGGGCAGAGGGTATTGATTCCACCGAAGTGCAGGCTGCGATTACAGAAGCCAATTATGATGGAAAAGCACAAACCAAATTGCGTGCCTATTTCGATGAAATGCAGCAATATTATCCCAACATTGCACAAGCCTACATCTTTGGTGTCGAGCTCGGTGGAGATAACAAACGATTAACTTCCCTTGTTGCCATGCCAACCAATCTGAAGGAAGCCTTCCAGAGTGAAAATGTTAATATCGGCGACATGTATGAACAGCCTGTCGTTGTGGCAAATGCATTGAAAGAAATGGTGAATACGGATCGCCCAACGTTCACCACATTTTATTCCGATGATTTCGGAACCTGGACAACCATTGCTTATCCGATCAAGGATAGTAACGGCAAGATTTACTCTTACTTTGCAGTCGATGCAGACGCTTCAGCAGTACCTGCCGGACTGAACAAATTGCTCAAGAACGGAATTATCATCCTGGTAGCGTTCCTGCTGTTGTTCTTGATCATCCAATATCTTGTTGTCAAAAACACGCTTTCCCCTATTCGTCACCTGATCAAAGGGATTGATGACGTAAGCCGGGGTAATTTGAATGTCAAAATTCCGACAGGCAAAGACGATCTGGGTATTGTAAATGAAAAGTTTAATATCATGGTACGCAAGATCAACGATACTATCGTTAAAGTGCAAATCACTTCGCAAGAAGTTAACGAGTCTGCCAAGGAACTGTATGAAGTCTCCGAGAGAAACAGCGAGAATGCTGATTCAATCAATAACAACGTTACTCAGATTACATCCAACATTCGTGCACAGGAACAGGCAACCCGGGACAGTGCCCGTGCGATGTCCGAGATGGCTATCGTCATTCAGACTATTGCCAGCAGTTCAGCAAGTGTAGCTGACGAAGCCTATGAGATGGAACGTCGATCCCAACAAGGAAACAGTGTGGTTCGCCAGGTATCTGAGCAGATGAATCTGATTACGGAATCTGTTAAAAACACCGCTTCTGCCATTCAGGTTCTCGAGAGCCGCTCGCAGGAAATCGGCGATATTCTGAATATCATCTCAGGTATTTCCAGCCAGACAAACTTGCTTGCGCTTAACGCATCCATTGAAGCAGCACGTGTTGGTGAAGAAGGCCGAGGATTCGCAGTCGTAGCAGGTGAAGTACGTAAGCTTGCTGAGCAGTCCGAACAATCCACGAGCCAGGTTGCTGTGCTGATCCAGGAGATTCAGGCTGAAATCAGACAAGCCGTTCGTGCGATGGAACAAGGAACAGCTGAAGTGGATACCGGACTCAGTGTAGCTGATCAAACCGGTCAATTGTTCGAGGAAATTCTGGAAGCAGCCAAGAAAGTATCGAATCAGATTCAGGAAGTATCCAGCGCTACAGAAGAAATCTCTGCAGGTACAGAAGAAATGACCGCAACTGCGGATGATTTGTCTGCCAGTGTGAGCAAGACAGCTGATAACAGTGAGCGGATTTCTGCATCCGTTGATGAGCAAAAGGCATCTCTGATTACACTTGTTGATTCCTCTACCCGTTTAAACACTATGTCTGAAGAGCTGCAAGAATTGATATCGCATTTTAATGTAAGCAAACTATAATTCAACCCACAACCTGAACGGTTTGAACCAAGGAGGAACAACTGAAGTGGTCGAAAATCAATCATCATCTCCCCAAACAGCGGAATCTGGCCTACCGGTTCTTCAGATTCCACTGGATTTTGGGCGCCGTCAACAATCTTTCGCTTATGAGTCTGCTCATATTTCACTGCAATCGTCCCTCGGTCGAGAACTGAAACAAAAATTCGGCTCAGAGAGCGTATATCCAGCATTATTGTCTGCCTACGCAGCATTGTTGTTCCGTTTATCAGCTGAGCAGGAACTTGCCATCGGCACACTGGCTCCCGATCGGACAGCTTCCCATGTGTTATTGCAGATTCAAGGCAAGTTAACTTTTAACGAGCTGATTCATCAGATTTCAGATCAATTCCAGCAGCATTACACGCTCCAATCTGGTGGCAATCCGGAAACGCTGTTTATGTTTAACAGTGTACAGCTGCCTAAAGCTCCTCAATTGTTAAATTGGAATATTCGTGATGATCAGGATATGCTTACGCTGGATCTGTTCTATGACAGTTCACTTCTGAATGAAGCTACGATCACAAGATATGCAGAGTATTATCAGACTCTTCTTCTGGCTATGCTGCGTGACCAAGACAAAGCCATTGGTACGGTGGATATTTTGTCCGCATCAGACCGGTTGCTTTATCGAGAAATGAATGATACCGCCGTTCTCGAACCGGAGCATCAGACGATTCATGGCTGGTTCGAAGCAACAGCAGCCGAGTATCCGGAATCGCCAGCAATTACTTCATCAACTGGTCGGTACACCTATAGGGAATTAAACGAACGCGCCAATCAGGTTGCCCGTGTGTTGTTATCCAACGGATTGCAAAAAGGAGAATTCGTCAGCATCTTTATGGAACGGAGTCTGGAAACAATTATTTCCTTGCTCGGTATTCTCAAAGCTGGCGGAGTATACGTTCCTGTCGACCCTGAGCATCCGCAAGAACGCAACAGTTATATTGTCGAAGATACAGCTTCATCCTTTGTCCTCACCAAAGAGTCCTCTTTACCTGAAGCCTCACGATTATTCTCAGGGATTACTACCGTTCGCCAAATTCTGGCCGTAGACGGGCGCCTTGCCGGATTTGCAGCAAGCAATCCCAACCTGCATATTCAGCCAGATGACCTGGCATATATCATCTATACCTCTGGATCTACCGGCAAGCCCAAAGGTGCACTTATTGCCCATCGGGGTGTTGCCAATCTCGGTAGTGTGGTGCAGCAAGATTGCGATATTCAACCAGGTGACGTATTAACCCAGTTTGCTACATACAGCTTCGATGCATCAGTGTGGGATACGATTGGCGCCTTGTTCTACGGGGCAGAGCTATACCTGTTGTCGGCGGAGGAACGTGTCTCCGTGGAAGAGTTTGCCACTGCAATCGAACGTACAGGCACCACCATTATTACGATATTGCCTACTATATTTTTCAATCAGCTTGCCTCCTTCCTGTCTGAGGAAGGCTTCCACAAGCTGGCCAAAGTTAAAATTATTACCGTAGCCGGAGAAGCTCTCTATGGTGAACAGGTTCGTGCCTTCCAGCGCAAATTCGGCAACCAGATTGATATCGTCAATGTATACGGACCTACGGAATGTACGGTAGCGACAGCAACCCACCGAATTAGTGAGCAAGTTCCGGATAGTGTCGTTAACATTCCAATCGGCAGACCAATTCATAACTATAAAGTGTATATTGTCAATGAAGAACAGCAGTTATGCCCGGTAGGTGTTCCCGGAGAGGTATATATAGCAACACCCGCTTTGGCCAAAGGTTATCTGAACCAACCGGAGCGTACCGCGCAGGCATTCATTGATAATCCATTTGCGATCGATGAGAAAATCTATAAGTCTGGCGATATTGCCAAACTGCTCGATAATGGATTGCTGGAATATGTCGGACGCAGCGACTCGCAGTTAAAGATTCGGGGCCACCGGATTGAGATTGGGGAGATCGAGGATCATTTTGCCCGCCTGGATCAGGTTCAGGATGTTGCCGTGATTCCCAAGAAGGAATCAGATGGTCAAAACATGCTCGTAGGGTACTTTACATCCAAAGATGGCAGTACACTTTCCGTTGCAGACATTAAAGCCGAGCTAACGGCTAAGCTTCCTTCCTATTTTGTACCGAAGTGGATTTGTCAGCTCGATGAAATGCCGATCGCACCGACAGGCAAA
Source organism: Paenibacillus sp. OK003 (assembly GCF_900109515.1). Lineage (GTDB taxonomy): Bacteria > Bacillota > Bacilli > Paenibacillales > Paenibacillaceae > Paenibacillus > Paenibacillus marchantiae. The sequence goes on along the minus strand of NZ_FOBD01000001.1, from coordinate 10,326 downwards.
ATCAATCGTAAAGCGATGGTATCCCTGCCTCACGTAGAACGTCATGAAGATCGACCTGATCGGGTACTGCCAGAGACGGAAACCGAAGCGATTATTCTAGAAGCATGGAAAGAAATTCTTCAGCATGATGACTTTGGTGTGGAAGACAGCTTCTTCGCCATTGGCGGTGATTCTCTTCGGGTCATCCATGTGCTGGTCATTCTGAAGCCGCATTATCCGCAGCTGAAGATTGCCGACTTTTTTGCGGAGAAGACGATTCGTGCCCTGGCACAACGCGTGGAAACGCTTGCACAATCTACAGATGAAGCTGTGCATTCCTCAGTGAATGACGGTGTAATCACCCAATTGTCAGAACATCCTGTAGAGCTGAGATCCCAGATTGGATATCCGGAAATTCTGAATCCTGAGCATGTGCTCCTGACCGGAGCTACCGGATATCTTGGATCACATGTGTTGCAGCAGTTAATTCTAACTTCGAATACACGTATCTATACTCTGGTTCGCCGCCCCGCAGACGGAAACTCTGCAATGGAACGACTGAGCAGTGTCATGAAAGGCTACTTTGGATCAGAACTGCTACCTCTCCTCGCATCCCGCGTCGAGATTATCGAAGGTGATCTGGAGCAACCGAATCTCGGTCTTTCAGACGAACAGACGACTTATGTGCAAGAACGAATTGACCGTGTCATTCATTGTGCCGCGGATGTACGACATTTCGGAGATGCAGCACAATTCGCCAAAACCAATGTCGATGGAACCATCGCATTGCTTAAACTCGTTCGCAGCAAACCGGGTGCCTCCTTCCACCATGTATCCACGATGGGCATACCGGAAGATCTTGCACTCAGTGGACAGTGGGAATCCTCATTGCAATATGATCGCTTCCCCGCGGATCTGCACGTGGACAACCTATACTCTGACAGCAAGCTTGAAGCCGAGAAAGTGCTTATGATTGCTGCCGAAGAGGGTGTGCCTGTGAGCATCTATCGTGCAGGTAATCTGACCTGTCATTCTGAGACGGGACGTTTCCAGTCGAATATCGATAGCAACGCCTTTTATCGTATGATTAAAGCGATGTTATTGCTGGGCAAAGCTCCGGCAGCCGACTGGATGGTTGATTTTACACCTATTGATTATGCAAGCCAGGCAATTGTACATCTGGCATTACGCCAGGACACAGCAGGCCGTGTATTCCATATCTGTAATCCGGAGCCAATCAGCTACGATGATCTGATCCGTTCTGTGAACCGGGCCGGTTATGAAGTGCAAACTCTTCCTTTTGCAGAGTACACCAACTGGTTGTTCGATGGCAGTGTCAGCAAGGACCCTGAGGCACTTCAACTGGCTATTGCCCAGCTTGAAGGAGACGGTGCCAAGGATTCTGCATACGTTTATGCTTCTCCTGTAACAACCGCTTATGTGGAACCAGCCGGCATTATATGCGCCAAAACCGATGATCGTTTCATCTCAAAAATGCTCGAACATGCCATCGAGATTGGTTATTTCCCTAAGGCCGTCCGAACGCAGTTTGGCACTTTTCCAGCGATGGAATAAATTCAATAAAGTGAATGCTTATATCGCATCCACTGATGAAAATATAAGCCACCTCAACGTCAGTGATGACGGAAAAGGTGGCTTTTTTTATAAAAACTTCTTAAATCCAGCGGATCAAGGCAATGACAGCCAAATGTGCAGGATAAAAATAACGCCAAATCCAACGTGGACCTTTCAGACGGAACCCTGCGTTATAATACTGGGCAATAGCAATGCCTGCGGTAGCAATCACGCTGTACATCTGAATAGAACTGCTGTGCAGAAAAATATATAACACATTTAAGAGCAAATGAGCCATTACCAGTACGGGTCCCTGGAAGTAACGGAACAGCAATACAAGCAGTAAGCCATACATACCGTAATCCATATGGGTCATTTCCATAATCAAGCCTGAAACGACGACAATCGGAATTCCCAGCATACGGACCGGAAGTTTATCAAGCACGAGCAATACAAGCAGGGCAGACCACAATGTCCAAACCACATTCAGCGAAAAATGATTAAAAGCCGCCATAAACGGCAATTGAGAGATTACGGCAATCCAGAACAAACGCCATATGTATTTTTGTACGTTGCGAGTATGTTTATAACCGATATACACAGCAAAAGCATAGATTGGAAAAGCAATCCGACCAATGATTCGCAGCTCACCCACCTGTGGATAAAAGACGGCTCCGATATGATCGATCAACATCGTGATCATGGCTATCCATTGCATCATTTTGTGCTAATCCCTCCTGCTTATCCTGAACTTCAAGCTCTCCCAGTCTTTATCATGTATGAAGTTCATAATACATGAATTTGGTGTCCAACGTATAGCCTTCCGACTCATATAATGCCTGAGCCTTCTTGTTGCTTATCGCCGTAGAGAGCGCTATTCGCACCGCTCCACTCTCATTTCCCAATAGTCGTGCAGCTTGCAGCAGCTTACGCGCAATTCCTCGCTGGCGATGATCCGCATGTACGTAGAGATCATTAAGCACCCAGATGGGCCTCATGGACACTGAACTAAAGCTAGGATACAGCTGTATAAATCCACTAAACTCACCCGCTAAGGGTTTATTCGTCAAACTGCACTCCTCTTCCTTTTCTGTCTCCAATTCCGATTCGGCAATCAAAATAACAGATTCACTGCGTTCCATACGTTCTCTGATATATGCTCTCGCTCCGTTTAGATCTGTAAGCTGATCGTAAAATATCCTATACTCATTGAACAACTGTGCCACTCCGTTAACATCGCTAAGCTCAGCACGTCTGATCCGATACGCCATCTTCCCTAATCTCCTTATATAAAATGTCTACCCGCTTCCTTCCACCCTCTCATTGTAAGGCACATCTGACAATCCCCCCATTCATCATCTGCATCAAAGTTTGTAATATATATCGATAATCTAAACTTAAAAGTATATTTCATTGGAAGCGTCGCACACTATAGTCAAATTACAGGCTCGGCATTACAGCATAGGGAAGTGAAACTGAAATGGAAAAAGACAATATCTATGATCAGGTTAAAGCACTCTTGCTAGGCGTTGCCGACATGATCTATCAGCCACTTCAAGTCGGACCTTATCGCTTATCGAGTGTATGCCTATATTGTATGTTGTTGTTTACTGGCTCCGTTTCGGGAAAAGCAAAAAGGCGAGCGAGGCTTCTGCCGCCTCGTCGCCTTAACTTTGAATTCAGTTCAATTCAACCTTTTTCGCCTTTGGATAAGGATCTGTATCTGGGAAAATGACCCCTTTTTTCAAAATCAAATTGGCATACTGCGCACGTTCACCGGTTGCAACAATGACATAGGCGCGAGAAGCCCTCTCATAAAACGCGAAACGCTCTTCATGATCAAAAGCATCCGTGATGCCCTCATGGTCAAGGATCAGCCTGCGGTAATCTTCCCAGATGATCGGGACCACTTGATCTCCCTTGACGACCTGCATAACGGCTGCCGGCCGCTCAGCATATGTATCCAGTGGATACATACTTAAAATGGCATCCAGTAACTCCACGGTACCCAGCGCATCACAGCGAATCAGCCGCTGGGCATGACTGGCTGCAGGAAAGTTGCCATCAGCCAGTACCAGCTCGTCTCCATGACCCATCTCAGACATGATCTTCAGCAGTTCCGGAGGTATTATTGCGGGAATGTTCTTTAACATACTCAGCTCTCCTCAGTCAGCTCCAGAATCAGCTGGAGCAGATTCATCTTCTTAACCTCGCCATCATGTTGCCTAATTTCCTAAATAGCGGCACTTCTATTTTATCAGTATTTTCCAACGTTTGCATATTTCAATGTTCACATAAGATATTCATAAATCCATTTTGACAAAATTAATTGTTTAGCATATAGTTGTTATAACAAGTAAATGAATGGAGACTATCTTGCTTAAAGAAAAGAGGATGTTATGGGGAACGACTATTCACTCGATCAATCCATTGGATTCATGCTAGGCTTGACACACCGCAAGGCGTCGGCTTTACTGGCCATTCGTTTCAAACCCTATGATATTACAACAGAGCAATTTTCCGTTCTGTTCAATATCGGTAGAGGTGAAGGCGTGAATCAGAAGGAAGTCGCCACTCGCGTGTATAAGGACCAGCCCACAACTGCCCGGATTATTGATCTGTTGGAGAAGAAAGGCTGGGTCGAACGCCGGACCAGCGAACAGGATCGCAGAGCCTACCTGCTCTACTTGACCGATGAAGGAAAAAAATTGCTTGACCAGCTTGTTCCGCTCGAAAGAGAAATGAATAAAAATCTGACTGAAGGTATTCCCGAAGAACAGATGAAAGCATTTAGACATACTCTTTCCCTCATGAACAGCAACCTGTAACGAATTTTACACCAGGGGGAATGAACAACTAATGAAATCACAATCATCGCAAGTCAAACTATGGACCACCGATTTTATCCTGCTCATGTTATGTAACTTTCTACTCTTTCTGCAACTTCACATGATCGTCTCCCCACTGCCTTCTTATGTGCAGGACCGTTTTCACGCCAATGCCTTTGAAGTCAGCCTCTTCACCTGTCTTTTTGCCCTTAGCGCCATTACTGCCCGGCTCTTTTCAGCCAAAGCATTGGAGAAGGGTCTTCGTAATGCCATGATCTATATTGGCCTGACGGTTGCCTTACTCGCTACACTTGGATATTACTTTGCTGCCGGGATTGCGGTCCTGTTATTGCTGCGTATGGTGTTTGGTATCGGATTCGGCATGAGTAGCACGGCTTTCCCGACTATGGCATCGGATATTGTGCCTGTCAAACGGATGGGTGAAGGTATGGGTTATTTCGGCCTGTCCACAAGTCTGGCCATGTCCATGGGTCCTATTATTGGGGTCACCGTGCTCCAGGGCGCCGGGTTCGTGACACTCATGTTATGTACGGCAGGTGTTATCGCGGTCATCTATCCACTCAGCTATTCACTGACACGTAAAAAAGCTCGCAGGGTCAATGATGAAGTAGTGCCGACGCCACCATTTGAAACAGCTGCGATATCAGGCACCAAGGTCAAGACACCTTTCAACCGTAAACTGATTTTGCCAAGTGTACTGAATTGTTTGCTGTCCATCACGTATGGCGGTCTGGTCGGATTTATCGTTTTATATGGAAAGGAAGCCAACCTGGCTAACCCTGCACTGTTCTTTTTGTTCAATGCTCTCGCTGTACTATTAGTCAGACCGTTTGCAGGACGAATCTATGACAGCAAAGGTCCAAAAGCGTTACTGATTCCCGGAGCAATATTCATTGCTGCTGGACTGATCACGCTCTCCTACGCTTCGTCGATGTCCGTCTTGTTTGTCGCTGCATTTTTATACGGAATCGGTTATGGTTCGATACAGTCTTCCATGCAGACCTGGATGATTCAGATTGTCTCCCCTTCACAGCGGGGTATGGCTAACGGCATGTTTCTGAATACGCTGGATCTGGGGATTGCTCTTGGAGCACTTCTGCTGGGCGCTATTGCTTCCATAACCAGTTATACCGATATGTATCGTTATTCCATTGTGTTCATGGTCCTATTTCTCCTCATATACCTGATTCAAGGGAAACGAAATGGAGGTTTTGCAGTGCCTGTGCATCCACTATTGACTCATACACATATCGCTGCGCAGGATTCCGATCGGCATGAGCATAGTGAAACTGCAACTGAAAATGACACACCTACTCCCCGAAAAGATAATTAATGCCAATAAGCTGCTATACTTTCATTCATTAAAACGCGTTTACTCTGTGAGGGAAATATAAACCCATCTGAGTAAACGCGTTTTTTTATATTTAAATTAGAGTGGACTTTTCTTTCTCCGCCCTGGCAGATAACCACTGGGTTGTTTCAATTCATCATACTCACGTTCACGATGATTTTGACCACTGCCTGATGTGGGTTGATTTCCCTTATCCGGCTTAACTGCCAATAATGTGAGTATCCCTCCCACTGCCCCGGACGCAGCGAGAATACCAAACAGAAGGAAATGGTGAGAAGAGATCAACAATGACACGACAGGAGGACCGAGAGATACACCGATAAAACGCATGCTGCTGAATAACGCCGTGATGGTGCCGCGTTGTTCCTTGTCCACCCCTTCAGTAACCATAGCATCCAGACATGGCAGTGTAGCACCTATTCCTGCTCCGCCAAGGGTGAACAAACCGACCACAACATATATGTTGTCAAAAAGCCCGATAACGCCAAGAGAAACAGTTAAAACAGCAAGTCCGATAAACCCAAGCCATTTCATCCGTGTCTTGTTTTTTCCTATCCATTTTCCAGCAAAGAAAGATGCCAGACACAAGGCTGCCAGCGGTATAGCAAGCACAAGACCTTTAAGTACACCCTTTAATTTGAACTCCGATTCCAACGTCTCCGACAGATAGAAGAGCACACCAAAGAGAACAAACATGCAAATACCGCCGATCGCAAAAATTGCATACAGCCAGCGGCCCTTTTCTTTCAGTACACTGCGGATGGAAGCAACAAATTCGGGAAAGCTCTTTGGTTCTTCCTTCCTCTTGGGTGTTTTCACCAGGAAAATAACCAGGACCAATGAAAGCACACAGAGTACTGGAATAGCCATAAAAGGCAAATACCAAATCCAGACAGCCAAAGCTGCACCCAAAATCGGACTTAGTACCTTGCCGAAGGTATTTGAGGTTTCAATAATGCCAAGGCTTTTACTCACTTCGTTTTCATCATCGAACATGTCGCCAACCAATGGAATGACAATCGGAAAAGCCCCTGCCGCTCCTATCCCTTGCAAAAGTCTGCCACCGAGAATGGTCCAGTATGCCGCATTTCCATTCAGCATCCAGGCTGCTCCTCCTGCAACCGCGCCTCCTGCGGCTGCAATGATGAGACTGGGGATAATAACGGCTTTCCTGCCGAAACGATCCGACAGATATCCTGCAAGTGGAATGAGCAGGATTGCGACGACCGCATAAACCGTAATTAACATGCTGACCTTGAATGAGGACACTTTCAATTCACGCTCGATCTGCGGAAGGATGGGGATCAGCATTGAGTTACCCAGTGTCATAATAACCGGGATGGAAGCGAGTGCGACGAGGTCCCACTTTTTATCTTTCATACCTCAACCACCTTTACAGAATCAGAAACAACAACGTTATTGTGGGTTGATCTGCAGTTGAATATACGGGCTATGTAAAAAAGGTCACTTGGAATGACAGCGCAAAAAGGCTGCCGCACTAAATTCAGTGTCAGGACAGCCTTTTCGCCATGCATCATGAAGATCAACAAATCAACTTATTTCAACACAAATTGCTGGAGGGCTGCACCGCCCTTGAAAACAATACAGAGCTGGTTGATCTCACGCTCTGCCTTCAGGGAACAGCGAGCTGTGTTCCACTGAAGATTCTTCCCGTTGACGGTCCCAGCGGAACCGGGAACGACACAAGTGCCGAGCAGTGGACCTTCCGGACCTTCCGCCCGAATCTCCAATTCGCCATCTTCTCCGAAGGCTGCCACCCGACCCTCAAACTCACTAGCTTGCCGGAAAGCATTGTCGTGGAATGAGATCCAGGAAGAACGCCCTTCACGATACAACGATTCGCCTGGAGCAATGGCACGGACGGCTGAACGACCTTCTTGACACTCATCCAACAGAACGTCTGCATACGCATCGTAATTTTCCGCAAACGTAGGTACGTTCAGCGCTCGTGCAGGAATGGTTTCACCCTCGATGTGAATTTCTGCGGTCTGACGAATATCTGCCGAGGAACGCCCAGCCATGATTGACCAGGTTGCTGTTTCAATACAATATCTGTCACGAGTGACATCCCAGAAGGACAGTTTCTGAACAGGAATTTCGAAAGAAAGATTTTCCACGGCGCCTGAAGCAAGATGAATACGCCGGAAACCGATCAACTGACGTTGTGGGCGTTTCACCCTTGAGGATTGGGCGTGTCCATACAATTGTACCACTTCATCGCTGGCACGCTCCCCTTTGTTCTCGATCTGCACTTCAATCTTCAGCACATCATCTCCAGAAGATCCCTGTGCATGCTCTACTCGGATTGCTCTATACTCAAATTCCGAATAGGTTAACCCATGACCAAAGGGATACAGGACTGGACCTTCATGATACATATAGGTTGTACCGTTATGAATAATGTCGTAATCCATGATGTCAGGCAGCTGGGATTCATCCTCATACCATGTCATATTCAGTCTACCAGCAGGAGCATAATTTCCGAGCAGAACATCCGCAACCGCATTCCCCAGTTCTTGACCTGCATGCGTCAGGTATACGATTGCCGGAGCCACGTCTTTTAACTCCTGCAGTGCAAAGGGATAACTGCCAACGATGACAACGACCGTATTCGGATTCACTTGGCAGACTTCTCTTACCAGTCGGGCCTGCTCAGGCGGAAGCTGCAGACTTGGGCGATCGATCTCCTCTTTGCCGTTAATATATGGACTATTACCTACAACAACGATAGAAACGTCACTATTCTGAGCAGCTTTTTTCGCCTGCTCTATTCCGTTAGCAACAATGTCCAGCTTGAACACAGGAGGTTTCTGCTTCCCTTCTACGGCATCCGGATTACCAGATGAACTCAAGTCCTCGTCTTTTTGTTCCGGCGTTGGGGACAGCACCAGTTGCCTCTGATGTTCATCCAGCCTCAGTGGCAGTCCGTTCCACGTACGCAACGTGCTGGTTCCATCCGCTTGTGAATCAATCTGTACCACTTCCTTGACGAACCAGCCACCAATCTCCGGCGCATTCGCCTGATAGATGCCCTGTTCGGTTAACGAAACATAGCGATTGTTTTTCACACTGCGAAGTGTGTGGCTTCCCCAGCCCCAGTCCTGATGGATGAACTCGGCGGCCTCCGCACTGCCTTCCGGCACGGCAACAAGCTTTCCTTCCACACCAAGCGTGATCACCTTTCCATCGGCTGTCTTCAGACTGATGCGATCATTGCCATCTGCAAATGATACTTCTGCTCCGCCAAGCTGCTTGCGCAGTCCTTCCAAAACGGTAACTCGATAAGGCAGTGTGCCGCTATACCAATCGGTATAGACCACATCCGCGAGGGGACCGATTACGCTAACCTTCTGCAATCTTTCCGATTGGAGAGGAAGCAGTCCGTCATTTTGGAGTAAAACGATAGACTCGGCTGCTGCTCTATAACTTAATTTGGCATGTTCAGGCGCACACAATACAGATTCCGATATTGAAGCATACGGGTTAAGTCCCGTCTGATCCAGTTGTCCAAGCCGCATCCGCACGCCAAAAATATTACGAATGGCCCGGTCAAGATCCTCGACCTCCAGCAAGTTACGCTCAAGCGCCTCTTCCAAGGCAGATACGACTAAATCAACCTCGTCCGTCAGACAGTCCACACCTGCCTTTATAGCCCCTGCTGCCGATTCCGCATGCGTGGCATGATAACCGTGATCATTGACCGTCTGGGACAAATCTCCCCCGTCACACACGATAAATCCAGGCATAGCCCACTCACCCTTGACCACATTATTCACGTATGGACTTTCAATAGCGGGTGTGCCGTTGATCGAATTGTAGGCTGTCATCATGGACAAGGCCCCACCTTCTATGAAAGGCGTCTCGAATGCTTTTAAATAATATTCACGCAAGTTACGCGGATCGATGCTGGATGAACAATTCAACCGATCCTTCTCATTATTGTTGGCAAAAAAGTGCTTCAGCGTCGCTACCATTTTCAAATAGAACGGGTGGTTACCCTGCATGCCCTTCACAAGAGCAGCCGACATTTCACCTGTCAGTACGGGATCTTCACCATAGCCTTCTTCCGTTCTGCCCCAACGCGGATCTCGTTCCAGATCGACGGTTGGCGCCCATAAGGTCAAGCCGTGACGCTCGGGTGCACGATGGTGGTATGCTCTGGCTTCATCTCCGATAACGGAACCAATTTCGCGCATGAGCTTCGTATTCCAGGTACTCGACAGACCGAGCGGCTGCGGAAAAACAGTAGCCTCACCGATCCAGGCAACCCCGTGAGCCGCTTCGCCTCCTACATTGTAACCGGGTATTCCCAATCGGGGTACTGCTGCTTCACGTGTAGGAATTAATCCGATTTTCTCCTCCGTTGTCAGACGCGCAATCAAGTCATTCAATCGTTCTTCCAATGGTAATGCTGCGTCCCACATCGGATATTGCATATACTCTTTCATACTAAACCCTCCTCGTATAGTATTTTTTGAAGGCAGTTTTGACTGAATTACCAGTTCCCGAGGGAACTGGCGAACGCCTTGTGAATTTCCAGTTTGCTCTTTG
>NZ_FOBD01000003.1 GCF_900109515.1 Paenibacillus sp. OK003 | reverse complement strand
CTGACTGTATTCTTGAATAAATCGTTCTTTAAACGCATCCGTGTACGTAATAGCTTTAGCGCTGACATTTTTCACATAGGGATTTCTTCTTAACTTATCTTGCTCTTGAGTTGTAAAGTATTTTTTTGACATCTGCTTGACCACCGCTCGTTTTTTTATTCATTGTACACAAAAATACCCTACAAGATGACCTTTTTTAAAGTGTCTATCTTATAGGGTACATTTTACTGTTGAGGGGGTTGTTCCCTTATACGTTACAAGGAAAATTCCGGTTTACAAAAAAATAAGTAAAAGAATTCCGACTACAAAGCAATAGTACGAGAAGTAAATCAAGTTCCCTCTTGCCATAATTCCCATGAACCATCTCATTGAAAAGTAGGTTACGATAAGGGTCGTAAAGAACGCTAAAATGTAAGGGATAGCCAACTGCGCGCGGTGCGGATCGGTTACAATGTCAGAAGCACCTAGTATTACGCCGCCGATGCTAATCGGAATGTAGAGCATAAAGGAAAATTTCAACGCCGTTTCTTGTTTCATCCCGACAGCAATAGATGCAATGACTGTTGCACCAGAGCGGCTTATTCCCGGAATAAGAGCCACTGCTTGAGCCAGACCCACCAGTACTGCGTCTTTCGCAGACAAATCCCCATCTCTTTTGCGCCCGCGAAGGTTTCGAATAAGCCACAGCGCAACCCCTGTGATCAGTAAACTAATCGCAACCGTATAGACAGAAGTGAATATTTCTTCAATTTTATCCTTGAATAGCACAGCCCCGATCGCAGCAGGCAGGGTACCAATGATTATGTATAGACAAAACATAAAATCTGCTCTGTACTCCGCATTGCGAGAGACTAGAAATCGCCAGCCTCCTACAATAAGTTTTTTGATATCTTCCCGAAAAATAAACATAATGGCAATCAGTGAGGCTGTGTTTGTCAAAATTTCAAAGGATAATCCGTTCTGCTGCATGCCAAGCAGTCGTTGAACGATAATCAAATGTCCGCTTGAAGAAACCGGAATAGGCTCTGTAGCCCCTTGTACGATACCTAATAACACATATTTCAACCACAAAATAAAGTCTTCCATTGTATCCTCCTACTCATTATTTTCGATTAGCTTTGACATATTTCAGTTGGGATACAATGATGACACTAATAATCACCAAAAGGAACCACGAACTTATCTTGCTAAAACTGACCAGTTGCCAGGAGTCATGCTGGTCAGGGTATTTCCAGCCGTTAAAAAATGTAGCTATATTTTCAGCAGTCCAGATGAAAAAACCTACGATGACAAAAGCGAGCGTTAACGGCATTCGATAGGTAGTTAATCGTACCCGATAGATAATCCATGTTTTACGAAAAACAATAAATACCAGAGCGGTCAACCACCAACGAAAATCGGGAATAAAATGATGTGTGAAAAAGTTGATATAGATGGCTCCTCCTAACAGAACCGAAGATGCAAACCCAGGCCAACCCGTCATGTCCATACGCAATCTGCGCCATATTTGACACATAAAGCTTGCTACACTTGCATACATAAATCCGCTATAGAGGGGGACACCAAAAAGCTTGGTATAACCAGGCTCAGGGTATGACCAGGATCCCATCCATACCTTATACATCTCCAGTACTAATCCAATCACGTGAAATATACATATGACTTTGATTTCATCACGTGTTTCCAATCCACTCCGGTACATAAGGTATTGTACTGCTAGTAAAACAAGCAGAATGGCATCATAGCGATAAAGAAAGGGTATCTGAATTACGCTAGAAAGGGCCAACGTTCCAAAGATCGCCACAGGAAAAATGCAACTCATCGCCTGATGATAACCGAAATGCAGGAGCTGTACTAAAGGTTTCAAGTTATGCTTATCTCCTTCCTAAGCCTTGTTCATAATAATATAGATATGGTCTGTTTGTAAAAAGAGAAAAAAAGCGATATATATTTTCTTATTTTCAATTCGAGCTTAATCAAAGACAAACCAGGCCCCTCATCACTGGAGGGACCTGGTTTTTGCGCTAATTCAATTATGCATTTTCAGACAACTTGTAGGCAGATTTAATCGTATGTTCGATGAGCGTCGCAATCGTTACTGGACCAACCCCGCCTGGTACAGGTGTAATTGCTGAAGAAGGAACAAAGCAAGCTTCGTAGTCTACATCTCCGACATTGCCTTTGTTATAACCTGCGTCAATAACGACAGCACCTGGTTTAATCCAGTCCCCTTTAACAAAGAGCGGTTTGCCCACGGCTGCAATAATGATATCACCAAGCTTCACGATTTCTTCCAGATTCACGGTTTTAGAGTGGCAAGTCGTCACCGTTGCATTCCGGTTGAGCAGCATGGCTGAGACAGGTTTGCCCAGAATTGGACTTCTTCCGATGACAACTGCATGTTTGCCCTCGATCTGAATATTGTAGAAATCCAGAATACGCATAATAGCCTGTGGTGTACAGGAAGGGAATTCGGCTTCTCCAAAAGCATTAAGTGCAAAACCGAGGGTCGTTACACCGTCAACGTCTTTCTCGATACTAATGGCGTCAAAAGCTGCTCTTTCATCGATATGATTCGGAACAGGGTGCTGAAGCAAAATACCGTGTACGGAAGGGTCATCATTTAGCTTGTTAATTTCTTGAATCAATTCGTCCGTGGTGGTATCCGCAGAAAGAACGACCTTAATGGATTGCACGCCTAAGCGAGCACAAGCATTTCCTTTCATACGCACATAAGTCTCTGAAGAAGGATCATCTCCGACGAGAATTGTAGCGAGACAAGGCTGAATGCCTTTTTCCTTCAGAATGGCAACCTTCGAGGCCATGTCTTCCTTCATAAAATCCGCTACCGTTTGTCCATTCAAGATCAGTTTGTCAGTACTCATTTTCACATCGCCCTTTCAACATAAAAAAGAGGCAAGGAAATAAATATTCCTTACCTCTGCCCAGGCGTACGGCTTATTACTAAACCATATGCTCCCTCACGGTTCACCGTGTTCGCCAGTTACATATGATCGTTTAAATTGTTTAGATTGATAGTACTTGAAAAAGCAAAATTGTTCAATAGTTAATGGATTTCACTTTGATTTGTATACGGTATTAGTTTTCCGGGTAGCCACCATCTTAGTCATATAGTTGATAACGGTTATCAGTTGTGATATATTGTTAACCGGTAAACTATTTTGTATTGAATTCCTGGATTAGTTTAATCATTTAAGGTTTTTTTATTGTTTACAAGTAAATAAGGAGCGATTGAAGAATGGATTCAAACGATCGAACAAAACAGTTACTGTATGACCAATTTATCCGGTTTTTACATGTATATGAGAATCACAAGGATACTGAAATTGAACATTTTCTAAGTATCGCCCAGCGGGAAAGCATCGAGAAAATCCCGCAGCATTTGACCGCGGTTCATATGATAGATTGCATTGGCAAGCATGAGCCTATTAACAACACAGGTATTGCCGAGGCGATGAATTTGTCCAAAGCGAGTATTACCAAGATCGGCAACAAACTGCTGGAGGAAGGATTCGTCAAACGTACGAAAATGAATGACAACAAAAAGGAGAGCTATTTCCGGTTGTCACCGCAAGGCAAAAAGATCTTTGAACTACATGAACGTTTACATGTACTTGAGGCTGAACGGTTCTATCGTTCTTTGGACAAATATTCGGAACCGGAGCTGAAAATAATACATCGATTTCTTCAAGACAGCAGCATGGATATGGAATCCAGATAAACTGAAGGAGAGTGAAACACTTGAGTCTGGCAGAATTGATCAGGGAACGGAGAAGTATTCGTAAATGTAATTCTACACCGGTGGAACAGGAGTTGGTTGTTGAATTGCTGCACAAGGCTACACGGCTTCAACCATCTGTTGAAGCTGGCTCATGGCGTGTTGTTTATGCCGGAACTCCCGAAGCACGCAAACGGTTGGTGGACTGCATGCTGGAAGAGATGTCGCAGAGCAAACTCGGCAAGTTGATTCCGGGAAAACTGCTGGATGTGTTTAAAAAGAGGTTTACCGATATTCCTGCTCATGTCATTGTTATGTCGACTGTAGGACCGGATCGTCTGACCAATGACCGCAATTATGCGGCTGCCTGCGGGATGATGCAGAGCTTCCAACTGCTGGGATGGGAACAAGGGTTAGGAATGCTGTGGGATACAGAGTCCATGATTCAGCATGAAGGATTTTTCAAAGGAATTGGACTGCGTGAGGATGAAAGATTTGTTGGCATTCTTCATATGGGATACTACGACAAAGCGCCAAGAAGCCGGAAAAGAACACCAGCTGAGCAAAAGTGGACTGTATTTCAGGGTCAGACTACGTAGAAGGGGAGGATGTAAATATGGAATTGTCCGATCTGCAAGGGGGCATACACAGTCCAAAAGATTTTTTGGATCGACCGGTGTCGCAGGAGCTAATTCTCGAATTGCTCAATCACGCCGTCTGGGCGCCAAATGATGGACTCCGTGAGCCGTGGCGATTTATTTTTGCCGATAACCGTAATGGGAAACTCATGCAGGGATTGCAGGAGTACGCTCCAGCCTATCTTCTTGTCCTGGTGAAGGAAGAGGCGGATCATCATAAACGGGAAGAGGACTTTGCAGCCGTCTGCTGTCTGATCCAAAATTTCCGTTTGCTTGCCCATGAACAGGGCCTGGGTGTGCGCAGTACGTTGCATGACTGGATGTACGACCGGAGTCGTGCTGAAACGTTTGGCGTGCTGGGCAACGAGCGCATTGCTGCGGTTCTGGAATTGGGATATGGCACTGAACAGCCCGAAGGGAAAGCTGAGATAACTGAACCTCAGCTTCAGTTCGAACTGTTGTAGCGGGGCAAGGTGCAATGGAGAATTCAATTGAATGAGGAATGACAAAACCTTGAAAGGGATTGTCGTTCTTTTTTTATGGGGTGTGTATCCGATTTGTAATTTACAAGTTAGCTAGAACGGATTCACACGACTAATCGAGAGATTCATCTATTTTATAAGAATGATATTCTTATAATGTTTTAATATCCTTGTTATACGAACTTAATTGTGTTCTATTCCGTAAAGTAGATAAATCACCATCTAAATTCTTCAGGTTGGGAAGGAAAGATGCGGCGACCGAACAAAGCAAGGGGAGCAGACCCAAAGACAAGAATAAGAAAGGCAGACCATAGAGTTCTGCAACCGCTGCACCTGCAAAAGCACCTACAGGCTGTAGTCCGCCACCAATGAGGAACCGTATGGAGTTGACTCGGCCTTGAAGAGCTCCAGGGACAAGTGTACCATGCAAAGCTGAACTGAGAGAACCAAAGAAAGGTCCTGCTGCACCAGCGGCACATAAGGCAACGAGCGCAAACGGATAACTCGGGAATAGGCCCAGTAAGGCGTTAAAAAGCCCGATGGCGGCTAGGCTGCACAGCATAACTGTCCGTCGTCTTTTAATTTCGCCCATCCACGAGATGACCAAAAGTCCTATTAATGTGCCACATGCTGAAGCCGTGGTGAGTGTACCCATAGCAGCGGCATCCCGATTTAACACTTCACGAACAAAAGGAATCATCATCGTCCAGATCGCTACAGAAGACATGTTGCTGATCGAAACCATTCCCATAATCGAAAGCATGGCCGGAAAACTACGATAAAAGGAGAAACCTTCATGGATATCTCTGAAATAAGCCTTAATTGACAAGGAGGACTTAGCTGCTACTGGCTTCTGCATTGCGGGCAGATAGAGCAACGTGACAATGGCGGCGGTGTAACAAACGGCGTTGATGCCCAGCGTTGGCAATGCCCCAGCTACGGCAGTAAGAGCTCCGGCTAAGGCTGGGCCCAACAAAGCAGCTGCATTACGGCAGCCGTCGATCACCGCGAATGAACGCACCAGTTTGTGTTCATCTGATACTCCGGGAATAATGGCCATTGCGGTGGGCATGAATAGGGCAGAACATGCCCCGCTTAGTCCTGCGGCCAGAAAAAGATGCCATAATTGCAAGTCGCCTGCGAGTCCCAGACTCAGCGGTAATAAGAGAGCAAGCAACCTAACAGAAGCAAGCACTGCCATGAACCGCCCTCGGTGTAACCGATCGGCTAACGGCGAGCCGAGCAACCGAATGGCCACTTCTGGAATGCTAAAGCTTAGTGCCATCGCACCCATGGCCATCTTAGATGCAGTTATTTCATAGACAAGCCATTCCATAGCCAGAAGACCAAATACGTCACCAAATGAACTCAGAGTGACAGTCGCTAGTAAACCATAATAACTGCGCTTAAGCATGAGTGTTCCTCCGTGTGCGTAGGTTAAAGGGCATGATCATCCTTCTTCAATATAAGCTGAAATCTGTTCCGAAAGCTTGTTGAGAGCTTCTAAACGCAAGCTGTAAGAGGTCGTTTTCTGGTTATAATGCACGATGACAAGCCCCGCTGCCCTTAATGAAATCAGATGGTAGTGAACCGTACTTTTAGAAAGTTTAACCTCGCTAACGATCTCAGTGAATGTTAACTGCTTTCCGGCCAACAGGCGGAGGATGTATAATCTGGTCTCGTCGGACAATGCTCGTGTTAGACGCAACAACCGATGTTCAGGCCGGCCCGTTGCTGGTGGGAGAATATCGGCAGAGTAACTGGTGAAAATCACTTCATCAAACATGGCTGAGGTGACAAAGGGACGAGCATGATATTGAGGGATTAGAATCACTTGTTTGAGCAGAGGGGTAGGGTATAGACGCATACCTTCCGTTGCCTCCTCGTAGACCTCAAGATCATTGGTTCCGTTTAGACTGGACCGTCTGGTTTCAGCTTCTAAGGCAAGGCCTTCGATAATCGCCGAATCGATTTGACTGAAATAGTGGGCATCCCATTCACGCAGTGCTTCGGATGTCCGACTGCGCAGTTCCGGGAGATTGGAGGGAACGGACAACTTCACGTTAGCAGCGATGTCATATAGCTGGCCTGTGGTTAGGTCTTCAAGCCAATCCAAAAAACCACTCACTGAGCGCTCTCCAGGACAACTCCAAATATAAGGTGCAAGGCTAAAATCGCCTACAAGTTTCATCGTCTCCCGCATTTGTTGCAGTTTGGCAGGTGCGAACCGATCTTGTACTTCTCTGACCCATAGTTTTCCAGCATCCAGAGCATTATGATTCTGTTTGCTCATGAAAACCGTCAGGCTGCTTACACATTCATAAATGGGCGCGAAATCAACTTCCACTTTGTAGTTCATAGCTCCAATTTCTCCTCGTCTTTATTGTTCTATATTTATAGAACAACTAATTTGTTTTATTGTATACGAACAATTATGGGTTTGCAACAAAAATGTCCAATGATGTACTTATTCTCTTCAACAAAAAAAGACGTTCCACGGGTGGCGAGCACCTGAAGAATCGTCTTTATGATTTATACTGACAGCAAAATGAGCAGTCCGGTTTTAAATAGCCGATTAATACTCTCCAAAGTATATTGGAAATTTAATCTTGGTTGAGTGCTGCTATCTGATCTTTCACATTTACATTACTCAATCCTCCGTGGTAACAAACGACAGATGTAATGTCAAAATCAGCATACTTTTTCAACGAGAGCTTTGCTGCATTCATATCCGGTGTAGTCGGGGCGTGAATTCCCCCAAGCATACCGACTACACTGTACATGGAGTCCCCGGCAATGAGCGTTTTACTTTCCTTCAAATAAAGACTGATATGACCGGGTGTATGCCCAGGCGTGTGAATAACGCGAATCCCGCCGCAAAACGGCAGTTCCTGACCATCTATTAAAGTATGGTTTACGGTGCCCTTCGGGGGATTCTCCAGGTGACCATCTTTTATCAGAGGCAGTTCCCCTTGGATGTACGGCTTATCCAACTCGTGTGCATATACATTAATAGCTTTGCCACACGTCTGTAAAATCTCCGGTAGATTCCCTATATGATCGACATCCTGATGGGTCAACATAACTGCATTTAATTGGTCTATTGAAACGCCAGCCTTCTCCATTGCCACACGTAAATCCTCAAATTGACCTGGAAAACCAGTGTCTATTAGAATAGTCATTTCATGATCCTTTAAAAGAATGGGGTGGATCACATTCCCATGATAGTCCAGATGGAGCATTTCGACTCCCTTTGAAATTTCCATAATAAGTCCTCCGTAGAATGAAATTTATAAATAAAGTATCTCTCTGTAAACGAATCAAGTCCGTAAAAAGATACGGGGTAGAAACGGGTAAGGGGAGATCATTTAGCTTGCACAGCTACAATATTTGAGCAAAAAACTGAATTCAAAATGGTAAACTTTTATTATTGAGTAAATACACAGATGGTATAGAAATGTTGGAGGTGCAAGTTCATATTGAAGAAATTATTCTTGGCAACACTATTATTCTTAACGAGTTACGTATTATTCTCATCAAATTCAACGGAAGCTTCAACAGCAGTTAAAACCGCTGTACATACCTATAAAGGTCAACCGTATGTTCAAATTAGTGGTGGAAATGCAATAGTTATAAAAAAAATAAATGATACTTTAAAGGAACATACAGTAGAAGTAGCTAATGGCAATAAGGCACTCCAACAGAATAATAGTGTAGCTTGGTACAAAACGAGCGTGAAAACTAACTACAATAATAATAAAATATTATCTGTAGCTTACACAGATGGACTCAATTACAGCGATGATAATATAGGAACATATGTATCCATTATTTATAATTTTGATCTTGCAACAGGTGACCGAATTACATTATACGATGTAGTAGATTCTGATCAAAAAAAGGCCAATCTTGTGTCTATTTTATCTCATAACCTTCAGCTCAAGTATAATAAGGGAATTACAATTTATGAGAAGAGTATATATGATATTCCAATAAACTCTTCCACACCATTTTATTACTACGATAATGGTATAATTGTTCGATTTTATCCCTCTCAAGTTGCAGAATTGTCAGAGGGATTCATAGATATAAAGGTTCCATTCTCACAGCTAAATGAAGAAATAAATAGATTGGACCCTCTTATTACTTATTTAGATTATCTCCAAAACAATGTGACTGATTATGTTGATACTGAGATCGAATATTTTAATGGATACAGTATAAGGAATAGTTATCAACTCTTAAATGGTGAAGTATGGAAGCAAGTTGAGCCAAATTTTTTTAGCCTTCAATCCTATTCGTTGTATCCGAAAGTACGCATATATAAAGATAAAACACGCTATTATATGTGGGTTGAGGGTACAGATTACGTAGTAGAGGTTGAAAGGTATTAGATAATTTCTAAGCATAGCATTTATTTTCTCAGCCGCCCTTCTGGGCGGCTTTTTACATATTTGTTTTCTTGTAGGTACAAGTCGATTTTTAGAAGGAAAGCAGACATAAATCTAAACTTATTAGAGATTAATCTATAGTTTGTCAGGTTTTTATGTAACCGCTATCATTCTATAATTTAGTCAGAAAGGAGGTTAAAGGAAAAAAAGTGTCAATTGTTAAGAGAACTTCAACCGAGAATGAGACAGACGAAAGTAGAAGATCGGACAAATACAATCATATTGGGAGGTATAATATGTTAAAATTTGGTAAAAAAATGTTGACGGTCGTTTTGGCAGCTTCCATGAGTTTTGGGGTCTTTGCGGCAACCTCAAGTGCGACAGATTATTGGCAAAATTGGACGGATGGCGGCGGCACAGTAAATGCCGTGAATGGTTCGGGCGGTAATTATAGTGTAACATGGCAGAATGTTGGAAACTTTGTTACTGGCAAAGGCTGGACTGTCGGATCTCCTAACCGAACAGTTAATTATAATGCGGGGTTATGGGCACCATCCGGGAATGGATATTTGACCCTCTATGGATGGACGAGAAATGCACTTATCGAATATTACGTTGTAGATAACTGGGGAACATATCGACCAACTGGAACGTATAAAGGGACTGTGAACAGTGATGGCGGCACGTATGACATTTATACAACGATGCGCTATAATGCTCCATCCATTGATGGCACTCAAACGTTCGCTCAGTACTGGAGTGTAAGACAGTCCAAGAGAGCGACTGGAGTTAACTCTGCTATTACGTTCAGCAACCATGTGAACGCCTGGGCTAGTAAAGGAATGAATCTGGGAAGCAGCTGGTCTTATCAAGTATTTGCGACAGAAGGATATCAGAGCAGTGGAAGCTCCAACGTAACCGTGTGGTAAACAATCCGTGGCAAGCTATTTTGTCAAAGTAAAACAGTTTCTTATACATTAGGGACAGGCTCAATGCTTTTCCTCAGTTTTACCATTAGTCCGGATATGTTGAAGGCCGTTTCAGTCAGACAAACGGTCTTTGACGTTGCCGGATACGAATGACATGTATCAGAGCCAATTATTTTCCCATTAGCTTAAAGGAGATTATTCAATGAGAAAGCTATTAATGCTTTTTTTAATAGCAATAACGGTAGTGACCAGCGCTTGTTCGCAGCAGGATCAACCTAAAAAAGAGGATAATCTTGTATTCGTGGAAGGCGGGACGTTTAAGAGCAGCAAGTCATATTACGCTGGAAAAGGTGTGACCTTTCAGAACTTTTATATCGGGAAATATGAGGTAAGTCAAAAAGAGTGGGAAGATGTTATGGGAAATAACCCCTCCGGCTTCAAAGGAGATCAATTACCAGTAGAAATGGTGAGTTGGTATGACGCGGTAGAGTATTGCAATCAGAGAAGTATAAAAGAGGGCTTGAAGCCGTATTACAACATCGATAAGGATACGCAAGACCTGAATAATAAGAATGATAACGATAATATAAAATGGACAGTGACCATTAATGAGGGAACTAACGGTTACCGACTGCCTACAGAAGCGGAATGGGAATATGCCGCAAGCGGAGGTCAGGAGAGCAAGAATTACACATACAGCGGCAGCAACAACGCCGATGAAGTCGCATGGTATTGGAAGAACGCCGGGGACAAAATCTTAACTGGAGACTGGAACTGGCCTGCCATAGAGAGCAACAAAACCAAAACCAAATCGATTGGTACCCAAAAGCCCAACGAGCTTGGAATCTACGATATGTCTGGCAATGTACGAGAATGGTGCTGGGACTGGTACAGCGATGCTGAGAGCCAAATTTCTTCATTTCGGGTTGTAAAAGGCGGGGGCTGGATCGGCGGTGTTAACAATAACGAGATCGCTTTTCGAGGCAAATTCGATGCAAATGGTTTTGGTCCGGATCAGGGTTTACGTGTTGTGCGCGGAGAATAGTCGAAACGTTGTAAAGTAGCCAAATCGTTTAAGACGGCCTCATATGCTGCAAAGTAGGTCGTTGAACATATAGAGATGCCCACGCTAATGTAGATTAGCCAGGGCATCTCTTTTTTTTGAAATGCTTGTATTTCCTTCTCATGCACAGGATAAACGTATTGTATGGGGAAACGCAATAGATGTAGAGTCTCTCATTGGCGCATATTCACAGGATTCGATTAGAGTAGGCGAGAATAAGGCTTTGGATTGGAAATTGCCCTTTGCCAATTGGGAACAAGTACCGTTTGAAGGCTATGAACATAACATACGCAATTCAAAGGATTACGTTTTCTGGAAGCCTGCTTTGAAGTTATGGCCTGTGATCCGGGGTGCTTTTGTAAGACACCATTGGTCATTCACCTACATACATTATCTCAGGACAAATGACTATTGAAGTCAATCATGGAGGTAATTAATCTAATGTCAATTAATCATCATTCGAATACAACACATCCTTATTGGATCGAGAATGTGGGCGGGAGAGAAAGTGAAGCGATGACTCCTCATCCTGTAGTTGTGGAGGTTAGACAAGTTGCATCCAATCAGATTGTAGTGACGTATGATCAGCCAGCGGATTTAGCATCAGCAACCAACATATCGAACTATTGGATAAGAAGTAACATGGCTAGTCCATCGGATATAGCCAGTGTAGGAATGGGAGAAGCCATTACGAAAGATAATTCGATTCGCGCTGATCGGGGGATGATCGCTCCTATTAATAATTCCAAAACGAGATTTGTTATAACCTTCAACGTTAACGCGACTATGGGAGTACTTTATATTTTGCTTCCATGCTTTGTCAATTTGGAGGGGAGATCCGGATTCACTGGTGGAAATTGGGGACCATTCAGCAGAAATATGTTTATTGGGTTGTAGTAAACTGTTCAATAGGGCATGAACACAAAAAGTCGCCAGAAATGGCGACTTTTTTATCGATAGAAAGGGTTAGATTTCAAGTTTACGTGTACCAAGCCACTTCACCATTTCTGGGTCGTTATGAGAAAAGAATAGACTTTTCTTCGTATCTAATGCAGTAATTGATTCCATATCATTTTGGCTTAATTCAAAGTCAAAGATATTGAAGTTCTCAACAATTCTCTCTTTACGAACAGACTTCGGAATGACAACGACTTCTCTTTGTGTCAACCAGCGTAAAACGACCTGAGCAACAGATTTATTCACCTTTTTCGCAATGGATAGCAATACATTATTCTGGAACAGATCATTTCTTCCTTCGGCAAAAGGCGCCCAGGATTGAATCTGAACATGATTCTCTTTCATAAAAGCAGCACTTTCGATTTGTTGATTGAAAGGGTGTGTTTCAACCTGATTTACCGCAGGAACGACCTCATTATGAATGATTAAATCGATCAGACGATCCATCTGGAAGTTGCTAACTCCAATAGCACGGACCTTACCTTCACGATACAATTCCTCCATAGCGCGCCAAGAGCCGTACACATCGCCAAAAGGCTGATGAATTAAATACAGATCCAACACATCCAATTGCAATCGATCCAGAGATTTTTGAAATGCTTTTTTAGTGTTTTCATATCCCGTATCCTGAACCCAAAGCTTTGTAGTAATAAATAATTCTTCTCTTGGGACACCACTTCGTTTAATGGCTCGACCAACGGCTTCTTCGTTCAGATATGAGGCAGCTGTATCAATCAGGCGATATCCTGCCATAATGGCATCGTAAACGCTTTGTTCGCATTCATTTTGATCTGCAATTTGATAAACACCAAAACCCATAATGGGCATCTCCACACCATTGTTAAGTATTACATTTTCCATGTTAAAGCCCTCCTTCTTATAGGTTTATTATGTACCCAATCATACTTCTAGCGTTATATCATTCATATCAAATGTTTGCCTAATTATCTCACAGGACGTATAAAATTGATTTTTGACATTCAAGTAAAAGACTTCTATTCCGCTGAATAGAAGTCTTTGGATCTCCCTCTGAAATTCCCCTTTTCCAACCGTCCAAGCGGATCGAAAGAACTAATCTTTCTTTTTACAGCTTGACCCAAGCCACCAGTCCCTCAGGTTGATCCGGGTTAATACCATGGCGTTCGGCATTAGCCAAAGCAGCGATTTGCGAGATGAAAATGAAAGGAATACCCCGTACCGCTGTATTAAGCGGATGACTAGTTGTGATTTCAAGGTCGATGAACTCCTGCGGGATGCCCATCGCCCGATCGGCAAATGTAATAATGGTGGCTCCACGCTCCTTAATATCCCTCAACAGATTGCGTTGATGCTCAATACCGCTGTCCGACAAGGCAGCAATCACTAAAGTATCCGAACCCACGGTGACCATCGGGCCGTGCCGAACGTCAAGAAGATGGTATAAGGGCGGACCCTTCAACGAAACACGAGTGCTGTCACTGCAAATCTATGAAATCCAGCGGCCATTTCTCGGAATATATCCCGTATTACCGCAAACGCCAATCGCTTATCGACCAGCACTGCAACTCAGGTTATAACGGAGCTACGGGATTCTACGCTGACAACTGGCCGATCTGGCGGAGAGAGAATGATGAGCAGATCGTTTCACAGCTTGAGGGAACGGCACCGCTTGAGCTGAAATCCAGTAATGAATATGCAGCCATTATTATCGAAGCAGTATTGAAGAATGAGCCGAAGGTCATTTATGGTAACGTTCCTAACCGGGGATTGATTGAAAATCTGCAGGCTGATGGTGTGGTGGAAGTGGCCTGTCTCGTTGATGGGAAAGGCATTCAGCCTTGTCGCTTTGGAAGACTGCCCGAGCATTTGGCCGCATTGTGCCGCTCGAACATGGCTTTTTTTGATCTGGCTGTAGAAGCTGTACGGAGGAGTGACAGGGAAATGGCTCGCCATGCACTGATGCTCGATCCACTAACTGCTGCTGTATGCTCCCTGGAGGAGATCGGAAGTATGTTCGATGAACTGTATGAGGCGGAACAGGGATTTGTTCCGGTATTGAAATGATGCAGAGACAACAAACAAGTCCCGTTGTTGTCATTGCTGGCGAGCTAAATGTAGACGTCATTGTATCGGGAACGGATGTCATGCCGGAATGGAATCGGGAGAAAATGGTTGATGGCTTCGAGATTGTACTTGGTTCCTCTTCAGCAATTACGGCCTGTGCGCTGGCAAGCCTGGGAGCGGATGTGAGATTCGTTAGCGTAGTGGGAGATGACGATTTCGGAAAATTCTGTATAGCTGAGCTGCAGCGTATGGGCGTAAATACAGAGCATGTTACCCGATTGTCTGGCATCAAGACAGGTGTAACTCTGTCGCTCTCCACACCCGATGACCGCGGGTTGTTAACTTACGCTGGCAGTATCCCATTGTTAACACCGGATTATATCCCGGAGTCCCTGCTACAGCAGGCCGCACATCTTCATTTTGGTTCCTATTATTTGCAGGATGGAATGAGACCTCATTGGAGAGAGCTCTTTACAAGATTGCGGGCAGATGGAATCAGCACGTCTTTTGATACCGGTTGGGATGTATCCAATCAATGGGACCGCGAGGGCATAAGTGCACTACTGACGGTAACTGATTTGTTTATTCCCAGCGAGGATGAACTGCTGCACATTTTCCCTGCCGCTGGGGTAAGCCATGTGCTTGATTCCATGCTTCCTGGTGTGGCAGGAATTGTAGCGGTCAAACAAGGGTCAAAAGGTGCTACACTACGTCAACTGGACGAAAGTAGAATATCGGCCGGATCTTACACTTTGACACCCGTCGATACGACAGGGGCAGGAGACTGTTTCAACGCAGGCATCATATATGGATACTTGCTTGGGATGCGAAGTGATGAACTGCTGCGATTTGCCAATGCATGTGGAGCATTGTCCACACTTGGCATTGGTGGCACAGGGAGTTTGCCGACAATGGAGGCTGTTCTTCTTTTGCAGGCTGAGCATGAACAATAAATCCTGATTTTAATCTAACACAACCAAATGGATCAAAGGGAGTTGAGAATATGTTGAAATTCGGTAAAACATTGCTGGTGGGATTAAGTATGGCGGTAGGGATAGGACTGGTTTCAGGCATCGAATGGTCCTCATCTGCTGCTGCTGCAGGTACGGATTACTACGTAGCGACAAACGGAAATGACTCCAGTGCAGGAACGAGCAGCGCGCCATGGAAGACGCTCCAGCACGCAGCGGATGCTGTTCCTGCAGGCAGTACAGTGCATGTTCGTGGCGGTGTGTATAACCAGAAGCTGAAGATCACCCGCTCAGGCTCCGCTTCACAGGGGCCGATTGTATTTACTAACGATGGCACGGAGACTCCGATTATTGACGGCACAGGACTTTCGGTTAGCGGGATTGAAGGGTTGATTGACCTGACCGATGTGAATTACGTTACTATTCAGGGATTTGAAATTCGCAATTATACTACAGTTACCAAGGACGTCATGCCCGTAGGCATTTATGTTCACGGATCAGGCAGCTTCATCAATTTGTCGGGCAACAAAGTCCATGATATCAAGAACACGGCCACCCCAACCGGCAGTGATCTGCTTGGCCGTGATGCACATGGGATCGCCGTATATGGAACAAAGGCACCGGAATCCATTCACGATATTACGATTAATGGTAATGAACTGTATAATCTTGTGCTCGGCTCCAGCGAATCCCTGGTTCTCAACGGTAACGTGGACACCTTCTCGGTGACGAATAATGTCATCCACGATAACGACAACATCGGCATTGATCTCATCGGATATGAGGGTAAAGCGCCGAATACGACTTACGATCAGGTACGGAACGGACTCGTGAAGGGCAACAGAGTCTACAATATCACTTCCAACAATAATCCTTCGTATGGGAAGTCACTTCCGAATAACAGTAATGCGGCCGATGGCATTTATGTCGATGGTGGCAAGGACAGTATTATTGAACAGAACTACAGCTACAACAATGATATCGGTATCGAGATTGCGTCCGAGCATGCCGGTAAATCTACCAGCAATATTACTGTTCGCAGCAACGCAGTCTACAACAACCGACTCACTGGCATCGCCATGGGCGGGTATGATACCAAACGCGGCTCCACCGTAAACTGTAAGATCGTTAACAATACCGTATACAAAAATGACACGCTTGGCGATGGCAGCGGCCAGCTTTACGTTCAATACGACACACAAAATAACGTAATTAAGAACAACATCTTCGTAGCCAGCTCTACAGATGTATTGATTTACAATGAATACACCAAAAATTCCGGAAACGTTGTGGATTATAATCTTTATTTTGCCCCTGCCGGAAGCAATGGAGCCAGCTGGACTTGGAAAAATAAAGATTATACAGGATTCTCCGCTTATAAAACGGGAACTGGCAATGACGCGCATTCCTTGTTCATTGATCCCAAATTTGTGAATGCTACAGGATACGATTTCCATCTTCAATCTTCATCTCCAGCGATTGATGCCGGGAACACGGACAATGCAATTATCGGAACACTGGATATTGAGGGGAAACCGAGAGTCCAGGGAGCTGCTGTGAATATCGGCGCTTACGAGTGAGATTTATAATCTAACGGGAAGATTCTCCCGAAGGCAATAAAACAAAGGCAGCTGAGTAATCAGCTGCCTTTGTTTTATTTAAACCTCTTTAAATAGCCGTGCCTGAGTTAGAACTTATCTAAACCCATATTTAGGTAGTCAGCGGCATTTCCATTTCGATCCAAGGATAGTAAAATCGGTTATAAGATGATTAATGCAAAGGTTAATTCACAACCGTAGTCAAGAAAGGAGGATATGGAATGAAACCCGGTTCCATTAAGCACAGCATGGTCATCTATGGGACCATAATCTTAATGCTGGTTTTGGCCGCGTGTTCCCAATCAGAGCAAAGTGAAAATCCATCACTCCCACAGCCCGTTCATCCTAAACAACAGCCGATTGAATACAAGTCGAACCCCGATGAACCCGCATGGAAGCTTGATACCACGCCTGTGGATTTGACCTGGTTTGTAGGTGCGAACTGGTATGGGCACACATGGGGTGAGAGCATGACCTCCAAAATTGTAACAGAGAAAACAGGTGTTAACATCAAATTCGAAGTGCCATCGGGTGAAGCAAGCGAACAAATTGCGCTCATGATGACTTCCGGCAAGCTGCCTGATTTGATGACAATAGGCTCGTGGGAAAGTGCGATTAATAAGTTGTGGGAAGGGGATCAGGTGTATGCCTTAAATGAACTGGCGGAGCAATATGATCCCTACTTTTTCAAGGTCGCGGGGGACGGTACACTGAAGTGGTATCGTCAGGAAAACGGCAATACATATGGCATTCCAAATGATTCATACAGCCCCACCCTAATGCAGACAACCGGTTTGACGGCTGCGAACCAAACCTTTTTGGTAAGAAAGGATCTCTATGAGGCTATGGGTAGACCCGATTTGAGCACTCCGGAAGGCTTTCTGAACGCATTGCAATTGTTAAAAGATCAGTATTCTGTGTATAAAGGTCAGCTCATTAGTCCCTTCTTTGCTCAGGGGAATGTCTCTTATGGGATGACCGAGTACCTGCAAAACCTGCTGGCTATTCCGCATGAAAAGGACGGGAAATTTAACGACCGTATGACCGACCCAGACTATATCACCTGGTTGAAAACCTTCCGTACAGCTTATGAGCGTGGCCTGATTAATGTGGATTTTCTGGTAGATTCGAATGCTCAGGTAGAGGAAAAAACCAGTAATTCCCGTTATTTTATGATGATTCGCGAGTGGACTGGCATGGCGGCTATCAATCCGATCTTGGCGGCAGGTGCATATCCAAACTCATACTACATCGCTGTGGATGGCCCGCAAAACAGTCACGGTGATTCCGCCAGATTGTTCCCTGGTAACATGGACGGTTGGATGGTTACGATGATTAGCAAATCCACCAAGAGTCCTGAACGAGCCATCCGATTTTTGAGCTATTTAGCGAGTGAAGAAGGCCAAAGGGATGTATTTCTGGGTAAAGAAGGCGAAACATGGGCGATGAGGGATGGCAAACCGCAGTTGACGGCGGAAATGGTCCAATTGCTTGACACAGATAGGGAGCGTCTGGAAAAGGAATACGGTATCATGGATACCTACTGGATGCTGCGCAACCCTGCCTTCGTTAACCAGTGGAGACCAGAAAAGGCGCCATCCGTTAAGCAAATGGAGGAGTTCGCGAACAAACAGGCGGATATGGACAGCGGCATCTATAAGGGAATAGATCCTTTAGGAGATTCCGATATAGCTTTATCTTGGTCGCGTATTTCTCAGAATTGGGAAGAAGTGCTGCCTGAATTGATTACTGCCAAAGATGAAGCTGCTTTTGATAAAATTTTCGAAAATTTCTTGGCCCGTCGTGTGAATTACGGTTTTAATCAGGTAATGGAATACCGTCAGACCGAGCTGGAAGCGAGAAAAGCCAAGATGGCTGAATAATCATTCCCTAACATCCTCGCTCTCTATGAGCTAACTTGTAATATATGGTATAACGAAGGTGGTGAGGATTTCAGAATGAATTACCTACTGACTAGATTGAGGAAACTTTACCGCAATGCCCGTATATCCCAAAAGCTGTTTCTGGCGTTTAGCGTGATGATTGCCATACCCGTTATTTTAGTATCCTTTTTATATATTCGCATGCAGGAAACCCAGCTATACAAGGACGCTATGTCAGCGGGCAACAGCCACGTTTCATGGCTAAATGAACAACTGCGCAGCAGAATGGACATCATTGAGAACGCTTCCAACACGGCGCTCACTCAAAAGTCATTTGTGGATTTTATTCATTCCAATATGCTTGTGGATGGACTACGACTGGTGAAGTTTAAGCAAAACCAATTTGAGCAAATGCAAAACATCATTCAAAGTAATGCGATGATCAGTGAGCTCAGCTTTTACGTGGATAACCCGAACTTGTATGAAATCTGGCCTGAAATCTATCATTATCAGAAATTTTGGCCGCAGGATTACTGGGCAAAGCTTCGGGATGAAGGTGGTGCGGCTTACCGCTTATTTTCTTTTAAGGATGGTGAACATACGCTATCTTACTACCGGCTGGTTCGCCTTCAGGGTCAAGAGAAAAAACGGCCTAGTATTATGGAAATTCGCGTTCCACACCGTATGTTTTTCAGCGACCTTCTCCAGGAGAGCAAGGGAGACTTCTTTTCTGTTTTGATGAACGAAAGCGATCCTCCCCAATATGTCTATAATCCCCAGCATGAGTTTTCTCGAAAAGCCGGAGAAGGACTGGACGAAATCCTTGGCGGTATTCATCGCCAGCTGGATGTACTGCCACAGGAAAGTCCCGTTAAGATTAAGGTAGGTGATCAGAGCTACTATGCACTGTACCGCTATATCGCTCCGCTAAACACTTATGTGGTCGATATCGCCTCCCATCAGGCATTGATGAAGGGGCCACGCAGCTGGTATGCATTTGTGGTAACGATTACATTATGTGTTCTGCTGCTCATCATGCTGCTCGTATCACATACAACTCGGCGCATTTTCCGACGGCTGGACAGCGTACTGGCTTCAATGCGTCAGGTACGAAAAGGAGAACTGGATGCAACGATTGATACCGGCCTAGATGAGAACGAAAGAGGGGATGAGATCGATGAGGTGGCTGTGAGCTACAACAAAATGTTACATGAGGTTAAACGTCTGATGACACAGGTCGTGGATAAACAATTGATCGCCAAAAACGCACAGCTGCATTCACTGCATTCGCAGATCAACTCTCATTTTTTATATAACGCACTGGAATCTATTCGAATGCTCGCGGAGGTTCAACGACAACCTGCTATTGCGAATTCCTTGGTATCATTAGGTTCGCAACTTCGCTACAGCATGCAGTGGCGCAGCGATACGGTTGCGCTTCGCGAGGAACTTGCCAACATTCAAAGTTACTTTCAATTTTTTAATTTAATGGAAGGCGGCAGCTTCATATTGAATGCAGATCTACCGCAGGAGGTGCTCCGCTATGCGATTCCTAAAATGTGCATGCAGCCTATCGTTGAAAATGCAGTGCATCACGCTGCACCATCAGGCGGGAGTGTGTGTATTCAGATCACCGTTTCAGTGGAGAATGAACGCTTGCTTATTAAGATACAAGATGATGGAGAGGGGTTAGACCCGGAGATGTTAGTTCGACTGCAAGCGGCACTGCGGGGAGACTCGGATTCGCCGATGGTTACCAGCAAGAATGGACTTGGTTTGGAAAATGTGAATAAGCGGCTGCAGCTTCATTATGGCGAGGATTATGGTCTTTGGATTGATAGTGTTCAGGGCGCTTATACCTGTGTAACGATACATTTGCCTTGGGAAAATGGTAATCTTGGAGGGTGGTAGGAGTGATCAATATTCTGGTTGTGGACGATCAAAAGCACATACGTGACGGTCTGCAGGCGATGCTGCATCAATTTCCTCTGGAGCTGAACAACATATACTCTGCCGCAAGTGGGATGGAGGCGCTAATCCTTTTGCGCCAGCATAACGTTCACATCGTTATTACTGATATTAGGATGCCGGACATGGACGGACTTGCACTGATGGCAAAGACCAAAGAGGAGCGCATCGAGGTGGAATACCTCATTATTAGCGGTTATAGTGATTTTACATATGCTCAAAAAGCTATCGAACTAGGGGCAAAGGGATACTTGTTAAAACCTCTGAAGCGAGAGGATCTGCAAACCTCACTAGAGCATGTATGGCAAGAAATCCAGACACGGCAGACGCTTACGCACAACATGCAGCATGTCTCCCGTCTCGCCCGAGAGACAGATCGTAAAGAATTACGAATGTTTATGCAGGGAGCGTTAAACGATGAGGCCTGGATCCTCCAAATCCAGGAACAAAATCCTTCGCTTTGGCACCATTATCGCTTATGTTTGCTGCGAGAGAAATGTTGGATCAACCAGCCGGGTTCCAGCAGCGTCCATAGCATGGAAGCTGTTGCTTATGATGTGTTCGGCAGACAAGGTTGCGTTTGCCTGCAACATAGCCCGTATCTGATCCTTGCAGTGGATGCAGCGATAGATCCGGATGCTTTGCCAGCGGCACTCAAGGAAGGAATGATCGATGCCATAACCGTTATGACTGACCCGCAGCAAGGATTGAAGACGTTGCCCGGAAGTTATACACAAGTACATGAGTTATTCCACCATAGTTATCTGTTTCCAGATCAATATATCATCCTGCCAGCAGCTATTGAGCATATGGAGCAGCAGTGGCAACTTCCTTATGAAGAGCTTTATGAACTGTTCCAGTCTGTTGGGACTGACGATAGTGGTAAAATTGCTCAGGGCGTGTCCGCAATATTTCATAAAAATGTGCTGCAACGCTATCATATTCGCTATACCCAACAGCTCTGCGGTGCCACAGTGCAGATGATGGAGGAATACGAACGAGTAATTCGCCCCTACATGGGTGAAGAAGCGCTGGATCTTGAATCTTTGCGTAATCTCTTTGATTATCCGGGGATGCGGGATTATATTCAAGCGCTGCAACAGCAGCTGCTTCGACTGAATCAGTTCTATTTTGAATATAAGCACAGTTATCGCAATTCTCAGGATTTAAATGAAGCCATCCGTTTTATACACGAGAGCTATCATAAGCCGCTGGACCTCGCGATGGTATCCAATCATGTGTCGCTTAATTACGCCTATTTCTCAAATCTATTCAAGAAGAACATTGGCAAAGGTTTTGCCGAATACCTGAGAGATGTACGTATGGATAAAGCACGGCGTCTCCTAGCCGAAACCGATCATAAGATTGTTGAAGTTGCTGCTATGGTTGGTTATGAAAACTATAAAAGCTTTACGCGGGCGTTCCGCCTTGCGATGCATATCCAACCCACAGAGTATCGACAAATGATGCGCCAAAAGGGAGAACGTGAAGTGCAATACCACAGTACCCATCTATAAATTGAATCAAAACCCAAAAAAATGGGATACAACAAAAATAATTGTACCTTTCAGCGGATTATGCCATTCGATAGAATAAAGATATTCCTCGATGTAAGCGATTACCTTTATGCGCATAGATTGGGAGAAACTATGATCCTATCAAAGGAGGGCAATTATGAAACCATCTCACTTTACGGAGAAACGGGTTATGAAAAAGGTACTTGGCTTGTTCCTAGCGGTTGTGATGCTGGCTAGTGTTGGCGTGCTGCCAGCATCGAAAGTGCAAGCAGCTGGAACGACCGTTACCTCAATGGAGTACTTCTCACCAGCAGATGGACCTGTTATTTCAAAATCCGGCGTTGGCAAAGCCAGCTACGGATTTGTTATGCCTAAGTTCAATGGGGGCTCCGCTACCTGGAATGATGTTTACAGTGACGTGGGTGTTAATGTGAAAGTGGGTAACAACTGGGTTGATATTGATCAAGCCGGAGGTTATATCTATAACCAAAACTGGGGGCACTGGAGCGATGGCGGTTTCAATGGTTATTGGTTCACCCTTTCCGCAACAACCGAAATTCAACTGTACTCCAAAGCAAATGGTGTTAAGCTTGAATATCAACTTGTATTCCAAAACATTAACAAAACAACCATCACAGCCATGAATCCAACACAAGGGCCGCAAATTACAGCAAGTTTCACAGGCGGTGCAGGCTTTACATATCCAACGTTCAACAATGATTCTGCGGTAACCTATGAAGCCGTAGCAGATGATTTGAAGGTGTATGTAAAACCTGTAAACAGCAGCACATGGATTGATATTGACAATAATGCAGCTAGCGGCTGGATTTATGATCATAACTTCGGCCAATTCACCGACGGTGGTGGAGGGTACTGGTTTAACGTAACGGAGTCGATCAACGTCAAATTGGAATCAAAGACTTCTTCAGCTAACCTTGTTTATACCATTACGTTTAATGAACCTACAAGAAATTCATATGTCATTACGCCATACGAAGGAACAACCTTCACAGCAGATGCGAATGGTTCCATTGGAATTCCACTTCCCAAAATTGATGGGGGTGCGCCAATCGCCAAGGAACTGGGCAACTTTGTATACCAGATTAACATCAATGGGCAATGGGTGGAGTTGAGTAACTCCAGTCAGAGCAAGTTTGCATACTCCGCTAATGGCTACAACAATATGTCTGATGCCAACCAGTGGGGATACTGGGCCGATTATATCTATGGTCTTTGGTTCCAGCCAATCCAGGAAAATATGCAGATTCGTATCGGGTATCCGCTGAACGGACAGGCGGGTGGAAATATTGGTAACAACTTCGTCAACTATACCTTCATCGGCAATCCAAATGCTCCGCGTCCGGATGTATCCGATCAAGAGGATATCGCAATCGGAACACCAACCGACCCGGCTATCGCAGGCATGAATCTTATCTGGCAGGATGAATTTAACGGAACTACGCTGGATACAAGTAAATGGAACTATGAAACAGGCTATTATCTCAATAACGATCCGGCTACCTGGGGATGGGGAAATGCAGAACTGCAGCACTACACAAACAGCACCCAAAATGTATTTGTACAGGACGGAAAGTTGAATATCAAGGCTATGAACGATAGCAAATCTTTTCCGCAGGATCCGAATCGGTATGCACAGTATTCTTCAGGTAAGATTAACACCAAGGATAAACTTTCCTTAAAGTACGGCAGAGTAGATTTTCGTGCCAAGCTTCCTACAGGGGATGGCGTTTGGCCAGCACTGTGGATGCTTCCAAAAGATTCTGTATACGGCACATGGGCTGCATCAGGTGAAATCGATGTCATGGAAGCGAGAGGACGTCTACCAGGATCTGTAAGCGGTACCGTACACTTTGGCGGACAATGGCCGGTGAACCAGTCTTCAGGTGGCGATTATCACTTCCCAGAAGGGCAAACTTTTGCCAATGATTATCATGTATACTCGGTAGTCTGGGAAGAGGATAACATTAAATGGTATGTCGACGGCAAGTTTTTCTATAAAGTCACTAACCAGCAGTGGTATTCCACAGCTGCACCGAACAATCCGAACGCACCTTTCGATGAGCCGTTCTATCTCATTATGAACTTGGCAGTCGGCGGAAACTTCGACGGTGGCCGTACTCCGAACGCGTCCGATATCCCGGCAACCATGCAAGTGGATTATGTACGTGTGTATAAAGAACAGTAAGAAAACAGCTGTTTTGGGGTCGTGTCTAGGCGACTCACCATAGTTTTCGGTGATGAGGCAAGATGAACGGAGAGAAAATACAGGGAAGACCAACAACAAAAATGTTGTTGGTCTTTCTTGTTTGAGCAGGTAGGCGGTTAGTCTCAAGCGAAAACTCTCTTCTCTACAATAATGAGGCATCCTTCGTCCAATTGTTGAACGAAGGATGCTGCTTGGAGTCTTTATATCAAGCCTATTTATTTTGTAATTTCATGAAATTGCTTTTAATGACGGGAAGCTGCTTGCGCTGGTACCACAGAAGCTTCTTCACGAACTACCTCTTGAGCTGCTGGACGAGTTACTACAGAAGCTTCTTCACGAACTGCCTCTTGAGCTGCTGGACGAGTTACTACAGAAGCTTCTTTACGAACTACCTCTTGAGCCGATGGACGTGTTACTGCAGGAGCTTCTTCACGGACAGCAGTTTGCTGCGATGGGCGCATTACTGCGGAATCTTCTTCACTCGCAACCACCCTCGGAGTATTGCTGGAAGCCCAAGCCGTTGTCACTGTACTAATTGCACCAACAACAAATAGCGTCGATATCGCTATAACAAAGGTTTTCTTGTTCACATTCTTTACGTTAAGCATAAAAGTTAATCTCCTTTTTAGTTGTTTGCCGTCCCCGGATAAAGAGGAACAGAATTGTATAGGTAAATTCCTTGATCCTGCCACTACGTTCAGGATGGTTTCCCCATAGCGTTTACGATCCGCAAGGGACATTCCCTGTACAACTTCTTCATCGCAGGACAGTTCACTCCACGTATGAATATCTTTGGAAAGCATATGAACCAATGGATTGAACCAATGCAATGCACGGGCTACTAATATGAGCGCCTTGATCCATAGGTCTTTCCTTTTCAAGTGGATCAGTTCATGATGGAACACCATACCGATATCCACACTTTCAGAATTCTTCAGAGGCAGATAAATCGTAGGTTTCCTCAACCCCATTAGAAAAGGACTGCGAATTAGAGCGCTGTAAGCAAGCCGAACCTCGCTCTTGAGACCCAGATTCTCCTTGATTACAGGGAGCAGCATCGCAACTTCACTGTTCTTCGGAACGATAGTTCGCGTAAGTTTTAATGTCTTGAGAAACTTGTGATAACAATATGTTTGCCATGCTGCAAAAGCTATGACCCCGATTACCCATAAGCATATTAAAGCGAGAGCTACATTTGCTGAAATGGTCTGTACCTGGATGGCAGGAGCCGGATTGAATGGTCCAGGTAACACTTGTTGAACATTTAAGGGTAACTCGTTTACTGTAGTACTGGATGTGAACAACGAAAAAATCCAATTAAAGACCAGAAAGATGGGCAATAGATACAAAGCTAAAGCCATTTTCCCAATTCCAAAACGCCATTTTGCGGGAATGACTTGAAAGGGAGCAAGGCGCAAAGACAGAATGAAAGCGACAACAACACTTCCGGCAACAGTCAGCGTAGACAGTAATACAAGAATGGTATTCATTGACTACACCTACTTTTCTGAAAACCATTGTCTCAGCTCTGCAATGTCTTGATCAGAAAGCTTGTCGCCATCATACAAAGCTGAAATCAAATTTTTTACAGAGCCTTGATATAATCCGTCCAGAACTTGTTGCGTCTCCAATAGCTTATAGTCTTCGGGCGAAATACGGGGGACATACTTGTTGGTCCGTCCATCCCTTGTAGCTGTAAGGGCCCCTTTGTCTACCAGCCGAGAGAGAAAGGTGGAGATGGTTTGCGCCTTCCAAGCTTTACCCCTTTGGGAAAACATGTTCAGCAGTTCGGTGGAGGTGACAGGTGGCTCACACTCCCAGATCACTTCCATCAGCTCCATTTCAGTATCCGATAATTTTTGAAGATGGTTCACGGTGAACACTCCTTAACTTCGTTATGCGTCCATATCGAAGGTTATTACTACACTACGTAGTAGATACAATTTACTACAACGTGTAGTAGGTAGTCAAGTATTGAATGGATGCTGCGGAACCAGAGTCAGGTTTGTATTAGCTATATAAGTTCAACTAATGAATATTTACACTGACACTCCGATGACAGAACAACCTTCCGATCGCTGTTATCCCCAGATTTTTTTGATTCCTTTTTTAAAAGGGGAAATCCGGGGATAAAGGCGAACGCTTCGCTTCTTCAGGTTATTTCTGTCCTCTCCGTTCTCGTGTAAATGTTTAGTTGAACATATATAGTAAGTTCAATCTTTGATTAATTTTAATGCAGCGATGAATGTCTGGAGTATATACTTAGTCTAAAATCCTGAAATCACTATAGAGGAGAAATCATATGAATCTGTTTCATATACAATCTACATGGCAAGAGGTCGACTGGACCGCGTCGTTCCTGGAGAATAACTTTATCGGCATTGGTTGGCCGGCGACAGGAGATTTGGAGCACGAGTCTACAGAAGAATGGAAAGCGCAACTAGTTCAACGCTACAGGATAGGAAAGGCAGAACTTAGTGATGTCTTAGATACGCTCCATACTTTTGTCTACATCATGCAGGATGGGGACTATGTCTTGATAAATGATGATGAATGGGCATATGTTGGGGATTTGGGCGATTATTTTTACGATGATTCCAACGGAACCGGAGAGGAATACATATGTCATCGACGAGGTGTTACCTGGCTGGGACGTATTCCCTTAGCAGAGTTAAGTGACAAAGTACTTGCACTTGTAAGTCATTATTCAATCATTGCGAAATTCGAACATCCAATTTCTCAGGCTCAACTGGAACCTTGGGTTTCGATCACCTCCGAAACCACTGAAGGAGATAATGATTCTTCAGTTAGAGTAGATGAAGGTACTATTCAAGAAGCGCTCAATGTTCTAAAAAAGGCATTGCATAGCGAAGAAGAAGATCTGCGAATCCGTGCAGCCGCGGCAATTTTACAATACGCAAAATCCTAGGGGCTTTCTCACTTTGATTTCTTTATTATCGGTCTTTCTAGTAAGGGATAAGAGGTGGGACAAAGGACATATGTATATGAGTTAATAGTAGTGTTGACCTGACGCCAAATGGTGTCATAATATTTAAGCGACACTACATGGTTTCGAATGAAATTAACTGCTTTCTCTTGGCAATCATATGTAAGAGAAGAATTATTTTAAAACTCAATTCGAAAAACTCAATATGACTAGCATGATGAAGGATGGTCCCTGATGACAACTAATAAAACAAATCCCAAGGTGGATGGATATTTAAACAAAGCAAAGAAGTGGAAGGAAGAATCGGAGAAGCTAAGAGAGATCGTTCTTTCCTGCGGGCTAACCGAAGACTTTAAGTGGATGCATCCTTGTTATACGTTGGAGAATAAAAACATCGTTATCATACATGGATTTAAGGAGTATTGTGCGCTTCTTTTCCATAAAGGAGCCTTGTTAAAGGATAAGCAGGGTATTCTAATTCAACAAACAGAAAATGTACAAGCTGCTCGCCAGATCCGGTTCACCAATCTTCAACAAATCGTTGACATGGAAACTATCCTGAAAGAGTACATTCTTGAAGCCATTGAGGTTGAAAAGGCCGGATTGAAAGTGGAACTCAAAAAGAATACAGAATATGCTGTTCCAGAAGAGTTTCAAACGAAACTGGATGAAAATCCTGCTTTGAAAACGGCATTTGAAGCATTGACGCCTGGACGTCAACGAGCATACCTTTTTTATTTTTCGCAACCCAAGCAAGCCAAAACACGCGAGTCCAGGGTTGAGAAATCTATGCAGCAGATTCTGGATGGAAAAGGGCTGAATGATTAAGCCGTTAATCTAACTGGGAAGCAGCCTGTTTTAAAATTAATTTATATGCGTCGAAGCACCTGCCTTGGTAGGTGTTTTTTTGTTATGTCTTTTGTCGAATATGAAAGCATCTTGTCAAATGTACTATTGCATGGTATGTTTGATAACGATTATCAATATCATTTGAAGAAGGTGGGTTTATTTTGCTGAAACGAAGAAACTCGATATGGCTTATGGCTGCTCTCATTATATTGCTTGTACTGAGTGCATGCGGTCAGTCCGCAACGACAAGCAATACAACGGAGACCACAACAACCGGAGCTGCGGACACGGAATCATCAACCGATTCAACTTCTGCGTCTGATGCCGATACCACAACAGATGTCGAAGGAGAGACGGTTACATATCAATCGGATGCAGGTGAAGTGGAAGTACCTGTGGAGCCGAAGCGGATTATCGATCTGACCGCATTTTCAACAGGATACTTTGTTGCGCTCGATGCTCCAGTCGTCGGTGCAACGTCAGGCGCCATAAACAACAAGTACATCAAGGATCAGCTCAAAAGTGAGGGGGCAACAGATCTGGGAGAGCAGCCAACAGCCGAGCAACTGATCAGCCTAAAGCCTGATCTGATCATCGCATACACGGGGATGGAAGGTCTCGACAAGTTGTCGCAGATTGCACCCGTGGTACAGTTCCAATATGGTAAGCGCAATTTCAAGGATCTCATGTTGGAGATGGGGAAACTGACCAATAGAGAAGCCCAGGCAAAAGACTGGATTTCGCAATGGGAAGCGAAGATCAATGAGCTGAAGCCAAAAGTACTTGCTGCTGTGGGAGATCGTACAGTTTCCATTTTGAATCCATACGCCAAAGGATTATTTGTATTTGGGCATAATTACGGTCGTGGTGGTGAAATACTCTATGACGAATTTGGCCTGAAGGCACCAAAAAGGGCTCAGACAGAGGCAATTGACAGTGGCACAGGCTGGGCCTCAATCTCGATGGAAGTGTTACCGGAATATGCAGGCGACATCATTTTCACCAGCCCGTGGTCAGGAGATACAACTGATCCGAAGATTGTGTATGACAATACGGTGTGGAAAAATCTAACTGCGGTCAAAGAGGGCCATGTGTTCCAGCTTGATCCGACCTCCGATACTTACAACGACCCTGTATCGCTTGAAGGTCAGCTGAAGTTTATCTCCGACAGCCTGCTTTCGGTGAAGTAAGGACGCACTTTTCAATTTCATTTTCATGATAATATGAGATGAAGTATGCGATGGGGTATCGACAAGAGGGAGAATGAATGTTTGGATTCGTACCTGATTTATAATTTGTATGTGACACCTTTAATTGAAAATCGGGAAAGAAAACAATCACTAAAAGTCGCCTAAATGGCGACTTTTTTGCTCTCTGTGCTCATGCTCGTTTAATACAAACAGCTTCTTTTTTTAAACGAAATTTAAGATACGCATTAAAGCAGTGTAAGGTTGATCTTCTATACTTGCCTCTGAGCTTCAAAAATCATTTGAGGGAGAGATTTATATCTATCATTCACGTTCATACACATCAAATCGAATCAGAATAACAGCCATCAGCGCACTCGCTATGATTCTGACCGCATGCCCGATCATGAGTACGGATAGTGCTGCCGCCAAAGCAGCTCCTGTATCTGCTATTTCACAGGCCACAAAAGATATTCAGGCTCAAGCGCCTATCCAATATCGAATTCAAGCCCGGCTGGATGAGAAGAAGATGACGATCGAGGGGAGTGAATCCATTACTTACCGGAATACAAGCAAAGATACATTGAAGCAACTGGTTTTTCATACTTATGCTGATGCCAACCTTTCGGAATCGACACAGACCACCATGTTTACACATTCCAATGAAGAGATTAGCAAAAATAACCCTGATAAGAAACCGGAAGACTTTCTTGGAGGCATTCATATTGAGAAGGTGACGACCGACGGACAAGCCCTTGAATTCAGTAATAAAAACCAAGCCATGACGGTGAAATTGGAGCAACCCCTTCAGCCGGGTGAATCCGTGTCGGTTCAGGTCCAGTTTAATCTGAAGATTCCCTATGGCTCACAGCGGTTATCGTATTACAAAGATATTATCAATGGGGCTCATTGGTTCCCTGTAATGTCAGTCTATGACGAGGCCAAGCATGAATGGGATAGCA
The DNA here is from genome assembly GCF_900109515.1 of Paenibacillus sp. OK003. Taxonomy (GTDB): domain Bacteria; phylum Bacillota; class Bacilli; order Paenibacillales; family Paenibacillaceae; genus Paenibacillus; species Paenibacillus marchantiae. Next base: position 470,850 of record NZ_FOBD01000003.1, on the reverse strand, counting down.
AACCTTATAGTAAAACATTTGAAACGGATTATTATACTTCCGCGGATTACGAAGTTCAGTTCAATGTTCCAGATCAATATCAGGTAGTGATGCCTGGTACGATAACCACACGGGATGATGCAGAGACTGGACGCAAAGTGGTATCCACCGTAGCCGAGAATACGAGGGAGTTTGCTTTCTTTGCCAGCCCGAACTTCAAAGTGGACAGCGTAACCCGGAATGGCCTTACCGTAGAGTATTATTATTTTGATAACCAGCCAGGTAAGAAAAAGATCATTGACGGATATATTGATCAAGCATTCAAAGCCATTGATTTTTTCAGTGATAAATACGGTAAATACCCTTATCCTGAATTCCGGATTGTTGAATCGTATGTAGAAGGTGTAGCTATCGAGTATTCAAGACTCATCCAAATGGGGCAAATCGGAATAAATTCTGCTCCAGAACAGGACACGGTTTTTGTGCATGAAATCGCGCACCAGTGGTTTCATGCGTTAATCGGGAATAACTCGGAGACAGAGTCTTTCCTGGACGAAGGATTTGCAGATTTCTCCAAAGTGTATTTTTCAGAGAAGCAGGGGGATACGATGAATGGCTTCAAGTCCATCCAATTTGACGATTCCACTGTGGATAAGGCCATTGCTTCAACCAATGACGAGGTGGGAGATTGGGCAAGCCCCGTTTATTACGATAAAGGCCGCCAAGCGATATACCAATTGTACCGTTCGGTAGGTGAAGAGAAATTCGATGCCTTTATGAAAGAGTATTTTAAACGCTATGTGTACCAAAACGCTACGATTGACGGACTTCTGCAAACGATAGAAGATGTACTGGGGAAAGAGGCGCGTAATGATATGAAGACGGCTTTATATGAGCCTAATTTTGCGCTGAAGCCCGAATATCAACTGTCGAATGAGGAGAGAACGGCATATCTGCATGATCAGTTTCAATCGCTGTATGAATCAGCATTAACTCAGGTTCCGAATTTACCTTTTGAAACGATGAGTCGTGTGGTGGATAAAGCCCTTCAAGGTGAGCCATTAGCCATTGTGCTCAGTGATCAGGTGAGCAAGGCAGCGAACAAACAGCAGGAAGCCATGGTAAACCAACTGACAACTCTTTTGGATTTAAGCGGAGTGAAGTATGACCTGATTCGGGACCGGCAGGAATTGAAGCAAAAAATGAAAAAGGAACTGGCTGCCAGCAACCTGATTGTACTTGGCAACGCCAAATCAAATGGTTTTGTACAAGCTTTAAAATCCAGCATTATGGACCGTGCTACCCATATCGGTTTTCAATGGAAAACGACGATGAACCAACCTTCTGCTGCTGGCGCCTATGTGATCAAACATCCTTATAATCAAAATCGTTTGATGCTGCACTATTTCTGGAATGAAGATCATCTGAACGGTGGGAATCTTGAATCATTCATGATGAAGATGCAGGAATCCATTGGATTCAGCAGCGCTTATTATCAGTACTATGTGTTGGACAAGACGGGCAAGGTAACCCTGGATAAAAAAGTGGAAAATCCACTTTCAAAATTATTCGCTGACGAATAACCCGAAGTGTTCAATCTTATAAAGAAAGATTAAATTCCCTTTGGCAATTGTCATTGGAAGATCATCATATTGTCTATTACAGAGTCGCCTATATGGCGACTTTTTTATTTAAGTTCAATTTAGGTTTTTAAAACCTGTCCTGAAGGGTAAATATAACGTGAATCTTTAAGTGCATGTCAAATCAAACGTTGCGGAGGAAAGTGAAGAATGTTAGGGAAAGCATTGATTGTTAATATACTGCAAATAATAACAATATAATGTGCAAAGACACCTAAAAATGTACGATAGTAACATCGATAACAAGAAAATGATTAGAATTCGGAGAACACCGAGATGAGGAGGACATATGAAAACAACCAAGGTCTCATTTTTTGTACTATCACTAATTCTGCTCCTAGTGGTGGGGTTATCCGGATGGTCGGGGGATGCCAATGCAAACTCCAATTCAGGTAAAACCTATGTGATCGGCACGGACATCACATTTGCACCGTTTGAATATCAAGATGAAAACGGGGATTATGTAGGCATCGATATGGATTTGCTGGATGCGATCGCCAAAGACCAGAACTTTAATTATCAAATCAAAGCCTTGGGATTTAATGCGGCTGTGCAAGCTCTTGAATCCAATCAGGTGGATGGCGTCATCGCCGGGATGAGTATCACGGATGAACGAAAACAAAAGTTTGATTTTTCAGAATCCTATTTCGATTCAGGTGTAGTTATGGGTGTGAGCGCAAATAACGATACCGTAAAAAGCTACGAAGATCTTCGCGGTAAAAAAGTCGCCGTGAAGACGGGCACAGAAGGGTACAGCTTTGCTGAATCTATTTCCTCAAAATACGGCTTTACCATCGTTCCGTTTGATGATTCTTCGCAAATGTATGACGATGTAAAGACGGGGAACTCCGCAGCGTGTTTTGAAGATTATCCAGTACTGGCTTACGGGGTAAATCAGAATAACGGTTTAAAAATTGTGACCAAGAAAGAAGACGGGGCTTCCTACGGATTTGCGGTAAGCAAGGGACAGAACCAGGAACTCCTAAAGATGTTTAATGACGGCCTAACGAACATTAAGGTAAGCGGAGAGTATGATCGTATTAAAGAGAAATACCTTGGTGAAAATGCCGTTGTCGCAAACCAAGGTCGTTGGGAATTAGTCCAAAAATCTCTGCCGGCACTGTTCAAAGGTCTGGGAAATACCCTCTTATATACGATTATTTCGCTGTTTTTCGCTTTTATCATCGGCTTGATCTTTGGCTTTATGAAAGTGGGACAGAATAAGGTCCTTCGCGGGATTGCTACTGTATTCGTGGATATTTTCCGCGGAATACCGTTGATCGTCCTGGCATTCTTTATATATTTCGGGATTCCTCAGGCGATGGGCTTCACCATGCCACTGTTCCTGGCAGCCATTCTAACGCTTAGTTTGAATGCAGGAGCGTACGTAACGGAAATTATTCGCGGTGGAATTCAATCAATTGATCGTGGACAGATGGAAGCCGCCCGGTCATTGGGACTTCCTTATCGCAAAGCGATGATAAAGATTGTAATCCCTCAGGCCATACGGGTTATGATTCCTTCATTTATTAATCAGATGGTTATTACATTGAAAGATACGTCGATTTTGTCCGTCATTGGTCTGGTGGAGTTGACGCAATCCGGGAAGATTGTTATCGCAAGAACATTCGCCTCTTTCGACATTTGGTTGACTGTTGCGATTATGTACCTGATTGTTATCATCACATTGACTAAAATTGCTGACTACCTGGAGGTGAGGGTTCGTCGTGGGTAAAATTAAAGTAGAAGGATTAAAGAAAAGTTTTGGCACGAATCATGTGTTGAAAGGCATCGATATTTCGGTCAACGAAGGTGAAGTGGTCTGTGTCATTGGACCTTCCGGTTCAGGGAAAAGTACGTTTTTGCGCTGCATTAACCAGTTAGATGAGATCACAGCTGGACGGGTTATTGTAGATGATCGGGATCTAAATGATCCCAAAACGAACATTAACAAGGCTCGCGAGAATATAGGTATGGTATTTCAGCACTTTAACCTGTTTCCTCATTTCAGCGTGCTCAAAAATATTATGTTTGCACCCAGAGAACTTGGGATATTAAAAGAACAGGAAGCACGCGAGACGGCATTGCGTCTGCTTGATCGGGTTGGTTTGTCGGATAAAGCAGACAGCTATCCCAACCAGCTTTCGGGCGGACAAAAACAACGCGTAGCGATCGCTCGTGCGCTTGCCATGAATCCGGACGTAATGTTATTCGATGAACCAACTTCGGCACTTGACCCCGAGATGGTAGGCGAAGTCCTTGGTGTAATGAAGGATCTTGCGAGCGAAGGTATGACGATGATTATCGTGACCCATGAAATGGGCTTTGCCCGTGAAGTTGCGGATCGGGTTGTCTTCATGGACGGTGGATATGTTGTAGAACAGGGCACTCCTGATGAAATATTCGGAAATCCAAAAAATGAACGGACGATCAGCTTCCTGGAGAAAGTACTCTAAAAACATACCAAAAAGCCTTCAAGACTTCGTTCTTGAAGGTTTTTTGGTATGTTGTAATTACCTGCTTTTACACCCGGACCTCTCATATCACTCCTCCAAATGGAAATTCTTCAACGAATATGTAATCATTTGCATGTTTTTGGCGTAGTCAATTTGAAAAATACAGGAATAAATCACGTTTAATACGTAATCAAAGGCAATTTGTGATGAAAATGTACCGATCTTTGCATGTTTTGTTTCGTCATTCGGCACCTGGATACAGATCGTGCTCATTTTGGCCAACTCACTTTGATGATTCGCGGTAATCGTAATAAATGGAATTTTTTCACGCGAGAAATGTTGGGCTGCCTTTAGGAAAATGGGCGATTTTTCATGGTAGGTCAGAAAAATGGCGCAATCCTGTGCCGTTAGATTTATGGTATGGTAAGCCCATTCGGATAGCTCTGTTGTAATCACGACGTATTTATTGATTTTAATCAATTTATTCTGAAAGCTCTTCGCGCGAATCTGAGAATCCCCCAACGCATAGATGAAGATTCGTTTCGCCTGATCCAGCAAATCGGCTGCTTCTGTTAGAGAGGCTTCATCCATAAAAGCAAAGTTTTTCTCAATCGTTTCTTTCATTAGTTCAGCTATATCTTTTGCCACCTGGAGTGAAGATTCACCAAGAGCGAACGGATAATTGGGATCGACATTGGAGATGTTCTGAGCATCCTGCTGAAACTCTCGGGCAAGCTTAATGCTGAACTCCTTAAACCCTGAAAGTCCAAGCTTATGAGTTAAGCGGTTGATGGCAGAATGTGACGTGTATGTAGCTTTGGCAAGCTCTTGAATATTGAAGTGAAGCATTAGCTCCTTATGCGTCAGAATATAAGAAGCGATACTTTTTTCATTTGGTGTAAAGTTGTTCATGTCTGTTAATTGGGTCAATATTTTCAACAGGTTCACCCCGGATTCATTGAAATAACGTTGATGTAGAGCGTCCAGTAAACATTATGTTTAAAAAGAGGGCATCCGAAATACGAATTATTGGTCAAATGTACCGTAATTTCTTCAAAGCTCCTCCGGAGGATTTTCTTCTTCTATAATAAATGAAAAAGAGCCTAAGGGGGAATTCATATGTTAACCATCGGTTACATTGGCAATGGAAAAAGTACAAATCGTTATCATCTTCCTTTTTCATTGAATCGGGATCATTTGAACGTAAAAACGATATACGCCCGTCATCCGGAGAAAACGGATTGGGAGAAGGCGCCTGGCGTTCTGTATACAGATGATCTTGCAGCTTTAATGAATGACGATGACATTCAGTTGGTCGTGGTCTGTACACATACCGAATCCCATTATGAGTATGCAAAGATGGCCCTCGACCACGGAAAACATGTACTTGTGGAGAAACCTTTTATGCTGACCAAAGAAGAAGCCGATTCCATTTTTCAGTACGCCAAAGAAAAAAATCTCTTGATTCAATGTTATCAGAACCGACGATATGATTCGGATTTCTTGACGACCAAGAAAGTGATTGAATCAGGAAAACTTGGCGATTTGCTGGAAGTGGAGATGCATTACGATTATTATCGACCGGAGATCCCGAATGTTACCACCCATTTTTCCAAATACAAAAGTTATTTATACGGGCACGGTGTTCACACCATTGATCAGGTATTATCCTATTTCGGGAAACCGGACAAGATATATTACGATGTTCGTCAATTGCTGGGGCCTGGCAGAATGAATGATTATTTCGATCTGGACTTTTATTATTCTTCGCTGAAAGTATCAGTCAAATCCAGCTTTTTCCGCTTAAAGCCACGCCCGAGTTTTGTAGTATACGGCAAAAAGGGGGTATTCGTAAAACAAACGGAGGATCGTCAAGAGGAACATCTGAAGTTATTTTACCTTCCCAAAGGACATCCCGATTTTGGTAAGGATTTGCCTCAGCATTATGGCGTACTGACGTATCTGGATGACGAAGGAATATATCATGAAGAAAAAGTAACTTCTGAACAAGGCGATTATGCAAGAGTGTACGATGATATCTATGAAGCCATCCACCATGGCAAAGAAAAAGTGATTCAAGACCAAGAAACAATCGCGGTTATGGAAATATTAGAAAAAGGTATGGAGGAGTGTAACTAATATGAAACTCGGAATTGTCGGAGCTGGAATGATTGTAAGGGATCTATTAAGCTTTATTCATGAAATTCCTGCGATTACGTTGGAGGCCATATGTTCCAGACCTGCTCATCAGGATAAATTGCTGACTCTGCAAGAGCAGTATGGAATTGCTCGAATACATTCAGAATATAGCGAAATGATTACGAATGATGAAGTGGATACGATCTATATCGGACTTCCAAATCATCTTCATTATGCATATGCCAAAGAAGCGTTATTAGGCGGTAAACATGTGATCTGTGAGAAGCCGTTCACTTCCAATCTGCAAGAATTTCTTGAGCTTAAAGAGATTGCACGGCAAAAACAGCTGGTGTTGGTTGAAGCCATCACAAACCAATATTTGAAGAACTATTTGTCCATGAAGGAGAATCTGCCCAAACTGGGTGACATCAAAATTGTGGAGTGTAACTATTCCCAATATTCATCCCGCTATGAGGCTTTTCAGGCTGGAGAAGTGCTGCCGGCATTTAATCCGGAAATGTCTGGTGGAGCCTTGATGGATATCAATTTGTATAATATTCATCTGGTTGTGGGTCTTTTCGGGAGCCCGAAAAAGGTGGAGTACTGGGCCAACATGGAACGCGGGATTGACACTTCAGGTATGTTGCTTTTGGACTACGGTGAGTTCAAGTGTGTTTGCATAGGCTCCAAAGACAGCACAGCGCCCAATGCAATGAACATTCAGGGCAATAAAGGATATATCCACATGACGAGCTCGGCCAACATATGTGAATCCTTTGATCTTGCGCTGCATAAGGAAACGCCGATTCGGGTAGATATTAAGGATCATCCTCATCGCATGTATGACGAGTTTGTTGAATTCGAGCGTATGATTCGTGAACAAGATCTGGAGAAAGTCACAGCTATGCTTGAGCATAGCGAGAAGGTGATGGAGGTTATTGAACAAGCCAAACAATCTGCCAATCTTGTATTTGGACCTGATCGATAATTCAATCTGAAATCTTCGAATGATGATATCTTTTTGTGCATTTCCCAAGATGACGTGTTAAAATGCGGTGAAAATGGCAACCCGTTTCCTGTTATTCTAATATTAAAAGCTAAAAAGGCGGGACTGTTCATGTCCATGAGAAACGGAAAGACCATCAAAGCACCACAAGGACTGGAACGTGCACCAGACAAACAAGGAAGCATAAAGCAGAACGGGTTATCCGTCATTCAATTCTGTTTGCATACACAGGGGACAACAGGTTCCTATTTTCTGAAAGATCATATGTTGTTGTTCGTTATATCAGGCATGTACACGGTTCGATTCATGGATCAGGAGTACACTGTACGCAGTAATGAAATGGTGTTTCTTCACAAATCAATTCGCATTGATTACATAAAGTCGGGTGAACAAGGATCGGAGTTCATACTGGACTATATGATGTTTTTCCTGAACGAAAATATGCTTGCGGAGTTTATTCAGTTTTCTGGCTTCAAACCGACGGATACCGTGAATGAAATCGTGCCGGTGTCCATTATTCCGGTCAATGAACTCACCCGCTCTTATATAGCGTCATTGAAACCCTATTTCGAAAATCCAGACGAGGTACAAGACGGACTGATCCGGCTTAAATTCATGGAACTCCTGTTTCATCTGGCGCAGGCCAATGATCATTTCTTACACCAACTTCTGCAACCAAATCATGATAAAAACAGTAACATCGGCAAAATAATGGAGGAGAATATCACCAATCCCATCTCCATAAGTGATCTGGCTTATTTGTCCGGCAAAAGCCTGTCTACCTTCAAAAGGGATTTTCAGGCCCTCTACCACACTTCACCCTTGAAGTGGATTCGTAATCAGAGGCTGGATAAAGCCAAGAAACTGTTGGCCGAGACGTCTCTATCCGTTACCGATGTCTGTTTCTCAACAGGTTTCGAAAACGTTGCTCATTTTTCCAAAGTGTTTAAGCTTCAGGTCGGGCTTCCGCCCTCGGAGTTTAGACAGCAATGCAAACGAAGCGAGGCAAAAATCACATAAAGCCAGCTTAATCGGCCCATACTTTAAGCATAAGTGACTATGTACTACTGTTGAGTAAAGCGCTTCGCGATAAAATATCGTGAAACGCTTTTTTTTTCATTATTTGAGACACATGAGCTAAATAAACAAATCCAATGAGCTTAGCAGCAAAGAAATGCATCTATTTTCTTGTTATTGTTGTCTCATGCTACAACGTTGTCTCAACCTAAATGTCTGAGGAGGATTAACCAATGGAATATGTGAAATTAGGAAATACAGGCATGGATGTATCTCGACTTTGTCTTGGCTGCATGGGATTTGGTGAACCAGGGCGTGGATTTCATCAATGGGTGCTGGATGAAGAGAATAGTCGTCCCGTCATTCAGAAAGCCTTGGAGTTAGGTATTAATTTCTTTGATACAGCAAATGTATATGCAGGCGGAACAAGTGAGGAAATCCTCGGTCGGGCTCTCAAGGACTACGCTAATCGAGATGAAATTGTCCTTGCAACAAAAGTCTTTTCCCGCATGCATGATGGTCCGAATGGCGCCGGACTTTCTCGAAAGGCAATTATGAGTGAGATCGACAAGAGCCTCAAGAGGCTGGGAACGGACTATGTGGATTTGTATCAAATTCACCGCTGGGACAACCATACCCCTATTGAAGAGACCATGGAAGCATTACATGATGTGGTGAAGGCTGGGAAGGCAAGATATATTGGTGCATCTGCCATGTCAGCATGGCAATTCCAAAAGGCTTTGTATGTTGCCGAGAGAAATGGATGGACCCGCTTTGTATCGATGCAGAACCACTATAACCTGATCTACCGTGAAGAGGAAAGGGAAATGATGCCTCTTTGTCAGGAAGAGAAAATCGGAGTAATTCCTTACAGCCCACTTGCTTCTGGCCGGTTGACCAGGGATTGGCAGGAAACAACACAACGTTCCGAGACGGATCAGGTTCAAAAGGCCAAATACGATGCGACAGCCAGCACCGATCAATTGGTGGTAGAGCGGGTTGCAGAAATCGCCGAAAAACGCGGCGTTCCCCGTGTACAAATCGCTCTTGCCTGGTTGCTGAACAAGAATCCGGTTACGGCTCCGATAATTGGCGCTACGAAGACATCCCATCTCGAAAATGCAGCTGAAGCTCTGTCGATTGCATTAACATCAGAAGAAATGGCGTGCTTGGAAGAGCCGTATGTACCTCATCCGGTATATGGACTCAATGTTGGATTTAAGTAATGTAAGAAGAAGAACCAATCCGGAAAGCGGATTGGTTCTTTTGAGCAGAACAACAGAGAAAACAGACTAATTCATTCTTTGTTGTTTGATCTCATTACTCGAATTCCGAAAACCCTTAGGTGTTTGGTTTTGATGTTTTTTGAAAGACTGAATGAAGTTATTTACATGATTAAAACCAACCCTATGAGCTATTTCAGTTACTGTATAATCAGTTGAAATTAATAGCTCCATGCTCTTTTTGATCCGGTACTTAATTAAGTAATCATACGGTGTCATATGAATGGTTTTCTTAAAACTCCGGGTGCACTCCGAGATGCTTAGATGTGCTGCATCAGCAATTTCTTGCAGCGTTATATTGGTTGAATATTGTTGATGGATAAAGCTGAGCATGAGTTGAAGGCGCTCTTGCTGAAGTTTTACATATTTGGGCGCTTCCTCGGAGGAAAGCGTAATATTATGAATCAATATTAGCCACAATTGTACGGTTTTAATGGAAACCTCATATTCCCATCCCCACTTTTTTTTCATATCAAATCTCTTTTTCATATCCCATAACATATTTAGCACGATCTGTTGCCACTCTACATCACCCTCGATTATCAGCGACACTAGAGCAGAGTCCGTATAAGGTAATACATAGTTTTTCTCCATGGCACTATCCGCGTAGAAGGCTAACAGCTTTTCAGGGAAATTAAAGCTCACATATTGACCGTTGTGGGTCAGATGCGTCGTAACATGCAGGACTCCCTTATTAATTAGGATAGCTTGACCAGCCAATAGCTCATGATCAACACCGTTTACCTGTATAACTAACCTTCCTTGAGTAACCAATGTAATCTGTAGTTCTTCATGCCAATGCAGGTCATTGAATCCTCTACCTTCAGGAATAATTTTCTCGGAATTAGCCGTGTACATAATGTATGGAAATGAAGCATCAGGGAAAAGAATCGTCTCGTGAAGCTGCTTTGACATTTAAATGTGTCCTTTCGAATGATGATATTTATATATAATATAGCGATATTGTTACACAATTAAAACATTAACGATGATATTATTATATCCAATCTTTGTTTTATCACTATAATCCTGTGCACAGAATTTGGATAGAACATGTTGAAGGAGCAAGTTTAGAAATGAATAAATCGTTGAATCCGCCTCATCCGTACATGCTGCTTTTTATCAGCATTTTGTCCATCTCGATCTCTTCCATATTGATAAAGTCCTCAGAGACGCCAACCTCTGTAGCTGGGATGTACAGATTATTCATAACCGTAATACTAATGCTTCCTTTTGTTCCCTGGAAAAGTCTTCGAAACCTTAAGATGAACAAAAAAGATTGGAGTGTTGTGTTGTTAGCCGGACTCTTTCTCGGGTTACATTTCTTATTTTGGATGGAGTCATTGGTGCATACCTCTGTTGCAAGTTCCATGGTCATTTTATCGTTGCAGCCCTTATTTGTAATGGTCGGGTCATACTTCATCTTCAAGGAACGAGCAAACATGGTTACCATCCTATGCATGGTCACTGCTCTTGCAGGATCAGTCATTATCGCATGGGGCGACATCGGGGTGTCAAGAGAGGCACTGATCGGAGATGGATTATCTTTATTAGGTACAATCGCGGTTTCGGCATATATGCTTGCTGGACAAAAAGTAAGTCATAAAATCGAGGCAAATGTGTACAGCGTTATTGTTTTCTTCCTTGCGGGAAGTGTCTTGCTTATCTACAGTCTATTCAATCATATCTCCCTGACCGGATATAACACTTCAGATTGGATGTATTTCTTGTTGCTTGCCATAATTCCAACCATCTTTGGACAATTACTAATAAATCTATTATTGAAATCTTTAGGCGCAACGACTTTATCTGTGGGTATTATTGGAGAGCCTGTTCTTGCCATCATACTCGCCTTTGTATTTCTGGGAGAAACCATCTCTCTGTTTCAGTTTATAGGCGGGATGATGACCGTACTCGGCATGGGGGTTTATTTTTGGGCAAAATCATTGCGTTATACCACTTCTAACGTTTCTGAGTATCGAACTTGACATGAATTTACAGGAATTATTCTAACCATTAGACAAGTAGAAGAGGAGAATATATATATGGCTACCATTGATGATTTTTTGAAACTGGATATTCGCGTCGGAACCGTTACAAAAGCTGAGTTTTTTGCAGAAGCGAAAGTGCCTGCGATCAAACTTGAGATTAATTTTGGACAAGAGATTGGAATAAAAAAGTCTAGTGCACAAATTACCAAAAGATATGCAGCCGAGGAACTGGTCGGAAAACAAGTCATAGGGGTAGTGAACTTTCCACCGCGCCGGATAGCCGGGTTTAAATCAGAAGTATTGGTTCTGGGAGGAATACCCGAAAAAGGGGATGTCGTTCTGTTAAAACCAGATATCGTACTGCCTGACGGAACTTCGATTGGATAATAGCTCGTTTTGTCATATTGGCGTAACAGACAACGGGTAAGATGGCTATCGAGGTGATTGACTTTGAAGAAAATATCAACCAAATCGAGTTGGCCTATCGGAAAAAATGTTTTACTCTCAGCGGCCATTTTGATTGCACTAGCTGGATGCAGTTCTAACTCAGCTTCTCCAAAGCTATTGGAGATTTCAGGGATGAACAGCAGTCAGGAGGAGAAGCAGGCCGTTCCTTCGGAGAAAATGAGCTATTGGAATGAACAGCGAAAAGGGACTAATTTTATGAACTCCACATCCCTGCCTGACAACTATGAAGCAGCCAAGGAACAGGGTATTGAGTTCGTCCGGCTTGCGCCTGATAAGTGGAGTAAGGATCGAGATTTTTTGTTCAATGATAAGCCGGATAAACATATTAACGCAGATTTTTTGATAGGCAGCTCGGATAAGTACGAAGGTATCGTGGAAGCGGATTTTGCCCGACTCAAAGCGGATCTCGATGCCGCCGAGGCTAAAGGGATGAAAGTGATTATTACGGTGCTTAGCTTACCAGGAGATCGCTGGCGGCAGTTCAACGGGGCCAAGAATGATGATCGGATCTGGAATGATACTAAATATCACAAGCAGGCCGCTCAGTTTTGGAAGGATCTTGCACAACGATTGAAGAATCATCCTGCCGTCATCGGCTATAACCTGATTAATGAGCCTCATCCGGAAACGGGTACGGGTTTTCATGACTTCTGGACGCAGGATTATTCGGAGTGGTATGCCAAAGTGGAACATACCGCAGCTGACCTGAATTCACTCTATGACACGATAACCAAAGAGATCAGGACGGTAGACCAGACAACTCCCATCATTCTGGATTCGGGGCTCTACGCAACACCTTGGGCTTTTACGTATCTGAAACCGATTGATGATCCTAACGTGCTGTATGCTTTTCACATGTATGAGCCTTATGAGATGACAAGCCAGAACAAGAAAAAAGGATTTACGTATTCTTATCCGGGGAGCGTAAAGGTTGGAGATGATGAGACGGAAAAAGAGTTTAACCGTCAGGCTCTGAAACAATTTGTCGAGCCTGTCGCCAAGTGGGCTTCTGATCATAACATACCTGCGAACCGGATTATAGCTTCGGAATTCGGAACGAATCGAATGGTTCAAGGTGCAGATCGCTACATGGCAGATCTGATATCTATCTTTAATGAATACGGATGGCATTGGGCTTTCTATGCATTTCGTGAAGATACATGGGATGGGATGGACTATGAATTAGGCAGTGAGAAGCCCAACTGGAAGTATTGGGATGCCATTGAAAAAGGAGAGCAGCCAGTACGCGGTACGGCAGACAATCCGATCTGGAATGAGATCAAGGAAAGCCTGACGAAGTGAACCTGATATTGGAGATTGGCGAGATTGGAAAACTCTTAATCAGAAAATTTCCTGTTGCGTTCGACAGGATACTTTGTTGTTCTGGACGCTCCGGTAGTCGGCGCTTTGTCAGGGTATGCGATCGCACAGTCTCTATATTGAATCCGTATGCCAGGGGCTGTTTGTATTCGGCCATAATTTTGGTCGTGGCGGTGAGATCATCTATGGTGAGACACATACAACGACATTGTATCATTGGAAGGCCAACTGAAGTTTATTTAGGACAGCCTTCTTTCGGTAAAGTAGCGTTTATACCAAAACTTCAAGAAAGTTTTAAATTAGAATATATTGTAAAAAATAAAGGCAGACGATCGATACTGATCGGCTGCCTTTATTCAACTAAAGGTTGAGCAGGCTAATCAATATGAAGAATAGCCTTTCCAGTAAAACTTCTTTTCAACAGATTCTAAGCAACGGACCCAATACAGCATAATCCCATCCTAAATGTTTTTCTTCATTCCTTGCGATGATCTAGCGGATTTTAACTTGCAGTTAACCGTTTTTCGTGAAGAAATGAAGTTATAATTAAAATTATGTTCATCCCATATATACACCCTTATCGGACAAATCAAAGCACATTTTGACAGGCTCTTGGATACGTCTTCATCTATTATTGAAATTAAGGAGTGATTAACTATATGAACTGGATTGAATCGTTACAACTGGCTATTCAATATATGGAAGATCATTTACTGGAAAATATGTCTATCGAGCAGATATCAGCTCAAGCGCATATCTCTCCTTTTCATTTTCAACGTACGTTTGCCTTGTTAACGGATGTTACCGTAGGTGAGTATATAAGGAGGAGACGATTGACCTTGGCCGCAAATGATCTTCTGTTGAGCGATCAAAAAATCATTGATCTGGCGAACAAATATGGCTATGACACTCCTGAATCTTTTTCCAAAGCTTTTCGGAGACTACATGGAATTTCACCTAGTGAAGCACGTAAAAATAGTACCTCCGTCAAAGCGTATAATCGTCTTGTTATTCAAGTCAGTCTAAAAGGAGCAGAACCCATGAATTACAAAATTGTTGAACATCCCGGAATTACGTTAGTTGGAATAAAGCAAACATTCTCCTATGTAGAGGGTGAACATTTACGAGGAATCGGGCAGATGTGGCAAGAAGCATATACGAGTGGTATGGAAGATCGTTTATTTGAATTGAACAATGGTGGTATCAAAGGATTACTTGGCGTGTGTGTGGATCAGAGTGAAATCGAGGAGAAGCAAATGGAATACTGGATAGCTACAGCCTATGATGGTAAAGTGCCGGAAGGACTAGCCTTATTCACGATTCCTCCTTGCAAATGGAGTGTATTTGAAGTACAAGGGCCGATGCCCGAGAGCATGCAGAGCCTATGGAAACAAATTATTTCCGAATGGTTCCCTTCGAATCCATATGAGCATGCGGGTATACCCGAACTAGAAGTATATCCAGGTCCGGGTCATCCTCCGCAAATCTGGATTCCGATTAAATAAAATGCTATATACTGCCTTCCAGCAGTGCTTCGCCTGTTACGAATCGCCCTTGGAACTCTTCAGGGGCGATTTTATTTTTCTTGTCTTGTTGCTAGATAATGAGCCGGAGAATCTCCGAAAGCACGTCGAAACATAGCAATAAAATTACTTGGCGAGGCGTACCCAAGTGCATCAGCAATCATTCCGACGGAATCCCCTTGTGCCAACATCTCCAAAGCATGTGTCAAACGGGCCTGTTGCCGCCATTGGGCAAAGGTTAATCCCGTATCAGCCAGAATCAAACGCCGCAAGGTACGCGGGGAAAGGGCGGCCCAAGCAGCCCAATCATCCAGCGTTCGATTGTCCTCAGGATACTTCAGGATTTCATTCGCAATTCGCAAGAGACGGGATTCGGAAGGCATAGGCAAGTGCAGAGGCTCCAACGGCGCTCGAACGATTTCATCCAATAGTACAGCGACTATTCGTTCCTGCTGAGGCTCTAAAAAGTCCTGGTCATACCAAGACACTGTTCGACGCACCAAAGCGTACATCAGTTCCGAAGTACTGATTACACATGGATTGGATGGCAAATCGCGACTGGTGTCAGGGAGTACGAGCACGCACCATCCACTCATCGCGCCGCTGATACTAACCTTATGTCGTACATCTGGTGGTATCCAGCCTGCCCGGTGTGGGGGGAGCAGCCATGAACCCTGAGCGGTGCGAACATGTATAAGGCCGTTCTCAACGCAAAAAATCTGTCCGCGCTTATGACTGTGCCAATCGTATTCACGGGTGCCTAACTGAAAATCATTGGCTGGATCTTCATTACCCCAGAATGCAATTAGAGAAGGGCCGTCCAGCCGGTCACTATAATCAATAGTCTCCTGTTTCATGCCAGTTGATTCCTCCGTGGCCATTTCTCAATATATTTTGTCCGAATAGCGTTATCATGCCATTCCATTCCTATTGTAAGATAATAAATGCCAAATGTCTATTATGAGGCGTAACACATTATGAGAGGAGAATTTTATGAACTCGGCATCTTCTGTAAACACAACTGTAGGCTCAACATCGCTGCTACGACCCGGTGTCCCTACCTGGATTGCATCAACCGTCGCTTGCGTTTGCGCGTTTATGGTTGTCATGGACAGCTCTATCGTAAACGTTGCCTTATCATCGATGAGCGCTGACCTTGGTCTTTCGGCGACGGATCAACAATGGGTGGTGGACATTTATTTGCTAGTCCTCGGCGGCTTTATGCTGCTTGCTTCCCGAGCCAGCGATATCTATGGGAGAAAAGTTATTCTGCAAACCGCTTTGGTACTGTTTTCGAGTGCCAGTCTGCTTGGAGGTCTTGCCACAAACGGGGCCGTGCTGTTGACGGCACGTGCCATTCAAGGCTTCGGTGGCGCGGCACTGGCGACATCCACACTTGCGGTCATCGTTGCCGCCTATCCGAAGGGGGAGAAGCAAAAACGTGCTATTTCGCTGTGGGCAGCCTCTTCATCGTTGGCCTCTGCTTTTGGTGTCATCATAGGAGGGATGTTAACAAGCTTCGCCAGTTGGCGGTGGGTAATGTTCGTAAATGTGCCGATCGGCATTGCGCTTAGCATCATCATTGCTTTCAGTCTCCGGCAGAAGTCGAACGATAGGAAACCGGATAAACTCGACCTTCCCGGCGCGGCCGCCATTACGCTCTCTGTCGCTGCATTTATCTATGGCATCACACAGACGGTCGATCAAGGCTGGACATCACCGATTGTTCTTGAAGCACTTGGAGCATCGCTGGTCCTAATGGCTATATTCGTCTGGATAGAGCTACGTTCCAAGCAGCCCTTGATTCGTCTTCACATTTTCCTGCATCGCAACGTACCTTTAGGCATGATAATGGTTCTTGGACTTGGCGCAACCTTAACGGCCAATATGTACTTTCTCTCACTTACCTTGCAAAAGATTGAAGGTTATACTCCGTTTGAAACAGGTCTTGCTTTGTTGCCGATGGCCATTACTCTAGCTGTTGCCGCCATTCTTTCCCGTCGACTGGAAGATGCAGGCTTTCATAAGCTTCCATTCTTTGGTGGTATTCTGGCTGCAGCTGGATTCGTTTGGTTAAATGAACTGCCAATACATCCGAACTATGTTAATCAATTACTTCTTCCAAGCTTGCTCATTGGCGGTGGCTTAGGGCTGATGTTGATGACGGCTACTCATGCCGTGCTTGCAGGTATTCCATCGCAAGACTCCGGCATCGCCGCAGGACTGCAAAATACAGCCCGCCAGCTCGGAGGAGCGCTCGGAATTGCGGTACTTGTAACCGTGGCCCATATAGCGGCAGGGGGACAAACGAATGAAAGTGGTATAAGCGCAGCTTCCCAGCTGGCCGGATATCATGCAGCTTTCCTTGCATGCGGCGTAATTAGCGGACTATCAGCTTTTGCTTCATTATTTCTGCAGCGAAATAAGGACTAGTAATCTTCGTTAAATAATAGACAAAAAGGCAACTGATCAATGCGATCGGTTGCCTTTTTATTTCTAACTGGCAGGTGATGATGGAGTAAATAGGATGGAGGAACAAGCGACAAATTAAGACAAGGATATCAGCAATTCAAAAATAAACGAAAAAAAGAATTGAACGAAAAATAACGCTATGATATAATCGTTAGCGCCATTGACAAACAAAATCAAAGTATGTACTTTTTTATCCCTACTTTAATTTTACATCTGGAATTTTGATTTGTCAATGCTCTTTTTCATCCCAAAAATAGGAAAAGGAGTGGTTCGGAGAGATGCAAACAAAAGAGTGGCAGCTGGAACAGGAAAGGCTGGACTCTGTAAGGAACAAATTACAGGCCAGAATCACAGAATTGGAGCCTGAGGTTGCCGGGATGTGGGACCAGGCTACGGAAATTCGCAAGCGCTTTTGGGAAGAGGTGACGATCAACACTAGCACCCACGAAGATTTCGAAGAGACCTTCTACACCATTAACCAGCAGTCCGCGGTATTGGCCGAGCGGGAACGGGGTCACATGCGGTTGACGCAGCAATGGAATAACATGAAACGTTTGCTCCCGTCCCCTTATTTTGGCCGCATCGACTTTCAGGAGAAAGGTCTGGCCCACACCGATCAGATCTATATCGGCGTATCTTCTTTTGTGGACCAAGATGGATTGAGCTTTCTGATCTATGATTGGCGTACACCGATCGCGAGCATGTACTACGATTCTTCCCCCGGCATAGCGTCCTATGTGACGCCGATCGGAAGAATCGATGGCACAATGGAGCTCAAACGGCAATTTCAGATCCATAACGGACATATAAGCAATATGTTTGATGCAAACGAAACGATTGGAGACCAATTGCTGCAGCAAGTGCTCGGCAAAGGTGCGGATTCACAAATGAAAAGCATCGTGGCAACCATTCAGAAGGAACAAAACGCCATTATCCGTAATGACACAAGCCGAATGCTTATCGTACAAGGAGCAGCCGGTAGCGGTAAAACTTCCGCAGCCTTGCAGCGAGTGGCGTACTTATTGTACAAACACCGCCAGACGATCAGTGCTGATCAGATCGTCCTTTTTTCACCGAACCCGATGTTTGGCAGTTATATTTCCACTGTCCTTCCGGAGCTCGGTGAAGATAATATGCAGCAGACCACTTTTCAACAATTTCTCGACTATTGGCTCGGCTCTTCGTTGCGTCCGGAGGATGTCTTTGATCAGATTGAATATGTGCTGACCGCGCATGAAGCTCCAGGCTATGAGGCTCGGCTTCGGGGGATCGAATATAAAGCTTCCGAAGCTTTTCTGCAGGCCTTGCAGAACTATGGAAACTGGTTGGGACAGGAAGGCATGCGATTCAACAGCATTCGGTTTCGAAATCGTGATTTGATTACTGCGGAGCAAATGAGAGCCAAATTTTACGGTTATGATCGTTCCCTGCCCTTGTTAAATCGCGTTGTACTCTTGCAGGAATGGCTGCTGAAAGAGCTGGCTTCCCTGGAACGCATGGAACGTGAAGAATCGTGGGTACAGGAAGAATTGAATTATCTCGACAATGATCAGTATGCGGATATCTTCGAAGTGCTGCATAAAGATAAGGAAGTATTTGATATCGCGGAACAGTACGCCCAAATTCGTGAGAAAATAAGCAAGAAGCGTCGAGAAGATGAAGGTGACTTTGACTTTGCCCAGAAGGAGGAGGAACTGCTCGGCCGCAAGATCGTGAAAGAACGGTTTAGCCCACTAAGAAAAGGTATCAAGAAATTCTCGTTTGTTGATATCAAAGGCATATATGGCGATTTGTTTGTTGACGAAGCCGCTTATCGGCAGAAAACGAATGCTATGGTTATCCCCTCGCTATGGCCTGAGATATGCAGTCAAACCAAGGAAAGCCTGCTCCGGAACGAGTTGTTCCATGAGGATGCGACTCCCTACTTGTATGTAAAAGAATTAATTGAAGGTGTCCGGACCAACACGGAAATCAAGTATGTCTTCGTTGATGAAGGTCAGGATTATTCAACATTTCAATATGAATATCTCAAAAAGCTGTTTCCCCGAGCCCGTATGACCGTGCTCGGCGATTTTGGGCAAGCGATCTTCACACAGGCTACTAATTTGGCCGCAGCTGATTCACCACTGGTCCGTCTCTACGGTGAAGCCGAAACAAGTCTTTTCTCCCTGGTACGCAGTTATCGTTCTACGAAGGAGATCGTTGAATTTACAAGAGCGATGCTTCCAGACGGAGATGAAATTGTACCTTTTGAAAGAAAAGGCCTAAAGCCCCTGCTGACGAGAAGCAACGACAGGGAGAGGTTGGATGCACAAATGGTCGCAGATATCGCGTCACTAAGAGCCGAGGGCTTTGATTCCATCGCTATTATTACGAAGACCGCCGCCGAAAGCCACAAGGCCTATGAATCGTTACAGATTCAAGGAGGCGAAGTGTTGCAGCTCGTTACAAAGGAAACGTTCAACTTTGAAAAAGGTGTAATGGTCATTCCTGTGTACCTTGCCAAAGGTGTCGAGTTCGATGCAGTCTTGGTCTATGATGCTTCGTCTGGAGCTTATAGCCGCGACAATGAACGCAAACTCCTTTATACGGCTTGTACGCGAGCTATGCATCGCCTTCATCTGTACATGGCGGGCGATTGGTCGCCTTTCGTGCAGGCCTTGCCAGCAGATTTGTACGAGGAATCGGAGGCCTATAAAGCGGAGTAAACATGCCGGCATTCTCTGATCTAGCAGCGTATGCGAAATTCAGTCAATTAAAATAAGTAGCACTAGTCGCCTTTTGGGCGACTTTTTTTTGGATTTCTAAGTCATTATAGGGACGAACTTGTCACCGATGACCTTTGCATCATTTCCATATTGTTATACTCAGCATAAATTTTATTATATGGGTGGACTAAGATTACAGTTATTTATGGGTCGATGGTCAAGAAGTTGGAGCGCAGGATAGTCTCAACACTCCCCCATGTGTATAGCTTGCCGGAAGGGCTATCGGTGGGAAAACACAGCCTCACCATCCGGGTCGATAATACGGACTATCCGACGAAAGGCGGGCATCTTACATCCGTCGATACTCAAACCAACTGGAATGGAATTACCGGGAAGCTGGAGCTTCATTTTTACCACGATGTGCTGGATACAACCGAAATCATAACAGGGCTGCGAGATTTTGAAGCTAATGGAGATGCTTTTACTATCAACGGTCGGAAGACATTTCTTCGCAGAAAACATGATGGTCTAATCTTCCCGCTTACAGGTTATGCGAGGGTACAGAGCATTTGATCCACGCCATCTGTACACCCAGGGTTCAAACAATTTTCAGTTCACTCCGCTTATTCTAGAGGAAGAAGATTTTTACTGTGGCGTACGTTTTTCCAAAGATAGACTTTTTCGCGGCCTGTTTGGGCCCCTAAATTATGATAAATTGATTAGCCAGACGGAAGGGCGGCAATTACTTTATAGCCTTTCACAATATGTAAATAGTGAGGAATTCCAACCGGAAGCCAAGATAGAACTTGATGAGCTTCAACAGTTGTTAGGCAAGAAATAGAATTATTTAACGTAATTATTATTATGTAAACTAAATGAAATCAGTCTCATTTCTTTTTACCTTAATGACATAAAACCTCCATCATATGTAAACCGTAATGGGGTACGCATGAAGGAGGATACATATGAAAAGTCGTGTTGATCAAAAGCAAAAAGAAGAAGAGAAACTGAGCTGGATTAGTCTTTCTTTATTTGGAGCAGGATGTACGCTAGGAACCGGATTTTTCCTCGGAACAAGTCTGGCTATTCATTGGTCCGGTTTATCCGTGCTTGTACTTTTGGTGCTGGCTGCTGCGGGGACCTATTTTGTATTTGGAGCATTGGCTCAGATGACGGCAGAAGATCCGAAGGAAGGGGCTTTTCGAACTTATGCTGGTGAAGCGTTCGGCCCATGGGCCGGTTTCGGAAGCGGATGGATGTATTGGTCTTCCGAAATGCTGATTATGGGGAGTTCATTAACGGCACTCGGATTGTTCTCTCAATTTTGGTTTCCCAAGTTTCCATTATGGGTGTTTGTGGCGGTATACGCATGCATTGGATTGTTCATCGCCGCATTGGGAGCCAAAGGTTTAACTAAAACAGAAAATGTGCTCGCCGTAATCAAGCTAGCTGCAACGGTTGCTTTTATCACGATTGCAGCAGCGGCTTGTCTGGGCTGGTTAGATGTGAAGATTACGCCGCAGAAAATAACGAATGAATGGTTCCCTCACCAAATGAAAGGCGTGTGGACCGGGTTTATTTATGCCTTTTTTGCCTTTGCCGGGATTGAGGTCATGGGTTTAATGGCAGCCAAGCTGAAAGAACCTAAGGATGCAGTGAAATCAGGCAGAGTGATGTTGTTAACCGTTAGTACGCTGTATGTTGTGGCGATCGCCTTGATCCTGCTACTGGTCCCCGCTGCGAAGTTAACACCGGACGAGAGTCCTCTTGTCAAAGCGATGTCATCCATTGGATTTACGGTAGTGGTTCATATTCTCAATGGAATTTTGATTATCGCCGGGTTCTCCACAATGGTCGCTTCAATCTACGCAATTACATCCATGCTGGTTAAACTGGGTGAAGACGGAGATGCACCGAAGATGTTTACGAAGACTTGGGGAAAAAAGAACATGCCCCTCTATGCATTAGGATGCACGGCGGCCGGATTAATCCTTTCTACTCTCATGGCGTTATGGATGCCTAAGAGCCTATTCGAATATGTAACAACCGCAGGCAGCTTGGTATTAATGTATACCTGGCTTCTGATTTGCATCACGTACATCAAGAAAATGAAGCCAACAAGTTGGAATCGCATTAAAGTATGGATCGCCATAGTTCTTATCCTTGCAGCAGTAGCTGGGACGGCTATGGAAAAAGCCAGCAGAAGAGGTCTGCTGGCCAGTATAGGTCTTGTTGTATTGATTGCCTTAATTACTTACATTGTAAACAAAGTACGAAAACCGCGACCTTCACCATCGACTGAACCATCAAAGCCCTGAATGGGTGTCTCGTATCAGTTATTTCGTCAATTTGCTAATAGCCTGATTCATGCGCATGAACGGACACTTGGAAGGGGTCTGCTCATCATCGGGCAGAAAATATTGTTTCCATTCCAGATTATCCTGCTGTCCATACCACATGAGCGAAGGGTGAGCCGGAACAGCATCATAGGCTGCCAAGCGTTTGCGAATCAAGGTTTTCATTTTCCGGCCAAGAGGTGTGTTGTCATTAATCGATTCAAACACCCATCGTGGTTGAAAAGCAAACATAAGATAAGGAAAGTGCCTGCTGGCTCTAAGCTCGTGCGCAGGAGTGGCACAGAAACAAAAGTAAGGCTCCCCGCCAAAGCAAAATTCCCATGTGGCTTCATGCGGATCAGTCGAAATATGTTCAGGCCAGGAGGCAGTATCGAGTGAACTTACCCGGTTAAGCATCTCCCAGAACAAGGACTGATACTGCTCCACCGTTGTGTTGTTTCTCAAATCATCCGGTGTCTCGCAAATGACAACCAAAGAAGCGTAATGTCCCGTATCCCGAGAAACAGGACCATATTGACGAAGTAATTCCGCCATGTCTTCAGCAGAAGCTTGTGTACGAGGGTCCCTTGTGAATCCGTATCTCAGATGTCCTGAAAGAAAACCCATGCGTCCGGGTACACAAGGATACGTATTACCCTCATCTGCAATCATATTGGCAAATTTTGAATATGCGTCCTGCTGCCATTCGGGCAGACCATTGAATGATGCACTTATTTCATCGGCACTGTACAGCTCTGCCATGAATTCCCCAACTCCATTCCACATGATACCGTTAACGTATTAATGCGGAAGGCGTTGGGTGACTGTCCAGTGTAGTTTTTAAGTCAAAAAAAGATGGATCGTACTGCTTCAAGCCCGAAGTACAGGCCAAAACCGATCAGGCAAATGCCTGAGATGATGGAAATCCAGCGCAAAACGGTTTCGTTGCTGCGTTTATGAAATCGACTAGCCATGCCAGCCATGATGACATCCCAGACAAGGATTCCTATGAAAATACCAGAACTGTATAGTAGCAGATGAGCGGTGTCGGTATGCTTCACGGTTGTAGCAAGGATAGAGCCGTAAATGCCGAGCCAGAATAAAATATTCAGGGGATTGGACAAGGCCATGAGAAAACCAGATACAAAGGATTTTCCAACCCTTGCTTCTGCTGTAGAAGAGGTCTGAATGCCGTCTTTTAACTTGGACAGTGTTTCCACACCGGTATACACCAGAATAAAGCTGCCAAAAGACCAAAGAAACGAGCGCATGAACGGCGTGTCCAGAAAATGGGCAACTCCAAAATAGATCAGAAGCATGTACACCAAATCGGCAAACATAGCTCCAAGTCCCAGAATCCAGGCATGCATAAATCCGTGGCGGGCTCCGCGATCCAACTGAGCGGCATTAATCGGACCAATTGGAGCTGATAGTGAGATTCCCAGAATAATATAACTAAACAGTACAGACATATACGCGTTCACTCCTTAACGGGTTCGACGAATTGTACCGGTAAGTCACACACATATGGGTACAAGTCATCGTATTCCCGTCTGGAGCAAATTAGAACAAGCCGTGTATCACTTAATCTGCTATCGGCTCTACATCCAGCTGGATGGCTGTGCAGTGATATCCGTTGCATGAGCTTTCTTCACATGGGCAGGCGGATAAACCGATAACCAGATCGGTCAATGCCTCCATCTCCACATAATCACCGGCGCGCGAATCTGGAGCTACGACATCAATCTTGCCCAGATCATCTACAACCGATTTCATAAACAGATTAAATGGATAATGCTGATCCGGTGGCAAAATCCCGAACGGTTCAAGAGCCTGATTTAGGTTATGATAACAGCTGGCATGATCTTTTTTGCCATATAATACTTCATACATCTCCGGACGACAGGCGGAGTTGAAGAAATCATGAACACCAACCGTGTCACGAACGATCTTAAGCAATGGTTGATATTGATTGGAATACACGGATTGTCCTGGTTTGATCCGGTAGGAGCGCAAAACGTCCATCGTTACACCTGGATCTAGTCGATTATTGGCATTTTGAGCATCATATGCAACAAAATCAACGACCTGCTGCCCCTCCAAATCGGTCACCCGAATTAATGAACCTTTATTTACCTTAACGGCATAACCCGTTTTGGCCGGGATACGAACAGACTGCTTATGGCGTTCCGTTGTATTCATATTCATTCGTCACATTCCTCCGCTGTTTTTGCTTTCAGTATGCGGAGCTGACATGGCTTTCATGCACTTTGGCAAACATAAGGCTCACATTGAAAATGATATAGGTTGTATTCAGTTTTTATACTGGAAACAGTGGATTACCCTTCATGCCGACCCATAGTTCGGATGTTTCCAGCTGACCGGCCAGATGAAGCAACCAGTCTTCACGGCCTTTCGTTGCCATAATCTGTACACCCATCGGCAGGCCTTCAGGAGTCAGATGCACAGGAACACTCATGGCTGGTTGACCCGTCAGATTCGCGAGCTGAGTGAACGGAGTGTAGGTTAGGCTTGGTTCAAACATCTCATAAATCAACTGCTGCTGCTGGATCTTGTCCAAATGGCTAATACGCATCAGATGTTGAATCTGTTCATCATGAGGCGTCAATTCGCCGATTTTGGGTGCTGGAAAAGCATTGACAGGTGTGACATAAAAATCATAACGTTCAAACAATGTGGACATCTGAGCTGCGGCAACATCCCATTCGGCCAAACTATGTACGAACTCGGCAGCGGATACTTTTTTGCCGGCTTCAGCCAGAACCCAGGACTCGATCTCCATATCATCAGAGGTTAAAGCTCTACCCATAGAACGTTCCATGGAAGAGATCATCGCCGCCATTTCGCCGCTGTTCATCATGTAATAGTTCTCCATCAGTTTGACACCATTAACCGGACTCAGCTTTTCTTCAACCTCATGACCTTGTTCTTCCAGCCAACGAACCATCTTATAAACGGCTTCTTTGGCTTCATCACTCACAGGTGTACCTACAGGTGAAGCTGTCGTGTATGCAACCTTCAATTTGCGTTGATGAGGATAGTGCATATCAGCCAAGTAGCTGCCTGGAAAGAGGGGGGCATGAAACGCAGCTTCGGGTTGAATCACTTGCAGTGTATCCAGCAAAGCAGCACTGTCGCGAACGGAACGGGACAAGGCAAAATCAATCGATGCACCCTGCCACTGACGGCCAACGCCCGGTCCAACAGGTGTCCGCCCACGTGTAGGTTTGAGTCCGAACAGGCCGCTGAATGAAGCAGGGATTCGGATGGAACCGCCACCGTCACTGGCTCCCGCAAGGGGTACAATACCCGAGGCTACTGCGGCAGCGGCACCTCCACTTGAACCGCCTGGCGAGTGATTAATATTCCATGGATTTCGACTTGGACCGTGAAGACGGGGCTCGGTAATATTTTTCAGGCCAAATTCCGGCGTATTGGTATGTCCAATGATAATGAAGCCTGCATCAAGCAGACGGGAAACGAAATTGGAATTCCGCTGTGCACGATGCTCACGGAGAAGACGAGAACCCGAGGTGAGAATTTCACCTTCCAGGGCTTGAGAGATATCTTTTAATAACAAGGGCACGCCGGCAAAGGGCTGCTCTCCAGGGCGAACCCTACTCGCTTCCTGACGGGCGCGTGTTTCATATGTACGAATGACTGCATTAAGCTGTGGATTCACTTCTTCCAGGCGTGCATACGCCGCTTCCAGCAATTCCACAGGGGATATCTCCCGTGCGCGAACCAATTCAGCCAAACCTATGCCATCGTAGGATGTATATGAAAATGATGAAGATGAAGACATGATGATCGTTCCTCTCTGAATTGACTTGATCTACTATTCCATATGTCATCGTACCACCGGAATAGTGAAAAGACAAAAGGCACTGTACATCTCAAAGGATGCACAGTGCCTTAATTGATTTGCGTTTATATAATAATCAATCCGTACGAAGCTTTGGTGCGCCGTCAGCCAGAGTCGCTGAGCGCTCTTGCTGTTTGGAGATGGCGAAAAGGGCAATCCAGATGAGGATGAAGCCCACCAGTTGCTCCCAGGTAATTAATGTACGGAATGCAATCCAGTTTACCAGTACACCGGCCATCGGGAAGCTTAGCTCTGCAAGTGTTGCAACTGAGGCCTTGGTGGAAGAGAGGCCTTTGTAATATAACAGAAGACTCAGTAAGCCTGGCAGTAAGGCCTGACCCAGAATATTAAGTGCCACAGCCGCCTGTTCGCCTGTAGCGGAAGGCAATGTCCAGTCAGCACCTTCGTTCCACGTCATAAAGATCAGCAGTGGCAAGGCTACGACAAAGCGCAGGGAGGTAACCGTTTCATAACGGGTTTGCCCCAGCATCAGACGACCCATAACCGTTGAACCGCCCCACAAGGCAGCTGCACCCAGTGATAACAGGCTGCCTGCATGAACCCAATTGTCCCAGTTGCCAAGGGGAAGGGTAAATCCGAACGTAAGCAGGTATGTTCCTGCAAGGGCAATGATAAACAGTCCACCGAAGCGGCGAGGCAATGTTTCTTTCAATAAAAATTTAGCCAGAACAATCGCAAATAGTGGCTGCATCTTTTGCAATAACAAAACAGTGTTGGGATCGTTATGCGTAAGCGCCAGGGTGAACAATACCGTGGCGAGAGCAGATCCTCCCCAGGAGATAAAAATCACGGCAATCCAGTGGCGTGCACGCAGGTTTTTCAGATCAGCCCTGAACTTCCATAACACGGGAATCGCTACAAGGCTGACAATAATATGTTCCACCAGTACAATCTGAGTGGAGGTCATCGTTTTAAGCAAAATAATGCGGAACAGCGGATCTACACCCCAGAGGGCGGCGCCGAGTACGACGAGCCAGAATCCGGTATTGCTTCGTTCCTTGCGGTAAACCGTTGATGCAGGTTGTGTCTTTTCCATATTCAGGACTCCTTCGTCAGAACACGGAATCTTCAGTTGGCAAAATCGACAAAAGCCCCCGTTTTGGTATACACCAAATAAACGGGGGCTCAATCATTGACATGTCGTACGAAAATAAGCCATTCGTTAACGGCATGTTAATGTGTTGATCTTCTCTCATCCGGACTGTACCGTCGGCCTTGGAGTCACACCAAGTCAGTCGCTGAATCCCTACATCGGGTCAAACAGCGAGTCGCGGGCTGGTTCCGAAGAACATCACCGCCGGTTGGGAATTGCACCCTACCCCGAAGATCCTATTCAATTATATTGTGTATTGAACAAGCTGTAACATTAATAAGTCCATCTTATTCCTGTAAGCGCTAGCAGTTCAAGTGTTTTTTTAGAATATGATATTCCAGCTTCCCTGTTGTCTGCGTAGTAATACAATCTGTCCTGCATGATACGCATCGTGGAGCAGCCAGCGGGCAAGGGCATGTGCCCATTTTTCATCCGTATTCATGTAAGAGGCTTCAAGATCAGATCCTTCTAATGAAGCGAGCTGATCACGAAGCTGTCCGGCTAATTGCGTTGTATTTTGCACAAGTACACTCCAGCCAGCGGTATCGGAAGGGTCGCCAGGATCTCCAAAGGTGGATTCATTGTTTTCTGAAGGTGTTCGGAGGGTGTTTTGCCCTGAATGCGACACAACAAACGATGATTATACAATATAGCGGAGGTACGTATGGATAGACTATGGACTGATTTTGTGAACAGTGATTACCACGACTGGCGTGGTAGGGATCGTTCAGAGGACAAGCTTGGCAAAACCGAATGGCAGCAAGGATTTATCAAACAATGGCAACTGAATGCATCTGTACCTGCTTCTCCGGAAGAGGAGGGAGCCTTGAGAAGCTTTCGAAATGAATTGCAGGCTCTTGCAACTCGTTTATCTGAAGGAAATCCATTATCGAGCAAAGATCAGGAATGGCTTAACGCCAAGATGGAGGAAGGTCAAGTCATAAGAAGACTGAATGCTGGAGATGAGGGACTGAAACTTTCACTTATTCCTGTAGGAACTCAATGGCAGCAGGTCATGGCAGAGGTCGCAGCCGATTTTGCCATCACAGTAGTTGAAGGGGATGGGAGGAGGATACGTATCTGTGACAATGCGGATTGTCGCTGGATTTTCTATGACGATACGCGCAGTAGAACCCAGAAATATTGTGATGACAACAGGAAAATACTCCAAAGAAAATATGCAAATCCAGAAATTGCATGTTTCCAACAACTGCTATATAATATATATGTACTTAAAATAATTCAGTTAGTAGTTCAGTCAATTCAGTCAGAGATCAACACTCGGGATTCAAGCGTATATTTAACAAAAAAAACGATGATTGGAGATGTGTCTTATGGGGACAAGTTATCTACTGAAAAATGGTTGTGTATTATCTATGGATTCGTCGGTGGGTCAGTATAAACGGGCGGACGTTCTCATTGAGGATTCTCTTATTACTGCTATTCAGCCTGATCTGAGTTGCACGGAAGCGGAAGTGATAGATGCATCGGACATGATCATACTCCCTGGACTTGTAGATACGCACCGGCATGTGTGGGAGTCGCTTGTAAAGACAGCGGGAACCAACTGGTCACTGCCGGTCTATCTGCAAAATCTCTACTATGGAGCGATGGGAAGTAAACTCCGGCCACAAGATAGCTATATCGCCAATTTGCTAGGTTCATTGGAAGCGCTTAACGCAGGAGTAACCACGGTACTTGACTGGAGTATGCCGTATTCACCAGAGCACACGGATGAACTGATTCGCGGACTTCAGGATGCGGGTATTCGGTCGGTTTTTGCTTATGGTGTACCGGGTGAGACGCCCTACTGGAACAGAGAGAGCCAGCTGACGTATTCGAATGATGTGAGAAGAATCAAGGAACAGTATTTTTCTTCACGGGATCAGTTACTTACGTTCGGCCTTGCTATTCGTGGTCCGGAGTTCAGCCATTGGGATACCACAGTGAAGGAAATTCAGCTTGCCCAAGAGCTGGATGCGATATGTTCAATGCATGTTGGCTTTGGAAGCTGGGGATCTGTAGATCGTTCGATAAGCAAAATGTATGAGGCTGGTTTACTGAGCCCAAGTCTGAACGTCGTACACGGAAATACAATGGATACGGATGAGTATAAAATGCTGGCTGATAGCGGCGCCTCACTGTCCGTCACACCGGAAGTAGAGATGATGATGGGGCACGGGTATCCGGCAACAGGGTACTTTCTTGAACATGGAGGAACTCCAACGCTCGGAGTGGATGTTGTAACATCAACAGGTGGGGATATGTTCTCCCAGATGAAATTTGCACTTCAGGCCGAGCGTTCCAGAGGCAATGAACAACTTTTGCTACAGGGTGAAATGCCTGGGGAGCTTAATCTGCAATCCAGTCAAGTACTGAGATTTGCAACTTCTGCTGGGGCGAAGGCTCTGGGATTGGAGCGGAAGATTGGCACACTTACGCCAGGTAAAGAAGCCGATCTGATTATGATCCGAACCACCGACCTTAACTTGTTCCCGGTGCATGATCCGGTTGGAGCCGTCGTTCAATTTGCCAATCCGTCCAACGTGGATACCGTGTTTGTAGCAGGTCGGCCAGTGAAGCGTGAAGGCAAGCTGCTGCATGTCGATCTGAACGAGGTCCGTCGGAAGGCTTTGGACAGCAAGGAATATCTGCTATCTCAATATCGGATGTCGGATGCAGAGCGAATTGTATTTTCATAAGTTAGATGATCCATATGAGTGAAAGAGTGATTCTCTTCCGGAATGTAGAGCGGATGCTCTCATCTGGCTTATAGATCTAATAGCGTTACAAGTGATGGGCCGCATAGGAATATGCGGCTCTTTGGCGTACCTGTTTATCGTTTAACATGACAGGGGAGCAAGCGATAAACCGCAAAAAGAGGCGAAAAGGCACTGCATTTCCGTGGTTGCATGTAACAACGAGTTTATGATGTTTTGTTAAAGAAAAAAGCGGTTAAAAAACTGCGCATAATATAAATTATACGCAGTTTTCTTTTAAATCGATTTTCATATTCTCCCCTGTCCAACAGATCATGATAAATTGCGTCTAGAACGCACAAAATATACCTTCATCCGAAAAATAAATTTAACAAAGCAACGCGACAAAGTGTAGAAATCGATAGATTTTTGTAGTTGATCGGTAAGATAGAACAAACGACTTTTTCATAGAACAGATGAAGTAAATAAAAAAATGTAAAGTAATTAGACACATTCATCATTTTCAATACGAGAGGAAACTGTGTATGAATCAAAACCAGAATCGATCTTCCCTGTTTAGAAAAAAGCCGATTGCTACCGGAGATAACGAAAGCAACATGTTGAAGAGGGTTCTGGGTCCGCTTGATCTGATGACTCTCGGGGTAGGTGCGATCATCGGTACGGGTATCTTTGTATTAACAGGAGTTGCTGCTGCAACATATGCAGGTCCTGGTTTGGTACTGTCATTTCTGCTGGCAGGTATTATCTGCGCCTTCGCTGCATTATGTTACTCGGAGTTTGCATCCAGTGTGCCTGCTTCAGGAAGTGCGTATACGTATAGCTATACCGCTTTTGGCGAAGTCATTGCCTGGATTCTCGGGTGGGATCTTATTCTGGAGTATGGATTTGCGAGTGCGGCTGTTGCCAGCGGCTGGTCTGGATATTTTCAAACGTTATTGTCCGGATTCGGGTTGCAAATCCCCCATGCGCTCACCAGTGCATTTAGTCCCGAAAAAGGAACCTATTTTGATGTCACCGCAGCGGTGATTACGTTAATCATTACATTCCTACTCACCCGAGGGGTGAAAGAGGCTGCTCGTGCCAACGGAATCATGGTAGCGATTAAAATTATCGTGGTGCTGATCTTTATCGGTGTGGGTGTGTTCTATGTGCAGCCGGATAATTGGCAGCCGTTCCTTCCGTTTGGTATTTCAGGAGTAACCGCAGGGGCGGCAACGGTATTTTTTGCTTACATTGGGTTCGATGCGGTCTCTACGGCTGCGGAAGAGGTGAAACGTCCTCAACGGGACTTGCCAATCGGTATTATTGCATCCCTTGCAATCTGTACGGTGCTTTATATCGTTGTATCATTAATCCTGACAGGGATTGTGCCTTATCACATGCTGAATGTGAGTGATCCGGTTGCCTTTGCCTTTGAATTTGTGCAGTTGAAAGGATTGTCCTGGATTGTTTCGCTTGGAGCGATTACGGGAATTACCACGGTATTGCTTGTTATGATGTATGGTCAGACACGTTTGCTTTATTCCATGTCACGGGACGGACTGTTGTCTCCGGTTTTCTCCAAAGTCAGTGGCAAAAGCCAAACACCTGCTACGGGGACTTGGGTTGCTGGGATCATCGTCGCTTTATTCTCGGGATTCATCTCACTTGGTCATCTGGCGGAGTTGACGAACATCGGAACACTGTTTGCTTTCGCGGTTGTGAGTCTGGGGATTATCGTATTGCGGAAAAACAACCCGGAACTGAAAAGGGGATTCCGCGTGCCTTTCGTTCCACTGATTCCTATTCTAAGTGCTGTTGGCTGTATGTATCTCATGACACGTCTTGCAGCTCTGACCTGGATTACGTTCTTCGGTTGGTTGATTATTGGTTTAGTCATCTACTTTGCCTACGGTCGTCATCACAGTCATTTGAATCCGGCACGGCGTAGATCGGACACGTTCAAAACAACAAAGGGGAAATAGCTGTCATTCCTGATTCCTATATTTTAGAGATCTTGAAAGGTTGGTAAATTAAGTTGTCACACTGAAACTATACGTTAATAGAGTCAACTGCATTGTCTCATACTGCATCGCCAAAGCGGCGCGGTATGGGGTTTTTTTTTTGTGAGCTGTTCGTGTAATGCGAAAAAAAGCAGACATGGATAAGGATATATTTGGGTATCTAATAAGTAATACATCTATCCTTGTGAGTGGAACCGGGGTTGCGGTCAGGGCAAATATGACATATATTTGGGGGTGTGACATGCCATCAGACATAGGAGAGGGGATGTATCATGAACACACCAATACATACCAATCAACATCACCAAAATTCGAATTTCGGTTTTGCATTGGCTGACTCATCTGTACTTGCCGAGGCGAAGCTAATCATTTCACATTCAGAGGATACATACGAATTTCAATTGGATATTGATCCGCAGCGCCGTTTGAAGGATGGACGCAAAGTATCGGTAGTTGCACAGCATATGGATGCACCGCTGGATCGGCAAGATGCCATTATCATATATGGGGAGGAGCTGGGATTTGTACAATATGCAGTTACCCTGCGACCAGACAGCACATGCTCACTCACTCCCATTGAAGGAATAGATCATCCAATCGTATTGAATTTGGGAGTCTTTGCAGAAGGGGAGTACGAGCTGCGAATTTCACTGCACGTCAAAACACCCCGCATCGCAGAGGGACCACTGGAGCCCGAGCAGCATGCCATGGTGAAATATGCTCAGGTGGTCACTGTAGCGATATGTCTGTTTCCAGCCGAAGTTGTACAGATGAACGAAGTACCCGAGACGGTGTGGACACGGGATAATCATGTGTTTGACTCCTACGGCAGTGGTGGCTTTATTCTCGCAGATCTGCCTCGTATGGCGAAACGTGTAGAAGATCTAATCGGTTCTGGAAGCCATAATCTGATTGAACAATTCAGTCAGGGTGACCTTTCGGACACCTTGCTTGAGGAAGGCCTCATGGCGATTGCCTGGGGAGTAACACCATGGTGTTATTCGATATATTCAGCTCCGGATGAACATTCGAGCACTATACTTTCGGTAGACAAACTGGGTGATGAACCTCAGATTACGGGAATATACCGTGTGCATCCTGAAAGTAAACGATTAAGTATCGTACCGGTGAATGAATTGGCTTATTGGCCATCATGTACTGAGAAAGCATGGCCTGTAATCGATGTTGCGGGTGAAGGGGAGACGTTGCGTATGGACTTGTATGTTCAAATCTGTGAATCAGTGAATGGACTGCACGAAAATCCACTGCCTTCATTTGTACTCACCCGCAGTGAGGGACAGCCCGAGGCGATCATCCCACTCATCGACGTTGTAATTATAGACTAATAAATAGAAGTGTGGTGACGAACACAGATGATGACTGAAGAAATTCAGGAGCAATACGCCGATGAGCTTGAAGCTTTTCACATATGGATGAAAGATGCGGGCTACACGGGACATACGGTAAAATCATACACAGGTGACGTTGCTGAATTTCTCGTCTCTATTCATGGAAAGTCACTGGAGCAGGTCAAAAAACTTCATGTGTTATCCTTCTTGTCTCGAGCTCGGGAACGAGGGGTAAGTGACTCGACACGGAATCGGAAACACGCAGCGGTGAACTGTTTTTATAAGTCATTAATTGAGCTTGAATTGGTGACCAATAACCCGGCTTTTGGAATCAAGAAATCCAAAACCGAGCAAAATCGGGCCCCCGTCTTCCTTGACGAAAGCGGCTTGGAACGATTTTTACAATCGGTCGAGGGCAAATATCGTACACGAAACCTGGCTATTTTTCTACTCATGGGATACATGGGATTGCGGGTCGGAGAGGTGCATGCCTTGAACTGCAAAGACTATAATGCGGAACGGCGCACGCTGGACGTATTCGGTAAGGGCCGCAAATGGCGTACACTGCCTGTGCCTGAGACGGTTGCTGAACTGTTATCCCAGGCTCTTCAGGAGCGGCTGGAGCCATGGCGAGCGAAAGAAGAGGCACTATTTGTCTCGCAAAAGGGGAAACGATTGTCGATTCGCAGTATTCAGCTTATATCGACCGAAACCTTTGAACGCTTTCAGCAGGAATCAACCTTCAATCAGCGTGTGAACTACTCCAGTCATAAGCTGCGTCACTCCTTTGCGACCATGATGCTTAGACGTGGAGCAGATCTGCGAACGGTTCAGGAGCTGCTGGGTCACTCCTCCATTCAAACCACTACGGTGTACACCCACGTAACCAGCAGAGAGAAAGAAGAAGCGATGGCCTTGCTGGATGTTAAGCTTCCGGCGTTTGTGGCTGATATGTAAAAGATAAGCTTTGTTTATATAATAGAAGAAAGTAATGATAGAGAAGCCTGTCCACGTGACAGGTTTTTTGTAATTAGATGTAGAAATATATTAATACATTTAATGGAAGTATAAGTAGTAATCAGAAATTGACAAATAACTTCGTATTTGATTTACGGAACAATTATTATGTA
Source organism: Paenibacillus sp. OK003 (assembly GCF_900109515.1). Taxonomy (GTDB): domain Bacteria; phylum Bacillota; class Bacilli; order Paenibacillales; family Paenibacillaceae; genus Paenibacillus; species Paenibacillus marchantiae. The sequence goes on along the minus strand of NZ_FOBD01000003.1, from coordinate 436,310 downwards.
AACTTATTTTGGTATCAATATTTCCATTAAGACCAAAGGACCACTCGCATCTTCGCAATGAAGATACAGATGGTCCTTTAGTTACACAACCTCAAAGCTATGCACTCATTATAAAATCACGTGATTAGTCAAATGCCTTGATTCAGATTTACTCCAGTCCGGCAATTTGTTCCTTCAATTTGTTGGCAGAGGCTTGGAAAGCGACTTTCTCCGTCTCATTCAAAGGAAGTGGCAAAATCTCGCGCACACCGTTGCGATCAACTACACATGGAACACCCAGATATACATCGGATACGCCATTGTAATCTTCCAGCAATGTGGAAACGTTCAGTACGGAGCCTTCATTGCCCAGAATGGCAGCCACAATACGGTCCAAAGCGAGCGCAATTGCATAGGAAGTGGCACCTTTGGCATTAATAATCTCATAAGCTGCATTTTTGGTCCGGTCGAAGATATCCTGCTGAGTTTCTTCATCCAGCTCCAGATTCGTTCCTGCAACGTTGGCGAGACTCCATACGGGTACTTCAGAATCGCCATGCTCCCCAATAATATGAGCGTGAATGCTGCGTGGATCGATTCCTTTGTTTTTACCAATGAGGTAACGGAAACGTGCACTGTCCAGTAACGTACCAGAACCAATCACGCGAGAAGCGGGCCAACCGCTTTGTTTCCAGGAGGTATAGGACAAAATATCTACAGGATTCGTTGCAATCAAAAGAATACCATGGGAATTAACCTCAGTAATACGTTCAATGATCTCTTTGAAAATGCTTGCATTTTTCTTCAGAAGATCAATGCGAGTCTCTCCTGGTTTTTGGGAAGCGCCCGCAGTAATAATAATGATGTCTGCGTCTTTGCAGTCGGAGTAATCGCCTGCCCATACTTTAACGCCTCCGGTAAATGGGAGACCGTGGTTCATATCCAGCATTTCGCCGGTAGCCTTATCATGATTCACATCCACAAATACCAACTCGGACGAACGCTGTCTTAACATCAGCGTGTATCCCGTTGTTGTTCCTACCGCACCCATGCCTACAATAACGACACGACTTGGTTTGAGTGCTGCACTGTTTACCATTTTCATATCCTCTCCTTTTTGGGGTATACTTCCATCCATATTAAGGGATAAGTGGGCGAAAAGCGAGCCATGTCTATAAACTTTTTCACATATCATGTCTATTTGCGCAAGATATCGTCGAAAACCTTTGGTTTGTGTTCAGTAGAAGAAACAGATGCAGCAAAACCATCGCTGCCTGCTTCCAGAGAGTGGAGATGAACCTTTTCGACATCGTTTGTGGTAGAATAGGAGAAGTGGATTCAGATGAATCGTAAAAACAACAAGAATGGACAGGCATGCGCGCCTGCTTATTGGATGAGAGAGGTGGAAACCACTTGCGTTCGCAATGGATTAAAATCGCGCAGACAGCACTGCTGTCTATCGGTATAGCTGCTCTGCTGGCGGCTTGCACCGATTCGGGAGAGACCCCGGTGGCAGAACCGCCGCAGGAGCAAGAAGATAACGGGAATATGGGCCAGACATTAACTGTTGTTCCTCCCGCAAACAGTACACAAGCTGCGGATACAGCCAAATATCAAATTCAGACCCGTTTAACCGATTTCCAGTTGCTTAATGGTAATGGCGGATTAGCATGGGGAGTTACGCGTAACGCCCTGCGTCTGTATTATACTCAGGATCAGGGAAGTACCTGGACCAACATCTCACCTTCGGAAAATGTACAGTTTCCGGCTAATCCGCAATATGGACAAAGCATTTATTTTGTAGATAGTACACATGGATGGATTGTTCGTGAAGGAATGGGCGGAACAGATACGATGGTGCTGCGCACGAACAACGGAGGAGCGAGCTGGAGCCTGTCCTCTTTGTCGAAGACGGATAAGGTGACGGCCATTACATTTGTTTCTCCTGAAAAAGGCTGGATATTGACAACAGTGGATACTTCCATTGGCAAGCAAGACAAGAAACTGTATCTTACGGAAGATGGCGGTATTACCTGGGATCAGATGTCTTCGAGTGACGAGGACGGCAAACCAGCATCTGCGGAGATTCCTACACGGGGGTATACCACTGGTATGACTTTCTCTGACTCGGATCACGGGTTCTTGACCGCTCTAGAGTTTGGTACGCCGAAATTGTACGTTACAGCGGACGGTGGCCAGCATTGGAAGGCGGGACCGTCGTTCTTTGACCGAAACAAATTTAATGGATGTGGTAATTTTAACATCAGCACGCCACAGTTTTTTGGACGGGAAGCTCAAACGGCCTGGATGTCGATCTCCTGTTCTCAGGGAGAAAGCACCAAATTCAACGGGTTTTTCACAATCAATGGCGGGGAGAGCTGGCAGTTATCAACGTTCAGTTTAAGTAAACAAACCGGAATCAATCGCGGTCTGACTCCTACATTTCTAAATCCCTTGGAAGGCTGGGTCATGCAGAAAGGCAAGACTTATTACACGAAAGATGCCGGCAAGACTTGGAAAGCACTTCCTACAAGTGAAGTATTGGAAAACATTCTTAAAGAGTACCCTGAGATCGTCAAGCTCCAAATGGTTTCTTCGAAACTAGGCTGGATTTTGGTCGAAAATACGGATGCCAAAAGATCCCTGTTGCTGCAAACCGTAGACGGCGGTGTTCGTTGGAAAGTACTATAATTGCGTTAGCATAAAACGTCTTTAGAGGAGGAACCTGCGGGTTTCTTTTCATTTTAATCACTTTGTGAATTAAATCACAATAAATCCCTTCAAATGATGTTATATTGAATTCAAGAAGAGATGGGAGTGATGAACATGAGAACGAATGAACAAGCTCAATTCACGCAGGCGGACGAGTTAACCAGATATATGCTCCAATTATGCTACACATGTGATGATGCCAACCGTTGTACCACCGAGGAAGAAGTTAAAGCCTGCATGGCGAAATACGCACAGGCAGATGAACAGGAGCAGACGAATGGTGGAGAAGTAACCCGAGGGTTCATGGATCTGATGTACGCTTAGACTCATAGGAAGAATATTAAGTGTTCTGAATATGACAGTCCGATTGTTAGGAAACATCTCCAAGCGGGGATGTTTCTTTTTTGTGCGGATTGACTCTTGGTTATGGAATCAAAATCACAAAAGAAATCTATAAGAGAAAGATACATAATTGGTCAAAACATAATAAATCAAAACTATATACTATCACGATCAGAGCCTTTTTTTTAATTTTAATCATTATAATCGGGCTAATCTACGATGTTAATAGCCTCTTTTTCCTAAATATAGGTTGTAGTTTAGTTGAATATGGTTTTTCGTCCATACACTAAACTAACCCCATACGTACGTTAAACTATGTCTATAGGGAGGTGTCCACACGATGAGCAGTTCAGAAGAGAAGAAGCGATCTAGGAGAAAAAAGGTAACGGTATATCCCTGCAAATCCAAAAGAAAAAATTGCAAAGTGAAGGTGACTAAAAAATTAGTTCAGGTAAAATGTCCGCCGCCTAAAGTGAATATTATTACGCCTACGGTTACGGGTCCAACTGGACCACAAGGTACTCAGGGCGCACAGGGAATTCAAGGCCCGCAAGGGGTGCAAGGACCACCCGGAGCTCAGGGTCCAGCCGGAGGCCCTCCAGGTCCACAAGGACCTCAAGGTCAACCTGGCCCAGCGGGAGCCATGGGTCCACAGGGGCTGGCTGGGCCAGCTGGACCGATGGGCGTGCAGGGTATTCCTGGGGAACAAGGACTTGTAGGTCCACAAGGACCGCAGGGTGTGCCGGGCCCAGCTGGCGCTATTGGACCGCAAGGCTTTCCCGGTGCGACTGGGGCCACGGGCGCAGCTGGTGCTGCAGGTTCAGCAGGAGCCACCGGAGCTACGGGAGCTACGGGTGCTGCAGGAGTGGCAGGTCCAGTGGGGCCTACCGGAGTGACAGGTGCAGCTGGTGTAGCAGGTCCAGCCGGAGCCACGGGAGCCACGGGTATTGCAGGAGTGGCAGGCTCAACGGGTGCCACTGGGGTGACGGGTGCAACAGGTGTTGTTGGTCCAACAGGCGTCACCGGAGTAACGGGAGTTACTGGAGCTACAGGTGCAGCCGGAGGCGTTCTGGGATTTGCTGATTTCTTTGCGCTGATGCCTCCTGATAATCCGGCAACAGTTGCTCCAGGCGCAGATGTCAATTTTCCGGAAGATGGCCCTACGAGTGGAACGACAATTACTCGAACCGGACCTAGCTCATTTAATCTAGCAGCAATAGGCTCTTATCTTGTATTGTTTCAAGGAAGTATGAACGAGGCTGGGCAACTTATCTTGACACTCAATGGCGCTGATCTCGCCTATACCGTAATCGGTCGGGCAACAGGTACAACGCAAATTCCTGGGATGGCAATCGTGCAAACAACAGTCATTAACTCCATATTGACTGTGCGAAATCCAGCTGGAGAATCAACGGCACTAACCATGACTCCTCTTGCAGGCGGAACAAGACCTGTATCGGCACATATAGTTATTACTCAATTAGCATAGAGAGGGGATAGGGTACCTCAAACTGGGATAACGCTCATTCATCAAAGCGCTATCCTAGTTGGTGCCGAGGATTTCAATAGGAAGAGGAGTTTTGATATGTTAATACATATTGGATTTGAATCCGAATAACAAGTTCCCTGTTAACGTGCATATATATTACAGAAGACGGGTCAAGACTCCGGCTGTCCTAGGTTTGATGAACGGAGGGGAGAGACATGGGCATTGAATCATCCTGGATGTTTGATTTTTTTGGAACCGTCTTTCCGGTAGTATTTGTCCTGATTATAGGTATTGTTCTTCTGTCGGTAGGGAAAGAAGTATGGAGATGGGGACGCAATAACTCGGAGCCCCTGCTTACCGTACCTTCACGTATTACCAGCAGGAGAATGCAGATGAGTCAGTCGCACTCCGAACCAGGAAGTACAGCCCGTACGCTTTATTACATCACTTTTGAAGTGGAAAGCGGGGATCGGCTCGAATTCAAAGTGAATGGTGATGAGTACGGTTTGTGCGCCGAGGGAGATGAAGGTCGACTCTCTTTCAAGGGAACGCGTTACGTAGGCTTTGAACGCTACAATCGTTTGTATTCAGAGCGTGTACGCGGATAAACCGGCTGGCTTGCGCCGTAGTGGCGTAAGCTTTTTTTAAATTCTTTTACGGACAAGCGTTTCTTAATGGGGTTAACGTGTTTTTATATAAGAAGAGACTTTATTCAATTTATGGTCCATGTTGGGTGAGCTGTATGTAGACTTATATGATGAAAGGATCATCTCAATAGAGGAGGACATGATGATGTCATTTACAGATCAAGTCGTGGTTGTGACGGGAGCAGCCCAAGGAATCGGTCGAAGTGTAGCTGAGGCCTATGCGGTTGCAGGGGCTAAAGTCGTACTTGCTGACTATCAGGAAGCGGAAGGGGCTGCTGCGGCAGCTTCGATTCGCAATGAAGGCGGAGAAGCGATTTTTGTCCAGTGTGATGTACGTCAAGAGAAGGATATAACAAACCTCATTCAAACGACAATGGATGAATTCAAACAGATTGATGTGCTCGTAAACAATGCAGGTGTCTCCAGATGGAAGTCTCCCTATGAGCTAACGCTGGAAGAGTGGGACGATATACTCAATACCAATGTGCGAAGTTGCTTTCTCGCAAGCCGGGAAGCGGCCAAACATATGAAACACAACGAAAATGGTGGAGCGATTGTAAACATGGCCTCAACACGTGCGTTGATGTCAGAACCGGAAACAGAGGCCTATGCTGCATCCAAGGGTGCGATCGTAGCGTTAACACATGCGATGGCCGTCTCCTTGGGTAAGGACCGAATTCGGGTCAATTGTATCAGTCCGGGATGGATTGAGACAGGAAATGTGGAGAAATTGAAGCCAGAGGACCATGAACAACACCCGGCAGGACGTGTGGGCGTTCCTTCGGATATCTCCCGCGCTTGTTTATATTTGTCCGATCCGAGCAATACCTTTGTCACAGGGACCAACCTGATTATTGACGGGGGCATGACCCGAAAAATGATATATGAGGACTAGTACCGGGATTTCTCCGGATGTTTGTAAACTTTTGAAAACATAGCAGAAATAAGCCCAAGTTAAGCACTTGGGCTTATTTGTTTTTGGTAACTCGGTTGCTATAATAAATGTGATTTTACCACAGTACAGGAATGGAGGGAGAATATGTTCGGGAACTCATCCCGGAAAGTGTTTTGGCTATTACTGCTGATTGGAGGGATTATAATGACAGGCTTTGAATCTACTGCTGATGCTGACGCAGATATACGAGCAGCCTGGGTATGGCAGGCCAAGTCTGTCAGTGATGGAGGAAACGAGCTGCTGGAGAATGCAGCTAAACATAAGATTAACAGACTGTATGTCAATGTGGATATGAATCTGTCAGAGGAGGTCTATCATACGTTTATATCCAAAGCCAGCAAGGCTGGAATTGCAGTTGAAGCTCTGGGCGGAGATCCGTCATGGGCAGTGAGTGGCCGTGAAGGTCCGATGCTCAAGCTCGCGTCCTGGGTGAGCAAGTATAACCTGGCTGCAAAGGGCGAAGAGCGATTTGACGCCCTTCATTTGGATATCAAACCTTATGTACTGCCACAGTGGAAAGAAGATGCCAAGCCGCTGGTCCAATCCTGGGTTGTCAATATGAAGCTCTTGCTGGAACAGGTGAAGCAGGCTGGGGCGGTTAAGGTGAATGTCGACCTACCTTTTTGGCTCGATTCTTATACTGTAACGGGTGGTAGAACAACTGACGATGCGGATAACGAGTCGTTGTCACACTGGTTTATCGGACAATTTGATCATATTACGCTGCTCGCTTACCGTGACAGCGCGCAAGGAAACAATGGAATTATACGTTTGGTAGAACAGGAAATGATATGGGCGGACGCCAGAAATGGTTCTATTACCGTTGGGGTAAATACCAAGCCTATGCCTGGGGAAGAGTTCACGACGTTTGCCGGCAAAGGCGCAGCGCAATTGGAGAGTGTCATAAAGGAAGTGGCGTCTGCATTCACAGATCATGCTTCCTACGCAGGTTCAGCTGTGCATGACATCGTGTACTGGGGACAGCTGGAACCAGAGGAAGAACCACTACCGGAGACTCCATCCAATCAACCGGAAATCAGGGGAACCTATATCTGGCAGGCTTCTCAAGTTACGAATGACGGTGGAGATCACATTCTGGAGTTCGCCAAAGCGCAAAACATCAATTGGTTATACGTCCGGCTTGATTTGGATCAACCGTACTCCAGCTATCGCAGTTTTGTGAAACGTGCACAGGCTCAAGGGATTGAGGTTCATGCCATGGGCGGCCATCCAATCTGGGGTAAAAAGGAAAATCGGCCACGGATACAACGCTTGATCGACTATGTGAAAAATTATAACGCCGAATCCGAACCGGATGAACGTTTTAAGGGAATCCATCTTGATATTGAGCCATACACCTTACCTGAATGGGAAAATGATCGGGATACGCTCCTGACCGAATGGGCTGCCAACATTGCTTATTTCCATGAAGAGACGAAAAAGGACAGCGATCTGGAAACGAGTGCCGATCTGGCCGTTTGGCTCGATACGTTCCCGTTACCGGGAAGAGACATGTCTGTCAGTGAATACATGATCACAACGCTGGATCACATCTCTCTGATGGCATTCCGTAACATTGCTGAAGGCTCCAATGGAATTGCCGACGTCGTCAGTCAGGAAATGAAAATTGCGGATCGTTTGGGTAAACCACTGTTGATCTCGGTGGAGATGAAAGAGAATTTTGAAGGTAGACATATTTCATTTTATGATAAGGGAGCAGCGGAAATGGAACGCCAGCTGGCACTGCTTCCCGATCTGTTAAGCGAGTATAAAGCATACAAAGGCAATATCGTACATGCTTACGATTACTGGATTCAAGCCAAGCCCTGAATAGGCAGGTTATATAGGAAATGTTATGTCTCGGGACTTCACATAGGGTGAGGTTCCGGGCTTTTTTTTATGGTAAAAAATTAAATCGTGTCACCGAATGGGCATCTGCACAATACGATATACGGTGATGAAGAGGTTCAACAAGGGAGGAAACAGGATATGGCTGTTATTAAAGCCAACTCGGAAGACGTCAAGCTGCTCGCTAGACTGATGAGAGCGGAGGCTGAAGGTGACGGCGATCAAGGCATGCTGCTTGTAGGCAATGTAGGGGTAAACCGGGTGCTCGGCGATTGCTTGGATTTCGGTGATATTCGGGACATTAATCGAATGGTGTTTCAGAACCCGGGTGGCTTCGAGTCTACGCAAAAAGGATATTTCTACCAACGGGCAAGACAATCGGAAATACGCTTGGCACAGCGTGTCATTAATGGTGAACGCTTCTGGCCGGCCAGCAACTCCCTGTGGTTCTTCCGTCCGGTGGGAGAATGTCCGCCAACCTGGTATAACCAGCAAAATACAGGCCGCTTCAAGGCGCATTGTTTCTTCAGTCCGACAGGCGAAGACTGTCCAACCGTATATTAAATTTTGGGAGGAATCATGATGATTAACCAGCCTTATCAACCAACACAGGTTATGGGCCAACAGGCCAATTCGCAAGTCCAAGGAACATCATATAAAATCGGTAACGGGATGCCGATGATGTCCCCAACACCAGGCATGGTTTCACCTAGCTCCACAGGCGTGCCTCCGCTCGTATCAAGCGGTGCTCCAATGACACCTACGGGTGGAGTTGTAACCACAACTGCGCCACAGTTTGAACAATCCTACATCGAAAATATTTTACGGCTTAACCTGGGCAAATGTGGAACATTCTACATGACATACGAAGGCAACAAAGAGTGGAATGCACGCATTTTCCAAGGCATTCTGGAAGCCGCGGGTCGTGACCATATCATCATCAGTGACCCGAACAGCGGAAAACGGATCATGCTTCTGATGGTCAATTTCGACTACGCTACATTCGATGAGCCGTTGTTGTATCAATATCCAGGTGTGATCGGAAACTATCCGCAACAACCGAGCAGACGTTAATCTGTAGGGGAAAAAGAACATAATATAATACGGCCATACAGAGGCTGTCTCGAATGTGGATGTTATTCCGCAAACGGGGCAGCTTTTCCTATATGATGATATAGAGCATAATCGAATAGAAAATAAAACATAAGCAGAAGTAACCTTTTCCTCCAATCAGGGCACTTAAAGATAAATACATCAAGCAGCAAGCGCACAGGAAGGAGCAAAACATATTGAAGAATTGGATCGATGGAGCAATTAAGGGCGAAGCCGAGGCATATGAACAGCTGGTGACGCAGTTTCGCGGGATGGCACTGGCTGTCGCCTATCAAAAATTAGGGGATACGTTTCTGGCCGAAGATGTAGTTCAAGAGGCGTTCACAGAGGCCTTTGCGAATTTGTCCAAACTGGACAACCCTGATGCTTTTCCCGGGTGGTTCAAAGTTATCGTGGAGAGACAGTGTTACCGTCTAATGAGGCTTAAGCAGCATGGCACCGTTCCGGTCCTGGAGATTCAGGATGTAATTCAGGAAGAGGATCAGGCTCATAATCCTGAAGAACAAGCTTTGAAAGGAGAGGTGCATCGCCTCCTGCGAGATTCGATTTCCATTTTGCCAACTTCCATGCAGCTTGCTGTTGAACTGTTTTATTTTCAGGGCTACTCGCTCAAGGAAATGTCGGAATTCCTCGGGGTTAATATTCCGGCTCTAAAGAAACGGTTGTATGATGCCAGATCCAGGCTCAGACGTTCATTGCCTGTGGCGGATGTGATTTCAGTATTTAGTGATCTATACGAAGGAGGAAAAGGGATGCTTCACATTATGAATGGTGACCATGCGGCTGATCGATTAAGACAAAGCGGGATTCAAGGTGAAATTCTGGTCTGGCGAGAACTCTATACATTTGGACCGATAACAAGAAATATGAGGAATGAGAAAGATCGAAGTGGACGTGCACAATATTTGGAGCAGCACTTGGGTATCCCACAGACTGAATATTTGAAAATTAAGGAACTTGAGCAGACACTTAAGTCATTCCATCAGCACGAAGAGATCGTCCTGTGGTTTGAGTATGACCTCTATGATCAGGCGATGTTATCGTATTTGCTGCACTATTTCAAGGAACAGGACCTGAAGAATACAAAGCTGAATCTGTTATGCATCGATGCCTATCCAGATATTGAACATTTTCGGGGACTTGGGCAACTTACACCCTCACAGATCGGACGTTTATCAGGTACCTGGCATGTGATGGGGGCAGAGGAAATCCAGGCTGGCAGCGAGTTTTGGGGAGCGTATGCATCATCTGACATTCAGGATCACAAGGACTACTTGCTGAAAAATACATCGGTGCTGCCTTTTGCACAGGCTGCATTCAAGGCCCACCTGTCCCGTCTGCCTTCTGTATCGAACGGACTGGGCATAATTGAGCAATCCACACTGGAGGCCGTAAGAGAGGGCGTGGATAGCCCTTATCCATTGTTTAAGCATGTTGGAGATCAATTGCATATCTTGGGAATGGGTGATCTGGAGTACTGGGCTCATCTGAAGAGAATGACGGAGGAACCTCATGCTTTACTTCAAATAAGTGGTGTACAAGCTTTTCCTAACTTCCAGCAGCATCATGATGAATTCCGCCACGGTGTCTTCTCTTTGACCGAACTCGGTATTCAGGTGCTGAGCGGAGAAGCAGATTGGGCACGACTAAGACATGATACATCATGGATTGGCGGTCTTCAGATCGGCAAAGGGGAAGACACGCCGTGGCGCTGGGACAACGTTAATGGGAACGTAGTGATCCTATAGAGAATGAGATGGCATCAGAAACAGAATAAAATCAGTAGAAGTAGTAGAAGTAGTAGAAGTAGTAGAAGTAGTAGAAGTAGAAGCAGTTGAAGCAGTAAAGCGAAGCGTTAAGTAAACATGCTAGCTAATCCTCATCATCGATAAAATTATGACAAAAGAGTATCCCGCCATGCCTGAGCATGAGCTAGGATACTCTTTTGTTAGTTCAACCGTTATTCTACTTGGACGCATCCAGCTTCAATGCAGTTACCATCTTACGGAACACATCCGTATTATCGAGATAACCGGAGAACAGGCGGGACCCGGGTCCCGAGGCATTGATTGGCACATCGTCGAATGTGTGGACTTCCTGGCCTTCATCATGAGGCAGGTTACCCGTGTAGTGAACACCGTCCGGATCTTTGTCCGGGTTAGCGATATACCATGCTTTGTCTTTCACGTTAGGGTCCTGAATGGTAGGGCTGATTGGTACCGGATTAGCAAGATAGTCCTCATTGTTATCCGGCATATTGCCCCAGCCAACAGCAATCTTCCACTCGGAATCCGGATTGTCCGGGAAGCCATCTCCGTTTGCATCCACATACGTCGGGAACTTGGAATCAGCATATGTGCCGATCAATTCACGGAGTTCGTCGCCCGATTTACCTTTGGCGGCTTCAGTGTTATACGTTCCGTTGAGGGTAAGGGAATGACCATGGTCGGATGTGACGATCACGAGCGTATCCGGGTGTTTCTTCGCATATTCCTTAACCCGACCAACCGTTTGATCGAATTCAATTGCATCCCATACGGAACGTTCAAAATCCATCGTGTGAGCCTGTTTATCAATCGATGCACCTTCGACCATCAGGAAAAATCCGTTTTTGTTCTGTTCCAGTACCTGAAGAGCTGTGTCGGTCATTTCCATCAACGTTGGCTGATCCGTATCCTTGCCCACAATTTCTGCATTGTTAGGTTGAGTATACTCCCGGTCATAATATACGTTCATGTTGCCTTTGCGGAATAATCCAAGCAATGATTTGGTAGAGGCAGACTTGTCCAGATTCGTTGCATCTGTAACATACGTATATCCTTCTTTTTTGAACTCCTCCACAATATTGCGTCCATCTTTGCGTTTTCCGCCGTCAGCTGCTGGAAGGAACCACTCCAGTCCACCGCCCAGAATTACATCCGGTCGATTGGCTTCACTCAGATACATGCCGGCGATCGCTTCTTGTTCCCCGCGCTTACGTGTATGTACAGCCATCGCAGCAGGTGTCGCATCTGTCACATCCGCAGTCGTTACAAGGCCGGTAGCCATGCCACGTGTCCGTTTCACCAGCTCAACGATGTTTTCCACCTTCGGATCGTCAAAAGGGTCTGGTGTATTGTCGGGGTAGACACCCTCGGCATTAACAGCTGTTTTGTGACCGGTTGCGTAGGCGGAGGCACTATTGGCGGAATCAGTGACGATGGAATCCATGCCAGACGTGGTGACCATGCCCATGGCATCCATTTGTTCCATCTCCAGCCAGCCCTTGAATTTGCCTTCGTTAATACCCTTGGATACAACACGTGCGGCGGTACGAATATTGGCACTCATGCCATCGCCGATCATCAGAACGACATTTTGGGCTTGCTCACCATTTGTTAGTGTGGCTGTGTCTTTGGAAGGATCGAACACTTGGTATACGACCCGTGAATATGTACGCTTGCCTGTAGCAATCGTCTCGGCGGTTACCACAATAGAATCACTCTCTTTGAAGGCAACATCCCGGATGGTGTATTCTGTGCTCAGGTCGGTGCTGGTTGTCCACGTTCCGGACTTGCCAAAGTATTTGTCCGGTGACAAACCATTAATCTGGATTTTAATATCTTGCGATTTCAGCTTGGCACCGTTCAGCTCAACCCGGAAATCCAGCTTTTGGCCTGCGAGAATCTGAGCGCGGTCGATAGGTAAAATGGTAAATGCGGCGGGTGCCGTCTGCTGCTGGGCAGATACGGGTTCAGCATGGACCTGCCAGGGCACGGCTGTGATCGCAACAGCTGCGCTGAGTAGTAGAGCATTCCATTTCATAGCATGATGGCTTTTCAATGTACATACCTCCGTGATCAAATTGTTGTTCTATTTGGAAGTATATCGCTGAATGATTAACTGAGCGTAAGAGATAAGTTAAACCGTACGCAAGAAGATGCATATATTTGTTAGTAAATCGTAAAAAAAACGGCGCATTCGGTACATTTGTTAACGAAATAGCCTGTATGCATCATTTCGTTGTCATAGGACACGGATTGACTGTGTAGTGTAGAATTATATAATAAAAGAAGCATATCCTTGTTATTCGACAGAAGAAGGTGGAGGTGAACGCATTGGGAAGTTGAAACTGCATATGAGCGGCAGAATGGCAAATATCCTACATTTTCGAAGGAGGTGGACCTATTTGCCGAAGAATGACGGCGAATAGGATGATAATTTGAGTGACCCCTTACCGAGTATATTAAATTTATTTTTAATTGCTTTGCTTGTATTGATGAATGGTTTCTTTGTCTCAGCAGAATTCGCGATGGTCAAAGTTCGTGGCAGCCGGATTGAAGCTTTGGTGGAAACAGGTAATAAAAATGCGATTTATGCTTCCAATATTGTACGTAACCTGGATGCTTATCTATCCGCGTGCCAATTGGGTATAACGCTCGCTTCACTTGGACTCGGTTGGCTGGGAGAGCCAGCGATTGCTCACCTGTTAGAGCCCATGTTTACTGCATTTGGAATGGGTCCGGTATACGTACACGGAATCTCCATTGCGATTGCCTTTGTTATTATAACGATTTTGCATATTGTACTCGGGGAACTTGCTCCCAAGACGATGGCTATCCGCAAATCAGAGACGATCACGTTATGGTCTGCGGCGCTGCTTACGTTCTTTTACAAATTAATGTATCCCTTTATCTGGGCATTGAATGGTATGGCGAACAGCCTGCTGAGAGTGTTTCGCATGGCACCGGCCTCGGAGCATGACTCAGCGCATAGTGAAGATGAAATACGCATTCTGATGAAAGAAAGCAATAAGAGCGGTTTAATTGACAATACTGAATTGGCGCTTGTTGATAATATATTTGATTTTACGGCAACAACCGCCCGTGAAATTATGATTCCACGGACGGAAATGATCTGCCTGAATGCCAATCAGTCCATGCTGGAAAATCTGGAAATTGCCAGTGAAAGCATGCGTACCCGTTATCCGGTTTATAACGGTGACAAAGACCATATTATCGGTTTTATTCACATTAAAGACCTGATGCGATCTCAGCTTACAGATACCATCTCGGTGATTCGGCCGATTCTCGCGGTACCCGATTCCACTCCCATCAGTGACCTGCTCAAGCGGATGCAACGCAGCAAGACACAGATTGCCATCCTGATTGATGAGTACGGAGGAACCTCCGGCCTTGTAACGCTTGAAGACATCATGGAAGAGATTGTGGGCGAGATTCAGGACGAATTTGACCAAGAGCGTCCATCCATTGAGAAAGTGGATGAGATGGAATATTCCATTGACGGCCTCATGCTGATTGAAGAGGTTAGTGAACGCTTTGGGCTGGATATGGACCGAGCGGATTATGACACGATCGGCGGCTGGTTATACTCCAGAGTAGAGGCCATCCCACCCGAAGTGGGGCAATCGGTAGAGTATGGTGGATATGTCTTTGTTATTCAAGAGACGGAACATAAGCGGATTTCACGTGTGAATGTGATTAAGCTGGAACTGATGGTTGAAGGCGAAGGAGCCTGATCCAAGTTATTATTTTTGGAGATAGGAGATCCGGTCTATCGAGAAGCCGTACGGTGAAATATTTCACTTTGCGGCTTTTTGTTTACCCTATAATCGTAGCATGCACGGCTGCAAACAGGGTATAATGGAACGACTTTGCAAGATAGGAGAGGTTGAGATTGAGCTATCGCATTGAGCTTGGATTTACAACTGTATTTGAATTCATGGCCAGTTTGCATACATATATTTGCCGGAAATCGCATAAAAAAATTGATTTATCTATAGCCTGGGCGCAAGAAACAGAAGGGCAGCTAACCCCTGAGCTTGCTGCTGTTTTGCAAAATATGAACGTGGATGATGATTGGAAATGGATGTATCTGCTTGTATGTTTGCAAGTGGAAGCTGATGAGCCGGAGGATTTTATTGAATGGTTTAGCCAACGAACAGTGCTTGAGCTCAGCGATATTTTTGCCCGATACAGTTTCCCGTATACGAATGATATCGCTGCTTTCCAGACCAAGATGACCTATGTCTTAACCGGCTGGAATGATCAATATTTTCGCTTGCTTGATCCCCTAATCTTACAACATCTGCGCAAGGAGGTTCTGAACCGCAAGGAACAGTTAAGTCAATCTCCCCAGGAAGAAGTACTCGACGATGCGACCAATGGGTTGATGTTCCGGGACATGAAGGGGCTGGATAGACTACTGCTTGTGCCACAATTTCATTTTCAGCCGCTAAATGTCATCCTGCATTTTGGGGATACGCTGCTGTGCCATTATTCCTCCAGATTGTATATGGGAGATCACGAATATATTCCGACCCATCATTTGCGTGTAATCCGCAGCTTGGGAGAGAAGAACAGACTGAAAATCATGCGTTTTCTGCATCAGGGACCACGTTCGTTTATAGAAATTGTTCGTCACTTGAAGCTCTCCAAAGGAATTACTCATGACCATCTTTCCAAGCTTCGTGGAGCAGGGTTGGTCTATGCGCATTTTGAAGGAGAGAGTCTGGTTGAGTATTCACTTCGTCTTCATGCACTAGAGCAAATTTTGCCGAATGTCATGAATTATTTGGAGCAATAACGTTTGTCAAAATGTGGTTTTTAGAAAAAAAGTATTCCTCTGATACAGCCGTATGTTTGTTGTGGCCGAACTGAAATTTATTCAGGAAATCCGCGCAAAACATACGGCTATTTTATCGCTTTAAAGTGGATATTAATGGGTTTAATATAAATATTTTTTTGTGGTTCTCTATTTACAGAACTGAATGCGGTTCTTATAATAGGGCTTATCGAACTTATACCTTACTAATTTCATAGGAATTGTATATATTCTGGATTATTTCGGGAATTAGGAACGGCTGAGCGAGAAAAATATGGATCATTTATGAATTGGGGAGGATTTTATGAGAGTGAAAGGTTTATCCGTGGCATCGTTAATCATTAGTAGTGCGATTGTGTTATCGGCATGTGCTGGAGCTGGGGGAGCAAAGACCACCACTGCTGGAAGCGGGACAACGAATTCGTCCACTCAAGCGACACCGGTTTCAGCAGCACTGGATGCGCCATTTCAGGCGACGGACCTGAATCAATTACCTGAGACGGCAAAAAAACGGACGGATACGGTTATTGTGGGACTTACGGATCCGAGCGGGGCTTTCACACCGTACTTCCATCAGAGCGGATATGATGGCAACGTGGCTTCATTGCTATTTGCTTCGCTCGTGACCGTAGATGAGAAAGGATTGCCTGTTCCCGATCTCGCTGAAAGCTGGGATGTGTCCGACGACCAGCGTACATACACGTTTCATCTGAGAAAAGACTCCAAGTTCAGTGACGGTTCCCCGCTCACCGCAGATGATGTCGCTTTCACATGGACCATTCTGCATGACAAGTCGTATGACGGTGGATTTGATATTTTCTCCACCAAGGTGAAAGGCGGCAAAGCATATACCGAAGGAAAGGCAGATCACATCGAGGGTATTAAGGTCATTGATCCGTTAACGATCTCGGTCACCCTGGAACAGCCCAACGCAACTGCTCTGCTTACATTGGGCTCAGAGGTGTTGTCCAAAGCCTACTACGGCAAAGACTATCAATTCGGCAAGCTCGAATACATTAAAAATCTTCATGCAACACCTGTAGGCAATGGTCCTTATAGACTCGAAAAGTTCATTCCGGGTCAGGAAGTACGATTCGTTGCCAACGAATTCTACTACAAGGGCAAACCGAAAACCGAGCACTTCATATATAAAACATCGGAAGGAGACACCTGGCAGTTTATTGAGACCGGAGAGATCGACTTCACTTCGTTCACGGCTACCCAGGAGAATATTGATAAGCTGAAAAATATCCCATACCTTAACCTTCTGCCTTACACACCAAGTACATACGGATATTTACAGCTTAATCTGGAGCATGAACAGCTTCAGGAAAAAGAAGTACGGCAAGCCATCACCTATGGCCTGGATCGTCAGTCCATCTATGTGGACGCCAACCAAGGGGCAGGCTCTGTTGCCAACATCCCGACTTCACCTATTTCCTGGTCTTATACGGAAGAAGGCATTAATCCATACGCCTATGATCCGGACAAAGCCAATCAATTGCTGGACGACGCAGGCTGGGTGCCTGGAGCGGATGGCATCCGTGAGAAAAACGGGAAGAAGCTGTCCCTGCATTTCCTCGGAACGAAGAGTCCGGCCACGGATATCTTCATTGCTGTAGCCAAAGAAAACTTCGAAGCGATTGGCGTGCAGTTCCAGCCTGAAGTCTTCGCGGATTTCAACTCACTTGTCTCCAAAGTGGAGGGCGGCGATTACGACGTGGCTTCCTTCTCCACACCGATGCTAACGGATCCTTCAGACGGGGTACTGCAATTTGTGGATGGTGAGCTGAAAGGGTACGACAATCCTAAAGTGAAAGAGCTTTATAACAAAGGACTGGCTACGACTGACATTGAGGAGCGCAAGGCAGTATACAAAGAGCTGTACCAGTTGCTTAACGACGAGCTGCCTGTCATTTTCACTAGTTACAAAAAAACAGTCTATGCCTATAACGGTCGGATCGATGGGCTCTCTGTCAGTCCATACCGCGGGATTGCAACCAGCTTGCCGGAATGGTCTCTGAAATAAGCGGTGGTATGAATCAATAAACATCCATACCGAAATAAACAAAACGTCCCTTGTGTTTGCGATGTCGCAGATGCAGGGGACGCATTGATAAGGAGCCTGATATGAGCACTTACATTGTGAAACGGATGACATATATGGTTCTTATTTTGCTGGCCGCTTCCGTTCTGATTTTCAGCCTGTATGCACTTACCCCTGGCGACTACATCTCCAGCAACATTAAGCTGAGTCCAGAGCGCAAGGCCGAACTGCGCGAATTATACGGACTGGACAAGCCAGTTATCGAACGGTATCTCATCTGGATGAAAAATGCTGTACACGGGGACTTCGGATATTCATTGGCACAACAAAAGCCAGTACTCTCGCTGTTCAACGAATATATCTGGAATTCATTCCTGTTAGCTGCGGTGACCACGTTCCTGACCTGGTTCATCGCGGTTATTATCGGTGTGATCGCTGCCTATAAGCAGTACTCGTGGTTCGATACCTTCGTGATGATCGGCATATTTGCAGCCATGTCCGTGCCATCCTTCTTTATCGGATTGTTTTTGATTAAACTGCTGGCGGTTGACTTAAAATGGTTGCCTCCAGGCGGCATGATGACTACAGGAAGTAATGCCACCGGCCTGGCCTATGTCAAAGAGGTGATTCAGCACATGACCTTGCCTGTAATTGTCATGACCCTGCTTGGGGTAGGCTCACTTACCCGTTACTTCCGCAGCAACATGATTGATGTGATCAAGCAGGATTATATTCGAACAGCGCGAGCCAAGGGTTTAAAAGAAAGCAAAGTGTTATATACCCATGCCTTGCGCAATGCTCTTTTACCTGCAATTACACTGATTGGATTCGAGCTGCCGTCCTTATTCGGCGGTTCACTGATTATTGAGAAAATATTCAGCTGGCCGGGTATCGGCCAGTTATATATGCAGTCTTTTTCGCTACGGGATTATCCGCTGCTGATGGGCTTTACGATGTTTATCGCCATTCTGACCGTCATTGGAACGCTGCTGTCTGATGTGCTCTATCACATCGCAGATCCGCGTGTCCGTTTGCAATAAGGGGGCTATGAACATGACAATCTCTTCATCGTCTGTAACGAGAAATGCCACAGAAGCTGCGTTACCTTTAAAGGTTCCTACCAAGTCTTCTTTGTGGAAATTATCGCTCCGAAGACTGCTCAAGAACAAACTTGCCGTTGGCGGATTCATCGTGGTTTTGTTGATGTTTGTGGCTTGTTTCATTGGACCGCTGTTCTCACCTTATACCGATAACAAGATCAATATGACAGCGATGAAACAAGGTCCAGGCATTCATCATTGGCTTGGTACAGATGCGCTTGGTAGGGATGTGCTTACCCGTGTGCTGATGGCTGGTCGTATCTCGCTCACTGTTGGTTTGGCTTCCATGGTTCTATCCGTATTTATCGGCTCCTTGCTTGGAGCCATCGCCGGATATTATCGTGGCATTGTTGATCAGGTCATTATGCGGATTGCCGACTTGCTGCTTACGATTCCGGGATTGCCGCTGCTGTTCATTTTCGGCGCGTTGTTATCGGATTGGAAAGTTCCACCGGATTCCAGAATGTATATCGTCATGCTGATGCTCAGCTTTGTCAACTGGCCCGGTATGGCCCGAATGGTACGGGGACAGATGTTAAGCTTGCGGGAGCGGGAATTCATGCAGGCTGCTGTTGTTCTTGGCTTGCGTGACCGTCGCAAACTGTTTCACCATCTTCTGCCCAATATCGTTCCGCTGCTCATCGTCATGGCGACTCTGAATATCGGAGGATCCATCCTCAGCGAATCGGTACTCAGCTTTTTTGGACTCGGTGTCATGCCGCCAACGCCTACATGGGGCAATATGATCGATGCGGCCAACAACATGATTGATTTTCAACAGCATCCGTGGTTATGGATTCCGCCAGGGCTGTCCATTTTCGTGACCGTTATTGCGATTAACATTTTTGGTGATGGTCTTCGAGACGTATTAGATCCCAAACAGAAGAGAAGGTGAGCACGCCTCATGCAGAATATGATTGAAATTGAACAACTTGAAACTCATTTTTACTCGGAAGAAGGCCATGTCAAAGCCGTCGACGGCGTAAGCCTGAATGTGCGTGAAGGGGAGACGGTGTGCATCGTTGGTGAATCGGGCTGTGGAAAAAGTGTAACCGCTATGTCGATCATGGGATTGATTGAAGAACCGGCAGGCAAGGTGGTAGGCGGTGTGATCCGTTTTGGTGGACGGGATTTGCTCCGTGAAAGTAAATCTTCGCTTCGTGCCATCCGGGGCAACGATATCTCTATGATCTTCCAGGAACCGATGTCCTCGTTGAATCCCGTACTAAAAATCGGTGAGCAATTAATGGAGCCGCTGATTGTACACTTGAAAATGAGTAAAAAGCAGGCTCGTGCACGAGCGGTTGAACTGATCGCCGAAGTTGGTATTTCACGACCGGAACAGATTGCAAACAGCTATCCGCACGAACTGAGTGGAGGCATGCTGCAGCGCATTATGATTGCCATTGCCATCTCATGTAACCCGAAGCTGTTAATCGCGGATGAACCAACAACCGCACTGGATGTGACCATTCAAGCGCAGATATTGGATATGTTACAACATATCAAGTCCCAGTCAGGAACCTCCATTCTGATGATCACGCATGACCTTGGCGTTGTAGCCGAAATGGCGGATTATGTCGTTGTAATGTATGCAGGCAAAGTGGTGGAAGAGGGGGAAGTTGTGCAATTGTTCGAGTCTCCCAAACATCCATATACCCAGGGATTGCTTCGCTCCAAGCCGATTATCAATCAAAGGCAGGATGAATTGTATTCGATACCCGGACATGTACCTGATCCACTGTCCTTAAAAGATTCCTGTCATTTTGCTGATCGTTGTGAGCACTGTATGTCGATATGCACCACGCAAATGCCGACGCTGAAGCAGCTTGGGCCCGGACAGAAGGCTGCATGCTGGCTGTATGAGGAGGCGTTGAGTCATGTCTGAACCTCTATTGGAAATTGAACATCTCAAAACCTATTTCCCAGTTCGCAAAGGTTTATTGAATCGTACAGTTGCCCATGTAAAAGCGGTCGATGATATTAGCATCACCATCCATGAAGGCGAGACGTTTGGATTAGTGGGTGAATCCGGTAGTGGCAAGAGCACCGTAGGAAGAACCATCGTTCGCTTAACAGAGAAAACGGAGGGACAGATTCGTTTTCAAGGTGTTGACTTGCATCAGTTATCTATGCAGGAAGTACGGAAGATTCGTCCTCAGCTTCAACTTATTTTCCAAGACCCCTACAGTTCACTGAATCCGCGCATACGCATTGGTGATGCGATTGGGGAGGCTGTATTGGATCACGGGTTGGCGACCGCAAGCGAAGTACGTGATCTCGTCAAGGAGGTACTCGGAGCCTGCGGATTGTCATCTTATCATATTGATCGTTTTCCCCATGAGTTCTCTGGTGGACAGCGACAGCGGATAGGGATTGCGCGAGCTTTGATCTTAAATCCCAAACTGATTATCGCAGATGAACCGGTGTCTGCACTGGATGTGTCCATTCAGGCTCAGATTATCAATCTGTTCAGACGGCTTCAGCAAGAGCGTGGCCTTGCTTACTTGTTTATTTCGCATGATCTGAGTGTGGTGGAACATCTGTGTGACCGCATTGGAGTGATGTATCTGGGCTCCATGGTCGAGACGGCCTCGCGAGATGAGTTGTTCGGCAATCCACTGCACCCGTATACGAAAGCCTTGCTATCAGCAGTACCTGTGCCGATTCCCAAATTGAAACGGGAACGAATTGTGCTTAAAGGGGATATCCCCAGTCCGGTGAATCCGCCAACGGGCTGCAAGTTCCATACACGTTGTCCATGGGCAGAAGATATCTGCAAGCAGCAAATTCCAGCATATCGGAATGTAGGAGCGGATCATTTTGTAGCCTGCCATTTGGTCTGAGGCATGTGAGAACTGATTGTCCAAACAGCGACTTACACGAGTCATGCTCTTTGTAAATCCATACTTCAACTGGAGCCCAGTGTTCTGTTTTTTAAGAGGAGTATTTAAAAACATGGGAATCAGCAATAAATTGGCTTAAAAGTCCACCTTCGAAAGCAAAACGATGGTGGACTTTTATAATCTGTTTCTATTTGAAGAAATTATCCCGTTCGTTCTCAAACGAAGGAATGATTCGTGAATGGTTATTGTCGCTCTTGGGTAAGCTCTACACACTAACGCAAGTCCATTGATCAGCATTGCTGATTAGGTTTGTAGGTTTCATGGAGTCGTATTGGCAAGATATGCTACAAGTTGCATGATTGCATCTCCCATCTGCGCTCATCTTGTCGATACAAAAAATTACTGAGAACTCCTCGATACTTATGTTATTCACCAGACTTTTTTGAAAATCCTGTCCATTAGCAGAGTGAAGGGGTGACCGCACCATAGCCCCTTCGAAGTTGAACTATTGTGTTAGCGTAATTCTCTACTGTGATACGGTTCTCCGCGCTGTCTGTAACGGCAAGTTAATTCTAATGCCCGAGGAATTTCGATGTTAATTGAATTCTTTGGGCTAACAAAACAAATGCTAAGGAAAAGTTGGAATTGCCCCGGAAGTAAGAAGAACCTTCCGCTTCACCTCATACCCCAACCCTTTATTAGATGGCGAGCAGCAACTGTCGCCCTTGTTGCAATTTCTCCATTTGAAAGTTTCATGTGGGAAAACATGCCTTGTTGATACATATCAGAAAAGCCCTGGCTAACAGCTAAATGCGCTTCTAATAACTCAACGATTTGGCTCCATGTCGCATGTGGCTCAGCTTCTTGTACTAAGGAAAATAGGAAATCGATCATTTCACGTTTCCGTTCATGAAATTCTGTGAATTGAGCCCCTTGCAATGCAATAAATAATTCAACACCTACATATTGATCAATTGTATACAGAACATAGGCACCAGCTGTCGAAGCCAGACGGTCAACCGGATCATTACCAGCCTTATCCGTTGCTGTTCGCATGTTCAAGGTAAGCCCGGTTAGGAACGCAATCCCAGTAGCGAGAAGAAGACTCTCGCGATCTGGAAAATGACGATAGGGAGCACCTGAGGACACCCCCGCTCGTTTTGCTACCCTAGAAACAGAGAAGTTGGCAAGTCCAGCTTCCGAGATCAATATTAATGAAGTTCGAATTAGTGTTTCTCTGAGGTCGCCATGATGGTAACTCCGTTCGTTATTGGACATGTTATCACTTCCTTCAATATGATTGTACACTATTATCACACCCAAATGTAATAGACATCTTACATTCAATCTGTTATCATGTAAGAGAGTTCTTACATTATGGGAAAAGCAAAGGAGTTATTTTAAAATGACAATTACATTAATAACCGGTGGTAATAAGGGACTTGGTTTTGAGACCGCACGACGCCTCATTAAACTAGGACATACCGTATATATCGGCTCCCGAGATGCAGAGCGCGGAACGAAAGCAGCCGAAGAACTTGGTGCTCGTTATGTTCTTCTCGATGTGACGGACACCGATTCTGTGAATGCAGCCGCAACCGAAATCATGCAAAAAGAGGGGCGCATTGACGTTCTTATCAATAATGCGGGAATCACCGGAGCATACAAAAAGCCTGAAGATATCACAGTTGATGATATCCGCCAGACTTATGAGACCAACGTCTTTGGTATTGTCCGTGTTACGCATGCGTTTATTCCCTTACTACGCAATTCGGAATCTCCCGTTATCGTCAATGTAAGTAGCGGTTTAGGGTCCTTCGGTATGGTTACAAACCCAGACACATTGGAATCGAAAATTAACTCTCTTTCGTATACTTCATCTAAGTCAGCTGTAACGATGCTCACCGTGCAATATGCGAAAGGCTTGACTGATATTAGGGTCAATGCTGTAGACCCTGGCCCCACCAAAACAGACCTCTCTGGGCAAGGACATCAGACAGTCCAGGAAGGTACAGATGCCATCGTTAGAATGGCTACTATTGGTAAAGACGGACCTACGGGAACCTTCACGGATCGCAAGGGCACAATTCCATGGTGATACTTTATTAGGATGCGACATCACGGAGTACCCATGAAACAATAGAGTTATCGTATACATCAATAATGGCACTTAAATAAGCTTTACGTCTATTTCCATACTTCAGTTCTGTCACATCGGTAGACGTTTTGACATTCGGAGCAGGGGCATCGAAGTTGCGGTTCATTTTATTTTCAGCCACATGGATGGCTGTAGCACTCACGTAATGTGGCCGTTTTTTACGAATGACTGCTTTTAGCCCCAGAGCGCACATAATTCGGTAATAGCGCTTTTTGTTGTACTTCTGGTTCAACTTTCGATTTAACTGGGTACGCATTTGACGATAGCCTAGAATCCCATCTCGCTTGTCATAACGACGCTTCGCTTCTTTTGCCAGCTTATATATTTCACGTTCTCGGGCAGAAGGTGTCCACTTTAACCATCGGTAGTAGGCAGATCGTGCAATTCCAGCCAGTGCACATAACAATGCAATAGCGTATCCTTTTTTCACGGTGTAGCTCTTGTATCGATTGATACCGTTCTACATGTCGAACCAGGGTTAACGTGGTTTTCGTTGCTCGATCTCTGCCAACTTTTTTTGCGAAGGCATTCTCCATCTCCAGGTATTCATTCCGGGCTTCCAGTTCCTTGATGCGTAGCTTGAGTCGTTCCTGCTCGTTCCGTTTTTCTACAGGCTTTTTATGTCCCCGATGATCTCGGAGAGCCTCTTCTTGACCCGTTTGGTATTTCCGAACCCATGCATATACTTGCGAATAAGACACGTCATACTTCTGGGCCGCTTTCTGATAGTCCAGTTCATGTGTGAGGGTATAAATTGCCTGGCTTCCTGGTTCGGACTGGACTTAAATGCAATGCAATGCTTGACCGCACGTAGTTTCGCTTCAAGGGACACCTGACTTCGTTTAGACATTAGAAAAACTCCCATCATATCGACGTAGAAAGTTTTGTTTTTTCTACCGTCTACTATGATGGGAGCATATCAAATGTAAGTCGGAGCGTCTTTTATTTTTTTGAAACCTTCTAACCACTACATCCGTTTAATATTTACACAAAATAAAATTTGGAAAATGAAGGGTGGATACATATGCGGAAAATTAGAATAACGTCCATGCTGAAAGTCATGATTGTTGCAGCACTATCGTCACCCATAATTCTTGCCATACCAACCGCCGGGGTAGCTGTAGCCAGTCCAAGTATCCAGCCCCACGCGCTTACTCCACCACCACCGCCCTTGGAACCAAGTGTTAATATGTTGTCTTCCCCAAATTATATTTATCAGGCAGAGGGGACTGTTACACCTGGAGGGGGGCTGACTGCGGTTGTAAATACAATAACAACGACCTTCTCGGAAATGAAATCGCTGCAAGTCGATTATCGACTTGAGCGCTGGACGGGATCGGCCTGGATACTCTATCAATCCGGTTCCAAGAAGAAAACGCAAACGCAGACCCTTAATGCCCAATCGAAGTGGACGGTTATAACCGGATATTACTATCGAGTCGTCAGTCTTCACACGGCCGACGACGGGGTCAAGCTTGAGACGACAACACATATTTCAAGCAACGTATTATTTTAATTTACTTGCGAGTACTACCTGGAAATTTTTGTTCCTGCAGGTCATTGGCAATGGCAGTCATCTCTTCTTCCGAGACGGTTCCGAATAAGCTCATATTGACAGAACCCATCATCCATTGAAAGGTATTATAGGGGGGACCGAGGTACATAAATGCATCGCTGCCATCAGCCAATTTGACGATACTTGTTTCGCGAAGCATGGGCCCCTCAATGATCTGACCAGGCGAAACATAGGCATAATCAAACTGAATGACTTCTTCTTCACCATTTTTGCCTTCGCCGCTATAACGAACCCTCATGCGTTGAGATTCGTAATAATCTTCCGGATTGACGGGATTGAGAGTATCCAGCATGAGCTCAAATTTGATCTTTGTAAACCGCTCGGGAATCGCTTTTGATAACAAAAAATCACCCATAAATCCCGAGCGTGCTATTTCCTTGGTTACAACCACCGCTTCAAGTAAATGTGATGTCTCATAGAAGGGGAGAACAATATCTTCATCCTCTTGTGGTTCGTCTCCAGAATAGAATTTGGGAGCTTCATTAAC
The DNA here is from genome assembly GCF_900109515.1 of Paenibacillus sp. OK003. Lineage (GTDB taxonomy): Bacteria > Bacillota > Bacilli > Paenibacillales > Paenibacillaceae > Paenibacillus > Paenibacillus marchantiae. Next base: position 410,408 of record NZ_FOBD01000003.1, on the reverse strand, counting down.
TCCTCGTTCAGGAGGTGGAGGGGTCTTGGCTGTCGACGGATCAGCCCCCAAATGAGTAGTACGATCCTCGATAACAATGGATTTCATACCATTGCCCCAGTCCTTGATGGATTGTACAAAAGGGGAGACGGCTTGCGTCCCGGTAGGCATACTGAAGATGACGGCGCCGATGGTCACGGACGCAGCAACAATGACAGATAAACGTATGGTGTGCATTCTTTTCTTGCGTACGCCAACCCGGGCAATTTCCTTTTGAACTCGGAGCCAGGATTGACGCATGGGTTCGGTGTGGGAAGCAGGGGTGGCAGATACAGCCTGATGAAAGGCTTCGTCAAAAGCCATATCAAACGCGGCATCAAAAAAATCGTCTTCCAGCTCTGAATCGAATGAATCCATTTGCTTATCGGACTTGCCTTTGCTCAATACTTCCACCCCATTCCTTATGTAATTTCTTCTTGATACTTCCGCGGGCTCTGAACAAACGTTGCTTTACAATTTCTTCGGATGTATCAAGCAGATCGGCCATTTCCCGATAGGAAAGACCCTCTTTCCAGCGCAGCTCCACAAGTACACGGTATTCCGGCTTAAGCTGTTCCAGATAGAACTCGATGGATTCCTGCATCATTTGAGTCTCCACCGTGCTCTCTACGGAAGCTGCCGTCTGATTAATTGTCTCCATATCTATAAAAACACTATCCGTATCCAGTTGGTTACGGTTATTTTTATTTTTTCTCAGATAATTAATGGCGGTATTCCGTGTGACAACCTTCAGCCATGCTTTCAGCTTGACTTCGTTGTCGAAGAGAGGTTTGTTTTTAATGATTTTGATAAAAGCTTCCTGGATGATATCTTCTGCTGCTGCACGTTCTTTGATAATGTAAACGATGAGACCATGTACCATATTATAGTATTCGTAGTACACTTCTTCTTGAAGCTGAGGGCCCAAATTATGGAAATCTGAGGCTAAGAGTAATTGGAGCCGATTGGCCATGATGTTCTCCTTTCTGGTGAACAATCCACAAACATTGGTATCATTTCATTTTACAACATTATATGGAAGCGATACAATGGGAGGTTCGTCCGACAGAAGCAGAAAAAGTATAGCCGAAATAAAGAGAGGCCGTCTCGCTAACCAGTAAATTATGGTCAGTAGGGCGGCCTCTATGTGTTATTTAATAATCGTAGAATAATAGAATCTGGCTTAGAATGCCCAGTCGCCGTTCAGGAAGATAGCTTCACGCTCGCCATTCGCTGTCACGCCGTAAATGTTCGTTTCCGGCGATCCCATCATGAAGTCTACATGAGTAATGCTGGAGTTCATGCCGCGAGCTGCAAGCTCTTCGGTTGACATCGTTTTGCCACCATCGATATTGAAGGCATAGGAACTACCGATAGCGAGGTGACATGAGGCATTTTCATCATATAGCGTTGTGTAATAGAGAATACCGCTTTCCGAGATTGGAGAATGGAAGGGTACCAGAGCGACTTCGCCGAGATAATGCGAGCCTTCATCCATATTGATGAGTCTTTCTAGTGTATCCTGTCCTTCTTCGGCCTGGAAATCAATGATGCGTCCGTCTTTGAACGTAAGAGAGAAGCGATCAATGATACTTCCACCATAACTGAGCGGCTTGGTACTGGACACTTTGCCGTTCACCCCATATTTGGCTGGTGCTGTGAATACTTCCTCTGTCGGGATGTTGGCCACAAAACGAGTGCCTTGTTCATTAATGCTGCCCGCTTGCGCCCAAATGTGCCCTTCAGGAAGATCAACGGTAAGATCGGTTCCCGGTGAGACAAAATGCAGAGCTTTATATTTTTTGCTGTTCAGGGCAACTGCTTTGTGCTCCAAACGCTCAATATGCTGCTCCCAAGCCGCTACAGGATCTTCCAGATCAGCTCTTACAGCAGCAAAAATGGCTTCCCAGAGCTGTTTCATCTGCTCAGCAGGGGCAAGGTCAGGGAATACCTTGGCGGCCCAATCCGGCGAAGGACAGGCTACTCCTGTCCAGCTCATTTTGTCCGCTTGCTGATACTGTCGGTATTTGGACATCGCCTGTCCGTATGTACGCTGGTGGGTGGAAATGCGTTCAGGATCGACGCCTTTCAGCAGGTCCGGGCTGGATGACAATATGGTCAAGAACGCAGCGTTGTTCGCTGCCAGCTCCTCAAGTTCAGCGGCATGCCATTTCGGCGGATCTTGAAAGGAGTCCTCGGGTGCCATTTCAAACCGCAGCCGATTGACAGTTTCGTCTCCATATTTGACGATAACTTTCTTTGCTCCGGCCTCGTAGCCTTTGCGCACCAACAAACGCACGAATTCAGCTGTATCAATCATCGCGCTGATCACGAAGATTTGTCCGGGCTGAACGTTGGCTCCAACTTTTACAGCCAGTTCAGCATAACGATCCAGTTTTTGTTCAAAACTCAACATATCAAGTTCCTCCATATCATGAATTCCCCGCTTACGCAGGAAAAGAGAGGAGTGACCCTCTCTCTCATTTACACCGTTTTAAATTAGAAAGCCCAGTTGCCTTGCAGGAAGATTGGCTCTTCGCTACCTTCGGAAGTGACACCGTGAATGTTCATTTCTCCTGATCCAATCATGAAATCCACATGAGTGAGACTGGAGTTCATCCCATGGCTGATCAATTCATCCTTGGACATCGTTTTGCCGCCTTCCAGACAGAAGGCATAGGCGTTACCGATAGCCAGATGGTTGGATGCATTTTCATCAAAGAGGGTGTTGTAGAACAAAATATTCGTATCCGAAATTGGTGATTGATGTGGAACGAGAGCTACCTCGCCCAGATAATGTGCGCCTTCATCCATTTCAATCAAACTTTTCAATGAATCAAGTCCTTGTTCAGCAGTATAATCGACAATTCGACCATTTTCGAAAGTGATGGAGAAGCCGTCGATCAGGTTGCCACCATAACTCAGTGGCTTAGTGCTGCGAACTGTACCGTTAACGCCGGTTTTCAGTGGAGCGGTGAACACTTCCTCTGTAGGCATATTGGCAACGAAGACGTGTCCCTGCTCATTGATGCTGCCGCCGGATACCCACAGATGACCTTCAGGAAGCTCGATCGTCAGGTCTGTGCCAGGGGCAGTATAATGAAGTTTTTTGTATTTCTTCTCGTTAAGCAGATCTGCGCGGGAGTCGAGATTCAGCAAATGCGTTTTCCATTCTGCGACAGCATCCTTCTCACCAATGCGAACGGTTTTGAAGATGACATCCCACAATTTATCAATTTGCTGCTCAGCCGGAAGATCAGGGAATACTTTGGCTGCCCATTCAGGGGAAGGAACTGCCACAATGGACCAGCTGAATTTGTCTGCCATCTGATAGGAGCGATATTTCTCCATCGCTTTACCGCGAACTTTCTGACTAGTCACGATCCGTTCTTGAGGAACACCGGCAAGCAGGTCCGGATTTTCTGCAATAACATGCAGAATGGCGGCACCTTCTTCTACGAGTTCAGTCATTTCCCCTGCAAACCATTTTGGTTCAATGGAGAAGGATTCCTCTGGTGCGAGATCATAGTGAAGACGTGTAATAACCTCATCACTCCAGTTTACTTTGACCAACTTGGCACCTGTGCCATAAGCGGCTTTGACGATCAGGCGCACAAAATGTGCTGCGGAGATGGGTGCGTTTACCACGAGCGTCTGCCCAGGATGGACATTGACACCCACTTTGACTGCCAGTTCGGCATATTGTTGTAAATTCGTTTCAAAATTGTTCATGCTATTTGTTCCTCCTGTTTGGTATAATGTCGTAGCTGTTTGTTATTATAGTCCTCATTACAAGTATGTAAGGAGTCAGAATGGTTCCCTCATTGAATAAGGTATACGTTGCTACGATATATATTGTACAATTAACCAATAATAATTACCAAACTAGGTTTACCATAAATTATGGAGACCTGGAACTGATGAGAGATTAAAGGAGATAACGATTGTGAATATTGAGATTATTCGTGCAGAGATGCGTCGTGAAGATGAGAAGAATTATGTAGGTAATACGGTTTTTCGTGCAGAAGGCGAAAAGTCGGTTTATGAGATTACGTTTATGAGCAAGAACGGCAAGGATTGGGATTATAGTCTGCATTTCACTGAACAATCCGGTGATGAAGATGAATTGCTGCGTATGGACGAGCTGCTGGAAAATGATGACGATATGTACAATCAGCTGCTTGATGCGGCACTGGACGCTTTCCCGGCATAATAGGACCGAGAGGTTCTTGTTCTAATATGGAATGCAGCTGATTATACTAGACGGTGTATGCCTGAAACAGGGCGTCCACCGTCTATTTTACTGGAAATAAGGAATAGTTACTCCAGAAAAGGGAAGTCTATGACAGATGAATGGAACCAGAGAGACAATCCGCCTGAATGGGAGGTAACCGTGAATGGCATCTGACAATCTGATTACAGCAGGAATGACGGGACTTGAAGAAGTCGCGCACGATATCCTCAGTCTGCGTACACTGTTCGTTAATGTTGTGTTCATCGGGGAGCCTGGAAGCAGGAACTGGGTGCTCGTGGACACTGGAATGGCCAGTTTCACTGATCAGATTCTTCATGTTGCAGCTGAACGCTTTCCTGGTCCACCGTCTGCGATTATTTTGACACATGGTCATTTTGATCATGTAGGGACCGTCATTGAACTGGAACAATTCTGGGGTGTCCCGGTGCATGCACACCCGCTGGAACTGCCTTATTTGACAGGTGTGAAGGATTACCCTCCGGCGGACCCTACTGTAGGTGGCGGTTTGATGGCACGGCTGTCATTTGCTTACCCTAATGAAGCTATTAATCTCGATGATCGGATATTCAGTCTGCCGGATGATCATTCAATCCCAGGTGTTTCTGGATGGGAATGGCTGCATACTCCCGGTCACACACCGGGCCATGTATCGCTATTTCGGAAAGAAGACCGTATCCTGATTGCGGGTGATGCGATCGTCACTGTGAAACAGGAATCGCTCTGGAGTGTGCTGCTTCAGGACAAACAGTTGCACGGTCCACCCGCCTATTTCACAACGGATTGGCAAGCGGCTCATCGATCAGTTCAGCACATTCGACGACTGGAGCCCATAGTTGCTGTTACCGGGCATGGTCATTCCTTAACCGGGGAAATGCTGAGAGATTCGCTGGAGCGGCTCGATCTTGATTTCGAACAGACCGCCGTCCCGGATCACGGCAAATATGTGGAATAATAGAGCCGATGTCCTGCATGGCATTCCAATGAAATCTGGAGTGACTTCATTGCGGCAGCATCAGCGGATGGAGACAGCCACGGAACTTCGTAGCTGTCTTTTTTGTCGTTCCATCATGAATTTGTTCTCTATCATAGATTGGTATTTTGTGCCCGGTCATGATATAGTCGAGCCGTATAATATAACCTTAGTATGCAGGAGGTACATATAACGATGACACAGCACAATGCAGCTTTCGAAGAACAATTTGGAGGTATACCAGCCGTCTGGCTTCGTTTCAATCAATTCGAAGCGGCTGTTATTCCGAGCGTGGGTGCCAACCTTGTCGCTTTCCGTGATACAGAGCAGGGATTCCGTTATTTGCGTGAGCCGGACCAGGAACATATGGACGAGTTTATGGCTGCACCTGCCGTATACGGTATTCCTATTCTTTCCCCACCAAATCGCTATGAGGATGGTCGATTCCCTTGGAACGGCGAAGTCTATCAACTACCTATAAACGAACCAGCTACAGGCAACCATCTGCACGGATTCCTGCATGATGCCGAGTGGAAAGTTGAGGGCTACGGATCTGACGAGCTGGAGAGTTATGTTTTGCTTAGTCAGGAAGTGAAGGAAGGACATATGTTCTACAAATACCTGCCATTCACCTTTACAGTAACGCTCCGTTATTCGCTGAGTAGCCTCGGACTTCAGCAGCAATTGAATGTACGCAATAATGGGAAGGAACGTATGCCGAATTTGTTCGCATTCCATACAGCCATTAGCGTACCTTTTGCACCGGAAAGCCATGCATCCGATTATACGGCCAAAATAACGATTGGTCAGCGTCGTGAATTAAATGAACGCTCTTTGCCTACGGGACAATTTCAACCGCTTACACCAGAGGAAGAGCAATTAAAGGGTGAGGGTGTTAGTCCGTTTTTTGCAGCCATGGACAACCATTACACTGCAGAACCGCAGAATGGGCGAAACTATATGGAGCTTACCGATCATCGTACCGGTGACAAGCTGGTATACGATGTAGGCACGTCATACAAGCACTGGATGATCTGGAATAACAATATGACTGGCGGATTCTTCTGTCCTGAGCCACAGATGAACCTGGTTAATGCCCCGAATGTACAAGGCATTCCTGCTGAAGAGATCGGTCTAATTGGTCTTGAGCCGGGCGAATTATTTGAGCAAACCAGCCGTCTTTATCCGATTAAACCGCAAAAATAAATACTCGGACATTTTGCGTCACGCTTACATTTTTGTCGAAAAGGTGAAAACCGGTCAGGCAATCATGTATAATATGACAAGATACACAAGCTTTGCTCATAAAAGCATTTTGCACATAAAGCCCAAAGGTGACTTCGGAATCAACAGATGCAAGATGCTGTGAAGAAAAGAATGTATACGTATTTTTGTAGAGACCCAAACCATCTTTTTGGAGGAGGAAAAGCAAGTGGAATACCGCATTGAGAGAGATACGTTAGGTGAAATGAAAGTGCCAGCCGACAGGCTGTGGGGAGCTCAGACGCAGCGCAGCAAGGAGAACTTTCCGATCGGTCGCGAGCATATGCCGATGGAAGTTGTACGTGCTCTTGCCATTTTGAAAAAAAGCGCTGCTGCCAGTAACCATAAATTAGGTAAATTGTCCGCTGCCAAAGCGGATGCGATCGCATATGCCGCTGATGAAATTATTGCAGGCCGGATTGATGATCATTTCCCGCTCGTGGTATGGCAGACGGGTAGTGGAACACAGTCCAACATGAACGTAAACGAGGTCATAGCCAATCTGGGTAACCAGCTGCTTGAACAAAAGGGCAAGGAAGAACGTCTGCATCCGAATGATGATGTGAACATGTCCCAAAGCTCTAATGATACATTCCCAACGGCTCTGCATGTTGCAGGCGTACTTGCTGTTGAAGATCAGCTCTTGCCGGCAATCGCGGTGCTGAAAGCCACTTTTGCAGACAAATCGGAACAATTCAAAGATATTATCAAAATTGGACGTACTCATCTTCAGGATGCAACGCCAATTACACTCGGTCAGGAGATCAGCGGCTGGGAAGCGATGCTCGATAAGAGTGAACGCATGATCCGGGATAGTGTTAATTATATGAAAGAACTCGCAATTGGTGGTACAGCTGTAGGAACCGGAATTAATGCACACCCTGACTTTGGGGATTATACAGCTAAGGAAATTGGCAAGCATACGGGCAAGGATTTTGTATCCGCGCCAAACAAATTCCACGCGCTTACAAGTCATGATGAAGTGGTCTACGCTCACGGTGCAGTTAAAGCGCTTGCAGCTGACTTGATGAAAATTGCCAATGATGTTCGCTGGCTGGCTAGCGGTCCACGCAGTGGTCTGGGAGAGATTCGTATTCCAGAGAACGAACCGGGCAGTTCCATTATGCCGGGTAAAGTGAATCCAACCCAGAGCGAAGCGATGACCATGGTGGTTACGCAAGTGATGGGGAACGATGCGGCGATTGGCTTCGCGGCAAGTCAGGGTAACTTCGAGTTGAATGTGTTCAAACCGGTCATTATTTATAACTTCCTGCAATCTGTTCAGCTTCTTGCTGACTCCATCGTTGCATTCAACGATAAATGTGCGGTGGGCATTGAGCCCAACCTCAGTCAGATTGAACACAATCTGAATAACTCGCTTATGCTGGTTACTGCTCTTAATCCGCACATCGGTTATGAGAATGCAGCCAAAATTGCCAAGCTTGCGCATAAGGAAGGACTGTCTCTGAAAGAAGCCACTTTGCAGACAGGTCTGCTTACAGAAGAGCAATTCGATCAGTATGTTGATCCAGCGAAAATGATTGCCCCGAAAGCTTAATCATTCTTTATTCTGCGAACTTCATACCATTAAACAAGCGACCTGCATACGCAGGTCGTTTTTTGCTCGTGAGGTTTGTGAACTAATGCTTGTCAGTCTATACGTATACATATAAACTACATATGCGACTGTTTTTTAATTGATCGGAATTGTTTATTTCATTGGAGGTTTCTGCGTTGTCGAAAAAGAGAAGATTCACGATACGCTCCAAAATATTATTGGGCTATCTAGTGGTTGTATTGTTATTTGGTGCAGTTTTGTTGGTGTTATCTGCCCAAATTGATGCATCGCAGAAGGAAATCGATTTTATCAGCCACCACGACCTGGAAGTGCATAACCTGACCAATGCCATTGAGAAAAATGTTTTGAATATGGAAACCGGACAGCGGGGATACATGATTACCGGGGAAGAAAGTTATTTGGAGCCATACAACCAAGCGTTAACCCAGTGGAACTCCAATTATACCGAACTGTATGAGCTGGTTAGCGATAATCCCTCCCAGCAGAGTACTCTGGAAAGCATCAAAACACATATTGTCCGCTGGATTGATGTTGCCGGATCAGCTTCTGTAGCCCTAAAAAGACAAGGAGATCAGGAGAAGGTTATTGAGTTTTTTCATTCCGATCCGGGGAAAAGCGAAATTGATCTGTTAAGATCTCAGTTCGAGAATTTCCGCAGCACAGAGTTGCGGCTTACGGAGAGCCGGGTGGCCGAGCTCGCAGCGCGAAGCTCCACACTGCTTACGATTATGTACACTTTATGGGCTGCCGTTGCCGGACTATCTGTTGCCGCAGCGTTCGTCATTTCGGGCAATATCGTCAAAACCCTGCGTCAAGTCAAACATACCATCAGCGACATATCTCAAGGCGGCAATCTCACACAGCGTATTATTGTCCGTACACACGATGAGGTCGGTGATTTAGGTAAAGAGACGAACTTATTGCTGGACACGGTACAGGAACAGAATCGACTTAAGGATCAGGTCGCCAATATCGCCACGCTCCTGCAGAACCCGACAAGTCTGGAGGGACTGTCACGGTTGTTCCTAAACCAGGTCGCGATCCTGCTGGAAGCCCCTTATGGGGTGTTATATGCGATGAAAGAGAATCGTCTCATTCGTGTAGCTGCGTATGCAGCAGATGGCGAGAAAGAGCGTTCTCTTGGTAAAGTGTCCGTTGCTCCGGGTGAGGGGTTAGTTGGTCAGAGTGCAATGGAGAAGCGGGTTCTGCAAATGAACGACTTGCCTCAAAATTATATTCGCATCTCATCGGGGCTTGGTGATGCATCAGCTGCATCACTCACGGTAGCCCCGGTGGTATTTGAAGGTAAAACGATAGCTGTAATCGAACTGGCTTCCATGAAGCCAATCGAATCAAAGGAAACAAAGCTGCTAACCGAACTGATCGAAATCTTCGGAGTCTCGCTTCATTCCACTATAACACGCATGGAATTACAGCATTTGTACGATGAATCCCAAGTACTGAACGAAGAATTGCAGACACAATCGGAGAAACTGCAGGCACAGACCGAGGAGATGGTCTCCCAGACAGAAGAATTACATATGCAGACAGAAGAACTGTACATGTTAAATGAGCGTCTGGAACTGCAGAAAAATGCGGCTGAGACCTCTGCCAGTGAACTGGCAGAAGTAGCGGATCAGCTGCGGACAAGCTCTGGTTACAAGTCTGAGTTCCTGGCGAATATGTCACATGAACTGCGTACTCCGCTGAACAGTATGCTCATTCTCTCCGAAATTTTGGCTGAGAACAAGCATCAGCACTTAAACAGTGAAGAACAGAAATATGCTTCGGTGATCCATGCATCAGGCAAGGACCTGTTGAATCTGATTAACGATATTCTAGATCTTTCCAAAGTGGAGGCCGGGGAGATGGAAGTGGACTTGGATGATATCTATCTTGGAAGCCTGCCGGAAGCGATGAATCAATATTTCCTGAAAACGGCGGAGCAAAAAGGAATTGATTTCCGGATTCAGCTTCAAAGCCCTCTGCCGGAAACGATTGTTTCCGACGAGATGCGGTTACACCAGATTTTGCGGAATTTGCTCTCCAATGCATTCAAGTTTACCAATGAAGGTGAAGTGGCCTTAACCATCTCCAGAGTGAGTCTGGCCAATCCTGAAGATAACGGGGCAGAGAAGGATGTTATAGCCTTCTCGGTAAGTGATACCGGGATTGGCATTGCTGAGAACAAACTGCTGCAGATCTTTGATGCGTTCAAGCAGGCAGACGGAGCCACAGCGCGAAAATACGGCGGAACCGGATTGGGACTGTCAATCTCTCAATCCCTCGCCAATTTGTTGGGAGGATCAATCTCAGCAACGAGTCGGGAAGGACAAGGAAGTGTCTTTACTTTATTCCTACCGCTTAGAAGGGAAGAGCCTGAGGTTATGCAGAACCCCGGATTGTTCTTGAACGAGGTTGCCGTGACTGCTCCTGAAATAGACAGTGCTTCAGGAATGAATTCAACCAAAATCGAGATGTTACTGACTCCACTGGAAGAATCATTATTGAATGGTCGGCAGGTTCTCGTTGTCGATGATGATATTCGAAATGTTTATGCCTTGGCTAATGCCCTTGAGCAGTATGACATGAAGGTGATTACAGCTCAGAATGGCTACGAGTGTCTGGAGATGTTAGAGAGCGGAGAAGCGAATCCGGATATTATCTTGATGGATATCATGATGCCAGAGTTGGATGGATATGAGACCACTCGCCAAATCCGTGATAGATTGAATCTCAAGCAGCTCCCTATTATTGCTTTGACTGCCAAAGCCATGAAAGAAGATCGTGATAAATGTATTGCAGCAGGAGCCTCGGATTATATTAGCAAACCGCTCAATATGAAAGAGGTACTCTCCCGGATGAAATTATGGCTTAGTCATGAAACATTGGGAATCTGATCTTTTTCGTTTGTCATTCAACATGTATCAACTCAAAAATAAAACCTATGCCAGTTGCGCAACGATTGCTGCAATTGTGTCATGGGTTTTATTTTTTTCTCATGTAAGCTATTAAAATAAAAATGATGTTATAATACTTAACAACAATCAAGGTTTATTTCAATAAAATGGTTAAAAACAAGTATGGAACCTTTGTTCAATTCCAAATAAGAGATATAAACGGCTTCATGCGTTATATATATGGGAGGTAATGTCCATGCAGCTCACGGTTAAAGAGGCTTTACAGGTATACCCGTTGTCTGAGGCCAGACTGGTTGCAGGTGGGGAAGGGACTTCGCGGATGATGAAATCCGTTAACGTCATGGACGCTCCAGATATAGCGGATTGGATTAAATCCGGAGAACTGCTGTTCACAACCGCATTTATTATGAAAGACAACGAGACGGATGCGCTTCGTCTGATGCGGCGTCTGAACGAACGCGGTTGTGCCGGGCTTGGCATTAAATTGGGCCGCTTCTGGCAGGCTATTCCGCAAGGGATTATCGAGGAAGCAGATCGGCTGCGGTTACCGCTGCTGGAACTGCCGTTTCAGTTTACATTTTCCGACCAGATGAATGCGTTATTTAAGGCTGAACATGAACGCAGCAATCGGTTACTGCATGAGGTGGTGCAAAAACAGAAAAAATTGATGCAGTTTGCCTTGCAGCAGCAACCGCATCGGAATGTATTTGCCGAACTAGCAACCGTGTTGAATTATCCGCTTGCGGTTATTGGCTCCCGCGGCCATGTGCTGTATGGAAGCGAAGGCATAGCGGGAGATGCAGTAGTACAGGGTTGGCCCTGGAAATCCGTCATGCACCGGGTGAAATGGAATCAGGGAAGCTGCCACCGGGTACCCATTAAGCAGAATGATGAAGAATACGGATTTTTGCTCGTCTTCACAGACTCGGCGCTGTCACTTAGAGCGGAGGAAGAATTGTTTCAGCAGGCTGCGGATGTCCTGGCATTCTATATGGATATGACCTATCGAGAACACATTAATCCCACCGTTCAGGATGAGATGCGTACACTGCTAACCCAATATCTAGATAACAAAATGACGGTAGCTGAACTCACCAAGCTCAGCGAGAATAAAGGCGTTCATCTGTTCCAAGGGACTTATCAATGCGTGTTGATCACGCTGGAACCGTCTGTTTTTGCAGAAGGAAAGCTGCTGAAGCAGATCCACCGCGAGTTGCAGTACAATCCGCTTATGCAATTCACGGCCTCACAGCATTTTCAGATCGAAGATGGCATACTCTCCATCTATACCTGTCCAACAGGACGGGATTATGGAGAGGAGCTATCAGCCTTCCTGCTGAATCGGTTCGGGGATGTTCTTGCAGCACAGGAAGCTAAGGGAGCATCTGCACCGCGGTTCTGGATCAGCAAAATGAAACATGAGCCAAAGTCGCTGCGTGAAGCCTATCAGGAATGTTTGGATACTCGTCAACTGGCTCGCCGATTCGGTATGAAGGATCGGGCTCTCCAGTTTGAGATGCTGGAATTCGCCTATGTATTCCAACATGTTCCGGATCATATTATGGAGAATTACTGCAATAAAGTACTTGAGCCTTTACTGGCCAGGGACGGCGATCCCAATCAGGTACTGATGAATACGCTGGAATCTTTTATCGAGAATGATGGACTCATTAACGAAGCAGCGAAGCAGCTGTTTGTGCATCGGAACACCGTTACCTATCGGATGGAGAAAGTCGGAAGTTTGCTGCAAATGGATTTTAAGAAGACTAATGATCTGTTGAAATTAAAGCTCGTGTTCACCTTCCGCAAGTTTGTGCGGGATAAAACTACGGCAAGGCCGTATTCGCAGCATCATTAATCGGAAGAGTGGGCCCATTTAATACGTAAATACTTTCATGATCATAATCATATTCAGAACAAATGTTGTGCAGCATGACAATGAAGCAGGCATGTCAGATAAAACCGTATTTCCCTTGAGGAAGTACGGTTTTTTTCGCTTTTCATTACATTTGAACAACCGAATCCCGTGCATTGCTAACAAATCACATAACTGATGTTATGTTATATTACAAATTTGCGTAAATAATGTTGTCGCAGTGCGCTGAGGCACTTAAAATGAAGAACAACAATCCACAGAAGACCGGAGGTTCTAACATGGGCGACTTCATTAAACTCGTTAACAGCTGGTCTATCACACAGTTCGTGCATACGTTTGGTGGACTATTCGAAGAATCACCTTGGGTGGCGGAGCGTTCCTGGCCTTCGCGGCCATTTGACTCTTTTGAACACATGATGAATGTGATGATAAACGTAGTGCAGACATCTGATGAAAAGGTCCAGTTGCAGTTGCTTTGCAATCACCCGGATCTCGGGGCGCGGATCAGCATGAGCAGCAATTCCGTTCAGGAACAGGCTGGTGCAGGGCTGAATTCACTTTCGGCGGAGCAATATAACGAACTTAATAAGTTAAATAAAGAATATACAAGCCAATTTGGCTTTCCTTTTATATTGGCCGTGAAAGGTCACACAGCTCAGTCCATCCTGGAGTCCATGCGGAGGCGCAATCAGAGGGGAAGAGAGGAAGAATTCCAGACTGCTTTGAAGGAAGTGTTCAAAATTGCTTCCATTCGATTGGAGCAGTGGCTGGTGCAGGTTGGTCATGAACATGAATTTGAATTTAATCCCTCCGACGTAAAGCAGCGGACCATGTATTACGGCAAAGGGGATGTATGGATGTACCGTTCATATGCCAAACCTTTGACGGGTATTCAGGCGATCCCGGAATCTCCATTTACCGGACGCAATAATATCCTGTTCGGATTAAACATTAAAGTAGCCGTACAAGGCGACGAATTTTTGCCTTCTTTTATCGAAGGAGATAACTCTCGCGTAATTGCAACGGATTTAATGAAGAATTTCATCCTAAAACATGCTGCGGATTACTACGGAGCTACGGTGGAAGGTTTTCTCGCTGACGTCAGCCGACGTTTTCTGGAGACATATCCGCAGATGACCAAAGTCCAGATGACGGCAGATCAGATACCTTTTGAAGATGTGCCTGTTCGCAGAGAGGGAAGCCTTCGTGCAAGCGATCTGGTATTCCGTTATTCCCAGAATGATCGGGCGACGGCTGCCATTGAAGCGCAGCGAAAAGGAAACCAGGTCGAGCTGAGCAATCATTTCAGTGGTGTTGCAGATATCAGACTGATCAAGGTCAAAGGCAGTGAATTTGCCGGTTTTGTCAAGGATGAGTACACCACCTTACCCGAGACATGGGACCGTCCACTGTTCATTTTCCTGAATATCAATTGGCGTTACGAAGACCCGAGAGATGGCATGGACGATCAGCGCGGACGTTATGTAGCGGCGGAGCAGGTAAGAGATGTTGCTGCAGCTGTGTTCCATGCGTGTCGTTCGGCATCCATTCAGCATCTGATTTATCAGATTGGTTTAAGGCTCTTGCGTCGATTTGGACAGCTCAGTGAGGTTTCATTCGAATCCAACAATCGGACATGGGAAACGGTGCTGGAGGAAGTAAAAGAAGGAGAGGGCAAAGTATTCACCGAGGCCAGACCTCCTTATGGGTTCCAAGGCTTTTCAATGACAAGAGATGATCTAGAGGTTGACTATAGGGGCTCGAAGAGAGAAGGAGAGGCATGATGTCGGTGGCTGGAGGACGGATTACTACGCATGTGCTGGATACTTCCAAGGGCGTTCCGGCCGCAGGCGTGCGGGTTGAACTTTTTGTATTACACAGAGATGGCGAGAAGGAAAGCAAAATGAAAGTTGCTGAATCGGTGACTAATAGCGATGGCCGTCTGGATGCTCCGTTGCTTGAAGGCGGGAAGCTTGAGCAAGCGGTCTACGAGCTTCATTTCAACGTTGAGGGGTATTACGCACAGCGATCTCTTGAAGAATTGGGGCAGGCGTTATGGACGGTTGTACCGATTCGGTTTGCCGTATCCGATGCTTCAAGTCACTATCACATTCCTTTGTTGATTGCGCCAGGAGGTTACAGTACATACCGGGGAAGCTGAAATATACGAATCCGGTTCTGATCAGAGGAGGGTCATCCATATGACAAGATTAGATACGATCATCCGGGGGGCCCGGGTTGTATTGAGAGATAGCGTGGAAGAACTGGATATTGGAATTACCGGTGAAAAAATATCTGCTTTTTCCTCACACTTGGTGGGTGATGAAGACACACAAATAATAGAAGCAAATGGCTTTACTGTGATGCCGGGAGCGGTGGACATTCATGTTCACTTCAATGAACCCGGACTGGCGAGCTGGGAGGGATTTAAGTCGGGATCAGCATCGCTGGCTGCTGGTGGAATTACGACGTATGTCGATATGCCGCTTAATGGTGTCCCCCCAACGATTAGACCGGAGGCTTGGGAGTCGAAAATGAAAGCAGCCGACGGTCAATCCTATGTTGATTATGCGTTCTGGGGAGGACTTGTTCCGGGTAATCAGGCCGAGCTTGCGCCATTGGCTGATATGGGTGCGGCGGGATTCAAGGCATTTATGTCTGAACCTGGCGGAGAAGGGGAAGACATTTTTGCCAGAGCGGATGACGATACACTTTTGAATGGCATGTACGAGATTGCAAAGCTAAACCATGTACTGGCGCTTCATGCGGAAGACGAAGCGATGGTTGCTGAACTTGGGGCAAGGAGTATTGCAGATGGACGAATCGGCCCGATGGATTATGTGCAATCTCGCCCAGCAGAAGCAGAGGTTCGGGCGGTGTCACGAGCGCTGCAATATGGGGAGCAAACCGGATGTGCACTGCATTTTGTTCATATCAGTACACGGGAAGCGCTTGATCTGATTGCAGCGGCGAAACAGCGCGGGCTGGATGTAACTTCTGAAACATGTCCGCATTACCTGACTCTGACAGATGAGGATGTTGTCCGGTTGGGAGCTGTAGCGAAGTGTGCACCGCCATTACGTAGTCAGGCTGAGCAAGATCAGTTATGGGATGCGCTGGCAGCGGGTCTGATTGATGTTATTGCATCTGACCACTCCCCCTGTCCGCCATCGATGAAACAATCCGATAATTTCTTTGAAATCTGGGGTGGCATCTCCGGGGCACAAAGCACGCTGCTGCTCATGTTGGAGGAAGGACATCTTCAGCGAAATGTAGCCCTTCCGCTGCTCGGAAGAGTCCTGGCTCTGCAACCTGCCAGAAGGCTTGGATTGGAGAGCAAAGGTGAGATTGCCATCGGCAAGGATGCGGATCTGGTACTGATTGATTGGGAGATGAGTACCACCTTAAATGAGGATGACCTGCACTACACACATAAACAGAGCCCTTATGTGGGACGTACGTTTTCCTCCAGCATTGCTGAGGTGTACTGCCGGGGCGCACGAGTATACAGTTCAAAAACAGGATTGTCGGATGAACCTGCAGGACGGTTTATCCGTGCTAACTCATCTGTTCCGGTTGGTGTTGAAGGAACGGAGGGGGAATCATGACGGATTTTGAAGTACACGCGCCTTCTGGTACGGAACGTCCCATCCAGCCTTTGCCGCAATTGGAGCAGGTAGAGCTGAAAGGCATGCTTGACTGGTTGTCTACATATGGCGCTGATCCCCAAGGAGGTGTGACACGTCTGTTGTACGACCAGGCATGGTGTGAGGCACAGCATGCGCTCGCGGCGAAAATGCAGGAGAAAGGTTTGGCTCCTGAATTCGATCAATCGGGCAACCTGTATGGAACATTGCAAGGTACGGGTTCAGGAACAGAAATGGAAGAGGCGCCGATTGTTACGGGTTCCCATATCGATACCGTGGTACATGGTGGGAAGTATGACGGTGCATATGGCGTAGTTGCAGGAGTGCTCGCGCTAGAGTATCTGCAGAAACATTTCGGGGCACCGAAACGAACGCTTCAAGTCGTGTCCCTATGTGAAGAAGAAGGTAGTCGATTCCCCTTCGCTTATTGGGGATCACGGAGTATAACGGGGGTAAGCGGGCTGGAAGACGTTCAGCATTTGAAGGATCAAGGAGGCATTACCTTTGCACAGGCGATACGTGATGCAGGCTTTGGACCAGATAGCAGCTATAGATCAGCTTCACACACATATGTTGCGTTTATCGAGCTTCATATCGAGCAAGGTCAGGTCCTTGAACGATTGGGCCATTCAATTGGTATTGTATCTGATATTGTAGGCCAGAAGCGCTTTAGCATTACAGTAAGTGGCGAAGCCAATCATGCCGGAACTACACCGATGTCCTGGCGTAAGGATGCACTTGCAGGTGCAGCCGAGATGATTACAGCCGTAAGACGCATTGCGCTTGAAGCGGGAGAACCACTTGTAGCCACAGTCGGACGAATAACAGCTGATCCGGGCGTCGGTAACGTCGTGGCATCCCGAGCCGTATTCTCGCTCGATATCCGGCATATCAGGCAAGAGAGCATCGATCGATGCTGGCACAATATGCTACAGGAATTTAGCAGAATCGCAGCCGAGCAACAGCTCGGACTGAACTGGGAGGAGCACTTGTCTGTCACCCCTACTCCGATGAACGAACAGATGACGTCAGACATTCGAGATATATGTGAAGTGGAGCAGTTATCCTATATGCACATGCCAAGCGGCGCAGGACATGATTCGCAGATCTTTCAGCCGGCTTGTCCCACGGCAATGATCTTTGTCCCCAGCCAGGATGGCATTAGCCATAATCCCCTTGAATATACAGCTGAAGAGGACCTGATGAAAGGTTGCCGGGTTCTCGTCCAGCTACTCTATAAATACGGTTACGGGAGTTGAGTGAAAATGTCCAACTATAAAGAATTGTCCCCGTCCTTGCGGACGATCATGACACCGGGGCCAGTTGAAGTCGACCCAAGAGTGCTGAGGGCATTATCCTTCCCGATCCTGGGGCAGTTTGATCCGGAGTTCACTTCCCTGATGAATGAGACGATGGCCATGCTGCGTGAACTATACATGACAGACAATGAGTGGTGTTATCCAGTAGATGGCACATCCCGCTCAGGGATTGAAGCCGTGCTGGTCAGTCTGATTCAGCCAGGGGACAAGGTGCTCGTCCCCATCTATGGACGTTTCGGACATCTGTTGGTTGAAATTTCGGAGCGATGTGGTGCCGAGGTTATCTTTTTTGAAACAGAGTGGGGAACGGTATTTGATCCCGAAGAAGTTATTAAGGCGATCCATGCACATAAGCCGAGTTTGGTTGCGATGGTTCACGGTGAGACATCAACCGGGCAAATGCAGCCACTCGCCGAGATTGGCAAAGCCTGTCGTGAACTGGATATTTTACTTGTGGTTGATGCGGTTGCCACAATTGGCGGAACACCTGTGGAGACAGATGCCTGGCATGTGGATGCAGTCATGGGAGGAACGCAGAAATGTTTGTCCGTCCCATCCGGGATGGCGCCATTAACGTATAACAGCCGTGTGGAGAAGAAACTGAAGAGCCGCAAAACCGTGGAACGAGGCCTCCGCGATGCAACAAGTGCTCGGGCTGAAGGGCGCACGATTGCCAGTAATTACTTTGACCTGAGCCAATTGCAGGATTACTGGAGTTCGGCACGGTTAAACCATCATACAGAGGCTACTTCGATGCTCTACGGTCTTCACGAGGGACTGCGAATTTTGCTTCAGGAAGGTCTGGATGCCCGTTTCCAGAGACATCGGATCAATGAACGAGCGTTGGTCGCTGGGGTTCAGGGCATGGGGCTCAAACTGTATGGAGACATGTCCAGTAAACTTCCGGTAGTCACTTGTATCGAAATTCCGGATGGTATGGATGGTGAGTCGGTACGCAGCATGCTTCTGAACGATTTCAGTATTGAGATTGCCAGCTCATTTGGACCACTGAAAGGCAAGATTTGGCGTATTGGTACGATGGGATTCAGTTGCCAGCGCAAAAATGTACTTCATGTGCTGGGCGCACTGGAAGCTGTACTGTTGCGTCATCGTCACGCCTTGCCAGCAGGCGAGGCCGTGCAGGCAGCGCTGGATGTGTATGCCGGGAAGGAGGGCGTCTTATGTTGAACCAGATGCCGATATCCAGAGAGGTGATGGTTACCTCCCCACATTATTTAGCGAGTGCGGTTGGCAGCGCAATCCTCCAGCAAGGTGGTAACGCTTATGATGCTGCTGTCGCTGTAAGTGCCGCACTGGGTGTAGTCTACCCACACATGACAGGACTTGGCGGAGATGCTTTCTTTCTAATTCACGATGGAACAAGTGGTGATATAACGGCCTACAACGGAAGTGGTCGTTCAGCAGCAGGCATTCATGCTGATACGTTCAAAGCGATGGGGATGAGCGCCATTCCTCAACGAGGCGTGCTTAGTGCGATTACGGTTCCTGGAATGGTAGATGCATGGTGGGAAGTCTGGTCCCGCTACGGAAAGTTAAAGTGGGAACAGTTACTTGAACCAGCTGCGCAATATGCGGAAAAGGGATGCCCTGTATCCCGAAATCTGCGCCTGTGGCTGGAACGTGATGAGGATTTCATTATGGGGCATACACCGCTGCGAGCGGTATTTGCCCCTTTTGGTACACTTTTGCAGGAAGGCGATCTACTCTTGCAGCCTGAGCTTGCCTCTTCCATTCGCCTGATTCAGGCAGGTGGACGTGATGTTTTTTATACCGGGGAACTGGCTGAGCAGCTAACTTTGGCTATTCGTGAGGATGGAGGCATGCTTGCCCCAGCGGATTTCGCGGCTCACAAGGGAAAGTGGGTGAAGCCGATCACTACCGATTACCGTGGCTATCAAGTTCACCAGATGCCGCCGAATTCACAGGGCTTCTCGATGCTGATGATGTTGAATATGCTGGAACATATTGATCTCTCTTCCGTTGCGCGGACGTCCCCCGAGTTCTATCATCTGATGGCTGAAGTGGTCAAAAAGGCTTTTCGTGACCGTGATCGTTATCTCACAGACCCGGAGTTCAGGGATATTCCGCTGGAAAATCTGTTATCCAAGGTTTATGGAAATGAATTATGGAACGAGATTCAGTCCGCTCCACCTGCTGTGGCACAGCCTTTTCTGTCCAAAATGATGGGTCAGGATACGGCTTACGCAGCGGTTGTGGACAATGAAGGCAATGCCATCTCGTTTATTCAGAGCCTGTACTTTGATTTTGGCGCTGCTTATGTGCCGGGGCATACGGGTGTGATCATGCAGAACCGCGGTTCTTTTTTCTCACTTGATCCGAAGGACGCCAACGTATTGGAACCGAATAAACGCTCATTCCACACCCTAATGCCGGGTCTTGTCACTCGTAACGGGAAACCTTATATGCTCGTAGGCACGCAAGGTGGTGAGGGCCAACCCCAGACACAGTTATCAGTTCTTACGGGTGTGCTGGACTATGGTCTGAACATTCAGGAAGCCATTGGGCTACCGCGTTGGGTGTATGGGCGTACCTGGGGTGAAGAGGGTGACACGCTGAGAGTAGAGAACCGCTATCATGACGACGTATGTGACACGCTTGCCCGATGGGGACATAACGTCGAAGCCAGAGCGCCGTGGGACGGAATTATGGGGCAGTCACAAGGGATTGTCATCCGTGAAGATGGCATGATTAGCGGGGCAGCAGATCCCAGGGGAGATGGCATGGCTATCGGGTGGTAGCGTGATTTATGTAAAGCATCATGCATGGATCCAAAGAAGATCATCCTTAAAATGCAGGATCAGAATAAGTAAATTTACGCAGATAGATACGGATAGGGGAGATTATCATGGGAACGATCCTGCTAAAAGGTGCACAGCTCGTCACAATGAATGCAGAAGAGGATGTATTTACGGGAGATTTGCTGATCGAGGACAATAAAATCAAAGAAATTGCAGAGCATATCGATGTTCAGGCAGATCAGGTCATTGATGCTCGAGGCAAAGTACTGCTTCCAGGTTTTATCCAAACGCATATTCATCTATGTCAGACCTTGTTCCGTGGACGTGCGGACGATCTGGAGCTGATGGATTGGCTTCGTCAACGCATCTGGCCGCTTGAGGCAGCGCATGATGAAGAGTCTGTCTATTACTCGGCGATGCTCGGCTTGGGCGAATTGATTTCCAGCGGGACAACAACCATTTTGGATATGGAGACCGTGCATCATACCGATTCGGCTTTTCAGGCGATGGCACAGAGCGGCATTCGGGTGATTTCCGGTAAAGTGATGATGGATCACGGGGATGAAGTTCCTGAACCGCTGCGTGAAAATACGGCTACCTCGCTGCAACAAAGTGTCGATTTGCTGGAGAAATGGAATGGATTCGGGGGTGGCCGCATTCAGTATGCGTTTTGTCCACGCTTTGTCGTCTCGTGCACCGAGGAATTGTTGGTTGAGGTGCGTGACCTGTCGAATAAGTACCATGTGAAAGTGCACACCCACGCCTCTGAGAATCGTGGCGAGATCGAACTGGTAGAACACGAACGTGGCATGCGCAACATTGTCTATCTGGATCATATCGGTCTGGCTACTCCAAGACTGGTGCTTGCCCACTGTGTGTGGCTGAGTGAGGAAGAGAAGGAGATTATTCGCAAACGCGGTGTAAAAGTCACCCACTGCCCTGGATCGAATATGAAACTCTCCTCGGGTATAGCGGATATTCCTGATCTGCTGAATCGCCAGATTGCGGTAGGGATTGGTGCCGATGGTGCGCCGTGCAACAACAATCTGGATATGTTCCAGGAAATGCGCCTGACCGCGCTCATTCAAAAGGTACCTCATGGTCCAACAGTGATGGACGCCCGTACGGTGCTGCGTATGGCGACGATGGGTGGAGCAGAAGTGCTCGGAATGTCCAAGGAAATCGGCAGTCTGGAAGTGGGTAAAAAGGCAGATATGTTACTGCTGGATCTGGATGATTTTCATACGTACCCTTCCTATGAGACCGATGTGTACTCCCGAGTGGTCTATTCCGCAACACGCAGCTGTGTAGACACCGTTATTATCGATGGAAGCATCGTGCTCCAAAACCGGAAGATTCAAACGATTGATCGTAGCATCGTGCTTCGTGAATCGGATAAAAGTATTGCAAGATTGATGAAACGTATCTAATCGAATGCAAGCGGATGAAACTCATCCAATGAACGGTCTGAGCAGATGTTGGACATTCACTCTTCGCTAAGAAGTGCTGAGTCGCTTCTTCGGATTCGGATTCAAATCCCTGAAAGGATGGAGACACGATGGAAATGCATGATCTGTGTGCAATTGCAGCGCGGGAACCGCGCTGTGTTCTCGCAACAGCGGTTAAGGTAGAAGGTCATGCTTACCGTAAGCAGGGAGTCTCTATGCTTTTGACCGAAGAAGGTGTGATGTATGGCAGTATCAGTCCAGGTTGTCTGGAGAGTGATCTACAGGCTAGAGTGGACCGTGTGCTGGATACACAGCAGTTGGAATTCGTGGAGTATGATATGCGTCCGGAAGATGATCTGTCCTGGGGGGAAACGATTGGCTGCGGCGGGTTAATTATAGTGCTGCTTGAGCCGGTATGTGGTGAACTCAGGTCGATCTTGTCTCATATGCATGCGTATTTTCAAACTGGCTCAGCTGTGGAGCTAACCCGTTCATTCTACAATCAATACACACGGATTCATTATGTGATTCAGCCTGCTGAGGATGCAGAAAGCCAGACCGTATTATACCCTTCTCCAGCTGCCAAGGGAGCTTCTCTAAATCCAATAAATACAATGATTACTGACGACACACCGCGACTATCATTGGTCGTTATTCATTCGTCTGAAGCTGATGATCTCACATCTAATTCTGGAGAGAGTGATATTCAGAGGGATGGATTGACTGAGGTGGAGAAGTGGGATATCCCTTTACAGATCTCTGCAAAATACGTGCCCAAACCCCGTCTGATTATCATTGGAGCCGGAAATGATGTGATCCCGGTCGCCCGTCTGGGCAAATCAGCAGGCTTTCGCGTGGTTGTAGCTGATTGGAGAGAAACTTTGTGCACCGCTGAACGCTTTCCGGGTGTTGAGCTTGTCCTCGGTTTCCCTCGTGAGATCATGCCTGTACTGGATATCCAAAGCGGGGATTATATCGTATTGATGAGTCATCAATTTCTTAGAGAACGGGAGTTTCTTGAATTACTTGAGGCTCGGAATTATGCATACCTTGGCATTATGGGCTCCAGAACACGTACAGCACGTTTGCTGAACAATCTCCCTCCATTAAAACATTTGCATTCACCCGTCGGCTTGACCATTGGTGCCGACGGACCGGAAGAGATCGCAATCAGTATTACAGCAGAACTTATTGCCTGTAAACGTGCAGCTGTTACCGCAGAGCGTCGCAACGTACAGAGGGGGATTGCACATGCGACTGACGGGCATCGTGCTAGCGGCAGGTAAGAGCACCCGAATGGGGCGGAATAAACTGTCTATCGTCATGCCTGACGGAAGATGTTTGGCCGCTTGGACATTGGAAGCCGCCTTGAATTCCGATTTGGAGAGAGTCATTTGTGTGGTCAAACCAGAGGATTCATTGGCATGGATGCCCTCCATGTGGCTCAATGCAGCATCATATGGTTGTACTCCAGATACGAGGACGAGGCTTCAAATAGCAATCTGTACCGATTATGCATACGGTATGGCCATGTCCCTTCACTGTGGCCTTCTGTCTGCTATAGCATACAAGCCAGAAGGTGTGATGATGATTTTGGCAGATCAGCCGCTATTGCAGGCACAAGATATTAACAGGGTTGCGGAGTCGTTAGCTGCCAACAAACTGTGTGATTATGCAGCAGCTACGGATGGCGGTGGAGGCAAGCCTCCAGTTGCCTTTCGTGAGCATATGCTGGGGCCTCTTTTGTCGCTCAGCGGAGATGAAGGGGCGCGAAAAATCATGCGCAATGCCAAGTATACAGGTACGCATGTATATTTGTCTGATTTTAGCTTTTGGGATGCGGATACCGAACCAGAGCTGGAACGTATTTTGGATTATGTGAATGGCATAAGATGAATGAAAATCAAGGCAGAAGGAGCGATACCTTGTGCATTATTTCTCGAAGTAATGAGGTCAGCCAGACCATCTGGTTGGCCTCTTTATTGTTTTGATCTAATTGGTTATGAAATGGCTTGTGTTAGCTTGTCGCAGTAAACAATGCATCAGGCACAAATCAAACAATGTATTTATACATTTATCCAAAATGATGGCAAGATAATTGACCTTAGTGTTGCAGTCACATATGATTTGAAGAATTATTTGGATCATTCGATCATATCCAACACCCCGCAGACAGATTCCAGGTAGAGAAGGGAGATGGAAGGATGGTCATGCCGGCATATGGATCTGGAGCGCAGCCAACCGTTTGGCAGCCCGTTAATCTAGATGAGCTTCAAGCTTTAAAGAGTGAACTGTCCGGGAAATATTGTTTTGCAGCAGGGGCCACATTATTGCGTACTCAGTGGGAGGGCGGCCTTGTTCCTGTACCTGAGCATATGATCAGTCTTGCCCGTATTCCAGGTGCAAACGGCGTATATGTGGATGGGGATGAACTTGTCATTGGAGCACTGACGCGGTTAAGTCATTGTGCCACCGACGTTCTTCTGCAACAGCTACCCTTGTTACAGTCTGCAATGAATGCTATAGCCGCTCCGTCTATTCGGAATGTGGCGACCATCGGTGGCAATATTGTATCGGGAGTAGGCGACTCCATCCCCGCACTGCTTGTCTACGATGCTCAGCTGTACTGGATGACGGACAACGGCATGGAGATGTTCAGTCTTTTGTCCTGGCTGAACGGCGGCCGTGACGGCAGTCGCAATCCGAATGATGTGTTAATATCCATTCATATTCCGATGAAACATACGCCTTTCCCTGATGTCACCAGCGAGCGGGCATCTGCGACGCGTGAAATTTCATTTTACCGCAAGCTGGGTCGGCGGGAGACCTTTACAGCATCGCTGGTGACGATTGCATTTCACGGAGAAGTGGATGCAGATGGCCGCTGGAATAAAATAGCGATCGCTGCAGGTGGAGGTTCAGGCATGGCCATGCGACTTACGGAGTCGGAAAAGTTGCTTCTTGGCGTGGAGGCTTCTGTTATGCAAGCTTCATCGCTAGCTGCCTCGGCAGCTTCGGAATTCGTGACTTATAGCGATGCATTTGCTACAGAACAGTACCGTAAGCAAACGGCAGGTAATATGCTCGGTGCCGGACTCTGGGAAGCGCTTTGCTCATAGATGAAAACCATTTTGGAGAAGTAAAGCGTGAGCCTAACGTTTTTTTAGGGAGAAAGGGGAGAGAGAGTATGCTGTTGAATCGGGATAGTAGTGGGAAACGCTGGCATCTGCGGCCAGATGGGGTAGGCAAAGTAACAGGACAGCTTCAATATCTGACAGACATGACGCTGCCCGATATGATCCATGGAAGGGTCCTTCGAAGCTCTCACCCCTATGCCCGCATATTGTCTATCGATATAACCGGAGCGGAGGCTATAGAGGGTGTATTTGCCGTACTCACCTCGAAAGATGTGCCCGGTTTGAACCTGTTTGGCATTGCAACTCCGGATCAGCCTGTATTTTGCGAGCATGTCGTTCGTTATGTCGGTGATGCCATTGCCGCAGTTGCTGCGGACTCCCCGGAACGTGCAGCGCTCGCTCTGGATGCAATCCGGGTTGAGTACGAAGAATGGACTCCGCTGGACAGCCCGGAGGCTGCACTGGCGCCCGGTGCACCTGAGCTCCATGAACATGGTCCCGGCAATGTTCTGCACCGTACCGAAATCAAACGAGGCAATGTAGATGAGGGCTTTGCTGCATGCGAACATATTGTGAGTGAGACTTATTATACCCCTCGCCAGATGCATGCTTATATGGAGACGGAAGGCGGGTTATTTGTTCCTGATGAACGTGGGAGACTTCATGTCTACGCGGCCACACAGCATGGTTACAAGGACAGGATGCAGCTTGCCCGAATCATTGGGTGTTCCGAAGAGGATATCCGGGTGGTCTCGTCTCCGATAGGCGGTTCTTTTGGCGGGAAAGATGAGCTGAATGTACAGCCTTATGGGGCGCTTCTTGCATTAAGGTCCGGGCGCCCTGTGAAAATGCACAATTCACGCAAAGAATCCGTACGTGCAGGCTTGAAGCGCCATCCGATGAAAATTGAAATGCAGACCGGAATCAGCCGTGAGGGCATGATTCAGGCTCACCGAGTCCGCATTACCGCAGACACCGGAGCATATGCGACGCTAGGGGCACCTGTCCTGAATTTTTGCACAGAACACTGTCTCGGGCCTTATTCTATTCCCCACGTAGATGTGGAGGGCGTCTCGGTATATACGAATAATGGGGTGTCGGGAGAGTTTCGTGGATTTGGCGGGAATCAGGCAATCTTTGCAATGGAGGGTCAGATGGATCGACTCGCCGAGATTATGGATATGGACCCTTGGGAATTTCGGAGACGCAATATGAGGGAAAAGCATGCTCTTGGACCATTGAATCAACGTATTCTGGTCACGGATGGACTGTCGCAAGTATGGGAGGCGATGGAGCGTTCGGAGTTATGGCAAAAACATCAGCATCCCCCGGCAGATCCCACTCTGCCTCCCTGGATTAAACGTGGTGTGGGTGCAGCCATCGCCATGCACGGAGCAGGGCTTGGTTATGGTATTCCCGATCCGGCGGGCGGCCGTTTATCCCTGAATGCCGAAGGTAAGATTGAAGTGGCATTCAGCTACGAAGAATTTGGTCAGGGACTCATTGCCACGCTGGAAATGATTCTCTGTGATCTGTTCCAGTGCTCAACCTCCGATCTGAGCATCATCATTGGGGATACCGATCGAGTGCCGCACAGTGGTTCAAGCACCGCTTCGCGTTCAACGACGATGGCCTGGATGGCTCTTCAGCGATTACAGGCACCATTCCGCTCCAAAATCTTGTCGGCAGCCTCTGCTTTGTCAGGAATTCCGGCTGACGAACTGATTACTGGAATAGAGGGAGTATGGCGCAAGGATCAGCTTTCTCCAGAAGTTACAGCGAATGAACCGACGATGAATTCCAAAGTTCTTGTTTCTTATGTTGATCTAGCGAAGCATGGAGAAGCAGAAGATTGGATTTTTGATACTCAATTTGAATATCCGACCACGCCGGACCATGTTGTGGGTGGGCATTATCTGTATACGTATGCGGCAGTAGCAGCAGAGGTGGAGGTAAACACGCTAACCGGAGAAGCCAAATTGCTGGATACGAGGCATGTGGTAGCTGCTGGCCCTGTCATCAATCCAATGGGATTTATCGGACAGATCGAAGGCGGGAGCGTAATGGCTCTGGGTTTTACATTGACCGAGGACGCCCTGATGCAAGACAGTCGCTATATGACAACCAATCTGGACACCTATCTGATTCCGACGATTCGCGACATTCACACCAACCTGGAGGTGGAGGCAATTGAAGACCTGCCAGAGGGCGATCCGTTTGGGCCACGGGGGATTGGTGAAATTGGTTCGGTAGCGCTTGCTCCGGCCATTACTGCTGCGATTCATCAGGCTACAGGTGTGTGGGTTAATCGTTTACCGGTTCCGCGCGATCAATTAATCAAACCACTGGGCGTCTCGCTTCAGGAAGGAGTGAGATCATCATGACTGAACCTTTGGGCAATTTCTGGACAGCCGTTGTGAATGGGGAAAAGAAACCATTGCACATCGCACAAACGACCCGTCTTGTGGATGTACTGCGCTCGCATTTGAATCTAACCGGAACAAAAGTTTCCTGCGAAGTCGGCCGCTGCGGTGCATGTATGGTACTGATGGATGGCGAGCCCGTCAATTCCTGTCTCGTTATGGCT
This sequence comes from Paenibacillus sp. OK003, assembly GCF_900109515.1. Classification (GTDB taxonomy): domain Bacteria; phylum Bacillota; class Bacilli; order Paenibacillales; family Paenibacillaceae; genus Paenibacillus; species Paenibacillus marchantiae. Next base: position 382,608 of record NZ_FOBD01000003.1, on the reverse strand, counting down.
TATCAATGTATTGGAAGCGAGATAACGACAATAGAAGGGTTACACGGTGAAGAGGAAGGCAAGCTGCATCCGATTCAACAGGCTTTTGTGGAGGAGGGCGGCTTCCAATGCGGGTATTGTACGCCCGGGATGGTCATTTCCACCAAGGCATTACTGGATCGCTATCCGCAGCCTAATCAGGAACAGATTGAAACAGGGTTATGCGGTAATCTGTGCCGCTGTACCGGATATGGAGGCATTCTTCGTGCAGTTCGTACCGCTGGAGAAACCTGTTTATCATCATCTATTTTAGCAACGGAAGAGAAGAAAGTAATTGACCTGTAATTGAACAACGGAATTGAAGAAGACCGGGCGCTGGAGGACATATCTCCGTTTCGCTCGGTCTTTATTTTCTAATGATTTCCATTTTGGAAAAGTAACTTATAATAGAATGAAAGGTGTAGTAAGAGCAAACTCTTTTATACAAAAGAATCGATAAGGAGAAACTCAAATGTCCAAACGGTTTCCACCAGCCACACGTTTATTGCTGCTAATTGTTATCCTATTGCTAACGGGTTGTCAGACCCTACAGGGAGATCAGGCGCCAAAAGTTTCTATTCAATTAATGGAGGCATCATCTGTCTGTCATTGGAAAAAGTTTGGATCAACAACCTGATTATGTGTATGTGGTACATAAAGATGGGGGGTGAATTGACCTTTTGAGACACAACATTGAAAATTGGAGTATTTATTAAACGTAATATTTATTATGTAAACTTATTATTTTCGATGACCTCTATAAGCTGTATCTATATTGCTAACGATCTCTAAGGGGCGGATAGAGCAGGATTTGAGTGGATTTTCGGTTTGAATCTTTGAATAAAATGCTCCTCTTATAACGTCTTCAAATTGTTACTTTGGCAGTGTAGGATTGATTGTAACGACCTTATAGTAAATCGTTTTCGGTCAGCATGAGAATGGATGATATTTCTCTTAGTGAATGTAATATTACTATCTTAAAATGCTTGTTATATGAAATTAAATGCTCTGAGTTGTTTCTTTCTTCACTCTCAATGCGATGAATATAAATTTTCTGAAAATGTAAGATGAATCGACTGCTTCAAACCTGTTTTATCCGGTGGAATAGACTTGTAAAATGGCATGTTCAATGATGTGTAAATGTGTTCATTTATCGACGAGGGACAGAATGAACTAATTTCTCAAAATCGGGCTATCTCGCCCGTTTTAGATCAATTTCATATGCATTTGCGATGGATTTAGTACCGCTTTCAATGTATGCTTTTGGAAACTGGAAAGGAAGTGGGAAAAATGGAACGCGAACTGGCGTTGGAAATTGTCCGAGTAACAGAATTGGCTGCGTTAGCTTCTGCACCCTGGATGGGGCGGGGCGACAAGAACAGTGCAGATGAGGCGGCTACTTTGGCTATGCGCGCCATGTTCGATTCCGTGTCCATTCGCGGCACGGTGGTAATCGGTGAAGGAGAAATGGATGAAGCACCCATGTTGTATATCGGCGAGGAAGTCGGCAACGCTGAGGGACCCGAGGTTGATGTGGCTGTAGATCCTTTGGAAGGTACAGAGATTGTGGCCAAGGGTCTGAACAACGCTTTATCGGTTATTGCAGTGGCGGGAAAAGGCAACCTGCTCCACGCACCGGATATGTACATGGAGAAGCTGGCTGTAGGGCCGGCTCTGGTGGGCAAGGTCAGTATCGAAGACCCGGTGGAAGTGACATTGGAAAAAGCTGCTGAAGCATTGAACAAAAACATCTCAGATCTGACTGTCATGATTCTGGACCGTGTACGACATGAAAGTACGATCAAGACATTGCGCAAGGTTGGTGTGCGGATCAAGTTCCTCAGTGATGGTGACGTTGCTGGTGCAATGGCGCCTGCGTTTCCAGAGGCGGGAATTGATCTGTATGTCGGATCAGGCGGAGCACCGGAAGGTGTGCTTGCTGCTGCAGCCTTGTCCTGCCTGGGAGGCGAGATTCAAGGTCGCCTAATGCCTGCGAACGCAGACGAATTCCAGCGCTGCTTGCAAATGGGAATCGACAATCCTTACAAAGTATTAACGATGCAGGATATGATCGGCACGGAGGACGTTATTTTTGCAGCAACTGGTGTTACCCCTGGTGAAATTCTTGGGGGAGTGCGTTACCTCGCAGATGACCGGGCAGAGACCGATTCCATTGTCATGCGTGCCAAAACCAAAACGATTCGTTTCATCCGTTCTCAGCATTTCCTTCCGAATAAGGAAGTGTTGCACAAAGTGCGGCAGCTTCAATCTACACTTGAGCCTTCGGATCGCATTCCAGCTAATATTACCATTTTGGAACAGGCTGAGTTCAGTCAATCATCCGTTGGTAACGGCGTGACGACCTGATATAGGTCTGCACTGTAGTTGGTCTGCCCCAACATGAGCCCATGTGAAAGCAGAAGGTACTATATGACAAGTTACAAGAAAATATATAAATTGAACTAAACATTTACACGAGAACGTAGAGGGCAGAAATAACCTGAAGAAGCGTAGCGTTCGCCTTTATCCCCGGATTTTCCCTTTGAAAACGGGAATTCAAAAAATCTGGGGATAACAGCGATCGAAAGGTTGTTCTGTCATCGGAGTTGCAAGTGTAAATGTTCTTTGGTTCAGTTTATATAGTATTCAAGAGGTGGGGAATTTGTTTACACAAATCCCCACCTTTTTTTGTGTTAAAAGCATTGACAACGGTTACAACACATGAGAAGATGTACGCGCGTACATAATTATTTGATACACTGCATCGGTTTGGCAGGTGTTCAGGAAACATGAAGGAGGTGAGATCCATGGCATCCCGTAAAGAAGTGGCTGATCTTGCCGGTGTTTCGGAAGCTACAGTATCCCGAGTTCTTAATGGCGTTGGTCCTATTAAAGAGGAAACCCGCCGCAAGGTTATTGAAGCTTCCGAGCAGTTGGGTTACGTGCCCAGCGCACTGGCCCGCAGCTTTGCGAGAAGTAAAAGCGGTAACCTTGGCGTGGTGCTGCCCTATGTTCCGAAGGCGCACTTGTTCTCGGCGTATTTCTTCTCGGAAATGCTGAGTGGCATTGGGAGCAAAGCCAGGGACAACGGCATGGACCTGCTGGTCATGTTCAGGACACCGGGTGAAGTGATGAATTATACGGATCTGTTCCGCCGTCAGAAAGTGGATGCTTGCATCATTCTCGGCGCGCGAGATGATCATGGGGAACTGGCTGCCTTTCAGCAGCTTCAGCAGGAAGGACATCCCTTTTGCATTATGAGCCAGCACTTTGCAGGCGAATCATTCATGGAAGTGGATGCTGATCATGTGGATGGCAGCAGGCAGGCAATCCGTCACCTTACCGATCAGGGCTATCGGAATATTGCCTTTCTCAATGGTCCGGATAGTTATTCCAACAGTCAGGAGCGGCTTCAGGGTGTCCAGATTGGAATGAATGAAGCGGGAATGGAACTGGACTCCAGCCTTTTGCTGGAGGGGAATTACGGCAGGCGAAGCGGCGTGGAGGCAGCTGCCACCATCGCAGCCCGACTTGACGAGATTGACGCTGTATTTGCTGCGAATGATCGGATGGCGATCGGTGTTATGCATGGTTTACGTGAGCGTGGGATCAAGGTTCAGGATTTCCCCGCGTTTGTGGGTTACGATGACTCCGATGCAGCCGAGATGGCGGTTCCGCCGCTGAGCAGCGTCAGGGTTCCCTTTTATGAAATGGGTGAATTGGCTGCATCCAAGCTTATTCATGCATCATTGGGGGCAGCAGCTTCATCAGTGAATACCGAACTCCCCGCAGAAACTGCACGGCAGTTATTGCCTACGGAACTGATCATCCGTGCTTCTTCAATACGTAATTAATACATGGCTATATAGAATGAACTAAACATTTACACGAGAACGGAGAGGACAGAAAAAACCTGAAGAAGCGAAGCTAAAAGCTTTCTGAAAGAAAGCTGCATCGGAAGCATACGCTTCGCCTTTATCCTCAGATTTTCCCTTCTAAAAGGATATCAAAAAAATCTGGGGGTAACAGCGATCGGAAGGTTGTTCTGTTATCGGAGTGGCAAGTGTAAATACTCTTTAGTTCAACCTGTATAGCTTTATTCCAAAGGAGGAAATGACCATGTCAAATCGTCTTCGTGTCGGAATGGTTGGATACAAATTTATGGGGAAAGCCCACAGCAATGCTTATCGCAGTCTGCCGATGTTTTTCCCGTCTGCCCCGCTGCAGCCCGAGATGTCGGTAATTTGCGGACGTAACGAGCAGGGTGTTCAAGAGGCTGCCAGCCAGTTCGGCTGGTCTGAAAGTGTAACGGATTGGCGCGAGCTGGTGCGACGTGATGACATCGATCTGATCGATATTAACGCTCCAAGTGATGCCCATAAGGAGATTGCACTGGAAGCCGCTCGTCAAGGTAAACATCTGTTCTGTGAAAAACCGCTGGCACTGTCGCTCGCTGATTCGCGTGAAATGCTCCAGGCTGCGGAAGAAGCAGGGGTTGCACACATGGTCGGATTCAACTACCGTTTCTCTCCGGCTGTACAGCTGGCTAAAGAATTGGTGGAAAGCGGACGTCTGGGCAAAATCTATCATTTCCGTGCGTTTTTCCTTCAGGATTGGATTATGGACCCATCGTTCCCGCTGGTGTGGCGTCTGCAAAAGGAAGTAGCCGGTTCCGGCTCACATGGCGATCTTGGCGCACACCTAATTGATTTGGCACGTTTCCTGGTGGGTGAATTCAAGGAAGTGATCGGGATGAGCGAAACGTTCATTAAAGAGCGGCCGCTGGCTTCGGAAATGACCGGACTTAGTGCCAAAGGCAGTTCGAACGCAGATGCTCCGAAGGGCGAAGTAACGGTAGATGATGCCACGTTGTTCCTGGCACGATTTGCAGATGGTGCACTCGGAAGCTTCGAGGCTACACGCTTTGCAGCAGGTCATCGCAGTACCAACTCGTTTGAGATCAACGGCAGTCTCGGCAGCGTAAGGTTTGATTTTGAACGGATGAATGAACTGGAAGTGTATTTTACGAAGGACGATGAAGATGTACAGGGCTTCCGCCGTGTTCTGGCGACCGATCCCGCACACAAATATGCTGAGGCGTGGTGGCCTGCGGGACATACGATTGGATTCGAGCATACGTTCACACATGAAATGCTGGAAATGGTGACCGCGATCTCCGAAGGACGGCAGCCTGAGCCAAGTTTCCATGATGGCGTTGCCTGTCAAGCGGTATTGGAAGCCGTTGAACGTTCCGTTACAGAGCGCCGCTGGGTGTCGCTAGAAGAAATGTAAGCATTGAACCACTCACTGAATTGCGAAGTGGACATCATGTTGGCACGCTTTTGAAATAAATAATTGACAATAACTTAACTTCCGGAAAGCGAGTGATGGGTGATGAGCAAAGCACTAATCGTATGGGGCGGCTGGGATGGACATGAACCAGAGCAGGTAGCAGCGATTTTTGAACGCATTTTGAAGGAAGAACAATTTGAGGTTGAAGTCTCAGATACACTGGAAGCATATGCGGATGCAGAGAAACTGTTGGGTTTGGATCTGATCGTTCCGTTGTGGACGATGGGGCAGATTGAACAGGAACTGGTCAACAATGTATCTGCGGCAGTTCAGAGCGGCGTGGGTCTTGCGGGTCTTCATGGCGGGATGTGTGATGCGTTCCGCAACAACGTCGACTGGCAGTTCATGACGGGTGGACAGTGGGTTGCACATCCGGGGAACGACGGCGTGGAGTACACGGTAAATATGAAGCGTGGTTCCAGTCCGCTCTTGGATCATATTGAAGATTTCCAGGTAAAAAGTGAACAGTACTACCTGCACGTGGACCCTGCTGTGGAAGTGCTGGCAACAACACGTTTCCCCATTGTTAACGGTCCGCATGCAGCGAACGGCCCAGTAGATATGCCAGTCGTTTGGACCAAACGCTGGGGTGCAGGCCGTGTGTTCTACAATTCGCTCGGACATCATGCAGATATCGTGGAGATGAAACAAGTTACTGAAATGATGCGTAGTGGTTTCAAATGGACTGCCGCAGGCAAAGCTCTTGCGCAAAGCCGCAAGGACGCAGTGACTGAAGTGTACACAGGAATGGCTGATAACCAAAGTCACTAATTAAATTCAATCTAATTCACATCCGCCTGAGATAAATATATTGACCCACATCACAGCCATCTAGAGTTATTTTGGAAGCGCTATATCCAGTGGGAACAGAAAGGGAGTCCAAGCATGAAAACAATGAAAGTAGGAATTATTGGCTGCGGTAAAATCAGCGGTATTTATATGGAGAACTGTCACCGATTTGAGGTGCTCGATCTTGTTGCGGTTGCGGATCTTGACCGGAACAGAGCAGAGGAACAGGCAGCTGCTTATTCTGTTCCTAACGTATATACGGTAGATGAAATTTTGGCAGACCCTGAGATCGACCTGATTATCAATCTGACGATCCCTGCCGTTCATGCGGATGTATGCTTGAGAGCGCTCGAAGCAGGAAAACATGTATATGTGGAAAAACCACTCGCCGTTACACGCGAAGAAGGTCAGACGGTTCTGGAAACGGCCAAACGCAAAGGTCTGCTGGTAGGCTGTGCGCCAGAGACGTTCTTTGGTTCAGGCATACAGACTGCACTCAAAGTGGTAGAGGATGGTGTCATTGGCAAACCTGTGGCAGCCACTGCATTTATGATGAGCCGTGGGCATGAGCACTGGCATCCCGATCCGGAGTTCTACTATGCAGCCGGTGGTGGGCCGATGTTTGATATGGGGCCTTACTACCTGACTGCGCTAGTACAATTACTTGGGCCAATCAAGTCCATTGCTGGCATGACGGGCAAAGCGATGGAGCAGCGGACGATCACGAGTGAGAAAAAGCGGGGTCAGAGCATCCCTGTTGAAATTCCGACGCATGTAGCGGGATTGCTGCAATTTGAGCAGGGAGCTATCGGCACGCTGATTACGAGTTTTGACGTATTTGGCGGAAGTGTATTGCCACCGATTGAAGTATACGGCACCCATGGAACCCTACAGGTTCCTGATCCAAACACATTCGGCGGTCCGGTTCGTTACCGGTTGATGGGTGATCAGGAGTGGACTGAGGTGCCTCTTCTTCCAGGATATCAGGAAAATACACGTGGCATCGGTGTTGCGGATATGGCTTATGCAGTGGCTAGCGGACGTGCTCATCGAGCAAGTGGAGAGCTGGCTTACCATGTGCTTGAAGCGATGTGGGCGTTCCATGATTCTTCGGATGAGCAGAATTTCTATAAAATGGACAGCACATGTCAGCGCCCAGCTGCACTGCCGGCAGATCTTCCACTTTACACACTTGATCAATAATCGATTAAGCTAGAACTATAGCCCTGACTCCCGATACGAGGGAAGCAGGGCTATTTTCATTTTATATCAAGGCATAATCAGGGTTCAAATCCGGCTTGGCTAATCCAAATTTCATCTTCCTCAAAATGCGCCTTCATTCGCTCGACTACCATTTTGTATGCTTCAGGACTGAACCAATCTTCCTTGCCCACTTGTTCGTAAAGTGGCTTCATGCCAAGTCTCCGGGTTCGCTTGCCCTCACTGCCATCTCCCATAAAGTAATCATCAACGCATATACGATCAACAAGCGGCCTCAGAATGGCTGCAAAGCTTTCACTGCTGGGCAATACTGGCGCAATAGCAGCCTGTGTGGGGATACCGGCATCTCGCAGTTGTTCCAGGGCACGCAATCTGCCCGAGATTGGCGGAGCTGAAGGACTGAACTGCTTGCGGATATCATCCAGATCCGTTTCCACGGTCATGCTAACCCGGACCCGGTCACCCAACTTTTGCAGCAGATCGATATCTCGGGTCACCAATGGACTTCGGGTTTGAACCAATATAAAATCGGGTGGATGCTCAGCCATGACTTCTAGCAAAGACCGCGTGATTTGCTCCTTATATTCAACGGGCTGATACGGGTCTGTACTGGATGACATAAAAATAGTGACTTTACCTTTCGATTTCGCACGCTTCAGCTCCTTGGCAAACACATTGGCGGCTTCCTGTTTCACATCAACCCAGCTGCCCCATGGCTCTTTGCGAAATAAAGATACGGGCATTTGCCTTACATAACAGTAGGAACAGCCAAAGGCGCAGCCTGTGTATGGATTCAGCGTATGCGTATAACCATTAAGGAACCCAGTTCCTTTGTTCAGCAACGTTTTGGGTACTTTGTATACCAAGCTGGTCTTCATAATTGATCACGCCTTTGTTCACGATAATTGGCAGGTGTGCATCCTGTATGTTTTCGAAATACAGTAATAAAATACGCCGGATTGGCTATGCCAACCTGTCGACCGATATCTGTGACGGTAAGCCGGGTGCTTTCAAGCAATTTCCGGGCTGCAGTGACTCTTTTTTCCTGAATATACTCCACCGGAGTTAGGCCGGTAATCCGTTTGAACACCCGATGCAGATGATACGGACTCCCGTGACTCACATTTGCGAGAATATCTAGTGTAAGGGGCTCAGCAAAATGAGATTCAATATAGTCTGTTACAACGGAAATCCATTCCTGATCGGGGACTCGCTCACCTGTTGGCTTGCACCGTTTGCATGGACGGAAATGTCGCGCCAAAGCTTCTTCAGGATTGTTAAATATAGAGACATTCTCATATTTGGGTGCTTTCGACTTGCAAGAAGGTCGGCAAAAGATGCCTGTTGTTTTGACACCGTAATAGAATTTACCATCAAAGTTGCTATCGTTGTGGATAATGGCATTCCACCGTTTGTCATCTATAGGAACTGAATCTGTTTGATCGGGGTTGTGACTTTCCAAAAGAATCACCTCAAGTCTCATTATACCCCTGATTTATGGAGATCGACGAAGTTTCAAACAAAAAAGCAAGATATCAATATGTTGGAAATGGACATCCCTTCAATCTGGTTGAAATATAGGCTACAATGTACAGGATGGCAAGCTGTTTAATTGTGAAATTTATTTACGAAAGAGGTAGATTGAATGGTTCGTTTTGGCGTGGTAGGTACCAACTGGATTACAGAGAGGCTTCTTGAGGCCGCTGCACAAGTCGAAGGATTCGAATTGACCGCCGTGTACTCAAGAATTGAAGATAAAGCGAATGCATTTGCAGATCAATATCAGGCTGCACTTCGATTCACCAACCTGGAAGAGATGGCGACGAGTGATGGTCTTGATGCCGTGTACATTGCTACACCGAATACCTTTCATGCGGAGCAGGCAGAGTTGTTTCTGAGAAACGGCAAACATGTACTGTGCGAGAAGCCTTTGGCCGCCAATGGAGCAGAGGTTCGTCGTATGATTGATACAGCGCAAGAACATGGAGTTCTGCTCATGGAGGCCATGAAATCGACCCTTGTTCCCTCGTTCAAAATGGTACAATCTCACCTACATAAAATTGGCCCGGTACGTAAATATGTGGCGAGTTATTGCCAGTACTCTTCCCGGTACGACAAGTATAAGGAAGGAATCGTCCTGAATGCGTTCAAACCCGATCTTGCTAATGGAGCGTTAATGGATCTTGGTGTGTATTGTCTCTATCCATTGATTACGCTGTTTGGCGAGCCTAAACAAGTTCAGTCCCAGGCATTGATGCTGGAATCAGGGGTAGATGGACAAGGCAGTGTGATTCTGAATTATGATGAGATGGAAGCGGTAGTGACGTACTCCAAAATCTCCAATTCTCACGTTCCAAGTGAAATTATGGGCGAACGCGGCAGCATCCTCATTGACAAAATTGGTTCACCGGAACATGCGGAGATACGCTACAATAATGGTACGGTGGAAAAACTCACTGCCGAGCAAATTTACCCGTCGATGTATTATGAGGTGGAGGAGTTTGTCAATCTGATTCAGCAGGGCAAAAAGGAATCGGATATGAACACGTATGAACGTTCCTACGTTACCATGCAGGTGATGGATCAGATCCGGCAGCAGATTGGTCTTGTTTTTCCTAATGATTAATTCTGGAAAGTGAGCTGAGACGAGATGAGCAGAGATGAGCAGAAGAGCAGAGTAGCCGGCCTGAAGTTGGCACAGATTATTTTTATCGGGCGAACCTTCGAGGAATATATGAAGATGTTCAACCTGACCGTGGAAGAAATTAAAGGTAAGTCCATTCTCGATTGTCCGGGTGGGGCTTGTTCATTCAGTAGCCATGCGCGAGAGTGGGGTGCAGATCCCATGGCAGCGGATATCGCCTATGAACATGAGATCAGCCAACTGGAAGTGAAGGGACTTCAGGATATTGAACATACGATGAAACAAATGGAACAAGTACAAGACAAATATAGATGGGATGATTTCGGTTCTATTCAAGGCTTGAAAGAAGAACGTAGACGTGCAATCACAGACTGTGTAGCGGATATGAGACGTTTTCCTGACCGTTATGTGGCTTCTGTACTGCCGGAGTTACCTTTTACCGATGAACAATTCGATCTGACATTGTCTGCGCATTTCCTGTTTACGTATGCAGATCGCCTGAATGCCGAATTCCATCTACAGACGATCCTTGAGCTGTTGCGTGTGACCAAACGGGAGCTGCGGATTTTTCCTACAGTAGACTTGTCTGGCAAACGTTATGAGCACATGGATGAACTAAAGGCTATACTGGAAGAACGCGGATATATTACTTCTGAAGAGAAAACTTCATACGAATTCCAGCGGGGAGCACATACGATGCTCCATATTGTGAAATCCCGGTAAACATACCTGAATTGCAACATCACAGACAGCACTTCATTTATATGAAGGTTTTAATAAGATACGCATGACCAGAACAGGTTAGGAGGTTTTATCGGATGAAAAAAGTACTTATACTTGGTGGGACACGGTTCTTCGGCAAACGTCTGGTTGATCATTTGCTGTGGGAAGGAAAGTCTCAGATCACAGTCGCAACTCGCGGCAAAACGGATGTAGACTTTGGGCCTGAGGTCAACCGGATTAAAATGGATCGTGAAGACCCCAAATCTCTTGCCGAGGTTGCGCAGACCGACATGTGGGATATTGTCTATGACAACATCTGTTACTCGCCGGATGCGGCGAAGTCGGCTTGCGAAGCTTTTGCTGGACGTACCCAAAGATACATTTTGACATCAACACTTTCGGTATATGGAGATCCTAAGCCTGGATTTACCGAATCCGATTTCGATCCGTACACCTACCCGGTGCAATACGGAAGCCACGAAGATTTCTCCTACGGCGAGGGTAAACGTTTAGCGGAAGCTGTGTTTTTCCAAGAAGCGGATTTTCCGGTGGCGGCGATGCGCATTCCAATTGTACTCGGAATTGATGACTACACCCGAAGACTTCATTTTCATATTGAACATGTGCAAAAAGGAAAACCCATCGGCATGCCCAATCCGAACGCCGAGATTGGTTTTATCAATTCCACGGAAGCTGCGAGATTTCTCGCTTGGCTCGGACATTCATCCATTACAGGACCTGTGAATGCAGCGTCCAAAGGGACGATCACACTTTCCGCCATGATGCATCTGATCGAAACGGTAACAGGCATGCAATCCCAGGTACTGACGGAAACGATCGAAGAAGACATGTCACCCTTTGGAATTTCGGAATCCTGGACAATGGATACATCCAAAGCAGAGCAGGCGGGATATACGTTCGAAGCATTGATGGATTGGTTCCCGGGTCTAGTTCGAGAAGTCGCTCTGGCACTTCAATCTGAAGGCTAGAATCCATATATATAAGAGGTACATTTCATAAAAAAACAGGACGCAATTCAGAGGATATTCTCCGATGCGTCCTGTTTGTATTTGCTTCAACAAAACAGTTTCTCTCAAGTCAGGGTTGGTCTACGACTGATTTTCCTTTTATTCGCAAGGTACAGAGGCCGAAGCGCGAATACGCAGCTCAGATGGCATAATGACGGTCTGCGGTTCCTCAGGTGCTTTGCCTTCAATTCGATCGATCAGCATTTGCATGCCGATGGCACCAAAATCATAGGCAGGCTGTGCAGCAACCGTGAGAAAGGGATCAAAGGCAGAAGCCAAATCCAGGTCATCAAAACAGACGACCGAGATGTCTTCAGGCACACGCAGCCCCCGTTTACGTAAAAGTCGAATGACGCCTATGGCGAGCATGTTGTTTGCTGCAAATATGGCTGTAGGTTTTTGCTGATGCGCAAGTAAACTGTCGATACCCACTTCATCGCTGAAATCCCGATAGCCTGTTCGAAGGATTAAGCCTTCATCAAAAGGAAGCTCGGCTTCCCTGAGTCCCTCCATGTATCCTTCTTCTCGCAGCCGCGCAGTCGAAACCTCGGAAGAACCATTAACCAGAGCAATGCAGCGATGTCCCAGATTCGTCAAATATCGAATCAATTGAAGCGCCCCATCTCGGCTGTCTCCAGCGATAACGTCAGATGTGATTCCCGGAACAGTTCGGTCCAAAATAACAAACGGAATGTTGCGTTCCTGCAGCTGCTTCAAGTGACTCAGCGAGCGGTCCCCTGCAGGTGCAAACAGCACACCATCGACGCGGGTAGACAGAATGGTTTCCACATAATTTTTTTCCTTGTCGTAATCCTCGTCGCTATTGCTGAATAAGAGACGGTAACCACGCAGATTGGCAGCATCCTCAGCCCCCCGGGCCAGCGTTGTATAGAAAGGGTTCGTAATATCCGTAATCAACAATGACAGCATCTGAGTCCGTTGCAGCACAAGACTGCGCGCATTCGAGTTGGGTATGTAACCAAGTTCTTCGATGACCTGTTGTACACGCTCGCGTGTCGCCGGGCTAATACGACCTGTTTGATTAATGACTTTGGAGACGGTCATCGCGGAGACGTTGGCTTTTTTGGCAATATCATAAATGGTAATCAATAGGATCTAACCTTTCCGCAACATAGTCTTTCCATTCTATAGGATAATGCCGATTGACAGCAAGATAGGCTCATGCTATCTTAGGGTTACCGATAACCCTAATCATAAAAAAAGTTGATTTATTTCAGTCTCACCGCTCTTCATTTTGCTCACATCGCTTCCTTCACACTCCATAATAGGACAGCATAACGGAGTAAATAATATAGAGCGGTTTATTAAACTAATTATTTGTAAACGCATTCATAATGAGAAAAAGAACTGACCGTTGGCATGCAATGCTAGTGTGTTACCTCGGGTATCGGTGAAGAGAAGGAACAGAATCCCTAATTTGCCCCAACAAAATACACACGGACAAGTCACAAGTAATTCGTACCTATTCTATGAAACCATTGAAGGAGGACGTTTTCGTATGACACATCAGGATTATCGTTATAAACAGGCATTTCCCAAGATTGGTATTCGTCCCACGATTGACGGAAGACGCAAGGGTGTTCGTGAATCATTGGAAGAGCAGACGATGCGCATGGCGACGTCCGTTGCCGAGCTGCTCTCAGCAGAACTTCGTTATCCCGATGGTTCTCCGGTAGAATGCGTGGTTGCCGAGTCCTGTATTGGCGGCGTGAACGAGGCAGCGGCAGCAGCGGAACTATTCAGTCGCTCCAACGTGGGCGTGACCATTACCGTTACACCTTGCTGGTGTTATGGGACAGAAACGATGGATATGTCTCCATCCATTCCCACGGCGATCTGGGGTTTTAACGGGACTGAACGTCCGGGCGCAGTATATCTGGCAGCAGTACTCTCTGCCCATGCACAGAAGGGGATTCCGGCTTTTGGTATCTATGGCGAGGATGTTCAGGATGGAGGAGATACGACGATTCCGGAAGACGTTCGTGAGAAATTGCTTCGCTTCAGCCGTGCGGGTCTTGCTGCTGCAACCATGAAGGGACGCGCTTATCTGTCGATCGGCTCGGTATCCATGGGTATTGCCGGCTCCATCGTGAACGATTCTTTTTTCCAGGAGTATCTGGGCATGCGGAACGAATATGTGGATATGAGTGAACTGACTCGTCGTATAGAAGAAGAAATCTACGATCCTGAGGAGTATAAGTTAGCACTGGCTTGGGTGAAGGAGAACTGTAGTGAAGGACCGGATAACAATCCCGCCCACCTGCAGACAGACCGCAAACGCAAAGAGTACGAATGGGAAACAGTTGTGAAAATGACGCAGATCGTACGTGATCTGATGGCTGGCAATCCGAAGCTGGCGGAGCTGGGATTCACGGAGGAATCCATGGGCCACCATGCCATTGTTTCCGGGTTTCAGGGACAACGACAGTGGACGGATCATTCACCCAACGGAGATTTTCTGGAATCCATCCTGAATTCTTCCTTTGACTGGAATGGCAAACGCTCGCCTTATCTGGTGGCAACAGAGAATGACAGCTTGAATGGTGTGTCGATGTTATTTGGTTCCCTGCTTACACATACCGCGCAGATCTTCGCAGATGTACGCACCTATTGGAGCCCGGATTCGGTAAAACGCGTGACAGGGCACCAGTTGGAAGGAAACGCAAAGGACGGTATTCTGCATCTGATCAACTCCGGTTCAGCAGCATTGGATGGTACAGGGCAACAATCAAGAGCGGGTGAGCCTGTGCTCAAGCCTTTCTGGGAAATTACAGACGAAGAGGTTCAGGACTGCCTAAAAGCGACCTCATGGCGACCGGCATCCGTCGAATATTTCCGGGGCGGCGGCTATTCGGCTGATTTCCTGACCAAAGGCGGCATGCCTGTTACGATGACGCGTCTCAATTTGGTGAAAGGACTTGGTCCGGTCCTGCAAGTGGCTCAAGGCTACACCGTCGACTTGCCTGAGAATGTGCACGATACGCTGGATCAGCGGACAGATCCGACTTGGCCATCCACCTGGTTTGCACCTGTTCTGACGGGATCAGGGTCTTTTACTTCAGTTTATGAAGTAATGAATCAATGGGGCGCGAACCATGGCTCCATCTCTTATGGACATATCGGAGGGGATTTGCTGACACTGGCCTCCATGCTTCGTATCCCGGTGAGTATGCATAATGTACCGGAATCCGAGATTTTCCGTCCACGTGCCTGGGGACTGTTCGGTACAAGTGAACCGGAAAGTGCCGATTACCGGGCATGCAGCGTCTTTGGACCGTTGTATCGCTAACATCCAAACGGCTTGTCGCGGAAGCGAAGGAGGCATGAGAGATGGGAACTCAAGCAACACATGTGCTTGCTGCCGATTACGGCGCCGGAAGCGGCCGGGTGGTCCGTGGGACTTTTGACGCGAGCAAGCTTTCGTTAGAGGAAGTGCATCGATTCAGTAACGATCCTGTACACCTGGGAGATGGATTGTACTGGGATTTCCTGCGACTTTTCCACGAACTGAAGCAAGGGATTGTAAAGGGCATGCAAGGCATCTCCCAACCGGTCCGTTCCATTGCTGTAGATACGTGGGGAGTCGACTATGGATTAGTGGACGGGAAGGGAAGATTATGCTTCAACCCCCGCCATTACCGGGAATCGCGTAATGCGAAGTGGATGGAAGAAGCCCTGCGGATGGTGAATGAAGAAGAGCTATATTCGATGTCCGGTGTCCTGCCACAACAGATCAATACCGTATTTCAACTGCTTGGAAGTGTGCGCGAGCACTCGGAAGGTCTGCGGCCAGATGTGCGCATGTTATTGATGCCGAATTTGTTTAACTATTATCTAACTGGTCAGCAGGCCTGCGAGTACACCATTGCCAGTACAAGCGGACTGCTGCATGCTGGAGAGGCCCGTTGGAATGAACAGTTGATTGGTCGTCTGGGTATCCCGGAGACGTTATTCCCACCTCTCGTACAGCCAGGCACGGTGCTGGGGCAGTTAACGGATGACTTGTGTGCAGAGTTGCGGACTGGACCGATGCAAGTAATATCTGTAGGTTCACATGATACAGCATCTGCATTGGCAGCCATTCCTGCAACAGATTCGGAATTTGCGTTTATTAGCTGTGGCACCTGGTCACTTATGGGCGTGGAACGCGACAGCCCTGTATTGGATAACCGCAGCCGTCAACTAGGGTTCACTAATGAGGGTACGGTAAATGGCAAAGTGCGAACTTTGAAGAATCGGTCAGGCCTGTGGTTATTGCAGGAGTGCAAACGGCAGTGGGAACGGGAGAATCAACGTTTTACCCATGAGGAAATGGTCCAGCTCGCTGATTCAGCAACCGCTCATCAATGTTATGTATCGCCCGGTGATGGAGTGTATTTGGCACCTGGCGATATGCCAGAGCGAATCCGGCAGCAGTGCAGTGCCAGCGGGCAAGCCATACCCGAAACGATCGGAGCCATTGTGCGTTGTATTCTCGAAAGTTTGGCGCTGGAGTTCAGACAAACTCTGGATGAACTGGAGCTAGTTACTGGCACCCGACCACGGGTAATTCATATGGTCGGTGGTGGTGTGCATAATCGCTTATTGTGTCAATTTACGGCGAATGCAGCAGGGATTCCGGTGATAGCGGGTCCTGCCGAGGCAACTTCAGCCGGAAATTGCATGCTGCAATTCCTGGCACATGGCGAAGTGAGCAGCTTGTCCGAGGTGCGAGAAGTTATGGCTTCTTCCTTTTCTCCCGAAACCTATGAGCCAGAAGACACCGCAAGATGGCAGGAAGCCTACGTAAGATACCAACACCTGAATCAAACATTGGCGAGCAAATCCAATTAGATGAGCATTTTGTAAAATGCTTAAAAAGAAAAGTCAAAGGAGTGGAGCAGAACATGTCTGAACAACATATAAGGGAAGAATTGACCAAATATGCCCGCAGAGCGGTTGCTCAAGGACTGGTGGTTGGACCTGGGGGAAATCTGAGCGCACGTTTTGAAGGAACGATGCTTCTTTCGCCGAGTGGTTACGCACTAGAGGATCTGGAGCCTGACGAATGGATCTCGATTGATATTGCGAAAGGAGAGACACGTGCCGGATCAACACGCCCTTCCTCCGAGGTGTTGATGCATCTGTATAGCTATCGGGTCAATCCTGACATTCAAGCCATTGTGCATACACATCCGGCATACACCATCGCCCTGAGTCTCGTTTTCGATGAATTGCCTCATTTGTTCCCTGATCAATCGGCACTGGTAGGCGATATTGGCTTTGTCCCTTATGTTCTGCCCACAACCAAACTTCTTGCTGATGCGGTAGCTGCCAAGGTTGAAGAGCACACAGCGCTCATTCTGGTTAACCACGGATTGGTCACGACAGGTAAAAACCTGCGCGAAGCCTACTACCGCACCCAGGTGGTGGAGGAAAGCGCCAAGGTGTACATGATCGCCAAGGCAGCAGGGGAGCCTAAAGTGCTTACTGCGGAAGAATACAAGGAGATCCAATCTCTTGAAAGTGAAGCCTACCGCGTACAGCTGCTGCAACAACTCAAGTCATAATTGAACATTTATAATTAAACGAAGTATATAGAAGGTTATTTCAATAAGAGCAGATTACGTCCTCCAGAAAAATCTGGAATACAGGATGTGAATTGCTCTTTTTTTATTTTGGATCAAACGGGTAGTACATGGTCGAAAAAAATACATAGTAATTGGGTGAGAATTATTGAAAATATTGACAATTGAAGGTATACTATCGTTAATCATCAGTGAGTAACAATAAAAGAAATACAAATATTTATATATGAGGAGTGAATTTAGTGGGTCCTGAACTAAACGAATTGGAGTTGGAATACGAACTGCTCAAGCAGCTTCGGGACGCGAGCGCTCCCATCGGGGCCAGCACGTTGGTTCATACCCTGGGCAAAACGTACGGTCTAAGTCAGGCGACAATCGGAAGAAGACTTATGGAGATGGACGTTGAAGGTTTCACGATCCTGGAGGGACGGAAGGGAAGGGTTCTGACCGAACAGGGGCTGGAGCGAATCAAGATTCTGGAGAAGGATTTACAGCAAAAGAGTGTGAATTCCCAGCTCATTCAGATGCTAAACCATTCCGGTGAAAAGGCTCTGCTCGATGTCCTTGTAGCTAGAAGGGCTCTGGAACGGGAAATTGCTTCCCTGGCAGCACAACGAGCCTCCAAAGAATACATAGTGCTGCTGGAAGCCTCCATTGCTACCCAGCATCAATTGCTTTCCCAGAATATTATTCCTTATGAGGAGGACCGGGAATTTCACAGGCTGCTGGCTTATGCGGCTCAAAACCAGATTCTGCTGCATGCGGTTGAACTCGTCTGGGAGACAAGCCGTGATTTCCTGGAAACAGCTTATATTAGGCAAAGAGTAGGTAGCGAACTGGTCGTGGACCACCAGCGGATTCTTGAGGCAGTAGCAGCGGGCTCCCCGGAACAGGCTGAAGCGGCAATGGTGAATCATATTAACCAGATGATTGAGGATGTCAAACGATATTTTGCCATGCAGAACCTTAATATAACTTCGGATGAGACCCGGTGATAAAGGAGTTGAGCTTGTGAAAACAATTTATCGATTAGGGATAGATATCGGAGGCACATTCACGGATGCCCTGGTTATGGACAATCATGGCAGGGTGATTGCGGCACTGAAAACGCCATCGATTGCAGCAGCTCCGGAACAGGCGATTTTTAATGCACTTGATCAGCTCAAGGAAAGCGGAGTCGATCTTCATGAGATCGATCTGTTTGTGCACGGAACAACGCTTGGTGTTAACACACTAATCGAGCGTAACGGTGCAGTTACAGGACTGTTGGTCACCAAAGGTTTCCGGGATATTCTTGAGATTCGGAGGCTTCGACTCGAAGATACAACCAATCTGTATGGTGATAAGACCGATGCGCTTGTTCCGAGACATCTTGTCAGGGAAGTCGATGAACGGGCGCTTGCGAGCGGAAGCATACTTCAACCACTGAATCAGGAACAACTGTTTCAAGCAGTAGACGAGCTGGTGGAAGAGGGGATTACAGCCTTGGCGATCAGTTTCTTGCACGCTTACGTCAACCCTGCTCATGAACAGCTCGCGGAATTGTTAATCAGGGAACGTCATCCGGACCTGTTTCTCTGCAGAAGCAGCGCCATTTGGCCACAGCAGCGTGAATTCGAACGCACACTCGCCACGGCCATGAATGCATATGTTGGGGAACGCATGGGATCATACTTTCTTCGTCTGCAAGAAGGAATTGGCGCTTACGGTTTGAAAGCCAATTTGCTGTCCACGATGTCCAATGGTGGAATCATGACGGCGGCCAGAGCGGCCCAAGAGCCTGTGCGTACTCTTCTGTCTGGACCTGCTTCCGGCGTAATCGCAGCAACCCATATTGCCGAGCAGGCCGGCATTCATCAAGTCATCACGTTTGACATGGGCGGGACAAGCGTTGATGTTGCCCTCATCGATAAAGAGCCTGCCTATTCTACCGAGAATAAGGTTGGGGATTTTCCAGTCATCATTCCCGCTGTGGATGTAACCGCGATCGGAGCGGGTGGGGGCTCAATTGCCTGGCTCGATTCCGTAGGGGTACTCAAGGTGGGACCACGAAGTGCAGGAGCCAATCCAGGTCCAGCCTCCTATCATCGTGGGGGAGAAGAGCCAACAACAACGGATGCTTATCTGCAACTGGGCATTTTGCAGGCTGATCGATTCCTTGGCGGACAGATGAATCTTTACCCCGAGCTTGCAGAACGTGCTCTGGGCAATCTTGGCGAACGGCTTGGACTAAGTCCCACGCAAACTGCACAGGCCATTCTTGATGTGGCCACCGCCAATATGTATGCCCAGTTCTCTCCGCTCATGGCACGCAAGGGGGTTGATCCCCGGGACTTTACGCTGCTCGCCTATGGTGGAGCTGGGCCAATGCATGCTTTTCTCATGGCGCGTGAAGTGGGCATCCGCCGAGTGCTGATCCCACCATCTCCAGGAACACTTTGTGCCATGGGCTGCACGGTTGCCAACCTTCGCAATGATTTCGTTCATACCTTGCACAAAAGCAGTCAGACGCTTGAGCCTGGTGAGTTATCGACTCTTTACACCAGACTGGAGAATCAAGGTCGTAGTTGGGTTGAAGAGGAAGCCCGCGGCGGAGTGAAACTGGAACATATCTATTGCTTATACAGCGCCGACATGCGTTACGAAGGTCAGGCCTTTGATTTGGAGGTTACGCTCACATCCGAAGAAATCGCCGATCCTGAGAAAGCAAGGATCAAATTCCATATGTACTACCAAAATGTGTTTGGCATCAGCCAGCAGGAAGCTGAAGTCATGTTCGTTAGTCTGAGAGCGACCATTGTTGGCATCCTGCCCACCCAAAGCACGGCGTCTCCGGTAGAGTTGCCATTCGATGAAAGTGAAGCAGAAGAACGAATCATCACTTTTGACCACGAGCAGCGAACAGCAAAAGTTCTTACGAGGGGACAGATCCCACTGGATATGCCCATTCTTGGGCCCATTATTGTGGAGGAATATGATACAACCATTTTCATCCCGCCTGGATTTACGGTATACCGGGATGGTAACGGTAATGTGATTGGGGAGGTGGAGCAATGATTGGCGACAAGGTTTTTCTTGAAATTTTCAACAACCGGATTCAGGCTGCGGTGGAGGAAATGGCCAATGTCGTGCTGCGCACGGGATTCACCGCTTTTGTTAAAGAAACGGGTGATTTTGGAACCTACCTCTTGTCACCATCCGGGGAAACGTTTGGGTCGCCATTGGAGACGGGTTACAATCTTTCCCTTGGCATCCCTGCTGCGGCGACCATAAACAGCATTACAGACTGGAAGGAAGGCGATCTGGTCATCTGCAATGATCCTTATTCCACCAAAGGCATGGTGACACATCTGCCGGATGTTCATCTGATCAAGCCCTATTTTCACAAAGGGGAAATCATCGCATACGGCATGTGCTTCGTTCATTCTTCCGATGTAGGTGGTAAGGTACCGGGGAGCGTATCTCCAAGCGCCTACGATATTCATATGGAAGGCATTCGAATTGCGCCAGTCAAGCTGGTTGAAGCAGGCGTTCTTAATGAGCAGATCCTTCGCATGTTTTTGGACAATAGCCGCATTCCGGAGCAAAACCTCGGTGACCTCAAGGCACTGATGGCGGCCTTGAATCGGGGGGAGCAGCGACTAGAGGAGCTTATCAGCCGCTACGGTGTAGAGCGGATTCAGCAGGGCATTGAGCATTTGCTGGAATACGCTGAGTTGAAGGCCCGCGCCATCGTACAGGAGATCCCGGACGGTTCGTATGAGTTCTGGGACTATCTGGAGAAAGGTCCTGGCGGTTATCCCATCCGATTGCGCTGCAAGATGACAATCACGGACAGTGATATTCATCTGGACTTTAGCGGCACCGACCCTCAGGTCAGAGCTTCGTTCAATATTCCTACCCACAATCAGCAGGGGCATTATATGCTGGTTCCTGCACTCATTCGTTATTTCCGTACGCTCGATCCAACGATTCCGTGGAATTCGGGCATGGTTCGCATGGTGCGAAATTACGCACCACCGGCTTCAGTGCTCAACCCGGAGCCGATGGCAGCGGTTGGCGCACGAGCAGCTACCTTTATTCGGCTAATGGATGTCATCACAGGCGCTCTTGGAAAAGCTCAGGCAAGCAAGGTTCCCGCCGCAGGAGCCGGACAGGCATGCATCGTAATGATGGCGATGACAGATGCGTCAGATGGCAAGAAAAAGGTTGGCGTGATCCAGCCGATATGCGGCGGTTCAGGAGCAAGACCGATGAAAGACGGAATTGATGGCATGGATTTTGCAGTCGGTCATCTTCGAAATATTCCTGCGGAAACAGTAGAGTCCGAGATGCCTGTGCTCATAGAGCATTATGGTCTTCGTGCGGATTCCGCTGGTGCGGGAACCTTCCGAGGTGGAAGCGGAATCGACCTGTGTGTCAAAATTCTTACACCAGATACCGTAATGACCGCCAGAAATATGGAGCGTATGGAGTTTCATCCGTGGGGCAGGCTTGGCGGAGGTGTAGGTACCCATGGGGAAGCGATTCTCAATGCTGGACGTGCAAGTGAACATCATCTGGGAAGAATTGATGAGTTGCTGCTTCAACCCGGAGAGACGGTGACGTTCCTGTCACAGGGTGGAGGTGGATATGGCGATCCATTTGATCGGGATCCACTGCTGGTTCTGGAGGATGTTAGAAGAGGGCTTGTATCCACGGAAAAAGCTCTTGAACTGTATGGTGTTGTCATTGAAGGCTGGAACCTGAACGAGAGTGAGACCAGACAGTTGCGGGCCAAGCGGGAACGGCAGCAGGAAGAATTCGATTATGGCTGGACAAGGAAACAGTTCGAGGCCATATGGACTGACGAGATGCAAGTATCGCTGAATCAGGCGCTGCTGAATGTTCCGCTGGCACTCAGAGACTACCTGAAGCGTCAGACCATGGGAGCCGTGGAGGAGAAGCAAACTGCGACCGTATCCGTATCTCCACATGAGATATCAGGCATTATGGAAGGATTGCGTCAGAAAATAGGATTGCATTGATAAGGTACATGAAGGAAAAACGAATTAATTTTTGTCAAATTCATAAAACCAACTAAATCGATGGGGGAAATTCTCATGTTTAAATCAAACAAGAAACGCTTTCTCAGTCTCGCCTCACTGACACTGGCCGGTACACTGGTTCTCTCTGCATGCGGTGGAGCAAGCAGCTCCAGCAATACAGCAGGAGGGTCCGATTCTTCCGGAGGAAGCGGAGACAAGGTCAAACTGACCATGTTTATCTGGGCTGGCTCCAATCAGGATGTCGTTCCAAAAGAAGTGGTTGCAAATTACGTCAAAGAGCATCCAAACGTCGAAGTTACCTTTGAGGAATCATCCAACGCAGTCATGTATCCAAAAATGGTAGCTGGCAAGCAGGCAGATCCCAACAATCCAGTTGTCAACTTTGGTTACTTCAACGCAGATGCGACGGCAAAAGGCATGAACGATGATATGTGGGAGCCACTAGACACAAGCATCGTGACCAATATCAAGGATATCCCGGAGCAGTTCCACAAGCCTGACAATAAGGGTGTCGTGTGGGGAGTTTCGAGCTTCGCGCTCGTCTATAACAAAGACCTTGTAAAAACACCACCAACAAGCTGGAACGATCTGTGGGATAATGAGGAATTCAAAGGGAAAACCGCACTCTGGGACTACATGTTCTATTCCTATATCTCTCCACTTCTTGCAGTCAAAGGACAGGAGCTTGGCGCATCGTATGATAATTCGGAGCCAGCATTCCAGTTCTGGGCAGATCACAGTGACCAGATCGGCACATTGGTTACTTCCAATGACCAGTTGAAGGCTCTACTGGAGTCGGGAGATGCTCTGATTGCACCTTTCAGTGCACAGGTTGCACAGACATGGATTGATGGCGGTTCTCCACTCGCTGTAGCGTATCCGAGCGAAGGAGCCATTTCCTTCCCGTACACACTTCAGGTTGTGAAGGGGTCAACACCTGAGCAGACACGTGCAGCCAACGAAATTATCAATGAACTGCTGAGCGCAGAGGCGCTGTCACAATACGCTGAAGCTACAGGTACACCGGTAACCAGCACAACTGCTGCGGTTCCGGATAAGTACAAGGACGATCTTTCCTTCTCCGTGGAAACACAGAGTAACGGGATCAATCCGGACTGGGATGTTCTTGCTCAGAACAGCTCTTCCTGGAAGGAACTATGGGACCGACTCGTCAAAACTAAACTTCAATAAATGATGGTCTCAGGCAAACCACGATAACGGGTTCTATTTCGAACCCGTTATGGACGGGAGGGAAACAGAGATGAGCAGTGAACAACAACCCATTTCCATTGAAACAAGAGAAGTTACGAAGACCTACGGAGAGCGAGCCGCGGTTAACCATGTGTCATTGCAGGTGAAGAAGGGAGAATTCGTTTCCCTTTTAGGCCCGAGTGGCTGCGGCAAAACAACACTACTGCGGATGCTTGGCGGACTTGAGCAGCCGGATCAGGGGAGCATTATGCTGGGAGATCGGGATGTAACCGGCATCCCGGCCTATGGTCGCAACAGCAACATGATTTTTCAACAGCTTGCGCTATTCCCGCATATGGACGTATTCAACAACATCGCCTATGGACTCAAGGTGAAGAAGCTACCAAAAGCCGATATCAGGAGGCAGGTACACGAAATGCTAGAGCTGGTACAGCTCGGAGATTATGGCAGACGAGCTGTCTCCCAATTGTCCGGGGGGCAAGCTCAACGCGTAGCGATTGCTCGCGCATTAATTAACAGACCCGAAGTTTTGCTGCTCGATGAGCCACTTTCCGCACTGGACATGCAGCTGCGTCTGGATATGCAGCGCGAACTGAAACGCATACAACGAGAGTTCGGCGGTACGTTCATCTTTGTAACGCATGATCAGAATGAAGCCCTGAACATGTCAGACCGAATCGGCGTCATGCGCGCTGGCAAGCTGCTGCAATATGCTACGCCTGATGAAATCTATGAAAGACCGGCAGACAACTTCGTGGCCAAGTTCATCGGCGATACCAATCTTCTGGCTACAACGGTGCTTGGACAGGATACGAATGGAATCCGGGTTGAATGCTTCGGGTATTCGCTGCTGGTGAAGACAAGTGAGGACACCCCGGTTTCCCTAGTAGGAACCCGGCACTCGTTGTCCATTCGCAATGAATATATTCGACTTGGAGAGGATGCGAACCCTTGCCTGAACAAGCTGGATGGACGCGTCATAGAAGCAGTATATGGCGGGGCAAATATTCGTTACACGATCCAGATTGCTGAGGGGTTTCTGGTTCAGGCCAGTGTACTGCATCAGCGGGGAGCCACACGTTTTAGCCCGGGGGAGCCAATCCAGATTGGCTTTGATCCGGAGGACGCGCTCTTGTTGTCCGAACCTCTGCTGCATAATCCGGTACTGGAGGAAGGGATATGAATCGGATTGCGGATCGGATCGTGAATCTGTATTCATCCAAAAACCGCCGGTGGATTACCCAGTTGCTGCTTCTGCTGCCTGCTCTTGCCCTGATGGGTATCGTGTATCTGGGTGGTCTGCTCATCTTTGGCAGGTACAGCTTTGATATCTATGAACATGGCAAGCTCATCCGCGGCTGGGAGTGGGATGCCTATCGCGCTTTTCTATCCGATCCGTACTATTGGAAGCTGATCGGCACCACGTTTCGCGTTGCCTTCAAGGTTACGCTATGGAGCCTGCTGCTTGCATACCCGCTAGCTTATTGTATTGCCGGCCTCAAGAAACCGGGCATGAAGCAATTGTTGCTGCTGCTTACGTTTCTTCCACTGCTGGTCAGCGCGGTTGTGCGATCCTATGGCTGGCAGCTGCTGCTATCCAAACAGGGGTTCATGAACTG
Organism: Paenibacillus sp. OK003; assembly: GCF_900109515.1. Classification (GTDB taxonomy): domain Bacteria; phylum Bacillota; class Bacilli; order Paenibacillales; family Paenibacillaceae; genus Paenibacillus; species Paenibacillus marchantiae. Next base: position 357,366 of record NZ_FOBD01000003.1, on the reverse strand, counting down.
GCTGTTCATACGGCTTGGAATCACGGATGAAGGCTTCAGTATGATATATAACGAGACTGGTGTGGTCGTCGCTCTTGTTCATATTTTTCTGCCGTTCATGGTCTTTCCGATCCTGAATGTATTGTCACAAAGTGACGCTTCGCTAAAAGCGGCTGCACAGGATCTGGGAGCAGGAAGCTGGCGGACATTCCTCACGATTACCCTGCCTTTATCAGCGAGAGGTGTTGCTAGCGGGGTACAGATTGTATTCACGCTATGCCTCACGGCCTTTACAACGCCTCAACTGATTGGCGGAGGCAGAGTCATGACACTGCCTGTATTTATTTACCAGCGAACACTGGATACCAACTGGCCGATGGCGGCGGTAGCAAGTATATTTTTGCTCGTTTCTTCCATCATCGTTTCACTTTTGGTCAATAAAGGAGCGGAAATGCTGATGTTCCGTCGTTCCCGGAAGGGAGGTCAGGCTTATGGTTAAGTCCAACAGGCTCACCAAGCTGCTGCTCTATATATTTGCAGGGGCTGTAGCGGTTTATCTGCTACTGCCACTGCTTATGATCCTATTGACATCGGTAGGTTCCGGATCGGCCAGTACATTCCCGCCGGAAGGTCTTACCCTGAAGTGGTATGCAAATCTGGGAGAGCAGACTCAATTTCTCGTTGCATTCAAGAACAGTCTGATCGCCTCCACAGGAGCAGTACTGCTGGCGCTGATTACCGGAACACTTGCGGCGCTGGCTATCGTGCATTACCCTTTCCCGGGTGCTGGCATCTTGAGAGCCTTTTTTGTATCCCCAATGGTTATGCCGAAAATTACGCTTGGTATTGCGTATCTAATTCTGTTCTCCAAAATGCATATTGCAGGCGGATTGTTTGCTCTTATTTTGGGTGAAGCGGTCATCGTGCTTCCATTCGTACTGACGCTTGTGGGCAGTGCGTTGGCCAATCTGCAGCCCGCACATCGAGAGGCGGCAGCAGACCTTGGAGCAGGGCCACTGCGTATCTTTTTTACAATCACATTGCCACAGCTTAGACTATCTCTGCTCCTTTCAGGGTCAATCGCATTTGTCTTCACTTTTGACCAGGTAGAGGCTGCACTACTGCTGCTTCGTCAGGACAGCTACACTCTGCCGATACAACTGTTTCTTTATATGGAAAAGTGGCAGGACCCGACGATCGCTGTTGTATCTGTCGTACTTATCGCTTTTGCACTGGCCTTGTGCATGATCATCAAGCTGGTATTGCGCTCAGTACCTGGACTTGAGAGTTTGTTTGGGGGCAGGAAAAACAAAAGGAGGTCTGAATCATGAACAATTCAAATCATATATCCCACAGCTCGGGTCTCAACCGGGACCGGGCGGAAGACGTAATGAAAACTCAGGGACTTCGTGCCCTGATCGCAACAACTCCGGAAAATATTCACTATGTCATCGGCTCCCAGCTACGCGCAAGCAACTGGACAATGCAGATTTACGCCATTCTACCTGCCGACCGATCCGCTCGACCATGTATCGTCATTCCGACGAATCGTTTGGGCGTTGTGGCCCAATTCGGTATCACTGGAGTAGATATATTTGCCTACAGTGAATTCTTCGTGGAAGGTTCGATCGAAGGCAAACCTTCTACGGATGACATTGATCTGTTCTACTCTCTGCTACAAACGACAGTCATTCATCCAGGGCCGATCGAAGCACTTAAGGCTGCACTGAAACAGCTCGACATCGAGAATCGACCGATTGGAATCGATGAGATGCGATTCGCTCCTGAGCTTTTGGCACGGATCACGGAGGATGCGCCTCAAGGAGCGGTTGTTCACGCGTATAAGCTATTTCGCCAGATCCGCCTGATCAAGACACCTTTCGAGATTGAGCAGCTCCGACAGGCTGCCCAAGTCAATGAACGGATTGAACAAGAGCTGATTGATCTGATCGCAGCCGGTGTTCATGAGAAACAGCTTGCCGACCATTATCGGCTATCTGTGATGAGAGCAGGCGGGACACCTGCAATGACTGCGGTAGGGGCGGGTCCGCGCAGTGCGCTGCCGCTCATCGAAAATTATTTTCATACCATTGAGTCAGGGGATCAGATCCGCTTTGATCTGTGCTTGCAACTGGAAGGATACTGGGGAGATACAGGACGTACCGTTGTGGCAGGAGAGCCCACTCCCTGGATGAAAAAGCATTTTAATGCAGTGAAAAGCGGATGGGAGACGGCACTTGAAACCGTGCGCCCTGGCGTCAAGGCTTCCGACGTATTTCATGCGGCTGTGTCTCGCGTGCAGCGTGAAGGAATTCCGCATTACCGACGTCAGCATGTTGGTCATGCGATTGGCTTGGAACTGTACGACGATATGACCCTCTCTCCTGGTGACCAGCGCATACTGGAGCCCGGCATGGTACTTTGTGTGGAGGTACCTTATTATGAGCTCGGCGCTGGTGGCTTCCAAATCGAGGATACGGTTGTTGTAACTCCAGATGGATATGAGTTTTTGACCCATATGGAGCGTAAACTGTTCATCAAATAATGATTAATGGAAGGCTTCAGCCAAGCGATCAGTCAGCAGCAGATCATGGAGCTTACCTGCCGAGAAAGTTGGAGTATCATGATTCAGCAGGGAACGAAGACGTTTCGTAACATTAGCCTTGCGCTGTTTGCCGGAGGTTTTGTGACTTTTGCATTACTATACAGCCTCCAACCCCTGATGCCCGAGATTAGCGAAGCATTTGCGATCTCGCCTGCACATTCCAGTCTTACCCTCTCAGTTACGACGATTGCCATGGCACTGACCATGTTGTTCATCGGTTCCTTGTCCGATTCATTGGGAAGACGTTTTATTATGACAGCAGCTTTAATTGTCTCATCTCTTATTGCTATAATTAGCGCGTTTAGCCTCGGATTTACTGAGCTGCTTCTGCTTCGCATTCTCCAGGGAGTTGCACTTGCCGGGCTGCCCGCGACAGCCATGACATATCTGTCGGAAGAGATTGAGCCTTCCAGTCTAGGCTATGCGATGGGCCTTTATATCAGCGGAAATTCGATTGGAGGTATGGCTGGTCGTTTTATCAGCGGCGTAATCACAGACTGGTTCAGTTGGCGTGCTGCAATTGGTTTTATCGGTATTCTTGGCTTATGTGCGGCGGTTATCTTCTGGCTTGTCATCCCGCCCTCCCGCCATTTTGTCAAAGCGACTCCAGGATTCAAAAAGATCATTCCTCTTTTGTGGTCACAGTGTCGGAATCCAAGGCTACTTTGCCTATATGGACTGGGCTTTCTTCTGATGGGGGGCTTCGTGACGTTGTTTAACTACATCGGCTTTGAATTGACAGGAGAACCTTATGATTTAAGCCAGTCTGTTGTCGGCAGCCTTTTTATCGTGTACCTTATGGGTACGTTGAGCAGTACCTGGATGGGCAGGCTTGCAGATCGGTATGGAAGATCAAATGTCCTTGGAATTGCGCTGGGTATTATACTGGCCGGTGCAGTCTGTACCATTCACCCCGAACTTTGGGTCAAAATCATTGGACTTGCCCTGTTTGCCTTTGGTTTCTTTGGCGGACATTCCATCGCAAGCAGCTGGGTTGGACTCGTGGCGGATCAGCACAAATCCCAGGCCAATGCCTTGTATTTGTTTTTCTACTACGTGGGATCAAGTGTCAGCGGAACTGGAGGGGGACTACTTTACAGCCACCTGGGCTGGATGGGCATTGTCTGCATGATTGGTGTGTATGTGGTCATCGGCTTTATTTTGTGTCGGTTGCTTGTAGAAAGGGTACAGGAACATAGCAAGCTTACTTTTTAACGTAATGAAACATAGATCAAAAGTTTGTTAAAAAAGCACTCATTTTGGCCCATAATCATCCAATAGTCCCTAATACAATAACTAACTTTTTTCGACAAGTCTTGCATATCCCGAAATACCGAGTATAATACTGGGTAAATAGATGCAAAGGGGATGCAATAAACGATGAAAACACATGCTGAACTGAACTCACTTCTTGTTGACGATTATCTGGATCTCCTGAACATAGCGAAACAGCTAGGTGATGAGGAATGGAAAGAGGCCATTCTGCAAGCTCTGAAAGAAGAAGTGGATGCTAATCATCATCTGGATTCAACCGAGGTCAGACAGGATCTTTGGAGTCAATTTGAAGGTATTAACGAACAGATGCATGACCTGTTAATGCAACTGAAAAATGCCGAGGGTCCTGAAGAGAAAGAACAGATTATTGAAGCCATTTGGGGATTGAAAGTGGACCGCCATGCCATTACTCGCAAACTTGAAACGATGAGCCGTGCCAGCGCTGGACATCAATAAAGTTCAATTGTTTAACATAAAAAAATAAAACCCGCGTGCCGCCCTGTGAAATTTATCCAGGGGTTGGCATGCGGGTTTTGTGTTTGTTGCAGTATTTGTGTACATGAAGATTAAAACTGTTTGGCGAGTGTACGTGCCTCTTCTATGGCTTGCTGTTTGATCTCATCTGCACGTTCCTTATACTGGTTATGTCCTTCCACAAATATGCCTTCAAGCTTCGGAACACCCAGGAAAGACATAATAATGCTCAAATACCGATGGCCGGATTCCATCTGAGCCGCAGGCCCTTCGGAATAAATGCCGCCACGAGCCTGAATATGCAGTGCCTTTTTGTTGGAAAGCAATCCAACCGGGCCTTGTTCCGTATAACGGAACGTTTTACCAGCCACGCAGATCGAGTCGATATAAGCCTTCATAATTGGAGGAAAAGAGAAGTTCCACATCGGTGTCACAAAAACATATTTGTCAGCAGAGGCGAATTGATCCGATAAATCATTCAAACGTTGGACCTTAGCCTGTTCTTCAGAAGTCAATTGGCTTCCGGATTGAAGCTTCCCCCAACCACTGAATACATCTGCATCAATATGAGGAATATCCGAGCGATACAAATCCAGATGAATAACCTCATCCGAGGAATGGCTTTCACGATATGCATCCACAAACGCTTTACCTGCAGCCATGCTGAAGGATGTTTCATGATCATGAGGATGGGCAGTAATATACAATAATGTAGACATACGGTTCTTCCTCTCTATGATGTTTTTTGCCAAAAAGGGCCGACATTAATAAGCGACCGATGTAGTATGCATCGTTTGTAACGTTTTATACCTGGATAGTGACCTGGTACCCAATGATGTATAATACAATGGTGTAAGGTGAATCGAACGATAATAGGAATGAGTGAGATGAGCGCATATGGGAATGGATCTGGAGAAGCAACGATTAAGCATTGAAGCAGCGAAATTGTATTATCAGTCGGATTACAGCCAGCAGGATATTGCGGTCAGGCTGGGTGTGTCACGTCCAACGGTATCTCGGTTACTTCAGTATGCGAAAGATCGCGGTTACGTTCGCATTGAAATTATGGACCCACTGGAGGATATCGATATTATCGCCGGGGAACTGAAGGCCAAATATAATCTGGATACTGCGCTTGTATGTTTTGCCCCGTTGAAGAGTGACGAAGAAATTTTGAAACATATTAGCAAAAGAGCAGCAGATTACTTACAAGATACGGTGCAGGATGCGGACATTATTGGCGTAACCTGGGGCACAACCATGAACGCCGTCGCCCGTCAGCTTCGTCCCAAGCAAGTCAAAGGCGTGGAAGTGGTTCAACTTAAGGGAGGCGTAAGCCATTCCCATGTAAATACGTATGCAGCAGAAATTGTTCATTTATTTGCGGAAGCTTTCCATACGGTTCCCCGGTATTTACCTTTGCCCGTGATCTTCGACAACATTGAAGTCAAAAAAATGGTAGAAGCAGACCGACATATTGGCAGGATTGTGGAGCTTGGCCGACAGGCGAACATTGCCATGTTTACCGTAGGTACAGTGAAGGAAGATGCACTTTTGTTCAGACTGGGGTACTTTAATGAAGAAGAACAGCAATTGCTGATGCATTCAGGCGCGGGTGACATTTGTTCACGTTTTTTTGATGCCGAGGGCCGATTGATCAGTGAAGAAATTAACAACAGAACCGTCGGGATTGATCTGGCCGAGCTCCGAAATAAGGAAAAATCGATTCTCGTGGCCGGGGGAAAACGTAAAATAGAAGCCATTCATGCTGCGCTCAAAGGTCATTACGCCAACATTTTGGTAACAGATCAATACACAGCTCAGGCTTTGCTTCGATTATAATTCAATGGATGACAACATCTGCCACGCGACATGGGCGGATGTTTTGCTTTGTTAGGCAGAAGCTATATTATACGATTTTATCCCAGTGAGCGAAGTCATTTGTTTAATGAAGTTTCTATGGAATGTGTTTAAATTTCAAGATTGAACAAAAGTTCATATTGATTTTTACATATGTTCATGATAGGGTAGGGATATAGAAAATAACGAGTTCAGATAAGGGGAGATTTAATTGACTACACCACAATTAGCCAAAATGATCGATCATACCTTGCTTCGTGCAGATGCAACACAAAGTGAAATGGCCAAATTGACTGAAGAAGCGAAACAATATCAGTTTGCTTCTGTATGTGTTAACCCGGGTTGGGTTGCTTATGCTGCTGAACAGCTTCAAGGTACTGGCGTAGATATTTGTACTGTAATTGGTTTCCCTCTGGGAGCTTCCACTTCCGAGACCAAAGCGTTCGAAACGAAAGACGCCATCGCTAAAGGTGCTACTGAGGTAGATATGGTCATCAACATTAGTGCTTTGAAAGACGGCAAAGATGACGTTGTTGAACAGGATATCCGTGCAGTTGTTGAAGCCGCAGCGGGTAAAGCTTTGGTGAAAGTCATTATTGAAACTTGTCTGTTGACGGATGAAGAGAAAGTACGTGCATGTCAGGCAGCAGTAAAAGCTGGAGCTGATTTTGTCAAAACGTCCACAGGTTTCTCTACGGGTGGAGCAACACCAGAAGATATCGCTTTGATGCGTCGTACCGTAGGTCCGGATGTAGGCGTTAAAGCTTCCGGCGGCGTGCGCAGTCTGGAAGATATGCAAAAAATGATCGATGCAGGAGCAACTCGGATTGGCGCAAGTTCTGGTGTGAAAATCATGCAAGGCGAACAATCTGCATCTAATTATTAATTTCGTGAGTAACTTAGCTCGATAAATTTCACTAGATGGAATGCTTGTATGCTTTAAAAGGGTTTAACTTGTTCTTCATATCTCTAAAGGGATGTGGAGAACAAGTTTCAAATCCGATCCATCTTTTCCATATTTTAATTAGAACGAAATCATAAAAAACCGAGTTTATTGTAAGCGCTTCAACCGTTTTCTGAAAGGTTAATTCATCACATATATGGGAAACCTTTGAGCTGAATGAACATCCGGCTTAACTACCTTCAAAGGAGAGATAGAATGAAATTCCTAATTGCCCTTCTTGGTATACTTGTTGTATTTGGACTAGCTTATCTGGTCAGCAACGGTAAGAAGAAGATCCGATATCGTCCACTAATCATCATGATTGTTCTGCAACTTATATTGGGATACGCTTTGTTGAACACAGAAATAGGTACCTTTTTGATTGGCGGTTTCGCGACCGTATTTGAAAGTTTGCTTGGCTATGCGAATGACGGTATCTCATTTGTATTCGGTAGCTTGACTACGGTTGGTGCAGACAGTGGGGGCGCGCCGTTCTTCCTCACTGTATTGATGCCGATCGTCGTCATCTCAGCGCTCATTGGGATATTGCAGTATATCCGAATCTTGCCTTTTGTTATAAAATATATTGGTCTGGTATTAAGCAAAGTCAACGGAATGGGCAAACTGGAATCATATAACGCGGTTGCTTCGGCTGTATTGGGGCAATCTGAAGTGTTCATTTCTGTGAAAAAACAAATTGGGTTGCTGCCTAAACATCGGCTGTACACCTTGTGTGCCTCGGCAATGTCCACGGTATCGATGTCGATTGTCGGTGCCTATATGTCCATGATTGATCCGAAATATGTGGTTACGGCACTTGTGCTGAACCTGTTTGGCGGTTTTATCATCGCTTCCATCGTGAATCCTTATGAGGTTACCCCGGAAGAAGATATATTGGAAGTACAGGAAGAGGAAAAACAATCCTTCTTCGAAATGCTGGGCGAGTACATTATGGATGGTTTCAAAGTTGCCATCGTGGTAGCTGCAATGTTAATCGGTTTTGTTGCTCTGATCGCACTGGTTAACGGGATCTTCAGTGCAGTGCTCGGCATTTCGTTCCAGGAACTGCTTGGTTATGTGTTTGCACCCTTTGCCTTCATTATGGGTGTTCCTTGGAAAGAGGCGATTCAAGCGGGAAGTATTATGGCTACCAAAATGGTATCCAACGAATTCGTTGCCATGCTTGATCTGACCAAACAGACTACATTGTCTGCCAGAACAACTGGGATCGTATCCGTCTTCCTCGTATCGTTCGCCAACTTCTCCTCGATCGGTATTATTGCCGGTGCGGTGAAGGGACTTCATGAGAAACAAGGTAATGTGGTGGCCCGCTTCGGTCTGAAACTGCTTTACGGTGCATCGCTTGTCAGCGTGCTGTCTGCGATCATCGCCGGACTGTTCTTGTAAAGCCGGATTATTGGAAGGAGTGCTTAAGTTATGTCAACATTCAAAAGAGTACATCTGATCGTTATGGATTCTGTAGGGATCGGCGAAGCGCCGGATGCAGCAGAATTCGATGATTTTGATGTGGACACCTTTGGTCACATTGCACGTGAACGCGGAGGTCTGAACATGCCTCACATGGCCAGTCTTGGACTGTCCAATATTAAAGAAATCGAAGGTGTTCCTGTAGCGGATGCACCTAAAGCGTATTACACCAAGATGCAGGAAGCATCCAGAGGCAAAGACACGATGACAGGTCACTGGGAGCTGATGGGTCTTTACATTGATACCCCATTCCGCGTGTTCGCAGACGGATTCCCGGATGAGTTGATTCAACGCATTGAGGAAAAAACAGGCCGTAAAGTGATCGGTAACAAACCGGCCAGCGGCACGGAAATTCTGGATGAGCTGGGTGCAGAGCATGTTGAAACTGGCGCGCTCATCGTATACACATCCGCGGATTCGGTTTTGCAAATTGCGGCACATGAGGACGTTGTACCATTGAAGGAACTGTATGAGATCTGTGAGTTCTGCCGTGAAATTACACTTGAAGATCCGTATATGCTGGGCCGCATTATTGCACGTCCATTTGTAGGTGAAGCGGGTGACTGGAAGCGTACTGCGAATCGTCATGACTATGCGCTCAAACCTTTTGGTCGTACTGTTATGAATGAACTGCAAGATGGCGGATTTGATGTGATTGCTTTGGGTAAAATCGCAGATATCTATGATGGCGAAGGTGTAACCAAGGCTGTTCGTACCGTCTCCAACATGGATGGTATGGACAAGTTGTCCGAAACAATGGATGAAGAGTTCACTGGACTCAGCTTCCTGAACCTGGTTGATTTTGATGCCCTGTACGGTCACCGTCGTGATCCGCAAGGTTATGCTCAGGCACTTGAAGAGTATGATGCTCGTCTGCCGGAGATCTTCAGCAAAATGACAGACGATGATCTGCTGCTCATCACAGCTGACCATGGTAATGACCCAACCTACCGTGGCACCGACCATACACGTGAGTATGTGCCACTGCTTGCGTACTCTCCACGCTTCAGTGGGGGCAAAAAGCTTGAACTGCGCAGCACGTTTGCGGATGTTGGAGCAACAGTAGCTGAGAACTTCGGAGTGAAACTGCCGGAATATGGCACAAGCTTCCTGAAGGATTTGAAATAGTCAACATTCTTATCTTTAACTCAACTTGGGGAAAGCTGTTATTTTCGAAACACAAAGTTGGACAGGATAACCACAAGGGCAGCTTCGGCTGCTCCGGTTACTGGCCTTCATTCAATCATATGGATAACTGGAGGAGATTTAATCATGAGTACACATATTGGAGCCAAACCCGGAGATATCGCAGAAACAATCCTTTTGCCAGGAGATCCATTGCGTGCAAAATTTATTGCAGATACGTACCTTGAAGATGTCGTTTGTTACAACGAAGTTCGCGGAATGCTCGGATTCACGGGTACATATCAAGGACACCGTATCTCGGTGCAAGGCTCGGGCATGGGGATTCCATCATTCAGCATCTATGCAAATGAACTGATCAGCGAATACGGTGTGAAAAACCTGATTCGTGTAGGAACTTGCGGAGGTATGCAAGAACACGTTCGTGTTCGTGATGTTATCCTTGCTCAAGCTTCATGTACCGATTCCAGCATGAACAAGCTCGTATTTGGTGGATATGATTTCTCCCCAATTGCGACGTTCTCCCTGCTGAAAGAAGCTTATGACCGCGCAACTGCCAAAGGCATGAAAATTCACGTCGGTAACGTATTCAGCTCCGATTCCTTCTATCGTGACGACCGTTCCGTGACTGAAAAATTGATGCAGCACGGCGTACTGGGCGTGGAGATGGAAACAACAGCACTATACACACTCGCAGCCAAATTTGGCGTGAACGCACTGACGATCCTGACTGTAAGTGACCACTTGCTGACAGGCGAAGAGACTTCCGCCGAAGAGCGCCAAAAAACGTTCAACGACATGATGGTAGTAGCATTGGAAACAGCAATTACGCTGTAATTGTTGCATTTTATATTCAATAATCAATTGATTTTGATCGAAACTTTTGTTTTGAGCATGTAGTGAAGGAAACGGAATCGATTCTGAAGAAGCGAAGCGTTCGCCTTTGTCTCCAAGTTTTCTCCATTACAAAATGGATCAAAAAAACTTGGAGACAACAGCGATCGAAAGAACGATCCGGAGCCGGAACGGACCAACAACAAAGTGTTCTATACAAATCACTTACACGAGGAGAGATCATCATGAGAATGGTAGACATTATTGCTAAGAAACGCGACGGAAAAGAACTGACAACAGCCGAGATTGATTTTGTTGTTCAAGGATACACAAAAGGCGAAATCCCGGATTATCAAGTCAGCGCTTGGGCGATGGCTGTATTCTTCAAGGATATGACCGATAAGGAACGCGCAGATTTGACGATGTCCATGGTGAACTCGGGCGAAACCATTGATCTGTCCGCAATTGAAGGTATCAAGGTAGACAAGCACTCCACAGGAGGCGTTGGCGATACTACAACACTGGTACTGGCACCGCTTGTTGCTGCTCTGGATGTTCCAGTTGCCAAAATGTCCGGACGTGGATTGGGTCACACTGGTGGTACAACGGACAAACTGGAATCTGTTGCAGGTTTCCACGTGGAGCTTGAGAAAGAAGAGTTCATCCGCCTCGTTAACGAACATAAAGTTGCCGTTATCGGTCAAAGTGGCAACCTCACGCCGGCAGACAAAAAGCTCTATGCATTGCGTGACGTTACAGCTACCGTTAACTCCATCCCACTGATCGCAAGCTCCATCATGAGTAAGAAAATTGCAGCAGGTGCCGATGCGATCGTATTGGATGTCAAAACGGGTGCTGGTGCATTCATGAAGACAACAGAAGATGCAAAAGAACTGGCACATGCCATGGTAAGCATCGGTAACAATGTAGGACGTAAAACGATGGCTGTCATTTCCGATATGTCCCAACCATTGGGTCTCGCTATCGGTAACGCGCTTGAAGTGAAAGAAGCCATTCTTACGCTGCAAGGTAAAGGACCGAAGGATCTGGAAGAACTCTGTCTGGCGCTTGGACGTCAAATGGTATTCCTTGCTGGTAAAGCAGACTCCCTGGAGCATGCTGAGGAGAAATTGAAAGAAGTGATCCAGAATGGGAAAGCGCTGGAGAAATTCAAGGACTTCCTGGCAAATCAAGGCGGAGACGCTTCCGTTGTAGATCACCCAGATCGCTTGCCACAAGCGAAATATCTGGTTGAAGTACCAGCGGATAAAGACGGATATGTAGCTGGTATCGTCGCTGATGAAATCGGAACTGCAGCAATGCTGCTCGGCGCAGGCCGTGCAACAAAAGAATCCGAGATCGATCTTGCTGTGGGCTTGATGCTCAACAAAAAAGTGGGTGACCAGGTTAAAGCTGGCGAATCCCTCGTAACCATCCATGCCAATCGTGAAGACGTAGCAGACGTAATCGCGAAGATCAAAGAGAACATTACGATTGCAGATCATGCGGATGCCCCTGTATTGGTTCATGATATCGTAACTGAATAATATACAGGCAAACAAGGTTTAACCTGATATCTTAGTTAAATTTAAAGCCCCGAAGCTATGGAATGCACAGCTTCGGGGCTTTTCTTATTTATTTTGCAACTTATCATACGTCACAACGGAATCTGCGCTGGTGTAAATGTAAGGGCTGGATGGTTGATCGATAAGTGTTACCTTCGATGCCCGAATCTCAATGGTATCCTCACCATTCACTTGAGCAGAACCAATGGTGCCATCGATTTGTACCCAGCTGTCTGTAGGATAGCTGTCTGCATTCGGGACATGAATCATCACGCCAAAGGGTGCCGCGTCTGCTGGGCAGCACATCACGAGAAATCGCCCTAATGCAAAGTGAGATTCATGCTCCATACTTTTGTCTCGATATACAAACCCGGTAAGGCTGATAGCTTTGCCTGCAAATTGTCGTTGGAACATATTGATGGAACCTAATGTCTCAGAGAAGATTTCGGGATACACCTTTATGACTGATTCCGCATATAACTTCTCTGCCAGTTCAGCAAATTCACGACTGTACTCGTCCGGGGGAACGAATTGTACTTTTGTGGCAGGCACAGATGATTCAACATTTGCAGTTTTTTTGGATATATCTTTAATGTCCAGTTCTGTTGCATCAGGTAAAGGTTCTTTTCGACGAATTTCCGGGGGTCCATAGGTTAGTGACATGCCTTTTTGACTGGCCATAGAACTGCCTAGTGCCTGATCCGGCAAAAGAAAACCAAGTACTAGTGGAATGGCAATCAATCCATACATCAGCGAGCTGCGTCCCCATCCTGAAGGAGGTGGATGCTCACAGTCGCAATGGAGCTGGCTATTACCGAATAGTCCGTGCCAGGCCATGATTGAGGCAATGAACAAAAAGGGAACAGGGCAGCAGAGAAGCAATCGCTGCATCGTTGGCGCCAAGTAATAATGAAGAGAATCCGTTGTATTCAAATGAATGATATATACGGCGAGCCCGCCGATCCACAGCGCACGAATCAGGTTATGCCATTGGATAGGGTGAGAATTGGCAACCGGGGCTTTGGTAACCGTATAACCAGGATGGTTCATGTAATCACCTCTTTATGATCAATTCGACAACTTTGCAACGTCTCGGATAAGTGGGATAATGAATTTATTTGTATCCAAAATGAAAGTTCATACACTTAATAATTAATGTTATTAAATACATTCATACATTCTCATGCCAAAAGGTTAATCAACCACGATCCCGCGAAAACCAACGCAATAATGACCAGGCTCAAGCCAATAACAAACCGGGTGCGGAAGGTGGAGAGCAGCATCAATGTGCTTTTGAAATCAAGCATTGGACCGAGAACGAGAAAGGATAATAGTGGCCCTAACGCAAACGTGTGAGAGAATGCTGAGGCTACGAACGCATCGGATGTCGAACAGAGAGACAATACATACGCAAAGCCCATCATGAAGGCATAGGAAGCGACAGGCCCGTTACCCAGAGAAATGAGATCACTGCGGCTGATAAAGGTTTGAATGCAGGCTGTTATTAGCGCACCAATCACCAAATATTTGCTCATATCGACAAATTCGTCACCCGCATGGATGAAAAAGCTGCGCCAGTTTTTATCATGCGCGTGATCATGATCGGCAGAATGGGAATGAGGCTGTGCCATTTTAAATCCGGGATGTGTCTTGACCTCCGTCACTGTAGCCTTCGGTTTGCGCAAAGGATTCTGATGGACGAACATATACACCAGACCTCCGATGGCAGCGGCTACAGCAAAGGCCAGTCCCATACGGGCGATCGTAATTTCGGGATGGGAAGGAAAAGCGAGCAGGGTCGCGGTAAAGACAATTGGATTTACGACAGGGCCGCTAAGAATAAAGGTCACCGCGATATAGGGCGGCATGCCTTTATGCATCAGACGTCGCACGACCGGAATCATGCCACATTCGCAGATGGGGAAAATGATTCCCAGCAGACCCGCTACCAGCACACCTCCGACGGGGTTCTTAGGCGTTAGTTTGCGAATCATTTCCTCAGATACAAACCATTGCATTAGCGAAGATAACAGCACCCCTATAAGCAGAAATGGCGCGGCTTCGAGAAAAATGCTGATGAATACCGTTTTCATATTTTGTAAGGCTTCACTGTTCCATGCTTCTTTCAGATTGGGAGTCATCATGATCAACACGGGAACAAGAAACGCACAGGGAATCAGGAATGACAGGAGCTTCAGATTGGCTGCCATTTTCATGGGATAAACCTCCAGAACCGGGACTTTGGTAAAATATATGCTTGTACCGTCCCCATCATACTTGTTTGCAGTAATTAATCAACATTTTTACGATTTACATATCTGGACCTTAAAAACTTCTAAGGTTGACAAAAGAAACGAGGTTCAGGCTTACGGATCAGGTTGAATTCTGTGATGTGCTGATTTTGAACAAGCAACGCAGCAAATGCTCTGGATGAAACGGACATTTCCGGGGATACACAAATGAGTGAATGCCATATTCCTTACTGGTGTTTATCGAGATAGACATGGACCGAGTGGAGATCGAACGGACGTTAGATGAGACACTGCTAACCGACGAAGAGATGCTGATGAACTGGCGAGAACTGAATGATCCATTTCCAGCGTGGTGTTGACAAACATAAAAGCATGGGCTAAACTCATTAAATAGTAATAATTACGATTAAATAAATCAAAGGAGGCCGTATCCATGAGAGTCATTGTAACCTTAGCCTGCACCGAGTGCGGAGATCGCAACTATACAACAACCAAGAACAAGCGTAACCATCCGGAACGGATCGAATTGAAGAAGTATTCACCACGATTGAAGAAAATGACCATTCACCGGGAAACAAGATAATTTTTTTTGTTATTTTTAAATCGTAATATTTACGAAAAGAGGAAAAGCTATGATTCTATCTTCCATGCGTGATGTGGTATTCGGATACGGCAAAGAGCCAGTCATTGACCAACTGTCGCTGGATATCCATGTGGGGGAGTTTGTCGGCATTACAGGACCGAATGGTTCTGCGAAAACAACCATGCTGAAATTGCTGCTGGGGCTATTACAGCCCTGGAGCGGCACGGTACATATGAATGCACAATCCGTACGTGGCAGTAAGTTGAACATCGGATATGTACCTCAACAGGTAGCATCATTCAACAGCGGATTTCCCAGTACGGTGATCGAACTGGTGCGATCCGGATGTTACCGCAAACTCGGCTTGTTCCGCAGATTCACATCCGAGCAGGAAGCCATTGTGGAACGCAGCTTGCGGGAAGTCGGCATGTGGGAATACCGCAACGCTCGGGTTGGAGAACTATCTGGTGGACAAAAGCAGCGAATCTGCATTGCCAGAGCCTTGGCAGGCCAGCCGCAGGTACTCGTGCTGGATGAACCGACTACAGGCATGGACCGGCGCAGCCGTGAAGGGTTCTATGATCTGATGCGCCATTATGCAGACGTTCATGGACTGACCATTATTATGGTCACCCACGGATTAGAAGAGATGGGCAACCGGTTGGACCGGACGATTACCCTGGAGCGGCAAGAAAGTGAGGAATGGCAGTGTTTGAGTACGAATTCATGCAGCGTGCTTTCTGGGCAGGCGGACTGATCGGAGTTATTGCTCCAATTTTAGGAGTCTATCTGATGCTGCGACGGCAGGTGCTAATGGCGGATACGTTGTCCCATGTTTCATTGGCAGGGGTTGCCCTGGGTTCTGTGATGAACCTAGATCCGGTGATCTGTGGATTTGCGATTGCGATTATCGGCGCATTGCTGGTGGAACAACTCCGGCGAAATTACCTGACATATAGCGAGGTGCCTGTAGCGATCATTATGACGTCGGGTCTGGCCCTTGCTGTGGTGCTCATGAGTCTGAAAACCAATCTGTCCAAGACATTCAGCTCTTACCTGTTCGGTTCCATCGTTGCCGTTAGTGATATGCAGTTATGGATTATGGCGGCTGTGTGCGTCATCGGATTGATTTTTTTCATCGTACTCAGAAGGCCACTGTACAATTTAACGTTTGATGAAGAGACAGCTTCCATTGGAGGCATTCAGGTTAAAGGTTTATCCTTTGCATTTGCCATTCTGACAGGAATGACTGTTGCTTCAGCCATGCCGATTGTTGGCGTATTGCTTGTGTCTGCTTTAATTGTACTGCCCGCTGCCCTGGCACTGAGATTGTCACGCAGCTTTGCAGCAGCGATCCTTATTGCTGTCGTCACTGGATTAATTGGTATTTTTAGCGGACTGACAACCTCTTACCATCTAAACACACCACCGGGAGGAACGATTGCTCTCATCCTGTTGGTCTTTCTATTGATTGGCATATCAGCACAAAAGCTGATTGGACGATATAACCGTAAACGTCATCGTAAAGAGAGAAAACAACAACGTGCAACTCTATTCATACATTCAAGGGAGAATACGTCACATGAAATTCAATAAAAAATCAGCTCTTGCACTATTATTCAGTCTTACACTTATCGTAGCCGGTTGTGGACAAAATCAGTCCGCTTCCGATTCCAGTACCAGCTCGGCTAACACGACGGTACCAGCAGAGACCGACGTGGCCAAACTGAACGTTGAAGTCAGCTTTTATCCAATGTACGAATTCACCAAAAATGTCGCGGGCGATCTGGCTAATGTGCATACACTCGTTCCTGCGGGCATGGAGCCACATGATTGGGAGCCGACACCACAGGATATTGCGAGCATCGAAAAAGCGGATGTGCTTGTCTATAATGGAGCGGGAATGGAATCCTGGATCGATCAAGTTACGGACAGCCTGAGCAATGCCAAACTCATTCAAGTGGAAGCGAGCCATGGCATCGATCTGCTGGAAGGATCGGAAGAAGAGGAGCATGATCACGAACATGGCGATACAACGGACACGCATGACCATGCGGATGAAGCCACCACAGAGGAGCATGGTCACGATCATGATGCTGAAGCAGAAGAAGGACATACACATAATCATGATCACGGTGGACTTGATCCCCACGTTTGGCTGTCACCTGCACTTGCCGTGAAGGAAGTACGAAATATCGAGGCTGGACTCGCACAGGCTGCACCTGAACATGCGGAGCAATTCAAGCAAAACGCCGATGCCTATGTTGCCAAACTTGAGGCGCTGGATCAGGATTTCAAGGCAGCTGTGGCAGACAGCAAACGTAAAGATTTCATCACACAGCATGCTGCATTCGGCTATCTTGCACAGGAATATGGTCTGCAGCAAGTACCGATTGCCGGTCTGTCTCCTGAACAAGAGCCTTCCGCAGCGCAAATGGCGTCCGTTATTGATTTTGCCAAGGAGCATCAGGTGAAGACGATTTTCTTCGAAACGTTGGTTTCATCCAAAGTATCAGAGACTATCGCCAACGAAGTAGGAGCCAAAACAGCTGTATTGAACCCGATTGAAGGGTTGACGGAAGAGGAAATCGCAGCAGGAATGGATTACATCGGCGTAATGCGGCAGAATTTGGAGGCACTGAAACTGGCACTGAATGAATAGCGGTTTTGCTACTTTAACAAGTTGAATTTACGAAAAAAGAGAACCCATTTGATGCCTGTCATCGAAAAAGGTACAATAATACAACATGCTGAGGAATGGCTGTGCCATTCCTTTGCCTTTGGCCACGCAGAGAGCACAGGGATGTGCTCTTTTCGTTGTTCAAGGTGACGGAGATCATGCGGGGAACGGGAGGAAATGCCTTATGGATTCAGATGAAGAACAGGAAGTGCTGTTAAGCCAGCAACCTGCCCATCTATGGAGAAGACGCAAGCTGGAGTTAATGCAGTGGACGGAACGCGAGAAGCAGACCATGGCTGCAAAGAGAACGGAGATTTGGAACGATGTCGAAGTAGATGCTGAGTTAGTTGATGCCTTGACTTTGCTTCACAGAGCGGGCATACGTACCGAGTTTTCTTGTGCTGGTGTGAGCCCGCTCGATGAGCCGATAGATCATTCCCTATATGCCTATGTTACACTTATACAAAATGAGGTAGCCGATCGATTTGTGACTTATGCGCTGTCGCAGATGCGGAGCAGATTGCTTGCCACACTGGAGACAGGAACGGGTCGATATGATCTGTCTTCTTTTTTCATCGGTCATAACCGGAGTTTCTGCTGGTGGATGCAATATTGCGCGGCACATTTCATGGATCGAAACGATTATTTTGTAGCCACGTAGTATAGTGATAGGTATTTTTACTCGGAGGCAAGGGAGGTAGGACCGGATTGAATAAATGGCTCAAAACCATACTTTTTCTGGTGGGTTCAGCGCTAATGACCCGCTTTATCCCGTTTTCTTCATTGTTCCGTAATCTGGATACGATGATACACGAATTTGGCCATGCGCTGGTAACACTGTTGTTATCGGGCAAAGTATTGCGCATTGAGTTATACGCTGATCACAGCGGCGTTACATATTCATCCATGCTGACACCAGGCAGATCTATATTGGTTTCCTTGGCGGGGTATGTCACGGCGTCTCTCTTTGCCTGGCTGTTATTCTATCTTTACCGGAAAGGACGGCACATGTGGGGGCTCGGCATTATGACGGGTGTAGCTCTTGTGTCGCTTCTCTTCTACGTAAGGGGAGAATTCGGCATGCTCTGGCTTACAGGCTTCAGTGCGCTGAATGTTGTGATTATGATCTTTGGTGCCAAAATCGCAAAATTCTATTATTTGTTGCTGGCTTTCCTCACACTGGAAGAATCCGTAGTTAGTGCCATGTATGTTGGGCTAATGTCCTGGACACAGCCATCTCGGGCGGGGGATGCAGCCAATCTGGCTCAACAGACATTTCTCCCGGCACTGTTCTGGGGGACGTTATTTGCACTGTTTGCACTGTGGTGTGCGAAGGGAGCACTTACGCTCTTTTTCCGAAAAGAAAGCATGGCCCGCACGTCAAAATCTCGTGGATTACGCGGGCGTAATGTTTAGAAAACAGAGAAGGCACTTCCTTTTTTTATTAAAGGAGAGTGCCTTTTTGCGTGTCTTCAGGTCAATCTCCAAGATTGTCCCATAACACATAAAAGTAATAAATTTCTTCCATGATCGCCTTATCATCCTCTGCGGCAATACCGCCCTTCATCCGTGCTAGGGTACCCAGAATATCGTAAATCGTCTCACGCTCCACACTGAACTGTATGCGATTGACGATCTTGTCCCAGGCTTTCATTGCGTAATCGATTTGGGACTTGGCTTCAGTCCATTTTTTGCCCTCAACCTGTTTCTCTAATGTTTGTACAGATTCAAGCAAACGATCATCAGCACCAAAGGGCTTTTTGAGAAGGGCTCCGCTTGCCATTATCGCAACGAACACAAGAATGAGGCAGATCGGAAGCACATACAGCAACCAGAAACGCGATTTCATTCCATCGCCTCCTTCATGTAAATTTAGAAAGGCCCCTCATAATCGCCCATATCGAGTTTTTCGGTGATCTTATCCTCAAATAGATCAATATACAGTTTATCGTTAGGCAAAATGGCGGCAAAAGCAATATCCTGTATGGTCACTTTTTGCTTCTTCAACTGCTCGCTGAGCCAGTTCGTATCTTTGTTGCGTTCCGCCAAATTTTGCTTAATTAGCAAACCGTCAATGATAATCTCGGTCATCAGCTTGCTCTTGGGAGGATGCATATGCATGTCCTTTGCGGTTACCGGTTGATTCTCAGGTTTTAACACAACCGAGAGACTGCCGTCCGGTTCCAGAATGGCATAATCCAGCGTTGTAATATCAAATACATCCTTTTGCCGTAGCATCATGGTCAATTCGTCAAATTTCACACGCATTTTACTCAGGTTTTGTTCGAGAATTTTACCATTCTGGATGATCAGTGTGGGGTCAGAATCCATCAGTTTGGAGATGGTACGATTTTTCAGCGTAATATACTGAAAGATAATCGTGATAATGGTGAAAATGGTCAAGGCCACAAAATGAATCCACGCCTTGGAAGATAGATCGGTCGCAAATGTACCTGCGATGGAACCGATCGTAATACCGTTAATGTAATCAAAATACGTCAAGTTGCCCATTTGTTGTTTGCCCAGCACCCTGGTATAGATGATTAGGGTTAGAAAGGCGATAATCGATCGCACAGCAACAACCCATGTTTCTTCCATCATGCATGTATCACCTTCCTTCGCTTCGTCTTACAGATTGAAAAAGTAATGCTTGATGTCATCCTTTAATTCAACCCAGCATATTTGTGGGCTATAACAAGCTTTTCCTAGGCTGGATAATCTTATTCTTGAACGCAAAAAACCGAAACCTGGCTAAGTGCTCCAGGCTTCGGTTCGTCATTCGATACATATCTTTAATTCGGTCAATCCATGGAATAGTAAATAGAATAGAGGTCATACACCCGAGTAAGCCATAAACCCACCATCTACAGGAATAACCGTACCTGTAACAAAACCGGACTGACGTTCATCTGCCAGCCACATCAGCGTGCCCAGAAGATCTTCCGGTTTGCCAAAGCGCCGCATTGGTGTGTGAGCAATGATTTTGCTTGAACGTTCGGTCGGCGAGCCATCCGGCTTAAGGAGCAGATTACGGTTTTGCTCAGTCAGGAAGAAGCCTGGGGCAATGGCGTTTACTCGGATTCCCGATTCGGCCAGATGTACCGCAAGCCATTGCGTGAAATTGTTAATCGCGGCTTTGGCTGCACTGTACGCAGGAACTTTGGTCATGGGCGACGGGGCACTCATGGACGAAATATTAATGACGGTAGCAGGAACATCACGTTCAATCATTTGTCTTGCGAAGATTTGGGTAGGGATGAGGGACCCAACAAAGTTCAGATCCATCACCTGACGGAATCCCTCGACACTTACATCAAAAAAAGTAGTGATATCCGGCTGCTCGAGATCTTCCTGTCTGAAAATTTCATTCGTGGTATTGGCGCTGGCAAGGTTGCCACCCGCTCCGTTAATAAGGATATCGCAAGGTCCAAGCTTCTCCTGAACAACAGCTGCTGCCGCTATTACACTATCGGCCTGGGTCACATCACAAGCTACAGCGATTGCTTTTCCGCCTTGAGCCTCGATTGCCGCAACAACTTCTTCCCCTTTGGATATGGTACGGTTCAAGATGGCTACACTTGCGCCATGTCGCGCGAGCTCTTCAGCCATGGAACGACATAAAACACCTGCCCCGCCAGTAATTACAGCTGTTCTGCCTTCCAGACGATTTGATCTTTCTTTGGCAAAGTCACTCATGCTTTTGACCTCCTTTGCAGGGAATCCCAGACGCCCCACAGATACATAATCCCCAGAGCCCGATCATAGAGTCCATATCCAGGTCTACATTGTTCTCCCCAGAGATGGCGTCCGTGGTCTGGTCGTGCATAACCTTCAAATCCAATATCGTGATAGGCTTCCACAACACCGGCAATATCGACATTTCCATCCTGACTGCGGTGGGATGTCTCGATAAAGTCTCCATTATCGTAGATTTTGACATTACGGATATGGGCAAAAGGAATACGGTCCTTGAACTCGTGGATCATACCGATAATATCATTGTTCGGATTAGCTCCAAGAGAGCCGCTGCACAACGTTACACTATTGTAAGGGCTATCATACAAGTTCAGATATCTGCGAATATTGTCTTGACTCGTAATAATCTTCGGCAGACCAAAGATCGGCCAAGGCGGATCATCCGGATGAATGGCCATTCGAATACCTAACCGTTCAGCAGTAGGAATGATCTCCTGCAGGAAATAACGAGCGTGTTCCCACATATCTTCCTCTGTTACATCCTTATAGGCTTCGAACAGACCTGTTAAATACTGCAATCGTTCCGGTTCCCAGCCAGGCATCGTCAATGCAGAATTTTCGGTAATGCGTCGAACCAATTCCAGCGGTTCAATATCGGCAATTTTGCTATTCTCGTAGAAGAGGGCGGTAGAGCCATCTTCCATCTCCTTATGCAAATCGGTACGCAGCCAATCAAAGATCGGCATGAAGTTGTAACAGATCACTTTAACGCCTACCTGGGCGAGTTTTTCCATCGTTTTTTTGTAATTCTCAATATATCGATCACGTGTAGGCAGACCAAGCTTGATATCTTCATGAATGTTAACACTCTCAACGACATCCAGATGTAACCCAGCCTGATCCGCAGCAGCTTTGACCGCCAAAATTTTGTCCATAGGCCATTCCTCACCTGCCAGAACATCATGCAGCGCCCATACAATGCCTTCGACTCCGGGAATCTGCCGAATGTGGTCAAGTGTTACGGTATCATTGCCTTCTCCAAACCAGCGAAAAACCATTCTCATCACATTCACCTCATCAAGATTAGTTTAAAGACCAGGTAGATCCATCATC
The DNA here is from genome assembly GCF_900109515.1 of Paenibacillus sp. OK003. Classification (GTDB taxonomy): domain Bacteria; phylum Bacillota; class Bacilli; order Paenibacillales; family Paenibacillaceae; genus Paenibacillus; species Paenibacillus marchantiae. The sequence continues at coordinate 334,876 of NZ_FOBD01000003.1, read as the reverse complement.
ATTGAAAATAGGAAGGGTATGTATCCCGCAGGACAGCCAGATCCGTAACGGTCAAATGCAGATGTTCCTGCATCATGTGCTCCGCCGTTTGGGCATCGTGCTGTTGTATCGCCTGAACCATGGATCGATGCTGTTCGAGCAAGTGACCCCAATGATGATCCGAAGACAGACGGAGCATTCGGCTGCGGTTCAGATGCACGTTCATATGCTGGATCATGGACCAGGTGTTTTTTTTGTTACAGCCTGCAAAGAGAGTACTATGGAATTCCTCATCCAATCCGAACATTCGTTCATCATCCGGTTCAAGTATGCATTCCTGCTGCTGCGCAAGGTTCTGCTCCAATATTCTCATGTGTTCATCTGGAAATTGCACACACGCAAGCCGTATGACGGCACGCTCAAGCTGTTCACGCATGAAACGTGCTTCCTCCACGAGATCAACCTGAATCAGAGACACATAGGTACCCCGCTGCGGATAGACCTCCAGCAGACCTTCCTGCGCTAATCGGACGAAGCTTTCTCGAACAGGGGTCCGACTTACATTGAACTCAAGCGAGATCTCTTTCTCCGAGATGGCGGTACCGGGAGGCAGCTTTAAACTCAGAATCAACTGCTTCAACGTCGTATAGACCGCCTCACGAGAAGAGAATGCCTGTTTGTTCAGAGAAGACGGGTTTATTAAGGATGATAATAATTCGGATTTGGACGAAGACCTAGGGGAAAATTCCATAATCTCAACTCCTTCAAGGCCATACTACCATACTTGTATGGTAGTATGGAAGCGCTTTATATAAGTTATTCTACAATTTATTTGAAACGGCTTGCTGTTAACGGGATGCTGGAGTAAACTATAGTTAATAGGTTTAAACATTTAAACCTACAGGCATGATAATTGTGATAACTTTAGAACATATAGAGGTGAAACCATGGGACAAAAAGCGATATCTATTTTTCAAACCTGCATCCCCTTATTCCAGGTACTTAGCGACAATCATCGACAAGCGATTTTACTTGCTCTTAGTGAGAAGGGCAGCATGACAGTGAATGAAATTACAGAACAGTTCAACCTGTCACGACCTGCTATATCTCATCATCTCAAGTTATTGCTTGAGAAAGGGCTCATCTCCGTAGAACAGAAGGGCACACAGCGATATTATTCCGCTTCATTAAGGTCCTCGGTCGAGCTGTTGAAGGAACTGGTTGGGGCATTGGAAGAAGAGTGTTTGTAAGCAAGAGTTGTTAACATGCCTAGGCATGTGGGCTATACGTTCGTATGTTTAAACGAATAATCATTAACTATAAGAGGAGTTGGATTGTATGAGTGTCATGCAGGAATTAAGCGAACATGAAGTCGAAGAAATTTTACAGCAGCAACGGCAGTTTTTTCGCTCAGGGGCTACTCGTTCGGCCGAGTCTCGCATTACACATTTAACCCGATTGAAACAGGCGATTCAGAAGTATGAGTCCCGTCTTACCGAGGCGCTCTATCAGGATTTGGGCAAAAGTGAGTTCGAATCGTATACTACTGAGATTGGATTTATGCTGGATAGTATCTCGCACACCATTCGGCAAGTGAAGAAATGGGTCAAGCCGGTCAAAGTCAAAACCCAATTTGCGCTGATCGGTTCCAAAAGTTATATCATTCCTGAGCCGTATGGTGCAGTATTGATTATTGGACCTTTTAACTATCCATTCCAGCTGTTAATAGAACCTCTGGTTGGAGCATTGGCAGCAGGCAATACGGCAGTCCTCAAGGCATCAGAGAACACACCAGCCGTCTCAGCTGTTATTCGCGAGATGATTAGCTCGGTATTCGAACCAGCATACGTTCACGTGGTCGAAGGAGCCAAAGATACAACCACGGCGCTTATTCATGCGCCTTTTGACTATATCTTTTTTACAGGAAGTGTACCGGTTGGCAAAATCGTCATGGAGGCCGCTGCCAAAAATCTTGTTCCGGTTACGCTGGAGCTTGGCGGTAAAAGTCCGGTTATCGTGGATCAGCACGCAGATCTCAAAGTGGCTGCACAGCGTATTATATGGGGGAAGCTGCTCAATACGGGCCAGACCTGCATCGCTCCGGATTATCTGCTTGTGCATGAACAGGTGAAAGATCCGTTGATCAGCGAGATGAAAGCAGCAGTGGAAACGTTCTTCGGGACAGATATCCAGCACAATAAAGACTATGGGCGAATCGTCAACAAGGCCCATTTCAAGCGTCTCACGACCCTTATTGAACGCGATCAAGCCCACGTCATCTATGGTGGTCAATCCGATGAGGAAGACAACTTTATTGATCCGACATTTATTGATGCTGAATCGTGGGAAGCAGCTACAATGGAAGACGAAATTTTTGGTCCAATTCTGCCGATTATCAGTTATACCCATATTGATGAGGCGATTGCAGGTATTGTGAAGCGGCCAAAACCGCTGGCGCTCTATCTCTTTACATCGGATACACAATTACAGGATAAAGTGATGCGTGAGGTTTCTTTTGGGGGAGGATGCATTAACGATACGATTACCCATGTAGCCAACCCACGTCTGCCGTTTGGAGGGGTAGGACATTCTGGTCTTGGTTCATATCACGGGCGTTATAGCCTGGAGACCTTCTCTCATATGAAAAGTGTGCTGAAAAAGAGTACCAGATTGAACTTGTCGATTTTATATCCGCCATACGATAACAAGCTGAAGACGATTAAACGTCTTTTGAAATAAAAGAACGGGCGTTTAATCGTACACAATTAAATGCCATACTGGAATGATGTTCAATGGATGAAGCTCATTCGGGAGCAGGCTGTTCCTGTCTATAGCGTGTGGGTGAAATCCCTGACCAGCGCTTGAATTGACGACTAAAATGCGCAATATCCTTGTAACCTAGCATGGCAGCGATGTTCTGCACCGACAGCTTGGGGTTACCCAGCAGAACTTTTGCTTCATGCAGAACCATTTCAGATAAATATACACGCGGAGACTGACCATATACCTGCCGAAATATTCGGTTACAATGGGAGGAACTGATGCCCAGCTCTGCAGCAATATCATCAATGCCATAATGGCTGTCGGACTCACGTCCCTGCTTGAACTGCTGACTCACCAGTCCTTGCAGCCGATTACGAATCTGATGGGCCAGTTCGATTTTCTCATATCCGTCCGTGAACAATTGAGCAGCTTCCTGAGAGACAGCCTCCCATAAATGGCCGAACAACTCAAATACCGCCGATTGCAGCTGCATGCGCTGCACCATCGTACTCGCCGCCCGGTTGTCCGCAGAAGACATTAATTTGCGAAGGACAGGCTCGATCTGGCGGGTAACCGGATTATCTGCATCGAACAAAACCTGCTTGATTCGTGCAAGCAACGAGAGAAATAACTGATCATCGATATCAAAATGCATGCAAAAATACGTAAACCCCTTGCCGTTATGGCTCAGGCTGGAATGAATGCTTCCTGGAGGAATCAGGAGCAATTCTCCAGCCTTTTGAATATACAGCTTGCCGTCCACGGTCATGTATTGTTCGCCTTCCGTTACATAATTCAGCTCATATTGTGGATGTTCATGGGCTGGATAATCCCAATTGGCCCCTACACTTCGCAAATGTATAGCGAACAAATTCACCGTTGTTTGAACGTCCGGGTAAAATACCTCATGTACACTCTCTCCCAAAGCGGGAGGCAAATAGGTGGAAGACATGGGAGACCCCCTTGATAAAAAGTATAGAAACAGATGTAACCGCTTTATTTATATTATAGTCTATTAGCTTGATTTGGGTAAATATCCGATTGATTTGACCATGGTCTACGAAGGAATGCCCATGGTAGGATGGGGCTAATGAAAACGTATGCAAACCATTTTGAGAGGGGTCATCGTTCATGAGCACATCCAAATCTATCTTTTATAATGCCCATCACTCCCCGATCGGGGCTTTTGCCAGCTTTACGCTTGGATACAAAGGAGCCAAAGGCGGACTAGGCCTGGAGCTTGGCAAGCCAGCAGATCAGAATATATATATCGGTTTACAATCTCGCGACAGTGAGCACTACGAAGCTTTACCATTTTTCGAAGCCGTTGAAGATGCAAGCGTTCGATATGATGTAGAGAAAGTGGACAATTCAGATTCAGATCAGGTGTCTTCGGCCTCGACGGAAAGTGGATTGAGCACGCCAGCGGCAGTTGCAGTACAGGGAACACGCCCGCTAATTTCAGCGTTCCGCGATGAAGAGATTACGCGCGAGTTTACTTCGGGAACAGATACGTGGACGGCGGGTGATCTGACTTTCAGTATTTACTCACCTGTGCGTCCTGTACCCAATCCGCAGAGTGGCGATCGTGAAGCATTAATGGATGCGCTTGTGCCTGCGGTGCTGGTGGAGATGACAATTGATAACACGCAAGGACGGAAGCCACGTAAAGCATATTTTGGCTACCAGGGAAATGATCCTTACTCAGCCATGCGGATCATCGGAGGGCCTGAGGGTGGGACATTAACCGGAGTTGGACAAGGTCGCCTAACCGCCATTTTGTCCGCGGATGAGGGTCTATGGCCTGCACGTGGATTTACACTGGAGAAGATATTGCAGGAGAAGCACCGTGAGAATCTGGCCTTCGGCCTAGGTGAAACAGCTGCGTTGTTGATGGACGTTTCTGCCGGAGAGAAGCGTACGTACCAATTTGCCGTCTGTTTTTATCGTGGTGGGATCGTTACTTCGGGTATGGACACGACCTATTGGTATACTCTTTATTTTGCAGATATCCTGGGTGCCGGGAAATATGCGCTTAACCGGTTCAACCAGCTGACTGCTTCCTGTAAGGAAATTGAGCAACGTCTCGGTGTAGCTGCTTTGAGTGAAGATCAGTCATTTATGCTCGCCCATTCCATTCACAGCTATTATGCAAGTACACAACTGCTGGATGCGGATGGAGAGCCGTTCTGGATCGTAAATGAAGGCGAATACCGGATGATGAACACACTCGATCTGACCGCAGATCAGTTGTATTTTGAACTTGCCTTGAATCCTTGGACCGTACGTAACGAGTTGGAGTGGTTTGTAAAACGCTACAGCTACACGGATCAAGTGCGGTTCCCGGGCGAAGAGAAGGAATATCCGGGCGGCATTACGTTCACGCATGATATCGGCGTAGCCAATGTATTCTCACGTCCGGGACACTCGGCATATGAACTGGTGGGCATTGATGACTGCTTCTCGCAAATGAGTCACGAGGAACTGGTCAACTGGCTCTGCTGTGCAACGGTATATATTGAACAGACGCAGGATCGTGAATTTGTTAAAGAGATGCTGCCCGTCATTCGGGATTGCTTCGAAAGCATGTTGAACCGGGATCATCCGGATGAACAACAACGCAATGGCCTGATGGGGCTGGATAGCAGTCGTACCAAAGGTGGAGCTGAGATTACCACATACGACAGCCTGGATGTGTCGCTTGGACAATCCCGCAACAACATCTATCTGGCAGGCAAATGCTGGGCCGTCTATGTTGCACTGGAGAAGCTGTTCGCTGCAGAGAAGCTGGCTGATCTGTCTCACCATGCAGGACGTCAGGCGGATCGCTGTGCAGCCAGTATCGCAGCCCAGTTAACCGACGGTGGCTACATTCCGGCAGTGATCGCCGAAAATAATGATTCCCGCATCATTCCGGCCATTGAAGGCTTGGTGTTCCCATACTTCACCGGCTGTGAAGGCGCGCTGGATGTAAATGGCCGTTTCGGGCCTTACCTGCAAGCGCTTCGAACCCATTTTAAAACAGTTCTTGTCCCTGGTACTTGTCTGTTTGAAGATGGAGGCTGGAAGCTATCCTCTACGAGCAATAACTCATGGCTCAGCAAAATATATTTGTCCCAATTCATCGCACGAGAACTGCTGGGCGTGGAATGGGATAAAACAGGCAAGGCTTCTGACGCTGCCCATGTAAACTGGCTGCTGCATCCAGAGGAATCCTACTGGTGCTGGAGTGACCAGATCCTGGCCGGTGTGGCAGTCGGAAGCAAGTATTACCCGCGCGGTGTAACATCGATTCTATGGCTGCTCGAAGGCAAAGGTAATCGTCTGGAACAGATCTATGCCAGCAAGGAGGCTGTACAATGAGCAATACAACCGTTCAATCCATTATCTCCGGCCCGCAATATGATGTGTGGCTTGGATATCTTCAAAGTCCATCCGCAGTGAAAGGGGCCGCCAAAAAGACAGCCCCCGTCTGGAGCCATACCGTGACTGTGGCGGAAGATCAGGAAATCATATCAACAGCAATAGCAGAACTGACTCAGGGACTGGATAAGCTGTTTGGAATCCAACCGAAAGTTAAACACGAAACTGCAAGTCAAGTGAGTGAGTCGGATTCAGCACAACAGAAGGCAAAAGGGGTCTGGCTTGGCACATGGACGGGCTCAAAAGCCGTGGCTCAGGCCTTCAGCGACACGGAACGCTCTACCGTGCAGGGAGAAGGTTATATTATCCGCGAAGATAAAGAGCAGGGTAGGCTGTTTATTGGTTCTGAAACCCCTCAAGGTGTTCTATATGGTACTTTTCATCTATTAAGGGAGCTTGTTCTGGAGCAAGAAAACTCAAACGAAGTGCATCCTGCTGAGGGAAGATTAAGCTACATTTCAGAGCAGCCTGTTAATGCATTACGCATGATCAATCAGTGGGATAATATGGACGGAAGCATTGAGCGTGGTTATGCTGGAAAATCCATTTTCTATGACAATGGAGAATTCACTCGTGACCTCGGGCGTATTCGAGATTATGCCAGATTGCTCGCTTCTACAGGCCTTAACGCCATTTCGATCAATAACGTCAACGTTCATCAGCGTGAGAGCCTGTTCCTGACGGAACGTTTCCTGGGTGATGTTGCGAAGGTTGCTGCCCAATTCAGAGCGTACGGCATCCGGTTGTTCCTGAGCGCCAACTACGCTAGTCCAATAGAGATTGGTGGATTGCTTACGGCAGATCCGCTGGATGAACAGGTCCGTGAATGGTGGAACATTCAGACAGCCAAGGTGTATGCGGCAATCCCGGATTTTGGCGGCTATCTGATCAAAGCAGATTCAGAAAATCGGCCCGGACCCTTTACGTATAACCGGGATCATGCCGATGGAGCGAACATGCTGGCCGAGGCACTTCGCCCATTTGGTGGCCTGGTGATTTGGCGCTGCTTCGTCTATAACTGCAAACAAGACTGGCGTGATCGCTCCACAGATCGCGCACGGGCGGCTTATGACCACTTCAAGCCATTGGATGGCCGATTTGCGGATAACGTCATTTTGCAGATCAAGAATGGTCCAATGGACTTTCAGGTTCGCGAGGCCGTATCTCCGCTGTTCGGGGCAATGGAAAACACAAATCAGGTGTTGGAATTCCAGATTACGCAGGAGTATACGGGCCAGCAGCGGCATCTCTGTTATCTGATTCCACAGTGGAAAGAAGTATTGGATTTTGATACGTTCGCCAAGGGGCCGGGTTCTGAAATAAAACGCATTGCTGACGGTTCGCTGTACAATAGACCCTACAGTGGCTTTGCCGCAGTATCCAATATCGGTGCAGATGCTTGCTGGACAGGACATCCGCTCGCTCAGGCGAATTTATATGGATATGGAAGACTTGCTTGGAATCCGGAGCTGTCATCGGAAGAGATCGCGGAGGAGTGGGTCAGACTTACATTCGGACATGACGAAGAGGTCGTTCGTCTAATCTCTGGCATGCTTTTGAATTCGCTCGATATCTATGAAAGTTATACGGCACCGCTCGGTGTAGGCTGGATGGTTAATCCGGAGCACCATTATGGACCTAATGTGGATGGCTATGAATATTCCAAGTGGGGGACGTATCATTTTGCCGATTGTGATGGCATTGGTGTGGACCGGACAGTGAGCAGTGGAACGGGATATACATCGCAATACCATCGGGAAAACGCCGAAAGATATGAATCCGTAGACTCCTGTCCGGATGAGCTGCTATTATTTTTCCACCATGTCCCGTATACGCATGTTCTGCATTCTGGCAAAACGGTCATTCAGCACATTTATGATACACATTTTGATGGAGCAGAGCAGGCAGAAGCATTAGCACAGACCTGGAGACAGCTGGAAGGCAAGATTGATTCGACTGTATTTGATAAGGTGTCTGCGTTACAGGCAGGGCAGGCGGAGCACGCCAAGGAATGGCGAGACATGATTAATACGTACTTCTATCGCAAAAGTGGTATTGCTGATGAACAAGGAAGAACGATATATTAATCTGGATACGAAAACTAGAACAGACGGATTTTCTCCAGAGGAAAGAACAACGTTGACATACACGAGAAGGAGGGAACATATGGGAGATCATCAATTACCCGGAACCATGAAGGCTGCTGTCATGACAGAGCCCGGGCACATCATCATTGAGGAACAGGCTGTACCACAGCCGGCTGAAGACGAGGTGCTCATTCAGGTGATGGCCGTTGGCGTCTGCGGATCGGATGTGCATTATTTTGAACATGGTAGAATTGGCCGATTTGTAGTTGAGAAACCGATTATACTTGGACATGAATGTGCAGGTATTGTAGCGGCTGTAGGCTCAAGAGTTTCACGGCTGAAAGAAGGAGATCGGGTAGCTATTGAGCCTGGGGTAACCTGCGGACGATGCACGGCATGCAAAGAAGGTCGTTATAATCTGTGTCCCGATGTGCAATTTCTGGCGACGCCTCCGGTGGATGGGGCATTTGTACAGTACATGACCATTCGTGAAGATATGGTTTTCCCGATCCCGGATCATCTGTCTTTTGAAGAGGCAGCCATGAATGAACCTTTCTCGGTTGGCATTCATGCTGCAAGACGCAGTAAACTGGCTCCGGGCACTACACTTGCCATTATGGGCATGGGGCCTGTTGGATTGATGGCAGTTGCAGCTGCCAAATCGTTTGGCGTAGAACGCATCATCGTCACCGATCTGGAGGAAGTGCGGTTAGAGGCTGCTCGTCGTATGGGCGCAACCCATACCATTAATGTACGGAACGAGGATGCACAGGCGGTGATCCGTGAGTTAACGAACGGCGTCGGTGTAGATACGGCTTGGGAAACTGCGGGGAATCCGAAGGCGCTTCAGTCGGCATTATATTCGCTCCGGCGAGGAGGCAAGCTTGCTATTGTAGGACTGCCTGCACAGGACGAAATTGCCTTGAATGTTCCTTTTATCGCGGACAACGAGGTGGATATATACGGAATCTTCCGTTACGCCAATACGTATCCGGCGGGAATTGAATTTCTGAGTTCAGGCCAGCATGATGTAATGTCCCTGATTACTGACCGTTATTCGCTTGAAGATACGCAGCAGGCCATGGAACGGGCATTGCACAACAAAAGTGGCAGTCTGAAAGTAATGGTCTATCCGAATGGCAAATGAATCTAGTTCAAAGGAGCCCTGATGTTTAGGGCTTATTTTTTTGTATTTTTCTCCATAAAAGGATTAAACAAGCTGCCATAACGTGGTATAATGCTTGAAGATTTTAATATATAAAATGATACACCACCAAAATGGTTAAATAGCATCTTTCGAAAGGAACTGAAGGTTGTGAGAATACATGAATTTATGATTCACTCTGATTTCCACCGAGATGATCTGATGTCTGTATCTTCGCAAGCATCGCGTTTTGCCTCGGATATTTCATTGTCATTTACTAATGCGAATCATGAGCATCGGGTAGATGTCAAAAGCCTGCTCGGAATGGCGCTTCTTCCCATTCGACATGGCAGTGTGGTGAGATTGCAGACACGGGGAAGAGATGAACTTGAAGCGTTGGAATATATGCTGAATGTGCTGGAGAAGGGCTTAATTTAAACTCTGAAACCTGTGCAAATCATAGTGAATTGTAAAATATTTATCGTTTCTTCAATTCCGACTGGTACTTCGTCCAAAAAAAGAGTATAATAAAATTTAGTTCTATTCTAAGAAGTACCCATATTAAAGGAGTGTAAATAGATTATGCCAAAAGCTGATATCCATCCAAAGACACAAACAGTAATTTTCTTCGATGCAAGTGCTGATTACAAATTCCTGAGTTCTTCGACTAAATTCTCGAACGAAACAATGGAATGGGAAGATGGTAACTCTTACCCAGTAATCCGTGTGGACACTAGCTCCGCATCCCACCCATTCTTCACTGGTAAACAAAGAAACGTGGACATCGGTGGTCGTGTTGATAAATTTAACCGTAAATACAACATCAAATAGGTTGTCCAAACCATTACAAGAAAACCTCGGGATTAATCCTGAGGTTTTTTTGTTGCATGCCGATAGGTAAACTCAAGTAATTCCGACTTAAAAGTAGTTCTAATACCCATACATATTCAATTCCTCTAAAATTAATTCAACCAATTATTGCGCTTACAATACTTTCGGATGTACACTAGGGAACAGATTCAGACATATTGGAGGAGGAAATAGAGATGAGCAGCATCAATCATATGGTAACGTTTACACTTTACGCAGGTAAAGATACACCTGAAGCAGAGGCATTTTTGAAAGAGAGTGCGGAGGCACTGGCGAATATTCCCGGTGTAGAGCAATTGCAGGTCCTGCGTCAGGTGAGCGAAAAGAACGAGTTTGATTACAGTTTTTCGATGGTATTCGCCAATCAGGCTGCCTATGATGCCTATAATGATCACCCGATTCACCGCAAATATGTGGAAGAACGGTGGGAAAAAGAGGTTAGTCGCTTCCAGGAAATCGATCTCATTCAGTACGGGAAGTAATGAAATGATGAATCTCATCATTAAACCAAACAGAAGATAGCATGAATTCCGAAAGCGTTTTCCAGTTAGATTCCAGTTTGATTAATGAGGGTTACATCATTTTTATATCCTTCTTTCTTCATTGCTAAATTTCGTGATTACACATAAGGCTTAAAGGAGGGGACTTTCCCTATGGAATTGGATCTTACAGGTAAAACAGCACTGGTGACAGGCGCAACCGGTCAATTGGGAAGGGTCATCGCTCGTACGTTGGCAGACTGTGGTGCTGATCTCGCGCTGCATTACATAAATAATGAAACGAAGGCTAAAGAGCTTCAAGCTGAGATTGAAGCCATCGGTCGAAAAACGGTCATTGTTCAGGGCGATATCACGAAGCAGGATACGGCATTTCGGTTGCGGGATGAAATTCACTCCAGCCTCGGTGATGTGGATATCGTGGTTGCCAATGCGGTCATCCAATATGCCTGGACAACAGTGCTGGAACAATCACCGGATGATTATATAAGCCAGTTCGAATCATGTGTGATGCAGAGTGTGTATCTTGCCAAAGCATTCATCCCTTATATGAAAGAAGCCAGAGCTGGTCGATTCATTGGCATCAATACGGAATGTGCGATGCAAAATTTTGCTACCCAATCTGCATATACAGCGGGAAAACGCGGCATGGATGGTTTGTACCGTGTGCTGGCGAAAGAGGTAGGCGAATATCAGATTACGGTCAACCAGGTTGCGCCTGGATGGACGATCAGTGAACGCGATCGCAATAACGAGTCGGGGCATGATGAGGGTTATATTCAAACTGTACCGTTGAAACGCAGGGGAGAAGATCAGGAAATTGCCAATGCGGTAGCATTTCTGGCATCCGACCTGTCCTCTTTTATTACAGGAGCTTATATTCCGGTTAGTGGCGGCAATGTGATGCCTGCCATTTAATTTGGCTTTAGTGATGTGAATGAATTATTAAATATGCAAGGAACCGACGTGTAAACCATAACAACCCATGATCCGTTTGTCAGTCCATGACAAGCGGATTTTTGTATATATCCATAAATACATATGATTTTGTTTCTAATTTCAAAAGATTGGGGTAAAAGAATAGGTAGTTTAACGCGGTGGAAACATAACTCAAAATAAGCGAATAAAGGAGACCGACCTGTCATGAAGAAAACAATTGCAGACGTTCTGGTCGAAGCACTATTGAACGCAGGCATCAAACGCATCTATGGTATCGTTGGAGACTCCTTGAATGCGGTACTGGATTCCATCCGCCGTTCGGGTAAAATTGAATGGATTCATGTCCGCCATGAGGAAGTGGCTGCTTTTGCGGCCGGAGCAGATGCCCAAGTGAGCGGAAGTATCGCCGTATGTGCCGGCAGCAGCGGACCGGGAAACATGCACTTAATTAACGGTCTGTATGATTGTCATCGGAACCGTGTACCGGTACTTGCCATCGCAGCTCATATTCCGAGTGATGAGATCGGAAGTGAGTATTTTCAGGCGACTCATCCGGAGTATTTGTTTCAGGAATGTAGTCATTATTGTGAAGTCATCACAACAGCCAAACAGATGCCGCGTTCCTTTACGATGGCCATGCAGACCGCAGTAGCGCGTTCAGGCGTTTCCGTCATTATACTGCCCGGGGATGTAGCGGCTCTAGAGGCGGCTGACCTGCCTGTGCCAGAGCATGTATATCATCCCACACACCCTGTTGTCCATCCTTCCGAACCTGAACTGCGAAAACTGGCGGAATTCCTGAATCAAGGCAAAAAAATTACGTTGCTGTGTGGTGCAGGCTGCGCCGGTGCACGTGAACCTCTGATGCAGCTCTGTGATCGCTTGAAATCCCCTATGGTTATTGCTTTGCGAGGCAAGGAATACCTGGAATACGATAACCCGTATTCGGTCGGCCTCACGGGATTAATCGGGTATTCATCCGGTTATCATGCCATGATGGACTGCGATGTGCTCCTGATGCTGGGAACCGATTTTCCGTACCGTCAATTCTTCCCGGAGGATGCCGTTGTACTTCAAGTGGACATTCAGTCCTCCCACCTCGGTCGTCGTACAAAGCTGGATTACGGAGTGTGCGGAGATGTGAAAGCGACCATTGAAATGTTGTTACCTTATCTAACGGAAGAGCATAGCGACAAACATTTGCATAAAAGCGTGGAACGTTACGAGAAAGTTCGTAAAGAATTGGATGAGCTTGCCGTAGGCAAACCCGGGAAAATGCCAATTCATCCGCAGTATCTAACCAAGGTTATCAGCGATGCTGCAGCGGAAAATGCGATCTTCACCTGTGATGTAGGTACACCTACGGTATGGGCGGCTCGCTACATTGAAATGAGCCGCAATCGCCGATTGTTAGGTTCATTCAGTCATGGCACCATGGCGAATGCTCTTCCACAGGCAATTGGGGCGCAGGTGTCTGACCCGGGAAGACAAGTGATATCCTTGTCTGGTGATGGCGGCATTGCCATGCTGATGGGTGATCTTCTGACGCTTAAACAGCATCATCTCCCGATTAAAGTTGTCGTGTTTAACAACGGTGCACTCAGTTTTGTTGAACTGGAGATGAAAGCTGCCGGATTGCTTGAATCCGGTACCGAGCTTGTAAATCCCAACTTTGCGATGGTAGCTCAAGCAATGGGCCTGGAGGGGATTCGGGTTGAAGATCCCGCTGATCTGGAAGGGGCTGTAGGGCGTGCATTGCAGCATGATGGTCCAGTTCTAATTGATGTTGTGGTGAACCGTCAGGAGCTGTCCCTGCCTCCGAAGATTAATCTAAAACAGGCCGAAGGCTTCACCTTATGGATGATGAAAGCCGTGCTAAATGGGCGTGGCGATGAGCTGATCGAGCTGGCCAAAACCAATTTGCTAAGATAAGTATTAGGTTTTCCTTAGCATTATCCCACCATATTCAACCGTCGATCTGACAATGTAAATGCATGAAATTAAACTGTACATCTCACCAAAAAGAAGGGGACCGTTACACGCTTTTAGTAAGGAGTTCCCCTTCTTGAGATGTGTAGTATGTGATGAATATTATAGTATGCAGTCATATTATATAAATTGTTTTTAAGTCGTAACTCTATTAAAATAGGTAAAGTCAGGCAGGATTCAAAGCTTTTCACCCTACATATGTTGCATTCCGATGCAAGACCGCTTCATATCGAATTAACCGATCCGATGACAGATGACGAACACACATGGAGGAGATCAAAATGAGTCACAAAGGAAAAGTAGCAATTATCACTGGAGCAGGAAGTGGATTGGGCCGAGCGACAGCGCTGAAGCTGGCTGAGAAGGGCGCATCTGTTGTGGTCGTTGATCTCGTGGCAGAGACGGGTCAAGAAACTGTAAAACAGATCGAGAAGCTGGGCGGTAAAGCCATTTTTGTACAAACGGATGTAAGCAAGGCGAACGAGGTAGAGAATTATGTTAACAAAACGATCGAAGAATTCGGTCGAATCGACATGTTCTTCAATAATGCCGGGATCGCTGGTCCGGGTGTCAAATTAATTGAGCATACGATCGAGCAGTTTGACCAAATCATTGATATTAACCTGAGAAGTGTATTTTACGGATTGAAGTATGTGATTACCGAAATGCTCAAAACAGGCGGTGGTTCCATCGTCAATACGGCCTCTACAGCAGGTATTGTAGGTGTTCAAGCAGTTGCACCATATGCAGCGACGAAGCATGGCGTAGTTGGACTGACACGTACAGCGGCCATTGAGTATGGTAAAGAAAACATTCGTGTGAATGCCATTGCGCCAGGTACGATTGAAACTCCAATGGTGGTTCAGTTTGGTAAGGATAATCCTGAAGTATTCAAAGCAACCCTTGATAGCATTCCATCCGGTCGTCTCGGTAAGCCTGAAGAGATTGCCAATCTGGTATCCTTCCTGCTGGGAGATGAAGCTCCTTATATTAATGGCGCTGTTTATCCTATTGATGGTGCTGTAACCGCACAATAGGGCATTTATCAGACATCATAAGAAAGAGAGGCGACTGTAATGTTACAGTGCCTCTCTTTTTGCGTGCTATTATTTTTCTTGAGCTTAAGCTCTACCATTTACAGGCGCTCAAGCGACTCAACGTAGTCTTTAGCATCTTTCAATGACAGGTTTCTGGCTTCACGAGCCTTTTTGATTGCGATTATTTTTTTGCCCTGTTGTGCAAGTGCCTGCAATTCTTTATCAAGTTCAGTTAGATCAGCCTGTGTCGGTGTAGGTGGAGACACATTTACTGAAGAAGCGTTATAACTGAGAGGGGAGTGTGCGGTACGGTCTGACCCATTCTCCAGACGTTCAACATCCCTTCTCAATTCATTCAACTGTGTCTGCAAGCTGATGACGCGAACCAATAGAATAAGAATAAGAAACAAAAAAACGACTAAAACAATAGTGTTTATTTCCATGCAGTTAGGTGCCTCACTTTCATTACATCAAAACCATATTTATTTAAGCTGCACCGGAATCTCCTTAACCCCTCGAACAATCATACCGGGTCTCCATTCAAGTTCATTAACATCCGTCTGCAGCTGCATATCGGGAAAGCGGCGAAGCAGTGTATTAATGGCAATCTCGCCTTCCAGTCGCGCGAGAGGGGCTCCCAGACAGAGATGAATGCCTTTGCCAAAAGCCAAATGTGCACTTTTCTCGCGAGTGATGTCAAAAACATCCGCATCCTTAAATTTCTCTTCATCCCGATTGGCTGAATCCAGCGCTACAATAACAATTTCGCCTTCAGCGATGTGATGTCCATGAAATTCAATGTCCTCGGATGCCCAGCGGGATGTACTGAATTCAACCGGTCCGTTATAACGCAGCATTTCTTCTACGGCGTTGTGAATTAACTCAGGCTGCTTGATCAACAGGTCGCGTTGCTCCGGGTGCTCCAAAAGAGCAAGTACACCATTACCGATCAGATTAACGGTTGTTTCGTGTCCGGCAATGATCAGCAGAGCAACAACACCGAGCAGTTCCTTTTCAGAGAGTTGTTCTCCAGATTCTTCTGCCACAACGAGCTGGCTGATCAGATCGTCACCCGGCTGCTTACGTACTTTGGCAAACCAGGCATTCAGGTAATCAATGAATTCCTTGGCATGCTTCTCAAACACTTCGGAATGCTCCTCACTTGTCGCATCAATGATGGAATTGGACCATAGACGGAATTTGTCCTGATCTTCAAGAGGTACACCCAGAATCTCGCTGATCACAATGATCGGTAAAGGAAAAGCAAACTCATCGATCAGATTCATCTTGTCCTGGGAATTAAGATTATCCAGAAGATCGTCGGCAATATCTTGAATATGGCTTCTCATGCCCTCAATCAATCTGGGAGTAAAAGCCTTCTGTACGAGTCCGCGCAACCTGCGATGATCGGGTGGATCGGAAAAAAGCATGTTATGCACGAAGATATTTTGTTGATCTGGTCCGTAACGTTTGACTACATCCTTACTGAAACGATTGTCTTTTAATACTTCAACTGCATCCTCATATCGGCTTATAATCCAACCGAACTCACCTTGAGGGAACAGGATTCTGTAAATGGGATCATTCTGTCTCAGCTTTTCATATACGGGGTAAGGGTTCTGTGTAAATTCTCGGGTGAAGAACTCAGGCTGTGAAGTTTCATTAGTACTCAAATGGTTAATCTCCTCTCATCAAAAACCCGTAATGTTACGAATCTTATCTGAGGGATTATATGTTAATTTTGATGCCTTCATTCAAAAAGCCTGCACCATCTATATATTCAATATTGGAGCGATTGAAACCTTGTTTTTGAATAAACAAATTAAATCAAATAGAGATTGATTGGAGACGCAGACTATTGGGCTGTATTTTTTGTGAAAATGGACTTAATCTGCTTGAACCATATTACAGGTCGTTTAATGAACTATAAGGACGTATGGCCTATAATGTGAAGTTTTCTACAAAAACAACGTGGATTCAAATTCATTTTGAGTGTATTCGTCATGCTGCAACGATATAAGCAATTCACAATTGTGCTATGAACCATGTCCACGGACTTATGAATAATGCTGATAAGAAGGACGTTTCAACCATTTTTGACGATTTCTGCGTTCGTTCAAAGACTGCTGTGATAAGATAAAACGTAATAAGAACATACGATCTGTTTATGCGAGAGGAGAAACCTTGACGATGGAGATGCTTAAGCCACCCGCCGAGACACTATATGAGAAAGAACTAAGGGCGTTAAGAGAAGAAGATACGGGAAAACGTCCTCCAAACTGGCTGCTGTCCCCGGCATATGTCAGAGATTTTATTATTGGCAGGGATAAACCTGTGATATTGGACGGAAAAGAGGTTCCCATTACGCGGAAATTTTATGGCAACGATGTCCTGATTGAACGTGCCGTGGTAACCTTGGCAGGCAATCGGGGCCTGATGCTCGTTGGAGAACCGGGGACAGCCAAGACCATGCTTAGTGAACTGCTGACGGCCGCCATTTCTGGAACCAGTCTGAACACAATTCAGGGTACGGCAGGCACAACCGAAGACATGATCAAATATTCCTGGAATTATGCCATGCTGCTGGATAAGGGCCCGTCCGAAGCGGCGCTTGTGCCCTCACCTTTGTATAACGGAATGAAGAAAGGAATTCTTACTCGTTTTGAGGAGATTACACGTTGCCCCGCTGAAGCACAGGACAGCCTGATCAGTATTCTGAGTGACAAGGTGATGAGTATTCCTGAACTGGATGGTGGTGTGCTGTTTGCCAAACCAGGGTTTAACGTGATTGCTACGGCGAACATTCGCGATAAAGGTGTCAATGAAATGAGTGGTGCGCTGAAGCGCCGTTTCAATTTTGAGACGATCAAACCGATCAGCAGTGTGAAAATGGAAGCCAAGATTATTGAATCCCAAGCGCGAAGCCTATTATTACATAGCGGAATAGACACCGAGATTAATTCGGATGTGGTTGAATTGCTGGCCACGACATTTATGGAGCTTCGAACAGGAATGACGCGGGAAGGTTACAAGTTGGATACGCCCCAAGCGTCCATGAGTACGGCTGAAGCCGTATCTGTATATGTACAGAGTGCAATGACTTCCTATTATTACGAAGACAAGGGAATCGCATTGGATCGGCTGGTGCAAAACATGTTGGGGACGATAGCGAAAGAAAGCGACAAGGATCTGTCCATTCTCAAAACCTACTTCTCCAAGGTCGTGAAGGAGCGGTCCAGAGAAGAGGGAATTTGGAAGGATTACTACGAGGAAAAGAAATGGATCGGTTAACAGGAAAAGCGGATCTGGATGTTGCCCAGTTACAGACGCTATTTAAGTCCCAGGTCTATAACCTGAACAACGGAACGCTTTATTTTCCCATACGCCATCATAGTCCAGCCTGTTCCTATCATTTGCTGCGATTGATTGAAGAATACAAGCCGGGCATCATTCTTATCGAAGGACCTGAGAGCGGCAATCCATTACTTCAAGTTCTGGCTGATGAGGCGACCCTACCTCCAGTTAGTCTTTACTACACTTATGAGAGTGAAGAGGAGAGAGCGGCCTGTTATTATCCGATGCTTCGTTACTCTCCTGAATATGTAGCGCTGAAAGAAGCATCACGGCTGAGCATCCCAGCAACTTTTATCGACCTGGATTATCATCATTTCTCTAAGCACAACAAGGCACAGCGGGAGATATCCATTCAAGATGAGACTTTGCTCGCAGGGTCTGAGTTTATCCACCGTTTATGTCAGAAAACCAACTGTCGAAGTTTCGATGAATTGTGGGAGAACGTATTTGAGATTGGTGGTCTGGAGAAGTCAACTCAGGCATTTGTACAGGATGTATTCACGTACTGCACCTTATCCCGGATGTGTTATTCAGCGGAGCGGTTGCAAAGTACAGGCGATCTGGCAAGAGAAGCTCATATGAGAAGTCGTATTAAGCAAGCTGGGCAGGAGCATGAACGTGTGCTTGTCATCACCGGCGGATTTCATACGTATGGACTGCTGATGCCCGAGAATCATAGGACGGACTCAGAAGAGATGACGATGCAGGAGCATGCGAAGGTTCAGAATTCGGTGCATCAGCAGATGTATCCCATGGTCTACACGTTTGCCGAAGCGGATCGGCTGAATGGGTATGCAAGCGGCATGCCTTACGTGAATTATTACGAACAGATCTGGACCCAGCTGCTTCGGCAAAAGAGCTCCGTGTATAATTTGACCGCATTGGACTTGTTATCCCGACTAACCCGCACACTGAGGGAAACGCATGAACATGTATCAACCAGCGACGCTATTGAGGCATACAGCATGGTTCAAGGACTCGCAGGACTGAGAGGAAAAAGGGAAGGCGGAGTCTATGAGCTGATGGATGCAACACTTTCTTCCTTTGTTAAGGGTGAACTTACGTTAGCTTCAGACAAACCTCTGCAAGAACTACACAGATTGCTAACCGGAGATGTCATCGGAAAAGTGGCTCCCAACCCATTCAGTATTCCGATCGTTGAGGATTTCAAAGAACGTTGTACAGAATCAAAACTTCAAATTCGTACTACAGGCCAACATAAGAAAATACTTGATTTATATGCCAAACCAGATCATCGTCGGCAAAGTCAATTGTTTCAATGTATGGTCTATCTCGTTCCGGAGTTCGCGAAGCGGCAATCGGGCCCGGATTGGATTGCACAGCGTGACATGAACCTTGTTCGGGAGACGTGGGTATATACCTATTCCTCCAGAATTGAGGCTCGATTAATCGAAAACTCGCTCTATGGAGGCACCATTCGGGAAGCCGCTACGCGCAAGATGGAAGAGGAAATGCAGGGAATACCGGATCATCACAGCGGTGACCTCGCCAAATCCATGCTTCAGGCTCTGCTCATGGGCCTGCAGGATACCGCAATGAAGCTGTATGAACAAGTAAAGTCAGCGCTCCGAAAGGATGGAAATTTCTTGTCGTTGTGCGGAAGTCTGCATATGTTGAATCGAATTCAGCAGCATCGCAGACTTCTTGGATTGTCTGAGGAACAGCAGCTTCTCAACCTCGTGTCCGAAGCCTATAACAATGCCGTGGACAAACTGATGCAGCTCTCAAGAACGAATCCGGATGAACATGAAGCGATTGTCCAGGGACTGAAGCTGCTTGCCATGCTGGCAGAATCATCCGAAGAGCATTTTCGGGACGATACCTTCCGGGCGCACCTGGATGAACTACTGTCAGACAGCCAACTTCCGGCACAGCTGGAGGGGGTGTGTATTGCCATATCTTCAGGACTTGGGGACAGGCTTAGAGAAGAGATCGTGGATCGGGCACGTGCATATATCCGGGGATCGCAGGAGCAGACCCGGCAGACTGCGCTTTACCTACAGGGCGTGTTCTCTGTAGCACGGGATGCTTTTTTGTATGAAGATCAGCTTTTATCGGAGTTGAACTATATGATTGAGCAGCTTGATTATGAAGAGTTTATTCGCATGATTCCTGAGCTTCGTTTGGCGTTTACTTACTTTACCCCCATGGAGACAGGCCTGATTGCGGATCGGGTTGCGAGCTTGCATCAGGTAGAGAACGAAGAGATGTCATGGCCTTCCGTTGACGAGCGATTGCTGATCCAGACCAAAACATGGGATGAAGCCCTTCGGAAGGAGTTTGACGCATGGAAGCTGATCTGAATGAGCTCAATACAACCAAGGAAATGGTGAAAGACAATGCAGAGCTGAACCGGGCAGAAACCTTAAACCGTTGGCGCCTTATTCTAGGTGAATCCGCCGAAGAAGGACTGTCCAATGCTGAAGACTATTCCCCTGATGATTTTAAATATACCGAAGTCGATGAGATTCTCGGATATCTGTATAATCGCGAATACGGTGAAGAGCAGGGTTACAGAAAAGGGGGAGGAAGGGGCCCTTCGGATCTATCCGTTCCCAAATGGTTGCATAAGGTCAGGAAACTGTTCCCGAAATCAACGGTAGAAATTCTGGAGAAACAGGCGCTTGACCGTTATGGCCTAACGGAATTGTTAACGGACAAAAAGCTGCTCGAATCCCTCGAACCCAATATGAACCTACTCAAGAACATTATGCAATTTAAAGGACGAATGAAAGGCGACGTATTAAAGAGCGCCAAAGGAATCGTACGAGTCGTGGTTGAAGAGCTGCGACGCAAACTGGAATCTCAGACCAGAGCAAGCATTATGGGGAAACGCAGCCGTTATGCATCCAGTTCGGTGCGTTCCTTGCGCAATCTAAATTTCAAACAGACGATTACCAAGAACTTGAAGAATTATGACAAAAACAATCGAAGATTTGTAATTGATCGTCTATATTTTGACGGGAATATCCAGTCTCACAACAAGTGGGACATCATCATTGGTGTGGATGAGAGTGGAAGCATGTTAGATTCAGTGATATACAGTTCGGTGATGGCCAGCATCTTCTATCGTCTGAATGCACTACGAACGAAATTGTTCATTTTTGACACACAGGTTGTCGATTTGAGTGACAGGCTGGAAGATCCGGTAGATGTGCTTATGAACGTGCAGCTTGGTGGAGGAACGCATATTACCAAGGCACTCCGTTATGGTGAGACGTTAATCGAAAATCCTGGAAAAACGATATACATTCTCGTTAGTGACTTGGAGGAAGGTTACCCGATCCAGCACATGTATAAGGCATGTAAGGATATTCTGGATACGGGCTGCAAATTGCTTGTGCTGACCGCACTCGATTTTAACGGAGATACCGTGTACAACAAACATGCTGCGCAGACGTTATCCAATATGGGTGCACATGTAGCTGCGATTACGCCCAATGAGTTGGCAGACTGGATTGGCGAGATTATTACTTAATTGGTGATATACAAGATCATTTATAAACTCATATTCAAGGAGGAATGTGTAATGTTAACCGCAGACCGCGCAGTAGAAGCTTTGGTGGAGAAGTTTGCAGAGGTGTGTTCCAATGAATATTCGTTGAAAACGGACCGGAGTTCGGAAATCATTGATTATGTGATGGGAACGACGGACAAGTTTCCGGATATGATGGGAGGTTCCAGCCATTATGCGTACCAGACGATAGAAGTACTTATGAAAATTGCCAAAAAAGATGAGGGAGACATCTTTTTTCGAGCGGGAGCCATTGTAATTCATATGGAATCCAATTATTCCAGAAGGAATTCGTGGAGAACCGATGGTTTTACGCTCTGCCTTGGAAGCGACTCGGAAGCTTATGGACTGAGTGGAAAGAGCAAAACCGATGATCGGATGGGCGAGTTGCTGTCCCGTTTGGAGAAAATCAATCGCTATGCTGGAGAGAAGGAAATTCTGGATGAATTAAAGAGTAGACTGAAGGGGAATTTCCAGGATGTAATCAATGGAATGATACTCCTTCGACTCTATTCAGATCTCAATAATAGCCCTTCCCATCTTGCCCAGGTACAACAGTTCACTCAATCTCTGCCTGCATTATTTCAACACGTGATGACCCATGATACAAGTAAGCTGCGGAACGAATTGCGTACATTGATTGAGCCGCTGGTGGTTTGCAATTTTCAAACAAAACATAACAAATCTGCATATGAATTAAATGATGAATTTCTCCGGGAGAAGCATAATCAGGTTATAGCTGAGAACTATTCGAACACTTCTCTCTCCAAAAAGGAGCAGGTGTCTTACAGTGAGTTCGACAAGACGATGATCCTTTTGAGTAATGCTTTGTTATATTTGGTTAACATCAGTGGCGGCAAACAACGTTTCCTTGAAAACAATAGTGAGACCGGTCTTATTTTGCTCGAAGCCATAAACCAATTACATGAGATCTATCCACTTGAAGTTCGGCGCTATTTGTTAAGTATGGATACAAGAACGAAAAATGCCAACGAATTGCTGTCAGGGCTAGTGCCCCTGGATGAACCATATCATCTCATCGAAATGTTGCGTAATGAACTCGAAGCTTACACCATACCATGGCAATTTCTGCAATCCACGATTGTGAATGATCCGCAGCAAGCGATTCGTGCATACCACATATTAAAACCCCCATTCCTCAAATTGTGTATTCAAAAAGTGCTGGAGGACCATGGAATCGCAGTACCAGATGTGGATGAAACGGTTGAGCAAGCCGTGTTCAGTGTTCTTCGGCATCCGTTAGATGGAGGCAGACAGGGGCTTGCGATTGCACGATATTTAAACGGGGAGAGTTCCTTTGAGGACTACTGGGAAGATCCGAATAGTCGTGGACTGTTTAATAACCTGAATCGTGACAAAAGGCGCGTTCATAACTTGATCAGCATTAGTTTCCTGCCTTTGGATTCGGAGGCGATGCGTCGGTTCGTGATTCTGACCACGTATCCCGAGTGGACACTCGATATCGTTTCTGATATGTATCAATCTTACGCATTTAGCGGTGAGAAGCTGCTGGAACTTTATGGCCAAGATCCAGAGGTAAAACAAGAGAAATTACTGTCAAGCCTGATCTCTCTCAACGGTATGACCGATTACAAGTACAAATCGATGCCTCAGGATGAATATCGCCGGATCATTCAGCAAAATCTGGACTTTGCTCTGAGACAGTACAAGAAACTGCCCACGGACACGCGCATCTTAATTTTGGAAATCACCTTTGAACAACGTCACGACCTATCGACTAAACAGGTAGCTGAAGCGATTCGTGCCGGATTGCAGGATACATCCAAAAAGGCAAATGGCGTGGCGTTATCTGAATTCAATCGGATTCCTGACCATGACTTATATATAGCAATATATCGTTCGGAGAAAAAAACGGGTGTAAAAGAAATGGCTCTGAGCGCCATCCGCAGTCTGGATCATAGCAAGGATATATACCTTGAGCTTCTGAATGGGGAGAAGTCTGCGGAATGGAAGAACCTGATTCAAATTCTGCTGGATACCGCGGATCAAAGCCCAGAGTATGCTCATGCGGCACTTGCAGATCAGGCAGATGCCAAAAAGCTGACCAGACTAAGCTGGTTGTCCTTGAACGATCTTCCTTCTCTGATACGTTCAGAGGACAATCAACCATTAGATGATCGAATCAAGCAATATATCTTGGTGCAATCAATAGATCATACATCTGCGCCGAACGAAAGACTGAATGAACTACGTGAGTATGTAAGCGAGGACTCGCTCGCAAGGTTTGCGAGCGAGCTGCTACAGTTGTGGATACAGGAGAGTGCTTCTGCGAAGGAGAAGTGGGTAATGTACCTCTCGGCACTCTTTGGCGATACTCAAATTGTGAATATATTGGCTCCCCAAATTAAGGAATGGACAGAAAACAGCCGAGGCGCCATTGCAGCTGATGCTGTAAAAGTACTGGCCTATCTTAAGGAGCCTTCTGCTCTTATGGCGATTGACAAGATTAAACGCACTGTGAAGAACCGCCAGGTTAAGGGTGCGGCTGAAGAAGCGTTGCAGCTGGCAGCGGAAAATATGGGACTTAGTTCGGAACAACTGGAAGATCGACTCGTCACCACACTTGGTTTTGATAAGAATGGAACGATGCAGCTGAGCTACGGGGAGCGTTCATTCCTGATTAAAGTGAATGGAGATCTGCAAGTCGTTGTTGTAAATGAAGAAACGGGTAAATCTGTGAAGAGTCTACCTGCTCCTGCACAGAAAGACGATGCTGAACTTGCAGCACAATCTAAGGCGCGTTTCACACAATTGAAGAAGGATCTCAAAACAATGGTTAACATCCAGGCGCAACGTCTGGAAGAATCTTTGTCTAAACAACGTCTGTGGTCTGCTGAGGAGTGGACAGCATTGTTTGTACAGAATGTTATCATGCAGAAATTTGCTGTAGGCCTGATATGGGGCACATATGAAGAGGGTCAGTTGGTCACCACGTTCCGTTATATGGAGGATGGCACGTTTAATACCGTCGATGAAGATGAATACGAGCTGCCTTCGGGTTCGCTGGTGGGATTGATTCATCCACTCGAACTGGACCAATCTACGCTCGAAGGATGGAAAACGCAGCTGGAGGATTATGAGATCAAGCAGCCGTTTGAGCAGTTGAATCGTCAAATTCATGTGCCTGAGGATGAAGACAAAAACAAGGTTGAATATGACCGTTTGCCGGAGTCTGATTTCTCTCCCACCGCATTCCCCAAAGCACTGGAGAAATACGGATGGATCAAAGGTCCAGCACAGGATGGCGGCTGGTATCATGAATTTTACAAAGAGTATGGAGATCTTGTCGCAGAACTGCGCTTTAGTGGTACCAGCATTTCATATTATGAAGGATTGGAAGATATCACGCTGGAATCTCTGCACTTCTTTAAACCTGGCAGTCAGAAACACTATTATTATAGCGATCACAAGTCCACTGCTTTGGGTGAAATCGCAGGTCGTGTGTTCAGTGAGACGATCTATGATATTTTAAGAGCGTCAGGACGTTGATCACGTGAGTGGATTTGAACAGAAATTCCGGATATTTTCGAAGCTGTGTACGGAGGATTATTTGATTCGACATGCCAACAAAGGGTTGTACAAACGGTCTCTGAAAGAGTTGGATCATGGCGTGACTGTGCAATACACTTGGAACGAAGCCTCTGTGGGTTGTCAGTTGAGTAATGGTACACATTGTACACTTGAAAATACGCTGGATCATTGGGAGTGCTCCTGTCCGGCAGACAATATTTGCAAACATGTATTGATTTCGATTTTGTATTATCAACGAGAATATCAAACAAAGGATACATTCAATCAGGGTGAAGAAGCTTCATCAGCAGAGTTGGAGCCAGAGTCTGGTCTGGTAACGGAGTCACGCTTTCGCTGGATGGTTGAATCGGATCTTGCTCCTTTGATTAAATCGTATAGCTCTTCCTTGATTGAGGAGGTTCTGTTCCGATTAAGATATCCTGAGCAGATTGAAATATTGGAAGAGTCTCTTCTAACGGTGCGTCTGGTGAAACAAGAAATTGAGGTTTCGTTTACAGAAGAAGCTAGTCTGGCTAAGGCCCTGTGCAAAGTAAAACAAACTGCTGGCAATATGGCCAAGCTTGAAGCATTATTGCGGTATCGGATGCAACAAGGTTTGGATGATACGGAAGCCATAAGTGGAAGAGTCCATGATGCCAAATTTTCGCTTCAAACGGTGCAGGAATGTCGTTGCATGCTGGCAGGCCTGCTAAAGACGGGACTTGCTCGTCTGCCTCAATCGTATATGGCCCAATTGGAGACATTGGCAATTGCCGCTCATAGTGGTCATCTTCCCGACATTGAGCGAGGTTTACGTGGGATTCAGGGAGAACTGCAACTGTTTTTTAACCGACACGTACGGTTCTCCATGCAATCGATGCTTGATCGGGTAAGCAAGTTGTATCTTGCATTACAGGTGCTTGAACAAGAGAAGGTATCTGCATTCAAACAAAGTCAGCTCATTGGCAGTTTTCGAAGTAAATACTATGCGGTTCCAGAGCTGCATCTGTATGGATTGGGGGCTGATGCATGGGAGACACGCTCCGGTTACCGAGGAATTACGTATTATTTCTATTGCTTTGATGATGCCGAAATTTATACGTACAGCGATGTGCGGGCGGTATACTATGAAGATAATCAATTTTCATATACAGAGCATTATGGTTCCTTCACTCCATGGCTGCCCAATCTGACTTTTCGTCAATTTGCCGGGGAAGAGGTTCAGTTTCGTTCGGTTAAAGTAAATGAAGAGCATCGACTCTCCTCCGGGGAAGGCGCAAAGCTTACACTGTTGCCCCGAACAGGAGTTGAAGAGGTGAATCTGGGCAAGTACATGCAAGATATACCCTCCGTACTCGCTGAGGATGCGCGCTCATTTGAGTTGTTTTCCGTTCCGAAAGAACGACTGGCGATGATCAAGGTTGCCCGGGTTGTAGAGCATCGCTTCGATAAGCAATCACAGGACTTTATTCTAACGATGAAGAGTGACCATGGGGAGACGTTGGATCTGACTCTTCCTTATTCAACGGAATGGGAGACCATGATCAAAAGGTTGGAGTCGGGTTATGGAACAGGAACACTCGAAAACTTTTATGCTTTCGTGCGTATAGAGCAACAACGGATATACCCGATCAGCTTCCTGAAGGGTCCAACAGTGATCAGTCTGAAACTGGATACGGGTTATGGAAGGACGGGGAGAATTGGAAGACTATAGTCAGTTGATGCAGAAGATCAGCAGCTGGTCAGAAGAGCTGTTGCTTCGCGGGTTATCCCAATTCACACTGAAAGATATTGAAGTATTGGAACAGCTAATCGTGGAGACCTCGAGGTTCCAAATGACTTTCCTTCGTGAAATATTGGAACACATGATCGAAGAGGGCCGAAAAACCGCTTTGGGGAGCGGCGATGAGGAGCTTATGTTGCTTCATTATTGCCGCCTCACACAGTATGTACAGCTCAGCACTCAGGAATCATCCTGAACGAATTGACACATAAAGCATTGCAGAAGCATGAGCCTCTGCAATGCTTTTTATTTTATTTGAGTAAAATGGGTTTTTGAATCTCCCAAGTTAACGGTTATATTCGATCAGATGTCATATCCCCGCTTATGATGCATACCCATACATTAGGCGAATGCTGTCTTAAGGAGGAAACAGGCATGTCCATGAGTGAACCTCTGTTAACGCAAATTGTCAATCAACATATCCCGGCTGACGCGACTGTCGTCACCATTGATAAACCGGTCAAACATCCGGCTATTTATGCTTCAGATTTAACGGGAGACGGAATGCCGGAGATTGCTGCTGTATATGAGCAGGGCGGTGAATTAATGCTGCTTGTTCTGAAATTTTACCAGGGTCACTGGATCAAGATGTCTTTGACGAAAGGCTTGGGTTATGGCGTTACCTTGTTGACAGCGGCATCGGTAACATCCACGGCGCGGAACAATCTCATTGTCGGCTGGCAGATCGGTGCGATCTGGTCGAAGCTTGCTGTATACGATTGGACGGGAGCAGGACTGACAGATCTGGCGCCAGAAGACTTGTATTATAGCCATGCGGAAATCATCGATATGCCGGGTCACCACGGCAGAGATGGCAAAGTAGAAATTGCCCTCTGGATTCATGATACAGGTGAAGCTTATCGGGTCGAAATCATCCGCTGGCAGAATGGTAAATGGGTTCCCGCAACAGATGTATATCCGTATTACTTTCCTAAGGTAGTAAAGTATTACGAACAATTGGCAGAACAACATCCAGATTATATTTTCTATTGGTATTATCTTGCGGACGCTCAGTATAAAGCCGGATTATTTCCAGCTGCACTCGTTTCGGTCCAAAAAGCGCTAAGCTTCAGTGAACCATACCCTTCACGGGAAGTTCTGCTTGAGCTGGAAACGAAGATTAGGCAAGCCATGGGCACAGAGGGGCCGCGTGAAACGACGTGGTTATTTCCGATATCAGTCAGAACAACAACTGGAACCCGGTGGGGTTATATGGACGCCCAAGGTCGTATTCGTCTTGAACCGGTACTTGACGATGCCCAAGACTTTCAACGAAATGGCTTGGCTGTCGTGGTGAAAGACGGGAAAACTGGCATCATCAATCTTAACGGGCAATTTGTCGTTCAACCTGTATACGATTCCATTAATTCTTTCACAGAAGGTCGGGCCATTGTCATTGATTCCCAAGGGTTCAAGATGATTGATGAACAAGGCGCAGTATTGACCAAACGGGCATATCCGTTTATTGCCGATGTGAAGGACGGCCGAGCGCTATTTTACCTTTCAGACAGCAGTCAGGCAGGCGGGGAAGTCAGTCATTACGGTTATTTGGACACCTCTGGAAATGAGGTCATTCGGGCGCAGTTCGCTTCAGCGAACGATTTTCAGGATGGCAAGGCCGTTGTGCAGATCAAAGATAATGAATATGCGTTAATTAACCGAAATGGTCAGCGGCTGGCGACGTATCCGTATGCCTATGTAGGACCTCTGGGTGACGGATTACTTCCTTTTCAGAAAGAGGCATCAGGTAAATACGGTTATATCGACGAAAGTGGTCATATCCGAATTCAGCCGAGCTTCACCTCGGCATTTCCGTTCAGTGGTGGATACGCTATTGTGAATACAGCGGAGGATTACAACTCCATCTATGGCGTTATTAATACTCAGGGCACATTTACCATCCAACCCGCCTACAATGACATTCGAGATCTGGGAGAACATCGGCTGGCCCTGGGGCAAGCGATTGATCCCAAACAGTCTTTTATCGGTTCGGTCTATGCAATTGCAGATGTCAATGGTAGAAAGCTTTCGGATTTTGTATATACGGATGTATCGAATTACAAGGGAAGGCTGGCTTCAGCCACAAATGGAACACAAACGTTCTTTCTGGATCTAAATGGGCAACCTGCATCAGGATACCCCCGTGTTGAAGGTTCGGGCACACTCGAATTGGTAGCTCCCGATCTGATTAAGGCGTATGTGGACCAACGCTTATCCTATGTAAACCGAACCGGGCAGATCATCTGGCGCCAAAATACAATCGTTCCACTTCACCCGCCTTATCGTGTACGGGAAGAGAAATATAAGCCAAACCCCGATTACCTCGTGTATTATCCGCAGGTGGAAGGATTAACCGATCAAGCCATTCAGCTTGCAGTAAACGCCAAGTTAAAGGCATTATCCCAAGTGAAGCCAATTCCTGCGGATCAGAAGCTGGATTACACGTATACAGGTGATTTTGATATTACGTTCTACAAGCAGCAATTGCTTCAACTCAAGCTCACGGGTTATAACTACCCGGCTGGTGCTGCACATGGCATGCCAACGATGATCTATGCGATTATTAATCTGAGCAGCGGTCAGATGTATGAACTCAAGGATTTGTTTAAACCGAACAGTGATTATGTGAAGGTGCTTAGCAAAATCGTAGGAGATCAGATCAAGAATGATCCGCAGTACTCTTATGTTTTTCCGGACACGTATGAGGGAATCAGCCCGGATCAGCCCTTTTTTGTCACAGCGGATGCACTGCATTTATACTTTAGCCCTTATGAAATCGCTCCTTATGTCGCGGGATTTCCGACGTTTACAATCCCTTTTGCCCAGATCAAGGACATCATTAATACAGAGGGTTCATTCTGGAAAGCTTTTCACGAGCAACCGTAACCTTCACAGTGTACCAGTTTACCTAGGCCATATGTTTCATATGGTCTCTTTTTTGTATAATGAGCTGTATAATGAGCTGTCAACTCGGATAACAAAGGAAAAAAAGGGAACGAAATAAGAACGAGGTTCGAGATGTTTGAAGGCAAACGTAAAATGCATGATTTAATCGCAGCCCGGAAGTTGTATGGGATCGAATGGAGAGGGAATACGCTGAATCACATAATAATCCATGTAAAATTAAAAAATCCTCGGGGTATATAAAAATAAAAAGTAACATTTATCCATATTAATGATGAGTAGCTAACGGCAATAGGGTAGTACTTGAGAGGACCAGAAGACAGTCCATGGACGCCACTATTACAGTTTTTTTGAACATTAATATTTCTGTTTGACCTGTTTACGATTTAATTCAGATTCATTTAAGAATTGCTATCTATGATGGTTACATATAAAAAATAACAATCATGGGGTGATGGCAAATGAATCTATACAAATCGACCAAGTTTATCGCTGTAGCGATGCTATGTACTGCGATGCTGACGGCTTGTAGTTCGACTAATCAAGGAAATGGGGACTCGGAAAGTAATTCGACTGAAAATGAACAAACGAATACGGATAATCAGAGTAAAACGGAGAATACCGCGCAGACAGTAGGATATGCTGATCAAATCGACAAGACTGAGGTTATGTCCATTTCGATTGATGTGGATGAAGAGGCATGGGAAAAAATGCTGGACACTGCAACCGAGGAACAGTACATCTCAGCTAATATTACAATTAACGGAACGACGATTGAAAACGTCGGAATTCGTCCAAAGGGTAACTCCAGCCTGCGGCAAGTCGCTAACGATGATACAACGGATCGATATAGTTTCAAAATCAAGTTTGATGAATACGTCAAGGATCAAACTTGGATGGGGTTGGACAAGCTCGTCGTTAACAACATGATTAGTGACAATAGCTATATGAAGGAATATTTGAGTTATGACATTATGAGTTATATTGGCGTAGATGCACCTTTATTCGCATTCTCCAATATTAGTGTAAATGGAGAGACTTGGGGCATGTACCTGGCTGTCGAGGACATTGACAGTGGATATCTCGCTAGAGCCAAGAATGACGAGGGTGAACTTTACAAGCCGAACAATGACAACAACATGGGGCCAGGAGGTATGGGAGGGCCAGATGGAAATCCTTTTGCACAAGGATATGGAGATATGCAGTTTCCTAATGAAGGTATGGCGCCACCGGACGGTGCAAGCCCGCCCAATATGAACAGTGGGACAGGGGAAGATGGTGCGAATACATTACCGGAAGCAGGTATGAAGGGTAACCGTGGTCCAGGTGGTATGGATGGAAGCGGCAATGGTGTTTCATTGGTGTACACCGATGACAAATCATCCAGTTACTCCGCCATCTTTGACAATGCTGAAACCAAAACAACAGAGGAAGATTATCAGCGTGTCATCGAATCGCTCAAAAACTTGAGCACAGGCACCGAACTGGAGAAATATGTGGATGTGGACGAAGTTCTGAGGTATTTCGCAGCCCACACGGTGGTTGTCAATATGGACAGCTACACGTCCGGAATGGGACATAACTATTATCTGTATGAGAACGATGGACAAATCAGCATGTTACCCTGGGACTACAACATGGCCTTCGGCGGATTTCAATCTGGTTCTGCATCCGATGTCGTGAATCTGGCGATTGATACGCCGGTATCAGGGGTCAGCCTGGAGGAACGTCCGATTTTGGGCAAGCTGCTTGAAGTGCCCGAGTATAAGGCCAAGTATCACGAATATTTGCAGGAGATCGTAGATGGATACTTCGCAGACGGAAAATTCGAAGAAAAAGTGCAGAGCCTGAACGACATGATCGCGGAATATGTGAAGCAAGACCCTACAGCGTTTATCACCTACGACAAGTACGAGGAAGCTGTTGCGGAATTGACCAAACTTGGCACGCTGCGTGCAGAAAGTATACAGGGGCAACTGGACGGAGATATTCCTTCCACGACCGAGAAACAGAAAGAGAACTCGGATTCGCTGATTAATGCTTCTTCGGTTGATCTATCCAAACTGGGTGAAAATATTATTCCAGGCATGGGAGGCGGCTTTCCTGGAGCTGCAAAGGGTGATCAGTCTAAGGAAGGAAATTAAGAAGAAGAATTACAGTAAAGCGAGAGCAACCAATGCGAACGATCGCATTGGTTTTTTCTTTTTGTTATTACATATTCACAAAACTCGTATTTTGTACACAAGTTAAACTCTGATTTACCATGCGTCATATTCATACTGTGGTTTGATCCGTTAAACTGTATTCTCTGACCAGATTGATCTTGCACTTCAATTAATTGATCCAGTGCATCATATATATACGTTTGTTTTCCATCGTTTAATAGGTTTCCATTATTGTCATACTGATAAGATTGTCCATTAACAGAAGTTAATTGATTGGCTTTATTATGCTCGTATACAGTGGTTTGCTCCTGCCCATTGGTGACAACTACTTTTTGTGTCCGATTACCCACGTCGTCATAGCGGTATTTAATTGTTGTACCATCGGGTAGAGTTTCTTGTTCGAGTTGGTTAAGCGCATCGTACTCATACGCTGTATCACCTAGTTCTGAATGAATTGTCTTTACATTCTCATTAGAGTCATACGTGTATTCGTACTCGCGAAGTACACTTCCTGTGCTGGAGTAATCACCGTAAGTGCGCAACTGTTCCCCAGTATCGTAGTCAGCCTTGGTTACAATTCCGTTTGCCCGATCGGCTTGTTCCATTGCAGCCATATCATTGTACTGATAAGAAATGAGGTTTTGATTATCCTTGCTAATGCTTTTGACTTGATCTAACTCGGTGTAATCATAACTTACAGTAGACGAATGTGCACCGGTTGCATATGAGAGTTCCTGAAGTCCACTATTCGCATTATAGATATAAGACTTTTGATGTCCTCTATCTACCTCTGTTTCAGGTAAACCATCAGGCTTATACGTAAAGGAACGAGCACCATTATTAACATTGACCAGTAATCCATTTTCATCATATTCATAAGACCACTTTTGTTGCCCATCTATACTTATAGTTTTGAGTTGATCCAAAGCCGTGAATGTTGAAGAGATTGTGTTCCCATTAGGAGTCGTGGTCTCCATTAGGTTGCCATTTGAATCATATTTGTTATCTGTCACCTTGCCAATGGCATCTGTCTTTTTCATTAACTGATTTTGCCCATTGTACTCATACTGAACTACAGCCTGTTTTGGATTAATCGTTTTAGTCAAGTTACCGGCTGTATCATACTCATACGTTGTCTCTTTTTCCTTCGGATCAATTACAGTTTTCAAACGATAATACCTAGCAACCGTGTTTAACCTCTCATCTTGTCATTTGTCACATAACATTGTGAACATTTTCATGTATTATGGTACTTAATAAAGCTTTAAGTGCATGTGATCGATGTTTAGATGTACATCTAATAGGTAATCGGGCTATGTTCTTGTCCAATACGGCAATCGGTACAAGTTCTTGTCCTTGGCTCGGGACAAGAACTTGTACCGATAAAATAAAAAAGCCGCTAAAATAGCGACTTCAATGGGACCATGTTCTTGTCCCTCGACATTTAATGCATCGAATTTATCTGTGGGTACAACGGCTTGGTAACTTTCCGAGTTGGTAACAATTAAAAAAGGTTCCGGTCTTCAGCGTTTTAGTCATTCAAAAGAGACTCACCACTTCCACTTTAGATATTCATCTAATCGGTAATCGGACCATCTTCTTGTCCCTCGACACTTGTTGCCGCTATATTTATATATCAACCAATATTTAATTTCTTAACCGGTCAATAGCTCAGTTATACATAGGTGCCCTTTCTTTTTTTATGACAATATAAAAAAACACCCAAAAAATGTGAGTGCCTTTAGGTGATGCTACAACTGAGTAGGTTTCTTTTCTATTTCCCGGCTTTGCATTTTCGTATAGACTCTGACATTGCCACACGGATCTGTGTGGCAATGTCTGGGAGAACTTGGAAATGTGAATGGCCCCGTTCGAAGAGACGCCAATGTCGTTGAAACGATTAAAACGATGATTTTTCGGAAACTTCTCCAAAAAAATAGCGATGCTTAACGGCATCGCAGCCTTCAAGACGCAAGTGGAGGAAACTGAGCAACTTAACACCCTCAAAAACATATTTTTGGATCATCTGAAGCCCTGAACCAGTGGCTCCGATTTTAAAATATAGCTGATAGCCATGCTATGAGGACCGCTGTGAGAACAGATAGAGCAGCCTCCTTCGATGATGTGCACATGTTGAATAGAGGTTTGTTCCTGGATGAGATTACGGACCCATACCGCCTTCTCCTCCTCCAATGTCTGGGCAATAATGACATGTGCGTGATCAATACGATGGATCTGACTTAACATGTCATTTAACAGCTTGTTCACGACTTTGTCTTTGCTGCCTCTATATTTGACTCCGGCATGAACCTGTCCATCTCGAATATACAAACCCGGGCGAATTCTCAGCAAGCTACACAGCATATGCTGAATGCTGCTGACTCGTCCTCCACGATGCAAATAATCCAAATTATCCACAAGTACATTTAGTTGTACCTCATGACGTACTGCTTCCAAAGCCTGGGCGATGGTTAGTGCACTCTTCCCTTCCCTAGCCATCTGCACTGCAAGCAGTACATGCATAGCGGTCCCTGCCGATACATTGAGCGAATCCACCACCGTTACTCTGCCTGGAGGGAATTCTCTGGCAGCACTACACGCATTCTGATACGTAGATGACAGGTGAGAGGACATACTGATGTACAGTATATCTTCTCCATTTTCAATGACCGGGCTGAAAGCCTTCATAAAATCTGCCGGTGGAGGAGCCGCCGTTTTGGGCAGCTCTTCATATAATTCAACCATGTTATACATCTCTTGCGGAGTAATTTCGATTCGATCCAGATATGATTTCTGTTGGAAAACGATATATAGTGGAATAATTCCGATATCATACTTTTCTACCCATTCCTTGGGTATATCAGAGATACTGTCTGCGAAAATGTGAACCTTAGCCATTGGACTCCTCCTGCTCACGGCTTTCTATACTCTATGACAAACCACTTTTTTTTGTCATAGAGGAGCTCTGGTCAGCCCAACCTCCGAGGGAAAACAAGTGGAGGTGTAACTTGCATTCAGTCTCAAATGGTCGGGGCATTGCCTGCTTGCTTGCGTAATCTATGAGGACTACCACCTGTCATAATAAGGCTGGAATATCCAAACGTTTCGGTTCTGCTCGACATACAAAAGCGCAATGGGTTCTGCATTATAAGAATTTGTATGAGCCGCCTTGCTCCCTAACTTGCTGGAATCTGGTAATTGGGATGAGGCCATCAGCAAAAATTCCAAAATTCTTTTCTAGAACGAAGTTGGCAAAGAATTGTCCAACGAGCAATTGTTTACTGTACTACTCTACCTGTTCTCCACATTCCCGATTTTACTAGAATCTCAGGACACGACGGTCGAGGAAATGTTGAGGGAGGAGTTCGAATTTTTGCTTCGAAAAAAGCCAGTTATCCAGCCAACGCATATATAGCTGGGCAGAGAGAATAATTTGATCAACGGCGCAAGCAGGCCTCTAGTCAGTTTATGAATGCTTATGAACAAATTTACAGGGTAAGGCCGCCATCAGCTAGGATAATGGAACCTGTCATATAGCTGGATCCATCTGAAGCCAAGAAGGCTACCAGTTCAGCGAGTTCTTGCGGCTGTGCAAATCGTCCTATCCTCATATTAGGGAATTCTTCTGGCATATATCCACCATCTTGCAGCATTTGGGGTGCAGCATCCGTCATTGTTGTAGCTACTCCACCAGGACAGATGGCATTTACACGAATACCTTTTCTAACGTATTCAAGCGCTGCTGCCTTAGTTAAACCAGCAACTCCATGTTTGCTCGCAGTGTATGCAGCTAGACTGTGCTCAGCTCGAATGGCTGTGGTAGATGCAGTATTAATGACATGACCGTACCCTTGTTTATCCATCACTTGAAGGGCGTATTTCATCCCAAGGAATATCCCTTTTAAATTCACATTAATGACCTGAGTAAATTCTTCCTCGGAAATGTCCTGAAAACGCTGGAACTGCTGCATAATCCCGGCGTTATTGAACGCTACGTCAATTTTCCTGTAGGTTTCAACCGCTTTTTGGATATAGTTCTGAACATCATTGTTCGAGGAAACATCGGCTTGCACAAAAATAGCTTCTCCATTTTGTTCTTTTATAAGTTCCAGTGTTTCAAGCCCTGTTGAAGCATTAAAATCGACCAGTACCAGTTTTGCTCCTCTGGCTGCCATTAGAATTGCGCTTGCTCTCCCGATTCCACTTCCTGCACCTGTAACCGTAATCACTTTCCCGACGAGGGAATCATTTTTCTGTGAAGACATTACAGGTTTGTTTTTTACATTTTCTTCTGACACAAGTGTTATTTCAGCCAAATCAATCTTTAACGCTTTTAATGTAGCTTCAGGAATATCCACTTGAGGAATGGCAACCAATTGATTTAAAGTGAAATTCGAGGCCATCTTAAATGTAGGTGCATTAATAAATTCCGGTAAATGTTTAGCGAGAATAGCAACTGCTTTTTCATCATTCAATAATTCCCCGATTTTAATATTTTCGTTATACGTCATGTTCTTCTTCCCCCTAACAGAATGTGAGTATATACATTTGATAGCTTTGCTATCATTACAATATTAACAGTATCACGTTTGGGTTTTAACTTGCAAATTTACATGAATTGTTCGGAGTTTTATATGGTAGATTTCATCATTTCTCTAATATAGTCAGAATATGATTGGAAAGGTCTTAAGCCCTCGGATAATCATGCCTGGTCTCCATTCCAGCAATCGAGCCTCCGTATTTAACCTGATTTCAGGAAGCCTGCGAAGCAGGTCGTTAATTGCAATTTCTCCTTCAAGTCTGGCAAGGGGCGCACCTATACAAAAGTGTACACCTTTACCAAAGGCGATATGGTTATTAAGCTTACGCGTGATGTCAAACTCATCTGCTTCGTCAAAATTTCTCGAATCCCGATTTGCTGATGACAAGGCAACCAGCATCATGTCACCTTCACAGATCTGTTTCCCATCCAGTTCAACGTCCTCTGTTGCCCAACGGATATTGCTTACTTCGGCGGGACCATTAAATCGTAAAATCTCTTCAATCGCTGATTGGATCATGTCAGGGTTATCCATCAAGAGGCGCTTTTGTTCTGGGTGTTCCAGGAGAGCCAACATACCGTTACCAATTAGATTCACTGTAGTTTCATGACCTGCAATAATGAGGACAAAAACGAGGGCATACAGCTCTTGTTCCGATAGCTTGTCGCCTTCCTCTTCTACACTAATGAGATCA
Organism: Paenibacillus sp. OK003; assembly: GCF_900109515.1. Classification (GTDB taxonomy): domain Bacteria; phylum Bacillota; class Bacilli; order Paenibacillales; family Paenibacillaceae; genus Paenibacillus; species Paenibacillus marchantiae. The sequence goes on along the minus strand of NZ_FOBD01000003.1, from coordinate 297,620 downwards.
CTAATCAGATCTTTCTTGAGATCCTTGCGTCTCTCGGTTATCAATTTATGCAGGTATTCAATGAAACCTTTCATCGCCTGATCGCTTTCGTGGCTCAGGTTCGGATTGCTCACACTCTCCATAATCATGTTCGACCACATTTGGAATTTGTCCTGATCTTTCAGAGGCACACCCAGCATTTCGCAAATAACGATAATAGGCAAAGGGAAGGCATATTCTTCAATCAAGTCGATTTCCCGTTTGCATGAAACAAGTATTTTGTCTAACAACTCATTACTAATCTCCTCAATCCTTCCCCGCAGTCGCTCAATCATTCTTGGGGTAAATGCCTTTTGGATTAGGCGTCGCAGACGGCGGTGATCCTCTGGGCCCACGCTAAGTAGATTATGAGAGATGACCTCTACATGTGAAGGCTCGTTCTCTGCAGTCTGCCCAGGAGGACTTGTAACAAAGCGAGCATCTTGTAAAACGTTTACGGCATCCTCATAACGAGACACCATCCAAGCATAATGTCCCTCTGGCATCAAGAAACGATGAATGGGTTCTTCAGCACGCAGCTTTTCATAGACTGGAAAGGGTTGTTGAATAAAGGAATGATCTAAGAAATCGACCTTGGACTCGGAATTGCTCTGATTCTTGTTAGTAAACATATGAACGCCTCCTTGTTTTTTTTGTGATAGTTGTAATATCAATACAATTATCATGCTACCATTTGTTTAGTGTCGATTTCAAATTCCTTACAATTCACCCTTTTGACAGATGAGTTTTTCTTATGCGTTCGCTTATGTTACACTTCGAATTTGAAAGCTTAAATTAGAAGTATGGACTATCTTCATTGACAAAAAATCACACTGTTGATAGTCTAATTTAGAGTTATAAAGACAGGAGGTTATTCCCATTCAACCCCAGCAAAGACTTGAGGCTGAACGTAGCACTATGCGAATAAAAAGACGGTTAAGTATTATTGAAGCCGCCAAAACAGTGTTTTCCCATCAAGGCTTCGAACAGTCGACAATGCAGGAAATCGCCACAGAGGCCAATCTGGGTATTGCCACCATATTTCGATATTTCCCCAAAAAGGAACATCTAATTGTCGCTGTTGCTTCACAGATTGTGGAGTCTGAAGTCAATGGATTCGAAGAAATCGTGCATGGACAAGGAACCTGTTTCGACAAATTAGAGCGCATTTTCGACTTTATGAACTTCCAACAGATCAAGGACCAGAACAATTCCAAACTCATTGAGGCATTTGAATGCTACGTGGCACTCTCCAAGGAGCCGCTTGAGGATATTCAACTCTACAAAGCACAGTATGACAAGCTTATTAACTTGTTTTCCAAACTTGCTGAGCTGGGAGAGCTGGATGGTTCTATCCGAAAGGATAACGATACAGTAGACACCTTGATCACCATGCTCCATGTCTTCGGAAATTTCTCTAAAAAAATGTCTATGCTAAGTGGTATTGATGCGTTTCATACACAGGTCGATCCGTTTGAACAATTCCGCATCCTAAAAAACCTTTTTTTAGAGCAACTTAAGCCCTGATTACCATCAAAGCCAAAGGGCACGAAAGAACCCGATAGGAACTTGGAGACTATATCACAAGATGAAGATCAGCCTTAGCTCCTGCATGAATTAGCTTTTGTACTAATATATTGATATGTCCCCGTGCCCACGCTATATTGATTACCGTCTGGAAGTAAAATGTCTGCTGTACAGTTGCCAGGAACATCAATGGTGTAGATGACTTCTTGGCCACTTATCTCCCACCCGCTTGTTACTTTTCCATATACACTTAAATAAGCAAGTTTAGCATGGTTCAGCTCACTGCAAGGGGTTGGTTTAATGACAAAATGATTCATTTTACCAGAAGTGTTTATCCCGCATAGGCCACTAAACAACCATTCACAGCAACCTCCCTTCGAATAATGGTTAAGCGAGGCATCTGGTGTCCAGTTCTCCCACATGGTTGTTGCTCCGTTCAAAACTTGATACATCCAGCCTGGATTCTCCGGCTGGGTTAACATTCTCCATGCATCCTCTGTATATCCATAATCACTGAGAATTCCTAGCACAAATGGAGTGGATAAAAAACCGGTGCCGATTTTATGTTTTCGTTCTCTTGCCAACTCCACAAGTTTATCCGCCAATCGTTTCTTAGTTTTATCGTCTACGAGATCCAGTGCTATTGGTCTGACCAGTTTAGCCATTCTTTCCGATTCCATGGTTTCTTTATTTATAAAATAGTGTTGATACGCCTCTTTGATCTTCTGAGAGATCTCTGCATATTTATCCGCTTCCTTCTGCTTACCCAGATGTTGCGCCATCTCAGAAAGGCATATCAGAGAGTAGGCCAAATAGGCTGAGGCCTCTTCCGGTCTGGGATACAGTAAAGCCATCTTGCCTTCCGTACCTTTTGGCTCACTCCATTCTCCGAAATGTCTACCTTTTCCTACAATGTATGCTCTGTGTTTATCAGAAAACGGAAACTTTAAAAAGGAGAAAGTATTATACTTTCCTAACCTTGTCATGCAAAATTCAATCCAACGTACCATGGAATCGTAATGTTCTTTCATAACACTGTCATCCCCATAACGTTTCCAATAACGATAAGGAATTAATACGATAGCATCTCCCCATCCACTGGACCCCTCCACGGACAATGAATTACGGAAGTTGCTGACTCTTGGAGTAATGTTATACACCAAGCCGTTTTCGGCCTGCTCGTCACATACATCCTGCATCCATTTTCTATAAAAAGCGGTCTGATCCATAAAAATAGTGCCTGTATCAAAGAAAAGTTGTGCATCTCCGGTCCATGCGGCCCTCTCTCTCGTAGGGCAATCGGTGGGTACATCCAAAAAATTCCCTTTTACACTCCATAATGTATTTTCCACAATTTTGTTGACTCCCTCATCGGAACAACTAAACTCAGCAGTAACCTCCATATCCGAATACACGGCTATTGCAGTAAAGTTGTCAGACTTAACTTCTCCTGGCCAATTTTGCACCAATGCGTATTGAAAACCATGGATGCTAAACTTGGGTTTATAATGTTCTTCGCCATTACCACTACAGATATATTCGATTTTTTGAAGGTGTGATTTCGTATATTCTCCATCAAAGGAGATGTTTTTTATCGTAAAATTTCCTTCATCATTTAATGTTTCTCCCATGACCATAGTTATTTTATGACCCTTAGGCGCCTTTACAAAGAATTCAACATAACCCGCTATATTCTGTTTAAAATCAAGAACAGTTTGTCCATCAGGTGTTTTGATAACCGCAGGTTTAAATTGCTCCTTCTCAACAACAGGAACATTATTAGAACAACAAACCACACCTTTATATGTGGTTACTAATGCAAGAGAAGAATAAGAAGGCTTCCTCCATGCTTCTACAATCTCTCCGTCCTTCATATCCGCGTAACAGATGGGTCCATCATTACTCCAATAAAAGCTGTTATCCGAAGAAATAGTTCTAATATTACCTTCTTCGTCTGTAATTTCAAGCTGTGCAAGAAGCTTTGGTTCATACCCAAAAACTTTACTCCCCCCAAAGACGCCTGCCTTACTTGCATACCAGCCATCCCCTAATTCTATCTCCATCGTATTCTGATCCAACAGCAAATCCTTAACATCAAAGGTCTGATAATGTGTTCGGATATCATAATTGGTGGAACCTGGAGTGAAATATTGATTTCCTACACGTTTTCCGTTTAGTTTAGCTTCATATATTCCATTAGCAGTAATATACAGTCTAGCCTTTATGATTCCTCCAGATATCTCAAACTCTTTTTTAAAACAATCAACCGGATAACGAACTTTTTTCTTTTTACTGTGAACGTAATTCCCCATGATCCACTTGGCTTTCCAGTCTGCAGGCTGCAGCAGGCCCATCTCAAAAAACGCCGGTTCACTCCAAGGTCCTTCTTCCCCTGATTCTTCATAAAGCTTTACTTGCCATGATACGATATCCCTACTCTTAAGAGCTGTTGTAATTCGGGCTGACATCTCATCTGATTCTATCTTTTCACTTGTATATGCCAATTCTCCGTTAATTACAACTTGAATTACATAAGCAGATTGTTTAATTCCGTTTGCAACATTCCACATCAAACGTGGTGAAGTTATATCGATTCCAATAGGGTTCAAGAGATATTCTGTCTTTAAATTCACTGCATGAATCATGGTATTAGCTCCTTTTCCTTCCATTCTATTCACCATTTCTTTCTCTGAGCTCACTCACAATTTGAGGATGTCTCTTCTCCAGCTTCCAAAAGAGCATACAAACAACAGAAATAGTAGCTAAAATAATTGGAAGATAAATGCTAATTGTTAAAATTCCACTAATTGCCGAACTGGACTGACGAGCTGCCGCTCCATCAAAACCGGTCGCACCGAGTATCCATCCAATACCGGAAATGCTCAGTGAACCTGCTAAAAGTGTGGCTATACCTGCGAGACTCATCATCATCCCTGGTAAGCGTATACCGCTTTTCCATTCACCAAAATCGATAGTGCTGTTCATGAGGACAGTGATTAGAGCTGCTATCGGAATAGATCCTATTCCGGAAAGGATGAATCCCATGAAAGCAAGGGGTACACTAGTTGTATCCATTAAACGAATGAACCCACCTATTAATCCTAACAGGGACCCACATGCAACAATCCACCGGACACCCATCTTTTTTACTAAAGTGGGAAGAAACACAAAAACGATTAAGGCTGGGGCAGCCCCTACCATTGAAAGCAAGCTCTGGAGCTTAACATCTCCCAGAATATATCGGGCGTAATAAACCGTAGTGGCATTATTCAATGAAAGCGTAGCAGTTGCTGCGAAAAGCACCAGCCATGCGATCAGGAAATATTTGTTTTTAAGAATGGATTTCATAGCATCTTTGAAGGGAACCTTCATTTCAACGCCACTCTCATCCCGATTAACAGTCTTCACATTCTCATGAGAAGTCCTGAATTGATTGAACATAAGCAAGGAGCCTATGACAACCAACACTGTTGTTACGATAAAGTATGCTCGTTGATCTCCACCCATAAGCTCCACAACTGGCACGTAACCTAACGTTACAATTGTAGCTCCGATAATTGTGCCCAGTGCACGTCCTGAACTCAATCTCGTCACTTCCGTCGGGTTTCGTGTTGCCATTGCTATGAGCGAACCGGAAGCCGGAGTGAACATGGACCCTCCTATATTAAATAAGAGTATACATATACCTGCCCATATCATTTTAGTGTATAAATTAAGATTATCGGGAATAGAAAACAGAAGAATGATAGATACTGCCAGTGGCAGAATAGATGCCAATAACCATGGTCTTACCTTGCCATGCCTTGAGTTAAATTTATCAATCATAATCCCTGTACCAAAGCTTGTTACAGCACCGAGGATAGACCCAATTAATACCATAGTTCCTAACATGGTACCATCTAAATGTGCAATAGTTGTCAAATAATACATTGTGAAGGAATTGAATATAATTGCAATCAGCGAATTACCAGCCATCCCCAAGCTATCCCCGATTAGCTGTCCCTTATGAAGTTGTAAAGGGATATTATCTCCATTATCAACAGGCTCTATAGGCTGTCCTTCCTTTATGTCATTTTCTGCAATCATTTTGAATTCCCCTTATGATTTGTATTTGTTGTATTTTGGGTCAAATCAAAACTCAATAGATCTAACTTTTCCTTTTCCTTCAAATGTATAATAAAGCGGATATACACCTTGAAGTGGGAGCATTTCCCCTTCAGAGCGCTTCCATTGATCCGATGAGGAAATCTCTATCTCCGCGATCGCCTTACCATCTATCTCAGTGGAGAGTTTTACTGTTCCTGACGCATTTCCACGTGTTACAATCCCGACCCGATTCGTGCCATCAAATTCAAAATATTTGAATCCTGCAGTTGCACCGTTCCTGAAATTCGATATATATTGATTGGGATTCCCCTCTCTGTCCTCGCCTTCCTGAGTAAGATAAGGGTGCCCTTTTCCTGTCAAGAATAAAAGAAACGAACCTTAGAGGCGGATTATATCCAGAATATAAGTAAACCCTTTCATCGTCATCTACCAGAACAGCAGGGTCAAACTGAATATATTCTCCCTTTGCAAAACCGAGGAGATGACCGGATTTATCATGCACATGACCATAAAACTCATATTTGCCTGCAGATGTATCACACACAGCTACTGATAAAATGTGTATGCCGCTCAAACTATAGTATAGATAGTACCTCCCATCTACACCCCTCGCGACATCCGGAGCGTAAAGATAGTGATTCCCCTTTTGTTTGCTCAAAGGATCTTGGACTTTGTCATAAATTACACCTTCATACTTCCAATCTCCAAGGTCATTAACGGATGCTGACCAGCCTAAATAGTTATTCATACAATAGGTTGTCCCGTTAAATTTGTCATGAGATCCAAAAACATATACTTTTCCGTCAAAGACATAAGGTTCTGGATCACGAATGTACTCATAGCTTGGAATAAATGGATTGTACGCTTGCTTTTTAATGACTTCACCTCTATTTACAAATTCAAATGCTATTGTTTAAAGATTTATGAATTCAAGAGATAAAGAAATCAATATGCATTCTTGTTATACATGCATCATGAGGTGGAAAAAAGATGATTTTTCAGTATTGTATCCCCTTTCAACAATCCTCTAAAATTTCAGCTTAATTCATTTCTCTGATATATCTACAATTATACTTGAACATAAAGTTCACTTAAATGAATCAAATTAGCGATTTCAATTGTATATTATGAAACAAATAATACTTAGTTCAGAATGTCCAGAGTTAGCCTCCGCTTGTCGTAAAAGGCAAATGAGATAGTCGGTTCCAGCTATTTTGGTCACAAACCATTTGTCTCTCAGAAGACTTGCTTGCGTGTCTTTGTTCTGGAGCAGATGAACGATCTCTTCCCGGATGGACTGGTTCCAAGTATACGCATGTCCCGTTGGCTTAGGGGCAAAAACTAAATCATCATTCACGGCTGAATATGCAAAAAAATAATCCAGACTTTTGTAATACACGCTGTCTTCAATGAACTGCCGAAAAAGAAGGTACGTGCCTATGTTATAGAGATCAGGGTGGGTCTCATCCGGACGAGCTAGGCTTTGTAACCCACTATCCTCTGAAATGACCTTATATAAATATCGGTCAATGTCATCCAGAATGGCATCGCTTAGATTCATGTAGAGGTTGACCAAGTTGCTGTTGGATTGTGCTACCTGATTCCTCACAACCTTGATCGAGTACAGATTGTTGTAAATCAGAAATATGATCATAGGAAAGATGATTACAAATAGTCCAGTTATTAGTTTAAAGCGGATTGAATTAAATATTGTACGTTTGGCTGATCCAGGAGGAATCATATTTATCAATCCTTTTCATGAGAGATTATCGCAAAGTAAGAAAAGAACATCATCCTGAATATGGACGATGTTCTTATTTATATAGAGGGGGCTTTTCGGGATAAAACTTTACAACGCTTCCTCCAGTGGTTTGAAACAATGTTTTCCTGCTTCGACAACCTGTGGCTCTACTCCCTGAATATTAATTTCTGCCTTGCATCCTACTGGAACCTCAATCCAGTAAACGTAATGGGCACTTTCTTTTTTCCATGAACAAGATACATTTCCATAAATACTCTTATACTTCAACGCTGCCTCTGTCAGGCTTCCACCTGGTTGGGGGGAAATCAGGAATTGGTTTTCTCCGGCAATGTTGATACCACACACAGTGTTAAATATCCAGTCACAAACAGCGCCATTGGAATAATGGTTTCTTGAGGCTTCGCCATTCCAGTTCTCCCAAATCGTTGTCGCTCCCTGCTTAATCTGATAAATCCAGCTTGGATAATCTTCCTTCTCTAACATCTGATAAGCATCGTCCGCATATCCCGCATCACTTAATGCCTTCAGGATGAATGGTGTTGACAGGAATCCAGTGCCTACATGATGCTCCCGTTCACGTACCAATGAGACCAATTCATGCTCAACATTTTTTCTCATGTCTTGATCGAGAAGATCCAGAGCCAACGGCCTTACCAATTTCGCCATTTTAGTTGTTGAAATTGTTCCGTTCTCCACAAAATAATATTGATACGCCGCTTTGGCCCGCTCAGATATGTCCAGGTATTTGCTTGCGTCTTTCTGCTTCCCCAGTGCCTCAGAGATTTGGGACAAGCAGTTTAAGGAATAAGCCAGATAGGCGGTAGCCTCTTCATATTTCGGAAGCGCTGATACCAGTTCCTCCCGGTCAGGCTCATTCCATTCGCCGAAATGAAAACCGGTCGTCACAATATATTGACGGTATTTACTGGGCTCCAACTTCTGATCCAGTTCCGGATCGGAGGTATCTCCCATTCTGCTGATCATAAAGTCGGCCAGTTTAGTCATAGGCCCATACCAGTCGGCCAGCAGTTTTAAATCACCATATGTTTTCCAATATCTGTACGGGATCAAAATACCTGCATCGATCCAGCCGCTTGAGCCTTCTACATAATCAAAACCTTCGCCATGCGGAGCTACACGGGGGACAATATTATATACTTTTCCATCTGGAGCCTGATCATCGAATACATCCTGCATCCATTTTCTGAAAAACGCTGTAAAATCCATGAAATAACGCCCGGCATCAAAAAATAATTGGGCATCTCCGGTCCAGGCTGCCCGTTCTCTCGTTGGACAATCTGTAGGCACGTCTAGGAAATTCCCCTTCATGCTCCACAGCGTATTGTTCACCAGTTGCTCCAAATCCGGGGAGGAACAGCTGAATTGTCCTGTTTGCTCCATGTCCGAATACACAGCGATTGCGGTGAAATGATCTGCCTGCACTGGTTCTGGCCAATTCTCCAGTTTGACGTACCGGAATCCTTGAATACAGAATTTAGGCTTCCAGGTTTCTCTCTCTTCACTCCCGCAGGAAAAAATGATGGTCTGGAATCTGGAATCATCACAATAATCCGGGGCATAATCATATTCCTGCACCACATTGGAGACAGTGAAGTTTCCATCACTATCAAGCATTTCTCCCATCGTCAACACAACGGTGTGCCCTTGTTTACCTTGTATCGAAAATTGCGGGTATCCGGCAATAACCTGTCCAAAATCGAGGACCGTACTTCCGTCAGGAGTAAGTAAAACTGTTGGTTTAAATGTTTCCTTTTCTTTGACTGGAGCATTATTGGAGCAGCACAGCAGAGTCTCCCATTTTGTAACGCGTGCTTGGCCCTGATATGAAGGTGAAAGAGTAGCAACAATTGTCTCTCCATCCTTCATATCATTAAAACGCACAGGTCCGTCATTTGACCACCTGAAGCTTCCATCTGTTCCGATATAAGTCGTTGTTCCGTCTGTTCCCGTTATTTCAATCTGCCCTAAAGCACAGGTTCGGGTTCCGAACACATTGGTGGCGCCGAATACGCCCTGTTTCCCTCTAAACCAGCCGTCACCTAATGATATGTCCCATTTATTCTCACCGCTCTGTAATTGCTTTGTAATATCGTAGACCTGATACTGTATACGCTTTTCATAGCTGGTCACGCCAGGGGTGAGAACCAGATCTCCTACTTTCACTCCATTGAGACTCGTTTCATAAATACCACAAGCGGTGATATACATTCTGGCTTTCACAAATGCCGGAATCTGAAATGTTTTACTAAACTCTTCGACTGGATACCGTTCTTTCGGTTTTGGTTCGTAGTCACCGCAAATCCACTCTGCTTTCCAATCCTGTCTTTCCAGCAAGCCCATTTCAAAAAATGCTGTCTCACTCCACTCACCGGCTACATCATGTTCATCCCAGACACGAACCTTCCAATAGATCCGTTCTCTACTGCAGACATCCGCTCCATAGGGAATATGGGTCATACTGGCCGAGCTTATTTTCCCGCTACTCCAGACATAAGATGATTTATCTAATTCATCCTTCGTATGCGCTGCTATAATTTCATAAGCGGTCTGTTTCTTGCTGTCTCCCGCCAAATTCCACCCAAATTCCGGTCGAACAATATCAATACCTACGGGATTAGTTAAATAATCTGTTTTCAGCAGTATAGCTTTTAGCATTTCAGTTGCTCCCTTCTGGCTCAAACTGTCTTAAATTCGAATTCCAATATATCAATTGTTCCAGTACCTTGGAACGATTGATATACAGGTTGTGTTCCTGTTTTAGGACTAAACGCCGTTTCGTAATCTCCCAAAACGGCAATAACAGGATTTCTTCTCTCTAAACCTTTTTCGTAAAGCCAATCGGGGCTAAACGCCCCTAAATTTCCTTTATTCTTCAGCATTTTATGGATGAATCACTCTGGTTTTAAGGATTACACAGGTGACTTTTTGTGGGCAAATTCTAAAAACTTATTTTTTTATCTCTTCTTCCATTTCAAATTGTGTTCTCATCTTTTTCTCCTTTGGCCCTTTGCTAATCTAAGGCTATGGCATTAATCTGTACAGTTTGTGATGCACAGCCTTCTGCTGAAACGGTCACCTTAATCAATCCTGCTCCAATCGGGCGTATAACTGCTAAAGCTTTACCATCAAAAGTCGTGTATGCGCCATCAAAAAAGTTCTCCTCCGATTTTGGGTTGGCACTACCGCAGCCCTGCAAAATACCCGAACCTGTAACTGAAACTGAAACCTTGCGGTCAGCGGTGTTGTACAGATTTCCTTGCTTATCTTGCAGGGTGATCATAACAAACGACAAATCGTTGTCCGATGCAGAAATCACTGTCCGATCGGCTTTTACTTTCAATATCACATCGTTGACAGCGGAACGGAGCTTCATACGACCGATTTCTTCACCGTTGTCATAAGCAATCGCTTCAACTTCCCCTGGGACATAGACAGTCTCAAATTCTGCTTTATACCGATTCTCTTTGCCTGCGCGTGTTTGGCCTACTGATACACCATTTACAAGAAGCTCCACCTCTTCAGCATCCGAGTAAACCTCGACTTTAATCGGTTTATCCTCGTAGCCGTCCCACGACCAGCTTGATATGGAATCGCTCCAACTCCACATCATCGGAAACATTTGTTTTCCAAAATGATTAGGGCGCTGAACTGCAATGAACGGGGTTTTACGTAGTCCAAATACAATTTCTCGATAATAGGATACCGGCCGTCTATTGCCAATAATATCAATGTCTCCACACCAGGCAGTGAACCACGGATAACCTCCTACGATACCCGTTGCCAATTCCTCGGGTTCATAGACAACTCTACCGATCCCTGATTCCCCCAGGTAATCCCAGCCCGTCCAAGTGAAATCACCAATAATTTGACTGTGTTGCTTTACCATTTCCCAGTGTCTATCTATCTCTTCCGGTTTAGTCTCACTACCTACAATAATGCGATTCGGAAACAGCTCCATGTCCATGCTGTAGCGTGCTTCCCCGTAGTTATATCCTGCAATATCAATACAGGCAAATGATTCTGCCGTTTTCTCTTTCGCAAAATCGCTAGCTACGATCATGGCCATCTGCTCACCCAAATTATTCATCATCGTGTTAATACCTTCGTTACTGCTCTCGCTCTTCTCAAGCTGATCCGATTTCTGGGATTTCATCCATTTCGAAAGCTCATCCAGGACGGATACCGTAAAATTTATAGCATTGGTTATATAACGCGTGCTATCAAGGGATCGGATTTTGTCAACGATTTTACGGCCCCATGCCGAATCGATTCTTCTTCCGGTTTCTGGAATCTCGTTACCAATTGTATACATGATGACACTTGGATGATTGTAATTTTTATCGACCATTGCCTGAATGTCTTTTTCCCACCAAACTGGAAAATGTAGTGCATAGTCGTGGTCAGCCTTCGTTGTGGTCCACATGTCAAAGCTCTCATCCACCACAAGCATTCCTATACGATCACAAGCATCAAGCAGTGCTTTACTCATTGGATGATGCGAACTGCGCAGCGCGTTGAAGCCTGCTTCCTTCAGAATTTCGACCCGACGTTCTTCGGCCCGGTCAATCGTAGCAGCACCGATAACGCCATTGTCGTGGTGAATGCATGCCCCACGCAGCTTTACCGTTTCCCCGTTAATACAAAGACCTTGATCCGGATTTAACGTCAACGATCGAATACCGAAGGTGTTCGTTTCTTTGTCCAGTTCTTCCCCGTCCTCTGCCACGATGCTTGATCTGCATTGATACAAATGGGGGGCATCAACACTCCAGAGCTTTGGGTTTCTTACGTAGAGTCGTTGCCGAAGTGTAGCGCTTTCACCAGCAAAAGTCGTAATAGGAGAAACTTCACTGGCAATTACATAGCCGCCGAAATCTACAATTGTCGTCTTAACGTAAAGCGTTCGTGTATTGTGTCCTTCGTTCTGGAGTACGGTTGCTACGGTTACTACAGCACGTTCATTATTGATTTCAGGAGTGGCAATCTTTATACCATCCAAGGCGATATGCACTAGATTCCCGATAATAAGCTTCGTATTACGGTAAATACCTGCTCCGGAATACCAGCGGGAATCTCTAAGGTTCATAGCAACGACCTTGATCTCATTTTCCTCGCCGTATTTCAGGAAACGGTCCGCACTAACATAAAAATTGGTATATCCATTCGGATGTTGTCCAGCAAATTCACTGTTAATGTATACCATTGCATTCATGTATACGCCCTCAAATTCGATGGTTACCCTTTTGTCTTTATACTCCAGCGGAACGAAGAAATTCTTCTTGTAGTCGTAACTGCCTTCTGGAAAAAAACCGATTGCGACGTTGCCACCCTCCTCTGGTTTAAGCTTTTTGTTCCAAATCATCGCATCATGCGGAAGTGTGATCTCTTTTGGAGCTGTCGCTGAAGCTACAACCTCAGAGAAAAAACCGGCTTTGGGTCCAACCGTCCAATTATTGTTAAAGGAAGTTCTGATCATCGATTCTCTCACCTCTTAACTAGAAATTTTTGATAGTAGATCTGTCATATGTGACATCATTATAGTCACAAGCGTTACATTAACCTTCTAGATACACGCTGTTTTTATTATAATTTTCAGTCAATCACCAGATTGCAGGTAAACCTTAATTTTCTCCATTTCTTGCTCTTAGCTCACTAACAATCTGAGGATGTTGCTTTTCCAGTCTCCAAAAAAGCACACATATGAAAGCAATAGATGCCAGAATAGTCGGTAAATAAATACTAATAGTTAATATGCCTTGAATGGCCGATTCAGACTGCTGCGCTGTCGATCCGTCATATTTGGTCGCTCCCAATATCCAACCGATACTGGAAATACTAAGTGAACTTGCTAAAAGTGCAGCCATCCCCACTAAGCTCATCATCATGCCGGGTGACCGAATACCGCTTTTCCATTCACCGTAATCAATCGTGCTGTTGATAAGGGCTGTAACGAGAGCAGACATCGGAAGTGCCCCCATTCCGGAAAGGATAAATCCTATGCAAGCAAGTGGTATACTGGTTGTGTCTATTAGGCGAATTAACATTCCTGTGATGGCAAAAACGGTTCCCATTAAAATAACCAATCGCACTCCCATTTTTTTGACCAGAATAGGAAGAGCAGCTAAAACGAGCAAAGATGGAACAATACTCACCATCGTAAGCAAACTTTGCATATTAATGTTCCCGAGAATATATCGAGCGTAGTAGACTGTACTCGCATTATTCATTGCAAGCATAGTAGTTGAGGCAAAAAGAATCAGCCAACCGGCGAGAAAATAATTATTTTTAAGAATGGATAATATAGCATCCTTGAACGGAACTTTCTTCTCAAATCCGCTTGCATCGCGGTTAACGGTTTTAACATTCTCACGTGAGGTTCGAAATTGATTGAAGATAAATAAAGAACCAAGGATAACAATGATAGCGGTTACAATTAAATAAGCTCTCCGATCTCCTCCTACCAGTTCAACCAGCGGCACGTAGCCCAAGGAGACAAGCATGGCTCCCCCCATGGTGCCCAGCGCACGTGAAGAACCCATTTTTGTAACTTCGAGCGGGTTCCGGGTTGCCATCGGGATGAGTGATCCTGAGGCGGAACTATACATGGAAGTTCCGATGTTAAACAAGACGATACATATACCTGCCCAAGCCATTTGGGTCGAGATTGCAAGACTCTCCGGGATGGAGAACAAGAGAAGCAGAGATCCAGCCATTGGAAGAATGGATACCAGCACCCAAGGTCTGACCTTTCCATATTTCGAGTTAAATTTATCAATTAGGATTCCCGTAACAAAACTTGAAACAGCACCAATTATTGATCCTACCAATACCAGTGTTCCTAACATAATTCCATCTAAATGTGCAACTGAAGTTAGGTAATACATTGCAAAAGAAGAAAAAATTAAAGAAATTAGTGCACCTCCTGCCACTCCCATACTATCTCCGACTAACTGTCCTTTGCGGAGTTGCAACGGGATGTCACTTGACGGATCGACAGGATGTTCTTCATTTATTTTACTTTCTGCAAACATGTTATATCCCCCTTTTGTGAATACCTCTTAGAATGAACCATAACCTGAGCTATACATGTTCCTAATTCCTTAAAATTGATATCACTCCACTCTTGTATGCCCTTTCAAAATTCTCTAAGAATATTAATACTTAAATCGTTAATACTATTGTAGTAGCATATAAAGATCACTGAAATGAATAATATTAACGCTTTCATTGAATAATATGAAACAAAAATGCCACTGATTTAGGACGGTTCAATAGTAGTCTTAACCTTTCTCAACCAGCTTTGTTGTAACTGCAATAACTTATTTCTGAATAAATGCATTACCATTTACCAACTTTAAATGCAGTGAAACACATAGACTTGACTATAGTCAGAAGTGTTATGGGGAGAGTGTATTATGGACATAGATAAGATGGATCATATACTCCATGTATTAACTAATATAGAGGATTTTTATAAGGAGAGTGCTGAAGGCCGTTTACAACCAGATCAATATTCCGCTTATATATATTTCTTTATCCATTAATTACATAAAAAAGAATAATCTGATTCGCATGTATTGGCCACAGTATTAATTCTGTGATCCCAAAATACATTACCGATTCTACAGAATTAGATGAGAACCTGCTCATTTTAGAGGATCTAAACATGGCTATCGTCAAACATTTAAATTTTTCGCTGGACCTCATGCATTCCAACAATTTTTTTAATGTATCTATATATATAAGGGTGCTGGAGTTCTTACTTTGCAAAATAAAACTTTCCAAATTATCGTCGGGAAACTTATTTGTAATGCCGCCTGATATTAAACATTCAGTAAAGATAGATGAAGGAAGCATCTGCATCTATGTAATGATAAGACGTAAATATATAAACTCTGTTTTTTTTTGATTTATTTCATCACAATTCCCTCTTGGTCAGTTTCTTTAACAAGGCTCTTCTGGATGAAACCAACGATGATATAAATTATATCCTTTTTCATACTGGAAATAATTCAGACGTTAGGGAAACCATACTTCGTTTATTTAGTGCTCATTTTAGCCGCACGTTCAAGTCTCATTTTGGCCTTACACCTTCGAAGTACCGAGCGCAGCATAAGGTTGAGCTGTAATCAATTAACTCGGGACACGAACTGGTACCGATAAAATAAAACAGTCGCTAAAATAGCGACTGTTTTTGAATGGTGAGCAATACAGGCATGAATTTACAATGCACCGCTTTTTACTCAATATCGATAGATGTTACACTATGCGGTTCAACGGTTAGCTCCAGATACCATTCCCCACCTGGAAGTTGCTTCAACTCAACAGGCTTTCTGATCACCTCGGAAGCCTGTAACAATTCCTCCAATTGATGTTTCGTAGGGTATTCCGGGGAGCCCTGCTCTACCCATTTGCGCTTCGGATTTGCATGGTACTCATCGATAATCTGTATCGAAGCCTTCTTTCCGGTTAAATCGCCTAGGAATGTAATACACACTTGAGCACCTACGATCTCCGCTTCAGGTGCGTTATGATTGTAAAGCACCATAGAAAGTCCGGCATTTTTCTTGGTTGCAAGAAGCTCCAGGGTTTCAACTTCACAGGTCTCTGTTGGAATCCGTTCATTCCCTAAGTCATGCATTACTCTGAAGGCATGGTAAGATGGTTTTGGAACACCATCAATATTCAGCAAACCAAACCCGCCATGGAAAGGCAGCGATTGTTGAACTGATTCTTCGAATATGTCGGAGAACGTCCAGAACGAATATCCTTCAACAAGGCCCACATTGTCGGTCAAAGTTTTCACAATAAAAGCTGCTGCATAGGGATCATCCTGCTTATACGGGAATGCAGCCGAGTTCCATTCCGTATAATAAAGCGGAAGCTCACCGGCTTCCTGCTTCGCCTTTTGCGTCATAACAGCCATAACTCCACGCTCATAGTGCGGATTCATCAACGCTGCGAAGGCCAGCATTTTCTCTTCTTCATCCATTTTCATTATGGCTTCAATGTCCACTTCATGATGCGTACTTAACGGATCGGTTGTAGGATAATGATGTGTTGAAATAAAATCTACTGCCACCTTGTTTTCTTCGCAGTATGCAATAAAATCCGGTATCCAGGCATTTCCAGAAGAAGCCGGTCCCCCAACTTTCAACAAGGAATCCACTTGTTTGATTGCACGAGACGAGTAATCATAGAGCTTCATATATTCATCCTTGGTGCCGGCCCAGAAGTACTTCAAATTCGGTTCGTTCCAGATTTCAAAAAACCAGGTGCGGACTTCATCGATACCATAGCGATCAACCAAATGCTTCGTAAGCGTATTCAATAATTCAAACCATTTATCGTAGTTTTTTGGTGGAGTAATGTTCCCTTTGTATAAGAAGCATGTCTGCTCACCGGATGCCAATGCAGAAGGCATAAACCCAAGCTCTATAAATGGCTTCATCCCAATGCTGAGAAGAAAATCGAAGATAACATCAATGTTATGGAAAGAGTATAACTCCTGTCCCGTGAGCATATTAACTGTGTAAACTGACATATTATCATCCAGTAAACCGTGGAACCTAACATATTTGAATCCTAGTTCGTCATGAGCTCTCTTCAACATACGCTGATAATCCGCGCGAAGGGCAGTGTAGGCGTGACAACTTCCTACGCATAGCTCCCAATAATGAGGGAATGCTTCTGTATTCCCCGTGAGGTTAACTGTAAAATTCGCTTTCATTGTTAGCACCACTTTCTAATTAATTATTGTAAGGAAAAGAATATTACTACACATGCATCTTAACTTTATTTATGTAATTGGTTAATTGATAGGATTAGCCAGTAACCTTGAATAAGATGAAACATAGCATTCACTTAACTTCGGTTACACTCCAAGTTGAAGAATATGAAACAATAGAATAGACTAGATTCAAGTAGAAATGTGACATAGGAGGTTACCGTGCTGACAGAAAAGATGGATCACATACTTCAGGTATTAACAAGTTTAGAGGAATTTTACAAAGAAAACTCTGAAGGTAAACTAGCCTTGCAGGAATATTCGACATACACAAAATTTTTATCCAGTAATTATATTAAGAAAAATAAATTGATTCGCATATATTGGCCCCAATATTCTGAACAAACCCCTAAATACATTACCGGTTTAACGGAGATCGATGAGAACCTGCTTATTTTAGAGGATCTGAATATGGCCATAACCAAACATATAAACTTCTCTCTTGATCTCATGCACTCCAATAACTACTTTCAATGCATCTATATTCATAAAGGTAGCGGGATTCTTACCTTGCCAAATAAGACGTTTCAGTTGTCAGACGGAGACTTATTTGTTATGCCCCCCGATACAATGCATTCAATAAAAATGTTAGATGGAAGTATTTGTATTTACGTGATGATAAGACGTAGATACATAGAATCTGTTTTTTTTGAACTATTTCACCATAACCCTCCCCTGATTAGTTTCTTTAATAAAGTACTTTTCGATGAAACCAAGCAGGACTCGAACTATATCCTATTTCATACTAGCAATAATGATGATGTAAGGGAAACCATGCTTCGTCTATTTAGCGAATACATGTGGGGGGATGAATTCCGTAATAATATTATGGAATGCTACTTGAAGTTATTGTTTAGTTTCTTGTTTCGTCACAATCAATCTGATATTGAAACCCCAACTCCACTTTCAAATATTGAACTGCATTTCAATGGAATTATGAATCATATAAGAAAAGATTTTAGATCCGCTACTCTCGCTTCAGCTGCCGAATACATGCATCTCAGCAAGCAGTACATCTGCCGGATTATACAACAGGTGTCAGGTTCTAGCTTTTCCAAGCTGTTAATTGATGTGAAATTAAAAAAAGCGGTTCAGTATTTAAGTGAATCCAATCTGAAACTCGAAGAAATTGCTGATTTCACCGGTTTTACCGATGTGTCTCATTTTAGCCGAACTTTTAAGACCCATTTTGGTCTTTCACCTTCGAAGTACCGCGTGCAGCACAAGGTTGAGCTGTAATACCAACTAGGTCTCATATTAAACCATGCTTATTAAGTCGACTGTCAAGGCCAAAAACCTATGATCTCATTTTTGCTTTTTCGGACTAACCAATGTCTTAAGTTTATTATTGTGAAAAATCGCCACAACTCTTGATCATATGATATAACTCATGATTAAAATCGTTTAAACATTTTTATACTAAATCAAAAAGGGTGTCCACTCGCTTTCAATCAAAGCGAGTGGATACCCTTTTATGGGATAATGATGTGTAATCTAGATTGTTATACAAAAAAGGTAGCTCCAAGAGCCCCCTTCCTAACTCTACGATCCCGTTTTTTGTGCTTTGAAAATCATATTTAGCCCGAATGCAATCAAGACCATTCCGGTAGTTTTGTCTATAATACTTTGAACCTTTGGGGACATTAGCCATTTCCTTACATAACTTAATAAAAATACGATGGTTGAAAACCATAATATTGAAAGCACTGCATAAAAGGAACCCATGATTAGGAATTGTACACTCGCATTTAGGTCAGGTGTCAAAAATTGAGGTAGAAAAGTAAGGAAAAAGATAGCTACTTTCGGATTAAGAGCATTGGAAACCAACCCTTGCACAAATGCCGATCTTTTTAAATTATCCGGCTCATCTTGATTTAAATCACTCTTTCGCTTAATGAAGGAAGACAATCCCATATAAATCAAATAAGCAGCGCCAGCGTATTTGATTACTTCAAAGGCTACAGCCGATTTCATTAATATAATGGAAAGTCCTAGAGCTGCTACCATTGTGTGCACTAGAGCTCCGCTAATTAGACCTAATGCAATTTTGAAACCATCCTTCTTGCCATCTGTCAAGGTTCGTTTTGTTATTAATACAAAATCGACACCTGGTGCCATTACAATGAAGATCAGCAAGATTGAAAAAGCGAGTATGTCATTCATGCTGTGCCTCCTACATATAGCGTTACAATCCAAATATCAATATTTAGATTTACCCGTATGCTACTGATTTCAGCCTGTAGCTTCTTTTGTTACGAGGTGTGAGCTTATCCTATTGATATGCGGTTGTTACCTTATGGCTATTGTTAAATTGAATGGATCGAAAGTATGAATCAGCGTTTCAATTCCTCTAGATACTTCAACTCAGACTTTTGCAAATAAGAAAGTATGGCTAGTTCTCCATCAGCGATCTTCTCAAATAATTCCATTCGAAATGTGCATCTGTGCATTTCAAATGGAGGGTCATAGTAATTCAACTAGTCTCTTTGGCCATAAACCAGCCTTTAGGGTTTCAGACATTCAAAAAAAGACCCACCACCCTCACGTAGTCAATCATCTAATCGGTAATCGGACTACGTTCTTGTCCTCAACCGCTAGTTTTAGTCCGATATCTTTAAAGCCCCCTTACTCTAGAATAATGAACGTGATTTTTCGGTATTAGTTACATCTCCCCATTGAAAATGTATTTAAAGTATTCTGCCCATTAGTTGAACAAAAGCAGCCGATCACATGGATCAGCTGCTTTCTTAGTATTATTAAGCTAACGTTTCCCGTTAGTTTAATGATGAATTATTCATTTAGTCGTTTAAATTTGAAGAGCTCAAGTAATGCATAGAAGAATCGAAGTGTATCTTCCTGAGATGTGATTCTATCTTCATACTCCTCATACAATGCATTAGCTAAAGCGTGATTGCTATTTAAATTCCCTCCATAAAATCCATAAACTGCTCGTGAAATTGTCCAAGCAAATGAAGAACAATCAAGGCGTCTCTTTTGTGACGCTTTACCCGCAGTTGTTTTCCATGCCCAGATTTCTGCTAACGCGTTTAATGCCATCTCAGGAGTTTCTGAACTGAATTCCAGATCAAAACCCTCATCGCTCCCCATCTGCATCACTTCATCAAGACCTATCGGTTTTCCTAAAACCAAACTTAGGTCCTTACGCATTAAGTCACGAATCAACGGAAAGTCTATTGTTGAGAAATTTAATAAATCCTCTTTCCAGAACCATGAGTCATTGGGGTCTTTTATCTTTGTGAAATCAATTTCATTGATTTCATTCAATTGGCCCGGTGTTAAATCAGCGAGCCTAATTTTATTTGATTTTAAAGTAGTTGTAGTTTGAGGTGACTCTTTATAATAGCAAACGCCATTCTTACACCCATATTCTATTATGTATCCGGTGTCTTCATAGACTAATTTCTCATCGAAGTCAGCAGGCCTTGCTTTCTTTACATATCCAACAAAAAATTGAGCTGCATTAAGAACAGAGGCTTCATTTTCATTACCTTCTATCGCAAGTCCGCTAGGTCCCTGATAAACTGTAATTTCATAAGAATTTTGAACATTGTCTGTTGCTGTGATAGTGTATTGAAAGGCATTCTCTGCATCGGATGTTTTATAATCGGGTTCTCCAAACAGCGCCAACAGAGATCCTCTAAATTGAGCGAGTTCTTCCCTATCTCCAATCTCTGGGGTAAGTATCTTCGAGCTTTCATAGTCATTAATATTTTTTTTGCTTGCGGTAAAATCATACATATTACTTTAGACCTTTCTTTGTGTCCCTCGACATATAGCGACATTTTCTGAGATCACTTCATTTATTTACAAGAGGTGATGTAATTATGCTTTTGGAATTGCCCCTATTTGTTGGAGCAAGCCAAGCATATCGGGTTGACCATACTCTTCAATAATTTGGCCATTAGAGATCCGATAAAAATTCATTGCATTTATTTCAATTTTTTTTCCCGTTGGTGGAAACCCGAGAAACATTCCGTCTTGTGTGCCCTTCATGACAAAATGAGCTGCTATTAGATCCCCTTCTGCTACCAGCTCCTTAACAGTCCATTGTATATCGGAAAAACCAGATCTCATCATATGAATTATGGAGAGATAACCACTTGGACCATTCATTGGTTCTTTTTGCATAGGTACATAAAAAACAGCATCTGGAGCAATCAATTCTTCAGCAAGTTCTTTGCTTGCCGTATTAATGAAGTTCGTGAAACGATACATCAATTGTTTGTTTTCTGTAATCGTCATATTTAAACCCCTTTCTATTCTCGTGATCGTATGCCCTCACTTAAATTTTATCTCTACTTTAGATAATTGGTAAGTAGGCACCTTAATGTTGCATAGGAACCTTTTTGTAACTATTATTTTATCTTTAGGTTGCAGAGAAGTTATCATTCGTCTCTACAATGTCATTGGATATAACGATCTTACCGTTTGCGGTGTTACTTTCCATTAAAAGATGTGCCTTTCCAATCTCCTCGAGTGTAAAGACTCGGGCAATAGGTGGGACTATACCATGTTTTTGGATATGCTCAAATAAAGAGATCAGTGTACTTTCTTTGATAACTTCACTTGTGAACGCTGTGAAATATACACCTGTGGGTATATCCACTAAAGGTTCAAAGGTATCAAGAGTCCATTCATCTCCTAATATTCCTGACATGCAACAAATCCCTCGTTCTGAGATGAATTGCAAGGACTCTTTTACAGTCGTTGTACCAACCAACTCTAGAACCTTGTTTACCCCATTTGGAGCAATAGCATACACCTGTTGTCTCAAATGTTCATTATCGAGCAGTGCATAGTCTGCTCCAGCTTCTTGGAGAAGTGCAAATTTCTCTTTGTCTCGAGTCGTTGATATGACTGTTGCTCCTACACTCTTAGCTAGCTGAAGTGTTGCTAAACCTACGGAACTTGTCCCACCACGAATAAGTAGCATCTCCCCTGAAGTCAATTGAAGACATTCAAATAAGGATGCATACGCGGTATAATACATTTCCGGTATCGCTGCAAGTTCAGTCCATTTCATATCGCTAGAAATAGGATACACTTGGTCCGAAGGTATAAGTGCATATTCAGCATAACTCCCGTCAAATGCACGGCCTAACCCTCCCATTAATGAAGCGACGGTCGTTCCCTTTATAAATGTGCTATCTGAAGGGTCTTCAATCTCCCCTACGCATTCGATCCCAATAATACGCGGGAATTGAACGGACGGTGAATGCCCCTGTCTAGTGAACATTTCGGAGCGATTTACTCCAAACGCCCTGATTTTTACAAGTACCCACCCAGGTTTGACTATAGGAATAGGTACTTCAGTGATCTGTAGTTCTTTTGGGGTACAGACCCTTTCCAATACAACTGCCTTCATTATTTATCTCTCCGATCTCAAATGTATTCGTTTCTCAAACAGCATGAATATTGCGTTCGTCACAATAGCAAGTCCTGCTGACAATAAGCCCCCCCACAAAATCTTATCGATATTCATGGTCCGTAATCCATCATTTAATATCGTACCTAGCCCTCCTGCATTAATGAAGGCAGCGATGGTTGCCATGCTAATGGTTGTTACCGAAGCAAGTCGAATGCCTCTAAACAGAGGCTTGATTGCTAAGGGTACCTGGACTTGAAGTAAGATCTGAAATCGGCTCATACCGACCCCTGTAGCAGCTTCAATAACAGATGGTTCAACATGATTCAAAGCTGCAATGAACTGACGTAGAAGGATATATTGGTTATAGGCAATGAGCACGGTAATGGCTGTCGTTTTCCCCAATCCGGTCACAGGGATCATGATTGCAAACAAAGCCAAGCTCGGAATGGAATACAAGATTGAAAACAAGTAAATGAGTGATCTAGATATCTTATCAGAGGCCAGAGCTAAGATGGTTAAGACGATTGCAATGATCACAGAGAGCAGCATGGTCAAAATGAGGATCTCCACATGCTCCAATAATGCATTTCCCAACTTATCCGGATGCTTAATGGCATAGTCGATCATGTTAAGTTCCCCCAGAAGCGTTCTTGCTCCTTCGAAGATTGAATGAGTGAGTATACAAAATCATCTGCAGGATGAGTTACAATTTCTCTTGGGGTATCAAACTGACAAACCTTACCCTGATTCATAATCATAACCCTGGTTCCCAGCTTGAATGCTTCATTAATATCATGAGTCACGAACAAAAAGGTTTTTTTCATTCCCCCATGAATCTTTAAGAGTTCATCCTGGAGATTTAAGCGCGTAATAGCGTCCAAGGCCCCAAAGGGTTCATCCAGCAGCATAATATTGGGATCGGTTGCTAATGCTCGCGCAAGACCAATTCTCTGTTGCTGTCCTCCGGACAATTGTGAAGGATAACGTCGTTTGAAGTTCTCTGAATCTAACCCAACTAAAGTTAACAATTCTTGCACCCGTTCCTCGATTTTCTTTTTGTCCCATTTCAAAAGACGAGGAACGGTAGCAATATTTTGTTCAATATTGATGTGGGGGAACAAGCCTACTTGCTGTATAACATAGCCAATTTTTCTTCTAAGTTTTACAGGATCAACTCGAGCGATATCCTCGCCAAAAATTTTAATAATCCCGTGGGAAGGATCGTTAAGCCGATTCACCATCTTCAATAAAGTTGTCTTTCCTGATCCAGAGGAGCCGAGGATGGTTATAAACTCCCCTTCACTTATCGACAAGTTCACATGATCAACTGCATATGCATTGGAATCTGAATATGTTTTGCTCACATCATGGAATTCGATTGCTGTTGGAGTCATGTTAACGCCATCCTTATTTAATGGAATCATAAAATTCTTTTGCCACATCTTCATATTCTTCTTTGTCTACGTCCACTTTTGCGTTTAGTGCGGTTACGGTGTCTGTATCCAATACCGAACTAACCTTATTGATCACTTCAGCTATGCCGGGATCCGTTGAGAGCACATTATCACGGATAACAGGCGCCAAGTTATAAGGTGGCCATACTTGTTTGTCATCTTCCAATAGGGTGAACTCGTCTTTGTTCACCAACTGACCTTCAGTGGTATATGCAGGCGCAACATCAGCCTCATTGTTTCTAAGCACTTCATATTTCAAACTGTTATCATATACTTTGGATGATTTCCAATTGAGCTTGCCATACACTTTCTCCAATGCTGGAATACCGTCAGCGCGCAGGTCAACCTCTCCTTGGGAAGCAAATCGAATCTCACCGGCATGTTTTTGCAAGTCAGTAATGGTCTTGATCCCTAATTTTTGTGATACTTCCGTTCGAATAACGAGACCCGCTCCATCATTTGCTTTTGAATAATCGAGCCATGAGATATTAAATTGCTTTTTGTACTCTTCCTTGACTTTTGTATACACTTCATCCGGATCTGTCATCAAATCCATCTGTAATACGGCCAACAACCCCGTACCTGTATACTCTGGATACATATCGATATCGTTATTAACAATCGATGAATGAATGATGGAACCCGCAATATTAGGAACACGCTCTACTTGGTATCCCGCGTTCTCCAAAGCCAAAGCATATAGCTCCCCGACAATTAAATTCTCAGTAAAGTCTTTTGAACCAATTCGTATAGTAGATCCATGATTATTCGTTTTATTACCACATGCACTCAAAATTATGGACAAAACAAGTGTGATTGAGATGGTTAAACCCAATTTTTTCTTTATGTTCTTTTTCATTTGTGTTGACCCTACCTTTGCAAGAATTTATATCTAAACAATACACGTTCAGACAGATCTAAAATAAATCCTATACCAATAGCCAGAATCGCTACTGAAATACCACCAATTAAAAGTAAATCCGTTCGATTGAGTCCTAAACCGGTAAAAATAATTTCTCCTAATCCACCAGCTCCAATTTTGGCAGCCAAAGTGGCGCTGGCGATAATTTCAATCGCAGCGGTTTTAATCCCTGTCAATATCAATGGTCCAGCCACTGGAAATTGGATTTTCCATCGAATTTGTCGTTCAGACATCCCTACACCTTGTGCAGATTCAAGTAGAGACATGGACACACCTTGTAACCCGGATACTGTATTCATTAAGATAGGAGGGATTCCTAAAATAATGAGAGCAAAAAGGGCTGGCCTAATTCCAATACCCATGATAGGAAGCAACAGAAGTAAGATCGCTAGGCTGGGAACGATTCGTAATGTTTGGAATAACGAGATGATCCATTTTTCGGAACGATTGTATTTAGTTGATAAGGTACCTAATGCAATCCCGATAAGTGTAGAACCCATCAATGCCAATAAACTGATCTTTAAATGCTCTTTCCAAGAATTCAAGAACGTTAACATATGATTCGAAAAATAGTCACTCAGTTGCATCCATAAACTTTCTTGCAAACTCCCTCCTCCTTTCATTCATTTTCATTTGCTTTTCTCATCGACAGAATTATAATATAAGCAATGTATTCGTTTTGAAAGTAGGCACCTTTTTGTTATATAGGAACCTAATAGTAACTATTGGAGGCGATAATGTAGTGATTTCAAAAAAAGAGTTGCCGTTGTGTCCTGTGGCAACGACAGTTGGCTTGATAGGTAACAAGTGGAAGTTATTAGTTATGAGGGATCTTTTGAAGGGGACTCAACGATTCGGAGAACTTCGTAAAAGTATCCCGGAGATCAGTCAAAAGGTTCTCACTGAAAATTTACGTTCAATGGAAGAGGATGGAATTGTCATTCGTACCGTGTTTGCAGAAGTTCCTCCGAGAGTCGAATACAGTTTAAGTGATTTAGGAAATTCACTGAAGCCAATTATATTCTCTATGGAAACATGGGGCCTTGGATACCAGAAACTCAATGATGAACTTCCAGACGATATTCATCAGAGTGAATGAAGTCGAAGTGTTAATCCACCGTCATTTCAAAATAAAATAAGCTCCTCTATTATTCCCATGGAATCATAAACCCTGTATTTTCATCTTCAAGTTAAGTCAATGGAGGACTCATGCGTCCTCTATTGATTCGTAAGAGAAAGTTGATCTTCGAACAGCAGCTGCAAATATTTCTATTGCATGAAGAAAAAACGGGCAAGATCCTCATAAACTGAATGGCTTCATAAAATCAAAATGGATATGCGCTGTTTTTAGATACATGAATGATTTCAGATGGGAACCTTGCCTTAAAATATTTTTCCACTTTCAGATGAATGCTTTTCTCGTACCATTTGTCCCACCCGTTCGCATCAAATAATTTTGGCATCCCTATACGCTCAGATCTCATCCCCATTTGACCATCACCAATCAGTAGCTTATCAATCCAAATTCGATCAGTTATACCTTGTATCATGTTAGCGAAATTAGGTGAAAAAGGTAGCACTGGGGAAATAGATACTTGTGTATGTATCCCTGCATCATTCATCTTTTTCAAGGCTTTAACTCTTAAATCTATTCCAGGAGCATAGGGTGAAAAAATTCGTTTCACATCTTCACGATCTGTCTCGATTGTCATTGAAACCAGAATTCGACATTTTTCCTTTAATTTCAGTAGTATATCAAGGTCTCTGGCAACCAGAGGGCTTCTAGTTTGAATTTGAAGTGAGTCTGGTGGGTTTTTATCCATTTCTTCCAATAGGCTTCTTGTAATGTTTGCCCTCTGCTCTACAGGTTGATAAGGATCTGTGGCTGATGACATGAATATACTTATGGGTTTATTTTTACGTCTTAGAAGAGAGACTTCCCTTAGATAGTTTTCTGCTGCATTTTTCTTGACATCCACCCACATTCCCCAAGGAATATCCTTAAACTTTTGAATAGGCATTTCTCTGACGTAACAGTATTCGCAAGCAAATGCACAACCCGTATAGGGATTTAGTGAATGAGTAAAACCAATATCTAGATAACCTTTTACTTCACTTAATATTTTCTTAGACACAATGTCTTTGATTTCAATTGGCATGACGCTACCATCCCCTCAATTACTTTCGTTTAATCTCCCACTTAATCGATTAATTGAACGATCACACTATGCATGAACCGCCTTTCTTTTTATCTTAAAATTTCTCATGCTACTTGAAAAGTAGGCACCTTTTTATTAGATAGGAACCAGAATGTAACTATTGGGTGTTAACAACAAAACAACCGTTTTAAAAACAGTTGTTTTGTTGTCATGAAAGATTAAAGTATTGTTTTTAAAAGAATTTCCTTATTCTGAACCTGTGTCTTATCTGTGGGTACAACGGCTTGGTAACTTTCCTAGCTGGTAACAATTATAAAAGGTTCCTTCCTATTTTTTTAGATTTAGGTATTGTAAAAAATGTAAAACCGTCCCTCCAATGCTGCCTATTCAAGTTTTAACTACATGTGCTTTTTTGGGATATACATCTAATCGGGAGTAGGAACATGTTCTTGTTCAATACGGTAATCGGTACAAGTTCTTGTCCTTGGCTTGGGACACGAACTTGTACCGATAAAATAAAAAAGCCGCTAAAATAGCGACTTGAATGGGATCATGTTCTTGTCCCTCGACAACAAAGACTGAATTTTTTTAAAGTTCCCTACTTTCATGCAATTATGCCCTTTAGTCTTTATTTAACTGAGCAGAGTTAGAACTTGATCTGTTGGTCCCCTTTCTTGCAGTACTTTTTTATTTATTATCCTCAAATTTATGTGGCTCTTTAACAAAACTTTTTAAAATAAATCCACACGTTATACAAATTACATGAGTAACATCTGATCCTAATGTTAGCATCTTTTTCATAGGATATACCCTAGCTTCGCCGTGCGACTTGCCCTCCCCAAATTTTGTTCCTCCACATTCAGGACAACATTCTTCGTTTCTCATCTCGAACCTCCTTCAATGAAATTAATCTTATCATTGCTTCTATATAGACCATATGTAACTTTCTATTATCAACGTAAAGCCCATTTTTTTTGTGAACGGCTATTAGGTCAACGTGTGAAATCGTATCATCTGAAACTATATTATCAGTAATATGAGTCACACCTTCTTTAATACCCATTTCAATTAGACTGTCATGTAACAAAGGAACTACCTTAAAAAATGTGCTACAACCCAACGGATCGCTACTATTTCTATAGGCGTCAAGTAGTACCCTGCAAGGTTATTCCCTTCCTTCTTCAAAATACAAAATTAACTTATAGCAGCTTGCTAAGCGGTAATAAGGCATGATGCAGATGTCCTGCCATATGGTATTGGTATTTACGAACTTCTAACGAAGATACTTCAGTCGTATAAGAGACACCCGTTAATTCCCAGAATTCTTGCCCATCTACTTGATAACCAATATAACACGGATCTCCAAATTGTATCTTAGTTACATTTTCTGACGGAATTACTACGTAAGAATTATCTTTTGTTTCTTTCGAAAACGACCCATTATATGCACACTCCTTGCTTGATTAATGAAACTATCATTTTATTCTTTTATTAATGTGGCTCAAAGGGTTCTCTTGTTTGGTAACTTTGTGTCATTGTACATCTGCATTATATCTATAAATGAACTAACAGGCAGAATAACGATTAGATAAACGCCTATCGCAATGAGAACATGTTCTTGTCCCGCGACATAAACAGCTCCCTTTCTTTCACTTCTGTGTTTTAATTTTGCATGCCTCGGTCCGTCCTGTTGCAAACTTTATGCCGTGTTCTTTATCTGATAAGCCACAGACCACGGAAATGTCTGGATTGAGGATGAAAAAAGAAGCTGCAACCAAAGGTCCGGGTAACGCCAAACCTCATGATGCAGCTTCTTTTGTATATCTACTCGCTTTGCACAGCGAATTCATAATCACTTTAAGCCTTGCGAAGCATTTGTCTCTCGCTTAGCTGTGAAAGCATATCCTTCGTCATGGCCTTCAGGTCGTACCGGGCATGAAATCCCCATTCTGTTTTCGCTGCCGTCGCATCAATGGAATGCGGCCAGCTATCGGCAATCGCCTGTCTCTTCGGATCAACGTCATAATCGAGGATAAAGCCGGGAAACTCATCCCGAATCGCTGCAGCGATCGCCTCCGGATCCACGCTCATTGCGGTGACATTAAATGAATTTCGGTGTATCAACCGGGAAGAATCCGCTTCCATCAATTCGATGATAGCGTTCAGGGCATCCGGCATATACATCATGTCCATGTTTGTGTCCTTGGCGATATACGATGTATACCGGCCAGCCGTCACGGCTGCGTAATAAATTTCCACGGCGTAATCCGTCGTTCCTCCGCCGGGAGGCGTCATATAAGATATCAAACCCGGGAATCGCAGCCCCCTAGTATCCAGGCCGTATTTGTGAAAATAATAATCACAAAGCAGTTCGCCGGACACTTTGTTCACGCCGTACATCGTATTGGGCCTCTGGATCGTATCCTGCGGGGTATTGTCTTTCGGAGTCGAAGGCCCAAAAGATCCAATGGAGCTTGGAGTGAAAAATTGGCAGCCGAGCTCCCTGGATATTTCAAGTGCATTCATCAATCCGCCCATATTCAAATTCCAGGCAAGCAGCGGTTTCTCCTCTGCGGTAGCCGACAGCAGCGCAGCCAAATGGATGACGGTATCCACTTGGTACCGCTTGGCGATTTCGAACATCGCCTTATCATTCGTCACGTCCAGCAGCTCGAATGGCCCGGATCGGGTAATTTCGTGGGCTGATGACCTGAGATCCGTAGCAACAACGTGATCCGCACCATAAATTTCACGTAATTTAACAACTAACTCAGAACCGATTTGGCCCAGTGCTCCGGTCACCAAGATCTTGTTCATAAGACATTCCTCCCGAAATATACTCCCGCGAATGCAGCTAAATCAGCTTCATTTCCTTGCCAACTTTCTCATAAACGGAGATCACCTGGTCGAGCATCTCCTTGGTATGGGCAGCTGTCGGCATGTTGCGTATTCTCCCGGTTCCTTTCGGAACCGTCGGAAACACGATTGCCTTGGCGTAAACGCCTTCTTCATAGAGCCGTCTGCTGAACTGTTGGGTGGTTACTTCATCGCCAATGATACAAGGTGTGATCGGCGTTTCGCTTTGGCCTACATTATATCCAATCCGGCTCAAGCCATTTTTCAAATCATTGCCGTTCTCCCACAGCTTCTCGATCAGCTCTTTGTCATTCATCAAAATGTCGACAGAAGCGCTGCAAGCAGCGATTGCAGCCGGAGGTAGCGATGTCGAGAACAGAAACGGACGGCTTCTCAGCTTCAACCATTCAATCAGTTGTTTTTTACCCGCCACATAACCGCCGACAACGCCGATCGCCTTGGAAAGAGTACCAATTTGAAAGTCAATGCGGTCGGACAATCCAAAATGCTTCACGGTTCCCGCACCCGCTCCGAGAACGCCCGAACCGTGGGCATCATCCACATAAGTAATCAGATCAAATTCTTCTGCTATTTTCACGATTTCGGGCAGCTTTGCTATATCACCATCCATGGAGAAAACCCCGTCGGTGATGACCATAATTTTACGGTACTGACCGGATTCCTTGGCATCTTTCGCCTGCTGTCTTAAATCATTCATATCCGAATGCTTAAAGCGAATCACCTTGGCTCTCGACAGGCGGCAGCCATCAATAATCGAAGCGTGGTTCAGCTCATCTGATAAAATCGCATCATGCTGGTCCATTACCGCGGATATAGCAGCCATATTGCAGTTAAATCCCGATTGATACACGATAACGGCTTCCGTTTTTTTGAAACGGGCCAGTTTTTCTTCAAGCTCAATATGAAGATCCATCGTACCATTAATTGTTCTCACAGCCCCTGCGCCTGCCCCGTATGTCTGCGACGCCTTAACTGAAGCATCAATCACGCGGTGATCTGTTGCAAGTCCCAAATAGTTATTGGAAGACAAATTGATTAGGGACTTTCCGTCGATACGAATAACAGGACCATTTGCACCCTGCAGCGTATCGATGACGTTATATAGACCTTTAGTCTTTAGATCTTCGATGTTCGAACTTAGAAATTGGTCCAATGCTTGACTTGACATTCCATTCCCTCCTCGATATACGTATGTCCTCGTACAGGAGACATAGTATTTCTTCAAAAAACCCTTTTATAAAAGGAATTAAACTAATTTCAATGTATCATCTTTTTTATTTATTGTACACATGTGGCGGACAAAAAATAAAAATATCCGCACAAAAACATAGCGATTGCTTCCCCCATTCCCGGAAGCAATCGCTACTAAATCTTTGCTTATATCTTTTGCTGCTCGGTAGTTTGCGATACCATACCGATTAGACCAATAACAGAAAACTTTTTTGATGAAGTATTCATAACGAATATTTGCAGGGAGATTGATGACAGATTCAAAGCATCCTTTCAAGAGATCGAAACTGCGATGAAGCAAGCCAAATTCGTTTTATAAGAAAGTACCTGCCCCTCTCTCAGGCAGGTATTTGAATCGTATGAATGGCTTATCAATATCGATACTAAATATTAATCCAGAAGGCTGTAGATCTGAATGCTCTCCACCTTGGCATCCTTGATATGAAAAGACATCACATCCACATAATTGGATGGCTCGTAACGGAAGTCATCCTCCTCATTAGGGGAGCCATCACCATGCAGCTTCCCCTCAGGGTAGGCGTTTTTGAGAGTATCCAGGCTATCTCCTGCTTTAATGTTCCGCACTGTCGCGTACTTAGGATCTGTAATTTCGATATGAAAGATGGAGTCTTGTTTCCCCTCCGGTATACTGATTGTTTTAACCTCCAGACCAGGATACGTATAAACCTTTTCTGTAAAACCGATTAACGTATCCATGTTTGTTCCATCATCGGCACTGTACGTATGAGATTTCAGGTGATCCGGTTTGCCCAGCATCTGTTCCATCTGATCTTCATTCGCTGTATCCGAAATTGCAATGGTGTGCTCATTATAGACAAAAGCAAGCTCCTTCAGCACCACATTGCCTTCCTTCTCCATCGAACCTTCCTTAATAGCTTCAGCACTCTGTTCGTTTGATGTGTTTTTATCAGCCAAGTTCTGCGCCGCTTCTGGCGACTTGGCACCATTGGACTGACAGCCCGTCAGTGCCATCGTTAGTAAAATACTCAGCAGGATAACAGCTGTAGCTTTGTTTATCAATTTCATCATGATCCCTCCATAAATGTGTGATTTCTTCTTATGAAGTGATTATAAAAAAAGCATTTGTTAGTCTCATAACAGAATTGTATCAATCTTGTAACGTTAACTATTTACGCACGTTAATCGCGTGTTTACACACGAGGCAAAACAATCGTAACGGTCGTACCTTCCCCGATTTGACTTTCCATGTCGATATATCCATTAAACCGCTCTACAATCTCTTTGCAAATGGAAATTCCAAGACCCGAACCGTTCGCTGTGCTTGCATTTTTCGCCCGGTAAAAACGTTCCTGCACGCTCTCCAACTCATCGCCCGCGATACCGATCCCTTGATCACGTATCCGTATAACTACCTCGCTTGGCGTATGTTCCAACGTCAATTCGATTAGCGATGGACTGTCTGAATATTTGATGGCATTATCCACAAGATTGGAGATCGCATGGGACATCAGCATTGGATTTACGTTGGCGTAAACTCTTGTCGTACCCTCATCATCCGGTTCTTCCTCCGCTTGACTGACTCTGATCTCGATCCCTTTATCCTTAGCCTTGGCTCCCATATTCATTGTGACTTCCTGAATCAGTTCATTCATTTCCGTCTTTTCAAATTCCAGTTCGTTAGAACCAGCTTTGTCGAATCGGGATAACAACAACAGTTCATTAATCAAGCGTGTCAGCCGGTCCGATTCCTGCAGCAGATGAGCATAGATTTTTTGCAGCTCCTTGTTCTCGTTCTCCCCTTCAACCAAGTATTGAGAGAAACCACGAATGGCTGCCAAGGGTGTTTTTAACTCGTGAGATACGTTGGAGACAAATTGTTTCTGGTACTGAATGTAATCATGAAGCTGCCGCCCCATGGAATCCAGCCCATCTGCCAGCATGCCCAGCTCATCCTTCCGGTTGAGTTGAACTCTCCGAAACTCCTGTTTAGAGAAACTTTGCGCAGCGCCAAGCAACAGTTTAATCGGCTTGGTTGTGTTGCGGGCAATCCACAGACTGGATAACGTAATCAGTATAATAAATCCGCCTGCACCCGCAAACAAGATATAACGGATTTGATCCATAATCGCATAAAAGTAGGAAATGTCCTCCACGAACTCATACACATAAGCGTTTTCGTAGAATTGATCCTGAATGGGAGTGGCAAAATAAAGCAGATGATCTTCCGTTACGCTGTAGGCATAACTGCCGCTCAGGGCTTTCTCAATATTCTTTTCAAAAATAACAGGTTTACCATCATTAATGATGATGCCATTCACAGCCAAGCCCATCAACTGCTTGGAGCTATCATAGATACGTACTTCCTTGCCTGAAGTTTTCAGCTTCTCCAGAGCAAGTCTGACGATTTCTTTTGTCTGCGGCTCTCCTGTCGATGATCTATGCTGTGCCAATACCTCACGGAAGGACAACTCGGACAGATCCGCCTTCTCCATCATCTGTTTTTCAATGGTAATGAAGCTGTAATAATCGATGGCTTTATTCACCGCAAAAATGATGATGCCAAAGGACAGCACAGAGAAAAATAAATAATTCAGCAGTAACCGGGTTGCATACTTCAGGCTTCGCCACCTCCAAGTTGATAGCCAAATCCATAGATCGTCCTGACATACTTCGGTTCGTCCGCGTTATCCTCCAGCTTCTTCCGTAATCGCATGATGGTCATATCCACACTGCGACTGT
The DNA here is from genome assembly GCF_900109515.1 of Paenibacillus sp. OK003. Lineage (GTDB taxonomy): Bacteria > Bacillota > Bacilli > Paenibacillales > Paenibacillaceae > Paenibacillus > Paenibacillus marchantiae. The sequence goes on along the minus strand of NZ_FOBD01000003.1, from coordinate 263,646 downwards.
CTCCCATAAAGTCATATCCCCATCCGATCTGCAGCAGCTCATCCCGGGTAAAGATTTTGTCTGGCCTTTTGAGTAACGTTTCCAGAATTTTAAACTCTTTGGCCGTTAAAGACACGGGTACACCGTTTTTCAGCACCCTTCGGCTTTCCAGATCAAATGTCAGCTCTTCATGAATGATGCGTGTAGATTTCATTTCTGTTCCTTCACTTGATTCCTCCTTGCTCTCGTTTCTTCTCAGAATCACCTTGATCCGAGCGAGCAATTCACGATTGTCAAAGGGTTTGGTCATGTAATCTTCAGCCCCTAGCTCTAGTCCCAACACCTTGTCGATTACCTCATTTTTGGCAGAGAGCATGATCACAGGAACGGCACGTTTCATGGTGATTTCCTTGCACAGGTCATATCCGGAGCAGTCAGGCAGCATCAGATCAAGTACCACTAAATCGGGTTGAAAAGAGTCGAGCAGCTGCAAGCCCGTTTTGCCGTCCTCTGCGGTCTGCACATCGTAGTTTTCTCGCCTTAGCACCAGCTCAATTAAATCTCGAATTGCGATTTCATCATCAATGACTAGGATTTTCTTCAACTGTACACCCCCTATCTAGCCTTGTTTTCACCAGCTTCAATCATCTATTAACCCATCTTAGCACACACACTTTAGATTCCTCCACCAACTGGAAGATGAGGTATATTCCACTGAGCCGAACATAACTTGTAATAAACTCGAAGAAAGGAGAACAATCCATGGATCTGCTCTGGGTACTCATTGTTGGTGGACTTATTGGCTGGTTAAGCGGCAACTTGATTGGGCGGGACGTACCGGGCGGTATACTTGGAAACATTATTGCGGGTTTTATCGGTTCCTGGTTAGGAACGGAATTGCTGGGACCAAGGGGGCCGGTGATTGGCGGATTTCATATTATTCCAGCCATCGTTGGCTCGATTATTGCCCTGCTCATCTTCTTCGCTCTGGCACGCGGCGGAGCGTTCCGAAGATGTTAACAAAGAGAGGCGGAAACCGATACCGTTGTTCATTAGATATTTTTATCAAGATGCTGCCAGGGCACAAAGGTACAGGATAAACATAAAAGGACCGCAAGCATTCATCGATGGAAGATGAACACTTACGGTCCTTTTTTATATATCCACTTACCCTAGTTTCTATTTATATTTCTGTACCAAATACGCTCTCCTTCACCTCTGCAATTGGCATATCTTCTCCTGTAAATAGTTTGTAAGCAAGTGCGCCTTGCCATAACACCATACCGAGACCGTTAATCGCTTTGGCTCCAGCAGCTTCGGCCTGTTTTAACAGTTTTGTTTTGCGAGGATTGTATACAACATCGGTTACTACTAAATCTTTGCGCAACACATCTTCAGTATCATCAACAATACTTAATTCGTCTAATGGTTTCATGCCCAAGCTCGTAGCGTTCGCTAAAATAGCACTTTCTGCGATTTCTTTACGAAATGCTTCTTTATCTTCCAAAGGGAAAACGTTAGCCTTCACGCCGAAGTGTTTCATCTCATTGTTAATATATGCTGCATTTTCTTCTGCTTTGGAGAAGAATTTGTCATTTCTGGCGAAAATACTAATCTCTTTAATGCCTGATTGAACCAGCTGAATAGCGATCGGTGTTGCAGCACCACCAGAACCGACTAAAGTTACTTTTTTCCCGTTTAACTCGACTCCATGTTCTTCAAGATTTTTTACGTAACCTAATCCATCCGTATTATATCCGATCAACTTGCCATTTTTATTTACGACGGTATTACTGGCTCTTGAGAATTTAGCGGTATCATCCAGCTCGTCCAAATACTGAATAACATCAATTTTGTTGGGCATGGACACATTGAATCCTGCAACTCCCATTGCTTTCATACCTTCAACGGTTTCTTTCAACTTCTCTGGTCCAACCTCAAAAGCCAAATATGCATAGTTCAACCCACTGATCGTATAACCCACATTGTGCATTTGGGGGGAGACGCTATGTCCGATTGGTGTAGCAAGTAATCCAACTAAAGTTGTTGTTGCGTCAATTTTGGCAAGATTTTTATCGTAGTTATTCATTTGAAAGACTCCTTACGAGTTGAATTTTTATTGAAACACTTTTTTTCCTCGGATAAGTACAAATACTGCAAGCAATACACTCAAACATGCAATGACCATATCAAAAACAAGTGTCATGGAAATACCGATCTGTCCCACCAAGAAGCTCGATATGAAGGGAACCAATATAAAAGCAGCACTTCCTGCTATATTTACATAAGATGTTGTCGTTCCTTTGTTTTTGACGAAGAATTGTGTCATTACAGTGATAGCCAATTGGAAGGTACCGGAAGTCGACAATCCCAAGATAAACGTCATTATAATAACAATTGGATACGATTGAACAAAGAACAAGCTCAGCATGGATAAGAAGGCTATCGTTGGATATAAGATCATCACAGTGATTGGTTTTATGAGCTTGTCTAGTAAAGCTGCAAGCAAAAGTACCGACACCAATGCGCCAATGCTAAAATAGCTTAAAAGTTTTACCGAGACATTCTCACTCAATCCAATAAATTTAGACCCCAGCTCTGGAAGCCATGTTTGCCAAACCACAAACAATGCTGTGGAAGTAAAACCGATAAGGATAATTGCCAATCCTTCTCCCCAAAACTTCGGTTCTTCCTTGAAACGATTTTTGTAGACTTCACTGTCTACTTCATCTTTTGAGTTGGACTTAAACGCTGGGAACGGCATAAAGATCAAATAAATTCCACTGATGAGGAACAAGATTCCCAAAGCATAAAATGACCAGCCCCAAGAGATATCGTTGGCAACTAGATACGCAAGAATGAATGGCAGTAACGTGGCTCCGATGGACATGATCGCTTTGACCAAAACCGTAGCCGAACTAGATTTCTTAGGAAATGATTCAATCAATGCTGGATATGTTCCTGAATCCAGTAATGAATTTGCTATTCCGGCAGTGATGGCCAATACAAAGGCCACGGGATAGCTTGACATTAAAGGAATACCAACTAGGAACAGTAAATACAGAAAACTTCCTGTAATGATGATTGGTTTACGACCGATTTTATCGGACAACCGGCCGGCAAAGAATAGAGCTATTAGCTTACCGATACCAATTGCAGAAACAAGCAAACTGATCTTTTCAACTGGTTGATTGTAGTTATCTGATAGGGCACTCATATTTGAAGCGATAATGATATTGATCATCCCAAGCATAAAGTAATTCAAGTACATGCCAAGGGACGTTTTAATATATGGATTTTTCATTTGCTTTCCCTCCTTTTATTACAAGCAAATATTTAGTGAAACATTATTTTGAAAATGATCTCATTTGCTTTGATAAATAAAGCGCTAGACATGTACTCATCACAGCAATACATAAGTCAAAATAAAACACAGCAGATACTCCTATATGTTTAACGAGTAAACTCGTGATAAAAGGAATAACCATAAAAGCTACACTAGCAGAAGCACTTACGTAAGATACGCTTACCCCTTTTCTAGCTGGAAATAAATCAATCATGACCGTCATAGCTAATTGATACATTCCTGAGGTGAACAGCCCAAGAAAAAAAGCAATAAACGGAGCAAGGACTGGATTACGAAATGCCAGCAGTACAACTAAAAAGACGGTTGCTATTCCAGGTGTAACGACCATTGCCGTAATAGGTTTAATGAACTTTTTCAATAAGAAAGCAAGCACCAAAATACAAATTAATCCGCCCATGCTGTAAAAACTAAGCAACTCCACTGCATTTTTTTCATTTAGCTGTAAGACTTGGTTACCATAAGTGGGCAGCCATGTCTGAATAACTGTTGACAACGATACAGAAAAAAAACCGATGATGACCAGAGCAGAACCTTCTTTCCAACTATACAAGTCAGCCCTCTGCTCACTGGAATGCTTCTCGTTTCTTTCCTTGTGTGGGTTCTGCGCAATCATTCCAGGAAAGCGAATGGTTACAAAATACATACCTAAAAAAGCAAACAAAATGGCAGGAATGAAAAATGCATAACCAAAAAATAATTCTTTAGACATTAAAAATGTTATTAAAGCCGGTAGAATGATAGCTCCTACTGACATAAATGCTTTTATTAACACAATTGCAGTGCCTGCTGCTTCTTGATAGCTTTCATTCAAGGCTGGGTAAGAACCGGAATCCAGAAGCGAATTACTTATTCCGGCTAAAAAAGCGAATAAGAGCGCAATCTGAAAGTGAGTTGTTAATGGTGTTCCAACAAGCAAAACAGCGTATAGCAAAGTAGCTGCAATGATCAAAGGCTTTCTTCCATAACGATCGGATAACTTACCTGCAATATTTATTGTTAGTAAGTGGCCAACTCCAACAACAGAGATAAGCAAGCTGATATCTGTTTTGGCAACATGTAGTCGCTCGGATAAAAAATTCATATTTGAAGCGAGCATGATATTGACCATTCCCAATAGTAAATAACTTAGGTAAATCCCTAATCCCATTTTTAGGTGCGGATATTTCATTTGTTGTCCCCTTTGCCAAAATACAAGTTCAACAACTCGATTAATAATTACATTGCTTTGCCTCCTAATGGATACAATTCTGTACTCCTATATTAGGAAATATACCTTGATGCATAAATCACGGTATATCGATGTACAAAATAAAATGAAATAAAACAAATCATACCTCTTATTATATGGAATAAATCAAGTATATCGATATACTAAATCGTGCGCAAAACTTACTATACTCCTCATAAAAAAATGTGTCAATATTGTGATAAATTTCACATTTGTTTTTTAGTAATCATATTCTGTGTCCTAATGGGGCTATTTTAAGTATTAAAATGTGAAAATCAAAAAAACACCTTCTAGCGATACTTGGAACGTTAGATCACGATCCTTTTCTCACTCGAGGTGTTTTTCAGTTTCATCAATAATTTGGTTTTGGAAAGAAAATTATTATTTAGATGTATCTCTTATGACCAGCTCTGGCTTAAGAATCACACGCTGAAGTCCTTCACTCTCACCAATAATCTTGCTATGCAAAAGCTTGGCTGCTTGAATGCCTATCGATTTAGGAAAGGATGAGACCGTCGTCAAAGGCGGGTGGTAATTTTCTGCGTCAGGTATATTATCAAATCCGACAATATCTACGTCACGACCAACAACGATTCCCTCTTTAGTTAAGACCTTCATGACTCCAAAAGCAATCAAATCACTAAAGCAAAAAATGGCTGAAGGAGGATTTGGGGAATTTAATAATACCCTCGCAGCTTCCTCTCCTCCTTCGCTGGTAGGGTCGCTAGCTATTATGATACTCTCTTCGAGTTCTAGATTATGGTCTTTGAAGGCCTTACGATATCCATCCATCCTTTTTGTCCATGTCGAAGATTCTTTGACACCACCTAGAAATGCAATTCTTCGATGTCCTTTTTTTGCTAAGTGCGATATAGCCAGGTATGCTCCTTCTTCATAGTCGATACCTGCATAATCAGCGCTAATGTTATACAATTCCCGGTTAGCTAGTACCAGAGGAATTTTCAGATTATTTAATTGTTTGACGGTCTTTTCTAAACTGATGGAGGAAGGATTTAAAATCAGACCGTCAATTCTATGTTCTACCATAGTAGAGATTAAATTTTGCTGCTTTGTTGCATTGTCAGAAGTTGTACCGAGTAATACGGTGTATCCGAATTCCTCAAGTTTGTTTTGTGCTCCAATCAGAAATTCTGAAATGAACTTATTTGCAATATTGGTCACAATCACTCCAACCAAATTTGAACTTTGTGAGCGCATATTTGCAGCTACCCTGTCATAGATGTAACCTAATTCCTCAATCGAATTTAAAACTCTTTCACGAGTGACTTGTGGAATTCTGGGATTATTTCTAACCACTAGCGAAGCAGTCGTTGTAGAAACACCTGCGTGTTCCGCTACATCCTTCAGGGTTACTCGTTTTTTTGAATTTGTGTTTTTCATCTACTTCACCAACTTTTTTTCTAAGTATATTGTCAAAGTCAAAGAGTATATAGTTTAGGGTTAGGAAACAGCCTACCACATATTGTAATTAGTAACTGCGCTGATCAAATAATCTAGAGCACTGTATACTTTTGAAATCCAGAATGAAAAAAAGATGCTTCATTGAAATTTATTTACTTCACTTATACTCTATAATATGAATTTTACTATATAATTTGACTAATAACCATTTTCTATTATATCTGATCGTAACAGCCTGGGTGCAGATAATACAGTTAGTTTAAGTAAACACAAACTGTTTTCTCACTTTTATGCTGATTGTTCTCCACTCTCTTTACCAAATAGTCTCTTACTAATTAGATATACATCTAATCACAAATCAGACTATGTTCTGGTCCCTCCACAATAATTCCCCTTCTCATGGGAAGGGCTACCGGTCAAGATTCATAAAACACCCCATCAAATTTTCAATTCGATCTTTTACCATTCGGGCATTATGAGATTTGGCATTACAGTGAAAAAAGTCTGACCTTAGATCAACTCCAGCCCTATCTTGTTTAACTATGCAAGTAGAAGATATTATAGCATAAGTAATTATTGTAATATTTTTACACAAAAAAAACTATTGAAACGGACTTAGATTTCGATTATATTTGACTTATCAACAATTGACTAGTCAAACATTGATGCCTCAACAAAATATAAAGGGAGAGTTAATTATTATGAAACCATACCAACAAACAAACGATTTTAACAAAATTATTTACGGACGCCGTTCCATTAAGACATACGATTCATCCGTAATAATCAGCAGGGAAGAAATGACTCAAATCATTAATGAAGCTAGCACTGCCCCTTCCTCCATCAACATGCAGCCTTGGCGCTTCCTTGTGGTGGATACTCCAGAGGGAAAAGAAAAACTCGTCCCACTGTCCCGCTTCAACAAAGAAAAAGTCGCTCAAGCTTCTGCTGTCATTGCCGTGTTTGCGGACAAAAACAATTTCGATTATGCAGAAAACATCTATGGAAAAGCTGTTGAGCATGGCTTAATGCCACAAGATGTTAAGGACTTTCAGTTGAACGCATTCAAACCGATCTATAACAACATGTCCGATGCTGAAATGAACGATGTCATTATGCTTGATGCCGGTCTGGTTTCTATGCAATTGATGCTGGTTGCCCGTGCGCATGGGTATGACACCAATCCAATCGGCGGTTATGAAAAAGATCAAATTGCCGAGGTGTTTGGCTTGGATAAAGAACGCTATGTACCAGTCATGCTACTGACAATTGGAAAAGCTACAAGCGAGGGATACACCTCCTACCGCATGCCAGCCGAAGAGACCACGTTTTGGGCTTAAATCAAAACTGTCTTCATGCGATAGTGCGAGTAGTCTCCACATTGTGATATAGTTGCCTTTAGCTGCTGAATGTCTTGGAAGAAATCTGCCCTTGTTATCATGATGCTTTCCAAGACATTCGGCACCATTCAAGGAGGGGCAAACATGGATTGTTCGCTGGAACAAGAAACCTTATTAATATTACTTAAAAACATAAGCAATCAGCTGAAACCTAAATTTGAACGTTGTACGGGGATCAGTTCCTCACGATACGTTCTGCTGTATCATCTCTATCTTCATGAAGAAGTTACACAAAGCCATTTGCAGAAGGCCATTCATATTGACAGTGCTGCTATTACACGCCATTTGAAGCAACTGGAAGCAGACGGTTTGGTGTCACGAAGAAAAAACCCCGACGATTATCGGGAAACCTTCGTCCGGTTAACAGAACAAGGGCTAACGCATATCGCCAATTTCAAACAGGATCGAAACCAGTTCGTCCATCAGATGATACTGGATTTCAGTGAAGAAGAAGTTGCAATGATGACCGACATGCTTACACGCATACAATTTAATCTGAAAGATCTGTAAATTTACAATGACAGTTAACATTTTTTTGGGAGCTAACCTCTTCTAGATTCATGATGCAAAGCTGTTTGGAATCGTCCGGTACTGGATAGGCTTTGTCTAACGTTCCAGGTTACTTTTTTTATAGACAATAGATATATATTCTGGCAAGGTCAAAACAAACCGAAGGGTGTTTCATTACACGACGGTTTGTTTTATTTTATCAACAGCTGGCTTTCCGCACATACTAAGGAAGTTCTTATCCCTCGACAGTTGCCTATTTTAATGTTTATCGTTTTTTTCCCCAGTCTCCTTTTTAAAACGTTATGACAATTTTGCCTACAGCGTGGTGAGTTTCGCTCAAAGCATGTGCATCATAAATACCCTGTCTACTAAACGGGAATGTTGCCCCTACAATCGACTTAATCTTTTTCTGTTCCATCAGATCTGCCATTCTCTGCAATTGATCACCATCTGGCTGTAGCCAAATCCCCTTTGCCGATACATTGTGAGACTTAGCAGTATCATGATTGGGTTCACCAACAATGGTAATCAGTCTTCCGGTATTTGGCTTAAGCACCTTATAGCTATTCTCGGCTACTTCTCCACCCATCGTGTCGAACACTAAATCGATATCTTTTAGAATTTCTTCAAAGTTTTCCTTTTTGTAATCAATGACTTGATCAGCACCTAATGAATAAAGAAGTTCATGATTTTTTTCACTTGCTGTTGTAATAACATGAGCGCCGGCATACTTTGCTAATTGAATGGCATAAATACCTACACCACCAGCGCCAGCGTGAATAAGTACAGTTTCACCTTCTTTTAAATGGCCATGAGTAAACAATGCCTGCCATGCTGTTAAACCTGCTAAAGGTACAGCCGCAGCCTGCTCATATGAGATTGAATCGGGTAGTTTTGCCAGTAGCTGCTCATCAACTGCTGTATACTCAGCATACGTACCGAAACGAGTTGTTTCTGGACGACTGAATACTCGGTCCCCCACTTTCCACTTCGTAACGTTTGAACCAATATCAGATATGACTCCAGCTGCATCCCAACCTAAGATAATAGGAAATTCCCAATCAAACATTTCTTTCAAGTAACCCTCTCTTAATTTCCAATCGATTGGATTAATGGATGTAGCCTCTAGTTTTACAACTACTTGATTGGCTTCTGGACTTGGTTTATTCACTTCCTGCTCAACTAACTCTTCTTTACTTCCATATTGATTAATCACAACTGCTTTCATTTTTATAACACTCCTTTAAGCTAATAGCCTTTTACGTGCTATTCCCAATTATTTATATCTATTCACTGAGCGTTCATGAATATTATCCTTACTTATTTTTAACTACTAGGATAAAATTATGCAAAAAATAATCAAATTAAAATGTTTGTTCGTGTATAGTTAATGGGCATGTAAAGTACTGAATGAGCTCAAAATAAATTTTAGAGATCTACCTAATCGGCAATGGGAGTATGTTCTTGTCCCTCAACAGTTTCTGAGTTTATTAAAAGTGAGGTGCTCACCTAGATTGTGCCACACTTCTATCTCCTAAAGAGGTGTTAATTAGGCTAAGGGTTAAGAATACCTTGCCGCCATTAATGACCAATTTATCGAATCCGTTTTTGTAATACTGTTTGTCAGCTTTTGCTGCAATTCGTAATATCGTTTCTCAAAATTAGATACCTCAGCCTACTCCCCTAAACGGTCGATCATTGTAAGGGTTTTCCCCATCAATTCAATTATAGGAAGAAGTAAAGTGCCTTTGGTTGTTAGCGAATATTCAACCCGCATAGGGACTTCAGGATAAACTTCGCGCTTAACTACCCCATCAGCTTCTAGCTCTCGAAGTTGCTTTGTGAGCGAACCTTGAGAGATATTGTTCAAAAAAACTTTAATTTCACTGTGGCGGCGTTTTTGGGTCTTCAAAAACCAAATTATTAGATATTTCCAACGACCATAAAGTATATTTTGCGTATAAGCAATACTGTAAAGTTCTCTTTCCCTTTGGATGAACTCTTTCTCAAATCCATCTATGGGTTCACAAGTTGTTTCAATTATTCGGATTACGGATCCAAATCTTCGGAAAAAGGTAATGCAACTTTCTGCAAATCAGCCTTATATCGAGGAAGCAGCAGAGTCTATGGGACTTGGTGGTGTATATATAGGTGCAGTGAGGATTAATATTAATGAAATTACCAAAACCGGCCTGTGGCTGCCCCTTTTACAGTGAAAAAAGTTAAGGGTTGGACAGATCATATTGAGGAACATCTCGAAAGAAGCCAAGCACCTTATATGCTAGCATATTTAAACAAACAGGGAATGGCTAAAAAATAAACAACGAACCTATTTATTAGCTTCTATAAAAACGTAAAAGAAAGGCTCGCACAGGCAGGGAATTATTACTACCCTGCCCAATACGAGCGTCTACATCAAATTGCACTCAAACGGTTGATCCGGGTGTGTACTTTTAGCAATCGTTTCATTTCATGTAGCGATAGTCTAGTAGATCCTTCAGATTTGAGATTTTCTGCAGCAACTTATCCCCGACATTGGTTTCCCTCACCAGCTTCCGCTCCAGTTCTTTGTCCACCAATCTTTTTAGAGATAACACGTCTGTTCCGTTACATAACACATCTTCTTTTGAATTAAATTTCTGATGGGCGACGAGCTGCATGCCAAACGAATTGTACAACAAGGTATATCCGGCAATGCCCGTTGTGGATTGATAGGCTTTGGAAAAACCGCCGTCAATCACGATCATTTTTCCGTTTGCTTTAACAGGGCTCTCTCCACGACTTTCTTTGACTGGCGTGTGGCCGTTAATGACATGTCCATGATCCGGGTTCAAATCAAACTCCTGCAAGATTTTTCGACAGATCTCTTCATTTTCACGTAAATGGTAATAAGGATTCTTTCTCTCCTTATGTGCTTCTTTATCTTGGATAAAATACCGTTCAAAAGTGGTCATTTCTCTCTTTCCAAAGAGCGAGGAACATTCCCCTGTCCAGATGTACCATACCATATCCGTCGCCAGATCCTCTGTCTCTTCCGGATGGGCAAAGGCGTAACGTAAATAATCTTCAAAGACATCAAGCAATTGACGGCCCGAATATGTCTTGTCTTCAATCTGCATTTCCTCCATATTTCCTTCTTCATCCAAAGGAATACAGCCGTGGATTAACAAATTCCCGTTGTATTTTAAATAAAGGCTACCTTTTTTCATAAGAAAATTCATATGTCTGGCCAGCTTTTCGGAATGCTGAACGGAGAACAGCAGCTTTTCCATCACCTGGCGTTCTTCCTCCAGCAATTGTTCAGGGTTCTGCGGATTTACGGTGGCGAAACAGGTGTTTTCCAACTGGTACGTATTCCCGCAGATTTTAATTTCATTTTTGTCGTAATTAATCTGCTCCAGCAAAAGTCTTTCAGACATATTAAAGTAGGGGCGTCTCTTGATAATCGGGATTTCAAGTTTAAACTGGATCATGGCAATGGCTTGGTGAATTTTGGTGATCTGCAGAATTTCCTGCTCCGATATGTTATGGCCAGCCTGTAGCTTAGGTCTGAAGATCGGATTGTCTTCATAGTATTTCTCCGCCAAGTTTAGCAGTGGGCGTAGATTGATTCCGTACACATCTTCAATGATGTCCAGATTGTCGTATCTGGCACAGATTCGGATAATATTTGCAAGGCAGACCAGAGAACCCGCGTAGGCACCGATCCAAAGGACATCATGGTTCCCCCACTGAATGTCTACAGAATGGTAGTTGATTAGCGTATCCATAATTTTGTCGGGGTCCGGCCCCCGGTCATAGATATCTCCAACCACATGAAGATGGTCAACCACCAGGTGCTGGGTTGTATAAGCAAGGCCGATAATGAGCTTGTCCGCCTGGCCCAAGGATATAATTTGCCGATATATTTCCTCATAATAAGGATCCTTATTGTTGGTCGAATCCGTCTTGTATAGAAGCTCTTCTACAATATATACATACTGCTCCGGCAGAGCTTTACGCAATTTCGAGCGCGTATACTTGGAAGAGGCATAAGAAATAAGCTTAAGCATGTGTTCAATCGTTTGTCTATACCACTGGTTCAAAGCCTGTTTATTGCTGAGTTCCCCTATAACCAGCTGTATTTTTTCTTCCGGATAATAAACCAACGCCGCAAAATCATTGATTTCTTGATCCGTCCAATCCTCCCGGAATAATTCTTTGATTTTCTCTTTGACGGTACCCGAACCGTTTCTTAATACATGCTGAAAAGCCTGGAACTCCCCATGCAAATCACTGACAAAATGCTCGGTTCCCTTCGGAAGATTGGAGATCGCTTCAAGGTTGATGATCTCTGTTATGATTTTTTCTTCTGTATCATATTTCTCGGCCAATAAATCTAGAAACTGCTCATCCAAAACAGATATCCCCCTTCAAGGAAGTTATGTGGCATTGATTTTACAGGAAATTTCCAAGGACAATTTTTAGAACAATAGCTAAAAAGAAAAACATTAGGTTCTTGGTAACTCTTTACCTGTATGGTTAACAATAAAAATAAAATTATTTATATGGTGATGATCAGCCTTGCCTTCCCCCATCATACTCCAGTTCCTCATATATGAACAAATTTCATTGTTTTGAATGAAACACTGTTCTATAGTTATATTGAAATAAGAAATGTACCGATAAAACAAAAAAAGCCGCTAAAATAGCGACATCCAATGGGATTATGTTCTTGTCCCTCAACACGATTCTTTAATAATTTATTTTTCTATTCTTACTTCATCTAGGTCTGAATTTTTTCATTAACTATTTAATAACTTCAACCTTTTTATCCCCTGCTGACTTCGCTACTTCTAACGTTGTCTGACCTTGGATAGCGACTATTACGCCAGTAGCCAGCATAGAAACGATTAAAGCTGCGCTGAGGGCTGTGGAAATTTTCTTCTTGACCATAACAATACCTCCGATATTTATTATGTAATAAGCGGCTCAAGATTATGACGAGCGAAAAGGAGATAACCCAACCTAAATATACATGGTAGACTTTAGTGATTAATCACAATATTCAACTTTTTTTTGTTGGGTAATCCACCTGGTGATTGTATTATAACGCACTGACAATGTTTGTAAAAGGATTTTTTCCTTGTCTTCAAATAAAATAAAATATTAGACTCGGAAAATAAAGTTGTAGACTAAACAAAGGCACCTTTGACTGCATCGTCATATTCCACTGCAACTGTCAAACGGTGAAGAGAGATACATAATAAGGCTTATAAATTGAAGTATAGTAATACTTTCATCCTATGTCTAACCTGCGTGTCCTGTTAACTTAACAAAACAGCCGACCATAATGATCGGCAGCTAGTTTGCTTTTACTAACTATCGTTTCCCGATAGCTAAATATTTTAGCGCATCAAGATAACCAAGGTTCCCCATTGCTTTTCTTGTTCTGGAGTATAAATTTCATAATTACGTTTTGAGTATTTCTTCCATCGTCCAGCTTTCGCAATTGAATTCACTAAAAGGTATGTCCTCATACATCTCCTTAAATGTATTCTTCCCGTTGTTGTGTTATCCTGCCTAGCTTAATGAGGCATCATCAGTCTAATATTATTTTTCCGTTCTCTGCCGTCCATAAAGGTATACCTTTACGGACGTAAATCTGTGCTTGTCGAATGGATTCTTTTGTCCGAATGACACGTAAATCAGGGTTAATATTACGCAAGTAAATTCCTCCTTAATTTTATCCAACACAATGATTAAAGGTGTTCCGTAACCAACACATTTGCCATTTTTAATTATTGAACATGGACTTCTCCAATTTTATAATTTGAATTGTAATAAACAACAGGTTGTTCATTTATTAGAACTTATCATCTAGGAGGGAATACAGGCAAAATTCAAACGGATATAAAACCAAGCAAAATTCGATATAAAATAAGCGGAGTTTTCATGCAAAGTTGAAAATACTGTTTTGAGCTTAAGGGTACTTATGGGTTCCATACATTTCTTCGGCTACCCCAAACGAGGTTCTCTAAAATGCGAATAACGTTTTGATGAACGGGGACGATATCAACTAACGTAGAGAAAATTTTACAATAAATCAAAGAATGCAATTTCTTTAAATCAATGAATTCAATGATTTCGCAATTGCCTAAATAATTAAATTTTAAGGAGAAAGAAACTATGGATAAAGTAAAAGAAATGATGTTATTCAACCCATCATTTGAATATATCGACGATGGAGTTGAGCACGGTATACTGAGCCAATTTAACCCGGGTACAGTGGAGCTAAAGAAAGGCTATCAAGTAGATCAACGTTTTATGCCATTGCCGTGTGATGTGATTTTAGAAAAAGATGTACCGGTAAAACTTAGAGATGGTGTTACCATCTACACTGATGTTTTCCGCCCCTCTGGAGCAGAAAAGGTTCCTGTTATTATTTCTTGGAGTCCTTATGGAAAGGCAGCCGGTACAGCCCCAAGATACACAAATCTTTTTGGTATGATTGGTATACCTGATTCCGAACTTTCAGGTCTTCATAAGTTCGAAGGCAGTGACCCCGCTTACTGGTGCAATCATGGTTATGCAGTTTGCAATCCTGATCCGAGAGGAATTGCACATTCGGAAGGCGATATATATATGATTGGTACACAAGAGGCTCGTGACTGCTATGATCTGATAGAATGGCTTGCAGAACAGGAATGGTGTAACGGAAAGGTCGCTACAAGCGGTACTTCGTATCTTGCGTTTTCCCAGTGGTTCATTGCTGCTGAACAGCCGCCTCACCTTGCAGCAATAAATCCGGAGGAAGGCTTGGGAGATGCTTATCGTGACCTCATTCGTCGCGGTGGTATACTTGATGTAAACTTTGCATCTCGTCTGCAGGTTAACCATGTACATGCCGGTGAACCTGTTAGGAGAGAAGATGTACATGATGAAGGGCTTAAATATCCATTTGCCAACTGCGACTTATGGGAGGATAAAATTGCTAAATTCGAGAATATAACTTGCCCTGCATATGTTGTAGCAAGTTACAGCAATACATTGCACACTCCAGGCACATTTCGTGCTTGGAGAAATATGCCAAAGGAAAACAAATGGCTTCGTATCCATGACAATCAGGAATGGCCGGATTTCTACAAGGAAGAACAGCAGGAAGACCGCCTTAAATTCTTCGACCATTTCCTAAAGGGAATAGATAATGGCTGGGAGAAAACACCTGTGGTGCGGTATGCGCTTCATGATTTTGAAGGTGGACATTATGAGGGCATTGAGGCTAGAACGTTCCCACCAGAAGGAACGGTGTACAAGAAGATGTATCTTAATGGAGTTACTCGTACTCTTTCAGAAACACTTGGACAAACAGATATACCTGCAATGTATGACAGTGAGGCATCTCTTGCACAGGCATCATTCCTCTATAAAGCAGAGGAAAAGACAGAACTTGTCGGTTATCCTAAAGCAAAACTATATGTTGAAGTTGATGGAAGCGATGATATGGATATACTTGTATATCTCTATAAGCTTGATAAACATGGTAATCACCTTCAGCAGTTTGTAATTCCAAATATGACTGCAAGGATGCATGATCTAACAGACCGCGGCGGAAGTGTTTTAAGATATAAAGGAAGCAATGGTCGTCTCCGTGTATCAATGAGACACCTTGATGAAGAAAAAAGTACGAATGAGGTGCCTGCATATACTTTTGATCGTGAAGAAAAACTCCACAAGGGTGAAATTGTAGAGATTGAAATTGAGATGTTCCCAATAGGAATGCTCCTTTATCCGGGAGAGCAACTTCGCTTTATTGTAAGCGCCAAGGATGAAGTTGGTGGCATAATGCCGGGGACACCTGCCGCACCACCGGTAAATCATGGTAAGCATATTATTCACTGCGGCGGACAGTATGAGTCGTATTTGCAGCTCCCTTTTAGAAAATAATATCTAGTCGTCCGTCCTTGAGAAACGCAGTTCGCATGTCCCATTGGGGGGACCGCCAACAAAACGCGAAAAACGTACGCTAAATCAAACAAGCTGAGAATTCCAAGCCATGCACAAGCCTCAGATATGAAAACACCTCCAAGATGATCTCCCTATCTTACGACAAGGTTTCATTCTCTTGAAGGTGTTTTGATTTGTCTCACGTTATGGGGTCAGTCCAACCGCTTCGTTGGTCTGTCACTGCTTTTCTTTATAACATACATATTCCCAATGAGTATAACTTCAATTAAGTAAGTACGGTCATCGCCTCTCTTGTAAATGGAACCAGATCATCGGTACGTCCTTCTTGAATTTTCTTAGCCCATTCAGGGTCAACCAGAAGCGCACGTCCTACAGCAACCAGATCAAACTCATCATTCTGAAGTCGTTGCACCAATGCATCGATACCGACGTTACTTGCGCCTTTACCTTCTGTGAACAGACTTGTAAAGTCACCATCAAGGCCAATTGATCCAACGGTGATTGTCGGTTTACCAGTCAGTTTTTTGGTCCATCCAGCAAAATTCAGATCAGACCCTTCGAATTCCGGCTCCCAGAAACGGCGTGTGGAACAGTGGAAGATATCGACTCCAGCTTGAACCAATGGTGCGAGAAGCTGCTCCAGCAATTCCGGTGTTTCAGCCAGTTTAGCCTGATAATCATCTGTCTTCCACTGAGATAAACGCAGTACAATCGGGAATTCCGGTCCGACTACTTTGCGGCAAGCCTCAATCACTTCAACTGCAAAACGTGTGCGAGCCATCATATCTCCACCGTAACGATCCGTACGAGAGTTGGTTTTCTCATACAGGAATTGGTCGATCAGATAGCCGTGTGCTCCATGGATTTCAACACCATCGAACCCAACGCGTTTCGCTTCTGAGGCTGCTTGGGCGAATTCCTGAACGATTGTAGCAATCTCAGCTTCCGAATAATCATTCACATGACCTTTGGCTCCCATATGCCAGATCTGTGGAATAATTCGACCGCCAGCTTCATGTACTTCAGATACAACATGTGCCCAGCCATTCATTGCAGCTTCGCCATAAAAGTGTGGCACATTGGCTTGATTGGATGCATCCGGGTGATTAATTATTGTCCCTTCCGTCACAATAAGCCCCACTGCGTTCTCCGCTCTGCGGCGGTAATAGCCAGCAACATTCGAACCCGGGATACCGTCTGGAGAAAATTGACGCGTCATCGGCGCCATCACGATCCGATTGGATAACTTCAAGTGACCTAACTCTATCGGTTGGAACAATGCTTCTACGGATTGAGAATAATTCATAATAACCTCCATATATTTCGTTTTATATAAGTTGACTTAGGAGATGTTAAACAGCAACCAGCCTGGTTAACAGCTAGACGTTACTTCCAAATGAATCATACACAATTTTTATCGGACGGCCCCACCTCCTTCAAGGTTTCGTGGTGTATTAATCCGCCTTCAAATTCTTGACTTCGCAGTCAAGAATTTCACAAAAAAAAGATCAAGACATGATCATGCCAAATGACGTACGCAGAACCGTCTCGATCTGTTCACGGGATGAACCTGATTTCTCCATAACTCTCACACCAAGAATGGTGTTATTTAGATAAGATGCAAGCTCTATACTCGTATACCGGTTGGTAATTAACTGTTGTTCCTGGCCACTACGTATGATCTTCTCTAATACCAGTTGAACCTCTTCTACCATAAGCTCAGCTTCGCGTGTGACCTGCTCGTCATCTGTTCCGAATTCGAGTGATGCATTCACAATTAGACACCCTTGGCAGCTAGTTTTATCGTCTAAAAGGGAATATCGTAAGGCATCCAATTTATCACCGGGAGACGAATCCAAGGCTTCAATCTCCTTCAGTTTCGCTATAACCTGTTCACGGTAAAGTGCCAGCGCCTTCAGGAACAACGATCGCTTGTCTTTAAAAACACAGTACAAACTTTGCTTTTTCACTCCTGTAGTATGCGTAAGGTCCTCATAAGAAGTTGCTTTGAAGCCTTGATTCCAGAACACTTCCATAGACTGGTGTAATACACGATCGACATCAAATTCTCTTGGTCTGCTCATGGGATTAATATATCAGTTATTGACTGCATGGTCAATAACTGATCATTTTACATCCTATTTGAAAGCGGATGGTGATATTCAACTTTACAGAGTTAGCCCATCTTTCTCTAAGTTTTTAGCATCCCCCTTATTCCATATCATATCTGTGGACTATACTTCCATTTAGGCTGACATGATTCGTTCCTCCTCTTCAATTTGAGTAATTCCCACCCTGTAATTGATACAATATTCTATCACTTGATAAAATAATAAATCATTTTTTTAGACGCAGTCAATTTTATCAAATTCATTGCTCTTGAGGGTCAATTTATCTACGAATCTGTTTTTCCTGGTTGGGGTGCTGTTTGCTCTTCGTCGCCAATAATCGGAGTTGAGTGCTTAACTATCACTATATCCATATGAAAAGCCAAGCCCATAGCATCGAACTCAGCATTCGATTTACTGTGGGCTTGGCTTTTTGGAGTATTTCTATAAATGGACTAAGGCTAGATAAGTTCGAAGTCATTCTAAACCATCTCATCATTTCTAATTTAGTGTCCATTTAGAATTCTTAAAGGGTAAGGCCACCATCAGCCACGATAATGGAACCTGTCATATAGCTTGATCCGTCCGAAGCCAGGAATGCAACGACTTCAGCGAGTTCCTCTGGTTCAGCATACCGTCCAATTCTCATATTAGGAAACTCTTCTGGCATATAACCGCTGTCTTGCAGCATTTGTGGAACAGCAGCTGTCAAAGCGGAAGCTACTCCTCCAGGGCAGATCGCGTTAACTCGAATTCCTTTTCGGACGTATTCAAGTGCAGCTGCCTTGGTTAAACCGGCAACGCCGTGTTTGCTGGCTGTATAAGCAGCCAAGCTGTGTTCAGCGCGAATGGCTGTTGTAGATGCAGTATTAATGACATGACCGTATCCTTGTTCGTCCATCACTCGAAGTGCATGTTTCATTCCGAGGAATATGCCCTTCAGATTGACATCGATGATTCGATTAAAGTCTTCCAAGCTCATGCTATGGAAACTTTGGAATTGTTGGATGATTCCGGCGTTATTAAAAGCTACATCAATTTTTCCATACGTATCAACAGCTTGCTGGATATAATTCTGGACATCATCTTCTTTGGAAACATCGGCTTGTACAAAAATGGCTTCGCCATCTTGCTCCTTTACTAGTTCCAGTGTCTCTTGTCCTGTTACAGTATTATAATCGACCAGAACCAGCTTGGCTCCTCTGGCTGCCATCAGAATGGCGCTTGCTCTTCCTATTCCACTGCCTGCTCCCGTGATTGTAATGACTTTCCCTGCCAGGGAATCAGATTGCTTGTTTGCAGCAACCGCAGGTTTTGTTTTCGGAGTTTCTCCTGACACAATTGAAATACCAGCCAAATCATTCTTTAAAGCTACCAATGTAGCTTCAGGAATATCCACTTGAGGAACCGCTACCAACTGATTTAGTGTGAAATTGGAAGCCATCTTAAATGTAGGAGAGTTAATAAACTCGGGTAGATGTTTAGTTAGAATTGCTACCGCCTCTTCATTATTCAGTAAATCCCCGATTTTAATATTTTCATTGTAGGCCATTATTCTTCATCCTCCGATACATGATGTGTGTAAAATTTAAGTTGATAGCATAGCTATCAATATGATTATTAAGATATCATTAAATGTAGAAATTTGCAATTCTCATTGAAATGAATCCATTCCAGTGCTTCTTCTGCTATTTTCATTAATAGCATATTGAAGCGTTCTCAATTCAAATTTTGGCGGTTCTTCTTTCTTCAAGATCTTTGAGGATTTTAGGGAATTCTTTATCCAGTTTGTAGAAGAACAGACAGATTGCAATCACTGCCATTACTACAATAGGTACATAAATGTTCAATGCAATAATAGCTTGTTTAGCTGCATTCCCCTGCTCGCTCGCCTGTTCCACGTAACCGCCTAAGGCTAACAACCATCCAATCATGGCTGCTCCCAAAGCAGTACCCACCTTGTTGCCAAAGGCATTAACACTATTCGTTAACCCAACTATTCTTTTACGGAACTTCCATTCTCCATATTCAATCGTATCCGTGGTGAGTGCTCCCCCAACTGCCATGAGAGGAATCGTACCCAGGGTTTGGAATATCGAACACACAAGTCCTAGCATAATACTCTCGGGTGCAATCAATCTGGCCGTTGCTCCAATCAAACCAATGATAACACCACCAAGAGCTGTGTTGCGTTTGCCAAACTTTTTGATAAAGGGTCCCGACAAGCTAAAACCGATCACGACCGGAATTAGACCTATCCCTCCCATAATCGCAACCAGATTCACATCTCCCCAGATGTACTTGGCGTAATAGGTTCCTGCAGCGACACCTAATGCGAACAAAATATGAGAAAAGGTACCAACAGTGAACATCAAAAGCCAGTATTTATTGGAGATCAACATGTTCAAACCTTGGACTAGTGAAATTTTCTCCTGAAAAACGCCAAGCTCATCCAATTGTACATTGTTATATTTCTCTCTGTTGGAGAAAAAGGCGATGAGTATTCCTGCCGCGGCCATGAATGCGAAAACACCGGCTAATATAGTCCATTCCCTTCTGCCACCACCCATAGCGTTGACAATAGGAAGAAAAGCAATCGCCACAACCATTCCTGCTAAATAACCGCTACTTGATCTGATAATACCCATTAAAGATCTTTCATAGGTGTTGCGTGTAGTCAGGGCCATCAAACTTGAGTAGGGTATGAATGTAGGTGTATACACCATAATATAAAATACCAGATTTGTTATAATGGCATATACAATTTTACCAGTGACGCTGATATCCGGAACTGAAAATAACAGTAACAACGATACAAACATCGGAATGCTCATCCAGAGTAGCCACGGACGTGCTTGCCCATACTTGGATTTAGTCCGGTCTACGAGCACGCCCATGCCCACATCTGCAACTGCATCAAGCAGTTTGGTAACCAATAGAACAGTTCCTACAATTGCTGCCGATACACCTACAACATCCGTGTAATAATACGTAATTAGTCCCAGCAATCCGCTTGAAATGTTCAGCCCAAACATTCCCATGGAATCTCCGATCAGTCTTTTAGTCGGAATTTCACGTTGAGGTTGATGAGGTGTGTCTGTGTGAGATGTGATGTGTTGGTCATTTACTGCAACTCCCATAGCTTTTCCCCTCCGATATACTCTTGATGGATAAGTAATGAATTCGCTTTCATATCTTTATTGTAAGATCCATACAGGAATACGGATATAACGCGTTGTTAAGATGAAATAACGTAATCCAAATACAATATCGGAGTTGAGTACCTTATAAAAAAAGAAGCCACAATTATCGTGGCTTCTCTTCATTCAATATGAATAAGTACGTTTCTCATTTAATGTAAATCAGAATGAAACCGGGAAGTCTTTTAATCCGCGAATAATCATGCCTGGGCGCCATTCCAATGATTCCTCTGTTGTGTTCAGACGAATATCAGGCATTTTACGCAGTAACGCATGAATAGCAATCTCCCCTTCCAGTCTCGCTAAGGGTGCTCCAAGACAGAAATGTATGCCCTTTCCAAAGGCAATATGATTATTCACCTTACGTGTAATATCAAACGTATCCGGCTCCGGGAACTGCTGTGGATCACGATTTGCAGATGAAAACGAAACAAAAAGCATATCCCCTTGTCGAATATGTTTTCCGCCATACTTTGCATCTTCAGTGGCCCAGCGTATGTTGCTCACTTCAGCCGGTCCGTTATACCGAAGGATCTCTTCCAGGGCTGGATGAATCAATTCAGGATCATTTAAGAGCAATTGCTTCTGCTCCGGGTTATCCAGCAACGCCAGCATACCGTTCCCGATCAGATTCACGGTTGTTTCATGGCCTGCAATGATTAGAACGAAGACAAGGGCATATAGTTCCTGCTCCGAAAGAACATCTCCCTCCTCCTCCACGCTGATAAGGTCGCTAATCAGGTCTTCCTGAAGATGTTGGCGTCTTTCTGTGATCAACACATGCAGATAGTCTACGAATGCCTTCATGACCTCATCGCTCTTCTCGTTCATATGTGGATTGTTGAATCCCTCCATGATGGTATTGGACCACTCCTGGAATTTGTCCTGATCCTCTAGAGGAACCCCCAACATTTCACATATAACCATGATCGGAAGGGGAAAAGCATAATCTTCGATCAGATCCAGTTCCCTTTTTCCACTCGCCAGTACCTTGTCAAGCAATTCATCGCTTATTTCTACAATTCTACCGCGCAGGCGCTCAATCATACGGGGTGTAAAAGCTTTCTGTATCAATCTCCGTAGACGGCGGTGATCCTCCGGATTCACACTAAGCAAATTACGAGAAATGATCTCTTGATGTGGCGGAGCTGACCCCTCAACATTTCCCATGAACGGAGGGTTCGTCACAAAGCGTTTATCCTGCAAGATCCCTACGGCGTCTTCGTAGCGAGTAATCATCCATGCAAAGTGACCACTGGGCAAAGGAAACCGATGCACTGGATCTTCGTTTCGCAGCTCCTTGTAGACCGGAAAGGGATTATTTATAAACGATTGATCAAGAAAATCAACTCCCGACTTCGAATGTCCCTTGTTGCCATTGGTAAACATTACAACGCCTCCCGAATATATGATAGTTTTGATATCAATACAATATCAATTCTATCATTATCGAATACGACTTTCAAATTTTGGAATCTGACGTACCCTGCTACACTCACTGGTCAATCTGAACCATCGCCAACTTGCGATCAAGTTCATCCAACTGTTCTTCAGGTGCGCTGAAGGATGGATAACTGGCCAATTCACGTATACTCGCTTCTCCCATTGGCCCAATGGTTTCTGGATTCAACGTAGCAAAAACTGGTGAAAATCCACTTAAAGCTTCGCGGCCTCCCTCATTACGAAGCAAGTCATTGAGTGGAGTGTGTGTGCTAAGAATTTTCTTGTATGCTTTGGATGGAGCATAGCTTACTTCATACGTACCACTACTCACTTCAATTACGGTATTCTCTTCTTCCTGTGTGACAGGTAATCCGGAATCGGTAAGGATAACACCGTTCAGGGTCACATTCTCCATTTGAGCATGTGGTAGTTTTATCGTAGCTGTTGCATTGAACGGTATGGAGAAGCTGAAGAACAGATGACCTTGCTCGTCGAATCGCCATTCACTCTTGTACCGCCCCGCTGCTGTATCTACATGAGCTTTTACCCATTGGATTCTAAAATCAGGCAGAGGTGCCAATAATGCGTGACGGAATCCCGGCTTGTCCTCAACAGGGTTGATTCCTGCCATATTCCGATACATCCATTCCACAACTGCTCCATAAGCATAATGATTGAGGGAGTTCATGCCATCTTCGCTGATTTTCCCGTCCGGAAGAATAGAGTTCCAGCGCTCCCAGATCGTTGTCGCCCCCATATTGACCGCATACAGCCAGCTTGGATAATCATCATTAAGCAGCAGTGTGTATGCAATGTCGTTGCTTCCATGCTCGGACAGAACCCGGTTCAGATAGGGTGTTCCCACAAAGCCTGTTCGCAGATGGTTCTGGTCCTTGCGCAGACGCATGCGGATGTCTTCCTCGATCCGCGTAGTGTATTGTTCAGGCACCAGATTCATAAACAAGGCTACCGCATATGCCGTCTGCGTATCTACAGCGAGACGTCCATTGCTAGTAAAGAATTCATCCTTTATCGCTGCTCTAACCTCTAGTGCCAGTTGCGCATAGGTCTCCGCGATGTCTCCATGCCCCAGAACTTTGGCTGCCTTCGCTACAATATCTGCTGAATATGCGTAATACGCTGAAGCCACAAAATGAGTATCCGTTCCACCCATTGGAGAATCGGGATTATCCCCGTCCAGCGCAAGCCAGTCACCAAAATGGAAACCTACTGTCCACAGTCGTTTGCCGCCTGATTCGTCATCGTTACGCTTGATGAAGTCCACCCATGCCTTCATGCTGTCGAACTGTTGCTCAAGAATCCCCTTGTCTCCAGAGTGAACGTAACTGTTCCATGGAATAATGGTGGCTGCATCGCCCCAGGCACTAGACCCACCGCCCTGCACTCTCCCAACTGGAATAACCATAGGGACCATACCGTCCCGATCCTCCTGCTCCATCCATAGATCATAGCCATATTTATTGAAAAAAGCGTAGGTATCCATGTTGAAATTAGCCGTACCTGAGAAGACCTGTGCGTCACCTGTCCAGCCCATTCGTTCATCCCGTTGCGGACAATCCGTAGGTGTATCCAGGAAATTCCCTTTTTGACCCCATAGTGCATTCTCATATAAACGGTTGATCCCTGGATGGCTTGTCTCCATATATCCGATGCGGTCCATATCCGAATAAACAACACATCCAGTGAAATCGTTCAGATCCAGCTCACCAACCCAACCCTCTACTTTGATATATCTGAAGCCGTAGAACGTATAGTAGGGTCGAACGATGGCCTCATTGCCATCTGATGTATAGGTGTATTCCGCCTTGGCCGATCTGAGGTTCTCCCGATAGAAATGACCATCCTGAAGAACTTCGCCATATTGTAAATGGATGACTGATCCACGCGGTGCCTGAATGCGAAATTGCAGCCAGCCGACCATGTTTTGTCCCATATCAATGACGGTCTCCCCAGCTGGGGTGGTGAGGACCTCGATCGGTTTTAATGTTTCCTTGATCACAACGGGGAGACTCTTTCTAGCCATCAGACGCTCGTAGCCTAGATTCGTTTCTTTGACTGGGTATTCCTCAGAAACATCCAGAGTAGCATCATAAATTTCTCCATCATAGATGTTACTATCCAACACCTGGGAGCGGGTAGCTCGCCAGGACGTATCTGTTTTAAATACGACTTCGGTACCATCTGTATAGGTAATAATGATTTCGGAAATCAGTGCAAAATGGTCTCCATACAGCTCCCCTGTTGTATCGCCTTCAAAGCCAAAGCGACCTTTGTACCAACCGTTCCCGAGGCCTACATCAACCGTGTTTGTACCAAGCTGTAGCATATCTGTAATATCGTATGTCTGATACTGCAACCACTTGTGATAGGCATTATAATGGGGAGCCAAATATTCATCTCCAACCTTGGCGCCATTAAGCGTCATCTCGTATACACCCAGACCACATACGTAGGCACGGGCTTGTACCACTGAACCCGCAATTTCGAAGCTTCTTTTCAAGACAGGATGGACTGAACTGTCCAGTTCAGGGGTAATCCACTGAGCTGTCCACGCCTCTTCCTGCTTTGCGGTTTCAAACCAGGCTGTCTCACTGATGGCATCTTCACCACGTTCGTTCCATACCCGAACTCTCCAGTAATATCGGGTCCTTGGAGCTAACGTCAGAGACGGTATATATGCGAGTGAATCAATGTCCTCTTTTATATCACTGTCAAAAACGATGTTAATGAAGGCTTCGTCCAGCGCTATTTCTATTTGTGCAGCAATCTGTTTAGTTGCCGTAGTCTCCGTAACAACATAAGACAAGCTTGGATATTCTATTGCGAATCCTAACGGATTGGATACATGATTTGTTTTTAAATTTGTGATTTTCATGACTTTACCCTCCATTATCGTTGAATACGTTCTCACAACTTTGTTCTGCATTATTGAGATTGGATTGACCTGTACCACTCGTTCACTTCGTCCGTCATTTGTTTTCCGCCAGATTTGAGCCACTTCTTAACAAAATCATCAAAAGCCTCTATAGGCTGCTCGCCATAAATAATAGAATTAAAGGTATCCAACTCCATCTTTTGCAGATAGGTGTTCCTTGATCGCATTATTTTCGTCGCCGGTCCTTGAAACAGGTTTCGTTGGTCTATTTTTTCCTGAGTTGCCTCAACAACGTCTGCCTGTGTAACCGGCAACTCATCCGGGTTGTTCGGGTCTACCCCCATGCTGAAAAAGACGGCTCGATCATAAGCATTCAGTTGTTCACCCTTGCCTAGTTTTAAAATGGCGTCTTTAAATCGTGAGGGGTAGCTTGCGTATTGGCTAAACAATGTATATTTGGAGGTATTTACTTTCCCCCCCGGAATTGTACTGCTCTCACTGTTAACAGATCCATCCTGCTTCAGAACATAGTCATACCCGTTTTGATAGGCGCTAAGAAAGAACGGATCATCGGTTACAGTTGCTTCATATAAATAGTTCTGGTATTTAAAAAATGCCTGTAACGCTTCTTCAGAAATGTCTTTGCTAATAAGGAGAGCAGCACTGTAAGAATTGCCCGCCAGTCTTCCAGCTGTACCATCCGGGCCCATCGGAATCGGATAAGGAATAAATTCTGCCTGAGAATCTCTGGCTTTGAGCTGCTTCACCGGATAGTCAGCAAACCATCGTGGTCCTGCAACAATTCCGACCTTGCCGGCAATTACGTTTTCGTTAACTTGACTGAAATCTTGTAATGCAACGTTGTTTCCCATATATCCTTTGCTTTGCCATGTTTTCAGTCTCAACAGTGCTTTTTTGATCTCCGGTTGAATGCTGCCGTACATCAACTGTTCCTTATCGTCTTTTCCCCATATTTCAGGAAGGGCTCCATAAGCCCCGAATACCCATGAGATATCTCCTGTTGGGGAAGCCAGATACTGATCCTTGATGGCAAAATCAATGCCGTAGGTATCTTTTATCCCATTCCCATCCGGATCATCATAAGTAAAGGTTTTCATGATTTGTTCAAGTTCATCCAGATTACGCGGGGCTTTAAGTCCCAGTTTATCCAGCCAATCTTTACGGATCCATAGTACAGCTTGTGAAGCTTGTTCAGTAATAATGGGGATTGCCATTCTTTTCCCATTTTCAGTGAACGGTTGCCAGGCTTCAGGAACTTCAGCCACAGCCGCTTTCCAGGTGGGAGAGGCGTATTGATCAAAGGCTTCCCCTGCATCCAATACCTTTCCTGAAGTCAGGAACTGATTCGTCGTATCCATGACTTTAGATGAAAATACATCAGGAAGTGGGTCATCGGAAGACAACATTAATCTAAGCTTCATATCGTAATCCTCCACCGGAGCACTCCATTGTGTGCGAATATCCACCCCCAATGTCTTCTTGGCCCAACGTATATGTACGTTATCGGACGCCGTTTCGCTGTTTTTGTATACGGTGGTTGGTTCATCCATCTTCACGGTGGTTAGGACAACCTCATGTTTAACAGGTTCCTGTTGGGGAGTTGTTTCATCACATGCCGTCAATAGAGCCAAACAAAGGACGGACAGAAGCAGGGATTTTTTCCTCCAGCTCATATTCAAAATTCTCCTTCATCTATTTCATCTTAATCATATCGTGACAAGTATGGGATCGAAATAACGCTATTTCAACATTCCATACTTCAATCTTAACTTACACTTCTATTACTCTTTGTTTCACTTGTGTTTCTCCTTTAGCCGCCCTACAATGAGATATATTTACATCATTGGCAGGGGGAATAACGGTGTGAAGCAGAAGTACAGAACATTCCTGAACATGGTGGCAATTACTTTGATTATGCTTGCAGCAGTATTAATCATGTACACCTTCTCTGTCCAGTCCAGCTTGGATACAGTCAAAAAAGATATTGAGGCCAACAACCTTAATCGGGTTCAATTTGTAGTAAATACACTCGACCAGAACATAGATCGGTTAAATATGCTTGCCATTACACTGGAAACGGATAATACAATTGCTCTCCTTCAATCGATCGACGTCATGAGTGCATTTGAGCAAGTTCAGCTCATTCAGAATGTTGAGGCCAGAGTGAAACTTCAAAGTCTTTCGGAAGGATGGAGTAACAAAATATCCATCTACTCCATCCTCCTCAATCAATGGATTGTATCTTCGGAAAATCAGATGCGGTCTCCTGAGAATGATTCACCACAGTCAGGGTGGAAAATCGATCCTGTTTCAGGGGCATTTTATAAATACAAGACGAATTCCGAGCTAATTATGCGAATGGAGTTCCCTCGGGGCAATCTGGAGGAACTTGTAGAAAACTCACATCAGGGAGAGAATGAGGCCGTATTCTATCATCCGAATCAGGGATCCATTACTCGCAAAAACGCGAATCCCTTGACCTCCCTTATTTTAGACCAAGTCGTCACTAATCTTAAGCCTGCTTCCGGTACCGAGACAGTCTCCGTTAACGGTTCTGACTATATCGTCAACTATGTGTATTCGCAACAACTTGAATGGTATCTTATTGACTTTATGCCTCTGGATAAGGTGTTGCAATCCATTAAAACCAGCCAAATCTGGTTCTACTCCGCCTGTGTAATGCTATTTATGGCAGGGTTGACAATTATCATTGTTCTCTTTCGGAAAGTTCAGATTCCTATACTGGTTCTTCTGAAGGGAGTTCGACTGCTGAAGCATGCTGAATTCTCTTATCGGATTAAGAGGCAGAGCGGCAATGAATTTGATTATTTGTATGGACAGTTCAATGACATGGCCGAACAGATCGAAGACTTGATCGAGAAAGTATATAAAGAAAAAATCATAGCACGAGAAGCTGTGCTCAAGCAGTTGCAGGCTCAAATCAATCCGCATTTCCTTTATAATTGCCTGTTTTTCATCAATAACATGACGCGACTTGGCAACGAGGAAGCCGTTACGGCCATGACCCAGAATCTTGCGGAGTATTTCAGATATACGACCCGCCTGAATGAACCGATGACCCGTTTGGAAAAAGAACTGGGTATCGTCCGGAATTATCTTGAAATTCAATGTCTGCGTATGGAACGACTCTCCTATCATATCGACCTGCCCGATGATCTCAGTTCTATTCCAATTCCAAAGCTGCTTGTCCAGCCTCTGGTGGAAAACAGTATTATCCACGGAATTGAAATGAAGCGTGATTCAGGTTATATACAGGTTAAGGTAGAACGGACCGAACGAGGTATCCTTCTTACTGTTGAAGATGATGGAAAAGGGATGACACTTGACGAGATCAACTCCCTTATGGTTAGACTTGCCGAACCTCCTGTAGATACCATAGGTTGTGCCCTATGGAACATCACTGAACGTCTGCGTATTCATGATCCTGTTCATTCAGGTATCCAATTGGATCAAAGTCCACTCGGCGGTATGCGGGTGAGAATTCACTGGTCCCTTCCCACAAATGATCGAGAACTTGAATAATAAAGTCTATACAAAATGCCTCATACATCACTTGAATTTTGATGTATGAGGCATTATTGATTTTTAATTGACAGAAAAGTGTCATGTTTGTTAGCATAGTCTGAGTTAAATCGAACAAGGAGGTTTTTCCAATAGAACCCCGGCAAAGGCTTGAAAACGAGCGCAGCGATCTAAAATTGAAGCGGCGCACAAGTATTATTGAAGCAGCTCAAATCGTTTTTTTCAATAAAGGTTTCGAACAAGCAACGATGCAGGAGATCGCCGCTGAGGCGAGCTTGGGCGTCGCTACCATATTCCGTTATTTCCCCAAAAAAGAACAGTTAATTGTTGCGGTCGCTTCCGAAATTGTTCAATCCGAGATCGAAGTGTTCAAGGGTATTCTACACGATCAAGGAACCTGTTATGACAAGCTGGAAAGAATCTTTGATACACTTATTTTCTTCCAACAGGCGGAACATCAACGGAACTCGAAATTAATTGAGGCATTCGAATGTTACGTCTCCATGTCGAAGCTTCCTCTGGATGATATGGAAATCTATCAGGCCAATTATAATAAACTGATTACCCTGTTTACCGAGCTTGCGGAACTTGGTGAACAGGACGGGTCCTTGCGGACGGATGGCAATACTCGTGAAACCATTAATACCATGATTAATGTGTTTGGAAACTTTTCCAAAAAGATGGCGATGTTGAACGGTATTGATGCATTCCAGACCCAAGTAAATGAAGTGCAGCAGTTCAATATCCTAAAAAAACTGTTCCTTGATCATTTGAGAGCCTGAACAAGAGGCTCCGACTTCAGGATAAAACTGATTGCCAGACTATGAGGACCACTGTGAGAGCATATGGAGCAGCCGCCTTCGATGATGTGTACATTGCGAACAGAGGTCTCTTCTAGAATCATGTTACGTATCCACTCCGCAGTTTCCTCTTCCAGTGTCTGGGCAATAATAATCTGGTCGTGATCAATGCGATGGATATGGCTCAAAATATCCTGTAAAAGTTTCTTAACAATTCTCTCCTTGCTTCCCCTGTATTTCACTCCGGAAAGCACCTTTCCATGTCTAACATATAAAATGGGACGAATTCGAAGCATACTTCCTAGCATATGTTGAATGCTGCTAACCCTGCCTCCCTTGTGAAGATAATCGAGATTATCAACGAGCACATTTAACTGGATTTCATGCCGCGCTGTCTCAAGCCATTCGGCGATCGCAAGGGCACTTTTTCCTTCTGAAGCCATTTCCGCTGCTAAAAGTACATTCATGGCTGTCCCGGCGGATACATTCAGTGAATCTACAACCGTTACCCGTCCTGCGGGGAACTCTCTTGCCGCCACCATGGCGTTCTGATACGTCGATGATAGATGAGAGGACATACTGATAAACAGTATATCCTCTCCGTTCTCGATGACCGGACGGAACACTTGAATGAAATCTGCAGGCGGAGGTGCAGCTGTCTTCGGCAATTGGTCGTATATCTCAACCAAATTGTACATGTCTTTTGCATTGATTTCTTTTCGATCAACATAGGACTTGTCCTGAAAAACAATATATAAAGGTACAATTCCGATATTATATTGGTCCATCCAATCCTGTGGGACATCCGAGATACTATCTGCAAAAATGCGTACTTTCGACATGCTACGCCTCCCCCTAACCTGATTTCTCTTTACTCATCAAAGTTGAACTTTCCGATTCTTCATCTTTTTTCGATGAAATGGAGGTATCGATAGAATGAGTATCCTTCATCACGGATTCTCCCTCCACATCAATATTAGGAAGAATTCGATCCAGCCACTTCGGCAAATACCAGGCGCTTCGCCCTAACAGGGTCATCACCGCCGGGACAAGCGTCATCCGAACGATGAATGCATCTACCAAAATACCAAAGGCAAGTGCGAGTCCCATGGATTTGATCATGGCATCTCCGGCAAAGATAAAGCTCGCAAAGACGGCGATCATAATCAATCCTGCGGCAGTTACAACAGGACCACTATGAGTAATACCACTTCGTATTGATTTCACTGCATCTCCCGTATGGTTATAATCCTCTCTCATGCGGCTTACCAAAAATACTTCGTAGTCCATAGCAAGTCCGAAGAGAATACCTGTAACCAGAATTGGCAGGAAGCTCAGTACCGGCCCTGGTTCGGGGATGCCAAAGAAATTTGCCAGATAGCCATCTTGAATGACCAAAACGATGACGCCCAGGGTTGACCCAAGGGTGAACAGGAATCCAAGTACGGCTTTGATTGGAACCAGAATGGATCGGAAAACCAGCATGAGCAACACGAAGGCGAGACCTACAATCAATATTGCAAATTTCGGCAATGCTTCGTCGAGTTTCTCGGAGATATCAATATTGACTGCCGTTCCCCCGGTAACCATAATTTCGACGTTATTATCTTTCATCACCTGTTCCGCTTCCGCACGAATAGTTTGGACCAATTCGGTCGTTTTGATATCATGAGGGCCTGTCTTCGGTAACACCGTAATGATTGCGGCCTTCCCGGAAGGACTCGGAATTAAAGGATTGACACTTGCCACATCAGGCAGATTTTTGATATATGAAGTTGCTTTGGCAATATCCGCTTGTGGATCTTCCGTTTTTGCTGTTCTAGCAACTACAACCAGTTGACCATTAAATCCTTCTCCAAAGCCTTCTGCAAGCAGGTCATACCCTCGACGCTCGGTTGTCTCCGTGGATTTTAATCCGCTATCCGGCAGGCCGAGTTGCATATGCAGGAACGGGATAGTACAAACCGTCAATAAAACGATACACAGGATGGCAGTGAGCCAAGGTTTGCGTGTTACAATCTTGCCCCAACGATTCTCTGTTCCCTCTGCTTTTTTGGGACCAGACCATTTCCGCAGCCATTTGTTCTCCCGTGCCGGACTAATTCGATCTCCTGCAACTGCCAATACGGCAGGAACAAAAATGACAGCAATTAATACTGCTACGAATACACTTACAGCTGCCGCCAATCCCATCATGGTTATGAATGGAATCTGTACGACCGACAAACCAACCAGGGCGATAATAACGGTTATTCCTGCAAAGACGACGGAGCTACCTGCTGTTGCATTGGCTTGAGCAATGGCTGTATTTCGCTCAAATCCTGCTGCCAGTTGTTGACGATACCTTGACATGATGAACAGAGCATAATCGATCCCTACAGCCAAGGCCAGCATAACAGCCAGTGTAATGGAGAATGAAGCCATAGAAACTACATTTGAGCCAATAACGATAATCATCATGCCTATACCGAGTCCTACAACTGCGGTTAGGATCGGTAATCCTGCTGCGAGAAACGATGTGAATGTGAAAGCAAGGATCATGAACGCAATCAGAACCCCGATGACTTCAGAAGTACCTCCTATCTCAAGCTCCGAAAAAGCTACACTCCCTGCAAGTTCCGTTTGAATTCCACGATCCTGCAGTCTCTCTACGACACCAAGAACATGTTCTTTGGAAGTCTCTGTTACTTCATTGGCTGGCTGACTGTATGTAACATCAGCATAACCAATCTTCTTGTCTGCGCTTAACGTACCGGCGTCATACGGACTGACGATGGATGTCACCGATGAATCCGATTGAACCACTTTTAATGCTTCTGTAATCCATTTTTTGTTCGATTCCGATTCCAGTGTTGCCTTTTCAGACTTGAACACTAACCTGATCTGTCCACCATCACCGGAGGATGGAAATTCTTCATTCAATATGATTCCAGCCTGTTCCGATTTGGTTCCCGGAATGGTCATCTCTCCTGTAAAGGACGTTCCCAAGCCAAGACCCAAGGCGGCCACAAGCAGTAAAAGCATCAATCCTCCTGCGATCACCATTTTCCTTTTTCTTACCGACCACTCACCGAGTCGAAATAATAATTTTGCCATATTCTTTTGACGTCTCCCTTCGTTGCTACAGATCTGGGCCATCTTGATGTTGGACAACCTCGTGACTTCATCATATCTAAAACTGAACAAGAAAAAACGTACATAAGGGCATGCCCTTGATGTACGTTTGGGAAGCACCAATGGGCGCTTTTAGTATTCGCTGACCATTGATATGGAAAATAATATATTAATATAAAATGTATTTACAAATGTAAGATGCCCCTTTCCACGGATACAGCGACAGCTTCCGAACGTGAATCTACGCCCAGTTTGTTATAGATATTGGTCAACTGTGCCTTAACGGTTCGTTCTGCCATTCCCATATCAAAAGCAATGTCTTTGCTGCGAAGGCCCCGGGCCACTGCCTGAAGAATGATTAATTCCTTCTCAGTCAACGATAGTGCGTTTTTCGGTTTCTCTTCTGCCGCGGGCTTGTGCCGATATGCAAATACTCTGGCGGTTATTTCAGGCTGCAGCAGTGTCTCCCCACGCAGAGCAGACTCCAGTGTGCGGAATAAATTCTCTCTGCTTGTATCCTTAAGTAGATATCCTTTGGCTCCCAATCGCAGCCCATTGATCATAAGTTCGTCCTCATTATATGTGGTCAAAATAATTACGGGAATCTGTATGTTTTTTTCGTTCATGATCTTCAAAGTATCCAGTCCACTCAATCCTCCGGGCATATTCAGATCCATCAGAATGACGTCTGGTTTCAGCGCTTCCATCTGTTCCAACGCTGCGTTTCCTTCCTCGGCTTCTCCGACAACATCGTAGTTGTCATCGGTCCCCAGGATTAATTTCATGCCTTCACGTACAACCCAATGATCATCTACAATCAGAACTTTATGCTTCATTATTTCCCCTCCCATACTATACAGGTACAGACAGCTCTATTGTAGTACCTTCATTGTTGCTCTCAATATGAATTTGCCCGCCTATAAGCCTAGCACGCTCATGAATACCGATCAGGCCGTAATGTCCTGTCTCTTTACCAATTTTTCCAATGTTAAAACCTCTTCCATTATCCTTAATAACCATGTGAAATTGTTGATGATTATCCCAAATGTTTACGGATACACTACTGGCCTGCGCATGACGTGCCACGTTGGTCAGTGTTTCACTCAACATATGCAATACATGCTCCATTTTAGCTCCGGACAGAACAGATTTTATGTTAAATTCCAAATTGACATCAACTCCTGTCGCTAATCTAAAGCGTTGCAGTTGATCATGAATCGCCTCGTTAAAGTTGACGGCAGGTGTAGCTCGGGTTCTTAGATCGTCAATCGCTTTTCTCGCATCGCCCAGTGTCTGTCTGGCCTGTCCCATGGATGACAGAACAATCTCATGAGCTCGGTCGATGTTCCCTCGGCTCAGATATGCGTCTATCGCTTCCAATTGCATAATTAGTCCGGCTTGCCCCTGAGCCAACGTATCATGCAGATCCCTTGCCATTCGTTGACGCTCGTTGGCCAGCGTCAGCTCTTCCACCTTCTGGTGGGTCAGTTCCAGATCACGCAGAAATGTCTGCGTACGAACCCTGGCATTAACCTGCCGATAGTAAAGGAGCGCATACGCCATAACAACGACAATCATAAGCATAAGTAACGGGATAAACAATGCAAGATCCTGTACATTCTTGATCCACAAGGTAATCAGGCAAAAGAAAAGATAAAGAACAAAAGCTACAAAAACCACCTTTTTGGTTTCAAAAAAAATAGCTACGCTTTGCCCTATTAATACAGGAATCAAGCCAATAAGTATGACGGGAAGCCCATCGGGCATGATGATCGAGCTCCCAAAAATAAGGCTTCCCTGGATCATTAGATACAGTGCTCTGGAACGGTTGATAATATCGTTCACACGCCAGTATAGATACATGTGAATGACCATAATCATTATAAAAAACAAGGTGGGCACCAGGAGGGGAACAGACATAGTTTGTAACGCGACAGTGACGATGGTCACCAGTACGGTCCATATGATAATGGGCAGACGGGAGGACGTAATCTTGTCATAATCCTCATCCATACTTGATTGAAGGAAGCCGGGGTGGTTGGACATATGTTTCATGGAATCACCTCTCATCCAGTCATTATATTACGGATTGTCTATGGGTTATATGTACTTTAGTGCATGCCCTTTCGTACATCATTAACTTGCTATGTAATAATAGTATAAGAAAATCGCCCATAAGTCATTCTTATGGACGATTCCACTTTGTCTACTGCTTTTTAGTTCATCTACTCTTTACTGGCGCACGGCTGCATTCAAGCCTGCAAGAAGCTGTGAGAGTAACTCTTCTGTAAGTGCTCCCCCCGTAAAAGGAATAAGAGCTCGCAGTGGCATATAACGCATGGATGCTTGAATCATCTCTGAAGAGACTGCATCTGAGTGGGCATTTTCAGCACCTTGTGGAGCAAATCCCTGCAATTGTCCCAGTACAGCCATGGTTTTCGGATTAGAGAGTAATTCTCCCAGGGCTGTGTTACGGTCGTAGACTGGAATGATTTCAGGTGAAGTCGATTCTACATGAACGGTCTTTTGCAGGATGATTTGACGAGATGAAGAACCGATCAGGAGATCATACTCACCACTCTCAACATGCCAATCCTTCAAGTCAATATTGTAATACGCAAAGCTTCGTTTATCTAAAGTAAAAGTAACAGTCTTCTCTTCATCCGGCTCAAGAGAAACCTTGGCGAAACCTTTCAGTTCTTTTTCAGGGCGGCTAACGGTTGTCTGCCGATCATGAACATATAGTTGTACCACTTCTTGACCATACCGTTGCCCTATGTTTTTCACGTTAACCGTAACAGTGATTATATCTGTATCCTTGAATTCCGTTTGGCTTGCGTTCAGCTGTGAATACTCAAATTGAGTATAGCTCAAACCATAACCGAAGGGGAATAAAGGTTCAATATCTTTGCCGTCATAATAGCGATAACCCACATAAATGCCTTCTCTATATTCGACCCGATCCCCATCACCAGGGAAGAACAGCGAAGATGGATTATGCTTTAAGGATTGCGGGAAAGTCTCTGCGAGCTTCCCACTGGGATTAACTTCTCCGAATAACAGATCAGCGATTGCTCCTCCTGCAGCCTGTCCACCCAGGTACGCTTCAAGTACAGCTTTTGCATTGTTAAGCCAAGGCATAACAATAGGTGAGCCATTGCTGAGCACAACCACCACGTTAGGCTGGACAGCAGCAACGGCTGTTATAAGTTCCTGCTGGTTCACCGGAATATCCAGATGTTCTCGATCATATCCCTCGGACTCATAGCGGTCTGGCAGACCAATGAACAACACGGCGACATCAGCTGCTCTTGCGGATTCAACTGCTTCGGCTACCAAAGTCGGAGCACTCTCATCAGAGTTGAGGTTGTAACCTGACTTATATGTTATTGTTGCGTCAGATCCAGCTAGCTGGACCATCTGTTCAAAGGCACTATCCAGCTTGGTTGGTTTGATATGGGAACTGCCCCCGCCTTGATATCTAACTTTGTCCGCTAACTCTCCGATGACAGCAATGTTGCCTTGTTTTTTTAGCGGGAGAATTTGATGTTCATTTTTTAATAGAACCATCGTTTCACTTGCTGCTTTTCTGGCAATCTGATGATGTTGTTCCTGGTCGTAAGTGGTATCGGGACGGCTGTTATCAACCGTTTTGAAAATGACACCTAAAAGTCTCTCCACGGCACGGTCCAATTGCTCTTCAGTCAGCTCCCCGCGGTTTACCGCTTCTACAATCTGTTTTGGTCCTTCTCCGTTGGATGATGGCATCTCAAGCCCCAGACCTGCTGCAATACTTGGTGCAATTTCACTCACCGCAGACCAATCGGTGACAACAAAACCTTCATGACCCCATTCTTCCTTCAGGATAGTAGTGAGTAAGTACTCATGCTGGGAAGCATACGTTCCATTGACCTTATTATATGAAGACATAACCGTCCATGGCTGTGATTGTTTGACTGCTTTCTCGAATCCGGTCAAATAGATTTCTCTTAATGTCCGTTCATCCAAAATGGCATCTGTCGTCATGCGGCGATGCTCCTGGTTGTTTACTGCAAAGTGCTTCAGAGACGTTCCGACTCCCTGACTCTGAACACCTGTGATATGAGCAGCGGCCAGTTCTCCAGTCAGATAGGGGTCTTCGGAGAAATATTCGAAGTTGCGTCCGCAAAGTGGGGAACGCTTGATATTTGCCCCTGGGCCGAGCAGAATGGCTACATTTTCTGCCTGTGCTTCTTTTCCGATCGTCGCTCCTACAAGTTGAACAAGGTCACGGTTCCATGAACTGGCCAGGCCAACGGCTGAAGGAAAACAGGTTGAAGGAACACTATCGTTCAAACCCAGATGATCTGACTCGCCTGCTTGCTTACGCAATCCATGAGGACCATCTGTCATCATGATCGAAGGAATTCCTAACCTTTCTACAGCTTGTGTAGTCCAGAACGTACTTCCTGAGCATAGCTCGGCTTTTTCAGTCAAGGTTAATTGCTTTACCAGTTGTTTGATGTCACGATTCATCTTCTATACACTCCTTCATCTCCCGGCAGGGTCTCCTCATGAACAGCAGATCCTTGTATGTCCCACCGCGCGTTTAAGCTTTCATGTCTATACTACGGGAAAGAAAAAATGATTGAAATATCTCTTTCTTAATGTTGCATAACGCAATCTGAATGATAAGGATATCTAAAGATGAGTATCGTTATCTTAAGATCGGAGGTGATTGGAGTGCTCATCCATTGAAATGAGTCCACCTCCACTCTACAATAAGTGGTACAGTCAACTTTGTTGTGAGAGGGGGAAAAACTATGTACGATTTATTAATTGTGGATGACGAGAAATCAGTAGTTGATAGCCTGGCATTGACCATCCCCTGGGAAGAACACAGCATCCAGGAAGTACACAGAGCATATTCTGCCGCTGAAGCTTTGGACATTGCGTCCAAACACGCGATTGATATTATGATTACGGATATTCGTATGCCTGAGATGGATGGTCTTGAACTGATTTTGGAGATTAGAAAGTTTTCTCATAAAATACGTTGTATTATTTTATCGGGTCACGATGAATTTGAATATGCCCAAAAAGCAGTCCAGTATCAGGCAGCGAACTATCTTCTCAAGCCGATTGATACCGATGAATTGATTCATTCCGTAACGGCTGCGATACAAGATATCGAGCACGAATGGGAAGAAATCAGCTCTTTTCAACAAATACAGCATGCCCTTCACGCCAATTTGCCATTGCTTCGGAACCAGCTTCTCAATGATCTTCTTCAGAACAAAGCCATGAGCGATCACATTCTTGCAGAGCGGCTGGGTATGCTGAATCTCCCGTTTAGATCGGCCGATCCATTCAAGATGATGGTCATTCGAATGGAGGAAGAATTCTCCGGCTATGATCTCCGATCTTTATCGCTGTTAGAGTACGCCGTCTCCAATATAACGGAAGAGGTATTTCAGAATCCTTTTAAATTATGGCACTGCATTACGGATCAGGGTTACCTTGTGTTCCTAATAAAAAATAATGACCGTAACGTACTCGACTCGGTAGATTCCTATGCGATCAGACTGCAAAATAATGTACAAAAGTTCCTGAAGGGTGCAGTATCGATATGTTTGAGTAAAGAGCATACCTTTCCTGAATCTGTATCAGAGCTGTACATGGCTTCCGTGTCTGCCATCAACCGCAATGTTGGCGAAAACAAAAGTTATTTCATTACTTTAGACAAAAAAGACACCGAATCTCATGAACAACAAAATTTGATTAATCTGCACGAGCCCCCTTTGTTGCCCAATCTGCTGGAATCGGGGAACTGGGACGAGGCGGTCAGCAAAATTGCCAGAATATTATTTTTGAATGATGCCAGAAGAGAGCTTTCGCATGATCAATTATTTATGGTTCTGCTCTATCTGTCTTCTACGTTTTCCATATCCTTTAAGTCACAGGAAGCAACGGTTGAGGAGCTTCTTGGCGAAGAGTTTGATGTTCTAATCAGAAAGAAAAGCCAATTATCCAGCCAACGAATATATATATGGGCAGAGAAAATGATTGATCTGCGTCGGAAAAAGACCTCTCATCAATTGAAGAATGCCCATGAGCA
This sequence comes from Paenibacillus sp. OK003, assembly GCF_900109515.1. Lineage (GTDB taxonomy): Bacteria > Bacillota > Bacilli > Paenibacillales > Paenibacillaceae > Paenibacillus > Paenibacillus marchantiae. The sequence continues at coordinate 224,571 of NZ_FOBD01000003.1, read as the reverse complement.
AATTACTTCAAATGTCAGGACGTATATTCAGGAGCACCTTGCTGAGGGCATCTCACTGCAGATGATTGCTGAACATGTTGGCCTCCATCCAGTTTATCTGTCCAAGGTATACAAGACAGTTACCGGCGAGACCATAGGAGATTATTTGTATCATTTACGTATGAAGCGCGCTTCATATCTCCTGTTAAACACCGACTTGAAAATTGCAGATGTCAGCAAGGAGCTCGGATTTTTGGCTCCTCCGCATTTCATTAAAATCTTTAAAAAGCACTATGGTTGTACTCCACAGGAATTCCGCACCAGATAAACGTAATGACAGAGTACCCATCAGTATTGACGGTATCCTTAAATTACATAGAGAAGAGCCAGCTTATTGGCTGGCTCTAACAAGTTTCACATTACCCCTCTGACTTTTCAAACGAAAAACTTAGAAACTCAATGCTCTTATTCCCAGAAAATGTGAAATACAAAGCATGCGTCCCTTTTAGTTCTATAAGCACACTACTTAATGTCCAAGCATCCGATGCATCGACTTTGATTGCAGCACGTTTTTTTCCCGGCTCATCCGAGATAATCAGTGTTCCACTTCCCTGGCCTCTTGTCTTTACAGTGAGTCTTGTTGTACCTTGAAAATTAAAATATTTATAACCGATAAGCGTTCTATTGCTAATATTAGTAATGAAGCGTTCATCAGCCCGATGTGTAATGTGTGGTTTTATCTTTTTACTGCTTCCATTAGTCAAGTGAGGCATTCGTCCATCTGTCAAGTTACAGGCAATAACAGCTGGATACTCCCCTGATGCTTCCAATGGTCCTCCGTTCAGGCCACACGAAGTCATTTCAACTTGTGGAATGGAACCATCGTTCAGAATGATGATTCGTTCTGCGCATACCTGTCTGGAATTAGAACTCATATGTGTATGTCTGTGATAGAAAATATACCAGTTACCATCGATACATTCGATGCTTCCATGGTTATTTCCCGTGATTGCAAGTCGATCTCTAGGATTTCTGCCATTCATCCCAATGTCTCCATTGGAAATAATGACTCCACTATATTGAAAGTCCCTGTCGGGATAAATACTTGTAGCATAGCAGAGTTCATGATTTACAAAAGAAGAATAGATAAAGTAATATGTTGATCCAATCCTTCGTATAGAACTTGCTTCAAAAAAAGCATGTCCTTCAAAATCCGTATTTTTGGCTTCCATCTCACAAGGTATAATTCGTTTGGGCTCACTTTTAACAGTTAGCATATCTGCCTCAAGTTCTACCACATTGGCCCCCATGATGCCCTGCGCCTCTGATTTAATTTCATCCATGGTTCTATGGAGCATTCCTTGCATAACTTTATTATAAATGCCTTTTACCAGTTTGCTATTCGTCGGCCCTACTGGAAGCGCCCACCCGTAGTAAAGATAGATTTTTCCTTCGTCATTGATGACCGCCGGGTCAAATGGAATAAAGCGAAGCATGAGACTGCCATCCGGGTATTTAACATCTCCATAGTATTCATACTTTCCAGCAGGAGTATCGCAGACGGCGACAGAAATCGGTCCATTGAATCCTCCCTTACCCGAGTGCGCTGCCAAACAGTAGTACAAATAGTATCTTCCATCGTTTCCTTGCACCACATCTGGTGCGTATAAGTACTTTCGTTCTCCTCCACCCTTTACAACCTCTGTTGAATGCGGGTCCTGCGAGGCACTATAAATCGTTCCTTCGTATGTCCAATCCGTCAGGTCTTTCACATCGGCAGAATAAACGACATAGTCCAGCTCACAAAATGTAGTACCTCCCTCTTTGTCATGGGAACCATACATATAGGCCCTGTCATTAAAGACGTGGGGCTCTACATCCGGGATATATTCATTTAATGGTAAAAATGGATTCACAACCCTCTTCATATGCTATCTCCTCCACAGGATCTCTATTTACAACGGAGCTTCTAATCCTTTTATATAAACGTTGCTAAGAGCCTCTCATAATACTTGGTGAACATTTTTCATATGTCGTCGATATCAGGCATCTTTTGTATGTATCTATTTTAGAGGAATGATCGTTATCCTTAAATAACTATAAAGAAAGACAAAATAACTATATCTAAACTTACTCATAACTAAATGGGTGACTATTATTAGTGCTTGTCCACCAGTGGCTATATTCTGTGTACGACTACCTATAGTTTCATTTTTTTCTTATTTATTCTTCTGTGCAATAATGATATAGACGGGTTGGTTAGCAATTTGCGTTGGTGAATGAAACGTATCAATAACTGAAAAACCTGCTTTAACGATTTCCTCCTCCATTTCCTCCGATGAAACCCTTGGAGCTTTAGACATCTCCGACTTCTCTAATTCAATGCACACAAAGATCCCTTTGTCTTCTAAAACTCTGTGAATTTCATCCAACACCAATGAAAGAGGTTGAACCTCAAACCTAAATCCACCTATACTTGACCCAAGTTGACCTCCCTTCCCATTAGTTGATAAGTTCTCGCTTTCTCCAAAAAAAGGCTTGGAAGGGTTTCGATGATTGCCATGTAGTAAGTTAAGCAATTATCATCTCGTTAATTAATAGTTGCCAACACGATTTTCTATTCACGGAGATCACATAAGTCTCAAAATTTTTCCACTATGTCTTTAACGATAAAATAACCTTTTAACTGTTTAAAACTTAAGAAAGTTACTGAGTAAGTCTTTTAAAATGAGAGTATATTTGCACGAATACTACAGCTAAACCTACCATTAGTAGTCCAAACACCTCAACAACCGATAAATTACGATGTAAGATGAGAACATCCAATACAGCTACCTCCAATAGCATCAAATTATTGATTAGACTATTTTCATAGGCTCGCAAGTGCTTTTGACTCCAAGTCCATAAGGAGAATGCAAATGAACCATTAATAATCCCAAGCCAAAGTATGATACCGACAAGTGGCCAAGAGAAGCTTGGTAAACCTTCAAAAATGAGCCCGATTACTAACATCCCAAAGGCACCAATCGCCATGGGCATGAGAACCAGATCACCCAGACTCGCTTTGCCGTTTTTAAGTAAGTGCCTCGTTAGTGCCAGATGGATAGCATACCCAGCACAAGAAGCGAGTATTAGAACAATTCCACTGAAGTGGCCTCCCCCAAAATCCCAAGGGAAATAGAAAACGACAACTCCAGCCATTGCTACCAATATGCCTAAAAAAGATGAGCGACCACGTAACTCTCTGAGCCAAAAAACATCTAGTATAATTAAAGCAGCAGTGTTACCAACTGAGAGTACCATGCTCGTCTGTGTTGGTGTAATCAGCATTTGCCCCGCGTACTGCAGTCCCTGTGCCATTATATATCCAGTTACTCCAAGAACAATGATATAATATGGTCGTAATTTAATACGTCCTCTTTCCTTCTGAATATCCATTTCTGGTGCTATATTATTTCGATGTACCAGAATCAACCGAACGAGTACCAAAATAATTGTAGAAACAGTGTATCGTAATCCAGCTAAAGTAAAAGGTCCAATAGCATCTTGAAAAGCTATTTTATTCAAGATGTAGGATGTCGACCACAGTAAGGTGACCAAAACGGCTGCACCAATGGGTAGAAAATAATGATCTTTAACTGTTCCTATAGTCAACACAGCCACCTCTTTCTGTATGAACAGTGAAATAATTCTCTGATACACTCTTTTGCCTTTGCTAAAGCCTGACGATAATAATCGCTCGCTTCATTTCCATAACATTCTCCTCCCTATTTAGCTGCGCTTATGGTTCGTATGTTATGATTGTAGTTAAAATAAGGGAAATAAAAAGAGTATACTTTTAAATTTTAAACTTCCCCTTTTATTTGGAGGTGAATCTTCTGCAGTTATCGGAACATTTCTTCAATCTCAAAAAATTGTTCAACACGCTCGAAGCGCATATTTCACAGAAAACGACATTACAGGAGTTGGGCACAGTATGGAACTGCACACCACGTAATGTAAAGTGGATCATCCGTCGTTTATGTACGGCTGGATGGATTGCATGGTCCCCAGGACGCGGACGAGGTAATCGCTCAATGCTGACTATATTAACTTCGGAAGCGGATGTAGTGCTCGCACTTGCCCAGGAGGCAACGATTAAAGGAAGATTTCATGATGGAATACGATTACTTGAGAACCACCACGTGGACGATGTAATACGTGGCAGATTTGTACAGTGGCTAGAGGGACAGTATGGTTACCGCGTAGATAAGAATGAACATTATCAATTAGACACGCTGCGTCTTCCCTTTTATCGAAGTATGACTAATTTAGATCCGGCTTTTACACTTCGGCGTACGGAGTGGCATATGGCCCGGCAACTCTTTGATACGCTTCTTATCAAGAATGATGAAAATAACGAAATCCTTCCTCATTTGGCTTATTACTGGGAAATCGATAATACTGAGAGTACATGGACTTTTTACATACGTAAAGGGATACTCTTTCATGATAATACGGAACTCCAAGCGAAGGATGTTGTTTACACTCTTGAACGAATAACATCAACAAATTTTGGGCGAACGGAATGGACTGAGCTTCCATTAGATAAAATTCGGGCCTTAGGCCCATACTGTGTTGAAATAAGTCTAAAACGACCTTATCACCTTCTTCCACAACTGCTCGCTTCTCCACGTGCTTCAATTCTTCCCCTTTCCTCGGCCAAACGTTCATCTGAGGAATTTGCACGTCTTCCCATTGGAAGTGGCCCGTTCCGAGTGGTTGGGAACGATGACTCCCAAACTGTTCTTGAGGCCTTTCCTGCTTATTTTTCGGGACGAGCTCAGCTCGATCGGGTTGAACTGTGGATCTTACCGGAAACCCGTTATCGTTCATTGCCGCTAAAGGAATTAGCTGGGGACACGCTTCCCTATATTCATCCATTTCAACTTCACCCGCGAAACAATCAACCGCCTGACATTGAACGAATAGAAACGGGATGCACTTATATGACATTTCAACTAAACAAGCCAGGACCTCTAGAATCTGACGATTTTCGTCATTGGCTTAGTCGTGTAGCCAATCCACATCGCATGAATGCAGGTCTCAACAATCATATCTATAGCCCTGCTTATAGTTTTTTTCCTGATTGGAGCATCACCTCCGAACATATATTAAGGCTTGAATGTCCTAATTGTGGGCCCAGCTATTTACAACCAGAACCAGATTTTCTAGAAGAACCACCCTTTCATCCACAACAAACACTATCAATTCTGACCTATCATATATTGGGTGATTCCCTTGAACGAAACGCGCGCTGGTTTAGCGAACAATGCGCTATATATGGAATAAAAATTAACGTAGAAGTTCGAGATTATGAAGAGTTTATTCGTCCAGAGATTATCGATGCTGCCGATCTGGTAATAGCTAACGCTGTTGTTGATGATAATTCAGTTATTTCTTTCTTACGTCTTATGTTTGACGATCGTCATGTCGTACGTAGGCACCTATCCGCGGAGATTTATGAGCATCTAAACATTAGATTGCGTAAGATCGAAAACGAGCCCGAAACAAACAAACGGATTCAAATGACCCAAGAAACGGAACAATGGCTTAGAAATAAACGGGCAGTATTGTTTTTGTACCATCTAAATCAGTCCACATACTACGATAAACGTTTAATAGGAATGCAAACAAACGCTTATGGTTGGGCAGATTTTTATAGACTTGCGTTACGACCGTTCAAACATTTATGAATTTCTAATCTGAACAAGTTCTGATCATATAGACAACTCAATTTCGCTTCTATACCTAATAATCAACTGACCTGTCGTTTAGTTGAACAAAAGCAGCCGATCACATTGATCAGCTGCTTTCTTTGTATTATTGAGCTATCGTTTCTCGTTAGCGTAATGAACCTTACCGATTAAACTGTGATAGTTCACCGTAATGAACAAAACGGCGAAATTTTGTTTACAATGAAATAAAAGTCCCCTTGAGTCAGCCCCTACGTTAGTAAAATGTGATGTTCCCAGATTAGTGAATACTATTATAAATGCTTTTAAATTCTTGAACAAAATCAATCGGCAGCATAGGGTCATCAGAAGCGGCTACTCGTTGAAGCTCTTTTAACCAGTTCTTTGATTCTTCATTCAAATTTGAAACATCGTTTGCTTGATGAAAATAAATATACAGCAATGCATGACGAAGTTTGATAGAATCTTGTAAATATACTATTTCTTCTTCTTGGATTGTATTTTCCTTCAGATATCCTTTCATAAAATGGCGGAAAAACAATTTATAATATTCCGTTTTATTTTCAAATTCCTTAAACGGATAAGAAAGTGCATAATACAATGTAATCCCAATATCGTTTACGAAATACGTATAACCGCAATCATCAAAATCGAACAAATAAATGTCTCCGTTATGCAGATAAAAATTACTTTGATGAAAATCAGTATGAGTCAAACCGTATGTATCTTTGGACTTGGGCAGAGAAGTAAGTTTTGTTAATCTTTCTTTTAGAATTGGTATCATTACATCATCAGGTCGAAGGTATTTCTCCGCCTTTAATTGGACTTCTTGCTCCCAGGCTTGTCGTTTAAACGCCGGATTACTCCATTCAAAATCCTTTGTGGCATGATGGATTTTCCCCAGAAATTCGCCCCATTTTTCGTAAAGCGATTCATTCCAATCTTCATCCGACACTTCTTTTCCAAGAGACATTTCGTATGCAATGGCTAGGAACGAACCATTTTCTGTAGCAATTTCTTCAACCATATTTCCCCTGGTCGATGGAACAGCATTTGCAACTGCCAGTTCTTTATTCGACAAAAAATTTAAAAATTCAATTTCACCCCGTATATTACTTCTTGATCTTCTAATTGTATGTGAGATTTTTAATATGAAAAATGCATTGTTTTTCTGATATTCATAAACAAAGCTTTCATAACCGCCCAATAAACGAACGGAATCATTATTAATGTCATATCGCTTTATTGCTTCGATAAGGATCTCTTCAGTGAATTGCTCTTTAATTTCTCGTATCATCTTCTATACCTTCCTTCATTCATAATTTATGTAGTTGCATTCGGCGACCACCTGACGGAAGGCCTCCTGCTGACCGCTTTCCAGGTAATTGTCCAGTAGCGCCCTCTCTCCGAACCACATCCGATCCGCCCGGCTCGAACAAATCCTCATGAGGCGTACCAATCCTCCCGATTCGATGGGCTTTATTTAATTTATCTGTGACTCTTAACCTAATCCATATGTATTGTAACTGAACAAACGGCATTACGCACATCCCTTTTGATTATACTCAACCGCTGCCGTCTTCGTTAATAATACGGTGTTTGCCATACTAGTTAAAGCCAAAAACACCAATCGTCGCTTTTTTGGTTTATAACTATCCTGTCCGTTAGCTTAATGAAACAGATAAATACTCTAATCAACATTGGTACATTCAAGCGAAGTCTTATATTAATGTGCTTTTATCTAGCCACATGACTGTAATCCTGATTCACCATACCTTATCAATTAAACTAACCGTTAATGCAATGAAGGTAGCTGATCCACTAACCTGACTACTTTCGTGTAATGATGGAAGCATCGTTTCCCGATAGCTAAATATTTTAGCGCATCAAGATAGCCAATGTTCCCCACTGCTTTTCTTGTTCTGGAGTATAAATTTCATAAGTACCTTTGAGCATTTCTTCCATCGTCCAGCTTTCGCAATCGAATTCACTAAAAGGTATGTCCTCATACATCTCCTTAAATGTACTGTATATTCTTAACTCAGCTACTTTAACTCTCAATGTTTCAGTATTCTCAGGGACTGCAACGAATTCGATAGTATCCCCAGCTTTAATTTTACGTCTTTTTTCATCATTTAATCGTACTTCAACCTTTTTCTTTCCATTTTTTATTGAATTGAAATATTCTTGATACAAACCCATTTGATGAACCATCTTCACGACACCTCACTGTTAAAACTTTCTTAATAATGAATTCTTCCCGTTGTTGTGTCTTCCTGCCTGTTAGCTAACTTGCTCTTGGCGTAATACTTTAGTTTTATTGAATTTTAGACAATGCCCAAAGCTTTCATATGAATAGATGGTGACTTTATACATTTATTATTTTCGTATATAGCTTTGATTACTGATACTTCAACGATTGTAGCACTTATTCTTTCGCTTCTTTTAAATTCTCATCGTTTATCTGTTTGCTATTGTACAGTGAGGTATTGTTTCATAATTTCAGTCAAAATACGTCACTCACAATTATATTACCCCATAAACTTTTTAATGTTTTACCTTTAATCTTAACTTGATTTAATAGTTGTTCAACCGATTCGTACTTCATTTGTGCTTCTTCATTTTCCTTAATACAGTACCAACCACTTTCATTATAACTAATTAAGAAATGAGTATCATTCAAGATAAATTCTATTTCATGTCCTAGATTTAAATCTTCGATGAATTCGTCGTAACTATACATCTTTGTCTCCTTTCACTATCTCCATGGACTTTATGGTCCACTAAATCACCAAGCCTAAATTTATACGACCTTTTCAGAATTAGCTTATTTAAAGGGATCCTTATGCCATGTATTATCCCCCATTATCCTATCAACAATATGTTGTGCTTCCCAAACAGCTGCGATCTCTAATCCTTCGCATTCTTTTATGTCAGCAGGTTTAATCTCGTCCTTTTAATAAATTGAATACTCACCTGTAAGTTGATCAATGACACATGCAGGAGGTGGCCAAGCCTCTTCTTCATTTACAAAAGGTCGGTTTTCTACGACAGGCCACTCACCTGATTTTAAAATATCATCATAAACACCAACAATAAATTGATAACTCTCTTGCTGCGGCTTATCCTCAAAGGTGTTTCCCATATAGTTATAGATGGCTATACTTGCATCTTTAAGTCTTCTTCCGAATGCAAATTTACCATTAGGCAGAGGTATGGCATATAGATCTCCCAATTTAATGCGTTTGCGTTTTGTATCTTTCATGGTTTTACAACCTCCACCGTATTAATACTGGACATATCTTAATAAAAAAATTTAAAAAGACCTTGAAAGGCATTTAGCCATTCAAGGTCTCATCCTCGGTTACTGCATAATTAACTTCTCTCCAAACTCGAAGCCCAAGTTTTAAAGGAATCTAGTATCTCTTCTAAATTTGTTGCTCCCCCTGCACCAAGAAAAACTCCATCTCTCACAATACAATAGAACCAATCTTCTTCATTTCTCTCTTCTTTAATTGACTCAAACGGTATGAATGCTCCCAAACACCATTACAGTTTTCAAGATACCAGTTCTGAAGCCAATTTAAAGTGTTCATCATAGCAACTTAATCAGCTCTTCCAGCTCATCAACCAAACCTTTTGCAAGCTCAAAATTAGTATCTTTTAAAGCCAATTCGATTTTCATTTCAACAGACTTTTTATTTTGTTCAATTTCTAGATAGTCTTCATTAAAATGACTCGCATAAATCATCTGTCTGAATTCTAGTATACTCATTTTACTAATCGTCTTGTCCTCAATAATTAAAACATAATCCATACCATTAACAACAGAATAGAAATCATGAGAAATCATGAGAATCGCACCTTTGTAGTCCTCAATAGCTTTCTCCAGTGCGATTTGTGTATAGATATCTAAATGGCTTGTCGGTTCATCAAGAAGCAATACGTTGGCTTTACTGGCCGAAACTTTAGCCAATTGAAGCATGTTTTTTTCTCCACCAGATAAAGACTCGATCTTTTGATCAAGGATTTCTCCTTCAAAGCCATAGTTTGAAAGATACGATCTAATCTCATCATAAGTTTGAAACCCGGCATCTATGAATTCATTTAGTATTGTATTCGAATCTTTTAGCATTTCGCCTTGAACCTGAGATAAATAAGCCACATTAACGTCAGCATTTATTTCAATGGAATCCTGATTATTTTTAAAGATTTCTCGGAGTAAAGTCGTTTTCCCGGTACCGTTTGGACCGATCAGGGCTACTTTATCTGTCGATTTGATCTCGAAGTTCACATTTTCCAAAAGCAACTCGTCAAATGAAACGCTATAATTATTGATGTTAACCACAACGGTGTCTTCTATTTCCTTATCGATACCAAAACGGATATTCGGCTGCTTGATATCGACAAATGGCTCTTTGATTCGACGTGCTTCCAATCTCTCTTGAAACTTGACTCTGGCTTTTAACGCTCTGCCTCTGGAAGCTTCCGAATTATACGTAGCGATCTCTCTAAGATTGTCGATGATGTGATCGTATCTCTCAATTTCTTCAGCTTCAGCAACCGCGATTTCTTGCAGCTCGATCTTCGTCTGAAGCAGCGAGAAGTTATAATCGATATACCGCCCATCAAACTCTTGGATCTCCGTGTTTTCAAGGTGTATAATTTTGTTGAAACAATGATTCAACAGATATCGATTGTGCGTAACAACGAGCAGCATTCCCTTGTGGGAATTAATGAGTTTTTTAAGCGCGTTTAGGTTTTCAAAGTCTAAAAATACATCGGGTTCGTCCATAATCATTAAGTCTGGACGACTGAGCATTTCCTTCATCACTTGAATTAGTTTGAATTCCCCACCACTCACATCGGATATACTAAGATCTTTAAGCTTCATGAGGTTGGCCAGGTTTAGCTGCTTATTAATGGTGTTTTCGAAATTATCCCCATCCATCGCCTCGAAGGCATCCAAAGCCAATTGAACCTTTTTCAGCAGCGAATCCATATCTGACGTGGTAGCCATCTCCGCATATATGGCTGTGATTTCATCTTGTATCTTGATGAATTCTTCTCCGATATATTCAAAAACGGTCATTTCTTTCGTTTTTTCAACTTGCAAGAACTGACTCACATATCCGATTCTGCAATCTGGGTCTATCTCTAACTTGCCCTCGAACAAATATCTTTCCGGATCCATCAGGATATCGATCAGTGTACTTTTCCCACTGCCGCTAGTTCCGATAAAAGCACAATGTTGTGCCTCTTCAAACGTAAATGAAATGTTATTATATAGTTCCTTTTGTGGAAATGAGAAGGATAAGTTATCAACTTTTATCATCGTGTTACCTTTCTTTACAACTAAAATGGTGACTATTATTAAATGGTTTATCAAACACAGACTTTTAGAGTAACACTGTTTACCACCAAGTTCAATCTATTTGTAGCCCTTACCCTCACTTCGAAATTCTAGTACTACGGTTCCGGTCATTTATAACACTACCTTCACTCTTTCTTTTTTTTGAAGAAATCGAACTTGATCACATAATCAAAGAGAAAGGTGATTGCAACAACTCCAAGTGGAATCATTGCGTATGCCCAAGGCGGATTATTTGGAGCTTCACCAGGGGGTGCATCAATTAAAATCTCAAAAAGAACAACACAGTAAATTACGGCCAATACAATCCCTGTTACGTTCCTATCTTTTTTACGCATAGCTATTTCCCACCTCCCTTGCTATCTCCACTAAATAAAATAGACTGGTTATATTCAACTATCGTTCCCGTTAGTTAAATGCCTCTATAGAATTAAATGCAAACATTATTTCTGCTTCACAAACCAATTCATTGTAAGCCAATATTAAAGGAAGAAATCCATGCTTGATTTTAATCAAATTAAAGATCTTATTCCCCATAGATATCCCTTTCTTTTGGTCGATAGAATCTTAGAAGTTGTTGAGGGAAAGAAAGCCGTTGGAATCAAAAATGTGACTTTCAATGATATCTTGCCTAACGAAGGCATATTTCCAAACTTGCCACTATTAAAGTTGAACCGTTTCTTGTCCATCGAGAATTAATCTCGATGGACAAGAAATTACACCATTACTCGGCTAATAACTATAATGCTTCCATCACTGTAGTTCATTTATAGTGCTTTTTGTTCATCTGCATAATACCTTTCATATTCTTTAGTCAACGCGTAACGCTCTACACCTTTGGACGCATTCATCGCTTCCGTAGCGTGCTGGATAGCCAATTCGCGACGCCCCAATTTGCGTTCTAACTCAGCAAGAAGTGCAGATCGCATCCATTGTCTTCTAATCGATTTCAGGTGCTCCCTTGCTTGCTCACTCTTCTCTTCCTCCAAAAGTAAAAACGTCTCGTAATATGTACGAAAATCTGATCTGCGCATCTGGGGTACCGCTTGCCGAACGGCAGTGATGTCCTTGCGATAAGCACCGTAAGCTGCCTGATATATTGCTTGCCTCGATTTTATCGTCGTCTGTTTTCTTAGTTTTTCCATCGTGATCTCGACTTCATCATCCAGTCTGTTGGCAGTCACATAAAAAATATAAATATAAGGCGTATGATGATTTTTACGTAAAAAAGCTTCCACACGGTCCATCCGGGTTTCCCAAGCCATAGGGTACAAAACGTGAATCGTAAACGCAATAAGTGTGGCGACCATCACCGTTCCTACGATAAGAAAAACAGATTGTTCATTCCACAACATTACCAGCACAAATACAAATACAACGGAATAAAACGCAACATTCCACCTACTCATTCTCATCTATCATTCCCTTCAGCATCTAAATCATAAAGTATCTATTATATCAGAATTAAAACTGTTTTTTGTATGAATTTAGGAAAAAAGATTGATATCACCTTAAGTATACTCATCAAATACCAAAAAAGTGTCTGCTAACCTGTTAGTGAATAAACAAGGAGAAGACTGATTAGACATTGTCATGATAGTATATCAATCAATGGATTGTCTAAATTGTCCATAACAATATGGAAATATGCAATCCATAATGTCAGCATGAGCACTGGAGTCAATGCTAAAAGTTAATCGAAATGACCACCGCCCCATCTGGCAGCAACTTCTTGACCAAGCCATTCATAATATTACAACTGGTAAATGGCCGCCAGGCGAATTGCTACTTCCATCACGTGAACTTGCTCAATTAATTGGCGTTTCACGGTCAACCATACAAATTGTTTACGAGGAATTATTCAGTCGAGGATATACTGTAACCTCCCGTCGCGCCGGGACAAGGGTTAGTAATTGGACATATGCACTTCGTTCATCAGAGGATGTCACGATCCAAGGACCTATTCCTCCGGAACTCCCTGTGCTAAACGATTCGATTGGTCATTTGCATAGTTGGTTCGGAAACAGAGATAACCGAAAAGTAGAAATTGATTTTAATCCCCACGAGCCCTATCTAGACAAAACTTTTACAAAAACCTGGAGACAATCGTTTTTACAGGTTTCCACTGAAACCAATCTGGACGTTTGGGCTTACGGAGATGCCAGAGGGTTACTGCCGTTACGAGAACAGATTCAACGTTATCTGTCACTTGAACGAGGCATTCATATCGAAGTTGACCAAATCTTATTAACCTCGGGCGCACAACATAGCATCGATTTAATTGCCCAGGCACTCTTAAATGAAGGAGACAGAGTTTCCGTAGAGGACCCCGGCTTCCCTGCCGCTTGGATGGCGATGAAAAACCGACGAATGCAAGTCGAATCCGTTCCGGTTGATAAGTCTGGGTTATGTGTAGATCGTATTCACCCACAAACCAAACTCGTATTTGTCACGCCTTCTCATCAATGCGCGGTTGGCGTTATTATGTCGGAGCCACGCAGGCAACAATTAATGCACATGGCAGCTCATCATCGATATTGGATTGTTGAGGATGACTACGATAGCGAATTTAGGTACCGCGGTGATCCGCTGTCCACAATATTCAATCAGCAACCTCAGAATACGCTTTATATGTTGAGTTTTTCCAAAATGATTGCACCTGGCATTCGACTATCCGCTATCATTGGACCCAAAAAAGCCATCGATCGCCTTACCCAAGTTCATGAATTAACCTATCGGCATCTGCCGATTATGGAACAATTAACGCTAACTCATTTTATTGAGCGTGGTCATTTTATCCGCCATATGAGAAGAGTTCGGAACATATATCGACGCAGACACGAAGTGATGACAAAAGCCATTGTTACTTCTGGGCTGAGTTCACGATTTACATTAAGTGGTGTGGAAACGGGATTACATATGCTTCTAGAATCTGAAACGTCATTTGACGAAGAAGCGCTGACGAATGCTGCCCTTGATCAAGGTATGCGCGTGTATCCGCTTAGCAGATATTGCTTGGAGAGTCATCGAAAAGGATGGATATTAGGTTTTGCGAAAGTGGATCAGGATCAGATTGAGGAAGGCATACATCGACTTGCACAGATTGTACTATGATGGAGAACACGCTCTCCAATCGGAATCGAAAGGATGTTTGTGATGAAAATTTTAGTGTTAGGAGCCACCGGACGGGTTGGAAGTCATTTTGTCTCGAATGCCCTACGTTCCAATCATCATGTAACTGCACTGGTTAGAAGCCCGGAAAAGGGGCAAATTAGCGATCACAATTTCGTTCTGCATCAAGGAAACGCTTTAGTCAAAGAAGATATTCATCACGCCATACGGGGTGTGGACCTCGTTGTTAGTTCCTTAAGCACTGATGGAACGACTACATTATCTCAATCCATGAGATTGATTATTGAGGCTATGGCTCAGGAGCACATCAAAAGAATCATTACCATTGGTACGGCTGGAATATTGGAAAGTCGAACTGATCCTGGCTTGCTTCGTTTTCAATCTCCCAGCTCCAAACGCAAGTCCACGAGAGCAGCTGAGGAGCATCTGAAGGTTTACAACATTCTCAAGGATTCAGAGTTAGAATGGACAATCGTGTGCCCTACCTACTTGTATGATGGAGAATCTCTCGGTATGTACCGGGTTGAGCGTGACTACTTGCCAGACGGTGGAACTTCTATATCTGTAATCGATACTGCGGAGTTTGCTTATCAGCAAATAACGTGTAGCGAGTATGTACAGTCACGTGTAGGTATAGCCTACTAACTTACGGTATATCTCTTCTGTTCAAAAAAAGTAAGTTGCAATATAAGCGAGCAAATAAGAGCCTGCATTTGTTATCCATCAGGAACAATTGCAGGCTACATATATGTCTGCTGTTAAACTATTTTAGGTCTTCATAAAGAGGGAATTGTGATGTAATTTCGCGGACACTACCTAAAATATGATTTTTTACCTTCAAACTCTTAGGATTTTTGAAAGCAAGCCCTATGAGCTGAGCAATTTCTTTCATTTCCCTGGCTCCAAGTCCTCTGGACGTCATAGCCGGAGTCCCAAAACGAATACCGCTCGTGACCAACGGGCTTGCTGTATCGTGAGGAATTGCATTTTTATTCGCCGTGATTCCTGCTTCATCAAGTATGGCTTCGGCTTCTTTGCCTGTAAGGCCAATAGTTCGTAAGTCAACCAACACCATATGATTATCTGTTCCTCCTGATACAAGGGTGAGTCCTTCATTAATTAATGTTTCTGCTAATACTTTGGCGTTATTCAGAACATTCTCCATATATGTTTGGAAATCGGATTGCAATGCCTCACCAAATGCCACCGCTTTCCCCACTATGATGTGCATGAATGGACCACCCTGAATTGCCGGAAATACAGCTTTGTTGATCGCCTGTGCCCACGGCTCCCGACACAAAATGGCTCCCCCCCCCCCCGTGGTCCTCGCAAGGTCTTGTGCGTGGTAGTTGATACAAAATGTGCATGCGGCACCGGATTAGGATGCAAACCTGCGGTTTCACGTCCTTTAGGGTCCGTTAATGCATTAGCGAGGCTGCCACCAATTGTCCCAAGTATGGCTAGTCCCGCTAACGTTGCAATAAAGCTAGCAGGAAGAATCAAAAACAGAGCAGCCAATGTTACACCAAAAATGCCGACAAAAATATAAAAACACCACAAGCAATAACTGCAATATACCGCTTTGTTGAATCCTCATGTGCATCTTTCCCTGTACAAATCGCTGCTGTAATGGCTGCCACGTTAAAAGCATGTGACCCGAATGGATCTGCAAGAAGTGAACCCAAACCTGTTACGGCTAAAATAGGATCTTGAATCCATCATTACGTAAAACAAGCATTCCGGGCATATACTGCCCTGTCAAGGTAATAATGAACAGCGGCAACGCGATGCTAAGTAAAGCATTTAACGAAAACGCCGGAACAACAAATACAGGCGAAGCGGCCGCCAATTGGATCGTACTGAAGTCTGTTTTTCCGATGCATATCAAATAAATCAAACCGATCGCCAATATGCCAACAATCGCGTAACGGGAAGTAAACCGTCTTAGTACGATATAAGCTGCAAACAATACAATTACAAGCACAGGATCAACCTTCGCCCCTCCAAAGGCCGATATTCCAAACTGTAGCAAAATACCCGCTAACAATCCGGAGGCGATGCCTGGGGGAATAAGTCGAACGAACCGTTCAAACATGCCTGACCAACCTAAAATAATAAATCCGACTGCCGAAATCATGTAAGCGCCAATGGCTTCTGGATAAGGGGTTACCGCTAATGCTGAAACGAGAAACGCCACACCCGGTGTAGACCAGGCTGTAATAATCGGTTCCTTGTATCGATAACTGAGCCATATCCCCGTTACTCCGACTCATCTTTCGCGTGTTGAATAGCCATCGTAATCATCCTTTCAATTAATTATATTAAAGGTATATTGTATCCTTAATAGTACATTAGATTTCAACAGTGAATCTGTTGGAGATTAAGACTCCATTTTCACTTATTCCAATCAGGTTCATCACCAGAAGTTGTAGCGTGATGACCGTTATTCGGCTTGCAAAACCAACATATGAATATGATCTTTGCACGCTATTGCCAAAAAAACTATCCTGTCGGTTAATTAAACAAGAAGACAGCCAATCGTGATCGGCTGTCTTCTTGTTTTTTTGCGCTATCGTAAGTCCTGTTAGTATTGACTATCGATCGGATCATAGAGCTCACTTGATGGTTTTCCATATAGAATTATTCCTCTCTCATAAGTAACAACAACTTGAGAAGCTAAATCTTCTTCCTCAATTCGCTTCATAACTTCTTCTCTATAACGTGTAACTATCTTAGTTAAGATCCATATTTCGCATCATGAGCACTTGCTCTGCATTTGTTGTGAAACCTAATTTTATCAATAGATCGTTCAGAGGTTGATTGGATTTACGCAGGTTAGATGTCCCTCGTCTGCAAACATAGTCTAACGGGGCGAACAGTTCACTGAGAGCAAGCTTATAAATCTCTTCCGCATCTGCACGCCCAGGAAGGACCTCACATTGATAGAATGAAATGGTTACCAATTTACCCTCTTGATCAAATGTTCGCTTATACAATGCATAGCATACAGGCTCGCTATCTTGTCTAATAATTATAGATTCACCCTCCTTCATGCTAGGCCATTGTGTCTGCCAAGCAGATAAACCTCGATAGAAGTCTAGCGCATTTACATCACGGGGCAATCCTTTGGTGATAGAAAAAGGGTGTACAGCAGATCGCTTCAGTAATTGGGGATCTATCGTACCCGTATGTTGTAAAATTATTAATCGATCCGTAATTTCATACCCGACATACTGATATAGCTTGATCGCACTCTCATTCTGGGTGAGCGCTTCAAGTATCGCAAGCTCTACGCCATGTTCTCGGTACAACTCTAGATTTCTTAACATGAGCGCTCTGCCAATGCCCTTCCCTCTAAATGCAGGCGCAATACCTGTTCCACCGTTCCATGCCACTTTCTTTCCATCTACGTCACGAAATCCATTCATGACAAACCCTGCAGGTTCACCATCCACATAAATAGCGAGTGAATTCTCCAAGGAAAGTCCTTCGTTAACAATCCTGGTCATCAAAGCATCAATCGTCATGACCATCTGTATAAAATAGCCCTCGAATCCTAGATTCCAAATACGTACGTTTTCCTCCATTGATAGCTCACTTAGTTTCCTAAACGTTATTGTCATAAGTACAAACCTCTCTTTTATTTCGTTTAATGTGATCATTTTCGTATTTTCGCCCAACCTATATGCATTCCACTTTAACCGCTCGACAATGAAAAGTAAGGACCTTAACTGATTCTGCTTTTCAATCAAGCTGACAAGGTATCCTTCACCATATCCCGCGATATTTCTTAGTCTTATTAAGTGATCGTTCCCCGTTTCTGAACGTTTATCATTCCCTCCTACTAACCTTAAATGTTTTCCTTTATCCAAGAACGCAGCTTATCAGCATAGAAATAGCGTTCATCCGGATTAGACTGAGAACCCTTTGACAGGTAAAGTTGATCATTCACATATCAGGGTAAACATGGAGATGATAATGCCACACATCTTGATTGCCAGCAGGCTCATTATGTTGCCGCGTAGAAATTCCATCACATCCATATGTATTTTTCATTGCAAATGCTGTGAGCTGAGCCACGCGGTGAATTTCAGCAGCGTAATCCGCAGGGAGATCAAAGATGTTCTCGAAATGTCGATTAGGAACAACAAGAACATGCCCTTTATTGTTTGGCCACCATTTGCTCGCTATAAATGCCGTCATCTTATTCATTCAACTCCTTTCATATTTTTCCAACCAGCTATTAGACGCAGGTAACTTCTGTTCGTTGCGTTACTCTGCCTGTTAGTTGGACAAAAGCAGCCGTTCATCATGATCGACTGCTTTCTCGTTTTTATTGAGCTATCGTTTTCGATCCTGTTAGCGAACCACATATAAGAATCGACTATTATACATTTTTAGTATGCTGAATATAGAAGTTCTCCAGTACATTAGTCAGACCATCCGGTTGCAGCGTTCCAAGATACGTATCACTTTTTTTGATGATTAAGCGGAGCGACGTCGTAGCCGTTGGGGAGACTAATAACTGGCGAAAGAGATTAATTCCCGTTCTGTGACTCCTTTTTGTTTTTAATCAAAATTGCACTCGCTATTGCACCAATTAATAGGAAGATTCCAATCCATAGTGTTACATTTTGCATACCTGAATTAAAAGCATTAAACACGAGTGTCTTCATTTCATCAAAAGCTGGCATAGCTTTAAATGCTTCAGCTTGCTTGTTATCAAAAACTTGTGAACCTCCAAAAGCTCCAGCTTTATGGAAAACATCCAGCATTTGATTTCTAAACTCGGTAGGAATATCGGCTAAATTCATGATATTTTTGTTCAACGAATCGTTATATCCTTCCGTTAATTTAATTCCTAGCATTACAACACCAAAGGAGATACCCACTTGTCTAAAGACATTTAAGATACCAGAAGCCATACCTACATACTGTTTATCAACTGAACTCATAGCAGCATTAGTAATAGGTGGATTGACTAGAGCATTGCTAATACCTAAAAGAATAAAACCAGGCATCAGATAGCTCCATTCAAACGGAGTTTTGATCATATAACGCATAACAAATATTCCGATTGCACCGATCAATAGTGCTCCACTAACTAACCAACGGTTACCAATTTTCCCTGAGATAATTCCTGCAATGGGACCAAGAACGATCGTAAAACCACTAATGAGTAACATTTTTGCACCTGTATCAAAAGCCGAGTAACCCATGTAATTTTGCATAAGAATGGTTAAATAGGTGAAACCTCCGTATAGTCCAGCACCTAATACAAAAGCTGCGATATTAGCTCCATTAAATGTCCAATTTCTAAAAATAGATAATTTAATCATCGGCTGTTCTACTTTTCTTTCGGTAATGATAAAAGCTATAAGCAAAATAAGTGATAATCCAAGTAGACTTAAAATGTGCCAATCAGTCCACGCGTAATTCCCATTCACTGACTTTTGAATTAAGGCTAAAATCATCGTAAAAATCATGGCTGTACTGAAAATCAGTCCCAAAATATCAATTCTTCCATTTTTGTTTGTTTCACTTTCTTTAATAACATACATTCCTAATAAAATTGCTACAATCGCAACAGGAATGTTAACAAGAAAAATAGATCGCCAACCAAAAGCATCAACTAATGCTCCACCAATCAAAGGACCACCGGCAATAGCAAGCCCAACGGCACTACTCCAAATACCTAGTGCAAGTCCTCTTTGTTTTTCAGGAAATGAAGAAGTAACTATCGTTAATGATAATGACATCATAGCTGCGCCACCAATTCCTTGAAATCCACGGAAGATGTTTAACCAAATATCACTGCTTGCTAATCCACTGGCTAAAGAACCAATCATAAAAATACCCAATCCTGATAAAAAGACTTTTTTACGTCCGATAATGTCTCCTAATTTTGAAACTGGCAACAACATTGCAGCATAAACTAAAGTGTAAGCATTCAACACCCATTGTAGATTTGAAAAATTAGATGAAAAAGCTTGTTGTATATCTGGTAATGCAACATTAACAATTGTAATATCTAACATGGCCATAAACACGGTTAAACTGACCGTAACTAAAACCCACCATTTTCTTTTTGAATTTGTCAAAATAAAAACCCCTCTCATGTATATGTGCGTACAAGTGCACATATACATTAAAATAAAAAGCACTTCATTATTTCAAATTCATGAGTGCTTTCATATTGTTAGCTGTTTGTTCAAATTTATCTACAATGAAATTATTATTCGTTTTGTAATAAACTTCTCGCCCTTCTTTTCTCCTTTGAACGATACCAAAGCGACTCATAAAATCAAGATGCCGAGAAATAACTGAACGATTCTGTGGAAAATATTCGGCAATACCACCGATTGTCATTTCACCATTTGCAGAAAGAAAAATCAGCAACTCACTACGCACTGGATCAAGTACTGCTCGGAAAAATTCAATATCAATATTGTCTTCTATCAGTTTTTTACATTTATTTGGATCAAGATTTAACCCCATAGCTCTCCCCCCTAAATTCATTATATGCATTTGTGTGCACATGTCAACGTTTTAGAACATTTTAATAAGAATGTTCTTGTGTTGCGACAACTAACTACTCACTCTCTTAGAATTCATCTCTTTCCACTTGCACAGCAGGGTTTCAAAAATTCCACCTCTACTGTTAAGTTTCACAATAGAGGTGGAATTCAGATTGGAAACACCTGCTTGCGAGCAAAGTCAATAAGATATTAGATCAAACGTGGAAGCATCTACTCGCTGCAATACCTCTTCAGACAAATGAAAATGAATGTTTTGCTCATGATCTTCCACACGTTCAATCTGATTGTCGACTGCAAATACATTCTCGGCAAAACATTTACAACCCATAGATGCCAACAATGGCTTTAACGCATAATCAATGGATAGCAAGTTAGAGATCGTTCCCCCTACAAAAAAGGCAGCTACAATTTTATCTTTAAAACCTTTTTGTGGCAACAAGTCTAAATAAGCCTTAAGCACTCCAGTGTAAGTTGTTTTGTACACCGGGCTTGCAATAATAATGCCAGCAGCTTCTTCAACTGTCGCATTTGCGCTTTGAATAGGCTTGCTATTAAAATTGGCGTGCATCAAGTCCTCAGGTGGCAGTGAATATACTTCAATAATGGACACCTCACAACCACTCTGTTCCAACTTTTGCTTAGCAACGTTTACAACGCTGTTTACACGGGATTTCTCAGTTGGACTACCCGAAATGATGGTTATTTTTTTCATAGCTTATGCTCACTCAGCTCGTTGGTTTTAAAAAAAGCTGCAGCACTTAGTGTCATAACATGTTGTGGAGGTAATCCCATCAAAACCCTTCCGTACAACTCTAGACCCGTAGATGCCGTAGTAAGTGCATGATTGGCCCCGCCTCTAATATCTCGGAATATTTGAGACAAGCGATTAGAGTCTGCAATGACGCCCCCTCCGCTCTCTGCCATTAACATATCAACGGCTTCCCAGCAAAGCATGGATGCATAAGTGATGTCTGTTTGCACTTGCGCAAATTCCTTTAACGTAAATCGTTCTCTATTTTGAACGTGATCCTCTAAATGATCGATAGCACGGCTAATATGAAGATGAGCGGAATCCACTTTCATCGCTGCAAGCCCCACTTTGTACTGAATATGTCCAACTTCAGCTTGCGAAGTGTGGGTGGTCATTGTAATCCCTTTATTGGGTGCCTTTTCTGCAAAATATTCAATGGCCCCTCTGGCAAGTCCAAGGACTGCACTTATTCCAGTCGTTATCGCAGTTGTAACCTGAGTATAAGGCTTATATCGGTCTCTTCCTTCCAATCCTGCTGGCAAGGCACTCACCTGACTTAAGTCTTCTGTTGTGATATATTTTTCTGGAATAAATACATTTTTGATTTCCAGACTATTGCTTGCTGAGCCTTTTAAACTCATCGTGTACCAATCGTCTACAATTGTAACTTCATGCATTGGAACGACTGCCAGCATCATACCTGAACTTTTGCTTTGCTGCATAGAATTAACGTCTAATAAATTGATAAATGCATGCGTTGCATGTTTAGAACCCGAACCGAAACCCCAGAAGCCTTCCTCTACCAAATAACCGCCTTCTACCTTTTTTACAACAGCCTTCCTGGCGGCTAGAACAGAGCAAAAACGTATTTCCTCTTCCTCGCTAAAGATAGCATCCAAGGTTTGGCCAGGCAAGGATAATGATACATTATAATTGTTCCCGTTGATGATTTGAACCACCCATCCGACCGAGCCATTTCCTTTAGCTACTTCAGAGATGATTTCGACCATTGCACGGATACTGACTTCGTAACCACCGTACTTTTTAAGTGTACCAAGCTTGAATAAGCCAGCATCCGATACTTTTTGGATAACCTCATCCGGGATGTGTCTTTCTTCATCAATTTGTTGCGCAAACTTTTGCAGATAGGGAACTAAATTCGTAGCATTTTCAAGCAGTTGGAGTTCTGTTGTTGTGAGTTGATGTTTTGCACTCAGATTTACCATGCAAGCCCCTCTTTTCTACACATGTATATTAAATATCACTGTGTATAATATATATTATGTTGTATAATAAGCATCATCAACCGATAAAATCATGAATGTGTCGAAAAACGATACAGAAAGGGGGAAATGTCTTGGAAAGCAAACCAAAAGAGGATCTTCGAGTTCGAAGAACCCACAAGCTTCTATACAATGCCTTATTAGAGTTAATGGAAAACCAGTCCTTTGAAAATATAACCGTGAAGCAGATCTGTGACTTGGCTATGGTCCATCGAACCACGTTCTATACGCATTTTAATGACAAATACGACTTGCTTTCGAATGCGCTGAGACAAATTGCTGAAGAAGAACTGGACTTTTCCTCGACTCTGCATTCACCGGCGGAAAGCTTAAAGGAAATTCTCTCTGCTGCAAGGAAGAATAAAAATGTATTCAAACAACTGCTGTCCGAAGAGAGAGATTCATTAAGGAATTTATTGCGTCGAGAAATGGGGGCTGGCATACATAAGCATTTGACTGAGGATCTGCTAAAGGAGAATCTGTTGTCTGAAGATAGTTCCACTGATATTCAAATTATTATCGAGGCCTATACTGGAGCAATGATTGGGGTATTGAGTTGGTGGATTGAAAACAACATGCCTATTGATCAAGAAGATATATACAAAAGGTTAATTGAAATGGAGATATTTCCAGAGTGGAATTTCCTGAAAACATCAACGAAATGAGATTGCAGTTGAACTCCCTGCCCGTTAGCTAAATGAAGACACTCAGGGATCCAATCCACATCAGATGGATCCCACCATTATTTTCTTGCGGTCAGAAGTCTATGTCATATTCTATAATTTCACATTTTCTTATCTGATTTATAACGCTGCAGCCTCGTAATAGTATCGAATCAAAATGTCCTGGTCGTAGTTGCCGAATCCCTTTCCAAACAACGTAAGTCCACCCCGGCCGGGCACCCCTTCTTCGGGACTTAATTGAATGGTCCAATATGTGGCTGCTTGGAGATCCAGATCGTGAATGCGGACATCCGAGATGCGCTGACCGTCGATAAAGGTACCTTCGGAATTGATACGAAGCACTTTCAATACGCCGTACTGGTTTACGTCGGAATGCCACCATTGCGGTGTAAGTTTACCCTTGCGGTCTCCAAAATCACCAGGGCTTGTCCAAGTTCCGAGGTGATGGCCATTGAGGACAAAACGGATGTCCGAAGGCCAGTTCTCATTGACTTGCGGAGCCTCCGATCCAAGCTCCAATGAAATTTCAATTTCACGCAGCTCCTGATCTTTGTATAGATAATTAGGTATCTTATATTCGAGAAAACCTCGTGACAACCAAAGTATGCCCGCATTCACCCGGTCCGGGTCCATGAAGCAGGCTGGCGTATCATATTGTCCAATCATTTGGGTCGTCGTTGCAATCCCGCATGTTGGCCACGCTTCGTAATCCGTATATTGTCCAACTGGAATGGATACCTCATGGTACGGTACATCGAGCGGTTCAGGTGACAGATTGATGAGCATAAACTCTTGCTGAATAAAACAATATTTATATGTGCCACCGTTCTCCCGCTTCATTCGGCTGCCTACAATCCCGGCCTTTTGCAGCTTGCTCACATGCGTACTTACGATGGCTTTGCTCAGATAAAGCTCCTTGGCGAGTGCATTAATGTGCATTTCTCTGTTTTGCAATAATAAGCGAACGATATTTAAACGGGCCTCGCTGGCGAGCGCTTCATATATGATCAAGGATGAGGCATCCGTGCCAAGCATCATGTACTTCACTTCCTTATCTCTTTAGAATTCAATATATTATTGATTTAGGATTCGTTATTTAGCGAACCCTGTAAAATAAGCTTGCTCATTATAATAGCATTATGATACACATTAGATAACAAATCAATGAGTTGATTTTGCTTTTATGCGAACTCAGCGTGAAATAAAGTTTCTTACACACCCTAAAATAAATTCTATGGAGGTTTTCCCATTGCTTACATCCAAGATGCTTATTGATAAAGATTTTCAGATTGCGGAAGTAGATCCTCGTGTATACGGTTCGTTTGTAGAACATTTGGGACGGGCTGTATATGGCGGTATTTATGATCCAGGTCATCCTACTGCGGATGCTCAAGGTTTCCGTCAGGACGCCATTGAAGCGATCAAGGCTCTGAACGTACCCATCGTTCGTTACCCAGGTGGCAATTTCGTATCCGGTTACAACTGGGAAGACGGTGTGGGCCCGGTAGCCGAGCGCAAACGCAGACTTGAACTCGCTTGGTGGACGATTGAAACGAATGCGGTAGGAACAAACGAATTTGCAGATTGGGCCAAACTGGTTGGAACCGAAGTGATGATGGCTGTAAATCTGGGTACTCGCGGCATTGATGCGGCCAGAAACCTAGTCGAATACTGCAACCACCCATCTGGCACATACTGGAGTGATCTGCGTATCTCTCACGGTTACAAGGATCCGCATAAATTCAAAACCTGGTGCCTCGGCAACGAAATGGACGGCCCTTGGCAGATTGGTGCAATGACTGCATATGAGTATGGACGTATTGCCAATGAGACAGCCAAAGCGATGAAATGGGTTGATCCGGATATTGAGCTTGTGGCGTGCGGCAGCTCCAGCCGTGATATGAGTACATTTGCAGATTGGGAAGCAACCGTGCTGGATCTCACCTATGAAAATGTGGACTACTTGTCCCTGCATCAGTATTACAACAACAACAAAGACAACACATATGACTTCCTGGCGACATCGCTGGATCTGGATCAATTTATTGATAGTGTTGCTTCGATCTGTGATTTTGTACAAGCCAAGAAACGCAGCAAAAAGAAATTAATGCTGTCTCTGGATGAATGGAATGTCTGGAAATCCATTGGCACTAGCCGTATGGAAGAACGGTGGCAGATTGCCCCTCCTGAATTTGAAGATGTGTATACACATGAAGATGCACTTGCAGTGGGCTGTTACCTGATTACCATACTCAAGCATGCTGATCGTGTAAAAATGGCTTGCCTTGCACAGCTTATTAACACCATTGCACCAATCATGACGGAAAATAACGGAGCACTCTGGTTCCAGACGACGTATTTCCCGTTCCTACACGCATCCAACTTCGGTCGTGGTACGGTGTTGCGGTCCATCACAACTTCACCTAAATATGATTCCAAAGACTTTACAGATGTGCCTTATCTCGAAGCGATCAGTGTGCATGATGAAGAGAACGGCACGATCACGATCTTTGCGGTGAACAGACATCTGGATGAGCAAATGGAACTGAAGGTGGATCTGCGTTCCTTCGGGGAAACCACATTTGTGGAGCATATCGTATTGGAGAACAACGACTTGAAAGCTACTAATACCAAAGAAAACCCACGCAACGTCGTTCCTCACAACGGTGGACATACAACGGTTGATCAGGGTAAAGTGCAAGCTGTCCTGAACAAAGCGTCATGGAACGTGATTCGCCTGAAAACCAAGCAGGCATAATTGAAATAGGTTTATTCAATATTCAGGATCGGCTTCGCGCTTCGTTTCGTCATAACCTAGCCTTTGGAGGACATGTCACAGCTTCAGAATCGTTTGATGAGGAACATGGTCCTCATAGCGTGCTGTACGACTGTACAATCGTTGGATATAAACGAATCTGCAGGTTTCTTCCTGTCCATGCGGGAGGCTTCGCTTGATCATTGAAGAATCCAGATGGTGTCCGACACTGTATGCTGTAGAAGTCTATTTAAGCCCTCAAGATTTGAATAAATAATAAAAGGCCGCTTATCCATTCAAGGATAAGCGGCTTTGTTCTGTTGGACACCTTATATTACTTTTTTCTTGATATTCCCGAGATCAGAAGCTGAATGGCATTTGCATGAATCGATGCATAAAAGACTTGGGCTTTCAATACAAAAAAAAGAAACAAAGCAGCGCCTTCATTATGCCATATTTATTATCCTTTCACACCACCAATCGTCATGCCCTGTACGAAGTATTTTTGCAAGAACGGATACACCATCAGAATAGGAACACTCGCAATAATGGTCATGGTTGCTCGAATCGAGGTTGGCGTGACCGCTGTTGCATTGCTCTCCGCAGACTGATAAGCATCGCTTGCTGATGAAGTCGCTGATGTTGTCGAGGTTTGCAGAATCTTCATCAATTCGTATTGCAGTGTGCTCAATTCTTTATTGGAAGAGTTGTACAGGAATACATCGAACCATGAGTTCCATTGTCCCACGGCTACAAAGAGAGATACGGTTGCCATTGCGGGAATCGTTAACGGCAGGACAACACGGATAAATGTCGTGAACTCCCCTGCCCCGTCAATACGAGCTGACTCCAGAATGCCTTCAGGAAGACCTTCAATAAAGGATCGGATGACGATCATATTGAAGACACCGATTACACCCGGAATGATATATACCCAGAAGGAACCGATCAATCCAAGGTCACGAATCAGCAGATAACCTGGGATTAGCCCTCCGCTGAAGTACATGGTGAATACAAAAAACATTGTAACCAACTTGCGAAGCACAAACTCCTGACGACTGAGCGTATACGCAAGCATCGCTGTACAGAAGACGGACACCACCGTTCCAATGATTGTACGCAGCGCCGAAATCAGAGTCGCGTGATAGATATCAGATTCGCCAAAAATGTATTTGTAATTATCCAGCGTCCATACTCGCGGCCACAGATATATTCCACCCCGTATGGCATCGTTAGCATTATTAAAGGATACGGCTATCATATTAATAAAGGGATAGATTGTCACAATCATCAGGCACACCATGAAGGTGATATTAATGGTATCGAACGCTCGATCCCCGGTGCTGCTATTCCGCAAGCGGGATGGTTTTCCTTTACGCATGGCATAGGCCTCCTCTTAGAATAATCTGCTTTCTCCCATTCTTTTCGCAATATAGTTAGCGGAGAAAAGGAAGATAAAGCTGACTACGGTTTTGAATATGCCTGCTGCAGTACCCAAGGAAAAATTGCCCATTCCCAAACCATATTTCAGTACAAAGATATCCAGGTTCTCCGAATAGTCCATATTCATCCCGTTACCCAGCAGATATTGCGGTTCAAATCCGGATTCCAGGATGCTTCCCATGTTCATGATTAACAAAATAACAATAACCGGCTTCAAGCCAGGCAGTGTGATATATAACATGCGTTTGAACCGGCTGGCTCCATCAATCTCGGCAGCCTCATATTGCGCCGGATCAATGGCTGTAATCGCTGCCAAATAGATAATGGTGTTCCAGCCCACATCCTTCCAGACCTCGGTTGCCCCCAGAATGCCCCAGAAGTATTCACCTTTCCCCATCCACAGCACCGGGCTGTCAATCAGGTGAAGCTTCAGCAGCAGCAGATTGATAATTCCGTCTGGTGACAAAACCGTTAATACGATGCTGGAAGCGACAACCCACGAAATAAAGTGGGGCAAATAACTGACCGTTTGCACAAAACGTTTAAAAATTACATTTTTCAGTTCATTCAACAATAGAGCCAATGTGATCGCTGTGACAAATCCCAATACCAGTTTAATGGAACTCATGACGAGTGTATTTCGCAGTACCCGGTAGAACGTATTGTCTTCAAACAATATACGAAAATGGTGCCAGCCTACCCACTGTTGATCCGAGAAGGATCTCGCCGGTTTGAAATTCTGAAATGCCATCGTCCATCCCCATAGCGGCAGGTACTTGAAGATAAAAGCCCAGACGACAAAAGGAATACACATCCAGGCAAGCGTTCGTTGCTGCACAAGCCGTTTGAAGAACGAATTTGTTTTACTTCCCTTTGGCTCCAGGACTGGAGGCAATGAATTAAGGGAGACATTAGGTTTCTCCACGATGAACCTGCTCCTTTCCAATGTTGTTATTCATGCGAGGAGAAGACTGATTTCTTGGTCTTTTATCTTCCCCTGCGCATGTAACAGTTTGTTTTAAAGAGGTTGTATTACCATTTTCCCGCGACACGATCCTGAACGATTTGAGTAATGGTTTTTTCATAGCCGGCTTTGTCCAATTTGTTCAATTCAACCATGTAGGCATCCCACAGTTTATTGAAATTCGAGGGTGCTCCCAAGATCATTTCCGGCAAATATTTACGTTGCAAATCATCCGATTTGGTGGTGAATATCTGTTCAGGTGATCCTTGCTCAAGCGCGATGGACCATGCCGGGAACCATGGACGTTCTTCCGGTTTGTTGAATAATTCACTAAAGGTTTGGATGTTGTAAGCCTCAAGAAACTTCTTATCCCCCTCTGTGTACGAGGCAGAGGCTACTTCCGGCTGGTTGCCAGGGCTATAAGCGTTACCATCGGAAAGTGTAGATTCACCGCCATAACGCGGCCAGTCTGAGCCAAAATACGTGAAACCGAATTTGCGGCTTAACTCCAGATCATCATGGGCTTTGCGTTGATCCTCATTTGCAAAATAAAATCTGCCCTTATCATCGACACTGTACGTCTCGTCCTTGATTCCCCATTGGACCAAAATCTGATTCTCTTCCTTCAGCAAATTATCGAAATATTTGATGATACGAACAGGGTCTTTGGCGTTAACCGTGATGCCTGTGGCGTAATTGTTGACGAATCCAGGCGGATCAATGTACTGGTCCTTGATTCCTTCATCAAACACAATCGGAAGCGCTGCATAACGTTTCTCATCCACGCCTGCCGAGAGCAGGTTTTTGGACGCGTCTCCAATCTGCCACCCGTAATTGAAGTAACCGAGAACACGACCCGAGGTCAGCTTGGCCAAATACTGGTCTTTGTTCATCGTAAAGGATTCCGGATCAAGCATGCCTTTAGCATTAATTTCATTCAGCTTCTGAATCCATTTTTTCTGGGCATCTGTTCCGGCAACCACTTTTGCTTCATGGGTATTCATATCCACCATGACACTTCCATCGTTCGGGTAGCCTGCGAGATGCATCGCTGGGTTTTGCAAGGTGAAGAAGTTATTGGCGACACCCGCAAGTGAGACAAATCCGATCGTCTCCGCACCATCCACAGTTGGATGCTTTTCCTTGTAATCCTCGATCAGATCAAAGTATTCATCCAGTGTAGTGATCTTGGGATAGTTAAATTCCTTGAGCACAGAGCGCTGAATCCAGAACGCCCCTCCGCCTATATTTGGACTACCAGAATACTCACCCTGATTAGCAGTGTAAGGCAGTGCATAGATTTTTCCGTCTTCAGCATTTCTCATTTTATCGAAGTAAGGTCCGTATACCCTTTTGATATTAGGACCGTATTCCTCAATCAGATCATCCAGCGGAATATAGGCCCCGGCATCCAGTAGCTTGGACATCTCACCACTGGAGCTAATGACATCAGGATAGTCTCCACTGGCAATCATGACCCCGGCTTTCGTAGCACTGTCGCCTACCAGATATTCCAGTTTCCAATCCACACCCGTCTGTTCTTGCAATGCTTTACCAATCGTTGTTTCGCTTGCCAGCGTATCCTTCTTACCCGAAGAGAACATGTAATACGAGAACGTGACTGGACTGTTCTCATCATCACTTGTAGGCGCTGGGGATGAATTGTTCTGACTGCACCCAGCTAATAGAGCGGTCAGAAGTACAGCTAAACCCGCTGTTTTAAATCTTGATTTCAACATCCGAAAATTTCCCCCTTTCGATTTGGCTGACTGGACTTCACTCACCATTTTCCTGCTACACGATCCTTCACGGCCTGTGTTATCGTTTCTTCATAAGTTTTTTTGTCCAATTGATTCATTTGACTCATATATTCATTCCATGTGTTCTCGAAAGTGTTAGGTGAATCCATAATCATTTTGGGCAAGTATTTCTTCTGCAGGTCTTCTGCCTTCGTGATGAAAATCTGTTCAGGAGATCCCTGCTCCAGTGCAATGGACCATGCAGGAGACCAAGGGCGCTCATCCGGTGTACTGAATAATTCCGAAAATGTCTCCACGCCATATTTCTCCAACAACAGCTTGTCACCGTCCGTGTAGCTAAAGGTAGCTACCTCTGGTTGATTGCCTGGCCCATAGGCATTGCCATCCTCCAGTATGGAGTTATTGCCGTAACGAGGCCAACTGTAGTTAAAATAGTCAAAGCCGAACTTACGGCTTAATTCCGGATCTTCATGCGCCTTGCGTTGGTCATCGTTTTTGAAATAAAAACGACCTTTCTCATCCACACTATACGTCTCGTCCTCAATGCCCCATTGAACCAGAATCTGATTTTCTTCCTTAAGCAGGGTGTCAAAATATTTAATAATCCGCACCGGATCTTTGGCATTTACGGTAATTCCGACACCATAGTTGTTCACAAAGCCCGGTGGGTCGAGATACTGGTCTTTGACGTTGTTATCAAATACAATCGGCAGCGATACGTAACGTTTGTCGTCATTACCGGCCTTCTTAAGGTTGTTCGTTGCATCTCCAACCTGCCAGGAATAACTGAAATATCCCAGCACTCGACCGGACGTCAATTTGGCGAGATACTGATCCTGGTTCATGGTGAAGGATTCTGGGTCAAACATCCCCTGTGCGTTAACCTCGCTTAACTTCTGAATCCATTGTTTCTGATAATCAGACCCGGCTACCAGCTTGGCTTCATGGCTCTGCAAATCCACCATCACACTGCCATCGTTGGGATAACCTGCCAGATGCATGGCCGGATTTAGCAGGGTAAAGAAGCTGCCTGATTCCCCCGCAAGTGTGGCGAAGCCGATGGTGTCTTTTCCATCGATCTGCGGATACTTTTGCTTATATTGCTCAATCAAGTCGAAATATTCATCCAGTGTCTTGATCTTGGGATAGTTGAACTCTTTCAGCACTGCACGCTGAATATAGAAGCCAGTTTGGAAGTTAGGCTCTGAAACATAACCGATGTTGGCAGTGTATGGTAAGAAATAAATCTTCCCATCCTCCTGTCTGAATTTGTCCATATAAGGACCGTATACTCGCTTGATGTTAGGCCCATATTGTTCGATCAGTTCATCCAAAGGGATAAAAGATCCTGCATCCATCAACTTGGCCATTTCTCCACTGGAATCGATAATGTCAGGGTAATCTCCACTCGCAATCATTACGCCTGCCTTGGTTGCGCCATCGCCGACCAGATATTCCATCTTCCAGTCCACGCCGGTTTGTTCCTGTAGCTTCTTTCCAATGCTCGTACTGCTTGCGAGAATGTCCTTCTTGCCCCCGCCAAACGTGAAATATTTGAAGGTGACCGGGCTGTTGTCATCACTGTCGGTATTACTCGCATCCGGGCTGGCTTTGTTGCAACCTGCCAGCGTTACGGCGAGTAAGATTGCTAGACTTGTTACAAAGGTTATTTTTCTAAACATGTAGCAAATGCCCCCTTTACGCATACTTTTGTTTGTAAGCCTTTTCAATATATCAAGATAGCGCTTTCAACGTTACCCATGAAAATGTACCATCTGCTTTGAAAAGTATATCCTTCGCTTCATTTATCCCGCAGCGCTCCTTGATCAAGCGGCAGCTTAATCTGGATATGCGTTCCTTCTCCTTCCCATGTCTGGATTTCGAAAGAAAAGCGATCCTGATAGCATAGTTTTAAGCGACTATACGCATTTTTCATGCCGACATGCTCTCCCATATCCGTGTCCTGAGTCAGGTACCTCAGCAATTCTTCCAATCTGGCTGGTGACATGCCTATACCATTATCCGTTAGTCTGATATGGAGCTGGTCATGTTCAATAGAAACGAGGAGTTGAATTACGCCTACCCCCGGGGATGATTCAATGCCATGAATACTTGCATTCTCAACAAAAGGAAGGATAACCATCTTGGGTATTCGGTACATCAGCACCGCAGGATCTGCTTCAATGCTGTATTGGAGTTTTTCTCCGAAGCGGTATTTCTGAATTTGCAAAAAGCTCTCTATGAGTTCCAATTCTTCCTTCACCGTCACATCATTCTGATTCCAGCTAATCGACTTACGAAACATTTTGGCCATGTTATGCACGATTTTCGCTGTCTCCTTCTCCCCTTTGATGAGGCTTCGCATCCGTACTGATTCGAGGGTATTGAACAAAAAGTGCGGATTGATTTGACTGTGGAGCGCATGAAGCCGGGCTTGTTGCTGTTTTAACTCCAGGTCTTTCTTCTGGATATCCGTCAGATATACCTCATGAATCAGGTTGTGAATTGTCTCGGTCATCTGATTGAATTCCATCGTGAGCTGGCCAATCTCATCTCTTGCATCTTCAGGAGGAATAGTCTGGAAATTCTGCGTTTTTACTTTTTTCATATGTTTGAGAATCCGCACCAGTCTGACATGGATGGATCTGGACATGGCTGCGATGATAATAGAGGGCAACACAAAATTAATGCAAGCAAGCCAAACCACGAAGGAGCGTGACTTACGGACCTCTTGCAATACAATCTCTTCATCCATGACCCCTTGCAGCGACCAGCCCTCCAGATAATTAATGCCTGTATACGTACGTTCAAACGGAATCGTTTTATTCGGAAACTGGATCTCACTGTAGCGTTTACCGATCTGAGATGGTTCTGCTGTCCGTTCGTTTGAAAGCTGGATTTGACCTTCAGGATCAAGTAAATACACTTTTCCGTCAAAACCGCTATTGTGAAAATGTTCTTTGATCAGATCCATGTTCAGGTCAATTTTAAGAAGCTGCTCTACGCCGCCTGTATCCAAATTGTCGAGTCGTTGAACCAGACTTAACATCTGATCCGTAGCGATCAGTGCGGGGTAAGGTGCGGAGTATGCCTGAAACTGAACGTACCAGTTGGAGTTACGGACCGTATTACTTAAACGTTCAATATAACCGGAAGATAATATGGTCGGATTATCGGTATATACTTGATACCAGCGAATTCCCTCACTCAACTGACCGGAGAATTCCCCTTTTAAATACGAATTATAGGCTGCGATATATTCGAAATGACTGTGGAACTGTCGAGAGAGTGTGTCATTGAATACAGGATCAGCATATAACGAATAGGACAAGCCAACGCCCTGATCAATGGTTACCCGCAGATCGTTCTTCAGATTGTTTAAGGCCATGCCAGCATCACGGGTTTTCTGACTGCGAATATTGGCGGTTGTGACGTTGTAGAACACGACATTGGTGACAACGATGGGAATGAATACGGACAGGACGTACATGAGCAGCAGTTTGTCCCGTAGCTTCATATAATTCAGATTCCATCTTTTCATCGTGCACCTCGCTGCTCATTTCCCTGAATCTGATTACGATATTCTGTAGGAGACAGCTGGACAATCTTTTCAAACTGAGTTACAAAATAATCCGCATTCTGAAATCCGACGCGTGCAGCAACCTCATACACTCTCAGATTGGTCTGGCGGAGCAACTTCTTCGCTTCCTGGATCCGCAGGTTGAGCAAATAGTCATTAAAATATAGGTTGTAGCCTTTGCGAAATAATCTTCCAAGATAGACGGGATTCATATAGAATAGCGCAGCAATACTTTTGAGACTGATGTTTTCGGTATAATGTGCATCAATATATCGTTTGATTTTGTGGATCTCCCCTTTGGACTGCTCACTTCGTAAAAGGGAGAGATAATTCTCGGCTTCCTCGAGTGCATTTAAAAAAGTATTCTTCAATAACCGTAGATTCCAGCCTTCATGACTTTGTTGTGCCAACTCCTTCAGTTGCTGCAAGCCTTCATCATTACCGCCCATTTCGTGGGCCACACCCAAAATGCCCGTTATAGAGTGGATAAGAGAGCCAGATACAGCCTGAGGTGAGAATCGATTAGCTTGAAACAATCTGAACTTATCCTCTACAATCTTGTGGTAAGCAGACCGATTCCCTTCTTCCAAGCTCATAATTAATTGATCCACATCGTCCTGGTATACATTGAACACATACAGCGGTTTATCCTTAATCTCCGCATACCGCACGACACCACCATCTTCTGCAAATTTATGTCTGGCTGCTGCTTCTGCCTCATGATAGGAGTGCGGAACATCGCCAATTTTGTTGACAGGCGTCCCTGCGTAAAGACCGATGTCCACATGAAGGCGCTCCCTTAGCACCATATGAATATTACAGAGCTTATCCCGCAGCGCAGAGTCCTCTTGATCATGTTCATGCCACAGCAGCAATAGGCCAAATTTGCCGCGCTGTTGCTCAATAACGAATATTTTGAAAAAATCATTCTCCAGAGTATGCACCGCTTCACGTAGTTGCTCAATGTTGACTTTTCTTACGTCCAATCCGCTCTGGATTTCGATCAGAGCCATGAGCAGACTGGACTTGCAATTGATCCCGAGTACCTCGGCATACCGATGTTCATCTTCCTTCCGCACATGGCCTTTGATCATATTTTCTAGTATGATGTTGCTGGTCTGTTCCTCAGCCAGAAGAATATGTTTTCTTTTATTGCTTATTCGATCAGCCGACTTCTGCAACGTCGCTGTCATTTCTTCATCATCCACAGGCTTCAGGATATAGTCTTGAACGCCGTATCGGATGGCCTGCTGTGCATACTTGAAATCATGATAACCACTAATTATAATGAACACCGGCTCCAGATGTGGCAATTTCGCTACGGCATGAATCAGTTCCAGTCCATCCAGGATTGGCATCCGTATGTCTGTAATAATCACGTCAGGTTGCAGGCATTCAATCATTTTCAGTGCTACCAGACCGTTCTCTGCTTCTCCAATAATCTCCATATGAAGATCATCCCAGCTAATGAGTTCATGCATCCCCTGTCGAACATACATCTCGTCGTCTACCAGCAATACTTTTAGCATCCTTTCGACCCCTTTCCTCAAACGAAAATAAACCGCCGGTAGCATGGTTCTCCTCTCGGCGGAATTTAGTATAAACGCTTGCATGAATCTGTTGAATATGTCAGAATGCTTACATTTTATAGGTTATCCTCTGCAATTTCATTGCACAGATCGTTATATTTATTGCGTGAAACGATTATATATGAGCCTGGTGACCAGTCCTTCCGAGTGGCAGAACCGTTCGGACAACCATCGTAATACAGGACAGCGCTTGCTGACACATGGACTCATGATTCAGACGAAGTGCAGACATCAGCATCGGTGCAGCTATAGTCACACCCTTGGTCCAACTGATCGAAATAATTTTGTTGAAACGGTAACCTCAGACAATTACTTTCCTTGCATAAGGTCTTATGTACTGGAATTACTAGCTTAATGATTCGGCTAAGGGTAATGACACGTAAATTACTTTGCGACGGACAAAAATCATGCTTTCTATCGAACGATACTTTCTGCTATTACTGTTCTTTTCGTTTGAAAAACATCTTGCCAAGAATAATTCCCATACCAGATGAACAAATAAGATATCCAAAGAACAAGAAAAGTAAGTAAACTCCATGAAGATCTTCAGCCATCTGATTTGCACCTACAAACCAGGCAGAACGAAAAGGATACAGTAATGCTACCCAGATAATCAGTAACAAAAGAACATAATTAATTTTTTTCCTCAAAATAACGATCCTTTCAAGTTCTAGTGGAAAGAGTTAGGGCTATTAGCTTCGACAAACTCCATACATTTCTCAATGAACTTATCATTATCGACTTCTCTCTCACTTGCAAACAATGCACCATTATTTGTATACCTTTTTTTATATGCTGTCCTCCCCCTTTAAGGTTATATTATCCGATTAAAGCGAGATCATCTATAGCTATATTCCATTTTGATCAGTGCTAAATGACGTTATTAAAATTGGACTACTTTCGGAAAATGGTCTGGAAATGACGCGAAAAAATCAATCATATCATCTGTAATGCTCCAACCAAATGCTTTCGTCAAAACAGGGTCTCTAAAAAACGATTCTGCAGCCCTATGATTCAAATCCACATGGTAGTGGATATAGGTAACAGCGGCCTGTTGAAGGTTCAGCGCCAGCGGCGCTGCGTCCGAAGAGAAATCTACATCTCCAATTCCATTAATGCATTTGTCTTAACGTATATTTTTGAATATTACGCAGATGAATCGGATCATGAAAGAGTTGAATGGGAAGAACGACTTGAATTTTTGGATATTAAACAAACAACCGGGATCGCAGGAGTAGATCGAAATATGCATGTATTTGTTGAATTTAATGATTAACCTAGGGTTCTTGCAACTGAATCCTTTCTGAAGATACTGATATACGCACCATTACTCAACAAAAAAGCCGAATGGATCGTTCTCATCCACTCGGCTCTTATGTTATTTTACAATCATTTGTTTAACATCACTTACCTTAGTTCCACTTCCATTCGCAATTCACTGCCATTATTCAGAAAGTGTCGGTTCACCTTGCGCTTCATTTGCAAGCAGCTCCGAATCATCGGAATGCATTTCGAACATAACTGCATCAGCCCTCGTATAGATCATATCTGCAGGAAGCGTTGGCGGGTCTATCGTTGTAGGCGTAACCCTGGTTAACCGGACATACTCGCTACCGTCACCCGTAAAGTCGAACGTTCCTAGATTAACCCAACCCGATGAGCCGGCCGTTGCATCGATATAGGTGACCTCAGTACCCGTCTTATGCTTCACTTCCACTTTGACATGATTATCGTTTCCCGTCGTATGGACGAGCTTGTAGATCGAGACTGTATATTTCCCCTCTGGAAACTGGCCTTTCCACGTTGCAGATGATCCTTGAACTGTAGAGTAACGGGACTTAACCCCAATTTTGTATCCGGCTAAATTGCTTTGACTCCAAGACCCTTCTGTCGTGTATAACCCAGTTGTATTTGTACTGTCCACGATAACCGTTAAGTCCTTGATCGTGATGTTCAAAGATGGTGTGGTTATGGTCACTCCGTCAATCGTGACAGTAGCCCATACCTCAATGTGATCCGTGTCCCCATCGAGATTAAGAAGGGTCAACAAGCCACTGCTATCCACTTCGGCCAGATCCATACGATCAACGAAATACTGTACATTGGCCTGTGTTAGATCACCGATCAAACCGTTATCCAAATAGCCGGTTACGCTCAGCTGTGCGGTTTGAGTCATCTGCAGCTCGTTCCGATCGGACAGGATCACAGCAGACTCCAATTGCGGTATCCTGTTGGGGTCCACCCACATGATCGCATCAGCAATGACCCTGGACTTGTTGGCTTTATTGGTTAGTTCCACGTACCCACTATCGCCTGCAGCAAAAGGATAATCCCCTAGGTGCACCCAAGTACCATTCGCCGCTGTCTCATCAACAGTAACCGTCTCGGAGCCCCCGCTATAATAAACAGTAAAAGAAGCATTCGTTGCCCAATTTTCACTCGTAGCAGTGATTTGCGGAATCTTATAATACACGCTATAAGTGACACTTTCCGGCAGCTCAGGCCGCCATCTCATTTTGCTTGTCGCGTTGCCGGCCGTAGATTTGGCATACACATAGTTATCATAGTAATAGTTGTCAGCCGTCGTATCCCTTATCCAGACGCCTTCTGTCTCCGCCTCCGTATTATCCACTATGATAGATGAACTCTCCTGCCCATCGGGTTGGACTGGCGTTTCCGTAACCTGATCAGGCAGATAAAGTGTCCGCTTGCGGGTCTGTTTCCCCTCTGATTCCACGTAATACGTGAAGGTTTGGGATAAATCATTCACCCGTATCGACCATTCCATCGGGTATATCGTATCTGGGACGGTCGTATACGTAGCCCCGCCATCCAAGGAATAATGGATTGTCGCGGGTTTCGTCGTTTTGGCCTGCACATATGCATCATAGACCGTTTCGTCGGGTTTAACCATCAGCATGCCTTTAACCGCATCAATTGGACTGTGAGTATCAAAGAAATAGCTTGCATCCGATGGTTCAGCCGTTCTAACCTGATGCAGCGGCACATCAATGTTAAGTCCTTCTACAATGATAGCGGTGATGCCCTTGCCTGAAACCGTGGCTTGAATGGTTCCGCCACTCATAACTGCTTGCTCTGGTGTACCATTGTCGCGGATGATCGTTACGGTATAATCTTGTGCCGGGTTGAACCCAATGATCTGTTCATTCAATTCGATCGGAGTCTGAATTTCTTCTGACGATGCGTTGCTTAGCCCAATGTAGAATTTATCTCCACTCTCACCTGTGATCCAGTTCAATTGAGAATGATTGGTCTTAATGATCCCCTTGGGCATCCAAAGCCAAACGTCGGAATTACCATAAAATTGACCTGGTTTATTCCCATAGAGGTGATATTTGAACCATAAAAAATTCGTTTCAAATACGGAAGGAAATGTAATGCTTCCATTCGATTTTAATGATTGTTCGCTGATCAAATAATCCATCGTTTGCCCAAGCTGCCCCGGAATATGGTGGTAATAGATGGATGTAGCCCCGCTGGGGCCTTCCAGAGGAAAGTCCGGTTCAAGTTGGCTAACGGCGAAACCCTTATAGTAATAACCTGGATAACTGGAATATCGGCCAATAACCGCATTATGAGCAATATCCTGCAGCAGTTTATCCCCTGTATAGAGCGACAATCTCAGCATGAATGGAGCTTCCTGAGCATTCATCCGATAATAGCCGGTTGTACTTCCTGCTTCAAACGTCAATCCGCTCGGTGAAACAAGCCAACGATCCGCTTGAACGCCTCCGGCTATATCTTCTGGAAGCTTGAGCCTAGGATATTGAAATTTACCACTTTCCGGCCAATGGAACGACTCCGCGTAATTATACGTCTCAGGCTGAGGAATCGTAACGTTACCTTCAGGCACTGGACGAGCAACAAACATGGTTGCATACCGTTTGGCTTCCTTATAAGCGGCATTCA
Source organism: Paenibacillus sp. OK003 (assembly GCF_900109515.1). GTDB lineage: Bacteria > Bacillota > Bacilli > Paenibacillales > Paenibacillaceae > Paenibacillus > Paenibacillus marchantiae. The sequence goes on along the minus strand of NZ_FOBD01000003.1, from coordinate 185,077 downwards.
AGTATTTGGGATCCTGAGTTTCCTCATATAGCTCCAAGATCTCCATCCACAGCTTGCTATAATAATAAATGAACTCATTTTTACTCACATCCACGGTTGCAGGCGTATCGATATATTGCAAGATATAACTATCGGCTGCATCCTTCGCAGCTTGCAAATACTTCGCATCTCCCGTCATCCGATACATCATCAGGGGTTGAATGACAGGCCCCCTGTCTTTCTGATCCGGGTCTCGCATGAGGTACTCTTCCTGTGCCAGCGCCCCAATTCCTGCCGAAGTGCCCATCATCTGATTAACGGCGGCTACGCTTGAAACATCGAACGGCAGAGTAGCCATTTTCCATAACGAAGGCACACCGTATACTTTTTTCTGCGTTGGCGACCAACCGATACCATTTCGCGATACGCCATACTGGACGGACGGCAGTGCTCTCGTATCGTAAAGCTGGTCATCCCCAGTCAAATAGTAAGCCCCCAAAAGAACCGCATTCGAGCTTGTTCGGACGCTATCCTCGTTTTCGATATCAATAAAGCCCTTGGCACGGCTCCACCACCCGCTGGGTGACGGAACATAATTAACAGAGTCGTCCCCTTGCGGCTCAATCTTAAGCAAATCGATCATATTAAACATCGCGTCAGTAAGCGACTGATCTGACACATTTTCGCGGTATGCTGAATAACCGTACTCATTGCGAAGAATATCCGCGTAGGATTCATACAGATTGCTTTTTTGAGCGATTAGCCCCATATGAAATTGATAAGTGCTTTCTGCGGTCATTTGCGAATAAGTTCCTAATTGAGGCGCATACAAGATTGGCTGCACGCTGCCTTCGTTGTTAACCAGACTCATGCCAAGCCGTTGTTTCGTAACGCCTCCCGTCGGTTCAAATTCAACCGGAAGCTCTGCCGAAGGTACAAATAGACCATACGTTAATGGATTTCCCGAACCATCATTTTTCTCAACCAGGCTCATCGGAGCGCTCAGCTCTCTCAAGCTTGTTGATTCCACCGTACCTACCATTTTGGCATGGGACCTGAATCCATTTAACACTTCATTGATGCCCGAGACTGCCTCTGTTGTGAAGGACTGATATCCAATCACATAATTGCCGTCGCGACGAGGCGTAAAGGCAAAGGAAACATCTGGTTTATCCCCTGCCATGGACCAGTTCACTTCAAAATCGTAATCACTGCCATGCGTAGAATCGGTTAACACCGCCGTGTGGCTGTCTGGAAAATGGACCTCGTCGAATGTAATCCAGCGTTTGTTCATCGTATCGTAGTAATTGGTTCGGCTGCCCGCATTCCCATCCAATAAAACCCATTGCTCCTCAAGTCTTTCCGATACATTATTAATCGGCATCCAGTTTCCCGTGTCCGTGTTCTTGTAGAACATGTCACGAACGATGGATTTGCCTCCATCCCATGCCGCTTCATAGAAGGTCGCTTTATAGTTCGCATTTTCGATGCTGCCTTTCTCCGTGTAACTGAGATTCGCTAAGGTGCGGCTCCGTAGCGGGGGCAACGGTGGTGCTTGCTGCCGGATATTACCTTCGAACTTGACTGCATCGGCTCGTGTAATAATTGTACCCGTCGTAGGTTGCGTTCGAGTCAGCCTGACAAATTCGCTATCATCACCACTAAACTCATACTCCCCCAGATCCACCCATCCAACCGATGGACCTGACGAAGGTCTAAGATCCATAAACTTAACATCCGTAATCCCGTTATGAACAATCTCAATCTTCACATTACTATCTGCTTTATCCGCCCAATCCAGCTTATAGAACGATATTTTCGCCGTCCCTGCTTCCAAGCGCGGATTCCATGTGATCGTTCTACCTACAGCATCCGTATATTTGGAACTGGAATTATTGTATCCCTTTACTCCTGCGCTTGTGGTCCAATATGGAGCGGAGAACCCGTTATTGACGTTGCCTGAATCAACAGTGACGACATTATCAATTGTGAGGCTTCCATCATCAATGATGATCGTCTTGTGTGGTTCTTTCTGCCTTATATTCCCTTCGAACTTTACCGCATCCGCACGCGTAAGGATCGTATTCGTGGTGCCGGTAGACCGGGTCAATTTAACGAATTCTTCACCAACTCCGGAAAAATAGTACTCTCCCAAATCAACCCAACCCGCTGGAGCGCCAGATGAGGGTCTTAAATCCATAAAGACTACATCCGTCGTTCCATTATGAGCAATTTCAATTTTTACATTGTTATCAGCCTTATCCGCCCAATCCAGCTTGTAGAATGATATTTTCGCCGTTCCTGCTTCCAAGCGTGGGTTCCATGTTATCGTTCTGCCTGCTGTACTCGTATATTGGGTGCTGGAAAGATCATACCCCTTCACCCCTGTGCTTGTGGTCCAATTTGGAGCCGAATATCCATTGTTCTCGTTACCCGCATCAGGTGTCACAACATCATTAATCTTAATACTCCCGTCATCGATGATAATGGTCTGATAAGGTAAGGTCTCCGCATAAGCGGCCCTTATTCCGATCAGGCTGGAAGGAACTACGATCGTCAACATGAAAACGATGAAGAAAAAAAGCTTCCTTTTGACCATACAACTCACAGCCTCTCCTATTAATGATAACGCTTCCAAAAAGTAATACCCCTTTAATCAAATGATCGTAAAAAAGCAATTAACCTTAACATTCTGGCTAATCCCGCTCTGTCGTTTCTATCTTAGCATGTCACATCACCGTGAAATTTCTTTCATTTTAAGAATTTCTTATACGATTTTAAGTAAAAAAAGAAACCTACATCCTAATTGAGCGCTCATTGCAGTCAGATAGAATATAGGTCTTCCAAGTAGACCAATCAATTATAATGGCGGCTGCACCAATAGCAACTTCCCAAGCTGAATGACCGTTTGATCATACCAAGCCGGATGTTGTCGAACATGTTCCATACCTCTTTCATTGCCACTTGCCTCAAACACGGCCGCTTTGTCTGTCTTCTTGTGATCAATTTCGAAGCGAACCGTATGTTTCCCATTCGGTAGCTCCGGTAAGTAAACATATTGATTTCGATTATGATCGTTATATGAAGTGAATCGATCGATAAGAAAGGGTTCACCCTCATCCACCGTCACCTTCAATCTGCCGGAATCCGGCCCCCCAATATCGAATAATCCGATGTGGGTTCCCTCAAACTCCACTGTGATTGTCTCTCCGGGATCGACTGCTCGCCATAGACCGGGGAACAACCAATCATACTCGCGCACTAAAGCAAAATCATCAGGGGTCATGTAAGACCACCCCGCGGAAAAATGAGTAAGACGATCCAGTGGCAGCATGGTTGCATACTCCCAAGGATTGGCCGTGACCAAAGACTCCTGCGGCAAGTGATGTTCGACTTTTCCTACGTGATCTCGAAGCTCTCTGATTTTCTCAAACGACCGGGTGATTGTATCCGTGTAAATCTGATGTCCTTCGGGAATCGTTGGATGGATCGAATCATGCGTAAAAATAGCGGCTCCGGGAATAGATACGTCTGCTCTTAAGGTGAAAATGAGCTTTCCATCCAAAACCAATTGACTGACTGCTACGCCCAGATGAATCGAAGGAATGCCGTAATAGTCGGCGACTTCCTCTTGCATACGAGCGCCCTTCTGGTATTGGCCGGATTGAAATGAGGTCAAATCCCGTTCCTTAACCGTATACACAAACAGGATATCCGTAAAACGGCTGTGCTTGCGAATCTGTCGGACAATACCTTCGATCCGCGCTTTGGATTCGGGAACTCCCCCATCGTTTCCAACAAATTCAACAAATACGAGATCAGGCTGATGACGCAGTACATCTGTCTGCAAACGGGCGCAGCCGAGGTCCGATCCTGTCCCATCAATGCCTGCGTTCACAGAGCGGATATCTGCATGGGGATATTGCCCTCGCAGCCAATCCGCCGTCATGACCCTGTATCCTTCAGAACGCGTATTACTGCCGCCAAAATAGACAATTGTTACTGTTTCCCCATTTTCCAACTTTTGAATGACATTAGGCAGCCCTCTTCGAGGGAAAAATTCCTTCATCGTGACTTCACCCGCCCTCACTTCGCGTTTTTAGGAGCAAAAAATTTGACAGCAAACACTTCATAATAAGGCGAACCAAACGTTGCACAGAAATCAAATCGGATTCGGGTTACACCTTTTGCATGCACCTGATGTTTATTCAACGAAAGATAATTCCCACGGATATTCATTTCACTCTCGGTTCCGTCTTCTAAGGTTAAGGTCACATCATAATCTTGAATCAATGGCTCGATCGGATCGTCGAAATGCTCCAAGTTCAGCTGCGAATTGAAAACAAGATGGATTTCATCCAGATTTTTGGGGCTTGCAAAAGCAAATTCCAACCACTCCTGTCCTTCTGAACGTTCAGAAATCCAGCTGTTCGGTAGACCATAAGGTCTGGAGAAGCCATTGACGACATTCTCAGGGCTATACATATTTTGGGATGGCGATAGGTCTTTAAAGCAAATACTCTTATTAAGCTTCTTCAGTCTGGATGGCTCTTCTGGTCTATAATAGAAGCTCACCGCTCCAGTCATTTTCTCTTCATTGCCGTCTACGGCAAGGCTCGCCGCACCTTCCAATACGATGTAGACCTTGTCATCAGCCGGTTTCTCGCAGCCCAGTTCCAGCGTGATCCAGTCATCATAACCCGCTGAAATCACTAAGTTGTATCCTTTCAGCTCGCTTGCAGGAATATAGTTTTCCTTCCGTTCCCCACCAAATAGCTTCACTTGCAACGTTTCCGAATGCTCGGATCTATTTTTAATTTTGATCTGCACACTTTCAGCCACGGATGTCTGAATCGGCAAGACCAAACATAACGTTTTCTCCAAGGAGATCTCTTCGGTTGGATGAAGATGTTCATAGCTTCGCTGAGACGAGGCACGAATCGTTAATCCATCAGCAAAATAAGGATCCAACGGCTCTTGAAGCCCTACAATCGTTTGCCCGTCTCGTAGCAGCTGCGTCTGAAGCTCATCCATATGCGCTTTGACGATGTCCGCGGGGTCTGTGTCATATTTTACGCATAACGCAGCAGCTGTTCCTACCGCCTGCCCCATACAACCACAGGTCGCCATCACCCTTGTAGACCCAAAAGCTACATGGGTAGCGCTTATATTGCGGCCAGCGAACATGAGATTAGGAATATTACGTGAAAATAAGCTGCGGAAAGGGATATTATACAATCCCGGCACGAAATTCCACGCTGTAGCCGGCCCCTCATCGTAGATGCCTTTATTCGCATGCAGATCCATATACCAGCCCCCGACGGATACAGCATCTTCGAAATGAGTCTTTGCTGTAAGATCGTTCTGAGACAGCATGTGCTCCCCGATAAACCGTCTTGACTCCCGCTTTCCCGGAATCGGGCATACATAATCCAAGATGAGATTGTCTACATCATCAAACTCACCGCTATTTTTGATATAATCCCAGATCCCGTACACCAATTTCCGCAATTCCAATGCGATGTCTTCATTATTCTTGATAATATCCATATGTCCGCCGTATTCCAGCCACCACAATCCACCAAGTCCGTTGATTTTCCTTGGAAAAGACCGATGGTTTAATCCTTTTCGGATACTTTCGAAAAACTCCAGCTTCGTGATATCATACGCAAAGCCAGGCCTTTTGTAAGGAACGGCATAGTTTACGTCACGGGCTTGAAACAGAATCGTATCGCCCATCGTGTAATGATCCGCCACTTCTGGAGCAAGCTCCTCCTTGTATTCATGCTTCGCTTCTCTTCCCCATCGGAAGTCAGCACCTGCTTGGTATCCAACTATTCCATCACCGGAGCAATCAATGTAGGTTGGGCTTTCAAAACGAAATTTTCTTTCGGAAGCTAATTGAAGGCCCTCCACCCATTGAATTCTGCCGTTCTCCATGCCCGTTTCATGTACACATGTATTAAGAAACAGAGAAATGTTAGGCTCATCATAAACCATGTCGAGCAAGACCGTATCCGAAAGCGAAAGCATAAGCTTCTTGTTGTATAACGGATTATAATGAAAGATCTTCAGCTTGAGTTCTTCTACCAACCCGCCCTCGCGGGCATAATAGGATGGACTATTTCCGAGATATGCCGACCCGTTGATATGAACTCTGACCTCGCTGCTCGCATTTCCCCCAAGCACCGGCCGATCATTAATAAGTGAAACCTGCAGACCTTGGCGTGCAGCTGCAATGGCAGCACATATCCCTGCAATACCTCCACCTACGACGGTTACATCTGCTTTCATAAGCTCCATTTTGATAACCTCCATGATTAGATGCTCCTATCATGGTAATGGTTTTGGCCTCTTTTTTTTTACAGGATTTCACGAAAAAATCATACATTTTTTGTATCCTTATTTGGATTCGTACCGTGTCATTTTTATCCGATATTGCTTAGGTGTATCACCCGTATATTCTTTAAACAGTTTGCAAAAGTAACCTTCATTGACGATGCCTACTTCCTCACACAATTCCAATAAAGAATAATCCCGGACGTTTAACAACTCGAGAGCGAGATGGATTTTTTTACGGTTGATGTAGCTGATCACGCCTTCGCTCATTGTTTTTTTGAATAAGCTGCTAAAATACGATGGCGCTAGATTCACTTCCTCCGCAATGGCCTCCAACGTTAAGCGTTGTTTCAGGTTTTTCTCGATAAAATGCATAGCACTCATGATTTCTGCACGATGTAATCGTTGGCCCGCGTGTACGTATTCGAATGTGAAGTCACCAATATAGGCAAGCTGCTCCTGAAAAGATATAAATTCCATGGGAAAGTCTGGGACTTCCGTGGCCATCTTGTTCCCTGATTTAAACTTTACGGTAATGTCTCTGTACAAGTCTCTAATCATGGGTGCCATAATGGACTTGTGGATTTTATGGTCCGTAACAAATTGGCTCAGATCGGCAAGTGCATCCTCCAGCTCTTCCTTGGAAATCTTTCGTTTCATCCGTATAAGAAAATCAGCCAGCTTCTGCTGAAAGTCTGCTTTTTTGTCATTATCGTATTGGAACCGATGCATCGGTGTTTTTACGACTTTTTCTGTATGATAATAGAAATCCTCACTCACATTTTTAGCTTCCGTGTATGCCTGTTTGATCGATTCCCAGCCTCGGTGTGGACCGCCAAAAGCAACAGATACCCTTTGATTCAAATATTGATGCAAATGAGAGACGATCTGCCCTCCCAAGGATAGGCAAGCATATTCCGTTTCCATATCACTACGGTTATTTTCCCAGGATAGAAAGCCAATAAAACGATTATCGGACAGATCCGCAGCTACCCCACTACCACCATTCATCACCGTTTCTTCGATGATATTCGTAATCGCATATTTCAAGATGTTTTGATCTGCGGCAGCGTATTCGTTTCGGAAACTTTCATACGTATTCATCTCAACGATGAAGCAGCAATAGTTGGCTTGAAAGAAATGAAACTGTATGCGATTAGCAAAATCCGATGCCCGATGAGAAGGAATTTCGCCTCTGATCAGTTCGTTAAAAAATTGCTTGCGCACTCTGTATTTATTTTCAAGCACGGATACGTTTAACGATTGAAATTCCGCTTCTTTTTTCTTGAACTCATTTAAAATCCCGGCTGCTTTATCCAAAGCTCGATTCAAATCCGCTTCCCTCAGCGGAACCTTTACAATGTACTCCAATACGTTGGCTTGAATCGCTCGCTGGGCGTATTCAAAGGATGAATAGGCGGTCAAAAGTATGTATTGCGTATGGGGGAGCTCCCTCTTGAGCTGCTCAATCATGGAGATTCCGTCCATTCGCGGCATAACGATATCGGATATGACGATGTCCGGCTTCAGTTTTATGATCTCCTCGATCCCATTCAGCCCATTATTCGCTTTGCCCACTAGAACAAATCGCTTATCCCTATGAGAGAGCTCATTAAAAAACAATTCCAATCGTTGAATGATCAGGTCTTCATCGTCAACAATGAAGCAGGTATAATCTCTCACCATTATGCATCTCCTTTTTGCAATTCGGCCGGGAATACAGCGCGTATACGGGTTATTTCCTTAGGTATGCTAATGATTTGCAGTCCAAATTGATCGCCATAGTGAAGTCTTATTCGGCCATGAATATTATTTAGCCCGATTCTTTTCCTTTTTAGTTCCATTTCACTCGGTTCTGAGGTTAAAATATGCTTTATTTTATCAGCTGGAATTCCCTCGCCTTGATCAACAACTTCTATGATGACGATACTGTCCTCCCTGTACGCATGAATCGTAATAGGCCCCTCAATTCCCCCTCCGTTATAACCATGGAAGATGCTATTCTCCACAAGAGGCTGCAGCAGCATTCGAAAAACAGGAAAATCCATTAACCCTGCTTCGATATGTTCAATCAAGTGGAAGTTTCGGTTATACCGAATGTTCTGGATCTCGATATAGTCCGCTACATTGCGTAGTTCCTGACGTAAGGAAACCTTCTCTGAAGCATCGTCTATCCCGTATTCCAATAATGATATGAGCGATCCGATCACCACATCTACTTTCTCTATTTGTCCGAGACGTATAACGTTGCTGATCGAACCAAGTGTGTTATACAGAAAATGAGGGTTAATTTGAGACTGCAGCACCTGGATTTCCAACTTCCGCTCAAGTTCATTATGAAGTTCCGCTCGCCGAATCAGTTCCACAATTTGCTGCAGCATACGATCGAATGCTCGTGAAAGATCTCCAAACTCATCGTTTCGATTAACCGTAATTGTCGTTGTGAGTAAGCCTTGCTCCACTTGCTTCATTTTTGTTTTGAGTGTATAGAGTGGTTTCCTTATATATTTGGCAACCAAAAAAGAAATGATCAAACTTAAGAGAAGACCTGCAGCTAAAAGCTCAATATAATAGGTTTCTAATCTGGACAAAGCTGCTTTCAAGCGTGATTCATCATTGATTGAGATGATAGTCCAGTTGAATTTCTCCGTCGGTTTTTTTAGAAGGGAGACCGGAATGCCATCCATCGTATGCAGTTGAAGATTTGTTTCTGTCGTATCCAGAATTTGTTCCGCTGACGTTTCCCCGATCGAAAACGTATGATCTTGAATATTCAGTAGTCCTTTATTTTCAGAAAATCCGGCAATGATTTTACCTGACGCTGTGATCAGAGCCAGATTCATTTGTTCTTGTTTATTAATCTTGAACAAGGTTTCTTCAATGGCATTTAGATCCAAGTCAACCGCAATGGCCATAGGAAACGGAGCGCCGTTCAGATATCGAACCATCGTAACGGTCCAGCCGGAATACTTCGATTTGTAAGGTTCACTAACAAAGGTAGTCCTTCTGTTCTTGTCAGCCGCATCAAACAAAGGTGCTCTTTCAGATAAAGGTTCATCGAATATTCGGGTAGCTGTACTTCCGCCTAGAATGGATAAATCGCTTTTGATCAAATATATATTACTGACGTAACTACTATTGAGTTCATACAGTTCTCTTAATTGCTTTTTAATCACTTCCGCATTGTCAATATTGGCTTTCACTGATGTTTCGACTGAGAAGAGAATCGTCTGGAAGGAAGAAAAATTAACAGTGAAGTACTGGTCTACCTTGTCAAGGATTTGGTTGGTGTAAAAAATGTCATTGGTTCTTATTTCCTTTTGGACATAGCGATAAGACAATTGGCTTATCAAGATGATGCACCCTAATACAAATGCAAACACGAGAAAAAATAATTTTAAAGGCAAGCTGATTCTTCTTCGCATCCATCATCTTCCTTTTAATTCTATAGTAAACTAAGAATAGCATATGCTAATAAAGAGAGGGGCTACGAATAGCCACTCTCTTTGTTTATTTATTTTACTTGATAAGGCCGGCCTCTTTAAATTGTTTGATTGCTGTTTCCTTATATTTCTGCATGTCAAACTTGGTATCCAATGTTTGGAGGAAATTGTCCCAATTCGAAAGAGGTTCTTTGCCCGTCATAAATTTAACTAAGCTTTCATTAATGAAACGAGTGCGGTCAGCATCCAAAGTATCGCTTGGGTCTGGAGTCAATAAATTTCCGGGCAACGTTGGCCCCACATATTGCTGATTGTCCTTGAAAGCCTCCGCCGTCTTCGGATTCTGGAAGCTGAAGTACTCCGCATCATCACCACGGCGCGGCATTCTATAATGATCGACCCACAGGTACTTCTCTTTCATTTCCTTCGATAACTCGGAAGTTTTATTTTTGATCTTGCCGTCCACCACATCCCAATGAATGCCTTTAATTCCGTATGCAAAGTTAGGATAAGCTTCTTCGTCTGTAAAGAGATAATTCAGCATGGACAAGATCCGAATGATTTTGTCCTTATCCGCTTTCGCGGAAATGGCCCATGAATTACCTTGGAATGATTTTCTTTCTACAATTTGATCCCCGTAAGGACCTTTCATCGGAGGAATGACGATCCATTCCGGCACCTCGCCACTAATCTCTTTCATTTTCTGCTGATAATCCGGCTCCAGCCTACGGGCATCTCTGATCATGAAGCCAACTTTACCCTTAAACATCTTTTGGTCCAACAGATCGGGCGAATTCATCGTCACCCAGTCTGGGTCTACCACGTTGGCGGCCATCATTTTGTTAATGTAAGCAAGCGCCTCTTTCATTTTGGGATCGATAAACAGAAATACCGGTTCATTATCTTTTATCTCAACGGCCGAAGGAGGATTGACACCAAACATCCACATCAAGCTATCGAAGCCATAGGTTTGCAGATTACCTTCTTTATTCATACCGCCGATAAATCCGTACGTATCGTTTTTACCATTCCCGTCCGGATCTTTCTCTGTAAAGGCTTTCATAACTTCGAACAACTCATCCGGTGTCGTTGGTACCTCCATATTCAGCTTTTTCAGCCAATCATTGCGGATGAAGAAGCTTCGACTGATACCGTTAACATTATCATAGCCTGGAACTCCAATCGTTTTTCCTTGATAGGACATTGCATCCCATGAGTCGTTGCCAAACCGTTTCTTTAATTCAGGGAATTGATCCAGATACGGTGTCAAATCCGAAAGAACGCCTTGGTCGTAATATTGCGCGAGATCAGCCCGACTCTTCAAGAAGATCAAATCTGGAATATCTCCACCTGCAATGAGTGTATTCAGTTTGGTTGTTGCTTGCCCAGCTTGAGGAATCATCATATCCAAGTCGATGTTCATCTCTTTTTCCAACATTTGACGTTGAACATCTTCATCACGTGGAGGTACCGGAGCAGCAGCGTTGAAAGTGCCTTGGTTAAACATTGAGATTTTCATTTTGGTTGCAAACTGGCCAGACTGCCCTTGCGAATTACCCGAAGCTATCGATGTAACTTCTTCATTTCCCCCACATCCTGACAGTAGCGTTCCCAATCCTAAGATTGCCGACAGAATAGCAAATGAAATCTTCTTATGCTGCATATTGACCTCTCCTTTGCTTGTATATTATCACGGTTTCCCCGTAATAAGTTAGGTTGGAACACCTTTTAACCTTTAACGGATCCCAAGAGCACACCTTTGGTAAAATGCTTCTGTAAAAATGGGTAAACGATCAAAATCGGAATCGTAGTCACAACAACTGTAGCCATCTGCACAGCGAATGTACTTACAGCTCCGGAATTGGCGAGCGACTCAGCGCTTTGTGTTGCGACGTTAAGAAGGATGTTTCGCAAGACTACTTGAAGCGGCATGAGGTTGGAATCATTGATATAAACAATAGCATCAAAATAACTGTTCCAATGCCCGACTGCGTAAAATAAAGAAATGGTGGAAATGACGGGCAAAGACAGTGGTAAAATGATCCGCCATAACGATTGAAGTTCACTTGCACCGTCAACCCTCGCTGATTCCTCGATTTCACCAGGCAATTGCTCGAAAAAGCCTTTAATGATCACCAGATTAAATGCACTAATGAGATTTGGAATAATCAATACCCACGGACTGTTTAGCAACCCTAGAGAGCGAATTAGTAGATAAGTCGGAATTAACCCCCCACTGAACATCATGGTAAACACAATGAATAGTAAAAACGGACTGCGTCCCGGCAAATATTTTTTGGATAACGGATAAGCTGCTAAGACCGTAAATAACACATTAAGCACCGTGCCTACAATCGTTCGAAACAACGTAATTTTATACGCCTGCCAGATCCCATGAGAAATGAATACTTCTTTATAGGCTAGAAAGGTAAAAGATTCTGGTATAATCACAATCCCTCTTCTTAACACTTCCGATTCTGGCGTCACGGAGACAGCAATCACATACAGAAAGGGTAGTAAGCAAAGTAGTGATAAGAAAATAAGAATCACATAAACGACGGATTGCCAGACTTTTTCCCCGATTGTCAAATGGATCATTTTAAAAACCACCTCACCAAATTTGCCCATCGAATTTTTTGGCGAGCTTATTGGCTGCCAAAACTAAACCAAATCCAATGACAGCTTTAAACAATCCTACAGCAGTAGCCAAGCCAATCTTAAGACGCTCCAACCCTTCACGGTATACCCATGTGTCGATAATGTCGATCTTCTCCTGGTTAAAGGTGTTGGCAAACATGAATATTTGGTCAAAGCCAGCATCCAGAATATGGCTTAATTTAAGAATCAGCATCAGAATAATGACTCCTCGAATGCCTGGTAACGTGATATGCCAGAGCTGTCTCCATTTGGAAGCGCCATCCATTCGAGCCGCTTCATATAAGCTTGGATCAATACCTGCTAATGCGGCGAGGTACAAAATCGCTCCCCATCCAATGTCCTTCCAAATTTCAGATGCGATGACCAGCAGTCTCCCCCAAGCAGGCTCCGTTAGAAATGAAATGGGCTGAAAACCACTTTCCTTCAAAATCATATTAAAAAGGCCATCACCTGGGGCTAATAAGGCTACCATCAATCCATACACAATGACCCAAGACAGAAAGTGGGGTAAATAAGTAATGGTTTGTACGATTTTCTTAAACCATTGGGTATGAACTTCATTGAGCAGTAAAGCAAGTAAGATGGGAGCGGAGAAACCGAACAATAGCTTATACAGCGATATAACAATCGTATTTTTCATGATGTCCCAGAAATAAACGCCGTTCATAAAATCCGTAAAATTTTTGAATCCCACCCATGGGCTATCCCATACGCCCAAAGCCAGGTTGTAGTTTTTAAAAGCAATCAATATTCCCGCCATAGGAATGTATTTGAATACGGCAAAGTAAATTAAGGCTGGTAATAAAAGAGCATACATCACTTTATATTTTTGGATCGTCCTTATCCATGACTTCCGCTTTTTGGAGAGGGGAATGGCGTCCGCTGCCAAATTCACGTGCATATCATCACCTCGTCTTTGTTTGTATTTGTATATTAGCACCCCCCTATCGGATAAATTTCTGAAATTTCAAGAATTTCTTATAAGATATTAAGGACGTGTGCCTTGGATCGTTCCAACAGCTCATCCCGGAAAGTGGGACAAGAACTTGTATCGCTAAATAAAAAAAGCCGCTAAAATAGCGACTTTCAAATGGGGCTACGTTCTTGTCTCTCGACAAGTGTTTAGAACGAAGAATCTTAACTAACAATAACATTTGCCTTTTTTTCAATTGTTGACTTACAAAAAACATGCTGTTAATATTAGTTTCACACTCTAACCGTTAGACAATGAAACTAATATGATAAAGGAGCAATTAACTATGGATATGGATGTGGATAGAAAGCAATTAGAACAACATATTGATCTGTATACACAGAGAGCCATATCAATCTCAATTAGCATGCAATCTATTCAGAAGAATATCTCTAAAGATAGCAGTGTTACTCCAGACCAGTTTAATTTATTGAATGTCATTAATACGACTGATCATTGCACAGCCAGTTTTTTGGCTAAAGCACTTAATGTCAAAAAAAGTTCTATTACTGCTATCGTGAATCGATTAACGGATAAAGAATTAATTAAACGTGAGTATAACGAGAAAGATAAACGAGTGGTGTGGCTTGAATTAACAGAAAAAGGACAGCACATTGTGTTGGAAGAAAGACAGAAAATACTGGCTGTATTGATGCCTTTAGGAAACAAACTCACCGTTAGAGAACTGGAGGAATTAAACCAATATTTATCTGTTATTGATACACAATTAAATAATATAAAGAAGGATATGGTTAAAAATGAAATTTAGTATGAGGTTATGCGGAGTTATTGTAGGGTTAATTACGATCTTATTGTCTTGGTCACAGTCATTTTTTATCAATTATCTTATCCCATTAGGAATCGCAGCCATGGTTGTGTCTGTAGTTCATATTCTAGTCGTTAAGAAGCACTTAAATGAAAAGCTCTATCGTGCCTGGTTAGGTATCTCGGCTTTGTTTATAGCTACTGAAATCTTCTGGATGATATTTGATAAAATCGGATTATTTGTAGTTGCACAAGTTTCATTTGCAGTAACCGGGTTTGCATTAATTATTTTTGCATTAGGCATGCATAAGAAAATGAATCGAAGTTTCAAATCATTAACGTTGAGAATTAGCAAATGGGTTCTCGTCCTTGTTTTAATGTTGGGGACATCCATATTAATATTATTTACAGCTACGCCAAAGCCAGTTGCTTTATATTTGCAAAGCAGTTCTGGAGCAGAAAATACTTACACAGCAGAACCATCTACTACCACAACTATTGATGGTAAATATCAGTTAACAACGAATATTCAATACGGAGAAAAGTATCCAAGAAGTTTTTTAAATATCATTACACCCGATGGTCAATTGGATGAAGAACGTCCAACATACTTTTATGTGCACGGCGGTGGCTTTATAGCGGGAGATTCAATTGGAGGTGATCCTAACGCAGGAGCGGCTTCAAATACAATGTTATATCATTATGAATTAATGGTTGATCATGGTTATAATGTGGTGACCATAAATTATGCTTTAGCTCCAGAATATATACACCCTACACCCATAAAACAATTATCAGAAGCGGTGCAATATATGCAGCAAAATGGCAAACAGTACGGAATTAATATGAACAATGTAATCTTTGGCGGGGGAAGCGCAGGTGGATTTATCGCTGCAGACTTTGTGACAATTCAAGCTAACCCTGAGTATGCGAAAGAAATCGATATTAATCCTGTCATAGAGCTTACGGATATCAAAGCTTTAGTATTAGAAGTACCCATTCTTGACTTTAGTCGGGGCCATAGAACCGTAACCGAAGACATCGTGACTGACTATATTTTCGCTCAATCAGGAAGTGCATACATTGGTCAGCCGGTGGTTAGCGCTGATAAAGATATCTTACAATCCTTAAATGTAATACCAAGAGCGACGAGTAATTTCCCTCCAACTTTTATAACGGATGGCAACACGGGGACATTCCCAGATCAGGCTGAAGATTATTATAACCGCTTAAAAGAATTAGGGGTCAAGACAGATTTATATATTCCTGATATCCATGAGAGCAAAGAAGTTCATGGATATATGAACACGATTGATACTAAAGCAACTCGAACTTATATTCAGAGAAAATTAGCCTTCTTGGATAGTTTAGATTAATCATGATCGAAATTTAAAAACAAAAAATCGTTGCTTACTTTTCACTTAGGCAACGAATCAACATCTAGGCGTACAATCGTTAAAAGGCTCTATGGACGTAAACTCCACAAACATACCCAGCTATAGCTTGATAATATAGCTGGGTATCATTTTGTTGATCTATACTTCTCCCCAAAAAATCTCAGTTTCATAATCGAATTCAACAATACCATCCTGATTATTTTTATCAAATAGATTCCGCAGTTCTGTCATCATAGGATCGTAATTTGCATGCCCGGGTACAGGGCTGTAAGAAGATGATAACAACCGGCCTTTCAAACCCTCGAAATCGAACTCCTGACTCATTCTGAATCGCATTTCATGCATTGAACCTTCCTTGAAAAAAGAGAGCAGCATCGTCTGAGAAATATTTTTATGATTGACTTTTTCATAGTCGGTTCCAAATGTATGAAGCAGTTGATTGTACTCTTCACGAAACGGAGTACCGTTTGTAAGACGAGAATTCCAGATGAGTATTACTCTCCCACCTGGCCGTAAAATTCTGCGAAACTCGATTTGGGCTGCGGAGCGATCGAACCAGTGAAATGCCTGAGCGCAGACAATAAAATCAACCGACTGATCAGGTAACCCAGTAGATTCTGCAGAACCTGATGTACTTTGAAATTTCGGATTACTTTCTAACGTTTGCTCGGCGGCTTCCCGCATTGCCTGATTTGGCTCGACCGCGATTACATAGCTTCCGCGTTCCAGAAGTAGCTTTGAGATGATCCCAGTACCTGAACCAATGTCTGCTATATTACTGTTCACGCGTAAACCAACGACGTCGTACAAATGGTCAATTGCCTCTTTGGGATAACTCGGGCGGTATTTTAAATATGAATCGACCCGACTCGAAAATCGTTCTCTATTGTTCATCGATCGTCACGCTCCCATCACTATTTTGACATCCTATATACTGGCCTCAGTAGCAGCTTCAAAATCTTACTGCCCCAAAAAGCAAATACCGTCGTTCCGGTCCATGAGCTGCGCTTATCTTGGCTGTATTGATCGTTGATCATATAAGTCCGAGTCGAAATAGGACTCTTCAGACCGAACTCTTCCCATTTCACCGGATCATTCGAACCTCCAAGTTTTCTAATCATATTCTCCGACTCATGATCTATTTTAGCTGGGATTTGCTCGAATGCTTGGGTAATTTGCGTATGAAACTCGTCCATCGGGTTACGACTGGTAATGCTTTCGAGATGGATGCTTTCACGAATGTAAGAAACGTATGCCAGATGGTCAGCCCAGAACTCGTCGATATAAAAAAGCCGTACCCGCTGCTCTGAAGGACTCATCTTCCTCTCGCCTTTCAATATTTCGAGCCGCTCTTCGTATAGAATTCGCCGCTGATCCTCCACCATATCCGAATAACCGTTCAATTCCCGCTGAATATCGAAGTTTTGACCTATAATCACGCGCTGAATATGCTCGATTTTGCTGCGGATCGCCGCATCCTCAAGAACCTCGTCCTGCCTGGGAGCGCGAAACAGTCTATGAATGCCGAAACGAAGCATCAACTCGTCTTCCAGGCTTATATAGAATACGGAAGCTCCCGGATCACCTTGGCGGCCGGAACGCCCGCGCAACTGGTTGTCAATCCGCATGCTCTCGTTCACATATGTACCTATCACGTATAATCCGCCCAGCTTGGCGACCACTTCTGCCTGCGCTGGGTTGCCGCCGCCGAGACGAATGTCGACGCCGCGTCCTGCCATATTGGTAGATACCGTTACGGCCCCGATTTCTCCCGCTTTGGCGATGATCTCGGCTTCTTTCGCATCGTTTTTCGCATTCAGAACCTGGCAAGGTACGCCGGCAATCGCAAGCGCCTCCGCCAGCATGTCAGACTCCTCGACGCTTGACGTACCAATAAGAATGGGGCGTCCCACCCTATGGACGGAAGAGATTTCTTGTACAAGCGCCTTATATTTGCCTTCTTTATGGGTGTAAATTCGGTGCTGGTGGTCGATCCGTATATTTGGCTGGTTCGGCGGAATTTGCACGACCTGCAGCGCATAGATATCTTCAAATTCCATTGCTGAAGCGAGCGCCGTAGCCGTCATCCCGCAAATTCCTGAATACAGACTAATGAAATGTTGAATAGTGATCGTACCGAGAATTCTACCACCGGCCTTCCACTGCAACCCTTCTTTCGCCACCAGCGCAGCTTGCAGCCCGTCCGGCAAATACCTGTTCTCAGCCACACGGCCGGTATGTTCTTCGATTAACTCAATTTCACCATCCCGGAAGATGTAATCGACGTCTTTTTTTAATAACGCTTCCACATGCAGCGCACAATTCAATGAAGTTAACAAATGACTATTATGGCTATCGTACAAATTGCCGCATCCCAGCAGCAACTCCGCTTTCGCAGCACCCGCATCATTCAAGTAAACGTTCCGCTGGAACTCGTCAAAATCGTAATGCTCTGCTGGCTGAAGCTGCCGGGCCACTTCTGCGAAAAGAATACCGTCATTCTTGGAAGCGCTCGAATCGCCACTAATGACTAGCGGCACCCGCGCTTCATCAAGAAGCAATGAATCCGCTTCGTCGACGATGACGTAGTGGAAAGGACGGTGTACGGTATCAGCTTCATTTAATGCTATTGTGTCACGCAAATAATCGAACCCTGCTTCTTTAGCCGTAACATAGGTTATATCCTTGGCGTACGCTTCCCGTTTCTCCAACAGGCTCATGCCCGCTTGAACCGAGCTTACCGTTAATCCGAGGAAGCGGTAGATCGGACCCATCCACTCCGCATCTCGATTTGCCAAGTAGTCGTTAAAAGTGAGTACATGAACGCCTTCGCCTGTCAACGCGTTGAGATAAGCAGGCATAACAGCAGAGAGTGTTTTTCCTTCACCGGTATGCTGCTCGATCAAAAATCTCTCGTGCAAAGCGATAGCAGCCATAATCTGGACATCGTAAGGCTGTAATCCGAGTGTTCTCTTCGCAGCCTCGCAGACTAACGCATAAGCATCAACAAGCAGCTCATCCAAATGCGTGCCTGATCGTGCTTCTTCTTGCAGCCGAAGGGATTCCACTTGTAGACGCTGATCTTCCCAAGCTTCCAAATTCCGTTTCCTGATAAGCTCCACTTTGTCTCGATAATCTTTCAACAAACGCCGGGTATCGCGCTCCTTGAATTCACGTATCAACTTGACGACTACATTCATCGGAATTTGATTCCTCCTCAGTAGAAATAAGCGGTTCTATAGTGGCTTTTTAAGCAGCATCCATTCCGTATATCCTCATATCCCCAGTGAAAAGAAAAGACTCCTTATGGAGTCCTTCACTTCGATAGTTAATACGCCAACCCAATCATTCATTCCCGCTCTAGCTTATGAGAGACAACTTCATCACTTCTCCGATGGGAGCGGTGTAAAGAGTAGATTAACCGGCAGGTTGCTTCCTGGCGCGGCAGAGAAAAGAATCGTTACGCTCTCTCCATATGCCCCTGTGCGGTAAAGAACGCTTTGTTCACTTGAATTGCTAACAGCAACGTTACCATCGGCAATGGATACAACCTGATTGTTCACTAGAGCCACTCCTGAGTATTTCCCTCCACGAGGGTTAAATGAGATTAACGTACGCGGAGCCACATTATTCAGCGTGATTTTGTACAATACGCCAAAATTACCCGCGTTGGATGCGTCTGTGTAAGCCATTGGATCTGTTCCAACCAGATTGGGATCGCTTGCGTTATCACCCAGTGGCAGACGAGCAGGTTTGACTCCCACTAGCTGATCATACGTAATGATACGAGTCGCATTCGGGTACGTTCCACGGTTGTGCACACCGTCACGATCAAGCACAGGTAGCATCGGCAAAGTCTCGAACGGATCTTTATTTTCTTCGACGAGGATAACGTTATAGTCCAGGGAATAATCACTATAAGCATCCGAATAGAGTGAGATCACTTGTCCTTCTTTCATCGGAATTTTATTTAGCTCGGTCAAAATCAGTTTGCTTTCTCCAGGTTGAATAACCTCTTTCTTCTGATCGGCTCCGGTCTGAATCGATTTGAACCATTTATCAATCGACAATTTCCCAGCTACGGTAGCATATGGAGTAGGTCCTGCAAAGCCCATATTTTGTTGTTCGAATACTGCCGGATTGGGGTTGTTATTGGTTGCAATCACATACATTTTTACTCTTTTGCCTGTATTGTTCACGTGATGAATCATGAAACGGGTCTGCCCCGAAGATGATTCTTTATACACGATGCCTTCCGTATTAACCGTTTCCGGACTGTTGCTGCGGATCAACAGACTTGGCTCATCCTTGTACGTATAAGGCACTTTTTCCATCGAAGTTACTTCGCCACCGTTAAAAGTGAATTTCTGCCCTACCGGTATGAAGAGTAAATTGAAATCGGAAAATGAATATAATGTCTCATTGGTTATGGTTATAACTTTGGAGTACGTGTTCGTCGCGCCGTGATTGTCAGTAACAGTGAGTGTCACCGTTTTGGGACCGGGTTCAAAGAAGGCCAGCGAGTTGTTTTCCCATACCGTTTTATCAATACTGTTTTCATCATCTGTACTTTGGTCGATGTATGTTATTTTTTCACCCATTTTATATTGTTCCTTGTCTGTGGTGAACATGGCAACAGGAGGAAGATTAGGACTCAAAACTTGAATCGTCATCGAATAGGGATCGCTCCATTGACCGTTGGAATCCTGTACTTGATATGAAATCGTATATGTACCCGCTTGATCAAACGAATCCTGACGACCTGTCCAGCGTTCGTCCAGGATATCCAGACCATTTGGAGAACTGGAAGAAGTCACATAGTCCACTTTATCGCCCGCAAAAATTTCCTTTTGTGTAATCACAAAGCTTGCAACGGGTTTAGTATTGAGATTCAGCACAACCGTTTTAGCCGACTGATTCACTTTATAGGTGATATTCAGAGCTTGAGTAATGGAAGTTAACGGCACCATGAACGTATTTTTTTGCTGATAAGCAGGGCCCTTCATCGTTCTGGACTCCCCATTTACGGTATAATCCTTGCTGTTGGTTTTGAATCGGAGCTCATTATCACCACTGATAATGATCGTTTCCTTGGTTTTGTTATCGTATTTGACCCCGTATCCCACACGGTCCACCAGTGCACGGATCGCAACATAGGATACGCCGTTTTTTACAGTCATTGGCTGGCCAGCAAGATACGTTTTCCCATCCTGCTCCATTTTGTTGCTATTCATGTACAACGTCAGATTTCCGCCTGCTGCTACCGCAGTATTTCCACCAATGGATGGTTGCTCTATTTGAGCAGGTGTAGCTGGTGTTTCAACATCCTCCGGAGTTCCCTCTTGAGTTACAGGTTTCGTACTCGTTTCATTTGTAGTCGTCTCTCCCCCATCTGTGGCGGGTTTTTCGATATCTGTTTTAGGTGTTGCCTCAGTACCTGCTAAAGTTCCGGTTTCTTTTCCTTTAGTGGACGGAGTAGTGCTGGATGCGTTACTGCTACCCGTTTTCACTTCACTCTCTGCAATCGGTTGCTCTTTCTTCAGCACCTCAACCGATTCTACTTTGGCTGTATTTACTGACACGGTGTCATCCTGCGGTGCTGATTGCGCATTCACAGAACCGACTGCAAATGCTTGAAAAACGGCTAAAGCGGTAAAAATGGACAATTTCTTCTTCATATTCATGCGCTGTCTTTGGCTCCTTCTGCTTCCAAGTAATTGTTATCCTCTCAAAAACTCATATTATTAGACGCTAGATTCAGGAAAAAGTTTCTAGTAAACTTGTAAATTATGGATCAAGTTCAGCTTGGTATTTATTCATTCCGATGCTGAGTGAATTTTTTTACAACTATTCCGTGATGAGACAACGTTTCTCTCCTCCATTTGGGACAGGAACTTTGTTTTTTTTAAACAAAAATCAATTGTTGCGGGGGACGCTACGTCACAATCTATAATGAAAAAACAGATAAA
This sequence comes from Paenibacillus sp. OK003, assembly GCF_900109515.1. Lineage (GTDB taxonomy): Bacteria > Bacillota > Bacilli > Paenibacillales > Paenibacillaceae > Paenibacillus > Paenibacillus marchantiae. Next base: position 163,554 of record NZ_FOBD01000003.1, on the reverse strand, counting down.
AGGAGTGTTTAATTATGACTGAAACCACGGGACAGGAACAGTACAAATTACTGTCGAGAGCATCACTCACACTAATTTCATTTCTTTTTATCGGATCGGTTTTTATTTGGATATTCAAACAGGGAGATATGTTACCATTTATAGCTGACTTATTTATACCAAACGAGATTAGTGTTTTATCCGCAGTACTCATTGGTCTTATTTCTAGTTTCGTTATAACAGCTATTGCTCTAGTTGCATTCATCAAAACAAGAACAGAACTCCCCAAAACCGAAGGATCAGATCTGATTAAAAAAATAATGATCCAACCAAGTGGTATAGCTTTATCTGCAATAGGTGGTGGTGTATTTGAAGAATTCTTTTATAGAGGTGTCCTGATCGGATTATGTATTGGATACTCTATAATAGTAGATTGGCTCGTTATCATAATAAGCACTTTTCTATTTTGGGTAATACATGTTCCCCAATATAAAGGAGCCACCGGGATCCTTACTGGTGTGTTTGTAAATGGTTTGATTTTTGCACTACTCTTTTATTTTACCGGGTCGTTAATCCCGTCAATGCTTGCCCATGGGATTTATAATATCTCTATTGGAATTATTCTGGCGAAAAAATACAAGAAATGATTTTTGAAAAGAGGAACTTTGGATGAGATTAACGGCAAGTAAATTTGCAAAGCTGGCAGATACGATGGCTCGTACATTACGACATTATCGACAACTTGGAATATTAGTGCCCCCACATAAAAATGAAAAAAATCATTATATATATGTGAATGCGGATTTTAAAAGGCTTCATGAAATCCAACTATTGTTGCCTAAGCATACTATGGAATTTTTAAAAGAAGCATTTGAAGTATTAAATTCGAAGAATAATTCTTCTCTACAGGATTGAAAGGAAGGTTTCATATAAAAAAGGAGAGCTGCCTTTAAATAAGCAGTTCTCCTTTGTGGGATTAAACCGTTTCTTAGTGGTCCAGGAATACAAGCTGGATGAAGAACAATACCGCAAAAATGTAGAATATCGGATGAACATCCTTGCCCTTTCCGCGAAGCAGCTTGAGTACCGGATAGAAAATGAAGCCTACGCCGATGCCTGTCGCAATACTGTGCGTCAACGGAGTAAGTATGATAATCAGGAAGGCAGGAAATGTTTCTTCGAGATCCTTCCAATTGATTTTGCTGATTACGCTAATCATAAAGTAACCCACAATAATCAGTGCCGGAGAAGTGATCGCCGGGATACCTGATATGACGCTTACGATCGGTGTAAAGAACAACGTAAGAGCAAGCAGCACACTCACCGTGACCGCCGTCAGTCCTGTTCTTCCTCCTGCAGCCACCCCTGTGCTGGACTCGATATAAGCCGATGTTGGGCTCGTTCCAAGCAAAGCGCCAGTGGTAGTCCCTACAGCATCTGCCAATAGGGCGCCCCGTGAGCGCGGAAATTTACCTTCCTTCAGCAGTCCTGCTTGTTCAGCAACGCCGAGCATGGTCCCCGTCGTATCAAACAGCGTGATCAACAGGAACGTAAATATGATGGTATACAGGCCATTAGAGAATACGCCTGCCAAATCCAGTTGGAAAGCCGTTGACGTGAGGCCTTGCGGCAAGGATACAATCGACTCCGGCATTTGAAATAGTCCCATGATCCAGGCAAGAAACGCTGTGATCACCATTCCGATGAACAGATAACCTTTTACATTGTAAGCCATAAGCACAACCGTGATAATTAATCCGATAATGGTCAGGTAAGTCATAGGCTCTGCCAAGTTGCCGATCGTAATCAAATTGGATTCTGAATCAGCAATGATCCCTGAATTTTGCAGCCCAACCGTAGTAATAAACAATCCAATCCCTGCTGTTATCGCGTGCTTAAGACTCGCAGGAATGGCATCAAGCAGCATGTAACGAAATGAAGTTAGCGATAAAATAATAAACAAAAGCCCTGCTATAAATACGGCTCCTAGTGCAACCTGCCAAGACACGCCATATCCGGCAACTACACTATAAGCAAAGAATGCATTTAGACCCATGCCAGGCGCTATGACAATCGGATAATTGGACCCAATTCCCATAATCAGCGTCGCCACAATACTCGCCAACACCGTAGCAATGAATACTCCGTTAAAGTCCATCCCCGTGCTGCTGAGTATTCCTGGGTTTACGATAACTATGTATACCATTGTGAAGAAAGTCGTAATCCCTGCGATGATCTCCGTTGATACGGTCGTACCTCTTTCTTTTAGTTTGAACCAATTGTCCATGATTAAAGCCAGCCTCCAACCTTCAAATTATTCACCAAAGCTAAAAACAAAAAAATCCTAATCATCGTAATAGGATTGTAATATTACCGCTCCTATATTCGTCATTAGGATTAAAAAGCTAAGATTCTAAACCAATGATAAGGATACTCATATCTGCTTTACCCTGATGCCCTTACGAATTTTAATAAATAAAATACTCATTGTCAACGAATTAACGTAATGTTCACAGTTATTCGCGAACTATATAGAGATAATGTTAAGTATTCATTCGTTTTTGTGGAATAAGTTACACTGAATTCAATTCCCAATTCGCATGTATTTGCTTACATGTTTTTAATTACGGCGATTAAAGAAAGCGCCGATATACGGCAAAAGAAGCCCATTCCTTTAAATACTTATACCGATAAAATAAAAAAGCCGCTAAAATAGCGACTATAATTAGGACTATATTTTTGTCGTGGATAAAGTAAAATTCACAATAGAAAGTTCCATTGTTGTTTGATACCCTAAGCCTTCATATAAGCGAACAGCTGGCAAGTTATTTGCCAATACGCCCAGATAGACATCTGGTGACCGTTTTTTACCGAGGTGTGTCAATTCACTTGTTAGGCGTTTAGCTAATCCTCGTCCTCTGTAATCTAACCTGGTAACAATGTTCCCAAGCTCTACTAGCTGAGAGTCATAAAAATGGTAGCCGCCCACAGCTATGAAATCTTCCCCTTCCCTTATTCTAATAAAAGGATAATCATCCAACTCACTCCTTGTGAAAAACCTCATTTCCCCACTATGTAAAAAATCAATTACCTTAGAATATTCATTTTCATTTATCTTGTTTGCAATGTTAGATTCAAGGAGTTTCGATTCATCCTGATGTTTCATCGTTAGAAAACGTTGAGGAATTCCTTTGATGAGACCGAAGGATTGAAAAAGTTCAAGGTCCTGTTTACAGAGTATCGTGCCACATACAGCATTTTCGTCAAGTTGGATATTTTCTCTTGTAAAAGCAATGAGTTCTGGAAAAAAGATATCACGATCTTCAACTCGGAAGAAAGAAAATGCAGGAAAGGATAGTTCGCTAAAATAAGCTAATACGGCTGTAAGTTGACTATTCTTAAATTGACCAACATATTGAGCCTTATCCTTACGTTGCGTTAAATAACTATAAAAAAGCAAATTCTGTTCTGTATTAATGTGGGGCAATAATTCAAGAATTGTATCGTGAGTAAGCAATTGATGCGAAACCATTTTAACACCTCGCAAACTATAATTTCTATTCTATTTTTTATATTTTTTTCTCTCAACAAATACCCAGATATAGTACGTCAACCAAAATACAATAGGAACTAAGAATACATAAGCTCTCTGATTTACTGGAAGAAAATACATTATAAACAGTCCAATTATTAACATCGGTGGCATCAGGATAAAGTACTTTTTCTTATCTATGTTCATCCCTCCATTTGTTCAATATTCATAATTATAACATTCACGGTTCAACCCCTTAATATTGGACACTAGCTAGCATCATCACTCGCTAAGAACAACGTAAGCAGCTTGATGACCAAGCTGCGTGCAAAAAATTGGACACAGGTCGTTGCCTGTGCTTTTCGTTGGGGGTTATTGAGTTAGTAACTTTGAATTTAGCTTATTTTTCTTTCAGCGCTTTTTGGGTAAATGCACAATAACGTTGAATTGATCGCCGTGAATCTCGACTTTGATCTGCCCTCCGTGCAACTCAACGATGCTTTTTACAATAGCCAGCCCTAGTCCCGAGCCCTCTGTCTGGCGGGATTCGTCGGCTCTTTTGAAACGTTCGAACAGTTCTTCCGCATCAAAATCAATCTCATAGGCAGAGGTATTTTGAATTTTAAATCTTACCAGATCATCAGTCTCGTCCAAGTAAATATAGATGCGGGTTCCTGGAAGCGAATATTTCTGCGCGTTGCTAATTAGATTTTCAAATACACGCCATATCTTATTACCATCCAAATACGCATGAATCGGGAACTTGGCAATCCTCTCCCGTATTTCGAGCGACGCTTGTCCCATATGGGTGTTGGATTCTGCTATCGCTTGTGTCAATAACGTTGCCACATCGACGTGCTCTATATCCAGCTCTATTGTACCGCTGGCCATCTTAGAAATATCGAACAGATCTTCGATTAACAGTTTCAGTCGAAGCGACTTGCGCTCCAGCGTTTCAATGTAGCCTAGGATTGTTTCCGAAGAATGATTTTCTTTTTTTAATAAATCGACATAGTTGATAATCGAAGTAAGCGGAGTCTTCAGATCATGCGATACATTGGTAATCAGTTCAGTTTTTAACCGCTCGCTTTTCATTTGATGTTCCAACGCGCTTTGATACCCGGCTTTCATATTGTTAATATAACCAGCAAGTTCAGATAGGGAATCGTTGCCGACATCTTGAATTGAATTTTGAATATTCCCTTCGGCAATCTCTTTACTTCCATTGATGATGGCGATGAAACGTCTAAGCTTGGAGAGCATATAAGGAACCACAAACAGCACAAATAGCACCAAATAAAGGATGAGCCATCCCTCTCCATAATATGTGACTGCCTCCCACAAACAAATGCCGGCTAATGCAATCAGCAGAAACATAATAATCAGGCCAAACGTTAGTCTCCTGCTTTGCAGACTGGCTCTAAAGCCGCTTCTCCAAATATGAAAATAATCTATCAGCACACTGCCGTTCCAGAAGGAACGTTTATTATGAGGTGCCTTATAATAACGAAACAGTCTGGCTAACAACAAGCCCAAGACAATAATGGAAAGCAGTCCCAAAATAAAACGTGAAGTTGAAAATCTCAGACCCACCCCCAAGTATGAATACTCGTTAATAAGTAAGAAAATCCCTAAAATAACTGCGATGACGAGGACAAGAGGGTCGATTCCAATTGTTCGATCTGCTTTACTTTTTCTCGATTTTGTATCCAATTCCCCATACCACCTTCAAATATTTTGGGTCTTTAGGATTGATCTCAATTTTTTCACGAATGTTTCTCACATGTACGGCAACCGTATTCTCTGAAGCAAATACCGGTTCATTCCACACGCGCTCATAAATCTCTTCAATCGAGAAAACTCGGCCCTTGTTCTCCATTAACAGCTCCAAAATTTTGTATTCCTTCGCGGTCAGTCTAACGTCCTCTCCATCCACCTCAACAGTCTTCGAGCTTTTGTTCAGCACGAGTCCTTTTACTTGAATGATCTCTTCCCCGATGGAGTGAAAGGAACCCAAATTCGTAAACCTGCGTAGCTGAGATCGGACTCTAGCGACCAATTCCAAGGGGTTAAACGGTTTCGTTATATAATCGTCGGCTCCAACGTTGAGTCCCAAAATTTTGTCACTATCCTCCGATTTGGCGGAAAGCATAATGATCGGTATATTTTTATCTTCACGAATTTTGAAAGTCGTCTTGATTCCATCAAGCTGCGGCATCATGAGGTCCATGATAATAAGATGAATCGTTTCTTGTTCAAGGATCTCCGATGCCTCCACTCCGTTAGAGGCCGTAAACACATCTACATCATTGCTTTTTAAGTAAATAACGAGAGCTTCTCGAATTTCCGGTTCATCGTCTGCAACAAGAATATTATTGATCTCCATATTTCTCACCTTCATCGCGTAATTGCTCCTACAACTCTACAATACTTTCTGCAGACGCACCAGATACGTAGAGCGAATACATTTTTCCATTTTCGTTTCATTAGACCATCATACACAATCTAAATGAAAAATCTCTGGTATAAAAACGAAGGAATTTATGAAGTTTTAATACATCTTTAGATAGTAATTGAGACCTTAATGAATCTCATGGCCAATGTTTATCCAACATGGTCATGCGGTTTACTTTTTTTTGCTTTAGGCAATTTCTTTGGAACCCCAATCTTATCCATGCTGGAGGATATAAAATGAAATCAAATGATAGTCTGCTATTTTTAAGAAGTTTTGTGAAGAGCCCCAAAATTGTAGGGAGTATTGTTCCGAGTTCGCGTTTTTTGGCCAAGACGATGGTTAAACAAGCAATTTGGCAAGAAGCTACGGCAGTTGCTGAACTTGGGGCAGGGACTGGCGCCATTACCCGGTACATTCAAAAAAATGCACATGAAAACACAAAAGTTATGTTATTTGAAATGGATCAGACGATGAGAAGCATGTTACAAAATGAATATCCAAATTTCACTTCACACCCAAACGCTGCGACTTTACTGAATACAATGAAGAACGAAGGCATACATGAGCTCGACTATATTTTTAGTGGTTTACCTTTTTTTAATTTTGAGCGTACATTAAGAGACACTTTAATCGAACAGATCTACCATGCTTTAAAACCTGGAGGACAGTTTATTGCTTTTCAATATTCTCTACAAATGAAAAAAGCGGGGCATTAAGCCCCGCCAATAGTAATGTTTGTAATCCAGCCTTCAGGCGCTGGGAGAACTCCCATCTGGATACCAGTAAGAGTTTCTAGCAGTTTCTTTGAAATAGGTCCCATTTCTGACATACCACTTGGGAAATATATTTCTTTACCATGGTCATCTATTTTACCCACAGGAGAAATAACAGCTGCAGTTCCACATAAACCACATTCTGCAAAATCTTTTACCTCTTCGAAAAGAACTTCCCTTTCCTCAACTTCAAGGCCGAGATATTTCTCAGCAACGACCATTAAAGATCTTCTGGTGATGGATGGAAGAATACTTTCTGACTTAGGTGTAACAACTTTATTGTCTTTGGTTATAAAGATAAAATTGGCCCCGCCTGTTTCTTCAACCTTGGTTCTGGTTGCAGCATCCAAAAACATATTTTCATCAAATCCATTTTTTTGGGCTGTCCTTAGCGCATGAAGACTCATGGCATAATTCAATCCTGCTTTGATATGTCCTGTACCATAAGGCGCAGCACGATCATAATCACTAACACAGAGGGTAAGGGGCTTGGCTCCTCCTTTAAAATAAGGGCCTACTGGTGTAGTAAATACTCTAAACTGATACTCTTCAGAAGGTTTAATCCCAATAACAGGACCACTTCCGAATAGAGTAGGTCGTATGTATAGAGTAGCACCAGAGCCATACGGTGGTACATATGATGCATTTGCTTTGACTGTCTCGACAATAGCATCTATAAACCTATCCTTTGGGAAGGGTTGCATATGAAGTCTTATAGCGGAATCCTCCATGCGCTGTGCATTTAAATCGGGACGAAAAATAGCAATTTGTCCGTCTTGGGTCGTATAGGCTTTTAAACCTTCAAAGCATGTCTGCGCATATTGTAGAACACCTGCCGATTCGTTGAGCACTACATTGGTATCCTCTGTTAAAAATCCATCATCCCATTTTCCATCTATAAAATTTGACACATATCGTTTCTCCGTCTTTCTGTAGTTGAATCCGAGGTTACTCCAGTCCAAGTTTTGCTTTTCCATTTTGTCACCATACCTTTATATTATCGAATAATGTAATCACTTCTCAATTCATAATAAATTCAAAATAATATTAAGTATAGAGCAGTTTTATAAAAATCGTTAAAAAAATTACAGTTTGCTCACCAAATGTCCTTTATTTCGAACATTCATAGATAAAATAGTTTTTCTATCTATTTTACCAGCATCAATAAAATAAATTCAAACAATTCCAAAACGAACCTTACCGCCATATTTATCTGCAATGAGCAGCATTTCGTAAAACAGGTGTCTAACAAGAATTCATCTTATTGTAAAATGCATTTATGAACTGTATATGAATCGTTTTGCACCTAGCCTGCCCAGAGCCATATTCTATAATCCCCTCAGGTATTTTTATCGGAATTGCAGATAATTTCATTAACATCTCCTAATCGAAATTTCTTCTCAGGAGGTATCCTGTGCTGTCTTGTTCTTAGTTTGGAGCAAGAACTTGGTCCTACAAAAAAAAGCCGCTATTATAGCGACTTGGGTTGGAGCTATGTTCTTGTTCGATCCTTTGTAAAATTAAACACGCTTTTGAAGCTTGACATCACACTCTGACATAGTCCCAGTGACATATTCGAAATAATTCACAGAGCCATTAAAGTTCAAATAAGCTTCAAAACGCATGCGGATGGCGGGTAATGTAATCCATTCCAGAACATTTCCCTTGGGAACCCACCTACATTCGCTCGTTTCATCAGAAGTCGCTAACTCTCCACCTACAGCTTTGCATACGAAATCAAACATAACCTTCGTAGGAACATCAGTCACACCGTCATACCACTTATGTATCGCTGTATTCGAAACAACACTAATTAAATGGCTAACCTCGGCGTCAATTCCACTTTCCTCTTTAATTTCACGAATCACACCATCAATCAGATTTTCTCCAACTTCAGTTATCCCACCAGGATACACCCAACCATCATCATGGGCTTTTACTAATAGGATATTTCCATTTCCATCTTCAACAATTCCACCTGATGAGACAATATGTGTCGGGAACGCCATTTTACAGCCTCCAATTTCAGTTTTACAGCCTCCAATTTCAGTAAATATGTATATTTATTCCACACAATTCTTGAATTGTCCTGCTTTGATATACAGATTTAAAAGTGGTTTAAAATCAGCTTAATGTATATTTGTAAAAATGTACTATATCAATGGAAGGGAGGTCTATATGTGGAAAATGATAAATTTTATCTTATGAGCAAACAGACGGAAAAAAAGCCGCTAACATTAGCGACTTTCAATGTGACAATTTTTATGTCCCTCTGACATCAACTGTCTTTTTGGAACAGCTCCATTTCGAGTTCAATGGGATTCAAAATAGAAATGATGCAACTAAAATATAATTCCGATAATTATAGCGGATAAAACGCTTACAAGTGTTGCGCCATATAACAGCTTCAATCCAAAGCGAGCAACAATATTCCCCTGTTTTTCATTCAGCCCTTTTACCGCACCCACGATAGTACCAATGGACCCAAAGTTAGCAAATGAGATTAGAAAAACGGAAACAATGGCTGTAGTACGCCCACTTAAACCGTCTTGAATCTTAACAAAGTCAAGCATCGCAACAAATTCATTCGCAACCAGCTTCGTTGCCATGATACTCCCCGCATGAACCGCTTCACTCCACGGCACTCCGATCATAAAGGCAATTGGTGCGAAGATATACCCTAGAACTCCTTGAAACGAGATACCAAATATGCCGCTGAAGACTCCGTTAATTAAAGCGATGATTCCAACAAAACCAACTAACATTACCCCAACTACAATGGCTACTTTAAATCCATCCATAATATATTCGCCCAGCATTTCAAAAAACGTTTGTTTGCCCTCTTCCCGAACTTCAACAATATCTTCTTCAGCTGTAACTTCATACGGATTAATGATGGATGTAATGATAAAGCCGCCAAATAGGTTTAAAATTAATGCAGCTACTACATATTTAGGTTCCAGCATCGTCATATATGAACCAACAATGGACATCGATACCGTCGACATTGCAGATGCACATAATGTATACAAGCGATGTTTTGGCAATAATCCAAGCTGATTTTTCACAGAAATAAATACTTCATTCTGTCCTACAATTGCGGCTGCAACCGCATTATAAGATTCCAATTTCCCCATGCCATTTACTTTACTTAGCACCAGACCAATATACTTGATAATGAACGGCAATATTTTGTAATGTTGCAGGATTCCTATTAATGCGGACATGAAAACAATTGGCATCAACACAAACAGGAAAAAGGTATGAGCTCCTTCATTGGCAATCCCACCAAAAACAAAGTTCGTTCCTTCGTTGGCATATCCAAGTAATTTCGAAAAACTATCGGCAAACCCTTTAATTAAGAATTCGCCTAAACTCGTTTTTAGTATAATTAAGCCTAAACCTAACTGAATAACAATCATTATGATGATTGGACGATATTTGATTTTCCGCTTATTATTACTCGCAAGCCAGGCCAACAATAGAACAATAACCAGACCAACAACAGAAATTAGATAATGCATAATTAACCCTCCAAATTATCGATACATTTTTTTGGAATCCTCATATCGATTTGCATCTTTCCACATTAACCCTTGTTCCAAAATAATCGCCAATAGACTGCCGCAAGGCAGTTGTGACTGTCCTGCTATCAAATCTTGGACTTCCAATAGGAAATAGTTTTGGCAGTTTAAATAGTGTATCCGCCGGTGAAATCACCGGCATCTTGTCGCATATGATAAACAATAAGCAGCCTATCGATATACTGATTATTACTGAAAATTGGCGCAGCAAAACAAAGCGACTGTTCCCTAACCCAAAGGTAATGCAAATCACAATCACACTCAGCACGAACACTTTAACATCTAACTAGGTGTGGCTTGACGTGATCCCCATCATACCTTTCATAAAAGAACCGCTTAATTGAAAGATCAATAAGAGCAAATATAAAAAGGTGACCGTTGGCGTAAATGGTGAAAATGCTCCACCATAACCCTGCTGGACCTTCATGAATAGGGAATTTATGGCCGATGAAGCCTTGATAAAATCCAGCTATTCCTAAAGTGATTAGTGTGCTCTGGATGAGTCCAGAAGCCTAGCTTTCAATGGCTGTGTTAAGAGCGATTTCGACCATTTCATAAAATGATTGTTCACTTTCTTGATGAGTTAAGTGCTCCTGTGTTAACAGTTGACTGCCTACTGTCAAAATGGATAGCGCTTTCACACCATATTTAGCGGCTAACGTATATAGGGCTGTGCTTTCCATTTCTACCCCTAATACACCAAAATCCATAAACTTGTGAAGTCGATCTAAGCTCTCACGATAGAATTCATCGGAGTTATAGATATTGCCGACAATGACATTTACTTGTTTAGCTTGTGCTTGTTGATACGCTTTCATTAACAATGAGAAATCTGCTGTAGGTGCATAATTACAGCCATGGAAGATCTTATCCGTCATATTACTATCCGAAGACACGGATTGGGCTATTATAATATCGCGGATATTAATGTTTTTCTGCATCGCGCCACATGTACCAATACGAATCAATTTCTTCACTTCATAATCGACAATCAATTCCGTTGCATAGATGCTCATCGATGGATTTCCCATCCCTGTCCCCTGAACTGATACCCGTATCCCCTTGTATAATCCAGTGTACCCATACATGCCTCTTACTTCGTTATAACAATTGGCCTCATCTAAAAAGTGTTCTGCTACAAATTTTGCACGTAAAGGATCTCCCGGAAGCAAAACGATGTCCGCTATGTCTCCTTTTTTTGCGCCTAAATGCCTACTCATATTTCTGCCTCCCACTCTCAATGTTGAACTCAGGCTTACCGAAATCTCTTCCGCTTGCCTTCAAGAAAATCTGTTCGGAAAGTACATTGAGCATAAGATTTTTCAGCATAACAAACTAGACCAAAATCTTACGGAGGATACGGGAAATAATTGATCAAATTATAAAAGCAGTTCTTTACGAATATTGTCCAGATCTCTTTTAGACGGGATCGTAGAGATAATAATAACAGGCACGGTCTGCAATGTTACCGGGATATTACTAATGACAAAATCAATCTGATGTTTCTGCATCATTTCGTCGGAGAGCCCTTTCATTATGGAAGTATTGATAATCAGCTGATCCCCAATTTCCTTCTTGATCAAATCCGCTATGTAATGACGAATTGAAAATTCTTCTCCAATTACCAAGAAGGCCCTTTTCCTTTTATAACGTAAACTGGAACGAACAATTAAGGTTAGCTTGGTTAAATGAAAATGATTGTATAAGACGGCAGGATAAGCTTTACTCCACGTTTGCATGCAGGTTTGCAGTTCTTGATAAAGCTGCTGGCATTCCTTTTGAACATAAGCCGTTAAATTACTTTGTGAAATCATCATCCATTCAGGAATTGCATTATCGATTAATAACTTGTCAAAGAATGCGTAAATCTCCAATACAAATCGTTCTTCCATCTCCAAGTTGGGATATACGTTAGCCAGTAGTTTTAGAAGCTGATTCCCCATTTGATATTCTTCTTTGTCTTTATGCAATTCGACTTCTTTCATCGGCGTAATTTCTGATCCTTCGTAATAATGATATTGGCTGAGACTAACCTGGGATTGTATAAAGCAAATCTCACTATTAGGAAAATGAATGGAAAACTTCTCTTCAAGACTCTTTGCAAGGGTCTTCACAGGCATATAAAACATCCCCTTTTCCCAGGGGTAACCACTTCCGTCGATTTTTACGCACTTCCCTTTAGCGACTCTTTCCACAACAATGGCCAACAAAAAGGATAATCTCCGTTTGGAATTGATAAAATACACAATATTTTTCTCATTCTCTGTATTTGTGATTAACTGATTGATATATGCAAAATCGACATTCGCAAAGGGCCATCCTGTGAACTCATACGCATCACCATATAACTTCCAATAGAAATATCGAATATTCATTTCATTCCCTTTGATCATCGGGGTTGAATATGTAATGCGTAACTTATACGCTTTGAGATCATTATTATTTAATTGCACGATCAGTTTCTTCAATGACGAGGTACTCATAAACATGACTCCGGCAAGCTCCTCCACGGACAGTCGATCCACATTCGTGAACAAAACATTCATCAGTCGATAAAAGACGGTTTGTCTGAACATCGAAGAAATCACTTCACTCATCGTCTCACTTCGTCCATCTCGCCGAAGAACGATTCCCTTTCCTCTAGAAACTTCTATGGTTACCGTAGGGGGTAATTGCTTGCTGATTTCCTCAACCATCTTACGTATGGTTTTATCGGAGATACCTAAACTTTTTTCAACTTCGGCTAAGGTAAACCATCTTTGTTCCGTATCAAGCAGCGTTAATAGTTGATTAGCTAATGTAAATCCTTTATCCATGTTCCCACCCTGTTTCAATTTAATTGGATTGTCATCATGTTTTTTTGATAAAGAAAAGTCGATTCCTCCATAAGGAAAGAATCGGCTTTTTAATGTGTTTAAATACGATCTATGATAAACCAGTGTGAATAAGCTTAAACTATCCCACTCGTTAGTTCAATCCAACAGTAGCAGACTTCCCCCCCTTCTCGGTAAGAAGGGGAAAAGTCTGCTACTGGTATGCATAGCGTTAAATCTACTATCAAACTAAATATCTATTTTGAAGCGTAGTTCTTTCTTGCTCCGTGATGCCAAGTCCCTCGTGAAGATATTTTTCGAAAGAACCATAGTTCTCATCAATAGCTTCAAGTGCAGCCTGTATAAAGGCTGCTTTCATCATATCCGGAATATTGCCCTCTAATTCAGGTATCTGGTCCATGTACACTTTGTTAGTATCCGACAGGAAGCGCTGCATAAGCCCGTCCACCGCCAGATTCGTTAGCTCGTAGTCTTCAATAACTACCTCCCGAGGTACGCCCAAGGTGAGAAGGATAACTGCACATACTACACCTGTCCGATCTTTACCTGCGGCGCAGTGGAACAAGGAGGTGCTGCGGCCTTCTTTTAATAGCTCCTGAAGGATAAGCGAACATTTTTCCGTATTTAAAATCATAGCTTTATAGCCTACGTTTAAGTCAAACGCAATCTTTTGCATTTCTTCTGGGTTTGCTTCTGCCATAAAAGGAATGTTCGAGTTCATTGCTTTTCCGATTACAGGGCTTGGACGACTCGCCACTTCGAATTCGCTTCGCAGATCACAAATCCAATCTATGCCGAGAGCTTCAGCAGTCTGAAGATCCTGGTCACTGAGCTCATGCAGATCAGCAGAACGCAGCAGCATGCCCCATCGGGTCGTTCGTCCATCTTCTGTGTGATATCCGCCCATATCACGAAAATTAATAATGCCATCCGTATAAATCATACGATCTTGTATCGTGGACACAGAACCGTCCTTGAACTTCACGTGGTAATAGCTGCGGCCAAGCGACAGTGTTCTTGTAAAAGTTGCTCCAATGGGCTCGATATGTACCTCCAGCAGCGTACTGCTGAGTTCATCGAATTCCGGCTGATTGGAATGGTAGATCGCCTCTGCTTTTACATTCTCTGCTGTATTCCAAGCAAGGGTAATTACGTTATTGTCACTGTATTTTGCCTGTACTAGTGGACCTTGTAAAAGTGGTTTAGATGTTGACATCATATTTCCTCCTCGTAGAGCTTTCGCTTCTGTGATGATATTTCAACTTAGTTCTGTCGTATTTTGAGTTTCATTTTATAGCGGTTTGCCACGAATTCAACACTGAACACCATAACAAAAACGACCAAGCCCACAAACAAAGCGGCTGCGAAATTGTATGATTTCATCGCATGAGTCATTTCATATCCGATACCGCCCGCACCAACTGCGCCTAGAATAGTAGATTCAGCGATACCTCCTTCCAGCTGCAGCACACACCAGGCAATGAAAGCTGTTTTTACTGTAGGTAAAATGCCTTGCATGACAATTTGCAGCCAGCTCGCACCAGTAGACTGCATAGCTTCGAGCACGCCTTTGTCCATTTCTTCAAGGGACTGGGCAAACACCTTAACAAGCATGCCTGATGCAGAAACGGCAATTGCAAGAACACCGGGAAGCGGTCCAAGACCGACGGACACGATAAATATAAGGGCCCACACGATCGTAGGAATCGCCCGAAGCAGAGATGCAGTGCTTAGGATGATCCAGGCGATCATTGGATGTGGCGTCAAATTGCTCGCAGCTAAAAAGGACAGAAAGAATGCGACGACAATCCCCAGCACCGATCCGATAATGGCGACTTGCAACGATTCTATGGCAGCAAGCAAAACATGGCGCCAAGCCGAGACACCCGGAGGAAACATGGTACCCATGTAACCGCCAAGCTTCGTAAAGCCTTGTGCGATTTTGGAATAGTCGAAATGAAGCTGAACAAGACTGAACACAAACAGAACGGCGATAAGCGGGAGCCCCATCGTAACCAACTTGTTTTTTTTCGGCTTAGGCGGTTCTGCCATTGAAGTGAGCACAGTAAAGGACGGTTTAAAATCATTCATTTGCGTACTCATATAATTCGCTCCCTTACGCGATTGGTGATCATTTCAACAATGAGGACGATAACGAGCACGAGTAGAACCGCCATGCTTGCTTCTTGGTACTGGAACAATTTCAATTTCGATTGCAAAATAAATCCGAGACCTCCGCCTCCAACCATTCCGACAATCGTAGAGGCGCGTACGTTGATTTCAAAGTTGTATAGGCTCCAGCCGATAAATCCGGGTAAAAATTGAGGAACTACAGCTTGAGACAACACTTGAAAATAACTCCCGCCAGCTGCCCGAACGGCTTCCACCTGCCCCATGTCAATCTCTTCAAGCACCTCAGCAAAGGAACGAGTCAGCATACCGATCGAGATTAGAATCAGAGACATCGTGCCGACAACTGCACCCAATCCGAATGCTGCCACCAGAATCAGGATTATGACTCCGCCCAGGAAGTTGCGCTATCGCTCACACGTCTGTCCAGAGAACGAATGCTCACAACTGGTCATTTTTAATAGGTGTGGGAGACATGCAGAAGAGGCCAAGATGACATTTTATGGTAAACCACAATGTCATCTTGGCCCCTTTTCATTTTTTGCATGCAGTAACGAGCTTTCACTAAGGCTGAGTTTAGTCCGACCCAATCCGATCCAATCAATCTGGGGTAACTTTGTCGGTCGTGGGATCAATAGGCGGATAATCATTTCATTGACGATAACCAGAGACGGTTGTTGGAGCGCAATACAAGCGAATTAAATATCGCCTTCTTTATATCGTCTCATTAATTTTGATCAATAATTTCTTTAATACTTGCCTCTCTTCGTCGGTAAGGACTTGAACGATTTCTTCCTCCACCTTTTGGAAAGAGTCTTGGAAGTCTTCAATCAGTTCAACCGCTTTTGGCAGTACGTATATGTTTTTTTGTCGTTCATTATTGGCAGGGATTTTACGCTCGATTAACCCTTTTTGCTCTAGAGCTTGAAGCATACTTGTAATGCTGGGCCGACTTAGATGAAACCGATCTGCGAGATCCATTTGAATAATATGACTATTTTGGTTTTCGTAAATATAATCGATTACTTTCCCTTGTTGAGCGTTTAAGCCCAGCACTTTTATACTCTCGTCCGCTCTTTTCTTTAACTTAAGACCGATAATCTGAAATAAATCCAGATAAGGTGTTTCCTTTCGGGATTTCATAATCGTCCCCCCAGTGATTGTTAGAAATCTAATTGTAAGTAATAAACTATACAACGTTCCTATTGGCTTGTCAAAAAAACATTATCTTGTTGACAGTTAGAAAACTAACAGTTATTATTCGAATTGTTCACAAACAAACACTTGGGAGGGTTTCAAATGGAGAAGGTAACTCAAAATGCTGCGTTAGAACAAGTTACGGCGATTACAAATGTACGTATCTTTGATGGAGAGCAAATCATTGCGCCCAGACATGTCGTCATTAAAGGGGAGTCTATCGTTTCAGTCGGTGGAGACCTTCCGGATGATGCAACGATTATCGATGGAGAAAATGCGACTTTAATGCCTGGTCTGATTGATGCACATGTCCACACTTCCATCGGCGGTTTACGAGATGCTCTAAAATTCGGCGTTACCACTGAACTCGAAATGAACGGTGATTTTACTAAACGAGGGCGCGAAATTCAGTTAAAAAACGTGAACGACATCGCAGATGTCCGTTCTGCTGGCACAGCGATCACCGCTCCGGGCGGACATCCGGATGAATTGCTTCCGGATGGAGATGAAATACCTGAATTCGTATTAAAGGAACTAGAGAAGTTATCGGAGGAAGATCGCGAAGCAATGTTAGCCGCATACGCTCACGATCACGATGAAATACCGCAAGTGACAACAGTCGAAGAAGCGATTAAACATGTGCATACCCAAGTAGAGAATGGGGCCGACTATATTAAGATCATGATTGAAGAAGGAACGGTCATGGGTGCACCTGGCCTGCCTGTATTAAGCGATGAGATTCTAAAAACAGCCGTGACAGAAGCCCACAAGTTCGAGAAGCTGGTTATCGCCCACGTCTTGACGGCCCTTTCATCACAACAAGCCATTGATTTTGGGGTCGACGGTTTGGGCCATTTGTTTATCGACAGACCCGAGTACACCTCCGAGTTAGTGAAATCCATAGCTGGTTCAGGCGCTTTTGTTACACCGTGCTTGGTGTTGAATTCATCGATTATCGGAAATCCGGCATCCGAATTGGCCAATGATCCCCGTGTTCATTCCAAATTAAGCCCAGACTGGATCGATATTTTGAACTCAAGCTTCAATACGTTCCCGCAGAGCAATATGGAGAACAGCTTTAAGAATGTGATGGACCTTCACCGAGCCGGTGTTGATATTCTGGTAGGGACGGATGTCGCGCCAGTTCCCGTTCCAAACCTTGGCGGCCTTGCTCATGGGGCAAGTGTCCACCACGAAATGCAGCTGCTGGTCAAGGCTGGGTTCACTCCGATCGAAGCTCTTCAGTCGGCCACTTCGAAACCGGCCCGTTGCTTTGGCCTTCACGATCGCGGCCGTATTACCGAAGGTGCGCGTGCTGATCTTATTCTCGTAGACGGTGATCCAACCACTGATATTTCGGATACCTTGTCGATCAAATCCGTGTGGTTTAATGGTTCGCAGCAACCAGGTTAATCTGATTCAACCTCCTCGCATAATGAAAACTAAAACTCCGTGCTTGTGCACGGAGTTTTAGTTGCTTTTAATTGATTTTAGAATTTTTCCTGATTATAGCTGAAATGCACGATATAATATCACTTCTGTTTCAGCACGGATCTACGGTTACAGGGAAAAGGATAAGGGATACGGGTTACCGTTCCTATTCACAGCCATTTCACTTCTCTGGATATGGTTCAATCATGCGAATGGTGCCGTCCGGGTTGTACGTCAACTCGGCAAATTTGACGCAGCGCTTGTAATCGACGCCGCCGGAAAGGGAACAATCGTGATAGAACAAATACCACTTCTCCCGGAATTGTACAATTGAATGATGCGTTGTCCAGCCCATGACCGGAGGCAAGATCGTACCTTGGAACGTAAACGGTCCCATAGGATTGTCACCCATGGCGTACACCAGCTTGTGCGTCGTTCCTGTGGAGTAAGACAGATAATATTTCCCGTTATACTTGTGCATCCATGGTCCTTCAAAATATCTGCGATCCTCGTCCCCTGCGGTCAGCGGCTTTCCTTCCTGATCCACGATGGATATCTCCAACGCCTCCGACGCCATTGAGAGCATATCTTCACTCAGCTTCGCAACTCTCGGTCCGATCGCCGGAGCATCTGGAGCAGGTCCTTCCGCATGTTCGATGTAGCTTCCAGTCTGATATTTCTCCAACTGTCCACCCCACAACCCGCCAAAGAACATATAAGCCTGCTCATCTTCGTCCACGAACACAGCGGGATCAATGCTGAAACTGCCCTGCATATATTGCTCTTCCGGCTTGAATGGTCCTGCCGGAGAAGAAGACGTAGCCACGCCAATGCGGAAAATGCCATCATGGTCCCGAGCCGGGAAAAACAAATAATAGGTGCCTTTTCTATACGCAGCATCCGGGGCCCACATCTGACTGGACGCCCAAGGGACATCCTTCACATGCAATGCTTCGCCATGATCCGTCACGGGTGAATCTGTGTCCGCCATAGACAGCACATGATAATCCTCCATCTTGTACTGATCTCCATTGTCATTCACCGGACCGTCGTGATCCAGATCATGGGATGGATAAATATAAATGCGATCCTCGAACACATGCGCTGAAGGATCAGCAGTAAACATATGCTTAACTAAAGGTTGATGCGGTTTAGGCAATTCGGACATACAAATAGCTCCTTCCAAAAAGATATGCAACCTCGGACATCTCTTCGAGACTGCTAGGGGTTAAACGATATTGATCCGTTCATCTCACTTGGGTAGAGCAATTCGCGCAACACGTTGGTAGGCTTCCTTGGGACGATGCAGCTCATCGAACAGGAATGGCCAGTTTTTCCGCCCTCGGACAGGGAAATGGTCGAGCCATGTGTAGTCATCGGCAGCCCCCCAGAAGGTCACGGCGCTAATATGTTCCTTATATTCGTGGAGAAGGCGGAAGATAGATTCGTATCGCTCAGCTTGCAATTCCAGCATTTCTTGCGATGGCTGAACGAGATCTGTACGCCTGTCCTCAAAGCGAAATACCGATACATCCAGTTCGGTGAGCTGAAGCTGCAGGCCAAGCTGCGCATACCGCTCAATCGCGGCGCGCATATCATCCAGGGACGGATCATACAGATTCCAGTGTGCCTGCAAACCGACACCATGAATCGGCACGCCTTGATCGAGTAATGAACGAACAAGCCGATAGATGCGTTCCCGCTTATGCGGATCGGATTCGTTATAATCGTTATAGAATAAAAGCGCCTGCGGATCTGCTTCATGGGCGAATTCGAACGCTTTCGCAATAAAATCCTCTCCGGCGATATCCAGCCATTTGGATGGGCGCAGGAATGCGTTTTCGTCATCCGCATCATCGGATATAACCTCGTTTACAACATCCCAAGCATAGATAACGTCCTTATATCTGCCAACGACGGTCTGAATGTGCGCCTTCAATCGCTCCAGCAATACACTTCGTTCCACCTGTCCCCCAGTTTCATTCTCGAACAGCCAATTCGGAGTCTGGTTATGCCAGACCAGCGTGTGACCGCGCAGCGCCATGCCCTGCTCTCTGGCAAAAGAAGCGATGACATCCGCATCCTCAAACGTATACTTTTCCTGCTCTGGATGCACACTGGAGAATTTCATTTCATTTTCTGCCGTCAGGCTGTTGAAGTGATAGGCAAGCAATGAACGCTGGCTTTCAATTGTCTTCGGATTCACTGCTGCTCCAATGTGGAACGCATCCTTGTATAATTCCTTCAGTGGTGCCTCTTCTCGAAACGTACCCATGATTTCCCTCCTCTGAATTGCCTTTTTCGCATCGTTTATTAGCGACTGAATCAGACCGAGTACTCGAACCAATCAAAATATGCAGGTGTGCTGCTTGCCTGACCATTGCCGGTAGCATATAGTCCGACCACTGATCCGGTAAAGCACATTTTGCGTACAAAATCCTCGGGAGATATGGCACGTGCCGAGCCTGCACACAAGACTGTCCAGTCCTGTCCATCCTCAGAACATATCAATCTGTATTCCTTCTCTGTCGATTCGATTCGAAGCCATAACTGCTCCGTTGCAATCTCGCTCTCGTGCACCATGTTCGACTCTCCTCGCACCGTTAAGCGAGCAAAGAGTACGTTTCGCCCATCCAACCTGCTTATGCCAAGCTCATAGTGCGCATCTTCATCCCGACGAACGCACAGTCCCGCTTCTTCTCCATCCGCAACTGGCATGAATGTCAGACAGGTCGTAAAGCAGGCATGAATATGCTGCTGCCTGCGGCCAACAAACGTAATCTGACCTACATCTCCAAGCCCTCCTGCCTGACCATACAGCGTTAGCAAACCTGGTTTTTCCGTAAGCGAGCATGTCCCTTCTGTCGGGTTACGCACAAACATCCATTGCGGCCCAAGTTCTCCGTCGAATTCGTCCCGGCCGACAACGATGGCCGTATGGCTCTGGGACAAAGAAGGTGATGCCATTGGCAAACGCTGGACCTTCATATCCAGACTCACGATTCCTTCATTGTTATCAATATGGGGCCACCCCTCGTTCCAAACGACCGGTGCGAGGAAGGTTTCACGTCCAAGCACGCTATAACCGTCCTCCGTCAAACGCACGCCAAGGAAAACGGCCCACCAGTCTCCTTGATGATCCTCCACCAGATCGGCATGACCCAGATACTGAATTGGATGATCCAGATGGCGATGGGTCAGGATGGGCTCAGGATAGCGTTCAAACGGACCATAAGGTCGATCGCTTCGACCGATGATCTCACGATGCTCCTTCGCCGTCCCGCCTGAAGCAGACATCATATAATACAACCCATTGATTTTGTAAAGATGCGGTCCTTCGGTCCATGGCCCTTCATCCCCATGCCAGACAACTTGTGGTTCAGAGAGCGCTTCACCTGTGGTGATGTCAATCTCGTATTGGATGGCATGAGAATCGTAATCGGCGCCTTGTTGGGCGGTCACGTACACTTTGCCATCGTCGTCAAAAAACAGCGATGGGTCGATTCCCCCGTATGGGATACGAATCGGATCAGACCAGGGGCCTGCAGGGTCGGTTGCCGTAACGTAGAAATTGCCGATGCCTCTCACATCTGTCGTAATCATATAAAATGTACCTTCATGGTAACGCAGTGCAGGAGCATAAATCCCGTCTGAGCTTTTCTGCCCGGTCAAATCCAGCTGGCTGACCCGATCCAATACATTGCCAATCTGCTCCCAGTGAATCAGATCCCGGCTCCGAAAGATCGGCACTCCGGGAAAATATTCAAACGAGCTGCATATGAGGTAAAAATATTCTTCCGCCTTCACGATGCTGGGATCCGGATAGAATCCGGGAAGGATCGGGTTGGCATAACAGATCGTATTCGCTTGAAGCTGCTTCATCTATTCCTTCACACTCCCTACATTTAGTCCAACGACAAAGTATTTTTGCATAAACGGATACACCAGCAAGATCGGAACAGAAGCGACAATTGTAACTGCAGCACGAATGGAAATTGGAGTTACCTGTGTTGAATGCTCCACCCCCACGCCGTTGGCAACGGAAGGATTACTATTGGCGTTCATACTGGAAGACAACAGTTTCATCAGTTCGTATTGCAGTGTACTGAGCTCTTGACGTGATGACGTGTACAGAAAAGCATCGAACCAGGAATTCCATGCGCCGACTGCGACAAAGAGCGCAATGGTCGCCAGCACAGGTTTGCACAGTGGAAAAATAATTCTCCAGAAAATTCTGAAATCTCCTGCTCCGTCAATTTTGGCTGATTCAATCAAACTTTCGGGAATCGTGTAAATATAGGTACGAATAACGATCAGGTTGAACGCACTAATCAGCGATGGTAAGACATACACCCAGAACGAATTGATTAAGTGCAGGTCCTTCATCAAGAAGTACCCCGGAATAAGCCCTGCATTGAAATACATCGTCAGCACAAAAATGGTCGTAATCAGCTTGCGGAAAATATAATCGCGCCGACTCAGCGTATAAGCCAGCATGGTGGTCAAGAAAATGTTCAGAACGGTGGATAATACTGTACGTGCAACGGAAACCAAAAATGCGTTATAAATTGTGCCTGATGCAAATACGGCTTTGTAATTCTGCATGGTGAAATCGCGGGGCCACAAATATAAGCCTCCTCGAATGGTGTCATTCCCTGCATTAAACGAAACCACAATGGTGTTCAAAAATGGATACAACGTCACAATCACCAGCAGAACCATGAAGATGGTGTTAAAGGTGTTGAACAGAAACGGTTCCATGCCTCTGCCACCTGGGCGGCGCACGGAAAGCGCCGCTGTATTTCCTAAACCAGACAATGGTGTTTTTTTCGTCATTATAACAGCCTCTCTTCCCCAAGCCGCTTGGCGGTCCAATTCGCTACAAGTAACATTGTAATGCTGACCACGGTCTTGAATATTCCGCCTGCAGTTGCGAGCGAATAGTTGCCCTGTGCAATCCCGTATTTGAGCACGAAGATATCAATCGTTTCTGCCCAGTCTACAACCAACCCGTTACCCAGCAAATACTGAACCTCGAAGCCGGCTTCTAGAATATGTCCAATCGACATAATCAACAGGATGACAATGGTAGGCTTGATTCCCGGTAAAGTGACATTCCACATTTTTTGATATCGATTGGCTCCATCAATATCGGCAGCTTCATACTGTGCCGGATCAATAGAGGCCATCGCCGCCAAATAAATAATGGTGCTCCATCCGACTTCTTTCCAAATATGAGAACTTGCAACAACGCCCCAGAAATACTTTCCTTCCGTCAGCCACAAGATCGGCTCGTTGATTAAGTGTAGTTTCATGAGGATATCGTTGATAATGCCGTCAGAAGCAAGCGATGTCGCCACGATGCCGGTAACGATAATCCATGATAAGAAGTGAGGAAGATAAGAGATGGTTTGTACCGTCCGCTTCCACATGATCTTCTTAATCTCATTGAGTAACAATGCCAAAACAATGGCTGTAACGAAACCTAAAATCATGTTAATGATACTCATGGCAAGCGTATTGCGAAGCACACGCAAGAAATTGTCATCCGTGAACAAAAATTGAAAATGCTTGAACCCTACCCACGTTTGCTGCGAGAAACTTCTGGCCGGTTTGTAATCCTGAAAGGCCATCGTCCAGCCCCATACAGGCACATAAGCAAAGATGATAATGTACGCAAGCAGAGGAACAGACATCCATATGAGCTGTCTCTGTGCTTTGATATTTTGCCAAGTAATCTGCCTAATTTTCGGTTTTTTCTTCGGGCGGAGCGGCTTGGTTCCCACTACAATTTCCTCCATAATATCAGGCTCCTATCCATCTTTATATTGAACGGAATAACGTCCAGCGATATGTTCTTCAAAAAAATCAGGAAGGAAGGTAGCCTTCCTTCCTGACAGCAATCTCTTATTTCACAGACCAGTTATCGATTCTCCACTGCAATACTTCATTGATACGATCTTCATACGCTTTGATATCCAGCTTTTGAATTTCGGAAACGTATTCGCTCCATACACTGCTGAATTCAGACGGGTTAGCCAAAATCGCTTTCGGCAAATATTTGGTTGACAACTCGTTCAACTTCGTATTGGCAATCTTGGCTGGAGATCCCTCTACCACATCGACAGACCAAGCAGGGTAAGTCACCGGATTCTCAGGTGGAGCACTGAAGAAATCGACATAGCTGTTGAAACCGTAAGCCTCCAAAACTTCCTTATCAAACGGTCTCAAGCTGGCTTGATATTCTTCTGGCTGATTGCTTGCTGAAGTGGCGTTGCCATCGCTAAAGTAACCTTCAATCTTCGGTGCGGTTCCATAGAATGCATCTGCTTTGTTGGCCAGTTTCCAGGCAGCATCCGCTGCATTGTCGCGTTGTTCTTGGGTTTTCATGAAGCGGCCTTCTTCATTGACATAATAGTCTTCATCCTGAATGCCCCAAGTGAGTGTTTTCTGCCAATCTTCTTCCATCAGTTTGTCGAGCGCTTTGAGGATTTTTACAGGGTCTTTGGCACTCACGGTAATACCGAAACCATTGTTGAGATTCAGTGCTGCGCGGTCGCGATAATAGTCTTTGGTGCTGCTGTCATACACGAGCGGGAAACCTACATAAGTGCGTTCAATTTTATCTTGCGTTATGAGTGAATCTTCCGCGCTTTGGAAATTCCAGTGTTGATCGAACATGCCGAGTACGGCCCCACTGGACAATTTGGCCATATATTGGTCGTAGTTCTGTGCAAACGCTTCCTTATCAAGCAAGCCTTGGGCATTGATTTCATTCAGCTTCTGATAGTACTTTTGGGCATAATCCTTGTCTGCAAAGATCTCCGCTTTGCCATCGTTGACGACCACTCCACCATCATTCGGATGACCGATCAAATGCTGCGGCGGATTCAGCAAGCCCCAGTTTTTCCAATCATAGTTCAATACCTCGAACCCGACTGTCGGTTTGCCGTCAATGGTTGGATACTTTTCCTTGTATTTCGCGATCAAGTCAAAGTATTCGTCCAGTGTTTTTGGCGTCGGATAACCGAACTCTTTCAACACGGCTTTTTGAATCCAAAAGGCAGGTCCGCTGTAGTACGTATCAGCCACTTCGCCGTTGTATGCACCGTAGTTTGGCAGGTAGTAAATGTGTCCATCATTCGGGTCCTTCATTTGATTCCAATACTTCTCGTAATGCTTCTTCAAATTAGGCGCGTGTTCTTCAATCAGATCTTCCAGCGGTATGACTGAACCGGCTGCCGTAAGTTTGGTATCGGCTGAGATCAGATCCGGATAGTCTCCACCGGCGATCATGACGCCGAGCTTCTGGTTTTTGTCACCAGCCAAAAATTCAAATTTGAATGTAACGCCAAGCTCATCCTTGATTTTTTTGTAGATTTTGTTGTCAGCAGTTGGCTGTTGTCCGGCCTCGTTCAGGAATACCGAGATTTCTAACGGATTGTCAGCCCCCACCTCACTACCTTTACTGCTCTCCTCTCCGCTGCCTGAATTGCCACTTGAGCAACCTGCTAGCACAACGCTCAACGACAATAACAGTGTTGCCCCCATACGAAAGAATGATTTTTTACTGTCCCCCATAAAGCACCTCCAAAATTTGATCTCACTATATGAAAGCCCTTTCATTTGAATAATTTAATTATAAATTTACATCTACATGGAAACTATATTCGAATTATAGCTCTTTCCGAGAAAAGCTCAGGTTTTCTTATATTCGTTAGGAGACATGCCAATACGTTTCTCAAATTGTTTTAAAAAATGATGGTAATTGGCGTATCCAACCTTTTCCGAGACCTCGCTATTTTTGTACTGATTCATCTGTAGCAACCGACATGCCTCCTCAACCCTCAGGTTATGAAGCAGCTCATTGAAGCCGATCCCATTTTTGCGTATCAACAGTTGTCCCAAGTAAGCCGGATGCAGGAAAAAACGTTCCGCAAGCATCTTAATCGTCAATGCATCCCGGAAATGCGTATGAATGTAGTCGTTGATATCCTGCACAATACCCTGCGCTTCGAAGACACTCTCTTTAAGCAATAACTCAAAGCAGACTCTACCGCACGAATGCAGCATGCCGATCAAATCATCAAAGGTTAACAGTGCTTCATCCAGATCCGGGATTTCGAACGAACGGTAATTCTCTGAATCTTCTGCCATTTGCGCCCTCATGTAAGCCCGAATTTCATGAAGAAGGTAAATCACAAATTTTCGAGCCTCATCCGGGTGGACCCGTATCTGTCGAAAGGATTGCTCTATAAACTCCACAGCGGACTGGTAGTTGGCGTAATCAATGAGCTGAAGTGCTCCCAGCACTCGCTCGATCAGTTCAACCTGTTGGTTATGCCTTTGAAAATCGTGGTTCTGGAGATCGGCATAATCCAATATGCTGTTCCCCTCCACTTCATAAAAGGCGTGCAGCAACGCCTTCTCTGCTGTTATTCGGGAGTTGCTGATGTGATGAAGAGATGATTCGGTTGAGCCAATCGCCATATATGTACGAAAGCCCGCCAGACGGCGAGCCAGTGTTTCTAATTGTTTTCTTAAATTCTCACTCGTTCTCTGCTGTCCGGGGGAAACATCGCCGAACACAATGGATACGAGATCTTTTCGCATACGAATGATATAAATAACATGCTGTCCGTTCAGAACCTCTGAAGCAAGACGGCTCCACCGGCCAAACTCTTTCTCGGAGACCTGAACCAGGCATACATTCCAGGATTCAGCTGACCGGGACAGGGATTGCATTAGTTGAGTGCCTTCTGCAGACAGCACTTTGCCTAATAAAGCCTGCTTCATCGTCAACATTTCCTGCTCTCTCCATGCAATCTGTCCAATATAAAGCTGCTCTTGCTCCTTCATCAGTTCCATGCCCATCATGCGAATCTCGGACTCCGCCTGTTCCTCGTCCAATGGTTTTAACAAATAACCGGAAACTTTGAATTTAAGCGCTTTTCGCGCAAACTCAAAATCGCTGTACCCCGTAAGAATAATGAACTTGGTCGACCAGTTGCCTCTACGCCGCCATTCTTCAATCATTTCCAGTCCATTCATGATCGGCATTTGAATATCAACCATGACAAGATCCGGCTTTAGCTCTTCCATTCGTTCCAACCCTTCCACACCGTTGCCACACATCGCGCATACCTCAAAGCCAAGACTTTCCCATGGAACCCACAGCTGCAAGCCCTCTAGTGCCCATGGCTCATCATCAATCAGCAGCACTTTGAATGCCATTGTTCCTACCTCCTTCTTTACCCTGATGCTCTAGCAGTTGCAATGGAATCTCAAAGGAAACCTCGGTCCCCTCACCTATTCTGCTCACCAGGTTAAAATCCACTTTATCGTCATAATACAATTCAAGACGGCGATATACGTTGCGTATGCCAATATTACTCCCCCCGCTCTCCTCCTTGCTTCGCATATGATACAGAACCTCTTGCAGCCGTTCCTTGTCCATGCCCTTACCATTATCAGATACAACAACACGCAAGCGCTCGCTCACAACCTCCGCTTTAATCTTCACATAACCGAGCCCCTCAATAGCCTGAATTCCATGTTTACATGCATTCTCGGCCAATTGCTGGATACTCATCTTTGGAATTCTATACTGGCTCGCCTCATCGCTAATATCAATGTAAAATTCAAACTTGTCTCGAAAACGGAATTTTTCAATCCCCAGATACATGACCGTAAAACTCATTTCCTCTTCCAGCGTGACCACATCGTCCTTCCAATTCAACAGACGGCGAAGCAGCTTGGATAGGTCCTTGATAATATCCTTGACATCCGCATAATTGTTTTTGGTGCTGACCACCAACAGCGCATTGAGTGTATTGAATAAAAAATGGGGATTCATCTGGCTTTGCAGCAAATTCAGCTCAGCGCGAATGCGCTCAGCCTCTTGGCTCCGCTGCTGAATTTCAAGCTTGTACACATTATTGATTAAGGAATGGATCTGAGCGGTCATCATATTGAAATTACGAATGAGATGACCTATCTCATCCTGTCCACCATCAATATTGATCAGATCAAATTTCTCATTCCCCACCTTTTGCATATGTCTGGACAGACGCTTCACTCGATGATTGTATGAACGCAGCATGACATAGATGAAGATGGAGGTAACCAAAGTAATGATACCGGCCAACATGCCGAAATAAAGCTTCATGGAAAGCATTGCTTGTTTGACACGTGTTTCCTGAGGCACGCCAATGAGCTTCCAACCTTTCACATAGCTGGCATTGCCAATCGGAACAATATGTAGGTCCTTGTCCGCCGCCTTGCTCGTATCAAATAACGCATAATCACTATCTATCTCACCCTGATATTTGTCATCTGCGGATACGATAATCTGATTCTTGGCGTTGACCAGATACAGGTCCAGCGAACTTTTCTCTCTCGCAATAACGTCATAGAATCGATTCAGGTAAAAATCAATGCGCACCAGCTTCTTGTAGGAGTTGTCTACGTTGTAATAGTCCATTTTTTCAATTACGCTAAAATACGATGAGGTCGCCGCGCGATCATTCACTGCCTGATCGCGATAAGCGAGCACACTCAGTGATTCCCCTGCCATTTCCCATTGTCTGAACCAGGCACTGGCATTCATGGAGCTATCCAGGTAATAATAATCCCCTCCAGACACGATGGTTGGGTTATCCGTATAGATGCCGATTCGCTGGATCTGATTGTTCACAGGAATATAAGAAGTCATCCGATGGCGAAGCTGTTCATCGAACGTATTGTAGAAATCCAGTTGGCCGTTGTATACACGATCCATGGATTCGGACAACAGCTTGTCCGTGATTAAGGCGTGACTGACAGCGATCCCCCCGTCAATCATGGTGTGAATGTCCTTTCTGGCTCGCTCCAGCGAGATTTGCAAATTCTGTTCTTCCCGTTCCTTGATTAGCCCCGACATACGATCCATGAACAAATAATTGCTTGCTATGATCGGAAGCAAAATACCGATAACATAGATCAGCATAAACTTGTAGTTCAAAGGGATATCGTTCACGATGCCGCGAAATCGGAATTTCTTAAACATGTCTTCCATCGCCATCCTTCATTCGTTACTTGTGTAGTCAGATCTATGGTTGTTTCCGATATGCAGAAGGAGCCATCCCCGTCATTCGCTTGAACTGACTTACAAAATAATCGGCATTGGGGTACCCTGAATGGACCGCAACTTCGGCTATGCTGGAACAGCTCTGTCGCAGCAGTCTCTTGGCTTCCTCCATCCGTTTATCATTCAGATATTCCCGAAAAGACTTGCCCGTCTGCTGTTTGAAGGCTTGCCCCAAATAGTTGGCATTCATATGAAATTTCTGTGCAAGTTCCTGGAGCTGCAGCTTTTCCCGAAACTCATGGTTAACATACTGCACTACACGGAAAATCGTACTGCATTCCTTTTCTTTCCGCTGCTCTTGCAGAGCTCTCAAAGCGTTGACACTTAATATAAGTGCATATTCCTGAAATGCAGGATAGGAGTCAATGTCGGTTAAGTCGCCCAACATCTGTTGTAGCTGCAACACAAATCTGTCTACATCTCCATCCAGCTCCTTCAGCTGCTTGAGAACTCCCATTTCTAGGGCAAGCAACTGCACCCGAACATATTCTATAGCAGACACAGACAGCCCTGAATCTGGATTTGCAAGCAGTTCGTGAACCTTTATCTCCAGTCCATCCTCTTCACCCGTTAAAATGGTTTTAAACAGGTTCGTCAACGCTTTTTGGTTCACGGTCGCCATGCTACCGTTCCGTGGCAAATCTTGATCGTGGATAATACCGCTCCCTTTTTGATAACGCTTCCATTCCAACGCAGATAACGCTTTTTCAAATGCCGGCCGCATTCCGACTACTCCACCTGAATGATATCCAAATGCCACAATGATCGATGCCTGACTGGAATACATCTCATACAGGGTTCCCCCCAGCCTCTCAAGCCAGCTCAAAGAATCTTCAATTTCAGCAGCAAACACACCCATTCTTCCTTCAGCATCCATAAAAAATTCATAGTGATGAGCGCTTGCAAAACGCTGTACGTGTGACTGTATGTCCTCATTGCATGAATCCGTCTGAATTAAAAGACAGGCCATGTTCTCATGACCTTCCATTTGCAACAAACGTTCCACTTCGGCTTGCAGTTCGCTGCTGTCCTCCCCTTGAAACAGACGGTTGAACAAACAATTTACATATAAAGTACGCTCGTGTTGATGCAATTTTTCTGAGACAAGCTCGTTCTGAATTTTAAGACTCATCTGTTCTAATACGTTTTCAATCTCAACCTCATCAATGGGTTTGAGTAAATAATCCTCCACACGCTGTTCCAGCGCTGTTTTCGCATAATCGAAGCTATCGTATCCGCTTAATATGACAAATCGGGGCGGTTTGGCTAGTTTTTGCATCGAACGGCCAATCAGCTCAAGTCCGCTCACGGAAGGCATATGAACATCTGTAAATACCAGGTCTGGCTGAAGATCCTCAATAATGGCCCAAGCAGCGTTTCCGTTCTCGGCCTCTCCACAAATTTGAAAACCGTATTTGTTCCAATTGACCATTGTTCGCAGACCTTCCAGTACCCACGGCTCATCATCCACCAACAAAACATTCATCATTCTCGTTTCCCCCCGTTAATAGTGATGAATAATCTGCTTTTACCTTGGACACCAACATTAATCATTCTGATTCAATTATATGTCAGCATACTCCTCGAAATTAAGATATTTATTCAATCATAACATCCTAGTAAAGAATACCAATACTTCAAGTCAATAAACAATACTTTTTAAAGAAAATGCTTTAATTTGAACAGCCATGTCTATAAGCTAGAATGTTGATTAACTTGCCAAATGGATCACGGACATAGCATCGACGAGCTCTCCCAAGGCTCATTCCCTCCAATGAGGAAGCCTCTCCCTTAATTCACATTATCATCTAGTACCACGTTATTCAATCGACAAAAAGGCCAACCAGAAGATTCTGGCTAACCTGATCATGCAAAAGTGGGATGTAGCCCTTATGAAATTTCAAATTTGGTCAATAATAAGAAATTAATTCAGATGAAAATCTAGGGGAGTGACTTTTTTTCTTATTTTCTTCCTTTAGTCGTAGTTTACGGATATAGTAAAGTGTTCACTCTGATGTACGACGTTTCTGATAAAAGCAGAACATAAAGTTTGGTTCTTGCCCAATATAACAGCTATTTCGATTCAAGAATATATCGGTTCCATTTCTGTTGCCAGGCGATATCATCCCAGAAGGGATGATGCGGTGCACAGTTAGAGCATAGCGTCATTCCCCAGAAGCCAAGAGCCATTCCTTTTCGCAGCGCGTACTCTGCAATAAATTTACCGACAGGCCCTTCCTCGAATCCCGCTAACAGCGGCGTATAACCAACATATCCTTCCCCTATAACGACTGGTAACCCGGAATGAGCCGCCCATTCATGAGCTTCCTCCAAGCGCATATCTGCCTTTTGCAGCATTGCCAGCTTATGTTTACTGTAATTGTCGTATAAAAAAAGATCCCATTGGTCTGGCTCCACCCAGTCATGCAGATAAAGCAGCCTTAGCCCTACCGGATTTCCTTCCATCCTCCATTCTTGGCCACGGGGTAGCGAGTACTCTTCAAATGGAGGCGCATCCTCCCTCAGGAGCGATTGGACGAATGCGCCGGGAAAAACTGCCTGCTCATCATCCAGTCCTGCCGCTTCGGTTAATTCATTCAATACCCCTTTGATATAGAGATGAAAATGCGCAACCTGTAAATTTCCCGCTACATAGGATTTGGGATAGGCTTCATTTAGTGTATAGCTTGCTGTCATCAGAATATCGGGGTGCACACTTCTAAGATAACCTACGGCCTCTTCAATGTAAGGCTGCATGGCTTCCACCAGTGCCGGTACATTGGACGAGGCAATGCCTTGAGCGGTTCCAATCTCGGTCAGTTGCCCGAACTCCACCTCATTATGCAGTTCTGCGTAAATGATCTGTTCGTCGTATCCTTCCGCTTTTATATATCGAATAAGCTGATCCATAGACTTGGCAATAGCCATAAAACGCTTCTCCGGAGCAATGGCGGCCAGTTCGTCGCGCAACCCGGGAAAAGCCAGGAAACTGGGGCTCTGCTGATATTCCCACGAAGACAGCATGATATAACAGCCATGGGCCTTGGCCTGTCTGAACAACTCCAGTAAATGCGCATGACCATCCAGCTCGGCGCCGCCCCGGCAGTTGTACCAGCGTGTCCGCTGTCCGATCTCACCAAGGCTACCGAAGTGTAGGGGGCCCGACCGTTTGCCTTCCGCCGTAAATAATAAGAAGGGCATCGCACAGATTCGGATCGTATTGTAGCCTCTCTCCACCGCTTCCTTAAATCTCGTCTCTAGGTCGCTGTATGGTTCTCCCGGTAAGGTCATGGTGTACCAGGAGAAATCCCACATTGTGATGGTTAGTTTGCTTGGTAACCTGCTAAGCGCTACATCCATTATCATTACACCCTCTTTTTAGTTTTTAGCAATACAGATTTTTCCCTCTGTGACCCAACCAATGGACAATGCTATTTGAGGTATCATCAAGGTTGAAATCCTTCACGCCATTGCCGGGGATACCCTCTATGAACCATTGCCCCTTGATGAGCTGGCTCCATTTTCAGAACCAACTCAAGTTCGGTTCCGGCTTCTTCGTCACGGCCAAGCCCCAGAAGTCCCAAGCCTCTCATGTATCGGCAATGGATTACATTGCGCTGGTTCAAATCATCCTCAAATACCAGGAAATCCGGCAAGGATACAGCAAAATAATCCAATTGGATATCGTCAAAAATATGCTTTTCAGCATAATCAATCAGTTTATTGAAGCGACGCTTGGCTTCCTTCTCGTTACGGAGCTTCAACCAGGCCAACCCTTGGTAAAAGATCATTTCTGGCGGCTGATCGTTGTAGAACAACGCACTTGTCGGCTCTGCCAAACCCTGTGAAGCTATGGTGTAACTAGCGATGGCTTCTTTTTCCCGCTGCAGACCTTCGTAGGCCATGCCGAGATAATAATAAATATTGTTCTCCTGAGTTCCTTCCAACTTCCCTTCACCCAGATTCAGCGGATAGACTAATGCTTGTTGTAAATGCTGAGCCGCTGCTTCATAATGACCGTTCTGCAGCGCTTGTTTGCCAAGCTCAGTATGAGCCAACTTATATTGTCCCGTTACTTTCCCCTCTCCACCTTCCCACGGATGGAAATTGCGCAGAGACAGGGCAGCGATGGCCTCTTGATAACATTCA
Source organism: Paenibacillus sp. OK003 (assembly GCF_900109515.1). Classification (GTDB taxonomy): domain Bacteria; phylum Bacillota; class Bacilli; order Paenibacillales; family Paenibacillaceae; genus Paenibacillus; species Paenibacillus marchantiae. The sequence continues at coordinate 130,362 of NZ_FOBD01000003.1, read as the reverse complement.
AGATTGTTTAGCAGGGTTACGTATTCCACATACAGATCATCCCTCTTCTCAACCAGATCTCGCCGCTCTTCAAGGATATGGAGGCGTTCGTCTGTTGACCACCTTAGCTTCTTACGCAGCTGGTCCAGTTCGTAGAAAATACGCCCATCATCCGGTGCACAAGTAAAGGCCTTTTCAAGCGAAGTTAGGGCCGCTTGCGGATTGTTCTGCTTGTTGTAATAAGCCAACCCCAAGTTTCGGTGTACCGTCGGATAATCATCCCGCAGTTCGCGGGATTTCTCCCAGCTCGCAATCGCCTCGATAGATCGTTTTTTGTCATAATAGAAATTCCCCAGATAGTAATGAGCCTTGTCGTCCTCCGGATTCGCATGAACTGCACTTACCAGCAGCTCAAGTTCATACAACGTGTTCGGGAGACAATAGATTGGATCAGCGAATTGTCCCTTACGGCGAGCTTCTTGAGCATGTTTATATTGTCCGCAACGTTCATATAATTCAGCGAGTGCATAATGCAGCATCGGATAGACGGAATTCTCTGGATTCACTATTCTTTCCCCTACTGCAATGGCTTCTTCGTAGAGACCGCTGTCCATATAGTCTGCGATGACATTCAAATAGTTGTGGGCATCATTTCTCATCAATTGCTGCAACTCAGTCAGAATACCTTGAGCAGCATCTTTGTCTCCCAAAGCTTTATGAGCCAACGCCAACTCATTATAAGCTCCAAAATCCGCAACATCCAATTCCAGGGTTTCAAGTGCATAGCCCTTTGCTTTATCAAACAACCCAAGCTTGCGCAGCAATGCGGCTTTCAGATTACGTGCTTTGTAGTTTCGGGAATTGCGGATGAGTGAACGCTCAACCTGTTCCATTGCCTCGGCGTACTGGCCTTTCAAACTGGAAATCTGAGCAAGTGAGAAGTACCCTGCATCCTGCCATGCTGCCGACCATACCGATTTGTGAAAAGCAGCAAACGCTTCATCCAAAAGGCCTTGGCCACGCAGTGCTACCCCCAGCTGGTAGTAGGCCTCGCTGTCATAAGGATTCGGATTACGCCAGGTCAACCGCTCAACCGCTTTGCGGAAATACGGCTCGCTATCTATATATAATCCACGGCGAAGCAGTAACGTTCCATAAGCTACATTCAACCGGATATCTCCGTTGTCCCGCTTCAAGCCTTCCAGATAGTAGGCTTCAGGCTCAAACGTGGCATGACGATATTGCTCCAGATGCTGACCAGCCAGATACAGTTCTTCAGTTGAACGCAGTTCTTCGGGTGCGGCCAGTGGTCTAGCAGCTTCAGGGACGCGCTCAATATCCTTACGTTTCGGTTGATAGGAAATCAGCAGCCTGCCCTCCCTATTTCGGACAGAAAGTTTCAAATTACACTCCTGCTCTCCGCCCTCCAGCGGTATAACCTTCTGATATACCTTTACCGGGGACAATTCAACCGTTTCCTGCAAATACCGGGTTGCCGCCCCACTCAACTCCACAACGGCATGTTCGAGTTTAGATGTTGCATATACCTTGATCACTGCCTCTCCGGCTTCAGCATCAACTTCCAGATTGATGGCTGCTTCGATGGAGGCATTTTTTACGACACCGATGTTTTTGTAAGGCATGAAATACTGGGTAAAGGTCTTCTCCTCGTAGGGCTGTAGCCAAGTGAAGTCGGGCTGATTGTCTGTGTACACTCCAGTCATGAGTTCAATGTACGGGCCATCCTCATCCGTCAATTGACGGTCCCACGCTTGGCCGAACTCGCCATTCCCCCAGGTCCATTGCTTCTTACCAGGAGAAATATGATGATTTGCCACATGCAGCAATCCGGCCTCTACTCCGTGATCATATGCGCCGACGAAATTGTAATCGGATTTATAAGCCATGTACGAGGTCGGAACCGGGATGTTTTTATACCGCGAAATATCTACGCCTTCCGAATAATCCTGTTTGTAATAGGTTCCGGTAGCGATTGGGAAACGCGAGACATCCCTTTTGCCATGATCAAATACAGCCGTTACGTCTGGAGGAAACACGGATTGCGTATATTCATTAACCGCTACAGCGGGATTTGCCCACCATAGGAAGGTCTGCGGCTCAGGTGTCCGGTTGTACAATTGAGCATGGATCTCCAAATAGGCCTTGTCGGGATAGAGCTTGAAGGCTGCTGTAACTTTTGTACCGTACATCCGGTCAATCTCACTTACCCATACTGTAGCACTGCCGTCGCCAGTTGCTTCGTATTTGTATTCAACCGGGCCAAATGTATTAGGACGGTGGTGCTGCGGCCAGTTAAATTCAATGCCTCCGGAGATCCAAGGACCCGCAAGGCCCACCAGCGCAGGCTTAATGACGCGGTTATAATAGACAAAATCATAATGGTTCGTCTTGTCAAGCGCGCGGTAGATTCTACCGCCGATTTCCGGCATGATCTCAATACGGATATATTGATTCTCCAGAATAACCAATTTGTAATTTTTATCATGCTTCACATCCGAGATACTCTCGATCACTGGATGCGGATACACACGACCAGAGCTTCCCTGATAGACTCTGTTCTCCAGAAACATCGGATTCGGGTCAGCTTCACCCGCTTCATATGTAGGTATCAGCACGCTTGTCTCCCACACTCTTACCTGACTGGACCCGGTTGGATCCACCTCCAGCTTGTGATCCACAGCCTCATGCTTCATGTTAGAACTGCCTCCCTTGGCTTGATAGTTATACTGTATATTCTGGCAAGGCAGGTTCCAATTGACGAAATGCGGGAAGTGATGGATTATATTCTTATTCTGATTATGAATTATGGGGGTAACTGGAATGGGTCCTGACCATATACGCAAGCGTGAAGGATTTGTAGAGCAGAAGCTATATGTGCTTCCGGAATACTGGATGAAAGAACTGGAACAGGAAGAACTGACCTCTACCTTATTTATTACGGATATCGGCTATTTCCCCAACGCTCAGTATCATTTCAGGGAGCGTCTGGAAGGCAGCCCATCGCATATTTTCATCTTTTGCGAAGCGGGAGAAGGATGGGTTGAGCTGAATCATGGAGAGCGAATGATGGTGCAGCAGGGAGATATGATGATAATCTCACCCGAAACTGCACATCGTTACGGGGCAATGTATGAGAATCCATGGAGTATCTACTGGTTTCATTTCAAAGGAAGCCATGCGAATCGATTGGTGAAAATGTTTGGTTTGTCTAATGCATCCCTCGCTTTATCCCCAAGCGGCAAGGCCCGTTTAATGGAATGGTTCGTACCTACCTATGAAATGCTGGCCGAGCGGACATATGCCCTGACTACCCATGTACATGTGGCCCAAACTACACGACAGTTGCTCTCCCGGATTGGCTTAAATGCCGTCAAATCGGCACAAGAGAAGAAACGTGAATCTTACCTGGAACAGGCCATTCAATACATGAATGTACATATGAGCGACTCTATTTCTCTTACGGAGTTGGCTAAGCATGTCGGGGTGTCGAAACAGCATCTGATCTTTCTGTTTAATTCTGAAACGGGCGTCGCTCCGATCGAATATTTCCTGCGGCTCAAGATTCAGCGGGCTGGTCATCTTCTCGATCTTACCGAACTGAGTATTAAGGAAGTCAGCTATGCAGTGGGCATTAGTGATCCCTATTATTTCTCCCGGCTCTTCAAAAAGATATCAGGATACTCCCCTTCCAGCTATCGGAAGATCCCGAAGGGCTAGCCTTTTCGAAATTTCTTTGCCGTTTTCCCTTCATTACACATAATAAAAAAAACCGTTGAGTCTTTAAATTAAAGTTCAACGGTTTTCTATATCTAATAGGGTCGAACCCTCATATTCTCAGTTAAAGTCAGGATCAGACTGAACATGTTGTGGGGTTTGATGCGAGATGTTTTTAACGAGTAGGAAGTAAGTAAGAATCGCAACGAAACTCGTCATTAATAGAGTGAGTCCTAACGGGACAGCAGTGTCTTCACCTGCGATACCAACCAGAGGGGCAACCAGGGCACCTAGAAGAAAAGGAACAACTCCGAGTAGTGCTGCCGCACTTCCAGCCATCTTGGCTTGACTCTCCATGGCAAGCGGGAAAGCCGCAGTAGACGTAATCCCTATGGAGCAAACGAAGAAGAACAATGGAATGACCAAAGCGAACAGCGGACCATGAACTATAGTTACCACCAAAGCAGCAGCGCTTGCCGCCAAAGCAAGCCAGAGTCCAGCTAATAGAAGGGTCTGCTCCGGTATACGTTGTGCCAACCGTCCCACGATTTGAGAACCGATGATCAAGCTGATCCCGTTCGAGGCAAACAATATCGCAAATACAGTTGGTGTGACTCCATAAATATTTTGGTAAATAAACGGTGTTCCTGCTACATATGCAAAGACACCCGCGGTCATGATTCCCTGTGCCAGCATGTAGCCAACAAACTTGCGGTCACGCAGAAGCGTTTTGTAATTCCCCAACTGCTGCTTAAAGTCGGGAGCCATACGTCGTTCAGGCGGATTGGACTCCTTCAAGCCCCACTTTGTCATTATTAATAAGAAAACGCCCAAAAATGAGAGTGAGATAAACACACCAATCCATGACGTGAATGAAAGAATGCCACTTCCAGCGATCGGGGCTGCCAAAGGCCCTAAATTCCCTACAAGCAGCAGCAAAGAGAAAAATTTAGTAAGTTCATGTCCACTATAAAGGTCCCTAGCTATCGCACGAGAAATGACAATCCCTGCTGAAGCCGCAAATCCTTGAGTGAAACGAAACAAAATTAATAGTCCGATATTAGGAGCAAAAGCGCACGCCAAGGAGCAAATAATATAGGCTGCCATGGAGATTAACAACGGTTTACGTCTACCGTGAGCATCACTCAAAGGACCCATAACGAGTTGTCCCATACCTAGACCTAATAAACAAGCCGTAAGACTAAACTGAACAAGTGATGCGCTTGTATTGAAATTCCCTGCAATCTCAGGGAAAGCCGGTAAATACATATCAATCGTAAATGGACCTAATGTTGAGAATAAACCCAGCAGCAATGCCAGGCCAAATACATTCCAATTATTGCTCTTGCTCTTCATCATTGTTGATTAAATCTCCAATTCATTACGTGATTTAGTTTATTTGAATCTTCATTACAATCCATTTAGCATTACCTATACCTTGTTCACACCCCACATCCTATTGATTCTAACTAATTGTAAATGCCCTACTCCAGAAAAACCACTTATTTTTCTTCCTCTTCGGAGTATAAGACATAGAGTTAACTGTAAGTCAAATCATTTATTTAAAAAAGGAATTTGGAGTTGGCTTGTTGCTACTGGATTCGGCTAAAAAAAAAATCCCCTACTAGAGCAATTTATCGTTTTGCTCTAGTAGGGGGTTATATTTTACGTGTAGGTTGACATAGAATACGGGTTCCCGATCATGTAGAACATTCGGCAACCCCTGTTTTGCATACAGACTGCTGCTGATGCTATTTCCGGATCGACTTGAAGGACTCCGTCTGCTGTGTAATGCCTTTCTCTGCCGCAAAGCGCTCGATGCTGGATGCGCCGAAGAATCCATCGATGTCCTTCGTTCTCTCAATGACATAGGCCGCATCCTCCGGCTCTGCAATGGGTCCACCGTGGCAAATAATCATGATCTCCGGGTTCACAGCCCGCCCTGCTTCAATAATAGCTTCAATTCGTTGTACACAGTCGTCCAGGGTCAGCGCTGTTTTTGCACCAATGGAGCCCTTGGTCGTCAACCCCATGTGCGCAACCAAAATGTCAGCCCCCGCCTCCGCCATAGCTTTTGCCTGAGCAGGATCAAAAACATACGGCGTCGTCAGCAAATCCAATTCATGGGCGACACGGATCATTTCAACCTCCAGGTCGTACCCCATACCGGTTTCCTCCAGGTTTTGTCTGAACACCCCATCGATCAAACCAACGGTTGGGAAATTTTGAACTCCGCTGAAGCCCTGCTCTTTCAGTTGCTTCAGGTATACCTCCATTATTCGAAAAGGGTCGGTACCGCATACCCCTGCCAGAACAGGTGTATGCTTGACGACGGGCAGCACCTCGGCACCCATCTCAACGACGATTTGATTGGCATCTCCATAGGAGAGCAAGCCCGCCAGCGAGCCACGGCCTGCCATTCTATACCGGCCGGAATTGTATACGATCAACATATCTGCTCCGCCTGCTTCACTGCTCTTGGCCGTAATGCCTGTACCTGCCCCGACACCTAGTAGAATTTTACCCTGCTTTACCTCTTCCCTGAATTTGTCCATAATATCTGATCTGTTCAGCTTATTCATTTCGTATATCCTCCTTATTGAATTCATTAAGAATTTGATGTCATGAGAGCGATCAGCTGTTGTGCTGCGGCCTCAGCAAAGGCTGGATCGTTGATGGCGCAATCCATTTCAATCACTTCAACAATGGAGCGATCGACATGCTGACGCAGGGTATCAAACAACATCCGGTCCTCCTCCGGTCCGTAGAAAGACTCCCCCTCCACATCAATTGCGGATACGCCTCTAAGCGGCAGCATTAGCACGGTGCGTTCCTTTGCCATGTTCAACTTCTCCGCAAGTTTCCTGCCGATCTGCTCATTCTCTTCCACTGTGGTTCTCATCAGGGTTACCGTCGGATTATGCTGATAAAAGGTATGATCCTTGAATTTCTCAGGAACCGTATCGCTCGGCCCAAAATTGCACATATCCAAGGCGCCTACCGAGACTACCTGCGGAATGCGATTGTGGCCTGCAGCCTCTAAGCGATTCGGCCCCGCAGTCAAGACACCGCCGATGATTTCATCCGCCCACTCCGTCGTCGTCAAGTCCAATACCCCTTCAATAAAGCCTGCTTCAATCAACGCCTCCATCGACTGCCCTCCGATGCCCGTAGCGTGGAATACAAGCACCTCGTAACCCCGCTCCTCCAAATATTTTCTTGCCGCTGTCACACATGGTGTTGTCACTCCGAACATCGTGGCTGCAACCAGCGGCTTCTTATCCGGTTTGTGCGTATGCTCAAACTTGAGCATGCCCGCCATCGCAAATAATGCATTTGTAAATATTTTCGTAGAAATGGAGTTCAATCCGGCTACATCCACCACAGACGGAATCATGACAATATCACTCGTGCCTACGTATGGAGCTGTGTTTCCAGAAGCAACGGTCGATACCATCACCTTAGGGACACCAATCGGCAGAGCTCTCATGGCAGGTGTGACCAGTGAGGTTCCGCCAGTGCCACCAAAGGAAATGATTCCGTCAAATTTACCTTGTTTGTACAACTGTGGCACCAGCTTCTTCAAGCCTATGGACAAAACCTCTGTAGCCAAAGCCCGATCCTTCTTTGCCGCAAGTTCTTCTATGACCCTGCCTGCGGCGTGGGCGACTTCCCGATTGGACACATCCGGAACAAAGGACGGTTCGAATACACCTGTATGAATCATCAATGTCCCCAACCCAACCTCCTCTGCAATGCTCTTGATGTAAAGGTATTCATCACCCTTTGTATCAAATGTTCCAATGATTGCGACGGTCTTCATTCCACGGCCTCCTCGTATGACTCTTTAGAAACCAAGCTCGATCGCAGGTAGCACGCTGATTTTTTTGCTAACAGAAAAACCAGTACGATCGTTATAGCTTCATCATACTGGTCCTGTTTATTTATGAAAACGCTTTTAAGTTCTATGTTTTTGTGTTTAGGTTAGATCTGTACTTTTTGGGAGAGCAGCCCTTAAGCTTTTTAAACATTTTGCTGAATTGTGCGTAATTGGGATACCCAACCATACCGGCCACCTCGGATAATTGAAGCTGCGGCGCATGAAGAAGCGTGACGGCTTTATTGATGCGGAAGCTCACCAGATAGGTCTGAAAGCTGCAGCCAACCTCCTTTTTAAACAAACTGCTCAAATAGCTGCGGGAAACATGAGCAACCTTGGCCAGATCCGAAAAAACAATTTCACTGCTGTAGTTTTGCGCCACATACTCTTTGACAAACTCAACGTAATCATAATGCTGGGTAATGCCTTTCAGCATTTTGACCATAAAATCGTCCTCATCCAGTTTACCCAGGCGTTTAAAATCGCGTGTAATTGCCGTAATCGACTTCTCGGAAGGAATTCGTTCAAATGCAGACCCGCCAATATAGCCCATAATGTCTGTGTTGTCGCTATACATGTACTGGACATCGACAGGCGTCTTTACCGGACCGCCATAAATCATCTTGATCAAATCCGGCTTAAGCTGATTGCAGGTATCAAAAATACGCAGTGCCTTTGATTTGGCGGCCTCCAAGGATACAACCTTCCGTGCACCCAATAACCCGCCTTCGGTCAGGCCAAGATGAGCACAGATTACATCTGCCCCCGCTTCAATCATCTGGGCAGCCTGAAGCTCATCAAATACGAACGCCACCGTAAACAAATCCTGTCGATGGGCCAGGCGTATGGCCTCAACCTCGACGTCATAACGAATCCCCACTTCCTCCAGAGCCTCTCTGAATAATCCGTCGATCAAGCCGACCGTAGGATAGTTGTTGACTCCTGAAAACCCTCTCCTCTTGATTTCCTCTATATAATCAGCCATTTCTATGGTTGGATCATTCGCATTCAGTCCAAAGAGTACGGGAGAATGCCTCACCAGCGGCACAATTTCTCTTGACGCAAAATCCATCACCATATCATTACTGTTGCAAAACGGCAAAAAGCCGGCTAGAGAGCTTCTCCCCATCTGGCGAAACTTACCGGAGTTCAGCATTAATATAAAATCCGCTCCACTCTGAGCTGCATACTTCGCTGTAATCCCCGTGCCTGTTGAGACACCGATGATGTGATTTCCCTCGCACAGCTGTGATTGAAGACGCTCCAGTATGACTGTTCTGTCCAAACTCCACCCGCTCCTCATCACAATTTAGCAATTGTAGTTTTTGTTCCTCCATATTATTATTGTACATCATTCCATATAGCTCATTCCCTCCTTCCTCGATCCGTTTGGTTAAGGGGCATCAAAAAAAAGCCGATTTCCCAGTTGGGAAATCGACCTTAGACAATGCTCTTGATATTATTGTGTGACAATGATCGGACCATTTTTAGTAAGGATAATCGTATGTTCCACTTGAGCTACATAGCTTTTTTCTGTAGCAAAGGTCCATTCGTCTTCTTTTTGATACACTTGTTCTTCTAAAGTTGAGATAAATGGTTCGAATGCAATAACCATGCCTTCTTTTAATAACTCATCATCCGATGTATCGTTATAATTATAAATATGGTCAGGTGCTTCGTGTATGTTACGTCCAACACCATGTCCTGTAAGGTTTTTAATAACGGTTAATCCATGCTGTTTTGCTGTTAGGAATACCGCTTTTCCGATGCCGCTTTTTTTGGAACCAGGTTTTGCTTTCTTAAGACCTGCTTCAAATGCTAATTTAGCAACATCGCATATTTTCGTTAATACTTCGTCTCCTTCGCCTACTACAAACGAGATTCCTGTATCAGCGAAATAACTGTTCTTCGAGCCAGAGACATCTATATTGACTAAATCTCCTTCTTGAATAACCCGTTGCCCCGGGATACCATGTGCCACTTCTTCATTGACACTAATGCAAGTATAGCCAGGAAAATTATATGCACTTTTTGGAGCTGAGACTGCGCCTTCTTTCTCAAAAAGCTCTCCAGCTATATCATCAAGTTCCTTCGTCGTTATGCCAGGAACTGTTCTTTGTACCAATTCATCTCTGATAAAGGCAACAATTCTGCCAATTTCCTTCAAACCATTAAAGTCTTCTTCTGTTTTTGCAATCATTTTTCCTACCTCACTATCTTTCATCATCAATTAAATGTATAAGCTGAAACAACCAATTAGATAATCATATCCAAATGGTCAAAGCTTCGCAACTTTTTTTAAAAAGCTTGTTTTATCAATATCACATTGATACTAAAAAAGAAAAGCCCCTTACATCAAAGGGGCTGAATTTCGAATTAGGCCTCTTCCTCTTCGGCCTGACTAGGTGGAGCCATCAGACCTTTGACGGCGCCCATAAACGGATGAATGGATTTGATCATGCCGTAGCCCATTTTCATGACCGGCATGAATTGCTGGATCATGCCGAATATCCGCATTCCGCCGCTAAGCATACCGCCAGCCGAAGCCGCACCGCCAAGCCCGCCAAACAGCGAACCCATCATCGGTAGAAAGGACGAAACCTGCGCACGCGACACTGTGCGCGAACGGGTAGACGGCTTGCGCGTACCATTCACCCGTTTCCGGTTCTGAGAACGACCGCTCTTGCTGGGTGCAACCTTTTGCTTGGAACGCTGGGAACTGTCCCCTGTGGTCGCCGTCCGCGATATTTTTCCTCCCCCGGTAAGCACCACGCCTCCGCTATTCACGTCAGAAATGTAACCGATATACGTTTCACCACTATGAAGAGTCACGCAGACGGGCCGGGCCTTATACCGCTTTGCCTTTAGGCGTATTTCGTTGGTTTTAGCCATTGAATTTCACCTCGCTCTACTGAATCTACTTCAGTTTACGCGATAAGTGGACTGCTTGCCTGTGCGAATGGGACATCTGTGCGGTATTCGCTATAGGTCAATTCATCAATTTAAGTGATACGACTGGAAATATAAATGCAAAGCTTTTTCGTCGTTTGCTTTTTACGAACTTACGTCAAGCCAGACAGTAAGGTTGGCGAATTATTTCCTGAAATAATGCGTCCAGTCCGTTCGCATCTATTCTTACTGAGCCGTTAAAATCAGCGGTCCATCCGGCGTGATTGCGATCGTATGCTCATATTGCGCAGACAACTTGCCGTCGGCCGTTCTCGCCGTCCACTGATCGTCGTCGATCGTGATACGGAACGTACCTTCGTTGATCATCGGTTCAATCGTAAACACCATGCCTTCTTTTAATCGAATGCCTTTGCCGGCTACGCCGATATGCTCATAGGTCGGCTCCTCGTGCAGGCTCCGTCCGATCCCGTGCGCCAGCAGATCGCGTACGACCGAATACCCGTGTGCTTCCGCATGCTTTTGAATCGCCGACGTTATATCGCCGAGCCGCCCCCCTGGTATAGCCCGGGCCATTCCCAGATCCAAGCATTCCTTTGTCACCTTCATTAATTTTTTCACTTCCGGCCGAATATTGCCTACCGCATAGCTCATGCACGAATCGCCAAACCATCCTCCATATTCCGCGACGATGTCGAGTTTCAGCAAGTCACCATCCATAAGAACCCGGTTCGAGGGAATACCGTGGGCCACCACATCGTTGATCGAAATGCAGGTTTCGGCGGGAAAACCATTATACCCTTTCGTAAACTGCTTGCCACCCAGCTTGGTGATGTGGCTTGCAACAAAATCATTGATTTCTAGCGTGGTGATGCCGGGCTCAATTAGTTTGGTCACCTCGCGGTAGCAGTCCGCAACGATATGGCTCGCCGGCTTCATTTCTTCAATTTCCCTAGGGGATTTTATAATGATCATCTTTTGTATATTCACTCCTTAGGCATCCTATAATTTTAAAAACCCGACGATATCCCCTGCCTCCTCGTGCAGCTTTTCGCGACGGATCGATAGCGAGGCGCAGCCAACCAAGGCGGCCAGCAGCATTTCCGCGCGCTGCAGTCCAAAGGGCTGCTCCGCCGCTATTCCGCCGGAAGCGGCATCCCCGTCCGTCGTATGCCCGGTGTCCACCAGCGCGGCAAACGGCGCAACCACTTCATGCCGAAAAGCGGCCAAGAGTGTGGCTGATCGAGCTTCAGGTAGCGAGGAAAAACCCTCAGCAGCCAGTTTATACAGCAAGTATAGAGCGTGGTCCTCCGCCCAAAGCTGCAGCAACTGGACGCTGGCTTCCGCGACGGGGCCAAGTTCTGCGGAAGCGGTCGTTTCGTGGCTTTCCCGGCTGGAATTCGTCTCATTCGCATTCCCGGTGTGCACGGCAGCACCCAAGGCGAAGGGCGCACTCGCTGGCTCCTCGCCCAAAGCCGAATCGCGCGGGGCATCTGGCCATCCCTCGGCCCGCTCCAATGCGTCCCATAGGAGATCATGGAGCAAATCGCCTTTATTGCTGTAATAATGGTATACCGTGCCATACCCGAGTCCAGCCTGAGCGGCCACATCTCGGATTTCCATTAAAGGCCCTTTATTCAAAAACACATCGGCAGCGGCTTTACGGATTTGCGCCAGACGCCGCAGCCGGATCTCTTCGTTTTGTTCTTTCGTGCGTGGAGTCATCTCGTCCGATCACCTCTTTTTTTGACCTGCTATTATGTCAATATAAAACATGGGCTTGTAAATAACAAGAATTAGCTGGAGGAATACCTAAAAACAGACATACTAAGCGGTTGCCCCGGCTTAATATGTCTGCTACTTAACGAGCATAGAGCTTTACCACAACATAATGACAAAGTGTTTTAACACGTAGTTGTCCTTCAAAATTAACTCGCGCCATTTCACCCCTTTGATTAGCCTTTGAATGTTACTCTAACCAAAATACATTTGGATACCATTGTTTTGCACATGTAGATTACCAGGCGTACACGCCCTTCTCATCCAAGAACTCTCCGTTATGATGTTTGCCATCTGTCGCATAACCCACGATTATCGCAGCAGCTGCTTCTTTTGATTTACCGCCTTCGGCATTACCGTTAAGGTCTGTTGATGTGAATCCAGGCGTTACCGCAAATACTTGAGCCCTGCTGCTTTTGAGTTCATATGCCATCGAAACTGTCATGGCGTTGTTGGCGGTTTTGGATGAATTATAGTCGAATGCATTTAAAGTAAATCCCGTATTTTGCATATGATCCAGCGAAGCCATGTCGGTCGATACATTAACGATTGTGCCTTCGTTATCTTTGATTAACGGAAACAAATGCTGGTTCAGACGGAAGGTTCCGAAAAAGTTGACTTCGAAAGCGTTCCTCAGATCCTCCTCTTTGGTATCCGTAAATGAACGCGAGAAAGCACCAGGCATACCCGCATTATTGATCAGAAGTTTGAAGTCAGGATAATCCTTAGTAATCGTATCGGCCGCCCTTTTGATGCTTTCCAAGTCACTCATATCGATTTGCACAAACTCTATGTCTAACCCCTCGGAAATCAACTCGGAAACAGCCGCTTCCCCCCGTTCGGCGCTGCGTGCACCAAGGAGGACTTTCCAGCCGGCCTGACCTAACTGCTTAACGATTTCAAATCCGATACCTTTATTTGCTCCAGTTACAAAAGCGATTTTTTTCATGTGAATCCTCTTTTCTCTAATTTGATTTCATTAACAATGTATAAGTTACTATGCTACACTAAGTGTAGGTCAACTATAATTATTGATAAAAGAGGGTTAACATGTTAACGATTGGAGAAGTAGCGAAGAAAGTCGATATCGCTGTCGGTGCGATACGTTTTTACGAAAGAAAGGGCCTATTGAAGCCTGCTGCGCGAAGTAAGCAGAATAACCGTCTTTACACGGAAGATGATCTGAATTGGCTGGTTTTTATCAAATGTCTTCGCGAAACCGGGATGAGTGTGGAGGACATCAAAACGTACTATGACAAGGTAAATGAAGGAATCTCCACCCTGCCGGAAAGAACCAAACTGATTCAAGATCAAAGGCAAAAGCTGCTGGAAGATATCGAGGAGAAAAAAGCACAGCTCGTTCATCTGGATCACAAACTGGAACGCTATTATCGAGGAGAAAATTATTAAGATAAGCCGTGTCCTAAAGACATAGCTTTTGAATTTCATCTAATTAAACGTTCAACCAAAAAAGGCATTCGATCACGTTTGATCGTTTGCCTTTTTGGTTTTTTATTGAGCTATCGTTTCCCATAAGCTAAATGCATTACGTTTCGTCGAACGATAATTGTAAAACGAAATAAAGCCCCTACGTTTCTGAAGGGGCTTTCGCTTTTTATCTTTTTAAGATAACACATGTCACTGAACAAATGTTTGGTATGAAAAAATCCGTTTTAAATAAATAGATTATGATTTGCATGAGCTGCCTGCCCGAGATAGTAACCCACCCCACCAATGTTAACCGAATCCATTAATTCTTCACGCTGAATTCCCATTAAATCCATGGACATCTGGCACGCGACAAACTCAACTCCCTGCGCAGTAGCGCTCTGCATCAGTTCTTCCAGAGAAGCAACATTATTATTCTTCATAATGCCTCGAATAATCTTTGGGCCAACTCCAAGCATATTCATTTTGGACATGCCTAGCTTGTGGCTGCCGCGCGGTAACATCATGTCAAACATACGGCCAATCCTTGTTTTGGATACAGGCTGCGGTTGATGCTTACGGATAATATTCAATCCCCAGAATGTGAAGAACATGGTTACTTTACGTCCACTTGCTGCTGCCCCATTTGCAATAATCAGAGAAGCAATCGCTTTATCCAGATCACCACTGAAGACAACCATTGTGCTGGCAGGCTCCTCTTTAGGAGTTTCCATAGCTGAAGATGCGGTCTGCACAGTATTTTTGGCAATTACAGCTTCAATAGTACCGCCTTTGGATCGTTCCAAGTGCAGAAGTGAGGAGCCAGACATCGTTGCCCATGCTTTCACATCTTCATAAAATCCTGGATCGGAAGCTTTCACCCGCAGGGTCTCTCCATTCGATAGTTGATCCATTTTCTGCTTAAGTTGTATCAGCGGACCGGGACAACTTAAACCGCACACGTTCAACTCGTTATCAATACGCTGCGGTTCTGCAGAGATTGGATTGGAAAGCTCTGTTTCCTTTACAGCATGTTTCGGAGTGTTGTTCTGATCCTGTCCGTCATTATTCTCTTCCTTTCCAGTAGAAATTGGAGCGGGCTTAAATTGTGCTTGGCGGTATGTTTTATATCCTCCACTCAAATTTTTCACATTAAAGCCATGCTGACGCAAAATTTGCGATGCTGTATATCCACGCAGACCAACCTGGCAGTATACCCAGATAACTTTGGTTGAGTCTAATTCATCTAACCGCTGACGAAGCTCATCCACTGAAATATTTATGGAACCCGGAATATTCCCATTGCGATGCTCCAGCTCACTGCGGACATCCAGCAATATCGACTGCTCCGGCTGGCGTTCAGATAGCTGATCATAGGTGAACGTTTCAACACGTCCAGCCGTAATATTTTCAGCCGCATAGCCAGCCATATTAACTGGATCTTTCGCAGAGGAATACGGTGGCGCGTAGCTCAACTCAAGCTCTGTCAAATCACTGATGTGACCCCCAAAATGAATGGCTACAGCAATGTCATCTATCCGCTTATCTACGCCTTCATAACCAACTGCTTGTGCGCCTAAAATTTTACCTGCGGGTGTAAACAGCAGTTTAAGACTAATCGCACTGGAACCCGGATAATACGATGCATGAGAAGCAGGATGCACAATTACTGTTCGATAATCGATGCCAAGACGCTTTAGTGTTTTCTCATTACTGCCTGTAGCTGCTCCGGTCATTCCAAACACTTTAATAATGGCTGTCCCTTGGGTTCCTTTGTAGATGGAACTTAGTCCGGCAATTCGATCTGCCACAATGCGTCCCTGTTTGTTGGCAGGTCCAGCAAGCGGAATAGCTGTCTTTGTGCCATGAATGGTTTCAGTTACTTCGATGGCATCGCCAACAGCATAGATATGTGGCACGCTGCTTTCGAGCGCTTCGTTGACCATAATATGTCCACGAGTTCCCAGGGAAACTCCACTATTTCTTAGAAAAGCTGTATCTGGAGTTACTCCTATCGCAAGAATAACCAGGTCAGCTGTCAGAACATGACCATCAGCAAGCTCAACACCAATGCCATGCTCAAGTGAATGAAAGCCCTGTACACGCTGGGAAAACAGCAGCTTCACCCCGTTTTGCTCCATTTCCTGTGCCAAGGCTGCTGCCAGTTCAGCATCAAATGGGGTGAGCAGTTGACCATTACCCTCTATCAACGTTACATCCAATCCGGCTTCCTTTAAATTTTCCGCCATTTCAACACCAATAAATCCTCCACCTATAACAATAGATGATTGGTTGTTAGAAGAACTTATTTGTTCCTTGATACGATCAATATCTGGAATGCTTCGCACTGTATAAATCAGTGGATTATCCTTACCCGGCAGATCGGGAATGATTGGCTTGGCACCTGGTGACAAAATCAATTCGTCATAGCTTTCTTCATATTGACCGCGCTCCTGGCTTTGTACCTGAACTGTCCGTGTATGCGGATCAATAGCGACGACCTCGCTTCGTGTACGCACATCAATATTAAAGCGATCTGCCATACCTTTAGGCGTTTGTACCAGCAAACGCTCTCGATCCTCGATCGAGCCACCAATATAATAAGGTAAGCCACAATTGGCAAACGATATATAGGGTCCTTTTTCAAATATGATAATTTCGGCATGTTCATCCAGTCGACGCAGACGGGCAGCTGCTGATGCACCACCCGCTACTCCGCCCACAATCAGTACTTTTTTACTCATGATTCACAATCTTCCTCTCCAAACAAAATAGGTATCATCTGTTCAATCCGTTGGTCGGCAAGCACATAATTTACTTCAAGGCCATTGCGCTCGGTCGTAACAATACCTGCACTGCGTAGCTTCTGCAAATGCTGGGACACTGTTGATTGGGGAAGGTCCAGACACTCCTGCATATATGAAACATTACATTTCTTTTTTCGCATCAACCCGCGCACAATGCACAGACGAATCGGATGAGATAGAGCTTTCAGTAAATTAGCAGGTTCGTCGAACTGTTTTAAATTAGTGCTATCAAAAGCTTCAGTATTCAAAATTATCCCTCCTGAATCGTTATATCGTAATATTACGATATTTAAATTAGAATGTCAAAATATTTTCATTCCTCTGTTTTACTTCCACTTAGACTCTGTAGAATGTCGGATCAAAATATTAGCCCCTGTAATACCGAGGCCTCTAAGAAAAGCCGATAAACACACAGAAGCTGTGGTGTTTATCGGCTTTTCGATTTCCCCTCATGAATGACTATTTCCTGTTCTTCAGATCAATATAAAATTAAAGACTTGATAAGAAAAAAAGTACACAGAACACCCAGCAATAGAAATATCATTGCTGACTGACGTTCAGTCTTCCACACTCGAATGGTATTAGCAATGCTCATAATTACCAATGCAAGCGTATTAATTCGAGTATTCATTTCAACAAAATTAATACACAGTAGAATAAATACCACAATCCCGACAAAAAGAAACCATATTGGTATATTCTTAGTAAGCCGTTTACTCATTTCAATCCCCTTTAAAATCAATATTCTAACTCTAATAGGGTATTCTTCAACTTTATTGAAATACCTTCATAATTTGAAGAAATGAGGACTGAGCGAACTCATACAATTGTTCTTCTGACATCTTTGTCATCAACGTTTGAGCAGAATTTTACTATCTAAGTTTGGTGTTTTCAACATTCGTAAGTGTTTCTTTCCGTTATGATTCTCTAATTTAGAGTTATAATATATAACGAACAGCTTGTTGTTTATTACAGTTCAAACTATAAAATAAGATTAGGTACTCTTACTCTTCAGAAATGAAAAGTGGCACATGTGTTTGGAAAATTCAAGGAGGAATTTGCTTGCGTAATATTAATCTTGATTTACGTGTAATACGGACAAAAGAATCTATTCGACATGCGTTAGTTGAATTAATCAATGAAAAAGGGTTCAAAGCAATTACGGTTAAAGACATAACAACCAGGGCGAATATTAATCGAGGTACATTTTATGCGCACTATCAAGACAAATTTGATTTGATGACTAAATGTGAAGAGGAAATTATGTTTGACATGTCCAAACTTACAAAACAAAGCTACCCTAGTGTAATTGCGGCACTTGAAACTGACCCTCAGACATTAATTCCATTTTCCTTTACCGTTACGCTATTTGAGTATTTAGAAATCAATAGTGGATTTATGAAAGCAGTGTTAGGACCAAAAGGGGATTTAACATTTCAAACCCGATTGAAAGACTTCATGTGGGAAACACTATACGGAAATAATCCTAATGCATTTGTAAAGGAAGAAAACCTCCTTGTTCCAGGACAATATTTAGCTTCTTATATGGGAGCTGCAATCATAGGGATAATTCAAAGATGGTTGGAAGATGGCACGAAAGAATCTCCTCAAGAAATGGCTCGTATCCTTACGACCATTACGGTTCATGGCCCCTACTTTGCAGCTGGCTTAAAAAAATAATGTTCAAAGGGGACACTTCCTATCAAGATCAGCTCCTGCCCCTATATCTAAATGAACCTTTTTTTTGCTCTTCACATCAAAAAGCAGCCGGTGAGCGGCTGCTTCTGCATTATTAATTACTCGTATATTTAACCCAATCGTATTCTGCATACAATGGATTGGCACCGTTATAAGGACCTAACCAACCATCCACCCCGGTTCCATTCCATATATTCATCATAATTTTACCAGGTGTTACGGGGATATTGCTGGTTGCAGTATGCTTCAATACGCCATCAACATACCATTTGATATACCCTGGTTGCCAGTCGAAAGCATAGGTATGGAACCCCTGTGATGCATCAAAGCCAAGATTAATAACCTTCTCATGACCACCAACCCCATTTGTAAAATAATTAAACTGCACTTTGGTCGTATCTTTTCCCAAGAATTCAATATCAATCTCATCCCATTGTGTGCCATGAGCAGGTCCTGTGTACGTAAAAAAAGAGGAGACTATGCCGGTATTTTTGGCAGGCTTCATGTTGACTTCATACAGTCCGTATGCGTAATTATTAGTGGAACGATACTCCCCGCAATCAAACTTGTTGTACGCAGAGCTTGTCAAACCGAGCTTGAGCTTCCCATCATTCGTAAAATTGACATTGTTGGCCCGCCACGTGCAATTAAACATATCTCCGTTGGAATAACCGTCTGCCTTTTGCCATGTTTCCGGGTTAAAATAAGTTAGTGGTTCCCAGAATACATAACTTGCGAAAGCACTTACCGAAACAAATAAAGATACCACACCTGCCACCACCACAGTGTACCAAGACTTCCTCTTCATCACACACCTCCATAAACGATTCCACACATGTACGGAGTATGGGCAAGAGATTCCCGCAAAACGAGTAGCTCTTCTTGCCGCAGCAGATATATAAAACGTTTACATGTATGGTTTTTCCAATCTATATGCATATGCACCAGGTAACTATAACAATCTTTATAGATAGATATTCATTTCTAAAGATTTTCTTGAGGAAAAAATACATCTGTACACTTTTATCAAGATCGTATGCTCTAGTTAAGGCTAGTAAGGCTGCTATGAAAGCGCTATAAAATAGCTCGAATGAGCCATTTCACTCCTTCCCTCTATCGATTAATATGATTCTGTTGAGTCTACAAAACATAAAAATATGAGATACAAGGAGACTGATATGAACAATCAAAACACTTTCAATCCATTCCGCAGACTTCATTTTTATGCTGCCTGGTTAATTACTCCCCTGCTTATAACATTAAGTCTGTCTGGCATTGGTTACCTGTTTTATACCAATGTCGAAACCAGCATTTATCAAGGTGAATTTTTTGGAAGCAGCAACTTGAACACCAAGCAAACCTTGGACGAAGCTGTTCAGCAAATAAGTGATAAGAACCCGGACTACAATATCGGAAAAATAAGTATTATGGAGGAGCCTTACAATAATAGAGTGACCATCAGCAACGACAAGGGAGATACCCGCTACATATTTCTGGATCACAATAATCAGTTTGTTGCTGAGCAAAATGCAAAATTCACCTACGCCAATGTCATGAGAAACTTTCACAGTTCTCTCTTTACTGAGAGTACTTTTATTCGCTATTTAGTCGAATTAACTGCTTGTTGGACCATATTCCTCATCGTTTCAGGTATTTATATGACATTCAAAAAGAAACTTCTTACCAAAAATTCAGGAAAACAACCATTCAAATTACAAAAAATTCATGCCTTACTAGGCTTAATTACCGCTCTTCCCCTGATTATCATCGTACTGACAGGTATACCTTGGTCGGTATTTATGGGCAGTCATGTTAGCACGTATGCTCAGGAGCATCCGGATTTAGGGAGAACCGAGTTACGTTATAATCCTCCCCAATCAGATGTGAACGAGATTCCATGGGCCACCAGAAGCCTGGATCAACCAACCTCCGATCATACGGCTCATGCAGAACATCACGCTACGGCTAGTGCCGCGATCAACAATCCAAACCAGCAAAGTCTAAAATCGATCATTTATAAGGCCCAAAAGGAAAATATAAGCCGTCCATTTTCTATTGTGTACCCATCGAATGAGCAAGGTGTGTTCACCGTTTCCAAAGGGAGTAATACGGGTGTTACAGGGCTTGATGTACGTCCTCGTGAGGAAACAACCGCATATTTCGATCAATATTCCGGCAATCTCATTGCCAAAATAAACTACGATGATTATGGAATTATTGGAAAGTGGTTTACTTGGGGGATTCCGCTTCATGAAGGACATCTGTTCGGGACAGTCAATAAAATTCTCAACTTGATGGTATGCCTCGCCTTCCTTGCAGCAATCGTTATGGGATTCCTATCCTGGATGAAAAGAGTCAAACCCGGTGATTTCAATCGACCGAAGAGAATCAATAAACCATGGTCTATTGGTGCGATGCTCACGCTGCTCGTTCTAGGCATTCTGATGCCCCTCTTCGGTCTATCAGTGCTCATCATATTTATTGTAGAAACGATGATTTATTACTCTACTAAACATAAAAATACAAACGTAACGACTGCAGGATAAACTGATCAGGATTTTAATTGTTCGTCGAAAACATCTGCTCGTATAGTCATAAAAAACGGAAAAGCCCTTTTAATAAGGAGCTTTTCCGTTTTTAGATTGATTTGGCGTCTATGATTTGATATTTGCTTACCGATTCCATTCTAAGGGTAGTTACAGCTTCATTTTTTGAAGACGCAAGGAATTCAGTACTACTGAAACGGAACTGAAAGCCATTGCGGCACCGGCCAGCCAAGGGGCTAAGAAACCCAGGGCTGCAATTGGAATGCCAATGACATTATACGCCAGCGCCCAGAACAGGTTTTGCTTGATATTAAGCATGGTTCTTCGACTAAGTTCAATGGCATCTGCTATGCTGTTCAAATCCCCACGCATCAGCGTGACATCCGCAGCTTCCACGGCAACATCTGTTCCGGTTCCAATGGCCATGCCGATATCGGCAACAGCCAGAGCAGGAGCGTCATTAATCCCATCCCCTACCATAGCCACCTTCTGGCCGCGTTCCTGAAGCTTCTGTATTTCTGCCGCTTTACGCTCTGGCAGCACTTCAGCCAGTACGTTCAAGATGCCAGCCTGCTCAGCCACCGATCGCGCTGTGCGCTCGTTGTCTCCTGTCATCATGATTACATTAATGCCCATAGCTTGAAGCCGGCTGATGGCTTGTCTTGACGTGTCTTTGATCGTATCTGCAACAGCGACCATTCCTGCCCATTGTCCATCTACAGCGATGAGCATCGTGGTCTTCCCCTGCTCTTCCAGCCCGGACATTTGAAGCAGCGTTTCTTGGGGAACCTGAACTTGTTGATCTGCAAGCAATCGTCGTGTACCAATGAGAACTTCTTGTCCCTGTACAGTTGCTTGTACCCCATAACCTGGCATGTTCTTGAAGTGCTCTGACTTCGGAAAGTGGTTCAAACCTGTTGCTTTGAGCCCTTCGACAATCGCTTCAGCCAGTGGATGTTCGGAGCTTTGCTCTACAGCACCTACCCGGTTCAGAAGCTCTATCTTCGTCCAGTTCGGAGCTGGTTTAACATCTGTCAGAACCGGCTTTCCGTTGGTCACTGTTCCTGTTTTGTCCAGAACGACCGTCTGAATATGCTTAGCAGATTCCAAATATTCTCCGCCTTTGAACAAAATGCCGTACTCGGCTGCCCGCCCGGAACCCGCCATAATGGAGGTCGGAGTGGCTAGCCCCAGAGCGCAAGGACAAGCGATGACCAGTACCGCAATCGCCTTCTCCAGAGCACCGCCGAAGTCATTAGGACTAATCAGCAAATACCAGAATAGAAACGTAACGGCTGCAAGGCTGACTACAATGGGTACAAAAATACCTGAAATCACATCGGCAATCCGTTGTATGGGCGCCTTGGAGCCTTGCGCCTGTTCGACAATTTTAATAATTTGCGACAGTGCGCTATCTGCACCTACACGTGTTGCCCTCAAGCGCAGTATGCCGTTTTTATTCAATGTAGCTCCTGTAACAGAGTCACCCGGTTTCTTGTCAACCGGGAGGCTTTCGCCGCTCAGCATCGATTCATCAACGGAAGAAACTCCCTCCTCCACGATGCCGTCGACCGGTATTTTTTCGCCTGGCTTGACAATGACAATATCGTTAGTCAGCACGTAGTCAGGAACAAGCGTCATTTCCTGACCATCCCGAATCACCCTTGCGCTTCGCGGAACCATCTCCATCAGACTTTTGATGGATTGGGTGGAACGTCCCTTGGCCAGAGCTTCCAGCCATTTTCCCAGCAGAATGAGAGTGATCAGCACGGCACTGGTTTCAAAATAAAAATCAACAGGAGCTTGTGACGCGACACTCGCAGCATCGGCTACAATTGCGCTGCCTCCATGATTGTGACCGGATAAACCACCTGTGCTGGTCAATGATGTCAAGTAGAGACTATAGAGATAAGCCATACTTGTTCCAAGGGCGACCAGTACGTCCATATTGGCACTTCTGTTTTTCAATGCCTTATACGCACCGATGTAAAACTGACGACCCAGGATGAATTGCACGGGTGTAGCGAGCACCCATTGAAATAATGGATTCATAAATACATCAGGCACCCAGATCCAGGAAGTGAAGGAAAAGTGCCCTACCATCGCCCATAATAACGGGAAAGAGAGGATGGCGGACAGGATCCAGTTCCATTTTTTTCGCTCCAATTCCTGTTCTCTCATAGAGATTATTTCTTCTTCCGTCGCCTTGATCTGTGCACTATAGCCCAATTGTCTGATCTTGTGTATTACATCCGAGCCTTTTAATGTTCCGGCGAAATATTCAATATGGCCAGTTTCCAGCGCCAGGTTCACATTGGCGCGAGAAACGCCCGGCAGGCGGGAGAGGCCCTTCTCAATCCTTGCTGAACAGGCTGCACAGGTCATGCCTGATATGTTCAAATCCACGAATTCGGTTACCGTCTCAAATCCCAAGGCCTCCACTTTCTCCCGAAAATCGTTCACGCCAATATTTGCTGGATCATAGGATATGGTTGCCTTCTCCATCGCGAGATTGACGTTAGCCTGTTGAACACCTTCCATGCGAGACAATCCTTTTTCAATGCGAGCTGAACAGGCTGCACATGACATCCCCTTAATTTGAAGTGTTGTTTGCCAAAACACAGGCTGATCGGTACGAAATGAGTTTGAGGTGGAAAGTTTGTCCATAATTGCGGTCTCCTTCTTTAAACTAGATGATCCATTTAACTTCCTATTAGCTTATATGGGAATAGATATCCGTCGAATTATAAACAATATGTGCTGCTTGGAAACTGGGGAAAGTCATTTGCTTATTGGAAGCGACTGTCACTCAAAACATTTTCTCATCCACAAGCTGGACAGCATTACTGGCTAAAACGGCGGGTGATGACATCATCTCGACCCTTGCCCCGGTAAACATGAAACATTCAAGTGAATATGATTTAGATTCATGATCGGTATTTGTGAACTAACTGTTGCGTATACGCATGCCTCTCGAATGTATACAAAGCTTCTTTAGCAAAATGGTCGATGATTCGTCCCTGCTGTATCACCATAATTCGATCGGATATACGCTGGATTGTAGCCAGATCATGTGAAATAAATAAACAGGCAAATCCGATATTTTTTTGCAGTGTCATAAGCATCTCAATGATCTGAGCTTGTGTAATCATATCCAGACTGGATGTGGGTTCATCCATGATGATCAGGGATGGCTCGCTGCTTATTGCTCTGGCAATAGCGACGCGCTGCTTCTGTCCTCCACTGAGCTCATGAGGATACTGATGCAGGAGATGCTCTGGCAGCTCCACCATATTCAGCAGCCGTTTGGCACACTTTAGCCTGTCCTGCCTGCAATCCTGAACAATCACAGGTGTTCGATGCTTGAGGGTGTCCAGCGGTTCCATCAAGGAATCGATGATCCGTAGTCTGGGATTGAGACTTGATGCAGGATTTTGAAATACCGCCTGAACTTGACCCTGAAGGGCACGATAGGCGGAAGCAGTCCGTGGTTGCAACATCTCTCTTCCCTGAAACCATATTTGTCCTGATTCCATCTTCTCCATCATTAAAATACAGCGTGCCAAGGTACTCTTTCCGCTCCCGCTTTCTCCGATCAGTCCCACACATTCTCCCGAACGAATGCTGAAGGAAATTCCGTCTATCGCCTTTGTATGTCCAGGATAGTTCTTGATCAGGTTTTGAACGGTAAGCACCGCCTCTTCGCTCATGATAATTCACCTCGCTTCGTACGTATGACAGGTTCAGCATAAGATAGCATCAATTCGGCTGCCAGAAGCTTTTGGGTGTACGGATGTGTGGCTTGTGTCAGCACGGCCTCAGCACCACCCGATTCAAGGATTCGACCTTCCCGCATAATGACAATCTGATCCGCGCAGCGTCTGGCGAGCTTCAGGTCATGGGTGATAAACAAAATGGAGCAGCCTGTTTTCTCTTTAAGTCGAATGAGCAAATCAAGTATTTCTGTTCCGGTAACCCAGTCCAGTGCAGACGTTGGCTCGTCCGCAATCAGCAGTTTTGGCTCAAGCAGCATCGCCGTCGCGATGGATACCCGCTGCAATTGTCCGCCACTTAGCTGGAACGGATAACTAACAATAACTCGTTTTGCAGGCAAGGAAACGTCATTCAGAGCTTGTACAATTCGTTCCTTCCGTTCCTGACTCCCCCATGTATAATGAACCCTAAGCGTCTCATCCAGTTGTTTGCCTATTGGAAGAAACGGGCTAAACACGCCTGTATAGTCTTGAAATACATATGCAATTTCTTTGCCGCGCAGCCGATTCAACTGTTTCTCGGGCAGCTCGGACAAAGACTGGCCGTTAAACAGGATTTGTCCTGCCGTATGGCGCACCCCATTTGGAAGCAAACGACCAATAGACAAGCCTGTAAGTGTTTTTCCGCTGCCACTCTCCCCAATGACAGTCATCCACTCGCCATCGTTAATGGACAGATCCATATCGTGAATAAGAGTCTGCTCTCCGGCCACAAGCCGAAGTCCGTTTATTTGGAGTAAACTCATCTCCTTCTCACTCCCTGCTTCGTTTGACATCCAGCCTATCGCGCACTCGGTCTCCCAGCATGTTGGACCAGAGCACCACAAGCATGATCGCGAGTCCAGGGGCAATCATCAGATATGGTGAGCTATGAAAGTATGCCCGTCCCTCATTCAGCATCGCCCCCCATTCTGGTGCAGGAGGCTGTGCCCCCAATCCAATATAGGAGAGCGAGGCAATCATGAGAATGATTTTACCGATATCCAGCGAAGCGATCACAATCACATGAGACAACGCATGGGGTAGTAAATGCTTCCACAAAATCTGATGAGGGCGTAATCCGCTCAGGCGAGCAATGGTAATATACTCCTGATTTTTCTCCGCGATCACGCTATTGCGAACGATGCGAGAGTACGTAATCCATTTGACCGAAACGATGGCAATCATCAGGTTGAAGATACCTGGTCCCATCAGTCCACTGAGCACAATGGCAATGATGAAATCTGGAAACGCAAGAAAAGCATCCGAAATTCGTTTATAGATTCGATCCAGCCACCCGCCTGCATACCCGGCCATTAAGCCTGCGGGAATCCCGATCACGAGTGAACTCAGGAGAACCATCAGACTGGTTCCTACCGTATTCCTTCCTCCGAGCAGCAAACGGGAGAACAGATCTCGACCGAGATCATCAGTTCCCAGTAGATGGTCCATACCTGGAGGCAGAAGCCGCATCGCCAAGTTTACCGCATAGGGATCATAAGGAACGACATAAGGCGCACAGATCAAGATCAAAACAACGAGCACCAATATGATGATGTGAACGCTCATTTTTGGTTTTTGCACCGGAGGGGTAAGTCTAAACTTGGTTTTAAACATAATTATCGTTCCCCCTTCAGCCGGATCTCGGGGTTCAGAACGTCATTCAGAAGGTCAACCAGCATGTGCATGATCGTAACGATCAGGCCCATCAGGACCATATAGCCCTGAATAACCGGATAATCACGACTCTGAATGGCGTCAACAATGAACTTGCCCATACCCGGATAGGAGAATAACACTTCAATGACGACTGTTCCCCCTAGCAAACTTCCGATACTTACACCAAACATCGTGACTACGGGTGTGAGTGCATGACGGAAGGCATGTCGAAGGAGTACACTGGGGCCGCCTATCCCTCTGGACCGTGCCCCCCGAACAAAATCCTGACCCAGGCTTTCCAGCAAGCTGGATCGAATGAGGCGCACGTATACAGCTGCCATGGTCAATCCCAGTGTTAGGGATGGAAGCACCAGATGCGCAATGCTCCCCGTCCCCATAGAGGGAAATAGATGTGTTCTCACAGAGAAGCCTTCTATTAAAAGAAGCCCCAGCCAGAAGCTAGGGACTGAGGTGCCCAGTACAGCCAGAAGACGACTGAACCGGTCGATGACACGATTGGGATATAAGGCGGACAGTGTGCCGAGCGGAATGGCGATGACAATCAGCACAAGCAGTGAAGTGCACGTCAACAGCAACGTTGCCGGCAATTTGTCCAGCAATTCCTCCGTTACCGGACGATTCGTCATGTACGAAGTGCCCAGATCGAGTCGGACAAGACGTCCTAGCCAATGCCCGTACTGCACGAGCACAGGGTCATTCAGCCCCAAAGCCTCCCGCTGCTGTTCCATTTGGGATGAGGTTACGGCCACATCATCCGAGCGCAGTATTTCCCTTACCGCATCACCGGGTGCTAATTTTACAAATACAAAGCTGATAAAGGACAGAAGCAAAATAAAGAGAATGAACTCTATACTTCGTTTCAAAAGCTTGTTCATCGCTATTCCACATCCAGTTGATTCGTCAGCATGTAATATTCGCTTTTGCTGGTTACCCAATTTTTCACACGATCTTTATACACAACGAGTGTATTGGGATGAACCAGGTAGGAGTAATAGGTTTCTTCATCAATATGCATCAGAATTTTTTTAATTAATTCATTTCGTTTATTGGTATCCACCATCTGATCCAGCTCATCAATCCACTGATTCAGCTCCGAATCATTAATTTTGCCGAAATTCAGCGTGCCGTCAGGTTTTAAGGCGACATTCAGGAAGTAACTGGCATCCCCGCGTGGTGCAATTAATGGACTGTATGTGCCCAGATCCCAGTCATCTTTGGTGAGCAGATAGTCTTCATAATTATCCACGAATTCAATCGTAATATTGATACCGATTTCCTTCGCTTGTGCTTGCAGCACCTGAGCAAACAGCGGGAATTCCGCCCGTGATGTATAGGTTACAAGCTTCAAGCTTAGCGGCTTTCCGTCTTTACTGACTTTACCCTGCTCCACCTGATATCCCGCCTTTTCAAACCATGCGAGTGCTGCTTCGGTACCTGTCGTTTTGGCTTCATAGGAAGGAATAAAGGAGAAACCAGGCATGAATGGTCCTGTTGCAAGCGTAGCCTGTCCACCCATAATCACGTCCTTCAATTCCTCACGATTCACGAGGGCATCAAAGGCTTTTCGTACATATTTATTCTTGAATTCCGATTGGTTTGTATTGAAAATAAGCTCGTGTGTCCGCAAGCTCGTGACCGATTCCAGATGAAGGGTGGAGTCATTTTTCATGGTTTCCAGACTTTCGGTTGGCGGGCGATACACAATATCCGCATCACCGGACATCAGCGCAGAAAGACGGGCACTGGCATCCTCATTAAAGTTGAATGAGGCCCGGCTGAGCTTGGCAGCTCCGCCCCAATATTCATCGTAACGCTCCACCTTAAGTGAACTTCCTGCTGTGAAGGACGTGACCTTGAAAGGTCCAGTTCCAACAGGGGTTTTGTCCGGGTCAGCTGCATTGACATCCAGAATCGACGTATTCGGGTGAACAAGCTCGGACGGAAATTGCGGGAATGGCTGCTCTGTCGTAATGTTCAGCGTTTGACCGGCTGCACTCATGTCCTTGATTTTCAACACCTGTTCTACGCCTGGATTCACCTTGATCGCCCGTTCAAGAGATTGTTTTACAGCCTCTGCATCAAGGGCCCGTCCATCCTGAAAGGTTACATTCTTCTTAATCTCAAATGTCCAATGCTGGCCGTCCTTCGTGTCCCACTTCTCAGCCAGCCAGGGCTCGATCTGTAAATCCTCGCCCAGCTTAACCAAGGTTTCGGTAACTCCGGCTCTCAGCGGGGTATAATCCAGATGTGGATCAATCGTCTGGCTTGCAAAGTTGAACAAAAAAATAACTTCCTTGTTTTCCGTCGCTGCAGGTTGCGTTGTTGCCTCCTTCGGCGTACTGGAACAAGCAGAAATGAAAAGCACTGCGCATAAAACCAAAATCATCGTTATTTTTCTCTTTGTCTGCAACGTTGTTTAACCTCCATTAATGAAGCTTCTGATTGAATAAAATTTAATAAAAACAATACGTGTTATATCGTACTTGATGGTATCAATATTCGTAATAGCTCCAATGAGCTATTACGGCTAAAATTTGTGACAAATTCATTGTTGCAAGTAAAAAAGCCTATTACAGACGTTTATTGTCTGTAATAAGCCCTTGCTCCAGTGCATAACGCGTTAGCTGAACGCGGTTTTGAACCTGCAGCTTTTGCAGAATATTCTTCAAGTGATTTTTGACGGTGTACTCTGAAATCGTATATTTGAGAGCAATTTCTTTGTTGGTCCACCCTGCTGCTACGCCATACAGTATATCTTTTTCTCTTGTGGTTAACGGAACGTCGGGTGCTTTTTTCTCTGTCAGTGATACATCTTTGAGAATCTGGTAAGCCACCTCTCGGCTTAAGGGTGCTTCTTCGGTAACAATAGAATGAAGATATTCCAGCCACATGGACGGTTCAAGATTTTTGAGCAGATATCCCTGAGCTCCACGCTTCAACGCTTCCAGCAGGTGGAGTACATCATCCGAGACGGTAATCATGACGATTTTCACATAGGGAAACATTAATTTGATCCGCTGCGTTGCTTCAAGACCGCTCATGATTGGCATCTGAATGTCCATGAGGATCAGATCGGGAAGCCATTGCTCTGTAAAATCAATCGCCTGTTGACCATCCGACACAACCCCAATCACTTCGAAGCTGGAATCCATGGATAAAATATCACATATCGCTTCTCTCGCATGAGCGTGATCGTCTACAACAAGTACGCGAATATGGCTCATTACATCTCACCCTCCTTTGAAAATTCAACAATAGTAAATTGCTGTTCCCTAAGAAATTGCATGTTAAAGTTCAGTTCTTTCATTCGTTCTCTCATGATTTTTAATCCATAGCGGTCCTTACGTTCAAAAGGATTCATGTCAAACCCTTTTCCATTATCTCGAATGGTGATTTTCCAGCATTCCTTTTGCCCGATTCCCAGAATCCATACCTGGGAGGCAGATGCATGCTTTTGAATATTAAATAGAGCCTCCCGAATACAAGCGAGTATTTCTACTTTTTCTTTTTCATTAAATGCCTCATCCGGGATACTCCAATCAACATCGATGCGCACAGGGATATCTTTGACAACCTTTCGAATTTGCCCAGATAGTGTAATGGATTCGTTCATTGCGGTGGTTTGTTCACTATTATGGTCGTATCGCAAGTCTGCAATGGCCTGACGCACATAGCGGTTGACTTCATGAACCGTTTTTTTGATCGAATACACATTGTCCAACTGTTGATCCTGCTTCGCTTGTTCCTCCAAACGATTCACTTTCACTGACAACAAAAAAAGGGATTGGGCGATACCGTCATGAAGTTCCTTGGCCAGCTTTTCACGAGATTCAAGCGCAGCTTTGGCCGCACGCTCATGTTCCAGTTCTTTCTGAATGCGCTCCAAGATAAGAAACAGCCGAGTTAACAACGTTATACTCACAACATATACAATGACTGGTGTTAGCCAGTTGCCCAAATTCATTGATATATAGGGGAGCAGAAACTGATGTCGCACATATTCCCACAATCCAACGGTCAAGGTGGGAATAAGCAAGATCATCCACTTGATTTGTTTATAGGACATGATTCTCCTCCTGTATTGAAATGACAACAATTAATGGGGCAAACGAAGGATATAACCGTATCCCCATAAGGTTTGAATGAGATCTTCACGATCCGATACATACTGTGATAATTTGTCACGCAACCGTTTCACGTGGGTATCTACAGTTCGATAATCCAGATCTTCCTCTTGCTCCACTTTCCAAACAATTCTCAGCAAATCCTGTCTGGAGAAGGCTATTTCCGGGTGAGTTGCCAGATGATAAAACAAATCAAATTCCTTTGGTGTCATATGAATCTCTTCATCTTTTACCATGACTGTTCGAGAAGCTGGATTGATCAAAATGGATGCTATCAGCACCTCACTGGCGGAATGATCTTGTACAACATGCCCGTAAAACCCGGTAAAACGAGTCATCATCGATTTGATTCGAAGCACAACCTCCCTTGGGCTGAAGGGTTTCATCACATAGTCATCTGCACCTGCCTTAAATGCTTCAATTCGGTCGGATTCTTCGGACTTGGCTGTCAGAAACATGACGGGAATGCTTGTGCTCATTCGAAGATAATTGCATATTTCTATACCCTTAATATCGGGAAGCATCCAATCCAGAATGATTAATCCATAGGAACCGTTATGAAGTTTACTCAAAGCTTGAATGCCGAGTGAAGCCTCTTCAATAATAAATTGTTCTTTCTCCAGGTACATTTTAAGCAGTCTCCGGACCCGTTCATCATCATCTACGATCAGTATTCTATTTTGCTGCAGGGTCCCTTTCATATGTCATCCTCCATCTATTTAATCTATAGTAGTCGTTTCTTACTTCCTTCGCTGTTAAGACTTGAGGCAAATCTGTTCAATGTAAATAGCATACTCTTTAAAAACGCAAATAGGCATGACTCTATAGAGCCATGCTTTTAGAGGAATCACATTCAATTGCAAACAAAGTATGAACGAAAAATGAATATGGATTCTAGAACATATTAAGAAACTAACCAAAACAGGTAATACATTGTAAATGCATGCATTTCTATGAAGCTGGCGGAAAAGACGAACACAAGGTCTTAACGTTTAAATGTCGTTTCAACATGCTAACGCCGGGCTGTCCGTACAATTCCATCAACAACAGTTTGAAACAGCTGTGTCGGCAGATCATGTCCCATACCTTCAATTAACATGAATTCTGCACCAAAGATGGATTAAGCCGTATCTTGTCCGCATGCTGGCACAAACATTGGTCTTCCACCCCGTGGATTACTAAGGATGGAGCCTTCACTTTTGCAAGTTGCGGACGACGGTCTCCAGAAACAGCTTTCTTGTCTATTTCTTGAACATGAGCTGGTTATAGGCTTATCTTTAGAACCCTTTTAATATTGAAAAAGCAATTTGGAATATTGATACAGATCGTTCTTCCATACAGGCCAATCATGTCCACCGCTTTCCTCATACCAAATATGAGGTACTTCGTGTTGTGTCAAATAACCATGAAACTGTTCGCTGATTTGCTTGAGGTTATCTTGGTCACCGCAGGACAACCAGAGTAGGCGGAGAAGCGATGACACTACTGATGAATTCGGGAGGAGCAGCTCCGGGGCTTTGGTGTTTGGAGCTGCGGAGAACGCACCGATCCAGGCAAAATGGTTCAGATTGTTCAAGCCGATATTTAAAGACTGGCCTCCGCCCATGGACAAACCTGCAATTGCCCGGTTCTCCCTTTTCGTCCGTACATGATAATTCGATTCAATAAAAGGAATTAAATCGTGAAGTAAATCGGATTCAAACGTCTCGAATGCTTTTATTTTCTCAGGATCAAACAGATCTCCCTCAGCCCTGTCGTTTGGCATTGCGCGGCCATTAGGAAACACGACAATCATCGGCTCAAGCTTGTTATCGTCGTACAGATTATCGAGAATCACTTGTGGATTGGCATGATTATGCCATTCGGCTTCGTCTCCACCGATCCCATGCAAAAGATAAAGCACGTTATACGTATATTCAGCGGAATATCCGGGTGGAGTATACACCATGGTTTTGCGCGAATTCCCTACCGTTGCCGAGAAATATTCCACCATTTCCATGTTGCCGTGCAGTATGTTTTCCCTGTACTGGTCATACCCTTCTGGTGCCGTAGTTATAGTTATCATCATCATTCTCCCCTCCAACCATGCATTCTTCGTTGCTGCTAAACAGGATGTTGTGACTAGTCAACATAACCAAATCCCAGAATCGTAAATCGTTTGCCCTCGTGGCCTTCAGCCATCTCAATCTCCACCGTGTGCTCCCTGGAATGCTCTTCATCGTACAGGATTACGGCGTGGCAGTGTGTCCAATTCACTTGATGCGGATCGGCTGTCTTCACCAGTTTTCCGTCCACTCTAATATTGGCGCTCCCAAAATCCGCCTTTCCGGAGTCCTTAAACACCAGAATAAGACGCTTGCTCCGCAGGATCAGCTTAAAGCTGGCATTGCCCGTTACGTTCTGCCCCGTATGCATCCAGTTATTAGGAAATAGTGGTGTACCGTGTGCATGATCATCCATCTCTGTCAGTTGCAGATCGGTATCCGTCTCCCGAAACCCACCCGCCTCAATCCGGGCGATACTGTCCCCATTCAGACGGTCCAGCAGCTTCGTATCAACAAAGGCATTTCCGAGCAGCGGTGGCTTTTCATTGGCGTTATCTTCCTCGTCTGGGGCGGATCGCTCCGTTACTTCGAACAACCAGCCCAGACAGTCGGCCATAATATGATGTCCGGCATTGGTCGGATGGTAGATGTCATGGAAAAATTGCTTTTTGGTAATGACATTGCCCTGTTCCTTCGTCCACTGGAATTGCTCCACCACAGCATCCTTTACACTCACCATAGGCAGATCATAATGCCAGCCAACAGGAGCCAGGCGATCTTGGAGATTCCAGTCATTCTCAAACACACTGAACAGCAGAATGACGGCTGGTTTGTTGTTAGCGCCAAGTGCTTTGAGCACCAGGCTTTCGTAACAAATGCCTTTGGTTTCATCGTCTGCATCATTAACAGCAAACTCCACAATGACAATATCCGGCTGGACCGTCCCGTCCCTAAGCACATCGCGATCATAGCGGACGATGCCCAGCTGTGAAGGCGTGCCGCCTACGCCTGCCTTGATCAGACGAATCGGGCTGTCCTCCGATGGAGCGAACCTGCGCTTGAAAATTTCAAACGAGCGATAGGCATAACAATTGAGATGAAGAGGCACGGCGCCTGCGCCGTGGGTAATCGAGCCGCCAATGTAAGCGATGGTGACGGGCTCGCCGCGTTTTGCTTTTTCAATAGCAGCCTTCAATCTGGTGTTGTTTCCTTTGTTCAAAAGAGATTTACCGATCATATCACGATAAGCCTGTGACTCGGAATCAACCGGCGGCTCATTCCCAGCTTCAGCAACCCCAACCGGGTCATGCGGTGCCGTAGGACCTTCCTTTTCATTTGCCGAATCCGCTGAATTGTTGAGCATGGACAAGCATCATCCTTTCTTTTAACAGGTTGTGAAGAAAGTAGCAGACAGCTTGAGAGAAACAAGCAAAAAGTACGGTTCAGTCAATGGAACGCAGTAGTTTTCCCTTCCCCTCTTAAAGTGTAACGCTTACATTATCTACCATCAACCTGACGATAACTTGCTTTTCTCCCTGATAAAGTATAGCTTTTTGTTTTAACATACAATGAAAATCAAGCGATGAGAATACTCGGCTGGAATAACCTATATTTTTTCTGGAAAGCGCTTTAATTTGGTTACTATCTGTCATGTTATAATTTGGCTAAACCGACATACCAAGGAGGAAACGAATGACAATCACGGACAAAGGCGCATTTTACACGGGAACATACCGGAACCTGTTTCTCGAACTGGGCTATGACGACAGCGAAATTACGGCAAAGCTCGAAGAAACGTGGACCGAATTGTTTTATGGAGAAACGGATACGCGCATCTATTACCCGATGGGTGAGGACAAAGGATATTTCCTCGACACCGGCAATCTGGATGTACGCTCGGAGGGCATGTCCTACGGAATGATGATGGCTGTGCAAATGGACAAAAAAGAAGAGTTCGATCGACTCTGGAATTTCTCGAAATCGTATATGCAGCATGCCGATGGCCGATACAAGGATTATTTTGCATGGCATTGCAAGCTTGACGGCACCCGGATATCTCAAGGCCCGGCACCGGACGGCGAGGAGTTTTTCGCTATGGCCCTGTTCTTCGCCTCCAAGCGGTGGGGCGACGGTCCAGAACCTTATGATTATGAGGAACAAGCGCGGAAAATACTGCATGCCTGCGTACATCAAGGGGAGAACGGTGATGGCGATCCGATGTGGGACCCCGAAACCAAATTGATTAAATTCATCCCGGAATCACCATTCAGCGACCCGTCCTATCATCTGCCCCATCTTTATGAGCTGTTCGCCAAATATGCGGAGGAACGTGATCAATCCTTTTGGAAAGAAGCTGCCGCCGAGAGTCGGGCTTATTTACACAAAGCCTGTCATCCGGTAACCGGACTTTCCCCTGAATATGCGAATTTTGACGGAACGCCTGCACCCCCTCAGCGCCATGGAGATTTCCGGCATTTCTACAGTGATGCTTACCGGGTAGCGGCGAACATAGCCCTCGACTGGGAATGGTTCCGCAAGGATCGCTGGCAGGTGGAGCAGTCCAATCGTATTCAGGCATTTTTCAGCGAAATTGAAGTATCGGATTATCGTCGCTACACGATTGAGGGTCAGCCATTTGATGAACTGTCTCTGCACCCTATCGGATTGCTCGCCACCAATGCCATGGCTTCTCTGGCCGCGGACGGGCCGCATGCAAACCAGTTCGTGCACCAGTTCTGGAATACGCCGCTACGCCAAGGTGCGCGCCGATACTATGACAATTGTCTGTACTTCTTCAGTCTGCTGGCTTTGAGCGGCAGGTATCGTATGTATTAATCTGTATGAATTGATCGTCATCCACCTGTCCTAGTACGCAGGCTTATGCTGCAAGCAAAGTTGCTTCATTGGCCTAGGTTGGTGACCACTAGCGCTTTTGTGCTTGGGCAAGGAAGGGGTTCATTCATCATGCGTTCGTTCTATTTACCTGATTTATCGGAGCTTCGCTTTTTCTGCTTTCCCCATTCGGTCGGAAACTATACGCAGCCTGATGAGCATAACATCAACCGACCTGAAGGCGTCAGAGATTTCAGCTTGCATTACATCGCCGAAGGTAGCGGGTACATCGAGCTGGACAATACGAAATATGAGCTTGGTAAGGGCAATGTATTTCTGCACGTGCCGAACGACCGTATGCGTTATTATCTCTCTGAGGAGGACCCATGGAACATTTATTGGATTCAATTTTACGGAAATACGCTCCCCGCATTCTTTTTGGATAACGGATATTTTAAGTCGTCCGTATGGACGCAAAGCAATGCCTCCCTGCTGGAGTCTGCATTTGAAGAGCTGCTTGATGAGATCGAGCGGTATAATTTTTTGCGGCCATCCCGAATTTCTGCGTTAAATTACAGCGTGCTTATTGAATTCATGAGTCATTCCATTCCGCTGTCGTCTTACCGGAATATCAACAATCTCGAAAAAATCACGGCACTGCTGCCAGAGATGCAAAAAAATGCCCACCTTCCGTTCGAGCTTGAAGGGTGGGCTAACCAAGTCGGGCTGACGCCCAATTATTTTTGCAGCCTGTTCAAAAAAGCGACCAAAATGACTCCGGTATCCTATATTACCAAATGCCGGATTCAGAGAAGCAAGCTATTGCTGTTAAGCAATCCCTCCATGCCAATCAAAGAGGTCGCCATCCTGTCAGGCTACCCGGGAAACAGTTACTTCAACAAAAAATTCATGGAATCGGAGGGCAAAACTCCAGCAGAGTTTCGCCGTATTCATCTGAAAGCATAAGGGCTTTGCGCTTACTCTAATAGATCTCAAATGCAGCCAATGTTGGGAACCATCTGGATTGCTGTATTTTCAGACGAAGATGCTGCGAGGTCACAGGCTGGAAACGACATATTCGCTTATGGCCGACCACGGTACCGCTGAACAGCGGCTTCCAATTGCTTCCCTCCTTGTACTCCAGCTCAAACCGCTCAATCCGCTGGTTATAGCGGTATTCCTGCAATACGACATGGCTGAACGTTTTTTTGGTTTGCAGGTCGATGTCAACAATGGCCTGCTCCGTACCTTCCTCGGGCGCCCAATACGTATCCTTGTTCCCATCCAGCACAAGGCTTGCATCGTGGTCTTGCGCTGATTCGGAGGCATTCACCGATGCGTCTGACGCCAGATTGGTCTGGAAAATGGTCCGAAGCTTTTCGCCAAGCTGCTTCATTCGGGCAGCATCATTTTCATGGATGAGGCCACGCGGGTCCGGTGGAAGATTAAGCAGAAATGTTGCGTTTCCGCCAACCGAGCCGTAATATACATGCAATAGCTCATCCAGCGTCTTGACCTGGTCATCCTCCTCGGCATGGTAGAACCAGCCTGGCCGAATCGAGGTATTCACCTCCGCCGGGTACCATACAAGCTCCTGCTCATTTCGTATAATATCCCTGCTGCCCAGATCGTCCTCGCTTGAATTGTATCGCTTGGCGAACTCGCGGTTATCCGCTTGCTGCGAATTTTCCTGAATTTTTTCGTTGTCCCGTAGTGATGCGGGAACAACGTTCCATTCGGATGTACGGCAGTGCCCCGCTTCATTTCCGCACCATCGAATATCCGGTCCGCATACTGAAATCGCGGCATTGGGCTGTAATTCCCGGATAAGCGCATAGTATGCATCCCAGTCATACGCCTGACGTTTACCGTTTGGTCCCTCTCCACAAGCCCCATCGAACCATACACAAAAAACGTCGCCGTAGTTGGTTAACAGCTCTCGCAATTGGTTCAGGAAAAAGGTGTTGTATTGGGGGGAGTCTCCGTAGCTCGGCTCGTGCCGATCCCACGGAGAAAGGTACACTCCGAAGCGGAGCCCGCCTCTCCGGCAAGCTTCTGCCACCTCCCTCACCATATCACCTTCCCCGTTCTTCCACGGACTGTTTCGAATCGTATGCTCCGTATACCGGCTTGGCCACAGGCAGAAGCCGTCGTGGTGCTTGCAGGTCAGGATCAATCCCTTCATACCGGCCGATTTACAGACATCCACCCATTGATCGGGATCGAATTGAGTGGGATTAAAGATGGAAGGCTCTTCCTTTCCCGTTCCCCATTCCTCACCTGTATACGTATTGACCGTATAATGAATAAAGGCGTAAAACTCCATTTCCTGTACTGCCAGTTGACGCTCGGTTGGCTGCACCTGCGCAGCCTGTTTAATCCATTCCGGTGTCATTGCGATGCCCTCCATTCGTCATATGCGTCTTGATGGACCTTTAAATACTTTTCGAGCTGCAAGCCCTTGAAACCTCCGATATAGCTGTCCCAATCTTTTGAAATATCCTTGTTTCCCGTGATGAATTGCGCCATGCTGGAGTCTACATAATCCGTCAGCGTTCTTTCAATTTGCGAAATCGTCAGGGCATCCTCCGGTTTAAAATTGACGCTGCCTGGATATACGACATCGAGATTGGTGAAAGGCTCATATTCTTTGGCTGCCAGCCAGAAGCGATACTCCCTTGGGCCATCTCCCTCGGCAAGCGGATCTTCTGGCGCCACAAAGGATTCTCGGATGGAGTTGAGCATTTGCATCGTGCCGAGCTGCCACCACGTATCGGCAAGCGTCACGCTTCCATTCGTCTGGGAGGCGGGCGGAAGCACATCATATTTGGCCTGCTGACCGTTATAGTCAAGCTGGCTGCTCTCTGCTTTCTTCCACCCATCCCCTTCAAAGCCATAAGACGTCAAAATGGTCCCTTCCTCGCTATACAGATAATCGGCGAGACGGATGGCCGCAATCTTCTCTTCCTCTGTTGCCTTGTTGGTAATAACAAAGTCACTCTGGCGAATTCCTGCGGAATACCCTGCCAACTGCACGCCATTCGGTCCTTTCAGTGGCGGTAGAACCGCATAGTCCTTGTTCCGCGGATATTTGACACCGCCGGTGATAATGGCATAACCGACAACACCAACCGATGAATCCGGCTTGTTCGCAAGCTGCTTCACGGCATCGCCGTTTTGCGTAAAGGCGCCTTTGTCAATCAGTCCTTCCTGGTAAAGGCGGTGGAGGTATTCCAGACCTTCACGCCATTCGGGCTGGGCTGCGGAATAGATGACCTTGCCATCCTTCACGCTTAAATATTTACTGGCATCATTATAGATGAACGCGTTCATCAGGAAGGCGTCCACGCCGCCGCCCCACTCGTCAGGCGTGGTCGTGAACGGCACTTCGTCGGCTTTTCCGTTGCCGTTCGGGTCCTTTTCCTTGAATGCTTTCAGTACTTCATAGAACTCGTCCGTCGTTGTCGGCATGTCCAGCCCCAATTTGTCGAGCCAGACGGTGTTAATCCACACTCTCTGGTTATATGTGCAATGCAGGCATTCATTGATTTTGGGAATGGCATAGATGTTGCCATCCGGTGACGTTGCAGCTTCCTTTAATCCGTCGACCTCTGCCAGCGCCTTTTTAATGTTTGGCGCATGCTGCTCGATGAGATCGTTCAAGGGAATGAATGCGCCGATTTTTCCATATTTTATCTGATCGGCTTTGCTCACCCCGGCATCCAGAATGACGGCCGGATAGTCCCCGCTCGCCAGCACAAGCTGCTTTTTATCGTTATATGCTCCACCCGGCGTCGTTTCCCACGCAAATTGAATATCCAGCTTTTCCTCGATGTATTTCGAGAATCT
This sequence comes from Paenibacillus sp. OK003, assembly GCF_900109515.1. GTDB lineage: Bacteria > Bacillota > Bacilli > Paenibacillales > Paenibacillaceae > Paenibacillus > Paenibacillus marchantiae. The sequence continues at coordinate 91,321 of NZ_FOBD01000003.1, read as the reverse complement.
GTTTGTTTGCAGCTTTTCAATCGCTTCGTTTTGCGGGGCCAAAACACTTAAACGAACCGCACCATCGCGGGTTGACGTTTCCCCGGAAGCATCAGAACCCGTTTTTCCACTACATGCCGAGAGCAATAACGACATAGTCATAATCAGGCTTAGCAGTACACGTCCCGTCTTTTTCAACAAAGTTTCCCCCTTATGTTCTGAATCAAGCTCCTTCACAAAATTATGCCTCTACCCTTTCAGGGAACCGATCATGACCCCTTTGACAAAATGCTTTTGCACAAAAGGGTAAATGACCAGCACCGGCACACTGGCAATGACGATCAGTGAATATTGGAGCAAATCCTTCAACCCCTGTTGAACGGCTTCTGCGCTGATATTAACGTACATATCCGAGTTATCCGTGTTCAGAATGAGCAGGTTGCGCAGAAAAATTTGCAAAGGAAACTTGCTGTAATCACTCAAATAAATCAATGCGTTAAAATACGCATTCCAATGCCCGACCGCATACATCAGTGCCAGAACGGCAAGGACCGGCTTCGACAGTGGCAGGACCACCCGCCAGATAAAGGCAAGATCGCTGCATCCGTCAATCTGGGAGGCCTCCGCCAGATCATCCGGGATTGTGGATTGGAAAAACGTTCTGGCGATGATGACCTGAAATACGGCAAATGCCCCGGGGAGAATCATGGCCCAGCGGCTATCCAGGAGGCCCAGCGATTTTACCAGCAAATAGTTGGGAATCAACCCTCCGTCAAAAAACATCGTCACAACAAGCACAAGCATAATAACGTGACGGCCATAAAACGTTTTTCTTGCCAGCGGGTAGGCCATCATCACCGTAAACGAGACGTTCAGCAGCGTACCAAATACGGTATAAAACAACGAATTTCCGAAGCCAATCCAGATGTCGCTATTTTGAAAAGCTGCCTGATAACCTATCAGACTGAATTCGACCGGCCAAAGCCACACTTTTCCTGAGGTTACTGCTGACGGGGAGCTAAAGGAAGCGCTTAAAATATGCAGCAGCGGAAACAAAATAACGATCAGTATGACAATCAGGAACAGATAAATGATGCTCATAAACAACCGGTCTGTTGCCGATTCCCGTATGGCGGTGCCCTTCATGTTTTCCCTCCTACCACAGACTGTTAGATGAAACTTTTTTCGATATCAGGTTGACGACCACCAGCAGTACAAAGTTCACCACGGAATTAAACAATCCAATTGCGGCGGAAAAGCTGAAATCGGAGTTGAGCAATCCGACTTTGTAGACATAGGTCGAAATCACTTCCGATGCATATTGGTTGAGCGGGTTTTGCATCAGATAAATTTTTTCGAAGCCTACACTCATGGTCGATCCCACGCTCAAGATCAAAAGAATGGACATCACCGGGATGAGGCTGGGGATGTCGATGTTTATCATCTTCTGCAGACGGGTTGCGCCGTCCACTTTGGCTGCCTCATACAGCTCAGGATTCACACCGGACAAGGCTGCGATATAGATGATTGCGTTGTACCCCATGAATTGCCAGGCATCCGAAAACACGTAGATGGATTTGAACATGCTGGCATTGCCCATGAAATCGATCGGCTCCATGCCCAAAACTCTGAACAGATTGCTGACGAGCCCTACGTTTGGCGAGAGGTTGACAATAAGAATGGAGACGATGACAACCGTAGAGATGAAATAGGGCGCATACGTCACCATCTGTACCGACTTTTTGAAGAACCCGTTTCTGATTTCATTCAGCGCCAGAGCCAGCAGAATCGGTAAAGGGAAATTGACCACTAGCCCGTATAACGAGATCGCCAGCGTATTTCGAAAATACTGCCAGAAGAACGGTGCCTGAAAGAGCTGCTCGAAATACTTGAAGCCTGTCCAGGGGCTCCCCCATATTCCTTGCACGACATTGTAATCCTTAAAAGCAATGATTACGCCGAACATCGGAATATATTTAAAAATAAGGATGTACAGCATTGGCAACAGAATCAAGACGTAAAATTGCCAATGCCTCCACACCCTGCGCGCAATGCTGCTTCGGCTCTTTTCGGAAAAAGCAGGCAATTGTCGGCTTGAAAGCGCCGATTCATGTTTTCTTTCCATCTTCACTCTCCTTTGCTCGTGATGAAATCAGCTTAAACAGATCATCGCTCCCTGGACAATATGCATCTTTCTCGCATGCAACCTATTTCTCTTCTCCCTTGCTTACAGGTGACATTGCCCAGAATATCTGAATCAATCTTTTTCTCCGGACAAACTTATTTCGCTTTAGTAAAAATGCAGACCCCGCAACGGCTCAGCCGCATACTTGCCCCCAATCAATTCGGCTTGGCGGACCATTTGCGGTACTCGCCAGGCGAAGCATGCACATTTTTCTTGAACGCCCGGCCAAATGAGATGACGTTTGAATAGCCTACCTTCTCCGCAACCTCTTGCACAGATAAGGTCGTTTGCTCCAGCAAGCGTTGCGCCTGTTTTATTCGAACGTCGATTACATAATCGACAAACTTGTTTCCGGTCGTTTCCTTAAATAATTTGCTGATCGATTTCGGACTGAGTTGGAACCGATTGGCAAGAAAATCAAGGGATAACTCGGGATTGCCATACTCCAGCTCAATATATTTGCGAATTTCGAAGATTCGTTCCGAGTGGGTTTGTTTCTCCTGAAGCTGCTGGATCTGCTCAGCCAGATGCTCCAGCGGTAGTCGCAAATTCGCTCTAAGCTGCTGAAACGTATCGGATGAGGACAACGCATCATGCAAGGACGGTTGAGCCGTTCCTGTCCAGAGCTGTTGATATTCCTTGGCCAGCATGCCGATTTCCCGCTCAATCGTATATACCATGTAGCCAGCCAGACTTGTAATGTTGTCCCGATCCAGGACATCCCGTTCAATATTTTGCATGAGCGTATCGAATTGCTGCCTCCACTCGGGCTTGGCCGTCCGCAAGGACTGCGCCATGGAATGAACAAGCTGAAAATAGTCAAACGCTTCCACCTTCTTGACCTGATTCACGTTTGAATAAAGGATGACCTGGTTTCCGCCCAGCACCATCTTGTATTTCAAAGCTTGCAGCGCCTGGCGATAGGAACCTGGAATTTGTGTATAATCGATTGCAGCGTTTCCGACCCCGATGCTGATTCTCAGCTTCATGTTTTGCTCAATCCACGTCCTTGTATCCTCGAACAAACGCATCACCTGCGGCTCGATATCCTCTCGATCCTCCATTTGCAGCATAACTACCAGTACAGAACCAGACATCCAGCCAGCCCATATGTCGCAGCCGTGTTTTTGGGCCGTTTCCTGGATGACACTGAGAATGGCGAACTTCAGCAAATATTGATCCTGATGTATGTAATAATGGTAAAAACGAGCATACTCGTCGATTTCGACCGCACACACCACCTGGGTTTTTCTCAAATCATTCAATTGAAACACTTCCCGCTGTGCATCCCATTGGGCCAGACTTGTAGGGTACTGTCCCTCAAGCAGCTGCTGGAGCAGATATGTCTTCTTCAGTTGCAAATCTTCACGGTATTGCTGCTGGTAGCTGCGAGTCTGGGCAAGAATGCTGTTCAGTGCCGATTCAATAAATGAAAACTCGTCTTGCGAATCCCGGTTTTCCTGCGGACCCGCTCCGGCTTTGAACTGGGGAAAACTGCTGATGCGGGATATGATCTGTTCAATGGGCCTGTAGCTTTTCCGCGTAATGTAGATAAACCAGGCAACCCCGGCGACGATCATACACACTCCAATCGCGAACCACATCTTGTAAAACTTGTTGGTAGCGCTTACAAAATTTCCGTTCACCGGACCGCTAAGATAGGTCCATCCGGTCAATGTCGAGGTCGTTCGGGAAACGACGATATCTTCGTCACGCTCTGCCCCGGGAATGGCAAGAATATCGTTCCTCTCCGCGTCCATAATGCGGGTATAGCTGATCTGCTGGTCATAGATTCGGTTTACCATGTCGGTGATTTTGCCTGGTGACAAGTTAACGACAAGCAACCCTTCCCCGTTAAGGAGAACCGGGCTTTTCAGCACAAGGCTGACGACGTTGCGATAGCCTACGACAGAAAAAGGCTCAAACTTCCTCAACCCCGTCCAGTGATTGCCCGGCTCGGATAATTGCGAATGAATAAACGCCGCATCTGGGTATTCTTCCAATGTTGTCATCGCAGCATTGCTAATCACAAGCGGATCATGCGTCCGGGCCACATAAATGGAATCCACCAGGGGGTTCTCCTGCTTGAAGCGCCTTATGAACTCGGCAACCTGAATATTCAGATAATCATCGTCCGGCTTCGTAGCATTCCAAAACAAAAAAAGCTCATTATTGTGCAACAATTCGGAAAGCAGTCCCTGTTCAATCGATTGGAGTGAGGAATCAACGAAGTTCATCGCCTGAATCAACATGCTTTCGTTTGCCATTTCTGCTTCTTTGCGGCTCTGGCTGCTCAGCAATTGGTAATAGACAAAGAAAATGAACGTCACAATAATGAAAAAGACGGGAATATACGATAACAGCTGTCGATAAAACCAGATTTTCCTCTTCATGCACGTCCCCTCTCCACGCAATACAATGATGTTCATATGATATATGACGAAGAAGACAGCATCAATCGCAGTATTTTAAGAACAATAAAATGATATTACGATTCCTTTGATGCGGCTCACCAAAAAACCTGAAGCCAAAGCAAAAATATGATCCTTGCCTGATTCAGAACCGCTTTTGATCATCGGAAGGTATAAGTATATATGGGAAAACAATATCCTAAGATGACGGGATATGAAATACAGTACCTGACCCGCCCGGAATCTTATGGTTAAGGAAAGGAGCACATTCATATGGAAACGAAAGAGGCATTGCAGGGCTTTACAGGAAGCCACATGATTTATACTTACGAGAACGGCTGGGAATACGAAATCTATATCAAAAATGATCATACCATCGATTATCGCATTCATAGCGGCATGGTTGCAGGACGCTGGGTGCGTGATCAGGAAGTCAACATTGTGAAATTGACGGAGGGCGTTTATAAAGTATCGTGGACCGAGCCGACAGGCACGGATGTTTCCTTGAATTTCATGCCGAACGAAATGCGGATGCACGGTATTATTTTTTTTCCGAAATGGGTTCATGAGCACCCGGAAATCACGGTCTGTTACCAGAACGACTATATCGATCTTATGATCGAGTCGCGGGAAAAATATGAAACATATCCGAAATACGTCGTTCCCGAATTTGCCGATATCACATTTATTGAAAATGCAGGCATCGACAATGAGAAACTGATCTCAATAGCACCTTATCCGGGCATGACGGATGACATACGTGCCGGGAAGCTGAAATAAGCCGATTCAGCGCATTGAATGCTTCTTTCTATGCAAAGATTGAAAGGATGAAACATCGAAAAACCTAAGATCAAAATATCGAAAGAACAAAAACCGGACCTGGTTCGCGGGAAATACGAACCGGGTCCGGTTTATTAATGAGCGACAGGTCGAATAGTAAAGACTCACTCTGTTGCTTATGCATTTCTGCAGTTACGCATAGTTACATGGGTAGAGACGAAGAATTTTAGAACGACTGCATTCGTTATACCATTAGTTAACTGCGACAAATTTCCATTGCTGGTTGGTTGCGTTTGTAAAATCGTTTTGCTGTAATTTGGCACCGTCTGCCGTTGAGGAGCCTGCGACCTCTATGGCCTTATTGCTGTTGACGTTTATAATACTCCAATAGCCATTGCCCAGATCGTTGATTTTAAAATGCTGCGCGGTGGTATTCAAATTGCTCATGAGCTGTACCGCCTCTCCGTTGTTGCTTGTCCCATTACGAATGTCGATGACCTTATCGGGCGAATTCACACTCGTCAAACTGTAAATCCCACTAGCAATCTGGGTCAGGACCCACTTTTGAGGATTGCCACCCAGATCAGACCATTGCTGAAGCTGCAAATTGCTCTCATTTACCCCACCCGGTACATCAATAACCTTACTCGAATGTCTTGCCACGATCTTGTAGGTTGCCCCCGGTGTCAATCCGGTTGATGGAGTTCCACCGTTTGGGTAAGACTGTGCCCGTTCATAGAACCAATTGAACAGAAAACGTCCCATCGCGCTTCGTGAAGCATCACCGTCCCATTTCAGGCCTGCCGTTGGATCGGCAAAGGAGCTTCGTTCCCCGGCATCCAAAATGAAGCCGTTCATATGTGCTGCAATGCTGACATTGCCTGCCGCGTTGAAAATGGTCTTCGTATTGTTGCCAAAACCTTCATTACTGCCGTTGAACAGATTCCAGTATTCGGAATCGCCCGCCTTCGTTTTGAACCACGTGACTTCGGTGATGTTAATTGGATATTTATCAGCCGCAGCCTTCACATTTGTATTCCACTGATCTTGCAGAATCGACATGTTGTCATGCGCGCCGTACCCCGGGTACCAGTGAACGGCATAACCGTAATTGTTCAGGGGGTCTGTCAAAGGATGGCTTGCTGTCAGACTATAGAATTGGTTGTATCCCAGACCAGCGGCCCAGATGACATTATCCGCGCCTTGGCTGCGGATGGTTGAGATGATGGAGTTCTGGAAATTTCGCAGATCATTCCAGTGGTCCACAAAGTCGTTCTCGCCGTTGTAGCCGCCCCAATGTCCGTTAGCGTACGATTTAACCGGCTCATTGATCAGCTCAAAGTGTACGTTGTCTGCGCTTTTAATTTCCGGGCGAGAAGCGAGATAACCCCAGATTTGATTGAACTTTTGCAGATTGGCTGCGGTCGTAGCTTGATCATCCTTCAATGTGAAGTCAAGTCCGAGTGTAACATAGACACCTTTCGTTTTGGCATATTGGATATAAGGGATAATGACGTTCTGCGTTACCGTTTGTAAACCTGCAAAATTGTAAGTACCTGCTGCTACGTCTCCCATGTCCTCGCGGTCAATGAACAGACGAATCTGATTCATATTCCAGCCGTGGCTGCTTCCGTATTTAGGACTTGTACTTGTAAATGTATCGGTAATGTCTTTCAGATAAGCCAATGTAGCGGCATGGCGGTTGTTGCCGTTTCGAGTGAGATAATAATTGCTGTTCTGGTAGGTCCAGTAGGCCCCTGAGGGCTGATGCCAGCCACTCATTACGACGGGTTGGTTACTGCTGTTCACTAGATTTTTCCCACTGACGTGAAGCTTGCCCATGGGCATGCCAACCCATGCGTCCGCGCGACCCGATCCGAGTGGCGTGATGGACAACAGCAAAGCCAGAATGAGCATAAATTTACAGTAATTCAACATCTTCTTCAACATAATCCCTCCTGAGCTTGAATGGTGAAACGTTAAAACAGACGGCATCACCTCCTTCACTGAACTGTATTATTGGGCTTCTCACCTTCCTAGCCCCTTCCGATTGAAAAGCATCATCCAACGATGCCCGTGCGTTCAACACTCTCCACGAAATAACGCTGTACAAACAGGTAGATGATGATCAAAGGCAAGATGGCCAGCAAAATCCCGGTATCCTGTATCATGCTTAGATAAAAAGGATCGGCTTTGGATGCACCATCGCTTACCTGCTGGGCCAGATTATACGGTAGGGAGGACAGCTGGGTGGACATCACTTTGCTGGACGTCAGATAGGTTGTCGTATAGAAGCTGTCATTCCATTGCCAAACGAAGGAAAATAACAGCACCGTAACAATCGACGGTATCGCATTGGGCAGCATGATGCGTGCAAAAGTGCGGCTGATGCCAGCACCATCAACGTAAGCCGCTTCCTCCACTTCCTTGGGAATGCCTCTGAAAAACTGGCGGAAGATGAAAATATACAGCCCTGCCTTGAGCGAATTGGCCGTTATAGCAGTCAGAATAAACGGCCAGTACGTATTCAGCAGATTTGCGGGTTTGCCAGCGATCAGCGTCATCAGTCCCATCAGATCAAAGCTCTTCAAATTCAGGTACACCGGAATCAGGATGGTCGTTGGCGGAACTAGAATGGTCAGGATGACTCCCGCAAACAACAGATTGCTCCCTTTGAATTTCAAGCGGGCAAATCCGTATCCAGCGAGTGCGCAGGAGAGCGTCGTCAAAATGGTCGTTGTTGCAGACAGTGCAAACGTATTGAGCAAGGTGGCCCAATAATCCATGACACGAATGGCCTGCTTGAAATTGTCGATGGAGAAATTTTGCGGAATCCAGACCACGACGGCCGAATACAGGTCGCTCTTATCCTTGATGGACGTCGATATTTTCTGAAATATCGGAAACAGGATCACGAAGGAGAGCCCGGTAATCAGCGTGAACCGCACAACGGACCACAGCCAGCTCTTCCACTGCTCAAGTGACAGCAACCTTGATATCATCAACCCGGTCAACCCCCTTTCTAATCTTGATAGAAGACACGTTTGGAGAAAATAAGTGATACGATGACCAGAATGACAGCAATCGCCACGAAGTAGACCCACGCCATGGCTGAGCTTAATCCAAAATCAAATTTGACAAAGCCCGTATCACGAATGAGCGTAGTCATGGCATTGTTGGCAAAGGAATCGACAATGGTATAGATCACGTTAACGAATATAAGCGGGCTGACCATGGGGAACGTAATTTTCCAAAAGGCTTCATACCCCGTAGCCCCTTCCATTTTGGATGCCTCGTACAGCTGGGGCGATATGGTTTGGATGCCTGCCAAAAAGATAAGAATCTGCACGCCTGATTGACTGACGATCTGATAAATGCGATCTACGGCGCCGCTCAGATACATGACAACCCACTCGCTCAGCCCCGCGTCCAGCATCAGGTTTTCGATCTCAAATGTGCCCAGGGCACTGCCACCCATACTGCTCTGGTTAACGGCCTCGATCAGACTGGTGCTTTCCAGCGCCATGATGACGCCTGATGCCAAAATCACCGGAAGGAAAAAGATAGACCGCGCTATGGCCCGCCCCGGAAACTTCTGATTAAGAATGACGGCAAGGAACAGGCTGAATATGACGATGAGCGGCACATTGACGAATACATCCGTTATGGATCCAATCAGCGCCCGGTTGAAGCTGGTATTAACCGTCAGCGCCTGAATATAGTTGGCGAGACCTGTGAACTGGATAGATATGCCCTGCGCGTTTGCCTGGATTGAACTCAGGCTGTAGCGCAGGGAAGCCAGCAGCGGAACAAAGAAGAACAGGACAAAGCCGATAAGCCAGGGAAGCACATAGATCACTCCCCAGGCCGCCTTCTGCTGAGCATAGGTTCGACGTCCCCACTTTCCTTTCAGTAGCGCTTTCAGAGCTGCTCACCACCTGTCACGTAACTTTTGGCTTCTACGGTTCGGCCTGCTGCCTGCACGGGGAAGTCGTTATAATTCACCAGAGCGAAGCCTCCGTTTTCGTATGTCGTTTGAAATACCCCTTCAGCCAGCTTCTCGTGTGCGACCATGTTCAGCCCGGCGAATGGACGATTGGCCTGATTGACCTCTTCATACATCTCGGCTGCCAGGTCCATCCACTGCTCGTAATGGGCGGCGTACAGATCGTCGTAATCCGTTTCCTTCACGACATGGTTCGGCGCGTTGAACCATGTGAAGTAGGGGCTTGCTCCATACTCAACAAGCTTCAGCACATATTGTCTCGCATCGGTATACGTTGACAGATTGTAGGCTGCTCCGGTGTAGCTGATGCCACCGTGAACAACCAGCTGGAAGAACGGAATCTCTTCGTCCTCCAGCTTGAAGCGGCTGCTCGACATCGGCGCATCCGTCAATCCCGTCACATATGGCAGCGCATAAGCATTCCCGCCCTCCGCTACAAGAGGCATTCCCTGCTGTGTAATTTGCTTCAATGCCTCCGTGACAGCCACTTGTGCTCCGGTTCGGTCCAACAGTTTTTTCGGATTCATATCGCTATTCAGCTGCTCGGCCAGATCACGCAGAGACAATCCGCCTGTCTCATATGGCTGGAGTGCTTTCAGCATGTCTTCGGTCACATCACCCAGCAGGTTCGGAGAAAGGATATATGCCGGTTGTCGATCCCGGTCACGCCGCTGTGTTGCCGGGTCCATCGGATATAGAACCGCTGGCTCCTGCGTGAGCGTTCGGGAAGCTTCCGAGGAAGGCTTGAAGCCGCTCTTCGCATTCACATTTAAGACTGCTACATCAGGATAAAATCCGATCCCGGCCTCACGGATATAGTCGCTAAATGCCTGCATGCCTTTTCGTCCTCCCACCGCCCCGTCCACCTTGATGGAATCCGGCAGCCGATGAAGGAGTCCTCCGTTGAACCAGCCCGCGTATCGCACCTGAATGTTGGATACATGTTTTTCCTGGAGCTCGGACAAGATGTGCTGCGCCTCGTCAAACGTGGTCAACGCCTCATTCGATTCGTATGGTATGCCCAGCATGTGTTTTTGGGTGGTCATACTGCCGACAAGCTTCAGGTAAAATGGAATGCCTTTTTCTCCCTCAGCCGCTTGCTTCGCCGGAAGGCCGGCCGTCCGGGTTAAATAATCCCGGTACAGAGAGGCAAGACCGGAATAGGACGCATCCTCTGCTCCAGCAAAGGCATAACGAACGACAAAATCGGATGCCGTCGGCTTCTTTTGGAACTTGGGCAGTGTCCGTACCATGTCGCTCGCCTGAAGCGTCACATCACTTTTGTTTACAACGTAAAAGCTTGGATAGACATTGTTGTAGCTATTCAGCTTTCCGCTGATATCCGCGTTAACAACGGCTGTAGCCGCACCTTCCTCGATGATGCCCAGGAACGCACCGCCCGTGCGAATCAGTCCGAAGACCGGCAGCCTGGCCTTTTCCTCAGTCGAGTCCACTTCACGAAGCTTCATCGTCAGGTCCGGTCCATACACGTCCTGCTGATAGGCGGGATATTGAACCTTGCCATTGTTGAAATGAATGAGTGCTCCCGAACCATCGGGTACAAACAGGGAGCCTTCTTCGTCCGCTGCACCAGCACCGAAATAATCCAGCACCGATATGCTATTGATCGGATATTGCTCGGGAAAATGAATGCCGGATGCCGGCACGCGTACGACCAGTGTTTCGTCATCCAGCTCGTATTCGATGGATAACATAAACATGCGTGGTCCGCTTTTTTCCTGCTCGATGCCATGCTCGACATTGTCCAGTTCAAGGTCCTCTGGTGTGTAACCGGCTGTCTCAAAAGCCTTGAGGGCACGCGTTAGCTGAAGTCCCTGCATCGCCTTGTCGATTCGGACGTAGACGCCTTCGTCCTTGTCCTCGGCATAGCCGACCTTCAAGGCACGCTGCCCGGCCTTATCGAGCGCGGCAAGCAGCTTCTGCTCGAAGCGCTCCTTGCTGATTTTCACAGGCAAATCCTCTATGGAGCTCTCATTACTGCCAAACTCGTAGTTCACCCGAACGCCATTTGGCAATACTTCGTAGCTGATCTGCTGGTGGGCTACACTATCCGTATAGGAGTTAACCGAGCTGCTCTGTCCCAGACTGTTATAAAAGCTGAGCTTGGCCTGCGAAGACAGCAGGTCCTTGTTGATGCCCGCGGCAAGCGTATCCAATTTGCGCTCTTCCGGATTGCTGCGCCAGATCTGCCCGCTCTGCTTGTGAATCACCGCAATCTCGGCTGTTTCTTCCTGAATTAACAGCTGCAGCACTTCATTCTGGGCAAGCCCGATCATGCCCGGAAGACGTGTATCGTTGAAGGATGAGGCCAGCTTCTCTCCGGGCCGAAGCGCAGGCACTTCCGCTTGTTCATCCGAGCTCGCAGACATCCTGGCTTCAGGCACGGAAGCGATCTGACACCCGCCAAGAAGCAGGCCGAATACGAGCAGAATCGCGATCATTTTTTTAGCCACGTACAAATTCATCTCCATTCTCCTTCCTTAGCCCCGGAGTACAAGTTCCTGATAGATGGTGGCTGCAAAGGACACAATCTGCTGCACCAGACTGAAGAACAGCAGGCAGAGAAATGCCATGAAGGCCATGGCAACCAGCGTCAGAAGCATGGTCAGCACCGTTTTGGCGGGTGAGTATTGATGCACCGTCATATTGCCGACAAATAACAGGTATACTGTCCAGGCCGTGGCAGCCATGTTAAAGAAATAATAAAAGGCGGTTTCCTGCCCGGAAATGATCAGGCTGAGCCAAATCCAAGGAAACTGAATCAAAATTAGCGGAACCAGTGCAAAACACGTGGACATAAAAATTTCCGAGAATTTGCCCTCTCCGTCCATAAGCGTGGTGAGCGACCAGTTCGCTGTACACCAGAACAGCACCGGAACAATGACATATACCATTTCCAGCAGGCTGTTCAATCGTTTCGGGTTATTGAAATTAACCAGGAAGCCGCTGTATTGGGCCTGAAGGATCGTTGTTATTGTCAACAAACCCAAAATGGCCAATGCGATCATCAGCGTTGTTCTCTGATTTCGCTCGTATTTCAGCTCCCAATACCCGTCAAACGGATGAAATATGAGATGCAGCGGATATTGGATCAGCTGTCTACTTGATGCCTGCATTCGTTGTCCCCCTTCTCTGTCTGCGAACGATGGTCACGGTTACCAGCACGGCAACAATCAGAAATAGTCCCGACATGATCCATGAGAAATGCTCGCGGAGCAGCTCTTTGCGAAACAGAAGAAACGCTTTGGAATACCCTTCCCGCTCCATGCTTCGCTTAAAATATTGCGCAGATTCTGCATAATCCTTCTGACGCAGCAGCGCTTTTCCGATGCCTGCGTAAGCGTATTCAAGATTGGCATTCATATCTGCCGCTTTCCCAAAGCTTGCCGCTGACCCTTCCTCGTCTCCATTGAAATAGCTTCGCACCGCTTCATGCAGTGTGCGTCCATATTCAGTCGTTTGAAATACGGTGATCTCGCCTAGCGCTTTGTCCAGCACAAGCATGCGGTCTCCCGCACGCTCCAGAGAAACAGGGGTGTTGAATTGTCCCAACCGGTTCCCAATGCCTCCGAACATGTGGAGCAGATATCCATCTCCGTTATAGGTAAACACTCGTCCCATCTTGGCATCAAGCACGGAATACATATCGCTGTCCCCCACGTCCACATCAACCAGCCGGGAAGGACCTTTCTCATTGGTGTACAACAGATCCCCCTGCGGCGGATAGTAGCCTTCTTTTCTCAGGATGTCCGCGCCCTGCGCATTCAGTTTCTTGATCGGTAATCCCTTCTGGTCCCCGCTCGTTGCATAGATGAAGCCTTCTTCGTCAATGTCCATATTGGTGAACTCGGTGGGTGTGAACATGACCATCTGGCTGCGCTGCTGACGAGTTGCGAATCGTTTCCAAAGATACTCCACCGGGTCGACTGAGACTCTGTTGGCTCCGATAAAGGAGGCAAAGGAACCGTCGGAATTAAACTCCATGAAGCCGTCAAAAACACCTTCAGCCATGACGTAAATCCGTTCGCCTTGATCCATAACAACCCGGAGCGGCTTGAATTGAAAGTCCGTTTTCAGCAGGTCGGATTGCGGCTGCTCCACAATTTTGATCAACTGTCCCTGCTCATCCAGATGAACCACCCGCTGATGATCCGAATCCGCAACGAGCAGCTGCCCATTGTCGGATACATACAATCCCTGCGGATTTTTGAAAAAATCTTTCTGTCCCTCATGATCAAATGAATCGATAACTCGTCTCAGCTTCAATTCCCGATCCAGCTCGACGATTCGGCTGTTGCCCGAATCCAGCACGTAAACTCGCTCATCGGCTGTGACATGCATGTCGTTTGGTTCTTTGAATGTACCAATCTTCAGCTCGGTGCCCGTCACTATTCGGGTTGCCTCATACGCGGCAGGAGAGCGAACCGCTTCTCCCCAGTAGGAGTAGTTATACGCATCCGTCTGACCATCGGCAAAAGCCGTTGCCGCCGCATTTCCCAAGCACAGGAGGCAGGCAAGGCCCAACGTGAGCCATCCGCATTTTTTCCACATGCTTTTCAATATGTCGCTGCCCCCCTTCTACTCTTTCATACCGGAAGTTGCCATCGTCTGCATGACACTGCTCTGGGAGATAATGAACAGGACGATCGGCACGATCATGAGCAGAAGCGCTACCGCAGCGCCGACGCCTGCACGGGCAATTCCTCCCTGGATAATTTGACTGAGCGCATAATGCAGTGTTTTCAGATTTTCACTGTAAATGAAGCTTCCGCCATCGGTCCCCCACAACGCTGGAAACTGTAAAATCATAAGCGTGAGCCAGGCTGGCTTCACATTGGGCATCACGATACTCCAGAATATCCGGTATTCGTTGGCCCCGTCGATTTTTGCGGCCTCCAGCAGTGCATCTGGAATCTGCTCCATGAACTGCTTCATCAGGAAGAGACCCAGGGAGAAGGCGAGCGAAGGCACAATAATGGACGCATGTGTATTGATCCATCCTAGCCAGGACATCACCATGTAGTTCGGAATCGCCGTGACGTGTGGTGAGAACATCAGGGACAGGATGACGATGGTAAACAGCACCTTTGAACCGGGAAACCGGTATTTGGCCAGCGGGTATGCGGCTGCGGAAGCCAGCAGAATATGGCCCGCCGTTCCGAGCAGCGTAATAATTAGCGTATTCGAAATGTATCTGGATAAGGGAACCCAGGAGTTACCCATCAGATTGATCAGGTCTGCAAAATTTTCTGTGGTCGGATTGTTCACCCAAAAGCGCGGTGGAAAAATAAACAGCTCATCCAGCGGTTTGAAGGCATTGTTAACCGTGTAGATCAGCGGCAATACCATGAATGACCCAAACAGAGCCAGCAGTGCAAACAGCATCAGGCTGACGGTAAATGACCGATTCAGTTTTCTGGACATGCCGAAGACGGCGCGTACCTTGCTGGTTATTGTCATTCACCTATCTTTCTCAGCATTTTTTGTGTCAGTATGTTCGTTCCGAGCATCATGGCGAACAGAACAGTCGCAATGGCGGACGCATAGCCCATCTCGAAACGGATGGTGCCATAGTCCATCAGATGTGTTACGACGGTATGTGCCGCATAGTTGACGCTTGGAAAGCCAGCCAGCGCGATGGAGATTTCGGCCACGGCGAACGAGGCTGTAATCTGCATCACTGCGCCGAACATAAGCTGCGGTCTCATGGAAGGCAGTGTAATGTACCATAGCTCCTGCCAGCGGTTTTTGATGCCATCCACAGTGCCCGCTTCAACCAGCGATTGGTCGATGGTCTGGAGACCCGCAATAAAGGCGAGGAAGCTCGTGCCAAGGCTGAGCCACAGCTGTACGAGGATGACGATCGCCAGCACGTACTTCTCGTTTGCAAGCCACAGGATCGGCTCCAAAATAACGCCGAGGCGCATTAGAAAGCCGTTCATATATCCATAGCTGTCTCCCGAAAAAATGATCAGCCAGATGAAAAAAACGTTGCCTGAAATGGAAGGCGCATAGAACACAAGCGTCATGATGGCCCGAATTTTGGGCGACAGCTCGTTGATGATCCACGCAAACAAAAAGCAGGCAATATAGCTGACAGGACCCGTAATCACGGCAAACAGCAGCGTATTTTTAAGGGCGATCAAAAAAACATCGTCGTTCAGGAACAGCCGCGAGTAATTTTGCCAGCCGACAAATCGGGGCAGCTCCAGCATATTGAAGTGAAAAAAACTGAGGCCCAGCGAGAGTCCGACCGGAATGACCGTAAACAAGAAAAAGATCAGCATAAACGGTGCCATCAGTACGTAATAGTGCCTGCTTAGGTACAAATCCCTTTTCAAAAGGGACCACCTGCTCGCCTGCCTGGCATTGATGGCAGGCGCAGCGGGTGTCTTGGTGATTTCTGCCTGCAACCGTTACCCTCCCTTCCTTCTACTTCAGATTAAATTCCCTGCGCTTGAGCTCGATCTCATCGTCGATGTACAGAACATAATCGGACAAGGCTTCACGCGGATTCTCGTTTGCATTGACCACCTTACGGAACGCATTGTCGAGATGTCGGCCCGTGAAATATCCACCGGGAACCTGGGGAATGCCCTCTACCCACTCCCACTGCTGCTCCAGGTTTTGATAATCCTTGACCGGCCAGGGCAGCTGCTCCAATGCCTCGATGTTGGCGGTTGGATAACGCGCTGCTGCTCCCATCAGTCCCTCCATTTCCCTGCCATATTCAATCTGGGTCTGCTTGTCGGTCCACCATTTCATGAACGACCATGCAGCCTCCTTGTTCTTCGCGTTTTCCAGCATCATGACTGCACTCGTCGTGCTTGCCACCTCATGCCTTACAGAACCATCCTCCAGCTGCGTACCCGGAACGATGGTGAAGTCCCACAGATTGCGGATCTCGGGCGCCATAACGGTCAACATGTTATAGGTTGTGTAATCCGCGATACCAAGCGGCATCTCCCCAGTACGGAAGCGGTTTGGAAAATCAGCTTTAAGCGGGAATTTGTAATTTGTATAAAATTGCGTCCACCGCTTGAACGCGTCCATGGAAATTTCTGAATCCAGCGCGCTCTCCTTTTGATCTTCCGTATAGAACTCGCCATCGTTCTGGTATAGCAGCATGGCGAAGGTGGCGTTGGGTATCATGTTGGCATTGTTTGTTGTATCCTCGATTGGCAAATAGAACTCCATATTGTGCTTTTGCAGCACCGAGATGGCATTATAGACGTCTTGCCACGTTTTTGGCGGCTCCAAGCCAAGCTCGTTGAGGACATCCTTGCGATAGAACAACATCGGAAAATGCTGCTGCTCTGGAAGAGCATAGACCCCGTTGTTATAGCGGTAAGGCGTCAGTCCGCTCTCGCGAAATCGGCTTGCAACCTGCTCAAAGTCCGGGAATACGCTCAGGTCGGCTGCCGCATTACGCATCGCGTAATTGACCGGAATATCCTCGCCCATCTGCATCGCCACATCCGGGCCTTCCCCGGCCAGCGTTGCAGGCAGCAGGATGTTGGGCGGGACAAGTCGCAGCTGCACCGAAATATCGGTTTCCGGTGTAAAGGATTCATCAATCAGACCTTTCAGCACCTGTGCCTGATCACGTCCGGTTGTAATCCATACGGTGATGGAATCCTTTTTCTGCTCCATGTTGCCGATGCTGTCATAATCCTCCGTATAGGAAGCGACGTAGGCACCCACTTCATGCTTCATCTGTTGCAGCACAGTTGCCTCAGCCTCGGGCAGCCTCTGATCCGGTGAGGATACCAGGAGGTAATCCAGTGCTATAGGCTGTTCACGAACCGATAGAATCCATGTTCCCAATCCGCCCACGTTGATCTTGAAGGTATCCAAACGTTTGGGCACCGTTTCCGGTCTTGCCGCCATATCCTCCAGCTGCACGACCATCGCATGCAGTACGGCTACCTTGTCACTTTGCTCACCTGTTGCCTTCTCCAAATAATCCGCAACCGAACGGAGAATGTCGGCCTGCCGCTGGAATACCTCGGTCATCTCGGGAATGCGCTGTTCCAGCTGGTAATCCCTCAAAGAATCAGGCTTGTTAGAGGTAATCATCAAAATTTTGCGGTACATTTCATTCAGATCCAGCACGCTGGATTCCACTGTGCGCAGCAGCGGTGCGATATCGCCCAGCGTAACCGTCATTCGCAAGCGATGCGTTCCTTTGGAGAGCCGGAACAGGTAAGGCTCGCTTTCACCAAGAACCCGTGTCTGCCATGTGGGGCTATAGTTAAAGCGAATGCGTTCCATTTCCTTGAACGGAACTTTCCCATCGATCATCAGACTTCGTGTGGCATACACGCCGCGAAGCTGGTCCTGTTTCACCTTGAGCGCAATCTGGTACAGGCCATCCTCCGGCACGTCTACATCCCATTCGATCCATTCGCCGGGAAGCTTCCAGTTGGTGCCTCCAATGGCATTGATCCGAATTTTGGATACATCATAGGGCTCGAGGGAAGGACTCGACCGATCCGAAATGGGGGCAAGGGTTGGTGATGATTTACTCACCGCCTGTTCTCCCTGTACCTTCAGCATGACAGCTTCCGCTGGCTTCAATCCTGCCGATTCATAAGTGGCCTGCAGCGCTGCGTAAGATGGAATGTCCTCTTCCTGGTACAGCTCGATATAATCGATCGCCATGCTTTCGCGCAGCGAGGTAAGCGACAGCTTCTGGTTGCCCTTTTCAAAATAAAACTGGTACGGCTCCTCGAAGTAACCGGCGCTGTCCTTGAATGCAGCAAGCTGCCAGACTGGCTTCTCCACCTGCCGCGGCCTAAGGTCATTGCCACGATCATCCCTTCGCACGCTGTCTTCGCGGTTCCCCCATACCCTGTCAAATAGGAGCACATCGGCTCCCTTGAACGGAACCTCTCCATTCAAGGTCAGCTTCCGCTCAATGCCGGAGCTTTTGCCCGTAACGGGAAAATAATGAACGCGGAGCTGGTATAAACCGCTCGCCTGTACAGGGACCTCCCAGCTGATAGTGCCAGCTTCCGGGGTGATGACCGCTTTCCCGTCCAGTCCGGCATATCCATCGACAATCTCGAACTCACCGTCCGCAACCTGAATGAAAGATTCTCCTTCGATTCTTACGGTCTGCTCCGGCTTGTCTGCGTTTGTATGCGTTGAGAGATAATGCTCATAGCTGCGTGGATCGTCTGTACCCGACACGGCTTCAAAATCCTCGCGGGCCTGAACGATGCCCGGACTGCGATCCCGCGCAGGGTAAATGCTCCATATGGAAAAGATCAACGCAATGGCGAGCAGCAGGATCAATCCTTTTTTCTTTCGTGACCGCATGTTCCAATATGTCCCCCTTCCTTCTGGCGTGGAGCATGGTTATGGCGTGTCACTCTCCAGGGACAGTGCGTATAGGGCTTTAGGGCTTTGCATCCGTTCCGGAGAGAACAACATCATTTCTTTTGCTTGTATACCTCATCGATGGCTGCCTGGAACGTCGCCTTGTATTTTTCAATGACGGTAGAAACGGAAACACCATCGACCAGCTCACCGTTGAAATCCCAGAAAGGCAGTGACGGGAACGTATTGTGATCAAGTACCAGCATGCCGTCGGCAACTGTTATGGCATTTTCGATGTCAGCTTCGTCGGCCAAGTGAGTCTCCAAAGTCGATTGTCCGGGGTAATCGTAAATTGAATCGATCTCGTTAATTTTTTCCCAGATATACATCAATTGCTCGGGATGCTCGACCGCTTTCGGAATCGTCAGCGCCTGATATTGCGACTCGCCAGAGTGGTACGCGCTTGCACTTGGCCCTTTCGGGAAAGGCAGGAAGCCGATATCATAGTCCTGCATATCTGTTTTGATGCCTTCGATCTCGTACATGGCGCCCGAATACATCAACGTATTGCCCTGACGGAAGAACGTGGCAGGTTCAGTCCAATCCCCGCCTTCCGAGGCTCTGCCGACTTGCTCGGTAGCCATTCTGGAAACAAAGCTCAGTGCTTCTTTTGTTTTTGGATCATCCAGATTTTGCTTGTCACCATTGGTCAGTGAGGCTTCGTTGGAATACAACACCGGTTCAAGCAGTCCCCTTTGGGCTAATCCCCAGGTATCGAGCTTGCCATCGTTATTGCGGTCCTTGTTCGCCTTTTTGGCTACTTCAATGAACGTATCCCAGTTCCACTGATCTTCGTCCACATATTCCTGCAGCGGTTTCATGCCGAGTTCCTGCATAAGTGTGCGATTATAAAAAATACCACTGATGAATGAAGATTGATCCTCGGTAAATCCGTAACCCCTTCCTTCGTACTGCATGTATTGGTTGGTCGTTTTCTGGTTGAACACCTTATCGTTCTTGGTATACTCATCCACGGGCCATAACAGGTCTTGCTTGGTTAATGCAGGAATTGCATAGCTTTTGCCCAGCCGCACAATGTCGCCCAGCGGTTCTCCCGCCATGAGTGAGGCCACGACCTTCTCCTGATATTCGCCAAAATCAATCGAAATGTATTCGATGTTAAAGTTGTGCTTCTTCTTGAGTGCTTCCAGATTCTCGATTCGCTGAATGTTGTCTGGGTTGCTATCGGTCATTTTCATATCCCACCAGGCAACCACCTTGATTGTTCTTCCCCCCATGTCAAAATCCATCTCCGGCGTTGATGTCTCATTCTTAGGTTCTGTTTCGTTTGTGGTCTGCTCCTCCTGCGGCGTCTTCGTTTCCGGCTCTGTCTGTGCGCTGGAGCCGGTGCTGCACGCGGTAATCAACAGCATCATTACAAGAACAAGGCTAATCATCATAAACGTATTTTTTCTCATCGTTGTCCCCCCTTGAATATGTCTTACCGTTTTCCATCAAAAGTGTAGCTCTTGAATGAAAGCGTTAACAACCCGTTGAAATAAAGGTGTTTACCCTGTCAAAATATAGGTTTTGGCAATTTGAATCCAAGTTAGCGTATTTTCAACATGAATTGGTAAAAAAATGGACCATCTGCAAAGAAATGCACATTGTATGCGCTTTCTTTTATTCCCATAATGAAATAAAGACATGAGTCATACTCGATTCGAGAGGATTTTTGAGGCTCAGAGGGATTCAAATCAAGCGAAAGTGAGGTTTCCTTCATGCATAACATCTTGCTTGTGGATTTCAACCGCCATGCTTGCGGGGAATTACAGAAGCTGCTGGGGCGCTACAGATCCGATTATGTCATCGGAGATTGTGTAGTCTCTGCGCAAGCCGCTTTGCTGGCTTTGGAAGAGCGGGAATTTTCTGTTGTACTCGTGAACACCGGAGGATGTGCTGCTGCAGGTTTGTGGGTGTGCCATTATATTCGAAAGAAAAGTCAGATTCCGATCCTTTTCATGGGCGGAGTGGATCATTTTAGGCTTGTACGCAAAGCTTTGGCGTATCAGGTCAGCGATTATTTGCCGGGCCCCGTCCGGGCCTCCGCCCTCCTCAACAGTCTGGATCAGCTCAAGTTCAGGCTTGACGCGGAGCCCGCGAAGAGATTTCCATCAGCCTTCAAATCGCCTATGCATCTAGAAGGTAAACATGTGCATTCCGGCCAGGTGATCAAGATTGTAAAAGCATATGTACGTGATCATCTGAGCAGTGACATTACACTGAAGAAGATTTCAGACATGCTTCATTTCAATTGTGCCTATCTTGGTCAAAAATTCAAAATGGAAGAGAGCATATCCTTCAATCATTATTTAATGCAGCAGCGGATGGAAAAAGCCAAGCTTCTGTTGATATCCACCAATTTGCGGATTTACGAAATTGCCAGCGAGGTTGGATATACGGATACAGACTGGTTTTATAAAAAATTCAGAGCTTATACCGGGGAAAGTCCCAATGTCTATCGAAAGCAAAAAACGTTCACCGCATAGTTTTCGAGCCGCACCCTTTATGATTCGTATAACAAAAACAGAAGCAAGACCACAGGTTCATCTCACCTGAGGTCTTGCTTCTGTTCGTATTCACTTCTATTTTAACGGACCAAAAGAGATTCCCGGAATTCCTGGGGAGTCATGCCTGTCACTTTTTTGAAAAAGCGTGTGAAGGAATGCGCTGCCTCATAACCAACCTGGAGTGCAACCTCCCGAACCATGAGATCGCTATTCCGCAGCAGCTCCTTTGCCCTTCGAACTTTCAACTCGTCAATAAATTCGGAGAGGTTGATCCCCATCTCCTGTTTGAAGAAACGGGAGAGATAGGATGGATTGAAATGATGAAGCTCCGCCAGCCTCACCAGGGAAAGGTCTTCTTCCAGATGTTCCTTGATGTAAGTACACAGGGAATGAATGGCCGCATTTGCTCGCTCCTGCTCATCCAAGTTCTTGAAGCGCACGAGCTTGTCAGTTGCCTGGTACAGCACCTGCACCGCGTCCTTCATAGACGCATACTCGCTCAGACGAAGCAGTCTGCGCTGATCGGGAATATCCTGATGCAGTCCCCATCGATTGATAGTCGAATACAGATGCAGCGCCAGATTATAATAGGTTTCCATCGCCCTCTCCATCGTCACATCCTGTTGAAGCAGTTCATTGACCAGCTCTTCAAACACTTCGTAAAATTGCTGGATTCGCCCGGTTTCCAAATACCCTGACATAACCTCAATTCGGCTGCTGACTCGTGTAAGCTCCCTGTGTTCTGGATTCGGCAAAGCATCTTCATAATCGGTGAGCACCATGGAAATGCCATCTCCAATCTTCATCCAATGCAGCTGCCTCAATCGCTCGTATTGCCGAGTAATGTCAGACCAGTTACAGCTTTTCCCGCTTATCGCAAAAGCCACGGATATGCCAAGCGAAGCCATGCAGGCTTCCTGCACCAATTCGAGTGTGCCCTCCAGATATCGGACCAGTGAATGGGCTGGCTCCGCTTCTGGCTGTTTGGATTGAATCAGCCATACCACATCTCCATAATGGTCTGCCACGCTGACATGATAGGTGTGCTCATCCAACAGGGAAGAACCTATCTTTCGTGCTGATGCCTGAATCTGAGCGCGCTCCGCATGCAGAGGTTTATCCTTATAATCCAATCGGCCCAGCACAACGTACACAGGGGCCGAGGAGTGCAGATTAATGTCCCGCCTGGCCCATTCGTCCTGAATCTCACTTGAGCCTGCTGCATATGCTGTGCAGTTCTGAAGCAGGTTCCGCAGATACTCTTCCTGCTGGAGCTCCGCCAGCTGACAGGTGACCTCATGGGACTGCTGAAGCAATTCGTGCATGCGGTGACTCTGCCGAATCTCTTGCATGACTTCCTCAACCACAGCCATGATCTTGTCATATCCTTCCGTTTTGAGCAAATAACGTACATTGGGCATTTGAAAAGCCTTGTAGGCATAATTAAAATCGCTGTAGCCGGTGAGAAAAATGACGCGGCAGTGCGACCAGTAAGCCTGGATCTGCTCTGTCAGTTCAAGACCGCTCATGCCAGGCATACGAATGTCTGTCAACACGATATCGATCCTTGAGCGTTCCATCCACGTTAATGCCTCCCTGGCTGAATAAGCCTTGCATACATCAAGCCGTTCCGGCATATGGCTTGCAAAGGTTTCGTAGAGGCTGTCCGTAATAATTTCCTCATCATCCACAATCAAAAGTCGATACATTCGCTTTCCCTTCCTTCCCATTGGATTCGGATTATGACCTTCAATCCCTGCAGCTCGCTTCTGGTCAAAAACAGGCCGCTTCCTTCCCCGAATGTCAGCACCAGGCGCCGATGAATATTCATGAGTCCGGTCATTTCATCCGAGCTGCCGTCTTCAAGCAGACGCTCCTGAAGCGCATGAATCTGCGGGTCTGTCAACTCATGCCCGTTGTCCTCTACACTGATTTCAGCGATATTCCCATTCATGCTGAACCGGACCCTAAGCATGCCCTGATCTGTCATTTTTTCAAGACTGTGCTCGTAAGCATTCTCAATGATTGGCTGTATGATTAACCGGGGAACACGAATCTGCTTCATATCCGGTGGCAGCTCCCCGAAGTCGGCCTGTATTCGTCTGGAAAAACGCAGCTTCTGAATTTCCGTATACACACTCGAATGGGCTGCTTCCTCCTCCAGTCTTACATGATCTGTCCCGTTTCGCGTAATGAACCTGAAATATTCGCCAAGCATGTTGGCAAATTGCTCAATGCGCGCTGTATCCCCCGTTCTTGCGAGCGAATTGATGATGAAAAAGCTGTTGTACAAAAAATGAGGATTAATCTGCGACTGAAGCTGCTTCAATTCGGCGCGCTGCATCATCATCGTCTTTTTGAAATCCCGATCAATAAGCAGTTGAAGCTTCTCAAGCATCTGATTGAACCGGGAGTACAGAAAGCCAAATTCATCCTTGCGCTTGTGCACGATGGGAATGTCCAGTACACCTGTCTCCATTTTTTTGAATCTTTTGACGAGCAGCAGCAGCGGAATGTGAATCAGCTTGTAGCTGGAATAGAGATAAGCCGATATCGCGACGAAGGATGTCATTGCAAACAGCCAAGCCCAATGATAGAACTTGCTTAGCGGCCTCTTCACACTTTCCTCCGGCAAATACGTTGCTACCGATAGACCCAATGGGCCCATATGGCTCTGGCTGACATAATAGCGTGTGCCCTCGACCTTCACCTGAAAGCCGCCATGATCATGATCGGTGATGTGATCACGGTAGTAAGGGAGGATAAAGTCACGCTTGGAAACGTCTGTGATAATATGACCCGTCTTTTCCTCGATGAGGAAGGAGCCGCTGTCCGGGTACAGATTAAGCTGGGTCAGTGCATTTTGAAATTGCTCTGTATCCAGCTCGACCTGGACCGCAAACAGCGGCTCTTCTCCCTTTTTGCCAGTCAGACGTACAGCACTCAAGTTCATTGTGCCGTCCTTCACCGTAAAGCGAGTGCCTTTCCCCTGCATGCCGGAGCTAAAGTATTCATAGGAGGCTTTGTCATAATCATCGATGCCATGGGTGGCGGAGATGCTCTTGCCAATCGTGCGGATATGCACATGAACGTTCTTGATGTAAGCACTGCTGTTCTTGAACGTAGCCAGCCGCTCGGACAAATAATTCAATGTATCGCGGCGCTCTACCTGATCCATCATTCCCCACAGAATGGCGAGCCTGTTCAGCTTCCTGTCCTCAACGATGTCGAACTGCTGCAGCTCCAGCCATTCAATTTCCCGATTCAATTCATCCAGATACCGGGTAAGCCGTCTTTCTGTTGACGAGGATATTTCCTGGCTGGCATTGTCATAGCTCCAATTGTACAGATACAGGCCCAGGAGAATCAGTGGAAGAACAAAGATCAGATAAGTGATAACCAACCGGGCGAAAATGCTGCTGCGCCAGGATTGGGCAGGAAACTTAATCAACTCACTCCCCTCCATTGCTACAGGCTGGATTGTCTTTTTGCACATTTTGCATATGAAGGCACCATTGAGGAGCGGTCAGCGTTCCAGTGATGTTTTGGTTTTGAGCCACGCATTAACCTCCGTTGTGATCTGTTCTCCGCCTAACTTGAGCCAACTCTCCACAAACTGGTCGAACTCTTCAATCGGTCTGCCGAGAATAATGTTCATGTATGCCTCAAGCTGAAGATCGTTCAGGATCATCTGACGGTCGACCATCGTTTCTGTAATCCCCCCCGTGAATTGGTCATATAAAAGCTGTCCGTTCCGCTCGTAACCATCAGCTATGCTAAATGCGCCTGTCGGTCCGTAGGTTTGATTCCAGCCCCAGCCGCTTTCGACTCCTTCCGTTACATAGGCCTCAACTCTTTTCTGAATAGCGGATGCTTCATCCTGAAGAACAGCAAGATTGCCGGAACGCTGCGCCTCACGAATTTGCCGGTAAGCATCCAGATTTTTGCTTCCCGGAAAGGGGGTCACTGGCGATAGCATCCACACTGCCTTGGAATCGTCATTGTAGTACGTTTCATACTGCGCCTGCTCACCCCAGTTGGTCTGCAAATGAAGATTCATAAGCTTCATCACCACTTCAGGATGAGCGTAGTCCTTCCTGACGGCGAAATATTGCCAGGTATTGGTGCGAAGTGGTACTTTAACCTGCCTGCCGGATTCTGCGGCAATGGGGTAAGACTGCCAGTCCGCTGCTGCATCGTTCTCTCGGCTCGACTGAATCATGAAGGGTGTCCATTGTTCTCCGTACAGCATGCCGATTTTTCCGTTTTTGATCATTCGTACGGCCTGTGTTCCCTTCTTATAGCTGAATTCAGGGTCAAGCTGCCCCTCCAGGTACATCGTTTGCAGAACCTGCAGCGCCTCCCGGACTTCAGGCTGAATGCCGCCATAAACGAGCTTGCCATCTTTATCTTTAATCCATATATTCGGGTATGCACCATACCCTGACATCAGACCGGCAGCCCCCATGACCGGGTCCCACAGATGATTCGTTAGTGCAAGGCCGTAGGTATCCTGTTGGCCGTTGCCGTCAGGGTCTCCTTGTGTAAACGCTTTCGAAATCTCAAGTACGTCCTCCATCGTCTCAGGCGGCTGAAGTCCCAAACGTTCAAGCCAATCGGTTCTGATCCACAAGTACTGGGCTGTCTCGATGGAGGAGGCCGTTTCTGGTATCGCCATCAGCTTGCCATCGATGGTTGCCGCGTCAAAAGCCCCGCTTCCTTCCGCCTCCAATATGCTCTTCGCAAGCGGCGAAGCATACGTTGTGTACACCTCGGACAGATCCTGGATCAGCCCCGCATTGCTCAGTTGCCTTAATTGGTATGGATTTACCTTCACAACGTCCGGAATTCGACCTGCAGCGAGGGAAACACCCAGCTTCTGACCGTAAACGTCTCCTTTTGCAATCCAGTCATAGCGAAGCTTAATCCCAAGCTCTTGCTCATATAACCGGGTCCAGCGATTGTCAAGCAGTGTCTCTCCTGGCAGCTGGCTGATCATGCGATCCAGATCATCCCCGGCCTCCCTGACAAAAGATACTTCTACCGGAGGACTGTATTTTTCGAAAATGGTATGATCTCTGGATGGCTGCCCATCCACCACGGCCATGCTTTGTCCTGAATATCCGCTCGTATGGTCTGTTGGTATACATGCACTGAGCAGAAGAATGACAACCCACTTTGTTTTGGTTAAAGCAGTGATACGCACATCAGGCACCCCCATTCGTTTGAATAATATCATTTTCCAATATTGGAATCTTTTTATAATTGTACAATAAAAAGCTCCGGTTGAAGCAGAAATACCTATTCGATGCTAGAAAAACGCGCTTCGAATTTTAACCCTTCTGATATCATAAAAAAAGCCGCCAGATCGGCGACTTCTATGCATGTTTGTTCTCGTCATCCGACACGATCACATCATATTTAAAATTCGAAAAATCAGCGCTGCCCCCGGTCACTCTCGTCGAATATAAAAACAACCCGATCCGGCAGCCCATAAAATGATCCAGCTTATAAATCATTTTGTGGGAAATGCCAAGCGGCTTCCACTCTGCCCCCTCCAGATAGGAGAACGTACACTCGTCCTGATTATTCACGAAGTTGCCAAAAGCCTTGAGCGTAACTACTGATCCAGAAACAGGTATCCTGGCATACTCGGTGGCAGGCTCCGTATCAACCAGATTGCCAAATATCGATGAATCCTCGCTGTTTCTTGCCAGCATGACCAGGTAAAATTGCCCTTCAGTCTTCGTCAGCGCAATTAAACCGTATGTACCGATCAGGAAACACAAGCCTGCATAATCACCCTCCTCCAACCTGCTGCCATCCAGCGTAACGATTGCTTCACAGGCAGGGCCCATTGCACGCTGCGTCAGCGTATTAACCGCAAAGGTCAGATTGGGGCTGATATGCGCGGTTTGAATCCGATACACCCCAGGCTGGTCGGTCACCGACCAGAGCGCATCATTCGGAGTGTGATTCCATTGCCAGACATCCTTGAGCCGTACCTTTCCTTCTGCATTCGCTTCGTAGTGAAAATCATCGCTGCCAATCAGAGGTTTGTAGACGTGATCCGGTCTCGTGCTTGGCACTGTGATCTCTTTTGGTGCTTCCCTGGCGAACACCGGGATATCGTTCTCAAAGTGAAGCGGAACCAGCACAGGAATGCGGCCAACCGCCCCGTGATCCTGAAACAGCATGGCATACCAGTCGCCATCCGGTGTATCGACGATTCCGCCCTGGGCTACACCTGAATTAAAGTAGCCCATATCATCGTTAAACACTTCGCCACCAACAAATGCGTCTTCCAGGGAATCCGCCATATAGCACGCCTGTGTTCTTCGGCCGGAAGCCTTGGATATGTGGATCAGAAATACATAATACTTGCCGTTGATTTTGTAGAAATGGGCCCCTTCGTAACCAAGGAAATAAGGCTCTTTGTCTTTTACGATCATGCGCTGTGCTCCACCGGGCTTGGGTCCGGACAGATCGGAGCTTAACTCAGTCAAATGAATTTCGGCATTGCCGTGCACCAGGTAAATTCGGTCATCTTCGTCGAAAAACAGGGAGCAATCATGATAAAAGCCTTCCACATACTGCTTGGTCCAGGGACCCGAGATCGTATCGGCCGTGTACAGATATGTCTTATGGGTATCGTTTGCCACAAAAATGACATAGAACTTATGCTTGTGATATCGAAGCGACGCTGCCCACATGCCTTTGCTGTAAATCTGCCTGCCTTGCTCCAGCCGCTGCGCGGGTGTATCGTCAAGTCTGTCGTACACATGCGTAGCCACTTCCCAATGGATCAGGTCATAGGAACGCAGGATGACGCAGCCTGGCATCATATGCATGGTTGTGCTGACCATATAATACGTGTCTTCAACCCGAATCACATCGAGATCCGGATAATCGGCCCAAATCATTGGATTTGCATGCATCTGCCTGTTCGCCCCTGTCTGTATTATATTTCCTGCTCTTTTCTGATATCATGACCTTAGAAGCCACCTTATTTGATCAATTCAAAGACGGAACAACTATCGGCGGGAAATAATATCATGTTTTGAGAGCGCATTCTTAACGCTTATTATTATGAAATTATAAAATAGAAAGACGCCTCAAAGAATGATATATGCTGACGCAAATTTGATCTATTCCAAGATTGGAGATAGCGATGACTACCATTTTCTATGTCGGCTATGATGCCGCTCACCCGAATGATTTCATCTATGACATACCGGAAGGGCATGATTTCTGGCTGCTTATTCTCACACAGACCCCTGCGGAGTTCTGGGTCCATGGAGAGATCAAAGCCTACCCTGCCAATTGTGCCGTGCTGTATCCACCCCATCAAAAAGTTATGTATCGGGCCTGCACGGATCAATACGTCAATGATTGGGTGAGATTCCGTTCGGAGGAATCGTATATACTGGAGACAACGCTTCCTCTCGGCATTCCGATCCCGCTTCCTGACCCCGGCTATTGTCATCAGCTGTTCCAATTGCTGGCTACGGAAAACTTTCTTCATTGCGATTACCGTGAGCTGTCCATTGACTATTTGTTTCGCATCATGTTCAACAAGCTGGTCGAAGCCTCGCAATCGGCAGGAAGTACACCGCATTATCAAAATCTGCTGAATTTGCGCAAAGCTATCAATCACCATCCGGGCCACGAATGGACGGTTTCGGCAATGGCCGATTATGTTCATCTTAGTTCAGGCTACCTGCAGTCGTTATACAAAGCTGCATTTGGCATCTCCTGCATGGATGATGTCATCCAGTCCAGAATACGCATCGCCAAAGAAAGGCTGATCCACGGCCGATCCAGAATTTCAGACATTAGCGAGCTTTGCGGTTATCGAAATGTGGAGCATTTCTCCAGACAATTCAGACAAATTACAGGCTGCACACCGCGTGCATACCGCAAATCCGCTTCCCGGTTATAGGACATGCGCGCATATGCAATCCGCCGTTCATAAGGCGTTTAACAGGAGGCATTCAAGAGAAAAGATCAGCCAGACTGGAGCTGTTCTGGCTGATCTAAACATCTAATCCATGTTCGTCTGAATCAGACGAAAAATTTGCGATAAAGCATTTACGACACTTCATTAGACTTTATGACGATTTATGACGCTTCCTGCTTTATCAACGCTTCCTGCCTGCTTCATTGATGCTTGGTAATCCAGCCGATGAGGTCCGAGGTCGCTTCCTCGCGGTTAAGCTCGTTCAGCATCTCGTGCCGGGCCTGCGGATAGATGATTAGCTTCACATCTTTAATTCCTACATCCTTAAACAGATTCATGATCATAATGGCCCCGTTCGAGAACTCGGTTGCGGGGTCCTGATCACCAGTAATAATAAGCGCAGGCAAGGATTTGCATATTTTCGCAACCTCATCCGGGTCATAGATCAGGTGATAGTCCTTCAACATTTCATATAAAAAACCCGCAGTGACCGGCGCTTGTACATGGGGATCAGCCAAATACTTGTCTACTTCTGCTGTGTCACGGGTAATCCAGTCTGCTCCTGTACGTGCAGGCTGGAAGCTCGCATTCATCACACCGAAAACGCTGTCCAGCAGCTCTGGATCAACATGATCATACCCGTGCTGGTGAACGGATGCTTCGGAGAGTGCAGACCCTTTTTCCAAAATTCCATGCAGGTGGGCGGGTCCGCTCAGAATGACCCCTGCGAGGTCTTCACCGCCATACTGCTGCAAATAATTGCGGGCAACCATGGTCCCCATGCTGTGTGCAAAAATGTACACCGGAACATCGGGATCATTCGAAACGGCAAGCTCGTGCAGCTGACGAAGATCCGTCACCATGCGCATGAATTCGTTCGCCGCGAGTGTTGTCAGGCCAGGCTTTGTTCGGGAACGCCCGTGACCCCTTTGATCCGGGATGTAGGATACATATCCGAGCGAAGCCAGTTCTGTCGAGAAGCGTTCATACCTTACTGCATGCTCCAGAATACCGTGAATAATCAGGACGATCCCTTTCCTTGCGGTATTCTTTTCCGGCTCCATTTTGTCTGCATAAATGGTTACATGGTCTTCAGTTTCAAACGTAATCTCGTGTCTCATCGCTTGATTCCCCCGTTCATTTCGATTAATAAAAAAAAGAATCAGCAACGAAGCAGCCTGCCCAAACCTAGGCAAGCACCCGCTGTGATTCTCCTGTTCTCCATCACTAAAATATGAACTTGGCCTAAGTTTATCCTTCGCTGGATAAGAAGTCAACACTAATTTGCAAGCGTTTTCATAACTTTGCCTTCTATCCTCCCTTTCCCCTATACTTGCCTATTCAAAACTCCATTCCCTAATACTGATGCCTTGCTTGTCTAATGCTCCCCCAACCACCATATAGATGTCATGAACTCCCTGTGCATCAGTAATCCCGGTTGAATGCTCTTTCCATCGAGGTGATATGCCCGATTCAGGTGATCCACCCGATGTCGGAATCACAAGCTGCCCAATCAGCAGTCCGTCAGGGCGATCCAGATGAAGCTCCAGCACCGCCTCCGCGCCTTCATTGGAGATTGCAGCCGTAAAGCATGCTGCCCCTCCATTGCCAAAATCAACCTTCGATAACGCAATCCAGCTGCCTCTTTCCATCGTGGTAACAACAACCTCAGAATCGGCACCAGCCGCAGTCTCACGTGCACTTAATCGCTCCGTCTTCACCCCTGCGCTCCATCCCATTGTGGCAGCAGGTACCCTCTGATAAGGATTGAAGAGCTTGATCTGTTCAACACCTTCATAATCTGCGGCCACCTCGATCATACGGCCATCTGCTTCGTTGAAGCTAATCTGGTTCAGATGTGTCGAACGATAACCATCAGGAACCTCCATCGCCTGTGATAACGTCTGGGCGTGATAAGCAATATACCAGTGATCCGCAAATTGAAATATGGCATGATGGTTGTTGCCGCCAACGCCAAAAAAGTGCCCCGGATTTCGCAGGATCGTTCCTCTGTACGTCCATGGACCCATGGGCTGGCTGCTCGTCATGTAAGCAATCTCGCCGGGTGGCGGACTGCCCTCTGGACGAGTACCCTCGTCAAAGTTAGAGCAATAGGTAAAATAATAGATATGGTTGAATTTGTGAATCCCCGCATCCTCAAACATGTACGGAGCAGGGATGACCCTCGCCCGGCCCACCACACTGGTCATATCTTCACCCAATGGCATAACTCTTGCGGTATCCGGCCTCTCTGCTCTCCCTTCCGGTATGCCACCCCCAAAATAGATATAAGCTCTGTGATCATCATCTACCAGCACCGCCGGATCGAACAGCCACGTCACATCCTCAACACCCGGAGTCTCTCTGGTAATGAGCGCTTTTCCAATAGGATCTGTCCAGGGCCCGACCGGACTAGGGGCTGACAAGACGCCGATGCCGCTGGCATTGTTTGAAAAATAAAGGAAAAATCGATCCTGCCCGTCAATGATCTGGTGGGCAGCGGCCGGTGCCCAGGATTGAGTGGCCCATGTGGCTGCGCCTTGGGGCCCTGCCACATGAATCTCCCCATGATCTGTCCAGTTAACCAAGTCGTCTGAAGAGATGACTGTTATGCGGTTGATCGAGTGGAAACTGTTTTTCTGCGGATTGCCCTCAGAATCATATTCCAGCTTATCACTCGTCATGTACAGATAGACACGACCCTCGAACACCAGAGCATACGGATCGGCTCCAAATTTATGAGCAACCAAAGGATTGTTATTGGGTGGAAGTTTCCCTATGGCCTTACTGATCTTCACAGCAGCTATAGATGGATGACTCTGTTCCGTTTGTTCCCTTGCGTTTGAAGCAGAATTGTAGTTCATCAGTCGTTCCTCCATTTGAGTTTGATATACATCTTATCGCCGCTCTGCGATTTGCCTGATCTAGGCCTAAAACGCAGGAAAACGCTTGCAATAGCAGATACAGCATGTTAGGATGATTACATTTTAAGGTAAAGGTGCTTACATTTTCATTGCGTATTCCGCTCTATTTATTGCGCGAAAGGACAAGGAGGTGCTACATGAACGGATCCACTGAATATTTTTACGATCCCATCCAGTCCGAGCTTTTATATCTTCATCGCGTAACTACGTATCCATTGGAAACCATCTATCATCGACATGATGCATACGAGATCTACCTTTTTATTCGCGGCAATGTCAACTTTTATGTGGAGAACCGATGTTATCATCTGGAGCCGGGAGATTTGCTTATTATGTCTCCGGAGGAAATGCATCGCGCCTTTATTTTGGACGGAACCGAATATGAACGAATTACTATCAATCTAAAAAAAACATATCTTTGTCAGTTGTCGACTTTATCAACCAATCTATGCGCATGTTTTGATCATCGTCCAAAGGGACAACAAAACATCGTTCACTTAGATGATTACCATATGAAGCAGATTTTGCATTTAACTAGCGAGCTGGAGGAATTGCTTGATTCCAATGTATATGGAACGGATGTTAAAACCAACGCAGTCATTGCACAGTTGTTGGTTCTCATCAACAATTCGTTCCACAATAAGTCCTCCGTACCAATCGATATCATGCCTGAGATGGTACGTAAAACAATGGAATATATTGAAGCGCACATCTCCCAGGAGATAACGCTTCGCAAGCTTGCTGAGGCATTTTATCTGAACAGCACGTATATCAGCCGCCAGTTTAAAAAGCATACCGGACTAACGATCCGCTCTTACATCTTGAACCGTCGTATTGAATTGGCGAGATATTACCTGTCCGGCGGGATGAGCATCACGGATGCGTGCTTCCAATCGGGGTTTCGGGATTATGCCAATTTTATTCGAACCTTCACCAAAATTACCGGAGTCTCTCCGGGCAAATATAGCAGACAAGTGCAAAATATTCCTGATCCATCTTTTGCACACTATGCAGCATTAACACCGACAAAGGATGGTCAAAAATTAATCGACGGAATGAAATAGCACGTCCACTCTGCAAGATTTTCTATAATTGTTTGGAGAGTTAAGGGATTATTAATTCAGTTCCATAACGCCCACGCTCAACATAATAATTTGCATATCTTATGCTGTACCCTTAATGTAAAGGAGGAATTAAAGATGGGCTATGGATGTGGAGAAAATGTTGGCGGAGTTGGAGTAGGTGGCTGCGGATACCCTGGATGGTCTTCTACCGGAGCAATTTTGGTTCTGTTTATTCTTCTGGTCATTATCACTAAAGCCTGTATATTCTAGAACACTTTCTGCTGAGATACAAAGACCGTCAACCTTAAATGGTCGGCGGTCTTTTGTTCGAATGCACTTTTCACACATATGACACGGTGTCATTTTCATTATTGACGTATGACATTGGTGTCATATATAATTCATTAATCAGCAATTGTGACACAGTGTCACTTATTAAGATTGGAGGATTATATTGCCCAAAAAAACATTTTTTCACTTATCGAAAGATAAACAGGACACGTTAATTCAATGTGCCAAAAGGGAATTTTCACGAGTTCCATTACACGAAGCATCCATTGCCAATATTATCAAAGACGCGGGAATCTCCAGAGGAAGTTTTTATCAATATTTCGAGGAAAAAGAGGATCTGTATTATTATCTGTTGAACCAGTCCTCGCAGAAAAATAGTGACCGATTTATTGCAGCTTTAAAGGAGAACAACGGAGATGTATTCGAAGCTTTTATCGATTCATTTCAATTTATGATTCAAAATCACACCAATCAAGAACACAAAAACTTTTTTAGAAATGCTTTTTTAAACATGAATTATAAAACAGAGAAAACATTTACGAATAATATTTATGAAGAAAACCGGGAAATTCAGCTTTTACCTATCATTGACTTAATGAATACGGAAAATTTGAATATACAAGGGGAACGGGAGCTGCAGCATATTCTAAAAATTATAATAGCTGTAACTTTTGATAACCTTATTCAAGTGTTCGTAAAGGATTTAACCTATGAAGAAGCTTTGAAAAATTATGGTGAGCAAATGGAACTGCTAAAAAGAGGATTTAAAAAAATTTAATAAATAGATATGTTTATACACACAAATATTAAACGAGCTAAGGGATTAAATGAAGTGTCAAAAAGGAGAACAGAAATATATGGATTCAGCTTTACAAGAAAAAAAACCACCCTATCTAATGATAGCGATTCTTTTTATAGGTGCATTTGTTTCATTTCTAAATAACTCGCTCTTAAATGTAGCGCTGCCATCCATCATGGTGGACTTAAACATTAAAGATTATTCCACGATTCAGTGGTTGTCTACTGGCTATATGCTGGTCAGTGGTATATTAATTCCGGCGTCAGCATTTTTATTAACACGTTTCTCCAATAGAAGCTTGTTTATTACTTCCATGACCATTTTCACTTTAGGTACGGCCATAGCAGCCGTTGCACCAAACTTTAGTTTATTACTTACAGGAAGAATGGTTCAAGCAGCAGGCTCTTCAGTAATGGGACCCCTGTTAATGAATATTATGCTGGTAAGTTTCCCACGAGAAAAACGCGGAACAGCAATGGGTATTTTCGGATTAGTTATGATTACAGCCCCAGCGATCGGGCCAACATTATCAGGTTTCATTGTAGAATATTATGACTGGCGTTTACTTTTCGAAATGATTTTACCGTTAGCCGTCATTAGTTTACTGCTAGGGATTTGGAAATCCAAGAATGTAATGCAGCAAAATAAAAATGCAACACTGGATTATTTCTCCATCATATTATCTTCCCTCGGTTTTGGTGGTTTGTTATATGGGTTCAGTTCTGCAAGTTCAGATGGTTGGACAGATCCAATTGTCTTAATCACTTTAATCGTTGGAGCTATTGCTCTGATCACCTTCGTTGTCCGTCAATTGAAAATGGAAACACCACTATTGGATTTACGGGTTTACAAGTATCCGATGTTCGCCCTTGGCTCTGTTATTGCGATTGTAAACGCAGTGGCGATGTTCTCCGGAATGATTTTAACACCGGCATACGTACAAAACGTAAGAGGTATTACACCACTTGATTCAGGTTTAATGATGTTGCCTGGTGCAATCATCATGGGGATTATGTCACCCATTACAGGTAGACTATTTGACAAATATGGTCCACGGGTTCTTGGCGTAATCGGGCTTACGATTACAGCGATCTCAACGTATATGTTGGCAAACCTGCAAATCGACTCGACTCACACTTATATTATCCTCGTGTACACTCTGCGTATGTTTGGTATGGCAATGGTGATGATGCCTATTATGACAAACGGCCTGAATCAATTGCCAACACGCTTAAATCCACATGGTACAGCTGTCAACAATACAGCTCAGCAAGTGTCCGGTTCGATTGGTACGGCTATTCTGATTACAATTATGAATTCGGTGACCAAAACAAAAGCTGAAGATTTAATGACGGGTGTTGATCCAACAACCTTGACAGCAGCCAATAAAGCTATATTAACCCAAGAAGCGTTATTAGCCGGAATCCAATATTCCTTCTATATCGCACTAGGCATTAATATTGTCGCATTAATATTAGTTTTCTTCATTAAACGTGCGGAAGTAAGTGATGAACCTGTCGAGGCTTTAAAAAATCAGCAGGGTAAAACTAAAACTAAACCCGCAGTAAATTAATGAAAAGCATTTGATCCAAAAACAAATACAACGAGTAGTAAAGTTGAAGAGTTATGGAGCCTATTCTATCTTAAAGATAGTAGGCTCCATTTTTTTCTTTCGTTAGACAGATGGAATTCGGTTCAAATGGTTATGGAAAGAGATATCAATAAAATGTCAAATTATCTTCATACTATTGCGACAATCCATTGACTTGTCTGTGACAATTGTCATGTTGTTATGATAATTCTGATATATTAGTACATGAGATGAATGTTCTTAATCGTAATGTCAATGAGTAGATAACTATACATCATTACTGTATGTAAGGATATTAGGAGGACAAGATTGTGGTATTAGCGATATTAAGTATGCTTATGGTTATACTGTTTTCAGCATTCATTGTTCTAAAAGCATATAAGCGAAAAGAAAAACTTGCGGGTATGCCTGGCATGATGATCGCTATGACCGTTGGCATGATGTCAAGCCTTGCACTTGGTGTACAATTAGGCATTGTGTTTCCACGTGATTTAACAGTCCCATCCATGACCGCTATATTGTTTGGCTTGGCAGCCGGGTACTTCACAGGCAAACCTATCAGTATATTGGCAACTTTGGATGGCATGTTGGCAGGAATTATGGGTGGCATGATGGGCGCAATGCTCGGGGCAATGGTTGGTCCTTCCTATATCATGATGATCTTTGTTGACATCCTATTTATTTTTATTTTGAGCGTTGCTCTTCAATTGGCGAATCAAGAAACGGATACTAGCGATAAAACAAATAAACGTGGTATAGGTATGCCGTTTATTGTAGGTATACTAACGGTTGCTTTTGGAATTGTGGCTGTAGGTGCAACGTTATTTTACCAATATCAACCGAATCAAACATCGGCAATTCACTCACAAGAATCACAGAGTGAGCAAGCTAATTCTGTTACAGATAATTCAGGATATCAGATTGTTTCAGTCGATGTAACATCAGATGGTTTTAGTCAAGAAAATATTGAAGTAAAAGCTGGGGTCCCGACGAAAATTAATTTTATAAAACATTCAGGTTATACATGTATAAGAAGTGTTCAGTCTAAAGATTTAGGAATAGATGTATATCTTGAAAAAGGAGATAATTTCATTACCTTAAAAGATCTAAAACCTGGAACGTACAACTTCAATTGTGGCATGTACATGTATTATGGAACGATCACCGTGGTATAAGCGGGAGTCTAGTAGGGAGCGTTGTGTAAGTCAATATTGACATAACGTTCCCTATTTAAATTGCTTTTGTTAACCTTCATACAACAACGTAAAAAAACCGCCAGCAAACGCCAGCGGAATTTCTAAAGCTTACTATTAAACTAAGAAAGCTTTGGAGATGATGACCAACAAAATAAACAATACCAGAATTGCACCAACGGACGTGAAACCGCCATATCCTCCGCCAAGTCCTCCTACATTTCCATATCCAACTTCACTCATGTTTCTTCCCCCTCTTTTGTGGTATGTGTTAGATTATTCAGGATTTGTTAGTTTGACAAGGCTAAACATAAAAAAGGCTACTGCGTCATCCTACCATTCAACTGTAAGCTTTTTGTAAGAATGAATGAATAAAAAATCAGGATTTACACGTTACCTTTACTTGCACCACAATATACCGCAATCCGTTTCAATTCAATCCCCCGTCCATAGTAAATTAGCCGCGCCAACTGCTTACGTCACATTGATCATATTCATTTTCCCCCACAGCCACTACCGTACCGTCTGATTTAATACCAAGAGTATGTGCACAACCCGCAGCTACCGCCACAATATCACACCAGCCACTTACATTGCATTGTTCATGCTTATTCAACCCCACTGCCGTCACCGTTCCGTCCGATCTAAGACCAATGGTATGACGTCGCCCCGCCGCTATGGCGGTATATTTAGGGCGCTTCACCTTTAATGCCGCTTCAATCGGCGAAGTGTAATCCATCTGTTACCTCCTTGAAATAAATTGCCTGAACTCCGTTGCAGTTTTAATATTATTTTCTACATCTTACTCTACAATAATTAGTAAATACAACGATTAGAAAGGTCAAAAAAACCGTTAACTCTTCTCAGAATTAACGGTTTGAAATCGTACCCTATTTTAATTTAGCCGGTGGAATACTTTGCGGGTTGTTAAATACATTTTTCGGATCGTATTTCGCTTTTACTTTTCTTAATCTGGCGTAGTTCTTGCCATAATAGGTCGGTCCTGGATTTTTAATACCTTGGTCTGGTACGTTAATATAAGACCCTACAATATATGGCTGCAATTTCGTTCTCGTGTTCCGAGCTAAAGCAATATTTTTAGCTGCACGGGATGGCTTCACCCATGAGCTGTTCCATTCCACATAAAATTCAGCTTTTCGCCAGTAAAACGCAGTGGCTTGAGGAGCAACTCGACTTACAGCACCGCCCCAGTTAAGGAAATAGAAACCGGCTGGTGTACCTCCCTCTGCATTTTCCAGAAACTCACGCATGACTTTGAAGGCTTTATCCGGGAACGGGCGTCTGCCGAAGCCACTGGAAAACTGATTGCTGTACCTTTGGGTGAGCACAGGATCTGGGGCCAGCAAAAACTTCGTGGCTGCCCTGTATGGCAGGTACAGAATGCTTTTTTTGGTAGGCGTTCCTACGCTAAGAATGGGTTCCAACTGACGGAGGGCTTCACTCTTCGAACCGAGGTATATCCCTAGCATGCTAACATTTCCGCCTTTTTTCGGACCAACACTTAATTCACTTCCCAGCTTGGTACTGGCATTAGGCGCCCATACTTGCCATTTCTTCACGACTTTTTCGAACTGATCCCATGGCCATGTGATACTAAATACAGTAGCTTTGGCTGGAGAGCGCCGCACCTTGAATTTATATTTAGTGTACACACCGAAGTTACCGCCTCCGCCGCCACGTGTAGCCCACAGAAGATCGGAATTTTTCTTTTTGTTCGCCCGAACAATCCGTCCTTTAGCGTCAACCATTTCGAGCTCGATTAGATTATCACAGATGAGACCCGTTGTCCTTTGCAGTGGA
This sequence comes from Paenibacillus sp. OK003, assembly GCF_900109515.1. Taxonomy (GTDB): domain Bacteria; phylum Bacillota; class Bacilli; order Paenibacillales; family Paenibacillaceae; genus Paenibacillus; species Paenibacillus marchantiae. Next base: position 52,402 of record NZ_FOBD01000003.1, on the reverse strand, counting down.
CCAATTCCGCCACCAGGTGTTATTCCACCAATTCCAACCGTTGGACTGTCACCAAATGGGGCCATATATCCTTGTCGAGCCAACGTATCCACGATTCTTCCCACCCGATTACCTGTCTCCACGACGGCCGTTCCGCTTTTTTTGTTTAACTTGATTCTCTTCATTTCGCTAACGTCGATGACAATACCACCATTGACTTGTGATAGGTTGGGCTCTAAAGCGTGCCTCCCACTTCTCGGCCGGATAGGAACCTTATTTTGGCGCGCCCATCTTATCGCATTGGATACATCCTGTGTTTTTTGAGCGAACACAAAAACTTTAGGGAATCTGTCCGTATGCGGATCCCAATTCTTCCGAGCCACTTCATAACCAGGGTCACCTTTAAACACCACTCGCCCTGTAAGCTTCACTTTTGAAATCACGTATCTATCCATCTCCTTAGTTATGAAAACACATAATTTTCATTAACAAATTAGGCTGATTCCATATAGCCTATGAAGGAGAATCATGTTGTGTTTGGGCGTATACAAAAAGAAAAATATCGGATCACGAGCAACCTACGCTCGAAATCCGATATTTTCGAATAAATCATTTTACCAAACCATTCACTTTAGTTGGATCTTGAAGACATCACCTGCTTCACCACCAAATACGATAAAACCACCTTTGGGAAGCTGCGTTGATTGTTGATTCGTTGCTTTCGAAAATTGTACCACTTCACCTTTATCGTTATAAACCGCATAACCTCCGCTCTCCGGAGAATGCACGGTTAACGTTTTGTTCGCCGATCTGGAGTCGATGGCATACCACCGAGCCTGACCGTTTGACGGGATGGTGGTGATGCCTGTTTTCCCACCGAAGATTGGTGTAATGGCCTCCTCTGCAATATACTCCTGTCCATCCTGAGTTAAGTACTCCGCTTCGTTCTTCGTGCGGAAATGCAGATCGAAAGCATCTCTTCCGTTCATCACTGGAATCTGGGCGACATTCTCTGCATTATCCGGATCAACAACACGGGTACCATTCGCATATCCGTTCTCCACATCTACGGACAGGTTTTTGATCAGCATCGATGGAACCAGATAGAAGATCGACGTTATCTTTTCATCCAGCGCGTAATACTTCGAGCCGTTTCTAGCCTTCCATTTCTCTTTCGATGCTGTATCTAGCGAATTATTCTCTAATTTTTGATAATCATATGTGTTCATCACCGTTTGGCCTAATCCGGGCAAGGTTATATTCGCCTGAACTTTAAAATATACCTTGTCATTGCTTTCTTTCTCGAAGTTGACCTTCACACTTCCGTCGTTACTCGTAAATTCCCCTTCACCCGTGTATACGTAATTCTGTTCCGGGATAAGTCCTTCCTGCATAGCCGGAAGTGCGATCTCGCCATTCTTAACCTCTATATCAAGGGTTGAACCTACGGTACCATAGAGGCCGGAATACGCCGTCAATTCCGAGGGCATCTTCGTTTTGACAGGTGGTGAGAATGTCTGATCGGGCTCTATCTTGTCGATGATGCCTTGATCGTGAAGAACCTCCAGCAGAACTTTAGTGGCAAACATCTGATTATAGACAGAAGACCCGCCCGAAGATAGGACCGCTATTGATATATCATGTTCCGGTATAGTGATTAACGAGGCATGATACAACATGGTATCTCCACCTTTGATAAGTGCAGTAATGCCATAATCGCTGAACGGTGCAAGTGCTACAGCATCCCATCCAAGACCATAGTTGAAGGTATTTCTCTCTTCGGACACCCATATTCCTCGACGATATTCATGATTTTGCATGGACTCTGCTGCTGATTTGGATAGAACATCCGGTTTGTTTCCTATCAACATTTCAGCGAATTGGGTTAATTCTTCTGCAGTCGAGTAAACTCCACCTGCACCGATGATATTGGCATTTTCGACAGGCAGCTTTGTTGCAAACGAAGGCCAATAGGTTTCGGATAATTGTTTTCTATCAAAAGAATCAAGTGGTGTCTTGGTTGCTTGCAGCTGTAACGGATCACTGATGAACTTGGCAATAAATTCGCTGTAGCTCAGTCCACTCACACGTTCAACCAATATCTCAAGCAACTGAAAGCCGTCATTGCAATAAACGGAAAAGGCTCCCGGGTTTGATTTCAATTTCTCTGACTTTAGTTTGATCAGTAATTCATCATGATTGCGGGTATCGGTATCGTCAAATAACATACTGTTTCCATAATGGGTACCATACAGCCCGGAGGAATGGTTCATGAGCATTCGCGGGGTTATTTGGGTATACCGGGCATCTGCCATTTCAAAATCTTTAATATAGGAAGTGAGGGGCTGATCCAGATCCACTTTACCGGAATCCACCAGCATCATCGTGGCAGCCGTGACAACCATTTTGCTAACGGAACCTATTCCAAACATGGTATCCTTGTCGACGGGTGTCTTGGATGCTTTGTCCTGGAATCCAACACTGTCGGACAAAATAATCTTCCCTTCATCCATGATCGCATATTGCAGTCCTGTGACACCATAATTCTTCACCATATCTGTGGCGAGTCGCCCAGCCTGATCTTCAATCGCTCCCATCTTGTTCGTCTCTGCCCTGACATCTGTCATCGGCATGACTACAAGTACAGCCGCACATAGCATACTGATTAGTTTCTTCATGATAATAACTTCCTCCCTTATGATACTGCTCATATAATTACATTTATCATATCGGGGAAGAAGCATATAGAACGATAATGAACCCTGAATGGAAAAAAACAATCCCCGAACGGTATGTTCAGAGACTCTTCATGTCAAAGGGAAGCACGACCATGTTATTAAATGTCCGACGATGATTCTCGATACTCATATGTCCGCCATACTTGTCGCACATTCTCGATATATTGGTTAAGCCGATCCCATGGAACTCGGGATTGGGCTTCTCACTCTTGAAGTGAGTCAATTTTTGCTCCACCTGATTTAGAATCTGGATTACAAGCGCAGACGCCGTGGAGTGAATTGCAACCAGGATATACCTGTCTTCGGCATGTCTAACTTTCTTGGAAGCTTCGATGGCATTATCCAACATATTGCCGAGCACAACGCACAGATCGTAACGATCGATATGGAGATGTTGTGAATGGAGTTGAATACGGGTGTCGACTTTGATCCCGTTGGCCTGCCCCACGGCAATGGTATTCGTAACAAGGGCATCGATAACCAGATTGCCGGAGTTCACCCGCTGGTACGCTCCTTCAATCTTATTCAATGTGAGTTTAATATGCTCACCTGCGGCATCAAGCTTGTTTTGCTTGATACACTCTTCAATGTACAGGAACTGCTGATTGGTATCATGGATGATGCTTTTCACGTTTTTGAAACTATGCACTGTCTTTTCATAGTTGGCATCCTGATAGTCCATCTGACGCTGTAGTTGAACATTTTCATGTGCGAGCTGAACCTTTTCCACCATATTATCGAATACATAAACAATGAACACATTGAGAAAAAGAGAGCCCAGCACGGAAACGACGTAATATATGTTTTTTTCACTATAAGTCGAGGCCACATTGATCTGATAGATCGTAATGGTGGGTACAATCAGAAACAAGAAATAATAACGATAATGCATAGCGAAACTTCTCCGTTTGGCAATCAAACGCACAATCTGGATTACAATGAACATGATACTGCAGCCTAGCAACATCACTTTGGAGAACACCCAATGATAATCCACGTTGAAATGATCCCATATGCTATAATCCGTGGAATCGATCGCACTCATAATATATACGGCAATGTAATTTACCGTTGTGAGCAGTACTGCATAGAGGATGGTAAAAGCAAGCTTTTTGATGAATTCCACCTCATAGGATTGTGCCAGGCTGAAGATGAATAACAATGCAAAAGCAGATGAAACGACAGGTGAAAATGAAGATACCAAATAGAAGTACCCCAGTACAACAAATATAATGAAATAAATTACTCTGTATGGCTTTCGTCTGGACTTGCCCAGCACGGAATTGAAATAAAAATTCACCTGGAATGCCATAAGTAAAGAAACGACGAAGACAGACAAGTATACATACATATCCATATCACTGAACCCTCATGATCATATATTTGGTATAAGCGTCCTTGACTTCCTTGAGCTTGGAGCGGCCTATGGGCAATTCCGTACCATTTAACATGACGACCTGGGTACCCGCAAACTTCTGAACATGCAACAGGTTGATGATAATCGAGCGATGAATTTGCAAGAAACCATGATCTTTCAAAGCGATAGCGTAACCGGATAGGATGCCTTTGCTCTCATGCGAGATTTCCTGAGTCACAAATTTTAATTTGTTCTTGATCGTCAAACTCTTCATGACCTCAATCCAGAGAATATCATCGTATTTCAATAGAAGCTCTTCATAGTCTGATTTAATCAGCACATACTTTTTGTCTAGCGCTATAAAATATTGGCACAGCTTAATCATTTTCTCCTCGAAGATATCCGGCAGGATCGGTTTGATCAGATATTGAAAAGTAACCACATCAAAGCTCTCCACCATATACTCGGGGTAGCTGGTCAGAAACATGATTTGCACATCCAGATACTTCATCTTCCTGATTTCTTTGGCTGTCTGGATTCCGTTCATTCCGCTCATCTCTACATCCATGATGAGGATATGAAACGCGTCTCCAGCGTTTTTATAATGTGAGACGAGCTGCTCACCGGATGCAAATAATGTAATTTGGAAATCAATATTCGTTTTTAGAGATAAGGAGATAAGCATCGTTTTTACAAGTTCTCTTTGGTTCTCCTCGTCATCACAGATTGCAACATTGAACATGTTTGAACATCCGCCTTTCATCGACATCGATGCTGAATTTCACTCTCAAATATACTATTTTATCACAGGTTTAAGAGCGAAATTGAGATGAAACGCATGATTCAGACCCTAAGGCGCAACAAAGCCGATCAATTTTCTCATTGATCGGCTTTGTTCTTATCTATTCCTACTTCATTCACTCTTACCAACCACGGTTGGACATGCGCTCTTCTGGAGCCAATTTAGAAATTTCAATGCCTTTCATAGGGGCACCCAAGTTTTTGGATACTTCGGCAATCAGTTTGTAATCCGTGTAATGTGTTGTAGCTTCAACGATTGCACGAGCGAATTTCTCAGGGTTATCTGATTTGAAAATACCTGATCCTACAAACACACCGTCTGCTCCCAGATGCATCATTAGTGCTGCGTCTGCCGGAGTGGCTACACCGCCTGCTGCAAAGTTAACGACTGGAAGTTTTCCATTTTCATGAACATCGCGCAGTAATTCATAAGCTACGCCCAGATTCTTGGCTTCAGCGTACAACTCATCCTTGGACATGTTTTTCACTTTGCGGATCTGGCTGTTAATCAGACGCATATGACGAACTGCCTCAACGATGTTGCCCGTTCCAGGCTCACCTTTTGTACGAATCATCGAAGCACCTTCGCCAATACGACGCAGAGCTTCTCCCAAATCTTTGGCTCCACATACAAAAGGTACAGTGAACTCATGTTTATCGATATGGAATACTTCGTCTGCAGGCGTAAGAACTTCACTTTCATCGAGATAGTCCACACCTAGGGATTCAAGTACTTTGGCTTCTATGTAATGACCGATACGAGCCTTGGCCATAACCGGAATAGACACAACCTTCATGACCTCTTCCACGATGGTTGGGTCTGCCATGCGAGCTACACCACCGGCTGCGCGAATATCGGAGGGTACCCGTTCAAGAGCCATAACAGCTGTTGCCCCTGCTGCTTCAGCAATTTTAGCTTGTTCTGCATTCATAACGTCCATGATGACGCCGCCCTTTTGCATCTCAGCCATTCCTCTTTTTACACGATCTGTACCTGTTTGCATAATTGTAGTCCTCCTAATTAAATTTATTGTTTCACTTCAACCTATGATTTAGTATAGAATGAGAATGGACAACTAAAAAGATCCAATAATTTCGGTTTTTATTGTACCACTTCTAAATTAACCTCTGGAGGGCATATGCAATTTCATGTAGCTTACAGTTCATATTTGAACCGAAAATATACCAAGATGAAGGCTCTCTATCATGCGATTCGTGATGCTATTCATGAAGGTAATCTGGTGCATGGCGAGAAGTTACCATCTACGAGAGAGTTAGCTGCGACGTATCACATTTCCCGAGGAACAGTGAATCAGGTATACGATACGTTGACTGCTCAAGGTTACATTCATTCAGAGCATGGAAGAGGAACCTTTGTTGCTTATCAGTTGGATTTAAGCAATGATGCGTCCACCGTGAAAGCTTGCGCTCATCACTTATCAGCCTGGGGGAATCGTATTCAGCAGTTTGAACAGCATACAACTCAAAGGAATTCACAAACCAATGCACAAACAAGTAATTCCAGAATAGAAAGCGACGAAGTTATTGATTTTAGCAAATACCAGCCTGATTTCTCCAAATTCCCTTACGATGAATGGAACAATCGATTGTATGCTGAGATACGAAATCGAGAGCATCACATAGAAACAACCTCTGCTCTTGTTAGTTCAACAGGAGAGCCGAAATTGCGAGAAGCCATTGCTGCCTACCTTCGGCGGATGCGGGGGATTCAAGTCGATGCGGATCATATTGCAGTGACTGCAGGCTCTATGCAAGCTATAGCTCTACTCACTCAATTACTTGCAGATCCCGGAGATCATGTAGTGACGGAGAGTCCTTGTTATATCGGGATTTCTCAAGCCATTTTGGCTGCAGGTGCAACGTTGATTGAAGCCAGTCTCGATGGTCAAGGCGTTGTTCCCCAAAACTGGGAAGCACGTATGTTGTTTGTCACGCCGTCTCGACAATTCCCTACTGGGGAAATGCTCAGCCTTGAACGCAGACAAACCTTGCTGGACTGGGCACATCGTCATGATGCCATGATTGTCGAGGATGATTATGATAGTGAATTCCGATATCGCGGAATGCATGTTGAACCGCTGAAAACATTGGATAAAGCGGGGCGCGTAATCTACCTGGGCAGCTTCACGAAAACCTTGCCTTTGGAAGTACGGCTTGGTTATGTGGTTCTCCCCCCTACTTTGGCAGACACCTTTAGAAAGGCACAGGCATTATACGAGCCAAGACCCGTCAATCTGATCGAGCAGCGGGCATTAGCAGCATTTATGACAAGCGGCCAATATGAGCGTCATCTGCGTAGGATGAATCGTTTATACAGTCGCAAATTTCATCTGTTACTCAAACTTTTGAACCAGCAGCTCTCAACATGGTTTGATTGGGTGGAAAATGAAGCCGGTCTGCACGTGTTTGGCTGGTGGCGAGGTGATGCGTCCACTTATGAAGTCTTTCGTTCGTCGGCTAGATCAGAAGGGGTTGTATACGCAGAAGTCAGCAGTTCAACATCAGACGGTACGAAGTATGGTATCTATTTATCATTTGCACATTTGTCAGATGTTCAATTACAGGAAGGCGTATCCAAATTAAAAAATGCCGTCACAGCTCCATTGTGAGGCACTCTCTCTCGTCTCTATCTCGACTTTCAAAACGGAACAACAAAAATCCCCTCTCTTGTACAGGAAGATTCCACAATCATGGAATCTCTATTGACCTGTCCACCTTGAGGGGATTTTTGGCTAATGCGAGGGCTCTGGTTGAAGCATCGCACTTTCCATTGGATTATTTATTGAACGTAACTTTCTCCGAACCACCTTCAAGAATGATTGACGTGTCACGAGGTTTTGTTTCCGCGATTTTACGGCCACCTCTATACGAGTACAGTACACCAGCCTGTTTGCGAACAGCCTCGTATTCATTCTCTGCTTCAAGAACGATGAAGTTGGCAGGTTTGCCTTCTTCAATGCCGTATAAATCCTCGATATGCAACGTTCTTGCGCTGTTTTTCGTAATGAGATCGACCGAATTTACGATTTGATCATAACCCAACAACTGCGAAGCATGAATTCCCATGTGCAGTACTTGGAGCATGTTGCCCGTTCCTAGCGGATACCATGGATCGAAAATGTCATCATGACCGAAGCATACGTTAAGACCAGCTTCCTGTAGCTCTTTGACACGAGTCAGACCTCTTCTTTTTGGATACGTGTCGAAGCGTCCTTGCAGGTGAATGTTAACCAACGGATTAGAGACGAAATTGAGGTCAGCCATTTTCAGCAATCTGAACAATTTGTACGTATATGCGTCATTGTAAGAACCCATCGCCGTCGTGTGGCTTGCCGTTGTGCGAGAGCCCAGTCCGCGTTCGTAGGCTTCCTTCGCAACGACTTCCACAAAGCGGGATTGCTCGTCATCGATTTCGTCGCAATGGATGTCGATCAAACGGTCGTATTTTTCAGCAAGGTCAAAAGCAACCTTCATCGAATCGACGCCGTATTCTCTCGTGAATTCGAAGTGCGGAATGCCGCCGACCACGTCAACGCCCATTTTCAGTGACTCTTCCAGCAGTTCTGCACCGTTCGGATAGGAATGAATACCTTCCTGCGGGAAAGCCACAAGCTGGATGTCGATGTAGGGTGCCATCTCTTCTTTTACTTCAAGCATCGCTTTGACTGCCGTCAAGCTTGGATCTGTAACGTCCACATGTGTCCGCACATGTTGGATTCCTTGCGCCATTTGCCATTTCAGTGCTGTTTTGGAGCGGGTTTTAACATCTTCATGCGTCAAGAATGCTTTGCGTTCCGACCAGCGCTGGATGCCTTCAAACAGCGTTCCGCTCAAATTCCATTCCGGCTCGCCAGCCGTTAACGTTGTATCCAGATGGATGTGAGGCTCAATGAACGGCGGCAGTACAAGTGAACCGTTGACGTCAAGTACTTCCTCATTTGCAGTGGCTTGCAGCTCCTGCGTAATTTGTTCGAACTTCCCGTCCTTCACGACGATATTCCATAGACCTTCTTTACCCCGCAATTTTGCGTTCTGTATAATCATTTATTTTCCCCTTTTCTTTATTGGATTCTTTGTTAGGAACGATCAGCATCAACACGATGTAGGCCACCGCCGTACCGATCAGTGCATTCAGTGGTGTTACTCCTGGAGCCAACTGAGCAAACGCAACGCCGATGGCCCAAGCGACCATTGCTACCCAGTTTACCGTTTTGAAACTCATCTCGGCAAACGGTTTATAGTTTCTGCGCTTCACGAAGAAGTAGTCCGCGATGATGATGGCCCCAATGGACGGTACTGCCGCGCCCAGCACATTCAGGAAGCTGACGAAATTGTTGTACATCCACATGGCAAATACTGTACCCACAATGCCGTTTACGATGACGAAGAACTTTTTCGAAATTTTAGTGATGTTGGCAAAACCCAATCCGGAGGCGTACAAGGCGTTATCGTTGGTTGTCCAGATATTGAGTCCAAGAACGATAATCGCGGGAATGAGCAAGCCTTGCAGGAACATGACCTCTGAGATATCAGCCAGGTTATATGCCATTGCACCAACTGCCCCGAACAGGAACATAAGCGAGTTCCCAAGGAAGAAGGCAATAACCGTTGCGGTAACCGCCTGCTTGGACGTCCGGGAAAACCGGGCAAAATCGGGCGTCAACGTTCCGCCACTAATGAATGAACCGATACAAATGGTCAATGCTGCTGCCGCGGTGAGTGTCTCCGTCGGCGTGTAATCGAGCAATCCTTGCAGACCTCCCAGCGAGCCTGCACCTTCGAACATGGAGTAACCGCCGAGAATGGCAATAGCCGGTACCGCGATATAACCCAAGATGACGAGCGATTTCATACCGAAGATGGCTGATGCTGTCATCGCAAGACCAAACAGGATAATCAGCAGGTACACGTTCCAATCCATTGCTTTGGCAACCGGAATTGCGAACATGGCCACGCCTACCCCGAACCAGCCGACCTGTGTGAAGCCCAGCAGAAACGATGGCAGGTACGATCCTTTGGCACCGAACGCATATTTAGCGAGTAAATGTGTGGAAAGGCCCGTCTTGGCAGCGATATGCGCCAGTGCTCCTGTATAGATGCCGAGCACCAGATTGCCTGCAAGCACGATGGCAATGAACTCCATGAACGTCAAGCTGACTCCAAGCGTCCCCCCTGCCAGCATGCTTGCCGAGAAGAAGGTGAAACCCAGCATGACGGACAACGTCTTCCAAAATTGGTTTCTCTGCGATTTTGGCACCTCTTGCCATGAAAACTCTTGATCTTGTTTGCTCATCAGAATACCTCCAGCTTAAAGTGTATCTGATACCAAAAAAAAGCAGAAAAAAGAGGCTACTCGTCAATTTACGCACTGACAAGTAGCCTCTTTTTACATCATAATCCGCGCGAAGACGCAGAGCATCCCTGATGGGATATGCCCTGATTCACGCGTGATTATAAAATCCGCTGCCCTTGCCAGCCTCTCTGGACTGAATTAAAGGTACCAGTATTCAATTACATTTATTATTTTAGAAAAAGCTGCACATGTCAATGTCATTATTATCCAACGGTTATAAATCCCTTATACAATAAGCTATTTTTATAACTATTTATATTTTCAAATGACTAAGATTTCTTAATAAAATCAAAGACCACGTTAACCCTTTCTGAAGGAAACTACGTGGTCTTTGATCATTATCTATTTCTTAGCTATACTGCAATCTGTCCTTGTACCAGACGTCGGGAATCATATCACGCTCCAGTTCCAGCAATTCATGAATGATCTTGTCCGCGTCACTGATGGAATTCACGAGCGGATCGGTGAGCATCGCCCTTCTCAGCTTCTCGTAGCTCTGCTCCAGAACAGCTTCGACCGTCAGCTCATGCGTATCCAGTACAAGTTCTTGCATACCTCTTACACCGCGCGGCATCTCGCCTACATGAACTGGTTTCACTCCATCCATGCCCACGTCGCACAGCACTTCCAGGAACGAATCGGCATTCATATTGGTTACCGCGCCTTGGTTAAGCGTATTGATGAAAAATTTCTTCCCCAAATTTCCTACCATGTTCTCAATGATATCCGTCGCATGATCCGGGCCAAAGGTGCTCATGTAATCGGCAATCGGGATAGTTCCCGTAAGAAAGTCATCGACCTGACTCCACATTTCGTCGTGACGCTGATACCTGTCCTCTGTCTCCCAGATGGATAATGGCGGAATCGTGTCTGTAGTCTTGCCGAGACCTTGCCAATACCGAACGTATTCCTTCGTATGCGCCGTGCAAGTGGGGATGATTCCGAAAATATCATACAGTTCGTAGGTAATCGCATCGTTAAAAATAGCTTTTGCACCGCGATCACCGCCGTTGTTCTCATCACCTGCCATTTTGCGCATGGCTTCCGCGATTAGGGGCATCACATTTTCCCCTTCGAATTCCGCTTTAAGCAGCCAAGTGAAATGATTGACACCAGCGATGCGGAAATCGAATTTCCGGTCAATCTCACGGGTGAACTCATCTGTCTTTTCGATGATTCCGGCTCTTACAGCGTAATAGGCTTTCTTATGCGGCATATGATGACTATCGCACAGCGCAAACGATTTTAGCTTCGGCGCATAGCGATGTAACGCGATGCCATGAACGGTAGACGGGTTAATATAATTAATCACCCAGGCATCAGGACACAGCTCTTCAATGTCTCTGGCGCATTCCATAATAACCGGGAGTTCTCTCATTGCCCTAAAAATCCCGCCCGGGCCGATCGTATCGCCGGAACACATGCGAATGCCGTATTTTAGAGAGACTTGGCAGTCAATCCCCCGGTATTTGACCGATTGCTCTGCAAAGCTAAGCACAACGAAATCAGCTCCCGGAAGCACTTGTCTTCGGTCCACCGAGCCCTCAATCTTTAAAGATACGTTGTTCTCTCGCGCCACCTTCTCTGCCAGTGTTACCATTTTCGAGAGTCTCTCCTCATCCGTATCCACTAAAGCCAAAGTTCCCTGGTTCAAGTAGGGTGAGTGAACCATCTGCCAGATGGATTGACGACCAAAAAACAGGCTGCCTGCTCCAATTACGACTACCTTTGGGTGCTGTATGTTTGTACCATTCATTACGAACCCCTCCTCTTCACGGTATAAGTTCATTATAGGGGAGTGGCCTGAGATCGGAATGTGTGATAGTTTTCAATACATGTCATATGGTACGATGAATAACAAGAGATAAAGCCTTGGTTATATTAGTTATAAATCGAAGGATGTCATAAAGTGGAGAGGAATGAATTGAATCCAATGCATACAGGGACTGTAAATATGAGTATAATCGATGAACTTTCGGAGTATATCACACTTCGCATGAGCTCTTATTTGGAACAAACTCATGACAGCCATTGGGTTGAGCACAAGTCACATTCCGATTATGATCTGTGGTTCATTACAGCAGGATCCATCAAGATTATCATTGATGGAATCGCGCATACAGCGGACCAGGGTGACGTTGTATTTTTTTATCCAGATATGCCCTATCTTGCTTCCGCGACCGGAGAACTGTGCCGATTCATATACATGCACTTTGATTTCAGCATCGCTGAGCAAAAGCGAATTCTGGGCGAGTTTCAACTGCCGGGCATCGTACCAGGCAACCTGGTTCGGGAGGAATCAACGCTGTTCACCTCGTCCTATCGAAGGTTCAAGCAGAACAGCGGCGCTGCCGGAAGTCCACTCTACTTGAAGGCTTCTCTACTACTGGTGATTGCCAAAATTCTGGAGCTTCACGGGCATGGTCTATATAACGGTGAATTTCTAAAAGACCGAAAACCACGGAAAACGGAAGGAAGTTTGGAGGTTCTGCAGAACGTATTCCCATACGTGGATGCGAATCTGCATCGTGTCATCCGAGTTAACGAGCTTGCGGCCATTGCAGGTGTCTCTGAGAAATATTTCATTTCTTTGTTCAAGAAAATTCTAGGTATTACGCCGGGACAGTACATCAATCAAATCAAGATGAACCGGGCACGTGACTATCTGTATGAGAAAAAATATACGGTCCAGCAAATTGCCGGATTTCTGGGCTATCCCGATCCCTTCACCTTTTCCAAAGCATTTAAAAAATTTTACAACGTGCCTCCTTCCAAATTCGAATAGAGTGCCATAGCTAAACAAAGAGGCAACCGGTCTATGCCGGCTGCCTCCACATTTGGTTAGTCACTGGTTATTCATGCTTCAGTTGTATGTCCCTTCAGCGTTCCTCATAACGTAAAAGGTGCTTCACTCGAATACATGTCATGGAAAAATCCCCTGTACGGTATACCCTCTTCCAGACATTTAATGAGATACAACACTTCTTCGTTATCTTCCAATTCTTCGCCAGTATGCTGCATTTCCTCCAATTGACCTAGAATAGTCTCCAAGAGGGTAGCTTGAATAAATAAAGGCAGCTTCTCCAACATCGAATCTTCGATCTTGGTTTCGGAAGTATAACCAGCGAGGGCGGTTTCAAAATAATCATGCATGAACGCTTTGCGTTTACCGGCGTCAGGTTCGAATTGTATCCAGCCCACACCGTGTGTCCATAGATCTGCCAGGTCATACATATACCAACCGAAGCATGAATTATCGAAATCATACACCGTGATTTGACCGGTATCAAAATCGATTGAGTAATTCCCATCATTATAATCGAAATGGATCATCCCGAATGTTTCCTGGTTTGTGTCCAAACCTTTTAAGGTATTCAGCAGTTCGAACATCTTCTCCTTAAGCAGCGAGAATGATTCAGGTATCAAGTTATTGATATATTCACCTTTGTAATTATCAAAAAAATGATGCCGGCGATGAACGGGACTATATTCTTTCGATATTTGGTGCATTTTCCCCAGGACTTTACCGCAATTATAATAGTGCTCGGTAATTGGAACGCCTTCCCGGTACTGATAATTATTTTCTATTAGCAACTTTCCCTTAGCCTTGTTAAACAGGCTGACAAAAAACGTATGATGATCATAAGCGATCTCTTCTAACAGATTGCCCTTCTTGGAACTCACCACATTCGAAACGCTGGCTCCATGATCAAACAGATACTGGACATATTCCAGTTCGGCAATATAATCTTCGCGGTTTCTGTCAGGCAAAAAAGACACTCGGAGAATTAGCGATTCATACCCCTCTTGCTCACAGGTGTAAACGACATTCCGCCCACCCTCATGAGGTGGAATAAGCTCAATGTTGTAACCCTCCAGATGAAACAACTCGGATACCAATGCCAGTACATGCGTATTGCTGATGTTAACAGCTTCGTTAAAGTTAATAATGATCTCCTCCAGTAAACATTGTCGGGACGATCTCCCGCATTGCAATGTCCACAAAAGGAATTCCCATGCCGCAAATAACCTTCTGTGAACCTAAAGCACAATCACCTTGTTAGTCATTGAAATTCGCTCCTTTTTGTTCAGATGTATATATCTTAACCTAAAATCCCAGATTATTCTATTTATTTTTGTTAATACTGCTGCCACGTATTAATATCGAATCAAAATATCTGGGTGGTCGTCATTGGACCATGAGTAAAAAAAGATTGGGTGAAAAGTAAAAAAAGTGCACTAACCACTTTGATCATTTCTCCGCTTTAACCCAAAAGTAAAAAACATGCGAATTCTCGTCAATAACCTTTATATCCCGTTCTCCCTTTCTCGTTTAGACTATTTTCAAGAAAACGTATTCACATATGACGCTTAAGGGGGAAAGGAAATGAACAAGAAAACCAAGACTTTACTGTTGTCTTTATGCCTGTCGACCTTATTGGTCGCCGCCTGTACGAATGGAAGCAGCACCGAGAAAAGTACATCCAATACCGATTCGGATGCCAACGAGGGCGGAATAACAACCATTCACACCGTGACGTCAGAATATTCTTCTGCCAAATATCCAAAGGGAGATGATATTACAAACAATGTGTGGATCAAGCGATACAAAGAGCAGTTTAATATTGATGTCAAAACAGACTGGGTCAGCGATGAGTATGATACCAAATTGAATTTGGCTATAGCATCGAATGATCTCCCCGACGTGTTTAGGGTTAATCCATCACAATTAAGGCAGCTAGTCGAAGCAGACATGGTAATGGACCTTACCGATGTCTTTGAACAGCACGCTTCAGAACGTCTCAAAGGCTACATGGAAACGGACGCGGACAGCTATGAGTCTGGTAAGAAGGAAGGCAAGCTGTATGGAATACCGCAGATGCACTGGGGATTAATTGATCAACCAGACTTCATCTGGATTCGGAACGATTGGAAAGAAGAACTGGGTCTCCAAGATCCGAAATCGGTGGAAGACATCAAGAACATTGCACTCAAATTTATGGAAAAGCATGGCGGATATGGCATAGCAGTAGATCAATCGCTTGATTACCTCAACCTGCTCGCCATTGCTTGGAATGCGCATCCAGATATGTGGATGGAGGATAACAGTGGGAAATTAGTGTATGGCTCAGTCCAGCCTGAGATGAAGAATGCACTGGCTGAGTGGTCGGAATGGTACAAGCAAGGTATCATTGATCCGGAATTTGCAATCAAAGACTTTAATGCGATGAACGCGGATATCGTAGCCGGCAAAGTGGGCGTACAGCCTTATTACCAGTGGTGGGGTTATAATCCTGGTGTTGATACAGTAGCCAATCTAGGTAAAGACGCGATCTTTTATCCGTATATCATCCCTACCATTGATGGTAAGGAAGCGAAACAATCCATCTTCTTCGCCAACAACAATTATATTGTCATGAAAAAGGGATTTAAGAGCCCTCAAGAAGTAATTAAGATTTTGAATGACTATGCTTATATCGTTGATGAAGGCAATGGTAAGGAATCCAAAGAAACACTATCCGCTTTGCTCGACAATGATATTGCCCATGTGGTCGGGGCGTTCCGTGTACTTAATCCGAATTCAGATTACGAGCAGTTCGAGGCTGTATCAGCAGCCCTTCAATCCGAGGATACCAGTGGGCTCACAACTTCGGGAATGTGGCAGAAATATAACAACAGCGTTGAGTTTATGAAGAATGCAACACCGGGAGCAGTTGGTGATTATCTGCAACAGGGTGCTCCAAAGAATGCGTATGGTCTGGCTAAGAAAGTACTCGATAGCGAGAACTACACAAAGACGGCGCTATGGGGTGTTTCACCGGAGGTGCTGTCGAGCTACGGTACTACGCTGGATGATATCCTGACAGAAGGCTTCACCAAGATTATCATGGGCAGCGAACGTATCGATTATTTCGATGTTGTCGTCCAGAATTGGCGAGCAGCCGGAGGCGATGAAGCGACTCAGGCAGTCAATGACGCCTACGGAAAATAATAATACGGTTGCCAAGAACGGAGGAATATGAATGCTGAGCAAATGGAAGCAGCAAAGCCCCTACCATCTCATGTTGATCCCGAGCCTAGTCTTGGTCTTCATCTTTAGCTACATCCCTTTTTATGGGCTTATTATTGCATTTCAAAAATACAATCCGGGTCTCGGCTTCAACTCGCCGTGGGTAGGATGGGACAATTTTTCGCATGTATTTAGTCAGCCGAACTTCGTAAGAACCATCTGGAATACGCTGTATATGTCCGTCTTCAAGATTATCGGGGGCATTATCGTGCCTGTTATTTTCGCATTACTGCTTAACGAAGTGCTGCACAGTGGTGTCAAACGTACATTTCAAACACTCGTATACATTCCGAACTTCCTCTCTTGGGTCATTATGGCCGGCATCATGCTGGATATACTTAGCTCCGATGGCATCATTAACACATTTCTAGGCGTATTCGGGATTGCACCAATCTCTTTTCTGGGCACACCGTCCATATTCCCTTGGACCATGATTGTGAGTGATATCTGGAAAGGCTTCGGATTCGGCACGGTTGTATATCTAGCAGCTCTGACCAGTATTGACCCTGGTCTATATGAGGCTGCGGTAATTGATGGAGCCAAACGATGGAAGCAGACCATCTACATCACATTGCCCCTCCTCATGCCAACGATTGTCTTAATGACTGTGTTGTCACTTGGTAACGTCCTCAATGCCGGATTCGATCAAATCTATAACCTATATTCCCCTGTCGTGTATCAGACTGGAGATATAATTGATACCTATGTATACCGTCTAGGAATTCAGCAGGCACAGTATTCGATTGGTACGGCTGTCGGATTATTTAAATCCATCATTTCCAGTGTTCTCGTTGCCGTATCGTACATTCTGGCTTACAGAGTGGCTGGCTATCGTATCTTCTAAGGAGGAACGTTCATTATGATCTATGATAAAAGTATGAGCAGGCGTGTATTTCTTTTATTAAACTACACCATATTGCTTCTAATCTCTCTCCTATGTATCCTGCCGTTTATCAACCTGCTGGCTGTTTCATTCAGCAGCAGCGCAGCTGTATCTGCGGGAAATGTTACGTTCTGGCCCGTTGAATTCACGACTAAGGCTTATGAATTTGCATTAACTGGAGGGTCATTTTTCTCCTCTCTCTGGGTGGCGATCCAACGAACCGTTCTCGGAACGTTGGTAAATCTGGTGCTGATCGTGCTCACCGCCTATCCCTTATCCAAATCCAAACAAAAGTTGATGGGCCGTAATATCTATATGGGATTTTTCATTGTGACCATGTTATTTAGCGGAGGATTAATTCCTACCTATCTGGTGGTCGTCAAAATGGGATTGATTGATTCGATTTGGTCTCTGATTCTGCCCGGAGCTCTGCCTGTGTTTAGTATGATTATTCTTATGAATTTCATTAGAGGTTTGCCAGAGGAGATTGAAGAATCAGCGATCATCGACGGTGCCGGGCCTGTGCAGGTATTGCTTCGTATTCTATTGCCACTCCTCAAGCCCGCTCTCGCAACGGTCGGTTTGTTCAGTATCGTCGGCCATTGGAATTCATGGTTCGATGGCATTATCTATATGAACAATCCAGCCAATTATCCATTACAAAGCTACCTGCAGACCCTGCTGCAGAGCTTTGAGCAAATCATGCTGAAATCTGGATCAGACTATACTCAATTGTTATCCATGATGAACGCCAGAACTGGGCGCGCCGCTCAAATGTTCCTGGGTGCCATCCCGATTTTGCTCGTTTATCCGTTCTTACAGAAATACTTTACCAAGGGTTTGGTACTCGGTAGCGTCAAGGGATAACCAAAAGGGCTTGCAGTTAATTCTGCAAGCTCTTTGCGTGTGTTTAACCTACGAAACACAGTTGGAATCGTTCTACTATGGTAAACGTATGCATGATTATTTCTATGACTACAGTGTTTCTTTGATGGCAGGTAGCAGAATGATAAAAGTCGTACCTTCTCCAATCTGACTAGCCACCTGTATTCCATAAGGCTTGCCAAAATGAAGTTGAATACGCCGCTGCACATTATGCAGGCCGATTCCTGTTCCTTTGTCTGCTTCGAGCTTATCTTCCATAAAGTTCTGGATCGTATGTTGATCCATACCAATGCCATTATCGCAGACTTCGATCACAATATCACTGCCCCGTGGTTGAATTCGAATGGTAATGACTCCGTCTTCTTCAAGCTCGGCCAGACCGTGAAAGATTGCATTCTCCACAATGGGCTGCAGAATCATTTTGGGCATACGATAATCGAGCAGTCTATCCTCAATCTCATATTTCATCTGAATACAGTCGTAGTACCTGACATTCTGGATCGTCACGTAATTCGCTATATTATCGATTTCTTCACGAATCGTTACGAGGGTTCCATCGGATCTTGTGGCATAACGAAGCATCGAGATTAATGCATCGGTCATTTCCACGATTTTTTCAGCCTGCTGCATGGAGGCGATCCATTTCACTGAACCCAGAGTATTATACAGAAAATGAGGCTTGATCTGGTCGTGAAGCGCACGCATCTCGGCCTTTGCCTTCTCTATTTCTTCCTGTTGCATCCGCTCAACCATACGCTTCAATTCATGTGACATCTTGTTAAATCGAACCGATAAATGCCCAATCTCATCGCGAGAACGAATATGTTCAACTTGTTCAAACTGCCCCTTCTCGACCAAGGAGATATTGCGCAGCAGCTTCTTGATGGGGGTGGTGATGACATGAGATAGAAAAATCGAAATAATGGCAGCAAAAAGAACCAGGACAATGGACAGTGTCACCAGATTATGCCCTAATATTTTGCCGTCGGCAGTCAGCTCATCCAAAGGCATGTATAAGTAAGTAGTCCATTTCTGCTGACTAAGTGGACTGGTCACCACAACATTTAATGATTCGGGAGGACGAACGTTGTCCCGGAACAATGTACCGATTAAGCGGTCATTCACGTTATATACAATTTTGTCATTCTCATCCACAATCATGAACCTGGAACGCAGCCCTTCCTGCAAGTTACGATTAACGATTTCGATGAACTTTATATCAATGCTGACGACAATCACGCCAAGCAGTTCCCCGCTAGCCACATCATGAATTTTACGAGCGTGTGACACTGCCAGAATTTTATTCTCCAATTGCTCATCGATTCGGGTTGTCAATGTGATGGTACGATCATTATCATGCATGAATTTTTTAAACCACAATTCGTTCGCCACTTTGAAGTCCGGGTCAATAGGCTGGTTAGGGCTGACGAACAGATTTTGTCCCCCGTTCAAATTATAGAGGTAAATGGAAAATACGCGATCCTTCATCATGATATAATTCATCAAAATATTGTATGCGGCAATCTCATTTTGTTCATCACCCTCTCGCAGGAAATCCTGGATCGGAAAGCTTCCTTCATGGGTTGCAGATAAATTGTCGCTCAGTCCATTGCTGGCAAGCAGTGTGATTTTCTCAATCTCCTTTAGGAACTCATCGATGCGAATATTCGTCTGCTTGGCCAGATCGGTGAGCAGATTGGTATAATTCTGTGCCAATAATCGTTCAGAGGAATAATACGAACTGATCGTCATCACAAGTACGGGAAGAATGATGACTGTAATGCATATCACCATGATTTTGTACTTGATGGGGAAGAGCCGGGAATGCCTCATATGCTGCACCTCTATTCACGGATTACATGAATTCCTGCTGTCGTTCTCGATATTCCTCAGGAGTGAATCCTACCGATTTTTTGAAAATCTTACTGAAGTACGTGTAATTATGGTAGCCCACCTTGTCAGCGATTTCATATACTCTCAGTTCCCTGCTCAATAGGTAAGCCTTGGCATGTTCAATCCGAACTCGTGTCAGGTATGCGATGAAGTTCTCTCCTTTTTCCTGCTTAAACAATCGGCTGAGATACGAAGGATTGACACTGATCTGGCTAGCAATACTTTGCAACGAAATATCCTCGGCATAATACTTGTCCATTAACTCAATGGCGAGGTCTGTGTAGGAACGCTCCTGCATAATCAGGGAATCGGTTTTAAAGTAATACGAAATATGAGCCAGCATATCCTGGTGAATATCCTCCCAATACTCTCCTTTCAAAACGATTTCGTAAGGCGATCTCTCGGTAAAGGAAGGCCTGCCTCGTTCAATAGCTCGTGAGAGATGGGAGTGTATGGTCTCCATCACCCTGATATATTGCTTGCGAATACTGCTCTCATCTGCTTCTTGCACCTCCAGGTTAGAGCGAATTTCTTCAAGGAATTCCTCCGCCTTTTGGTTATCTTTACTCACCCATAACTTGAGGAAATTTCGTTCTTGCTCTGGACTGAGCATTCCATTCACTTCTTTCCGAGCTGGAGCTTGAATCACGTCCGCGTAATACAGTATCTGATTACTGCCTTTAAAGAAACTTTGCCTTAGAGCGAATTCCGCTTCTCGACACGCCTTTCTTATGCCGTGGAAACCGGAAACGATTGTACTTACACCCGCTGAGAGTGACAAATTCATAAAATCCTTGATTGAAGACAGAAGCTTATTACATAGTTTGTTTAGATCGGCTTGCACAGACTCACTCCCAGGAAGAACATTGACAATAACCCAATATTCAGATGAGCTTTCCACAAAAATCTCTTTCTCCCATTTGGATGGAATGATCTCTTCCATAATATTCAGAATAGAGAATCGAAGTAGCTTTTCCCCCTTCTCGACATATTTCCTCTTCGCCTCCTCGTAATAATTCACAATAAACTGGATGACCACCAACTTGTCTGATCGTAAACGTAAATGTATTTCTTCAGCTTTGGCAGCCATATCTTTCTCATTTATGAATCCGCTTACAACATCTTGGAAGAAGCCGTCTTTGAGATGTCTCAGGCTCTTGGAATGGTCATGTGTCATAAATGGTACGTTGGTCTGAGTGCCACGTTCACTTTGTAGTTTTTCTTCAATGGTGGTAAGCAAATCAACTAGAGAGGTTTCTGTAATCTCACTTTTAATCAAGTAGTCTACAGCCCCAAGCTTCAGTGCCTCTTTTGCATAATGAAATTCGTCAAAATTACTCAGGATGACATATTTGCAGGTTTTCAGTAAACAAGATGCCTCTTGTATGAGCTCTAACCCATCCATGATCGGCATCTTGATATCGGTAATAATTAGATCAGGGTTCACTTCTAGCGCGAGTTCCAACGCTTCCTTCCCGTTCCCCGCTTCTCCAGCAACATAGAAATTGTACTCTTCCCAATTCAGCATGGAACGAATTCCAACCCGCATGAGCAGTTCATCCTCTACGATCATCAGTTTATACATGAGCATCCTCCAACATGAACCATTTTCACTATTTTACCATTAATTCAATTATTGCAGGTGTATTTAGAAAGGAAGAATGAAGCTCTTCATATTGCATTTGAAAGCCTTCTTCCTTATGAACACTTGACTGTTATCTCACCATCTAAGATAATTACAGTTTGACTAAAAAATTCCTTACAAGAAGATCATTCATTTGGAAGAGGGGCGATCGTTATGAATTGGTTAAATGAACTCTATACGATAAATAAGCGGGAATCGAAAAGGGAAATCGAACGTTCTTTGGTTAACGCCATCTTCCGAATCTATGATCGGTTCCCTCGAATTGGTCTTAGAGAGCGAATCGGGCAGCAAGAAATGTCTCTCGATATAGCCGATGCTTATCTCCATGGACATAATGCCATGATTGAAGCTGGTGTCGGAATCGGCAAGTCTTTTGGCTACTTGATCCCAAGCCTGCTCACGAATCAAATGTCGCAGAAACCGGTCATTATAGCTACATCCTCCATTCAGCTTTCGGAACAGATACATAAAGATTTAAGGGTCATTGGTAGCCGGTTGGGCTTTACGACGGTTCGCTCCGTTGTGGGCAAAGGTATGGGCCAGTATGCCTGCCGAAGCAGGGCAGCGGAATTGATCCGGCCTGATGATCCGAACGCCTCACTGTCTACCCTTGCCCAGCGCATATTAGATTATGAAATTGATGAAAGAGCCGATATTAAAGCTGGAATTAGTGATGCCGAATGGTCCAACGTTTCCGTAAATGATTGCAAATTTGAACGTTGCCATCATAAAAATGCATGCTTGTTTTATGATATGAGGGCTAAATTAAATGCAAAGGCTCATGAGATTGATTTTATTATCGTGAACCAGGACCTGCTCATACGGGATTTGATGAAGAAAAAAGAAGGAACCAAGAGTATCATCTCAGAACAGCCTGCTCTGATCGTCATTGATGAAGCGCATAATCTGGAAGCAAAAGTTCGAGATGCCAGAACACTTGAGTTCACTTATCGGGGAATCTGCCGCATTCTGGATAACACTGTGCAGCTTCTCACGAAGCAGTCCGGGGATAAAGGTCTCTTCTCACAATCCAATTTTATAAAAAAATGTGTTGAACGCATCTTCCAACAAATAAACGCGGATCTGCTCCACCATGCCAAGCAGGATAGCGACCGTATAAAAGTGTCGGAGATCAAAGGAATACCGTTATATCAAGTCTCGAACGATTTGAAAGATCTTAGTCTTCGCCTTTCCATTTTGACCTCCCGTCACGAACGGGAGATTGATGACGCTTTTGAAGCTATAAACGGGCTTATTACCCTCATCCATGTTTTGGCTGAAATAGAGGATAACTATCTCATATGGGCAAGCAGTCCCTTGGGAGTAGCCACGATCAGCATCTGTCCCAAAGATATAAGCCAATTTCTGAAGTATGCTTTATTTAATGGCAAGGCGCCTGTTATCCTAACGTCGGCAACGCTGTGCCAAGGCGGGGATACGCTGGAGGAACAATACTCTTATTTGACGCAGTCCCTCGGTTATAAGGGGGATTTTATGGATCGAAAATCCTCCCCTTTTGATTACACCAACCATACCATGATGTACATCTCGAACGTAGTCCCATATTACCACCATGAACAACGCGAAAACTATCTTGAAGCAGCCTACAACGAATTGGTTCAACTCTGTGATTTAACACAAGGAAGAACGATCGTCCTTTTTTCAGCAAAGGAGGACATGAAGTACATTCATAAGAAGCTGATTTCAAGGCCTGATGAATATACATGGGCAGTCCATGTTCAAAAAGAGGGATCTTCCCAGGACAGTGTCATCACCGAATTCAGGAAAAGCAAAGGTGTACTCCTTAGTACCGGTGTCTTCTGGGAAGGTGTGAATATTGAGGGTCCCGACCTGTCGCAGGTCATTATTTTCCGGCTGCCCTTCCCTGTTCCATCCGATCCTATTTATGAATATAAGGCATCTGTATCGGAAAATCCGTTCATGGAAGTGTTCGTACCAGACATGCTTCTTCGGTTACGGCAAGGAACGGGTCGCTTGATTCGTAGTGAAACGGATCTAGGCATACTCAGCATACTGGACTCCCGTCTCAGCGCAGCGGCAAAAAAGAGTTACCGGGAACAGGTGCTGGACACGCTGCCATTCAAAGAAGTGACTGAGGATTTTTCGATTTTGGAGAAATTTGTCCAACAAAAAGCGATACGACGTACGGATTGAAAGTGGAACAACCAAATCATATAACTGCTCATATAACTGCTTAAATCACATCAAAGAGCTCATCCGCCATAAAGCGGAGGGGCTAATTTCAATGCTGAAAGTAAGATATATGCTACAATATATTCCAGATCTAAGAATCCCAAAGGAGGCATTTACATGGTTGAAAGACCGACTACAGAGGAGTATGCAGCTTTTTATGAAGGGTACATCCAGCTTGTTCCTGAAGGGAACATCATCGAAAGGTTAGAGCAGCAGGCCAACATCGTACAAACTTTGCTTTCTTCATTAACAGAGGAGCAAGCAAACTATCGTTACGCCGAAGGCAAATGGAGCGTGAAGGAGGTCATCGGCCACCTTTTGGATAACGAACGCATCATGAGCAGTCGATTGCTTCGCATCGCCAGAGGTGACAAAACGAATCATCCCGGCTACGATCAGGACGTGCTTATGCAGAACCATCCTTTCAACGCATATACCGCAGCCGATTTGAACGAGGAATATGCCGTCACACGCCGCTCAACCATTCTTATGCTCCGTCACCTCACGCCGGAAGCTTGGCTCTGCAGAGGGATCGTCAGTGATAATCCTGCTTCGGCTCGATCAATCGCATTTGTTATGGCTGGACATGAGCTCCACCATTTGTCAGTACTTCGCGATCAATATTCGCTGGATGTGAAATTATAATCACTACTGAATGATAGCTCTGGCTTCTTCTACAATTTGATTAATGATATCGCCTGCAGATTGGTTATTTGTTAACATTCTCGTGCCCTGACCTGCCCAAAGGGCCATATACTCGGGATTATTTTGCTTAGCAGAAGCATTCCTGATCTCGCGAGTTAATGTATTTTGGGTAGGGAAGGTTAACGGCTTAATACTGGATGCTTCCCAATGTTATATAAAGTCGTTCTTGATGCCACGCGCTGGCCGGCCAGAAAAGGCATTTGTAATTACGGTGCTTTCCTCTGTGCTATCAAGCAGTGCACGTTTATATACCTCATGTGCGCCAGACTCTATTGATGTCAAGAAACGAGTCCCCATTTGCACCCCTTGTGCTCCCAAAGCGAGTGAAGCCACCAGTCCTCTGCCATCCATAATTCCGCCGGCAGCAATGACTGGAATATGGACGTGATCTACAATTTGTGGGACAAGTGCCATGGTTCCGATATTTGCTCCACTGGGCTGTGATGATACATCAAAAGTTCCTCGATGCCCTCCTGCTTCACTAGCTTGTCCAACAATGACATCACATCCGCGCTTCTCTGCTTGAATAGCTTCCTCTACCGTGGTGACCATATTCATAATTTTGATCCCTAACGATTTTGCCTTCTGCATATGATGCTCGGAAAGTAATCCAAACGTTGTACTAATAATCGGAACTTTTTCGTCCAACAAGATGCCAAACTGTGATCCGGTCCAACATGAGCAAAAATATTTACGGCAAACGGTGCTTGCGTCCGTTTTTTGATCTCGTGTATAGCGTTTCTTAGTTCCTCAGGACTCATATAAGCAGCGCCTAACGTCCCTAACCCACCTGCATTAGAAACCGCAGCCACTAAAGGTGCCATGTTTGCAATACCCGCCATCCCCGCAAGAACGATTGGATAACGAATATTGAAGCTTTCACAGAACTTACTGTTTAATTGAATAGACATCGAGGTTCCCTCCTCATCAATTCAGATTCCATTCTTTATAGTTTATTTCAGTAACGACCATATTTGTTAAACGAAAATAAAGCGATAGCTCAATGCTATAGCTTTATCTCCCCAAGTTGGGTATATTCAAGACGCGATTTATCCTCTTTAATAATCTCTCTTGATTACAAAAAATGAGCCCCGAATCGTTCCAGCTAACTTGGATTTCTGTCTGGCAAACTTAAACTTGCCTTCTAACTCCGCTGGAACTTCCATCCCTTCAGAAAGCTTAAAACCAACGGCCCGCTTCTTAGGGTCATCCACCGTATACATGACATTGAGTCCAAGACCATCTTCATAAAAGACGTAGGAAAATCGAATGTTTTCCACTTGAAAAGCCGACGTTTCCAAGGGCTTGGCCGCAAACTCAATATCACGTTCTTCCTTCAAAACTCGCTTCACGTAGTCCAGAGTGTCCTGACTTTCGCTAGCAGGAACAACCGTAAATTCATGCTTATATTTGTTCATAAAATAACGGGCTTCATTCGCACGCAAACCTGCAAGCGCTGCTGCTACTGGTGAGGACTCTAAGCCGACCGTAGACACATTTTTAAAATCAACGATATATGACAATCCGATCTCTCCTACACCTTATTTCCTAACAACAGGAATCCATATTTCACCAAAAAACAAGCCGTTTCGCTGCCCCATCTCAACCGTAGTATTGGGCCCACCAACATATGCATAATTCGTTTCCGCTGGTAGAACTTGTCCAAATGCAGCGCCAGTAAGGTTATTACTCAACTCATCAGATGTTGTCCCTTCCCCTTCAACGACCAGGTATTCTCCCTTGGGGAATTGGATCACTCTGGTTGCTTCTGGCAGTGTTTCTTCTGTCATGACACCCGCATAATGCATCATCTTGTTATTCACCGCTTCGTTCACGGCAAAAATATAGTCATTTGTCGCTATAGCTTTTAAAGCATCCAGGCTTCCATCTTCTTTCACAGCCGACCAAAAATCCGCCTTTTCTTTGTTAATACCAGCAAAGTCAGTGTAGTGGCTCTTAAGCTCAATTCCAATACCTAAAACGATAAAGCTGTCTTTTTCCTCAATATTATAATCACTCATTCGTAACACCGTCCTCTTTAAATTGATCAATGGATTTGTCTTTTGACTTGATGGGTTTATAATAACCTTAAATCATGTCAAATTATGATACTGTTTAGGGGGACCCGATGAAAAAAGTTGAACGGATTAATATCATCATGAGATATATCAACAATCGCGCTCGCTTTACCATTACTGAACTCATGCGGGAATTTAACATCTCTCGTTCGACCGCTATTCGAGATATCCGAGAAATTGAAGCTATGGGTATGCCGCTTGTCGCTGAAGTTGGGAGGGATGGCGGTTATTTTGTCATGAACAACTCTGTCCTGCCTACGGTCCGCTTTACGGATAATGAAATCAAAGCTCTTTTTCTCGCCTTTATGGCAACCCGAAATCAACAACTTCCTTATCTAAAGAGCCGTCAGTCTTTAACCGAAAAGTTACTGGGCCTCATCTCCGAAAATCAGCAAGATGACCTTGTTCTTTTAAATCAAATATTGCTTTTTGAAGGAACCAACCCCCATAATCCCGACTTGCTTGATCTGTCAGACCTGCCCCACCCTATGTTGGAAAAACTCATACAGCTTCTTCTTATAGAGAACTATCTGTTGGTTACCGTCCAAGAAGAGATGGAAATAAAGTCTTATCCCATTTATCTTTTGCACCTATATCGTGAAAAAAACCTATGGCTCATTGAAGGCTTTGACTTAGATGAAGAAAAGAGACGGATTTTATCTGTCGATAATCTCACCCATATAGAACCATTCCCTGTGAAAAAAAAGGTGAGTAAGAAAAAGATTTTAGAACAGCTAAGTAAGCAGGAAGAAATGATTAACCTTGTCCTTGAACTTGGTCCAAAGGCGATTGCACAGTTCAAGAAATACCATCCTTTAAAGTTTTCACTTTCTTATACGAACCCTTACCAAACTACAGCCGTTATAAAGACGTTTATCAATGTTCATCATGCAGAAGAATTAACCGAAATAACCAATTGGTTGCTTTTCTTAGGTGGAGATATCAAGGTCAAGGAGATGCCAGAAGAAATTTTAGCTGGTGTACAAGAGAGATTAAGCTTATATTGCCCCTAAGTAGTGGATCGTAGCATGCAACAGAATTAAAGTATGGGTTCTTAGACATATTTATTTATCATGGCATTCAGAAACTCTCGGAATTCTTCAACATATGCTTTAGGTTCTATGATTTGCAAATCCGTTCCAAAGCTAGCTAAAAACCGGAATCCAAAGTGGTTTTGCGGCATATCTATTTCGGCTATAAGCAGTTCGGAATTGTGAGCCTCAATCCTTTTTTGACCGTATCTTTCAATGAATTGATCTTTTATTCGATGTGAGATCAATACTTTAATTGTAATTAGACTCGGTTGATCATATTGCTCTGTTTTCTGTTCAGTCATATAATCTCTAGCAATAAATGTTTTAATGTCGATACTCAGATGATCCGTTCTGGACAGTTTAAACGTTCGATACTCCATTCGATCTAAACAAAACCCCTTCAAATACCAACTCATTTCGCTAAAATGTAGCTGATATGGCTCGACCCGCCTCTGCGACCTGACTCCACTTTGATCTATATAATCGAATGTAAGTAACCTTCCTTGCTCTATTGCTTCCTGACAGATCTTTAAGAGTTGTACAATTTCAGGACGACCATCCCAATTATAAAAAGACAGTTGAATTGTACCTCCCGAAGTCGTTGAACCTATCATCGATTCAATCTTCATAAGCGTTGATTCTACTTCGTCACTAAAGAGAATTTTTCCTAATCCGCCCAGTGCAGTTAGTATATTTTCTAAATCTTTGCTGCTTAAAAGTCGTTTGTCTATTTTATATTCGTCCATAATCCCGTATCCGCCGTTCACTCCATTTATAGCATAAATGGGAATGTTAGATAATCCAAGTGTTTCCATATCACGTAGAATCGTTCTTTTGGACACATTGAAAAATTTCGCAAATTCGGTGGCTGATACGACATTCTTTTGCAGCAAGATCATTATGATGGATATTAATCGTTCAATTTTATTCATGATCGTCCTCTTTAAAATATAATTTTTGAACAAAGCTAATAGGTGACAACTAAGCTGTCACCTATTATAGCTTACACTTCATGTATTACAAGAAGGAGGTTTTATCATGTCAGTTATTGCATATTTAAATTTTGATGGGAACACCGAACAGGTCATCGCGTTTTACTCAGAAGCTTTAAACGCAAGTGAGGTAAAAAAAGTAAAATTCAAGGATTTTTCACAAGATCCAAACTATCCATTGCCAGAAAATGAGTTGAATATGATTATGGAGTCATCGTTAGAATTCGCTGGTGGGAAAATAATGATGTCGGATGTTCTTCCTTCGATGAAGAATGTAACGGGTGAGCTGGTTAAAGGCAACAATGTAATCATTAGTATCATTATTGATGATAAACAGGCAATGAAAAACTACTTTTCTAAGTTGTCTGTAGGTGGTTATGTGATCATGCCTTTATCAGAAATGCCTTGGTCTTCCTGCTTCGGAATGTTGGTTGATAAATTTGGTATCGTTTGGAAGTTTAATCGCGACGCTGATACCTTCCTGGATAGCGTGATTTCTAACAAACAATAAATCATTCTCTATAAGAGAATCTCTCCGCCTTTACACATCAAACACCCCACCACGAATTATTTAAGGTGGGGTGTTTAATGCTCCTCTGTTAATTGCCTGTCTTTTTCTTTTCAGATTCGGGATAGCGGTCACCAACAATTTGGATCTTGCTAATCTCATCATTAATTGTCATCAATTCTTGCTCGGTGAAGACAATATCGGTTGCTGCAACATTTTCTGAGATTCTACTGACATTTGTTGTGCCTGGGATAGGTACAATAGAGGGTTTCTGAGCAAGAATCCATGCTAGTGCAATTTGCGCTGTGGTTACATTTTTCTTCTCAGCCAGCTTACTCAGATACTGAACAACCACCTGATTTGCTTCCATCGCTTCCTTTGTAAACCGCGGAAGCTCGCCCCTGTTGTCGTTCTCCGTGAATGAAGCATTCTTGTCTAATTTCCCGGTAAGAAATCCACGACCCAGGGGACTATAGGCTACCAAACCGATCCCCAATTCATCGAGTACGGGAAAAATGTCTCTTTCCAGCTCTCGCCACCACATCGAGTATTCACTTTCCACTGCCGTCAGTGGTTCAACGTTATGCGCACGACGAATCGTTGTAGCGCTCGCCTCTGACAAACCCCAGTGGAGAATCTTACCTTCTTTTTTCAGCTTTTGCATCGTCAACGCCACATCTTCAATTGGAACCTTTGGATCAACACGGTGGATGTAGTATAAATCGATATAATCTGTTTTTAATCTTTTTAATGATCCTTCAACTGAACGAATAATGGATTCTGGACGGCTGTCCAGTTCATTTGTTGTGCTAGCAATTTTATGGCCTCCTTTCGTTGCAATCTGTACCTTATGCCGACGCCCTGTGAGCGCCTCACCAACAAGCTCCTCATTGGTGTAAGGCCCATAAACCTCCGCTGTATCAAACATCGTGATGCCAGCATGAATAGCTGAGTGTACAACGGATATCATTTCACCCCGGTCTTTTGCCGGTCCCCGATGGTAGTTCAGCCCCATACATCCAAATCCAACTTCAGAGGTTTCCAAACCGTTGACTCCCAAAATTCTTTTCTTCATCATCGTTTCCTTTCTTAACCGTATTTTTTATCAGGCTTATAAATTTGTGTAAGAGTATCTACTCCTATGGTAATTTCCAAAGTGAAAGATTTCTAATACCTATGATGAATGTTTTATCATGCCTAATATGTATCGTATAATAATCTGTAAGTTATCCATTAGTGGACTTATGGAAGGATGATTAGAATGGATATTCGTGTTTTGAAGTATTTTTTAACTGTGGCTAACGTAGGCAATATAACAAAAGCAGCAGAAATCCTTCACATTACACAACCAACACTAAGCCGACAGCTTATGGATCTTGAAGAAGAGCTGGGTACTCGTTTGTTTATACGGGGCAAGAGGCAAATTACGCTGACCGATAGCGGGCTACTTTTTCAACAACGGGTAAAAGAAATTATTTCCCTTCTAGATAAGACAGAAAGAGATCTGGCAGAACAGAAAGATTTGATTGGTGGCGTTGTTTCTATTGGATGTGTTGAGTCCACCGTTTCTAGAGCGTTGCCAGAATTATTAGAGGAATTCTCCAATCGGCACCCTAGGGTACAATATGAATTGTACAGCGCAGATGGAGATGACATTAGAGAGAAACTTGATCGAGGGAATATCGATATCGGTATATTTTTGGAACCCATTGAAGCTGCAAAGTATGAATATATTCGATTACCTTATGAGGAAAAGTGGGGGATTCTGATGAGACGTGATGATCCTCTGGCTCAGAAAACATCTATTGGTATTGAAGATATTCTTGCTTTACCCTTAATTCCGCCCCGACGCACAATTGTACAAAATGAGATTGCAAGCTGGCTTGGAGTTGAGAATGATAGCCTGTCAATTTTTGCATCACATAATTTACTGACGAATGCTATGCTGTTGGTAGAACGGAAACTTGGATATGCCATTTGTGTGAGTGGATCTTATACGATCCGGGAAAGTAGTCGTACTTGTTTTGTTCCATTTGAACCTGAACGAACCACTAGTCATGTACTCGCTTGGAAAAAGAATAAAATATTCAGTTCAGCTACTGCACACTTTATTCAGTTTATAAAAGATACCTATCAAACTTAATCTCCATGATTATTAAAATAACCCAAAGCCCACGTACTGCTCCAACTTGAGCAATACATGGGCTTTTACGATCTTAATTCATCTGAACAGTTAGGTGACCTTCTCCGGTATTTTTGGATTCAGCATCAAGTCATCTCCCTAATCCTAAATGTTCATCAATCGCTAGCTTCGCCTTACTCGCCCAGGCTGTTCCAGAACGCTTGGAAGGCACCTTTCTCGATTTCGAAGAAGACCGGTACATTGCCGTAACGCACCAGACCTTCCCCAAACAGGACGAATTGGACCTGCGTCTTATCTTCGAGCGTCAGGTAGATGATCTTGCGATTTTCCTGCCCGTAAAGGCGCTCCTCCAGTTCAGGGCTTGTTGCTATCGGTTTAGCCGCGTAAAGCGCTGAGATAAAGCTGTTAAGCGCTTTGTCCGCTGCGAGCGGCTGCAGCTGCTGCAAGCCGTTGTTCCAGCTGGCGAAGGTCTCCCACTGCGCAGAAGTGACGTTGCCTTCGAGGTGAAGCTTGCCGATCAGGTCTTCGCCGCTGCTGATAGTGATGCCGTTGCTCTGGTCAAACAGTTGGGCATATACCTGACCATCGATCTCGGTGTAAGACATGATACGGAAATTCGTGTCGTAGCCGTTGACCGCATAGATGTCCGCTTCTCCAATGTTGGAGGCCAGCTCCGTGTACTCACCCTTGTCGCTCAGCTCATGAATGCCCCCTGTTGTAGTACCGAGCTTCTCGCCTCGCAGGGCAAGCGCATCCGTACCGTCAAGCGATGTAGCAGACTGTGTATAGACGTTGCCCTGATAAACCACCAGTTGAAGCATATCGGCCTTCACGCCGTTCTTTGAATCCGGCAGCTCTGTCTTCGGAATCACCACAGGGTCGAATGATGCGCCCGGAGTGACCTGTGCCACCTGCGTCGCTGGCGCGGCCGGGCCGCTCACTTGCTGCCATATGCTTGGCGCCGCGAGTCCAACACTGGCAGCAATGACGACGCTCGCTGCAATATATAGAGGTTTTCGCTGGCGCTTTTGTTCATGGCGTTGTGTGTTCAAGGTTTGCTCTATCCGTTTTTTCATTTGGTCATTTGTTTTCATATGGTCCACCGCTTTCTTATAATTTCGTTTGAATTGTTCCTCGTTCATTGGGGTTCTTCTCCTTCCAGCTCCAGTTTTAACAGCTGTCTTCCCCGCTTCAATCGCATCTTCACTGCAGACTCGCTGATCTGCAGAATCTCGCCGATTTCCCGGATCGGATAATCTTCGTAATAGTACAAATGAACCACCGATCTATACTTGACGGGCAGTGACAACACGAGTTCGATCAGTGCCTGATCTTCGGGGTCGTCTGTCGTAAGGGGATCTGCTCCCTCCAACTTGACCTCCCGTTTGCGCCAGCCTCTGCCTAATAAGGATTTACAATGATTGGTGATGACCCGGATCAACCATGCTTTCTGATGCTCTGCATCGTTGAATATAGGGGCTTTTTCCATTAACTTGATGAAGGTATCCTGAGTGGCTTCCTCCGCGTCCTCTCTCCTGCCGAGGTGCACCATGGCAATCCGGAACAGCGTATCCGCGTAAGTCTCATAGACTTTCATCATATGATCTCCCCGTTGGGGCATTGATCGCTGCATGGTTGTTCTGCCCTCCTTTATATCTCTAACACTCTCAAGGACGTCATTTGGTCACATTTTGTTGTAAATTTAATATTTAGATATTTTTCAAACGAGTGACCAGATCAACCTCTTGTTCTCAAGGACGGATATAGATTTGTAAAATAAAATAATAAAAAGCCGCTAAAATAGCGACTTTGAAGATTAAAATCCAATTGGGATTCATCATATAGCGAGCCTTTTGGCCACAATTAAACTTACGGAAATTTAGACAGACAAAAAGCCGTCATTATGACGGCTTACACGATTTAACGCATCTATGGTAGTTACAGCAATAACAGAAAGCGTGTTAAATACTTCTATGGATTACACTTTTGGTCTCTGCTGCCTCAAAAATGGTCTCAATCAGTACAAGTACTCTGTGAACTTCATCATTCTTAATTGCAATTTCAGATTTCCCTTCGAGTACAGAGACGAAATTTTCATAGAAGCTTTGCTCCTCCAAATCCGGCTTTTCAATCGCAAACTTTAGTGTGGACTGTTCGGACGGCGGTGCCATCGTTTTGGTCAATCCCTGCCCCGCTTTGATCGGTTTCGGCTCTATATGAGCAACATCCGGATTTCGAGTGATAATCTCTCCACTTAAATCCCAGTCCCTAATCACTGCTGTACCTTCCGTTCCTTTGAGATACCATCTCGGTAACTTCACATAATTGGTCGTTCCCACTTCAATAAGTGCCGTAAGGCCATCTTTAAATGTTATATAACTCGTAAAGCCATCATCCACTTCGGTTCCCAAAATATAACTTAAATTAGCGGCCACACTTTCAATTTGGCTATCTGTAATCTGCAGCAATTGGTCCAGCAAATGCACGCCCCAATCCAGCAGCATACCTCCACCGTAATCCTTCAGCTGGCGCCAATCGCCAGGAATGCCGTTGGCTCCTTGAACCCGGGATTCCAAATGGAAGAGCTCGCCCAATGTCTTTTTATCGATGATGTCCTTCGCAGTTCTGAAATCTTCATCCCAGCGACGATTTTGATGGACCGTAAACACACGTTTCTCCTCGTTCGCTACCTTGACAATATCATTAAAATCCTTGCTGGTTATTGTAACCGGTTTTTCGCAAATGACATGTTTACCCGCTTGCAGAGCTTGAATGGCTATATCTTTGTGAACATCATTAGGTGTAGCAATCAAAACGATATCCACCAGCTCATCTGTCAGAACAGCATCCAGACTTGCGTATGTTTTATAGCCGGCTTCCTTCCCCAATTCCATCCGATATTCAACCGTATCGTATACCCCGATGACGGAAATCTGTGATACAGGCTCAATTAACTGGCAATGATAACTGCCCATGCCCCCAAAGCCAACAATTGCTATATTATAAATTCGGTTATTCATCTTCATCGTCCTTCCTTTTTGGAATATGCCAATATGATAGAACTCTCAGAGCAAACTTTATGTAAAAAAGATGAGTGGCTGCGACCTTGATGTATGCAAGATGTATAACACCTCAACTTAATTTCATACCCTTATCATACAAGTCTCATAAAAGACTATCTTCCTATTTTCTTGCTGTTTTATTCCCGGATATTGTCATGCGATACTTTAAAGGCGATGTGCCCGTCGCTTCCTTGAAGAAGTGATGAAATGTCTTAACGCTATTGAATCCGGCTTGCTCTGCTATTTCGGTAATCGAATAGTTTTCATTGAGCAAAATCCATTTCGCTTTATTAAGTCGATATTCATTTAGAAAAGTTACAAAGGTCATTCCTGTATTTTTCTTAAAAAACTTAGTGAAATAATAAGGACTGAACCCTATATAGTCGGCAACGTCTTTTAGTATAATTGATTCCTGGTAATGGCTTTCTACATACTCAAAAATTCGTTCCAGCTTTAATAGCATTTCTTTGGTCGGAGTCAGGATATTTTCCGAGATTTGGGGTCGATGTTTCTCACTCCCCCTTGGTACTTCTCTTAGAATAAAAGCCAACATTTCATAAAGTTTAGCCTTGATCATATATGCATAGCCCTCTTTGCGCTCGTAATCTTCTGTGCTTATGTCTTGAAGAAGAGGAAGAAGCTTCGTTACCGTTTCACAAGGCCAGTTCCTGCTAGATTGCTCTATTTGAGTAAAAATGTCACGAAGCGACCGATCATCGTAAATTAGTGTGGATACGTCTTGGAACAGACTCAAGTCAAATTGAATAACAATTCGCTCACTATCAGGGGATGACAAAAAAAAGTGGACGTCACCGCCATTAATGAATTGGACTTCCCCCTGCTTCAGACGGATTACCTTGTCATTCAATCCCAAATCCAGGCTACCCTGGGTAACATAAATAATTTCAATTTCCTTATGCCAGTGAGGATAACAGAGCACATCCCCTTTGTGAACAAAGCTTCGAAATGGGAGTCTTTTGTCAAGTTCCGGGATTTCCAGATATAAACTCATGTACGCTAGCTGTCCTCCTTATATAGGTTGCATTCAATATATATTGTAACCGTTCTCATAAAAAATCCCTGTGCAAATTCCTTCTGTTCATTCGCTATAGATCCTTATAATAATTCAAAAGGATATGTTTATAAATGTTTTTCTTATCAAAAACCGCCCACCCGATGACCGGATGTGCGGTTTTTGACATTCTAATTCTCCTGTTCCTTTATCACTTGCTCAATTCCCGACAAAATCAGCTTTAAGCCAAACTCAAACGATCCTTCGCTCCCCATCATCTCAAACAGCCCGCCCTTGTGCATTCTCCGGAACAGTCCTGCTTCCGTCTCGCTCATGGAGTCCATCAGCTGGATCATCTCCCCGCCGGGAAGCTCTCCCTGGTCCTTAAGCATAACGGAGACCGTGCGCTGATGCTCATAATTATCCAGAACGAAGAAGAAAACATAGTTCACAAGCGTAAGAACGGCTTGCAATTTCTGCTCTTGCTTAAGTGGCGTCGATTCCATGCAGAGCAGCATACGGTTGGTGAAGCGAATCATGTCCGGCTCATGGGGCAGCGTCTGCATCATAAGCTGCGTGGAGCAGGGATAACGGCGGAGTACACTCCGTATCGATATCGCAAGGCCCTCCATTTGCACCTTCCAGTCCCCGTCGGAATGGAATTCGTTCAGGATCATTTTCGATATCTGGTTGGCCAGATGCTGGTAGAGTTGCTGCTTGCTCTTAAAGTACCAGTACAGAGAAGGAGCCTGTATACCCAGCCGATCGGCCAATCGCCTCATACTGAATTTCTCAATGCCTTCATCCCCAAGAAGCTCCCAAGAGGCTTCCAAAATCTTATCCTCCGAAATCTGAGGCTGTTGTTTTTTCATCCGTATCCGCCCTTTTATCTAACAGTGTAAGATTATGCTTTACAGGTTCATAAGTTCATGATAACATCTAACACTGTAAGGTACAAACTAACACCGTTAGATTAGATATTGGAATATCTTTCGAATTCTAAATCATTTCAAAAAATAAATGAAGAAAGTAGTGACTCACACATGGATGCAGAAAACCTCCATTATTTTGAAAAGGCACCGATCGCAAAAGCCGTAGCTCACTTCGCTGTACCGATGATGTTAGGCACGTCGATGAGTGTCATCTACTCTATCCTGAACGCCTATTTCCTTGGTACATTAGGCAATACTGCCATGTTAACCGCACTCGCCCTAACCTTGCCATTATTCGCGGTAATTATGGCGCTCGGCAACTTGATTGGTATGGGTAGCGGTACATTCATCTCCCGTTTGTTAGGAGAAAAAAGATATGAGGACCTAAAACATGTTTCTTCATTCGCCTTTTATAGCAGTTTAGTTCTTGGTCTTATTGTAATGGCCGTCGGCCTCCCGCTGATCAACCCCATTGTTCATAGTCTGGGTGCAACGCCTGAATCCTTTGGATTTACAAAAGACTATGTCACGATTATGCTTATCGGTTCACCATTCGTCATATTATTCTTCACGCTGGAGAATATCGTGCGCTCGGAGGGTGCAGCAATCACATCCATGATCGGTATGATTCTTAGCGTGGTTGTAAATATTATTCTTGATGCGATTGTCATCTTCATCTTCCATTGGGGTGTAATCGGCGTTGCTTCTGCAACGGTCATTTCCAACTTGGTTGCCAGTGTTTTTTACGCATACCATATGGGATATAAAAGCCAATTCTTGACTGTCTCCGTAAAATGGTTCAAGGCTTCCAAGGAAATTATGAGTAATGTGTTCAAAATCGGTGTTCCCGTCTTTATCATGAGTATCTTCTTGGGTGCAATGTCGCTCATTTTGAACCATTTTCTTGTCGAGTATGGAGATCAGGCCGTAGCGGGGTACGGAATTTCATCACGTTTGTTGCAATTTTCTGAGTTTATTCTGATGGGCTTATGCGAGGGAGTTGTGCCGTTGATTGCCTTCTCTTTTACAGCAAATAAATTACGCATGAAGCATACCATTGGATTTACGATCAAAACGATTGTTGCGTTAGCTGTTGTGTTCGGCGTTGTCGTCTATTTGATTTCCGATCACTTAATTGGTTTATTTACGAATGACCCGCAATTAATTGAAATGGGTAGCTACATTCTGCATGTGACGTTCCTATCCTTGTTCATTACAGGAATGACCTCGTTGTTTGTGGGGATCTTCCAAGCAACAGCGCAAGGAACCGCCGCCTTTGTTATGTCAGTTATTCAAGGAATTACGCTGATTCCTGTACTCTATATCGCCAACCGGCTTAACGGCTTCCACGGGGTTGTATGGTCACTTGTCATTGCGGATGTCGTCGCGTTCCTTGTTGGAGCTATCATGCTGTATATTCTGCGCAACAAATTGCAGCCAGATTTAGAGAATCTAGTGCACTAGAAAACAGTTAATAAGCTTTCCACCTAATCAACGAAATACTAATCAAGATAAGAAAACCGTTCCTCTTGTCTAGGAACGGTTTCTTTTTTATGTGTTTTTATTCAATTACGCTGCAATCAGCCAGGACTTCCGGTTTATAACGCATGCTGTCCGATTCTGTAATGGGACGAATGACTCTGCAGGGTACACCCGCTGCAAAAGAGCCCTCAGGGATATCTTGGGTCACTACGCTTCCTGCACCAATGACACATCCGTCGCCGATGGTAACACCGCCGCATACGGTGACGTTAGCCGAAATCCAAACATCATTTCCGATGGTGACAGGTTTAGCATAACAGAGCGACTTGGGTTCCCCGTTTTGGTCGAGCATTTGTCGACGTTCTGAAGCAATGAAAGGGTGAACCGGTGTAACAATAGTCACATTAGGTCCAAAGCTGACGTGATCACCAATGGTAACCTTAGCATCATCCTGGACGGTCAGATTGTAGTTCGCAAAAAAATGGTTGCCGATTTCTGTGTGAACGCCATAATGAAAGAAAATGGGGCCTTGTATAAAACAACGCTCTCCTTTTCGACCCAGAATCTGCATGAGTAATGCTTCACGTTCCTCCGTTTGATCCTCAAAAGTACGACTGTATTGACTACTAAGATTGTGAGAGCGCAGCTTAGTCGACTTAAGGTCAGGATGGCCGGGGCTAAATAAGATCCCATCAAAAATTCGTTCTTCTTCAGTCATGTTATCAACTCCTGTTATAGATCCTTCGATACTTGAATCAATCAAACAGCTAAGATTAATAATAAAACACACTTTATACAATATCTTTATAATGATTAT
This sequence comes from Paenibacillus sp. OK003, assembly GCF_900109515.1. Taxonomy (GTDB): domain Bacteria; phylum Bacillota; class Bacilli; order Paenibacillales; family Paenibacillaceae; genus Paenibacillus; species Paenibacillus marchantiae. The sequence goes on along the minus strand of NZ_FOBD01000003.1, from coordinate 13,798 downwards.
TTACAAAGTGCATAAAAAGCATCCTACGAAATCAACTACAAAGCAAGTGTATTTATCTACACCATTTCTGTCAATGAATACTCGGAGGCTTTTCGTTCTTCTAACTAGCTTATTTCCCTACAAACTGATTCCCTTTTCGTTTCGTACTTTGTCCGGTGTTACATCATTTCCATCTGGATCAAGTATGGTAAGCACTGAAAAAGTGTTTAGAACTTGCCCACGAATTTCCCGCAAATAGTCTTCTCGTAATACTTGTTGTTCAACTCGTTCCGCATTGGTCAAACCTTCTTCACGCTCTTTTTTCGCCAATTCATTAATGCGACCTAAATGTTTAATCATCCTTTTCCTCTCCTTCTTTACAATGATTCTTACTGGTAGTCTAGCACCGAAATGCATACATTGCACCTATTTATTAAATAACGCTGGTAAAAGTGGCTGACATTCTCAAACTCCGCTTAAGCGGAGTATTTATAATGGAGACACGAACCCCTTAAACATTCCCCAGTTCTCTCACTTCGAGTTTTGGTGCAACCTTAGGAAGATATAGTTGCCGTCTTTTCCTCAGACACGTTGTGCCGCAGTGAAGCCGAACGAGATTACAGCTCCTCCCTCCTTACGGTTGGTGGCCTGAATCAGCCCGCCACAGCGTTCCACAATGGCCCGGGCAATCGCCAGACCCAGTCCGGACTCACCGTCTTTTCCTTTGACAAAACGGTGGAATAAGGTGGGCAGCAGCTCCTGCGGAAAGCCGGGACCGTCATCCGTGACGGATAGCGTGATCTTACCTTTTTCCAAGTTCGCAGTGATGTGAATTTCTTCTTTGGCGTACCTTGCAGCATTCGTCACGACGTTGAGCAGTGCCTGCAGCAGTTTATCCTGGTCAGCCATGACGAACAGCTCCTTATTCTCCGGGCAGGCGATATGGAGTGTAAGTCCTTTCTTTACAAGCAGCGGATTGACACGTTCGGACGTTTCCGTCAACAATTCATTAAGACTGACCTTAGAAGGTTTGAAGATATCCTCTTCACTATCCAGCTTCGCAAGCAGCGTCATTTCGGTAACAATTTTTCCTAATCTGCAACTCTCTCCCAGAATCACGTCCAGCCCTTTACGAACGTTCTCACCTTCAAAGATTCCATCTCGAATGCCCTCCGCATAACCTGCAATGGACATCAGAGGCGTCTTCAGCTCATGGGATGCATTCTGGAAAAACTGCGTCTGCACCTCATTGAACCTGTTCAGTTCACCTGCCATCTCATATACCGCCTGTGCGACAGCTCCAATCTCGCCGCCAGCCTTGACCAGCTGCACATCCGTGAAATGACGTTGTTTGACCTTCTTAAGTTCCTGCTTCAGATTCATCAAGGGCTGAATCAGCCTTTTCGTAATAAACAAACTGAGCAGGAACATCATGGCTCCAACGATACAGATCACCAGGATGAGACGACCCAGTAACGCCTGTTCGATTGCTTTAATCTTGCTCATAGGAGTCAACAGAGTCAGGGTTCCTTGGGGGATGGGACTGACATCCATCACATAACGCCCATCCGTTCCCTTCCACAGGTCCTTGATGCTGGATGAAGTGACCGCTGTGTATTTCGACAAGTTTGCTGGTACGGCTTCAGTCAATGTGTTACTGCTCGCCATTCCGGTTGTACCACTCACAGACAAAGTCCCTGACAGCACATTTCCGTTAAAATCAGTGACAAAGGCTTCAACATCCGCAGGAATGAGTGTTGAGGGAGCACTCGTAGCCTCTCCCGTAACCAACTGGACGGACTGCATACCCGTAATATTCAAATTAGGCATCGTGACAGCAGTTCCAGTCGTAAGTACAGGACTCATTGTGAGATCCCCCGTTTTCGTTATAGAAGCAGACATCGCCGCACTTAACGTCTTGAGATCATTCTTCTCTGTTCCAATGAAATGATCCAGCAGCACATAATGAAGTAAAACGGCCGTGACGGAGAGGATCAGAACCAGTGACAATCCAAACGCAAGGTTAATTTGATGAACAAGTTTCATATTAAACTTCACTCCGATCTGTACGCATGCGATACCCGTGTCCCCACACCGACTCGATGGGAAGTTCCTCCATCTTTTTGCGAATCCGCTTAATCAAATGATCCACTGCACGGTCACTGCCAAAATAATCTTCTCCCCAGACAAAACTGAGCAGCTCGTCCCTCGTAAACGCACGATTCGGATGTTCAGCCAGTACCTTGAGCATGGTGAACTCTTTGCTGGTCAGGTCCACTTCTTCCCCTCGCCAGATGGCCTGCCTCTCTTCCAACATTAATTGAAGCTCTCCGGTATCGATTCGTGGCGCCGCAGCTTCGCTTACAACAGCTCTTTCTTCCGCACCGGTAAGTCTAATCCAACGTTCCAGCTGCCGCTTGATGCGGGCTACCAGCTCACGGGGGCTGAAAGGCTTCACTAGATAATCGTCACTACCCAGCTCAAGGCCAAGTATTTTGTCCACCTCATTATCCTTCGCCGAGATCATAATAATGGGAACCTCTCCTTCATTCCGGATGCGTTTGCATAATTCATAGCCATCCATCCCGGGCAGCATAATGTCCATCACCCACATGCTCGGCGGACTTATTCTATATAAAGACCAGGCATCCTCCGCATTAGCAAGGCCTATCGTTCGATAGTTCTCTTTGTGCAAATAAGCTTGAATCAATGTGCGTATATTTTCGTCATCATCTACAACTGCGATGAGGTAATCGTTATTCATGAACGGGGCCTCCTGTACTTTTCTCTATAGTGAGTATACCAAAGGTATATATAAGGAAAGAGCTTTGCCATTGTTTTTCCACAATTACACCAATATTGTGCCACACTCCTTCGGTAAATTGATAACTGTAAGACAAACCAAACCATAAGGAGTGTTACCAAATGAACTACAGTTTCAAATTCAGAAATATTGCCCTGTCCGCCCTGCTGCTCACTGCGATCTCCGCACCGATTGTCGCGAATGCCGACAGCGACGCTAACGCAAATGCTGTTACAAACGGAACAGCTACCTTGAAAGAAGCAAAATCCGCTTTTGCAGCCTTTACATTGGCTAATCCAGTGGAGCTGGCCAAAAAGTACGCGCCAGAAACAGTAAGCGAATGGGAAAAAACGCTGGCTCGTTACAATAAACTGCTTTCACAAAACTCTACATCCCAAGTAATGACCACCTTGGTTGCTGTTGACGTAGACTCTGACGAATGGAAGAAAGTTTCCGAAAACGCCAAACCAGGTGAGATCAAAGAAATGCAAGCCTTGAAGGTAGAGGAAGGCAAACTTACCTCAGTTGAGGGAGTAAAAGCCGAAAAATTACCTGATTCCGAAAATCTGAACACCTTGTCTTTCTCCATTACCACAAACAGTTCGGATCTGAAAGGATTCGTTGAGAACGCAGAATCTGGAGTGGCAATTGCCCTCAGTCCACTGAATCTTGACGAAAAAACAACAGGAACAACAAGCGCGGTTATAGCGAATGCTGAAAGTCTTCAATTTAGCGGTACTACAGCTGCCAGTGCATTCTTCTCAGCACAAAGTAATTTGAATAAGGCCGTAACAGCTAAAGATGAAGCTGCAATCAAGACTTCCCTTGCCGACCTTCTGAAGCAATACAAAGCGCAAATTACTGAGCTAGAGGCAGCTCAAGAGTAGGCTTAAATACATTTCAGCTTTAAGAACATCATTAAGCAAAAATACCAAATTTACACAAACTAAAAGACCGAACGCCAACAACCAGCAGGCCTCCATGTGGAAGCCTGCTGGTTGTTATTTTATCGACCATAAGTTTATATCTGTTATGTGTTATCTACTGCCTGCCCTGATCTTAAATGAGTCAGGGCTTTTTCCATTCGGTTTATTTTTCATTAACTCGGGTAACCACAAATGGCTCGTTCAACGCATGCAGAGCTGCGGCCATATCTTCAACCGAAAGGCTGCCGCCAGCCGAAATATGATATTGAAACTCATAGAAACCGCCTAAGGTCGCTTTGAAATTCGTTTCCCAATAATTCGTCATCAGCCAGGCATAAGCTTCCGGTTGAGCGTCAGGCGCTTGCTGCGTGTGGACCTTTCTGGTCCCGTAATCCAGCGTTCCCCATTGTACGAGAGGTGTGTCCGGGACAGCAAGCAGCAGACTGCGGTCATGATCCTGCCAGGCAATGCCCGACTGTACAGCGGAATAGTCCAGGCAAGTTCCCGGAATCTGATCCTTCCAGGGGCGAACGAGCCCTCCTGGCTTGTCGGCAAACAGGGTAACTGGCCCAGTGCCTCCTGGGTTGAACGGCAGGGCCAGATAAACGTTCTCCGGATTCCAAATGCTCTCTTTATGGAACCGCGCCGAAATATCCATCCGGTTTTGACGGGTATAGATCCGCAAGTGTAGTGAAAAATAGGCGATACCCTTGAGCTGATAACCAAGCTCAACGGTAGCATACAGCGGTCCATTATCCACCGCGCGCACAGAGATGAGCTGACCAACCGAACGCTCCACGTTCAAGCCTTTACGGTTGCGTCCCATTTTGGAACGGACGCTCCATACCTGAGATGCATCTGCAGGGTTCGCTGGATTTGTCACCTCATAGATGGGTGTAAACGCCCCATACAGATCATCTGCTTTCAGCAGTTCGCGGCCTGTCTCCTTATCGAACCACGACACGATGCCGCGCTCTTTCGACCAAGTCAAGCGTACATAAGGTGACTCCAGCCCCGTTTGGCAAACGGAGATCGGCGCTTGCTGTCTGCCTGCCGTTAAGGAATACATATCCTCCATATCGTACACCTGGTCAGCACCGATCAGCTTCGAATTGGAGGTTGACGTTAAGGAAGAAAGACTATTCTGCGCTGCCAGTATTGGGCGCAGGATCAATATGCAGCTCTCCATGCCTTGGAGCTTAAGTTCCGCAATAATCGTCTGTGGGTGGCTTGATTGCTGGATCAGAACCTGTCCCGTATCCTCCCGGATTACTTCTACTCCGTTCAATAGCTCATCCGGTTCCCATCCTTCAAGCTTCAACTGAACCAACTCGGTTACCTCCCGCTCCGAGAGATTCGTTACCTTGAAGCGATAAGAACGCCCCGGGTACAAGGTGGCGGCATTATCGGCAAGTAGCACCTGATCTAGCGCGCGGTAAACAAGCCTGCTTGCCTCTGCAGCGTGAGCTGTCTTGCGAACCTCAAGCATCTGCACATTTTTGTGCCACGGTTCATAAACAGAGGAGTGATACCCCCAAGTGTGTTCGGCATAAAGAGTAAGCGCCTGCTCTACAGCCTCGATTTCCTGGAGACTAACACTTTTCTGTCCAGGGTCGAGCTTTTCCACCTTGCGAAGTGTCCGCTGTGCGTCACGGTAAATCTGAGTGTGCATCGGTGTGGAGCTTACACCATCCGACCACCAGTCTGGCCAATCCCCTTTATGCACAGGCAGACCATCCGTCCCTTCCTCCTTCAAGCGTGCAAAAAAGCCACTCAACGTAATCATCTCCACGGAAATCGCCTCGCCGTTTTGACGGTTCCATCCATCGATCCATTCCATGATTGAGCTATTGGGCGATCCGTTGTCTGTGGGCAATCCAGACAGCATCATCGGCACGAAATCGTATGGATACTGCTCCGCCTCAAGCTGGGCCAAGTACCGGTGGATGCGAATATTGGCGATTTGATTATGAATGTTCGCCGGTTCCACAAGTCTGTGGCCGAATTCATCACGAATCATGTATTTGCCAAGCGCACCAGGACAGAAACCAAGCTCGTTGCCAAGCATGTAGTGGTCTCCATTCCAGACCAGCAGGCGTTCCCCACTTGGAGCTTCCCACCAGAAAGGGGACTGCTTGCGGCCCAGCGCATACATGCCGTGATGAGTATGTATACAGCTGAATAAATGTCCGATTCCGTTATTCAGCAGGCTATCGGCATATCCCCAGCTGTAGCCATTGATATCCGCCGTCATCGCACTGTCTATTGGGTGACCGATAGATCCGGCATATGTCTGAGCTTTACTGTGTATTTTTTTCAGCAACTGTAGGTCGGGCAGCTCGGTCATATTCAAATACGTGCCGGAGAGCTCGATATCGCCGCGCCGCACGGCATCGGCAAATGCAACTTTTTCCTCGTCTCGAGCCTGCTTCAGGAATTGCTCCACAGCCCAGAAGGTCTCGCAGGTCCAACGGAACCCTTTCCACTCGGGGTTTACACCGTTATGAGCATCATTAACAATACGCAGCGCCTGACGGATAAAATCGATATGATATTGTTCAATCTTCTCCTGCCGGTCGGTATAACCAATGTCAGTATGGGAATGGTGAATGACGTATATTTTCCATTTCCGTTTAAGCGTCGGGATGGCTGCCTGTTTGATTTGTTGTTCGAGTGTCATCTTTTTTTCTCCTTTATTGGTGGATTAGGTACCTTTTACGAGCTGGAAAATCCCTTGGAACACATGCTCCTGCATTTGTTTCTCATTATGCTGAGCAATCCTCTCGGGCAAGAGCGCTTCCGAAAGTGCTCTGCCAAACAGATCATGGGTTTCGGCAATTTGTCCGCCCAGGATCAGACGAGCGGGGCGAAACTCTGCCACGTATGGACGCAGCATTTCCCCAAGCCGCTGACCGTAAAGCTGCCATACACGGATGGCGGAGGAATTTCTCTGTCTGGCCGCTATGGCCAGATGGTACACGTCCTCTCCCTGGCTTCGAGCATCATGGCTATCTGCCAAGGCCAAAATGCCTCGGCTTCCGAACAGATCATCCACGGTTCCTCCGTTGTAGTGCTCGGCATACAACATGCCTGAGTCGGGAATTCCCCATTTTCCGCTGACAATGGACCGGTTCTCAACAAAAGCGGAGCCAAGGCCCGTTCCCAATGTAAGGCAAAGCAATCTGTCCTGTGGAAAAAGCCTGCTGACCCCCAGAGCGAACAGAGTAGCATCATTGCCAAAACGAATATCTGCGGTGGCAAGCTGGGTCATCCATGTAGGAGCAGTGGGCTCCGCTGCAAGCGCCGTTAATTCACACCGCAGCAGTGTTTTTAGATTGAATTCATAAAGCTGCTCGTATTTATTCAATCCCTGGATACGGGAAACCCCTGTGTCGTATTCAAATGGTCCGGGGAAAGCAAAGCCGATGTGAAAATTGGCAAAAGTGGCCCGGGTCCCTTTATCGGTACATAGCCTCTCCATGTAGGCGACGTATGCAGCGGCAAGCTCTTGGATCACGCCAGCCAGATTGGAGGCGATTTGATACGCGCTACTGTCAGAGTGCGATGACCTTTTGACATAAAGTTGTGGTAGAAGATTCCCGTCACTCAGTACAACGGCACCCTTCAAAAAGGTCCCCCCGGCATCAATGGCAATCGTGACGTCAGGGTTCATAAAGGTTCACCAGATTTCCAGTGATGCGGAAGCAGAGGCGTGTTCCAGTCTGGGGAAACCTGTGCCCGGATCAGAGTGCACGATCGGTCACCCAGAGACTCCAGACGGAAACCTCCGACGGAGGCAGGAACGATATACGCTTCGGCGTACCCCCACTCCACAGCCGCTGTCTTATCATCCAGCGGAGTCAGCCGCACACGGTCACCTTCTACGAGGTTAAACATAACAAACTCGCCAGCCGTATCGTCGATCCACTCTCCTTCCAGTTTTAATCTTTTGATCTGAAAAAGCAGATCCTCCCGTTCGCCTAGCAGCTCTTCCCTGCTGTCTCCCTGTACCCGGCTTTCCTTTGGAACCGCTATCAACTGCTTCTGAACGTATTCCGTGTCAAACTGTTCCTGCATGTTGGCTCTGGCATGATCGCCGTTGATCGGACGCGGCCGCCCGTCTCTGTCTAGCCGCAAATGGTCGTATATTTTGAAGGTAAACCACCAGGTTGTCGAAGAGATCTCCAGCACCAGATTGTTTTTGCCCGAAAAATGTACGGCTCCCGGCGGGATCAGAAACAGGTCACCCTTATTCGCATCCCAAATATTCACATATTCTGGGATCTTCAGCGGTTGTCCCAAGGTGTGGGCCGATTCAACCGCCTGAAGCAGCTCCTCCCCGGTTGTACCCTCTCTGAAACCCAGTCCCACAAAAGGTTTGGTGCCTTCCTTCTGTTCCATAATGTAATAGGATTCCTGCTGCGTCATCGTTTCGTTGAAGGTCTGCTCGATGTATGCCTGCTGGGGGTGGACCTGCAAAGACAGATGATCCCCGTCGATCGTATCGAGATAATCAAACCGGATCGGAAAATAGTCGCCAAACAGTTGCACATTGCGCTCGCCCATAATTGCTTCTGGATGAGCCGACAGTAGCAGCGGGAAAGGAAGCTCCACTATAAAATCCCGATAACCGATTAATAGCGTGTTCTCCGGTGCGATAGGTTCAAACCCCCATGCGCAGTTATTCCAATCCTTAGGCAGGTCACATAGTTCTTTTAAATACTGTCCGCCCCAAATCCCCGGTGCAAAAAACGGCTTTACTCGAAAAGGCTGCTGGGCTGCTGAAGCCAAAAGTCGGCGCAGCATAGGGACGGTGACCAAAACGGGTCGTTCCCGGTTGTTCGTATCCACATAGTAGTCAAAGTCATACAAGTGGCGTTTGCGATATTCCTCCCAGACGGGCCATTCCAGAAACAAGGCATGCTTATAGGTTTCGACCGTATCCCGGCAAGGGCCTAACCCCAAAGAACCCATCCCCTGCTGATGCAGTTTCTGCTGTGCTTCTCTGGATAAGTCGCAATACAGAGAAACGTTCGTTAAACCTGATGCTGTAGAAAGGAAACCAGATCCAGGCCCAAAGGTCACAATGATGGGGGCTAACTGATCTACGTTCGGCGACTGGGCCTCTGCATGCTTAGCGGAATGATAAAGCCGAAGTTGATCATCTACATCACTGAGCCAGACCGACTGTGCATGCGGCCGGAAATAATCCTTAACGCTGACGTCCGAGGCTACAACGCCAAAAGCACGGTTATCCGTCAGATAAGGGTGAAAATGCTGAAGCAAATCTGCAGTAGACTTTAAATAATCAACGCTGTCTATTTCAATTAAAACCCTGCTCTCTAGGTGGCAGCGCGACCGCAGTATTGCCAGACATTCGTTGAATGCGGCACCATGTGTACCGTCAATGACCATATAAAAAGGAAGCAAATCATTCTGTACACATTCAGGCCAAATTTGATCAAGCCATTCTTCATACGCATTCCAGATCCCCGGTTCTGTCTCTTGGTCGGGCTGAAGCTGAATGAAATTGACTGGGTTGGTTTGAAAGGCCAAAGGGGCTATTCGGGGCATGTTTAAAACCTCCAACTCTATATCGATTTATGTTCATCATTGTATAGGGAGTTGGAGGTGCTGTCTTTAAACGATCAAGCTGTGTTTTTGTACAATCAGGACATTCGGGGTGGGTAATGCATTTTGCCAGAGCGGCCTTCGGCAAACTGATTGCGTCGGAATTTGGCCGGGGAAACACCAAGCTCGCGGGTGAATATCCGGGTAAAATAGTGCACGGATTGGAACCCGCACTTGATGGCGATATCTTTAATTGGTGTCTGTTCATTTAATAAGAGCCCAGCGGCTTGCTGCACACGTCGTTCCTGAATGTAGTGGACGAAGGACTGCCCCAGATTTTCCTGAAACAACCGGGTCAGGTGACGGGATGAAATGTGGAGGTGCCTTGACACCGTCAAAAGTGTAAGCTCATTGATCAAATTATCATCAATGTATCGTTTGGCCTGCCGGAACAACGTATTTTGTTCCATGGGCTGCTCTCCCGTATCGGCCGAGTCTGTTCGAGTCGGAACGTGCAAATCTGCTATCGATAACAGCAGAGAAGCGGATATTTGCTTTACAGCAAGTGGAAGAGTTGCCCCAGGCTGGTCGAAAGAAGTAATGAGCGCTTGCCATAAATGGCCAGTTGGCGTAAGGTCCGCTTGCTGGGCTACGCTTTGTCCAAGATCCGCAAGACGACGGAAGAATTCAGTATAATAAACATCTGTGTGGGCTTCATCCATTTCGAAAGCCACATAAGAAAGTGTCAGTCCAGTCTGACTGCGAATTTGATGCCATACGCCTGGAAGAGATAGAAACGCTGTTCCTTTATTTAAAACATAATGCTGGTTTTGTTCTATGTAGCTTCCTTCACCGTCTACCACATAACAAGCCTCAAAAAAGGAATGCCGATGGAAGGCATTGTCGAAATGATCGGGCATGAATCCCCAATACAAAATGGACAATGAAAGCCCTGTTTGCTCCACTTTTGTAATATAACGATTGCATAGGTGATTGGCCCGGCGGAAGCTGGCTTCCATGGTCATGGCGTTCCTCTCCCTTCAAGCTCTCATTATACGTTTGCATCACAAAAAGGCAAACCGGAAGTCGGTCTGCATTTTCTGGCATCAAAAAGTCCGATTGCGCTCAGCCATGATCAGAACATATGCTCTTCTTTTCCAACAATCTCAGATAAATTAGTCTTACAATTAAAGTTAGTCGTTCCTATGGATATATTGAATCAGCTTAACTTTACCAGTATCGATGTCGAATGTAATAAGCTCCTTCGCATTTGGAGGATTGTGTGGACCATAATAAGTGCTTACTTCTACAACTACCCGAAAGACATAAGACCCAGGCGATTTCCTTTGTAGTTCCAGAACCTTCATATCATACAAACCATAACTTGGCTGCGGCTTTTGAATTTTTTGATAATACTGAGTAATCGCCACCTGTATGGACGGATTGAGTAACGTTAAAGATAAAGGTTTAAACTCCTCTTCATTCACTGGGTTAGGCTCTGCGTAGGCTAGACCGCTTAGATTTAGCATTAGAATACAAAAAACAATACAACTAACAAAGATGTTCAATACTTTCCTCATTTGTTCTGCTCCTTAGCGAGATTTTACCCTTACCTATCAAGTTTCCCAATAGTTGATTTTTTTAACGTAAGTCAACGACAAGTCGCTTGGGAAAAAGTTGCACAACCTGTAGATAAGAATATGATCCATGACATTTCCGAATGGATTCATTCTGTTTAAGAAAAAGCCATCAATAATCAGTAACTGACTGATTTCTTCAAAACTTCAATACTTTCCTGAAGGAATGATTGATTTCTTTCAACTCCTCTGTTTTTACACCAAACAATGGCACTAAAAGCATCATAGAAATTATAAAATGGCAATACGCTTTCGAGATTTAACATGGTCCGAATGGTTTGATAACCTTCGAAATACGGTGATTTCGTTCTCGGGTTCACTTCCCAAATATATCTATTGATTTTAGTAAAGTCTATTTCAGAGGAGCCACCCCGTGCACTCTCGAACGTCCTTCAATACTTCAAGCATCTGAAATTCGCGAAACAGCTTATCCTTGTTAAATAAAATCTTCACATATACGTCTTCTCCACGAACAAGAGTAAGTTTATATACATCCGAACTAAATGATTCCGGAACATTTTCAATATTCAAGACACTCAACTTCAGCTTTTCTATAACGTTTAGAATGGAACTCATGTGGCACCTCCTTTATTTGCGTTCTAATATAAATCAGCGAGCCCGTTTGATGTGGCTCGCTGATTTTATGGGCTCTTATATTAACATATTTATCCTGGAGTTGGCTAATGAGATAACTGCAACTTTTTACTTTTTCAAGCTTTCCATAAAATCGTGCAGTGCGTTGGATACCCACTTCTTCGGATGAAGGACGAGCTGTATTTCGAGTTGGAGCTCTGCATGTTCAAGGGGTAAGGCTTTCAACTCTCCCCGCTCGATTTCTTCCATTACAGCCATTTGCGGCAAAATCGAAATGCCCTCCCCTGACTTAATGCTTCTTTTGATCGCTTCCGGATTGCCAAGTTCCAGACCGATCCGATAAGGGATTGAATTTGCGCGAAGCACTCTCTCAAGCAGCTGCCTGTAATTGCAGGTATCTTCAGGCATGATCCATTCCATATCCTTTAGATCCTTCAATTCAATCTGCGTTTTGGCGATCAGCGGATGCTGTGGATGGACGATCAGCAAAAGCGGTTCTTGGCGAATGGTAATCCACTGCAAAGCCGGATCGCTCGAATCATCTGCGAGAATAAGTCCGATATCGGCTTCACCTTCCCTGACCTGATGCAAAATTAACCCCTCACGGTTCGTATGCAGTCGTATGTTCAGATCCGGGTATTCCTTACGGGTGGCTTGCATATATGGAGGTAAAAAGTAAGAAGCGATAGAGTCCATCGTACCGATCGTTAAGGAGCCACCACCCTGCTTCGCCATTTTTTCCTTGGACTGTTCAAACAATTCCAACATCTGTCCGGCAAGCTTGAATAGCTCTTCCCCGGCAGAAGTCAGACGAATCTTGTTATTGCTGTAGCGTTCAAACAGTTTGACTTGATATGCTTTTTCCAGCTTCTGAATTTGCGTAGTAACACTGGATTGTGCATAACCCAGCACCTCTGCGGCTCTGGTGAAGCTCTCACGAATTGCGACCTCTCTGAACGTCTGAAGATAGATTAAATCCAACTTGCTCACCTCATCGAAAATATTGATGACAACTATCATTTGTTATAGGTAACTGTGATGCTGATTCCTATGTTACATTAGTTTCAATATAACGGGAAGAGGTAGTTGATAATGATGAATGAACAACATGTTCAAGGAATTTATATACCGGTAATTGCCCCTTTTTCGGATGATAACAAACTCGACATTGAATCGTATCGCAAATATGTTACCCATCTTGCCAAACACGACATTCAGGGATTGGTCGTAAACGGCACGACCGGAGAATCTCCGACTGTTTCCTGGGATGAAGTAAAGCAGATGGTGGAAGTAACGAAAGAGATTTTGATCAGTCTGAACAAAACCATCCCCCTCGTTGTGGGAACAGGAACCAATGATACCTATTCGACGGTTCATCGGACCGAAATGGCCGCTGAATTGGGAGCAGATGCTGCTCTGGTGGTCACTCCTTATTACAACAGACCGACGCAAGAAGGAATTCTAGAGCATTTCTCCAACGCGTCCCGGACAGGATTGCCAATCCTAGTTTATGAGATTCCGGCTCGAACCGGTAGTCGCATGACCTTGGATACGATGAGAAAAGTCATGGATCTGGACGGGGTTATTGGCCTGAAGGACAGCACTGGCGGTTTGGATCTATTGCTGGCGCTAACCCAATATGAGACGAAGCCTGTACTTTGCGGCGAGGATGCGTATTTCCATGCGATGCTGTGTCAAGGTGCCGCAGGCGGAATGGTGGCCTCTGCCAATATTCATACCCAACGGTATGTGGACGTGTATCAACGCTTTGTATCTGGTGACGTGAATGCATCAAGAGACAGCTTTAAGCAACTGCAACCGCTGATTAGTGACGTGTTCGCAGAGCCTGCTCCAGCCTCGATCAAATGGTGGCTGGCTCAGCAACAGCTGATTGCTTCTGCAAAACTGCGTCTGCCGCTGACTGCCGCATCGGAAAAAGCAAAACAAAGGTTGGCGAATACACTCGCAGAGATGGTCGTACCTTCTTAAACTTGCTACAATTTATGAGTACATCCAATCTGATGATTTGAGACATCATGGATTGGAAATCAAAAAGAACCAGTATTGGTATTATCCCCTTTAAGTAGACACTTAAAAAAACCTTCATGTATCATGAGGGTTCAAGTGAAACTTGGAGGGGATATTTTTATGGCGAAAAAAGGGCAAACATTTCAGACGTATACGGAAGAATTCAAATTGAATGCAGTTAGATCCTATGTCGAAGGTTCTTCAAGTTACAAAGTAGTCGCTGAACGCGAAGGAATTCGCAACTGTTCACAACTGAAGGT
>NZ_FOBD01000022.1 GCF_900109515.1 Paenibacillus sp. OK003 | reverse complement strand
ATTTCAAAGTGTCCAGTCTATGGGTACCAGTGTAAAATAATGTCCTCTCTAGTTATCCTTCTTCTAAACGCATATCTTCCTGTGTTACTGTAATTTCACTGCCATCATCAAATGTGTACACATATTGAATACCAACTTTTTTAATGTTTTCTTTCCATCTTTCCTCATCTTCTCGTTCTTTTCTTCTCTTATCTATTTTGTGCAATAAGAATGCGGAAACTATATGTATTACAAGAAATATTGCAGTCCACTTAGCGATACTAAATGTTAATCCATCAAATAATCCTTTATGATAAACGATTCTGCAATATTGTATAGCTAACATAAATAACCATACAGACATTGACCATAACACTGAAGCATCAACTAAAGCTTTTTCGCTTGTTGCACCTATACCCGCAATTGCTCCAAGTATAAACATTGTACACAGACAAAACATCATTCCAAAACTAACTTTTTCAGTTGTATAGAAGTTTCCTTTTCGCTCAACTGGTATACTGATATCTGAAAAAAGCACAAGCGATAAATTTAAAAGTGCCAGTATAACTACAACAATAACTATTCTGTAGGTTGGCTTCATGTCTACATCCATTCAATTATTTAACTGATACAATCATTATCGGATATCTACTGTCTCATTTGAATATCTCGTCAAAATAAAAGCCTGATGAAAGCATACTTTTACATGGTAGTAGTTCGCTTAACTTCTAATCTTCCACTTCGTATAGGTATATTATAGTTGGTAAAAGATGTCGCATATACATTGTATATGTTATATGAAGATGGTATTATTATCTAACAGTCTCCGTTCTAAATTGGGATAATCAGAGTATATATCTGTTTGTGAGGGTAATACTGGATACCATTTAAAACTTAGGAGGCTCAAAAAATGAGTGATAATAATAAGGAGGAGAAGGATATGATTGCAACACCAACTACAGGTAAGGCCGCAAAACCAATTCCTAAAAGTAGCATTGGCATGAGTGCAGCACAAAAAAACATCCTTAAAAGTTTTGTTGGAAAATCACCCAAACTCCCCATTGAACTAAGTGAAGTGAGGGATCGAGAGAAGTATGCAAAAGATTGATTTTAATGCCCCAACTTTTAATGGATTCAATACAGGGGAAGATTTACTCGTGGATACTTGTATTCTGTTGGCTCTAATGTCAGAAAGTGACCCATGGCATCAAACAGTATCGCAATTATTCTTTGAGCATATCTTCCCTGTTGATAAAATAGTCCTACTTTATACCAATTCATTGATCGTTAACGAGATAATGCACTTATCTACACGTTCATTGAAGGATTATTTTAATCGTATGCAAATAACTCATAATACAACCCTATTAAAGACTCAAGAAGATTTCACAAGAGATATGATGAAAACATTCATCAATGAAGAAGTTTTGAAAGTTCGTGATGGTGATCAAGATTCCGCCTTTCAGCAAATTGAGCTCACCTCTCGGCTTGGTGCCGCAGATGCTGCAAACACCAGTATTGCCAATCTTTATGGGTTAAATTTTCTTACTGTAGACAACAAGCTAGTACATAATATGTATTCATGTTCATCAGAACTTAATAACATCAAAAAAGTCTACTACACTCACCCACGCCACATCGTACACTATGGTTTTGAATGAAATACCGATTTTACATAGAAATTAGCTTTCGAAAAGCCTTATAAATAGGGCTTTTTTATTTGTCCAAATTTTATATTGGAGGTGATTTGAATAACAATTCGCGACTCCCTCTCTATTTCACCATCTATTACTTCTTCACTAGTTTTTATAAACCCTAAAGATTCATACAACTTTCCTGCAATTCGATTGTCTGATCGGTGTCCAATCATGATTCTTGTGCAATTTGAAATACTCATAAGCTGAATCAAAGTTTTCATTGCTGCCTTGCCATAACCTTTTCCTTGATGCTTCTCGTCAATCATTATGGCAGGAATCCAATAGTTACCATCCTTGTCTGGGTTCGCACAGAATACGAGAAAACCGACTAAAACCTCTTCCGAGTAAATAGCACGTAATTCAAAATCATCAACATATTTAGATTCTGCAATCCAATAAACGACAGGTGCAGGAAAGATATGAAGCTGTTCTGGCTTAACTTTAAGCTGGGTACATTCATACCAATTTTCATTAGAACATATCAATCATTTCAAAACAAATAGTTGAGAAAATGGCCTACTACGCTAGAATGGAATGAAATGGAAGTATAAGGAGGTTGCCGATATGAGTGATAAACCAAGTGATTTGTTGCGTGGGTTGAAGTCCTTGTCTGGACCTTTTCCGACTTGGGATACCGAACAGTTACCGGATCGACCAGGGGAACTTTTTCTGGAATGGCTGAGACTG
Source organism: Paenibacillus sp. OK003 (assembly GCF_900109515.1). Classification (GTDB taxonomy): domain Bacteria; phylum Bacillota; class Bacilli; order Paenibacillales; family Paenibacillaceae; genus Paenibacillus; species Paenibacillus marchantiae. The sequence continues at coordinate 74,836 of NZ_FOBD01000022.1, read as the reverse complement.
GCTATAGATTACGGTGTGAAAGAACCTCACGCGATGACGATTTCGACAGTGGATTCGAATGGTTTTCCAGATGCACGAGTATTGATTTTGAAAGACGTAGTTGACGAAGCTTTTTATTTTGCATCTGGCTCGGAGAGTCGAAAAGGACAGCAGCTGGAGAACAATCCGCATGTGGCATTGACCTTTTACTGGCCTGCATTGGGCAGACAGATTCGCATAAGGGGAGAAGCCGTGGATATGGGCGAGGAAGCAGGTGCAGCGGATTTTCGGAAAAGATCGGCTGGGGCACGCGCAGTTGCGATGACAGGACGACAGAGTCAGGAGCTGGAGAGCGAGGAAGAATTGGAACGCTCCATTGCCGCTCAGAAAGAGCGGATCAGCCGAGATCCTGATGTCATTACACCGAATTGGAGACTGTACGCCGTGAACGCAAAGGAAGTTGAGTTCTGGCAGGGAGACCCGGAGCGAAAGCATGTGCGAATTCAATATGTTCTGCAGCAAGGTCAGTGGAAGTGCCAGAGGTTATGGCCTTGATTTTATAAAGGGGGGAAATTGTGTGAGTCGTAGAACTACGGGGACACTGCTGCTGGTCATAGCGGCCCTACTGTACAGTGTTCGATATTTGAGTGCTGCCATTTTTGGTTCTGGAGTAACTTCGTGGGATTCGGACTTGTTTCAAGGCATGCTAAATTATATTGGTACCGCTCCGCAAAGGTCATGGAAAAGACAGGCATGAAATTCGAAGGGATTTTACGCAAGTTTATGAAAATTAAAAACGAAATGCAGGATTTGAATTTGTATGCGATTATTCGATCCGATTATGATTTCAAATGATGAATGATTTCCAACGTACATAATGTCATATCGGGCATCGACCGAGATCCGCTATAATCCCCAAGTTGAAAAAACATGGATAAGGAATCGGGAGGTACATTGATTTGACAACGAAAAACAAATATAAATCACTTGAGCTTGAAACACCCGGTGTATATGAACTGGAGGGACTGGAGGTCGGTGTGACTTCCAATTGCAATTACAAATGCGACTATTGCTGCGCCTACAATCGGGACGATGGGCAATGCATCAGCGGTCAGGAAGTGATTCGAATTATTCGTGAGCTTCCGCGGCTCAAGCGGGTGCGTTTGTCCGGGGGAGAGGTGACTCTGAAAGTTCAGGATTGCCTGGAGATTGTGACGTATTGTGGGGAACATGGCATCGACACGCAATTAAATACCAATGCCAGCCTGCTGACAGAGGAACGAATTCATGCTTTGCGTGATGGGGGCTTGTCCAATATTCATATTTCGTTCAACTATACAGATCGAGATGCATATGCAGCCTATTACCGTGTTCATCCCCGCATGTATGAGCGATTGAAGCACAACATTCGTCTTTGTACTGAAGCGGGGCTGGAGACTGTGCTAGAAACGCTGCTATTTGAAGGCACCCAAGCGAACATGCAGGCTATTAGCGATAAAGTCTATGAACTGGGTGTGCGCATCCATGAGATTCAGAACAGCATCGTGATGCCACACAGTAAATGGAGCAAGATTGCCTCCAAGGAGTCCCTCATCCAGTCCGTAAATGATCTGATCAATCACAAGAAGGAAGATACAACGTTATATTTTACCTGTATGGATCGTTTCGCGGAGCAATTGGGATTACGAGAACAACCGGGTGTGTATTTCTCCAATTGTGTGGATGGGACGAAGCAGCTGCATTTGCACGGCAATGGAGATATTCTCATCTGTGAGTTATGCCACCCAGTCGTGATTGGTAATATCTACGAGGGTACGTCTTTGAAGGATATTTACACCAAGCAGCCACAATCGTTAACGGATTATCTTGAAAAGCAGCCCTGCCCTGCATACGATGCTCTTTTCGCAGGCGAATAACAACGTTTATGGAAGGCAGTTCAGCCTTGAACCTGCGTCTGTTGGATCTATACATATGTATATTAAGATTCATTCATCATCATTTCAATGGAAGATTCACTGATCTCCACAATGGAGACAGGGTGATCTTCTTTTTTTGCGTTCCGATTTTGCGTTCCGAAAGTTTCAGATTCATTTAAGCTATTCGGCCTAATATGAGCCTTAAGAAACTTAGATAAAGAGGTGAACTTCACATATGACGATGCACAGAGAACCCAACCAGCGCACTAACAAGAACAACAAACCCAACACGAAATCCAAGTCCAGACGGAAATGGATGCTCGTTACACTTGTCATCATTCTGGGGCTAGGCACAGTGATATACAGTTTGGCGAACCGGTATTTAATTCGGCATGTGGAAGTGGTTGTGGCAGACGATAATACATCAGCAACCAGCGCCTCCAGCGATACTTCAAACACGGCGACAGAAGTGAGTGCAACGTCAGATGACTGGAACTATTCCAGCGATGATATGCAGGTCAAGATCGACAAGGTGCAGACGGGCTCTGGCTCAGATCAGATTACGTATTACGTCGCAGATGTACAGCTGACAGATGCGAGCAGCCTGCGCTCGGCTCTGGCAGATAACAGCTTTGGCACGAATATTACCGAAAACACTTCAGAGATAGCAGCGGCCAACAACGCCATCTTTGCGATCAATGGTGACTACTACGGCTTCCGCGATGACGGCGTAATTATCCGCAATGGTACGGTATATCGGGATGATCCGGTGCGTGATGCGATGGCATTGTTCAGTGACGGTACGATGAAGACGTATAACGAGACAGAAGTATCCTCATCGGAACTGCTGGCGGAAGGTGCGACCAATACGTTATCTTTTGGGCCAATTCTGGTTCAGGATGGTGAGATTGTAAGTGACTTCAGCAGTGTGAAAATCGATAACAACTTTGGCAACCGGTCGATCCAGGATGCCAATCCGAGAACAGCCATCGGCATGATCGCCCCCAATCATTATGTATTCGTTGTAGTGGACGGACGGCAGGATGAGAGCCGTGGCATGACGCTGGCAGAGCTTGCCGATGTCATGAAAGGTCTTGGAGCAACGGAAGCCTACAATCTGGACGGAGGCGGTTCATCCACGATGTATTTCATGGGTCGGGTTGTGAATAATCCGCTGGGAAGAAACCAGGAACGCGGCGTAAGTGACATCCTTTATCTGAAGGAGGGACAATGATCATGACCATATTAATTCCATCCTACGAACCGGATGTTCGTTTATTAAATCTAATTTTACAGTTGCAGACGTTTCAGTTAGGCCCCATTGTCATTGTAGATGATGGTAGCGGACCAGGTTACAGGGGGATCTTCGAGACGGCAGAAGCTTATGGGTGTACGGTTCTGACACATGCGGTTAATCTGGGCAAAGGACGTGCGCTCAAGACAGGGTTCCAACATATCAAGGAACATGGGCCACAGGGCGGTATTGTGTGCGCAGACAGTGACGGCCAACATCTGCCGCATGATATCAAACGCATCTTTGAGGTGCTATTGGAGCAAACGAATCCTGGGATTGTACTGGGGAGTCGTCGGTTCAGTGGAACCATTCCAGCGCGCAGCCGTTTCGGCAACACCGTCACACGAGGGGTCTTTTCTCTCACGACAGGTACGAAAGTATATGATACACAGACAGGCCTGCGAGGTTTTCCGTACTCGATGCTGGACTGGCTGTGCCAGATCCCGGGGGAACGGTTTGAATACGAAATGAACATGCTGCTAACAGCGCATAAAGAAGGGTATGAGATCACGGAGGAGTTTATTGATACGGTCTATCTGGATCATAACAAATCCTCACATTTTCGCCCATTGGTGGATTCATTCCGCATTTATATGCCAATTCTGATGTTCAGTACGTCTTCGGTGTTATCGGCCTTGATCGATTTTGGCTTACTGTTCGTGATCCAGTACTTCACGCATAATCTGTTCCTATCGGTCGTTGCAGCGAGACTGTGCAGCTCCATCTTCAACTATACGATCAATCGGAAATATGTATTTTCAGCTGGGAAAACGTCCAGAGTCCGTCAGTCTTTACCGAAATACTTCTCACTGGTCATTCTGGTGCTGTTATTAAATTACGGATTGTTGTACTTCTACAATGAAAAATTGATTATCCCGCTGATTGCAGCCAAGCTGTTAACAGAGGTGTCGATCTTTGTGTTCAGCTACTGGGCGCAGCGCAGATTTGTATATTAACACGGAGAGAGTAAGCATACCGCTTGCTCTCTTTTTTTTCGTTCAAAAACATTCCTGTTTACCTCGTTATAAGGTACGATAGAGATGGAACTTTTTGTGTGAATGTTTATAAATATAACTGCTGCATTCGATGAAAAAGGAGCCATGATCACATTTTAAGATGAAATGAGTGTGACCGGATGTTGAATCGTGTTCGCAAGGACTTGCGTTATTATCTTCAGGAACATCAGGATCGGAACAACCTCATCTTGCATTATTTCGCATTTTTATCGGCGTTTGTGGCTTGGATTTTCTTGTTCATTAATTTTAAAGTCATGCTGGTTCTGGCACTTCTCCATTACACCCTGTCCTGGATTGGGCACTTCTGTTACGAAGGCAACAAACCGGCGGCATTCCGATATCCGCATATCGGTTTTTATGCCGGGTTCACCTGGTTTTTTATCAAGACCATGGAGATCATCACCCGCAAAGAAATCATCCATCCGTGGATCAATAAACAGGACTGAAACCAGCAGGAGTCCAATCTTATAAGAATAGGAGTGTGTCTATGTATCTTCGAAGTGTGGAGTTACTGTCTGCTAAAGTCGAGAATCCGGATCAATATCCGTTTCACATACCGTCCATACAGTCATTGGAGCGATTGGAATTCAACAATAACATTACTTTCTTTGTTGGCGAAAATGGATCGGGCAAGTCCACACTGCTCGAAGGCATCGCTCATCAATGTGGATTCAACACAGCAGGGGGCGGGAAAAATAATGCATTTGAGATTGATGCTGCTGAATCATCATTAGGTGACTATTTGCGTCTATCCTGGTTGCCCAAAATCACGAATGGTTTTTTCATGCGCTCGGAGTCCTTTTATCAATTTGCATCGCATGTAGATGAATTGGGGCCGGAGTCGCTCAAGTATTACGGCGGGCGTTCGTTGCATGAACAATCCCACGGGGAGTCATTTCTCAATCTGTTCGTGAACCGATTCAATTCCAAAGGCATCTATCTGCTCGATGAGCCCGAAGCCGCCTTATCTCCAGCACGTCAACTCTCCTTGTTGCGCATTCTTCATGATCTATCAGACACTTCCCAATTTATTATCGCGACGCATTCGCCGATTCTGCTGGGATATCCGGGAGCATGCATTCTGAGCTTTGACGATGGCGGGATTCAGGAAGTGGACTATGAGGATACAGAACATTATCAGATCACCCGCAGTTTTCTGGAAAACCGCGATCGGATGCTGAACGAATTGTTCAAGGACTGAAATAAGGAGCGATTAACATCATCAAGGAGGGATTGACTTGAAACATCGAATACATATCTTTGGCGCATCGGGCTCAGGAGCTTCTACTCTGGGTCAGGAACTGACAACCAAGCTTCCTCATATCAACCTGGATGGGGATGACTATTATTGGCTTAAGAAGTTCACCTCACGGAGGAAACCATTGGACAGATTAACAATGTTATCGGATGATCTGGATCAACATCAGCAGTGGATTCTCTCAGGGTCGGTTTGTGGTTGGGGAGATCAGTTGAAGTCGCGCTTTGATCTGGTCATTTTCCTGCATGTACCCAATGAGATCAGACTTGAACGTCTGAGAAAGAGAGAAGCCCAGAGGTATGGTGATGCGATTTTGCCAGGTGGAAGCATGTATGAGGAATCCAAGGCGTTTCTGGAGTGGGCCTCGCTATATGAGGATGGAGGTTTGAATGTACGTAGTAAAGCGCTGCATGAACATTGGATGAAAGATATAAGTTGCCCGATTTTGAAGATTGAGGGGAGTCATTCCGTCCAGGAAAGAGTGGACATCGTGCTGCAATATTTGAATGAAAATGGATCAGTAGAAGATTGATTTTAGAGGAGGGATGATATGAAAATAGGTTTTCTGATCGTGGATATGCAAGAGAGTACTGTACGGGATAAGATAGATCAAAAAGCAATTGACCGCGCTTGTGAATATATTAATCATGTTGCAGACGTGCTTCGTTCGAGCGACCATGTGGTAGTTTATCTACAAGATGTGGAAGGGATGGAGGATTCAAATTCTGAGGCGTATCGTATTATTTCTGAGGTCGATGTGACTGAGAAGGATCTGAAGGTTACGAAGGAGAGCTCCAATGCATTCTGGCAGACAGACTTGGAGCAGATTCTGAAGAGCCGTGGTGTTGAGCTGTTGATCATATCGGGATTTGCCGCCGAGGAATGCGTTCTGTTTACCTATAATGGCGCGATGGAGCGAGGATTTAGACCTGTCATGTTGCAAAATGGGATTCTCAGTACGCATTCCGAAGCGGTGATTTCAACCTATAGAGACCGGAACGTGATTTCTTATCCTGTAGTTAATTATCTAATCAAATAAGTGTCGATCGGTTAATTACAGATATCGTTGATTACTGTAAAAATGGAGGTGATGGTTATAAATATGCTTAGCATCGCATTGGCCATGTGGATTGCAGTCGGGTTAGTACTTTTCGTTCAGGGGCTGAAGAAAGGATCTCCACTTATGCTGTTTTTCGGTGTGATCTCGATCCTGGCTCCCATACTTAAATTCATAGGTTGGCTGACTTTTTTACCTTTTGTTAATCCCGTTGCACTTGCTATTGCATACCTTGGGAAGAAAACGAAAACGACAAATATGCTTAAACGGACTCTGTAAAGGGTCTATTTTTTATACATAAGCATCTTCTCCAAGACAGGATACTTCACGATTTAAATCAAACTTTGCCTATATCTGCTGTGGTTGAAACGATATATTGAGAGCAGGACATAGCAAGCACGCTGTGTATATCGATAAGGTTGAGCGTAGATCACATGATAAGGGAGATATGCTGCAATGATGATGAATTTACAAATCACGAGTATTTTGGTAGAAAAGAAGGAATTATTTCTTAACCTGTACAACTTGTATTTATATGATCTTTCCGAATTCTCGGGTGAGGATTTGCTAGAAGAGGGGAAATTTGATCCGACGAATACCTATCTCTATCTGGAACGGGCGGAATTACATCCGTTTTTTATTCAATATGATGGAAAGGTAATTGGATTTGTGCTGGTTTGCTCTCCTCCATATGTAGATGGTGATGTCAACTTTACAGTTCAAGAACTGTTTCTGGTCAAAAAGTATCGTGGAAAGGGGTTGGCGGCTCAAGCGGTTGATCTGGTGTTTGCACAATTTCAGGGCAGATTCAAAGTGGAGCAACTGGCTAATAACCCATCAGCTGTTTCATTCTGGAAAAAATACTATGAACATCATCACATTGAATATGTTGAGTCTGAGTATAGTATTGAGATTGAAAACATCGCTGGCAGCCATCGGATTCTGTCGCAAACCTTTGTACGTGCAAGATCGAACTAGATTTTCCCATTTACCAATACATGGGTTATGATGAATGAAAAGGTTTACTTGAGGGGGAAGCCAGCCATTAGAGAGGAGCAGATTGATGACAAGCCGCATTGTCGTTACGGGCGGAGCTATTATTCGTGATCATATGGGTAGAATACTGCTGCAAAAAAGATCAGATTATGGCGATTGGGGATTACCTGGTGGTGGTATGGAGCCCGGTGAGAGTATTGAAGAAACTATGATTAGAGAAGTAAAAGAAGAAACGGGGCTTGACGTGAGTTCATATGAACTGGCATCCATCTACACAGGTGAGAAAATGAAATATACATATCCGGATGGCAACGAGGTTGTATTTGTAATGTTCCTGTTCAACGTCACCGCGGAGTTGGGTGAGAAACTTGATGATGATCAAACAACCCTTTTATTTAAAGATGAACAGAATGAATCGCTAGAGCTTGTTTTTAAAAGTCTAGATGAAATTGATATTTCCACAATCAACAAGGTACAGAAGCCTGTATTGGTAGATTTGATACAAGGGGAACTCACAATTCTGCGTTAAAGCCCTAGAGGATATAAAGAAGATTTTGAGAGGGAATAGGGAAAATATAGTTTGTGAGTAAATTAAAATCCCTGATTTTAATAGAGAGAGGAGCATTTATTATGCCTTGGCCCATGGTTCATTTTGCAATCGCATCTGAATTATTATCTAATCCAACCCCTGAATTTATAGTGGGAAGTCTTGCTCCTGACTCCATTCATGTGAGAACGAATGAAAGAGTCGAAAAGGCAAAAACTCATCTCATGCCAGAGGCAGGACAGTTTGCAACAGACGAAGAGCTCGGGGCATTTTTTAATACCAACAAAGAACGCGCGCATAATGATCCTAAGTTCATGCAATATTTGTGCGGGTACATTGCTCATATATATACGGATCGGGTTTGGACTTTCGAGATTTATCCCGCATATGAAGTTCATCCGAATGGACGAAGTATTTATACGCAGGATGTTACGAAGCTGGAATTTATGATTTTGAGAAAAGGATCTGATGGCCATGATTTATTGAATAAGCTGGAAGCAGGTAAAGCTTTTGATTTAGGTGGATTGCTGGAGCAAGAGGTGTATCAGTATAGAAAAGAAAAAGTAGACTTTTTAAAAAACCTTGAAAATGAGCCCTCAGGTGAGTTGAACATTATATCTATGGAAGCTATAGAAGAGTTTATACAAACAACGGCCCAGAGACTTAGACAATTGTTTGCAAAGTGGGAGGTGTTCTAAATGAAAAAACGGATTAGCCTGGCCCCATATAATGAAAAGTGCAATCGAGACTTGGCTAATTTTTCATTAAGTGATGAACAGGTTCAGTTTACTGCTATGCCTGCGGAAGTGATGGAGGAGGCATTGCAAAATCCGAACAAATATCCCATAGTGATTTTAAATGATGAGACTCCAGTTGGTTTCTTCATACTACATAAAAATTCTGAATACGTAGAGGAAAGAGATGCTTCCCGTAAGATACTGGTACGTGCGTTATCCATTACCTTAGAACATCAGGGGAACGGGTATGCACTCACTGCTATGAGGAACTGCCTGCACTAGTTAAGCAGCTTGATCCGAAGGTCGATGAAATTATTTTAGCTGTGAATGAGGGGAATATTGCAGCACAAAAGCTGTATCTAAAAGCAGGTTTTCTGGATATGGGCGAGCGGAAAATGGGCATCAATGGTCTTCAACTGATTTTGCAATATAGAATGGTTCAGGGGATGAATTACGGCAAACAAGACGGCATATTTGATAAAAAGGGGGACTAATGTGGCGAACATACACAAGGGAAGATATTCAGCTGAGATCGAAGGCGAGTTTGTTGTTTTTATTATTGGAATGAGGGTTAATCGCCTCTGGGCCATACATAAGTGGTTACCTGTTTTTAAATCCATGGGCCCGATGATTAAAGAACTGTACATGAACCCAGATACCGGTTTTCTGGGGACGGAATTTTTTATGAGCTGGCGTGGAGTGACTCTGCTGCAATATTGGAGATCTTATGATGAACTGGAGAAATACGCACGAGGTGGTCCGCACTTGGAGGCTTGGAAACGATTTAACCAATCCGTTGGATCGGATGGGAGCGTGGGCATTTATCATGAAACGTACAAAGCTCAATCCGGTTCATATGAGACCATATATGCGAATATGCCCAAATTCGGATTGGCTAAAGTGTCTAACCATGTTCCAGCGACAGGCAGGAAAGAAACGTCCAGACGTAGAATGGGTGGAGAGAGTGATCCGGCAGTAAAAACACCAAAGAATCCTTAACATATGACGCAAGGGAAGTTCGAATGTACAATCATCGCAAGTAGAGAGGAGCATGTTATTGAAAGTTAATGTCAAACCAGAAGATTTGGGTTCTGAGCAGCTTAGCTGGCTATGCGTCCAACCGATGTTGATCTCCGTTCGTGGTAAAGATGTTGCAGCAAAAGTAGAGGTATATCGGCAATTACATGAAGGACAACAAGCGATATTTTTGTTCTATTCCTATCATAACCATACGAAGAGCTTGGCGGAGTTTTATTGGTTTTCGGCGTACAACATTATCGACATGAAGAGCTGGAATGGAATTAAAAACGGAATGCGCTATTTTAACCAAGATGAAATGGTGACTCTCCTGGACGACATTGAGCGTTTGATTACAGATAAAAATAAAGATGGAGACACGTGGCGTGAGGTCCTGCCTGCGGATTTGGAGAAAGACCCAATCCTGCTGCAAAGAACGGAAGAACTATACGCTAAATATCGAGCCGCTGCTCAGGAAGCTATTTTACACATGAATGAAATAATTCGGCAAAATCAGGAGATGTATCTGGAGATTACGGAGATCAACGCCTAAATTAATCTCAAAATATAAGGAGTGATCTTTCATGAAATCTCCAGGTGGATCTATTTTTCCTTATTATTATAAAGGTGGAGAAATCCATTGTCTGAAATATGGCAGCAAGCATAAGGACCAAGATAAGCTTTTCGATGTGATGAGACAAGAAGAGGCTTTCATCTTCGGGATCAATAAAAAGCTCAAGGTTTGGGTGGATATGTATGAGACGAAGATTACCAAAGAAGTCTTGGATCAGTTAATCTGCAACATAAATAATCTCAAAGATCATGTGGATAAGCTCTCATTTGTAGGACTATCAGGGATGGATCGTTGGAAATTGAAAAGAAGATTGAAGAGCCTGGAGTTGGGGCAATCTGTATCATTTTATGCTGATCCTGAAGAGGCAAAGACATGGCTGATAACGGATCGATGATTTGATCTTTAGCAGCAGGTATGGGTAAAGGTCAATAGGAGAGCTACTCTTAATGGAGTAGTTCTTTTTTTCATACTTTTTGGAGGCGAAACTATGCTGTGTTAATTCGAAATTCTTCTAACATAACAGGTACTTCACACAATTCAATTCTATTTCTATGCTAGAATGGAGAGCAGGAAAAAAGCGGAAGAATTAAACAATATTCTGAACTATCTTAGACAGTGTGACTTATATGACTTTGTTAATTTTTCCAAAGAGGAATGGGTCTCTAATTATAAACAGTACTATGAACAACCTTAGTCAAATCCAACATGTGAGAAATGAGATGATTAATGATGACAAATGCTGATTCCATTCAGGAACAGATGCAGATGTGTCAGAAATATAATGCCGACTATGTACCGAGCGAACTGCACCATAAGATTGGAATCGCCTGGAACGTCAAAGAGAAGGTGGAACCGATCCACGGAATGCGTATTCAGCCCGAGGGAGATACAACCGGATGGTATATTTGGGCAGAAAAGTACTCTGATGCAGATGATTTTTTTGTACCTTTACATGTAACACACATCGATGACTGGGACCCGAAAATTAATAAGTATCTCGGACTTGCGCCGGGATGGCGGTTTGTGATTGCAGAAGATTATGAGGATGTATGGTTTGACGAGCAGTTGTTTAACAGGTCATAAGCAGAGCAACCAATGAGTTAAAATGGAACTTTGAAAGGGGTCATAAAATGGCAAGTGTGCATGATAACATCATATTAAGTTACGAAGTCGATTTGGAGAATGAGAAGATTAGGATGCGTACCCGTTCGCATCATCCTGAATTGCATGATGATACGGATATCCTTTTCTCGGATGTATTGGCACATTCATTTGATACTCCGTTGCAAGGCAGCATTATCTTCGATATTGACGACGTTGGTTTGGATTATTTTATTAGTTACAATCGCGATTTGTTGGAGAAAGGGAAAGGTCAGGGCTGGCCTATCATGTATGAAACTGATAAAGAGCTGGAAACCAAGTTGATCGAGGGGGAATATCTGTACTTTGTCATTACATCATCGTATGGGTTAAGTGGCTGGGTTTTGGCTAGAAAGGTTGAGATGATAACGAAGATGCGGAATGAAAAAGATGAAGAATAGATTTGGTTATGAACCGAACTTGATCCGTAAAATACTAGTTATGAGTCTTGTCATTTTAGTTGTCATTATGATTATTACCAATCCAACCAGAACCGATTTTTATACATGGCTGGAAAGCGAGTATGGTATACATGTCTCCTACGACATCAATGAAACGACGTATACACAGATCACGAACGGCCAGGAAAAAAGTCTTAATTTCAGAAGCGGACATATACAGCATGTGGGAATCTTTACTACGTATAATGAGACTTTTATGGATGCTGAGGGTAATGAGCTCAACATTAAAGCCACTGGTGTAATGAACATGTTTTTTAAAAGATAGTTGGTTTCTGTTCTATGATGTTGGAAGTTGTAAAGGCTTTATCGATATACCACGCTTCTTTGTATGATGAAAACATGCAGAGCAGCGTGGTTTTTGTGTTGAGCAAAATCCGTAAGGAGGGGGAGGATTACGTTATTTGGTTCATTCGCAAATTCCACATTATGGGTTATGATGTACCTACAGAGAAAATTTAACATACAATAGGAAGTTTTTTGGGAATTGAGATTATTCCAGTGGGAGGAATAGAATGAAAGCCATTTTCCTTGATTTCTATGGGACAGTTGTTCATGAAGATGATGATATTCTACCCGTGATTTATAAACAAGTTCAAGCGACAGCGCAGGTGGAGTGTACAACCGATGAGATCGGTGCTTACTGGTGGAAGGCTTTTTCAACATTGTTTTATGCAAGCCACGGCAGCCAGTTTACCACGCAAAGAATGCTGAATGTGCAATCTCTGGCAGAAACGCTTCTCCATTTCAAATCGGATCTACAAGCTGAGTCACTTAATCAGGAACAGTTGGCACATTGGCGTAACCCTGGCATATTTGCTGATTCAATTCCCTTTCTTCATTCTCTTGAAGTTCCGGTATATATCCTTTCCAATATCGATACGGATGACGTGAAAGCCGCAATGAAGGCACATAACATTGAAGTGACCGGAGTGATTACCAGTGAGGATGTTCGTTCTTATAAACCAAGGTCAGAGATGTTTGATGAAGCGATCAACAGGTATGGTTTGCAGCGAGATGAGGTAATCCATATAGGCGATTCTCTGGTAAGTGATGTACAAGGAGCGCAAAATGCGGGAATTAAGGCTATCTGGTTGAATCGAAAAGGAAAACTCAAACCGCAACAGATTACACCGGATTATGAGTGCAAAGATCTTGGCGAAGTTGTGCATATGTTGGAGGCTTGGATATGAAAAAGTTAACCGTGTTGTCGTTATTATTTCTGTTCTTAATCGCCTGTCAGGATAAAACAACCCATGAAGCTGTACAGAAACCAACGATTCCTGTGACGGAAAGCGTTACTGATGAAGCAATCGAGCAGAAGGACGATGAAGCAGAAGCACCCAAAAAAGACAAAGGCATCCCTCCTGTTTACCTTGATGAAACGAAGTACACAGGTGATGAACTGGAAATCGTCAAACTGATGAACGTGCGCATGCGTTATATATGGGAAGAGGATGAGGAGGGCTATATGAGCCTTTTTGATCCACAATCGCCAGTCTCAGGCATGCCAGTTTCAGGATTTTCAGGTTTTAAAGTTCGTAAGATCATCTCTATGAGTGATATCAACATTCGAGAGCAAAAGAAGCTTTATGAAGCACTTGTGATGGTTACTGAATTAAGAGAGAACGGGGAGGAGGCCAGCTCTAGCATGGTGTTTAGGAAAAAGAAAGCGGATGGCGATGCTGCGAAGTGGATCTTTGCAGACATCGATTAACAACGACTGAATGAAAAGAAGTTAAGGGTGATGAAATCATGACAAAACAATTGATACTTATTGAGGGATTACCGGGTTCAGGAAAGTCGACGATTGCCAAGATGGTTTCCGAGATTCTGACTGAGCATGGCAAAAAGGTGCAGCTCATCCAGGAAGGGAATCTGGATCACCCTGCTGATTATGATGGTGTGGCCTTTTATTCTGCGGAAGAGTTCAGATCTTTGGTGGATGCTCAGGAGACGTGTAAACATATATTGGAGAGCAGAGCAACAGCCTATCAGGATAGTTTCCTGATTCCTTATCGCAAAATGAAAGAGGAATTCGGAGTGGATTTCCCCGATCATGTGGTGCAGGAGATATTTAGCAAAGATATTTACGAACTACCTTTTGAACAAAATGTGAAGCTGATCACCGAAAAATGGCGGAGTTTTACCGAAAGCGTGATAAGTGTGGATGATGATTCCATCACTATATTCGAATGTTGTTTTATTCAAAATCCATTGACCATAGGTTTGGTGAAAACCAATCAATCCAGAGAAGAAAACGTGCAATATGTTCTGGAATTGGAGCGCATCGTTCAACCATTAAATCCGCTACTTATCTATATACATCAGCAGGATCTTGCACATACCTTTGACAAGGCAATCCAGGACAGGTAACATGACTTCTGGTAAATCAGTAACTGGTATGTACGATCACGAGAGTAAAACACTCGGTTGGACAAACGTACTTCCCGGTAAGTATGTTGTCTATATAGAGAACACAGGTAAATCCGAACTAGAGGGTAATGGATTTGCGAATGCATACTATAACTATGATTGAGGAGTGACCTCCAATGAAAAAAATTTTTATCAGTACGGCATTAATAATGACTGTTTCGGCAGGGACTGCATTAAGTATTTATGCTAGTAATAATTATGGTGAGGGTAAAACAGATCTCTCATCGAGTCCTGCTATTCACAGAGAAATAAGTACTGATAAGGAAATGAAAATCACTGACGTTGATAACCCAAACAATCCCTACGTTACAGCTTCAGTGGAATTGTCAGAAGAGGATATTAGGAGTGGTCAAGAAAGTCTCGACAGTATAATTAATCCTTTTGGAACTTTTAATAAAGTAGCCAAAAAGGACTCCTCTATTTCCGAAGAGGAAACCGTTGATAACTTAGATGATGTCACTGCTGATACAAAACAGATTCTACATTACGGCAATTACTTTGTTAAAAGCGATTCTTAGAATAAACATATAGAAAGAAGCCCATATATTGGGCTTCTTTCTATATGACAAAACAATTATTTTTGTATCTGTGTCTGCTTGTTCTGCACTGCTCTTTATAAGCATCCACGCCAAAAAATAGTGTCTTCCGTTTTGAAATAGATAAAGTCTGTTTCTATTGAGCCGTGTCCGGCTCTAACCTCAAATATCTTACTAATGCCCTTGATCATCTCATAAACCTGATCAATTCGCCTAAGATTCGCCGATTCATTTTCTTCCAGCTCCCTGGCTTTACGCCATAGATACTGATTAAAGAGCATCAGATCCGCGCAGTGGCTTTCTATACCTTGTTTTTCCATAACAGTCCATCTAACTATGGATGATATTGATTTATCCACACCCATCGTCTATGGAAGTACAGGCGCCTGGACTTTGTTGATACCGATTCGTAAACTGACTTCTTTCCAACAAATGAAACCGGATTCTTCTCTATTCCCTGAGATATTAGTTGAAAATCCGAAAGCTTCTTTGCATCCCTTTACTCAGGAAACCCGTGATTCAGATGCTCTAATGCATGCCAGACATTTTTCCTCGCCCTTTTCGGGAACTACGGAGGATCCGGTTACGGGAACAGCATCCGGTGTGATGGGTGCCTATTATTTGGAGTATATGAATGCTGAGATCGATCAGACTCATTTTGTTGTGGAACAAGGACACGAGATTGGCAGAGATGGGAAAGTTCTTGTCAGTGTGGTCAGAGATGGACAGGACATGGATGTCAAAATACAAGGCACGGCTGTTTTTGTGGAGGAAATGAAAGTGGAGTTGGATACGTAACAACGTAAATAAAGGAGTGGATTTAGGTGGATGAACAGGCGGTACTACATACAGTTACCCTTTTGTTAAAAGAAGAATGTTTGGATTCCCTGGTGGGAATTTATTTGCACGGGTCCATGGCTATGGGGTGCTTCCATCCCAATCAAAGCGATATCGATATACTGGTGGTATGCCGGGAGCAGCTGTCTGCTGATACCTATCGAAGGATTGCGAAGAGATTGATGCACATCGAAGATGAAATGCACATTATCACAGGATTTGAACTTAGTATTATTTTGGAGTCTACGGTTGCTAAACTGACGTTTCCGACTCCGTTTGAATTTCATTACTCGGGGTATCACCGGGAGAAGTATAGAACGGATGATCAATATCTTTGCGGTGGATACGAAGATCCGGATCTGGTAGCACATCTGGCCGTTATTGTTGACCGTGGAATTGTGCTTGTCGGTAAACCGATTAACGAGTTATTCCAGCCCGTAAAACGTGAATATATGTTGGCCTCTATTACATCTGACGTTGGTTCAGCTATGGAAGAAATAACGGATAACCCTGTCTACTATGTTTTGAACCTATCACGGGTGCTATTGTATGTGAAAGAGTCGGTTATATACTCCAAGCGAGAAGCAGGCGAGTGGGCACTCATTCATATTTTACCGAAGTACAAAGAAGTCATCTCACAATGTCTCGCAAAGTATAATGGAGAGCTGGAAAGCGTGAATCTAAGTAATGATTTACTTCTGGATTATGCGAAGTACATGTTGAACGAAATAAGTGGTATCTCCTTGCGGTATTTGCAGAGAGAAGAGGGTTATTCTAAAACAACGATTGGGAAGCTATTACCACAAAAATATACAAGAACATAAATGAAAAAAATAACTGGGCGTATATCGGTAAAGGATATTTGCTTGATCATGAAGAGACTCGGATCTATGAAATTAGCATAAAATGAGCGCTTTAATAACACGAACGGAGTGATAGTCATCGAACAAACCATTCGTTTAGCCCAAGAGATTGCGAAAAGAGTCATTCGAAGAGCCGGAAAAGTTGCCAAAGATCATTTTGATCAGATCACCTACGCAGAGGAGAAGGACATCTTTGGCGACGTAGTTACTGAAGTAGATCATGAAGCAGAGCGGATAATATGTGATGAAATTAGCATAAGTTTTCCCGATCATGAGATCCATAGTGAAGAGCGGGGGCATAACGGACAGAAGAGTGACTGGCTGTGGATGATTGATCCGTTAGATGGAACAAACAACTTTGCCATTGGCCTACCGATATTTTCCGTTTCCATTACATTAATGTATCGTTCAGAACCTGTTCTCGGGGTTATTTATGAACCTCTGGTGGACCGTTTGTTTGTGGCATCACGTGGGAATGGGGCAAGTTGTAATCTGAACCCCATGAAAGTTCAAAAGAAAGAGCAGATTCATAAAGGGACCATTGGCTGGATCCAGGGGCATCAGGTGCAAAATGAGGAGAAGGCTGTACGGCTACGTCAACATCTGGATGTTCGTTTCAAACGAATGATGCGATTATGGGCTCCAACCATACAGTGGTGCATGTTAGCAAAGGGGGATATTGACGGTATTGTGCTCTACAATTCGGAAGGAGACGATTTGTATTCAGGCATATTAATGGCGAAAGAAGCAGGTGCGATTGTTATGGATTATGAAGGGATTCCCTTTGATGGTATGAATTCAGAGCCATATCTGATTGCCTGTCATCCGGATCATCGTGATTATTTCCTGAGTGTCGTTCGGGAGGGAATGAACTGATGATTAGCGAGCTTAATAAGCATGAATTCTATAAACCGAAGGAGAATGGTCGTGAACGAAACATTACAGGAGCAGATTCAATTTCTAATTGAGATTGATAAACTGAAAACGATTGAACGAAAAACGAGAATCATCCATGGCGAAAGACTTGAAAATGATGCGGAGCATTCCTGGCATTTGGCGATGATGGCCTTGATTTTGCAGAGCCATTCCAACAAGGAGGTGGATATTCTCAAAGTCATTAAGATGCTTCTTGTTCATGACCTCGTTGAGATCGATGCCGGAGATACATTTGCCTACGATACAGTAGGTCATACGGATAAATATGAACGCGAGATCAAGGCTGCGCATCGACTGTTTGGGATATTACCTCAGGAACAGGCCGAAGAACTGTTGAGCCTATGGCTAGAGTTTGAGGCTAAGGAGACCCATGAAGCGCAGTTTGCCTCGTCGATGGATCGGTTGCAGCCGTTGATCCACAATCATCAGAATGAGGGAGATACGTGGCAGAAATACAATATAACAAGTGAACAGGTGTTAAATAGAAATCGTGAGATTGAGAACGGTTCCAAAACATTGTGGACGTATGCACAACAGATTATCCAAAATTCCGTAGACAAGGGAATCTTGACTAAATCCAAGTCTTAGAGACACGTTGAACTTATCTGATCACAGATAGGGGAGAATCTTTATGGGATATATCATGGAGTTGAGAAAGCTGGTGGGTTCGCGCCCTCTAATCATGGCTGGTTCATGTGTGTTGGTCTTCAATGAGCAGGGCCATCTGCTGTTGCAAAGACGTACAGATAGTCTGGATTGGGGAACCCTTGGCGGATCATTGGAACCGGGAGAATCTTTGGAGGAAGCTGCTGCCCGTGAATTATATGAGGAAGCTGGACTGAGAGCGGGTGCATATAAACTCATTACCGTTTTCTCAGGTCAGGATATGTATTACAAGTATCCGCATGGAGATGAAGTGTATAATGTCATGGCAGTCTATGAAGCTACTGAAATTCAGGGCGAACCAACCGTCATGGATGATGAAGGACTGGAACTGCGTTATTTTGATCTGAGTAAACCAATCCCAGAGATTAATCCGTTCACGGAATATGTGCTGAAAAAAGCGGGATATATTAACTAAGTAGTGAAAGGGGATCGTATATGACACAGGATTTTTATTGTGATGAAGTGCTTAGTGGTAATACCCAAGTAAATATTGTCATGGAAAGTGACAAGGTGCTGGCTTATCATCATACCCGACCATACTACAAGCATCATATTGTTGTTATTCCAAAGATCCATATCCAATCGTTCATTTCACAGGAAGAAGAAAATAATGATGAACTATTATTGGAAATTATGCGCGTTATCAAAAAGGTTGCTGCGGACATGGTTGTCCAGACGGGTTCTTCCAAAATCGTAACTAACCTGGGCACGTACCAGGATTCGAAGCATCAACACTGGCATGTGGTAAGCGGTGAACGTATCCAATAAAATAAGTCTTACGTAAAGTCTTCCTGCCGGATGTTCGGGGGAAGATTTTTTGACTGCAATGATTAGAATTCAGCCTATCAAGAATGTGAAAATGGTTTGAAGAAAGTAACTTAAGGTAAAATATGCTAAAATAGGTTGGTGAAATAATAATTTGAACTATTTATCAATCATGATGATCATATGAATTATGAATGCATTACAATGATAAAAAAGGCGGAAGTGTGATGAGCTTTTCATTCATTTCAACATTCGCAGTTTTATTTAATTTGGTGTTATTCGGTTTGGGTGTATATGCCCTCATTTTATTTATCAATCTTGCTAAACGCGGAATTCAGGCGTTGGACATTTATCTATATGAGAAACGAGGAGAACGGTTCTAAGCTGTAGAAATATCACTCAACAATAGAATTATCATTTTTCTCTCAGTGTTTTATTGTTGTTCTATTGATATGATTAACTCATCATTCAACTAAAGAGAGGGTAAATGACATGGATACTTTTTTAGAGCAAATCAACGAATTGCAGGAGCTTCAAAAAGATTTGGTCAGTATACATCCCTTATTCGCAGAGTATTATCCCGTGGTTGTGGCATTTGAATCTTTGTTATATATCTATGATTATTCATCCCAGACGCAGCAATATGAATGGGTGAAAACCGTTCCGGATGACCTGAACATTCCCGATGAGTGCCTTGCAGCGTTCCCGGTGCATCACATGGGTGGGCGGATGTGCGCAGTGGTGACGGATGCGGTGTTCCAAAATTTTGAGCAGAAAATCTACCTCTTTCATGAGTTTGTCCATTGTTACGTATATGAGCAGTATACCGACATGGGTGACCGTCTTGAGATCAAACGTAAGATGGAGCAAATCAAACGTGTAACATGGGAACTGGATTATGAGTTTCCTTATGACAATGAGATGGTTGTCCAGCGGATTACTTCGCTGCTGTCAGCCTTGAAGAGTAAGGATCTCTTGCAAGTGAAAGAGGCGAGAGTAGCCCTGTTCAGCTCTTTGAGTGAAGAACAAGGGGAGTACTTCAACTGGCTGGAATGGAACGAAGGTTACGCGCGCTATCTGGAGAATCGAATACGGGAGAAATTTGGACTGGAAATCAATCATATGGGGGATACAGCTCCGTTTAATCGTCTTGTTTTCTATGAGTGCGGGTCCGAATACATAAACCTGCTCGTTAACGAACAGCCGGATCTTCATACGGATTTGGAGCAGTTATTTGAGAGGATACAAACAGAGCGAGTGCAGGGTTGAACATAGGGTATAGTTCCCAAATTCATTACGGACGTAAAGATAAGTGCCTTTGTGGCTGATACCGCCCATCGTTTAAAATTGCTGCTCCAAGGATGGGACACCGAGCTGCAGCATGTCAGCATAAACATCTAGAGCTAAATACAGATGATTGCTTAGAGAGGGAGTACTATGTGTTTAGTCGAGCCCGGAGGTATATATGCTAATGAAAAAAGCAGGGATTCTCTTAGGTCTCTTCGTAGTGCTACTAGCAGGCTGCAATCCTTCAAATGGAACTAATTCTAATCCGAAAGAAGTGCTACCTTCACTCATTACATTAACCTGCAACCCAAACTTCACGATTGAAGCGTGTGAGGATGTGGAATTCGAAGATCCGGTTGAGATCGGAATCGTAATCGAGGCTATAAACAAAGCGGAGCGTATAGCGGGAAGTCTTGATTATAGCGTGGAGTACAAGATGAACTTAACAGATGCAGATGGCTCCTTAACCAAGTATGATTTTTCCATAGGCAAAGATCCCAAGCAGTCAGCCCTTCTGGTTAACCATGAGGATACCCACGTAGGATACAGCATACCCATAGAGGATGCAAACCGAGTAAGGAAACTGATTCAGATTCATACGTAGAAGCTTACTATTTGGGGTGAAGGCACGGACCATATGGTGTGGTTATGCGATGTGAAGGATTTTGCTGCAAAATAAAATGACTAAGAGATGACGACCTGTACTGAACAGGGGTCATCTCTTTTACTAAGTCAATCTTTCTGCATCGATAGAGGACTATTCTTCGTACAGTAAGAAAAAGGAGTGAAGATATGCAGTACATACAGAGTACACCCGAGCAACGTTTATCGCCGGATGCCATAACCATATGGAGAATCAGTGCGATTATATCGAACGGAATAGGGTTGATTGTGCTTGCAGCACTGCTGATTCTGGATTCCATCTATGGATGGAAGGCGTGGATTGGTTGGTTGCTGTGGGGAGTGACTGCCATATCAGTGCTGTATGCGGTGTGGGAGGTTTTTATCCGGCCTTCATTGTTATACAAGCATTGGTATTACGATGCGAATGAGGAGTTCTTGCAATTGAAGCACGGCGCTTTGAAAAAGGTACATCAGATCATTCCCATGGCCAAAGTACAATCTGTCACGACGAACCAAGGTCCCCTTTTGAGAAAATATGGCCTATATTCTGTATCGGTTGGCACGATGGGTTCATCTCATACAATCCCGGCGCTGCCAGAGGAAGTGGCGCTTGAACTGCGTAATCAGATTGCGGCTTATGCAAGGATTAATGAGGTGGATGAATGAACGATATGAAAAGACAGCACCCGTTAGCCATGCTCTGGAGTTTGTGGAAACTGGTGAAAAATTCTTTTGCATTTATCGTTTTTTTATTTATTCTCCGTCATGGCTCGGCGTCCACGTGGATTATGTACGGCAGAATCGTCTTCTATGTGGCTATCGCGTTTAGTGTGATAAGTATTATCTGGAGTTGGTTTACACTCCGTTATACCGCAGATAATAAGGCTTTTCAGATCTACAGTGGGGTGTTCAATCGCACAAGAAGAACGATACCTTATACCAAAATTCAGAACGTGAACCGGCATACGTCGCTGTTTCATCGTTTGTTCCGCGTCACATCCATTCGTTTTGAGACGGGCATCAAGGGAGACGATGCTACTTTTCAGCTGCAAGTCGTTTCGCTTGCGGAATCGGATCGGCTTGAAAAGGTCGTAGCAGGGCATATGTCGGAAGCGAAAGTCGTCAGTGATGTTGTAGAACCAAGCGAAGAACCCGTGATGAGAACTGAACACGTAACACAGGAAGAAGATATCCCCTCAACTGTAAAAGAAGAGGTTGAACGGAATGTCCATTACAAGTCCACTCGAAAAGATATATTCAAAGCTTCGTTTACGTCGCTCAGCTTTCTGGTACTTATTCCGATTCTGGGATCACTCTATTCGTCGATAAAAGATTTCTTTCCCGATGAAAAAGTGACGGAGAGCATCCTATTAACGTGGCTGGATACCTGGTGGATTACCGCATTGATCATTACAGGACTTATTGCTGTTTCCATTATGTTAGGTATTGTCAGAACCTTTGTGAAGTATGGTGATTTCCAAATCTCCTCTGATCGCAAACGTATCTACATTACGAAGGGTATGTTGGAACAGACCGCATTTTCGATCCTGAAAGAACGAGTACAGGCGGTGAAAATAACGCAGTCTCCGATGAAAAGACTGCTAGGATTGGCAGAAGTGGAACTTACGACAGCAGGTGGTGTGGGAGAATCCGACCAGGAAGTTAACTCACTCTATCCTTTTCTGCCTGTGAAGCAAGCTTACGATATGATCTCGGAGATTTTGCCATCCTATCAGGTCACGCGGGAGATGCAGAAGCTTCCACGCAAATCATTATGGCTGCGCATGCTGACACCAAGCTGGGTGTGGATCATTGCAACAGGGTTACTGTTTTATTTCAAACCGCCGATTCTGGGACAGAATCAGGCATGGTGGATGATTTCCGCTATTCTGTTACTGTGGATTGGCATATGCAGAATAACTGATTTTCTCCATACACGATACGTCCTGAATGAGAACTTTATCCAATTGCGAACGGGTGCATTAACCTCGAAACTATACATCTCCAAGCGAGAGAAAGTCATTGAGGTACAGATCACCCGGAATCTACTGCAGCGTTGGTTTGGAGTTGCTTCGATTCAAACCGTGAATCGTGCCAAACCTGTTCTGCATCACACTTTAAACGATATTCCGCTTGAAGCCGTAGAGGCGTTTCAACTGTGGTATATGGAGCGGAGCCAGAACGTCCAGACCCGTTAATGTAAAGGCAAGTGCAGGAAGACTACTAAGTTAACTGAGCACTTGCCTTTTAATATTGAGAGGTCAGAAATAACCTGAAGAAGCGGAGCTACAAGCTTTCTGTAAAGAAAGCTGCATCGGAAGCATACACCTCGCCTTTATTCCCGGATTTTCCCCTTTAAAATAGTAATCAAAAAAATCTGGGGATAACAGCGATCGGAAGGTTGTTCTGTCATCGGAGTGGTAAGTGTAAATATGCTTTAGTTCAATTGATATAACTTAGGAGGTGTTCCTTTGATTAAAATCGTATTTATGGACGTGGACGGTACGTTACTCAGTGAGAAGGATCGAAGTCTCTCTCCAAGTACAGAGGAGTCGATTCGACAATTGGTTCGTAGGGGCATACAGGTCGTGCTGGTCACTGGCAGACCGTACAATTTATGCGGAGATTTCAAGAAACTCGGGATTAATACCATAATTTCGGCTAACGGGGCATTGATCAAGAACGGTGAAGAAGTGATACATAAATCGGTGCTTTCTGCACGAATGGTTAGAGAATTCAGTGAATTTGCCGAGATGAATGGCAGCAGTATTTCTTATTTTACAGAGTCATTCGAGATGAATGGTTTATGTACAACGGATGTGCGTGTCATCGATGCATTGAGAGATACGCTCGGTCTGATGGAGTACCCCTTGAGCATCAGTTCTTTGGAACAGGAAGTGTATTGCATTTGTTTATATGCCGATCAAGCCGAAGCGGAGATATTCCATTCCAGATTTCCAGCATTGAAATTCGTGAGGTTTCATCCTTACGTGTCTAACGTACTGGAAGAGAACGAAGTATCCAAATCGATAGCGGCAGGAAAAGTGCTCGACCACCTGAATATATCGAAAGAGGAAGCAATGGCTTTTGGCGATGGTGAAAATGATATTGATTTGCTAGAGTACGTGGGTCTTGGCATTGCGATGGAAAACGGAGGAGAACGCGTCAAACAAAGTGCCGACTATGTCACGCTGCGAGCAAGTGAGGATGGCATCACACATGCGTTGAGGAAGTTTAAAATCATAGAATAAGCAAATTTTGGAGTAATAAGGATATCCTAATTATGGGTTTTCATGTAGAATGATGGAGGATGAATTAAGCCCTAAAGCATAGGGTGTGATCGAAGGGTGACTTATGAAAAAGGTTGTCATTGTAATCTTGTCTTTTGTCGTACTTATTTGTGTATCTTCTTCAGCTTATGCCCATCCAGGTAGACTGGACAAAAATGGTGGACATAATTGTTCCGCGAAATCCAAACAAAAGGGCCTTTGCACAGGCTACCATTATCACAAAAAGAAGAAATGAAATTGAGTTTTACAAGCTAAACCCAGCCCTGGTCTAATCTATGGTTGGGTTTGCATGTTTATAATTCATGGTAGTCGCAGCTAACAGAATACAATAAACATTACGTTAGAGGTGAGTAGATATTATGGGGTTTATTGGGATCATTTGTGTCATTATTATGACGGTCACACTCATCAGCATAGAAAGTAAAACGAAACGGTTAATTCAAGAGCAGGCCGAGACCAATCGGAAACTGGAGCAACTATTGAGGAAATAACGTTTTACAGACCAGACAGGAGGAGCATGACGATGGATCATATTAAAGCGATTATTTTTGATCTGGACAATACGATTCTCAACAGAACAAGTACCTTTGAAGGCTTCAGCCAGAGCTTGATCAACACTTATTTTGCTCATCTTGAGACTACGGATGATATTCTTAAACGAATTATTGAGCTGGATGAGGACGGTTACAAGGACAAGGATGTCTTGTTCAACGAGCTGCTCCATGAATTACCATGGGCTGAGAATCCACCTCACGCGGAGCTGATGGAGTTCTATGGCAGAGAGTATGTGAAAAGTGCGGTTCTGATGGAGCAGGCGAGAGAAGTGGTTCAGCATCTAAAGGGAAAATATAAAACAGGTTTAATTACCAATGGTAAAACTGAGATTCAATACGGCAAAATCGATCAACTCGGAATCCGGGATGATTTTGATCATATTATCGTTTCAGAAGAGGCTGGGGTCAAAAAGCCCGATCCTCGTATTTTCAAATTGGCATTGGATCATTTCAACCTCTCTCCCGAGCAGTGTATCTACATTGGAGATCATCCCGTCAATGATGTTGAAGGAGCGGCAAAAGTAGGCATGAGCACGATCTGGATGAAGGTTAATCAGCCTTGGCAGGACAGCATTACAACCAAACCATTGCATGCTATTGAGCATCTTGGTGAATTAAAAGGCCTGCTCTAAGGGGAGATCGTCAGATTAGATTCAAGCAACACAACATTACATAACAGAACAGTGAGGTAGGTGCACATGGAGATCAGACAAATGGCTACCGCATTTTTGAGTAATGGCAACGACATGTTAATGATGAAGAAGGCAGGCAGCAGGCTGTTCGATTTTGAGTTCTGGGGTGGTATTGGCGGGCATCTGGAGCACGGCGAGCTTAATTCACCAATGACCGCCAGTTACCGGGAGATTGAAGAAGAGACGGGATTCAAGCAAGCGGAAATTGATAATTTCCGTCTTCGATATGTTTTGTTGCAGTATAGTGACGGTGAAGTTCGGCAGCAGTTTGTATATTTTGGTGAGACGGCACATCGAGCCTTTATTCCATCAGATGAAGGGGAGTTATTTTGGATACCTTTGGATGAGCTGCTGGATTTACATACATCCATTCTGATTAAAGCAGCGATCCGGCACTTTTTGCAGAATCAGGAGACCGACGAGATATGGATCGGTAATGTCCTAAAGGGGGAAGGGGCAGCGGCTAGACCGAGGGTAGAATGGAGTATTATGCAAGATACGATATCCTTTGAACCCGTTGTGTAATGTTAGACGTCTTGACCGGGAAAGGGACCTATCTCTGATCGAAAAAGCTATACGTTTAAACGTCTGTAGGCGACTGTTATAAAGAGCGAGGATATTAACCATCCCCGCTCTTTTTTAATACCTCGTATTGAATATAAATTCTCTCTTTGGAAGGATGATGGATATGAATATCCAAACTTCAATAGATGGGTCTTGGAGCAGCAGTGATCATCCATTATTCAATTCGGTTTATTTAATGAAAATCAAGCTGTGATGATTCGATCTTTCGTGCGTCTTCTCCGATTCTCAATGGCTTCCTCATAATCTCCGACTAACCTGTCAAAAATGTGATCCCACGATCGCTGCTCAGCAAGTTTTCGACCTTCAAGACCCATAGTCCTCAGTTGATCCATATGATCTCCCCAGAGGCATATCTCCCGAATCAATGCATCCGCATTACCCGGCTCGAACAGAACACCGCTTCGATGATGTGTGACCAAGTCTTTTACACCGCCACCATTCGCAGCGAGAACCGGCAATCCCGAAGCCATCGCCTCCAGCACCACATTGCCAAATGTTTCTGTTGAGGAAGGAAACACAAAGAGATCTGCCGAAGCATACATAGCAGCAAGCTCTTCACCATGCAGATACCCTGTAAAGGTGACATTGGGTGGGGATTGCATACGCATTTTGGGGAGCAATGGCCCATCGCCTACAATGATCCAGTGTACACGGGCTTGCATATGTTCTGGCAACTGCTGCATGGCAAGGGTGAGGGTAGCGATATCTTTTTCCGGGGCAATTCGTCCAACGTAGAGTAGAATTAGAGGAGCCGTTATATTGTAGCGAGTACGGATATCGGAACTTCGTTTATCAGGTGAATACAGGCTGCAATCGATCCCGCGGGACCATAACTTCAGACGTTGAATACCTTTTGATTGCAATGAGTTTAAGGTCTCTTGAGACGGTGTCAATGTTGCATCACAGGCTCGGTGGAACCATTGGATATACTTCCAGTAAAGAGGAATGACGCTTTTCAACTTGTAGTATTCGAGGTACCGATCGAAGTGAGTATGGTAGGAGATGACATGTGGAAGCTGATACTTGTGCGCATATCTGAGACCGAAAAGACCCATATTGAACGGAGTGGCGATATGCAGCAAATCTGGCTGAAAAGTCTTTAACTCCCGATGAATGGCTGCTCGATTAGGTAAGGCAATACGACATTCCGGGTAGAGGAAAAAGGGGATGTTGGTAACCGAACGGACCGGAGCGGCATCGTTGCCTTCAATAACAGACTGTGGTGTGAATAACAGATGCTCAATGCCTTTGCGGTTCAAGTGATTACTCAAGCGGTGCAGCGTACCGGCAACACCATTGGTTTCCGGAACATAGGTGTCGGTGAACAAGGCCAGGCGCATCATAACCCCTCCCAAGACTCTTGATGACAAGATCATAACATCGTATCATGTTCCAAAGGTCAAGTGCAGGTTAACTTTATCCGTATTCCGTGTAAAGTGTGTGGGGAATTGAATTGGTGCAAACGTACAGCGGATAAACTTATATAACATATTCTGCTATGATGTATAGGCGTTTAGTTATAGTGGACCCGTGTGAAATCATTCGTCCAACTTATATAGATAGAGAGATACAGGAGGCAGAGAGATGAACAAATTACAGGAAGAATTGCAGCAATTATTACCCTTGGATCAGGTTGAAAGCATGTCGGGTGAGGAAGTGGTGGGGAGTGTTGCCATGGATCTGTATCGTGCGGAATTTGCGACCATTCGGGAGTGCGGACCTGAACTTCCACAAGTATTGCGAGATACCATCCTGATCGTAGATCTGGATACAGAGCTATCCATGAGTGGCATGACTGGTTTTCTTGAAAATGCGAGCGGACAGTTTCTGCGTGAAACGACGGAAGCAATGCAGCGCATAGGCAATGATGCGGATGCAGAGATTCTGAAGAACATCCAGCATATGTTATCCGAAAGTGGTGTGACACCTGAGCAGTTAAGAGAAAATGTGAATGCACTCTCCGAACAAGATGTAACAACGACCTTGAATACACATGGACAACAGATCCATGAGGTTTTACAGCGGGTGGAGCTGGAAGCGGCTAATCTAAGCATGCAATCGGATAATGAAGAGGTTTTTGAACTCCTTTATCAATATGTCGATACGAACAAAGATCGTCTGAAACAGGAGTTGGAGCAGCTCTTGTCTAATTGAATCTGACACGCAGGAGGACGTCATTATGATTGTGATGATTAATGGGGCATTTGGCTCGGGTAAAACCTCTGCGGCAACCAAGCTGCAGACGTTAATTCCGAACAGCATGATCTTCGATCCTGAAGAGATTGGATACATGCTAAGAAACGTGATTGTGGATGACGTCCGAATGGATGTGGAGAAAACGGACGATTTTCAGGATATGGAGCTGTGGAAAGTCCTTACCGTGAAAGTCGCCCGTGAAATCAGGCAGAAGTATAACAAACATCTGATTGTTCCGATGACCATTTACAAGTCCGAGCAGTTCAGTTACATCCATCGGGGTCTGAAAGAGCTCGACGCTGACCTGTTTCACTTTACCCTGATGACGTCTATGGAAACATTACATGAGAGATTGTTGAAGCGTGGGGATGAGCCTGATGGATGGACTTTTAAACAAGCGGTTAAGTGTCTCGAAGCATTCCATGGAGCACGCTTTGAAGAGTACATTCAGACGGATGGGCAAACAACAGATGATGTAGTGAATTTTATAACTTCCAAAGTGTTGTCAAACCGTAAATGAGGAGGCAAAATGATGAGTATCAACAAACGATTAGGTGTGGAATCCCTGTTGGTAACTTTGCTATTCACACTGGGTTTTATGGCTTGGAATGTCATTCAAGGAATGTTAATGACGCTGAATCATACACCTGAAATGATGCACACTGATTCATCTACCAGCACGTTGCAGTCCAGAGTTGCTTTTGGTTCCATTGCCCGTTGGGATATGACTTCCATTCTGATCGCTGCTGTTGGATTTCTCTTGCTTGCTGCCGCATACTATGGACTTCGATCGGGGATACAGCGCTGGACACAGCGTTCCTGATTGTTTATTAATAAAAGAAAGCATAGCCAAAAAACAGTTCTATACCAATGAAGTTGGTAGGAGAACTGTTTTTTGTTTTTGAATCTATTATTAATATATTATAGATGCTTGGAGATGATTTCTTCCAGACCTTGCGCAACCGAATCCGCACCCCGTGCAAGGTGTCTCTCGTAGAGATGCAGTCGGACAAAGCTCTCATCCGTCCCCATCGCCTCCGAGAAAATGCCACCGAGTCCACGTGCACGGCGGTCGATCTGAAGCAACAGTTCCAGTGAATCTCCCATCGGGTAGAACAGTACTTCCAGCTCATCCAAATAGCCGCGGAATTTGCTCGTTGGCACGAATTCAAATTCCTGTACAAATGGAAGATTACCACCAAGCTTTGGAGCATAGTCGTTGGTCACTTCACGCAGCTTGAAACCGAGGAGATCAATCGCATCAAGCACAGTGTTCATATCTTTTGTAGGAACGACATGCAGTCTGTCCCGGTCTGAGGGGTCCATGGCGCTTGATATATCGAGGCCAGTTTCAACCCACACCTCTGCACGATGAAGTGTAATTGGAAGATTTTCTGGCAGATCAAATGAGAAGGACTTCTCCAGTTTGGCGCCAGGCTGTAATATAAAATCTTTGGTAAGCAAGTATTTGGCTACAACGGCAGTTTCATTTACTTTTCGATCATTGTGCTCCCGTATGTAATGGGTTTTGATCGTAAGGTAGATTCGTTCTACATTCTGTTCCACGTCTCCACCCTCGATGTACACGATCCCAGAGATGACTCCTCCAGGCGTAACCTGAGGTGTATGTAATTCTGTATTTACTTTGGCTGCTCCAACACCTACACTAGCTAACATTTTCTTAAAAAAAGACATTCATTTAACCTCCACATCTTATTGGTTTATCCAAGTTGAAAAATGCGACTTCGAGCTTAATACGGCGCCTATGAAAGAAGCGTTTCAAATTTTAACAAGTACAAGATGAGAATAGATGAAACTTTTTTAGTGAGAAAAAAGTTAACTTATGTACAGGGAAATCGACTTGCTTGTGTCGAATGTTGTTTAATATGGGATTTTCTTCTGGGGGGATGGGAGACTTGCTGTGCGTGAGCACAAATATATCTGGAAGGCTGTAAGGCGTTAAAGGAAGATTATAGAGTTTGAATGCTACCTTCGTATTTCAGATCAGGAGGTGTAATGGTTTGGATAGAGAAACTTTAGAACGAAATCTAGGGCCGGACAACGTGATTACCACCTTCGAGCAGATGGCTAATGGGGAACGGAAATACAAAATGGTTTCAGCGGATGGCAGTTATTATTGCAGAACGATAGCTTCATCTCAGGGAGGATGGCAAAATAGCCACTTTCATAACCATATAACCGAGTTCTATGTTGTGCAGTCTGGTTGGATTGCTTATGCAAATTTTGCGAATGATCAGACGCTTGAAATCAGAGTTATGGGCGAAGGAGATCACATCATTGTGGAACCGGGAGTACACCATAATTTATATATGTCAGCCAATAGCGTTATCCATACGATTAAATATGGTTTGAATACACATAGTGATTGGTCTGCTTCTCCGGAACTGGACAGCGTTACACAGGCACTAATGGAGAGCGAATTACTTCAGACTTACGGTTAATCAGCTTGGGGGTAAATACATGCGTAGAAGTACGATATTTTGGCTAACTGGAATTGCAATTGTTATTGTAGCAGCTTTCATTGTATATAATAATCTGGCTCCAAGCGTTACAGCGCAGGATGTTAACATGAAGGGCACGATTCGGCAGACAGCTACGGATGAATACGAGGTGCAATTAACCATCACACGCACAAAAGAAGACAAGGGTCAGCATACCGTATATCCGCTTGTACCTGGCTGGGGTTCAATATCTTTTTATGACAAACAGGACAACCGATTTATTCGACCTACTTCCGTCGGCAGCACAGGTGAAATGGAAGAAATTTTTCGTCAAGCGTTACAGGGGCAGTCATCAACGACGATAACTGAATTTGCAGGGTTCTCCATACCTGATGCAGTGGGCACGTACAAGGTGCGCTTTACCATCCATCCGTTGGGTGATGAAGCAGAACTGATTCGGCAACCGATGATCTATTATGTTCATCAGGAAAAATTATTGGGGAAGGACCTGAGCTGGGTCTCAGGAGAGCCTCTGGAAATCATTAAGGAGTATTTGGAATGAAGCTAATCTATCAATGGAATGAGATTACAGTGCGTTTACTGGATGAAAAGGATGAGCAGCTGCTTGTTCAATGGTTGTCTAACCCGGTAGTACTTCAATATTATGAAGGCCGTGATCAGCCACATGATTTGCATTTGGTCAGAGAGAACTTTTATAGTCAAGAGGATACGGTACATCGTTGTATGGTTGAACACGAAGGTAAACCGCTCGGCTATATCCAGTTCTATGAACTGGAGGAGGAAGAACGGAATGAGTATGGTTATCGAGACACCGATGAAATTATCTATGGAACAGATCAGTTTATTGGAGAAGCCGATTACTGGAACCGCGGTATTGGCACACAACTAGTACAATCCATGTTGATTTATCTGGTCAACGAAAAGCAAGCCCGGAAAGTGGTCATGGACCCACAATCGTGGAACGAACGAGCCATATCCTGTTACGAAAAGTGTGGTTTCAGGAAGGTCAGACTGTTACCAGAACATGAGCTGCATGAAGGGCAGATGAGAGACTGCTGGCTGATGGAGTATGCCCCATAGGCGGAGCACAGTGTATATTTAAACCATATAACCAAGGAGGAATGATCGATGGATTTGAGATACCCGATTGGATCATTTGAACATACAGGCGAGGTCACACCAGAGCAGCGGAAGCAGTGGATTCAGGATATTGCCGAGTTGCCGGAGCGGGCCCGCGAAGCGGTCAAAGGATTGAGTGAAGAACAATTGAGGCTGCCCTACCGGGAAGGTGGCTGGATGCTCAAACAGGTCATACACCATATGGCAGATAGCCATATGAATTGCATGGTTCGTTTCAAGCTGGCATTGACGGAGGATAACCCCACGATAAGACCGTATTACGAGGAACGATGGGCTGAACTGAGTGATTCGCGGGAACTGGATGTTGAGTTTTCCCTGCAAATCCTGGATGCGCTGCATCGCCGTTGGGTAGCACTACTAAACACATTAACAGATGTAGACTATGCCAAAACCTTTTATCACCCCGCATCTAAAGAAACGACCAGACTGGACTACAATTTGGGTGTATACGCATGGCATGGGAGACACCACGTTGCCCATATAACGTCGCTTAGAAGCAGATTGGGAATCTAGTGGTGAAAGATGTGAGGTGTGATTTCTGATGATAGAGAAACAGTGGCTGGATCTCAGTGAATATCATGAATTGGAACAAGAGATTCAGTATGTCATCATGGTTACTCAGTTTCAGGAGAAATACGTCATTATTCATAACCTTAAACGCAGAGGCTGGGAATTCCCAGGAGGTAATCGTGAACCTGACGAGTTAGTTCTTAGGGCTGCAGAAAGAGAACTGTTCGAAGAGACAGGGGCACTGAAGTTCATCCTGGAACCCTTTGGAATCTATCAAATGAATGGAAGGTTCGGCATGGTTTATTATGCGAATATTACGGAATTCTGCACTCTATCGCTGGAACCCAACTCCGAAATTGGTGCAATGAAAATGGTAGATACACTACCAGAGAGCATGAATTTTGGCGACATGTTTTATTCTTTTTTGCATCGATGGTCGATATATTCTGCCAAAGGGACACACGAACACTTCGTAGATCTGACTTTCTGTGAAAATAACATTTAAATATCTAATAATAAGGGAGATTACATCGATGAATATACATATCAGACTATTAAATGAAGGCGATCCGGTCGTAATTTCGCAGGCGTTTCAGGAGCAGGGTTGGGCGAAATCGGCGGAGCAGTACATTCAATATCTTGCAGAACAGCAGAATGGTGAACGGGTGACTTTGGTAGCGGAATTGGATGGAGCTTTTGCCGGTTACGCGAATGTATTGTGGAATTCGTATTACCCTTCGTTCAGGGAACAGGGTATTCCGGAAATTAATGATTTCAATGTGCTGATCAAGTATCAGCGTCAGGGAATTGGATCACGTTTGATGGACCGGGCAGAAGATGTCATTCATGAGCGAACCGAAACTGCGGGGATTGGTGTGGGGGTGTTTTCCGATTATGGAAAAGCTCAAATTCTATATGCCCGTCGTGGATATATACCAGATGGACAGGGCATTCACAAGCATGACCGTTATCTAAAGTGGGGTGATGAAACGATTATCGATGACGATGTGGTGCTGTATCTAACGAAGAAGTTAAGCTGATCGAATCCTGAATAAAAATGATAAAAACGCTGTTGAGAAGACAGGGAATTATTTCCTCAACAGCGTTTTTTCACATGTAAATAGACCATTTTTGGCTCGAAATCTTACAAGAAAAATAGAGTTGTATTGGGTAAGAATGGTATAATAGAGTGTGGTTGATTTAGCGTTGAAACCGTGATGAAGCGGGCGATTTAAAGGGAAAGAGATCGATACATAAGAGGGAATGTGCAGGGTATTTTGTATGAATTCGAGGAGGAATGTGGTTATGGAGAAAACAATTAAAAATGTCCAGGATCTATATGACATGCTTGACGCAGAATTCAGATCAGCGAAGCAATTTTGGGAACCTTTCTACGAGGATCGGGACCGGCCGATTCCCTTTTTTCCAAACAAACCGGATGAAAATCTGGTAGCGTATGTGAGCTCAGGAATATTACCTGGGGGCAAAGCATTGGAGCTCGGTTGTGGCCCGGGAAGAAATGCGTTATATCTAACACGTCAGGGTTATAAGGTTGATGCTTATGATCTCTCGGAGCAAGCCATTGCATGGGCCAAGGAAAGAGCTGTGGAGGAACAGCTTGAAGTGAATTTTGAATGCAAATCAGCATTTGAACTCGCGCCGCGGGAAGAGTACGATCTGGTTTATGATTCGGGCTGTCTTCACCATCTGCTGCCACATCAGCGAATTCCCTACATACAGATGATTCAGAGCGCACTTAAACCTGGAGGATATTTTGGAATGACCTGCTTTGCTCCAGGATTTGGCGGTCAGGGTGGACCGGAGAGCGTTATGGACGATTGGCAGGTATACCGTGAGAAGTCGATGAAAGGCGGTCTGGCTTTTACGGAGGAAAAGCTTCGCTATTTGCTTGAAGATCCATTTGAATGCGTGGAACTGCGACCGATGAAAGCGATGGGTCAGGATGAAGATTGTTTTGGCTTGCCCATCCTATGGGTGACGTTGTGGAGAAAACCCAACGTGTAGTCATAGACGAAAGGTCATAGATTTGACGTTTAACCATTATTGCACAGAGCGAGAGAAAGGCGGCTAGAATATGGGACAAAGGTATTTTATCATTACAGGTACATCCAAGGGAATCGGCAAACAGCTGGCGGAATTGTTATTGGAAAAGGGAGATTACGTCTACGGTATTTCACGAGGAGCGTCTGACTTGGAAGATGCCTACGAGCGTTATCAGCATGTTCAGTTTGATCTGGCAGATATCCATAGCATCGACGATCTTGTCTCAAGCCTATTGGAGCATATTCCGCTGAAGGAAGTTGAATTCATCGGGCTCATAAACAATGCGGCCATACTTGAGCCGTTGAAGCCGATCAATCAGTGCATCGCAGAGGAGATCAGCCAGCAGCTGGAAATCAGCTTGGCGGCGCCCATGATTCTGACTGCATCTTTTATACAGTATACCAACCACCTGACCACACGCAGAAAAATAGTCAATGTATCGTCCGGTTCAGGCAGTTATCCGGCACCTTCGATGGCATCTTACTGTACCTCCAAAGCCGGAATAAACATGTTTACCCAGTGCGTAGCGATGGAACAATCCGGGCAGCCCAATCCCGTTGAAGTGATTGCATTCGATCCAGGGATGGTAGATACGGAGCTACAGGCTGTGGCAAGAGGCAAAAGTGCAGAAGAATTTGCACTGTCTGAGGTATTCGGTCAGGTCTATGAAGCAGGCCAATTAAGATCACCACAAGATGTCGCAAAGCAATTAATCGAACGGATGGAAGAAATCAGTGATCCAAGCAAGGTCCTCCATACTATGGAGGGATAACAGATTAAAAGTTATAAACGTTTAGATTCATCTAAATTGGTAAGAGACTATGGATTTTACTTTGCCTCGACAATTTGTATTGTTCTATGTAATAGCGGCAGGAGTGGAAGAGACGGAATCGATTCTGAAGAAGCGGTAGCGTTCGCCTTTGTCACCTAATTTCTACATTTAATAAATCTAATAAAGGAAATTTGGGGACAACAGCGATCGGAAGAACGATCCGTATCTGGAACGGTCCCCCGTAGATTGTCAAACAATATGCTTCGGGCAATGCCCAAGAAGAACAGAAACGTGGTGAAGATATATGTTTAAAATTATGCTCATTGAAGACGATGAATCGTTGTTCAGTGAAATCAAAGAACGGTTATCCCAGTGGTCGTATGACGTGTATGGCGTGCGAGATTTTGGCAAAGTCATGCAGGAATACAGTGCCATTCAGCCACAGCTGGTCATTATTGATATTCAGCTTCCTCAGTATGACGGATTTCATTGGTGTCGCATGATCCGCGCTCATTCCAATGTGCCGATTATCTTTCTGTCCTCACGGGATCATCCTACGGATATGGTCATGTCAATGCATCTGGGCGCAGATGATTTTATCCAGAAGCCCTTCCATTTCGATGTGCTGATTGCCAAGATCCAGGCGATCCTGCGTAGGGTATATAACTACAATACAGAGCGGGTTGAGCTGCGCACATGGCGTGGGGCTACCATTGAATATGTGAAAAATACACTTACCTATAACAATGAATCTGTCCTTTTGACCAAAAATGAAATGTTCATTCTCAAAGTGCTGGTTGAGCACAAAAATCAGATTGTGACCCGAGAAGACCTGATTCGCAGTCTGTGGGATCATGAACATTTTGTGAGTGACAACACACTCACGGTCAACGTCAATCGCCTTCGCAAGAAGCTGGAGCCGCTGGAACTCGATGGCTATATCGAAACGAAAGTTGGTCAGGGCTATATGGCAACAGAAGAGGCGGAAGTATGATTGGCAAATACATACGGGAAAAGCTAAGCTGGCTAGTGTTGCTGATAAGCATGCAGCTCATCATTTTATTTGTAGCCTATATCGACACGTCCATTCCATTCCGATCTGTAGCGTATATCGTCGTGCTGAATGTAGTAGTATGCATTGTGTTTATCTGGGCGAGATATCCAAGAGAGATCCGTTTCTACAAAAGATTAAGCGCCTGGGATCATACCTATGATCCAGGGGATTTGGATATCGCTGAAAGCCCTTATGAACGGATTGTGCACGATGCCGTGACTTCCCAGACCGAACGTTATCGGAAGGAGTCCTCGGCTCATTTTATTTTACTGGAGCAGGAGAAGGATGAGATGTTAGCGTGGATTCACGAGGTGAAAACGCCACTAACCGCGCTGCAATTGATGATCGAGCGAATGCCGGATGACAAACTGCAAGGTCAGATGACGTATGAATGGTTGCGAATTCACCAACTGCTTGATCAGCAGCTTCACCAGAAGCGTATTCCATTTATGCATAATGATTTGTTTGTGGAAGAAACAGAGCTTGAACCGATTTTGAACGGCGAGATTAGAGCTTTGAAGTCGTGGTGTATATCCAAACGGATTGGCTTCGACGTGTCACTACATGTGACTAAGGTGCTGACCGACAGTAAATGGTTAGGTTTTATCATACGGCAGCTGCTTACTAATGCGGTGAAATACAGCCATTCCTCTGACATTGTCATTGAAAGCAAGGAACAGGATGGGCACATCTTATTGACCATTCAGGATTATGGAAGAGGGATCGAAGTGCAGGATTTACCACGTATCTTTGATAAAGGCTTCACTTCAACCCAAGGCAGGCTGGAAGGAAACGCAACGGGGATGGGTTTGTATTTGACCCGACAGGTGGCACAAGCACTTCGTATAGACGTTAAAGTACAGTCTGCTCCCGGAGAGGGCACTAGTATCAAGCTAACCTTCCCGAGAAAAAATGACATGATCCACCTAGCAGGCGTGTGACAACATTGTCACATGCTTTTTGGTTTTGTTCGGTGAATCGCACGATAAATTGGAGTATCCCGCCTATGATGGAGATATACCAAAGAGGAGTGAGTGGGATATGTGGATACTGGAAGCCAAAAAAATTCATAAAGTCTACGGCAACAAATTAAATAAACAGGAAGTCCTCAAGGGGATTGATCTCGGGGTAAGTAAAGGCGAATTTGTTGGGATTATGGGGCCCTCGGGTTCGGGGAAAACGACGCTGCTGAATGTTCTTTCTTCGATCGATCGGGTAAGTCAGGGCACAATTGAAATCGAAGGCCAGGAGTTTACCGGCATGAAGGAGAAAAGGCTGGCTGAGTTCCGCAAAGACTATCTCGGTTTTATTTTTCAGGAATATAATTTGCTGGATACCCTCACGGTGAAGGAAAATGTATTGCTGCCGCTCTCGATTACGAGTATTCCGAAGCATGAGGCACACCTGAAGTTCGAACAAATCGCCCGTGAGCTGGGCATATATGAGCTGAAAGACAAATATCCATCCGAAATCTCGGGTGGACAGAAACAGCGAACTTCAGCCGCCCGTGCGTTTGTGCATGATCCGAGCATTATTTTCGCTGACGAGCCGACGGGTGCACTCGATTCCAAATCGGCTTCGGATCTGCTTGGCAAATTAAGTGATATGAACAGCAAACATCAGGCCACCATTATTATGGTCACCCATGATCCGTTTGCCGCGAGTTATTGCAGCAGAGTGATTTTCATTCGGGACGGTCAGATCTACACTCAATTAAATAAAGGAGACGAGTCCCGGCAATCCTTCTTCAACGATATTATCAAAACTCAGGGCGTATTGGGTGGTGTGCAGCCATGAGTCTGAACTACATCATTTTTCGCAATCTGAGGAAAAACCTAAGGAATTATTATCTTTACGTCTTTGCCCTGATTTTTAGTGTGGCTCTGTATTTTTCCTTTGTGACATTACAGTATGATCCATCCATGGATGAGGTTGCTGAATCAACGAAAGGGGCTGCCGCGATCGGGGCCTCGTCCGTGTTACTGATTGTCATTGTGGGCATTTTTCTGCTCTATGCCAATACGATCTTTATCAAGCGGCGCAGTAAGGAGATCGGCTTGTTTCAACTGATCGGACTGACGAAGGGGAGAATATTTGGTATTTTGAGTGCGGAAAATTGCATTCTCTACTTTGGTTCTATGGTAATCGGTATTCTAATCGGGTTTCTGGGTTCCAAGCTGATATTAATGATTTTGTTCAAAATTATTGGCGTTGATGCGATCACGAAACTATACTTCTCACCGATGGCGCTGTTGCAAACGCTGATTGTCTTTGTGGTCATGTACTTGCTCATCATGCTGATGAATTACACGTTTATCCGAGCACAGAGTATTCTATCACTCTTTCGGGTGTCTTCTACAACAGAGCACCAGGTACAGAAGTTATCTGTATGGCAGATTCTGATGGGCATCTTGGGTATTGCTCTCATCGTGTTCGGTTACATCCTGTCTGCACGGCTGTTCAGCGTCGAGAAATTGGATATGCAGCAGTTAATGTACACCATGATTTTGATTTTGTTCTCGGTTATTCTGGGGACATATCTGTTCTATAAAGGTTCCGTCAGTTTTATCTTTAATCTGATTCGCAAAAGTAAAAAAGGCTATCTCTCCATTAATGAGGTATTGTCGTTATCCTCCATCATGTTTCGCATGAGGTCGAATGCCTTGCTGCTGACCATTATTACTACCGTATCGGCACTCGCCATAGGTATGTTGTCGCTCAGTTACATTTCCTATTATTCGGCAGAGGCTCAGGCCAAGGAAAGTCTGCCAGAAGATTTTTCATTTGCCCAGGTTGATGTGAAAAATCGTTTTGTAGCTGAGTTGGATAACAAACAGATTCCATATGAAGAGAAACACAGACAACCTCTGTATATTGAAATTGACGCATACAAGGTGATGAATGACTCCACAATGGAAGAGCTGTTGTTCAGCAGTGTAGTAAGTGACAGTATGGTAGATAACATTGATCTGAAACCAGGCGAAGTTATTTTCATGGGATATGGCAATGTGATTCAGCAATTCTTTTCTATTAAGGATGAAGGTCCCATTGTTCTTCACGGGTTGAAGAAAACGATTGACCAGCAGCTAATCGGAACCACGAAACAGGGCGTGCTTCCCGTATACTATAACCAAGGCACGCCCGTGACGGTTGTGGATGAATCGGTTTATGCGGAGCTTGCGCAGGATCTTGATCCGAAAATTCAGGAGGTGAAAAGGACAGATTATTACGGTGTGCAAATTACAGATTCGAGGCAAGACGAGAATGCATATGCTATTTTTGCAGATCTACAATTGAAGGCCCCAAGCTTCTCCCAGATCGAGTTCAGAAATAATCAACGTACCAGTATGGGCCTGATCATGTTCATTGTTGGTTTTCTGGGACTGACTTTCTTGATTACATCTGGGTGTATCCTTTATTTCAAACAAATGAATGAGAGCGAAGAAGAGAAATCAAACTATACGATTCTGCGCAAACTCGGGTTTACGCAAAGCAATCTGTTACGCGGAATTCAGTTCAAGCAATTGTTTAATTTCGGCATTCCCCTTGTTGTGGGACTGAGCCATAGTTATTTTGCCGTGAAATCAGGCTGGTTTTTCTTCGGTACAGAACTTGCCACACCGACTGTAATCGTCATGATTGTGTATACGTTGTTGTATTCCATCTTCGGCCTGTTGTCCATATGGTATTACAAGCGAGTGATAAAAGAATCATTGTAGATCAGAGGATAGCTACAGAGGAATACATTAAAGAATTCCGAAGAAGGGGTAACTGTTGAGCAGTCTGCCCTTTCTTTTTTTGTGAAAAAAAGGAGGATGGCGCAAGGGTGGAGAAATCACAACATACTGGAGTGAAGTTGAGGGAGGTTTTCCATGAACCTGGCTAACAAAATTACCCTGGCAAGAATGACATTGATTCCTTTATTTATGTTGTGCTTCATCCCGTTGCCGTCATGGATACAGGAGACGAGTGAACTTATGCGTTTTTTTGATCAGCATGGGCTGGGGATTGGCGTTATTATTTTTGCACTGGCTGCGGGTACGTATAAGCTGAATGGGTATGTGGCGCGAAAATATAATCAGATCACCAATCTGGGGAAATTGCTTGATCCACTGGCAGATAAACTATTGATTTCGGTTGCACTGATTATGATGGTTCAGGAGGATCTGATCGGTTCATGGATTGCTGTGATCATCATTGGACGTGAAATTGTCATTACAGCACTGCGTATGATTGCTACTGAACAGGGAATTGCCTTGGCTGCTGATCGATATGGCAAAATCAAAATGGTGCTGCAGGTGGCAGCCATCATCGCTGTATTATTGAATAATGTTCCGTTCAGTTTGCTGACGGATATGCGGGTTGATATGATTTTATTATGGCTGGCGGCAGGAGTTACGCTGTTCTCAGGATTGAACTACATCTTAGTGAATTATAGACTACTGAAATAAAGAACCCCTGCGAAATTTAACGGAAAGAGGAAGTACACTCATGTTATCGATTCATCAAGCGGAGTACCAACATAAATCAACTTTGCGCAATCTGATGGAATTGTACAAATACGATTTTAGTGAGTATGACCCGGAAGATGTTAACGAAAATGGGTTATATGAGTATGTGTATCTGGACCATTATTGGACAGAAGCGGGCAGATATCCTTTTTTGTTTCGAGTAGAAGGACAATTGGCGGGATTCGCACTAATTCGTGAAATTGAGAGTGAACAGGGAACAAGTATATATCAAATGGCAGAGTTTTTTGTAATGAAAAAATACAGAAAGCTGGGAGTGGGTGCGCAAGCCGCCATTCATGTGTTCAATCTTTTTCCCGGAACATGGAAAGTAGCGGAGATGGAGACGAATGAGCCTGCTCAGATTTTCTGGCGTAAGGTCATCGCACGCTATACCGATAATAAATACCAAGAGGTTAGAGAGCCTGACTGGGAAGGTCCTATTCAGATATTTACCACGAAGTAATGACGAGAAGGAGGAGAAGAGGATGTCCCAAATACAAATCAATCCAAGTAGTTCAGAGGATTCAGAGTATGTTCGCCAGCAACTTATTGCATTTAATGCTGCGCATGTGAGCGAGGAATTAAGGCATCGTTACGAAGAACTGAATTTCAATATCAAAAATGAGACCGGCGAGATAGTTGCAGGTGTGCTTAGTACACTTTGCTGGAACTGGCTGGAGGTTGATATTCTTTGGGTGGATTCTGAACAACGGCATCGGGGATATGGTTCTCAGTTGTTGCTTGAAGTTGAGCGAATTGCGCGAGAGAAATCTTGTGATTTTGTCATGTTGAATACTTTCTCATATCAAGCACCTGAATTTTACAAGAAGCATGGCTACCAATTGATCACAACGATCGAGAATGCACCGACCGGACACCATCATTATTATTTTAAGAAGGACCTAACGTAAGACAGCGTATGTGAAATAGGGCAAAATCAGGAGGGTTATTATGGTTACCATTAAAGCAATCGAACTTGAGGATTTACCGGCGCTAAGCCAATTATACAACGAATTGATGGGTACACCGACTAATGAACAGCAGATGCAGAAGATGTTTCACTATATCCAGCAAAATGGACACTACCATGTACTCGGTGCATTTTACAACGGTGAACTTGCCGGATCAGTTATGGGTATTGAATGTATGGATCTGGCAGGTCAGTGCAACCCCTTCATGGTTGTGGAGAATGTGATTGTATCCGATCGGGTACGCAGACAGGGAATTGGTCAGAAGCTTATGCTTCAGATTGAGCACATTGCGAGAGATCTTGGATGTGAATACATGATTCTGGTGTCAGGCGATCAGCGTAAAGAGGCTCATATTTTTTATGAAAAACTGGGCTTTAAAGATGAGAAAGTCCAGGGTTACCGGAAGCATTTTAATTAATAAATATATCACGGAAAATGTCTAATAGGTAGAAGGACTACTTAAGGAGCAGAGCGAATAAGGCATAGTCTCGAAATAAATGAACTGATATGAGGGAGGCACTCTCGTGTTCAAAAAATGGGCTAATGTCTTGATGATTCTGAGTTTGGTATTCGCTGTATGTTCCCCAACATCCTATGCCGCTGCCAAGACGGTTAAAGTGACCGTGACGCTTGTCAGTGCAGAACTGGTGGAGAACAATTCCGTTGGTAATGAATGGGCCATAGGGGCAAGTGTGAACGGCAAGAGCCTGGAGGAGGGTTCGTCGGTCACGTTGAATCTGAAACCTACAGATACGCTGAAATTACAAGCAAATGCCGAAGAGCAGGACAAAATCCCTGATCTGGGGATCAAAAGTATGAACGTTAAGGTTTCCTCCATTTCCAAATCAATCAACAAGA
This sequence comes from Paenibacillus sp. OK003, assembly GCF_900109515.1. Taxonomy (GTDB): domain Bacteria; phylum Bacillota; class Bacilli; order Paenibacillales; family Paenibacillaceae; genus Paenibacillus; species Paenibacillus marchantiae. The sequence continues at coordinate 32,217 of NZ_FOBD01000022.1, read as the reverse complement.
CTCTATCGGTTGTCGTGACGGAGAACAGAGGCCGTTATTCGGGTAACACAGCGACGTGGGAGTTCAAGTTTAAGATCAGTAAGAAATAACATAGGGACTGATCATGTAAAAGAGAGCCTGGCTCTCTTTTTTTATTCTATACGGATATCTTTGAGCTGAAGGAATGTATAGTTTCGGGAAGGGTTTCTCTTTGGTAAAATAAAGAAAGTTGTGGGCAGGGACGTATATATTTCAATGTACATATTTCATTGTAAGTTTTAATGAAGACAAAAGGAGGTTAACCAGATCATGCGTATCGTAGATAACATTAAAGTTTGGGGGGAGCCGCTGGAGAATGCGGTAAGTCAGGCGGTGACTTGCTCGCAGTATGGAGATGTATTGGGCGTGGCTCTAATGGCAGACCATCACAAAGGATATTCACAGCCCATCGGGGGCGTCGTTGCCTACCGGAACATGATCAGTCCGTCAGGGGTTGGATATGATATTGCCTGCGGCAACAAGGCTGTGCGCACCAACCTGATGTGGGATGATATACGGGATCAGATTGCTGTGATTATGGATGACATTAATGCGACCATATCCTTCGGTGTAGGACGCAACAATCCAAATCCTGTGGAGCACGAACTGTTTGAGGATGCCAGCTGGAAGCTGTTTGATTCCATTGAGCCTGGATTACAGCACAAGTTGAAGACACTTGCACGCAACCAACTTGGGACGGTGGGTAGCGGCAATCATTTTGTCGACATTTTTGTGGAAGAGGCGACGGGTAAAGTATGGATTGCAAACCATTTTGGCAGTCGTGGCTTTGGGCATAAGGTCGCCAGTGGTTTTCTGAATCTGGCTGTCGGACGTGCGTTTAGTGGCAAAGCGCCGGGAGAATCGATGGACCAACCACCGACATTGTTTGACCTCAAGAGTGAAATGGGTGATATGTATTGGGACGGGATGACTTTGGCAGGCCGTTATGCGTATGCAGGGCGCGATTATGTGATTGAGCAGGTTCTCGGCATCCTCGGAGCGAGCGCAGAATATTCGGTTCATAACCATCATAATTTTGCCTGGAAAGAACAGCATATGGGCGAAGACGTGGTGGTGGTCCGCAAAGGAGCAACACCGCTGGCACCGGGCCAGCTCGGTTTTGTGGGCGGAAGCATGGGAGATATCTCGGTGATCGTGGAAGGAATCCACAGCGAAGAGAATACCGAGTCTTTCCGCAGCACCGTGCATGGTGCAGGGCGCACTATGAGCCGAACCCAGGCGGCTGGCAAAATGAATTATAAGCTGCGTACACGCATGGGTGGGGAGATCAGCGAAGAACAGATGCAAGCGGCGATTCGTGCCTATGGTGTGGAGCTTCGGGGTGCAGGAACGGATGAAAGTCCATTTGTGTACAAGAAGCTGCAGGACGTGCTGAATGCGCATGCGCATACCTTGAAAATCAACCAAATCCTGCGTCCCGTAGGTGTCGCGATGGCCGGGGGCAATGAATTCGACCCGTATAAGGACTAATTGAAAAGTAGAAGGTGAACCTCATGAGAAATTGTGCGATATACAGCTCGCAGTTTGACCTGGATCAGTTGTTTGAAATGATTCAATCCATGTACCCTCAGGATACCATTGAGCGTAAGGAAGACAAAACCCATATTCAAGTCACTCGCAAGAAGTTATTTAGTAAACAGACGAAGGGCTTCAATATCATGACCAGCCAGACTCACCCTGAAGAATTTACCGCAATGATTCAGGGGATGCTGGGGTTTCTGAGTCAGATTGAGGGAAAGAATGCTTCGCTACAGGAAAAGGTACTGATTAAATGCTCTACACTGAATATGGTTGTTGGCATCGAGACAGAAGAAGACATTTCCGAAGAATTCTTTAATGAATTATTGCATCTGGCCGATGCCATGGATGCAGTCATCTTCTGGGGAGGTGGCTCCTTGCTGAATGCGCAAGGTCAGCTGCTGTTGGATACCAATGGAGAATCCGAAGTAGAGGATTACCAAGTGACAGCGCACATCAGTTTTCTGGATGATGTCAGACCCCCGTCGGAATCTGCATTGCTGCGCAAAGAGCGCTCGGAGCAGCTTCTAACGGAGCAAGGAATCCCATTCAATGTTCATTTGCCTGCAAGAGCGGGGGATGAGCATACAACGATTCGCAGTGTTCAAGAAGTGGCCCAACGTGCGATAGCCCTCTGTATTGCAGCTCTCAAGGGTGAATGCCTGGGAGCGGGGGAGAGTGCAGAAGATACAGCGGCACTGGTCCAGGAAGTGATCGACAAGTATGATGCGACTTCATTTTTCTCACCGGTAGAGAGAAGATTTGTGGAGCAGCATGGGGCAGAGCATCAGGAGATCATCTCCTTTTCATGGGGGTATGAGGCTTATCATGTGATGTTATGGGCGCTTGGCTATGTCAAAGAACTTGGAGCTCCGGTAAATCTTTGTAACGTAGGACAAGATGTAGGATATTTGCAGCAATGTGACGATGTTGAGGCTTTTGTAGCCAGGGCACAGCTTCGCTCCAAAAGCGAAATTTTGGATGCTGCTGACCTAATCTACCGGTACAACTGGGTGTGTGTGGACAATCGTGTGAAGGAACAAACACCTCCCGGGGGTCTAAATGGCGGAGTAGCCTACGAACGTCACCGTGCGCTCAATTGGCTGATCTGTTATCTGGATCAGGAGTGGGATGATGTCCGGACAGATACGTAGAATGGACTTTTAACATCAACTATTTTTATATGGCATCCAAATTCAAACACCCCCAAGCCAGCCGAACACTGGTTATGGGGGTATTTTGGTGTCTATGGGTATCTTACTTTTATCCGCTATGTCTTCCGTACTGTTCCCGAATCATCACATCAGCAAGAATCAGCTTTTTCTCTACATTACTCTCCGGGTTTACAATTCGCCATAACATCTGGTCGACCGCACGCGCACCAAGCAATTCCTTGTTCACATTAACTGTGGCGAGTACAGGGATATTATCATACACATTATCGAAACCGGTGACTACGCACTGATCAGGTACACTAATCCCTATGCTCTCCAGAGCCTCAATGGTGTATAGCGCATAGAAGTCATTGGCACAGACAAAAACCTCAGGCAAATTCCCCTCATGAATGACCGAAGTGAACGTTTCACGAAAATCATCCACATCCGGGCTGCTTAGTTCGGGGATCTGATTCATCTCCAATCCATGACCCATCAATACCGAAGTATAGGCGATCCATCGTTCATAGAAGCTGTGTGCATCACTGGTATTTCCAACAAACTGAAACCGTTTGAATCCCTTGCGCAGCAAATAGAGCATAATGTCACGCATGGAAGCAAAGTTGTCTGTGAAAATGCAGTCACTATGAAAGACGGGGTCCAGATGATCCACCATGACGACGGGAATGCCCAGACGTTTAATTTCAAGCAGAATGGGTGTCGAGATGGAACCAACCGTAATAATGCCCCGAATGGCATCCGGATTCAGCAACGTGAACAGTTGATCCGCAGAAGGCTCGGTCAGAGTAAGAATATTGAGGCCTTTCTGGTTCAGTCTGGAGGATATCCCGTTAAAGACAGGCCCCCAATATACAGAATCCTGATTCTGATAACGAACATTAGGAAACAAAATCAAAATGGTGCCGCTCCACCGCGTGTTCTGCGGGTCCTGAAGTTCATTGCTGCTATACATATCACCAGACAACATGCTGTTATCTTTGAAATATCCAAGTTTGCCAGCGGCCTTAAGAATAACGTCCCGTGTCTGCTCACTAACACCTGATTTTCCGGACAGTGCTCGTGAGACCGCAAATTTCGACAGACCTGTAAAATGTGCAATTTCCTGAATTGTTACCTTCGTCTTCATCATACCATCCTTACACTCGTAGTTCTGCCGTATTCCTTACATTGCGAAATAAATCTGCTTCTCTATAAGTTGAACGAATGATTTTACACTAGACCACTACGCGGCCAGAACAATCTTTCGATCGCTGTTATCCCCAGATTTTATGAATCCCTTCTCAAATGGGAAATCCGGTGATAAAGGCTAAGCCTATGCTTTCGAAGCAGCTTTCTTTCAGAAAGCTTTTAGCTTCGCTTCTCCAGATTTTTTCTGTCCTCTCCGTTATCGTGTAAATGTTAAGTTCAATTTATATAGTATATCATGATGTATTTCTCTTAATCTAATAACGGTTGCAGGAGTGAAAATGTTAGAGTCCCATACATGTAACGACGGAAATAGACCTCGGTGAAGGACATGTTGCAGGAGAAAAAGGCGAATTTTGAACGAATTATTATCTTTTTGTTATTTTATAAAATAACAAAATAATCAAAATTGTTCTCGTTTTGAATATGGAGGTACTCAAAATGGTATTTGAATAATATTATGTCTCATAAGAGTTTTAAGCCTTTTTTAAGCGATATAACAGCATTTTATCAGAATAATTAGAAAATGTTAACAATAAAAATGTTGACGCTTACATTATGCTATGTTAAATTTTGTTTGTCAAAACCAAACAGTAAAATAACAAATGGTGGTGGTCGTCGAATTTCATTAGGGAAAATGGAAATCAGGTAGTTATGCCGGATCATGATTTGTATACACATTCGGGGAGGTTGTTAAAATCGTGACTAGAAAATGGAACGTTTTGCCGCTCATGTTATTGGTCGTAATGCTTTTTGTATCCGCTTGCAGTGGTGGGGGGACGGCTCAGCCGGCTGATGATGCACCAGCGAATTCGGGCAATAGCACTGGAACCGTCGAGACAGACAAAGAAGGCGGAACAGAAGAAGTGGCCGTAGATGTACCTGATTTGGGTGGACGTGTCATCAAGGTTGCGGCCTGGTGGGATCTAAAGCCAGCGGGGGAGACCGCATCGGATAAGGCTAGACTGGATAAAATCGCTGAAGTCGAGAAGAAATACAACGTGAAAATTGAGTTTGTAAACGTGCCATTCGAAGAATACATGAACAAATTTACCACGACAGCGCTGGCTGGCGAACCGTTCGCAGACATCGTTCAGATGGAGTACAAATCCGCATTACCCGCCATCCTCAAAGGGCAACTGCTTCCGATCTCCGAATTCACCACAGCTGAGAATAACATCAACCAAGAGGCAAACCTGATCACGAAATTCCCTGCCATCGCAGGCAACTACTACGCATTTGAATCTCCAACCAGCATCGGTCTGGGACTTCACTATAACCGTGACTTGTTCAAGAAGTTGTCGCTGCCTGATCCTCAGGAGCTATACAACAAAGGCGAATGGAATTGGGATAAATTCATGGAACTGGCAAAACAGGCGACCAAAGATACGGATAACGACGGAAAAATTGACGTATACGGGTTCTCTGGCTGGGCCATCGACGTACTTCGTCACTTTACTGCAGCCAATGGCGGCACGATCGTAGACGACGAACATTCAAAAGAAGGATTATCCGATCCGAAAACGATTGAAGCTGCCGAATTCGTCAAACGCCTGTATAACGTGGAGAATGTTGTGAAAGTCAAAACAGGTGACAAAACGAACTGGGAGGAAAGCAATACGTTCAAGGATGGAGATGTGGCCTTGTTCACTGCTGCGGAATGGCAGTTGGGCGATATCACCTTTGCTGCTGGAGTTGTACCCATTCCGAACGGTCCTCAGGGCAGCAAGGATGTGACTTACGCCAACAACGCTGCCTCAGCAAAATTCATTCCCAAAGGTGTGGAAGATCCTAAAATCGTATACCAAATCTATGAAGAAACCTTCGACATTCCGCAGATTGAAGAGTACCCAGGTCAGGATTACCTGGAAAGCCGTTATACCGACGAGAAGGACATCGCCATGATTCGCGAGCATATCGCGGGAACGGGCCGCATCCTGCTGGATGACGCCTACGCGGGTTACCCAATTGGTGACTATGTAAACGACATCATCAAAAACAATGCTTCCGTTACAGCAACAGCCGAGAAGTATAAAGCGCAGGCACAAGCGGCAGTCGACAAACTTGGCAAACAGTAATACCAGCATGATTCAGACAGGGGTGCCTCGTGTCCGGGCTCACGCACGGGTACCTCTTTTCCTGTATTACCAATTAGGCATTGCTGGCATCAGCCTTGATGAGGAGGGCTCGTAGGATGGCTGGAATTCTACAACGAAAGAAATGGATCCTGCCCATAGTCATTGCAGCAGCGGCAGCCTGCGTCATACTTTTGCTTACTTCCGGTGCAGGTGTAAAGAGTGCAGTTGTGCCTTCTGGCAGCTTGCCTGCCATTGAGGTGGATGCCATCTTGCAGCAGACGAGGCAGAAGAACGGATATGAACAATATTTGTCCCAGGCAGGTGAGGCCTCAAGACCGAATGTGGATATGACCATCGAAGCTGGAGACTACATACGGGCAGAGGGTGAAGAGGTACGCAAGCTGAATGATTATGAGGGCAAGCCGGGTGTATCGCTGCATACTGGGGAGACAGGCGAGATCGACTGGGTAGTTGACGTACCGGAAACCGGGCTGTACAACCTCTCTGCTGTCTATTTTCCCGTAGAAGGAAAGAGTTCGGCCATTGAGCGTGCATTGTACATTGACGGTGAACTTCCGTTTGCGGAAGCCGCCTATTTGCAGTTTGACCGGGTATGGGGCAATGAGAAACAAGCTGTTGAACAGGATAATCAGGGCAATGATCTTCGTCCAAAACAAGTGGAGAAGCCCCGCTGGATGGAGGAAACATTTCAGGACTCGGACGGGTATGAACAGGCTCCATTCAAGTTCTATCTGGAAAAGGGGAAGCACACGTTAACGCTAAAATCGTCCCGTGAACCCATGGTAATTCGCTCCCTACGGCTATTCAATGAGAAGCCAGCCGTTGCTTATGCGGAAACCGCAGGGGCCAAGCAGACGGATTCTTCCGGTCAGCCTAAGGATGTGCTCATCCGAATTGAAGGGGAAGCGGCTGTGGCCAAATCTTCACCTACGTTATATCCAACCAGTGAAAGATCAAGTTCAGCCGTATCTCCGTACAGTGCGTCCCAGGTGCGTATTAATACGATTGGTGGTTTTAACTGGCGTCTGCCAGGACAGTGGATCGAATGGGAAGTCGATGTACCGGAGAGTGGACTTTATCATATCGGTTTTACCGCTCAGCAAAATTTTGTCAAAGGCATCTATTCCACGCGCAAGCTGACCATCGATGGCGAGATTCCGTTTGCGGAGATGACAAAGGCGCCGTTCCGTTACCAAAGCGACTATCGCATTGATGTGCTGGGCGGTGAGGAAGCTTACAAGTTCCAGTTGGATAAAGGCAAACATGTCATTCGGCTGGAGAACAGCCTGGGTGACTTCGCACCACTTATTCGCAATGTGGAGGACAGCCTGTACAACCTGAACTCCATGTATCGGAGAATTCTGATGATTACAGGCACCAAGCCGGATGAATTCCGGGATTATCGGGTGGAGAAGCAGATCCCGAATCTATTGGAAGTATTTATCGGAGAAAGCAAACGTCTGAAGGAAGTGGCAAGGCAACTTCGTCTTCTGTCAGGCCAGTCCAGCGATCAGGAAGCGTTGATCAAAACGATGGCCCAACAGCTGGATGAGATGATCGATAAGCCGGATACCATTCCAAGAAGACTTGCCGCTTACAAAACGAACACAGGCGGACTGGGGACATGGGTGCAGCAGGCTCGCGAGCAACCGCTTGAGATTGATGCTCTCTATGTAGCTTCATTAGACAGCAGCATTCCCGGAACGGGTATGGGTCCGCTGGCGAAGCTTGGTCATGAAGCGAAGACATTCTATCACTCGTTCTTCATTGATTATAACCAGATCGGGAACGTAGCCACATCAGAGGATCAGCGCACGGTGACGGTCTGGATCGGCAGTGGCCGTGATCAGGCGAACACGATGAAAGCGATGATTGATGAGACATTCACACCGGAGAGCGGCATCAACGTCAATTTGAAGCTGGTCAACATGGGTACGCTGTTGCCAGCCACCTTGTCGGGTGAAGGACCTGATGTAGCGATGCAGATCGGCAATGATCTGCCGGTGAACTTTGCGATGCGGAACTCCGCGGTGGATCTTACCCAGTTCAGTGACTATACCACGGTGGAACAGGAGTTTAGAGACAGTGCCATCGTACCGTACGCCTATGATTCAGGCGTGTACGCCCTACCGGAGACACAGACCTTTAATATGCTGTTTTATCGAAAAGATGTGCTTGCAGAGCTGGGGCTTGAAGTTCCTCAAACGTGGGATGATGTCGAGAGCCTGCTGGCGATTCTGAGTAAAAATCATATGGAATTTGGCATGCCGGTGGTGGCCCAAGCCAACATGCAGGGAGTCAATATCCCGCCTAACTCGCAGTATGCCACAATGCTGCTGCAGAACGGAGGCTCCTTCTATCGGAATGACGGCAAGGAATCGGATCTGGACTCGCGCATCGGTATTGAGACCTTTAAGAAGTGGACAGAGTTTTATACCGATTACAAGCTGGAGCGGGAGTATGACTTTGCCAACCGTTTCCGGACCGGACAGATGCCGATTGGTCTGACGGATTACACGATGTATAACCAGCTGTCTGTATTTGCACCGGAGATCCGTGGATTATGGGGATTTGTTCCGGTTCCGGGGACTGTGCAGCCGGATGGAACATTGAATCGGGACGTTCCGGGTGGCGGCAGCGCGGTCATGATGCTGGAGAGCGCCAAGGACCAAGAGGCCGCGTGGGAGTTCATGAAATGGTGGACCAGTACACCGGTTCAGGCTGAGTTTGGCCGCGAGATGGAAGGGCTGATGGGTGCGGCTGCGCGTTATCCGACAGCCAACATCAAGGCACTCGATTCACTTCCATGGCCTGCTGAGGATTATGCGAATCTGAAAGCACAATTCGAGACGGTGAAGGGCATTCCCGAGGTGCCGGGCGGTTATTTTACCGGACGCCATCTGTTCAATGCATTTTACAAGACGGTTGTTGGCCAAGTGGAAGCCAGAGAATCCATCATGGATTACACCCAGTATATTCAGGACGAGATTCGAGTCAAGCGTAATGAATTTGGTCTTCCGTAAGCAGAGGGAGGGTTAACAGTGTCACAAATATCACTCCGAGACGGACAAAACAGTCCTCCTGAGAAAACACCAGGCATGGGCATGAAATCATGGTGGTCCTGGAAGCTCAAGGAAATGAAGGCCAGCAAACATTCCTATGTACTGCTAGCACCTTATATGATCCTGTTCATCATGTTCACTGTGATTCCGGTGGTCATTTCCATCCTACTCAGCTTCACTTATTTCAACATGCTGGAGTTTCCGCGTTTTATTGGCTGGCAGAACTATACCCGGCTGTTTCTGGAGGATGACGTATTTCTGATTGCTATTAAAAATACGTTGCTGTTTGCCATTATTACCGGACCTATCAGCTATATTGCCTGTTTCGTATTTGCGTGGATCATTAATGAATTAACACCCAAATGGAGAGCGTTCATGACGCTGATTTTCTATGCGCCATCCATATCGGGGAACGTCTACTTTATCTGGCTGATGATTTTCTCGGGGGATCGCTACGGTATAGCCAATGGACTGCTGATCAAATGGGGATTTCTGCTGGAGCCAATTCAGTGGTTGAAAACGGAAGCCTACATTATGCCAATCCTCATTCTGGTGCAATTGTGGCTCAGTCTTGGCACAGGCTTTCTGGCGTTTATCGCCGGTTTGCAGACCGTTGACCGGACGTTATATGAAGCTGGCGCGGTAGATGGGATCAAAAATCGCTGGCAGGAGCTCTGGTATATTACCCTGCCTTCGATGCGCCCGCAATTGATGTTCGGTGCGGTCATTCAACTTACGACCTCATTCGCGGTGGCGGATGTGTCCATTGCGCTGGCGGGGTTCCCAAGTGTGAACTATGCGGCGGAGACGGTGGTGACCCATTTAATCGACTTTGGTACAACGCGGTTTGAGATGGGATACGCCTCGGCGATTGCAACCGTGCTGTTCATGATTATGGTGGGCACCAACTTGCTGGTACAGAAACTGCTTCGAAGGGTGGGAGAATAGCTATGGCTGCAATTGCGACAGGCAAAAAGCGGGTCAACCGCTCTTTATCAGGAAGCATCTCCCTGTTTGCCCTTCTGCTCGTATTTGGTGCTTTCATGGTGCTGCCGCTGATCTATGCGATCAATAATGCGTTCAAACCGCTGGATGAGATTTTTACTTTTCCACCAACGCTATTTGTCAAAAATCCAACGTTCAGCAATTTTACGGATCTGCTGAATCTGCTGAGTGACTCGTGGGTTCCGTTCTCACGATATATATTCAACACGGTATTTATTACGGGCATTGGCATCGTGGGCCATGTACTGCTCGCTTCGGCAGCGGCGTACCCACTCGCCAAGCACAAATTTCCGGGCAAAGTGTTCATGTTCCAGGTTGTTGTGCTTTCCCTGATGTTCACGCCTGCCGTGACGGCCATTCCCAACTATATGATCATGTCGTGGCTGGGTTGGATTGATACGTATTGGGCCGTCATTATTCCGGCATTTGCCTATTCATTAGGTCTGTATCTGATGAAGCAGTTCATGGAGCAGATCCCGGATGCGTTGCTGGAAGCAGCCAAAATTGACGGTGCCAGTGAATACCGGATTTTCTGGTCCATTGTCATGCCCAATGTAAAGCCAGCCTGGCTCACCTTGATCATTTTGCTGTTCCAGATGCTGTGGGGCAGTGATGGCAATGGGTACATCTACAGTGAACAGCTCAAGACCTTGCACTATGCGGCGGGTCAGATCATTCAGGGCGGGATATCCCGGGCCGGGGCAGGTGCTGCGGTAGCACTTATTTTGATGAGTGTGCCCATTACGCTATTCATTTTCTCCCAGAGCCGCATCATTGAGACGATGGCGAGTTCGGGCATGAAGGAATAAGGGGGAACGATATGGCACGCACAGTGAAAAGATGGCTTGTTCTCCTGGCGGCAGTATCGCTGCTGCTGGTGAATGCCGTGCCTGCGGCGGCCTCCCCGGCGCCGTATGAGAGTTATAACTACAACTACTGGAAAGAGGCCGTTCCTTCACCGGATGCCTATCTGCCCAAGCAAACCATCTCGGGCAGTGACCTGGGCATTGGCGAATTCAAAGACCCCGGTGATGTAAACGTTTCTCCCTCCGGGCAGATTTATATTTTGGACAGTGGCAACAGCCGAATTGTTGTCCTGGACGCGGATTATAAGCTGCTGCGGGTGATCGAAGGATTTATGATGGACGGCAGCAAGGAGAGTTTTAATACGCCAGGTGGATTGTTCGTGGATGAAGAGGATCGAGTATACATCGCTGATACGGGGAACAGCCGTGTAGTTGTCCTGGATGCGGAAGGTCAGCTGGTCCATACGATTACGAAGCCGGAGTCTGATATCCTCGCGACCAATTTTCAGTTCCAGCCGCTGAAATTGACTGTGGACCGGGTAGGCCGCGTGTATGTGGTGGCTCAGGGTGTTTACGAAGGAATTATGCAGTTTGACGAGCGCGGCCAGTTCATTGGATACGTTGGTACGAACAAGGTGGAACGCGACTACGGCGAATACATTTGGCGGATGCTCTCAACCAAAGCCCAGCGGGCGCAGATGGTTTTGTTTGTACCGACCGAGTTTTCCAATGTCGATATCGACACCAAAGGGTTCGTATATGCGACCAATATTGACCCGGGTTCCAGCGAACCGATTAAACGTCTCAATCCATCCGGCGAGGATGTGCTGAAGAGGTTTGGTTATTTTGAAGTCAAAGGAGATATCAGATTCCGCAATAACCCGGGTCCGTCCAAGCTGATTGATGTGAAGGTACTGGGCAACGGTATGTACAGTGTGCTGGATGCGACGCAGAACCGGGTGTTTACTTACGATGATGAAGGTCATCTGCTCTACGTATATGGAGGCAAAGGAAATCAGGTGGGAACGCTCAAAACACCAGTCGCCATGGAGCAATCCGGGGATCATCAATTGGTACTGGATCGGGGGAAAAGCAATCTGGTTATCTATGAGCCAACACGGTTTGGAGCCAGCGTGAATGAGGCGGTTGCCCTTCATTATCAGGGTGAGGATACAGAGGCTGTTCATATCTGGAAAGAAGTGCTGAAGCTTAACGCCAACTATGATATCGCCTATATCGGTATCGGAAAATCCTTGCTGATGGAGAAGAAAAACGAGGAAGCTCTGGGTTATTTCGAACTGGGTATGGATCGCAAAAGTTATTCTGTCGCGTTCAAAAGATATCGGCGAGAGATGATGAAGGAACATTTCGGCACCTTTCTGACGCTTGCCATCGCACTGATTTTCATTCTGATCCTGGTCCGAGTGGCGGTTAAATGGAGACGGAGGAGGCAGATTGACCGTGAAGCAGGATTACATTAAGTTTCCGCTGCATCTCATTTTTCACCCCATTGATGCATTCTGGGATCTCAAGTCGGATCAGCGGGGCAGGTTGACCGTTGCTTTTGGAGCACTGGCGCTTACCATTATCATGATGATTTTGCAAAAACAATACGCGGGGTTTCTTGTGAATTACATCGATCCTCGCACAATCAACAGCATAGGAGAGATCGCAACGGTTGCAGTGCCGTTCTTTCTTTGGTGCATAGCCAATTGGGCGGTAACCACCCTAATGGAAGGTGAAGGAAAGTTCAAGGAGATTTTTCTGGCAACAGGATATTCACTTATTCCGATTATTTTGATCTATGTCCCGATGATTATCATCAGCCGGTTTATGGTACAGGAAGAGACGGCTTTTTATTATTTGTTTAATAGCATCGCGTTCTTCTGGTTCGTGCTGCTGCTCTTCATTGGCACGATGACGGTACACCAGTACACCGTGATCAAAACGATCCTGACGATGCTGCTGACGTTAATTGTCATGGGCATAATCGTGTTCCTCGGAGCATTGGTGTTCAGCATGTTGCAGCAGTTATATGAATTTGGTTACAACATCTACCGCGAGTTGATTTTTCGGACCTAAAGGAGGCGGCATCCGTGAACAAAAGGCAACGAATATATACGGTGCTGGCCAGTGGTGCTGCTGTGATCCTGATCGCGGCTGGACTGCTGTATATCAATAACAGGGGAGTACCTGCCGTGGAGGCAACGACTTATCTTGAAGCAACAACAGAGGCTATGCCAACCGAGACGGAATCATTGCAATTCCTTACCGATTCCTCGCAGGGGGTGCCGGGTATGCAACTGGTCGCCGAGGATCAGGGGCTGGCGCTTTATTACAACGAGGAGACGACGGAAATTGCCGTTCGTGATGGAGCGAGTGGACAGATCTGGTACAGCAATCCGAACGAACGTAATCAGGATGGCCTGGCTTCCGCTTATGAAAAGGAAGTGTTGTCCTCCCAACTGAACGTGTCATTTCGGGATGCGATCGGTACGCTGGAGAACTTTCCGAACTTTAGCTCCAGCATCAGCAACAAGCAGTTCGCAGCTGCCAATGTGGATCAGGGCATTCGTGTTATATACACGCTCGGGGATACCTCGCTCGGCATTGATGCTCTGCCCAAACTGATCAGCAAGCAGCGTCTGGAGGAGAAGGTCCTTTCGAAACTGGATGCCACAGTTGCAAGATATACATCTGCCCGCTACTATCCAACCAAGAACAATCCGGATGTGCTGGAACGGCTGGATGGACAGATATCCAAGCAGCTTGTGCTGAACAAGATGCTGGATGCCTTTGAGACGGCGGGTTACACCGCTGAAGATCTTGCTTTTGACAATGAGGAGAATGGAGTCGAAGGCGGGGGCACATCGGATAAACCAAGCTTTGTCATTCCGGTGGAGTATCGGCTGGATCAAGGTTCGCTGGTTGTAACCGTGCCGCTAAGTCAGGTGAAAGAGAGCGGTCAATACCGTATTCGCAATATCGATCTGCTCGCTTACTTTGGTGCTGCAGATACGAAAGGTGAAGGTTATATGTTTGTACCTGACGGTTCAGGCAGTCTGATCCATCTGAATAACGGAAAGGTCAAAGAGGAGCAGTACGTACAGCGTGTGTATGGTGCAGATCCGAATGACAATTCACTCAGTCGCCCGCAGGTTAGTGAATCTGTCCATATGCCTGTCTTTGGTTTGAAGAACGGTGAACATGCCTGGTTTGCGGTGATTGAAAAAGGGGATGCCATGGCCAGTATCTCTGCGGATATTGGAGGCAGGCAAAATAGCTATAACCACGTCTACGGCACGTTCTCCCTGCGGGGTGAGGATGAGCTGGAGATGTATACCTCGCAAAAGATGCAAGAGATTCAGCTACTAAGCGAGGAACCATTCCGCGGGGATATTCAGGTGCGATACCATTTCCTTAATGGTAAGGATGCCAGCTATTCCGGGATGGCCCGTTTGTATCAGCAGCAATTGGTTGGGCAGAACGTACTGAAACCGCTGGAGGACGAATCAGCCTTGCCTTTTTACGTGGATGTGTTAGGTGCAGTGGACAAAAAAGCTTCATTCCTGGGTGTACCTTATCGGACCACATTGGCTATGACGACATATGAACAAGCGGCTGAAATGGCTGCCAAGCTGCAGCAGGAAGGTGTGAACCGCGTGCAGATGCGGTATCAGGGATGGTTTGGCGGGGGGTTCAGCCACCATACACCGACCCAGGTCAAGCTGGACAGTGAAGTGGGCAGTCGTTCCGATTTGCATGATCTGTCTGAACAATTGAAGCAGTCCGGTGGAGCGTTATTCCCTGATGTGGCGTTTCAGCTTATTTATCACGACGATTGGAACTTTGCCCCATCCTCCGATGCAGCGCGATTTGTCACCAAGGAGACAGCTGAACTGTATCCATACAGTCCTGCCCTCAACCGGATGGATCAGAGCAAAGACAGTTATTATCTGTTGTCGGCCGCCAAGCTGCCGTATGTGGTGAGCGAGTTTGCCGGGAAAATCAACAAACTGGAACTCAGCGCATTATCGCTGCGTGATCTCGGGCAGGTATTGAGCTCGGATTATCGGGATAGTCGTGTCATCCATCGAGAAACCGCGAAGAACATCGTGAAAGAGCAGCTGGGCAAGCTGCAGCAGGAATATCCGAACATGATGTTGTCATCCGCTAATGCGTATGCGTGGGGATATACGCAGCATATTGTTAATGCTCCCTCAGGCTCCAGCCGGTTCAACATTACTGATGAGGAAGTTCCTTTTTATGAAATGGTCATTCATGGATATATGGACTACGCTGCTTCCGCAATGAATACGTCAGGGGATCAGGATCTGCGCAAACAGCTGCTCCGCAGTCTGGAGTTGGGCTCAGCTCCGCAATTTCAATGGACGTATGAACCGTCGTCCAAGCTGAAGCTGACCAGTTATGATTCGGCTTATGCCACTGACTTTGCCTATTGGGTAGATGACGCAGCAGCCTTATACAAGGAAGCGAATGAGGTATTAGGTCATTTGCGGAACCAGCCAATAACCGAGCATGAACGAGTTCAGGATGGGGTTGTGCGTATCACATACAGTGGTGGTGCAAGGATTTTGGTGAATTACACGGCTGATCCGGTAACGATTGATGGAATTACCGTTGGCGGGGCGGACTATGCAGTGGAAGGAGTGAACCGATGAGAACCCTTCGTTTATCCTTGAAATCACGGAGAGCGCTGCTTGGCCTTGCGTTTATTTCGCCCTGGCTGATTGGTTTCATCTTCTTGTTCGCTACGCCGCTGCTGCAATCGATCCGGTTCAGTTTGAGCAATCTGTCGGTTGCCCCAGGAGGCTATGTACTGGATTTTGTCGGTTTGAAAAATTTCAAAGATGCCATCCTGGTCGATGCAACATTTAACCGGATTCTGGTGGATTCGGTCGGAGCGATGCTGCTGAATGTGCCGATGATTCTATTCTTCAGTTTATTTACGGCGACACTGCTTAACCAGAAATTCAAGGGCAGAACGATGGCGCGTGCGATCTTCTTCCTGCCGGTCATTCTGGCCTCCAGTGCGGTGGCGGCGGCCGAGTCCGCAGGTCTGATCAATCTGATGGGAGACATCAGTGCAGTGGATTCGTCGGCGGAGGGGGGAGCTTCGTTCAACGTCGTTTCAATCGTCCGAATGCTGAATGATGTGGGGCTGCCAATGGCTTATGTCGATTACATCGTGGAAGCCATCATGCGTATTTACGATATTGTCAGCAGCTCCGGCGTACAGATTCTGATCTTCCTCGCTGCGCTGCAATCGGTACCCGGCTCAATGTATGAAGTGGCCAAAATTGAAGGTGCAACGGCCTATGAATCCTTCTGGAAAATTACGTTTCCGATGGTGAGTCCATTGATCCTGACGAATGTCATCTATACAATTATTGATTCCTTTGCAGGCAGCCCGGTGACGGAGGCCATCTACCAGACGGCGTTTAAAACCCAGAACTTTGGTCTGAGCTCAGCCATGTCCTGGCTGTATACGCTGGTCATCGGTCTGGTATTGGTTGTTGTGGGATGGGTACTGTCACGACGGGTTCATTACAACTGAAAGCTAACGAACGTTGAAGGAGGCATGAGACTATGGCTGTGTCGGGAACGGATCGCATGGTGGTGGTTCCGAAAGAGAACTACCGCATGCAGAGGGTACGAAACAAGACATCGGACCTCCTGTATTCCATCTTCAGATATGCATTGATTATTGGTATTTCATTTATTATTTTGTATCCATTGTTTCTTAAAATCTCGGTTGCGTTCAAAGATAAACAGGATATCTATAATCCGACCATCTATATGATTCCCCAGCATTTTACGCTGGATAATATCAAGCTTGCGGCGCAGGTGATGGATTATTTACCTTTGCTGGCGAATACGTTGTTGTTCGTCACGATTACAACGCTGCTCACAGCGATATCCTGTGCGTTAGCCGGGTACGGCTTCGCCCGCTTTTCTTTTCCCGGCAGCAATGTGCTGTTTGTATTAGTCATCCTCACTATTTTAGTACCGACAAGCACCCTGATGGTGCCCATGTATCTGCATTTCCGCAACTTTGATTTTCTCGGCATGATTCGGCTGTTCACGGGGCGAGAAGGGATCAACCTGCTGAATACATACTGGCCGTCGATGATTACTGCGGCTACGGCTGGTGGGCTGAAGGCGGGGCTGTTCATTTATATTTTCCGCCAGTTCTTCAAGGGCATGCCCAAGGAAATTGAAGAAGCTGCGTTGATTGATGGAGCAGGCGGATTTCGGACATTTGCCCGAATTATGCTGCCGAACGCCATTTCACCGCTGATCACAGTCATTCTGTTCTCGTTTGTCTGGCAGTACAACGATATGTTCTATTCCGCGCTATTCATGAGTGAAAGCCCGCTTATCTCGCTGAAGGTGGCTTCATTGCCTGCCCAGGCGAACCAGTTAATTCCCCAATTGATGGGTTTTGGCTCAAACTCGGGCATGAAGGCAGACCCCAATTATGTTGCCATGATCGTGGATACAGGAATTCTGCTGGCGATTGCACCGCTCATTATTTTGTATTTATTTGTACAGCGCTATTTCGTGGAAAGTATTGAACGCTCAGGTGTAGTTGGTTAACCGGGCTTGGCGTAGTCGTATAGGATGCGTAATTCGGGTGTTTTTGATATTTGGGTCGCTATGTACCCTGCCTTGGAATGGGGGATTCTCAATGACGGAGCAAAAGATAAGCGGTTATTTAGTGAATAAAGATGCGACTTCCGAGGCTAGAGAACTGATGAAGTACTTGGCGGAGCGTTATGGAAAAGGGGTACTGTCAGGTCAGCAGGATTACGGCAATCTGAACTGGATTAATGAGAATACAGGCCGCAAGCCGGCGGTAATTGGATTCGATCTCATGGATTATTCTCCATCAAGGACAGAACGCGGCGCGATCTCTCAGGAGATTCGGGATGCGATTGCATGGAATCAGCAAGGCGGAATTGTGACATTGTGTTGGCATTGGAATGCACCTACTCATCTGATAGATGAACCAGGCAAAGAATGGTGGCGCGGTTTCTATACGGATGCCACCACCTACGATCTCGCTTCAGCATTGGCTCATCCTGAATCGCAAGAGTATACCTTATTGATCCGGGATATCGATGCCATTGCAGTACATCTGCAAGAACTCAAGGAGGCTGGGGTGCCTGTGTTATTTCGGCCGCTTCATGAAGCGGAAGGAGGCTGGTTCTGGTGGGGAGCCCAAGGACCTGAACCTGCCAAAAAGTTATACCGCCTAATGTATGATCAATTGGTCAACACGTATGAGCTGGGTAATCTGATCTGGGTGTGGAACTCGGAAAAGCCGGATTGGTATCCGGGTGACGATGTGGTGGATATTGTGAGTGTGGATGTGTATCCAGAAGCAGGTGATCACAGCCCATTAGCTAAGCGTTATGAAAATCTGCGTGAACTGGTGAATGACAGCAAAATCATTGCCTTAGCCGAGAACGGCTCCATTCCTGACCCAAAGCAAATGAAAGAGCAAGGTGTACACTGGAGCTGGTTCTGTACCTGGACGGGAGAATTCCTAAAGGGTGGCAATCATAATACCGTGGCGTATTTGAAGGAAGTATATAATAGTGAAGAAGTCATTACGCTGGATCAATTACCGAAGTGGAGTTGGAGATAGGGCTATCATCTGAACTTCTACTAACTTAAAAAAGGGGGGTGTCCCATAAGTCATGAACATGACGGTGGACGCCTCTTGTTCGCGTTGATTTGGCCTAACGTAACTTACACATGTTATTCGCTCTCATTTACATTATTCTGAGATGTAACGAATCCCAGAGACGTTATTTCATGGATTGCGTCGCTTTTTAGGCTTTGACGCTGTGTTTGCACCGAAATAACGTCACTGAAGTTCGTTAAAATTGGCATGCCTTGAGAATCGGACGTTTAAGGTGCGCTAGATTCGTTAGCACGTTGCAAGTTTGACGAATTTCGCTCACCAGCCGTGCGGCCACGGTTACCGATATGTGAAGCCCTATCGAGATAGCACCTTTTATATGAGACGTCTTTCTTGTGGAGGAATGAGGTCTGAATAAAGAGCTAACCTGCATTATTGGAAAGCATGGCACTGATTTTTGGAAATAAAGCCTCATTGGAAGTAAACAAGATGTAGGATTGATGGGTTGTGCGGATTAGAATTGTTTCGGAAGCGCCATACGCTGAGCCGATTCGAACGGCTGAAGGCTCACTTCCACCATATGTATCATCAAGGGTAACTGCTTTAATATCTGAGATGGGAATTTCTATTTTGGAAAGCTGCCAACGGATGATGAGTTGATTCTGTACTTGCTGTACTTTGATGCCTAACATACACACAACCTCCCTTTAAGCCTGTTGAAGATAAATGCCTTTTTATTAGTTTATCACTTATTGGACGGAGAGTGCTGAATCATTCTGGAGAAGTGAAGCAGCGATCGGAAGATGGTACTGTAATTGAAATGGCATAGTGCACCAGAGGGAATGGTTTACTATAGTTATTTTCATACATGTTGGCATGATGTACACTATGACTAACGAAAATGGGGGACGAAGAGATGTACATGGAGGTGGTGCCGTATGACAGATCTGAAAGCGTATCATTATTTTGACAAAAGGGTTGGACCATTCCGCAATCTCTCCAGTCTGTCCGAGCAGGATGCAGAAGAGGTTGCGCAGCGTATCCGGCAGGAAGGCGAGAATTTTGCCAGTCAGCGATCAGCAGATTACATGATGATTCGCAGAGAACTTGAGCGGCAAGCGTACGAGCAGTTTATCTCCAAAGGTGGGAAACCGACCAACCGTTATCCTCACTATATGACGCTGGGTGCATGCACATGGTTGAAATCTTGGTATACCGAACCGGATTGGGTCACGATCTCATGGAAGGATCTTCCTGATGAATCCGTAAGTTTTACCTACGGTGATTTGTTTCCAACGATGCGTTATATGGATGATAAACCCTACCGTAAGCAGGTTTACACGAAAGATGAAATACTGGACATTATTCATTCCTATGGATGGCCTCAGGAATGGAATCAACAGGGTGATCTCGGACCGGAGCGGTATATCGAAGTACAGGTGTGGAACGAGAGAATTATCAGACCATATCGTCAACGTTATTGACATGCGAAACAGATAAGGATATTGGCAAATACACTTTTCGCCTGATACATCTACTGGGCATATGGGTTTCAGATGTGCAGCGGATGTATAGTCTGTTGGTTTGCTTGTTTGTAGGATAAGGGTCTGGCTATTTCACCCGAATAAGTAATCCGAACAGACCCAGTACAGCAAAGGCCAGAAATGCTGTCGTGTTGGAGAACATCTCAATGGTGTACCCCGCTATCGATGATCCAATGAACTGCCCCGCACCGAGCGCGAGAAAAGCAAGGCTGATTCCGATGGACGTATTTGGACGAAATAACCTGGTCGCCCACACGATGAATACACTGGTCAGAAATATATAGGTACTGCCAAACATAACAGCTGAGACCGGGCTGGCGGCCATCGATGGAAGAAGGATAACGCCAAGTGAAACAGACAAGAGCAGAAGGCCTATCCGATAGGACCATCCAATTTCGATGCGTTCAATAATCCGGCCAGCACACCCGCCGAGTATCCCCATAATCCCCATCACAATCCAGAACAGTACGGCTTCCGAATCGGAGGCCCCTTTTTCGTCGGTGAGGAAGTTTCGGGCAAAGGTCCAATAGATCGCAGAACTGATACCTGTCAGAAGGGAAGCCATGAGCAGAGCCACACCGGGTCTGGTCGGCTTCATGCATGCCCAGAGGGACTTGGTACAAGGCTCTGTTTTGCGTGGGGAAATAACACGTCTATTCCATAACACTACTACAACACCCAGAACAGCAAAGAAGATGTAGGTAAAACGCCAATACTCGGTGAACAGCCAGTAGATCGGACCGGATACAATAATGCCAAAGCTGGTACCTGTGTTAATCCAGCTGTTCCCCCTGGCTTGCTGCTCAGGTGCAAGCTCAGCATAGACGGTGTTACCCAATGCAGGAGAGGCCAAGCCTGTACTTAATCCGGCGAGAAACACGCCGAGTGTGAGAACAAACGCGTTTAGAGACAAGGCAATGCCTAATAAACCGAGCACAGCGCTAACACCCGCGATTTGAATGACATGATAGTGCCCGATGCGATTAATTAACAGAGGGGCACTAAGTAGAGACAGACAGTACGCAATGTAGGTTGCGGAATTGATTGCTCCGGATTGGGCATCGTCCAGTTGGAGTGCTTCCGAAATTTCCGGCATAAACAGCCCATAGCTGAATCTCCCGAATGCATAACATACAGCGATAAGGGTAATCCCTGGGAAAATAATTTTTTTCATCAAATCCACCGCCTTTTAGATAGAACGATCATTATATTTTTGTTGAAATAAAAAAGTGAGTTGAACTACTAACTCACCCGGTGTGGGACTACTTGAAACTATTCTGCGTCATGTGAATGAGTTCCTCACATACGCTATTTACATTTTCTGTCTCAGCGAGTGCGGTAGAACCTTCCAGCAGCAGGTTAAATTGCAGCACTGCACGGTCACTTGCGGCAGGATCAAGATTTTTGATCAAGGTCATCACATGTTTCTTATGCGCGTTGACAGTTTGTACGATGACGTTGTCTGGATCTCCGCCAAATTCCTCCTTAGCACGCAGAAACAAACATCCTCTCGACTCATGCTCCATCAACCAGCGTGCATGTCCTTCCGCCAAATTGAGGAATACGGGCTGCGCTTTGTTGTCGGCATACTGCCGCAACTGTTCCAGATAGCGCTGTTCGCGCCGCCGAAGTACTTCAACAATGAGATCATCCTTGGAGTTGAAGTGATTATATAACGTCATGATGGCGATCCCGGCATCTGTGATGATTCGCTTCAAGCCGATGGAATGAAAGCCGTGCAGGTAGAACAATTCCTCAGCCACGTTCAACAGCATTTCCTTTTTGCTGCTCATAAGAAGTGATACGCTCCTTTCAGAATAAAATAGAACGATCATTATACTTCTAAAATATAGAAAATGGCTCACATTGTCAAATGCTGTGAACCATGTCGATTTCCATTTGGTGAAGAGCATCTATCCATTCTGTGGGACATCCGGAATCCGTGATCACCATGGATATTTGATTTATAGGTGCAATCTGGGCGAAGGTTGAACGTCCAAACTTGGTATGATCTGCTACCAAAATGGCTTCCTCCGCACGCTCCATCATTTTGCGGGAGATGAGTGCCTCTTCCAGCACATAATCTGTGATCCCATCCGTTAACGAAACTCCGCCTGCTGAGATGAACGCCTTGTTGACTTTGAATTGACTGAGTAATTCATGAGCAATGGGTCCAGTAGAGGCTTGTACGACCGGGGTGACTTCTCCTCCTGCGAAAATGATTTTGCCTGCAAACTCCTCTAGCGCACAGGTAAGAATGGGGACGGAGTTGGTTATGACGGTCACCTGAGACCGATGTCGCAGCTGCCGCATAATCTCCAGCGTTGTTGTACCATTGTCCAGCATTATGGTCTCTCCATCCTCAATCAGAGAGGCGGCTGCCACGCCAATGGCCTGCTTTTCGTTCAGTTGAAGCTGCGCACGCTTTTGAAAAGGGGCTTCGATCATGCCTGAGCGTACACGTACAGCGCCTCCGTATACTTTGCGCAATTCGCCTTCCTTTTCAAGTCGGTCCAGATCCCGCCGAATCGTCTCCGTAGACACCTGAAACAGATCCGCCAGAACCTGTACCTGAACCTTGCCCTGTGTAGCAAGCTGGTTAAGAATGGTGTGTCTGCGTTCTTCATACGTTAAAGACATGTTTGTGCCTCCTGAAGTTTCGATAAAGTTCTATTTATTTTAGAGTTGTGAGATAGTGTGGATTGTTGTTGTTTTAATAGTTTAAGTTGGAGAGAAGACCTTGTCAATTTTGAAATGTAATGAGGAGTATAATGAGAAGTAAATTCTGTTCTTAATATGTATTGACAGCAATATGATGTGACGATAAGATCATATAAAACAACGTAAAACCACAACAAACAACATTGAAAACTTCAATCCATAGTACATGGATCATCAGGGAGGAAAAAGGGTGAAACGTCAGCTTGCTTTTCAAGCAAATGGAGCATTCAAAATCGTGCAGTTTACAGATCTACACTGGAAAGATGGGCGACCTGAAGATCTTCGGACCAGGCAATTAATGAAAACGGTCATTGAAGCGGAACAGCCCGATCTGGTTGTCTTTACAGGCGATGTCATTTACACGGGACCAGTCGATCCTGGCAATAAGGAATGTGAACACCCGGAGCAGGCATTCCGTGATGCTGTGTCTGTAGTGGAAGAGCGTGGTATTCCGTGGGCTTTTGTGTATGGCAACCATGATACAGAGAATCGGATTACCCCCGATGCATTAATGGATGTGATTCAGGAGCATGCGCATACCGTGACAGAACCTGGACCGCGTGAGATTGCGGGACTATGCAATTACACATTGGAGATTGCCGGAGCGGATGGCTGTCCGGCAGCAGTGTTGTATTTACTCGATTCGGGGAACTATTCCCAGTTCGAGTCCATTCCCGGTTATGGCTGGATTCAGCCTAATCAGATCCAGTGGCTGATGTCTGAATCCACACGCGTTAATCCCGGCCGCAGCCGCGGGGAGAAGCTCCCAGCCTTGGCGTTTTTCCATATCCCGATTCCTGAATATCAGTCCATGTGGGACACACAGATCTGTTACGGCAGCAAATACGAACCTGTCTGCTCTGCCCAAGTGAACTCGGGTCTGTTCTCTGCACTGCTGGAGATGGGCGATGTGATGGGGACCTTTTGCGGACATGATCATGTGAATGATTTTCAGGGGACTTACCACGGCATTCGTCTCTGCTACGGGCGTTCGAGTGGACACAGTACATATGGAAGGGAAGGCATGCTGCGCGGAGGACGGGTCATTCAATTGCAGGCGGGACAACGCAGCTTTGATACCTGGATTCGTCTGGAAGACGGATCGGTCGTGA
Source organism: Paenibacillus sp. OK003 (assembly GCF_900109515.1). Lineage (GTDB taxonomy): Bacteria > Bacillota > Bacilli > Paenibacillales > Paenibacillaceae > Paenibacillus > Paenibacillus marchantiae. Next base: position 8,279 of record NZ_FOBD01000022.1, on the reverse strand, counting down.
AGGAACAGCCAGAACATCAACCTGAGAGCACTTTGGCACATTAGAGAATATAGAAGAGCAAGGCATTAGAGAGGAACGTTTTGATTATGATTTTACCTATAGTTCTGGTGCTCGCTTCCGGGATGGCTCACGCTGTCTGGAGTATGTTCACCAAACGCAGTTTAAACAAAAGTGTATTTTTATGGTCCATCATGATGATTCCAACCGTAATACTGCTGCCTGTGCTTATTGTGGAATTGGTACGGGAACCTTTATCCATGCCAGCCTATGCACTACTCGTGTTATCGATGGCGCTGCAAGCCTTGTATTCCTGGCTGTTATCGCAGACGTATGAATTGGGCGATTTGTCGCAGATTTATCCGATTATGCGGGGAACGAGCACCTTGTTGGTGCCATTGATCGGTGTTGCTTTTCTGGGGGAAACGTTATCCATGTTCGGCTGGCTAGGTATTGCCTGCATGATTGTAGGATTTACGGTGCTGAGTGGTGTGGGAAGCAGAGTTGGCAAATCTGGCTCAAGTGTAACAGGATCAAAGCCGGTGCTTATGGCCTTATGTGTCGGGTTATGTACAACCAGTTATGTGTTCGTGGACAAATTAAATCTAGAGCATATTTCACCCCTGTCGTTACTTGAAGTGACGAACATTGGCTTTGTTGCCGGCTTGACTCCGGCGCTGCTCGCTTCCCGCCAACTGCGTCAGGAGTGGAAGAAGAACCGATCAACCATTATGCTGGGTGCGCTGCTGAATCCGGGCTCGTACTTGTTGTTTTTGTTTGCATTGCAGCAGGCGCCAATGGCGAGACTGGGTCCGCTTCGGGAAGTAGGGACAGTATTTGCGGCCTTCCTCGGTATTTTGTTACTGAAAGAACAGCAGGGGAAGAAGCGGATTCTCTGTTCCATCGTTATTTTTGGCGGCATATTGCTGATTGGTATGTGGGGTTAATGGAATTCCAGTATTTGGAGATATGGTGTATACTCATGGTTAATGAACCGCTTTCATGAGGAGGATGAACCATTGAACGTGCACCGTTTGGAAGATATTCATTTTCGTGATCCTTACATACTGGCTATCCCATCGCGCAAGAAATATTATTTATACGGCTCTATCGGGCAAAATGTGTGGAACGGCCCAGCCATCGGTTTTGATGTCTATGAGAGTGAAGACCTGATCCATTGGAGCGGTCCTTCCCCATGCTTCCGTGCACCTGCGGACTTCTGGTCCGATCACCACTATTGGGCCCCGGAAGTCTATGAATGGGAAGGTCGCTTTTATATGTTTGCCAGCTTTAAGGCGGAAGGTGTTCCGCGGGTAACAGGTGTATTGGTGGCTGATCAGCCGGAGGGACCTTTTGAATTGTGGTGTCGCTCCCTTACGCCTCCCGATTGGGAATGCCTGGACGGTACATTGTATGTGGACGATCAGGGTGATCCGTGGATGATCTTTTGCAAGGAATGGGTGCAGGTGGAGGATGGGGAGATGTACGCGGTACGTTTGAAACCGGATCTGAAAGGAACGATAGGCAAACCTGATCTGTTATTCAAAGCTTCCGAAGCGCCATGGTCTGTCGGAGGTGGAGAACAGCGAAACCGTTATGTCACGGATGGTCCGTTTTTGTATCGCATGCAAAATGATGAACTCGTCATGATGTGGTCCACATCCGGTCAAGACGGTTATACACTGGGGCTGGCCCGCTCGGTGTCCGGCAAACCGCAAGGTCCATGGAAGCAGGATGACAAGCCGTTGTTCGCCAATAATGGAGGACACGGGATGCTGTTTCGGACGTTTGAAGGACAACTGTGTCTCACCATTCACGCTCCGAACAATCATCCGAAGGAACGTCCCGTTATTTTCCGCATGCAGGAGAATCATGGACAACTGACGCTTATGGATAATCCAACGTAAAATGTAGAAAAAGCAGATCACGTATTCGGAAAAGCCACTGGCCTAATCGCTTCTTCAATCTTCTTCAATTGATCCCCTCAGGGTAAATGATCTTAAGGAACATCTGTTCAGATGAGCCTGGGATGACTGCCTGAGGGGATTTGTTTATTTTATCGCAGGTACTCAAACATGATATATTGGAAGGAGCAGCGTGTCGGTAATGTAAAAGCGAGCAATGATAGCTCTACAATGAAATGGACAGAGTGACGGGGAGAGACGTTATATGCTGCATGAGGAAAAGTTGATTCAGGCGATTACGGAGCATGAACCATTAATGCACGACCTGCGGCGGGTTCGCAGTCTGGATCTGCCTCAGTGTTACATAGGTGCGGGGTATATTCGCAATTATATCTGGGATGTACTTCATGGCTATCCTCTTCGCGAACTGCACAGCGATATTGATGTGGTTTATTACGATACGGAAGATATGCGTGAGGAGCGGGACCTGCTGCTGGAACAAGGGCTTCGCGAGCAGACAGGCAATTCCAAATGGTCGGTGAAAAATCAGGCGAGGATGCATCTGCGCAATGGAAACGAGCCCTATCAATCCACAGAAGATGCCCTTCGGTATTGGCCAGAAATCGTCACAGCCATAGGTGTGCGGTTAGATGAACAAGGTCAGGTGCGTATCTGTGCCCCGCATGGGCTGGAGGATCTGTATGCGTTAATCGTACGCCAAAGTCCGTTTTTCTCGGATGCAGACTACTATAATCATCGTGTAGAGAAGAAATGCTGGCAACAACAGTGGCCCAAGCTCACGATCATAAAATCCTGAATCAAGGGCATATGACGGAAGTGAAGGCCCGAGAAGGAGTGTTACTGGATTTATGAAAAAGTTTATACGAGAAAAAGGCCTAATCCTTGATCTTTTTTTCATTGCATGTTTTGTGTTCTTCCTTGTTTTCTGGGGCTGGAACTTCGCAGTGAAGTTTTTTGGCATGATCACTATAGCTTTTATCGTGTTGAGGCGGATTGATTACCAAAAGCATATCCTGCTGAAACGCATTCTGCTTACTGGCTTCGGGATCGCTGCGGTTTCATTTGTCATTATCGAAGCACTTGTGTTTACTCAGCTTAACGCGAATGATCCGGAAGAAGCGGACTATGTTATTATTCTCGGCTCGGGCATCAAGGGAACAGAATTATCATTGACCTTGAAACAAAGGCTGGATGCCAGTCTGGACTATATCCGCAGTCATCCGCAGACGCCAGTGATTGTATCCGGTGGGCAGGGGCCGGGAGAATCGATTCCGGAAGCACTCGCCATGAAAAACTACCTTGTTGATCAGGGGATCAGCCCCACACAAGTCATTATGGAAGATCGATCGACGAGCACCCAGGAGAATATGGCTTTTTCCAAAAAAATCATTGATGCATCCGGGCTGGATCATCCCAAGATCATGATTGTCACAAGTGATTACCATATGTTCAGATCCAAGTATTTGGCCGCCAAGAACGGTTACGCTGCCGAATACGGCATCTCGGCTCCTTCACCGGGTTATCTGAAACCGATCAATATGATCCGGGAGTATTTTGGGACAATCAAAGCATTACTCTATCTGTTAACGCGATAAACCCGAGAAGGTTTTTCAGTTTACGACGTATAAATTAAAATAGGCAATGCCTCACTCTTAAACGAGTGGAGTGTTGCTTTTTTTGTTTTTTAATATCTTTACATTCTGAATAGTATGGAAAGAAAATATGAGGGTAACTGCGATCGAAAAGATTCTGAGGGAAAAAATATTCAGTGTAAGATCTATTTTTTCAACCTCCGCTTCGTCGAAATCGTGGACGTTCCTCTCCCTATCGGTTGAAGCAGAGGGTGGAGCCCTAACGAACATGAGAGGTGTTATTAAGGAGTTTAAAGTATTCTGAGAAGGCTAAGGAATCTGAGACACGCTATATCGGAATTTAGGGCTGTTAATAGCGTTTCTTCAGGGTATTTTTAGGAAATAACACGTCTGAGGTTCCTTACGTTTGAAAAAGAGGGTTTAGAGGCCAAATAAGACGTCTTATCGGTTCAACCCCTTAATATTGGACACTAGCTAGCTCATTCTTCGTTTGACGCATCATAGCGAAATAGGTTTGGGTTGAATCGTTCCTTCGTTCACCAGGCGCAAGTAGTCTGTAGGAGACCAGTCGTACAGGCTGCCGTGAATACGGTCTTTATTGTAGTAACGGATATATCGATCTACTTCGGAAAAGGCTTCTTCGTAGCTTTCAAAGCAATGTCGCTGGTAACATTCTCGTTCCAGAATACTATGAAACGATTCAATAAAGGCATTCTTATTCGGTGTTCGAGTTGGCGTCCGCTCATGCTCCAAGCCCGCTTCTTCACAAAAGGCATAAAACGCTTTGCTTACAAACTGAGGGCCATTGTCCGTACGAATCACGAGCTTTGGCTCCGTTTTATGGATACGTCGAGTGAACAGAGCCTGCTGGAGGGTACGCAGGATGCTCTGAGTGTCGCAGGCTTTACCGCGATGGTGAGCGACGATTCGGCGATCAAAGACATCAATAATACTTGCAAGGAAAAAGTGCCGACGTTTCCCTGCAACATAACCGTACTTAATATCCATCTGCCACAACTGGTTGGGCGCATCCACCACTCGGTTATTGGCTACTTTCTTGGGTACGGTGTTGGTTCGTTCGCGCTGAGGAAGTAGGATGCCCAAGGACTTACAGAGCCGGTACACCTTCTTTTTGTTAATCACTACGTTGTATTTCCGGAGCAACAACACGGTCAGTTTTCGGTAGCCAAACGCCGCATTCGGCCCTTGAATCAAACGACGAAGAAACCCTACAATTCGGGTGTCCGAAATGCGTTTCCCCTGCTGATTGTAAGAGTATCCGGGGATCTTTCGTCCGCTACTTATGGGCTGTTGCCGTTTGGGATGTTTCAAGTGATAATAGTAGGTCGAGCGAGGTACATCGCAGATCCCAAGCACGGTACGGACAGGATAACCACGCTCAATCCAAACTATCGCTGTTTGTAGTCGGGGTACTTTTTTTTAACCAAATCCTTGAGAATCTGGTTTTCTAATTCTTTGGCCCCAAGCAGCTTCAAGGCTTCATCGTATTTATGCTGTAATTCTTGGTAATTGGCTGCATCTTGCTTCATTTGTTGAGATTCTTCTTGCTTTTTGACCACCAGTTCCCCCACCTCATCTTCATATTGACGAACCCAAGTCGTTAGCGTTTTAGGAGACATGCCGTACTTTCTTGCCACGACCTCCGTTCGAAGGCCTGACAGTACCTCTACGACATACTCCTTTTTCGTTTCAACGGGGCATCTAAATCGTCTTTTCATGGACGCTCTCCTCATTTCATTTAGTGTATCTGAGGTAGCTTCAAGTGTCCAATTGGATTAGGGGCTTTAAAGTTATGTTCCTTAGGAAAAGAAAATGCTTACACATCTTAAATAATGCTAAATCATCCTTAATAATCCTACATAGTATGTTTATTTACTGATCATTTATAATGTGCTTACATGCAGACAGCCACCGACGCCAAGTAGCGTAAAGGGCTGTCTTTTTGTGGTGGAAAATACCAATAACCTGAAAGGATCTTGTACAATGAGATGGTTGGTAGACTGAAATAAAATTGGGTGGTGACTTGAAAGAGAGGGTGTTACGATGCTATTTAAGATCATTTGGTGTGAAGTAGAAGAGCAGCATCAAAAAGCATTTTATTCGGCGCAACTTAAGTGGGGGGGACTAAGCAAGGCACCGGGTTTTGTGATGCAACGAGGTGGCTGGAATTTGTTGAATCCCCGGCAAGCTGTAATCCTGGCGATATGGGGCACCAAAGCTGCTTATGACGAATTCATGAGGTCGACTCATGATCAGATGATAAGCAACAACTGTCAGATAGATACATACACGTCTATCGGCGTTTGTTTGTATTCTGCTAACGTAAATAATACGTTTGTCTCTCAGGCAGAAGTATCACATCAATTCTATGTTTATAAATGCACAGAATCCGGGACTATGTTAGATGCTACAATACCTGGTGGGCTTTTATTACAACCGTATGATCCAGACGCATCCATGAGTTTTGTTCGGCTGGAAACCACTGGACGGTGTGCCTGATGGGATGCAATGGGATGCAGGCTTTACAACAATTACGGACTGGAATGTATCAAGAGTAGAACCATAAGGAAGGAGGTAGTTAAATTTGAAAACATACATATTATTATTTGAAGGATACGTATCCTTTGAGATTATGTTAGCCAGCTATTTTATGAAAACACAAGGAGACATCATAACGGTGGCGCTGGAAAAGGGACCGTTACAGTCATATGAAGAATTTTCAGTTAATCCCTCTGTTCTACTAAATGAGATTGATCCGTCAGAAGTGGACCTTTTCATCATTCCCGGAGGAGATGTTACGGCAATGCTGCAACATTCGGACTTGATGTACTTCATCAGAGCACTTCATGAGCGCAAGACGCCCATTGCAGCCATCTGTGCAGGAACATTGTTGTTGGGTCAAGCGCAAATATTGGAGAGCAGATCATTTACGACTAATGCTGAATCCGAGATGAGAGCAGTCACAGCCCAAGGGAAATATGTAAATGAAGGTGTTGTTGTTGATGGACATATCATTACAGCCAAGGCGAGTGCTTATGTGGATTTTGGAATCGAAATCGGCAACGTTATGAATATCTATTCAGGTCCTGAAGATTTGGAAGAAACGATTCAAGTGTTCAAATATTTCAACGCCAAATCATGATATAATATACGTCATTAATAGAAGAACGATGTAGGAGTGAATGATCATTACAGCATATATGTTACCTGCTCTCTATGAGCAAAAGAAAGTTTCAGTGCATGACATGGAAGAGATTGTACGTCTGTTGGCACACGCACCATTATTATATGATGACGGGCTGAGAATTCAAGTTCAGGACTTCATGGAAGGGTTGGAGATCGAGCTTGAGCATGAGGTACGGCGCGCAGTAATCGAGTTGTATGAACTGGCTGTGCAAGCTTGTCGTCCCTTCTCCGAGCCATCTGTCTATGAGCAGCTTCAGGATGTACTTGGATTACAGGCCGAACTATGGCAGGCAGAAGTGCTGACGCTTGCCGAATGGATGGAATGGTTGAAGCAGATCGGTAAAGGACAAAGAAAACTGCCTGAATATAATTTTACAGCCATGCTGGGGAATTTGCCTGAAGGGTTCATGATTCATGATTTCCATGATGAGCTTATGTATCAGTTGGAGCAAAACTCAGCGAACGCATGGGCGATTGAAGAACGCAATCGCTTATACGCAGCCTTGGGCATAAATTAAAATCAAACAAAACGGTCGCAGACAGTGTTAGTCCATATATAGCGTAGTTGCTTTACCCAGTATGGGGAAATGAGGGGATACCGTGAAAAAGGTTGTGTTGGCGGGTGGAACAGGGTTTGTTGGTCAGGATTTTGCCCAAAGATTCAAGGAGCTTGGTTATGAGGTGCTCATTATCTCACGTCAGCCCGGTCATATTGCCTGGGAGAACCAGGCTGGAATTATACAGGCACTTGAAGGTGCAGAATTGCTGATTAACCTGGCCGGAAAATCCGTAAACTGCCGTTACACGGACGAGAACCGCAAAATCATTTTGGAATCCAGAACACGCACAACCCGCATTTTGGGCGAGTCTGTTCTGGCGTGCAGCAATCCTCCTGAACTATGGATTAATTCAAGCACAGCCACCATATATAGACATGCAGAAGATCGCCCCATGACGGAGAAAGAGGGCGAGATTGGCTCTGGATTCTCGGTGGATGTCGCCAAGGCCTGGGAAAAGGCTTTTTTTGAATTCAGTCTGCCGTCTACACGTCAGATTGCATTACGGATTGCCATTGTGCTCGGAGAAGGTGGCGTCATGGAGCCACTGACCAATCTGGTCCGCTTTGGGCTGGGTGGATCACAAGGACCTGGAACCCAGCAGTTTAGCTGGATTCATATAGAGGATTTGTTCCGCATGGTAATCTATGTTCAGGAGCATCCGCAACTGGAGGGGGTATTTAATGCTTCCTCTCCGCATCCTGTTACAAATCGCCAGCTTATGGAGAGTCTGCGGCGGCAGATGGGAGTTCGGATTGGACTTCCTTCACCTCGCTGGATGCTGGAACTGGGAGCGCGATTCATTCGGACTGAAACGGAGCTGGTTCTCAAAAGCCGTTGGGTTATTCCCGAGAGGCTGGAAAGAGAAGGATTTACATTCAAGTATGATACGCTCGATCTTGCACTGGCCGAGATCTTGAAGTAAGGAAATGAATCAACATGACTGAATAAAAGGGATACCACAGCCTACACTGGTACCCATAGACTGGACACTTTGAAAA
>NZ_FOBD01000007.1 GCF_900109515.1 Paenibacillus sp. OK003 | reverse complement strand
TTGTCTGACTCCCGAAAAGAAGCCTCAGGTCGCCCTTTACAAAGAGAGTTATCGCAGGAAGAAATCATTGCAAAACAAGAAGCACGGATTCATCTGCTCGAATCTCAAGTAGAACTGCTAAAAAAGCTAGATACGAAAGAAAGGTTGCTGGTAGCAAAGGGAATGAACCTATATATTATAAAGACTGACGGCACCTGTCGGCAGTCTTTATCATGACTAAAAAAAGATTTAATTGTTGTGAAAATTGCTGCATTTATACTTTTCTAACCTAGATGACTCATCATATTCATGCTGCTAAACTCCCAACCATTTAGTCCTTTTTCAACCGTATGAACACTGGTATTCCCGATAGAATGGAACCCCGATGTATTAGTCCAATTTTGGTTTCCTAAGAGATAATAAAGGATGTTGATTACTCCGCCGTGCGTGACCAGTAGAACATTGGATTTGATCTTTTGCTCCTCTATACTCTGGCATAAATCTCGAAAGGATGTACATATTCTGTTATAAAAATCCCGAGGGCTTTCTCCTCCTGGAAACGGGGCATCCATTCCAAGAGTGTTAAAATAAACTCCTGCATATTTCACTTCAGCTTCCTTGTTTGGCATGCCAGCCAAATCTCCGTTATTCATTTCTCTCCAGTCTTTCAGGTAATCCCCTTTGATGTTAAGCCTTTTTTCAAGCTCTTTGGCAGTCTGAACTGCACGCGGAAGATCACTACTAATCACCGTGTTTATGTTATATTGCTCTAAATGATGGTGCAGGTAGTCTCCGAGTCTCTCCGATTGAGTAACACCTTCTTCAATGAGCCCTCGCTGACTCCAACCACCTCTGTACCCCTCCTCATCCATCCCGTGTCTTACTAAGAAAATCTTCAATATATCTCCTCCTTAATTTAGCAGCCAATCCCTTCCCCTTAGGTGGATTAATCTTATCCACATCTATATGCAGTTCATTTGGCCATTTTTTTGAATAATTGGATGATAACAACCCCGTCCTTAGATCTACCATCTTAGGTCGGGGTGTATGTTTTTATCTGACAAACGTATTATGGACTCGTACTGATTTGATAAAGTATGGGGTCCATATCGAGGACCTACAACGGGTGATCATAATCAAATTGAGCTGACGTTAACATTTCCTCGCATAATATTTTACATAACCGTCTTATTATACAATGCAAAGAAGCAAAACGATACCCATTTCACCAGTTCAAGTCACTTATCAATAAAAGAAAGCCTTCGCTATACTTACGCCGTGTTCGGCAGGGTATTCTTCCTGCATACTGTACTTAATTCGTGCAGATGGCACATCTGCACTAACGTTCAAGGAGGAACAATCCAATGTCCAATCCCAAGATAATACTTCTGCCCTTTGCAGAGATTTCAACACATTTGGAAGGCTTCGATATAGTTTCCACTCAGTGGGGCGGCGATGGTCGGGTCTATGTGCTGCTCATAAACCAAATTCCCGAAAGAAAACAAGGCATGTTTGTACAGACCAAACTAAACCAAACCTACACATACAAAGTTCTGATTGTGACGGAGCAATCCATTGAGGAAGTTGTTATTTGGGGGCAAACGTTCAATTATCATTACGTGCAACCATTACATGGTCACCTGCTGCTCGTCGGGGCGCGCTGCACGTATTATGGGAATGACAAGTATGATCTGAACGCCAAAGTGTGTGATCAGGAAGGAAACACGATTCGCGAGTTTCTGCTGGGAGACGGTATTCAGAGTGTGCAGGTGACCGAGAACGGGACCATTTGGACCAGCTACTTTGACGAGGGTGTATTCGGGAACAATGGGTGGAATAATCCGATTGGCTCACAAGGACTGTTAGCCTGGGATATGCACGGTAACAAACTATACGAAGACCATACAGCCGATATTGCCGATTGTTACGCACTCAATGTAGTGAATGAACAGCAGGTATGGTTTTATTATTATACCGATTTTATGCTTGGCTGTGTTTCCGGCGGTACCCAGCAACCTAAAGTAACATTGGTAGATCCTAACCTATCCGGCTCCTCCGGTTTCTGTACGGATGGGTATCATTTTTTGTTCGATGCCGGGTATGGTAAACACGGGACGTTTGTTCTCAAGAAAATGGAGAAGCCCGGCATACTTACAAAAGGGCAGAAGATTGAGTTCGTGAATGAACAGAATAATCCCTTCAAGCAGGCACGTCAGGATTTTCGTCAGAACCAACTGCTCCTCAGTGAGGGAAATCTGTTGTATCAGGTGACGGTTGAGGAATTGGCTTCAGGTTTGGTTTAGGGAGATTAGATTAAGAGTGAAGAGGGTTATTTATTAAAAGATAATCCCTCTTCTTCGAGTGCTTGTCGAAGTTTGGGGATCGCAGAAGGCCCAATCCCGTGCAGCTTCAGAATCTCTTTTTCTGTGTATTGCGAGAGTAGCTGTACTGTCGTAATTCCCTGATTCTCCAGTGCACGTCTAGCGGGTGCCGACAGCAATGAGAGAAATCCCTCTTTCGGTTTTCGTGCCTTCTCACAGACCGGACAGGTTGGACAATCGCTACTTTTGTAATAGGAATGGCCTTGTTCGCATGTTCTTAATGTTTCTTTATCGTTTACCATGTAGCTCACACCTTTCCGTTTTATCGGATAAAATTATCTCGGATCTCGGATTTAGCTGCTCAACCAGTTCTCAACATCTGAGATCATATCCTCGTATTGTTTTAAAGCTTCTATAGTCCATATAACTTGTGATGTTCCCATTTGTTGTTCTTCATCGTCTGTGCATTCAATCCACAAAGAGCGTTTCAGACTGTATTCGAGCCAGTCCAATTTTCCGGCAAAGCCATTTTCGAGAACCATTCTCCAATTGGCGTTTAAATTCCCCTCTCGAGACCGATATCCATCTATAAAAGCCAAGAATTTTTCTTTGTCCACGTTTCCGGCGTGATCTACTGACCAATACATCGCTGTTTCCACCAGATCATGCATCGGATTGATATAACCCGCTGATTCCCAATCAATAATGATGGGGTTGTCCTGCTGACACATCACGTTCTTAGGTTCAAGATCTCTATGGCTAATAACTGTATTTGAGGCCAGCATTACTGATGCTTTTTTTGCCTGAATACTCCACTCATAGAGCTTTTGAATGTTGTCAGCTCCAACTGAAGGTCAGGAATATGAAGCTGTGAAAAATCAGTTTTATGAATATCCGCAAGAATCATGCCCATATGCTCACAATGGGTTTCGGTTACTTCCTGAAACTCTAGACTTTTACCGTCGATCCAGTCAAATATAAGATAACATTGATGATCTAATATCTGCATTGAAGAACCGTTTATCACTTTGGCAGGTTGAGCATGGATAAAATTTGCTGCAACGTTTGCTATTTGTTCGGATTGGATATAATTCTGCATAGCTGTAGGTCTACTCATAATTTGAGGATTAAGTGCTTTCACAGCATATTTGGCATGTGTAGTTTCGATGGCATACATACGATGTAAAAGCCCACCCGAGATTGCCTTGGGTGTACTGATTAACTCACCAAGTTCTAATTCAGCGACGAGTTTTTCGAATTTTAGATTATATTGAATATTATTCATACGTTACAACACCTTTTGGAAACTACCAATATCCAATCTGCGATCAAATTTATATCCCACGCCTTTAAACATCGCACATTGCTCATACCCATGCTTTTCGAACAGAGTAGAAGGGCGTTCCCATTTCCAGTTTCATACTGATAAATAACATGTCCTCGTCATGCACTTTGCTATAAAACTCCTTATCTCTTTTAAAGCCTGTCCGCTCATACACTTTAATTGCTCGTTCGTTGAATGTGGCAACAACCAGCCGAAACTGAGAACTTTTGAAATGGTTTTGCAAGAATGCTAAACTTTGTTTAAGGAATACTGATCCTATCTTTTGCCCTGTCAGAACTGGATCTAATCCAAGGCCTATATCCAGATATCCTTCTTCTTGATACAGTCCGATTGAGGTTCCTCCCGGAACTCGAGCTGATTCCCCACAACAAATAAATCCCACTACCCTCTCCATTTCATCCAGGACTGAAAAGTACTCCCCATTCATCATTTCTTGAATATCTTCATTGGATTCAGAGAAACTATACATCGCATATTCATTTTCATACTTCCAAGTAACGATTTTTTCTGCATCAGCTATTTTCATTGGATGATAGGATAAAAGCATGAATAATCCCCCTTTTATACACTTACGAGCTTAACGAAGTCGTTAGAGATACCATCACTGTTTTTCATACAGACTGGCACTCCAGTTCCCTTGTTTCATTCTGCGGATGTATTGGAATCCATAGTCCTTATAGTATTGATTAAGTCTCAGGTTATCTGCCATGCAATCCAGCCGGATCAAGGTCTTCCCTTTTTGCCTAATGTTCTCTTCTGCTGATTTTAGAAGGAGTAGCCCTATATTTTGCCCTTTAAAATCTCGATTCACTGCGAATCGGTGTATGTATCCGGAATTGGTGTTGTCGAGCTCCTCCCAAATAAGGGGGTCTGACCACGTTAAGGTATACGTCCCTACGATTTCGTGATTTATTTCAGCAAGATATACGTCAGATCCATCCGTCATGAATTCATTCACTTGTTCCAAATTGAAATACTCAGGACGCCATTGATATATCTCTTTGGAGCTCAGCCATCGGGCAGACTCCTGCCATAGGTTCAACACAATGGAAGCTTCCTCCGGTAATGCAAGTCTAGTTATGAGTTTAGTATTCAGTTGCTCCATCAAGATCCCTCGCTTATTCAAAAGTTAAAATCTTTTCCATGGATAATTACTTTATTGCAAACGGTCTATTACCGATACTAAGCATGGCGCGTCTGAATATTTTAATCGACCTCTTACGCATCAGAAGGTTCCTCCGGCAGATATTCGTTTGTTTAAAAAGTTGACTCCAAACTCCTCACTCGTGACTCCTTACTGCTCCTTGTTACTTCACTTTATAAAAATACGGTCCGCACCTGGATTCATGGGTATGTACATACGTCCACGTGAATTCTTGGTCAAAAATATAAATGTCCTGTTCCGAATCAAAATCTTCTGCGATGACGTTATTCGCATTCTGAAATACCTGTATGAATGGTGTATGTTGATACATGACATACAATTCGTTTTTATTTTCGGCATTGAAAGCATCTCGTGCTGAATTGTCTGTTAGGCAATCCTGTTTCACATAACTGAACATATGCCACTTGTACTGGCTATAATAGATGGCCTCTTTTACCTCTTCACCGATGTTCTTGGCAAATGTGTTATCCCATTTCTGTATAATTTCTTCGGATTCCTCGCACAATTCAGTCACAAGGACTCCCTTGTCCTCCAAATTTTTGTTATACATATATTTGCGGTGCACAAGCTCGATTTGCGAGTACACCACATTCAGTTCATGGTCCGGTAGAGCATCCAGTAACTCATTAATTTCATCTCTAATCATCATAACCTCCGAAGTTTATAGGGTTTAAGATTTAAGAATTTAGAATTTAGAATATACTAACTAGCATTCCAGCTACTCACCGTTTGCTTCTTCTCGCAGCAAATAGGCCAATCGGTACATTTCCGCGATATCATATCTTTTCTGTTCTTCAAATCTCTTAATCGCTTCACCAATCTCCACAACCTCTACAGCAATTACCTGTTCCCCATCTGCCGGATTCAATGGTTTACCAACCAGTTCAACTTCTCCATAACCAATAAGTCTTACAAAATGAGGATGAGGAATATGCGATCTAAACGGCTCAGGTGCACTCGACATGCAATGAAATTGTCCAAATACCCGATACGTGATCAACTTGGCTCCGAGCTCCTCCATCACTTCACGTTGCAGTCCATCCATATACTTCTCTCCAACCTCTAACGTTCCTCCGGGCAGCTCCCATTTCCCGTTATCGATCTGAAAAACAACCACTTGTTCCCCCACAAACGGGATGATACTCACATTGCTTACCAGCGTTTCATCCACGATGTCATTCAATCTAAACTCCGCTTTAACAATTCCCCAGTGAATCGATGTGCTGAGCGCAGGGAACTGTTCCCGATCCAAAATTTTCATCCTACATCCGATCCTCTCTATGTAAAATAAATCTTCCATTATAAGTTCTAACTCTCATTATAGATCAAAAAAGAAAAAAGAAGGCCACTTTTCCCATCGGGAATTCATGGACCTTCTCATGTTATTTCAGTTGAACTAAAGAAAGTTTACACTTTCCACTCTGAGCGCTAATGGTGTACCAGTTTCCCGTTTTCCAAAAAGAGAACCCGATCACATAGCGGCAAAATCCGCTCATCATGTGTAACCATGACCGCACTCTTGCCCTGCTCCTTCACGAGCCGTGCAATCATGCCCACAATATCCAGTCCACGTTCCGCATCCAGACTGGCTGTCGGTTCATCCGCCAGCAGGACGGCCGGATCATTCATCAAAGCTCTGGCAATGGCAACCCGCTGGCGTTCTCCGCCAGAAAGCTTCTCGGCATATGCCTTACGTCGATGCGATAAGCCTACCGTATCCAGCAGCTCATCGACCCGCTTCTCTGCCTTGTTTTTGTCCGTTCCAGCGAGCTTGGCAACCACCATCAGTTGTTCTTCCACTTTCAGATACGGAATGAGGTTGGCACTTTGAAAAATAAACCCGAGCTGCTGGAGCCGTACATCGGATATGTCCTGTTTGTTTTTGCCCATAATCGATGCGCCATCCAGCATAACCTGTCCCTCCGTCGGTTCAAGCAGTGCACCTGCGATGGACAGAAATGTACTTTTGCCTGAGCCGGAAGGCCCCATGACCGCGACGAGTTCTCCTTCGGCCACCTTAAGATCCAACTTATCCAATATCGTCCGTTTGACTCCACCATCTTCAAAAGTCTGTGTAATTCCCTGCAATACCAGTCGGTTTCTCATGCTGCAGTCCTCCCAATCGCATCAAGCGCATCAATTTTGGTAACCTTCCACACCGAGAATAGCGAACCCGCCATAGACATCACCACGAATAACACACAGGTTAGTGCCAGGGTGGACAAGCCTAATTGAAACGGCATCGAAGCTGGCAAGATCGATTCAAACAGCTGAACCAACAGCACACTGATCACCAGACTGCCGATGGACAGAAGCAATACTTGCAACGAAACACTGCCCGCCAGATATGAATTTCGCGTCCCAATGGCTTTCAAAATACCAAATTGACTCGTTTTCTGAATCGTGATGACGTAGAAGAATACCGCAAGCACAAACGCCGAGATGACAAATAAAAAGGCAATCATCATGAGCAGTGAGCCCTGCTCTTCCTTGTACCCAGGAATAGCGGATACCGCATCGGACTTCGTTATTACTTCTGTATTCGGCAAAGCAGTACTGAGGCTGTCTACCTTCTCACCTGCATCTTTAACGGCAATCGCACTGTATACCGGAGCATTAGAGTCTGCTGTTCCTTGTTGAGTACGGGAACCTTCCTGAATAGCGAGCCATTCCTGCTCGTTCAGGAACACAACCGGTGAGTGACTGAAGGACTCATTTTCCACAAATCCACCCACCGTCCACTCCGTTCCCGAGGCTTGATCGACCAATACCGTTCCAATGGTCACGCCGGATTCAGACAGCTTTTGATCCACTACAACCTGCCCATCTTTCAGATCCGTGATTGGAGAGCCTTCCGTTACGGTTGGAGCCAGCCAACCTTCCGGGTTTACCATAAAGAGCGTTACATCAATTTTCTTCGTGTCACCAGCTGGACTGACTGTTGTCATTTTCACACCCAGCGGTTCAGCATTCTCTTGCCCCACAACGGAGCGTGTCTGCTCCAGCTGGTCCTGATTCACCTGGGAGCGGGTAAAACGATGATTCGAATCCTGCTCCAGAACAAAATGGGTTGCTGCCATATTTTTGATGGATGCCGCGTTATCATACGCAAGCCCCTGTGCCAGACCTGTGACAAACAAAACTAGAAATGATACAAGCACCATAATGGTAGCAATTAACGCATACCGCCCTTTGGCAAACCTCATCTCTCTAATAGCCAAGTACATATTCTCTGACCTCCTCTTGATAACCCAAGTATAGGAGGCGAAAATGAACGGCAAATGAATAACAGATTACATCTGCGGGAGCGTCACGGTAAAGACCGTTCCTTCGGTCGAACTGGAGACCTCAATCGTACCTTCATGGATGCGGATAATTTTCTGCACAATGGCAAGCCCCAGCCCGGTTCGGCCGGAAGAACGCTCTCTCGCACGGTCTACTCGGTAGAAACGATCAAACAGGAAAGGCAAATGCTCTGCCGCAATCCCATCTCCTGTATCCCGAATATAGATTACGCACTGGGCATTGGTCTCTTCTGCACGAATCTCGATGCTTCTCCCCTGTGGAAGATGATTCACGGCATTACCCAGCAGATTCATCCATACTTGCATGAGCAGCACTTCATTGCCATATAACTGGATGGATTCGGGTACCGAGATCCTTAGCAGCAGTTCTTTTTCTTCCAACTGCCATTGCAGCACCTGAACCGATTGGCGGAATTGATCTCGTAGAGAGAATCTCACTTTGGTCAAATCCTCATGACCTTGTTCCAGAGAGGACAACAGCAGCAATTGTTTACTGAGCAATGAGAGATGGCGGCTCTCCTCTTCAATAATGGAAGCATAGTGCTCCCGTTCTTGTTCAGGCAGATCTCGATCCGCTACCAGTTGGGCAAAACCCTGAATCGAGGTCAGCGGTGATTGAATCTCATGAGATACGTTCGATACAAACTGCTGACGGGCCTGATCCACCCGCTCCAATTCACGACTCATGGTCATGAAATGCTGGGCCAACTGTCCAATCTCATCACGCCGCGTGGTGGACAATTTCAGATTATAGTTTCCTTGGGCAATGCGCTTGGTTGCCTCGGATAGACGTTCAATTGGATTCACCAGATAACGGGTACTGATGATAAAGAGCAGAATGCTAATGCCCACCGTAAACGCTCCAATCAACGCAAAAAAGATACGCAGCTCACCGAACTGCAAAATAACATCCGGGCGCATAAACAACGCATAACTTGCATTGCCCATCTGTAGATGAACACCGACGGTATTGCTCAATTGATTATCAAAGAACCCGGTAATGAAAGGTTTGCTGGGAAACTCGGCGACGCCGTGGTAAATCTCACCACTTAATACCTGATCTACAGCCTGCTTGTCCAGATCCTTCTGGCGGAATTCACGGCCATAGAATTGGTCATACCCTTTTCCATCCGTCACATATATTTCGTAGCCGAGCGCTGCGGCATTGTTCAGGTAATGCTCTACCGTAGCGGGCTCCTGTTCCACAAACTGCTTCATTTGCGTCGCGATGCCAACTAACTTCTCGTCATTGAAAGACTTCAGCTTCGCATGATAATAAATATTCGATAAAAGAAAACCCAGCATGGCGCTGACCAGAATCACCGCGATTGTAATCATGAACACCCGAAAGTACAGTGATCTCAATACGCTTTCACCTCAATCTTATAACCAATCCCCCGTACCGTCTGAATGACAAAATCATCCGCATAATCGGCAAAACGATCACGCAGCCGCTTGATATGTACATCCACGGTGCGATCATCTCCTTCATAGTCAGCTCCCCAGACTAACCGAATCAGTTCATCACGCGAGAATAAGCGCCCCGGAAACTGAGCAAGTTGGGAGAGTAACTCAAACTCCTTCATTGGTAAAAAGAGAATGGATTGCCCATCGGAGACCTCCACATTATTCCGGTCAATCACGATGCGATTCATGCGAATGATATCACTGGACGTACGATGGTAACGGCGAAATAATGCCTTAACCCGGTAGACCAGTTCCTCGGGTTCAAATGGCTTCGTCACATATTCATCTGTACCTCTCAAGTACCCATCCCGCTTGTCGGATAGTTGATCCCGTGCTGTCAGCAGCATAATCGGAATGTCATAATGTTGCCGAATGAAGTCACATAACTCCAGTCCGTCCATACCTGGCATCATCACATCCAGAATCGCCAGATCGATTGGTGTTGCTTGCATAACCTTAACCGCTTCCACTCCATCCTGTGCTTCATGCACCCGATACCCTTCCTTGGTCATGACATGCCGGAGGAGTGCTCTAATATTGGCATCGTCGTCCGCCAGAAGCAGATTCTTCATATTGTTGTCGGCCCCTTCTAGTTTCAAATTCATCTAATATGTAGCGGGAACTTCCGCGATATTGATCCTGCACAGATGGTAGCACAAAAGCAACGTAAATCGCCAGCGAACATGCAATGAAGCCTCGCGGGCATGTTTATATTTTCACAAATCTGGTTGACACTATGTTTAGGCGCACCTATAATAAAACCATAACATATGAATAACCGCTCATATGTTCATGTATTATCACTTTATCATTTCCGAATATCACTTGTAGTCACAAAAGAAATCCATTACATAACGGAGCACGGCTCCAAAGGAGAGGATCTCGTATGTCCGGACATCATCACAACCACGACCAAGGCCACAATCATGGTAGTACCAATAACAAGAAAGTACTGTTGTTTTCCTTCATTATTATTACCGTTTATATGATTGTTGAAGCCGTTGGCGGATTCATGACAAACAGCTTAGCCCTCATCTCTGATGCAGGTCATATGTTGTCTGATTCCATAGCTTTGGGGATCGCCTTGCTGGCGTTCACCTTTGGTGAAAAAGCGGTGAATACAGGCAAAACGTACGGGTACAGACGCTTTGAGATTTTGGCAGCCATGTTAAATGGGGTCACCTTAATCGCCATCTCTCTTTACATCTTCTACGAAGCAATTGGTCGCTTCATCAACCCACCAGAAGTCGCAACCGTAGGCATGTTGATCATCAGCATCATTGGACTGCTCATCAATATTTTGGTTGCCTGGATCATGATGCGCGGTAGCGATACGGAGAATAACCTGAATATGCGCGGAGCATACCTCCATGTCATCAGTGATATGCTGGGATCGGTTGGTGCTATTGCTGCAGCTTTGCTCATGATGTTCTTCGGCTGGGGCTGGGCTGATCCACTGGCGAGTGTCATTGTTGCGGTACTGGTTCTGCGCAGTGGATTCTTTGTCACCAAATCATCCCTGCATATCTTGATGGAGGGAACGCCAGCGAATGTGGATGTAAATGACCTTGTTCAGACCATCAAACAAGTCGATGGCGTCAAAGGCGTCCACGACGTACATGTCTGGTCCATCACCAGCAACCTGAATGCACTGACCGCTCATATTGTGGTTGATGGAACGATGGATGTATACGCATCTGAGGCACTTGTTCAGAAGATTGAACACCTGCTGGAGCATAAGGAAATCAAACATGTGACCTTGCAAGTCGAGTCTGAGAAGCATCTTCACGACACCTCGGTATTATGCACCGTCAAAGGTGATGCACCGGATGCTCATGCGCATCATCATCATTGAGATTAATAGTTGTAAATAGAAACAGGACTTATTCCCGTTAGAGGAATAGTCCTGTTTTTCATTTTGCACGTAACTTTAATTTCTTTCGGGTGTTATGTAATATAGATGGCAGTATCGAATTAACTTGTTTTACACCGTGATTTACTTAATATAACGAGGAGGTTAAATCTACCATGGGGAAATTCCAAAAGTTCGCGTCTGTGATCCTTGTACTGGTAACGCTTCTTCTGCTTCTTAACTACCTGGAGCTAAGAGAAAACAATAGACTACAAGTCATCATCATTAAAGGAATATATAATTAGCTTATCCATTTAAGTGGATAGCCTTGATATGTTCTCGATCAAAATCAATAATCATAATGTGACCTTGTAATACATTGTCTCCACAGGCTATCGTTGCTCCGTAGTCCTCTTTACTAATAAATGTGATATCTACTTGATAAACTTCAATTTCATTAAACCAATCCTTATGTACTTGTTCACGAAGTTCATTCTCATAATAATTTCGAAATACGGCCTCACACTCGGTAAACCAATGCAGATAGGACTCTACTACATCAGCAATTGCATCTAACTGAATAGTCGTCGATATATAGATTCGGACATCATTTAAATCCTCATCCTTAATGGATTGCTTAAATATTTGGACTGTATTTTTTAAAACATAACATTTGTACCTCTCATCACTCTCTTCAACTAACTCTATGAAATCACTTTGCATCTTAACCCTCCTTCCATAGAACGACCTGCATGATGCAAGGTATTGCTTCTTGAATAGGCACCTATACTATACTTTCTCGTCAATAATATATTTATTATCGCCTTGTTTATTGTTATTTTGTTGTTTAATTTCAGTTCTCAAATAGTGTACTTCTTTTATTAGATCCTCAAGTCTTTTCGATGTTTTTGATGAATCTATAGCATAACGTATAACTGCAGCAACGATAAGAAACACAATAAAACATAGGATCAACGCTATAAGAGCTCCAAAGAATTCCATCCTGATTTACAACTCCTTACTTATATTAAACTGTAATTGATTAACTGTTATGTTTACATGCATATAACGTATTGTCAAACCAAGTGCGACGGAATTACGCTGGAGGATTTGTGAATACCACTATATAGAAAGAGGTAATCATCATGACAAATATAGCATTTTTCCCGTTTCTTCTGCTCTTCCTTCTTCTCACAGCCTGCGCTTCAGAAGTTCCTACTGAAAATCATGACACTGAGGTTATCCCAAGAAATGAAGCTCTGCCCATAATTACGAATGTTGAGACTAATTTTCCCGAAAAAGAAGGTTGGATTATAATTCCTACAGATAGCACAGAGTTAAATGTCACTGTAGAGGCGACCAATGCGGAAACACTTCTTTTCTGGGCCGTTCCAACAGGAACTGAGACTTGGGGAAAACGAGAACTAATTGGGTATGATACCAATGGGAACGATGGTTGGAAGATAACGTGGAATATTGCGGGTAAGTCTTTGCATCACCACATGACTGTTCAAGCATTGGGAAGTGATGGTAACACCATTACCGATGAAACGATAAAGATTACGAATGAGTAAGGATGATTTAGATCATTTAATTAACGAAGATATTATCATTAATGGAGTCCCACCCCGATAACTATATCTTAGGTGGTCCTCCATTATTTTTGTATGTAAGTTATCTCTGAACTATTTGATCTTGGAAAGCAGCTTCTCTTTCTTTTGATCAAATTCATATTCGGAGATGATATTTTCCTCTTTTAACTCACCTAACTGTAACAGTTGTTCATGAACATTCACAGGTGCCTTTTTTCTCTTGCTAGATATAATCAAGGCTAGAATTGAGAAAAGCAGACCATACAGGACAGCCATAATTCCCATTCCTGCTGCGGCATCCGAACTTTCTTCCAAGAAAGCTACTAAAAATAAAAAATTAAGTATGTACCAAATAAGACTGACGATCGATAATGCTTTCAATGAATATTCCTCCTAAATGTTATGTATATTTCTATTCAAAATCAGGAAAGGCAGGTCAGAAGGCTAAGCATCAACAATGTTACGGGCTCCCAGTTTCTTTGTTCCCATAAACTTCTGATCAGATTTAATATGGTCCCCAACACCACTTTTGAATGTCGCCATAAAGAATTTGTACATGTTCAAAGTTTACTGGTTTGGCATCAGTTACTTCCAGAAAATATTCCAGTTTTTGTTATCCAACTTGTGATATCTCTCCTGTCTTGTGTAGTCTGAACTATGGCATTTGCAATAGTTGTAAAAACTTTGCTAGTTCAAAGTTCCTCACACAATCGTTTCCATTCATTCCACGCCTTCAAGTATTCAGGCAAATCATCAGGATGATGCTTGTTGCTCAGCCCAATTCGGCAATATAGATGGATCAGAGCTTCCTCAATCAATCTGGATTTATCCATATCTACTTGCGCTAAAAGTTCGAACGTAGCAAATAATGTTTCGGTGTTAATATCATCCGGCGAGGAGCTAAAAGCATACAAGAAATCATAGAGAATAGGTCCAACCATTGGAGATGGGTCAATGACGCCGATAAGTTCATTTTGAGCATATACAAAATTATGAACCCCCGTATCGCCATGCAAAAGAAACTTCTTTTCTTCCTCATGAAACAGCCAATCCACTTTGGATTGAACCAGATTATAATCATTTGTCGTTAAAATACTTCCGATATTCATCTTTGCTTCATGAATGCTAATCTGATTGAATTCTTTCCAGGTTCTCTGTGGGAATTCTATTCTGCCCCATGATTTCGTATCTGAAGAACGCACATATGTATTGAACAGCTCTGTCACCAGACGAGATAACCAGTCTCTTTTTGGTCCCCTGTTGAAATGGGTCGTGCCTTCCATATACGTATAAATAAAATAAGTGTTATCCTGATCAGTCAACAAAACTTCAGGCAGTAACGAAGAATTCTTATACGTATTCAAAAACTGCTGGGCAATGTGAATCTGTTCGGGTTCATCTGATTTCAGAATATAGTGCTTATTCAGACTCGTAGTCAACCGATAAACACGTCCAGCTGTGGTACCTGACAAACTTTGAATTTCAGAGATTTCTTCGTTGATATGATGCATCTTGAATAAGTTATTAATCTCATTTAGCGTTGGGTTGATTAGCATATGGTTCTCCTTATATACATGGGATATTGATTCATTTGGTAGACATAAGTTAAGTTTTAGATTCAATTCCCTTCCATGAATGATCCATTGTACGGCATCCCAAATATCTTCTGCGATATAATCAGGCTCGGTCTCCGTCCATTTGTCTCTGAATTTGGTTAATGAAGATTCCCCCCAGCCGGTTCTCACCATGATCTTGGTCGCTCCTACGGCATGGGCAGCAAGCATGTCTGTATCTCCTACATCTCCAATAACTATGCATTTGGATAAATCCAGACCGTGTTCCTCTGAGGCCTGTAATAACATTCCGGGCTTCGGCTTTCTGCAGCTGCATTCTTGCTCATGCGGACATATATAGGAGTGATCGAATCCGTACTCGCGAAATTGCTCTTCAAAATCCTGAACACTTGCTTCTCCACGTGAGATTCGATATTGATTCGTAAAAGCCAGCACCATAATTCCTGCTCGTTTCAAACGCATAATTGCTTCTTGAGCATTAGGGTATAACATGAAATCTCTAGGATGAATAAAATGACCTGTACCACCGATGGTTCCATCTCTGTCTATAAAAACAGCTTGTACGTTCCCAGTTGGTTTCATCATGGTCTGTTCCTTTCTTAGAAAAATTTCAAGTCGTGTCGTTCATCTATACTTTCTCGTCAATAATATGTTTGCTGTCAACTTTCTGCTTATGATGTTGCTGTTTTTTAATTTCAGTTTAAGGTACTGGTGGTCCATTCTATCTCTATTTCCTCCATCTTCATCCTCTCGGGCTCTCTCATTCTTCCTCTACAAGAATGTCAGCACAGCGAACAATCAGTTCAGGCATATTTTCTCCATAAAATAGAACATGAAGCTCATATCCGTTATCCATCCGGTACAATTCCTGATACAGCCAGTAAGTGCCTACAATCTCTCCCTCTTGCTTGATGATTTCGGGTGCAGTCAGTGTAAGTTTATTCATATTAGTAAAGCCCCCAAGGGTATCAAAACGAATGACAACTTCCTCCCCTGTCAGCAGTTCCGTCACTGTACAATCATGAAACTGAACCCGACTACGAAGTTCATCCGAAATATCCTGCGCTAAAATGGCCTCCCTGTATTCTTTCGATACGCGGTTCATCTCTTTCATATTTTCCGCACTTCTCTTTTTCAGCTGACGCAATACTTCTCGCGTGCAATATCCAAGCGTAAACACACGAATGTCTGCGATTTGCTCCACAATTTCCTTTGGCAAATGCTGTGACTGATACTGAAAGTTCCACTCCATTGATTCTTTGTAATCCTCTCTGCATTTCTTCTGGTCAAAAGGTGGGCGGACATCATACTCCGCAATAAGCTTCTCAATATGCGCTCTCTCTTCCGGAGGCATGTGGTAAACGATCTGATCCTCTTCTGTCACTTCTTCCTGTCCGAAAGCTTTTTCTACGCGAGTGAGCACCTGACCATCATCCTCTAGCATGAAACGTGGGTCCAAGTTATATAGCTCTCGCTCCTGCTTCACATGCGCTTTTTCTTTTCTTTTATACAGCCTGAAAAATAGATTCTCATCTAATTCGTAAGCTCCTCTATGTACTCTTAAACCAAAATGAAGATGTGTCTGCTGACAAAGCTCATACCATTCTTTCGTTAGATATCTCAACTGCATCTCTCCTGCTAATTTTTAGAAATTTAAATCTACTTTGCTATTAAAGCATAGACCTTTTTAATTTGTAACAAAATTTAGCTGCACCTGGAATTCGTGTGCTTTTAAAATAAGCTGTTAATTGTTTAGGATGGTATACTCAACAGGCGTACTGGTCTACGCTAAGGTTTGAAAGAACTTATGTTTTACATCTTTATGATTCCTTGCTGCCCATGCATATAACTCCTCTAGTCCTGCGGTCTCCTGATTTCTTTGAAAATAAAAACATAGATCCATCGGCACTAAGCGTTTATCATAGAGTTTGATGCCAATCCGTCTGTAATTCATATAAATGCATTCAATCTCGGATGCATCGTATTTCCGATGTTTTGTAGAGAGCACATGATCGCTTTCCAGCGTAATACTGGGTTTAGTGAAAAATAAACGCCAGATCAGAAAAACGATATAACCCAGAATATAGGTCAATATAACGATCAGGGAGTACTTCAGAATACCATTTTCATCGTAAATAACATTTCTGAAAAGCATAGCTTCAATGGCCAACATACATAATAGGCTCAACCATGCTCTTGGATAAATCGTCTTGTACGTGATGAGTTCCACCTCCTAGTCATTCTCTCCATTAATCCGAAGCCACTTGGAAGGGGCTTTTCTGGCAAAATGCTTTTCCACGAACTCTAAAATGTCATCGATTCCAGGCAATGCGGCGTTTTCTTTAGCTTCTTCAAACGTCATCCATTGGTACTCGATATGTTCATGATTTAACCGGACAGGCTGGCTTTCATCCACGTATCCTACAATCAATTTCTCGTCCCCTTCTCTTCAGAATCGAAGTCCTCTAGAACCTTAAATTTATCTCCGTGCACCTTCTCCAGATGCTCCTCTCCCCAATAGCACAAATAGTCCAAAGCGGGTTTGAGTCCCCAACCGTAACTCGTTAACTCATATTCCACTTTTGGAGGAACCTCCGAATACACCTTTCGCTGCACGATCTCGTCCTTTTCCAAGCCTCTGAGCTGCGTTGTCAGCACTTTCTGCGTGATGTCTGGTATCAACCGACGCAGCTCCGACGTGCGTTTTCGTCCTGTC
Organism: Paenibacillus sp. OK003; assembly: GCF_900109515.1. Lineage (GTDB taxonomy): Bacteria > Bacillota > Bacilli > Paenibacillales > Paenibacillaceae > Paenibacillus > Paenibacillus marchantiae. The sequence goes on along the minus strand of NZ_FOBD01000007.1, from coordinate 342,907 downwards.
ATCAAATGATAAATAATCAAAGGCTTCCACTTGCCTCCCATTACTTCCAAGGCCGCCTCCACGCCGACTTTATATTTCTTTGGAGCGCTCGTTTTTCCTTGTTCCTTCAACTTTTATTCCTCCTTCATCAAGTTGTGGCTGAGGTAAAATCATAACCCTCTTCCTTCTCTTCGTTTCGTTATTTGAACTTTATTTGAACTCCATTTCGAGGCAGTAATTCAGGGTACTTTGATGTTCCTATGACACTTCATTCTTCCTATAGAACATCAAAGTGCGTACTTCAAGATGTTTTCATACCTGTTTATAATAGCATCAGCCAGCGATTTATGGCTACAAGACAGCAATGCAGAAAGGTAGTGAAAGTTAAGATGAACGTACTCGTTGTAGTATCCCACTCGAGAAAAGACTCCCTCACCTTTCAGGTTACCAATCGTTTTGTGCAGGGGCTTGCCGAAGCGTGTCACGGTTATGAGATATTAGACTTGCATGAAATTGGTTTCGATCCTGTCCTGCGAGCAGCAGATGAACCGGATTACACACAAAAACGTCAATTGTTCTCCCCTGAGATTGAAACGGAGATGGAGCGATTAAAGAAGCACGATGCTGTGGCTTTTGTATTCCCTCTCTGGTGGTGGCATCTGCCAGCCATGTTGAAAGGTTATGTGGATCGTGTCATGAACAACGGATTTGCCTATGGCGCGAACAAACTGCATCATCAGCAGATCTTGTGGCTTGCCTTAGCAGGCGTGACGGAAGAACAGATGAAGAAACGCAACTATGATGAATCGATCACGAATCTGCTCAATGTGGGTATTGCCGATTACTGCGGCGTGTCCCAATCGAGGGTTGAATTTTTATATGAAACGTTGGATGCCCAACCAGAGCATTACGAGTTGCTCCTGAACCAGGCATATCAGCTGGGATTGAATTATGCCAACGATATTCCTAATGTATAATGAAACCTGTGCACCAACACGGCAAAAAGGTCGCTCCGAGGAGCGACCCTGCCTTTGTGTCTTGTTTTATTTAACTGTCGAGAGAAGAAACTTCTCCAGCATGGTAATATCGGTGATGCTATGGTTACAAGCATGGCTATCCATACATACGTACTGGCCCATGGAAGAAAAGTTGTCCGCCGAATGAGCCTTGGTCTTCACGTTGAAGAATCCAAGCTCCTGATGGCGATGGCAGAACATACAGTATCCCTTCTTGTTCGTCGCCGTAATCCGTCCCTCAATACCGAGGAACCTGCCTTCGTACGGGTACACGATGAACAAGCGGCTCGTCGCAATGTCGGTCCATCTCAGATAGGTTGTACGTGCGTAATCGATTAATTCCAGATCGGGCACTTTGAGCTTCTTGGCCTTCGGAAACAGCTTTTGAATCTGCTTCACGGATACTTGCGGATATGGAATCCGATGTGATTCGAGCCGGTTCAGATACGTCTGCAGGTCATGTGTCGTATCATACGTGGATAACTGCTCCAACAATTGCTTCTGTTCCGAAGTCAGTTCATTGAAGATGCCCACCGCATTCGTGCCGACCGTATAACGGACGGTTTCCAATACTTTAGGGTCCACGACCGAGCGTAGCGTTTTGAGCAGGAAATCAGCTTGTTTTTGAATATAATTGAATTGGTGATTCTGGATAAATGGTGTTTGCATGGCGTTCAGCCCCTTATTTTGATTGGACAAACAAATAAGGTGCAAAGCCTGCGGGTTGAACCATTATGTTGATGTTGATTCCAGGGCGAACAATCTCATTTTTGTCGCGCCCTACACAAAGTCCGCCCCTATTCAGGCTTTGCGTAAGGCTTTCTAGCGAACGAGCAATCCGGCATCATCCATATTGCCACGTCATAACCCCCAATGCAGTAGATATACGGAAATTATAGCAGGATCGGGGTTATGTGGGCAACGGTCTTCGTTCCAATTTTATCTTTTGAAAAAATATGCTTAAATCTAAGGTTCAGCAATGATATATCCCTTAAGTGTTCTCTAGATTTACCACTTTTCACTTCTTTCCATTTTCCACAAAATGATCTACTGCTGCCTGCTCAATAGCCAGCCCTTCGGTGTAACGCTCCATGAACAAGGCAAATCCATTCACGTCCGCAATATTTGGACTAATCTCTTGTCCTTCTGCATCAATAAGCACCTTAGTCTTAAGGTACTCCGCCAAGCCCTCGTGCTGATGCTTATTAAGCATGTAGGAAGCTAAAATGGCCATTCCCCATGCGCCGCCTTCACTAGCGGTAGACATGACCGAAACAGGAATATTCAGTGCGGATGCGCACATTTTTTGAGCGACTCGTGGGGTTTTGAACAATCCGCCATGCGCCCTGATCCGCTCAATCGTTACGTGCTCCTTCTGTGTCAAAATATCCAGCCCAAGCTTTAATGCAGCAAACGCGGCAAACAGATGGACTCTCATAAAGTTTGCCAGATTGAAGCGGCTCTCTGGAGAACGCACAAACAACGGACGACCTTTTGCCATTCCTGTAATGTTCTCGCCTGAATAGTAGCCATAGCTCAGTAACCCACCGCCATCAGCGTCAGCTTTCAGCGCTTCATTGAACAACACACTGAATAACTGGTTCATATCGGACTTCTGTCCCATCGCCTCATAAAACTCACGGAACAAGCCGACCCAGGCATTAATATCGCTGGAGCAGTTATTCGCAAGAACCATAGCCACAGGATTGCCATCAGGTGTAGTCACGATGTCAATCTCAGGGTATACCGTAGATAGGTTTTTATCTAATACAATCATGGCAAAAATCGACGTACCGACAGAAATGTTACCCGTACGTTTTTGCACACTATTCGTAGCAACCATGCCTGTTCCAGCATCGCCTTCCGGAGGGCACAGTGGAATATTGGATTCCAAGTTACCCGATAGATCTAACAGTCGCGCACCAGCTTCACTAAGATATCCGGCATGTTCACCGGCAGCATACACTTTAGGTAAAATATCTTTAAGATTCCACGGGTAGCCTTTGTCAGCAATTAAATCGTCAAACTTCTTTACCATATCTTCATGATACTCCAGGGCAGCTTCATCGATCGGGAACATACCCGAGGCATCTCCTATACCAATAGAATTACTGCCAGTTAACAGCCGATGAATGTAACCCGACAACGTCGTGATATAATCGATGTTCGTGACATGCTCTTCTCCGTTCAAAATCGCTTGATACAAATGTGCGATGCTCCAGCGCTCTGGAATTTTAAACTGGAATTTCTCCGTTAGCTCCGATGCTGCCGCACCCGTTGTGGCATTACGCCATGTACGGAACGGAACCAATAACTCCCCTGTTAGATCCAGTGCAATATAACCCTGCATCATGGCAGAACATCCGATTGATCCAATTTTTTGCAACGTTACACCATAATTATTCTGAATCTCTTGCTTTAATTGATGATAGGTTTGTTGCAGCCCGTGAATCATTTCATTCATATCGTAGGTCCAATAACCGTCAATCAATTGATTTGCCCACTCATAGTTGCTTGAACAGATCGTATTGAAATGGTGGTCAATGAGTACAGCCTTGATTCGTGTGGACCCAAATTCAATGCCAAGCGAAGTTTCTCCCCTGACTATCGCTTGTTTCATGTTTAGATCCATGATCGTATTCCTCCTCTCTGAATTTGGAATTAGCTCGATTCGTGAATATTACATCCCCGTCATCGGAGTACATTGAAATGAAACCTACCATATAATCACTTTTGGCAAACTGCAAATGTTTCACCTTAACAATAAATTGTCCTCATTCGATGGATAGAGTTGTGGACCAGTTTGTTCATATTGCTTTGTTCTTAATATCGTTCTGTAAACCTACTCATCCACCAATCCCTCTTCATTAAATATTCAACTTTGATTGGCATAATAATGTATTCTTCCGTTACTTCAATCAGCTCATTGGGACCGTTATAGATTAAATCCACATTTAAGTGAAACGGTTTAATTTTTCTACCCACTTCATCTTCAAATTCTTGAACATAACGTATAAGGTCAGGTATCCCTTCCCAATAATTCATTGCAGCTTGCCCGCCCGCAGGCATGTACCACCACTGCCTAAAGGATGGCCATAAATGAACCAATACCTCCCTTAATTCATGTTGTTCAACTAACTCAAAGTCGGGCAGTCCTAGCACAAATGATACATGATGATTATTTTTATGCGCCTTCTGTTGAATGCTGCGATCCCAGAACCATTTCCATTGTATTTCAAGTTTTTGATGAAGTTCATCTGATTCTACCCTTTGCCGGGATGGCCATAGATTATTCTCATTGATGTCCTCTTTAAGAAGGTCATACGTACTCGCTACATAGATCAAAAAGTTCAATTCAATATCACTGGATATACAAACAGACCATGAGTTATAGTTTTGAATCATTGACATTTCACCTTTCACCCAAAATGCATAAATTTAACGTTGATCAAGCGATTTGAGAGATATTCTTCTTCCTATCTTACTGCACTCGTAAAACTCGCTTTAAAAATAAGATCATATACATATGTGTATGAATTATAATATTCAAGTGCCTGTTTTCTTTCTTCGTAAAACGACTTCAACCTCTCTTTGTCTCCAGTATCGACATAAGCGATTAACTCACGACTTGCTTTTTTGTATGCTTCTACACTTTGTCTCGCAGGTGCAAAATCAAACGAATTATAATCTAGCACGGGAGTAAAGTCCTCCGGTCGGATTCCCGCATTTGATTCAGCTTCCGCTATGAACTCGTGTAATTTCGAGAAATCTACCGGCTCTTCCAGCAGCACATTGCCCAAAATGTGAACCACTTCCTGATCCATCTTGTTGAATCGAGTTGTAAAGACATGATTAAGCACATGCATCTCCATCAAATTTCTGGTGTACAGAAAATAGCTATTGACCAGATGAAGCGTTGAGTTTTTATACTCTACCGAGAATCTCGCACCTCGAAGGATATTAGCCGGGATATATACTCGGCCGTCTATCATTTTCGCTTCGGCACCTGCCTGTGTTTTGAGTTCCTTTTCATTAAAAATCACGCTGATTTTCTTAGGTGCACTTGAAACGGTATGAGCCATGGAGCAGCTTAATAACGCTACAGCAAGTGTAAACATCATCATCTTTTTCACTATGTACAACTCCTCAATATGATTAGTCAGGATAAACTTGCATTTTATTTTTTTATCGTACCATTTTATTCAAATAAATGTAATATACTACATAAGTGCAACGTTCTTCTTCCATACACCAAAAAGAAGCCACCTCCCTGGCCTTCCCCAGTTCAGTGACTCCTTTTTCACACCTATTCGTACCGCTACTCGACTCTACTCCTTCACAGCCCCAACCACGATCCCAGTCACGAAATAACGTTGCAGGAACGGATACACAAGCAGGATCGGCAGCGCACTGATAAAGATCTGCGAAGCCCGAATCGTCCGCTGGGACAGATTCGCAACAGCTGCCGGATCGAGCTTCGACATGTCGGCTTGCACGATAATCGTCTGCATGAATGTTGCCAGTGGCAGCTTTTCCGCATCACGGATGTAGATAATCCCATCAAAATATGAGTTCCAATGTCCAACCATCATGAAGAGAGAAACGGTTGCAATAACAGGTACGGAGACGGGCAGATAGATTTTGATAAACGTCTGAAAATGCCCTGCCCCATCGATAAATGCAGCTTCCTCCAGATCCTTGGGAACGGTGCGGAAGAAATTCAGCAGCAGAATAATGTTGAACACCGCAACCAATCCCGGCAGGATCAAGGCCAGCAATGTATTCATCAGTCCCAGCTTCAGAATGAGGATATATCCCGGAATGAGGCCACCGCTGAACAGCATCGTGATGACAAAATACCACAGATAGATGTTACGTGCACGGAACACCCGCGTCTCTTTGGAAAGCGCATAGGCTGCAATCGTATTAACGATTAACGCAAGCCCTGTTCCCAGCACCGTCCGCTCTACGGACACCCACAGGGAGGACAGGAAATTGGTATTGGCGAATGTTTTCGCATATGCCTCCAGTGTAAATCCAATCGGCCAGAACGTGACCAGTCCAGCATTGGCAGGTGCAGTTGAGCTAAGCGATACCATGAGTAAGTGATACAAAGGCAGCAAGCAGAGCAGCGAAAGGATGGTCAGTAACACATTGTTGATTATGCTGAATATGCGGTAAGGCATCGTTTTATGATACATTCGTTCGTCATCCTTTCTAGAAAATTCGATATCCGGCGAATCGGTAAGCCAGTCGGTACGAGATCACAATCAGGATCAGGCTGATGACCGATTTGAACAGATTTACGGCGGTAGCGAAACTGAACTGCCCACTGAGCAGACCTTCTCTATACACAAACGTATCGATAATATCTCCTTGCTGGTAAATCAATGGACTATATAAGTTAAAGATCTGGTCAAAGTTGGCGTTAAGCACATTACCCAGTGCAAGGGTTGCGATTACGATCCCAATGGGAATAAGTGCCGGGATGGTAATATACATCGTTTGCTTCCAGCGTCCTGCCCCATCCACTTCAGCCGCTTCATAGAGTGCAGGGTTAATGCCGGATAGTGCCGCGAGGAAGATAATCGTATTGAAGCCAAACTCTTTCCAGACATCACTCGCAATAATCGTGAAGCGGAACCAGCTACCATCCCCCAGGAAGAAGATCGGCTTGATGCCAAATACGGAAACCAGGAACTGATTGACAATACCCGTCTGGGCCAGAATGTCGATCAGAATGCCTGACAGCGTAACCCAAGACAAAAAGTGCGGCAGATATACGAGCGTTTGAATCGTTCTTTTCAGCGCCATCTTCCGTACCTCGTTGAGCAATAAGGCGAAGACAAACGGAATGATTAGGTTCATGATGATCTTGGAACAGGCAAAAAACAGCGTATTCCACGTAATTTGCAGGAAATAATCATTTTCCCACATGTATCTGAAATGCTTCAGTCCTACCCATTCGGAATTGAAAAATCCCAGTGCAGGTTTATAATCCTGAAATGCCATCAAAATCCCGGACATCGGAATGTATGAAAATATAAAGACCATAATGGCCGCTGGCAACACCATGAAGTGCAGAATCCATGGCTGTTTGTAGCGTTTTTTTGTTTTTCTGTTCGGCTTGCTCCCAATGTCCGCCTGAGGTACCCGGTTAGCTTCCATATTAGCCTCCATAGCGCGCTCCTGTTCCCAAAAAAAAGTTTTTGTGTGTAATGGGGTTCTCTGTTATAAATAGTATCAGGCATTTCTCAGGTCTGACTATATAACATTGTTAGGCTTGATAGTGTTTTGTTAGGAACATCATCTGAAGAGGTTGTTTACACACGAATTTGAAGGAGACTTTTTATGAATATATGGAAGCGCTTTATATCATTGGGAAGAACGTCCAGATCCCGGTTTAGTCTATTTGCCAAAATAAACTGTTTAATTGTGGTCTTGTTCATCCCCATTATTATCATGTATACCTACTCGAACAACGTCACTTATGATGTTGTAAGCAAAGAGCTCCAGGTCTCCAATACGAAGCAGCTCACGTTTCTGTCCAGTCAGATCGATTCCCGTATCAATCAGATGATGGATTTCAGTCTTATTCTCTCCAGAGATCCCAATGTCAGAGCATTCAATGGCTTGAACATATGGAATGATCGTTATGACAAGATGCAGACCCGTTATGTCATTCAGGAAAAACTGATGCTTCAATCCGGTGTTACCGATATATGGCCTACCCGATATGCTGTGCATTCACAGCAGAACCAAGATGTCATTGCCAACTATAATAGAACATCCGGGTATGATGAGGCTTACCTGAAAAGAAATATGAGCGGACAATGGACCTACGGTGATGGTGCTGAGTCCAGAGAGGATATGAAATCCTTTTACTGGTTCTTTACGGATTCCTTGGCCCAGCCAGGCATGTTGACAGGAAGCAATCTTGTGATTGAAGCCAGCTTCAGTTATGAGAACATTCAGAACATGCTCGATACGTATAAGGCAGGTGGACAAGGTGATCCCTTCTTTTATCACAAAGGAAATTCACCCATTCTGAACCGCAGTGCAGACAAGCAGCTGTCTGAAGAACTCATTCGTTATCTGGATGAACACTCGTCAGAGGATACCACACAGGATGTCGTCAAGTTGAACGGGAAAAAGTATCTGGTTAGCTCGGTGAAATCCTCTTATCTGGATTGGCATTTGGTCGATGTCGTACCACTCTATCAGATTCTACAGCCGATCTCGCTCAGTCGGAACTTATTCTATCTCTTTATGATTCTGTTGTTTGTGGTGGGCATTTCCGCTTCGATCCTGTTATATCGAAACATTCAATATCCGATCAAAAAGCTGATCCAGGGCTTACGCCGCGTGCAGCGCGGAGATTATTCCGTACGTCTGCATAGCAAGGATCAGAATGAATTCTCGTTTTTGTTCCATCGATTCAATGATATGTCCCATCAGATTCAAGACCTGATCGAGAACGTGTTCCAGGAAAAGATCAGAGCCAAGGAAGCTACGCTGAAACAGCTACAGGCGCAGATCAATCCGCATTTTCTATATAATTGTCTTGGCTATATCATCAACATGGCCCAGATGAAGGACGAGCAAGCCGTCGTCTCCATGGCGCATAACCTCAGTGCCTACTATCGCTATACGACACGAGTGGAGCGGGAGACGTCTTCCCTGAAGGAAGAGATCAATCTGCTCATCAACTATTTGGATATCCAGAAGCTGCGCAATGGCAGAATTGAATATCACATCGATATCCCTGAGGATATGCTTGCCCTGTCTGTACCGCGATTAATGCTTCAACCCATTGTGGAGAATTCCGTCATTCATGGCGTGGCGAAGTCGTATTCATCCGGCGAAATCCGAATTACGGGCGAGAGCTCGAACGGGTTCTGCAAAATTTACATCGATGACGACGGACCAGGCTTGAGCCCGGATCAGTTGGAGGCGTTGAATCTGAAAATGCAGCAGCCGCTGCAGGAGGAAATGGGCTGTGGCCTGTGGAACACGAATCAGCGAATCATGCACCTATTCGGCAATCAATCCTACCTTCTATTCGGCCCATCCCCACTTGGCGGATTCCGAACCGAAATGATCTGGGAGATCCCCAAAGAGGATACTGATTCCGATAAAGGAAATATCGATAATAATTGATATCGATACTAACGATAATTTGACGATTTGATTTTGAACAAGATCACGTACACGATAACGCAGAGGACAGAAAAAACCTGAAGAAACGAAGTGTTCGCCTGAAAGCTTTCTGAAAGAAAGCTACATCGGAAGCATAAGCTATCACCAGATTTACACATTATAAAATTCATTCAATAAATCTGGGGATAACAGCGATCGGAAGGTTATTCTGTCATCGGAGTGGCAAGTGTACAGATGTCTGCGTTCAACCACTAAGGAGACAATACAACATGCAAATGATCATTGTAGACGATGAAGCCCACTGGGTAGATAACCTGTCCATGACCAAACCCTGGCATACGCTGGGGATCGAACAAGTGCACAAAGCATACTCAGCACACGAAGCACTTCAACTGATCGATACCCACCCTATAGATATTGTAATCTCGGATATTCAAATGCCCGAAATGACAGGTATTGAACTGATCGAACGGATCAGAGTCCGTGACAAAAAAATAAAGTGTATTCTTTTATCGGGACATTCTGAATTTGATTACGCCAAAAAAGCCATCCAGTTCGAGGCCGTCGATTACTTGCTGAAGCCACCCACGGACGATGAGTTAATGGGCGCCGTTCAGAAGGCCATCGATCAATTAAATACCGAATGGGAACTCGTCAGTTCACTAAAACGAACTCAGTTTACCCTGCGGGAGAATCTGCCGCATTTGCGGGGTCGACTGCTGCTTGAGGCTTTGCAGGGACATCGAATTGCCTCCAGCGAATGGGCACGGAAACTTGCGAATTACGATCTGCCCTTCCACGCCGGGGATTGCGCATTAATGCTTGTACGTATGGAAGAAGAATTCGGACAATATGACAACAACGATCAAACCTTGCTTGAATATGCGGTCATCAATATGGCGGAAGAGATTATGGGTGAGTTTATGGAAGTGTGGGGCGTGAAGGAGGAGCATGGATATCTGGTGTTTCTGCTTCAACTGAAAGTGAACAACACCGACATTGGCAAAGAAACCATACTGGAGAAGCTTTCGGTACAACTTCAGTCCAAAGTTAAGCAGTTCCTGAAAGGTTCCCTCTCCATCGTCATCACCGAATGGTTCGCGTTTCCCGATCAGCTATATGATCGTTTTCGGCAAGCCTCTGCTTATTTCCGGCAAATTGTCGGCGACGAGCGTGAATTCGTCATGCGGGTCAGCGACGTGGAGACTCCGTCGGCACAAGGCCCGCTGGATGTCCTGTATACCCCACCCACTTTCATTCATCTGTTAGAGAGTGGTCAATGGGATGCGGCAGAAGAAAAAATACTAGCCGTCTGTGCGGAGCTGGATGAGAAATGGTCGGAGTCGTGGGAGCATTGTATGGAGGCTGGATTTCTAATTACGGCTTCGTTCACCAATCTCGCACACCGAAACAGGCTGACTTTGGCCAACTTAATGGGTGACGATATCGAGTGGTTACAGAGTGGAGAAGCTTTCACCACCATCAGTAAACTGCGCAAATGGTCGCTTAGTGTACTTGGCAAACTCAAGGAAGGCACGTCCAACGAGATCAAAGATATCCGTTCCGAGTATGTGAAGAAGATTCAGGATTTTACGGATAAAAACCTGCATCTGGATGTTTCTTTGCGTGTACTGGCTGACCATGTCAATCTGCATCCAACCCATTTGTCCAAGATCTATAAGATTGAAACGGGCGAAGGCATCAGTGATTATATCTCTCGCCTACGCATGGATCGGGCCTGCCACAAGCTGGTTACGACCACCAAAAAAGTATATGAAATCAGCATGGAGATTGGCTATATGGACCCGGCTTATTTTATTAAAGTGTTCAAGCGCCAGTTTGGCGTCACGCCGCAAGAGTACCGAGACCAGAATAAATAACATAATAGAGTCCTATCGAAACTAACAAACTCATATAGATGCCCTCCCGCCCAAATTGGTACAGTTACACTGTAAAGATCATACATCGTAGGGGGATTGAACAATGATCAAATTCAAAACATGGTGGTCACTGCTCATGGTTATCGCGCTCATCACGATCACTGCGTGCGGCAGTGGCGATACAGCCAGTGACAATGGTTCCAAAGATGATACACCGGCAACCGTCGGTTCAGCTGAAGCAGAAGCTGCTTTTGCCAAAGGAAAATACGATCCACCCATCGAATTCAGTTCGGTATTGATGCCGAAGAAATACGTGCAAGGGGATACCAAAGAAAATAACGTGCACGATCGCTGGATGCTGGAAACGCTGGGTATGAAGCATAAAGATACCTGGTATCCGGCCAATGACGATCAATACAGACAAAAGCTTCAACTGGCTATCGCCTCTGGCGAGAAGCTGCCTGATTTCGTATCCGTACCGACCAATGCGGTATTGACCAATCAGCTGATCGACTCCGGTCAATTCATCGCCATCGATGAGTTGTTCGACAAGTACGCGAGTCAGACCCTGAAAGATCACGCAGCAGCACATCCTGAGCTGTGGTATCCGTTCACCAAGGACGGCAAGAAATACAACATGCCGATCATGGAGTATACGGATAACGACGATACGTTGCTCTGGCTCCGCGAGGACTGGATGGAGAAGCTGAACCTGGAAGCTCCGAAAACCATCGCAGATCTTGAGAATATCATGGACAAATTCAAGAACGAAAACCCGGACGGTCTGTCTCCAGACAAAGTATTCCCGCTGGCGATTTCGCTTAAAAATAACACCAACACCTGGATGGGGCAGCTCGATTGGTTGTTCGGGGCATACGGCACAATCGAGGAGCAATGGAACAAAGACGCAAACGGCAATCTGGAGTACGGCTCCGTTAACCCCGGTGCCAAACAAGCCCTTGCCAAGCTGGCTGAGTGGATGAACAAAGGTTATATCCACGCTGACTCCGCTCTGTGGGATGAAGGTAAATCGGCTGAGAGCTGGACGAAAGGCCAAGCAGGCATTCTGCCAGGCGCAAACTGGGTTCCAGACTGGCCTGCACCTGACCTGCTGAAGAATGTACCTGGCTCAAAATACAAAGCCTACCCTGTTCCGGCTGGCCCAGACGGCAAGATCGGTACGAAGTGGCAGAACTCTGGTGTCAACGCAAGTATCATGATCAACAAGGATGCGAAACATCCAGAAGCCATCTTCCTGTACTACAACTACCTGCTCGATAACCTGGCTAACCCGGCTGCAGGCAGTGAGTATGAATACGGCTTCGCCAAAGGTTACGACTGGGATATCATTGACGGACAACCGACCAGTGACAAAGAGAAGATCAAAGACTTCTCCAACGAATTCCCGTTCCTGACTGGCCCAGCACGTATCCCGGATCTGTACATGAAAACACTCGTGAAACTGGCGAACGGCGAGAAGCCTGAAACACCATACGAGAAACAAATCGCCGAATTCCGTAAACCGGAAAACTGGTATGCAGGTAAAGTCGTTATGTCCCAGATCGACATCCGTAAACAAAACTATTTCACTGGCGCAGCCACACCAACCATGGTATCCAAGTGGAACCTGCTCCGCCAGTCCGAGATGGAAACCTTCAACAAAATCATCTACGGCCAACTGCCGGTTGATGCCTTTGACCAATTCGTCGCCAACTGGAAATCCAACGGCGGAGATCAGATCACGCAAGAAGTGAATGATTGGTTTAAGTCTGTGAGTGGGAAGTAAGGATTGGGATTTTGGAAAACTAGAGCGTAAAAAAAACAGCCGAAGCGATAAGTTATACGCTTCGGCTGTTTTTATTTAAATAGGGATTAAGGACGCTCCCCCTGACTTATGGGTTCGCGTCAGTGGTTTGATGAGCCTTTGTATACCTCTCCTCCAGCATCGACTGTCCCAGCAAGGAAACTGTGAGCTGGATGCCGTCCTTCAGTCCTTGCATATACAATCGCTCATTCTCTATGCCTTTGCTGACAATGTAACGATTCTCCCACTCGGTATATTCAGGTGTCTGCTCAACATTCTTGCCTGCAAACCAAGCTTCAAACGCTTCGTCCTTTTCCTCATGTACACGACTCAATTCAGGGTCATGCTCGATTCGGGCAGATACTTCATCTAGCCTTGCCTGAATCGCTTGTTGCAACCACGGTGGAAGTTCCATATCTTCTCCTCCCCTACACGTTATGTACCTCACTCATTATCGTACAACTCGGTTATGTCTCGCCTTTCATTTCACTCACTCGTTCCACCAGTTCATCTACCCTTCGACTCTGTTCCTGAACCTCGGGATTGTCCCACAACGGAATCGCTTGCTTCAAGGATGTCTCACCAAGCTGATTAAGCTTGCGCCGTTCCTCTTCCAATACGTCAAGCAATCGGCTCATACATGCACCTCTCTGATGGGTCTAAACTGCGTCATGTCTTGTTAAGACTAGACGTGAGCAGTCATTTTAATGCAATTATTAAGCACAGTGTGTAGACTTATAGTTCCGTCTATTCGAAATTGTAAGATAAAATATAATGCTTTTAATGCGGGAATCGGATTAAAAGAAAAAACACTGATATAAACCCTACGTTGTCAAATGATAATATTTTCATGAGTTGTAAATATCAAAAAAGTAAACAATCTAACAAAGAGAATTCCTAAGCGGATTACAAGCAACATTCGATTTGGATATCTAAACCTTTCTCAATTAAAGTATAACTGATAGAGCATAGTTTGTGGTTTGAGTCATACGGCTACTAAAAACAATGTGAGGTTCCGATTCATCCAAATGTTCATCAAACATTTCACCTTTGATCTTATGATATTTCTGTTTTTTTTAGCTTTTTTTTCTTTAGATCTTTAAACGTAATTCTTTCTGTAATATAAATTATGACTTCCCTCATAAAGGTGCCCCTACTATGATTTCGTAGATTTCTGATAACTTTCTTTTGCATTCACGAACCCTCACTGGCTTAAGTGCGAAACGCGGGTCGTCAGACTTAGCCAGTGCAGGGTTGTCACCTGAAATAACATATATATAAAATTTTTCCAGATACCGAGCAGCACTAGCCCCGATGCGTGAATGTGTTGTTATCTGTGGTATCGAACTTCGTCAATTTGCTAACTATTTCTCTATTCCGAGAAACTAACTCTAACGAGAAACACGAAGATACTGATCCTATTAAATATGGAAGTGTAAACCATCTAACTGCATTTTCAATGAATTCCCTTACTTCTTCTGCAGTTATCCTAGTGTTAGACATTGAATTCAACTTCGGCGTTATCAAGTCTGACAAGAAATCGGACACGAAGAAACAGTATGATATTGTAGAAAATAAGGCTAGAAGGAAATAAATAGCCACCTTTGCTTCATTAAATCGTTCTTCAGGTGTCCAAAAAACCACAAGATTTATAAGTACTATACTTAGAATAATTACCATCCAGCCTAAAGTTCCATTCGCGATAAAAAGTTTCTCGTCAAAAATCTCAAAAAGCATCATCCCAATAAAACTATATAGAACAGCAGAAATTATCGGAGTAAAAAGCATAAGTAACATTAAATAAAACCAGTTTGTTACTTTATCCAAATATAAGTATCTTGCGCTAAAGTAAATGAACACAAAAAAGAATACTATAAATATATTAAGTAGAAACGGAACAGTATGAATTAATCCCATTGAAATAAACAAAGATATAAATGTCATTGAAAATGACCAATCTGAAATTTGTTTAAAGTATTCCTTAGATCCTCTGTCCAATTTTCTTATCTCAAACAAAACAATAATGTTAATTGTTAATACAACAACTATAAAAGCCCATAAAAAAAAGTTAACTAATTCATTTGTATACCTAAACGCAGTAATAGTGAGTATGGATAGTACAATCCCGTAAGAGGCGTAGACAGATTCATAGTTTTTGTTTAGTATTTTTCCTTTCGTCCACAGGTAAATTGTTACAACAAAACTCTTCAATAAACTAAATAAGAACAATAGTATTGATTTAAAAGTTTCCATTTCTCTCTCTCCAATCGCTATTTCAGATAACATTCCTGTATTTATGAACCCCAGGGGGGGCCGTCTGCTGAAATTCCTCTCCGAAATCTCCGAAATCCACCTAGCAGACCAAGGCTAAGAAGGAGACTCTGCTTAAATGTTATGAGATGTCGAATTAATCTTCATTGCTATTACTTTCGAATTTCTTTTCCTGATTCTGCTTAAATGTCCTTCCATTAATATCTATCCACTCCACAGGGCCCGCTGCTTGACGCCCCAGTACTACAGCAGTGGCTGCACTAATACTTGAAAAAATCGCATTCTCATTAAATATATAGAATTCTCCGCCATCTATTAGAACTCCGGTTTCTATCAACTTATTTCGTTGCTTGATCCATCCTTCAGAGATTGAACTTGATGTTTGTTTACAGCTTTGAGATCCAGACAGAACTACATATCCTTTTTCAGTTTCAATTAATTTAGCAGAAGCTTTTTTGCTTTTCAGCGTATATACAATGTCGCTATTAACTGGTAGCGGCGCAACCACAGTCTCATTTGATTGTTTGAGAATAGAGGGAACCAAGAACATAAAATTAACTACTGGAAAAATCAACTTCATCTGTTCTAAAAAGTACTCCATGTCCGAAATATCAGCTTCAGGGAGAGTCGTTAGTTCCGGCTGATTCGAATTATCAATTTCGGCTGTTTTCGCATCTTTAGATAAAGAGATAATTCGAGATTCTAAATACTTTATATGAGACTTAGTAAGCATTTCGTCTTTGCTTATAAAAGCTACAATTTCAATAAAGTCCTTATCTGAATCAGCTAAATGTTTCTTTAATCTCTTTTTAAGATTTTCCGATTCCCCTATGTATATGCGTTCATTATAGTTGTCGCTGTTAGGTAAGGATTTTAGAATATACACTCCAGGTCTATTAAACTCAGAGCGCTCTATAATTTGGGGCAGAGAAGAGCGTTGTGAATATACAGCCTTTCCTGACCAATTACCGATTTCAATTGTTCTGGGCCCTGTTTCTGAGCCATCAACAAGAAATATAGTTAGTTTCTTTCCCACTTTTGTTTCTCCTTTAATTTGTTTTCTCATAACCTTCCTGTATTCATGAACCCCGGAGGGGTTGTCTGCTGAAATGCTTCCCTGAAATTCTTCTCGCAGACCAAGGCTCCAACGGAGCCGCTGCTTGAATACTATGTTATACGACGGAATCTCATCTTTGAATTAAGCAACATTCTCTTATACTCTATTCTTTCATCGGTCTGTTATATGTTCCAAAAGATCTCCAGGCTGGCATCCCAATGCCGTACATAATTTATCGATGACTTCTAACGATACGTATTCATTCGTATTGAGCTTTGCCATCGTTGCCGATGAAATCCCCGTCATTTTCAATAAATCCTGCTTCTTAATCTCCCTGTCAATCAATAATTTTTGAAATGGTTTATAACTTATCATCTGGTACTCCTTCGTATCCGAATTGAATTTTTCTTTAATTATATGAAAATATATTTCTCTAATCAAAAATATCTTTGATATATCTTGACTATAATTTTCATTATGATAAAATAAAATTCAATAAGTTGAATTTTTGTTCGTAAAATAAAACATAACGGACGGTGATCATTTATGCACAATTCTTTAGAAGTCTTACTTGATTCGTTAATTCGTAATCGAATTGAAGCTCTATATAACAATCTTCTCAAGAACAACACCATCTATAATCAATTCTCATCTGATCGAAATCTTTACTTCAAACAGTTACATGAACTTCTACCTCAGGATATGCATAAAACTCTATTTCTTTACGATGATGCAGACCTCTCAGTTCAAACAATCCTAGACCGTGAAATCTACTTGCAAGGTTTTAAAGATGCGCTTCAATTACATAATGAATTAAATATAACTTCTAATTGAGAGCCAAATGGCTCTCTTTTCATTTGATTCTGTCGTATAACATTCCTGTATTCACGACCCAGCATATGCTGGGTGTCCGGCGAATGCCGGACCAAGGACGTATGTCCGCAGCGTGAATATTATGTTAGACGAAGTAGACTGTAGGCTCACATACTAAGAGCCTCCCTCATAAATTGGTTTGGAAATTTTTTTAGCTTTACTAAGGGAGTCGCGTTGTTCATTTTATTTAATTCGATGATGTTCATTTCTTGTATGGGTAAATAGTCTTCAATCATGAATTCAGTCATTTTAACCATGTCTATCATTGATCCAATGACGCTTCTATCATACGTTTTGATGAACTTAATGCTGTTTGCATGACTGATATAGTTGTTAATTAAAGGTTCAGAGATTCCTTCTGCTTTTAAATTTTCTATCAGTGCATGGAGAAATATCTCTTTAAAGTTTTTATAGTGCTCTTTTCTTATTCCAAACAAAATAAAGCAATACCTTGTCTTATTATTCATAATAATTAAATTATTCTTTTTAGCCATTCGAAATACATTGGCATGCCACTTGTAGAGTTCGTCCTCTAATTCGTTGTCTGGTTCTTCGACAAAAGAACTAGCATCAAATAGCTTCTTGGTACATGAGATTGTTATCATATATATATATGTCCTTTCACAGTCTATTTCGTCTAACGTTTGGCATTCCTGACGTTCAAGCAGCTTAAGTGAGCAAAGGGAACGGGTCGTCAGACTTAGCTGGTTGAATGTATCGCCTGAATATCCTTCTATGAAATCCCTCTTGGCGATCAAGGGCGAATGCCCGCAGTAGGAATGCCGTGTTAACTGATGTCAACGGCTTCCTCGAATTATCTCAATCCATTACCAATTTTTACAGGGGTAAGTCCACTCGGTAGTACTTTGTCATTAATCCAAGCATCAACAATCTTGTTAAATAACTCTGGTTGGGCAAGGGATACCCCATGACCCACCTTCTGTATAATAATACCTTTACCATTTGAGGTTTTGTCTAATATGTCTAATGCAGATTTCTTCATTATTTTTTTCTCTTTCTCTCCAACAGTAATTAATATTTTTGAGTTAGACATACTGAATTCTTTGGGTATACTAAAAGACATATTTTCTTCTAAAATCTTAATAAGATTGTTAATATTCATGTTATAAGTTTCCTTATAATACGTCTCAAACTTTTGTTTTTCAATGTATAACTGCTTTGCTTGAATCTTCGAAAAGATTCGATTTTTTGTTAGCCTATAAGTTAACCGGATAGTGGGTTTAATTATTTTATTAGCTAATGGAATAGGTCTAACAAGTGCACTATTTAATATTGAATAATTTACTAGATCTGGGTTCATACTTAGTATTTTAATAGCTACTTGTGCACCTAAAGAAAATCCTATTAGAATAACTTTTTTACCTTGTACTTTAGTTAGAATCAAACTTAATATTTCTTCAGCACAGTCATTAATAGAAAAGTCCGTACTAGAACTCAAGCCATGTCCAAGTAAGTCTGGAACTAAACAATGGTAATCATTAAAATATTCAATTTGTTTATCCCACATCCAACCACTTACTCCTCCCCCATGTAAAAAAACAATAAGAGAAGCTTCTGTATTTCCCGACTCTTTATAATATAACTTCAATGGAATTCACCCTTTAATTCTTCGATTATTCTTACCTTATTATGTCGTTGTGTTGATTTCAGTTAACGTTCCTGTATTCATGAACCCCGAAGGGGTTGTCTGCTGAAATTCCTCTTCGAAATCCCTCTCGCAGACCAAGGCTCCCAAAGGAGCCGCTGCTTGAATATTATGTTAGGTGATGTCTGACTCATCATTGGTAAATCTACAGATTTCTTAATGTTTATTCTTGTTTCATACTTACAAATACATCTCTAAGTGCTTTTGGCACTAATTTCACGCTTAAATTGTTTAGTAATTTATACTTGATAATTAAGGTATGAAAGTTTGAACCTTCATCTGTAAGTGAGTTATACAACAATAAAAGTAATTCATCAGTTGAAAGTTGCGCTCGGATGATCCTTATATATTTTTTTCTTTCCTCAAGTTCACAATCACTGTCATTTTCGAGTTCAGCACTTTCATCTATCAACTTAATAATGTGATATAGATTTCTGAAATAATGACCTAACTCACTTTGATTCTCTTGATAAATATTATTATATTGTTGTTTCAATGACCACAGTTGAGAAACATCTGACCATTTAGAGGAAACTAATGGCCTTGCAATATTAGATATGTATGCTCTACCCCGTATTATTTTGGATGTATACTGACTTTCTGTATAACTTACGCTATGTGATTCTGTCTCGGTGCGTTCAATACTATTAACAATACTGTGATGTAATGAGACCATATGGAAAAAGGTATTTTCAAACCGCTGTCTCGCTAACGTTTTGTTTTGTTCTTTAAACTCTTTCCTTGTTAAATTCATTTCGTCACGTGTAGCTTGAAGTTCTTCCTTTTGAGCAAGAAAGGCTGCTAATAAAATGATAAAACTAGCTAGAGTAATAATTGGCGTCGATGTTCCACCAATCCAATCACCAACAGGACCAAATTCCTTATATGTTCCATATCCTTCTTTGTCTTTAAAGATCCAGCCAATTAATATAGGATTAATGAATCCCCAAACACCAATAATAGAAGCTACGATTATGAGAAGCTGATAAAGTTTATATTTTCTCTTTTCTTCCATGCTTAATTCTCCTTAATTATTTAATTTTTTTAGTCAGATTTCACCTAACGTTCTTGTGTTCACGACGTCCCACCGACTTAAGCCGCGAAGTGGCGGCCGCAATGCGGTTAGTCGGTGCGGATGTGTCCGGCTGATTCCGCTTCCCTGCCACAGCTAATTGCATCCCTGAACCCACATCTAACTCCTGCCGGTCCGAGGGCCGAATGGCCCGAAGCGTGAACATGGTGTTAGCTGGTGTCACTGCCATCTTGATAAACTCCCAGCTACTATTAATAAATCACTAATTTACCCGTTGGCCATTTACCTTCCCAACCACATGGTAAATGTCCTTTAGAATATATGTTAAAGATAATATCCGAATAGAATCCATTAAATTTTCTATTCAATTTTCTTGAATAAATATGTTTCATAATAATCTCAAGTATGTCCCATCTAACACAATCTATAAATGTGCTATCTAGCTGGAATTCATTTGTTGTCTTTTCTAATATTTCATCTAAACAATCGTTTGTGATTGTTTTTGCTTCTTTGATCAATTCATTCCAATCCGAGTATTCTCTTATAAAGTTTTTATGTAGAAACGAAGTAAATTGATTCCTTGCTTCTAACGTAGTTTCTTCCCATTTCTGAGAATTATAATAGTAAGTTGCTTCAGACCATGAACTTGCATATAAAATGTTCTCATTTTCATAATCTCTAGTCCCACAATTGCTAAACCACTGAATTTGGTTTAGAGTATTGATAATTTCTTTATTTATTTCCATGTGATCGCTTCCTTAATTTAGTGGTCTTCGCAGTGATTTCAGCTAACGTTTCTGTATTCATGAACCCTGGAGGGGTTGTCTGCTGAAATCCCTCTTCGAAATTCATCTAGCAGACCAAGGCTCCCAAGGAGCCGCTGCTTGAATATGATGTTATATGACGTGGGCTCTTCAATGAATAGCTTTCAAACATTTGGTTCTTATTTAATATTTTATTTTATTGATTTGTTCATATATATTGACCATTCCATTCTTCTTCATCCACATAAGTCTATTGCATTCAGGACATTCATAAATTCTTTCAGTTAAATTAATAATTCTTTCATCAGAAATAATTAATTCTTTCCATTCTTTTGTTTCACTATATGGTTGTAATTCACTTAAAATACTCCTATTATTTTCTGTTTCCAATAATTCTTCGTAGTCTCTATCTCTTACAGTCAGAAAACCATCGTCAGGTATATTACTTAAGTTATGTATAAAATCTCCGCATGGACAGTACAACCTTGGCATGTAATCAGTTCCTTTTGTTTATTGTTTTATACTCTCTAAGCCCATGTCATATAACGTTTCTGTATTCATGAACCCCAAAGGGGTTATCTGCTGAAATGCCTCTTCGAAATCCATCTAGCAGACCAAGGCTCCACAGGAGCCGCAGCGTGAATATTATGTTATCGGATGTACCCTACTTCTTTGAATTAGCTATAAATCGCTTTTAATAAATCAATAATGAAATATGATAAAGCTGAATTAATTACACTCAAACATAAAATGGATATTGAAATGGAATTATCTTTGATAAATGTCGATGTTACATATTTTAATTTCGGAATTTGAAAATCGTCTTTGACTTGAAATAAGCAGTCGTTTATATCCAATAAAACCTCTAAGTACACAAAAAAGAATGCAGATAAAACTATCCAAGCGTTTTGCTCAATTTGATCCAATGATGAAAATTGAACGATTATCACTACCCATACTGTGAACATTATTTTAATTAGAGATTTGAAGATTACGATGATAAATTTTAGATTCATATACCCTAACGCCATAAACAAACCAATAGCCATTATATTTGTTGTTAATATAGTGTCTAAAAGTTCAGAATATGCTGTTCCCTTAAGGCTTTTTGTCCACAAAAGTAAAGAAAACATATAGGCTAATAGACTTATCACCAGAAAAATAAACATCTTTGGAATGCTAAGGAGTTGCTTTCGAAATTCTGTTTTTCTTTTTAGAGTCTTCCCAACTCTTGTTTCCATTATATATATCCTTTCCATTTGGGAAATTTCCGATAACGTTTCTGTATTCATGAACCCTGGAGGGGTTGTCTGCTGAAATCCCTCTTCGAAATTCATCTAGCAGACCAAGGCTCCCAAGGAGCCGCTGCTTGAATATGATGTTAGCTGAATTTACTGACTTCGATTAAAATTACTTTAGCCCATCCCCTTCGAGTATAAATCCCAAAAATTTATTTCCATAAAGTGAAATTTCGATATCATCTCTATCTTTATCTGAATCACTATCACCAATATCTTCCCATGTTTTTTTTATATTTAGTAATCCATTATTCTCTAGTCTTTTATCTATGTTTCGTATCAAACCATGTACGTCACTTTCTTGGACAAAAGTAATAGTTTCTTCAGTCAATCCTGCTAAATAAAATAGCCTCTTCAAATCCAAGTATCTTAAATTTCTTAACATATCATAAAAGTTAATTATCACTGATTCGTTCCTATTCTCTTCAATAAAAACATTTTCAAAGCCATTAAGTATTAAATTTATTTTTGCATCTTCATGTTCTTCAAACAAATCTGAAAAGATAATTGGGAAAATCCTCTGACTTATATATTCCGATGATAATACAGAATCTGCTGCAAGATGCGATATGAAATTAATTTTTTTGTCATGCTCTTTGAATCTGCGAACTAGTCGATTAATTTTAACTGTCTGAACTAACTTTCCTATGTAAGGTACAAAATCGATTCCATTTTCTAATATTTGTCCAAAGTACGGATTTATCGTCTCTCCTTCTTGAATTACTTCATTGAAAATCCCCTTATCTGTCATTCAATATCACTCCTTGTTCTCTCAGTTATTTCAGCTAACATCTAATTTATGTACTTCGTAAATACCACAGATCCTGTATAATATCTGAACTACGTATATGATAACCGATGCTGTAGTATTTGCGAAGAAGAATTTGGTGAAAAAGGTAGATTTATAGGAGTACTCAATCTCCAAGATCCAAACGATCCAGCGGGCTCTGAATACGCTGAATATTTTTCGTACTAACATGCGTATATCGCTGTGTTGTTCGTGCACTTGTGTGACCAAGTAATTCCTGAATATAGCGCAGGTCTGTTCCGTTTTCCAACAAATGAGTAGCAAAAGAGTGCCTCAAGACATGAATACTCACCTTCTTCACAATGCCTGCCCGTTGTCTAGCTTCTTCGAAAACCTTCTGCACACTCCGCTCCGTAAGATGCCGATCAGAAGATTGCCCTGGAAAGAGCCAACGACTTGGCCTGTATTCAGTGATGTATTTTTGCACCATATCCCACGCTAGGCTCGATAGAATCGTTCTCCGATCCTTTTGCCCCTTCCCCTGTCTCACGATGAGTGTTTGCCTTTCAATATCAAGATCGCTGCACCGCAAACGCACAACTTCACCTACACGAAGTCCAGAAGAATAGGTTAGAAACAATATGGCCTTATGTTTAGGATTGGTTACGGATTTGAGCAATTGAGCGACTTCCTTTTCCGACAATACTTGCGGAAGCTTGGTCTGCTTCTTGGGACGAATAAACTGGATTTCCGTAGGGTGATGGAGTACATGTTTGCAATAGAAGCGGAGCGCGGTAATCGTCTGATTCACGCTTGAATGGGAGATCCCTCGCTCAAGCAAACCTAAACAATACGTCTGAATTTTGGAAGTAGTGACATCGGTATCTTTGAGGGGAAAGCTACTCAGAAAACGTTCGACCTGATTACAATATGCTTTAATCGTTTTGCGGCTGTATCCTCGTAACTTTAATGCCTTCTGTAACGGCTCTTTGCTCCATGGATGGTTTGCCTTACTAGCTTTCCATTGCTGTAAATTCTCATTTTCAACCCACAACTCTGGGGTAATCCGAACGTCATCAGGATCAAATTGATTCATGAACTCCTGAAGAGCAGCTATGGTGTATGGGATGATCCACACTTTTTGTTTGGCTTCCCACGTTCTGCCATTAATCCGACGAATCCGCTCAATATATGCAGGGTTATATGGGATATGAATGCGCAGTAACTCAGCGGAACCTTTTGTTATGGTAATCGCCTTTTCAGTAGTAGCATATTTAGTCATAGGAAACTCTCCTTCGTTTGGATAGGTTATGTTTTTGACCCAAATTCGGAAAACAAAAAGGAAGGCCACTCTTCATCCACTAGGGAATCAGACGACCTTCCGATGCTTTCGGAACATATATGTTTTGATAAAAGGTGAAGCGGAGCGCGGCTTGTGCAGTGGCAAGCCGCGTAAGGGTAAGGTGCTGCGCCCAATGGGGCAGCACTTTATGGGGTTGCACCGCGTCCATAACCGCGGTGCTCACCATTGAAGCACCACTGGCAGCATAGCTGTGGTGCTAGCTCCCACTGCATGCAGCCATCGGCCATGCAGCTCCCCAATGCCGCTGCACCTACATGGCAGCGGCTTCTTCTCCCAGCGGCAGCGTGTAATACTGCGCCTGCTGCCCTTCATGCTGCTGGTACACCACGACCAGCAGCGTCCGGCCTTTCGCGGCAAGCGGGCTGGCGCCAGCTAGCACACGCTCAAGCCGGAACGGAAGCACATCCAATACGGTGTGCTTCTGCAGTTCCTTTTCGCCGAGATCGAGGTCGGCGAAAGCACGGGCACCCATGACCGTCTGTGCGGTCATGGCTGAGGTCATCGGCAACGCACGCGAAGCGTTGCCGTCCACCCCGTCCGCCGCTCCATCCGCGGCGGACCCTGTTGCGTCGCCCGAAGCGAGCGACGCTGCACCATCGCTGCCGATCACACCCGCCGCATCTACGGCAGAGTCTTCCCCGGCAGCAGCCGAACTTCCCGCAGCGGCAACTGCACTCGTGCCGCTGCTTTCCAGCCACGCCGTGCCTGCGGCACCGGCAATACGCGGCAGGCGAACGTCTTCCGGACGTTCAGCCAACGTTTTCATATAACCCGCCCACTGGTCTTTCTGAAGCGGATCTTCCCACCAGATTTTACGCGGTTTGTACTTGTGGCCGAGGAAATAATCCAACTTCATCAAGCCGAGCACAATATCCATATGCGGCGTGTTCCGCGACTCCAGGAAGCTGTGCAGACGGGTGAACAGATCCTCCAGTTGGTGACCGATCTTCTGCCAGCCCTGACCTTCCCAGTAATCCCCGAACGCCTGGAAGAAATCAAATGGCGAATCGAACTCCTGCTCCATCAGATACTTCAACGTATGGTCCATCCGATGTGCGTTCCAGTATTTCTCCAGCACATCCTCCAGCCGCTTCAGGCGCACGATGTCGCTGAACGGCAGCACGTCACTGCCCAGAATCTCATACGGCGCGTGATCCATATACGTGTAGTTATACTTCTCCGCATCCAGACGCAGACCGGTACCACGAAGCATTTTGAGGAATCCAAGCTGAAGCTCTTCCGGCCCCAGTGCAAATACATCGTTAAACGTCTTCCTGAACGTATTGTAATCTTCCTCCGGCAGTCCGGCGATAAGATCCAGATGCTGATCGATTTTACCGCTGGCTTTGACTTTGTTCACGGTACGACTCAGCTTCGAGAAGTTCTGGCGGCGTTTCACCAGTTCATTCGTTGGATCATTCGTGGACTGAACCCCAATCTCGAACCGGAATGTGCCTGGCGGCGCATTCTCTGCCAGATAGTCCAGTACCTCGGGACGCATAATATCCGCCGTAATTTCAAACTGGAACACCGTCCCCTGATGATTCTCAATCAGGAATTTGAACATTTCGAGCGCATAATCCCGCTTGATGTTGAACGTCCGGTCCACAAACTTGATCAGCTTCGCACCCTT
This sequence comes from Paenibacillus sp. OK003, assembly GCF_900109515.1. Taxonomy (GTDB): domain Bacteria; phylum Bacillota; class Bacilli; order Paenibacillales; family Paenibacillaceae; genus Paenibacillus; species Paenibacillus marchantiae. The sequence continues at coordinate 317,362 of NZ_FOBD01000007.1, read as the reverse complement.
CTCAATCAGGTACAGAATGTCCGACTTTGTCCGCTCAATATCGTAATACCGCACGCCCACCTCAATACTGGACAGACAGAACTGACAACTGAACGGACAGCCACGACTGGTCTCAAAATAAACAACCCGTTTCCCAAGCTCCGGGATATCCTCCTCAAATCGGTGCGGTGACGGCAGATCGTTCAGATCCGCTTTTGGCCGTCCTGGCATGAGAATGACCTCTTCCCCTTTGCGATACGCCAGTCCATAGACGAAATGGAACTTCTTGTCCCCTTCCAGCTCCGTCAAAAGCTGATGCAGCGTCTCCTCCCCTTCACCCATCACGATGAAATCGACATTGGGGATGCGGTTCATCCAATATTCCGTGTCGTAGGACACTTCGGGCCCGCCCAGCAAAATTTTTACGTTCGGCATAACCTTTTTCAGATTATCAATGACCTTGATCGTCTCTTCAATGTTCCAGATGTAACACGAGAACCCAATCACGTCCGCCCCGCGTTGATACAGATCAGACACAATGTTCATCACCGGGTCCTTGATCGTATACTCCGCCAGGTCAATATCAAAATCCTTCTCACTGTACGCCTTCAGACACCGCAAGGCCAAAGAGGTATGGATGTACTTTGCATTTAATGTAGAGAGAATAACTTTCATGCTTCACAACCTTTGCCTGGACACCCAGACCATATTTTTTTGGTAAAAAGAAAGCTGCACAGCCATCCTGCCCCGGATGCTGTTCATCTAAACCTCTTTTGATCTAGCCATTCCATGTCTCATGGACATATTCAACTTTTGTCTTTCAAAGAGTGGACACTCTTTTCAAAAAGACATATACACCCCGTCAAACGAAAACCACAAGATACAGTATAAAACACATACAATCAAACTACATGCAGTGCAATCTACTGTCGGCCAATCCTAACGCCCATGCCCACCCTTTGAAAGACAATTCACCTTCTTTTGTCCACAATACAGAGACACTATAATCAACTTCAACCTGTAAAAAACCTCAATCGTGTTCAATCCACAGTTCGTTATCCACATCTTACTGCTTTGAACCTTGAACCTTGAACTTTGCTCCTTAAGGCTTTAGCCCCGCAGCTCTGCTGAACCCTTCCCCGTATCATGGACGACCGCTCGAACTCTTACTAGAGCGTGTCTTCAAACTCTGGCAAGCGATCCGATGTAGGATGTTTGGGTCCAAAACCTCTTGAAGTCCAGGCTCACCGATCCTCGCGAATGGTCCAGACGATTTTCTAAGGAACCAAGGACATCTTATTTGGCCTTCTGACGCTCCTTTTATTTTGTAAGGAACATGAGACACGTTATTTCTCAAAATCACCTGACAAACACGCTGTAAACGGCTGTTTATACCAATATAGCGTGCGTCAGATTCCTTAGATTGCTGCGGGCGCTTTAAACCCCTGAATAAGACGTCACAGGTTCTTTAGCACTCCCTCTACATGTTCTCCCCCTGACACGCAGTTATGCTCCGGCTTTCGGCAGGTTTGCAGATACCTTTAGATACATATCTATCATCTTTTTTCGAACATTTAGCTTGCGCATATGAACTTCAAATATTGGAAAGCGAGAATTCATCAATTCACAATTCAAAATCCACACTAATCATAATCGTAAAAAGCATCATCATCCGTATCCACGTCTTCGCCCGTTTGCTTCTGGAAAAACTCCAGGAACGGCAGCCCGTACTTGCGGTACTTGACCTCACCGACCCCTTTGATATCCAGCATGTCACGTTCTGTCTGTGGACATACCACACTCATCTCGCGCAAGGTTGCATCATTGAAAATAATGTACGACGGCACATGCTCTTTCGCCGCCAGATCACGACGGATCAGACGCAGCTGCTCAAATACCGTCTCGTTAACCGCAGATGGCATTGCATCACGTCCGCGACGTCCGCCGTAGTTCGTACCCGAAGCCGTCGCCGCCGTTTTACGGACCACCCGCTGCATCACTTCACGCTGACCTTTGAGCACTTCCACCGCCAGTGGCTGCAAACGAACAACCGGATACTGCCCCTCGGAGAGCATCAGATAACCTTCGGAAACCATGACGTTGATGATCTCGGCGATCTCACGTTCTGTACGATTGCCCATTACGCCATAGGTTGGCAGGGAGTTGAAGCCGTAATCGAGCACTTTTTTGGCACGGGAGCCTTTGAGCACCGAAGCGACCAGCGATACACCATACCGTTCACGCATGCGGTGAATGCAGCTGAATATTTTTTGCGCATCAATCGTCATGTCTACCAGCTCGCGGTCGTCCGTACAGGAACTGCAAGTACCGCAAGGCGTATCGTCATGCACCTCACCGAAATAGTCCAGCTGTGCACTACGCAAACAGCGCGTCGTATAACAATAATCCACCATCTGTTGCAGCTTCCGGTAATCGTTCTGTTTGCGGTCGCCCTCCATCGGGTTTTGCTCGATCAGGAACTTCTGGGTGATAATATCCTGTGCCCCGAATAACAAAATGCACTGGCTCGGCTCCCCGTCCCGTCCCGCACGACCGGCTTCCTGCACATAGGCTTCCATATTCTTCGGCATGCTGTTATGAATAACGTAACGCACGTTAGACTTATCAATCCCCATCCCGAACGCATTTGTCGCCACCATCACCCGGATATCATCGTACAAAAAAGCTTCCTGGCTCTGGGACCGTTCATCATCCGTCATCCCGGCATGGTAGCGTCCCGCGGGCAATCCCGCCTGCAGCAAACGCTGATGCAGATCGTCCACGTCCTTACGGGTCGCAGCGTATACAATTCCCGGCTCACTAGAATGCTCGCGCGCGTAATTCAGGACAAAGTCCTTTTTGCTCTCGCCGCGCAGCACGCTAAACGCCAGATTATCCCGCCCAAGTCCGGTCACATACGTCTGCGGGTCCTGCAAACGCAGGAGCCGCAGAATATCTCCCATGACTTCGGGCGTCGCTGTAGCCGTAAAGGCCGCAACCACCGGCCGCTCCGGCAAACTGTCCACAAACGGCGCTACCGCCAGGTAGCTTGTCCGAAAATCATGCCCCCACTGCGACACACAGTGGGCCTCATCCACAGCAACGCACGAGATTGGCAAGTAGCCCATCTCCTCGCGGAACCAGTCCAGCTCCAGTCGCTCAGGCGCGACATAGAGCAGCTTCAGCTCACCGCGCTGCGCCGCGCGGATGCGATCATTCACTTCTTTGCCGCTGAGCGTACTATTAATATAGGCGGCTGCAATACCAGCCGTGGTCAAGGCATCAACCTGGTCCTTCATAAGCGAAATCAACGGGGAAACGACAAGCGTCAATCCCGAATATAACAAAGCGGGGATCTGATAACAGATCGATTTCCCGCCCCCGGTTGGCATAATACCAAGCGTATCTTCACGTTCGAGCAGGCTGGCTACGATCTTTTTCTGTCCCTCACGGAAGTCGGGGTAGCCATAATATTTTTGCAGGAGACCCTGCGCTTCTTCTAATGTAGGTGTTTGCACACTCATGTAAAGACTCCTTACTTATCACCGGTGTTCTTCCACCAGCTTGGTCCGATCCGATTCTGACATCCGAAAGCGGCATATACCGCATCCTTGACAACAAAATGGCGTTCTCATGACTTGTCCGTCAAGCAAACGCCGCTCCCTTTAGTTTAACGGCCCAGACCCGAATGAGCAACCGCGTTTTACTGTAAAACGATCTAGGGCAAATTAAAAAACAACCGCCTTCCCTTTTGGGGACAAGACGATTGTTTGGATTTAAAGTGCATTTGCTAATCTTTTAGCGCCTCAACTTCAGATTCAGTTAGACCACTCGTTTTGGCAATGACTGAAACTTCGATACCAAACGATAACATGTCCTTAGCAATCTCAAGAGCTTTTTTACGTTCACCCTTTTCCGTAGCCCACTCAATCATCGAGGCTTCATCGTGCAAATACTTTTGCCGCTCTTCATACAAGCGACGTGCTTCACGATCCTGACTCAGAAACTCCAGCGTATCCATTGCTTTCTTCAACGTAGGTTCATTCATTTGTAGCACCTCCCAATTTGATTTGTCAGCACCTTTCAGGAACAAAAGCCAGTTAATCAGACCACCTTCCATCGGAACGGATTGATCATCCAGCTTGGACAGCTCCATAAAATGAACTTCGAGATCATCACTCAATTCAAGTCCAGTGTGGTCTTCCCTCAGATGAAATACATTATGATAACGCTCATTTTCGATAAACGAGTAATTTAAAATATTAATTGTCACACACTTTTTCAGTTCCTTGTAAGTTTGGCCTTCCTGCAAATGAATGGAATAACGCTTGCTCCAATAATATAGGGTCCGCTTTTCAATATCGTATTTATTAAATAACTGCATCTCAATGTTGATTAATTTACCTTCAGCTGTTTTCGCCCAAATATCAAATATGGACTGTTTATCCAGCGGAGCATCTTTATCGGTATACGGATTAAGGAGTACAATCTCCGTCAGCGGCTGTTCCCCCGATTCTGCAAACGTTCGGTTCAAGAACACTAGCAGTACATCTTTATTTTCTTCACTGCCAAAAATACGCTTGAAAACAAAATCGTTCCGAGGATCGAGTAAATCAGACATCTGACCATCAACTCCGTTTCTTTCTATTATACCATGCTTGGCATGCTTAATTGCAGCATCAACCACCTTTGGGCAAGTTAAACATTCCACATCAAACTACTACATCCTACTGCTTCTTTAAGTCCTGAATTTGCTAACAAGGCTCTCTTCCTCCATTTAACTTAGCTCTCGCTTGATTAAGGATTATTTTAACTTATTTGTTATTAATTAATATACGCAATGTGTTACCATCGATTAATGATTAGCTTACAGAAAAGACATTTGCGTACCTACATATCCATTACCTTATATCGTTTGATCCCACTGCCATTAAAGGAGGGCCGTTCGGACGTGTTTACAGTAAAAACCATATATCGAGCTGAACACCATGGGGCTAACCACCTCGAATGGGAAAATGAAAATACGCTCCGGATCGAAAACCGGAACGAGTACAGCGATGATAGCATTACGCTAAACATCGATGATGAAATATATGACGGCTGGGGCTGGGCATGCCAAAGTCTGCGCATGAATAACCAGTACGTGCGGTGCCTGGCACCCGATAAATAAAAACACAAATAAGCAGCCCCGCTCGCCGACTCTCATGGCAAGCGGGGCTGCTCTTATTCCACCTCTAGAGCGGAGCAACACTACCCTCACTCTCACTCTCACTCTCACTCTTCCCTTCGCCCTTACTATTACTCTCTTTCTTCCGGCCCACCGTTCCCCTTACTCACCACCGCTTCTAGCTTATGCCGATTGGCGAGCAGGCCTGGGTCATTCGGCAGATACTCTCTTGCTTTGCTGTTATGCAGAAGCGCCTGCTCCCCGTTTCCCATGTGAGCGTAACAAAGGGAGAGCCTGGCGTGTGGCAGCCAAGTGCGGCATGCCGCAGCCACAGGGCGCAGACCCGGATCGCGACTGCTGACATCGAGCGCTTGCATATACCAGTAGATGGCGGACACAATCTCCTGCCTCTCCTGGAAGCAGGCAGCGATGGCGCAGCAGAAGTCGGTATGTGGCAAGTCGAATTGAAATGACTGTAACAGTGCCCCCAGCTTCCGGCCCGGCTCGCCAAGCCGTTCGTAACATTCCGCCAGCCGCGCGCAGGCGATGAGCCGATCCTCGCGATAGCCGCTCGGCTCCAGCAGCAGCTTCGCGTACGCCCGAACCGCCGCCGCATAACGCCGGCGGTCATAACATTCGCCTGCATAATAGAACAGCAGGCGTCCCTGGGCTGCGCCCTCTTCGGCGATCCATTTGCGCAGGATGCGCACGTTTCGCGCCGAATGATGGCCCGCTTCGCGGCGGTGCGTGACGGCAATATCTGCCGTAATGACCCCGCCCGGCGGGAAGCCTAACTGCTCGTGCAGCCGGCCATGCCAGCGACAGCTCGCTTCCCGCTCGACGAGGCGCAACCGTCGGTCCGTCACGAGCGGACTTCCCTCCTGCCCCTCGGCCAGCGTATAGCCCAAGATCACAGCCGCCGTCTCACCGCCTGACGGCAGCTGCTGCTTCAACCTTTCCAGCTTCGCCCGTTCCGCGGGCAGCAGCACATCATCCGCATCCAGCCACAGGATATATTCCTGTGTGGCCTGGTCGAATGAATAATTCCGCGCTGCGGCAAAATCATCCTTCCACTCATACGTGTAGACCCGGTCGGTATATTGCGCGGCGATCTCTTTCGTACGGTCGGATGAACCGGTATCTACAATCACGATCTCGTCCGCGATGCCGGCGACCGAGTCGAGACAGCGCGCAAGCGTGCGTTGTTCGTTCTTCACAATCATACACAGACTGATGGTGATCACGGTTTAAGCCCCTTCCTGTCTACGCGTATTGCGGTTTTTTTCTTCTCAGCCTCATCTGCTACCCTTCCCCAGTCTCCTGACGACGCAGACGTTTAACCTGCTCCACCGCATTGTCCAACGCCTTTTTGCGCTGATTCATCTCGCGAAGGTGATTCTGTTCCACGGCGGCAAAATGTATATGATCCAGCTTCATCCACTCCGTCAGTTGGCTTGTAGTAGGCGAGACATGCAGCTGCGTTTCCCGCCGCCTGCGTGCCACGCAACATAGAAGACAGGACGGCGTGGAGCCGCCAATGATTTTCGGTGTATTTTCACCCCGTAATGCACTTCTCCTGTGGCGTGAACGCGGTTGTCCTTGCGGAGCGGACAGCGGCACTTGCGGGCAAAGTCGCCATCGACTTCGGCAAAGCCAACAACATCATTTTGAAAGGCTCCGCCAACTAGTTTGTAAACGTGGATACTACAACAAAAAATCCCGGACTCCTTGGAGCCGGGATTTTTGTCTGCTCATCATAAGATGCCATATGATAACACTCTTCCTGTTGAACCTTCTGTTCACAGGAACCCATTGGTGGCTGCAATACCATAGAACATTTCGGGTCCGGTTCGTACCGATGTGGATACCCCTGAAATAAACGAGGTATACACACTTTCCAGTGCAGGCGGTGCGGACAGATCCTGTGCAGTGAACGAATGAAATTCAGCGCCACCGTTCTGACCTACTGTACCTTCGGCGCGATAGATTACAAAGAACGGATCGTAAACACTGCCCCGTACAAGTTCAACAACGAACGTATCCCCCACTTCTCCGGTAACGCCAACCGTGCCATTCAAGGTGATAATGGGGTTTGGAACACCAAGGGTTTGCAAACCAATGGAGCCAAACGCTTCCGGCGAAGGAGACAGGGACAAACCGGGCTGTCCTACGCTTCCCGAGTTCATCGAACTTCTCATATCGAGAAAAACACCCATGAGTAGCACCTCCAACGCTATGAGATACGTTATTCTATGAATCTTGACTCTCTTTGGACTGGATGGGTAACAGATTCTCTCCACCTATTTTTATTTGCCCCCGGTTAATGGTATATTGGACTGCATAACGAAATGAACGGATCGTATGCACACAAGCGGTACAGGCTGTTCAGAAGGAGATTACTATTTATGAATAAACGCAAACGCCCAACAGGCAATACATCGGCCAAGGGGAAGGCATCCGCAGGTTCGTCCACAGCACGATCTGGTCGGTCCACTTTTACTTCTGCCAAATCAACAGGACCATCCGCATCACGCAATACAGGAGCGGCGAAAAAGCTAGTAGCCGCCAAATCCTCCGCGGCCCCCAAGAAAGCAGGAGCACCCAAACCCAAAGCACCCAAACGCTCAGGAAATTCCTATTATCGCAAGCAAGAACCACCACGCCCTTACAAAGTCACCGAACCGGATGAGCTGCTCAACTTCCTGCTGAAACACTTGAAGTCCGGCCGTAATGCGGTCAAATCCATTCTGGGTCGCGGACAGGTAGCCGTTGATCAGAAAGTGGTGACCAAGTTTAATCTGGAGCTGACGCCAGGGCAGATCGTAACGATCAGCAAAGAAGGCGCTGTTGCCGCTCCTTCCCTGACAGGGATTAACATTTTGCATGAAGACGATGATATCATTGTCATTCGCAAGGAAGCCGGACTGTTATCCATTGCCGCTGACAAAAGTGATGATCTTACCGCTTATCGCCAGCTGACCGAGCATGTTCGCCGTACCGACGCGCTGAACCGAATATTTATTGTCCATCGTTTGGACCGCGACACTTCCGGTGTCATGATGTTCGCGAAGAGTGAAGAAGTGCAGCAGAAGCTGCAGGACAACTGGAAAGAGAATGTACAGGAACGTGTATATGTTGCCCTTGTGGAAGGCGCCGTTGCGAAGGAAGAGGGCACCATTTCCTCATGGTTGAAAGAAACGAAGACGCTCAAAATGTATTCCAGTTCTCGCCCGAATGATGGACAACATGCCATTACACACTACAAACGTCTACAATCGAACCGCGAGTTCTCCTTGCTGGAAGTCCGTCTGGAAACGGGACGCAAAAACCAGATTCGTGTGCATATGGAAGATCTGGGCCACCCCATCGCAGGCGACAAAAAATATGGTGCTCAAACCAAAACACTGGGTCGCCTCGGACTGCATGCACGGGTACTCTCATTCATCCATCCAACGTCGGGTGAGCTGATGAGATTTGAGACCGATATTCCGAAACAGTTCCTCTATCCATTCCGTACGGATGCTCCACCAGCGAACTAACGGGATGATTCAAAGAACAGGCATCGCTGACTCAGCGATTTCAGCCGATTCTGGACAAGCCTCGGTGCCGGAACTGGCCGATGGCCTGACCACGCCTGAAAGGAGAAACCGATGCTGAAAAACGTGTTGATTACCGGTTATCGTGCACATGAACTACAGATTTTCGGACAGAAGCATGAGGGAATTCCTTACATCAAAAAGGCGATCTCCTCCCGTCTTATACCCCTGGTCGAAGACGGGCTGGAGTGGGTGCTGACTCCAGGCCAATACGGTGTAGACCTGTGGGCCTGCGAAGTGGTGCTTGAGCTGAAAAAGACGTTCCCGGATCTGAAGCTGTCGATCATTACCGCTTTTCAGAATCCCGAGGAACAATGGAAGGAAGACAAACAGGAGTATTATCGCTCCATTTTGCAAGGTGTGGACTATTATGGTGCCATTAGTCGTCAGCCGTATATCGGCCCGTGGCAGTTTACTGCGCGGGACGACTTGTTGCTGCGCAAAAGCGACGGTCTCCTGCTTGTATATGATGAAGATGCCGGGGATGGAAGTCCCCGTTTTATTAAGGAAAAAGCGGTCAAAAAACAGCAGAATGAAGATTATACGATCATCAGCATCACCTCGGAGGATATCCAATCGGTTGCTGAAGATGAACGGATGAACGATGTTGGGAATTATGAAGATTCTTCCTTCTGACCTGTGCACGACTGGAGTAGCAAAGAATGACGTACATATGTTTTTTTTGGCGGCAGGTTGGGTATAAGTAGTAGTAAAACTGCGATTACCATGTCGTATGGGACAAAGGGGAACTGCAACCATGACATTAACGCCAGAGCAGCGCATTCAACTGCATGGATTCAACAACCTGACCAAGTCGCTGAGTTTCAATATGTACGATATCTGTTATACAAAAACCAAAGATGAACGCGAAGCTTACATTGAATATATTGATGAACAATATAATGCGGCCCGATTGAGCAAAATCCTGAACAACGTGTCTGACATTATCGGTGCCCATGTGCTGAATGTCGCCCAACAGGACTATGTTCCCCAGGGTGCAAGTGTGACGATGCTTGTGTCGGAAGGACCCATTGTGGAGATCCCCGAAGAATCCTTCGATGAATCTCCAGGCCCCCTGCCCGATAATGTCGTCATGCAGCTCGACAAAAGCCATATTACCGTTCATACGTACCCCGAATTCCACCCGAGCGAAGGCATCAGTACGTTCCGGGCAGATATTGACGTCTCTACCTGTGGTGAAATCTCGCCGCTAAAGGCACTGAACTATCTGATCCACTCGTTCGATACGGATATCATGACGATGGATTACCGGGTACGTGGCTTTACACGGGATACGAGCGGACGCAAGCTGTTTATTGATCATGAGATCGGTTCGATCCAGAATTATATTCCGGATGAGATCAAAAGCAGCTTCGACATGATTGACGTGAACGTCTATCAGGAGAACATTTTTCACACCAAGTGCAAACTGAAAGAATTCGATCTCGATAACTATCTGTTTGGTTATACCAAAGATAAACTGAGCAAGGCCGAGCAACAGGAAATTACGGAGTGGTTGAAGCTGGAGATGGATGAGATTTATTATGGCAAAAACATCAGTCGTCCAACTTAATGGCTAATTCGTGAAGACTGATTCATACGGGCTGGGACAAGGATAAGATGTCATGAAGGCAGGATTTCGTAATGAAGACCTGCGCCATGCGCTTGTCCTTTTCTTTTGCCTAACTTGACAGGCAGCAGCTCATTTTTTTATGATGAAAGCAATTGCATTTTCCATTGAAGGAGACTGAGCCGTTGATTGAAACGAACACTTCCAGACGCAATGAATCTCTGTTACAAGCGCTGAACGCGCAGCACAAGGTTACCACTGAAAATATTGCCAATGCGGACACACCCCATTACAAAAAGAAATCGGTGGAGTTTGAGGAAGAGCTCAGACGTATCATTGAGAATGGCAAAACAGATCAGCTCGCCATGAAGCGGACGCATGAGAAACACTTTCCGGTCAGTAATCCCAATGACTCTATCGTAAACTACCGGATTGTCGAGAACAACGAAACTTCCATGAATAATAACAACAATAACGTTGATATGGACAAGGAAATGGCGAATCTTTCGGAGAATCAGCTTATGTATAACTACATGGTTGATCGGGTCAGCGGGCACTACAAGAAAATGAAAAACCTGTTGCAGGATATGAAATAATGAATGGTAGAGCAGCCCTTTGGCTGCTTTTTGTTTTGTCTATATTCGGAAATATCCAGATGATCTATGTTGAATGATATGGATCTATATGGATCTATATGGATCTATATTTAGCGCATTTAGCGTCGCTTTTCTTTTCCTCATCAGGAGGATATGCTTCCCTGCTTGTGCCCTTTTTCGGTATCCTTTCTGATTCGTAGTATAATGAGATAAAATGTATGATTCCATATCCAATAAAAGAGGTGCAACATGGCTCCACGTCATTTAAATGCTTTTCAAGGCTCCAAAGTCCGGCTGGCCGCTCCTTGTCCAGAAGACTGCATGCGGCTCGCCCACTTCACTGACAGTTATGATTACTTGCGTAATCTGGATACCGATATTGCTGTTCCGCTAACGCCGGATGAGACGGGGTCATCCGCAGTTCGCAGAGACAACGGCTTTGAATTTGCACTGCGTACACTGGAGGACAATCGGTTCATCGGATTCACGGCCCTCTACCGAATTGAGTGGAATAACCGCTCTGCGCGCCTGGCCATTGGCATTGGTGATGATAAAGATCGGGGTAAAGGATACGGCAGTGATGCTCTCGCTCTGATTATTCGTTATGGATTCCATGAATTGAATCTGAACCGAATTGCGCTGGAAGTGATTGAATACAATGAAGCTGCGAGACGTGCCTATCTAAAAGCCGGATTTCGGGAGGAAGGGCGCCAGCGCTCTGCCGTTCTACGGGATGGGACGCATTATGATCTGATCTCGATGAGTATTCTTGCAGAAGAATGGTCAACGCAAACCAAACTTCCGCTCGCGTTTCACTCGACTCTTGCCCAAGGAGCCAAACAGACGGAAGATCACTCAGACTCACGACTGGTCGCTTCCGAAGAATCTGCGTTGTCCTTACTTAACGTCAAAGGTACAGAGAACTCTCCTGTTCAACCTCGGATTGGCGTGGGAGCGATCATCCTTAACGAACGTAATGAAGTCCTTTTGGTTTGGCGGAATCGTCAGCCTGAACAGCACACCTGGAGTATCCCTGGGGGCAAAGTCGACCCGTACGAATCCGTTGAAACGACGGTCGTTCGGGAGATTAAGGAAGAAGTCAATCTGGATATTGTCATCGACAAGCTGCTCTGCACCGCAGAGACGATCCGACCTGAACAACAGGAACACTGGATTTCCGTCCTCTACTCAACTCGGGTTATTGGCGGCATTGCTCGTAATCTCGAAGAAGGCGGAGCGATTGGTGAGATCGGTTGGTTCCCGCTGGATGATCTGCCATCGCCGCTCGCTAGTTTCGCGGTGCCTGGTCTGGAAGCTGCGAAGAAACTCCATCTTTATTCTGAAGATTGAGATCGGGAGAAACGAATCTCATTACGGTCAGACAAGTCATATGAAGCAAAACAGCCGCCGAACTCCTCTCTCTAACATAAGGGGGAGATTGGCGGTTGTTTTCAGTTTATAAGCAAATTTCTTCTTTATGGTAGTCTCACGTGTATACATAACTTTTTTTCCAAAATCAAGAACCGTTTAGCCCTTTCCACGGTCTAATACGCACCAACATCCATGAAAGGAGGAGCCATGTGACCCCTGCTCAACTGACCATCGCCGCACAAAAAGGGGATGCCGAGGCTTTTGCAGCCTTAATGGAGATGCAACAGAGCCAACTGTACCGGATCGCTTATGCCTATCTGCACAACGAGGGCGATGCGCTGGAAGCGATACAGGAATGCACCTACAGAGCTTATCGAAAGCTCAAGAAGTTAAAAGAACCCTCCTATTTCGCCACTTGGCTAATCCGCATTCTGCTGAACTACTGTGTGGACGAACGCAAACGCAAGAGCCGGTTCAGCCACGTTACCGAAATTCATGAACCTAGCAGCTGGGACCAGCCCGCAGACCCTGATCTGGCCGCAGCCGTATCTTCACTGGATCGGGATTGCCAACCCATTATTATTCTAAGCTATTTCGAAGGTTTCTCCTTAACAGAAGTCGCTGATATTCTCGAAATCCCGACCGGAACCGTAAAATCCCGATTGCACCGGGCACTTAGGCAGCTCCGGGACCAACTTGAAACGAAAGGAGATGTAACATTATGAGCGATGAGATGAAGTCATTTGAAGCCCTTGAGCTGCGTCTGAATGATCGCAAAATAGAATACGACGCCATGTCCATACCGGATGCCGAAGCATATCAGGCTGTACAGGCTGGAATCCGTCAGGCTACGCGCAAGCGCAAGTCCCGGCTGCGCTGGGTTATGAGCTCCATATCTGCAGCCGCGATCCTCCTCGTGTTTACGGGATGTATCCGCGTCTCCCCCGCCTTTGCGTCCTTTGTAGAGCAATTGCCCGGCATGGAAGGCATTGTGAGCATGATTCGCCAGGATAAGGGGTTAATGATGGCCATTGATCAGTCCCTCTTGCAGAAGGTTGGTGTGACCGATGAGCATAATGGTGCTTCCTTGACCGTGGACAGCATCATTACAGATGAGTCACGCATGGTTATTTTTTACACGATGAAAGGCATGAAAGATCCGGAGAAAGGTGGATATGACATCGATTTGCTTGATGAGCATGGTAAAAAGCTGCCTGTTGCGTTTAGCTATTCCACTCCTAGGCCAGTTTCAGAAAGTGGCATTTATGAGGATAAAATCGATGTCTCATTCACAGAATCCTTACCGCCACAAGAGCTGACCGTTGTATTTAAGGAACGAGGTAAGGAACCGAATAATAAGTGGAAGGTCACCTTCCCAGTGGATCGCAGCTTAACGAAAGGCATGAAAAAAATCATTCCCGTAAATCAAACAATGACCGTGGACGGGCAGCGTATTCATGTAAAACAGGCCGTTCTGTATCCCACTCGCCTTGTACTTGATATCGAATATGATCGGAACAACACCAAAAAAATCTTCGGAATTCGTGATTTGCAGTTGGTAGATGAGCAAGGCCGAGCATGGAGAACGGATTCCTCCTCTATCGGAGGCTCTGGAAGTTCTGTCTTTTTCGAGAGCATGTACTTCTCCACTCCGAAAAAACTGACGCTGCAGGGGTCTGGACTTTCAGCGGTGGATAAGGATGAACTGGTTATCAGCATCGATCCATCCTCAGGTGTGATACAAGGTGGCCCCTCAAGTTTGAAATTGCTGCAAAGCACGGTCCAGGGCAAAAATCTCATCCTCGAGTTTTCAATTGCAGACGCTCAAAATGCTACTTCAGGGCTATCATTTACCAATATCGAGGACAGTAAAGGAAACCCTTTCGACATTAATGAAGTAGGTTGGAGCCCTTCCGTCTTTGAAGCAAGAGTTGTCATTAAAAATGGAGCCGCAGCCAAAGGAAATCTGACAATGGAAATATACTCTTACCCTGATCAAATTCGTGCACCGTTCTCTATTGAAATCCCTGTGACTCCCTAAAGGAAATGTAACAGCCATAATCGCAAGCCACATGAAGTAGCCATGTACTATAATGAAAATATCAACCATCTAGAATTAAATCGATATGTTCACAAGAAAGGGTGTTTCCAAAATGAATAAGCGTTCGATCCGTTACCCGCAACCACTCGCTCCGGGAAATACCATTGGCGTGGCTGCACCATCCAGCGGTGTAAGTGAATCCTTGCATCATTACCTTGAAGAGAGCAGGCACAACATGGAGCGCCTTGGTTTTGGTGTTCAGGAAAGCCCGTTTCTACGGCATAACGCCAAATGTGTAAGCTCATCCAAAGAAGATCGCGCTGCCGAGATGAATGCATTTTTCCGCGACCCTGAGATTCAGGCTATTATTCCTCCGTGGGGTGGAGAGTTCCTTATGGATATTCTGCCCCTGCTCGATTGGGAAGCTTTGAAAACCTTGCCGCCCAAATGGGTCATGGGATATTCGGATATCAGCACCTTTTTATTCGCATACACCCTGATCACCGGAACAGCTTCGGCACATGGTACGAACTACGTGGACCTGAGATCTAACGAGCTCGATCCGGTGACCGCCCGCTGGATTGATGTATTACAGACGGGCCAGGGAGGGCAGATCACCCAATCTTCATCCACTCACTATCAATCAGAATGGAAACCGGAGTTGTCGCGGTTCAATCTGGATACTCCTTCTCACTGGAAACAGCTGGGGCAGCCCGAAGGCGCAGACTCGCAGGTTACATTCTCAGGTCGGTTGATCGGCGGCTGCATGGATACAATCACCTGTCTGATTGGCACGCCTTATGCACCAGTTGAAGCGTATCTCGATCAGTATTGTGCAGAAGAAGGAACGATCTGGTATCTGGAAAGCTGTGAGATGAATGCGGGTGATATCTACCGTCATCTGTGGCAGATGAGACAGGCAGGCTGGTTTGCAGGCGTAAAAGGCTTCATGTTCGGCCGACCTGCTGGTTATTCCGATACAGGAGATTTCAACTTCATCGATGCCCTGTCTTCGGCTCTCGGAGATATGGATGTTCCCGTACTGTATGATGTGGATCTTGGCCACATCCCGCCACAATTAACTTTTGTGAATGGAGCGCTGGGTAACGTGGCTTATGAGAATGGGCATGGAAGACTTGAGATGGCATTTGTGTGATCACCTTTTGTAGGCAGATGCATACCTTGAAGTAAGAAATGATTTTGAGGAAGGGTTGTGCATCATGTCTGAATCCACATCCACACCATCCGCACGGGTCGTATACCAAGCCAATCAACCAATGCTCCAATCCGTGCAAAGTGTGCGGAATATGCTTCATCATACAGCCCGGCAGCATGTCGGCAAGAAGGTGCAAGTCCAGAATATCGATGGTCAGGTATGGGAAGGTGTCATTATCAGCGCGGATCGGGGAATATTGTATCTCCAGGTTACGCCGATGCATGGATATCCCGAGCCACGTGCCTTGTTTGGACCAACCATTCTGCCACTCGTGCTGTATGAGCTGTTGGTCATTACCCTGTTGATGTAGTTGTTTTTTGTCTCTATGGAGCCTAACCCAAGAAGCTTCACTCCCTTTGACCATCAGGCCCGGGAGCGAAGCCTTTTTGGGTTTTAGAAGTTGTCGGGTTATCAATTTGGTGTGAATGTATGGCATTAATCTCTGCAACCTGGATGACTTCCTGTGGTTCGTGCGGTATGTTTCCTTGCTAACGTGTGAAATATGATACAATGGTGTCGGCACCAAGCCTTATCTCATATGAACGGAGCTTGATCCGGTTGGAATATATCCCTCATGATCCTCCACCCGTGCCTCAGTCTGAGACGGAGCTGGTTGGGACAAATCATACTGAACAATCCCGCGTGATTGCAATCTGTCTATTGGCAGGCAAAATCATGCTGCAAAGCGGCGGTGAGACCTATCGTGTGGAAGATACGATGAAACGCATGGCTGCCGCGCTGGGCCTGCCCCATTCGCACAGTTATGTTGTGCCCACAGGTATCTTCTTCTCGGTTGATGCAACCGAGCCTGCCAAGCTGATACGGATCTCTGAACGAACCACGGATTTGCACAAGGTATCCGAAGTGAATGCCGTTTCCAGGCGTATTGGACAAGGTGAATTGTCCGTTGAGGATGCCTATGCATTGTTACAACAAATTGAGGGACAGCCCTCCTCCTATTCTGCGGTTGTGCGGCTTACAGCGGCGGCATTATCCAGTGGGTGCTTTACCATTATGTTTGGTGGAGGCTGGGTCGACTTTCTCCCTGCGGTACTCTGCGGTGGTATTGGCTATGCAGCGGTCATTGCCTTCCATCGACTGGTACTCGTAAAGTTTTTTGCCGAGCTGACAGCTTCATTTGTGATTGGTCTGCTCGCCTTTTTGCTTGTCTATATGGGCGCGGGTCATGAACGGGACAAAATCATTATTGGCTCAGTCATGCCCCTGGTACCTGGACTGCTGATTACCAATGCTGTGCGTGACCTGATGGCCGGGCATCTCGTGTCCGGGTTATCCAAAGGAGCCGAGGCGTTTCTGACGGCTTTTGCGATTGGTACAGGCATTGCTGTTGTTTTTTCACTTTTTACGTAAGATGGAGGAGTTGCAGGTTATGCTTCATTTTATTGAACAAGCCCTGACCAGCTTTGTCGCCTCGGCCGCATTCGGTATTATTTTCAACGCTCCTCGGCGCATGCTGCTTCACGGTGGATTTGTCGGCATGATCGGCTGGCTCATCTATATTGTGCTCGAATATGCTGCGGATGCTGTTCCTGCTACACTGGCAGCGACCATCGCGGTAGGTGTCATCAGCCAGCTGTTCTCCCGCATGTTTCGCGCGCCCGTCATTATCTTTAGCGTGGCAGGCATCATTCCGCTCGTCCCCGGTGGACTGGCTTACAATGCGATGCGTAATTTTGTGCAAAATGACTACGGTGCAGCCATGGAGATGGCTGCCAAGGCGCTCATGTTATCCGGTGCCATCGCGATCGGACTTGTATTGTCCGAGGTGCTGAACCAAATGATTCGTCGTATACCCGAATCACTGCGAGCAAAATCCTAACACAGTAAATGAATATATTATCACTAAACTAAACGATAAAGACCCGTTAGAGACAGGGTAAACGCTGTCTCTAACGGGTCTTCTATATTTCCAGCCAATGTTGATCCTTAATCATCAAATATGCAGTGTTTTGTTTTCATCGTTGTATCCATTTGTATGATAACTGTACAATCCATAAAACCGAACTACCCATGTCTGTTGAAAAATCCCTGAGTAATAGAATACAGTTAACCATTCTTTTTTATGGCAAAACACGCTTCATCACCGATGCAAATAAATCCGCCGCAACACCACTTCCAGATCTCATATAATGCTCTGCATCCGTACGATCAAATCCCATCCAGACTGCAGCCGTCCACTTGCTGGTATATCCTACAAACCACAGATCCCTGTTCGCATCCTTGCTTACACCAGGTAATGCAGCCTGCGTTGTTCCTGTCTTCCCCGCTACCTTATGCTGACTCAGCTGTGCCCTTCTACCTGTTCCTTGACTGACCACATCTTGGAGCATGCCGGTCATGGCCGTTGCCGTGCTGGTGGAAATCACCTGCTTGTTGTCTGGCTTAAAAGCATAGATTGTCCGGCCGCGTGAATCCGTAATTTCACGAATTAGATGTGCCGTATTGAACTTGCCGTTATTGGCAAACACGGAATATGCCTGGGCCATTTTTAGTGGAGACACCCCTTTATGCAAACCACCCAAAGCGATCGACAGATTGAGATCCTCCTTGCCCAGTTCAATGCCCAATCGACCTGCAAATTGATGTGCGCGTCCCAGTCCTGTCTCATGCAGCAGCCATACGGCCGGAGCATTAATGGAGTTTTCAATGGCTTGCGACATCGTAACTGTACCTCTGTAACGCCCGCCCAAGTTGCCTGGTTGATAACTCCCATATTTCATGCGTTGATCAGGCAGCATGCTCTCTGGCTTAAACCGACCAGATTCCAATGCAGGTCCGTATGCAATAATAGGCTTAAATGCAGAACCAGGTTGTCTTGCATCCGTGGTTGCCCGGTTAATGCCTCCTTTTACAGGGTCACGTCCACCCATCATCGCTTTGACTTCACCGTTATGCTGGTCCAGTATGACCATACTCGCCTGCACTTGCTCATCCTCACGATCATCGGTGAACCGGGAAGATTCACGGAATGCGTGCTCCATCGCCAGCTGCGCTTGATCATCCAATCCCGTACGAATGGTCCAGCCTGCGGATTGAATCTCTGCTCCACTCTTGCCTGTCAGACGGGAAGCCTCCTCGATTACCGCATCCAAGGCAGACACGTAGGCAGGCGCTGTTGAGCCTGAAGTCGATGCAGATGTTGAATTTGGCGGGGTATAGTCCACACTTCGTGCTGCCTCCATCTGTTTCTTGGTAATAATTCCTTGCTCATGCATGATGCCGAGAACTACAGAACGCCTCTCTTTGGACAGGTCTTCCCGATCCACCGGATTGTATATGGAAGGTCCCTTCGGAATTCCGGCCAGCGTAGCCATTTGCCAGATCTCCAGCTGATGTAAATCCTTGATCCCGAAGTAGCGCCACGCCGCGGCTTTAACCCCATATTGCTGGCGTCCCATATAAATATGATTCAAATACAGCTCCAATAGCTCTTCCTTGGTAAATCTCTTTTCCATCGCCATGGCAATCGACATTTCATTCACCTTGCGAACCAGCGTTTTATCTCCGTTCAAGTACAGATTTCTGGCCAGTTGCTGTGTAATCGAGCTGCCTCCCTGACTCAGGTTCATATGTAAAACATCCTGCACAACCGCCCTGCCAATCCCGATAAAATCCAGTCCATCATGATTATAGAAACGTCGATCTTCTGTAGCCAGAAACGCCTGCTTTAACAGATCGGGCATATCCTTCAAATCGGCATACTCCGCATATCCCTTGGTTTGTACTTGTAATCTCGAAATTTCTGATCCATCCGCATTGGTAAT
This sequence comes from Paenibacillus sp. OK003, assembly GCF_900109515.1. Taxonomy (GTDB): domain Bacteria; phylum Bacillota; class Bacilli; order Paenibacillales; family Paenibacillaceae; genus Paenibacillus; species Paenibacillus marchantiae. Next base: position 298,041 of record NZ_FOBD01000007.1, on the reverse strand, counting down.
GATGGTAGAAGAGGCCACCGAAATGGCCTCAGGATGATTGCGAAGTACACCTTCGCCGTAAGTAACAATATAGATGTAGCCGACCGCTAGCAAAATAACGATGACTACAGAGGCATCAAATATGTGATAAATTCTGCGCCTTATGCTAAATCTCAACATTCAGGTTCCCTACATGTATGTGGATTGGAGCCTGAATGTTCCTGTGGCTTCATTTCCATAGAATCCAGGGCAACCTCCAGCCTTAACGTCTGTTCATGCGCCACCCTGACCCAATGCTGAATCTCCGCTTCATCCCGGCAGCGTCCTTCCATGATCGTATCCAGCGAAGAACGAACACCGTAGAGAGTCAGTTTAATCGGCAGATCGGCACTTATACGACCAGATTGTGATCCAACCAACTCTTCTTGAATACGTTGCTGATGGCTTCTCTCACTTTCTGATACCATTTGTTGCCGGCTGCTTTCATCACCATACATATACATAGTAGGACTGAACCATTCTTCGCCTCTAGGCTCTCCATTTACCCACTCATGGTCTGAACTGTTTAACCGCTCTGCTTGTATACGTAACGCAATGTCATTCAGATCAGCAGCAATCTGTCGCAGCTCTCCTCCGTTCAACACTTCTATCTGTGCTGGAATTTGGCCATTGGCCAGTTCATGAGTTCCACGACCAATCAACTTGAGGTCATCTGCAATCTTCTGGGATCGAATCCAAAAAAACAACGCAAACATACCCCCACCGATGAATATAACCAATGGCGTTGTACCGATATGGTTTATCATCCAGTACATAGTGCGAGTTATTCCTGTTGTCTCCGATAGGATATGATGGTGGGCAAAACGTAACATGTGATAAACGACAAATAGGAGCGCTGCGCTAAGTAAGGCGCTTGCTCCGCAAATATATATGTATCTTAGTCTGACTGTACGTAAAAATAATCTCATATTCGGCATCCTCCTCAATTTTACAGTTCATCAGTACGATTGAGGTTTAGAATACCGAATATTTCTTAATGTGGAAGTGGGTAACTTCTTATCATTTTCTTAATTCAGCATTTTGCATACATGTTGAATCAAGCAAGCTCTCTTACAATTAGAAGAGAATTCTGCCAGGTTACCGTTCCTCTGCATCTCTGTTTATCGGAGGAGCAGTCACAGGAAAACGGGTGACAAAATCGGTTCGGCCCTGATCACTGTAGGCAATGATACTCCCGCGATGTAATTCAATCATGGATTTGGCAATAGCCAGCCCCAGTCCGGTGCCGCCTGTATCACGAGAGCGAGACTTGTCCACCCGGTAGAATCGATCGAATAAATGTGGCAAATCCTGCGCCGGAATCGGTTCACCATAATTGCTGATGCGCACCACAGCTTCTTCACCTTCAAGAGACAACGCAATCTCCATCACTTTACCCTGTGCCCCATAACGGATCGCGTTACTGAACAGGTTCTCATACGCACGAACAAGCTCTCCAGGAGCGGCCTGAATCCATAAAGGTTCTTGTCCACCAATGATCTTGTATGTCATGCCCGCTTCTTCCAGCATCGGAGCGAACTCCTCCGCAAGCTGCATCAGGAATGGATTCAGGTTCAAGGAAGTCAATGACAAGGGTAAGCTACCACCACTGACACGGGTATATTCAAACAAATCGTCGATTAGCTTCCTTAATGTTAGGGATTTCTCGTACGCAATACTCACGTAATAGCGCATCTCAATTTCATCCTGGTACCGATCCTTCTCTATGTATTCCAAAAATCCGAGAATAGAGGTCAGCGGCGTCCTCAAATCATGAGAAATGCCTGTAATCAAGTCATTTTTGGCAGCGACCGCACTACGCTCCTCCTGCAATGACAGCTGCAATTGTTCAGCCATCTGATTAACACTGGCAGCCACAACGCCGAATTCATCCGATGTCTTCACCTCGATCCGATGAGACAGCTCCCCTTTGGCTACTTCCTGAATTCCCGCCGTAATCTCGTCCAAAACCAGCATCACCCTGCGCGTGAACAGGAAAAAGAACAGCACAAAGCCAAGTATGCCAACCATAATCATTAATGGCACCGACCCAATATGGTTCACCAGCCACCTGATGCCCCTTGCAGGAATCGAATAATTAGGATAGGTCTGAGCCGCCAGAATGGAGTGTACAACTTTGCTGCCCCCATATAAAATAGCCGCCGTCAAAATGCCACTCAGCAGAAATGCGTAGATAAATTTCCACCGGACTGTGTTAATTAATTTTGAATTCATCTCGGAACTCCTTGCTCACGCTCTGTATCCAATGAACCTCATAGACGCACGTGCTTATTGTGGTTTGATCATCTTATAACCAACACCCCATACCGTCTGTATGAACTTGGGATGTTTGCTGTCGAGTTCGATTTTCTCACGAATCTTGCGGATATGCACCATGACGGTGTTGTTGGACTCCATAAACTCTTCTTTCCAGACCTGTCTGTAGATCTGCTCCATACTCAGCACAGAGCCTTGATGGCGCGCCAGCAGCTCCAGAACGGCAAATTCACGGGGAGTCAAGCGAACAGGCTGCTCATCCACCCAGACCTCATGCGTATCGGTGTTGATGACCAGATCGTCAATCACCCATTCATGCTCCTTGCTTTCCCGGCCTTCATTGAAGGTATGGTACCTGCGAAGCTGTGACTTTGCCCGTGCCACAAGTTCAAGCGGGTTAAACGGCTTAGTCACATAATCATCAGCACCGATGCTCAGCCCTGTGATTTTATCCATATCCATGCTTTTGGCGGACAGCATAATGATCGGCATTTTCTGCTCTTCCCGAATTTTCATACATGCTTCAATTCCGTCCATATTCGGCATCATGACATCCAGAATGATCAGATCAATTGGCTCTTTCTTCAATTGCTCAAGCGCCTCGATCCCATCACTGGCTGTCAGAACCCGGTATCCTTCATTGCCAAAATAAATCTCCATCAGTTTAATAATATCCTGCTCATCATCCACAAGCAGAATGGTTGCTGGCTGTGCCACGGCATTATTCCTTTCCATTCCATGAATCATTTGTAGATCAAAGTATACCATTAGGAAATGAATCTGCGAAAATCATCGCCCTCGGAAAGAAGCAAAAACGTTGGATTTCCGGTAAACTCAGTACCCTCCATAATGGAAACGATTATGGAAACCCGATGCAGCTTCTGAATAGGTTCATCTATCTCTCTCATCAGTGGTATTGTTTTCTTCCACTTCCCAATCTCTATTATTAACATATAGTATCGTCGATCTAATCCTTGCTTAACCGTTGCTTGTTGCCGATAACATGCTCTATGTATTCTATTAAATCTTGCTCTATATTTAGGCAGAACCTCACATTATGGACCTGGATCTATCTATTCAAACAACGCTGCTTTGGGCTCTATACCCGTCAGTGTCAGCATCGTATGCAGTTGACCCCTGTGGTGATACACATGTCCCATGATCTCAAGCAGCCACTCCAGACGACTGTACGAAGCTCCCCAATAGGAGTCAGTCACCTGTAATAATTCCTCCGTATTAAACTGTCTGTATCGATGGTAGAGGTACATCTGATTCGCAATCAGCGCTTCCCTAATCTCACTCAGTGAATTTGGCTGATTTTCCTCGTAAAACAAAGCCATTTCTTCTTCGGAAGCTCCCTCCGAAATATGTACATCTGCACGACAAATGACGGATAGATGAGAAAGCAATTCTCCAACCGGCCGTTTGCCTTCAATCGGAGTCAAAGCCAAGTCCTGCTCCGACAGTTGGTCACATAAATGGACTAATGATGTCACTGCCATATCAATATGTTTAAATGCAGACTGAATCAACCGAAACACTCCCTTTTTATCCCATTATATAGAACATATGATCGCTAATCAACTATAAAATCCCCCTTTATATATAAACCAGCTTTGCTCAAAAACCAACAATGACAAACAAAAAAAAGTCCCTCCTCCCTCATATAGACGGAATTTGGGACATTTTGTTGCTCTAATGATAACAAACACGAACTCAACTTGAATATAACGAACAATACGTTTGATCGAACCGTCCCGCGAGCAAGTCAGCCTTGCGAATGAAAAATTGCAGTTCCCCACAATCCCACCATTGAAAACCGATAGCATCATGCGTATCAATTTTTAATAGAAGCAAGGTATCCGCAAGCTCTTGTTGTGTCCGTTTCTCATCCCCGCCATAATGTTCAGTCAGCTTCCTCTCACACGCCTGCTCGTCATAAGCATACTCTTCACCAAGTACGATCTGTAACAGCGCCTGGTGTTCTGCATCCGGATGCTGACCGTCAGGGTATCCAAACATGCCACCCCAGTTCTGCGTACTCGGATGATTCCAGCTGGACTCAAATTCAAGGTATCGGTCATACAGACCTCCCTCTTCGACGGCTACCGTTCCACCAGACAACGGGGCGGCGATTGCATTCAGAGCCAGAGAATCAATGTATGCGTATGTAGGAAACTCGAGATTAGGCAGCACTGTTACCGAATGTGCTACAAAATCGTCCTTACCCAGCGCGGTTTCGCCATCAGGCTCTCGCCTTATCAGGTTATGAGCGTCCGGCTCGTAGATCACACGATGCTCAATATGATAAGCAGGTTCATCCACACCAATGAAGAAGTATAACATGCCCCGTTCGGGCAAACTCCCGCGCCCATCATTAGGCGTATATGGCGTCAAATCCACGAGATTCAACTGGGCCAGGAACGTCATGGGCACCCCATCCTGTGTCAAAGGCCATTTCATGTTCCCCGGCAGATCCGGATTTCCACCTACACGTGAATTTCCTGTTCTGCGATACTCATCGATTGTCGATACATCAAGGCGAATTCCCCAACGGCTTGAAGATAACAGCAGATCGGCAGCATTACCCAATCCATACTCCTCAAGAGTTTTCCGGGCTTTTCTGGTCAGACGTTCACATTGTTCAGGTTTAATCATACAGATCCTCCCCTTCTGACAATACATCTATGGTGAGACATATTCAGGTTCACACCTGTATATTCTTCCGCTGAGTCTTCTTTCCCTGCTTCTTGCAAAAAAAGAGACTGACATCCGGTGTCAGTCTGCTTCCTTATTATCCAGTCGGTTCATTCTTAACGATCCCGATTCGGTGAATCATTCTGGAAAGCACGAATATGCTCCTCGCCATCCAAAAATTCATGGGACTGGTGTGCAGCCATTACCCCATGATAACTAATATCCAGACCCAAATCTTCCTCTTCTTCCGTGGAACGGACAGGAACGATCTTGCCAATCAGCTTCAGACCAATCCAGGTCATGACAAATCCCCAGACGACCAAAGCCGTGAGGCCGAGCGCCTGAACACCCAGCAGCCTCCAGCCACCTCCCATGAACAAGCCACCATCGGTTGCAAACAAACCCACGGCAATCGTTCCCCACATCCCGGATACAGCATGAACAGGGAACGCACCCACCGGGTCGTCAATCTGCCTGCGGTCCAGCCAATTCGTTGCAGCCATCATGAGCAATCCGGATACCGCCCCGATGAATATCGCAGCTACATCACCGACAAAAGCACAGCCCGCCGTAATACCGACCAGACCGGCCAGCGAGCCATTAATGACCGATGGTGCGTCTGAACGATTGAACCGGAACAAGGTATAAAGCAGTGTAACCGCACCGCCCGAAGCAGCAGATAACATCGTAACGATGGCAATGTGACCGATCCTTACATCAGTTGCGCTGAGCGTACTTCCTGCATTGAAGCCAAACCAGCCGAACCACAGCAGAAATGCGCCTACAGATGCCAGCGGCAGATTGCTCGGAAGCGCAATGGCACTCACGCCAAGCGGTGTGTATTTGCCTTTACGCGGCCCAATAATAATCGCTGCAGCCAGTGCAGAGAACCCGCCCAACGCGTGAATGACTGCGGAACCGGCGAAATCCTGCATCCCCAGCTTGCTGAGCCAACCGCCGCCCCATGCCCAATGTCCACCAATCGGATAAATAATGGCCGTCATCAATATGATGTACAGCAGATAGGCACGAAAGTTAATCCGCTCTGCCACAGCGCCTGATACGATGGAAATGACGGCAATGGTAAACGCAGCCTGGAACAGCCAGAATGTTTCCAATGATACGGGTACGTCCAGGTGAGACAAATCCCCTTTGAGGAAAAATCCGGTTATGCCTACAAAACCTCCAGCATCAGAGCCATACATTAAGCCAAATCCGATGGCATAGAAAAGCAACGTTCCAATCGTAATATCAGCGAAAACCTTCATAATAATATTCACGCTATTTTTATAACGTACAAAGCCAGCCTCCAGCAGAGCGAATCCGCCCTCCATCAACAAAATCATCGCTGCACTCAGTACGACCCAGACCGTATCCATCCCGGAGCTTAACGTCTCCAAAGTCATGCTTATACATCCTCCGTTTCCCTAAGCTGTCTAATCTCCCGGATCGTTTCGGGCGTAAGCTCGATTTCGTCCCGTTCGATGCTGTCTGGATGCTTGATTCGTTCAGCAATGCGGTCGAGTTCTCGTATCCGCCGCCGGATTTGTTCCATTTTGCGAAAACGTTCCTTCACCTGGACCATATATTCCACCGCCTGGTGATGAGATGCAGGGCGGCCTGCGAACCATTTGCGTACAGTCGACAAGGATTGATAAGCCACTTCTTCCGCACGTTTTTTTTGTTCGAATTGTTCAATTTTATGTTTAAGCGTTTCGATCTCATTTTCTTTTTTGACCTTGAGCTGTTGGATAAGGTACAATAAATCGGACGATGATATTTGCAATGCTGTATGGTGATACACCTCGTCAATTACTAACATATCATGTCAGGACTCCTTACATATCGAGTTACTTGTTATCGATTATAGAGTCCAGCACTACTTAGCGTCAATCCTTTTTTGGCGATGGTATGATTTCATATGACCCATTTATAAAAAACAGCTTCATTCTTATGTACATAAATTCAACTAACATCGTATATTAAACACATCTTCGCATTCATCTTTCAGATCCTCTATGATGTATATTAAGCATCCACATTTTAGGCACTGCACTTACACAAGCTGACATCATAGAACTCATATAAAAGGAGAGGATCGCACGATGTTCACTCGTAATGACGACATTCGGAGCCAAATCTGGGAAGCCGTCTCTGGACTCAATGAAGAACAATTGAACCTCCAACCCACACCTGACCACTGGAGCATTATGCAAGTTCTCCGTCACCTGAATCTGATGGAAAACATCATTGTGAAGCAAGCCCGCACCGCGCTAGAGAAGGAACAGACCGTTTCTGTGGACAAAAAACCATATGAGCTTACATTGGATCGCAGCCGCTCTGTTAGCGCCCCATCTCATCTCCAGCCTCCCGCGGAACCGGAAACGCTGGCGAATGTTCGCCACGATCTGGAAGGCTCACATCAAGCGTTGATGCATGTCGCACAAGATCATGGGGCTGAACTGCTGCGGAGCAAGTCCTTTCTTCACCCGGTTTTCGGTGAGATGGATCTGGCTCAGTGGGTCGATTTTGCAAGCTATCATGAAGAGCGTCATCTGGCACAGATTCAGGATATTAAACAAAGGCTTGGCGTATCGCACACCTAAGTCATCCCATATTTGTTCTATGTAAGCAAAAATAACCTCCAATCCACGCATTGTGGATCTGGAGGTTTTCATTTATTGTGAAACATCGTTATAACTTTTTGCCTAAAATCGCCAAATCCCGGTTGACACCATCCAGTACAGCTACTTCAGGGTAGTAACCCCACTGTTCAAAGCCATGCTTGCGCAATAACCCCAGACTCGGTTCATTATGTCCAAACACAAAGCCCAGAATCGTCTTGATTCCAAGCGCAGGACACGCCTCAAAAATCGTATTCAGCAAACGTCCACCAGCCCCAATTCCCCGGCACTGCTGATCCACATACACACTGACTTCCACCGTCCCATTGTACGCAGGCCGTCCATAAAATGAACTCAGGCTCGCCCAGGCTACAACCTCTCCCTCATGCCTCATGACCCAAAGTGGGCGGTGATCGGATGAATGCTCCTCAAACCACGGAATTCGTCGCTCTACGGTCACCGGCTCCAAATCCGCCGTTGCCATTCGGCTCTCAATCGTGGAATTATAGATCTCCACAATCCTTGGCAAATCCTCACGACGCGCATACTCAATCTGTACACTATCCAACTCCATGTCTACTCCTCCATCCTCCAGATCAATTCTATCTTATGACGATATTATAACGGAGGAAGGAAGTCGACGTCATCCACAACATTCAACTCAACTCCACAATTACTCAGGCAAACCTTGAATCGTGTTACCCCGGGTTAGCTGCTGACTTTGATCCGCCCAACGAATGTTAACAGAACGGGAAGTGAATAGATCCGGGCCGTCCGATACCTGGAAGTGCAGATGAGCTTCGCTGGAATTACCTGAGTTACCCAGCTCTCCAATGAGGTCTCCCTGCATGACTTTATCCCCTTTTTTTACCGCTACACTGCCTTCCTTGATATGCCCCGTGACGCTGTATTCTCCATTTCCATGGTCAATGACCACGTTATTACCCGCTGGCTCTTCCGGGTTCATAACACCTGGTATGTTGTCTGGAATATCGTTCTTGATCTCAACTACAGTTCCGTCCGCAGCTGCATAGAGCGGCTCACCAAAAGCGTAGTAGTTTTCGTTCACCTTGCCATCTCCGTTGTAACTGAAAGCTTCTTTGGTGCGAATGATATCTAGCGCATAGCGCTGTGTTTTATGCTCGTAATGATAGTTTGACATCACATCATTGCCTCCCCAGAACACATACCATTCACCCTTCATAGGGAATTGAAATTCGGTTTTGGTGAACGTTTGATCTGTATCCTTATGCAGTTCCAGTGGTTGGATTAACAGACCTTCAATCTGATTGGCTTCGGTAAAATAAGCTTGAATGCCTTTGGTTCCTGTTTGATCCTTCCAGGCGAACTCAGTTAAATCGTTCACTTTGGCATCCACCACTAGATCAAAGGAAGTTACGCCCTCAAGAAATTGGTCCGCAGACGTTTTAAACTGTTCAAGCGTTAGTGCTTCCTTCAACTCGGGACTCATCTGACTGTAAATGGCATCCTTGGAACCGTTCATTAACGTATCAATGAAATTGTCGGGTGTAATGATGGCGCTCACCTCTGTACCTGAATTCCCTGCCTGACGGGTACTCTCACTCGCTTCATTGGTATTTGTCGTCTGTTCCTTGGACTGCTGCTCCGCCTGATCGGATGTAATCGAGTTACTGTTACCGCAGGCAGACAACATCACGCAGGCGCCAAGGGTAATGGCAATCAGCCTCCAGCCTTTTCTACGATGCAATTTCTCAGGTGCCTCATAATCGGATTCCAGCGTATTTTCCCCGCAATTCGAACGCTGCTCCTCTATTTCGTTTCTCTCATGCTGCCTGTTCATTCTCCACCTCATGCTCAACATCCTTTCTGGTGTTCGTTATACTTTCCAGTTAAGTGTACAGAATGAATCTTATCCTTCGTCTAACCCATCCTTACATGTAGTTAAACTGTTACGTCTGCTATGGCTTCATAATTAAGATTCCGTTAAGATAGCTCACACACTACATTGCCCTTTCGGATGGTATGATTAGCAATAAACAAATAGGAAGTCCTAGGAGGTCATTTCATATCATGGATCACGTCTCCATACTGTTAGTTGATGATGAACAAGCCATTTTACATATGCTCAAAACCGTCCTGCTCAAAGAGCAATTTGTAGACGTCGACACCGTTACCACTGGAGAAGAGGCGATTACCGCCTGCGAAAATAAAACCTATCACTGCATTGTGCTGGACATCATGCTGCCTGGCAAAAGCGGACTGGAGATCTGTCCCTTTCTGCGGCAAGTGACCGATGCACCGATTCTTTTTCTGACCGCCAAAACAACGGATTATGACAAGTTAACCGGATTCGCCGTTGGCGGCGATGATTATGTCGTTAAACCCTTTAATCCACTGGAAGTGGTCGCCCGGATCAAATCACTGCTGAAACGTTATTTACCTACCAAAATGGCGGCGACTACAACGGCGACTACACCCTCTTCTGACGTAACTTCGTCATCTCCTGCCGTGCAGGAAGGGGTATATGATTTTGGTCGTTTTCAAGTATTTGAACACGCCGGTGAACTTCAGGTTGAAGGCCAGCCTGTAACCTGTCCGGCTCTTGTCTATCAGCTGCTGCTCTTTTTCTGCAAGCATCCCAATCGTATTTTCACTAAATCTGAATTGTATGAGCGTGTATGGGGTTCGGAATCCATCAGCGATGACAACACCGTTATGGTTCATATTCACCGTATCCGTGAGCGGATTGAGGCTGATCCCTCTAACCCTACGTTTCTCGTCAACGTCCGGGGGCTGGGGTACAAACTCATTCAGCCTAACCAAGTGTCACGCGCATGAGTATTCGTCGCAGATTAATGACCCGATTTATCGGTATGCTTGCTGGCGCAGTCGTTCTCATCATCCTGTTGGGTTCTGCAGCCACCTATTGGGTCGTTCAAAAGGTGAATGAAGTAAGCCTGGTGGATGACTTCGCTACCAGTGGTCTTGACCAACTGATTAATACCGCAGAAATCATGCCCGATGGTACGGTTCGCTATGACCCCAGACTGCTGAAGCAGGTCGAGAAAAATCAGGGATGGCTTCAGGTTGTGGATGAAAAAGGCTACGTCATTGATGATTTTGATACACCGAATGACGTTCCGAAGCAATACATGCCTGGAGAGCTGATCGCATACTGGGAAGGCAAAAAGCCGTTCCCGTACCAGATCGTTATGCTGATCCGGGAGAAAAACGGCGAGATGTTCACCTTGCTGTACGGCGAACGCGATCAGGCCAAATCCTTACTCGATCAAGCCCGTGTGGATAGTCATTACACCAATGGAGAGCTTATGCTGCAGCCCAAACAAGAGGATGCCATTCGTTCCAAAGGTGCCTATCTGCAAATTTTGGATGCCTACGGTCAAGAGCTGGCTTCTTATAATAAACCTGCCATGGACATCCCTAGCAGTTACAACATACAGGAACTGGCTTTGCGTATTCGTTACCCCAATCGATATGGAATATCGATCGCAACCTTTTACGATGATCAGAATGGCACGACCTGGATGCTCAGTATACCTGTCGATCCAACTGCTACAGGGGATGAAAATCCCTATAACTTCATTTTGACCCCAGTGGTCATCGTGCTGATTTTATCCGTTGTCATTTTGCTAATTCTGCTGGCCCTATGGTACGCAAATCGTTTCGGTTCCCCCATGCTGCATATGCTCCAATGGCTCCAGCGCCTGGAACAGGGACATTATGAAGAGCCCAAAGGCATCGGCGGCGTACCTCGCAGCCAGCGACGAAATGGCAAATGGAAGCGGAAATACCACGTGTATGCCGAAGTGCTTCGCTCCATGCAGGCATTATCCGCAACATTGAAACAAGATGAAGAGCTTCGTAAACAGACCGAATCTCTGCGTGAGGAATGGATCGCCGGAATAACGCATGATCTCAAGACACCTCTATCCTCCATCCAGGGGTACGCCCATATGCTTGAAGCACAGAAATATAGCTGGTCCCCGGAAGAAGTGAGAGAATTTGCGGGCATTATGCTGGATAAATCCATGTATATGGATCGACTTGTGAATGACCTTGCCATGACGTACCGATTGCGAAGCGGTGGATACCAGCCACCGGTGGAAGAAACTGACGTAAATACGCTGCTGCATGATCTCGTCCAGCGTGCCGAACGCAATCCAGTATATGGCGAGGGGCGTATTGTATTCCGGCCTGCGAAAGTTCCGGTATACGGCCATGTGCATATTCCTTCGTTTGAACGTATTGTCGATAATCTGACTGCTAATGCCCTTCTACATAATCCAGCGGAGTCGACTCTGACCGTTAGTGTGCATCCGGGTAAGCAGACAGGTGAGTTCAGTGTTCATTTTGCCGATGACGGTCAAGGAATGGACCCGGAACTGGTCTGGAGGCTGTTTGAACGATATTACCGAGGGACGGATACAGGCACGTCCGATGTCGGATCAGGCCTTGGCATGGCGGTTACGAAAGGGTTAATTGAAGCGATGAAGGGCCGTATTGAAGTGCAATCGACTTCTGGTGAAGGTACTGTCATTCGATTAATATGGGATGGACAATCAGAACATGGATAAACAACATTCCGCTTGACCTTTTCATTTTCAGTCTATATAATCGACACTCAATAACACCTGTTCCAATATATTGATATGGACTTCAACGATATTAAGATCAATTTAATGGGTATCGATTTTGCATATTTGGCGATGACCAGAGACAAGATTCCGTTTGCGTGCTGCCCAGAGAGAGAAGGGATTGGTGAAACCTTCTTCAGCGAACGGACCGGAATTACCCCTCTGCAGCCGTGACCTCGAACTTCAGCTTTTCGGTCTTCTTCCCGGATTCCGAACAAAGCTGTCAGTAGAGTTCACCGCCTGATCCCCGATAACGGATTCCAATGAGGGTTATGATGTTCTTGTTTGCGGCGGCTGGTCGTGTTCAGGAGCATTCATAACCAAATTAGGGTGGAACCACGAGCTGAGCGCACTCGTCCCTTTTCCGGGACGGGTGTTTTTTGCGCTTCAAATATGAATATTGGAGAGTGGTTCACATGAGTAATCCGAATAATAACAGCCAATCCAGCAACCAATCGAATGACCAACAGCAACCTGGGCATCCAATTGAAATTCGCCTGCAAGGCGGAGCTGTACGTTCTTACAACGCAGGCATCACTGTAGGAGCGGTCGCCTCATCCATCAGCACAAGTCTGGGTAAACAAGCCATCGGCGGAATCGTAAATGGCAAAAATGTCGATCTCGACTGGCTGCTTGAGCAAGATTGCGAACTCGTCATCGTTACTTTGGACAGCGCGGAAGGTCTGTATCGCTACCGACACAGCACAGCTCATGTACTCGCGCAGGCTCTCAAACGCATCTACGGTGCGGAACAAGTGAAGCTGGGCATCGGACCTGTCATTGAAGATGGATTCTATTACGATGTCGATCTGGAGCATGCTCTATCCATCAGTGATTTGGCTTCCATTGAGCAAGAAATGAACAAAATCATAAAAGAAAATGAAAAGATTAGCCGCCGGGTAGTTAGCCGGGAGGACGCACTTCGCATCTTTGGAGAGATTCAGGACCCGTATAAGCTTGAACTCATTCAGGATTTACCAGAGGACGCTGAGCTTTCGATTTATGACCAAGGAGAATTTTTCGACCTCTGTCGAGGCCCACATCTTCCTTCCACTGGTCGGATCAAAGCATTCAAACTGCTGAATGTGGCTGGTGCATACTGGCGCGGCAACTCGGATAATAAAATGCTGCAACGCATCTACGGCACTGCTTTCCCGAGCAAAGCCCAATTGGATGAACATCTGCACATGCTGGAAGAAGCGAAAAAACGGGATCACCGCAAACTGGGCAAAGAGCTTGAATTGTTCATGTTCTCCGAAGAAGCACCCGGTATGCCGTTCTATCTGCCCAAAGGCATGACTGTGCGTACAGAACTGGAGCAATTCTCCCGTGAATTGCAACTACAGGAAGGCTATCAGGAAGTTCGCACTCCCCTCATGATGAACAACCGTCTGTGGGAGCAATCGGGGCACTGGGAACATTACAAGGACAATATGTATTTCTCGGAAGTGGACGATGCGACTTTTGCCCTGAAACCTATGAACTGCCCGGGACACATGCTGATTTTCAAAAATACACTCCATTCCTATCGTGAGCTGCCGATTCGTATGATGGAATTCGGTCAGGTCCACCGCCATGAATTCTCAGGAGCTCTGAACGGCATGATGCGGGTGCGGACTTTCTGTCAGGATGATGCCCATCTCTATGTGATGCCAGAGCAGATCGAGGAAGAGATTAACCAGGCGATTTCATTGATCGGACGTATGTACGACATCTTTGGATTTGAGTACAACATTGAGTTGTCCACTCGTCCGGAAGATTCCATGGGATCGGAAGAGCTGTGGGATCAAGCAGAGAGAGCATTGCAGAATGTACTTGATCGGCGCGGTGTGAAATACCGCATTAACGAGGGTGATGGTGCCTTTTATGGTCCGAAAATTGACTTCCACATTCTCGATGCACTGAAGCGCAGCTGGCAGTGTGGAACAATTCAACTCGATTTCCAAATGCCCGAGAAGTTCGATCTCACTTATATTGGGGAGGATAGCCTGAAACACCGTCCAGTCGTGATCCACCGTGCCATCTATGGTTCAATTGATCGGTTCATCGGCATCCTGACTGAACATTATGCAGGTGTGTTTCCACTCTGGCTCGCGCCCGTGCAAGTCAAGCTGCTGCCGGTGTCGGATCATTACGCAGACTATGCCCTTCAAGTTCAGAGCCAGCTGCGGGCTGCCGGAATTCGAGTAGAAACAGACTTGCGCAGTGAGAAGCTCGGCTACAAAATCCGTGAAGCTCAGATGGAGAAAGTGCCTTACTCGCTTGTACTGGGGGAAAATGAGAAAAATGCCTCATCCGCCTCTGTCCGTGCATACGGTCAGGGCGATCAAGGCATTCAGCGCATTGAAGCATTTATGGAGCTGATTCAGCAAGCTGTGAAGGCCAAAGCCTAAGCGCTTAATCAGGAATGGGCTGAAACTTAACGTTAGAGGCAGCCGTTAATATGGAAAACGGCTGCCTCTAATTCTGTTCCAAGAATGTCTCCCCTTCTGCTTCAAGCGGTCAGCAATTACAATTTTTCTTCAGGTCTAAGTCCGACTTGCTCTTCGCTCCATGTCCAGAAACGCTCAGCAGCTGCGACATCCAGCGCATGGGCTTTCAATTCCTGGTCCTTTTGTTGATAGAAGTAACGTCCGGTTACCCCGACGACTTCAGGACTTGTGGCGAGATAGATGGCCGTTTGTGCCCCTTCTTCAGGTGAAAGGAAAAACGGCAGCTTGCCCACCAAAGCCATAATGCGTGTGCCAAACCCCGTATTGCGGTCTACGCCAATACTTGTACCAACCGCACCGGGATGAAGGCAGTTGACCGTGATCCGGGTTTCCGCCAATTTGCGGGCCAGTACACGGGTGAACAACACATTAGCCAGCTTGGATTGAGCGTAACTTTTGATTGGATTGAAGCCTTTATGCAGATGGGGATCTTCGAAATGGATTTTGCCGGCTTTGTATGCACCAGACGAAACATTCACTATACGGCCCTGCTTGGCAGACTTCAACGGTTCGATCAGGAGTAAGGTAAGCAGGAAATGTCCAAGATGGTTAATACCGATCGCTTGCTCGAAACCATCGGAGGTTTCCTGGCGCTTCAACATGACGACACCCGCATTATTAACGAGAGCATCAAGTATATGGTAACGCTCACGGAAGGATTGGGCAAAATGACGGATGCTCTCCAGTGACCCCAGGTCACACAGCATCAGTTCAATCGCAGTAGAGCCGGACTGACGCAGCGCCTCCTCCAGTGCCTGCTGTCCGCGTTTCTCACTGCGGCACGCCATAATCACGTGATACCCTTGCCTTGCAAGTTCAATAGTGGTTGCCAGACCCATGCCTGAGTTGGCTCCCGTAACAATGGCTGTTGGAATGGTCATCAGGTACTTCCCTTCTGAACCAGAGGTTCTTCATATTTTGAGACAGTCATCCTCTTGTTTTTAAAGCACGGCTGACGTCAATATGAGATAATCAAAAGATCACATATTGGTCTTATAGGGAGGATACGTATGCTAACCAAAGAAGACTTCAAGAAACTGAAAAAAGAAGCGAAACATGAGATTGCACTCATCGAACAGGAAGTTCAAAATCTCCAGCAAAAGATAGACTCATCCCTGTATGAAAAAGATAAACTGTGGAACGATGAAGAGATTGGTGAGCTTACCCAAAAACGGAAAGAGCGAAAATATAGTTCATGGACGATTGAATTATGCTCGATCATTGAAGACCTACTGAATCAACTATACCAGCAAACGTATCAAAAAAAATTTAATTCGATTCAGCTGATGAAAACTCCTGCATACCGCTCATTATCCAATATCGAGATCCTTCAGTCTGAATTGAAAAATCAGCATCTGTCCCTGAAATCAGGAGAAGAGAAATTGGAAGAAGAAATGGCCAAAGTGTTTCAACTGAGAAATAAACTTATTCACTCCAACTTTTCTTATGCTTCCATCATTAGAGAACATCATGATGCAAATCAAGAGTTTGAATCTACCCTGGATACGGTGAAGAAGTATAGAAAATACTTGAAATATAATCAGCCAGAGAATTGACGAATGCATGATACATGCAAAATGGTCATACACGACAAAGGAGGTGCTCCGGATTCGCTCCGGAAACAAATATGAATAATCAACCCAGAGAAATTACGGTTCTAAATCTTCATATAGTTACACCTGCGGGTAAAAACCCAATCTACCCTGTTATGCTGCGCGATGAAGATGGTATTACGCTTGTGGATACAGGCATGATTGGCCAATTCGCCGAACTTCAATCCGCACTGGAGCACGAAGGCGTTCAGCTATCTGATATCAAGCGCATTATTGTAACCCATTCCGATATAGACCACATTGGTAATCTTGGTGCCCTGGTGAATGCTGTTCCCGAAGTGGAAATCTGGGCGCATAGCGATGAAATTCCGTTTATCACGGGAAAAGAGCCCATGATCAAGTTCACACCAGAACGCAAAGCGTTGCTGCCTGAACCTATAGCGGAGCTGGCGGAACAATTGATCTCACAACGGACTGAGTTCAAAATATCCAAAGTGCTAGAAGATGGTGACATGCTGCCTCTACAAGGCGGTATCCAGGTCATTCATACACCAGGACACACTCCTGGACATATCTGCCTGTACTTCCGGGAGCAACAGTCCCTGCTCGCTGCCGATGAATTGCGTGTGGTCGATGATGAATTAGTGGGTCCTGCTCCACCTGCAACACCGGACATGCCTGAAGCACTGCGCAGCTTGAAAAGGCTGCTTGGGCTGAAGCTGGAGAAGGTACTTTGTTACCATGGTGGCGAGTACACCGATGAGCCGAGTCGGCGCATTGCCGAACTCGCGGAAAGTGCGGACTAATTGGTACCTGCAACTAACTTAAATTTACGTAAATAATGAAGCGAAGGGGCTGTCCCATACGTCATGAACATGGCGGAACAACCCCTTTTCTATTGTAAATGTTACGGTTTCGGCGTCAGAACGATCAGTCGGTCATCTCCATCGCGTGGAGATCCCCGACCATCACGGTTGTTCGTCAGCACATATATTTTCCCGTCTTCTCCGGCAGTCACATTACGAATACGTCCCCACTCGTTCTTAAAAATCGGTTCCACCTGCGTTACTTGTGTACCATCTTCGGAAAGAGTAATTTTGAGCAGTTGTTCACCCCGCAGATTGGCAGCAAGCAGTGATCCGGCCCACGGACCTTCCTCTATAAAGGCTACACCTGATGGAGCCCATGTTTCATCTCCACTATGGGCAAGCGGAGCCTGATATGTGCCGTTGTCATCATCGTCTCCCTCTACCTCTGGCCAGCCATAATTCTCACCAGCTTCAATCCGGTTTATTTCATCAAAATTACGCTGACCATGCTCTGTGGCATACAGATAGCCATTGTCCAGGTTCCAAGCCAGGCCCTGTGCGTTCCGATGCCCCATGCTGTACACCGGTGAATTAGGCCAAGGGTTATCTTCTGGGATCGATCCGTCGAGACCAATCCGCAATATTTTGCCACCCAAGCTATCTTCGTTCTGAGCCAGCTCCGGCTCATAGCGTTCACCTGTCGTAATATAAAGCAGATTGTCCGGGCCAATCTTGATCCGTCCTCCATTGTGATTCACGCCGCCAGGAATGTCACTGAGCAGCTCCTTGTCTATGGTCGCCTTCCCATCACTCACTTTCAAACGCAACACCCGATTGGCAATGTCACCACCACCTTCCAGATAGGAATGGTATGCATACAGATAGCCATTATTGTCAAAGTCCGGATCAGCAGCAAGTCCAAGCAGGCCACCTTCCCCTTCTTCATTAAACGGTGCAGAAAATTCAATCAGAGGTTCAGATGCCAGCTCTCCGTTCTCGATGACCCGAATGGTACCCGGTCGCTCTGTTACAAACATCCGTCCATCAGGCACGCTTACCAACTCCCAAGGTACATTGAGTCCGTCGACCAGCACGGAAGCCTCGTAAGGAATTACAGCATTTTCATCTGTTTCCTCTTCCCCACCACCAGCAATGTTATTACCACCTTCCGCTGTCTGTCCCTGACCTGTACCCTGTCCTTGTGATGTCTGCTGCGATTCTGTCGCCGGGTCACCCGAAGCACAGGCTGTTAGCAAAGCCATACTGAGTAACGAAGCATATAACGGAACGCTTAGTCGATTATTCATGAATACATCTCCCTTCTAATTTTGTTATATCTTGTAATCCTAGTTTCAAGGACTGTCCATTTCCAAAGTAAGTCAATAAGTAAGTAAGCGAGTAAGCAAATTAGCAACCCTACGCGGTTTCGCCCTGTATTACCCTCCTCACCTACCACTCAAACGGGTAGTTAAAGCTAATTTTCGGTCATCATTCCTGCCTCCATTTGGATTTCCCCGACATTCTTCTATAATAGAAAGAAGATATATAAATTGAACTAAATATTTACACGAGAACGTAGAGGACAGAAATAACCTGAAGAAACGAAGTGTTCGCCTAAAAGCTTTCTGAAAGAAAGCTGCATCGGAAGCATACGCTATCCCCGGATTTTACCCCTTGAAAAAGATAATCCAAAAAATCTGGGGATAACAGCGATCGGAAGGTTGTTCTGTCATCGGAGTGGCAAGTGTAAATATTATTTAGTTCAATTTATATAGAACGAACTGAAAGGTGGACATATAACTAATGAATCAAACTCCTTTATCCCGGCTGGAAGCGGGTCTGTCTACACAAGGATTGGACGCCATGCTGATTACAGATCCGAAGCATATTTACTATTTAACAGGTTTTGCGAGTAATCCGCATGAACGTTTCCTTGGGCTTGTTCTTGCACGCGGCGAAGATCCGCTGTTGATCGTGCCTGCACTTGACGAGGAAGCTGCAGCAGCCGCTTCTTCGGTCTCGAACATTGCCACGCATTCCGATACGGACAATCCGTACGCCTTATTTGAGCGTTATCAAGGACGCCTGGGCCGTGTAGGTCTCGAAAAAGAATACGTGACTGTTGCACGTTATGAACAGTTGACCACCGCCCTTGGTGCTGTCAACTTTGAAGATGTCGGTCCTCTGCTTCGCACCTTGCGTGTGAAAAAAACACCGGATGAAGTCGCTCGCATTCGCCATGCCATTCATCTGATCGAGGAGACGCTTCGCCAAGGATTGTCCCACGTTCGTACGGGCGTAACCGAAATCGAACTGGTTGCCGAAATGGAATACCAGATGAAGAAACTGGGTGCAGACAGCCCTTCCTTTGATACAATGGTGCTCACTGGGCCCAAAACAGGCTTGCCACACGGCACACCGGGTGAACGCAAATTGCAGCATGGCGATCTGTTGATGTTTGATATGGGTGTCTATGCTGGTGGGTATGCATCAGATATTACGCGCACATTTGCCTTTGGTGACATTTCACCTGAACTTAAAACCATCTATAACACCGTGCTCGCAGCAAACGAAGCTGCCATTCGTGCAGTTAAGCCAGGCGTGACCTGTGCGGATATTGACCGTGCAGCACGCCAGGTTACGGAAGAAGCCGGATACGGCGAACGTTTCCTGCACAGAGTTGGACATGGCATGGGCATTGACGTGCATGAATATCCTTCATTGCATGGTCAGAACATGGACATTCTCGAGGAAGGTACAGTATTTACGATCGAACCGGGCATCTATACCGGCGCAGGCGGTGTGCGTATCGAGGATGATGTACTTGTGACAGAAACTGGTGTTGAGGTGCTGACGTCCTATCCGAAAGAGCTGCAAATTCTGACGGACTAATCCTTTTTGGCCATAACCAAAAGTCCCGCGTAACCATGAATGCATGGCTTTGCGGGACTTTTGTGTTTGAATTCAACATTTTCGGACGAATGAACTACGAATCTAGGCTTCGTCCTTGAATTTAAAGCTTCGTGCAGCATATAGAAACGGCGTTCCTACCGCAGTCAATACAAATTTGATCACATACGTCGTCAAGAAAATTTCAAGCCAGACGTCCCATGGATAGATGAAGGCAAACGCAATCGTGCAGAATACCAGCGTATCCGCAAACGAACTGATGATCGAGCTGCCGTTGGTACGTATCCACAACTGATTGCGCCCTGGTGCCACCTTGCGCAGCCAAGTGTACAGTCGCACGTCCAGGAACTGACTGATGAAATAAGCTGTCAGACTTCCGAGTGCCAGACGTGGCAGCAGACCAAACAGGGTTTTCATCGAATCCTGTGCAAAGTCCGTCGAAGCCGGTTCAAAGAACAATACCATCTGCATCAGCACTGTCGTCATGATCAATGTGAAGAACCCGAACCATACGGCTTTACGTGCCTCAGCTGGTCCATACTTCTCGTTGAGCAGATCACTGGTCAGGTACATGCTGACATACATCGTATTGCCCAGCGTTAGAACGATCCCCATAATATCTATCGTTTTGGTCACCTGTATATTGGCAATGACTGTTGCCACACCAATCCAGGCATAAAGACCCTTTTTACCGAACAAGCGGTAACACAAAAGAAAAAAGCCATACGTTACGAGAACGAAAAGCGCTCCCCATCCTAAATTAAACAATATAAATACACTGCCTTCCTAGTTTTGATTACGCGGGATGGTTACGAACCGCGGTTTGGCTCTGGGCCAAAACATGAATACTCTATCACATTTCCCCAAAGTTGAACAGCACTAAATAACTCCAGCTGGCTTCAAGTGATATTTACGGTATGCCGAGCGGATGCTAAAAGCAAAAAGCCGCCCTCCGGATTAACCCGAAGAACGGCTGCTCTTGCATGGCTTGTGGCTGTAACTGCCATCCGCCTATTATGAATCTGAATTACGCCTGAAGGGCGGAATCCAGATCACGGCTTTGATCATTGAATGTATCCTGATCGTTTTCTTTCAAAATTTTGCTGGATACGAGACCTGCGGTCATCGAATCGTTCACGTTCAGCGCTGTACGGCCCATGTCGATGAGCGGTTCAACCGAGATCAGCAAGCCTGCCAAAGCTACCGGCAGGTTCATCGTGGACAACACGATCAGGGAAGCGAAGGTTGCCCCGCCGCCTACACCGGCTACGCCGAATGAACTGATCACGACTACCAGGATCAGAGTAATGATGAAGTCCCAGCTCATCGGGTCGATCCCGACCGTAGGAGCAATCATGACCGCCAGCATGGCCGGATAGATCCCGGCACAGCCGTTTTGACCAATCGTAGCACCAAAGCTTGCCGACAGGTTCGCAATCCCGTCCGAAACACCCAATCTCTTCGTTTGTGTCTCCACGTTAAGCGGAATCGCTGCCGCACTTGAACGGGATGTGAAAGCAAAGATCAGCGTTGGGAGAACCTTTTTCACATACGTAATTGGATTGAAGCCAAACAGTGAAATAATAATCAGGTGGATGATGAACATGACGATCAACGCCACGTAGGAAGCAATGACGAATTTGATCAGCTTCAGAATCTCATCCGGGTTCGTTGTGGCGGTTACCTTCGTAATCAGCGCCAAAATCCCGTAAGGCGTCAGCCTGAGCACCAGCGTTACAATCCGCATAACCACCGCATATACCGCATCGACCATGCCGCGGAACGTTTCCGCCTGCTGTGGTTTTTTGCGATCCAATCCGAGCACTGCCACACCGATAAAGGCCGAGAAAATAACAACAGCCAGTGTGGAGGTACGACGTTCTCCGGTCATATCCGCGAATGGATTCGA
Organism: Paenibacillus sp. OK003; assembly: GCF_900109515.1. Taxonomy (GTDB): domain Bacteria; phylum Bacillota; class Bacilli; order Paenibacillales; family Paenibacillaceae; genus Paenibacillus; species Paenibacillus marchantiae. The sequence goes on along the minus strand of NZ_FOBD01000007.1, from coordinate 276,115 downwards.
CGGAATGAACTCCAGTACTTGCTGTGGAATCGTCTGATCCTTCACGTCAACGAGACGTTCTTCCATCTTCTGCCCCTGTGCAAGCTCTCGGTCTCCACCTTCGATCTCAATGGACGTCAGGTTGAAGCTCAAGCTCGTCACAATACTCACGCTTGCGGCAATTGCCGTCGTGATGAGCAGGATTGCGATAATCGAAAGGCTCATTTTACCGAGATTCTGCTTGCCTTTCAGATTCATGATGGCCGAAATGATAGAAACCATAATCAATGGAATTACGACCATTTGTAACAAACGAACATATCCTGAACCGGCCAGATTAAACCAATCGACCGACTTGGTAATGATGTCAGAATCAGATGTGTAGATCAATTGCAGAATGACGCCGTATACGACCCCAATGCCCAAACCCGCAAACACACGCTTGGTAAACGAAACATGTTTCTTCTGCATCCAGAACAGGACACCCAGAAGAGCGAGCATGACCACGACGTTTAAAATGATTAAAAAGGTATTCATTTGTATAAATCCTCCTCAGTGTGAGTAACCGGATATCCCGGTTTTCTACTCGCTCAAAAGCGATAATCAACAATATATCATATATCAAACTATTCTGGTAGGTATTAATTGATATTATGTAATATGCGTGTAACAAATTCATCTATTTCTGAAAAAAATACACTGAATCGTGAAAATTATTGTATTCAACCTCCGGTTAATTTTGTAATATAGGTATATCCGCTTATTCCCAAGTTTTCTCAACGTGAAAATTAGGCCTTTCTTCGTTGGTATTTAGTCTTACGATAACGGAAAAGCGATAATGTTAATGAACTTGACGTGAAAGGATGATTCTATGTTTCGAAATCGCACCGTTGCCGGTAAAATCAGAGGCACTTTGTTCCTCGTACTGCTGGTTGCTTCCCTGTTGTTTAGTATCAGTTTCTATGCTGTCTCCATGAATATTATGCAGAGCTACGTGCTTCCACAGTTCGACAAGGTCCTGAGCACGTCCATTCAGGATATATACAAGAACACATCCGCTTCTAAAATTTTGCAAGTACAGAGTGGCGGGGCTGGCTCTGAAGGTGCTGCACTCACCGTGGAATCCTATTTGGCTGGCAAAGCCAAAGAGCATAATCTGGACGGAGCCTACGTCGTGGCCATTCAGGATGGTAAAGCTACCGTTGTCATCGCAAATACCTCCTCGGGCATGAAAGCCGGAGATGAGATTAAAGTAGAAGCAGCAATGAGTGCGGCCACTGAAAAAAAAGAAATGGAAATCAGCCAGGTTTATGCCGATTCCTTCGGTGTACATAAAGCAGCCTTTATACCGATCGCAGGAAGTAACATGATCATGGCTGTTAGCATGGATGCCCAATTCATTCAGGACAAAATTGCACAGATCTTCTGGTTGTGCCTCGGTATCACCGCATTGGTCATTGTGCTAGGATGGCTCATATCGACAAGCATGATCAAACGTGTAACCAAACCGATCATCAAGCTCGTTCAACATAGCAAACAGATATCACAAGGAGATCTGACGGCTGAACTTCAGATTAAAGGTAAGGATGAGATTGCACAGCTGGCTTCAAGCTTCCAGACGATGACTCATAATTTGAAAGAAATGATTAGCCGCGCCCTTTCCACGTCCAATGAAGTTGTAGAAGGCTCCAATGATTTGCTCAAACGGGTAGAATCCATGTCCGGTATGGTGAAAAACTCCAGTCGTTCTGCAGAAAGTGCAGAGAAAGGCAGCGTAAGTATCGCTTCCAGCGCAGCCGAAAATGCAAGAGCCATGGAAGAAATCACACAGGGCATTATGCATATTGCCTCCTCTTCTGCCGAAGTATCCGAGCAGATCGGAGATGCTGCGAACGAAGCTGTTAAGGGTAACCGTCTGGCTCAGGACGCCATTGAGCAAATGGAACGTGTCGGCCAGACCGCGAGCGAATCTCTGCGTTATGTCGAAACGATGAACGAGCGCTCGATCGCGATAGGGACCATCGTTCAATCCATTTTTGAAATCACGAAACAGATTAACATGCTGTCCCTCAACGCTTCCATTGAAGCAGCACGTGCGGGAGAACATGGACGTGGGTTCGCCGTTGTTGCCGGAGAAGTACGCAAACTGGCAGAGCAATCCAAGACAGCTACAGAGGAAATCTCCGATTACCTGGGTACTATCCGTGAAGATGCCGAACGTTCGGTTGATGCCATGAACCGTGTAACCCAAGAGATTGGATCAGGTACTCATGTAGTTCAACAGGCAGGCTCTGCGTTCCAGCAGCTTAACGAATTGATTCAGAACGTCAATCTAACCATTCAGACGGTATCGGCCTCAACACAGCAAGTATCTGCTGGAGCTGAAGAAGTCAGTGCTTCCGTGGAAGAAACGGCTCAAATTACATCTAAGTCCCGTCAAAGCATGCAAGAGATTGCTTCTACAGCGGATCTCCAACTGAATGAGATGGACTCCCATTCCAACACCGTACGTCATCTGCATGAGCAAGCGGTAGAACTGCAATCCGCCATGAAGAACTTCAAAATAAACTAACCGGAATACTTTAACCCATTATTTCCATTTTCGAATCAAACTTAACATTGGGTACACAAATACCCCCATGCTCAGCCTCGTTCCAGGTTCAAGGGAACGTTGCCACGCATGGGGGTATTCTTTTGGACTGCACACCAGATGCAGTTTTTTTATTCAGGTGCCTGAACGCCCATAATCTCGTACACACGCTGCATATCCAAGGAAGAACGTAATGATTCAGCTACACGATCGAACTCCATTTCCTTACGTTCACGTGCGCTGTACGTCTCCAGCAACGGAGCAAGTCCTTTTCCTTCACGCAGACCATTAAGCCATGAGCGCCGGAATGGATCACTTTCAAACAAACCATGCAGGTATGTTCCCCACACTTTGCCGTCAGTCGTGCCCCAGCCTTCATTGAAGGATTGACCTCCCGGATGGGCGATTTCGAATAAGGCCGTTAAACGTTCAGGCTCAATACACTCGGTAACACCCATATGAATCTCGTATCCATGGATGGGCAACGAGCTTGCTGCATCGCTTTCCTTGGGCAAACGAATTGGATGATGACTGTGTACATGCCCAGAGGCTCTCACCGTTTGTTTGTTCTGTAGGAATGTTGTCGATAGGGGCAGCCATCCCAATCCATAGGCTTCCTGGATCTGATTCGCTTCTACCGCAAATGGATCTTTGAGATGCTGACCGAGCATCTGGTATCCACCACATATCCCGACAAGCTGAACATTTTCACGCTCCGTCTGGCTGGCAATCGCTTGCTCGAGTCCCGACGCACGCAGAAATGCCAGATCCCCAATCGTATCCTTCGTACCCGGAAGCAGAATGGCATCGGGATGCCCCAGTTCAGCGGGAGAAGTCACGTATCGCACATTCACATCCGGTTCCCTGGAAAGGGCATCAAAGTCTGTAAAGTTGGAAATACGCGGATAACGAATTACCGCAAGGTCCAGCTCCTGCTGACCGGATTTGCCATGTCGCATCGAGTCCAGCACCACGGAGTCTTCCGCTTCAATCTGAATATCACTTACGTAAGGCAATACGCCCAATACAGGTATGCCTGTCCGTTCTTCAAGCCAGTCCAACCCAGGCTGCAGCAAGGACAGGTCTCCACGAAACTTGTTGATGATGAATCCTTTTACACGCCGAACCTCATGCGGCTCAAGCAGCTCCAATGTACCTACAATGGAGGCAAAGACACCACCACGATCAATATCCGAAATCAGAATTACCGGAGCATCCGCCCAGCCCGCCAAATTCATGTTAACGATATCCCGATCCTTCAGATTGATCTCAGCAGGACTGCCTGCACCTTCCATCAGCACAATATCATATGTCGCGCGCAACCGATTCAGTGCATCCATGACCGTTTGTTTGGCTTGGGGCAGGAAATGCTGCCGGTAGTCCCATGCACTCATCTGTGTAAGAGGCACACCGTGCACGACAATCTGGGAATGCATATCCCGAACCGGCTTGATCAGGATCGGGTTCATATCTGTCGTCGCTTCAATGCCGCATGCCTCGGCTTGCGCTCCCTGCGCTCTTCCGATTTCCTTTCCGTCTTCTGTGACGTAAGAATTCAGCGCCATGTTCTGTGATTTGAACGGAGCTGGCCTGAAGCCATCCTGCTTGAATATTCGGCATAAGGCCGTCGTAATTACGCTTTTCCCCACATCCGATGCTGTCCCTTGCAGCATTAATACTGCCGCCGTTTGTTCAGACGTTTGTGCAGAAGTATCTTCCACGTTCCCTCACCACCACTCTCCGCGTTATATCAAAAAGAATCCCTGCAACAGACTAAGTACCGTTAGCAGTGCGGCCTCCAGCAGCTCATTCATGGCTCCATACGTGTCCCCTGTAAGTCCACCCAGCCTTTCACTGATACGCCCGGCAACGAATTTGCCAATCACATAGCCAGCCAGCGGCACCACAATGATCGCTGCAACCGGATACAGCCACCATGGTAACGTCCCCAATCCATTCTCCGTCGCCAGTACCTGAAACATGGCTGTATCCGGCTGGAAGATCCATACAACTGCCCATGTGATCACACCTGCCAGAATGGATAGTCCTACCGCAGAGCTGCGTGCACGCTGGACTTCCCTCCGTTCACCCAATCCCTTGAACAGGACAGCGAGTCCGTCGTCCTTGCGGGCATTCGGCCAGGCCGCCATGGCATACACCATGAACCAGCGGCTCCAGATCATCGGCAGGATGAGCAAAGCTCCATACGCCCAGTTGCCACGTGCGATAAAGTCAGCAATTAATGACGCTTTCATCATCAGCAGCAGGACACAGGCGATCACGCCCATGGCCCCCACACGACTGTCTTTCATAATCTCCAGCATTCGCTCACGGGTGCGATAACTGAGCAGACCATCTGCCGTATCCATCCAACCATCCAGATGAAGGCCTCCGGTTAGCCATACCCATAACGTCAAGGTTAACACCGCAGCTGGAAACGATGGAAGCAGTGCACCGGTCAGGGCTCCACCCAGCCAGACGCATAATCCGATGATCGCACCAACCAGCGGGTAATACACTACACTCTCCCGCAGTAATGGCGGAACGAAATCAAGCTGCATTTTCACCGGAAAACGGGATAGAAATTGAAAAGCGGCCGCGGCCGCATGTTTTTGTTCAAAATCGCCTTTACTCATAAACGATACTCCCTGCTTTTCAGCTCAATGGCAATACCCACTGTCACCAGAAACACTTCGCGACAAATCGCGGCAATCCGCTGATTGAGAATGCCCGCCAGATCCCGATATCTTCTGCCCAGCGCATACTCCGGCACAATACCGTCCCCTACTTCATTGGTGACAAGCACGAGCAGACCCGGATACGAATGGATGGCCGCTACCAGCGCGTCCATATGATCGTACAGCACCTGCACCGGATCATGTTCATGCGCTAACAGCACATTACTGAGCCACAGTGTCAGACAATCTACCAGAACGGTTGGTGCAGACGTACCTGTATGGGACTCTCCCATTTGTGTAATTAACTCAGACAATGCCAGCGGTTCCTCCACCGTATGCCATAGATATCCTCCTTCATCCCGCTGGCTCTGATGCAGACGTATACGCTCACGCATCTCGTCATCATAAGCCTGAGCCGTAGCGATATACCAAGCCTCAGAGGATCGCTGCATACAGAGTCGCTCGGCAAATGAACTTTTGCCACTTCGTGCCCCGCCCGTCACGAGAACACTCATGAGGATACCTCTCCTTGAACAGATGAATCAGTAGAAACTGATGAAGACTCCGTAGGTTGAATCTCGTTCGTGCCACCAGATACCCCTGCACTTGCGAATGTCGCCATTTCGTTCAAAATACGGCATGACGCATCAATCAGATGAAGACTAAGAACGCCTCCGGTACCTTCACCCAGTCGCATGTCCAGATCCAGCATGGGCTTCAGACCAAGCTCACGCAGCAACGCTGCATGTCCACTTTCATGCGATGTGTGGGAAGCAATCATGTATTCTGTACTGAGCGGAGCAAGATGACTCGCAATCAACGCGGCAGCGGTGGAGATAAATCCATCCACGACAACCGGGCATCCGTTTGCAGCAGCTGCGAGAATCACGCCTGTCAGTCCGGCAATCTCCAGTCCGCCCACTTTGCACAGTACATCGAGTGCATCGTCTGCATTCGGAGCATTCACGCTGAGGGCTTGGCTGACCACTGCGGCTTTGCGCTGCAAACCGGCATCATCTACGCCTGTTCCCCGGCCAACCGCTGAAGCAGGTGCTGTTCCGGTTAATGCACACATCACCGCAGCGCTAGCAGTTGTATTCCCGATTCCCATCTCTCCGGTCACAAACAACTGCGTTCCCTTCGCAACCTCGGTGGAGACCACTTCAGCTCCTGCAAGAATGGCCTGAATCGCTTCGCCCCGGGTCATTGCAGCACCCTTCGCCATGTTGGCTGTTCCTTTGCGGACTTTGCGGGAGACCAGGTCTGGATGATCCAGATCCGCATTCACGCCGATATCCACACAAATCACATGAGCTCCAGCGTGGCGCGCAAGCACATTGACAGCCGCTCCCCCTGCTAGGAAATTCAGGACCATCTGCGGCGTTACCTCAGCAGGAAAAGCGCTAATCCCTTCTTCAACCACCCCATGATCCGCAGCCATAACGATGACAGCTCTTCGATCAAAGCAAGGCCGAGCCTCACCGGTGATCCCCGCCAGACGAATAACCAGCTGTTCAAGCTTGCCCAGACTGCCGGGGGGCTTCGTCAATGCATCCACATGCGCGGAAGCTTCAGCCGCAACTGCCTCATGTGGACCCACGATCCGACCCATTAACTGTTCCAACACCTGTTCATTATTCATACAGCCAGCACTTCCTTTATTAAAATATAGGGTATCCCCCGCTTCATTCATTTCTTCTCTCGTCTTAGCAAAAGCTGTGGCAATCCATTGTCGGGATGATTCACCATGGCCGGGCTCACCCGGAAAATCTCCCGGATGTTCTCTTCCGTCATCAACGAATGGGGTGTGCCACTACCTACACAAGTCCCGTCACGCAGCGCCAGAATATGATCGCAAAATTGTGCGGCCAGGTTCAGATCATGCAGCACCGCCACAATTGTAATATGATTTTTTTGACGCCACGCTGATAATAACTCCATGAATTGCAATTGATATTTGATATCGAGAAAGGTGGTTGGCTCGTCAAGCAATAATAGCCTGGGTTCCTGAGCCATGACTTTGGCAAGCGCAACCCGCTGCCGTTGTCCACCGCTAAGTGCATCCAAAGGTCGTTCGGCCATGTCACTCAGACCCAACTCCTCTAACACCTTATCAACTACCGCTGCCCCATCCGACGTTTCTTTGCCAAGCCAGTTCTGGTAAGGGTAACGTCCCATCTCGACAACATCTCTTACGGGATAAGAGATGGCTGGCAGACCATCCTGCTGCAAAACCGCAATCATACGTGACAAATCTTTACGGGTGTATGAGGAAATGTCGCGGCCATCAATCTGTATGCTGCCTGCGTTTGGCTGTTCGGTTCCGGCAAGTAGCTGAATCAGGGTCGATTTGCCACTGCCGTTTGGACCAACAACGCCCCACCATTCACCCTCTTTGACTTTCCAGTCCACTGCATGCAGAGCCCGATGGTTACCATACATTTTACCAGTTTCTTTGACTTCTATCATCGGCCGGCTCTCGGTAAGGTCTGTTTTCATGAATGCGCTCATGGCATCATCCCCTTCCGCAGCTTTTTGTTCCGGTGCAGCAGATACGCGAAGAATGGCGCTCCAACAAAAGCTGTAACCACACCCAGCGGAATTTCGGTTGGGGCCAGCAATGAGCGTGCAATCGTATCTGCCCAGACCATGAAGATGGCTCCCCCAATCGCGGACAAAGGCACCAGCAATCGATAATCAGGTCCGACGATGAGCCGAAGAATATGCGGAATGACCAACCCGACGAAGCCAATCACACCGGATACGGAGACAGCGCCTGCCGTAAGCAGTGTACCCACAGCTAACACCGACAGCTTCAATCCATCCACCTTAACCCCGATATGAGCAGCCTGTCGCTCCCCCAGGGCAAGTACATTCAACGAACGCGCACGGCTCCAGAGAAAAATCAGTCCCAGCACAAAATACGGGAAAAGGATGGCCGTATACGACCACCCACGCAGTGCTAGACTTCCCATCGTCCAGTATATAATTTCATTGATGGTCTGCTTCGACATGGTCGACAGGAAGGAGACTACGGCTCCCAGGAAACTTTGCATGACCACGCCAGCCAGAATCAGGCTGTGTGTCGGTATTTTACGTCCCTCCCGAGCGAGGGCCAGCACAAACCACAATGTGACTACTCCCGTCAGAAACGCGACCAGTGGCAGAGTCCAGATCCCAATCAGCGCATACTGCAATCCGAAAAAAATCAGAAAAGCCGCACCTACCGATGCACCAGACGATACGCCCAGGGTAAACGGATCAGCCAGAGGGTTACGAAGAACCCCCTGGAATCCAGTTCCGGCAATCGCCAGTGATGCACCTACAAGCACGGCAAGCAGTACACGTGGGAATCTGACCTTCCAGATAATCTGTTCTGCTGCTGTATTCCAGTCAGGAACAATCCAGTCGCCCAGCCAGGGAATGTGATGAAGCAAGATGCCCGCAATGTCCCGGACAGGCAGGGCAACCGAACCGATGCCCGTACAGATGAGCACGGTTAACACAAGCAGCACCATTCCGGCCGTTCCGTACACTACCAGCTTTTTACTCATTTGAACAGATCAGGGTAGATCGCTTTGGCTACAGCTTTCAAACCTTCCGTTACACGTGGTCCCGGACGACTCAGCAGGTTGCCATCCAGGCCAATGACTGCATCGTTTTTCACAGCCGTGATTTGATCCCATCCGCTGCGTGCTTTGATGATTTGATCCAATGTTTTGGAATTTTCATCAATGACATCGTTCGCATACAGAATGACGTCTGGATTAGAAGCAATAATGTTCTCTTCATTAATCTGGTTCCAGCCAGTCAAGTCGGAAGCTACGTTGTTTCCTCCGGCCAGTGTAATCAATTCATCCATGAATTCGCCTTTACCCACAGTCCAGCCTGGGGAGAATTCAACATATACTTTTTTCTTCTCTTCCGGTTTAACTGCCTTCACCGCTTCAGTTACATCAGCCACATCCTGTTTCATCTGGGTGATGATCTCCTGCGCTTTTTCCTGATGATCCGTGATTTTACCAAATGTTTCAATGTTGTTTATCACATCATCCACTGATTTAGGATCTGTTTTGAAAATGGTAATGCCCAGATCACGCAGTTTCTTCACCGACTCTTTGCTCATTGAAATGCCTGTAAATACGATATCAGCATCAGCTGCAATGATCGACTCTTCATTAGGCTTTGTTATGCCGCCCATTTTTGGTTTCTTTGTTGCTGCTTCCGGATAATCGTCATAGTCGGATACCCCTACGATCTGCTCGTCCAATCCGAGTGCGAACAGGGATTCCGTTTCAGCCGGAGATACGGATACGATTTTGGCTGGTGCTTTGTCAAACGTAAACGATTCTCCCGTAGCATCTGTAACCGTAATTGGATATTGTGTTTTGAGATCTGTCTGCGCCTGACCTTGGGATTGCTCCTGTGCAGGTTGCGAGGTTCCTGTACCCTCGTTCGTTGTTGTTGTACCACATCCGGCCAACGTCAGTGCCAGCATCGCTGCGCTCAGCAGTGACGCTACGCCTTTCCATGTCTTGAAATTCATTGTGTTCATTCTCCCCTTCTCTATCCATTCTAATGAGTAGTGCTCCTGTCCCAAATCCGCTTGAATTTGTGTTCCTATATAAGATGAACCAATAAAACTTTACACTAGGCCACTACGATTGCAGTACCATCTTCCGATCGCTGTTATCCCCAGATTTTTTTGATCCCCTTTTTGAAAAGGGAAAAATCCGGTTATAAAGGCGAACACTTCGTTTCTTCAGATTGGTTCTGCACTCTTCGTTCTCGTGTAATATTCGGTTCATCTTATATGAAAAAATAAAATCCCCAATCCTTGGGTCAGGATCAGGGATGACGTCTCGCATGTGGCGATCTGTACATGGTCAGCTTGGCGCTGTAAATGCACAGAGAACTGCCCGAAACGCTGTCCTTTCCTCGAAGGAACACCGGTTTATACGTCCAGGGCAGGTAACCTGACTTACAGGAATTCATCCTGATTTACAGTGGCGGGACCGTGCCGGATTTACACCGGCTTCCCTATTTCACCCGTTTGCCGTTCATCGCCTCATATAAAAGCATGAAACATTACTGCATGCACGCGGGACCCTTGGTCGCTAATATTGTTTAACCATTCAAGTGAGCATCCTGCATCGTTGGCAGGGCTTGTTGAACCTCCATCCGATGATGCACTTGCTAAGTCACACTTCTGTTGTGATTATAGGTTATATTGTACATCCTTACAACCCGATCTACGGAAAAGTCAATCGGGTTCCAACCCAGCTATCCCCATCGCCAGCCAGCCGGATCTTTATCGCTTGTCCTGGTACCACCTGCGTATCCCAGAAATCTTGATTCGGAATGAGACGTGACACAATATAACGAATAACACCGCCATGCGTAATCACCGCTACCTTTGGCACGTTTATGCTGGGAGAGTGAAGTATTGGTAAAAAGGACATCAGACTCTCTTCCATAAATGAATCAATACGCTCTGCAAATGCTTTCCAAGGCTCGCCATTTGGTGGCGTTACCTCCTGCGGCGCATCGATCCAGTCTCGGTACTGTGGATTGTCCTTGAGCTGATCATAGGTCAACCCCTCCCACTCACCAAAGTCGATCTCCCTTAGTCGGGCATCAAGCTTGGCCTGTCCCATTTGGGACGATGCAATGTATGTGAGTGTCTGCTGACAACGCAGCAGATCACTGCAATACAGGGCTTCGCATGTGATATTGCTAAACTGCTCACGCAGCGAAGATAGCTCCTGCTTTGCTTCAGGCAACAGTCCGATGTCAGTATGTCCAAGATACCTTTTTTCCAAGTTCCACGCCGTTGTACCATGACGTATCAAAATAATCTCGCGGCTTTGCATGCCACCATGTCCAGCTTCTATCTCCATAACAGTGCACCTCCAGCAGACCATATCCCTAAGGTGACCCACCAACATACTAAAACAAAAGAACCTGCCGACCAGAACATAAGCCGTGTTGTTCGTACGATATCTTCTGCTTCCATCCGTCTTGACGGCTCGCCCATATATGCGCGAAATGAAGCCACGCCGTGATATACGTTATGTCCGCCAAGTCTTATGCCCAGCGCTCCGGCCACCGCCGACTCGGGAAAACCGCTATTCGGGCTTGGGTGCAGTCGTGCATCCCGGGACACCATGCGTGCTGCCCCTCTGGCATCCATCTTCATGAACCAGGCTCCTATAATCAACAGCAAGGCGGTCAGCCGCGCGGGAATCCAGTTGGCCCAATCATCCAGACGGGCTGATGCCCAGCCGAGATGAAGATATTTTTCATTTTTATAACCCACCATGGAATCCAGTGTATTTACCGCCCGATAGGCCATGGCAAGTGGTGCACCACCAATCAGGGCATAGAACAGTGGAGAGACGATAGCATCCACGATATTCTCCGCCACAGTCTCTACCGTTCCTCGCACAATCTCCTTTTCATCCAGATGAGCCGTATCACGTCCTACAATCATACCCAGTGAACGTCTCGCCGCAGGCCAATCTTGTTGACTCAGATGGCGGTAAACTTCCATACCTGCATCCTTCAAACCTTTCGAGGCAATGGTGGTTGCGATTAACACCACTTCTGCCACAACCGCAACAACGGGATGTATAAGACCCAGCACATAGATTAATCCCCAAGTCAGTGCAAAAGAACCGCCTGCAATCAAAAGTGGAAATAAAACGCCAGCTCTTTGGAGAGCCTGGTTCGAATCCACCCGCGATCTTATCGCCCGCTCCAGTGCAGAGATGGCCTTTCCCATGCCAATCACCGGATGAGGAATCCAGCGTGGATCTCCGATGCAGCGATCCAATATGTATGCTCCTACAATAATCCAGGCTCCAGCCATTCCCGTCCAGATCGGCCAAGAAGCCCATTGAATCAGCAGAGATGTCATTGCTTGTTATTCCTCTCTTTCCACTCCTGCGCGGCTTGCAGGCTTTCCGTTATCGTGTCATACACCAGCCTGCCGATCGCTGCACCCATGACCGTAGCCGTCCCGGCGTAACTGATGAGCGGTTTATTTACTTCAGCCTGACTTACCGCGAGTACGATGGCATCCGTTGTTGTTCCGGTTGCGGTTAGACCATTCTCTGAATCGGCCACACCGAAATCAGCTAACGCAGCGGCCTTCGCCTCTACCGCAGTCTGAATGGCATTCACCATCGCTCCAGCAGTCATACGCCCATTCATCCACAACATGATATTGATCGTACCGGGAGTATAGGTTGAAGCCGAAACCTTCCCAATTTTCTGGGACACCGTCCCATTGCTCATCTCATTCCCCGCAGCATCAAACACGGTTCTTGCAGAACCCGCCCGTGCAGCATTGGATACCCCTGCTGTAGTGCAGCAAAGTAATCCGAACTCATCACTTTCGTATTCCTGGATCGCTGTGTGCTCCAATCGAACCGCAGTCAGAAGACCGGCACATTGATCCTGCTGCTCCTGCCATTCACTCAACAGATCAGCAATATCACGTGGGGGATCGTCACAGCGATAATGTCTGTCCACATAGATGTTGAATATGCGATCAATTTCAATCATGCCGCCCCCATACACGGCACTGGAAAGGGCTGTTACAGCAGAAGGACTGGACGCTTTAATATGCCGCTCATGTGCGGAGACGTGTAATCCAGGCCACACAGAAGATCTGTATTCGTTCTGGTCCTTTTGGTCCTTTTGTAAATGGGAGTAATAATTATAGAATGGCAGTGCCATCGCTTTGTCCCCCTGCCTCTAATCCGGTTGTCGGATTAGACGTAATTACATTTCCTATCGTTTCCAGCAAACGTCCGTTAGCCTCCGCGTCCTTGACCGCAAAACGTACATGTCGTTCCCCAAGTCCGGGATACATTGCGCAGCTTCGGATCAGTATACCGCGTTCACCGAGGGCAGCCTGGATGGACGTCGCTGTCCACGGCTCTGGCAGAGCTGCCAGTATAAAGTTCGCTTCCCCTCGCGTCACCTTACATCCCAAAGCCTTCAGGCCTTCCGTTAATCTCTCCCGCTCGTGTGACACCAGTGCTAATGTCTCCTGTTCAAAATTATCCCCACTGCGCAGACAGGCTTCTCCTGCGATCAGTGCAAGCCCGTTCACACTCCAGGTGACCTGTTTCTCTGTCATGGCACGAATCAGTTCAGGACGCCCCATCGCATAACCCAGACGCAGGCCTGGAATCGCATAAAACTTGGTCATCGAACGAATGATGATCACTTGAGGATACTCTTTCAAGCTGGGTGCAAGCGATTGCCGCTGTGATTCAGGAATAAAATCGATAAATGCCTCATCAACAACCAATATTGTACCTGTTGTCTCTGCTTTATGAGCAAGCTGTTGCAGAACGTCCACCGGATACTGTACCCCATTGGGGTTGTTGGGCTGTCCAAGGAAAAGCAGGTCCACCCGCTCCATCAGCTTCTCAATATCTTCCGGTTCTGCTCGCCAGTCCAGCTCTTCTCGTCCTTGAACATGGTGGACTTCTGCTCCAAATTGTCTGGATAATGCACTGTACTCTGAAAAACCGGGCTCTACTGTACCTACTCTACGCGGCGCGAGTCCAAGTAAGATTAGAGCCATGCTTTCCGCCGCCCCATTGCCAACAGATATGTGATCCGGGGTTAATTCCAGCCGGTCACTAAGCAACATTTTGAACGCACGATGCCCCGGATCAGGGTAACGAAGTACCGTATGTAAACCTTGCTCCAGAGCCTCCAACACTTCATGAGGTGGACCCAGAGGATTAATATTTGCGCTAAAATCGAGGAAATCCGCAGGATTCCCTCCAAAACGTGCCGCGGCTGTCTCCACATCACCGCCATGTCCGAAAACTTCAATTAAACCGGTCATCCTGTCCGTCATCCTTTCTGCATGTCCTTTTTATTATGGATGTCGTGGCAGGCAGGGGTCAATCCTGTTTTGGCTATTCATGCCCTTTGCGGCTTCAATTCCTTTGTGTCCTTTCGACAATTCGTTTACAATAGAGTAGGAATTTCGATTCCGTAAAGCATCACTATATAAGGGATATGCATCCCTCACATACATTAATGGAGGAATGACCATGCTGTTTGTTGATAACCAGGGCATTACAGATCCTTCTGTAAACCTCGCCATTGAGGAATACATTCTGAAGCATCTGCCGATGGATGACAGTTATTTGCTGTTTTACATCAACCGCCCGTCCATTATTATCGGAAAACACCAGAATACTATTGAAGAGATCAATATTGAGTATGTTCAGGATAACGGTGTTCAAGTCGTACGTCGTCTTTCGGGAGGCGGAGCCGTTTATCACGATCTGGGCAACCTCAATTTCAGCTTTATTACCAAGGATGACGGACAATCCTTCCATAACTTCCGTAAATTCACGCAGCCTGTGGTGGAAGCCCTGCAGGAGCTTGGCGTTAATGCCGAACTGACGGGACGTAACGATCTGCAAGTCGGAGAGAAGAAAATTTCGGGCAATGCCCAATTCTCTACACGTGGCCGTATGTTCAGTCACGGCACATTGATGTTTAACCTGAACCTCGACCACGTCCAGGCTTCACTCAACGTTAATCCGGAGAAGTTCAAGTCCAAGAGCACCAAATCCGTGCGCAGTCGTGTTGCGAATATTCGTGATCTGATCGACAGCAAGCTGACCATTGAACAATTCCGGGACGAGCTGCTCCGTCATATTTTCCGCATGGAGCCACAAGACGTCCCTCAATATGAACTCACAGAGAAAGACTGGGACAAGATCAACGAAATCTCTGCCGAGCGTTATAACAATTGGGACTGGAACTACGGGCTTTCCCCGGAAAGCAATGTGAAGCATACACGTAAATTCCCTGTTGGCATCATCGATCTGCGCATGAATATCAAAGATGGACGCATTGAAGATATCAAAATCTTTGGTGATTTCTTCGGCGTAGGCGATGTGGCGGATATCGAAGATATGCTGCGTGGCAAGCGTTACGAGGAATCTGAGGTGCGTACTGCACTTAAGGGTCTGGATGTAAAACATTACTTCGGTAACCTGGAGCTGGAGGACTTTATTGGCCTTATTTTCCTTGAGGAGTAGGTATATAAGTTCAACCCAAGAAAGTTTACACCTGCCACTCCGATGACAGAATAACCTTCCGATCGCTGTTATCCCCAGATTTTTTTGATTCCCTTCTTCAAAGGGAAAATCCGGTGATAAAGGCGAACGCTCCGCTTCTTCAGGTTTTTTCTGTCCTCTCCGTTCTTGTGTAAAACGTTTAGTTGAACTGATGTAGATTCAGTCAGGTATAGATACAGATAAAAAAAGGAGAGAAACAACACAGATGACCTACAAATTAATTGCAATTGACATTGATGATACCCTGATCAACGATAACAAGGAAGTAACGCCTGCAACACAGACTGCCCTGGAACAAGCGGTAGCACATGGTGTGGTTGTAACACTGGCAACTGGCCGTGCTTATGCTTCTGCCCAAGCACTCGCTCGCCAAACGAAGCTGAACGTGCCCATCATTACGTATCAAGGCGCTTTGGTGAAAAACTTGCTGGACGAAAAAGTACTTTACGAGCGCTACGTTCCACAGGACGCTTCCCGCAAATTGTACGACTACTGCCTGGAGCATAATCTGCACCTGCAAACGTACATTGACGACAAACTTTACGCCCGTGAAGAAAACGACAAGCTGCGTGACTACGCCAAACTGAATGGTACTCAGTACCATATCGAACCGGATTTCATCAAAGTGATTGAGCAAAAAACACCGAAACTGCTCATCATTGATGAGCCTGATTATCTCGACGAGGTTGCGATTGCCCTGCGCGAATTGCTCGGGCCTGAAGTACACATCACCAAGTCCAAGCCATACTTCCTTGAGATCATGCACAGCGAGGGAACGAAAGGCCATGCATTAACCTTCCTGGCAGATCACTTCGGTCACCAATTGAGCGAGTGCATTGCCATCGGGGATTCCTGGAATGACCATGAGATGCTGGAAGTTGCTGGTCTTGGTGTAGCGATGGGAAATGCCATCCCTGCTCTGAAAGAGCTGGCAGATTACATTACGGCGAGCAATAACGAAGACGGCGTGAAGCAAGTGATCGAGAAGTTTGTACTGAACGCAGAGTAAATAAGATCAACGAACAGCCCAGTCGGCGAATTTCGCTGTACAGGGCTGTTTTTTTGATTTTAAAAATATGTTCATTATCCTGTTTAAGCGATTATATTAGGTATATTTCTCTGTTATTTTTTATGTTTTGAGAGCAACAATGCGGTAATCAAGGATAATTGTAGTGAAATCGTAATCGCCATAGATAAAATGACACGATTTGTATCTGGGACATCGGTAAAAAATAAAACAATAAAAAATACAATAAATGAGATTACAATGCTAGCTATGAAATTTAAAATTATTCGTTTCATGTTTTGCCTACTTTCACGCACCACGATTTATTGTCTTACTTGCTCATGGCATGCTGGAAAGACTCCAGCAGTTTTTTGATTTGGCCATCAAATTCCAGTTGAAATGACGGAATAACTTCATCTATTCTTTGCTGGAACAATTCAGGATCTTGTACGCCCAGCTCTGCTCTTAATTCCATTTCTTCTTCAGAACTATTATCGTTCAGTATCATGTTCAAGATGTCACCTTTAAAATATTCACTTGGAGGAAGGATCAAGGCATTCATCAGGAACTGGGTGAAAAAGAGATGATTATTATGTTCCTGACTCGCCTTTTTCATCGCCTGCTTAGTAAACAAGTTTATATACTTCTGAGCAAACGCAACCCCTTTCATTCGGGAAGGCCCAACCTGTTCGACCCCTTTCCATCGCAGATCGGCCACAGAACTAAGCCACCAGGCCGGTTCAATCGCCTGCTGCATACGAAGCAGGACTTTGCGCTCAAACTGCGGCTCAGGATGTATTCGCTGCTCATCCAAACATTTTCCTATGGTCTCGGCTTCAATTGCGGCGACCGTCATTCCTTGTCCATGGATCGGATCGAAGCTGCAAAATGCATCGCCAAGGACGAGTAATCCGGAGGGCCAATTCTCCATGAGCTCAAAATGCTGGCGGATGGACTCCGAAATACGGTATCCCCGCGGGCCTTGAAAAGGCTCCAGTTGGTTTTCCAACTCTACGATCTCATCCGAAGCGAACAGATACTTGATTTGTTCTTGAAACTCATCCGCCTTTGTGGAAGGATATTCTTCTCCACCTGCGTTGAATAGTAAGAGTCCAGCAATATCATTTTCAATGCGCCACAACATGCCTGCACGAATTCCTTTCACAGGATCTGATTCTGTTATCACCGTTCCCCATTCTTTTTTAATAGCGGATGGTATTTTATAATATCGGGTGCTGTAACCAAGAGATACCTTGAGCACTTCCGGTTCCGGCACGGACAAACCTAGTTTATCGAGCCATTTGATCAATTTGGAAGAACGTCCTGCGGCATCAATAACCATATCTGCTGCAAGTATTTCTTCACGATTCTCTTGGCCTCTTTCTTTGGTGTAAACACCTGTAATTGAACGCTGATCTTCAGATATCAATAAACCGGTAACTTCCGTATTTGTTAAGAAGCTTATATGATCTATGTTCTGGACTCGCTGACGAAGAACCCATTCCAGAAGGGCTCTGCTACTCGACGCAATCTTGAATGAAGAAGCAGCATTTGCCTTATTAACTAATGTACCGTAGCGATTGGCAATCACAAATTTCTCTTCATGTGAAGGAATGGCGCCAAGCGCGACCAATTCGTCATTGTATCCGGGAAAGTAATGTTCCAGAATGAGTCCGCCGCGTGGTAATACACGATGTGGATGAAAGGATTGAGGTACACCCTGCCGATTCGCCGGCTCAGAAGGCAATTCATCTCGCTCAATGATACATACCTCATCATAATAATCAGATAACATTCTTGCAGTGATTAACCCTGCAATACCTGCCCCAATCACCACAGCTTTTTTCATGTCGGGCATCGCCACTTCATCCTCTCTATTCCGTCATATTTTATCTGCACTTGTAGAACCATCAAAAAATTACTTATAATACCAATATATACTCAGAAACTCGTATCAAGTAAGAATCAATATAAGGATACTATATAGCTAAACTACAATAAGGAAATGATGTAGATGAAAAATAATGGTAAAAAGATCGATTTAAGAGTTACCCGAACTCATAAATTGTTAACGATGGCGCTCGTCGATTTGTTATGTCAAAAAGGGCAACTTTTCAGCAACATCACGATCAATGAAATATGTGATAAAGCCATGGTCCATCGAACAACGTTTTACAAACATTTTGAGGATAAATTCGCTCTATTGTCGTTCACTTTAAATCAGAATCTCCAGGATTATTTACAAATGGATGTAGATGAGCGACTAAAGGAGCCTCTTCAAAGTGTGTCTAAAATACTATTCGGAAGTGTACTGGAGAAGATCGTTCAGAACCAAAAGAAGGATGAAGCATTTAACAACTTTCTGATTAAGTATATAGGAGAAATATTCAGACGAGATGTTCTGGAATTGAAGAAAAGGGGTAAAGGCTATTCGCTACCCATAGAACTTGTAGCAGAGTTTCACTCAGGGGTGATTAGTTTGCTTGTCACATGGTGGATACACCATATCGAGGATGATGTTACAGCAGAGCAGATGGATCAATATTATTACCAATTGGTTAACGAAAAAATATGGTTGGAATAGATTTTAGCTCAATCTAAAATCCGTTATTGATGTTTAGATTGAGCCTCTAAGGTTAATCAGAACGATTCGAATAAATTGAACTTCACCTATTTTAAAACAGATTCGGAAGCTTGCACGAACGCCCTCGCTTGCTTGCCTTTCTTTAGCCACCCCATCACTTTCTCATTCATCGCCAGCAAACCTGAAACGATCAGTGCAACGCCCAACCATGTAATCCAGCTTACATGTTCATTGTAGAGAACTGCCCCAAGCCCAACCGCAATCGGAGGGGAAATGTATAACCAGGTCGCCGGGAATAACGGGTTGGTACGAGACATGATCCAGTAGAACAAGCTGTGCCCGACCATCGAACCGATTACTGTCAGATAGATCAGGGATGATACCGCTGGTATCCAATCCAGTCCAGTTGTGCTCCACGATTCCGTAACCGCCGAAAGTGCAGATAACAGCAATCCTCCGTACATCATTTGCACCGCATTGATCGCTACAGGACTAGCCTCCTTAAACTGATTAATGACCTTTTTGGAGTACAACGCCCCTGCCGAATAACAGACTTCACCCACCAATACGGCAATACAGCCCCATAGCCACAGGGAATTGCCACCAATCGATACACCCGGCAATACCACAAGGATAACCCCTGCAAAACCGATCAGGCAGCCCGCAATCATGCGTGCAGACGTTTTTTGACGCAACAATGCTGTCTGCATCACCATAATCATCAGTGGACCTGTTGCTGACAGAATCGCACCAACACCCGAGCTCACATATTGTTCAGCCCAATATAAGGTCGCAAAGGTCCCGAATGTCAATCCGGCCCCGGTCAAGAGCATCTCTTTACGCCATAATAAAGACAGGTTCACTTTCCCTTTCATCCACATCCATGCAAACATTAGAGCACCTGCAATGATAAAGCGTAGTCCTGCCGATAGAAAAGGCGGCATGCCTGCCTCCACGCCAATTTTAATCGCTAGAAACGTTGTTCCAAAAATAAGACACATAACGGTAAATGCTACTGCAACCATGCTAGCCCCTCCTTCATCTGTTCTCCATCATAAAGCACTGTCTACAGAACAGAATGAATAAAACAGAACAGTTAGTTCCCGTTTGCTGTTACAATGGAGTTCAAAAGGAGCGTGAGCCGGGTGGGCAAAACCATGTTGATGACAGATAACAGCCTGAAACTATATGAGCAAGTGGTACATTATCTGGTTGTACGGATCGAAGCCGGAGAGTGGAAAGAGCATGAGAAGCTGCCGTCCGTGCGGAGCCTGTCCGAGCTGCTCGGTGTACATCGCCTCACTGTTTTTAAGGCCTATCAGGAATTAAAAGAACGCGGGAACGTTTACGTCAAGGATAAGTCCGGTTATTATGTCAGTCCTGCTGACCCATCTCCCGTGACAGATCAGGCCGATGACCCGGCCGTGTCTGCCTGGCTGCATTGGGATTCACTTGCCCGCGTGCAATCCCTTGAGGCGGAATACCAATTCTCCAAATCATTGATCGACCCCGCCCTGCTGCCCAACCGCTATTGGGGAGAACTGATGCGGGATTTGCTGGATTTATATCCCCGTCTGCTTGGGACATATTCCACGATTCAGGGAGATCTGGAGCTGCGTAGTGCCTTGGCAAGCCATCTGACGACGAGGGAACGTTTCTACATCTCGTCTGATGAAGTGCTGATCACTTCTGGTGCACAGCAGGCCATTGATGTGATCTCCCGCAGTCTCGTTAGACCCGGTGACCGTGTGCTCATGGAGAGGCCAACGTACGGCCCTGCGATGGAAATTTTCCGCAAACAGGGTGCCAAGTTGATTTTTACGGATATTCATCGTGATGGCTACGATCTGGAACAGATTGAACGCCTGATGAAGCAGGAAAAGCCAAGAGTATTTTATATGACGCCAACCTTCCAAAATCCTACGGGCATCAATATTCCGACCGAGCAGCGCAAACAACTGCCTGAACTGGCGGAACAGTACGGATGTTTCCTGGTGGAAGACGACAGCACGTATGATATCTATTTCAAGGAAAAACCTCCTGCGCCGATCTTCACATACGATACTACAGGGCATACACTCTATATTCGCAGCTATAGCAAATATGTCGTGCCGGGTCTGCGGATTGCCGCAATCATGTGCCGCCCCCGGTTTATGCCAGGATTACAGGCCGTAAAAGCACTGACAGATAACGGATCACCTCTGCTAAATCAGAAGCTTTTCCTCCGTTATTTTCAGTCTCCACGCATGCAACAGCACTTGTCCAAGCTGCGTACCGCCATTCAGCTACGGATGGAAGTAATGGAACAGTGCCTTCAACAAACCAATTGGACGTGGACTCGTCCTGAGGGTGGACTTAATATCTGGGCAGAGCTTCCGGAAGGTGTAGATACGGGGCGCTTGCTTCACCGATGCATGGAGCATTCCGTCGCTTTTGTGCCGGGAACGGTATTCGATCCTTCCGATGCGAACGCCAGTCGCAAGCTGCGTCTCTCCTTCTCCTATGCTCACGAGCAGCAAATCCGGGAAGGCATGAGCAGACTTATTGCGTTGGCTGAAAATACGTGATGATACGTTTGCAAAATCTGCATTTGCAGATTAACGACAGCTTGTCTGGCAGGTCACAAATTTTAAATCTTCTGTAACACAAAAAGTCGCCGTTTGGCGACTTTACTTTTTGGGCTGCTGTTCTGCTGTCCTCGACTGACAAAGTAAATTAGAAAGTTTTTTTTTGAAATCCTTCTTTATTCATCCTATAGATCTTTCCTTGCAAACAGTCGGACCGTTACAAAATAGGAGACAATGAACAACAGAAGAATGCAAACTGAAACAAAAACATAAACCGAAGCACGACCCATGCCGTTCTCGCCTGCCATATACAGGAGTGAAGCAACAGGCTGCGCTAAAATAATAAGAACGAACATGAAAACCGTATTAATTATTCCCGCTCCCTTTTTACTAAGGGCGTAAAAAAGAGGCATATAGATCGAAATTAAAACCAGCACCATTCCAATCGAAATCAGGATGTCCAGTACTGAAAAGTCCGGCTTGTTCAGTTCGGGAAAAAGAAAGTTAACCAGCCAGTGAGCGCCAGACGAAGCGAAAACTCCAAGAAGCGTATAGAGAATGGCGGACAGATACTTCGCTTGCACAATGTTTCTGCGGCTAAGCGGGAGCGTGACAAGAAATTTATGATTATGGTTTTTGATATCAATCATGGTTGCAAGCATAATCGAACCGAAAGCAGTATAGATCCCAACAAAATACATCGACATTTCCACTGTCGGGATAAATGCGACACTGAATACAACAAAATAAAAAAGGATGGCCCATAGCGAGCTTTTCAAAGCAATATAATCTTTGCGAAGCAAGTTAAGCATGATGCCGTTCCCCCTTGGCCGTAAAATAGATAAGGTCTTCAAGGGAGGGTCTATGTAAAAGAGCATCATTGCCAAATAATCGTTCTGCCTCCGCCCTGTTGTCTGATAAGCCTTCAAAACCAACCGCTGTCTCACGGATTCCGACGAATTGTCCTCGCGTGTCCGCATCAAGCAGCTTCATGTCCCCTTTTACTATAATGTACCTTTCAAGTACATCATCCTTTGCTTCATTAAACACAATCTTTCCTTTATTGATGAATGTAATATAATCTGCCATCCGCTCCAAATCGGTCGTGATATGAGTCGAGAAAATAATGGATCGAGTTTCGTCCTGTATTATATCTGCAAGCAAGTCAAGCAGTTCTCTCCGAAACACAGGATCAAGCCCGGATGTAGGCTCATCCATGATGAGTAGCTCAGCATCGTGAGATAAAGCGATAGCCAGTGAAAATTTGATTTTCATGCCTTTGGACAGTTCTTCAATCTTCTTTTTGGGAGACAATTCAAATTGCTCCAGGTAGTTGTTAAATTGCTTCTCATCCCATTTCTTATAAAAAGGAGCAATCATGCTTTTCATTTCACGGATCGTAAGATGCTCATAATAGAAACATTCATCTGAAACAATGCCAATGCGTTCTTTAACGTTAACTTCCTGAGCAGGCATCTCTTTTCCCAATGTTCTGATGCTCCCGGAGTCAGGACGAATCAATCCGGTAATCAGGCTGATCAGTGTGCTTTTCCCCGCCCCGTTTGGACCGATAAGTCCGGTAATATAACCTTGTTTAACATCCAAAGTGATCTGATCCAGCTTGAATAAGGGGTACGTTTTTGATAGGTTGCGCAACTCAATTGCGTTCATCAGGCGTCTTCCTCCTCCACTAGCAACGTAAAATGCTTAACTACATCTTGAACACTCATGCCCAGTTCCTTGCTCTCACGAAGGATATCGAGCATTTTATCTTCGATTCGTTTCAGCCGCTGTTCCCGAATAAACTCCTGATTGGCCCCGGAAACAAAACAGCCTTTGCCTACGACAGAATCAATCAGTTTCTCTTTCTCCAGTTCTTCATAGACACGTTTGGTTGTAATTACACTGACCTGCAGATCCTTCGCAAGTTGACGGATGGAGGGGAGGCTCTCCCCTGCAACCAGTTCCCCGCTTAAAATGCTCTGTCTAATCTGGGTCAAAATCTGCATATAGATCGGATCGCTTGATGCGTTTGATATTAGTATTTTGATGTTCTCTCACCTCACTCGTTTCAACAATCCATTCCATGTATAGTGTGTATATATAATATATACACTATACATGGAATTAGTCAAATAAGCATTCAATTTTTTCCCAATACAGACAAGACAGTAAAGTAGCCCGGAAAGTCGAATGACCTTCCGGGCTACTTTGCTGTGCATTTTTCTTGCTTTTCTTTTGTCGTGTTTCTTGACACGTATACGTATGGCACCTTTTTTCTTACGTACTGGATATCACCTTATCCACAAGACCATACTCGACGGCTTCCGCAGCGGTCAGGAAGTAATCTCTGTCTGTATCCTTTTCAATCCGATCCATCGGCTGTCCCGTATGATCGGCAAGCAGTTTATTGAGGCGCTGACGGTGCTGGATAATTCGGTTGGCGTGAATCAGCATATCCGAGGCCTGCCCCCGTGTTCCGCCAAGCGGCTGGTGAATCATGATTTCGCTGTTCGGCAACGCCAGCCGTTTCCCTTTTGTCCCACCAACCAGCAGGATCGTACCGAAGCTGGCTGCCATGCCTGTGCAGATTGTGGAAATGTCAGGCTTCACGAATTGCATCGTGTCATAGATGGAGAATCCGGCAGTCACGGAACCACCAGGACTGTTGATATACATCTGAATATCCTTCTCCGGGTCCTCTGCGGTCAGAAACAACAACTGGGCCACGATCGCATTGGCCATCTGATTCTCAATTTCCCCGGATACCATAATGATCCGATCTTTCAGCAAACGGGAATAAATATCATAGCTCCGCTCTCCGCGGGCTGTCTGTTCAACAACATAAGGTACCACGTTCATGCATTTTGCCTCCCTGGTTTACGCAACCATGTTGACCGTATATCCTCCCCCATACGACATTGAACTCATACCGGAGCTTGAATAACTGTACATCACTGGCTGCATCGATTGAGACGGCAGAGTCTGCTGCAAAATCGTTCCCGCCACAGCCATCGGATCATCGGTCTGACTCAGGCATAGATCAATTAAACGTGCTGTATCACCGCTGCGGAACGCCAGCAAATAACTGCGCAGTTCCTCCCTATTTTGCGGATGCTCTTCCAATGGATTGGTCTGATCAGCATCCGCTTCATGCAGGCTGTGCCTCACTTTCGCCAGAGCAGTGCGGGCACGACTCAGGGCAGCTTTGACCGCCCCTTCCGTCGTGTCCAACAGTTCAGCAGTCTCTACCGTCGTGTATCCCATTAAATCACGTAACATATATATCGCTCGCTGCCACGGTGGCAGTTCATCCACAAGGATTTGAACAGCGGACTCGACTTCCTCGAATCTCTCTTCTTCCTCAAATTCCTGCATAAATGGCTTCATGCTTTCCAATTTGCTTGCCAAGTTCTCACGCTTCCGTATGGCGTCAATCCAGGTGTTGCGTGCAACACGGATGAGATAGGCTTCCCAGTTCATGTCCGCTGTCATTCCCGTTCTTCGGGTAGCTGAAGAGGATAATGCTTTCACACATGTATCCTGAACCAGATCCTCCGTCTCCCAGACTGAACCAGTTAATGACATACAGTAGGCGTACAACGAGCCCAGCAGGTTCGGAAGCGCAGCTTCAATCGTTTGCTCTAACGTACATCCGGTTTGAACACCGGAATGGTTATAGGGTTCAACCTGTTTATCATCATGTGGTCTGTTGATTCTGCAATCCACGGACTTCACAAAGGCCATGTTTGGGGCCCCCCTTTGTTGGTTCCTGATTGATCTTGCTTCAATTCACTTGCTGTAATGGCCTTACACTATGTAAACGAAGAACCTCCGGTAAAGGATACGCTCTTCTGAATTTATTTTTAGCATTGTTGTCCTATTCTCCCAGCTTCACCTTCAGACCGGTAAGTGCCAGCGTAATCCCCTGATCCAGATCATAATTCTGGCGTACATCGACGTCGTGAGACATATGTGTAAAATAGGTCTGACCCGGCTTCAAATCCTGCAACAGCTCCTGCGCCTCAACCATATCGTACACCGAGCGTGTGGAGAATTCCGCAAGTTCATGAACAAAGCTCGTTCCAAGTACCAGCAGATCGAGCCCGTATAGCGGCTGCTTCTCCGCAGCTTTCAGATCAATGGCATCCGAGCAATACGCCCAGGTGTATCCTTCACGTTCCAATCGATACGCATACGAATAGCCATTATGACCGTGGCAAACTTTCCAGGAGTGCACCTTCCATCCACCGAGCTCGATATCCGCATCCGTTTCCAGGAAATTCATATGACGACCGAGCCATGGAAATTGACTCTGGATGGTCGCGATCACCTCCCGTGGTGCATACAACTGCCCTTTTACACCCAACCATCGACACGCATCTGCCCATTCGGGCAAGCCTCCAATATGATCAAAATGCGCATGAGTGATCAGCAGCGTCTGCACCATCCGCATCCCCTGGTCTTCCATCTGTGATCTCCAGTCCGGTCCGCAGTCAATCATGAAAGGTTCGTGCTCGCCATCACTATGAATCAAAACAGCAGCACGTTTGCGGCGATTGATCCCCGTAAGTCGGGCTTCTGTGCAAACGTCACAATCACAATACACCCGCGGAACACCCATCGCATCCCCGGTTCCCAGAAATGTTAGCTGATTCATTATGAAAGTCCCCTCTCTATCCCGGAAGCAATGCATCCCAAATTTATGTTCCATCCGATTAATGATATGTAAATTGTAATCTTCCACCTCTATTTTTGCAAAAAAAGACCATCCCGCCGCAGTTATTCACTGCAAACGGGACAGTCTGTTGTTTCATTAAACCAAAGCCCGCAGCTTCAACGTCAGCTCTTGGCCCTCAGGTACATCTTTGGATTCGGTAATCACCCAGTTTGATGCAAGGCGTTTTGCCAGCACATCTGCCTGCTCCGGTTTTAATTTCAACCCGGTTACGATGCCTTCACCCACAGTAAAGTCTTTCTCTGGCTGTAATCCGAAGGACTTTTGCAAGTAGATGCCCAGACCACCACGAGTGTTAAAGGTAATCCGGTAGCCGTCTTTAACCGCACCTTCCAGATTCTCGCCATGCTCGTCCGCATAGGAGAAAAGATCATCATATCTGTAGTGCTCCTCAGACACGGCATCAAAAGCAGCAACATTTTTGGCCTGTATCGCTTCCAACAAAGCTGCATCCGACATGCCTTTGCTACGAGCCTGTTCCAGCCGAATGGCTGTATTTTGGGACAACTTAAACTCAGCACTCATCCAACTCACACCTTCCTGTCACTATATATCGTTATTCCATGATATTCCTAATCCATTATATCCTGTCTCGATAGCCGGATACAAAGTGTCCTGGTGAAACTTCCATCCACTCCGGTTTTTCATCCCGTCCCCGAGCGGATGAGTCGGTATCCCCACTGTAAATCGGTGGCATCACGTTCCGTACCGTTGGATCAGGTACAGGAATTGCTGCCAGCAATGCCTGGGTATACGGATGTACCGGATTACGGTACAGTTCTTCTGTTGGTGCCACTTCCACCAGCTTACCGCGATACATCACACCGATTCGATTGGAGATGTGGCGTACCATCGACAAATCATGGGCAATAAACAAATAGGTCAGTCCCAGCTCTGCCTGCAAATCTTCAAGCATATTGACCACCTGTGCCTGTACGGACACATCCAGAGCGGACAACGGCTCATCACACAAAATGAACTCCGGGTTCACCGACAATGCACGGGCAATGCTGATCCGCTGACGCTGCCCTCCACTGAATTCATGTGGATAACGCTCCGCGTGCTCTGGCTTCAGGCCCACACGGTTCATCAGGTCAAGCGCTCGCCCCTTCATCTCTGCCTTGGAAGCATAATTATGAATTTCCATAGGTTCACTAATAATCTGCAGGACATTCATACCCGGATTCAGTGAAGAATAGGGGTCCTGAAAAATCGTCTGCATCCGTTTGCGAAAAGGCTTCAACTGGCGTTCATTCATCTTCGCAACGTCCTGTCCGCCAAACATAATGCTTCCGTCCGTCACATCATAGAGTCTTACGATGCTGCGTCCAGTCGTTGATTTGCCACAGCCGGATTCACCAACCAGTCCAAATGTTTCTCCCTTGTGAATATGAAAACTGACGTTATCCACGGCTTTCACGACGTCTTTGCCTTTGCCAGCACCACGTACCGGAAAATGTTTTTTCAAACCACGCACGTCCAGCAGCACTTCACGCTGATCGATTCCTGTACTCATTTCTCCACCTCCTCTGACGATGCTCCTGTTTGTACTTGATGTTGTTCCCGACCTTGATCGTCCAGCAACCAGCATAGCGCTCGATGACCGGGTGCAGTCTCGGTATACGCAGGCATCTGTTTGCATACTTCCATGGCGTGTGGGCAACGTTCCATAAACGGACATCCGGTTGGTGGATGAAGCAGATTGGGCGGTGTACCTTCAATGGTTGCCAGCCGCTGGCGTCCACCTTCCTCGCCGTGCTTCGGAATGGAGCGCAGCAATCCCTGAGTATACGGATGCTGCGGATGAGCGAAAATACGCTCCACTGGCCCCTCTTCCATAATGAGTCCACCATACATCACAATCACGCGGGTGCAGACCTGAGCAACGACACCCAGGTCATGCGTAATCATCAGAATGGATGTCTGCGTGGAATCTTTCAGTTCCTGCATCAGCTGCAAAATCTGTGCCTGAATGGTCACATCCAGCGCTGTCGTCGGTTCATCCGCGATTAATAACTCCGGCTTGCAGGACAGGGCAATGGCGATCATTACCCGCTGTCTCATGCCTCCGCTGAACTCGTGTGGATATTGGTCAATCCGTTCTTCCGGATAAGGAATGCCCACTTGCCGCAGCAACTCAATCGCTTCCTTGCGCGCAGCCGACTTGTCCATTTTCCGGTGACGACGAATGACCTCTGTCATCTGTTTGCCTACACGAACGACTGGATTAAGTGATGTCATCGGGTCCTGGAAAATCATCGAGATGCGATTGCCCCGGATTTTGCGCAGCTCCTTGTCCGACTTGGTTAGCAGATCCTCTCCACGGAACAAAATCTGACCATCCGTAATCCGGCCCGGCGACTGGATCAGCCGAATCAGCGAACGGGCAGTTACACTTTTGCCACTGCCGGACTCGCCGACCAGCCCAACCACTTCGCCTTCTTTTAACGTAAAACTCACACCCCGGACGGACTGTACCTCACCTTCCCGAGTTGCAAAGGACGTTTTCAGTTGTTTGACCGATAATAAATCTGTCATTGTATTCACCCCGCTGTGTAAGTTCAACCAAAGAATATTTACACTAGCCACTCCAAAGACAGAACAACCTTCCGATCGCTGTTATCCCCAGATTTTTTTTGATTCCCTTTTCGTAAGGGAAAATCCGGTGATAGCGTATGCTTCCGATGTAGCTTTCTTTCAGAAAGCTTTTAGGCGAACTCTTCGCTTCTTCAGGTTATTTCTGTCTTCTCCGTTCTCGTGTAAAATGTTTAGTCGAACCTATATTTAGTCGAAAATCATCTATCGCTTGTTCGCTTTGGGCTCGAAGGCTACGCGGAACACATCCCCCAGGAAGTTAAACGACAGCACCGTCAGCAAAATAAACAATCCCGGGAAAATTGCCATATACGGCGCTTCACTAATAAAGCCCTGTGCATCATTCAACATGCTGCCCCAAGAAGAGTTCGGTTGTTTAACACCCAGTCCGAGGAAGCTTAGTGACGATTCCATCAGAATCGCACTCGCGATGTTGATGGTTGCTGCGACAATAATGGTTGGAATAATGTTGGGAATAATGTGCTTCATGATGATCCGGCCAGGCTTTTGACCCGATACACGCGCATACAGTACGTATTCCCGCTGCTTGACCGACATCGCCTCAGCCCTGACAATCCGGGCAATATTCATCCAGCTCAGCACCCCGATAATGACAATAATCGTACCGATCCCCGGCTTCAGATATGCGTTCAGGATCAGCATCAGGAAGAAGGATGGAATCGACATGAGCACGTCAACAATACGCATCAACGTATTATCCACCCATCCGCCAAAATAACCACTAACCGTACCTACCAGTGTTCCCACAATAACGGCGATTGCCATCGACAGGAAACCTACGGCGAGAGACACCCGCCCTCCGTATAACGCCCGAGCCAAATAATCCCGTCCGTAATCGTCCGTACCAAACCAGTGATCTGCACTTGGCTGTTGAAGCCGCTCCATCACTACAATTTCATTCGGATCATGTGGGGACAGAAACGCAAACAGGGATGCGAGCACAAAGATGCCCAATATGATGACAGCCGCAAGGCCCAGTTTCTGCTGCCTTAACTGCGTCCGTAAATTACGCCAGCGCATTGAATTCATTTTTGTCTCACCCCGTTGTCTTGATTCGTGGATCTACCACGCCATATAAAATATCAGCTACCAGGTTTCCGACGACCAGCAGCACAGAGGACATCATCGTAATGCCCATAATAATCGGATAATCCAAACCGTGAACGGCCGAAATCCCGAGAGATCCCATCCCCGGCCACGAGAAAACGGACTCCGTAATAAATGCTCCCGCAATCAGCTCCGGCAAAGACATGCCGAGAATGGTGATTACAGGCAGCAGTACATTTTTGAGTACATGACGAAGTAGTACCGTCCCTTTGGTTGCGCCGTAGGCATACTGGATTTGAACATAGTCCTCTTCCAGCTGACTGATTGTATTCGAGCGAATGTACCGCATGTACACGGATACGTTCATGAAGGTCAATACGGTACATGGCAAAATGCCATGTTTGATAATATCCCATGCGGAGTCCATACCCACCGTTCGCATACCCATGCTTGGCAACCAGTGCAGCTCTACTGCAAAGAAATAGATCAGCATCATACCGAACCAGAAGCTAGGAATCGATATCCCGATATACGAGATTAGACTGAGTCCACGGTCAAACAGACTGTTCTGACGCGAACCGGCAATCATGCTCAGCGGAATGGAGATCAGCAAAGACAATAATAGCGATGCCCCCATCAATCCAAACGTAGCGGGCAAACGTTCAATAATCATCTCGGCAACCGGGCGATGGTTCACCAGTGAGTAACCAAGGTCGCCAGACAGTACATTTTTGAGCCATACGACATATTGCACGTACATCGGTTGATCAAGACCGAGGTTTTGCCGAATACGCTCCACATCTTCTGCCCCCATATTCGGGGTAACAAAGGAAAGCACCGGATCGCCCGGCGCCAGCTTGATCAAGGTGAACGATACGATGGAGATTACAAAAAGAAGAGGGATCGCTTGTGCGATCCTTCGGACAATATAGTTGTTCACTTGGGCACCTCCGAATCAACGCCGGCCTCGCGGCCGGCGTTATTGGCTTGTAACTTATTTTTTAAATAGTTTGGACAGATCTTCAAGCATCACGACTGGTTTTGGATTTGCATCTTCAACGCCGCCGTAGGTGTTGTCAATCGCCACTACAGCTTTCGTGTAGGCGATAGGGTATACTGTCATTTCATTGGCTACCGTTTGTTGGATTTGTTTGTACAAATCGCCACGTTTCGTTTCGTCAATTTGAACGGCTGCTTCATTCCACAGTTTGTCGAAATCGGCATTTTTGTAATGGGAGTAGTTGTATGCCGCATCACTCAGGAAGAGAGATTTATAAGCATCTGGCTCATAACCCATAATGTATCCACCAAAGGACAGTTCAAAATCTGTATTGTTCATATCCAATGTCCGGTTACCATAAGCTGTTCCGTCCATCGGCAGCAATTCTACTTCAATGCCCACGTCTTTCAGCTTTTGCTGAATGTACAGCGCTTGGCTTGTTTGTGGTTTGTTGGTGTTTGTGTAAGCAAGACGCAATTTCAGGTTGCTAACGCCTGCATCAGCCAGCAATTGTTTTGCTTTTTCCAGGTTGTAGTCGTATTTCTCAACATCATCCGTTTGGTACAACGTGTCCGGTGTAAGAATCGACGAAGCCGGTTCAGCAAAATCAGCTGAGGAATACGAAGCGGTGATCAGTTCATTTTTATCCAAAGCATAAGCAATGGCTTGACGAACTTCTTTCTTTTGCATCGAAGGCACGTTCAGGTTGAACACCATGTATTGCAAGCGGCCTTCCGGGTAAGTCAGCATGTTGAATTTGCCTGTGTCGTTCAATTTGTTGTAATCCTGTGTGTCGACCATACGCATTTGAATCTCGCCGTTTTGCAACGCCAGGTTCGCTGCATTTGGATCTTTCGCTACACGATATGTCACGCTATCCAGATGAGCTTTGCCTGCAAAGTAATCATCAAAACGTTCCAGGGTTACGTATTCGCCCGGACGGTATTCCTTGAACTTGAACGGACCGGAACCGATCGGGTTGTTGTTTTTGTCGCTTTTCTCAATATCGGCTTCGCCTTCGAAAATGTGTTTAGGGATTGGAGAGAACGAAACCAATGCTCCTTCAAAAGCAGCAGATACTTCCGGCAATTTGAATTCTACCGTCAGGTCATCGATCTTGGTTACTTTCACCGGTTTGCCATCAAAAACATACTGACTACGGGAAGAACTGTGTTGTTTCTCATCAAGGATGCTATCCATTGTGAACACAATATCATCCGCTGTCAAAGGCTGGCCGTCATGCCATTTCAGACCGTCTTTCAACTTCAATGTATACGTCAGGTGATCATCAGAGAAGCTGTCGCTTTCTGCGAGCACATACGTTTTTTTGCCATCATTCACATTGAACAGTGGAGCATATAAGGATTGATCAATCGTCAACGTTACACGGTCACCCGCGTAGATCGGATTCATCACTTTAGGATCATCCTGAACGGCAATAATGATGCTTCCGCCATCTTTCGGTTGCCCATCATCCGTTGTTGCTGTATTTTCTGCGGTATTAGACGAATTCGTTCCGTCACCGCTGCTTCCGCATGCACTCATGATTGCCACAACCAGAACCAGCATCAATGACAGCCACATTTTTTTTGATTTCATTATGATATTTCCCCTCGCTGTAATTTAACGTTCTGTTAGCTAGTATAGGCAAGGAATCGACAAATTGCAACGATTTTTTCCAACTTAACCTATCGGGTTTAAATGAAATAACATTAATGCCTAGCAATGCAAAAAACCTCCATATCACTTTTTTTCGTGAAATGAAGGTTTGAATCGCAATTGATCTTCTGAAATTCAATAACAGGACGATGCTCGTAAGGGGTTACAACCCGGCTAACACCTGGTACCACACGCCTCGTTTGGAATACAGTGTACTGCGTACCTTGTCCCATCCGCCCAAGTAGTTAATATCGAACAGACCTTCAGGCGTTGGGAACGAGGACTTCGTCTCTGCAAACACCTCAGGGTCTACCGAACGGAAACCGTGCTTGGCAAAAATGCGCTGTGCTTCCGGCGTACTTAGATAGGCTACAAACGCCTCCGCCAATTCACGATTGCCATGCTTATCCGCATATTTGTCTACGACAACCGCCGGATTCTCAATCAGGATTGTGTTTTTGGGAACTACGATATCATAATTGACACCCTTGGCAATCCGGGCAAGCAATTCATTTTCATACGTAACGATAACGTCACCCACGCCATATTCAAAAGCCGCCATGGAGGATCGGCCACTCTTATCCAGTGACTCGACATTCTCATGTACTTTTTCCAGAAAAGCTTTCGCCACGGAAGGATCTTTCTTCCCTTGCTCCTCCTCAGATAACTTCAACCCTGCACCATAGATGGCATTGATGTCCCACTGTGCTCCGCCTGACGTCTTGGGATTAGGATACAGCACCTTAACCCCCGGCTTGGTCAAATCTTCAAAATCGCGAATACCCAGCGGGTTGCCTGCTCTTGTACCCAGAACAACGATCGAGCGGGTGATCATGCCATCATTCGGTGCCTGTTTCCAGTTGGAGCTGACCAGATCGGCTTTGACCAACTTATCGATATCACTTTCCATCGCCAGAAGCGCAACATCAGCTTCGAATCCACCAACTATGGCTCTTGCTTGTGTCCCGGAGGCTTCATAGGATTCCTGAAAGTGAACCGTCTGTCCAGTCTTGGCTTTCCATTCCTCCTGGAATTTGGGCAGCAATTCTCCGACGGCGTCTTTGGCGACACTGTAAGCACCGATAACCAGCGTATTGGATTGGTCGTCTGTCGAGGTTCCGCTCTGTCCGCTTGCGTCCTCCTGCTTGCTACATCCAACGGTCATGCAGACGAGCAGAAGCATGAGGACAACATATAAAGGGTTGATTTTCTTCTTCATCGTCTGCATGGTAAGCACCTCTCTCCAAAACTCTAGAACAATTTTGAACCTAATGATCTTCTGATTAGATGATGACCGGCATTGGATCTTCCTTCAATCGGTTCTCAACAACCCAGCTATGGGTATCATTGAACAGATATGCCCGATGCACAAGCACTCGAATCTGTTGGCCGACTTGCAGCGTTGTTTTCTCCAGGGAACGATACGTTATGAGTTTATGGCCCTCAACTTCCACTTCTACCATCCATTCACTGCCACGGAAATGAAGGTGTTTGACGGTCCCCTTTTCAGTAGCGGACAGCATGCTAAACTCGTTCTTCAAACCGATCTCGATATACTCAGGCCGGATCAGCGCACGTGTGCCCTCCCCTTCCACTGCATGTTCGAAGCCCTTAAGCTGTGAAGCGTCCTCCACAACGGTCGATTCCCCGATAAATGTGGCAACAAAAGGCGTCTCTGGATTTTTGTAAATATCCCACGGCGTGCCCTTCTGCTCCAAGCGCCCTTGGCTGATAATCATGATTTCGTCGGCAACTTCAATCGCTTCATCCTGGTCGTGGGTTACAAAGATCGAAGTAATGCCTACCCGCTCAATCAGCTCTCTCAGCCACGAACGCAATTCCTGACGGATCTTGGCATCAATGGCGGCAAACGGTTCATCCAACAGCAGCAGCTGTGGCTCAGGGGCCAATGCTCTGGCAAAAGCGACACGCTGCCGCTGTCCACCAGACAACTGATGTGGATAACGCTGCTCGAAACCTTTCAGCCCCGTCAATTCCACCAGCTCCATGACCCGATCACGGATCTGGGCTTTGGGTGTCTTTTTGACTTTGAGTCCAAAGGCGATATTTTCAAATATCGTCATATGCTTGAACAAGGCATAGTTCTGAAATACAAATCCGATTCCCCGCTCCTGCGGAGGCAGATGGTTTACGACCTTTCCGTGAAATCGAATCTCTCCGGAACCCGGATTCTCCAGACCCGCCAGCATACGAAGAATAGACGTTTTCCCACCTCCGCTGGGTCCCAGCAAACCGATTAGATGGCCTTTGGCAATATCGAACGAGACATCTTTTACCGCATGAAAATCACCGAAATGTTTGTTCAGATCACGGACTTCCACATGCATCTCAATGCACTTCCTTTCGCTTCTTGGCCCATTCCATCATAAGCAGCAGCCCGACAGAAAAAGTAACCAGTACCAATGCCACACCATTTGCGGCAGCTACGTTAAAATTCTCAACATCCTGATATACAAGCGTTGTGGCCGTCTGCGTTTTGTTCATAATGTTACCCGATACAACCAGCACTGCACCGAATTCCCCAAGCGAACGGGCAACCGTCAGCACAAGACCGTACACAACCGCCCAGCGGATGGAAGGCCAGGTAACACTCCAGAACGTTCTCCAGCCGTATGCACCAAGCGTTGACGCAGCCTCTTCCTGCTGAGATCCAAGCTCCTGCAAGACAGGCATCACCTCTCGAACCATCAGTGGAAACGTGACAAACAACGTTGCAATGACCATGCCAGGGAAGGCATAGACCACATTGAATCCAATTCCTTCAAAAAAAGCACCCATAATGCTGTTGGGACCCAGCAGTAGTACAATCATTAATCCGCCAATGACGGGCGATACGGCATAGGGCAGATCCACAATGCTGTTCAGCAGCCCTTTCACCCGGTCACTCAGCCATCCGGCGCGAACCAGATAGATGGCCATCATAACGCCAAACAATGTATTTAACAGCGTGACAACAAGTACAACAAGTCCTGTCATCATCAAGGCATGCAGCGCCTCAGGGCGCAACAGCCCATCCAGGAATCCTCCTGCCCCGTCTTCAAATGCACCAATAAAAATACGTCCAAGCGGGATAATCAGCAGTACAATGAACACCGCAAACGTCAGTCCGATTAATAGTCGCCTCATCGTCTTCTCCCCCGCATCTGTACCAGATTAATGAGCCAGAGGATCAGGAAGGAGAGCGTTAAGAGCAGTACGGAAACGGCCGCGGCACCGGTTGGATTGTCACTTTCGATCTCGCCATAAATAAATACGGAAGCCGTCAGTGTTCTTCCCGGAATGTTGCCTGCCACCAGCACAACAGCCCCGAATTCGGCCAGTGCTCTGGAGAATGCGAGCATTCCCCCACTAATCATGCCCGGAGCCATCGACGGGAGAATGACCTGCCTGAATGTGCGCGCCTTCGATGCTCCCATCGTGTAGGATGCCTCTTCCTCTGAAGGATCGATCTCCTCGAGCAAGGGCTGCACCGCACGGATGACAAATGGAAACGTAACAAAGGTCATTGCGATCACAATTGCAGGCTGGTGAAACACAATTTCAAACCCCATGGACTCCGCCAGTTTCCCTATGGCACTGATCGGACCCAGGAGCAGCATAATCATCAGGCCACCAACGGCTGTTGGCAGTGCAAAAGGAAGATCTACCAGACTGTTAAGGAACGACCTCCCAAAAAAGCGATAACGTGTCAGCACCCAGGCAATCATAGTTCCCAGAATGACATTAATCACCGTGGCAATAACAGCCAGACGGATCGTTAACAGCACAGCTTTCCATGCGATTGGGTCCATAATGCTTTGGATAAAGTTGCTCCATCCTTCAGAGAAGGAATTGACGTACACACCGATGATTGGAAGTACAATGAGTACGATAAAATATAGCAATACGGTACTGCGGAATCCCCAAGTCCATCCCTTGTGACGAAGAACGGTATTCATTGCTGCATTCCCTCCCAGCCTCCGGTTCTATGTCCGGTCGGCAGTCTTCCTGCTTTGGTACAACCATTTTCCTAAGTTGGATTTTATTACTTTAATATTATTCCCATTAGTCTACTTGGTTTTTTGCTTATCTGATACTTTACCAGTTTGCAGTGCTAATCGTCAATGCTTTTATTGAATAAAATCGGCGTACATAAGATGATTTCATAACAATTACACTTGCCACTACGCGGCCAGAACAACCTTCTGATCGCTGTTATCCCCAGATTTCTTTTATTCCCTTTTCTAAAGGGAGAAATCCGTCGATAAAGGCGAACGCTTCGCTTCTTCAGGTTATTTCTGCCCTCTCCGTTATCGTGTAATTGTTATAACATCGTAATACGTGATTTGTTTGGTATGTAATGGTTAAGGTACAATCTAGAGGACATAATTCCGAGCAAAGGAGTGAAGTAGTATGTTATATACGAAGAATGTATCGACATCCCGACGGGATGAGATGAAGGATATTACGCGGGAGGTGGAGCAGGTTGTCCGTGACAGCGGTGTGCAGAATGGAACGGTATTGATATATTGTCCACATACGACAGCAGGCATTGCAATTAATGAAAATGCAGACTCGGATGTCAAACATGACGTGCTGCTTCGTCTGAACGAATTGTATCCTTGGGAACATCCCGAATATCGGCATGCTGAGGGAAATACGGCTTCTCACTTGAAATCGATCACAACCGGACCATCACAAACGGTGATTATACATGAGGGAAGATTACTGCTTGGCAGATGGCAGGGCATCTACTTTTGCGAATTTGATGGTCCCCGGCAGCGGGAATATTTCCTTAAAATCATGGAAGGTTAGCTCCATTTCAACCCTATTTCTATTGATTCGCCATTGATTGAAATAAAAAACAAACAGGCGGCCCACCCTATTTTAGGGATGTAATCCGCCTGTAATGATCTTCTTCACGCAAAAACTTTCGCGAGACAACGTTATAAAGAATTAATGTTATGACAATTCACCGCCCTGAAGTGTAGGAGTGCGACAAAAGCGCCTTATTGGACGCCAGGCTGGTGTTGGAGATTACGGCAGAGTACTTTGACATGAGATAACGCAGCCGATTCAATCTCTGCAAAGGTTAAACGGTCCTGAATATAATACGATATGAATCCGTGCATGGACAAAAACAGCGTACGTGGTACACATTGAATATCCTCTTCTGTACAGCCCTCTTCGTTCATGTATTGCCTAATAATGGAGGCGAACAATTCAAAGCATCTTCCTTGCTCTGTACGACAATACGATAACAATTCCTCATCACGAATCATGAACATAATCTCGTACTGATACGGATTCTCCAAACCAAAACGAATAAACTCCATCATGATATGTTCCACCTTGCTCACGCCGCCCATGACTGGCCTGACCATGGCTTGCAGCAGCAAATGCCCCAGATGATTGAAATCTTCAACCACGATGGCATAAAACAGCTCTGCCTTTTCCTTAAAATGATAATACAGCGACCCATGACTATAGCCCAGATGCTGGCCGATGCTTCGCATCGAAATGGCACGGTATCCTTTGGTAATAAAAAGATGCCTCGCCGCCTCCAGTATCCGCTCCCTCGACAACTCCTGTTCGACTGCTCTTCTAGCCATATATTTTATTCCCCTTCAATAAAATAAAGCCGCTGTCCCTCCGTGATCCGGGATTGCCCTTGCGTCAAATCTGTGATCCAAGCCACAAATGCCTCAGTTTCACTATCCGGCGGAAGACAAGTCAACGTAACCTTATCGGTGAACCCAGTTTCACCTGTACGGACTTCCCGGCTCCTTAATTCATTTTCCACTTTGCCCAGCCATGTATAATCCAGTTCAACAAACACTTCACGATGGAGCACTTTGGTAATCGCTTCCCCGGCTTCTATGGCTGCAACTGCTCCATCCGTATAAGCGCGTATTAACCCACCTGCTCCAAGCATAATTCCTCCAAAGTAACGTGTAACAACGATAGCCACATTTTTCAATTGCTGATTTTTGATAACTTCAAGAATCGGTTTGCCAGCGGTTCCGCTTGGTTCGCCATCATCGGATTGCTTCTGGATCTCATCCCGCTCACCAATCATGTATGCGGAGCAGTTATGAGTAGCATTCCAATGTTTTTTCTTGATTTCATCAATAAAAGCATTGGCTTCTTCTTCTGTCGTGACCGGCATAATATGACCGATAAATCGCGACTTTTTGATTACAATTTCCAGATTGCCCGGTCCTCGAACCGTGCGATAACGTTCAATCATCCCTATCCAACTTTCCACCAATTTGATCCATTTTACAAGAAAGCAGTTCCCCGCGCGTACGCGGACGAACTGCCTTGGTTTAACATCCGGGAAACCATTGCTTCACAATGACTCCCCGAATGTAATTACATTACCTTATTTAACTATATGAGCAGACCGATGAATTATTCGGAAAGTCTCGCTTCAAGCGCTGCTTTCTCTTCTTCAAAGCCTGGTTTGCCCAGCAAAGCGAACATATTTTTCTTGTAAGCTTCCACGCCTGGTTGGTCAAATGGGTTGACTCCCAGCAGGTAACCACTAATGCCGCATGCTTTTTCAAAGAAGTATACCAGATATCCGAAAGAATATGGAGACATATCTGGAATGTTCACAATCAAGTTCGGTACTTGACCATCTGTGTGTGCAAGCAGTGTTCCTTGGAACGCTCTTTTGTTAACGAAGTCCATCGTTTTACCTTCAAGGAAATTCAGACCATCCAGATCATCCGGATCCGCTTCGATCGAAATATGTTCCGATACTTCAGCAACCTGAATCACCGTTTCGAAGATGTTCCGGCTACCCTCTTGAATGAATTGACCCATGGAGTGCAAGTCAGTCGAGAAATCAACGGATGCAGGATAAATCCCTTTATAGTCTTTACCTTCACTCTCTCCGTAAAGCTGTTTCCACCATTCCGATACAAAGTGCAGGGATGGCTCGTAGTTCACGAGGATTTCTGTGCCTTTACCTTTGCGATACAGTGCATTACGAACAGCTGCATATTGATACGCTTCGTTCTCAGCTACGTTCGGGTTGCTGTATTCTTTGGAAGCGTCAGCCGCACCTTGCATCATTTCTTCGATGCTGATGCCAGCTGCTGCGATTGGCAGCAAACCTACAGCCGTCAGAACGGAGTAACGTCCACCTACATCATCCGGGATAATGAAGGATTCATAGCCTTCTTCATTCGCCAGTTTTTTCAGTGCGCCGCGCTCTTTATCTGTTGTTGCATAGATCCGTTTGCGAGCTTCTTCTTTGCCGTATTTTTTCTCCAGTGCTGCACGGAAGATACGGAAAGCAATCGCTGGCTCCGTTGTTGTACCAGATTTGGAGATAACGTTAACGGAGAAGTCTTTGCCTTCAACCAGATCCAACAAATGAGTTACATACGTGGAGCTGATGTTGTTTCCTGCAAAGTAGATTTCAGGCGTTTTGCGTTTGTCTTTAGGCAGATTGTTGTAGAAAGAGTGCGTAAGCATCTCAATCGCTGCACGTGCACCAAGGTATGATCCACCAATACCGATGACGATCAGCACTTCGGAATCGCTTTGGATTTTAGCAGCCGCTTTTTGAATACGGGAGAACTCTTCTTTGTCATAAGCGGTAGGCAGGTCGATCCAGCCCAGATAATCCGATCCGGTTCCCGTTCCGTTGTGGAGCTGCTCGTGAGCCAAACGAATCGGTTCAGCGAAATAGTCCACTTCATGTTGATTGACGAATTGCAGGGCAGTGCTGTAGTCAAATTTCACTTTTTTTGCCATGATCTATAAAACCTCCTGATATCGGTAGCGTATTTTTTTCCGTTTTCCATTCTAAAACAACTTAGCCTAAGGATACTTCAAATCCACAGGGCTGACAAGCTTGCAGCCCGAACTTTGTCGTTAGAGTTTAAGAAGCAAAAAGGGTTAACCGAATCCGCGAGTGGCGGTTCTGGTTACCCTTCTTGTATTATTTCGCCGGGTACGAACAGCAGTAGTCGGTAACGCTGCGTATCTCCAGTTTAAATTTGGATTCGGCAGGCACGTGGAACGTAGCTTGACCTTGAATCTCTTGCCAATCTTCTTCTCCGGGAAGTAATACTCTCAGATCGCCGGACAGAATCTCCATAATTTCACGGGAATCTGTACCGAACTCATAACTGCCTGGAAGCATAATGCCCAGAGTCACCTTGCTGCCATCCCCCAAAATAACTGTTCTGCTGGTTACCTGGCCCCCATAATAAATGTTGGCCTCTTTCACTACACTGACTTGATCAAACTGTGACATGCGTACCCGCTCCCCCTGAAGTTAATGAAAACAAAAGGCAAAACAGATCAGGGCGGTTGCCCGCCCATTCTCTGCCGGAATTCACTTTGCCGCCTGGACAGGACTCGCAGTTAAGCTCATCCCATTCACAGCAGCGCTTATGAAGCTATTACAGCAATGCTTTTACGCGGCTAACCACGTTTTCCACAGTGAAGCCGTACTCTTGGATAACACGGTCGCCAGGCGCAGATGCACCAAATGTGTTGATTCCGAGAATGTCGCCTTGATCGCCGACATATTTTTCCCAACCCATTGGGTGAGCCATTTCAATCGCCAGACGAGCTTTAACATCTGGAAGCAGGACGGATTCTTTGTATGCTTTGTCCTGTTTCTCGAACAGATCCCAGCTCGGCATGCTGATTACGCGAACTTGAATGCCTTGTTCAGCAAGTGCTGCTTGGGCTTTGACAGCCAGTTGCACTTCGGAACCTGTAGCAATGATTTGAGCAACAGCTTTGCCGTCTTTTGCATCAGAGACAACATACGCACCACGTTTCACGTTTTCACGTGAACCTTCAACGGTACCTTCCAGAATCGGCAGGTTTTGACGAGTGAGTACGAGTGCAACCGGATTGCTCTTGTTCTCAAGCGCGTAAGCCCATGCTGCAGAAGTTTCATTACCGTCAGCCGGACGAATAACTGTCAGGTTAGGAATGATACGCAGGGATGCCAATTGCTCGATTGGTTCGTGAGTAGGACCGTCTTCACCAACAGCGATACTGTCGTGAGTCAGGACGTACGTTACAGGCAGACCCATCAGGGCAGCCAGACGAACAGCTGGACGCAGGTAGTCTGTAAATACGAAGAAGGTACCTCCGAATACTTTCACACCACTGTGCAGTGCCATACCGTTCATTGCTCCAGCCATACCGAATTCACGGATACCGAAGTAGATGTTGCGACCGGAGTAATCTTCAGGTGAGAAGTTCTCCAGGTTGTTCAGGTGAGTCATTGTGGAGCTTTCCAAGTCAGCAGATCCACCTGTCAGTTGTGGCACGTTATGAGCCAAACCGTTCAGTGCATTACCGGATGCTACACGAGTGGATACAGCTTTGTCTGTTGCTGCATATTTAGGCAGATCACGATCCCAACCTTCTGGAAGGTCGCCATTGATTGCCGTTTCGAATTGAGCTGCCAGCTCAGGGAATGCTTTTTTGTACTCGGCAAATTTCTCGTCCCATGCTTTGTTTGCAGAGATACCACGATCTTTCACTTGTGCAAAGTGTTCGCGAACTTCAGTTGGAACGTGGAAATCTTCCTCGTAAACCCATTTGTAAAACTCTTTAGTCAATTTGGCTTCGTCTGCACCCAGTGGAGATCCGTGAGTACCGCCGTGGCCGCCTTTACCTTGTTTGTTCGGGCTACCGTAACCAATTACAGTTTTAACTTCGATCAGTGTAGGACGAAGCGTATCTGCTTGACCTTCTTCAATTGCTTTTTGAATTGCAGGCAGATCGTTACCATCTTCAACACGCAGCACTTGCCAGCCGTAAGCTTCAAAACGCTTCGCGATGCTTTCAGAAGAAGACAGATTCAATTTACCATCCAACGTGATGTCATTGGAGTCGAACAACATGATCAATTTGCCCAGGTGCAAACGTCCAGCCAGGGAAGCTGATTCATGGGATACGCCTTCCATCAAGTCACCGTCACCGCAGATTGCGTAAGTGTAGTGGTCGATTACGTTGAATTTGTCTTTATTATATGTTGCACCCAGTTGAGCTTCAGCCATAGCCATACCTACAGCCATTGCGATACCTTGGCCCAGTGGTCCTGTTGTTGCGTCAACGCCTGCAGTATGTCCGAATTCCGGGTGACCCGGCGTTTTGCTTCCCCATTGGCGGAACTGTTTCAATTGTTCCATAGGCAGGTCATACCCGCTCAGGTGAAGCAAGCTGTACAGCAACATGGAGCCATGTCCTGCGGACAGGACAAAACGGTCCCGGTTAACCCAAGTTGGGTGGTCCGGGTTATGTGTCATCGTTTTTGCAAAAAGTTGGTACCCCATTGGAGCGGAGCCCATAGGCATTCCCGGGTGTCCGGAGTTTGCCTTCTCAATTGCATCAATCGCCAGTGTACGTACGGTAGTGATTGACAGATTGTCGATGGTGTTGTTCTCTTCCTTTTGAATCGCTTCGTTCTTGTCAGTCATGGTTTGTCCTCCTCATGTCTTTAGATAAGTCGGGTTGCGCAAGCGAATCCCTCTCATCATACAAGCAAACCGAATTTCACAATAAGTGAATCCGCTTGAGTGTTTCATTTTGACTTATTCACTTTTGTATTGTAACACTTGGCGTGAAGGTTTTCCATAACCTTCTTTTAGAAGATCGGGAAAATTCGGCTGTTTATGACGAGGGATTTGTTTCCAGTTGCGCAAAAAGAGTGTCATACTGAGCATTTCAGCATATCTTCTAGCTCAGCCAGCATCGCAAATCCATCGGATGAAGTATAACCTTTAAGCGGAAAACCATACTCTTTTTAGATATTGAAGTTGATTTTGCATATAATGGTCCTTGATCATGATTGGAAAAATCGAACTTTTATGCACATCAGGCTGTACTTCATATGGAAAGGAGGGTTCGCATATGCCGGAACATTTGGCTAAGTCAACAAAGTCGCTAAAGCACATATTTCCCTGGAAGGCCGGGATTTTAACAGGTCTTACATCCGGACTGGTGCTCGGGTTCTTTTTAAAGGCGATTCAAACTTACACAGGTGACAAAGTCTATACCTTGCTGCTGAACATTGATTTTGTTCCATGGCTTCCGCCCATGCTACCTGAGTTCATTGAATTTGGGCTGCATCTTATCGTTTCCATAATCATTGGCATTTTCTACATATGGTGGATTCAGCGTTCAGGTCATCCGATATCCAAAGGCGTCCTGATCGGCGCTCTCTCTTCCCTGCTATATATCCCGCTCTCCCAACTGTCGAGTCGTGTACCTGATCTATATGATATCAAAGCCATACTTTACTGGCTGGCAGGGCATCTGTTATTTGGCGTGGTCGTTGGTTGGTGCGGTCATCTATGGAAGCACAACCAAAAAGGCGATCCCCCGGTCAGCCATGAATAGGGAATCGCCTTTTCTTTTTTTCGGAATAGAACTGAACTGTATCTTTCCGAATCAACCTTGCGCAGTATTAAAGCATTAGCTTAAAACACAACGGTTTTATTTTCATGAACCAGTACACGGTCTTCAACATGCCATTTAACAGCACGAGCAAGAACTACACGCTCAATGGTACGTCCAATACGTTTCAACTCGGTTACATCATCCCCGTGGCTTACACGCTGAACATCCTGCTCAATAATCGGTCCGCCATCCAGCTCCTCGGTAACATAGTGAGCCGTCGCACCGATAATTTTGACACCACGGTTGTACGCTTGGGCATACGGTTTACCGCCGACAAAGGCAGGCAGAAACGAGTGATGAATGTTAATAATGCGATTGCGGTAATGCTCAATGAACATTGGGGAAATGATTTGCATGTAACGCGCAAGAATAATTACATCGATATCATTGCCAATAACGTCCAACTGACGTTGTTCCGCTTCCTTCTTCGTATCCGCTGTAACCGGAATATGATGATAAGGAATGCCAAATGATTCTACATAGTCCTTCATATCCAGATGATTGCTCACAACAAGCGCGATGTCTGCATCCAGATCGCCAGCCTGCCATTGCCACAACAGCTCAACCAGACAGTGATCCTCCTTGGATACAAAGATGGCGAGTTTCTTCTTGCGGCTAACCGCAGAAAGACTCCAATCCATTTTGAAACGGTTTGCTACTCCTTCGAAATCAGCTTCCAGCTTAGGCAGGTTCACCAATAATTGTGGAAGATCGAACTCGATCCGCATAAAAAACATGCCGCCAGCCGGGTCCATTGTGTATTGGTCCGACTGTACAATGTTTGCACCATGCTGGTGCAGAAAATGGGATACTGCGGCAACAATTCCCGGTCCATCCGGACAGGAAATGAGCATCCGCGCCCGATCGGCGCGGTTTTTAACATCAGGACGTACTTGTTTAGCGTGA
The DNA here is from genome assembly GCF_900109515.1 of Paenibacillus sp. OK003. Lineage (GTDB taxonomy): Bacteria > Bacillota > Bacilli > Paenibacillales > Paenibacillaceae > Paenibacillus > Paenibacillus marchantiae. The sequence continues at coordinate 231,173 of NZ_FOBD01000007.1, read as the reverse complement.
ATCTCCATCGGGTTATTTTTCCTCCTTCAACTAGGCCGTGACAAAAATTTCTTTGCCTGCAAGCCAGGCGATCAAACGATGATTCAGTTGTTCTTCATTCAAATGCGGGAACAATGCGGCTTCAGCCACGAGGTCATACAGACGTTCCAACGGCTCACGTGGATCGGCTTTCTTCGCTTTGGCATCATTCTTGAGCAATGTCCAGATATCCAGAACATATGAACGGGACTCAATCTCTTTTCCTTTGAAGAAATGATGCAATTGTTCCACTTCTGTCAGGAACTCGGGACCAAATCGACCAGCAACATCCCCGCGAAGCAATGCAATCTCTACTTCATACATAGGACGCTGAGTTTTGGCTTCTTTACCAATCCAAGGCGTTTCCAAAATAAACGGACGTCCCTGAAGAGCCTCGTGATGCACGATGCGGTTAATCGCCTCAAAACCAATCCAGCCAGAGCCAATCGGTGTATGACGGTCCTTGTGCGCACCCACAGGGTTCTTACTATCATTAATATGCATTACGGCAATGCGGTCAAGCCCTACCGTACGATCAAATTGTTCAAGAACACCGTCCAGGTCGTTCACGATATCATAACCCGCATCGTGAATGTGACATGTATCCATACATACAGTAAGGCGTTCATTGTGTGTAACCTTCTCCATGATCTGAGCGATCTCTTCAAAGCTGCGGCCCATTTCAGTTCCTTTGCCAGCCATCGTTTCCAGAGCGATGTTCACATCCGTCTCTTTCACTCCGTCTAGCACTTCATTCAAGCCTTCAGCAATACGTCCGATGCCGTAATGAGCATCCTTGTCCGTAAATGCGCCGGGATGCAGCACGATATTTTTGACACCAATCGCATGTGTACGACGAATCTCTTCCTGAAGGAAACTCACGGCCAGCTCATACGTGTTTTCTTTGTAGGATCCGAGGTTAATAATGTATGGCGCATGGACAACGATATCTTCCATTCCGCCCTCTTGCATCGCAAGCTTGCCTTCCTCAATAAACATGGACTCAATAGGCTTGCGGCGGGTATTTTGCGGTGCACCTGTATATATCATAAACGAACTGGAACCGTACGAGGACGCTTCCTTCGTTGCACTCAATAATCCCTTGTCCGAAAAGGACACATGGGAGCCTATTTTAAGCATCATTAATCCCCCTTTTTCTGAATTATCCCTTATTCTAACGCGATTATCGAAATAAATCTAGAAATGCGCTATAATTCGGGATATAGGCTATTTTTTACAGCTGTAATTTGGAACATGGTGGGCGGAATCCGTCTTTCCGTGAAAATCAATAAACCGAGGTGACTCCGCAATGATTTTCGGCTCCTACGCTTGGACGTTGACTAGTAGTTCCCCCAGCAATTGGTTTATGAACACGATCGCATTCTGGACCGTTCTTTTGCTTGGAAGTATGTGTGTTGGCGGATTTTTTATGATGCGCAAGTTTTTGAAAGTGCTTCCGAAGGCAGACGGGAAGTCGAAACTCGATTGGCAGAACCACTGGGTTGAAACCAGCCGTCATTTATGGACAGATGAAGCAAAAGCTTTTCTCGACCAGCTTGTGGAGCCTGTTCCTGGCCCATTTCGAGATATCGCCAAACATTCCATTGCAGCAGAAATCGGCAAAATTGCGTACGAAAATAATGCACCTGAAGTATCCAGAGATCATTGCATTAAAGGATACATTATAGCCACACCGAAGCGGGATAATAAGTTTCTGGTGAAATTTTTGGAGAAGAACCAAATTGACTATTCGCCTTATAAACATTTGATGAATAAATAGAAAATGGAATACAGCCGAACATGCATTAGGCTTACATATTTGCAAACATGCTCCGTCAGGTAAGTCATTCCCAGCAAGGCAGTGCTTACCGCCCGGGGCTGTTTGTCGATCCAATATTACATGTCAGCATAGTCAAAATAACAAGGAGGTCGCCAAGATGAAGATTGCGATTTGCGGAGGTACCGGTTTTGTCGGAGGAGCGCTCGTTGATTACTGGCTTCAGGCAGGCCATCATGTGAAAGTTATTACACGCAAACTGCCGAATTTACATAATCCCAGCCAAAACCTTACTTATGTCTCATGGGAACAGGTAGAGGAACAGCCTCATTTGCTGGAGGGAATGGATGCCTTGGTGAATCTGGCCGGTGAAACGTTGAATCAACGTTGGACAACAAAAGCGAAACTGGAGATTGTTGAATCCAGAGTGACTACTGTAGCACGCGTAGCCAAATTGATAGATTCACTGGAACACAAACCGGAGGTGGTCGTACAGGCATCTGCCATGGCAATCTATGGCACCTCTCCTACAGAAACATTTGATGAGAACAGTCCTCAAAAATCGGTGAATTTCCCATCCCGCGTTTCTCAACAATGGGAAGTTGCTGCTGATGCCATCAAACATGTGAGACTCGTGAAAATCCGCGTTAGCCTCGTGCTTGGTCATAAAAAAGGTGCTTTTCCATTAATGAAACTGCCTTATATGCTTGGTGTTGGGGGCAGGGTGGGAAGTGGCAAACAGTGGACCAGTTGGATTCATATTATGGATATTGTGCGTTTGATTGATTTCACGATCCAAAATAAAGAAATCTCCGGTCCGGTGAACGCCTCTTCGCCCAACCCGGTAACCAACGATGAATTCGGACGCACGGTAGGCAAAGTGTATCATCGTCCGCACTGGTTCCCCGTACCCGGAATTCTGATCAAAACACTGGTCGGAGAACTCTCTGTCGTGCTGCTTCAAGGACAGCGGGTTATCCCGCAAAAAGCGTTGGATCACGGATTCCAGTTCACCTTTCCTACATTAACCGATGCACTGGAAGATCTAAAACACCGGGGTCTATCCGACTGATCGATACGTGTAAACAGACTCAGCTAACGTAAAGGTATCCCCATCTTCCAGTGGATATTCTTTGTACGGAGCAAGAACATCGCCCTTGAGAATGGTTCCATTCACAGAACCCAAATCCTTAATGACATAGCCCGATTTGTTCCGGCTCAATTCCACATGAGCACGGGACACACCGGTTGCTGAATCGACCCACTGGACCATGTCCGCCGATCGGCCAATAACAAACGATGCTCCTCGGACATCCATCCGTTCATTTTTGTCCCCTGTTGCTGATCTGCGTTCAAGATAAAAGGAAGGTACTACTAGACCTGCTCCCGTAATGCTTCCGCCAGCAACACTCTGCAAATTTACAGTTGCATCAGCCGCCGCATGATGACGCATGAGCTCCGATGTTGCAGCCATGGTTTCGATAGCATGCTGAGCGAAAGGTTCATCAGATACATCGGCTGGTATATGTAGATTTTTAAAGCGAGAATTTCCTGCTACAGATGACCTGGATTCAAAAGAATGCCCCCGTTCTGGTTGAGCACTTTGCATATCACCAGAGCTCTGTTGACTCGTGTAACCTTGTGCATACGTGTTACCTTCTGGTGACATCTCAGATGCATTCCAGCGCCAGCTCTCCTGAAACATCTCTTCTTCGCTTTCTTTCTGCTTATCTTTGCCTTTACCCAAGCCAAAAAAACCAGATCGCTTATTGGATGAGCCCTCCTCTAATTCGTCCTCTGTATATTCTTCATTCGGCATATTTTTACGTAGCAGATTGGATTTCGAATTTCCAAATTTTCCTTTGGTCACCCATGCCCAACCAGCAATCCCAAGCAACCCAGCACTTAATGCTGCGGATAGAATCATTGATGTCTGCCCCGGTTGTTCCATATAGATAAATCTCCATACCAGCGCCATGGCAATCATACAGCCCAGAATGATATAGGTCGTTTTGGAAGAATCCTGCTTCTCGTCCTTCTCGTCCTTTTCCATATCATTGTCCTGTATTGAATTAAACGTTTGGCGCTGTGACGGATTCGTAACACCTTTCGCTTGCAATGAAGAATCTATCGGTGAACGTCTGCCCGAAAATGTTGAAAAGGGTTTGTTAAGTGGTTTGTCATCCTCCGAATTAGATACTCTTGGTTGGTGAATTGATTTCAACTGCTGCCCAGCTTCGCCATTTCGATCCAATTGACGATACCGATCTTGCCCACTTCTATTGGAAAACGGCTCAACTCCCTGCTCTGGGATTGCAGAAAGTGGAATTCCAAATTGACTGTCCGTAGACCCGGATGACCCACGCGAAGACATAAACGATGCTTGGCCTGAACCACTCTGCTCATCTGCATATAATTCAAGCAAAAGTTCACGCAGTTGTCTGATATCCCATTGTTCACTGTCGCATAGTTGGAGGACACGCTGAATTCCTTCGCCCTGAAGTTCCTGAACATGGGCCATCAGCCTTATAACCAATTCGCGGAATTGCTGAGGCGTCGGATCAACCTCAACTGCATCGACAATTGGAATATATACTAAGCCAAGTTCTCCTATTTCAAGTGAACCATTGATAAATATGTATTCTTCCTGAATCTGTAATTGACGTGAATCCAACATATATTGTCTGCATTCCGTAAACGTGTCTGCCAGCTGAAACAATAGACCATATAACACACGCAGCTTAATTTTTCCTGACTTCAACATCTGAGGTAACATCTTATACCCTGAAATATCATATTGTAACGTTACATTTCGGTCTACCTCCCGAATATGAACAGGAAGAAGACGGGGAATTTGATTGGAAGACAACATGCCCATCTGCACACGGCTCAGTTCGTCCATTCGCAGCCCTTCCGCTTTCTCCAAAACCATAAACGATCCGCCGTTTCGAATGAAATCTCTCGTTAATCCATACATGCCAATCCTCTCTTTCCATTGCTTAGTTAAATCATGTAGATATAGGCGCTAATGAATCCTGGCAATACGGCCAGCATAAAAGGAAACTTCAATGTCTTTTCCTGATTGACCAGCTTGAGCGAACCAAGCATGAAGAAACCGGTAAGATTTCCTGCCATGCCGTGAATGCGCTTCGCAGAATCCTTGCGGAACAAGAGAATAATTATTCCAATTGCCCCTGCATACAAAACCGAGTAAATAATAACGTGAACGCCAAAAGCCAGCCCTGTCCAAGCTCCAATTCCTCCAAACAATTTCACATCTCCCGCACCCACTGCCCCGATCAAATACATTAGAAATAAGACACCGAACCCCATCGCGAATCCGGCTGCGGAGAACAGAACCCCCTCCCATCCTCCCCAGATGATATGGACCAGCACTCCCGCGACAGTCACTGGTAAAGTCAAACGATTTGGAATTTTCATCGAACGAACATCTGTAACAAAAGCTGCAATCACATACAGACCACAGGCCAGGTAAAACCACTCCACCTCCATCATCTCCTTCCTTATTTTCTGGAAGCCACATTAAACTCGGTCACCGTCTTGGCACCATCCGCAGTCTCTACAACAAATGTCCATGTGCCTTCCGTTGTACGTGTACCGACAAACCAGTTCCACTCAATCACACCGTTTTCATCGGCAGTCGCCCACCCTATATGTTTGGCTGAACTTTCACCCGACTTGTAAAATATCGTAAGATTTGCTGTTGCCCCAGGCTCCACTCTGACCTTAATGGTCGCATTGTTGCCTATGTATGCTGGCTCCGGCTTGGATAACACGGTTACTGTTCCTGCAGAATCGGCGTCTCCCCCACTACTATTGGAGCCTTCTCCGGTATCTCCGATCCATACCCGTTCTGCCGCAGCCGCTTGAATACGTAAAGATTTCCCTAGAAAGGGGACTTTAACAGGCAATTCATAGCTCAATTCAAGCCGAAAGTAAGGATTCGTTTTATTTTTGAGATCAGGTATGGAAACACCGTTAACATGCACACGCTCTACATCCAGTACAGAAGTATTAATAAATGGCTCAAGCAGCGGTTTAACGGTAGGATCAAGTACTGTCTCAAGAACGGATGTCTTCACCTCCTGTAACGGTTGTTCACCCCTGGCAGCAGCTGCACGTACCCAATCACTTAGCGGCTCTGGCAGTGAAGAGGCGTACTCTTCGGCCCATTCCGTCAGTGACAACTCCGGTATTTTCCACCCACCCTCCGAGCCTTCACCACCTGCGGAATCAGAGGGGCTGAATACAAGGGAGACCGGATATATTTTCGTGGATAACTGCTTTACTGCCTCTCCTGCCGTGCTATGTAATGCTGTTGATACCAACGTCATCTGTACGATGTAAATGAGGAACATGACAAAGAACAGGAATACAGGCAAAACCAGTGAGGCTTCCAAAACGATGCTGCCCATTTCCTTTTCTGATGAACCCGTCTTTTTTGGAGAACCTTCTTTTTTTGGAAAATGCACTTTGGAAATAGAATGTATCTGTTCAGTCAGAGACTTCAATCTTTCCAGTCTGCGCACTCGTGTAAGTCGATTCTGTAAACATGTCAATATTTTTTCCTGCTGATGCTGCTTATCCATAATCCCTCCATCGAAACAAACCGGATTATTCAATAGGAATAATCGGCCTTCCGATCTATGAAAAATCGCCCATCTTCTACTTGGTCTGCACTACCCATGACAGCACCTATACTTCTTGTGACTCCCGGTAAAAACCACAATTTGATACTACTGCGCATGTTTCCTGAAGCGTATGTCTGCTTCTCATCTGGATTCACGCCGGTATTTAATCGGATCAAAGCCAACATTCTGGACATTTTGCGTTCATTGTTGCTATGCATTAATAGAAACAAACGCAGATAGTCCCTGTATGTAAGCTTGACTTTGATATATTTGGACAATTCCACACTACCGTCTTTAGCCAATTTCACCATATCTGCTATAGCGTTTGTAATTCCGTATAAAATCGCAGCAGATAATACAAGTAGTGGATTCCCAAGCTTGCTGTTCTCAATCAATCCTTCCGCAGTTCGAATCGCCAGGCGCATACCAAAGATCTCCGCATATGCAGCAGCAATATTCCCCGAAGGATTATGAAAACCATAGATAATATACTCCAGTTCCTGATTTTCCAGTTTGAACACTTCACCAGCATCTCCACTACCTTCAGTCCAGCTCAGCAGCTGTCCATAATCCATCGAGCTGAAATATGCCAGTGCATACTCATTCTGAAACAATTCATCGCCAAGACTATCCAGCAAATTGGACATCCCGCTGAACAAACTGTCCATTCCGTTCATGGCATCACCACCAGAGTCATACGGATCGCCAGCAATCTCTGCCTTCTGGGCTTCCTCACGGCTCGCTTGGTTAAAAGCGATGTTGGCGTTGTAGTACTCCTCCAGTTGTTTAAAGGCTTCCATGGAGCCGGAGCTCCCCTTTTCGATTTGTGATAATATGCGTTTAACTTCCTTCAACTTCCCTTTGGATTCCTTATCATTCGCTTTGCGCTGGGCATCGGAGCCACGACCGCTCTCCAATAGCTGTTTGCTTTGAAGAATGACATTGGAGGGACCACTTCTTACATAAGTGTCCATGTAACGTTCCGTGACCTGACTAGCCTGTCTAACCGCTGGTTTAATCGAAACACCACTCATTACCGTAACCGAACGAAGCTGCGTATTAAGCTCCAGACTGTCATTTCTGACATTGGTAAAATCCGAATTTTGTGAGCGTACACGTGCATTTAACTGATCAAACAGCTCGTCAGCTCTTACAAGTTCAGAAGCAAGGGAACGTGTACTTTTGGCTTCACTTCCCGATCCGGTAGACGGAGGGCTCGACCCAGGCAGCGTTGAGTTGCCTACTTTTTCATAACTGGCATTCTGTGAACGGTTCTCCCCCTCAGCGATTACACGCTTCATTTCCTCATTGATCTTGCGAGCTTCTTCAATCTTGGCCTGTGCTTCCTCCAATTTTGTCTGGTGAGCCTGCAATGCTGGCTGTATGATCATGCTTATGCCTGTCGCCACATTCCCCACACCTGTTCGATAACGGGCCAGCTCTAGCATGTACTGTTGCTGGTTGAATGGCAGTCCCTCATCCATTTGTTTCTTGTTTAGATAGTCCGCGTAACGCGCCGCTACTTCGGCAGCTGTCTCTGGCGTCTCTCTTAACATCTCATCGTAAATGGCAGAGGAAAGCGGATTCATGATCAGTGCGGGCAGACCCTTCAGCTTATTAGCGGATTCCATCTGACTGGCTATTGCTTCGTCCAGCAATTCCTCACGTTGGTCATACAGTTTCTGTAATTTTTTGAGCAGATCCACGGTATGAGCAGCTTCTTTCATCTCTTCCGACATCGGCTTAAAACGATTGACCACTTCAAGGGTAAAATCAACCGGTGCTCGATATTTCATATCCTCCTGGATCTGGCGATTAAAAATATCGTATCTGCCCAGTTCACGCTCCATGCTTAGTGAAGTTGTATCCCATTGGATATCCAGAATGGGAAAACCATCTTTCACAGCCGAAGGCTTCACACTATCATTTAGCACCTTGGCCATGATGGCCTCACCACTGCTGTCACCGTATCCAAATAGACCATATTCCCGCAGGGACGGATCATAGGCTGACATTACAGATCTCATCGCCGCATGCGTCATTCGTTCTGCCTGTACTTTGAAAGCTGCAATACGTGCATAATCAATGAAAATGGAAACAAACATAAACATTCCAGCCAAAATCAAGATCAAGAACACGGTTACGGCTCCTGATTCACCGTCTTTTTTTCTGAACAGCGTTTCCTCCTCCTTTCCTCATTTTTTGGTTTTGCCAAAATGCTGTACAACCTGTCCCGCTTCAGCGGCAGTACTGGCTGCGGCTCCGCCCTTGCCTTTAAACTTGGCAGCGTAATAACGGACCAGATCCACCGTTCGGATAAATTCCGTCGGTTCTACAACTGCAGATGAACCTTGTGTTAGCACACTGTTACCTGAATCAAGCAAAAAAGAAGGCAGCGGTAAAGAAATCACCTGCTCCAGCTTGGTTGTAACTTTTCGCTGGATCAGCGAGTTCTGATATTCGATTGTCCCGTTCATGCCAGAAGGCATGCCTTGTGCTGCTTGGGACAGTTTCTTTTCCGATAGACTTCCGCCTTCTCCCGCAGGTACAGACACAATAACCTCATTGTCCGCTCCCGCCCAACCAAACAGCGCTCCGAGCAATCGATCATCAGTCAGTCTCCAATACAGGTTGTCATGTTCCCCAGCCACAACCTCACCTGTCATCGCCTGCTTGTGGCTGTTGTCCCAACTGTAGGCGGCACGTTCAGAAGCTGCATACGCATGTTGGTTCAGAAATGTTTTTTGATACATGTACATGGAGAAAAAGAGGATCAGGACGAGAATAAACAACACAATAGGGAAGACCAGGGAGGCTTCAATGGTGAAGCTCCCTTCTTCCTTTTTGAATTTTTTACTCAAAAAACTCATTACTTCTATTGCTCACATTGGTTAACAGTCTTTCTACCAATTTTTTAATTTGATCCTTGAATATTAATGCAATAATGATAATAACGCCGATGATCAGAATAAGCTCCAGCGTACCAAGCCCGTCCTCTTCCTTCCAAAATCCAGTTACCTTGCTTTTCATCAATTCCAGCATCCCCAATTCCTCCTACATATTCATCATCATAAAAGCCGGTGCCCCGATCATCACGACAATCGAAAAAAAGATCAGGACCATCGGAAACACCAATTTGGAAGAAGCCTGTTCTCCCTTAGCCCGACTAACGGCCTTGCGTTTCTCCCACAACACATGGGACAGATCACGCAGCGCCAATACAAAGTCACCTCCCCCTCGCCGGAAATTCAGCAGCACTGTTGTTGTAAAGATCGTCACTTCCTGTACACCACAGCGACGACTGAACTGTTCAAAGGATTGTTGAAACGAGTAACCGTTGTTCCAATCCCCAACCATCCTTCGTAGCTCGTTATAGAGGGGATGATTCCGTTCTCCCTGACTGGCTGCACAGTGGACAATGGCACGCTGCACCGTTTCTCCCGCACCAACCAGCAGCACAATCCGGTTCAATAACTCCGGCAACTCCATGAGTATGTCCTGATCTCTTCGCTGTACTTTGGTGTTAAGGTCTTTGTAAAGGGCGAAGGGCAGTGCAACCCCCAGTGCCAATCCCCCTACCATACCGCCAAGCCCCATGTCCCCAGCGAGCGCCAAAAGACAGCCTGCGAGCAACATCAACCATGAGTAAGTCAGCATTTCAGCAAAGTAGAGCATCGTTTTCTCACCACTATGCTGTATGCCATACATTTTCTGAATGGCATGCTGCATGCGGAACATGAGCACAGGCAATCTGCGGCCCACCTCGAACTTGTCCAGTAAAAACAAAAAGGGGCCATGCAGCTTCTTCAAACGTAATCCTTCCATATCCAGTTTGCGCAAATGTCGGTAGGTCTGCCCTCGCGTTCGATCCAGCACCAGCCACCCTGTTCCGAGCACCCCTCCGAAAATAACGGGAAGCAGCATCGTGTCAGCTCCTTATACTTTGATATCCATAATGCGTGTAATCCACAAATAACAGCAGGCGAGTAATGCCAATGCCCCGCTGGAGATCATATATCCCATCCCGCTGTATAACGGCTCCATGAAATCCTTGGCCGTAAAGTTCAGAAAAATCAGAAAAATAAATGGAGCGGCAAACATCACTTTGGATTCAAACTTTTTCTGTGCCACCGCTACCATGATGTCCTGCTGAATATCCAGCTTCTCACCAATCACCGCAGAGGTTCTCCTCACCACTTCGACCAGATCTCCACCCGTCCGCTTACATGTGATGAACACATCGGCAAAGTTTGTGATATCCTCAATTTTGGCCCGATCCGAGAAGTCTTGCAGCGCCTCTTCAATAGGCTGACCATATTCCATACGCGTCCTCAGAATGGTGAATTCTCGAATGAGATCTGTATCCGCCTCAGGATTCAGCATGCGCAGATCCTCCACGGATTCCTTAAATCCATTCTCTACTGATTTTCCCGCAGCCAGCGCGGAGGACAACGCATATAATGCCTGCTTAAAATGTAAACTTAGAGTCATTCTTCTTCGATCCAGCAGTACTTTTGTCCAGTGGTTGGGTACCCATATACACCCCGCAGCCAATATCAATCCGGCCAACCAGTGATGATAGAATAGAATACCGACACCAAAGAACAACAAACCACTAATCAGCATGCAGACCATCCGCTGCCTCCGGGATAGCGTAAATACGGTGTAGTCCGTTAACGCCTGTCTGGCCTCACCCAACTTCATCACCCACCCATAAAATCAACTTATTTTCGTTGTTATCTGATTCATTCAACTCATCGCTATTGCGTTCTATGTACTCGTTCAACCATTCCCCTAGCCCAGCCATCTGAATTTTATCCACTTGTCTCAGTGTTCCAACTTGCACGAGTCCGCCAATAATCTTGCCTTCTTTTTCTTCAATTTCCTGGAAACGAAACAGTGGATTGAGCAGTACTTCTCCGTCCTGCATGCCAATCACTTCGCTAATCTCGGTCACCCGACGTGAACGGTCCCGCAGCCGGGATAAATGTACAAAGATATCAATGGCCGAGCTGATCTGCTGCCGGACAACCACAATGGGCAGATCCGCTCCGCTGAGCACCATGGTCTCCAATCTGCTGATCATATCGGAGATCGTATTGGCGTGACCCGTGGACAACGAGCCATCATGTCCAGTGTTCATAGCCTGTAACATATCCAGTGCTTCTGCTCCCCGCACCTCACCAATGACAATTCGATTCGGACGCATCCGCAAGGATGACTTGATCAAATCACGAATAGATATTTGCCCCTTGCCCTCGGTATTCGCATTGCGCGTCTCCAGCGATACCAGATTGGGTACCGTGACAATCTGTAATTCAGCAGAGTCCTCAATCGTAATGATCCGTTCATCCGGAGGGATAAACTGAGATAATGCATTTAGGAACGTGGTTTTTCCCGACCCGGTTCCACCGCCGATAAAAATATTGTATTTGCTGCGTACCAACTGCTGCAGCAATTCTGCCGCTTCCTCATGCAGGGCACCTTTACCAATTAGATCGGACATCTTCATTGGTTCACTTGGGAATTTTCGAATCGTCATGGTCGGACCCTTCAACGCAATCGGAGGCAGCACGATATTGACCCGCGAGCCGTCTTTCAACCGCGCATCCACGATTGGAGAAGACTCATTCACAATCCGGTTCACCCCGGATACAATCATCTGGATAATGTCTTCCAACCGTTCCCTTGACTCGAACTCCAGCGTGAGCTGTCTGACTTCACCTTCCTGCTCAACGAAAATCTCCCGGTGGCTGTTGATCATAATCTCCGTAATTTCGGGATGATCCACCAATGGTTGCAGAATATCCAGCCCTCGAAAGGAATCAAATAACCGCTGCACCAGGGTATGACGCTCCCCGGAGGTCAGATCATCCAGCTTCGGATCAGAGAGCACTTTACGCTCAATTCCCTGCCACAGTTCTTCGTCTCCCGCAGAGGATGTTAAATCCAGGCCTTCTCTGACCTCCCGGCGCATGATCTGAAACTGTTCTTCACGGTCCAGTATCATCTTGGATGAATCCATCATGGTGACCACCCATCACCCTTCTGGATTCGTCCTGTCTGCTTCAGTTCTTCTTCCCCATCCTGTACAATCATGGCGCATAGCGTCTTCACTTCGCGTTGAAAAATAGGTGAGCTGAGCATCACTTCCTCCTGACTCAGCTGCTTCCAGGAAGGGATGTACGGCAGCACAGCATCCAGATGCAGATCAGACCTTGGCAGTCCATTGATGACGCTGTCCCGATACTTGTTGACAATGAAGCGGGCACGATCCAGTACACTTTCATGCAGATCCGGCCACGTACGCTCCATATGCTGCATCCATTGACCCCAGCGGTGCATGGAAGAGATGCCATCCTCAACCAGCCACACGAACACATCTGCAGCATCGAAAATCCCCTCACTGCGTCCATCCCAACCTGAGTCCCCATCGAGAATGAGCACATCATATTGCCCACAGTCAGCCAAATAACGGATCAGGCTCTTGGTATCTTCACGGGACATTTGCAGCAATTCCTTCCGATTCGATAACGGCCAGAATACATCCGATTTCAGCGCTTCGTGACGAAGCACATATCCGTCCACCCCTTTGGAGGAAGACAGCACTTGTCCCTGTTTGCCTGATTCCTTCCTGCCCACCTTCAAATCGTAAAGCAGACGTGATAGCCCTGTTTCTATGTCAGGTATACGCTGTCCACTTCTAGACAGACCCTTCTCCAGAAACGGCATCGAGCTATCCAGCGTCTCCAGATTGAGATACAGAACAGCGTATCCTGCAAGCCCCAGTTGCTTCGCCATATGCATCGCCACCGCAGTCTTGCCACTCCCGCCGGAGGCTGATACAATTCCAATAGAAAGTGTCTCCTGTCCTGGACGATGGGCCTTCTTCCGACGCGGCTGCCGACAAGCATTAAGAACAGCGTCCATCAGTGTAGGCAATGGTTGATATTTCATCAGCCGTTTATCCTCATCCACCACATCTAATCCTTCACTAAGCATCAGCCATGGAATACCTGAGGTTTCGCCACCGTTACCCAGCCAATGGTTCAGGAACTCCGGTTCCGCAATTACCAGATCCGGCAGTTCCCTGCCTTCCTGTTCATTCATGTAATCCCTGAACGGTTCCCATTGTGAAAAGGCGGTAAATCGTATACCTGAGCCGGAAGGGCTGCCTTGTACAAAATCAAGCCAGGCGCTGATATACTCTCTATCTTTGGAAGCCAGTACTGCCTTAAGAACAATCAATTCTTCTTCCCTCCCTGCAAAAAAAGCACAAAAAAGCACCGTCCAATAACCGCAAGAATATGCGATGTATGGACGGTGCTTCCGTCACGTGCTATGAATGTATGGATAATATAGCATACAATTTCTGGAGGAGCAAGGGATTTATTCAAACGCAAATCCGCTCAAGAATGATAAGGTGCATCAAACTCAACAATATTACGATCCGGATCAAGCACAAAAATCTGTGCAAACCCGGCAACACTATCCGGTCTCGCCTCATATTCAATTCCCTGCTGATCCAGCCAGGCCAAAGTCTCCTTGTAACTCTTCACCCAGATCGCAAAATGTCCATCTGTAGTATCGATCCCTGCCTCACGAAGAGTGTGTCCCTGCGGGTGCTGTAACAGATGAAGCTGTTGACTACCAATGGCATACCATGTGCCCGTAGAGTTGAACGGCGGACGTTCAATCTCCTGCATGCGGAGCAAACTAGAATAAAATTTTTTCGCAACTTCCAAATCACGTACAGCCAGACTCACATGATGTATATGTGCATATTCAATCATTTCTTTGACCTCCTGCCTGAAATAACCTTCCTTCAACTTCCCATCAACTCTAAATTCAATCGTTTACACGACTATACTATAACACCTTGGACTCTCACCACAACGGATACAAAAAAGAAAAACACCCCCGATTGAATCCGCCGAACCTGTCGATTCACACAAATTCATATCAGAAGTGCCTTCTCCAGAAGATCCACATCATAGCAGCTTTGACCAGGCTAAATTCTCAACAGAGAGAATGTCACCCGCTTATCCGCAAGCTTTTTTTTATTTTGAACTATCCAATGCTTCCTGCGGGATCTTGATCTCTTTCACGCCATTATGGTTGGAGAACATGCTGGTCATTTTCATGTCCATCGAGATTTTCTGTCCCTCCTGCTCCATTTCCATGACCATGTCGACATCCGTACTTGCAGGCAGGTAAGTTTCTTTGTTGATCATATATTTCATTTTCATGCTGGTAATATTCATTTGATCAAGCATCGCTTGAGTTTGGGCATCCGATCCGTTTTGCTCCATGACCGCTTTGGCCAGCTCCTTCACGTTATCACCGGATACGTCAGCGTTAATCACGTAGTTGTCGCCTTCTTCCGTAATTTTGGTGTCTTCGGCAATCTTTTTGAATTGCTCCAGCTCACCTTCCGGATTCATGCTTGCCTGCATCTGCTCAATCAGTGGTTTCGTTTGCTCGTCAGGAATTTTGACCCACTGGTCCCCCACCTGCGAATAAATCTTATCCGAAGTGATGTACTGCTTCACGTTCTGCGCTTCCTGTCCGGACATTTCCATCTTCATCTCCTGATAGATCATCATCGGATCTTTGATGATATCCATCTTCAGCGATGTTTTCACCTGTTGATCCTGGGACTGCTCGCCGTTCACCAGCTTCAAATTTTGATCAATATTGGCTTCCGTAGTGAAGCTTTTCATGTCTTTAGTCGCTGCATTCGTTTTGTCGATTAATTCGTCCAATGTAGGGAGTTTTGTCGCCTGCTCCGCAGTTGTATTCTCCTCATTCGACGTTTCGTTGCCAGCTGGCGGCGTTGCTGTACTGTTATCCGCAGCGTTGCTGCAAGCTGTCATGCTTACTGCTAATAATGCCCCAATCAATAATGTAGTCCATTTCTTCAAGTTATTTGCCTCCCAAAATAGAGTTGATCCGTACTCATTACCCAATTATTTCCGTTATTAATCAATCGTTACCGATACAAGATGTCATTCTTCAGCCTTTTAAAGGAATCGATCCTTAATGTCAGGTGTAGGCAGCATGCACGCTTCATCTTGACCAAACCAGCGATATCGGTTGCGAGCTACCGTGTTATATATGGCATTCCGAATAAATTTCGGTACAATAATTAACCCGTACAATAATGGATAGGGGAATTTCAATCCTTTGGCCAGACGCAGCGCAGCGGTTGAACGTGTATAATATTTTCCATCCTCAATAAGTACAAACGTATCCATGCTGTCCGTGGACAGATTGCCCTGCTCCAGCAATTTTTTCGCTACATCCGATTGAAGTGATGCAAAATGATATTTCCCCTCAGGGTCACGCTTGATAATCCACTTCGTTAATCCTTGGCAGAAATGACAGACTCCGTCCACAAGCACAATCGGGTGTCCCTGATGCTGATCCGTTTGATTTACTGTCATAATCGTGGCCTCCTCATGTGTGCTATTAGCATAACTTACCCGTTTTGAGTCATCTCGGTCGCTTTTTCACATTTTATTTAAGTATAACGGAAAATAGAAAAAGAGCGCAGGCTCTATGCCCACGCTCGTATCTGTTTTGGCAATTACTCGGCAATTGCCTTTTCCATCCATTGGTCGTCGATCATCTGTTGGTGCAGGTCACCAGCCCACTGGTCCATGCATTTGCAAATGAAATCTTTGCGACATACCGGACAAGGTGTTTTCTGTAGACGGCTGATATTGGTCAGCTTCCATTCCGGGGAATGGGAGTAGAATACACGGCATTGTGTACCGTCTACCAATTTCATTTTAAATTCATACAATCCGTCTTCCTTGTTGCCACTAGCTAATTCTAAATTTGCAATACGCGGTCTATAAGACATGGATATCACCTGTTAATTCAAATTTGGTTCATGCAATGACACTTCTTAGTACTAAATCATATTAAAGAAATTTTAGTTCGATGTCAACTCACGCACATTTACCCGCCAAATAGAATATCAAGAATGGTACCCACCTGACCCTGTTTTTTCCCTTTCAACACATCCGGATCGAATACTTCTACATATCCACAGGAAGAACAGGCGACGAAGAGATAATGATTGTGCTGAATATCAAACATTTTGCTAAGTCCCGCTCCTGACATGGATACTTCCTTAATATTACAATCCGTACCCCTGCATTTGGTGCATACAAATCGTCGTTCTATCATCTCTTCAATACTCATTGTCATTCCCCCTTATTCGAATGTATGACTTCAAGCAAGAGTAGATTATGTAAAATAGTACGCTGTTCAACATGCAATCTCCTGCATCTCATCTGTATTATAAAATACAAAACCCTGCCGAAGGCCAGCAGGGTCTTGTACTCGAACATCAGGTATCCAAAGATACCCTGCTCTATATGTTCCCTTTACTCCTACGAGTCAGGTCTTAAACTACATTAAGTACCACATCAATATTGCCGCGTGTTGCTTTGGAGTAAGGACAGAAATCATGTGCCTTGCGTGCAAGATCCTCTGCTTGACTGTGATCCACGCCAGGCATGCTCACATCCAAACGTACAGACAGTTGGAAACCATCATCTGCCGGATCTTTGCCGATGGATACATTACTTGTGACCACCACATTCTCCAATTTCACGCCTGCTTTGCGTGCCACATTGGCAAGAGCACTTTCATAACATGCACCGTATCCCGCTGCAAAGAGCTGCTCAGGATTGGTTCCTTCACCACCGGAGCCTCCAAGTTCTTTTGGCATTTTCAGATCATGCTTGAGCACGCCATCCGAAGAAGCCACCGAACCTGTACGTCCACCTTTAACTGTCGCTGTTGCTGTATATAAAGCTTCCATTAAGAATCTCTCCTTCACCTTTAAGTTTTTTGTTGCCTACAATTCAATTTAAACTTCTGGCTCATTTTGAAACGTTGTTGCTCCTTATTCAGCTTTTACATCTTTATCTTTTTCATGCATTGGGGATGAACACAGGTAATTTATCCAGGGTTGGGTAATATACTAAGGCACAATTCACTCTCCGGTAAATTTTGTCCTCATACACAAAAGTTGCACTAGACAAAAATAATTGAAGGAGTACAATGTAAGTATCAACATAAACGTTTAGACATATGTGAAGTCGTTTAATTACGCTTTTAAGATTTTGGTTTCAAGGTTCAAATGTAATCAAAGGAATGACACCGTTCCTCTTCATATAGAATATCAATACTTCAAAGTCGGGTGATTATATTATGAGTAAAAAAAATCCGTTCAACACTCCTTCAAATGAGCCATTAGCTGCGGGTATGGCCCCATCTCTCGGGGAAGCCCACAGCTCCATGAAGGTGCCTCAGAACGCTGCTTGGTGGAGAAAGTTCCTCGCTTTTGTTGGACCTGGTTACCTGGTTGCCGTTGGATATATGGACCCTGGGAACTGGGCAACGGATATTGCCGGTGGTTCACAGTTCGGTTATACGTTATTGTCCGTTATTCTGATATCAAATCTAATGGCTGTGGTATTGCAGTCTCTCGCTGGCAAGCTCGGGATTGTCACAGGACGGGATTTGGCGCAAGCCTGCCGCGAACGATTCAGCATGCCTGTAGTCATGATGTTATGGATTTTGTGTGAGCTTGCGATTGCAGCCACCGACCTTGCCGAGGTTATTGGTTCAGCCATCGCGCTCAAGCTGCTGTTCAACATTCCCATGTTATACGGCGTCATTGTTACCGCTGTCGATGTACTGGTCATTCTTTTGCTGCAAAATAAAGGCTTCCGCGCATTGGAATCGCTCGTTATCGTGCTGATGGCTACCATCGCCCTCTGCTTCGGGATTGACCTGTTTCTCGCCAAACCGGATATGGGCGGTGTCATGCATGGTTTTGTACCCAGTACCGAGATTTTGCAAAATCCAGCCATGCTTTATATCGCCATCGGAATTATTGGAGCAACTGTGATGCCCCATAATCTATATCTGCATTCTTCCATTGTGCAGACCCGTCAGATTGAACAGACACCTCAGGGTAAAAAAGAAGCGATTCGTTATACCACCATGGATTCAACCATCGCTTTAACGCTGGCCCTGTTTATCAATGCAGCCATCCTGATTCTGTCAGCTTCCGTGTTCCATAGTGTAGGCATGACCCAGGTCGCGGAAATTACAGATGCATACCATCTGTTGACACCACTTCTGGGTACCACCATTGCAAGTATCTTGTTCGGTGTAGCCCTGCTGGCTTCAGGCCAGAACTCAACACTCACCGGCACGTTGTCCGGACAGATTGTAATGGAAGGCTTCCTGAACATTCGTATTCCGGCGTGGCTCCGTCGACTGGTAACACGTCTGATTGCGATCATCCCGGCCGTTATCGTAACAGCCATTGCCGGTGAGCATGGAACAGAGGAACTGTTGATTCTGAGCCAGGTTGTGCTGTCGCTGCAGCTCCCCTTTGCCGTCATTCCACTGGTGATGTTTACGAGCGACAAAAAAAGCATGGGGGCTTTTGCCAACAAGCTATGGCTTAAAATTACCTCCTGGATCATTGCTGGAGTTATCGTTGTCCTGAATGTGTATCTGATTATCCAGACCATTATGTTGTTCTAGGTTAAATAGATCTATGCGATATTTTATCTAACTCAAAAAGGCTGATCATCTCAAGTAACCTATCCCTTGAGACGATCAGCCTTTCCTTTGATATGTTTGAGCAGCAGCCTAATCCATACCGATCAGATCTTAAATACCGCACTTCATTTAGTTGTCCGAATTTTGAGTTACCATCAACAATGGAAGAAGTTCCTCCAGTGATTCAATCGTCCAGTCCGGACGCTCTGCATCCGCAAGCTCCGGCTGGAATCTGCCATAACCCTGCAAAATCCGGATCGTGTGCATACCCAGCTTCTTAGCTGGAATAATATCATTATCAATCCTGTCGCCGATCATGACCGCTTCCTCAGGTTTGCATCCCGCCTGTTTCAACGCTACAGCATACAATTCAGGATCAGGCTTGGACACTCCTTCTTCAGCCGAACAGGCCAGCACATCCACATACTTGCGCAAGCCGTAGCTATCCAGCCGATTTTCCGTCCCCGGGCTCTGATTGGCAATGATACCAATTTTATAGTGCTGCGACAACGTCTGGAGAACAGTGTCGGCTGACGCGAAGGGGCGTTCAAGCTCTTTGCGGAACTTCAGCTTCTCCTGTATCTGTTCCCGGTGCCCCTCGTCGCTAATCAGGGTACGAATAGCCAATTTCATCGGCCATTGCTCATAATTTCGGTAGGAGGCGGCAAATAGTTCTCGCACCGTCTGCTTCTCCACCTGATAACCAAGCGCACACGCTTCACGAACGAACTGTCCGATAATATCATCTACCGGCTCCCATTCATCCACAAGCGTATCCCCCACATCAAAGAACAACCATTGTATTCCACGTACATCCGGCACGCTTATTCCTCCTCGTTAGCCACAGGAAATTCATATCTCCATTTCCCAAACCATAAAAAAAGAAGACCCACCATCATGCATGAGTCTCCTCAAGATTCCGTTTATTTATGATTTCAATTATAACAGGCAGCTGACACCGGATCAATCACAGGAATAGTACTAGTCATTAGCCATTAAGCAGAAATCCAACTTCCCCATTCAAGGAATATACAATACGGTCTGCTCCCATTCCCCGATAGATTCCTTTGGGATGGCTTTGTTCGGTAATGACACAGAGGGACTTGGATGTCCAGGAGCGGCAAATCTGCAAATATCGACAGGTCAGGTTTAGGCTATTCTCAAAAATAAAAACATTGCCGACACTGCCTTGCGGCAAAAACCATTTCTGAGCTGCAGCCGTGTTCATGCGAATGACATGCTCCACACCGATTCTCCGGAGCCTGCGCTCTTCCCCTGCACTGTTGGTCAGAACGGCAAACGGCATTTTTTTGTACATCAGCAATTTGATAAATTTACGTCCTGCTTCATTTGGAGCAGTCACTAAGATCATCTCTTTATCCATCATTCGTTCCTCCCTTGGCGTGAAAAGACAACAAAAAAGAAGCGTGGGGGACCAAGGCCTCCCGGACGCTTCTTCAATAATCCATAGCAAAAAGACACTATGAACCAGCGTACGGCTTGTTGCCTCTCCCTTTAACGCTTACGAGGTTAGCTGACGGATTCGGGCGCGAGAGTCGCCCTATTTCCGGCTGTCACCGGAAAATTCACCCCATGGATGCCTACTGTCCTGGACAGTTCATCCTGTTGGTTCCCCCGTTTCCCACCCATGAATGAATGGAAACTCAGCGATTAAAACATCGTTCCTTTAGTATCATTAATCAGAGCGATATTATCGTTTGTTTCGTTTTTCATGTAAAATTTAATTTAAATTGGAATTACGATATGAATCATACACCCGTGCCATATTGGTGTAAAGTCTGTGCAGATCACCGAATCGACGGATTTTTGCCATTTCACATCAATAATAGCGCTTACAACATATCCATTCTCTACCCATCTCTTCAAAGCTCTCTAATTCTCTCTTTAGCGAAAATTAGGTAGCAAATCGGTCACAGATCATACACGACAGCTTGAAATGGAGTTAAAAAAACAATATAAATTTTGCATTATTTAATTGTAATCAATATAATAGAAGAAAGAAGAATATGAAATGGAGGCGATTTTCATGTCAGTCTACGACTACAAAGTAAACACCCTTCGCGGTCAGGAAGTTGAAATGTCCAACTATCGTGACAAAGTACTGCTTATCGTGAATACAGCAAGCCAATGCGGCCTTACACCTCAATTCAAAGGTCTGCAAGAGCTTCAGGACAAGTTTAAAGACTCCCCGTTTGAAGTTCTTGGTTTTCCAAGCAACCAGTTTGCACAGGAAAAGGGCTCTTCTGATGATATTGCCGAGTTCTGCCAGATGAACTATGGCGTTAGCTTCACGATGTTTGAGAAGATCGATGTGAATGGTTCAAGCGCTCACCCTCTATTCCAGCATCTTACCAAAGAAGCACCGGGTGTACTCGGCTCCAAAGCCATCAAATGGAACTTCACCAAGTTCCTTGTGGATCAGAACGGACGTGTTGTGAAACGGTATGCTCCCAAAACAACACCTGATAAAATTGAAGCAGACATCAAAGAATTGCTTAAATAACAAGTGAAGGCCATCCGCCCCCGGCAGACAGAATGAGCATGCATTCAGGGGAATCGGATGACCTTTTTTTGTCTTTTTGTCTGGACCCATCTGTACTATAAAAAAACATAAAAAAAACATAAAAGAAGAAGCTTCCCATACGGGAAGCTTCTTCTTAATCGTTCTTATGATGCGGTCGAGAGGACTCGAACCTCCACGGGTATACACCCACTACCCCCTCAAGATAGCGTGTCTGCCATTCCACCACGACCGCATGTCGTAAATAATCGGCAACAGAATTGATTATACCCGGTTCATGTTTAAAAGTAAAGCATTTTTATTAATATCATTTTAAATGCGCTTTCCCTTCCATAAATCGTATAATCTCGTCATTTTCTCCTACGAAGTGCATATGATTAAATTTGATCTCCTTTGTATACCCGATAAGGCTGATCACTCTACTTTCTTTATATTACCATCCTTCAAATCCTTTTAGTAGAATATAACTTTTAAAGTTATATAAAATAACATTAAATAGATTTAATATTTAAAAAACCAAGAAACTATTGACAAAAAGCGGATATTTATGTGAATATATATATCATATAATTCGGATTTACAAACATAAAGCGAACCAAAAAGGAGTATAGATGTTATTTAACATAACATTTAACGAACGTAGGAGGCGAAAGATTGTGAACCGTGGGAATAAGCTGCTCGATTACGTCAAACTGCTTGATTCCTCTATCCATGTCGGAGGCTTCACCCATTCCTTCGGAATGGATGCCCATATCGCGGAAGGTACCATTCGTAGTGCTGAAGATCTCGAATCATTCATGCGCTGCCAATTGCATCCCAGCATCGTGCGTCTGGAAGGCATGGCGATTAAAGGCATATACACCGCCGCAGATCACAATGACGCGTGGCGTACAGCCCTCATCGACAAGCTCGTCCATGTCCAGCGCACCCCAGTCAATCTTAGAGAACATGCGTCCACCATGGGCAAACGACTGATTAAGCTGGCTCGTGCACTCCACCCCTGGATTGATTTTAGCCACCTCGAACACACCCTGGCTAAGTATGAATCCGTCGGCTGCCTCTCCACCGTTCACGCCTGGATTAACCACCACCTCGAAATCCCTGTCGAGGAGGCGGTCCTTGGTTATCTGCATTCAGCAATGAGTGCCTGCATAACCGAAGCCTCCAAAGTGATTCCCCTCAATACCGACACAACCCAGGACCTGCTGGTTCGCCTGGCCGCAGACCTGGAGCATGAATGGCATACCATCAGCGCCTCCGCTGCAGATGGACTGGTACAACCAGCCTCAATGTCCATGCAAACGTTGTTCCCAAGCTTTCACATGCTTGGAGCAGGACTTCACGCCTACAGAGCCTGATCCATCCTTTTTCCCTTCATAACCCACCTCCTCACACAGTAAAATAGTAAAAAACACGCCGCAACCTCATTGCTGGCGTGTTTTTTATGTCATTTATTTTGTATATTTAACGTATTTACGCCAATTAACATATTATAATACACTTATTTCCGTCTTTTTTAATTGTTAGATGACGTAAATACGTATATAATAAAACATACAGCTCGCATATCTATCTATTTTACACCCAGAATAACCAGCTGAACACTACATTCCAACGAGGGGTGAACCCTTTTGAACAAAAAGAAACCTGTGACTCCTTTCGGATGGGCCATCAAACGACGACTAACCGAACTCCAGGTCGACCAAAAGACATTTTGTGAACAGTATGGCATTCCACCGTACCGTCTGTCCAATCTCATTCACGGTACACGCAAAGCAACCCGGTTCAGGAACCAGGTCGCAGATATTTTGGAAATACCAGATGATTTAAGATAAGATTTCTGCCAAGGAGGAGCTCATTTCATGAGATACTTAATATCCGATCTGGAGAGATTATCGTTCCAGTCCATGCAACACCAGCTTATCATCGTCGACCACAACTGGATCATCCGAAGCTGCAACACGGCATGGCAACGCGGACTCGGGCAACTGCTTCTCAAATCGAGCGTATCAAGCCCCTCCAGAACATCACCTGAACTACCTCATTACCTTCATCTTATAGAGGGGTGGACATTACGCGAGGAGAAAGCAAAGAATGCGAAGATTGTTCAGGAGTTAAAAAGTATTACTGCACCTTTTAAAGACAGTTATACATACGACATCTCCGTTCAAACTGTCCACAACGAACAACGGTGGTTCCGTCTCGAGCTCACCCCATTGATTCAGGCCGACCCATCCCTGCTGTCTGATCTCGCATTAATTGCACACACGGATGTTACCGAACAGAAACAGACAGAGCGCCAATTGAAGAAGGCACTGTCCGAAGTACGTACTTTGCGTGGACTGCTCCCCATCTGCGCTGTCTGCAAACAGATTAAGGATGAACAGGACAGCTGGAACTCTGTTGAGAGTTATTTGGAGAAGCACACTCATGCCGAATTCACCCATGATATCTGCCCGGATTGCATCCGAAGGCTATATCCGAAATACTCCAACATTCTGGACAAGCGTTCCTGAACCCACCCTACACCAAGAACTTAAGCTACACAGACAGATGGTGCTCAAACTGCGACATATCCAGCTCTCGCGGTGTTCCTTGCAGTGCAATTGCCCCTTTGTCCATTACATAGATATAATCTGCAGCACCGCGTACAAAATCAATGCTTTGCTCCACCAGCAAGATGGAGATTTCACCCTTTGCCTTAATTTGCAAAATGACCTGCCGGATGTCCTCTACGATAGAAGGCTGGATGCCTTCTGTCGGCTCATCCAGAAGCAATAATCCGGGCCGGGAAGCCAGCGCGCGGGCAAATGCCAGCTGCTGTTGCTGCCCGCCACTCAGATCACCACCCTGCCGTCCATACATCGTGGCAAGCACCGGAAACATCGCCAGCACATCCTCCGGGAACGTCTTTACCCCTGCGCTACTGGTCTCCAGACCCAGCAGCAGATTTTCCTTCACCGTAAGCTGTGGGAAGATCTCCCGCCCCTGTGGCACATATCCAATCCCCGACCTGGCCCGCTTGGCCGGATCGAGGGTGGATAATTCCTGACCTTTCCACTGAATATGTCCCTTGCGCGTTTTAAGAAGCCCCATCAACGTCTTCATCAAGGTGGTTTTCCCAACACCATTACGTCCCATCAGGCATACCACCTGACCTGGCTCGACATCCAGATTCACACCGCGCAGCACATTGCTCTCCCCATAGCCGGACTCAATTCGTTGCAGCGACAGCATGGTCATCCCTCCTTTTGCCCAGATACACTTCAGCCACTCTTGGATCTTCCTGCACTTCCGCCATCGTACCTTCCTTTAGAAGCTTGCCTTCATGCATCACCGTCACTTTGGCTGCATACTCGCGAACGAATTCCATATCATGCTCCACTACCACAACAGACCTTTCTCGCGCAATGTCCTGCAGCAGGCGCCCCGTCTTATGTGTTTCTTCGTCCGTCATCCCCGCTGCCGGTTCATCCAGCAGCAATACACGGGGTTCCTGCAGCAGCAGCATGCCAATCTCAAGCCACTGCTTTTCCCCGTGTGATAGCGCCCCTGCACGTGCGTCCACTCGGTCCTGCAGACCAATCTGGAGCGTAATCCGCTCCATGGCCGGACTTATTTTTGAATACCGTTGAATACCCAGAGCCTGTAAAGGAGAACGACGAGTCTCCGCAGCCAGCGTCAGGTTCTCCTGCACGGTCAGACCAGCAAAGATCGATGGAGCTTGGAACTTGCGCCCTACCCCTTTTCGAACAATCTGGTGCTCCTTCAAACGTGTCAGATCCGTACCATCCGCCATCTTCACTGTACCGGACAAGGGCTTGGTTTTGCCGCAAATCACATCCAGCATCGTTGTTTTTCCCGCACCATTGGGACCGATCAGAAAATGCAGATCATGTTCATGCAGCTTCAGATTCATGCCTTTGACCGCAACAAAACCGCCAAATGCCACCGTAATTTCCTCTGCGACCAGGACTACCGGAACGTCAGTAGACTTTTGGCTTTTCCTGACTGACTGGAACATGCACAACCTCTCCTCTCCGTTTCAACAAGCGCACCACATGACGGTATACACCAACAAGCCCATTCGGCATGAATAAGACCACCGTTACAAAGAGTCCACCAATGACAAACAACCAACCTTCCGGATACGCTTCACTGATGCCCGTTTTGGCTGCGTTCAGTACCACAGCTCCGATTACCGCACCAATCAGCGTTCCACGACCGCCCAAGGCAACCCATAATACCATTTCAATTGATGGCACAATCCCCATCATGGAAGGTGAGATGATCCCTACCTGGAGCACAAATAACATACCTGCGATTCCCGCCAGCGCTCCGGAAAGGGCGAAAGCCAGCGTCTTGAACCCTGCCGGGTCATAGCCAAGAAAGCGAACCCGATTCTCCCCATCCCGCGCAGCTTCAAGCACCTGACCAAACCTGCTGTTCACAACCCGGCGACAAAGCAGGTAGGCGAGCACTAGAACGGCAAGCGTTATATAGTAGAGAGCAATCGTTGTCCCTGCCGAATGAAGCGCAAAACCAAAGATCGCGTTATACCCCGTTATACCGTTGGTCCCTCCCGTCCATTCCTGTTTGCCCACAAATAACGTTACTACAATGAGGACTAAAGCTTGGGTCAGGATTGTAAAATACACACCGGTGATCCGGTTACGGAATGTGAACCAGCCCAGGGCAAAGGCCAGCAATGCCGGAAGGGCAATGCCTAGCAATAGCGCCACCGGGAATGACCTAAATGGTTCCCAGAACCATGGCAGACCGCTAAGACCACTCCATCCCATAAAGTCTGGAAGTGTTGCACCGCTCGCCTGCAGCTTCAGATACATCGCCATGGCGTACCCGCCAAGCCCAAAGAATACGCCATGCCCCAAACTAAGCACGCCTCCATATCCCCAGATCAAGTCCAGACCGATTGCCAGAATGGCCAGGGCCAGGAATTTCGCCAACAGACTAAGCCGGAATTCCGTGGAAATGAGTGGAGCCAGACACATCATGATCAGGACAACCGCCCAGATGATCTTCATTTTCAGACTACCCGTCTTGAGAAGTGCCGACATCATATAACCCCCTTCTTCACATTAATCCAGACTCCGGGTCCGTATGGCAACGAGCCCGCGGGGCTTCCATTGCAGAAAAGCTACAATACAGACAAATACCAGCACCTTGCCGATCGAGGCTGAGGTATATGTTTCGAATAACGTATTGAACATGCCAATTCCAAGCGCACCACACACGGTTCCCACCAGTTTCCCCACACCGCCCAGTACAACCACCATGAACGCATCCACGATATAATACGTCCCCAGCGAAGGGCCAATCGGGCCAATGAGTGTCAATGCACATCCGGCGATGCCGGCAATACCCGAACCAATCGCAAAGGTCATGCCATCCACTCGTCTGGTGGAAATCCCGAGACAGCCCGCCATGCTTCGATTCTGCATCACGGCCCTCATCCGTCTCCCGGAAGAAGTGCGATAGATGTACAGATACATGCACAGCAGCACAACAGCAACCAGCGCGATAATGAAAAGACGTTTATACGGAAACACAATACCATCCGCGATGGTCAGACCTCCGTTAAGCCAAGCCGGACTGGACACCCCTACATTCGGCGCCCCAAATATCGTTCGGGCCAATTGTTGCAGCATCATGCCTACGCCCCATGTAGCAAGCAGACTGTCGAGCGGCCTCCCATACAGATGCCTGATCAGCACTACTTCCAGCAACCAGCCTATAAGAGCCGCCACACCAAAGGCGATAGGCAGAGCCACAATAAAGTAGACATCGAACCACGCTTGCGGAGCATACGAAATGAACAGGTTTTGCGTCACATATGTAGCGTAAGCGCCGATCATGATCAATTCACCATGCGCCATGTTAATGACATTCATCAATCCAAATGTAACCGCGAGTCCCAACGCAATCAGCAGCAGGATGGAACTGATGCTTAACCCATTGAACATTTGCAGGACAAACATATCCATCGCCTTTCCCTCCTCATGCTGTGAACATCTGAAATTTTATACAAGACATCATTTACGTTTCGCATCAACGCTTTACCGTAATGTTGTAAGAGGGTGTGTTGTCGCACCCTCGTCTGTTATTCAGCAGTTGTGACGTGAGATGCCCATGTTATTTGGTACTAAGGGAAGCTCCCCACTCGTACGTTTTCAGATACGGATCAGGTTTGACGGGTGCGCCGGAGTTCCACAATTCCTTGAACTGTCCATCTTCCTGCACTTCACCAATTCGCACCGTTTTGTAGATATGCTGGTTCTCTCCGTCCACCGTCACTTTTCCTTCCGGCGCATCGAATTCCAGACCTTTAGCGGCCTCCTTTACCTTTTCAACATCGGTCGATCCGGCTTTTTCAACGGCTGCTTTCCACAGATAAACGGCTACATATCCCGCTTCAATCGGATCGGCCGTCACCCGGTCAGCTCCATATTTTTCTTTATATTTCTCTACAAATGTTTTATTTTCAGGTGTATCTGTCGTTTGATAATAGTTCCAGGAAGCCAAATGTCCTTTCAGTACATCCGCACCAACCCCTCGAATTTCTTCCTCCGCCACACTCACGGACAGAGTTGTCAATTGTTCCGAAGAGATCCCGGCATCCTTTAATTGTTTGAAAAAGGCGACATTGCTGTCTCCGTTCAGCGTGTTGTATACAATATCCGGCTTGGCAGCCTTGATTTTGCTGATAATCGTACTGTAATCCGTATGTCCCAGCGGTGTATATTCTTCGCCTACGACTTCGCCACCCTCAGCTGCAAGCTGAGCTTTGATGACCTGATTGGCCGTTTTTGGGAAAACATAATCGGAACCGAGCAGGTAAAACTTCTTGCCCCTGTTCTCCAGCAACCAGGTTACGGACGGTACGATCTGTTGATTCGTTGTGGCTCCTGTATAAAAAATGTTGGGTGATGATTCCAATCCTTCATATTGCACCGGGTAAAACAACAGACCCTTGTTCTGCTCAAACACCGGCAGCATCGCCTTCCTACTCGCAGAGGTCCATCCGCCGAATACAGCAGCAACTTTATCCTGCTGCAGTAACTTCCCTGCTTTCTCCGCAAATGTAGGCCAATCGGAAGCGCCGTCCTCAACCACTGGCTCGATTTGTTTACCCAGCACTCCGCCGGTTGCATTGATCTCTTCAATGGCAAGCATCTCCGCATCCTTAACCGACACTTCACTGATCGCCATCGTTCCACTCAGGGAGTGAAGAACACCTACCTTAATCGTTTCTCCGGACGAAGCTGACTCTCCCGCCCCACCGGAACTCGTCGTTTCAGGCGGCGTGCCACCCTCCACACATCCCGTCAACGCAATGACCGTACCGAGCAAAACACTCCATAACTTGACCGACCTCTTCTTCAATAGCCTACACTCCCTTTTTTTAGTCTATTGACGAACATTAAGGTCATATATGTCCGAAATGTTCGTTGATCCAAATTATGGAGGGTCACACTCACCGTGTCAATAATGCTTACACAATTTTATTTTATGCATACTCGTTTCATGCATGCTGCTAATATAATTGGAACCATATTGACAAAGGGTCCACCCTGTGTGAGTATATTTAACATATAACATGATCCATGGCGACATAGACTATCTAAGGGAAAGGTCGGATTACCTTGCACTGGACTGAGCAGGAAAAAGAAAAACTCCTGATTACCGTGGCTGCTAACCTCGCCCGGGAACGCAGAGGACGCGGACTTAAACTGAATGTTCCCGAAGCTATCGCATTGTTGACCTCCGAGCTCATGGAACGTGCACGCGATGGCATGAGTGTTGCAGAGTTGATGAGATACGGCGGCACGATCCTGACACGCGAAGACTGCATGGAAGGTGTACCCGATATGATTCCCGAGGTACAGGTGGAAGCCACTTTTCCTGACGGAACAAAACTGGTCACTGTCCATGAACCTATACGCTGAGAAAGGCAGGAGAACTCTATGATCCCTGGTGAATATCGCTTAAAAGAGGATGATGAAATCATCTGTCATCCCGATCGCTTAACCGTGCTTCTGATTGTACTGAACCGAGGCGACCGTCCGGTTCAGGTCGGCTCTCACGTTCACTTCTATGAAGTCAATGCTGCGCTGGACTTTGATCGCCCTTCCGCTTTTGGGCACCGCCTGCATATTCCGGCAGGCACCGCTGTTCGTTTTGAACCTGGTGAGGAAAAACCGGTCGAACTCACCACATTTGGCGGCAAACGTCAGATTTATGGATTTAACGGATTAACCGAAGGATCGGCAGATCAGCCACCTGATCCACAGAAACTGGAAACATTTCTGAAGGCATTTGCACCCCCTTTGCAGGACGGAGGGGAACCTTTATGAAACGAATGAGCCGCGAACAATACGCATCCATGTTCGGACCCACCACCGGGGATGCTGTCAGACTGGCGGATACGGAACTATGGGCAGAAATTGAGCATGATTATGCTGTCTACGGGGATGAAAGCAAATTCGGCGGTGGCAAAGTTATTCGGGACGGTATGGGCCAGTCCACATCTGCCCTTCGCAGTGACGGAACGCCTGATACAGTCATCACCAACGCCGTCATCATTGATCATTGGGGGATTGTCAAAGCGGATATCGGCATCCGCGATGGCCTCATCTGCGCAATCGGCAAATCCGGTAACCCGGATACGATGGACGGAGTCGATCCCGCGCTGGTTATTGGCGCATCGACCGAAATCATTGCCGGGGAAGGCATGATTGTGACCGCAGGAGGCATTGATACCCATATTCATTTTATTTGTCCACAACAGATTCAAACGGCATTATCTTCAGGAGTAACAACCATGATCGGCGGCGGTACAGGACCTGCAACCGGAACCAAAGCCACCACCTGTACACCCGGTGCCTGGCATATCCACCGGATGCTGGAGTCCGCTGAGGCATTTCCCATGAATATCGGTTATCTCGGCAAAGGCAACAGTTCCAGCACCGCTCCATTAATTGAACAGATCGAAGCCGGTGTCATTGGACTGAAGCTGCATGAAGATTGGGGCACAACGCCAAGTGCGATCGATGCCTGTCTGACCGCAGCCGGAGAACATGATGTTCAGGTAGCCATTCATACCGATACGCTGAACGAAACCGGATTTCTCGAAAATACATTGGCGGCCATTAACGGACGCACGATCCATACCTATCATACGGAAGGTGCTGGCGGCGGACACGCGCCGGATATTATCCGCGCTGCCGGAGAGTCTTACGTCATCCCCTCTTCAACCAACCCAACACGTCCTTACACACGCAATACCGTAGAAGAACATCTTGATATGCTGATGGTTTGTCACCATCTGGACCCGTCGATCCCGGAAGACGTTGCCTTTGCTGATTCCCGGATTCGTCCCGAAACGATCGCGGCCGAAGACATTTTGCATGATCTTGGCGTATTCAGCATCATCAGTTCCGATTCACAGGCGATGGGCCGGGTTGGCGAAGTTATTATTCGCACCTGGCAAACCGCCGACAAGATGAAAAAGCAGCGAGGCAAGCTCGAACTGACCTCAGGCTCACCATCCGATAACGATCGGATCAAAAGATATGTCGCCAAATATACAATTAATCCGGCAATCGCTCACGGCATAGGCCATCTCGTCGGTTCCGTGGAGGTTGGCAAGCTCGCAGACCTGATCGTCTGGAACCCGGCCTATTTTGGTGTTAAGCCCGAGATCGTCATCAAGGGCGGCATGATTACCTTTGCTCAGATGGGTGACCCCAACGCATCGATCCCTACGCCGCAGCCCGTATTCGGCAGACCGATGTTCGGTGCTTACGGCGGCGCACTTGCCAAAGGGTCAATCACCTTTGTCTCCCAAGCCGCGGCAGATGCGGGAATCAAGGAGGCGCTAGGTTTGAACAAGCGCGTGGAACCTGTCAAAGGCTGCCGTTCGGTGAGCAAAAAGGACATGATTCACAACGACGTAACCCCCCTCATTGAAGTTGATCCTGAAACCTATGAGGTACGGGCTGATGGCGAGCTTCTCACCTGTGAGCCCGCAGACGAATTACCGATGGCACAACGCTATTTCATGTTTTGAACATCTAATATAAAAAAGCGAAATATAAGTTGAACTGTTCCGTTTACACTTGATCACTCCGCTGGCAGAACAACCTTCCGATCACTGTTATCCCCAGATTTCTTTGATCCCCTTTCTGAAAGGGAGAAATCTTGTGATAAAGGCGAGCGCTACGCTTCTCCAGGTTTTTTCTGCCCTCTCCGTTCTCGTGTAAACCGCTTGTTCATCTTATATTTCCAAAAATTTATATTAGATTTGATTTGTAAATTGTAAATTAAACACACAAGAGGGGGCCACGCATGATGATGCACAGCGGCACGAAACTGCTCCGTTATGTTCAACTGCTGGATTCGGCCCTGCCCATTGGCGGGTTCTCCCACTCGTTCGGTCTGGAGGCATACACTCATGATGGCCGGATACGGACCACCGCCCAGCTTGAACAATTCATTCGAGGGCAGCTTCATTCCAGCCTCGTGCGGCTCGATGGTCTCGCCATCAAAGGTGTCTACCAAGCCATTGAGCAACAAGATGCCGCCCTTCTAGCCCTTTACGACAAACGTGTACACGCCCAGCGGACCCCCAGAGAACTGCGGGAAAGCGGGCACAAGATGGGGAAACGATTACTCAAACTCGCGAGATCACTTTACCCGTGGATGGACTTTTCCCTAATCGATGAAGCCGTACAGGAACACGGTGCCTTTTGCGGCATTACAACGATTCACGGCTACATCAATTATGAGCTGGAAATCGGACTGGACGAAGCCGTCACCGGACATCTGTACACCTCAGTTAACGCTTATGTTAATAGCGCTCTGCGTCTTCTGCCCATCGGGCAAACTGAAGCACAGATGCTTATTCAAAAACTTTTGCATGATATTGATTCTGAATGGTCTCAAATTCGGGATGACGACCCGGAAGATATGCACAGCTTCGGTATTGCCCAGGAAATCTATGCTATGCGGCACGAGAGCCTGCCAGCCCGTCTGTTCATGTCCTAACTACTACAATAATTCAAAACCAAGGAGGAATTTGTTATGTGTGGAGGAGCTAATCATACGCATCATGCGGAGTGGGAACGTAAGGTATTTGATCGGAGTCGCCCGATGCGCATCGGAATCGGTGGGCCGGTAGGTTCAGGAAAAACAGCCCTAGTGGAGAAGCTGTCCAAGGCACTGCGCACACGTTACAGCCTGGCTGTTATTACTAATGATATTTACACAAAGGAAGATGCCGAGATTTTGCTGCGTCAGAATGCGCTCGCACCGGAACGTATTATCGGAGTAGAAACAGGGGGATGCCCGCATACCGCTATCCGAGAGGATGCCTCCATGAATTTTGAAGCCGTTGATGAATTGATTGAACGCTTCCCGGACCTGCAGCTGATCTTTATCGAAAGCGGTGGCGACAACCTTTCTGCCGCGTTCAGTCCGGAACTGGCGGACGTATTCATTTACATTATTGATGTAGCTCAAGGGGAAAAACTGCCTCGCAAAGGTGGTCCAGGTATTACGCGTTCAGATCTGCTGTTGATAAACAAGACCGACCTTGCCCCTTATGTAGGCGCTAGTCTGCAAGTAATGAAGGATGATACTGAACGGGTGCGCGAAGGACGACCTTATGTGATGTCGAACCTGATGAGCGGTGAAGGGGTATCCGAAATCGTCCATTGGCTTGAACATCAATATATGGATGACGATGCTTCCGCTGCGCATCTGCATACACACACTCATGAGCACGGAACGACTCACAGCCACTAATTCATCTTCCTCTTTACATGGAGTTGAACATGGACTGAACCGCAGTACCGGAGAGGCCGTGATACGCCGCAGCGAGCTTCGGGCCACTTTCGCCCTCCAAGGCGGGCGCACCGTCATGACCGATCGGTATTACAGCGCCCCTCTCCGGTTCAGTCGATCCTTTCGACCTCCGGGTGGCGGAGATGAATTATGTGTATACACTTCAGACGTCTCTCCAGGCGTACTGAACGGTGATCATTATCGATCCGAGTGGCAATTAGGCCAGAACACTCACTTGATGCTAAGCAGCACATCAGCGACAAGGCTTCATCCCACACCTACTGCTCCATCGTCTGTGAACCATCACTTTCGACTGGAGCAAGGAGCGGTGCTGGAGTACTTCCCTGAATGCGTTATTCCGTTCAAAGGCAGCTCATCCTCACTGACCACGACCTTTGAGCTGGGTGAACAAGCAGTGCTTGCGTATGCGGATATCTGGTCCGCTGGACGAATTCATCGGGGAGAGACCTTTCAGTTCAAACGTTATCGCAGTCTGACAGAAATATGGCAAGGGAAGCAATTGGCCGTATGGGATCGCTTCGGACTTGAACCAGAATCGGGCGATCCAAAATCATCCGCAGCGTTGTTAAACTATACTCACACTGCGGCTTTATGGATGATTGCTCCTGGATTGGGCGCAGCACAGCTGGAGTCTGTACGGTCCATTTTGCCCCCAGATGGTCGCATGCTTGCCGGGGCCAGCTTGCTCGCTACAGGTGGGATTGGTGTTCGTTTGCTCGGAATGGCTGCCTGGGAACTTCAGGAGCAATGCCTTCAGATCTGGAACACCCTTCGCTCCGATCTTTTGGGTAAACCCAACCTCATATTCCGCAAGTGAAGGCTATACGTCTATCGGAGCAACTTTCAGAATTGCGTGTTCATTTGTTCATGTTGCAATGAGTTTCAAAGAAAAAACCTCTGAACAACTCTCCGACGGTTTTCGGATTGTTCAGAGGTTTTATATATATCCAGATGATTCAGTCAAGTTGCAGCTTTCAATAACTTACACTACAACAGCTCATCTCCTTCGGGATTATCTTCTCCCTTGTAACGAAAGTCGCCTGAATCTCTGCTTTCCTTCGATTTGCGATAACGGGTAAATTCAATATATTCACTGATAAAAGACTGTTCCACAGTCGATAATTCGTTCTCTTGGCAATCCAATTGCCGCAGCACGTCAAAAAAATAATCCTCCCGTTTTTCCCGTACCATCGCTTCCTTGGATGGACGCCCAATCATGAGCCAGTCGAGGCTCACATCAAAAAACGAAGCAATCTCAATTAGTTTATTCGTACTCGGCGTAGATTTACCGCGTTTCCAGTCACCCAGATTACCCGTGCTAATCTTCAGTTGCTTACAGAACACTTTCTTAGTCATTCCTCGCTCGGCAATTAGATGTTCAATTCGCTCATAGATCGACTGCATACAGAACCGCCTTCCATCCGAAATAATGTAAACCATCCACTTGTCTCCACCAATTAATTGCCGGACAATTCGTATACCCAATATCACCATTAGAGTATGTCTAGACGTTGTTACTATAAAGCATTCGAGAAGACCAAACGTCCATGGATTCGAGTTGTGTAGAGAACTGCACGATCTTGCTGCTACACCGACTCATCTGCCTCAGGTTTATCTTCTGCCTTGTATCGAAACGCGTTTGAATCTCTGCTTTCCTTCGATTTGCGATAACGGGTAAATTCGATATATTCACTGACAAAAGACTGTTCCACAGTCGATAATTCGCTCTCTTGGCAATTCAATTGCCGCAACACGTCAAAAAAATAATCCTCCCGTTTTTCCCGTACCATCGCCTCCTTGGATGGACGCCCAATCATGAGCCAGTCGAGGCTCACATCAAAAAACGAAGCAATCTCAATTAGTTTATTCGTACTCGGAATAGATTTACCGCGTTTCCAGTCACCCAGATTGCCCGTGCTGATCTTCAGCTGTTGACAGAAAGCCTTCTTGGTCATTCCTCGTTCGGCAATCAGGTGTTCAATTCGCTCATAGATCGACTGCATACAGAACCGCCTTCCAACCGTAATAATCAATACATGCACCTAAATTATACCACAACCTTCCTGAATCCTCAGCCTTTTAATCCCAGGAATACGTTCAGGTATTTTTCTCATAACACAAAGATAGACTCCCATGAACAATCATGAGAGTCTATCTTATAACGTTTGTTGCTGTGATGCGGTCGAGAGGACTCGAACCTCCACGGGTATACACCCACTACCCCCTCAAGATAGCGTGTCTGCCATTCCACCACGACCGCATATTCAATTGTAAAAATGGTGAGCCATGAAGGGCTCGAACCTTCGACACCCTGATTAAAAGTCAGGTGCTCTACCAACTGAGCTAATGGCTCTTGCTGTAACTTCACCGAATGTGCCATGCGTAACTCTTTTGTATAGGAGATATGACTTTTTGAGGATTCCTCATCAGGATTATACATCCCTGAGATGGTGAAGATAATGACCCGTAGGGGATTCGAACCCCTGTTACCTCCGTGAAAGGGAGGTGTCTTAACCCCTTGACCAACGGGCCTTGTAAACAAGTTGTCTTTCTTGGCGACAAGAATGAGTATACCATAGGCCAGCTTAAATGTGCAACACTTTTTTTATTTTTTTTATTTACACCATAATTGCCCCTCTGTATGCACCCAAATCCTGTTCGGCACTCGCTCCTGCTGCTCTCACGTTCACATATTTATCACCGCAATCATCGTAATTTGTAAAATTTGCATCAAAAAACTTAAATACACTTACATTCACTTATAATATTGCAAATTTCATTATTAGTACTTATAATTAATCTATCAGATATACACGGTCAGCTACGTATAAGGAGGCGGCACGTTTGTTTCAGGAAGAACGAATGCAGCTGATTATTGAACATTTGCGCAAACACAATCGCATCTCGGCTGATGATATAGTATCCCTCTTTGACGTTTCCCGGGACACAGCACGAAGGGATCTGATCAAGCTTGAAGAGCAGGATGCCATTATCCGAACGCGCGGCGGTGCAATTCTCCCCGTTCCACCAGATGAGCGCCGATCCTATAAAGATCGTTTGCTCCACATTTCCGATGAAAAAAGAGCTATTGGCAAGCTAGCAGCTGCTATCGTCCGCCAAGGCGAACACATTATTCTGGATTCTTCCACTACAGTGCAGACTTGTGCCGAAAATCTAAATGGCAAGTCCTGTACTGTCATCACCAATTCCATTTATTCTGCTGATCTTCTCTCCAATCATACCGCTGTCGAGATTCGTTTGCTGGGCGGCAAAGTCGACAAGGAGCAACGTTACGTCTATGGTACTTCAGTGATTGAAACTCTTTCCCATTATTATGTAGACAAAGCCTTTATTGGCATTGGCGGAATTACGATGGACGGCTTCAGTGCCTCTGAAGAAGAAGGAAAGATCAAGCACAAAATGATGCAGGCTGCAAAACAGGTTATTGTACTTGCTGACCATTCCAAGTTTGATAAGCGTTATGGTTATCGTTTTGCGGACTGGTCACTCGTTGATATGTTAATTACAGATCAATGGCCTTCCCAAGAATGGCGGACTTTTCTGGCAGAACAACAAGTCGAGATTCTCATTCCTGAACCTACAATTGAAAAGGAGTTGTAACATATGAAATTATTTGCTACCGATTTAGATGGAACCCTATTGAACAGAGACAGTCAGATCAGCCCGGAAAACGCAGCTGCAATCCATAAGGCGCAACAAGAAGGATTGAAAATTACGATTGCTACAGGACGGGTCTATTCCGACGTATTAACGATAAGCAGCGAAGGCGGAATTAACACACCAGTCATCGGCTCCAACGGAGCTACCATCCACGATGCCAACGGTGAACGCCTATTCCATCTTCCACTTGAGCGTGAAACTGCCGCATCCGTCATGCAGTGGCTGGAAGATCATCATTGCTACTACGAGGCCTCCACACAACAGGGTATTTACGCTCCTATAAGCAGCCACGAGGCGATGCTCGCTGAGATGGATCGCATCCTGGGTTCGAGTCCCGGGGAGGATATTGAACGCCTTATTCGAGCTGTTAAGAAGCACTATGACAAGAAAGACTATCACCGCGTAAACTCCCATCAGGAAATCCCTTCCGAAGCTTACATTTACAATATTATGGCCTTTTCAATGGATCCGGCTCAATTGCAGCAGGGACGCGAATACTTTGCTTCTCGCTCCGATGTAGCCATGGTGGTGTCCTCTGAACACAACTTCGAAATGCAGCATCCTGATGTATCCAAAGGTAACGCCTTAAGCAAACTGGCTGCCCATCTGAACATTTCCATGGAAGATACAGCAGCCATTGGTGATAACTTCAACGATGTGTCCATGCTCAAAATGGCAGGACTCGGTATTGCCATGGGCAATGCTGAACCGGAGATTAAGGCGATTGCCAAGGCTATCTCTTTGACCAATGTCGAGCATGGTGTCGCACATGCCATTCAGTGTGTTCTTGAAGGCAAGCCCGTTTCCCGGCCAGAGACCGTCATTGAAGGCGGTCAGTAATCGATTGTCGTGATAGCTCGGCATTGCGCGACATAACGAACCAGCGATAGCCTGGGCTCACCTCATATCAACGGATCGAACGTGAGGCACATCCTGCAATAAAACAATTAATTGCTCGGCCCGATATGATCCAGGCAGTTGCAGAGTGAATTCAAGTACAGTCTCCTCCCCGGAGTCTGTGCTTATTTGCTGTTCTGTTTTGAATCCGACCACCGAGATTTTCTCCTGTCCCAGCAAAGCCAAAACGGTTTTGAGGGTGTCCCCTTCCTTTAGCAGTCGAATAGTCAACGTCTCTGTTCGCGCAGACACCAACCAGCGTGTCGGCCGATGCAGCAGCATCTGGGCCAGAACAATAAGCAGCGTCACCCCCGCACCTGTCCAATACAATCCCGAACCCACAGCCAGTCCCATTCCTGCAGTCGCCCAGATTCCCGCCGCTGTTGTCAATCCTCGGACCGTGTGGCGTTGTGTGAAGATCATCCCGGCTCCAATGAAGCCAACCCCACTGACCACCTGTGCGGCAATCCTGGATGGGTCAAGCGAGAGATTCGCCCACCCTGCCTGATCCTGAAAGCCATACTTGGAAACAATCATCATCAATGCTGCACCCACTGCAACAACAAAGTGTGTACGTATCCCCGCTTCCTTCATTCGGTTCTTGCGCTCATATCCGATCAACACGCCGCATATGCCAGCTATGAGTACACGCATTAAGTATTCCATTTCCATGCTCATCACCTCTCTTATGTATATGCTTACATGTCTCTTTCTTTACTATTTACCCAATCCCTGCCTAATAAAATAACCATATACATCACTTCTCTGCCCGAAAACTCTCCCCATGCCTTTTTCCTAGTCCATAATAATGTCGGAAATTATAAATTAAAGGATTCCACTTCTCTGGGTTAATCTTGTTCAAACCTGCAATCAGTCGGGTATGTGTGTGTACCTTCAACGCTTTCACTTCCACAATCGCCATGAAAGGTGTATGTTCGGGAATACGAATGTGTTGTACCGCGGCTTCAATCTGGAGCGGACATTCCGCTATTTTATCCGGCTCAACCTGAATTGAACCTTGGGGTGTCAGTCCAGAGACAGCAAATTTATCATGGCAAAACTCAAATCCCATCCTCCTTTTCTCCTCAGGAACGGGATATATTCCGGTATAACGCCCCAGTCCCTCAACCTGCTCCCACATGGATGCATCCGGCAGATTAATCACACATTCGGGATGACGACTCAGGTTCTCAAAGGCTTTGCCCTGAATACCGACTCCAAGTACCAAGCAGTCTCCAAGTGCCCATGATGAAGAAAGGGGGGACAAGTTTGTCGTTCCATCTTCATTTAACGTGCTCAGCAGCAATACCGGTGTGCCATAGTACAAAACACTTGGATTTATCACCTCGTGCTGTATCAATTCGCTGGTCCAGCCCACTTGATGCTCTGATCCAAACTCTTCTTGCGATCTATCATTGGTATACATTGTTTCTTCCTCCATTCTTCAATCCATCCCTTCCATCTCTTGGGTTCTAATTCATGCATGATTAATTGTAATACACCAATAGTTAAGGTATCATCGAAGTATGAATACCTATCCGAATATTTCTGTGATTGCATCGTTAATTGCTGATCCCAGTCGTGCTATTTTTTTGGAAGCTTTGTTGGATGGTCGTGCGCTTCCTGCCGGCGAACTTGCATACATGGCGGGTGTTACTCCTCAAACAGCAAGCAGTCATCTCGCCAAGCTGGTCGAAGGCGGGCTGCTCGTCGTTGAACAGCAGGGACGACATCGATACTATCGTCTCGCAAGCAAAGAGGTTGCTTTTCTGATTGAGACGATGGGAAGTATCGCCGCACCAGTACAAGTGAGATCCCTCAAACAGTCCAACCAGCTTCAACATCTAAGCTTTGCTCGAACCTGTTATGGGCATCTTGCCGGAAAATTGGGGATATCGTTGTGTGAAGCTTTATTACGGGAAGGTTATCTCGAAGAACCTGAGGATGAGCAGGCCAAGGATTACCACATTACAGAGAAAGGGATTCAATGGTTCACTTCTTTTGGCATTATGCTTGAAGGGAAAGCCGGATCACGCCGCGCTGTGGCTCGCAAGTGTCTGGATTGGAGTGAGCGTCGTCACCATATCTCCGGAGTACTGGGAGACGAACTGGGACGCCGCTTGTCTGAGCTGGACTGGACCCGCCAGAAGGCAGGCAGCCGTTCGGTGGAAGTCACGGAAGCTGGCAAGAAGGGTTTGTACGAGGTATTGGGCATTTCATTATAGGGACGCAATCGGGCATTCTTTCTTGTACATTGGCAAAATGACGATACATCAAAAATCCCCCTCCTCAGTATCCGTTAAAGGTTGCTGAGGAGGGGGATTATGTTTTGTTCAGAACGGAGAGAGAGGGATACTCTCACTTCATTCGAGACTGCGATGTTTTGCTTACGAAGCGTATGCTCCGACGAACCTTTAGGGTTCTCATCCCTTATACAGAGAAGTAAATCAGAACGGAGAGAGAGGGATTCGAACCCTCGCACCGCTTACGCAGTCTAACCCCTTAGCAGAGGGTCCCCTTATAGCCACTTGGGTATCTCTCCAAGAATGGCTCCCCGAACAGGGCTCGAACCTGTGACAACTCGATTAACAGTCGAGTGCTCTACCAACTGAGCTATCAGGGAATAATAATCTTGAATAACCTAAATTTATCATGATTAATATTCCAAGTCAACATGCCTCCGGTGACTTTCTTAATAAGCTTTAGATACTCTTATTAATAGTCACCACGAGCACAGTACACATGGCTCTGTGGTAACAAGTGGCGCTGCCATAAACCATTCACCTTAGATTGTATGAATCCCTAACTTGCCCGCACATCGACCACAGCGGTAACGCTTCGGATCAACTTTGCGTTTACGCAAATATTCCGTGCCACAGCTCTTACACACCAGCTTATAGCGATACGGTAATGGCTTTCTGCCCTTTCCATCCGGAAGGGACTGACAGAACCGCGAACCGCCCACCTTCTGCAACAGAGCCTTGAATTCAGGGTCCCGGTGTTGGTAGCCGCGTCCACGAATGTGCAGATGATAGTGACAAAGCTCATGCTTGATGATTTTCTCAACCTCTTCCCGCCCATAGGCTTCGAGCTGATGAGGATTAATCTCTATCCGGTGACTCTTGAGCATATAACGCCCACCTGTAGTGGTCAGACGACGGTTAAACAGCGCCTCGTGAGTGAACGGAACCCCGAAATGATCGAGTGACACCTGCTCAATCCATTGCTGCAATTCCTCATTTTCCATCGGTTTGTCCTCCTTTCACACCCCTTGGGCCATTTGTTTTTCCGCCATAATACTTGAATTTTAACCGTTTCGTAGGCTACACTGTCAAGTAGAATGTATGAGGGGAGATTATTACTCGTTATGCCTACAATGCGCTACGTCATCCTACAGCAGGAGCAGCAATTGCAGTTTGTGGAAATGCCTGCCGATTACGCTTATCAACTCAGTGCGCTCAACCTGCGTCTGCACAAAGAGATTGACAAACTTACCGCAGCAGATGTACCTGCTCTGCCTTGGGCAATCGCCGAATGTGACAATCTTGATCTTCTGGACGAGCAACTCTCCATCATCGGAGGCCTTGATTATATCAATGCGCTTGAACAAAGCTTTGCAGCACTAAGAGAGAGTGAATATCCTTTGATTTCCCTGCTCACTGAGATCCGGGCGCTTCAGGCTCAATTAGAGCAATGGTATGAAGAAGAGATGGAATCACTCTAATCCACCTATGGACTTATTAATCATGCAGGATGGAACTAAAAGCGCATCTCCTAAAAACAGGGGCTGCGCTTTTTTTCATTTTCTTTCAACCCTACATTCATACGCCCCGCTCTTCAGTACATATCCGTATAGATATTGAATTTTCCGAGTTCATCACGGGTAAATCCGCACAGTCCAGGCTATTGCCACATATGCTAACGTACAGATGAATTATGCAAGAGGAGGAGATACCTTTGCCTCAATGGCTTTGCAATCAACTGATGCGTGCATTTCACAAAAAGGACAGCAGACAGATCAAGCTGCTGAACGAATGCTGGTTCTTTTACCGAAATAAACCGACAAGTGGCACCCCGCGCAGCGCGGACAGCGAACTCTAGAAATCTGACGCCACTCTCTCCGTCCACTTCAAGCTCTCACTTCATTCATAAAATTCCTTCGAACAATACAGTACGGGCAACAGTACTATTATAACTGACAACAAACAGCCTTCCCATTACAGGGAAGGCTGTTCTCCAATCATTGTGTTGGATTAGGAAGACTGCTTAGAAGAAGCAGGTTTCTTCATCGTGAGGCCGACACGGCCTTTTTTGGTATCCACGTTCATCACCCAAACCGTTACATTATCCCCGACAGATACAACATCCATCGGATGTTTGACGTAACCGTTGCTCAGCTGTGAGATGTGGACAAGCCCGTCACTCTTGATGCCGATGTCAACAAAAGCACCAAAGTCGATCACGTTACGAACCGTACCTTGCAGCTCCATGCCTTCCACCAAATCTTCAATTTTGAGCACATCCGTGCGGAAGATCGGTAGCGGCATTTCCTCACGCGGGTCACGACCCGGACGCTGCAAGCTGTCCAGAATGTCACGCAGTGTAGGTACACCCACATCCAGCTTCACAGCCAGCTGTTCCGGTTGTTGCTCCGACAGGAGAACAGACAGTTCCTTGCTGCCCAGCTTGTCCAGCGCAACCTGAAGCTCCTTAAAGAGCTGGTCTACGACCTTATACGATTCAGGGTGAATCGGTGTGCGATCCAGCGGGTTCTCGCCTTCACCAATCCGCATAAAGCCTACGCATTGCTCATAGGTTTTGGCACCCAGACGCGGCACCTTCTGCAACTGGCGACGATTCGTGAACCGGCCGTTCTCTTCACGGTATTTCACGATATTTTTAGCAATCGTGGCATTTACACCCGCAACGTATGACAGCAGTGAAGGCGAAGCCGTGTTCACATCTACGCCCACATGGTTAACTGCGGATTCCACAACAGCCTTCAAGCTTTCTTCCAATATTTTTTGAGATACATCATGTTGGTATTGGCCTACACCAATGGCTTTTGGATCAATCTTAACCAGCTCAGCCAGGGGGTCTTGCACCCGGCGAGCAATCGAAGCAGCACTCCGCTCAGCAACGTCAAGATCCGGGAATTCTTCCTGGGCCAGCTTGGATGCAGAATATACACTCGCTCCAGCTTCATTGACGATCAGATACACAAGACTTTCGTCCCCATTCTCCTGAATAATCTCGGCAACAAACTGTTCCGTTTCACGGGATCCGGTACCATTACCGATAACAATCAACCCGATATCATATTGCTTGATCATCCGATGGAAAACCTCAGCAGCTTCACGCTTCTTGTTGTGTGGTGGCGTTGGGTACGTAACAGCCACTTCCAGCAGCTTGCCCGTATCGTCGACCACAGCCAGCTTACAACCGGTACGATAGGCAGGATCGACACCAAGCACACGTTTCCCATGAATTGGCGGCTGAAGCAGCAGATTACGAAGATTAGCCGAGAATACAGATATCGCCTGGTTTTCACCTTTTTCCGTCAGCTCTGCACGAACCTCACGCTCAATCGAAGGGGCAATCAATCGTTTGTAAGCATCTTCAATAACAGCACGCAAAACGTCCTGTACCGCAGATGTACCCTTGATGATCTGTCCTTCCATATGACGGTGAGCCGGTTCAGGCTGTACGTCCAGACCCACTTTCAAAATGTTTTCACGTTCACCGCGGTTAATGGCGAGAATACGGTGAGGAGGCATTTTTTTGGCTAATTCACGATAATCATAGTAGTTCTCGTATACAGACTCCTGCTCAGCATCCTTCGCTTCCGAAGTCAGCATGCCATGATCGAGCGTATAACGACGAATCCATGCACGAATAGCAGCATCATCTGCAATATTCTCAGCCAAAATATCTTTGGCTCCCTGAAGTGCGATCTCTGCATCTTCTACCCCAAGTTCAGCATTGATATAACGCGCAGCTTCCTCCATAACATTGCCTTGCTTCGGTTGACCCCAAATCCAGACAGCGAGTGGTTCGAGACCTTTTTCCTTCGCTACACTGGCACGGGTTTTCCGCTTCTGACGAAACGGACGGTACAAGTCCTCCACTTCCTGCAGCTTAACTGCCTGCGTGATGGACTGTTTCAGTTCTCCGGTCAGCTTGCCTTGTTCCTCTATAATACGGATGACTTCCACTTTGCGGTCTTCCAGATTACGCAAGTATACGATGCGTTCTTCAATGAGCCGCAGCTGGTTCTCATCCAGCTCTCCAGTCATTTCTTTACGGTAGCGGGCGATAAATGGAATCGTATTGCCTTCGTCCAGAAGCTCCGACGTGGTGCGGACCTGCTTCAAGGACAGTGACAGTTCCTTGGCTACCTGTTTGATGATTCGTTCATGGCGTTCTGCCTTTATTGTTTCTTCATTGGGTTCCAGAACCGTTTCCTGTTCAGACAAATAAATCCCTCTTTCCTTCCTGAATCGTTCAGTTGAAGCTT
Organism: Paenibacillus sp. OK003; assembly: GCF_900109515.1. Classification (GTDB taxonomy): domain Bacteria; phylum Bacillota; class Bacilli; order Paenibacillales; family Paenibacillaceae; genus Paenibacillus; species Paenibacillus marchantiae. Next base: position 186,606 of record NZ_FOBD01000007.1, on the reverse strand, counting down.
GTTCAGGGCAGCTTTGCTGCTGTAATCACAGTATCGAACCTGCATTCATGCAGATTCCTCTCCCCTATATTATCACAAAATCCCGTTCAGATTTCCAGCATTCGTCCAGGTTACAAGTTCTTACAATTGAGATTACGTATCAAGCCTTAGCCTCAGCCATAAGAAAAGACCGAAAACCGTCTCCCCGACGTCTTCCGGTCTCCCCTGACAAACACGGCAATCACGCCAGTTTATTATACCCGTTCGAAGCGGAACATTTCACTCCAATAGTCTCCCGATGCACGACCTACAGAGATCCCACCATACATCAGCGCATCGCCGGTATACGTCTCCGAGCCGCCTTTCAGGCGGTAATCCGCATTAGGATCCAGGCCCTTCAGCTTCAGACGTTGGAGCGGTGCATTCGGTTCAGACAGCACACGGAAGTAGAATACAACGGCTTCGCTGCCATCTGGTGAAATAAACATCCAGGCCGTTTCATTTCCCTCAAACGGACTTAGCAAGCGGCGGAACGTTCCGTACTGGATGGTTCCCCGAATTTCTTTGTACAGCTCAACCTGCGCTTTTACAATGGCATTCTCTTCCTCTGTGAAACGAGTTAAATCCAACTCGTATCCAAAGTTACCGGACATCGCGACATGTCCACGAATCTCTAGAGAAGTAATTCGGTTGACCTGATGGTTAGGTACAGCTGAGATATGCGACCCCATTGAGCTTACCGGATATACCAGGCTTGTACCATACTGAATCCGCAGACGGGATATCGCGTCGGTATTATCGCTGGTCCACGTTTGCGGCATGTAATACAGCATACCTGGATCAAAACGGCCGCCACCACCTGAACAGCTCTCGAACAGGATATTCGGGAACGCTGAAGTAATACGTTCCATGACTTCGTACAATCCCAGCATATAACGATGCGCCGTCTCACGCTGTCTGTCTGCCGGCAGCAATGCAGAACCCACTTCCGTCATATTCCGGTTCATGTCCCATTTCACATAAGTGATTGGCGCAGATCCAAGCACATCGCTTAGCATGCGTACAATCTCATCGCGCACATCCTGACGGGAGAAATCGAGTACCAATTGTTGGCGCCCTTCCGTGCGGCGGCGATCCGGCACATGCAGACACCAGTCCGGATGAGCACGGTACATGTCGCTGTCAGGCGAAATCATCTCAGGTTCGAACCATAATCCGAACTGCATGTCCAGACTGGTCACCCGATTTGCCAAATCATCCAGCCCTTGTGGCAGTTTGTTCTTGTCCACAATCCAGTCACCGAGTGACGAGTTATCGCTGTCCCGATGTCCAAACCATCCGTCATCCAGTACGAACAGTTCAATACCAAGCTTTTTGCCTGCCTGGGCGATCTGCTCAATCTTATCTGCATTGAAGCCGAAATAGGTCGCTTCCCAGTTGTTGACCAGAACCGGACGCTCTGCATTGCGGAACTTGCCCCGTGCAAGGCGCTCCCGATACAGTTTATGATACGACTGAGACATGCCATCGAGACCCGCATCCGAGTACACCATGACCGTCTCAGGCGTCTGGAATGACTCCTGCGAATCCAGCTTCCAGCTGAACTCAAACGGATTGATTCCCAGAGATACACGCGTGGTGTGGAACTGATCCACTTCCGCCTGTGCTGTGAAGCTGCCGCTATATACAAGGCTGAAGCCGTAGACTTCACCCTGATCTTCGTCTGTACCCGGTGTCATCAGGGCAATGAACGGGTTCTGCTGGTGACTGCTTGAACCCCGACGGCTCTCGATGCCTTGCAGGCCGGAAGCAAGTGGTCTGCGAACGATGTCCCGTTCACGCGTCCATGCTCCTGACAGTTGCAGCAATTCGTAATCGGCATGTGGGAAATCTACAGAAGAGCTGAGCGCACGTGCAATATTCACCGACGTAGGGCTCTCATTAATGATACGCATGGAACGCGTAATCGCATTAAAGGACGTAAAGGCCGTGTAGCTAAGTTCAATCCTGATTCCTGCAACACGGTCCTCCAATTCAACGATAAGTGTCTCGGCTTCATCGTCAGACTCAACATAAGTTGCAGGCAGTCCGGTAAGCGCTGCCTTTCCTTTGATCAGTCGATGGCCTGTATACGTAAACTCCGAAACGGTTGAACCATTCTCAAGCTCCAATTGGATTGCCGGATTACGGAAATCACTTGTACCATACACCGGCAGTTCTACTGCCAACGTGTCAAAGGAGATCGTCCGATCGTCCGGCACCGGATTTGGGCTGAACGAGGCACGTTCTGTACGCACATGAAGCCAGCTCAGATCGGTATCACGCAGTTTTTTGCCATAATATAAATGTACCAAATATCCCGAAGGCAGAACCTGAAATACATAGCTTGCCTTTTGAGTCTGTAGATGAAATTGAAGCTTCTCCTGATCAATATAAATGCTCATATGTCTCCTCCACCTCTATATATGTCAATTGACGTAAACGGTTTCTCAGGTATCATTATAACGAAAAGCTTCACAATGTTCTACGCTTTCATGAAGCTTTAATCAAAAGAGCGTACTCCGGCCGTTAGGCTGTTGTACGCTCTTTTGATTGCTGTCTGAAATTGTGTGTTCCTGCAAGGAACATCCATTGTCTACGGATGGCACGGCAGAACAAAGAAACAATTGCCTGGTGCCTTAAAAATCGATTAAACCCAGGCTGATCTGTAAGGCTTCGTTGACCAGTTTCATGGTCTCCTCGTCCAGATGGGTAATCTTGTCGGTCAGCCTCTGCTTATCAATCGTCCGTATTTGTTCGAGCAAAATAACCGAGTCCCGGTCAAAGCCGTGTGCCGCCGCATCAATCTCCACATGCGTCGGCAGCTTTGCCTTTTGGATCTGGGCGGTGATCGCCGCCACAATACAAGTAGGACTAAACCGGTTGCCGATGTCATTCTGGATGACCAGAACCGGCCTGACTCCACCTTGCTCGGAACCAACAACGGGAGAAAGATCCGCAAAAAAAACGTCACCGCGTTTTACGATCAATGTCTACACCCCGCTAACTAAGCGGTCCAGAGTGCTGTCCGCATCTTCCTCCGCGTGAAAGGCCTCGGATGCCATGGTGAGGTTAATCTTCGCCATCTCCATGTACCCTCGCTGCATCGATTCACGGATGTAACGTTTCTTACGCTCCGTCAAATACAGCTTCATGGCCTGCCTAATCAATTCGCTGCGGTTGGAATTCTCCAGCGCTACGATGCCATCCACTTCTTGCAAAAGATAATCAGGCAAACTGATCATGATCCGCTTGGTGTTCTGCAAGTTGGCCACCTTTCTTCCACCCCCACAAACCTTTCGCCATTGTGAACCAGTATTACGTTTTTCCAGAACTTTTATACAAAGGAATATATATGCCCCGAGTATATCAAGTATGCTGTACTCCATTATAAACACGGGGAACAATATTCGTACAGACCAAACATCTCTTTTCAGGATTTTTCATCCCAGTCATCATTCATAATTCGAGATGCTCCGACAGTTTTCCTTCTGTTCTGAAAAAAAGTTTATTGGTAATAGCGTCCAGTCGAGCTATCAGGATGTCAAAAGAGGGTTGATTCTGGCGACTACTGCTCCATTACGGGTATAAACCCGCGGGATTCGATGCGCCATCATGCAGATCACTTCGTAGGGAATCGTACCGAGCTGAGATGCCACTTCGTCTGCAGTTATGACTGCACCCGATTGGTGACCGATGAGAACAACCTCTTCGCCGACTTGAATTTCTTCTGCTTCTGCTGCAAAAGATTGTAGCGACACCATACACTGATCCATGCAGATCGTACCGACGACGGGAACGCGGCGGCCGCGCACAAGTACTTGTGCTTTACCTGACAGCATTCTTGAAAATCCGTCTGCATAGCCTATAGGCAGGGTCGCTATTCTTTCGTTCCCTTGAGTTACATAACGGGTTCCGTAGCTGACACCCCAATGAGGTGGCAACGTTTTGACCAGAACCGCCTTCGTCTTCAGTGTCAATACCGGGGACAGCTTCACTACCTGATGATTCACCTCTCCCGAAGGATACAATCCGTACAGACTAATTCCCACACGTACCATATCGTAGGACAACTCCGGTGTATCAATGGTAGCGGCGCTGTTCGCCGTATGTATAATCGGGATGACACATCCCTGATCCCGCAGCGCATCAACCACGCCTCGGAACCGTCGATACTGCTCCAGTGTATAGGTCTTGTCTTTTTCATCCGCCTTGGCAAAATGGGTAAACATGCCTTCAAGCATCACCTGCTTCAGCTTGGCTGCTTCCTGAATAAAAGCAACTGCCTCTTCGCCAGGCAACAGGCCAAGTCTGCCCATGCCGCTGTCGATTTTGATGTGAACTTTGAGCTTACGAGAGGATGTGCCCGTCTCCAGATGTTGAATGGCTTCGAGTACTTCCTTACTGAACAGCGTAATGGTTACATCATGTTTCCATGCTTCAGCGATGCCTTCTGGCGGCGTGTAGCCCAATACCAGAATCGGAAGGGTAATTCCGTGTTGTCGCAATTCAAGCGCTTCGTCAAGAAAAGCTACACTTAAGTAATCCACGCCAACTCGTTCCAGTTCTCTGGCCATCTCCACTGCCCCATGTCCATAGGCATTAGCCTTCACACAAGCGAGCAGTTTCTTGCCTTGCGGCAATGTTTCACGGAAAGCGTCTACGTTGTTGCACAAATGATCCAAATTGATTTCCGCTTGGGTCGGCCGATATTGTTCTTGCACGTTAAGTCACCTTCTCTAATCATCTTAATCCGGCTCACGTCAGACTCCATCGTAATGCTCAAGCATGTGACTGTCAAATGAACGGAAGATCTGTAGTCCAAAACACATACAGGAGCGCTATCCTGAAGTCGGGAGCAAACGCGGAATAAGACCTATAAGCCAGACCATGAATGAGATATTTATCTCTCCATAACGTAACTCATCTGCTTATATCGTATTATTTACCCGGTTCCTCCCGCGTAGAAGCGTGTTTTGCATTATTGAGTACACTGGACCTAATCCTTGCTTATCTTACGCAGGATCATTGGCTGTTGATACACATAGCTTCAACTGAAAATCAAATCCTGCGAATCACTGATATAAAACAGGAACGAAGACCTGTATATGCAGCAAAGCACCGGAGAATTCATCTCCGATGCTTCTTAGCATTCCTTATGTTAGGACGACTATACTTTGCAAATCATTTCCCTGACTCTTCCTGCATCGATGTCGCAATCTGTACCATCTCATTCTGTGGAAGATCTGCACTTGTGATCCGGTACTCCACTCCATCTGTCATCCATGTAAGTGTCTGTAAGGCATCTCCACTCAACATACCCAGCGTGAATCCAAGATCCACGACACTGGATGGCGCAAGTGATACCGCTCTGTCCTGCGGCCGCGCTTCAAAAATCGTGTAATTATATGTTCCTTCGTAGCGAAGCATAACCGAATAGTCTCCTGATCCTTCCACGATCTGATCGTCTTTCAGCTTGACGCCTTCCGGTGCATAGGTCGGCTGAATAACCCCGAAGCTGCCTGTACCTTCCGGCTCGGCCGATGTCGGTTCTTCGGTTCCTTTCCCACTGGCTGGATCTTCAGAACCTTGCTGCTCGGCGTTATCACTCACACCCGTCTGTCCATCACTAACGGTTCCGCTTGGATTGGATGCAGAACCTTCCTCTGTTGCAGCTTGAGGATTGGTAGTCTCTTTACCCTCCCCAGCAGGAGCCGCGCCTGAGTCAGTACCAACCTTGCCACCATTTTCATTAGCAGCAGTCATATTACGCTGCATATCAAAAGCGTCTTTCTCAAATTCGGTACCAAATTTGAAGCTATCGAACTTCACATCGACCACCACATTGGCATTCGAGTCGGATACTTCTACCTGTTTTGGAGCGTAATCGCTTTTGTTTAACCATATTTTCTGTCTGACCAATGCATGTGTATTGTAGTTGGCAGCTACATCGAATACATAGCTTTCCTTCTCATCGGCAAACTGGCGGGTCGAATCACCTGTTATGCTGCGGATCAGCGTCTCGTAGAGGTAAACCTGGCCTTGGTTATCCGGCCAGTTACTCTGGAAACGGAAGCTTTTGTTCTGACTCGGTGTCAGGACAAATACGCCCTCATCATTGCGCAGTACAATTTGTGTTACATCCTTTTTGGCATTCGTTAACGCGATACGATAATATGAAGGCTTTTGATGCCATACCTCGACCTTGTACTGCTGCGGCGTATCTCCGGTATGCAGCGTCATAACGCCTGCCCCCTGATAACTTTCCATTTCTCCTACGACTTCGTTCAGATCTTTGACCACGGCTGCCGCATCCTTCTTCCCGCAGGCGGCAAGTAAGGTCGATAAGACCAATACCATGGCAAGCATCCATGATATTCGGCGCATGACATCATCCCCTTTAGCACATGTTTTCACTTCAGGATTGTGCGTACAGCAGAACCCCTACTTGATTAGTACATGTTATGAGGGACTTGTTCGATATATGCGGACTAGTTTGACAAGCATTCCATTGTACATTGCCGCAATACTCTATTTGGTTACAAAATCAGTCTCGGGTAGGATGTAAAATCCAACCTGATTCTTCATAGTAAATACAGATAACAACCCAACCAAAGTATCTACATACTCATATTTTTAACCAGAATCAACCTGACTTCGCCTTCCCTTGTTTGGCTTGAAAATCACTTTTACGTTTAAGACGGATGAACAGGATACCATAAGCTCTCTCTCCGTTCCGCTGCTGCTGGAACCTGGTACGAATCCAATTGAATTTGTAAAGACAGCTTCAGTATAAAAGCATCCCCACCGGCCTATCCCATTGTAGTAATTACATTCTTACCACAATGGGATGTACGCCGGATAACTCGCAGTATCTTCTTCTGTATTTGGACTTCTCTTCACCCACAATCGACGCAGATCAGGCATGCCGTATGCTACGACACGGTAATCCTGAAGTGAAACGTGGTGTGCATGTTCTTCCCTGAAGCTGTATGTAGGCAAGAGTAAGGCCTCTTGAATGAGTCGCCCCTCCAACGTCATTAGCGTACGCAACCGCTCAGCACTATCCTGAATCATAACGACGTGTCTGCATTCCCGTTCCAACTCGCTTTTTCGCTCGTCATCCATTGCCATAAGGAACAGCGTATTCTGGAACGTATACATCGTTAGTAGACTCAGCGTCACATGCTCATCGAACACTTCACCCGTGTAAATCAAATCATAAGAGGCGAATTCATCATGGTATACGGCATCTACCGGATTACCTGGCGTAACACTCACTTTCAGTCCAATAAGTGCACAACGCTGTGCGAACCAGGCCATGTCTGTCTCCATTTTCTCGCCTTCCTCTACCCACACATTCATGATCTGGCCTGCGTAGCAGCTGCGTTGTAACAGCTCCGAAGCTCTTACGAGAGAAGAGTCAGCAGAGGGGGCTGTTGGGATTGATACCTGCTGCAATAGATGGGGTTGCTCTATTTGCTCCGGGGACTCCAGCTTTTCCTGGGACTTGTCCCGAACCAGACTATATGCAGCCTGTACACCTGTGTGTGCCAATGCTCCCATCAACTCCTGTGGGTCCATCAATTGCTGAACAGCCTGGCGAAAGTATACATCCTGCTGTGGGCCTTCTTTTCGCATATTAAAAGTCATAAACACACCGCCCTGAACCTCATGTTGAATCAAGCGAGCCTGTCCGTCTGGAAACAAATCCTGTTTGATCACTGATTCTACAAGACCCGTCTGGGGAAGCTGCCATATTTCAACCCGATCAATAAAAGCCCGCCCCCTGAAATAAGAAGGGAACACCTCCAGCACAAGCAGCTTGGGATGATTGCGTGTCAATCGGTAAGGTCCCGTACCGATCGGATGCATCGGGTCAAGCTCCACATCACGGGGTAAAACGGATGCATTCATGCTGCTCATCAGGTCCGGGAACATAAAGTTGGGAAAATGTAACTCAAAGCGCACCGTTAGCTCGTCGAACGTTTCTATGTGATGAATGGAGCCAAACAGTGACCTGCAAGGGTTCTCCTGATCCGAAATAATCCGTTCAAACGTATATCTTACGTCCGCTGCATCAAGTATCCTGCCATGGTGAAAGAGTATGCCTTTGTGCAAATAAAAGGTCCACTCCGTTCCTTCAGGGTTGCTCTCCCATGCAACGGCAAGACTCGGTTCACAGACTTGGCGCTCAGCGTTGTACTGCACCAAGCGATCAAATACCTCCGCAACAATCCCAACTTCTCCCCACATGTAAGCCTGGGTCGGGTCCAATGTCTCAAAGGCAGTCTCCTGTGGAATTCGCAGCGTATCAACTCTTCCTCGAGCACCGTGATCGGAACGTAGCCCGAACTGGCCTTGCAATCCTTGCATCAATATTTCTCGCATCGAGAACGGCATTGCCGAAGCCAGCGCATAGGCCTCTTCCAGCTTGTTTCCCTGCAACAGTCGATCAAATCGTTCCTGAACAGCCTGTAACAGAGGATGGCAAAAAACGAGCACCGATGTCTTCCCTCTGCCGCGTTGCGGGCTCCATCTGATCCAGCCATGATCCATAAATTTGTTCATAATCAGATTCATATTGCGCATCGTACAACATAAATGATTCGCCAGCTCACCAATCGTTGTGTGTATTTCTTCCTCTTCGTCCACGCCCGAAAAGGCTATGCGAAGCTGAATATAATGATCCATGACCTCCACAACCATCCCTGCCTTTCCTTCCCCTGATTAAAATACGAAATTGACCCGTGCGCTTCTACAGTTTTTCTTCAGGTTTTCCTCCATTATACTCAGGTACATCAACAACACCAGCGGGAAGGAAGAGAACTGCACATGAAATATACTGATTTGCACCGCAACATCAAAATTCGTATCATTACTGATTTTTTTACGGATCTAACTCAGAAATCCATTATTCCTTTTATGGCGATTTATCTGAGTGTCCAGATTGGTGCAGGCTGGGCAGGTATACTGTTAACCGTTAACATTGTGGCATCCATGATCGTTGGCTTGGGCGCAGGATACTGGTCTGACCGAGTCGGACGCAAGAAACTGATGGTCATCGCCCAACTGCTGCAGGTATTCGCCCTGTTCTGGCTGGCTGCCGCCAACTCCCCATGGATGAATTCCGTTCCTTTAACTTGTGCCATGTTTCTGCTTAGCAGCATCAGTTCGGGTATCACCGGGCCCATTGCCAATGCCATGATTGTAGACGTGAGCAGTGAACATGAACGTCAGTATGTCTATGGGCTGCAATATTGGACCACCAACGTTGCCGTTACGATTGGTGCGCTGATGGGCGGGTTATTATTCGAGTCCTTCCGCTTCATTTTGTTCAGTCTGGTATGCGTGGAGAGCCTGGTTACACTATTTATTCTCTTATTCTATATTCATGAAACAATGGATAAGAAACACCACAATCAGCTTAATGCCCCGATAAATAGGAATATCCTGAAAACGTATGTCGGTGTATTTAGGGACAAACGTTTTATGGTATTTTTCACCGCAACAGTGCTGGCTGTCTCTCTGGAATTCCAAATGGATAAATACATTGCCGTTCGTCTGAAAAGTGAATTCAACGCCCAACTGTTCCGTTGGGACATCTCAGGTCTGCAGATGTTCAGTCTGATCATGGCGATTAACACTGTACTTGTCGTAATCATGGCCATTCCATTCTCCAAATGGATGAGGCGTTTCCAATCCAGATTTATCATGACCGTCGGCCTGTGTCTGTACACTACTGGTTTTGCCGTGCTCGCTTTCAGCAATTGGGCCTGGCTGCTTATTACATCCGCTGTACTGCTAACCATTGGTGAGCTCATGTATGCGCCTGTACGTCAGGTCATGCTTGCTGGCATGATTCCTGACTCCGACCGTGCTGCCTATATGGCTGCTGACGGCATGAGTTATAATGCAGCCGCTCTGCTGGGTAGTCTTGGGCTGACGATTGGAGCCTTTCTGCCTTCTTATGCAATGGCTGGCCTGTATGTTTTGATGGGGATCGGCGCTCTCGTATTTTTCCGGCAGTCGCTTCGGCCGTCAACGGTTCAAAGTGAACCACAGCCCTGTGCAGATGCCTCCTAAATTTTCGACTTTTCTATGCTGGATTTCAACCTGGTAGTTTTGAGTTCTATTGGAAATGTCTATCACAATCTACTATCTTGAAACCTATCGGGCCATTAATCAGTAATAACAGGAGTGTGCTTTTTACAAAATTTTCTTTTGAAGGAGTGTTTGCATGCATTTATCCAATCGAAGCACCCGCTTCAGGCTCACCTCCATAACGGGGGCGTTCATGGCGTTTGTCCTGTCTCTCAGTCTATGGGCACCAGCCGTGCAAGCGGAGACCACACCCGCTGCGGCCAATGAAAAAGGGAACGCGACAGCGCTGAACAATGAATCGGCCACCGCCTTTCTCGATACATTTTTCAACTCTCCCCAAGCCAAGGCCCAATATGTTGGAGCTTCCGTGGTCGTGGTCAAAGATGGAAAAGTCGTGGCAGAGAAAGGGTATGGATATTCCGATCTGGAGAGTAAAACGCCCGTTGACCCGAAAAGCACTACCTTTCGTGTAGCCTCTGTCTCCAAAACGTTCACAGCAGCAGCTGTTATGCAGCTTGTGGAGCAAGGCAAGGTGAATTTGAAAGCTGATTTTCAAACCTATGTGAAAGGACTGACATTCGATAATCCTTTCGACAAACCTGTAACGGTAGAGAATCTGCTCACACACACCACCGGATTCGAGATCCGCGACCCTGAGCAGGAAGATGTGCATGATGACTTCGACAAAATGGTATCGATGGAGGATTATGCAACGTTACATATGCCACCTGTCGTCAGAGAACCTGGCAGCGCTTATATGTACGACAACTTCGCCTTCCTGCTGCTGGGCATGATTGTGGAGATTGTGAGCGGAGAACCGTTCGAAACGTATATGCAGCAACATATCTTCCAGCCTCTGGGCATGGATAACAGCAGTTTTATGCTGGATGGCAAGTTCAAAAAACAGCTGGCAACAGCCTATGATGCGGCACATAAACCAATTGATCTGTACACGATCTCTCCAACGCCTTTGCCTCAAGGTGGCATGTTGTCTACCACAGAGGACATTGGGAATTTCATGCTTGCTTTCCTGAACGATGGTGTGAAGGATAACGAACGTGTTTTCAAGGAATCGACTGTGAAAAGCATGGAACAGTATCGTTCCTCCATTCATCCCTTGTTACCAGACACCACGTATGGATTTGAAGCCGCTTACCAGCTTCCTGGCGCGGGTAGCAATTCCAAAATCATTACCAAAGCAGGCGACATGCCCGGGTTCAGCTCTTATCTCTTCCTTATTCCTGAGCAAAACACTGGTGTCTTCCTAACGTATAATCAGGCTGGAGCACTTCGCAATATGTTCTATCCAGCCTTTATCCAGACGTTCTTCCCGCAATATGCCGAGCCGATTAAGTTCAAGGAATACACGCCGCAATCGGCAGATGAATTGCAACGGTTCAACGGACTTTATGCGGATCTGCGGATTAGCACGCTTGTCAGTTCCTTGAAAGAAGGCAGCAAAGAGCCCGGACAATTGAGCATTTCAGATGCTTTCATAGGCCCACGTAATCTGATCCAGGTTGAAGATCATCTATTCAAGGATGAATTAACAGGCCAGTTCACAGCGTTCAAGGAAAATGCAGATGGAACCATCTACATGAAAGAACCTTATCTTAATCCTTTTGGATATGAGAAAAAAGGACAGAAACCCAACGGCTTCCGAGATGTGCGGGCAGATAGTCCTTATGCTGAAGCCATCTATGGATTGCAATCCCTTGGATACTATACCAATGATGCAAATGAAGCTTTTCAACCCAAAATTGCCGTTACTCGCGCTGAATACATTGAAGATATGCTAAAAATTAGCGGGCTGAAGGCCAGCAAAACGACTCCACCTGCGGATACGGACTGGGCCTCACACCCTTCCGCCGGTTATATTCAGCTTGGTTATGAATTAGGCATGATCACAGGTGCAGATTCAAAACAGTTCAAACCGGATCAGGCCATTACTCGCCAAGAAGCCATGGTGATGATCTGGAGAACCTTCCAGCTGAAATACCCGAACGAACTGTTCGAAGATGTGAAGCTGGCCGGACAGACGGATGCCTGGGCGGTGCCTGCGATCCAAATGATGGTCAAGTTGGGCATTCACGGCCCGGAAGTGAAGGTGCTGGAGGATGGGTCGGTTGACTTCCTCTCCCGCAAACCACTGATCCGCCAGGAAGAGGCAGCCATTATGTATAAATTGTTCACGCAGCCAACCGATAAAATCGTAGCTGAGTTGAGGGCAAAACAGTCAAAAGCGGAGGCTTCCCCTGAAGACGAAAAACCTGCTGAAGATGCTTCGGCTGCACCTGCAACCGTGAATCCTGAATAACCTGAACACCAGATTGCAATAACAGTATTATTCTCGCACTCATGACACAAAAAAATTAAACAGGCTTGTTCGAAGGAGGAGCTTCCTCCCTCTGAACAAGCCTGTTTTGGTTTGTACGCTGACCATTTGTAGCCGGAATACTCTGCTGTCTTCCTCTTCTCCTATACCTCGCTTAACATGGAAGAGACATGTTGATTGCCATTCCGCTGGTCATACTTGTCAGCGGATGCCTTGGCAAAAGCTGCAAAATAGTCGGCCAGTTTAAGCAAATCTCCCGGATCTCCTTCATAGGGAAATGAGGCAGGAAGCCGCAATCGGTATCCTGGAGATTCATCAGCCCAGCGGCGCAACAGTTGTGCTGATCTAGCATAGAACATCATTTTGGCAAACGGATCTTCATGATCCATCGCGAGCACTATATTTTCTTCCAGTACATCGATGCCCTTCGCCGGGTTCGTGCGTGCAAGATAATCCATCTGCTCAGCAAAGCTCTTCACAAAATCATTATGTCCTTTGATCATGCGATAGCCTTTGGCCTGATGTTTGTCAGCTTCATCAATCTTGCCAAGCCGGTATAATGGCATCAAAATCTCCGATAAGGTCAGGTGCGGAATTTCGGCACAACTCATTCTCCCTTTCAAAATGGGCTTCGCCGCTTCCAATACCTTCTCATCATCACCTGCCAATAACCAGTAGCGCATGATCTCGTCCTGTTCACAGGCTTCACAATCACTCATAAAGTCACGATCCATACTTCTGAACTTCGTATAGCTGGTACCCGCCTCCTCCAGATCTCCAAGGTCCATGGATATGCGGAATCGATAATACCAATACGAACGTTCACTGTACCCAAATGATTTGAAGCGACGTCCAAAGTCCTCCAGCAGTTCCATCATTTTATCGCGAGACACTTCCGGGAAGCTGGATAATTCACCCAAAATCCATTTATACGACCACATTAACGTTTCTTCGTCATAGCGTTCTGGCTGTTGATCAAACTTGCCCAGCTGCCAGGAAAAAGCAATCAGTGCTTTCATCGGATAACCGCAGAATGTCGCGGTTTCCACGATCTCTGAACGCGCTTCGTACGCTTCCTCCTCCATACCATTCACATCGGCGACTCTTGCCGCTTCCTCCAGCATGCCCAGCTTCGCTGTTCCATTAGGCAGGCCATAGGCCTCATCCATCAGATCCTCAAAATCCATTTCGGTCTTCATCAGGCATCCCCCTTACGATCTGTATTCGCACGCAAACCCCAATCAATAAAACGAACGATGCCCTGATTCAGAACCTCAAGCTCCTGCCGATTCATCGCATAATGCCCCATCATTAATGCATTGACATACAACATCTCAATGGCAATCGGAGTCATTTGGGCATCTGGTGAAGTCAGGACCCGCTGAATAATTGGATTGCTGATGTTCAGGTACAAGGTCGAATAACCTGCCGAACTAATGCCGGATGACAATGATCCGAGGACAGATGAGAATAATTCGGTACTCTCCTCACTTGCTTTTTCCAATGCCCGCAGCGTGGAAGACTCCTGCGAGAGCGTGAACAGCACCGGCAAATCAGCTGGCTTGAAGCCCTTGACCTCTGCACGGCAGCGGAAACGTTGCAAAGCAGAGTCAGCAAGGCGCAAGGCATCATAATACTGATTCCGTTCAGCTGGTGGCACATCAGTGAAACTCATGGATACCTCATCCGGCTGCAACCGCTGCGTCTGTACATGCTGCACCACTTGTGGCAGCATTGCCATCAAATCGCTGTCGTAGATGTATCCACCGTTAATGACCAGCATCGATTGGGCTGACGCGACATGATGAATCTGGCGATACTCATCCACTGTGGTCGTGAAGTACAACGTCTCTCCCTCACTCATCAACTCGCCCAGTTCCCGATGACCACGGGTACTTTCAAATGGAAGCCAGTGGTGAATCATGGCATAGAACTCCTGATCCTGCACAGCCAGTGCCTTCATCGACAGCGCATGCAGGCGAATCAGCTTTTGCAGCCGTTCCGTCTGGCTCTCAGCCATGTCGGCCAATCCTTTACTAAGGGCATCGCCAAGTTCGGAGCGAACCTCTTCCAGCTTTTCATTTTCATAAAAATGCTCCCGTGAAGCTGTTGGTTGAAGCTCATCTGTCCAAATCAGGCATTTCACGAAGAAGGCCCAATCCGGCAAAATATTCTCAGCCTTCTCCGAGATCAGCATTCGCTTTAGATACACCCGGTGAGAACGCTTGGCATTCAGATTAACTGCATGCGGAAGAACAAAGGCGATGCCTCCTGTACGGCCAGAAGCCGTCGTCAGTGGGATGAAATCCTGAAACTTCTCTCCAAGCAAGCGTTCACCAAAAGCCAGCACTTCCGCTCTTCGTCCACGTGCAAGCTCAGGCTCCATCAGCCAGATTGGTGACTGGCTATTGACGATATGCTGAACCCCCTCGCTGTGCAGGATGACCGGATAAGGCAATAACGCTCCGTAATAGAACAAAGCTTCTTTCACATATTCCGTTTCAAAATAATGCGCTGCATCCGGTGTACAACGCAGATATACTTTCGTTCCCGGAGACAACTGTGTCTCCAATTGCCGAATCGTATACGTTCCATCGGGCTTACCCCGCCACTCCATTGAAGGTCCACCCTTCGCGGATTGCGTCAGCATGACGATTTCATGACTCACCATGAAACAGGACAATAATCCGATCCCGAATCGCCCGATGAACGAAGTCTCTCCATCCAGCAAGGCCTGCTGCCCACGCTTCGAGGATTGTCCGATCATCGCAAGAAACTCATGGATATCGGCTTCCGTCAAGCCAATGCCGTTGTCCTCCACCATCATGGTCAACTGCTCACCTGTTCCGGTCAGTTCTACACGTACTTCACCCTGGAATCCCGGTTCCGCTTCTGTTCGAGCTGTAATGGCATCCGTCGCATTTTGCATTAATTCACGTAAAAATACTTTAGGGCTGCTGTATAGATGGTTCGATAGAATCTGGATCATACCACTTAGGTTTACCTGAAAGCGATACTCATTGGATGCTGTCATTTCGCTCACCTTCCTCTGGTCCAACCACATCTGATGTTCCCTACTTGGAAGTGTTCATATGATGTGTTAGACGAAATAGTTATGTAATCACAAGAAATGAGGCGTTCCATTGGATGGATACGCCAAGTAACGACGTCAAACCGGCCTTGGCTAACCAAGACCGGCGTTAGATGAATATTCAGGCATTCCTGATATGTAAGAGGCCTTATGTCTAATTACCACGTTATGGATGGCAATGAAACGAGATATTGCATCCTTTTAACCAGAATACATGGTATAGACCACAGTGAAAACAAACCTGAGACCCGATTTCGCCGGACTTTAGGGGTGAAGTTGCTGCCTTCTTTTGGGACTAAAGGCGGAGAAGTTTTATTTCCGGACCTCCATTTGAACGATATTGCTCATCTGGACGTATAATCTCCAAACTCAGATCGGACGGTGAATATACATGATTGAAGTTCGCAACATTTCCAAGCAATTTAAAGTACATCAGGCACTGAACGATGTCAGCTTCACGGTTGAACAAGGCAGCGTTACCAGGCTGATCGGGCCCAACGGTTCGGGCAAAACCACTCTGATCCGCATCATGAACGGCGTTCTTGGCGCTTCGCGCGGGAGAGTGAGCATTAACGGTCTTGATCCCTTCCGTGAGACGGAGAACGTACTCGCCATATGCGGCACGTTAACCGAGCAGAGTGGATTGTATGAAAATATGAGTGGGCGTGACAACCTGATCTTTTTCGCTGAAGCTTTCGGTGTACAACATGCCAAAGCACGGATTGATGAGCTCGTGGATCTGTTCGAATTACAGGAATATCAATATCGAAAAGTAGGCACCTACAGCACATGTATGAAAAAACGCGTAGGTCTAGCACGGGTGCTGCTGCACCGCCCCTCCATTCTCTTTCTGGATGAGCCAACCAATGGGCTTGACCCGGATGGAATTCAGATGGTGCTCCGAATCATCCATCGGCTAAATCAGGAGGAACAGATGACGATTCTCGTATCGTCTCACGTGTTATCACAGCTATCGGCCGTGTGTGATCGGTATATTTTCATGGAAAAGGGGCTCAAGGTTGAGGAGGGTACGGAGCAGGAGGTCGTCAACCGATACCTGACCTCACCCCGGATTGAAGTTGAAGCGACCATGCCAAATGGCTGGCAAACGGTAGCAGGGTATACACCGGAGACAGTTTCCGCGAAGGGATCGGCAGCAGCATGCGAAGATGCATTCCAGCGAAGATTTTTAATGAAATTCAATTTCATATCTGTCCATTTTATCCGGCTGAGATGTGTAACATATTTTCCATAGTTTACCGATATAACGTAAGGTGATAATGTGTTACTTACATACATAAAAAGAAGGGTGACGATTGATTTATGAACAAATGGTCTACACGTATGCATCACACGGTTTTCACCTTGCTGCTGTTCACACTGATCACGGCAGCAGTGCTTGGAGGCGGAGCCAATGCTCATGCAGCTTCCCTCAGTCAAACTACGGTCTATTACGAATCCGATGGTGTATTGTACAAAGTATCCGGTGACGGAAGCGGAACTACAGAGGTATTGCTTGATTTTGAAGGAGATGGTCTGTCTGCGGCGGGCTCCTATCTCTATTACACCCGTTCCGAGTCTTCCACAACGCTGCTTCGTGTTCCCAATGACGGTTCAAGTGATTCTGCTGAAACGTATGCAACAGATGTGTTGAGCTACTTTACGGATAATGGGTTCATCTATTATATGGATTCCAAAGGAACGATCTATCGTGCAAATGGCAATAGCGAAGCTTCCGCTGCCACCAAAATTGCAGACAAAGCAGATACAGATTTCCCGCTGCTCGCCGTAACGAAAGGCCGTGTATATTATAACGGGCTCGTTAATGGAAACCCATGGATCGTTTCCAAGGCATCCAATGGAAGCGGAGCAGTGCAACGAATTGCTGCTGGTGCAGTAGAGAGTCGTTATTTTATGAACGTGGCCAAAAACGAACTGCAATTGATGGTGAACACTGACCCATACGAGCAGTACTACTCGACCAACGCCATTCTCATGTACAAGGTAAACTACAATACAGGCAAAGGTACAGCAGTTAATCCCAAAGCAAAGCTGGATGTGAACGCTGTTTACGCTGGCGGCTGGGGCAACAATCTGTATGTGTATAACAAAGGCATCAAGCTGGACAGCAACAAGGATTATGATTATTCAACAGGCAAAGCCTTTGCTTTGACCACTTCTGGCAAAACTCTTCAGATTCATAGTAAGAGCATCCGGGAGGTCAATCCACTGGGTACAGATAAGGTTGTCGTTGTGGATGCAGACAAAAAGGCGTATGCCAAAACCATCGCCGGGAACAAGGTATCCAAATCTGCCAACCTGAATTTGAACAGTGTCACTTTCGTAACTGCTCAGTTGACCAACGGAACACCAACTATTGCATATCTTTCCGGTACAAATGGTCTATATTCCGTGAGCGCAGCTCTCAAAGTAACCAAGCTTGCTGGAGAGGAATGGTCAACGTTCCAGCTTCATGACGATGTTCCGGGCATGTTCTACATCAACGCAAATGATCTCTATCGGCTGTATCATGTGCAAGCCAATGGTACAGGCAAAAAGGTGCTAAGCGACGTGTTCCTGGATGATATCCTGTTGGTCGTGCCAAACTAACCCACACATGTGGGTATAGACTTATAGAAACTTATAGCTATCTCAACATTCTAGTTTCAAATATAGAGGATAACCCTAAAGCCATCACGGCTCTGGGTATCCTCTTTTTTTCATGTCCAAAACTATTTTTCAAAAACCCTTCCATATGAGAATGATAATTGTTATCATTAAGAAAATAAGACAAAAGGATGGTCCGTATGACTGAACAGCTTTCCTTCATTTCTGAAACCTCATCTCTACCGCTCCTCTCTTCCATGTGCCGTGTACGGCGCGGGGAGCATTTCCGTGTGCAAGGCAAGACGGTGTCCCGGCCCATGCTCTGTCTTATTTTACAAGGAGACGGTGTTCTGGTCTTGAACGATACAGTCTATACCGCCGAAGCCAATCAACTGTATGTTCTGAAGCCAGGAACAACGATTGAGGCGGCTGCACGCTCGGCTGTTACGGAGTTTATAATACTTAGCATGGATACGGTATGTTTGCAGCAAGTGCGTGGCCAATGGAAAATGTCCTCCTCTTCTGGTTTCCCGCTGGATTGGGAGACAGGCAGACTGATGGTTCGTCATGACCAACAAGCCAGAGCGCGAGTTGAACAATTGTATGAAGCCTATCGCGGCGTTCACCCCGATCACTTTATCAGTATACATAGCCAGCTGCACGAGCTTTTGCAGTATCTCTCGGAGAACCGGCTTGAAGAAAATTATGAGAAGGTCGATCCGGCGCTTGAACGCAGCATTATGTATATGAAAAGGTTCATGAGTGAAGGTATCAGCATGGATCAACTGGCCAAAATTGCCGGATTGACGCCAAGCTCCTATTCTCGCAGTTTCAAGAAAGCCAAGGGCATGTCACCTACCGATTATCTGAATCGCTTACGGATTGACGAGGCCAAAAAACAGCTCAAGCAGGAAACATGTGTACTCAAAGACGTCGCCGTATCTGTTGGCTATGGCAATGAATATTATTTTAGCCGCAAATTCAAACAAACCTTGGGGATCGCACCCAGCTTATATATGAAAAAAGACCAAATTCGCGTGGCTACCGCGTCCAGAATGGGACTTCATGAGAACCTCTCTTCGCTCGGATTGTCTCCCGTAGCTGCAATGGACGGATTCCATGATCGGGAGCTTGATGAAGTCGAGCAGCAGCAGCGGCTATCCACACAATTGGAGAAATTACGTCAGGCCAAGCCGGACCTGATCATCGGTGACTTTTATCATCAACCCTTTTACGATCAGCTCAAAAGTATTGCACCTACGGTTATCCTGGATCAGGCCCATGACTGGAAAGAAAATCATGTACGCTTGGCTGAACTGGTCGGACGGGAGCAGCAGGCCTTACAGAATTTCAAACAGCTGGAGCTTCGCAACCTTGATATCGGACTCCGTTTGAAGCATCATTTCGGGCAAGAACGTATTATGCTTATGCAGGTTACGAATCAGTCTATCCGGCTCCAGGAAAATATCGAGCATCCATTGAATCGTCTTATCTACGGTGAACTTGGACTGAACCCTGCACAGATCATGTCTATAGATTTCATGACAGATGAGTATGCGGCAGATAGCATTCCCATGCTGGACACGGATCATCTGTTCATGAACCGCGTCTCCAATACTCCTGCCAGTGAGAAACTGCTTCGGCGCATGAAACAAACTACAGCCTGGAATCGCTCTCCAGCCGTGTTGAAAGGTAACGTACATGATATATCCGATTGGTCTGTACGATCCTGGACCCCAAGCGGACGCCATCAGATCATGGACGAACTGGAACAGATCGTTCAGCGGCTTGTGACCTTATCACGTGTGGGATTAATCGGCCAATTGTAAAGCATGTGTTTTTCTTCATTATAAATGTACAAGTACGTAACCCCCCAAGACAAAAGAGCCCTCTCCAATTCGGAAAGGGCCTTTTGCTTTTGCTGTTATTCATGTTCCTTGATCTCTTCCTTCGGAACCAATTTGTATATTTCTTCATCTTCCATGGTATCAATCAAGCGATCCAGCCATTTGTAATAGGCCTCTGCTTGAAGCACCTTATGCTTGTCTTCCTTAAGAATGCGAAGAAGTTCAGCATCTGCTTGTTCATCCAGGTCAGCAATCAAACGATTCATTTCATCAACGGATTTGCGCAGTACCTGAAGGTTACTCTCCACGGCTTTTCTCCATTTAATTACAAAATAATCCGTAAACGTCTGATGCCAGTCATACTCCACTTCATATAGGTCTTTCCGGGAGCCTTTGCTCCATACTTTATTCACCATTTTTAGATCCAGCAGTGTACGTACGCCGGTACTCATGCTCGTTTTGCTCATTTCCATTTCCCGGCCCATATCGTCAAGGGTCATAGGTTTGTCTGCAAAAAAAAGCAATCCATATAAGTGTCCCGTGGACAGCGTAACGCCGTATAGATCCATATTACGCCCAATGGCTTCAATGACGCGTTTACGGATTCTAAGAACGGTTGCCTGCTGTTCCTCTTGTAAATGGTCCAAGCTCATGCTTGCAACCTCCATTCTCAACATTCCCAGTCTCGGCAAAATAATTGCAACTGTAAGATCCGGCTTACATGGGAAAGTATCCGGCAGGACATCCTATATGCCAACAGGCTTTAGGTTACCCCATGTATTTCATGGGAGCTTTACCAGGTTGCAAACGCCTACGACTTTCTTTTAACCAAAAAAACTGCTTAGATTCAGCACATTTTCTATTGTAGAAAAAGCGATATCAAATGTAAAGGTGTCTTATTAGCCAGAATAAGGAGAATGACGGAGCATATGGACGGAAAACTTTGTACAGTTTTTACTGTACAAACATTATGTACTGTTTATTCAGTTGCTATACGGGTTAAGTATTGTTAGAATACAAAACGTTACCCAGAAAGACGGGAAGCGAAGCAACGATTACCGGATTTCGTGGCTGGGCGCACAAGTGTATGGGCTTGTGGATGCTGAAAGCCGTTCGAAGTGCACAACACATCAGAAGGGGTGAAAACATGACCATACTTGAAGTAAAAAATGTAAGTAAACTGTTTGGACCCCAAACCGAGCAAGGTCTACAATTACTGGAGCAAGGTTGGGGCAAAGAAAAGTTGGCCAAAGAAAAACAGATAACGGTTGGTGTCAACCGGGTCAACATGGAAATTCAGGAAGGTGAAATTTTCGTCATCATGGGACTGTCCGGAAGTGGTAAGTCTACACTTGTTCGAATGTTCAATCGTCTGATTGAACCGACATCGGGAGAGATTCTTGTCCATGGTAAAGATCTACGTAAGATGAACAAAGAACAATTGCGCGAAGTGCGTCGGAAAACGATCAGCATGGTATTCCAGAAGTTTGCGTTATTCCCGCACCGTACCGTTCTCGATAATGTGGAGTATGGTCTCGAAGTTCAAAAAGTAGATAAAGATGAACGTCGAGAAAAAGCAAAAACGTCGCTTGAACTGGTTGGCCTTAAAGGCTGGGAAGACAAAATGCCGGATGAGCTGAGTGGCGGGATGCAGCAACGTGTAGGTTTGGCTCGTGCGCTGGCGAATGACCCGGAAGTCCTGTTAATGGATGAAGCATTCAGTGCACTTGATCCACTGATTCGTCGGGATATGCAGGATGAGCTGATTGAGCTTCAGGATAAAATGAAAAAGACCATTATTTTCATTACCCATGACTTGGACGAAGCGCTGCGCATCGGCGATCGTATTGCCCTTATGAAAGACGGCGCAGTCGTGCAGATCGGTACTCCGGAAGAAATCATGATTCAACCGGCCAACTCATATGTGGCCCGCTTCGTCGAAGACGTGGACTTGTCCAAGGTCCTTACCGCATCTCATGTTATGCGACGTCCTGAAACGATTACGCTTGACCGTGGTCCTCGTGTTGCCCTCGAATTAATGCGCGAACGTGGTATTTCCAACCTGTTTGTCATTGACCGTTCGAAGAAGCTGCTTGGTGTTATTACAGCAGAAGATGCAACCCGCGCGATGCGCGAAAACAAAGTGTTGAACGATATTCTGATCACGGATGGGCCGACTGTAGCGCCTGAAACCCTGATTCATGAATTGTTCGAAATTGTAAGTTCAGCCCATGTGCCGCTCGCTGTTGTTGGCGAAACTGGCCGTCTGCAAGGTGTTATCGTCCGCGGTGCCCTGCTTGGAGCACTAAGCGGTGAAGTTGCAGTAAAGGAGGAACTTGTGAATGATTCCCAAAATACCACTAGCATCGTGGATTGAAGCGATTGTTGACTGGATGAGCACCTCGCTCTCCGGATTATTTAAAGTCATTTCTGTTGTTATTCAGGAGGTTGTCGGATTTTTCTCCGGGCTGTTCATGCTCCCCCATCCGCTCCTGTTTATTGTAATACTCGGTGTATTGGCATATCTTGTTGGCCGAATACCACTGACCCTGTTTACAGTTATCGGTTTCTTGCTCGTAGATAACCTCGGATATTGGTCCCAATCGATGGATACTTTGGGCCTCGTTATTACGTCAGGATTAGTCTCCATTCTGCTTGGTGTTCCCATCGGTATCTGGCTCGCATACAGCAAAACTGCAGCCCGGATTATTACACCATTGCTTGACTTTATGCAGACCATGCCTGCATTTGTCTACTTGCTGCCAGCGGTAACCTTCTTCAGCCTTGGTGTGGTTCCCGGTGTTATCGCGTCCGTTATATTCGCGATTCCACCTACGATTCGCCTGACTCACCTCGGAATTAAGCAGGTATCTGGCGAACTGGTCGAAGCAGCGGATGCTTTTGGTTCTACGTCCATGCAAAAGTTGTTCAAAGTACAGCTTCCACTCGCATTGCCTACCGTAATGTCAGGGATTAACCAAACCATTATGCTGTCGCTGTCCATGGTTGTTATTGCTTCCATGATCGGTGCACAGGGTATTGGTGCGGAAGTCTATCGTGCGGTAACACAGTTGCAGATTGGTAAAGGTTTTGAAGCTGGTCTGGCTGTCGTGGTTCTTGCGATCGTACTTGACCGTTTCACTCAAAATCTGTTTATGCCAGGCCGTAAGAAAAGCTCACGCTTCTCAGCGAAACAAAAAGCCTGGATTACTGCTGCAGCCACATTTGTTGTGCTCGTAGCTGGTTTCTCACAATACTTTGTTGGCGGCAACAGTACTTCTGCCGGCGGTAACAACACTCCAGCGAATGCTGTAGGTGAAGAAGTCAAATATCAGATCATTGGTATTGATCCGGGTGCAGGCATTATGAAATCCGCTGCCAAAGCCATTGAAGATTATCATCTGACGGACTGGACCCTGATTGAAGGATCTGGTGCAGCGATGACTGCCACACTGGACAAAGCCATTAAAGCGGAAGAACCGATCATTATTACAGGCTGGACTCCACACTGGATGTTCAACAAATATGATCTAAAATATTTGGATGATCCCGAAAAATCTTTCGGTGATGCTGAAGAAATTCACACCATCGCACGTAAAGGCTTGAAAGGAGATCACCCGGTTGCTTATGAATTCCTGTCCCGTTTCCAATGGACATCCGATGAAATGGGAGAAATGATGAGTGCCATTCAGAATGGTACATCTCCAGAAGAAGCCGCAAAAGACTACGCTGAGAAACATGCAGACCAGATTGACGAATGGACCAAAGGTCTGACGCCAGTTAACGGTGATGCATTTAAACTTAGCTATGTAGCCTGGGATTCTGAGATTGCGAGTACTAACCTGTTGAAATATGTCATGGAAAGCAAACTTGGCTATAAAGTTAACGCCCTGCAAGTTGAAGCTGGACCGATGTGGACGGGTGTCGCCTCAGGCGACGTAGATGCCTCTCCAGCAGCTTGGCTGCCATTGACTCACGCTGACTACTGGGAACGTTACAAAGACCAGGTGGATGATCTGGGAGCCAACATGACCGGTGTACGCACAGGGCTCGTTGTTCCTGCATACATGACAGACGTTAATTCGATTTCAGATTTGGAAACAGGTGCTTCTTCCTCCACTCCATCGGCGAATGCCAATGTGGGAAATGAAGTGAATCATCAAATTATCGGTATCGATCCAGGTGCCGGAATTATGAAATCCACAGCGAATGCCATTGAGAAATACGGTTTGTCTGACTGGAAACTGGTTGAAGGTTCAGGAGCCGCAATGACAGCTACGCTGGATAAAGCGGTTAAGAATAAGGAACCGGTTATCGTTACCGGTTGGACACCGCATTGGATGTTCAATGCATATGACCTGAAATACCTGGACGATCCGGAAGGCGTCTACGGTGAAGCAGAACAAATTCATACCATTGCCCGTAAAGGGTTAAAGGAAGACAAACCTGTCGCTTATGAATTCCTGGATCGCTTCTCCTGGACACCTGAGGATATGGGTGAAATCATGGTTGCCATTCAAAACGGAGAAGATCCCCAAAAAGCCGCAGCAGCTTTTGCCGAGAAGCATAGCGACAAAGTGGCTGAATGGACCAAAGGTCTGACTCCGGTGAATGGAGATTCCATTAAACTAAGTTACGTAGCCTGGGACTCCGAGATTGCAAGTACGAACTTGCTGGAGTACATCCTGAAAGAAAAACTGGGTTACAAAGTAACCTCTCTTCAAGTGGAAATCGGTCCAATGTGGACCGGCATTGCCAATGGTGATGTTGATGCAACTCCAGCTGCATGGTTGCCGCTCACCTCTGCAGATTATTTCAACAAATACAAGGATCAGATCGATGATCTCGGTCCAAATATGGACGGTGCCAAAACAGGTCTGGTTGTACCAACCTATATGGACATCAATTCCATTGAAGATTTAAAAGATAATTAAACCAGATTGAGATGAATAAACCTGAATTTGGCAAAAAGACCACCGAAATCTTTCGGTGGTCTTTTTGAGTGTAACTTTTACTTGGCAGTGCCTTCAAACCTAATGAAAGTCTGAATGGACCTGAAGTGCCGTTAAAGTAGATTTTCTCCCTTTCAATGAAAAGCTTCGCTCTGGATGTGGATCAGGAGTCGGCTAATCACTCACGGTTTAGAGCAGAGCATGTGCAAGCGCTAATGAATCGGAGACTTCTTATTTAAGGATATGAAGTGACTCCAGAAATCTAAAGAACCTGAGACACGCTATATCAGAAAAAAACAGTCGTTTATAGTGTTTTTGTCAGGCAATTCAGTAAATAGCATGTCTCATGTTCCTTACTTTGTAAAAAGAAGAGCTGAAGGCAAAATAAGGCGTCCCAGGTTCCTTAGATAATTTGTCCACACATTCCCAGGGGTAAACTGGCCTAGGCTTCAACACTTTTTAAAAAGCTAACTTCCACACCCTAACTAACCTCGAAAATCTCAAGCATAAAGCTAAACGTACTAATCGTTACCTTCTACATTAAAGGCTGTGAAACTGAATTATGTACTCAGGCTCTGCAAATTTCTTTTCTTTTTTCCCGCTCATCCAATCAGCAGCAATAATACGCCAATCGTAATCAGCACAATACCAAAAATCCCATACACCACTCTTGCACCCTGACGTCCAATGGTTTTCACAAAGAGACCTGCTCTAAAACTCTTCATAAACCAATCCCAATTGTTGATTCCACCCAACAAACTGAAAATCCCTGCAGCAATAGCCAATAGTGCGATTAAAACCGGTTGATCTTGCATGTCAACACTCCTTCAATATAATCCTGTCTACTATACCTTCCTCTGGTAAAAATGAACAGTCATTAATTAGTAAAAAAACAGCTTGCAGATGAAGGCCTGCAGGCTGTTTTCCTTAGAGTAAAAGAGTTTAGCGTTTCAGGTTAAACTGGTTTTGGCTTCCTTTTCATAGGAAGATTGAGACGTCTTATTACTTCGCCTGAAACTCACTCGCTGACATCAACAGCGTTACAACTTCAGCACGAGTTGCTTCAGCGAGCGGTTTAAACATGTTCTTGCCTGTGCCTTTCACCAGTCCTGCATCATATGCAGCTGCGATATAAGGCACGGCCCATGCAGGTACTTTATTTGCATCTGCAAAGGTTAATGTAGTATTTGATTCAACTGGAAGTCCGAGTGCTCTTACGAGCATAACCGTCATCTCTACACGGGATACTTTGCCGGATGCACGGAACGTCTCATCCGTATAGCCACTAATGATCCCTTGTTCTACAGCTTGAGCAATAAAGGATTGTGCCCATGTTGGAATTTTGGAAGCATCCTTAAACGTCAACGCCTTGCTGCTGGCTGGATGTTCAAATGCTCTTGCCAGCATTACAATGAACTCGGCGCGTGTTGCCGGGGTATTTGGACGGAAATTACCGTCCTGATATCCATTCACAATTCCCCGGGAAATGGCCTGCTCAATGGCAGCTGCTGCCCAGTGATTGCCGATATCTTTCAAAATCACACCCGGATTGGTTGGTGTAGTACCTCCTCCATTCCCATTCCCATTCCCCGGAACGGAAGGTGTTGTAGGCGTGGTCGGAGTTGTTGGATTGGTTGGTGTCGTTGTACCTCCACCACTATTACCACTGCCCGGATTACTTCCATTATTTCCACCGCCATTACCAGGATTGCTTCCATTCCCGCCACCCGGAAGTGGAGCTCCCTTCAGATCGGTACTACGTCCTTCCGTTGTCTGATTCACCGTACCTACCCGGTCCAGATGTTCATGGAAGACTTCATAATCGACCAGATTCAGTTCATAGTACCGGTTGTCATCCTTAGCCGCTCTCATGGAACGATAAAAGTCTCTACCGTTAGCCATAAACGAGTTCGTCGCTACGATGTAGTATCCGTTTGGATCGATATCCGTGTACGTACCATTGGCATTCTTAATCTGTACTTTGAGTACGCGTTGACCGACTTGGGTCACCGTATTAGATATAGCATCAACTTTCTCTCCCGGCTTCGTGGAATCGTAGTAGAAACGCATGCCTGAAACTTGCGGGAAGCGCCCTTCTCCTGTTTCCACGCCGCTCACACCATTTTCCAGCGCAGCCGTAATTTCCTTACCTGTCATTTTCAGCGCAGACAGGTTGTTGCCGTATGGCATTACGGCCAGCAGGTCGCCCAGGGTAATATCTCCCTGCTTGAACGATTCCCGAATGCCTCCACCATTTTGGATGGCGACATATCCTTTGACATCGTTTTCCTTCACAATGGATTTCACTTTCTCCAGCATGCCGTCTGTCACGAAGTTTCCTAGATTCGTTTCTTTTTTACGAACACTGTTACGTTCTCCATCAAGGAATACATTCGTTTTACCGATAACTTCTTTTTTGAACTCAGCCAGAGGTTTCGCATAGGTTGCCAGCTTCGCTTTTGCAGTCGGATCATCTGCGTAAACATACTTACCGGTGGCATCCTTTGCATCCAGGTTCAGCAATTTGCCGTTCCATGTTTTCAGTACGCCTGCTTCGTTGAACGTTACATCCAATTGACCCAGGGAAACGTCATATTCTCCCGTCTGTACGACCAGCGT
Organism: Paenibacillus sp. OK003; assembly: GCF_900109515.1. Lineage (GTDB taxonomy): Bacteria > Bacillota > Bacilli > Paenibacillales > Paenibacillaceae > Paenibacillus > Paenibacillus marchantiae. The sequence continues at coordinate 159,033 of NZ_FOBD01000007.1, read as the reverse complement.
CGGATCGGTGTGTGCATCTACAACCACCGGTTTGTTCAGAATAGTGTGTGAATGACCACCCACTACGATGTCGATGCCTTCTACCGCTTCTGCCAGTTTCAGGTCTACCGAGTAACCCAGATGCGTCAGCGCGATAATTTTGTTGATACCTTCATCTTGCAGCATGTTCACTGTCGCCTGAGCACTAGCTTCGTAATCCTTAAACTTCAGATCATCTCCTGGTGATGACAGAGATACGGTATCCGGTGTCGTCAAGCCAAAGATTCCGACTTTCTCGCCGTTTACTTCCGTAATAATGGCCGGATAGATCCGGGAATTCTCGCCTGGATTTCCGATGGTATCGTTGTACAAGCCACCCAAATTCGCATCCTTCGTATAGTCAATATTGGCACTCACAAATCGGAATTCCGCTTTTTCAATAAATTCCTTGAGTACGCTTGGGCCTTTATCAAACTCATGGTTTCCGAAGGTCATAGCATCGTATCCGATCATGTTCATGAAATCCAGATCCGCCAGACCGTTATAAAGGTTAAAGTACAATGTACCAGAGAATACGTCCCCTGCATCCAGCACCAGGGTGTTATCATTGCGTGTTTCCTTAATCGCTGTTACGCGGCGCGGGATGTTATCCAAATGCGCGTGTGTATCATTGGTGTGCAATACACGCAGGTTGAAGTCTCCCTCTTCTGCCGCGCTTCCAATGCTCAGCTGCGCGAGCAGCGGATCATGGTCACTGACCCGACCATGGGAATCTTCGAAGTCAGCATTCACATGAACTGCTTCGATCGCCGCAGTTTCGGACAGATTTTTGCTCACCAGAATGTGATCCAGTGTCTGAGAGTTTCCGTCATAGATGTAGGAATAACGCTTGTTCTCTGGCAGTTTGTTTACCAGATTGTCCAGCTTGTCTCCTGCAACGATGTTCAGCGTCTTGGAGAACTGAAAGTCATTGAAGTCGCCAAGAACAGCGACATTTACCTCAGGGTCTTTGTTGATTAATTCAGTTACAAAATTATTGACAATTGTCGCTTGCTGCGCACGCTGCACTTCGCTGCTGCGGGTTACAGGCTGAACATTTCCAAATGGGGCTAAATCTCCACCCTTGGAATTGAAATGGTTAGCGATAACAACCACACGTTCACCATTAAATTCAAACTCTGCCGCAAGTGGTTTTCTTGATGTTTTAAAAGCAACATTATCCGGTTGAATTCGCCCTGGATTCAGAGACAGGTTTCCACTTGCATCAAGGGACAATGCTGTTTTTGCATCACCCTTGGTACCTGCTTTTAAGGATACCCGATCCGGATTGTACAGGAACCCTACACGAATGTTGCCTCCGGTTGCTCCCCCATCCATATTATTTAGCGGTGCAATATCGGTATACTGATAGCTTGGTCCATTATTGCTTTTAATTGCATCCAGAAGTGTTTTGAAGCTTTCACTCGCGTCTGTGTTTCCGCTATCTGTTGCACCGTCATTATCCTGAACTTCCATAATCCCGATGATATCAGGACTTTTCAGATTGTTCACAATAATTTTGCCGATTTTATTACCACGTGTCGCATCTTTTTTGCTGAAGTTCTCCACGTTAAACGTAGCAATGGTCAACTTGTCTTGGTTCGGTTCAATCGACGTCGTAGCCTGTTGCAAACCACTCGATACAATGGCAGGCAGGCTGCCTTCCAAATTTACTTTATAATTACTACCCGAATAAGAAAGCACTCCATTAATCGGACCTGTAAATTTATCACCCGTGGTCGCAGCTTGAGAAGGTTTTTTGTTAATAAACAAGCGTTGAGGATTTAGAGAACTTTCAAACTCTCCTGCTCCGTCTCCACGTAAGATTAATCCTCCTGCCGGAGTCTTCAATGGATTATTAGGTTCATTGTCTACTGTCACTGCTAGTCCAGTACTACTGGAGTATGGTCCAAGAATAGTTGCATCATTTAACTGAACACGCATGCCTTCAAGACTTTCATAGAAATCAATGGCATCCATGTCCGGGTTGAATTCGCTCAATCCATCCGAATCAATGACATTCGGTATTACGCGGCCCCCTTTTCCAATGATTACGGGTTGTGGCAATTCAACATTGGGTTGTTCCAACGTGATCTCAGAAGCTACAATTTCAGTGGTTGGCAGGTCTGTTACGCTTGCTGCATACTCTTTCACCTTGCCGGCAACCTTTACCTGGTCCTTGACTTTCATTCCATGATCTTTCTTATAGATTAAAATTCCCTCAGAAGTTGCTGGATCTCCATCTTCCTGACCAGGAATGGATTGCATATAGAATGAATCTGCGTTAACTAGAGATGTAACAATCCCATCTACATTCTGCACATTCAATCCATCATAAATGGAATAATGGCCTGCCCCCTGAATTTCGTGAATACGTACACCATCCACCCGATCCACCGCAGTATACTCAAAAGAAAAAATGGTGCTTACTCTGCTATCCGCAGTGGCAACAGCTTTAATGATTTGATCCTGATTAATCGTAATAGGCTGTGTGTATTCCGTTGAATTCACAGTTGGTTCGGAACCGTCCAGTGTATAGAAAATTTGGGCACCGACATATGGAGAAGTCAACGTAACTTCCGTTCCTTTTACAATGCCACCGGAAGGTGTGCTCGCTGTGACGGAGAGCAGATCTTCCAGAATATCCGACGCCGTTCGAGGAATCAACTCCAGACCATAAGTGGAATGGTAAGTCAAGACTCCTGTCACTTTATAATACGATTTGCCAACGGAGAGAGCAGATGGGCTGTTTTTGGCATAAATCAGCATTTCCCCGCCATGATCATCTGTCGCCGTATACGTGGAAGAGCTGCTTTTTGTCACCTGAATGTTGTTTACTTCGACAAGCATCCCTTCATACTGCCCTCCAGAACCCTTAGTCCCCCCCGCACCTGGAGCAAAATGGGATGAGTTGAGCGATACAGGTGAAGGTAGATCCTGTGACTTTTCGACAGTCCGAATATAGCCACCCTGAAATCCGGATTTGCTTGCTTCAACTTGGACTAGGCCGTTATAGATCGTAATTGGACCGTAGGCTTCAATCCGATCTCCAACTTCCACACCAGAAGCATTGCCGCGCACAACGATTCCGGCATCGTTATCCTGAATATACAGATTCGATACACCGCCGGATAATTCGCTGTAAGTTACAATGCCTTGAACGGTAACGGTCGTATTTTCAGTCGCTTTTCTTGCATCAGAGATGGAAATAGGGCTGTTGTCGACGATGGTGTAGTCAAATCTGGTAACATCGCTATTGTCGATCCCCTCTTTGACTGCGTAGGTTTCAATATGAGTTGCATCATTTACCGTGATGGGCACGGTGTAGGGAAGATAATCAGTGTCCGTATTCTGCTTGTAGTATACCGTTGCACCGACTGTGGCTGTTTCTAAGGCCACCTTGGTCCCGGTTGGAATAGCGCCGGAAGCAGGATTAGCTGTGACGTTTGCCACTTTGGTTACAGGAGTCTCATCGATCAATTGGAAGGTTGTTGAGATATTGTAGTGTATACCTTTGGAGCTGAAGTACTCAGCTATATTACCATTGCTAATACGAACTTTGGCTTTATACAAGGAAGGATTACTTTTCAGTCCGAAAATACTTCGAGGTGCAGAGGTGGGTATCTGAACAGGCATCATTTTACTGATATTTGTTTCATCAGGAGTATCGGCTATTGCAAAATTGGTATCCAAGGTGAAATCCGGGTTCAACCTTACATTTGGGCCGCTACTGTAGGTTCCTACAACATATCCTTCAATTGAAATGTTCGAATCTCCAAAATTAAGATTAAGCGCCTGAGCAACCGTTAACGGCTCATCCGCCGCGGCTGCCTTACTGCTGAACAATCCAGCCGGAATAGCACCTGTGATGAGCAGAACCATGGCCAGGAACAACCTGAGCCACCTCTTCATTTGCAGAACATGCATCTTTTACCTACCTCCATGTTTTAAATTCATAATCATTTGTTCATGAAGCTTGTACATTAGTTCAAATATAAGATAACTGAACTTCTATTACGTGTAAACAATATTCTTTTTAAATGACACAAAATAGAACATACACATCACAAATTTGACGATTAAAAATAAAAACAAGTAGAAAAGTACTAATTTACGTCTTTTATATGTCAGTTTTTTTGCTTTTACAGTGGATATCTGTGTATAACAGCCTATATCGAGTGATTTAAACTGACATATCAGAGATATGAATCTCTGTAATCGACATTTATTGATAGTTATCCCTATACGCAATTCGCCTTAAAGCGATTTGGTCCAAGATCTTTTCACAGCAAAACGATGCGACAGTCAAGATTGACCATCGCATACATCTCACTCGTTATGACATCCTAAGTTAAGCCATACATTTCAACTTTGCTATATCCAGCGTAGAGTTTGTCCTATTTCAAGAAATAAGTTACTTCTTCACCGTGCTGTTATATTGCCCAATCTTGTCTGTAATTTGCTTCGCTGCTGCATCCAATACGTCTTGCGGTGTACCTTGTCCATTCAGAACGGTCTCGATCGCTCCTTCGACAATTTGACGAGCTTCGGGGAATACACCCATGACGGCCCCGGATGTTGCTGTCGAATCCGCGGAAGCATGCAATTGGTCGACTGCTGTCTGGAATTGCGGGTACTTCGCCATATTATCCTTTAATACTTGCTCATTGTAGGCTGCTGTCGTAATAGGGAAGTATCCTGTCGCAACACTCCAGTTGGCTTGTACCTCAGGTGTTGCCAGGTACTTTATGAATTCCCAAGCGGCTTGCTGCTGAGCCTCGGATTTGTTGTTCATGATATACAAGCTTGCGCCACCAACAACCACGCCGCCTTCTTTGGCATCTGCCGGACGTGGCAGGAAGCCTGTTCCCAGCTCAAACTTGCCACCAGCACCCTCTACAATTTTTCGCAATCCAGCGGTGGAATCCAGCGTCATGCCGATTTGCTGTGCGGTGAATGCAGCGGTCGTATCGTCCGTGCTACGTCCCAGATTAGAGACGGTTTTCTCGTCCATCATCTTTTTCCACCACGTCAAAGTCTTCACACCAGCCTCGGAGTTCAGCATGGATTCAGTCGCTGCACCGGTTCTTCCGTTACCATTGTTTACATAATCTGCATTCTGGTTCGCGAAGAACTGTTCCATAAACCAGCCATAAATGGCCATGGACGCGCCTGGTTTACCGTCTTTCGCCAATGCTTTAGCCGCTTGCTCAAACTCTTCATATGTCTTAGGCGGGTTCTCCGGGTCCAAACCAGCAGCTTTGAACATATCTTTGTTGTAATACAGAATCGGGTTCGATGTGTTGAACGGCATCGCGTTCAATTTGCCATCGATGGTGTAATAACGGATGATATTGGGCTCCAATTGGGACAGGTCGAACTTGTCTTTATCGATAAATTGCTGTACCGGCGTAATCATGCCCGAATCGATCATGAACTTGCTGCCGATCTCGTATACCTGGATAATATCCGGACCACTGTCCGAGCCCATAGAAGCTTTGAGTTTGTTCAGGCTCTCATCATATTTCCCTTGATAGATTGCCTTCACCTGAATGTCCGGGTGACCTGCGTTGAAATCGGAAGCGAGTTGATTAATGGCTTTCTCCCCTGCACCTGACATCGAATGCCACCAGGTCAGTTGTACCGGCTCAGCAGCTGCGGCATCTGCCTGCGCTCCGCCCGTTGTGCTTGTTGTTTCGGTTTTTCCGCCACAAGCGGACAATACCAGCATAAGTGCAGCCAACATCAATGCAAATGTTCCTCTTTTTTTCAAACGAAACCCGATCATAATCGCTCTCCTTTTTTTGGGGCTCACTTCAAAATAAAACCTTGGAGATGACACGGAGTGGCCGTTACGGGTCCGAATCGTTCTTTCGATCGCTGTTATCCCCCGATTTTATTCAATTCCCTTCAAAGGGGAAAATCCGGGGATAAAGGCGAACGCTTCGCTTCTACAGAATCGATTACGTCCCTCCACTACTACCGTGGTTTATCTTCTCAACATTTTATTTCAAGAGTGAGGCCTTGTTTATTCGCTCCTGGGTATCCAAACCACAAACCCGTAAATCCATAAAACTTTTAACTTAATTAACCCTTCAGCGCGCCTGCGGCCATACCTCGGACAAGCTGCTTCAACCCGAAGACCAGAAGCAGCAGCGATGGTAAAATAACAAGCGCTGTGCCGGCAAACACCAGATTCCATGCTGTGGATTCCTGGAACTCCAGCATCGAGATTCCGATCTGTACCGTCCTCATCTCCGGGGTATTTGTGACGAGTAGAGGCCAAAGATAGGAGTTGTACATGCTCAGGAACGAATAGATTGCCAATGTTCCAAGTGCCGGGCGGGACAATGGCAGGACATGGGACACAAAATACCGGATATGCCCACAGCCATCAATCTTCGCTGCTTCAAACAGTTCCTTGGGCAGCTGCATGAAGAATTGTCTCAGCAGGAATGTACCGAACGCTGTTGCCAGGAACGGAATCGTCAGCCCCTGATACGTATCGAGCCAGCCCCAGCTGCGTACTGTCAGATAGTTCGGAATCATGGTAACTTCCCAAGGAATCATCATCGTCGCCACAAACATGCTAAAGATGACGTTCTTGCCTTTAAACTCCATTTTCGCGAATGCATAGGCCGCCATACTCGCTGTAACAAGCTGACCAAGCATCGTCAGTCCTGCCACCAGAAACGTATTGCCGATAAACGTACCAATCGGAACGATATCGAATACTTCCGTGAAATTGGACAGGTCTATGGATTGCGGAATGATATGAGGCGGATACGCACTGGCATCCTCCGGCGTCATGACCGCCATGAAAAAGGTGTACAGCACCGGATACAGTACAAGTGCCGCACAGATTGTAAGCAACATATACAGCAATGTTTTGGTCCATGGTGTTCTCATTGGTAATGCACTTTCCTTTCCATCCATTTGAACTGAATCAGGGTCAGCAGCATAATGACCGCGAACAGGATAAGCGCCTGCGCACTGCCCGTCCCAAAGCGGAAATTAACAAAGGCTTCCTGATAGATGGAATATACGAATACATTGGTACTGTCCATCGGGCCGCCCCGGGTTAGAATGTTGATTTGACCAAACGATTGGAACGCACCAATGATCGATACAACGGTGACGAAAAACAGGGTTGGCGACAACAGCGGCATCGAGATTTTGCGAAAAGTAAGCAAAGGACCTGCGCCATCCATCTTCGCGCTCTCATAAATTTCATCCGGGATGCCCTGTAATCCGCTGGATAGAATAATGTAATTGAATCCGAGATTCATCCAAATCGTCATAATGGAAATCGATATTAACGCCCAATCCGGGCTGGTCAGCCAGGGAATTGGATCGATTCCAACTTTTCCTAATAAATAATTCAGCATGCCCAAGGTCGGATGGAACAGGAACTTCCAGATGACCGCCGATGAACCGACAGACAATACCACGGGCAGAGAGAATACAAACTGAAATATACGCATTCCCTTGAAACGGTTGTGTGTTAATGCCGCTAGAATCAGAGCTGCCAGCATGCCGGTTGGCACGGTAAACAGGACAAATAGCAACGTCACTTTCATGCCTTGCAGGAACAGTCCGGACTGAAATACCGCCTTGAAATTGTCCAGTCCCACATAAGCTGCAATCTGCCCGGTAGGGTCAGTGGAATGCAGACTCAGGTACACCGACTTAAACATCGGATAAAACAGAAACACTGCAAATAAAAGCAGCGATGGTGCCAGGAAACCATAGGCCAGCATATTCTCCCGCATTCGCTGCACACGCAGCGAAGCTGTCCGGCGCTGACTCGTATTAGATACGCGCCGTCTGGCAGCAGGCAAGCCGATCCGGTTGTCAAGCTCACTCATCGGATTTTCTTCCCCCTTAATCTACGCATTCGGTGTGTGAACTTCATCACCCACACTATCTAGTGTAAAAGCCCACTGTCACAGCAGCACTCATTCTGAATCAACGCAGCGTTAATCGTGGACATGCGACTTTACCAAACAAAGGACGTTAAACATACTTCAAAAGAAAATCACTAAACAGCAAAAAAACCGCAAGAACTCCCTTGGCTCGGGAAGGTTCGTGCGGCTTTATGTGTTAAGAGAAGATGAACAACGATTCGATATCAACTCCATAAATTTAACAGAAAACTGGATATTTAACGTTAACGCAAAATGTTCAGTTGAAATTTTATTAGAAAATGGATGGCATGTAAGTACATTACAGACCCGTCTCACGTCTCATGCCATCGCCCAGTGTAGAAGAATTTTACTAACGATTGAGATGATATGGCACAGTCGTGACAATCACGTCTTTGTAATTAATCAGATAAGCGCGGATCATGAAGCTGGTCTGGTTGTGCAGTACATTTTGCCACCAATGCTTGGTGATGAACTGCGGAATTAGTATCGTGATATGGTCCGTCTCGGCCGTCTTCCATTCCACGGTATCAATGAACTTCTTGAGCGGTCCCATAATACTGCGGTATCTCGATTTAATGACAACCAGGCGAACGCCAGGGTTCCACTCTTCCCACTTCTGCTCCATCTTGCGGATGGCTTCATCATCGAACCCGATATACAAGGCAACCACGTGATCTGACATCGTCTGTGCGTATGAGATTGTGTTCATGACCACCCTCGTAATGCCAGCCACTGGAATAACGATCGTATTGCCCTTTCTCACCGGTTTCTCCAGCTTGATATCAATCCGCAATTCATCCGCGATGTTGCAGTAATGTCGGTGAATGCGCATGAACACATAAACGACGAGTGGCAAGAAAATAAAGATAACCCACGTTTGCGTGAACTTGGTGAATATAAAAATCAAAGTAATCGACAGCGTGGTCAGCATCCCAATCGTATTGACGAGCAGCTTCACACCCCATCCGGATGGTTTGACTTTGATCCAGCGAATCATCATGCCCAGCTGCGACAGGGTGAATGGAATGAATACACCCACGGCGTAGAGCGGGATCAGACTTTCCGTGTTTCCTTTGAATCCAACAACCAGCAAGGCAGACATCACACTGAGAAAAATAATACCGTTCGAGAAGCCAAGGCGGTCTCCTCTAACCATAAACATATGCGGCATATATTTATCCTTTGCCATCATGAAGGACAGCAGCGGGAAAGCAGAATACGCCGTATTCGCCGCCAGGAACAGAATCAAGGCCGTCACACCCTGAATAATAAAATACATCGCACCCCTGCCAAACGTAGCTTCGGCAATCTGGGAAATAACTGTAGCTTTCGGATCAGGCTTCACCCCGTAACCATAAGCAAGTAACGTGATGCCGATAAACATGGCTCCCAGAATACATCCCATAAGCATCAAGGTTCCCGCTGCATTTTTCTCAGCAGGCTGCTTAAAGTTCGGAATGGCATTACTCACCGCCTCAACCCCGGTCAAGGCCGAACACCCAGAGCTGAACGCCTTCAGCAGCAGAAACAGACTCACATGAGACATACTCGTTCCGAATTCAGGGGCGGCAGCTTCCATGCCACCAGCGAGAAATTTGATGCCCCCGGATATAATCAGAATCGCAATCGAAAAGATAAACAGATATATGGGGATCGCCAATACGGAAGCAGATTCCGTCACCCCTCGCAAATTCATAATAGTCAGAAATACAATCATGATCAGTGCAATGACGATGCTGTAATCATGAAGCATTGGAAAGGCAGATGTAATCGCATCCGTCCCTGCGGACGAACTTACCGCCACAGTCAGAATATAATCGACCAGCAAAGATCCCCCGGCAATCAAGCTCGGAGCCGTACCGAGATTATCCTTGGCTACGATATACGCGCCGCCTCCTGTGGGATAAGCAAATATCGTCTGGCGGTAGGAAAAAATTAAAATGACGAGTAATCCCAACACGGCGATGGAAATTGGAACAGAGTACCACAAGGCGGCGAATCCGGCCGCAACGAGCACCAATAAGATCTGCTCCGTACCGTAGGCAACGGACGATAGTGCATCGGAGGACAGAATGGCGAGCGCCTTCCATTTCCCCAATTTCTCTGCATCCAATTCAGCCGATTTCATAGGCTTGCCTATTAAGATTCTCTTCATTTTGCCAAGCATGATCATAACTTCCTTCCGTCTTTCATCTGTGAAGCATTGTTATTATGCAAAATCGCCGAGCCATTGACAATACGTCATTTCACCCGAATTTCGCCAGCGTGTGATAATGCATTCTACGATTCAATAATCGATAACAAAGCCGCGCTTTATCAGTTTTTTGAACGTTTTTGAACCAAAATGGCGTTTGTTCGCTGAAAAAAAGGAAATGGCCTTTGGTTTAATAAACCAAAGACCATTCATATTAGACTGTGTTGTAGCTCTTTCTTTTATACGATTTCGATCCGTCAAACTTCTATGCCCAATATACCAGGACGTGGAGTGACACCGAAAGCTTGGGCCAATGTAGCTAGCTGCTCATCCGTAATTCTCTGTCTGATCTCATGGCCTGCAACCAGCATATACACCTGAGCCGCTTTCTCAATAGTCTCTATAAGGCCAAAAGCTTCATCAATCGTTGTACCCGTTCCAAAAATCCCGTGCTGCGGCCAGATGACCGCGTGGTATTCCTTCATTTTCTTAGCCGTTTCCCGTCCGATTTCATTCGATCCAGGCACCATCCACGGAATAATACCAACACCGTCAGGAAATACGACAACGCATTCCGTACACATCTGCCACAGCGTCTTTGTAAATTTCATTTCATCCAACTCATGTATAAAGGTCATTGCAAGCACATTGGTCGCATGGTTGTGCATCACAACCCGGTGTTTCGGGTCGACTTTCAGACGTTCGATATGGCTCATAAAATGGGTAGGTAATTCACTGGTCGGATTGGCCCCCGACTTTAGTCCCCACAGCACTTCCAGCTCCTGTCCATCATCCGATACACGCAAGACCCCCAGATTACTCTCTGGATCAGCCAATACATTTTTGAAATATTTGCCCGAAGCGGTCACGATAAAATACTTTCCTGCCAGCTCATGCATCGAAAATGCAGGTTTGATCTTGCGAATAACATGGTTAACATCGATGTATTGGGCGACTTCCTCTTTCTCCAGCAAATAGCTGACATTGCCACCATTTCGTTCATCCCACCCGTTTTTCCACATATGTTGAGTAATCTCCGCCATCTCACGGACAAATGGGATATGGAAGCCCGCCGCCTGCGTTGTTTCATTGGTAAGGGTCACGTTCATCATCATTCTCTCCTCATGATAAAAAAATAAAATGCTCGTCACGCACATAGTAAGTTCCTTTTTTCACATTTATTATACCTTTGTTTATCTTTAAAAGTCAACATTTCACAGATAAATATACTTTATTTATTTTTATTTATTTTTGTTTATGTTTGTTTTATATACATTTATAAAAACAAGCAAAAAAATACCTCACCGGCGTCCGGCGAGGTCAGTCACACATCTATCTAACACGAGAAGGGGTTTACAAGAATTATCTTACCTCTGCTACCTTAATAGAAGCTGAAAATGAAATAAAAAAACGATGAAAACCCATTTCCCAAAAAATAATGGTCACCGCTTCTTTCCATCATTCAAGCTATATATTTAAAGACGTTGTGCTGCCCTGAATGTGGAACATATTTATTCCTTTTTCAGCAAATAGGACGGGTGCATCAGCCCTGTCGGTTCATAACGCTCATCCCGTACATATTCGAAGCCCAGCTTGGACAGCATGTGGCGTGACACTTCATTATCCGGGTGATGCCTGGCAAACAAAGCTTTCACCTTCAGTTCGCCAAATGCATAGTCAATCACCGCCCGTGCCGCCTCCATAGCGTAGCCTTTGCCCCAGTAATCTCGGGTAAGATGAAATCCCAATTCGTATATCTCTTCTTCCGGAGAATATGGACGCAAGCCGCAGCAACCGACAAATACTTCCGAATCTTTCTCAAACAGTGGCCAGTATTGCATTCCCGCGTCCTCTTGCCTTTTTATTCCTGCGTCAACCGCGCTTCCACTTCATCCTCGCTCAGAAATCCCTTGCTACTGATCCACTTCGTTACCTCATGATCTCCCCATAGAGCTGCCGCCAGAGCACGGTCTTCTTCACTCCATGTCGAGAATACAAGCCGCTCGCTTTCAAGAAACGTTGTTCTGTTCATCGTCCAATACCCTCCTGTTTCACAACATCAGTCTGTATGCTGTTTCTAATATAAATTACTCGAATGGTAGCCTATGTAAACAAAATTATGATCTAAACCTATTAGATCAGTGATGTCAGCACCATAAAAAAAAGAAAAACCTCTGCAGACAACATGTCCGACAGAGGTTCACAAAGCACGCTACATTCATTAGAAATCAGATATCGCGATTTGAATCGTGCCTGTTGAAGCACCTGCGGCAGTAGTCAACAGTGCAGCTACAAGCAGCAAATCAACAGACAACGTAAGGCTGTTGTCAGCTGGGATCATATACGTGATCACTGGAGCGTTAACACGAGTCACAACCAGATCTACCGGGGCAGGACCAAAATTGTTCACTGTGATGCTGGCATTCGTGCCTCCAGCCAGGTTTTCATAAAACGATTCACCCACGCTTGCAGCCAAAGAATAAATTTGCTGTGGTAAAAGGATGGCCATGGAAATCACCTCCTTTTGCTTTGATACGGTATTCTATGCTTGGAATCTATTAATGTAACGGTAGATTGACCGCGCGATAACGTCCATTTTAATAGAGATGCTAGAATACTAGACACAAAAAAAGCCCCGCCAGTCATTAGGCGGAGCCAATTACACAAAACTTATACTCTAAGATGATTAAGCGTACAGCATGAAAAAGTTCAACTCATGCCCTTGCTGTTTCAGGTAATTATACAACTGTGAACGGTGATGGAACACATGCGTTAGCGTTTCAATCTGCCATTGAGCCTGCAAATGACCGTGCTCCATATAGAAAGCTTTGGTTGAACGATTCAACAGATCTTCTTCGCTCAGTGATACAATATAAGCTTTGTAGGACTCCAAATTCCCCCAAAGTGTTGCCTCCAATTTTTCAATATCCTCGATCCCTGACAGACTATTCTCTACCTCACCAACCTCGGCTTCGTTCTTCTCCTGCATAATGGCAAGGTCCGATGCCGTGATCTGAATAAAATGATGGACCAGTTCCACCAGTGAACGCATATTGTCCTGCGGGCGGTAAGCCCAATCCTCTGGACGGATCAGACGAATCAGGCTCGCCCCCGTACGTACTCCCGTCTCCAATTCATTGAGCAGATGATCCCGCATTTGCATAGTTCCATTCATATATGATATCTCCTTTACTATTATTCTCACGATTTCAGTATACCGGAAGGGGCAATCGACTTATTGTACAAATCGGACAACCTTTGTTGATGTTCTTTGGCAGCGGTCAGCGGAGTTTCTCCATAAAACTTGCGGAATTGACGAATCAAGTGGGCTTGGTCAAAAAAACCATGATTCAGGGCCAGCGCTGCCCCGTCCGCCGTATGCCCCTGATGAATACTGCCCAGTACACGGTGAAAACGAACCACCTCACTGAATCGCTTCGGACTGATTCCGATCCATTCTGCAAACTTCCGATGCAGCTGGCGTTCACTGACAACTTCTCGCATGGCCAGCTCACTGACGCTCATACGTCCCCCATCGATAAAGATACGATGCAGCACGTTTTTCATCAAATCAGTCTCGTATGTATTGGTTTGCACGGATAGTGGACTCAGATAGGCATTCATTACCTCCCCCCGTTCTTCAAAGGTTCTTGTTCCAGCCATCCGCTCCTGAAGCTCATTCAACCTGACTGGCCAACATTCCTCAAGCGGAATTCGCATGTCCGTAAATCCTTCCAATGGCAAACCATGAAAGACGTACGCCCCACCCGGAAAAAAACGTACGCCAAATGTATAATCGGCGGAAGGACTTACATCGGATGCCTCAGGCGCAGCGAACGGATGCGAATAATTGCCACAGTATGCATAGGTATGAACCGAACGGACCGCGTCGTATGTAATCAGCATGTCCGTGCAGCCATCCGGTAATACCCGAGCCGGTACTGATATAGTTTCCTGATCTTGCTCTCCCGTGTGCGGAATAGAACCCGATTCCCAATAACAGGCTACATGAGCCATTAGGGAAATAGAAGGTATTTGTTCAATATAATACGTGTTCCGATCTGTCCCATTTATCTGAATGGGTCTGAACAGCGGATGCAGGCTGGGGTCCACGAACCATCCCTCCGTTACTAGCATTTATGTATTTATCTATCATACCATCAACCGATGAAATGAAGAAAAAAGTGCCCCGCCGGACGATCCGACGGGGCTAGTCACACATCTATTTAACACGAGAAGGGGTTTACAAGACTTATCTTACCCCTACTACCTTAACGGAATCTGAAATGAAGATGAAAAGAACATCAAATTTTATGGACAACTCCGGAGACTTTCATTGCTCCCATGAAGGATTAAGCGCCCTAGCCATGGCTTGGATATACTCCTGGCTAAAACGCCGGCAGTGCTTCATTCATTTCACTGTAAACTTGACCCTTGTTCCATCGGCATACTGCTCCAACTGATTGCCCACCCAGGAGCCAGCTCCCCTGTTATCACTTGGACTTATGTATCTGATATCTGCGCCCGCGCCACCTTCTTCACACATCGCCATCGGCCATTCATCCCGGTCATAACCCGTCTTGGTCGGATAGCCTTTCAGCGACTCTCTGCGATTGGCATCCGCCCCATCCCGGTCAATGGTACAAACTGCCGAATGTCCTGCTGCGATGGCGTCACGGATATGTGCCCCTGTCTCCGGGTAACGATCCATCGGGAAGGTCAACGTGTATGTGGTAGCAGCACCTTGGACTGTCGAAGAGGGCTGTACATATACACTTCCAGATAAAGCCATAACGAAAATAAGGACAAGCATACACCACTTCTTAACCATTCTAACACCTCCAAATAATGTTAAATACTCTCTAATTTTACAGACGGATTGTGAGAGAGTATCGCACCATTTGTAAAATAAATGGAAGAAATGATGTTACATGTTGACCTATTGACAAGCGATTTGCCTTGTTGGAATTTTAAAATGATGGATTTCAGGTCAAACGCCCAGTCGTTTGGGTAGGCAATCGCATAGAATGCCGTATAAATGATTTGGGAGGTTTTTTCTTGAATAATTATCCAATGATGCATCCAATGGTCAACTCACATTATGTACCGCACATGCCACATAACATTGTCGTTCATCCAGTGGATCATTGCGTAGTCGAAAGTCTGATGTCCCTGGTGGGAAAAGTAGTTATCCTGGAAACGACTCGCGGCAGACTGGATGGATGTGTGGTCGCGGTTAAACATGACCATGTTGTACTGGAGGAAAGAAACAGAAAATTCTTCGTGCGCATTGCCGAAATCGTCTGGATTATGCCTGACTAAATACCGATTGAGGGCTATCGAACCGAACGCCTCTTAAAATGGAGGATCAGACCACACCTAAGAGATGACTCCTGTGCAGCACGTGCTGCACAGGAGTCATCTTTTTAGTCTGCTCGCTCCACTGTCCCTATTTTTTAAAGAGACGCGTACTGGTTTAAAGTTTCCCAAAGGAACATTATAATGAGAGTACGAAATAACGATGCATTACGAGGTGAGAATTTGCAATATCTGTTTACAATACTATTCATCCTAGGCTTTATGGCTTTTTTCGTATTTGTTGTTTTGATAATCTTATCCATACGAAAACATAACCGGATACCGATAAGATATGTAATTTTAACGGCGGCATGTTTTGCAATTGCTTCGATCGGAATGTATGGCATGTTGACTTTACCTTCAACTCCTCTGCAATCATTTGGGACAGATCACACAGAGAAACACGAATCGAATGCCTCTGGCTTCCATATGACAACCGTGGAATTCAAAAACAAGTTCAATGGCGCCGTGGGCAAATACCGACTGAATGGTTTGAGTATTACCCGCTTGGATATGAAAGACTCTTCCGAGCAGAGCACTGGCGTGTTCGAGTATGTATTCAATGATAAATTACGATTGGTTGGTACTTTAAATTCAGATCAAAAAGTGCAAGAAGTCAGGCTGTACTGGACTGGTGATGTCAACGAACCAACAGGTGGAATCTTTTTGACGGCTATCGCTACACTTATTCTGACCACCAATAGCGAGTACACGTATAATGATGCGCAAGACGTGATTCAGGTTATGGGCATATTGGATCGTGATGTAAGTCAGAGTGATTTTGATGGAGCGACGGTTCGAAATGGATATGAATATCGCTTCAGCGTAGAGGATCATGATCTCTCTACTTTTGAAATAACTGTTGCGAAATGAGACCCTATTGTGTAAAGAGGCCGCTCCATGAAGGAACGGCCTCCCGTGTGCGAGAGTTACTCAATGGTGATCTTGCCTTTGAATCACATGATTAACGATCCTCTGAGCATCGTATTTAACCCATCCCAACAGTGCTGAACCTCGTGATGTTTGCCAAGGCAGCCCTACAAAGTACAGTCCAGCAACCGGTGATACGCCTCTCTCGTGTAAAATTTCACCTTGGGAATCAAAAGCAGTAGCGATATCAATCCAACCATCATTTCGTTTAAACCCAGTCGCCCAGATTATATTGTCTACGGGTGTCTCACTCCCATCCTCATATAGGATGCGGTTATCTATTGCATTTATAGCACGTGGACACTTGTTAACTTTCCCTTGGGTGATCAACTCTTTTAACTCATAGCCATATACGTACTCAGACTGATTGCGTAACCATTTTCCGACCATACCATCTGCACTTGCACGTAATACTCCGAGGTAATACTCCGAGCTTTTCGAAATACCAGAATATACTTCGTTTCATGATATGCAAAGGCCTAAAGGTTATATTTCGAGCTATGGATATGTATACGGTTTGTCTATCATCTGATGCTAACTCCACGGCGATTTGGGCACCTGAATTCCCTCCGCCTACGACTACTGTTGTTCCAGGAAGCAATTGAGAAATATTTTTATACTCTGATGAATGAAGCTGAATTACATTCTCGGATAATGACTTCGCAAAATGAGGAACATTCTTGGTCTGGAAAGGTCCTGTCGCAACGATAATATTGCGCGCCTCAATCATTCCATCATTAGTTTCAGCTTAGTACACCTCATCTTGCTTCGAGAGACGAGTGATTAAACAGTTTAACTTTATTGGAAGCTCCATTTGTTTAGCATAGTTTTCAAAATAATCTGCAATTTCATCTTTGCTTGGCAGGCTATTTTTATTTCCACTAAGAGGCATTCCGGGTAATCCGTCATACATTCGTGGGGTAAAAAGACGCAAGGAATCATACCGTTTACGCCAAGATTCCCCGACAGATGAGACAGCGTCAACGATTAAAAAGGTTAGCCCCGACCTCTGAAGATCGTAACCTGCCGCCAAGCCTGCTTGCCCGGCCCCGATAACTAATACATCATACATATGTATCATCTCCAATATCGCTTATGTATTAATATATGAGTACTTATTCATATGTTCATTTTACTTAACTATTGTCTATTTAGCAATAGTAGAAAATATCACTACTTTTTTTAAAAAAATCAACATTAAAAAGACTCCCTCACGGGAGCCTTTAATCAATTCATCCTAGTTTGCTTGTAACGTATCTTTAATGCTATTCCTGATATGCTGGTTATTTTTCACCTGGTGTATTGATCGATGTCATCGATCGCAGACTGGTGCTCTCTTCTATGATGGTCTTCATGTTGACGAACGTCGTTCTTTAACTTGGCTAAGAATCCCCACCCCATAAATACAAGTAAAAGTACGGTAATCAAAGCATAAGCAAAGCTATATTGATTCATGTAAAAATTGATAAAAATTGCAGCGAGCATCAAGCCCAAAATCCACAATGTCCACTTCGTGCCCTTTCTCAAATGATTTCCTCCCTCGATCTTAGTAAATGAAAAAGGCTCCCTTTCGGGAGCCTTCATCTATCGGCATTACAAAAGGTTTTTATACCTTTATTACATCATGCCGCCCATTCCACCCATACCGCCCATGTCAGGAACGCCAGCAGCGCCTGCAGGTTCTGGTTTGTCAGCGATAACCGCTTCAGTAGTCAGGAACATTGCTGCTACGGAAGCAGCGTTTTGCAATGCATAACGTGTTACTTTCGCAGGGTCAACGATACCCGCTTCGATCATGTTAACCCACTCACCAGTCGCAGCGTTGAAGCCTACGCCAGTTTGCTCTTTTTTCAGACGTTCCACGATTACGGAACCTTCTTCGCCAGCGTTAGCTGCAATTGTACGGATTGGTGCTTCCAAAGCGCGCAGGACGATGTTTACGCCTGTTTGCTCGTCACCGGACAGGGCTACGCCTGCAACCGCGTTGTATACGTTCATGAGCGCTGTACCACCACCGGATACGATACCTTCTTCAACCGCAGCGCGAGTTGCGTTCAGGGCATCTTCGATGCGCAGTTTGCGTTCTTTCAATTCTGTTTCAGTAGCCGCACCGACTTTGATTACTGCTACACCGCCGGACAATTTAGCCAGACGCTCTTGCAGCTTCTCTTTGTCGAACTCGGAAGTTGTTTCTTCCAGTTGTGTACGGATTTGGCTTACACGTGCATCGATATCGGATTTGTTACCAGCACCGTCAACGATGATTGTGTTTTCTTTCGTTACACGGATTTGACGAGCTGTACCCAGTTGTTCCACAACAGCGGATTTCAGGTCCAGACCCAGTTCTTCCGTGATCAATTGGCCACCAGTGAGGGCAGCGATATCTTGCAGCATTGCTTTACGACGGTCACCAAAGCCAGGAGCTTTAACAGCTACAGCGTTGAATGTTCCACGCAATTTGTTCACAACCAGCATCGCCAGTGCTTCGCCTTCGATATCTTCAGCGATCAATACAAGCGGTTTGCCTTGTTGTACGATTTTTTCAAGCAATGGCAGGATTTCTTGCGTGTTGGAGATTTTTTTGTCTGTGATCAGGATGTACGGGTTGTCCAGAACAGCTTCCATTTTGTCCGTATCCGTGATCATGTATGGAGAGATGTAACCGCGGTCGAATTGCATACCTTCAACCACTTCCAGCTCGGTAGCGAATCCACGGGATTCTTCAACCGTGATAACGCCGTCTTTACCCACTTTTTCCATAGCTTCAGCGATCAGTTCGCCTACTTCTTCGTCAGCTGCAGAGATTGCTGCAACTTGTGCGATGGATTGTTTGGTTTCAACTGGTTTGGAGATGGATTGCAGTTCAGCTACAGCAGCTTTAACCGCTTTGTCGATCCCTTTACGGATACCGATTGGGCTGGCGCCTGCAGTTACGTTTTTCAAACCTTCTGTGATCAGCGCTTGAGCCAATACAGTTGCAGTTGTTGTACCGTCACCGGCAACATCATTGGTTTTGGTTGCTACTTCTTTAACCAGTTGTGCACCCATGTTCTCGAATGCATCTTCCAGTTCGATTTCTTTAGCAATCGTTACACCGTCATTCGTGATAAGCGGGCTTCCGAATTTTTTCTCCAGAACCACGTTACGGCCTTTAGGACCGAGTGTTACTTTAACTGCATTAGCCAATGCGTCCACACCACGAAGCATGGAACGACGAGCGTCTTCACTGAATTTAATGTCTTTAGCCATGGTAAGAAAACCTCCCTAGTATATTGTGTAAAATGGTGTTGCTATATGGTTCGGTTAACCGATTAAATTTGAATTAGTCGAGAATCGCGTGAATATCGCTTTCTTTCATAATCAAATATTCTTTACCTTCGAACTTGATTTCTGTACCGGCATATTTGGAGAAAATAACGCGATCTCCTTCTTTCACTTCCAGAGCTACACGTACTCCGTCTTTCAATACTCCTGCGCCAACAGCAATAATTTTACCCTCTTGCGGTTTTTCTTTTGCGGAGTCCGGCAGTACGATCCCGAAAGAAGTTGTTTGCTCTTGCTCCAGTGGTTCTACCAATACGCGTTCACCTAAAGGTCTGATCATGAAAAATAGCCTCCTTTTGAAATTATATAACGTTACATTGTAGGTTGTAGCCATATGTATTAGCACTCGACAGTGTTCAGTGCTAACAACCAACTTTATGATACTTCAACTTGAAGCATGATTTCAAGTCCTTTTCATGAATTCCTGCGAGATTTTACGTTGTATTTACACCAAGCCAACCAAAAAACTCCCGGTGTGCCTGCGTAAATGCCGTATTACCTTATTAACTTATTCCACAGAATCCGTAAGTCCTCCTGCATCGTTCTCAGGCAGCCCTTTTCCATTGTATCCATTGTTGAACATAATATGCCTGCTTGTCCCGTTCGTCAGAACATAAGCTGTAAAAGCTTGTCTCCCTTTAGTTCCCGGGTAAGAACTGATCGCCTTATCCCGGGACGGGCACCATACAAGATTATCATAGTTACAAAAATCGTATGGAATCTCTCTTGTTATACTGCGCTCTGCTTATCATCCTCGTCACGAACATAACGTGACTCGATCGCTGCATCAGCTGCAAGCTGTTTGCGATACACAAAGCCAGAGAGAAACACACTGACCTCATATAACAGCAGCAAGGGAATCATCACCAGAAAATCGGAAATAAAGTCTGGCGGTGTGACCACAACCGCAATGAAGATCAGGACAAAATAAGCGACTCTGCGCATTTTGCGAAGCCGGATGGGATTCAATATCCGTAGTCCTGTCAGGAACATAATAATTAACGGAAGTTCAAACAACAAGGATACCGGCAGTACAAGGCCAAACAAAAAGCTGAAATACTGCTTCATTCCGTAGGTCTCGACAAGCCCCATTTTTTCCGTAATCGATGAAGTAAAAGAAAGTGCCATCGGGAAAACAACGTAATATGAAAAAGCCAACCCGATCAGAAACAACAGAAATACATAAGGTACATACTTCAGCGTGGCTTTCCGCTCACGCGGCCGGAGACCCGGACTGACAAACTTCCAGATCTGAAACACTGTAAACGGCAGCGTAATGACCAGTGAGAACAGACCGGCAATCTTCATGTAGATGCCAATCCCGTCCCAGAACGAGAATGCATGCAACACAAACCCCTGAGCGGTCTCTGCCTTCGTTAGATATTGATACACCGGGTCCGCCACCAGAAAGCCTGCCACCAGCCCCAAAATAAAAATGCTCAACACATAAATCAACCGCTTGCGCAACTCACTCAAATGTTCTGTAATCGTCATTTCTTCCTTCTGCTGCGTCATGCCTGCCCCCCATTGTTGCCAGCTTAAAATACAAAACCCTTCCGGCAGGAAGGGATTTCTCTTTCATTGCCGTCAAAGTTATTCCGGCAGGCGTTTATCCTCAGGCTTGTCTGCAGATGCCGTCTCAGATGCCAGCGGCTTCGCCTTTTCCTGCTCCTTGCGACTGGATGAATCATCATCCGCAATAATCTCACGTGCGCCTTCTTTGAATTCACGGAAAGTGCGTCCGACGGCTCGCCCCAGTTCCGGAAGCTTGTTGGGTCCAAACAAAAGCAACGCGATAACGGCCAGCAATATAAAACCTGTTGGTCCAATGGAACTAAACATTGATATTATTCCTCCTCATTTCAAGCTTCAAAGATGCACACGCTTGGCCATAAGCTCATGGATGTCTTTGCTTCATTTTGAATTATGTCAATCATACCATAGATGTAACCACTTACATAACCCACATTATTCACAAAAAAAGACCTCGACATCCAATCATTTTTCCTGCTTGATTTCACACCTGCTACTATATGTTTCACACTTATTGCTTGAACTGCCCCGTAACCATCAACAATGCTTCCGGAAGCTGGTCCATAATGGCCGCCAAATGCTCATGCACACCCTTCGGTGTACCTGGCAGGTTGACAATCAATGTACGTCCGCGAATACCGCATACGCCGCGGAACAGCATCGCAGAACGATTTTTGCCCATGACACTGTATCTCATAGCTTCCGCCATGCCAGGGACTTCCCGTTCAATGACCCTCCGGGTTGCTTCTGGAGTAATATCACGAATCGCAAGCTCCGTACCCCCAGTAGTTAATACCAAATCAGCGTGAAAATAATCTGTCATCTCAATCAAAGCTGCGATAATCTCATCGGGTTCATCGGGAACGATGCGGTACTCCACGATTTCCCCACCCAGTTCTTCTTCCACAAGTTCCCGGATCACTTGGGCACTCGTATCCTCACGTTCCCCGCGGGCCCCTTTGTCGCTGGCTGTCAGGATTGCTGTTCTCCACACCATAAAGATCACCCTTCTCCTCTATGAAAATAAATGTCCCTTATCGGCTGAAATCGCCGTTTTTGCCACCACTTTTGGAATTCAGCATGGTTGGACCGATAATCATATCTTTTTGCATGGCTTTACACATGTCATAGATCGTCAGTGCCGCTGCCGACGCCGCCGTGAGCGCCTCCATCTCGACACCTGTCTTTCCTTCGGTTTTGACCGTAACTTCAATCTGCAATTCATCGACACCGTTGTCATGAAAACGAATATCCACACCCGTCAATGCCAATGGATGGCACATCGGAATCCAGTCCGACGTCTTCTTGGCGCCCTGAATACCCGCAATTTGGGCCACAGCTAGAACGTCACCTTTACCGATGCGGCCCTCCCGAATGGCTTCAAGCGTAGCCGGATTCATCGTCACTTTGGATACCGCCACAGCTGTACGCACAGTACTTTCCTTACCTGAAATATCAACCATCCGGGCTCGTCCCTGTTCATTAAAATGAGTCAGTTTACTGCCCGAAGCCTGGTCGTTATTCGTTTCTGAATTCAATCACATCACAACCCTTTATTCGATATGTAATATACCTTCGGTTGTTATCAACAGATCAAGCCGCAGATCAAGCGGGTCCATCGGAATTTCATCTTGAAGCTGGCCCGGCAATACCAATGCAGCCATCCGTGGTCTTTTGTCCGTCATCGCACATTTTGCTGCAAGTGTCTCGGCAAAACGATCATAATAACCGCCGCCATAACCAATACGCCCTCCACGGAGGTCATATCCCAGCCCCGGTACGATGACTAGATCGATATCCGGCCAGCGATCAGGTGGCAGCACTTCACAGGAATCCTTGGGTTCAGGTATTCCCCATATTCCCGGCTGAATATCCTGTTCACCCATGATACGCCGCAATTCCATCCGAGCCGGATTCGCCAGCACTTTCGGTGCGAGCATCCGATCTCCATGCTTCCAGCCCTCTTCAAATAAAAAGGCTGTAGATGCTTCGCTTCCATAAGACAAATAGCTAAAAATCATAAGCCGCTTGTTCTCCAGCTTCCATTTGTCCCGTCTAAGGCGCTCCAGCTCCAGCTCCCGCTTCGTCACATGATTAATCTCAGTCATCACCTGCTGACGCATGCTTTCATCCATCAGATCCCGGCTCTGTCTCAGCTTGGAACGAAGACGGCTTTTCTGTTCCGTATGATCCTGCATGTCCTTGAATAACCTCCTGTTGATCGGGAAGGTAAACTAGCTTTCCATTCAAACCATTTATATGTTATGCACCAGTTGTCATCGTGTTGGAATCGTTAAAATGATTCATTTTCTGCAAAATCCTCATGTATTAACATGCCTTCTTTCAGTTTATCATTGATTGACCAAAAAGACTACACGCCCCAGGCACTCCTAATCGGTGCATTTGCTCTGTATTTCATGTAAACTGGGATATAGTTGTCATATCAAGAACTGGACCTATGGAGGAACTTAATTTTATGCTGCTGCAAGTATCCGGAATTATCAAACGTTTTGGTGTCGATCCAATCCTGGACGGCGTGAACTTACAAATATTAGAACGCGAGCGCATCGGCCTCGTTGGTGTTAACGGTGCAGGAAAATCCACTTTGCTCAAAATCGTAGCTGGGGAAATGTCCTACGATGGCGGACAGATTTTCAAATCCAAGGAAACAACGCTTGGTTACCTCGCACAGAACAGCGGACTGCAATCCGATCGCTCCATATGGGAAGAAATGATGAACGTATTCGCCCACCTAACCCAGGCAGAAGCGGATTTGCGTCAGATGGAGCAGGATATTGCTGACCCCGCGCAGATGGAAGATGAAAAAAAATATGCCGATCTGCTTGAGCGTTACGCCAGACGCTCGGACTGGTTCAAGGATCATGGCGGTTATGAGATGGAAACCCGCATTCGCAGTGTACTGCACGGGATGGGCTTCGGTGAATTTTCACCAGATACCCAGATTGCCACTTTGAGCGGCGGGCAAAAGACCCGTCTTGCGCTTGCTCGCATTTTGCTTCAGGCCCCTGACCTGCTCATGCTGGACGAGCCTACCAACTATCTCGATATCGCCACCTTGACGTGGCTCGAAGATTACCTCAGAGGTTATTCCGGCGCCCTGCTGGTTGTATCTCATGACCGGTATTTCCTTGATCGGCTTGTAACGAACATCGTGGAGATCGAACGGCATCGCTCCAAAAAATATACGGGCAATTATAGCCGGTACATGGAACTGAAAGCCGCCGAGTACGAAAGCCAGATGAAGCAATACGAGAAACAGCAGGATGAAATATCCAAGATGGAGGAGTTTGTTCAGAAGAACATCGTGCGTGCTTCAACGACCAAACGGGCACAAAGCCGCCGCAAGGCACTCGACAAGATGGATCGACTCGACAAACCGATGGGAGATTTGAAGAAAGCTCATTTCTCGTTCGAACCGGCTGTGATGTCCGGCAAGGAAGTACTCCGTGTGGATCAGCTTTCCGTTGCCTACGATGAGGCTTCGCCGTTGTTCCGCAATGTATCTTTTGATTTAAGACGCGGGGAAACGGTTGCTTTGATCGGTCCGAACGGTATCGGAAAATCAACCTTGCTGAAATGCCTCACTGGAAGTTTGCGTCCTGTAAGCGGTGAGATCCAATGGGGTACCAAGGTGCAGATTGGCTATTATGATCAGGAGCAGACCGGACTTAACCCCTCCAATACCGTATTGGAAGAACTGTGGAGCGCCTATCCAGGCATGGAGGAAGCACGCATTCGTACGGTGCTGGGCAACTTCCTGTTCAGTGGAGATGATGTCCTCAAAAAGATCTCATCGCTAAGCGGTGGAGAAAAAGCACGTGTCTCCCTCTCCAAGCTCATGCTCAAGGAAGCCAACATGCTCATTCTGGATGAGCCTACGAACCATCTGGACCTGTTCGCCAAGGAAGTGCTTGAAGCAGCGCTGATGGACTATGAGGGCACGTTGCTGTTCATCTCGCATGACCGGTATTTCCTCAATAAAATGGCTGAGCGTATTGTCGAGCTGCATCCCGGTGGAACAGAGCATTACCTCGGCAATTATGATGATTATGTGGAGAAGAAACAGGAGCTTGAAGATATTGCTCGCGAAGCTGCTGAAGCACGCCTTGCTTCTTCCAAAAATTCGGCCAAATCGGATCCAGCCCTATCCGCAATCGAAAAATCCGGTGCCGCCTCATTCGAAGCAGACAAGCAGGCCAAGCGCGAAGAACGTAACCGCCAGCGTAGGCAGGAAGCTCTGGAACAACAGATTGCGAAGCTGGAAACGGAGATTACAGAGCTCGAAGCACAGATGGCTACGCCTGAAATATTTCAGGACTACATGAAGCTGCAAGAGCTCCAGGAGAAAGCGGAGGATCACAAGCTTCAACTGGCCAAGGCTTATGAAGAGTGGGAAGAATTAGCTATGGAATAACATTAAAATAGAACGGACTTTATATCCAAAGCTGATTCCTTAGGGGGATCGGCTTTTTGGATTGAGCATAAATTGAGAAGTTGAGTAGGATGAGTACCCATTTGTCAATTCCACTCGAATCAAGTAAAATATTTTTACGTTGTAAAGCCTCTCATTTATCCACAAGAAAGCAAGATAGCAAGCAATTCAATTTATTTAATTATACGGCGGTAGAATAGCTTTTTTTGTACAAAAACCATATTTATCCACCAAGTTATACACATTATCCACATCTTTGTGAATATAACTCGACCATTTTATCCCCTAAAGCCTTTTATTTCCGAAAACATTACTGGTTTGACTTTTAGATAGTTACCCACAATTTACACTGAATATGTGGATAACTATAATCACACCTTGACAAACGCATTCGTTCTTTCAATTTTTTTCTCCTATAAAAGGACAAAAGCAGACCTCAGTATTTAAGGCCTGCCTCTGGTTTATATTTGACATAAAGTTATGTGATTTACTGGAGTACTATTACGCGTGCACTGATTCATCACTTTCGGAAGATTCCGCCTTCAGTCCGGCTGCATTACAAGCTGCAACATACGCCAGACCCGCTGCCATAACAATATCATTGTGCGTGGCAGTTCCTCTAAATTCACGTCCTGCACGCTCCACGGTAACCGCAGCTTCTGCACTCGCAGCCTCTCCTCCGCTCAGTGCGTGCATTTCCATATCGACAAACGTAATGTCGTCCGAGATACTTTGACCAATCGCACGAATCGTTGCATCTACCGGACCACCGCCAACCGCAGAATAGGATTGCTCCCCTGCGCTCGTGCGAATGCGAACTGCTGCCATTCGATCCGTCATGCTGCCCGCCGTAACCTGCAATTCAACCAGTTCATAATCCTGTGCAGGAATATTCATGGTCTGGCTCACCATCTGCAATAACTGGTCATCACTGACCACCTTCTGTTGATCGGCAGTTTCTTTAAATATCTCATACAGTTGTTCCATTTGCTGCTCATCCGGTTCAAAGCCATATTTGCGAACCCGATCCTTCAAGGCGTGACGCCCGGAATGTTTGCCCAGAATAATCATGCTGCGTGGAATGCCCAGCGCTTCCGGGTCCATAATCTCATACGTACTCCGATTCTTGAGCAAACCATCCTGGTGAATACCAGACTCATGCTGGAAGGCATTGCGCCCTACTACCGGTTTGTTATAGGCAATTGGGAAATGCATCGCACGGCTAATCTGACGGGAAGTCTCATACATCTGGTTCAGTTTGATATTTGTCGTTGCGCCAATCACATCTCCCCGCGTCTCCAGAGCCATAATCAGCTCCTCCAGGGCACAGTTACCCGTCCGTTCTCCCACACCGTTGATGGTTACTTCAATCTGGGAAGCACCGTTGGCAATCGCAGCCAGACTGTTGGCAACCGCAAGTCCCAGATCGTTATGACAGTGTGCGCTGTAACGAACCTTGTCTCCGCCTCTTGCGCCCTCACGTACCTGACGGAACATCTCTCCATATTCATGCGGCAGTGCGTACCCAACCGTATCTGGCAAATTGATAATACTTGCTCCCGCTTCAATGGCTACTTCGACCATCTCGATCAAATCATCCATCTTCGTGCGAGCCGCATCCATGGCAGTGAATTCCACAATATCCGTGAACTGACGTGCATAGGAGACCATCTCCCGGGCGGTAGCTACGACTTCGCTGCGCGGACGGCGCAGTTGATGCTCTATATGGATGTCCGAAGAGGAGATAAACAGATGAATACGACGGCGTGCTGCGTCAGCCGTTGCTCGAACGGCTGCATCAATATCCCCTTTGACCGCACGCGCGAATCCGCAAATCTCCACGTTTTGCAGTTGTCTGGAAATCGCCTGAACCGCCGCGAACTCACCTGGACTTGAGATCGGGAATCCAGGCTCGATGACGTCAATGCCCAGAGAAGCCAATTGATGTGCCAGTTCAATTTTTTGTTCAGGCTGCAGACTCGCTCCCGGTGCTTGTTCTCCATCGCGCAGTGTTGTATCAAAAATCTCAATCATCCGTTTGTTATTGTTCGTTGTCATATTCATCAACCTCCATCAAATTTGAATGTATATTGGATTTTTGGGATCGGAACGAGGCGTTCACTTCCCGTTTTCTATGTTTATTCATTTTGCACTCCATGCCGGCGTGCACGTCGACTTGCACGCCAGTCTTATTTCTTTCTAAACCATGATTATGGATTCCCATCGCCCACCCTGCTGCCGGCAGCAAACACAAATAACCCGCCATCTCATCTAAGAGACGGCGGGTTATTATCCCCTCCGCGGTACCACTCTTGCTTGATGGTCCAGGCTTGCGCCAGACACCATCCACCTCGTCGTCTCCGGCCTAGATCCATTGCAGTTGCGTACACGCAACAATAACAACCGATCCAGCCGGAGAAACACCCTATAACGGAGGTTAGCCGTTGCTGTGTACCACGATGTCCTTTGGTTACAAGGACAAGGGATGAGACATCGTCTCATCTGTTTCCACAGCTCCGTTCCCGGGCGAGATTCGAACGATTCCAGCCACTGCGTTGCACCAACCCGCAGCTCTCTGTGCGCTTTATCGTTTTACTGCTCCCGTTCATTACATTTATGATATGTGACCATGAATTACATCACCATTTTGAAAATCAAAAAAGCCTGCCATCTCCTGCAATAATGCAAGAGACGACAGGCTGTTCACCTTCGCGGTACCACTCTTGTTGACTTTCATTTCCTTCGAGCTGATCCTGTATGCGTCCATACCGTTATCATTGCCCAAAGTGACAAAAGCCCCCTCAGTTATTGTTGATCTTCTACCGATATGTCATCCGGATTCCATCAACAACGGCCCATTCACGGAGGCAACCCGTAACCATGTACTTTGGGCCATCATCGGCCTTCGGCTTCTCCCGAGGAGTTACCGTGTTCCATCGTTCCGCTTCCAGGTGAGTTTCAGGTTTCCTTTGACTGCGTTGCACCACCCCGCAGCTCTCTAAGACCGGGAAATACCCTACTGTTCCTGTTCATTGCGTTTCAGTTCAGGAATCTATATAAGTCAACAAATGAGTATTTACACTGGCGCTCCGATGACAGAACAACCTTCCGATCTCTGTTATCCCCAGATTTCTTTGATTCCCTTCTCTAAAAGGGAAAATCCGGTGATAAAGGCGAACGCTTCGCTTCTCCAGGTTATTTCTGTCCTCTCCGCTATCGTGTAAATGTTTAGTTGAACATATCGTATTCCTGTTTTAATTTGTAATTAATATACAGTCTTCACTTGAGGCTGTCAAGTCTTCATATGCATGCTATAACGATTGTACAGACCATGCCTCAAGTGAAAGTCCAGGATCAGCTTTGGCATCGAACTCCGAAATTTCTCCCCGCTGCCATTTCAAATACGCTGCAGCTCCAATCATCGCTGCATTGTCCGTGCAATATTCCATCGGCGGGATTAGCAATTCGAGCCCTTCCTTCGCACAACGCTCCTGCAAAGCTGAACGCAATCCCCGGTTTGCCGCAACGCCACCGCATAACAGCAATTGACGTGATCCATACTCACGGACTGCCCGTACTGCTTTTTCTACCAGCACTTCGACGACAGCTTCCTGGAAGCCCCGTGCCACAGCCGATGGTTCAAGTGTTTCTCCGCGCATTTTAGCTTGATTCAGCACATTCAAAACAGCAGACTTCAGACCACTCAGGCTGAAATCATACGAATCGGCTTCCAGCCAGACGCGTGGCAAAGGTACCGCCTGCTCTGCTTCAGCAGCCATCCGGTCCACATGTGGTCCTCCCGGATAGGGACAACCCAGTGCACGCGCTACTTTGTCATAAGCCTCGCCTACAGCATCGTCACGCGTACGTCCGATCAGTTGGAACTTACCTTCGGATTCCATATGCACTAGCTCGGTATGACCACCTGAAACCACCAGTGCCATCGCTGGATATTGCAGCTCATGGGTAAGTCTGTTGGCATAGATATGTCCCGCAATATGATGTGTGCCAATGAGTGGTTTGCCAAGTGCCATGGCCATGGTTTTCGCCGCGACGATACCGACCAGCAATGCACCAACCAGTCCAGGCCCTTGCGTCACGGCGATTGCACTCAGATCACGCGGACGGATGCCAGATTGTTCAATAGCCTGTTCCAACATCAGTGTAATGACTTCAACGTGTTTACGCGAAGCCACTTCAGGTACAACTCCGCCAAATGCCTTATGTGTCTCGATCTGACTGGAGATCAGATTGGACAGCACTTCCCGTCCATCCTTGACTACCGCTACGGATGTTTCATCACAGCTTGTCTCCACGGCCAATATATAAGATGGTGCTGAACTTACCTTTTCATTGAAATCCTTCATGAATCCGTTACGCTTCCTTCCTCTTCGCCGCTCCGGCTCGCAGGCGGCAAATTCGCCCACATAATCATCGCATCTTCCCCATTGTCGGAGTAATACCCTTTGCGAAGACCAGCCGATTCAAACCCTTTTTTCTGATACAAGCTCTGGGCAATCCGATTCGAAACCCTGACTTCCAGCGTCATTCGTTCCATCCCGAGATAAGCCGCCGTTCTCATCAGTTCGTCCAGCAGCTTCTCGCCGAGCTTGCGCCCACGATAAGCTTCCCGGACTGCAATATTGGTAATGTGGGCTTCATCCATGATTGTCCACATACCGGCATAGCCGATCGCTGTACCTTCCAATTCCATGACCATATATTTAGCAAAATGATTGTGTGTCAATTCATTCTCAAATGCTTCTTCCGTCCAGGGCAGGGTGAAGGCTTCATGTTCAATAATCATGACATCTCGAATATCATCCAGAGTCATGAACCTGAACTGAAGCGCTGCTTCCTGCTGATGATTCTCCACGTTGTCCATCTGCTTCCCCTCCCCCTTTAGCCTTTGCGCAGCAGGTTGGCTTCCGCTTCAGCCAGCTGGGTGTAGTTGGGTACGAGCGCATGCACGTCATCTCGCTGACCTGCAAGCAGCGCCTCGGCGCCTAAGCGCCCAACCCAGCGGCCCTCCAGCTCATAGGGTACGAGCTGGAGCGCCGTTCCTGCGGGGCAGCGAAGCTCAGCCGCTGCTGCCGCATGCGGGCCCGTCTCGCCGACAATCCAGACGGCAGCGGGCCGCTCTTCCGGCGCCGCCTCCGCCATGCGGGCGGCGAGGGCTTCCAGCCATCCGTCCACCATACGGATGGCATCTGGCGCCAGCCGCCGGGGCGCAGCGCTCCCGGCGGAGGCAAACAGCGCGGTATAGGCTTGACCGCGCCTTGCATCCACAAGCGGAACGATCCAGTGGACAGGGGCGGCACCTGTGCCGCCCTGGTCCGCGGATGGCGTTCCGCCAGCCCCTGCTGCGGCATCCTCTGCCGCAGCTTCGGCCTTGGCGGCGAGGCCACTGTGCCAGCCGCCCCAGGCCAGGGCCTGAAGGCTGGACACCCCGACAACGGGGATGTCCCAAGCCCAGGCCAGCGTCTTCGCCGCGGTCACCGCAATGCGGATGCCCGTGTACGATCCCGGGCCAATGCCGACGGCAATGCCGTCCAGCTGTCCTGGCTGCGTGCTGCTGGCTTCCAGCAGCTGCTCCATTACAGGCACGACGTGTACCGAATGGTTGCGTTCAGCCCGTTCATTGCGTTCTTCCAGAAGGGCGTGGCCTTCCATCACTGAGGCTGCCATCACCGCAGTCGAGGTATCCAACGCCAAAAACCGCTGGCGCGGCTGTTTTTGTAAATCTTCCATCATCATTTGACTCCATTCTGTCTGAACTGTCGGCACATGGCAGCATAAGTCTCGCCATACCCATCCAGCGTAATCGTTCGATCCTCTGGACCCGTCGTTTCAATCTGCACATGCAAGTGTTCCTGCGGCAGTAATTCGGGAATGATACTGGACCATTCCACCAGACTGACTCCGGTTCCATAGAAATACTCATCCAGTCCAAGCTCGTCCGCTTCTTCCAGCGATATGCGATACACATCCATGTGATATAAGGGCAGACGCCCTTCGTATTCCTTGATCAGTGTAAACGTAGGGCTGTTAACCACGTCACGTACACCCAAATGCCAGGCAAACTTTTGCGAAAATGCCGTTTTGCCCGCGCCCAGATCACCGTCCAGTGCAATCACCATGCCGGCGGTTGCCTGTTCAGCGAGTCTGGACGCGAGTACTTCTGTATCTGCAATGCCATGGGAGTGATACACCCACTGCTCATGCGTCTGATTCAATATACGCCCCACCTTTGGCGGTCAAGCCGCCTGAGTTCACTTTGAACTTTATTATATCGGTCCCATTCTCCCCCCGCAACATCGAAGGAGCAGAAGCAGAGCAGAAGACAGGCCACCATTCACACGAACGACAAATAAACCGGTACCTGACGGCACCGGCCTTCCTAGACATCCTTTACCAAACTTTCTCTTTTACTCTTCCAAACGATCTACACGTACCGTCTGGGTATTCCCCGGTCTGCTGCCCACTTGCACTGTTGCCATGCCATTCGCTTCATCCACATTTTCGATCCAGACCGGATCTCCTTCCAAGGTAACTTCAATCGTATCTTTGGAGTCATAAATGGCTTTCGCGCGTTTCACATCTAACATTATTCATACTCTCCTTCCGGATCATCATGCGATTCCCGCACCATGCTATCTGTCGTACTTTCACCGATATAACCGTTATCTTCTGTAACTTGTCCACCGCCCAAACCCTCATTCACCATCCGGTCAATGTCCAGCATGAACGACTCCCGGTCAAGCGGCAGCTCTTCTGAGGTAATAGCCTCCCAGTTAACCGCTGTTGCAGGCGTATGAAAATCCTCAGACCCTTCCGACTCGGCACGAGGATACGGAGAAAACGTATGGGCGTGAGCTTCAGCTTCGTCTCGTTTGTTCTTCATAGGGGTGCCTCCTGACGTGATAGTTAATAAATAATATCATCCTCTTCCAAAACCAACGTTTGACATCGCAGTTCTTAAAGGATGTTTCTGTTATCATCCCCCACTCTTTCTGAAGCATACCGCTTCCATGGAAATACGGTTATCCCGCCCGTGAAATGCCCATACTATACATAAAATGTTCTCGGAAAGGAGCCGTTCATGCACACGGTCTGGAAAGGTGCCATTAGCTTTGGTCTGGTTCATGTTCCTGTCAAAATGTTTTCGGCTACCGAAGACAAAGACATCTCCATGCGTTATATTCACAAAGTCTGCGGCAGTCCACTTGCTTATGTACGCAAATGTCCCTCCTGCGAAGTTGAGGTTCAATGGGAAGAGATCACCAAAGGATATGAGTATGAGAAAGGCAAATTCGTCTTGTTCGAGAAGGACGAGCTTGAAGCGTTAAATGATTCCAGTAGCAAAACCATTACCATTCTGGATTTCGTGGATTTAACGGAGATTGATCCGATTTATTTTCAAAAAACGTATTACCTCTCCCCCGATCAAGCGGGAGGAAACGCCTACCAGCTATTAATGACTGCCATGCGGGATACAGGCAAGATTGGCATCGCCAAAATATCCATTCGCTCCAAAAGCAGTTTGGCTGCGATCCGAGTGCTGGATGATTGCCTCTCCATGGAGACCATTTTCTACCCGGACGAGATCCGTCCTGTTTCTCAGGTTCCCAACCTGCCCGAGGTTCTGAACGTAAACGAGAAGGAATTGACGATGGCCAAGCTGCTGATCGATCAGTTATCTACTCCTTTTGAACCTGGTAAATATACAGACGACTACCGCGCCAAACTGCTGGATCTGATCAATCACAAAGTAGCCGGTGAAGAAATCAAAATTGCTCCGGCTAAGCCGGAAGCCAATGTCATGGATCTGATGGCAGCACTGCAAGCAAGTATTGAAGCTGTGAAGCCCATTCCAACCGATCCCGGAACTACCACAGCCAAACCCAAGAAACGTGCTCCGAAGAAAACGTCGGTCCAGGCAGCGGCCGGGGGAGAAACAGAGGCTCCTGCTCCTGCCAAAAGAAAGAAGGCTGCGCCTAAGCCCAAGGCTTAAGCGACTAACAGCAATGAGACTCACTTGTTATCAATGTCTACATTGGAGATCCGGCCATGAAGCCGGATTTTTATTTTGTATTCCATAATAGAAGTAATATTCAACCAAGAATGACTACACCAAAATCGAAAATACAATTGACGAAAGTTGATTTATATTTTATATTAACTTATGAAAAGTAACTTATTTATAAATGTACAGTTGAGTCTCATATCCACATGAGCTATGACATTACAATAGCCCTATACCATTGCCAATGGGCGAACCGCAACAAACCAACTAAACTTGTTTACAGGAGGAAATCCTTATGACTTCTACTTATCAAATTCCTGCTACAACCCATCTGGGTGAAGTAAGTCTGCGAATCAGCAATTTGGAGCGATCCATTCAATTTTATACCGAAGTGGTCGGACTGAAACTGCTTGAACGCAGTGAAAAAGTCGCTACCATGACTGCCGATGGAAAGCATTCGCTTCTACGCCTTGAGCAGTTGACCGATGCCGTGACGATGCCTGTTCGCTCCACTTCAGGCCTATATCACTTCGCCATCCTGCTGCCCGACCGCAAATCGCTGGGCCTTGCCCTCCGTAACCTGGCTGAATCCGGCATTGAAATTGGTCAGGGTGATCATCTGGTCAGTGAAGCATTCTACATTTCAGACCCGGATCAGAACGGTATCGAAATCTATGCAGACCGTGCCCGCGACACCTGGAAGCGGGATGCAGATAATAACTACATTATGTCAAGTGATCCCGTTGATGTAGACAGCCTGTTCGCCTTGGCCGCAAACGAGCCTTGGCAGGGATTGCCCGCCGGAACCGTCATTGGTCATGTTCATTTCCACGTACGTGGTCTGGAAGAATCGCGCCGTTTTTATACAGGAGTCCTTGGTTTCGACATCGTTGGTAACTTCGCCAATATGTCCGCCCTGTTTGTGTCTGCAGGCGGTTATCACCATCACATCGGGCTGAACATTTGGGCTGGTACAGGCGCCCCTGTAAATCCTGACAATGCGACAGGCATTGACTACTTCACCATCGTTTATGACGAGAAAGAACAATTGGAACAAGCTGTAGAGCAACTGCGTCAGTCGAACGCATCTATCGAACAGCAAGGTAAGGACTGGTTTACTGTAGACCCACAGAATATTCGCATTCGCTTGACCACAACGAGCTAACACGGGAAATCCGTGACGTAAATATTGTGTATAAAGTTGAGTCCTCTGATTAGCCCTGACAACTGATTTCCTCGCTCCTATAAGGAAATTAGTTGTCAGGGCTTTTTTGCCTGCCTTTTTATATGTTGATATTTGTCTTTATCCATTTCCTAATAAAATTGGTGCAATTGGCACATCCTAACCAAATATCTAGATCGACATGCGAAGGAGAACCCACATGATTGAGAAGGGGCGTTTAACTGTAAGACAACTGGGCTCACTGATGTTCTTATGCACGATTGGTGAACAGATTATCGTCTTCCCCTCCATGATCACATCATTTGCTCATCAGGATGCATGGTTGTCCGCATTATTGGGCGTTGCTGGAGGTATGGGGGTATTGTCCATTATGCTCGTTGCTTACAAACTGCAGCCCCGGATGAATCTAATTCAACATGTACTGCATACTCTGGGACCCTGGATCGGGGCCTTATTCAGCTGTTTTTATTTATTCTATTTTCTGATGGGTACCTCCGCATTCATAAGAGAAATTGGAGATTTCATGACGACCCAGATCCTGCCTGAATCCCCGCTCTTCATTGTGAATTTGCTCTTTGTTTGTACTCTAATCTGGGGGCTCTTTTCTGGGCTGGAACCCATAAGCAGGAGCGCCGAGGTATTTCTTCCTCTGATCGTGCTGTTTCTGCTCATTCTGACGGTATGTATGTTCCCGCAATCACATCTGGACAACATCAAGCCCGTTCTTGCACAAGGCTTTCTGAATCCCTTCAAAGGCTTTGTCGCTGTGCTTACCTATCCTTATTGTGAATTGTGCATCTTTCTTATGCTCTTTCCTTATGCCAAAAAGGAAGCTCATTGGGAAAAGGATATCCTTCTGGCAGCCATGATAGGCGGATTAATGCTTACCCTGACGCTAACCATATGTCTGTTGGTCATGGGGCCATTTATGACGCAGCACCATTGGTTCGCAGCATTTAATCTGTCGCTGAAGATTAACATAGGCAACTCTTTACAGCGAATCGAAGCCTTTATGGCCTCCGTCTGGATTATTGCCGTTTTTTTCAAGAGCATTCTGTTCTTCTATAGCTTTGTACTCGGAATTACTCATCTCTTCAAATTGTCCAGCTATCGTCCACTCATTTTGCCTAGTGCCCTGTTGATTCTGGCCCTGTCCATTGTTGTGGCTCCCAACGAAAATTTCTACCTTAAGGTTGTTATTCCGTATTGGATTGATTGGGACCTGACCTGTGGCATCGGAATTCCTTTGCTGCTCATTATGGTACATAAACTAAAGGCACGGCTGCGGAAGGGTTAAACTTGTGACACTCAACATACGGCATCAACCTCCAGACAAATTTGAAAGCGGAGAGGAGTATTAAGCACATGTTCCATCCCCTGATTCCTTTTGAACCTGTATCCCGAGATGTGATCCCTACCGGGCAAAACTGGATTGCCCAAATCAAATGGGATGGCGTCCGCATGCTTGCTTACGAGGATGGACAAGAACTTCAATTGATCAACCGCAGACTGCACAATCGAACTGCACAATATCCTGAGCTGGTCCAGCCACGTAATCTATGCTCCGCTCCTTCTTATATTTTGGATGGAGAGATTATTGCCCTTGACCCGGATACGGGAAAACCGTCCTTCTATCACGTGCTGCGGCGAGATCGCATGAGCAGACCGGATGGCATTGCCCAAGCTGTAACCCAGATTCCGGTGACTTACATGGTATTTGATATTCTTTTCTGCGATGGGGTATGGGTCACAGATCAACCACTTGCAGATCGTCAGCGTCTGCTGCATCAAGTTCTGAATCCTGCTCCCCACGTTCAGGAGGTGACCAACACGTCCGATCCCGACGCCCTGCTCACTGTGATGAGACAGCACCAGATGGAGGGAATTGTATGTAAAGACCTTTCCAGTACCTATGGAATCAACGGTAAGGATCAACGCTGGCAAAAGGTCAAGATTTTCCACGATCTATATGCGATGATTGGCGGGGTTACCTACCGCAGTGGCATCGTGAATGCAATCGCAGTCGGTGTATACGATGGGCCTCACTTTGTCTATATTGGTCATGTCGGCACGGGTAAACTGAACTCGGACTCCTGGCGTAAACTAACCGAAGAAGTACAGCCTCTCATTCGAAAGGATAGACCCTTTCATAACATACCGGAGAGAAGCGCGGAGACCACATGGGTCGAACCACAAATCGGTGTCAAAGTGCAATTCATGGAACTCACACACCATCTTACCCTACGTCACCCAAGCATCCAGGCCTTTGCTTCGGTAAAGCGAGATGAGTGTCAGATCAGCCAGATCAGTCATCTTATCCCTGAACGATAAACCACTTTCTATCCGCCTGAAATAGTAAGAGGCCATTTAAAATCATACTTGTCACCATAGGAGGTGTTCTTCATGGCCCACACGATAAAGGGCACTATAACCATTAATGGAATGGAGCTTACCGTAACCAATCCGGACAAGCTGTTATGGCCCGAAGCAGGTGTAACCAAGGCTATCTATTTGCAAAAGTTGGCGGCAATGGCCCCCTATCTGCTTACCTACACCCGAAATCGGCTGCTCACCACGATACGTTATCCACATGGTGCAGGCGGCCAGTTTTTCTATCAGAAAAATGCCCCGGAGCCCGTTCCGGAGTTTGTACGAACCGAGATGCATGACGGGATACGATATGTGGTGATGGACAACCTCCCTGATCTGTTATGGCTTGGCAATTTGGCCGCTCTGGAATTTCATCCTTCCTTACATGCCGTAGGCAGCCATCTGCCTTGCGAGTGGATGATTGATCTCGATCCTTCGCAGGAAGAAGAACCTCGCATCATGCAGGCAGCACTGATCGTGGGGGAAACGCTGACTTCGCTTGGTCTGAGATCGGTACCGAAAACCTCCGGTGCCACAGGTATACAGATTATTGTTCCGATCCGCCAAGGTGTAACCTTCGATGAATTAAGGGACATCGGTTATTTTGTAGGCAAATACGTTACTCAAAAACATCCGGATCTATTTACACTCGAGCGACTAAAAAAAGACCGGGGGGACCGCATTTATTTTGATTACCTCCAGCATTACGGTGGCAAAACACTCGCAGCTCCTTACACTCCCCGCGCCAAACCAGGCGGTACTGTGTCTACTCCGCTCACATGGGATGAGGTTCGGAACAACGTTTCGGTCAAGGATTACCACTTGATGAACATCGTGGAACGCCTGACGCAGACCGGGGATCTGATCGCAGCTGTGGAACCCCAACCCGTTGAACTGGTCATCCAGCATTTAAAACAAAGATAGCCGGTCACCCTCAAACCAAGGGTGCCGGCTATCTTTTCGTTACGTGCGATGAGATTCGCTAATGTATACCTTTTTTCTTGAAACGTCCGCCCTTCACATCGTGAATGTTACCAATCGCCACAAAGGCATGTGGGTCCCAATCTTCAACAATGGACTTCAGCTTAGCTTCTTCCAAACGGGTGATCACCACAAAGATAATTTTCTTCTCGTCTCCGCTGAAGCCGCCCTCTCCATCCAGGAAAGTGACGCCACGACCAAGACGGTCGGTTAAGGCTGAACCAATATCACGGTACTTCTCGCTGATAATCCATACCGATTTGGATTGATCCAATCCTTCATTCACAATATCAATCATCTTCATGGCAATATAATAAGCAATCATGGAATACAGGGCATTTGGCCAGCCAAACACAAAACCTGCACCAGCAAAAATAAATACGTTAATGAAGAGTACGATTTGGCCTACAGACAATGGCGATTTCTCACTCAGCAGAATGGCTACAATCTCCGTACCATCCAGTGAACCACCGGAACGAATGACGAGACCAACACCAACCCCCAAGATTAATCCACCAAATACAGCTCCAAGCAGCGGTTCACCTGGCGTCAGTGCAGGAACGCGGTGTAACAATGATGTTCCAATCGACATTACAACGATCCCGAGCAATGTAGATAACGCAAACGTTTTACCAATTTGTTTATACCCCAGAATGAGGAAAGGCAAGTTAAGCAAGGTCAGGAAAATTCCGAGTGGCAGATGTGTAAGCTCTGACACCATAATCGAGATCCCTGTTATTCCCCCATCAATAACGCCATTCGGCACGAGAAATACTTCGAGTGACACAGCCATCAGTGCAGCACCGACCAGAATCATCACAATGCGCTGCAGAAGCTTCAATGAAAACACCGAGCTCTTCACATTGCGGTCCGGCTTGGATGTTAGTTCTTTAACCGATACATTGGACATGGTATCCCCCCCATTTTGATCAAAATGTGAATCCATTTCATAAATCATTTAAGTACTCAGGGGAACCCTGCATACAAAGGAACAACACCGTTCCAACACGATATGCACCCCGTTATAAAAGCACCTAAAGGCTATATGAAATGTATTCATGTATGTCTTAATTCCGGTTGACACTTTCAAAAGAGAGCAAAAGGGAGCCTGTTTTCCCGCAGACTCCCCTCCTTCGCCAAGACATAATTTATATAAACATTATATCATAAAAGATCAAATTTGAGCAAAATAGTTAGCAAAAAGAAGATAAATTCACAAAAAGTGAACTTATCTTGAGAAATCCGCCCTATAACGGCTAAAGCAGCGGAGAAAGCATGCGAGAAAGCATTTCCGCCCCTTTTTGCCACCGTGAACGCTGCTGAAACACCTTCACATCAATCTGGCTGCATTCTTCCAGATCACGTTCAAAATCCTCGGTCAGCCGTTGCATGGATGAAGTCTCAAACAACACTGCGGTCAACTCGAAATTGCAGAAAAAGCTGCGCATATCCATGTTGGCTGTGCCTACCGTCGCAAGCAAATCATCCACAATCAAGACCTTGGCATGCACAAAACCTTTACGGTATTGATAAAACTGCACTCCAGCACGCAATAATTCTTCGATATAGGACAGAGAAGCCAAGTGCACAAGCCGGGAATCCGATTGATACGGAATGATGATTTTCACATCTACCCCACTCACGGCAGCCGTCTTAATCGCTTCATACAATGCGGGATCCGGAATGAAATAGGGTGTTGTGATATATATGCGTTCGCATGCCACGGAAATCGCCCCAAAGCACATTTCCTGAATGGCATCCCAGTCCTGATCCGGGCCGCTGGCCAGAATCTGAATTCGCTCTTCCCCGCTGCAAATATGTGGCGGGAACAGCTCTGTCAGTTGAGGCTCTGTAATCTGCTCGCCTGAAGCAAGTTTCCAGTCATTCAAGAACGTATTTTGCAGGAAATATACGGCATCTCCCTCGATCTGTATATGGGTATCGCGCCAGAATCCAACCTCCGGATATTGTCCGAGATAATCATCACCTACATTAATCCCACCCACAAATCCAATCCTGCCATCCACCACAACAATTTTGCGGTGATTCCGGTAGTTCACCCTGCGGTCAATCATTGCAATGAGCGGCGGCAGAAAATAATGAAACTCCACGCCCGCGTCCTGAAACTTGCGGATAAAGCTCCAGCTCATCTTGTGACTGCCGAGTCCATCGCAGATCAAACGCACTTTGACGCCTTCTTTCGCCTTGCGAATCATCACATCCTGAAATTTCGTACTGATAACATCATCCCGAAAAATATAAAATTCAACATGCAGATGGTGCTCTGCCTGCTCCATGGCCCTCAACATGGCTTCAAATGTCTCTTCACCATTCGTAAGTACTTGACTCCGGTTGCAGCCTGTAATTGGGCTCTCAGACAAGTGTGATAACAAATTGAACAAACGGTGCTGATGGTTGTATCGGCTGCCCGACATCTGATCGGCATGCTCGATAATATGAGCCTGTTCCCAGATCGTTTCCCGTATTTCCCGAAATATTCGTGAACCGCCTTTACGGACCTTTTTGCGTTTGCTGTAGTCCTGGGCGACAAAATAATACACAACAAAGCCGATCAAGGGAACACAGAATAAAATAAAAAGCCATGCCACAGCTTTCGCCGGATTGCGGAATTCCAGCAACAGAATGGTGGCTGCCTGGAAAGTAAATACGAGTAATATAATGACCAGCCAAAACATTCGGCTTCCTCCTCATGGCAAGGGATAACCTTGCCGTTCTCTCACTGTACAAGCTTTGACGATAAAGCCTTTAGCTAATCATTAGATACCCAATGTATGCACTGTTCGTAACGTTTGCTTAGATAAAATTTTACATACACAGCGCATCTGCAGCAGCACTCAGCCAGTTCTTGCCATGCTTTGGCGTTGTATATTCTGACTGTGTTCCCCTCTACATATGATTCATTCAAGTCTGCGGATCAGCACTCCATCGCCATTTGGCACACTCTGCCTTCCAGACTCTTCCTCTTTTCTTGATCAGAAGGTGGTCTTCTTACGTAAAATTAGATATAATATTCGTTAAAAACTTATTACTTAAAGGAGAAGACTAGTTAATGG
The DNA here is from genome assembly GCF_900109515.1 of Paenibacillus sp. OK003. GTDB lineage: Bacteria > Bacillota > Bacilli > Paenibacillales > Paenibacillaceae > Paenibacillus > Paenibacillus marchantiae. The sequence goes on along the minus strand of NZ_FOBD01000007.1, from coordinate 117,661 downwards.
AAAGTGAGAGGTATGCGTTAAATTTAGTATTGGTTGCATTTTTGATAGGACTTTCGGCGTTTTTTGTTGCAGTGGAGTTCGCTCTGGTACGGATTCGTCCGAGCCGGATTGACCAAATGATTGCAGAAGGAAACAAGCGTGCCTTGGCTGTTAAACAAGCCGTTGCCAACCTGGATGGATATTTGTCCGCCTGTCAGTTGGGTATCACGATTACATCTCTGGGACTGGGCTGGCTGGGAGAACCCACGGTAGAGAAAATTCTCCACCCTGTGTTCGAAAGCATGAACATGCCTGAGGCAGTTTCTTCATTCTTATCGTTTGTTATTGCGTTTGTTGCCATCACGTATTTGCATGTGGTAGTTGGTGAACTTGCACCTAAAACGATTGCAATCCGTAAAGCCGAAGCCGTTGCTCTGCTGACGTCTACACCTATCATCTGGTTTAACCGAATTATGTATCCTTTTATCTGGCTGTTAAACAGCTCAGCGAATCAACTGGTCAAGTTATTCGGAATCAAACCTGCATCGGAGCATGAAGATGCACACTCCGAAGAAGAATTACAGTTTATCATTAATGAAAGCTTTGAGAGCGGCAAAATCAACCAAGCCGAGTTCGGATATGTAAGCCGGATTTTTGCTTTTGATGAGATGCTTGCCAAAGAAATCATGGTACCCCGGACTGATATGGTCTGCCTTTATGTCAATAGATCGAACGAGGAAAACCTGGATATTATCCGTCAAGAACAATACACCCGTTTTCCAGTAGTAAATGAGAGCAAAGACGATATTATCGGTATCATAAATACCAAACAATTTTTCCTGGAGTTGTACGGGAACGAAGAACCTGTCGATCTCTCTTCCCTCATTCAGCCGGTATCGGCTGTTCACGAAACGACTCCGGTCAAGGACCTGCTCAAGAAAATGCAGAAGGATGGCGTGCATATTGCCGTGCTGGTCGATGAGTATGGAGGTACGTCCGGGATTGTAACGATTGAGGATGTGCTTGAACAGATTGTCGGTGAAATCCGGGATGAGTTCGACGCAGACGAAGTGGAGGATATTCAGGTTATCAATGAAAACTATGTCATTATGGATGGCAAGGTGTCCTTGTCCAAAGTAAACGATATGTTCACGTCAAACCTGGATGCGGACGAATGGGATACCATTGGCGGATGGCTCTATAGCCATCGTCCCGAGATGAACGAACAGGAAGAATATGAATTCGAGAATCTGACTTTCGTTTTGCTGGAAAAAGACAAGAATCGCTTCTACAAAGTCGCTGTTGTTCCCAAGGAACCGCTGACCATGTCCGACTACACCGATGAAGATGATAAAGAGTCCAATTGGGCTAAATAAAGCAACTACTTCATATATAATAAGAAGAGCACTTGCCTACATTGGCAAGTGCTCTTCTTATTATATATGGCTCAATGTGTCACTTCCCCATGTTATCACTCAACCAAAAATGGAACTTACCGTCCCGTTTTTTAGTTTGATTTTAATACCCACTTCGCAATATCATCGATAATGGCTTTGGAGACATTAGATGGCTCAGCATACTCTTGACCAATCGAAAGTCCATCATAGCTGGACAAAAGATGATTTACCTTTGGATAGCTATTGTACGTTACATTGGAATGACCTTGCAGAGCCGATTTCCAGGTTTGGAATTGATTCATAGACACTTGCACATCGTTTTCGCCTTGGATAATAAGCATAGGGGTGTTTTGTGTTTTAGCCAGTTTTGCAGGTACATAATCTCTCTGCTCAAACCACCAATAAGCAGGTTGAAGTGGAAATGCCTCAGGAAGATGATCTACAGAATATTGAGGATCTTTAACGATCGCAGCCACATTTTTATAAAATTCAGCTTGTTCTTTAATGTTCTTCGTGTCTAAACCTAGCCGCTCCATCCGGTCTACCAATTCGTCCTGCTGCTCGGTAAGCACATCCACAAAGCTACTACTTGGTGCAGCAAGCAGAATACTTCCTGCAATATCATGCTGCTTATCATCAGCAATGATTAACGGTAATGCAAACCCGCCTTGACTATGTCCAGCCACAAAAATCGCTGTAGAATCAATATGTGTATTCTTTTTAAGTAATTCTACTGCATCGTTTACCTGATCTACGCTCTCTTGTTTTAATGTGAATTTAGGCTGTGAAGCCACCTTATAGGTATGCTCATACGTGACCTTATCGTATCTTAATACAGCAACTCCTTGTGAAGCTAAACCTACCGCAAGATCGCGAAATGGCTTTGCACCACCAATGGCAGCATCTTGATTGCTAGGCCCAGATCCGTGTACCAGAATGACAACTGGGAAAGGTCCCTCTCCCTTGGGCAAAGTTAATGTCCCTGGTAAAGCTAAATCACCTTGACCAACCGTAATGTCTTGTTCTGTATAGGCAGATGGGTTGTCATAGCTTGGTTTTTGATACACATCTGGAGTAGCGGCTGCAATATACAAGTCATCTACAAGTCCGTTATGATTCATTCTGACCGTAATATTTAAACGAGTCAGTTCTGTCTTAAAAGTATAGGTAACATTGCGATGCACTATGTTATTTTCTACACGCTTAGCTATGGCTTCACTTGTAATTTTACCATTTTGTCCTTCTAAAGCTCCCCATAGCTGACTCAACAACGTCGGTGACAACACTCCACTCACAGAGGTATCAACATACTTGGCGGCCTCCTTGCCATCGCCCTCACTTATAAGTGAAATAAATATATCCTCAGGTGCTGCCTTCAGCGTCTCGGTAAGAAATCCCCCATCCATATAGGTAACTCCTTTCGTTAACTGAACAGGATTCTCTAAGGATATGGCTTGCCCATTCACCATCGCCTGTTTCTCTCCTACCTTAACTACAATAGTAAGCTCACTTCTACTTATTGTAATTTTTCCTGTTTTTTGTTGCCAAGATACCTCTGCCCCATTCTTTTCTGCAATCTCACGAATAGGAACAAGATTTTCATGACCAGCGGGTTTTTCAGCAGCTTCTGAGATGGATGTCACCGGAAGGATGAGACCTACGAAAGTAAGAGAAAGTAATAGCTTTTTCCAATTGTTCATTGTAATAACTCCTCCTAATCATTTTATCTATTATATGCATAGATCTATGAGCATTTATTGGCTAGGACTATACTTATAACAACAATAGCAATGATGAATAACAACAGGACCCAAGATAATGGATGAGCGAAGTTAATCGTCCAGCCTATGCCATAACGTTTTTCTACGGTAAAAGAAGGATCATTGGCATTGAAGTAAATAAAACCAAGCTTCCAATGATCATCGTCATTCACAGGCTGCTCCTTGGATCTTTCACGATCCTCTTGATGATTCCGAATTTCCCCACCGCCTTGTCTGCCTGTGAGAGACAGCCATACAGCGCCTAACACGATTACCATAGGGGTGATGAAGCTAATAGCTGTCAACAAGACCAGATTAGGGACGAACATATTGATCTGAATGAAGGCAAATAAAATGGTAAGAAGTAACCCCGTTATAATCGTAAATAGGGACCATTTACGGCGGAATTGAATATTTTTAGCAGCAAATTGGGCAGGATCAGATGGGGTAAGATGTTGTTTGCTTGTTTTAATACTCCAGTTCACCAACATCATAAGTGCAATGATTCCTAACTGTACAAGATTAATAGCCAGTACCGAAAGGTAGGTTTTAGGCACACTGGAAGTGACATTGCCCTGAAAATCATATTTCATTGGAATGATGTTAGGCAGTACCTTATAATTCACGATCGAAATGATCGCAATGGCTACAATAATAGCAAAGTGAATGAGAAACCAATAGTTGGAATAGGTGAGCTTGTTTTGGCGGAAGGTGGTATCAATTTTAACCCGTTGAGGTGCTTCTACAGTTGTAAGTGTTCCCTTTAGCTTTTTCATCTTGAAATGAAATATCATATTTAGTGCTGCCCAGTACACAATGAATATTATTGTGGAAACACCGGTGATGATTGCGGTAGACTCTTCATTAGCAGATCGGAGTAAATACAGACAGACAAGTATAACCATCCCGTTCCCGATCAGACTTACTGTAGCAAACATACTCCGGAGCTTACGTAAGATGGGTGTGTAGTAATTATATTCACTGACCGTAACCCCAAAGCTGATGGTTTCCCTTGACAAATATGGTGCAAAGGATAGAAGTACGGCTAATGGAGCAAAGATTAAGATGATAGGTAATATAGTAAATAGTTCCATACATAACACACTCCCTTGATTCTTTATTCTCTGTTGTGACCCATCTTTATATCATCATACATTTGGTCTAATACCGCAGATAGTTCCTCTTTGGTCATTCCGCGACATATCGCTTCGGCAATAATCGGTCTTAACTCTCTCTGCTGCTTTTTCAAAAAATCATCCGTTAAATCAGGCATTCCATCAGGGTTCACTACGACTCCCTTTTGTCTATGAATTAGAATGTATCCATCTTGCTTGAGTATTGTATAAGCTTTGTTGACCGTATGAAGGTTAACCCCAATATCGGCGGCCAAATTCCGAACCGAAGGTAGCGCCTCACCTAGCTGTAATTCACCACTAGCAATGCCTTCGATAATTTGATAAACCAGTTGCGAATAGATGGGAAGTTCGGATTGCATATCCAGTTGAATAATCAAGAGTTCACCTTCTTTTTGTTATCTGTTATATATCAAGTATAACAGATATAACATGAGTGAGCAAGAAGTATGAAAAAAAGCCGCATATCAATCGCGAGGGCAAGTTACCAGGCCCTTCACCATTGATATGCGGCTTATCCATGTGTTTCAAGAGCAAACATTAGTGGTGACACATGACAGAGTTTTATTTCAAATTCCATTCAAAGTTCAGTCTTATCTTCAACAATCCGATAATGGATTTTGCGAACTATAATTTTCAGAATCATATATAAAGGAATAACGATAATCATCCCAAGAATGTTCCCCAGGTCTGCACCTACAAGCAGTAAGATGACGGTAGTCAACGGATGAATGTCCAACTGTTTGCCATAGACATAAGGAGAGATCAGATTATCCTGAATTTGCTGAGCGATAACAATGATGACAAGCGACCAGATCGCCATTGAAGGTGATTCAATGAACCCCACAATGACGACAGGAATGGCTGCCAGCAAAGCCCCTACATAAGGAATGAAGTTCAGGATAATGGATACGGCCGTCAGGAGTAATGCATATGGCAAACCGAGAAAGAGAAAACCAATATACATCAGGATGCCCAAGGCTACATTGACAATGACACGACCTACAATGTAGCTGCTCAAAGCTTCATCGATTTCATGTACCGTCTCTTCTCCATCTTTACGGTAACGTCTCGGGAGCAACAGTGTAAGATTAGTTCCAAATTTGCTGCCTTCCTTGAGCATGTAATACAGCATGATCGGGAACGTCGCCAGAATGATGACCAGATTAGATACGACAGAAAACAATCCGGATACATAATCCGTTACCTGGGCAATTCCTTGACTTAGAAAATCGGAGAAGCGTGAGAACAGATCGGAATCCTCAGGTATATATTTTGAAAGAAAACCGCTCTTTTCGAATTCAGCCAACTGATCACTGAGCGAAGTAACCAGTACTGGGGCATTCTCCACAAAATTCAACAGTTGTTCACGCAGTGAAGGCCATACAAGCACACTGAATCCTGCCATAATCAGCGCAATCACCACATAAATAATAAGGACTGACAGTGCACGCTTCATTTTGTGCCGTTCCATATAGTCGACGAGCGGACGCAGCAGATAATAGAAGAAACCAGCAATCAGCAGCGGAATGATGATGATATGAATCAGCGAGGTCAAGGGGCTGAAAATAAAGTTGACTTTATCCCCCAAATACACGATGAGCAGCAGCAAAATAATTGCTGTGCATATACGGTAAAACTTGTTGTTTATCAAGAAACGTGATCCCTCCATACGCTGCTCTGCCAAATACGACTGCGGCGATAATATGTATGTCATGCAACTTAATACAGCTTGGGCAGCGTGCTCCATTCCAAGCCGTATGCTCATGTATGATTATATGTACCCTTAAATGCTAGTCATGCCACAGCGGATGCTGAATATACTCTCTTTTCCATCCTGAAGGAGAAATTGGGCAAAAAAAAGAAGCAGGCAATTAGCCTGCCACATCTCTTTTGTTGAATACAACCCATGAGATCAACATGAAAACAACATAATATACAGCTAGCACAGCAACAGAAAAGCCAAGTGTCATGCCTGTATTCCCACCGTCAAACATACTAAAGTCCGTCACTGGATCCATATACCGACTGAGATCCATATTATTGAACAGAACATACTTGGCCCATTCGTAACGAACGGGGTTGAAGATCAATGAGAACAAATTCTGTGTAAACATGATAAATAGAGACAAACCGATGGCCAGAGCTCCCGAACGAAACACGGAGGAGACCATAAAGGCAATAGCGAGCGTAATAAACAAGTCCACGTACAGATATCCCCATAGTGCAAATGCGTGTGATGCAGAAGCACCGCTTCCATCCTGAGTTACGGAATGGGAGAACAGGATATACGACATTACGGTTGCCAGAATAACAACAAGTAATGTACTCAGAATACTAAATCCAATCACGGTCAAATATTTGGATGCCAGTATTTTGCTGCGTGACCACGGACGGATCAGCAGAAGTTTAATGGTTCCCCAAGTGAACTCTCCGGCCACCGCTTCAGCTGCAATGACGACACAGAAGATCGTATTCAGGAAAAAGACGACCTGAACGGTAGTAATAGCTGCTTGCCAGTATGGAACTTCACTGGACCCCATGCCTTCATTGAGCAGAACCGGCATCAACAGCGTAATCAATGCCAGAATAGATAACATAATCCAAGTACGCGGACGACGGAAAATTTTCATGTTTTCATTCATAATGAGATTGCCGAAATTACCCAATGCTTCCGCCCCCAGTCACCTGCAAAAATTGATCTTCCAGCGTATGGGTTACGCTGCGGATACCGTATACCTGGAACCCTTCACTGACCAGCCTCGCATTCAAGTCGGGAATCTGCTCACGGGATAAACGAATCACAATGGCATTGCCCTGAACTGTAGCTTCGCTAATTCGTTCGGCTGCACGTGGAGCATCATTTACCTCAAAAGCAACTTCAGTAAGTACGTCCGCTCCCGCCTCAGCTCTGAGATTTCTCACATCAATCAATTTGCCATTTTGGATAATTGCAACGGTATCACACATCAATTCCATCTCCGACAACAAGTGGCTGGATACAAAGACGGTGATCCCTTCCTCCTGACAGAGCTGACGCAAATAATCTCTGAGTTCCCGTATTCCCTGTGGATCGAGCCCGTTGGTGGGTTCATCCAATACCAACAACTTTGGTTTATGTAATATGGCTTGGGCCACGCCTAGACGCTGGCGCATACCCAGAGAATAGGTCTTTACCTTGTCATGGATGCGGGCTGTAAGCCCAACTCGTTCAATCGTCTCGGCAATACGTTCTTTCGTAATACCGGGTGACATCCGGGCAAAGTGAACGAGATTCTGATAGCCTGTCAGAAACTTGTACATTTCTGGATTCTCGACAATAGCCCCAACCTGAGCGATGGCTTGCTCGAATTCATTCTTTACACTGTGTCCCGAGATGATGATATCTCCTTGACTGATGGACATCAGCCCTACCATCATTCGAATCGTTGTTGTTTTCCCCGCCCCATTGGGTCCTAAAAAACCAAAAACCTGCCCCGGAGAAATATCCAGAGTCAGGTCACTGACCAATGATCGGGAGGAGATGATTTTACTGACGCCCTGAAGACGGACGACCGGCTCCTGCTGCATTCCATTTCCTCCTTCATCAACAGACATTCGCATCATGCCCGTTTCTCATATGGAGATAGTGTATCATAATCTTTAGTATATTGTCCCGCAAACTGGGATTTCCCCTGACGTTTCATATGAACTACACACGCTTCACAGCATCCAAGCGGCATTTCACTCCGATAAAATCCAGTGCGAAATACGTGATTGCCTCCACAGTCCTCTTCCTTTAGTTCGACAGAGCCTCTAGCGACCGACACAATCATCCCACAACTGACACAGTAAAAGCGGTCCGTTTCGATCAATGATTTTCCTTCCCCTCACAAGGAGCAATGAAGTCCCTGTTATTTGTCGTTAGACGCTGAATTTTGATACATTTTGTATCTAACTCGTAATTTACTTGACACTGGGACTAATGTCAACCCCCTATAGATTTAAAAAGAAATGAAATGCAAAAAAAGCTCTATAAATGCGACTAAAGTCTCGCATTCATAGAGCCTCTTCAAGTAAAAATGATACAATTTGGTTCATAGTATGGGTTAATACTATCAATTGCTTTTGTCATGCTCGGTATCGATATCTCTATTCTTCGGATAATACCAAAGCAATGTCCAATCGTCCCCATCTTTTACGATATAACAATCCTGCACAATTTTAAATTGACCAAAGGTTCCCGTAAACTTCTGGGTAACACTAATGCGATACGCCTCTGCAAATGGTTTAACGCCATCAATTACCGTAACGTCAAACTCACGCTCTGGTTTTTCCATCTCCAGATCAAAGGTTTCGACCCCAAAGTGCTGCATGAAAATATGAGCTCTGGACTGTAAATAGGCGCTTTTGGGAAAGCGCTCTTTCATCAGTGGATGAAACAACTCCCATGAACTGCCGAAATCACCTGTCTGCTCATATTTGTAAAACTCTTGGGCAATGGCAGCAGCTTCATCTGGTGCATCCGCACGAAACAAATATGGGATAGTTCTGCCTATAAGCCACAACAGCAGCAGCACAAGTGCAATGAATCCAATTTTTTTGAGCAGTGCATTCCGGTTCCTTCTTCGCAGCATGTCCCGTCCCCCTTGTCCTACTCCCATACTTATGATGGATAGCAAGCAAGTAGAAGCGGAACTAGCGAGCAGCATTTCCTGGGAAATCACTTTCTTTTGACTGACGATCGCCTTGGAGACCTGAAGCTTCTGAAAACGACATTAACCCCCATATATAAAGCAATTCCGCCACATCCGCCAAGCAGATCCACGCCTACATCACGGATTGAACTCGTCCGGTTAGGGCTGAACTGCTGAATATATTCATCAATGGAGGCGATAATCGCTACGACGGTCAGAGCAGCAGTGACAAGATATAAATATAAGGTCTTTGTTTTCGTTTATGTTTATGCCCTCGTTTCCCGTAATCCTCCTCCATAAGCAAGGTTCTCACCACTTTCATAAGCCTTTCTTTATTTCTGTTTATTTCTCCAAATGGTCTTGAATTATTCCGTGAATCCGATCCCTTTCCTGCTGATTCACGATGTAATAATAAATCCCATTGATTTTCTCGCCTTTACCCTTAATCTCCACCGTATCTACATTCTCCAGATCATTACGATAATCGAGGAGAAGTTCCTTCATCTCATCAAAAGTAACATCCGTTCTGACATGAGTACCTAGTTCATCAAGCATATTCTGGATATGAAGTACACTGGAGAATTGCATCGTATTCTTAAGCATCTGCTTCAGAACCTCACGCTGTCGATCATTCCGCCCCAAATCCCCTTTCGGGTCATCATAGCGCATTCTTGAAAAACCGAGCGCAGCAACACCATCCAGATGAATATTCCCTTGATCGTAACGCTGGCCCTCATAATCAAATGCAAAAGGATTATTTACATCCACGCCCCCGACCAGGTCGATGATTTTGGCAAAGCCCTCCATATCCACTTTCATATAATAATGGATAGGGACTCCCAAAAATTGCTCAACAGTATTTACCGACATGTCTACGCCTCCGAAGGCATAAGCGTGATTGATCTTATCTTCTGTATTGTGTCCCACAATCTCTGTCCGTGTATCCCTTGGAATATTAAACATGAGCACTTTCTTTTTCCCCGGGTTCACACTCAGCACAATCATCGTATCCGAGCGCCCTCGATCATTTGGACGCTCATCCACACCAAGAATAAGCGCATTAAAAGGCTCCTTACTGTTGATGTCCACTGGTAGCCCACCTCTGCTATCTGTGACCGAGACGGGCTTTACAGGATTCCGGGGCTCATAGATTTGGTCAGCGGTTGATTTAACGGATTGGTAGAGATATATGGCATAACCAAACACAACAACTACAAAAAAGGAAACAATCCAGATAGTAACTTTCATCCACTTTTTCATGGGTTCTTCCTCACTCACATTCAAGATGATGAATAGCGATTAAATGATTGCTGCCGCTTTTCCTTCAAGCTTCGTCAAACCCGGACGACCAACAGAATAATATTGAAGATTAGATGCCTGAACCTGTTCAGCACTATACAAATTACGACCATCAATCATAATTGGATCCTTCATGATTTCAGCCAGTTCTTTCAAATCGATATGAGCGAATTCCTTCCATTCAGTCAAAACGCACAAGGCGTCTGCTCCTTCAGCAGCGTGAAGTGGATTCTCTTCCCACGTGATGGAGGCTACATCTACCTCTTTACGGAAATTCTCAGTTGCAATGGGATCATAGGCCTTGATTACTGCTCCAGCATCACTTAAATGCTGAATGATATCGATCGCTGGAGCATCCCGCACGTCATCTGTCTCCGGTTTAAACGCTAATCCCCACACAGCAATTGTTTTTCCTTTTAAAGATCCCAACGCCTCTTCCAGTTTATGAATGACATGAAAACGCTGATCCTGGTTTACTTGGACAACGGATTTTAACAGCCTGAAATCATAATCGACCATACCCGCGATTTGAATTAGTGCCTGAGTATCTTTGGGAAAGCACGAACCCCCATAACCAATGCCTGCCTTCAAAAAGGAAGCTCCAATACGCTTATCGTAGCCCATGCCTTCAGCTACTCGCGTAACGTCAGCCCCTACTTTTTCACATATATTCGAGATTTCATTGATGAATGAAATTTTGGTTGCAAGAAATGCATTGGAAGCATATTTAATCATTTCGGCTGATCGAATATCCGTAATGATCAGGTTCTCCGTCAATGGCCGATGAAGTTTCTTCAGTGTTTTAATCGCCCGATCACTGTCTGTTCCAATGACAATCCGGTCAGGATTCAGCGTATCCTTGACCGCTGATCCTTCGCGGAGGAACTCGGGAACAGAAGCCACATCGAAAGGCTGAGCTGAAATACTGCTAATCAGCTCGCGGACACGATCATTGGTGCCTACAGGAACGGTGCTTTTGGTCACAATAATTTTATAGCTCTCAATATGGCTTCCAATCTCTATAGCTACTTGCTCTACATAGCTCAGGTTGGCCTCGCCGCTCGGAAGAGAAGGCGTGCCTACAGCGATAAAGATAATATCCGACTGGCTAATCGCTTCAGCAATATTGGAGGTGAACGATAGTTTGCCTGCTTGCATGTTGGAAGCCATCAACTCTTTGAGGCCAGGCTCATAGATGGGCACATTGCCCTCGTTGAGCATCTCTACTTTGGCCTCATTGTTGTCCACACAGATGACCTGGTTGCCGATCTCCGAAAAGCATACTCCCGATACAAGACCTACATACCCTGTTCCAATCACCGCAATATTCATCTTGTTTTCCCCCAATTCACGCAATTTTGGATAATATCTGTCCATTCCATCTCGATTCGTACGATATCTTCTTCCACCAGCTCACTGCCCATCTGAACTTCAATGATTTCAAGTTCGGTGATAGCTCTTACACTATGTTTGCCGCCAGAAGGGATTGAAATGATATCGCCCTGATTAATCGGTTTTAAATCACCATCCAGAATCAACTCACCTTGCCCGGAGACAATTGTCCAAACTTCGTTTCGTTTCAGATGATATTGGTAAGATAAATTTTTATCAGCCCCAATAATAATCCGTTTTGTTAGTACCTCTTCTCCCCGGGAATTCCGTGTATAATCAAGAACTCTATAACAGCCCCAGCGTCGTTCTTCATACATGGGACGTTCCGCACTATCTTTAAGAATTTCTTTGATTTGTGGACTAGCCTCTTTCTCGCTGACTAGAATACCATCCGGGCTTGTAGCTACAATCACGTTTGAAACGCCAAGTACACATACCGGGATATTCAACTCGTTGACCAAATGTGTGTTTAATGAGCTATCAGTAACTACTCCCTTGCCCACAATGTTGGTGCTCATCTCATCTGTCAGCGTATTCCAGGTTCCAAGGTCTTTCCAATATCCATCGTAAGGTGTAACTACAATTTGAGAGGCCTTTTCAACGACTTGATAGTCGAAACTGATTTTCTCCAGCCTTCCGTATTGCTTGAGCATCTCTTCATACTGAATTGGCAGCTCAAGCTGGATCATCAGATTAATCAGGTAATTGAGTTTGAACGCAAAAACCCCGCAATTCCAAAGGGCAGATTGCTTTATCATCTCTGCCGCTTCAGTTTCACAGGGTTTTTCTTGAAAATGTGATACTTTGGCGTAATGGTTGTGTTTTTCGGTTTCATGTGGATCAGGAATAATATAACCGTATTTCTCTGAAGGATGCGTAGGTTTTACCCCGATTAATGCGAGCTCCGCACCAGAATCATCCAACACTCCTTCAAGCTCCATAACTTTATAGAAAAAGGATTCCTCCACATATGGGTCAACAGGAAGCACAGCAACCGTTTCGTTCAGACTGACACCCTGTACCGAGTACAGATAAACAGCTGCCAAGGCAATTGCAGGAAAGGTATCTCTGCGTTCTGGCTCTACGATAAGCTCAACCTCATCGCCCAGTTGACTCCGTAAAATCTCCACCTGCGGCTTGCTCGTTGCAATCGTGGCCTGTTCGCTTAATCCCGTATGCTGCAGTTGCCTCCATACCCGTTGAACCATGGATTCCGCCTGCCCCTCCGGGCCCTCCAACACTTTCAGGAATTGCTTCGACCTCGTATCGTTGGATAAAGGCCATAACCTCTTGCCTGATCCACCGGAGAGAAGTACGATTCTCATGGTTATCACTCCACTCTCTATATTTTAAGCAGCTTTAGTCCAGATTTTTTATCTGCTTCTTTTTAAAATGAGCTTTTCGTTCAGACGCTGCATCACAAATTGAATATCTCCTTTGTTATAGAGCATTTGTCTTATTGGGATTTTATAGATCTTTTTTAGTGAGATCAGAGATACCATAACCCGCATGGTCGAACCTGTGAGCAAAGAAAGACCTATCCCATATAATCCGAAATGAGGGGTTAGAAGTAGAAACAAACTTATGCTTACAGCTACTCCAGCACTTTGTCCAACGAGAATGACTCCTGGGCGACCTAGAGCGTTAAAAGAAGAGGCTAAAATTCCTGCTCCCCCGCCCACAACACATTCAATGGATAATAGATAAAATGCGCCACTGGCCTCCAAAAATTCCTGCCCATACAATAAACCGAGCAAAAAACGACCTACCACCATAGAAGGCACGATAATGATCATCATAAAAACCATATTGGTTCTGAAAGATCTGCCTACTAGGCTGAACACTTTTTCTTGTTCTAATCCAGTAGCTCTTGGAAAGATCACATTCGTTATAGCGGTCTGGAATACATTAAACATACGGGAAAGTGCGTATACAACGGAATAAAGACCGAATTCACGTGGAGTAAGCAGTGCCAAAATAATAATTTTATCGGACTGATTATACAATGTATTCAGCAGTTCCACTCCACTAACTCTTGCAGCATAACTTAACAAGTACAAGCCGGACTTCATCTGACGAAAAACGGAGAAGACCTGCCGTGAAATATGCTCCCTGAGTGAATACGCATAGAAAACCACAACGCAAACGAACGATACAAAACTTACAATTATTGTACGTTCCAACGACAACGTCCCCGTGATCCATAGAGACACGAGCCCTATCAAATTGATAAATGGCGCAAGCAACCTCGCTAAATTGTAAATTTGGAACTTTTCCATCCCCTGAGCAGTAGCTGCGAATACGCCCATTATTAGCAAAACAGGCGTCAAAGACGCGATATATACCCTCGATATGGAAATAACGGACTCCGCATAATTGGATAACCACGAGGATACTCCAAACCAACTAATGACCCCAACCACAATACTGACCGGAATCTGTATCAGGAATCCGATTCCTGTAAACACAGGAATTTGTTTATTATTCTTTTTGATATGGTAGATAAGCGCCGTTGGTAACCCCAGTGTAGCCAGATTGGTTAGGAATCCGGGCCAGAATAAGATAGCTGCCAATTCGCCCTTGCCTTCAGCTCCAAACATTCGACTGGTAATGATTGAAGTTACCGTTGTAATTCCCAAGATGAGAATGTTAGTGAAACTGGTCATTAATATAGCGATGTACATATTTCGCTGTTGAATGTTTCCTTTTGGAGCTAATTCCATCATAACCGTTATCCCCCATGGTTTTTGCTGGTTTCACATATGATTTAAATGGAACATCCAGCATGGCTAAACCGTGTTCATAATAATGTTGACTGTATCTTTAGCACATTTGTTCCAGGAAAATAAACCGGAGCGAATTCTTCCTTTATATGACAATTGCTTACTCAACTCCGTATCTGATGTAATTTCAATCAAACATGAAGCTGCTTCTTGCGGGCTCTGGGGATCGAAATACAACACTGCATCCCCGCAAACTTCGGGTATGGATGCACGAGAAGATACGATGACCGGACAACCCAACGCCATCGCTTCTAGTGGCGGCAAGCCAAATCCTTCATATAGAGAAGGGAAAATAAACCCTGCAGCATCTTCGTATAGCGCCTTTAATTCCTCATCCGTAACATAGCCCACCCAATTGATTGCATCAGATTGTACCCATGTTTGTTCACCAAACACTTTACTGTTCTTAGAGCCAACAATCACAACGTTCAGATTATGAGCTTCGAGTTCGGGTAAAACATCAACAATCAGGTTGAAGTTTTTGTAAGGATTCATCGTACTTACAGCCAGAACATAAGGAGACTTTATCCCATATTTTTCAAGAGTACCTGAAGCCGCCTTTTTTCTGTGAATGTGATCGATCCCCAGATGAGTGACCACCAGCTTATGCTCGGCTATTTTACAGTGCTGGATCAATTCCCCTTTAGAGAAGTTAGACACCGTAATAATTTTTTTAGAGTTTTTACCCAGACGAACCATCAAAAATTTGTACCAGGCCCGAAAAGCAAACGAAAAAGCCTTCGGATAATTAAAGACAGCAGCATCATGGATGGTTACAATCTGATTCTTATTAAAAGCTGGTCCTGTGTTGCACAGGTTTATTAACAATCCCCCTTTGGCATAGAAGGGAAGTTCGAGTTGCTCCCAAAGATGTCCTTTCAATTTACCAACCGCTTTGTGGCGTATATGCTTAAATGCTGGTTCGTTAATTATATTGGAGGGAGATAATAAGCAAAATTCATAACGGTTTCCGTCAATTTCACCCCGATCAATCAATTGATCGATTTCTTTCACAAGCTCCAGCGCATATCGCTGAACTCCCGTCATCGTTTGGGTCAGAAATCGGGCATTAATATATATTCTAATCATGTGCATCTCCAGCTCTCTTAGAAAATTCTAACCCGCTAGTAACGGGGATCTCCTTAACAGAAGCCCCGGTATACGACTTATAATAGAGACCAACAATCTCCTCGTTCATCCTGGCAGCGCTAAATTTATCTTTATAGATGGCATAGCCTGCCTCACCCATGTTCACCAATTCATCCTTGTCTAGATTGTTCAGGGTGTTTAAAAGTTCATATTTATGTTCAATGTCAAAAATATATCCATTCTCCCCATGCCGAATCAGCTCAGGTAATGCGCCGCGATTACTTCCAATGACAGGCTTCCGGTTTTTCATAGCCTCTATGGCTACAAGCCCGAATCCTTCCCATCTGGATGGCATAATAACCGCATCACATTGCTGATAATAACGATCAATTTCGGCATTGTTCACCCAACCCAGACGAATAACGTTATCAGGAAAATCCCATACCTTATCTTCAAGTACGGTGTCACCAATAACATACAAGCGAATATGCTGCTGCAATTCAGGATTCTCGTTTAAGATGTTAAGGACAATATCAAGTCCTTTTTGCCGGTCATACCTGCCAACGAATAATAATTGAATGATGTCTGTCTCCGCTGCGGCTTCTTCTAGGGGAATCACGTTAGTAGACTCCCGTTCGCGTATGCCGCTATATACGAGTCTTGATTTGGAAGGGGATAGACCTCGACGTAAAGATTGTTCCATCTCATGCTGGGAAATGTTAATAATTACATCTGTTTTAAACTCCATGAGCTTTTCTATTAATAGAAACCCCTTTTTATACAACGGCTTGGTATCCATCAAAAAAGCCCAGCCATGGGAGCAATAAAATATACGAGCCTTCTTGGGTTGAAAGAAAAATAAGCCCCTTGCGAGTAGGCCCGCAAATGAGCTATGAACGTGAATAATATCAGGTTGAATGTCTTGGATGACTTGATGAATCTGCCGCATAGCCGAAAGGAAATATTTAGGATGACGTCTATACTTGTAATGCAAAATATGATCAGACTCCAAATCAAAACTCGTAGCACTGTTATAATCACTCATCAGCAGATAAACATCAAAAAATTGACGTTGGTATCCAACAACTTCATTAAGATAAGTCGCCATTCCACCAATGACATATTCACCGATGTGTAAAATCTTCATTTCTATCCCACCGCTTTCTGTGATATATCACTAGAATCAAGAGGCTGAACGAGAGCCATGCCAATGACCATCCAGAAAAAGATGTTCGAAGGTAACATCTCCAGTACATTTGTTGTAAGACTTGCGGCTGTTACACCTGCTATAAGTGCAATTGCCATCTGCGGCAGACGCAACAGGTTAGTAGCAGGCAGCGTATTCATCTGCCTCACCAGAGAGGCGATAATCCACATAAATAACATCATAAAGTAAATCATACCGATCCAACCTGTCTGTTCATAAAGGGAAAAATACTGATTATCCACAGCAAAGTTATAGGAATCTACGCCGATAATATGTGTTCTCCGACTTGCAGCCCCCACTGAACCGATACCATTACCAATAACTCCATTTATCGTGAACGGAGAGGTAAGAATGTTCCCCCATGTCTGAAATCGATCTAATAAGGAATACACAGAAAGCAGGTTGTAGGACTCTAGCATTCGCCCCCCATAGAACACCACTGCAGGCATCATAATGAACGTGCATGCAAGCGATAACGTACTCTTTTTACTATATTTTCGAACCTGAAAAAAAAACATAACCACTTGATATACAATCCACAAAACCAATGCAGAACGAATGGTGGATAACAGCAAAAAGCTGATCGTTAGCAATTGAATGATTCCCCGAATCAGCCGTTGATTCATCGCCATTTTGGTTCGTTCTGCTATTAAACCTGTGATCACCAAAGCATACGCATAACCGTCAGGTGAATATGTAATGGATGACAGCCGCGGCACACCCTCAAAATAGTTTTTAACATTTACGCCATAGACAAAACCAAGTGAAATCAAATTCTCAATGCCAAGTGAATACTGAATCAACCAGCCAACAATTAATAAAATAAAAATAACAAAATTTGTTCTGGTAAACGAGTAAACTCTGTGACATTGTGAGAT
Organism: Paenibacillus sp. OK003; assembly: GCF_900109515.1. Classification (GTDB taxonomy): domain Bacteria; phylum Bacillota; class Bacilli; order Paenibacillales; family Paenibacillaceae; genus Paenibacillus; species Paenibacillus marchantiae. Next base: position 100,068 of record NZ_FOBD01000007.1, on the reverse strand, counting down.
CAGCATCCCTGTAAACATCATCATCATAGGTAGGAACGTTATTTTAATCCCATATACAAGTGTTATAACATTTGCACCCAGCAACAAATTCAACGAACCTAGTGCAATAATGGATCCCAACAGGAAGAGAATAGGTTTGATAAATGCCTTGTGGCCTCGATATACTTTGCTCAAGGCAAAGATCCCGATCCCCATCATCCCTACGTCCTTAAGGGAACGAATAATGATGTTATCCACATAAATAGAAACCAAACCATAGATCGATAAATAAATCAACAATATATGGATGGTTGCCATAAATGGTGTATGCTGTGATTCCTTTTTTATTTGGATATTCCCATAGGTATTGGCATTAAAGTAATTAATTTGCATATTACCCTCCACGCCTGATTAACTTTTCGTATATCTCAATATGCTCTTTTAGAAGGTAGGCTTCATTAAACGTCTGACTATGTGCGTAACATTGCTGCTTCAATTGAACTTTTTCCTGTTCTCCCAGATGATAATATTGATCAATTGCTTGGGCAATAGCATTCGAACTGTGCGCAGGAAATGAAAACTTCTCCGTATCCAGCAGAATCTCCGCCATGCCTCCCACACGTGATGCGTATACAGGGGTACCCACCTGATAAGACTCAATAACCACTCTTCCAAAAGGCTCATCCCACGTAGAGGGAACCACGATAAGATCCATCTCTTTCATGTGATAGGCAATTTGGGATTTATCCAATTTACCTTTGAAAACAATTCGCTGATCTGACCCAGCCAGTTGTTTCAAATGAGGCCGCAGTGGACCTTCCCCATAAATGTACAATTTCCCTATAATATGTCCAAGACTCTTGACCGCATCAATTAAATATTGAACGCCTTTCACTTCCGTTAATTGTCCGAAATAGCCAATATTCAGCGGCTTGTTATGGTTAACCTGCTTCTGTGTATACAACTGCTGGACCTTGGTATTATCCTCTACGATGTTATGAATGACTTGTTTCGAGGAGCGTTCGAAGAAACCAAGCGCTGTATGACTCCCAAGAATGTGATTGGATATACCAACGACCGATGAAACCATTCGGCTATATCTTCTTGATATTTGTCTATATATCCTGGAGTACGCTGAAATTTTAATAGGATCAATTAGCGAGAAGTCGCGCAGCGTGTGCACGACCGGAATATGCAATTCATGTGCAGCCTTCCAGATCGCTAAGCTAAGACCCGGGATATTCTGTGTATGAATAACTTCCGGTCGTGTCTGTGTAAGATACTGTTTGATGTACTTGTATTGCCTGATATTAAAAATATCCTGAATTCTCCAGACCACCTTGTTAACTGTAGATACTTCCTTGTCAGAATCCCCGATCCAGTACCGATTGTTATACGGTAACCTCGAAATCTCTATCCCGTTAACCAGATCTGTACGTACTTCCCGTTTTTCATGTCCGCCCACAGTAATTACCTTGACATCATAATGGCGATTCAATGTCTGGGCGAGAATTTGTGTTGATATTTCGGCTCCCCCAATAATATGGGGTGGATACAAACTGTGAGCAATTAATACTTTTTCCATTCTTCTCAACTCACTTTAATCAGCATCATGTGGTTGCCTGCAGGATCGACCGATAATGCTCGATCGTACGCTGTAATCCCTCTTCCAGGCCAATCTCCGGTTCCCACTTTAAGATTTCCCGTGCCTTATCAATTACGGGTCGTCTTACTTTTGGATCATCTTCTGGCAACGGTAGAAATACCAAATTACTCTCTGATTGTGTTAGCCTTTTAACCAAATGTGCGACTTCTAGTACGCTATATTCGGTTGGATTCCCAATATTAATAATTTCTCCATTAGCTTCCTCTACAGCCATCAGTTTTTGCAATCCTTTTATATTATCATCTACATAACAGAACGAGCGTGTTTGTGATCCATCGCCATACACCGTAATATCCTGCCCTGTCAGTGCCTGTGTTACAAAGTTGGAAATGACACGACCGTCATCGTTTCGTAGTCCAGAGGAATACGTATTAAAAATACGTGCTACCTTCACGGGAACACTGTGTTTCGTGTAGTATTCATAACAAAATACTTCGCCTAAACGCTTGGCCTCATCATAACAGGCTCTAGGGCCCCAAGTGTTCACGTTACCTCGATAGCTCTCAGGCTGTGGATGAACTTCGGGATCTCCATAAGCTTCACTCGTACTCGAATACAGGAACTTTGCTCCTTTGGTACGGGCGAGCTCTAACAAATGATAGGTTCCTCGAGTGTTCACCCAGATTGTGCCGATCGAATCTGCCTGATAGAACTTGGGTGAAGCGGGTGAAGCCAAATGATAGACTTCATCTACTGGCTGATCTACCAGAAAATCCAGTGAGTCGGGCAACGTAACATCAGCTTCACGGAAAAAAAAGAGGGGGTTGTTAGCCACCTCTTGCAAATTTTTAGAAACGCCTGTTGAAAGGTTATCTATTCCGGTAACCTGATGTCCTTGATCAATTAATGATTTGACTAGATGTGAGCCTAGGAAACCGGCCGCTCCCGTCACTACAACATGTTTCAATGCGATCACACTCCATATTATCTAATGAGTAGGTTAAAATGTATTACTTTTGATCATAACGCCAATGGTTTTAAAAATGATGATGATATCCATCTTCAAAGAGACGTTAGAGATGTAGTGAAAATCATATTGCAGATTATGGTGAATCGGCTCCTTGCGAACATCACTTACTTGCCATAATCCAGTAATCCCTGGTTTCACCAGAAAACGTCTGCGCTCCAGATCTGTGTAGCTTTCTTCTACGATTCGCTTCATTTCAGGTCTAGGACCTATGAAGCTCATTTCACCCTTGATAATATTAATCAATTGTGGAAGCTCATCCAGGCTCGTTTTACGAAGCAATCTACCCAGCCGTGTAATTCTCGGATCATTGCTTGTCGTTGGAGATACACCATATTTCGGCGCATCCGTACACATCGTTCTGAATTTATAAATACTAAATTTAACTCCATTTTTCCCGTAACGTTCTTGTCTGAATATTACAGGTCCTTTGGAATCAAGCTTAATCATAATTGCTGCAACAAGCATGACAGGTGATGTAATCAGCAGCAGCACAGCCGCAATAATAAAATCGATAAACGGTTTTATTACGTCAGCATATCCGCCAACACGCTGGGAGTATGGCTGTTCCAATACTGCCGAAGTGCCATCCTTGGCAAGGGCTTCTCCACTCCCAAAGTATTCCGGTCTTGATAGTTTCACAGGCTATCCCCTCCTGCTACAAGCATTTGGTTCAATTGTTCCTTCATCAAAATCTCTTCAATAGCCATTAGGACTGGCGCACGCAATTCTTTATTTTTGAGAGCAAAATCAAGTGTGGTCAGGATATAGCCCAGCTTCTCACCCACGTCAAACCGTGAGCCTTCAAAATCATAAGCACTAATTCCTTCATCCCGATTCAGCATTTGCAACGCATCCGTGAGTTGGATCTCACCACCTGCACCCACATTTTGTTCTTCCAGATACTCAAATACTTTAGGTGTCAAAATGTAACGGCCCATAATAGCCAAGTTGGAAGGTGCTGTACCCAATGGCGGTTTTTCAACCATGCTATTTACAGAAGACAAACGGCCCTCTGTATGCAGGGGATCAATAATTCCATAGCGGTAGGTTTCACTTGGACTCACGGTTTTCACACCGAGTACAGATTGTTTGACCTTCTCATATTGCTGAATTAACTGCTTTGTGCACGGCACATCAGAAACCACAATATCATCGCCAAGCAATACTGCAAACGGTTCATTGCCAATAAAGTTTCGAGCACACCAGACAGCATGCCCGAGTCCCAGTGCTTCCTTCTGCCTTATGTAATGAATATCAACGTTGGAGGACTTCCGGACTTCTTCCAGTAAGCTGAGCTTTCCTTTTTCGAGCAGATTTTGCTCCAGTTCAAACGCACTATCAAAATGATCTTCAATCGCACGTTTTCCCTTGCCCGTTACAATAATAATGTCCTCAATTCCGGAAGCTACAGCTTCTTCAACGATGTATTGAATGGTCGGTTTATCCACAATAGGGAGCATTTCTTTAGGCATTGCCTTTGTAGCGGGTAAAAATCGGGTTCCCAAGCCGGCTGCGGGAATGATTGCTTTCCTCACTTTAGTCATAAATACCACCCTATCCATTATTATTTTTTTATGTTTAAAAGCATGAGTTGAATCATTTAAATCCATGAAACCATGAAATAAATTGATGCAATTCTTACTTTTAATTTCATAAAAGGGCATTAAACCCAACCTCACATCACACCCTTGACGATATACGTCTAAGGTACACTACCCACAGTGTGACCGAGTGCCTACCTTGATAAAGGTATAGTAGACATCACCTTGACGATATAATCTTTAGTTTAATGTGCACATTCGTTATGCATTTCCGCCGTAATAAGAACTCCGACTTTTGGGCAGTTTCACATTATTCAAGACGGCTCCGAGGATACGTGCGTTCACATGTTCGAGATGGGCTTTTGCCTTTTTAACGACATCCTTCTTCACCTTGCCCGCACTCACAACAAGAATGACACCATCACACAATGAACTAATAATTAAAGCGTCCGTAACGGCCAGAACAGGAGGTGTATCAAATAAAATCACATCGTATTCGTCTTTCAAATCTTCAAGCAAAGCTGTCATTTTACGTGATCCAATCATCTCTGAAGGATTAGGAGGTATAGGGCCGGAAGACAGAACATGCAGCCCTTCCACTCCAGTTTCTCGAAGGACTTCCGTAACTTTATATTGGCTGGATATTACACTTGTCAGCCCCACATGGTTAGGAACATTAAACATGCGATGCACCGCAGGTTTACGTAAATCCGTATCCATCAGCAGAACCTTTTTCCCCTCTTGCGCATAGGTAACTGCCAGATTGCCAATCGTTGTTGTTTTCCCTTCACCGGACAATGCTGAAGCAATCATGATCGTCTGAATCTGACTATCAATAGATGAAAATTGAATATTGGTTCTTAACTTTCGGTAAGATTCAGATGATGTAGATTTGGGATTAGCCATTGTTACTAGGCTCCCTTTTTCATTGGTTAACCGTGGCATACGGGCCATCACCTACCTGTTTTTGAGATGTTGTTGACTGTTTGGAGAAACGAGCTTCTTCTTTTCGGATTCTAGAAATGACGGCAAGTGTAGGAATACCCAGTTCTTTTTCCAGTTCATCCTCTGTTTTCAAAGTATCGTCCAGGTATTCCAACAGGAATACAAACCCTATAGCTAGCAGAAGTCCTACAAGGAAACTGATCAGGATGTTTAAAACGGGATTGACATTAATGGGTCTGGAGGAATCTGTAGGCTTGGCTTCACTCAGAATGGTTACGTTGTCAACTTTCATAATTACGGGGATTTGGGATTTAAACACTTTGGCAACCGCGTTTACCGTTTTCGCTGCTTTTTCAGAAGATAAACCAGTGGCGGTCAAACTCATAACCTGTGATTCGTTCGCAGTCGTTACCTGGATGATCTGTGCCAGTTGATTCCCGCTCATGCCTAGATCGGGGTATGTAGCAGCAACTTTATCGAGGATTGCTGAGGATTTAATAATTTCGATATAGGAATTAATTACCTTAATATTAGTTTGAATTGAACTAATATCCAGGGTCGGCACACCTTGAGCATTATATGCCTGATTAACGATTAATTTGGCGTTAGCCTCGTAAACAGGAACAGTAAAAAAATAACTTTTCACTCCTGCCCCAATACAAGCAACTGCAACAAAGGCAATGATGATCCAAAAACGTTTACGTAAAATATGCATATACTCTTTTAGCTCCATCTCGTATTCCTCCCATTCAAATCTGCAATTATGATGAAGATTGTCTTTCTATCTATGTTTAGCTGGTCTCCAGAACAACAATCTGCGTTTCTTAATCGTGGGCACTTCAAGCTTTACGATTTGATTGTTCCATACCGAGCACGCATTATTTTGCAAATTTTGAACTAGACGATTTCCAAATCGGCGGTCAAGCAGGTGATATGCGGCTTTCATCGAGAATGTCCTTTCTTCCAAGTTATGGGCATCTGATGAAATGAAATGAAATCCGTTTTCTTTGCAAAAATGAAAACACCATTTCTGAACTTTTCTTCCGAAAAGCCCCATGACCGATTGAGCCGTGATTTGACATAGAGCACCTTGCCCAAAATATTCAACCAACAATTCGGGATTGTTCTGGATAGGACGATTTCGTTCGGGATGAGCAATAATAGGAATGATACCCGCTAATTTAAGTTCATGGAGTATCCCGGGGAACTGCGAGGGAATATGGCCAAAGGGCAATTCCAGCAACATGTAACGGCTCCCGGCGAGTGTGCAGCACTGTCCTGCATATAAGTCTGCAATCAGGTTGTCATGCACCCTGATCTCCTGTCCGGGACGGATCTCCAAGCGAATGTTGCGTTTGCGAAGTTCTGCATGTAGCAGGTCCACTGCCTGATTGACCACGTTGGGTTGATTGTTGTACTGCCCGTTCAGGTGATGCGGAGTAGCAATGATCGAGGTAATTCCTGAGGCTGCCGCTTTCTCAGCCATCGCAATGGACTGTTCCATATGAACAGGGCCATCATCCAGACCGGATAAAATGTGGCAGTGCATTTCAACCATATCTAAACTTCCTGAAATAGTATGATCCCCCTCGCCCCTTTATTCATTGCGCAAATGCTTTTGGTGTTAAAGAACTAATGCATAACGCTATGAAATATAGTAAAATGGCGTTAAGTACATGCTTGTTCAGAATATGTTTAGAATGTGCAACTCATATGGTAAAATCAATGTAATGATAGGTTTCCTGCAAGTTAGGTTGTTCCGATGCCTTCTCATACTGAAACCGGGAAACGGTCGGAAATTGAATTTCTCGAATCATTGTATTTAACTGTCCCGTTATATATAGTGTCTGCTCTTGCTGAATATGCAAATTTGAATGATACAATGTGAGCTCACCGAAGGGCTGCTTCCATTGCAACCTTGCGTGGAGTCGTACACATACATGGCTATCTTCTACATCCAAACCAATCAGCATCTCTGGTGATAGTGGCAAGTCCAGGTCGCTCAGGAAGGTGATTGCTCTTGTGTCCATACCAAGCAACAGAACGGGGCGTCTTTTGCGGTCTACCAATTTGCCATGGAACTCCTGAATGTACATATGGACATTTAATTTGAGATTCGCCCATTCCTGAATCATTGAATTCATGGCTTCATTCCTTTAGAATGGATTAGCTTGCAAAGAGTTGCCACTGCTCCTTCTCACAGGTATATAGGCTAGGCAACGTGGTCATACTTAAAATATCCCAAATGATACATTTTGTAACTCCATAGGTCCAATTTACGATACAATTTGTATCATGTCAAGCAGTATTTGGACATGGTTCTTTTGATTTACGACAATATGAGATGCCCTTAGACAGACCTATATACAACTAAGACTAATAAGGCGTTACGATTATGCAGGAAAGCTGCCCTGATCAAACACTTGGCTCAGGATTGTTTCAATATATATTTGATGGCGTTCAGGGGGAAATAGCATATGAGCTACGGAAATCGCATTGCTGAATTAAGGGAACAGCGGGGACTTACTCAAGAAGAACTTGCGAGCTCCATTCATATTACAAGAGCTGCTCTCTCCCACTACGAGAAGAACCGACGCAAACCGGATTTCGAAGTGTTAACGAGACTTGCTGACATCTTTGGCGTCTCCATTGATTATCTCATTGGACGGACGAAACAAAGTGATGTCGTTATGGATGAGGACGTAAGGGAGTTCGTGGACGCCCTTGAATTATCGGATAAGGAAGTGCTGGAACGCTTCGGCCTGATGATTGATGGCAAACCCTTAACAGAAGAAGAGGCACGTCGTTTTATTGCTTTTGTCCGTATGGAACGCAGTATGGATTAAACTCGCAAAGAAGACCCAGTACCGAGAAATACACTCTCCGGTTGCTGGGCTTTTTCATGTCTTGATTTCCCTCCATCTATTCTAGGCTTGTCGATGTGTTGTCAAGCGCGCTTGTTGTTGTCGGAGGATACGAAATGGTTCCAACGCTCCGGGTCGATTCCGCATTGCAGTAAAACTTTCATGATGTCCATCTGGGTTGCTTCGACTGGTTTACCTTTCGGCTTACGATCGCCCCTGTTTGGATGCTTCATATTCATTCCGCTAACCTCTCTTATCTTTATACTTTCCCTGCCCTCCAAAACTAGCCTTATTATACTTGAGAAAGTTCTTCAATGTTGTCGTCTCATGGCGATAGCGTTTTTTGTGCGGGTTCTAATTTTGTCGAAAACCAAATAGGAGCTCTACGACGCCGCATTGGCCGCCATAAAGCTCCTAGTATTCTTAATACAACCGGTTCATGCATTCGAACAGGAAAGCATTAACCTCCTGTACGTGCAAGTTCACGCATGTTGGCTTCAAAAGCAGCCAGCAAAGCAGCCTCTCCGGTCAGGCCTGTTGCCTGAATCCGTTCGATTTGCTCTGTCATTCGTTTGAAGTCCTTCGGTATAACCCGAACAAATTGATCTACAGATTGCTGCCAGTTATCCAGAATGCGCTGACCAGCCGCACTGCCTGTATTGGCAACGTGACGTTGAATCATGCCCCGCAGATCTGCACTTTCAGAGACATCTTCGATACGCTCCAAAAGTACCATTTCCAGATTACAACGTTTCAGGAATGTGCCTTTCGGATCATACACATAAGCAATGCCTCCGGACATCCCGGCTGCAAAGTTACGACCTGTATCACCCAGAACGACGACACGTCCACCTGTCATGTACTCACAACCATGGTCACCTACACCTTCAACAACCACTTTGGCACCCGAGTTCCGTACAGCAAACCGCTCCCCGGCGATACCACGAATATAGGCTTCACCACTGGTTGCCCCGTATAGAGCGGTGTTACCAATGATGATGTTATCTTCGGCATCAAATGTGGCTTTTGGTGAAGGCATGACGATCAGTTTACCTCCGGACAACCCTTTACCTACATAGTCATTGGAATCCCCTTCAACGGTCAATGTCATACCTTTAGGTACAAAGGCCCCAAAGCTTTGTCCAGCAGAGCCGACAAATTTGAATTGAACCGTATCTTCCGGCAATCCTGCAATCCCATATTTGCGCGTGATTTCACTACCCAAAATGGTTCCTACTGCACGATTTACGTTGGTAATTGGAAGCACCGCTTCAACCGGTTGACCAGATTCAAGCGCAGGTTGCGCCAATGGCAGCAACTGCTGCATATCCAGCGTCTCTTCCAATTGGTGGTTTTGATGCTGTGTACGGTAACGTGCAGAACCTTCTGGCATTTCAGGCACATGCAACAATACGGACAGATCTACACCTTTTTTCTTCCAGTGATCTACAGCCTCTACCGTTTCGAGGCAATCGGTACGACCCACCATTTCCTGAATCGTACGGAAACCAAGATCAGCCATGATTTCACGGACATCTTCAGCAACAAAACGCATGAAGTTAACGACATGAGCAGGATCTCCGGTGTAATTTTTACGCAATTCAGGGTTTTGTGTCGCTACGCCTACCGGACACGTATCCATCTGACAGACACGCATCATGATACAGCCGAGCGCAACGAGTGGCGCTGTAGAGAATCCATACTCCTCAGCTCCGAGCAAAGCAGCGATGGCCAAGTCACGACCATTCAGCATTTTGCCGTCTGTTTCCAGTACGACACGGTCACGCAGATTGTTAAGCATCAACGTTTGATGTGTCTCTGCAAGACCCAGCTCCCAAGGCATTCCCGCGTGGCGAATCGATCCTTGCGGAGAAGCACCTGTACCACCGTCATAACCGCTGACAAGGATAATGTCGGCACGACCTTTGGCTACGCCCGCCGCAATCGTTCCTACGCCGACTTCGGATACCAATTTAACGTTGATCTCTGCACGTGGATTGGCATTTTTCAAGTCATAGATCAGCTCAGCCAGATCCTCAATCGAGTAGATATCGTGGTGTGGTGGTGGAGAGATCAGACCTACACCCGGTGTTGATCCGCGAACCTCAGCAACCCAAGGGTATACCTTACGTCCAGGCAGCTGTCCACCTTCACCCGGTTTGGCTCCCTGTGCCATCTTGATCTGAATCTCGTCGGCATTGACCAGATAGTTGGATGTTACACCAAAACGTCCGGATGCCACCTGTTTGATCGCACTGCGACGAGAATCACCGTTGCTATCTTTAACGAAGCGAGCCGGATCTTCCCCGCCCTCACCTGTATTGGATTTACCACCAACACGGTTCATGGCAATAGCGAGGTCTTCGTGTGCCTCTTTGCTGATTGAACCGAAGGACATTGCCCCTGTTTTGAAACGGCGCATAATGTCTTCGACGGATTCTACTTCTTCCAAAGGAATCGCAGGACCGACCGGTTTCAGTCTCAGCATGGAGCGAATGGTCAGCAACTGATCATTTTCGCCTTGCACGAGTTTGGAATACTTTTTATACAGTTTGTAATCGCCCGTACGTACTGCATGCTGCAGCGTATGGATCGTTTGCGGATTGAACAGATGCTCTTCTCCATCGTTACGCCATTGGTATTCCCCGCCGGAATCCAGTACTTTGTCATTGCCATCTTTGTCCGTAAAGGCACGATTGTGATGAGTCAATGCTTCGGCAGCCACTTCTTCCAGACCAATCCCGCCAATTCGGGAAGGCGTCCAGGTAAAGTAACGGTCAACGAAATCTGATTTCAGACCCACCGCTTCGAAGATTTGAGCTCCGCGATAGGATTGAATCGTCGAGATCCCCATTTTGGACAATATTTTAATAACACCCTTGGTAGCGGCTTTAATATAGTTCTTCACGGCTTTCTCATGCGAGATGCCACGCAGTAGCCCTTGCTGAATCATGTCATCCAACGTTTCAAACGCCAGATACGGGTTCACGGCACTTACGCCGTAACCAAGCAACAAGGCATAGTGATGAATATCACGCGGCTCTGCCGATTCCAGCAAAATGCTGACTTTGGTTCTGGTTCCCTGACGAATCAGATGGTGATGCAAACCTGCTACTGCCAGCAATGCTGGAATAGCCGCATTCTCGGCGTCCACACCACGGTCAGACAGGATCAAAATGTTGTGACCTTTGTCAATGACACGGTCTGAAGCTTCGAAGAGCAGTTCCATCGCTTTGCGAAGTCCTTCTGCGCCCTCTTTTGCTGTAAAGAAGATCGGAATCGTCATGGAACGGAAGCCCGGACGACGAACGTGGCGAATCTTCGCAAAATCCTCATTAGAAAGTACCGGTGTATCCAAACGAATCTGACGACAGCTCTCCGGTTCAGGATTCAGCAGGTTACGCTCAGGTCCGATCGTTGTTGCCGTAGACGTTACAATCTCTTCACGAATCGCATCGATCGGTGGATTGGTAACTTGTGCAAACATCTGCTTAAAATAGTTGTAAAGACGTTGCGGACGATCCGACAGAACCGCAAGCGGCGCATCATAACCCATGGAGCCTGTAGCCTCCATACCTGTTGAAGCCATGGGCTCCAACACTTTGCGTAATTCTTCAAATGTATATCCATAGGCCAGCTGAAGCTGGGTCACGTTATCATGTTTTGGATCAGGCAGTTCCGGTGCATCCGGCAGCTCATTCAGATCCATCAGATGCTCATCGAGCCAATCCTGATACGGATTCTCGGCTGCAATAAGAGCCTTCACTTCCTCATCCGCGATGATACGGCCTTGCTCTGTATCGACAAGCAGCATACGTCCTGGACGCAGGCGATCTTTGTATAGAATTTCTTCAGGAGCGATATCAAGTACCCCAACCTCGGAGGACAAAATAATACGGTCGTCTTTCGTTACATAATAACGTGCAGGACGCAGACCATTCCGGTCGAGAGTTGCACCAATCTGCAAACCGTCGGTAAAGGCCATAGCAGCCGGTCCGTCCCACGGCTCCATCATCGTGCTGTGGTATTCATAGAATGCTTTTTTGGCAGGGTCCATTCCCTCATCTGTACTCCAAGGCTCAGGAACCATCATCATGGCCACGTGTGGCAATGAACGGCCGCTCAAATACAGGAACTCCAGCGTATTATCAAACATGGCTGTATCCGAACCATCCGGATTGATAACCGGTTTTACTTTCGAGATGTCGTTTCCGAACACTTCGCTCTCAAACAGCGACTGCCGAGCATGCATCCAGTTCACGTTACCACGCATCGTATTGATCTCACCGTTGTGGATCATGAAGCGATACGGGTGAGCACGCTCCCAGCTTGGGAATGTATTCGTACTGAAACGGGAGTGAACAAGCGCAATTGCTGATTCCACGAGATCTTCCTGAAGATCCAGATAGAACTGTCCCACCTGTTCCGTTGTCAGCATGCCTTTGTAAACGATTTTGCGACAAGACAAACTTGGCAGGTAGAATGAACCACCCTCTGCTTCCTCCGCCGAATAACGAATAGCCAGCTCCGCACGTCTGCGAATGACGTACAATTTCCGTTCAAATCCCAATTCATCCTTAACTTCTGCCGATCTTCCAATGAACACTTGACGCACATAAGGCTTCGCTGCAAGCGCAGAACGTCCCAGCATCTCATCAAACGTAGGCACATCCCGGAAACCCAGGAAGGTCTGTCCTTCATCTTCGATGATCTTCTTAAGGCTCTCTTCATGCGCGCTCCGAATGACAGGGTCCTGTGAAAGGAACAGCATCCCTACGCCGTAGAAGCCCTGTTCAGGCAATGCAAAACCAAGACGGTCCGCTTCCTGCGCAAAATAGCGATGTGGAATCTGGATCAAGATACCGGCTCCGTCACCGGAATTCGGCTCACTGCCCTGTCCTCCGCGGTGTTCCATGTTACTGAGCATGGTCAGTGCCTGACTAACGATGTCGTGTGAAGGTACTCCTTTGATGTTGGCAACAAAACCCATTCCGCATGCGTCTTTTTCGAACTGTGGGTCGTACAGACCCTGTTTAGGAGGTAATCCGATGTGTCTCATGGAACGCAACCTTTCTATAATGAAGTATTTCGGAAAGATCAAGAACATAGGCAACAAGCAACAATGAAACGGGAGGAGCGGGCATTTTCAATATGAATATACGCCTGCTAGATGAACGAGGACGACAGCAATAAAGGCTGTCAATCTTATAAGTGCTGCTATTGCGGCAGAGGCTATCCATGAGATGAGCTGATCCGAATCTACCGGCTAACAGCTTGGTATAACAACACGCAACCGCTGGCACGGCCGCTGATATGGAGCGACGTTTTTTGATATAGTTCTATTATTTTAACACCGACCTAACATCAGCGCAATTTAAACTTTTTAATACCTCTGATAAGAAATGTTTTGCAGTACAGCTTTAGTGTGTTGATGTTAAAATTCATCTCTATTTCGAATAATTATACACATTTTATGTTAGAGTACAACTAATTTTAATTGCTGACAAAAGAAAATCATTCCATATGTGGCCTGTGTTTAACCATAGTTGGGTCAATTTCTCATACGATGTTCCAGCGATTATCTTAATCCTTATACATTTGTATACAAAAAGAGTCTGCAACCCATTTTCGGGTCGCAGACTCTTTGCACTATTTGACTACTATATTGCATAATTTTGATACTTGAGTCCAAAGTTTATTTTCACTATTCTGTCCAGTTTCAGTTCAATTCGGCTTATGCCGTCACCACTTGACCGGATTCAGCCACTTCGGCTTCTTTTTTGCGACGTCTGCCGTTCCAAAGGAAGAAAGCCAAGGTCAGCAGCACAGATATACCTGCGTAGATTGACAGAATACCGACCTGATGCCACATCACATCGAAATTGCCACTGGATACAACCGCTTTGAAGCCCATAATGCTGTGCGTCATTGGCAGCCAAGGGCTAAATGACTGGAGCCATGACGGAATCAGCTCTACCGGGAAGGTTCCCGCACTTGCTGCAAGCTGGAAGACCAATAACAGGATGACAACATAACGACCTGGCAAGTCAAGCCAAGTTACGAGGGCCTGAACAATAAACATAAAGGTCAGTCCCGTAAAGATCGTGAACAGATAGAACAGCGGTACGCTGTGTGTTTCTAATCCAAGACCGTACAGCATGAAGCTTGCCACGATTACGGATTGGATAATACTCACAAAGCCGAATACGAGTGTCCGGCTGACAAAACGATTCCAACCCGTTGCGCCAGGTACGGAAGTTTCACGCATTTTCAAAACAATCGTTGAAATCAGTGATCCAACAAACAAACCGATGGACAGGAAGAACGGCGTCAACCCTGTACCGTAATTGCTCACGTTCTCAGTTGTGTTCTCGGATGTATTCACAGGTTCAGCGAACATATTCACCACATCGTCCGTTTTCTTGACTTCTGATGTTTTCTGAGCCGCATCATTCAGCTTGGTAGCCAGTTCGCTTGAGCCGTCTTTCAGCTCTGTTAAACCGTCTGCCAGCTTGCCTGCACCGTCACCGAGTTGTTTGGAGCCGTCCGTGAGTGAACTCACGCCACCGCTCAGTTTACCTACACCCGTTTGCAGGGCTGACGTTCCCGAGCCCAGCTGCTTGGCTCCATCTGCCAGCAAGGTACCGCCACTTGCAGCTTCGCCCAGCTTGCCGCTAAACTGCTTCAGACCATCGGAGAGCTTCGCTCCGCCTTGGCTAAGCTGTCCAGCGCCTGCCAGCAATTGCTGCTGACCATCCACCAACTGGTTCGCACCCGTCAAAAGCTGCTCTTGGCCTCCATGCAGCTCGGACGCACCTGCTGCCAGTTGCTGATTGCCCTGGTGTAATTGATCTGCACCCTGCGCAAGCTTTTGTTCGCTCTCATGCAGTTGTTTACTGCCTTCGGCAACTGCTGCACTGGCTGCCAGCAGCTTCTGTACGTCCTCACTGGCTTCCAGCTCAGGGTTGGATGCAGCAAGCTGCTTCAACCCGTCAGCAACGCCCTGAGCACCGTCAGCAACCTTGCTGCTGCCGTCTACTGCCGATTGCAGGCCAGTGGATAAGGTGCTGCTGCCTTGCACAGCGCTTTGCAGACCCTCGGAAAGCTTCGCACTGCCCTGCTCAGACGATTTCAGACCCGCTTGCAGCTTGCCTGCTCCGTCGACAGAAGACTTCAGTCCGGTTTCCAGCTTGGCACTGCCGTCCTTCAGCTGGTCTGCTCCGCTCTGAAGCTGGCTTGTTGCCGCCACTTGAAGCTGCTGCAAACCGGATACCAGATTCGATGTTCCACTTTCAAGTTTGGTTGCACCCGTGTGCAATGCATTGACACCATCACTTAGTGGAGACAAGCCATCCTGAAGTTCCAATGATCCGGATGCCAGCTTCGCCAGATTGTCCTTAAGCTTCACAGCTCCATCATCCAGCTTGCCTGCGCCCGTATTCAATTCTCCTGCGCCATCGCCAGCTTCAGCCAATCCGTCCGATACTTCGGAAAACTTGTCGAGCAGTGTTTCCGCATAGGATTCCGTTACTTTGGCCGAAACCTTAGCTTTCAGATCCTTGATAGCCGTCTTGCCAATCTGCGCACCCACGAAGCTGTAATTGCCATTCGGTTCGTAGATCAGATCAGCCGGCTCTGGCTTATCATCAAGCAACGTCGTTGCCTGGGATGAAAAGTTTTCCGGGATTGTGATTTGCATATAATACTTGTCGTTTTCCATGCCTTCTTTGGCTTGGCTGGCACTGACAAAGTCCCATTTAAAATCTGCATTCTTCTTCAGCTCATCAACGAGGTCACTACCGACATGCAATGATTTGCCTTCTAGCTCTGCACCTTTATCCAGGTTAACAACCGCAACCGGCATTTCGTCGACATGACCATACGGGTCCCAATAGGCAGCCAAATAGATACCACTATATAGAATCGGAATAAACAAAATTGCAATAACGGGGATCAACACCTTCGGGTTTCTCACGGCCGATCCCACATCCTTGAAAAACACGGATAAAGATTTCATGTCATTTTCTCCCCTTGTTCTCTCTGCTTTCCAAGCAGAATAACCATAATGAAATTAATTTGATGCATTCCGGAAATTTACCGAAACACGAAGTGACTACTTTCCTCAAACGGTCACTTTAGAGCAAAAAAACAAACCTGTCTCTCGACAAGCCTCACTGCCTGCAATCTTATGACTAACCCATATTATAGTAGAATAAATTCGGGCTACGTTGCAGCAGCAATTCCTTCCATTAAGAAAAGGCGAAAGTAATTCTTGATTTCCTCTTTGCTCAGCGGCTTGTGCTGCTTGCTCCAATCTGAGGTAAGGGCAATATACAAACGAATCATCATAAAAGCTACTACCTGTGGATCACAATCCCGAATCTCTCCGTTGTCTCTTGCCTTCTCAAGCTCCCGTGCCAGAAAATCGGAGATGACTTTCTCCACTTTCTCCAAACCTTCCTTGGCCTGAAGAGTTCCAAAATCCTTAAGCTCCTGGGACAATTTAACCAGCAAATCGTGATCACGGCGAAACTCCAGCAATGAATCAAGCACACGAAACAGATTATCAAAAAAAGCACTTTCCTGATGAACTTCACGATGAGCAATATTTTTCATTTCCTGGATTACTTCCACCAAAATCTGATCAAACAATTGTTCCTTATTTGTAAAGAACGTGTAGATCGTTCCCTTGCCAACATTCGCAATCTTCGCTACCTGATCCATCGTGGTTGCCTTGTATCCAAACATGGCAAAAGACTGCGCGGCTGCATGAATGACCTGCTGTCTCCTGTCAATCGGAGCCATCATATCCCTCCTCGTTGTCGTTGATCGTCCTCTTTAAATGACCAAAAATACAATTCGGTCATTCGGTCAAAACCAAGATTACCACTCTCATCATCAGATTGCAACCCTAACAATAAAAATTTGTGTTAATTTTTTTTAACCGAAATGCAGTGGAAACTGCTTCTATCGTCGTCTATAGTGTATGATGACTCCAATAACACGGATAAAGACGAATTTTTGATGTATCAGAACATTAACTATAGTGTAAATATGTAACGAATGAACATGATTTTCCGCTTCGCTGTATATTCATGTAGTAATGCAACGTGCGGTATGAATGTGAATGTTAAATTTAAATTGATGAATAAAGGTGAACTCATGCGAAAACCAAGAGTGCTCTTGTTATCCGAAGGTTTCGGCACCGGTCACACCCAGGCCGCCCATGCGCTCGCAAGCGGCATTAAGAAAGTCAGTCCACATGTGCATAGTCGGGTCATTGAGCTCGGCAAATTTTTAAATCCAACCATGGCTCCACTTATCCTGTCCGCATACCGCAAGACACTAACCGTCCAGCCAAAGCTGGTCAGTCTGCTGTATCGGACGCAATACAACAAATCCCTAAACGGATTTACCAAACTGGCCTTGCACCGGATTTTCTATACACAGACGGCTCAAGTCGTCTCCCAGTTAAAACCCGATGCCGTGATCTGTACCCATCCATTTCCGAATGCGGTCATCTCACGACTGAAACGTCAGGGACTTAATATTCCCCTATATACACTCGTTACAGACTACGACGTACATGCAACGTGGATCAATCCCGAGGTCAACAAATATTTGGTATCCACGCCACAGGTAAAGGCTCTGCTTGAAATTAGGGGTGTTGAGCCTTCTCGTATCCAAATCACAGGAATTCCTGTCCATCCTGACTTCTGGGAAGCAGGAGACAAGGTGAGCCTCAGACAGGAAATGGGGCTCCAGAACATGCCTACTGCTCTGCTGATGGGTGGCGGATGGGGACTTTCCTTTGATGAAGAGCATATGAAGGCCCTCACGTCATGGGCGGATCGGGTACAGCTGCTGTTCTGTCTGGGAAGCAATGAGAAAATGATTGCCAAGTTGAAGGAAATTTCCTGCTTTCAGCATCCGAATATACGAATTCTAGGGTATACCCGAGAGGTCAGCAAACTGATGGACGTATCCGATGTGCTCATTACGAAACCAGGTGGCATGACTTGTACGGAAGCACTGGCTAAAGGCCTGCCGATGTTATTCGTACCTCCATTGCCGGGGCAGGAAGAAGAGAACTGTGAATATTTTGTACAAGCCGGATACGGACAGGTCATTCACTCTGCTGACGTTATTGCGGATCGCTTCAGACATTTGTGTGAGCAGGTCTACGCACCAAATCAAGCTGAAAGCCAGCTGAAATCAGTTCACCAGCCAGGTAGCAGAAACACCTATGATCCAACATGTTGTGCCCAGGCTGTCCATGATTTATTGTTCCCGGCTACAGCCGAAGTCACATCCGCGCCCAAGGAGCGCTTCACAGCCGGAATTGGGGCAACTTCGCTGTCAGGTACCCGAATCCCATTCTAGCAGCTCTATGACCCCTCCTAGTCGTTCTACGAGGGCGTTTCATCTAATAAGGACATGCATAAAGAAGGTTCCCCTCCAATGATCCGGAAGGGAACCTTCTTTTATTTCGTTCATATCTCCGTATGATTTGCTGCAAAAAAGGGTAATTTAAATAACAAACTCTCATCACCAAATAAATTAAAAACGAGGAAATAAAACTCCATCCCAGGGATTTTCAAGGTCTATGTAGCGAATACATAGTTAACTACCCTGCCTGTTTGCAGAATTTACAGGTCAATTACTTGTAAAAAGTATGATGCCCGATCGTTTTTACTTTTTTCTGGGAGCGAGCCACTGTCAGATCATCCGCAAGCGTCAATGACAAGAAATAATACGTATCATCGGCAACTTCCTTTTTCCCATTCAACGCTGCATTAACTGCCTTGATACTGTCCTCATTGGGAGTAACACGTTTCAAGCGCCCGTTCGCTACAGGACTGAATTGAGATTTCTGGTAGATTACTTTGTAAATAGTATCGGGAAAATTGGCTGACCGCAGCCGGTTTAAGACAACATTGGCAACTGCCACTTTGCCTTCGTACGGTTCACCTTCCGCCTCTGCCATGACGATTTTTTGCAGCAGAAGCAGCTCTTTATCGGACACACTGTAAGACCAGGTTGCAAGTTTCGAGTCATCCTGGTTCAGGAGTTTGGTCCGCGTAAAGTAAAGTTTTTGGGGGGGAGTCGTAATTGCAGCTACCGCTTTGGCACGCTCTACTTTGGCCAATTTGAGAGCAGCCTCTTTCTTCGCTTTGGCCGCTGCTGCAGCTCGGGCCGCATGTTTAGCCTTGGCTTCTTTCTGCTCCTGCTCTTCCTGAGCAGCCGTCAGCCAGTTCTTGGCCGGAAGCGAATTGGTCCAGTTATCAGTCTGGATAGACGTATCAGTAGACAGACTTGTCCCGTCTTCCATCATTCGCCTGTCTCCGCTAAAAGAATTTTTGCTATTTTCCGCAGAAGCCGCAAGTTCGGTCATCTGTTTGCTATCACTTTCCTCATTCCACTTTCCAGTCGCCTGAACGACATTAGCCCCCACTATACATACAAGCAGCACAGATAACATCGGTGCTACCCAACGATTCTTGCTTATAATATCCATTCGAAGATTCCTCCTGTCGAAACAATTCCCTAATCTAAGTAACCACAAAAAAAGAATTTGAATAACGATGGCTAATATTACATAGGGAATAACGTAATGTCAATGTGATTTTATGCCATATCAATGAGTTTCAGGAAAAAGAAAACGTATCCACGACCTCATACATCGGCGCCTGACCTGGCTGTGTCACATAAAGCACAAAATCTTGCACCATCCAAGAATGAACACCTAAAAATGGTCCTGGAAGCACTCCAAATATTCCTTTATCCTCATTTCCTGGGTCCCGACCCAGAAATTTACGCGCAATCGTAATATGAGGAGAATACGGTCTTAATTCAGCCGCGAATCCAAGGGAGGAAGTTGCGTCCACGATCCGTTTTTGAAGAAGATGAAGTTGATCGGCATCTCCTTCAACACCTTTCCACAGCACCTTTGGCGCCTCTTCCAAACCGAACGTTCCCCATCCGGATAATTGCAGTTCAAAAGGCTGAAATCCCAACGCTGCCGAGCGCAGTGCTTTCCGAAGTTGTCCAATGTCACTAACAAGGGTATCTCCCAGAAATTGCAATGTAATATGATAATCCCGGTAGTCCGTCCATTTGCGAAAATCAAGCTTCCCTTGCACCTGCTCCGCAGACATCCGAATTAAATTCTGAATATGTGTTGGCACACGAAGTGCAGTAAATAATCGTTCCCGTCGGGATGGAAGATCCGTATATGAAAAGTTATTCATGGTATACACCTCTTCAAAAGTTGGTTTTATTATTTCACAGTCGTCTCCATAGTTTCAAGCTGGTTAAATATAGAGTGACACAATTTTTGGGATTTGCACATGAGGCTGTATTCCTGCCTTTTACGCATATCACCTTCTTTTCTGCTACACTAATACCACAACTTATTTCAATTCAGGAGGCCACTAACTATGGGTAAAATTGTATGTTTTCCATCCTTGTCGACAAAGCAGCAGCAACGCATTCTGGATGTAGCACCAGGTTATACACTTACGGTTGGCAAAGCCAAAGAGATTGACGCATCGGAGTTAAAAGAAGCCGAAATCATCGTAGGCTGGTCTCCTCTGGTAATCGAGCATGCACTGAAAGAAAACAGTCCTCTGAAATGGGTTCAGGTCTGGTCCGCAGGCGTGGACAACCTTCCATTCTCAGATTTGGAACAAAAAAGTATATTGGTAACCAGTGCTAATGGCGTACACGCCATTCCCATTACCGAAATTATTCTGGGTATGATGTTGTCCCACAGTCGCTGGCTCAGACAAGCGATGCTGCATCAGCAGCAGGCGGAGTGGAAATCCCCAGGCAAACCACTTCCTGAACTGCATGGCAAAACTGCGGTTATCATCGGCGTCGGAGAGATTGGATCAGAAACCGCACGTATTCTCAAGGCACTGGGCATGAAGGTCATTGGGGTTCGACGCTCCGGAAAAGACGTTCCAAATGTAGACCAAATGTACAATATGTCCGGACTTCATGAAGCACTTGAGCAAGGCGATTACGTTATCAATATTTTGCCACTCACCGATGAAACCCATCATATCTTTAATCAGACTGCATTTGAGCATTTCAAATCCGGTTCCTGTTTCGTCAACGTGGGACGTGGTCCAAGCGTGAGTACGGAAGCTCTGCTGGGTGCACTGGACAGTGGACAGGTTGCCTTTGCTGCACTTGACGTATTCGAGGAGGAACCGCTGCCCGCCAATCATCCACTGTGGGGTAAAGAGAACGTCCTGATTACGCCGCATATTGCAGGCAGTACAGAGCAATACACCGAACGGGCACTTGATATTTTTGTTCAAAATTTGGAAGCATATATTGCCGGAAAAACTCTCCCGCTCAATCTGGTGAATTATAGTCATAAATACTAAAAATGCTTCCAGTTCCTATGTGCAATTGTACAAATCCATGTAAGGTAGTTTCCCTACGAAAATCAAAAACCTCCATATCGGAAAATGGATTTTTTCCGGTATGGAGGTTTTTTCTGTTATTTTCAGTTCAGTCGTTCTAAGTGCATAGCCAAATGTGACGTATAAACGTGCCTTTGCTCACCGTTCGATACTGATCGATGTTCCATCCGGCATCCAGAATGTGACCCTCCACCCATTCGGTGGAAACGATAACTGCCCGTCCTGCAAGTCTATTCAAACTGGTCAACATGGCAAGTTGTTCCTCATCCGGAAGAACAGAGCAGAGATTATAGGGCATGTCCAGAATGGCTGCATCGTAGAAATCTTCCAGATCATTCATATCCCCGAGGGTAATTCTGGCTGGATCATAACCATAATGAGGAAGATTAATGCGGGCGCCCTGGACCGCTAAAGGGTTCAAATCATTCCCTTTGGCCTCAATCCCCATCGACAACGCCTCAATGACAACGGTTCCCATTCCGCAGCACGGATCGAGCAACCGATGTCCCTCCACTTGCGGAATCGCAATATTGACCAACGCTCTGGCTAACGTAACACCAAGACCTGTAGAGTAATTTTGCGGCTTCTGATGATGGGATTGCCACGAGCGATCGGCTTCTGTCCATTGACCGAAGAGCCATTTTCCATTCACATGCATTAGTCCAAAAGTCACGTCAGGCTGCTTCATCATAGCTTTGCCTTTAATGCACATGCCCAGCTCTTTTTCCAGCAGACGGGAATGTGCATAATCCGGCATGTCATCGCCCTCTTTCAAGCAAACAACCTTGAACGTTTCACCGGATGACAGATCGATTCGTGAAGCGACAGGCTTCAGATCTGCCACTGTATCCGCTTCGGCCATCACATCCAGTCTGCCCCGGACAAACGGACTTCTACCTGGTGGAATGCAAATATTGGAGCGAACATAGGCGTGATCGCCTGAATCCATATCTGTGCCAGGGACAAGCATCGTTCCCAATTCCAGTTCACATAGGGCACGTTCATTCTCATGGCAAGCAAAGGTATATACATAACTTCCGACAACTGAATCGTTGCTGTTTGTAGAGCTCAACATGGTAGCCGTCCTTCATGTTTCTTCTATTATAAGAAGAGGTTTTATATTTTTAATTTTTCAATGGAAGAAAGCAAATCTTCGGACAGGTCTTTCAAGGTTTGAATATTGCCGCTAATCGTTTCCATTGAACTCACCTGTTCCTCTGCCGACGCTGACACTTCCTCTACACTAGCCGCCGATTCCTCTGACACTGCCGAAATTTGTTGACTGAAATCATTCATGCGTCCGCTCGCTTCCTGCATGCCTTCCAGTCCATCCGTCATTGTACCAATGACCTGGACCATACCCTCTACCGACTCACTAATGGTACGGAACAGATTGCCGGAATTACATACTTGCTGCTGCCCACGCTCTGTTTCCAGTACACCTGTTCGCAATTCCTCAACAACACCCTGAGAATCCTTCTGGATGTCCTCCGTGATGACGGTAATCTCTTCTACAGAGGTCCGAACGGCTTCGGACAACTTCCGCACTTCTGCTGCAACAACTGCAAATCCGCGTCCACTCTCTCCTGCACGGGCAGCTTCGATGGAAGCATTTAATGCGAGCAGGTTGGTCTGGCGCGCAATGTCATGAATGACTTGAACCAACTGCGATATATTTTCGTTTTTGCGGTCCAGCTGTTCCATCTTGTTCATGGAAGACGAAACTGCACCAGCAATCTGCTGCATCTGGTTCACAGATTGCTCCATGGACTCACGACCAGTCAGTCCTTGTTTCAAAATGAGGTCTGACATCAGCCGAAGCTGGTTCCCCTGTTCGGAATGTTGCTGAATATGTGCGTTCAATCCCTCGACGGTGCGGGCGGATTCAACAGCCGTTTCCGCCTGACTCTCTGCCGCTTTTGCCGACTCTTCCATCGTTATGGCAATTTGGCGACTGCCGATCTTAACCTCTTCAGAGGAAATGGCCAATTCGCTGCTTTGGCGGTTGACGGCTTCAGCGATGCGTCTGACATTCAATACCATAGAGGTCAGATTACCTTTCATGTCATTCACGGCTTTGGCAAGTACACCAACTTCGTCTTCATGTTTGGTATGTATGTCCTGGACATTCAATTGACCTTCCGCAATCAGTTTCACGGCACTAATCACCCGAAGCAGAGGTTTAACGACTTGTGAACGAATGATGGGAATGCTCACGGCTGTAATCACAATCATAATCAGGACACCCACAAAAATGATCATCCTGCCATCTTGTACGGATCGAATGGTCTGCGCGGCAGAGATATTGGACTGCTCCTGATTGTATTGCACCAGATAATCGAGATGAACTTGCATGGAATCAAAGGAAGCTGCCCCTTTTTCAGCTACTTCCTTGGCCAACTGTTCCTGGCCTTCATCACTCAGCTTGATGGATTGCGTGTTAATCTTGAGGTACGCTTCCCACTTCATCTTCAGTGCGTCCCAATGTTCCTGTTCTTCCGTAGATTTGTCCTGTTGATCATATATTTTAATGGCTTGAGCTGTTTCGCGAATGTATTTGGTGCGCTCTTCAGCCAGGTTCGCTTTCTCACTTGCTTGGGCATCATAATGGCGATAACTCAATGACAGAATATGTTCTGTTGTATAGTTCAATCGGTTAATCTGCTGGAGTGACGGTATCCAATTATTGGTGATATCATTCGTGTTATTTTCCATTGAATTCATTCGTGTAATAATCGTGACGCTCAGAAGAATTAAACAGAGGATTAATAAATAGAACGCGATGCTGATACGCAGACCGATACTCTTGATCCTGAATCTGCTAAACATGTGATTTCCCCCTTGTGCCCATCTTCGGCCACTTCCGTATTTTAGGTGCTTTTGTCGTTGTTTTACCCATCTTTTGGCATCTTGCAAAATACTCTTTTCTATATTATATCTATAGGAAAAGAGACGTAAAGTATTATAACATTCTTTTGTTTTAGACATGCTGTATTTTGTAAAATCTTGTGATTATTTCACACTATCTGTAGAACAGAATCGAATGATGTAAAATGATGACCAAAATGAAGCAAAAAAGAGCTGCAGCATACGGCAAATATCCGATCTGCAGCTCTTACAATTCGACTCCATTCAGATTGCAGGTATGGAACCAGCCAATCTTTGTATCATAGCGGGCTAACAGCCGCCCCCTTATGCGTTCACCAGCAACTTGTAAGATGCCAACCTTCGCTCGTAATCTGGTCCAGTTGTCACCACAAGCAGTTGATCCGTATTCAACCTTTGGCACACCTGCTCCAACTGATCCCAGACCTGTGCCGGTGTACCGGCATAATGCCGTTGAACTTCATTCTCATTGGCATAGGTCCCTTCGTTGGTGCTGTTACTTGTGTTGATGTTGTCAGCCTGCGTAGAAATTTCTTTCCCAACCACTCTGCGTTTCTCTGTCATTTCTCGGCTCCAGGACAACGCTTCTTCCTGCATCTCTGCACACAGCACACTGACAGCAGCCATAACCTCCGGCTCTTTCCTATTGGCGCTGGGGATAAAGCCCTCCCGATAACGCCGTACAGCCTCCGTACCATCCGCATCACTCATGAATTGTCCAAATACATACCCCATACCGAAGCGAGCGGCAAACTCAGCACTCTTCACGTTGGTACCCAACATCCATAAGGATAATGGAAGTTGCGGAATCGGGCGGGCCGTCACCGGATGTTCCTCATAGGCATAACGGTCTTCCAGAAGTTCAGTCAGTGCAGCGAGCGATTCAGGCAACTTGGACACATGTTGCAAGTAATTGCCACTCAAGGCCATCGTTGCATGGGGACCGCCCCCAGGAGCACGTCCCAAGCCTAACTCAACACGTCCCGGGTAGAGCGCCGCCAGCAGTCGGAACGACTCCGCTACCTTAAGCGGGCTATAGTGAGGTAACAGTACGGCACCGGAGCCAAGCTGGATCGTATTCGTTCGCGCGCCAATATGGGCAAGCAACACTTCCGGTGATGCTGATGCAAGTTCGTTCATGTCATGGTGCTCCGACGTCCAGTACCTTGAATAGCCCCATGCTTCAGCATGCTGCGCAAGTGTAACGGATTGTTGCAGCGCCTGTTCTGCTGTGGCGCCGTTCAACCTTGGAACAAGGTCAAGTACGCCCAGATTGTATTTTCCACTGATGTTCGCACCCAAGCGTCTCATCTCCCTTCGTCTCGCTTATCTCTAATCCAGATCGTAGATGGAACCAACCTTGAGACCGTATAGTTCATTGTATATTTTCTCGGCAAAAGCATCCGTCATCCCGGCGATATAATCGATCACCATATGCTCCCAAGTCCAGATCGGATTTGCCTTCGCCTGATCCTTCTCATAGCGCTGCAGCCAATCGGACGGAATAATGGATTTGGACGTTTCCGGGTCAAGAAAAGCATCCCATAGACGTTTAATAATCCATTCACTGCGTTTTTGCAACCTCTGCACACGCAGGTCACGAATCATGGTCACCCAGGCAAAGCTCTTGAGCACACTTACCGTACGCAGCATATCGAGGTCCTCGGCGCCTTCACGGACAAACGTCACCTTTTTCCAGTCTCCGTTATCAATAACCCCCAGGCTAGCAACAAAAAGGCTGACCCAGTAAGCCTTGACCTCACGGCGGGTTCGTGAGTAATCATGCTCGCAGAACGGCATCTTTTCATTCCAGATACGCAGGAACGAAGCGAGGACTTCTTCGACTTTTTTCCCAATCGCTTCCCTTGTCCATCCGTTCCAGAACAGATCCTCCAGTGTCGTAATCTTATCCACAATCAGTCGATTGATATGCGGATCTTGCAGAAAATGCTCGTGTACTTCGATTTTACCAGCCTTAATGCCGTCTTCCAGATCATGTGCAGAATACGCAATATCGTCGCAGAGGTCCATTAGCTGTGCTTCAAGCGTCTTTTTGCCAGCAGGAATGTCCCAACGATTGCGAATCTCGTGGATATACTGCCATTCATGATGATACATGCCTTTCTTGCTCTCCGTGCCAGGATACGGGTACTTGTTGATGCCAAGCAGCACCGCATCCGACAGGTTCAGCCCATCGATATCTTCCCGTTTTTCCAAATACATAATGAGACGGAAGTTATGCGCGTTGCCTTCAAAGTGCTCATACTTCCGCTTGAGCTCTGCACGAATTTCCGATTCCGGTTGAGGTGATTTGGCCCCGCGATTTTTCTTCATGATTTTCTTGGCCTCTGTGTTAATGAGATCATCGAGGATGCCATCCAGCACTTCTTCCCCTTTATGCCCAAAAGGCGGGTGGCCGAAGTCATGCGCAATCGCAGCACACTCCACCACTTCCGAATCAATAATCAGTCCAGGGCTGTCCGCCTGATTCAACTCCACCTCCGGGTAGCGACGCAGTAAGCTTCTTGCCGCTTCTCGTGCAATCTGCGCCACCTCCAGGGAGTGGGTCAATCGTGTGCGATAATAATCGCCCGTTCCTGCACCAAACACCTGCGATTTGCCTTGCAGCCGACGAAAAGTCGGTGAATGTATCAGTCTGGAATAGTCGCGCTCATAGGCTGCACGAGCCCCATCCAGTTTCGTTAGTTCAGGATATTGTCTATGTTCTCTCAGATCGTTCCATTGCATGTTGATCACTCCTAGCCGACTGTCTCTATTTTGAGTGATTATACACATATTCTGCAGTTTCGAAAAGCAAAACCTGTCTGCGATTGTCATCTCTTCTCACATCAACTTGTGATGCACAGTCGTCTTCTCTTATTATACCCTGCCAGACTATCATCCGTGCACCTAAATGATAATGATATAAAATGACATTATAATTCACTCAAATTTTGAGGTGTTTTTTGTCCATAGGAGTAACCACGCCTTTAAGGTTTAAGTTAACATTCTAGGTGCGAAAATTGAGTTAATAAGTACAACGTATTCCATTGATTAAATTCTCTAAAAAAAAAGTTCGGTAAAGTATTCCTCAAAGAATGAGAAATTTACTTTACCGAACCTTTAATTCTAATGCCTGACATACTCACATTACTTTTGATGATTGAAATTTTCCGAGATTCAAGTTATGAAGAATGGTGGATTTTTTTTCTCTCGCTAGCTGATTGTAACTTATTCCCAAAAACAACCATGTAGTCAAGTAGGAAAATTCAGGGACGGATAACATTAAGGATACATAAATTATTAGCAAAGAAATTTTAAGACCATCATTAAAATAGTTTCTCTTTAGTTTAAAGATTGGATACAAGAAAAATATAGTAAAAAAAATAAATCCAAGAATACCGCTATTAACCAATAACGTAGAGAAAAAATCGGTTGAGCGAACATATCCAAATCCAATCCCGAACAACTTATTGAAAAATGGCATATGAGAAAAATATTCTAGATGTTTGAACATAGAAGAGGATCTTTGAATTCCAGAGTGGGAATCAATCTTATTAAATAGTAAGAACTCAAGAACAGATGCAACCCTTTTATAATTTAGGATAACTAAAATTGTGGAGAAATATATGAGTATTTGACAATACCGATCTCTTAAATGATAACGCAAAACTCTATACATGAAATAAATTAATATTCCTAAAAATGCGGTTGAAGAGGTAGATAAAATTAATGCTATTAGCATGGGAATGTGGAATAAAGGTTTGCGTAAATGTATTGCGAATATCCAGAGAGGTAATACAGTTAGCGCGAAAGCACTTGGCTCTCCTGTTAGACTCTTCATTCTGAGTGTATTTATTCCAAAAGCATCAGTCCTCTGACTCATGCTCCCCAATCTGGGATCACCGTTAATATCTAAAGCAAATACTCTGTTACTTAAAAAGTCTCCAGTTGTTCCAAATAGTAAATAATAAATCCATTCGTAAAACCCATAAATAAGAAATATAGAAGTACCTATGAATATGTACTTATTCCACTCTTTCTTGTAAAAATACTTAGTGTAAAAGCAAATTATTGAAGCAGCAATAAGATACATGGATTGAGTAAACAGGCTAGATCTAAAAAAAACATGCCCATTTTCGTTAACTAATATAACATTGTGCACAAAATTGTAATCATATCCATCATTCATTTTGAATAAAACAGTTAATTGTGCTATACCGTTAAATAGTGTCAACACGTAAACGAAAATAATTAAGTCTCTATAAAAATAATTGGTTACCTGTTTAACTTCCATATTGTTTTTGAATTTTAGACTAATAGCAAATAAAAGCACAAAAACAACTGATAACAAGGATATAAGTAGCCCAGGCGTTGTTCCTGGATTTGAAGGCATTAAAACCCAAGAATTTATAGGTAAAACAATGGCCCATATTTTAAAATAATTATCAAAAGGTTTAGGTGCGGATAATGCTTTAATATACTTTCACCTCTCAATATCGCTTTTTGATACAAATTGTATCACAGCGGATAGTATGTATCAATACCAAAGGAATTTTTCAGTGAACACAGTTTCATTCATTTTTTTAAAAGTTACATCTGGAGAAACCACTATCTATAAATATGACTTATCTACATAGCCCTTCTCTACTTCCGCTGTTTCTTATTAACAAATCCTGATGTTTACAATAAAAAAAACCGACAGGAAGGAAATACCCTGTCGGAGAGTGCGATAGTGGTTGCACGGGTTAGGCCGTTGCAGGTTACAGAAGAACTCTACCGTACCTTAAACCCTTACGTTACGTAAACTGTTGTAACCCTGCTTTCTTATTACACCGGTTGTATTACTGCAGTATTGCGGATTTAGACCATAACTTTGCAGATATCGTTGGTAAACTCTACCGGGTCTTGAATTGGCAGTCCTTCGATCAGCAATGCTTGATGATATAACAAGCTTGTGTAAAGGCTCAGTTTTTCTTTATCCTGTGCGAATGCGTCTTTCAGGGATTTGAAGACATCGTGATTTACGTTGATCTCCAGCACTTTATCTGCCTGTACATTTTCGCTGTTCGGCATAGCTTTCAGGATTTTCTCCATTTCAATCGTCAGCTCACCTTCAGTGGACAAACATACCGGGTGGCTTCTGAGGCGTTTGGAAGCTTTAACAGCTTTTACTTTGCCGCCAAGCTGCGTTTGCATCGCTTCGAACAACTCTTTGTTATCGTTGTCTTGTGCGTCCGTCTCTTCTTTATCTGCAGTGTCCTCAATGCCCAGGTCACCGCTGGAGATGGATTTGAATTCTTTTTCTTTGTAGTTCGTGATCATCTTGATTGCAAACTCATCGATGTCGTCAGTGAAGTACAAAACTTCATAGCCTTTGTCGAGTACACCCTCGATTTGTGGCAGCTTCTCAATCCGTTCAATGGATTCACCGGATGCGTAGTAGATGTACTTCTGATCTTCAGGCATTCTGGAAACGTACTCGTCCAGGCTAACCAGCTTCTTCTCTTTGGAAGAAGAGAACAAGAGCAGATCCTGCAGGGTATCCTTATTCACGCCATAGTCGCTATATACGCCATACTTCAGCTGACGGCCAAACGCTTGATAGAATTTCTCGTAATTCTCACGCTCGTCCTTGAGCAAGCTTTGCAGTTGGCTCTTGATCTTATTCTTGATGTTCTTCGCAATCAGGCTGAGTTGACGGTCATGTTGCAGCATTTCACGGGAGATGTTCAGAGACAGATCCTCGGAATCAACCATACCTTTTACAAATCCGAAGTAATCTGGCAGCAGATCACCGCATTTATCCATGATCAATACACCGTTAGAGTACAGTTCAAGCCCTTTTTCATACTCTTTTGTATAATAATCAAACGGTGTGTTCTCCGGGATAAACAGGATCGCATTATATACCACTGCGCCATCCGCGCTGATGTGCAGATGTTTAAGCGGTTTGTCAAAACCGTAGCGTTTTTCCATATAGAAGTTGTTGTAGTCTTCTTCGGTCAATTCGCTTTTATTTTTACGCCAGATCGGCACCATGCTGTTCACGGTTTGCTCTTCTTTGTACTCCTCGAACTCGTTCTCTGTACCCTCTTTTGGACGTTGTCCTGTCACATCCATCTTAATTGGGTAACGAATGAAGTCGGAGTATTTCTTGATGATGGATCTCAGGCGGTACTCTTCCAAAAATTCGTCATACGAATCTTCTTCGGTATTTTGTTTGATCGTCAGGACGATTTCCGTACCCACGGAATCTTTCTCGGCTGGAGAGATCGTGTACCCGTCCGCACCTTCAGATTCCCATTTCCATGCTTCGTCGCTGCCCAGCGTTTTACTCGTTACCGTCAGCTTGTCCGCCACCATAAATGCGGAGTAGAAACCAACCCCGAATTGTCCGATGATGTTGTGGCCGTCTTTCGCTTCATTCTCTTTCTTGAACGCCAGTGAGCCGCTCTTCGCGATAACGCCCAGATTGTTTTCGAGCTCTTCCTGCGTCATCCCGATTCCTGTATCGGTCAGTGTGAGCGTGCGGTTCTCTTTGTCGATAGTGAGCTTGATGTAGTAGTCCTCTTTGTTGAAGACGAGTGTATCGTCAGTGAGTGCTTTGTAATATATTTTGTCAATGGCGTCACTGGAGTTGGAGATCAGTTCTCTCAAAAAGATTTCTCTTTGGGTGTAAATGGAGTTGATCATCATATCCAGCAAGCGTTTGGATTCAGCCTGGAATTCTTTTTTAGCCATGAATGGGTGTCTCCTTTCAAATTGGGGATAAAATGATTGGGTTAAATATAGAAAGTAACTGAAATAATCCTTGGGCGATTAGTAGACTCCAAAACCTTTGATCGCGCTGGTCCACAAATATTGTGATTGACTCTAATGATTCATTGTAAAAATAAGTGCATGACGTTCTGCAATGTAGCCGTTCCGGTTACGAATCGTTTTTCGGATCGCTGTTATCCCCGAATTCCTTTGATTCCCTTTTTAAAAAGGGAGAAATTCAGTGATAAAGGCGAACGCTTCGCTTCCTCCAAATCGATTTCGTCCCCTCCACTACGTTTGCATCTAATCAGGAACTGATTTTTAGGATTGAGATCATCAATGAAGTGAATCTGTTATAAATGTGAAACACCGCTTCTTCAGGTCTTCTATGTCTCCTTGGCTTCACATGTCCTATTCAAAGTTAACTTAATCCATATTCAAAAACACAATCATTCCATATGTAGTCGTGTAGTAAAAACATCATTTGTTAGCACTCCAGTCTTCAGAGTGCTAAACCCTTCCTTTTATATAACATATGGGAAAATTGGGTGTCAATACGAAGTTGGTTATTTTAACAAAATCATCGAATAACATTTCAAGTTTTGCACATCTCTAACCATTTTAGCTCAATACATCATGCAACACAAAAGCCGGCTCGAACCAAAGTTCGAACCGGCTTGGAGACGAATTGTAATAAGTATGTTGGAAGAGTAGCTAGTATAACATCATTCCATCTAATGGATTTCGAAGGGTCATCCACCTTGCTGTGTAGCAACTGGCGCGCTGGTTTACCGGCATTGGCGGGTGACAGTGGCAAGCCACAAGCTAATGAACCTCACCGACGTTAATTGGCCTTTTTAGGATCATTTCATAACCTAACGAATCGTAGACACGCTATTTCTCACCTTTAGTCGACCTTTGGAGACTTTCCGCAGGTTTTTCGCAAAATAGCGTGTGTGAAATTCTTTAGACTGGGAAATGGGCAGTAAATCGCAGAATAAAGCTTCCTAGGTTCGTTAGATTTGGAACAGAAGTTGGCGTTACAGCTACAAAATTACACTTACAGTTAGCGTTGGCGTTCAAGCTGCGTTACAACAAAACTTAGAGTTATAGAGATAGGGTTACAAATTTAGGGTACGGGTACGGGTACGGGTACGGGTACGGGTACGGGTACGGGTACGGTTGGAGATGCAAACCTCTACTTTTTGGCCATCTTTGGATCAAGGGTATCGCGCAGACCGTCCCCGAGCAAGTTGAAACCAAGCACAGTGAACATGATGGAAAGTCCCGGGAAAATAAGCGTCCACGGCGCTTTTTGCAGAAACTGGCGGGAATCCGACAGCATTTTGCCCCACTCCGGGTCAGGTGGTTGAGCACCCATGCCAAGAAATCCGAGCGCAGCTGCTTCAATAATCGCTGTTCCAATCCCCAGTGTGCCTTGTACGATGAGCGGGGTGAGACTATTGGGCAAGATGTGCCGGAACAGAATTCGCATATTACCAGCCCCCAGCGTACGAGCAGACGTAATGAATTCCTCCTGCCTCAAGCTAAGTACCCTTGAACGCACCAGTCGTCCGTAGGTCGGGATGTTCACGATCGCTATCGCGAGCAGTGCATTTTGCAAAGACGGACCGAGAATCGCCACAATGGCAATTGCCAACAGGATAGCGGGGAAAGCGAGCAAGATATCGAACAAACGCGAGATGAGCATGTCTGCCCATTTTCCATAATATCCAGCAATCAGACCGAGCAAAGCGCCCGCAATAATAGAGCCAATAACAGAAAAGAAACCAACCCACAATGAAATGCGCGCTCCATGCAGCACTCTGGAAAATACGTCACGTCCGAGATCATCGGTACCAAACCAATGCTCTGCCGAAGGGGCCTGCAGACGATCCGTAAGCACCTGCTCTTTGTAATCATACGGGGCAATATACGGGGCAGCAAAGGCCAGCAGGATGAAAAAAACGATAATGATCAAGCCTGCCAGCGCAAGCCGATTTTTCCGAAACGTTCTCCAGGCTTCCCGCCATGGACCTG
Source organism: Paenibacillus sp. OK003 (assembly GCF_900109515.1). Classification (GTDB taxonomy): domain Bacteria; phylum Bacillota; class Bacilli; order Paenibacillales; family Paenibacillaceae; genus Paenibacillus; species Paenibacillus marchantiae. The sequence continues at coordinate 66,979 of NZ_FOBD01000007.1, read as the reverse complement.
ATGCAGGTGCCGACGCAGCGTCAATGGATGCTCCGGTATTGGTTGATAATTTGGCCATGCGGCGTCTCCCTTCTTGGATATGAATGAAATACAAGATCAACGAGTTCTATTACACTCAAGCACTACGATTGCAGTACCATCTTCCGATCGCTGTTATCCCCAGATTTTATTGATCCACCTATTTAAAGGTGAAAATCCGGTGATAAATGCGAACGCTTCGCTTCTACAGATTGCTTCTGCACTCTTCGTATCGTGTAATTTTTTAAAGATCTTATATTAAGTTCCATTCATCAACCCAAATGATGAATTTCCTATTTATAACTAATACGCGGATCGAATACGGCGTACAGCAAGTCCACAATCAGGTTGATCACTACGAAAAAGAATGCCACGATCAGAATGCCGCTCTGGATCACCGGATAGTCCCGCGAACTAATTGCTTCATATATATAGCGACCGACACCGGGCCAAGCAAAGATAGTTTCCGTCAGCACTGCACCACCTAACAAAGATCCGGTCTGAATGCCGATGACGGTGAGCACGGGAATAAACGCATTTTTCAACGCATGCCCATAAATAACAAAAAACGGGCCGAGTCCCTTCGCCTTCGCAGTACGAATATAATCCGAACTCATCACTTCGAGCATGCTGGAACGCGTCATCCGGGCAATAACGGCCATCGGAATTGTGCCGAGCGCGATACTTGGCAGCAGCAAATGTTTCGTTACCGTCCACAACTGATCCCAGCGTCCGGCAATCATCGTATCCAGCACATACAAGCCCGTAATGGCTTCAATGGGATCACGCGCATTCATTCTGCCGATGGATGGCAGCCAGTGCAGTTTGTTCGCAAACAGCCACTGCTCCATCAACCCAAGCCAGAAGATCGGCATTGATACACCCACCAATGCAATGACCATGCAGCAGTAATCGAACCACGAGTTATGTTTCCACGCACTGACGATCCCTGCATTCACGCCAATAATGATCGCAAACAGCATACTCGCCATCGTTAATTCAAGGGTTGCTGTCAGATAGGGCACAATTTCCTGGGCAATGGGAACCTTGGTGCGGATGGATGTGCCCAGATCTCCCTTAAACAGGTCGCCCAGATAAGCGAAATATTGTTGAAACCATGGTTTGTCCAGTCCGAGCTGGTCACGCAGAGCTTGCTTGGATTGTTCGGTTGCCTTTTGCCCGAGTATGGTCTCGGCCGGATCACCCGGAATGGCGTGGATAATGGAAAAGACGATCAGGGTCATGCCCAGCAGCACGGGCAGTAACACGAGTACACGTTTGACGACGTAACTGTTCAATCCTCATTCACCTGCCTTTAACGTATAAAAAGCGCTGGCAGACATGCATGCTTTAGATCGTTACATCCTGATGTGGGTTCTGCCAAGCATTGCGTGTACGCCAGCGCTTTGAACTAATGGTTCCTATTTAATACTAAGTTCAGCTCATACATAAGTTATTCGAAGTAGGCATTAGCATAGGATTCCGTGCCCAATGGGGACGGTACAAAATTCTTCAGGTTCGCTTTACCTGCCAGAATAGGAGTGGTGTGCACAAGTGGAATCCATGGAGCATCTTCCTTAATAATCACTTGCGCTTGCTTGTACAGTTCCGCACGTTTGTCCTGATCCGTTTCTTTCTGCGCACTCGTCAGCAACGTATGCAATTCTTCGTTTACATAGAAGCTGCGGTTGTTGCCCGGGATTGCATCCTTATCGAGCAATGTGTACAGGAAGTTATCCGGGTCACCGTTATCACCGGTCCAGCCGAGCATGTAAATATCGTCTTTCTCGCCGGCTTTGGCATCATCCAGATACGTTGCCCACTCCGGTGATTCGATGTTGACGGTCACTCCGATTTTCTCAAAATCGGCTTGGATCGCTTCGGCAACCTTCTTGCCGTCAGGCATATACGGCCGGGATACTGGCATGGCATAGAATGTTACCGGGTCAGGCAATCCGTCAGGGTAGCCGGCTTCGGCAAGTAATGCTTTTGCTTTTTCCAAATCATAAGCATAGTCCTCAATACTATCGTTATACCCCCAAAGCGTTGGCGGCATCGGGTTTACCGCTGGTTGCGCTTGTCCGGCAAAGAAAGCATCGATAATGCCCTGTTTGTTTACCGCGTGGTTGAGGGCTTGTCTTACTTTCACGTTATCAAACGGTTTTTTCTTAAAATTGAAGCCAATGTAGGCCACATTAAATGGTGGACGCTCGATTTTTTGCAGCTCACTATTTCCCTCAAGGATGGACAGATCATCCGGATTTAGATCCTCCATAATATCAATCTCGCCGTTTTGCAGTGCATTGAAGCGAGCCGTGTTATCCGGAATGGAACGCACGATCACTTTGTTCAGCTTCGGCAGTCCCTCTTTCCAATAATTCGGATTCTTCTCCAGGGTGATGGAGTCGTTTCGCTTCCACTCTTTGAATACAAATGGGCCTGTGCCTACTGGCTCGCTCTTGAAATTTTGCTTTTTCTCCTGAATCGCAGTTGGACTTGCAATGCCAAATGGCGTCATCGCTATGTTTTGCAGGAAAGGCGCTTGTGGCTGGTTCAGTGTGAACTCGACGGTTGTCTCGTCAATCGCCTTTACTTCCTTGATCACACGTCCGTCTTCTGGACCAAACATAGAGTCATAATAGTCGAAGGAATCTCCCTCGAATTTATATTCACTGGCTGGATCACTCCATCGGTTGAAGTTGAACACCACAGCGTCTGCGTTGAAGTCGGTACCATCGTGGAATTTCACGCCAGACTTCAGCTTGAAGTCATACTTGAGTCCATCCGCCGAAATCTCCCAGCTCTCAGCCAGTCCAGGAACAACCTCGGTTCCACCTTCTTTGTAGTCCAGCAACGAGTCGAATACCTGATGTCCAATCTTCAGCGACTCCCCATCTGTAACGATTGCCGGGTCCAGTGCCACGGAATCTCCGCCGCGTCCCATAATCATCGTATCCTGTGCCGCCACTTCTGCTGGAGGCTCGCTACCTTCCGCTGGAGCGGGGGAATTACCTGTACCCTCGTTACTGGCGCTGGAGCAGCCCGATAGAATCAACACTGTGCTCATGGCCATTGCCATGACCCCGGATAACCACTTTTTTCTCATTCGCATACGTACAACACCCTTCCCTGTCTCATAATGTGTGTGATACTGGCGTGAAAAAACTCCAATGATTACAATCGATTGGTTTGGTGCTTTGTATCATATGAAAGGCTTTAAATGCCTTTGATACCTGTGATGGATGTTTAGATAAGTTGAGGAGTATATATGAAATGTAAAAACGGATGTAACCGTACACATTTTGTAAGTTTTTTCGGATGATGTGACGAGTTGTAAATGCCTGTGGTTGTTGCGTAATAATTGAACTTAGGTCAATAAGCAACAGTAGAATGGTACGGACTTGGTGGCGGCTTAAAAGGCTGATTTAGAGAGAACGGTGGTGTTGTTTGGAATGGAGTTTGGCTTAATGTTTGACTTGAAGTTTGACTTGGAGTTAGATCATCATAGTTAAAAGTGTAATTGGCAAAATCTAATGGTGGCAATTAGCCGGAACAGAAAGTTGGTAAACAGGACATTTAAGTGGTTTCTCAAGCAGGTTGGATTGGATTGTTTCAATACGTTGTGAGATTGATCTTGAGATGTTGGATTTTACAACAGGGAGACATTACAATAACTTTTCATGTTAAAGTCTTGTCATGATGAGGAGGTTTGTGTAAATAAACAGTGGTGAAAAACGATTTCGTGTAACTTACTTTACATCACATTCATCAATTAGACAAGAGATTTACGGACATAAGTCTTCAACTTTATTATATATGTCAATATCATTTACATAAAACACAAAAAAGGAACACTATTCGACAAAAAGCGTCGTGTGTCCCTTGTTGTGCTCCCTCTTTTAAAACCAGGAACAACTTATATTTTTTGTTAGGTCAGCTTATTTTTTGAATAAACCTCTGCGGTACATGACCGTGATAAAACGGTAAAAATCATAACTCGCCCCACCATCGATGCTGAACAACGGATTTTTGGTGTCATATGCCAGTGCTGCGTCAACGGCCGCTTTTGCCCAGACTGGAACTTCCATCTGCTGGCGCGCCTGCAGTTTATCGACCTGGGATTTCAACGCATCAAACGCTGCTTTCTCTTCGGCTGTCATCGGTTCGCCCCCTTTCGGTGGTTCGGTTGGGTTCGTAGGATTTGTGGGATTTGTGGGATTGGTCGGTTCGGATGGCTCTGGCGGCTTCGGTGTTGCTGTTGCATATTTTGCTTTCAATTCCGCTGCCGATCCTTGGAACTCGTTCATATCCACGTTACCGCTGATCCCGTTCACCTTGCCCGAGTCCGTATACTGCCAGAACGTCCAACGTTTCCAGGCTGGCTGGTCATCCGGTACACGCGTGTTGCTGTAACGCGCAATCCATAGATCATATGAGCTCATCGAAGGTTCAAAATTGCCAGCAAATGAATTGCCCGTGTATATGATCGGTTTCACACCCGTGATACGTTGCAATTCCATTAAAAAAGCCTTAGCTACCGTGTTGATCTGAGCTTTGCTCAGGTTACCCGGATTGTTCTCGTAGTCCATAACAGGAGGTAATTGCAGCGCCTTGGCGCCTCCTACTTTTTGCAGTGTCGTGGCATAATGCGCCGCTTCAGCCTTGGCACCATCGCTAGTCGTTGCGCGAAAAAAATGGTACGTCCCTACCAGCATGCCCGCCGCCAGTGCGCCAGTCACATTGGTTTGGAAATTCGGATCCGTATACGTCTGCCCTTCGGTCGCCTTGATGAACACAAATGTCATGCCGCTCGCCTTCACTTTGGCCCAATCGATATTGCCCTGATACCGCGAGACGTCAATGCCCTGCGTATTGCCCGAGCTTCTCGTTTGCATGTTTCTCACACCCTTTATGCGGCAAATTGCCGTTTGTATATAGTTAATGCTTGGGGATCAGGGGTTGCTTGTGTGCGTGTCCCTGATGTTGGTGAAAGGTAAGTTTGGATGGCTATAGGTTAGTGTCGATTCTGCTATTTGGGTAAGATTAGGTGCTGCTTGGTCAGTCTGCTTCGAATTCTATGTCGATGCTATTTAACTTCTATTGGTTGTCTACTGGGTTTCCATGAACTAACTGAGAAAAAAATACCAAGTCGGTACGTGACAGTTCCAGATACGGATCGTTCTTCCGATCGCTGTTGTCTCCAAATTTCTCGATTCATTTTCTTAAAGGTTTGAAATTCGGAGACAAAGGCGACCGCTATCGCTTCTTCAGAATCGATTCCGTCTCCTTCACTACTTGTAGCTAATATTTGAATATTGCTCTCTCTCTCTCTTGCTACTAGGCACATTTAAATGAATGCTAAGTCCTTACTTCGTTTCATCTCTGGTCTGTTGATCAGCGTCCTTATGGTCTGAGTGTACAAAAGATTCTTTGGACTCAGGAGTATAGTTACGTGGGAGTTCCCCGGTTCCTCCCTTGCCCTTGAGCACCTCAATAGCCTGCCGGATCACAGGTGGAATTGGTGCGCCCAGCCTGCCCCCGTTTTCGATAATGGACAATAACTCATTCGCGATATAAAAAAAGGCGACAGCATCCCTAAACAAATGTCCGTCTCCCAGAACACCGTCCACCAGATGAGCCACCGATACCATTGCAAATATAAATACCTTTCGAGCGATGCCGAACATCCCCACATTACTCTCCAGCTTGCCAGTCATCCCCGCCGCCGCGATACCTGTTAGGTAGTCGAGGATGACGAATACGAGCAATACGCCGAGTACGCCTGACCAGCCTCCGAAGAAGTAAGTTACTGAGCTGCTCATGAGTGCAATTCCCCATTTCCATAGGGTATCCCATCGTTCCATGTTTTCACCTCCTTGGTCTAAAAAATTGTTAACTTGCTTTAGTTGGTAAGGAGAAGAATTACCTTAACTATTTGTTTGCAAACTCTTCACTTCCCCATGTAAAAAGATAAACTAAGTAAATTTATCTGTTATCAGGCAACTGAATAAAAAGCTAATCCATCTTTTACTTTATTAGTAATTTTTTATTCTAATGTCCTTTACTTCCACTTCTAAATCCTGAATGCTTCCCATGTATAAGACGTATTTGAATTTAGAACAGGAACACGAAAGCCACTACTGTTTACGAAAGCATTCGAAGATGGAATTCCAAGCCCTGAATATTCATAGACATTCACGATGTATGCTGATCTTCCCTGACCATTCGAAAATGTATAGTAGTTGTAGTTTGAACCTGTCGAATTCTCTGCTGCAGCACGAGTGTAATAATCGTAAACATTCAGATCCTCACCACTTGCTTGTACAGTTCGGCGGATAATAATTTTGTTTGGCCTGAAATCAAGATTGGATACTGATAAATAGTTAAAGGCGTAGCTGCCGTTATATGTCATAAAATACATTGAAGTAGCCGCTGATTGAATCGTTCCAGTTGCATATTTCGGTCCGACATTAATTTGATTGATCTTTCTCGCAAATTCTAAATGTGTATCGCTGCCTGATGCTGCTACTCCCTTGGCAGTAATGGCGGCAGCGATAGCCGATTTCCCATCACTGACAGAGGACTTTAAACTTTCAAACTCTTCTCTAGATGGAACTTGTACCCATGCGCCCCATGAGTCATAAAGATTTCGCTGCCATGTGGTAAATCCTACTGGAAGAAATGTTATTAAAGTTTGTGTTACTCCTGGGGTGGGCTCTTTATTTTGTGTTCCATTTTTACTAACTTTAAGACTGAATGCCACTCCAACAGGGCAATTTTTTAGAGTTTCAGCATTCAGACTAAATTGACAATAAAATTCTCCCTCAAATACAAAGTTATTTAGATCTTCATTTTCTTTAATCCTAGATGATTTTTTGAGATAGTTTTTGTCAGCATACTGCTGTAATTCCATTTCGTTATTTTTGCTTTCCATTACGGATAGCTGCCTTGAAATATTGGAAGAATCGTTTATAAATTGTTCTATAATAGATTTCTCACTTACTCCTATCGTTCCGTTAATCGATATTGGTGAAAATTGTTCCTGAACCTGATATGTTACAGTATAATAAGCCGATGGATCATATTGAGAGGCTGGCATGGAAGCTAACTCTAACCCATAAACTTCTGACTCCGGATTAAATCGTAGGATCTCCCAGTAATCTCTGACATCATTTTTATAAACGGACAGTATTTTTTTAACCTTACTATTTAATTTAGCTGACAAATTATAGTTATTAATGTTATATGATTTATGCACATCTGAAGTATATACTGGATTAGCACTCTCTCTAATTATCATTCCTGTACCTACTTCAACCTGATTATCTCCCTCATTGAAAGTCAATTGACCCTCTGACGTGATCGGCTCGATAGTTGGGGTCCCCAGTTGGTATATTAGTTGATATGGCTTCCATTCAGAATATCTTGTATATGCTGACCGTATTGTAGGAGAAACCGGCAATGTGGTCGTAAAGTGAGTCGCAGAACTTCCTGACATATATATCGAGTCTAATGGACACCAAGCTTTGCCAACTGTTTCACCATTGTATGGCTTACTTACATCGCCTTGATTACCAAGATACATCTTCCAGCCCATAAAATATGCCTTAATCTCATCTGCTGTGGGCGTGTATGAATCTCCCCATCCACTATCTGCATTAGCAATAGATACATTGAAGTCTGATAAATCTGCAATTCTGAAGTAGGCGTTATCAGATTCAGACATATTTCCGTTTTTAGTAAGCACATTACCATTGTACTTCGTAACAACCAAGCTGTTAAAAGCTGCTACTGGTTCGGATAGAGTACAACCAACTATCTTGTAACCAGACGATGATGCTATCGATCGGTAACGAAGACTTTCATCCAAAATTATCTTGCGCCACTTGGTCAGCTTGTAATATTGGCCATTCTTTTCAAACACTTCGTCAGCATTCAAACCTGTCACCGGGTCTGAGTATAAATCCGTTTGAAGTGCGAGCATACAATCTTCACGTGTTTTTAACGGTTTCATTACCTTACCAAGAGTCATGATTGGATATGCAAAACTCGCTTTATTCCCCGTAGTCCATGTCCATTTACTCACATCAAACTCTTCTGTATAATGCGTAACACCGCTAAGATTTACACCCATTCTTACAGCCCTTGAGACAGTTTTAATGGTTTTAGTCTCACCTGGATTAATGAACATACCTTGTAGTCTTGTATATGAATCATATACACTTACTCGAATTTTGCCTGTACTTGCTGCCGGGTTACTAATCGTGTAATCTTGATTTGCTAATACACTTAAGTAAGTCACGGCATATGCATCAGTTCCAATAGAACCAGATACTAACTCACCAGTAGCCGTAGTTGTAGACGTTTCTAGAAAATTGTGTCCTGTGTGCTCCCATTCGTAGAATGGCGGCAATAAATTCTCTCCGTAGCGAATTACATACGGATTTCGAACAGGCTGAATGCTATCGACATATGGATATTTAGCTCCTACTTGTTCCGGTGTCATACTGGCAAGCGCAGCGTAATCGGTAGTGCTGACTTCATAGAGACGTACAGCATCTGCGTAACCGTACTGACCTACGGCTGTACCTGAAACACCCACGTCAATATTTAGCTTTATATCCGTTGGTGCCGTATAACGGGTCCAGGTTACGTTAAATTTAGAGTTATCCTTTACAGGATTCCCCACTGCCCGAACTCCGGGGAGATTAATAAACATACTTGTCCCATCGAAATTTTTGACTTCAGCGATTGCTACATACGATTTCCCTGCCTTAAGCGATACAGTAAAGAAGCCAATACCTGATGTACCTGTATTAATCGCTATTTTCAAACCGTTTGATCCCTGCAGTTTGTTCGCACTGTCTAAAGTTAATGTAGATTGATGTACACCAATCTTGGATAAGTCTTCACACCCGCCATCACGCCCCAACAAATTCACCAGCGTTCGGCCCTTCAACCCATCCAACTTAAACGCCGAGGCACGTTCAGAATGAACAACTTGCAATCCCGGCTCCAACGTCACGGACTTGCGCTTCTCCGTATCCAACCGCTCTTGAATACTACTCACCTGTGCCTCTGTGTCCTCAGCCTTTTCTTCGACTTTTCCCACACTCTCATCAACCTTCTCCCAGTTCTGATCCAGATACTTATCCAGATCAAAATAGGTCGTCGATGGTGAGGAACGGTCAATCTTATTTAGCCCCAAATTCGGTGTCTTTGGTTCATTCATTTATGCTCCACCTCCTGCAAATTTATCCTGCCGGGTCTGTTCAATGTCAGCCAGCGTCATGCTTTCGACCTCCGCAATCGTCAAATACCGCAGACGGTACTCCACGGTCATATGTGCCGGTTTAATATCCTCAATTGCTGCCTTCAGATCGTCCAGATTGGGCGGCAAGCCCCATGTGTCGATGAAGCGGATTCGGATTAAGTACTCCTCTGGCGAAACGGATACATCAATTCCGCCACTTTCGTAGGCCTGCGCCACGTTCTTGAGCACGGAACCAGAGACTTTGCCGCTACCACGCATTTTGGAGATGATTACGGATCTCCGCTGATCATCCGGCTTGGCTTGATTCGTCGGAATCTGTAGATCCTGCTCATAACGTTCCAATGCCCAGGTCGCAGACTCCGGGTAGAATTGGTCCAGCACACTTTCCAAACCCACCGTAAGCTTGTCCAGCTCTACACCTTCGGTCTCTGTAAGAAGCTGCATCTCCATCACATTTTCATACAACGGTGGCAAAAGAGACATTAATACCTCTGCTTTGCTCATGTCACCTTCACCGTCCCGAGAACGGCGACTGCACCAGGTGCAATCTCCAGGTTGGACATACCACCATTCACCAGCAGATCGCTGTAATCAATCACAGGCGGAATATCCAGAATGACATTGGCAATACGCGTCCAGCGAACAAGCGGATCGGCAAACGCCAATTCTTTCAGATAAGCAGTAACCCCCGCTTCAATCAGCGTTTTTACACCGTCGTACGTTGAGCCGGATGCAAGCGTGACCTGCACCTCGACATGAATGGGCACTTCTTCTGCTCCGACCACCGTGACCACGGGACCAATTGGGGCAGCGCCTTCGCCCATCCCATCCTGCGTGGGATCGATATATTTCTGCACTGCCTCAATCACCGCCTCAGCGGGTGCGTGCATTTCGTTGTTCAGCAGTGCCACTTTTACTGTACCTGGACCATCCCACAGTGGAAAAGCCTTCGCTTTACCAACCCCGGAGTTTTCCCGTGCCCATAGCTCATACTGATATTTGTTGGCACTCGTGACCGGACGGGAAACTTTGTCCTGATAACGATCATACAAGGCCTGATCCGTTTCCTCGTCTTCGCCAGGAACCAACAATTGTGTCAATTCGGCTGTGGTAAGACCAGCAATATAATCGATGGGCAGCAGCGCCCCCGTATATTCATTACCTTCCGCTCCCGCGACTTCACATTCCAACACATATCGTCCTGCCGCGACGCGCTCCACAACAACATACACCCGATCCCCCGTGGAAAAACGACTATCCAAAGGAACCTCAACAGGCTTACCTTCGTTACCCCGAAAACTTCCAACCCAACGTGCCTTCGTGGCCTCTTTTCGACTAATGCCAGACCAAGCCACCGCGCGATCCAGATACTCTCCAGATGCTGTATCCGCAAACTTCAGATTGGCGTTCACATCTAGCTCGATATACATCTGAGCCATTTCCACTGCCGCTGGCGCAAGCGCATCATAGATAATACTGCCTTCACGTTTATCCACACCATCCGGTACCCTGTCCAGCATTCGGTTTAAAATAACTTCAAACGTCTGCTCTTCATACATCGATGTTCACCTCCGTCTCTTCCCTGAAGCTGCCAAAATCCGTTTCCACGGTAAAAGAAACCCTTACCCCATCGGCCTCGTGGACAAAATCGAACTCCGTTACATCCGATATACGATCATCCGGAAGCAATGCTTCGCGAATCCAGCGTTCCAGTTCCGATTCAACCATGGATCTCCCTGCCATTCCTTCCCAGGACCATTCCATGCCGTAATCCGAGGAATAGATTAGATGCTCGTAGCGGCGTGTAGACAACGCTTTATACACCGCCTGTTTTACCGCATCTCTTCCATCCAGTTGCAGCCTTCCAATTCGTTGTCCCGAAGCTTGAAATACATACGTCAGACTTGGAATCACAGCAGCTTCTTCCTGATCTTCTGCACTAATCTGCGCACCCTGTGGAATCATGGATTCACCAGCCGATCCAGCACGACAAAGCTGTCCCCACCTTGAACACGTAACAACAAGACATGGTCACCCACGGTCCAAGCTTTGTTCACTACGGATTCCGACAGTACCAGAAAAGGTTCAGCCAATGCCAGCCGTTGTTCAACAGTGATCTCCAGAGGCTGGGTGTTTGTCACGCTTCCGTACATTATCTGAACGGGAGACTTGGCATCTACGGCGGCCACCGCCGCCTTTTTAATCACGTCCAGCATCATTTATCGTTACACCACCTTCAAATCCAGCGACATCGTATGCACGCCGCCTTGTACCTTATGCGTACATTCGTCTACCAGAAAATATTGATTGATCTTCAGTTCGTTGATCTGAATATTGACAAAACTGCCTGCCCTTACCTTGAAATCGCCAAGCGCATCCACTTTTAATGTCTGTGTCTCGCGGTTACGGAGCGTCATCAGGGTCTTCAGCATGGCATCAATCTGGCCTTCGTTCAGACCATCGTCCGCTTTTTGGTACAAAAAAAGCAGCCCCCATTGACGGATGCTGCCTGAGTCCTGATGAACAAATGTTTCTCTTTTTCCCGTATCCTTGTTATCCCGGTAGAGCTTGATTTTGTTATACGTCTGCTCATCAATAGACCTTGTATAGCTGTAATCCGTGAGCAGACTGTTATCCCCAATGACAAAGCCGTAAGGCATCTCTTCCACATCCCGAAGCACAAGCTTGCCGAAATCATCGTAGAAGATGTAGTTTTTGCCGCCATAGATCAGCGTTCGGTCCAACGCCTCACAGATCATGTCAATCAGCTTTTTGTTATCAAACAACATACGCGGAATAACATATTTCGGCTGGATCAGCTCGCCCACCTTCAACTGAAAGTCGGTAGCAATTCGTTTGATCACATCCGTAGCGGTTGCGTTAACGAACTTGTACGTCTGATTCGCGGTTAGATAACGAGTCTGGTCGTAGGCTTTAATTTTGACACTTTCGTCCTTACCGCTATCCACCGAGAAGATATATCCGTAAAATATGCCTACCTCGTTGCTGATATATTTCACGACATATCCATTCTCATATGTGAATTTCTTATTCTGGTACAGACTGCCCTTGATCAACGTGAATTCCAGAGAGGAAGGCTTGCCGATGCGGGAGGTTTTGTACGTAATGTCACCGGCAATTTCGCTAATGTCCCAGATGTTGCCCTGTTTGTCATCCAGTAATAACCGTTCCTTCATGTTTGCCAGCTTATCATCCAGCCTGATCTGCTCTTGCATATTCCCTCTCCTTTCACGGAAGCTTGATCACAAGTCCAATCGGCAGCTTCTTCAGTTGTGCATCTTTGATGCCATTTAGCTTCTGCAGCTCTTTCCAGCGAGATCCATCTCCCAAATGGGCTTTGGCTACAGACCACAAGGAGTCTCCGGCTTTGAGAGTGACAGTCTTGGGCTGGATTTTTTCATTGGGCCGGGAATCTTTGGTTTTTGTTTTCGAAGCAGCAGTATCCTTACTGTCCTTAAGTGGTATCACTTTTTTGGCAGCATAGAAAATGAACTGTTTCAGCTTGATATCATATTGGATATCCCCTACCGTGCCCGCTGTCTCCTTCCAGTCGAAGCTCTCAATGGAAACCGCCATATTAATGGTGTACCTTGCGCTGGAAAAGAACAGCCTGACGGGTCTGCCCGTCTGCATCCAACGAATAATCTTTTTCACATATTCATAGGGATCACGGTAAAACTGCTTCTGAATTGCCGGATGTCTTGCATCGTAGTTCAGATGATACGGGCTGTAGTCTGCCGGAAAAGTCCCGCTGAAACTGACTTCACGCAGCTTCGGCGACTTGATCACGTTAATTTCACCCAAAGCGCTAACGTTAAACGTACTACCGTCTCCCGAATCCGAAAACTCAATGCTCTCTGGTGTCACCGGGAAAAACATGTATTCAGAACGGTTATTGAAACTAAGTTGAATATAATATTCCATTTATCCATACACCCCCTGGGCACTGGAGACGATCTGACTGTTCAGTCCATCGGTGATTTTGCTGATAATGCTGTCCACATCATGTCCGCTGTTGATATCCCCTGTGGTGACCTGAACGGTTGGCATCAGACTGACAAATCGTTGGATCGCCTGCATCTCGGCAAGCTCACGCATCAATTTCAGATCCTCGCTCGTCACATCCACTGTGCCGTCCACGTCACCGATCTTGTCCACCTGTCCGATATTGTTAATTTTGTTGATGTTACTCATATTGCTATTGGGAACAACGGTGGGAGCAGGTGCAGTTGGTATCGATGGTACGGAAGGTGTTTTGGGAGTAGAGCCGCCGAAGTTTCCGGGTAATTTTGTTTCTTTGGAATTTGGATCAGGCAGAGAAGGTATTTTTGATAATAGTTTTTTTGCTACATCTTGTCCCTTGTCAGAAACCTTTGGATCGAATTCTCCGTCCATTCGATTCATGTGGAATAAATCTTTGTCACTCTGTGGCTCAAATGATTTCAATGTATCCATCCAACCCTTGACGTTTTTACTAGCAATGTTGATATCCGCTTCGGACATGACAGCTAAATTTGTACCAAAGATATCATTAATAAAGGAAGCTACCTTCCCAATTGCCCCCATCGCTTTGCCCAGAAAGTCCTCAATTCCTACAATAATATTGTAAAACATCTGCATCGCGAACATTCCCAAATCATAAAGCAATTTTTTACCTGCATAGATTGGATCTATAAACAGGTTAGCTATGAACTCTGCGAATATAGCAAATCGATTCCACATCGTGGCAATCACAACCCTTACCATCTCTCCAAGCAGCATAAATGTACCGATAATTGCTCCCAAAATCTCAGTTCCCGATATTCCCATCATGCTTAAAATACCGATAACAGCTGCGATGGCAGCAATGACGAGTAGAATAGGCCAATTCAGTAATAACCAGGCTGCAACCAGACTGTAAACTTGGATAATGACCAAAGCCAGAGCCACAAGCGCAAGCGCCATAAGGATCGGCTGAATAATATCCCAGTTTTGTTGGATCACACTTGCTATATACAGAATGCCATTTACCAGCATCGTCAGCGCGTTTGCCACAACCGTAAATGCATTGCTAAGCCATTCAATAATGCCAGTGAATTCACCATTGGCAAAAGCCTCATTTAATCGATCAAGTAAAGGCGTCAACGCAACCAGAGCTGCCTGTCCAATCTGGCCGAGAACCCCATTAAACTGATTCACCAGTGCATTCCACTTCTGTAGTGGTGAGTCAAGCATGGTGTCAAAAGCTTGTTGGGTATAGCCTTGTTTTTGTAAAATGACATCAAGCTTTTTCATAAAATCATCCAGATTGGATGAATCAATACTTTGTTGCAGACCTGCTCCATTCAAAATCTCTTCTGGAATATTAAAAGAGCTTGCCAGTTCACCGTTATCACCATTCATTGCGGCCACCAAAGCCCCTGATGCATCCGAGATACTTTTACCGTCTGGAGAAAGCATGCTTAACCGTTTAGTCATGTCTCTCAGCTGATCAACCTGATCCGTATTCTGCGCATACGGGATGAGAGATAATGCACCTTGCAAAGCATCCGTAACATTCTGTCCGCTCTTGAACGCTTCCGCACGGTAGCGATTAAAGATCGTCTCTCCCTGAGCATCATCACCCGTAGCAGCCTTATAGCGATGCTTCAGATCCTCTTCCTGCGCCGCTGGTACAAAAACCGCTTGTCCTGCTGATTTCATCATGCTGATCCAGAAACGCACGCGCTGGGCTCCTTCTGCAAAAGCTGCGTTTACTTTGGCTTGTTCCTCGGATACCCCTTGTAACAGTTTGGATGCCATTGCGATACTATTTAACCGTGCAGAATTAAACATGGCACTTATAGCAGCAGGTAATTGTTGAAATTGCGTTACTATACGTGTTGAAGTAAGGTACAGTCTTGCAAACATGGCATACATTCATTTCTCCCTCCTTTCCTTTTATTTCTTCCGGGCGCGATTCTTGGACCGTTCTTTCTTCTCTTCTTCCACCCGGATGGAGATCATCGCATAGATCGCCGCTCGTTCTCGCATGGAAAAGGCCATTAGCTCGTGCGGCAAAATGTTCAATTCATGGAGAGCGTAATAAGCCAGATTGGCTTCGGAATCGCCCTCTTTAATTAGTTTTTTACGTCATCCACCAGTTCGTTCATGTCCTGATTGAAGCCGTTCAGCTTCTGAACCTGATCGCCGAGCGAAGCAAATTCCCCAGGCAACAGCATTTTCCGCAAAAGCGATTCCGCGCCCATTACGCCATATGAACGCTGGAGTTCTGCATTTTTCAGATCGGGAAATACTACACTTGCGCTCATCAGGCGGGCCATGTAATCATTCGCATCGATGTCGGGTGTATAGACACCGTTCTTGCCCTTAATTTTGCGGGTAGCCGCTTTGCGGCATTCCTGGTTTTCGTCCTCGGTCATGCTGCGCAGTTTCCAAGCTACTGGCTCTCCTTTATCATCTTTGAATCGGGGGGATACGATAAACTCCTCCGTTGTATCTGTTGCTGCATTTTGGGCAAAAAACATACTCAATCCACTCATGTATTGTTCCTCCTCTAAAGTTAGGCTCCCCGCTGCAAGAAGCGGCGAAGAGCAGTAATTTTGAAACGCCAAATAGCCCGTAACACAGGCAAGTTGAACAGGTTTCTTTTACAAACCCGTTACTAATTTATTTATACTCTTAATAAATCTCAAATCATTATGTTTTCCCCGCTACATTACTTCGGCAGATTGAACGATACAGGCATATCGACATCTTCAAACGTAAAGCTCACTTCTTCCTCCAGTGCCTCCGCCTCGGTATCCAGGGATGCTATGATCACACTGTCGAGGTTGACGCCTTTGAGGGTCACGGTCTGTTTGCCAATCGTAGAGGAAGGATCTTCGTTGGTCACTTCAATGTCGAAGTACGTGTCCACACCATTCTGCATGTACTGGAGCATCAGCTCGCGGAAACGGGATGTGGTATAAAAGATCGTCATAGAACCCGAGCCAGACCAACCAGTTGCTTTGTGCTGTACACCGCGTCGGCCAAGGGTTTTAACCTCTGCTTTTTGCTTTTCCACGGTTGCTTCAAGTGTCTTCACATAAAACATTTCTTCAGTTTGTCCGTTAATCGTTGCGTATGCGCGGCCTTCCTGGCCGGAGATTGTGTCGCTTGCTTTCAAAAATGCCATCTTAAACCACCTTCACTTTCATATATACTTTTTCAACGGAATCCACAGGTTGGACCTGAATCTCGATCAGAATACTGTCCGTTTCATTGCCTGGAGCAACTGTGATATCAGTTTTGGAATCAAAATTTTGAATCGCCCCGATATCCTGAAGCTGCTTCAGGTAGGTGACACATTGGGAACGGAACAGGCTGCGCCCATCTTCGTTGTTGTTCACTTTGCCGATGTAATAGGACTCGAAGATCCGTTTCATATCGTTAGCAATCCCATCGAGAACACGCACCACACGGTTTTTGGCAAAATGACGTGCCTTATCCGGTGTAACGGAACGGAATGTATTCACGTCCTGCTCTACCACTGCGCGGTTGCTGCTCGCCGTAAACACAAACTCGCCATTACGCAATGCTGCTTCTGTCTCGCTATGTGTCAATCTGCCATTCACATCCACCGCATCGTCATAGGCGCGGAACGTCAGGGATTCATTCAGGTTAGCTCCCGCTGTTGCGCCGGCAGTCCATGCTACGGTTTGTTCTGGCGTAAGAACGGTACCGTCTGTGAGAACAACACCATTTTTGACACTGATAATACCTTCATGGTCTGCAGCCGGATAATCGGACAGAACCAGTTGCACTTTCTTGCCTTCGGTATCACGCAAGCGCTTGATGTAGGCTGTGTAGACCGACTTGAGTGTGGCATCGTCTGAGATCAGACCGACCGTGTTAAAATCCAGCACCTCTAGCTTGGTCAGGAAATCGGCATGCTCCTGGTTGGTTGCTGTATCATCCAATCCACCTGTTAGTGGTAGTGACGCAGTAGCTGTGAGTGCCCCTTCACCAGTAAATGTAACGTATGCGTTGGATTCCAGAGCTTCGATGGTAGACGCGGTTTGTTTGTCTACTTCTATACCCGCTAGCAAAGTGGAGACATCCAATTGTTCCGGTTCATTGATATTGGTGGAGATTACAATAGCCAGATCATTACCGCGTGCGCCGCCGTGTTGGGCTGTCACTGTCAGTTTGTCCAAGGTTGCCTTGGCTTTTGTCCCTGCATTCAAACGATAAAGTAGCAAAGTCTGTGCCCGTTTCAATGCCTCGCGAATAAGCAGCAATTGCGGCGCTGTCCAGTCATAGCCCAGTTTGGCTTGTACATCCTCACCTGCTTGTACCGTCAAGATCGTACCTGCTTGTCCCCAAGACAAAGGAAGTGCCAAAGCCACTGTTCCTCGCTCACCTACCGTACCCGGCAAGGAGCCCTCTGATGCAAAATTCATATATACGCCGGGGCGTACCTTGTTTTGAGTCGTCCATGTTCCTCCAGCCATTATTGTGCCTCCCCATTCATAAATTGTTGGATGTGTTGCTGTGCTTCTTCCATGGTGTATGTTTCATGTTCCAGCAGCACGGCTGCCAAAATGTCCTTTTCCATTCGGCTCAGTTGCCGAGATTCGGCGAACTGTGCTTTGTTGTATTTCTGGTTGGTTACCCGCTCAGTTTCTGGTTTCTTATTCTCCGGTTCTTTCTTCGTAAACATCGCCAACACGCTTCCCATTCCTTTCATGTAAATCCCCTCATTTGATTATTATTCATTCGTAGCTTTAAGTGTGGTAGGGCGCTGTTCCAGTTGTTGCATGGTAGTGGCAGACCCCGACACTTTGACGGTTCGCATGGTGTAGTACACAAGTAATCGTGGTTTGTCGTTATCTGTCTCCCAACGCAGTTCCGTTGCTCGATAGGGTGTGCCCTCTACGTCGATGGTTTCCAGTGCTTCGAACAGCTCGTCCGGCAGGGTCGCCGGGATATTCTCTGCTTCTAGCCAGCGGATTTCGAAGGCATGGGATTGCACGAAGCGATCGCTGCGTTCCCGAGTGAGTTGAGCGGACAGCAGGCGGTAGGTGATGCCTTTAGTGTCCGCGGTGGGGCTGGTGCCCGTTGCTGGGTGGATCGGGAGGTTAGGAAAATGCTGAGTCAGAGCGTCAGCGATGGCAGTGTTAAGTTGGCTTGCGGTCATGTTTCACCTCCTTTGAATCGATCAGAATTTAAAGTATAAGGTAGTCATCAACTTGAATAACTTCCCTCTCATCTCCACTTAGACTGTCTTTCTATTTAGTTCTCTGTTTATCCATTCAGACTGAGATGAGCCTTGTATTTTGCATGAAATAGTCAACTTGACCAGAAGATGTAGCTGCAGCACGTAAAGCAACAACTAGCGACAAGGGACCGTTGACATTGAAAGCAGTCGGCTTGCTATTTTGAACTACTGTCCATGCCACTGATGAGTTTGCATAGTACATACCGTTAGATGTCACACAAGAACAAACGTTTTGACCACTAACTAAATCAATTTGAGCATGCAGAAAATTTGTAATCCCTTCGTTAGTTGCAGAACCATAAACCCTGTTCCCAACCTGCCATAAAACACCGTTAGAATCCCTTAAGGCAAGAATGGCATCAATACCGCTTCCAGAGCCAATTCGAATCCGCGGTACATATTCGTTGGTTGAAGTCGTCACCAAAGATATTAATTTTGTTCCTACAGGAAATGTAGCGAAAGTGTAAAAAACTGTGCCTGCAGTATTTCCTGAAAATACCGAACTTCCTCCATTAATAGTAGGACTGGTAAATTGATAGTTGGCGAGGTCCGGTGCACTTAATTCAAAATTATCTAAAGTGAATTTATCCAAAGTAGGCATTATTACACCACCTCTTTACCACTAATGTATACGTTCACTGCACTTGAAATGGAAGCAAATGCACCTATTTCCTCACCAGAATGAACTACTTGATCAAGAAACGGTATGACAATAGTGTCACGCGCCTTTACTAAATGAGACGATACAATCCAAGTCCCTGCTATGTTTAAACTAAATGTTTGATCAGTTGTACCATAATTACAGACCGTGATAGCTTTTATAATAGATCTTGCTCCACTTGGAACTGCATAAAGAGTGGTAAGACTCGTACCCAAAACTCCTCTATAAAACCTTTTAGTTGTTATCGCCATTTATATTGTCCCCCATAGGTTTGATTGATCGAGAGTCACGTCTGTATAGTCTTTAATATTCTTCTCAGCCGCAACCCTCGCATCCCTAACAGCCTTCTCCGTAGCAGCCAAATCTTCACGGGTGCCATCAACTGCGTTGGACAGTTGGACGATACCCTTATCTGTTATGGATGCATCATTAATAACGATTTCCCCGATTTTCTGATCGGTGTATACCTTTACCTCTTCAATATCATCCCTTGTAGGTACCTTTATCCATGGACCCCATCCGACATAGTAGTTCCTTTGAAAAACTTGTAGGTTACTCGGTTCAAAGGTTGTTAGAGTTTGGACCACACCAGCATGTCTTTCTATCGTCAAATGAAAGGCTACTCCTACTGGAGAATTAGCTAAAGTTCCTACTGTGGCATTCGTTGGGCAATAATATTCCCCTTCTGTAATATAGCTATTAAGATCCGATTCCGCAGGTATAAGGATGGATTCACGTGTTGCAACGCCTACGTCAATCTTTTCAAAAATCCTGTTAATACTCTCTCGGGTCACATTCTCGTTCCCCAAGGGAAGAGGCAATTTCAGTCGATCTGTTTCTTTTGGCATTACGCCCACACCTCCAGTTCATTCCACGTCAAGGACGCGGCATCGAGTTCGTCCCATGTCATCTGTTTGTCGTCCAGATCATCCCAGACCAGATAACGATATCTATATTCCACGGCCATGTGGGCCGGTTTCAATTCTTCAATCGCACGTTTGAGATCATCGATATTGGGCGGGCTGCCCATCGTATCCACAAAGCTCACCGTAAAACTCCACGTTTCCGGCTGAAATGTCACATCTACCTTGCCCCCATCATACGCCTCAGCCACATTCGCAACCTGCCTGCCCGAGAACTTTCCTGCCCCGCGCAGTTTCGACTCTACCACGGCACGCCTTTGTTCCACAGGTTTGAGACGATCTGTCTCAATGCCAAGCTCTTCTTCCCAGAAGTCCAGCCCCCACGTCGCCGTGCGTACAAAGAACTGCTCCAACGTCTCATCCAGCGCCTTGTAAAGCAGATCCATTTCACTGCCTTTGGCCTGCATATCGGCCTGCATGACACGCGAAGTCTCGTAATATCTCGGCAAATACGAGAACAGTTCCCGCCCTTTCTCACTCGTCAGTCCAACATCTACAGTAGAAGGAGCACTCATGCCCTGTCCCCTCCCTTCCTTGCACATCAATATGGAGCGTCTCGCTCACCAGCTTCAACTCAGATCGGCGTACTTCTCCCAATCTTTCTTGGTCTCCACACTCCAAAACTACTTCCTCATCCATCATCTGCCCAACACTACTCATGCACATCCACCGCCCCCAGAACCGCCACCTGACTCGCGGTCATCTCAATATTCTGGTCGCTTACCCCGTTTACGGTCAGCTCCGAATAGTCGATAATTGGCGGGATGTCGAGCAGAATCGCGGCAATGCGGGTGTAACGTACAAGTGGGTCGGCAAAAGCCAACTGTTTCAGATACGCAGTCACCCCGCGTTCGATCAACGCCCTTACATCGGCCAACGTCGCATCGCTTGCCAGCGTCAGCTTCACCTGAATGTTCATCGGCACTTCCTCTGCCGGCATCACCGTCACAACCGGGCCAGCCGGGGCAACGCCTTCACCCTGTCCATCCTGCGTTGGGTCTACGTATTTCTGCACCGCCGCTACCAGATCGCTACCCGCGGCACGTTTGTCCGTATCCAGCAGATACAATCCCACCGTGCCCGGCCCCTGCCACAACGGGATCACACGCGTTGCACCCACACCTGGAACCTCACTGGCCCATTGCACATATTGCGATTTGTTACCGCTTGTCCCCTGATTGCGGACTTTAGCATAAAAGCGTTCCAGCAGCGCCGTATCTGCCTCAACATCCGCACCGCCTTTAATCACCTCCACATTAGTAACAGAGGTAACGCCACTCACTGGTGTGGACAGCACGGTCACGGTGCCCGCAGGCACATTGCTTTCTTTTCCGGCAACGAGCGCCCGCACGCCAACACTACCTAGTCCATCTGCATCCAACTCCACACGACCAACCGTTTCATATTCCAGCGAAGCCTCACCGGAGATTTCATCCGCCAAAGTCGCCACAACCGTACCCGCAGGCACCACTTTCCCCGGCGTACCAGCAAACTTCACTGTACCTTGCGCCACTACAGCAGCCCGCCGCGTAATGCCATGCTCCCCCGCCCGCAGATCCAACTCTTCCGAACGAAAATTCGGATCACTGCTCGCTGCCGTACTCGCAAACCCGCGCCGCAGTAATTCCTGCGCCCACAATGCCGCCTCAGACAGCATAAAGGCAACTGGAGCCTCCGCATCCCACAGAAACGAACCCTCCGACTTATCCAGATCCGCGGGCAGACGATCCAGCATACGCTGCATAATCTGTTCCTCCGTCTGGTCCTCCAAATAACGCGGAATCTCAGCCATCCCGTCAGATCACCTCACTTTCCAAAATAAACATCTCTTCCTGCACACTCGCCACACGACACGAGAACATGCACTGCTCCCGATTCCAATCGAACGTAAATTGGTCCACCGAATCCGTGCGTGGATCAGCAAGCAACGTCTCCGTCACCATCCGGGTGATCTCACTTTCCATCACGCCCCGGCTGTCCCCCTGACCAATCAACTCATCCAGCTCCGATCCATAGTTTCGGGAGTAAATCACATGTCTGTACCGCGGCGTTTTCACGGTCTTAATACACCATTGCACCCAGGCTTCATGAGCACCCGCCGCAGCAACTTTGCCACTTGGAGTCAGCACAAAATCCCCCGCATCGTAATCGAATCGCCAGCTCCGTCCAAATCGTACCTCTTCCGAAGCCTCCCCCGACAGATCTTCCTCATCTCCCCATACCAAACCCGTTTCCGGGAACAAACTAGGCATGCGCACTCACCACCTTACACAGCACCACAATGTCGTTACCGCCATTCACCCGCATCGCCAGCACACGGTCTCCAGCTTTCAATCCTTTACCAAGAGACCACACCGCTTCTTCCACTTCCCCTTTTTGCAAAAGAAACCTTCCCGTTCCCGTCGTTCCGCCGTTTGCCACGTCAGGTATACCGGAAATCGCGCCAGCAGCCTCGCGCTCCGGCAGTCCAAGCGTGCCCGGCAGCTCGGCCACGAGATAGTCCTGCACTTCGTGCTTGAAATCATCCAACTTCACGCCGGATGAGGTCATCGTGCCCAGTACCGCGCCCAGCCCGCTCACAGCCTGACGAGAATGTGTGCTCATCGCACCCCGCATGACCTCGGCAAAATGCCCGTACGGATCATCTTTATTCAAGGTAAACCCTCCTTTTCACCATCTCGACCGTGCCCAGCTCCAACGTCATCGTTCCAGGTCCAGCGGACAGATCACGGCTAACCGACATGACGATCAGTTTCAGCCCTTTGAGCAGCACCGCGTCTCCGGCACGAATCGTATTCACATCCGGTGCGGTTACGGTAAAGGTCTCCTGAATACCCGTCAGACGGCTTTTCGCCAACTTCTTGGCCGCAGTCGCTGTTTTCACCTGATCGTCCTCTATCAGCTTTTGCAGTGTGCCCAGTTCGGCTACACCATCCTGCTCAATCGCGAGCACTTTGGAAGGAACTTCTTTGCCACTGCTGGACTCCGAGGCCGCCATCACTTTAACTCTGGTGACCGCGCCTTCGAGCGTACGCATCTGGGTCAGATCAATCAGTCGATCCAGCTCGTGCACCTTCGCATTGCTGCCAACCTTGAATAACTGCAACCCGCCGGGCGTCATCCGCGGATGATACATATCCCCACCGGATTTCACCGTTTCCTTCAGATCGGCAAACATCATCGAAAAAATCGTCTGCGACCGATACACCGCTTTGCTCAGCTTCGTTTTGGTATCCGGTAGAGCGGCGTATGGGATTTTCCATTCCTTAGCATACGTTTTGAGTCGCTGCGTGGCAGTTTGGTCTTTCGGCAGCAGGAACTCGTCCTCTGATTTTTCCAGATAAATCATCCGGTCGTAGACGGTCAGGGACAGTCGCTTGGTGCCGCTGTTTGAGCTTTCCACTTCCCAGATGACCGCAGGGTGCAGCAAGTGGACCATTGATTTTTCGCCAAAAGGAATCCCGCTGATCCGCACCGCCATACCCGGTGAGATCGCTGGCAGACCCGAAGACGCAGACACCGCCAGCCGGATGTTGGCCTGATAGGCAATCTGGTCGAGCGAGTCCTTCAGCGTAATCGTCTCCACCAGCTTGGTAATGTCATATTTGTCGTCGACAATGACCTTGTAGGTCATGGCATCACCAGCTTTTGTCCCGGCTTGATCCGGTTCGGATCACTGCCGATGATCTTCACATTGAGCTTATAAATCTCGTTCCATTTGGAACTGCTGCCCAGTTCAAGCTTTGCTATTTTGGACAGGGAATCGCCAGATTTGACGGTGTAGGTCTTGCTGCTCGTTTTCAGATCCGTACGAGAACCTGACTTGCTCGCAGATGTTGCGCCGCCAACCTTCTCCACTTTGGAATCCCGCCACGTGCGCAGCGTAATGTCAAAGTAAATATCCCCGCTCTCACCGCCTCGAAAGGTCGTATTGTGCGAGATCAGATACACCGGCACGTTTACCCCCGTATTGGTAATGATAAAGCGCAGCGGTTTCTTCGATACCAGAAACGTATTCAGCATATTCATCGCAACACGTGGATCAGGCAAAGGCTCGTACATGCAATAGGACGCATCATATTCTTTGGGAAAAAAAGAAGAGAAGGTGATTTCCTTCACCTTCTCCCCCTGCGCAAAATCAAACTCGCCATACTCCAGCATATTAATCGTCTCATACCCTTTGGATCGGGAGATCGTCAGTTCTTCCGGTTTTACCGGGAATTGAAACTTCGTTTTCCCATCGATCAGGGTAAATTCCATTTTGACACCTTCCACGTTATCTTTAAAAACAGTCATGACAGGCCTCCTTTCTGCTTAGGCCATAATGGTTTTGCGATTCTCCATCGCACGGCGCACTTCACCTGCAAATCTCATTCCAACCTGATGTGAGATGGCATCGTAGTCGATAGCATTCTCCCGGACAGTCACCTGCACAGCACCTTGTGGTACGTTGACGGAGATCTGGTTGGTCGTCTCGGTTTTGAAATCCTTCAGGTAACCGGACAGACTGCTCATCTGGTCTTCGGATATTTGTACCGTCATCGTGGACGATTTGCCATTGGCATTTCCAGCAGGTTGCGCTCCGTTACCTAGACCCATGGCTTGGGACTGCATCACGCTTGTTCCCATGAAACCAGCAGATGTAGACTGGCCGACTTTACTGTTCATATATGCTGCTGGACCCGTCATTGTCAGTGCCGGTGGAATATAGGCAGTTGGCATCTGCGGACCTGTTGCTATTTGCGACGTTGAAGCGACCGTTGCCGCCTGGGATACGGGGACAGTGGATACGGATACGACAGGCTTCTCTTCCTCTTTCTTGGAGCCAAAACCGAAGAAACTGGATATGCCATTGAACATATCCTTTGATTTCTCCATAACAATATTCGTTCCCTGCACAGCAAGATTCGCCATTTTCGAAATACCCTCTGCATGGTTATTGATAAATCCACCTACCTTATCGCCAACCCAGTCACCGGCTTTCTCACCGAGCCACCCCCCTATTGCACCGCCTGCCAGGGTTCCACCCACCGGAATTACACTACCAATGATGCTGCCAAGAGTTGTTCCTAATGCACTACCAGCAACAGAACCTAATGCACGCACTCGTTCCTCTGGAGGAGCGCTCCCAAGATCTTTAATATTGCTAAGCATACGAATCGGCGCAAATAGCTTGCCTGCTCCCTTAGCTAATCCGCCACCCAGTTTACTCATTATTCCAGAGGTTCCACCACCTCCTGCTCCACCACCACTGCCACCAAATAACCCTTTGACATCTCCCCACATTCCATCTATACCACCGATTAAATCGGACCCTGCGGTCGAGAAATCGTTCATAAAAGTAGCTCCGCGTTTCGTAACCCTAACCGCTTTTTTCCATTTATTACCTGGTGTGGATGGACTGGTTATTTCTCTCCACAGCTTTTTACCACTACTCCTGGCAGCGAATCCTTTCTGCACACCAGAAGAAATCGATTTGCCTCGATCAAACATGCCCTTCATCTTTTGCAAAAAGGATTTAGGTTTTTCTTCGGTTGCTGAGGCTCCCCCAATATTGATGGAATCCAGCTTGGTGCTCAGCACATTAATTGACTGCGTATTTATACTCAAAGCATCTATTAATGGCTGTGAATTCACATTAACGGACACACCTGAAATTTGGTGACTCACTTTGAGCTGCACATTAGCTGTAGCATTCAACATCTTAGATCGGATTTGTTTCATTTTTTTCAACAAACCATTTAATGCTGGAGTAGCACGGTCAGCCAAATCAACCGTCGGCGTGATCCGCAACCTACTCAATCGCACAGCCGTACTATAAACACTCTCCAACCTACGCCCAGTCGTTCTAAGCTCATTGTTCACCTTGATTAGACTCTGATAGCGAACTCTGCCCAGACGTTCGGTAGAACGCTGTATCTGATCCAGATATCGGATGGTCGTTCGCATTTCCGCGTTTGATTTGGACAAGCCCACAATCATTTCTGCCATTTCTTTCACCCCCTGACCAATCTAGTTATCGATTCATTTGCGAGGTGATCGCTGCCATTTCCTCTTCCGAGAAAGCAATCAACAGCGAGCGCTCCCCGCGTGGCAAAGACCAGAATTCTCCGGGCCGTAGATGATGACGCACCCACATATGATAAAGGAACGTGGTCATCCCGCCGGAGTGAATTAGTTTTTTAGGTCTTCAATCTCCACACCGAAGCCGGACAGCTCAAGTACCTTGTCGCCAACGGCATCCAGTTCACCAGCGAGCAGCATGCGGCGAACCGCTTGTTCCCCACCGGACAGCTTCATGCGGCCTGTGATGCGGTTGTCTCCCCAACCGGACAGTTCGAGTCCGTGTACATTCATTTTCACCGTCGCTTCGGAAATCAGCAGCGCGTTAAACGTTTCGGTATCCACCTTTTCCTCGGTGCGGCCTTTGACCGTTTTCCGAATGGTACAGCGTTCGCGAATCTGATCCACTTTGGAGGAAGTCAATCCACGCAGAGTCAGCAACAGATCCAAACGTTGAATGCGTACATTCTCTTCTGGCAAACGTTCTGCTGCTTCAAACAACTGATCCAAAATCTGTTCTTCGGACATATTTTCATTCATACTCATCGGGCGTTATCTCCTTCTCATTTCACAATTGGGTTAACACATCTACATATTCAGGGACAACAAAGAGACCGAGAATTTCTCGGCCTACCTGTGTTCCTATTTCTGTAATTCTCGTTGCACATACGCCTGATCAGACAAGCTTCATTACGAGGTCTTTTAGAAGTTCGAAGTCATTCCATCCTTAGTTCGCTACAATCGGGTTCAACAAATCAAATCCTTCAAATGTAAAGCTTGTTTCCTCCGGTACTTCCTCACCCGCAGTCCAGTTGGCAAGCTGGATTTTGTCCACCATGCAACCTTTCAACAGGACACTCTCATGACCGTAGGATTCTGGATCGTCCACCTTCGAGATAATTTGGAATTTGGTGAAGCCGCGCTGGATCATGTCCGAAGTGACTTTGTAACCTGTCATGGTACCTGTTCCTTTTTTCGCACCATTCTTGTGTACTTTCCAGTCGTTGCCGACCAGATTCAGCTCACGTTTCTCAATTTCTACGCTGGCCTCCAGCTTATTAATATTGGTCTGCCACACACCATCGATATGCAGCTGACCATGGGTACCGAGAATGACTCTTGACGCATCCAACATGACAATTCCTCCTTGAGATTATAAAATATCGTATAAACCATCCATTCAACGAATCGGCGTCTCTTTTAAAAGACCGTTTCCTTCTACACAAACCTTATTGCACGTAAAACGTACCAAACAACTGCTCCATGACATCCGTCAGCTTCACATTCCATTGCAGGAATACCTGATCCGCCTCCGGCTTGAGAATAGGTGCAGCACCATAATACGCTGGGTCAAGAACGACATCGTACCCCGCAGCTTCAATGACATTGCTCTGTGCGAGCAGCGCCAAATAGGCTTTCATCGCACCGATCAACGCCTGACGGCCCTCTTCCGTATTGTTCACTTTGCCGATATACGTATCTTCAGCAGAGCGCTGCAAATCCGTATTAATCGCATCCATCACACGAATCGAACGGATTTTTTTCCAGGCATTATTCTGTCCTGCGGCAGGGGTCACGAGTGTATTCACTCCGCGAAGCGCCTTCACCTGACGTCCATCATGGAAGAAAATAAATACGCCATTCTGTACCGCCTGCTCCTGTTCTGCACGAGTCCAGCGACGCGTCACGTCATCGAACGGAGAAGGTGCGTATGTGGTGGATTCATTCAGACGTTGTCCGGCAATCAGACCCGCGACATAAGCAGACGTTTCCGCCGAGCTGTAGAATGCATCTCCCAAGCGCACACCCGTACCAACATTGATTACACCCTCATGATTCAATGTGAGTGAACGTGCCGCCGCCTTCTGTGCTGCAGTCGCAGAGGTATCGTCTGCCGTAGTACCACCGAATACAGCCATCACGGGTTTACCCTCATTGCGCACACGTTTCACCCAAGCTGCAAAGCTCGCCAGCAAAGGTGCATCCGCCGCATGATCCAGTGCCAAAACGTCAAATTGCTCACCTTCCAGCGCGCCCTGCACGGCAATATACTCCGCATTG
Source organism: Paenibacillus sp. OK003 (assembly GCF_900109515.1). Classification (GTDB taxonomy): domain Bacteria; phylum Bacillota; class Bacilli; order Paenibacillales; family Paenibacillaceae; genus Paenibacillus; species Paenibacillus marchantiae. The sequence continues at coordinate 38,717 of NZ_FOBD01000007.1, read as the reverse complement.
GTCAAACCATCGTTGCCACTTACACCACCTTTGAACGCCGCTCCCGCAACGGTTGCAACGACACCTGTACCATCGCCAATCGCCTGCGCGTTAATCCAGATGTTGCTTTCATCCGCATTGATCTCTTTCGCCAGCGACGCTGCCGAAATATCCGCAGTCAGCAGTGCATACAGCATCCGATTGCCTTCAAACAAGCGCACTTCATGCTTCGTATTATCAATTACACCCGGTTGAATGGTGACGTAGAACCCGTTACCCCGATCACCCGGATACTTGGCGTCCAGCTGCAGCACGGCTGCATCACTGCTATCTTTCAGCGTAAGTGTCGCTGCTTTTGCCGTCTCTCCGGCTACCCGATAAGCGAGCAGCTTTTTCGGTCCTCCTAGCAGGGCGAGCTTCAAGGATGTATAAGCTGTTCCATTATCCAGGGCATGCGCCGAGAAAATACGCTCAATTGCAGCTTCACTGCCGACTTCTACAAAAGTGCCCACCGGACCCCAGTTGGCCTTGATCGGCACAACAACCGTTCCGCGATTACCAGCCTGAATAGCCGAAGACGCTGCCGCCTGAAAATTCATATATAAGCCCGGAAGTACCGGACGATTCGTTTGCTCCCAAGTTCCGCCTGCCATTATCCCTTCACCTTCGCTTTCATAAATTGGTTGATGCGTTCCTTCGCTTCCTCAATGGAAAACGTTTCTTGCGCTGCTTCGTACAGCGCACCATACAGCACCTCTGCCTTAACGGCAAAGAGGGCTTCGGCATGATTCATCAGCTCGGCCCGCGTATATTGCGGGGCAGTCTGTTTGCTTTTTTTTACTGCGCTTGCCATGGCCATCTCACCTCATCTGTTGGACTGCCGTATTCATTGAACCTGATTTTGGTAGTATCTTTTTGACCTATGAATTTTTGTCCCATGACTCTATGAATTTTTGTTCCTATTGAACCTACGAACTTATAAATTTGAAGCTACAGCTATGATATTGACTTTCTCATCTGGAACCCCACCAAGAGCTCCTCTCGGTTAACTTTGACTCTATCTTCACTCTATCCCTTTGCTATGGTGAATCTCGCGGATCAATGGCACATCCGTACCCGGACGGCGAATACGCTGCTGCAACGTCAGACGAATCTGTCCGTTTAAGTAGGCGTCTGCCTGCAAGTCGGCAGAAACTTCATCCACCGTCACATATCGCGTACCGTCTGTATCCGTCAAAGCAATACGGGGCTGCACAGCCAGTTGTTCAACCAGATTTGTGACCGTTTGACGGACATCTCCTACATTCGCAGCCAGTACATGCCCAATCCATTGCTTGCGAATCTCCAGCGCAGAAGTCCCTGCGGTGGTTGTGCTGCATCCCGTCAATCGCCATAGTATAGACTTGGACCTATAACCTCCAGGCCAGACATCCCCATATACGGACCATTCCTGTCCAAGCTGAGTTCGTGTCCAGCCCTGAAGTGCAGCCATCCACGAATCTGTGGTTTCAGCCTGAGCATATTCCACCGTTTCCGGAACATACACCCCAAATCGCAGGCTGCGCGTGACCAGTCCAGAACTGGCATCCACACGATCACCATCCGAAGATCCTAGATAGATACAGGTAAATGCCCCGCCCTCTCCATCCTTCAGCCTGACCTGGTGTAGTCCTTCCATCAGCGCTGCTGACCATGCTTCTACTTGTTCAGCACCTCCATCTTCGGCGCGTGCATATGGAGAGATTTTGATGATCCTCCTATACCCCGCCCAAGCAGACTTTGGCACTTCTTCTGCAAAAGCAATCACGGCACAGGGTCCGGCTAACACCTCTCCCGGTGCAGCAATATCCTGTACTCGGCCATTCCATGCCGGGACAAGAGCCTCCAGCTTCTGCTTCAGGATTCGCCTGATGACGTTGCTCACTTGCCCTGTGCTGGCCGTGTTGTTTACCCCACTACGCATAGACACATTCATTTCGCCCCCTTCAGCTGCAATTTTGAGATCTGCCTGCATTGTGCAGCGACAATGTTGCAGCAGCGAATTCCCCCTTTAACTCAGCCTCTGCGTATCTACCGGCGCCAAAGCTGGACACCATTCACCGCAACAAAAAGACCGGCCCCGTGTGGCCGGTCTGTACATTAGCGTATGTGCTTTCGGTGTGTGTCCTTTGCTATTGATCCGATAATACAATCTTACACCCTTTCATTCCTAGCGCGGATGGTCATTCGTACGACTTCGGTGTGATTAAGGGTGCATCTGGGGTGGAAAAAAGACGACTCAGTGTCTCATACCAAAGCACCTTATTTCAGCGCAACTTTCGGATTCAACGTGATCTCAAACGCACGTCCCCAGATGAAATCGGGATTCGTATATTCCAGCAGTGCACTGCAATACTCCGCATAAGTTGCTTCCCCATTACAGATTTGCTTTATCGCTACATTCCCTTGGGCAAAAGCGGTTTTGTTCGCCAGTGCCGTGGTGTGGGTCTGCATCAGATCTCTGAGTAAGGTTTGCAAATGAGCATAATCTTCTTCTGAGTTAAACAACACCATATTCTGATCCGCTAGAGTTGCCACATTGGTATAGAGCGCATGCGCTCTGGAATACGTGCGGATATCTGCAATTGCTACTGCTTTATAGTAGTAATCTTTCAGGAAACGTTTGAACAACAATGACCCCTGTGCATTCATGGCATCTCGCAACGCATGGGTATGTGTTTCTGTTGTGATCAGAGCATAACGGGATTGTCCCATACCCACAGCCATACCGATTTTGTTCCCCGGCGTATTCCATGCACTGTAACCCAGCACCCGCCCCGTATACGGACTGTTCAGGAGTGCTTCGGCTACATCGACGTTGGCTGGACCTTTTCCTACAAAATCAATCAGGACCGAAGGAAGCCCCTTCTCACTATTACTCGTCAATTGCGCCACTGCCGCCTGCACCTGATCCAGCGCCGTAATGGCAACAATCTCAATGTCCACCGGTTTTTTACCCGGTTTGCCTGGATGACGGTTCGTCATGCGATCCAACTCAGACGCCATATCAAACGAAGAAGCTTCAAGGGCAGATGCAGCATTCGTTAATTCATTTCCATTTTCCATATCGGAAGTTGTATCCGTTGCCACATCAGGCTCTGGATAAGTGGAATCCGCTACAACCACACCCCCAACAATATCCACATGACGCACCACATTCTCGTGCACATTCATATATTCGTAGGCATTGATAATCGTGGAACCATGCGGGCCAAAATATTTTACTGCATAACGCGTCTTCTTCCCACCACGAAGCAGTTGGTTAGCCATACGTGCCACCAGAGCGTGACCCAGGCCATCCGCATCTGGAAGGATAATTGCCCGTTCGGGATTTTGTCCATCTGTCCCACCGAGCCATTCATTGATTCGTGCTTCCACATAATTGATCTCATTAATCTGAACGCCTTGCGTATTCGCATCGTCAACGCCTACGGCGAGGAAGTCAATATATCCTTTGCGAGCAAGCTTATCCAGAATGTACAGATTCGTTTTGAATTTATGTTGTCTGGTGTTGTAGTACTGTTCTTTATTAAAATACGTCGTGTCCCCATATTCCGTAGACTCTGGAGAAAGGTTGTACCCGTTCACAATATCCTCGAATGCCGTAAAGGACTGGCGCGGCTGCTGCATTAGTGCACGTGACTCGTTGTACGCGTCCAATGCGAGACCATCTGCAAAAGAGGTGGTAGCCAGTCGCATAATGGTATCCATCACAAACACCGGTTTGCGTGGATATTTCCCTTTAATCGCTTTGATCACATCAAGCAAACGTGTGGTGTCCTGATCATAATCAGGATATGTGCCACCTCCATCTTCACGAAGCTGACGACTGCCGATCAGACCACCATAAGCCAGTATATCCGATGAGATGATGAATCCATCCACTTTAGCTGCATTTTTTAAAATAAAATCATGAATGTTGGACGGTTTCCCATACGTAGGCGTAGACGTTCCAAGCAATGTAGTGCCTTCTACCGTTTTCTCGGAATCCAGACGATTTTGAATGTCACCCAGGTGCGGTGTAATGATATGGATACCGGCTGCTTTTCCTTGTACAACGACGTCATCCAGATTCGCTGGACGATCATCCAGTGGAACATACAATACTGTTTTCATATCCGAAAACCTCCTGTTAGTTATATTCAGTCTTTCTTTAGTACCCGATCAGAGCAAGTGTGCACTCACCGCACAAAAAAAACGACCCTTGGCCGGACCGTACATTAGCGTATGTGCTTATCGGGATAGGTCGCTTGCTGCTGATCCGATAATACAATCTTACATGTTTGAATCGGTCGCGCTGACGGTTATCCGTATGGATTACATCTATTTGTTGTCGCCATCATGGCGGTTAAACGTCGGTTTCTTGCGGAGAGTTTACCGGATAAACCAACAAATCCATTCCTGATGCTGTTTATATGATATAAGTGGCCTTTCTAACCCTATTTACCATAAAGGATGGATACGATCATGAAAAAAAAGCTCTGGTTCTATCTGTGGATTGCTATTACCAGTTATATGGCTGGCCCCGTTATGTATTCGTTGACAATGTACACCTTTTATCAGGAAGCAGATGTTGTAACTTCATCACTCATTGGATGGACCGCTGCAACATTCTCATCCGTTGGTATCCTGTTGATCCTGGTCACAGTCATTCTGCTTCGAGTGCTGCACATCTATTATTTCTGGCTGCAAACTCTGCTATTGGAGTTACTTTTCCTAGTGCTCGTCTATATGACAACTGTTCTTCTTGGGGCTCGCAACGCAGGTCTGCCCTCCCTGTCCTTTCCGTTTACGCCCGAAGGCATTCCCTTGTGGGTGTTCTGGGGCAGTATCGCGCTTATGAGTTCCTGGGGAATATGGTCAGCGCGTCAGCCCATGCGAAAATCACCATACATGCTGGCGTCCAGAGTTATTCTGCTCCTGTTTATCCTTGAAATATGGCTGCGTTAAAAAAGAAGAAGCACAGCCATCTCAAGCTGTGCTCTCTTAAACGTATTTTGCTTACGCGATAATATAACGGAAGTTTTCCCAGCTTTCCGGAACCGAATTTCCGTTTCTGGCATGATGGTAGAAGCTGAATGGAAATTTGAACAGATGACCTCCATGCCAATCGCGGGAACGTCTGTCGGTGAGCCAGTATTCCAGTTCATGTGGAAGTGCAACAGAGCGTTCTGCACGGATCAATGGCAGACGATCGACTGGAGATTGCAGCGTCGGCATCTCCTGATCGGCATCCACATCTCGGCTCAGTCGCAGCGCCTTGACCATGGTAAGAAAAGGCGGAATGCCTTTATGGAATAAAGCAGGATAATCCAGTTCAAATAATATATTAAGCGCGTGCCCGTAGGTTAGCATGTGGCCGATCAGATCATGATGTGCTTCTACCTGATAGATGGTACGAAATGCACCAAGCTCATCCAGAATCAGCCGGGACAATTGTTCCGGGCGTTCTATATCAGGGAATCCGTCTGCCTCACTTAACTTCAAGCTGCGAATTTCTTTCACCGTTGTGTTTACCCAGGATCTACCTGGAATGGTTCGCTCAAAAGAATCAATAAGTTCAACCATCTGATCCATGTCCTGCTCCGTGCCCCAACCATCCAGTTCACGAATGGCTTTTAGACTTAGGGCACCATAGATGGCCTGATGACCAACCCAGTGCAGCTCTCCGATGGTTCGATCCAGCGCTGCTGTAATACGCGCTTCGGCCTCTTCCCTTGGCAAAATCCCCCCCTTCCGGGAGGTCAAGCCATCGTTCAATCCGTGCTGGCGAAGCATCGCTTTCGCCTCAGCTGTAACACTGCCCGCCGCAAGGGCAGTGAGACGATTTTCCCGCAACCAAAAATAAGCCGCAATAGCTCCCGCCCCATAATGGGCGTGCCATAAATCTCCTGTACGCTCCCGACTGGAGACAATAACAGCCAGCCCTTCTTCCAACAAACGTCGATCCAACATGCCACCACCCTTCATCGATGCGAATCCTGATATACACACGACCAGCAACAGTTTTTTAGCAAAACACTCTTTTTAAAGCGTTTACTTCTATAAGATGATTCAAATGGTGCACATATGACCGTTTTGCCTGCTGTTCCGCCATTTTAGCCGATTCGAAGTCTTCCAACATCACGAATGGACACTTCCAGCGGATATATGTTTGCTTTTTGCTCCGAAAAGAACCAGGTTCGCTCCTTCTTCACCACAATAAACAGACCGTTCACATCCCCAACAGGGGCAAAGGTATCGCTAATCGCTCTCCATCGCTTCAATCCCATCTGCTCAAGTTCATCTACCGCAGAAAGCACATCTTCCGTGACAAGTCCCACCTCACACACCTGCTGCAGATCCTTCTCCGAAAAGGGGCGATCACTCTCGTTATGAACGGTATGATGAGCAATCAGCTCCAGAATGTTACCCGCCGGGTCTTCGAAATAAAGGGAATTGGAGTTCCAATTGGTTGAATAGGTCTCATCCCGGCCCTCATTCACACTTAGAGATACGCGCTGCGCTGCCCACGCTTTGGCCTCCTGAAAACGATTTGCTGGAATCATCCACGCGAAGTGGTAAAAGGGTTCCTGTTCTGTTCTACTTTCAGCGAATATCATCTTCGTTAATCCAACTCGTATCGTAAATGAATACTGGCATTCCTCAAGCAACTCCAATCCCAAAGTATCCACATAAAATGGTCTGATGTCTTCCAATCGTGCTGTATAACATTTGACCTCTTCAAAAATCATGCTGTGTCCTCCTTCACCCGACCGTTCATCTTCTCCCACTCACTCCAAGGCACCATGCCAAGTTCCGGCTTCGCTTCATCCGGGAGCATCGATATGAATTCCAGAGAATGACCATCCGGATCGGTAAAATACACGGACACAGCCGGCATCCATCCAAATACATATAACTCGCCAATATCATCATCCAAAAAGTTATGCGTCTTGATCCCTTTATCCTCCAGGTAAGTGACAGCTTGCTTCATGTCCTCCAACGATACCTGAAAAGCAAAATGCTGTCGCTGCACCTCGGAAGGGTCCTTTTGCCACAGTCCGAGCATCGCGTTGCCTTCACCGCCAATCCAGTAAAAGGAGTTCCCACGTTCCTTCTGCCCATAAGCATGCTGCAATCCAACAATCTGTTCATAAAAATGATGGGATCTCTCCAGATCCGTTACATTCAGATGAGTCTCAAATATGCCTTTAATCATGATGAAAACCTCCTTTCTCTTAACTCTCGGACGGCTTCCGTACTGCAGTTAATGTCTCGGCAAGGTGCAAAAATGAACCAATCACGCGTTTGATCCGATCCTCAATGTCCTGACTGCCTTCAAATTCTTCGTATCCGTCAAACGTTGCTTCAAATCTTCTGCGCTGTGCACCACCAATGGAAATCCACTCCTGCGCGTTAATACCGTGCAAATTGCGAATAATCGCCTGCAGCTGCAAAAGCGAGCTTACGCCCACCGCACCTCCTGCTGAGCTGATGGACAATACCGGTTTACCACTGAAATGAGCCTGGCTCAGGTGATCCAATGCATTTTTGAGTACACCGCTGATGCTGCCATGATACTCTGGCGTAGACAGGATAATGGCATCTGCTGCGAGCATACGTGTGTTCAGGTCAGACAGATGCTGATCTTCATTCTGTTTTTCATCCGGTGCATAGAATGGGAGTGGTGTCTGATATAAGTCGAACAAGCTGGCTTCATGCCCCTGACCGCTAATTACCTCCACGGCATATTCCCCTAAACGTGTACTGGTTGCATTTTTCCGATTACTGCCTGCCAAAATGATAATATTCATCTAGGTCACTCTCCTTCGATTTTATATAGATATTCCATCTCTTCGATTCAACTTTCTCTACTCTCATCTTACCTTGCTTCCACCTTGGAATCGTCGGCAGATAGACTTAACTTGCAGCACAAAAAAACTCAACCTTTGGGTTGAGTTTCTACGACTTTAGACTGAGAATATGTCAGAATGGATCAGACGACCCAGCCATTTCTTACAGCATGAAGCGCAGCTTGTGTGCGGTCTGCCAGTCCCAATTTGTCCAAAAGATGACTGACATGGGTTTTCACCGTTTTCTCGGTAATGATTAGTTTGATGGCGATCTCTTTATTACTCAACCCTTGTGCGATCAGCCCCAGAACCTCTCTTTCCCGACGGGTGAGCATGTCCGGTCCATGAGAAGTTTCATTTACTTGACCGTTCCGTTCCTTGTTCTGAGCCGGAGTGTCGTTATGTGAAGTGTCCTTATGTGGATTTGCACGTCCATGCTGTTCATTCATCGACAGTTCAGACGAAGCCATCACATGCATTAATTGTCCTGCTGCGGCTGGATGAAGCTCTACCTGACCTGCATGCACATTACGGATGGCAACGGCAAGATCCTCTGGCTCAATATCTTTCAGCAGATATCCCTTCACTCCTGCGCGTACGGCGGGTACAACATGATCCTGATCGGAAAAGGACGTAAGTACGATGATACGGATTCCAGGCAAGATCGAACGAAGCCTTCTCGCCGTCTCGATCCCGTCAAGCACCGGCATATGCAGATCCATTAATACCACATCCGGATGAAGTTGTTCTGCTTGTTCCAGTGCTTCCTGTCCGTTCGCCGCTTCTCCGACGACTTCCATATCTCGCTGTGTGGACAAAAAAACGTGCAACCCGCGCCTCACCATGGCATGATCGTCCGCGAGTAAAATCGTAATCGGCATGTCTTCTTCCCCCTGATTTTATACAGATTCGGACGGAAGTGGAATGACGACCGTTACCGATGTTCCCTTACGGGATGAACTCACAAGTTCAAGTCTGCCGCCCAGCGATTGGGCCCGTTCTCTCATGATGGACAGACCAAGTGAACTGGCAGGCAAGGCCTCCCGCTTTTTGGCTCCCCCTTTTCCACGATCTGTAACGATTAATATCGCTTCCTGATCGCTTAGCTGGAGGGATATCTCAGCGGAAGGGACTCCCGCATGTTTACGTACATTATTGAGCGCTTCCTGTCCAATACGCCATAAACCTTCCTCAATACTTTGAGGTAAGGAGCGCATACCTGTCCGATGTACAACGACCTGTAATCCCTGTCCTGTACCATATTCCTGCAGTGCACTGAGCAGACCAGACTCCAACCCCGCCGGACGAAGCTGCATGATCAAGGCACGCATTTCCTTCAATGCTTCCTGTGACAAGGAACGTATATCCTTCATCGCTTCCGCAGCGGGATGCATCTGTGGTGATCCGGATAACATGCTCTCCGCCCCTTTGGCTGTAAGGGACAGGGAGAACAAAATTTGGTTCACCGAATCATGCAAATCCCGAGCCAAACGGTTTCGTTCCTCCAGTCGGGTTAATTCCCGGCGTTTGTATACCAGTCTCAGACTCTCCCACGAGGCTGTAATATGTTCAGCGAGTGCATCGAAAACCTCACGATCTGCCTGAAGGAAGCCATTGGCCGAACCCAATCCAACCACCAGTACTGCCGTTTCGCCAGGAGAACTTAATGGGATGGGAGCCGCCAAGCCTGAAGCCAAAACAGACATAGGGAGCCCGGTATTGCAGATGGCAGAAACATCATGGATTTCCGTTGCCGACAATACCATAGCCCGATGAGAATCAATCACATGATGCATGCGAGTCTCCAACTCTGGAGAGAGTCCAGAAAGTGTCATCATTTCGGACTTGCTGTGGGCATGAGCCGCCTGTACCATAAAACTTCCATTCTTCTGTGATAACAGTGCGGCAAAAGGCCAATCGTAATGATGCCCGAGCAGCTTTACAACTGTCTTAGCCATATCGTCTCCACTGTTGCAATCGTTGACCATCACGCCCAGCGATCGGCTGAACTCCCCCAGCCTGACATACAGATCCGCTCGCCTTTGCTCTGCGCTATATAATCGCATCCGCTCCATTGCACTACCGATCTGATAAGCTACAGCCTGCAAAAGCGCCAGCTCACTATTACTAAAATGCTCTTTCCCTGGCGCAGCAACATTCAGCAGTCCCAGCATCCTCTCCCCCGAGCGGAGCGGAACCGTTGCATGATGGGTGATGTCATGGGTATCTCCCCATTGATGATCCACGGCATCCTCCAGGCGTTTGCAATTAATAATATTGACGGCATTATCCAATCTCCCGTCCCGGAAGCGATTCACGCACCAGCAAGACCCACAGCGCATCGGCTGCTTGTCATGATGCAGCAGAGCAGGAGGCAAACTGTAATCAGCAATACAGGAGTACTCTCCCTGATTATTGATCAGGAACACCCAGCCCGTCGTCAATCCCGTCAGTTCCAACAGTTTGCCGAGTACCGTATCCAGCATCAGATTCAGGTCGTTGGATGTGTTGAGCGTTTCCGCGATCGTCTTCAGTGTGTACATCTCCTGCATTCCGGCTTGTTCCGTCATGCGGATTCCTCTCCTTTGACTCATCCTTAGTGTTGTTTTCAATTATTGTATACAATCAGCGAAGGATATAAAAGGTTGAACTTCTTGCTTCAATTTAGCCCAGCTTCTGTCGCTCTTTGCGAGAGGCGGATAACGGCTCCATATTCATCAGACCCCGATCTGAGAGAGCCAGCGCCATTTTATAGAACGCACGTGTCCGAATCTTCGTATACGTATCCTTGCTGACAGGCGGGTCAAACACATGGTTATACACTTTATAATCAAATACATCGTCATCCTTCAGATAACGTTCGCTGACAAGTACACGTTCCTTCTCGCTCAGTCGAGATACCACAAAATCAATCGTATCGCAGTACGCCTGACGTGCGCGCTGTACATCCACATTATAGATTGCCGTTCTGGCAGTGGAATCCCCGGTCACATTCGTTGCACCATGGAAACGCTCAGCGTAACTCGCCGTCACCATCACCTCTCGTTCTTCAAAAGCAATTGTTTTATAAATCCGGTATTTTTCCAGCGCGGCTTCAACAGCAGTCTGTGTTTTGCGTCGGTCCAATTCGGGCAGCATCAGTTCCATATTCATTCTCCTCCTTAAAGGGTCAGTTAAACTCGCATTCATCTCATCTTTGGTATTTTGTATTATTCGATTCCAGTCGCTTACGGGTACAATAGATAGACGAATAGAAGCATTTCGATCTACCTATTGCTGATTTGAATCGCTCTTGGGATGAATACAAAATACTCCTTTTATTAGGGTTATCCAGTTCTCTGAAATAGTAACGGCATTTTTCAAGTTTTTTCTGTTGCCTTTTGGAATCAGTTTAAGTCAGCTATGAAGCAGAAATAATTCATTTTCCTCATCATCCAACTTGTCTCAACTTTACATTTTGTTCGTATTTTGTTCGTATTTCTATTTGAGGATACCACTTTCTGGGGATCGGCGTAAACCTTCATTTTGGGTCGTTTTAACTATAAAATAAAACCCGCGCTCTCATTTCCTTTGCCTTTTGGCATAATTGTTTCATATCTCTTTACCTAATGGTATATATACGATATAGTACAGATAATTAAAGATCCTCGTATAAGTCATTTGATTTTTATAAAGAAGCTACTCCGTTTTGGACGATGGGCTAGAAGTATGGTCACGCGCATACGCAGTGAAGGAGACGGAATCGATTCTGAAGAAGCGAAGCGTTCGCCTTTATCCCCGGATTTCTCCCTTTAGAAAGTGAAATAGGAAATCCGGGGATAACAGCGATCAAAAGAACGATCCGAATCCGGAACGGGCATAGAACGCACATCTACCTCCCCCATCCAACTAGCTTCTTTTTAATTCAAGCACTTGTACGAATCAAAGGAGTGGCATGAATGGTGGAGCACGCTTTTGGTCCTTATCTGAAACAACTGCGCGAGCAACAGGGATACAGCATCAACCAGCTCGCCGAAGCAGCAGGAATCAGCAACTCGCAAATTTCACGCATTGAGAATGGGGTTCGCGGAGTTCCCAAGCCTGCTACCATCCGCAAAATCTCCGACGCACTCTCGGTTCCCTACGCGGATATGATGAAACAGGCCGGGTATCTGGAAAGCGGAAAACCAGCAAGTGAGCTCCATGACGCTCCAGAATGGGCAACGTACAAGGACCGTCGGGATTTCAAAAAGATGCTGGAAGACGAGGATGATCTGATGTTTGACGGCATCCCGCTGGATGATGAGGATAAGAAACGGATCAAGGATGTCCTGACAGGTCTGTTCTGGGAAGCCAAACAGATGAACAAACGCAAAAAAACGAACGATCCGGACGAGCGCCCATGAAGCATTTCAAGCTGAACAAACTAAAGCAGCAGGTGAGATGATATGGATGACATGGTAACAAAGCTGATTCGAAAACACCGGACAAACTGCCCTTTCAGCATTGCCAGAGCCATTGGAATACAGATCCGGTTCACCAATCTGGGCAAGTCTACCAAAGGACTGTATTTCCGAAAGCTCCGTCGCAGATTTATCGTTATTCACAATGATTTACCGCCGGAATGGCAGCGTTTCGTGTGTGCCCATGAACTTGGACATGACCGATTACACAAAGGCATAAACCGGTTCTTTCTGGAGGAACACTCCTATTTTGCCCCAGGCAAGCTGGAGAGACAGGCCAATCGTTTTGCCATACAGCTTCTAACTTCAGGAGTGATGCCAGAGCCGGATGAATCACTGGAGAAATTTTGTTTGCGTACAGGACTGCCACGTGAAGTGCAGCATTTTTTTTAGTCTTTTTAAGAACATACGTTCCTTCCAAGTGAAGTTATCTCTTAATCTTCCACTATGAAAATCAGATGTCACTTTCAAGTTACCTATTTTTACGTGAATCACGAGATTTCCTCACAATAGTCTGGTAAAATACAACATGAGTTTTGCAAACGCTCAGGTAGATTATATTTATGGGAGGTTATGATTCATATGAAAATCTGGAAGACTTATGTTTCGCTTGTGCTAACGCTCTGTTTGCTGTTTGGCAGTGTAGGCATTGCCGCTGCTGCAACGGATACCACTCCGGGCACAGGTAAGCACATTACTATTCTACATACGAATGACACACACGCACGCGCAGTTGAATCCTCACCTGCGATGGGTTTCGCCAAAGTGGCTGGCATTGCGGACAAATACCGTAGCGAAAACCCAAATACCCTTCTGCTGGATGCCGGAGATGCAGTGCATGGTACAACCTTTGCTACACTTGTTAACGGGGAAAGCATTGTCAAAGTCATGAATGAAATCGGTTATCAGGCGATTGTACCGGGTAACCACGAATTCAACTACGGTTCCGAGCGCCTCATCGAACTTGCGGATATGATGAACTTCCCCATGCTCAGTGCCAATGTGAAAAAGAAAGACGGAACTCGTCTCTTCGATCCTTACCTCATTAAAGAAGTAGACGGCGTGAAGATCGGTATCATTGCCCTGACTACACCGGAAACGATGTACAAAACGAATCCAAAAAATGTGGAAGGTCTTGATATTACAGACCCAACTGCGGAAGCTAAAGTTCTCGTGAACGAAATTCGCAGCAAAGTAGATGTTGTTGTTGTATTGGGACACCTTGGACAAGATGCGTCCAGCACCGATACTAGCTTCAAAGTTGTAAAAGAAGTGCCTGGCATTGATGTATTCATCGACGGTCATAGCCATACGGTTCTGCAAAATGGACTTGTATCCGATAACGGAACACTGATCGCCAGCGCTGGAGAATATACAAACTTTGTAGGTGTGATCGACCTGTGGGTTGATGGCGGCAAAGTAACGAAAAAACAAGCAACACTGATTGATGAGACGGAAGCAAAAGACATCAAGCCGAATGAGAAAGTTGCCGCATTGGTGAACTCCATTCAGAAAGAGCAAGAACCCATTCTGAAAGAAGAAGTAGCCAATACAGCGATTCTGCTGGACGGCAAACGTGAACAAGTACGTGCAGGTGAAACGAACCTGGGTGACCTGCTGGCAGATGCCATCCGTGACATCAGCAAAGCCGATATCGCACTCACAAACGGTGGCGGTATTCGTTCTTCCATTGAGAAAGGTATCGTGACTAAAGGGGATATCATTACTGTACTTCCTTTTGGTAATCAGGTTGTAACGCTTGAAGTAAAAGGCTCCGATGTACTCGCAGCCCTTGAAAACGGTGTAGGATCTTATCCAGAACCAAGTGGCGGATTCCCACAAGTATCCGGCATGACATTCAGCATTGATTCTTCTGCTGCAAAAGGTAACCGTGTACACTCCGTCATGATCGGAGATAAAGCCCTTGATCCGAAAGCAACGTACACATTGGCTACGAATGATTTCACTGCTGTTGGCGGTGACGAGTACACGATGTTTGCGAAATATACAACGTCCGGCATGTACGGTGCTATGGATGAAGCGTTGATCGAATACATGCAAAAACTGGGCGCTGTAGAAGTCAAAACAGACGGTCGAATCAAAGAGGCAAAAGCTCCTGCGGTTGAACCGGAAGCTCCAGTAACGGAAACACCAGCTCCAACTACACCGAAACCAGAGACACCAAAACCAGAAACACCGTCGAAACCGACGCCAAGCAAACCAGCTCCAGCCAAAGTGCATGTGGTAAAATCCGGAGATTCCCTGTATTCCATCTCCAAACAATACGGTACCACTTGGCAAGCTCTGCAAAAGCTGAATAAGATCAAAAATCCACACTGGATTTATCCAGGTCAGCAATTGAAACTGCCTGCAGCCTCTTAAGTTCAGAGACGAGCAGATAGGATCGACTATCTCCATGGTACGGCTGTACCCGTAATAGTTGTACCCATACGATCCAAAGAATGGGTGTCCCTCAAGCCATAACCGGCTGATGGACACCCTTTTTATTTTACAAAATACATCACGCAGTAGTTAACCTACCGAATTGCACACTCCATGTTTACATGAATATAGCTTTGTTGCAAAAATAAATCCCTAAAGCCACTTTAATAAATCACTTCATCCCGTGTCCTCAACCATGGACTATAGAAGATAACTCCAAAATTGCCACTCTCATGCGGTTATTTCACATTCAAAACGCTATATTCCTCGTTCCATGATTTGCGTATTTGCACATGCATAGATTCCTGACATGGTTCGCCAGAAGCTCTTATGGACAAACCGACTGTATACAGAATACAATTTTTCAAATTCTAGTTATTTGGTATGACAATACGCAAATAGTGTTGCATCCTTACATGACTATAGCCCTCTTTTTAACGCTTTAATCCGTTACATAACCACAAACATCTCTTACCGCATAATATCCGGACCTATTATACATCGTTCTATTATATAGAGACACGTAGCATGGTTTCATAAGGATTTTTTTTAATTCTGGACTATAGCTGTTCCTTCACCTGACTTACAGCCTCTAGTACCGACATACTGATTCGTTTGGATTCACCTTGTGCTGCAAGAACATGCGAGCCAAACTCTACTTGTCGCTCTGCCGCACCTCGACCAATAACAATCTGGACAGGCAACCCAATCAATTCCGAATCCTTGAACTTCACCCCTGGCCGTTCATCCCGGTCATCGATCAGTACACTGTATCCGGCATCTACTAGTTGTTGTTCCAGTTCAAGCGTGAGCTCGCGTTGCTGTTCATCCTTCCAGCTCATGGCAATCAGATGTACATGATAAGGCGCAATGGCTGCTGGCCAACGGATGCCATCCTCTCCAGCATATTGCTCAGCAATAGCAGCCATCAGACGAGACACACCGATACCGTAACAACCCATTACAGGTGCGCACTGCCGTCCATTGCGATCCAGGAAGGATGCTCCCATAGCGTCGCTGTACTTGGTTCCCAGTTTGAAGATATGCCCGACTTCTATTCCTTTTGTGAATACAAGCGATTCTCCACAGGTTGGGCAGCCGTCACCTTCAGCAGCGAAACGGATTCGATCTACTCTGTCCAAAGCAAAATCTTTACCCGGACGTACATTCGAATAGTGTACATCAACTTCATTCGCTCCTGTAATGGCATATTCCATTGCAGCTACATCCGCATCTACTACAATCGGCAGATCCAGTCCAATAGGACCCAGGAAGCCTACAGTTAATTTCGGATGACCTGCAAGGGCAGTTTCATCAGCCAGAATCAGCTCCTCTGCACCCAATACCTGCTTCAGCGCGATATCATTCACTTCATGATCCCCACGAACAAGCGCAGCGACCAGTTGACCATCGGCCTGATAAAGCAACGTTTTGATCATATGCTGAGCATCCTCGCCCACAAAGGCGCTTAACTCATCGATCGTACGCACTCCAGGAGTTTGGATACGAACCAACGTGTGCCCTTCGGCATTCCCATCAGCTTGATCAACCGTTTTCAGGTCAGCAGAAGCTCCCTCTTGTCCTGGATTCTTAGCAGAAGATTTAGAAGTTTGATATCCCGCCTTCTCCAGATTTGCGGCATATCCACAATGTTTGCAGGTTACGATCGTATCTTCTCCCACATCAGCAAGTGCCATGAATTCGTGGGTCTCCCCCTGACCACCAATGGTGCCTGCATCGGCTTCCACTCGAATATATTCCAGTCCACAACGCTCCAGAATACGCGAATACGCCGTATTCATGGCCTGATAGGTGCGATCCAGCTCTTCCCAATCGGAAGCAAAAGAGTACGCATCCTTCATGATGAACTCCCGTCCACGCAGTAATCCAAACCTTGGGCGACGTTCATCTCTGAATTTGGTTCCAATCTGATAAAGTGTAAACGGCAGCTTCCGATAGGAATTAACCTCGTCGCGAGCCAGTGCAGTCACAACCTCTTCATGGGTTGGTCCCAGGGCGAATTCTCGGGCATGGCGATCCTTCAGACGCATCAACTCAGGGCCATACTGAGTATATCTTCCGGATTCTTCCCATAGCTCAGCCGGCTGCATGATTGGCAGCAATACTTCCTGACATCCTGCACGGTCCATTTCCTCCCGAACGATTCGTTCGACATTTAGCAAGATACGACGTCCCAAGGGCAGGTAACTGTATATCCCTGCTGCGAGTTGGCGAATCATACCCGAGCGCAATAACCAGCGATGCCCTGCTGCATCAGCCTCTGCTGGTGCTTCACGTAATGTTGGAACAAGCATTTCACTTTGACGCATCTTGTCACACCCCTTATCCTTCTAATCGTTATTGTAAATCAGGTTATAAACAGCAAAAAAACACATCCGTCAAGGGACGAATGTGTCGTGGTACCACCCTTATTTAACTGCACATTGCCGGCTGACCTGAATTTAATTCATCAAGGCATTCGCCATAAAGCAGTTCTACGTTTGCAACCGATGCAAACGTGAACGCGCCACAGTCCTTCAAGGCATAACGGGCCCATCCGGCGAAGGTTACAGGCCGTTCGGGCCTTCTCCTCCGCAGCTCGCGAGGTAGGAATAACGAAACAGCAGCAGAAACCTTGCACTACGTGGTTTCCTCTCTGTAGAAGCTGGATAACGTAATTGTGTCCTCGTTGATCGCTGTTATCATTTTGTTCACCATAGTGTATTTACAATAAATTGTCAACCACACTGTTGCCAGCTTTACGTTAAAATGAATTGCTGAGCGATGGCTGACATGGCCGTGCGTTCCCTGTAATATAGAGAAATAGAAACCATGTATTAAATGATAAAGGAGTTTGTCCTATGCCATATATTATTTACGATCTTGAATTCACGGTAAGTCGCAATACACGTTACTCTTCTGAAATTATAGATATCGGTGCCGTGAAAGTAACGGAAGGTGAGAACGGCCTGTTCGTGTCAGATACGTTCCACACTTATGTTCGTCCGTCCAATAAATCGGTGCTGTCCGCCGATACGATTCAGTTTACGGGTATTACGCAGAAAGACATCGACGCAGCCCCTCTTTTTCCGGAAGCGCTGAATCAATTTATTGCCTGGATGGGAAGTGAAGCCTATTACATGTGCTCCTGGGGACCGGATGACCGCACCAAACTGATCTCTCATTGTCGCACGCATCAGCTCGATGTAGCCTGGATCACCAACCACAATGATCTTCAGCAGCAATGGTCGCGCACCGTGCGCAAAGAAGGAAAGTTCCGTCAGCTCGGGCTCGCTCAGGCTCTAGAACTGTGCGGTATTGAATTTGATGGTACTCAGCACCGCGCTTTGGATGATGCGATTAATACAGCCAAGGTATTCATGCATCAATTTGATCAATTCAACCTGGAAACCAATTGCGCCGCAGATGATGAGGGTATCACATCCAAAGTGGTCTATTCCAGCAGTGCAGAAGATGACGAGAAAGATTCCCCTTTCGGTAACCTTGCACACCTGTTCAAGACCAAAGAATAATTGCATACAGCGCATAATTAAAAAAAGGCAGACCAGCCATGATCTGCACTGAAGTTCAGTTGTAGATCTCCCTCCAACGTTCCAGACGTTCTTTCATCATGAGTCGGTATTTCTCGGGTTCCAGAATTTCGGCATCGGGTCCATATTGAGACAACCAGCTTAGAAACCCTTGTTCATCACTCAATATGGCCTCAAACAACAGTGTGCCTTCTGGTTCGATCGTTAAGATGGGGCGTGCAAAAAACTGCTCCTGCATGACGCGCTCCACGGCGTGCGGCGAGAATCTGATCTTGAATGCAGTCCACTCCGTACTGCCGCTAAATTCCTGTGGCGTACGGAAGTGAGATTGTAAAAGGTAATCATCTTTGCGGAACGTACGTGGCAAAATCCGAACCCTGTGCAAACGATTCACTTGAAATATTCTCAATCTTTCTGACAGATGACAATATGCCAACAGATCAAATCGATATTCACGAGGAATAAGACAGTAGGGGTCCATTCGCACAATCCCCTTTTTGCCTTGAACCAGATATTCTCCTTCAATAGTGTTCTGGGAAATTCCGGCCTGAAGCAGCGTCACCAGTGAATGATTCAGAAGTTCGGTACTTTCATTTTGCCAAGCAGATGTACCTACTTTGAACAACCCGCTAATTTGCTCAGACCATTCCACTCGCTCTGTTTTGTTTTTCTGACTCGAAGCAACCACTTTCTCATACGCGCTCTCAAAAGCAGGCTTCAGCAACGGACGAATATTCTCCATGACTTCTGCCAGGTGCATAAAGGCTTGAGCTTCTTCATCAGACCAATTCAGCGGATACATGGCAAAATGGCTGATAAACATGTATCCTCTCCCGTGTCCCATATTGGCGATGGGGATATGCATTGCACTGAGGGCCTCCATGTCGCGGTATATCGTCCTTTCCGTTGTCTCGCACCGCTCGGCAAGCTCACGGGCCAGAATACCCGGCTTGGCCTGCACAAGAGTTATAATGCGCATTAATCGGATCAGTCGGTCTGTCATTTTGCCGGACCCTCCACGATGTTGTTTCAATAAATTCGATACAACTCCATCCATTTTTTTATTATTATGTTGTTTAGTACATTCGACTTATTCCTTGACTTCACCTTCAAAAATTTATGTAGAAACATTCCTTTCCGTACCAACATCCCTAGTTCTTTATCCCTATTCTCCTAACATCGTTTTTCCGCGATTATGAACTATAGAATTAAATGTAATCCCGTAATGGTGCCGAAGTTTCTCCACAATTTCGGCTTCCGCATAATAATCCAGATCCTGTTTGCGAGCCGCTTCAATTAACAAAGCATCTGCATGACGACGCAGCATATCACTGCCATCTTGTGTACGGCCTCTTTCATAAGCGCGCAAAGCTTGCTTAATTAGAGGAACTGTTTCGTTTAATTTGATTGTCTTCTCTACCTTGGGATCTTCCGGCTGACGCAGCATGCCCAGATGACTGGTGTACTGAATATACAACTGTTCCCTGCGCAGCAGCACTCTCTGGCTTTGTTTCAACTTTCGCGTACTCCAATAAGCTGAACATACGGCACTTTTCCCCGATACACGAGGTCCCATGGCGAATTCGAGCAAGATTTGTTTACTCTCTCCCTTGTATACATCTCCCAGTCTTAGAACCCAACCGATATCCGTTTCTTTAGAACGACAGCCATAGATACCCTTGAGCTGAATTCCAAATTCCGGTTTGAGCAAAAGTTCCAAGTCTCTCGACACAATTTTGGGTGCTATTTTTCTGAGTCTTTTGGCAGGGGCTCCGTTACGCCACTCCACCATCATATATACGGGGTCGGCTCCCCCTGTCGGTATGGCCTCTCTATTCCACGAATAAGATACTTCAAAGACTGAGTTCACTGGTAGTCTCTCCCCCGATTTATATGTATTATCTTCTAAGTTATCAGGGTAAATGGACACTATATTGTCACGGAACATATGTTCGCAGGAAATTTTTCCATAATATTAGTTTCTCGTCCCTAAATCCGTGTAATTACGACAATAAACGACGAAAAAGCTTGGCAGTATGCCAAGCTTTTAGACCACTTTTATATGACAAGTCCTAACTTAAATTGTAGAAGTATTCATTCCCATTTTGTGTGAATTTTGTCTAGAATCAGGTTCTGTGATTGGAGCATAAGTAATACTGTCGATAATCAATTCACGCCCGATCGGCTCACCATTTACAGTAATCATAATTGTTTTGGTTGTTGCAGCTTGTTTAGTTGTGTACATACGTTTCTACTCCTTTGTATTCACGATCTTCATAAAAATCGGATATATTGTTTTCTCTCATTAAATTACAAATTTCGTTATTATGAATAGCAGGCACCCGGAGCTGAAGTCAAAGAATGAGGTCAAGACCGTCCGGAGTGCTGCCCTGTCCTTCTATTACCCCGACGCCATAACAACTAAACAGCTATCCACATGTATTGATTTATTCTCATATAGGGTAATTAAAACTACATCATCTTGAACCCATTGTCCCGGTTTTGACGTATAATGTAAGAGCCGTATTTCAACAAATGACGACGGAATCGGCAAACGATTATGTAACCGAAAGAAGGTGCCATTCATGCCAAAACCCATTCAGGGTTATTTCATTCGGGTGTTATTCACCACATGTGTATTGTTTACTGTTTCTTTGACTACTACAGTCAATGCAGCAAATGCCAATATATTCTCCGATATCTATAGTGGATGGGAACGAGTCTCCGAGCTTCCTGGAGAAGTGAACGCCTTGCAGGAAAGCTATAAACAGACGCTGGAGCAGTTGAATCAGACCTCTGCCCAATTGGGACAAGCCCAGGCAAATGTCGAAGCTTTCAAAGCCCAGAACGAGCTGCTGCTGGCGCAAAACGAAAAACTGACCGATATGGTGAGCAAGCTGCAAAATGATCAGGATGCCAAAACGGCAACCGCCAAACGTATTCAAACGATGATCATCACAGCCGTTTCACTCATATTGGGATACTTTATTCTGATTCGGGTGATGCGCTGGGGAATGCGTCGCCGTTCAGGCCGAGTATAAAAGAACAGGAGCAATCGCATGCACATACACCTGAATAATGCCGAGGCTGGCGGAGCCGGACAAGTGGTCACGTTCTCGTTGATCCAGGACGACCGCCTGCATATTCTCCACCCCCAGCAAATTGTCGCTTTTCGTGGCCCAAGCAGTAGTCGCAATGATAAATTCATGAATATTTCGGGTATCTATCGCAAAAAAAAGCTGATCAAATCCGAAATTACCGGGCCTTGTCAATTTGTGGCCGCCCTGCCGCCTGGGTTTACTATGAAGGAAGTTGAACTGAGTGAGAACAGCGATCTGCTGTATGACTTCCGCCATCTTTTCTTCTACTCTGACGGCGTCACGATGCATACCAAAATTCAGAAAATCAAAAACATGCTCATCACTCGGGATGCCGTGAAAATGAAGTTTTCGGGCAAAGGCAAAATTGGATTGCTGACGCAAGGTCAGGTCTGCCAACAGGAACTGCACCCTACCGCACCACTATATGTGGATGCAGGCAGTATTATCGCCTATCCCGAGAACGCGCAGCTTGAACTTACCGTGTATGGGAACAACCTTGCCAGCCAGCATATGAACTACCATTGGAAGATGACAGGACATGGCTCTGTACTCTTTCAGGCTGGCCGTGAAAATCATAGACTGGAACAGGATATGAATGATGAAGGCTTTATTAAGCGCATTCTGAAGGAAGTCATTCCTTTTGGAAATGTATTAATCAAATAAGTCCAGATGACGTTAGGCTCGGTTATAAATGGTTTCTCATGAAAAGCATGCTTACCGTATTGGAAATGTGATATACTGTACCGGACAATTGAAGAAGAAAATCCATGCCTATGGCATGGGAGAGGTTCGCGAACTCCCTCTATAAGACTCGACCTTCATTAAGGTCAATAAGTCTTACGTACATTTTTGGTAACAACGTACGTAAAAAACTAAGGACACTAGATCGTGCCTGCTTTTTTTGAAGCAGCCTACGAGAAGGTGTGTTTTTTGATGGATGCCAGTTCATGAACTTCTCTGTTCTTCCGACACTCTGTGCCTATGTGCATGGATTGATTTTAAGAAGATGGAGAGGTTTTTTTATGTTGAACGAAGAAAAAGCAGTCGTTGTATTCAGCGGCGGTCAGGACAGTACAACTTGTTTGTTCTGGGCCAAACAGCAATTTGCCGAAGTAGAGGTGGTTACCTTCGACTACGGCCAGCGTCACAAGCTGGAGATTGAATGCGCCGCAGAGATTGCTCGCGATCTGGGTGTACAGCAAACGGTACTGGACATGAGCTTGTTAAACCAGCTCGCGCCCAATGCACTTACCCGTACAGACGTGGAGATTACACATGAAGAAGGCGAACTACCGAGTACATTTGTCGATGGACGGAATTTGCTGTTCCTCAGTTTTGCAGCCATTATGGCGAAGCAAAAAGGAGCTCGTCACCTTGTTACAGGTGTATGCGAAACGGATTTCAGCGGTTACCCGGATTGTCGGGATTCGTTTGTAAAGTCGATGAATGTTACGCTGAACCTATCGATGGACTACCCATTTGTCATTCACACCCCACTGATGTGGCTGGACAAAGCCCAAACATGGAAAATGGCGGATGATCTCGGTGCATTTGATTATGTACGTGAGCGCACACTGACCTGTTATAACGGGATTATCGGCGATGGCTGCGGAGAATGTCCTGCCTGCAAACTGCGCAAAGCCGGACTGGATCGCTATCTGGAGCAACGCACTGATTCTGCTACTGTTGGAAGTGCGGGAGCGGACGTACGATGAGAGAACCGGGAACATTTCGTATTGTGGAGCGGTTGCAGCGGATTGGAGAAGATATCCTGCCTGCACAGCTTCGCTATCATCGCAAACGTGTGCTTGTCAGCAAGGAGTTTACGTTTGACGCGGCACATCACCTGCATTGTTATGAAGGCAAGTGCAAGAACTTGCACGGGCATACGTATAAAGTTGTTTTTGGCATTAGCGGTTATCCAGGTGAGACCGGGTTGACGGTTGATTTTGGACATATCAAGGAGATATGGAAAACACAAATTGAAGGGTATCTGGATCATCAGTATTTGAACGAAACCCTTCCTCTCATGAACACAACTGCTGAAAATATGGTCGTCTGGTTGTTCGAGCAGATGGAACATGCCTTGCAGACCGAACCGTATTCCGCACTGACCGAGGGTGGTCGAACAGAGTTTGTCCGCTTATACGAGACGCCGACCAGTTACGCTGAGGCCAGACGGGAGTGGATGATCGATGAGTAGCGTGGAACGTAGCAAAGAGGCTCGTATTCCTGTGATGGAGATCTTTGGCCCTACGGTTCAAGGTGAAGGCATGGTTATTGGACAGAAAACGATGTTCGTCCGCACCGCGGGCTGCGATTATCGCTGCTCCTGGTGTGACTCGGCCTTTACTTGGGACGGCAGTGGCAAGGATCTGATCCGGATGATTACGCCGGAGGACGTGTGGGAGGAATTGCGCCGCGTTGGCGGCTCACGCTTCTCCCATGTGACGATCTCAGGCGGCAACCCAGCGCTGCTCGCATCGCTGGGCGGATTGGTTAAGCTGCTTCGGGAGAACGGCATCCGCACCGCGGTAGAAACGCAGGGCTCCCGTTGGCAGTCTTGGCTGGCGGACATTGACGAAGTCACCGTCTCGCCCAAGCCTCCCAGCTCAGGCATGAACACTGACTGGGCTGTGCTGGATGATCTGATCCACCGACTGGCTGCTCGTCCGGTGGAACGAAGCCACAGTCTGAAGATCGTAATTTTCGATGGAGCAGACTTGGACTATGCCCGCCGTGTGCATGCACGGTATCCGGGCACCGATTTATTTTTGCAGACCGGGAACCCGGATGTCACTTCTGCTGATACGCCAGATCTGGCGACTTCGCTGCTTGCCCGTTATGAGTGGCTGATTGATCAAGTCAGTGCATCCGATGATCTGAACGACGTTCGTGTGCTGCCACAGCTGCATACCCTTGTTTGGGGCAACAAACGCGGCGTCTGATGGGCTATTTGGATGGAATAATGGGCGGCATGATGTAATTTTGGGAACATACTAAGGCTAAGATGGCCTATCATATATACCGGTCAGCTTCGTGCGTCGCCGGAAATAAGGAGCGTTTACGAATCCATGAGACAACCTGATGAAATGCAAGATCTAACGTTGCTGGGTAACCAGGGCGTAAAATATACGTTTGAATATGATCCGGGAATTCTGGAAAACTTCGATAACAAACACCCGTACCGGGATTATTTTGTCAAATTCAACTGCCCGGAGTTCACCAGCCTATGCCCGATCACGGGTCAGCCGGACTTTGCAACCATTTATATCAGCTACATCCCTGATGTGAAAATGGTAGAGAGCAAGTCTCTTAAGCTCTACCTGTTCAGCTTCCGCAACCATGGTGATTTCCACGAGGATTGCGTGAACATCATCATGAACGACCTAATCAAGCTGATGGACCCACGCTTCATTGAAGTATGGGGCAAATTCACGCCACGCGGCGGCATTTCCATCGACCCATACACCAACTACGGCAAACCGGGCACGAAGTATGAGCAAATGGCCGAGCACCGCATGATGAATCATGATATGTATCCAGAGACGATAGATAATCGTTAATTGGCTAGATACACCAATTATGCTTTGTATAAAATAAAATCATAGAACACACAAATGCCGAAATCTTCTATCTGAAGAAGTTCGGCTTTTGTTTTTTAGTATGGAAAGTGAGCGTTTGCAACCAATCGTCTGGATTGTGCTAGGCAAGAACATATGGTGATAGCGATTTCATATGGATCAGTCCTTTATCATTTCTGATTTAGTAGAACTTTAATAGTAGATTCTTTGAAGTATATCCATAGTTTACATTATAAAGAGAATGTTAATTTCACCTGTTCCCCTTGTCGACCTTTCAAATCTGTCCTATTATGTAACAATATGCTTAGGCACATCACATCATCAGGCGCTGATCCCTCGTGACCGCGACCAAAGGAGAACTGTTCATGTCCATGCAAAATTCATTATCCAAAGACGCCGCTGCGCGTTCGAAAGCTCCACCCGGATTGGATGCTCAAGGTACCGTTTACCGGATCTTAATTGCCATCAGTCTGGTCCATTTGTTCAACGATTCGATTCAATCCGTCATTCCGGCTATTTTTCCAATTCTGAAAGACTCCATGCATCTCACATATACGCAGATTGGGTGGATTTCGTTTGCTATTAACTTTACTGCTTCCATTATGCAGCCTGTTGTAGGCTGGTTTGCTGATAAAAAACCGACACCTTCCATTCTGCCCATCGGCATGGGCTTTACGTTCACAGGTATGCTATTGCTTGCCTTCGCCGACAGTTATATGGCTGTCCTAATCTCCGTCATCTTTGTCGGTCTCGGTTCGGCGGCGTTCCATCCAGAAGGTTCACGAGTATCCCATATGGCCGCAGGGCCTCGTCGGGGTCTGGCTCAGTCGATCTTCCAGGTGGGTGGTAACGCGGGTCAGTCTCTGGCTCCATTGCTCACCAGATGGGTTTTCATCCCGTTTGGGTTGTTCGGTGCCATCGGATTCACGGGCATTGCTGCTGCGGGGATCGCAGTTCAAATCTATGTCGCTCGCTGGTATGGACGCATGCTGCAATCAGGAGGGTATTTGCGTAGACAGGCAGCAGCCCGTCGTGCACCCAATCCGGCATTACGTAAAAAGATTGCTGCTGCCATAACCATTTTGATTCTGCTCGTCTTTGTCCGTTCGTGGTATATCGCTTCGATCGGCAGCTTCTATGCGTTTAACCTGAAGGATACCTTCAACTTGTCCACAGAGGACGCGCAGATCTATATCTTCCTGTTCCTGGCAGCAGGGGCTCTGGGTACGTTCTTTGGCGGTCCACTGGCAGACCGCTTCGGTAAACGCAACATGATCTTCCTGTCGATGGCCGGAGCCGCTCCACTGGCGCTGCTGTTGCCTTACGCCAACCTGTTCTGGACAGCTGTATTGCTGAGCATTATTGGGTTCATCATGTTGTCCAGCTTCTCGGTGACCGTTGTATATGCGCAAATGCTGATTCCCGGCAAAATCGGAACCGTCTCCGGTCTGATTACGGGTCTGGCATTTGGTATGGGCGGTCTGGGCGCACTCGTGCTGGGGAACTGGATCGACGTGTTCGGCGTATCTCCAGTTATGCAGATGTGCAGCTTCCTGCCACTGATCGGTATCTTCACCTTCCTGCTTCCATCGGATAAGTTGCTGAACCGCTGGGCTGAAGAGAACGGTAGCGAAGAATAACAGATCCTATACAACATAAGCTCCAATACACAATGAAACAAAAGTACGCTGTTAAGACAGCCTATTGAAAAGTAACGTTAGATGGTTAACCAACCTCGGATTAATACTTGCATGTGCAAACGGGATGAAGCCTTTACCTTAGGGCTTTATCCCGTTTTTGTTTTGTCAGCGTTAGCGTCAACCATGTGCAGCTTCCAGCACGCGGTGCCCTACTTCATGACAAGGGTGTTCAGCCAACAAGAGCAGCACAGCAGCAACTGAGGATGAGAAATTATTGAATACAGTAGGATCACATGTGTATAACGAATCCATCGCTCTTTAATAGCATCATTTCTGACCATTCGCCAATGTAACGAATCACAGACGCCTTATTCCTCTTGTTTTGAGTGTTTTCGTATCATTTAGTATGATTATCATGCAAATAGCGATGGTGAGATTCCTTAGAATCAGCGCATCCTTCTATACGCCATAATAGGGTGCCCTCGATTCGTTAGCGTCAGAAACAGAACTGAGAGGCTGTGGTCACATAGCCATTTTTGTGAATAGACATCATTGCGAAAGGCGCTGAAGAATCAGCCGTTTTTTGTACAGCATTTTTCCGGCTTCGGCAACATCACGAATCGTATTTTTGTTGCTAACCGAACCGAATACCATGCCGGCAATCGGAATGAGCTGGAACAGCTTTTTCCAACCAAACGATTCACTGTAGGAATTAAAAACCTCCCGCCAGCCCTGCATCTGAGAGATAACCTCAACCTGCTTGTCCGGATTATCGTAATCGGCGAGTTCATCAATTATTGCTTTTTTGCCCACAATATCGGCAGAGGAGAATTGCAGACATTTGACGATAAATATGCGCTCTCGGGGTTCGTCGGGATCATATCCGTAGCATAGCGCCATCTCCTGCAGCACCTTCAGGGAAAGCCCCATCACCATCGGAATATCCGCCGCAATCGTTACAATGCCGCCGATACCTGTTGCGGCCCCTTGTGCAGCAGCAAACCTCGTTCGACTGTCCGTAATGTTATCAGCAGTGCGATCCAATACTTCAAGCGGTAAACCTTCCACACTGTGGATTTTCGTCGTATCTCTTGCCTCTTCATCCTGTTCATCGTAAGAGGTATCGGCCTTCATGGAATAACCGGATTGGATCGCTTCCTCGCGGAGCAGCTCAGCCACCTTCTTTTTCTGAACGAGAAATTTCCCGCCATTCTGCACATACTGACCAACTTCGTTCAGCGAGTCTCCAATCTTCTGTTTCAGCGCTTTGGGCATCACTTTATCCAGCATGGCAAATGGCAAACGTCCAATTTTGTCCCAAATAAACAAGTCCTTCTGCCCTTTTTCCCATTTTAAAATCTGTTCCAGCTCCCGGTCCAATGTCTCGCGTGAATCCATATATGGCCTCCTAATATTATGTGTATAGTGAATTGTATACTCCTCATACGCATTGGTCACGGGATGGTTGCTAATATGCAGACCCTCGTATCCGTCTTTATGTCTTCAAGCCTCCCTTCTCAATGTGTACATAAGTAAAAGCCCCTAATCAGCATGGCTCGCTGACTAAGGGCTTACTATATTAAAACTTTAGCAGTATTATTATTTCGCTTCAGCCGCAGCCTTCCCATCTGGAACAGGGACTCCAAAGTCAGGTGTGCCATCTTCGTTCCAGCGAATAACCTGCGCGCGGGCGTGACGGTTTGGATCATAGAGAGGATCTCCCTCGATGTCCTTGTAGTTTCGTGCGTGATAGATCAGAATATCTGTTTTGCCGTCCGGTGATACCGTAAAGCTGTTGTGACCCGGACCATATTGACCATTCGCTTCACACGTTTGGAATACCGGCTTAGGCGATTTCACCCAGCTCGCTGGATCAAGCAAGTCGGCATTTTCATCCGCAGTGAGCAAACCCATACAATAATTATAGTCGGTCGCACTCGCCGAGTAGCCAATGAAGATCCGCCCATTGCGTTGCAACACTGCTGCCCCTTCATTCACCTTGAAGCCGATAATCTCCCAATCATACTCCGGTGTAGAAATCATGACCTGCTCACCACGGAGCGTCCACGGATTTTCCATTTCGGCAATGTACAGGTTCGAGTTGCCCGGAATGTCCGGGTCCTTTTGCGCCCAGACCAAATAACGGATACCTTTGTGTTCAAACGTCGTTGCATCCAAGGCAAACGTCTCCCAACGCGTCCGAATCTGTCCCTTCTCTACCCACGCGCCTTCGAGCGGGTTGGCCGAGTCATTTTCCAGCACATACATGCGGTGGTCGAAAAGGCCCTCATTGGTTTCGCTGGTATGGGCTGCAGCGTAATGTATGTACCATTTTCCATCGATAAAATGAATTTCAGGTGCCCAAATGTTGGCACTCATCGGTCCTGTCTCATGTTTGTGCCAAGCTGTTACCGGCTCAGCATCTCGCAACTCTTCCAAGGTTTGTGCACGCCGAATCTCAATCCGGTCAAAGGCTGGAACGGAAGCAGAGAAATAGTAGTAGCCATCTGTGTGACGGTACACCCACGGATCAGCACGCTGCTCCAGAATGGGATTGGTAAATGTAATGGAATCAGTCATGGGAATGCTCCCCTTTCAAATGTGTGTGTATGGCTCGGAGAGAAGATTTGAAAAAGCTGATGGGTACAGTGCAAAGACT
This sequence comes from Paenibacillus sp. OK003, assembly GCF_900109515.1. GTDB lineage: Bacteria > Bacillota > Bacilli > Paenibacillales > Paenibacillaceae > Paenibacillus > Paenibacillus marchantiae. The sequence goes on along the minus strand of NZ_FOBD01000007.1, from coordinate 9,445 downwards.
ATTTTGGTGGTGCACCGCGAACGCTCCGGGGGTGGCAGGGCCTTGTCGCTCTCTTGTCCTCCGATTTCTTTTTCCCACCGCTCTTGGCGGTTGAAATCGGATGCCAAAGACGCTCCTTCGGCTCCTTCCTCCCCCTTTGCTGCTGGTGCACCTCAAAAGCAACAGCTTCGCTCTTTCCGCGCTCGCTGAACCAAATCCAAACTCCGAGCCATCAGTGTGGCTCTGTATCTATGGGGTCGCTCGCTTAGCTCGGGCGACTCTCCCCACTCAATGCATGGCTGGCCGTATTTTCTTGGCCAGCTCTTGGTGAACCGCGAACGCTCCGGGGGTGGCAGGGCCTTGTCGCTCTCTTGTCCTCCGATTTCCTTTCCCACCGCTCTTGGCGGTTGAAATCGGATGCCAAAGACGCTCCTTCGGCTCCTTCCTCCCCCTTTGCTGCTGGTGCACCTCAAAAGCAACAGCTTCGCTCTTTCCGCGCTCGCTGAACCAAATCCAAACTCCGAGCCATCAGTGTGGCTCTGTATCTATGGGGTCGCTCGCTTAGCTCGGGCGACTCTCCCCACTCAATGCATGGCTGGCCGTATTTTCTTGGCCAGCCCTTGATGCACCGCGGACGCTCCGGGGGTGGCAGGGCCTTGTCGCTCTCTTGTCCTCCGATTTCTTTTTCCCACCGTTCTTGACGGTTGAAATCGGATGCCAAAGACGCTCCTTCGGCTCCTTCCTCCCCCTTTGCTGTTGGTGCACCTCAAAAGCAACAGCTTCGCTCTAACCGCGCTCGCTGAACCAAATCCAAACTCCGAGCCATCGGTGTGGCTCGGTCCAACCGCTTCACTCGGGCGACCCCACGTAACTTCGTGCCATATCTAAGGCACTTTATTTTTCCGCTGCGCTAATCTGCTTGCCCCAGACGGCAATGCCGCGGTCGTTCAGGCCAGTGACCACGAGCGCTGGCTGGCTTCGCTCCCAGTCCCAGGACGGGAGCAGCTTCAGCTCTTCTGTGGAAGCTCCGCCCCACGGGCTTTCTTTCCACTCCAGCGTCAGTGTTTGATTGCCGTCAAACGTCCATTTGCCTGAACCGTTTTCGCTTTTCAATTTGCCATTGGCTTGCAAGGTGTAAGGCACTGCCTGCACCTGTCCGTCCACCGACGGGTCAACAGCCAGGCCTTCCCACTCCCCGGCGATCATCGACTTCGGAATGTCCTGTGCATACTCACCTGCATAACGTTCCGGTGACACCACAGGCCAGCCGTCCTTGGTCCACAGCATTTTACGCACATGCAGATACGGCCAGTTTTTATCGGTCTCACCTCTCGCATGATGCACGATATAATAATCGTCGCCATCCTTAAGGACGGAGTTATGTCCAGGTGCGACCCAGCCCTCACCTTCGGTGAAGCGGTATCCACCCAGAATTTTGGTTCCCACTTCATATTGAGGCAGATGCTCCGTATCCAGCATGTTCATGCCATTTACATCCGTGTAGGGGCCTGTAATGGAATCAGCGCGGGCTACACGCACGTTATAATCTTCGAATAAGGAATCATAGGAGACGAATAGATAATACTTTTTGAACTCCGGGTTATACACAATATATGGACCCTCCACCGCTCCTTCTTCCGTAGCACGATCACGGGCGGCAATGCGGGTACCATACCCCTCTTCCTTGAACTTTCCGGTTTCCGGATCGAGAGGTGCAATGTATATCCCATCGAAAAAGGAACCGTAGACCATCCATGAATTGCCTTCGGCATCCAATACCGGATTGGCATCAATGGCATTCAACTTATCCTTTTCATTCTCGGATGTTTGAACAACCAACCCTTCATCTGTCCATGGGCCTTCCGGGGACGTGGATGTCTGCAAACCAATAGCCGAACGTGTACTGCCAAAGGTTGAAGCCGAATAATACATCCGGTAGGTGTCGCCAGCCTGAATCACATCCGGTGCCCATAGATTTACCGCCCCTGTCCAATCGAGCGCTTCCTTCGGAATGCCCGGCAATGCTTGACCTACCCATGACCAGTTGATCAGATCATCCGATTTTCGTACCATGACGCCTGGTTTCGCTTCCCCTGCGACACGAACGTCTGTGGAATAAACGTAATATCCCTGATCTGTTTTGATAATGGCCGGATCATGCGCATTGTTTACCGTCCAACGGGATTCGTCGTCCAGAATGGAGGTGTTATACAATTGAGTATCTTGGGGGGCCCCAGGAAAGACCGGCGGGGACACCGCTTCCCCTGCGCCATCTCCAGAACAGCCTGTAACCCCGACCAACAGCAGCAGCAACATGGAAGCAACAACTCCTTTTCCTGAATTCGTCCACCAGCGGAATGTTCTCCGCTGAATCATCCTTTCACTCCAGAGATGGCTACCGATTCAATAATCTGTTTCTGGAAGATCAGGAAGATGATCAATACCGGCAACAGTGCAACAATGGATGCTGCCATAATGAGCGGATAATCCGTCTGAATCGCATACGTGGCATTAAAGTTCGCTATGACGAGCTGCAAGGTCTGTTTCTCCGGTGAATTCAGATAAATAATCGGTGCCAGATAATCGTTCCAGATGCCCATGAACCAGAGAATCAGTTGAGCTGCAATCGCCGGTTTAATGAGCGGGAACGTAATGCTGGAGTACAGTCGGAAATAGGAGCTGCCATCAATTTTCGCTGCTTCAATAATGGCGTCAGGCACACTAAGCAGGTATTGACGAAGGAAGAAGATCATGACGACGTTACCAAATAAACCTGGAACGATAAGCGGCAGCAGCGTGTCCACCCAGCCCAGCTTCGAGAACATGATGAATTGTGGAATCATGACTGTCGGATATGGAATCATCATCGATGCGAGCAATGCTAGAAACAGTTTGTTTTTATGCGGAAATCTCAATTTGGCAAAAGCAAAGGCAGCAATACTCGACGTAAACGTACCGACAACGGTAACACTGACCGCCACGATCAAGCTGTTTTTGATCCCGCTGAGTAGCGGACCTGCTTCCCAGATTTCCTTATACTTTCCGAATTGGAACACTTCAGGTATCCACACAGGCGGAAGCGCGAACACATCCTGCTTCTCCTTCACGGAAGTGGACAACATCCAGATCAGTGGTGCAATCATCGCAATAGCACCAAGTGCCAAAACGATAAAAATGATAGAGTTCGTTAGTTTCCTCTTTTGACTGTAAGACATCTCCGGTTCACTCCTTTCCTAGACCATTAATCCCCATCATAGGCTGATTTTTCGTTCATTTTGAACTGCACCAAAGTAATGACAAAAATGAAAATACCAAGAATCATGGCCATCGCAGAAGCATATCCCATTTGCAGGTTGCTGAAAGCTTTCTGCCAGATGTAGAAGACAATGGATGCGGATGAGTATTCAGGACCACCCGTAGGCGTCATAATGTTCATTTCGGTGAAGATTTGGGAACCACCAATGATATTCGTAACGACGAGGAAAAAAGTAACCGGCTTCACCATTGGCCAGGTGATGTTGCGGAAGATCTGGAATCCGTTCGCTCCATCCAGCTCGGCCGCTTCGTAATATGTACGTGATACACTTTGCAGTGCAGCCAGATACAACAACATCGTATAACCTAGACCTTTCCACACCGTCATAATAATCAGGGCCGGTTTAACTGTATCTTTGTTTGCGAGCCAGTTAGGGCCTTCAATACCGAATAGATCCAGGAATTGGTTCACTAATCCGTAATCCCCGTTGTACGCCCAGTTCCACATGATGGACACCGCTGCGAGGGAAGAAATGACCGGAATATAATAGATTACACGGAACGTCGTTGTGCCGGGGATTTTACGATTCAGACCCATCGCCAGCAGCAATGCGAGCAACAAACCAATGGGGATACCCAGCATCAGATAAAAGGTGTTGAACATGGCTTTGTAAAACAGATCATCCGTGAGCAAATCCTTAAAATTGGCTAAACCGATAAAGTTCATCTGTCCCAAGCCATCCCAATCCGTAAACGAACCGTACAAGGAATATAGGAAAGGGAACAGGACAAAGATCAGCAAACCAAGAACCGGAGGCAAAATAAACAAATATCCGTACAGCCTCTCTTTGCGATACAAACTAGATTTTGTAATCACTGCGCTCACCCCTGTTTCTAATATCAGCATGTTGCATGAATCGATGGATGCCTGCTTGTTTGATCAATTCATGCAACATGCCCGTATGGAATCCAAAATGATGCCAGCAGCGTGATAGCAGGCTGCTGGCACCGCCTTTTTTGAAAACGGAATTAACTACTCTATCCATTTAGCGTAAGCTGCTTCTCTCTAGAACCTACTCTTCAATCTTTCCAGCCACATTATTTCAGCATGTTGCAACCTGCTTATTTCTGAGATTTCTTCTCTTGCTCTACCGCTTTGTCCAACAGCTTCTGCATTTTCGGCTGCTGCTGCTTCACATATTCTGCGGCTGTAATTTTGCCATCCAATACCGGCTGAATGTCGGTGAAGAACAGGTCATACCATTCCGCATTGTACGTGTAGTTCCCTGGAAGAGAACGGCCATAATCTTCTACGATATCAATGAATTCTTGTTTGTTGGCTGGTTTCGTTGATGTATCTTTGGCCCATTCGTCAGCCATATCGAGCAGATTCGGAATTTGTACTTTGGCATCTACCAACTGCTGCATGCCTTCCTGGGAAGCTGTGAGGTAATTAACTAATGCTGCGGCCTCTTCCGGATATTTCGTTTTGGCCGATACACCGATACCCAGTGAACCGATCCACGTTGCGGATTTACCCGTAGAGCCCGCAGGGAAAGGCAGCAAATCATATTCGAAAGGCAGTTTCTCGAATGTACTCATATCCCACGGACCTACTGGGAAGAAAGCCATTTCTCCTTTCATCCAGCGTTGGTACGTATCCAATGTTTGCGCTTCCTCAATAGAAGGCGTGATTTTGTATTTATTTTGCATGTCCGCAAAGAATTGCAGTGCTTCCGCGAATTTCGGATCATCAATGGTTACCTTTGTTTTGCTATCATCCAACCAGTCTGCACCATTGCTCCATACGAAGGACTGCAAGGCCCACTGTACGTTAAAGCCTGTACCAAATACGTCCGGTTTGCCGTCTCCATTCGTATCCTTGGTCGCTTGCTGGTTTACCTTAATGAACTCATCCCATGTGTAAGGCTTGTCCTTATCAGGGAATGGGATGCCTTCTTTTTCAAATAATGTCTTGTTATAACCAAGTGCAAACGGACCCAGATCTTTCGGCATGCCGTAGAGATCGCCCTGACCTGCCATTTTGCCATCATAGCGATACAGATCCACACCATATTTCCAGATGTTATCCAGATCTACATCCGCATTATTTTCAACGTAAGGTGTCAGATTCATCAACACATTGCTGTTCACATAGGCTTTTATATCGCCAGGGTTAAAATAGAACACGTCCGGCAAGCTGTTGCCTGTAATGGCAGCTCTCAATTTGGTTGCGTATTGATCCGCAGCTGTTACGATAATTTTGACTTTGACACCTGGATGCTCTTCTTCAAATTTCTTAACAACGGCTTGATATGCCTTCTGTTCATCCGTGCCGCCCCGGAACATAAATGTCAATTCCTTGTCTCCGCTTGAACCACTGCTGCCACCGCAGCCTGCAAACACGATTGCGCTTACAAGCATTAGAAGCACAAGTGTGACCAAACTCTTTTTCTTTACCATCTGAACCCCTCCTGATCTGGATTTGTAACCGTATTCAAGTAGATAAAATAAGATTTCTGTTGTTAAATTTATCAAATCCAGATCACTTTAGTCAATACTTTATTAAAACATTTCATATTTATTTAAAACAAAATCAGTATGTTGGCCATCCGCTGGAATCCCACAGCAAGTCGTTAATTAGCAATTTCGGATTGCCATTATCCTCAGCATCATAGGCATGGCGCGCAATCACATTACCGTTATACACATCCTGACCGCCCGGTCCCTTCCACTTGACATTCCCCGAATCCAACAGGGTTCCACCGCCATTCAACATGTTCACACCGTTTTTGTCCACATACGGACCTGTAATACTCGTTGAACGTCCATAGACCATTTTGTACGTGCTATTCACGCCCTGGCAGCAGGAATCAATCGAGGCAAACAAATAATAATAACCGTTACGGTACACAATACTCGGTGCTTCGATGGCCCCGCCATTATTCGGACGCGCCGCTATGGAGGATATGCTTCCGGTCGGTTTCATCGTGGTTTTGTCGAGCTTCACAATCTTTAAGCCGCTCCAGAAAGAACCGAAAGCAAGCCACGGGTTGCCTGAAGCATCGATGACCAGATTCGGATCAATAGCGTTATAATCGTTGGCGGTTGTCGTTTGAAGTACCAGCCCCTCATCCTTCCACTGACCTGCTCCAATGCTGGTTGCAGACGCAAGGCCGATTGCCGATCTGTTGGAGCCAAAGGTAGAGATGGAATAATACAGCCACACTTTTCCGTTGTACTGCTCAACGTCAGGTGCCCATACATCCAGACCGCTCTGACCCGGAACGGCCGAGGCCCACCAGGATGGCTTGCTCAGAAAAATTTGCGGAACGCGGTACCATGAGGTCCCATTATCCGATTTCAGCACCTGAATGCCAGCACCGGTTGAGAAGGTATACCATGAGCTGCCTTCTTTGATGATGGATGGATCGTGGACGGCAATATCTCCGGTCAGATTCCAAAATGCTGCGAATGCCCGAGACTGACCCGCCAGTAGCAAAACAAGTACAAGCAGTGCAGGTAAAGCCCAACGTTTCTTCCTGAATCCTGTCATGCCTTTGAACTTTTCCAAATCGAATTCCACCTCTCCTGATCAAATAGTCAATTTGGTTCATGAAGTATTAAAACAATTTAGGTATACTAGGATTATAAAAGCGGTTACATTACATTTCAATGGTATATTTCAAATATATATGAAATGATTCAAGTTATTTTTTAAAGTAAATATTCAACATTTTATGAATAATACACTCATTTATGCTATGTATACAAGGGATTTGGCATCCTTTTCTCCGCCCTTCCCTTCCTTCGGGTAATCATTTATAATTATCTAAAACAAACCATATAAATGTGCAGAAGCCTGGATCAGAAAGGCTTTGTTCAGAACGTGGAAAGGAAAACCACCTATGATTTATATTAAAGATCTGATGTCTGGCGTTAATATTTTCAAGGCACTCAGTTCGGAAATCCGAATTCAGATTATTGAGTTGCTTGCCAAGAACCAGAGTCTTAACCTCAATGATCTCGCAACCAAACTGGGGCTCAGCAATGGCGCCATTACAATGCATATTAAGAAATTGGAAGAAAGCGGTCTGATTGAAATCAATACTGCGGTTGGCAAACATGGAATTCAGAAGATTTGTTATCTCAATGAGGAAAAACTAATGGTAGACCTGCGTTCACAGGAGATTTTTAACCGATACGAGGTTGAAATTCAGGTAGGTCATTATAGCGATTATCAGGCAGCTCCTACATGTGGTCTCGCCACCCGAGACAGCATCGTCGGTGAGTTCGATGATCCGCGCTACTTTGCTGACCCACTCCGTATTGATGCAGAGATGATTTGGCTGGCCGAAGGTTATCTGGAGTATCGTATTCCCAACTACCTTAAGCCTAACCAGACGTTCAGCGAAATCCAGTTGTCCATGGAATTGGGTTCAGAAGCGCCAGGTTTTTGCGATAACTACCCTTCGGATATTTATTTCTACGTCAACGGCATCGAGATTGGCTGTTGGACGAGTCCAGGAGATTTTGGCAATACCCGGGGTACGTTCAATCCAGACTGGTGGCCGCCGCATCTGAATCAATACGGGATGCTGAAGCTGATCCGCATCACCCAAGAGGGCAGCTATATTGATGGATGCCGCATCTCCGATGTTACTCTGGACCAGATTGGCCTGGATTACAAAAGCGATATCCACTTTCGAATTGCTGTAACGGACGAACCAGTGAACAAACGGGGATTGACGATTTTCGGCAAAAATTTTGGCAATTACGGGCAGAACCTGCTTGCCCGTGTGCTCTATAATGTGCAAGAGGAATAATGACGTCATTACGAGCACACCATGTTATAACTTAAACATCAACAAACAGCCGCCAAGCATAAGCCTGGCGGCTATATCTATTTTGATTACTTAACCTTGCCTAGACACTCTGTTAGACGGTCCCATGTTTCCGTAATTCCTTGCAATATGCCCATATTCATGACTGTTTGGAGTGCCTCTATGGAACATACAAAACGACTGGTGGTGCTTACCTTGAGGTAAGTACATGTACTAAAAGTGCGTACTTACATCATGGCAGTACTCCCTTTATACTCAAGAAATAGTAGAGCTTAGGGAGGAAGAATACAATTTGAAAACACTTGTCATCGTAGCACATCCCAACCTGGAAACGTCGGTCATCAACAAACGGTGGATAGAAGAACTCCAACAATATCCGGAAAAATATACGGTACATGAGCTTTATAAAGTTTACCCCGATGGACGTATTGATGTACAGCAAGAACAGCAGCTCATTGAAAGTCATGACCATCTGGTCCTGCAATTTCCGTTCTATTGGTTTAGCAGCCCGCCTCTCCTTAAACAATGGCTGGATGAAGTGTTTACGTATGGCTGGGCTTATGGCTCCAAGGGAGACAAATTACAGCAGCGCAAGGTCGCCTTGGCCGTATCTGCCGGAATCAAAGAGGCCGACTACACGGAAGAGGGTAAATACCGCTATACCCTTGAACAACTGTTAACTCCTTTTGAGACGACCTTCTATTACTGCGATGCTGATTATCGACCATTCTTTGCCTTCTATGGGGCAGAACATGAGACTACGCCAAATGAATTGGAACAAAGCGCACAAAACTATTTACGTTTCATAGATAACCTATAACACTCACTCCAAGCAGATCAAAAAGCAGTATCTCCGATACAGGAAGATACTGCTTTTTTTGATTTTTTAATCTCACAACCTGATCGTTAGCCTTGCATTAACCCCGGGGCAGAAGCCATATTGGCTTCTCCCCAATCACACATCATATCTAACAGCGGCATCAATGATTGTCCCCGTTCCGATAACGAATATTCCACTTTGGGCGGAATTTGGGGATATTCTTTGCGTAGAATCAGATCATGTTCCTCCAACTCCTTAAGCATGACACTCAATGTTTTGTGGGAAATGGTACCAATTCTTCGCTTCAGCTCATTATGTCGCATCACCTTGTTTTCAGACAGCCAATACAGAATAACCATTTTATATTTACCGTTGACCAGGGACAGCGTATATCCAAAGCCGGTATCTTTTAGCGCCACGCCCGTTGGAACACAGGTTTCTCTCACACTCATCCCTCCTCGTATAGTATTTTTTGAAGGCAGTTTTGACTGAATTACCAGTTCCCGAGGGAACTGGCGAACGCCTTGTGAATTTCCAGTTTGCTCTT
>NZ_FOBD01000002.1 GCF_900109515.1 Paenibacillus sp. OK003 | reverse complement strand
GAAATGGTGGTCTTCTTACTGTCCATTTTAACCTACGATGTGCAGCAATATGGAGGGCTATTTTTTTGCGGTTACGTTCATCATAGCTAGCGCTTCGATCGAGGCGTACTCCTTTTGAGACAGCCCCATTCTTTTCAATTTTACGAGAAGATCAGCTTCCACAGCATCATACCCGCCATTCCGACCATTACAATAGCGGATAACCGATTGAAGAAAACACTGACCCGGCCTGTACGATCTGTTCTACCTACTAGCCTGCCTGCACCTGCCAGTCCCAGAAACCATACCCATGATACCAATGCCGCCGTTATCGCAAAATAAAACCGTGCCACCCCTTCGTATTGAAGTGAACTGGTGCCGATCACGGCTACCGTGTCCAGCAGGGCATGCGGGTTAAGCAAGGAAACGGAAGCAGCAAAGGCGATCTGTCTTCCCGCAGACAGCACTGCTGCTGAACTATTGGCAGGGCCGGATGACCTCCAAATGCTCCATGCCATATAGAGTAAAAATACACTCCCTCCTGCATACAATAAACTCGCCAGCAGCGGCCATTGCAGCAAAATGAGGGACACCCCTCCGACCGCTGCACCAATCAACAACGTATCACTGAGTCCTGCGGTTACTATAGCTGGCAGCGCCCGCGCATAACTTCGTTGACTCATGCCCTGATTAAAAATAAATACATTTTGTACACCGAGTGGCAAGATCAGGCCAAACGCCAGCACCACCGCGTGAATAATTACCCCCATCGTTCATCCCCCTTAGACATGTCTCCATAATAGTAGAGATAACGTCAGGCGTAACCAACCACTTGGATGGCATTGGACCCAACCAAATGATATAGTGTTCAAAATAAAAGAAAACGTAAATCCCATCACTCATTCTATAAAGGAGGCAAACCTGCCCATGAATCGTTCCGATTCTCGACAGGGGGGCAGCTGGAAGCCAGACCCGTCCCATTCCCTACCTCTGTACCGACAGATTGAAGTCTATATCAGCGAGAAAATTACTGCCGGCGAATGGACAGCAGGATATCGGCTTCCTTCACAACGAACACTGGCTCAATCCATGGGAGTGAATCGCAGCACGCTGGTTACTGCATTGGAAAATCTGGCCTCCGCAGGCATGATTGAAGGCAGACATGGTGGCGGAACCTATGTCTGCGGCTCTGGCTGGCATGCGCTGGCTCACGGAGCCATGCCCAACTGGGAGGAAGCCATCGAAGAAGGCTGGTATTATCCCAATCTGCCAGAGGTACAGCAGATTAACCGGGCTGAGTTCCAGCCAGGCATCATCAGGCTTGGTACAGGTGAGCTTGCCCCTGAGCTGATGCCCCAGGAGGCTTTTAACGACCTCCTCCTTGCTCTATCCAGCCGTCCTCGTACACTAAACTACCTCGAACCTCAGGGTAGTCTGGAGCTCCGTCAGGCTTTGTCCGTTTACTTGCAAGAAAGCGGTATCCAAGCCTCCCCTGACTCCATTCTGATCGTATCCGGCTCTCTTCAGGCACTGCACCTTATTTCAGTTGGGCTTCTGCCCCGCGGATCGGCAGTTCTGCTGGAGAAACCATCTTATCTGTACTCCATTCATGCCTTCCAATCCGCCGGATTGAAAATGAGCGGCATTCCGATGGATGCCGAAGGCTTACACACTCCGCGTCTGGAAGATGCCGTACAGAACAATGCAAACAGGGACAGCATCTCACTGCTCTATACGATTCCGAGCTTCCACAATCCTACCGGCTCCGTCATGAGTGACAGCCGCCGGGAAGAAATTCTCGCCACAGCGCGAAACACTGGCATCTCCATATTGGAGGATGCCGCTTACAGCGACCTGTGGCTGGACGAGCTCCCGCCGCCAGCGCTGAAGGCGCGTGATAAAGAAGGACGGGTGCTGCACATGGGCACCTTGTCCAAGGCGGTGAGCCCCGGTCTGCGCCTCGGCTGGCTGGTTGGGCCGGAGCCGGTCATCCGTCGCCTCGCAGACATCAAGATGCAGACGGATTATGGCACCAGCTCCCTCGCTCAGGAGGCTGCTGCACTCTGGTTTGCCGATGGATACCACGAGCAGCATATGGATCGCCTGCGGCCAGAACTGCGCAGACGCAGAGACTTCATGATCCAGCTTCTGCAACGCGATTTCGCTGAACTCGCCGAGTGGAGCATACCTGCCGGAGGCTTTTATATCTGGCTCCGATTTACCGTCAGTCCTCTTTCCATTCGCGAACTGTTCCATGCCTGTCTGGAGAATCATGTGCTGATTCATCCGGGTTATCTTTATGACCGCCTAGATGCGGAGCACATTCGTCTGTCCTATGCCTATGCTTCACCGGATGAGATGGAGCGGGGCCTTCACCTTCTGGCACAGACAGTCAAAAAGCTGATGACATCATGAAATGAAAGAACCGCCTTGATTGTAAGGAGTGACATCCCTCCGATCATGGCGGTTCTTTTGAGTTTTTGTATTCATGAGACAGATACATCTCGTCTAGATCGCAGGCAGGTTTTCCTTACCCTTTTACCGCACCCTCTGCAATCCCCTCCATGATGAACTTTTGGAAGAACGCATAGATGAGAACCACCGGAATAGCGGTCAGTACCAGGGAGGATAGAATCAACGGCCATTCCTTATTGTACTCGCCAAACAGCATGTTCGTGGACAGAATCAGCGTATAACGATTTACATCCGTCAGCATGAGCAGCGGCAACAGGAAGTCATTCCATATCCACAGGAAGTCCAAGATGGCGATGGTGACCGTAATTGGCAGCAACAATGGGAAGATGATCTGGAAGAACGTCTGGAACTCATTACATCCATCCATCTGTGCCGATTCTTCCAATTCACGCGGGATGGACTTAACAAACCCGTGATACAGGAAGATCGCCATGTTCACACCAAGTCCGATATAGATCAGGGCCAATCCGTATGTGCTGCCTTGAACGTGAAGTCCTTTGGCAACCCGTGTCAGCGGAATCATGATCGAGTGAAAAGGAACGAGCATGGATGCCACGAACAGGAAGAAGATCAGGTTGCTCAATCTGCCTGAAGTACGCGACAGCTTGTAGCCGGCCAATGAAGCACAGAATACAATACCGCCAATCCCCAGGAAGGATACAATCGCCGAGTTCAATGAGCTGCCTAGCAGATTGATTTTGTTAAATGCATCCGAGTAGTTTTCCCAATGAAATGTCGTTGGGAGAGCTATAAAGGACTGGAACATTTCGCCTTGTGTTTTGAATGAGTTCACAATCGCCATGTAGATTGGCAGCATTGCGACGAGGGAGCCCAGCACCAGCAGCAGTCGAATAAGGTAGCTGTTAATTCGTTGCATCCTCATGCTTCCACCTCTTTCTTCTTCATCACCGTAATCTGAATGAGCGTGAAGATGAGCACGATGACGAATAACACAACCGACTTGGCACTGGCATATCCGTATCTAAAATTGTTGGAGAATGCCTCTTCATAAATATTCATCGTAATGACCTGAGTGGCTCTGCCTGGACCGCCACCTGTAAGACCGTACACAACTTCAAATACTTTGAATGCTCCGTTCAGTGTCAGGAAGAAACAGATCGTCACGGCATGAGTGATCATCGGCAATACGACATTACGCAGTACCTGGAACGCGTTGGCTCCATCAATAACAGCCGCTTCCTTCAGACTCTTCGGCACACCCTGGAGTGCAGCCAGATAGATGATCATCATATACCCCACACCATTCCAGAGCGATACGATCAGGATGGAGTAGAATGAAAATTTCGGATCACCCAGCCACTGTTGGTCCAAAAAGGAGACGGCCAACTTCTCGGCCAGCTGCGGCAGCACCTGGGAGAAGATGAATGTCCACATAAAGGCGCTGATGATTGTACTGATCATGTTCGGCATGAAAAACAGGGTCCGGAATAACCCCTTGCTGCGCGTCCGTGTCTCAATGAACACGGCGAGCAGCAAGGCAATTCCATTTTGCAGGATCAGCATAAACACCACATATTTCAACGTGAACCACAGGGAATTCAGAAAGTCGGGATCTTCCTTGAACAGTTCCACGAAGTTCCCCAGACCGATAAAACTGTAATCCCGGTTCAGACCATTCCAGTCCGTCAAGCTGTAGAATAAGCCGCTAAATGTGGGATATAGCAGGAAAATGGCATAGATGACAAAGGCAGGCGCAGTGAACGCTAGCAGCGACAGATACTTCTTGAATACATTCGTAGCCATTGGTTCTCCCCCTTTTCACTATAAGCAGACTCGCGGAAACGGGGGAACGAAGACCGTTCTGCCAGCCGTTTCATCTGCTTACTTGTTGACTTTGTTGTAGGATTTCCACGCCTTGTCGAGCGCATCAATCACCTGCTGCTGATCCAGTTGTCCGGAGTAGTAACCTTGCAGCGCTTTGCCTGATTCATCCTTAACCGCTTGAGGAATGGATGGATCCTGATACGCTTTGCCTTCATTAACATATTTCAGGGCATCGTCTACCCAAGGGAAACTTTTGAAGTCATGAATTTTGGCAACCGGATTGAATTTCAGTGCTTCGTAGAATGCACTTGAGTCCTTGTCATCGAGAACATAGTTTACGAAGTCGAGTGCCACTTCCTTGTTTTTGCTGGAGGAAGATACGGCCAGTGAAGTCGATGTGCTCAGGTTGATTTTGGTATCATCCGGGTTGTCATTGATCGGCAGTGGAGCTACGCCGAAGTTGATATCCGGATTGGACTTCAGGATGGTTTCCGCGAACCAAGGTCCTTGAATCCACATTGCTGCTTTGCCTGTTGCAAAGGCTGCTGAACCATCATCGCCGCCCACTTCGAGTGCTTTCTCCGTTCCATTGGCATTGACGAGATCGAAGATGTCGAACAAGGATTTCATATCCGAGAAGGAACCTTGATCCTGATTCATCTTATCCAAGAAGTCTTTATGTTCTGACTGAGTCAGTGCACCTACAGTAAGTGGCAGGAACAGTTGTGGAATCCAGGCTTCTTTGTATGAAAGTTCAAACGGGGTGATGTTGGCTGCTTTCAGCTTTTCCACGACCGCTTTCATTTCCGTCAAAGTTGTAGGTACCTCTATCCCCTGCTCTTTGAAAATATCCTTATTGTACAGGTATCCCCAAGATAACGTTTCCAAAGGAACGGCCACGACTTTACCCGATGCATCCGTTACGGAAGGCTTAACGGAATCCAGTAATTTATCGACAAAAGGTTGACCCGACAGGTCTTCCAGATAACCTGCTTTGCTGAACGGTGGAATTTCATTGACCGCATGAAGTGCGAACACGTCCGGTGCATCATTGGAGGCAAGTCGTGTTTTCAGAATCTGAGGCGCATTATCTGCTGGCGGCATCTCCAGTTGTACGTTGACCTCAATATTCTTTTCGGCTTTCTCCTTGGCTTTGAACTGTTCTATATATTTATCGTAATGTTCTTTCAGCCGCGGCTGTGCAATGAATACTTTGAGGGACACCGTACTGCCCGATGCAGTTCCCTCCGTCTTACCATCCGTACCCGCATTGGAACCGCAGCCTGCGAGCAGAACACTCACAAGTACCGCACTTGCTACGCTTTTCCATACTTTCATCTCTTATGACCTCCCGGTGTAACTGGTTTGTCTTTCATAGGATCATTATATATCACGAAATGAAAGCGCTTCATTGGACATTATTAGACTCATTTATTGGATTATTTTAAACCTTAATCCAACTGTAAGCTCTCTGTGAACGAATTATTTAGGGCTGTTACCTGATATTCGAGGTTGTCCCTTTCGCATCTCTCCAGGCGAAACTCCGAAGTGTTTCTTGAACACCCGGTAAAAGTACGATACATCCTCATAACCCGTCATCTCAGCAATATGTTTGAATGGAATCTGATCATCGAGCACCCACTCCTTGGCTCTTGCCATCCGTAACTGGACAATATAGTCGGTCACATTCACGCTGTGTTCTTTTTTGAACACCTTGCTGAGATATTCTTTGCTAACAAAAAAGATCTGGGCAAGCTGCTCCAGCGTAATCATCTCCATGCAATGCTGCTCGATGTATTGCTTCACCTCATCCAGGTTCAGCTTGTTCTTGAATTTGCGCTGCGCAATCAGCTGCTCCAACGAAGTATAGTAAGGCGCTGATATCCAGTCCACCGCCGATGCGATGGACGCCAGAGCCGTCGGCGGCGGGAGCACAGCTGCTACAGGTTGCTCGCATAAGCCGTTGGAAACACACAGCTCGCCCAGCAGCGTCTGTAATTCGTATGCGATCCGCCCAAGCTGTTGCGGTCTCCGGATATCACTGGTATCAAGTCGGTGCTCCAGCTGCCCGAACAGCTCATGTAATCCCTGAACGTTCAAGTCGTTAAAACGCAAGCGTGCCTGCTGCTGAAACAACGAGAATTCGCCAGAAAAAGCCGAAGGATAAGGTTCCCACGACTCCGGCCCGGACTCGGTCTTTTCCAATTCACGTTTACACTTGGCCAGAACGTTATTCAATTCATCGGGATTTACTGGCTTAAGCAGATAATCAGCGGCACGGTGACGAATGGCATGTTTCGCATAATTGAAATCATCATAACCGCTGACCACAATCACTTTGATATGCGGATATTGTGCGCTCAGCGTCTGGAGCAGTTCCACGCCGTCTTTACCCGGCATACGCATGTCTGTAATGATAATATGGGGCTGATGCTGCTCGACCAACCGGATCGCCTCTCCGCCATCCTCTGCCTCACCTGCTACCACCATGCCAAGCTCATCCCACGTGCCCAAATTGCGCAAAATGTCTCTATTCCATGGCTCGTCGTCCACTAACAGCACTCTATAATGATCCTTGTTCACGAGATCTCGCCTCCTGTATGGCAAGGAATTCGAACAGTGACACGGGTTCCCTGTCCTTCCCCACTCTCCATGTTCATACCGTATGCAGGCCCAAAGTGCATCAAAATGCGTGATGCGGCATTGACCAGACCAATGCTAGTGCCCGAGCTCCATACTCTGTCTCCTTGCTGGGACAGCTTGGACAGTCTTGATTGCATCTCGGCCAGCCTCTCTTGATCCATGCCCATCCCATTATCGGAAATGCGGATGGTTACCTCATGATCTAGTCGGACAACTTGAATGTTCAATTTCCACTCTCCCTGCTTTTTCTCCAGACCATGAACAAATGCATTCTCCACAATCGGTTGCAGGGACAACTTGGGAATGTAACAGTCATTCAGCCCGCCTTCAATCTCCAGTTTATATTCAAGTCTGCTGCCAAAACGCTGCTTCTGGATGAGCATATAATGCTCCAGTTGGTCCAATTCGGACTGTAATGGCACGAGACCATCCGGCGCTCTGACAATATAACGGAACATCTCACTTAGTGCACGAATAACTTTATAACTGTCTGCCGGCTTCTGTGAGTACACCATACCTCCGATCATCTGCAACGTATTTTGTAGAAAATGCGGGTGAATCTGGGACTGAAGCGCCTTGAGCTCGGCCGTCTGTTTCTCCAGATTCATGAGATAGTTATCCCGGATATGCTCCCGAATGCGGCTTGCCATACCATGCAGATTTTTCTCCAGCAGGCCAATCTCATCCACCCGACCACTGCGCACCACTTCCTTGTCCTTGATCAACTGGATTCCCTTCATTGAATTCGCCAGTCTGACAATCGGTTTGGATGTTCGCCAAGCCACTAATGCTGCCAACAACACCGAAACCACGGTAGCCAGCCCACCCACAACAAGACCATATTTCATCGTTTCCATTGCACTCTCATTGATGACATGGGAAGGTACAATTTTGATCAGACGCATTCCTGACGGATCAATGGCATGATAGAATACATATTCCTTGGCTGTTCGAATGAAACCGGAACTATCCTTTGTAGCTGCGAGCCTTTCCAGTGCCTCTGCTGAAGGCTGTATCTCCTTATTGGGCTGATAGACCGGACTTCCCGTACTATCCGCGATGTACACCGCATAATCTCCCCGGCTGTCCAGCAATTCCAATGTCTGATTGAATTCGGCCCACTTGACTTCCAGACTGATCGCGCCGATCTGCGCCTGATCCTCGAATCGGTTCATGCTGCGGGTCATATGGAACTTCTCCGGATCGTTCGGATCATTAATAATCGTAAAGTCCTTATGCTGTTCAAAAAGTTCATCGTATGCCGAAGGAATGTCCGGAACCGATCGGATTCGGCTTTCCATCGAGTTGAAGGTAAACAATGTGTCCAGTTCCTTCAGGTATAATTCCACACCAAATACATAGTTGCCAGCCGAATAATATACACTGTTCAGCATGTTGAACACAGCCTTCTGTTCATCGAAGCGGCTGGCAGCTGGAGCATCCTGGTTCAATGCCAAATACTGATGCAGCTCATCACTGATCTGAATGGAATAGATGAGATTGTTCATCCGCGCGAATTGTTCACCCAAATAGATGGAGGCCCAATTCATATTCGCACGGTTGGTCTCCATGATCTCTTCTTCCATGGAAGAACGGGTATTTTCGGCTGCTACAACCGTCATGGCAATGACGGGCAGAATGGCCAGAAACGTCATGGTGAGGATTAATTTGTTGCGAATGCTGCGTTTGAACGGATTAGTAAGCTTCCGATATAATTCGGTAAACACGAGGCATCCACTCCTGAGCTATGAGCTAAAATAAGATAAACGCCCCAGCATGAAGCCGAGGGCGCTTTGGTCTTGGTATTCTTTTTATAATCATTGAAAACAGACTTGTCAATTCATTTATGATTTCCCATTATTGCTCAATAATGCAGAACCCCCATGGTTCCAGCTTCATATTCCGCCCTCCAGACACCGCTGTTCCTGCCAAAAGTTCCGTTCCATCCCCGTAGGCATACACGAACGAAATCGCCTGATCGGAGTAGTTAAAGAAATACCGAATCGTATTCCCCTGATCATTCACTCCGCTCTTCACGATGATTGGAAAAGCCAATTCCTGATCGGTTCCCCACAGTCCAGCTTCCTTCATGACACGCTCCAACACGTTGCGGATCACCGCGGAGCTGGTATAACATCCAACGTACGTTGCTTTGCCCTTGCCATAGGTATTCTGAGTAATTGCTGCATATTCTCCCCAGTGAGGATGATCATACCAGGCCAGCACTTCTGCAGTTGTTGGTGTGATGAGTTCCATCCAGGTGTGAATCTGATTCTGTTCCTCCCCAACCTCGAACGGATCATCTCGAAGCGAAACATTTTTCGGCTCTACAAAAAGGTTGTAACTGATGCCACAAGCCTCACTGATCAGTCCAGGCTGGCGGGTAGAGCGGACCTTAATATGCTCATTAGCGAATCCGCTCTTGAAGGAGTAAACGACATGCCCACCATCATGTACAAATTGATTCAGCCTCTCGAGCAAGACATCGGAAGCTGCGTACAAAGCAGGCACAACGATCACATCATAGCCTTCATAACTCTCCACAGACGGATCAATCAGATCACAGCCAATATTCATTTTGTATAATTCGTCATACATCCAGCGAACAACGTCGTTGTATTTTTTGTCACTCGTAAAATTAAATCCGAACCACTTGATCGACGTCAACGCCTCATTGCTGAACAGCACGGCTACCCGATTCGTTTTCTTCAAATTCACCAGTTGCGGGCTAAGTCTGGCAAAATCCCGGCCGATCGTTTTGGCCTCGTTGTAGACCGGATTGGGTTCAAAATCATGGCTCAGCAATCCTTTCCAATACGTCTCGAACGAATTATGCAAGGAATGCCAGTGCCAATAGGCGACCATGTTTGCTCCCGATGCCAGGTGGCTAAACGCCTGAAGGCGAAGCTGTCCGGGGTAGGGAACCCAATGCCAGAAAGCCTGCGCTTCCGTCTCCAGTACGAGATAGTTCGATTGTTTGGTGGAACGTGCCACGTCACCACCGAATGAAATCTCAATGCCGGTCAGATCATCCTGCGACGGATGGTAGATGTCCACACTGGTGATGTCAAAAGGTTTGGATGCGGCAAAATGGTCCACATCTCCCTGAATGCCGTACGAATATCCACGCCAGTCGAAGTCAAAATTCTGGGTTACAAACTGCCCCTCCTGTTTGTACTCATTTACAATTCCGACCTGCCACGCTAGAAAGTTAGTTACCAGTTGGCGCTGGAATTTGGCAAATTCAGCTCCCAGACTGCCGTTGATTGTACCAACAACAGACGGGAAGTCCTCCCAGCTATTAATGCGGTTACTCCAGTAATCCAGCCCAAATTCCTTGTTCAGATCATCCAATGAGCTGAATTTGTTACGCATATATTTGACGAATTGCAATTGTACATTATCTCCGGCAGTGTTGTAATGCTTCGTTTCGTTATCCGTCTGATAACCAATCACGGCAGGGTGTTTACTGACACGGGAAATCAGCTTGCGAATGATGCGTTCCGCATAGAACAGATACGTCGGATGTGTGATATCCATGATCTGCCGCGCCCCATATTTCCCCGGTCCCTGTACCGTTGTTGCCAGAACATCCGGGTGCTCCTTGACCATCCACGTCGGAACAGCATACGTAGGTGTACCCACAATAACCTGAATACCCGCCGCATGCATGGCATCCAGAACACGATCTACTGAGGAGAAGTCGAATACACCATTCTGTGGTTCATGCGTACTCCATGTTGATTCCGCAATCCGCACCACGTTGATGCCTGCATCTTTCATCATCTGAATATCCTTGTCCAATCGCTCATAAGGCATATATTCGTCATAGTAGGCTACCCCGTACAATAACTTGTCCATGTTAAAATCCCCTTTTCATCCGGAAGTATGAAGCTCTTGGCATTTATACAAAATGAAATGATCCAATTGAAAGATGATAACGTTTACATTATTATCTATTGAAGTACATCAGAGACTTAGCAATCTGCCGAACGCTCTCCTGTTCTGCGATTTTCAATGTTGGCGTTAAACTGATTATAATGAAGTATACTATGGGTGCCGATTGTACAAGGCGAGTTATTTTTACCCTTTTCCGAGGTGAATGTCATGGATATCCGATCGCAGCTGCGAGAAATGCCACATCATACACTGGCTCACTGGCTGCCTATTATCGACTGTAACATTAAATTCTATGGAGCGCACAGCCAACAAGTTCCATACGGTTGGGCGATGCCGGAGGAATGCCATCCGGGCTTTGAAATTATGCTGATTATAAAGGGGACTCAGGAGAGTGTAATTCACGGATATACCTATACGGTTGAGGAAGGTTCGATTCTGCTAATTCCACCCGGATTCAAACATACAAACCAATGTGTATCATCAGAGGGCATGACGTACTTCAGTGCTCATTTTAATGTAGATGATCCCGTATTTACCCTGAAGCTGATGTCACATCACAGCCGAATCTATGAGGCAGGCACCACAGATAATATGCAAATGCGCCCTGTCCTGGAGAACTGGATGAACATGATCAGAACATCGGAGGCATACACTTCCACAGACAAATTTATCATGCAGGCACGCATGTTTGAATTGTTTGCCCTGCTGTCCCAAGCAGCTGACCGTGAACCACTATCCACCCGATCTGATGCTTCGCCTAATGCTCCAGCTCCCGCAGCCATGCATTATGCAGGAGCCATCGCAGAAGCCATCAAACAGGCGTTCCATACGCAGCTCCGAATCCAAGAGGGCAACGTATCCACCGTCAAAGTAGAGCAGATTATATCATCGTTTGGCATCAGTCCGGGATATGGGCTGCAGATCTTCCGTAAGGTGTACGGACAATCTCCACGGGCCTACCTGTCCAGCCTGAAGCTGCAGGAAGCCAAAGTACTGATCGAACAGCCGAAGCTCTCTTTGGGTGAAATTGCATGGAAGCTGGGCTACACCCATCTGTCGCACTTCAGTCGGCAATTCAAACGATGGACGGGTCAGAGTCCACTTCAATATCGCAACGCCGTTCAGGATCTATCCAACGAATCGGGTCCAGTGGACCAGAGTTGGCAGACCGAATCGGACTAAGAAAGGAATCCGAAGATGAATGAATAGATGGGTTAAGGGCCGTATGATCTGTTGCGAATATGCTCATACTCTTCCGGGGTATTCATATTACTAAGCTGAATGGCCAAATCATGGACACCAGCGCTTTCCAGCTCATCGACGTCGACATATCGGCAGCTGATCTCTTCAAGCCATTGGGTTACTTTCAGTCTATTATCTATTAAGCGCTGTTCAATTTCGGGGAGAACACATCTATGATATGCACCTGCAAGCGGATGAACACGCCCTGCCAGTCGTGGAACGATTGCGTGATGCTCTTGACCTGATTCGGTGAGCCACTTCAAGCCTTTGAAAAAGGATGGCTCTAGCAGCGGCATATCACAGGCGCAGACAAGGTTCCAGTCTGTCTGCGAAGCTTTCAGCGCGGCATGCAACCCTGCCAGCGGTCCCTTCCCAGGGTAATAATCCTGAACGCAGTCATAGGGCAATGCCTTGTATGCAGCCGTGTTGGCTCCTGCGGAAACGATAATACTATTCACAGCTGGTGCCATCGCTTGGATGACCTGCTCCAGCACGCTGGAACCATTCCATTCCAACAATGCCTTATTGGAACCCATACGGCGGGATAAACCTCCTGCCAATACAATACCTGTCCATTCCATCGTGCTCACGGTAATCCTCCTCGTTCAATAAACTTATTCTATACATTGAATACCCTTTCAACAAATGATACATTGAAGAATATGATTCTGAAAGGAATGGCTCTATTGGACAGATATGCACCCGGAAGAGGCAATCCCTCTTTGGTTTCGCTGAAACTATATAACTTTTTCATTTATGGAGCCATTTCAATCTTCGCCGGTTTTCTTCAGTTGTATTTGCAGGAAATCGGGATGACCAAATTGGAGATTGGCAGTCTGATGGCAATTGGTCCGTTTGTATCCTTGTTCGCTAATCCGTTCTGGGGCTTCTGGAGCGATAAATCACGCAATATTCGCATTATTCTGATGATGATGATGGGTGGCACCTTTGTGCTTGCTCAGGCCGTATTCTATGCGCCTACGTATGCCTGGATCTATGCAGCCATGATCTTTTTTTATTTTTTTCAAAGTCCACTGTTTGCCCAAACCAACAGCCTGATTCTCGGTTATATCGATGGCACGACTCAGAAATTCGGTACGTTTCGGCTATGGGGATCGCTGGGTTGGGCTCTAACCGCTGTGGCTGCCGGACCGCTGATTGACCGCCTGGGGGCGGGCAGTGTATCGATTGTCTTTGCCTTCATGATTGTCATTGCCTTTGTCTTTGCCTTGTTTCTACCCAGACAGCCGATCGCTTCAGATACACCTGTAGTGAGCTTTCGACGTTTCGGCAGGGTGATGTTCAATCCGTACTTTATGATCTTTATCGGGCTTGGGGTGCTCGTTTCCGTACCCAACGCCATGAACAGTACATTTATGTCATTATACATCGTGGAAATGGGTGGCGATAAACAGATGGTTGGCTGGGCCATCTTCACATCATCCATCCTTGAAGTGGGTGTTTTCTTGCTCCTGGACCGTTTTCTCAAACGCAAAATGAGCATGCTTCTATCATCGCTCATCCTGATCAGTCTGTTGTTCGCCATTCGCTGGCAGCTCATGGCCTTAGCGAACAATCCATTAGAGATTGTGTTCATTCAGCTCATGCACTCCATTACGTTCGGCGGGTATTTCTATGTAGGAACCCAGCTGACGATGCTGTTCATTCCAAGGCCGTACCGTTCCTCTGGTCAGGCCGTGTATACAATGGCCTGGGGCGGCCTCTCTGGTGTCATTGCCGGCCTGTTCGGCGGCTGGCTGTTCCAGAGCTTCGGTGCCGAAGTAATGTATAACATCGGGGTATTCTTCTCCCTGATCGGTGCTGTTGGTTTTGCAATCATGTGGCTCTCGAACCGCCGCAACGGCTATCAGCCAACAGTGTTGACGGAAATGGGTGAAAGATAATCTTTTGTTGGCAAAGGTTGAACCTTTCAAGATTTACACTGGATCACTACGAAGACAGAACAATCTTTCGATCGCTGTTATCCCCGGATTTTTTTGATCCCCTTTCTATAAGGGTAAAATCCGGTGATAAAGGCGACCGCTACGCTTCTCCAGCTTTATTCTGTCCTCTCGTTATGGTGTAAATAACAAAGTTCAAACAATCAAACAAAAGATTAAGAATAGTAGTAATAAAGAGAAAGGCGTCTCCATTGGCTTGTTGCCCTGGAGACGCCTTTACGTTTATAGATTGAATTTTATGGATTTAGGTTTACAGCTTAGGCGTATAACCCTAACTTGTTTTCTCACCCTAAACCTCTAACTTCACCTATTGTTCTACCTTTGTACTTAACCTTATGCTTTTGGCAGTTGGAACGAGCTTTTCAGGGATACTACCCGGTTAAATACCGGACGGCCTGGCTCGGAATGTTTCGGATCAACGCTGAAGTAACCATGACGGAAGAACTGGAATTTATCCTGTGCTTTCGCTTCCTTCATCTCTTGCTCCACAAACCCTTGAACGACTTCAAGAGAGTTTGGATTCAATTGATCCAGGAACGTTTTCTCCGGTTGCTCTTCAAGCTCTGTTTCCTCTTCAGCATCCGGTGCTTCTGCGGCGATCAGAGGTTCATACAGACGGAATTCAGCAGGTACCGCTTGGCTTGCTTCCACCCAGTGGATGGTACCTTTAACTTTACGGCCTGTGAATCCACTGCCGCTCTTCGTTTCCACATCATAGGTACAATGGATTTCAGTCACATTGCCTTCTGCATCCTTGATTACATCGTTACATTTGATGAAATACGCATGTTTCAGACGAACTTCGTTGCCAGGGAACAAACGGAAATATTTGTTCGGTGGATTTTCCATGAAATCGTCTTGTTCAATGTAAATCTCGCGAGAGAACGGAATTTGGCGATTGCCCATCTCCGGGTTCTCCACATTGTTCTCAGCTTCGAGCCATTCCACTTGCCCTTCAGGGTAGTTGGTAATGACTACTTTGAGCGGGTGCAGGACAGCCATCGTGCGCGGAGCTTTCAATTTCAGATCTTCACGTACAAAGTGCTCCAGCGTTTGCAGGTCGATGACGCCTTGGCTTTTGGAGATGCCTGTTTCGAATACGAAATCACGAATCGCTTCCGGTGTATATCCCCGGCGGCGCAGACCTGAAATCGTTGGCATGCGCGGATCATCCCATCCATCCACATGGCCTTCATCCACGAGCAGTTTCAGCTTCCGTTTACTTGTCACCATTTGCGACAGGTTCAGGCGGCCAAACTCATATTGATGTGGTTGGTTCTCCATCTCACATTCGGCAATAACCCAATCATAGAATGGACGTTGGTCCTCAAACTCCAGGGAGCAGAGGGAGTGGGTTACTCCTTCAATGGCATCTTCAAGTGGATGTGCGAATGCGTACATCGGATAGATGCACCATTTGTCACCCGTATTATGATGATGTGCATGAGCAATACGATAAATGACCGGATCACGTAGATTGATGTTCGGTGAAGCCATATCAATCTTGGCGCGCAGCACTTTCTCACCGTTCTGGAATTCGCCTGCACGCATCCGTGTGAACAGGTCCAGATTCTCTTCTACAGTGCGGTCACGGTACGGGCTGTTCTTGCCCGGCTCAGTGAGCGTTCCACGCATAGCACGGATTTCGTCAGCGCTTTGGTCGTCGATATAAGCTTTGCCTTTTTGGATCAGCAAGACCGCGCGGCTGTACATTTCATCAAAATAATCGGAAGCAAAACGTTTCTCGCTCCACTCATATCCGAGCCATTTCACGTCTTCCTGAATCGATTGAACATACTCTACATCTTCCTTGACCGGATTTGTGTCATCGAAGCGCAGATTTGTTTTGCCGCCAAATTCGCCACCCAGTGCAAAGTTAATCCAGATCGCTTTGGCATGGCCGATATGCAGATAACCGTTCGGTTCCGGAGGAAAACGGGTAATGACTTCCTGGACTTTCCCTGACCGGAGATCTTCGGTAATAATATTTTTGATAAAGTTAGGTGGGGTTGTACGATTGTCCACAGGTATCAAACCTTTCATGAATTGATTGGAGCTTTCAGGAATTTGCAGCAATTCCGGCTAAAATTCCTTTATAACGAAGTCATTTCCTGAAAAAATCTATTTTCTTGGAAAGTTTCGTACGCGTTTCATTTAAATATACCTTTAACGAGGGAGGAGTTCAATAAATAACGCCCCAAAATCAGGATCAGTTACACACAAGATAGGCCCAAAACCATTTTGACGGGTTCGCACGAATCATGTAGCATGATAGAAAAACAGAATTTAAGGGAGGGTTTCCCATTGAACGCGCTAAAACTGTCCAAAGAACAACAGGATGAAGCCATACGTACCATCCAGTCGTATTTCGAAGAGGAACGCGGCGAAGAACTGGGCGATCTGGCAGCTTGGGGTGTGCTGGATCTTTTCATGACCCAGTTGGCTCCCTTCATATATAATCAGGCACTGGGTGACGCCCGTACTACGGTGAATCAACGCATGGCCTCGATGGAAGAAGACCTGTTTGCATTGGAGCGCAAGCTACCGAAGAATTCCCGATAATTCATTATTTTAAAGAAAGAAGGTTGCACTCATGTTTACCTATTCATTGGATGAATATACCGAACTCCGCCCACTTGCCATGGAGCACACCAAACCGTTGTTCGAACTCACGGACCGCTCGCGGGACCAGTTGAGGCATTGGTTACCGTGGGTGGACAACGTGACCGAGATTGAGCACACTTCAAATTTTATCAGCAATGCATTGAAACAGGGCGCTGACAACGGCGGGTTCACCGCAGGTGTCTGGCTGAAAGGCGATCTTGCCGGCATCATCGGCTTCCACGAAATCAACTGGACCAACCGCTCGGTAAGCATCGGATACTGGCTTGGCAAAGGTTTTGAAGGTCAAGGCTTGATGACCAGCGCATGCCGCGTTCTGGTGGACTACGCTCTCGTCACCCTGGATCTGAACCGTGTCGAGATTCGTTCAGCAACCAACAACAAGCGGAGCCGGGCCATCCCTGAACGGCTTGGATTCGTCCTTGAAGGCGTTATTCGCCAGGCTGAGAAACTGCCTAAGGGCTATGTTAACCATGCGGTGTATGGCATGCTGCAGCATGAATGGGAACTTTTACGCTAATTAGACTTACATAATTTGAATGGTTGGAGGACCAGCTTCCATTACGAATGACGGCCCTCACAATGCATACATCAACCCTTAAAGCCCCTCCTACTCCACAACACGTGGAGAATAAGGAGGGGCTTATCTTATTTGCGCATTTATGCATCCATATAACTTCGAATCTCTCGATCCGACTTCTTCTTAGAGCGCACGTACCATGCCACCGTCCACTACAAGAGATGTACCTGTAATGTACGTATTCGCTCCTGATAAGAGGAACACAACTGCTTTGGCAAACTCGTCGGGTTGACCATAACGTCCCAGTGGAATTTCCTTACGGAATTGTTCGGCAACTTCTTCCTCACTTATTCCGTTCTGCTCTGCACGTGCAGCATCCAGTTCACGTATCCGATCCGTACCAATTCTACCCGGTGCAACCGTATTAATCAGAATGCCATATGGCGCGAGTTCCTGTGACAAGGTCTTGGCTAATCCGAATACCCCCGTACGGAACGTATTGGACAGAATCAGACCGGGGATCGGCTGCTTCACAGAGGTGGAGGCAATGTTCACGATATGTCCGCCATTCTCCTTCATGTAAGGGAGCGCACCGCGAATCAGTCTGACATAGCTAAGTACATTTAATTCAAATGCACGTTCCCAATCTTCATCCGTCAATGACTCGAATGTTCCTGAAGGCGGGCCGCCTGAATTATTCACCAAAATATCAATCTGTCCAAACCGCTCGCCTGTCTTGCGAATCAGGGCATCAATATCTTCCTTGCTTGTCACATCGGTTGCACAATATTCGATACGTCCACCGCCACCCAGCGCCAGCAGCTCCTGCTTCACCGCTGCAAGCTTCTCTTCGTTCCGGCTGGCGAGCATGACATCAGCGCCTTCTGCCGCCAATTGAGCGGCTACCGCTTTGCCCAGTCCTCGACTGGATGCAAGCACCAGCGCCTTTTTACCCCGAAGTCCCATGTCCATTGTTGTTCCTCCTTCTACTCTGTTCTATCCGTTGGCCCGGATGAAATAGCTCATAAGAATATCGTCCACATAATTGCCTGCAATATAAAATTCCGACACCAGTCTGCCTTCCGTCACAAATCCACACTGTGTATAAAAAGCAATCGCCCCTGGATTGCTGGATAACACCCGCAACCTAAGTTTGATGATCCCTTGTTCAAAGGCATGCTGTTTCATCGCATCCATCAGGGCTGTAGCAATACCACAGCGCCGATCATGGGGATGAACAGCGATATTAATCTCGTATACATGGCGGTTAACAGGCATTCCTGTTGGCAGATAAAAGCCCACATAACCACATACCCGCTCTCCCTGAACGGCAATCAGCTGACTGCCTGGAGGACAATGCTGCAAATATTGTTGTCTGGATCGCCACTGAAACGGGGCCGGAGAGGTATGCTTATCCCATACCAGTGCATCCAGTTCCATCAGTTGGGCGGCATCCTTGATCTCGGATGGCCGAATGGTATACGTATGGCTGATAAGCATAAAAGTTCAACCTTTCGAGCAATAGTCGATAATACTGCGCAAAGCAGCGTTAGAAAAAATGGCTTGTTCCTTACTCATTTCGACATTTTGCAATTGAATACGATGCAAAATGCTCCTTTGCTTTATATTGTAGCATAGCCTCAGACTTGACTAAAATTTCACTCAGTGGAAAGAAATAAACACTTAACCTTGCCGTAACGTCATCGTTTATACTGAATTGATAAGGAGGTGCACGTGATGAACATCAAAGAAGCCGCGGACAGACTCGGCATATCGGCGAGAGCTATTCGCTTTTACGAGGAAAAAGGACTGATCTCGCCCGTCAAACAGACAAGTAACGGATATCGTACATATACCGAGAATGACATCTGGCGGCTGCAAACCATTGCAGCTCTGCGTGAAATCGGGATGTCGCTTCAGGATATCACCCAAGCGCTCGGAGAGATTGACCAGGGCAATCAGCAGCGGCTGGAAGAATATCTGGAGCTGCAGCAGGCGGTCATGTATGCCCAGTGGGTCGAGCTAAAGCGCATGCTGGATACAACCCAGCGCATGATTGATCTCAACCGCCAGGACGGACCACTGGATGTGAGCCATCTGCATGATCTTGCAGACAGTGCGCGCCGCCTCAGGGAAGCCCGGCAGAACTGGCACGACCGCTGGAATTACGATATGCAGGCAGCCATCCACGATCAGCGGGTGCAGGCGGCGAATGGCCGTATGACCGGTCAAACTGCTTCTAAGGTCAGCATTGATTCGGGACCCGGAGCCATGCAAGCAACGGTTGAGTCAGATCGAGAAGGAGGACCAGTTCATTATGGCGATGAAGTTCGCAGCCAGAAGAAGAATAGCCGGACAGCACACAGACCAAACAGCGATGCAACGTATCCAGAAGATGCAGAATCAAGATTGGAAGAATTGGGAGTAGGAGTAGGCGCAGGACCGTTCAATATATATGAAAACTATGACGAGGCGCTGGAGCAGACGACAAGCTGGATATCTCCTGTGCCCGGCGAAAAAGGACTCGATATCGGTACAGGCACGGGGAATTTGGCAGGCAAACTGTTAGAACGCGGCGCAGCGATGACTGCCATCGATCAATCCCGGGAGATGCTGCGTACATGCCGCACCAAATATCCCGAGATGCATGTGAAGCTTGGCAACTTTCTGGCGTTGCCTTTCGCCGACCATTCCTTCGATTTTGTCGTATCCAGCTTCGCCTTCCATCATCTGAGCCCAGACCAGCAGCAACTGGCGTTACATGAAATGCAGCGAGTGTTAACCACACGTGGACGAATCTGCCTGACAGACCTCATGTTTGTTGATGCAGCTCACCGACAGGCATATGTCCAACAGGCTGAGGCAGCAGGTCATGAGGACCAGCTGCAAACGATAAGAGAACGCCACTTCCCACTGCTGGACGGCCTGTGCAGCTCGCTGGAGGACGTAGGCTATGTGACGAAGCATATGCGCCATAACGCGCTTCTGCACACATTGCTGGCCGTTCCTTTGCGTTAGAATGATCATCCCCGTAACAAGTTCCTCTGACCCGCCAATGAATCCTTCTCAAATAAAAAAAGGTCACCCTGCCTGTTAAGGAGGATGACCTTCCACTCTACTGAAACATCGAGTTTGTATTAAATTTACATATAAATTTCAACAATCGTGCGCTCCGAAGCATTACGCGCTTGTTTGAACTCATCCAGCGAGATACGAGCCCCACCTTGACGGTAACGGTTCGCCGTTTGCTCGGTGCGGATGTCCTTGCCATTTACCGTTACACGGTTAACCGAACCTTCGTTCAGATGGTAGATAAATGTTACCGGCTCTCCTGCATATTCAAATTCGAATTGCATGCCATTCAGCTCAGCCGGCAATACCGGGTCAATAACCAGATCTCCGCCTTCCTGACGAATGCCAAGTGCGTTCGAGATCAATTGGTTCATGTAGATTCCAGGGCCGCTGGAGTAGATTCTCCATCCACCTTTCACCTGTACTGTTCCTTTGCGTAGTTGATCAAAATGCTCCTGCGCCTCGTAGCGCGTGTTGAACTTACCGTCGGAACTGCTGAAGTACGCGTTCGCCTGACGAATCTCTGCATTAGGTACAACTTCGCCGATGCCAACCGGGTTAATCATGGCAAGACCATTCCACACCTGATCCGTCTTACCAAGCTTCGCCATCGCTTCAACGTAACGGATATGAGCGTGTACATACTGCAAGCCGATCTCGCGACCGAAGTTGGACGCTTGCTCTGCCCGTTTGAAGTGAGTGCTCACACCACCTGCATATTGAGCCGGACGATTCATCAGACGTACCCCATCCGGGCACAGGAACTGTTCACGAATCAGCGCATAATGCGATTCTGCCTGTTCTGCATTCAGCAATTCACCGATCATGCTGCGCGTCATCGGCAGAAGGCGATATTGAATGCCTGTCTCCGTATCTGTTGGGTGAAGCATCAGCTTCGCCTGATCTGCTTCTTCCATGTATACAAAACCTGGGATCACATCTGTACCCAGCATGTAACGATTAAAGTCTTCACGGATGCCTTGAGCCAGAACGTCCAGCTCCTGTGCAAATGTAGCGTCTTTATGTTGCAGCGCTTGTGCAAGCACATTTACAGACTGATAAGTCAAAGCAACGGTCCAGCTGCTCACCATATATTGTTTGAGCTGTGCATTGGCTGGCTGGAGCGTATCATCCCAGTCCCCATCACCGTAAGAAGACAGGAATGTGTCGTGCAGGAAGTGCGAACGAATATACTCGATCTCTTTTTTCGCGTGATCCAATACAGTCGCTGTTTCTTCTGTGAATCCGAAGCTGTGCTTAACGGTATAAGGCACTTTCTCATCCAGAATCGCATAGTCGCGAGTCGCTGTCAGGTAGTCCGCCAGCACTTTCAGCGGCCATACGATGATGTCACCGTGGCTCTCTTCCTGCTGAATTGCAAAATACTTGTCGAACATAAACCATTGTGGCCAGTTGCCATCATCTTCATATTGGTGGGTGTATACCATTTTGATGATATCGCGAACCTGCTCGTATTTTTGTGTTGCCATGAAGTATTCAACCGGACCTTGGCATACATCCCGAGTACCCCATGCGGCACCGCCGTACTGCTCCAAACCGTGAGGCACGGAGTAGTGAACCAGCATGTTGTGGGTGTACCACCAAGCCAGTGCGTTCACTTTGAACAGATCCTCTGCACTTTGGCCTTCACCACGAGACAAACGGAAACCGTTCATTACACCTGCGAAGAATTCACGGTACGCCTGCACTTCCTCTTCAAAAGTAAGACTGGATCCTGCTACGACAGAACCGTCTGCTTCGTTTGCTTGACCTTCCAATACGCCTTGTACCTTGAGCGTCCATTCTGCACTCTCTTCCAGACTAAGTGTAACCAGCGATGCAGATCCACTGCGAATACCACTCGCCAGCAACGTTTCGTCTCCAACATTTACGGTTGCGCCATCCACCGACATGCGGTATTGCAGATCAGGATACGTTCCGGCACTAATCGCTTGTGGATCAGCCTTGAAGATCAGCGTATTGCCATCTTGCGTCATATGCAGCGGATATTCGTATTCATTGACATTCATCGTAATTTGGTTAGTTACCAGGTAACGATATGCTTTGCCACTTGTCGAGCGTACGTTCATGCTCACTTCAGTGGTGTGTGCTCCAGTGTAGTTGGTCACGATAATGGTATCCGATTCGGTTTTGTAGATCCAACGCACATAGTTGAAGCCAATCTCGAACAGGGAAGGCATCGTCAGCAGACGATATTGTCCATCCATTTCCACATAAATGCGTTGTCCAGCCGTCTTCGGCACGTTCAATGCGTTGCGGGCATTACTGATCATTTTATTAAAATTGGTGTTACCAATAACGAGTTGTGAGTTGAAAATACCGTACATATACGATGTCGTCGTAATAACCTGCGCACCAAGCTGCACATTGCCACCACTCATCAGGATATGGCCGTGCGGACGCTCTACGAGCAATTCTTTCGCTTTCAGGACGATATGTTCATAACTGTCCGTGAAGAAGGATAACAACGAATCACCGCTACGCTCTTCCTGATGGCGATCAGGGAACAAATCATGAATCTCATCTTGTGTCAAATCAAGCGCAGCAAGCGGTTCACCCAGGAAGGAGGACAGTTTCACCTGTTCCAACGTCTCGCCTTGCTCCACAGTCAATGCTTGTACTTCGTTCCATGCTGCAGTCACTTCATCCCCGAATTCCAGTGCGGAGATTCCGGCAGGATGATCTGCTTTGGCCAGTCCGTAGAAGACGACTTGGGCTTCCCCATCCAAGTTTACGCGCTCCGATTGCAATGCTGTGTAGGCAAATTCATACTGGTATGTCTCATTTGCCAGTGTATTATGGCTCAGGCTCTCAGGCTGGTTCGTTTCCTTGTAGGACAGTCCGAAGAATTGGAATCCGTCTGTAGAGTAACCAACTGCCTTAGTCAGAGAACCTTGTTGCATGTAAGGGAAAGCACCGCCCTGAGGCTGGTTTTGACGGGAACATACCACATATCCCTTCGCTTCATCCTCGAACACCGTATGGTCAATATACTGCGACAGATAAGCTTCATTGCTACGTACTGCACCTGGATCAGCAAGACCTACATCTTGTCCATATACCACGTCAACGTTATGTTGTTGTCCTGTGAGCTTCACATCCCAGAACCAGACGCCTTGCGTTGTGGCTGTAAACACAACCTGATAGCCAATGCCTTGTTCTTTGCCTTCAAGCTGTACGGTACCTTCCCAGATCAGTTGATTCCCGGATTGCGCTTTGCTTGTGATCACTTTGCTGTTCGAACGCACACCCAGCAGTGGGAACGAGCTGATTTTCTCTCCCTCGTGTACACGCAGATACAGGTTATTCAAAGATCCATCGATCTGGTTGCTAAGCAATTGATTCAACATGGTCGTACCGGATTTAGCTTGGTACAGGTCCCCACTGTTCAAAAAGGTAAAGGATAAATCCCCGGCAGTAAGCCGGATTGGTTCATTAATCATCGTTGTCATACGATTCACTCCTTCAATTAGTATAAAATCGAAACGTTTCGATAAATCTGAAAAAGAATAGGGGTCCTCTGCGAAATGACCTTTGTCTGGCCCATTCGGACGGTGATCCCCATCATTCAACTCTTAATTCAAAGAGGGCTAATCCCTTTTACAACCATGCAAGTTGGAAAAAAACAACTTCAAAAATTTAGACAGATCGGATATGGCATGACTTCTGTAAGCAGTTCTGTAAGCAGTTCTGTAAGCAGTATCCAAACCATATCCCATCTGACGAGTTACTTCCTAGGCTGGCTGAATTCCTGACTGATCCTATACCAATCGTACAGACTCGCGCTCCACCAGATCAATGGTTAACGTGTACGATGGATTCACAGCTTCACCGTTCAGCATCTGGAAGAGCAAATGCCCAGCCAATGAACCTGCTTCATGCTTGGGCTGCCGCACCGTCGTAAGCGGAGGATGAACATATTCGGACAGTTGAATATCATCAAATCCGATGACCGAAATGTCATTCGGTACCGAAATGCCGCTCTCTTCAAATGCCTTCAGTCCACCAATCGCCATTTCGTCATTCCCGTAAAATACAGCAGATGGAAGCTCGCCCTGCATAACCATCATCTTGGTTGCACTATATCCGCCCTCACGTACAAAGTTACCGCTTAGACGCCATTTGGACTTCTCTTCAAGGCCCGCCTCCTGCATGGCTCGCAAATATCCTTGATAACGCAGCGCATTATCATAAGAATTGGATGGCCCGCTGATATAGGCGATGGTCTTATGCCCCTTCTGAATGAGGTGACGTGTAGCCAGGTAGCCACCTTGCTCCCCATCTACCAGCACGTTGACCAGATGGCTGCTCGACAGCTGCCGATCCATCACAATGATAGGGAAACGTTCACCTGCAGATTCCACCAGAATATCATCATGGATGTTATGGGCCAGGATGATAGCGCCATCCACTCTTTTTTCCCGCAAGAAACGAACCGCTGTAGAGTCGCGTCCTCCCATAGAACTGCAAGCAATCAGATCATACCCGTTAGCCAGCGCTACGTCCTGTACGCTGCGAATCAATTCGGAGTAATACGGACCCGACAGATCTGTAAGAATCAATGCAATCGTGTTCGTCCGGCTCCGTTTCAAGTCCATGGCAAAGCCGTTTTTGCGATAATTCAGTTCTCGTGCTGCCGCCAGCACTTTTGCCTTGGTCTTGGCACTTACCTTGCTGTCCCCATTCAGTGCATAGGAAGCGGTCGAGAGCGCCACGCCTGCCAGCTTTGCCACATCCTTAATCGTTGCCATTCCACGTTCGCTCCTTCTAACTTTCTTGTTACCTATCATTTTATACTGTAAATGGTTGCAACAACCACCTATTCCTATTCATTAATCCAATAGGAGTGACCTCAATCCCTCATCTATCGAAACGTTTCGAAGTTTTTTCAAAAAAAATCTCTCTTCACGTCTTTTAAGCATCACTGCTGAATCATATACCCTTTAATTGTACATATAGCTTGGTCGATTGACAACATTTCAATATTGGACAAGAGGAAGAATTCATTATAAATCACAATGAACACGCCTGTAAACCATAGATTGAAACGTTTCGACATTTTCATTATAGTCGGTGTTGATAGCGATTTCAACCTCTTTATCCATTTTTCACAGAAATATGTGAAGGGAATGATTCGAAGGGTCCTCATTCCACCTTTGTGGTATTATACTGCTTATTAGTCCAATCCTCTATAAGGAGTCCATTATGTTATGAGCAATCTGGATCTAAGCTTTCATAAATCATCCCTGAACAATCCCGGCCGCTTGCAGCAAATCACAACCGTGCCTCCCGCAATGTTCAAACTGTGTCATCTGGTGCAGCTCCATGATCGGGAAGCCTTCTCCCGTATCGATGAACTGTGGAGCAGCAAGCACGTTCTTTATGTCATCACCTCTGGTCAAGCAAGACTGGTCAGTTCGAATGGTCCATTGATGGTAAATACCGGCTCCGCTGTTGTACGCCAAGCTGGAACCTTGCTTCGCCATGAAAATAAACGGGGCTCGCTATCTCCCGTACAGGGCATTGCCATTGCCTTTGACTATACCGATAACAGTGAGCCAATCTGGCCGTTCGGACCTTCCGTTCCTATTACGAGCCGCGTCATTGCCGAGCTGGTCTCCGACTTACTGCTGGCCTGTTCCAAAATCGATGAGTCAGGTCCATTCAAACCTCATATGCTGTTTTATCAGCTGCTGGATACGTTGCGAGATCATGCTGTGCGTTTGGCTCATGAAGATCATTCCTGGCTGGACATCGTCATCGCGCACATCCATGAAAGAATTACTCATTCTTTTACACGTGAGCAATTAGCGAAAGAGGTTAATGTGAGTCCAGAGCATTTTTCAAGAGAATTCAAGAAGTACACCGGACTTACGTTTGTGGAGTATGTTACCCGGTTAAGAATTCGAATTGCCCAGGAACACCTGCTGTTTGCCAATCCCACATTGCATGAGCTTGCGCAGTTGACGGGATACAGAGATACCTTTTATTTAAGTCGAAAATTTAAACAAACGGTAGGTTGTGCACCGACTCTCTATCGGAAAACGCCAAAAAAAATTGTAAGCCTTACATACAACTACACCGCTTCCTTGCTGGCACTGGGCCATATTCCGCATCTGGGTGCCGTTGCAGGATGGATGAAAAGTAGACTTATTGAAAATGGACAAGACCAATTTGATCAGTGTTATGAGCATGATCTTATTAATCTTCCGGATCTAATCGCAAACGCTCATCCCGATGTCATCCTTGGTTATGCACCTCATTCCGGCATGGATGAATTACGGCAGATTGCACCAACTATTTTGATGCCTTTTGAGGAACTTGACTGGCAGGAGCAATTCATCCATTTGGGACGTATCACGGGTCTGGAAGCCAAAGCACGTGCGCTGTTAGACCATTATGATATGCTTCAGCAAGAGGCCAATCGTACACTCGATCAGATCATGGGTAAACGGGGCTCAGCGGTATGCATATTCATGATTGGTGAGAGTGGAGCGTACATCTATGGTCATGGATGGGGCAGAGCTTCTCATATTTTGTATCAATCGCTGGGCTTCACCCCTCCTGCACGGATGAAGAAGGATGGACAACTACTCACAGGTTACATCCATGTTCCGCTAAATGAAATTCATTTGTATGCGGCAGATCATATTTTTATTGATTATGCCAGGGAATCATCAGAGCAGGATGCTGTAGACAAGCTGTTTGCTCAGGAGTCCTGGAATACCTTGAGTGCGGTCCGGAAAGGGCGCCTGTACGAGATTGATGCGGATATGTTTTATGGATTCGACCCCATCTCGGTTATGGAGCAATTGCAGCACATCATGCACAAACTGACATCACATCTGTCCATGCATTTGTCATCATAGATGTCCATGTACAAATGTTACGTCATCCTCTATGTTAGTAATGAGAATAATAATCATTATTGATTATATACACAGGGGGAACAATTATATGTTTGCTGCAAAAAAACGCTTTTCCGGCTTGCTGCTCATGCTCGCCATCATCATGATTCTGGCTGCCTGTAACAGCAGTACGGGTTCCGGCACAACGGAACCAACAGCGGCGGGTTCAGAATCGACTACAAGTTCGACCGAAACAAATACCGATTCTTCGGGTGCTACGCGGATCTACAAGTCATTAAGTGGAGATGTGGAAATTCCGGCTGAACCGAAACGGATTGTTACGGATATGTACGTAAGTGATCTGCTCGCACTTGGTGTAAAGCCCGTTGGCTCTATTCAATATTATCTGGAAAATCCATTCTACGCCGATCAAGTGGAGGGCATAGAGAATATTGGCGACCGGGGTGCCGTATCCTTGGAGAAGGTCGTCGCGTTGGACCCGGATCTGATCATTACCTACTCTGATCAAGCTGAAGAAATTGAGAGTTATCAAAAAATCGCACCTACCGTGGTCATTCCCTACGGCACGTTTACCAATGTAGAGGATGAAATTCGAGGCTTCGGAGAACTCATGAACAAATCCGAAGAAGCGGAAGCCTGGCTGAAGACGTACGACGAACGTATTGAAGCCGCTCGCGCCAAAGTAAAAGCAGTCATTAAACCGGAGGAAACCTTCTCCATCCTCGAAGTATCAGACAAGAGCTATTATGGCTATGGAGACAACTTTGGTCGCGGTGGACAAGCCGTTTATCGCGCTTTGGAACTTACACCACTCGAAATCACCAAGAAAGAACTGATGGGTGATACCCAGTGGAAAGAGATATCGCGTGAAGTCGTTGGTGATTATGCAGGAGACCATATCTTCCTGACCGTAGGGGAAAACAATAAAAATTACCAAGGTGATTCCATCTGGCAATCGCTCCCGGCTGTGAAAAACAATCAGGTGTACGAATTACAGGAAGATCGCTACTGGTACTTCGATCCGATTGCAATTCAGAGTCAGGCTGAAGAATTCGCTGATATGATCGTAGAACGTGCACAGCAAAATCGTAAATAAGAGGATGGATTCAATAATCATTTCATAGGAAGAAACGTAATGTCCGGACAGGCCGATCAGCCTGCCTGGGCTTTTGCGTTAGAGAGAGGAGTGACTACATATGCTTCGCCGTTTTATGGCTTATTATCGTCCTTATCGGGGACTCTTTATATTGGACTTCTCCTGTGCAATTCTGGCTGCACTGCTGGAACTTGCGTTTCCCTTGGCTGTAAACAAAGTTGTCGATCAGCTGCTTCCCGCAGGCAACTGGTCCATGATTTTATCGGCCTGTGCCGGATTACTGGGCATCTATCTGCTCAGTTCCTTTTTCCATTATGCAGTCACCTACTGGGGACATAAGCTGGGTATTAACATCGAATCCGATATGCGGCGGGAACTGTTCCAGCGTGTGCAGAAGCAATCCTTCCGCTTTTTCGATAACAACAAGACGGGGCACCTCGTCTCTCGCATGACCAATGATCTGATGGATATAGGTGAGATTGCGCATCATGGACCCGAGGATCTGTTCATTGCCCTGATGACGTTGGCCGGAGCCTTCGGCATCATGCTGGGTATCAACTGGCAACTGGCTGTCATGACCTTCATCATCGTACCACTGATGATCTTCCTGTCCCTTTATTTCAGCCGCAAAATGTCCAAAGCGTTCAAGCGTATGTTTGCGGATATTGCAGATTATAACGCACGCGTAGAGAACAATGTGAGCGGAATTCGTGTAGTACAGGCTTTTGCCAATGAAAAGCATGAAGTGAAACGTTTTGTCGAAAATAATGAACGCTTCCGTCTTACCAAACTAATCACCTACCGGATTATGGCGTGGAATTCCTCGCTCAGCTTCATTCTGATGAAATTTGTCTCGCTGTTTGTACTGGTATGCGGTACGTGGTTTGTCATTCAGGGCAGCATGACCTACGGAGAATTTATCGCCTTTGTTATGTTATCTAATGTGTTTCTTGGACCAATTCAACAGATCAATTCCGTCATCGAAACGTATCCCAAAGGCATCGCTGGATTCAGACGTTACCTGGAGCTCCTGGAGGCCGAGCCCGATGTGAATGATACACCACAAGCCAAACCCATCCCGCATGTGAAAGGCGACATCGCCTTCCATGACGTTTCATTTGCTTATGGGGAACACAAACCAACCTTGGATCAGATCAATCTGGAGATTCAGGCAGGACAAACGGTTGCGCTCGTTGGACCTTCGGGTGCAGGCAAATCTACGCTGTGTAGCCTCATTCCGCGCTTTTACGATGTGGATGCGGGGCACATCTCTATTGACGGGATTCCGGTAAAAGATATGACACTGGAGTCGTTGCGCTCCCATATCGGGATTGTGCAGCAGGATATTTTCCTGTTTGATGGGTCAATTCGTGAAAATATTGCCTACGGCAAACTGTATGCACCTGATGAAGAAATCTGGCAAGCTATCCGCCGGGCCCAACTGGAAGAGCTGGTACAATCTCAACCTGAAGGACTCGATACTCTAATTGGTGAGCGAGGCGTCAAATTATCTGGCGGACAAAAGCAACGTCTATCCATTGCTCGCATGATTTTAAAAAATCCGCCGATCCTCATACTGGATGAAGCGACCTCCGCACTTGATACCGAGACGGAAGCCGCCATTCAGTTGGCTTTATCCGAGCTGGCACAAGGACGTACAACGCTGATCATCGCCCATCGACTGGCAACGATCAGACACGCCGATCGCATTGTGGTTGTGGAGAACGGCGGCGTAGCCGAACAAGGCAGCCATGATGAACTTCTGGCACGTCAGGGCTCGTATAGCCGTTTGCATCAAGCTCAGTTTGGGTAGGTTGCGTATTATTGCGGATTATTGTGGATTGTAAAGTTTAACGAATTCCAGTCACGTTATTCCCGCAAAACCAGCGGCAGGATCGCTAATTTCGGAAATTGGCGTTAATAACACGCGCTCGGTTCGTTAAACAGTACTAACGCTAAAAAAGGATGTCCCCGTCATGTAAAATGTACCCTACAAGATGACCTTTTTTTTAAAGTGTCTATCTTATAGGGTACATTTTATTATGGGACATCCCTTTCTTTTTCAGATCCTAATCTGTGATAATCACATCAGGAATAGAGTTTTATTTTTTGACCGCATGGATGAAATGGTTGGTTTCGAAGGCAGATAACTCATCTGTGCGATTGCTGAAATATCGATCCTGTATGTCTTCTGGCGATAGATGCTCATATATAAGAAGTCCCACATCCGCCAATAACCGCTCTATCTCCTCGTAAGTGAAGCAAGATTGCATCGGCTCGCCCCCCATTGCAGCCATCTTCACCATATTTTCAACCCGGTTAAACCTTCCTTTTTCCTCAAAGAGATGCTCATCTGCATAATCCAGCACAATGGAGCTACCCGTTGGAAGATTCCAAAATACATGTCGGAGCAAGTTGGACAGATCTTCTTTGGTCAAATAATACGAAACGCCTAATAGAGTAACCATCGTCTTTCGCTTCTTCAAGCCTTCCTTAGTCAAACGTTCATACGAAGGCTCATGGGTAAAATCCATTGGCACCAAATGAAGATTGTCCGGCATGATCAACTTGGCCTGGTTCAGACGCTCCCGCTTGAATTGCTGTGTAGCTGGATAATCCACTTCAAATAGTTCTAGAGTGTCCTCCAGTTCCGGATGCCTCATAGCAAATGTATCCATCCCCGCGCCAAGAATGACAACCTGCTTCAATCCCAACACAACTTCATGAAGCAGTACATGCTCACAATAGGCGGCCCGAGCCAGTGTTATTGGTGATAACTGCACCTGGGTAATCCATTTTAAAATCGTATCCGGTTCGTCCTTGATCAGATGAGCCATGTCCGGGTTAAAAAAATGGATACCTTGAATCATATTCTCGCGAATACCCGCAAACTCTTGAGGAGTAATAAGCTCTTTAGCTATATAGTCATTGAAAATAAGCGGTGTATCGTATTGGCAATGGTAGGCTCGGCCAAAAGCCGAAATCAAGGATGTGATGCTGGACTCATTATGCTTCATATTTCATCCTCCCGTACAAACAAAAATAAGATTCCCCCTGGCCAGGAGAACCTTAGTATATACGGAATGTTTTTATATGTAAATTATAGCATAAAAAGATTTTTTTGTCAATATCAATATACGGGATGATCCGACAGATTAAAGTGACTTTCTTTGCCCCTCCACTCCAATCTGTCCTCTTCCTCCCTCATAGCATTCAATCAGAAAAAGCTAAGCGTCCAATCCGTACTCCTTCACTTCACGGTTGCGGTTCAGCACCGCATGCAGTACAAAACCAAGCACCGCAATAACCGCCGTGCCAGTCGCCAGCCACGCTACAGGAATCAGTCCCTGTTTGTCGTACATGACCCCCATTGCATACGGCCCGATAACCCGTCCAACCGCACCGATCCCACCGGAGATCCCGATGTAGAAAGGTGCCGCTCTTCCGGCATGCTCTGAGATGAATGCCGGCGTAGCAGGTGAGATCAGCATTTCCCCAAAGGTAGCCAGTACCATTGCAAGCACCATACCCGGATAGCTATACATGGTGATCATGACGATGTAGGCCATGCCATAGAACACCGCACTTGCAGTCATCTGAGCAGTCGATGTACGGGCCATCGTACGCTTGACCCAATTGGTGAAGGGTTGTCCCACAAAGATCAGCACCCCGTTCAGGGTCCAGAGCAGACCGTACATTCTTTTCTCCATACCCTCGGAA
This sequence comes from Paenibacillus sp. OK003, assembly GCF_900109515.1. Classification (GTDB taxonomy): domain Bacteria; phylum Bacillota; class Bacilli; order Paenibacillales; family Paenibacillaceae; genus Paenibacillus; species Paenibacillus marchantiae. Next base: position 471,816 of record NZ_FOBD01000002.1, on the reverse strand, counting down.
ATAATATACGGAGACACACCCGTATTCCAGATGGAATTACCGAATAGCAGGAACAGCACGCCCAGGCTCATGAACAGATATAACCTGGTGTTGCCCAGTAGCGCCCAGACGCCCGGCCCACCTTGAACCGTTTTGCGTTTGGTCAGATGTACTTCGCCCTGATCCGGTTCTGCCCGCGACAGATAATACCAGAAGAAAATCGCAAACCCGGCGGAGGTCACCCCGTTCAGTACAAAGCTGAGATGATAGGAAAAGTCAGCCAGAAAACCACTGAGCGCTGTACCAATTGCCACACCGATATTGTTGGCGACATAGATCACATTGAACAATTCCCCACGTCGCTCCGCAAACCGGAAGCCAATAAAGGCTTGAATCGCTGGTAACGACAATGAACTGAATAGACCGATCCAGCCCATGGCACATATAAACACAACCCAATACGCGCTAATCCACGGCAGAGCAAACAGCCCTACGGCATTTAACGCCAGCGATCCGATGATTAGCTTCTTGACGCCCACCCGGTGGTACAATGCACCGCCGAGCAGTTGCCCGAAGATGCCGCCCAGCGACTGGATCAGAATAACAAACCCCGCGTTCGCCATCGTGCGTCCAAGCTCGTCAAATACATACATCGTGGTCAGCGGCCACATCAAAGCACTACCTGTCGCATTGACTAAACTTGCCAGCAAAAATATTTTCACTTCTTTTGGATACGTATCCAGCCATCTCATCATCTTGTTTATTCTCCTTAGTACCTTCAAAAAGCATATTGCCATAAAAAATAGACCCTTGCCCTGACGGCATAATTAGCCAGAGCGAAGGCCACTTGAATTTAGAATTTAGAATTTAGAAATTTGATTTCCGAATCTTGCTCTTTATCATTCTGCTTACGAACTATCCATTGTTCATCTTACCTGAAAAGATCCGATCTGCAAGCACATTCATTGACGCTTCACTTCGACAGTGGCCGAGAAGAATGTTGCCCCATTCCCCATGTCGGACAGACGATTGGACGTGAGCGAGTTCGCCCGCTGTTTTTTGCCATTGCCATCCCACCATAAGCCTTGACTAATCACCGTTCCTGGCAGCATGGATTCACTCACTTTGGCGGTTAGCTCGATCCGGCCACGGTCGTTCCATACGACCACCGCATCCCCGTCTTCCACCTGTCTGTGAGAGGCGTCCTCTGGGTGCATTTGCAATAATGGCATCTTCTCCAAACGTTGATGTTTGGCCGAATTGGCAAAGGTGGAATTCAGGAAATTATGGTTTGGCGGCGACAGAAACATCAGCGGATAAACATCCGCAGGTCCAGCCGGGTTTTCCCCGTCATACCCCTCCACGAGTGCACTATACGTAGGCAAAGGAGGCAATCCCTTCTGTGCCATCGTTTCCGAATACAGCTCGATTTTCCCCGAAGGCGTGGGCAACTGATCCAAATAGGAGTCATGTGCAGACATATCCAGCTTGACGAAATGATGCTGCTTCAGCCCCTCCAAGGTTACTCCGTTCATGTAGGGATTGCCCGTACCCTGAAGTGCTTCCTCGATCATCTGTTCCGGTGTCTGACCGAAAATCTCCGGGTCATACCCCATCGCCTGTCCAAGCAAAGAAAACAATTCAACATTGCTCTTGCTCTCACCCAAAGGCGCAATGACGGGCTCTTGCAAATGAACATACTGATGCCAGTAGGACGTATATAGATCCGTCGTTTCAAATGAAGACGTCGCAGGCAGCACAATATCTGCGTATTTCGCCGTATCCGTCATGAATAGGTCATGGACTACCGTAAACAGATCTTCTCGTGCAAAACCTCGCTCCACCCGCTCGGTATCTGGTGCCACCACCAGTGGATTGCTGCAGTAGACCATCAACGCCCGGATCGGCTGCTCCGCTTCCAGTAGCGCTTCGCCAATCCGGTTCATGTTCACCACGCGCGGCTCCGGGTTCTGCCGCAGCTCAGGACGCTCGAGCGCATCGCTATTGGTGCTCGCGTAGCTGTTGGTACGAATAGCGCCCCCGCCGCGCTTCAGCCACTGCCCTGTAATGGCAGGCAGACAGGCTACGCTGCGGACGTTCATGCCACCGTTGTCGTGATGCTGGAGGCCATTGCCAATATGAATATGGGCTGCCTGTGCATTGCCATAGAGCTCAGCCAGCTTCACGATGTCCGCTTCCGGCACACCTGTAATACGTGCGACACGCTCAGGGGTGTAGCTGCGGACATGATCACGCAGTGCCTCATGGCCCACGGTATATTTTTGCATAAAAGCCTCATCCGTCAGTCCCTGCTCAAACAATACATGCATTAATCCGAGTGCCAATGCACTGTCTGTACCGGGGTAGAGTGGAATGAACCAGTCTCCCCATTGGGCGGTCCGATTGCGATGGACATCAATAACGACGATTTGGGCGCCCCTTTTGCGAGCTTTCTCGGCCAGAACAACCTGATGCATATTGGTGCTGACGATGTTTCCTCCCCACACCAGAATGACATCCGCATGCTCTGTATCCTCGGGCAATGTTCCACGGTTCGCACCCATCGTATATTTCCAGCCGGTATTTCCCGCTGCATTACAGATGGTCTGTTCCAGCTTGCTCGCACCTAGCGCATTGAAAAATCGACGATCCATGCCATCCACACCAAGAATGCCCATGTTTCCATAGAAGCTGTAGGGCAGGATGCTCTCCGGTCCGTAGGTAGCTGCCAGCGAACTGAATCTCGCCGTAATCTCGCCGATGGCTTCGTCCCAACTGATTCGCTCGAACTGGCCTTCGCCCTTGGCTCCGATGCGTCGCATCGGATATTGCAGCCGCTCGGGGTGATACACCCGCTCCGTCATATTTCGGACTTTGTTACAGATGGCGCCTTTTGTAATCGGATGGTCCGGATTGCCCGCTACCTTCACGATCTTACCGTTCTCCTTATGAAGCAGCAGGCCGCAAGTATCCGGACAATCGAGCGGGCAAACTGCCGGGAATACGCCATTCTCCTGATCGATCATATACAAGTCCCTCCCCCTTCAAAGCTATCCTCATATCATATCTTCTTCCTGGTAATCGCGTAAAGAGAACAGTCTTTTTTTTACCGCCACAACCGCTCCACATTTTTTTCAAAAAAATCTTTTTTCCCTTTGATTCAATCTCGAAATTCAGGGGTAAATTAAAAATAAGGCATTAGGCTAGTGTTTCCCCACTTCCTCCTCATGCCATATCATGGACCACTCCCGAAATTCGCCATGAACAGGTTTCGTTCCCCCGAACCTTGTCATGGCGAATTTATTTTGCGTGGATATTTTTACATTAAAAAAAGCGATTCCTCTCCCGTCCATCACAGCAGACAGCCATGACTTGAACGAGATCAGAATCGCCTCTCCTGTTTACTTTGCACTCGTCTTTTCATTCGTTTTCGCACTTGTACCACGTTTACAACGCTACTCAATTACTCGGCAAAATTCCGCTACGCCTGCTTGCTCCACATCGGTCTGGCTTCCGTTTCCACAGGCTGGGCCGCCGCCATGGCCACCTCAGGCTTCACTTCCGGCTCATGCTTGCGCAGGTACACCATCCAGTAAGCAGCTGCAACAAACAGCGCCCCTCCCGTCAGGTTGCCAAGCCATACCGGAATGAAATTCATGACGTATTGTCCCCACGAATAATGCCCTTCGAAGATCGCCGCTGGAATCAGGAACATGTTAGCGACAACGTGCTGAAATCCAATAGCCACAAAGGCCATCGTTGGGAACCAAATGCCCAATACTTTTCCACTCATCGTATCCGATGCGTAGGACAGCCATACTGCGAGAGCTACCAGCCAGTTACACCCGATCCCGGATATAAAAGCCTGAAGGAAGCTATCATCCAGCTTGTGTCCAGCCATATCCACCACTTTCGTCAAATAAGCCCCCTCTGCCGTCAGTCCGAGCACATGCCCAAACGCGTAGGCCACAAAGATCGCCCCAAGGAAATTACCTATCGTGACTAAGGTGAGATTCTTCAGCATGTTGCCTGCGGACAGTTTGCGTGCAATCGTCGCGAGTGGAACGGCCATCATATTACCTGTCAGCAGTTCCCCGCCGCCAATCAGCACCAATATTAAACCTACCGGGAACACTGCTGCACCAATCAGATTAACCAAGCTGCCCCACTCGGCCGGAGCAGAGGCAATGACCCGAATATCCAGCAGAAATCCAAGCGCAATAAAAGCGCCCGCCAGAAAACTGAGTATCAATACGGAGGACACTGGATTCTGGGCTTTCTTCATCCCCGTATGCGCCGTATATTGTGCAACCTCAAGAGGTGTTTTTGCTGCCATAACGATCCTCTCCTTCACAGTTCATGAACATCATAATTCAACCTGTTTTGTTGATATGTTCATTGTATCGCGAAGGTTTCAAGAGGTTTGTTACTTTTATCACAAAGTCTGAAAACTACATTTTAATATTTCCGTTGTGTCTTGCTTGATATCCAAAAAAAACAAAAAAGAACTACCGCAGAATGAATGCGGCAGTTCTCCCATATTTATGGTTATACCATTGCTGGTGTTTTTACTTCTACTGGTGGCAGCGCCTGAAGACCAGCCGAATTCAGGAAGTTCCACGGTTTGTTGTAATGTGGCTGGAAGAAGAAGTCGACGAAGGCCAGCTCATCTACCGTCATGTTGTTCTGGATGCAGACAGAGATCGTATTGATCGACTGTGTCAGATCAGCCTGTGACATCACCTGCGCACCAACAATGCGGCGTGTAGCCTGTTCATAGATTACTTTGAGCAGCAGCTTCTCTGCCGTTGGCATGAACTCTGGACGGTAAGCATCTTCAAGCGTTACAGCTTCAACCACCAGACCCTCATCCGCAGCAGATGCTTCCGTCAAGCCTGTGCCTGCAATATTTTGTTCATAAATTTTAATACCTGATGTGCCTTGTGTACCCATGTACCGTGTCGTAGGACGAACCAGGTTCCGTGCTACGAGCGTACCCATCCGCACCGCATTAGTTGCCAGTGGAATGTACGCTGCCTTGCCAGTTGGGTTGTAATGAATTGCACAGCTGTCTCCGGCAGCGAAGACGTCTTTTTGGCTGGTTTGCATATATTTATCCACGATGATTGCGCCGTTCGGCAGCATATCCACTTGGCCTTTGAGCAGCTCGGTATTTGGACGGAAACCAATGCACAGAATAACGAGGTCTGTATCGAACTCTCCTTTGGAGGTAATGACCTTGTTCACTTTGCCATTTTCTCCGGTAAACTTCTGAACAGTTTGGCCCAGCGCCAGCTTGATGCCGTGTCCAGTCAACGTTTCTTCAATGGCATCCGTGAACTCGGGGTCTAGATATTTGTTCAAAATCCGGTCCACACTATCGATCAGTGTAACTTCCTTGCCGTTCATTTGGAAAGCCTCCACCAGCTCGATGCCGATATACCCTGCTCCTACCACGGTAATACGTTTGGCATGTTTGGCTTTCTCAATAATCGTGTTGGAATGGTTGTAGTTTTTGCATAATAAAATGTTGTCCATCTCGATGCCTTCCAGCTTCGGTACGACAGGCCAGGAACCCGTGGTCACGATCAGCTTGTCAAAGGTATCTTCGAATTCTTCCCCTGTTTTCAAGTTTTTAGCCTGAAGTTTGTGACCCGCAGCATCTACTGACGTCACTTCATGAAGCATTTTGGTAACGACACCGAGCTCGGCCAGTTGGTTTGGCGAAGAATAGAACAGTCCATCTGGATCTTTCACCACGCCACCAACATAAAGCGCAATGCCACATGATAAGAAGGAGATGTTGTCATTGCGCTCATACACTGTAATGGTAGCATCCGGGTACAATTTGGCGGTGTTAACGATAGCTGCGGTTCCTGCATGTGTACATCCGATAACTGCGATTTTCATGATAAGGTTCCCCCTTGGAGTATAAAATATAAGAAATTCTCATCCATTTATTATTAGTTGCTGAATTACTGAAAATAGGCTGCGGCACTTGCTTTAACAGTTGTGAACAAATTCACTAATCAACTTAGAGAATAAATGTGAAAATATTCACTACCAACTTGTCATCTTTGTGATTAATTTCACTTCATGCACTCATTATAATGTGAACTTTTTCACATTTCAAGTCTTTTCTCAAATAAATTTAAATCTTGATCTATTTGTAACGCCTTCTGCCCTACTCATCATTCATCGCATGAAGCAAAGTATGCCCGCATTTGTCGGGGATTATGCCTTTTTCACGCTCTTGCAGACAGGAATAAAAAAGTGTATTCGAGCAGCTTCCACCGCTGCCAAACGCTGTTATACTAGTACCACGGAAGACGGTAACGCTAATGTGCATTTCAATGAGTCTTCTCCCGAAAGGAAGGATTACACCATGCTGAGAGCCGTTGTATGTGATGATGAATCCATCGTTATTCAGGGTCTGCAAGGAATGATCGACTGGACAAGGTATGGAATCGAGTTGGTTGGGACCGCTGGGGACGGACTATCTGCGCTCCGAATAGTCCAGGAGCTTCAGCCTGACATTATTCTTACCGATATTCGCATGCCTGGATTGAATGGACTTGAATTGATCGAGAAGCTTACAGCTATTCATCCCGATATTGCCTGTATTGTCTTCAGCGGCTTTAATGAATTTGATTATGTAAGGCGTGCCATCCATTTGGGCGTTATCGATTATCTGGAGAAACCCATTACGATTGAACATGTTGAACAGGCACTGGTAAAAACGGTTGATCGGCTTAAGCGTCATCAGACTCTTGTTACACTTCAAAACCAGTGGTCAACCGGAAAACAGGAGCTGTTGGAAAAGGCAACGATGGATCTCATGGTTCTCGGAAGTGAGGCTATCCCAAAGTGGAAGGAACTGTTCGGCCCGGAGGCCGACCAGATTACAGAAATTCGCGCAGTCGCTCTGAGTTCCCCGATCTCCCCTCCTGAGCCTGATTGTCCCGGTTATCAATACATACGTACAGGAACTGGAGGGGATTATGTTCTGGCTATGTTCCCTGTCATGCCTGCTGTCGAAGGATATGTATCTGTAACCATCAATGAAATTCATTCCACGCTGTCACCTTTGTCGGATTGCAGCCCTCTCGTTATCGGGATAGGCAATGCGTATTCGCTCCATCAGGCACAGCAAAGTTACCAGGAGGCCCGCAAGGCGTTACGACATGCTCGATTCACCGGGCAGCCCTGCGTCGCATATTCGGATATGGTCCAGATAGAACAGTCTGTCGTGGATGTTATGACGCAGCATAGAAACGACCTCGAGCTGTGTCTGCGAACCCGTGACCGCCGAGCACTGATGATGGCCTTGGATCAGTTCCAGGCCTGGAGCAAGACTTCGCAGATTGGACCTGAACCGATCGAAAAAGAATCGCTGCGACTTATCTACATAGCGCTGGATACAGCCCGTAAACAAGGGGGTGACCCCATTGCCCTCTCTCCTGCACTTGAACAGATTCATGGCTTGCATACACGAGATGCCATGTTCGATTGGCTTCGCGAGCAATTGGACCTCGTTTTTCAGGCTGTCACTGAACCGAATGTAACATCCAGGCACCCTGCTATTTTGAAAGCGCTATCTTATATGAAAGAGCATTATTCCTCTGATATCTCATTACAGGAGGTTGCACAATATGCCGAATTAAATCCGACTTATTTCAGCCTTCTCTTCAAAGAACAGACGGGAACATCCTATATTAAGTATTTGACCCATATGCGGATTGATCTTGCGAAGTCCATGCTGTCTCAAGGATTACGTGTCCATGAAACAGGTACAAGGGTCGGGTACCCCAATTATAGACATTTCACCGACACCTTCAAGAAAATAACGGGTATAACCCCTGGGGAGTACAGAAGCAGTTGTGAAGAAGACAGATCTCATCAGGAGCGTGAGAAATGATGAAGCAATGGCTGAATACGTTATTTATGCCACGCATTAGACGCGTCCGTACCCGTTTTCTGATCGCCATGATTATGCTCTCCCTGCCCTCCCTGTTTCTGCTCGGCTTCATCTCCTACAATGTTGCCAAACACACCCTGGTTGAGATTAGCACACAGACAAACCGGGAGCAGCTGCAGATGTCAGGCGAAGTAGCCGATCTGCTGTTCAAAACAATTAATAATCTGCATATGTCCATTGTCATGAATGATGGCATTAAGGATGCTCTTCGCGGCAGCAATGCACAAGGAGGCAAGCAAACCGCGGACGGCGTAACACTCCAGCGTCTCAAAAGCGTTCTGAGCAGCAGCACCATTGACAGCAAATATATTTCATCCGTCTGCCTGCTTGATCTTAATTTTCGCACGTATTGCGAGGGGCGATCGGATGAGGCAGGCATCTACGAAATTCCAGACAAAGATAGCGCCATTACCGCTTCGGATTGGTATTCGCGTGCCGTTACAGCCAAAGGAAAAATTGTATATTATCATTCGGATGTGTTTGGCACCTCTGATGACTCCTTCTCTACTGTCAAGCTATTCCGGGACGCAGACGACCCGGAGGGAAGGACGATTGGACTGCTTATTATCAACATTTCGGACGGGATCTTCAACAAAATTTTCAGCACCAGCCACTATGGCTCTTACTTGGCTCTGGACACTGCACAAACGAAGACTCAGTCGGTATACGGCACAAACACCGGATGGGAATCGGATTCAGGCACCATGCCAAGTGTCATCCAAAGTCTGGAGCATGAAGGATACCTGGTAAACACATATCGCAATAGCGTGACGGGCTGGACGTTCATTCACATGGTCGAATCCAGCGAATTGTTGAAACAATCCCGTTCAATTGGCTGGGCAACAACACTTATCGCCACCTTCATCGGCATTATAGCGCTTGTCTCCTCCTACACCATCTCAGGCACCATTACACGGCCGTTACTGAGGTTGAAGAAAATGATGGTGGACTGGACGCTCGGCCATAGCAAATTCCCTGAACGATTTGCCCCGGACGAAGTGGGCGTCATTGCCGAAACCTTCAGGCGAGTGGCCATGGAAAGGGACGAACTGAACGAACGCCTGCTGCAATCCAAACTTAAAGAGCGTGAGGCAGAGCTTCGAGCTCTTCAATCACAGATCAAGCCTCACTTTTTGTACAATACCCTCGATTCGATCTACTGGATGGCCACGCTGAAGCAAGACACGGCTATTGCCCAAATGGCCGTATCCCTGTCCGAAAGCTTCAAGCTCAGCCTGAACAAAGGACAGGAACGTATCCCGGTGTACAAGGAGCTCAAGCATATTGAGCATTATTTGAATATTCAGCGCATCCGCTTTGGTGAACGGTTCACTTACATTGAAGAGGTGGACGACGCAATCAAGGGAATGTGCATGATGAAGCTTATGCTGCAACCTCTGGTGGAAAATGCAATTTATCACGGTCTGGAGCCCAAAGTGGGGGAAGGCACCTTGCGTTTGACCGGAATTCTGGATGAGGGATATATGCTGTTTACAGTGGAGGATAACGGTGTCGGCATGAAGGATATATCCAGCACCCAACAAGGCTTCGGATTGCGCAATGTGCAGGAGAGACTGGATCTAACCTATGGTGCAAACAGTACATTTCAGGTGGAAAGTGAATTAGGACATGGCACCCGGGTCATCCTCCGCTTTCCCGCCACCTAAAAAAAACTGACATTCACCCAAATAATAGAGCGCTTACATATAAATGATCGCTCCCTTAACATATAAGCATCGGCAGCGCCTACCTTTTGGTAGCTATCGAAAATCTCAACAAGGGGATGAGAATATGTTTAAGAGAAAAACGGACTCCACATTTGCCCTACCGAGAAGCAGGCAGCGTTCGAAGCCCGCTATACTAATCTGCGCCATGGCCATGCTGGCAGCTGTGCTGTCCGCCTGCTCCGGTACAACGGAGAGTAGTTCCAGCTCCTCCAGCGGAAGCTCGAGCAATTCACAGGAGCAAGTTACCCTCACCCTGCTTGTGGACAATTCACAGGATGCTGTAAACCAGACCAATGCTTACATCAGCGCTTTTCAAAAACTGAATTCGGATATCAAAATCGAGCTGGAGACCCGTCCTAACGGTTCAGAGGGAGACAACACCGTGAAGACCCGGCTCGCCACCGGAGATATGGCTGATGTGTTTTTCTATAACTCCGGCTCTCTGATGCAGGCGCTGTCCCCTGAGAAAAATCTGCTCGACCTGACGGATGAACCACTTATGGACAACATTATGGATGCCTTTAAACCAGCGGTAACCTATAAAGAACGCATCTATGGTGTACCCTCGGGCTCCACTACCGCCGGAGGCTGGTTCTACAATAAAAAAATCTACAGCCAGCTCAACCTGACGGTACCCAAGACATGGAACGAGCTAATGGAGAACAGCAGTAAGATCAAAGCCGCGGGCATTACCCCCGTCATCGGAACCTATAAGGATTCCTGGACCTCTCAACTGGTCGTTTTAGCCGATTATTACAACATTCAGACCCAGGTACCGGATTTCGCTAATCAGTTTACATCCCATCAGGCGACAATTGCAGGCACACCTGCCACACTGCGCAGCTTCGAGAAGCTTCAGGAACTGCATGACCAGAACTTCATGAACAAGGATTTCCTAGCAACGACTTACGATTCCGGATTAAAAATGCTGGCCGAGGGCAAGGGAGCACAATATCCAATGCTATCCTCCGCTATTCCAGCCGTGGCTCAAAACTTCCCCGATCAAATAGAGGATATCGGTTTCTTCGCCCAGCCAGGGGACGATGCATCAGCTAACGGCCTGACGATCTGGCTTCCAGGCGGAGCATACATCTACAAAGAAAGTGAGCACATCGAGGAAGCCAAAAAGTTTCTGGCCTTTATTGCATCGGTCGAAGGAACAGAGACTGTAGCTGCGGCATCCTCCCCTACCGGACCCTTCCTTATTCAGGGGGCCTCGATTCCCGATAGTGTGCCTACCGTTGTTAAGGAAATGCTGCCGTATTTCGATTCGAACCAGACGGCACCTGCGTTGGAATACCTCTCACCCGTCAAAGGCCCAAGCCTGGAGCAGATTACCGTCGAGGTTGGCTCAGGCATCAAAACGGCTGCAGAAGGCGCTGCCGCCTATGACAAGGATGTTGAGAAACAGGCTAAGCAGCTTGGATTGGATGGATGGTAGAATCGATCTACGTTCATTTCATAAGAAATCCAGTTAACCCAGAGGAGAGAACGATGTGAATAAAACCGTCAAACAGACGTATTCTTATTGGTTTTTGCTGCCGGCGGCACTCGTCTATCTGGTGATCTTCATTTTGCCGACGGCCTTGTCCTTCTTCTTCAGTCTGACACGATGGAATCTGACCGAATGGAAATTCATCGGGCTTGAGAACTTCGTTACCTTCTTTCAAGAGCAATCCCTCAGCATCGGATTCAAAAATACATTGATTTACGCCGTGGTGACCTGTGCTCTTAAAGTGGTCATCGGTCTGCTGCTAGGTGTGGTACTGACGTCCAAAATCCGCTCCAAAAGCTATCTGCGCTCCGTCATATTTTTCCCGACCCTGATCAGTACGATAGCTGTTGGCATTGCCTTTAGCGCTATGATGCATCCGACAGAAGGGATCATTAACTCGGGCCTCGCCTTGCTCGGTATAGAGGGACCGGATTGGCTGGGAGACATTAGACTCGCCCTGCTCTCGGTAGCTTTTGTAGATGTGTGGAAAGGCCTCGGCTTCGCTACCGTTATCTATATTGCAGGCATTCTCAGTATCCCGGAAGAATACTATGAAGCTCTGCAGATGGATGGAGGCAACGGCTGGCACAAATTCTGGAACATTATTGTACCACTTTGCCGCCCAGCTACACATTCGGTCATTATCCTGTCCTTTATCGGCGGATTGCGTTCCTTCGACCTGATCTGGACGATGACCAAGGGAGGCCCTGGCTTCACCACCGACCTCATTGCTTCCATTATCTATAAACAATACCAGGGAGGCTTTTACGGTCTTGCCACGGCAGGCAATGTGATTCTCTTCATCCTGGTCACACTGCTCGCCTTGCCACTGTATTCCTATATGAATCGAAAGGAGGCCGAACTGTGAAGCTGCATCGCGCTCGCAACTGGATACTGGAAGCAGCGGGAGTGCTGTTCACTATCGTTGCTTTCTGGATACCGTTCTATTTCATCATCACCAACGCTGCCAAGGACGTGAAGGAATCATCACTGCTCAATCTGTCGCCGCCCACCGTGTTCCAGTTGTGGGATAACATACGAACCGTAGTCTCGGCCCGCGACTTCATGCTGATTCGTGCCTTCTTTAACAGCACTGTACTAACTGTTGCTTCCATCGCCTTCATTATTGTTTTGTGTGCCATGGCTGCATACGTTATTCAGCGAAGACGTGACCGTCTTACACCGCTGTTCAATTTTCTTGTGCTCGCAGGACTCATTATCCCTCCGGCCATCGTACCGACAATCTGGGTACTGGATGGACTGGGGCTGTTCAAAACACTGCTGGGACTGATTCTCGTGGAGGTTGCACTGGGTTTGCCATTTGCAATCATTCTGTACCGGGGCTTTATGTCGGCGATACCGCGGGAATTGGATGAGGCGGCTGTGATCGATGGATGCAGCGGCATACGGCTGTTCTTCAGCATCATTCTGCCCCTGCTTCAGCCGGTAACAGCCACGGTAATCGTCCTGTCCTCCGTTACCATTTTCAATGATTTTACGAATCCACTCTATTTTTTGCCTGGCTCCAAAAATGCGACCGTCCAGCTGACCATGTACAACTTCCAGAGCCAGTATGTGACGCAGTACAACCTGTTGTTCACGAATATTCTGCTTATTACTCTGCCGCCGCTTGTCCTGTTTCTGTTCTTCAATAGACAGATTGTATCAGGCATGACGGCAGGCTCCGTCAAGGGCTGACCTTCAATATACAAATACCCGAATGATACGGGTCCTGGGAGGAATTATGTATGTCTGATCTTCTTATTGAAACCTTAACCTGTGAATACAGGGAGCATTGCCTGGGTACAGATGTCCGTCGCCCACGTTTCAGTTGGATCACACAGTCAGCTCGGCGAGGAGTTATACAATCAGCTTACAGAATCCAGCTGACAGCAGGGCATGACTTCGAAGCTCCCTTGTGGGATACAGGTCAAGTGATCTCATCGAATTCCGTTCATATCGAATATGCTGGTCCAGAGCTTCAGCCGCGAACCGCCTACCAGTTCAGAGTCCAAGTCTGGGATAACAATGGAATTGAGTCAGATTGGAGTGCGCCTGGTCAACTGGAAACAGCTTTATACAGCTCGAATGCCTGGCAAGCGAAGTGGATCACGCCCGATACATCCCGGATTGAGGCTGATGCACACCCTGCCTTTCTGCTGAGGCGTGAATTTGGCCTGCGTTCATCCTCCCCTGTCGTGTCTGCCCGGGTCTATTCTACCGCTGCTGGCTTATACGAACTGTACATCAACGGTTCGAAAGTATCCGCAGATCTGCTGACACCGGGCTGGACCAGCTACCATCATCGACAACAGTACCAGACCTATGACGTGACTTATCTGCTGCATCAGGATGCCAACGCAATAGGGGTCATGCTGGGAGATGGCTGGTACCGTGGCGGGCTTGGATTTGAGGGAAGAAACTATATGTATGGGGAGAATCGCGCCGTACTGATTCAACTGCATATCCGCCATGAGGATGGCACGGAATCCGTTGTAATATCCGACGCCGACTGGCGATGCTGCTTGGCGCCGATCCTGTACAGCAACATCTACCATGGAGAAACGTATGACGCTAGGCTGGAGCAAAGTGGCTGGATGAACCCGGCCTTTGACGATACGCAATGGGTCGAGGCTGAGCAACTGGATTTATCCTATGATCATCTGGTTGCCCAAGAGAATGTACCCACCCGAGTCACAGAGGTCGTGAAGCCGATTCAATACCTGTTAACACCTGCGGGTGATCATGTGCTCGACATGGGACAGAACATGGTTGGGCGGATTCGGTTACAGGTTAAGGCCCCTGCTGGGACGCAAATTGAACTTCGACATGCCGAAGTACTTGATCGGGATGGCAATATTTATTTTGGCAACCTGCGTCCGGCGAGACAGACGGTGACTTATATTACCAAGGGTGAAGGTACGGAAGCATATGCCCCCTACTTTACCTTCCAGGGATTCCGTTACGTCAAGGTTGAGGGATTCCCTGGTTCGGAGCAGGGACTGCCCTTGGACGCATTTCAGGGAGAGGTCATTCATTCGGATATGGCCTCAACAGGTGACTTTGCATGCTCGGATGAGCGGATTAATCAGCTTCAAAGCAACATACGCTGGGGGCAAAGAGGAAATTTCGTTGATGTGCCTACCGATTGTCCACAGCGGGATGAACGATTGGGCTGGACTGGTGATGCCCAGGTATTCATCGGCACCGCCCTGTTCAATTATCACGGCGGACCGTTCTTTACCAAATGGCTGCGAGATGTAAAGGCCGAGCAGCATTTGGATGGCGGTATTCCATTTGTCGTGCCGGACATTATCGGCGGAGCCAGTTCGGCAGCCTGGGGAGATGCAGCCGTCATCTGTCCATGGACCATCTATCAATTTTACGGTGACCTTAGGCTTCTTGCAGAACAATATGACAGCATGAAACGCTGGGTCGACTATATCCGTGTCCAAGGTGATAACGAATTTCTGTGGAATACCGGATTCCACTTCGGAGACTGGCTGGGGCTGGACGCGAAGGAGAACAGCTATAAAGGGGCGACACCGGAAGATCTGATTGCCACCGCTTTCTATGCCCATTCGACGCGGCTGGTACGGGATACGGCAAGTATACTTGGTAATGAAGAAGATGCACGGCAATACGGGGAGTTGCTTGAGAATATTGTTCAGTCCTATCGGGATGAGTATATGACGCCGACAGGTCGGGTCGGCGTTCCTACACAGACAGCTCATGTGCTCACTCTGATGTTTGATCTGGCAGAGCCGTTATTACAGCAGCGCGTGGCCGCAGACCTCAACGATCTGATTATTCAAAATGACTACCATCTGACGACCGGGTTTGTTGGAACGCCATATCTGTGCTTTGCACTCTCAGGCAACGGTTACCATAGCACGGCGGTCCGATTGCTCATGCAGGACAGCTATCCTGGATGGCTGTACTCCGTCTCCAAAGGCGCGACCACGATCTGGGAGCATTGGGACAGCATCAAGGAAGACGGCTCCTTCTGGAGCGATGACATGAATTCCTTTAACCACTATTCCTATGGAGCTGTTGGCGAATGGATGATCCGCAACATTGCCGGTCTGGACATGGTTGCCCCCGGCTTCAGGGAGGTACGGATTGAACCATTATTCGGCGCGAATCTGCTCACTCATGCCAGCGCCTGGCATCAGACCCCTTACGGTAAGCTGGAGTCAGGCTGGCACGTCCGGGGCAAGGAAATGGAAGTGAGCGTCAGCCTGCCTGTTAATACAACTGGCCGAATCATTCTCCACGGCGCAAAGCTCGACTCCTTGCAAGAGGGCGGAAAAGCTGTCGCAGGCAGGGAGGGCATCACTTCCGCTAAAGAGACCTCCTCCGGCGTAGAGCTGATTGCAGGCTCGGGAAGCTACACTTTTATTTACGAGTACGGCGACCTGTTTGCGGAAAGCTACACTGAAAAAACAAGATTAAATGAGCTGCTTATGGACCCTCATGCGAGAGAAGTCGTAGAACGACATGCGCCTCAATTATTGACCGGAGCTACCCATAACATCGTACGCACTCCCTCCTTCCGTGAGATTAGGGAAAATGGCATGTTCCAGATGTCACCGGACATACTGGATGCCATTCTGGAGGAACTATCTGCAAATCCCTCATCCAAAGAAAACGTTGAGATGTGATGAAGCTTGGTACAACATGGCTTTCATATAAATATGACTCAAGTCAATTCTCTTGAAATGAAATGGATGTTATCTATTAATCCACCCATCTAGGCATGATGTTCATCAAAAAAGCCTGTCCTCCAAAATAGGAGGCAGGCTTGTCTGTTTCTATGGATGTTACCGATTATCCCAGAAGCTTTTCAATCTCTGCAGTCATGGCTTCAGGGGATTCTTTTGGTTCAACACGCCCTACAACTTCACCTTCACGATTCACGAGGAACTTGGTGAAATTCCATTGGATGCTGTCGTCTTCGCCAACACCAGGTTGCTGCTCACGCAGATACTTGAACAATGGATGCGCATCTTCACCATTTACGTCGACCTTGGCAAACACCGGGAAATTAACGCCATAGTTGATTTGGCAGAAGGATTCTGCTTCCTCGCTGGTACCCGGCTCCTGACCTCCGAACTGGTTACAAGGGAATCCCAGTACAACCAAGCCTTGATCACGATAGCGATCATAGAGCTTCTGCAATTCACCGTATTGTGGAGTCAGTCCACACTTGCTGGCTGTATTGGCGATCACCAACACTTTGCCTTGATACAGATCGAGTGGAACTTCCTGATTTGCGGTCGTTACCGCCTGATACGAATATACGGACATGACTGATTCCTCCCATGAGTATGATGTAGGTTGGGCTGCTATATGTACTGTACCGAATGACCATACGGCACACAGCCTGTCTCTATATTATAGACCTGAGGCGATCAATTACCAAATCTTTGATTACACCCTGCTCAAGTTTATTCGCAGAACAACAATTCCTCCATCAACATGGGCAGACCTTTCGCCAATCGTACCGGTTGTTACTCATCCACATTCCCGTAACCAGGTGTAGTTGATTGCTCCCATTCCTGTAGACCTCCTGGAATGCGAATAAGCCGCGTGCATCATGCACAGCGGCTTCATTCTATCGTTTAGGACCACCTATGGCCCGTTTCATTAACTTCCTGTTGCATGACGAACGCGTTGCTCTGTCCGTCCTCCAGCATGAACCATTGCACTGTTCATGACCACTTGTTCTGGAGGTGCTGATTGCTGACGTTCACCCGCAAGGGCGTAAGGCAAGCAGAGCGGTACACCGGAACGCGGATCAATCACAATATCAGCTTCAATGTTAAATACTTCGCGAAGCACATCGGAGTTCATAACCTCTACAGGTGAACCTGTAGCGATGGCTTTACCTTTTTTAATACCAATCATGTGATGCGCATAACGGGAAGCATGGTTCAAGTCATGCACAACCATAACGATCGTACGGTTTGCTGTCGCATTCAGCTGCTCCAGCAATTGCAGTACTTCAAGCTGGTGAGCCATATCCAGGAACGTCGTCGGCTCGTCCAGGAACAGAATGTCTGTCTCCTGTGCAAGAGCCATGGCAATCCAGGCACGTTGACGCTGTCCACCGGACAATTGATCGATTGGACGATCATGGAACTCCGTCATGCCTGTCACTTCAATTGCCCATTCAATCATGCGTTTGTCTTCAGCACGCATCGATCCAAAACCTTTTTGATAAGGGAACCGTCCGTAGGACACCAGTTCGGTTACGGTAAGTCCTTCGGGCGCTGTTGGATTTTGTGGCAAAATCGCAAGCTGCTTGGCTACTTCACGCGTGGACTGCTTATGGATGGACTTCCCGTCGAGCAATACACTACCTGCTTTTGGATTCATGATCCGTGCCATCGTTTTCAGGATGGTAGACTTCCCTGAACCATTGGCTCCAACAAGTGCTGTAATTTTTCCTTGGGGAATTTGAATATTCAGATCTTCAACAATCAGTCTTTCCTCATAAGCGATATCCAACTTGGACGTCTCCAGACGAAACATGCGATCATCCCTCTCTCATTTATCCCGGTTATGTATTCCGGCTATGACAACGAAAACGAAATTGTAGTTCAGCGTATTTCCGGCGCAACAAGATCTTATACTCTAAAGATACTGATAATCATTATCATTTGTCAACACTAAATACTTAATTCCTTGACGGTTAAGAGCTATTTTTGAGATATTTTACTAGAAATCGGTCAGATTGTCCGCACTTTATGTGAGAGCTTTTCTCATCGTGTACGTGCATTTCATCGCTTTGCGTTGACCGAACTTGCCCAGCATCTTAATAATGTGTCCGAATTGTGAAAAATAGACCTATATTGATTCATTTTGTAAAACTCACTTCCATCACTTGAACAAAAAAATACAGCCCCTACGAAATTCTTCGAGGTAGCTGTATTCACATGAATAGCATATTCACGTAATATCGCTCAAAGCTTCGGTTCCGGGACTAGGTTAATCACGGTCGTTCCACTCTGAACACTTACGATGTCCTTTAGATCAAAATCGGCCGGAAGTTCGACTTGGTGCCCATAAGGATACAGACGATCTGCTTCGGCAACCGTCAGGTTTTCCACTGAAGATGAATCTGCTCCCGTAGACTGAGATGAATCTGAATCTGATGGCGTGCCATCTACATCTCCCTGTCCTGTGCCTTCATCCGCAGTGTCAGAGGCTGTGCCAGTACCTGCATCCGTCGTTGTGCTCCCTGCTGCTGGATCTGAAGTATTGCCCTCCGTTGAGGCTGAATCTGCCCCTTGCTCGGCTTCTCCGCTCGGCTGAGTATCGTCCGCCTTATCGGTAGAAGAACCTGCTGAGCTTCCTTCAGACGTACCCTCTGAGCTGTCACCAGCTGTACCTTCGCCATCCGGCTCCTCATTTCGGTTGAAACTCTCCCATTCACCCTCAGCATTGAGCTTCTGTGTCGTACCATCTTTCAAGTTCCATATGAGAGTGTCCGTTTGCAAAGCGTTGCTGTCCGTTTCGTCTCTGTAACGAATCACCAACTGGGCAGGCGTCTGTGTGCCGTCGTCCGCTTCGGATGCAGGAACGAGGTAGGCGATCTGTTCAGCGAGCTCCACCTCCGGTTCAGCTGGAACAACGGGCTCCTGTGTCGGTGGAGGTGATGCCTCAGGTGTCTTCGCCTTATCGCTCATCAAAGCATACGTGCCTCCAGCAATACCAAGAATCAGAATGACAATGACCGATCCTAGAAAAAGGTTCTTCCTTTTACCCGTCAGCATGCGTACCAGCGGGGAAGACAACTCTGTTTTGGCGCGATCGTAAGCCGGCTTCATCGTCTTACTTGCTCTGGCATAATAGGGTTTGAAAGCTGACTTTGACTTAAAAGCTACGCGATCATGGGCCTTGAAATAGGCCACGATTGCATCCGAGTATCCCTTATGTGCGTTAGAGCCGCGAATAAACAAGCGTTGATTCCCTGACCACTCCATAAATTGATACAACACTTCTGTACGTCCTGAACTACTATAGATAAATTCAATCAGGCCTGGATAATCGAGTCTGTTGCTACCGCTGCCACCGCGATAGAAAGCCAGCGGCAGTGCTTCAAATGCAGTCGTATCTGGGCGATCACGAAGCTCTCCGGCAAGCCAGCGACGCGTCCAGCGCTGGAGCTCATTACGTTCGGCCAAAGAGAGGGATTCCAACTCCTCTTCGTCACGCCCCTCACCGCTAAGCCATGCTCTCGCTGCCAGCATCATGTTTGTACGCGCAGATACATCTGAGCCCTGGCGAGCAGCCCAGTCCCGAACCTCGTTTCCGTGCAACAAAATATCAATGCTTAACAGCTGTTCACGGTTAACCCGCTCCAGATCGAGATCCTGGATCATAAACAAGTTAATAACGTAAGCCAGCTTATCTGCAAGCCGGGTTAAATCCTCCTGATACGCTGGTGGTTGGACAGCGGACCCAGGTCCACCTTTCCGATTAGCACGAACTGAAGCTCCAGACTGTCCAATCCGGGCGGTAATACCTGTGTCTAAGCCGCCTGCGACTGGTACACGATCCAATATACTAACCCGCTTAAGTGCCTCATTGGCAGACTGAACAGGGTTGGGCGCAGAACACAAACGTTCACGCAGCTCCGTTCCTGTCCGTTCCAGCAAGAAACTGTTGTGGATGGCAGACGGGTGAGATGTAATCCATCTCTGGATCACTTCCACAACATCGGCGGCTGATTCCGTGCGTTTCAGCTGATTATCCAGATAGGGCTCGAACAGCAGCTTGGTCAGTGATTCGTTCGCCAGCACTTTGTCGAAGAAAGCACGGCTTAACAGGCTGTCCCGATCCAGCAAGCCATACAGCTCCTGCACGGCACGCATACGTTTCTGCGAACGGGCGTTATTAACACCATAGATGAAATAATCCACGATTCGGGACTGTACGACTGGCGCAGCGACCCGGAAATACTCCCCGATGCGTGCTGCAACCGATTCTTCAGGTACATTCTCCCGTTTGACGCTGTCCAGCTCACGACTGAGCAACGTCAGGAACAACTCGTTCAAACGAGAGCGTTGCTGTGCTCCGCCTTCCGGTTTCAAGTAGGTGAGCAACCCACTCAGGACATCGCTTTTGTTATCCAGATACAACTCTTCCATCCCCTGCTCCAGACGATAGAACATAGAAAGTTCCCCGTATGCTTCAATGGAGAGCTCCCGTCCAGGTTCCATTCCGGACAGCATCTCATCCGCAAAAGCATAAAATGAATCGGCAGCCGCAGGTTCGTGCAGTAGGGTCCAGGCAAATTCCGCATAAGGAAGCTTCGCCACAGATGCATCTGCATGGGTAACTCTGCCCGATACCAGATCAAAGGTAAAATCCTTCTCCGTATTCCGATCTTTTGGACGTAGCGTACCCCGCTCCACAAACTGAAGGTGGATGCCTTTCTTTGCCTGCGGCTCCTTTGCAAACGTCATAAAGCCGAGCTGCCGCCGGAACGCGTAAGGCAGCGCCGTATATAACAAACGCAGCAGTCCCTTGGCTCCGGCTGTAACTTCCTCAGCGGGCACATCTAGCGCAATGTATATCTTCCGACGTGTAGCTACAGCTTGCATGACGGCGTAGAGCAGGCGTTTGAATACCACCTCGTCCATTTTCAGAGCGGCAAAGATCTGACTTGGAGAGCTTTGTCCAACACCAGCTGCTCGTGGCAATTCAGTAAGCGCAGGCAGCACTGTACCTTGTTCGATGTCATAGGACGTGGCGAACACAGCATCCAGCCAGCCACCTTGCTTCATCTGCTCTTCCGAGCGTTCAGGAGACAAGACATAGTTATGGGCGAAAAAAGCGCTGCGCAGCCCGGTGAAATCAACGGACTGGTACACATTTTGCCCAAGTATCGTCTCCCCGCTCTCCAGATGCAGCAGATGAATGGACGGGGGAAACTTCGTCTCATCCTTCTCACTCCGGCCCGTCAGCTCCGCTGGAGCGTCATAGACGCAGTAGGGATGAAGCACTTTTTTGATAAAAGAAGGGTCCAGTCCTGGCGATGCGGCAACCGTATCGAACCCCTCCGTTGTGCGAAACACCCCGCGCCGCTCTCGAGTGTACAGCTGTTGTTCAATTGGCGGGGTCATGGAAGAACGCATCATCCCACTCTCCCCTCAATATACTTCAGCTTGTACAGCAGCCAGAGGAATGGCTCATCGACACGGATTGGACTGACCACACCTTGCAGCTTCATATCCACAGGATTGCTTCCCAGCGCAGACACCGCAAAGTAAGCCGTATCCTTAAAGTACACATCCATCGTGCCTTTGAACGGACGGTCCACCTTCTCGATAAAACGCCGGATCTCCCCGTCGATATTCTCGAATTCGGTCAGGTCAAACCAGTCGCGGTGCACCATGTTGCGGAATACATTACTGTTGGATTTGATGTAATCGCCCTCTTCATCCTTGAGGGAATGCAGCATGTCGCTTTTGGTGAGTACAACGGCTGTCGGAATATTCGTCTTGGCTTTGTCTTGGTACGCGATAAAGTCACCGAACATCGTTAACACCACATCACGCGGTTCATCGTATCTTGGCGTCCACTCGCCTGGCTCGTTGCCAAGGTTGATGCGGATTTTGTCCCGGATGGAACGAATCTGAAGCGGGTCCACCATAAACAGAATGCCTGCCGAGTTCTTGATATGCTGCCCGTGAAGTCCCAGATAGTCCTGCTCCACCATACCTTCACCAGCGACGTCAAAGAACACCAGTGTTAGCGGCGCTTTATCTTCATCCTTGAACACAAATTGGAAAATGAACGGCTCCTGCAGCTTCTCCTTCTGCGTTGAATCCAGCAAATCGCCCCGCTCGAATAATGGTTCTTCATAATCGGCACGGAACCGGCGGCTAATCTCCGCATTCAGCGGCATGCAGGCCGCATCAAAATGATCGGCTGTGTAATGCTGCAATGTATGAATCAATGAAGTCATGTAGACGGATTTACCCACCTGGGATGCCCCGATAATGGAAATGATATTGCTTGGTGCTTTGCCTGCTGTGACAGGCAGCTCGTTATGGCACTGTGGACACAGCCGACGCCGTGTAACCACACCGTAACGATCGTTCAGTCCCATCACAATGTTATCCGAATAGATGCGATGTTCCTCAGGTACATCATGCGGAGCCAGCACAGCCTCCATATCAAACACCGTATCCAGTCCAAACCGTTCGCGATATCGATTCAGCTTCGCATCTTCCCCAAGTGCGTAGTCCTCATCGTCATCGCGATGATGCGCAGCCCGGAACACAACCTCCTCCGGTGAAAACTTGCTGAAGCAATATGGACATACGATATCGTAAAACAACGGCCGCTCTTCCGGCTGCTGTCTCTTCAAAAACCGACTAAAAAAGCTCATAGCCACTCCCCTCCCCTGATCCGTTAGACAACGTTGATTTACACTTGCACTACGATGACAGAGTTTCTGTGTAAAAACTCGCCTAACTATCTAGTCTGATATTAGTCTATAGGCGGCTCCATACTTTGGTCCATCCGTGAAGAATAGCCTCACGTAATCGTCCTTGGCGACCTCGACGGGTGGCATCTCATTTCTCCCGGGAGCAAAATCACTCACAAAAGGGTACACCGTGCCATCTTCCTTATTCAACGGAACCCCACCTTGTTTGCGGACATAACAGAGCGCCTCCTTCGGAACAGGTGCTTCCGTTGTAACGGTCATCAGTACACTTTTTCGTTTCTGAAAAAAACCGCTCTTGTATCGGATCGAAAAGCGAATATCGGCCTTGCCTGCACTGGCAACGACCGTGTTGTCTCCATCACGCTGACGCACCAGAACTGGCCCGTCCTCCTGCATCTGACACACATACACTGTATAACGGATGGCACCAAAACCCGTGATTCGATCCATATATCCATTGCTCGCCTTATATTCTTCTTTTGTGTATAACTTCAGCTTGCCCTGTGCAGCCTGCTCCTCGGTACGATCATCACCCATCATATCGAGCTCCAGCCGTTCAACATATACAGCTTCCACGCTCTCTGGCCAGAGCCAGCGAAGTGTACACTGGCTCTCGTCCACTGCAAGTGTCAGTCTGCGAATCAGGGGCGCTGAAGGGTCTGCATCCGTAAAACGCATCTATCGCCTACCTCCAGACGTCAAAATCCTTTGCTGCGCGAATCTCTTGCCCGCTGACCGAATCCTTCCACCGAATGGGTTCCTCCACCAGCATCACGGCGCCCACGCGTCTTGCGTGGTGTATTCTCCTTGATCGGAATGATCCAGCTGAACAGGGTTAACACGCCAGATAAGATGAGCATCGCTCCGAATCTTACAAATGCATCACCAACCGTTGATCCGTCCAGACCCCATTCGAGCAGTAGTCCTGCCAATAAACCAGACACGGCACCCCCAATTCCGAAACTGAGTGCAAGATGACGGTTATCGAATACAAGACCGAGCGACACGCCCAGTGCGACACCAATCAACAGTAAGGCAGCCACTCTAAAGATAGCCAGATACGTACTATGCTCCATCATGCCTGTACGTTCGGTCACCAGCGTTCGTTCATCAATCGTATCGTAAATTTGCTGGAATGCCAGATTAAGTCCACCGGAATCTGGTACATCATAGTACATACCGCCCGTCTGCTGGGCGATATGACGCAGCAAGTCGGTTCCGGAAGGGTCCACCAGACTCAGTCCCACCGTATTGACGGCAATCTGTTCATTTGCATACTCAGACAAAATGCCAGATGTGTCTGCATCACTGAATCCATCGGATAGCAGAATCGCTACCGTTCCGCGTTTCGGGTCCTGTTTGCCCTTAATCTGCTCCATCGCTTCCCGCAGCACTGCATCGAAATTAGTTCCGCCCGAGGTCGTCACGATGCCATCAATTTTGCTGTACACCTCATTTTTGGCAGCTTCGCTGTCCAACGGGGTGAACGGCTGAAGCAGCTCGGGTTGATCATCAAAGGTAATCACCGCCACCTGTTTATCGCTTTCCATTTGGCTGATCAGTGTTTTGGCCGCTTCAAAGCGACCGTTATCTGGGTCTGTCTCACTCATACTGCCCGAGTTATCGATCATCAGCACGATATCCTTGACTTGCTTCACACCGCCTGGGTTAATCTGATACAGCAATTGCAGGGCAAGTCCGACGACAAACAACAGCGCCAGCGTTGCCGGAACAAGCAGTTTCCAGGATAGTCCCAGATATCGCAGCTTCCAGGAAGCCCCGTTCAGCTTGGGCGAGATCATCTCTGCGAGTAAACAGAATAATCCCACGCTAAGCGCCAACACGCCAAAGTATAATCCCATCAGCAATAGACGGGGCATTTCCCCGAGCCACTGACGCAGCATGATTTCTCCAGCCGCAAAGCCCACAGCTCCGCCAATCAGGCTGAACAGGACCAGGAGAAGATTGATTTTTCGCTGCATGTTTGCATGCATCCTTTCCAAACCAGCCGATGAACGGCTGAATTAATACGAAACCGGATGAAGAAAAACAAGAAATTTCATGTTCATGAAC
The DNA here is from genome assembly GCF_900109515.1 of Paenibacillus sp. OK003. Lineage (GTDB taxonomy): Bacteria > Bacillota > Bacilli > Paenibacillales > Paenibacillaceae > Paenibacillus > Paenibacillus marchantiae. The sequence continues at coordinate 447,097 of NZ_FOBD01000002.1, read as the reverse complement.
GGAAAACAGATCGACGACGTCAAGCCACTCCCGGACACAGCGAGCCAATAAGATGCACTTTGCCCGACTTTAGGCCCCTGGTTCCGTCTTCCATCTGTACCTCCCTTCCGTCCAACTAAGATACAGACATGCCTTATGTTTTAACGCATGGGTGACAGCTTCTCGGCCAGATCGGAGGGATGGAGCTCATAACCATTCTCCGTATACGAATCGTAATACACCCGGCCATTGCGATACACCATCAGGTCTTCCAGATGGAAGCCCCCCATCAGATTCAGCTTCTCCACACCACTGCTTCGTTCCTCGTATACCACACCCAGCTTATAGATCCGTGACGTTTCTTCGGCATACGCCGCATAGTCCATGAAGGCACTATGGTGATCACCAAAGAAATATTTTTCTTCATAACGATGTTCCTGCGTATAGTCGAATACTCTTACCCGAACGACCGCCTGCTCCTCCAGTGTGCGATACAATCGGCGGAACAGATCATCACGGGTCAGTACATTTTTGTCCCCATAGGTAATGGTAACATTCGCCCGCAACAGCAATTCTTCTTCGAAAGGTACCCGGAGCGGTTCTGCTGTAAGCAGCATCACATGACATACCTCCATCAGACGTTGCAAGAGTCGCTCGTTTCCTTCTGTGGCAAGCCGGTTCATATCCCCCATATGGCGGTCCTCAAACCAGACATCCCGTCCACGCTTTGCCTCCAAATCTGCAATCAGCGCTTCCGTCACTTTGCCGTAATACTCCATGACGTTCTGACCGATATATTCATCTGCAGCCGCTATGCTCTCCACCGCTGTCTCACGCAAAACACGTTCCAGCGTTGCCAGTGTCTCCGTTACACTCCGGCTGAACGTATGCAGTTGTTCCATCTCTGTGTCATAGACACGAAGCAGCTGCAATTCATTCTCCAGACGCAGCAATTCAACTTTGGGCACATACACACGCTCCAGCAAACAATCGATCAGGTTGCGCACGTTCTGTTTGTCACGGAACAACGCCCGTTTGAACGACTGATCCTCTACTCTCTCCTGCTGACGCTGCTCCAGCAAGGCACGTGCGGATTCAAGCTGCACCGATTTATCACGAATCAGCCCAAGCAAAGCCTCACGCACACTGCCGAACCCATTATCACTCCAGGCGGCCCACTGAAAATAGCCAACCTCAGGATGCTCCGTGCGCGATTGCTCAGCCTTACGACGAAGGGAGCCTTCTGTGCTGCGCTGACGTACTCGTTCCTCCGCAAGACGGACCACATTATCACGGAAGTACGCCTCTGCCCCATGTCCGAACAATGCTCTCTCCGCTTCACGCAGCGAGAGCGGCTTCAGATCGGTGAAGCTGACGTTATGCGTCATTATGCCGCTCATGCCGCTCACCAGATCCTCATCGGGAAGAATCCCTTCCACTTTGCGCTCTACCGAAGCCCCATCCAGTCCGAAGAAGGCGAGCTTGTCCTTGATGCTCCACTCGGGTTCCTGCCGCATCCGTTCAAGCAAATAACGATACAGGTGATACAACACCGCGAGTGCAATGGGTTTGTTCGGCCGTCTAATCTCGGCAAAACCTGCACTGGCATAACCATGCTGATCCGAGGTCGTACGAATGTTATTTTTGAACGACGTATTGTTATACGTATTGGCCCCTGTGCTTGTCACTGAACCAGAGCTATCTCCATCCTGCTTCCGGTTCTTGAGCAGACAGATTCGGCAGATGATCTCGGCATTTTCGATCCACCCGCCAGGTACGCCGGTTCCACGCTCGTTTTTGTCTGACAAAATATATACGAGATCGAATAACGGAGAAGCGGGATGTACAACCGGAATGGAGATACCGTCCTCCGTAACCAGCAGATTGCCACTGAACGTATAGTCCAGCCCCTGCATATAATCCAGTTCCCGCAGAAAAGCGAGTCCCGCTGCGCTTGCATATCCAAAGGAATCGACCTGCTCCATCTCGCTGACCAGCACATGCAAATCGGTCTGTACCGACTTGAAGGATTGAGACAATATTGTTTCGGTCAGCTTGGTAAGCTCCGGCAACAATACATTCAATGGATCATCTGCCCTGGTCACAACGGTCACGTAGATTCGATCGAAAGATGAATATAGGCGTCCGTATTCGGCAATACGATTACTCACCCGCCGCAAGGTACGATTCAGACCAAAGAGTGCCTGATCTGAATCGTGGAAGCTACGATGCACATCCTTGCGAAGCGTTTTGGAAGGTCGATCCGTCTGTATGGTGGACAAGGGAAGCACGTGACGGGTCACCTGACCATCATCCGAAGTGCTGCCATTCCTTGCATCACTCAAGCCGTTAACACGTGCATATCCTGAATGAGCACCATCGCTGTAAAGGTCATGCTTCGTTTGCGCGGGGTCATGGTCACGATGTTGGTCATGCTCCTGATTTTCCGTGCCAATCTGTACATAGACTACGCCTTCTCCGTTATCCCATTTCAGCCGGTTGATTTCCTGGACAGCAGACACTGCCGGAGCAACCTGGTCACCCACGAACAGGAACAACGCGGGGTAATGGATGCTGCTGCGACCATCACCCAGGCTGCCTTGACGCTCCTGCTCTGTTGCATACTGTGCTGCATACCTCTCCAGATTGCGCTTCAGAGCATTATTCGAGCTGAATTCCATCCCGGCCGCCACCCTTACTTCAGCCTTCTGCGAATGTCATTCAGTTTCGATGACATCGTTCTGTAGAACTGGTAGATGTCTTCTCCGTTTGCCAGTTCCACTCGCTCGTATTCCAGACGATCACGGGATTCCATGAACAATGCAGCCAGATCATCCAACTTCGTAAGCAGTGGCGTGATATCTTCGGAAGCGGTCAGGTCGTTATCACGGCGGGACGCTTTGCGCAGCAACGTGCTGCGATCCTTCTCCGCCAGTCCACGGAAGTTGCCAAACACTTCATATTCGGCAAAGTTGCGGCTCTTCATCAGGTTCGCAAACGGCTCCCATGCGTCTTCTTCCGGATCGCGGTCATAGACGTACAGCGCACCTTTCTTCACGATGGTATCGGTGTAGAGTGCTTCGATGAAGCGGTCATACCACTGCTCCTCGTCCTGATGCTGGGCGAGAATGCCTTCCAGCTCGGCGACTTTGGCTGAGATAGCGTTCATCTTCGCCAGTTCTTCACGTACCCTCGCGATCAGCTGCGGGGAACGCACCAGGTTTTCTTTAGCCATATCTTCATTAATACTTCCGAAAATGTCCTTCACCGACACCAGTGGCAATCCTTCGGATTGCAGGCGTTTCAATTCCATGACTGCCCGCTTCACTTCACCCAGGTTCGGCGTGGTGGACGTCAGGCGCATGTCGTAGGCAGCGAGCTTCGCGGACAGGTCGAACGGTTCGGTCGTAACAACGGCATAGCGGTTGCTTGTATTTTCGTCAATCGTTTTGGCTGTAACAATCTTATAGCCGATCGCCTGCTCGAATTCGGTACGTACACGGGCGTTGTACTGCTTCACCCTGGCGTTCTCGTACACATCTCCCCAGGATTTTTCCGGGATTGGAGACGGCAGATAGGTCCAGTTATTCTTCTCGGTTTGCACCAGATGGCGTCCGATACCTTCTTTGTCCAAAATGGTGCGTTCATAACTTTCCTCATATACTTTGAGCGGTGTGTACACAAACAGGGGTACCCCGTTGCGAGTGTTCAGCCAGAAGATCCGGTTGCGCACTTCACTTTCCTTGACGGTAAAATGAGATTTACCTACCGCATTGTTCTGATAGTTGCGAATCCCTCTCAGAATGCCCGGCGCCTGTGCCGGCACCGATACGAATCCCCAGGATGGGAAATGCAGACTGCCTGTGCTGTTGCTCAGATTGAACACCGGAACGGCCTCATCATCCAGTTTGCCTGCAATGAAGCGTTCCACGAATTTCTCGACTGACTCGTCCTGCCCATATTTGATAACCAGGAAGTCCTCCATCGAGCGGGTAATCAGATCCCCGAACTTCTCAGTCAGGAAATCAGAGATGGAGCTGACGATATCGATCTCGTTTTCTTTCACCCACTGGCTGGAGTTCTCCAGCAATTCACGCGAGAAGTCACGGATCAGATCATCCGTATCGCGCTTGTCCAGCAGTCCATCCACCACACTGACGATATCCGGCACACTTACAACGTTCCAGTAATACGTTTTGTTGCCTTTGTGATCGGACTGTTCTTCGCCGCGTGTCAGGATATCCCCGTTTTTGGAGAAGATCGAGCTAAGTGCGTTCAGCGTTTCAGTAAATACGTTATAAATGCGGCTGTTCTCCTGGTTCAGCAATTCGTACAGGTCTTCGTAGAACTCGATCATCTGATCATTGCGTTCCACATCGGCGTGCAGCCAGTACTCATGAATTTTTGCTTCAATATAAGCATTCTTCTTCTTCTCTTTGGAGACGAACGCACTCTTCGCATCGCCCAGCTTCTCTTCGGACTGCTCTTGAGCGGCCTCAATGTCACGCGGAATGCGGAAAGCATTCTCACGCAGAGTTTCAATGTACGACTGAATCATCTTCAGTACACAGAAGCCTTTTTCCGTGTAGATCAGACGGGAGACATAGAACGGACCCTGTTCAGGATGCAAAAACATACGCCGGATCTGTTCGGTGAACTGACCCGCAATCTCACCCGGCAGCTGCTTCTTCGCCTTGATATATTCCTCACGAGCACGAGCCAGGAAGTTCTGCTCCAGTTCGGTGTCCATGTTCACGACCTGTGATTTCACCACATTGCCATAGGACAGACGCTCACTGTTCTGATAACCTGGCAGCGGCTCCGGCACACGGGCTTCAAAGGACTTGACCACACTTTCGAGATCAATGCCGAGCTTGCGAGCAAACTTCTCGGTATCCTCCTGGTTCGGTGCTTTGGAGAACATGGTGCTCATTTTGTCGAACATGCGGTAAGCCAGATAGGTCGTCATTTCTTCAATCGGCAGTACCGCTGAGGATGCACCGATAATATTGTAATCATAGTTGGCCGGGTAGGCTTTGTTCATTTGTGCGATGTTTGTACGAATGTTGCTAATATAATCGTGGATGGCAAACTCCTCGCCGGATTGCTTTTCCTCACTCGCCATAAAGTTGGTGATGTTCTCGGCGGTGACGTTCATGCAGTAATCATAGGCGTTCTCCAGCAGTTTGCCTTCCGTGTTGGTTGCGGAAATCAGATGACACAGGTTGAACGGCGGCAGCGGTGAATTTACGGTCAGAATATTGCCGTATTTCTGAGAGAAACGCTCTCCCCGGCTATCCACGTTCATCCAGTAATCCAATTCCTTGAGCGCAGCGTATCCATTCTTGCGGATATATTCACGAGTGTGTTCACTCAAGCTTTTGTTGGACAGATTCACGTCTGGGGTGAACAGATAACCAAGCGTATTCACGCGGTCAATCCCGGCAGAGCCGTGATCCCGTTCGATAATCCCGCGCACGATATAGGAAATATCGAGGAAGCAACCACTGCCCGTACCGCCGGAAAGACCGGTCAGCAGGAACACCATCAGTTTTTTGTTGGTGCCTACAGATAATGTTTTGATCTTTTTGTCGATCGCCTGCACGACCTGGTTAATCTTCGTGAACAGCAGCAGGCGTCCAGCCTGACGCACCCCTGCGGCGCCGTTCATGCCATCGGTGATGCTCAGCTCCGGAGACAGCCAGTCCGTAATATACGGCTCCAATACGCTGCGGTTCTGAAGCAATCCACCAATTTCGGCATTGGACAGCAATACGAATTCATTAATTGGATCGAGTCCGATGCCTTTATACTTCTTGGCGCGATCCTGTTCGTTCGTTTCAAAAGCAAGAAACTCCACGTTGGACGGTTTGTCCATTTTTTTCTTGGATACCGGGTCCTGTGGCAGCTTGAAACGTCGGTTAATCTGGTATTTAAGGCGCAGCAGCGCATCAATACCTGTTCCTCCAAGACCGATAATTAGAATCGGGTTATCAATCGTATCGACTCTGATTTTCTCACTGACAATCCCTCCGCCAAGCGATACATCCAGTTGCTGAATATGTTCTCTAACAATCGGTTTCATTCCATGTCCTCCTTTGGATTAACGCACATATGCTTCAATCTATACAATTCAAACTAAAGAAATTTACACTTGCCACTCCGATGACAGAGTAACCTTCCGATCGCTGTTATCCCCAGATTTTTTCAATTCACTTTTACAAAGTGAAAATCCGGGGATAAAGGCGAACGCTTCGCTTCTTCAGGTTTTCTCTGTCCTCTCCGTTCTCGTGTAAACAATTATATCCAAATTAAAATGCATTCCTTTTAAACCAAATAATCAAATTACACCAGATACTCAATTAAAATCGTTTTGTCCGCCTGTTGCAGCGGGATGCTCAGTCGGTCACCGTTCTTCAGTTCAACGCCTGAGCTTGCATCAACGGCACGGCCGGATTTTTCCAGCGTTCCGCCTGCGGCGTTGCGGATTATAATTCGATCCCCATTGCTGGGTGTAAATACATACTTCTCGGTTTCCTTCAATTCAGGGTCCAGCTGTAACAGCTGGTGCAGATGGAATCTACCCCGGAAGGATGCCAGCTTTTTATATTGCGGGTACGACTTGTCCCCGGTATTCTCATCACGAATTTCGACAACCATCTGTCCGACAAATCCACGGTTTTTGCGTTTCAGCCAGCCTAACAGGAACCAGACACCCACAGCTACCACGATTAAGGCGATCACGCCCAAAATAACAGGCATCCATGGAAACGGCTTGTCCTGCTCGCCCGCAGGTGTCGTTGGCTGAGTTCCGCTACCGGCTGCTCCGCCCGCATTGATCGTAATTGGAGCACTTTCCCGGTAGAAGCTGTCTTCTTCTGCACGGATAACAAGCTCGTAGTTATGGTTGTCCGGCACTTCGAACGTTCCGGTGAACCCGGAGCCCGTGTTTTCGAGCGGCTGTTCTGTGCTTTTGCCTGTATCCTGATCGTTTACGACCAATGTCGCCTTCATATCGGCATACAGATCATTATCCTGCAGAGGCTGCCCTCCATTCTCCAGCTTGCCGGTCAGATCCACTTTGTCACCCTTCGTATAGGACTTGGTCTTAATTGGGTCCACAACGAGCTGGAGATCATAGTTGAACAACAGGTTGATATCGATGCTGTCTTTCGGAGCCCCTTTTACCCGAAGTTTCCAGTCGCCTTCCTGAGGCTTGAGCAGCTTCACCAAGGAATAACTCATCGAAGTCGAGAGCTTGGCTGCGTCAGAGTTGAGATCTACGGCCTTGCCGGAAGGATCGGTCAATTCAATCTGGACTTGCTTTGAAGACATGATCGAGATGTTGGCTTCAAGTACACTGTCGTTCGGTACGTTCACGGTAACTTCCTGATAACTGCCGTTTCCTGTAATGGAGGGCAGCTTCACGACATTCAGTTTGGCATGATCGGCGAAAATCTCACTCAGAATCTGTGGCAGATCATCCGGTGTATCTGTGATAAAGGACTTGCCTCCGGTCTGCTTAGCCAGATCTGCAAGTGCGTCCTTGTTCAGTTTGCCGTCTGCGTTCAGTCCAATCGTATATACCGGGATACCCTGATCCTGTGCTTCCTTCACGGATTTCGCCAGATCAGCGTCGGATTGTGCCTGTGTACGGCCTTTGGTTTTGTTAAAGTCATTGTTGCCATCCGCCAGCAGCACGATCATCGGCGAGTGGGATGGGTCTGCACCATGATTCAGTATGTTCACGGCTTCGGCGACACCTACAGAGACATCGGTATATGGCCCCCGGCCGAGCTGATCAATAAAATCTTTCAGGCTGCTCTTGTCCGCATCGGACTGAATCTCCAGCATAGCCTTTTCCCGCTCCACCTGATCGGTATAAGCGACAATCCCTACCTTGTCCCCCTGGACCGGCAGCATATCAATAAACATTTTCATGGCTTCATTGCTGATCTTGTCACGGTCACTTGTATTCATGGAATTACTGACATCGGCTACAAGTACCGCATCGATTCCGCTTGTCTGTGCCTGAGCCGCTGCAGCATGTGGCAGCAACGCCTGAGGTAGCAGCAGCGTTAGAAATGCCAGCAGAACCAGAGTTCCGCTGAGCCAGCGTATTTTGCTTGTCCGCAGCATTGGGTGTACTCCTTCACGTTTGAGATTAAAATGGGAATAGTTTATTATAGGCGTCAAGCCTTAAGGAAATCTTAACAGTCTACTAATAAATTCTGAAAAGCACCCCTATCTTCAGTTACAGTTTTGTAATGACTGACAAAAATCGACGAATTCATGTCAGTAGCTGGCACAAAAGTTCCAACTATGGAAATATGATATAGTTATTGCCAGCAAACTGCAATATAACGACGCTTGATCAGTAAACATTATAACTACGCATATTTTAACTATGCCTAGAAAGGAACGGATTATGGTTACATACGGATGCCTCGCCATATTGTTTCTTTTTGTCATTATAAAGGGGATTGCGTTCCTGCTTCATCGGCGCAAACCCGTTTCAAGGGAAGATGCCGATCGAACCCTCTACACTATTCTGAATGGCGAGCGTGATTGAGCATGAGCAATAAACAAGTTGTATCCATCAAACCTTTTATAAGAACAACGCATGCATTTCAAAAGTTGCGTGTCTGCAAGCGGTGTGGCCAGTATACCTGCCTGTGGGAGGATCGCTGTACTGCCTGTGGACGCGGCACCCTTGCCACAGTGGAAGAACGCGCCTCTTCCCGCGTCAAACGCCGGATCGCACGCGACCTGTTCATCACAGTAATCCTTGGTGCGGTTGCTACCTATTTAGGTGAAACCATAGACCAAACGATGGCGGCGGCCAGCGTCTCCCTGCTGCTTCTGGCTGGATTGATCTTCATGCAAAAGCGATCCTTCCAGGTCGAACAGCAGCGTGAACTTAAACGCATGCTGCGTCAGGACGAGGAAGCGATTCGCCAAGGCATTAACCGAAATTGGGCCCTTGTCGCTGAAGCACGGAAGCAGGATGAAGCGCTAGCCTATGAAATGCTCAGGGAGATCGGTTCACTCGTCTATAACGACCGGATTCGTCTGCAGCAGGTTGCGCTGCTGCAATCCTTCGTGCTGCGCAGTGATATGGATCTGCAGCTCAAACCTCTGCTGCTGCGTAGCTTCGAGCGACTGCTCGCTGAATATATCGGTGAAATCGCACGGCTGAAGCCCGAATTGGTCCGTGAAGATGCGATCCGTTATATCGCTACGTACGAAGTGAATATTTTGCAGCTGCACAACGGGATTCAGATTCTGACGGCTGTAGCCGCCGCCGCTGTACGCAAGAGTAAATATATTGAGTTGTTCCCAAGTCTTATTACCCGCTACGCGCGCTTTATGCCCAAAGATCGGTTTATGCGGCTCTATCGCACTCTGGAGCTGTATCCTGGTAAGGCCCGCGGTGGTCTGGCGGAGTCGGTCAGTCGGGTATATAACGAGAAATATCGAGATTCGTATGCAGATGTTCGTGTGTAGAGCTGTTGTAAATGAACTCGAAATGTAAATTAGTGCAAACTCAATCCCTGTATATAGACGAACCATAGTTCGTTTAACCCTGCATGCGTAATGGAATTACGCGTGACATCCCTATAGTTTTTATCATATAAGCTTCGACGAAAAAACACCCCATCCTTAGGTCTAGGATGAGGTGTTTTGATATTTGGAAAATGTATGGCGTTCTTCCAGACTACTTGCCATGGGTTTTAACGAGTATTACCGTCCGCGACGAGAATCGCGGCGGTCGTTCTTGGCCGGCCCGCGTCCTGCGGAGTCCGGTCGGCGTGAACCTTCACTGCTGCGCCCGGAGCTGCGCTTGTCGGCGCTACGGCCGCCCCAGCCGCTGCTGCGCTCATCGCCGCTGCGACCTGCACCGCGCCCGCCTTGACCCGCTGCACCGCGACTGCTGTCGCTGCTGCTGCGCGCGGAACCACGGCCTGCGCTGCGCTCGTCGCCACTGCGGCCGCCACTACGACCACCGCTGCGTCCACCGCTGCGTCCACCTTCGCCGCCACGGGAACCACCACGACCGCCACGTCCGCCTTCGCTGCGGCCGGTACGACCTGCGCCGCGACGGGCACTGCCTGTCCCAGCGGAGCGTCCGCCAGAACGTTCTTCATCACCCTGACTGTTGATGGAACGTCTATTTGCTCCAGTTGATGCTACAGGACCTTCACTTGTCCACTGGATACGGGACAGCTTCTGATTGGTGCCTTCCTCAATACGAGCAAGCTCCGGTCTGTCGTGCTGTGTTGCAAATGTCACGGCAAGACCGGTGCCGCCAGCACGACCCGTACGGCCGATCCGGTGGATATAGCTTTCCGCATCATGCGGCATATCGTAGTTGAATACATGCGTTACGCCTTCAACATCCAGTCCGCGTGCCGCAACATCCGTAGCAACGAGGATTTGCAATTTCGCGTCGCGGAATGCTTTCATGACGTTCTCACGCTTGGATTGAGACAAGTCACCATGAAGTTCATCGCTCGCATAACCTGCTTCACGCAGATCTTCATTCAGCTTGGATGCACGGCGCTTGGTCCGGCAGAAAACAATTGCCAGGTACGGGCGATACGTATCAATCATGCCGCGAAGTGCCTCAAGTTTGCCACGATCCGTGCACTCCAGCACCTGCTGGCGAATCTGATTGATCGGAATCACGGACTTGGAGGATACCTTCACATCCTCCGGGTCTTTCATGTAGTTCTTCGCCAGGTTGCGAATGCCTTTCGGCATCGTTGCCGAGAACAGCATCGTCTGACGTTTGTGTGGAAGTTCACTAAGGATGGTCTCAACATCATCCAGGAAGCCCATGTGCAGCATTTGGTCGGCTTCATCCAATACAAGTTTCTTCACATTATCCAGCTTCAACGTTCCACGACGCAGATGGTCCAGGAGACGTCCCGGCGTACCAATCACGATCTGTGTACCGTTTTGCAGTTTGCGCAGCTGTTTGTCCACATCCTGTCCGCCGTATACTGCGAGAACATGCAGCTTATCGTCGTTTGCAGTCAGCTTCTTCGCTTCTTCCGTAATTTGCAGCGCCAGCTCCCGCGTAGGGGCAATAATCAGTGCTTGCGGCGAGCGGTCGGATACGTTAATTTTCTGAATAATCGGCAGCAAAAAAGCCAGCGTTTTCCCTGTACCCGTCTGTGCCTCAGCAATAATATCACGCCCACCCAGCAATACCGGAATCGAACGTTCCTGTACCGGAGTCGGCACGGCGATGCCCTGATGTTTCAGGATCTCGCACCATTCCGGGCGAATGCCCAGTTGTTCAAAGTTTGCCAATCGTTACACCTCTGTATATTCATTTAGATAAGTCCATTTCATAATTGCTTTCACTTGGCTTCAATCAAGACTCGTTTTCCGTATATCAATCCTGATTATGAAATGAATTTTTTAAAAAGCAATCGGTCCGTTGCTCTTCTTCTCCATACCCTGTAGTTTACACGTTAGTCAAGCAAAACAAAAGGGGATATAGCGTTACACCCTCAACTTGTAGCACAAAATTCCAAGATCAGCGTGACTTGTAGCGACCAAGTGAGTTTGAGGATGGCTTTGAGAGTAACGATAGAAGCTCCCCTGAGAATGGTGACTACCACTTATCACTAATTTTAACGAATCCGGGACACCCTATTCCAACAATTAGAGCCGTTTGCAATTTCTAACGAACTCCAGCCACCTTAGTACCCGGAAATACACGCAGAACAGCTACAGTATTGGTGAAATCGGCAAAATAAGATGTCTGAGATTCTTTAGAATAATGAATACATGAAATAACCTCATATAAGACGTGCCAGGTTCGTTCGAACTTACACACAGTGAAAGACACAACCTTCAACACAGTAACATCAACTACTAAAAATAAAAATAAAACTAGAACTAGAACTAGAATTACAACTACAACGCAGTGCACATCCATCGTCTAATAAAAACAGCGGCGCCTTCTCCCGACTTAAATCCGGAAGAAAGTGCGCCGCTTATAAAAACAAGTTTTTTTGTTGTCTACTTCGTTGCCACCAAGCTACGAACCGAGCCCTCCGGCTGTAGCAAATCCACTCTTCTCAAGCAAACGAGAGCTTTCCTCGTTCAGTCCGCGCAAATGCACCGTTTTGCCCAGCTTTGCATATTTGAACTTCACTTTACCAATGGCGACAACCGCCGTGTTATCCCAAATATGTGAGCCACCAAAATCAATCGTGATTTCCTGCGGATCAGCCTCAGCATTGAACTCATCGACGAAGCGGGAAGATGAACCGAAGAAGAACGGTCCGTGGACCCGATAGACCTTCTGCCCCTGCTCCTCATATGCCTGTACACGAATCTTGGTCTGTTTCCAACCAAAATGAAGCACACTAAGCACAACGCCGACCATCACACCGATAGACAGATCGTGGGTATACACCACAATGGCAACTGTGACTACCATAACGAAGGCTTCCGCACGTGGCACACGCGCAATGTTCTTGATGGAGCTCCAGTCAAACGTACCGATGCACACCATAAACATCACACCTACGAGTGCGCCCATTGGCACCTCTTTCACCACACCACTAAGCAATAACAACAATATGGCCAGAAAAGCGCCAGCCGTAAATGTCGATAATCGACCTCGACCACCAGACTTCACATTAATAACCGACTGTCCAATCATCGCGCAACCACCCATGCCACCGAAAAGGCCATTAACAAAGTTGGCAATACCCTGACCACGTACTTCGCGGTTTTTGCTGCTCTTGGTCTCAGTCATTTCATCCACAATCGTTGCAGTCAGCAAAGATTCCAGCAAACCTACCAGAGCCAACGTGAACGAATACGGCAGCAGAATCATTAGCGTATTGAGGGACCAGTCGATATTCGGCAGATGGAACATAGGCAGGGTACTCGTGAGATTCCCCATGTCACCTACGGTTTTGACGTCCAGATGTAACAGCGCCGTAATGATCGTCATGATCACAATAGCAATCAGTGGAGCCGGAACACTTTTGAAAAACCGCGGCACAATATAAATGATCGCCAGCGTACCCGCTACCATCGCATACATGATCCAGTTCGCACCTGTGAAATGGGTAAGCTGAGCCATAAAGATGAGTATCGCCAATGCGTTCACAAACCCGGTCAGTACCGAATGAGGCACAAATGTGATGAACCGCCCCACCTTGAAAATCCCCAGAATAAACTGAATAATACCTGTCAGAATTGTAGCGGCAAAAAGATACTCCACGCCATAATCCTTGACGAGTCCCACCATCAGTACCGCCATAGCGCCTGTTGCGGCCGAGATCATGCCCGGTCTTCCACCCGCAATTGAAATCACGATGGCAATCGTAATTGAAGCGTACAATCCCACCATCGGATCGACACCCGCAATGATCGAGAAGGCAATGGCTTCCGGAATAAGCGCCAGCGCTACCGTTATGCCTGCCAGCACGTCTCCGCGAATGTTACCAAACCATTGTTGTTTTAAAGTATTCATATCGTCCTTTGCCGGTCCTCCTACGTATTTAAACTCATATTTGTCTTATTGCCTGAACGGCAAGAGAACGGTTCGTCACTGACCAACTTAACAACAGACAACACAAAACAGCGGAATACCCTCCGCAAAAACCCGTCTATATAAGTTGAATTACATGTTGAATTGATCATGATCCGAATAAGGTATCCGATTTCATGTCTGAACATGTCTCATCCGTTCCAGTGTGCACCTCTTATTTCCACTACAGCATTCAGGTGTCTTGCTTTCGAGACATCGTGAGCCAATCACAAGTTCTCTAGGTTTTCCCCTCTCAGAAAAACCGGGTCCGTTAATGTACTGACCTATTATTATAGTCCCAGATTCTCTTCTACACGAACAGAGTATGTATCCGTAATTGGTATATTATCTTTTATTATCTCTTATTTATGTAAAATATCTCAGTTATACTCTGTTTATCTTGTTTAAATATTCCCGTCCATGCCCAAACAAAAAAAAGCCGCTATTGCTCCCCTGACAGGAAGCGTTAACGACTCTCTTGATTACGTCTATACTTAAAATCTCCCCGATTTAAATATCGAATATAGCAGGAAGGCCACCATCAGAATGGCCACCAGGAAACCAATCTCAATGACCGGAATATCCCACAGCATGGTTGACTGGTGACTTATCGAAGAACCGATGATCAATCCAACCATAATGATACAAAATGCGAGCAGTACAATACTAAAAGACAGCCGATTACTGATCTGGTCCATTCTGCGCATGAGCGCATCCAGTTCGGGGACACTGATCTCCAACCTCAGCTTACCTTTGCTAATAATGGAAGACAATTGCCTTAACTGCCCTGGCAGACCCATGACACTTTCGGCCATATCCGCAGCACTGCGGAACAGACGGTTCTTGATCCTCCCAGGATTGAAGCGTTCCTTGATCAGCTTACGACCAAATGGTTCTGCCATATCTACGATACTCAAGGAAGGATCGAGATGTTCGATGACACCTTCCATAGTGAGCAGCGATTTCCCTAACAGCAGAATGTCGGCAGGCATGACGACCCGATGTCGCTGGGCCACACCGAACAGATCGTTCAATGCTTGACCCACGCTGATTTTGGAGAAGGGAATATCGTAGTATTTGCTGCGCAGCTTGTCCAGATCGTTATGAAGCCCTCTCAGATCCATATCATCCGGCATCATACCCAGCTTCTCAATCGCCCGAATCATGCTGTCCGTATCTTTGCGCATCAATCCGATAATGAGCGAAGCCAAATGCTGCTTCATCTCATCACTAAGACTGCCCACCATGCCGAAGTCGATAAAGGCAAGCCTGCCATCCTTCAGAACCATCAAATTGCCCGGATGTGGATCGGCATGAAAGAATCCATGAATGAAAATCTGATTCAACAGCGAATCCACCAGCCGCTGCGCAATGTTATTCAGATCATGCCCACGTTTAATCAACTCTTCACGGTCATTCAGCTTGATGCCTTCGATGTACTCCATGGTGAGCACACGAGAGGAAGTTTGATCCCAATAGATCAGTGGTATTTTCACTTTGTTATCCTGCTGATATTGCTGTGCAATCTTTTCCGTATTACGTCCCTCGACCGTATAATCCAGCTCGGCCATCAGTGCCTGAGCGTACTCTTCTACCATTTGCGGGATCTGATATTGCTTCACCCAATCCCAGCGTTTCTCCGCCATCGCTGTCAATTCTCGTAAAATATCCAGATCGCGCTGAACGATACGCGATATGCCGGGACGCTGGATTTTAATAGCTACGGCCTCACCGCTTCGAAGTTTACCCAGATGCACCTGTCCAATACTAGCCGCAGCCACAGGGGTATCCTCGAACCGGGAAAAGATCTCCTCCAGCGGTGTATCCAATTCCTGTTCCAAAATACCCCGTGCCGTCTCTGAGGAAAACGGTGGGACCTGATCCTGCAGCTTCACCAATTCGCGGATCACAGACTCAGGCAACAAGTCTGCCCTTGTGCTTGCCAGTTGCCCCAGCTTAACGAAAGCCGGCCCCAGCTCCTGCAGCACGAGTCGTATGCGTTCACTCAGCGTCTTGGTGGTGTGGGCTTCACGCGACATCCACCGCCGGGGGATGGCCAGCAGCTGGAACAAGCCCAGCTCCTCGACCATATAACCGAAGCCATGACGCACCAGCGCCATGGCAATTTCCCGGTATCTCCCGACATGTTTGATTCGCACAGCCATCTACTCGATCTCGTTTCCTTTGAGAGGAGGAACTTCAAGTGGAGCTGGGGATACATCAGGTTGAAGCTGTGGTGTGTGACCCAGTTCCGCAAGCTTTTTCTCAAGGACAGCAACACGCTGTTCCAAACTGGTTACATCACTCTCGGATGGAACGCCCACTTCCTGCAGGACGCGCTTGACCTGTTCCTGAATCATTCTTTTGAACTGGCCCTGTTCTTCATCGCCTCGTTCCATCAGGCGTTCGACCAACGCTTTGGATTCACCAGGCGCCAGTTCCCCGCGCTTGACCAGATCATCCACGGTTTTCTCAATTTTCTCCTTACTTACAACTGTAAGACCGAGCCCTAACGAGATCGCCTTTTTGAACAAATCGCTCATTCTTGTCATCCTCCTCTTCGTTGATCTCTATAGTATACCCCTAATCAACTGCTCACAAAAGAAACGGTCCGGCTATACGTAACGCGCAGCCCATTTTCCTGCCTGCAGAATTAACTGACGATAGGTTTCATGTGCAAAAGAAGGTACATGATGTCCTGGCATCAGGTAAACAATGCGTCCAAGACCATATCTATGCGCCCAAGCTGCGGGCTTCGGCCCTTCTTCGGATTGATACTCCAGCAGAACTTTCGTTTCGGCAAATGAACCGAACTCGAACTGATAAGGCTCTTCCTCCATCGTAAATCCCGAGATGCCTTCCGTCACCGGATGACTCTCTGCCGTTACTGTGAACTCCAGTGGGGCATAAGGTGGATGATGCAGGAACTTCGCACCGATCATCTGCTTCAGCTCATAACGATTTTGGAGCGAAATTCCGTTATGTATAATGACCAGTCCACCTCCATTACTAACATAGGACAATAAGCCTGCCGTCTGCTGTGGAGAGACTTTCCCCTTCCAATCGTCCATGTAACAGATACACACATCAAATCCGGTTATATTTTCTTGCAGCAGCATGTTGCGATTCTCACTGCACTGCACAGTCATAGTATCGTGAAAAATCCGACTAATTTCCGCATCCACCCCTTGCAGCGGATGCCAGTCTGGATGAGTATAATCTCCAAGTAGTAACGCTTTTTTACGATGATCCATCAATAAAAACTCCTTTCAAATTACCTACAACAGAATTACCAAGGAAGGGCTTCCCCCTTGTAATCTATATACGCGGGCTGGTCTCCCATGAACTCCTTATGGCGGTCAATGAGTGCTGTGATATGCTGAGCCGATTGATCTGGCGTAAGGTCTGCAGCGGTATTCAATTCCCCGCTCATATAACTCTGTACCCACCCTGGATGAATCAGCATCACTTGTCCACCCTCATTCTTCAGACCATTATGCACAAGGCGAGCCTGCATATTTAGCGCAGATTTGGACATGCAATAGGCAAACCATCCATCCCGGCTGCACTGCTCAATACTGCCTGCCTCCGAAGAAATATCGACAATCAGCTTGTTTGTCCCTTGAAGAAGGAGGGGCAACAGGGCATGAGTCACACGCAATGTTCCCAAGGTATTTACGTTGAATACTTCTGCCATCTCCGCCATGTTTAACGGTCCGCGGATATGGTCCGTAATACTTCCTAGTATAGCCGCATTATTGATAAGCATATCCAAATGCTCTGTATCCAGCTTCAGCGTCTCCGTGAACAAAGCCACGGACAGATCATCCGCAATATCCAGTTCGATGGCGCGTAAATGTGTAGAATATGCATCCGTAAGAAGACGAATCCCTTCGGACTCTTCCATGTCCACACCCGCTGCATAAACGATATAACCTCTCTTCAGCATTTGTGCTGTCAGAGCCAACCCGAGTCCCCGGGCCGCCCCGGTCACACATACGGTTTTCATCATGCTGTCCCTCCCTCACAAGCTTAATCTGTCTTTAATTCATTCCACATTATGTTCCAAAAACCTTTAATTATGAATGGGTACAAGTAACTTCACGACCAAAGTCTCAGGTGAAATCCCTTGAATCAGAGTCGTTCAGCGTATAGAAAATGAACCGCTCACAGAGACAAGCAACAAAAAAAGTTCTAATCCATATAACGGATCAGAACCGGGAACAACTTGGCATCTTAAATACGTTTCATTCAACGCTTAATATAACTCCAGGCGGGATCACATATTATTGCAGCAGTTGAGCCTTGTCTGCAGATCGGGCAGCATAATATCGTCCCAGTTCAACGATGAGTGCCCCCATCTTCTCATCCTCAGGGACCACGAGCGCCTCAATACCTTCTTCACGCATCGCGTTTGCTGTAACTCTGCCCACCGAAGCAGGCACCACGCCTTGTCGGAAGGCTTCCTGCATGGCTTCGAGCTTGCCCTTTGACGCTGCATATTCAACCAAAAACCGTACTTGCGGACCACTTGTAAACGCGACAGCATGCACCTCATGCATCAAAATTTCATTCAACAACTGTTCCAGCTCGCCTTCTTCGGGCGGGACATGACGATAAGGAAGCACCTGACGTACTTGAGCCCCCTGTTCCTCCAGCCACCCGACCAGCTTGGGCGCAGTTTCCCCGTGCAGCTGCAACATGACCTTCTGCCCTGTAAGTTCATGAGGCGCGAATTCGCGAATCAATCCGTCTGTGCTGCCATCATCATCCCGCACCAGCGGGGTCAGTTTACGTTTTCGGAGTGCATTGACTGTCTTATACCCTCTTGCTGCAATCGAGGATTCCGATAATACGTCCAGCAATTGATCAGCAATCTCCATATCCTCAGCCATATCAAAAATAGCGTCCAATCCCATACCCGTGGTTAATACCGTCCAGTCTGGTGGATCGGATATCCAGGATACCAAACCGTCCCGAATGTTACGATCGTCCAGAAAAACTGTTCCCTGTGCAGGCCGGACTAGTGGAATCCCGCCCATTTTCTCAACCAGCAAAGACATTTCTTTGGATTTTCGTGGTCCTGTCAATGCTACGCGTATACCTGCCAAATGTTGAGCCATCCATGTTCCCCCCGTTAATTCACCCGAATGTCATCAGTCTGACTACAGTATACAGGGTACTTCTATGGAGGGAAACCGAGTTTCCCCTCTTTTCGTCGGTTCATCTATAACGATTTTTGATGGGATATATCAGGAAGGCTGTAGTTCTCCACCTTGATGTCCTTCCCGTTTCCCTTTGTCAGATTCATCTCGTTCCTGTGATGCTTTACCTTGTTTATCCTCTTTGGGTTGCTGCTTTTGCTTCTGACTATCCGCTGCTCGTCGATCATTCGCACTTTTTTTGCGCGGACGCAGGATTATAAACAGAATGAAGGGAAACAACACCTCGAATACAATAGCGATCCAGGTCCATTCCCGTGTAAACTGAAACAGATCCACTGCGCTTTTGAAAAACCAGAAAGCACATACAAATCCCAGCAAAGCAATCGGTCCGGTCATCACCTTCCCGGATACCTTAGGGATCATCCGCTTCATTCCCCAACAGACAACATACAGATCAAATGCACTCTTCGTTACCATTGCAGGCAATGTCGCGGCAGCCAGAGGCAGATCAAACCTGTCAAGGAAGTCACTGATTTGCAACTGTCTTGCCAGCTCATACGAAGGATAGAACAGCCTTGACGCAATAGGTACACCAATCGACGCAATCGTCTCGACTATAATCAGCATCATGAGCAGCGTGGAGATGATGATTCCCCACATTACGGATTTGAAACGAAAATCGTTACCTTTGACCACAAAAGGCAATGCCACCATTTCTCCAAAAAAGGAAAACAGATACCAGCTGCCCGTGCCGACCCCTGCAACATCGATATCGAAATACGGCTTCAGATTATCCAGATTAATCTGCTGAAGCAGCATGAGGGGTAAAATGAGTGAATTCAGCAGAAACAGCGTAACGTACAGCTCTGACATCCCGATCAGGGAACCCAATCCCCCCCTGACGATAAAAACAGCCATCACCATAAGGGATAATACTATGACAGAAATCGGCGTAGTCTCCAGCAGAGTAATGCTTACGTAGTCACCGATCAACCGGATGTCGCGGGCAAAAATAAAAAGAAAAAACAAAATGTACATGATCCCCGTCAATCGCCCCATAACAGGATGACGCTCAACCATGGACTCAAACAGATCCTGATTGGGGAATCGGCGCTGCACACGAGTTAACATCCACATGGAACACACCATCACCAGAAATACAGGGATATAAGATAAGTAGGCATGCTGTCTAGCATGATCAATGGCCTGTGCATGAGGCTGAATTAATGTTCCTGTTATACTGAGCAACATCACTAGCAGCACCAACTGCCGACCGGTCACCCCCTGGATCATAAAATAACTCCTCTCGTCTTCTTCATTTGGAAATCAAGCGGGATAAACGAACTTACGGCATAGGCAAAAATCGCCGCATGATGGGAGCAAGCCATGAAGAGACAAACAAAGTGTTATTCAAATGGATGATATAGAACCAGATGACCGTGCTTAGTCCCATCACGCCATACGACAACCAGCGGTTAATGACCGCTGCCTGCTTCAAATGTTTGAAATCCATAATGATCACGGCTACGACCATGCCCAAATAAGTCAACATCATTTGTTTAATCATGGACAATCTCCTCCTCGCTTAAACCGATCGGTTTATTGACAACCCCTACGTTTGCAATCATGACATGGGGCTCAACAACAACCTCCACATCCGGATAAATATCATCCCAGCGATTTCTGATTTTGTGCCACTCTTTTGGCAGATTCTGATGAATAGAACGACCCATGCCCAAAATATCAGCATGATATTTTTGCTGTACCAAACCAATGCCTTCCTCCATATCATCCTTTAGCTTTTGGTGAATGGCGTCATTCAGACTTTTCATCTCGTTGTCCCGCAGATTACCGTAGTCGGATTCGTTATCCACCAAAACTCCCTTAGCGAAAAATCGGATAGTTACACTGACTTTTCCATTCACTACGCGAGGAAAGAGTGAGGAGAAGCTTTCATTAAGCTTAATGAACAAGTCGCCATCTCCACGCGGAGCCTTGATCATCACTTCCGGTGCATTCGCTTCCCCCATCGCCAGGATCAGTGCATCCGCAGGAGCCTTGTCAATCATGCCCACAAGCTTGTCCTTCTTGAAAACAGCCAGTCCATCCAGCTTGATGTTGGTCTTGGAATCCTTCCAGCCCTTGGGCACATTCTCCACTACGGACGCGACAGGAAGAAACGGATCTACACCTTCGCTAAGAATCGCATCCGTAAAGGTTTTGAGCGAACGGGGCTTGCGCATGTTCAGAAAACACAATTCACGCACCATTTCAGAAGGAAACTTTTCGATTTGTGCATCCGTATCCATTACCTTGTACGCTCGCCCTCTGGTTACGATGGGCAAAGCCGAGAAACGATTCATCGGATAACGGGTCAACAGATCAAGCATGGGAGCAACCCCGTCTCTGGCCAGTTCCTCACCAATCAGCAGTGTACGGCGATGAGCATAATAAATGGTGCGTGATAGCGCTTTTTGGCCTTCAATAGTCGTTCCACGCAACGTTTTGGCTGTATTCGATAACATAAACCAGGATTTATCACCCGTTGTGCCCCCTCCGCCCCCTGTACTGCCAGATGCACCGGACTGTCCGGGAAGAGCGATCTGCAGACTGGACCTGTAATCATCTCCTTCCTTGTCAATAGCGATGCCGATCACAAAGGCGATATCGTTAATTTCCTTTCGATCCCAGCATCCTGACAGGAAAACAGTGCATAGGAGCATTATGGCTATCGGACGTCGCTTACAGATGAAAACCATATGCTCACCACCCTTCCTCTGCTTCTGGCGAACCGTTGATCTTTTCTTTCATACGCTGCTGGTCACGATGGACGGTAGAAGGACGATGGATCATTTTCCACCATGGTGCACGGATGACAATGTCTTTGGTATCTGTTTTGCTGTACGGACTGAGGCCTTTCAGATAAGGAACGCCGAATGAAGTCATCTGCGTCAGATGCACAGAGATCAGCACCAGTCCAATCACAATGCCATACAAACCAAGCGCCCCGGCAAGCAGCATAATAGGGAAACGCAATAAACGAACCGTGATGGCAAAGTTAAAACGCGGGATGGTAAACGATGCAATCCCGGTCATGGATACGATAATAACCATAGGTGCCGAGACAATTCCTGCCTGAACCGCTGCCTGTCCAATCACGAGCGCACCCAAAATACTGACAGCCTGACCTACTGTTTTGGGTAACCTGACCCCTGCTTCACGCAAAGCCTCGAATGACAATTCCATAATGAGTGCTTCAACCAGCGCCGGAAATGGAATGGCTTCCCGTGCCCCGGCGATACTCAGAATCAGTGTGGTCGGTAACATATCCTGGTGGAAGGTTGTAATGGCGATATAGAGTGCAGGCAGAAACAGTGCGATAGCCACAAACAAAAAACGAATCCATCGCAACAGATTGCTGATAAAGAACCGTTCGTAATAATCCTCACTGGCCTGCAGCATTTGCCACATCGTTACCGGACCAATCAGTGCAAACGGAGTGCCATCCACAAAAATGGCAAAGCGGCCCTCCAGCAAATTGCCTGCCACCGTATCCGGACGTTCGGTATAATGCATCTGCGGAAACGGGGAATATGGATGATCTTCAATTAATTCCTCGATATATCCAGTCTCCAGGATGCCATCGATTTTGATTTGCTCCAGACGTTTCTTCACATCCTTGATCAACTTGGGATTAGCAATATCATCAAGGTAGGACAATACAACACTCGTTTTGGTTTCGGTCCCGATGGTCATGCTCACCATTTTGAGGGAAGGCGTCTTGAGCTTGAAACGAAGCAGGGCCGTGTTTACACGCAACGTCTCGGTGAAGCCTTCCCGCGGTCCGCGGATAACAGCTTCTGTCTGGGGCTCTTCCACGCCCCGCCGTACGCCGCCTTTTACATTGAACAGCCAGCCTTCCCGACTTCCGTTGAGCAACAGCAGCGCAGAGGATTCCAGTACTCCATCCGCTGCGGCTGCCCAATTGTCCACTTTCTTCACCTGTGTCAGCGCAATGCGTGTATCATCCAGAGGGGCTTCAGGTTCATCTGTGCGCTGCTCGATCAGACCACGAATCAGAGGACGGAGCATATGATCCTGAATATCTGTCGAATTCACGATGCCCTCGATGTATACCAGCAGTCCTTCCACGTCAGGTGAAATCTTGACATTGCGGAAGATCAAGTCCGAGCAATCCGAGAAAATGTCTTCCAGTGCCAACATATGGCTTTCATGTGAAAGGCCTATCGGTTGCCTCAGAATAGGGGGAGACGGCAGCCCTAAGGGGATGTGTTTCTTCTTTTCTGAATCCTTGGAACCATCTTTCCCTGATGTTTTGTCCGCCATATGCCGCCCCTCCGTTCCTGTTTTTTTATACAAGGTAGCTTGTGCCAGATCACGCGGAATTATGTGGTCTTTTTGTAAAATTTCCAACCGCTTCTTCATTTCAAACAACAAAAAAAGGCCTCTGTATGGATAACAGAGACCTTTGGGGCCTAATAATCAAAAATTCGTATCAATCTTGATTCACTTAATTAATGCTCTTGTCCACTTCTTTAATCATTTCCTGAATGGATTCCAAACCACCGCCAGACAAGTACCAGTAATCCGGGTCAAGATAAACAATGTGTCCGTCTTTATAAGCATTCGTATTTTTAACCAAATCATTCTCGACCACCTGTTTGGCAGGCGTTGCCTCACCACTGCCTGCAACCACTGCACTCCGATCTACCACGAACAGATAATCCGGATTTTTCTCCATAACATATTCGAATGAAACGCTTTGTCCATGGGTCGACACTTCAATATTTGCATCTGCCGGAGTAAAACCGAATACATCATGAATGATACCAAATCGGGAACCTGCACCATAAGCACTCAATTTGCCTTCGTTCGTCAGAACAACCAGTGCATTCTTTCCAGCAGCCGTTACTTTATCATTTAAAGCTTTAACAGAGGTATCAATGGATGCCAGTGCCTCTTCTGCTTCTTTTTCTTTACCAAAGATCTCTCCAAGCGTCTTCACATTCGAAGTCAGGGAGTTCATATAATCTTGTGTATCTACCGCCATATAAATGGTTGGTGCGATCTTGCTCAGCTCTTCATAGGAGTCTTGCAGTCGTCCTGAGATGATAATCAGATCAGGCTTCAGGGCATTTACTTTCTCAAAATCAGCCTCTTTCAAACCGCCAACATTGGCGTACTTTGCATCATTATACTTTTCCAGATAAGAGGGAACTCCCTCCTGAGGTACACCGGCAACCTCTACCCCAAGCTGATCCAATGTATCCAGCACACCATAGTCGAACACAACCACTTTCTGCGGATTCTTCTTCACTGTTGTTTCGCCAAGTTTATGCTTAATGACGATTTCTTCATTAGACTGATCTGCTGCTGCATTCGCTTCTGATCCTGTGCCACTGCTGGCACCTGTATTTTCTGCTGTTTTATTTCCACCGCAAGCTGCCAGAACAACGGACAACACCACAAGCAACGTAAACAACCAACCTTTTTTCATAAATAGACACCTCTCGCTCTCTCTATATTGGTTTAATTTTTTCAAGCAAAATACACACAAATCTTACGCCCATCAATCCATTGCACAGGGATGTGCATGTCATATACTTTCTGCAATACATCTGTATCAATGATGTCCTCTGTTTTACCTTCCTGCACAACACGCCCGTCTTTGAGTGCCACGATATAGTCTGAGTAGCAGGAGGCAAAATTGATGTCATGAATGACAATAACAATCGTCTTCCCCAATTCATCCACCATTTTGCGAAGCACCTTCATAATCTGCACGGAATGTTTCATGTCCAAATTATTCAAGGGTTCATCGAGCAGAATATACTCGGTGTTCTGCGCGATAACCATGGCGATGTAAGCCCGCTGTCGCTGTCCACCGCTTAGCTCATCCAAATACTTTTTGCGGAATGGAGCCAGCTCCATATAATCGATGGCTTCCTGAATCCACTGCCGATCCTCTGCCGTGAGTCTTCCTTGTGAATAAGGAAAACGGCCAAAAGCAACCAGGTCCTCCACAGTCAACCTGATGTTTATGTGATTGGATTGTTTGAGAACTGATATTTTTTTGGACAGATCCTTGTTCTTCCAGCCTTCGATCTCTTGTCCTTCGATCAGGACTTGTCCTGTATCCTTGCTGATTAGTCTGGTGATCATGGATAACAGTGTGCTTTTGCCTGCACCATTGGGACCGATAAATGAAGTGATTTTCCCTTTGGCAATATTCAGTGATACGTCATCCACTACCCGGACGCCGCCGTATTGTTTGGTTACATTTCTGACTTCTACCACGACTTATTCTCCTTTAGCAGTAAATAGATGAAGTACACTCCGCCTACAAAATTGATAATGACACTTACTGTAGTCGCAAAAGTAAATACCCGCTCCACAATGAGCTGTCCACCGACCAATGAAACCACAGCTATAATGACTGAACCCCAGATCAGCACTTTATGACGATGTGTCCGGAATATCTGATGCGCCAGATTCACGACCAGCAGTCCCAAGAACATGATTGGACCGACGAGCGCTGTGGAGATCGACACCAGAACCATCACAACCAGCAGCAGCCTTTTCACAATGTACTGGTAATCCACCCCAAGATTAACCGCGTGATCTTTGCCGAGGGATAGTACGTCGAGATATTTGGTAAACCTCTGTGCATACAGCAGGATCAGAACAATGGCCACCATGGAGATGATCAGCAAGTCGGTATTTACATTATTAAAACTCGCAAACATCTTGCCTTGCAGCACAAGAAACTCGTTGGGATCAATCAGCACCTCCATGAAGGAGGACATGCTCTGAAACAGCGTTCCCAGAATCAGACCAACGAGCAGCAGCAAATAGATATTGCGCCCCCGTTCTCTACGGAACATGAATTGATGCAGGAGTAGAGCAAACAGGGTCATTAACAGCACAGATACCGCAAAGTTAAGATTTTTGTTCACAAAGCTGATATGCGTGCTCCCAAACACAAACACGGCAAAGGTCTGAAACAACATATACAGGGAGTCGAGCCCCATAATGCCAGGCGTAAGAATTCGGTTGTTGGTTATCGTTTGGAAAATGGCAGTAGAGTACGCAATGCAAGCACCCGTGAGCACAATAGCAAGAATCTTTTTCCCTCTGCGAGGCAGAATATAATCCCAGTTACCCCCGGATTGAATGACCAGAAATACACCAATCAACAGCACTGCCGCTACAATCAAAATGCCAAACTTCCAGGTATTCGCCGTATACTTCATTCTCATGATTCATAAGCCTTTCTTCGAAGCAGTAAATACAAGAACAGCACGCTGCCCACTACGCCCACAGTCAAACTGATGGAGAGCTGATAAGGATAAATAATCAATTGACCCAAAATATCGCAGACCAGAACAAAAATCGCGCCGAGCACTGCTGTATGAGGCAATGTATCCCGCAAGTTGTCACCCTTATACAACGTCACAATATTCGGTACTACCAGACCGAGAAACGGGATTGTACCTACGGTGATAATGACAACGGCTGAAACCATCGCAACCAGAATCAGCCCGAGATTAACCACCTTTCGATAAGCCAGTCCAAGGTTGGTTGAGAAATCTTCGCCCATACCCGCAAGTGTAAAGCGATTAGCGAACAGGTAGACGATAATAAGCAACGGAATACTGATATAGATCAGTTCATAGCGTCCCTTCATAATCGTGGAGAAGTCACCTTGCAGCCAGGATGACATGTTCTGAATCAAATCGTTCTTGTAAGCAAAAAAGGTCGTGACCGAGCTTACAATATTGCCAAACATCAAACCAAGGAGAGCGATGTAGATCGTATCCTTGAATTTGACTTTCTCTAGAATCCGCATAAAGATTAGCGTTCCAGCCAGTGCGAAGGCAAAAGCGACCAACATTTTTTGCAGTGGAGAAGCACCGGGAAACCACATCAAAGTAACGAGGATACCCAACCGGGCTGAGTCCATTGTTCCGGCCGTTGTCGGAGAAACAAATCGGTTGCGTGTCAGCTGCTGCATGATCAGTCCAATGACACTCATACTGATACCTGCGACAAGGATGCTGACTAGACGGGGAAAACGACTGACTTGTAACACCTGAAGCTGGACTGGGGTCAAATGAAATATATCCATGGGCGAAATTGCTGAATTGCCAATAAACAGGTATACGATAGACAAAAAAGCCAGCACGATCAACATATAGCCTAACTTCATCTCTCTACTAATCCCCTCACCAATAGCCGTAAAACACTTGTAGCTGCTCTACTTAGTTCAACTTGATATTGATACTCATTATCAATTAGAGTAATTATATCGATATTAATTTCGTCATGTCAACCTTCCTCTGCTTCTCTTTTTCTAAATTTCATGAAACAACCTGAAACACATATAATTCAATTTTAATTGTATATAAGGAAAAAGACCTTCCAATTGGAAGGCCTTTTTAATGATTCAGTTAGTCGGCAAAATAATCTTCAGGAACATAGCGGATCTCAGATTCCGCATATATCGTCAATGTATGGCTTTCTCCATCATACTGCACCTGGTCTCCCTGAACGTAATACCAGTGCTTCACCAAGGGCTGATCTTTACGCTGTACAAATCGAAACACATTGAGCTCCTGTCTAAGCTCCATAATGCGATCTACCACCTGTTGTTCCAGACCCGTCACGGTAAAAACAAACCCAGTGCCTTCTCTTTGATAGCGATAGGACATCGAATCTGTTTTGCTGTTCACTAACCCTCGCCCTGTCACTGCATGCTTAACCATGAACCATTCCTGCTGCGTCATAAACGTAATTCCTCCTTTGATCTTGGAGTTTCAATCCATTTCGGTAATCTAGGGCAGATCGATCAACATATAGAAAGCGTCCTCGCTTGCATCCAGGTTCATGGATGTCGTCTGTTCCACACGAGCCGTATCCCCTTCATTTAGCTGATACTCTCCGTTCAAGCCAAGCTTTCCTTCAATGGCAAAAATGTACATGCGGCGATCTGCAGCCTGTTCATATGTTAAAGTCTGACCTGCAGCCAATCGGCCAAGATAGATGGTCATATCCTGTTGAATGGATGCGATACGCGCCCCACCTTCAGGGGATACCACGGGTACGAGTGCTCCCGCAAGTGCGTCTGGATCAAAAGAAGTTGTCTCATAAGACGGCTCAAGCCCTTTCGTATGTGGCATGAACCAAAGCTGTAATATACGCACTTCTTCAGAATCGGAGGCATTGTGTTCGGTATGGATCATGCCACTGCCTGCTGACATGCGCTGAATTCCACCAAATGATGTAACAGCCACATTGCCCAGGTTATCTTCATGACGCAGCTTCCCGTTCAGCACGATGGACACAATCTCCATATCACTATGCGGGTGTGCCCCGAAACCACGACCAGGGGCAATTACATCGTCGTTAGCTACCCGCATGGGTCCAAACGCAGTATTCTCCGGGTCCTGGTATTCACCAAAGGAAAAGCTGTGATTGCCGCGCAGCCAGCCCCGGTCGAAGCTGGAACGGGAATCGGATGGAATGACGTTAATCATAAAGGCATCCTCCTATATGTTCTCTTATTTTTTCTTAGTAGCATACTTATTCTCATTGTACCAAATCGATGGGCTAGTCGTCCAAAACAAAATCAAAAAGCCTTTTCCCGGTTCGAACGGTTCACACGTATAATTACGCGTATTCCGACCTAGCGAGAAAAGGCTTCTATGCAGGATATACCTGCTTGAATGAACTTGTTATCCACCCTTATTGGAAAGTAATAGACCCGTTATGCACTCACATTCTGGCGAGTGTTCCCTTGTCTGGAGAAGAAATAATCCACCGCCAGAAAACGGCTGCCTGAGAAGAGTAGTGTCAACGAACCCGCAAGCAACAGATAATCTAACTCGGTACCACTCATGAACGGCTGTCCCACTTTGGCAGTAAGCAGAACCCCGCCCATCACTACAATGAACAATGCAGCAAATACACGTGTTCCCAATCCCAGAATCATGGCTGCACCACCCACCAGCTCAATGATCGCTACAACCGATGCCAGAAAACCAGGAATGCCGATACTTTCAAAGAAACCAACTGTACCGCTAATTCCACCTTCGAATTTGCTCCAACCATGTAATACAAAGATGAGACCAATCATGATCCTTGAGAAAAACAAGCCAATCTCCACACTTCTATTCATATTCATCTTCCTCCTTGGAGTTTAGTTCAACGTTACATTTCACCCAATGGACCAAACGAACAAGACAGACAGCAGCAGGATCACTGTGGCCGAAATGAATACCGCATAGCGGGGAAGCGTCAACTCAACATCCTGTTCCGGGTCTAATAGACGGGAAATCCGCACATTCACCGAAGTATCGGCAAAAGACGATTGTATACCTGTCTCTCTAATTCTCCAAGGTTCAGGGCAAGCCCGGATCAGTTTGAGCAGTGCGCTACCAATGCCCGCAGCGTTCCCTGTACGTTCAATCGCTTCATTGTCAGCCAGAATTTCTCGAATGATATTGTAATGTTTTGAAGTATGCTTCAACACCGGAATATAAGGCATCATGACGGCAAATACCGACAGCAATGTCGTCTTGAGTGGATCACGATGCCACAGATGATGCACCTCATGATACACAACCGCTCTTTCTTCTTCAGCATCCAGCATCGTGAGCAGCCCTGTCGAAAGCACAATACAGGGTTTCCAGAGACCAATGGTAAATGCAACCGGGGACCGCTTGTCCACCACAATGAATTCAGGTTGTTTCAGATGACGGTACCGCGCCTCAAATTTCCGAGACATGGCCCGATCTTCCGACGACCGAAGCTTCCGCACCGCTGCACGTGTCTTAATCATCCGATCGAACAGCAACCAGCCTGTACCGGCAAACGTCAGGAGCACCAGTGCCATAAGAACATGCCCCATGGATAACCAGCCCATCCGGCTCATCCAATGATTGCATAGCCAGAGCAGATTGAACGGAATGTCCCAACCGAATATTTTGTACATCGCGTACATGAACATCTGCATGAACACGAATAACGGAATGCCAAACCCGACGGTAAACAACAGCTTCGAGCGGGCCTTCCACATGTCAATCGCTATCCTTTTTCCATTGCTTAATCTTCTGCTCCAGACGCTCAATCAGCCCTGCATCTGCTTCATCCAGCGCGTCCAGCATGTGATTCACAGCAAGTGCCCCGAACTCATCCACCAGCTCATGTGACAATTCCTTGGATTGGTCGTTCATAAACTCCTCCCTGCTCTGTACCGGATGGTACAGTGACGTTCGGCCCTTCTGCGACTTGTGGAGCATCTCCTTGTCCACGAGGCGATTCATCACCGTCATGACTGTATTGAAATTAACGTCTTTATCTTTTTCTAGTGCGGTTTGCACTTCGCGAATGCTGCTGCCTGGACGCGCCCATAAAATGTCCATGATCTTCGCCTCCAGCGGACCGAAAAACCGGTTCAGCCCACGCTCACCCACTTTAAAATTGTGTATTCTCATGTTCAGACACCCCTCACACTACCCATTGTAGTGCCAACAAACGAGAAGTCAACCTCTATGTCAGCTATTTATTGTAAATGATTTGTAAAAATGTTTTCCATTTCAGAATATTATTTTGTTGCATAAGGTCTGATTTTAGGTTAAAAAAGCCTAAAGACCGGGCAGGTCTGCTGTTTTGCAGTCCTGCCCGGTCTACTTGATAAATCGATTATTCATTTCTGAAATAATGATGAAATCAGTGCTTTATTTATTTGCGATCCTGTGAGGGCATGAATGAGGAGATATCCACACCAAGTCCATGAGCCAAACGACCACCAAGCTGTCCATCTGCCTGGAAGAAATGGCATAAGGCACGAAGCTGGGTCTGTTCCGGTACTGCCTTCAAGTCATTGATCAGGTTGTCTAGCAAATGTTGCTGCTCAACCGCCGTGAATGAACGGAACAACTCCCCTGACTGCGTATAGTTATCGGTCTTCTCAATTTTCTCGCGCGTAACATGACCCTCTAACGGAACCTGGCTGTCACGGTATTCCGGTGCTTCTTCCGGGCTGTTGCCCGAGCTGTTCGGTTCATAGTTTACCGGAGATGGGTCCTGACTCACATTCATCAATCCATCACGCTGATGATTGCGAACCGGAGCATAAGGGCAGTTCACCGGAATCTGCAAATAGTTTGGTCCGAGCCGGTGGCGCTGTGTATCCGGATAAGAGAACAGACGACCTTGCAGCAATTTATCCTCAGAAGGCTCAATTCCAGGCACTAAAGCGCTTGGTGAAAAGGCCGCTTGCTCCACTTCTGCGAAGAAGTTTTGTGGATTTCGATTCAATGTCATGGTTCCGATCGTCTGGAACGGTAGTACATCTTCCGGCCAAGTCTTGGTTGGGTCGAGCGGATCGAAGGCGAAATCATCCATCTGCTCCGGCTTCAGCAACTGTACCTGCAGCTTCCACTGCGGGTATTGCCCGTTTTTGATATGCTCGTGTAAATCCCGGGTGGCATGGTTGAAATCCTGCCCTTGTACCTCAGCCGCCTCTTGACGTGAGAAGCCTCGTACGCCTTGAGCCGATTCCCACTTGTATTTCACATAATGAACTTGCCCTTGAGCATTAATCCATTTGAAGGCGTGTACGCCGAATCCATCCATTTCACGGTAACTTGCTGGTGTACCCAGATCGGAGAACAACCAGGTCATCATATGAGTCGACTCGGGAGATAGTGTCATGAAATCCCAGTAGCGTGCAGGGTCCTGGATATTTGTATCGGGCGCAGGCTTCAGGGAATGAACCATATCCGGGAACTTCATCGCATCACGAATGAAAAAGACGGGCAAGTGGTTACCCACAATATCATAGTTCCCTTCACGGGTGTAGAACTTCACGGCAAAACCACGTGGATCACGCGCTGTCTCCGGTGAACCCGTACCGTGAATTACCGTGGAGAACCGGACCAGTACATCCGTCTCTGTACCCGGGTCTTGCAAGAAGTCGGCTGTTGTATAAGCCTTCATGCTCTTCTCCAGCGTAAACACCCCATGTGCACCCGCACCTCTTGCATGAACGACCCGTTCCGGGATACGTTCACGGTCAAAGTGTGCGATCTTCTCAAGCAGATGATAATCCTCAAGTAATGTGGGGCCTCTTCTTCCTGCGGTACGTGAGTTTTGGTTGTCACCTACGGGTGCGCCCTGATTGGTTGTCATGCGTTCTGTCATATCGTTATCCTCCTCATGTTGGTCTCATGCCTGCTGTATATACTCTATTAAAATCATATTCGCCATCGGGTTAAATATACATTTAGACTTGATCTAAATGTTAAATTGATTCTAACATGTCCCACTTTCCCCTTGCATGAGGTTCGTATGAGATTAAGATGAGTTTCTTGCTCGTTTCATGAATGAAATATGAACATCCGCTTTAAGAAAGATGAGCGTTGATCCATTTGGATTGACCTGATTTACTCTATCTAATGATATACCCGCATACGAGTGACATGAACAGCATTATGTGTGCACAAAAAAAAGCGGACTAATCCGCCAGGCGGTAGCCCACTCCTCTTACTGTTACGATATATTGAGGCGAAGCCGCGTTATCGCCAAGTTTTTTGCGCAAGCTTTTGATATGAACATCCACCACATTGCTTCCACCCGTAAAATCAGTCTCCCAGATATCGCTGAGCATCTCCTCCCGAGAAATCACTGCACCTTTCGCATCAATCAGCTTCAGCAGAAGATCGTACTCTGTCTTGGTCAAATGAATACGGTCATTATTCCGGTGCACGCTCATACGTTCACGATCCAACCATAGATCCTTGAAACCGATGCGTTGTCCTTCCTGAGGTAAAAACCCGCGTTTCGGT
The DNA here is from genome assembly GCF_900109515.1 of Paenibacillus sp. OK003. Classification (GTDB taxonomy): domain Bacteria; phylum Bacillota; class Bacilli; order Paenibacillales; family Paenibacillaceae; genus Paenibacillus; species Paenibacillus marchantiae. The sequence continues at coordinate 414,518 of NZ_FOBD01000002.1, read as the reverse complement.
GCTGCAGGACTATTGCCGATCATGCGTTGCACACGATACAACGCTTCCTGCGGACGGGCCGGCCAGACCAGTAATTCCTCCTGAAGCATTGGGCCGCTGGCACTGCCAATCATCTTCTCCCCCACCAGATAAAGACAGGGTGTTGCATGTTCCGCTTCACGATTCAATCGGCTGCTGATACCGGCAAAAGCATCAATGGTTCCAGCAACAGACAGGTCATAGATCAACAGATCAAATACAAGCCGTTCATGCAAATCAGGCTCCCAGCGGTGGAACACCAGCACATCGAAGCAGCTATCCGTGAGTGCCTTAACCAGCTCATGTACTTGCCCGGGCATCGGACTGATCAGAATAACCCGTCTCGTGACCGGGCAATTATCCACAAGGGGAGTTGGATCTGCAAGGGCAGGCTTGACCCGGAGCGGCAAACGACGACCGGACAGGTTGATTTTTACTTGACCCGTTTGTTTCTGCATTCCGCGCAGACACCTCCAAAGACCACATGAGCGTGATCAATCGCATACCCGGTTTCCTCCGCCACTTGCTTCATCCATTGCGGAGGAACTTCCGTCATGACTTCATCCACCTTGCCGCACACTTCACACATAATATGTTGATGATCGTCCATGCGGGCATCATAACGACTGGCCGTCTCGCCCAACTTGAGCTCTCGAATCAATTCTTTATCCGTCAAATATCGGAGTGAATTATATACCGTACCATAAGCCAAATTATATCCTTGCTCCACCAGACGGTTCATCACTTCTGCTGCCGTTGGATGGTCTTCGGAATGACGGACTACATCGTAAACGGCTTGACGCTGTATCGTCAGATTTAGAGTTCTCACCAGCAATTCTCCTTTATTAACCCATTCAAATAGTATATAAGATGACACAGCAATCTGCTGATTGCTATGATTCCCTGAAACATCAAAATCAATTTTGATTTAGATTAAGTATAAATCTCATTGTATAATGAAGTCAATATCCGACTATTTTATTCATGAATAGCGATAACCAAGACTCTTCTCCGTATCCCCCTCTCCCACTTGGGATAATATGGTTCGCTACTATACTGCTTTTCAGCTAAAATATAGTAATGTGCGCTAAAGGGGGGATGCTGGTTGCTAAGCACGTTTTTTGTCAATCTCTGTGTTATGATCACGTTCATGTATGTGTCCGGAATCGTAGCCAAATTCTATCGTATCCGTGTTCCCTTTCCCTCAATACGTGTGCAGATGATCGGTGGTCTGCTGTTCGGGATCTATGGAACGGTACTGATGAACTACTCCTTTCCTTTAAATGAAACGACCATTGTGGATTTGCGTCATTTGGCTATCGTCACAGCAGCCGTATATTTAGGAGGGCTGGCTTCGGTCATCTCGGGACTCGTCATCTCCATCCTGCGTATTGTCATGTTTGGAATGTCATCCGCTGCCATCGATGCAGCATTCGTCATGACGATCATCGGACTGTCCGGTGTATATTTTGCCTATGCTCCCTGGTCGAGATTAACCAAAATTATTACCATGAACCTGCTGGGCATGACGCTGATCTTTATCATCCTGATGCTGAATACTTCCAGCATGAATTCATTAATGAAAGTATATCCATTACAGATGACCATTTCTTTTATCGGTGGAATCTTTATTTATTTCATCGCAGAATTCATTAATAAATCCAATGAGATGTTATTCCTGCTCGAACGAAAAGCGACCACAGACCATCTTACCAACCTCAGTAATCGCAGACAATTTGAGAATTCACTCGTGTTGGAACTGGAACGGGCACGTGAGTACAAGCAAAAACTATCGCTGTTGGTCATCGACATCGACCGGTTCAAAAAAGTAAATGACACCTTCGGTCATACTTCAGGTGATGCGGTCCTGAGACAGCTCGGACAATTGCTCATTGAGCATGCCCGCTCGGCGGATATCGTCTCTCGAAACGGAGGCGAGGAATTCGCCATTCTGCTGCTTGATTGTGGTCATCACCAGGCCATGGCCATTGCCGAGTCAATCAGACAATCGGTTGAGAAATACCATTTCGCCCTGCCTGATGGCAATACCATCCGGCTGACCATCTCGATCGGTGTGGCTGTTTTTCCAGATCACTGCGACGACCGAGACGATAACGATTTCTTTGAACAGGCAGACCGTGCGTTATATGAAGCCAAGAATACGGGCCGAAACCGGGTCTGTGTCATTCCGCTGCGTTCCAGGTCGCTCTCCGGCGGCCAAAGCCCATTCTAATCTCAAACTCAAAAAGGGATGTCCCCGCAGCCTATTAGGCTTGCCAGGACATCCCTTTCTTCTCTCACCCATTTTGCAATCATTCAACTCAACTCGCTTACGGGTACAAGAGCCACCTGTGCGGTCGAGTATGACTGAGTTTGCCTTAAGCTAAGATTTGTTCGATTTCTTCAATGATGGCAGCATCCAGCTTCACGCCGGAAGCGGCTGCGTTCTCTTTCACCTGTTCAGGGCGGCTTGCCCCTACAAGCGCACTGGAGACATTATTTTGGCGCAGAATCCACGCCAGAGCCAATTGACCGACCTTCAGGTCCAGCTTGTCCGCCACTTCAATTAACTGGCGAACCTTGCCAATCCGGTCAGCGTTAATCTTCCCTTCATCCCAGCCCAGCTTCGCTGCCCGGCTGTTCTCAGGAATATCGGACACCGAAGTGTATTTTCCGGTCAACAATCCTTGTGCCAGCGGGGAATAGACGACTTGTCCAATCCCTTTGCGCTCACCCAGCGGGATGATTTCACTTTCGATGTACCGGTCAAACATGTTGTATACCGGCTGGTTCACCACGATATGATCCAGCAACAGGCGATCAGCGGTACCCAATGCAGCTTCCATCTGTGCCGCGGTCCATTGACTAACACCTACGTAGAGCACCTTGCCTTGACGCACCAGATCGTCCAGTGCTCGCAGTGTCTCTTCAATCGGTGTTTCGGTATGATAGCGATGGCAATAATATATGTCTACATAATCAACACCCAGCCGCTGCAAGCTGGCTTCGCATTGTTCTTTAATATGTTTACGGGATAACCCTTGGTCATTTGGACCGTCACCCATTTTGCCAAAAACCTTAGTTGCAAGAACATAGGAATCGCGGGAATACGCTTTCAATGTCTGCCCCAGCAGTTCTTCTGCTGCACCCCGCTCGTACACATTGGCTGTATCGAAAAAGTTGATGCCTTCATCGAATGCGGCTTCAATTGATTTCACCGCGTTTTCACGTTCCACATATCCTCCGTATGTCAGCCAGCTACCCAGGCTAATCTCGCTTACTTTCAGTCCGCTTCCACCTAATCTACGGTATTCCATTGAATGCACATCCTCCTCTAAACTGATTAATGATGAAGTTCCCTTTCTATTGTATCGTATTCGGCTCGGATTAAAAGGGCTTTGGTGAAGAATTTGGCAAATAGATAAGGATGCATATGAAAAGCTCCGATAAAAGAGCGGAGCCACGACACGCGTCAAATATTACCCAGTCACCACATTTTAATGAATGGGCACTAGTTAATCTTAGTTAGCTGTTACGATAAATTGTTCCCATGCTCCGCCCACAGCGTTACGATTGGCAGACAACACGCCTCCGTTATTCAAATCCGCACTGACATATTTACCGTTCGCCACGGATTTGAAGGCAACCAGTCCTCCGCCCAATTCTTCTCGGGTAAACTTCTCCCATGTGGACGGGTATGTGGCCGAGGCGATCAAACGCCCGCCATTATTCAGATCGGTTTGCACATATTTGATATTGCTCATCGACAGCAAAGATACCGTACCATCCGAATTCTGGATGATTTTGAACCTTTCCCAATGTCCGACAGTATCCCGATTGGCTACCAGCGCATCTGCACCCCCATTCTCTGCGCTGACAAAAGTGCCATTGGCGTTGGCTTTCAGACTGGACCATGTCTCAGTAAACGGAGCCGTTCCCGTATGTTTCTTGACCACATTCTGGAACGAGGTATTAGAGGCAAAGTTCGCCGTTGTGAACTTGCTCCATTTGGAAGCAATCGTTGCCGCGCTGTCCATATTCAGGTTCGGTGCGGGATTGTTGTTATTATTATAATAACCCCAAGTTCCGCCACCTTTGACCTTATAACTCCAGTTCGTCCATGAAGCATTCAGTGCATTCAGACCTGACAGCCACTTCTCGGTCAGATCATCCTGACCAAACGAGAACTCGCCCGCTAATACCGGAACGTTCCAATTCTTCTGATAGGACGCCATATCCTTCAGCCAGCGATCCATCTCCGAATTGGTCAGATCCCAGTTGTTATAATCCGTGAATTGATAATGGTGCGTCTGATACATCACATTCGTCCAGCCGTACGTCGTTGGTGGTGAAGCTGCCCACCAGTCGAAGAATGCTGCGATGATGATCATGTGATCGGCATCCTTGGCACGGACGGCTTTGTACATCCGGTCATAGAAATCCATTTTTTGTTTGATTTGAGCTGCATTTTCGCCTGTTCCCATCGTTACGAGAGGTTCATTGAGCAGGTCGTATGCGGCAACGGTTGGATTGCCTTTGTAACGTGTCGCCATCCGTTCCCAGATCTGAATAGTCCAGTTCTGGTATGTAGAGTTGGTCCACAGTTGGTTGGAATTCTCCTGACCGCAGGAATGCCATGGACAGGCTGCTCCAGGTGCGCCGTGCAGATCGAGAATGACATACAGATTCCGTTTGCCCGCTTCATTAATCAGCCAATCCAGCTTGCGGAACGTAACCGAATCAGGCTTCATGACACCACTGGTGTTCATAAAATCCTCCCAATAGATCGGCACACGCACAACGTTCATGCCCCAGTTCTTGATGTTATCCAGATCGCCAGCCTGAATCCAGTTGTCCTGATATCCATTGATCAGGCTCTGTGCACCCGATTCCCCAAAACGATTCGTCAACGTGCGACGCAGCGTGTATTCATCTACCGCCCCGGATGGCGTCATCCATTCTTCCTGCAGCAGCCAGCCACCCAAGTTTGTACCACGCAGGTTTACCACGTTGCCTATACCCGAATTATTGCGGACAACCGTCCCGTTAGCCTTCAAGAAATCCCCTGATCCAAAAGCCGCACTGGCCTTCGGTGAACCTACGGCCGAAGCCAGCAGTCCCAGCAGCAGACAGCTGCACAATACCATAATAGTGCTCTTCTTCAACATGTTGACGCCTCCCTTAAATGGTCATATCTTGAGGTATGACTGAACCAGGATGCAGCACTCACGACAGGTGACGGTAATGCTATAGAAACAGCGGGTATACGAGGGGTACGATCCAAAGATGACCCCGCTATTTATCACAACTGGGGAATTAGTGAAATCGATTACATTTTGTTGAACGTTAAACCCTTTATTCCTGCACTATCCCAATTATTGTTTCAATCGGTTATAACTTGTAATCGTTTTCAATTGGAATTATAATGAATTTGAATTAATTGTCAATCACTTATTTGGAGTTGTGAAGAATATGGATGTCAAAATCATTGATGTAGCTGCCATTGCAGGTGTGTCCCCGGCAACCGTATCGCGGGTTATTAATCAGCACAGCAAAGTTAGCACCAAAACCAAAGATAAGGTGATGCGCGCCATTGAGCAATTGGGATATCACCCCAACGCAGCAGCCAAGAATCTTCGTTCACAGAGAACCATGACGATTGGCGTCATCGTTCCGGACATCAACAACTCCTATTATGCCGAAATTATCAAAGGCATTGAGAACATTGCCTACGCCCGCCATTACAAGGTCATCATATGTGATGCTCATAACCAGAAAGAACGAGAAGTCGATTATCTTAATTTGCTGCTGGATCGAACCATTGACGGTGTCATCATTATCACGCCCATGCTCGCGGATGAGGAATTATTCCAGCTTGCGGATAAGGGGTATCGCATTGGCATTGTTGGCAAATACATCGAACATGATCAGATCCCGTGTATATATACGGACAACGTGAAGTTCTCTCAGGAAGTTGTTCAGCATCTCGTTGAGGCCGGACATCGAAATATCGTTTTCTTAAACGGTTATCCTGAAGCAATCGACAGCTATGAACGGCTTGAAGGCTATTTGAAAGCCCTGCGTGATCATCAGATTCCGTTCCGTCCCGAACTGATCGAGAATGGAAACTTTAATGAGGAAGGTGGGTACGAGGCCATCAAAAGACTATTTAACAAAGGCCTGTCCTTCTCCGCTGTATATGCGGCTAATGATGAGATGGCGCTAGGCGTATACAAGGCATGTTCGGAATACGGAATACACATTCCCGAGCAATTGGCTATCGTAGGTGTAGACAACAATCGTATCAGCAAATACATCCATCCTACGCTAAGTTCAGTGAACCAGCCCAAGTATACGATGGGGGCCATTCTTATGGAGAAGATGATTGACATGATGAATTCGAATGATTTTCAGGACAAACGTGTATTTAAAGTCGACTCGGAGCTGCTTGTTCGAGCTTCCTCTTCCTTCAAAATAACCACATAAAGCGCACCCGTGACAGGTGCGCCCAGTTTTATATATTTTCTCATGTTCTTAATGCACAATGATGCTTAACGCATTCAACAAATCAGCCTGCTTCACCGGCTTGGTCAGGACCGCATCGAAGACTTCCGCTTCATGCGGATCGATATGCATGCCATACGGGATCAGAACAATGACCGGTGAATCTGTAACCAGGCGCTTCAGCTTGTGTACCAAATCCACAGCACCGCCCTCCAGCAGCCCCATATCCACAACGGCCACGTCAGGCTTAAAGCCATCCTGTATCCAGTCATACGCTTCAGTCGTAACCGAGGTCATGTGCACATCCATCTCCCATCTGCGCATCAGAGACGAGGCGCCTTGCAGAATGTCAGGGTCCTTGGCAAGCAGCACCTTTTTGCCCTTCAGTCGATGCTGAATATTGGCAAGCTGAGGCAGTTCCCAATGTCTGCGGAGCGGCAGGCAGATCTCGAATTCTGTCTCCTTGTCTCCCATGCCATGCACCTGAATACGGCCGTTCATTAGGATGGCAAGATTCTGGCTGACCGCCAAACCGAGATTGGTTCCCACCAGCTTCTGTGTACTTATATTTCCATCCAAATTGTTAAATGATCTAAGCTTATTGTCCGAAGACAACATACGTCCGGTGTACTTCACATGGAGTTGAAGCGTACACGCTTCCTCTACATCTCCACCAGCTACGGTTGCCGTAATCAATACCGAGCCTGTCCGTGTTGAATCTAGAGCATACTGAATGACATGGGCCAATAGTTGCCCGATCTTGATTTCATCCCCGACGAAAACCTGGGACACATTCAGATCAAGGTTCAGTCCCAGATCAATGTTCTTGCTCAGCGCCAGTCCCGCATAGAGATACACGGTATTCTCAATCGTGGCTACCAGATCAAATGGATCATCGTGTACAACCGTTTGTCCTGCGTCATTAACGTTAAAACTCATCATGTTATTCAGCAGGGAAAGCAGAATGTTACCGCTGGTTTCAATCATATTCACATATTCTGTCTGCTCGTCCGACATATCCGGTGTACGCATCAGGTCGGTTAATCCCAGAATGCCGTTCAGCGGATTACGAATCTCGTGGCTCATCAGCGACAGCATCTGCGTCTTGGTCATCGCCTCAGACTCTGCACGTTCCTTCTCTGCCTGCAATTGCTCTTGCAGTTGCTCCGAATCACTCAGCTTCTGCTCCTGAACGTGCAGCGTATCTTCCAAATCCACGACATACCCGAGAAAAACGGCCATCGCTTTCAGTGTTTTCATATCTGTTTCACTGATCACATAATCGGGATCATCCATCAGACAGATCGTGCCGAACGTTTCCCCGGACCTGCGCATAATCGGAATCCCCACAAAGAAACGATTGCCCAGTCCGCTTGTTACGTCCATGGATCTCGTAAGGGGATGTTCACATGTATCCGTGATGATCAGACTGCTGCCCTTATCTCTTAAGACCAGGCTGCAATATGACGCTTCAAATGGAAGTTCACTACCTTTGGCAATCAACTCTTCCTCGCGGTTAAAAGCTTCCATAATAACATTGGTCACACCATCATTTGTGGCAACAAAGATGGTGTTCACTTTTAAGATACCGCTTAATACGTCTACAATATGGGACGCGGCTTCCTGTATATTTTCATAGAAGCCCCTTGTAACGCCTACCGTTCCCATGATTCACCCCTCTTGGTTTAGCTGCATTTCAAATTCATAGTCCACTGTATGATTCAATCGATTAACGAGGGTTCACAAGTTGCGAAACAGCTGTCACAACCTATACATATATAAAGTTTTGTATCCTTTTTTAAGCATCGTCAACTGAACTTACACGGTAAATAGAAATTATACGCTTACCCTCCAGCTTTGAAAACCTCTATCATTCAGGGCAATGAATCATGACGATCAATCAGCCTCTCACATGTGACCATTATCACACCCAAATAACAATATATAGTTTATAAATGGATAAAGAAACTCTACATGTAGTGTTCAATGAATGGACATTATCCCATACATTTTCAATTTTATTATTTAGGAGGAACTGACATGAACTTGCTTGAGTATGCCTCTCCACCGGCATCCGATCTGCTATCTGACCTGGGAAGACGAATTATAGGTGCTGAAGACGCCGATACGCTGAGGGAGAATGCCAATCTGAACGGAGACTCGTTCAGCGGCAAGATGAGCAGGCTCGGTTCGGAGACCGCCAAGTGGCATGCTCTGCGTCATGTACTGCCTAAGGAGCTCGCTCTAGCTGTGGAGAACGGCGATCTGTATGTACATGATCTGGATCAGTATGCCCTGGGAACGACCAACTGTATCTTTATTCCGTTTGACCGACTGCTGGCCTCCGGATTCAACACCGGTAACGGTTCGGTTCGTACACCACAGACGATTATGTCTGCCATGGCACTGGTGGCCATTATTTTTCAGTCCCAGCAAAACAGCCAGTACGGCGGTGTATCCGCCAATAAAATTGACTGGGATCTTGCACCTTATGTGAAGCGTTCGTTCCGTAAGCATTACCGGAAGGGACAACGGCTGTTTGGAGAGAATGAACGAATGGAGGATGAGCAGCTGTATCTGGATAGCGATGAAGCGAAGAAAAAGTGTCCACGAGCCTTCGCCTTTGCCTGTGAAGAAACGGAACTGGAGACCGGACAGGCTGCGGAGTCCCTGATTCATAACCTGAACACCATGAGCAGTCGTGCTGGCGGACAGATTCCGTTCACTTCGCTGAACTACGGACTGTGTACTTCAGCCGAAGGTCGGCTCGTGTCCCGGTCGTTGCTGGAAGCGACCATTCGGGGACTTGGTAACGGAGAAACGCCCGTATTCCCACAGCATATTTTCCAATGCAAGCAAGGCATTAATCAATCGGAGGCAGATCCGAATTATGATCTGTTCCGACTTGCTGTGACCTGCTCCTCACGGCGCATGTATCCGAATTTTGTCAATGTGGATGCTTCCTTCAACCTGCCCTATTATCAACCGGAAGATCCCGATACGATCATTGCGACGATGGGTTGTCGTACATGCACACTGGCTGATCGCTTCGGACGCAATCGTCAGAGCGGCAAGGGCAATCTGTCCTTTAACACCATCAATCTGGTGAAGCTCGGCATTCGATATGGGATCTGCCGGGGAGCAAGAGCCATCGCTGACCGGGCGGGCTTCTATACGGCGCTGGAATCCGTCATGCGCAATGCTACGGATGGACTACTGCACAGGTATCGAATTCAGACGAATCAGCCTGCCAAAGCATCGGACTTCATGATGCGGGAAGGGGTATGGGAAGGCGGTGAACAATTGGCTCCGAATGAACCGGTGGCTGACCTGTTGAAGCATGGTACGTTATCTCTTGGTTTTATCGGGCTTGCTGAATGTATGACCGCTCTATATGGCCGTCACCATGGACAAGATCTGCATGTACATCGAGAAGCCTTGAATATCATTCGTACGATGCGAGAGTTCTGTGACCGGATGAGTGATCAGCATAACCTGAATATCACCTTGTTCGCTACGCCCGCTGAGGGCCTATCCGGCAAATTCACCAAGATTGATCGTGAGCGATACGGCATCATCGCGGGGGTCAACGACCGGGAATACTACACCAATTCATTTCACATTCCGGTCTATCATACCCTTCCTGCCTATCGCAAGATTGAATTGGAGGCTCCCTTCCACTCCTTATGTAATGCTGGGGCGATCTCTTATGTAGAACTCGACGGGAATGTAAGGGCCAATACCGCAGCTTTCCAACGGATTGTGCAATACGCGCTGGCCCAGGACATCGGGTATTTCTCCATTAATCATCCGATTGACCGCTGTCCGTCCTGTGGATATGAGGGCGTTATTGGAGATGTATGCCCCGGATGTGAGGCTCATGAAACCCACGTGCATTTCCAGCGGCTGCGCCGGGTGACGGGATATCTGACGGGTGACTATAAAGTGCGCTTCAATGCGGCGAAGCAAGCCGAAGTGAGAGACCGGGTGAAGCATCGGTGAATCTGTATGGTTACATCCCGGAATCAGTGAATGAGGGGCCTGGCCTGCGTGCTGTGTTGTTCATCAGTGGATGCCGCCATGCCTGTCCGGGATGCTTCAGCCCCGGCTCATGGAGCTTCCGTGCAGGCGAACCATTTTCGGAGAAGCGGCAGCAGCAGATTTTGCATGAGGTAACCTCCCATCCCTTGCTGGAAGGGGTAACGTTATGCGGAGGTGATCCGTTTTTCTCTGCCGCAGCATGCGCCTCCTGGGTTCGGAAGCTTCGTGCTGCTCGGCCTGATCTGACCGTATGGGCCTACACGGGGTTTGTGTATGAGGAGCTGATAACAGACCCGTCACGGATGGAGTTATCCCGGCTATGCGACGTCATTATCGATGGACCTTATATCGCAGCTGAGCGTGATGTGTCACTACCTTTTCGCGGCAGTCGTAATCAGCGCATCATCGATGTGGGGGCAACGACGGCTCGCCAGACCATCGTTACTGTGCAGTTAGATGCATGGTAACGATTTTTTATTTGAGAGGAATTAGCACAGCGTGGGAGATGATATGGTTCATTTTAAGGAGTCAAATCTGCCAATATATCTAAGATTCATAGAGCACTTTTTTATTTCCGATCGGATTAATGATATATGTTGCAAGCCCTTAGGTTATCGTCTATGATTGGTAGCATAAGAGCAAGTATACGACGATTGCATCATGATACAATCTATCATCTATGCTTGGTCGCCAATTTCATAGCCAGAGATGTGTACGCACATTTCTGCACACGGAAACAGGTGCCTACCGCGCTACATGCGTGGTCAGGCTTAAAAGGGAAGCACGGTGCAAATCCGTCGCGGTCCCGCCACTGTATACGGGGAGTCTATGCATATAATCCACTGGTGTAACCACCGGGAAGGAATGCATATGACCATGATCCGCAAGCCAGGAGACCTGCCTGTTTCGACAGCATCGCATGACCTACGGAAGATAGGAAGGTGTTAGAGCAGCCGCTACAATGACTTATAGCAGGTGTTCTTTCCCATTCTATCTTTGTGCACAGTCGTCATTCATGATGCCTGTTTCTCGGGGTATGGAATCGGAAGGAACGCCTTTTTTTGATGCCTTCTTAAAAGAAACACACCACAATAGCTTCAACTTGATGATTTTACTTATTATAAATGAGGAGGAATTTTACATGTCGCAATCACAGCAACAACAGCCACAAGTCCTGACAGGCAACCTTGGTTACCCCCGCATCGGTGCGGGACGCGAATGGAAAAAAGCACTGGAATCCTTCTGGGCTGGCCGTATCGATGAATCCACGCTTCATCAGGAGCTGACTACTCTTCGGTTACAGGATCTGAAGAAACAGCAGGCACAGCAGCTCGATCTGGTTCCTGTGGGCGACTTCTCCTATTATGATCATATGCTTGACGTATCCGCGATGTTTGGCGTCGTTCCTGAGCGCTTTAACCATACAGGCGGACCGGTATCCGTATCTACCTACTACGCCATGGCCCGGGGTAATGATGAGGCAACCGCCTGTGAGATGACCAAGTGGCTGAACACCAACTATCACTACATCGTACCTGAGATTCATAATGATACTGCATTTGCATTGCTTGAAAATAAACCCCTTGCCGCCTATCGCGAAGCGAAGCAGGAGCTTGGGCTGGAAGGTAAACCGGTTGTAGTCGGTCCGTACTCGTATGTACGGTTCGCCAAAGGCTATGACGCGGAACGCTTCGCAGAAATCGTCACACGCCTCGTTCCCGTATACGCCCAGCTTCTCTCTGAGCTTCAAGCAGAAGGCGTACAGTGGGTACAGATCGACGAGCCTGCTCTGACGCTGGCTGTCTCTTCCGAAGATGAAGCCTTGCTGCAGCAGGTGTATGCTGCCTTGGCACAAGCTGCACCAGAATTGAAGCTGCTGCTTCAAACATACTTCGAATCGGTGGAAGCTTATCCGGTCGTGACAGCACTGCCTGTAGCCGGAATCGGCCTGGACCTGGTCCACGGCTATGAAGGCAACCTCGCCAGCCTGCGGGAGCATGGCTTCCCGCAGGCTAAATGGTTGGGCGCCGGTGTCATCGACGGGCGCAACATCTGGCGCGCCGATCTCGCAGAGACGGCGAAGCTGCTGGAGCAGGTGGCTGAATTCGCAGCCGAAGGCAAGCTGATCATTCAGCCTTCCTGCAGCCTGTTGCATGTACCGGTTACGGCCGCTCAGGAGAGCGCGCTTGATCCGGTACTGCGCAATGCCCTGGCCTTTGCCGACGAGAAGCTGGAGGAAATAGCGACGCTCGGCACGTTGTTGTCCGGTGGTGCGCAGCAGGCGGACCAAGCAGCGGCTTTGGCTGAAGCCAGCCGCCGCGCCCAGTCAAGCACCGAAGCGGTGCGCCTGCTGAGCGAGTCCGAATCACGGACACGCCTGAGTGGTGCGCCTGCTGGGGTGCACGCTGACGAGCAGCTGCTTCGCAGCGCGTCATTCCAGGAGCGGCGCGAATTGCAGCAGCAAAAATGGTCGCTCCCTCTGCTGCCAACGACAACAATCGGCAGCTTCCCGCAAACGGCGGACGTGCGCAAGGCACGTGCACTCTTCCGTAAAGGGGAGTGGAATGCGGAGCAATATGACGCTTATGTGCGTGAACAGATCCAAGAATGGATTACCATCCAGGAGGAAATCGGTCTGGATGTGCTGGTACACGGTGAGTTCGAACGTACCGATATGGTCGAGTTTTTCGGTGAGAAGCTGACTGGATTCGCCTTCACCAAAAATGGCTGGGTACAGTCCTACGGCTCACGCTGCGTGAAGCCACCTGTAATCTACGGAGATGTACTGTTCAATGAACCGATGACGGTGAAAGAAACGGCCTATGCCCAGACACTGACCAGCAAACCGGTGAAAGGCATGCTAACAGGTCCGGTAACGATCCTGAACTGGTCCTTTGTCCGCTCGGATATTCCACGCAGTGAAGTATCCTACCAGATCGCTCGCGCCATTCGGGACGAGGTTGAAGCGCTGGAGCAAGCAGGCATCGAGATGATTCAGGTCGATGAGCCAGCTCTGCGTGAAGGACTTCCGCTCAAACGGAGCAAGTGGGATGAGTACCTGCAATGGGCCGTGGAATCCTTCCGTTTAGCTACTGCTACCGTAAAACCAACAACGCAGGTGCATACCCATATGTGCTACTGCGAGTTCGATGATATTATTGAAGCCATCAGCGACCTGGATGCAGATGTGATCTCGATCGAAACATCCCGTAGCCATGGGGAACTGGTAGGCAGCTTCGAGCAGAATACGTATGACAAAGGCATCGGACTCGGTGTATACGATATCCATAGTCCGCGTGTTCCAGGCAAGGACGAGATGTTGAATATGATTGAGCGTGCACTTCAAGTACTGCCAGCAGATCTGTTCTGGGTGAATCCTGACTGCGGACTGAAAACACGTGGTAAAGCGGAAGTTGTGGATGCATTAAGCATCATGGTAGACGCCGCTCGCACGGCAAGAGAACGGGTAACCGCTGATTCTTCAATTTAAACGAAGCTTGTGAATGCAAACAAAGGGGCTGTCTCAAAAGGAATTCCGCCTCGCTCCAAGCCCTAACGAACCTACCGCACCTTAAAAGGCGGATCATCAACGCTTGCAAGATTTAACGAACCTCCGTAACGCTATTTCGTCATAAAACGTTGTCAAAACCTAAAAAATCGACCGAATCGACGAACTAACGTCTCTGTGATTCGTTAGTTCTCAGATCTGGGCAAATGGGAGCGAATAGCGTGTCTCAGGTTCATTGAAACAAAATAACACGAACAAGGGATGTCCCCTGTCATATTCATGACTTATGGGACATCCCCTTTTCATTTACCATCATTCTATTTATTTATCTGGTTGAAACTACAGCTAACTCTTCTAAAGGATCATATATTATCATTTCTCTCTATTTTATTCTCTATTGCATGACGATATATGATATAGGCAGTTATTAAATAATAATTTAAAACAATCATTTATCAGATCAAAAATTGAGGAGATGGACCTTTCCAATGGATATGATTCAATCATTAATCGCATGTATGCCCTTTTTTCGGGATACGATTCGCCAAGATGTAACCCTTTCCATTATTGACCGGGAGAAATTCCTGTATTTTTCCGCAGGAGAGTCGTTGAAACAACTGGAGTTCAAAGCAGGTGATCCACTGCTCGAGCCTAATCGTAATTTTGCCGATCTAAAAGGCGGTACAGACAAACAATTTGATCATTACCCGAAGGAATTATTTGGAGTGCCGTTTGATGTCGCTTACCTTCCCATCAAAAATGAACAAGGCGAGGTCATCGCTATATTCAACCTGCTCTATAGTATGGATGATCAGGATCAGCTGCAGCAGCTCATGAATGCAACTGAAAATCTGACCAACCAGTTGATAGACAGTGTTCAGCACGTGGCTGCACATTCGGAGGAGCTGAGCGCCACCACCGAAGAAATTCGCAACAACTCCAAACAAGCTGTACAGAAATCAGGCAACGTGACTCAGGTCGCCAGCTTCATCCGTGAAATCTCAGAGCAAACGAATCTGCTCGGCCTGAATGCTGCCATCGAAGCTGCTCGTGTCGGTGAAGCAGGTGCGGGATTTGGCGTGGTCGCCAAGGAAATCCGCAAGCTGTCCGTAGATACAAAGGAAGCGACTACGCGTATTGAAGAGTCTCTCCTCTCCGTCCGCCAATCCATTCAGGGGATGGAGAATGAACTTGGGGAGATCACCGCGAGTTCTCAGGAGCAGGCGGAACTGGTTAACAATTTTATGAGCACGATCGAGCAGTTGAATGCAACGAACCAGCAATTGAAACAATTTGTGCACAAACTGATTACGTTTGACGGAAAGTAAAAAGGGAAATCACCTCCATACCTACTCAACCAAACGCACAAACAAAAGCCTCCGAATCTCTTCGGAGGCTTTGTTCATTTACTATCAATCCATTTTGGTCATCTTGCTAATGTTATCCTATCCGGCTTAACGAATCTCGAAATGGCTGAGACGTACTCCTTCAGACAATACAAGGTATACATCCTGTTTACCTGATACGCCCTGCAAGTCTGCCTTAACCGTGGACCACTGCTGGGCCTCGCCCTGTGCCAGCTCCACACGCCCTGCCAGTGCACCGTCAGGTGCGCCCAGTCGAACTTCCAATACTGCATCTGCCTGCTCTGATGATACGCGAGCTTCAAGCGCTGCTGCACCGCCGCCCAGATCTGCATCCTTGAAGGCAATCCAGCCTTGTTCACCAATCACACGGACAGAAGTTCCACCTTCCTTGCTCTCATCCAGATCCACACCGAAATATGCATCGTAATTTTCGGCGCGTGTAGCCACACCCAGATTACGTGAAGGAATGGTCTCCCCTTGTACCGTCAGGTCAGCAAGAAGCTGAACATCGGCGGAAGATTTGCCCACCATAATGGAATACGTGCCGCTTTCAACTACATAACGATCACGGGTTACATCCCAGATGGCCAGTTCCTGAACTGGGAGTGTAAAGCTGACTTTCACTGTAGCTCCAGCTTCAATATGAAGACGACGGAAGCCTTTTAATGTTTTGAGTGGACGTTTCACACGGGACTGTCCGGCACGCACATACAACTGCACGACCTCATCACTAGCGATCGTTCCTGTATTCGTCACGTCCACATGTACAGTGATGGTCTCGTCGACTCCAGCTTGGGCCGGGTTCAGCTCCAAGTTACTGTATTTAAACGATGCATACGTTAATCCATGTCCGAATGGATACAGTACATCACCTTCAAAATACTGATACGTACGTCCCGATTGGATGATATCGTAATCTCTGATATCGGTCAGCTGATCTGCCGATTGCACCCACGTCATATTCAGGCGGCCTGCTGGCGCATAATCGCCATATAATACGTCAGCCACAGCATTCCCCAACTCTTGCCCTGCATGGGATGTATACAATACAGCCGGGATGTTCTCCTGCACCCAGTTGGACGTGAACGGGTAACTTCCCACGATAACTACAACGGTATTTGGATTCGCTGCATAGACGGCTTCAACCAGACGCTGCTGGGATTCAGCCAGATCCAGACCTGGACGGTCGATCTCTTCTTTACCATTCACAAGCGGATTGTTGCCGACAAATACAATCGCCGTCTCCGCTTCCTTCGCAGCCGCTGCCGCTTCCTCTAAACCATTCACCACAATATCCTTCTTAAATGTTTCCGTAGCACCGAAAGATTTCAACTCTTCGGATACCGCAAACGCATCGTTTCCACCATGGGGTGCCGTTACTATTTTACCGTTCCAAGTCGTCAGCCCCACGCTCCCGTCCTGTTGTGGCAACAGATGGAATACTTCCTTCACAAACCAGCCATACACTTCATCCGCCGAAGCCGTAACCGTTTCTTCATCCGTCGTCAGGTATTTGCCATTACGGTCTGCCTTCAGCGTGTAACTGCCAAAGCCCCAGTCACTCAGTGTAAAAATCTCGGCATCTCCTGAAGCAATAATGGATGATTTCTCATCTTCAGCCAGTCCGACAGCCTTGCCACTTGCCACGGAAGTCAAAGTAATGCGGTCATTGCCATCCTTGAAGGCAACCTTGTCGCCGCCTACTTTGCCGCTGATCGCTTCAAGCGGGGATACGCTATATGGCATGGTTCCTGCATACCAGTCACGGTAGACTGTTCCGCCCAGTTGACCAATCACAGCCACTTTGCCGGATTTTGTTTTATCCAATGGCAGCGTGCCTTTATTATTTTTGAGTAGTACCACTTGTTCTCTCGCTGCTCTCAATGACAAGGCCTTCGCCTTCTCCGTCATCATCGCTTCTTCACCAATCGAAGCATATGGATTGCCCTCCGCCGGATCGAATTCACCCAAACGGAAACGCACACGGAACGTATTGAACAATGCCCGATCGATATCTTCCATTGTGAGTGTGCCTTGCTCAAGTCCTTCTCTCAGCGCCTGTTTGGACAGATCCGCATCATCGGTAATGCTGTCAATTCCGGCTTTGACGGACTCTACTGTTCCTGGTGTGTGCGAATCATAGTATTTATGATCGTTCTTGATCCCCATGACATCCCCTGCATCACTGACGATGAAGCCATCCATGCCCCATTCGCCCTTCACAATCTCGTTTACAAACGGATGCAGCAATGCCGGTGTACCATTAATAGAGTTGTACGCGGTCATCATGGACTGCGCGCCGCCCTCTTTGAACGGTTTCTCGAACGCCTTCAAATAATATTCACGCATGTTACGCGGATCAATACTCGATGAACCACTGCCACGGTCCACTTCATTATTGTTTGCTAGAAAATGCTTCAATGTGGCAACCGCCTTATAATACTTCGGATGGTCGCCCTGGATTCCCTTAACCAAGGCCGTTGTCAGCTCAGCAGTCAGTTCCGGATCTTCGCCATAAGCTTCTTCGTTCCGACCCCAACGCGGATCACGCTCCATATCAACTGTAGGTGCCCACAGCGTCAGACCGTTTACTGCTGGGTTGCGTTTGTAAAATACACGTGCCTCGTCTCCGATCACGGAGCCAATCTCTTTCATTAGGTCTGCATCCCATGTACATGCCAGCCCTACCGGCTGCGGGAAGGAAGTCGCTTCGCCAAGCCAGGCCAGCCCATGGGCTGCTTCCGTGCCGTGTTTATATGCTGCGATACCTAGGCGTTCTACTGCGGGTTGGTATTGCAGCATGGATTCGATTTTCTCATCTTCTGACAGACGGGACACGAGGTCCTTTACACGTGTATCCAGTTCGAGCGTTGTATCCTGGAAAGGATATTTCGTTTGGTTAGTCATGAATGGAATCTCCTTTAGGCTTTCAATGTTTTATTTAGAATGATAGCGGATACATAATCGATAAAATTAATACGATGTGATCTTGATGTATCCGAGCTCATAATTCGAAGATTTACCCTTTTAGAACAAGTACTTTACGAGCCGTGGTTATCTCTTCATTTTATTTACTAAAACGATTTCGATAAATCTATCATATAGCATGTTTAGCAAAAAAAACAGGGGTGCTTTACAGGAAAATGTGAACTTTCCTCAGGAAAGTATGCGGACAATCGTTTTATTCTGGCACAGTATGGTAATCATGGATAGGAGTATAGATATGACGTACTTATTGAGCTGAGCATAGTCCTTAATGAAGAAGAATATTGAAGGAGGAAAATCGAGTGAATGACCATCAACAGCCCCCTACAGGTTTGCCTTCCATGCCGGAATCCCTGTGGAGAGCAACAAACACATTCAATGAATATCCGAAACTGACAGAAGATACAACCACCGATGTCGCCATTATTGGTGCAGGAATTGCAGGCATCACAACAGCCTATTTGCTGGCACAGACGGGAATGAGCGTAGTTGTGCTGGAAGCTGGAAAAGTACTGGATGGCACAACAGGCCATACAACGGCCAAGGTATCCGCGCAGCATGGCGTAATATTTGATGAATTGCTTCATCATTTTGGAGAAGAACAAGCCCGCATGTATTATGAAGGCAATGCTACAGCCGCCAAGTGGATGCGCGATCTGGTGAAGGAAAAGCAAATCAATTGCCAGTGGGCTGAGGAAGATGCCTATGTCTACATTCAATCCGAGGAGAATCTCAAGAAGCTGGAGATTGAATTGACAGCCTATGGCAAGCTGAATATTCCTGGTCAATGGGTCGATCCTCTTCCCATCCCTGTCCCATCTAGGGCAGGGATTAAAATGCCGGGACAGGCACGCTTTGACCCGCTCAGTTATTTACATTACCTGCTGGAATCCGCAGTCAAGCAAGGTGTCCGCATCTATGAACATACAACGGTTACCGATGTGGAGGAAGATGCCTCGCTACATGTGCGGACATATGAGAATGGTCCATCCGTAACGGCCGAACATGTCGTTGTGGCCTCCCATTTCCCGGTCTATGACCCCGGATTTTATTTTTCAAGGCTGCACGCCGAGCGTTCCTATGCTGTTGTTGTTGAACCTCAGAAACCTTTCACCGGTGGCATGTATATCTCTGACGATAAACCCTATCGATCACTGCGTACCGTCATTCATAAAGGGAAGGAACACATCCTCTTTGGAGGGGAAAATCACAAAACCGGACAGGGCATTTGTACCGTCGGTCATTATGAAAATTTGGAGCGCTATGCAGCAGAAACATTTGGCATTCGCAACATCCCTTTCCGCTGGTCAGCTCAGGATCTGATCTCCATCGATAAGGTCCCTTATATTGGACCAATTACTGGACGACATGAACGTGTCTATGTGGCTACCGGCTTTGCCAAATGGGGCATGACCACAGGAACGATGGCTGGACATATCCTGACGGACCGGATTACTGGACGAGATAACTCTTATGCAGCAGTATTCGAACCTGCAAGATTCAAGGTAGACCCTGGGGTGAAAAACTTCCTTGTAGAGAATGTCAATGTAGCCGCGGAACTGATCTCTGGCAAAGTCGGCATTATTCACAAGAACACGGGAGAACTCGGCAACGATGAAGGGGCTGTTGTTCGCCATGACGGCAAACGTGCTGGCGCCTACAAGGACCCGACTGGCAAACTCTTTCTGGTGGATACCACCTGCACCCATTTGGGTTGTGAAGTGGAATGGAATGCCGGGGAACGTTCCTGGGATTGCCCATGCCACGGATCACGCTACGATTACGCGGGCAAAGTCATTGAAGGCCCTGCCGTTAAAGACCTTAAAATGCTGGAAGCACAAGAATAAACGAAGCTGTTACCCCCATCAACGTATATCATCATCCCATAGACCCGGATCGGAATCCGCCTTCAGACGGAAGTAACCGATTCGGGTTTTGCGTATGCTGATCTATAGATAAAATAGCGAGAAAACAAAGTTAATCCAACTTAGCGGGACATCGTGATACGGAACTATTTTTAAATCACTACCTTGCATTAAACAGTACCGGGTGCTATGATGAATTCACGACTACTGAACAATACACACTAGTGATTGGATAGAGCAACAAGGAGGAACCCAAGTGAATGTTAATATTCAATTCAAAAAAGGGGTGCTGGAACTATGCGTCCTCGTGTTAATCAACCGCCAGGATCGTTACGGCTACGAACTGGCTCAGGCTGTATCCCAGCATATTGAAGTGGCGGAAGGTGCGCTGTATCCCCTTTTGCGGAGATTGGTCAATGACGGCTATTGTACGACTTACCTGCAGGAATCCAGTGAAGGCCCACCACGTAAGTATTACAAACTGTCCGATACCGGTCGTGACTATATGAAAACTCTGACAAATGAATGGAATGGTTTTGTGCGCAATGTCGCAAATCTTATAGAGGAAGGTACCCCCAATGAATAGACAACAATTCATGCAGGCAATGGAGATTCATTTAAGACCGATGGAACGGCTGGAGCGAGCCGAATTGCTCGCTGATTATGAACAGCATTTTGAGATGGGATTAAGAGAAGGAAAACTGGAAGAAGAGATTGCACGGGAACTTGGGCATCCGATCGAGATTGCCAGAGAAGCGCTCGGTGAACGGTATGATGCACAGACGCCAGGATCTGATCCGTTCTACGCAACGACATTCGAAGAAATGCGTTCACAGCAAATGAAAGGAAATCGAGCTGCACGCAACTTCTTCACGGCCATCGGACTTTTTTTCCTGAACATCATACTGGCGATTCCGTTAGGACTGACTCTGTGGTCGGTATGGCTCACAATTGCCAGTTTGTCGCTACTGGTCGTAGCCCCGGTTGCAGTTGTGGTGGATTTCTTATATCTCGGTCATTTCGAGTATTCTGAATTGTTCGTTTCAATTGGATTATTCGGTATAGGCATTCTATTCGCCATTGCGACAAAATCGGTGTTTAAAGCCTTTAAGCGGATAACTCTTCAGTATATAAGATGGAATCAAAAGACGATGAAAGGAGATGTCTAATGATGAGCACCAAAAAATGGATTGCTTTAGCGATACTATGTATCGGCATCGGTTTGCTCGGAACCTCCATTTACGGAGTTCAGTTCGGAGACCAGAGAGAACACTACTCCAAACGTTGGGAATTCAAAAATGATGAGCTGCACAACATCATGATGAATGCCAACTTAAGCGCAAATATTGAATTTGTTGTCAGTTCGGATTCCAATGGCTACATTGAAGTCGACGGGAAGTGGGACCCGGCCGTAATTGAAGGTTTTAAACAGGCCTCGATCACGGATGGAACCTTTACGTTAAACCAGAAAGAACGCCAGCGTTTGCAGTTTTTCACCCTTTATTGGAATAACCTGCAGCAAACGATCACGGTTGCGCTACCTGAAGGACATCAGCTGGATGAAGTTAACATCGTCTCTTCTTCCAGTGATCTGGATCTGAAGGGACTGCATGCCAATACCTTGGACCTTAACAATACGTCTGGAAGCATTCACCTTCAGGACATTACCGTACCAACCATTCAACTCGATCTAACTTCAGGAGACATTAAAGCTGCAGCAATTGCGGGAGATATGGAAGTCAAACAAACGTCCGGAAGTTTCACGCTGAATGGCATTGATGGCGATGTGACCCGCAGTGTACAGTCGGGAGATACCAGAATTACTCAATTGAACGGTGCAGCAAATGTTAAGTTCACTTCCGGCAGTGTGAAGATCGAGCAAGAAGTCACCGGTCCCATTGATGTATCGGGACAGTCAGGAGATATTTCCATCCAGGCGGCGCCTGATTTTGACGGCATTTACGACGCACAGGCCATTTCCGGTGATGTAAATATACCTGATTCCCCCATGGTAAGCCGTGAGGTCATCAAAGCTCGCACTACCTCAGGCAGCATCAAGATCAAGCAATCATGATAACTCATGATGAAGCAAATATTCGAACTGTGGGTAATATAGTATAATTAAATGCTAGTCCAATTCTAAGGAGGAGTTACCCACATGGAACTTAAAAATAAAACGGCTGTCATCACTGGCGCCGGTAAAGGTATTGGCCGTGCCATTGCTGAAGCACTTGCCAAGGAAGGTGTGCATCTCGGACTGATCGCTCGGACGGCCTCCGATCTGGAGGCTCTCCAGCAATCGCTGAGCCAGGAATATGGTGTAAAAGTAACCAGTGCTATTGCGGATATTTCCGATCGCACTCAGGCTGAAGCAGCCGTAGCTGCGATTGAGATGGAGCTTGGCGCAGTCGATATTCTGATCAACAATGCAGGCATTGCAAGCTTCGGCACACTGCTGGATATGGACCCGGAAGAGTGGGAACGTATCCTGCATGTTAATGTCATGGGTACATACTATGTAACTCGTGCTGTACTGCCAAGCATGATTAAGGAAAGCAGCGGCAGCATTATCAACATCGCCTCCACCGCAGGCGAGCGTGGATTTGCTACAGGCTCAGCTTACTGTGCTTCCAAATTCGCATTGCTCGGCATGACCGAATCCCTGATGCAGGAAGTGCGCAAATCCAATATTCGGGTTACTGCGTTAACACCAAGTACAGTGAACACGGAGCTGGCGACGAATGCCGGACTCAAAGTTGGTGACGAAGACCGTATGATGCAAGCAGAAGACGTAGCTGAACTGGCTTTGGCGACGCTCAAACTGTCGGACCGTGTATTTGTTAAAGCCGCAGGCATCTGGACAACTAATCCACAGTAAGCAGGAGTAGTGAGACCATTTATAAAGAACAATGAATGACGGAAGCAACCATTTCTAATGATGCACTCCGTCGCCATCCGGCCGCCCGAGAAACCTCTGGGCGGCCTTTTACATATTCAGCAGTCGCCATCGTGTCCGAATACGATTCATCACGCTGAATCTCTACCCTTATGATTAATGCAGCGTTACTTCTCTCATTCTCCATTCCACGATCCTCTGCCTATGCGTTCCACAAATGGTCCAAATCCAGTTCCTTGGACACGGCGATCAGTACTACCGCGGGTTCCTCCCCAATATTGGTTACTTCGTGGGGAACGATGGCATTCCAGCTGAATGAATCCCCCGCTTCCAGAATCTCTACGTCCTCACACTGCGCTGCGCGAATTCGGCCTTGCAGAACCAGATGACTCTCTTCTCCAGCGTGCTTATTAACCCCAGTCGATGCACCTGCTGGCAGCTCTACAATGGACATGCGCATGGCACCCTTGGCCGTTAGATGCTGTACTTTGATCTGCCCACTTCCGGCAGTCGTCTCCTTGCGTTCATCCTTGCGCACCACATTCATCCGCTGCTCTGGTGACAGCAGCAAGTATGGCAGTGGCACTTCAGTCCGATTTTATTATCGTCGCCGTACGTGGGCCTATTGTTCAGGGTAGCGGCTACGCCTATTTTCAAATTAAAAGCATTGGCAATCCCGTCCGTGAGTTGTTCGACGCCTCTGTTCAGGGACTGCAACAGCTAATGGTTGACTTGTCTGCCAAATATGCCATTGACCCGGCACGGCGTTATATCGCCGGATTCAGTCAGGGAGCCATTATGGCGATGACGCTCTCGCTGATCATGGGAGATGCAATCAAGGGAATGGTAGCCATGAGTGGTTACATTCCGCAATTTGTGAAAGACCAATACAAGATACAGCCCAACTCGGAGTTATCTGTATTTATTTCGCATGGCGATCAGGATCATCTCTTCCCGCTGCAACTTGGTGAAGATAACGCCAGCTTCTTCCGTGAACAGACCAATAACGTTACGTACGTTCCATATCACGGTGGACACCAAGTCACCCCCGACTTATATCAACAATTTCAACAATGGCTTCGGACGGATGCCAAGCTGACTGCCGAAGACCCGAAAGGACTGAATTCATAATGATGCCATCCCTGTTTATTGCTCACGGTGCGCCATCACTCGCACTGGAGGAAAATGCATACACTGAGTTTCTGCAACAACTTGGACAGGAACTGCCGAGACCCAAAGCGATCGTATTGTTCTCTGCTCACTGGGAATCCACAACTCAGTTGGTTTCTTCGGTAGCTAATTACGAGACCATCTATGATTTTGGCGGCTTCCAGCCCGAGCTATATCAGATCAAATACCCTGCACAAGGACATGAAGAGACAACAGCGGACATTCAGCGCCTGTTCGGGGATGCTGGTATTCCGGTGGAAAGCGACTCTGTTCGTGGTCTGGATCACGGTGCTTGGGTTGTGCTTCGCCTGCTCTATCCAAATGCGAATATTCCGGTCGTTGCTTTATCCGTGAACCGTTATCTGTCCAATGAACAGCAATATCAGGTTGGGCAGGCACTCGCCACATTGCGTGAGCAGGACGTTCTCGTCATTGGCAGTGGTGGGACGGTACACAACCTGCGTCAGTTAAACTGGGAAAGCGCAGGCATTGACCCTTGGGCCTTGGCGTTTGACAACTGGCTGCAAGACAAACTTGTGAGCTGGGATACAGCGTCCCTATTCGCCTATGACAAGCTGGCACCATCAGCCCAAGCAGCCGTGCCTACGCCAGAGCATTTTGTACCATTGCTGCTCGCCATGGGTGCGGGAGATCAGAACAAGCAGGCATCACTCCTGTTCAAAGCCTATCAGTATGGCAACCTGAGCCTGTCCTGCTGGAGATTTGATTGAGCTTACCTTACCCCAGCCGGGAGAAAATTGGGTATACAATGACACAAATTGCCGACTATGAAGCCAGCGAACAGACCATGCAAGCCTAGCTTATTTTTTGATGGAGCCGTTCATCATAAATAAAATCGTCACTTAAAGCCGTCACCTATCTTTTTTTGCAAAGCAGCAAAACATTTTTTTCTTGCTCTAACCATTGTTTGGCCTATAGCTTGTTCGGTTTTACCTAGCCGCTGCGCAATTTCTTTATACGATTTTTCTTCAATATAGTATAAATACAAGGCTTGTCGGTATTGGGGAAGTAACTCATTTAAAGCTTCATGCAGCATTTCATCCCGTATTTTATCTTCAACTTGTTCCGACACCGTAGGAAGTAAAAAAGGAGCCTCTATGTCAATAACGACTTGGGGCTCCGAAACATGATGATATTTATTCTGTTTTTTTAAAAAGTCACAGGCTTGGTTTCGAGCGATTTTTGTAATCCACGCTTTATGTATAGCTCGGGCTCCAGGTGCTATATTAATCACTTTAAAGAATGTTTCTTGGACAACATCTTCGGCAAGTTCATGATTACGATATAAAATGTAAATATCGCGATAAACAAAATTTCGAAACGCATCATAAATCAACTTCTGCACGCTGTAGTCTAATTCGTAAAAATTAGAACGTAAAAAAATCAACCATTGCTCTTGAATCACTCATATTCTCCCCCACCCTTTTTATGTTTGACTAAAAAATTAAAAAAATATGTAAATCAAACCTTATATTATCATAAATATATATTTTGCTCATTATTTTTTATTTAATGAATATCCGTCATAAATTACTAAGATAAGTCGTTTATAGAGTAGACTAACTTATTAGAACCAAACACCTTTTACTAGCTACCTTACTTCATTTTAAGCAAGGTGACGTACAAGGGGCATATCTACATAAAAAACTTGCTCAAAAAAAGAAGAGTAGCTCACATTTATGAAACAGGAGGTGAGTCTTTTTATTGTCGGTCTGAATCTGTTCAACTTATAAGAAAAATAATACGAA
Source organism: Paenibacillus sp. OK003 (assembly GCF_900109515.1). Classification (GTDB taxonomy): domain Bacteria; phylum Bacillota; class Bacilli; order Paenibacillales; family Paenibacillaceae; genus Paenibacillus; species Paenibacillus marchantiae. Next base: position 388,395 of record NZ_FOBD01000002.1, on the reverse strand, counting down.
AACAGGAGGAATTTTATATGAAATTCAGAAAAATATTTATGTTGGCGTTGACTATGGTTATGATTTTCTCCACCTCTGTGTTTGCTGCAGCGAATGATAAAGAAGTAACTCGAACACCAGGTAAAAAAGTAGAAATTGACTTTTCATTAGGGGCCAGAAATGTTGACGTTCTTGATTTGAAAACGAGGAAATTAGACTCATACGATGAATATGGGGCCAAAGTAACTACTTATTTAACTGCTGCGCAAGTAGCTGATAAGGTTGCTGAGGCTGAATATGGAACAATGAATTATGATACAAGTAACATTAATATGCATGTTCCAATAAACATTAATGGAAATCAAGGAGCGAACGTTGGGTCCTATAGCATTGTAGCGCCACACAATAATGTGAACCTCCTTGTAATATCGTTGCCACAAACGACCATGCCAACGATTAACGTCGCATTTACCAATGCTTTCGGAGACGATACTGGCTGGATGGCAAACGTTCCCCAGAATACCCTCGTTACTAAGAGAGCGATCTATCCGAATGAATCTTACGTAGCCCGCGTCAGTACCAACGAACTGTATTCATCCATTGCTACATTAAGATCATTCTCTTCGTATTAATCAAAAAAAGCACAGCCGACTACACGTCAAGGCTGTGCTTTTCTTTTTTGCTATTCTTGAGTAAATGTAGCAGTGCGGGTTTTACTACTCCAACCGACTTTAATGCCTAAAGTTTCAGCAAGCTGCCTAACGGGCAAAAACGTCACCTTGCCTCGAACCATAGGTGCTACTCCTTTAAGATCCACCTTATTTCCGTCAACTAGCATTTCTTTTTTTCCAATATGCATAATAATGTTTCTGCTGTCTTTTTCCAAGGTTATTTTACCTTCACTTTGCTCCCACTTCACCTCAAAACCGAATGCATCTGCGACTGCCCGTAAAGGTATCATGGTCTGACCGTTTTCAATAAAGGGCTCAACCCCACTTCCGGCCACGGCGTGCAAATAGTTCCCATCCACAAGGACTGAAACACGGTTTTTCATTGCTTCATCGCATGAGGGGAGATCGAGATCAATTTCCTTGCCATCTATGACAAGGCCCATTTTCCCGGTCGATCCGTCTCTGGTGTTATTGGTACATGAAGGTCTAGGTTCTGCACCTGACCAGAAAAATCCCTCACTGGCATGAACAGAAGTACCGAACATTAAAGAAAACAACATCAACACGACAATGCTCTTTATTCTTATCGTTTTCAAACTGTATCAGCTCCATATTATTTATGATTTGATCAAATCAGCAACATTAAAAGTGCTAACTCCATCTTCGGTGAAAAGATCAATTTGGTTTATACCGTCGAACAAAGCGGCCAGCTCATCTTTTTCACCCTGTTTCTTCAATTGGGTAATGTACCCTTCCGGTACAGGAATTCCTTTTTTGATATGCAATTTAATACGCTCCACGATTTCTTCTTTCGTAAACACTCTTGGCTCATGACGTAGTGCCACTGGTATAATATTCCCTTCTTTATCGTAAGAGATCGTTGTGCCATCACTGCTTACTACTGTCACATTACTGCCTCCTTCACGTAAATATTTGGAGGAAGTGCCTGCAGCTGCGCTAGCATAATTTGCGGCGATTCCGCCACTACCAACCAAAACGATACTTGCAACGAGAGATAACATAACTATCGATTTTTTAGTCTTTTTTGCACTCATGAGATTTCCTAGTCTCCTTTTCATGTCCTCTTTAGAATGATATAAGCTACTAATGCCCATAAGGTTTCTTCGCATGACGCCATATTCCAGCATAGATAAAAGTGTCTCTCCGTAAAGCCTTCGACTTTCCGAATCCATTTCCTGAACGACCTTCTCATCGCAGGACAGTTCACAGTAGATGTTTGTCTGTTTGCTAATGAAGTAGACCATTGGATTGAACCAGTGAATCGCATTGGCAAGTAAAACGAAGAATTTCACTAACAAATCACGTCGATTTATGTGAATGAGTTCATGAGAAAGAATCATCGCCGTTTCTTGTTTTCCAAGACATGTATCAGGCATCACAATAACGGGTTTCAGAAAACCAATAACCATAGGTGTTATGGCATTGGGGCTTATAAACACCTTCACGGATTTGATGTCCATGTTAGCTGCTCGGCTATTCTGCAAGATTGATCGTTTAAATACCCAATAATTATTTGCATTCACGGCAAGAAAAACAATAATACCTGCAATCCAAGTCGCTAATGTGATTACAAACAAATCATGTATGTTCGCGAACTGTAGCAGAGAATCAACCAGAGTTTGCATAAAAGGCGGATTACCTGCTACCGTATGCTCAATCAGGGAGATATGTTCAATTTGTTCTATTATGGATTGAGAAGGGATCATTACACTTTTACTCGTAAGGAACGAATGTATAAACTGAATCATTCTGATCATAATTTCCGTACCGCCAAGCAGAAAGAATACAGGGATCAGAGCCGTATAATAATGCCAAGCTTGCGAAAAGACTTTTTGTGTAATCGGGCGCATACTGCTTTGAACAATCCAAATCATCGATCCGACGAATGAAGCAATACTTAGAGAAAGTAACAGTTCCATCATTCTTCACCTTTTTTTTGCCTAAACCATTCTTTTAACTCCGCAATGTCTTGTTGATTAAATTTATCATCGTTGACCAGCGCTGTAATAAAGTTTGTCACCTTCCCATTGTATAGGCGGTTGAGGAAGGTCTGGGTTTCACTCTTCCGATATTGTTCCAATGTCACTGTAGTGTGGTAGTAGTTCACTTTACCATCCAATGTTTTTGTTAGAAAACCTTTTTCAATCAATCGCTTTAAAAGCGTTGACACGGTTGATTTCTTCCAATACTTCGCTTCAAAAATTTCATGCAGCTTAGATACGGTTACCGGTGTCCTTTCCCGCCAAATCACCTCCATAAGTTCCATTTCCGTTTCAGATAATCTTCCTAAGTTTACCATTATGCGGACACCTCTGATCTTATATACGACAAGTTGTCGCAATCAAAATATACGACAAGTTGTCGCAGATGTCAATATGTTTTTTACCATATTTAGGATGGACGTAATGATTCGACAGCAGTTAATTAGCATAGTAGGGGTTAAAGAATGATTGTGACCAGTACCGATACCTCGGGAAGAGGACCTAGACTAAAGTCTAGGTTCAGTTTAACTCCAAAGACCGAGGATACCCTCTTGCGGTTAATGGTATGCTGTGAATAACGAGAATACATACTCCATGATTGTTCGGGAATTGATCTTGTATTGAAAAGGAGAGATATCATGGCTAAACGCACCATCCTTGCGCCTGTGCTTATTTTGCTCGGCGTGTACCTGATTTTGAACCAGGGAGGTTCACTCGGTCCAGGTACAATCTTTGCCACGTTCTGGCCCACCCTATTTGTGATTCCACTGGGGCTATTCTTCCATTGGCTCTACTTCTCCATGATTGGACGAGGGATCGGATTGCTAGTTCCAGGTGGCATCTTACTTACGGTAGGTGTTGTCAGCCAGATCGCCATGCTCTTTGGTAACTGGAGCACGATGTGGCCCGGCTTCATTCTTGCGGTAGCGGTAGGTCTGTTTGAATTATATTGGTTCGGTGGCCGTAACAAATGGTTGCTGATTCCGATCAACATTCTGACAGTTATCTCACTGTTATTCTTCGCCGTCATGTCGATTGGCACGATGCTGAACAGTCTGTCCTTTATCCAGCCATTCGTGGCGATTGTGCTGATTATGGGTGGGGCGTGGATCATTGTCGGTCGCAAAAAGCGCATGTAAATCTTAAGTCGTTTACACTAGAACACTGCGGTGACAGAACAACTTCGGATCGCTGTTATCCCCAGATTTTTTTGAATCCCATCTACAATGGGAAAATCCGGGGATAAAGGCGAGCGCTTCGCTTCCTTCGTTTGTTCTGTCCCCTCCGTTAACGTGTAAACAAAGATAAGACAACCACCTGAGCTATTGCTCTAAGGTAGGGTAAAGAAAAAGCCAAACATCCCCTGGTCCATTAAAGGATCAGGGGATGTTTGGCTTAGAGGCATGTATGGTGATATATATTCGCCATATGGAAATACTCCGCATGGCTAAACCTTTTACTTGCTATGCATTTTAAATTCGAGGAACAAATCGTTATAATGCGAGAGCATTTTTTTGCCCAGATTATCGTAGACCTCAAGTTTACCCGTCAGTGTCTCATCTGGATAGAATCGCTCATCCTCGGAAATATCCTCTGGCAGCAGCTTCAATGCCTTGGCGTTCGGTGTAGAGTACCCGACATATTCAGCATTACGAGCCGCATGATCCGGGTCCAGCATGAAGTTGATAAACTGATGAGCACCTTCAATATTACTGGCAGTCTTCGGAATAACCATGTTATCGAACCAAAGGTTCGAGCCTTCCTCAGGAACCACGTAATCCAGCTTGTCGTTCTCATCCATAATTTCTGACGCATCCCCCGACCATACAAGTCCAACAGCCGCTTCCTCGTTTGCCAGCAGCATCTTGATCTCGTCCCCGACAATCGCTCTGACATTAGGCGTGAGGGTGGACAGTTTCTTCAAAGCCTCCTGCAGATGATCTTCGTTCGTATCGTTCAACGAATACCCGAGGCTGTTCAGCCCCATGCCGATGACTTCACGGGCACCGTCGAGCAGCAGGATTTGATTTTTCAAACGTGGGTCCCACAGGTCGTTCCAGCTCTCAAATGTTAACCCATCGACCAGTTCAGGATTGTACACAATACCCACCGTTCCCCAGAAGTATGGGATGGAGTACTTGTTGCCCTCATCAAAGGACAGGTCCATGAACCGGGAGTCGATGTTGCTCAGATTGGGCAGCTTGCTGTGATCCAGCGGAATGAGCAGGTTTTCCTCTTTCATTTTGCTAATCGCATACTCGGAAGGAATCGCCACATCAAACGTCGTTCCGCCCTGCTCAATCTTGGTTAACATCGCTTCGTTCGAATCAAACGTCTGATAGATAACCTTGATGCCGGTCTCTTGTTCAAATTCCTTCAGCAAATCGGGGTCGATATAATCGCCCCAGTTGTAAATCGTCAGCGTGTTGCCGCCGGAATACCCCTGACTCTTGTTCAGATACGAAGCGAAAATCATCAAGGCAAAGGCAGCCACAAATACAATTGCAAATGTCCGTACCAGTTGCTTCATGGACGCAGCCCCCTTCCGGCAGGCGTACGCGCGGCACGGCGGTTAATGAAGTAATACCCAACCACCAGCAGCACCGTCAGCAGGAACAGCAGCGTGGACAGCGCATTGATGGACAATGACACACCCTGCCTTGCTCTTGAATAAATCTCCACAGAGAGTGTGGAGTATCCGTTACCCGTGACAAAGAATGTTACCGCAAAGTCATCAAGCGAGTAAGTCAATGCCATGAAGAATCCGGCAAAAATACCCGGTTTAACGTATGGAAGCACGACACGAGTTAGGATCTGCCATGATCCAGCACCCAGATCGCGCGCCGCATCCATCAAGGTCGGACTCATCTCCTGAAGCTTGGGCAGTACCATAATCACAACAATTGGCACGCTGAATGCGATATGAGACAACAGTACCGAAGTGAATCCAAGCTTGATGCCAATCATGGTGAACAGAATCAGAAAGGATGCACCAATGATGACATCCGGACTAACGATCAGCACATTATTGAGTGACAGCAACGTATTCTTGGTCCGTTTGCGCCGCACATGGTAGATCGCCAGTGCCCCTGCCACACCGAGCATCGTCGAGATCGCAGAGGACAGGAGCGCAATAATAAACGTATTGAGTACAATGATCAGCAGCCGGGTATCGGCAAATACTTCCCTGTACCATTTCAATGTAAATCCTTCGAAACCGCGCATATGCCCGCCACTGTTGAAGGAATAGAAGATCAGATACGCAATCGGTGCGTACAGTATGGCGAATACAACGGCCAGATAGACGTTAGACAGCTTTCCGTTTCTTCCCATTACGCACCTCCTTCTTGCCTGATCCAGTCAGGAACATAATGATCGCCATCGCAATAATCAAAAAGACGGCAATCGTCGAACCCATCCCCCAGTCCTGGGTGACGAGAAAATGCTGCTCAATCGCTGTTCCCAGCGTAATTACCCGGTTCCCCGCAATAAGGCGGGTAATCATGAACAAAGATAGCGCCGGAATAAATACGGCCTGACAGCCGGATTTCACTCCGCTGAGCGTCAACGGGAAGATAACCCGGCGGAACGTCAGCCATGACGATGCCCCAAGATCCCGGGCCGCATAGATCAGCGAAGGATTCATCTCTTCCAACGCGTTGAAGATCGGCAGGATCATGAACGGAATGAAGATGTACACCGAGACAAAGATAAAACTGAAATCGGTGAACAAAATCTGTTGCGTGCCAATGCCCACCACTTCCAGCAGGGAATTGGTCAAGCCATACGTGCCGAACAGGCCGATAAAGGCGTACGCTTTTAACAACAGATTGATCCAGCTTGGCAAAATAATAAGCAGCAGCCACAGCTGCTTGTGCTTCGTACGAGTCAGTAGATACGCCGTCGGATACGAGACCAACAGCGAGAACACCGTGATCAGAAATGCATACCAGAACGAGCTCAGGGTCATCTGCATGTACACAGGTGTAAAGAACCGAGCGTAGTTACCCAGCGTGAAATTGCCCTCCACATCGAAGAACGAGTAATACACCACCAGCAGAACCGGAGCAACTACAAACAACACCATCCATAATACATATGGAATCAGATACGCATTGCGTGTACTCGCCTTAGTCTGCATGAACGGCCTCTTGGTAGGCTTCCAGACGTTTATCGAACTCTTCTTCCGTCTCGTTAAAGCGCATGACGTGGATGGCTTCCGGGTCAAAATACAGTCCAATCCGAGCGCCTACGACAGCTTTCTTCGTGGAATGCACCAACCACTCATTACCCGCATCATCGTATGTGGATATCTCGTAATGCACCCCACGGAACAGCTGGGAGTCCACGTTGACCTGCATCTTGCCCTGTTCCTCGGTTGTAATCTCCATATCCTCTGGACGAATTACAATCTCCACAGGCTCGTCCCGCTGCAAACCCTGATCGACACACTCGTACTCTGCGCCAGCGAATTCCACCACAAAGTCCTGCTTCATTTTGCCGGATACAATGTTCGATTCACCAATAAAGTCCGCCACAAAACGGTTAATCGGCTCATCATAGATATCATTCGGTGTGCCGCTCTGTTGAATGACGCCGCCGTTCAGGACAAAGATCTCATCTGACATCGCTAAGGCTTCTTCCTGATCATGCGTGACAAAAATAAACGTAATACCCAATCGCTGTTGCAGCTCGCGCAGTTCATACTGCATTTCGGTCCGCAGCTTCAAATCGAGCGCCGATAGTGGCTCGTCCAGCAGCAAAATCTCGGGTTCATTCACAATTGCCCGCGCAATGGCGACGCGCTGCCGTTGTCCACCGGACATCTCGCCAATTTCACGGTTTTCATAGCCAGAGAGATTGACGAACTTGAGTGCTTCCAGCACTTTGCCTTGAATTTCAGCGGTTTTCATTTTTTTGATCCGCAAACCAAAAGCTACGTTCTCAAATACGTTCAAATGTGGAAATAACGCGTAATCCTGAAATACGGTATTCACCTGCCGCTGGTGAGCCGGCACTTGGTTAATCAGTGCACCGTTAAAATAAATACTGCCCTGTGTCGGCTCCGCAAAGCCGGCGATCAGGCGCAATATCGTTGTTTTCCCGCAGCCTGACGGGCCGAGTAGCGTATAAAATTTACCCCGCTCAATCTCGAAGCTGACTTCCTTCAATACGGCTTCATCCTGATCGTATTGCTGGGTCACCCGGTCGAACCGGATAATCGGTTGTTGTTCTGACATGCTTCATTTCGCCCCCTTTAAACTTGAGGTATACGTTGAGCCTGTACACTTCTTTTCATGCATGCTTCATTACAAATCCCATCTATTATATATGATTCAGCTATATCCGCAATGGTTTTGATGTAAACGCCATGTGTTATTTCTTCTTATTCTCATAAATACAGCATACATTACGGGTATATGTCGATATCTACGCATCCAAGTAGAGCGATTTCATGAGGATTGTCGGATCAAGTCTTGAGAGAGGAGTCCTGTTCGTGGATATTCGCCGTAACCTGCCTTTGCTGATGATCATTTGTTTTCTGAGTCAGATGGGCGGTTTCATGATCCTGCCCCTGTTCCCTTTGTTTATTGAGGAATTCGGCCTGTCCGGCTGGATGATGGGGGTTATTTTTGCACTCTTTTATGTCGGCAAAGTGATTGGCGGGGTGCCCGCTGCGGCACTCTATCGAAAAATTGGGGGCAAGCGGGCACTTATTGCCATGCTGCTGCTGCTCGCTGTTTGTATGGGCGGTTTCGCTGTATCTTCTGCCGCACTAGTATTTGGTCTGCTGCGGCTGCTGCAAGGGCTCGCTTCTACCGGACTAACGGTCGTCGTACGTTCCATCATTGGGGATGAGGGGAACGTCGACAACCGGGGGCTGTACAACGGTTATATCAGCAGCAGTGAAGGCGGGGGCATGGTGCTGGGTCCAGTCATCAGCGGCTGGCTCTCGTTGCATTGGCCGTTATCGGTGCCTTTTTTACTCGTTACCGTGTGCTGCCTGATGGCTGTGGTTGCGGCAATGGGGATGAAGACAGCAGTAAAGCCCAATCCTGTATCTGAAAATGTGGCGGACGGCCACGACTTAAGCGAGTCTCCAACGGATGCCAAACCAACGCAAACGCCTGCCGATTATACAGTTTCTCCAGTAAACGCTACTCCTAGCCCAATCATTCCTGAACCGTCCACCGGACTTACCCGGAGGCAGCAACTGATTGGCTACGGTACGGTTCATTTCCTGGAGATGAGTGCTTATGCCGTGTTTCTGACTTACTTTGCATTGTATGCAGCTCATATCATGCAGTGGGACCCGTTTGCGATCAGTCTTGCCTTTACCGTTGTTGGTATCTCTACACTCGCGGCTGCTCCGGTAGCCGGTTACCTGTCTGATCGGATGGGTGATCGTCTGCTGCTCTGCATGTTCGGCATGCTGATGATTGGTATCGAAGTGGTCGTTTTTCTGAGCACATCTTCGTATGTGCTGGTTTACGTGGGCATGCTGATCGGCGGCGTAGGCGGTGCATGTTACATGGATTCGTTCTTTGCTCATATCGGGGATCATATCCCGGACGAGGGTAGAAGCTCCGTCATAGGCAAAATTGTCTCTGTGGCAGAGATCGGTTCCATCGTGTCCCCTCTGGTGGCTGCTCTGCTTGTGGAGCGTGGATCGCTGTATACCGTGTTTGTGTTCAATCTGCTTCTGATTGCTGCTGCCATTGCCGTTCAGGCTGTGATGCGCAGCCGTTACAGATCGAAACGAGTGTAGACGCACAAAACTGCCCACATCAGTGGGCAGCCTCCAATCATTTTTTACCCAATAGTGCTGCGATATGTAGTGCATTTTCTTTGATTTTATTTTTCAAATAAGGGTCTGTGTTCTCAGGCAATTCCGTCGGCTTGTAAAACTTTGCTTCAAGAACTTCCACCCCATCGGGCTTCAAATCACCTTCGAACTCTGTGCATGGGTAGCCCTCCTATATTAAGTCATGATCCTTATTATAGAAGTGCAATTCATTTCCATATAGAGAAAGAATCTTCAGCATTTTTTCCTATTATAGAGCCCGTGCTTGATGAAAAAACAGCAAAAAAAACCGCTCGCACCTCAGTGTGCAAACGGGCATTTCATTGGTGAATTCTCAGGCTGGGGCTGATGATCCCCCTCAGGTTGTTGTTTTCCCCCGTCCATCCGTTCAGCTTCCGTTTTCTCTGTATCCAGTGTGTAGGAATGATCTCCATAGAAAAAGTTAGGTTTCACAATCTCATTGCGATAGGAACTGTGAAAAATATGCGTCGTCGCCGGCGACACCGGCGGAATCAGCCAGACCCAATCGCCTGTCAGTTCGCGTCCGGCTTTCTCTTCCCGCTGCTCAAACAGGGCAAATTGCGCTGCCGCTGTGTGGTGATCCACAATGCTGACGCCTGCTTTCTTGAACGAATGCAGCACAGCTACATTCAGCTCTACCAAAGCCCGATCCTTCCAAAGTGTCGTTTCACTCGACGTATTCAAACCAAGTGCTGCCGCTACCGCTGGTAGTTTATTATACCGAAACGTATCTGCCAGATTGCGTGCACCAATCTCAGTTCCCATATACCAGCCATTGAATGGTGCTGCCGGGTAAGATATGCCGCCAATCTCCAGCCGCATATCGGCAATCATCGGTACACCGTACCAGCGCATGCCCAGTTCGGCAATTTCCGGACGTTCCGGATGTTCAATCCTCACTTCCACGATGTCTTCCTTGGGAACAGGATACCACTCTGGAGCTTGTCCCTGAGCCTGGAGAATCAATGGCAGCACATCATAAGGCGTACCTTCCCCCTGCCAGCCAAGCGACATGGCTGTCTTTGTTAGCTCAACGGATGCAGGGTCACCTACAATGCCATCCGTCGTCTCATATCCGGCATAACGGATCAACTGGTGATTCCAAATTCGCACGGGGGCTCCATTCGGTCCATCAGGTGGAAGGATCGTAATCATGGGAATAATCTTCCCTTTGTTGGAGGCCGCTCTAATGTGCGTCATCACAGCATCCGCTGCCGTTCCAACCGTATCTGCATGACGTGCATCCACAATGCGCAGTTTATCCCAGAATAGCCGGCCGATGCAGCGATTGCTGTTCCGCCATGCCATTTTACAGCCATGCTCCAGTTCATCCGCAGTATGCACATAAGTGCCTGTGTGTTCAATCTCGTTCAAAACGGCAACAAGCCGGGCCTGCGCGTCTTCACGCGAATGGCCCAGCTCTTCATAACATCTATATATAAACCGTTCAGCTTCATCCCGCAGTTCTTCCAGGTCTGTCCGCATTATTCACTCCACCAATCTATACATCTTGAATGCCATCATTATACGGCAAGCACACCGGATTTGTAAGTGAACGGGCACTTTGTTCACGGACTCTACATATCGTTGTTCAGGATGCAGGTTAACTTTGCTTATTTGCCCAGAAATGCGTTTAACATCCAGACCTCTTTATCCAATGCAGCAGTGAATCCAATCAGCATATCTTCGGTCGCATGATCCTCAGCTTCGCCAGCTGCTTGAATACCCTGGTTAATTACATCCACCATCGCTTGCAGATCAGCAACTACGGATTCTACCATTTTTTCAGCCGACAACTGTCCCTGTGCTTCCTGAACAGGTGACAACCGTAGTTGTTCAGCCATCGTTGCGACCGGACGTCCACCAATGGCCAACAGACGTTCTGCGGCTTCGTCCATATTCGCCGTAGCCAAGTTATACAACTCTTCGAATTTGGCATGCAGTGTGAAGAAATGAGGACCTTTCACATACCAGTGGAAGTGGTGCAATTTAGTATACAGTACAGACCAACCTGCGATCTGGCGGTTCAGGACCTCTTGAAGTTCAGTGGTATGGTTTGTAAAAGTATTGTTTCTAGTTTGGATTGTGCTCATGGAATTTATCCCCTCTCGAATACGATATAGTTTTGATTTTGATAACGTAATTTAACTTGCTTCCGTTTATTTAATTTAGACTTAATCTAAATCTTGTTTTAATTATAGCATTGCCCTTATCCTTTGTGAAGGCTTTAGCCCACTCTTTCGAATGAAGATTCCATGAAGCTACGCTTCATGTTTGGCTTGGGTAGGAAGACCCTTTTAAACATCTTTACACTTAGTATCTATACCTCGATTTTCGCCGGTGTACAATGACAATCCTCACGTGGTATATAACAAAAAAAAGCCCTGATCCTCACTGAGGATCAGGACTGCACCAACGCACATAGCGTACGCTTTATTGTTGAATCAACTCGGATGTAAGGATACGGCTTACCTCTTCATAACTGCGCGCTACATGATGTGGCTGATGCTCTGATTCTGGCAAAACACCACGATGGTTGAACCAGATCACTTTCCATCCGGCATCCACTGCACCGACAACATCATTGCGCCAGGAATCGCCGATGTAATAACAGGAAACGGAATCCGATCCCGTCTGCCTGCTTACATGCTCAAACAACCTGGGATCCGGCTTGGCGTAACCAAGGGTACCCGATATGAATATGCGTTCCTCGGGAATAAGGCTGAATACATCCAGCGCTTCGAGCTTCCGCTGCTGATGTTTTCCTTCTCCGTTGGTAATTAACCCTACTCTATGCCCTTCTGCAAGAAGTCTTCGGATAAGTTCATATGCTCCCTCAAAGGGCTGGATCTGGAACTGTCTACTCAAATACTGTGCTTGTAGTTCTTCAGCCTGCCCCGGTTGTAGCGGATGCCCAAACTCCGCCATGGTCAGCTCAAATCTGCGATGTCGCATCCGTTCCACCGCTTCCGGTTCGGGTACAGCAGACAAGTCTTCTTGGGCAGACAGCCAGTCGCTATAATAACGGAAGCGATGGTATGCCTCCCCATATGGGAACTCATCTGATAAACCAAGAACCTCCTGTAGTGCTCCTTTCAACGGTTGCAAGTGGTCATATAGGGTATCGTCTACATCGAAAAAGATGGCACTTTTCTCTTTGAGGTTAGATAACATTTGGTTAGTGTCCCCTCCTTTTAATTAAATGTATAATATCGTTGTTCTTCTAACCATTGGAGTTGATTAGACGATGAGAAATTTGCTTGATCCTAAAAACGCGCTTTGTTTTCAAAAATCTTTTTGGTAGGGAAGAGAATAAAGATTTACCGTTCGCTTTTCTGAATCAAATATTTCAAGAAACTGGAGAGCAACCACTACAGATATTGTACTTATAAATTCATATAACGACAAAGACTCCCCCGGTCAAACAATTCATATTGGAGCAAGTAATATTCCAGTCAGCTTAATGAAGGAAATGAGAAAAAATTAAAAGCTGTGTCACCATTAATATTCTGTTCTTTTAAACGAACGTTAGCATAACATATTTCATTTACGAGAAGTTAACACAGGAATTCCACTGACGGAAGATCTTGAAATACACTTTTTAGAACTATCCACACTCAATCAACAGTACACAGTCGACTCACGAGGTCGCTGTCAAAATGCTAGCCAAAAGCGTGGATCTTGAATCTGTTTTTAAATTCACAAGCTTTTTAGTTGAAGAGTTGAAAAAATGGATTCAACTTTTTAAAGCAATCTTATCAAAAAAGGCGTATGTGCTGTACCCCTCTCCAGGGTACAGCACATACGCCTTCACGAATTTACTTTTATACCAATTTTTCCGTTTAAATAGAAAATAATCCAACGACACAATCAATAACTGGATAATTAAAATTAGTAATTCCGAAGTTAGAAAACTTAATAGTTTACATTCTGAGTAGCAGCTTTTTGATATACCTTATCACTTGGACCAAATGTTATACCTGGTGTCGAGGATATCGTAGCAGACCAGTTCACACTGGATGTTGTGTATGCTTGTTTACCAACAACATCAAAAGAGCCATGAGATGAAATTGGTTTTTTTATTGTAACAAGTAAGCTTGTCCCAGCGTAATATCCATTACTAGGAACTCCATCGTAGGAATATGTTACGCCAGCTTGTGGAGCAGCATCAACTAGCACCGAATCAGCAGTATGCGAAGTCTCTACACCAAGAAAATTTTTTGTTTTCCAGGAAGCATAGGCAAATGATCTTACAATATTCCACTGTCCAGACCAGGCAGCCCCTGCACCCACCGCTTTTGAGTTAACGTTTGCTTTCAAACTTCCTGAAACAAGTATATCTTTATATTGGGATGTGGATGTGTTAGGGTAATCTGCTGAACTAGCAACAGTCAAGTAAGTGTTTAAATTAGAATTGGACTGAATAGTGTAATCATCTTCATTTGGATTTTCTATAGTAGAAATGGTATAATCAGGATGAGATTTGATAAATTTTATAATTTCATCCTTTTGTATTTCATTTAATTCTGAAATTTCTTGAGGGTAGCCGGCTTTAATAAGAATAGCATCTTTAGAAATTGACGGCTCCAATTCGTTAGCCATTGCGGCTAGAGGGAACATCAAGATTAACGACAAACATAATAGAATCACGCGACGTATTTTCATAAACAATTCCTCCTATAATTTGGTATAAAATAACCTTTTCACACTTTAATAGAAAATAAAACCATAAAAGGAGTTTTTATATGTTTAAATTGTTTAAATTCGTATTAATTATCCTCACCGTTTTAGCTTTAATGGGTTGTAATTCAAAAGAGAACTTATTAAATGAAAATAATATTCATCGCGAAAACATTATTGAAACAGCATCTCTAGATGATAAAAAAGACATTATTTTTTATGACGATATAGATACAAAAGGAATAAGTACTGCATTTGTAGTGGAAGGAAAAACGGGCTTTGGATACAAAATAATAAAAACAGGAAGTTTCTTAGCTAATATTGCAGATACTACACTACCGTATCATGTTACGAATCATAAATGGAGTGACAACAAAAACACATCCATTATCTATGGTTTAATCAACGATCCTCAAATAACCAAAATAGTCATTATTGATTTAACTAAGCAAAATTTTAATGAGATATCACCACAGATAAAGGAATTTGATCAAAGAAAACTCTGGTATGTGATTTTGGATAAACCCTTTACTTCATTCGAATTGAAACTTAAGGGATATAACGGTAAAGGGGAGCTAGTTTATCAAGTTAGTCCATAACATAGAGAAGCTCTGTATTCTCCTAAATACAAGGTAGAATACAGAGCTTCAGAGCCCCATAAATTTGAAGACACTTTCCTATAGAATCAACGGTACAACCTTGCCTGCATTCACATCAATCAGGCCGTGATCCGTAATTTTCAGAGCCGGACTTACCGCAAGGGAATGGGTACTGATGGACATGATTGGGTTATAGTGCACATAACCAAGAGACAACATCGCTGCACGCAGCTCTTTCACTTGGTGTGATACTACTGCCAGCGGTTCCTCCGTCAATATACCACCCACAGGAAGTTCGAGATGGGACAACACTTTGCCGTCTTCCACCACACAGAACCCACCCTGGCTCGAAATTACCGTGTTAGCTGCTAAGATCATATCTTCACGATTGCGTCCTACGACCAATAGGTTGTGGTTATCATGTGAATATGTTGTTGCAATGGCACCACGCTTGATCGTGTCTCCACCAATCAATCCATGTGCCCGATTACCGTTCACTCCATAACGTTCAAAGGTCGCAATCTGTCCATATTCACTTTCTTCCCAGAGAAGTTCACCATTCGCAGCCTGAATCTGTGCAATATGCTCTTCCACAAAGGTTGAACCATCCTTGACCATCATGACCCGGCAGTTGTTTAAACCATTTTCAGATAACTGCGTGTCTGAGTCAGATCTCTCACTTTGCCCATTCACCTTTGGATCAGACAAACGGATCGCGAAATCCTCGGCTCCCAGCAGATCCAATTGCACACTTTTGTAAAAGTGAGGTGGGAACTGTCCACTAATTCGGTCCTGCTTGTACGGTTCGTAGTCGTCATAAGCTTTACGGCCATTTTTGTATACCTGCTCTACTGCAAGTGTATCTAAGTTGGACAGCAGCACATAGTCCGCCACTTTGCCTGGGGCAATGCTACCGCGATCAGTCATTTTCATCCGGGATGCAGGGGTTGAGGTTGCAGCGTAAATCGCATCTTCGGGGCGCATACCCATCCGAATGGCCTTACGTACGATATGATCCAGATGTCCCCGTTCCACCAGCGAATCCGGCATAACATCGTCCGTTACGAAGCAGAAATGCTGAGCGACATCATGCTGAATCAGGTATTCCATGACTTCTGGCGTCATCGATTTTTCCTGAATTTCAATGAACATACCTGCCGCAATTCGCGCCTGCAAGCCTTCAATGCTCTGATGTGTATGATCAGAATCGATGCCCGCATAGATCAGTCGGTGCAGATCCAGACCAAGCAATTTCGGTGTATGACCTTCGATTACAAGATCGGGATAGTTTTTGCGAATATGCTGAAGAATCTGATTGGTCTTGCATTCCGGATCACGGATGACGTCCACATAGTTCATGATCTCACCCAGACAGATGATCTCGCCAGTAGCGAGCAGCACATCCATGTCTTCGATTTCGATTGAACCACCTGTTGTTTCCATCGGTGTCGCCGGAACGGAGCTTGGGATAGCGTAGAACATGTCCACCGTTGTCTCACGACTGGACGACATCATCTCCTGCACACCTTCCAGCCCAAACACATTCGCCATCTCATGCGGTTCCGCCACAATGGACGTTACTCCGCAGCGGATCAGACCATGGGAAAAGGTTGCGGGTGTCACCATCGTACTCTCAATGTGCAGATGAATATCAATAAGACCCGGAATCATGTAACGTCCACGTGCATCAATCACTTCATCGGCTTCAATCATCTCTGGTCCGTCTGGCCCAACATACATAAATCTACCGTCCAGTACAGCCACGTTGTTCATTTCAAATCGTTTATAATAACTGTTATACACATGTACATTCTTAATTAGTTGATCTGCACGCATGGGGCATAATCTCCTTCTTCATGAGCATCTTACAGCGATCCAGAGCAGCATTTACAACTAGCCTTAATGCTCTGGATTCAGCTGATAAAATGCCTCTTTTGCTGCTTCTGCTTCCTGCGGCTATTCCACAAGGACAAGTTTATCCTGCGGGAAAATCAGATTAACCCGCTGTCCGCTGAGATAAGGTGTCTCCATCTCCTGATTGGCTGTAAAGTCGCCAAGTTCTGTCTCAATGACGTACTGATAACTGCGTCCAAGGTACGTGCTTACTTTGATAATCCCTGGCAAAGCATTTGCCATGTCCCCAGAGGTATCTCCACTAACCATCAGATCATCCGGGCGAATTGCACCTTTACGTGCACCGGGACGTGCTGTTCCGGGATGCGCTGTTGCCGTGAACAAACGCCCCCCCGCTTTCAGCGTGATCACCTCTCCTGCATCACTGCGCTCTGCGAATTCAATAAAATTGTGGAAGCCGATAAATTGGGCTACAAATTCTGTGGCCGGGTATTTAAAAATCGTCTCTGGGCGGTCGAGCTGCTCGACAACGCCTTTGTTCATAATCGCTACCTGATCCGAGATGGAGAAGCACTCCTCCTGATCATGAGAGACATACAGCGTCGTAATGCCCAGCTCCTGCTGAATCCGGCGAATCTCCACCCGCATGTTCAGCCGCAGGTTGGCATCCAGGTTACTGAGTGGTTCATCGAACAACAGCAAATCCGGTTCAATGACGAGTGCGCGGGCAATCGCCACACGCTGACGCTGTCCACCGGACAGTTCCTGCGGGAAGCGCTTCTCGAAGCCGTTCAGGTTCACCACTTCAAGGATGCGCATTACGCGTGAAGAAATATCCTTGTATTTTACCTTGCGCATCCGCAGGCCGAAGGCCACGTTGTCATAGACAGACAGATGCGGGAACAGCGCATAACTCTGAAATACAAATCCGAAATTCCGCTTGTTTACCGGAACCTTCGTATAATCCTTGCCGCCGAACATAAACTTACCCTGTGTTGCTTCCAGGAATCCGGCGATGAGGCGCAGCGTAGTTGTTTTGCCGCAACCGCTCGGTCCGAGCAGGGAGAGCAGCTTACCTTTTTCCAGCTCCAATTGAAAATCCCTCAGGATCGTCTGGTTATCGTAAGCCACCGATACGCGATCCAATGTCAGCAATGCCATAGCGTTCTGCGCCTCCAATTAACGTTTAGTAAAGTATGAGAATCCGCCCATGATCCGTTCGATCACGAACATTAAAAGTCCAGTTAATACCATCAAAAGCACGGAAATGGCTGCAATGGTTGGGTCAAAATAATTTTCTACATAGGTCAGCATCTGAATTGGCAATGTGCTTACCCCCGGTCCGGTCATAAACACGGAAATGTCCACGTTGTTGAACGACTCCAAAAAGGCAATCAGCACCGCAGCGAGAATTCCTGAGCGAATGTTAGGCAGCACGATCTGGAAGAACGTTCTAACCCGTCCTGCGCCGAGACTCAGGGCTGCTTCTTCTACCGCAAAGTCAAAGCTCGACAGACTCGATGCGATAACGCGAATGATAAATGGAAGCATAATAATCGTGTGACCGATCAGCAGACCCAGATACATCGGCAGATGATAGATTACGATCAGGTATTTCATCAATGTAAAACCAAGCACGATTCCCGGAATGAGTACCGGAGACAGGAACAATGCATTCAGCACGGACTTGCCTTTGAAATCATAACGACTAAGTGCGTACGCAGCTGGAACCCCGAGCAACAGCGCCAGCAAATTCCCCAACAGGGAAATGATGATGGACGTCTGGAACGTGCGCAGGAAACCACCCGTGTTGAAAATATTCTCGTACCAGCGGAGAGAAAAGCCCTCCGGCGGAAATTTGAGTACCGTCCCCGGTTCAAACGAAGTCACCGAGATGATCAGAAGCGGGCCCAGCAGAAAGATAAAGACCAGCAGACTGAACAGGCCCAGCCCGATATGTTTCTCCCGCATATGTCTACCCCTTCGGATTTAAAGTTTTGGCCATTTTGTTCATGACACCGACCACGACAAACGTAATGACAATCATAATCGCAGCAACGACCGAGGCCAGATACCAGTCGTTCAGGGTCATGGCGTTCTGATAGAGGAACGTCGCAATTACGCGCTGTTTGCCTCCCAATAGTGCAGGCGTCGTATAAGCCGTCAGGCTGCCAACAAAAACAAGTACGGCTCCGATCACAAGCCCTGGCACAGCCAGTGGGAACACCACCCGGCGGAATGCCGTGAAGCGGGATGCACCCAGGCTCTGTGCCGCCTTGAGCAGATCACCATCGATGTTCTCAAGCACACCGACCAGGGAAATGATCATAAGTGGCAGGAACAGATGGGTCAAACCAATCATCATGGCTGCCGGCGTATACAGAATATCGAGCGGCTTGTCCACGATACCAAGCCCAACAAGGGCGTTGTTGATCAGCCCTTTGCGTCCGAGAATAATCATCCAGCTAAACGAGCGCACAACCGGGCTTGTCAGCAGTGGGAAGATTGCGAGCGCGAGCAGAATGCCTTTGCGACGCGGCGCTTTCCGTGAAATATAATAAGCTGTCGGGAATCCGAGCACCACGCAGACGATGGTGGTGACCACGCTGACCTGCAGCGTCGTAAGCAATATTTTCAAAAAGTAAGGGTCTCTGAAAAAATGCATGTATCCTTCAAACGTGAAGGAGTTTTCTTGAAAAAACGTCGATCCGATCGTCAGGACAATCGGAATGATCATAAATGCCGCCAAAAACACAAATCCCGGCAGCAATAGCCAGTATACTGATTTCTTCATCGCGGTACTCCTGACTTATAAAATGGTTTTATTCACACGTTTCATTGGAGCACATTTCAAAATAAATGCTATACGTTCGTCGCACCAACCGTTACGTTTACGAATCGTTCTTTCGATCGCTGTTATCCTTGGATTTTCTTGATCGCCTTCTGTTAGAAGGAAAAATCCAAGGATAAAGGCGAACGCTTCGCTTCTACAGAATCAATTTCGTCCCCTCCACTGCCAGCGAAATACGTAAGCACTGATTTTTAGACTGAACCCCCATGCCGTGAAGTTCATAGCTACGCATTTAATGCGTTAATAAACAGTTCTAGGAATGCTTCGGCATCTACCGTTTCGCATACGAGCGTGTTGGGTTGTTCGCCCAAACGGTTTTGGAAGTCACATACCATCTGACCATCACACAGGCGGCTAGCCGTCTCTACATCGACGAAATACGATTTGCGTCCAACCAGTTCCGGGGCAAGAGCGACACCAACGGCCAGTGGATCATGCAGGGCACAAGCGCGAATGCCGTTCATTTCTTCATACCGCTTGATGTAAATCTCTGTGCTCTGAGCCACGTAATCGCGCAATACCGGATCAGTTAATCGTCCGATGGCTTCTTCATTCAGCAGCGTTTGGCGGGTAACATCCAAGCCCACCTGCGTAAGCTTCTCGAAACCTGCGTGCAATACAATGCGTGCGGCTTCAGGATCGGCGTACGTGTTGTACTCCGCAGTAGGGGTAACATTGCCATGTCCACGAACGACGCCACCCATGAAGATGACTTCCTTCAATAATGTAGGCAGTTCAGGACACTTCATTAAAGCCAGAGCCAGATTCGTTAACGGCGCCGTCATGATCAGTGTCAGTTCGCCTGGGTACAACTTCGCTTGTTCAACGATAAATTCAGGGGCAAAACCTTCATCCGCCTGCTTGGACACGGCCGGATCAGGCAGCGCACCACCCAATCCGTCTTGTCCATGTACCCGGTGCTCATAGTGAGACTTGCGTGTGAGTGGCCCAGCCGCTCCGGCAATGACCGGAATGGAGGGTGCTCCCACCAGCTCGAGAATTTTGCATGTATTATCCGTTGCCTGCTGGAGCGATACGTTCCCGCAGACCGTGGTAATCCCGAGAATGTCCAGCTTCCGACTCTTGACGGCCAGCAAGATCGCCAGCGCGTCATCAATACCGGTATCCACATCCAGAATGATGCGATTTCCTTTTTCACTCATACATTCCCAACTCCTCTGTCGTTCAATGATTGCTTGCTGCAAATTTTTGTTTGTCGAGCACAATCTATACCTGTCTCTAAACCTTATCGTTCTAACGCTAATTATGCTTATTGTGCAATCTCGCGGTTCCAACGATCTGTCCATGCTTTAGCCTGTTGATTCACAAATTCCATATCCAGCTTGTTCAGCTTGCCAACGACGTCCGCACCATATGTTACGCCTTCAGCTTCTTCGGCATTCAATTCAACCTTCGTATTTACCGGGGAATCCACTTTAGCTTTGGCGGATTTGGCTTGTACATCCTGGCTCAGCTGCCAGTTGATGAATTCTTCGGCGAGTTCTTTGTTCTTGCTGCCTTTTACGACATTGATCGTATTCATGACTGCATATGCACCTTCGCTAGGTGTAACAAACTTCGCATTTGGAACTGCAGCTTTCAGGTCTTTGAAGTACATTTCCATAATCGGTCCGCCCGCAATCTCTTCCTGGGAGAACATGTTCACGAATTCGGAAGTTTGCGTGTAGAATTTAACAACGTTGCTGCTTAATTTTTTCAGTTCCGCAAATGCTGCATCTTCATTAAACGTTTCGTTTCCGGCTACACGGGAAGCTGCATCCAATACCATCGGGCCTGCTGTTGCCGTAATATTCGGAATGGTCAGGTTACCCGCAAACGCCGGGTCCCACAGATCTGCCCATGAAGTGACTTCTTTGTTAACGAGGTCTGGATTATAAGCGATTCCGAGCTGTCCAACCGTATAGGCCGGGCCGTAATCTTCGCCAAGCGGTGCTTTGGCAATATCATAAATATCATTCACATTCGGAATTTTGGAGCGGTCGATTTTCTCGAACAAACCTTCATCAATACCTTGCTGTGCATAGTAATCGGACAAATAGATCACATCCACATTGGATGTACCTTGGCGGATTTTGTTCAAACGCTCAGCGTTGTTACCCACTTCAAGCACAATGTCTACATTATGTTCTTTTTCAAATGGACCAAATACTTCTTCATTAAAGAAATCTTCCGAGAACCCCCAAGTGGAGATGACCAGCTTGGTTGGCGCCGTGCCTCCGCTGCCTGATCCGCCTGTTCCGTTCTCTGTGCTGCTGCCGCATCCTGCAAGTAATACCGATGTCATTGCCACTGCCGCCAAACCGCTAATCCACTTTTTCATCATGATCCTGATTCCCCCTGATATGTGTGATTTAACAACCCAAACCATTAAGTTGAACTAGCTTGATAACGCATTTCACGTAGAAAACAGAAAGAACCTGGAGAAACGAAGTGTTCGCCTAAAAGCTTTCTGAAAGAAAGCTTCTTCGGAAACATAAGCTATCACAAGATTTCTACCTTTATTAAAGCGATAAAAGAAATCTGGGGATAACAGCGATCGGAAGGTCTTCTGATTTTCGAAGGGTACATGCGTTATTTAGGGCTAGTTCAACTTAAAAAAACAAAAAGAAAAGCATTCTTGTATAAACAAGAACACTTTTCTTCGTAAACAAAGGAAAGCGACACCCGCTGCCGGTACATCATCGGTTTCTGCTTCAGAATCAATCCGAAGTCAGACGCCATCATATGAAATTGTTTGGAATCCGAATGATGAATTAGAATCGTGTGCAACGCATACATCGAACCTGTCGATCCATCCTATGCTTGTTCCAATATCACATTCGTGATGGCCCACTGCGTGGACGCATCATAATCCCGTAATACAGCTTCGATTGGCAAACCCATGTGCTGCTCCAACTTCTCCCTGAATTTCTTCTTATACAAGACAGACATGCGGAAGTCCACTTCCAGCTTCAAGCCGGGGGCCTCCCCTTCCAGGGCGTCAGAGCGCGGTGAACGTCGGTGCTTCGCGTAGAAGGTTACAATGTTCTGATCAATGGTCACTCTCAGGAGAGTGGTCCCAAAGCCGAACAGTTCCTTCGAAATTTCGTTATAATACTGGCACATCTTCTTCTTGCTCTCATTGCTGTCCAGCAGTTCCATGAACTCACCCACATCATTTACTACCGTACGTTCGACGTGTTAACACGATTGATTATACATATATCTACGTTTTTAGGCAACCCAAAAGATATAGTTAACATGAAAATAACACATAAAAGCGAACGATAGGTATAAACTAGCGAAAACAATTCGTAAATGTTCACCGTGAGCGCACTTCGCGTTACCTGTATCTCTTTTCTCTATTATTCTTGCTTAAAAACCCAATTTTGATACTCGTTCTCTCGACTGAGCATCACCTTTTCCTGATCCGCCTTGAACCGTGGCGTACTTTTTCTTGTCGTAAATGAGACAAAAATCCCACAAAGGACGGTGAGGTCACATAGCCAAGTGAACCTGCATCCGTCCCTTCTGGGACATTATTAATATAAGAAATTATAAAGCCGACGTTGGATTTTGCTGCAATGCCTCTAAACCCAATGCGAGGGCACCGCATAATCCTGCGTGCTGGCCCAATCCAGGCTGGACAATATATTGATCGATATGTTGCGTTATTGGGGCTGCATTCACATAACCATTCAGATTCCGTAAAACCCGATCCCGGATCATGGGGAACAGATGACTTTGCTGCATCACCCCTCCGCCCAAGATGACCTTTTGCGGGGAATGAAGCAGAATGGCTGTCGTGATGGACTCCGCAATGTAAAAGGATTCGATCTCCCAGGCAGGGTGGTCTGCCGGCAGTTCGCTGCCAGGGCTCTGCCAACGAGCTTGAATGGCTGGCCCCGCAGCCATGCCCTCCAAGCAATCGCCATGATACGGACATAATCCGGCAAAATGATCCTCCGGGTGCCGTCTCGTCCGGATGTGCCCACCCTCTGGGTGCTGCAATCCATGCACACGTTTACCTCCCGCCACAAGTCCAATCCCAACACCTGTGCCGATTGTATAATACACACAGTTGTCCAATCCCTTTGCTGCTCCCCAAGTGACTTCTCCAAGGGCCGCTGCATTCACATCGGTATCCCATCCGAAGGGAATCGGAAATTCGCGCTTCAAGGTTCCAATAACATTACAGTTTCCCCACCCTGGCTTGGGCGTTGTTGTAATGTAACCATAGGTGGGGCTATCCGGTTGCAGATCAATCGGACCAAAGGAGCCGATCCCGATCGCCACCACTCCTTTGTCCCTGAAATAGTCGATGACCTTCGCCAGTGTGGTCCCGGGATGTTCCGTTGGAAAGCTGCACCAATCTTCAATTTCCCCTCGTTCGTTACCTACACCACATAAAAACTTCGTTCCACCGGCTTCTATTGCTCCTATACGCATCTTGCTGTCCCCCTCGTGCTCATTTCAATTGGCCTTCAGCTCGGATAGGGGATAGCTCGTAGATATGAAGCGAAGCAAATACTACTTCCTTATTTTCGGACTGAACAGAGATTCCCTTGGAGCCCGCATCCGGATAGATCAGATCGGTAATCACCGCCTGGCCGTCATTGGCAAATACCTCTACGGATGAGCAATCCACAAAGATACGCAGATGTTGGTTGCCGTCCACTGCTTTTAATCCAGCTGCATGGCGACCCAGGAAATGTTCATGGAAATCGCTAATACCCGATCGACTGCGATCAACATATACCTCATTCTGGCTAGCGTCCACGCCGATGAGCGTTTCGTTGTCCGCACCACTTCGTAATGCAAATTGAACAGATTGATCAGAAGGCCATTCCGCATGAATCTCATAGTTTACAAGGCCCAAGGTGTTCAACTGCTCACTCACTTGTCTGATGGAAGCATTCTGTAAGGACATTACTGGCTTGCGGGCTTGCTCCAACTCGCGTGCAGGACGCTGAACCAGCAGGACTTCCCCGTCCCTTTTCTCCAATGTCAGCTCTCTCGCAATGGTCATCGCGCCGCGGTATGCTTCGGTTGGTGTCTGATTGGCATACATCCAGTTGCTCATCCAACCCATAAACAGGCGTCTGCCGTCTTCTGCCGGAATGTCAGACCAACTGACCCCTGCGTAGTTATCCCGACCATGATCAAGCCAGCGAACGGTATGGGAAGCTTCATCAGGAACAAATGTAATGCCATCAAAATCTCCGGTGAAGTATTGCGTTCTGGAGCCTTCTTTGAAGGCCGGATCTGCACCAATGCTGACGAGCATCACCCATTTCTCCTGGCTCGCATCTCCATCCACGGCCAGCGGGAACAGGTCAGGGCACTCCCATACGCCATCATGCGAACCGATCCCTGCGCCGAATTCACTGCCCAGTGTCCAATCCTTCAGATTGGGGGAATGGTACAGACATACCGTTTGACCACAAGCGATAATCATAATCCATTCCTTGGTCTGTTCATGCCAGAACACTTTGGGATCACGGAAATCCACGAACGACTCATGCTCCAGTACCGGATTGCCCTCGTATTTCATCCATGTTCTACCACTATCCTTGCTATATGCGAGGCTCTGAGACTGAACGGGAGGATTGTTAGGCACCTCCTGATGATGGGTGAAAATAGCCACAAGTCCTGGCTCATCGTCAAAGAATCCGGACGTATTGTTCCAGTCCACCACGGCACTGCCGGAGAATATCATGCCATGTTCATCCGGCGCCAAAGCCACAGGAAGCTCTTCCCAGGTAACCAAATCCTTGGTCACCGCGTGTCCCCAATGCATCGGTCCCCATGTTGTGCCAAATGGATGATGCTGATAGAACAAGTGATACTCGCCTTTGAAAAATACCATACCGTTGGGGTCATTCATCCAATTTTTCTTGGGCGAGAAGTGATAGGCGCCCCGGTAATCCGTTGTTGAAATGGTAGACATGTTGGTTTACTCCTTTGATTCAAACCGTTGAAGAGGAGACTTGCTTCACTCACGCACCTTAATGCTATGTACGGCAGAGTCTCCTCATCGAGTTTGTTTTATTGGGTATTGCGGTCATATCCCGCTTGTTTAATTTGAAGCCACTCTTGCAAGCCAAGACGATCCAGCTCTTTCAGATAAGCATCCCACTCCTGATCGATCTTTCCGTTCTGATACCATTCCGTGCGCATACGCAGCACATAGGCGAACAGATCGGTCTCAATCGTGGAGAGGCGGTCGAGTTCATCAATTGAGAAGAACACTTTTGGATAGACGTTTTCTGCTTTCATATGCGGAACCATAACTTTGTCAAGCAATTCCATACGCCATGCGGCATCATCCGGTTTAGTCGTGTATTTATCATAGTAACTGTCGAGAATGGCCAGTGGTCCTGATATACTCGTTTTCTGTCTGAGCTCAACAGGTGCAGAGCCTTCCAGCGGAAGATGCTTCAGCATACCCTTGGCTTCATCGAATTCAAATATATTCTGCTGTGTCTCATCGCCGTAGGTTCCCCAGTTGTTCTGCACGGATTGGAGCGGATCGTACAATTGGTCCACCCACTTCGCTGTGGATTCCAGATTTTTATTGCTGCTCGTAATAACCATACGTCCCCGGTCGAGGCCAATACCGTTCGTACGTGCAACATTAACCTCTCCATTGGGCCCGGCAACTGGAGGCAGAACATCATAGGTATCATTCATGCCTGTAATGTTGGCCTTATCCCAAGTGAAGTACATGCCATACTTGTTGTCTTTGCCCTTGGCCAGATACGTATTCCAATCCTGCTGATACGCTTCGATATCCACGAGACCTTCCTGAACCAATTCGTGAATATATTTGACCGCTTCCTTGTAGCCTTCATCAGCTGCCGTGAATACCACTTTTCCATCGTTGGTTACAACCGTGTGATCCGAGTTCTCTCCAAGTCCAAATGCGGCAAAGAGAAATGTCAGATCTTCTCCGCCAGGCTTGTTAATGAAAGACAACGGGATTTCGTCCGCCTTACCATTACCGTTGGGATCCTGGGTTTTGAACGCAATCAGCACTTGTTTCAGCTCTTCGGTCGTCGTTGGCATCTTCAGTCCCAGCTTGTTCAGCCACTCCACGTTGATCCAGGGCAAGTCATCAACCGCCTGTATGCGCTGCTTGCCACTTCCGAGCTCCTCAATCCAGGGAAAGGAATAAATATGTCCGTCTGGTGCCGTAATCATGCTTTTGTATTCGGGAGCTTCCTCCAGCACCTTTTGCAGATTTGGCATGTATTGCTCAATCAGGTCTTCCAGTGGAATGATGGCCCCGTCCTTCGCCAGTTTCAGGAGATCATAATCCCCATAACCTGCGTCAAAAATAGCATCCGGCAAATCACCGCTGGCTACCGCCAGATTTCTTTTTTCCGCAAACACATCACTCGTATAGTTCTTCCAGTTGATATGCACATTGGTTTTCTCTTCGAGTCTCTTGTTAATCAGCTTCTCGTTCGGATCAGACGGAGCCAGCGGAGAGCTCTGTGTTATAAAATTCAATGTCACTTTGCCATCAGGTGACTGAGCTTCACTCGCTGCACCACCTCCACCCCCACCACAGGCCGAGAGCAGGAGCATGGCTGACAACATGGAGATGGATGCCGTTGTAGCGGCTTTTCTGGACTTGTTCACTTTTTTCATGATAATGACCTCCGTGGATTATGTTGGATCGAGCGTGCTATATTTCAGGCTGTTCACTATTTGAGTGAACCTACCATGACACCTTTTTCGAAATATTTCTGAAAGAACGGATACATGATAATGAGTGGCAGACTCGAAATGACAATGGCTGAATATTTGATCATTTCCGAGAGCCGTTTCAGTTCCGCCATCGCAAGCTGATCACTGATCATGCCCGGTGCAGCCTGATTCTGAATCAGAATGGAGCGCAGAACGAGCTGTAACGGATGAAGGTTCGGATTATCCAGATAGATCATGGCGTCAAAATAGGAATTCCACTGCCCAACAAACGCGTACAACGCGAGAACAAAAATAATAGGTTTTGATAACGGAATGACGATCTGGAAGAAAATCTTCATCTCGGAGGCGCCATCCACATTGGCGGCTTCTTTCAGTTCTCGCGGTACCCCTTTGAAGAAGGTTCTGGAAAGAATGATGTTCCATACGTTGACTGCGCCTGGGATGATAATGGCCCATACCGTGTCCAGCATGCCGAGATTACGAACAAGCAGATAGGTAGGGATCAAACCGCCACCGAAGAACATCGTGATGATAAATATAATCATGAAAAATCCTCGCCCAGCCAGCCTATCATCAGACAAGGCATAACCTGCAAATATGGAGACGGTCACCGTCACGAGTGCAAAGGAAACCGAGTACAGCACCGCATTGGCAAATCCTCGAATCATGGCCGGATTGGATAGAATCATCTGATACCCATCCAGACTCCAGTCGGATACATTGAAGGACAATCCCCGATTCAGCAGCACAGTAGGGTCCATAAATGAGGCGATAACGATGTAAATCAAAGGAACGACCACAACCAGTACAGCACAGGTGAGAAAGATGGCGTTCAGTGCGAGGATCAGACGATCCATTCCCGTATGTTTGACTACCATGGATAATACTCCTTTCCTAATAGAGGCCTTCGCCTTCATTCAATTTCTTCACAATCAGATTCACAGTCACCAGCAAAATGACATTGATGACCGAGTTGAACAATCCCACTGCCGCAGAATAAGCGTAATCTCCGGACTGCAAGCCCACCTTGTAGACATACGTGGCAATGATCTCGGAGGAAGGCAGGTTCATGGACGTCTGCATCAGGTAAGCCTTCTCAAATCCAATGGACATGATTCCGCCAGCGGCAAGAATAAATACGATAGCCATAATCGGACGAATCGTCGGAAGGTCGATGTGGCGAATACGCTGAAGTAGATTGGCTCCATCCAGATTGGCCGCATTGTGAAGTTCCGGATCGACATTGGCCAAAGCTGCTACATAAATGATGGAAGCCCAGCCCGCTCCGGTCCAAATATCCGACAAAATGTATATCCAGCGGAAATATTCCGGCTCGGACATGAACATGATTGGATGACCGGTAATCCATGTCGCGAATTGGTTAACCGGTCCTGTCGGGGATAGGAAGATGAACAGCATACCCACAACGACAACAACCGATATGAAGTTGGGTGCATACAGAAACAATTGAATATTTTTTTTCACTCCGGCTTTACGTACCTGATTGAGCATAAGAGCAAGTAGAATGGGCACCGGAAAACTGAATATCAACCCCAAAAAGCTCAGTTTAAGCGTATTCATTAAAATGATATCGAAATTGGGTGAAGCTATAAATTTCTCGAAATGCTTCAGTCCTACCCAATCACTGCCCATAATGCCTTTGATCGGACTAAAATCCTTAAATGCGATAATGGCTCCGTACATCGGGATGTATTTGAAGACAAGGGTTAGGATCAGAGCTGGTGCGAGTAACAAATACAAAAAATAATTCTTTTTGAGCTGCTGCATCCTGTAACCGGTTGACGCCCTCTCTTTCAACGCCCTTCCTGTACCCTTTTTGGTATCCACTGTGTTGTCCAACACGTTACCTCCGTTCATTCCTGAAGTTGACAATTGCTTGTAGTAAGGGCTTTCAATGTTTACAATTGTTCATTTAATAATTTACAATTTAGCAGGATATGTAGACTTTAGTCAATACATTTTGTAAAAAATAATTGTGCATTTGATAACATTTTGTCTATTTCCCGAGTTCTGAATGTGCATTTAGTTGCATATATAACGTTTACTCATATGCCTTCAACCTGTTATTCCCCTTATCAGAGATAGGGTATTATGTACTAATTATCATTTGTAACGAAACTTCTGAATACATATAAAAGTGTATTATCCTAATTTAATAATGTAAACTAAAATGTGCATATGTAAAATTGAGATTGCTATTTGTTCCGATCTATTATACATTTGACTAAGATAATTCTATGGACGACCATATGATCATTAGAGGTGAAGCACTAGATGGCAAAAGAAAAGGTTACGATACAGGACATCGCGGATGCTTTGGGCATCTCCCGGAATACAGCTTCCAAAGCCTTGAATGATAGCGGAAACATCCCGGATGAGACACGTAATCGTGTAATTAAAAAAGCAATTGAACTTAAATATAAACAGTTTGCCTATATGGAAAATGAGCATGTTCTAACCAAAGCACCGAGCAATATCGCCTTGTTAACAGAAAATCTGCCCAATACATCTCACTTTGGTTCGATGTTAATCAGTGGTCTGGAGAAAAGAATCAGCGCAGAGGGGTACAATCTCTCCATTCATATCGTGCGTGAGGTTGATCAGGACTCACTTACACTTCCCAACAATTTTGATATTTCCAACGTAGATGGCATCATCTGCATTGAATTGTTCGATCTGAAATATACGCAGCTTATTACCGATCTGGGAATTCCCACAATCTTCATCGATTGCGCTTCTGACATATGTTTTCCGGAATTTCATGCAGATTTGCTGCTAATGGAGAATGAGCACAGCACGTACCAGTTAACCAGAAAATTAATTGAGAGCGGTTATAACCATATTGGATTTGCCGGGGATTACAATCATTGCAAAAGCTTCAATGAACGTTGGGTAGGATATCAGCGGGCCATGCTGGAAGCGGGGTTGCAGGTCGATCCATCCCAATGCATTGTGGATGATGACCGCCTGTTCTTCTCGAAGCCCGGCTGGTTGAACGAGCGAGTAGCGGAGCTGAAGTCACTGCCTGATGCGTATGTATGTGCCAACGACTTTATCGCAGTCGATCTCATCAGAGCTTTGAGAGCAAAGAGTGTTACAGTGCCGCAGGATATCGTCATATGCGGCTTCGATAACGCACCTGAATCACGGATTATTGAGCCTGCATTAACGACGGTTCATATCTACAGCAACGAAATGGGCATCAAGGCTGCGGAGATGCTGTTATCCCGGATTGATTATCCGTCACAGCCTTATCAGGTCTCGCATATCGTGACCAAACCGATCATACGGGAGTCCACTCCCACACTTATGAATGCCAATCCACAGACCGTTTAACTTATCTCATGAATCTCTAAAGAAATAAATAGCCGTATCTTTCACGCAGAGTAGATCGTGAAGGATACGGCTTTTTTAAAGGGACTTCTATATGCCCTTTGTATGATGCAGTCACAATATGATGCGAACAGGACGCAGCCTTTAACCAAAACTCGTAGCTCCGTGCTACACGGATGCCTTGGATGCTCCTTTGGCCGAACGTACCTCTGTGCGAATCAAATTAAAGATCATAAAGACCAGCACAACGAGTTGTGGAATAAAGGTCTCCCATGTCGGATACATGCCAAGCCAGCCCATCGTTGGCAGACTCGGCACAACATGAGCCCCCAGCGCTGCTGAGACTTGAAGGGAGTGAATACTCTCTCCAAGGAAACGAAATACCAGATAATAAATCAGCAGCGTAGCGGTCAGGAAAAACCATCGTACAGGCAGACGTACACTGAACTGAATAATGGCTACAGCCAATACAATCAGGATGAGCAATGCTGCCCCCATACCGATCAACATCTGCGAGGTATCAATTGCAGGCGCCATGCCAATATAAAAGATCGCAGTCTCCGCACCTTCCCGCAATATGGCGAGACCTGCCACAGCGAAGAGTGACCACAGACTCCCCCTTGCCAGTGCACCACCTACCTGTCGCTGTACATAACTATTCCAGGAGCGGGTATTCGATTTGCTATGCATCCAATGTCCAACCGTCAACATTAGTACAACGGCTGCAAGCCCCGTATACCCCTCAATCATCTCCCGTGTGCTACCCGATGATGCCACAGCAAGGGTCAGCGACAGTACAACGGCCAGCGCCGCACTAAGCAGCAGACCACTACCGGCACCAGCCCAGATCCAGCGCCGGGCCGCAGTCTCGCCACTTTTCTTGGCATAAGCGAGCAATGCAGCCAGTACCAGAATGGCCTCCAATCCTTCGCGAAGCAAAATCAAGGCCGCATCCCATGCCGTGTATGAGGTAGTAGCCGTTAGCGGCTCCAGCCGATGGATCATGCGGGTTACAACCTCGGTTGCCTTCGCCGTATTGGGCGGATTCGAGACGACATATCCAGATGCTTCAGCCATTTCATTCTCAATGGCCGTATATGAAGCGGGAGATGATATCTGCACCTGACCTTCAACCAAAGGCCAGGCCACGATAAACTGCTCCAATCCCGTTGCAGCAGAAGTGGTATCCCCGGCTTGAATCTGCTGCTCTATTTGCTCCAGTAATTTCAGCAGGTCGGACAATGAAGAAACACCAGAGGATGCTGACGTATCCTCAACTTCCCCTTCCTTGAGTGTCCCTGCACTGTAGTCCGTGAGCAACGTGACTAGTTCCTGCATACGCTCTGTTGCCTGTTCTTCCTTGCGGGGCTCGGCCTGCATTGAAATACGAACCAGGCTGATGTCTTTCTCCAACTGGCTGTATACGCCAAAATGATCCTGACGGATCGGAGCTTCGGTGCCTTTCCATGCCGTAACAATCCGTTTATAGGCAAGCTCTGCCTGGGTCCAATCGCCCTGTTCCATTGAACTCAAACTTTTACGTGCGTCTGGCAGCAGCCTTCCGGCCGCTTTACGGCCTGCGTCGCTGCTCTCTTCCGCACCCTGAAACGCCTCAATATACTGATTGGTCGCACGGGCAAGATCCGCCAATGCTTTCTTGGCAGCATCAGAATCATTGCTCGACAGTGCCTGTTCCGCTTTGGACAAGGCTTCACCTACAACGCTGGCGGCCGTCGCAACCTGATCTGCGTTCTGCTCCGGCACCAACGTGCTGGCATCATCCCACAGTTGCCGGAACTCAGCGACATCCTCCGTCGCTTCTGCCAGCTTGCCCTGTCCCGCTTCAACCAAGGCGCTGCCCACAGGCGGCAATAGACTATCCAGTTGTTTTTGCACAGACTGCTCTTCGTTTTGGAGCCCCTCAGCAGAAGCGTGTGACATGCCCGGTAAACGAATCACCCCGGACCCCACCATCAGGAACACCAGCAGCATCAGCAAAAAGCGCATCAACCTTCCTTTGTACATCCGCCGCTTCTGCGCCTTCCGATCTGCGATCCTGCCCATCATTGTCATCCTCCCCATTAAATTAAGGTGTCCCCAATGTATCCACCGTTCGTAACCCCGGGGAAGCAGGCAAATACAGCACTGCCCGTGTGCACAGTATATTCGTTTAGCTTATCGTTCTTTGCCAGTCGTTTCTGAATCGGAATAAACTGCTTCTCCAGGTCCCGTTGATAGCTAATGAACAACAAACCTGCATCCAGCTGCCCAGTCTTGGCATCGAGCCCACTCGAATACGAGTAGGAGCGGCGTAAAATTTGCTGACTGCCGTCCCCCTTGGCGAGACGCAGATGTGACGTTGCCGGAATGATAGGCTGCCCATCGGCAGACTTGGCCTTCAAATCTACCGGATCGAACTCGCCGCGGCTGCCGAGCGGCGCTCCGCTGTCCCGGTGGCGTCCAAATGTCGCCTCCTGGTCTTTCAGTGTGGAGCGGTCCCACACCTCCACACGCATGCGAACCCGGCGGACGGCCATATAGCTGCCGCCGGCCATCCACCCCGGACCGTCAGCAGGCTGCGCCCAGACGGTCTGGTCCATCAGCACCGCATCCGTTGTATCCGGATTGCCGGTGCCATCCTTGAAGCCGAGCAAGTTGCGCGGTGTTCCACCCGCAGGGTCAGCTCGGCCTGTGCGCTGGAAGCCTTCCTGCGTCCAGCGCAATACCGCATGCCCGCGTGCGATGCGCGCGAGATTGCGGATGGCATGGAAGGCGACCTGCATATCGTCTGCGCAGACTTGCACGCACAGGTCGCCACCACACCACTGCGGGTCCAGCGCATCTCCAGCGAATGCCGGCAGATCGCGCAGGCCCTTGGGCTTCCGGCCCTGCAGCCCGAAGCGCCCGTCAAACAAAGAGGGCCCCACACCAAACGTCAACGTGGTTCGTGACGGTGTCAGGCCTGCCGCTTCACCCGTATCGGTAGGCGGCGTATTCAGCGTTGTATTATGTTCGCCAATCATCTCTCCGGCGGCCATAGCAGCGGCAGCCGCCGTCCAGTTCTTGAACAGACGGCGGAGATCATCCGCACTACCCGCCGTCACATCAAAGGCGGCAAAGCAGATGAAATCCTGAGCCGGGGTAATAATGCCCGCCTGGTGCTTGCCATAAAAGGGCAGGCCTTTGTCATTCGGCGAGGCTTGCTCCACAGCGGACGCCGGGCGACTCTTGCGGCCCAGCGCCATCAGACCGCTGGCACCGCCTCCACCCAAGAGCAGACCCAGTCCGGCCACGCCGGTCAGCTTCAGCATTTCACGCCGTGACAACGGCTTTTTCAGCGAATCCTTTTTCTGTTCTGTCATCGTTCTACACTCCCAGTACTTGTCCCATATTCGACAGCGGCTCGGCCAATGCATCCAGGTTCTGACTCAGCTTCTTCACGTCCTCATCCTTCAGCTTCTCATAGGAAACGTATCCATCTCCATCCTTGAATGGAGCAAGCTCTTTCTCGAGTGCATCGAATCGGTCCGCAATCTGCTGATTCAGATCTTTGTCTTTGGCAGCCAGATCATCCTTGAGCAGGTTATAAATCTCGCGTGCTCCCTCTACATTCGCTGCAAAATCATACAGATCCGTATGGGAATAACGTTCTTCTTCACCGGTTACCTTGCTGGAGGAAACCTCATTCAGAAGTTCTACCGCACCCGTTACCATCAGGCTCGCATCGATGTCCATCGTCTCGACTTTGGCACGCAGGAGCTTCGCATCACTCAACAAGGTATCCGCAAAGTCAGTCATGCCTTCGGTCGTCTTGTCTTCCCAAAGTGCTTTCTCAATCCGGTGGAATCCGCGCCAGTCGGCAGCCTCCACATCTCCGTCACGTGCATCGATATTCGGGTCCAGATCCCCAAGTGCTTCGGCTACCGGTTCAATGCGTTCATAATACATACGAGCTGGTGCATATAATGATTTGGCAGTCTCCAGATCACCAGCTTTGACAGCATCCGTGAACTTCTCCGTTTGCTTCACGAATTCATCGATCTGCTCAATTGCAAACGCGCGATAACCATCCA
The DNA here is from genome assembly GCF_900109515.1 of Paenibacillus sp. OK003. GTDB lineage: Bacteria > Bacillota > Bacilli > Paenibacillales > Paenibacillaceae > Paenibacillus > Paenibacillus marchantiae. The sequence continues at coordinate 353,789 of NZ_FOBD01000002.1, read as the reverse complement.
CTGCGGTTGTATAATCGCTCCCGGCCACTTCCTGATCCGCTGCATCCGTGGTTTCTGTGGAAGTTTGATTTTCGCTTTGAGCAACCGGTGTTTCTGCCTGCTTGTCCGTAGCCGCTTCATTATTGCCGCAAGCGGCGAGTAAAACCGAAGTTGCCAGCACAACAGCCGGCAATGCCAATATTTTTTTCAACACGATACACTCCCTATTGATTAGACTGATTTGTCTATACTCGCGCGATTAATATGTCGATGAGTACAAACCCTTGGATTAACGTTCATTTAATGATAATGATTATCAATTTCGGTAATGACATCATAATTCCGGCGCATACTTATGTCAATATGAAAATAAGGGGACCGGTTTAATCATATACTCAGGTGGAAAATACCGGGTATTAATTCCCTTGAAAACATAGACAAACTTCGTCATCAACCGTTAAAATGAGACAAAATGTCTAGATTATTTTAATTTATGAAATTGGAGGCTCATGCCATGAAATGCCCAGTATGTAATCATGAAAATGGAAATGCCAGTTTTTGCGAGAGGTGCGGCGCTAATCTAGCCCCTTCCTCCCCTACTGCAAATTCCGCTCAGGAGCAACAATCCGCTGCTGCCGAACCTGAATATACCCGTTGGTCGAGCACACAGGCGACACCTTCTCACGCTCCCATTTCTCCCAACACACCTTCTGCTCCCAGACCTGTACAACATGTATCCGACTCTTCCAGCACAGAGGGCGCTTCATCTTCAGGAGACAACAACGCCAATCAGTGGAATAACATCGTACAAAATGAGAAAGTTCAGCAAGCCAAAGAAGTAAGCAAACAGTATCTATCCTATTTCCTTAGTGTGCTCACCCGCCCTTATCAAACCATGAAAACCGTTGGTGAACAGCACTATCTTAACGGCTGGATCACGATGGCTCTGATTGCGGTTCTATCCTCTACATACTTTTTGATTACATTCGGCCGGATGGATATGGACGGATTGTTCATTGTCGGGTTTATCAGACCGCTGTTGTTCACCGCCATTTCCTTGATCGTTGCAATCGCATTGATGTATGCCATACTGAAGATTGAGAAAATAACGTTCCGCCCCAAAACGCTGGTTGCTCAGTTTGGTACATTACTTGTGCCCGCTATAGCGTCACTCGTACTGGCGAATCTGTTTATTGTGATCTCGTATTCCATCGCGATCTTCTTCCTCGTTGTCTCGTATTTGATTATCTTTGTATCTCTTAACACGGTGCTGTTCCAGTATCCGCTGAATCGTACGAAGGCAGCCATCGATAGCATGTACAGCGTGTTGATTGCCAATGTGGTATTGTTTTATATTCTGTACCGCTTGTTGGCCACAATGATTATTGGATTGATTAGCCTGATGTTTTCTCCATACGGTCGTATGTAGTATCTAGTTCAAAAGCTCTGACGAAGGCTCTCCCTGCTTATGCGAGGAGGGTCTTCTTTTGTTTGAAGCGTTAGCAGATTGCACTCGTTGCGTCCCATACACTATAATGTGTAGTGTAAAAGGTATGTTCTTTTTTACGTAAGGATATGAGATGAGAAACACTCCATGCTTATATGGAACCTGTACCATTGCCATCAACACTACATTATGTAGTGTATTGTTATGATCATTCATTTTATTAAGAAGGGTAGAGGAAATGGATATGGACATGAATATGAATCATATGCAAATGGAGCACGAGGCAGGGACATCCTATCTTTGGCTTATCATTGGGGCAGTCGTTCTATTGCTCTCCATCGCAGCTTATATCTGGTCTGCACGCACCCAGAAGTCTGTACTGGCACATATGAAGAAGAATGAACGAGCTGTGATTAAAAAGAAAACCCGATCCATCCGCCTGGCTGCTCATGCCCTACTGGGGGTGTCGATCATTGCGTTTGTTCTTTTCTTCATGCAGGGCGCATTTACCAAGTATGATGTTGCGGATCTGAATGCCGGTGCTGCGATCGAAGTGACTGACGATAAATACTACGGAGCCGATCATACGGAAGAGCCGATTCAATATGAGATGACCATCCCGACATCGGGGCCTCATAACCCGCATGATATCAAATTTGGATTCTACACCGATTTCCCCGGTTATCCTTACCTGGTACATAATCTGGAGCATGGGGATATCATCATTTATTACCGTGAGAATGCAAGTGATGAGCTGAAGGAGCATCTGAAGTACCTTGCCAAGTTCCGCAAAGCTGGATCAGGTATTCTCGCTGTACCGAACAAGGACATCCCCGAGGGCAGTGAGGTCGTCGTGACGGCATGGACCAAAACGATGAAGCTGGACCAATTCGATGATGCCAAAGTAGGCACTTTTATTAATAAATATATTAATCAGGGACCAGAGAAGATCCCTGCATCCATCCGCCAGGGTGGCGGGACGATGTAATGCCCTCTTTGTAGTAACAGCAGCACATGGTTCCTGCAATCGTGGGGAGTGCAAGAGATGAGATATCCATTTTACGTTTCAAACAAGATAAGCTCCTGGATCTACTTGATCCGGGGGCTAATTCTTTATCAGGCAGATGCCGATATTTTAAATAGAAATGAAATACATATATGTACGTTAGCAAAGTAGCAAACGCATTCCCAATAAGACGATTCATCCAGCTTCAATATAAGAATTCATAGTCCTACATATCAAGGGGGAACATTTCTACTAATGAACAGTTTGTTTATGCGTATCTTTTTATTTTTTTCCTGTCTGATGCTGGCGGCAGGAGCCGTTCTTGGCATTACCATGTATCGCTCATCTGCACAGCTGGTTGAACAATCGATGGGCATGCAGGCACAGGCTGTTGCCGAACGAGCAGCGCAATCCATCGACACCTCCCTGTATGCGCCATTAAGTACAGGACAGGATCAAACCGAGTATTACGATACCTTGCGCGAACAACTCAGCCAGCTTCGTCAAGCCAATGGATTGAAGTATCTGTATACACTTGGTAAACATGAAGAGAACGGAGCCGCATCGTATTATTACGTGGTGGATGGCGCTGCTCCGGATGTGGCAGAGGATGATTTCTCGCCCTACGGGTCCCCAGAAGAGAACCACTATGCGGGAATGCTGCAAGCCTTTGCACAAAACGAACCTTTCCGGGGCGATCTGACCCAGGATGAATACGGCGCAACGATTACGGCCTATGTACCGATTCATGGAGCCAATGGGGAACTTCTTGGTCTGGTTGGTGCCGACCTGGATTCCACTGCCGTCTACGAGCTGATGACACGCAATCGGATGACCATGATCTGGACCGCTCTTGCCATCGTATTGCTCAGCGTACTGCTGGTCTATGGATTTGCTCATTATTTGACACGTCCTCTGGTGAAACTGAAGAAGATCATTGCTGAGGTGGGCAAAGGTGATCTGACCGTCGATGTCGAGCTTGGACGGAAGGATGAGGTCGGACAGCTGGCTTCGGAGTTCAAACATCTGGTCAAGGATACACGGGATGTCATGACAGGCATCCGCAAAAGCTCCGATTCCCTGCTGCAAGCAGCCGAAGGAGTATCCAGACACTCGCAGGCGTCAGCGGAAGCCAGCCAGCGCATTGCCGAGCACACGGATCACACAGCCAAAGGGGCTGCGGAGCAGGTTGCACGCGCGGGGGAAGTTACTGTGGCGATGGAGGAAATTACACGCAGCATGCAGCATATTGCGAATTCATCTTCCATGGTGGCTGATGTATCCGAGGAGACGACCCATAACGCGATACAGGGCCAGACCAACATCAACACAGCGATTGACCGCATGGACAAAATTCATCAGGCCAACGCCCAGATGGAAGCGTCCACCTCCCAGCTTGCGCAATACTCCAGCAAAATTGAATCGGTAGCCCACATGATGAAGGGCATCGCTTCCCAGACCAGTCTGCTGGCATTAAATGCAAGCATTGAAGCTGCTCGGGCCGGTGAACATGGCAGCGGATTCGCCGTTGTTGCTTCCGAGGTTCGGAAGCTTGCGGGGGAATCGGAGCAATCGTCCCAGCATGTGTCTGAACTGATCGCCGAGATTACGCGCCAGACTGCCGTCCTATCTTCGCATATGTCAGCCAGTACCTCAGAAGTTCAGGCCGGTCTGGCTGTTGTTCAGGAAGCAGGACGTTCGTTCACGTCCATTCATTCCGGCATTGAGACGATGAATGAACGTCTGCACGAAGTGTCCGCCGCTTCCGAGCAGCTCTCCGCCAGTGCCGAAGAAGTATCCGCTTCCGTTGAGGATATGGAACATATCTCGCGCAAGTCCTCTTCCAGCATTCAGGAGGTTTCGGCTGCAACGGACGGGCAGCTGCAATCGATGGATGAGATGAGCACATCTGCGGAATCCCTTCGTGTGTTGTCTAGTGAATTGAACGGGTTGATAAGCCGATTCAAAATATAGATCCGACTCCAGATGGGCGATCCATGGCGCCCACCAGATGAATACAAAAAAGCCGCAAGGCAGAGAACGGAAACATGGGGATTACCCCATTCCTGTTCACTCTGCCTGCGGCTTTTTATTGTTCTACCTTTAATGGAGGCTGGCCTCGCGGCTGCCCGAATTAATAGCGCTGCGGAGCAGCTTTTTTGCCCAGATCGGTCATGTACGTGAAGAACGCTTCCGGATCGGTATCATAAACCAATTGTACCGGGCGTCCGTCTGCTTGTTCCACCGTACGGCCCTGGCTTGGACCATCCGGGATAACAATACAGTTCACGGTTTTCTTCTTCACGATGTCCTCACGTCCAACGGAAGCCGTAGTCAACACATCCCACAGATAATACGTGGAATTCGTTTCGCTGTACACCAGTGGCGGACATCCTGCATAACAGTTACCCAGGAAGTCAACGCCTTCAAAGCGGCGCTCTGCAGCCCAGCGGTTACGTACAGCAGGTGTCAGAGGTACTTTGTTCGTGCTTTCCAGGGCTACCAGATCAATCTGGATGCCGCTCTGCCATACACGGTAAGCCGCTTCCGGGTCCCAGAATACGTTCCATTCTGCTGTACCATCATGCTCAGGCTCTTCAACGTTCCCTCTTTCAAACGTTCCACCCATCCACACGAGCTTGTCGATTTTCTCTTCAATGTCTGGTGCTTCGTCCAGTGCACGCGCGAGGTCAGTCAGCGGGCCTGTGAACAGAAGCAGCGTTTTGCCTTCGGTGCTGCGCACTTTCTCAATCAGGTGCTGGTGAGCCGGAACGGCAGACAAAGGAGCTTCCATTTTGCCGGATTCGTTCAGTACTGGAAGTGCATCTACATAGAAGGAATGCAATCTCCACGCCGCAGGAAACGGATTTTTCCCTCTGGAGTTGGATTTCGCTACCTCTACGGAATATGTGCCGAAGCGATCGATAATTTTACGGCTGGCATCTGTAGCTGGCTCCAGATATCCGTCTGCCGGAATAACCGATACACCGGTTACATTTACATTGTCCATTTGCAGAAGCATGAACAGCGATACGAGGTCATCCACGCCGCCGTCATGGTTAAAGTACACATTACGTTGGTTCGTCATGCTTGTTTTCATCCTTCCCCCTGGTTGTCCCATTGATGTTCATTCCATCCGTCTGCCCGTGGCTGACGTTACCTCTATTATGTCCCAAAACCCTTGGCCACGTAAACCTTCCTTGTACAAAGAAAGTAGCGACCAGTTCTGTTTCTGCTGATATTTTACAGTTCCCCCATTCCATCTCAGCATATACTCGGATCAACCTGCATTCCAATATGAAAATGGTAAAGACAAGGACAGTGGGCTAGAGGCGCCACTGTCCTTGTCTGAATCCATCCATCGATTACATGGATTGATTTTGTTTTTCTTTGGCCTTCTCTGCAACAGGCACATACTTGCCTGGCCAGAAAGCCCATTTGCCCAGCAACGTGGTAATGGCTGGCACCATGAACGGTCGAACAAGGAACGTATCAAGCAAGACACCCGCAGCCGTGATAATACCGAACTGCACCAGCACCTGTATAGGCAGTGTTGCCAGTACAGCAAACGTACCTGCGAGAATCAGACCTGCGGAAGTAATAACAGATCCGGTTTCACCCACCCCTTCCTTGATCGCTTGGCGAAGTGGCATCGTTTTGCGTTTTTGCCAGATGCTTGAGATCATGAAGATGTTGTAGTCCTCACCCAGCGCCACCAGGAATACGAAGGAATACAGCGGAATCGCTCCCTGAATGGCGTCTGCTCCCAGTCCATAGTGAATAATGAGCCATCCCAACCCCAATGCAGAGAAATAGGATAGTACTACGGTCGCGATCAGATACGCTGTTGCTACAACAGAGCGCAGATACAACAGCAGCAGCAATGTGATCATCCCGATCACCACCGGGATAATGATGCTGGCATCCCGCTCTCCAGTGACTTCAATGTCATACTGTTCAGCCGTCTGACCGTCGATCCAGACATGGCTGTCCACGCTTGTTATTCCAGCATCTTTCAAAGCCTGTTCAGCCGTTGCCCGCAGATCCGGGATATGCTGCATCGCCTCCATGGAGTATGGATTCAGATTGAATTCCACATCGTAAGCGGTGATGTTTGCATTCTCGGCACCCTGCTGCGCTTCACCTACCTTGCTTACGTAATCCAGCGATTCCAGACGTTGTTTCAGATCTGTCTCGCTGCCTTCTGTATCGATAATCACTTTCGCCGGAGCGAGTTCACCTTCCGAGAACTGTTCTCCAATGACTTTGAAACCTTCACGAGAAGCAACATTCTCCGGGAAGGATGATAGCAAGTCATACGTGAATTTAATTTGGCTAGAGAAAGCAGCCAGTCCACCCAACAATACCAGCGTAATCGCCAGTACTGTCCACGGTTTGGTGACTACGGTACGGCCAATCCAGCTTTCCTTGATTTTACGCGGAGCAGGCGCTGGTTTGCCTTTTTTCTTCGCACGTTCTACCTCCATATCATGCGTACGCGGTACAAACGGGTAGAATGAACCCCGACCGAAGATCGCCAGCAAAGCCGGAACCAGCGTCAGGCTCGCAATAAACATGATGAAGATGGATAAACTGAATGGTACGGCAAAACGGTGATAGGCACCATATTCTGCGAACAGCAGTACAAGCAGTGCTGCAACAACTGTAAATCCACTCATGGCAATCGCACCGGACGATCCGGTAATCGCCTGGAAGAGTGCTTTCTTTTTATCCGGCTCATGATAGAGAGTTTGACGGAATCTGGAGATCATAAACAGGCAATAATCCGTTCCTGCACCGAACAACAGCACCGTCATAATCGAGATGGACTGTGCGTCCACTGTAATCCAGCCCTGATCCGCCATAAATCCGAGAATAGGACTAGTGACCATATAAGCGAACCCAACTGCAATAATCGGGATAATCGCCAGTACGGGCGAACGGTAGATCAACAGCAATAGCACAAGTACCAGCACAACTGTTGCAATCAGCAGGGATACATCCGCAGATGAGAACAATCCGCTCGCATCAATCGATATCCCAACCGGACCTGTAACGCGTGCACTTAGTGCGCTGGCATCATCAATGGCAACGTCAAATGGGTCGGAACCGAAAATATCTTTCGTTTTCTGCTCCAGCGCTTCAATGCCTTCTTTCAACTGTGACGAATCAGCTTCCTGATTGAAAAAGAGCGGCATAACCAAGGTGCTTCCGTCTTCCGAAAGCTGACCTTTCAGAGCCTCAGGGGGCAACTGATATAGTGGTACCACAGATTGCTGCTGCTCCACCGGATCTTGATCCAGTCGCTCGGTTAACGCCTGAATGTTCTTAATCTGTTCATCTGTCAGCCCGCCGGCTTGACGCCATACGATGAGCGCGGGAACACCTTCGCCGCCGGGAAATTCTTTCTGGGCAACTGCTGCCGCCTTCACCGATGGCTTGGAATCGCTCAAATCCTGTGCGTTATTCGTTTCACGGTCACCAACAGCAGGCCACACTACACCAAAAACAACCGCAATGATGATCCATACCAACAGTGTAATCCATTTGCTTCGTTTGCCGGCAACCCAGCGGCCGTAGCCCGAACCTTCTTGCATTGTCTCTTCATCTCCCTATTTTGGTTCTATGAAGCCGTTTTTATGTGACAAATATAGAAATGAACCACGGGTCATAGTATAATTGACTTAATTATATATACCGGAAGGTTAATATTGCAAATACTAATTTTGTGAACACTTTTGTACAGCCAACACGAATAAGTAAAGAGGTATGCAATTATGAGCAAAAAAACGAATCCTCCCCGCTCGCCGGGAAGGCCCAAAGCCGGTGCCGATCAGGCATCAGCCCAGTCAAAAATACTGATGACCGCCTCGCGGCTATTTATGGAATACGGGTATGAGCCCGTCTCTCTTCAGCAAATTGCCTCGCTATGCGGCGTGACCAAAGCATCGATCTATTATCATTTTTCCAGCAAGCCACAGCTGTTCACCGTCGCCATTACCAGCATGATGGCCATGGGCATGCAGCAGACAGCAATCCGTATGGATGCACCCGGTACATTGCAAGAGCGGCTGGAGAAAGTTGCGGAAGGACGGATGCAACACTCCCACGTCGATACCGAGACCATGATGCGTGAAGCCAATACCTATCTGGATGCAGATCAGCTGGCCCAGATCCGTGAAGCCGAAGTCCGCATTTATGAAGTCCTTGCCACCCACTTCAAGCGGGAGATGGACAACGGTTATTTGCGATCTGCCAATCCGATACTGCTTGCCCACGCGTTCACTTCCTTGCTGATGCTGGCAAACCGCGAAGGAGTACGCGACATGTATGCAACGATTGCCGATCTGGCACGTGAGCTGGTAGCTCTATTTTTGGACGGAGCCGCTCACAAGGTGTAAAGATCTCTCCATGCATCGGCCAATGCGGCGATACCAGCTCGATCGGGCCTGCATGACGACTTAAACTTACAGGAGGAATAACCCATGTCTCAACCAACGCGATCCCAACGCATCCCACGTCTGTTGGAAACGAAGCGTATCTATCTGCGTCCATTTGAATCGACTGATGTTGATACCTATTTCCCCGGATTGTTTGACGCCGAGATGCGCAGACTCACCGGGACACAAAACAGCTTCACCCGCCCCCAAGTGGAGCGCTACATCGAAAACGCGGCCCAGGATGACTCACGCTTGATGCTGCTGATTGCCTTGCAAGAGAATGACCAGGTCATCGGAGAGATTGCCCTGATGGACATGCATACCAAAAATCGCAGTGCGCACATCCGGATCGCCATTGATCATATAGAGCATCAAGGAAAAGGCTATGGCAGCGAGGCACTGCTGCTTATGCTGGATTATGGTTTCGGTATCTGCAATCTGCACCGAATCGAGCTTGAAGTGTATGCCTTCAATCAGCGTGCCATTCGTACATATGAGAAGCTCGGATTTCAACGCGAAGGCGTACGACGAGATGCCTTGTATTACAATCATCAATACCACGACGCCATTCAGATGAGCATGCTGGAGAATGAATTCCTAGAGCGGCATGTCAGCAGCCTTGGATAACAAAGACTACGTGCTACCGGGAGGGAATCTCTTCCGGTTGGTTTACGTTCCCGGCAAATAACCATGCTCCAGTGGACTTATCCACTACAGCAACCATAAATGGACGATTCACCTCCATCTTGGTCCAATCTGTGGGCGGAGCACTTCCAGCCGCCATTCCCACTAATGTCGAAGCAGCAGCTACAGTTCCTTGTTCGCTCACTTCCATCACGGCACGATGCATTACCTGACCAATGTATACTTGCAAGTTCGGCCCCGGAGAGATCATTTCCGTGAAATTGGCGGCATACGGGTCAAAGGCCATTTCCATCCCCATCTGCTGCAACGTCTCTTTCAGGTTCATACCGTATTCCGCACGAAAACGTGGCAAAGACAGCTCAACTAAGCTATATTCGGAGCCGCGATCAAGCCGTTTTGGGTCATCCAGCAACTGCTGCTGAACCTCATCCAGCGTACGCCCCTCTCGCGGCAAAACGACGAGCAGATGCATCTGGCCATCTCCGTAAGGCAGCCTCACCGCCTGCCAAGCCTCATTCTCCGAGTATTGGAACTGCTTTGTCTGATGCATCATCCGCATAGATAATGCCTTTCCATTTGTCAGCTTAAACTCGTCATCCGTCGTGTACTCCGGGTCAAACTCAGCCATCCAGTTTCCATCAAATGCAATGGCATTCACCAGAATCATCAGGGCTTCCTTTGCAGGCGGCTCCTGCATCAAATTTGGAATCATATCTTCGGTGTGCTGCTTCACCCATTGATTGATCTCTTCCTTTGCTTGTGCTGGTTGTCCATTGAGTGTCCTGATCTCGGCTTCATACGTTTGCTGTACGGCTGTTTGGTACGCTTCCTCTACCGGGATTCCGTCCTTCACCCACATGGAGTTCGCAATACCGACCTCAATGCCTTTTCCCGGATGGGTCAACAACTGCTGTAAAGCCGCTTGAAAAGCATTCACTTGCTCCATTTCTAGCCCCGACCAGCCCATGACCTCTGCCATCTCTCGCCTAGTCTCACCTACGCTGCCGTTATATGCCATGACAATTGCCGCCGTAATACTGTAAGGAGAGATCAGCAGATTATTACCGTCAGCCTTCCCTTTTGCACCCATCTGTTGAAGGATGTGAAGCCCCATGGTGTTCATAGCTTGGATTCTTTCGGATTCGATCTCTTTCAGAGCAGCGTTTCGTTCTGACTCGGATAGCTCCTGATTCGAATTGATTTTCATCTGGTTCGGGTCCCCCTTTGCTGAACAGCTCGTAATGATCAGCCCACTTATACAGCATAATAACAGTAACACTCTTAACCGTGCATGCATCGTAATCCCCCCTCATCCGTAATACTCAGATACCGTCATAGCGATTCAGTAATTTCCTTTTTTTACTAGACGTACGGTTGAGAAAAAAGGTTACGTTACACTCATATCCAAGGTCACCAATTTCTACTGTAACAAACACCATTCAAAATCAGTCAAAACGGTTATATCTATACCATATACGAATGGAGGGATTCCCTATGATTCCGGCAACGTTGGAACAATTGGAGCAAGTTCGCAAGGAATGCCGCACCATGGTCAAAAAGAGAGCCTCCGCTTCCGCGGGTGCAACACTGGTTCCCCTGCCCGGTACAGACGTACTGGCCGATGTGGGAATGCTTATGCAGCTATTGCCTGCCATTAACGATAAATTCGGGTTATCGCAAAAGCAGCTCGACGGGATGGACCCTGAGACCAAATCCATGATCTACGGATTCGTTATGTCCGTCGGAAGCAAGGTTATTGGACGCTTGGTGACCAAGGAACTGGTAGTAGTCGTGCTAAAAAGGGTCGGGGTACGCGTAGCCACCAAATCAGTCGCCAAATTTGTCCCTTTTGCAGGTCAAGGATTGGCAGCCGCGCTCAGCTTCACAGCCATGCGGTATGTTGGCAACAAACATGTTGAGGACTGTTATGAGGTTGTGAAACGCATGATCGAGCAGCGTGAATTAATACCGGGTGAGCCGGCACCTTCTGTGCTTGAGGAGACAAACGAAGATCCGAAGCTGGAGGTAAAGACGTCATCCGACGTCGACGGAGATGCACCTGCGAAGGAGTCTGACGATCAGTAAATAAATAAGGTAGATGATTCGTGATGTCAGTTGGATGAACGTTTAACGAATCAAGCACTGCATCGTATGGCACACTGCCTCTTGCCCTGAAGCACATCATTCGCAAACCAATAGCCGGGTTCACCCAAAGGGTGCCCGGCTATTTTTGAAGCTATAAGCGATCAGATTGCCTGTGGCTGTTGCTCCGTAAATTGACTGTTGTACAGATCCGCATAGAAGCCTTGTTTCTCCATCAATTCCTCATGATTACCCTGCTCAATCACGTTACCATGATCCATAACAAGAATCAGGTCGGCTCCGCGAATGGTGGACAATCTGTGGGCAATGACAAAGCTGGTGCGATCATTCATCAGAGCATTCATCGCTTTCTGGATGAACACTTCGGTCCGTGTATCGACACTACTCGTTGCCTCATCCAGAATCAGAATGGCTGGATTCGCCAGAATCGCTCTCGCAATGGTCAGCAATTGCTTCTGCCCCTGGGAAATGTTCGATGCTTCTTCATTCAGCACCGTATCATAGCCATCAGGCAAGGTACGAATGAAGTGATCCGCATGGGCCGCATCGGCTGCCTTGATGACTTCCGCTTCCGTTGCGCCTTCTCGGCCATAGGCAATGTTGTCACGGATCGTTCCGTTGAATAGCCATGTGTCCTGAAGCACCATCCCAAACAGGCTGCGCAGCTTGCCGCGTTCCATGTCCACGATATTAACGCCGTCAATCGTAATTTGGCCGTCCTGAATTTCGTAGAAACGCATCAGGAGGTTGATCAGCGTTGTTTTCCCCGCTCCAGTTGGCCCAACAATGGCTACCGTCTGTCCCGGTTTTACATCAATATTCATATTTTGAATGAGTAACTCATCCGCTTTATATCCAAAATTCACACCATGGAATGCAACGGCACCCTGTGGATACTGCAATTGTACTGGTTTCGAAGATTCTGGAACCTCTTCCTCCTCATCCAGCAATTCAAATACCCGCTCCGCCGAAGCGATGGTGGACTGAATGATATTCGAGATGTTGGCAATCTGGTTAATTGGCTGAGTGAACTGACGGGAGTACTGTGTGAATGCAAGAATATCCCCGATGGAGATGGCTCCACGTGTAACAAAGATCCCGCCCACCACACAGATGAGCACATAACCAAGGTTACCGACAAACGACATCAGGGGCATAATAATCCCCGAAATAAACTGGGCCTTCCAACCGGATTCATACAGTTCTTCGTTGACTTTTTCGAACTGTTCTACCGAATGTTCTTCCCGTCCAAAGGCTTTGACCACTTTATGCCCCGTGTACATTTCCTCAACATGCCCATTCAATTCACCAAGTGATTTTTGCTGGCCTGCAAAGTGTTTTTGCGATCGAGATGCAACCAGCATCACAACAACTACACTCAGCGGCAATGTCAAAATGGTAATGAGCGTCATCCATGGACTAATGGTCAACATCATGACGATAACCCCGACAATGGTAACTATAGACGTAATAAACTGCGCCAAACTTTGCTGGAGCGTATTACTGATGTTATCCACGTCATTTGTCGCCCGGCTTAATGTTTCCCCGTGGGTACGGGAGTCAAAATATTTCAGTGGCAGACGTCCCACCTTGGCGCTGATCTGCTCACGCATGTCATACACCACCCGCTGAGCTACGCCAGCCATCAGATATTGCTGAATATACGCAAAGGCTGCACTGAACAGATACAGTCCCACAAGCAAATATAATACTTTCATCAAGGCAGGAAAATCAATCCCGGCCCCCTGCACACCCTGAAGGATGGCAATAGCCCCTTTACTGAGAATATCGGTGCCTTCCGCCATCACCTTTGGACTGATAATGCTGAATACGGTACTCAGAATCGCTGCCACCAATACACCGAGCAGACGATGCGAGTGTGGCTGGAGATACTTCATCAAGCGTCGCAGTGTACCCTTGAAATCTTTCGCTTTCTCAACCGGACCTCGCATGCCCATTCCGCCGCCTGGATGGCCTGGACCGACCGGGCCTGGGGGACGAGGTGACTTGCTTTCTCTGCGTTCACTCATGCGATCTCCTCCTCTGTCAGCTGGGAGGATACAATCTCGCGATACACTTCATTGTGCTCCAGCAGCTCTCTATGTGTTCCTGAACCAACAATCTGCCCCTCATCCATAACCAGAATACGATCCGCATCCATAACCGTACTTACACGCTGAGCCACAATAAGCACTGCCGCTTCCGTCGTTTCAGACTTCAAGGCAGCACGAAGCTTGGCATCCGTTTTGAAATCGAGAGCCGAGAAGCTGTCGTCAAAAATATATACTTCCGGACGACGAACAAGTGCGCGTGCAATGGACAAACGCTGTTTCTGTCCACCGGATACGTTGTTGCCCCCCTGCGCAATGACGCTATCGTAGCCGTCTTTCATCTCCGTAATGAAGTTCTCTGCCTGAGCCGTTCGGGCTGCGTGGACAATCTCCTCCATCGTGGCATCATCCTTGCCGTGCCGGATATTTTCCGCAACAGTACCTGTGAAGAGCACTGCTTTCTGCGGTACAAATCCGATTTTCGCCCGCAAATCCTCCTGCCGAAGCTCGCGCACATCCGTACCGTTTACCCGGACACTGCCCTCCGTTACATCATAGAAACGCGGAATGAGACTAAGCAATGTGGATTTACCTGAGCCCGTACCTCCAATAATGGCTGTGGTCTCACCCGGACGTGCTGTAAAAGAAATGCCTGACAAGGCTGCATTCTCTGCACCCGGATAACGGAATGTCACATTATCGAATTCAATCGTGCCTTGCAGTGATTTCATATCACGAGGCTGCTCGGGATTGCTGAGATCCGGCTGCATATCCAATACTTCGTTGATCCGCTCTGCCGAAGCCGAAGCTCTTGGAATCATGACAAAGATAATGGAAACCATGATGAGAGAGAACATAATTTGCATCGCATATTGAAGAAAGGCAATCAAAGAACCAATGTTCATATTCCCGCTGTCGATCCGCAGGCCACCGAAATAAAGGATGGCAACCATCGACAAGTTCATAACCAGCATCATGACTGGCATTAATGTCGCCATGAGCACATTTACTTTAATGGAAACGTCTCTAAGGTCCGTATTAGCTCCATTAAAGCGAATACGCTCATGTTCCCCGCGATTAAAGGCACGAACCACGCGGATACCTGTTAATTGCTCACGCAAGACCAGATTGAGTCGGTCGAGTTTTTTCTGAATTTGTTTGAACATCGGCAAGCCCTTCGCACCAATCAGTGCAATAGCTCCGCCCAATACAGGCAGGACAACCAGGAAAATGGTTGATAATTTGGCATCCTGAGATACCGCCATGAAGATACCGCCGATACACATCATTGGAGCCATAATCATCATGCGCAGCATCATCGTTAATACGTTCTGAACCTGCGTTATATCATTGGTAGTCCGGGTAATCAGCGAAGCTGTACCCAGCTTGTCGAATTCCTGCAGCGAAAAGTTCTCCACATGGCGGAACACTCTGCTGCGCAGTTTTTTGGCAAATCCACCCGCTGTACGGGAAGACAAATAACTGGCTGTTACGGAACAGATCGTGCCTCCAATAGCAATGACCAGCATCCAACCGCCAATCTGCCAGATGTACGGAATATCCCCTTTTACTATACCGTCATTGACGATATCCGCCATCAGGGTTGGCAAATACAGTTCGGCCAGTGACTGCAGCAGCACCAGACTCAAAATGAAGAAAATGGGGATTCGGTATGGCTTCAGCATGCGAAACAATTTCATCATGGCGTATCATCTCCTTGTGTGGACGTCTCCGTCTGTTGGAAAACCACTGTATCAAAAAAGGTATAAACCTTGGTCAACAACTCCGTCAAATGAATGCTTTCTTCCTCACCTAAATGCTCGACGAGCTGGTTGAACGTTTGCATGCGCTCCTCATGTGCCGCCCGAATAATGTTACGCCCTGCCTCCGTAATGGTGATACGCACAGCACGGCGATCCTTCGGGTCCATCGTTCGTTCCACCAGTCCTTCGTCCTCAAGCCCACGAATAACCGGGGTTATCGTTGGTGATTTCACTCGCAGTAACGCACTGATTTCCGATACTTTTAGCCCTGGGCGACTCTCATTCAGCTCTCTCTCAAAATCTGGCGGATTATCCCGCCAATCCAGACGTTCTCCCGGATGCGTACCATGCAGCAAACATGCCAGCACCATAATCTCATTGTGATTACGCCCATGTGGTTTATGTTGCCTCCATTTGCCTTTATTAAACTGCATGATGGAATACAAAAGCTTCTGAGCAACCGGATCTATGCCAGTCATTATTGTCCCCCCCTTATTTTCATTATCATTCCATAGAGGTCCAACATCATAGGACATCTATTAAATAGCATTCCAATTAAATAGCCAATCAATTAATTAGGTGTACTAATTATATTACTGCAAAAATTGAATGTCAAATAGCAAATACACACCAAAAAACCGTGACTTTAAAGTCACGGTTTTGAACCAATTATAGAAGAATATGGATTACGAAGCAGAAACCGTTTTGAGAGCGGAAGCAAAAGGGAAATACTCCTTCGCATTGTTGTAGGCAATGCCCTGTACGATCTGTCCAAGTAATTCCATATCATGCGGTACCTCGCCTTGTTCGGCCCATTCCCCGATAAGGTTGCAGACCAGGCGGCGGAAATACTCATGTCGTGTATAAGAGAGAAAACTGCGTGAATCGGTTAGCATGCCGACGAAACGGCTGATTAGACCTACATTCGCCAGCGCCTTCATTTGAGCGAGCATGCCATCCTTCGTATCATTGAACCACCAGGCTGCACCAAGCTGGATTTTGCCTGGAATGCCGCCACCCTGGAAGCTGCCGACAATCGCTGCGAGCACTTCATTATCCCGAGGATTCAGGGAATACAGGATCGTTTTCGGCAGTGCTTGCTGCTGCTCCAACGCATCGAGCAAACCGATCATAGCTGAGGAAAGCGGCGTATCATTAACGGAATCATATCCGGTATCCGGACCAAGCTGGGCGAACATCCGACTGTTATTGTTGCGGGCCGCATTCATATGGAACTGCATGACCCAGCCCCGATCTGCATACAGCTTGCCGAGGAAAGTCAGCGTTACCGTCTTGTACTTGTCCTCTTCCTCACGACTGACCTTCTCGCCTGCAATGGCTTTGGCAAAAATCGCTGCTGCTTCCTCACGTGTGGCCGTGCCGTAAGGGACATAATCGAGTGCATGGTCAGACACCCGGCCTCCTACGGAGTGGAAGAACTCTACCCGTGATTCCAGAGCGGAGAGGAATGAGTCATAATCGGAAATCGCCGTTCCCGCTGCCTGCGACAGCTTGCCTACCCATTCCGAGAAGGTATCGCGGTTTAGTTCCAGCCCTTTATCCGGACGGAATGAAGGCAGTACAGCTGTATCGAATCCTTCAATTTCCTGAATCTTCAGGTGATATTCCAGGGAATCACATGGATCATCCGTCGTGCATACCACGGTAACATTGGATTTGGTAATGAGATCACGCGCACCGAATCCGTCACTGTTCAGCTTGGCATTTACTTTTTCCCAGATGGCCGGAGCGCTCGTCCCATTCAACACTTCATAGACACCGAAATAACGCTGTAATTCCAAATGAGACCATGCGTACAGCGGGTTACCAATCATCATCGGTACAGTTTTGGCGTACGCCAGAAAACGATCGTAATCGGTTACGCCCTCTCCTCCCGTAATGTACTGCTCCTCAATTCCGTTTGCGCGCATCAGCCGCCATTTGTAGTGATCACCGTATAACCAGGCCTCTGTAATATTGCCAAAGGTTTTATTCTCGTAGATCTCCTGTGGACTTAAGTGGCAGTGATAGTCAATAATCGGCATGTCTTTCGCATAATCCTCATATAACCTGATCGCCGTTTCATTGTGCAGCAAAAATTGTTCATCCAGAAAAGACTTCATTCGCCTCGCACGCTCCCTTTAGGTGAGTTTACGTTCATATGGGTTCACTTCCCAATCTTTACGCTACACTGTTTGCCCACAAAGTTCAATATAAAATGATAGCGTTATCACAAAAGGTTGATTTAGGCATATTTCCTGGAACGAGGTATACTAGAATTAATCTAATTGGTGCTAATCTGAAGATAATAGAAGGAGATGAAGTGGATGAAAATAACATTTCTCGGTACAGGAGACATGTTCAGCGTGGAGCAACACCACAACAGTATGCTGGCCGAATTCGGCGATACACATCTGGTGATTGATTTTCCGGAATCCAATGCTAAAGCATTAAAGGAATACGGCTTTCCAATGACGGATATTCACAATGTGTTTATTACCCATCTGCATGAAGATCATATTAACGGAGTACAGATGCTCGGATATTATTCACAGATTGTGGGCGACCGCAAGCCACGTCTGTTTATCCACGAAGAACTGGTTGATCCGTTATGGAGCATTTTATCCCCGGGCATGCGTTATACAACCGATGGGGAGCGTACGATGAGCGACTATTATGATATCGTACCTTTACCGGATGGAGGCACATTTGAGCTGGGGGGCGTAACGTTTGAGACTTTTCGAACACAGCACGTGCCGGGTATGGTCAGCAATGGCCTTCTTGCAAAGCCCTTCTTCTACTATAGCGCAGACAGTACGCTGGATCAGGAACGGTTAGAGCAGGCTGCCGCAGACGTACAGCTGATCTTCCACGAATGTCATATGCATGATCTGGTGATCAAATCACACACCTCACTGAAGGATCTGCAACAACTGCCTGCCGAAGTGAGACAGAAAACCGTGCTCATGCATTATCATGATGAATACGCCGATGCGGATAAACGGACACAGTTCAACCAAGAACATGATCTAAGAATGGTGGGCACGCTGGAGTCGTTTGAACTGTATAATGCGTAAATAGAGGGTATTGGATAAGTACCGTAATCGTTCTGTATTCTAATGGAGGTAAGTGCTATGGAGTATCGATTTGAACAAGGTTACTTTTTGATATATTCTTCTGCAAGAAGCACAAGTAGTGGAGATATCATGGTTGTTAAATTACTGGACAGACCCTTTAAAGATAGATTTGAATTCCTTGTCAACAGCAAAAACTATGAATGTACTACACACACTGAATTCAATCTCTGCCTTTGGGCTCTAACGAACATGAGAAGCCTTATTCGAGTTAAATTCGAGGTTTCAATATTCTAACGAATCTCAGACACTCTAGTCTAATGGTGTTGCTCCAAATGGGACTATTTTAATCGTTTTCATGAATAATAAAGTTACTGAGATTCTTTAGAATTCCCGTAACGCTAATTTAATGGAAATAAGGTGCGCTGAGTTCGTTAGGATGGAGCTTTAGTCGTACTTGAAAAAATGAAAACCACCTGAACATATGAACCTGTTCAGGTGGTTTAACGATCTGTATACTGTTTTTCATATTTATCTGTACGTTTCTGCATTCAACTGTCGATATTCATTCTATTACTCAGCATCTGCACAATCCTCACCCTGATCCGGGAGAGCCCATACGGAGACGCCTCCACCACATACATGGAAGGTGGCCCAGCCGTCATTCTCAATGGTAATGCTATCCTCGCAGCTGTGCGTCAGATCGGTCCAGACTTCACCAGCTCGGTGTTCGCCAACAAACATCCGTTTCTCACCATCATCACCATTCGAGATAACTACTGCACAACCGGAGCCTTCAATTTCGTCCTCCCCGCGGCGTACCCACCCAATCGTGTTTGCGTGATCGAAGTAATCTTCCTGCTCTCCATAAGCTTTGTCGTAACGGGCTGACATCAGAATGTCCAGAATGTCCTTCTTACCCTCAACAGGTTCGGGACCACCAATGCCATAATAATCACCGTAAAAGACAACCGGGTAACCGTCACGACGCAGCAGCGTCAACGCATAGGCGCTCGGCTTGAACCAATCGCCTACCCAGGATTCCAGTGCTTCATGCGGTTGGGAATCATGGTTATCGACAAACGTTACAGCATGCGTTGGATGTGTCTGCACCAGGGTATCGTCAAAAATCTTGGAAAGATCAAAGTCCCTGCCAGCCAGAGAGGCTTCATGAAGTTTGTAATGCAGGGACACATCGAACAGATCAATCTGATAGTCTACCGTATCCAGAAATTGACGACATGCATCGAGATTGGAGTTCCAGAACTCACCCACAATGTAGAAGTCCTGCCCGCGTTTGCGGATCATCTCAGCAGCGAATTCCTTGATAAATTCGTGATTGATATGTTTGATCGCATCCAATCGAAAACCGCTGCATTGCAGCGTATCGATGAGCCATTTTCCCCATTGGAGCATTTCCTGCCGGACATCCGGGTGATTGTAATCGATATTGGCGAACATCAGGTAATCATAATTGCCGAACTCATCGTCGACATTTTGATTCCAGTTCTTGTTCTCCCCTGCAATGCGGAACACACCGCTCCGTTCTTCCTTGGCATCAAAGTCTGTACCGTTGAAGTGTTCGGCGTTCCATTTGAAAGAGGAGTACTGATCCCCGCGGCCCGGAAATGTGAATTTGGTCCACCCCTCAATCTCGAACGGTTTGGAGATTTCCTTCAATCGATCATTGGGATCAACCTCAATCACCTTGAAGACTTCCGTCTCATCCGCACCCGCTTTATGGTTCATCACCAGATCCACATAGACAGCAACGCCATTCTTCTGGCACTCGGCAATCGCATCGACCAGTTCCTGCTTAGTACCATATTTGGTACGCACACTGCCTTTCTGGTCAAATTCGCCCAGATCGTACAGGTCATATACGCCGTAACCGGTATCCTCGGCAGACACGGCTTTGGTCACCGGAGGCACCCACACGGAGTCAATGCCTTTGGCTTTCAGTTCTGGCGCCATTTCAGCCAATCGTTTCCAGTGATTTCCGTCTGCGGCCAGGTGCCATTCAAAAAACTGCATCATCGTATGATTTCTCTTCATTCCCATCCGACCTCCTTGATTGCTTTCGAAGCGGACCACGGCACGTATCTGTATCGTCCTTGTTCGTTCGTATGCTATCCAAGTAATACCCTTTTCGGCCTATCCTTCAATCATGCACACACAAGAAAGCTAAAAAAAGTCTATGATCGTTCTTTAGCTATAAATTGAACTAAAGAATATTTACACTTGCCACTCCGATGACAGAACAACCCTCTGATCGCTGTTATCCCCAGATTTTTTGGATTCCTTTTTCAAAGGGGAAAATCTGGGGATAAAGGCGAGGTGTATGCTTCCGATGCAGCTTTCTTACAGAAAGCTTGTAGCTTCGCTTCTTCAGGTTATTTCTGCCCTCTCCGTTCCCGTGTAAATGTTTAGTTCAATTCATATAAATATCATTATTCGGGTGAAATCCGTGTGTAGTCCTGCCATTCCTCAGGCAGCAATGAACGATACGGTTCCTCGGTGAAACGATCGTCGACCAGTACCAGCACACCCTTGTCCTCTTCCGTACGTATCAGCCTTCCACCTGCCTGCAATACCTTGTTCATGCCGGGGAAAACATAGGCATAATTAAATCCGTTTCGCCCTGTCCGACTATAATAATCGCGTAGTACGTTGTTCTCCAGACCAATCTGGGGAAGTCCGGCCCCGACCACCACCACTCCGTTCAGACGATCACCCGGAAGATCCACACCTTCCGAAAATACACCGCCCATAACGGCAAATACCAATCGTGTTCGTTCCGGATGTGGCTGGAACGCGTTCAGGAACGCCTCCCGCTCCTCTTCACTCATGCCCTGCTCCTGCATCACGACTTCTGCCTCGCCCGGCTGTTCCATATACGTCCCGTGTACTTCGCGCATATATGGATAGGATGGGAAAAAGACGAGCAGGTTGCTATGCGGCCACTCGGCAACCAATTGGCGCAGCATATTGGCAATAGGCTGTCTGGAACGTTCACGATCCCGATAGCGAATCGATAACGGCAGCAATCTCACATCCAGCTGCTCTCGCTGGAAAGGCGAAGCAATACGCAAGGTATAATCCTCTTCCTCCGCACCTAGCATATCCCGGTAATAACCAAGAGGTGACAATGTCGCAGAGAAATGAATGGTAGAGCGGAATCCTTTGGCAGTCTGGCGCAGCAGCACAGATGGATCCAGGCAGAACAGCTTCACTCGTACTTCACTTCGTACACATTCCATATAGGTAATGAAGCGTTCATCGTACAGCTTGGCGATACGGAGGAAATTCTGTGCGGTGAAATAGGCTGCCAGCAGCAATTCATCCGTCTCCGCATTCCCCGAACCGCCTTCAACAAGGCATTGTTCCGCAACCATGACAAAAGGCTCCAGCAGTTCAATCAGTTCCTCTGGCGCCTCCTGTTGCAGCAATTTGCCCTCATCCCCACCGTTTTTGCGGAGCGTAATCAGGTATTTGTCTATGGCGCCCGTTCGATCCGCAATAGCTTTGGCGGCAGTCACACTGCTGCCCAGCGTTTGGAATTCCCTTTTGACATCCAGAAAGACGGCCTTCTCCAGCTCTGCCGAAAACATCATTCGGCCCCGATCGACCAGATTATGTGCCTCATCGACCAGTAATACCGTCTTGCGCTTCTGCTCCTCCAGCATTCGTTTGAGCGAGATACGCGGATCGAAAATATAGTTATAGTCGCAGATCACCGCATCGGCTGCATACGCAGCATCCAGTGAAAATTCAAACGGACATACCCGATGCTTACGTGCGTACTGTTCAATAACCGGGCGTGTCATTAACGTCTCATGTTCCAGCATATCCAGCACGGCTCCATTAATACGGTCATAATATCCTTCGCACATGCCACACTGTCCCGTATCACAGGCTTCCTCTTCCTTGAAACAGATCTTGTCCTTTGCGGTCAGACTGATCACATGCATCTTCAATCCTTCCGCCTGCATCCGGGCAAAAGCCTCTTCTGCCGCCACTCGCGTCGTCGTTCTTGCGGTCAGATAGAACAATCGTTTGGCTTCTCCTTCACCAATGGCCTTGACCGTGGGAAACAGGACTGACATCGTTTTGCCAATACCCGTTGGCGCTTTCGCCATCAGTCCCTGCCCCTCGCGGATGGTCTTGTATACGGCTCCTGCCAGCTTGCGCTGTCCCTCTCTGTATTTGCGAAAAGGGAAAGGCAGCTCTCGCACGCTTATATCGCGCTTCTCTTCATACGCCACAATCATCTCTGCGTATGGCGCGTAACCAGCGACCAGCTCTGCTGCAAACTGTTCCAGCTCCTGCCGTTCCAGCATCCGCCGAAACCGTCTTTCCTCATTATTCACGGTGTGCACGTATGTAAGCTGTACCTGCATACGGGGTTCATCATGCTGAACGGCGTACATATAGGCATACATCATGGCCTGCGCCCAGTGTACGGGGGCCCCATCGCCCAGATCGTCCAGATTGCCCGCAGTTGATTTGATCTCATCCACCGTCAGTTGACCATCCAGACGAATCAGCCCGTCACATCGTCCCTCCACCACGTAGGTCAAGTCTCCATGCTGCAGTTCCACTTCGAGAACCACTTCTTTCAAATCCTCTTCTGTGTAATCCTTCTGCACTCGCTGGTGTATCCGGGTTCCCTCTTGCATCGATGCATTCGAGCGGAACCCTGGACGTATGCTGCCACTGCGGTACACATATTCCACCAAAGGCCTGACTGATATTCGAATTGCGGTTGTCATGCGATCACCCGTTCTGATTGTAGTCTCTCTACTTTATCACGAAAAGCAGTGCTCAAACCAGCCAATCAGCGGATTGGACTCGTCCCTTCCCATATGCTATGTTGGGGTGTATAAGTTGAACTAGATAAAATTACACTTGCCACTCCGATGACAGAACAATCTTCCGATCGCTGTTATCCCCAGATTTTTTGATTCATTTTCACAAAGGTAAACATCCGGGGATAAGCGTATGCTTCCGATGCAGCTTTCTTTCAGAAAGCTTTCAGGCGAACGCTTCGCTTCTCCAGCTTATTTCTGTCCTCTACGTTCTCGTGTAAAAGTGTAGTTAAACTTATATAGAATGTACGTAAATAAGGAGGCATCTTCTATGTATATCTATTTGGTCCCTTCACCGATTCCGGATGCACTTGCTGCATATCCGCATCTGACTTTGCGCAGCGAGGAACAGGTTCGTTTGGCCATTGAATCGACAGAACGTCTGATGAACATCGAGTCCGATGACAACGTAGCGGCGTACGAAGCCTTCGATGCCGCAGGCTCCTGGACAGGCGGCGGTTATGCCGTTCTGAACAATATACCTGTAACCGAAGATGGTCGGAACGACTTTGAGGAACGCTTCAAGAACCGTGCGCGCAAAGTGGAAGACGAACCCGGCTTTGTTGGTATTCGTGTGCTTCGTCCGCTAAAGGACGATACGTATGTCGTACTTACACTTTGGCAGTCCGAGGATCATTTCAAAAACTGGCAGCAGTCTCAAGCCTATAACCATGCTCACCGCAATCGCAGCACGAGTGAAGGGCTGACTGCACAGAAGCCCACCATGTTTCCAAGACCTTCATTCGTCACGACCTTCACCATAGAGTAAACAACCGGGAGCAAGCCTGATGTTTGCCCCAGAATCTGTATGCGTGTTTACAGATGTACTGTGATCAATGATTACACTTTGGGTAAGCATCATTTAATTATGTTCACTTTAAAATGCAACCCCTTCCGCCTCTTCCTCAATGGAAGGGGCTTTTTGTATACGTGAGGTCATGAATGACCCCAAGCGCCTCTCTCTTTTTTCCAATAATTGAAATAAATGAGCAATCAAGAAGTTCGGTGCTTTTGACACGACATGCCATGAGATAGCATAATACTTGTTAAATGAAACTTCGGAAAGAAAGGAAGGCGGTAACTTGTCACGCAATTCACTCACCCGGTTTCTAAGCGGACCGTTTATCGTGTTCACCGTTATTATGATGATCAAAAGCTCTCTGGCCTGGATTGTGATCTTCGATGACATCCCCGTCTGGAAACCGCTGCTGACAGAGTTGCCGCTGATCTGGATCTGCTTCTGTCTGATTGAATGGTTCGCAGCCAAACGCCGGATGTGGCTCTATCTCGGACTCAATCTGGTGTTATCGGGCATCTTCTTCGCAGCGATCATGTATTACAAATATTATGGTGTCATTGTCAATTATCACGCGCTCGCACAAGTTAATCAGGTAACCTCGGTCAAGAGCAGCATGTTCTCTTTGCTCGATCCGTATTATTTGTTTATTTTTGCAGATGTTCTGGTTATCGCGGGGATTCTGATTCGTCGGCGGATCAAGCTCGGCGGGACTGAACGTCCAGGCAGAGTGCCGCTTGAACGAAGGGCCAGAAGACGGATTGCCTCGGTCATTCTGATTCTGTCGATGATGCTGTGCATGCTCAACATTTACCCCAATCGGGCGAGCATGAGCGAGATTACACAGGCGGAGCAGATGGGGATTCTCGGTTACGAAGCCTACACCATCCTGGCTGATCGTCCTGACAAACCTGTGCCCCTTGATCAAATCGATCAAAATCATATCGACGAGATTAAACTAAAGACAGCATTGCCCTCTGTTGTTGAGGAGGGTGCAGCCAAAGGACGCAACGTTATTGTCCTCCAGCTCGAATCATTCCAGAACTTCCTGATCGGATTGCAGGTGGACGGACAGGAAGTTACACCCCATCTCAATAAGTTGGCTGGACAAAGCCTGTATTTCCCGAACTTTTATCAGCAAGTGGGACAGGGTAACACATCGGATGCCGAGTTTGTCGTGAATACATCGTTTTATACACCGCCCAACGGAGCCGCAGCTACCGTCTATGCCAATAAGGAATTTCCAAGTCTGCCCAGACTGATGTCCGCGAA
This sequence comes from Paenibacillus sp. OK003, assembly GCF_900109515.1. GTDB lineage: Bacteria > Bacillota > Bacilli > Paenibacillales > Paenibacillaceae > Paenibacillus > Paenibacillus marchantiae. The sequence continues at coordinate 328,345 of NZ_FOBD01000002.1, read as the reverse complement.
CGGTTATCAGACAGCCACATTCCATACGAATGATGTGCACTTCTGGAATCGCGATCAGTTATACAAGGCGCTTGGATTTGATCAGTATTATGACATCAATTATTTCGGAACAGAGGATTCCATCGCCTTCTCCGCATCGGATGAAGTGTTGTACAGCAAAACGCTCGATAAACTGGAGGACATGCAGGACTCAGGATCACCCTTCTATGCACAAATCATATCCATGTCTGCGCACCACCCTTACCATTTACCAGAAGATAAAAAAAGTCTGACGTTGCCGGAACGGTACGTTAATACGTTGCCAGGGGATTATCTTGTGTCCCAGCATTATGCCGATCAGGCCGTGGGGCAATTTATTGAGGGACTTAAGGAACGTGGACTATGGGAAAATAGCGTGCTGGTCGTTTACGGTGACCATCTGGGTCTGCCTATCTACTCCCTGGATCGGACTGATGAGAAGCTGATGCAGGAAATCTACGGTCGGGAGTACACGTCTGCGGACATGATCAATATTCCACTCATCGTCACGGCTCCTGGCATCACGCCGGCTGCGCAGCTGGAACAGATCGGAGGACAGGTGGATATTCTGCCAACGATCGCCGGCTTGACCGGAGCCTCTCTCCAGAACCAACTGTATTTCGGGCAGGATTTGCTGCGTGAGGGAAATAATCTGCTGCCAGAGCGCTATTATCTGCCCTCCGGTTCCGTATTGAACGATGCTTCATTGTTCGTTCCTGAGACGGGATACGGTGATGGTACGCATTATTCTCTTGCGGATGCCGGGAGACAGGATGTCGTTTCGGCAGAGTCTGACCGGGAGAAGGAAACGAATCCGGACAGTATGGAGGATCAACCGGCCGTGCCCGCATCTGCCATACCAACCGAAGAGGAATCAACCTCTTCCGAATATATTACCAAGGAACAGTATGAGCGGGCTTTGAATCTTCTCCACTTATCCAACAGTTATTTGAGTCAGTTACCGAATCGAAATGACGTTAAATAAAAATGAATCGTTAAATATATGTTTATAGGCTTTATTAACAATGAACTAATAATCTAGGATATGTCTTCAAACTCAGGTAAGCGATTTTCTAAGGAACTTGGGACGTCTTATTTGACCTCTAGGTCCTCTTTATACATTGTAAAGAATATCAGGCACGTTATTTTCCAAAATGCCCCGAAAAAACGCTGCAAACAGCTGTTTATTCTGATATAGCGTGTCTCAGCTTCCTTAGATTTCGGCGGACGTTTCAAATCCCTGAATAAGGCACCTCAGATTCGTTAGGGCAATAACCTAATGAAACCGGAAAGGCCCATTAAACAGAACCGATCACGGTCTGATTAACGGGCCTTTTCTTGGTTTTACTGCTGCTCAGAACATTACAATCACCTGTGACGGTCCTGCTCCCGTTTACAACGGCAGTAGTGGAACCGACTTGCGAGCAGTCAATTTCTCTACCATGGCAAGCCATTCTTGCGGTTTGTTCGGCAGCACCGCATAATATCGATTCAGGAAATCAGCCACCAGACTGGCTGGCAGTTCACCAAGCGACTCATCTCCTGGCATGAAGCACAGATCCAAGCCGCCAACCGCTTCCCCGTCCCCTTGCCAGGATGGATGAACGTACGGGAAGTCCAAACGCTGGTATCCCAGATGGGACAATACTTCGCGACGTACATACGGGTCCATTGGCTTGATGCCGCCAAACTCATGATCTTGACTCAGATAAGGGTTATAGATTTCGGCAAACATGCCGAACAGTTCTTTCCCGTTTGCCGCAGCCAACTTTTGCAGATCACGCTTGCGGTGATTCGCCAGAAAACTGCCGGTCCCCAGACCTTCGCGCCCAATTATCGTAAAGTCCGTCATGGCTACGTTCCAGTCCTCGTAATAACGGTACTCCGTCGCTCCAACAACTTGTCCTTCATGCACAGCCACGAACACCCGAATACCCGGATCTTCCAACGGCTCTGCCCACAGGGGGAAGTCCAGCACTTCTTCTCGTGGGAAGATCTCCTGCATCAGCTTGTGCATCTGGGCAAAAAGTGGATCGTTGATAGAGGTAATACGCGTGAATTCCATAGAAAAATGCCTCCTCATTCATGATATGTATTGGCGATTATATTGCCATCTTCGATGTGAATACTCCAGCCTTAATGTGTGCAAACATGTTTCACACTGACAAACGATGTATTATCTGAACGGATTCTGCCACTCCATCAGGGCTGCATAGTTGCACGATTCCTCATCGTCCAGATAGTCTGCGGTCACACCAACCGGCATGCGGCCACAGCGAAGCAGGAACGATATCACCGGATCACGCCTCTCGCCCGCCGCCACCTGATCCAGATATTCCTGCGCAGACAGTTGGTCTGCAGCCAAATGATAACCCGGCATTCTACCCGCACCTAGTAACCGATCCATACCCTGTGCAATCACTAGGTGGTACATCGCCTGCATCATAAGCTGAGCCAGTCCCCACTTGCGGTACTTCGGACGAACACAGAGATCGACAATATACAGCGTGTTGCCATCCGGGTTGTGGTTACGAATATAGCCGTCATCCGTTGCTTCGGCCCAGGTATGACTTGCTGGATGTGCAGGATCCCACTGCATCCGCAGCGAAGTCATCGAGCCGGCCAATTCTCCATCCACTTCAATACAGATGGCACCCTCCGGGTAATGCTGCACATGACTGGTGAGCTGCTCGTGACTCCAGAGCAGCTCTTCCGGATAAGGTGGAGGGAAACTCTCCGCCTGAATGCGAATGAGTTCCTCGTAGTCGGCTGCAACATAATTGCGGACGACTGCCTTTACCCTTTTGCCACTCTGATCTGGATCGGTAATCAGCATTTCTTTGGTATACATGTTCCCGGGTCACCCCTTTCCACTGACATATGAATTTCCTGTTCTGTTTCGCTTCGTTATAGAGGAAGCTTTACTCCCAATCGGTATACAGATCAGTCCGACGGTCACGCCAGGTCGTTACCGATCCACGTTCGCGCACCTCATACAACAAGTCCAGATCCAGATCGGCGGTCACGATCATATCATTGTTAATCTCACCCTCGGCCAGAATGCCACGTGGCGGGAATGGGATATCATTCGGCGTAATAATTGCAGCCTGTCCGTAGTTGGCACGCATGAAATCAACCGTCGGCAAGTTGCCTACCGTTCCGGTTAACACAACATACACCTGATTCTCCACCGCGCGGGCATGACTCGTATAACGCACACGGTAGAATCCGTGCCGGTCGTCCGTACAGGAAGGGCAGAAGATCACGTCAGCGCCTTTGGCTTTGGCCATCCGCACAATTTCCGGGAATTCAATATCGTAACAGGTCAGCATCGCAATACGGCCTTTATCCGTGTCGAACACCTCAAGCCCATCTCCGGGAGCCATATTCCATTCCTGTACTTCGGTTGGTGTAATGTGAATCTTGTCCTGGCGAGCGATGCGACCATCCGGGTAGAACAGGTGGGCTGTGTTGTACAGCTTCCCTTCACGGCGAATGACGTGGGTTCCCCCAATGACGTGCATGCCGTACTTGGCAGCAAGTGATGTGAATAGTTGCTCATATTGCTCCGTAAAGTTCGGCAGATCCTCAATTGTCAGCGCATTACCTTGTTTGTCCCCAATGGACATTAATTGCGTTGTGAAAAATTCCGGGAACAGCACAAATTCGGTTCCGTACTCGCTCGCTGTCCGTATGTAATGCTCAGCCTGAGCGGCGAACTGCTCAAATGAGCTGATTGTTTGTAATTGGTATTGTACAGCGGATACCCGCAGTTTCATGTTCCTACACCTCCACCATAATTATGCTTCCATTGTAACAACGATCCGGGGTCAACAAAAGAGTTTACTCACTCAGCATGGACTGTGTGAAACTGATCCACTCCCGGGTTGCAAAGGATAAATATCGGTCCTTCCGCCAAATCATGCCGAGCTGCCAAGGAATCACAGGTTCCATCACGGGTATAATGCGCACACGCATATGATCTACCTCACGGCAGATTGTCTCTGGCAGCAACGCCACACCCAAATTGGCCGCTACCATCGCACTGAGCAGATCCCACTGGGAGCTCTCATACACCACCCGAGGCTGGAATCCCACGTGCTGACAAGCAGCGATAATCCGGTCATGCAGCGCAAAATCCTCACGGAACAGCACAAATGCATCATGCTCCAGCTCGCGCAGCGCGACAGACTCTTTACTCGCAAGCGGGTGCGATGGATGTACGAGCAGATTCAGCTTCTCTTTAACAAAAACAAAATGATCCACCAGTTCATCCACCGTTGGAAGAACGGCAACACCAATATCCAGTGCACCGCTGATCACATCGGCCTCCACTTTTTTCGCACCATCCTCGAACAGCTGAATGGTCACCTGCGGATAGGCTTTGTGAAACTCACCGATAATCATCGGGAAAAAGCTGGACCCCACCATCGGTGGCAGACCAATGCGAAGATGCCCTTTCTTCAGATTCATCAGATCGTCCAGCTCGGACGATAAGCTGCGAAATGACTTTTCAATCTCCAGCGCCTGTCGGAAAAAGACATGCCCTGCATCCGTCAGCGCGACCTTCTTGCCATAACGATCCAGCAAAGTTACGCCCAATTCGTCTTCCAAGCTTTTGACGGTTTTGCTAATGGTCGGTTGTGTAATGAACAGCACTTCGGCCGCTTTGGTGAAGCTTTGCTGCCGCGCAACTTCCAGAAAATATTGCAAATGGCGGATATCCATCGTCTGATCCCCATCTCTCATAGATAAATGGAATGGTAAACATTCTTAATATGCATTTTACTCATGAAAGAATGCGATGTAAAATTTGTTATATCAAACAACGCTTCCATTCATTTTCATAAACAACTCAAAATCATCACGTTCATTATACAAGGGGGGATTGAAGTGAAGAAATGGGGCCTTGGCATTTTGCAAGTTGCGCTCTTGATGGCCTTTTCACTGCTCATGGACCAGTTGGCCCGTGCTCTCCATCTACCTGTACCAGGTTCAATACTCGGTATGATCGTGCTGTTCATTTTGCTTCAGACCCGTGTCGTGAAGCTGCGCTGGATCGAAATTGGAGCTGCCTGGCTGCTCGGTGAGCTGCTGCTGTTCTTCATCCCGTCAGCCGTTGGCATTATGAACTACATGCCCATGCTGGAGCAAGACGGATTGCAAATTCTATTTATTGTTCTGCTTAGCACGTTTCTGGTCATGGCATGCACAGGCCTTGTTGCCACCCGAATCGCCAAACGAAAGGAGCGTCACACTGGATGATTGGATTCTTCTGTCTCTTGTTAACCGTCGGTATATACTGGGTCGCCAAACGCATGTATCGCAACCTGCCCAAAGTGTATCTGTCTCCGCTGCTGATTACGCCACTTCTTGTCGTCGGTGTGCTGCTCGCAACAGGTACGGATTACGCTGCCTACAGCAGTGGTGGTAAATGGCTAAGTTTGCTGCTTCAACCGGCAACGGTGGCCTTCGCCATACCGCTCTATACGTTCTTCCATGTACTCAAAAAACATATTTCCGAGATCGTCTTCAGTGTTATGACAGGCTCCGTGGTAGCGGTCCTCTCATCTGCCCTGCTCGCCAAATGGCTGCGCCTGGACTCCGGACTCATTCATAGTCTGATTCCGAGATCAATCACGACCCCCATTGCGATGAACGTATCGGCTACCATTGGAGGCATTCCGGCCGTTACCGCGGTTTTTGTCATCATGACCGGTCTGCTGGGGGCAATTATGGGGCCATCCATTGTAAAAGTGCTGCGTATTGATGGCGAGATTGCACGTGGCACGCTGCTTGGAACCGGTGCCCACGGAACAGGCACATCCAAAGCATTTGAGCTCAGTTCACTGACTGGAAGCATCTCCAGCATCTCCATGGTACTGGCTGCCTTGTTCACATTAGCGGTTGCACCCGTACTATCTAAACTTATTTTCCCATAATAGATGGAATTAACCCTATTTCTTGAAATATTATTGTTGTATTAAAGCCCTTTCTTCCTTACAATAAGGACAGGTTTTAATTGTGAATATTGCGGGGGAGATGCGATGAAAAGAACCGGAATGAAGAGATCTCTGGACCGCCTTGGACGAATTGTCCTTCCCAAAGAAATGCGGGATACGATGGAAATCCATATCGGCGATCCGCTCGAGTTTTTCATTGAAGGGAAAGAGTTGATTTTGAGAAAGTACAAATCAACGTTGTGTGTGTTTTGCGGTGATGTGGATACGGAAATGTATTTCAAAGAGCAATTCATCTGCCGGACTTGTGCAATTCAATTAAAACACCCGGATGACACTCCCGAATGGTTCGTTCCTCAGAACAAACAGGCTCCTGCACCCGTGGAGCGTCCTGCTACCGAATCCGCCACAGTCTCGTCTCCCGCATGGGAAGAAGGGGCTACAGCTGCCAACCAAGAGTACCCGGACCTGCGGCCGAAGACGGCACGTATGCTGCAACAAATGAAGGAAATCGTTGAACAGAATCCCGGTTTGGCTCAACAGCAAATTGCGGAAAAGCTTGGCATTAGCCAAGGACGCGTCTCCCAACTTAAAAAGCTACTATAATAGGAATTTATTCGATTATTTATAATCGGGAGACCTTCCGTTTCAAGAAGTCCCGTTGCATGAGAACCCTTTGAACTCCGTGGGTTCTTCTTTTTTTTATTTTCATACGGTAAGGGAAAGGAATGCTATGGATAAAATCCTCTATTTATCACAATTCAATCTGATGTCCTCTTTGTCCGAGGCAGACCTGATCGAAATGGACAGCATGACGTCCATCACGACCTTGGCCAGGAATACGCTGATCCAGACACCGGATACATTTGCGGAAGGTTTTTATTTTGTGAAAAAAGGGAAAGTCCGCCTGTACACATTATCGGAAGAAGGGAAACAATTTACTCTCGATATTTTGAAGGAAGGAAATGTGTTTGGGGAAATGAACGGCATTTCACTTGGCACACGTTCCGTATATATCGAAACCCTGGAGGAATGCGATATTTGCCTGATGAACAGGCAGCGTTTTGAACAATTTCTGATTGAACACCCCGAGTTTATGATGAATCTGATGAAAGTACTCAGCGAGCGAATCAAGGGCATGAGTGAGTTGACACAGAAGCTGGCCTTGGGTAATCTGCATGACAAAATTATGCATAATCTTACTCGACTGGCGGATCAGATGGGGTGGGTGGACGAAGGAGATTATGGTCGGATCAACCTTGTACTGACCCATCAGGAGATTGCCTGGATGGCTGGGGCCACGCGTGAGTCTGTCAGTGTTGCCCTGCAAGATCTTGCACGGGTTGGCCGTATTCGTACTGGATTCAAATCCGTCGCCCTGCATCGTAATGAACTATCCGCTTCATGCACAGCTAACACCCAGTTGTAAGCCACATTACATCTCTATCCTGCTGCCAATTGTATCGTGTAGATGATGAATCCACATACATGCAAGGAGGAGTACGGTGATGGATGTACAGAAAGAACTGCATATACCCGAGGATGTTCTGCTTCGCAAAGGTGCCCGTAAAGGGATTGAGATCCCGGATCATATCCGCAACCTACTTCAATCGGGGCATATCGAATCCGTAAATTTGACGGAGTGGCTCGCCGTTGATCACATTCTCCTTTTTCAGCAGGTCTCTCATGGACGGGGAATGGATACCGATACACAGGAAATGATGGAACAGCTAGCACAGATAAATGAGCAGCGGGTCATGAAAATCATTCCGACTATCGCCGCGAACTGGCTCAACCTTCTGGAACGAATGGAGGAAAAGGAGCGATTACATCATTTTCGTTTCCTTGCAGAACACCGTTCAGACAGTGTACGCTGCTGGGCAGCCTATATCATCGGATTGGATTCCCGCTTAAGCCTGATTGAAAAACTCGATCGTATCCGTCCCTTTGCCGCAGATCATCACTTTGGTGTACGAGAAATTGCCTGGATGGCTGTTCGGGAGCCGATTACGGCTGAATTGTCGGAAGCGCTGGCGCTTCTCATGGACTGGGCGATCGATCCCGACCCACTGGTTCGACGGTTTGCCATAGAATCGACAAGACCGCACGGTGTGTGGGCCAAACATATTCAGGAGTTGAAAGAAAACCCTGCGATAGCTCTGCCTCTGCTGAACCATGTGAACTCGGATGCTCATAAATATGTACAGGACTCTGTCAGCAACTGGCTGAACGATGCCGCCAAAACCAACCCGGATTGGGTTCGTCAGGTATGCGACACTTGGATCCAGCAATCGGATACCAAGCATACGCTGCGGATTATCACACGTGGTCAAAGAAGCCTTTAATCTCAAAGCATTCCTTTCGTGGGACAGCCCTTCGATAATAAAAAAGATGACTACCGCTCCATTGCAGTGGTCATCTTCTTCATATTGGAACATTTGAATCCAAATCAATCAAACTCTTAGACCTGCACGAGATCGATATCCATTTCTTCCGCTTCCAGTTTACGCATACCCATAATAAGAACAACAATGTTAGCAACCAACAGTACTACCGGGAAAGGAACAGCCGCATATTGTCCATAAATCAGATGACTCCCCACAGCCCCAATCAGAATGAACGTCAATACGCCTGAAGCCAGAATACGAGTACGTGGAATCAGCAAGCCCACCGCACTGAGCAGTTCTACTGCACCAATGAGATACATCGTCCATGTAGGATAGGAGAAACCTTCGAAAGTCTGTACCATCATCTCTGCTCCACTAACCTTGTTAAAGCCTGTCATTACAAACACACCCGCAAGCACAACCAACGCAATATATCCCAAAATTCTTATGCCTTTGTTCATATGTATAATCCTCCTGAAAATGAATGTCTATATCCATCTGTTGTATAAAAGAAATCTATGTAAAAGTTACCACGTAACTCTATTTTTAAAATGGGTAGTTTGCATCTACGAAAATAGTATGTGCTGATATTATACATATTAATAATCATTAACTTACTTTTATGAAGTGAGTATATAATAATAACATTATTTATTCAAGTAATTTTTTGACGAATAGTGTATAATACATACAAAAGGTATGTTACAGTACATTTTGTATGTAACATGTTGACTTCATTGTCCCTTACTTTGGTCAGAGCGGCAGAAAGCCACGCACTTTTATATATACGAGAAAATCCATAATACTTACTTGAATCGAGGTGAACACGTTGAAGCTGAGAAAAGTAAAATCCCCAAGTCCCTGTCTCATTACGCAAGCCATGGATATCATCGGTAAGAAATGGGTACTGCTCATCATGTACCAACTGTTATCCGGACCCAAACGATTCACAGAGCTGGAAGCAGAAATGGCGATTAGCGGTCGGTTGTTATCCGAACGTCTGAAGGAAATGGAAATGGAAGGTATCGTAACCCGCCATATGTATCCTGAAATTCCGCCCCGCGTAGAGTATGAATTGACGCCCAAAGGCAGAGCTATCGAACCCGTCATCAATCAGATTTACAACTGGTCCTCAGACTGGTTGAAACAGCAGCAGTCTACTAAGTAGCCAGATTCTGATTCATGTACAACACAAAGACGCCCGAATTGAACTGATCTTCCGATCAGTCCAGATTCAGGCGTCTTTTTCATGGGGTTACATTTCTGGTTACGTCATAAAAGGATTAATGAGAGAGATGTTTGGAGCGCTGAAGCTGTACCGGCAATCCTGAATCTGCCGAAGCCAATGCCGCCGTTGTAATTTCCTGTGTACGGCAGGCATCCGCATAATCGGACAAAATCCGTGAACGATCTCCGGTACGAAGGGCGTGAATGAACGCTTCATTTTCCCGCTCATACGGGTTATGCCCTGCGGGAATCTCCAGACCTGCCATTGCATGAGGGGCAGCACTTGGCAGAAGAAGACGTTCAGGCGTCCAATCCCAGACTCCGGCATCTGTGTAGAACTGAAGCCCTGCGCCGCCCTCACCATCTGGCAGCAGGCAGGTATTCGCAATGCTCGCGATGGCCCCACTCTCCAGCTTAAGCGTTACATTCGCCACATCAGCTACCGTGACATGCTCATGCTTTTCATGCATGCTGCGTTGGGCCGCTACAGCGTATACTTCTGTCACTTCACCAGCACAATACCGCAGCAAATCCACGATATGGGTCGTCTGTTCCACAAACTGTCCCCCGGAGCCTTCCTGGCGACGCCACCAGGCGACTCCTGGCATTCCGCCCATCCAGCGCCCAAGCGCCATGCCGACGGTCTGCTCTTTCATCGCTTCTTTCAGTACCTGTGCAGCCTCCTGATAGCGGAAATGATAACCTACCGTTGTCAACAATCCGGACTTCTGTACCTGATCCAGCACCTGACGAGGGATATCCATGCCTGTACTCAGCGGTTTCTCCACCAGGAACGGGATGCCCCGACGAATCAATTCAGCTTCAATCGATCCATGAGACATCGGAGGCACACAGATATAGACTGCATCCAGCTTTTCACCATCCAGCATATGTTCAAGTTCACCGTAGCCAACAGCATCATAGACGGAAGCCATGGCCTCCGCCTTTTCCAGCGCTGTACCACAGACAGCTGCTACACGAACACCTTCCATTCGTGCCAGAATATCGGCATGTACCTTGCTGAACCAACCTGTTCCAATGATTCCGATCTGTAAAGTCATAGATGTAATCCCCTCTCCTTGTTACACGCTTACATGTTCCATTCGACCCCCAGATGCGAAATCCTGCATTACATTTTGCCCGATGCTTCCAAGAGCAGCTGATCCAGTTCATTCGCAAACCGTATCGCTTGCTCCTCCCGCCAATCCAGGCGTTCAGCCATATACTGAATAACCGCTGCCTTATACTGACGGACTTCGTCAATGCGGAAAAACAGGTCTCCGGTGCGTCTCACAAAAAAGTCTGCAGGTGTCACAGCCATCTCCTCGTCAATGGCATAACGCAGCATTAGCAGCAGCTCCTGTGACATTCCATACAGCTCGGCCTTTGTCCGCGGGTCAGGCATCCGCTCGTACAGTGCGTCCACATTGGAACCATACACTCGGGCTAATCGTTCCGCAGTAGATCTGTCGAGCCCAAGTGCTACGCCGTCCTTAATCTTGCGTTCAGCATACGCACCAAATCCGGCGGAACCGCCAACGTGGCCTCCAGAGATCGGCATCTTTTTTGTTATACATGGTCCAACGGATCTCCCCGTCTCCTGCTCCAATTGGCGGGCAGCCAGATCAACAACCATCTCGGCCATTTTGCGGTACCCGGTTAATTTACCCCCGGCAATCGTGATCAACCCCGAAGGAGCTGCCCACACTTCATCCTTGCGCGAAATTTCGGAAGGTCCTTTGCCTTCCTCATGAATCAACGGACGCACACCTGCCCAACCGGACTCCACATCCTCGGCTCGAATCCGAACGCCCGGGAACATGCCGTTGACAGCATCGATGACATAATCCCGGTCTGCTTCGGAGATTAACGGGTGTGCGGGATCATCTTCGTAGACGGTATCTGTGGTTCCTACATAGGTTTTGCCATCCCGCGGGACAGCAAAGACCATTCGTCCATCCGGTGTATCAAAATATACAGCCTGCCTTAACGGGAAACGTGTACCGTCGAATACCAGATGAATACCTTTCGTCATCTGCAACGTTTTGCCTTGGCGCGAACCATCGATCTTGCGCAGCTCATCCACCCATGGACCGGAAGCATTAATCACCTTGGTTGCCCGCAGATCATAAGATTGACCGCTGATCTGGTCCACAGCCTGAATGCCGGTAATAACTCCATTCTCCTTCAGGAATGCTACTGCCTTTACATAGTTCACAGCCTGTGCACCGCGCTGTACCGCTTCCTTCATTACCTCAATCGTAAGCCGGGCATCGTCCGTGCGGTATTCCACATAACGTCCACCACCCAGCAGTCCGTCCTTGCGCAGCAATGGCTCACTGTCTGAGACGGCCTCGGCATTTAACATCTGACGTCGTTCACTACGTTTTACTCCAGCAAGTCGGTCATACACCATCAGGCCAATGGATGTGCTGAAGCGGCCAAAGGTGCCCGCCGTATAGATGGGGAGCAGCATCGGTTCGGGTGTCGTCACATGCGGTCCATTCTCGTACACCACCGCTCGCTCCCGTCCCACCTCAGCCACCATTTTCACTTCAAGCTGCTTCAGATACCGTAGACCGCCATGCACCAGTTTGGTCGAACGACTGGATGTGCCTGCCGCAAAATCCTGCATTTCCACCAATGCTGTCTTCAATCCGCGGGAAGCTGCATCCAGCGCAATCCCGGCTCCCGTGATTCCCCCACCGATAATCAATATGTCAAAATGTGCATTCGCCATTCGATCCAGATATTCCGTACGCTTTTCTGCCGAGAACGATGTTGTCATCCTGATTCCTCCCATTGATTACCTCTGTTATACTCACAAAAGCACAAAAAAAAGACCACGTCATTCGCTTCAGCAATTGCTGAGCGGTACGTGGTCTCTCCCGATCTCCAGACATCATTTTTTTAACTTGTGACTTAATCCTATCACACATTTCTGGCGGCGTGAAGGCCTGAAATGACACATTATTCAAAAAATTTTCAAAAAGTTGTTCTGCCTGCGGATGGAATTTCAAGCTGACCCACTAATCATTTATTTTTCCTTATAGTGGGTATATGTTTTCTCTTCTCCAGGAAAATAACCCCTGTAAGTTATGCATCATTTTCCACCAATAAATATCATTTATTGTAGAACTTTAACGAAAAAGTACAAATGCCCATTCGAAATATAATCCACTCATTTGAAAACCATCGCTGCCTTCACGGCACGTTGCCACCCTGCATACCGTTCTGTACGCTCTTCTTCAGCCATAACCGGATGGAAGACACGTTCCGTATTCTCGTGATTCGCCAATTCATCCGCGCTATTCCAATAGCCTACTGCGAGTCCTGCCAGATAAGCCGCACCTAATGCCGTCGTTTCGTTCACATTGGGACGCTCCACAGGAATATTCAGAATATCACTCTGGAATTGCATCAGAAAATCATTGGCAGCCGCTCCCCCATCCACACGCAAGGCATTCACCGGAATACCTGAATCGGATTCCATTGCCGTCAGTACATCCTTGGTCTGATACGCCAGTGCTTCCAGGGTTGCACGGATAAAATGTTCTTTGGTGGTTCCTCGCGTCAAACCAAACACTGCTCCCTTAACTTCACTGTCCCAGTAAGGGCTGCCCAGACCTACAAATGCAGGCACCATATAAACGCCGTCTGTAGAGGGTACACGTGCCGCATAGTCCTCACTGTCTTTTGAGGAACGAAGCATCCGTAAGCCGTCACGCAGCCACTGTACCGCCGAACCTGCAACAAAAATACTGCCTTCCAGCGCATACTCGATTTTACCATTAATGCCCCATGCAATAGTTGTAATCAGCCCGTGGTTGGACTGTACGGGTTGTTCTCCAGTATTCATAAGCATGAAACAGCCGGTGCCGTACGTATTTTTCATGCTTCCCTTTGTGTAACAGCCCTGACCGAATAATGCCGACTGCTGATCTCCTGCTGCTCCGGCAATCGGAATCCGATGACCGAAGAAATGGTAGTCAACCGTGTGTGCGTACACCTCAGATGAACCGCGCACTTCCGGCAGCATGGCTCTGGGAATGTCCAAAATCTGCAGCAATTCCTCATCCCATTGCAGATCATAGATGTTGTACATTAAAGTGCGAGAAGCATTGGATACATCAGTGACATGAGTACCACCGCTCAGCTTCCAGATCAGCCAACTATCGATTGTGCCCAACAGGAGCTCACCCTTCTCTGCACGCTCACGGGCTCCAGGCACATGATCCAGAATCCACTTTACCTTGGTTCCCGAGAAGTAAGGGTCAATGAGTAAGCCCGTTTTCTGATGAAAAAGATCACCTAGACCCTTCGCCTTCAACTCATCACAAATGTCAGCCGTTTGTCTGGACTGCCAGACTACGGCATTATAGATGGGCCGGCCCGTTTCTTTGTCCCATACCACAACCGTTTCTCGCTGGTTCGTAATGCCGATGCCGGCAATCTGGACGGGCTTGATTCCACTTTCGGCCAGACATGAAGCCATCACTGCCAGAATGGAGCTCCAAATTTCATTGGCGTTCTGCTCCACCCAGCCCGGCTTGGGAAAGTACTGTGGAAATTCCTGCTGTGCAATATGTACAATCTCCCCGCTCCGGTTAAATAGAATAGCCCGGGAACTTGTCGTTCCCTGATCTAGGGCCAATATATATTTTTCCATACAGACAACCTCCTGTTGTGGGATTACTGCTTATATTCTGTATGCGATTTCTTGTAGTGCCGAATCAGGTCCACGTTGGAAGTGGTTACTGCAGTAGCTCCGGCTTCCAGCGCCAGTTCAACCTCTTCCGTTGAGCGGATCAACCCACCTGCAATAATGGGTATACCTGTCCGTATGGATACTTCTGCAATAATATGCGGGATGACACCAGGCAATACTTCAATATAATCTGGCTGGGTCTTGGACAGCAAAAGATAACTTTTCTCCAGCGCATTTGTATCCAGCAGAAAAACACGCTGAATGGCCGTAATCCCTTTCTGTTTCGCCTTCTGAATTACAGTGGCTCGCGTCGAAATCAGCCCTGCCGGACGAATATGCTGGCATAAATACTCTGCGGCATATTCATCGTTCTTCAGTCCCTGCACCAGATCGGCATGCAGTACTATTTTCTTGCCACGTCGCCGTGCTTCTTCCAGCAAACTATGAAGCTGCGCAATATGCGTATCCAGCATAACCCCATAGGTGTAAGGGCCTTCAATCATTGCTTCAAACTGCTTCATGCTCTTGGCAGCCGGTAACACATACTGTCCCTCAAATGGCACCTTCGTTCCTCCCGCATAAATCAGATGCCTATATTGTATAGTTCGTATGGTATGAACGGCAAGCAAAGTCAGGACCGTAAGATTAATTCTTGGCGTGAGACGGGACCGCTCCATTCTCTAAACTCAAAAAAGCTGTTCATGTATACCCCAGAAGGAGCATACACAAACAGCTTAAATTGTCCTGTCTATTGGACAGTATGGCGAACAGGCTTTATACCAAAATCATATTGAACGATCGATCGAGATCAGGATCGGGATCAACCTTTTAAGCCTGAGCATGCGGAAGCAAGGTTTCTCCGCCAACCCATCCATCATTTTCTGCCAAGTGACCGGAACGGCTCACTTTGGTCTGCAAATATTTTTCGTTGAAGGACGAGCGATCTCCCCACAGCGGCACACGTCCACCTACATTCAATCCCGCTTCCTGCAAAGCAGCGAGCTTGCGTGGATTGTTGGTGATCAATGTAACGGGTGCTGTACGAAGCGCACGCAATACGGCAATGGCATCATCATAATTACGCGCATCGTCTGTGAACCCAAGTTGCAGGTTGGCATCAACGGTATCCAGACCTTCCTCTTGCAGCAGGTACGCCATCGCTTTGCTGAACAGACCGATGCCACGCCCCTCATGGTTCGCCAGATAGAACAGCGCGCCTGCTCCATGGGCAGCAATCATCTTCATCGATTGCTCCAGTTGGAAGCCGCAGTCACAACGTTTGCTGCCAAAGATGTCGCCTGTATGACAGATGCTGTGCATCCGAATCAGTGCTTCCTGTGCTTCGGCAAAATCCCCGTAAACCAACACGCTGGATTGCTGACGTTCAGCCAGTTCGGCAGTAGCGAGAGATTCGATCAGCTCGCCGCTTTCCATAGCTTTCTCCGATTTCATCCAGCTGTACCACTGGAAGGTATGTGTCTCTCCATCCAGATTCACCGGAAGCTTAATCGGCCCAACGAGGTAAATGAATTCTTTTCCACTCGGAAAAGTCTGGATTTTGGGGGCGAGCAGTTGAATAATATGTGAATTAATCATTAGTAAGTTCCTCCTGTTAAGCCATCTTGGTTTGGTTATAAATTGATTCGCATCCAGACGGAAAATGGATCACTGGATTGCATATCATACGTATCTATATTATTGTCATCATCATTAGTTACTTTATGTAAGCAAGTTTAAAATAAAAATTATGTTGTGTCAAGTAACTTTTGTTTCTAAAGTAACTAATAAATTTATGATACGCAACCGACACAAATTTGTGTTTCATTTCAGGAATATTGGGTATGAGTTTATAAACTGCTCATACACTTATGTTGTAGTCCATCACACTTCATGCCTCGAACTTAACGATGAGGGGGTTATCACATGATCCGCCGGAAAAGAACATGCTGGACAGCCATTCTGCTAGTCTGTGTCATGCTGGTGAGCGGATGCTCCATCTGGCCGGGACAGAACGATTCATCGAACAACAAAAAGGTAGCGCTTACATTGTGGTACTGGAACCGTTCCATCGATGATAAGCTGATTGCCAAGGCCAAGGAAAAGTTCCCCAATATTGAACTGACCGCTCAGAAAATCGGTGGTGATTTCAAAGCAAAACTCAAAACGACACTCGCTGCGCGCTCAGGTGAGCCGGACATTGTCGCATTGAACGATTGGATCATGGAGCTCTTTCCCAGCGAGGACCGTTTCTATAATCTGTATGATCTCGGCGCAGGTGACGTCGAAGACCAATATCTGGATTGGAAATGGAAGCAAGGCGTTACACCGGGTGGACAAATGATCGGTTTCCCTATGGATACGGGACCGACAGCCCTCTTCTACCGTGCAGATCTGTTTAAGGAAGCCGGATTGCCTTCCGAGCCTGAAGAAGTGGCTCGTCAGATCAACAACTGGGACGCCTATTCTGCTGCCGGAGAACAGATCAAGGAAAAGTTCGGAGGCAAGGTTTTTCTAACCGACAATATTGGAACCGTTTACAATCAAATGTTATCGCAAGGAACCGAACGGTATTTCCGTCCGGACGGCTCGTTTATCGGTATGGATTCTCCACTCGTCAAGCAGAGCTGGGATACCCTGTATCCTTCAAGCAAAAAGGGCTGCTCGCTAATGCAGACGGCTGGACCCCGGGCTGGAACGCAGCGATGAATAATGGTGAGATTGCTTCCTTTGTGGGGGCGGTCTGGATGAAGCAGGTATTGCAGGAAGCCGCGCCGGATACCTCTGGCAAGTGGCGAGTCACTCGCGCTCCTGGTGGAGACGGCAATAACGGTGGATCATTCCTGTCCATTTTGAAGTCAAGCAAACACCCTAAAGAAGCGTTCGAAGTCATCCAGTGGCTGCAAAGCCCGGATAACCAGCTTGAACAATATAAAACGTTGAACCTGTTTCCTTCGGCACCTGGTGTGTTTGATACACCGGCGATGAAAGAAGAAGAACCCTTCTTCGGCGGACAGGCAACAGGGCCTGTATTTGCCGAATCGGCACAGCATGTGCCAGAGGCTTTCTTTGGCGAACGATACCCTTCGGTGCACAACATCATTACTCGGCGGCTGAATGATATTGCGAAGCAAAATGCCAACCCGGAGCAGGTCTGGCCTGATACGGTTCACCGTGTTGAGCGGGAGTTACAGCGTTAATTCAGACACTCTACTGAGATGGCAATCCGCAAAGGAGGAATTCATATGGCTGTAACCGAACCTCGCCTCACTCCGGATCCGGGGAAGGTAAGTCCGGATCTGGATCGGCAGAAATCACTCTTGTCCCGGATGTGGGAACATCGTGCACTCTATGTGGCGATCTCTCCGTTTTACATTCTGTTTGCCGTGTTTGGACTGTTTCCGATCGGTTTTTCCTTATATCTGGCCTTCCACAAATGGGATGGCATTGGTGTGATGACCTATAACGGATTAAACAACTTTAAATATATGCTGACTGATGCTGAATTCTGGCAAGCGGTGGGCAACACGTTCATGATCTGGATTTATTCCACTATCCCCATGCTGTTCTATGCCCTGATCATTGCGTTTCTGCTGCATGCACCTTTTGTGAAGTTCCGTACGCTGTTTCGGGTGGGGTATTTCCTGCCGAACGTGACGTCCATCGTGGCCGTGGCCATTATCTTCGGTGCCCTGTTTGCCAACAACTATGGCTTCCTCAACTATCTGCTACAGTCCGTCGGACTTCCCGTGGTGGAATGGCTGAATGCACCGTAGGGCATCAAAGTAGCGATATCCTCCATGGTAGTCTGGCGCTGGACAGGATACAACGCAGTCATCTATCTAGCCGGACTTCAGAGCATCCCGCAGACATTGTACGAGGCAGCCAAGATTGACGGCGCATCCGGGATACAGTCTTTTTTCCGAATTACGATTCCGATGCTGCGTCCCGTCATTCTGTTCACTGTGATCACATCAACGATTGGCGGCATGCAGCTATTCACCGAGCCACAAATTCTCATGGGTAACGATGGCGGCGCAGGTGCAGCCGGGATGACGATTGTATTGTACCTTTACCGCGAATCGTTCATAAACAACTATTTTGGTTACGGTGCTGCGGTTGGTTGGGGCATGTTCCTCATTATCGCCCTGTTCTCGATTGTGAACTGGAAGCTTGTTCAAGGCAAGTCATCCTGATGTGACAAGGGGGGAGCGCTCATGACGTCCAAATCTCTCAAATCGCTGGTGTTGTATATCGGTCTTATCGGGGGCATGCTCATTTCCATGTTCCCGTTCTATTGGCTGATTGTCATGTCTACCCGGACGACGTCCGACATCTATAAATTCCCGCCTCAGCTCTGGTTCGGGGGCGAACTGTGGAACAATATCAGTGGGGTGCTTCAGCAGATTGACTTCTGGGGCGCATTCATGAATACGTTGTTTGTGTCGGGCTTGGTGACGGTACTGGTGCTGTTTTTTGACTCACTGGCAGGGTTTTTGCGAAGTTTGAATTCCCGGGTAAAAAATGGCTCTTCGTCCTGCTGCTCGCCACCATGATGGTGCCTTCCCAGCTGTCGCTGGTCCCTTCCTTCGTGCTCATGGCGACGTTCGGATGGGTCGGTTCCTTCAAAGCTCTCATTATTCCGGGCATGGTGAACGCCTTCGGCATCTTCTGGATTCGCCAATATGCCACGGAGTCCATACCGAATGACCTGCTGGATGCCGGACGAATCGATGGCTGTAATATTTTTCGGCTCTATTGGAACGTAGCGTTGCCCATTCTGCGGCCTGCGTTTGCTTTTCTCGGTGCGTTCACGTTTATTGGCGTATGGAATGATTATCTCTGGCCCCTGATCGTTCTGACGGATGCGCGAAAGTATACGCTGCAGATTGCGCTGTCTCAATTAAACGGACTGTACAATACGGACTACGCGATGGTTATCGCGGGTACATTGCTGGCTGTTATTCCGTTGATCGTGATGTTCCTGTTCATCAGCCGCCAGTTTATCTCCGATATTGCCGCAGGAGCTGTAAAGGATTAGATCTGGCTTATAGTGTATTTTGATCCATCCCTCAAGTCTGATATTCTTATCTATAGATAAATACCAGCTGCCATATAAGTTGGATGAATAGCGCCACGTGGGCAGAGGGGACAGAAAAGGCCTGAAGAAATGAAGTTAAAAGCTTTCCAGAGGAAAGCTACTTCGGAAGCATATGCTTCGCATTTATAACCAAATTTCTCCCTTTGAAGAGGGATCAAAGAAATTTGGGGATAACGGCGATCGGAAGGCTTTCTGTACCCGGAATGTTAACGTGTAACAGCATTCATTTCACTTATATATTCAAGAAAGAGGGATGACAAAATGGCTTCTTCACCCTATATGATCGGCGTAGATATCGGCACTACCTCCACCAAGGCCGTCCTGTTTGAAGAGAACGGAACCATTGTGGCTCAAGGCAGTGCCGATTACCCGCTGTATACCCCTACTCCTGCGATTGCAGAGCAGGATGCAGAAGATATTTTCAAAGCCGTAGTAGAATCAGTTAAACAAGCGACCTCCAAAGCGGGCATCCAACCGGATGAAATCCTGTTTGTATCGTTCAGTTCAGCCATGCACAGCATTCTGCCTGTCGATCAACACGGCAAACCGCTGATGCGGGCCATGACTTGGGCAGATAATCGCAGTGCCGAGTGGACGGAAGCACTCAAAACCGAAATGAACGGTCACGAAATCTATTTGAGAACCGGTACGCCGATTCATCCGATGTCACCTCTGACCAAAATCATGTGGCTAACCAGAGATCAACCCGAACTGTTCAAACAGACGCACAAATTTATTTCAATGAAAGAATACGTATTTTATAAATTGTTCTCCGAGTATGTGATTGACCATTCCATGGCCTCAGCTACCGGAATGATGAATCTCGAAAAGCTAGACTGGGACGAGGAAGCTCTCCATGTCGCAGGCATCACTCCGGATCATCTGTCCCGCCTCGTGCCGACGACACATGTACTCAAGAAAGGCATGAATCCTGAGTATGCCAAGGAGATGGGTATTGCGGATTCGACGCCATTTGTCATCGGGGCAAGTGACGGCGTGCTCTCCAATCTGGGCGTAAACGCCATTGATCCAGGCGTCGTGGCCGTTACTATCGGTACCAGCGGAGCGATTCGTACCGTCGTGGACAAGCCAGTCACTGATCCGAAAGGGCGTTTCTTCTGTTATGCGCTCACTGAGGATGCGTGGGTGATTGGCGGTCCAGTCAACAATGGCGGGGTGATATTCCGTTGGATTCGGGACGAGTTTGCGGCTTCCGAGGTCGAGACGGCGAAAAGACTTGGAATTGATCCATATGAAGTGCTCACTCGTGTTGCGGAAAATGTACCTCCGGGTTCGGAAGGTCTCTTGTTCCATCCGTACATGACAGGTGAGCGGGCTCCGCTCTGGAATCCGAACGCACGTGGCTCGTTTTTCGGCCTGACGCTGCATCATAAGAAAGAACATATGATTCGCGCTGCGCTCGAAGGTGTATTGTTCAACCTGTACACGGTCATGCTCGCGATTGAAGAAAAGATCGGTCGTCCGAAAAAAATCCAGGCGACAGGCGGCTTCGCCCGCTCGGAGTTATGGCGACAGATGATGGCGGATATCTTCGATCAGGATGTGATCATTCCCGAAAGTATCGAGAGCTCCTGCCTCGGGGCAGCTGTGTTGGGGCTTTACGCCCTTGGGCGCATCGATTGCCTCAGCGCAGTTTCAGGCATGATTGGATCGACTCATCGCCATCAGCCAGACCCGGATAGCGTTCGCATCTATCGCGAACTGCTGCCGATCTTCATCCGCATCTCCCGCAAATTTGAAGAAGAGTATGCCGATATCGCTGCTCTTCAGAATAAAACGATGCAGAAATGAGTGGAATTGGGTGGGTTAGTCGATAGGCAAGTAGGCGAGTTCATCGAGTTCATCGAGTTCATCGAGTTCATCGAGTTCATCGAGTTCATCGAGTTCATCACAGGCTACGCCTTCCTGCTGCCAAACGCCATACGCTAACGAACCGTGCGCATCTTATTAGAGATATAAAGCTTGGTTTAGTATTCTAACGAACTTCAGCCACCTTATGTCGGCTGATCGCAGCATATATCTGCCTATAAATTGAAAATACAGGGCATTAGCTTGCCTGAGATTCGTTAAACATTTAATTAAGCCGAATACCCTCCAATAGCGTGTGTGAGGTTCGTTGAAAGTAGCCGTTCACCCTATCCATGCTAGGATGGCCGCTGGGGGCCGTGCCCGGTTCGTAATACCATACGACATCCGATGACCCGTCTGATACATATTCATGAGGGCCGTCTCCCAGTGCAATGGGGGAGGGCCTTTTTCATGCAGGCTTTTTTTCACAAAATATAATAAGAATGATCCACGTTACTCCTCCAATTCCTCCACACTTAATAACGTGCTGATGAGATATTAAGCAAAATAGTGGCAATCAGCATGCTCAATAAAAACAATGATTAATTTATATATTGGCATAACAAAACTCCACAGCATGAAGCTACCGTGGAGTTATATAGGTTATCTACAGGTTGCTGAGAATTACTGGTTATATTTGCTGAATGCATCCTTGTCGGACTGCACATTTTCCAAATATACAATCTGTCCCGCCTCATTCACACGAGCGATATCGATGCCTGTTTTGGCATATACCGTTCCGTCCGCCGCTTGTCCGCATACCGCCCAGTTCGTTTGATAGCTGCCGTCCGGCTGAAGCTTCCACTCGTCCCACATGTGTTTCACATCGCTATTGTATTCATAGAAAGCCTTCATAAATCCATCGAATCCTGCTCTGCTGGTGCCGTTCAGCACAATCTCTGCATCCGGTGTAAATAGGGACAACAGATCCTGCATCGCACGTTCGTCTGTACGGGAAGCGTCAAATAAACGGAAATAGTTGTTTAACAAGGTAAGCATAGGTATTCCTCCTGAGATGTATAAGCCGATTTGGATTTCAGTTCGAAAAATATCAAACTAACTGAGATAAAATGTACCACACTTTCGGTCACAATAACAACCCTCAGTTCGAAAAAATTCAAACATTGAAAGAGATCGTCGAATATGCTACCGTCATAGATATGAAAACTCCAACGATACCTATGGCTTCGGAATTGAATCTGACCATGGTCTGCAACGCACTCGGTGATCCGGTACGGATGAAAATTGCACACTGTCTGGCCAGCTCTGGCGAGAAAAACTGTTCCGCCTTCGAAGTAGACCATATTTCCAAATCAACGTTGTCTCATCACATCAAAATCTTGCGTGAAGCAGGCCTTATCCGGCCTCGCATTGAAGGTAAACAGCACTTCTATTCTCTGAGAAAGGAAGACTTGAACTCCCGTTTTCCCGGTCTTGTTGAACTGATTCTGAATACAACCGAGGAATATGTACATTAAGGAAAACGATGCTTGAATCATGCGACACATCATCTTATGGATTGTATAAAGGAGGTTGATTTCTTGGATAAGAAAGCGGCAAAAATTCTGCTAGGCACCTTCTGGGGAAGCGGCGGCTGGAAAACCATATCTGCTCCCTTCTCGGGGGATGACTTTGAGTATGCCAAAAGCAAAGGTCTTATGTTCGATCCGCTGACCATTACCCATGATGAGATCGTCGCACGTTTGCATGAAATTCATCAGGACAACACCATCAAGCAACGGGTAGTATCGGCATTTTTACACAGTTTGTCTACCAAAAAAGGTTATCTGCGCAGCGCCCTTTCCAGCTGGGCTTTAACATCGAAACTGCCTTTGCATACCTACGAGGAACGACGTGCACTGCATGCCAACACCAGCTCCTGCGGGGATTGCAACTTCCTGCGCCTGCAATCGGACAAGACGTACACAGACGTCGACCTGAACGTATTGAACTTTGAACGGGTGAAATGGGGCGGGGTTCGCCATAATAACCTGTTATACTGCCTGATGGATCTGGAACTACTGTTGGCCAGCAAGGAAGCCACCTATGAAGTGACTGATCCAGACATCGCTATACTTGTGAGCATGCTTGAAACAGCGCAGACCTGCGAGCCTCATGACAGCGCACGCGGGTTGGAAAAACGCTGGAAAGGTTTGTTTCCTTCGAGCAAACAGGAACGCGACGCGATCCTCGAAATCTGGGGTGCATCCGGTCTGCTTATTCCGCAGGATACGCCACGAAAAAGCAGAGGCGGGTACAGCGACTTCCACTTTGCCGCAACCTGGCAGGGAGATGACGGTTATAGCGCAGATGCGGCAATTTCCATCTTTGGCTCCTATCTGCCCCAGAAACTCTAAGCTACATTCGGCTCTCGTACAAGTTTAAATCAAGCTTAGGTTACAATAATGACATCGACAGATTTCCTGTTTAGCTCGTATAATAGGGGGAAATTGGTAGATAGGAGTGAATCAAGCGAAGTTATGGTATACATACTGGCTTTTATGCTGTCTTTTGCTGTCGTGGTTCTGCTTATTCCGCCGCTTGGTCGACTGGCACATCGGCTCGATTTTGTGGACAAGCCCCGAGAAGATGTGGAGCGTAAGCTGCACAGGCAGCCCATTCCACTGACGGCGAGTTACGCGATATTTACTGGATTCTTCCTGACATACATTGTTCTTACGAAAGAAATTTCATGGGAAACGGCGGCCCTGGTCGCTGGCGGAATGCTTCTGTTAACGATTGGTACAGTCGATGACTGGTACAAAACGAAAGGCAAAGACTTCCCTGCCCTGCCCAAGATGCTCGTACAGGTCTCTGCCGCAGTGCTCGTATTCGCTTCCGGTATTGCGTTCACCGGGTTCGTGAATCCCTTCAATTCCGAATACATTATGCTTCCGATCTGGCTGCAATTCATTTTGACGATCCTGTGGATCTTCGGGGTAACTACCGTCATCAACTTCTCGGACGGCATGGATGGACTGGCAGGTGGCTTGTCCGCCATCTCAGCCATTACCTTGTTCATCGTTGCCATGACCAAAGGCCAAACTGACTCTGCACTGATGGCGATTACGCTGGTGGGCGTTACGCTTGGTTATCTGAAATTTAACAAAGCACCCGCCAAGGTGTTCATGGGCGACGCAGGAGCGACGTTTCTCGGCTTCATCCTGGCGGTCATCGCCCTGGATGGTGCTTTCAAACAAGCGACCATGTTGTCTATTTTCATCCCGATTCTGGCGCTCGGTGTGCCGATCTTCGACAACATTTTTGTGGTCATCAAACGCTTCATTCAAGGCAAAGCGATCTACCAAGCCGATGCGAGTCAGGCTCATTATCGACTATTGCGTGCTGGTCTGAATCAAAATCAGGTGGTCGGTGTGCTATACCTCGTCAGCACCTGCCTCTGTCTGTCCTCCATCATTCTGATGCTGGTGGAGCTGTAAAATAATAAAAACAAGCAAAGAAGCAGCCCTCACTCAGATGAGGGCTGCTTCTTTGCTTTCGGTTTTAACTCATGTGTATCACTCCACACGCTGGCCTACCCAGTCAGGCGAACGAGCAATGACTGCTCGCGCAGCAGTCCCTATTAGCTCTGCACCAGAATTTAAGATTTAATAGCCCCGGCCATGGCACCTCCCACAATGAACCGTTGCAGAGCAACGTACAGGACAACCAGCGGCAAGGTAACAATCAGAATGCCGCAGGCGAGCAGCGGCCAGTTATTCATGTATTGTCCATAAAATGTGAAGAGTCCTTTAGTTACCGGCTGATAACTCGGATCAGATAAATAAATAGTCGGCCCGATAATATCGTTCCATACACCAATCGCGGTGAGAATAATGCCTGTTGCCAGGATTGGCTTCATTAACGGAACAAGGATCGTGAACAGATAACGTGTATATCCACACCCGTCCATGGCCGCAGCCTCATCCAGCTCACGCGATACGGATTTGATATAACCCACAAACATCAAAAAGGCGATCCCCGTCCCTGTCGTCTTCAGCAAAATATACCCCAACTGCGTGTTGTAGAGACCCAGATTGTTGATCAGGGAAAACTGCGGAATGAGCGGGTTAGGAAGATACATGGAGATCAAAAAGAAAATATATATAAGTGTGCTGAACTTCACGTATCGGCGTGCGAGCGGAAATGCGGCAAAGATGGACAACATTAATGTCAGAAGGGTGGACATCCCTGTATAGAGCACGCTGTTCCACATATACTGAGAGAAATTCCCTTTATTCCATGCCTCGGAAAAGTTCTCAAGTCGGATTCCTTCGGCCATCGCTACAGGATCAAGCAAATATTCCGTCTGCGTCTTCATCGATACATTGAACAGATAGAACAGCGGGAAAACGTACAACGCAAGCATAAGCAGGACGATGACGTAGCTAACCATTCTCGACGTTTGGCTCTGCTTCATTACACTTCCACCTCTCTTCTGCGAAGATAGAACAGCGCAATCATGGATATCGTAAATACAAAGAGGAACTGAATCATGGCGACAGCAGAAGCCAAACCGTAATCAGCCGTTCCGCTGCCAAACGCCGTAGCGTATACATCAAACGCAAGCGTCGTTGTATTAAACTTGCCACCCGTAAGTACATAGATAATGTCAAAAGTTTGCAAAGCTCCAATAATGGACAACAGCATGTTGACCGTAAATGAAGGGGCAATCATCGGGAATGTAATGTTGGTAAAGGCTTTCCATCCCGAAGCACCATCCATGTAACCCGCCTCGTACAGATCGCTTGGAATGGATTGCAGACCTGCAAGAAAGATCGTCATGGAATAACCCATGTACATCCAGATCTGAACGAAAATAATCAGTTCAAAGGCGATATTATAATCACCAAAAAAGTTGGAGCTGGTGCCAAACAAATTCAGAAGCGACTGGGCTGGTCCACCCAGCGGATTCGCTACGAGTTGCCAGATCAGTCCGGACACCGTAACCCCCAATACAACCGGCAGAAAGAATACCGCACGGTACAATTTGTCGCCTCTAAGCTTCTTGTTGATTAAGATCGCCATGAACAAACCAACCGCATTTTGGATGACCACCACAGCAAATGCAAAATACAAGGATCGCCCAATAGCATCCAGCCGATCTCCGGCATTGGATGCACCAAAGAATGTTTTATAATTTTCAAAGCCGATAAAGTTCCATTCCTGACCCCGAACACCAGTTGCATCCGTGAACGAAAACAGCACTGTTACGATCGATGGCCCGAAACCAAACACCATGTACAGCAGCAACGGAATGCTCAAATAGAGATAAGGAACAAGCCGAGCCTTACCTTTTCCAAAGGGATACATCATCCTCACACCTTTCATGTGGTAAAACCAAGACAAAGGAAAGCCGAAATAGCGATCTGGCCTGAGCCCGAAGGCTCTGACCCTGAGCGTTATTCCGGCGTATGCGGCACATATGTGCCATCGATGCTAACTTATTTTGGAGCAGCAGCGTCCCAGTCCGCTTGTGATTTGCTTGCAAGCTCTTCCGGCGTTGCAATCGGTCCGGCAGGCTTGAGCATTTCCGCGTGAACGCTGGACTCCGAAATGTATTGCCCTACATTTTGACGGTTAATGAACAACTGATCCCAGGAAAGCTTGAAGTTTTCCAGGTAAGGCTGAATGTCCTTGATAAATTCGCTCGTTATTTCCACATCAGGTTGTGTTGGGAGGAAGCCGGCTACATTAACAAAGTCCGTATAGTTCTCATTCTCGGACAACATATCAAGCCATTTCATTGCGTAGTCCTTGTTCGGTGATTTATCCACCACCATCCAGGTCATATCGTATTTACCGGCCAAATCTTTGTTTTTGGCCGCATCATTGCTGCCAGGAATAGGGAAATAGCCGAATTTCAGTTCAGGGTTTGCCGTTTGAATCGTTGTTGCATCCCAAGTGCCGTCAGCAATCATGGCAACCTTTCCTGTAGCAAACAAACTTGGCAGTGTGCCGTAGTCAACACCCATGAAGCCCGGCATCGCACTGTTCATCAACACTTGAGATTTTTGCAATACTTCGATCTGGACTGGATCAGTCAGCTTGGTTTCGCCAGTCCACAGACCTTTGATATAAGCAAGCTGATCCTCATGAATAGAAGCCTGAAGACCTTGCACCGCGAGGCCAATCGGCCATACATCCTTACCCGCCAGACCAAGCGCCTCTACCCCATTATCTTTAAACACTTGGATGACATGTTGCAATTCATCCCAGGTTGCAGGCACTTCCAGATTATATTTGGCGAAAAGCTCCTTGTTGTAAAACAGTCCTGTGAAAGCCACTTTACCCATGTTTACGCCGTACACTTTGTCGTTGTACGTCATTGCGTTCTGTACGTCCACTTCATTGTAGTTTTGGATGAATGATTGATCAGACAGGTCACTGATCAGCCCTGCATCAATCCATTGCTTCCACATCGGATCAGCAGCGCCCTTGGACCAGTCCTGCGGAGCGCCTACAAAGCTTGATTTAAGCGGAATGATATCGACATCCCCACTAGTACCGGCGTTCATTCGTGTTTGCATCAATTGATCATATGTAGCATCCGCCGGAACCGTCGTATACTCCACCTTCACTTCCGGATACTTTTCTTCGAATTTTTGATTAAACGCTTTGATGTAGTTGTTAATGTTCTCTTGCTGCCAGTGAATGATCTTCAAGGTAACTTTCTTGCTGCTGTCTGTAGCCTGAGTTCCTTCTGATTCCGAAGAGCTGCTGCCACAAGCGGCGAGCACAAACAATAAAGCGGTTACAAGTGAAATGGCTAACATCTTTTTCTTCATTTTCGTTGTCCCCCAAGCATTTGAATTAAATTTACGAAATCAGTTTCGTTAATCACACCCTTATTATGACTTCGGCTCTTTATTTTGTAAATAGTCAATTTATGTTTTTGTTTTTCATGCTCCAACCCCGCTTGATAAAAGCTTTTTTTATCGTTGGTTGAGTTGAAATCAAGTTAATCTTTACGAAAGTTACGAAACACAGTACATAATATGATTTCATGTACAGCCACAGATCACCCCGTATTCTCTTAAATGGACTCAAAATCTGTAAGATAATTGTGATTATAAGCTAAAATTAGTCCTTATTTTTCGCAACAAACCTCCTTGATTCCTTCAAACCTATAAACGCATGTTATTTCATGTGGTAAAACCCCTTTCTGCTGTTGACTCTCCGGTCTTTGTAGCATAGAATACTTGCAAGAAAGCGAAAAAACCGACACAGCCTTAGTTTACGAAACTAGTTTAGAATCCGAGGGATGTTTATGAATATCAAAACGATAGCGAGTTTAGCTGGCGTGTCTGTAGCAACGGTGTCCAAGATTATTAATAACTATCCAGATATTAGCGAGGAAACGCGCCAGCGCGTGCTTAAGATTATGGAAGAGACAGGCTATCGTCCATCTTCTTCAGCCAAAACACTGGCGACCAAAAAATCCAGCCTCGTTGGCGTCGTTTTTGCAGGGAAGCTGAACGTCGATTTCAGCCACCCTTTCTTCGTACAGGTCATCAATGCGTTTAAGAAACAAATTGGCTTGCTTGGATACGATCTACTTTTCTTCTCGAATGAGAAGTTTCTGGATCAGGGTGAGGATTACTTGGCGAGATCCAGGTATTTTCAAGTGGATGGCTGCATTATTATTGCGGGGGATGAAGTGGAGAGCAGCGTATTCGACCTGGATGCCAGCCCGATTCCTTGTATCGGCATTGACATTGAGCTGAAAGGACAGGGCTCCTGTTACATCATGTCGGATAACGAGAAAATTTCAAACAAAGTTGTCGAGCAGTTCTATATGAACGGGTACCGGGATATCGGTTTTATCGGGCTTCAGCGTGCCTCCTTAGTGATGGAGCAGCGGGAAGAGGCATTTAAGCGTTCCCTAAAACAGTTTAGTATTGAGGAGAAGCCCGAATGGATGGTATACAGCACCGATTATGCCGCAGCAGACGGATATGAAGCAGCCAAGAAAATGCTCTCCTGTGATGTTCTGCCACGGGCAGTGTTTGCAGCCACGGATCTGCTCGCCTTCGGAGCTGCCCGCGCCTTCAAGGAGCACGGCCTGCGCATACCGGAGGACATCGCGATTGCAGGCTGTGACGATATCGAGGCCTGCCGCTATACCGATCCGCCGCTCACAACCGTCAAGCAGGACACCGACAAAATCGGACGCCTTGCCGCCATGATTCTGTTCGATCTGATGAACAAGCAAATGGATAACCGCTGCATTAAAGTGGAGCCGGAACTGGTTGTGCGTCAATCCTGTGGCACAGCGATGCTGCTGGCACAGGAGATCTGAGCGATACGTCTTTGGGACTGGCTGCTACAGATCAGATCACATTCTGGACATAGCGAATTTTTCATACCATTCCCTAACAGGAATCGAAAAGGGGATGTCCCGTAAGTCATGAATATGACAGGGGACATCCCTTGTTCGTGTTATTTTGTTTTAATGAACCTGAGACACGCTATTCGCTCCCATTTGCCCAGATCTGAGATCTAACGAATAACAGAGACGTTATTTCGTCGATTCGGCCGATTTTTTAGGTTTTGACAACGTTTGATGACGAAATAGCGTTACTGAGGTTCGTTAAATCTTACAAGCGTTGATGATCCGCCTTTTGAGGTGCGGCAGGTTCGTTAGCGCTTGGAGCGAGGCGGAATTTCTTTTGAGACAGCCCCATTTTGCGATGCTGACAGAACGGACAGTCCCGGCTCTGATCATGGTTACACCGGGAAATCCCCTGCTATCTGGAGGCTACAGGTGGTAGCGTGACCGCAGGTTGCTGCCCATCTGCCCAACCCGGTCGATCAAGTTCAACGAGACGGCGATAACGCTCTTCCCGGGCTAGCAATTGTTCGTGAGAACCCTGCATGGTGATCTGTCCATTTTCCATAAAAATAAGTTCATCCATCCGTTCCACTCCCATCAGGTGATGGGTGACCCAGATCATTGTTTTGCCCTGCATGCTGTCCAGAATCGTCCGCATAAGCGCCCGCTCCGTCACAGGATCAAGTCCTACAGTCGGTTCATCGAAAATAACGACAGGCGTTTCACGAAGAAGTACCCGAGCCAGTGCAATCCGCTGTCTTTCTCCACCAGAGAAACGAAGTCCTGTCTCCAGCATCGGGGTATGATAACCCTGCGGTAAAGATTCAATGAGATCGGATAAACCTATTTGCGCAGCCACCCGCTGGATTTCTTCGTCTGTTGCATGCGGACGGCCGATCCGCAGATTGTTAGCTACTGTTGTATCAAATAGATGTGGACTTTGGTTCAGCACCGCAATGACATCCGTTATATTTTCGCCCATCGTTTGTACTGGAAGATCATTGATGAATATGTTCCCGGCAGATGGGAGCAACGCTCCCTGAATGAGCTTCAGAAGGGTTGATTTCCCACCACCACTGCGACCGAATATAGCCAAGCGTTTGCCCTGCGGAAGATGAAGAGATACCTCCTGCACAGCCAATGGAGCACCTGACGTATAACGATAACTCACCTGATCGATCTGAATATCGGCTCGCAATCTGGGAGGAATACGTAGGCGGATACGTCGGTCCGACGCTTTTTCCTTACGCTCCAGAGAACCCAGCTGTTGTCCTTCTACAGGATTGCTGCCTGATATACCTGTCGTCATATCATCTTTGGCTCCGGCTGCTGCTTTCGCTTCTTCAGTTCCAGACTGTTCTGGCTGATGCTCTTCACCTTCCAAGTGCTGCAATCGTTCCAGCGATTCACGATACTGCGGGATATGCTCCACCGCATCTCCTACCGGCAGCAGTGCTTCCGTGAGTGGAAACAGTACCAGTACAAATGCTGCAATCATGACTGCAGGCAGCTGTCCCGCAGAAGCCGCACTTCCCGCCCATAAGGTCACGGATACCACCATTAGTCCGATCACACATTGGGCAATCAGATCACGCCAGCGCGTCCATTGCCGCAAGCGGAGGCGAATCATATCTGCCTGGCCTTCAGTCTCTTCCTGCCGACGCACAAATTCTTCAGCTCGTCCACTTGCTATCCAATCTCCGAGGCCAAGCACACCATCGGTCAGACGAGTGTACAACTTGGCGTTTTCCCGCTTCAGCCGCACTCGCAATTTCCAAGTCACTCGGAGGGAAATGGCTGGCAGCACGGCAACCAGAAACAGCATATACAACCCCATCCACATTCCAAAACCCAGATTAACGCTGCCAAAGGCCACAACAGCTCCACCGTACATCATGAGCGCCGTAACCGCCGGAAATACTGTACGCAGGTAGATATCCTGCAGGCGTTCTACGTCCTCTGCGAGAGCACCAAGTACGTCTCCTGTCTGCATGCGAGAGCGCAGAAACAGTGCCTGCGGCTCCAAAATCCGATACAGCTTCACACGCTGATCCGCGAGTATACGCAAAACCGCATCATGTCCGGCCAGGCGTTCGACATACCGGAATACGGCACGGAAAATCCCAAATGCACGAACACCCACGATAGGTACATATACCATCAAAATATTTTCAGGACGGAGCGCTGACTTGGAGATCAGAAACCCGGAGGTGAAGAGCAGCAGCACAGCACACAATGTAGCGCATATCCCCAGCGCAATGACTGCAAAGAGTCTCCAGCGGTACTGTGCCACGTACGGAGTGATCCAGCTATTTTTTTTGCCCCCGCTCCGGGCTGTTTCTGTCTGCTCATAACCGGCTTTCATCTTACACCGCCTCCATCTGGGCCTGAATCATCTGGTAATATACGCCTTGTCGGGCCAACAATTCCTCATGTGTTCCTGTCTCTGCAACCGTGCCGCCCTCCATCACGATAATGCGGTCCATATGGGGCATCCAATGCAGTCGATGTGTTGCCAGAAACACCAGCTTACCTTCAAACAGCGGTAGCATCGTCTGTTTCAATTCATACTCGGTCTCCACATCCAGATGCGCTGTCGGCTCATCCAGTAGTAGGATCGGGCGCGCACTGAGCAAAGCCCTCGCCAAAGCTACCCGTTGCTCCTGTCCTCCACTGAGCTGCCTTCCCCCAGCCCCAATCGGCTCCTGCAATCCATTGGGCAAGGAGGAGGTAAGCTTATGCAGACCTGCTGCGTGAATGGCTTCAGCCACCTCTGCATCCGAAGCCTCAGGCATATAGAACCGAATATTATCGGCCAAGCTACCACTGAAAATAGTTGGATGCTGCGGAATGGCCGCCGTTTGTTTTCTCCAATCTTCCATCATCTCTGGAGATAAGGGCTGGCCGTTATATAAAATCTGACCTGAAGTAAGCTGCTGGAAGCCTGCCAGTACATCAATCAGGGTCGATTTCCCTGCTCCGCTCGCTCCGATAATCCCTACTTTGCCAAGGCCAGAAACCTGAAACGTCACATCATTCAGCGAGCATGGCCCGTCTTCCTGATGCCGTACCTGTACGTTGGTAAGCGCCAGTCTGCTTGTCGCCTCCCAAGAGGTTTTCGATGAGGAGGCAGCCACGCCAATAAGGGCATTTACCTCACGTAAAACCACCCGTATGGTTGATGCGGACACATCACTTTGACCAAAAGCAGGTTCAGGCGAAGAGGATTCTCCGTTCTTTTCTGACACACCATGTTGAACAGCACTCGTGTACGCTTCCTTTTGCTTACGTTCGGCCATTTCCCCTCGTTCAATCATCTGGCTGATCGCTTCCCCGGCCTCTTTGCCGTCCAGTGTAGCGTGGTAATCTGCGCCTACCATTCGTACAGGCAGGAAGTATTCCGGCGCGAGAATGAGTACGGTCAACGCTGGTCCAAGCAGCATATGTCCTTCCGTCAGGCGCAGCCCCAAACCAACCGCCACCGAAGCCACCGACAGCATGGTGAAGAAATCAAGTGCGAAGGAGGACAGAAAAGCCATACGCAGCGTAGACATCGTAGCCTTGCGATAACGCTGACTAACCCGAATGATTGTTTCTCCATGTCTACCGCTTTGTCCCAGTGTTTTGAGTGTTTCCAGTCCACGCAGCGTATCTACAAAATGGTTCGCCAGCGCTTTGTACGACTTGAACTGTCCATTGATCTTGCGTTGTGCAGCCAATCCCACCAAAATCATAAACACAATCAGGATCGGCAGCGTCAGCGTCAAAACAACCCCGGACATCACATCCAGCTTGAAGACGTAGAACAGAATAACGATTGGCGTGAACCCCATCCCCAGCATTCGGGGAATAAACAGTTCCAGATACGTCTTATACTGGGCTGTTCCTTCGCGTGCCAAGGTTACCAGGTGCCCTGTTCCTTCCGTTTTGGCAAAACGCGGCCCCATCCGGAACCACTGCTCCACCATCTGTCTGCGCAGATCGTTTCCTGTCTTCTCCGCGTACCGCGAAGCGATGAGCTGCAACCAGAACGACAGGGCATAGCGGGCGGCAAAAGCGGCCAGGAACAGCAGCAGCACCGGGTACTGCTCTGTTACGGGTGAACCTTCAAACAATGCCGTAATCGCCCGTGCCAGCCATTTTGCCTGCATGAGAATCGTCATCGCCTGCAACAGTACTAGCGCTGAGGCCAGCGCAAGTACTGGCCGGATGCCCGGCAGCTTCAGCAGCCCCCGTCCCATATCAGTACTCCAGGTGATGCTGATCGTTCAGACGTTTGCGGAAAATGTAATAACTCCAGATCTGATAGCCAAGTACAAACGGAAGCAGCGTACAAGCCACTATCGTCATCACTTTCAGTGAATATGCACCGGATGAAGCATTGTAGACCGTCAGGTCAAACGCCGAACCCATTGAACTCACCATGACCCTTGGGAACAGACCGATAAATACGGAGGCAAACGCGATTGCAATCACGGCTCCCGTCATGCCGAAGGCCCATGCTTCACGTTTCTGACGCACGAAGTAAGCAGCCAGACCCAATGAAGCAGCACCCAGAACAACCATAATCCAGAGAGCCCAGCCGCGTACGGCGAACACATCGGTCATGAAGTATGTCATCACAGCGTAGATCGCGAGGATCGCTGCGAGCGGCAGCATCAGTTTTTGGGCCATATTCAGGGCACGTTCTCTAAGATCTCCCACGGTCCGTAAGGAAGCAAACAGCAGACCATGCACCAGGCACAACAACGTCACGCTCAACCCACCTACCACCGTATACGGATTGACGATGTCTAGGAAGCCGGGACGGAGCTGCATCTGAGCATCAATAGGAAGGCCTTTCATCAAGGTAGCGAAAACAACTCCGAACAGAAATGGCAGTAACGCACTGGAGACTACGATGATGATGTCCCACGTTTTGCGCCAGCGTTCATGTCTCATTTTGCTGCGGAATTCAAAGGCAACTCCGCGTCCGATCAAGGCCAGCAGCACCACGACCAGCGGCAGATAAAAACCGCTAAACAGCGTGGCATACCAATGCGGGAAGGCTGCAAACATAGCACCCCCTGCCGTAATCAGCCAGACCTCATTGCCATCCCAGAACGGACCGATCGAGTTGATCAGGGTACGACGTTCACGATCCGTTTTGCCAATCATTGCAGTGGACATGCCCACACCAAAATCAAAACCTTCCAGAAAGAAAAAACCAACAAACAAGACGGCAATCAGCAAAAACCACAACTCACTTAGTGACAACAGAATAACCCCCATCCACGCCGAACGGATCGGCCGATTCATCATGCTCCTCCGGCTTTTCGACTGCATATGGCCCTGCCTTGATTTCACGAACGAACAGATAGACCATCACAATGCCGAGAACCGTATACGCTGCGGTAAAAGCAATGGTGGAGAACAAAATTTGGCCTGCGCTTACGTTCGGGGATACCCCGGCTGCGGTTGTCATATAACCAAATACCGTCCACGGCTGCCTTCCCACCTCTGTCATAATCCAGCCCGACGTATTAGCGATAAACGGTAGCGAAATGGCGAACACCATCAAACGCATAAACCACTTGCCTGCTCCCTCCAACTTGCGGCGCATCGCCAGGAATGAACCGTATATCGCTAGCAAAATCATTAATCCGCCCGCAGCAACCATGATGCGGAAGCTCCAGAATGTCGTCCGTACTGGTGGAATATAGTCCCCTGGTCCATACGTTTGCTCATACTCCGCTTGCAGTTCTTTCATGCCTTTGACACTGCCAGAGAACTTGCTATAGGACAGATAACTGAGCAATCCAGGGATTTTGATCTCGCCGGAATTCTCCTGTTTGTCCGGATCGATCGATGCTACCACCGTCCATGGGGCAGGGTCTTCTGTCGTCTTCCATGTCCCTTCACTCGCCGCCATTTTCATCGGCTGTGTCTCTACCAGATATTGCGCCTGGAAGTGACCTGAAAAGGCAACCCCCAGTGAGGAAACCAGACCAATAATGATGGCAATGTTGAACGATTTGCGGAAAATCTCCACATCCTGCTTCTTCATCAATTTGTAGGCACTAATTCCTGTTACCACAAATGCACCTGTCATCAGGGCACCAAAGATCGTGTGAGGGAACTCTACCAACAGCTGACCATTCGTAATCAGTGCAAAGAAATCATTCATCTCGGCGCGGCCATTATTAATCTCGAAGCCAACCGGATGCTGCATGAATGAATTGGCTGCCAGAATCCAGAGCGCGGACAGGAATGTGCCGACAAATACCAGCCAGATACAAGCTAGGTGCACCTTTTTGGACAAACGATCCCATCCGAAAATCCAGAGTCCAATAAAGGTAGACTCCATAAAAAACGCCAATAAGGCTTCCACAGCCAGTGGCGCACCAAATACATCCCCGACAAAACGGGAGTACTCCGACCAGTTCATGCCGAACTGGAATTCTTGCAGAATGCCTGTAACTACACCGACGGCGAAGTTAATCAGGAACAGTTTGCCCCAGAATTTAGCCATCGTTTTGTAGACTTCCTTACCCTTCACTACGTACAACGTCTCCATAATCGCTACCAGCAGCACCAGACCGATAGACAGCGGCACAAAAAAGAAATGGAAAATCGTTGTGAGCGCATATTGGATACGCGATAACATGATCGGATCCATACCGTTACCCCTTCTTTCTGTTCATATCGCAGTTTTCGTATTTGGCATTGAAGCCCCTTCTTCCGTTTCTGTCAGCCAAACACGTATTGATGAACGTATTGTGCCAGATAGACTATTTTATACATGTGACAATTATCACAAACCCTGCCATGACAGCAAAAAAAAGTGACGATGGTCACACAATAGAAAAAATTAAACTTAATCTTTGGGCTTGCCAGCTTCGTCTATTCACGGAAGATGCTCATGTTTGGGACGGAACGCCCATATGTTAGTGTCAGGCATAAAATACGCTGGGCAAAAAAAGGCATTACATATTGAATCATTGGATTCATTGATATCATTCAAAGCAGCGCCAATCCGATGTTTATCAGGTGGTGCTGCTTCAATCCATGAACGGACAAAAATGCAAATCAAGTGAGGTGATTCATCAATGGAAGAGCTGTCTCCAACCCCGGACTCGGAGAACCATCAAGGGGTAGATGCGGAACAGTCAAGTACGGCCTTGCCTGCCTTTCGTTATGTTCTTTTCCCCCGGAAGGGAGGATGGTCTGCTTTTCCCTATCCAGACATCGCTGCTCTGATGGTGGCGGAAGGGCCTGTCTACTATGTCAGCAGTCTGGAGCGCTCCGAGGAAATGCCTGCGAATATCACCGTCATCACGCTTCCTGAAGCAGAACAATTGCTGCAAGAGCCTCGTACGGTTGCCGTGGTTGCCCATCCCTACTGGCTGACCGCCACAGCCTCGCTCCTTCCGGAGCTCTGTATTGTACTTCTTCCCGAGCCGGTTGGTGAAGAAGCGGAGTCCCCCTTATGGGAGAGCTGCATTTCAAGACTGGTCGGTATCGCCGATCTGGTGGGCACCACTTCAGAAACACGCTATATGAAGCTGGTATTCCAGGGTGTGCGCGCCATTTGGCTGAATGGAGAGGATACCTCCCCTGCTGGTGTCATGCAAAAGGATGACCTCGAAGTCCCTCTCCGGGACTATGAACTGCTATTCCTGCATGCGCTGCGACAGACCCTCTCAGGTGTTCAGGATTCGATCACCCAGCTGCAATGCAGTGTGCGTGCCGACTTCTATCGTCAGCTTCGGTCCAAAGCAGGAGCGCATGAGACGATTTCCTTTTTGCTGGCAGCCTATGAATATGTGCTAGAGGATTCCAGAGCGGCCGCTTCACTCAAGGAAGCATTCTCTCACGCGGTATTAAACGGGCGCAATGATTGTGTAAGCTCACACTATCGATTCCTTTCCGCCATTCATGCGAGGGCCGGGGAAATCGAGAATGCGTTGCAGGTGTATGGAATCAGCGCAGGCAACGCACAGGAACGGCACCATTATGAACAGCTCTGTCGCTGGCTGGAGGCCGGGGAGGAACAGCTCGTCCAGGCAGAACTGCTGCGTCTGAATGATGATTATGGAAATGCATTGCACATTTTGGATAATCTCGGAGGCGAAACGGCACGACATTGGAAATTTCGTATCTATCAAGAGACTGGACGTGTGGAGGATGCATTAGATTTGGTGCACGCAGTGGATATTCAGGATAGCCCCAGCCGACAGGATTATCGGCAATTATGGGGTCTAGCTCTGGCTCTGCGCGGAGATCGTCACGGGGCGGTGAGACAATTTCTGGAGACGGCACTGGAGGATGAAGATGCTCTTGCGCGAATCGTCGAGATGGAGCTGTTGGATCAAGCCGTCCAGCAATTGCTGGGGGAGGTGCCATGATGCTGGACCCGAAGAAGCGCAGACAACATGTTAATATACCGATGGTGCATAGGGATATACGATCTGAAACAACTCATACCCCAACGGAAACGCTGGAATCGCTGCATGCTGACCCAGAGGGGCAAGGGGATCAGCAGGATGCTGTAAAACGCCAGGATACAGGCCTATTCAGAGAGCCGTTTTCCATTCGCCGTGTTCGTAAAAGTCAGGGCAATAAACTGACCGCCATGCTTCAGGTTCGTAACGAGCGCGGGCGATATCTGGAGGAAGTGCTGGACGATCTAAGTGAATTCGTAGATGAGATCGTCATTGTGGACGATGCCAGCACGGATGGCACACCCGATATATGCAGAGCCTATCCTAAGGTCGTTCGTCTGGAAGTGCTGGAGAAGCCGTTATTTGCGGAGGAATGGCGATTACGCAATGCGCTATGGCAGG
This sequence comes from Paenibacillus sp. OK003, assembly GCF_900109515.1. Classification (GTDB taxonomy): domain Bacteria; phylum Bacillota; class Bacilli; order Paenibacillales; family Paenibacillaceae; genus Paenibacillus; species Paenibacillus marchantiae. The sequence continues at coordinate 289,918 of NZ_FOBD01000002.1, read as the reverse complement.
CAGCGGCAGGTACCTCGCCGGATTGGCTGCTCTCGGTGGATGCCGATGAGCTATACAGCACGGAAGCGAAGAAAGGGATACGCACTCTGATTAACCAGGATCATGCGGACTGGATCGCTTTCCGTTTCTACGATATGTGGGGCGGCCGAACCCATTTTCGGGAGGATGACCTTTGGGGGCTTCATCGACGTCATACCGCTTCCCTGGTCCGCTATATGCCGGGTTATCCCTACTTTTATCCGCAGCAAAATCATCATGTGCCTCGTCTTCCCTTGCCATGCACCGTATTGCCCGGAATCAGCACGGAATTGAAAGTCCAGCATCTGGGCTGGGCAGGAAGTCTGGAGGATCGGGTTCGGAAATATTTGCGTTATAAACGAATTGATCCACACGGCGAGTGGGGCAGTCTGGAACACTATGAATCGATTCTTGATCCGGAGCCCCGACTGATTCCGTGGAAGGAGGAGCAGTGAAATGGGCGTGGTCAGCATATTGACACACAGCTTCACCGATGGATATAACCGGGAATTCAGCCGGGTGTTCGGGGGCGGTCTGGAGCGTTACGTCCTGGATTTATGCAGTGTAATCCGCGGATTGGGACACATCCCCGAGGTTCATCAGTTGTCCTATTTTGAAGCTTTTCAGACCCGTACGGAACAGATTGATGTATACGGATATGCCTACGATATGAATGATGTGCCCGAAGCTTTTGCCCGAATGGCTGCCGCAGCACGAGGACCCGTGATCTATGCAAGCTGCCTGTGGCAGCCCATTGCCTACAAGCCGGGCAGTCTCGGCATCTGCCACGGTATTAACTGGGATCGTCCCGCGCTGCCGCTCGAAACCAAGCAGCAAGTCGCGGAGCATATTCAGCTGGCACTGGATGGACTTGTACGCATCGTGTCGGTCGATTCTCATTTTCAGACCTTTTGCCGTGCTGCTTGTACGTTTGCCGACCCCGGTCAGGTCGTGCTCATTCCCAATGCAGTGGATACCTCCTACTTCACGCCTGCTCCGCCAAGGCGTACATTCGAGCATGAACAGGAAGAAGAATGGCTGGCAGCTTGGAAGAAAGATCTTGCAAGTTATGAAGATCATGCTGGAGCTGTCATTTCGGGGTTGAATGCTGCATCATCCGTGGGGGAAAGAAACGATGGAAACGGCATGGTTCGGGCGGACAGATCCGAGGTGACAGTAATCGCTGAAGAACTGGACTCGCCAAATATCAGACAGGGCATGGCTGGTCACCAGCCAAATGTGCTAACGGGTGATCATTTGAAGGAGCAGGAGAATGACACAACGGCCGCAATCCATGTGAGCCCTTCCCGTCCACTGCGCATTTTATATCCACGCCGCATCAGCATGGAACGGGGCATTATTCCGATGATGCTGGCAGCTGACCGACTGCTCGGTGCCTTTCCTGATCTAGAGGTCGAATTTGCCGGAGAGCTGGTTGAAGGCAGCACGGTGGGCCGATCCTTCCGGTATTGGCATCGCACGCACCCTCATACGGATCGAATTATACAGCGCACGTATGATTTTCGGGATATTCGCGAGGCCTACCATCAGGCAGATATCGCCGTGATTCCGACCGTCTTCTCGGAAGGAACATCCTACGCTTGTCTGGAGGCGATGAGCTGTGGGCTTCCGGTTGTTGCTTCCAATGTTGGCGGTCTGAATGATCTGATTCAGGATGGCTTCAACGGTCTGCTGGTACCTCCAGGTGAAGAAGCACTGACCGCCGCGCTGGTACGTCTCGTTCAGGATCGGGCCGAGCGGGAGCGGCTGGGTATCTATGCGCGTGAGACGGCGCTGTCTTACGACATATCCCACTGGCGGCGCAGGTGGAGTACGGTATTGGAATCTTTTTTGGCAGAAGCAGGATTAAAGGAGGGAATTCGGGGATGATGGATACGCCAAATGCAACGGATTTCACGGAATCAAGATACATTCGGGAGGGTGACCCCAAAACGGATACATTGGTTTTTCCACTGCATCCTGCGTGGTGGAGCCGTCCGTACGAGTACGAATGGGCACGCCAGTTTGCGCGGCAGGAAGACGTCGTACTCGACGCTGCCTGTGGTATATCCCATCCATTCAAATTTTGGCTGGCAGAGCACTGCCGGGAAGTTTATGCCTGTGATTGGGATGAGCGCATTTTGTCCAGAGAAGCGATCCGGCTGGATATCGCTTCTGATTTTGGTGAGCAGGCCGCACGTGATCTGCCCGAATCGAGCCTGGACCGACTGCATCTTGCGCAGGCCAATCTGGCTCAGCTTCCGTATGAATCGGAGATGTTTGACAGCGTATTCTGCATCTCTGTGTTGGAGCATCTGGATACAGGCACGATGCTGCGCGCCTTTCGCGAATTCGCCAGGGTGCTGAAGCCAGACGGACGGTTGATCGCCACGTTTGATGTGCCCGAGATGCGTCCGGACCTGCTAGAGACGATTATGGCTGTTACCGGACTGACGATCGAAGGCAAGCTGAGCGTGAAAGAACCGGAGGATGCCATCTGGTCTGACATGTACGGCCCGGCCATCCGTTGTTTTCGTGCTGTTATTCGTAAAGAGTAATTGGGGTGGATAAACGGGATCAGGATCAGGGGCATCGATTAAGATTAACTCTACATCCTTAAAACCCTTGGATTGCATTGCCTAAGCGTTAGAGATGAACCAGCAGCATGCTGCACTGGTTGGCATATGCTTCGGTGGATGCTGCGCCGGGTGATGTCAGGCGCAGCAGGGCGTGCAGGCCCGGCGGGATGGTCTTCGCCGGGCTGCCGGAGGCGGCAGGTTGCCGTGCAGTGACTTGGGCCGATTCGGCCCAATCACGCGCAGTGCGCTGCCGCCCGGCGAGCAAAGCGAGCGTGCCCGCCAGTACCATGGCGGGCACTTCGTGCGTGAAGGGCTGCTGCGCGCCATGCGGCGTGCCGAACAGCACAAGCAGCCCTTCACGCACGCTTGCGGGCGCGCGCAGCAGCCCGCAGCGGGCCGCAGGCGGAAGCGCCGCGAGCAGCGCCGGCGCCTGGCCGGGCGGCAGGGCCCGCAGCAGGCGCAGCCATGCGGCCCAGGCGCCTACGCGCGCGAGCGCCAGCGCCGCGGCGCGCACGGCCTGCGGCGCTGGCAGGGCGCTGCTGGCTGGGGCGCCGCGCAGCAGCGCTTCGGCTGCGCGGACTGAGTCGGGCGCGGCTGCCTGCTGGCAGGCCTTACGCCGCGTCGCCGGGGGCACGGCTGCGCCCCGCGCTGAGCCCGCCGCAGCACTGGCGCGGTGCTCGCCGGGCTGCTTGTGGCCGAGCGCCCACAGCGCCAGCGCCGCCTCCGGCCCGTGCTGCGCATGCGTCGCCCAGGGCTGCAAAGCCGCCCGGGCAGCGGCGTCCTCGCCGAGCTGGGCCAGCGCCAGCCCGGCGGCGAGGGGCTGCGCCCGCAGCGCGGCGGACAGCGATGCCGCGTGGCGCAGCAGCCAGTCCGGCCGATGCGCATCCAGCGCGGCCGGGATCAGCGCCTGCCAGGCCGCAGGCGGCAGGCTGATCCGCTGGGCTGCGCTTGCGATGGCGTTCGGCCGCCCGGTAGCTGCGGCCAGCAGTAACAGCCGCTGCCATGCTGACAAGCTACCGGGCTGTAAGGCGAGCGCAGCGGTATAGGCCTTAGCTGCCTCCTGCCAGCAGCCCATCCGTTCATGGGCCATGCCTTCCAGAGTCAGGCTGCGATACGTTCCGGCACCGGAAACGGACGTATATCGACTGGCTGTGGATGCTGCCGCTTTGGCCTGCTTGAGCCAGTCGAGGGCCGCAGCATCCCGTCCTTGATCGAGCTCCAACACAGCACCAAGCTCCAGCAGATCAGGGAAATCAGCATACACTGGCCTCCACTCCTCAATGATAGCGAGCGCTCTCTCTGGGCGGCTACGTTCCCGCCAGGCATAAGCCGTTTTGAGTACCAGATCCGAATGATATCCGCATTCCGGCGTAAGCTTTGCCAATAAAGGCTGCAGCAACCTGAGCGCTTCATCGTATCTCGCTTGCTGAAACCACTCGGCGGCCATGGCATATAAGAGTTCCGGTTGATCCGGTGACTCCTGGAGAGCGGAGCGAATCAGACGCATATTGCGCTCGGGTTTATTTTTGCCAACAATAACGTGCTCCAGATAGCCATGGTGAATAATCTCAAGCCCGGAATTGACCACACCCCACGGAGCGAAGGACAGAATGGAAGATGCCACTTCTTCATGAATCATGCCTTGAAAAGCAATCCGGGGATCATTCCGAAATAAACGACATACCGCATCCGTCACACGCTCTTCTCCAGACATGCCGAGCAAACTTGTGACCTGTATCCAGTATCCCCATACATCGTCCTGACCTGACTCCAGCAGCCGCTTCATCTCCGCCAGATTATGCTCGGACTGTATCCAGACTTCATCCGCATCCAGTACCAGAATCCAAGGATGGGTGGCCGCAGCAAGGGACAGGTTGCGGGCAGCGCTAAAATCTCCGGTCCATGCTGCATTAATGACAACCGCACCATAACGACGGGCAATGTCGGTCGTATCGTCCGTTGATCCCGTATCCACGATGATAATCTCATCCACAACATCCTGAATAGCATCCAAGCATCGCTGAAGCGACCGGGCCTCATCCTTTACGATCATGCACAGGCTGATTCCTGTCTGCATGTTCATCCTCCCTCCTTCCTATACGGGGTTCTGCTCTCTTTCACTCCATCCTCAAAACTCAAAACCATCCGGCCCCGGTAAATCCAGTCTAATCTGCTGAACCACAGGCCAACACCGGTGTCGCTGACCTTCTGTCCCTTGAGCGAACGCCTTCAGGTGATGATCGGCAGCACTGACAAGCCCTTTCACCAACCAGCTGGTTCCCACACGTGAATTGGAGGCTCCAACAAAGGGTTCTCCCGCTTCCTGCCGGGCGCCTTCCACCAATGGATACACCCCTTCTGCCAACTGCCTCTGACTAAGCTGGACCAGCGTATGCAGCACATCCCATTTCCCGGATGACACGCATCCCTCCATCATTAATCCAATTGCCTGCCAGCCATTATATGCTGTTCCAGCAGCCACGTTTGAGTCGTCATTTTGGGCAACGGCTTGTGAACTACTGATTCTTTCTGCCTGTTGATATCGCTTCGACTCCGTACCCGGTTGCGAATGACGACACAGCCACGCAGTCAGTTGATCTTTCCCCTCGATCGGTCTTCCTTCAATCCAGTTTAGTCGCTCTATCCAATGGGTAGCTGGTACAGAAAGCTCTCCTTTTTTTCGCCGTATCGTGTCCAGCTTAAGGCGTGCCTTGTGCCATTTTCCCAGTTGAATCTGAAGCAAAGCCTCAGCCATGGATAACCTCTCCCGCATCTCCCCGGAAGGGTCTGAAGATAGGTCTGGCAACAACTTCACAGCTGTATCATAGCAACGACACTGCTCCAGAATGCCCAATACTTTCTGGATCGCCTCTTCTGAAGTGATTGCAAATCGCTCCTGAATCAGCTCCACCAAGTGTTGCTCTTGACCCGAAACCCGCATGATCCGAAAAATCCGGTACAACGGCGGCAGCAGGCTCGATTTCGCACGGACTGCTTCCACATAAGCATCCACTGCGCCTTCAAGATCCGCCCGCCCCTCCAGCAGCCTACCCAAGGTATACCAGGTCTGATAGGTTCCGATTCCTTCTTCCGTATGAAATATGGGTGGTGGCGGTCCCATACGAACTGCTTCACGCAGCGATAGTTCTGCCTTTTCGGTCTCCCCTAACGCCTCCTCACATACTCCGCGATGATGCAGCAGGTCCGTGTATTCTGGGAAGAGTTCAAGAGCAGCATGGATATGATCCAATGCTTCCTGCCAGCGACTCAAATGCTGGAAACAGCGAATCTCATATTTGAACAACAGATGTGCATAACTTGTGAGGGTGGGATCAATTCCCGCTTTGGCTACGCCAAACGTCTTTAGCGCCTGTTCCGTTTCTCCCATCCGCAGATACTCAACACCCAGGTTATAGTGATGGAACGGCTGATCTGGCTCTTCCTCCACCGCCTGTTGAAGCAAACGCAAATTCCGGTTCACCTTATCCTTGCGCTCCACAATGGCCGTCTGATACCCGTAATGGTGAATGATCATGTCTGTCACGTGAAAAGCAGCCTGTGGATTCTTCCGACAGATTGCCACCGCAATCTGCTCATGAATCCGACCCTCGAACCGATGCTCCGGCTCATTCCTGAAGAGGCGCAATACCGGATTTACCGTCACCCCCTGCTGACCCGAACCCGTATAGTTATGGATATTTAAAAACAATCCGTCACATCCGCTGGATGCCGCCCAGCTTCTGATCTGCTCCCGTGCAGTCTCATCCAGCGCCTCGTCCGCATCGAGAAAAAGAATCCATTCGCCAGAAGCCTGCTCCAGGCCAGCATTTCGTGCCGCGGCAAAATCGTCGCTCCACTTAAACGGCACAACCACTGCCCCATATTCCCTGGCAATGGCAGCACTTCGGTCCGACGAACCGGTTTCTACTACAATGATCTCGTCCACCGCCCCGCGGACACTTTCAAGACAATGAGGCAGCAGTTCTTCTTCATCCTTCACGATCATGCATAATGAAATGTGCTTGGTCGCCAAGCTGGTTCCTCCTCTCCCTCGCACGGAACACCGTGCGCCAAGGGATTCCCTCGGCGGTGCGTAGTTGCTGCTCCAAAATAGTTTTTTGTGCCATAAGTACCTTGTCAGCAGGAGAACGAGTTCGTTCCTGTCTGATAACCCCAAGCGCCAGCCACATATAACAGACAGCAGCTCCAGCCCTCGCCTGCCGTTGTTCTGAATCCTTCTCCAATGCCTGCTGGAAAAGAATTAATGCCTGATCGTAATGCCCTTTGGCATACACGGCTTCCCCAAGGTAAAAAAGGCTTTCCGCATCCAGATCGCCTTGTGACATAGATTGAATCAGCAGCTCTGCGGCCGCCATGGTGTATCCCTGGCGATAAAGAACCGCAGCCAGCCATCGGCTATGAACATCATTCTCCTCGTGTTCAGGTTTAATTGCAGCCATCTTCTCATAAAGCTTCCTGGCAAACGCCAGTTGTCCCGTCTGCACTGCCCGAATCAATATGTTTTTAGTCAGCTCCGTTACAGCCTGAAGCGCCTGATGAACTGTTTTCTCTTCTCTGTCATCCTCAACATGCATCTGTTCTTCCGCATCCAGCAGGCCATCCACCAGTCTCCAGCCTTCCCTCTCCTGAGGTTCTGCTGCGGCCACAAATAATTCGGATACAGATAATTCATTTGTCCAATAGGTCAATGCCAAGTCCAATCGTTGCTCAGGCTGGAAGTTAATGCCCGCAATACCCTCCTCACTCCACTGATTCTGCACGTACTGCAAGGCTTCTGATACCCTGTTGGCACATAACATCCAATACAGATAATCTTCATGTTTTATAGGCGTATTTCGGTCATCTCCATCTAGCAAGTTCAATGCCTGCCCATACGCTCCGCTGGAAGCAAGTGCATGAACCACATGCGTCAGATCATCCTCGGATGTTATTACACTCGGATCTGAATCCTCTTCCTTTGAGCGCTCTTTCTTTGAATACTCTTTCCAGCGTGCGAGTAATGTCTCTGTTATGCTTTCATCCGTCTCGCCGGATTGCTGCAATACATCGGCTAACCCTGTCCATGCAGGAGCATACGTGATCTCGCTCCCCAGAGCCAGGCTGTACAGATGAGCAGACTCCTGCAGAAAGCCTCTTTTCTGTGCAAGCCTTCCCATGGCTGTATAGGCCTTGTAGCTATCGCAACCTATATCCGTTACGTAATATCTTTCCATTCGAGCTGGCTCTCTGTAAACATCTTCAGAGGACTTGCCCTCACATAATTCATCGCTTCCTGGTTTATCTGTTTGCTCAATTGCCTGCTGATGTACGCCTCGAATCTCTGCCTTGTTATTGTCCTTGAGATCAGCTCCATTAAAGCCCTCCCGGCAATCTGTTGCTCTTGCATAGGACTTGTAGGCCCTCTCCTCCAGACCCTGTTGCTCCAAAATCTCTCCATATAGCAGATGCAGGTCGGCATACCCAGCATAACGCTGTCTTTCTACCGCCAATAACCCATGAGCCTCGTCATAGCGCCCCCTTGCCAGAAGAACCTTGGCGTAGTCCCGAACCAGGGATGAGCGATACGGGGCGTGCAGAGGTGTATGAAGAAAGGATTCAGTAAAGGCTTCTGCTGCCTGTTCGATATTCCCTAGCTGGCAGTATGTTACCCCCACATTATAGAGGTGAAAAGGTTGCCCCGGACGATCAGCTAATTCCAGCTGCAAAAGCTTTAGATTACGCAAGGGTTTATGTCCTTGAGCAATCGTGGACGGCAGATAACCATCATGAACCAAACGTAGTGGAGCCAAGGGTTCATGCTCAGCAATCCAGCCTTCTTCACGGGTAAAGGAGTCCTTTATGTCCTGATCATCGGCTTCTTGTTCTCCACAATTCCTTGTACCGCCACGAACCAATTGCTCATGGATACGCCCCTCATACCGATATCCTTGATGGGCGCGAAAAAGACGCACAGGTTGGAAGATGACGCTCTCTCCCGTTCCCTCGCCAATTCGGTTCTCTATCGTAATCCGCAGTCTCGAAACGCTCTTATGGACCTTCGGTAGATAATCCAAAAGCTCTTCCAATCCCTGTATGACATACTCATCCGCGTCCAGACACAGAATCCATTCCGTGCTCGAGAGAGGCAAACTTATATTTCTGGCATGTGCAAAATCATCTTCCCAACGGGCATGAAGCACCGTTGCTCCATAACTTCTGGCGATCTCCGGTGTACGATCTGTAGACCCGGTATCTGTAATGAAGCATTCACTGCCCATCGGCTTGAAGCTGTCGAGACAGCGGGCCAGATGATGTTCTTCATTTTGCACAATCATATGAATTCCGAGTAACCTGTTCTGCATATGCAGCCACCTCCAATGCAAAAAAAAGTACATGAAGCCCACTAAAGGACTCCATGTACCTATATGACGATAAACCTGGTTATGTGCCTTGTCCATTGAAGAACACGTCAATCGTGCTGGGTGCTCCGAGCAGACTGGAACGGTAGGAAAGACGTGTATATTTGAGAAAACGCTGTGGCACTAAAACATCCACCGAGCCTGGCAAAATCCCGGTCACCGTGTCCACATCATCGTACCAGTTGGTACCGTTGGCGCTGATTTCCACGCGGGCATCGACCCGGTTTGCCCCCGGCCCTCTGTTATATACAAAGAAAGAATACGTGCCAAATACACTCGTCGTGACCGCCGGAAGCGGCGTAAACGTGTTTGCCGTTGGCGTGCTAAGAAGCTGTGATTCCTGAAAGCTCTTTTGCGAGATCGACGTCACGCTGCTGAGTGTACCCGCTGTAATCGTGGCTCCCAATACGCTGGTAATCGTACCATTCAACAGGTTGGTCAACGTCCCGGCTGTAATGGTTGCTCCAAGTACACTGGTAATCGTACCGTTCAGCAAATTCGTTAACGTTCCCGCTGTCACGGTAGCTCCGAGTACACTTGTGATGGTACCATTTAACAAGTTCGTCAGTGTTCCTGCCGTAATTGTAGCACCAAGTACACTCGTGATGGTACCGTTCAACAGATTGGTCAGCGTTCCTGCGGTAATCGTCGCTCCAAGCACGCTATTGATTGTACCCGCCGTGATTGTTGCTCCCAGGACACTGGTGATCGTTCCTGCTGTGATTGTCGCTCCAAGTACACTTGTGATGGTACCATTCAGCAAGTTCGTCAGCGTCCCTGCGGTCACCGTGGCTCCAAGCACGCTGGTGATCGTTCCTGCTGTGATCGTAGCACCAAGTACACTCGTGATGGTACCGTTCAACAGATTGGTCAGCGTCCCTGCGGTCACCGTGGCTCCAAGCACGCTGGTGATCGTTCCGGCTGTGATCGTAGCACCAAGTACACTCGTGATGGTACCGTTCAGCAAGTTCGTCAGCGTCCCTGCGGTCACTGTGGCTCCAAGCACGCTGGTGATCGTTCCGGCTGTGATCGTCGCTCCCAATACACTCGTAATTGTACCGTTCAGCAAGTTCGTCAGCGTTCCTGAGGTGATCGTTGCGCCAAGCACGCTGGTAATCGTACCATTGAGCAGGTTCGTTAATGTGCCCGCTGTCACCGTTGCCCCGAGCACACTTGTGATTGTTCCGGCAGTAATTGTGGCTCCCAAAACACTGGTGATCGTACCATTTAGCAAGTTCGTCAATGTTCCAGCTGTGATCGTTGCGCCAAGCACGCTGGTAATCGTACCCGCCGTGATCGTTGCTCCGAGGACGCTGGTAATCGTTCCGTTCAGAATATTCGTGATGGTTCCGGCATTAATGGTAACAGAAGTAAGACCTATATTGCTGATCGTACCATCCAAAATGATTCCAAGTAAGTTCCCGCTTGTATCGGTGTGAACTGGCTGAGCTGTGCCTGTACTATCATGACCAAAAATCAAGGTTCTGAGATTATCCGGATTTGTGTTAAACGTTGTAAAGTTAGGCATATGCCTCGTCCTCCTCCCTGGTCAAATCAGTTGTATTCCACGTTCTTAGGGCATACGCTGCGCCTGAAAATAAACATCAAGCCGGGTCGGCTGGTCCGGTTCAATCGATTGGATCACCAGCCGGGTATAACGCAGGAATCGCAGCGGCACCAGCGCTTGGGTCTGCCCTCCGGCGATCACCTCCTGGCTGTCCACAGCATAGTCTCTGGCATTAGGGCTGATCTGGATCTGTACAAGAGCCGGATGTTTCCCCCGATTTACAATGCCATATGTGTACATGCTGAGCGATGAGGTATCTTGTGCCGGGAGAGGGTTCATCTTACTGGTTGTCTCGGCTCCGATATACGTATGCTCTGTAAAACAGTGAGTAGCACCAGGGAGTGTCGTACGTGAGGAATTACCCTGCTTGAACCGGGGACGAGTCATCCGGGAACAAGGAGGTTTCAGCAATTTAGCGCGGCAGGAACGACGGGATTGGCGGCGGCTGACATATTTAGTTGTTTGGTTCGTTCTCTTCTTGCTACGCTTCGCTGTTCGACTCATATCGATTTCCCCTTAAAAAATGTGCTTCCGCATCGTATGCCCGCATATAAAATACGGGCACGGCGTCCGCCGTTATTTGAGGATTTACTGTTTTGTATCCCAAACCCTTCCCCTATTCCCTACATACACTGCAAGTACAACCTCTTCACGGTTTCACTTCAAATTTTCATCGAAGGAGCCATTCCCAAATTGGCTTTGTATGGCCCGTTCAGGCAGATCGGAGGTGGATTAGTTGACCAATTCCAATATATTCAACCCAGCCAATAGTCCCGTATATACTCAACTGACCAATACATTCTCCTCCCCTGGCATTGAGTCCACTCCAGAGGGAGGAGCGGCAGCAGCAGGCAGTTCCTTTATTTTGACAACCGGTAGTGTCAGCGTGGGTGCGGGACTGAATCTCCTGTTACAGGTAGTGAATGCAACGAGCAGCGGGCGTACACTTTACGTCTCCCGGATCAGCGGAGGCGCAACGGCAGCCGCAACGCTTATTGTTTACTCCGGTGGTACCATTACGGGCGGCACTACACCTGCTCCAGTCAACACATTACTAGGTAATGCCAATGCAAGTGTAATGACGACGAGACAAAATACGAGTACATTAACGGGCACATCAACAAGTCTGCTCAGCATCCCCCTTACGGCCGGCATGTATTGGTTAAACCTGAACGGCTCGATCATCGTCCCTCCTGGTCAGACATTAACCATCAGCGTGGGAACGGGTTCCCAAACCGCAGCAATCAATCTTTCCTGGTGGGAATTCTGATTTGTATATTGAAGAAAGGGCGGTGTGTGTACAATGCCGAATCATAACGTATTCAACCCGCAGAATAGCCCCGTCTATACTTCCATTACGAATACGTTTACCTCACCCGGTATTGTCGCTCCGCCTGAGACGAATGCCGGCAGCACGGGAAACCTGTATAATGCAGGCTCAACCAACTCCACCACATTGGGGTTGCTGGGAGGAAGCGTTATCGCTACTGTACAACTGACCAACCCATCCGGAAGTGGTAAAAATGTATATATATCAAGGCTCTCCGGCGGAATAACGGTCGCGCTCAACTTGCTTTCTTCCTTCAGCGGTAGCATGGCTCTGTCTGCAAATGGAACGCTAACATCACCGAGCACACTCACACCGCTAAACAATAATTTATCAAGCAGTAACACCAGCATTGCAACGGTACGATTCTCCGCTGCCGCTCCCACGGGTAGCACAACCTTATTGGCTATGCCTTTGCAGGTAGGTCCTTTTTTATCCAATGAACTAGGGCGCTACGTGGTTCCTCCCGGTCAGTCCATTAACCTATCGGTTAGTGGCTCCCTCACTGTTGGGGGGCTGATGGCCTCCACCTCTTATTTCTCCTGGTGGGAAGTATGATGTACTGCCCTATTAGATCAGAATAGCCGCTTACGGATAAGTCCGTAGCGGCTGTTTATCGTTTATATTCTTTTTACCGTAACGATGGTAATCATGGCTGTCAGACTGACTTCTGCCCAAGTTCTCCAGTCGACTCTGCCGGAAGCGGTTGTTTCCCCTCCCATAAGATTCGTTGCAGCAGCATGCCTGTCATGCCAATCGCCAGTGTCGCCATGCCGATATATTGAAATGTGGGACTCGGTCCCACGCTCCGAATCAAGGCACCGCCAGCAAGTGGAGCAACGACCAGCACGACGCTGGAAAGCGAGTTTTGAATACCGAATACACGGCCGACATAGGCAGGAGGAGTTTCTTTTTGCAGCAAGTAATTCAACGTCACCATAAACAGGCCATTACCCACTCCGATGCATAAGCCCCACATGATGATCCAGAACTCGGACGTTTGGGAACTGACCCAGCCAAGCGCAGCGATTCCGGCACCAATCAGCATATATCCACCACCCAGCCCCCAGCCATACCCGATTCGTGGAAGCCGATTCAACAGTAGAATAATCACAACTGCACCTGCCCCGGCGGATGATCCCAGCCAGCCAATCAGAGCTTCGTTACCCGGCTTGATCTCCCGAAATAGCGTCGTAAACTGGTAATCGATCATGAGAATGGCCATTAATCCAAAGCAACCAAACAGAATCGTACTCAGAAGAGTGCGGCTGCTCTGGATAAAACGCCAGCCCTTCTTCCATTGAGTGAACAGGGATTCTGCGGTCTCCCCCGTTTCCAAAGGACTTTCGCCCGATGCAGATGATCCTGATTCCTCAGTTAGACGACGTAAAGGCCATAACACAGCTCCCGACAACAAACGTGTACAAGCATTGATTAGAATACAGATTTGCGGTGAAAATACGGCCACAATGACTGCACCCAGCAGCGGTCCCGCTACTTTGGAGCATTGGTTGACAAAACCGTTCAGTGATGATGCTTGAAACAAATGCTCCTCTGCTACCACCTGGCGCGTGAGCGCCTGCTGCGCAGGAACATGGAATACCCCCATCATCGCTCGTAAAGCAAGAAGCGGCAGCAGCCATGCCGCACTTGGCGCGAACAGAATGGCAATCGTTAATATAACGGTGATCACATCACATATCATCATGATTTTCACCTTATGCAAACGATCTGCCAGCGCACCTGCCACCGATCCAAGTACGATACCCGGAACAGCCATACATACCGGAATAAGGGCAATGATCAGCGGATCAGCACCCCAACGATAAGCGACCATGATCTGGATGGCGAGTGCGTCAAACCAATCCCCAAAGGTTGCGAGCGAATACGCAATAAACATCCGCATGAAGCGGATGTTGGTCCATAGGCTTTTGGATGCGCCACTGGACGAGATGGATGCTGGATTGGGTTCTTTTGAAATGACGGTCATACGTTATACTTCCTCCCCTGATTACAGCCTTGTTGCTGGCTTATATGTTCCTTGGCTTTAATCATAAAGGTGTTATATCAGAGGAAGATCAGAGGATGGGGGAAACGGGGATAAAAATGTGCGGATTTCATCCACAATTCGCTGTCCATGAATAGGCACGCCGTAACTTTTGGAGATATCCGCATGGACTTGACGGTATTTAGTGCGAAGACGCCCCTCTATGCGGTGGTGTTCCAAGAACAACAATATTTGGTAAGCCGAATTGAGATATAACGGTGCGTTCAAAGTCATTTTCAAAACGTCCAGACCATCGTCCAGTCTCGGCTCTGCCTCTCGGATTCTCCCTTGTCTGAGCAGCCATAGGCCTTCCATCACTTGAAAGCGTCCGATTTCCCGCAAGTATGGCGCATCTTTCAACCCGGAACGCAGAGCAGCCATCTGATCCTCAACCGCTTCACCGCTGCCACCCCACAGTTCCACATACAACGCTGAGAGCTTTACCGGAAGTCTGAAATGAACCAGTTCATCTTTCTCCATGACATGATACGTTTCAATGAGTCGAGCCTTGGCTCGTTCATACTGGCCTACCTCAGCGTAGACTTCAACAATGTTCAGAATACGAAGTTCACGAAGCTGATCGGCAGACAGCGCGGATGAATTCAGGGCCTTTTCGTACAAGGGCAAACTCTCCCATGGTTCAATCAGGGTATGTGTAAAAATTAACAGCCAATACAAACGTTCCTCGAAGGGAATTTCCGTTGTCGTAATCAGCCATTCCAGATCTCCCTGAATAAAGTGGATATACAGCTGATAAAATGGATCAATCTCAATGCCCAGCGCTTCTTGCTGATCCAGCAGCGTGAGCATCGATTTGCCCTGTCCATACAGATGGTATTTGCGGAACAATCCATGAATCACTTCTCGCATCTCCTGATCTTGGGCGGAAGGGTTAGAGGGCAATATCGCCATATTCGATCGGATGATAAGCCGGTAACCATAACCACGCACGGTCTCCAGTGCAATTTCTTCCCAACGTTTCAGCTTCTTGCGCAGGCGATACACATGGTCGTCCACGGTGCGTTCAACCGGATATTCCAAGGGCCATACCCGGTCCAGTAGTTGGCTGCGAGTAAAGGCTTTTTCCTTGTTTTCATACAAAAAATACAGCAGCGCAAATTCCTTCGCCAGCAGGCGAATGGAATCGGTACGCCGGGTTACGCTGTATGTTCCTTCATCGAATTGTAACGACATGCTCGGCCCTCCTATGTATGCTTACTAATTGTGGTCCTTATTCTGTTCAACATACCACAAAAACCCTTTGCGAGAACGCAAAAGGTTTTTGTAATGAGATGTACTGGCTCTCTTCGGTGATCGCAAGATGCTCCTGGATTTAACCCAGCACCACGCGATCATCGGCCATTTTTTTACCACTGATACGTTCAAACTCACCCAATAACTCAGGTACGGTCAGCGTGCGCTTACGCTCTTCACTAACGTCCAAAATAATTCGGCCTTTGTCCATCATAATTAGACGATTGCCCAAACGTATGGCCTGCTCCATGTTGTGTGTGACCATCAACGTTGTAAGTCTCATCTCACGTACAAGCGTCTCTGTCAGCTCTGTGATCAGCTCCGCACGAGAAGGATCAAGCGCAGCCGTATGCTCGTCCAGCAGCAAAATTTGCGGCTGGGTGAATGTTGCCATCAGCAGGCTGAGCGCCTGGCGTTCACCACCAGACAGAAGGCCCACTTTGGCATTAGGACGTTTGTCGAGCCCAATACCGAGCTTCTCCAACTGGGCGTTGAAAATCTCCCGTCTTGCACGGGTCACTCCAAAGCCCAGTCCACGGCCCTTGCCGCGTTTGTACGCCATCGCCATATTCTCCTCAATGGACATATGCGGTGCTGTACCCGCCATCGGGTCCTGAAACACACGGCCAATCCAACTGCTGCGTTTATGCTCAGGCAGGCTTTTGATGGAACGGTCATTGATCAGCACATCGCCCATGTCGGGCTTCATAACGCCTGAGATAATGTTCATCAACGTTGATTTTCCCGCGCCATTACTGCCAATCACGGTCACGAAGTCTCCCGGGTTCATCGTCAGGTTTACGCCAACCAGCGCAGTCTTCTCGTCGGTCGTTCCCGGATTAAACAGTTTGGTCACTTGTGTAATCTCAAGCATAATCACATGCCTCCCTTCGCCTGTTGGCTCGACGAGCCCATAAGCTCTTCGGTTCGTTTGCGAGCCAGGCTTTTCTGCTTCATGGAGCGCTGCATGGTTGGGAAAACAAGTGCGATAATAACGATCACCGCGGTGATCAGCTTCAGATCGGATGTGTCAAACCATTCGACCTGGAGTGCGATCGCGACCACAATCCGGTAAATAATTGAACCGACAACGGCCGCAAGTGTGGCCCAGAATACGGTTCTTGCACCCAGAATCGCTTCTCCGATAATAACGGAGGCCAGTCCGATAACGATCATCCCAATTCCCATCGTAATATCTGCAAAACCGGATTGCTGTGCAATAAATGCGCCAGACAGCGCAACAAGTCCGTTGGACAGACTGACACCAACAATAGTGGTCACATCCGTATTCGCACCGAAGCTGCGAATCATGCGTTTGTTGTCACCTGTGGCGCGCAGTGCCAGTCCGATATCTGTTTTCATAAACAGATCCAGCATAATTTTGAATACCAGCACAACTACGATAATGATAACCATGACATGCTCACCCGAGAAGGGGTTATCCATGCCCATAATGGATTTGTTCGGTGCGCCGAGAATACGCATATTAATTGAATACAGAGCAATCATCATCAGAATACCGGATAACAGCCCGTTAATTTTGCCTTTGGTGTGCAGCAGACCTGTACAGGCGCCAGCCACCATTCCTCCAGCCATTGCTGCCAAGCAAGCGAGCCAAGGAGAGAAGTCGTTGGATATCATGACCGCCGCGATTGCGCCTCCAGTTGTAAAACTTCCGTCTACGGTGAGATCGGGGAAGTCCAGTATGCGGAATGTAATATATACACCCAATGCCATCAGTGCATACAACAATCCAAGCTCGATTGCCCCTTCAATTGAACCCCAAGTCAAATTCACATTGCTTCCTCCCTGTCTATCGAAAAGAATGAGGCGAACCCGCCTGCATGTCCGCCTCGCATCCGTACTGCCGGAGATTCGTCCGGTCAGATTATTGAATAATGTTGGTATCCTGGTCCTTCACTTCCGCCTTCATCTCATCCGTAACGGTGATGCCTTGAGCTTCAGCAGCTTTCAGGTTCAGAATCAGGTCCAGCTTGTCCGGCACGGTGACTTTCATGTCGCCCGGTTTTGTACCATTTTTCAGAATGTCCGCAGCCATTTCACCTACTTGGTATCCGTGATCGTAGTATTTGAAGCCAACGGTTGCGAAAGCCCCTTTTTCCACGGTATCCCGGTCACTGGAGAAGAACGGAATTTTATTTTTATTCGCTGTCTGGATGATTGTATCCACTGCGCTAACTACCGAGTTATCCAGCGTGATATAGAAGGCATCCACTTTGCCAACTAGAGAATCGGTCGCCTGTTTTACTTCGGATGTGTTCGTAACTGGTGCTTTGACCAGCTTGATATTATGTGTGGCCAGTGCTTTTTCCGCATTGTTCGCCATCACAACCGCATTCGGTTCGCCCTCGTTAATAACCAGACCTACCGTCTTCACATCCGGCAAATATTTGGCGATAAAATCAGCCAATTGCACAATCGCCTCCGGGTTCGTATCCGATGCACCTGTTACGTTGCCGCCTGGCTTGTCCATGTCACTCACCAGTTTGGCACCCAACGGGTCCGTCACTGCCGCGAACAGCAATGGCTTGTCCTTCACTTGTTGAGCCAGAGCCAGTGCGGATGGTGTTGCAATCCCAAGGATCAAATCATTTTTGGAATCCCCGGCAATCTTCTGGGCAATGGACAGGTTGTTCGTTGAATCGCCTTGCGCGTTATTGTAGTCAATCGTCAGATTCTTGTTCTCTTCAAGACCAGCATCCTTTAGCGCTGCAACGAATCCTTCACGTGTGGCATCCAACGATGGATGCTCGACGATTTGTGAGATCGCAATGCGATATGATTTTTCTGCCGTACCTTCACCTGTTGTGCTGCCTGATCCCTCGGGTGTTGTGCTACCGCCGCTGTTATTTCCGCAACCTGCCGCTACGATCATAGATGCAACCATCATCAGAGACATTAAGAATTTCTTTTTCATGTGTGAGAACCCCTCTCCATCTTCTAAAATGTTGATGCCCTCATCGTTATCCAAGTGACACGATAGGGCGGGACAAAACGAACGCTTCAACGCATTGTTGCTTTGATCGACAAAAGCAGACAAATATAGACTTTTCTCATGCGACTGAAGTCCATGACTCGTGTTGGTATTTTATTGTTTCCCTAATATTAAGGTGCGACCTGTTTTCCGTCAATGGTTGAACCACTTCCAATTTGCATTCATTGCAGATACGTGAGAGAAAACATTACATAAAACAAAAACCACCCACAATGTTCTGTAGATGGTAATGTTGGCACAGCTAATAGACAGGCTATTATTCATGGATATGGAGTATCGAGTCTTTTTCTAATTTCATCTATGAGCATTTTTTTCTCCGCATCGGATATCCCATCCGCGATCAATTTGCGTGCCGCAACAGGCGCAATCCAGGGTTCGGTATCTGCATAACCAATACCGGACAGCTTCTCATATTCCTCCATAAAGATTTGGATACTTGCCTCTCTCGTAGCATCAAGAGCAACCATCGCCTCATGTGGCAGATGAGGCGGCAGTATGGCGTATCGAATCATAATGATGTATTCGGCCAAGTCTGCTTCCGGATTTCCGGTAGAGGCATTGTTCCAGTCGATAATGACTGCATCATTGTCCCTAAGCAGTATGTTACCCGGGTTGGGATCACCGTGACATAGTTGCTGTTTCATTGGTAATCGATCCAATTGGGCAATCACGGCAGCTTTCTCCGCTTCAGACAAATATTGTGCTTCAACAATATTATGCTTGATATTTTCCCGCTGACTCGGCATATTGGCCACAGAATGTGAATGAATCTGATGAAAAAGCTGTGCTGTAATTCGGGCATTCACGAAGTCTTTGCCGACATCCAAAGGCGCCTGCATTCTGGACTGTTCTACTGATCGGTCTACAAAACGCTTCATGATCGTCTCGCCATCAATCCGTTCGAATACAATACCTGATCGTCCCTCGACAGTCACCAGATCATATGGCTTAGGAACCGGCAATCCACACGCCGAAGCGATTCGGCAATGATGAAGTTCGGCCTCCAAAGCAGCCGTAATCGTGTTCGGTTTGGCCAGTTTAACGATCTTGCTTCCATCTTCCCATTCGAATACCTCCGCACAGCCGCCTTCACCGATTTTGTTGCCAAGCCTATGGACCATACTGCTCACTCCTTCAATGGATTTAATAAGTGAGACCTTCCTTATGCAGCAACATCTCGTACATTTCCCTAATCATTTCAGTCGCTTCCTTCATGTCCAGCTCCAAGGTGTGCGAGTTCAGAAGTGTTCCAATGCCAATTAAATAGATCATGAGCTTTAAGAAAATGCGCTTGAGTTGCTCGACAGATACATCCTGTAACCGTTTGCTATACCGCATGTAGAACGTGGTTAATTCTTCACCCAGAAACTGATCGGTATGGGGATTGTATTGTCGGTAACCCGAAAGATACAACGTTCGAAATAACTGCTTCTCGTTCTGTGCAAAGTACAGGAATCCAATCGTCAGGTTCAAAGCAGGGGAATTAGCATCGTCCTTATACTCCACCATACTGTGACGGGCAAATTCGGCAGCCTTGTCATACACGCTTGATTTCAACTCTTCAATGTTGTTGTAGAGACTATATATGGGTTGGGTGGAACAATGGAGCGTCTGAGCAACGTTTCGCGCAGTGAGCGCCTCCAAGCCTTGAGTCCGTACAAGCTCAAAGGCGGCAGATAACACTTTTTCTTGCGTAATCTCCGATTTGGGTGGCATATACTGCTCCTTCCGTTGTTAATAACAAATGTTATATAACATATGTTATTATGAGTGGGTTCATGTGTCAAGTGTACATCCGGGATGAGATTTTTCATATTTAAAATTTTCAATAAAAAGAGGTGTCCCTCCCAATGTACTTTGGGTATGGTCGCCTTATATCAATCAAAAGATAGCTCCAGAGTGCTTATTCCTTTTCTTTTTGCAGTTCCTCTAATTCAGATGAGGTTAGCCCGGTAGCTTTGATAATGGTATCTTGATCAAGCCCCAAATTTAGCATATTCATTGCGATTTTCCGCTTGCTCTCAGCTTCACCTTCTTTAATTCCTTCTTTGATGCCTTCTTCGATTCCTTTTTGGATTCCTTTTTGGATTCCTTTTTGGATACCTTCCTCCATGCCTTTCTTGAGCCCCTCTTCTCGTGCGCCCTCAATCATGGAAACTTCATCCCACAGAAATTTCTGACGGTCAATATATTGTTGACGTGCTTGCTCATCCTGGCTCAGAAACTCCAATACACTCATGGCTTTTTTCAACGCCGGTTCCGGTTCGTGCATCAATAACGCCTCCCAGCTTGATCTAGTCATTCCTTTCAAAAATAACAGCCAGCGCACCAATCCATTCTTCATTTGAATATTTTCATCATTCAGCTTAGGTATTTCCATAAAATGAATCTCTATAACATCCGTCAAAGGAATATTGGTATGGTCTTCTCTTAAATGAAATACGTTGTGGTACTGGTCATTAGCAAGCATTTTGAAATTAACAATGTTTATCGCAACGCATTTTTTGAGTTGGCTATATCTCTGTCCCTCAAGTAATTGTCCGGAGTATTGTTTACCCCAATAGAACAAAGTCCTCTTCTCTAAATCATACTGATTAAACAACTGCATTTCAACATTAATTAGCTCACCTTGATCTGTTTTGGCCCGTATGTCCAGAATGGACTGTTTATCTCTCGGGGTAACCTTGTCCAAATAAGGGTTGATCAACACAATGTCGGTCAGTAAGGATTCACCTGCATTTTTGAAGGTGTGATTCAGAAAAGCCAAAAGCACATCCTTATTCTCTTCACTTCCAAAAATTCGTTTGAATACATAATCGTTCTTGGGATCAAGCAACTCTGTCATCATTATTCACTCCTACGTGCAAAATGAACAGGATATATCTGCTGAAGTATTAGCAAATATAAGGATGCGAACATAAACTAGATGTTAGCTCATTATAGCACGCATCGCCATATAAAAATAGCGCATCTACGTAATTTTGGTCAAAAAAAAAGAGACTGTTCCGAGTGATCGAAACAATCTCCATACATGCTAATTCCCAGCCGCCTCGCGAATCTGGTACGTGCATTTTTTGCCGCCATCAGCATAACATTCGGTGCGCTCCACATCAGCCTGCAGCAATGAACGGAACAACTCCAGTTCACAGCGGCAAGCCTGTTTATAGACACTAGCTACCTGCACAATAGGGCAGTTCAGCTCGGTAAGCACATAAGTGCCATCCTCTTCCTTGGAGGCATCGGCCATATATCCGTTTGCATTCTGAATGCGCGCGAGTTCCTCGACACGTCCGGCCAGATCCTGACCTTCCATCTGTGGTTGTCCGCTGCGAAGCAACTTATCCCGGCGGCTCTCGAACAATGCATCCACGACACCGCTGCCCGCTGAATCCGACAGTTCCTCCAGCAGCTCCAGGGTTAGTGATGAATATGATTTTGGGAAAAAGCTATCCCCGCGTACCGTCAGATGGTACACAGCGGATGGACGTCCAGCTGTAGCTCTGGCTTCCCGAACCTCAATCCATCCATCCTGCTCCAGTGCCGTGAGGTGACGGCGAATCGCCATGCCGGTCAGACCAAGCTCAGCTGTCATTTCCCTTGCGGTCATTGTGCCTTGCTGCTTCAGCATGAACAAAATCCGTTCACGCGTCGTTCTTTCCTCTTCGCGCTTCACGATCAGCACCTGCTCTCCCTGCTTATGCGGTTACCGGTGCTGCCTCCCGGCAGGCATCCGAGCAAAAGCGGTTATGCGTCTCTTCGCAATCCTCACAGCATACATGCTGCAGGTTGCAGGTTGGACAGTTAATATAACGGTCATGTGTCGTTCCACAGTGATAACAGCTGGCAATCACGATATCTTCATCTGTCCGGTTAATCGGCACGGAAATACGCTCGTCAAAAACATAACATTTCCCATCAAACAAACGACCTTGTACCTCATCATCCTTGCCATAGGTCACGATTCCGCCATCAAGTTGAGCCACGTCCTGGAAACCTTCCTTAATCATGAACCCGGTCAGCTTCTCACAACGGATACCGCCAGTACAGTAAGTAATGATCTTTTTGTCCTTCATGTCGCCCAGGTTCTCCCGAATCCATTCCGGGAACTCGCGGAACGACTCAACGTCCGGACGAATCGCACCTCGGAAATGACCAATCTCGTACTCGTAGTCATTGCGGCCATCAATTACAATGACATCCTCTTGTTGAAGATGCTCGTAAAATTCTTTTGGGGACAACCGTTTACCGCTAATTTCGTTCGGGTCCAAGTCTTCGTCCACGCGGAACGTAACCAGCTCTGCTTTGTGACGAACAAAGATTTTTTTGAACGCATGCTCTTCCACATCATCAATCTTGAACACCATATCGTTGAACAGCGGGTTCGCATGCATGTCTTTCATGTACTGTTCTGTCTGTTCTGGCGTTCCGGATACCGTGCCGTTAATGCCTTCGGATGCGATCAGAATACGGCCTTTTACACCCAGGTCCTTGCAGTATTGCAGATGCTCTTGCGTAAACGTTTCAGGGTCTTCAATCTTCACGAACTTATAATATAAAAGCACGCGGTACGCGCTGTTACACATGTGTATCACCTGTTCCTATTCCATGTTGTTATTGGCCGGATCATCCGACAAGACTACAACGTTGCAACCTTGCTTATGAAAAAGAAAAGAAACAGCCGTCCGAAACAATGTCTCGAACTGCTGCTTTGAACATTCGACTTTTATTCCTGCATTCTAGTTTATCGGAAGCGGAATAGCTTAGTCAATATAAATGTATAGAAAGGAATGTAAGTTATGGAATACATTTTTCGTTACTTATCTTAATTGAACGATTACGAATACTGAATGGCATTCGCAATAAGCATAAATACAATACCCATAGCGATCCACATCACCATCAGCGGCCAGAAGAATCTAACCCATTTCTGATACGGAATGCCAGATACTGCGAGACTGCCCATCAAGGCTGAAGACGTTGGCAAAATCATGTTGGTGAATCCGTCTCCGAACTGGAAAGCCAGTACGGCAGTCTGACGGGTAACCCCGAGCAGATCCGATAATGGAACCATAATCGGCATCGTTGTCACTGCCATACCTGTACCCGAGGTGATGAACACGTTCATGATATTTTGGAAGAAATACATACCCAATACCTGCACGGAGGACGGCAATTCGCCAACCGCTGTAGACATCCCGTATACTACGGAGTCAATCACGTTACCCTGATCGAGAACAACCATGATGCCTCTTGCCAGACCGATGATAAAAGCACCATAAGCGATGCCACTTGCACCTTTGACGAATTCACTTGCAATTCGACTAGGACCGAACCCGGAGACAAGACCCGCGATCACGCCCATGCTCAGGAAGAGAGCCGCCAGTTCTTCCATCCACCAGCCTTCTTTGGATACACCCCAGATTAACAGGGCAAAGCCAGCTACAATTGTAATGATGGTCAGAATATGTGTGATGCGAATCGTTGGCAGTTTGTTTAAGTCCACCGCAGGTGTATCTGCTGCCTGCTCCTGTTCCAGCTCATGCACCAAACCGCGAGTTGGATCAGACTTCACTCTGGACGCGTACCGCATAATATAGATACTTGTTACGGAGATGAGACACACCAGGATGATCGCACGCAGCCACATGCCTGAGAAAATCGGGACTTCTGCAATCGCCTGAGCCAGTCCCACATTGAACGGATTGAGCAGTCCGGCGGTAAAACCACACGAGGCCCCCAGGGAGATCATCGCCGTACCCGTTAAAGCGTCATACCCTAGCGCACGCGCGATGGCTATTCCGATCGGTACAAAGACCATGACCTCTGTGGACATGCCCATCGTGAACCCGCCAACAGAGAACAAGGTGATGAATACCGGGATGACCCATAATCCTTTATTAGCGAACGAACGGGCTACCCGGCCTGTAAGAGCTTCAATTGTTCCCGTGCTCGTAATGATCTGAAATGCTCCGCCGATGATGAAAATAAAGAATACAACGTCCGCGGAGTCAACCAGTCCGCGAACGATGGACTTGGGAATATCCCATAATCCCGTTGGATTGGCCTCTACATGATGATATGAATCCGGGACGAGCAAGGATTTGCCTGTTGCTTCATCCTTTACCCGATCAAATTCCCCTGCGGGAATAATATAGGTCAAGACGGTAGCTACCAGCACCAGAATGAACAAGATGACGAAGGTGTGAGGCATCTTAAACCATTTGCGCCGTTGTTGTGGTTGTTTTGTTATGTTTTCCAATTCATCATCCCTCGTCCTTCTGTTGTTTCCACGCTTCAAACTCATCCCGTACATGTTGCAATGCGGCCTTGTCTGCGTACAAATCGAACGCTGTCAGTGCAAGGGCCTTCGCCGCACGGTTCAGTTCAATCATGCCTTCCTCTGCTCCGGCAAGCCGGGCAAATTCAGGTGTGTGTGTTGTCGCATCTCCTAACCGAATATACGGATGGATGGCGGCTGTAATCTGGCTTACGTTACCGATATCCGAAGAACCGACGCCGCCCGTTTGCGGTGGATCATGCACTTCAATGCCCATATCCTCCAAGTTCTGCTGGAACAGACCCGCCAGAGTTTTGTTGTTATTCCGCTCGGCATAGATCAGGCCTTCCGTAATATCTACCGTAGCCCCAACGCCTTCCGCAGCATGGCGCACGACGCGATATACTTTGTCCATGACGATTTTCAGCTCTTCGACGGTCTTCGCCCGAATGATATATACGGCTTCAGCCAGCTCAGGCACCACGTTGGGCGCATCTCCACCCTTGGTGATGATCCCGTTCACCCGAACGTCATCCTTCAGATAAGGACGAAGCGAGTTTATGCCCGCGTACGCGTTGACCAAGGCATCCAGCGCACTAATACCCTTCTCAGGAGATGAAGCTGCATGTGCTTGTTTGCCATGGAACGTAAAGGTTGCATCCACACAGGACAACGCACCTCTCAGTACCATCGTTTTTTGCTGCGGGTGACACATCATGACGGCATCAATCTCATTGAATACGCCATCGTTCACCATAATGATTTTTCCGCCGCCCTCTTCTTCAGCCGGTGTGCCAAGAACGACGATCCTTCCCGGAAGATCAGGGCAAGATTCCTTGAGCGCCAGTGCTGCACCTACAGCAGAGGTTCCGATCAGATTATGTCCGCAGGCGTGTCCGATGCGGGGCAGCGCATCATATTCAGCGAGCAGTGCAATCGTGGGTCCACCTGGTTGGCCTTCCCATACAGCACGGAACGAGGTGTCGAGGCCTGAAATACCTTTTTCCACCTGAAATCCGGCTGCTTCCAGCGGTTCGGTTAACCATTGTTGTGCTTGGGCTTCCTGAAAGCTAAGTTCAGGGTTAGCGTGGATGCGCAGGGATAATTCCCGCAAGTCGGGGTCCAGCCGATCTACGGTTTCTTTGATTTTTTGCTTCATATGAGCTGGGTCAGGATACATATTGTTTGGCCGCCTTTCTCCAAATACAGCATTTCTATATTCAATTCAATCGAATAAATATACAATCAGATTGGATATATTGTATGTGTGACCAAGCCAGAAGTAAATTCAAAAAAATTAAGGAATAGCCCATAAAAAATTTTATGGACTCGCTAGACAATAACATATGGATATCATTAGATGTCAGTATATTACTGGTTATTTTTCATATTAGCCAAGACGGCATCGGTATACATTTTAATCTTATGTACATCCTTCGAATGGGTACTCCCTATAAAAATGACACTGCCAAATAGCAATAAAATTCCTTATTTGATAATAAAATATCGGATAATTATGCATAAAGCCTAGCACCTGCACCACCACGTCTGTATCTAGTTTCCGTCCACAACATGCTGTGTTCCAGCCGTTTTCATCAAGTCAACAAAGCGACCCACCGTTGCCTGCTGCAGCACACTTTCTTTATATACCAACCACGTATTACGCCGCACTCCCTGTCCATTCTGTCGGATTAGTTCCTGCTGATGAAGACCATCCGAAGCAGATACGAAAATGCCCGGAATAATGGCATAACCAAGCCCGTATCGCACCATTTCCTTGCATGTCTCATAGCTGTCCACACGCATCGCTACAGTTGGTGAACATTCATAGCGCTCATACCACCAGGCCGCCACTCCCTCGCGGAATGGGCTCACGGGAGATCCACCCGTTTTGGTCAAGGGCTCCTGAAATGCGATTTGTGGAAGCCCGGGAAGTTCATCCAGATTAATGGGTTCACGGGATACAATGCAGACCGGTTCATCGTGCAGCAGATGTTTCCCCTCATACCATGGATGCTCCCCCCGTATGACACCTACCTGAATTTCATCCCGCATCAACAATTCCATAACCTCCACACTCAGTGCACAGGTCACAGCAAACTGAACCTCAGGGTACAGCTCCTTGAACTGCTTTAATAAGGGAGGAAGCTTGTACAACGAATAATGATTGGCAATCCCGAGGCGCAGCGTTCCTTTGACTTCATTCCGAATGTTCGACAACTGCTCCTTGACCTGGTTAAGTTCATTGAGCATTTTACGGGCATAGATCGCGAGATGTTCTCCTTCGGGAGTGAACCTGGCGCCTTTTAACGTTTTATCGATAAGTGGCACGCCAAATTCCTTCTCCAATTGCTGCAAACGGTATGTCAAAGCCGGCTGGGTCATAAACATGCGCTCCGCAGCCTTGGTCAGACTGCTTTCCTCGGAAACGCTCAGCAGCAGACGGCAGTCCTTTTCATCCATGATCATGTTCCCCCTTCACTTCTCGTCTCTTCAGTATAACCCAGAAAACCAGCGTTACAGGTACAGAAAAAGCCCAACTCGATAGGAGTCAGGCCCGCCCTGCTGATTTGCTTCTTTTTCGATGATGATTTACTGCGAAATCGTAATGACCGAGGTGACAAAGTGGTACGATTCATTTTCCTGCACTGCCTGTGACAGCAAAATTCGGTTGCCCTCCGGACTCCAGCTCAGGGGATCAGATGCGTTATCCATTTCGGCCGAGACCTGGAACTGCTCCGCCGATTCCGTATTGGAGACGAACAGCCCTTTCTCCTCATCACTCTCCGAATTGATCGTGTAGGCGATTTTGGAATCGTCACCAGACCAGCTCGTGCCGAAGATCTGCGTGCCTCTGGCAAGCGTGGCTTTTTCATTCCCTTCCAGATCGGTTAGCACCAGCGCCCGTTTGGTATCGGCTGTTTTTTTCACAATCGCCAGTCTTGAGCCATCGTTGGACGGGATTACCCTCTCTACACTTTTCAACACCTGCTTCACTTCACCGGTCTTCGTATCGTAGCTATTCAACTGTCCGTCCGTG
This sequence comes from Paenibacillus sp. OK003, assembly GCF_900109515.1. Classification (GTDB taxonomy): domain Bacteria; phylum Bacillota; class Bacilli; order Paenibacillales; family Paenibacillaceae; genus Paenibacillus; species Paenibacillus marchantiae. The sequence continues at coordinate 262,374 of NZ_FOBD01000002.1, read as the reverse complement.
CCTGTGATGTAGTAAATCACATTCCCCGAAACGCTGACACTGCTTATATTGAAATTCCCCGTCTTGACCAGCGCTTTGGTCGTTCCATCTACACTTGCTGATATAATATCTCCATTCATGTTTGGAAAAACGACATGCTCCTGATCCAGCCATGCTCCTTCAAAAACAAATCCATCATCCTGGCCCGCAGGTACCACTTCCCCGTTGTGCAGGTTCAGAATGAAGCCTTTGCCTGTCGATTCCTCCGGTTCTCTGTAAAAAATATACTGACTATCCGGGGACACGAGTGGTGAGCCCAGATTCACTTCACTTTCCTTTACGGGTGTATCTGTACCCTTCGTAAGATCATACATGTATAAGTTATGCGGATAACGTTTCTCACCCTCAACCGTAACAGGCTTCATGGACTCGTTTACTTTATCCGACAAAATCAAGTCATTGCTCAGCCACGCTACCCCGCGCATATTCGACAGTTTATCGATTTTCTCCAGCTTAAAGCTCTGGTAAACCGATGTATTTGTATTATCCTTCACCGTAATATCCGTGCCGGATTTCCCGTTCTGTGTATTGCCCCCTGGTTCTGTTGTTCCCCCGCATGCTGTTGCCGATAATAGGACGATTGCCCCGAGCGTGCCCATAGCCGCCTGCTTCCAATTCATCATGGTCCCCCCTGAGTGCTTTCTATAGACCAAGCATACACATCGCATACTTCCAAAGTTATTCAGACTTGTTTCCAACTTGTAAACTTGAATGCGCCAGAGGGAAAACCAGCTGGAACGTCGTTCCTTCCCCATGATTCGGATCGCTCGGCAGCAATGTAATCGTACCGCCCTGCTTCTCTACAAATTGCTTGACGAGTGATAGTCCCAGCCCGGTGCCCCCGGTTTTTCTGGCCCTGTCTTTGTTGACGGTGTAAAAGGGTTCAAAGATTTTCTCGCGCGCCTCATCCGGAATGGGCGTACCCGAGTTGAAGATGCGGATAACCGCTTGTCGCTCCTGCATTCGCAGTTCATTGCTTACCCGGATGATACCTCCCGGCACATTATATTTGATCGCATTATCCAACAGATTGATGAAAATATGCATCAGGCTCTCCCGATCGCTGCGGATCACCGCAGGCAGTAACGTCAGCTCCATGTTCAGCGCAAACTTCTCGGCTTTGCCCCGCATCCGGCCACAGGCATCCTCCAGTAGAGCACGAACCTCCACGTCTTCCGCCTGATTCTCAAAATCATATTTCTCCAGGGCTGATAAATGTAATACCTTCTCAACCATCTCGTACAACCGCTCCGTTTCCTTGCCAATATTGCTCGTGGCATCATCCAGCAATTGCGGATCATCCTTATACATGTCCAGCAGCTCCACATATGCCTTAATCGACGTAAGTGGCGTCTTGAACTCATGGCTGATGTTGCCGATATATTGTTTCTGCTGCTGCTCCAGGGCCTGAAGCTTCTCGATGGCGAGCTGAAGCTTCTGCTGTTCCGCATGCATGGCTTCAATATTTTGCTGAATCGATGTGCTCATATAATAAATGCCCTGTCCCAGCTCACCCAATTCATCCTTGCGTCTTACAGGTGATTCGGTAATATAATGCCCTTCGCGGATGGAATCGGCAGACCTCTTCAAGCGGGTTATAGCAACAGCAAAACGATTGTAGAAGAGATATCCCAGAATGAAGCTTAACCCAACAACCGCAATTCCCGCCCACATAAACAACTGAAGGATACGCGCATAGAATTCATGATAGCTCTGAACCGGATACTGCATGCGCACAACCCCCATCTGTCCATCCGGGCCGTCCAACGGTGCCATATATAGCAGGGTATCCCCCTGTTCGTGATAAGCAATTTTATTTTGCAGCGCATAGTTCAGCGTCGCTGTGATATCTGCACTTTCCTCAGACATGATTGATGAACCAACCTGCTGTCCCTTCATATCATAAAGCGCGATGGGCAAACCTGTGGAGCTCGCAAGCTCTTGAGCCAACCTGCGGCCATTTTGCTGTAAAAAAACCTCCTGCTCCAGACGAACGGACTCGGTATAGTAAGACTGCCGCACATTCAGATTCACCAGACGGGTCTGCTGGGACAAAATGGTCTCGATCTGCGTCTGCTGGTTGCGCTCAATACCTCGCAGTACAAGAGAACTGAGCACAACGACGGTCAGGATTAGCAATGCAGCTAGAAAAACGCTGAATTTCAGCTTGATGCTGACTCTCATACGGAGCCGCCCGGTTCAGGGGCTGATGCCTTATAGCCAATGCCGTATACCGTCTGCAATTTTTGCTGATCGGTATCGCCGATCTTTTTGCGCAGCCGCTGAATATGAATATCCACCGTGCGTGTACCCCCGGCATATTCCATGCCCCACACCCGGTCCAGCAGATCATCCCGCGTGTATACACGCTCGGGGTTGGACATCAGAATGGTCAGCAAGTCGAACTCTTTTGGCGTCAAATCCAGCTTCTCCTCATTCACCGTCACGGTGCGGTGAGCGATATGGATACGCAGTGTTCCATTGACGATAGCCTGATTCTTCTGGTCGTCAGGGGACGGGCTGCTTTTCTCCACACGGCGCATCAGCGCCTTTACTCGGGCGAGCAGTTCGCGGATCTCAAACGGTTTGGTCATATAATCATCCGCGCCCATTTCCAGGCCTACGATCTTATCCACGATATCATTTTTGACAGTCAGCAAAATAATGCCGATATCCTCCCGATCCTCCAGCCTGCGGCATACGCCGTATCCGTCCAGCTTGGGCATCATCACGTCCAGAATCATGACCTGGGGATGAAATGACGCCACCTTGACCAGCGCCTCTTCGCCGTCATTCGCTGTCTCAACTTCATATCCTTCGCGCCGCAGCGCGTAAGCAATGGCACTGACGATGCTTGACTCGTCATCCACGACCAGTACTTTTCTATTCATCGGAATCATCCTCTATATGTGTCATGAATTATCCTATTCTTTGGATCTATGTTAACAAGGTATCGCCTGATTAGCTATGGAGGACTTTACGATTTGATGGAAACGCCAGAAACGCCTGTATCCTCTAAGCTTGGACTTCGCTCCACTTTTTTTATACCCCAAACACAACAAAAAGAGCCAACCCGTGATTGGATCAGCCCTGGAAAGTGTAAATTCAGTTTCTTATCACTGCTTAGGCAGCAGTTTTTTGATTTCCTCTGGGGAGAGTCCAGATGCTTTCACCACAGCAGACATATCTACGCCAAGTGCAAGAAGCTCGCGAGCCATTTCCACTTTACCCTCTACTCTACCTTCTACTTTCCCTTTGGCTTCTCCCTCAGCACGTGCACCTTCAATCATCGACTTTTCATCGCTTAGTGCTTTCATCCGCGCATCATAAGCCATTCTCGTAGCTGCATCCTGACTCAGAAATTCCAGCGTGTCCATCGCCTTTTTTAGCATCGGTTCATTCATCGCCAGCACCTCCCAGTTTGATGGATCAATCCCTTTTAAGAATAAAAGCCAGTTCACCAGTCCGCCCTTGTCCATGGGGACAGGGTGTTGATCCAGTTTGGTCAATTCCATTACATGAATTTCTATATCATCTGTCAAACCAATACCTGTATGATCTTCGCGTAAATGAAAAACATTGTGATATCGTTCATTGTCCAGACATGAGTAATTTAAAATATTGATCGTCACACATTATCTGATCACTCCTCAAAAGACAAATTCATTGGCTCGTCCGACATCTCATACTCTGTCTCCATATGAGTCAATGGTGTATTCGGATCAACCTCTTCAAAACGGAAACTATCCACCCAAACCTTTCCTTTGCCGTTCAAAATAACCCCGAATGAGATGATCGCACTGCCCTGCGGAACATCCAGTACAATATGGTACTGATTCCATGGCTGCGTTCCCGTAATCGGTCGATCATGCATGTTATCGAATTGGAGCACATCCAGAGCGTTGTTATCCACACGCATCCATAATCCGCAAAATCCTTCAACGCGGTCAGTCTTCACAAAACCGGATAATCTCATCCGTTTGCCCACATACCTGTCCGCTTTGAACTGCTGCATCATGGTGGCAAACTCATTACTCTCCATCGGCGTAACAGCTTTCAGATAGCCCGATGACTTGCCCTGGTGTACTTCGGCAGGATCAATACCCATCTCATAATTTTGCGGATGACTTCCGGTCAACATCCACCCTTTGATCATTGACATCTCATTCATCTGTATTTCTCCCCCTCTGGTTCTTCCTTCAAATAATCTTAGATCGAACAATTTGCGAAAACGTCCAGGCGGCATACCGTATATCTTCCTGAATGCCCGAGTAAAAGCTTCCTGACTATCAAATCCACACTCCAGAGAAATGTCCAGAATACCCACATTGGTCGAACGCAGTGCAGCAGACGCATAGCTCATTCGACGATGCCGGATATATTCCACAACGGTCATGCCAACCTCCCTGCGGAACACCCGATGATAATGATAGGGTGACAGGAGCGCTTCAGACGCCACTTCTTCAAGCCCAATATCCTCGTACAGATTCGTTTCAATAAAGTAGAGACTTTGCTGAATCAATTCACTGTAAGAATTCAAATAAAGTCCAACCCCTTTCCATATCCTTACTATACGTGAGGCTGCACATTTCGTTTTGATCATTTTTGCTAACCTGTTCTGGTGACAACCTTCGATTCAGCACCCACCTATGTCTGAACCTCTCTAAGATATCAAGGTAATACTGCACAAATAACGAAAAAAGAGCCCCTCATCAGGAGGAATGCTCCATCCCATGATCGGCTCTTCTTTAATCTGACTAACGCCCCAAGTGCGGCACCTTTTATTTTTATAAATCGCTCAAATCAAATTGGTTTCCCAAAACCACCATTATACTGCCGGTACCGGCTGAGCTCCAATTTCCTCCTCATGATCCAACAGATCATGTTTCTCCCAAGCCCGGCTCTTCCAGCGGAAATACATAATAACAGCACGTGTCCACTCGTCTGCGGCAATCGCAAGCCATACACCGGCGAGCCCCATGTGAAGCTTGAACACCAGCAGGTAGCCTAGCGGTAGGCTCATGCAGACCATGGAGATCAGTCCCATGTATACCGGGAACTTCGCATCACCTGCGGCACGAAGCGAGCCAATAATCACAATATTGCAGGTTCGCCCGGTCTCCAGCAGAAGACTGAGCAGGATGACCTGTGCGCCCAGTTTTATAATTTCCGGATTATCCGTGAACACACTCATCAGTGGAACACGGAAGAGAATAATAATCACATCGATCACAACCGTAGCGAGTAGCGCCCATTTCACACTGTCAAATACCCGTTTGTATGCATCGTTCTTGCGCCTTGCACCGACAAGCCGGCCAACAATAATGGATGTTCCCATTCCGATCGCCATGCTAAACAGATAGATGTAGCTTGAAATGTTACCCGCATATTGCCGGGTTGCCATCGCTTCAGCACCCAGATAGGTCACGTACAGTGTGAAGACGAGCTGGCAGGACTGATATACAACAGATTCCAGTGCAGAGGGGATACCGATTCGCAAGATTTTGCTGATAAACTTCTTCGAAAGATTGATGTAATAACCGAACTCCACCCTTACATCCATTACCCGATAGAGCAACCAGAAGAAAATTATCAGGCAGATCAGACGGCTTCCAACCGTAGAGATCGCTGCCCCTTCCACACCAAGCTTTGGCAAGCCAAAATGACCAAAAATGAGGGCGTAGTTACCCACGACGTGAATCACGTTCATCAGAACGGAAACATACATCGTCTCTTTGGTGTAACCATGGGTACGAATCGTCGCGGCCAGCGCGTTAATCAGCGCCTGAAGGAAGATCCCGCCTCCGACAATACTTATATAAGAACGGGCAAAATCGTATATTTCACCTTGAATATGAAGCAGTGTAAGCAGATGTCCTCCGAACAGAAGAAAGCTTCCGCTCAGGATCAGTCCAACAATCAAATTAAGTGTAATCGCATTACCCGTGACCTGTGCCGCCTCACTCAACTTCTTCGAACCAATATATTGAGCCACAACAATAGCAGCGCCATGTCCAATGACTTCCAGTACAAGAATCGCAATGGAAATAATCTGGTTGGCTGCTCCGACCCCGGATACTGCATTATCGGACACTGAACTGAGCATGAACGTATCCACGCTCCCCATCAACATAAACAAGAAGAGTTCCAGGAAAATAGGCCATGTTAGCCGAATCAGATTCAGATCCTTGGCATCCGAACGCAGGGACTCTTGGGTTGAGGATATTGCTGTCATTTTCTCACCTTTCCCGTGTGGGCTTTAATTCTTAGGGTATGTTAGCACAGGTAGTTTGAAAATGCAGTAGTTTTGCGAAAAAACTTGAAAGTTTTTTGTAATTCCAATAATAGGTATTTTCAGTTCTTTCATTTAATTTGCATTATAGAGAATAACTAAATCGATATACTCGTTATAAATACACGATCTGGGGAGATAGAAGAAGTCCGTAGCGATGAGCAAAAACCCTCACACATCCCTATTGGATCGGGATATGTAAGGGTCCAAGGTTTAAATTAGCCAATAACTCATGTGTGGTGCTCAGATCTATCCTTTTACCGATCCGGCAGCAATACCCTCCACGATTCGATTGCTCAAGACGAGGAAAGCGATCAGGATCGGCAGGATGCTGATCATCAGTGTCGCACCAATCGCTCCCCAATCCGTTGTGTACTGTCCAATAAAATTCTGCACCCCAACGGTCAGCGTCTTGTACGCATCTGTGCTGATGAACGTATTCACGAAGATGAATTCGTTCCAGTCATAAATCATGTTGATGATCGCCGTCGTGGCGATCACCGAGGATGTCATCGGCAAGACGATACGGAAGAAAATCCGATGGACAGAGCAGCCGTCCATCACGGCTGCTTCCTCCACTTCCCGTGGAAGGGCGTAGTAGAAGCCAAGCAGGATCATAATCGTGATCGGCATATTAAACGCGATATATGATAGAATGACCGACAATGGATGATCCGTAAGGTGAAGCTTCAGAAACAGGCTAAACAACGGAATCAGCGTAGAATGCACAGGGATCATCATCCCCACCATGAACAATCCGAGCACCAGAGAACGCCCTTTCCAGCGCATGCGGGTTATTGCGAAGGTGACCAGACTCGCGAACAGTACAGTGAACACAACGGAAACCAGCGTGATCCAGACACTATTGAAGAAATATAAGCTAATGTTGCCTTCCGTCCACACCTTCACATAATTCTCCCAACGCGGAGTCGCGGGAAGGGCAAACGGTGCCATATCGAATACTTCCTGATTGTTCTTTAGCGAGAACAGCAGCAGCCATATCAAGGGCAGAATCTGCAGCAGCGCCACCAGAATCAACAGGCTGTAGAGCAGGACATAGCCGAGCCTTCTTAGCACGGTCGGTCCTGTGCCTGTTCCCGGATAGGCTGGCAACCGAACCGCGGTATCGGTCTTCACAGGGATGGGCCTCCTTTCATTTCACTTCACTCAAGAATACTGAATGGTGTCCTTGGATGCCGTAGCCTTTCGAAGCAGCCAGGTTACGACCAGACAGATCACGAGCAGGAAGAAACCAACGGCACTCCCGTAACCAAAGTCGAATCCACGGAAAGCCTGATGATACATATAAGAAGCCATTACTTCACTGGAGCCATTCGGTCCACCGTCCGTCATCACATAAATGAGGTCAAAGTATTTCAACGAGCCAACGACAGCCAGCACGATCGTCACTTTGATCACTTCCGTGATCAGGGGCAGCTTGATTCGGAAGGCAATCTGCCAAGGGCTTGCTCCATCAATCCGCGCTGCTTCAACCAACGATTCCGGGATATTCTTAAGTGCAGCATAGTAGATCAGAATATAGAATCCGGCATACTGCCACAGGATGGGCACGAACAGCGCATACAATACCAGGGATGGCTCCGCCAGCCAGGCTGGCGGATTGGCAATACCGACAGATTCCAGAAAGGTATTAAGCACACCATTGCTGGGGTGATAAATCTTCAACCATAACTGGGCAATCGCTACGGAGGACAGCAGCATCGGAATCAGATATATTTTCCGAAACAGGTTGGCTCCCTTAATTTTGCCTGACAACACCAGGGCAATCATAAGATAACCGATCAGACTCAGTGCAGAGAACAAGGCCAGGAGAAAGGTATGGTATGCACTCTGCCAGAACGTGGCGTCATGAAGCAATCTTGCATAATTTTCAAAACCGATAAAGGTCATTGCGCCGATCCCGTCCCACTGCATCAATCCGTAATATCCGGTCAGCACGATCGGGATATAGATCAGTACCAATAACAGCAGCAGTGCGGGAAGCACGTACAACGCAGCGACTAAACGGTTGGACATGACTTTATCCATCACAATATCCTCCCTATGAGCGTTGTACGTTAGTTGCCTTTATCAATCGCTTCCTGATGCTTCTTTACAAATTCCTCAGGAGTGACTGCTTTTCCGAACAACGCCTGGATCATGTCCAGATGGACTTGAGCGGCCGTCGGTTTCATCTGCACGTCGGCGAATAAGGTCAGGCTGCTGGCCTGATTCAATTCGTTCAGCAGGTCGGTATAGAGCTGCGGCAGTTTGACTTCCGCTGTGTCCACTTTCGTTGCCGGAATAACGCCCGCTTCGGTTACAGAGCTGTCGCCCCACTTTTCCACGAAATATTGAACGAATTTCTGAGCTTCATCCTTCACCTTGGAGTTCTGTGCGACGAACAAGCCTACACCCGGGCCGCCGACCCAACTGTTAATATCGCTTTTGCCGCCATCCATCGTCGGGAATTTGAAAAATCCGATTTTATCCTTGAACTCCTGCGGTACATCCGGATTGGTGGTATAGTTCGGCAGTTCCCAGGTACCCATGAGGTACATGGCAGCTTTCTCATTCATGAATTCCGATTTGCCTTCATCATTGGACAGGCCGTTGTAGCCTTTGTTAAAAGCGTTCATATCCACCAGCTTCTGTACTTCGGCTGCCGCCTGGATCAGGGCAGGATCGTCAAACTTGCCTGTGCCGTTAATTGCCTTCTCCAATGCATCCCCGCCTAAGCGATTGGCCAGATACATATACCAGAGAGATCCGGTCCATCGATCCTTGTTGCCGAGAGCGATGGGAACCACACCATTGTCTGTCAGCGTTTTCACAACATTCAGGAATTCATCATATGTGGCCGGGGGCTGCAGATTATATTTGGAAAAAATATCCTTGTTGTAATAGATGGGAGATATGTTCAGCTCAATCGGGAGCGCATAGGTTTTGCCATCTACGGCATACGCTTCGGTTGTTCCCGCAATGAATTTCCCTTCCAGCGAACCACTCAGGAGGTCATCCAGCGGAGCAAACAGATTGCCCTTCACATAAGGCTCCAAAAAACCTGCTGCCCACGTTACGCCTACATCCGGGAGTTCATTGGATGCGGAAAGGATTTTCAATTTGTTCTTATATTGCTCATTCTCCAGCACTTCCTGTTTGATGGTCACGTTGGGATGATCGGTCTGGTACTGTTTGATGATCTCGTTGACCAGCTTATTCTGCTGTGCAGAGCTGCCTGCTGGCCAAAGATGCATAAACTTGAGGGTCACTTTTCCGTCAGAGCCACTACCGCTCGCTTCACCCTCTCCGTCAGAACCTGAATTGCTGCATCCGGATAAAAACACGGCGAGGATAAGTGTCCATGTCAGTAGCATTGCTATTGGCTTTTTTCTCATATTCCTAACCCCCTGTAATGGTTATTCGGTTGATGTAACCGCTTTAATAAAATTGTAGCATGGGTACATCTCCCCCATAAGACCAGGATGATTTGGAAAAACTCCACTATTTTATGGTAATTCAGTCTCTTTACGAACCGTAATGGAATGACGATATTTGCTTGGGCTGAGCCCTTCGAGACTTTTGAATACCTTAATAAAATATTTATCCGTCTGGTAGCCGACCTGTTCGGCAATCTCCGAGATGGGCAGGGCCGTCTGCACAAGCATCTCCTTCGCCCGCTGAATACGCGTACGGGTTAGAAATTCGCTGAAATTAATCCCGATCTGCTCCTTGAACAGAACGCTAAAATAACTTGAGTTCAAATGCAGCATATCAGCAATTTCCCGCAGGGTAACATGCTCGCTAAGATGGGCTTCCACATAGGCAACAGCTTCACTGATCTGGGGATTAAGCCTCTGATCTCCCCGTTCTTTGGCATCCAGCAGCTTGGGGTCAACCAACTTCTGCATCATTTGAATACGCCGTTGTTGTTGTCCAAGCTGCAAAGCCTTCTCTACCGTCTGAATAAGCAGTTCCTTCTCAATCGGTTTAAGCAAATAATCTACCACGCCAAATTTAATGGCCTGCTGAGCATATTGGAAGTCAGAATGACCTGACATAATCAGCACAACTGGTTTGCTCGGAAGCTGCTGAACGGCTTCAACGAGAGACAGGCCAGAGAATTCTGGCATGCGAACATCTGTAATCAAAAGGTCCGCCGTCTGTTCCCGGAGCCATGCCGCTGCCTCTACTCCACTTGCCGCAGTTCGAATTTTATTACGGCCTGCTGACCAGCCTTCCAGCGTTTTGCGAATGCCTTCTCGTGTACGCGGCTCATCATCAACGATTAGAATTGTTCTGCCATGAATCATATGCACCCTCCGTATCCTTCGGAATATCAAAGCGAATAACAGTCCCTTCACCGACCTCGCTCGTAATGGTAAGCCTGCACAACTCGCCAAGCTGACTGCCAAAATAAAGCTTCAACCTGCGATGCACGTTAATCAGCCCCACACCTGTTCCCTTGTCGGAAACAGCAGGTCCACCATTCAATGCGCGAACAACAGATTGAAGCCGGGAATCATCCATGCCGGGACCATCATCCCGAACTTCGATATGGACCAGACCCTCCTGCGTGGAAGCATCTACATAGATGCTTACCTTTCCCGGTTCGATTTTGCTCTCGATCCCGTGAAGGATGGCATTCTCCACCAAGGGCTGTATGAGCAATTTGGGAATTCTCACGGTGCGCATTGCATCACTCAGTCTGATCTCCCATTGCAGCCTTTCTCCCAGCCTCATCTCCATAATTCGAAGATAACGCTCCGCGTGCTCCAGTTCATCGGCAATCGTAACCCATTCATCCTGATTGGGACTGGTGATGATGTAGCGAAATAGGCGGGACATTGCCACAACCATACGCGCCATTTCCTCATCTCCCTTGTCTTCAAGTGACCAGTAGAACGCCTCCAGCGTGTTAAACAGAAAATGAGGATTGATCTGCGACTGCAGAGCTTTCAGTTCTGTGCGGGACTGCATGATTTCCTTCTCGTAGATCTCCTCGGTCAACTCGTTCAGCCGATAAACCATCTGATTGTATACTTCATTGAGCCTGTGAATCTCCATCGTTGAGCTGAACATAATGTTGGGCTTCATGGCTCCCGGGCGTGCACTACGCATGGCCCTCATCAGACGGGTGATGGGACGTGTAATCATGGTGGACAAGAGAAAAGACATAATGAGGAACAGCACGACGCCAAACAAGCCGGAAATAAGCAGTGCCGTCCGAAGAATGGATACACCCTCCGTCGTCTCGCTCACAGGAGTAAGAACCGCCAGCGTCCATCCTGTGATTTCGGAATGCTGTCTAACGACGATATAAGGCTCATCCCGGGTCTGCACTACAGAGCTATCACTGCTTAGGAGTGCCTTCACATCCAGACTAGCGTCCAGATTGGAAGTAACTACACTTCCTGCCGCATCCACCAGCAGAATTGAATCCTCTACGTCGTCCTCAGCATCCAAGTCATTCAGTTGAAAAAAGCTGCGCTGCATCCGCACCACGACATAACCGCCAGGTTCAAAAGCCCGATCCATCAGGCTGATTCGCCGAATAGCCATAATGACCCCCGGATCTTCCGGGTCGGGACCGACCCAGACCAGCCTTCCCTTCTCCGCGTCTGCTTCCGCTATCCAGTTACGTCCGAGCCTTCCATCCAAAGATCGGTCATCCATGGGAAATATTCTGCTGTAAGTTGTCGTATAGATTTCCAGACTCTGCACACCGCTCATAAAGGACGGATAGCTGCTCACAACCTGCAAGAGCGCTTGACGCTGATTAAACGTAGCCGTTTCCCCACCTTTCTCATTGCTCAGCAAACGCTGCACATAAGAATCATCTGCCACTTGAGCTGTCAGCGAGTTAACCTGTGCGATTAAGGCATCCAGTCTGCCATTAGCCTGAACAGCAGTTTGATGGATGTGCTTCTCCGCATTGGTCTTCAGCAAACCGGATACCCGGTCATAGGCGGCGATTCCCGCAATAAATAACACCACCAGCATCACCAGTACAAAACCAACAAAAATCTGATTGCGCAACGAGTTCCATCTGCCCCAATTCACTCGCAAACCCCATTCTCCTCCCCGCATGTAAAAGAAATCGCCACCCGCTTCTCATGTTGGGTGACGATTGAGTACAATTATGCCGGAATTCCATCATCGCCAAGTATTGGAGCGTTTACATCTTGGCTCATTGATCTCCTTCACCGATCTTTGTTTAGTGATTAAACTAACGACTAAAAAATAGCACAATTCCCTATCTTAATCAATCACTTAAATACAGGATAGCTCCACAAACCAGAAGCTCATGAAAAAAAAGGAACGAACTCCATGAGTCCGCCCCTATTCTTCATTATTTCACTGAGCCTTGCGTTACACCGTTGATGATCCACTTCTGTGCAAAAAGATAAATGATGATCATCGGCAGCAACGCCAGCAGGTACGATGCAAACGCCAAGTTGAAGTCGGTATTAAATTGACCTTGAAACACATATTGTACCAGTGGTAGTGTGTATTGTGCCGGGTCACTAATAATAATGAGTGGCAGCAGGAAGTCATTGTAAGTAGACAGACAAGTTAGGATACCAACCGTGGCACTGATCGGCGCCATCAATGGGAAAATGATTTTCCAGAACGTACCCCAAGTTGTCGCTCCATCTACAAAGGCTGCCTCCTCCAGCGCTACCGGAATGGACCGAATATAACCTACATACACAAATACGTTAAAGGCGAGACCATACACCGTATGCAGCAAGATAAGACCCAGCAGATTGGTCATTTCCAGTGATGCAGTCAGCTTAACAATCGGCAGCATAATGATTGGAAACGGAATGAACATCGCGCTGACGAAGTAATAGTACAGCCCTTTGAAAAATTTCCGTTTCTCCATATTCCGTGCAATCGCATAAGCAACCATGGAGTTACTGAGCAAGGTCAGAATGACTGTTGACGCAGTAACAATGGCACTGTTACGGAACGATTGGAAGAAGTTTGTCATATCTATTGCACTTGCAAAGTTCTCCCAGTGAAGCGTCGTCGGAATAGCAAAGACGGATTGGGCCATTTGCTCCGGATTCTTCAATGCGATCGTAACCGTCATATATAAAGGGAACAGAATGAACAAGGTACCCAGAACAATCAACAACATAACGGGCCAGTTGGTACGTAAACGACTTCTCATTACAGATCCGTCTCCCTTCTTTGCAGGAACCGGATTTGCAGAATCGAAATCACCGCAATAACGATGAAATAGATAACCGAGTTCGCAGATTGATATGCATATTCGCCGCCTTCAAATCCACCCGTGTAGATCAGATGGGAGATGGACTGTGTTGCCCGTCCCGGTCCACCATTGGTCAAAGCCACGATTTGGTCAAAGACCATCAGTGAGTTTTTCATCGCCAGCACCATATTAATTGTGAAGAACGGGGCAATAAGCGGAAATGTAATGCTCCAGAATTCACGCCATTTGCCGGCGCCGTCCAGATTTGATGCTTCATACAATGTCGTAGGGATCGTTTGCAATCCCGCCAAATACAGAATCGTATTCAACGCAACGGATTGCCATACCGCTACAATCACGATCCCAATCCATGCCAGGCTTTCGCTGCCCAGAATGTTGGTGGATAAGGCGTTAATGCCCAGGTTTTGTCCCCAGATCGGGAATACGTTGGAGAACAGGTAGTTAAATATGTAACCTACGATCAATACACTCAGGATATTCGGCAAGAAGTAGATGCCACGGAAAAAGTTACGGAACTTGATCTTGGCATTCAGCCCGAGTGCAATGAGTAGGCTTAGAATATTCGTCAGGATCGTTACAACGATCGCAAACTTGAAGGTAAACCAGTAGGCATTGCCTACATTATCATCCTGAAAGAGATTGAAATAGTTTTTGAATCCAACAAAATCATAACCTTTACCGAATCCGTTGTAGTTCGTAAATGAATAGTAGATCCCCTGGAGGGCCGGCAGCGTCATAAACACGAAGAACAATACTACCGCCGGAACCGTCATCCAGTAATAAGGCGCGATGCGCTTGTTCATACTCCATCCTCCTTCGGACAAGGCGTTATCGCCGATTCGCTACCTTGTCCCATTCTTTGTCGAGTGTATCCAGATAGTTGTCGATGTTCTTGTTCTGCAGAAAGGACTGTACGATGGAATTCAGCTGCACCGCAGCCGGAATGTAGTGATCGGCGAAGTCGATAACCTTGCCCTGCTCAATGTAAGGTGTCAGTTCCTGCACAGCAGGATCATCTTGTTTTACACCTTCCACCGCAGAGAACAGCGTCTGTTCCTTAATGTACTTGCCTATATTTTCAGGCTCCAGCAGAAACGCGATGAACTGCTCGGCCTGCTCCTTGTTTGGTGTATTCGCTGAAATGGTAAAAAGGGAGTCAATTCCGTTCACCAGCTTGATCTGGCTCGGATCGTTGCCTGTCGGGAATGGGAAGAAACCAATGTCCACATTCGGGTTCGCTTTGCGAATCTCGGAGATCGCCCAGGTACCCTGGATGTACATATATGCTTCGCCATTGGCAAAGGCACGGTTGCCATCCGAGTACGCTTTACCGAAGTTGTCACCGTGACCGTAATTCATCAGCTCCAGCTGCTTCTCGGCAACCTCGCGGTACTTCTCCTTGAAGGTCACCTTGTTCTCGCGACGCTCCAGATAGAAATCAATACCAACCAAGTTAGGTCCGAGTGCATTGAACGGCAGATTGGTCTGCCAGTCATCCTTGTATGTGAAGTAAAACGGAATTTTACCCGCATCCTTAATTTTTTGGGCAGTAGCAATCAGCTCGTCCCAGGTCTTGGGTACGTCCAGACCCATTTCTTTAAACAACGTTTTGTTGTACATGATGCCGTTTGCATTTGTTGCGTAAGGAACACCTGTTACTTCATCCATGCCCGTGACATCCTTAAGCATCTTTATGTAGTTGGGATCGATCGTTTTTAACAGTGGACTGTCTGTCAGATTGGCGAAAATATCACTCTGGGCAAGAATGGAATAGGTATCGGTTGCCCCCATTGCCATAATGTCTGGCACATCGTTCTTCACCACACGTGTCTTCAGCACCGTCTCCGCGTCGGGTGGATTCACCTGAGTGACCTGAATATCGGAGTGTTCGGCGTTGAACGTTTTGATTAATTCGTCAAAGGTTCCTTTGGCTTCGGGTTTGTTCTGAAAAAATTCAACCTGCACTTTGCCATTGGCATGATTCCCGCTCGTGCAGGAAGACAGAAGTACAGCCGTTATTCCACAAAGCAGCATTAACCCGAGTGCCTTGGTAAGCGATGTTCTCATGTTGTACCTCCCTCAGCTTATATACGTAAAGATTTACCCATTAAATTAGTGAAGTAACCATATGGTTAATCCTTCCACCGTTTTATACTTAGAGCGTTGACTATAATGTGTCCTAATATTCCTAAAACGGTTTCGATCAAATTGAATCAGGCCCACTGACCGCGAACCCGGTCATCGACATAACAAAAAGGGACATCGGAATATATCCAATGTCCCTCATGTATTCAGTTACGCTGCTTACATCAAAGCGGTTGTTAACTCATGATGAACGCTCTATTTTCGGCAAAGCATTGCGTAAACGCTTGGCTCGGTAACTCTGAAATGCACGGATTAACATGCCGATGACCAGCATAACCACACCAACATTAATGGCTACATCCGCCAAATTGAGAATACCACGTCCCGACGGAAATACGAGAAAATCCGTTACGCGTGCGTAGATAAACCGATCGATTGCATTACCCAAAGCACCACCAACCATGAAACCGGCACCTGCCTGCATCCAGAAACCGCGAATCTCACCTTTTCTCCGATAATACATTATTCCCGCCACGAACAGAATAGCGACCACACCGAACAGACGCGCATTCCCTTGAAACAGGCTGCCTGCCATGCCGCTATTCTCATAATGCTGCAATTGCATTCCTGAGTCGCCAAGCCTCATCGTGTCGCCAACTTCCATATACATCCTCACCGCCATCTTGGTTCCCTGATCAACCAAGGTAACCAGCAGTGCTACAAAATAAAATAACATCGTGCCACTCCTCCTGCCGGACGCTCCAAAGTTAAACTAAAGAGTCTCTGCTGTAACATTTCCTTCACTTTAACACACCCGAAGCGTTGTCACCAACTGGATAGAGAACGCGCATTGCACACACTCATAGGAATGGAATGGGCAAAAAAATCCGTACCTGGAATAGGCACGGATGATAAATACTTTTATTGGAGTTAAAATCACCAATTTTATTGAATAGCGGAGAGCACATCCAGCAGCATGGATTTGAATTTCGGACGGTCAATGGCCTCACAGACACGTACATTCGGCTCTTTACCGAAACGTCCATTGATATCCACAACGCTATATCCGCGTGTTAACTCTCCTGCTGCTTCTACATCCACATAATACTGACCGGATTTGATCATCAATGACTCATCTGCGGCAACAGCCATCAGCAACGTATCCGGGTGAGTGGTGCCATTCAGTTTATGTACCGATTTGTTAAACTGCATAACCACTTTGTTGATGGCTGTGAAGAAATCGGCACCAGATGTACCCAGTGCTGCAATTTCCGCGTGATCATCATCATCCATAACAGAATACTGCGTACACATCTCCCAGCCAACCATGGTGATCGGAATGCCTGCGTGCAATACAATTTTGGCTGCTTCCGGATCGACATAGAAGTTATACTCCGCGGCTGGTGTGATATTACCCAGTGCATTATTCGTTCCACCCATGATGTAGAGGTGAGCAATCTCCGGAATAATGGTTGGGTCCTTCTGGATTGCCATCGCAATGTTAGTCAGGGGTGCAATGGCCAGAAGCGAGATTTCGCCCGGATGTGCGTGTACCTTTTCAATGATAAAATCAACCGCATGCCCTGCCTCTGGACGCTGGTCTGCCTTCGGGAAATGGGCTCCGCCCATGCCGTCATCTCCATGTACGTCTTCCACCGTGCGGTGCTGCGCCTTGCCATAGGCCATCAACGGGCGTTCGCACCCTTTGTACACAGGCACCCTTCCGCCATGTCCCGCAACCTGTACCGTGTACAGGGCATTTTCAACCTCCTGGTCAAACTGTACGTTCCCGCCTGTAATTGTAATGCCCTCCACCTGGAAATGGTGCAGTGCCGTCAGGATCGCAATCGTATCGTCTCCTGCTGTATCTGTATCGATGATGACTTTTCTCATGATGCCGCGCTCCTTCTTCGTTGAATTGATATTCATTCCAAATAAACACTAGGGTTTATTTTACATCAAAAACGTACCGATGACGATGGAAACGCCGATGATAATGGAACGCAGCAGCTGAGCTACCGCCATATTGCCTCGTGCGATTTCGTCACATACCCGCATCTTGGGGGTAAGGAAGTCAAATATAATATAGACCAGACACAAAATAATGATTCCAAGCGCCGACCAGAGCAGCATATCCAGCCACGAATGCGTAGAAAAGGACACCATGCCCACAATGATACACAGGCCCAGCAATTTGCTGCCCATATACATGCCTGCCGCCTCGTTGCCTTTCGCGATTTCCTCGCTATCGTTATACCGGGTCAATTGGCTAAAAGCGAAATACCCGCATACCAATACAACCAGTAAAATACCTATACCTACCGCTACATTCAGCAGGTTCAATCCCAAATTGTCCATTCCTTCTCCTCCTCATCATCTATCCGTTCATTGACTACAGCCGCACAATAAAAGGCCATATCTCCGGTTACCTTCTCACCGATCCGGGGCAGCACACCAGCAAAACGTCCACCGATGACAAACACCCCTGTAAGCAAATAACCGCTGTATTCGCCATCCTCTGTCTGAATCACGGCCTGTTCCATCGGTACCAGCTGCTGATATATTTTAGGCTGATTATTATAATAGGCTGCGATCTCATCTTCTTCTTGCAGTTCGGCTATTGTGTTGGAGTTCGTAGGGGCGTGCAGCTGATGAGAAGCAGCCGTTTGGCCCGCATGATGATCTGATTCCTCACCCAGCAGCGATGTGCCTCGACCCTCACGCCCCCAGTAGCTTTTGGCTACATAAGGCATTGCGCTCCATTCGAAAGGTCCAGTTTCGAAATAAGTAGGTAGCAGATAACGCGAAATCGCCGCTAACTCTGCATCATCAAACAGCCGAAACCCGCAATATTCCATGGTTTGTTCATTGCGTTCATAGAGTGACCAGATCGCAGCCATGAAGCCCTTGCTCTGCATCAGCACATGCTGTACAGGATTCATCAGGCCCAGGCGTCCATCCTGAACCAATTCAAGCAGTGCTGCGCCGATGTCCACGCCGGTCGTTTCATCTCGATCATCGATTAGATATTCCAGGGGATAGAGCCGGTACAGCAGGTTGATCTCGCGTCCATGATGGTAGAGCGCCTCCCCTGGAACAATCTCCAACTCCTCCAGTGGAGCGTAGAACGTTTCATACCCCGCCTTCTGGCACAGCTTCATCAGATACTCCGTATTGGTCCGATCCTCCACATGCTCTCCAAATGAAGTAAAGGTCACCGGGCCCAGCAAACCCTGCTGTGCGTAAGCATCCAGCCAGCGGCGAAAGCATTCCCGGATACATTCATCCATTCCTTTGGACGGAGCATGGAGCGATGTTTTTTCAGCCATCCCCACCAAAAACCCTTCCAATGCAGCTGCTTCAGGTATGCCCGTTGGAGTATCCGTGTTATTTTCAATACACTTAGGTCCCGCTTCCCCGATAATCCAGTCCTGCCGAGTAATCCCGCCTGTCACCATCTCCATACGAGCCGCCGGAATAAGGCCGGGATGAATGCCCAACTGCTGCTCCAGAAATGAGTCGGGCATGTATTGCTGAATAAAACGCATCACCTTGCAATAGATCCCGTCTACAGCCTCAACTGCCGTACGTAATTCCTGCATCTCCTCAGGGGAATAGACCGTCAATGCAGGCACACAATATTGCTTGCCATACATCCGATGGTAGGGAACCTGCTGCCCTGCTTCGCCCCTGAATACTTCATCATGACTGAATGGCAGTTGGTATATATGCCTCATCAGGTTCTAACCTCCCGAACTGCGGAAGAAGCTGCCAAAGCCGCTCGATTTTGAACTGGATTTGCTGTAGGAGCTGCTATCCTTGTTGCTCCGATAGGACGATCCGCCACCGTAGTAATAGTGCCCACTGCTGGAGTCATATTCACATCCGGTATCGTATTCCGGGTCACACTCATCGCTATTGCTGCTACAACCGGATAATACGGCTGGAACCGCAAGCATTAGCGAGAAGGCAACCAGCTTGGCGCGTGATCCAGGTTTGGATTTGGAATTTTCGTCCATCACAGATCCACCTCCTTCAACAAAAACAACACTTTCTTGCGATCCGCATCCAGCACGGAATACACAAATTCATAGGTCGTACCGCCCCGCACCATGTAATGGTCCAGCAGTTGCTCGGCAAGCTCCATCGTGTACGATGAGGATTCTGCCAAATCCAATTCCTGAAATGCACTCCCATTCCACAGCATATATTCCGCACTGTACATGGAGGACATTTTACACATTGCCAGTGCAGCGTCCGCAATCGCTGTACCGTATCCCGCAGGTTTTTGATTGTCATACTCGGTCACGTAAATTGCATGCTCCCGACGATCCTCGCATTCATTGGATAGATGCGCCCAGAGCTTATTTTCCATCAGGGTCGCATCGACCAGCTTGCGCATGAACAGCTCATCGCGAGTAACCGACACCTGCTCCAGTACCCCCGTCTCCACCTGCCGGTCATCCGACCAGTTCCGATAAGTCATTGAATAATAAATAACGATAACCTGCCTTTCTGTGAGCTCTAAGAGGAGCCGTTTCCATACACACAAACGTATTTAACGCATGAGAAGGAAAAAAGTTACACTATTCCCGATGACATGTAAAAAAGAATAGGTTATCGATCTCGTGCCCCAAGCATGGGGTTCAAGCGTTAACGAATCTCAGAAGCCTTATATGGTGATTACATGTGAAATACAGATTTTAACAAACCTGAGAGATGCTATTTCGGAAAAGAACAGCCTAAAACAACGATAAACATCCACTTCATGAGGAATAACATCTCTGTGGTTCGTTAGATATTCGTTGTGTGGATTTTGAAGCCAATAAGATCTCCTCGGTTCGTTAGAATGTCGGATATTTGAATCTGTCGAATCATGGGGAGTAGTCCCTGAAACGCAAAAAAACTGTCCCAAAGCCAATGCATGACTTATGAGACAGCCTCCTTGCTTGCTCAAGCTGTTGCTAACTCCTATTCTATTGCTGTTGCTGTTGCCAATGCCCTTCCAGCTGACACGTATGGCTTATAATTCGGCCCACTGTGCGAACAGTTCATTGTATTCCGCCGACAACTGCTCTCGCTCGTTCCACATCTGTTCCAAAGCAAGCGGATCATGCGCCACCGTTTCGAGCTGTTGATCCAGTTCCCGGAGCCGTGTCTCCAGGTGTGCCATGACCTGCTCCAGCTTCTCCGCAGTACGCTCGCTGTCACGGCTCTTTTCAGTGTCCCCAGCCTGGAAGAAGGATGGATTGTTCAGCTTGCCTGATCCCGCCGCAGCCGCAATCCCGTGAGAAGAACCTCCTGATCCTGCCCCAGAGGCAGTACCCTGGGGTGACGCCTCCGCTCCTGCTATATGCTGATTTCCCGCCGCTGCACGAGCTTGCAGATCAAGCTTCTTCTCCCGATAGGCTTCATAGTCTCCCAGATAAGCGGTCATCCGCCCATTCTCCAGTTCCCACACACGGGAAGCGAGTCGATTGACGAAGTAGCGGTCATGCGAGATGGCAAGCACCGTGCCTTCGAAATCAACCAGCGACTCTTCGAGTGCCTCCCTTGAAGCGATATCCAGATGGTTGGTTGGTTCATCCAGCAAAAGCACATTCGGCTTGCGCTGAACCAGCAGAGCCAGCCTTAGCCGCGTCCATTCCCCACCAGATAACTGTCCTACCGAGCGAAATACATCTGCTCCATAGAATAGATATCGGGCCAAAATGCCGCGTGCTTCTCCTTCTTCCACGCCCGCTTCCAGACGGAAGTACTCCAGCACATTCAGCTTCGGATTGGAAGGCTCCTCCTGCTGGGCCAGATAACCAACATCTACACGTGCACCCCACTCCAGGTTGCCTGCACTGGGTTGTTCCTCTCCAAGCAACAGCTTGAACAACGTTGTTTTGCCTGAACCATTACGTCCAATGAGGGCAATTTTGTCGCCATATTCGAGTAATCCCGATACCCCGCGCAGAATCGGGCGTTCTCCATAAGCCTTTTCAACTTGTTCTATCACAGCCACCCGTTTTCCCGTACGGTCTGTAGGACGTACATCGAAGTCGGCGTTACGCCGCTCCAGTATCGGGCGCTTCACCTGTTCCATCCGTTCGATTGCTTTACGCATCGAAGCAGCGCGCCGAAAGAACTTTTCATTGCCCCCGACTCGGCCCCATTCTTCCAGTTGGCGGATCGTTTCTTTCATTTTTTTGATCACCTTCTGCTGCTCCTTGAACTCCTCGAATTGCTGTAGCAGCCGTTGTTCCTTCAATTTCATATATTCCGTATAACCGCCAGCTGACGTTTCTGCTTCTCCATCCTCCAGCTCTAACGTCCGGGATGCCACGCGGTCCAAAAAGTAACGATCATGTGAGATCAGGATTATCGTACCTGTGTACTCGCGCAAAAATCCTTCCAGCCATTCCACCCGCTCCAGATCAAGATGGTTGGTCGGCTCATCCAGCAATAACAAATCAGGCCTTACAATTAGCTGTGAAGCCAGCACAATCCGGGTCTGTTCACCACCAGACAACGAACCAAACCGCCATCCGTAATGCTCCTTCGCAATATCCAGACCTTCCGCCACCTGATCGATCCGGGCATCCATTTCATATCCACCCTCGCGCTCGAACTGGTCCTGCAATGCCGCATACCGCTTCAACAGTCGCTCCAATTGGTTTGGATCGGATGCACAGTCCGGATCGGACATCTGCTGCTCCATATCCTTCATTTGACTCTGGCACGCCATAAGCTCCCTGAATCCAAGGCTCAGCACATCAAGCACCGTGTAATCATCCATCCCTTCCGGCACCTGAGCCACGTAACCGATTCGTGTATCCTTCTTGATCATCAATTGTCCTTCATCTGGCTGGTTCAATCGTGCCATCAGACGCATCAATGTCGTTTTGCCGCTTCCGTTGCGGCCGATCAAGGCGACCTTGTCGCCTTCCATAATTTCAAACGTAATGCCATCCAGCACCAGATGTGCTCCGTGGTATTGGGTCAGTTGTTGTGCGCTAATTATCATCATAATAAGGTTCCTCCTATGGATTGGAAGATCCTGACCGCAACACAAAAAGAGCCGCAGGAGGTTAGCTCCGCGGCCCTTCAGAATTCAAGCAAAATTGCTTATCGTCCGAATGAGGTCAAGGCAGGCATCTTCTCGCAAATGTTAACTTCCGTATATTCAAAATTGGACAGACTTCTCCCGTTGGTCAGAAAAGTATGAACAATGCCAGCCATAGCAATCGGCAGCTGGCTAATACGGTTGTTAAGCATCTCGTGATTCACCTGTCTTCACCTCCCTTGTCATAATTAATGTCAATATATCACAGACGAATGTATTCCTGCAACCATCCCATCCGCCCAAATCACTCTAACTGTACCGCAGTTTAACCCTCCGATTAATTCTTTCTCCGACGCCGAAACACCACATCCATGATCGCCACCGTAATGAGTGTCAACATCCCCGCTGTACCCAGCGATACGCCAAGCAAGGCATAACCAATGCCGTTCCACCCGCCAATATCGATGCTAATCATGATCACAACGGCTCCACCGAGCAAGGCCACACATGGCAGTATATATTGGACCCCGGTCATTCGACGTCCCTGCAATCGATAGATCACCCATTCGATCAACAGCAGTACAACCCAAACAAGGAGTATCCATAGAACTAGCCCTGTCATTGAAACGCCCCCTTCTCCTAAGCTCAGCTCGTTTCTCACGAATCCAAACTGAAGCTGATATCCGTTGAATTGAGATATGCAATATGACAGGATTGTATCACATCATAAAGCCCTGCATTCCACAAACATTTGAGTTCGTGAACGAGGGCTTCCTGATTTTTATGCGATGATGAGATTGGCCAATTACTCAGGGTTCCTTACGTCTGGTCACCAGCAAGCGTCAGTAAAGGCTGACACTTTCAGCCTGGCGCTGTTCATAACGCAATCCTTTGTACAAATCGGCTTTGCCGACCGAATGGAACAGCTCCATTTTATAACGAATGACGTTTCGGGCCTCAGCAATGCATTCCGGGTAAATCGCGTTAGGGTCCCATAACTCGGTTGTGCTTAAAATTTCGCGAGCTTTTTTGAAATATGCGTGCTTCATATCGCTGGATATATTGATTTTGCAAATGCCCAGCTGAACGGAGTCCGATACCTCCTGATCCGGGTTGGCAGAGCCGCCGTGAAGGACGAGAGGAATATCGACCAATTGGCTGATTTCTTTCAGAATATCCATTTGCAGCTCCGGTTTGATGTGCTTTGGATATATGCCATGGGCTGTACCGATAGCGACCGCGAGTGTATCAATCCCCGTACGAGCCACAAAATCCTGCGCCTGCGCCGGGTCTGTGTAAGTGACCACCGATACGCCGCCTTCAATCGAGTTGCCGGTCTGACCGATCGTGCCCAATTCCCCTTCAACCGATACGGAAGCAGCGTGCGCAATCTCCACCGCCTGTTTGGTCAACGCCACATTTTCTTCATAAGGGAGCAGAGAGCCGTCAATCATGACAGACGTAAATCCACACTTGATCGCCCGGATGATATCAGCAATGGATCCGCCATGATCGAGATGGATCACCAGCGGAACATGGCTGGCGAGTGCACGCTGTCTGGCATAAGCCAGAAATTCATCCGTCAGAAATTCAAGCTCCGTGGGGTGAATGGCGATAATTGCCGGGGAATTGGAATGCTCCGCCTCCTCAATGACTGCCCTTAAAAAGGTGCTGTCCGCTACGTTAAACGCGCCTACTGCAAATTTGTGTTCTTTGGCTGCTTTAAGCAATTCCTTCATCGTAATCAACATAAGCTCACATCTCCCTTGGATGGTATTCAAATTAAAATTCGTCATGAAACATGACCAGCGTGTGCTCGCGCCCGACCCATCATCAACAAACCTTACTCCACCTTGAACACAATGTCGTCGAAGCTTACGCTTTCGTCTTCGGTATCGTCGAATTCTTCATCCACCGCTGTAACCGGCTTCTTTAACAGCGATAAGGTTACGCCACAGATGCTGGTTCCAATGAGCAGCGACAACATAAACAGCCACGGATGCGTGAAAAGAGGGACAACAAACAGCCCGCCATGCGGTACCGGAGCTTCAACACCCCAGATCATAATCATACCGCCCGCTATCGCTGAGCCGATGACACAGGAAGTCACCACCCGAATCAGATCTCTTGCGGCAATCGGAATGACGCCCTCCGTCACCATACAGATGCCCATTGGAAATGCTGCCTTTAATGATTCCTTTTCTGCGGCCGTATATTTGTTTCTCGTCAGGAAATACGACAGGGTAATGCCGAGTGGTGGAATGATCGAGCCGACAAACTTGACCGCCTCCGGCCCGTAGATGCCTTGGACCAGCATGCCATCCGCAAACAGCGACATCGTTTTATTGACAGGTCCTCCAAAATCAAAGGTCGCCATCAGGCCCAGAATGGCCCCCAATACAAATTTGGAACCGCCCTGCATCGATTCAAGCACATGGGTAAGGCTGTCTTGCAGCCAGACAATCGGCTGACCGATGACGAGGAAGATACCCAAACCGGATATGAGTGTAGCTAGAAACGGAATCACAAGCACAGGCATTAATCCCTGCATGGACTTGGGCAGCTTCACATATTTTCGGATGGCAACCACGACGTAACCCACCAGAAAACCTCCCAGCATGCCACCAATAAACCCCGCCTGAATCTGACTGCATATAAAACCAACAATCAATCCCGGAGCAATGCCTGGGCGGTCAGAGATCGAATACGCAATCGCTGCGCAGATTAAAGGTACAACAAGCCCCATGCCCCAACCGCCGATCTGGTTGATCATATACGGAATCGTTCCTTCCGCCTTGCCCACATCCGCCCCGCCCAAAACCTGACCCAGCGCAATACACAGACCTGATGCAACGATCAGAGGAATCATATAGGAAATGCCTGTTAACAGATGGCCCTTGATGACTGAACCTGCGTGATTGGATTTTGCGCTCATCGTCCTGCCTCCCTTTTATGAGGATATGCCTAAAGTCTGCTCCACTTTTTCAATAAATTTAATCGGGGCTTTAATGACCGTTTCGGTTTTCACGCGAATGATCCGTTTTCCCTTGAAACGTTCTTCTCCGCCAATCTTGATATCAGCGGCCACAATGATCACATCAGCATCTCGAATCTCTTCGCGGCTAAGCTCGTTTTCTGTGCCAATGGTGCCTTGGGTCTCCACTTTAATCTCATGTCCGCGGGCCTTTGCACCTTTGATCAATTTTTCCTTGGCAATATACGTGTGGGCAATACCTGCAGTACAAGCGGCTACAGCGACAATGTTCATCCGTATCCCTCCAAATATGATGTCGTGCGTTCCATTTTAATCAACATCGTAATGCCCTCTGCTCTACGACACACTCTCCCTGCGCGCAAACAGATCCATAATCATGGCCGGATCAGGCTCGTGCAGCAAACGCTCCAACACCTCCTCATCGGCAAGCATCTCTGCAACCTGGACCAGCAGCTTCATGTGGGTTGTATTTCGATCCACCAGCCGTACGGCAAACATAATAATGACATGCACCGGTTTGCCATCCAGCGTTTCCCATTCAAGCGCATGCGCTGTCCGCCCGATGGCGAGCGAGGTTTTGAGTACAGCGGCTGATTTGCCGTGAGGAATAGCGACATGGTTCTCCAGACCCGTCTGGCCTTCGTCCTCTCTTAAATACACGTCCTTGATAAAAGCCTCCTTGGAGGACAGGGCGCCGTCCTTTTCCAGCAAATCTGCCAGCTCCTCAATGGCTTCATCCTTGGTTCGCGCCTGGAGATCCAGCTTGATCAACCGTTCATTGATAATTTTGGTGATATCCATACGTCTCCTCCTTCTGGGTATGCCCGGACTTGCCGGACTGACGGGATTGTAAAATCTCTGCAAGCTCCAGAGGTGTGTTCACCCTCATAATCTGGTCATATATCCACTTGCACTTGAACAAGCTGTTTATCTCCATCAACAATTCAATGAATGGTCCGTCGTTAGAGAAAGCGATTACAATTTCAAGTTTGCCTTTTCCCGTTTCGCCCGTCGTTACATTAAAACCGACGACCGGATTGGCGGTCAGCTCACTGCGCAGCAGGAAAATGGACAAATGCTTGTTCAGCCTGGCCTCGGCAAACGTTCGGTTATGCAGGTTACCGTCCGCACCTGCGGCTGCGAGTACGGATGCAAACAGCTTCCTACGGGATGTTATCTCTTCTGCCGCCTGCTCTTTTGTATTTGTTTCCATATGGAAACAAGAGGACTGGAAGTACGCTTCGAGCAGTGAAAACGACGGCATCTTGTTGGGATCGGGACTGACCCTTTCCTCATCAAGCTTGGCCTTGATCAGACTGACATCCGTGTCATTCAGGAGTGCTGACACATACACAACCGGCAGATTATGATGCTCCAGTTTCACGGTCGATATGATCAGATCGATATCCGCCCAATCCTCCATTTGCTTGAACCAGCTTGCTGAAATGACGTCCACGACCTCCCATTCAGGGAATGAACGATTGATCCGGCTTTTCAGCAAATGGGAGGTGCCTATTCCTGTAGAGCAGACCAGAACGACTTTTTTCTTTTTACTGTTTTTCTCAATGGACGCCTGAAAATAAAGAACCAGGTAACTGATCTCATCATCACTGAACGAGTTTAAACGGGAGGCCTCCGCAATGGGCAGCATTCCCAGGCTAACCAAGGTAAAAATCTCGGCATACTCCCTGCGAATATCCTCCAGCAGAGGATTATGAATGGCGATGTTGTATTTAAGACGGTTCAGCATTGGTTTGAAATGAATGATCAGTCCCTTATACAACTGCTCGTCTGTTGTGAGGTCACGATGAATCATTACGGACACAGTCTGAATCAATTCCCGGACCATCGCTTGGGACTGCGCACACGCCTTGTCCATCAGACCCGACAGCTCCAGGTTC
Organism: Paenibacillus sp. OK003; assembly: GCF_900109515.1. Taxonomy (GTDB): domain Bacteria; phylum Bacillota; class Bacilli; order Paenibacillales; family Paenibacillaceae; genus Paenibacillus; species Paenibacillus marchantiae. The sequence continues at coordinate 234,768 of NZ_FOBD01000002.1, read as the reverse complement.
AGGGAAGGCAAGCTCATGCCTGAAGAGATCAGATACTGATAGATAAAATAAATTTCTTCTCCCGGCAGCTCCAGCTCGCATTGCTCACTGATCTTTGCGGCCATATTTTTGGCAATGGCATACACACTGGGATCGGTTACCGGATGCTCAGAAACACTGTCGGCCAGGCGAAGGGCTTTGCCATTCTTCAATCTGCGGATGCAAATCAGCAGGTGAGTCAGCAGGTTGATGTAATATGGATCACCAATGGTGTACCCTAATTGCTGCTCGGTTTCTTCCAGAATGCACCGTATACCTTCTACCGCATCGGAGCCAAAATGCCTGACCAGCTCCCCTAGCGTATTGCCATCGATCCGGGCTTCATGTTCCTGTGCATGCTCCTCTTCCTGCTTCTGGTCCTCATTGACAAGCTCGTGAATCAGAGAGGCCATCGCTTTGCGGATATCGATCTCTGATCCGATAAGACGGGTCCCAAGCTGACTTTTCTCCAGCCGCAGTTGAAAAGGTGCAATTCGTTCTTCAATCGCCTTGAGATCATTCACAATCGATGCCTTACCAATAAAATATTGCTCCGACAGCTTGTTGATGGAGGTTTCCTCAGGAGAATCGTATAGCAGATTCGTCAATATTTTGATTCTCCTGGCCTCGACTGAAAGGCTGGGCACCATCTTTTTTCCAGGCATCAACTGCGTGCTTCTCAGCTCCATCGTCTGCTCCTGCGTTAACGCCAGCGCAATTCCCGTTCCCGGCTTTCGTTCAAGGTGAATCCCGCGACGATTCAAGCTTTGCTCCAAGGCATTCAGTTCCCTGTAAATCGTTTTTTCAGACCAGTTCATCTGACTGGCCATTTCTTTGACCGGAACGAAATCCCGACGCTCCAACAGAAAATGCAGAATCTGATATTCTCTCGCAGATAGCGCTTTCATTAGGAAATCACTCCTTCCTTACGCCCAAAGCATAACACCCGGCCTTTTTTTGATAAATACTAAAATATGTCCATTTCATTCGGGTCAAATTAATACAGCTCCTGTTCAGCGCTATCGGAACACCTGTTGATTTCGGCACAACAAAAAGGCTCCTGATCGGGTTTCCTGCCCAATTAGAAGCCTTTTTAGATGCCTTTTTGTCTCCGTTTTCTATTCACCACTGGATGCTCATCCTGCACTTGTCCTTCTGGCCCTGTTGCCTTCGTTGCTACTGTTGCTATTGTTGCTCCAATAGAACCCGACGTCGTTAGAGCCTGCATCTGCAAGTTTTACTTCAACCAGTTGGCAAAGAACTCCCGATATCCTTCTTTCATGATCGTGCGCGAAAAAGCACCAAAGGCATACTCACGGTTGTCTTCCGACACACTGCGCGGCGCAGCAGCAGCCATGTTCACCAGTTCAAACCAGTTATCCTCGTTGCCTGCAAAGGCATGCGTTGATCGAATGTGACCATAGCAGGCATGCTCCGGTTTCACGACCATTTTGCCCATCGCCATGGCTTCAGTCAGCGGCATTGCAAACGTATCAAAGGCGGAACAGCTCCAATACACCTTGGACGAGTTCATCAGGGTAAATACATCATCCTGTGTCAGCGCGAATTGCAATTTTACGTTGTCTGGAATGTTGTATTTCTTCATGCTTTCCTCATAGCGGCGACCGCCGAATACCATGTATACTTCCTTGTCCGGGTTCTGCCGGGCGTATTCCAGCACCAGATCCGGGCGACGATTCGCTTCATCCCGACCGATCCAGAGCACACGATTATGCACAACCTGAGTCGGGTCGTAGTGGCGATGCGCCAGTTCTTCGTTGAAGCCGATCGGGATGACGTTCACGTCATGTACACCGAAATTCCGGCCCAGTTCTGTTTTCAAAAACTCCGTCTGCACAATTGCTTTATCCACCATCGTATAAAATGGCTTCATCATCTCGTACCCCGTCAGCGCCGGGTCGGGAAAGCTGTGTGGGAACAACACACTCTTCGGTAAAAACATCTTCAAAAACGTAAACCCGGATACGGTGTAGATGACATGCTCTATATTTTGGCTATAGATCTGGTCTAATACGATATCATAGTTCACCAGGTCACCTTTCTCATGCTCATAACCCGGCAACCAGTCATACCCGCTGACATGGCGTTCCGGCGAGATGAACACAATCTCCACGCCCAGCTCCAGCCCGATCTGCTTCAACCGATCCGCAAATACGCGCGGGCCCTGGGCCTCCGTGAATTGAATTTTACGCATTACGAGTCCTACTTTACGCATGTTCTGCACCCCTCATTTCTATTCCCTACTACACTGCTTCATGCACTGTTCCAGCGTCATTGCCGTCTCGTGCCACTGGTTCCGCAGCTGTTCCTCCGGCCATACACAGTCTGCACTTCTCAGATCTCCATCAATCAGACGCAGCATCCAGAGCGAGAATACAATGGCATATGCACTGTACCACCTTTTAAAAGAAACCCGGTCAACCTGGACGCTATGGTGCTCCAGCCCGTCCAGATAAACATCCATAATCCGCTCCCGCAGTTCAGGCGTAACGGTTCTCGGGAACAGCGGATGCGATAGATCTACCAGATGATATACGTCCCAGAGAGCCGTATTCAGATGCGCATGCTCCCAATCGATAATTACCAGCCTGCCATTCACATCCGCCATGTTGCCGGGATGCAGATCTCCGTGACACAAAACACGAGGTAACTCCTCCTCTGCCGTATGGATTAGCGCGGCGATGTTGTGCCAATCCGATGGTGACAGCGTGATCTCCAGCTTGGACAACAAATCAGCAGTGGATTCCTTTTGCCCAAGCAGATCATCCAGTATGTCCCGGATTGGCGGTTTGTGACCCACTCGGGGCAGTTCGCCCCAATCAGCAACCGATAACGTGTGCCACTCCGCCATATGTACAGCAGCAGCCAGCATCGTCTCTTCCCGCGAATCATGCACCAGTTCGCCCAGATCCTCATAGATGATCCAGCTCTGTTCCGCATTAATTTCACGGTCTGATGCAGCAACTAGCGCTGGATATATAGGGGGTAATACTGAGAGCACATGCCTCGACATCCATTGTTCACGCCCATGTTGTGCAGGATTGGTCAGCGGTTTGAAAATATAACTTTCCCCGATACGAACAGTGAAACGCTCCACATATTTACCATTCATCCCTTTGTAGAGCCGTTCCCTGCTTGTTATATGTTGTTCATTCAACGTCCCTTCGGGAGTCACCCAGCGATGCGCCTGCACGTCTTTCTTCACGCCATTCACCTTCCATTTCGTTTCCCAGGCTTGGAGCTGGTGCTATTCATGTTTGCCTTTGCAGTCCTACTTCTGCACACGCTCCGTACCTACCAATCCGTTATTATTTCTATCCATCATACGTTGCCGTTCACAAGCCTGCAAGCTTTGAGCGAAAGCACTTTGGTAGCATAAAACGGGGCATTCCGAAATGGTAGTTGCAATTTAGTTAGTAATCACTTACTATACAATCATGAAGAACAAACCTCATGTTGACAGCAAAAAGAAAGACATCCTACAAGCGGCGATGCGCTTGTTTGCAACCAAAGGCGTTGACGGCATTTCCGTCAAAGAGATCGGTGACGCCGCCGGAGTAACGGATGCGGCGATTTACAAACATTTTAAAAACAAAGATGCCGTCGCCCTTGAGGCTTTCACCCAATATTGCGCGGATTATACCGCCCTGATTGACGGGTATGTTCGCCAGAAGGGCCCGGTGCTCGAACGCTTCCGGCAACTGATTACCGAAGTTCTCCACCTGCATGATGAAGATCCCTACGGACTGCTGCTGATTTCACAAAATCACGAGATTTTCATTGAAGCTGGAAGCAGTGATGATTACCGCCAGCCGCTGGATGCGTTGATTGATCTCATCGATCAGGGGATTATGCGAGGTGAACTACCAGCTCAGGACTCACGGCTCACGGCTGTTCTGGTCATTGGTGCCTTTACGCGCATGGCCGTCTCCAGTATGCAAGGTGAACTGCCGGAACTGCTTGTTCCCTACACCGGAGAAACCGTTCACCGACTCGCATCGATGTTGGGACAGGGGGCAACTAATGTGGGGCAGAAGCGGGCGGAATAGCTTTGCGAAGGTTGTTCCGGTCTATCGGGATCAAGAGATGCATCTAATTGCGCAGTGCTCCAGTGTAAAATCATTCTTTTAAAATAGAAGCTCCGGCTTCAACTAACGTTCAGGAGGTTCCTGAACGTTAGCAAGGTCAAAGGTCATTCGTGACCTTTTCTTTTCGCACATGAGGTTAGTGTTCATTAACTAAAACAGTCAGGACGTGTCATGATTGTGAAGAAAATATTAATTATCCAAGGCAACCCCGTCTCCCCAAGTTACAATGGCGCAATCGCCGAAGCTTATCGTAAAGGCGCTGTGCAGGCAGGTGCCGAGGTTCGCATGATCACTCTCAATGAGTTGGAATTTAACATGAATTTAGCCGGTGGATACCGAAATAAACTTCCACTCGAACCCGACTTGCTGGAAGCCCAAGAGGCGATTAAATGGGCAGAGCATCTCGTATGGGTATTTCCGATTTGGTGGGGAGGACCTCCTGCCCTGTTGAAGGGCTTCATTGACCGGATCTTCATGCCAGGCTATGCCTTCAAATATCACAAAGGAAAACCGTTCCCCGATCAACTGCTCAAAGGTCGCACCGCACGCATGATCACCACCATGGATGGTCCGAGCTGGTACTACAAATGGTTCCAGGGTGAACCTGCACACAAAATGATGAAGAACTCCACCTTTGCGCTGACAGGCATCAAACCAGTGCGGATAACAACTGTAGATCAAGTTGGTAAGAAGTCAGATGAACAGAGAAAGAATTGGTTGGATAAGATCGAGCAGCTTGGGCGGAAGATGGGGTAAACACTTTTCTGCAAGAAAACTTCATCGGAAGTATATGCTTCTCTCCAGATTTTCACCTTTGTAAAGTAAATCAAAAATTGGGGGATAACCGCAATCGGAAGGTATATTTAATCCGTCGTGGCGAGTGTATTCTTAGTTTTCCAACGTATATATGAAAGCAGAATATTGCCTATTCTAGATACAAAAAAGGGATGTCCTCACGTCATGTTCAAGACGGGACACCCCTTTTAGCATTCATGCTGCTCTGACCAACCGTACACACGCTATTAGCCCTAAATCGGGACATATTCTCAATTTAACGAATCGTAGACGCATTATTACCTCGGTCTGTAAGTCATTTAACAGTTTTTCCCTGGTTTTTACCAGGATAACTTCGCTGAGGTTCGTTACATTTTGCATTCCGCACTATATCGCCACTTAACGCTCTCTCGATTCGTTAGCGACTTGCACTTAGAGAGACAAAAACCGCACGACAGGTCAGCGTGATACGCCAATCCCCCGCCTCTGGAAAGTCGACTTCGCATCAGTAATGCAATGGAAACAACCATGGTAAGCAACCCCAACGAACAGCCATCTACAACTATACAAGCAACGCATTACCCAAACGAAATACGACCTGATGGATGCTCAGGCAAAATAGCTGTAACCAGTTGCTGGACTGCCGGATGATCCGACTGCAGCACTGAATCACCTGCATCTCCGCTATAGACCAGCTTTCCCTGATCCATTACGGCAATACGGTCGCAGATCGTCATGGCGGCCCGAATGTCATGCGTGATAAAAAGGTAAGACAGTCCGTATGATGCTCTTAAGCCTGCCAATAAGGACAGAATTTGTGTCTGGTGCACCATATCCAGGCTGCTGATTGATTCGTCCAGTACGATTAACTTCGGCTTGAGCGCGATAGCTCGTGCGATGTTGACTCGCTGTAATTGCCCACCGCTGAACTGGTGCGGAAACTTGCCCGCATCCTCAGGTGTAAGTCCAACCTGCTCAAGCAGTTGTCCAACCACACGAAGTTGTTCTTTTGCCGACAGGCGCTCGTAATTATCCAGCGGCTCACCGATAATCTGCGCGGCAGTCATAAGCGGATTCACAGCCGAATAACAGTCCTGGAACACGACTTGCAGATCACGCCGTAATTCCTTGAGCACGGGTTTGCCGGCCCGGTATATATCCTGACTCTGAAACAAAACCTGCCCTTTGCTCGGTTTTTCCAGCCCCAGTATGATTTTTCCCAGCGTACTTTTACCTGCCCCGCTCGTACCCAACAGTCCCAGACAAACACCCTTTTCAATCGTAAGTGAAATGTCTGCCAGCACAGGAGGACGTGCTCCCGAACGATCCAGCCAATTGCGTCTGCCATAGCTATGGCTTACATCACGTACCTGTAGCATCAGGTCATCCTCCTCTCTTGTACTTGGCAGAAGCAATCTCCGAAGAACACGAAATTACACATCATCACCATGTCCATTCCACTCCTACGCCTGCCCACTCAAAATACAGTTCATACCCGCTCGCTCCACACATACACTCACTGAACGATTCAACTCATCTGTAATCGCTATCTTCCCAAAGACATACTAGGCCTCGCATTTAACAACATCCGTGTATACTCATGCTGCGGGTGATCGAACAGTCGGTACACATCCGCCTGCTCCACAATTCGACCCTTCTGCATAACCGCGACTTCATCCGCCATTTGCGAGATCACACCCAGATCGTGAGAGATGAGCAAGATGGATGTGCCGTATTCCGTACGTAGCCGATCCAATTCCTGAAGCACCTTCAACTGATTCACGACATCCAGTGCCGTCGTTGGTTCATCAGCAATAACCAGGGCCGGCCGCAGGCACATCGACATGGCGATCATCACCCGCTGCAACATGCCACCACTAAGTTGAAAGGGATATCGCTTCATCAGCTTGGCTGGCTCGGGCAGGTTCATATCTGCCAAGGCAGTAATAGCCTGCTCTCGGGCCGCTACTTTCGACATTCCCGAGTGTGTACGCAAGGTTTCAATGAATTGAGATCCAATCGTATATACAGGTGTAAAAGCATTCATCGGATTCTGCATAATAAATCCGATGTCCTTGCCTCGAATGCGTCGCATCTCCTCACCTGACAACGAGCCCAGCTCCCGTCCATTCAGACGGATGCTGCCCGATACCTCCATCCTGCGCGGATCAAGCAGATGGAGCAACGCGTTACATGTAACGGTCTTGCCGCTGCCGCTCTCGCCGACCAGACCGAAGACACGGCCTTTTTGCAATTCGAAATCAAGGGGCTCCAGTAACGGGACTGAACCCTCCACTGTTCTAAGATTCACCTGCAGACCACGAACTTCGAGTACCTTCGCTGCATCATCCACCGTTACCTTCACCCCTCATTTGCCTTCGATTCCGAACCAACTACCTTTTTGCAATGCCATAACGCTCGGATAACGCTTCTCCCAAGATGTTGAACGTAATGACGACCAGCAGAATCAATGCACCCGGGTAGATCATCAACTCCGGATGACTGCGAATATAACCTGTTCCTTCATGAATCATGGCGCCCCATTCTGCATTCGGGGGTTGAATACCAAGTCCCAGGAAGGACAGTGCAGATATATCCATAATCGCCCAACCCATCTCCAGCGTACCCATTACAACGATCGGACGCTGCACGTTGGGGATGATATGTCTGCGGATAATTGTCCACGAAGAGGAGCCGCTAATCCGTGCCGCTGCGATGAAGTTCCGTTCCTTCAGACTAACGACCATATTCCGGCAGATTCGTGCATAATACACCCACTGCACCATCATGAGGGCTAGAAGCACCTGCATTAGACCAGGACCAAAGATCCCCACAATGCCCAGCACCAGCACCAGATTCGGAAACGCCATAATGCCTTCACACAAGCGCATCAGCAGACTGTCCACCCAGCCACCAAGGTAACCAGAGATCGAACCTACAATGACACCAATGAGCAAAGACGACAGAAAGATCAGAGTAGCAAATCCAAGCGACACCCGCGCTCCATACATCAGTCTAGTAAGATTGTCGCGTCCCAGATGATCCGTTCCCAGCCAATGCTCAAGCGATGGACTCGCCAGCTTCTGTAACAGATTCACCTTCACAGGGTCATGAGGAGCAATCCATGGGGCAAGTATCGCCATCACGAAAAAAAGCAATAGGATCACCGAGCAGATCTGGATGGCTCTCTGTCCTTTAAATACCGCACGCCATTTATTTATCAATGTTCTGCCCGTCCTTTCGCTGAAATCCGTGGGTCCATAACGAGCTGCACCAGATCAACGAGCAGATTGCACCCGATGAACAGGCATGCCGCCAGGAAGACATAACATTGGATTACGGGGATATCCCGGTTAAATATCGCATCGACAAAATAACGCCCAAACCCCGGCCAGGAAAATACCTGCTCCACAATAATGGTGCCCGTGAGCAGCTTGCCCATACTCATCCCCATCCCCGTAATGAGGGGTGATATGGCGATTTTCAGGACATGTTTCAGCATGATGACTCGTTCGCGAATCCCGCGTGTTCTCGCATACTGTACATAGGTCTCCTGCAATTGCTCCAGTACACTTGAACGCAATAATCGGGTGTAGATCGCAATAAGAATCAAGGAGAGTGTAATCGTAGGCAGAACCAGATTCTCCCACGATCCACGCCCCTCCACAGGCAGCCAGTCCAATTTCACCGAGAAAAAGAAGATCAGCAGATAACCGAGCCAGAATTGCGGAATAGATGCTCCAAAATAGGAAATCGCACGGCTGACCATGTCAATCCAGCTATTCTTGTACACCGCGGCCAGTATTCCCAAAGGAATACTCACCAAAGCCGATAACAACATACTCCAGAAAGCCAATTCAGCTGTAGCTGGAAGCCTTAATTTCACTTCATCCCATACGGGTTTATTGGTGAGATATGAGGTGCCAAAGTCGAGCCGTGCAATCTTCTGAAGCGTATGCGCATATTGGGTCAATAAAGGCTGATCCAGACCGAACTCATGCCGCTTTTGCGCAAGCAGCTCCGGTGTTGGATAGATATGAGCGGCTGTCAGATACGCCTCGGCCGGATCAACCGGTGAGATATGAATAAGCGCAAAGGTAACGAGTGTAGCGATAAAAACGATAGGAATGATCGCGATCATTCGTTTACCAATATACCCGATCACCAAACGTTCCTCCCTTTTATCAAGCTACATGACCTTACCAAGGCCTTACCATTCCAAAATTAAAATAATTGCTACTTATTGATTGCCTAATTCAATACCCACAAACGGATTTTCATCACGGTTCGCCGGGAAAATAAAGTTGGAGATTTTCTTCTGATATACAGCTGTTTTCTTAATATAAGAGATTGGTACGATGGCCGATTGCTCCTGAAGTGTTTTCAGGATAGAGCCATATAACTCCTGGCGTTTCGTCTCGTCTGTAGATGATAGTGCTGCATGCACCTGATCGTCCAGTTCCTTTTTCATCGGCAACGCACTCAGGGTCTCGGAAATCCCGAATCCAGGGCTCGCTACAACGTTAATGAAGGAATGTGGATCATACGGCGCGCCATAGTTATACCAGAAATACAGGTCAAAATCATTGGCTTTTAAACGTTTGATCTGTACCGTCAGTTCCAATCCAGTGAGGTTCACTTTAACCCCCAGTTCGCTCCATTCTGCCTGAATGGTCTCAGCCATCGCTTTCTGAATCGGGTCCGTCTTGTCAAAAATCATCTCGAAATCAAGCTGCTGGCCGTCTTTCTCACGAACCGTCCCACCAGCCGGAAGCTTCCAACCCGCTTCATCCAGTAAAGCTTTGGATTTCTCCACGTCATACGTGATCGGTTCCAGGTCTACATTGGTGTATGGATAGTTTTTGGACAACACAGTATCGGCTGGTTCTTCCAATCCGGAAGTCACGCCTTCCACCATCGCTTTTTTGTTGAATCCTTGCTGGAGCGCCATCCGTACTCTGACATCGGACAGCTTTGGATTGGAAGAGTTCAGCAGCAGACTGCGTGTGCCCACCGGATCAGACAATTGGGTCACATATTTATCATTGTCACGCAGCTCCTGGAACGCATCCAGACTGATCATACCTTCACCATAGATCAGGTCGAGATCGCCTTTTTCAAAAGCAAGTACACGGGTTTCACCGTCAGGGATAATTTTGACCGTAATCTGATCCACCTTCGGTGCTGTTCCCCAATAATTCGGGTTACGTTTGAAAACAGCATATTCGTCCTGTTTGTAATCAGCCAGCATCCACGGGCCAGTACCCACCGGCTCTTTGATGCCTTGAGATGTATCCCCGTCATCCGGGAATCCGGCTTCGCCCAGGAAGCGGAAAGGACGGACTACAGACAAGTCCTGAAGCACAGGATAATACGGCTCTGTGAGTGTCAACCGGAAAGTATGGTCGTCCACAACCTCCGTCTTGTCGAGCACACCTACAATGCCCAGCCAGCTATGTGTATCTTTATTTTTCATTACAGCATCAAAATTCTTTTTCACAATCTCAGCATTAAATGGCGTACCATCTGAGAATTTCACACCTTGGCGAAGCTTGAATGTATATACCTTGCCGTCATCGGAGATGGTCCATGATTCTGCCAGCGCAGGTTCCAGTTTTCCGTCCTTCTGGTAACTGATCAGCGGCTCATAGAGCATCGATTGGGCAAATAATTGCGAAGGATTGTACGTGTGCGGATTCATTGTACCGATATCACGTGGCCATGACATCGTAATCGACTTCGTAGACGTTTGATCCGAAGCAGCAGATGAGGATTCATCTCCACTTCCTGTATTGCTGCAGCCCACGATAACCAATAGCAACAAGAGCATGGTTGCCAGCGTCAGGGCCGAAGATTTTCGATGTTGTACAGACATGGATGTAGAACCCCTTTTCTCTATTTTATGATAATGATTATCATATTCATCCATTAAGAATAGGCAGGAGACCTCCTTTTGTCAACATAATTCGACATTGTATGTATCACTACTAAATATGCCAAAAAAGCCCTTCCTGTAGGAGGAAGAGCCTCTCGACCTGAATATGAATCACAACTGCAAAAATAAGTTCCACAATAATCTGCTATTCCTTGTTCACAGCATGGAAATCACGATAGTACATATGCAGATATATTACTGAAATCCATCTTCACATACGCCTTCTTATTTCTCGTTTAAACTTCTACAGCGATGCTCTCATAGAACCGGCGAATCACCTGCTCAGCAGGGTTACCGTAAACTCCGTATCCGTCCCTGCAATGAACATCTCACAGTCTCCCCTTCCACTCATCCAGTCAAATGTAAATTCCTTGATGTACTCCATATGCATTACAGCTTGCCTTCCTCACGGTCTCCGGCAATGACTTCATCAGTCTCGATAACGTACTTCACGATCTCTTCGACAGTGGTATAAGCCACTCCAACGTATGTGTCGGCTGCACCATAATAGATGGCGATCCGTCCTGTCTGCGCATCATGCAATGTGGCGCACGGGAAGACGACATTGTCTACAAAACCTTGCTCCTCATACCATTTTTCCGGTGTCAGTACAAAGTTGGAGGAACGATATTTTACTTTCGATGGCTCATCCAGATCCAGAATGACCGCACCCATGCTGTAGACAAAACCATTACAAGTCCCGGTTACGCCGTGGTAGAACATCAGCCAGCCTGCAGACGTTTCAATCGGTGCGGGACCGCCGCCAATTTTGACCGATTGCCACCAGCCTTGACCACCTTTGCTCATGACATGACGGTGCTTGCCCCAGTACACGAGATCCGGGCTTTCGCTCAGAAAAATGTCTCCGAACGGCGTATGTCCGCTGTCGCTTGGTCTGGACAACATCACATAGTTATCATTGATTTTGCGCGGAAACAACACGCCATTACGATTGAACGGCAGCATCGGATTTTCGAGACGGACAAACGTTTTGAAATCTTCCGTCTTCGCCAAGCCCAGCGCTGCACCGTAGAAATTGGTACACCAGATGATGTAATACGTATCTTCCACTTTCACCAGACGTGGGTCATATGCATAGTTCGGCATAAAGGGATCGCCCTTCTCATCCACAAAGGCAATACGTTTCTCTTCAATATTCCACTTCAGGCCATCCTCACTGGATCCCATGTGCAGGTGTGGACGTCCATTAATGGTTTCTGCGCGGAATACTCCGATGAATTTCCCCTCATAAGGAATCACCGCACTGTTGAAAATACGGGCAACTCCCTTGACCGGGTTACGCGGCACAATCGGGTTGGCGGAGTGTCTCCATACCGGACCTTCCGTTCCCTCCGGTTTATCCTCCCATGGCATATTTGGCAATTCCTCGCCAACAATGTGTACATTTTTCGTATCGACAACTGTCATCGTTTCATTTCTCCCCTTGTTTTTTATTTAACAGAGCCTTGTGCGAAGCCGTTGTAGATGTACTTCTGTAGCAGCAGGAAGATGATCATCGTTGGAATGATGGCGATCATGATGCCTGCGCTTATAACCTCCCACTGTGATCCGAATGGCCCCTTGAATTTGAACAAAGCCGTGGATATGACCTCCAAGTCTGTCTTGGGCATGTACAGGAACGGTGTGTAAAAATCGTTGTAGATGTTGACACCCTTCACGATAATGACCGTTACAATCGCAGGTTTCAGGAGTGGCAAAATGATCTTCCAATAGATTGTGAAGTAGGAAGCGCCGTCCAGCATGGCGGATTCATCCAATGCATTCGAGATGGAACCCAGGAATTGCAGGAAGATATATACCGCGATGATATCTGTACCAAGGTACATCACAATGGCTGCCCATCGGGTATTGAACAGGTCGAGCGCATTGATGATCTGGAATGTGGCGACCTGTGTCGTTACACTTGGGATTAACGTGGCGAGCAGAAACGCGGCGACCATAATCTTTTTACCTTTGAATTTAAAACGATCCAGCACATACGCGATCATGGAACCTGTTAACGTGGCACCCACGATGGAGATGATCAGGATGATAATCGTATTTTTGAAACCGACCAGCATGTTGCCGTCCACAAAAGCCTTGGTATAGTTCGCAAAGTTCAGCCAGTTGGCTGGTGGGGCTAGCGGACTGCTTGTCGCATATTCTGCATTGGTTTTGAGCGATGCAAACAGCACCACAACGATGGGTACAAGCGCAATGAACGCTGCGAGAATGAGTGAAGCATATTTAAATATGCTTGCAAGGGTATATTTGAATGGTTGCACGTTCATTCCTCCCCTTTCATGGTGACACGCTGAACCAGCGTAACAAGAATGACAATAAACAACAGCACAACAGCCATTGCCGATGCCAAGCCCAGCTTGCCGTACTTAAATGCCAAGTGAACGGTCTGAATCACAAATGTCTCACTGCCATTGGAACCGTCTGTCATAATGTATGGAATATCGAACGCACTGATTGCGCCGCTAATCGCCAAAATCAGGTTGAGCTGCAGGATACGCGTAATGCTCGGCAGGATGATATGGCGGAACTGCTGCCAGCGATTGGCTCCGTCAATATCCGACGCTTCATAGACATCCTTTTGAATGGAAGAGATCGCACCCAGGAAGATAATGAAGTTAAAACCCATGTATCTCCATACCGATGCGCCTGCGAGCGACACGTTAATAATGTTCGGATTCCCAAGCCAGAGCTGGGTGTACTGCCCAAGACCGACAGCCTGCATAAGTGTATCGAGGGTCCCGTCCGGTTTGAAGAAAAAGAGGAAGATAAATCCTATGGCTACGCCATTCAGCAGATAGGGGAAGAACAATATGCCTTTGAAAAAGTTTTTGCCGCGGATTTTGAAGCTTAGAATCGTTGCAAAGTAGAGGGCCAGACCCATTTGTACGAAGGTAGCCACAAAATAATACAAACTGACAATAAACACTTTAAAATACTCAGGGTCACTGAATATCCGCGTGTAGTTCTCAAACCCCACATAGTCGAACCTTTTGCTGTATCCGTTCCAATCGGTGAAGCTGTATTTGAACATATTAATGACAGGCAAATAAGCAAACGTGAACAGCAGTGCCAGCGGAATGATCGAGAAGGCACAGATGATAAATATGCGTTGCGCTGAATAGCCCCAATTCGAAATCTTCAAGTATTTCATGCTCTCCACACCTCCAAGCGGTTCTGCCGCTTTTATATCGAAAGACTCCCGTCCAATGAACAAATCCGGCTGGATAATCAACCACCGAAGGTGACATTTCACATCCGATATGCTGCTTCCAGATGCAAAATGCCGTAGGAAAAGGGGAGACCCTCTCCCCTCAGCCAAGGCGTGGTGCCTCGCTGTATTTCAGCGGTGGTCGGCCAACAGGTAGCGCCTTTACAGATCGATGAATCCCCGCAATCTGCTTATTTCGCCAGTTCTGTCCGCGCTTTAACCCATTTATCATTCAGATCCTTCATGATGTCATCGTACGATTCGCTGCGATTACCGATGGCAGCTTCGATAATGCGTTTCTTGAAGTCAGGCTGCCAGAGGCCAATCTCGCCTTCGTTGTCGATTTTGTCAACCAGACCTTCCTGTCCTTCTTTGGCAGGAGTCAGTGTGGAGAATGTAACGTCTTTGTATTGATCCAAAATCGGTGGCAATTCCGCATTTTTGTCTGCGCTCATGCCTCCGCCTTGCTCAACCGCATAGTTTGATTTCGCGAGGAACCAGTCAATCCAGGCTTTCGCAGCAGGTTTGTTCTCGCTATTCACGTTCATGCCGATGTTATAGTCTGCTGCGAGTGGAACGACAACATCACTTGCATTCGTAGGAAATGGCAAGAATCCGATATTATCCGGTGTATCCGTCAAGCCTTGAATTTGGGTAATCGCCCAAGATCCAAGCGCCATCGTTGCAATTTTCCCGTTTGCCAGATCAGCCTTGGAGCTTTCCCAGTCGGTTGTGGTCGGATCTTTCTCAATCAGCCCATTCTTGGCTGCATCATAAAGCACTTTGTACAATTCATAGTGCGGCTTGCCAGCCACAAAATTTTCATCCGTGTTCGGTTGGTCAATGTTTACGTAGTCCACACTGCCTGCAACCGTCGGCAGATCTGCTTCCCATTGTGTCAAAGCCCAGCCGGAGGCATAGTTGGTGTACAGTGGAATCGCGTCCGTATTGTCTTTCACCAGTTGCAGTGCAGCCTGGAATTGCTCAGGCGTTTTGGGAACTTCCGCAATGCCAGCGTCCTTGAACACCTGCTTGTTATAGATGATGCCAGAGAACGTGATAACGGTTGGAATTCCGTATATCTGGCCGTCCACCATACGTTCTTCGATGCCTGTGTACTTCTCCTTCAACTCATCGTACGTGCCCAGCGGTTCAAAAAAGTCCGGAATGTCGGCAATCGGTACGCTGGTGGGAATCATCAGCACGTCACCATAATCTTTGGTACTCATACGAATCTTCACTTGTCCCTCATAATCGGCCAGTGCCTGGAAGTTTACTTTGACATCCGGGTATTCCTTATTGAACTCCGCGGCGTAATCTTTGAATACGCTATCAACAATATCTGTACGCTGCGTGAGAACGGTGATTTCACCCTTAATATCCGCAGGATCTGTACTGATTTCCTCTCCTGCCTGTGGAGATCCACCCCCGGAAGAGCAAGCGGCGAGCAGAGAAGTGATGAGCAGCATGGTAAGCAGAAGCATCCAGCCTTTGTTTTTTCGCAATTGGTTCTACCCCTTTTCTAAGTTAATTTAAGTTATCGTTAAGGTTACAAAATAAATTTTATTATGGTAACGTTTACCTGTCAATTAAATTATTTATTACTTAATCATACTTTTTCTTGCGGGACTCGTTGACAACGTATTTTCCCGACACTAATATTAATCAATAAAGTTAACGTTAACTTAAATATAATTGAATCCTGTACTTTGAAGGAGCGCTCACTTATGACTCACACCAATGACCTTAGAACTGAAATAAAAGAACACTGGGAAGGTCATATTCTGCCATTCTGGTCTGCCCTCAAGGATCATAACAACGGCGGATTCTACGGCTGGGTCGGTAATGACCTTCAGGTCGATCCACTCGCTCCCAAGGGTGGAATCGCCACGGCACGACAATTATGGTCCTTTGCAGCAGCCTACCGGGTAACCGGAAATGAACTCTGGCGTGATCACGCTGAACATGCTTACCGTTTTCTTGTGGACCATGTGATGGATACGGAGTATGGCGGCATGTACTGGATGGTGGATGCCAAAGGAGAACCAATGGACACAAGCAAACATGTGTATACGCAATCCTTCGGCGTCTACTCACTGAGTGAGTACTATCGTGCCACCGGGGATACATCTGCTTTGGAACTTGCGAAAACGCTTTTCTCTCTGATTGAGGATCAAGGACTGAATGCAGAACTCCCTGCATACAAGGAACAATTTGACCGCTTCTGGAATGAACAGCCCAATGAGATGCTGAGCGAGAATGGTGTGATTGCGGATTACACGATGAATACACATATTCACGTGTTGGAGGCCTACACCACACTCTACCGAGTGTGGCCAGATCAGCAGGTGAAGACGGCGCTGGAACGCCTGCTCGGTATCTTATATGAACGGGTGTATGACAAGGACACGAAGTTTCTCAGGGTATTTTTCAACAAGGATTGGGACTCCATCATCGATCTGCGTTCATTCGGGCATGACATTGAAGCCAGCTGGCTGATCGACGAAACGTTGAAAGTGCTTGGTCTGGATCAACACCCGGAGTATTCTGCGATGGTTACGGATATTGCCTATAACATTTCCAATGTGGCTGTAGAGGCCGATGGCTCCCTAATGAATGAACAAGAGGGCGATCATGTGGATGAGAAACGGATATGGTGGGTTCAGGCCGAGGCGATGGTCGGATTCTATAATGCCTATGAACGTACAGGTGATCCTTTGTTTTTGGAGAGAGTGGAACGCTTGTGGACGTATACGAAGGAACATATTATTGATCACCGTGCTGGCGGGGAATGGCACTGGTCGGTAGACGGAAACGGCACATCGGATCAAAGCGAAATCGCCGGACCGTGGAAATGCCCTTATCACAATAGCCGATTCTGCATTGAACTAATGGAGAGGATGGGATAACGATGATACACCCCAAATACAATGAATTATTGGAGCAACAGGAGCAGCTGCTTACGCGGCAAAATGAAATTGACTCTTCCTTCTACAATGGCGTATATGATCGGTACCGTTATCCGGTAATCACACGCCATCATGTACCGCTGCACTGGAGATTTGATCTGGACGAAACGACGAACCCCCACTTCATGGAGCGTCTGGGCATTAACGCTACGCTTAATCCGGGGGCCATCTATTTCAATGGCAAATACGTAATGGTCATCCGTACCGAAGGATTGGACCGCAAATCCATCTTTGCCCTAGCTGAAAGTGATAACGGCATCGACGGATTTCGCTTCACGGGCAAACCCTTAGTGTGGGAAGATATCGATGCCGACGAAACCAACCAGTATGATATGCGATTGGTTCAGCATGAAGATGGCTGGATCTATGGTATCTACTGCTCGGAGCGCAAAGACCCGGAAGCTCCGGCATTTGATACATCCAGTGCAGTAGCCCAGGCCGGACTTGTGCGGACACGCGATCTGCTCAGCTGGGAGCGTCTGCCCAACATCACGACCAACTCCCCTCAACAGCGAAATGTTGTATTGCACCCCGAATTTGTAGAGGGTAAATATGCGTTCTATACACGGCCTCAAGACGGATTCATCTCCACAGGCAGCGGCGGCGGGATTGCCTTTGGTCTGTGCGATGATATTCTGAATCCTGTGATTGAGGAAGAGACCATCATCGATGAACGGAAATATCATACGGTATACGAAGTGAAAAACGGCCAGGGTCCTGCTCCGCTCAAAACGGATCGTGGCTGGATTCACATTGCCCACGGGGTGCGCAATACGGCAGCAGGTCTTCGCTATGTGCTGTACACGTTTGCCACGGATCTGAATGATCCGGCACGCATCATCTCCAAGCCGGGCGGACATTTCATTGCTCCTTATGACGACGAGCGCGTAGGCGATGTATCCAATGTTATTTTTTGCAACGGAGCGGTGGTCAACGAACAGGGTAAGGTCTTCATTTATTACGCATCCAGCGATACCCGCTGTCATGTAGCCACAACGACGCTGGATAAACTGGTCGATTACACCTTCAATACTCCGGCTGATCCGTACCGTTCCCTGGATTGTGCCAGCCAGCGCGGTGACCTGATTGAGCGGAATGAGAAGCTTCTCCAAAAGCAATTGGTTTAAAACCGAAGATCAGCCTTCAGGCGGAAAATGCGGCATGCTGAAAAATTAGCGCAGCGCTAACCAGAATTTCTTTATTCCATGTGGGTAACGATGTATACTAATATGGATTGTTGTTATGTTTGAAGGAAGCGCTAACCATAATGACAGCACATTGTACGTAAACCGGCTTGAAGGAGGCGACCAAAGCTGAAGAACAATATCACCATGCGGGATATCGCCGACAAGCTCGGAGTTAGCAGTGTGACGGTCTCGAAAGCATTAAATGATAAAGATGGCGTCAGTGACGAATTGAAGGAAAAAATTAAAGTGCTTGCCGTTCAGATGGGCTATCGGTATAACGCCGCGGCTCGTTCGATGAAGGAAGGCTTGACTCATAATATTGGTGTGATTATCCCGGAGCGTTTTACCGGACCTACACAATCGTTCTATGTACGTGTATTCCAGCGCATCACCAAACATCTGGAGGATCAGGGATACTACGGTATTCTGCATATTCTGAATGTGGAGGACGAAGAGGAATTAATACTACCGAAGCTCTATAGTGACAACAAAGTGGATGGTTTCATTGTGCTTGGACAAGTCAGCAAGGAATATATCGAGCTGGTCCAGTCGATGGAGGTACCCAAAATGTTTCTCGATTTCTACGATGAGCATTCTGATATTGATTCTGTCGTTACCGATAACTTTTACGCTGCTTATGAGCTGACCAACGTTCTGGTACAGCAGGGACACCGCCGCATCGCTTATGTGGGGAATCTCTATTCTACTAGCAGCATTCAGGACCGGTTCCTCGGTTATTACAAATCATTGCTGGAGCATCGGTTGCCGATGAATCCGGATCTTGTGCTTAATGACCGCGATGAGCGAGGTACGTTTATTGAAATTGATCTGCCAGCGCAGCTGCCTACGGCATTTGTATGTAACTGTGATCAGGTGGCCCATCTGCTCGTTCAGAAGCTAACTTCCCTGGGTATTGAGGTGCCTGCACAATGCTCCGTGGTTGGGTTCGATAATGATATTTATGCCACACTCTCCGAGCCCAAATTAACTACGGTTGAGGTCGATGTGGAACAGATGGCGCGTACTGCGGTTCATTCCATGCTCAAAAAGATTGATAACCCGAGTCGCAGCTTCGGCCGCGTACATGTGAAGGGTAATATCATTTATCGTGATTCGGTAACTGCTGCACCTGCCCTTTCGGATGACGTATCTAACTAAAAAGGAACGAAGATTCCCCGTTCCACAAAAAGAGTGCTCCCGGCCATTACGGCTGCAGGAGCACTCTTTGCTTATGAAAAAACGATAAAGCGGCTTGAAATCCTTGTAGTTACAGCCACTCGTTTCAACACCGGATTTGTGTTGCTGCCTAGTAACTCGTCTTCAGCCAGTTGTCTTTGGACCAGGTTAATTTGCCAGCACCAGCGCCACTAGTTCCAGTAAGTCGTGCATTCAGCGTCGCTGGATCATCGGTAGTGTAGCTGTAAGGAAGTGCCGAGAATCCGTTCCAGGAGAAAGCTTTCACTGCGGCCGGAACCGGGCTGAGCGGACTGCCGGATGTATCACTGTTTCCACGGAATGAGCTTCCATCCAGAGAATACATCGTGTCAGTCACCTTAATTTTACCTGTATATGTTGCGTCGGCAGGGTCCGTCTGGTTATTGCGGACCGGGAACAGTACGTCTTTGATCACCGATTTTTCGACCAGTACTGCACCATCTTCAGTGGAAATCGCTCCGTTGCCGATGATATCAAAATGATACCCTTTGGACGATATCGCCGTTGCCATTGCCGAAGTGATTCTGGATTTGGCCGCACGTGCCCCCGTTGCATCCATCACAATATTGTAGGCGTGTGCATTGCCTCCGCGCAGGCGAGGCATGCGATCCTGGATATCTTTGTACAGGTTATGGTGCAGGGTCATGGACAGATTGGCATTGGCCGATTCGAAGCTGGTTGAGCCCACCAGATGACCTTTTTTCTGAGGAGATGAAATGGCAATGATATCGGCTTTGCTGAGCCCAACCTCGCTGCTGCGCAGGTAGTTGTACATCGGATAGGAAGCCTTGTTCGCTTCCAACTCGTTAATCTGCTGGGTAACCCAGCTGTTTGAGCTGCCGTCATCCCCTTTGAAGAGGGACCAGGAAATGGTCACGCCGCTGGTTCCTTTTTTTGAATCGACAAGCCCGTCATAGGCTTTATTGAATGTGCAGTGATCAATCCACACGTTACTGTTCTCTTCAAGGGTGATGTAATCCCAGTCGTTTTTGTCGTAGTCGCCTTTGGTCGCTTCATCCCATTCCCATAACTCATCGAATTCGAGGTTGCGGATAATGACGTTGGAACTGCGTTTGACGCTGATGGCACCATGCTTGATCTTGGCCCCGTTGGCTGAGAAAATGGTCAGGCCATTGAAGCTATCGATGGTCAGCTTGCTGACACCTGTTTGTTTCAGCACAGGATGAGTCAGTGCATCATTATGCTTGGCAAAAGGCGATGTCTGTGCAGCGCTCGGAATTTCGTTCCATCCCAGATTCAGGTCGTTCATAATCTCGACGACTTTGACACCGGAGTTCTTTTTCAGCGCCGCAGCGAGATCCGTTGCATTGTATACCTTCTTATACTTGGACGTATCCGATTCGCTGATGGTACCTCCACCCGTATTCCCTTGGGAGAAACCTGTGAGATTGTAATCTGCATTGCCTGCTGCCTGTACACTTGTCGGTCCAGACAGTAGGGTGAAGCCCAACGTCAGAGCCAGCGCGGCACTGCACCATGTCCGAATTTTGCTTTTCATGAAACCATTCCTCCCTGATTATAATGATTACGACCGTCCATCTCTGCCATTCGCATGTCACGAAGGACTTGTCCTCAATGTAAATGTTGGGAGGAATTACAACAATAATCCTTATCTCAGATTCTATGTATATGTGATCTTATCTTCAGGGATTGTACCGTATGCAACCTGGCATCGTTCGCACTTAACTTATGTGTAGGGCTCTTCTACCATAATTGAACGATTACTTAAGATTGTTTGAGAATATTATCTATTATTCAAGTCTAAACTATGAATATCCTGGAGGTGTTCATTCAATGTATGTCACTTGCCCTTCCTGTAGTAAAGAAGTCAAAATTAAAAAAAATGGCCACGGCAGATGTACTTGTGGTGCCCACATAAAGGTTATAAATGATAAATAACCACTCCATCACTTCATTCTATTTATAAAAATAAGCTCATTTTTATAAATAGATATGTACATTTCGCTTTTTATATGTAAAAATCTCTTTAATTATAGATAAGAGGTGATGGAATGAGGTATATTCATAAAATTTATCATGAGAAAAGTGCCAGTGAATTTAACACTACATATCAACAGAGATTCAATTATGAGTCAACAGTTCGTATGGGGCTAAAAATAAAACCAATGAACCAGCCAAATGAATATGAGCTTTACTATGTTCCCACTAACCACTTGTTAACCCTCGTCAACAATATCCATCTCATATCTCGAGAGTTTCAGAAAACGTTTGAACAGCTCCCTACGGTAGCTCAACAGCAATTTATTAATGAGTGCTTGGTAGAAGAACTATACAATACCAATGATTTGGAAGGAGTAAGGAGTTCACGCGAAGAGATCGCAAGAAGCACGAAAGAGATTCAATTAAAAAGAAAATCTAAAAACAGGTTTGACAGTATGATTAAATCTTATTTGGCTCTATTAAACAATGAAATGAAGTACCCCGGTTCACCCCAAGATATAAGACAAATCTATGATGAGATTACAAATGGCGAGATTGACTCGAGCGAATTACCCGATGGCGAAATTTTCAGAGAAGAAGCAACCTATATTTATAAAAAATCGGGCAGCGGAAAGATTATTCACCAGGGAATGACACCAGAAAAAGAAGTTTATCGTGCAATAGAACAGTTATTAAACTTTATGAATACCCATGACGAGATTCCGCTGATGATTAGAGTGGCCGTTGGCCATTATTTCTTTGGTTATATCCACCCATTCTATGACGGTAATGGCAGAAGTTCTCGCTTCATTAGTAGCTTATATTTGATAGAGGTACTTGGTGAGATCGGTACACTGTCACTATCTAGAGGGTGCAATACGTATAGGAACAAGTACCTGGAGACTTTCGAGATTATAAATAGTATTAAGAGTCGGGGCGAAATGAATTATTTTATTGAATCTTTCCTTGAAATTATTCTTGAAACGCTTAGCAAAATGAGTGGAGAGTTAAAAGAAAAAATTGAATTACTTAAAATTACTGAGAACAAACTGTCTAAAGATTACAGACTTAAAGATAAAGATGCCATATATCGCCATATCATGTTTATCTTAGCCCAAAACCATTTCTTTGTTACAGAAAACGGACTGACCATCAAAGAATTGGCTGAAATTTTAAATAAATCCGAAATGACAATCCGCAAAACAATCAAAGAATTGCTACAAGTATCTCTTATTGATAAAAACGGTGAGAAACCAGCGTATTATTCAATTAGTCGAAAATACTTTGAATGATAACTTTATCTGAAAATTTAACAAATGTTATATTTACAACTGAAAAGCAGGCCTGCACCTGCTGCAGACCTGCCATAATTTATCTTTTGATGGAACGTGTCCAGAACCCACCATGGAACTGTTTGGGCTCAACGGTGATGACAAATGCTTTGGGATCAAGCTCCAGAATCGTCTGATACAGCAGTTTCTGGTTTTTGCGTTTCGCCAAAATCTCCATAACCAGCCGATCTCCGTCACGTCCACTACCAACCCAGGCGGTCACGCCATATCCTTTATCCCGCAAGGCATTCGCTACATCCCCGCCCATCTGGTTACAAATAACCTTGACGGTAACGTAACCGAGTGCAATCTTCTCTTCAATCCAGGCACCCAGCAATACCCCTAGCCCGTAACCAACAGCATATACAATTAACGCAGACGGCTGGGTCAGATATTTGAGCACCAGATTCAGGCCGAGTACGTAGATCACAATTTCGCCCATACTGATGAGCGCAGCAATATATTTCTGTCCTTTGAGCGTCAGAATCATCCGAAGTGTATACGCGGATACATACACAATCTGGATCAAAAAGATAAATACCAATATTTTAAACAATCGCAATCCCTCTTTCCTGACTTTCACAACGGAATGGGCCGTTTGTTGCGCGCCTTCTTTCCGCTTCCTCTGCATGTCATTAACGCTTCTGTACGTTTACTCTATCTCCATCATTGGACGTTATGCGGTCATTTTAAACGGTTCAACGTAAATTGGACTGCATTTCCTATACTCTGCCCACTGGCAAGCCGGAACTGCCATTATAGATCCCTTTCTGCGCATTAT
Organism: Paenibacillus sp. OK003; assembly: GCF_900109515.1. Lineage (GTDB taxonomy): Bacteria > Bacillota > Bacilli > Paenibacillales > Paenibacillaceae > Paenibacillus > Paenibacillus marchantiae. Next base: position 211,255 of record NZ_FOBD01000002.1, on the reverse strand, counting down.
CAACCCGGCGTGAGATCCAGGGGCGAAAATCGGCGTGACTGAATATGCTGAACCAACAGCAATTGGATTGAGGCGTACAGCCAAACAGGTTCGGGAAACGACGGCTACCAAAAGGGGGAACTGTCATGCAATTGTGGCACGAGATGCAGCGGGAAGGTATGGAAGAACTCATATTTTGCCATGATCCACGCAGCGGGCTTAAAGCCGTCATCGCCATCCATAGTACAGTGCTGGGTCCCGCACTCGGGGGATGCCGCTGCTGGACATATGCATCGGAGGAAGAAGCGGTTCGGGATGCCATCAAACTCGCGAAGGGCATGACCTACAAATCCGCAGTCTCCGGCCTGCCTTATGGCGGGGGCAAAGCCGTGGTGTGGGATGTGCCCGCAGAACTGGTCATCCAACCGGGTGAGGCCAGCCCAAACAACAAACTGAATCCCAGAAAAGGCAAACAGGACGTTGGAACCCATACGAACATCATTAAAGGTATGGATACATCGGGCAAATTAGATAAGGGATTAGATAAAGCGGCATTTAAAAACAACTCATCAGCTTCCCGGCGTGCCGAAACGTTCCGTTCTCTGGGACGCTATCTGGAACGAATGAACGGACGATATGTGACGGGCCTGGATCTGGGCACTACGGCGGCAGATATGGACCAGATCGGGCAGGAGACGGTACATGTGACGGACACGACTGGATCACTTGGTGCACAGGATGATTTCACAGCCGAGATGACCGCCTACGGTGTATATACTGGCATTGTGACATCTCTGCGTCACCAAGGCATCGATGCCTTGCAGGGCATTTCCGTTGCCGTCCAGGGACTGGGCAAGGTCGGGTATGCCCTGTGCCGTTACCTGCATGCAGCCGGGGCACGGCTGATTGTGGCAGACGTTGTACCGGAGCGTGTACAACGTGCCCTTCTGCAGTTCAGCGGCGCCACCTCGGCCGATCCGGCCCATATTCACGCCGCTGACTGCAAGGTGTTCGCCCCCTGTGCCCTAGGGGGCGTATTGACCCCGGCAACGGTGGAGGAGCTGCGCTGCTCCACCGTTGCCGGGGCGGCGAACAACCAGCTCAGCCACCGGGAGCTGGTTGTTCGCCGCTTGCAGGCGCGCGGCATCCTGTACGCGCCTGACTATGTGCTCAACGCAGGCGGAATCATCAGCACCGCCTACGAGCTGGAGGGCGCAGGGCCCGACCTGATCCGCCAAAAGGTGGCGGGGATTGCGGGCACGCTGTCCAAGGTCTATGCGATAGCAGAGCAGTCTGTCCTCTCCACGGCGGATGCAGCCGATCAGCTGGCAGAGGCTGTCCTGCAAAGCGGAAAACCCCATGCTTAGCATACCGATACCGATTTAACACACTAATTCAATCTCCCAGTCGTTTAAGTGCTACAGAATCCAGATCACTGTTACAGCTCGCCATATCATTTATTTTCTCCATCTTTAAAGTACATCGCATCACGTAAAGAATTAGAAAAAACGTAAAAAAGCCAATCCGATTCATCAACATCGGATTGGCTTTAATCCACTTTTCTTCACATATACATCTTCTACACTTCACATTCAACCTCAACCAGCTACCGTCCGCCTTAACCTTCAACCGTTACAACGCCTCGCTTCACCCGATGCAGCATCTTCCAGAACAGCACATTGATCACGACCAGTAGCGCTACATAGATCCAGATGCCTGCTGGTATGGTGCGGATAAATACATGTAGTCCCCATAACAGTGCCATGAGCGGAAAGAAGGCAAAGACGAGCCAGCCGTCACTCTGCCCGGCCACACTAAAGGATTGGGAGAACGGCGGTTTTCGCATCAACAGCTTTCCAGACAGCGGGATAAGTGCAGTTGCCACCAAAAATATAACGACCAGATCAGGAAGAATTCTGAACCCGAAGGTCCACACAAATACGATGGCGTTCAATATAAATACAGGCAGAAACATATTGCATAAGAAAGCTTTCAGCGCTCCACTATATAGCACATTCTCGTTGTCCAGAGGGGCTGCCCGGAAAGTCCAAAACGCTTTGTATTGTCCGGAATATTTCAGCATGGTCACAACAGACACAATCAGCAAGAGCACAATATATAGCGTGTAAAAGAAGGAGCTTTCCCTAAATTCTGCCCACGAAGAACTCTGCAATTGGGTGAACCAGAATACATAGGGCAATACAAAAGCTAAACCAACTGAAGGGTATACCTTCAGCTTAAACTCCCTTTCACTTCGCATCATACTGGCAGATAAACGAAAGCACGCTTGCTCCTCTCTGGAACGGGAGAATACCTTCGCCATGATGCGATCCCAACCCCCACGTCTTCGTCCAGAGGCTTGACCTGCGTGTGCCATTTTCTCCAAATACAATTCGAAGGAAGGCATCAGCTTCACGTACACCAACAGACTGACCATTGGAACGATCACAGCAAGCGCCGAGAAAGTATACAGCCAGGCATCTCCCCCGCCGCCGAACAGCAGCTCAAAAACCGCTGCATACCATACCGGAGGCAGCAGTAACTGCCACCAGGCAGGTGTGAACACCATATTAAAGTCGATGATGCTGAACGAACGTATCACCAGCTGGTAACCTACGGCAATGCCGATGGAAAGCAGGATTTGCACCATATTGATCATGTCCTTCAGCTTCTCCCCATCCAGAAACTTCATCATGAATAGATAGATCAGGGACGTGGTCACCAGAATTAACATATTAATCAGAACCAGTTCCACCAGAAAAAGCAGGAAAAAGCCAATTCCGTGGGTAATCAATCCCGCTACCAGCGGCGCAGCCGTCAGAGAGCCTGTCAGGAGCAGCAAATAAACCCCTGCATGAATGGCACGAGCCAAGCCAACAGTGCGTCCATTTATCGGCTTGGTCATGATGATATTACGATCCCGAATATCGAGCAGTACCGATGAAAAGTCGGAGATCATGGAGGTCATGATCATAAACATCAGCATGGCGGTCACTAGACCCATCTGGAGCATAAAGTGTCCCGTATCCCAGACAACAAACGGAACCATAATCAGCCCCATCAGTGCGTATAACCAGAGGGAACGCAGATACAGATTACCTTCTTTCTGCTCCTTATTGCCATTGCGTGCTGACAATACCGTTGGTACCCTCCGCTGATCCATCTGGAACTTCACCCGTAGAATCAAACGCAGTACGTCATAATCCGCTCCTGTTCTGGCGATGATCGGCCGAAAACGATCCAGAATCTTCAGCGTGCGGAAGTCGGAGGATTCCGCCATATCAGTACACCTCCTGCACGATGGACACAAAACGTTCTGCAATGGCCCGATGCTCATTGAAGCCCGTCAGTTGATTGAACACTTCCTCCAGTGAGCCTTCCATGGATTGCTGCTGAAGCTGCCTGAACGTACCATCCGCCATCACACGTCCTTCGGCAATCAGAACGATTCGGCTGCTGATCTTCTCCACCACATCCATGATGTGTGACGAATAGAATATCGTTGTACCCTTGACCGACAGCTGTGTCAAAATCTCCTTTACCACCATTACACTGTTGGCGTCCAGACCGCTTAGCGGTTCATCCAGGAACAACAGATCCGGGTCATGCAGCAGCGCGGAGATCAGCAGCACTTTCTGACGCATGCCTTTGGAGAAGGAAGCAATGCGGGAATGATATGATTTTACCAGTCCAAAACAATCCATCAACTGCTTCGCCTTATAATCGGCATCTTCATAGGACAACCCGTACAATTCTCCTATAAAGGTCAGATACTCTGCCGGGGTTAATTGCTCGTATAGCTCCGCGACTTCCGGTACATAACCGATTCTTCGCTTATATTCCGCGTCACCATCCGCGATATCCTTGCCAAAGATGCGGACCGTACCCACATATCCCTCAACTAGCCCAAGCAAAATCTTGACCGTCGTGCTTTTACCCGCACCGTTCGGACCAATATATCCGATCATCTCGCCCCGATTTACTTCCAGATCAATCCCATTGAGCACATAACGACCGTTATACCGCATACGCAAGCCTTCAATTGACAGTACTTGTTTTTCACTCACTTCGTTATCCAGCTCCTGTCTCTACTATTTCTACAATTCTACTAGTTTACCACAGATTGGGATAGTAATGATCGGAAATACATCGCAACATGATAAATCCTCTGAACATCATCTCAGCACTAATATTCACGTAGCAGGAGTGAAAACATCACAAAACCCTTGTCCCACCTATAGGTGCGGGACAAGGGTTTTGCATGATCTTCTCGATTAATCACCTCTCACCTTAAAATAAATCCTTATTGCACCTTAACAATCTGGAAGTGTTGATTCGTACCGCCATTATCGGTCCACTGAATTGCAGCAGCCCCGTCTGCCAGGGATTGTCCCGAAATATCAAGCACCTTGCCTGTGCTGCGGTTTTTCAATTTATAATAACCACCGCCGACACTAATCAACTGCCATTGCTGACTGGCCCAGCCGCCATCGCTCCATTGTTCAATAACAGCTCCATCTGCTGTAGAGCCATTCTCTACACCGATTAGCTTGCCGCTGGAACGATTGATGATTTTGACATAACCGCCACCCGCATCCGTGATCTGCCACTGCTGGCTGGTCGTTCCGCCGTCTGCCCGCTGCTCCAGATCGGCACCGTTATCCGCAGAACCACCGATGACATGAAGCAATTTATTGCTTTTGCGACTAATCAACTGATACGAAGCATTCGGGTCCCATACATCGGGTGTATCCACTCCGGTTACGGAACCCGTGGCTGCATCAATGGTAACCGTGCTTGCCCAGTTCATCGCCAGACTGGTTGCACTTGGGAAAGACAACGGCAGCCACACATACTTAGAATCCTGCACTGGTCCGCTCCAGGCGCCAGCCCAGCGATCACCCATGTAAAGATAGGATGTTGTCTGTGAGCCTTCCACCGGAAGCACGTAGGTCGATTGGGAACCATAGGTTGTACTATCTCCAAAGTTGCTCAGGCCGCTCCATGTGCCAGTTATGCTGGTAGCGGTCGCATATTTGGCCTGATTCGGATTCCATCCCGTAGCCCCGGATGTGATCAGGAAGTAGACGCCACCCTTTTTGAACATGGCAGGTGCCTCACGATATTGACCCGGCCACAGCGTCGTTACGAGCGATTCCACACCGAGAAAATCTGGAGTCAGCTTGTAGATATTCAGGTCGGCATTCACTTTGGTCGCTGAGATGAGATAAGCTGTTCCGTTGTCGTTGTAAACTGTCATGTCTCTCGAATCATAGCCAAGCGGCCGATAGCTGCCTACATACGTATAATTGCCATCCACTGTACTTGAGGTCGCTACCGCCACTCTGGCTTCACCGTAGTCAACCCCGTTTTCCTTATGCATCCAAAGAACATACTTGCCTGTTGCACTGTTATAGATGACCTTCGGGCGTTCGATGTTGGAAATGTTCAGCTCGGCAGCCGAGCTGCTGGTGAGCACATCATTGCGATACTCCCAGTTTTTCAAATCTGCTGAACGATATACGGAAACCGCCTTGAACGTTCCATTAGGGTTGCGATTCTCCCCAAACCAGTAATAGTATCCGTTAGCCTTAATCATCCCGCCCCCATGGGCATGAATGACATTGCCGTTCGTATCCTTGAACTGTACCCCGTTGGTTACACTGAGTGGAGCAGCGGAAGCCTGTTGTCCTGGAGCGACCAGCATGCCTAGCGATTGTAGCGCCAAGATTAGAGCAAGTAGATAACATAGACGACGAGTGAAACGATGTGAATTTGTTTTCTTTTTGAACCAACCCTCATTCATAGAAAAACACACCTCCGTAATTCATTTATAAAGCGCTTACAATAAAATCGATACGTCTCTTCTTCCTCCGATCGATGATGCATTTCATAGGATTACCTGTTTCTCAGACTGGCTCGGCACTCACCTCCTGATTACGATTGTATCCGCCATCCCCCTGCTCGAATAGTGAACAATACGGCGGAACATGTACGATTACACACTGAACTTATGGAGTGAACAGCAAAAAGACGCTTCCTCCGAAGCGTCCTCTGTTATACACAAGCTAAATCCCTATAATATACGTTATTTCTTAGTCTTCGTGGTCAAAATCCTGGTCAAACGAAAGCACTTTGCCTGTATTGGCATCGACGTCTACATCGGCTTCGCCATTTGCTGTTCTCAGTTCCACTTCATAAACATAACGACCGTTATCATGATCCAGTTCGATTTCGGTTACTTTTCCGCCTGTCACCTGTTTCAGGGCAATGTTTGAAGCTTGTGCCTCTGTCAGTTTAACCTGTTTTGAAGCAGCTTGATTGGAAGAAGTAGTACCTGCCACAGTCCCATTATAATCATCGTCGTCATCGTAATCTTCATCATCGACTACTGCAAGGATTTTACCTGTGTAGGCATCCAAACGAACGACAACGTCGTTGCTTCCTTTTTTGTCGATTTCAACTTCATAGAACGTTTGGCCGTTTCTGCGCTCCAGATCCACATCATCCACTTTGCCATCCGTTGCTTTCAAGGCTGCTTCTTTGGCCTGTGCGACCGTCAGCAATGTACCTGTATTACTCTGGGTCTGTGTTACTGACTGTGTAGTGGACGTCTGCGCAGGCTGTACCGATTGTCCATTTACACTCCCACTAGCCAGAGCGGCTGATCCTCCGAGCAACACCGCTGCCGACAAGCTGCCAATCCATAGTTTATGTTTGTTCATCATCATCATTCATCTCCTCGTTGTTGTTCTCGTTCTCGTCTACAGTTATAGATTAACCTGTACGGATGAGAGTTCAGCGAGAGTTAGATTAGAATTTGATGAGAAAATGAGTGAGAACCTCACAGAATGGCTTCCATACCTTTAATCTTCGTCTTCATCCCAAGTGACCGAACGAATCGCGCCCGAAATGGCATTTACCTGTACAATGGCCTCACGACCGTCATCCAGGTCAATTTCAACCAGATAATACGGATTGCCACTATTCGTTCCACGCAGTTCGATATCATCCACTTCACCAGGAACCTTAGCCAGTGCCTTCTGCTCTGCTTCTTTCTCGCTCAGAAATGAAGTCTTGGTGCCTTCCCCTGTCGTCGGGTCGGGTGAAGAGGTTTCCAGCGTCTTTGAAGACAGTTTCTCTCCGGTATACGGATCAATGGTCCATTGCTCCCGAGTATTGTCCTTCATCTTGAATAATGCCAAATACACCGGACTTCCCTGCTGCTCGACGAGTTCAAGCGACACCAGTTCGGCATCCGTTTGTTTCAGCAATTCCGTCTTGATCTGTTCCCGACTCCATAACGTCTTCTCCTCGGCTTGTGGGTTGGACTCCAGCCGTTTAATGGAATTCACGGTCGCCGTAACCGCATCAACTTGTACGTCATACAGTCCGGTTTCGGAGCGGAGCTGCATGATGTAGGTTCCGTCCTTCAACGTGGAATTTAGGATTTCTCCAGGATATTGATTCAAGACCGATTGGGCCGCTGCATCTGCTGTTAACATCACGCGGTCTGATTGCCACGGCCTCCACCACATGATCGCTATAACGACAAGAAGAGCCAGGAATCCCGCACCCCACCAAAATGAACGTCTTGGCTTCGCCCATCCTTTGCGCTGTTGTTCTTCCCGTTTCATTTCCGGACGCCCCTCATGCTCTTCCATCATGTTCCCTCCCTTACGCACTCTCTTGTGATCCCTAATCGTACTGTGTTACCAGTATATAAGAGAAGAATGAGATTTTCATGAGAGTGATCCGTTCTGTACGGATGTGGGCAAAATAATCGAAGCCTCGGTTCCTCTGCCCTCGGTGCTGTTCAATTCAATACGTGCGCCCACGGCTTCTGCAATATCTTTGGCCAGGGACAGTCCCAAGCCTGAACCACTTGCTCCGCCGCTGCGTGTTCTGGCCTGATCAACGCGATAGAATCGGTCAAACACCTTGTACAACTCCTCTTCCCGCATGCCGATCCCCTTATCCACAATACGTATCCGACACTCCTGTCCCTTCGTCTCCAGCCGCACCTCAATGGCATCCTCACTATACTTACGAGCATTGTCCAGCAAAATAAAAAGCAGCTGCTTCAACTTGCTCACATCGCTAATCGCCCATATCCTGCCTGGGTCACCGCAGTGAACTTCCCGATGATAGGCTTCGCAAAATGCACGTGTGGAATCCAGCGCAAGTTGGGTGATATCCACCCGCTCCAGCTGTACATTCCACTGCTCTGGCTGCTTTGCCAGCAATAGCAGCTGCTCGGTCATCTCCCGCATACGCACAGATTCGGACAGAATGGCTTCTACTGCCTCGTCGAATACTTCGGGTCGATCCTTACCTCGTCTTTGCAGCAGACTGGCATAACTTTCAATGATGGTAAGTGGTGTTTTCAGTTCATGAGAAGCATCAGAAACAAAGCGCTCCTGCCGCTCGAAGTTGGATTCGAGCAGATCCATCATGCGGTTGAACGTCTGCCCCATCGTCTTCAGCTCATCCTTCGATTTTTCGTCGAGTTGAAGGCGCTTGAACTGTCCGCTCGACTGGATATCACTCATCGTACGTGTCATCTGCTGGATCGGCCGTGTCATCCGGTTCGCCAGAATACGGCTGGAGATGATGGCCGGAATCAGCGCGATGATGGTCACGGCAACAAGAACTGTACGAAGCACAGACAGGCGATTCTCGGTATCCTCTATGCTCTCGGTGACTTGTAGATTCACCACTTCACCATCCGGCCAGATCACGGGCACAGACACCCAGACATAACCGATCTGCCCCACTTGGATATACTCGGACTTCTTCTGACTTTCGTACTTGTAGGACAGCTTGCTCAGCTGCTCCTCAGCCGATGTCGTCACCGGCGGGGAGCTGGTGCCGTCTTCATTGACGATCCGCAGCATGCCGTCCAGCGGCGCGTAGGCCCGGAGCAAGTCGTCCGGCGGAATGGAGCCGGCAGACTGGCGCACTCCTTTTACAATAGACTCGGCCTCAGCCTCTACCCGCTTGATCTCGTTATCGATCGACATCCGTTCAAACACGATATACACCGACAGATTGACGGCAATCAGCAGCACGGCGAACAATACGGACGAGTATCCGTAGATTTTGCTGCGCAGACTCATACTTGCTCCTTCAGGACGTAACCAACACCCCGAACGGTATGTATTAAGGGTGGGGTGAATCCGTTATCGACTTTTTTGCGCACATAACGGATATACACATCCACCACATTGGTATCTCCATAATAATCGTATCCCCAGACGGCCTGAACAATCTGGTCCCTGCTGAGCACCTGGCGCTGGTTTTGAAGCAGATACACCAATAGATCGAACTCACGCGGGGTAAGCTCAATCGGTTGACCATCCCTGGATACCTCACGGGTTCCTTCATTCAGCTTCAATCCACCTGCGGTGAGCCAGCCTGTCTCATTTTCCGCCGTGTGCTCCGATGATTGCGCCGTGTCCCGTGGGACCGAAGTGGCAGAATGGGCAGCAGCCGAGGCAGCACTCAGGCGCAGTGCAGCACGTACTCTCGCGAGCAGTTCTTCGATTCGGAACGGTTTTGTAATATAGTCATTGGCCCCCAGATCGAGTCCGGATACTTTGTCTTCCACAGAGTCTTTGGCTGTGAGCATCAGAATGGGCACGGTCGCATCTTTGGCACGTATGCGCCGCAGCACTTCAATACCACTCAGACCCGGCAGCATAATATCCAGCAGAATCAGATCCCATTGCCCGTCCCCATACATCTCCAGCCCTTCCGTTCCGCTGCCAGCCTTGCCCACCTGATATCCCTCATACTGTAGTTCCAGTTCAAGCAGGCGTGCAATTTTGGGCTCATCCTCGATCACCAGCACGGCTTCATTCATGCAAAGCTCCCCCTCATTCCGTCATTCCATACTCCCGTTATATTACAATATGATTTACAATTTACCTAAGGCATCCTCTACCATTTCATCCCCGGCGATCAGATCAAAAGCCATTCGATACGTCTTCTCCTCCTGGAGGGAAGCAGCGATGACACGAGCGACATCTTCCCGTGCAATACTTCCCGGTTTCAGATCTGTTCCTACAGAGATTTTGCCGGTACCCGGCTCATTTTTCAAACCACCAGGACGGATAATGGTGTAATTCAGATCACTTGCGAACAACGCCCGATCGGCATAATGCTTCGCTACGTAATACGGCTTAATGGCATCCGACCATTTCTCCCGCTGATCTGCCCCAAACGCACTGACCAAAATATATCTGGTAATTCCCTGCTGCTGTGCCGCCTCCATTGTTTTCACTGCACCATCGAGATCAATGAGCAATGTTTGGTCTTCGCCCGTAGATCCACCGGAACCCGCTGTAAATACAATGGCATTGTGATCTTTCATCGCCTCGGCCAGATCATCCACGCTGCCTTCCAAATCGCCAATCACGACATTAGCACCGACCTGCTTCAATGCATCTGCCTGCTCTGGTTTGCGAATCATCGCGGTGACCTGATGTTTCCCTTCCCGCGCCAGTTGCTGCACCAGAAATTTGCCGATTTGTCCGTTCGCTCCTATTACGAATACGTTCATATGTCATTCTCCTCTCGGTTTTCCTAATTTATAAACCAGCTTTTTATAAAACAGACTTGTCTTTAATTTAAACGAAAGCCGACGCTTCTAAGCGCCGGCTGTTATGTATCCTACCGTTCAGCGCATCTGGGATGATGCGGATAACACGTCTTTCCTTTAATATACCATACACCCTATACGGTTTATACCGAGCACTTTTTTCTTCAAAATATCTCTGATAACAACGAATATATTTCAATATCTCGCTTCAAGGAACTTAGCCCCTATGCTCTACGGATGCTGGTTAAAAATAAAGAAAGGCACCCCATGTGGGGTGCCTTTCTGCTGCATGGCGTACAGGTATTAGTAAGCCAGTGCAAACAAACCGTGAATATGAGCAAGGTAACGGATGTTACTTGCTTCTTTCATCATGGTTGCTGGCAGACCTTTCAGACGAGTCTGGTTGCCACCGATCATGCCGACAGCATCCTTACGACCCAGACTTCCCAGTGTACCGGAGAATACTGGCGTGAAGGATTCCATTGCGCCACCTTTGAACATTACGCTCAGGTTGTGACCAATAGTCTCACCCATTTGCCAAGCCAATTGTGCTGTTGGAGGGTATGGACGAGCGCCTTCGCTAGGGAAGACCACTGCGCTGTCACCAGCAACAAACACGTCTTTGTGAGAAGTAGATTGCAGAACTTCCGTAACTTTCGCACGGCCGCGATCCACTTCAATTCCGCTGTTAGCAACAACAGCGTTGCCTTGTACGCCACCTGTCCATACGAGTGTGTTCGTAGGGATCGAGCTTCCGTCTTTCAGCAGAACTTCATTTTCTTTCATTTCGGTAATCGCTACGCCAACGATGAAGTTAACGCCACGTTTCTCAAGACTTGATTTTGCACGCTCAACCAGTTCTGGCGGGAATCCTGCCAGGATGGAAGGACCTGCTTCAACCGTGTACAGGGAAACTTCTTTGAAGTCGATACCTTTTTCTTGGCATACAGCCGGAAGAAGGTCAGCGAATTCACCAACAAGCTCGATACCTGTCAAACCACCGCCACCGATAACAAACGTAGCGTCTGCTTTGTTGCCGGATTGTTTGTAAGCATCCAAGCGAGCTTCCACGTGTGCACGAATGCGGTTAGCATCGCTAACGGATTTCAGCGTGAAGCTGTACTCCTGCAATCCCGGAATTCCGAAGAATGCCGTTTCACTGCCCAAGGCAACAACGAGTGCATCGTAAGAGTAAGTAGAACCGCTGGTCATGAGAACTTTTTTCTCGTCCGGCTTGATTGTGTCCACCGTATCGATTTTCAAGTTCACATTTTTACCACTCAGCAATTTTTCGAGTGGAAGGGCAACTGCTTTTTCAGCAATGCTTCCTGCTGCAAGACGGTGCAGTTCCGTAATAATTTGGTGCGTAGGGTAACGGTTCACAACTGTAATAGTTGCTTCTTCCGGTGTCAGGTATTGACGCGCAGTCAGCGCAGTCAACAGACCACCGTAACCTCCGCCCAAGATCAAAATTTGCTTCGACATATCCATCCTCCGTTCTTCTAATCTTAACGTTGCTGTTGTTGACGCTCGTTCAGGATGCTCAAGAATGATTGAGCAAAACGCAGCGTTTGTTGTACGTTTGGATCTTTAAGCATTTTGAGCATAGCGAACAAACCAACCGAAGTTTGCTCGGCTTGCGCACGATCATTCGCTTCGATGGCAGCAGAAGCTACACCTTTAGCTTTGTCTACAACAGGTTTAGCAAACTCGCCCATTGCGCTCATTGTGTCGCTGATCAGAACTTTGTCTGTAGCTACGCTTTGTGCAAAATCATAAGCTTTGGTCATAGCAGTGACCATTTCAGCCAGTTTAGGCAGGTTCTCCACCAGAACGGTCAGAGACTCCTGTACCTCAGGCTTCATCAGTTGATCCAGTACGTCCAAGGACTGGCGTTGGGAAACGTCGGCACCTTCTGTAACCGGCACCTCTTGTTGAGTAGGCGATTGTGACATAAGAGAAAGTCCTCCTTTACTTTGGGATAGAAGTCCGCGACTTTCATGATGCCTGTCAAGCAGAGCCGAACCACAAATACATCCAATACAACTAAATGTACCAAATTTCACACAATAGAATGAGCATAGCCCAAGGGCCGTTCCCACATCGTGTATTGTATCTTGGGTCTATTGCGGACAACATGTGTTGACGCAAAACGACAAGCAGGCCGAAACCGAACTCTATACCCCTATATTACACCTCTTACACATGAACATGAAAAAGAAATTTTTTACACTTGTGAAGATATTGTGAACATTGTAACAAAATCGATTTTTTTGTCAAGCATTGCGGTCGGGTCAAAATCGATTATTCTCCTGTCCCAGATCCGTCATCCTACCACATGTGGTATGAAGACAAGATCACATATGACCATATGTGCGATAGGTACACAAGGAAGGATTTTTTCAACTGAATTTTTCAGGAATTGTTTTCCAAAAACATGAATTTCATGCAACGAAATTGGTCACTGTCGTTATTATGCAGCTAGGGGTGCAGCCTTATTCCTGAAATGACATCATTTCTTGTTCAAGTATGAACCTATCCTGGCACGAAAGCAAAAAAGACAGATAGAAGGCCTGACGGCTCGCCCTGCCTCCTGATATTTGTTTCACTGTTCGCCTTAATTGGATCGTTACATTTAGGTCACACCATAACGATTTCTGGGGAATGCTGAGCCATTCCTTCAAGCAATGCTTTTACGACAACGACAGCAGCCCGCTCCAATTCCTCTATCTCCAGAAGTATCGAGATAGCCTGATCGGCATGAAGCTTCTCATTAGGCAGTCCTCCATCTGGAAAAGGAAAACACTGCTTGAGCATGTTTAACCTTTGGGACATGTTTCGATATAACTCTTCCGCCTGAAGACAGAGTGGAATCAGGCTGAAATACCGGGTAGTCGAAGCCCACTTTACAGAAAGTTCTTTGAAAAAGTCACTTGCATAACGTCTTGCATCCCACAAAACCGCAATGTTATAGGCATGACCGTTCGGCTCTAACCATCTATTTTCTAGGGCTTCTCTCCAGACCGCATAAGCAGCCAGACCACTGACTGTGTTCGGCAAGGTATACGGGTCCTCCCCACGATAATGAGCCAAAACATCCGTCAGTGCCGCGCGCAAGTTCATTTCTCGTATCATGCCATCTGATTCCGCTGCCAGTACAAATACTTCCTGATTCACACCACGGCCTACATGATCATAGGGAATTGTCCCTGATTTAATGAAATCTGTACCGTACAGGGTCCGGGCTGCATCATCATAGCCATAAATCAATCCGAATTCGGGAATATTCAGGTCCCATACGACGGCCGGAATTCCCCGATGAATGGAGTAACGAATCAGGGAGAGGGCCCGAACAAGCCTTGGATTTAGCAACCTTTTCCCCTTCGCTTTCTCCTCTAGCATCAAAGGATCGACCAGATTGGCATTGAGCCCCGCTTCGCTCGCCAAAGCCTCAACCGCATGGGAACGATAACCCATATGGTGCAATCCTCTGGTAAGTACCTCTTTGAAGTTGTAGGCGGTGGGTCCAGCGATATGTAGGTCCTGAGGCAGGATGGTTAGACGGAAAGCCAATCCACTCATCCCCATAACCATGGGGAGAGACGGAGATGGACCGATATAGCCTAACATCTCGTGAATGGATGCTGCTGCCGAGTTCCAGGTTTGGGGAGCCCGAAACGAAAGGGGTTCCTCCAGAATCACTCGATGTTGCCCGAGTGAATTCCACTCTGCCAGCATTTCTTCTACGGATAAATGAATATGAAGCTGGGACACTTTTTTACGTGAACGGGACAGAAGTTGATACACATTGGCACTTGTCAGATTGAATTTACAGGCCATTTCTTGCGGTGACAGCTGCTCCATCCAATACGATGTGAAGACCTGCTGCTCTCTCTCATTCAGACAACCCAGCAGCTCGTGGAGATTATTCCTCATTTCCTGCTGAGCAACAGCTTGATATGGATCATAGCCTGTTTCCTGCGATCTCCGTTCGGTGTCATTCAAAAGATGGTTCAGCGTCATGTCGAGCGAGTCTTGATCGCTCCATGAGGCATCATCGGCTCCAAATCCAAATGCAAAGAACGAAGAAAAGTGTTGTTCCCGCTGCTGTTTTTGGCGTTGCATATGTGAGTACGCCTGATTACGCACAATGCGCTGCATCCAGGCCATAAAACGCTCGGCATTCTGAAGCTGCCCCATATGAATGAATGCCCGAATAAGCCCATCCTGTAAAATGTCTTCTGCGAGATAAGAATCATATGTAAGTGCTCGCACATAACGGAACAATTGCCCACGGTAACGGTGAATCAATTCACCAAAGGCCTCTGTATCCCCAGTTTGGGCTCGTTGGATAAGCCCGATGTCCGACTGCTTTTGCCGATTCTCGAATGTCTCATCTTCCCCTGGCCTGATATGGCGATTGTCAGCTAATTCATCCATGTGTATCTCCCTTTCTCATAGCCTTGCTTCACTTACACTTACATTTACATTATTCCATCTTCAAAATAGCAGCCTCGATCATGGCTTCCGTCTCCGCGAGTGCCACCATGATTGTCGCAGCAGCCTCCCAGTTCCGGGAGACAAGACGAGATTGGCATTCCCCAAATTGGCGGGACTGTGCGTATTTCAAAGCAGAAAGGTCAGGATGGATTGTTTTAAAAAATAAACCATAATCATGGGCACGACGCGCGCCTACTGGCAGAGCAAAATACACATAATGAGCCCACTCATTACCATCGATTGCTCCAGCACGAACCTGTTCCGCCTTATGAAGAATCGCTGAAGCTCCTGTTCGCCCTTCCTGTGCAGCAATATCATGGATCTGTGCTGCAAGGCTTGATTTGAACCAAGTAAAAGCGCGGCGGTTAATCTCCTCCAGATCAGGCTGTTCAATGCGTTCAGGACTCCACCATCGTCGATACACACCGCTACTCCACGGGAATTCAGACTTCCATGCTTCCTCAAGTGTACCCAGTGTCAGGAAGACATTCGGAAATCCAGCCGGGTCATGCAGGCATATTTCATCGCCCTCCATGCTCAACGCCACTACATAATGATCGCAACCACCCAGGTTGGGAGAGTTAGGATTGTAGACGAGTTTGCCCATATCCAGCGGACCCATCATTACAGGACCCTGCTTCAAAGCCCCTCTTAGCTCATCTACAGGCATCTCTGTACCCGATGATTGCGCACTTTCGCGTACACGAAATCCCAGAATGCTCATTGCCTTGCTGATGGCCAGATCAGGACTAGAGGTACAGTTATCAAAAAAGAGAAGGTCTTCCTGCGTTCGAAAGGCCCCTATTGAAAAGCCACCGACGGTTTCAAGCAGACCGGGGTCTACCTTTTCTCCAATGGACGAAAGCAGCATTGAAGCTGAATTGGCGTAGCAATACGCACCATTTCCAATATAATTGCTCATATCATAACATCCTCTCATTCCTTTAATGAAGCACGCCATTAGGCAATGCCTATACTTATACTGACTCTTCGTACAGATCATTTCTGACAGAATATCCAGAAGAAATTTCTGCTCGTATCACAATAGCAACGTTTAGAATACGGACATCCCGGTTAATAAGGACTACACCAGAAACGAAGGAGATGTTCGATATGAGTAATTCAACTAGCGATAAAATCAAAGCAGGCATCAACAAGGCGAAAGGCGAAGTGAAGGATCAGATCGGTAATGCGACTAACAACAGATCCCTTCAGGCTGAGGGCAAGAAAGACAAAGCCAAAGGTGCTGTGCAGGACAAAATTGCTGATGTAAAAAAACATCACTAGGTCCATTTGTTAAACGTGAACACGCACGACAATTCGTGCAGTAAATATAGGATCATTGCCCGACCGTCCATACTGGTTGAAAGCCGGGATTCGACGGGGGCGCAAAAAAGCCAAGGAAGGTGTTATTCCCTACACCCTTCCCTGGCTTTTTTTGTCCTGTTTAGATAGCTGGAACTGCATATCTGGCCATATCGATAATAAAGCTGCGTGCTTCTCTTGTCGTGTGGTATTCACGGCTGAATTGTCTTACCCATTCGGGATGTTCCTGATACCATCGAAAGGTCTGCTCCAGCCCCTGCTCCAGCGTCGTCTGAGGGAACCATCCCGTCTCTGACCGTAACTTTCCCGAGTGAACAACCAGACTTGAACCTCTGGACTGGGTGGGCTCCTGCTCCCGAATCTCCGCCATTTCATTAGAAGTGTGTAGTTGTTGCAAAAGATCTCCGATCTCTTGCATGGTGGTTCCTTGTCCCGTCGAAATGTTATAGATCTGCTGATCTTGTCCATTCAGCATGATCTGTTCAATCGCTCGCAGCGCATCATCGACATACAGAAAATCACGTACAGCTGATCCCTGAATATCCAGAGGAAGGCCGTCCATCATTCGGCCAAAATTACGCGGGATAATCCGGTCCGGCAACTGCCAAGGTCCATAGAGATTCGTTAAACGAAATATTTTTACAGGAAGCTGGTAACATTGAGCGTAGGATCGTGCGAGCATCTCACAGGCTACTTTGGAAGCAGAGTATGGGGATACCGGAGCATATTCATCGGATTCATGATACACTCTGCCCATCTCCCCTCCGTATACTTCAACGGATGAAGCCAGCACCACCGGAATATGGTGATCGGAAGCGTATTGCAGAATGGCCTGTGTACTGAGGGTGTTGTTACGAAACACTTCTCCGGGGTGATGATACGAATAATCTACGTGTGGCATCGCTGCCAGATGAATAATATAGTCTGTTTCGTGCGGCAAGCTGAATCTGTCCTTCGCGAGATCACAACAGATAAAGGCCATCTCATGAAGTGGAGAGCTGTGAACAAGCCTCTGACAATAATCATCCTGGTCCACCAGGGTGATTCGATAGCCCTTTTGCACCAAATACTGTGAAAGGTTAAACCCTACAAATCCAGAAGCCCCTGTAATGACAATATTCAAGCACATTCCCCCTTGGGATTAATACATCAAGTTCAACAAAGAAAGTCTATGTTCTGAGTATAACCTTAAAATGATACATTTTGTATCATTTCGCAATTGTTTTTTGTTCTTCTTTAGAAATAAATGGGTAATGCCATAGGGAGGTGATACTTACGATGAAAGAGGACATGAACAATGTACAGACAATGTTATTCCAGGACGATGGTGTAATCCCCAATCATCCAAGTCTGCCTGTACTTCTGTATAAGGGAATTTGGGCAACAGATTCCGCTCGTGCGGAGTCGTTACTGAACCAAAACGGATGGGGAAACAGTTGGATTAACGGTGTATTTGATTATCATCATTATCACAGCAATGCTCACGAAGTACTTGCAGTGGTAAGTGGTTGGGTTGAGCTCATCCTTGGTGGGGAACATGGAAAGGTAGTGCGCCTTCACGCTGGCGATGTCGTCGTATTACCTGCGGGAACCGGACATAAGCGGCTGATTGCGAGCCTTGATTTTCGCATTGCAGGGGCATACCCAGGTGGCATGAACTATAATACCCGAACGGGTGAACCGGGAGAGCGTCCCAAAGTTCTGCGTGAAATTCAGGAGGTTCCCATCCCGGATACCGATCCGGTCTATGGACCAGAGGGGCCACTGTTGGAGATATGGAATAAGAATAATGAACCTACCGCACCTTAAATTGCAAATTTTCAAGAAATACAAATGTTAACGAACTTCAGTAATGCTATTTCAGTGCAAAACGGTCTTAAGACCTTAAATATCGCCACAATCGACGAAATAACCTCTCTGTGATTCGTTACATCTCAGAACGGTGCAAATGGGAGCGAACAGCGTGTAACAGGTTCATTAGAACAAAATGTGACTAATAAGGGGCCCCCCATCATGCCATGACTTATGGGAAAGCCCCTTTTTCAGTTATCGGGGGAGCCGAATGCTGTAGAATCGCATGGCATGTGGTTTCCCTTCCATCTCAAGCCGTCCTTGTATGATCAACTGTCGAATGCGGTATTCAATGAATGCGTCTCCGACAGCTTGTTCGAGATGGCCCAACACCTCACCTACGAGGCGGGCTGATTTTATAAACTCGCCAGGCTGTCTGGTTAACGTAACTTCTCTGGCTTTCTGCATAATGTACTCATCAATCGCGTCTTCGGGCACGCTCTGAATCTCGCCATTCTTCATTAAACGCAGAAGTCCAGGCTGTGCAGCCAAATCCACCCACTGCTGCTCCATGTGTTTTCGTTCCTCCACAGACAACGGATCAGCATTCACACAGTGTTGCCACATCGCTAACAACTTCTCAGAAAAAATTTCACCTGTTCTAAGAACATCATGCTGAACTTCAGAATTATTAAATAATTCCTGATATAATGCACTGGTCTCGATCAAAAAAATAGACCCCAGCCTGTTACGCAGCAAATGCATCGCATATAAAAGCCCCGTTCTCTCATGAGCATTATTCGCATACCAGATGGTGATGCGTGTATCTTCATCAATTGAACTCAACATGCTGTTTACTTGAAGCAGCTCATCCATGCCTTGGACAGCATAACTTCCATGCTCACTCAAATAAAGTTTTTCAAATAGCCAAAGGTGCCTGCGGTGTAGATCCGCTTTGTTCGTCAAATCGCCCAATGGACCGATGGCATAGTAGTCATTCATAGAGAAGAACCGCCGCTCCCAGCGCCCTGGAACCTTGCCCATCGCAACCTTAATGCTACCTAGCGGCGATTCTCCAATCGCTATATGAATTTCACGTGGTATCTGTGCCTTTAATGCCTGCTTCTCAGCTTTCTCCCGATTCCGATTCTCGTCCAATGTATTAAATATTGACTGAATTTTCGTTGCAAAATGAACAGAATGTTCTTCCGCTGACTGAACACTGACTTCCCTTTCTGCAATGAGATAAAGCATACGCAATAACGAACGCAGCTCATCCTCATTCATAAGGTGCAGCTCCTTTTCAAAATCAAAGACATTGTCAATCATGCTTATCCCCCTCTAAACATTCGGTCTTCTCCAACTTAACCATTCAAAATCGACAGTACGTATTTGTATCATCGTAAGTTTACGACGAAATAGACTTTCCAGAGGAGTGACTCAGATCATTCATTTCCTCACGATTGGATGACGAACGGGTGAAGTGCCGCTCCAGCTTCCGACTTGCCCACAGGGATACTGCGATAAACAGCAACACGCCGCCCCACCGCACAGGGTGTTCCATAAACTGAGCTACATTGGAACCGATATACGTCACACAGAAGATCATAATGGCTTTGCCAAAACTCACCGCAAGCAGGAAGGACATTAATCTCATTCGTGCAATACCTGCCGCTACATTGATAATGACGAACGGGCCAACCGGAAAAATACTCAACAAAAACACATAACTGAATGCATTCCGCCGAATCCATACCATACTGCGCTGCACACGGGGTTTATTGGCCCAACGTTCCACAAAATCCGATTTCCCAATCTCTCGTACAATCAGGAACGTAACGGTACAGCCGAGTACCATCCCGATCCATGAATATAAAAACCCTGCCCATAGCCCGTACACCGCTCCGTTAACCCCAACAATGAGCAGTGTAGGCAGCGGGGGCACGAAGGATTTCATAAAGGTAAGCAAAATTGCCGGTAAAGGGCCCAGGGAGCGAAACTTCTCCAGCCAAAAACGAATATTCTCTTCCGTAATATAGGACATGATGTCCAAAGATGCCGGGTTCATCTGCTTCCCTCCAATCTATACAGTTCAATTTTTCTAAAGAGGTGGTGCCCATTTATAAAATACATCTGGTAAACCGATGTGAAGTTTCAAGACTCACTTCCCTCAGTATAACGTACATATGAGCGCTGTACCGTTGTCAATTTGAAGAAATTTTACCAGCGACGCTGAAAAACAAAAAAAGCACACCCGGACCTGTTCAGTCTTGGTGTGCTCTATATATGGGATACCCGCTTGAAACCATTGGTGAACAAGCTTGGGGAAGTATTTGCATTTCGCATAAACCGTTTATTCTAGCTGAGCTTCCTGCAATGCCAATTCATTCAGCTCTTCCTGATGCGCAGCATTCCACTCAGGAATACCGGAACGCATGAATTCCTCGGCATCCATCGCTGCTTTGGACTGGTTGCACAAATTGCAGGCGCAGACACAGTTGAGTGGGGTGGTATGTCCACCTTTGGCTCGCGGCAGAAGATGGTCAATCGTGTCTCCATACGATCCACAGAAGTAACAGGTATAGTTATCACGGGTCAAAATAAACCGCTTGAAATCCTTGTTGCTAAACAATCGGCGGATCGTGTACCGATTCACCACAACAGCGGCTTTTTCCTTGACCAGCGTGACCGCCAGCTCCATATCCACTTCCTGATGCCAGCGCCGCCCTTTGTCCGTCTTGCCGCGCATGCGCACCATGCCCTGCCGGTTCGTCCGAAGCGATGCCGGATCTTCCGGGTCAATCGCTACAGGCACCGCCGGCGTATGACGGCGGGGACGGCTTTCCGTTCCAGCCCCATGGCTGCGGCTGGAATGCACTGGCGCCCGCTGCCCGGATGATCCGGCACGGGCTGTAGTATCTTCGCCGCCCGCCTTAGGCGCACGCTCCTTGCGTGCCGGGCGTGGCTTTGACCCGGGCGAGCCTTGCTGGCGCACGGGTGCAGGAGGCGCAGCCTCCATGGCCGTGCCCGGCGCTTGGCCGGGGGCAGGCTGCGCGGCCGCCGCTGGGGGTCCGGCGACCGAGGCATCGCCACGGTCGCTCAGGCTCGGCGCACTGGCCTCAGCTATGCTGCGGGCCTGTCCTGCGCCGGACGGCAGCGCGGCAGCACGTTTGCGGCGCCGCTTGCGTTTGCGCTTGGCTGCGGTCGGCTGATCCGCAGCCCCTGGCTCTGCTGCCGGGCCTTGCGGCTTGGCTGGCAGCAGAGCATTGGCCGCCGCAATCTCCGGCTCGGCGGCCCGATCCGTGCCAGCGGCTATACGCGCGCGGGCACGCTTCGCAGATGGATCAGCATTCGCTGTAATCACCTGCGAAGCCCTGTCTTGCAGATCAGCCCTCGTCTGCGGCTGATCTACCCTCTCGCTCTCCACCTCAGTTCCGGAGAGCGACTCCTTATCGGTATGCAGATCTGAGCGCTTCGCCTTTCTCCTCCTTCTCCTCTTCTTGCGGTTGCCCGAAGGCGAAGAGACCGTTGAAGAAGCAACGAAGTCAGCCGTTTCACCTTCCATCGAAGAAGATGAACTTACGGACGGCTTAGTCAGCCCGTGTCTTTCTGAAGTAGAAGCAATAGAAGGCGTACCATTTGCGGCATCGACGATCCGTTCAGCTGTATGATTCGCAGATGCAGAAGGTCTAGCAGCCGCAGCACCTTGATGACTCTTTATCACCTCATCCGTAGGCCGGAGTGAAGTGTTATCGTTATCCGCTTGTCCACCGAGCTGACGACAGTGGCGACAAGCGCCACGTCTGGCTCCGGGGCCAGCCCGCTTTCCGGTTCTTCGTCGAAATTCGGACAAAGGTCGCTTTTGCCCGCAATACATACATGTCTTGGTCAGTTGCGCTTCATGTTCCGTCATTTCCTGCCGGAAAGGGGCCAAGCCCGTCTCCATGTTGTCACCTCGGTTCCGTATGAATCCGGTTTCTTTCTATTGTATCACATCTGCTCGTTAACACACTCATAGCCAGATGTCCCATACTCTTTTGTCTTGTACTCCTGCGTCTGCCCCACGCATTCGTGAAGGATGTGTTCCACATATTCCAATATATCTTGCATCGGTTTCCCGCATTGTTCACATGTTGTCATTATTCTCACCTTAACCCTGTTCTTAAAGTTCTTTGCTTATAAAAGCATAAAATGTGTTCCGCCTTCTCATTACCCTTCGCGTGTAAAAAAGAAACATCCGTTCCCCATATATGGATCAAATCCGCAATCAAAAAAACCGTTTCCTGCTCAACCCTAATGGTCGACCAAGAAACGGTTTATTATTCCTGTATTGGCATAAATATTTTAACGAACGTCGAGTTGTCCCGAGTTTTGTTGGGGTACCAGACGTGGCTTCGGTTTTGGCAAATTGCCGAAAATCACCCATGCAAACGGAACAAATCTTGCCGTGAGTCCAACCACAATCCACGATGCGATTAACGCCACACCAAAACCTCCGGCGTACCACAGGTGAATCAGCCAGGATACCCCGGTTTGTGGTGGATAATTCCGATAAATCAACAGGAAGAATGGATGAATCAGATAAATACCGAAGGACAATGCCCCAAGCCGATTAAGCGGCTTGACGATCAACGATGGTCCTTTACGATAGAGCAGGTACGCAATTTGAATGAGCACCAGCGCACAGGCGAACGTATGCAGATTCCAGAAAAACTCGTACCACAGCGTGTTATACGTCGCAATCTTCAGGCGCAACAGATAATAAATGTATACATGGCCGAGTCCGGCAAAAATCCAAACCGCCCATAGCACAATCCATGAAACTACACGAGCTTTGGTTGCATTTTCCCGACTAATGACAAACCATTGTTTAATCTTCGGAAAGTATACCCCGATAAATGCACCCAGCATGAAATAGGAGAAGTACGAGAACGCCCAACTTCCCTTGTTTGGCACCTGGAAGCCATATTTATTACTTACGATAAATGCCCACTGAATGAGCAGCCCAATCGGTACCGACCATTTGACAACTGAGGGATATTTCTTAAGCAGCCACAATACCAATGGGAACAACAGATAGAATTGCATATTGATAAATACAAAGTACAGATGCGTATACGCCTTGCCCGTGAACAGTTTCGTTATGAAGCTTACTGCTGATTCACCGAACGGACGGCCCTGATAATGCGTGAAGTGCAGGATAACAAAATACATTAATGAAAATAAGAAATACGGCAGTAAAATGTAAACAAATCTTTTTTTGTAGAAGTTGCTGACCAGCTTTTTATCGAGCGGGCGAGAATAATAGTTATAGAACAGTACAAAACTGCTCATGAAAATAAACGTTGGTGTACCATATTTCATAAAAATATTAATAAAATTGTACAGCCAGTAATACCCTGAACCTGTCATGTCCACCGTCGCATATGAAGTGGAATGCACACACAGCACGCCGATGATCGCCATTGCCCGTACGAGATTCAGCTCTGGGATTCGCTCTCTTTTGATTGTTTCACTCATAATTAGCGTTTCTCCTTAATATGTTCGTTGATATGTCTAATATGACTTAGTACGATAAGCTCACTATCTATTAAAAAGCATAAAGCTTAAGATGGGTAGTCCAAATTCTTAAAAGTTCCTAAATTTTCAACATGTTTCACAGTCTTTTCATGTCTATATATGTAAAAAAAGACCGCTATGACGCGGCCTGCGGGCATGTTTCGTATCTGTCCAAAATATTGCTGGTTCACAGGGATAAAAATGGTAAACTTCAATGCTGACTGACATACTACGCTATATGAACTTAATGCGATTCTCCTAATCATTAGTTTGCCGACTGGCCAAAATTTGTTTATAGATCTCTATAGCCGACTGTCTTGATGTTTTCAGATCAACGATTGCATTCTGACGGGGCTGATGAATCTCTTTGCTATGCAAATCCTTCAGGTCAGGCAGCCATTTGCGGATATAATCCCCTTGAGCATCATACTTTTCTGACTGTGTAACCGGATTGTTCACCCGAAAGTATGGAGCTGCATTCTCGCCAAGTGATGCACACCACAGCCAGTTGCCCCGGTTTTGAATATTGTCATAATCACGAAGCTTACGTCTGAAATACGCTTCACCCAGCGTGAATGGGCACTGCAGATTTTTGGTAAGGAACATTGCGGTCAGAATACGAAGCCGATTCGGCATATGTCCGGTCTCATTCAGTTCCGTCATCGCTGCGTCGATAATCGGAATGCCTGTTTCGGCCTTGCACCATCGTTCAAAATGGACCTCACTGAGCAGCGACAGATCGTATACCTTTTCATATGTAAAATAATGACTCTCATACACTGCCCGATACAGGTAGAAGTCGCGGAAACACAATTGTCTGATCCATTCATCCGAATGCTCCGTGCGTTTTGCAGCATCGTACATCTTGCGGATGGACACAGCCCCCACAGCTACATAAGAACTGAGACGGCTCGGTTCATAAGCTTCATATTCATCTCGATGGTCTCCGTAATCAGCAATTCTGTCAGATAAAAAACCATCTAGCAATAGATGAGGATCATTCAGATCCGAACCATCATATGCCAGCAATTGTTGTGGTACCTGGAAGGTCTCCGGCCATTCTATCTGCTGATCACTGACCTTCACCTCTGAAACCGTAGTGGTTGAGGCTGGATTGGGATGCTCATTCATGAATTCCACCCAGCGTCGGTGGAAGGCAGCAAATACTTTATATGGCTCCGACTTGCCCGTAAAATCAGCGAACCCCTTCAGATCCATCAGCAGATGATCCGTTAGCTGCGTAAATGTGACTTCTCGTTCCTCGGTTACCTTGCGTATTCCACGATCACGTTCGATTGCATATGGGGTCATATCCCGATGAACAATGACTTCATCTATGCGGCCTTGCATCTGCTCGAGGATATAATCAATCACCTCAGCTGGTTTGCCATAAGCCACGTGCAGCTTGCGCCCTGATTCGCGGTACCGCTTACCAAGCTCTACAGCATGCTGTAGAAAATTCACTCCACTATGTTCCTGTTCACGACCTTGCCGAAGCAGAAACGGATCATAGATAAGCACATGCAGACTCTCTGCCTCCTGGTGCCGCAAATAATCGAATGCGACCAGATCATCTATACGCAAATCTTTGCGATGTATGAATAACTTCATGCTTCATCCTCCTGCCTGTATTTCTGCCTAATTTGCCGTTAAATCTTCATATAGCCTGCTTGTCTCCGGCTCCGGTTGATGTCCCAGTTCCTCAAGCAGGGTCAGCGTAAATGACTGATATATTCTGAGTATGGCTTGTTGATCATCCATGGATGCACTTACTCTCATCATTAATCGGCAGATTTCTTCGGCATACGGCTCCCGTTCCTGCAGCTCGCTCAACTGCTCCATCGCTTCCCTGCCACGTCCATGCTTCATGTCCCATTCAGCGATATCCATAACCAGTCCTACATATTTACGTCTCAGATCTCTCGCTCTGGATTGAGCCCAATGATAATCATGCTCCTCCAGATAATCACCACGATAGAGCGAGACGATATCCCTCAGTTGATCCACATTGTCTGACGTAACGTCGGCGTATGCCGTTCCTTGCTCGAATTGCTCTACATCACTCACTAGATTACCCGATAACAAACGGTAACGGTTCATGTTGTATTCCAGCTTGCCCGTCATGTTCCATTCTTTCAGCAATTTGCGGATCTGATAAACCGAAGTATGCAGATGCGTTAGCCCTTTCTCTTGCGAAACATCCGCCCACAACTTATCAAGCAGAATCTCTTTGCTTACCCAATCCCCGCTATGGTGAAACAAAAAAGCAAACAGTTCCTGCGATTTGGCTGTACGCCACTTGTGCTTCTGTGCTTCCTGATCCAAGCTTCGGTAGATATCCAGATGTTTAAAAGTAAGCAGTCCGGGCATGCGGGTATCCATCCCCACAGCCTCAGATTCCTGAACCTCAGCAGTTGCAGCAACCCGTGAGGAGGAGGACATCATGCCTGCGGCAATGCGATCGATCGTTTTGGCAAGCCTCGCTGAACTTACCGGCTTCAGCACATAATCCAGCGCTTGGAGCTCAAAGGCTTCAACCGCATGATCGGCGTAAGCCGTTATAAATATAATACGAATATTGCTGTCCAATTGCTGTATATATTCAGCCGCTTCCAGTCCATTCATTTCCGGCATGCCAATGTCCAGAAACACAACGTCCACACGCTCTTTTGCCAGAAAATCCAGACCCGCACGGGCTGTTGAAAAACACTGCACGGGGGTAAGCCGCCCATCCGATCGTAACAGGCGCTCCAGATGAAGCTGCGCCGGTTTCTCGTCATCGATTACAATGGATTTCATCGCTCTTCCAGCCTCCTACCGTGAATTATTCAATGGGAATACCGCTAATCTTGGTACCCTCTTATTAGTCGTTAACCAGAATTGCCTAATTCGGCCCATTATTTGGAGTTAGCAGCCTTCTCCACAGGTATGCGAAACTTTATTTGGGTTCCTTTCCCCGAATGACTTTGAATCTCAAGCCCCTGACCATATAAGGACAGCAGGCGTCGATTTATATTGTGTAGCCCTACACCTCCAGGACCTTCCGTTCGCCCTGAATTCACCTGAACCAAACGCTCAGGAGGTATGCCTACTCCATCATCCTGTACCACAATGACGATGTGCTCACCTTCCCTGGTAATGCCAAGGTTAACCGTGCCGCCTGCAGCACGCACCATTACCCCGTGACGAATCGCATTCTCCACAAGTGGTTGAATACTAAGCGGTGGCAGGTAAAGACGCACATCTGGGTCAATATCATAATGAACCACCAAGCGTTCCTCGAACCGTGCTTGCTCCAAATGTACATAGGACTCCACCAACTCCAATTCCTTCGCGAGCGGAACCAGTTGGTCGCGGTTCTGGAAGTCGAAACTTCCCCGCAAGTAATGACTTAGTTCAATAAGCAAATCGGTCGCTTTATCTGGATTGACGGCGCATGTCGCTATGATGACGTTGAGCGCGTTGTATAGAAAGTGCGGCTTGATCTGGGCTTGCAAGAAAGCCATTTCCGTACGAATAACTTCCTGTACCGAACTACGCATCTCAATTAACGTCCTTACCCGGG
This sequence comes from Paenibacillus sp. OK003, assembly GCF_900109515.1. GTDB lineage: Bacteria > Bacillota > Bacilli > Paenibacillales > Paenibacillaceae > Paenibacillus > Paenibacillus marchantiae. The sequence continues at coordinate 183,932 of NZ_FOBD01000002.1, read as the reverse complement.
CACGCAGTTCACCTGCATCCACAGGTTTGCTCAGAAAATCATTTGCTCCTGCCTGGAAGCCCATTTTGATGTCTTCGGGCAGCCCGCGAGCTGTCAGCATCAGAATAGGCAGTTCAGACAAGGAACTGCTCTCACGCAGCTTGCGACACAGCTCAAGCCCGGACATTCGAGGCATCATCCAGTCTGTAATAACAAGATCAATGGAGGGGTGCTCTTCACGAAGCTTCAGTGCTGCTGCCCCGCTATCCGCTGCAATGACACGGTAACGTTCCGTTGATAACAGATTGAACAATACTTGTCGATTCACGGGATCGTCGTCCACAATCAGAATGGTATGTTCAGCTTCCAGAATATCATCCGTCTCATTCCAATCGATTGCTGTCGTATCCTGTGCTCTTGTTTCTTGGGTAGAGACATATCGGGCTGCAACAGGCCTTGAACTCGCTTGCAGCAGAGGAAATTGTACAACGGGCAGGGTAAAATGAAAGGTCGAACCCTTACCTGGCTCCGATTCTACCCAGATGGTCCCTCCTCCAAGCTCAACCAGTTTGCGAGTGATACTCAGCCCAAGGCCAGTTCCCCCGTTAACCCTCTCACTTGTTCCATTGCCTTGTTCGTATGGCTGAAAAATGTCTTCCAGTTTATCTGGAGCAATGCCAACGCCCGTGTCAGCGACAGATACCGTCACCAGAGCTCCATCCACACGAGCATAGAGTCGAATTTCCCCCTGCTTCGTGTATTTATAAGCATTGCCCAGCAGATTGTACAGAATCTGCCTTAGCCGATCCTCGTCCGCCTCAACCAGCGGTAACGCTGAAGGCCATTCCTGGATCAGTACAACCGGTTTATCTTCAAAGGTAAAACCAGAGACTTCAACGACCGTTCGGGCAACGGATTCGAGGTCCACAGCACTCCGTTTTAATTCAATTTCACCATTTTTAAGCTTTGAAAAATCCAAAATATCATTTACCAGCAGTGAAAGGCGCTTTCCCGTTGAGGTGATCATGGACAGATTTTTGGCCTGCTTGGGTGTGACCGCCCCAGCCGCCCCTTCCAGCATCGATTGTGCAATATTAATGATGCCATGCAGGGGAGTTCTAAGTTCATGGGACGTATTCGCCATAAACTCATCCTTGAGGCTGTCGATGGCAAGCAAACGTTCAGACAACGCTTCAACTTCGCGGAATGATTGTGCGAATCGGATCGCTGTTAGAATCATCTGTGCAAAGACAAATAACAGCAGCTCATACAGCGCTAGAAATGTCGTATCTACGGTGGTGAAAGCACCCACGGTGTGCAGCACAACCACCATAAATATACTCATCATGCTCATCAGGACAAAATGACCGTCATTCGGTCGACTTTTCAGCCAATGGAGCATGGCTCGCAGCGTGTAACCAATCACCACGAGGGAGATCAGCAGCATGGGCAGCTCCAGCATGGAGAATAGAACAGGAGACAATGTAAGACCCACCGTGCATTGGACGAGTACCAGAACCACACCCAAGCGAACAAACCATTGATGAACAGCTCCAGGTACAAGCGCATCCATATAACGGAGCAAGAAATAATACGCAAGAGCCGCGCTGATTAGTTGAAGCCGCAGAATTTCATTATTCGTTAAGAACGGTAACAGGGTTCCCAGCAACTTCTCTCCATGAGTCAATGCGTACATCGCACCGGACAGGCTGAATAACCCCAGATACCGAAGCTCTTTTTCACTGCGCCGCAGCCGGAAGAGCATCAGGAAGAAGGCCGCTGGCAGAATAAATCCGAACAGTGTCATCAGATCCTTGAGCCAGTCCTGCTGTTGGCCTTTCAGAATGCTGTGCTCGTCTCCGAACAAAATGGATGCAACAATGCCGCCAGACGAGTAGCTGTAATTCGATACCTGAATGATAATATCTGCAACGTCGCCATCTATGGAGGTAAATCCCGTAAAAGGCAAATTGAGCTGAATATCGGTATTTTCCGTTGTTCCTGGCAGCCCTTTGCCGCCAATCTCTTTGCCATCTATGAATAAACGATGGGCCATGCGGATATTTTGAGTACGTATCCCATAATCGTTCTTCTCTAATCTCGGGGGAATGCGAACACGCAAATGATAGGTCCCATAACCGTGCGCCTCTCCAAGAGTTCCATTCCATCGGGATGGGACATGGATGGGGAGAGGCTTGGAAAGCGGCTTGCGTCCGGAGACATCCGCCTCAAAGTCAACGGGTGCCAACAATTGGCCCGGATAGAAATCCCACGTACCATCCAGGGAAGCAGCCCCCTGTCTATCGAAATTCCAGCCGGTCAGGTCCATAACCCCATCATTCGCATGAGGGTTGCCGCGCTCCGTAAATAACGTTTGTACAATGGAACCCAGAGGAAAAACAACAATACATATAAAGCTAATGGTGAGCATAATCCAGTGTTTTCTCATCTATGTAATCCTTCCGCCTCTATGGCGAGAGACGTCTAATTTTGTCGTTTTGTACCTATAACTCCATGTTACACGTTTCTGTTGCTGACGGAAATAGTTCTTACATGATATTTTAACGACAAAAAAGCCACAGTTCAGCTACCGGATGCAGACCGATAAGACCTGTGACTTTTTCGATTTTATTGACGATCTGTTTTACTTGTCTCGTATCCTTACGCTTGTCTAACGACTTGGGCCAGTTTCTGCACGATTCCAGCCCAGCCCTGCTCCATCCGTTCACGAATGATGGCATGAGCCTGTCCAAATTCAGTCAGTTTGTCCGCGTCCCAGCCACTGTGAATCAAGGTAAAGTCCGTGTCTTGTCCTTGCTCCGTCAGTTCAAACGTAAGCGTCCAGTCCTTACCCCATTGGAATGACATTCAATTACCGAATGGCGATACGATTACAATGGAGAGTAAAGACATCGAAGTCAATATGCTTCACCAGTACAAAGTAAGTCTGATTCGCTACGAAAAGTGGCGCCATGGCACTCTCATAGCCACAGAACTGCAACAGCTTGCATTACGTTGGTACGGTGTGGAGGAGCTGCGCATGATTCTGGAACAGATCGGTTTCATCGACGTTGTTGTATATGCTGACTTCAATCCCGACCAGACACCTTCGCGTTCTGATCAGAAATTTGTGTTTGGAGCTACACGAGGAATACCCTCGAAGTGATTTCACTTTCAGGCCAAAGCGCTAACGAATCGACCGCACCTTAATAGGGGCAATAGTATGGAATGCAAAGTGTAACGAACTTCAGTCACGTTATTGCGCTACAAAAACCTGAGGCAGTACCCTACAGATGCAAGATCGAGGAAGTAACGTGCCTACGATTCGTTAAACTGCGAACCTGTGGAAATTGCAGCTAATAACAGCTGCTCGATTCGTTAGATTGTAATGATGCTAAAAAGGGATGTCCTCCGTCATGTTCATGACTTATGGGACATCCCTTATTAATTGCATTTATATAAATGTTCTAATTAAGATCAATACCCGCGGGAATAAGGCTGTGCGATAGCTGCTTTATCTTTGCTAACACCCAGTTCCAGAGCTGCATGAGTTGCCCAGTATGGATCACGCAGCATGCCTCTGCCAACCGCGACCAGATCTGCATCACCGTTGCCGATAACCGCTTGAGCCAGAGCTGAATCCTCAAGCATACCTACCGCAATGACAGGAACGTTCAGTTCTTCACGGAACCGACGAGCAAACGGTACTTGGTAACCAGGGTAGTTGCCCGGTTTACGTTGTCCAGAAGGTCCTTCACCACCAGAGCTAATGTGGAACATATCCACGCCTGCTGCCTGATAAGCTCGGGAAATTTCAATGGTATGATCAATATCATATCCGCCATCAGCGTATTCCACTGCCGAAATCCGCATAATCAGCGGCATATCTTCCGGCATTTCTTTTTTCACTGCACGAATAATCTCGACACCAAAACGGGAAAGATCTTGTCCATATGCATCCTCGCGATGGTTCATCAGCGGAGAATGGAATTGGTGAATGAGGTAACCATGTGCACCATGCAGCTCAATGGCATCAACCCCGGCAGCTACTGCACGGCGAACACCGTCCGCAAACTTCTGTACCATGGCTTGTGTTTCCTCTGTAGTTAAAGCGTGTGGCGTATTGAAGCTCTCTCCAGGGAAGGTAACTACCGATGGAGCTACAGGTCGAGCCGCATCCTCTGCTTTACGTCCAGCATGCGCGATCTGAATGGCCACCTTGGAGCCATAAGCGTGAATGCCATCCACCAGCTTGGTAAAGGCAGGAATGTGTTCATCTGACCAGATGCCCAGATCATTGTCGGTAATACGTCCGTCCGGATCAACATCCGTCATCTCAATCACGATCAACCCTGTACCCCCAACCGCACGGCTTACATAGTGTACCTGATGCCAATCGTTCGGATTACCGTCTTTGGCAGTAACGGAATATTGGCACATCGGCGCCATGACGACACGGTTATTTAATTGAAGTCCCTTAAGTTGATACGGGGAAAATAATTTCTCTGTCATTCAATTACATCTCCTATTCAATATGATGATATATGTTGAGGCAATTCCTTGTTTTCCAGATGGGAAAACAGCTGCCCATGCTTGCCGCAGTTGTCCTGCTCCAAATCCTCAATCACTATTATGAACCTAACCTATAGAAAAACAAGTACGTACTTTTTTGTGAGATAGTACCCTTTTTGATACCTAGTCATTCCTATCCCCTGATGCATCCACCACAACTCGATACGGACCCAAAACATGATATGATAGCCATACAGACATACAGGTTATACTATACCCACTTTATATAAGTTGTACCTAACGGTTACACGAAAACGGAGAGGGCAGGATAAACTGGAGTAACAGCGATCAGAAGGTTATTCTGACCTCGTAGTGATAGTGTAAAATAGGTGGTCAACTTATATACTAACCGAAGCCAAAGGAGCGATTACTGGTGAAAGATATTTTAATTCAAAGACTGACAACCTATGCTCAAATGGATACACAATCCGATGAAAATAGTGAAACCTGTCCTTCCACACCAGGCCAGCTGGTCTTGGGTAAATACCTGGTTGAGGAATGCAAATCCATTGGTTTGCAGGAAGTGACCATGGATGATAACGGCTATGTGATGGCGACACTGCCATCCAACACAGACAAGGATGTTCCCGTGATTGGTTTCCTCGCTCATCTGGATACAGCAACCGACTTCACAGGCAAAGATGTCAAACCACAGGTCATCGACAACTATGATGGACAGGATATTGTGCTGAATCAGGAACTGGATGTGGTGTTATCCACCACGGATTTCCCTGAACTGCGTGAATATAAAGGCCACACCCTGATTACAACAGATGGCACAACACTGCTTGGTGCAGACAATAAAGCCGGCATAACCGAGATCATGACGGCGATGGCCTACCTGATTGACCACCCGGAAGTGAAACACGGAAAGATTCGTGTTGCTTTTACCCCGGATGAAGAGATTGGCCGTGGGCCGCATAAGTTTGATGTCCCTGCTTTTGGAGCCAAATATGCCTACACGGTGGACGGCGGACCTCTCGGTGAGCTGGAATACGAAAGTTTCAACGCGGCGGCTGCCAAAATTACAGTACGGGGCACCAACGTGCACCCGGGCACAGCCAAAAACAAGATGGTCAATTCCGCTAAAATTGCGATGGAGTTGAACCGCCGATTGCCTGCGGAGGAAGCTCCCGAATTCACAGAAGGTTATGAAGGATTCTATCATTTGTTATCCATCGAGGGAGACGTCGAACTGACCAAGATGAGCTACATCATCCGGGACTTCGACCGGGAGAAGTTTGAGAAACGTAAAGCGTATTTGTTGGATGTCGTGGGCGAATTGAAAAGCAAATATGGCGAGAAAAGCATTTCCATTGAATTGAATGATCAATACTATAACATGCGTGAGAAAATCGAACCTGTGCGCCAGATCGTCGATATTGCACATGAAGCGATGACTCGCCTGGATATCGAGCCTGTCATCCGTCCGATTCGCGGGGGTACAGACGGTTCCCAGCTCTCTTACATGGGTATGCCTACACCCAACATCTTCACGGGCGGAGAGAACTATCACGGCAAATTCGAATATGTATCGGTGGATAATATGGTGAAGGCCACACAGGTTATCGTGGAAATTGCTCAACTATTCGAACAGCGTGGAGATGTTTAATTCGAACATAAACATAAAGCTACAGCACGGCAATTAAAACGGATCATCCACCGACAGGTGGAAGCGGGACACCCTCTGGCATAGGACATGCAGAGGGTGTTTTTGTCGTACTGATGGTTTAAGAAAGCAGTAGCAGATCTATCCTTATTCATTCGTACATATTACCTCCCGCAATTTCGCGCAGCTGCTCCAGATTGCAGATGACAATGTTACGCTGTTCTTTGCGGATGATTTCACGGTCGCAGAGGTCATGGATGACCCGGTTCAAGTGTCTATAGCTCGTGCCCAGCATATCCGCCAGCTCTGTCAGCTTGGAGGTCTGAATTTCTTCTGTGATCTGCTCCCCCTGCTCCATCGTGGACAGCAAATAGCTTGCAAAACGGCTCTCGACGGGATATAGCAGATTGAGACTCGACAGATTCGAGAAGGTATATAATTTGTGGGTCACATGGCTGAGCATAAAATGGAGAAACTTCGGGTTTTCAGCATATGTATTCTTGAGATAGCGATAACTTACACCGAGCAGCAGACTCTTGTTGACCGATTCCACCGTGTTTTTGGCTTCCTTGCCATTGACCAGCTCCAGATCCCCTACCAGCGCAGGCGGCATACTGAAACGAAGCAACAAAGACTTGCCGTTCGGCAGTGTTGTATAAATCTTGAGCTTACCCTGGACGAGAAAATATAATCGCTCGGGACGTTCACCTTTGGCACATATAATCTCGCCTTTAGAGGCTTCGAGCAACCTTAATTCAGCAAGCGCAGGTTCGTCGAGCACCTGATCCAGGCCATGCTCCCGCGCAAGCTGGCGCAGTAATTCAAAGTCCATGATTTCTCTCATATCCGATAAACCCCCTGTGTAGTTCTACATATACACTGGACACATGTCCCATAAATGATATAGGTGCGTACGAATATCTTGATATAAAAATAGTTACAACTAGAACTTATATCCAAAACACTAATCTAAATGGGAAATATTTTAATGTTCAGCCCTAGAAATGACAATATTTTATGAAAAAAGGCGTACATGATAGCGCACTCTTATCCGATGAAAGATAAAGTAATAAGCATAGTTACAACTGCTAATTTTAGAATTCACATAGTGAAAGGATGGTTCGACTTACCATGAACGTTGTAGATGCTCTTTTGAAAGTAATGCCTTATATCCGTCTGATTCTTAGAGAACCAGCCAGTCTAACGGTGTATGATCACGAAAAGGTATTGTATTCTGTCTCGACCGATAAGTTTAATCTTGGATTCAACGAAGGTGATCCTCTTTTGGATGGATATAAGAACTTCACCGCTCTCAAGAACGGAAACGAAGCCTCTCTCACCCATCTGCCGGCAGAATACTACGGTATCGAGCTGGATGTTCTTAATATACCGATCTTTGATGACAATCATCAGGTCGTCGCTATTTTCTGCGTATCGTATGATCAGTCGAACCAGAATCAGCTTGAAGCTATTATACAAGAAAACCAAACGATTAATGGAAACCTGGTTGAAATGGTCCAGCACGTTGCCGCTCATGCGGAAGAATTGCAGGCCACCAGCGAACAAATTCTGGAGAATACACGTCTTGCAGTACAGAACTCTTCCCAGATCAACAAGGTAGCAGGATTCATTCGTGAAATCTCGGAACAGACCAACCTGCTTGGGCTCAATGCCGCTATCGAAGCTGCGCGTGTAGGTGAAGCCGGGGCAGGCTTTGGTGTAGTCGCAACGGAAGTTCGCAAACTTTCGGTCGATGCCAAACAGGCTACCAGCGATATCGATATTAGCTTGAGAGACGTACAACAGGTTATTAAACAGATGGAAGTCGAAGTTTCCCAGATTGCAGCTTCTTCTCAGGAGCAAGCTACGCTCGTATCATCCTTCACGGATGTCATTGAGAAGCTGAATGAAGCGGGAGAACGTATGAAAGCTCTGTCCGAGCAACTCATCAGTTACTCTGTGAACGATTAAGGGCAGGTACATCTCCCGATAGGATGGTTACCCATTCCACCAGATATACTGAACATTAACTACTTTATATGTAATAAACAGGACTTGGAATCCCCGTCCCCGTGACGGAAATTCCAAGTCCTGTTTCATTTGTCTTTTTATCGTGGTGTATGCGGAGTCCCTACTACCTCGGCCTCCGACTCCCAGCATTCCACTTCGCCCGGAATGTGAATACGGTCCCGAGTAAAGATCGGGTCACGTCCTTCGGCCTTTTGTTTCTTGTAATCCTTCAGCGCATCGAATGTCACCTTGGACAGCATCAGGATGGCAATCAGATTCACCACAACCATCAGCCCCATAAACAGGTCCGCCAAATCCCATACCAGCTGGACCTTGGCAACAGCGCCGAACAGCACCATCGCGATGACACACACACGGTATACCCACAGCCAGACCTTATTGGATTTGATAAACTCAATATTGGTCTCCCCGTAGTAATAATTCCCGATGAGCGTACTAAAGGCAAACAGGAACACCATGACTGCCAAAAATCCAGACGCCCATGAACCCATATGCACACTTAACGCCGCTTGAGTTAATTCAATTCCACCCAGATTGGAACCTTTGTACACGCCTGATAGCAAAATAATCATGGCCGTGCTTGTACAAATAATCAAGGTATCCGTCAACACGCCAAACGCCTGAATGAGCCCTTGTTTGACCGGATGTGTTGTATCCGCCGTAGCCGCAGCATTCGGCGCACTACCCATACCGGCCTCGTTGGAGAACAAACCACGTTTGACACCATTCATCAACGCGGCTCCAAGTGTACCACCAGCGACCTGTTCTATGCCGAAGGCATTTTTCACAATCAGCGCAATCATGGCCGGAAGCTGTGTGATGTTCGACAGAACAACAAATGCAGCCACGCCAATATACAGCACAGCAAGAACAACGACGATGTATTCGGACGCCTTGGCAATCCGTTTAACACCACCCATGATGATTGCAGCAAACACAACGGCCATAATAATACCCACCGTCAACCGATCAATCCCAAATGAATTTTTGAATGCCACTGTGATTGTGTTGGACTGCACCGCATTAAAGACCAAACCGAACGACAACGTGATGAGAATTGCGAACAATATCCCCATCCAGCGTTTCCCAAGACCACGCTCCATATAATAAGCCGGGCCCCCGCGGAATCCACCCTTATCCTTGATTTTATAAATTTGAGCAAGTGTACTCTCCACAAAACTCGAAGCCGAACCAAAAATCGCGATAACCCACATCCAGAATACAGCCCCGGGCCCCCCCAGTGCGATTGCCAGTGCAATGCCGGTAATATTTCCGGTTCCCACGCGGGCTGCCATACTGATACAGAATGCCTGAAACGGCGAAATTTTGCCGGGCTCCTTACTTTTCGGCTCCTTGAGCACTTTCACCATATCCCCAATCATGCGGAATTGCATGAACCGGGTCTTGGTCGTAAAATACAAACCACATACGACCAACAAGATGATTAACAGCTTGGACCACAGAAAATCATTGAAAACTGCAATAATATCTTGTATTGTTTGCTCCATTGGCAATGCCCCTTTTCGTTGATGGTTCGTTAAAAAAGCGTTTCCCAGCTGTATGACTGAGCGAAAATTTCTCATACTACTTCATAAAGGCATGCAGTTCTATCACCTCAGATGGACAGCTTCCAGCTGAAGTACGATAGGTTAAGAGCATCCGTTTGTACCATTCTGCATATCTCGGAATCCACACTTTCGGATGTTACCTATACTACAGGGTCATCTACGGAAATCGACAAATACCTACACCGAATCATTTAAATTTTTTATAAATAAGCAACGTTTATCCATCCACTGTCACTTTATCTGACATATTGATCAGCATATACGGGTCTTCACATCGGGATATACAACCAAGTATGATAATAGGGGACATCAATAGCAGGGAAAGATCATTTATAGATGCAGAGAATGGAATATATAGGATTAAAGCTTAATCAGAGAGGAGGACACGGAAATGCGTTATTTTATTGTGGATGATGATCCTGGGGTTCGATCCATGCTGATGGATATCATTGAAGATGAGGGGCTCGGCGAGATTGTGGGAGAAGCCGAAGATGGAGCTCATATTCATGCTGAACTGCTGGAGCTGCATAAGGTGGATGTACTGCTGATTGATCTGCTCATGCCGCAGCGAGACGGGATTCAGACGATACGTGCGCTTGAAGGAAGGTTCGATGGCAAGATCGTGATGATCTCCCAGATTGAGTCGAAAAATATGATTGGGGAAGCCTATTCGCTTGGCATCGAATATTATATTACGAAGCCGATTAATCGGCTGGAGATCCTGTCTGTTCTGCGTCTGGTGGACGAACGTCTGCGCATGCAGCAATCCATCGCAGATATTCAGCGTACGCTGCAAGGACTGTCCAGACTGCAATCTTCCGAACGTGCTTCAACACCAGCCCCCGACAAAACGATTACAACCGCAGGACATTTCCTGTTATCCGAGATGGGTATGATCGGAGAAGCCGGCAGCAGAGATCTGCTGGACATGCTGGAATACCTGGAGCAGATTGAAACGGAGGAACACAAGCTCTCTCCATACACATTCCCGTCACTTAAGGATATCTTCCAGAATGTAGCCATACGCAAGCTGGGCTCCGATGCCTCATCAGCGGAAGTAACGAAGGAGATCAAAGCATCCGAGCAGCGCGTTCGCCGTGCCATTTTCCAAACATTAAGCCATGTCGTATCGCTCGGACTCACGGATTACACACATCCGAAGTTTGAGAATTACGCGTCGAAGTTCTTTGACTTTACGGAGATACGCAAGAAAATGCTGGAGCTGCAAAACAATGTGGAGCCCTCCTTGTCTCAGACCCGCATTAATACCAAAAAGTTCGTTCAGGTACTGTATCTGGAAGCCAAGCGGCTGTTGCATTGAGGAGCAAACAAAAAACATGCGCTCATGATTGAACTGGAATGATACAGCATTCGTTCTTCCTTCCTGCTGCCTGTTCCAGCTATTATCATGTGTGCATGTTTGCAAAAAAAGCTTATCTATATCCATCAAGCCCTGGGCTTGCTTAGATTCATTCGATTATACTCATTGATCAATTCATCCAGTACCATGGACTGCTGAAGCACATCGGGATGTCCAAATCTACCCTCGTTATGCTCTACCAACATATGAAGGTTACGTCTGGCTTTCTCTATTTGATTTTTCAATTCAAAACTCATAACCATCGCACCTGATCCCTCCTTATTTCTGTGTTACATTTTAGGTTTTCCTGTCAATCTATAGTTGGATTAACATATGGCATAGTTCACATGGATGTTTTGTATCCTTCTCCAATTTTTGAAAGTCTCTATAGCTATCCCTAGAAGACAATCCGAAAATGGCTCTGCTACGCCTAATTGAAGGAGAGATTACAATTCCACGAGCAAATTTTCCCCACTAACTTCATTTTCAAACAAATGTGTCATTATTGTGTATGTTAAAAAAACAAAAAAGCACCTCTCGATCTACAGGCTTACCCAAGGGGATACCCTATATCGATAGAGAGGTGCTTAAACGTTAAATCCCTTTAATCAATGTGTGACCTTCACTGTGATGACTTCACTTGAAACCGATCCACTTTCGTTGATCCATTCCACAACATATTCATACTCGCCAGGTGCACGGTCTTTGATCACTGCCGTTGCTGTCTGTGCATTCGGGGATGCTGCAGTCAACGGTTGGCTGTCGATCTCTTGACCGTTCTCAGACAGACGATAGGAGGTGGCATTTGTGCCCCACCACATATTCATCGTAATGGTGTAATTTCCATCCCCATCCCAGTTGTCATGAGAGAGCACCGGCTTCGCTGGTGCTGCATCACGAACGATTACGGTATGTGGAGCACATTCGGTCGTTCCCTTTGAATTGATCAGTTCGCAAGTATATACATACGTACCGTTTACCCGTCCCGAAATATCCGTAGATGCCTTTTGGGCAGAAGGGCTTGAGGCCGTGAGCTTCTGCGTATCGATCAGTTCACCGTTCTCATACAATTTGTACTGTGTACCATTATTCCCCCACCACATATTCATCGTAATGGTGTATGTTCCATCGGCCAAACCGTCGCCATGTTGATTATCGTCGGACAAGGAAGGTACACCCGGTGCACCTGTGGCTTGGTCTGCGGCGATGACTGTCACTTCCACGGAAAGCTCGGTGATGAGTCCCGCGCCGTTCACTGCTTTGGCAGTAAAGGTGTGTTTTCCCACCAGACCCGTCAGTGCAATCTCATCCCCCTGTTCTACGGACTCACCGTCCCATGTCAATTCCAGAAGAGTGATTCCGGACTCCGGATCTTCTGCCTTCACATCAACTTGGAGCACATCCTCTTCACTCATCTGTTCCGCAGGCATGCCGGTAATGACCGGAGGTGTCGTATCTTCTGTTTCTTGCGGAGCACCGACATAACGAATATTCGGTGCCGCTGGCTGCTCCATGCCTACTCCAAGATGGAAGCCGGTATGTGGCGGCTGGTTATAGGCTACATTTTGCCAAGCTACCCCAAGGCGGTAGACCGGATCATGCATCAACGTGCGAATACGCACATCCGTCTCATCTGTCGTTGTATAAATGCGTAATTCCGAGCTGTCCTGACTGCGCCACATCACTTCTTCACGCCAGTCTCCAAACAGATCTGCCTGCAAACTCGGGTTCGCTTTGGTGCTATTGTTCGAAGCTGCACCTGTTGCCGTCAGCAGATTAACTGTCGTTTGGTTCTGGGCATCCCATTTGTCGATACGAATATCATCCTGAAGCTCACGCAGCAGGTCACCGTCCCACCAGATGCCGAAGTTAGTGGACGATGGAATCTTCGTCGTGATCAGTTCCCCCTGAGCACTGTATAGCCCGGTGATTGGAATATGCTCAGCATTGGTAATGGTTGCAGCCCACACTTCAGACCCCGGATAATTGGGATCAATATCGGCAGCCATGCCCCGTCCGGTATCGATGCCCGTGAACACACCCCAGAGGATTTCACCTGTAGCCGCATCGCGCATTTCCATACCATACTTAGAATCTTTATGTTCGTGTACGTCGAACACTTCGAGTCCTGGACGTGTCGGGTCCAGATCACTCAGATGCATGGCATCACCATGACCTAGTTTCGTATTGTAGAGCGGTTTGCCATTATCGTCGATGGCCATCGCACCAAATGTAATCTCATCCTTGCCGTCACCATCCACATCTGCAACCGAGAGATTGTGATTCCCTTGGCCTGCATACTCGCCGTAGCCATCGTCGCTTGAGTCAAAACGCCATACTTTGCTTATCTTTCCATCACGGAAATTGTAGGACGCCAGCACAGTACGCGTATAATATCCACGGCTGAACATCGCACTTGGATGTTCGCCATCCAGATACGCTACCGCCGCGAGGAAACGGTCCACCCGGTTTCCATAGCCATCGCCCCAGGAAGCAACATCTCCACGCGGCGGATCATAGTCCACCGTATCCAGTGCTGCTCCGGTTTCACCATCGAACACCGTTAAGAATTCATCACCAAGCAGAACGTAGCCCGAACTATTCCGGTGGTCTGCATTAGCGTCACCAATGACCTTCCCTTGTCCATCGACGGTACCATCTGCGGTACGCATCATCAGTTCGGCTCTGCCATCGCCATCGAAGTCATAAACCAGGAATGGAGAGTAATGCGCACCCGCACGAATATTCGGTCCCATATTGATGCGCCACAATCTTGTTCCATCCAGCTTATAGGCATCCATATAGACAATACCGGTATATCCGGATTGGGAGTTATCCTTGCCGTTGTTTGGCGACCACATCAGAATAATCTCATATTCGCCATCACCATCGACATCGCCCACGCTGGCATCACCCGCATAATACGAATACGGCTGTCCGTCTTTCGTATAGGCATCAGCAGGCTTTTGCAGAGGTATAGATAGATACTGCTCCTGCCAAACGCCGAATTCCTTTGTTGCCGCTTTTTCAATGCCGTTCTCTACCGTCATGACCCGGTATTTGGACGCATCGGTGCCTTCGGCATCCGTAAAGTTGGTGCTTCCCATTATCGGTTCATCGTTAAGCTTCACACCATCCCGATACAGATTGAAAGCAATGGTCTCGGCATCCAGGCCCAGCATGCGCCAGCCGATATAGTTGCCGTTTTCTGTTTGTACAGCGACCGGAGCACGGTCCAGATACTCCATTTCACGATTCAGCGTCGTTGCTACTGGTGTTTCGAGTGCAGCCGAAAGTTCGGATACCCCTCCCGCATTCACAGACGCCACTTTATAGAAATAAGGAATGGTGCTGAGAATGGTGGAGTCTGTGTATGCCGTCTCCTTGGTGCGAGCGATTAGATCATACGGCCCATCCTGCTTCACAGCACGATAGATTTGGTATGCACGCGCTCCTGCTGATTCCGTCCATGTGAAGGAGACGTCATTTTTGTTGATGCTTTGTAACGACAGGCCTGAAGGGACTTCCGCCTTCTCTACAGATGAATCAATCGTCGATACAGGCAATGCATTGGATGCTACTGATTCCGTACCTGTACGATCCGCAGCCGTTACCGTATATACGTAATTCATGCCCAAGTCAATCTTGTTATCGGTGTAGGTTGTTGCATCCGTGGTTGCCAGCAGTTCGGCCTTGGCCGCTCCGGTTGACTGACGGTATACCTTATACTGTACGTCATCAGCAATAGCATCCCACGACAATGCAGCGGTGATCGGATCACTCTCCAGATCCAGGCCATTCAGTTTCAGATTGGAAGGGGCCACCAATACAGGTGTAATCTCAAGTCCGTTGAGATGCGCTGTAGCCCCACTGAAGACCAGATTCATCTGCCCGTCCTGCACGGTAATCTGGTTGATCACTTTTTCGGCAATATTCTGAGCACCGGAGGATACGGTCCCATAATCTTTGCCTTCGATGTTAATGTTGGTTTTTGCTGAACCAATCCAGTCCCCAGTGTACGTCTTGACTGAATAGGTACCATTCGGCAGATCCACTTTGAATTCATATGAGCCGTTAAAATAGATCACGAAGTCGCGACGCAGATTATCCGTCGCACTGCCACGATCCCGATCCGCCATATTAGCGGAAGACGTTAATCCATAACCGCGTTCAGGCGTATACAGCGTGTTCCGATTGACTTCCGTATAGCCTTCAGCTACCGGAGAACCTACCGGGCCAAAGTCATATCGATACGCTGCCGATTTGGTGGTGAAGCTGACTTCATCCGAAGGATCGGATTCGCCGCGGCCATTCACAGCGGTTACACGAACCGTGTACGACTTACCTTCAACCAAACCGCTTAACGTTAAAGTAGGTACGGTTGCCGTTCCTGCCAGCTTGTAGGCAGTTTCCGGCTCTGTTGAGAGCTTACGGTATACTTTGTAGATGTCTGCGGTGTCATCCGCCGTCCATTTCAATACCGCTCCCGCGTTGCTGATGCTGCCTGCCTTCAATCCAGCCGGTTTTGCAGGCAATTCAGCCGGAACTTCAGCATCCTGAACCGCTTCCGATAATGGCAGATCCAGTTCACGAACCGCACCTGCAACCAGACGGGCAATCTGAATCGCTCCATATTCCTGGAAGTGCGTATTATCCGTTGCCCCGTTCGGGAATGCCTGATAGATGCCTGGTGATACATGGAGGAAGACAGACAACGTCGCTTCCGGTCCAATGGAATCATAGTACGCAATGCTGAGTGCGCTCAGATCGATCAGCTTCACATTTTTCTCCGAAGCCACCTCTTTCATCGCCTGCACATATTCAGGGAAGGATACATTAAACTTGCCTGTGTCTGCGTTAAAGTCCCTGCGACCCATTGGGGTGACCAGAATTGGGGTAGCTCCCCGCTGCTGCACGCCGTCTATATATGTTTTCAGATAGTTTTTGTAATCGGCGGGTGAAGCATATCGGTCAGGAACACTGATCGTTGCATCGTTGTGTCCAAACTGCACGAACAGATAATCTCCCGGACGAATGAGGCGCAGAATCTCATCCAATCGGCCTTCGAAAATAAAGGATTTGGAGCTGCGTCCACCGATGGAATGGTTCTTAATCTCCACGGCATCACTGAAAAAGGACGGGAACATTTGCCCCCAACCTGCTTGGGGCTCCCAATATGGATTATACGTCTGCATCGTGGAGTCACCCGCAAGGTACACAGCTGGTTTGTTCCCTGCCTCGCGTTCCTGTTGTTTGGTGATCACGAGCGCATTGATATTAGCGGCCGTGCCGGAGAATTCAAAGTTCATTTGCCCATCCACCAGGGCGATATCGAAGCTCATCTCCAGATATTCACCCGCTGGCTTGGTATTCTGCTGAATCTTGTTCATGCTCTCCACTTTGATGGCAATATCTGTATTGGCTGCACTGTCGCCAGCAACTAGGGAGACGGTATAATCACCGCTCGGCAGATCCACCTTAAATCCGCCCCCATCGGCAATTTTGGCAAAATCCGATTTAATCGGATCACTTGTACCCCGATCCTGTACCGTTACTTTGGACACATCGGTGAATCCATAGCCACGTTCCGCCGAATATGCAGATGTCGCGTCCACACCTGTATATCCATTCGCAACAGCTCCTGAACCAAAGTCGAATTTATAAGTCCCTCCATTCGCAGCTTCATCAGCCGATGCGGCTGCACTTGCTGTTGGTGTGCCAAACATTGTTCCCCACCCCAGACTGGAAGTTGTAAATACCCACAGGAGCAAAACCAGGCCAACCCGCCGCGTCTTCGCGATCATGAACACCCATCCTTTCGTTTCCTCATCATTGAATGATTAAAGCCAGAACGATGGTACAACCGATAAGTAAGCGCTTGCATTCCTATTCGATACTATCCCTTCTTTCAGCGAATGAACATGTAATTTTCCGTCTTTTTCCACCAATAAACCGATTTCTTCGTTCATGATCTCTAACACAAGCCTTACAAGGGAACGGCTCATGCTCCAAAAGGTAATAAAATCCCTTTTCATACGAAATACATTCAGGTACAATAGGGCGATGTGTGTGTCCGGACCAGGCGGATACAAATTACGAAATATAGAGGACGGTTCAGTTCGAACGGATCATCCTGATTTGATTATTTGGAGGCTCATCAACACCATGCAAACCGATTCACAGACTAAAGTTAAAATCATAAACGCCGATCCCAGCGCGATGGGATTATTTGGGTTGGCCATCGTCACTCTGGTCGCTTCCTCCCAAAAGCTTGGCATTACAGACGGCCTCAGCTACGCTATTCCTTGGGCGATTTTCCTCGGTGCCTTTGCGCAGCTGTTCGCTTGCATTCAAGATTCCAAACGCAACAATACCTTCGGTACAACTGCCTTCGGCGCATACGCATTCTTCTGGTTCGCGATGGGTGCCAACTGGCTGATCAAAATGGGCGTATTTGGCTCCACTCTTGCGGAACAGGCAGATGGCAAGCAGCTCGGATTTGCTTTTGCCGGATATCTCGTGTTCACCCTGTTCATGACGCTGGGTGCCGTGGAAGCCAACAAAGTACTGCTCATCATTTTCATTCTCATTGACTTCCTGTTCCTTGGCCTGACCTTTGACGCTTTCGGCGTAGCTCCTCATATCTTCCATACCATCGCAGCTTATGCTGAAATGGGAATCGGAATCGTGTCGTTATACGGCACAGGCGCTTCCGTACTGAACGCTCACTTCGGCTATACGTTCTTGCCTATCGGCAAGCCGTCTGGCATTTTCAGACCCAAGGCTTAATATACAGCATCAAACCGCCAGCGCGCCGGTCCGCGCCTGGCGGTTTTTTTGCATCCTGCTTCACTTGAATAGGGATGTGACCGACACCTATACTAGAACTAACATATAGAGAGGATGGACGCGGCATATCTTGCAGAGTCCATCAGCCATACTGTCAGGAGGACTACAAAGAATGAGAGAGATACCTAAACCTACGGAATCAGATCAAGTGGAGAGAAAGTATGTGCGCGAAACACGTTGTTTCAAGACGGCAAGAGTATTTCCAACCGATGTAAATAACCATAATACCTTGTTTGGCGGGAAGCTGATGTCCTATATTGATGATATTGCATCCATCACCGCTTCCAAGCTGTGCCGGGTGAACACCGTTACGGCTTCCACCGACTCGGTCGATTTCTTGTATCCGATTAATCCGACAGATTCGGTGACACTGGAATCGTTTGTTTCCTGGACAGGACGCAGCTCCATGGAAGTTTTTGTGAAGGTCATCCGTGAGGATCTGAAGACGGGGGAGAAGAAGATTGCGGCGACCGCATTCCTTACCTTTGTCGCTTTGGATGAAAATAACCGTAAACTCCTTGTTCCTCGCATCATTCCAGAGACGGAGGAAGAGAAGAAATTATACGAGACTGCTCCAGCTCGGGCGGCCATGCGGAAACAACGGAGGGAAGAAAGCAAAAAATTCGCCGACTTCCTCACCGTTAGTTATCCCTGGGAATAGAGAACCGAGCACGCGCTATTTAGTCCTGAAGCATGCGTTCATGAATGGTCCGGCCCTTCTGCCCTGGTTCAATCAGGAGACGGGTCGGTTTGATATTAATTAGCGCGGTCAACTGCTCCCCCATGTAGTGGGCAGAATACTTGAACCCAATCTCCGCCCAGTGCATAATCACGCCAACGGTTGCAGATACCAGGTAACTTAACATAATGTCGTAATTAATGGTGTATTCGCTGTCTTCGGTCACCAATACAAAATCCTCGGTTAAATATGTTCTGAACATGTTGCAGAGTCTGGTTCCCATATCCCCATGCATCGTCATCAAGGCTCGAAAGATGTCCTGGTGCGCTTCGATATATTCAAATACAGGCATGGTTGATGGCAGTAATGCCGTCATATCCACTTCTTTTAACTCGGCGTAAGGTGATGCATAAGCTTGTCCCACGCCCTGCATGAAATCATCCAGAATGAATTGCAATAGCTCGGGTTTGCCAGGAAAATGTAAATAGAACGTTCCCCGGTTATAATCCGCCCGCTCCGTAATGTCACGAATCGTGACGGCTTCAGCTCCCTTTTCCAATATCAAAGAAACCGCCGCAGCAATGATGGCATCCTGCGTTCTTCGTGCTCTCCGATCCTGAGGGTGTTCAATAATCAACATTTCCACCTCCTCTGTCCATTATTGTAACCTAAATGAACACCGCTTACATCTCTGTCCGATAGCTGACATATGCGCTGTCAATGATGATTGTCACATTTCTATGTATATCTTAACATTGAGATAGGAACGATAGACCACAGGTTGAACGTTCACACACAGTTCACCTGATTACATTTTATAAGGAGCGAATACATGATGAGTACATCATATACCCAAACAGCCGTGATTACAGGAGCAGCCGGAGGCATCGGCAAAGAATTGGCACGCCGCCTTGCTGAACGCAAAATTAATCTGGTGCTGGTCGATCTGAACGAAGAAGCCATCCAGCAAACCATCACGGATCTGAAACTCGACAAAGAGCACGTCATTGCGGTGAAAGCAAACGTATCTCAGGAAACCGACGTGAAAAACTATGTGCAGCAAGCACTTGATACGTTTGGCCGAATCGATTATTTTGCCAACAATGCCGGCATTGAAGGTCCAACCGGACTGATCGAAGATCTGAGCGTTGAAGCCCTCGACCTCGTATATAACGTCAATGTGCGCGGTGTATTCCTTGGTTTGCAGAACGTCATCCCTGTCATGAAAAAACAAAAATCTGGTGCGATCCTGAATACCTCTTCCCTTGCAGGTCTGATGGGCGCTCCAGCCGTATCTCCATATATTATGTCCAAACATGCCGTGATTGGCCTCACTCGCACAGCAGCGAATGAACTCGCGCCTCATGGTATTCGGGTTAACGCGGTATTGCCAGGCACCATTAATACCCGCATGATGCGCCAAATCGAAGCAAACTCCGGTAATGTGGAAGATTATCAATCCGCTACCGTATCCGCAATTCCGATGGGCCGCTATGGTGAACCGGAAGAAGTCGCAGCTATCATGAACTTCCTGTTGTCTGAAGAAGCTTCGTATGTCACCGCTTCGCTCTATACTGTCGATGGCGGTATGATGGGTCAATAAGAAGAATAGGGCTAGTCCAACGGGGCTGGCGGTTTAAAAGGTAATTGCGAATGCACAATCCAAAATGACCTCAAATCCCACAATAACGTGGAGGCTGAGGTCATTTTTTTAATAGATTGATTTAAATTTAATCCACGTAGCCTGCGAGACCTTTTTCCATCAAGTAGTCCATTTCAGCATCCAGTATGCCTTCAACGGTCAGTTCATCCAGCTTTACATCTTTACGGCTCAAAATGTAGTCGGCCAGATCGTCACCGTCGATATCCACGTCGCCTTTGGCATTTTCATGCGCCTTGTTAATGTACGCCTGCTCATGCTTCAGGACAAGAGCGATATTCGCTTCGCTTGCTTTCGTTTTCTCCGCAATATATGCCTTCATTTCCTGTTCATTAATAGAGTTTGCTTCAGTCACGTTACAGTCAGCTCCTTGATTCATACGTTCTGTTGCCATTGTAGCATAGGTTAACCCAGAACAGACATGCCTTATTCCTTATCCCTAGGATAAACGAACGTAAAATGTTGCACCTTCCCCTACCACACTGCGGGCGTAAATCTCACCTTTATGCTGCTCCACAATCGACCTTGCAATGGCTAGACCCAATCCATGTCCACCATTTTTCCGTGCTCTGGAGGCATCGGTGCGATAGAAGCGGTCGAAGATCCGGTCCAGATGCTCAGGCGCAATGCCTTCTCCCGTGTTGGAAACGGCCAGCATGACGTCATTGTTCTGTTTCTTCAACGATACATTGACCGAGCCTTTGGCTCTGGAGTATTTCACGGCATTATCGAGCAGAATCAGAATGACCTGCTTGATCTGTTCGCTGTTGCCATGGACCATGAGCTGCGGCTCAATGCTATAGTCCAGGCATACATTTTTCTCAAAAATCACGGCTTCCATCGTCAAAATGATCGTCTCCACCGCATCGCTCATATTGAATTTGGTATGAATCATCGCGGATCGCGAATCGTCAATTTGAGTCAGATATAACAGATCATTCGTCAGTCCTGACATGCGTTCCGTCTCCGATTTGATGTAATGAAGCCATTTGGCCTGATTCGCAATCGTATCCTCCCGGTTGGCGAGAAGCACATCCGTGTTGGTATTAATGATCGCCAGCGGCGTTTTCAACTCATGCGATGCATCGGCTATGAACTGCTTTTGCTTTTCGAAGGCTTCCTTAACAGGGGTAATGGAGCGATTGGCGAAATAACGGCTCAGGAAAAAGATGACGATCAGCATGATCAAACCTACGATGGCAAAAGTATAAATCAGATTCGTAAGGATGCCCTGTGGGGCCGTCACATCCATGAACACAATCATATGCCCTGTGCTGCTCGGGTCGATCACATAAGCCCAGTCTGTTCCATTCAGTGTAAACTGTCCGGTCTTCCGATCCAGATCGTCGACTTTATTCACCTTTTGCAAAGCTTCGGAATAGAACGTGTCATCCATATCAAACCTGGAGTATGCATCCGTAATTTTCCATTCACTGTCCGTCTTGACCATGAACGATACGGAGCGTCCTGGCGGTGAAATCGGATCACTTCCCGGTGCTCCGTTTCCAATGGAATCGGATGGTAGCGTCCCTGTTCCCGTTCCAGAGCCCCCCTCCCCTCCGCGTGGAATTTTGGAGTTGCTGTAAGGACTGTGATAGAAATCGGACACTTTGAAAAGCTCCATGTTAGTTTCCCGTTGTACATTCTGGTACGTAATGATGTAGATCGTGGCAAAGGCAACCAGCATCATAATCGAGATGGATACCAGGTTCACGATCAGAAATCGGTTTCTGAGTTGCTTGAACATCAGGACGTCACCTCAAGTACGTACCCCACACCCCGAATCGTATTGATGCGGACCGAGGAGTTCAGGAAGGTTAATTTTTTGCGTAAAAACGAAATGTACACCTCCACATTGTTATACTCCACTTCGGAATCGAAACCCCATAACTTCTCAATAATCTGCTCTTTGGAAGTAATGGCCTGTTTGCGCGTGATTAACAGTTCCAGTAGTTCATTTTCCTTCAAATTCAGCTTGATCTCCTTGCCTTGAACACTCAGCTTCAGCTGCGTCGTGTTTAGTTCGATGTCACCGAATTTCAATCCATCCTCTGGAATGACCTCTCCCTTCCTTCTCAGGGCTGCCCGAATTCGTGCGAGCAATTCCTCCGTGGCAAAGGGCTTTGCTATATAATCATCGGCTCCATAATCCAGCCCGGTCACTTTATCTGAAATTTCTCCTTTGGCTGTGAGCAGAATGACAGGGGTATGATTGCCTTCACTGCGCAGTTTTTTCAGCACAGTCATCCCGTCCATTTCCGGCATCATGATGTCGAGCAGCAACAGATCATAGATTCCGCTCAGCGCATAATCCAGACCCGATCTCCCGTCATGCACCATGTCTACAGAGTAATTGTGTTTCTTCAATATTTGCGATACGGCTTCCGCCAAATGAACCTCATCTTCCGCAATTAGTATTCTCATCGGTTCTTCATTCCTCTGCATAAATTGGTTTCGGTCTATGTCATTCTATTATACCAACGATTGTAGCAACCGAACCTTGAATCAATCTTAATTTAACTTTTTTCGCGGAATATTAGCGGAATATTAAATGAAGGTAAAAAAAGATCAACGGAATGTAAAATCATTTAAGATTCATTCAAGGTTGGCGCTCTAAGATACAGACATGGAAGCAATACACGATGCAACAAAACATACAAAACATGGATGAAAGGACTGAACCCCAATGGCAATTGAAGTATTCAATCGATATGAGAGCAAGTACCTCCTGACAGATGAGCAATACGAGAACTTCTACACCGACCTGCTGAAGTATATGGAGCTGGACGCCTTTAACAAGAAACACGAGTTTTACTCCATCAGCAATCTGTACTTCGACACTCCGCAGGATTCCCTGATCCGCGCCAGTCTCTCCAAACCCAAATACAAGGAGAAGCTGAGACTGCGGGCATACGGAGTTCCTGAAGAGAATGCGAAGGTTTATCTGGAGATCAAAAAGAAAGTATTTGGCCTGGTGAACAAACGCCGAACTGCCCTGAAGCTGGATGAGGCCTACGAATTCGTTCGGACAGGCAAAGCGCCAGATCTCGCCGATTACATGAACAAACAGGTTGTCGAAGAGATCAAGTACTTCCTCCGGCTGTACGATCTGGAACCAAAAGTGTATTTGGCTTATGAACGCAAGGCGTTGTTCGACAAGAACAGCCGCGATCTGCGCATCACCTTTGATACCAACATCCGCAGTCGCAGATATGATCTGAAGCTGGAGCAGGGAGATTACGGTGAACCGCTGGTGAAAGACGGACGCTGGTTGATGGAAGTGAAAGCCGAGAAAACCGTTCCGATGTGGCTCTCCCAACTGTTATCCGAACACGGTCTTTACCGCACCGGATTCTCGAAATACGGCAATGAGTACAGACATCTGGCCAGAACCACCAACCTGAACTACCAGACTGAACGAGAATTGCTGCCGGGTACCGATTTCAACCCATCCATAGAACAAGAAAAAACAATCACAGAAAGAGAGCGTGTAGTATATGCTTGATTCCATTTTCAGCTCAGCTTCAACAGACACCACCCTAACTTTTAGTAATGCGATTCTAACGATCGGACTTGCCATCATCATGGGGGTCATCATCAGCCTTACGTACATGAAGACCAATCAGAGCACATATTCCCAAAGCTTTACACTAACTATGGTCGTCTTGCCAGTCATCGTAGCCATCATCATTCTTCTGATCGGCAGCAACATTGCCCGTGCATTCAGCCTCGCCGGTGCCTTCTCCATCATCCGATTCAGAAGTGCGCCTGGTGACCCGAAAGATATTGCTTATGTTCTGTTCACCATGGCTTCCGGTCTTGCCTGCGGTGTAGGCGCATTCGGTTATGCTGTATTGTTTACCATCATCCTCTGTGTACTGATGTTTGTCCTGAGCCGCTTCAACTTCGGAGGAAGAAAAGCACTGCAAAAAACGCTGAAAGTAACCATTCCGGAAAACTTGAGCTACGAAGAAGCACTGAACGAAGTGTTCCATAAATTTAACGTACCTTTTGATCTCAAAAAAATCAGAACGACCGAACTCGGCAGTCTGTACGAGCTTGTATACAGTGTTACCATTCACGAAAGTGTAAGCCAAAAGGAATTCTTGGATGCAATTCGTACACGAAACGGAAATCTGGATATCTCGTTAACTATGAGTCCAACACCAGAATATTAAAGCGAATCCGAAAGGACGATATACGATGAAAAAGAAAATCATAACTGGCAGTAAATTGTGGTCCATCGCGATGATTACTGCAATGGTTACGGCTTGCAGCGCTCCAGCAGCAACCAGCAGTACCGCAAACGCCGCAACGTCCACGACAGGAACAACCAAAACCGTATCCGTCAGTGAACAAACCTCGGTGAAATATGCCGATCTGGTCACTATGGATGCAGACGATACCAATGTGAGCTGGAGTGCAACAGACTCCACAACGATCAAGCTGAACGGTACGACCGCTTCCATCACAGGATCGGGTGCAAAAGCAGCAAACGGATCAGTAACCATCTCTGCAGCGGGTACTTACGTACTTAGCGGCAAGCTTACCGACGGACAGATTGTGGTCAATGTTGCAGATAAGGGCACCGTACATCTCGTATTAAATGGGGCCACAATCAATGACAACGACAGTGCAGCCATCTATATCCAGAAAGCGGGCAAAGCCATTATTACGCTGGAGGAAGGAACCGAGAATGCTGTCTCCGATGGCAAGACATACGTATACGCCGACGCTACAACGGATGAGCCGGATGCAGCCATCTTCAGCAAGGCAGACCTGACGTTCAATGGTACAGGCAAGCTGACGGTTACAGGCAACTACAATGAAGGTATTACGAGCAAGGATGATCTGAAAATCGTCAGTGGCACGATTAACGTCAAATCCGCCGATGATGGCATCAAAGGTAAAGATATGGTGGCGATTCAAGCCGGTATCATTACCATTGATTCAGAAGGTGACGGCATCAAATCCACAAACGATACGGATACGACCAAAGGCTTCGTTGCCATTGCTGGAGGGACATTCAACATTCAGAGCGGCAGCGACGGCATTCAAGCTGAAACCGCATTGGTTACGGATGGCGGCACATTTAATATCGTAACCGGAGGCGGCAGTGCCAATGCACCAGAAAAAGTAGAAGAAGGACCATTTGGCGGAGGATGGGGTGGCGGTACACCTCCAGCCGATATGGGTACACCACCGGATGGCGAACCACCTGCTGATATGCCGAGCAATAATGGAACGAACGCAGCAGGCGCAGTTCCATCCAGCTCTACCAATGCCAAAGCACCTGCTGATTCCAATGCAGATGCAGACACAAGCACAACAACAGAAGAAGAAACGACGAGTGCCAAAGCACTTAAAGCCGGAGTTGACCTTACCGTCAATGGCGGTACGTATACGATCGATTCCATGGATGATTCCCTGCACAGCAACAACAATGTAATCGTCAATGACGGCAAGTTCAGCATTGAATCCGGTGATGACGGTATTCATGCAGATCAGGCGCTTACGATTAACGGCGGAACGATTACCATTGCCAAGAGCTACGAAGGTCTTGAAGGTGCGATCATCACCCTTAACGATGGGGATGTGGATGTGACTGCATCAGATGATGGCGTGAATGCTTCGGGTGAAATCACTGCAACTGACGCTGATGCCGATGCTGCAACCACGGCAGATGACAGTACTAAAGCAGCGGATACTGATACAACTGCAGTCTCCAACACTTCTGTTACAGAGACGACTGGCACAACATCAACTACAGATCAGTCCAATCAAAGTACAGATACGAATAGCAATGCTCGCCCACAAGGCGGTGGACCAGGTGGTATGCCGGGTGAATCGGCCAGCAACAGTGAGCTTCATATCAACGGCGGTTCCCTCACCGTCAATGCAGGCGGCGATGGACTGGATTCGAATGGCTCCATCTATATGACAGACGGAACGGTCATTGTGAACGGTCCAACAGATAACGGCAACGGTCCACTCGACTATGATGGTACATTCGAGATGAGTGGTGGATATCTGGTCGCTGCCGGCAGTTCCGGCATGGCACAAGGTACATCCGATACATCAACTCAAAATACTATCGTGATGACATACCCTGAAACACAAAAAGCAGGCACACTTGTTCATGTGCAAGACAGTGAGGGCAATAACATCCTGACCTTTGCTCCAGCGAAAGATTATCAATCTGTTGTGGTTAGTTCCCCTGATCTGAAGAAAGATGGATCTTACGTGATCTACTCCGGCGGAACATCGACTGGCAAAGCCGTGGATGGACTCTATACAGACGGAACGTATAGTGGTGGAACCAAAGTGGTTGCCTTCCAATCCACAAGCAATGTGACTTGGGTGAATGAATCTGGTGTAACAACTGCCAATACAGGTATGGGTCCAGGTGGATTCGGCGGCGGAAGAAACAGAACAGAGTCCGGTACAACAACCGATACTACAGGTACAACGGATGCCGCAAAATAAGCAAGAGTAGGTTCAGTCATTTAACAATAGTATATGTAGGCGATCTAAAAACAAGGGATGTCCCATACGTCATGAACATGACGAGGGATATCCCTTGTTTTCGTTATTTTATTCTAAAGAACCTGGTACACGCTATTCGATCCGATTTGCCAAGGTCTGAAATCTAACGAATCACAGTGACGTTATTTCGTCGATTGGGCCGATTTTGTAGGTTCTAACCCCATTTAATGAAGGAATAACGTTGCTGAGGTTCATTAAATGCTGCATTCCTTGATTATTCACCTTTTAAGATGCGGTAGGTTCATTAGCGCTCAAAACGTATATACATACACCTTGGTACGCAGCGTATCCCGGCATGTGATTGTCCGCAGCGGTATCTTGCCTGGCAGTGCAAAACAGATGCTAATCACCTTTGCTCCCGGCGGCAGCTCCCGATTGAATTTGTCCACGAGCCGATTCATCGCTCCGGGGAATAAATAACAGATGACGCAATCTGCATGTTCATATGAACTGGTATAGATGTTGCCACGGATGAATCGCAGCCGCCCCTTCAGAGAGTGGCGCTTTCCCTTAACTCGCCGTAAACGGACACTTAGAATAGCAATCAGTTGGGAGGTCCATAAGGGAACAATTGAATTTTCGATACCCGTTAGCCGTTTGCCTGGGCAATGCCTCACCACGTCCAGTGCCAGCGTTCCCCACCCGGAGCCTGCTTCAATAACGTCACCATAACCGGGAATGCGGTTGACCTCCTGAACGACTGTCTGCCTGACGATGCTGGATGTCGGCATCGGTGAGATTCCATTTTTCCAACTGACCAGCACGATGGATACTACCGATATAAGTGTCACCACAGCAATCAGCCATGGTATACATTGAACTATGAACATAACCTCAACCCTTTGGAGTTTAATTAAGAGGCGGCTTTTCGCACCTTCATCATAACAAAAGAAGCTTCCCCAGGTCTAAAAAACCTGACAGAAGCTTCCTTCTTGTTATTCTATTATGGCTTAATCTCATTCCATTCCGCTGCTCATTCCACGCATTCAGTACGGCACATGGGACTTCATGTATACACCCTTTTTGTACACCGATTTGATTGTAAAATGTACGCCCAGCTTGCGATTCGTTCGGTAGATCAGCGAGTTAATCTCGTCAATGCCTACCGGCTCACTCTCCAACATGCTTCGCTCCGGCCACACCTGACCGATAATCTGCTCCCGTGTCACAAAGTGATCCAACTGGCTGTACAGCAGCTTGAACAGCTGGTACTCCTTCTTCGACAGTGGAATCTCCACTTCGCCAATCTGCACGGTTTGCAGGTGATCCTGCAAACGCACACCCTCGCCCAACAGGTCAGATATCCGATATTCTCTCGTTTCTTCGAGATCCCCTTCTACACGAAGCTGAATCAAGCCGTTGACCAGGGTCAGGCTATCTCCTTCGGCAAACGGGTATTTCTCATAAGGTACAAGGCGCTGCCCGTTCAATTCCGTTCCATTTTTACTATCCAGATCCTCAATCCACAGCTGCTGCTGCACATCATAATGAATGCGGCAATGCCGCTTCGATATCAACTGATTGTAGACAGACAAGTCCAGTTCATCTCCACCCGTATAACGCCCCACTGTAATGGAACGCCCCTGACTGACATAAGCGAACGAACCATCACTTTCCTGCCCTGGCGTACGAATGACGATTTTTGCCGTCTCCCGCATGTTATTCTCCCACCTTCAAAATATCACTCTATCTCTATGAGCGCTTTCGTTCATAAATAATGATAAATTCATCAGATTTGTTCCATTGTTTGCATTCATAACAATTTATATAGTGTATACAGGCATCGTTATATGCTTTTCTCTACTATACCAGACGTTGTGCCTTTTTTCTCATAACCGTCGTATGCATGCCTTAGCCCAATCAACAAGAGAGGTTCCTCATCATGAACAAAAAAAACATTTTCATATATGTGCTGCTCGCCTTCACCCTGTCCATTACATTAACGGTGCTCTCCCGCATCAATGATGATCGCGGTGAATCACTGAAAGGTACAACTACAACCGAAACGTCATGGCTGCAACTGAATACCCGGCCGTAAGTATACTCTATTATAACGTGATCAACAGAAAAAACGTTTCACGAATGTCATCTTATGCTGGGTCATGCCATGCTGAATGAGGATCAGATCATAATCCGTTCATCAGAATAAGGCCCCTGGACGCTAAAAACCAGCGCTCAAGAGCCTGCAGCAGTACGCCGAAGCTGAAAAACAGGAATAGGCTTATTTCATGGCCTGCAAAGGCAAGCGTATAAACTTAAGCATGCACACAAGAACAAAAAAACATCAGCATTCTCCTGGTTTTTACAATCAAAAACGCAAGGATAGCTGATGCTTCTTTTCATATATTAATCCATGTTTTCGTTATATTATTCTATGGTTTCGTTTTTAGTGGCTCGGTTTTGCGATCGGTTTTTTCAGGAATACACCATAGGAGAGCGCCCCTAAGAGCAGCAGTCCCGCTCCCAACAGAAATACATTATTGAAGCTGCCCGTCGTATCCAAAATGTATCCGGTTACAATCGGAGCAAGTGCCGCTCCCAGAAATCCACCAAAGTTCTGAATGGCACCCAGTGAAGCTACCTGTTCACCCGGCGCGATGTCTGCTGCCAGTGTCCAGATAACGCCCGATGGCAGTTGGGAGGCAAAGTAACCTACAGATAGCAGCACAATACTCATCACCGTACTGTCAATGAACGGAATCGGTGCTACCGAAGCCGCTGCCAGAATAGCCCCGCCCACAATCGGAACCTTGCGTGAAGTCACTACATTGACCCCTCGCCGAATGAAGAAATCCGAGATAAACCCACCTAACAGAACACCGATAATACCGGCTACGAACGGAATAGAAGCGATCCAGCCTGTCTCTTTCAGAGTAAAGCCCTGCTCCTTCTCCAGGTAGCTCGGAAGCCACGTCAGGTATACCCAGATCGTAAACATGATGCCAAAATTACCGATAATCATAAACCAGGTGCTTTTATGCTTGAACAGCGATCCCCAGTTGGCCTTGGGTGCACCAGCATCTGTATCTGTGTCTGTAGCCGTTTTCGCTTCCACCATTGGCTCTGCCGCAGCATCAGGCCCTTTAATCATTCGCTTTTCTGCCAATGTCGGATCACGATATACCTTGAGCCAGATGAGCATGATGATTAGACCGATGACACCGACAAAAATGAACATGCCTCTCCACGTCATCGTTAACATCAAAATAGTCAACAAAGGCGGTGCAATGGCATTGGCGATCTGCGATCCGGTGTTGATAATGGAGGTTGGCAATCCACGTTCATTTTTTGCAAACCAGCGTTCGGTCACCTTCAGCCCGGATGTGAAGAAAGGAGACTCGGACACACCCAGCAGCATTCGCATGGCATATAACAGGGAATATGAATTGACAAACGCACTGAGAATGGTAGCAACGGACCAAAGCCCTGAAGCCCATGCAAACATCTTTTTGGGACCGAACTTATCAACCAGCCATCCGGCAGGCAGGTTAGCGAGAGCATAAGGCCATAAAAAGGCAGACAGCAGCAACCCCATCTGCGTGGAGGATAGCCCAAACTCGGCTGCAATGGTTGTATTTGCAATGCTCAGATTTGACCTGTCCAGATAGTTGACGACTGCACCCAGCAGCAGTAACAAAATAATTCCCCACCTTAAACCCACTTTAGGGGTCTGAGGTACCGAGGCAGGGGACGGCGATGTTTTTAACGTTGCCATATAAACTCACTCTCCTCAACATATATTAATATAGATATAATTATATAATATGAATATATATGGTAATTTTAGATTGAGATGAAGAACCGCTGTCCTGACATTTGGACATACATCAGTAAAGTATGCGTTTTCAAAACTTGTTTTCATCCTTCTTTTTCTTCATAACAAAGTGATACTTGTTACGCGCACACGCGGGTTCACAACGATACTACATAATACTAATCCATCTATCGCTGTGAACTTCACTTGCACGGTCATCCTTGATCGAAAAGATCAGCGCGCTGCGGCTACAGCCTGCAAAAATTCCTCGGCGGCCTTGGTTACACGCCCATAATCGCCGTTGCCCTTCGCTGCTTTCGTAATATAGCTGCCAACACCAACGCCTACACAGCCGGCATCCAGCCATTCATGCACATTTTGCGGTGTCACTCCGCCAGTAGGTGCAATCGCGGCCTGCGGCAGAGGGGCAGAGATCGCTTTGACATATTGCGGTCCAACGGATTCAGCCGGAAACAGCTTTACGATATCTGCACCCGCCTCCAGACTCTCCACGATTTCCTTAGCCGTAAACGCACCGCTCACAGTCACTGCCTGGTAACGATTCGCCACCTTGATCATCTCCGGATTGAGCTGGGGACTAACCAGCATCTGGGCTCCGGCTAATATGGCTGCACGCGCTGTCTCACCATCCAGAATCGTACCTGCGCCAATCAGAATCCCCTGGGACGCATATTTGCGAGACAACACTTTGATCACATCCAAAGCTCCCGGCACACTCATCGTAATTTCGAGCGCCCGAATGCCTCCTGCAATCGCCGCCTCTGCCACAGAAATTGCTTCTTCCTCATCGTCTGAGCGAATAATGAGCACAATTCCGGTTTCAGCGATGATTTTCAAATTCTCCAGCTTTCTCCACATCTCCATACCCTCCTTGTTTACCTTCTGTCTGTGTTCTAGTTATCTTGAATCTGCAAACGTCAAACCGATTCACTCTGCTGTCCTGGGATACAATTGATCACCGCTATAACCCAATTGGCCGGAAAGCTTCCAGGCGGCTTCCTTCACCAGCTTTACGATATTCTCCTCGCGCTCCGGCGTCATGGTCGAATACATGCTGGCGACACTGATTGCGGCTACTGGCTCGTCCCACTGGTCATAGACGGCGGAGCCAATGCAATACATCTCCAGATGATCCTCCCGGTCGTCTATGGAATAACCACGCTCGCGAATCTCCTGCATATCCTGCAAAATATCTGGAATCGTTACTTTGGAGAAGGACGTCCGCAAAGGAATGTCTCCGCTGCCTACAATCTCCAGCACTTTGTCGGTCGGGAGTGCTGCCAGCAGTGCTTTTCCAAGTCCGGTTGTATGCATGTACCTGCGGGAACCCAGCTTGGCTGTCGGCCTCATAACCGAATAGCTCTCAGCCTTGTCCAGATATACAATCCTGCCTTTATCCTCAATTCCCAGAAAAGCAGTGCTTCCGGTCTGACGGTTCAATTCCTGAAGCAAAGGTCTTGCCATATGGGGAATCCCCATATTAGACAGGTAAGCCATGCCTGTCTCAAACACAGCAATGCCAAGCCGGTAGGTTTTGAGACGTGCATCATCCATTTCGATAAATCCCTTGTGCAGCAAAGTCTGTACAAGTTCAAACCCGCTGCTCTTGGGCAAGCTCATTTGTTTACAAATCTCATTCAGTGTTAACGGAGTACCACTTTTGGCAAATAGAACGAGTAAATCCGCGACTCGTTCAGCAGATTTATTCATGCGAATATTGTCCATATTGTCCCCTTTAAATCTTCGACGTCGAAGTTCGCATATGTGAACTTATTTCACATCACCGAACGATGCCCTCATTATAGATCAGCCCCGTAGAGAATATCAACCGCTTTCCCCAAACTTTTTTGTATATTTTTTTGTGCAAAAAGGATTGAATTTATTTTGAAAACGTTATACTCTAATAACGCATGTTCACCAATGTGAATATAGTTCGCATATGCGAACTGAAAGGATCAAGAATAAATCAGACAATCTACATCGTCTGGACACCATGATTAGAGGGGGACATTCATGAAACCTGTCCTGATTTTTTTGATTGGCTCTGCCGGTTCAGGCAAATCGACCATAGGCAAAAAACTCGCTTCTGCACATCACTTTTGTTATCTGGATAAAGATACGGTATGCAACACATTTACGGGAAAGCTATTGGAAGCGCAGGGGTATTCCCCTCATGCTCGTGACGGCAATGCCTATTATCGTGACACCGTTATGCCGCTCGAATACGAAACCTTGTTAAACGTGGCAAACGACAATCTTCAGTTGGGCAGATCCGTCATTCTAGATGCACCTTTTGTCGGCTATTTTCCCGAAAGCGATTACATTCATCATTTGATCGTCAAATATCATTGGGTGGCTGTCATTCCTGTCGTATTGCAGGTAAATGTGCGTGAGGATGTGCTTCGTCAACGGTTGCAGAACCGTGGTCTGGAGCGGGACGCATGGAAGCTGGATCACTGGGAAGCCTTTGTACAGGCGCTGGAAGCCAATGTGTGCATGTGGGAAAACATTGAGGTTATTTCTGTGGACAACAGTTCAGATGAATTTGATCTAGATCGACTGACTGCTCTGCTGCCCATGTCCACCATGCCGTCTTCAAGTCCCAAAGAGACTACGGGCATGGGAATCGAGTAAATTCAAATCGCTATTGTGATCAAAAAAGTGCACGGAAAGCATATGGCCTCCCGTGCACTTCATTATATTTCATAGGCAGCGACGGCATATCGCATTACTTTTTCTGCTGCTTATGCTCTAGGTTTTGTCCACTGCGGCCGAATCCGTTGATTCAGCTGATTCAGGCTCCATAATTTCAGTGGCATCCGGGTCCAGCCAATTGGCAAGCAGAGTCCGCACATATTGCAAATCACTCTCTGACAAATCATAGTACCATGTGCCGCTGCGCGTTGCGCCCTCACCCTTCAGCATGTAATTGCTGATTGTTGGCGTGCTGTCTTTCATATATAGAGACTCGGCAAATTTCACGATGAAATCCGAGTTCATGTTGGTTGTAAAATTCGATCCAGCGATTTGGATAACGTCGGGGATCTTGGTCAGATTTTTGACCTCAAGCGCACGATTCATGAAGGCACTTAGAAAAAGACGGTGCCGCATCGTCCGATTGAAATCGGAATCTTCCCGGTAACGCACATAGCCCAGCGCTTCTTCGCCGCTGTAGATCGGTTTGTTCGCTTCAACAAACAGCTTCTCATGCGTTTTCAATTTGTTCTCAATATTTTTCTTAATCGGCAATTCAACACCGCCAACCGCATCAACAATATCCTTGAGTCCGTTAAAATTAATCGCGGCATAGAAATCGACTTTGTTTTCCAACAAATGCTCCACGGTATCCATCGCCATCTTGGCTTCACCATGCGCATAGGCTGAATTAATCTTCGATTTCACATCCCGGCCGATAATATCGGTATAGGAGTCACGCGGAATCGACAGTAGCAACACTTTATTTTCTTCAGGACGAACGACAGAATAGATGATCGTATCGGAACGGCTTGGTTCGTTATCCCGTTGGTCAATCCCTAGCAACAACAGCGAGAATGGATCGGTATGTTCTACAACGGGTGCATCCTGATCGCCAACCGGCTTGAAGGATTCATCAAGGGCTTCCTTTACAGTACCCGAGGCAAACAGGTTAAATGCCAGCAGGACGAGTTGTTTTTGATAGATAAATCCGACTCCCCCCAGCACAATGAGTGTGCTCAGGATGATGATTAGAGGCTTCTTCCATCTCTTCTTCGGTTTCTTCGGCTTCCGTCGGGTTAAATGTGCAGCACTGTTCTCCATCATATCTCCTTTAATAACGGTCTTAGAATCATTTAACTATATTAATAACACGTTTTCAATAGATTACGTTATAATCTGCTATACAAGAAATGACAGAGAAGGAGCGATGAACGATGGAATATCGACGTTTGGGGAATAGCGGTCTGCGCGTTTCCGCACTTGGACTCGGCACCAATGCCTTTGGTAAACGGGCGGACGACCCGACTTCCATCCGCATTATTCATGCGGCACTGGATCAGGGAATCAATTTTATCGATACCGCCAACATCTACGCCGGAACAGAATCAGAGCGAATTATCGGACAAGCCCTGGCAGGCAGACGGGAAAACGCTGTGCTTGCTACCAAAGCCGGACTTCCCCGGCATGAGGGTCCCCATGGGCGCGGTTCCTCCCGCTATCATTTGCAGCAAGAGCTTGAACATAGCCTGCGGCGTCTGCAAACGGACTATGTGGATCTGTATCAGATCCACACCTTTGATCCGCACACACCGCTGGATGAGACGCTGCGCACATTGGACGATATGGTCACTTCCGGCAAAGTCCGCTATATCGGAGCTTCCAACTATGCAGCCTGGGAGCTGATGAAGGCTCTTGGTACCAGCGAATTGAAAGGATACGTACGTTATATCTCGACCCAAACCAGCTACTCTCTGGCTGATCGCACACCTGAGCTTGAACTCGTGCCGATGTGCGTTGATCAAGGTGTCGGTATCATTCCATATTTCCCGCTGGCTGGCGGCATTCTGACAGGCAAATACAACGGTGAAGCGGTCGTACCTTCCGGTTCCAGAGCGGATACCGATCCGGCCTTCAATCGTTTCCTGCTGGAACACAATATTAAATTAGGTGAGCAGGTCAGTGAAAAGGCAAAGACGTATGGCTGCTCCCCAAGTGTCCTGGCGCTTGCCTGGCTGCTGGCACGCCCTGCCGTTTCGACGGTTATCGTTGGGGCAACGAGTACGGAACAGCTGGAGCATAATCTGGCTAGTCTGGACATGAAACTGACCAATGATATGA
Source organism: Paenibacillus sp. OK003 (assembly GCF_900109515.1). GTDB lineage: Bacteria > Bacillota > Bacilli > Paenibacillales > Paenibacillaceae > Paenibacillus > Paenibacillus marchantiae. The sequence goes on along the minus strand of NZ_FOBD01000002.1, from coordinate 148,489 downwards.
TTGCCGAGCTCGACCAACTTAGCGACTCTTTTCGTTATGGTAAGCCATTTGCGACTTATCGGATTGATTGAAGCAACAGAAAAAACCTCCCGGCTAAAAAGTCCGGGAGGTACAACTTCACTACATACTGTAGTCTAATAAAGCATAGAAAAAATCTTTCTATTGAATTAAACATCTGTTTTATATCGAATAAATTCCTGCATGATTTCCATGTATTCGTCCTTACGATCACTTATATTATCAAAGAACACCTTGTCCGCAGCTTCAACTAGATGAATACCTTCAAGGGCCAAGCGGGTTCCTTCCGGCGTTGTTGTAATAATATTCGCACGGGTATCGGTAAGATGACGCTTGCGAGTTATTAGCTCTCTCTTTTCAAGAGCACGGAGCACTTGAGAAGTAACGTTAACATCCACATTGGCAAATTGCGCAAGCTGGACCTGGGTTACTCCCTTACCCTCTGTATCGCGTTCATTGAGCCACACACAAGCATGCAACAATACAAATTGGGGTTGTGTTAATTCCAGAGGCTCGAGCACCCTCCGTATTTCCCTTTGCCACATCGTAGTCACCTGCCATAGCAGATATCCCGGACTTTCCTGAGCATTTTTATACCGTGAGCTTTCCATCTCATATACCTCCATCATTACACCTTGAGCTTCATCCTATCTTATAACGCTTGTCGGAACGCATGCGTTTCAACGTTGTACATTTTTAGCGAAAAACATCAGCGTGAAGGAATAAATTGCTTGACCCATTGACCAAATCCATGTGGATTACGGCTCTGAATCAGGACCGTCCCTTCACCCCGGAATCTACATACTAATCCTTCTCCACTGGTCACGCTGGATAACCAGCCTTGTGAAGCTTTCTCAATGCGATAATCCATATAATTGGGCCATGCAACCAAGTGGGCATTATCCACGATCACTTCTTCACCCGCAGTCAGATGGATCGCATGGATTGCACCATAGGAAGATAGAAACACCGTTCCTCGACCACTGATCTCTATAATAAAGAATCCCTCTCCCGAGAAGAGACCTTTCTTCAGGTTTTGCATTTTGGTATTCACCTGGATGCCTTCCGTTCCGGCCAGGAATCCATCTTTCTGGACGTAGAGCGAATAGGAGCCATCCAGTTCAATCGCCTCCACATCCCCCATGCTGGAGGGTGACAACAGAATTTCCGCAGATCCCCCTGCCGCCGTCAATTCCTGAAAAAAGAATTTCTCGCCGCTGATCATTCGTCCGAATCCGGCAAACATACCGCCTTCAGCAGATCCCTTCAAGTCAACGGTTGGTGTCATAGATACCATGGCCCCGCTTTCTGCCTTGAACCGTTCTCCCCGTTGCAATTGCACTTTAAGCATCGCAAATGCACCATCGTATAGAATTTCATAGTTCATGGCTTCATCAGCTCCTTGTTGTCCGTGTTAAAATCGTTTAACCCATTATCCTCCAACACGGAAGATTTGTCTCCGTATTCCTTAATAATGTGCTGATCTCCCCAGTTGCATAGGGCATTCAGGATCGGCTCCAAACTTCGGCCATATTCACTCAGTTCATACTCCACCTTGGGAGGTACCTGATTATACACAATGCGGTTCACAATCCCGTCATCTTCAAGCTCCCTTAGCTGCTGCGTTAACATTTTCTGCGTAATTGCGGGCATAATACGCTTGAGATCACTCGTCCGTTTCTTCCCGTGTGTCAGATGGCAGAGGATGACGCATTTCCACTTGCCTCCGATGACTTCAAGCGTCGCTTCAACTGAAATATTATATTTCTTTCTGATCATGCGGCATGTCCTCCCTGGAATCGTTATTCATAAAAGCATTTGCTATATAGGCACTAAAAAGTACGTAGGGTACTAAAAAGTACGTACTATTCATTTTATGTCGAATAACTCATAATAGCATTTGCCGGTACGTAAATCTACATTCTGGGGAGTTGAACAAGACATGTTACATGATTCAAAACGCAGTACCTGGGCACTGCTGGCGCTGGCAATCAGTGCGTTTGCCATCGGCACCACTGAATTTATCAGCGTTGGTCTGCTGCCCCTTATTGCAGATGACCTGGGCATTTCCGTAACGACAGCGGGACTGACCGTTACTTTATATGCATTAGGCGTAACCTTCGGGGCACCGATCCTGACCTCATTGACGTCAACGGTGTCACGCAAGACGCTGCTGCTTGCCATTATGGTTGTTTTCATCGCCGGTAACACCATGGCGGCGCTCTCGAGTGGAATTACCATGCTGCTCATTGCGCGAATTGTCTCCGCCTTGGCACACGGCGTATTCATGTCCATTGGTTCCACCATTGCGGCAGACCTGGTTCCTGCAAACCGCCGGGCGAGCGCCATTGCTATCATGTTCTCTGGCTTGACCATTGCGACAGTAACCGGTGTACCCCTGGGTACACTCATCGGTCAAAACCTGGGCTGGCGCGCAGCTTTCATTCTTATCGTTGTCGTAGGTGTTGTGGCCTTCATCGGCAACATGATTCTAGTACCATCCACATTGCAACGCGGAACGCGAACTGCCTTCCGAGAACAATTGAAGCTAGTCACAGGCGGACGGTTGCTGCTGGCTTTTGCCATTACCGCTGTGGGATATGGGGGAACGTTTGTGGTGTTCACGTACCTCTCCCCACTATTGCATGATATCAGCGGATATTCCGAGAAAACGGTCGCGGGAATTCTGCTGCTGTACGGGATCGCCATTGCTATCGGCAATATTATCGGAGGGAAAGCCGCCAACCGCAATCCGCTCCGAGCACTCTTCTATATGTTTATCATTCAGACCGTCATTCTGGGCATACTGTATTTCACAGTTCCATTTAAGCTGGCAGCATTACTCACCATACTCGGCATGGGCCTGCTTGCCTTCATGAATGTGCCAGGGCTTCAGATGTACGTCGTGACGCTCGCAGAACGTTATGCTCCACAAGCCAAAGACGTCGCCTCCGCCTTTAACATCGCAGCCTTTAACGCAGGTATCGCAATTGGTGCATATTTAGGCGGTGTAATTACAGATTCCATCGGTCTGATTCATACCACATGGGTTGGTGCAATTATGGTTCTGACTGCTGTGCTTCTGACTGGCTGGGCAAGAGCGCTTGATCGTAAAGACCCCTACTCTCCATCAGAGACGTAAGACAGGTTCATTCAGAGAGATCAGCCTAAACGCGTGTCTTTCCAGCGTTGAAGCCACAACTCGGAACCGGTTTCGCCTTTTATTTTAATCTAGTATAATACGTTAATTCGAATTTAATCTACTATGATTTAATGAATGATACTAGGATTCAACGTTTTACAACTAACTATCATTTTGCTTCATAATATGAGGAGGACTTCACATGACAGCACAACATTTACAATCCACAGTAGCTTTAAATAACGGCGTTCATATGCCTTGGTTCGGACTGGGCGTATTTAAGGTAGAAGAAGGAGCAGAATTAATCGAGGCCGTTAAACAAGCCATTTCTCACGGTTACCGCAGTATTGATACAGCTGCTATATACGGCAACGAATCCGGTGTAGGCCAAGCGATTGCCGAGGCATTGAGAGAGAATAATCTGAAACGTGAAGAATTGTTCATTACGTCCAAAGTGTGGAACGCAGACCTCGGATATAATGAAACGCTTGCGGCATATGAGACAACGCTGAACAAACTTGGACTGGAATACCTGGACCTGTATCTGATTCACTGGCCAAAAGCAGGCAAATATAAAGGCGCATGGAAAGCAATGGAGGAACTGTACAAAGCAGGCCGCATTAAAGCCATTGGCGTCAGCAACTTCCAGATTCATCACCTTGAAGATCTGTTGCAGGATGCTGAAGTGAAGCCCGTAATTAATCAGGTAGAGTACCACCCTCGTCTGACTCAAGCTCCGCTCAAAGCATTCTGTGAGAAAAACGGAATTCAATTGGAAGCTTGGTCCCCGCTGATGCAGGGTCAACTTCTGGACAATCCGGTCCTGACCGAAATTGCCACTGCGAAAGGTAAATCGGTAGCGCAAGTCATCCTGCGCTGGGACTTGCAGAACGGTGTCATCACCATTCCGAAGTCTACCAAGGAAAAACGTATTGTCGAGAACTCTTCCATCTTCGACTTTGAATTGTCCAATGATGAGATGGAGCGTATTAGCGCCCTGAACGAAGATGTTCGCGTTGGACCTGATCCTGACAACTTTGATTTCTGATTTGAAAAATATGTCTAGGGTCTCATCTCGTTTTTCCTCATGATTGTTAAAATTAAAGGGCGAATTAACTTGTAAAAGTTTCTCGCCCATAGCCGATTGTTTATTCAATCGGCTTTTTTATTTGTGCTTCTTCTCTATTAAACGGACTAAGAAAAAGACGTCCCCGGATAATATAAAAACATGCTAATCAACTTTATATTGCGTAACGCAACGTAATATTATATTATATATTTACAAGATCTTCTCTTCACTGATTGCAGGGGGCATCCAGAAGAAGAGAACCCCCCATCTTGATAAATCATAATCATGAAGGAGCGATTTATTATGGCAATGGGAGATCCACTTCCGAATTTACCTGGTCTGACAGAATTCGATAACCTTGATACAACTGACTTGCTGGCACGGCTCATTTACGCTGAGGCATCTACACAGTCCAAAACCGGTAAAGCTGGTGTAGCATGGGTAGTGAGTAACCGTGTTGACAAAAACTTGAGCGAATTTGGTGGAAATACGTACAAGGGTGTCATCCTTAAAACAAATGCTTTTGAAGGAATGACGAGTAGTAATGCCCGCCAACCCAATACATCGAGTACAGCTTGGAGTGATTCGGTTGAACAAGCACTTGCCTCTTCACGTCTTTCTAACCCTATTGGAACGTGCCTATGGTTTGTAACCAACACCTACTTTGCCTCTAAAGTAATTAAATCCGGGACTACAGAGTATTGGAACTTTGGTGCAGGCAACAACAAGATTGTAGAGAAGAAAGTACTTGGAGACCACACGTTTTACAGAGTTGAAGGCTATTAATACTCAGATACTCAGAATAAAAGAAGGAAGCTCATAATGAGCTTCCTTCTTTTGTAATCTCTATTTTAGACGGTTCTAATTTCCCATTAACAAATGCAAATCTAACTATCGCATCTCCTAAATAATTACCTGTTGAAATCTGAATTGGTAACTCCGCAATAAGTTGATTATCCTTTATTCCAAATTTCAATATATTCTGAACCGTCGGTTGTTCAAACCAATCGTTTGAATCGCTCTCACTGAATTCAAATAAGTGCTCCTGACCATCCACGGAAAGTGTATACTTCCGAATGCCCTTATCTGTTTTTAGATCAACTTTAATATTACTCAGAACGAATTTTCTTGGATCCGAAACTGATATTTCTGTAAAATCTGATTTAAGCGCATGCACTTCTGAATCATGTACTCCAGTCCCTGTGCCTTTGGTCAAAACAATGACAATTTCATCTTTCCCATCTGCATTTAAATCAACGACCGATATTTGCGGATAAAAGGAGGGGTTCGTTACATTGATCCAATTGAATGTTTTCGTTTCTCCATTTATTACGACATCTAATGACGAAAACATGTCTTTTTGTGCTTTATCTTGAACACCATAAATAGCAATTTTCTTGTCTGAAGTCTCAGATAATAGTGTATTAGGAGTCGATGTAGCTGGTGTTGTAGTATTTTCTTTGGACGCGTTTTTATCTATCTTTGCTGGACTTGATGACTGATTATTCATACCACATCCAGATAACAAAATAGCTCCTACCAATGTGACAATAATGATTTTCTTCAAACATATATCCTCCATTTCAAGTTTTTTTTAGTATACACATTCTTTAAATCCAATAAGTTTAAAAAATGTATTTTATTTTAAAAAAAAGTAACATTTCAACTCCAGAATATTACTATAGTCCCCTATCGTATCCGGTTAACCAAGCAATCGTATCATGCTCTTCTTTTGTAAGGTTCCGCCCAATACAAGCCTAAACGCTTTCCGTGAACTGGAACATACTGCTCCACTTGCCATTCCTCCATGACCCAACAGTCAGGCCGGAAATAACGTGCAAGCTCACGTTCGGCCCATTCTTTTCGGCCGGAGCAACTATTCACACCTATTTACTGTAAATCCATATACACTACAATTCCTTTCATTCTTAAACTATGTTATCAAAGGTGTATCTTCCATTCACACATTTACCTTTGAGATAAAAAAATTTAAAAAAATTGGATATTTCCACAACAAATATGCGAATGTTATCGTCTATAAAGACGAAACTATAATGCTTGAAATCTACGTCAAAGATCAAAACAAATACGAAAGAGGGTTGGTTTTTAATGAAAAAAACAGTAGCAGCATTAATCATATTAGGAGTGGTTACGGGATGTAGCACGCCGTCTTCAGATGCTCCTTCAGCAACGAATAGTACTACCAGTGCAACGGAGCAACCTGCTGCCAATGTAGTAGCACCTGAAACAAAGCAGTTTCAGTTGAAGTATACAACGTCTATAACTGCCGAGCCACTAACCAAAATCAATGCAGTAGAGCAATCTAAACAATTGAAGAGTCAAGCAGTTGATGAATCCACGGTTTTAACTTATAAAAAGAATGATAATGTAGAGAAAATTTATGCTGCACTTCAATCCAAAGACGGAACTTATGATATGGGACAGATCGGGTATGAAGGGGCCAGCGACTTTTCGACAAGTACAGTTGATGTTTTGGGTCAATCTTACGTTAAAGTGACCGGCTCTGTTGGAGCTAATGCCCCAATTTCTAATTATGTGTCGCTTAGCACTTCCCCCCCAACGGTGCTGCATATAGAAGCACATACTGTGGAGGCTGATGTTGATCAGGACGGGATTAAGGAGATCGTTGCTACCGTGGGTACAGCAGCGGAAACATCGATCTATAAAATGGAGAATGATTCCCTGGTAAGCGTAAATCTTAATGAAGTCATGAATGCCGCTGTAGTGATGTATGACCAGGAAACCAACATCTTCAAAGCAGAAGTGGTCAAAGGCGAGGTTTCACAATGGAAGATTGAAGATAACCAGTTAGTGCTCATTCCTTAGAAGCCTTCGGGCTTTTTTTTGTGATTTTATATTGCGTAACAATACGTTACATGTTATTATAAAAACAGAAAGAGAGTTTGGAATGAGAAGGAAGGGACCCCTCTTATTCTAAATGTCCCATCTCTTTCATCCTAAAATGAAATGAGGGATTTTCTCATGGCTAATACTGCTACTATTAATTTAATTACTGGTGACGTATATGGTTTGTACGTTAATGGAAAATATATTGTTGGTGACACGTTTTCTCGTGTAGATGCCGTTAAGCAGCGTTTGAATTACATTTTTGCCGATTCTAACCGGGATCTTGACTTTATTACCCCATCATATGAGAACGGACAATATGTCATTAGTTGTCCACGTGTACGCCGAAATGTAGGCCAGGTCACTTATCTGTACGACACAAACGGTAGTGACGGTTGGAAACAACATCCGTCTAAACTCTATGAACCGACCCACTGGAGCAACACAGGATCAAGCACCACACAAACGGCAATCATGACGGCATCCGGCCCTGTGCCGTGGCACAATGCCCTGTTGACCGCGAACCAAATTCGTGCGGCAGTTAATCCGAACTTTGCCAGCGCAGCCGGTCACAACCCACTTAGAGCGCTCGTCGCTCCGACAAATACAAGCGCTTCTGTGCAGAGTGTCATTTCTTCCAGTGCACGCTGCGATTTTTACGGCCACCCGTGCCAAGGTACTGCGGCTGGCACAACCTCTCCATCATGCTCAGGCTACAGCGACCTGAGCGCGTATCAGAATATTTCAAACGTCACTGCGGGTAACGGAGAAGTGCTTCACCCTGTCGATTTAACGTGTGCCATGACATCGACCAATAATTGGGGCAGCACATACCGTAATAAGTATATTAGAGTCACAAACCTTTCCAACAACCAATCTATCGTTGTTCGGGTAACCGATACTGCACCTGCTAATCGTGGTGTAGAATTGACATATCGCGCATGGGTAGGCATTGGTAAACCTTCTGGAGCAAACAGTGTAAAAATTGAACTCATGAGCTAATCATTGATAACCAAAAAGGCATGGCTCAATTAACAAAGAGTCATGCCTTTTTAGCGCTTCACAGGATAACGGATCTCACTACTTTTCAATAGCCCCGTATTCCCTCACTATTTTGTAAAAAGTGTTCTTTTTCAGATCCAGCTTCTTCATAAATTCTACAGCCGAGAGCTCATTATTCTTCCAGAGCTTATAGTTTGCATCCAGGATGCCCCTTTACCCTTTTTTATTAAACAAGATGGAAGTAAGCAAAGACCACTAATTCAGGAATGGATTGAAAAGGTACGCCACTTAAAAATCGTACTTGATCCGGACCAAGAAGATACAACAGGGGTTTTGTTCCATCTCACTATTTTTGAACAGGAGAAAGAAGTGTCATATATGATGCCTACCGATTTGAATCATCAGCGGATGGAGCCGCAATCGGAATTAGCAGACCGGCCTTCTCTTTTTCACCCCGCTTCATTTCCACATAAATCAATTCTTATATAAAACGAGAATAAATGAAAAAAGTTACTATTCCACAATTATAACGTAGCGTATCACTACGCATTATGATATGATATAAAAATACCTTTTTCAAAAAAAAGGAATCTATAGTAAATGAAGTTGCCACACTTTCCTCAAAATACATTATTTGATAAAAATAACAACAAAGAGTCAATATTGTAACCTGAAAAATCGAAACATACGGCTCCATTCAGACGTAAAAAATATACTCCTGTGGAAATTACACCCTTAACACGCGAACGTACGTTTGGTATAATGGACAGACCAAGTACAGAAACGGTTATTCAATTAAAAGGGGGTCTCTTGTCTTATGTTAGTATATGAAAATCAATTTCCTGAAAACTGCTCCATTTTGTTGCCAGTGGATGTAAAGCAACATATTATGGGGATCGTGGATGCTAGTCCGACATCTCAATTTTATTGTCATGTAACAACAGAAATGCCTAATCTCTATGTTTATCTGATTGAACACAACCCATCGGAAATGTATACCATTTATCATTTTTTTTCAAGTGATCAAATTGGAGAAGACTATTCCTATCAAAGTCTTTCCTCAAGTCAAATCAATATGATAAATCAATTGGTCCTAAAGGCTAATATTACTTAGCCTTTTTTTCCCTTGTCACACGTTCATACTCTTCTTCAATTGTTTTAGATAATAGCTCAGTTGCTGTCATATTCAGTTTTTTTGCAGCCGCAGCTAACTGTTTTTTAATGTACACAGGTACGTCATAATGGAATTTAACTTTATTTCCGTATGCCATAATTTATTCCCCCATAATTTCTTGGTATTTGTTTTCAATAATACGGATTAATAATTGAGTAGCTGACATTTCTTGTAATGCAGCTGCTTCAATTAGCTTCTCCTTAATTTCGGGCTGGAACTCATATGGTAATTTTAACTTTGGTTCTACCATACGACCATCTAATGACTTTTCAGCATCTAAGGCAAGTTTCACTAAAGTATCTAAGGACGATTCAATAGATGCTTCTCTTCCGTACTTGGGCAATACGCGTATTAAATACTGCTTTAAGGCCTTCTGATTTTCCTCCGGTATTTCTATACCTAGATTCTCACCATCTATCTTAAAGTCACAGTCCACCATAAACCCAAATAAATTGATACTATACTTCATATTTACTCTCCTTCTCAGCTACGGCTATTGTATAGCGATTTGAATCAATTCCATTTAGATTTGATCCAATACCTAATAAATCTGAAAAAATTGTATTGCCTTTAGTCTTATAATTCGCTATTAGACTATGTGTAGCAAGAACTACCAGATGTGATTGAGACAAGCCAGTATTATTAGCAATATTCAGTAGCTCTTCTCTAGCTTTTTCCGGAAGATAAACTGTGAGCCTAGAAGGCTTTTCTTTTGATTTCATTAATATCCCCCTATCTATATTTATTTTATCATAGCATACAATATATGTCATTGTAACATACATATTAAAAACCATAAAAAATATTGTACTGCAAAGACTTTACTATATTGTCATGCAACAATAGAAATTTCCTATGTCTATGTTTATCTAATCTAAGGCAAACGATCAGAAAACTATTTTGTTTTTTTCATGTATTTTCATATGAGCATATTGGTCAAGATTATTCTTACTAAAGAATTTTCTTATTGACCAAATCCATAGAATGCACGAATTGGTTTTACAGGCTAATCTCACTTAACCTCTTTTTCCTTTATCATACGTTCATATTCTTCTTCAATGGTTTTAGATAATAGTTCAGTTCCTGTCATATTCAGCTTTTTTGCGGCCGTAGCAAGTTGCTTTTTTATATACACAGGTACGTCATAATGGAATTTAACCTTATTTCCGTATGCCATTGTCTATTCCCCTATCCTATGATTTCTTGATATTTATTCTCAATAATACGAATCAATAATTGAGTCGCTGATATCTCTTGTAACGCGGCTGCCTCAATTAGTTTTTCTTTAATTTCAGGCTGAAACTCATAGGGCAATTTTAATTTAGGTTCTACCATACGGCCGTCTAATGTCTTTTCAGCATCCAGGGCAAGTTTTACTAAAGAATCTAAGGACGAATCATTAGAAGCTTCCCTTCCATACTTGGGTAATACGCGTATTAAGTAATTTTTCAATGCCTTTTGATTTTCCTCCGGTATTTCTATACCAAAATGATCACCATCAATCTTAATATCACAATCGACCATGAAACCAAATAAGTTGATACTGTACTTCATATTCACCCTCCTTTTCAGCTATGGATATTATATAGCGATTCGTAACGCCTCACAATATGTTTATCCCTGAAAAAAATTGTATTGATAATTGGCTATTAAACTATGTGTAGCAAGAACTACCAGATGTGATTGAGACAAGCAAGTATTATTAGCGATGCAGCAACTCCGTTCTAGCTTTTTTCAGAAAAATACACAGTGAGCCTAGAAGGATTTTCTACTCTATTCCATTAAAATAATCCTTATCATTATCACTCTCGTTATAACACGTTATATATGCTATTCTGACATTTATTATAACTCACTTTAATATATACCGGTACGTTACGTTATATAGTTTAATTAGGCTAAAGAAGGGAGGTTTTACTTATGGACCTACAGGCTGTTGTTCAGCTAATCGGAAACGTTGGATTCCCTATTGCTCTTTCCCTTATTCTTCTTCAGACTACTTATCAAATTTAACAAGCAAATGGACGGATTAGAGAAGCGTTTGGCTCCGCTTGATAAGACAATGAAACAGTTGGTTAGGACATTTCATCAAAGCACACCAAAAACGCTTCATGGCCAAGATAAAAAGGATGATGGTTGAAGTCGCATCCCTTGACTATTTTAAACTCCGTTAATTCTAATGGGGTTTAAAAAACCTTTTTTTCGACTCTATGGACGCTCAGAAATATCCTCCTTTCAGATCATCCTTCTGTTCCTGAAGACTCACACCTTTCTAGATTGTACATGGCAAAAAAGGCATCTCTAGATCTAAACTAGAAATGCCCTTTTTCTTTAATGTATATTTAAATCCGCTAAATACTTGTCCAACTCATTAAGGTTTTGAATTGTAAAAGATATTACTTGAAGGCTATTATCGAAGGCTAAGTAAAGTTCCAAGTTTCTACGGTCTTCTAAATCAAATATTAATACCTGGCCTAATTTAATACCTTTTTTTTTCAAAAAATCGATAATGGTATCTGCTCTTCCTTGGATATCTTGAGATCCTTTAAGTTCATATATCTTTATATCGCTGTTCTCCTTTTGAAATTCCAAAAGAGTGTTATTTAAAATAAACTGATCCTTAGTAATTTCTTTTCTATTAATTTCACCTTCAACACCAAAACGAGATAATATTTCGGTGTCTTCTAAAAGTTGTTTTCTTTCACTATTTGAATAAGAATAATAGAGATCATGTACAGTATGAAGCCCGGAAAGGTCTTTTTGGATACTATAAGAGTCTGATCGGTATAGATCTAGTGAATAACTTGTAGAAGATATTCCATACACCATTTCAAGCGGTCCAACATTAGGATCGTAGTCTGGAAGTATATATGATCTATCTCCAAATACGGTCTTAATTTTCTGCACCCACTCTTGGTATGCATCATCACCCTTAGCGTCACCATTCTCTGGACTTTGTGAACTACATGCTGAAAAAATAAATACTAAGCACCCAATGATAATAGATAGACGTAAAAGCTTAATATTAACCACCCACAATCTTATAATTATGACCTTACACTAATACCAATGCATAATCATATTTTACACTAAATTCCATAAAATAAAAATAGAGAAGGGGAAGTTCCCCTCTCTATTTAATGGCTTTTTTAATGCTTACACGTTTTGACCGACAGCTTTTCGGTAGGTCGTTGTGAAAGATACATCAGACAGTTGATTACTGTACCATGGCGATGTACCGCACCATGCACTGGCATAATTCATCAAATTATAAACGTTTTGTCCATAGCAACTATGAGACAATCTGGTGGCCCGTGTTGTCGTAGTTCCCCCATTTTCGGCAGTGAACGGGGTGAAATTCATAACCTCTCCGCCACAGATACTTCCGTTCCAGTTCGTAGTAGAATGTTTAATCAGATTTTCATTGGTATACGTATCAGTAGCTCCATCCAATGTTCGGATCAATCTTGAAATAAACTCTGCGAAGATTTTAATTGCTAGACCTCCAGCTGCGTTCTCAGTCGTAATCAGACTACCATTACCACGTAAATCGGCAGTGGTATACTTTGTGTTTTTCGCTTTGTTGTACGTATTAAGCATATCAGTACCAATTTGTGTTAAGCCATAGTACGGTCCAGCAGACACGACACCTCCTGATTCAATACTTACTACTGCAAGTAACAAACCTGGATTCATACTATAAGCACTTCCGTAAACATTGGCATAGTAGAGCCATTTCCTCACTGCGCTATTACGGATGTCATGCATATCATATCCTAGAGAATTACACGGAGGACACACTTCTACTTTAAAAGCCATATTGCTCATCAACCTTTCATCCATTGTATTTTGAAGAATAATTTTCAAATGAAGATAGAGATTAATGGGGTTGGAACAATACACGTGAACCCCTCACCTGTAATGTTCACTTTAAAGCTCTAAACACAGAATATCATATTACGTAACGTTACGCAATATGATATTCTGTGTTTGTTAATTATCTCGAATAATTAAGGAGTTTACATCATGATCAACAACGAGATTGTGGCTTGGCAATTGTCCAAACGGAACGATGATCAACTCGTATTGGATACGGTGGAGCAGTGAACACAAAAAAGAGACGTCACGGAAGCTGAGCTCCATTCGGATGAAGGCTTCCATTACACGTCTCAGGCGTACAACACACGATTCACGATTAGAAGCATTAGGCGTGAAAGGCAGCTACTCTCGCAAAGCAACCTGCCTGGATAACGCATACATCGAACCCTTCTTTTCGCATCTCAAGACCGAGAAGCTGTACCTTAAACTGTGTAATTCAGAAGCGGAGATTCGACAAGCGGTGGAAGATTGCATTTACGATTACAACTACCGACGCTTTATGCCAGACTCAAACAACGCGCACCGATTGAAAATCGATGCGCGCTGGCAACATAGCTTTTTTTCATCTGTCTTCTTGACAGGGGTATGACCAAGCCTAGAAGGCTTTTCTATCTATTCCATTAACATCATCCTTTCGTTATTCACTCCTGTTATAAAACGTAATATATGCTATTGTGACATTTATTATAACTTATTTTATTATATAGCGGTACGTTACGTAATATAGTATAATGAAACTAAAGAAGGGAGGTCTTTCTTATGGATCTACAGGCTGTTATTCAGCTAATCGGTAACGTTGGATTCCCCATTGCCCTTTGTCTCATTCTACTTCAAACCATTCTTGTGAAATTTAACAAGCAAATGGACGGATTAGAGAAGCGGTTGGCTCAGCTTGATAAGACAATGAATCTTTTAGTTAGGACATTTCATCAGAGCTCTTCACAACCAGCTATCCGCCAGGACCAAAAGAAAGATAGTTAATATTCGAATGTTTATCTCGTATACACATACAAACCCCTTGCAAATCTAACGGGGTTTGTATGTGTTTTTCCCTTCTGACCTTAAACAGCCCATTTAGCTTTTTTATGTGCCGTTTGTAGGTTATAATGTAAATAAATTCAATACTGCTTTCGAAAGTAGTATATATAATTAAGGAGGGGATGCAGATTATGAGCAAATCAATGGTAAGGAAATTGCTTACGCTTCTTGGAACTTTAATATTTGCTGTAGGTCTGGCCTTCATAATCATTGAAGAATTTACTTCATATATAACAATGGGTATCATTTTAATGGTTGTTGGGATCGCTATCATTCTTATCTCTAACTTTTACAGAGAAAAAAGAAGCCGGGATTAAGCCCGGCTTCTTTTTTCCAGCATCCTTTTTAGCAGTCAATACCTAAACCTACCAAACACCCTGCACAAGCTGCGAGACCAGCTCCTGTCCATACAGCTCCACAAGCTACAGCACAGAACGATTTAAGCCACAATGGTAAGCCTTCAAAACCCGCCTGGAGGCAATCTTGCAGCCCCATAGTTGTGACTTCTCCTTTTACAACCGCTTGGCCATTCACCTGTGTTTCAATGTACTGATCATTTTTGTATATCCCTTTTACCTCGCGTTTTTCTTCAGCATCAGAGAATGCCAATGTAAAACCATCTTGAGTTTTTTCAATAGACATGACTTTGATATTTTTAATGAATTGTCTTTCATCGTAGTACACTGCAATGAATTTATTTACGTTAGCCGTAGTCTCCTGAATAGGAATAAGCAGATTTTTTGTTGGAATTCCCTTGTAATATTGCCATTCCGCTTGACTCATATCAATCGAATATTTAGCTGTCAATGCAACATAATTAGAATTACTATTTAGGTTTTGAATAAGAGAATCATTTACCTCTACCTTTGCAGCCGTGTGGAACTCTTCTTTAGGATTAAAATTTACATTTTCAATCATACAAATATACCTCCCTATTTTATTATTTAACAGTTAATACCAAATCCGACTAAACAGCCAGCACATACTACACAAGCAGGAACTACAACCCCGAAACATGTTGCACAAGATCCACCACATGCAGCTTGAATGTACCAAGGCAAATTTCCCCATTCTTTCAACAAGCAGTCGGCTAAATCTAAAGTAGTCACATCTCCATTTGAGGCCCGCTCATATTGAATTAATTCATACTCATTGTTAAATGTTCCTGTCACTTCAAGATTACCGTTCAAATCTTCATATCTTAGTTCCAAATTTGAACTATAATCCATTGTAAACAGTTGCGTCTTAATGCTGTCTTCATCGCTGTTACTTACAAGTACAGACACAAATGCCTCAGTATTTCGATTTAAAACAGGAATCAATACAGCATAGTATCTCGCTCCACGATATATATGCTTTGTAATGTTAGTAAGGTCAAGTTGATTGAATTTCATAAATTTTTTAACATCCAACAGACTAATGATTTTATCGACAATAGAATCATTTTTAGTCAATGGAATTTCAGTGTGAAAACCTTCGTCATAGGCAAGATTGTTTTGAATAGCTTTTACGAATCTGTTTTGCATCTTCAATCACCCTTTTCTCCCGTTCTGGGATATTTTCGTATTAAACATCTGAACTGTAGAGATTTAATGGGGTTGTAACAATACACGTGAACCCCTCACCTGTATTGTTAACTTCAAAGCTCTAAACACAGAATATTATATTGCGTATCGTTACGGAATATGATATTCTGTGTTTGTTTAATAAACTCGAATAATTAAGGAGGTCTCATCATGATTTGTCGTGATCAATTACTTAAAAGTATTCAAGCTGTCCATTTAGCTGTTCTTTCCTACGCAAACTGCATCTGTGAAGAGATTGATGAAAAAGAGAGGGAAATGCTGTTTAGATCTGGGCTTGTGTTGTCCAATCAGCTTGCTGAACTTAGAAAGGTTTACATCAAGCAATACAAGGTTGATCCAATTACAGGGTTTCAACCAATTACGCTTTCTTGCACTTGCCAAAATAAATAAAGGAACTAAGCCAATCAGCCCCAAGTCTATCTTGGCTCCGTGCGGGTTATAAAACGATGTTCTGGAACGTAGAGCGCCTTAAACGGGGCGCTCTTTTTATCGCTCCGATAAACCCGCAGCGGTACGTACCGACTTCTTAGGTGGACGCTTTTGCCGTTTTAGAGCCGATAACATTAGCCCTAATGCTTCTCCTAGTCTTCTTCCTTTGTGGTAGCTTCAGCCTACGTTCGGTCCTACTACAGTATGGACCAAAAATCCCCAGTGTTATCCTCGGCCTGCTTATTACGGGATACTAACCACGGCGAGAGTTTCATTCATATGAGCGAAAAACCACCGGATCAAGGACCGGTGGTTTTTCTAGTCAACTGCACATTTCAATTAAAAATGTTGTATTTCAATTTTTAACTATTGAAGCTGCCACAAGGCAGGCACATTGGATGGTTCCCACCCCGTCAAGGAGGTGTGGGGCTGCAAACATTTATACGTCTTGCCGCTATATGTGACCAGTTGCCCAGCAGTATAAGCTGTGTTGGCCTGCCATGCGGATACGCCAGGATTCGTCGTTTCAGCGGCCGTCTTCACGCTCACCGCGTTGCTCGCTGCAGATACATTGCCTGCCGCATCCTTTGCTTTTACCGTAAATGTATACGAGGTATCCGCCGCAAGCCCGCTGATCGTTGCCGTCGTTCCAGTCACCGTTGTTGCCAGTGTCGTTCCGTTGTACACGTCATAACCCGTTACACCCACATTGTCAGTGGATGACGTCCAGCTCAGCGTTATGCTGGATGTCGTTTGCGCGGTCGACGCAAGGTTCGTCGGTGCAGTTGGCGCTTGCGTATCGCCTCCCGGCTGAGCCGTTGTGCTTACAATTACAGCATTACTGGCCGCAGACAGATTGCCTGCCGCATCTTTTGCTTTTACCGTGAAAGTATATGAAGTCCCCGCTGTAAGTCCGCTGATCGTTGCTGTCGTTCCGGTGACGGATGTCGCAAGATTAGCGCCATTATAGACGTTATAACCGGTAACGCCTACATTATCCGTTGAAGCATTCCAGGCCAGCGTTACCGAGTTTGCTGTCACGCCTGTCGAACGAGCATTCCCGGGTACGCTTGGTGCCGTCGTATCTACTGGTGGCACTGTACCTCCGGTAGGCAGATCGGCTTTCAGTTTGTTTTGGAGTGTTTTGTTGCGGTCACCGCTGAGCTCCCAGAACATCGCTCCGCCGAGTCCTTTGCTCTTGATATAAGCCGTTTTATATCCAACGGACTCCGCATCGTCATAGCTGATAAAGCGTTTGTTGGACGCATTGTAGAGATATGGCACTTTGGCTGTGTCATTCCAGTAACGCGTGTATCCGTTTTTGTTGATGTAATTGGCTTCCAGATCGTAGAAGTCAAAGGAGCCTGCTTCCCATGTTCCAACGGAAGAACCACCTGTGCACGTCTGATACTGGCCGTTTCCTGCCTGTGCACATCCATCCCAGCCACGGCCGTAGAATGGAACACCAAGCACGAGTTTAGCAGCCGGTACGCCTGCATCCAGATGCCCTTGTGCTCCGGCTGCCACATTAAATGTATTGGCATCTGGCACGCCAGCGGCTGAAGCCGCAGGATCATAGTTCAATGGCGCATTATGTGCGCTGATCTTTTGCCAAGCCCCGTTAAAATCGTATGTCATAATATTAATCCAATCGACGATGGCAGCAATTTTTGCAAGCTCCGTATTGGCAGCATAGGTCGCAGACGCACCGCTTGCAATCGTAAGCAGATACTTCTTGCCGTCCACAGCTCCCGCTGCATCCAATTTTTCACGGATTTTGCTCAGGAGCAATGTGTAGTTTTGCTTATCTTCAGGACGTTTGCTGTTACCATCGAGACCGCCTGATACCGGGTACTCCCAGTCCAGATCTACCCCGTCAAAATTGTACTTCCGCAGGAAATCGACGGCGGAATTCGCAAAGACCTCTCGGGTTGCAGCAGTCGCGGCTACATCAGAGAAACGGTTGGACCACGTCCATCCTCCGACGGAGATAATAGTCTTCAGGTTAGGATTGGTTTGTTTCAACTTGTTAAGCTGATTGATATTACCTGCAATGGGCTGATCCCACGTATCGCCTGCAAATGTCTTGCCCGTATCGATCCATGGATCGCCGAGCACGATTGTTCCGTTCGGGACATTAATCGTTTGGCTTTTTTCATTCTGACAGGTCCAGGTTACAGGATTGGGGCCCGAAGGGTCCGGATTTCCATGAATGCCGTTCCAGCAAATATCAGCAAACGCATAGTTGATATGCGTCACTTTGGTCGGGTCGATGTCAGCTACATTATAGTTTCTGCCGTACGCCGCCCAGGATGGGTAGTAACCAACGATTTTATAAGAATCTGCTGCTTCGGCCGTGGCAGGTTGGAGCGCGAAGGAAGGAACGATGACGGATAAGAGCAGGGACAGACCAAGGAAAAACTTTGCAGTCTTCTTAAAAGCAGTGTGTTTATTTAAATGGATCATTTAATACACAACCTCCTCTGTCTTTTGCGTGCTAAGTCCATTCAGGAATGGACGATGTGCGTTCGAGAACTGGTTATTCGTATATGCGTCCCAGTTGATTGACCAGGTCATAATGCCCTTGAGGCCGGCATAGCCCGCAGGCTGGCGCAAGGTATAGGAACCGCCGTATGATACTCCTTTGATCAGATAATTCAATGCTTTTTGCAGCTCAGCTGGCGCCGTATAGCCGCCTCCAGCCGCTTGCTGGGAAGCTGGCACACCAATTGCAATCTGGTCCGGGCGCAGAGGACTAAAGAATGGACCCGAGCTTCCGCCTACGTTAAACCCTTGAAGCAGCATTTCGGCCATGGCGACATGGAAATCGGCTGTTCCTTGAGCGTAAGAACGTCCATCCAGCCCCACCATCGAACCGGTGTTATAGTGCTGCACATGAAGTAGAGTCAGGTCATTGCGCAAGGCGTGAATCACTGGAAGATACGCCCCCCAAGGACCACCATAGTTCAGATATCCGCCTTGTACGTAGGCCGTTTCCGGTGCAGCCGTCAGGACAAAATTGGCACCAAAGTGTGATTTAAGCGCTTTCACTCCATTAATCAGGTTAACGATCTTCGGCGTCGTTGGACTGCGGAAGTCGGTATCGCCCGCATTTAAAGACAGGGAGCTTCCTTCAAGATCGATGTCGAGGCCATTGAATCCGTAGGTCGAAATAATGGATTTGAGGGAATCCTCGAACTGTTGTCTCTTCGTCGCATCTGTGAGCTCAATCGTGCCATTAGCTCCCCCCATCGAAATCAGTACCTTTTTCCCTTGGCTTTGAAGGTATGCAATGTCCGACTTGAACTCTTCTACCGTAGCGTTATACGGAGTAAAAGCGAGCGTTCCGCTGCCGGGTGAAATCGGCTCCGCAAAGGAGACATTAATAACGTCATAAGCTGTTGACACATTGCGCAGTTTAATGTTGGTAGAGCCATTATCGAAGTTGTGCCAGTAGCCGATCAGCCATTTGCTGCCGCTAGGCCCAGGATTCGAAGATCCGTTGGAAGTGGTAACGCTGAGAGAGGTGCTTGCTGCGGACAGATTGCCTGCCGCATCTTTTGCTTTGACTGTAAAAACATATGTGGTGCCAGCTGTAAGTCCTGTAACTACAGCCGTAGTCGTTGAAGTGTTCGCCGCGAGAGTACCGTTTCGGTACACTTCATATCCGGTGACACCCACATTGTCCGTGGATGCGTTCCAGGTAAGATTGACCGATGTATCCGTGACGAGGGATGAGGTTAAACCTGCAGGAACGGAAGGTGGGGTCGTATCCGGAGTTGGAGTCCCCCCTCCCGTACCTTCCCCGACGTATTTCCACAATGCAGGCACATTGGAGGGCTCCCATCCGGTCAAAGCCGTATGGGGCTGAATACATTCATAATCTTTATTTAAATAGGTTACTAGATCTCCTTTTTTGTATGCGGTGCCTGCCTGCCACTGGGCAGCGGCGTCTGCTCTTGGTGCAAACCACGTAATAATCAGAAGAAATGCCAAAGCGAATGTAATGACCGGGCGGAATCGAACAGCTTGATTCAAGCAAAATCCCTCCTGTATTCAGATTATTTTCACCTTGCAAACAAAGCTTCACTGGTGCACTTACATGTGATCCGCGATCTATAGAGCTTATAAAACCGTCTGACGATAAGCGTCGCTTCACTCCCTTTCGTTATCAAAATGGACCTTCCCTCTCGTTTTCTTTTTTTTGCAGGCATCGTCCAAATTTTACAGGGAATTTACAGATCCTCACCCTGTATTTAATCAGTAAAATGCAATTGAGATAAGGGATAAATTATTTCTATGGGGGGCGAAAAATGTAATATACCGCACAAAAAGGCCGTCTACCCAGTCATTAAGAGACTTGATAGACAGCCATTTTTGTAAAGCAACGGATGTATTACTACGCTTATTATTTTAACTTGGCAGAAACGAGTTCAAATGACAGCAGGCCTTCGAACGGTTGCCACCCATCCTCACCGGATAAAATAACAGGCACAGTGTATTCAGCCGCTTCCTGCTCACTGAGTATTTTCGCCCACGGAACTCTCCCCATCACACTTCCGGCCCCAGGTCCCGCACTATGATATTCGACGTACGCAACCGTCGCTTCCGCATCGGTCTTGTTCCAATTATGCCAGCCCTCCTGCTTCACATGCGCCCCCATCCAGCAGTTCAGGAAGCACACTTTGGCATGATTACGCCACGGTCTGCCCAGATATACGGACTGAGGGGGTGCGTTGCTGGTCAGGTCACAATCGATGAACACATAGCCATAACGTGCATCCTCTGGTGTGGAAGCAGCCGTAATCCAGCCATTCACTTCTCCCTCTGCAGCAGCATCGCTCAAGCGATTCTTCGCAAAGATCTCACAGCCCTGGAACACAACCGTAGCCGAGCCAAAAATAAAATCGACATCGCCCTCAATGTAACAGTCCTCATAATATTGGCGCAGCTTCCGCCGCTCCGCTCCGTCACGCGGCCCCCCGAAGAAACTCCGGTCAATGGGCTGCTCGGGCAGCGGTCCGGTAAAGATCGTGTCCTGGTGACCTATAAATCGGCAATGCCGAAAGGCCGCCCGATCCCCATCCACGTAGACAGCCAACGCCTGACCGACCTCATGGCCAGGGCCAGCCGAGTTGATGAAGGAAAGTCCTTCAGCGGTGAAATCATCTGCCCCGATAAAGGCTGTGTACGAATGAAAGGTATGATACAACTCCCCGTTCGGGAACTTTTTGAGCGCATAATCATCATATGTGATGATGGTCTGATCAGCTCCCGCGCCGACGAGGTGAACCATCGGCTTCTCGATGTGCAGTTTTTCAACATAGGTGCCTGGCTTTATGCGAATCGTATACTTTTCAGTACAGTCGGCCGGAATCGCATCAATGGCAGCCTGAATGGTCGGAAAATCGCCGCTTCCGTCCGCAGCAACCAGATAACCATTCCTGTACAAATCCAGTTCTGACCCGTGTGACAGAGGTTTGTTCATGGCAATCGCTCCATTTCCAGCGCAGCCAGCAAGAGCGGTGCCACACCCATGAACGAGTCACTCACAATCTGCTCGCCGACATAATAACTGTATGAACCATCCCGATCCAGACTGAGTCCTGCCCCGTGACAGATGGCGTTCAGCTTCACGCCTTTCTCCGTTTCCTCCATCAATCGGGATGTCAGTCCCTGCCATCCCTTCTCTGCGGCCTGCCTGAAATGAGGCTCCAGGTAACGCAGGCGAACTCCCTTCGCCATGGCGTACACAAACATGCTTGAACCGGAAGCTTCCAGATAATTGCCCTTGCGGAATCCCTGGTCCAGCACCTGGAACCAGAGCCCGCTCTCCTGCTCCTGTACACGTACCAATGCATGACACATGCGCTCGAAGATGCCAATGATTGTGCCCCGTTTCGGATGATGGATCGGGAAGTGCTCCAGACTATCCACGATCGCCATCGCATACCAGCCCATCGCGCGGCTCCAGAAGTGTGCGGAGCATCCGGTTACGGAATCGGCCCAGATCTGCTCCTTCGATTCATCCCAGCCATGATAGAGCAGACCCGTGCGCGGATCACGCGTCTTGCGTTCGATTAGCAAAATCTGATGAGCCACTTCATCCCACAGATCAGGTCGATCAAATGTCTTGGCATATTGCGCCAGGAATGGCGACGACATATACAATCCATCCAGCCACATCTGGAACGGATAGATTTTTTTGTGCCAAAATCCACCCTCCGACGTTCGAGGCTGTCCTGCGAGCTGGGATGCGAGCAGATGTGCAGCTTCAGCGTATCGCTGTTCCCCGGTGGTTTCCAGCAGTTCGAACAGGTTCTTGCCCTGATTGATCTGATCCAGGTTGTACTCTTCCAGGGAATACGTTCCGATGGAACCGTCCTCCTGAATATACAGATCCATATGTCTTTTCATAAAAGAAGCATACTCATCCTTACCATACTGTTTACCGGTGCGTGCCATGGCCATTAACGTCATTCCCTGAACATATGCCCACCGTTCCGAAGGGAACGCATGATAGCCCTCTCCATCGGATTGCTGGCAAATCATCTCCGCTATTCGCTCCGACCAAGATAACTGCGTCTGTACCTGCATAAAAGAACCCTCCCTGGACCTTGAATGTTGTACTCAGCCTATCCTTAATGCTCACACACTTGCTGCCGACAAATCGCCGTCGAATTGCGATGATTCAGCTTCGGCTGAATGACGACTGGATATTCCATCTGCTCATCACGGATCAACGAGACGATCAGCTCTGCTGCCTGTGCGGCCAGTTCATCCAGCGGTGGGCCAATGGTGGTTAGCGCAACCTCGGCATACTGCATATCCGGCAGATCATCATAACCGATTAAAGAAATATCATTGGGCACACTGTAGCCCGCTTCCAGCAAAGCCCGCAGCGCACCTCGGGTCACCAGGTTGTTCAGGCCAATAAATGCCGTTGGCGAATCCGATTCAAACGTGTACTGCCGAATGGCAAAATAACCATCCTCCCAGGAGGAATGTGCAGGCAGCACATGGCGGTGATCAAATTCGAGTCCTGTGCGCTGCAACGCTTCCCGATACCCTTCAAGCTTGATATTTTGGGAGTTGCCAATGAAACCAATCCGGTGATGTCCCAGTGATTTCAGATGCTCTACCGCTTTGTATATGCCCTCTTTCCGGTCAATCTTGATGTAAGGGGAATTCGGGGCTTCATCTGTACCAAGCACGAAACATGGCATGTTCAGTGTCGCGAACTTTTTCCAGAAGTCATCCCGATTGTCCAGCGCATAATCCCACAGGATGCATCCGTCCACGCGAAGCTGGCTGAACACATCCAGCCCATCATCCGCGACGACCAAAATCATCTGGTATCCGCGCTTCTTCAGCTCCGCGTGCAGATTGCCCGAAATATTCGAGAACAACGGATTGCTCAGTTCATCAAGCACAAAACCAATAATGTTGCTTCTGCCGGTGGAAAGCTGCTGAGCCATAATGTTTTTTCGATATTGATGCTTCTCCGCAACCGCGAGCACCTTCTGCCGCGTCGCCGGTTTGATGCGGGGATCACCGTTGAGCGCCTTGGATACTGTGCTGTAGCTCACTCCCGCTAATTTGGCAATGTCCTTAATGGTTATCAAAATCAATCAACACCTCTCAACCCTTCGGAAGCTTATTGCTGTGCAGCCTTATACCGGTCATATTGCGCCTGTCTGCCGGCAATAACCTGCTCAATGTTCATTTTTTTCAAAGTTTCAATATAGCTGTCAAACTGATCCAGACTGGCATCTCCGCTTATAAATTTGAAGTTCATCTCTTCCACATACGTCGTAATATCCGGCATGGACATGCTTTCTACACTCGCCTCATCTGGCAAAGCATATACAAATGGGAACGGCTCGTGGATGTAAGGCTCCAATTCCTTGTCGAGCTTGGCATGCCACTCAGCCACAACGGAATCGGCCGAATCCGTAGACTGAATGTTCGGCAGATTCACTGGACCAATGCCGAGTTTCTGGATATAGTCATTGTCCTTGCCTTTGTCCGTAAATGTCTTCACGCCATTCTCTTCGGTGTACGTATCATCCTTGATTCCCCACGTATAATACGTCTGCGCTTCTTCACTTACCGCATAATCCAGGAAACGGAAGGCGAGCTCCGGATTTTTGCTGTCCTTGGAGATTCCAAATATGCCGCTCACAGGCGTACGTCCGATATAAAACTGATCTCCATGCGGGCCTTTCAGTGGCAGAATGCCTTTGAAGATAGGCTCCGCCGGGTCATAATCCTTGAACAGCGGACTGTAGACCATCGACATGTACCAGCTAAAATTAAACGTAGCTCCGGTTACATCCTGCGAGATGCGAGAGGTCACCTGATCGCTGGTGGTACTGGCATAGTCCACCCCGAGCAGGCCTTCTTTGTACAGCCCATTCAGGTATGTCAGATATTCCTTGTAGGCAGGCTCGTAATAGCTGAAATGCACCTTACCCTGGTCATCGGCATAGAACTGATTGGACAGATCAAGGCCAAAAGCAGGACCAAATGCCATCGGCACAAACTTGGATTCCATGGACAACGGTATTTCATCCGCTTTGCCGTTACCGTTCGGGTCGTCTGTTTTGAATTTGCGCAGCATCGCTGTGAACTCATCCAGTGTTGTAGGTTCGTTCAGTCCCAGCTTCTTCAACCAGCGTTCATTCACCATGAACACCGGCATGTAGTTTTTCGTAAGCGTTTGCTGCGGAACATAATACATTTTACCATCTGGCGTCGTTAAACTGGCTTTGACGGATGGGGATTTGTCGTATATTTTTTTGAGATTCACACCATACTTCTCCACCAGGTCGTTCAGCGGAATAAACAGACCACTGTTAATGTATTTCATGAGCTGATCCTGATCCGGCAGATAGACGATATCCGGCAATCCTGTTCCGGCAGCAAGCCTTGGATTCACCGCATCCGCGTAGTTCTGTGGGGGAATGAGATCCCAATCGACCGATACCCCGGCATTGCTCTCAATTTTTTTCACAATCTCGGCAGTAGAGAGATCCACGTTGGTCGTCCATGCGTTGGTCCCGAGGATCGACAGCTTGGCATCTTTCTGGTCCGTTACCGGACCTGCTCCGGTGTAGTTGAACGCTGGCTCCGAGCTTGGTGAAGCACTGCCCTTATCTCCCCCTGCTCCTGTACTGCTGCTGCATCCGGCAAGACTGATGGCAAGTATCACCGCGAGAACACTTTTTCTTCCGGCCCCTCTGATTATCATCCGTTATTCCTCCTTGTTATGAACAACCTTGGGTGATGCATGGTGATCAATAAGGCTATCCTTTCACGGCTCCGAGGGTGATCCCCTTGACGAAGTACCGCTGGATAAAAGGGTAGATTGTAACGATTGGCAGAATGCTGACCACAATCGACACATACCGAACCTGAAGGGTCGACACCGCGAGCGCGCCTGTGGTCATCGTGCCACCCATTTTTTGCATGACCTCCGGTGATGCCATGATCAGCACCCTGCGCAGGAACATTTGCAAGGGCTGCATATCCTGTTTGCCCAGATATAGCAGGGCTGAGAAGAAGTTGTTCCAGTGGAATACGGCGTAATATAACGTCAGCACGGCAAGCGTTGGCTTGATAATGGGTATCGCCAGACGATACAGCATGGTCAGTTCATTGGCCCCGTCTATGCTTGCACTCTCGAAGATTTCATTCGGAATACCCTCAAAGGCTGAGCGGCAGATCATGACGTTAAACGTAATGACCAGCACAGGAAGCACCATCACCCAGCGGGTGTTATACAGCCCCAGTGACGTAATCAGCATGTAGACCGGGATGAGCCCACCCGAGAAATACATGGTGAAGGCGATGAAAAAGTTCAGCTTTCTGCGCAGGAAAAATTGCTGTCTGGATAACGGAAATGCAGCCAGGCACGTAGCTACAATATTCAGCAGTGTACCTATAACGGTGTACCACAGGGTGTTATAGAAGGACACCCACAACTCCCGGTATTGGAGCACCATTTTGTACCCGGACAAGGTGAATCCTACCGGCCACAACGCAACCTTTTGTTTGTCGATCGCCTCAACTGAGCTGAATGAAATGCTGATCACGTACAGAAAAGGATACAGCGTAACGACGACTGCCAATATGGTCAGCAGGTAGACAAATCCGTAGAATAACCGGTCACTTCTCGATTTTTGCATACAGGTCTCCTTTGGGTCGGGATATGGTCTTACCAGAGTGACATCTTGGTCAGACGCCGGGTCATCGTATTAGCCGCGAACACAAGCACAAAGGTGATAATAGAGTTGAACAGTCCGACGGCTGTCGCAAATCCGTAGTTCTGTCCTTCAATCCCCATTCGGTATACGTAGGTGGATAACACGTCTGCGGTCTCATAGGTAGCACCGTTATAGAGCAGATATACTTTCTCAAATCCTACGCTCATAATGCCGCCAAGCGACAGGAGCAGCAGGATGACAATCGTTGGTTTGATACTGGGAAGTGTCAGGTGCCATAGCTCCTGGAATTTGTTGACGCCGTCAATTTTGCCGGAATCGTACATTTCGGGGTCAATGCCCATAATGGCTGCAATGTAGATGATGGAGCTGAAGCCAAAGCTCTGCCAGATATCGGAGCTGGTGAATATCGTTCGGAACCATCCGGCGTCCATCATGAAGTTCACTTTCTCCATACCGAGCTTGGCAATCAGGGTGTTCACGATCCCGTCCGTGGGTGACAGGAAGTTAATAATCATGCCTGCGACCACGACGGTGGAGATGAAATGCGGAAGGTAGGTAACAGTCTGGGCGAACCGCTTAAACGTCTGATTCTTGATTTCTACAATACAGACGGCGAACAGAATGGGGATGGAGAAGCCGAACAGGAGCGGCAGGAAGGCGAGCAAAAACGTATTGCGCAGCAGCCTCCAGAAGTAGATGGAATTCACGAACTGATCAAACCACCTCAGGCCCACCCATTCCCCGCTGAACATTCCCTGCCCCGGCATGAAATTTCGGAAGGCCAACAGCATGCCCGGCATGGGAACATACATGAAGATGACGTAATACAAAAAAATGGGTGAGAACATCAGCAGCAAATACTTATCCCGTTTGATCAGGCTGAACAGCGTGGACATGCGATTTTTCACCTTGTAGACTCCCCTTCGCATTAAAATTACAACGTTTGAATTTTTGAGCATAAATATGCCCCATCATTCTTAATTCAGATCATCCCCTTAAATACAGAATCCATCAAATCCCTTTTAAAATGGAATATTACGACAAATAATAAACAATTAAAAACTTAGATATAAACATAAATCCATAATTACAACGTTGTAATTTATCCCTAAATGTATACGCTTACAAAAACTATTTTTCCCATCTTAGCAAAGTCCATCTGGTTTGGCAACAACAAAAATCAGTGTTTGCTTGCGAAGAGATCTATATGCTTTTACCGATCTGGGAGACATGTTAGCAGGCAAAAAAGGCGTGAAAAAGGGCAACGAACGAATATCTCCCGTTCTGCCCCGCTTTTCTCCTGCCTCCCCAGCGTTCTGGTGCATCGCAGGATTGTTTTATTTTTGAAACGTGTACCCTTGGCTTCAACCTCTTCAAATTCTACAACTGGTTTCGATACTCCATCGGAGTTACCCCCGTCACGCGTTGAAACGCTCTGTAGAACTGACTGACATTGGAGAACCCCAGCCCAAAGCTGATGGTGGTCACAGAATCTGTTGTATGGCGCAGTCGTCGGGTGGCTTCCTCCACACGCAAATTCAGCACGTACTGATACGGCGTTGAACCTGTCAGTGCCTTGAAGGAACGCATAAAATGATATCGGCTCTGGTGTGCAACCGCCGCCATCGATTCAATGTCCATTGGACTTGTATAGTCACTGTGTATATACTCCAGCACCCGCCGCAGATGGGGGTCGATGAACGCGCCGCCATTGCTATTAGTTCGCTGAAGCAGATTCGAAAGCTGCCCGCAAATCAGGCTAGACCCTACGCTCCCCGCCACACCTATTCCTGCGGTTGCCAGCGTCAGGTTACTCCCATTTGGTTGACCAGTCAGCATCCGTCCAAGATAGGTCTCAACGGCAAGCTCCGTTTCCTGTATCTGCAATGGTTCAGGCGCATCGTCCAGCAAAATGGCGTTCCAGCCTCGAAACAGTCTGCTAATTTCAGCAGGATCGAAGGTCTGTGTAGTCCGAAATTCGGTCTGCGCCCCTTGCCTCCCTGAATCCTCCAAGCCGCCAACTGGCGGATTACGAAACTTGATCACGATCACCGCGGAATCCGATCCAATCTCGAAAAAGTGCTCCATCCGGGGATGCGCAATTATCCCCAGTCCTGCTTGTAGTGGATAAGCCTGCTGTTCCTGCACCAGATGGCATTGTCCTCTTACAGGCAACGTAATCTGATACCAGTCATCATGCACATGGGGTTCATTGGTGAATCCACCAGAAGCCTTCCACAATTCCAATCCATTCAGCATCATATTTAATTCCATCGTTTCCTCACCTGCTGACATTATAGCAAATCGTGCTCACTTTCCAAGCACTTTTCACAAAGACAATATCTGTCTGTATCTTTTATCATGGTAAAAAAATAAATTCGAGGTGATCTCCCGTGGCACAAGCCGCTGTAAGCAAAATGCAAATCAATCACTCCGCCAATTGGGCGCTTGCCGGAGTCAGCTTCGCCCATCTGCTGAATGATGCGATGCAGACCGTTGTTCCGTCTGCTTTTCCGCTATTCCAGCAAACCATGCAGCTCAGTTTCGCCCAGATGGGCTGGATTGCCTTCACATTGAATATTACCGCATCGGTCCTACAGCCGCTGGTCGGTTATATGTCTGATCGCAAGCCGATGCCGATTCTTCTGCCTGGCGGCATGTTGTTCTCCCTCATCGGTGTTCTCGGCTTTGCCTTGTCTTCCGAGTTATGGATGCTGCTTGTCTCCGCAGCATTGATCGGTATAGGCTCATCCATCCTGCATCCCGAATCCTCACGCGTCGCCCATCTGGCGGCAGGTCGAGGACGTGGAATGGCACAGTCCATCTTCCAGGTCGGTGGCAACACAGGTCAGGCTCTCGCCCCATTGCTGGTTGCCTTTATCCTGCTCCCGCATGGACAGCTTAGTTTTCTGTGGCTAATGGCTTTTGCCCTAATCGGGATCACTATCCAGTCTTCCGTTAGCCGTTGGTATAGAGACAAATTGGCGGATAATCGCAGCCGTCAGCAACAGTCTGTACAGGCAAACGGCATTGTGCAGCCTGCTGCCCAACCTGTAAGTCGGGGATTTATCGCTTTTACAATGGGGATCCTCATCCTGCTGCTGTTTTCCAAATTCGTTTATATTGCCGGCATGACCGGATACTATGCCTTTTATTACGCCGATGCGTATAACCTGCCTCTTTCGCAGGCCCAGATCTGCCTGTTCGTTCTGCAATTTGCGGGTATGGTTGGAACCCTGCTCGGCGGTCCACTGGCTGACCGTTATGGACGTAAACCGATGATCTGGTTCTCCATCGCGGGTACTGCACCATTTTCACTGCTGCTGCCTTATGCGGGACCTGCTCTATCCATGGTATTGTGCGGCATGATCGGTTTGATTCTGATGTCCGGCTTCAGTGTCATCATTGTCTACGCACAGGAATTGCTGCCGCGTCATATTGGGACGGTATCGGGATTATTCTTCGGCCTGTCGTTCGGCATGGCGGGACTCGGCTCGGTTGTGCTCGGTTCCCTGATTGATGTGACCAGCATTTCCTTCGTCATCAAGCTATGTTCTTTTTTGCCGCTGCTCGGGGTGTGTGCTGTATTCCTGCGCCGGGATCGGCCAAGAAACGCCTAATATGCATTGAAACGTCGTTCGTTTTGTGACTACAATAAGGTCAGAATAATGAAGACAGAGGCTAAACAGAAGGAAGGAATAACCCATGATCATTGATGTACAGCATGTTACTTGGAAAAGGGGACCGATCACCCTCCTGAACGATGTCAGTTGGCGTGTAAACGAAGGCGAGCATTGGGCATTGCTTGGCCTGAATGGTTCCGGTAAAACCACACTCCTGAACATGATTACCGGATATCTCTGGCCCACAGAAGGTACGATATCCGTGCTCGGACACCGGTACGGGGATGTGGATTTGCGTGAGCTGCGGAAGTCGATTGGCTGGGTCAGCTCCTCCCTTCAGGAGAAATTGTATGGCACCGACCGCACCCAGTATGTCGTGATCAGCGGCAAACACGCCACGATCGGACTGTACGATAAACTGTCCGACGAGGATCTGATTCAAGCACGAGAATTAATGCATACACTCGGCTGTCAGCATCTGTGGGATCGCGAATATCGTACCTGCTCCCAGGGGGAGAAGCAGAAGCTGCTCATCGCCCGAGCCCTGATGGCTAACCCGCGTGTACTCATTCTGGACGAACCCTGCAATGGACTCGATCTGTTCTCCAGAGAGCGGCTGCTGGAAAGTATCAGTGAGCTGACGCAGAAGCCGGATACCCCTTCGCTCATCTACGTCACTCATCATACGGAGGAAATCTTGCCTGTGTTCAGTCACAGCCTGCTGCTCCGGCGGGGTGAGATCGTGAATAGCGGATTAACCAGCGAGTTGATGAACAGAGACGTACTGAGTAACTTTTTTGAATCACCTGTAGATGTAGATCGGCATGGAGAACGTGTCTATGTCAGAGCATCGGATAAATAATTTTTTATATCTATTCACAGTCATAACAGTCGAAGCAGCCCAAAATCTTATCCACATGTGGACAGGTTTTTGGGCTGTTTGGCTAAATTATGAATTATCCACAGTGTTCTGTGTACTATCTCCGGGCAGAAAGGAATAAAAACAACGGAATGCGCTGTCTGCGCATGTACGTCTCCTCGTTCACAAAATGCTGACGCTGAGGCGCCGATTCCCGCAGATGCTGTACTTGAAATCCTGCCTGCTGTAATGCCATATAGTAGGATTCGATGGAGCGATGCATTTTTTTCACCGTACCTCCAAGCCATTGCTGCTCCCGAAATCCCTCCACAAAATACTGATCGACAACCCAGTTGGTTCGGACCCCCGAAGGCTGCAACGTTGACGTGATCACAGGATGTTCTACCTAAAATACGAATGTGCCATTCTCTTTTAACGTGTGGTATACCTTGCGAAACAGGCTGTCCACATCCTCAATATAATGAATCGCTAGTCTGGATATGACCAGATCATATGTATCTGCGGGATAGCTCCAATCTTCCATATACGCTTGCTCAATCTGTGCGTTCTGACCCTTTATCAATTCATTAGCTGCCTGAATCATATTCACTGAACCTTCAATTCCCGTATAACTGCCACCACGGTGGGCGGGACCCAACAGTTCTGCTCCGAACCTCGCATCCCCACAGCCGAGATCCAATATGCTCTTGCCCCTAACGTCTCCGATCAGCTCCAGCATCACAGGCTTCTCCAACGTATCATTGGCATTCTCCTGCCACTGCCGGCGTTCCATATACTTCTCGAAATTGGCCCCATCTTCGTAAAAATCCGATCCCCGTTCGCTCAATCCGCAACCCTCCGTTACTGTAATGAAGCTCAGCTCTATTATTCAGCCTGGAAGATTATACAGAATATCGGCATAGGTTTCTACAGCAAAAAGGCTGTCGCTCGAAATAATCCAGCAAACAGTCCTGACGCATTAGAAGTAAGCTCATTCAGATTGATCCATATAAGGTCGGCGGCCGCCTTTTTTGACAAATTTCCAATCCACCTCAATGTTGTGGCGCATCCGGCGCAGCAGATTAACGGCCATCTCGATCTCTTCCTCCGTTAAACCCTCCAACGTTACCTGGTCCGAATGAACACCCTCCCTGCGAATAAAATCCCAGGCTTCAAGGCCAGCATCAGTCGGATATAACAACTTATTCTTTTTATTACCCATTGCCGACTGTTTGACGACAAACCCGTCCGCTTCCAGTTTGCTGATGGCTCTGGCCGCCGTGGTCCGATCCACTTTGATTAATTCAGCGAGCTGGTTGGGAATAATGCCAGGATTCTCACATATGCGATAAAGATACAAATACTGTCCCCGAGACAAATTTAAATGCTGGAATTCTACGTTGCTGATCGAATC
Source organism: Paenibacillus sp. OK003 (assembly GCF_900109515.1). Lineage (GTDB taxonomy): Bacteria > Bacillota > Bacilli > Paenibacillales > Paenibacillaceae > Paenibacillus > Paenibacillus marchantiae. The sequence goes on along the minus strand of NZ_FOBD01000002.1, from coordinate 116,159 downwards.
CAGACAGCGGGCAATCATGCCGATTTCACGCAACACTTCTTTTTTTTCAGTCAATGTATTCACCCCTCTATAAAATTGTTGCATTCGCAACATAATTGATGATATAACTGAATTAAATCCGTTTAAATTTTAACCATGATAACACATGAAACAGGTACACATTCATTCTATCTACCAGTTTACCATGTCAGGATAGGAATACTATTGACTAAAGGAGAAATATTCATGAATACAACTGTTGTTGAAGCGAATAACCAGGAATTGCTCGACGCCTGCTTCGCCATTCGTACCGCCATTTTTGTTGAAGAGCAAGGGGTGCCTGCGGAGGATGAATTCGACGCTTATGATGCTCTGGATACGGAAGCAAGACATATTCTGCTCTACGTAGACGACGTTCCTGCTGCCTCTTCCAGATTACGTGTGGTCGAAAATATTGCCAAATTGGAACGGATCTGTGTCATGATCGATTATCGGAAACATGGACTTGGTCGTGTATTGATTGATAAACTGGAGCAGATGGCACTCGCTCAAGGGCTAGAGAAAGCCAAGCTGCACGCACAGGTACAAGCCTCCGGGTTCTATGAACGTCTCGGATACACGGCAGCCTCGGACGTATTCATGGAAGACGGCATTCCTCATCTGCTGATGACCAAGAACTTAAAATAAATACAAAAAGAAGAGCACCCTCAAAGTTCAAGAACAAGACTTGGGGATGCTCTTTTTGGGTTCTAATGAACCCAGTCAGCGCTATGAATGGGGATCACCCATTTTGAAAATGTAACGAATCCTGTGCACCTTATTTTCTGTTTAACAGCCTAAAATGCACCTTCTTCTGCGGTTTTTACCGTATTAACGTGGCTGAAGTTCCTCAGGATTTCTAATTCATGTCATTTGCCACAATAAGGTGCGGTGTGTTCATTAGATGTAGCGCCACATTGGGAGGATATCTAGTAAGCGTGTACTGCTAACGGGCGGCTACCTCGGTACTTCGACCTGTGCGAAACCAAAAAACTCGCGCCAACCCATACGCGGATGGGCGGCGCGAGTTTCACCTAACAGAGCCAGACGTTAACCTGACTTCTTGTCTTGCATCCTTATCCCAAAGCCAGACGACCTGGCTGAGATTCAGCGGCGTTATTTTTCATCTGCTTACTGCGCAATTGTCCGCAGGCTGCATCGATATCGGTACCATGTTCCATGCGTACAGTTGCGTTAATGTTATTCTTTTTCAACGTATCATAGAAGCCCAGAATGGACTCTTCCGTACTCCGTTGATACTGACTGTGCTCATCCACCGGATTGTACGGAATCAGATTGATGCTGACCATGCTCTTGCGGCTGGACAACAGTTCAGCCAGTTCGGCCGCATGTTCACGCTGATCGTTGACGTCCCGAAGCAAAATATACTCAAACATAATACGCTTGTTCGTCGTAGCCAGGTAATAATCCACCGCGTCCATCAATTGTTCAATCGGGAAGGCCCGGTTGATCTTCATGATATGTGTCCGCAGTTCGTTATTTGGTGCATGCAGGGAAATCGCCAGATTGACTTGCAGATTGCTGTCTGCAAATTCCTTGATCTTGTCAGGCAGCCCACTCGTGGAGACGGTGATCCGTTTGGCCGCAAGCGCCAGTCCTTTACGATGCTTGATCACTTCGATGAAGTCAGTCATGTTCTGGAAATTGTCAAACGGCTCGCCAATTCCCATCACGACTACGTTAGTTACCCGCTCGCCTTGGCCAGCTGCATCAAGATACTGTTGTACGTGCATAATCTGTTCTACAATCTCGCCACCGGACAGATCGCGGCTCTTCTTGATCAGCCCGCTCGCACAGAAGCTGCAGCCAATATTACATCCCACTTGAGTAGTTACACATACAGTAAGACCGTATTTTTGGCGCATTAAAACTGTTTCAATCAGATTACCGTCCTGCATACGCAGCAGAAATTTCACCGTGCCGTCTGCCGATTCCTGCTTCACATGTTCACTCAGCGAGTTCATCGTAAAATGCTCGGAAATGACATCCAGACATTCCTGACGCACGTCCGTCATGTCTGTAAAATCGTGCACACGCTCCTGATATAACCATTCCCAGATGCGGGAAGCACGGGATTTCTTCTGTCCGTGTTCCGGCAGCCAGTCACGTAGTTGCTCTAATGTTAATCCATATATGGATGATTTAATCATGTTATTGTCCTCTTTTCGCAAAAAGCATATGGCTCATCGGTCTATCGAAAAAACCTCTACTCTGTATTGTCCCAAAATTGACGAGGGAACACAAGGGCTTTTGCATTTCTTCCAAGAGGTTTTATCAATGGCAAATCTGCACAGTAAATTATTTCTTCACTTCAATTCCCAACGGTTTAGAAGTGAATAATACCGGAGGTGTGCAGCAGAACCAGAAGTACCAGGATTGGCGCTATATAACGCAGCATGAACAGCCATACCCGGAACCAGCCTGCACGCAGGCCGGATGCTTCGGCAGCCTTTTTCCAGAAGTATCCGGCAAAAATAGTAACCAGCAATCCACCAACAGGAAGTAAAATGTTGGACGCCATAAAGTCCATCCAGTCGAACACACTCTTCGAGCCAATTGTCCATTCAGGGAACAATCCGAGCGACAATACCGAAGGAAGCCCAACGATGAAGACGGCAAGTGAGATGGTCCATACCGCGCGGCTCCGACTCCAGGATAATCGCTCCATGAAATATTTCACCGGAACTTCCAGCAAGGATACCGCCGACGTTAACGCCGCAATCGCCAGAAGCACGAAGAACAACCCGCCAAACACGAAGCCCAGCGGCATAGCCGAGAAGGCTGCCGGCAGAGCCACGAAAATTAGCGATGGACCCTGATCCGGTGCAATCCCGAAGGAGAAGGTCGTTGGGAATATGATCAGACCCGCAATGAACGCATAGATCAGGTCACCCGCACCGACAGCAACGGTTGCTGCACCGAGCGATTGATTTTTATCAACATATGAACCGTATGTCACGAGAATACCCATACCCAGTGATAGGGAGAAGAAAGCATGTCCAAGCGCAACCAGCGCAGATTCGGTCGTAAGCTGCGAGAAGTCCGGATTCAGGAAGAAGGAAACTCCCGCACCAGCTCCTGGCAGAGTCACTGCACGAACCATCAGAATAATGAGCAGAACCAGCATCGCCGGAATCAGTACCTTATTAAACTTCTCAATTCCGTTCGATACCCCTTTGGCTACAATCCAGCCTGTAATCAGAACGGAAATCAGCTGCCATACAATCGGCATATAACCGCCTACAAATTCACCGAATTGCCCAGCATAATCCGGATTGTTATACAGCGTGCCGCTGAATGACGTCACTGCGTATTGCAGCGTCCAGCCTGCAATGATGACATAAAAGGAAAGAATGATAAACGGCGTCAATACTTGCAGCAAACCAGCCGCAAGCCACCCTTTTTGCCCACCCGCTTTAATAAAGGCCGTAGCCGCGCTTCCTCTGCCGCTGCGACCAATCGCAAGCTCAGCCAGCAATACAGGCAGACCAATCAACAGGAGACAAACGATAAAGAGCAGGAAAAACGCCGCTCCCCCGTTCTCTCCCGTAATATAAGGAAACTTCCACATGTTGCCGAGGCCCACTGAACTACCAATGGCAGCCAGGATAAATCCGGCCTGTGAGAAGCGTTCACCTTTGCCCGGTTCGTCTTGATTCAAATTGGAATTACTGGACTTACTGAAATTCATTATATCTACTCCATCTGTTCTAAGATTTTCCGTTATTATATAACAGTCATCCACTCAGGTCATTCGAAAATCGAAATTAATCGAAATGTTATTTATTTACAGGAATGTCTACATTAAATATGCTGCCCTTGCCTTCTTCGCTTAACAAAGCAATCTGACCATGATGGGCTTCCACTATCCACTTCGCAATCGCAAGCCCTAAACCGTGTCCTCCCGGACCACGTGTACGTGATTTGTCCCCACGATAAAAGCGATCGAAGATTCGCTCCACATCCTCCGGCCTGATGCCAACGCCCGTATCTGCTACAGACAAATGGAAGACAGGACGTCCCTCTTCATCCCGATCCGACAGCACCACGCGAACCTCTCCACCCCGTGGAGTAAACTTCACGGCATTATCCAGCAAAATGGTTAGCACCTGTCTCAGTTTCTCCGGATCGCCATTGAGAACCATCTTATCAGGCCCTTCCAGCTCCATTCGAATGCCCTTTGCCGCTTTGAGACGCCGAATGGATTGCATCGTCTTTTCGGCAATCGGCCGAAAATCGAAATCCCGCTTCACCAGTTCAATCTCATCCGAGTCAGAGCGTGCCAGCACGAGTAGATCTTGCACCATGCGTGTCATTCGCCTGATCTCCTCTTTCATATTGGAGAGGGTTCTTCTGGCAAAAGAAGGTGCGTCCTGTCCTAGCTCCAGTTCAAGGGCGTTAACGGATGCCAGCAGCACGCTCAGCGGAGTGCGAAGCTCATGAGAAGCATCTCCTACAAACTCACGTTGTCGGTTGTAGGATTTCACAATAGGAACCATCGCTTTACGGGACATCAGCCAACCGATGAGACAGGCAATAAATACAAACAGAATCGCCAATAAAATTAGCAGCATTAGCAGCCTGTGCAGCAGTTTGTATTGCGGCGTTACATTAATACCCGCATAGAGCGTCATTTCTGGACCATTCTTGGTCAGCACATTCTGGCCGGTTACCATCAGATGGAGAGTCGATGGTGCAACTGGTGCAGCATCTTCCTCTCCGTTATCCAATACATCTGCGGGAACGCTCAGGCTTACCTCCTTAATCTCCTTGGCACGTGGTTTCCAGTCCTGTACAAGCCCCAGAAGGTCTGAACGCATCCCCGGGAACATTTCATTGCCTGAGATCACTTTGCCGTCCGAACCGAGGACATAATAGAAGAACTGGTCACTGCCCGATCCCCATAACCTTCGATTATCCAGCGTATCTCCGGCCTTGCCTTCTTGCATATTCTTTTCCACCAAAGCCCGCTCAACCGCAACGAGAGAGAGAAGATTATCCTTCTGACCATTGATGACAATGTAAGATAACAGAACATAGACCACGCCTACAAATAGTGCAAGCAGCACAATCGTCAGACTGCTGTATGTGAGGGTAAGTCGACCCTGCGTACGACCGAACAAATTTTCTTTAGTTCTTCCTGGGTGGATGCCTTGTTCGTCTCTACCTATTCGTTTTCTATTATTCAAGCTTGTAGCCCACCCCTCGGATGCTATGGATCAGGTGTTGTTTGTTGAATAGCTCAAGCTTTTTGCGCAGCAGCTTTATCGTGGCATCCACAATTTTGGTCGAAACGTCCGAGTCGTACCCCCAGATCCGTTCCAGGATTAATTCGCGGCTGAGGGTAGCGCTCTTGTTCCGTAACAACAAATCCAGCATCTGAAATTCACGAGGGCTTAGCTGGATGACCTGATCTTCCATACTCAGCGTCAGGCTGGAACGATTCAGGCGCAGACCATCCAGCTCGGCAACTTCCTCCAGCAGCGGTGCATAATTACGGCGACACAAGGCTCTCAGCCTGGCTTGAAGCTCTTCCAATTCGAATGGCTTCACCAGATAATCGTCTGCTCCAGCATCCAATCCTTGAACCCGGTCACACAGCGCATCCTTGGCGGTTAACATCAGGATTGCTCCGGCATAGCCGTTCTCTCTTAATTTTTTGCATACGGATAGCCCTGTCCATCCAGGCAGCATCCAGTCCAGTACAGCCACATCATAATGAGAGTCCATGCAATAGTGATAGGCATCTTCCCCATTTTCCACCCATTCCACGGTTCCAAAGCTGGTTTTCTCCAACATATGAACAATCAACTCACCCAACAAGGAATCATCTTCAGCGAGCAGTATGCGGTGTGTATTCAATGTATACCTCCTAAGAAGCAGTATGTGATAAAGACGAGCACGCCAACCCTGCCCGGTTTAATTTTCAAACATTCTCGCACTTCCAGATGGTCCGTGTCCAATACATCGCGTTTGTAAAAATACCCCAGTCTGTCTTTCTCCGTTTTTTCACCTTTCGGGATTACAGTAAGGGTGCAACAAAAAATAAATCAAAAATTAGGAGTGAATGTACAATGAAAAAATGGATTCCTGCCATGCTGGGTGCAACGATGATCTTCTCTGCCACATCGGCTTCAGTATTTGCCGCCACCCCGACCGCTGTAACTCAAGTCTCTGCTGCCGCCAATGCCAAGGTGAGTTCGAATGGATATAATATCAGTCTGGATCAGAACTCCCTGTGCTCCAATACATCGCTGCAAAAAGTCCTGGGCCTAAGCAAAACGGAACTGCAAAAGCAATTCCAGGCTGGTAAAACGTTGGCAGATCTGGCTAAAGCGAAGGGCGTCAGCACAACTAAAGTAACCAACGCCCTGCTGCAGCCACAGCTGACCAAGCTCGCAAGTGATCAGAAGTCCGGCAAGCTCACGCAAGCCAAAGTGACTTCTATTAAGACAGACCTGACCAAACAGCTGAATAATTCCCTGACCAAAAAAGTGACCACCGTAACGACGGTAACAACAACGTCCACGACCACTTCAACTACATCCAAAACGGCTGCAGCTACAGCAAAATCGACGGATACCTCGTCATCCAATAACCTGACAAGTCTGAATAAATCTGCCGCCGCAGCTGCACTCAACCTGTCACAAACGGAGTTGAATCAGCAAATCAAGGCTGGTAAATCCATCGTTGATATTGCCAAGGATCAGGGCGTAGACAAGAGCAAAGTCATTAATACCGTCGTAACCAAAGAAAAAAGCTGGGTCACTTCTCAACTGAATGAGTCCTGGAAAAACACGACCGGTACTTTAACCACAGAGCAGCAGCAATTCAAGGACAGCGGTTATTTGGCGAAGGCTGCCCAGTTGTTCAACACATCCGCAGATGAGCTGCAAGCCCAACTGAAGAATGGAAAAACGTTAACTTCGATTGCCAAAGAAAAAGGCGTAGATTCCAGCAAACTGACGGAAACACTCCATACCTATGCCAAACAGCAAGTAACCGAGCAATGTAACCAAGCCAGCTAATCCCCTTCCCCATTAACCCCAAACTACCACCAAACCATATAAAGAGAGGGTCCTGTTCACAGGACCCTCTCTCCATCTATTGCAGGATACATCTCTTCACTTCCTTGGCTTTCAGCAAACTTTAAGCTTCCATCTGAGTGAAACATGACCCAAAATTCATCCCTTTTTCAGCTTGGTCACCTATACTTGCACCAATCTCAATCGCCCATGCTGAGGAGGAGAAGGATGAACACACTGAGCTACAGAGATCCAAATACCCGATGGAACAGGCATTTCTGGCTGTGTGCCGCTCTAATTTTTACTGGCGGTCTATTGCTGCGTTTGTACCTTGGAACACAATTCAGGGGTTATATCGGAGATCAGTCACTGTTCGTCGATTGGATGAATGCCGTCCACCAATACGGGGTTCGTGAATCATACTTGTATGGAAAAGATCAGAATTATCCCCCCGTGTTTATCTTCATTCTGGGGTTGTACCGCTGGATACTGGATGGACTCGGCATAACCGCCTCAGCTGCCAATCTGTCCATGAAAATACTGCCTATCGCCTTCGATATGCTGTCCATGGCGGTCTTGGCCCTCACATTCAAAAAGCTAAGCTCTGGCAAACGTTTGGTGCTGCTTGCAGTTCTTTCCTTCAACCCTGGTCTGCTGGTCGACAGCGCCATGTGGGGACAGATCGACATCCTGCACAGTACATTAATGGTGCTGTCTACCGTTCTGCTGCTAAGTAATCCTCTATTGGCGGGTATATTGTTCTCCGTTGCCCTGCTGGCAAAGTTTCAGGCGATTGTCATTGCTCCGGTGATCGGTATTGTATTACTACGCCAGCTTTATCACAGGCGATTTCGCGGCACGCTTCTATTTGTAGCAGGATTAATGATGGCTATCCTGCCTGTACTTCTCTATTTTGCTGCAAACGGAACGCTCGGCACTATGCTGACCAACGCCTACGGAAGCGCCGTTAATATGTATCCGCAGCTTTCGCTGAACGCCATGAATATCTGGTATCACCTGCTTGGTGATCCGGGAACCAGCGATGCTACGGTGTTGTTTGGCATAGTGACGTATAAAATGTTTGGTCTGCTGCTGCTTGCCATTGCCGTGATTGGAGTAGCGGCCTATCTACTGCTGATTAAGGAAATACGTATTTCATCCCTGCTCATTGCAGGTGCAGCGGTGAATCTCGCCTTTTTTATGCTGCCAACGGAAATTCATGAGCGCTACAGCATCCCTGCTTTGTTATTTTTGGTTCTGGTTCCGTTCTTTGAACGTAAATGGATGTACGCCACAATTGCCTTCTCGCTGACGACCTACGTAAATATTGCCATGATTATGAGCACGGGCTCTGATAGCGACTTTGGAGCCGAGGAAGGACAATCGCGCATTGGTGGGGGGCATGGTAACTTTGGTGGAGGAGGACATGGAGCGAGCTTCAGCATGCACGGTTCGGGACTGACCAATGACTTGATGTATGGCATAGGCATTTCCATTGCGATCATCCATATCGTGATCCTGCTCTGGGTTGTATATGCCATGACCCGTGAAGTTCTGGATGAACGAAAAAAACGGAGCTGAATATTATTTTGCAAGAATAAAAAAAGAGGTGTTCCAACAGCCATTTCCATGGTTGCCGAAACACCTTTATTCCCATTAAACTTTAATTTCAAGCAACTCATATTTGATAATGCCCATTGGCGCATTGACATGAATGACACTGCCTACTTCTTTGCCCATCAGTTCTTTGCCAAGCGGGCTTTCGTACGATATTTTGTTATCGGCAACATCCGCCTCGGCCGGACCAACCAGCATGTATTCAATCTTCTCGGCGAATTCGATATCATTAAGCAGAATGGTTGAGCCAATGCTTACTTTGTTCGAGTCGATATTGTCCGAAGTGATGACTCTTGCTTTGGTCAGCATTTTCTCCAGAATCAAAATGCGGGTTTCCATAAAAGCCTGATCATCTTTGGCTGAATGATACTCACTATTTTCCTTCAGGTCACCGTAACTGATCGCGAGTTTCAGACGCGCCGCCAGTTCCTTACGCTTCACCGTCTTTAAATCCCTCAGTTCGTCCTCCAGCTTTTCCAAGCCTTCCTGTGTCAAAATCACTTCATCATTAGCCATTTTTTCCATCTCCTAATCCTGCTTTCTATCTATATTCTAACCTATATCCACTCCAAACGGTTAACATACCAAGAAAAAGAAATAACGCTCCCATTGATGGAAAGATGTGTATGCTTCTTCTTACACTGTACCGGTACAATTGAAGCAAACCAGTGTATTCATTTCATCCGTTCACTTTTACAATGAATTCAGGGCAGCAGCAATTAATAATACGCCCACTACATGACCCGAGGTGATCTGGATGAATGTTACATTGACTCCATCTGAAATACAGGCCTACCTGAAACGGATAGGCATTCATAATATCAAGGAACCCACCCTGGAATTCCTATCCGAAATCCAGCAGGCACATGTGCAGCATCTATCCTGGCAAACGGTCGATATTTTTGCAGGGCGGCCTGCGGGCATTGATCTTCAAGAATCGGTCCATCTTATATTGCAAGGCCGCAGTGGTTACTGTTTTCATCTGAATGGCGCATTCAGCGTTCTGCTTCGCTCTCTGGGATATACGGTGCATTGGCATCGTGCCGGAGTTCAGCCATATGGAGAGCAGCCACGTGTGAACTCGTTCCATCTCGGTCTGTCGGTCTCTTTGCCAGATGCAGACCCGAATGTGGAACGTTGGATTGTCGATGTCGGTCTGGGCGGCATGCCCTTCGAACCGCTCCCTCTTCGTTATGGAACTTACGGATCGGCCCCGTTTACTTATACATTAATGCCTTCATCTGTTGCTCCTGGCGGATGGAGACTTGAATATGAACCCAACGGGCCAAGTGAGGGTGTCGATTACGCTCCCGAAGAGCTTACCAGCCTGGAAGAGTTCATACCTAAGCATGGATTCTACAGCCAGTCGGTCGATTCGCCCTGGCATAACGCATTTTTGCTCCGTCAGAGGCATGCTCTCCAAAGCAACGAACTACGTGGATGTATGCTCCGGACGCATGACCGCGATGGTATCCGCAAAAAGGAGATTCAAACCTACACCGAGTGGAAAGCCGTATTGGCTGAGAAATTCCACGAACCGTTGTTGAATTACACAGAATTGGAACGCAAAGAAATGTGGGCACGGGTACAGGCTGCACATGATGAATGGAAAAGAACACAGCAGGTATGAAGCGGCACAGACAGACCCGATAAACCGATGGAGATAAAGGAAAGTCTGCAATCCATGCCGAATACATCGTCAGGTGATAAATGATGATAACGATTCAAGTTCTTCAAGTTCCGGCAGAATTGCCCGAGGCATACTGGAACCTTTTTCTATCGCACGTATCTAAGGAAAGACGAGGACAAGCTTCACGTTTTGTACACCAGTCGGACGCCTATCGCTCTGTTCTGGGTGAAGTGTTGACCCGTGTGACGCTGAGCAAGTTGACTGGCCTAAGGCCAGAAGGACTTTCCTTTACCCGTAACAAATACGGCAAACCTTCCCTCAGTCTCAGTAACTATGTTGATGTTCAATTTAATGTCTCGCACTCCGGCGATTGGATTGCTTTAATCTCTGCCGGTGAAGCTGATCTGGGTGTGGATGTGGAAAAAATAGCTCCAATCGACATGAAGATTGCGGAACGATTCTTCTCTCTCACGGAGAGCCAATTTCTGGCTGCGGAGTCCACTGAGATGCAGCTAGAGACCTTCTACCGTCTATGGACGTTGAAGGAAAGCTACATCAAGGCCGTCGGCATGGGCCTATCCATGCCACTTGATTCATTCTCCATGATCCGTGATGCTGACGGGAACTGGCACTCACCAGAAGCAGCCGCTTATGCATTCCTCAGCCTGCGACTGGATCATGGGCATATGATAGCAGCTTGTTCCGCAGGAGAAGCTTTACCCACCCAGCCGGATGTCATCACAATTGAAGAGTTGTATCAGGCATTATTATGAAGGAGGGGTTACAGCCCCTTTCCTCAATAACAATCATGCTTAAAAATCCCTGGCGAACCCGCCAGGGATTTTTTCGAAACGTGGGATTAGATCCCCAGCGCCTCACCAATGGTTCGTAAGGCTACGTTCAAGACCGTTCCATCCATGGCCACCATAAACATCGCCAGCACGTAGACGATGCTGACAATGACCTTGGGATTCAGACCGAATTTCATCTGCTAGCCTCATGAACAGCCCCAGGCATGCCGATTTCATCGCAGAGGCTTAACGGTTTCAGATCTGTCCATTGCTCGGCGATGTAATCGAGACATACCCGGCGCTTGGCCTTGCCAAGCATCACGGTCCAACCTGCGGGCACTTCAAGGGATGCAGGCCAGAGGGAGTATTGCCCCTCCTCATTGATTAACACCAGATAGTTGCTGTCTTCATATTCAAATGGGTTGCTCATCGCCTTATCCTCCTATTGATGTTGAATTTCGCGCTTGTTCAGCTCCTCCAGCTTGGCGGCCAGTGTTCGGCAGATTTCCTCCAGAGGCCCAGGCTGACAGAGGTCCTTGTGACGGCAAGCGATATCATGACGTTCCAATTGGCCACCGATGTACGTATTCCACATTTCCGGTTCAATCGGGTCGAACCAGTCAGGAATAATGGTGGAACGGAAGAAGATCAGATCCCCCTCGAATCGGGATGGCGTGTAGGCCCCCAAGATCCGTACGGAATTTTCATAGGTCTTCCGCAGCTTCATGATCGTTTCTTCATCCAAACTTGCCAGCGCACTGCCCTCACTGCGCAATATGCGCATAGCCGTTGCCATATCCAGCGGTCCATCTCCAATGCTGTCCGGATCGTAACCACCCAGTGCAAGCAATGCGGTTAATGCTTCTTCCTCATCCGGTTCTCCGCGAATCGGCAGATAGTGGCTTGGATATGCATCCAGCATGGCGAGAAACTCTACTTCTTCCCCTTCCCATTGCAGTTGTACCGCCATAGCCTGCGCAACGTTGCCTCCAAGAGACCAGCCCAGCAGACGGTAAGGTCCCTCAGGCTGTACCGAGCGGATATGGCGGATGTAGTCTGCTGTCATATCTTCCAGTGTAGACGGAAGTTCCTCAACCTCAGCAATGCCTCTGGCCTGTAACCCATAGAGCGGATACTCCATGCCCAGATGTTTCATCAGCCCGGCATAACACCAGCTAAGTCCTCCTGCGGGATGGACACAGAATATAGGCAGATGCTCCCCATGCGTTCTGAGCGGCAACAGCACTTGAAGCGAGCTTTTTCCGGAATCCGAATCCATCTCCAGTCGCTCCACCAGTCCCGCTACGGTCGCTGTTTCGAACAAAATGCCGATGCCTGGCTCCCGTCCCATTGCTTCACGAATGCGACTCATCAAGCGAACAGCCAGCAGCGAATGGCCACCCAGCTCGAAGAAACTGTCATCGATACTCACACTCCGCATGCCCAATACTTCGGCAAACAAATCACAGAGGATCTCCTCCTGCGGGTTGCGAGGTGCTCTGCCACCTGTCGTTAATTGCATTTCCGGTGCGGGCAGTACCTTGCGATCCAGCTTGCCATTCGGTGTAAGCGGCAGGCTCTCCATCGCTACAACCGCAGATGGAACCATATAATCCGGAAGGCTGGCAGACGCATGACGACGCAAAGCATTCGATTCCGGGACCGCCCCTGTATCCGAAGCCGGAACGATATAAGCTACAAGACGTTTATCCCCCGGTTGGTCTTCACGGACAATTACAGCAGCCTGGGCCACGCTTGAGTGCCTTGCCAGCACCGCTTCAATCTCGCCAAGCTCAATACGGAATCCCCGTATTTTCACCTGCTGATCCGCTCGGCCCAAATAATCGAGCGAGCCATCATGCAGACGCTTCGCCAAATCTCCTGTCCGGTACATACGCGTGCCTGGCGGACCGTATGGATCAGCAACGAAACGCTCAGCTGTAAGATCAGGTCGGTTCCAATAACCACGAGCCAGACCTGCTCCGGCTACATACATTTCTCCGGTTACTCCTGTCGGTACAGGCTCCAGTTGATCATCCAGCACGTATACCCGAAGATCCGGTATGGCGCGTCCGATCCAGCTGCTCGCGCCTTCCGTAGAACTGCCTACATGCAGTTCCTGGTAGCTGACGTGAACCGTCGTCTCGGTGATGCCATACATATTGATGAGTTTTGGCGCATCATCCGCATGGCGTTCATACCAGTCATCCAAGCGCCCAAGCTCCAGTGCCTCGCCTCCAAAAATGACATAACGGAGTGCAAGCTGCTGTCCCCAAGCCGGATTTTCCCGGTCAGCCTGCATGAGTTGATAGAATGCGGATGGTGTCTGGTTCAATACGGTCACCTTTTGCTCAGCAAGCAACTGCAGAAACGCTCCAGGTGAACGGCTGATCTCATGAGGAACAACGACTAATCTTCCTCCATGCAGCAGCGGTCCCCAGATTTCCCAGACGGAGAAGTCAAATGCATAGGAGTGGAACAAGGTCCACACATCATTCGCGTCAAAATGGAACCAGTGCTGCGTGGCATCCAATAAACGGATGACATTGGCATGCGGAATAACGACCCCTTTGGGCTTGCCTGTCGAACCCGAGGTATAGATCATGTAAGCCGGACTCAGAGGTGTTACACGCCCATTGCGTTCACGATCCGCAGGGTTTCGATCATCCAGCATCTGCAATTGCTGCAAAGTATGCGAATCGTCCATATTAATACACTGAATTTCCGCCACCAGCGGAAGCAAGTTATATACCTCTGTACTTGTTACCATTACTTTCGGTGCTGCATCTGTCAGCATATGTGTCAATCGGTCTGCCGGATAATTAGAATCAAGCGGCAGATAAGCGGCCCCTGCTTTTAGCACAGCAAGAATGCCCACAACCATTTCAACAGAACGAGGCAAGGCCAGCGCAACCATTTGTTCCGGTGCCACACCTTGAGCGATCAGTAATCTGGCAAGCTGATTGGCTCTTGCATTCAGCTCCCTGTAATTCAAGGTGATATCCTCACATGTCATGGCAGTCGCTTCCGGATGAGCCGCTGCTTGTATTTCAAAGCGCTCGGCTATGGTCAGTTGCGCATCCTCACTCAGCGTAAAGGACCATTCTTTTTCAAGCTGCGCCTGCTCAGTCGGGGTCACGACATGAAATCTGCTGATTCGTTCATCCATCTGCTGCACTGCATCTTCGAGCACCTGCATCAATCGGACCACGAGTTCACTTGCAGTAGATTCCCGGAAGAGATCTGCACTAAATTCCAGCACACCCTTAATTCCGCCTGGAGATCCGTTATGCTCACGCTGCTCTGTCAGTTCAAGGGTTAGATCAAATTTGGATGAACCCACGCCATGCATGCGGGTTTCCGCCGCAATACCCGGCAGATCAAGACGAATATCCGGTGTGTTTTGCAGCACAAGCATCACTTGGAAGAGTGGATGTTTGGAACGGGATCGAGGCGGATTTAACACTTCAACCAACCGTTCAAAGGGCAGAGCCTGATGTTCATATGCAGCCAGGTCGACTTCCCGCACACGGGCCAGCAGCTCACGGAATGTTGGATCACCTGAAGTATCGGTGCGCAGCACAAGGGTGTTAATGAACATACCCACGACTTCATCCAGCGCATCATCGCTCCGTCCGGCAATCGGTGTTCCTATCGCGATATCCGTTCCTGCCCCCATTCGGGTTAGCAGCAAGGACAGTGCCGAATGCAGCACCATGAATAGGCTGACTTTATTCTCACGTGCGATGACCATCAATTGCTCATGCAGACGTTGACTGATTGTAAAAGGTACCGACCCACCGCGATAACTGGACACGACTGGACGGGCGTAATCCGCAGGGAATGTAACCTGCTCCGGTAAATATGCCAGTTGGTTGCTCCAGAATTCCATCTGTCTTGCAATCAGACTGTCCTGCTGTTTCTCATCCCCTAGCAATCTCTCCTGCCACACCGCATAGTCAGCATATTGAATGCGCAGCGGCTCCCAGGCAGGTGAAGAACCCCGCAACCGTGCCGTATAAGCCTCCGACAGATCGCGGATCAGCGGTGACAATGACCATCCATCCCCGGCAATATGATGCAGCAGCAACAACATCACATGCTCATCCGCGCCGGTTCTGAACAACTCGGCACGAATGCCTGGTTCAGTGGAAAGCTGGAAGCTGTAGCGTGACGCTTCTGTCAGAAGCTCGGGAAGCTCCTGCTCGGCAGCAGCGGTTACATTCAATTTCACTTTGACGTCAGCAGCATTCAGAATATGCTGGCTCGCAGATCCCATTTCAGGCGGATACAACGTTCGTAATGTCTCATGACGGTCTACAATATCCTGCAGGGCGTTCTCCAGAGCATCCGTATCCAGCTTCCCGGCCAATCGGGCAACCAGCGGAATATTATACGTCGGATTGGCGCCTTCCAGACAATACATAAACCACAGTCTCCGCTGGGCAAAGGAGAGCGGAAGCTCCCCCTGACGTGAAACAGGCTGAATAACAGGTCTCACCGATTTCGCCTGATCCAATCGTTTGGCTAGTCCTGCTGCGGTTGGAGCTTCAAATACACTGCCAATGGTCAGATCTGCACCGAATACATCACGGATACGTGCTGTAATTCGTCCAGCCAGCAGGGAGTGCCCACCCAGTTCAAAGAAATCATCGTCAATGCCCACACGACCAACACCAAGAATCTCAGCGAACAGACTGCATAGAATTTCTTCTTGTGGCGTGCGCGCCTCCCGTCCATTGGCATTGGACAGCAAAGTAGGCACAGGAAGCCGTTTGCGATCGATCTTTTTATTCGGTGTCAGCGGCATCTCGGGCAGTAGCGTGAATGCAGAAGGCACCATGTAATCCGGCAACGCATCCGCCACGTAAGCTCTTAGTTCTGCCAGATCCATTCGATTCTCGAGTTCAGACTCAGCCACCACATACGCTGCCAGTCGCTGGTTTCCCGGTTGGTCCTCGCGAGCCATGACCGTGACCTGAGCTACACCAGGATACCTGGAGATTACCGATTCAATCTCGCCCAATTCTATCCGGAAGCCTCTAATTTTGATCTGATGATCTGCACGACCCAAATAATCGATAGAACCATCCGGCAGCCATTTCGCCAAATCTCCTGTACGGTACATCCGACTGCCTGGCTGACCGAAGGGATTGGCTACAAAGCGTTCTGCGGTCAGATCAGGCCTGCCCAAATACCCGCGCGCAAGCCCTTCGCCTGCGATATACAGCTCCCCTGCTACACCCGAGGGTACTGGGTTTAAGCCTTGATCCAGCACATATAGCTGTGTGTTGCGAACCGGACCACCAATCGACGGTTTCCCCATCACCCCTGTGTCGAACGAGGCAGCCGTGGAATAAATGGTTGTCTCGGTTGGGCCGTACTGGTTATTGACGTGACACCCCAATTCCTGCAAAGAAAGCTTCAGTTCCTCCGTCAGCGCCTCTCCTCCGGTAATCAAGGTTAGCCCATCGAATCGCCCTGGCCGGCTCGTCACCAAAGACTGCCATAACGTAGGCGTAGCCTGCATGATGGTGGTTACCAGCTCTCTCATCTTCCCAGCCAGAGCTACCGGATCAAGAATCGTCTCTTTGTGTGCAATATCCAGCCGGGCACCCGTCGTAAGCGGCAGAAATACTTCCAGTACGGATATGTCAAAAGCAATCGTGGTCACCGACAGCCAGTGGTCCTGCGGACCAACCTGTAATCTCGTCTTCATATCCTCAAGCAGATTCGCCAGCCCCAGATGGGTTACGGCTACGCCCTTGGGCTTACCTGTGGAGCCTGAAGTATAGATAATATACGAAGGATTGAGCAGAGAAGCTGTACTTGTCAGATCTTCACCTTCGGGATTAATTCCAGGACGGCGACTCACTGCCGTAGCAGTATTCGGTTCATCCATGACCATCATCGGTACACTGGATGTTGTCGGCAGACTGGAAACATGGTCCATTACCGTCACCACACAAGCAGGCTTGGCATCCTCCAACATGTAGATCAGACGCTCTTCGGGATAGTCAGGATCAAGCGGCAGATAAGCGGCCCCCGTTTTGTGGACAGCCACAATGGCGATGACCACTTCGAGCGAACGAGGCAGAGCAATGGCCACCCGCTGTTCCGGTCCTGCCTGATATCGGTGTATCAATTCATGAGCCAACTGATTTGCCCGTTCATTCAGCTCCGCATATGTCAGGGACTCCCCTTCGAATGTCAGCGCCGTTGCAGAAGGTGTGCGGCGGACCTGCTGTTCAAACCGTGCTGCTGAATTGCTATCGGCCGTCACCCCTCCCATTCCATTCCATGTCACCAATACTTGCTCACGTTCGGCAGGGAGCAGCAATTCGAGTCGTCCAACCGTTTCCGTCTCCATGCCTTCATGCATCACCAGGTTCAGCAGCTGCATATAACGAAGCTGATGGTTCAGCAGTTCGGAATCATTGTAGATAGACGGATTCGCATCAAAATCAATACTCAGCCCATGACCATGCCCTCCGTCCACCACATGAATGGACAGATCGTCTACCGGGCCCGTGGACAGGTTGTGAATCATGCCGCGCTGCCCCGCAAAGTTCAATTCATGGTGGAATGGCATGACATTAATCATGGGTCCGAACAGGCGACGATTCTCTCCAAGCAGCTTCAGATCACGCCGCAGATCCTGGTGCCGATAGCGTTGATGTTTGCGTACCGCCCGAATCTCCTGCACAACCTGTTTCAGCAGCTCTGACACGGTCAGATTCGACTCTACGTTGAGACGCAGCGGAAGTACATTCATGACCATACCCGGAACCCGCAGGGATGTTGATCCCAAACGGCACATCACGGGCAGGGCCAGCACAACATCGGTCGCCCCTGTCATTCGGTGAACGTAAATGGCCGTTGCCGCTACAAACAAATCCGGCCAAGTCACACCGAACCTTTCCGCTGCCGCCTGCATTTGCTCGCGCTGCGGCTGTGTAAGCTGACCGCTCTGTCTCAGGAAGTAGGTGGAGGTTCGTGGAGCCCGTTCTCCCAGACTGACAACATCCGGTTCATCAGCATATCGACCCATCCAGAACTGACGATCCTGCTCCTTGTCCACTGAGCCAAGATAAGCCTCGTCTTCCTGAAGAACGGCCGTCAACGAGCCAAACGATGCCCCCTGCTGCACTTGATCTACACCTTCTCCTCTTACACTTGCAGAGTATAGGCTCGCCACCCTGCGGGTGATCAGCGAAACACCGTATCCATCTATTGCGATATGATGAATTCGCTGGTACCAGTAATAACAATCATGACTTACCTGGAACAACGCCTCCGTGAAGAGTGGACCTGTCGCCAGATTGACGGGATTGGCCAGATCTCTTTTCATCCAGGCCAGTGCTGCTGTGTGGGGCTCCGATTCCTCCCTCACGTCGATGACATGAAATGTCCAATGATTCGGGTTGCTGTTCAAAGACTGCCGTGGGCCTTGTTCATTTTCGCCATAAACCATATTCAGCGACTCTGCTTCCGAAACGGTCTGTCGCACACTTTCTTCGAATCGTCTGGCGTCTACGCTACCCTCGATGACCACATACTCGGCGGTATTGTACATCGGATTGTCCGGATTCAACTGCTGAGCGAACCAGATGCCGGACTGTGCAGAGGACAGGGGCCAAGCCGTGTTCCGACTGTGCGACGTATGCACGGCCCCGCTCAAAAGTAGTCTCCGTTCGGGAGCACCCTATTTTGGGCCTTATCCAGCAATGCTGCCCATGCAGCCAATGTAGGCAGCTCCGCCAGATCCACGAACGTTACCCCCGCTCCTTCCACTCGAAAGCGCTCAGCCAAACTCATAATACGAATGGAATCCAGCCCCCACACCTGAATCAGATCATCGTGCTCTCCAATGTCGGCAGGCTGCTCCTGCAGCATCTCTCCGACCCGATTCCTTAATGTTTCCAACGTCACTTGTTCAACGCCATGACTTCCGTCATGGATTCTCTCTGCTACCGATGCCGTTTGCTGCTCAGCCTCTGAAACAGCCAACTGAGCAGATGCAGCATAGGAGCGCTCCCCTTGCTCACCCACTTCGGATTTCAGTGCTCCTTCATTTCCGTCAGCGGCAGAATCATTTAGTGATTCAAGTAAACGTCCGGTTGTCAGTGTTACCGCGCACCTTTCTGCTGCATACGTCAGGGCCATGCGATGTTTGTCCGCCGAGAAATCAGCTACTGCATCAGCAACCAGGAACGCCTGAATGTCTCTCATAAAGGCTTCACAAGAGGTCATCAGACATCCGATATGAGCATAAATACCGCAAACGATCAGTTGATCGCGGCCATCCCGCTGCATTAGTTCAAACAGGTCTGTTTTCTGGAAGGCGCTATATCGCCATTTGGTCATGAACGTATCTTGCGGAGCGGGTGCGAGCGCATCAATAATTTCTTTTTGCACAGGTCCTCCATCTATTCCCGCACCCCAAAAGTCCAGCTGTAACCCGCGCTGCTCCGGAGTCTGTCCGCCCGGTTGTGCGGAGTAGACCACTGGAATGCCCAGCTCATGACACTTTGAACGAAGTTGTGAAATATGATCGATCAGCTCCACAACAGGGGATTGCCCTGCCGTAAAGGCGTTCATAAAATATTGCTGCATATCATGAATCAGGAGTACCGAGCGCTTCGCATCCGGTGTCCACGATACCTTGTTGACGGGAAGCTCCGACTCTACAGGCATTGCATAGGGTTGAATCTTTGGAAGTGCCATGAATATCCCTCTTTTCAGCTTTATTTATCACAATCATGTTCATCACTGCGTGTAGTGCTATCTATAAGAATTCACAATCAGGATATGGGCTGTTTAGCCGTAATCATCTCGCGCAACGCTTTTTTGCTTACTTTGCCAACTTGAGTTTTGGGAAAAGACTGCACAAACTCAATCCGGTCGGGTATTTTATAGCTCGCCAGACCCCGATTACGCAGAAAAGATTTCACTTCGGCAGCTGACGGAGCTTCACCGCTCGGCACGATAAATGCACAGGAGCGCTCGCCCAGATATTCATCCGGCATGGATACCAAAGCCGCATCATGCACAGCAGGATGCGCCAGCAGATGATTTTCCACTTCCTCGGCGGCCACTTTATCGCCGCCACGGTTAATTTGATCCTTCGCCCGTCCTTCCACAACGAGATATCCATCAGCCGTAAGACTGGCAATATCTCCGGTACGATAGAAACCGTCCGTGGTAAACGATCTGGCATTATGCTCCTCAGCCTTGTAATAACCACGAATCGTATAAGGCCCTCGTGTCAGTAAATGCCCCGATTGTCCCTGTTCCACATCCATGTCCTCGTCATCCACAATTCGTACTTCATCATACGGAGACATCGGCTTGCCCTGAGTGTTAACAATGACATGCAACGGATCATCCAGACGGGTGTAGTTCACCAGCCCCTCCGCCATGCCGAACACTTGCTGTAAGGTGCAGCCTAGAACGGGTTGGACACGTGCAGCCACCTCGGCGCTGAATTTGGCTCCACCAACCTGAAGCACCTCAAGTGAAGGAAGTTTAATCCCCCGGGTAGCCGCCGCATTCAACCATATGAGTGCAAGTGGTGGTACAAGAGCCGTTATGGTTACCTTATGGCGCATAATGAGTGGAAAAGCTTCATCCGGGCTGGGCCCGCGTGACAGTACAATGGTTCCACCCGCATACAGCGTACCCAGAAAGCCGGGTGAGCTCATCGGATAGTTATGTGCTATAGGCAGAACGGCCAGGTAGACACTATCTGGGGTAAGTCTGCAGACTTTCACACTTCTCCGCAAACTGTAGATGTAGTCATCATGGGTGCGGGGAATCATTTTGGACAGCCCGGTACTTCCACCAGACAACTGTAGAAAAGCAACGTCAGAAGAAACCGGCTTATCCGGCAGTGTGACTGGTGCTGTATAAACATCCTCCAAAGCCGTAAACCGCCCGGCTTCTCCCGCCACGAATACATACCGAAGTCCCGGAACCTCTGCCTGAACTTCTTCGGCCAGCGAGCGGTAGTCAAACCCTCCATCCTGATCAGGTATCACGTATGCTACAGCCTCAGAGAAACGGGCAAAATACGTAATCTCACTCTTCCGGTGCAAGGGAAGGGCATATACAGGCAGGGCTCCAATGCGGAATAAGGCAAAACACACCTCGATAAACGCCGTAATATTGGGCAGCTGGATAATAACTCGATCATGCTGTCGTATTCCTTTGGCATATAAGCCAGCAGCCAGACGATCCACCCGATCGTTCAGCTCCGCATAGGTTAATTGTTGTTCACCACTGATAACGGCTACTCGATTGCCATATAGTTCTGCGCGCTGGCGGAGCATCTCTCCAAACGTAATTCCTTCCCAGCAGCCTTCCCGACGATAACGTTCTGCAACTTCCTCAGGCCAGGCCTGAAATCCTGACAGCATCATTCATTCCTCCTTCATACTGGAAACAGATGAATCCAAACCCATGGCGAGCAGCATTGTTCCGAATTTCGCTGAGGTCTCTGCCAGCTCCGCTTCGGCTGTAGAACCTGCCACAATACCCGCGCCAGCGAACAGTTTAAGCGTATTCCCTTCCACTTCCGCACATCGGATCGTTACAGCCCACTCGCCGTCACCGTCACTGTCACACCAGCCCACCATACCGGTGAATAATCCCCGTTCAAACGCCTCCTGTTCTCGGATGGTTTCCCGAGCGGCCTGTACAGGCGTTCCACAGATTGCTGGTGTAGGATGAAGAGCAAACGCAAGTTCCAGTGATGATGTGTTCACATTAGCAAGCTCCCCGTGAATTTCCGTAGATAAGTGCCACATAGTCCTTGTCTGGATCAAGGAAGGTTCTGCCGGGACGGATAGCTGCTTGCACAGCGGACGCAGTGCTTCCGCCACAGCCTCAATGACTACTGCATGTTCATGGCGATCTTTGGCTGAAGCCAGCAGTGCTTCTGCACGGCGACGGTCCTCAGCGGGATCATCACTCCGGGCAGCAGACCCGGCGAGTGGATTGGCTCTTACTTTGGACCCTTTCCGGGTAACCAGCAATTCGGGACTCGCTCCGATATAAGTCCGATGAGTTTCTTTTTCCGCCTCAATATGAGCGCGTTTATACGTTGTTATATCACCTTTCGATGGAGAGAGTTTCGTCATCGGAACAGCAAATGTATATCCGTGTGTGTTATCCCTGAACAAATTACGGAGTAACTGATGTGTGTCAACCAACGTCTGTGAAGTCACATGCAGTGTACGGGATAACACCACTTTGTGGAGATTGCCTTGATTCAGATCCATCAAAACGTTGTTTACGCTTTGCTGAAATATGGCTCCGGCAGGTTCTTCACGCACCTCACAACCCACCGCGGCTGGACGTTTCTCCACCAATGCCCTGGCGTCCGGGGATAAGGGTTCAGCCCATTGGATCTTCTCTGGCACGAATAGCTCCGCAGAAGAATGTATCGGATCGAACGGAATGGCGCCGACCACAATCGGTTTCGTTTGCCCCGAGCGTCTCGCCTTTTCCATCAACTGCTCCATCCGGTTCATGAAAAGCTGCGTTTCTTCATTCCGCTTTTGTTCACTAACATTAACCGCGCCCATGGAATCAGGTGTATTCCCTTCCGATGCCTCCATGGCAGACCATCGAATCTGTTTCCCTTGAGCTAACAGAGTATGCTGCGGTGAAGACCAGAAAAAGGACGTCCCTTCCTGATATTGTTCCAGAAGGTGTGAGGCGGAAGTTGCAGCGATCGTACCCGCTTTTGACATGATTATCATCTCCTTATCTTGTTTCAGGCACCTAACGTGGCGCCTCCGTCCACACACAAGTTATGCATCGTAATATGTCTAGCCTGATCCGATACCAAAAAAAGCACACTATCCGCTATATCCGATGGCAACGCCAGCCTGTTTAGTGGTATGCCCAGTCGGTATGCTTGCTGGGAGCCCGCGATAACGGCCTGTGCTCCCTGCTCATCCGCCCACAATGCACGCTGCATATCGGTATCCGTCGAACCTGGAGATACAATGTTACAGCGGATATGATCTGAGGCGTATTCAAGAGCCAAACATTTGGTGAACATGGTTGAAGCCGCTTTGGAGGCTACGTAGGCGGACATATGCATCCGGGGCACACCAGAAGCATTTGAACCGACAGTAACGATCGCCCCCGACTGACGTTCGGCCATGTATCGCACCACAGCACGTGACATGTAAAATACACCATGTGTATTCACGTCAAAAGTTCTTGTCCACTCTTCATCGCGGAGCTCACTCACGGCCCCCGTGTATAGTACACCCGCTGCATTCACCAGAATGCCAATCGGACCTAATGTCTCCTCAATACGCTGGATTGCATCTTCAACGGATTGACGATTAGATATGTCCACAGGACAGGCTGTTGCCTGATGACCCTGACTATGCAGATCTGTGACCAGTTGATTCAACTGATCCTCTCGTATGTCGACAGCTGCAACAATAGCGCCCTGCTCGGCAAGCAATCTCGCCACGGCTTCACCGATGCCTTGTGCAGCACCGGTGACTACGGCTACTTTTCCATCAATTCCTGTGTAACTCACTCCTGTTCCTCCCTTGCATTACTGCTCCCCCTCCTGTTGGAGAGATATGTTAGCCTGCTGAACACGATTGGATCCTCCGTAAATCCGTCACAACTCGGTCCACTTGTCTTTCGCACAATCTCCCATACCGATATGTCATCTTGAAAAATTCTATTGTCTCTTTTCTCCTACGACTCCGGGCTGCAGGCAAAACGCATCGTACGACTAATCAGGAACGGCAATACGGATACATGGTTTTCTTCTTCAAACTCGGTATATTTAATGTCCAGACCCGGCTGATTCAGCGCAGATAACCGTTCTGTAAGACTCGAAGCCTTATCATTGTTGCGCGCAGGATGTGTCTTCTCCTGTTCACCCATGCCAATCCACACCTTGACGTTCACGGGATGCTGCTCCAGCCGTGCGACAAATTCCTGTTCCTCCGCCAGCATGACGTTCTGATTCCAGTGAAGCGAAGGGCTGCCCGCAATGTAATAGCGAAAAGCTTCCGGTTTCTTGAACAGCGTATGCAACACGAACAATCCACCAAGGGAATGTCCAAAAATAGCCTGTCTGCTCCGATCAATCCGGAACTGCCGTTCCATATCCGGCTTCAGCTCTTCTTCAATAAACTGCAAGAATTCATCGGCTCCACCCTGTTTCGGCAAAGGTGTTCCATCCGAATTTTGTGTATATTCCGTTGTGGCCTGCGGGGTAAAGTCATAGTAACGGTGCGGTGAAAAAGGGCCCGCCATTGGATACCCGATGCCAACAACAATGGCCGGAAGTGCTCCGGTCTTCTCCGGTCTGCGGCCCTGTACACGAACGGCTTCGACCATCGTGCCAAACACCGAGTTGGCATCCAGCAGATAGATCACCGGATATCCCGAAGGTGGTGGCGCTTCTGCCGGTTGGAATACCATGATCTGATAGGCATGATTGCCGTTGCGTGATTTCATCGTCCATTGTTCGGCACGCGGAATCTGTACGGTACTGCGTGCGATATGTTCAAGGGTGCCAGATGCGGGTTGATTAGGCTGAAACGTCATTACGGATGGTTCCTCCTCGTTGTTCTGCGTATATAAGTTGAATACCGAGCTACACATGTTTTATATGAGATTGATTCTCATTACCAATTATAAGAGAGTCCATCCGGCTGTCCCATGGACGATATCCAGAAATGATTTTGATTATCTCCATATTTCCAAATTTATGTAACCAACTTGGTTACCCCTCAAAAGAAAAAAACTCCCTCACGGAATACCTGAAACGCTGGAATTTGTCCGGTTTCTGGCACTCCGCTGGGAGCTACATTTCTCATATTGCGATCAATACATCAATAGATTGAATTTATTATTGGGTTAACGCCTTCAGCGTGTCGTCAATGACATGACCATAAGCAATCAATCCGCCGCCCAGCCACGGAGCTGGGTCCACTGCGTACACATTTCCAGCTTTAACGGCTGGCATGCTGTTCCATACTTTGGTATCCGTCATTTCCTTCATGCTCCCTGGACCCTGTTCCACCGTGAAAATAAAGTCGGCATCAATCTCAGGCAACACCTCCGTCGATACTGTTGCGCTGTTCTCCGTTTGCACCAGTGCAGGCTTGCCAAGCCCCAATTGCTGATATACCACGTACCCACTAAAGTAATTACCACCCATCATGCTGATCCCGCGAGGTGCAAAACGAATGATTGCTGCTTTCTTGCCCTCGGTAACTTTGGCGAGCTTGGCCTTAGCATCGTCTACCTTCGCATGGTAGGTTGCAATAGCTTTTTCGGCCTCAGCCGTTTTGCCCAGCAGATCACCAATTACCTGCAAAGACTTCTCGACATCACCTGAAGCATTCGTAAATACGTAGGTTGGTGCAATTCTCGAATAACTCTCATACACACCGTTCTCGGCATATTGGGCCGTGTGTAGAATAATAAAATCCGGATTGTACGCCATTAGTGCTTCAGGAGAAGGCAAACCACTGGAGAAATCCAGTGTTGGAACTCCGCTCAACTGGTCCTTAAGGTAAACATGGCCTTGCGTACCACTCGCCCACTGAGCTACCGGTTTAACGCCTAGCGTCAGCAGTGAGTCTTCCAGATAAGGCGCAAAAACACGCTCTGTATGCTCAGGAACGATAACATCATGTCCCAGATCGTCTTTGACCGTTCGTTCTCCTTTGGTTTCTTCCGTGTTCTCTTCGGTTACATCAGTTCCTGATGATGCCGTGGTCGAAGCCTCCGTTGCTAGCTGCTCTTTCTGTGCTTCTCCCTCAACTTCTGAATTTGAGCCACAGGCAGACAGCAGACCCGTAATCAATACCAGTACGAGCAAGGCTGAGAAACCGGTACTACGAAATGGAGGAACGGAACGGTGTCCGTTACCTTTTTTCTGTTGAAACATGACATATCCCCCTTGATAAACATTCTCATTTAGATAGATGGATTATATGTCATGTAGCCCGGGAATCACCATGGACGTTATCCAGATATACATTTGGACAATATCCCGTGAAAATCAGCAGCGCTTCATCCAGCATGCGCATCACACCTACGGCGGAGTAGTCAAACCAGGGGTCACCTGTGATCAGATGGATCTGGTATTGCCTTACTGCCTTAAGCTGACGCCATACCGGCGAGTGCTGCAGACTGAGCCAATACGCCCGCGATGCGGCCTCAGGACACACCATAACAAGAATCCGATCTGGATTTAGCGCAGCCAGTTGTTCCAATGTTAACCGTGTATTGGCCTGAACATCGGGGAACGTCTCCAGTTGTAAACCATTATTGTACAACACCTCTTCAATGCCCGGATTTCGATACAGATAAATATGCTGACCATACACTCGGACAACGATGACCTTCTCTCTCCCCACTTTCTGCTTGACGGAATCCCGTGCCTTCTCGACTCGCTGATTGTATACGCTAATCCACTGCTCCGCCTGTTCTTCCCGTTCCAGAAAAGCGGCAATCATGCGTAACTGCGCACGCCAATCCAGGTGATACTTCGGTACAAAACAACAAGGTGCAATCTCAGCCAGCTTGGCCTGATCCTGATCACTGATTTGATCCGTACCGACAATAGCGTCCGGCCGGATATGAACCAACCGCTCCACGTTGGCTTCAAATCTCAAGCTGGTATACGGGTCAGTGAGTCTTAGATGAGACTGAATCTTTGTACGGTGCGCGTTATAATAATAAGCAGTCCATTTGGGATCCATCGGCGCAGCGACAGGCATGACATTAAGCACCAGCAGCTGTCCAATGATGCTGGAGGAGCAGGTGGCGATGCGTTTTCTCGCATTTTTGGCATAATCCGAAGGCGATACGCCCACTTCCTTTTTAAATTTGCGACTAAAATAATACTCATCGCTATAGCCCACTTTCAGCGCGATTTCACGAAGTTTGTATCCTGTTTCTTTCAGATATCGTTTCGCACGATTGATGCGAAGATCGGTCAGATATTCCATTGCACTCTGCCCGTAGGTCTTCTTGAACAGATCCACGAAATATTTTGCACTGATATTGGCTTTGTGGGCGAGATCCGCAATAGACATTGGTTCGTCATAGTGCTCGTCCATATATACTTTTACCTTGGCAAGATCCGTCTTGGGACTGCGGCCGGTAACGGGCAAGTGCGCAGGGGTCTGCGAATCATTTTCCAGTAACATAAGGCCACTCCTTTCGATCTGCTTGATCGGTTTAATATGAAATGTACAGGGCATTACAGCCAGTACTATATTAGACTAACGAAAACGAAAATGATAATCATTATCAATTAAAATATCACATTCTTTTCCATTCAGTCAATCCACATATGGAAGAATGTACACAGTTCGATGTTAAGACTATCGCGTAAAAGGCAAAAAAGCTAACTGCGTGTTTTGGGCACGAGTTAGCTTTTAATGACGAATTTTGAAACATTAAGTTTGTAAAAATTTGAATTGAATTTAATCCCGGCTCCGCAGCTTACCCAGCAGACGAATAATTTCAATATACAGCCACACCAGCGTAACCATCAATCCAAATGCACCGTACCACTCCATATATTTTGGAGCACCGTTGTCGGCACCACTTTCAATGAAATCAAAATCAAGGACCAGATTCAGCGCGGCCACAATGACGATAACGACAGAAATGCCGATTCCGATCAGGCTGTTGTCATGCAGATAGGGAACGGTAATCCCGAACAACCCAAGCACAAAACTGAGGAGATACATAATCATGATGCCTCCGGTTGCTGCCACAACCCCCAGCTTGAAATTCTCCGTAGCTTTGATCAAGCTTGTCTTGTATGCCATCAGCAGAGCAATAAAGACAGCCATGGTCAGCAAAGCAGCTTGCAGCGTAATGCCGTTATACAAGTATTCATACGTAGCCGAGAGTGCACCGAGGAACATCCCTTCCGCAACGGCATAGATCGGCACAAGGTAAGGCGCTGCAACAGGTTTGAACGAAATAATCAACGCGAGGATAAATCCGACGATCGCCCCTCCATATGCAAGAGGAAGCACTTCCTGCCCATTGAAAAACATCATCCAGGATGCAAATGCACTGCCCAGCAGGATTACCAGCGTAATAAATGCCTTGTTTACCGTACCGTTGATCGTCATTCTGGTTTGATACCGATCATCTCCATATCCTCTGGAGTCTTCAAACGTACTATCTTTGAGTGTGGGGTTACCGCTACGTCCGATCAAAACATTCACCTCTTCTATGTATTGGGTTAAGCCTGTACTACCATCTCTACGTTCTACATTGCCAATCGTGCGAACTACATATTCCATTTCGTATTGAAAAATAAAAATTCTAATGCTTCTAAGCAGACATGGGATGCAATCCGCAGATCACATCCTTGTCTGTTAATGCAAGGCATAGGCTATATGTCCCAATACTTTGCGAAAAATACTTTACATTTTATTCAGCACATTCCAATCCATGCTTATTTGTACAACACTTTATCTACATTGTATTTCGCACGCATCGTGTTGATGATATAAGTCTCGTAAATTTCGCGATCCACCGGATCTTCAATAACGCATACTTCGATGGTGGTTACTTCCTCGCGATGTGACTTCATTGGTGATACCGTATCTTCAAAATGTTTCTTGATGCGTGGTCTTAATTTTCGCGCTTTCCCGACAAATAACAACTCATCAGCGGCATTGTAAAACATGAAGATACCGCCTTTTTCCCGTGTAATCAGGTGGAAATCGGTGAATCCATAAATGTGGCTAAGCTGTGGATCAGCCTGCTTCGTGATGATGACATCTGGTGTTGGCACAGTAATATTAATCAATAGGCTCACTTCCTCATTATCTATAGGTCTACATCCTATCATATATCCCAAAAGGACACCATTTCATTCTATAAGTAGCACTATTCACGCTTTTTCCAACACTTACGACAAATATTTCAAAAAAAGGTTAACTTTCCTGATTCAAAGTGGTACTATAGGGGTACGAGGAAGAATTTGGGCACTAAGACATATGTCTTTATATCTACTCCGTCTATTGTAACCCATGATTTATCCTCTTTCATACTGAATTCTGTTACGCGCGCACAACAAGAGTACAGTTAGCAATAACCCAAGAAGTATAGCTTTTCGATTCATCATCTATGCGACCCTTGCAGCAAGCAAAGTAGAAGGAACCTAGATTTAAGAAGCGACTATAGAAATAAAATAAATTCAATTAGAACGCCTGCAATTATAGCCGTACGATTCAAATAGACACACGTAGAAGGACAGGTAGCTATCGATCCTAGAGAGACTAGTCATGCAACGCCAACCTAGAAAGTTATAGCAGCAGCACTATAAAAGAAATGGATCACGTTTCACCCCAGCCCGGCATGATGCCAGGGCTTTTTTACGTTTGCGCAAACAACCAACCACCTCCGCAAGGAAACAGAGGTATCGTGGTTCTTTCTGCCGGGGTTATAATATGGCAAGATAGCAAATAAGGGAGTGATGGGATGTATTCCGATCTGGAACTGACGGAGGACCGCCCTGTATATATACAAGTCAAAGATTATATGAAGCGATTGATGCTCAAAGGCGGCCTGCAAGCCAAACAAAAGCTTCCTTCCACCCGCGAGCTCAGTACACTCATGAAAGTAAGCCGCAGCACGATTCTGCTGGCCTACGCTGAACTTGAGGAGGAAGGCCTGATTTATGCGGTCAAAGGCAAAGGCAATTACGTAAGTTCCACCATTGATGCACCTGAGGCAACATCCGGATGGCAGCTGGACTGGAACGACCGTGTCAGCGACTATGCAATCCAGGCGGATCAGTATGATCTGATGAAGCATGGTTCTGGCTCAGAGCGCGGTGAGATTTCATTTACCAGCATCGCGCCGGATGAGAAGCTGTTCGACATGCACAATGTAAAAAGAGCCTTCCTCGACCGGATGTCGCTTGAAGGTGAAGTGCTGCTGAATTACGGATATGCGCAAGGCTACAGGCCCCTTATGAAGTATCTGCTGCGCTATATGGAAAATAAAGGTGTCGACCTAACTGGCAAGGATATTCTGATTACCAACGGATTTACGGAAGGCTTTGATCTGATACTGGGCGCACTTCGCAAAAAAAGTGGCAGGGCCCTGTGTGAAAACCCGACACATCATACCGCTGTTAAAAATCTGAGGCTTCATCAATTTCATCTCACCGGTGTGGATATGGAATCTGATGGTCTGAATCTGCGGCAGCTGGAACGGGAACTCGCCGCAAACCCGTATGATCTGGCCTATCTCGTGCCCTCCTACCACAATCCAACCGGGATCGTCACATCACCTGCCAAACGGACGGAGATCATTCGGTTGATGAACCATTACCAGGTGCCGATTATTGAAGACGGCTTTAACGAGGAATTGCGGTATTCCGGTTCCCACGTCTCTCCTCTGATTGCCAGTGTGGGCAAAGGGAATGGACTCGTGTATCTGGGCAGCTTCTCCAAGGTATTGTTTCCGGGACTGCGCGTAGGCTGGGTCATTGCGGATGCGGCACTGATTGATTATCTGGAAAGCATGAAACGGGCGCGCAGCATTCATACCTCGACGCTGGACCAGTCCCTGCTCTATCAATATCTGAGCAACGGCAATTTCGAGAAATATTTGAAGCGGGCCCGTACAGAGTACAAGCGAAAATATGAACTGGTGGTCCGTTGTTTGCGGCAGTATCTGCCAATGTGCCGGGTTTCCGGTGAAGGCGGACTTCACCTGTTCGTACAATTTCCACCAGAATACCGCACGAGGGAGCTGCTGGCGGCTTGCAAGGCAAAAGGCGTTACCTTCATGCCCGGGGATACCTTTTATCTTGAACCAGGCCAGGGACAAAACACAATGCGTTTGGGCTTCTCCCGGGTCAGCGATGAGAATATTCGCAAAGGCATTCGCATCATTGGTGAGATGGTTGCTCAAATGAGATGAGGAGGATTCACATGAAAGTTGGCGTGATTATGGGTGGCACATCTTCGGAGCGGGAAGTTTCCCTGCTCACCGGACAGGAGATGATCAACCATCTGGATGGACAGAAGTATGAGGTTATTCCCGTGGAGATCAACAGCAAACGTGATCTCATTGAGAAAGCCGCAGGATTGGATGTGGCACTGCTCGCTCTGCACGGCAAATACGGCGAGGACGGTACGATTCAAGGTACGTTGGAGTCGCTGGGTGTTCCTTATTCAGGCTGTGGTGTCCTCGCAAGCAGCGTATGCATGGACAAAGATATGTCCAAACGCCTCATCCAGCATGCGGGTGTACCTACTGGCGAGTGGCTTCAGGTAAGCAGCCTGGATGAATTGTCATCAGCCGCTGTACAGCAGTTAACGTACCCTGTTGTGGTGAAGCCCAATTCAGGCGGTTCCAGCATCGGTACGCAAGTGGTGCAGGAACCCTCAACTCTTCATGCGGCTGTAGAAGCGGCACTCGTCTGGGACGAAGTCGTCATGATCGAGCAATATATTGAGGGCGAGGAGATTACCTGCGCCATTCTGGATGGTCAGATGCTTCCTGTGATCTCGATTCGTTCAAATGCCGATTTTTTCGATTACACCTCCAAATATAATGACGGCGGCGCTGAGGAGCAGGTCGTCCATTTGCCTGCGGATTTGCACAAACGTGTAGAAGCGGCGGCACTAACCTGTTACCGGGTGTTAAAATGCAGTGTCTATGCCCGTGTGGACATGATGATTCGGGATGGCATGCCCTATGTGCTTGAGGTGAACACGCTGCCGGGTCTTACCCGAAACAGCCTGCTGCCCAAAAGTGCTGCTGCTGCTGGTATTTCCTTTGCCAGTTTGCTGGATTCCATCATTGATCTCTCGTTAAAAGAACGCCAAAAGGAGGCAACGCGATCATGAGTCTGAGTGTAACGATTCGTAACAGTTCCCCTGCAGATCTGCAGGATATGGTCATTCTTATGGATCAACTCGGTTATCCAACTACGTATGCCGAAATGAAGGAGCGTTATTCGCACATCGCTGCGGATTCAAACTTTGCAACGTTGGTTGCCGAAGTCCGTGGCCGTGTCGTTGGACTGATTGGCCTCCAAACATCTTACCTATATGAAAAAAACGGAAAACACTGCCGTATTATGGCTCTTATCGTGCATGACCAGTTCAGAAGCTCCGGCATCGGTCGTCAGCTTATTCTGGAAGCAGAGCAATGGGCAGCCACTCATGGCGTGGATTCCTTATCTCTAAACAGCGGCAATCGACCGGATCGTGAAGCTGCGCATAAATTCTACCAACAGATGGGCTTTACCGCGGGAAGCACTGGATTTAGCAAAAAGCCGCAGGCTTTGCAGCATAGCTGACTCTTTACAAGGTAACAGCAAAAACGCCCATTTCCAACACACAGGTCGGAAACGGGCGTTCTCTATTTCGCTATAAGTACATTTATCTTTTGGCCTTCATAGACTCATACGCAGCAAATAACTCCTCTACAGCCACTCCATTAATCTTCATTCCTGCCACCTGACACTGTTCCAACTGTACGTCGGACAGATCACAGTCATTGAAACGACTGCCCTTGAGGTCACAATGTTCCCAACGCATGGGTACTCTGTCTGGGCCGAGGTGTGTATCCTGAAAATGAACCCCATCCAAAGCACAGAATTCAACCTTGCTGTCTGTTAAACGCAAATCGGCCAGTAATATGCGGGTCATATTCAGATTGGTGAATTTGCCCCCACTCAGATTGCAATCGGTCATCTGGATATCCCGAAGATTGCTGGTGCTGAAGCGAAGTGAATCCAGATCAGCTTGGTAAAATTCAGTAACCGTCTCATCCTTAACATTGCATAATTCCTCGGCTGGGAGCTGGATTACAGGTTCTAGTGTTATGATTTTCTCATATCCAAATTCATCTTCAGACGCATAGAGACAGACATAACCCATTTTCTCATAAAAATGATGATTATCCCGCTGTCTTCCCGAAGTCTCCAGCTTCCATACCCCAATCTCCGGGAATTCGGCCTCAACAAGCGTGATGACCTGAGATCCTATACCCCGACCATGACAGACGGGGTCAATAAAGATTTTATCCAGTCTCGCATGTTTGCTCCCCAATACATTGACACTGACTCCACCAATAGCACATCCATCCCATTCTATAACGTAATAGTCCCATTCACGGATCACGTAACTGTGCATGCGAACTGACGAATAGCCTGGTGGACAGATGTTGCTGTCCGGAACGGTGTCTCCTTTAGCCCAGACTCTGATCGCATGATCAAAGGCTCTGGTGCAAATCTCCGTGAGCACTTCAGCATCCTCTTGGCGTGCACGTCGAAGCTGAACTAGAGATTGCAGCCCCAGTGAAGGTGCTGGTGCCGGTTGTACTTTATGTCGCTCAAAATAATCGTAATCTGCCTGATCCGAAAGTTTTCTGTGAGAGACATAACGAAATCCGGCATGCTCAAGCACCTTGCGTGAAGGCTGGTTAAACGGCTTCACAATACCCACGATTCGGTCCAACAGCGTATGTTCGAACAAGTATGTCGTTAAGGCATTCACCGCTTCTGTGATATACCCTTTATTCCGATAATCCCGTGAAATGGCGTAAGCCACTTCACGATCATCACTATCCAACATGTCATTCGGAAACACACCACACCAGCCAATGATTTGCTGATCTTTGTTGTGTACAACAGCCAGCATGACCCGTACATCTTTCGGATCGAACTGCTCGTAACTGCCAACAACAAATTGCAGAAAACCATGCAGCTGTTCCTCTGTCATCCTCCATTCCGGAAGAATATCCGTAATTTCGGGTTGTCGGGTTAATGCATACAGCGCGTCCTGGTCTTCCAGCGTTAGTGGACGTAATGTAATTGAACTGGATTGAATGGTCAATTGACTTCTCATATATAACACCTCTGGGGATTTATTTGGGATGACACGACAAAGAGGAGCACCTCCAATAGAGGCACTCCTCGATTCGTTTCATCATTTCAGAAACGCCGAAGCTCCTCGTAATGGGTCAAAAAGGACACACGTATCCCGTTAATGGTCTAACGGAATTTTTTCATTGTGTTCTTTCATGATCATTACGAGAAATCTGGCATACTCTGAAATCCCCTCTCAACCTAAGACTCACATACAAATCTTACTTATGGCCGGTCAATGAAAATCCAGCCTGTTTCTTTTTCCTTATCTACAGATGCCCCAAGAGATTCTGCCATAAAGCGCAGCGGAACGTAGGTTTTTCCGTTTTTGCCCACAAAGGCAGGTTCGACCATCGTTACTTCCTTGCCTGCAACGATTGCCTTCTTGGAACCTACAGTCAAGACAATCTCATCACCGGTGATATCGTCAATAACGACGATTTTATCCGACCCTTTGGTCCATTTCACTTCAGCATCCAATTCTTCGGACAGATAGCGTAAAGGAACAAATGTTGTATTTTTAACAGTGATTGCGCCATAGGATTCGTCGTCCGGATACAACATGACATATTTACGGGTGATTCCCGCTTCATCCTTCAACAGCTGATACACAAGTGAATTGGAATCAAAATTGCGCAACATCTGACCTGGTGTGATATCTCCCTGCATCAGATCCATTGCACCACCCGTTTTGTCCACGGCATCCACAGTTACTGGTCCACCAATATTCCACAGTTCGCTGTCACCGTATACGGATACCGATTTGATCGGCAGATCTTCAGAAGCAGGCAACGCTACTTTGAAATCATAATTCTGTTTACGGATATTCAGTGCACTGTCCATATAAAAGTCCAATTTGAGATTAGTCTCTGTTCCGAACACCGTCTTCAATTCAGGCGTTTCGGTCAAGAAGCTGGCTAGTTCCTTGTCATAATTGGCAAGAATCTCGTCAAGACCGCCCTTAATCATTTCGTACAATGAAGCAACCTCTGCATCCCGTGATTCGCTAATCGTAGAAGGCAGGGCACTGCCGTCGCCAATATCAACCGTGTTGAATGTAACGAGGATCGGGTAGAACACATCATACAGATCTCCAATCAGATCCTTGAGTCCTTGCTCATCCTGAGCAACACTTGTCAGAAACGGTTTAACCATGGCAAGAAGCTCTTCTCCACTGATTTCCACATGCAGCTTGGAGAGGCTCAGCGATTCACCGTTAACCGATTCCTGTACCGGCGTTACGGAAATATTTTTCGGGTTGGACAAATGCTTCAGCGCAAAGGTCAGCAATTTCGGGGAAAGCTCCTCGATCTGCTTCTCCAACGCCTTCGTATCTAGCATAGGAAGCGTGTCATCCTCCAAAGATATGTATAGAGGCTTTTGCGCTCCGTCTACATCAATGACCATTTCCGATTTATCCATCGACAGATGGAAAGGTAATTTCTTTCCTTGCATACTCAGTGTACCTTTGACAGACGCCGTATTGGAGTCCTTCACTTTGGCATCTTCAATATTCAATGAAACGGAATTAATGAGTTCAATCATTTGAAGCGCATCCTCATCGACGAGGTTTGCTGTAGGTTCAATTTTTATATGCATCGACTGTTTGGATTCACCGGACTTGACGGTTGTACTGTTGACAACGGCTTTGCCAATATCTACGCCACCTACGGCCTGACATCCCGTAAGCGCAACCATCATCAACACGAGTGGTACGGCAATCCACTTCATTAGCTTGTGATTTTTGATACGATCTCCTCCTTAGGAAAAATGTGGTTCACTCCTATTATGAGGGTTATAGGTAATTGTTGTAAACCGGATCGGTAAATAAATACCAAAAAAAGGCCGAACGATTGTCCGACCTCGGGTATCTCGAGTGTGATGTATATTTAAGCATTTGGAGTAGTTAGCTTCAACAAAAATATGCCTAGTCCAATCATAAACAGTTGAGTTTATTCTTTCTCTGTATTCTCTGCCTCAGTGTCCTCATCCGATTCTTTACCATCGGTACGCGCAGGGGTTTCAAATGGATCCGGCTCGTCGTCTTGAATGGCTTTGTTCTCTTCATTCTGATCCTGTGTCATATCGTATTCCCTCTCTTCTACCGGATTTTAGGCACAATCTGTGCCTTGTTTCTATCAATAACCGGAATAATGACAAATTAAACAGACGGAGGTTAGAAAATATAAAAGACAATTCCGTTCCCGCTCGCAGCAGTTGCCTGATATAACGCCTGAACATCATTTAGTGTCTGAACGATCTCCTGGAATGTCTCCTCTGCGTCCCAATCTTCCATGACAGGATACACGCCCTCAGCTACCATTTGTTCCAGGCTAAACCGTTTCTTCAATTCTTCAGGTGTCAGTTGTTCTAACGCCATGTACGCCTCGAGCACCTGTTCATTGTTCAGCAGGAACAGATCCATGTCTGAATAGTTCCCTAAATATTGTTCGCCTGACAAAGGGACCACATATCCCAGAGGAGGCTGCCCCTCTACCACTTCACCAGTCAACGTAAACTGAAGCATCTGCCACATTTTATCGATATCCAGCTCGACCGAACAATCATGAACACTGACCTCACCTGACTTAATGGATTCAACCAATTCTTTGGTGACAACAAGATATCTGCCGGACATGCCCATACCTTATCCCTCCTATGTATGTACTTCTCTTCTTTCCCATTAACCGTGCGTGTTGTACAAGAATCGGGGTAAAAAGGTGGACGCAAATATTCGAAGGAGGACGGCTCCATCCTGCCTTATCAGAATGATAAGGTGAAGGCTGAATCCGCAGCCATTTTCAAAGCAAAATGGGAGATCGCCAAAACGGACCCGGATTATGTGAAAATGAAGCAGGAGCACCGGGAAAAGTATGAGTCGGAGAACACGCAGGAACGTGGGTGAAAATAGATGATTCATGCAGAAGTTCATTTTGATATAATGCAATACATCAAGCTTCACCCACGAGATTAACGATGTATACCCATCCAAAGGAGCCCTCATGAACCCACCTAGCCACCATTTCGTCCTGACACTTGTTTGCATCACCCTGTGTCTGTTTATTCTGCTTCCTATGCCTGCCTCTGCAGCCAAGTCTGAACTTGCCAGACAACATGAAACGACGGCCTTTGGTCCACTTCAAACCTATGTTGACGGGATGCAGCCAGGATGGAACCTGGGAAATTCCCTGGATACGGTCGGACCTGATGAAACGTATTGGGGCAACCCGCGAGTTACCCGCGAACTGATCCAGCAGATCGCTGCTCAGGGATACCGGAGTATTCGCATTCCCGTCACATGGGATGGGCATATTGGGGACGCACCAGACTACACTATTGATCCAGCCTACATGGCTCGTGTTCAGGAGGTTGTCCAATGGGCGCTGGATGCCAACCTCTATGTCGTCGTGAATGTTCACCATGACTCCTACCTCTGGATCAGTCAACTGGAGGCGGACCATGATCAGGTGCTTTCCCGCTATAAAGCGGTATGGACTCAGATTGCCAAGCAGTTCAAAGATGAACCACGTAAGCTGATGTTTGAAAGTGTTAACGAACCGCGCTTTCACAGCGGAGCAACAAATGCCGGAGATATGGGCTCGGGCAGCAATATTGATGAGGCAAGGCAGTTGGAGCTTTTGAAAGAATTGAACACTGCATTTGTTAAGTTGGTACGGCAAACAGGTGGAAATAACAGCGAGCGTCCGTTGGTCCTGCCTACGCTGGAAGGTTCACCAACACAGGTGAGACTCGACAGTTTGCGGCAGACAATAGTGGGGCTGAAGGATCACAATCTGATTGCTACGGTGCATTATTACGGATATTGGCCGTTCAGCGTTAACAATGCAGGGCATACCACCTTCGATACGGATACGAAAAATGATGCGGCCAGCACGTTCAATAACGTGTATAACACGCTGGTTATTCAAGGTATTCCAGTTATTCTGGGTGAATACGGCCTGCTCGGTTTTGACAAACATACCGATGTCATCGAACAGGGAGAGAAGCTGAAATATTTTGAGTTCGTCGGTCATCAGTTAAAAGAAAAAAAGATCGCGTCCATGTTATGGGACAACGGTCAGCATCTGAATCGACAAACATTTCAGTGGGCTGACCCGGATTTATTTCAGATGATCCAAGCTTCCTGGACAGGACGTTCTGCTGTAGGAGAAAGCGACCTGCTCTATTTCAGACAAGGTTCGCCTGTGGAAGAGAGACCATTGACGATCAAGTTAAACGGAAACAAGCTGGTTGCCCTGTATGCGAGTGATCAATTGCTGAAAGCTGGCACCGATTATTCGTTCAGCGGCAACACATTAACCATCAAATCCGCCGCGTTATCCCGGATGATCAGCTCAACTCAGAAGCTTGGGAACCATGGGATACTCACAGCGAAGTTCAATCGGGGCGCAGAATGGAAATGGAATGTGATTGTGTCCACGGAGCCCGAGTTGAGCGGGGCAACAGGTATGGTAGACACCTTCTCCATTCCGACCCAGTTTCAAGGTGATCAGCTTGCTACGATGGAGGCTGTGTATACATCCGGTGAGAATACCGCGCCACAGGACTGGACAGCGTATAAGGAATTTTTTAACACATTTGCTCCTTCTTATGAAACGAATGAAATTAAGCTACAGCCCAATTGGCTCAAAGAACTGCATGACGGACAGATCGAGCTGACATTTCATTTCTGGAGTGGTGAGCTCATTCGCTACACTCTGAT
Source organism: Paenibacillus sp. OK003 (assembly GCF_900109515.1). Taxonomy (GTDB): domain Bacteria; phylum Bacillota; class Bacilli; order Paenibacillales; family Paenibacillaceae; genus Paenibacillus; species Paenibacillus marchantiae. Next base: position 77,410 of record NZ_FOBD01000002.1, on the reverse strand, counting down.
TAAGAACGGAAATCAAATGACTGGCAAGGTACGAAATAATTGAAACTGTTCCCAGGTTGAGTTGAGATTGAACGCCCCGTTGATTGCAATGGGCGCTGCTGGATGCAGCATGACCTACACAATATTGAAGATTGTTCAAATAGAGACGCTGCCAGTGGGTATTTCAGCTGACAGCGTCTTTGGGTTTGGTTGGTTTGGGTTGGGTTTGTTACGCCTAAGCCTGTGCCTTTTGCGGCTTGCCACTCTTCGAACGGGGCCGAAGCATGCCCCCTACGATGCGCAGCATTTGTCTGCGCGGCATAAGGCGAGCGAACTGGGCCGTCCAGTAATTGGAGGCACCTGGCACAGCATACGGCTTGCCTGACGCCAACGCCTTCATCGCCACTTCCACAACATGCTCTGGCGTATCCCGTTTGCCTACCGAGGCCTCTTCGGCTCCTACTACTTCGAAGAATGAGGTATCGGTTGAGCCAGGACATAAAGCCAAAAACTGAACGCCTCGCTTCCGGTTCTCTTCATACAACGCCTCTGTAAAAGAAAGGACGAAAGATTTCGTAGCTCCATAAACAGCCATGTATGGATCAGGTTGAAAAGCAGCCGTTGAAGAGACATTGATGACGGTACCGTTCCGTTTTTGCAGCATGCCTGGCAGGAAAAGATGGGTCATGTTCATGACTGCGAGTACATTCAGCATAATCTCTTCCTGCTGCCGTGCACCATCTAGCTGCTCGAACATTCCATGCGTGGCAAATCCCGCATTGTTGATTAATACATTGACCTGTATGCCCCGATTCATACATTCCTCATATACGTGTTGTGATGCATCCGCTTGGGATAGATCCGCTACAATCACTTCCGTCTTTACGCGATAGGTTCGCTCAATCCGTTCTGCTAGTTGACGCAATTTGGACTCCGATCGGGCCACCAAGACCACATGTTTGCCTTTTGACGCCATCTCCAATGCAAAAGTCTGCCCAATTCCTGAAGAAGCCCCCGTAATGAGTACCCATTGATTTTGAACCTGCTTCATATCTCATCCACCTTTTCAAAACACTCGTTTTTTATTGGAAACACTGTTTCCTAATGAAATCATCGTACTCTCTTGTCTTCGTACTGTCAACTTCTTTTGATTATTTGACGATTTCCAGCGTAAAACAGTAGAATGACGATAAGAAACACGGTTACCGTTAAACAACAATATGGATGTATGAGGATGAGATAGATGAAAGATCACAATTCGGGTTCCAAAGAATCCGCTCACACGGTCACTACCTTTCAGGAAGCCAGACTCCAGCACTCCGAAAACCTGCGCCAAAATATTGTGCATGCCGCCGCATCCTTGCTGCAAGAGCACGGTCCCGAAGCCGTCACGGTTCGGCGCGTGGCAGAACGAATGGAGTGCTCCACCAAAATCATATATAACCTCTTCGGCAAGAAAGAAGGGTTAGCCAAATACCTATACATGGAGGGGTGCGCCCTCCTATCCCAATCGTTTGAATCCGTGCCTCAGCAAGCATCATTCGAGAATTATTTTCGCGATCTCGCTTATGCCTACTGGGATTTCGGGATTACACAATCCAGCTTCTATCAGCTGATGTTTGGTGGTTCTTTTGCAGAATTCAAACCAGATGCAGAGAGTCTGCAAGGAACAGCAACTGCCCTCAAACAAATCACGTCCCTGGTTGAGGCCGCAATGGAGCAGGGAATGCTTAAGGAGAACGATCTCCTGCTTGCAGTCCGTATGATCTGGGCCCCGCTGCATGGTGTCATCCATCTGTACCTGGGAGGCCATATTGAGAGTGAAGAGGCCGCGAAACGGCTATATGATCATACGTTGTCCATGGTCATTCTATCCCTTGTTGGGGTATCTTCCAATGGCTAAGCCATGAATGGATAAGCCATGAATGGATAAGGAAACGAAAGAAGGAGCAGGCACTTCATCGCTCGGATGAAGGAACCTGCTCCTTTTTATCATTATATATAAGGGATTACTATCGCTAATTAACGCGCGGCTTCGTTCTCAGCTTCCCAACGCGAGATTTCAGCACGGACTTTGGGAGCGACCTCTTTGCCGAGCAGTTCAATGGCTCTCATTACCTCCTCATGCGGCATCGTGCCGAGGGGAGTGTGTAGCATAAAGCGTGTAATACCAACTTCTTTACGTAGATAGATAATCTTTTGAGCAACGGTATCCACATCACCGACATACAGCGCGCCTTCCAGACTACGTGCCGCGTCAAAGGTTGCACGGCTATAGTGTCCCCAGCCGCGTTCACGGCCCAACATATTCATTACTGCCTGAGCTGGAGGGAAGAATTTCTCCACAGCTTCATCTGTTGTATCCGCAATGAAGCCATGAGAGTGAGAAGCAACGGTCAGTTTGGAAGCGTCGTGACCTGCATGTGCAGCTGCTTTTTTGTACAACTCCACCAGTGGTGCGAATTGAACCGGACGACCACCAATAATGGCGAGTACAAGCGGTAATCCAAGCAGACCTGCGCGGACAACCGATTCCTGGTTACCGCCACTGCCGATCCATACCGGAAGCTTTTCCTGTACCGGACGCGGGTAGATGCCTAGATTGTTAAAGGAAGGGCGATGTTTGCCTTCCCAAGTAACTTTTTCCGAATCACGCAGCTTTAAGAGCAGCTCCAATTTCTCATCAAACAACTCATCATAGTCATTCAAATCGTACCCGAACAATGGGAATGATTCGATGAATGATCCCCGCCCTGCCATAATCTCCGCACGCCCATTCGAAATGCCGTCCAGCGTTGCAAAATCCTGAAATACTCGTACTGGATCAGCGGAAGATAGCACCGTTACAGCGCTGGTTAGGCGAATGCGTTTGGTCTGTGAAGCTGCGGCGGCCAAAATGATAGCTGGTGATGAAGCGGCATAGTCGGCACGGTGATGTTCTCCCACGCCATATACATCCAGTCCCACCTGATCTGCCAAAACAATCTCTTCAACGACGTCGCGAATACGCTGCGCATGACTTATAAGTTCTCCTGTGTTTACATCTGGGTTCGTCTCCACAAATGTACTGATTCCGATTTCCATTGTCTATTCCTCCCTGGTATGAAGCGATCCGTCGTTCGTCTAACCTATTGTAAGTAGATCACCTTTTGTTATTTATCTTAATATTGAACTATTTTGAGGAAAAATACAAGTGCCCCCTGTTTTCCAGAGGGCACTTTTTATTTTTCTAAATCAATTCTTAATCTATACTTAGTTCCATTAAATTTGCATTAATTATAATGCCAGCCTGTTTAATAAAATTAAACCCCAAAATCCCATCGATCTCAAACCATAATCCATATTTCCGATTTCAATCTGAAATTCCCTAAGCGTTGTTCCATCCACAGTTATAGAGTCCAGTAACTTGGTGTAAACATATTCTATGCCACCTACGCCTCTAATAATATCTACCTCATCATTCTCTTCAGGAACCATACCTATTTCCTGGACAATGTCTGCATTTAGCAACGTACTGGCTGATCCTGTGTCGAGCAGGACTTTCTCTAAATAGAGTAATTGTCCTCTAAACGTAAGCTGTAGGCTTATAAAAGGCAGACCATATATCTCCGAGATTTTCATCGGGGACCTCTTATCCCAACCGCTCTCTCGCCACAACTTCTGGACGAGAAGTATGAAAAAAACAATATTCCCGTCTTGGATCTTCCTGATGCAATTCACTGTATCGTTTTAATGCTTGTGTTGAATCATCAAATGAATCAATAACCGCCATCTCTTCAATATAACGCTGGCCTTCCCTAGAATGTGCCTTGGTTGCTTCAAAAACGACCCATTCGTTAGGGAATCGATCCTGAACTTCCTTCCATTGCATAGTGACACCTCCAGCCCGCTATTTGATCCCTATTATACCATGTTCCATGATCGATCCAATTGAAATGGTAAGCTCCCATTTTCATTTATAAAGAGTATCCATTCTTCTCAAAATCCATGATTTCATGATGATTTCTTTTTCCCAATGTACAGCAGATGAGACGAGATTCCCAATATCGACGGGTCTTTGGCCGCCTCAATCATGTACTGGATCAACTCATCGTATTCCCCGCGTTCTTTCCAATATTGCTGCTGCTCTTCTGTGAGCATAGCTCTCAGACTGGACGATCCAATCAGGTTTGCCGTTTCGAATCCGTGCTGCTCCATAAACGGGTTAATATCCTGAATGTTGAAATAGTACGCCCCCGTAAACCGTCCTTGATCCAGATGATCGAATGTTCCCTTTTCCACAAAAGAACGGATAGCTTCCATATGGTCATGTGGTTTCCATTGCTGCGGGAATTGCAATGAGGTAATGCCCATTCGCATGCGGCTCTGCATCGCTACAAACACGGTCCCCCCACGCTTGGTGACCCGATGCAGCTCCCGTACCGCAGCTACTCGCTCTTCTTCCGCCTGCAAATGGTACAACGGCCCCAGCATCAGAGAGGCATCATACGTCTCATCTGCAATGCCGTTCAGATGGGTCGCATCCAATACATGGAAACTGTCAAACTGCTGTGTCAAATCCAATTCCTTTGCCTTCTGCTGAGCCATATCCACAGATGCAGGGGTCAGGTCTGACAGCGTGACATGGTATCCGAGCCTGGCAAGCTCCATCGCATATTTGCCTGGTCCGGCGCCATTGTCCAGCACAAGTCCGGTTGCCGGAAGTGACTCTCGGATATAATGCATGTTAATGATGAACTCCAGCGGTTCCCGATCCAACCTTCCCCACTCGTCAAATCTGGAATAATACTCAATCACACGTGATCTTTCCATGATTCTGCACCTGCCTTTTCTCAACATTAAGGCCATATAAAAAAACAAAAAACCTGCCGCCTCAACTAAGAGGCGACAGGTCTGACCTTCGCGGTACCACTCTTCTTGATCCATGAACAGGATTGGATACATCATGCTCCAACTTATCCTGCCATAACATCTCAGGACCTGATGACGGAGGTTAACCGTCAGGATCTACATGAAGTCAGCGTATAGCATCATCTCAACATCCAGCCCTTCCGTCTGCTGAACAATGACGATACTTACGTAACTACGAATCGATCCTGCTGCTCACAGGCGAGTTGGGGAAAGGTTGGACTGCCTTGCACCAAAGCGACAGTTCTCTGGACCAAACCTCGAGCCTTATTACTCCTGATCATTGCGTTTGACTGTTAAATTTTATCCAGTATAGTACTTCTAAATATTTCCTGTCAATTCATTTCAAATAATTCCCTGAGGTAATCTCTCCGCCCATGCAAGATGCGATAAATGATAATACCCTCTAGAGCAATGCGGTAGAAAACCAGATAGGGAGAAACGACGATAAACCGGTATCCTCGCTGGATCAGGTTATAATCATCCTCTGACAAAACAGAACCTATATTGGGAAAATCGGCAATGTTCCTTATTTTTTCATCCAGTTTATCAAGCATCTTTTCTGCCTGTTCTACGTTATCCATAGATATATAAGAGAAAATTTCGTCCAGATCATCAACAGCAGCAGGAGTATATCGAATGCTACTCTGTTTTGGAAGCATCCAATTTTCTCCGTAATCGTGTCATTACTTGCTCATGACTGGGCAACTCTTCACCTTCAGCCACCTGTTTCTCAGCGACGAGTAGTTTGGATTGCAACGCGGTTCTGGCTTCCATTCTTCGGTACGCTTCATGGCTCATCACGACTAAATCAGCTTCTCCATTGCGGGTAAGTATCACGGGCTCATCCAGCTCATGACAATATTTAGAGAACCCGTTGTAGTCCTTGCGTATTGTAGTTGATGGTTTGATCTGCATAACTTCCCTCCGATATCATTATAATCACTTAATTATAACATTATAATACTACTTTATTCATCTTGATTCCTTTCTCCACACAACAAAAAAGAACCTTCACTTCCACAGCATTGCAGAAATGAACGTTCTTTATGGTTTAAGACAAGGCCAATGACATGGCAATCCAGCGTGCCAAAAGGAGATGCTAGATTTTTTTCACAAACTCGGACTTCAGCTTCATCGCGCCCAAGCTGTCGATTTTGCAGTCGATGTCATGGTCACCGTCAATCAGACGAATGTTTTTGACTTTGGTGCCCTGCTTAACTACCAGCGAGCTGCCTTTCACCTTCAAATCCTTAATGACCGTAACGGTATCGCCATCATTCAGGACATTACCATTCGAATCGCGTACTACTTTAGTTTCTTCCGCATTCTCTTGTTCAGACGATAGCGCCCATTCGTGCGCACATTCTGGACACACCAACAAATTACCGTCCTCGTACGTGTATTCGGAATTACATTTGGGGCAATTAGGCAAATTAGACATATGTATTAAACTCTCCATTCATTTTGTGGCTTCCTCGCAAGTATACGGGAATGCAGTCCATTGTTCCACATCGACACGAGGTTAATTGATTTTAAACTAAATTTAAGATTGCTCCGCCTCCTGATTTAAGGAAGGTTCCTTATACTGAAGCTCTAGAAGAAAAATGGTGGAGCATCACAACGAAATACTATTCTTAAAAGTCGTGTCTTACACGAAATGCTGATATATATCCTATAAAAGGAGTTTCTGCTCATGTCACCCTATGTTTTTCCTGTCCAAACGGCTTTATTTATTTTTGTCCTGATCGCCATGTTTCTGCTGGTGCCTTGGTTGATCTACGGATATCGGAAAGATGGATTTTTTAGCTGGTCGCGGTTTGGCGTCAGCTTTTCATTTATTTTCTACCTACTGGCTGCGTACTGTCTGGTTATACTTCCTTTCCCGACCACTCGTAATACATGTGCACAGCAAGCAGCGGATACCGTATATTACAACCTTGTTCCGTTCACCTTTGTAAAAGATATTATGAAAGAAACACCAATCATCTGGTCTCAACCCGCCAGCTATATGGGAATGATTCAGGGCAGGGCTTTTCTGCAGGTTCTGTTCAACGTAATGCTCCTTATGCCTCTTGGCGTGTATATCCGGTATTTTTGGCAAAAGAGAACGTATTGGAAACAGGCTATATTAAGCGGATTCGGCTTATCCCTGTTCTTTGAAATTACCCAGATCACCGGCTTCTACGGCTATTATGATTGCCCGTACCGGCTGTTTGACGTGGATGATCTCCTGCTGAATACTTCAGGAACGGTGCTTGGATTCTTCGCAGCTCCCATCCTGCTTGCCTTATTCCCGTCTCGTGCAAGTATTCAGGCGAAGAGCGAGCAGCTTCTGGAAGAAAACAAGGTCTATCCTGTACCTCAATTGCTCGCGCTTATCATTGACGGTGTAGTTGTTGTATTTCTGTCCAATCTGATGTCCATATTTAATTGGAGTAATACAAATGTGATCGTCAGTACGCTAAATACGGCGATCGCCATGCTGTTTGTATTTTTCTTTATTCCATCCTTGCGAGATGGCAAGACTCCAGGGTCTGCCCTCATGCGGTTCAGATATGTTCACCGGGAGAATGGGGAGCCTTCCAGCGCATCCCTGTTTAAAAGGTTGCTGGCACTTTACGCCCCTTGGATCTTGGTCACCGTAGCTCAAATCATAACCGATTATGCCTTTCTGAACGAAAATGTAATGCTCGAACCTTATAAGGTGTGGATCTCTGTCGGAATTTTTGGTCTGCATATGCTTATTCTCTTGGTGTTGTTCGTGCATGTCATGCTGGTGCTGTTCTCCCGAGGCAAGCGTGCGTTTTACTGTGATGATGTGTCCAAGACACGAGCTTCCCGAAAGTAAATTCTGGACTCATTCCACTCACAGCACATAGGTTCAGGTGAAAAATAGTGCCCTAGCGTTTGCCATTAAAGTCGGCAAGTTTGATCCATTGTAAAAAAGGTGTGCCTCGTCAGCCAATGACGAGGCACACCTTTTAACTATGTTGAGATGAAGTCCAGAGGTGGTCGGACTATAGCCCCAGCAGCTTACGTTTGGAAGCTTCCGGGTCATGGACCAACTCCACTTCATGATTGAAAATTAGCGTAGCGCGATCATCTTCGTAGGCAGGCCAATTTACTCCCGCTGTCTCAGGCTTGCCCTGCTTGGCAAACGAAATCCATGCATCCTGCACTTTACCCGCAAGTTCTGCTGCTGCGGCATCCGGTTCGGCATTCATAAACTTCAATACAGGCAATGTATTAAAAGCAAAGAAAATATCGATACTATGAATTGATTTTTGCAGCAGTGGATGCTCTGGCATCACCCAATCAAAGCGATACATCCATACTGGTGCATGCTTCTGCTGAGCTGCCGCATATTGCACAGCCGAGCGCCAGAAGAACAAATCCGTCATTACCTGGGCCTGGCCATCTGCAGTCTTCGGATAACTGTCCGCAATGGCAGCCCGATTCTCTAGATCAGGTGTCATAAAATCAACAGCCTTCACCATATTGATCTCTTCGGAGTAAGGCACCTGAGGCTGAATGAACAACGAGCCTTCATGCAAAGTGGTTCCAATTAGTACAGGGATATCCTGTGCTGCGCCCTTTTCTACCGCCTGGAGAGGCGAGTTCGGAAGTGTATCTCCATCCAGTACGGGCTGGAACAACAGGGCCATCCCTGCACCGCTTTGTTGTTTGACCGTCTCGCCAGCAGCGATGATTTGCTCCACTGGAATGGTTTTGAGTTTATGCAGGTCATCTGGTGTCACACCCAGAACCTTCAACATGCCTTCACGAATGGCTGAAGCCTGCTCTGCTGGGACGACTTGTGAGGCTCCACTTTGCATAATGGCACGATGGAACAATCCTTTGGCTGCTGGCATCGCCATCAAAGCTGCAATACTCATGCTGCCCGCAGATTCTCCGAATACAGTGACGTTATGCGAATCACCGCCAAAAGCTTCGATGTTGTCCTGTACCCATTGCAGCGCAGCAATCTGATCCAGTAAACCCACATTAGATGCAAAACCATCTCCAAGCGGAGCCAAATGCAAGAACCCTAGCGGCCCCAGGCGATAGTTGATCGTCACGACGATCACGTCTCCCCGGAGGACAAGTTGTGTTCCATCGTACATGGGCTGGCTGCCAGCGCCTGAAACGAAAGATCCGCCATGAATCCATACCATTACGGGAAGTGGATCATGGCTTTCTTTTTCAGGTGCCCAGATATTCAGGTAAAGGCTATCTTCCGATTCCACCGGAGGCTGTCCAGATAGGCCCTCGGCTTGAGGATTTCTTGGCTGTATATTTTCAGGACCGAATTGTTTCGCCTCCCGAACTCCGTCCCACGACTCGGGTGGGATTGGAGCCTGAAAGCGTAATTCACCCACGGGTGGTGTAGCATAAGGAATGCCTTTCCATACACTCGTTCCATGCAGAAGCTCTCCTTGAACCGTGCCATATCTTGTGTTTACTTGAAGTTCCCTCATGCGCACATACATCCTCTCTACTGATCGATAGTTCCAGCTTACGACTGGTATTGTTCAGATCTGGGTATAACTTTGAGCTGATGAAATTCTGTCTCAAGGTTCATTAAATAACGTACACGAAGAATAATCTTGTATTGCTTCAACGCCCTTTCGTACGTACTAGCTGGCGCGTTTCCACTAATTTGAGTATAGATTTCCGCGATACCCATTTACAAGTTTGTCCAGATTCAAGTACCCCTGCTACGTTTCACGTGGAACTTTTACAGCAATAATAAAGACTCCGCTTCAATTAACGAGCGAAGTCTTCTATTGTTGCCCTGCATATTTCATCAACTTACCCGATGTATGGATCAATTACCGCCGTTTACTTTTACCGGATAAGGAACCGTATATTCTGCGCCTTCAATCCAGCTCCCGGTTATATGATTACGTCCCTTAACGACAACCCGATCACGGTATACATCCACATGCAGACTCTCACTTCCCTCCAGATGCTCATCCTCATCCGTCCAGAGATAAGCTACAGAGGAAGCATTAAACATCGTTGGTAGCTGTCCGCCCCCTTCGTACATGGTACGCTGAGCCTCTAATTGCCAATGGGTGTGCCCAGAGAAGAGAATGACCTGCGGATAACGACTTAGCACAGCCTTTAATGCTGCGTCCTGACTCACGCCATACCAACCCTGTTCCTTCATGGAACCCGCGACTGTATCCATCAGTGGTTGATGGAGAAAGACAAAAATCGGCTGCTCCGGCAATGCTTGCTCCGACAGTTTCGTTTCCAGCCATTGCAGTTGATCGGCAGACATATCACAATCTTTTGGATGAGGCTGCTCCGTACCTAGAAAGATATAATGATAACCATTGATCCAGTGGTCGTGGTACGATCCGTTCATACCTGTAGTTGCTGTAAAATCGTTCAACCTCTTCTGCCATAACTCTTCAATCGAGATCGATTCTTGCAGTTTTTCAGTATCATGAGCCTCGACCTGGCCCATATCCCCTGAATTCCCCAACACCTCACCCACCTCATGCTGGGTCATTGTGGTCAAGTTCCGCGGAGGATCACCCCATAGAATGGCTCCAATATCATGATTGCCTACAGTGTAACGGATTTGAGGCAGTGATTCGCCGTGAGCCTCCAATATACGCTGCAACTCTTGGTATTCTTGCGGCAGTCCACGATCGGTCACATCGCCCACATGCATAATTCCGCTGCTGCCATGGCTATACGTTGCGATGTCTTCCAGCGCTTTCTCCAGATGACGGTTATGGATATGATCGGCCTGCTCTCTCACATGCGTATCTGTGATGACCTGGAAGCTGATTATCGGTTGTTCGTATTTATTTTCATTATCCATCAGGAATCACTCCATTTCAGTCCAATAATGCCAATCAGAATAAAGCCCATCCAGACGATCGACATCGCCTTCAGACGTTCTCCCAGAAAGTAATGTCCCACGATCCCAATCAATGTAATGCCTACACCCGACCAGATGGCATAAGCAACACCCAGCGGCATATACTTCACAGCAAAATTCAACAGGGTAAAGCTCGCTCCATAACAAGCAAACATAAGAATGGAAGGCCATACGCGGGTAAAACCATCCGAGACCCTCATCAGAATCGTACCGCTCAGCTCCAATCCAATCGCTAGGGCAAGTAGTATCCATCCCGTATACGAATGGTTCGTCATCGGTTTACCTCGACTTCCAGCAATTCATCAAACGAACGAACCGTAAGATCCGCGAGCTTGATATGAGCAGGTTCGCCGACAGCAATCTTCCAGGCAGCTCCGGCAGCACGAGCCATCTCCATATCACCATCCGTATCGCCGATCACGACAACTCTTGCAGTAGGTACACCCAGACGCTCACACGCCAGCAGCAACATGTCAGGAAACGGTTTTCCCCGTCCAACCTGATCCGTTCCTACAACTACGGTGAAAAAAGATTCAATCCCCATCCACTTCAAATGACTTAGGGCATTTTCTGTCTCATCCGCTGTGACGACACCCATTTTCAGTCCTTTGCTGCGACAGTGCTCAAGAAAGGCAAGAACGCCTGGGAGGGGCTGAGCAGGGCGCTCCTTATTCATTGCGTATTCTGCCTGCAGCAAACATTCCCTCACAATAATTTTCGCTTCCGCCCAGCTTAATCCTGCACGATAGCCATGCCAAGTTAATACGGCGTAGACTTCCTCCATCGTTCCCATGGCAAGGGGTCCTCGCACATCATAACCGTTCATTCGTCCCTGCTCATCATGGAATGTTCCCCATATATGAGGAATCTCTACTGCATTGAACTGAAGGCCACGGGCAGCAAGCTCTTCCCGGAAGTTCTCCATCACGCAATCGGTCCAGAAGCCCCACATGGCTGTAAAATCAAGCAATGTCCCATCCTTGTCAAATAAAATAGCCTCAATTGGGGTAGAAAGGCTCCCCAGCGTTATTTTGGGCATTAGTTACGCTCCTTGTCTGCTGAATTACGAAGTCAGAAAAGCGGTACATGACTGCACCGCTCCTCCAAGTTAAGCTTGTTTCACTTGTTATTTCACGCGATCCAATTCTTTTTGAGCCTTTTCTTTGGCTTCTTTCAGCGCTTGTGCCGCTGGCATGTTATTAATCTGTACCTGATCTGCTGCATCCTTCAGCGCAGCATTGATTTTGCCTCCGGTCGGGTCCTGGAACGGAGCCGAAGCATGGGAAGCCTGCTGCAATGGAACCTTGATTTGCGGATTCTCTTCACTGAACGTTTTGAAAGCAGGATCTTCTTGAGCAGATTGACGAACTGCAATATAACCTGTGTTCATGGACCATGCGGCGGTATTCGCTGTTTCCGAGAAATACGTCAGCCATTTATAAGCTGCTTGCTGCTGTTCCGGACTTGCTTCTGCCGGTATACCTGCCATGATTGCACTCGCTACAGGTTTGCCTTGGCCTACACCTTCCCAGCCCGGTTGTTCCATGGCTGCAACGATGCTGAAATCCAGATCTCCCTGGTCACCGCTGGAACCGGTGTATCCGGCTGCTTTATTTTTCATCACGTCATCAATGGTTTTGTACCAGTACTCCCAGCCTTGTCCGCCAAAGTGAATCCCCATGGTCTTGTCCTCATTAATCCACTTGCGGAACAGCTCCCACGTCTCTACCCATTCCGGTGAATCGATCGTTACGGTCTTGCCGTCATCACTCAGAATCTTCCCGCCTTTACCCAGCACGGCGTCAATCATGTTATCGCTACCCCACATCGGCTCCCAGCCATAGAAGGTTGTCTTGCCATTCTCCTGCTTGCTCATCTTCGCTGCCGCTTCAGCAAGTGCCTCCCATGTCGTCAGAGTGGCAGGATCGATATTATTCTCTTTTAGCGCATCCATACGGTAATACATAATCTGAGTTGTTCCATACATTGGTAAGAAATACTGCTTGCCGTCTACTTTTCCCTGGTCCAGGAAGGTCTGAACGTAATCTTCCTTGTTAAAGCTCTGATCGGCAGCGATCAGCTCATCCAGTGGTGCATAGTACCCTTTGCGCGCCCAGTCGATATTGGAGCTTAGTACAGCGGCGGGTACTTTTTTCGAGGCAATGGCTGCCTGCAGTTTTTGTTCCGTCTCTGTGTAATCGGCTTGTACAATCCCTTTGACAACAACGTCGCTCTGGGATGCATTGAAGGCGTCAATCGTCTTCTTCATGTTATCTCCCAGGTTACCACCCAGACCATACCAGAACTCAATCTCGACCGGACTACTTGACGCAGAATCCGCTCCATTCGCAGCAGCTGCATCTGAACCCGTGCCTGTGCCGCTATCGGCTGAGGAACCACACGCGGTGATCAGGGCAAAACTCGCAGCCAGTACCAGCGACATGCCCCCTCTCCACCTGAGCTTTAATTTGTTCCGCCATTTCATACTCGCTTGACCCAATTTCATTTTGATTCCTCCTATATAAAGTATGTTGTGAAAATCAATTCTTGTTCACGCCGGCTGTAATGTTCACACTCTGCATGATCGTTTTCTGGGTAAACAGGAAAAGGATAAGCAGCGGTGCGATGGTAAAGGCACTGGCAGCCATGATCTGCGGCCATGCCAGACCGTAGGCTCCACCTTCCACGAAAAAGCTGCGCAGACCTGCGGATACCAGCTGCAGATTGGGGTCTTTGGTAATGAGCATCGGCCAGAAATAGTTGTTGTACTGGTCAATGAACGTAATCAACACCATCACGGCAAACGACGAACGAACCAGCGGCGTCATAATGGTCCACAGAATGCGGAAGTGCGACGCTCCATCCAACTGGCCGGCTTCCACCAATTCGTGGGATACCTGCATGAACGCCTGACGAATCAGGAAGATAGAGAACACACTGACACAGTTGGACACAATCAGTCCGGTATAGGAATCCAGTAATTTAAGTTCGCTGAGCACCAAATAACTGGGCAAATAAACGGCGGTACTCGGAATCATGTAGCCTACCAGAATCAGTCCGGTGAGAACCCCTTTTATACGAAAACGCATATGGGTGAGTGCATAGGCCATCATGCTGGAGTTAATGACCTGGATCAGACAGATCGCTGCCGCTACCCCTGTACTGTTCAGAATGTAACGGGCAAATGGAGCAGACTGCCACGCATCCACATAATTGTTCCAGCGGAACGTTTCGGGCCAGAAGGTTGGCGGGAACTGCCAGATCTCGTCATTCGTTTTGAAACCGCTAATGACCATCCAGTAGAACGGAAATGCCATCGTCAGACTCACCAGCGCAAGCAGCAGATAGCGAAGTGCGGTAGCAAATCCTTTTCCTGCACGAGGGACCTTCCGTTTCTGCACTTCTTCACGACGATTATCTTTTCTTGTTTGGTTGGTTAAAGTGGTCATGTTCATTAGTAATGCACCAGGCGTCGACCGAGCAGGAAGGATACTCCTGACAGCAGAACGCAGATCAGAATAATAACGACGGCGATGGAAGAAGCCTCGCCCACATTGAAGGACTCAAATGCAGATTGATAATACATGTAAAGCAGTGTTCTTGTTGATCCCGCTGGTCCCCCTTGCGTCATCACGTTGATCTGGTCGTAAGCCTGAAGCGACTGGATCGTCAGAATGATGGACAGGAAGAACGTGGTGGGTGAAATCAACGGCAGTGTAATGCTTCGGAACTTGTCCCAGCTGCCTGCCCCATCAATCGATGCCGCTTCAAGCAGATCGGATGGCAGGTTACGCAATGCGACCAGATAAAATACCATAGACCAGCCAATCGATTTCCACAGCGTGACGATGAGCACAGCTACCAGTGCCCAGTTCTGATCTTTCAGCCAGCCGATCGGGGATATGCCGACCCAGCCAAGCAACAGGTTGGCCAGCCCCACTTCAGGTTCGAAAATCCATGACCACGCAATGGAGACTGCAACAGTCGGGGTCACCCAAGGAGAGAATAGCAGCGTCCGGAACAGACCAGAGGACTTAATCTTGCTGTTCATGAGCATGGCCAGCGCCAATCCGCCCACAATCGTAGGCACTACACTTCCAAGACCGAACAACAGCGTAACTTTTAATGAACGGTAAAATTCAGAATTGGTTAGCAGATAGCTGTAGTTATCCAAACCGACGAATAATTTGTCAGGACTCATGAAGTCCCAATCCGTAAAACTCAGATAAACAATGTATCCCAAAGGCCCCAGCCAGAAAATGAGTAATGGGATAAGGGCAGGAAGGGTGAAGAGAACCGCTTCTGTCTCCCTCCATAATTTCACACGCAATTTGCACACTCCTAATCGTCCAAATTTTATTTAATTTCTCTAAAAATCATGCCTTCAAACTCCCTTTAATCTCTTCTGTACAAAAATGATTGTATAATACATTTGAAAAAACTAATTCCGGGTTATGTTAAAATAACGCGAGGTCATGTAAAATATGAAAAGGAAACAGGGAGTCCCATCCATATACTAGAGGTGAGATTGTGGGAAAAGAAGCTGCCGAGGACCAGAACCATTCGTCGTTGTCCTATCGGCCCGAGCTGAGGGAAAAAGTCATTGACGCCATTGCCAATACCATGGATCTGTACGGAGTCAATCATTCATTTGGCCAACTGTATGGCATTATGTATTTTGAGGATCGTCCCATGACGCTGGAAGAGATGAAAACGTCCATGAACATGAGCAAAAGTAATATGAGTTATGCTGTACGTTCGCTTACCGAATCTCAGATGATCTATAAATTGGAGGAAAAGCGGGAACGCCAGGATCAGTATCTGGCCGAAACCAACTTTTTCCGTACGTTTCAGAACTTCTTCGGGGCCAAGCTTCAACGGGAAATCGACGTGATGCAGGAAAGCCTTCGGGAGGTCATTCCGCAGTTATCGGAAATTATTCTCGCCAGAACAACTCCGCCGGAGGAACGGGAAGACGCTTTGCGCGATTTGCATAAACTTCAGCATGCCGAGCAGTATTATGAATGGTTGCAGGGATTTGTAGATCAACTGCGGGATGGTTTTTTTTACAAAGACGCTCCACATGAAAGTGATTAACGCAGCGTTTGCGGGGGCTGTAGTGGGATTTTCACTTTAAACTTATATTCTTATGTTCAGCTCGTTAAACTAAAAAAGCCAGTTCAGCGAGCAACGATGCGCTGCAGCACTTGTTCTGGCTTTAGATAATCAAAAGGGGAGCCCCGCCATGTTTTCATGGTTGGGCTCCCCTTTTATAAATATGGTTATCTTATTTCTGTGCCGCAGCCTCAATGTCTGCATAAGCCCAGTGTGTTGCAGGTACGTCTATAAAAGATGGCGTAGTTACGCCTGTTACCGGCGTACGTTTGAACAGTACATTCAGTACTTTCACGGCTTCAGCGCGGGTCAGTTTGCTGTCCGGTTTAAATGTACCATCGTTATATCCTGTCATCAGGCCAGCCGATTGTACGTAGGCAATTGCATCGGAAGCCCACAGGTCGGCGGACACATCTGTGAATCCTGTACCATTTGTTGCTTGTGTTGTGCTGCTTGTTGTGTCTGCGCTTTGTTGCTGTATCCAACGGTATGCAATGGTCGCCATTTGTGCACGGGTAATTGAACCCTCTGGCGCAAATTGAGTGGCGTTCATACCGTTCATGATGCCTGCGGATTGTGCTTTTTCAATATCACTTGCTGCCCAATGAGTTGCAGCTACATCGGCGTAGTTTACAGCGTTCGCAGATGCGGTTCCCGCTTCATCAGTCAGATTACGAGTCAGCATCGCTGCCATTTGCGCACGGGTTACGAATGCATCCGGACGGAAATCCGCACCAAATCCGTTAATATACGGGTTGTGCGAGCCTTGGGAAGCTTTCAGCCCATCCACCACAACGAGCGTGAACGTGCTGAATTTGTTAACTGTAAACTCGATGCCTTCACTGGAATCGCTGAGCTTCACCAGCTTACCTTGAATCAGCTCTTTCGTGCCGTCACTATGTTCAATGTACACAGCCAGGTTTTCCAAAGCTTGCTGGCGGGCAGCAGGGTCGGTTGGCAGACTGTCGCGCAGCGGCAATGTCAGTGTTACTTCATGGCTTTGCATATTTGTTTCGATTTCAACTGGGCGAGCCAGTACTTTCACGTTTGAATTTGGAGTAATCTGTTGAATCAACTGCTCTTTCTTCGCACGTTCTTCCACTTCTTTACGCTCGGATTCCTTCTTTAGAGGAACGACGCGGAAGTATAGATCCTGGTCGAATCCGGCAATCGACTTCGTTGGAACCGAGATAATAGCGTTCTCTGTGGAAATCTCAAGGTTAAGCCCACCATCGTTCAGCTGTTTCACCGCTGCTTTTGGCAGTTCAATGCGTGTCTCAGACACAGCATCTTTAGCGTCAGGGATAACAATGCGTGCTGTGTTCATATTTAATTGCTTCGCTTTTTCCACCGATTCCTTGGCAATCGCCTCAGACATTTTCACGAGGTCCTTGATCGTGCCGTCAGCCTCGGTTGTACGTGTAATTGGCGTTTTGGTCAGGTTGGTGCCATTCGCTCCATTCACGTCCACGACGATTTGCTCCTGCTTGCTCGTCGGTGTAGTTGTTACAGGTGTAGTCACTGACGATCCACCACCTGTGCTTCCGCCCGTGTTTGGTGTTGAACCATTTCCGTTGTTGCTATCGCCATTTGCCGTGAAGACAATCTTCACCGCACGTCCTGGCAATAAGTCACTGATGGCTTTGTAACGAACCCAAACCGTTTTGTCACCGCTAAAATCAAAGTTCTGCATAGAGGCAACATTAATCCAGGTCTGTTTGCCATTAAAGGAGATCTCCATCGTGTCATCTAAGCCGGTTATCGTGTTGTTGATATCGTTTCCCGTTACATTAGGGGCCGTAAAGAATCGGTTGATCACATATTGTAGATTCCCAACATCCTCGTAGCGGTCTTGTTCGTTAAGTACCCATTCGGCCAGTTCTTTTCGGCCTTCCGGGCTGAGATCAGCTCTTTTGGACAAATCAAGGGCACCTGTACGTCTAAATTTATAGTTATCGAAGAATGCTTCCCCTGCAATCCATTCGTTCATGGCATGATCAAGCCATTCATCCATTAGCAGAATAGAAGTAGCATTCTCAAAGGAATCCAAATGCATAGAAAAGAGATTCAACACAATGTCCGGATTAACAATATTCCCTTTAAATTCTCCTTCCAACCTTTCAAACGCCACTAGATGCAAGAATTTATAGGTAAAAACACCTTTATCTACTTTGCTGCGGTTCAAATGTTGTTGCCCAAGGCTACGCAGCACATATGTCTGTTGATCATTAAAATGAACTGGTCCAGCCACCAACTGCTGTGCAAATAAATCCAGTTTGATCTCAAGAACATCTAGTTCCTTCTGCTCCCAGATGGATTGTGCCAGAACGGCAAGTTCAATCATATATTGAACCTGATCTTTATTTCTGTAATCGTTCTTCACATAATCAATCAGGAATCCAGCAATGAATGTTCTCTCCTGCGATGATAAAGCACCGTACCCATTAGGTAGAGTAATGCCCAAATCAGGATTTTCCATGGCCAGAATCATACCATTAATATCGTTGCTACTCTTTGCAGCATTTACGGCAGCCAACACATCAATTTCATTACCAGGGAAAAATTTGTTGAATGTCGTCTGAACGTCTTCCAAACTTGCATATCCACCATTCGGTCTTTCAGTAAGCATATGATCAGCCAGCTGCTCCTTCTGTTCTGGCGTCAAGTTATCCATTTTGCTTGTATCCAAAGGGAAGCTCGTTATCGGACTTCCTGGATTTGCCTTGTTATAAGTCAGAATATTATCATGAATTGTATTTAATTTATCCAGTGACGTTACCATTTCCTCAGTCGTATTTGCACGATTAATGAAAGGTGTATCTCCCACTGCTGTGTCTATATATCTCAAAACGCTTGAAATGGAAGATGTTGTTTTGAGTTTAAGTTCGTATAGATAAGCCGTTGTGCGTTTATCTACCTCGGAAGCAGAGAGATATGCAGCAATAAGTTGATAGAAGTTAGATTCAGCACTCGGAAAATCAAAATGATTTATTCTTTCTGCTTGCTTGCTATACAGGTCATTAAGTGCAACTACTTCACTCGGTCCATCGATTTGGCGAGTCATTTCAAGAGCTTTCAGAGCTAATTGCACAAAGAACTCAACTTGCTCCTTGTTCTCATATCCTTTGCTTGTTGGCGCCTCGATATCTAATAAGTATTCTGCAATAGCGTCCTGATCTTCTACAGGCAAAGATTCAAAATCAGGCGTGCCAATGAATTGCTTATTCCGAAGCAACAAAATAATATCTTGGATAAAGTCATCGCTGTTACCCCGGTCTGCCTTCTTTTTGAGTTCGTTGTACTGATCTAGCTCACTCAGTTGTGCAGTGAATTGGATAGATTGCATTTGATACGTAGCTTCCAAATATCGGTCTTTAACTACTACATTGAAATAGTACGTATCACCTTCGATTAGATCTGTAATTATTTTCGAAAATGTACCATTTGTAGTAGAAGCTGAACCATTAATCGGATCACCATAAGCCTGGCCTGATGCTCCACTGATTTGTTGCATGTCTTCAAGATCAGGAGCATTAGATATGTAAACCTGGTAATTTACATCAGGTGGTGTAGAAGATGAGGATTGTGCATACTCCCACTGTAGTTCTATTGATTTCTCGTCCACATACTTTATCGTTAATAGACCGTTATTTCCGGGTACCGGATACGATGCCCCTGCATGTACCTTTCCTGCCGGTACTGCTAACCAAGGAGCTACCAACACCAAAATGAGCAGCGTGCTAAATATTTTTCTGTATTGCATATACGCTTTCCTCCCTAATCTCGCTTGTCGAAATATAGGCCTATTGTATTACGCAACTCTGAACGGATTCTGAACATTCGCTCCAATAAACGGAAAAAAATCCGGCCTGTAGGTGAAAAACAGGCCGGATTTCAAATATTTTTCGTCATTATTCATCATTTTTACTTCTTCTTTTAATTATAGAGCCCTATATTCCATAAAATTTATGATTCTTGTCACGTCGTACCTGTACTCATCCACCGCTCCTTGCCACAACAAACAAGTAGACGCATCAAATCATCGTATATCCGCCATCCACAAACAATGTGCTCCCTGTTGTAAATGTATTTGTCATAAGATAAGTAACCGTATGTGCAATCTCCCCATTGTAGCCCACACGCTTGAGCACAGACAGCCCCTCATAGTCTTTAAAATGTTCACCGCGAGGTGTACCCTCCTGCCCCTCTCGCCAGATGGTTCCGGGGGACACGACATTCACGCGAACAGGCGCGAGCTCCACTGCAAGTGCTTTGCCCAGACTTTCAATCGCTCCGTTACACGCAGCGTAAGAGGCCCCGCCCTCCAGTGGGCGTTGGCTGAAGCCGCCCGACATTAACGTGATCGAACCCGACGCCGATAAATACGAAGCTGCGTATTTGGCAGCAAAATATTGAGGCCAGAACTTGCCCTTGAAACAGCTTTCGGCCGTCTCCCGATCTGAAGTTAACGGACCACGGGTGTATGCAGCTCCAGGGGTGAACAGGTGATCGAATGCACCAACCTGATTGAAAAATTGTTCGATTTGCTTTTCATCCTGATTGTCCAATACGTACACTTCGATGGACACCGTGCCAGTCTTGCCTTTGCCTGTGACACGAGCAATCTGCTCCCTCGCTTCCTCTAGCCTGGTCTCTGATCGTCCCGCGATAACTACATGTGCACCAGCCTCAGCAGCCTGGATTGCCGTTGCAAGTCCAATCCCAGAGCTTCCTCCTATAATCACGACACGTTTATTCTCCAATGTAAATGGACTCATTCTGCATCTTCCTCTCGTATAGCTGGATTTTTCGTTTTTCTAGCATTTTGTTCATTATTATCGAAAAGATTAGCCCTGAACAGTACGCAATTGAATCGTACCAGGTACGAAAATTCGTACTATTGGAGCTAGATGACACAGTTATTCCTGCCCAATTCACATAGATAAAACATGCAGAACGCGAAGAAATCAGGTATGATGAAGTTACATATAGTTGTTTAAATTGAGGTGAATACTATGGATTTACAGGAGCCACGCTTACAAGGTGTACTCGTTACGTTGGAAGCCATTAATGGTAAATGGAAACCGCTCATCCTGTTTATTTTATTGAAGGAAGGCACGAAGCGATTTGGTGAACTAAGACGCATGATTCCAGATGTAGCACAGGGCACGTTAACGAAACAGCTGCGCGAGCTGGAACAGGATCAGATTATTGTGCGCACTCTCTATGGCGATGTTCCACCGAAGGTCGAGTACAGCCTGTCCGCACACGGGCAGACGATTGGTACGCTGTTGGATGGCATGTGCGGCTGGGGCAAGGCTCATCTGGAGTATTTGAACGGAACCAAACATATGATTAATGCGGAGAAATTAGCCGGGGACTCCCATAACGAGGCGAAAGCTGAATAAAAACTCATGCCTTCATCTCTGTTAGCAGACGGGACGCCAGTATTGCCATCTGTTATGAACAGGCTACGCCTCATAACCGAACCACAGAATGTTAAGAAATCAGACCCAATTTTAGCACTCTCGCAATATTCTCGGTTGTACGCTCCACATTCTCCGGGCCTTGGCGCAGAAGTTGTTCCAGATCAGCCGCCCCCGGCACAATACCAAACACCGCGTCAATTCCTTCAGTGTACAACGTATCTATCCCTTCACCAACGTAACCTGCAATGGCGATAACCGGCTTGCCCGCTTCCTTGGCAGCACGCGCTACACCGTAAGGGGTCTTTCCAAATTTCGTTTGAAAATCAATGCCGCCTTCGCCCGTAAACACCACATCTGCATGTACCAGCTTGTCACGAAATCCAGTGTATTCAATGACAATTTCAATGCCTTTGCGCAACACAGCCTGTGTAAAAATCAAAAGCCCTGCGCCCAAACCACCTGCTGCGCCTGCACCCGGCACATCGCGCATATCCTTGTACAGCTGCTGCTTCACCACATCTGCATAATGGGAAAGATTCGCATCCAGCACCTGCACCATCTCCGTTGTAGCCCCCTTTTGTGGTCCAAACACCCGTGAAGCACCATGCTCTCCGCATAACGGATTAGTTACGTCACAGGCGACAATAAACTCCACATCCTGCAATCGCTCATCCAAGCCGGACACATCGATATGCTCCAATTGATCAAGTGCGCCGCCTCCACGTGCAAGTGGCTGCCCGTGTGCATCCAGAAACGTTGCGCCAAGCGCCTCGGCCATGCCTGTACCCCCATCGTTGGTCGCACTGCCACCAATTCCGATAATGATTTGGCGAATACCCTGATCCAGACACGCCCGAATCAGCTCTCCCGTGCCATAGGTTGACGTGCGAAGCGGGTTCCGACTTTCCTTGGTCAACAAATGAATGCCGCTCGCCGATGCCATCTCAATCGCCGCCGTTAACCCATCGCCCATAATGCCATATTGCGCTAGTACAGGCTGTCCCAGTGGCCCGCTCACCTCTCTCTGGTGAATTACGCCGCCAGAAGCATCCACCAGCGACTGCACGGTGCCTTCGCCTCCGTCAGCCATCGGTACATGAATATAGTTCGCGGCTGGGTAGATTTTACGCAATCCTTTTTCCATCGCCACACATACTTCTTTCGCTGTCATGCTCTCTTTAAATGAATCCGGTGCCAGTACAAATGTCGTCTCTCTCATCTTCTCCCACCCCATCCGTGTTATTAAAGGATAAACCTTTTTTAAATACGCTTTCATTATAGTTGCTGGTGAGCCACATAAATATTGATGAACAGACGAAATTCATTGTGCATATGCACAATGAATAGTGGCAGGACCGAATATCCTGCCACCCATACACTAACGTGCTTCGCTGCTACTTAGAGCAGCACACGGTGTTCCATTATATTTTTCATACTAATATGGGATTTGGATGGCCCAAGCTTCACAAGCGAGTCTTGGAACTCAGCAAGCTCTTCAATGGTTGCCGTCTGTACCTTGATCAGATAGTTGTACTCACCGCTAATCCGATATAAATCCGTGACCTCAACAGCCTGTTCACAGAAGTGAACAAATTCCTCACAATGCTCTGTTTTGAGTAAAATAAACGTCGTTGTTCCACGGTTTAGTTTGGCCAGATCATAGATGGTTGAATATCCCGATATGATCCCGTTTTCCTCCAGTTTGAGAATTCTCTCCTTGACCGAAGGTTGGGACATGTTTACCTCTTTGCTAATCTGTACAATTGGCATGCGTGCATGGTGCTGCAAAAGTCGCATAATTTGCTGGTCAATCTCATCTATAACATAACCCATTTGTAGACCCTCCTGAGCATCAGGCTAATTTAATAAGTTTTTTTGGATAAAAGAGCTTATAAATTACAACTCTTACTCCATTATATCCTTTGATATCGCATGGTTCCAATGCGCCGTTCCTTTTATACTTTAGAATACAATCTGACGAAGGAGTGATGAGCATGAGTGTAAACGGACTTGCTCACGTAGCCATTCAAGCACGTAATTATGAGGATACCCTCTCATTCTATACGAATGTATTAGGATTTAAAGTTGGTCACTCCTGGAGTCTCCCCGCCTTCCAAATTACCGAGGCGTGCATGCTGATCTCACCGGATCAACGGACCTGCATTGAACTGTTTGACCCCGGAGCTGTAATCGCGGCCGAAGGTGAACCAGCAGAGTCTCCCGAAGCAGTAAAACATGGGGCATTGCTTCATTTCGCCTTTTACGTAGACCATGTGGAAAAGATCTACGAGCGAGCGCTTGCTCATGGTGCTAAACCTTATGTTCAACCCGATTGGATCTCACTTGGTGAACCTCCACTTCAAGTTCGAAATGCGGTTGTGTATAGTCCAAATGGTGAAGTGATCGAATTCCTCGAAGAGGTTGATTTTGACCGTCCCTCTACACCGTCGATCTAACGTTATGCAAACCGAACAGCCTGTGGCCCGGATATCCGTGGCGGCAGGCTGTTTTATACTATGTTTTTTGAGCGATAGGAAAGCGAGCATATGAGCATAAGACATACTCCTTGCCCTCCTTGCCCTCATTCCCCCTCTTCAATACCCGGCTTATACTCCCGTAACTTCCCTTCATACACCAGCTGCAATTGTTCACTTTGGCGAAAGTCATCCGGGGTCACCAGCGCAGGCAGCTTGTTCCACAGCTTGATGCCGGAGCGCTGCAGAATCTCGGCAACAAATTGCGAGCAAAAGTAGGAGTTGCTGAACTCTACTGGCTCCTTCAGCGTAATGCCAATCACACCAAGCAGATTGTACATATATTTCTGACGGCTGCGGATGAAGATGTGCAGCACCCGTTTCATTTTTTCCACTTCACGCTCCGTCACCTGAAGCTCATAAATGACACATGTGGTATTTGGATATTTACTGTATGTACCTGTCTGAATATCTTCCTTCACAAACCCGCCGTTCAGCGGATTGCTCGGATGCTTGCGACCAAAGCTGTACAGCTCGGATAATTCCCGGTCAAATGAGATGGAGGCATGATTGTATGGCGCTCTGGTGTAACTTTGAATGACTTTGGTAAACAACGTTCCCGTATTCGTAAGCAGGATATAGATGGAGCGTGGTTCTGTCATAACGAAATTTCCCCTTATCAAGTTGGCACTATTCCTTCATAATAACATAGGTACCCTATATTGGAATCTTACTTCTGGATAAGCAGGTGATTGTACTTGAGCAGCTCACTCTTTACCTTAACACTGATTTTTATTGCTTTATTGGTCATACATATCGTGTACAAAATCATTACGAAGCTTCAGCCGGACAAGGATTATTCGGGCATTGGCAACAAAATCAAAACCTGGTGGGGCATGTTTGTCATCTTCTGTCTCGCCACCCTCTTCAATCCGATTGTCTCCCTGATCTCCCTTATGGTACTTACCTTTTTCGCGCTGAAAGAGTACTTCTCCATGATCCGAAGCACCCGCAAAGCAGACCGCAGGCTGTTTCTATGGGCGTATCTGGCGATTCCGGTACAGTTCTACTGGATCTATATTGGATGGTATGGGATGTTTATCGTGTTTATTCCGCTATATGTCTTCCTGGTGCTGCCCCTGCCACGTCTGATTAATAAGGGTACGGTTGGTTTTCTGCGCAGTGTCAGCTCGACGCAATGGGGATTGATGCTAATGGTATTTGGACTTAGTCATCTGGCTTACTTCCCGTTCGCAACACCGGAATATGGTTCAAAGCTGGTCCTGTTCCTGGTCGTGTTAACCCAGCTGAATGATGTGGTGCATTATCTGGCCTCGCTCTATCTGGGCAAACGCAAAGTGGTGCCCACGGCCAATCCTTTTTTGACATGGGAAGGGTTCGCCTGTGCATTCGTTGTAACCACCGCCGCCTCTTATTTCATTCATCCTTACCTGACTCCGTTTGATGCACGTTTCGCGCTTTTCATCGGTGTGTTGATCGCTCTGGCAGGGTTCTTCGGAAGTCTGACGGTTTCTGTTCTGAAGCGAGATCTGTTAATTGGGGATGACAATAAGTTCGATGCGTTGAAAAAAAGCTACCTGAGCCGGGTCGACAGCCTGACGTACACCTCTCCGGTCATGTTCCACGTGGTGCGCTATTTCTTCGACTTCATGTAGACAAGCTGGTCTCACTCTAGCCTACATAAGAAAACAGTTCAAATTTTGAAATTAATTATCAAGTTAAAACCTTTTGCCCTGACTTCGCGTAAAATAGCCATCCTAGTTGTAAACGCAAAAAAAACTCCAAGTCTATCTCCGTAATCTAAATACGGATTAAGGTTTTCTTGGAGGTTTTAGGGTAATCTCACAGTTACAGGTTCAGGGCCCTTTAAAAATTAAATTTATAGATTGGTTCAGAAAAATTAACGTTTTAAGCTTAACTGCCGTAATCGAATGAATTCCAGAATGTCGTTTAATTCCCGAAAACTTTCATTATGATGCCTTTTATCGTCATTAGAATGGATGTGAAAAGGGTCAAATTGTATGATTGAAGCGGGTGTCCCGTCTGGGTGATAATGAGCATGAAATTTCATAATAAGCTGTTGGTTGGTTTCATACCAATCGTACCAATACAACTCAATAAAATTCCTACCCTTATCTAGTTCTTCTATGCAAATCAATTTAGAAAAATCATGAAACACAATTGTTTTTCTAATACTCCTGCTATCGCTCCGTATACCATTTGCACCATCACGAACCTCAGATATGATATCTGAAAAGTTACTCTCAATAAAAAGGAAATTACTTTTTCTTATCTCTAAACTCAAGCTTTTGCCTCCCAAGCAAGTGCTGCCAAACTTGAGCATCGGTTTCTTCTTCTGGTGTCAGTTTTTCTTTTGTTCCGAGCGTTCGTTTAAATTCATCACCGTATTTATCTTCGTAGTAAGCAATTTGACGAGTGTAATAATCTAAGTCGCTTTCTTCCTTTTGCATAATTTCAGCTTCCTGGGCCTGCCACATGCTGACAACATCACGAATAAGAATTCTTTTTCCGGATGCTGTAATAAACTCAGTGTCATCAGGAATTTTATTATGTTTTTTAGAGCCAGCTTTTTTGAATCCAACAAATCGATTCTGCTTGAGCCAGTTGTGGATGGTCATTACACTAACGCCAAAGAATTTAGCTAATTGGCTAGGAGAATATTCTTCAGCTATTTTTAGCGCCTCTACTTGAGATACAGGTGGAGTACCACTATCAGTTGCAACAATTAATGCGTGTTGAAGCAGTTGTTCGAACCTTTTTTGGAAGGCCTCATGATTCTCAAAAATAGCCTCGTCGAATTCCTGCACTATACTTTCATTATCACGTAAAGCATGAGCAAGAACTTTAAACAATAATACACTGTTTTCAAAATCACCTAATTTGAAAGCCAACTCCTGAGCGATATAATTGGAGTTTTTATTAAATTGACTTTTCTCACTGTATGTAATAGACATTAACATCTCACCTCACACTCCTATACTAGAACATTTACACTCCAAATTCAATACCCAACTTACATAAACTTAAATCTATTTAAATAAAATTAAAGTTATGAATAGTATAATTCACAAAACTATTTTTATACCTGTTTCTAGAGTATTCCCCCTAAAAAAATAAAGAACAGCCTCAGTTCTAGTATAAAACTGAGGCTGTTGTCTAAAATATCTAATTGTCTACCTTATCGGGGGAACTCAAACCTCCACTACTTCAACACAATTTCCTTCTCCGAGGTCACTTCTTTCCCCTCTTCATTGGTAAACACAAACGTCGCTTTGCCGCGTTCACCCTTCATCTCATCCGAATAAATAAATCCGGAGAATTGTCCATCACCACTGATATAAAATCCTTCTTTTCCATTCGCCCCATGCTCAATCGCTTCCTTATAGGAGTTCACAATCGTTACCGTGTTGGACGTCCAACGCATCTCGGATAAAGCGTAGCCCTCAGGAATTTGTTTTATCGCAAAATCAAAGCTATTGCCCTCGGACGGCTTATCCGTCTGGTCAATGACGATCATGACCTGTCCTGCCGCGTCAGCGGAGGATTCCGATTGGGCCGTAGGCTTGCCTTCATTCACACTTTCGTTCGCCTGATTATTGTTATTCTTCGCCTCCATATTGGGAACGGAACTCTTTCCCGCTTCCTCTATGGGCTGCTTTGATTGTGGATAGGCGTGTTCCTGTACGGATTCGTTGTTGTTTTTCGCCCCACATGCACTGGTCAACAGCAGAATACATAGAGCAGACACCCAGAGTATAGATTTATTTTTATTATTTTTCATCATCGGAACTCCCTCCATCCATGTTCATCTAAAGTAACAAGCACGATGCATTCATCCAAAGAGAACTTTCCAATCAGCACCTTTTATAGTAATTACTACACCATATCGTCTCACATTAAGCTCCATATTATGTAAATGAGTACTAAATTCAATTCGTTATTACACTTCGATGAACCCTGAAATGTTGGCGTGTTACCCTGAAAGAGTCAGAAAACTACGCTAAATGAGGGGAGAAAAAAAGTTGAATCGCTTTGCTTTTATGATGCTCGTTATACTCGCCACCTCGCTTATGGGTTCATCCTTTGCTGTGGGGAAAATCGGACTGGCTTATGTCTCACCCATTCTGCTGGTCGGCATTCGATTTACGCTGGCTGGAGGACTCATGGCGCTGTCGGTGCGAAATAAAAATCTTCCTGTGACCGCGCCTGACTGGCTCCGGTTATTCGTCATCGGTCTGTTCCAGACGACGGGCGTGATGGCTTGCATTTTCCTGAGCATGCGTACCATTCCTTCCGGGCAGACATCCATTCTCACGTTTACCAATCCGCTATTGGTGGTTCTTCTTGGGAGTGTATTTCTTAGTTTAAGGTATCGGGTATACCAGTGGTTGGGGGTGCTCATCGGTATAACAGGGGTGTTCATCACGCTTGGATTCCATCTTCAATTTTCCGAAGGTACATTGCTAGGTATGGGCTCTGCCTTTTCCTGGGCGATCGCTACCCTCTTGGTCAAACAATGGGGCTCACGCTTCAGCACATGGGTGCTAACGGCATATCAGATGTTATTCGGCGGATTAACACTGTTATTGCTCAGTTTTACCATGGAATCAACAAAACTCATCCTGAACACCACATCCATAGGGGTGATTCTGTATCTGGCGATCCTCGGTTCGATTGTGCAGTTCGCTACGTGGTATTACCTGTTAAGCAAGGGCGACCCAGGTAAGACAAGTGCGTTTCTGTTTCTTGCTCCATTCTTCGGTGTCTTATCCGGCTGGCTGCTTCTGGGCGAAGTTATTCGGAATTACGTCTATGTGGGCGGGCTATGCATATTCCTGGGGATCTTTCTGGTAAACTGGACTGGACGAGCAAATCATAAGGACGTATTGATAAAATAAAATATTCATGCCTGATTTTCGGCGATGCCCTGCGCATCGTTTTTTTATAATATCAATAAGGATAAACTCTACTGATATAAGGACGTGCGCCCAATGATTTCTGCTGAACTGAAAGAACAATACTATCAGGCTCTTGTGGCTAAGGATTCGGAATACGAAGGTTTATTCTATGTAGGCGTCAAGACGACGGGTGTATTCTGCCGGCCTACATGCCCCGCGCGAAAGCCAAAGTTCGAAAACTGCGAATTCTATGAGACGGCTCAGCAGGCTTTACTTGCTTCGTATCGTCCTTGCCAGCGCTGCCGCCCGTTGTCTCATCCCAATCAGGTATCTGATGTGGTACGCGTATTGGTGGAAGCCGTGGAGAACCATCCGGAGAAACGCTGGAAAGGCCAGGACTTCAAGGCATTATCCATCGACGAATCGACGGCCAGACGTCAGTTCAAGAAGCGATTTGGCATGACCTTTGTGGAGTATGCCCGTGCCCGCCGCATGGGACTGGCCCTGAAAAATATTCGCTCCGGTCGAACGGTCATTGATGCCCAGCTGTCCACCGGTTACGAGTCCGGCAGCGGGTTCCGGGATGCCTTCTCGCGAATCATGGGCGCAGCGCCCACACAAGTAGATGAACAAAATGTCTTGAAGGCGTCCTGGATCGACACACGTCTTGGACCCATGATGGCTGTAGCCGATGAGAAGGCGCTATATCTGCTCGAATTCGTGGATCGCAGAGGACTGGAGCGTGAGGTGGAACGGTTGCGCAAACGGACGAAGTCAGCCATTGTACCTGGAGTAACAGAACCGATTCGTTCCATTGAACGGGAACTTGCGCAGTATTTTGAAGGCACGTTAACTGTATTCCACACCCCGTTGTTCTGGTTAGGAACACCATTCCAGAAGAGTGTATGGGAGCAACTGATTGCGATCCAGCCGGGAGAGACGAGGTCATATCAGGATATCGCGAATGCACTGGGTAAACCTACAGCATGTCGAGCGGTAGCACAGGCCAACGGAGCCAATCAGCTGGCCATTGTTATTCCATGTCACCGTGTGATCAATGCTAGTGGTGAACTGGGTGGATACGGAGGAGGCCTGACACGCAAAAACTGGCTTTTAACTCACGAGCAGCAGGGTGGCAGCTAAAGCTGAGTAACCAAAGAGATATGCAAAGAACGGCAAGTGGTATGAAGAGGATTACAGCGATGTAACGGAGGAGATAAATCTTATGAGTACCCTACAAGAAAAGGCGGCGTTGTTCCACCAATCCCATGTGAAGGGCAATCCATTGGTTCTGGTCAATGTATGGGATGCCGGGAGTGCACTCGCCATCCAATCTGCTGGAGCAACAGCAATCGCTACTGGAAGCTGGTCTGTAGCTGCTGCCCAAGGTGAACAAGATGGAGAAGCGATGCCATTCCAGCTGGTACTGGACAATCTGGCCCGGATTACAGCGAGCGTGGATTTGCCCGTAACGATCGATATTGAGGGAGGGTATGGCAGGTTGGCGTCAGAAGTGAAGGGAAATGTGAGCCAAGTGATCCATCACGGTGCGGTAGGCATTAATATTGAGGATCAGCTCCCCTCTGGCGCGGGACTGTACTCTGTGGAGGAGCAATGTCTGAGACTGTCGGCTGCCCAGGAAGCTGCGGAGCAGGCAGGCATTCCGCTGTTCATTAACGCCCGCACAGATATCTTTTTGCAAAATGCACCTGAACGACACAATCACGCTCTCCTGGAAGAAGCACTTATTCGCTCCAAGGCATATGCAGAAGCAGGCGCCAGTGGTCTGTTCGTTCCGGGCTTACAGAATCAACAACTGATTCAGGAATTGTGTGAACGTTCGTCACTTCCGGTCAACGTGATGGTTACATCCCATGAGCCTTCACCGAAACAACTTGCCGGGCTGGGTGTGGCACGCGTAAGCTATGGGCCCTATCCTTATCTGCAAGCGATGGAATACCTGAAAGAACTGGGGCAAAGTATTCTGTCTGGAAATTAACAGAAAGGCGCGGTTCTCATTTTTCACCAGAAGGAAGCGCACTTTTTCACGATATTCAATAAAGATTCTATTATAAAGCGATCATCTATGATGTGAATCCTCAAACAGGTGCTATAATGCGCCTGTTTTTTGATGCTTATCTTTTCACCTATGTATGTTATAATCACCACTACCCAACATAAACAGGAGGAAAATATGCTTAACGTTGAACAAAAGCTTGAAGTGCTACAATCGTATCCCCAACTGCAACGCAAAGATGTTTCTCTCGGCCGTGTTAATTTCCACTACGAAGAAAGTGCTTACGAGAAAAAGATTGTTGCTCTCCATATTCATCCTAACGGTAACGGTTATATCTATGCAGGGCTGCTGCCCAACTATGAGACCGATAATAAAGGATTCGTCAATATTCGTGATTACTCCGAAGCAGATCTACGCACGCTGTTAGATGAGACAATCAAAGCGATGTCAACCAATCCCAACGCAGTAGAATCAGAAGAGCCAGAGCCAGAACAAGCCAAAGCTGCTCCTACATTGGCTACAACCTCTACTGCTGGCGGAACATGGATCGATGAAGATGGACATACACTTACTTTAAAATATGAAGATGACATGTGGTATGTGTATTCCGGTGTTAATCTGGATATGGCTTTCGAATCTCGTAGCGAAGCAGGCGAGTATCTCAAAGAAGAAGGATTCAAACCACAAGCTCAAGCTTAACTCATACAAAAAAACACGAGGCGTGTATGCACGCACTCGTGTTTTTCTGATCTGATCAGTCTTTTCTGCCTTTCATTGTAAGCGGCGCATTCTTCATCATCGGGTACGTGCTCAGAAGCAAAGCACCTCCAATGACTCCCAGTGCGGTGAACAATGCGATAAAATTGACATTCGTAAACCACTGGACCCACGTGCTCAGATCTGATAGAACAATTACCAGCGTGACGATTAAGCTAACCCCAAAGAACAGGACGAAAAAATTGCGCATCCCCAATCTAATCCAACAAACAGTTGAGAAGATGGATAACCCCAGTACCAGAAAACCAATCATTAGATCGATCCACAGATAAGAGAAAAATTGATATTGGCTTGAGTACAGCATGCCTGGTTGATAAAAGGTTACCCCAAGCGTCCCATATTCATGGAGAAGATGCATAATGAAATAGATGACATTCAGTATCGTAATGGTTCCTACGACCATCCATATCGAAATGATATAAAAGGATTTCATAAACTGTATTCGTGTACTACCCATACCTATGGCAACTGGAAACAAGGTGATGATGCCCGCGACCGCAAAAGCACAGATTCCTCCGTACATTGGACCAAATAGTTGAGTAGTATACGTCACATCAAAGATGAATCCAATGGCCAGATAGACAACTGTAAGCATGAGTGTAATTGACGAGAAAATCATTAAATACCAGCGCATATCATCCAGAATCAGCCGATTCGTACCATTCACCAAGTTCATCGCTTAATCCCCTCCTGATTACGCGTCCTGTTGACCAAATAATCCTGTAATGTTGCCTTCTCAATGGAAAGCCCCTGCGTATGAGCGATGTCTTTCCACGTTTTCGAGTATGGCTCATCAATCATCACTTTCAAGGTCGATCCCATCTGGGAAGATTCTATGACCTTCACGTCTGCGGTGACTCGATTGATATCTTCTATTCTCCCTGTTAGAAGAACTCCTTTTTCACGCATCTCTTCCATCGGCTGATTAAACAACACTTCCCCAGCTTGCAGAACGATAAGAGACTCACACAAAGGCTGAATCTCCTCAATATGATGGCTTGATATTAGAATTAGACGCGGGTTATCTTCATAACTTTCCAATAAAGCATTATAGAAGAACTTACGCTTCTCAGCATCAAGTCCATTGGTGGGCTCATCCAGAATCGTTACTCTTGCGTTACTGGCAAGGCCCAATATCATCTGAGCTGCGGTCTTCATGCCTTTTGAGAATTTGGTGATCTTCTTCTTCACTGGTAATTCGAATATGTCGATTAGTTGATCAGCAAGATCCTGATTCCACTGAGGATGGAAGTATTGACCGAATCGAACCATGTCATTGATCGTCCAACTTCTGCCCAGGGGATGGTTCTCCTGGATGTAACACAGATTCTCCTGTGCAGCCAAATTATTGTAAGGGTCCTGGCCCATCACTTGGATGGTCCCAGCATCAGGGCAATTATGCCCTGCGATCAGACTCATAAGGGTTGTTTTGCCAGCACCATTCCTGCCCCACAATGCACTGATGATCGGCTCACTCTCATGCAAAGTCACATTGTTCAGCACTGGCGTTTTTGTCTTCTGATAGCTGTAATTCATCTGCTCGATCTGAATCATAACTCACTCTCCTTATCCTTCTTGCCTCGGATCAAATCAATAATCATGTCCTCATTCATGTGAATCCGTCTAGCCTCTTCAAGTAAAGGCTTAATATATTCCTCGTAGAAATGCTGTTTTCGCTCAACAAGCAACGCTTCCCTGGCTCCCTTCGCAACAAACATTCCTACACCTCGCTGTTTGTAAATAATGCCTTTGTCCACGAGCGTTTGAAGCCCTTTGCGTGCCGTGGCTGGATTAATATTGTAAAAGCGAGAGAGCTCATTGGTAGAAGGAACCTGTTCTTCCACCTTCAATCTGCCGTCTACAATGTCATCCATAATCATCATGGATATCTGATGAAAAATGGGCTGAGATTCATCCAAATTCGATTTCATGCGATTCCAACTTTCATCCATCGTTAATTAGTTAGTCGGTTAGTTACTCATGTAACTAACTATAGTACACAGAAACCATTATGTAAATAGGCGAACTACTAATTAATCAACTTTTTTATTTTGGCTCGATTGTATTGATTAATAAGACCGTCCAGAACTACAGATTGCTGGATAACTTCAGGATGAAGCAGACTGCCGTATTCCGACTGCAAGCGGTGAAGCTGTTGTCTGGCTTCTTCGATCTGTGACATTAACTCCAGGCAATCCATAGTATCCCTCCTTTTTGTCATATTTTAGTTTATTATGCCAATCGATAGGCCACAAGGGGTACGACATACTTATTCTTCCACCACACGCAAAAAAAGACGCCTCTGAATGAATATTCAGAAGCGTCCCTTACCAATTTTTTAAGTTCCGAATCCGTGGTCAGCAGTTCTCATAATTGCGGGGTCTGGAACTTCCTTGCCTGAGACAGGTTCCGTAGCAGGAGCTACAATGTAAATAATAATACTACATGTAGCTATCAGCAAAGCCAACTTTCTCCTCATTGAGTTTCTGCACCTCACTAATGATCAATTTGTATTGCTGTTTCGCCGTCTCAGTTGCAAACTCCCTATATTGCTCAAACAGTCCGACACCTCTAAGCATACCTCGTCCACTGCTAATTTCAATAGAGAATCGCAAACTATCCAGAACAAATTGTATTCCTGTGAAATACTCGTCTTTCTTTAGATAATACGCACCCAGATCTGCTAAAAGACGTAAATATCGATCATCTGTAACCTGTCTGCTGACCTTTCCAATTCGGTTACTTTGTTCCTGATACGTAAAGTATGATTCATACTGTTCGAGCACATCATCAATATTTTTATCATAGCGATTCGCAGCAGTCACAATATCACAAAGCGCCGGGAAAATTTCATTTTCTTTTGTTGAGATGTAATTCAAATATTCAGGCAAAACATCAAATTGTCCGCTCATTAATTGATATATATAACGGTTGCCCTCAGCCCATTCCTGAAACTGATTCATAACTACCATTTCGTCATGATCAGGGTTCTTCACCCAACTGTTATCGGTATATAAAGAAACATATTTAAGCGCGCCTTGATAGTCTTTAAGTTGATAACACGCACTCCCTGAAGCCAAATAGGAATACAGAATGTAGAACACAATCGGCCTTTTGGTTTCTTCCTGTTTCCTTCTCCCATTCATCTCATAATGGATGGTTGCTTTCACCCTTAGCTTCTCGGACAATTCCTGTACTTTATTCCACCTGTGTAAGGCACCAAAGGCATTAATCAGTTCGTTAAGCGCATCCAGCTGATAGCGTTCATCCAGCCGATCCACATAGTATTCGAATTGAGCCGCGATGATCAGATTTCGTTGCTGATCATTAGTCAGTCCCAATCTGAATAGTCGATACTGACATAGTGCAAGCCGTTCGGAGTGTTGCATTTTCTCACTTTCGGCTATCGTTTCATATAGTAGAACGGCCGGTTTGAATTTACCAGCATGGTAGAATTCCTCAGCCAGATCAAATAACAGAGGAATATAAGATAGGTTATCCATCATCAACCGGATAACCTCTTCAATACAATTCAATTTATTCAATTCTGCACATCGATGAAGGAATGGTCCCAGTCTTCGCCAGTCAGGGGCAGCATGGACGAAACACTCATCTATATACAATTCATAGAAATAACCTTCTTCAAGTTTCATAGCTGCAGTGATTCGATCCAGCTGCTGCATCGCAATCGGACGATTCTTATTCAAAATATTGCTCAGCGTACCCGAGTTAATTCCTGACGTTTCCGAAAAAAGACTAATGGACATCTGCTCACGCTTCAGATAACTCTCTAAATGATCGCGTATCGTGGTTGTCGGCTCCAAACTAACACCACCCTCCAAAATAAAAAACCATAAACAGGATTAACGGTATGCAAAAGTAATTATATGTAATAATTAAGCAAGGGTCAATAAGATAAATTCAACTAATTTGTATTAATTACAAAAAAATCCTTTTGTTAAAATAAAGGCCCTACCCTTATTTTATACCCGGAACGAATAAGCATCAAATAAAGGATAAAATAAAAACACGAGCGCTATATACGCTCGTGTTTTACATGCAATACAGCAGATCATTCTGCTATGTATTGATTTGGGTTTAAGGCAGCACATTGCCAGCAGCACGATAAATTTCGTACCACTCTTGGCGTGTAAGGTGAACATCGCCAGCTTTGATGCAATCCTGCAAACGCTGGATGTTCATCGTCCCTGTCACGGGCTGCATTTGCGCCGGGTGACGCAACAACCAAGCAATTGCGATGGTCGTGTTGCTCACTTCATATTTTGCCGCAATCTCGTCGATCTTCGCATTCAGTTCTGGAAACTTATCGCTACCCAGGAATACGCCTTCGAAGAATCCGTATTGGAACGGGGACCATGGTTGAATCGTGATATCGTGCAGGCGGCAATAATCAAGAATACTGCCATCACGGTTAACCGCGGCATCGTTCTCCATATTTACGTTGATTCCACTGTCAATCATCGTGGTATTGGTAATGCTCAACTGCAACTGGTTAGCTACCAGTGGCTGTTTCACGTATTTTTTCAACAGTTCGATCTGGTTCGGATTCTGGTTGGATACCCCAAAGTGACGCACTTTGCCTTCGCGTTCCAACTGGTCAAAGGCTTCAGCCACTTCTTCCGGTTCAACCAAGGTGTCCGGGCGATGCAGCAACAAAACATCCAGGTAATCGGTTTTCAGGCGTTGCAGAATGCCATCCACCGAATTCAAGATGTGCTCTTTCGAGAAATCAAACATGCCTTTGCGGATACCGCATTTGGACTGAAGAATCATATTTTCACGAACCTGGGGATTCATCTGCACAGCCTCTGCAAAGATCTCCTCACAAGCCCCGTTTCCATAAATATCAGCATGATCGAAGAAGTTCGCGCCTGCTTCCATGGCGGAATGAACAAAATGTTCAGCTTCTTTGCTGCTTAATGAATTAATTCGCATGCAGCCAACGGCTACAACCGGTATTTCGAGTGCGCTGCTGCCAAGTTTAATTGTTCTCAAGATGATTTCCCTCCATATTCGAATAGTATCGTACATTCATTTTCATGATCACTGCCTACTAGTATATACTTGTCTTCCGTCTATGATTGTGACACAGAACTGCAATCGGTTTCAATGGAATATTAGAACTCTTATATGGAATAATGGAGGTTTTTTCCCTCCGACACTCCCTAGCTCATACTTCTTCCGGGACTATCACTTCAATATGCCGGGACAATACACTGATTTGAATGGGCAGAGAAGGCCCTTCCTCCCCATCCACATTTGTGCGAATGGCTTCTGTAGAACGGACATGAACTTCTTTTGCCGTAAAATAATCAACATCCTTATGGTTCTTCAGATTGCCAAACAACAGGGACGTTCCGAGTGTTACCGTATTAAAGACATTCATGCTACGGATCACAAAACAATGAATTAACCCATCATCCACCGCTGCTTCCGGGGATAATTTCTCAAAACCTCCAACCGAATTGGTCAGTGCCGCGAGAAAAAGTGGAGACTCCCCTTCCCAGAACTGCCCGTCATACTCAATAGTTAGTGGCTTGGCTGGTGTGTTCATCAGGTCTTTCAATCCTTCTTTCAAATAAGCAAATGAACCCAGCCTCGACTTCTCTTCCGAGGATACCGAGAACAACGCCTCTGCCAATGAACCGGCTGCCACCACATTGGCAAACAGACGATCGTTGATTTTACCGAGATCCACCCTATGGATCTGCTCCGAATGCAACTGCCGAATGGCTTCCTCCGGATCAAGCGAGATATTCAGCGCACGCGCAAAATCATTCACTGTACCCAGCGGCACCACGCCCAATCTGGGACGATGCTCCTGATCCATCATGCCATTAATCGTCTCATGCAGCGTCCCATCCCCTCCAATAGAAATGACGAGATCACAGCCATCTTTGCAGGCACTCAGACAGTAGTTGGTCGCATCGCCCTCACCAGCCGTCTCATTGACCACCACTTCATACTGCTGTGATTCAAGAATTTCTTGTACCTGGGACACATATTGCTGAGCCTC
Source organism: Paenibacillus sp. OK003 (assembly GCF_900109515.1). Taxonomy (GTDB): domain Bacteria; phylum Bacillota; class Bacilli; order Paenibacillales; family Paenibacillaceae; genus Paenibacillus; species Paenibacillus marchantiae. The sequence continues at coordinate 39,832 of NZ_FOBD01000002.1, read as the reverse complement.
TTCTTTACCCGACGATGGATTACTAATGATCATGGCTTGGCGCATACCTGCATCTTCTCCTCCAAATGGCATTCTTACTTCATCTATACCCTTTCTGCCATGGAGTTGAATAGCATCTGGGGGAGTTGTACAATTTTTTTTGAAAAAGATGGCTGGAAGAGTGCAGTATGGGGTTTGTATCATATAGAATAGAAGTAGATGTTCTACCTGTCATGAATTTCTTGTTCCTTTTGCCTGATGATGGGTTAATAACTATAGATGTGTTTTTATTCGTGCCTGCATAAGTTAAACTGGTCCATTTACACTTACCTCTCCGTTATCGTGTAAATATTGTACTTACCTTATATATCATCGAAAAAAATCAATCTGTTCGGAGTATTTTAAAATCGGAATCGGAGGGAATTCATGCAATGAGAAGAATGATTCTACTATTTCTAGTCTTCATCCTGAGTCTTGGGGCGGCTGGGCAAGCGATGGCCTATACTACGGCAGACTTGGGCGAAGGAATTATCAAAGATCCTGCACTGGAGAACGGACTGAAGCTGATCCTGAACAAACCGGTAGATTCCCCTCTAACCTCCTCCGATCTGGAGCAGTTGCACGTGGTGGATTTAAGCAATGCAGGCATTCAAAGCCTGTCCGGTCTGGAATACGCCACGAATCTGACTCACCTCCGGTTATATGGCAATGAGATTGAAGACCTAACACCGCTGGCGCATCTGACTCAGCTTCGCGAGGTTGACGTTCGCAATAATTACATTACATCGATTGATGCACTGGCTGATTTGAAAGACCTGGGACGGCTGTATATCAGCAACAATTCCATTTCTTCCATAGAAGTTGTACGTGGCTTCACCCGATTACATACGTTTCACGCCAGCGGTAACCAGATTACTAGTCTCTCCGCACTTGCTGATGCAGATGATCTTCAATGGCTCGAAATCTCGAACAATGCGATAACGGACCTGACACCACTGGCGGATAAAAGAAAACTGAAACAGCTCAATGTGGCCAACAACCACGTTCACACACTGGATGTACTGGCTGATCTGCCGAATACACTTCAGAAGCTGAATGTGGCAGGCAACGAGATCTCCGATCTGATGCCCTTGAAGCATATGACACGTCTGCAGGCGCTAGACTTCTCCGGGAATCAGGTTCAGCATCTGGCACCCTTGGAAGACCTGGTAGGGTTGAAAGAACTGAATGCGGAGTCCAATCAGATCTATGATCTGGAGCCATTACGCCAGCTGTCCAAGCTGGAAGTACTGAAACTGTCCAATAACCGGGTGTGGGATCTGACACCGATTGCCGGTTTTACTTTTACAAGAAACAGCTCTGCAAATACGAATACGATAACGGATATCTCAGCTTCCACTTCCTTATCCTCCGGTACGCAAACCTCGGTCTCCGAACCGGAACCTGCCGGACTTACGGTGCAAAATAATTATCTGGATGTTGCGAGCGGCAGTGATACGATGCGCCTGCTAAACCAGATGAATGTGCGGGAGCAGAAACGTACTCCACAGGGCTACTTCCAGCGGCTGGTTGAAGGCTCTACCACAGCCTATGTCGGGGATCGTGCTTACGCACTGGAGGCTGCACCTTTTATCGATGAAGGACGGACCTATGTACCGCTCCGTTTTGTCTCCGAGCAATTGAATGCCAGCGTGAACTGGAATCCGGATACACAGGAGGTGCAGATTGCACAGAATGGTACAGTGGTTCGGTGGACGGTGGGCAACAAACAGGTAATCGTAGACGATACACTTGCGATAAACGATGCACCCCTCTTGATGAAGAATGGAAAGGCGTTTGTACCGGTACGTTTTATTTCGGAGCAATTCAATACGACGGTCGCGTATATCGGAAGCAGCAAAACGATTCTGATCTTCGAAAACAAAGCACAGGCTGAGAGTGTACAACCTTAATTAAGCAAAGCATAATCAAGCATCAGGCACTTATCTCCATTCCGAATTCGATTCAAACCAAAAAAATAGCGCCATGTTCCCTACTTGATGTGGGGGACAGGCGCTATTTTCTTATGCAAAACTACGTTAAAAGCATGAATACGCTAGCCTCGCTTAAGGATTATTGGCGAGATAATTTCTCAACCATTGGAGCGCTGGACGCTCTGTACCGTTGCTGTTCACCAAGTGAGAACCAGATACCCAGGTTTGATTCTGGTTGTAGCCCCACAGGGTTACACCTTTAACAGCGGAATGCTGCCATAGTACAGGGAATTTCTGTTGATAACGTTGTAATTGGGTATTGTCATCGCCTGTCATGTCCAGCTCGGACACATAGATAGGCAGGCCCGTTGCTGCCAGCTTGTTCAGGACGGTGTTCATGGTGCTCACCGAAACCGTATCCATATTAAAGTAATGGGCCTGAATACCAATACCGTCGACCAGACCTCTGCTCTTCAGGATATTAATGATCTGTATATATTGATCCGCTGCATTGGGATCACCGATAATGCCGTATTCATTGATTAACAATTTGGCGTTTGGAAAGGCTTGTCTAGCCTGTTGGAAAGACCAGATTACCCAATCCCATCCTGTCGCTCCATCCCCACCAATGGCGTTGCGATAGGAAGGCTTGGCATGCAGCGGTTCATTGACCACATCGACAAAAGCTGCTTTTGGATAACGCTGGCCTGCCGCCTGGATCCACTGTGTCACTTCAGCTTTCTGATCTGCAGCGGATAGACTGTTAATCCATCCAGGCTGCTGATTTCCCCACACAAGGGTATGAAATTTAAATGGAAAACTATTGTTAACTGCATAGTTGTACGCCATGTCTGCCTGAGACCAGTTCATTACGTTACGCGTGCCTTCAACGGCATCCCACTTGGTTGAGTTCTCCGGGGTCACCTGATTCCAATATGGACTAAAATTCGAGGGAACACTGCTTGCTATAATATTACCCAAAAATTTACTGCCTTTCGCCAAACCTGCACTCACACTGCCGACTGCGACCGAGGCGGCGAGTACACCTACCAACGCCAGAGAACCGACAGTCTTAAACCATTTGGACTTGAACATGATCTTCCTCCTTTAAAGTTAAAATACGCTAGAATTGTAAGCGATTACACAAATCATTTTACTGGATAAATATGGTTTTAACCATGTAAAAAGTATAGTACCTTCTTTGAAAAGTATAGATTTCGAGCTTTAACCTATTTGACTTAACCAAGAGTATCTTTCACCTTTTATATTTACAAATCTATAAATATAGATGCACTGCAATCCAATGCACCAAGCCTTACAGACAAATCCAAAGGAAGGGTTCAACGATGTTCATTTTCAAAGCATTTTATCTACGGTATATGGATTCGGCTGCCCTCGATGCCTGTGCAAGAGAAGATGTCTTATGGCAAACAGATCTGCATATTGCGTAAACCTGCGCTTAGAACCGTTCTCCTCTTCCCGGTGCTATACCTGGCGGCTTATTTACTCGTTTTCTATGCAGGCTCCTATTTCATTCCAATGATTATCATGGTTTTCGTCTGGGGTGCGATTCACTCTGGCGGTCTGATTATCAGCCAAACTTAGCTTACGACGGAGTCTCAGGAAGCGCCGGAATTCGGAAACAGCCTCTTTGTCTCTTTCTCTAATCTGGGGATTACCCTCGGTACCTCCATTGGCGGCTGGTTCATTGCCCAACTCGGCATCCATCAGGTCATCTGGAGCGGAATCATCTTTGGTTTGCTTGCTTTGGTATCCATCGTTGTCAAAATAAAATTTTTCACCTCTCGTAGCGGTAATTCAATTGAGACGGTATAAGAGTTAAGTGATCTGATCAGGAATGGAGCATTTTACGTTCAAGTATTAACTTCATCTGGGCATCCAGTTGGTAAGGCATAGATATGGGATCGGTAACTGCGAATTCCGTATACTCCGTCATATACACCTGGTTTTGCCTCACTGCAGGCATTTCCTGCCACCAGATGCTGCTGGACATATGTTGATACCGCTCCGAATCCAGTACCGTCAGGAACAAGTGGTCTCCTACATAGGATGCAACTTGCTCCTCTGAGATCATGAGATAAGCCTGACGGTCAATTAATTCCTTCTGTATGCGTTCAGGTGCCTGGAGTCCAAGGCCATCATACAGATTGTAGGCTCCCCTGCACCAGTAATTCCCGAACACATAGATTGAGTCGTCGCGTATTTCCATCACAGAGAACGTATCCGTACTCTGAATCATACCTTTCAACCGCGATCTCAGGCGCTGTGCCTTGCGCTCATATTGCTTCATTACCTTCTCCGCTTCAGGCCCCTTACCAAAGACCTCACCAAGTTTCTGTAACAATACGAATGGCTTGTGGTCGTTCTGTGAAAAAATATATGTCGGCGCTATTGGAGACAACGTATCGTACTCCTCCTGATTTCCAACCAGAATCATCTCTGGCTGCAAATAGGAAATTTCCTGCGGGTCCAGCGGTACGCTGTTGACCTTATGGAAACTCGCACTCAACTTGCTTAGGTAATGCTCATTAGCAAGGTTTTTGGCTACCGCTGCTGGGCGGATCCCAAGGGCAAGAAGATGACCGAGGCAACTCATCACACAGATGTTAGACGAACTTTGCCGATGGTTAAGAATGAACTGGCCCGGGGAGATTCCTTCCACCTGTTTAAATCGCCGATTGAAATAGTATTCATCCCGATATCCTACCAGAGCGGCCACATCCTTCATACGCTCCCCGCGTAATAACAGTTGTTTGGCATGTTCCATCCGCAGAGTTGTCATATAATCCGACAGATTCGTTCCTGTCAGCTGCCTGAACCAATGGGTAAACCTTCGCTTGCTAATCCTGGCCTGATCTGCCAGCTCATCCACGGTAATTTCCTCGTTATAGCGGCCTTTTAACTGCGTAATGATCTCCGATATGTTCGCTCTCGTATGCTCACTGGAGACTTCTCCTTCGTGCTCATGGGTATCTTTCAGTACCATGCTCATCAATCTCTGAAACTGGGTGTGAATGCCGGCTCGTTGTTTGCGATCCTGCGCCATACGATGGTTTTCAATGGCCCGGATTCGCTTCACTATAGATCGAAATCCGGCCGTATCCGTTTCGCGGGTCTCTATAAGGGAAGGGGACATTTGGCGCTCAGGATCATGCAATGTAAATGCGATTAACCAAACGGATAACAACGCCTCTTCATTCATCCGAATCTCTACAGTGTGTCCCGCATTGATGACCAGGGGCACCCCATATTGCAGTTCATTTATCTTACCATCGCAAATGAGCAGACCTTCCCCCTCCTCGACCACAATCATGAGGTCGGTGGTTAGCGTTTGTCGTGGAATACCATCATTAAGCGATAGATGTTGTAGAGCCAACCCGTGAAGTTCGTAATAAATGTGGGGAACAACGTACCGGGTTTTGAGATGAGTCAGATCCACAGCTAGCTCTCCTTTTTTCTGATAACCATTATCAATTAGAGTCATCATAACCCAACTCTTCCTTGGTTATCAATGGCCGAAACTTGCCCACAACCAGCCTATTAATGCAAAAAAAACGTCCTAATATTCCATTGAATGCATCCTTGAACGGCTTTACACTTGGTTTATTGATAATGATTATCAGTAAATGTTTAACCATACAGGGGGATATTCATGATACACAAAATGTCGAGATTCATCACGTTGCTCACCTTATGTTTGATTGTATTGGTTGCAACAGCTTGCGGTAAAACAGCCGATACAACAAGCAATACAGAACAGACCACCAGCCAAACTGAGGAAAAAGGAACCCAAATGGCGACCGATGCCTATGGTAACCAGGTGGAGATTCCCATAGCGCCCAAACGTATCGTATACACGGACAACACCGTTGGGGATCTGTTGATTTTTGGTATCAAGCCTGTAGGTGTGGTACAGCAAGGTCTGCAATACGCGACGTATAAAGACGAACTGAAAGATGTTGCAGATATCGGCTGGCCGCCAAGTCCGGAGAAGATTGTGGAACTTCAGCCCGATCTGATTATTACATCAACTCCCGACCAAAAGCAGAATGAGACGCTCTCCAAGATCGCTCCGGTTATCCTGACCAATGAATGGGACCCTATGCCTGATCGGATCAAGCGGCTGGGCGAATGGCTCGGCAACAAGCAACTACCTGAAGAATTCCTTGCACGTCATGAAGCTGAGATTGTGAAGATGTGGACCGCATTGCAGCAGGATGGCACCATTCAGAAGGACGAGACGGCATCCGTATTTCAATACATGATTGGCCAGAAAAGATTGAGTGTGTACACGACCAGTTACCTGACCGGTTTTGTCTATAACAAGGATGGATTCAAGCCAACCACAGCGATTCAGAAAATGATTGATAACCCGGATGACTATGGCTATGCCGATATTTCCACCGAACAGCTGCCCGAAATTGCCGGAGACCGCATTTTCATTGTGTATTACAGTGACGAAGAATTGAAAGAAGTTGAGAACATGACCAAGGGTCCCGTATGGAGCCAACTGCCCGCTATCAAAGCCGGTAAAGTATATTTCGTGAATGGTGGGCTAGGTATATCAACAGATCCGCTGGCGAGGGAAGAACTGATCAAACAACTTCCTGTGATGCTCAAAAAATAAAGGGTTTCTGCCCAACGAATCATGGAGGTTAGCGATGAAAGATTCACTTGAACGATATGATGTGACCATCATCGGCGGAGGACCCGCCGGGTTATACACGGCTTTTTATAGCGGAATGAGAGAACTGAAGACCAAGGTCATAGAAGCACAGGATGAACTGGGCGGAAGAGTCCTGACCTATCCTGAGAAAATGATATGGGATGTCGGGGCCATGCCCCCAATTCGTGGGGAACAACTCATTGCCCAGTTGATTGGACAAGCCCGCACATTTGATCCAACGATTGTGCTCGGCCAGCGGATTGTCGGCATGGAGCGCCAGGAAGATGGAACCATCCTGCTCACCGCTGATCATGGCCAGCAACATCTGACCAGGACCGTTATTCTGGCCATTGGCTATGGCGAGCGCCAGAACGTCAAGCTTGAGATTGAAGGAGCCGATCGCTTCGAGGTGACCAACCTGCACTACACGGTTCAGGAGTTGGAACGATTCCGGGATCAGCGGGTATTAATTTCGGGTGGAGGCGATTCCGCTGTCGACTGGGCCAATGAGTTGCAGTCCATTGCCAGCAGCGTAACGATCGTTCATCGCCGGGATCATTTTGGCGGTCTGGAGCGAAGTGTTACGATGATGAAGAACTCCTCCGTCCAGATTCGGACACCCTATACTATTGAAGCGCTCCACAGCAGCGACGGGACACAAATTGATCGTGTATCCCTCCTCCATACGGAGACGTCAGAGCGAGAGCAGTTGGAGGTTGATGCGGTCATCGTCAATCACGGCATGAAGTGTAACTATGGTTCCATCCGGAATTGGGGTCTGGATCTAGGTGAATGGAACCTGGAGGTGGGAGCCGAGATGACCACCAACATTCCCGGTGTGTTCGCTGCAGGCGATTTTGTAGCCTATGATAGTAAAGTTGAATTACTGGCAGGCACTTTTACCAGTGGTATTCTTGCACTAAACAGTGCCAAGCGATATATACAACCAGATGCTTCACTAATGGCCTATGTATCTTCACACAATGAGCTGTTCAAAGAGAAAAACCGGGCTTTGGGTGTTGTTGAGGAAGAAGTTTAAACATATAGAGACACGCGTAGAGACTACTCTCATCACTCCCTATGGAATTTCCAAGGAATGATTCAGAGTGGTCTCTTTTATTTGTCATTTTGTGGTTTACATTTACCAAATGTTTATCTAGTATTAACTCCAATGACACATATCTTTACATAACACTAGATCACAAGGGAGATTACAACATGCGCAAATTTTCGCCAAAACGTTACGCCGGATGGCCCTTATCCTTCCTCTTATGTGCCTCCATCCTCTTCGCACCTTTTGCCTCCACTCCGGCTCAGGCTGCTGAAGCAGACAAGGAAACCAAGATTACGTTGCTGGGAACATCGGATATTCATGGCCGATTTATGCCGTGGGACTATGCCCTGGATGGTCCGAATCCGACAGGCAGCATGACGCAGTTGTACACGATTGTAAAAAAAGTACGTGCTGATAATCCGAATACGATTCTGCTGGATGCAGGCGACATGATTCAGGACAACTCGGCTGAACTGTTCAACGATCAACCTCAATCTCCCATGATGGTCGCAATGAACGAAATGAAATATGACGCATGGGTCATGGGGAATCATGAATTTAACTTTGGTTTGGACGTATTAGAGAAAATTTCCTCACAGTTCAAGGGACAACCCTTGGTAGGTAACATTTTCAAAGAAAACGGCGACCGCTACATGCCTGCTTATACGATTATTGAGAAAGATGGTATCAAGGTTGGTGTCATCGGAATGAACACGCCTATGATTACGGAGTTCGAGAAAGGTACGGATCACCTGAATGGCATCATTGTCAAAGATCCTGTAGAAGAGACCAAGAAGGCCATCGCTGAGCTGAAAGGCAAAGTGGATGTCATGGTTGGACTCATGCATATGGGACTGGATAACGAGAACGGGAACCCGGGCACCGGGGTCACGGATATCGCCAATGCCAACCCGGAGCTGGCTGCCATTTTTGCCGGACACATGCATACCCTGATTGAATCCCAAACGGTTAACGGTGTATTGATCTCCGAGCCGAACAAATATGGTTCACACATTTCACGGATTGACCTCACGTTTGCAAAAGAAGGCGACAAGGTTGTACTGAAAAGCAAGGAAGCGCAAGCACTCGCTGTAAAAGCAGCTGATGGCTCTTATGAAGTGTCCGATCCCGGACTGGAAGATACACTGCATCCGTTCCATGAGTTCGCTCGTGCCGATGCCAACATTGAAGTAGCTGAACTAAAAGGAAGCAACCTGGTGCCAGCAGATGAGATCAAAGGCATTCCTGCTGTGCAGATTCAGGAGACACCACTCTCAGACTTCTTCACTGAAGTCATGCTGCATTATAGCGATGCCGACGTAGTCGCGCACCAGATCGATAACGATAAAGCGAAGCTGGATGTCGGACCGATCAAGAAAAAGGATATTGCGTTCAACTACCAATACACCTTTGGAGAAGTCACAGTATATGAAGTGACCGGACGTGATCTGAAGGATTACATGGAATGGTCTGCGGGTTATTTTAACTCCACACGTCCTGGTGATGTGACGATCAGTTTTGATCCGAAACGACGTTCTTCCAAATACAGCACCGACGATTTCTTCGGTGGAGTGACGTATGAGATTGACCTGACCAAGCCCTACGGCAGTCGGATTACGAACCTCAAATACAGCAATGGCACAGTGGTTAAAGATGACGATACACTCAAGCTCGGCATGAATGCCTACCGGATGGAAGCCCTGATGGCCAAAGGTGGGGCACTGGAAGGACGTAAGTTCAAGCAATTGTGGTCCTCCAAGGATGCTTCAGCATTTGGCGAGATTCAAGGTACGATCCGTAACCTGTCCATTGCTTATCTCAAAGACGTGATGAAGGGCGTTTACGAACCGAAAATCCAGCACAACTGGAAAATCACCGGTGTTGATCTGACAGCACCTGCACGTGCAGATATCGTAGAGCTAATTAATGATGGCATCCTGTCTGTTCCGACAACGGAAGATGGCAAGTATACCAATATTGCGTCCATTAACATTTTGGATACGGTGACTGAAGAAGAAATGACTGCACTTGCCACCAAAGCGAACGTAAGTATGGCGAAATTCTCTGACGTGAAAACCAAAGGTGAGTTCTATCAAGAGCTGAATAAAGCTCGTAAGGCGTCCACTGGCAGTGGTGAGGAAGAGACTACTACACCTGAGAAGCCGACGGCACCAACAGTACCGAAACCAGACACATCGAAACCTGGAAAACCATCGACATCACCAAATACAAGTAAACCGGGTACAGTCGTTAAAGGTAAACAAGCCAAGGTTACTGCGGCCTACCTGAATGTTCGCTCCAGCGCTTCATCCAAAGCCAAAGTGGTTACTGCCGTACCGAAAGGCACCGTCCTTGAGGTACTCAGTACAGATAAGTATGGTTGGGTCAAAGTGAAACTGGACGGACGCGTAGCTTATGTCTACGGAAAATATGTAAGTATGCTGAAATAGATTGCTAGTTGACGACTCTAAGTAATTAATCTATTCATAAGAAAGACCTCTTCCACAATGCATGTGGAAGAGGTCTTTTCCTTTTTGGATGGATTTTAGAACCATACGTTACGTGTTCACCTACTCCTGCGCCAAGCTTCGAACCTTTTTCACAAACTGATCCAGTCTGATTCCATTCGTTTGTTTGGTGAATTCAAGCGCCTCGTTGGAGAACCCCTCATAGGCAGAAAGAACATAATCCCCATCGACGATATAGTACGTGCCATAACGAGAGAAGGAATAACCTCCACGTTGCTCGGACTCTACCCCCTTTTTGATCGCTGTAACTATTCTCTGGCCAGGTTTAAGTTCAGGCTCGATCCCTACAAACGCTGCGTTATAGAACAGAAACGTCTCCTTGGCTACGGCTCCTCCTGCAATCACTTTCTGCACCTTTACTTTATAAGAGATGAACTCAGCTTCGTAGGGAGTCATTCCCGTTGTCTCCTGCTTTTCTGGCATTTCGCCTACGGGTGTATCTGGTTCAGTGGTTACCACCATGCTGAAATTCGGCAAAACGCTCACAACCTCTGCCACAACAACTGCATCTGCGAAGTCCATGATCTCTCTATAGGTCACTTTTTTCATCCATGGAGTCACGAGCGACTGTGACGATAGTGGGTACTCCTCCCTCAGTTCCTGTAACCGATCTTGGGAAACATCTAAAACATCTGATTGATCATCATCTGAGTTAGAAAAAGGGGTTGAGCAACCCAATAGACCTACTGTAAACGTGATTGCAACCAACACACTACACGAAATTGTGTCATGCACCCTTCTCCTCTGCTCATTCACATTCGATTTTGTCATTTCAGGATCTCCCCTTTTCCTCAATAAAATAAAAAACACAGACATCCGTGCCTGTGCAGTTCATTTCGGATATGGGGTGTACCTGAATGCACGCCAAAAAATAGTAGTACACTAAAGAACCACTCTAAACGAGCGTTTCTTTAATGACTAGCGGCATACGTGTAAATAGGCAAACCGATCCCGATGAGCTGCACACAGGCAGAAACACAGCAAGCGCAAACAAACCTTTCGCCATACTATCTCCATCGGATAAAATTTGCCACACGTATACTCCGTTCCGTAAGTTAAACATATGTTAACATATTCCATTTTTCAGTTCCAGCATAAATGGAGGAGTTTTTGTCCTTTTTTCAGCGATGTGCAGGAACCTTGGTGGCTCCAAAACCGTCATACGTGATAGATACATTACAAAGAATGAGGTGATCAACGAATGTCCATTATGCGAAAATTCTCCCTAATGCCACTCATTTTACTTCTGTTAACGCTAGGATGCGCTTCAGAATCAGCAGAAAAGGGGGAGGGCAAGGCTCCTGTTAGCGGGATGATCACGGATTTTGTTGAAGAAAAGGGACAGGTCCTCATCGATAATGAAGAAGATAACGGTAATAAATCAGGACCCATCTTGATTTCACTTCATACGAATGCCGCACTTATCATCAATGGTGAGACTGTCACCGTCCCTTTGGATGGAACATTGGTTGGACGCAGGGCTGAAGTGTGGACAGGTCCGTCTATCGCCAAATCTTCTCCCCCGCAGACCACAGCCTTGAAGATGGTTATTCATTAAAAAAGGTATTGCGACCGATACATTTCGTTTCACGTGGAACGCTTTGATACACCTTCACCTTTTGAAAGTTATGGCAATCAAGTCCAAACAGACACATACCTTTGCCCCGGAAAATAAAATTTGGCATCATTAATGTAAATACTCACAGTAATTACACCGTTAGCGCACCTATATATAGAGTATAATGAAGAGGTATACGATAAATGTACGGTGCAATGCTTGTATGTAAGCACTATTGCGTAATTTGATTTTAAACTCTCCCGTGTACAAGTCGCTTTAAGGAATTATGCAATATGCTCTTGTATTCAAAACTAACGTAAAAGAGGTTAACGATGAGTAAGCAACAATTTAAAGATTATGGTCTTGGCGAAGAGATCGTAAAAGCACTGGATAGCCTGGGCTATGAAACCCCAACTGAGGTTCAAACTAAAGTTATTCCAGTAGCCCTTGAAAATAAAGATCTTGTGGTCAAATCCCAAACAGGCAGTGGGAAAACAGCCGCCTACGGCATTCCAGTCTGTGAACTGGTAGATTGGAACGAAAATAAACCGCAGGCTTTGATTCTCACGCCAACCCGCGAGCTGGCTTTGCAAGTCAATGAAGACATTACCAATATCGGACGCTTTAAGCGTATTAAAGCAACCGCACTATACGGGCAGTCTCCTTTTCATGTTCAAAAAGCCGAGCTAAAACAAAGAACGCATGTCGCTGTAGGCACACCTGGACGGGTATTGGACCATATCGAACGCGGCACCCTGCCACTGGATCGGATCTCCTACCTTGTCATTGACGAGGCCGATGAAATGCTGAACATGGGCTTCATCGAGACGGTACAATCCATTATTCAAGCACTGCCTAGTGAGCGAGTGACGATGTTATTTTCCGCGACGTTCCCTGAAGATGTAGCCAAACTGTCACGCAAATACATGAACAATCCGGTGGAGATTGAGATCAAGGCAAGTGGTCTTACCACAGCCACGATCGAACATGCAGTGATTCACGTACCCGAGGTGAACAAAACGGCGCTGCTTCAGGACCTGTTTATTGTTGAAAATCCAGATAGCTGTATCGTGTTCTGTCGTACGCAGGAGAACGTGGATAAACTGTTCCGGGTCATGGCTGATCTCGATTATCCAGCGGATCGCATCCATGGAGGCATGGAACAAGATGAGCGCATCGAAGTGATGAATGCATTCAGAAGAGGACAATTCCGTTATCTGATTGCAACGGATGTAGCCGCACGCGGGATTGATATCACGAATATTACCCATGTCATCAACTACGATATCCCTTTGGAAAAAGAAGGATACGTACACCGTACAGGCCGTACGGGTCGCGCAGGTAAAACAGGTAAAGCCTTTACTTTGGTTACCCCGAAGGATGGCAGACGTCTGGCCGAGATCGAATCGTATATCGGATTTGATATCCCTGTCGTTAAAGCTCCTTCCGAGGAAGCAGTTGACCGTCGTCGGGAAGAGTTCGAGAAGCGTTTGAAGATCGTGCCTGAACGTAAAAAGGACAAGCGTGAACAGTTGAACCAACAGATCATGAAGCTGAACTTCAACGGAGGCAAGAAGAAAAAACTCCGTGCGGTGGACTTCGTGGGCACCATTGCCAAGATTGAAGGCGTCACTGCAGACGACATCGGAATTATTACCATTCTGGATAATGTAACCGATGTGGAAATTCTGAACGGCAAAGGTCCACTCGTGCTTGAGGTTATGCAGAATACAACGATCAAGAAGATGCAGCTCAAGGTTCGCAAAGGTCATAAATAGATTTTGAACCTGTTTAAATAGAGTATTATTCAATAAGGGATAGTGGCTTATTTATAAGTCTACTATCCTTTTTTTATATATTGAAATGAGGTAAATTACTCGCTATCGCCGCTATATTCGGGATAAAGTTCCATTTGTTCATCAGGGTACACATTGTTCACTTGTACAAGATTCCATTTTTATTACACTAAATATGTAAACGCTTCACAAAGGACCGATATTAGGAGGTGTGTGTAATGGGCAACAGGAAAGCAGTCTGGTTTCTGGTCTTCGCGCTCACGCTAACCATGTTTGGCCTTCATCCCGAACGGACCAGCGCGGCAAGCGTGACGATCACCGACGGTTCCGATTGGCTAGATACCGCAGGCAACCCCATTCAGGCCAATAGCGGAAACATTCTGAAAGTCGGCAGCACGTATTATTGGTACGGCGAACATGCGGTAGGCGGCAAGTTTGACAGCGTTAATGTCTATACTTCAACCGATCTGAAGAACTGGACGTTCAGCAATGCCATCCTCACCAAGGATTCGGCCACCGAGCTGGCCTCCAGCAAAATCGAACGTCCTAAAGTCATCTACAACGCCTCCACGAAGCAGTATGTGTTATGGGCACATTACGAGAACGGTACAGATTACAATCTGGGACGGGTTGCGGTAGCAACCAGCAGTACACCAAACGGTAAATTCACGTATGAGGGAAGTTTTCGGCCTTTGGATTACGAGTCACGCGACATGACTGTTTTTGTTGATACAGACGGTACAGGTTATCTGATCACAGCATCCCGTAAGAATGGCGGGGCCAATGATACCATGGCTATTTTCAAAATGAACGCCAGCTATACCGGTGTGGACTCCTTTGTGGGTTGGCAATTCGAGAACGCCTATCGTGAAGCTCCTGCCGTTGTGAAAAAGGGCAATCGATACTACCTCTTCACCTCCCAGGCTGCTGGCTGGTATCCAAATCAGGGTGCGTATGCAACCGCAACGTCCATGACAGGCACGTGGTCCGCTCTTACCCCTTATGGCAATCCATCGGCCTTCGGCTCCCAGATCCATGATATTGCCACCATTACAGGCAGCAGCACCAAATCCTATATTTATATGGGCGACCGCTGGAATCCACTTAATCTCGGTGAACATAAACATATTTGGCTTCCTTTAACCTTGAACGATTCAAATGGAACCGCCTCACTGGAATGGTACAAAGAGTGGAATATCGATGCTGTAACAGGCACGGTAACGCCACCTTCTCTTGTTAATCACGCCCAAGGCAAAACAGCTACCGCCATTTCCACAGCCTCCGGCTCATCTGCATCCAATGTTAATGACGGCAACTATCAGACTTCTTGGGCAGCATCGTCCAATACTTGGCCAGCCTGGTGGCAGGTCGATTTCGGCGCACCGAAGACCATCACAGAGATCGATATCTCCTGGTTTATGTATAAAGGATCGGAAGGCTATTATAAATACAAAATGGAGATCAGCAACGATGGCGTCAACTACTCCACACTGGATCGAACCAGCAATACCACCTATGGTTTTACGACCGACTCTGTTCATTTTACCGCCCGGTATGTACGTATCAATATGGTCAACGCTGTCCTATGGAACAATCCGGGTAACTGGTACACCCCAACCCTGCATGAGGTCAAAATGTTAGGCCCAGCAACACCTGATGCGACGAATTACAGCCGTTTCAGCTCCTTCAATTATCCGGATCGGTACATCCGTCATTCCAACTTCACTGCACGGATCGATACCAACGTCTCACCTGTACTGGATTCCCAGTTCCGCGTCGTACCCGGCTTGGCCAGCTCTACAGGCATCTCACTGGAGTCTATCAACTTTCCTGGCTACTTCCTGAAGCGCAACGCCAGCAACAAAATCGTACTTGAAGCGTACACAGATACCGCCACCTACAAAGGAGATGCCACTTTCCTGAGCAGCCCCGGCTGGGCTGACAGCTCCAAAGTATCCCTCCAGTCGTACAGCCAGCCCGGATATTACATCCGACATTACGACTACCTATTGCAGCTGGATGCCATCAATGCTTCCATCAGCACAACGGTGAAGGGTGACGCCACGTTTGGGCGGACCGATTTTTAGTTTAGCGATCGGAGATGAGAATGAGCATCCACATCTCGAAAAAAGGCCGCTTCTTCAGAACTCATAACTGAAGACGTGGCCTCTTTCGTCTACTATTCGTCATTATTATCGACTACAGCTGAATACATAAGCGGGCGGCAGGTTACGGTACACCCTTGTCATACTTACGTTTTCGAAAAATTGCTTGAGTAATCCCCGTTTAAGTAACGTGTACTGAAAAGTAATGAATTTGCCATCTTTCTTCAAATATTGCCTTGATTTAGCTAAAATGTCCAGTGATACCTCCGCAGGCAGACTCGCAAAAGGCAGTCCAGATACAATGTAGTCAACCTTATCCAGTCCATATTGTCGTATGTGCTGATCCACATGCACGGCAGAATCATGAATGATGTGTACATTCGGAAGATGACCGTACTTTTTGCGAAGCATACGGCAGAAACGAGCATTATTTTCTATCAGGATCAGGATCGTCCCTGGTTGTATGTTCGCAAGCAGCATTTCCGTAAACACCCCCGTGCCTGACCCATACTCCACAATACATGATGCACGGTCAAATGCGATGTCATTCACCATTTTAGCTGCTAGATATTTTGAGCTGGGGGCAATCGCCCCAATCCATCGGGGACCCTGAATGTATTGCTTCAAAAAAGATAACCACTCCATGCTGTCCGCCCCCCTAAGTTTGATTTCTGAGATCAGTATAGAATCCACATTTGAAGAAACAGTCGATGAAACGATGAAGAATAATGAAGATTGGCGACCTTGGCATGCTATATCATATTCCGGAAGGACAAACCTTGCGAATGCTGCCGGTTAAATGCGTAGAAAACACAAAAAGCCACATTCGATTTCTCGAATGCAGCTCTAAGCCTTTAATCACTTTTTGGAATATACAATTTTCTTGATGCTATCGATGGATAAACAGTATTGCTCTGCGAGCTGATCGATGGTTGATCCCACATCAAAATGCTGGCGGATCTCATCGTTTCGCTCTTGGACAATCCTTCGGCCACCCGAATTCTCGCCCCACTTTTGATGGGTTTCCTTGGGTTTGGGGATATACACCAATCCACCAGGGATGTGGCGCTGTATTTCTTTGAGCAACTCTTCCGGAAAGATCGTGTCTGCGTTAATATATTTCATATTTGCTCCGCTCCTTAAAAGGTAAGATCTTTAAGGCAGCAGAGTCAACCGATGAACACTTGTTATACGCATTATGCGGGTATGGCGGCAATGGAATTCAAGCTCTATACAAACAACCGCCGTTGTTCATCGCATGGACTCTGCATAGAGCGGATCGTGAAACTTCTTATGAATTGAATCATGGTAGCCCCCCATTCGGTGAATCCTATATAAGTTACTTTCATGGTACTCTTATATGTTCCATATGAGAACGCGATATCCTTTTACAACGTACTGTACTGCTTTAAACTCCGTTCCAGCATCTCTCTCACTTGTTGTTGCAGCTCCAGCGGCTCAATCACCTTCACTTCAGGCCCATAGGAGAGCAGCTTCCGCGCTGTAAAAGGAAACTCCTCAGGCGGAACCAGTCCTCGCCATTCATTCCCTTCAACCGACTTGAACAGTACATCGGATCCTGCCAGTCTCGTACCAAAATCCGTAAATTGCAGCACGACTTCTACGCTTCCTCTCTCTTCCTTGAAATTCAGCCACTCTTGCAAACTAGGAACCGACTCGTCGATGGAATCCAGCATAACCAGCTCCTGCATGCGATCCACCCGATACAACAGCACCCGATCCTTCCTCCGGGCTGGCATATACCAATATCCGTGATCGTAATAGATGCCGATGGGGAAGACCTGTACTTTTTTATGTCCCTGCCGGGAATAATATATAAATTCAATCTCTCTTTTCTCTACTGCTGCGCCTAATATTTCTGTTGTTAATGCCTCGGCCTGTACAGCGTGATGTTGAAGGAACGTAATGTGCTGCCTCATCCGTGTAATCAGATCCTGTACATCCTGAGGTAAAGTTGAATAATATTCCTCGGCCAGATGCTCACGAATCGATCCATACGGAAAATCCGGGACGTTCTCCAAATATTCAATCATCATAAACAACCCCAAAGCCTCATGCTGTGTGAGTTGAAGAGGTGGCAAAATGCGATTAGGAAGCACTCGGTAACCCCCGTTCACTCCAACCTCCGTATACAAAGGAAAGCCCAGTTCCTGCAGATCATTCAGATCTCGCTGGATCGTACGGATCGACACCTGGAAACGCTCCGCCAATTCACGAGCCGTAAATTTCTTTCTCGAATCCATGAGTCGCATCAATGCGAGTTTTCGATGATTCATGTTCACCCCACCTAACTACGTCAACTTTTGTCATAGTTGGAGTGTATCATACATTTTAGAAGGGAGCGATTGATATGTCTAACCATAAAGTTGTGTTATATATTGCGATGAGTCTGGATGGATACATTGCAAGACCGGATGGTTCGGTGGATTGGCTGTTCGATGTGGAAGGCGATGGCGCCGATAACGGGTATGGCGAGTTCTATTCAACG
This sequence comes from Paenibacillus sp. OK003, assembly GCF_900109515.1. GTDB lineage: Bacteria > Bacillota > Bacilli > Paenibacillales > Paenibacillaceae > Paenibacillus > Paenibacillus marchantiae. The sequence goes on along the minus strand of NZ_FOBD01000002.1, from coordinate 21,643 downwards.
ATTGGATCGGTGGTTATGGGACGTCTTACGTATGAAGAGGTGCTCAAGCTGTCCGAGGATTTCCCCTATGCGGATCGCCCGACGTATGTACTTTCCCGTTCCAAACAAGCCCCTGCACCCCATGTACAATTTACGGACGAGGCTGTGGAGAACCTGATTACCCGATTGAAGCAAGACTCCAGCGGTGACATTTGGATTGTTGGCGGAGGCCAGCTGGTGCAATCCGTTCTGGAACAACAACTGCTCGATGAGGTTGAGATTGCCATTATTCCTAAGGTTCTTGGCCAAGGAATCCCCCTATTTCCAACAGGGACGGTACCAACCCATTTCAAAATGATTCATACACAGACGCTGGGACAGATCATTTCGATCCGCTATCAGGTACAAGGGAATTAATCGTAGTATAAACATCTCCACCCGATGTATAAGGTGTACCAAAAGAAGAGCCAGGCTTCTCTAATTCAAGAGAGGTCTGGCTCTTCCGATTACAAATGTAAATTAAAATTATTTTAAAATTTCCTTTAGATATTCCGCTAACGCATCAGCAGTCCTTCGATGAGATAACTCGCCCGGATGACTTCTGGCGCCTACCGTCTCCTCGGTTGTATTGGGAAGCTGTACCACCGAGACTTTCGTATCCCCAGTCTGTTTCGTATAAGCATCAACAGCTCGATAGATCGCTGGCATCATCGGGAATCCAAGCATGCCGTATGCCCATACGAGATGCGCTTCTGGATTGTTTTTTCGAAGTTGAACTAGGAATCGGGTCACGGCATTTTCAAAAGCACCCAGATCCTCTTCATGATAAGTCCCGTCTTCGTTCAGGCGTTGCTTGTATACCTTTCCGGTAACGGGGTCCTGCCACGCCGGAGTTTGAAATGCCCCTGCATCATTGCTTCCCAGATTAACGACCACTACATCCGGCTGCCAGGAGTTAAAATCATACTTGTCCCCTGCGCCAAGTGCTGCGTTCTTATCTCCGGTCACCAATCCACAGACCTGCTCGTAATAATCAGGGATGTTGGCATTCGGATTGTTATCCCAACTCGTCAGCACACCCCAGCCGCTCTGCGAGATGACGCGGTATTCTGCATTCAGCGCTTCTGCTGTCATAGCTGTATAATTATGTATGGCACTGAACCACATCGGAATCCAATCCTCTTCAGCTTTGGCCCCGATCGCACCTTCTCCAGATGTAATACTGTCGCCGATAAATTCAATCTTGTACGGTTTTTCCTCTACAGGCACGAAGACTCCATCTGATTTCACCGCATGAATCTGCAAGGAACAGCCCGGATCTCCATTCATGGCCTGTACATCTTTGACGATGCGTACATTTTTCACCACATTCTCGTTCATACCTCGGAATACGCAGATCCAATACCTTCCCGCCGTTAACATCTGTCTGCTCACCGGGACACCATTAATCAGAATGCTGATCCAAGGTTCATACAGGTCATAATCAGACTCGATTTCCACCCACAACTCAGAGCCTTTTACATGAAATTCAACCGCACTTCCGGTCCAAAACAAGGTTAAGGGCGACCATTGTCCTGTCGTTCTCCCATGTACTTTGAGATTGCTGACATCAGACAACGCGTACGTTTTCAGTTTCTCATTAGCCTTCACGATATATTCCTCCTACAGGATTAATCGATATTATGCAAAGCCTGAAGGGCTTCCTCTTTGTTTTTCAAAAAGAAAACATGCTTGCCATGGTTGCACTCATAGATGAAGTCTCTGAGGCTTTTGCTATTGTATCCGGCAAAATCTCCGACTATGGCCAGCTTCACCTGATAGTTCACGTATTTCTGCAAAATATCACCTGCAAGTTTGGTCTTCAGTTCGAAGAAATCTTCGGTGAGATTGGATTTATCAATCAGGATTTTATGAGCGTCATCCGTGTATTTCACGGAGGCCATCAGATCCAGAGCGTCTTGAGTATTGTTAATAACGATGTCATTGCTTTCAATGATGGCAACCTTGGAGCTGCCCTGTTGATCAATAGTTATATTCATTTTATTTCTCCTTCCCCACAGCTTTTCTTTTATACTATCTCGCAGTTCCATAGTGAAAGCAACGACTTTTTGAGCGTGTTTACATATTCATTTGATCCCTCCGGCTACTATAGATATTCCTATGATTGTAATTATTTACAACATTTCTTCTGCTATAATGGAATTGTTTCCTATGAAGCTTAATTTCTTGTGGACTTCTCGCAGAAAGAGGGAGTTATTTATGGACATGAAGTGGTTAGAATGGGCAAAACAAATACAGGCTATCGCCCAAACCGGATTAACCTATGCCAAAGATATTTACGATATTGAACGTTATGAAGAATTGAGACGGATTAGTATCGATATCCTAGCCAACCACACTTCGGTTAACAAAGAAAAAATTGCACTCACATTTGCAAGTGATTCCGGTTACGCAACACCTAAAGTCGATATTCGAGGTGTTGTTTTCAGGGAAAGTAAGATACTGTTGGTTCGGGAAAAAATAGATGGAGCGTGGGCTTTACCAGGTGGATGGGGCGACATCGGCCTCTCACCATCGGAGGTAGCCGTGAAAGAAATGAAAGAAGAATCCGGGTTCGATGTCCTGCCGATAAGACTTTTAGCCGTATTGGACAAGAAATTTCATGATCATCCACCCGAACCCTATCATGTATATAAGATGTTTATTCAATGTGAAATTGTAGGAGGAAAAGCTGAAACAGGAGTGGAGACCAGTGCGGTTGAATTTTTCTCGTTGGACGAATTGCCTGAGCTTTCATCGGAAAGAAATACGGTTGAACAAGTTAAAACCATGTTTGAGTTTCTTGACCAGCCCGATAAAAGAGTGATTCTGGATTAAATCCGTAAAAATCTCCCTATAGCGACGATGGATAAACCCATCATACCATTGGTCCACGGTACATCGTCTGCGGAAGGGGATTTGGCTGGATTATCCACGATCATGATAGAAAGCGTCGTCTGCACCGTCTTCCTTAATAAGATTCGCTTTAGGAATGGATACAACAAACGCGGAGCCCCTATCGCCTTGCGGCGCTGATTTCACGCTAATTCGGCCTTCCAGAGACTGAACGATATCACGTACATGGGACAGGCCAATTCCGGTTGATGCAATGCCCACTTCATTGAATTTGGTTGTATAACCCGGTTCGAAGATCACGTCTCGCTTTGCCTCGGGTACACCTTTCCCAGAATCGATAACCACAAATTGCACATCCGCTCCCTCTTCCAATACTCGAATCCGAATCGTTCCGTCGTTCTTAATGGCTTCCACGGCATTGGCGATCAGATTATTCATTACAGTTAAGAGAGGAATATAGTAAGGGGAGCCGCAATCATATTGTTGCTCGATATGGATCTCAATCTTCTTGTTCAGCATTTCACTATATTTCCGATTTCCTTTGGTCGCAAAGTTCAGCACCTCGGAAAGGCTCATATTGACTGATTTTTCGCTATCGTACAATTTCAACAGACCTGCAAGGATACGTTGGGAGTCTTTTTTGACCTCATGAATCTGTTGAGCAATGCCGAGCGTCCGCTGGCTGTATTGGTTCAAGTCCTTCTCTCTGAGATCCCGATATAAGTCGTAGCTGTCCACGGCAATGCCTTCAATCGTATTCATGGCTTTTTTCAGATAAAAGACTTCACCGTACAGACCTGAGTTAACGCTCAGCATCTGCTCCATCCGCTTCTCCTGCTCAGCATGCAGCAGTCGCATCTGCCTCACCGCAAAGCTGTTATAAAGCCCGATGATAAAGTAACTTCGCAAACCACCGAGCACCAGCAGATAAAGCCATTCTTTCATATAAAAGATATTGGTCCCACTCAACACACCGCGAATGAATAGCTCCACGAGATTCGAGGAAAAATCAATACACGTAATCAATCCACCCAGCACAAGAGGCGGTATCTCATGGAATCTGTTCTTGAGTTTGCTGAGGCCATAGGTGAACACGACATAATACATTCCCGCGCCCAGATTATCCTGCATGCTTTCGATGATCGAGAGCGAATGGACATGATTCAGTAAATCAGCCGATTGAAAAATGAAGTTCGCAATCCCCGCCAAAATCCCCGTCTTCACATAAGATAGATGCGGCATAAGCATCAGCAAAAATAAAAGTATACTTACACCCAGACCAATCCGGAAGTAATCTTCTCGAAAAGGATTTATTTTAAAAAGCGCTCCCACAGCTGTAGCCAGAGCAATAGCAAACATTTGCACATTTTCGTTTCGAACCCAATTGCGCATGATCATAATCCACCCACCATACATCCGATTAAGTAAAAATACTAACATAAGAAGAATCCTTTAGAAATCCTGTGGCTTAAAATAGTTACGATTTTTGATTTTATAAAATTTAATTGTATACTATTAAATACATATCCATTATCTCAATCAGATGAACAAAGAGAGGATGATTCCGCATGTCGGATACCAATCAACTATTCGGACAAGCCCTGGTCAAATCACTAGTCGGAGAACGCGGACATATTCGTATTGCACGCGCTCTACCGGACATTAGCGTAGAACTAGCTAGTCGCAAACACGAACATATGCCATACAGTATCTATCAATTGGTGAAACATATGCATTACTGGCAACAATTCATGTTGGAGCATTTGGAAGGAAGAAAGCCGCAGCTTCCAGCAAATGTGATGGAGAGTTGGCCAGAAGAGACGGGTCCTCAGGATGAAGCAGCGTGGGAGGCAGATATTCAGGCCTTCCTGGACGGGGTAGATCGAGCAGTAACGATTGCCGAAACGGTTCAGTTGGATGAGCCACTGCCGTATTTCCCAGGCGAAACCAAAGCAGGACTTCTGCGCAACATCGCGTCTCATAACTCGTACCATCTGGGCGAGATTGTGCTGCTGCGTCGCTTCTACGGGGCATGGCCACCACCAGGAGGCGGTTTCCCGGCCTAATGAACGGAAGTTCTCCTGTATAGTTTCTACTATCACACAAAAAATAGCCTGCTACCTTTATGTCAAAGGTCCAGGCTATTTTTTAATCTTCCCGATTCATCTTTTCAAAAATGTTTACTAATTGGGCACGATCTTCTTCGTTCAGTTTCTGGAATAAATTCTTGCGCAGCTTCTGCCCCTCCAAGATTGCTCTTTCAAGGACTTCGGCCCCTTTGTCGGTAATGCTCAAATATATTATGCGTCGGTCAGCTTCATCTACGATTCTGACGGCTAATCCCTTGGCTACCAGCTTATCGGCTAAATAGCTGAGCGTTGGCGGAGTCAGGCCCAATAGTTTGGCAATATCCGAAGGTCGGCTTTTTCCATTTTGATTCAGATGACTGAGTACAAGCACATGAGAGACGCCGAGGTCCTCATTAAACGATTTGTTCCACTGTATAATCAATTTATTGGTGAAATTGTCCATGTTGTGTATGAGCTCAAAAATGTTCTGTTCTTCCATATGATCCTCCTCGTAAAAATACAACAACAGCCCTCATTAACTTAAGGGCTGTCATCATTTTACACGCTATTGGGCTGAGTATCCACCATCGATAACCAGCTCAGATCCTGTAATGTACGAAGAATCATCCGAAGCCAGGAACAGTGCAGCGTTGGCAATATCGATTGCTTGCCCCAGACGTTGCAGAGGCGTTGCCTGAATAAGTCGGTCAAGCAATTCCTTCGAAGTGTTCAAGGCTTGCGTCATTGGTGTTTCGATGATCCCCGGGAAGAGAGCATTCACCCGAACACCCTGACGACCGAAGGTTGTCGCTGCCGCTTTGGATAATGCGCGTACTGCGCCTTTGGATGCCGAATAGTGGTTAAAGCCTTGTCCAATCAAAGCGGTGTATGAAGAAATATTGACGATGGAACCTTTCTTTTGTGCTGCCATATAAGGAGCTACATGCTTCATGCCAGCAAATGGGCCAAATCCATTAATGGAGAGCATTTTCTGCCAATCCTGTGCATCGATCTCTTCAAATGGTTTCTCTGAAGAAATGCCTGCATTGTTGACCAAAATATCAATTTTACCAAAGCGTTCTTTAACGACTTTCGCTAATAACTCCCAATCTTCATCGGAGGAAACATTCAGCTTCATTCCGTACACATTCTCTTTTTGGCTTGCTTTCTCCAGTGCTTCCTCATTAATGTCTGCAGCAATAACGATGGCGCCTTCCTTTGCAAAGAGATCCACCATACCTTCACCAATTCCGGAAGCTCCACCTGTAATAATAGCGACTTTATTATCTAATCTTCCCATATGAAACGCTCCTAACATATTTTATTTATACGGCGCTGCTTTAGTTGTTAGTCGTATTGTGTAGTTTCATAAACTGTTCAAAATCCGGAACGGTTGGATTGGCAATATAATGGCCGCCCTCAACCTGGATGGTCTGTCCGGTAATGAATTTGGACTCATCTGAGGCCAGGAATACGACGGTGTATCCAATATCATCGGGCTCACCGTGATAAGGCAGTGCGTTATATTTTGCGAACATATCCAATACGTCCGGAGGCATATTGTTCTGGGCTGCCGGGGTCAAGATCAATCCGGGCGCGACAGCATTGCAACGAATGTTATGCTTGCCATATTGGGTGGCAATATACCTTGTCAGATTCACGTTCATCAGCCGATCCCACTCGTCCAAATCTACGTTAACCACGTCCAAATCCTTCTTCAGATTGGTCAGGCCAACATTGTTGAACAGACTCGTGAGCTTACCATATTGTTGCACCGTAAACTCCACAGCTTCTTTAATCGAAAATTCGTCTCCGGCATCAAGAAAAACGGCTACTGCTTCTCCGCCTTGAGCCTGAATGTTCGCTGCCGCTTCTTTTGCCCCATTGACATTGAAATCAGCAATAACGACTTTTGCTCCTTCTCTCGCCATCAATTGGGCTGCGGACAATCCTATTCCAGAAGCGCCTCCAGTTACAAGGACTACTTTGTCTTTCATTCTCAACATGGTTCTCAAGCTCCTTTCATAAAGAAACCGAAAATAAATAACAGTTCTATTATTTAGATGTCTAAATATTAGATGTCTAAATATTAGCAGAGGAATTGTCATTCTGCAACGCATACGGCCCTGTATCCTTATTTTGGATGCCTTTAGCGAAGCAAGCGAAGTGTTTATAAAAATACAGCCCTCATGGATTTAAGGGCTGTATAGCATCAAGTCTCTTAATCAATGTATTGATCCATATTTTCTGAAAATTTTTATAATGTCACTTTTCATTCTCCATCCCAGAGTCAGGATAAGGCTTGCCTACAGTATCATCTGGTGTCTGAACGTACCACTGGGCATATGTCACGTTACCAGAATCGGATTCCGATTTCTCTGGCTTACAAGTAAACTGGTAAGCAGATATATCCTTTCCGCGTAAGGTTACAGTCACGGCAAGCTCTGGGTCGCCCCAGCTTGGATATTTCCTACGGTACTGTTCATCAATAATTTCACTTTTAAAAGAAGGGCTGGTCATAAATACTGTGGTTTGAGTGAATAGTCGATGAATCTCTTCTTCATCCGGTTCTGTTTTGACCGTATATGCTACTTCGACCCGAGGTGTGGAATAACGAATCTCCGTCTTTTGAATAGCAGGAAAATCTTGCTCGATATCCTGCCGAAATGATTTGACTCCTTCTGAAGAGACGTTGGTATAAGAAGTACATGCCGTCAAGAAAAGAACGAGAGCCAGAATATTCACAACGTGCAATATTCCCGAACAATGTTTGATGCCAGACATATAATCACCTGCTCTTTATTTGAAATACATGAATCCTCCGCCTAATGTACGGTTACCTGCTATGGCATCAAAATGAGTTCGATAATTGATACTCCTGCGTTGGCCCCAGGTCGAAACAGCGATCCATCTGCTGTCTGTAGTATCTCGATAATACTTGGTAATCGTCATCCAATGCCATTCGTATTCGTAATCATCAAATTTGGAAAGATTGAGGGTTGCAACAGGAGAATTGAGGCTCAACCCCGCTTTTATATAGGCAGCTGTGTTATCTAGCGTAAATGCCGAATTATCCGTAACTCTACTCAAATTCACCTTTTTATCCTTTGCATAGCTTTCCACTGCGGAAGCAAAACCGCCCACCGAAATTTTACCCAATATGCCTGGACTTACGTAGTCATACATCTTATCCATATGTGCCAGAAAATCCTGCTTAGATGTCGTATTACCAATATACAAGGTACTGTAAACTGAAGGATTCGTAATTTTGGCCAAGTAATTGGTAATATTGGCCGCTGCAACCGGACCACATCCCCGTTCTTTATGCGTATTTTGAGAGTACCAATTCTGGTTTCCTCCATAACTGTAACCCGAACCATCCTGTACTGGTACAAACATGGATTGATTGGCTTCAACAGTAAGACTTACTTCTTCTTTGGCAACCGCAGCGGTAGCCCGAGCGCTAATATCACTCTGTAGAATTTGATCCATGTATTCCCGATTTTCTTCAGATCGGATAGTTTCATATTTTTGATGTAATTCCTCCATATTGACTTCAACTGCTTCAGTAATATCACGCAAGGATTGAAAATTATCTTCCATTCCAAAGTATTGCTGATGGCCCTTGTCTGTCACTTGAACCATATAATTCATTGGTGGCACAAATACTATTTTTCTTTCTTCAGCTTTCTCCATAATGGACGGACTGGATAACGATTGGTGAAGCCTTTGTACGACTGAGTCATCTATAAAAATATCATATGCATCATAGCCATCCTTTAGCGCTCCTACTGAAATATAACCAATCTCTCGATCTCCCTCGACTAGAGGGACTGCGTAAGCAATAATCTGATTATTCAAATTGTAGAGAGGAATCATATTGGTTGAAGCTTCAATAATACGATCTTTGGTTTGAATATCATTGGCCATATAACCCTGTATATGCTTTTGCGCAATTTGCAGAACCTCCGGTTCAGACAACATTTGAGGAACCGATTCTTTGTTTTCTTCGCCCTCTTGTACAATTATGTTTTGATCAGGCTGGATGGGACCTGCCTTAACAGAAGAGACAGGTAGAAATGAAAACAGCAAAAGGAAAATCATAACATAAATATACCGTTGCATTTTATTTTGCATAAGAGCCTCCTAATATAATTACAATATATTTACATATAGCGCCTTAATTTTAATTCAACAATTCAACACAGTCATACACCCAGCCGGCACTTAACCAATTGCCCAAATCGCTGGAGCCGCTAATTGGCGTAATGGTTATTGTGTTAGACCCATTAACGAAATAGGATGCTGGTATATTCCAGGAAAAGGTTGTATTGTTGCCCCGATAGGTGCCAATCGTAAAGCTGCGAGAATTCGGTTGGGATGAAGCTGCCGGATTCGTTAGCGTCTGACCGTTAATCGTTACGCTGGGTCTTCCATTGTTGTATGCTGCCGTAATACCGATGTTAAGTACATGCGAAGATGCAGCTTGGGAAGAGTTCAGGCTAAAGGTAACGGTTGTGGGCGAGTTTTGTCCACGGAACTGAATCGCAGGGAACTTGTTGGTTGCACTGCCGGTTGCATAGCTGACAGGGCCCCAGCTCGGATTACGGCTATCGGAAGGGTGACGGATCGGAATCGTCTGGCCGTTCAGGAACTCCGATGGCGTACCGTCCCAATTCCCAATGCGCCAGATGCTGGATGCTTTACTTGGGTCATTGTTGATCGTACGTGTATTCAGCGCTGTCGTTGATCCTCCAGTGACGTTCACACTTTCCGTATAGACGGCCAGTTCCCCCTTATACACCGTCATGGTGTATGTACCTGGAATCATGCTGTATTTGGCAGCTGCCCCGCTCGAAGAGGCATTCACCCAATATTGGGCGTTGCTATTGGCAAAACCAACTGTATACGCATAACCCGTATCCATGCCAGAGAGCCCGTTAAGCACGACATTACCTCGGCTGGATACCCAACCTGTCAGGTTCAGACCCGACATCCAGCTAAAATCAGGTACGCTTGGCGTTGCACCGGTGGTAAAAATCAAGGCATACGGCCCATGCAGACCCATACGCCAATTTTCGGTCTGGGCATGTCCCGAATTCATGTAATTGTACACCTCCGTATCTCCACCGCTCTGGAACTGAATATCACGGAAGAACGGACCTCCCGAGCTTTTCTCCCGATCGCCATAGGCCATGAACACACCCACACCACTGCCCGTAACGCCTCGAACGCTTAAATCCTTGGCCTGATCGTTGCCATAATATTTTGACGTAGTCTGCCCATTGGCGTAACCAAAAACGTCCTGGCTTTCAATCGCCCCTGTATTATTTCGAATATTGGAGTTGGCCGGAACCCCTGTCAATACGCTGCCGTTGCCCCGGAAAATATAACGCAATTCACCCACAGACGGTTCTGCTGTGACATACGTCGCCATATAAATTATGTTCTCACCGCCCCGTGATGCATAATAGTGGGTAAGCGTGCTGGTTGAGACGGTGATCAATACGGTTGATCCCGAAGGAGATGTACTCCAGGTTACATTGGCTGAGCCCAAACCAGAGCCGATATGTGACGCCTTGCTGGAGCCGTTCAGCTCCGTTCCGTTCATTTTGGCAGATATGATATCGCCATTGGTTTTATTCACCGTGTATACCAGCCCTGCTCCCGTGTTCACTTCAACCCTCGACCCGTTATCCGTAACATAGATGGTAGCTGCGTGTCCGGTGGATGTTGGGTATAATACAGCTGCTGCCATCATCACCAGGAATAGAAACGAACTGAATCCCTTCTTCATTAAACGTCTGCTCACGAGCGAATCCCTCCCTGGAATCGTTTTTTAACATTTTCGTAATGGGTCAAAAACAGATTTAAATATCGTATAATAGATAGCTGAACTCTAAGTGAAGCGCTTACATTATAATGTATGACAAACGAGCTTGTGTCTCATCTCGGTAATTCTGCTGTATGCGGAATATCCATGGGGTCAACTTTCTTCCATATCAACCGCTTATAACAACACCTCCTGTATAGGAATAATCTGCATCCAACTTACTGGTAATATCATTTAAATAATACCATTATATTACATAATGTTGCAATGAAAATAGCGAATGAGAGATTTCCCAACTAAAAAGCTGCACCCTTTGTTACGGATGCAGCTCTACAATATGTTATAGAACAGGAAGCTATAACCTTCTTTACAGTGAAACCTCAAAGGTTTGCAGGTTGATTTTCCTCATTCACCAGGCCTTGAATAAAGGTCTCCACATTGGGTGCAAGCCAAGTGATCTTGTTGCCTGCTGCTTTATTCACATGAACCACCTCGGGCTCACCGGCATTGCCGGATTCACGGTAATCCAGCATCACAACCTCAGACTCGGAGGGGCACTCACACAAAATGACACCAATTTCGGGGTAACCGCCCTGCTCAATAATCACTCGACTGCCCGCTGCTCCACACAATGAATGTGCCTTCTCCCGTCCAACACCCAGGATATTCGAAATTTCAACTTGAATCTTCCCATCATTCTCCGCCAGGCTAACCGGAAAATACCGATAGTGGGGCACACCACCATTATGTAGTTTCATCATGTTCACATAGAATGTCGGCAGCTTGAACACCAGCTGCTCTTCCACTGCTTCAATTTGCTCATCGGTAGGCGGGGACAATACATATTGATCGACGTTTGCTGGACTGTCATTCCAAAAGCTCGTCGATTCCGGAGTGATACCAGGTGCAGCTTCTATGGTGATTCCAGTCACAGAGTGGACTGTATCCACGGGCTCCTCTACCGCTTCCTCTGTAAGCTCGTCTGCAGTTTTATTCCGAATCCATTCCAGGAACTCCTGTGTATCCTCATCTCCCGGCTCCAATCGGTCTGCTGCTTCGAAAGCTTCTCGCGCGTTCTCATATTGCTCCAAATAATAATACGCCAGACCCATGCGGTAATGCCAAAGCGGGTCATTCTGTCCCTCTGTTTCAACCGACAGAAATTGCTCCACTGCCTCCTGATAGCGCTCCAAATTATTCAGCGCTCTGCCCAGATGGTTGACCAGAATATAATCCCGCTCCTCTTCCGGAACCTCTGTAATCGCATCCACAATCTCTTCAAATTCATCCTGTTCATGCCAAGCCTCTAGCCGCTCCAAGAGTTCATCATTCATTGATCTTGCCTCCCTCTCTTTTTCCTTGTAGAAATTATATCATTTTGTGTGTCTTGATTTAAGTCAATGCCCCTCAGGCCGCTCCTGATTAAAATAAACATCAACCCTATCGCACAGGAGGCTATCTTACTTATGTCTACATCCATACAAGAACATTGTTACGAGCGAAAGGCTGCTGTAACTACAGGAATTACGCTCATTATTATGGCCCTGGCTGCATTTTTTTCCTATAGTTATATCCATGGAAAACTGGTTGTACCCGGCGATGCCAGCACTACATTCAACCAAATTACTGCATCCTATGGCCTGTTCAAGGCCGAGATTTTGGGATGGGTCATCATCCTGATTAGCGATGTTATCGTTTCGTGGGGGCTGTATATTTTCCTAAAGCCTATTCATCAAAACCTGTCCCTGCTCGGAGCTTGCCTTCGTCTCACCTATTCATCGCTCTTGGGCATCGCCATTCTGAACCTGCTCATCGTCATGCTGCTCACGGGAAATTCTGATCAAGCCTTGCTTCCAATAGAGCAGACGCAAGCACTGATGATGCTCTGTCTGGAATTATTTGAACGGATTTGGTCGGTGGGCCTTATCGTTTTTGGTGCACATCTGTTGATCGTGGGCTATGTTGCTTTAAAATCAAACCGTATTCCCAAAACGATCAGCATATTGGTACTGCTCGCTGCTGTAGGCTATATTGTCATTCACCTATGCAAAACGTTTCTTTCCCCATATGATGCCCTGATTACAGTGCTTCAAATGGTATTTGCTATACCCATGGTTGCAGGAGAACTGGGCTTGGGCATCTGGATGCTGATTAAAGGTGGAACGCAATCCCCAAGAGCATGATGCCCTGTTTATCTACGGAACACATTTTTATCGATCATCACGGCTATGAACTCGCTTCTTAATTCTGCTTAATGACTCTGGGGTGATTCCCAGATAACTGGCTAATTGATGTTGAGGTACACGATCGACAAGATGGGGTCGTTTTCGCAATAACGCTTGATATCGCTCTTCCGGTGAAGACGCAATAAATGATGTCCATTCATCCTGAACCTGGCCCAGGTTTTCCTCTACCATCTTGCGTATCATCGTCTCCAATTGAGGATATTGCAGAATAATGTCGTTCTCAGCTTGAAAATCACCAACAACCAATACACAGTCCTCCAGGCAGGTTAAGGTATAGGCCGATGGTTGATTGTGCTGATGACGATTGAAAATGGACACCGCTTGTTCCTCAGTATAGAAATTGGAGGTCACTTCTTTGCCAGTTTGATCTATCGCGTACTGCCGTACACATCCCTTGAGCACAAAATAACATTTGGCGGGAACCTCCCCTTGTCTAAGGAGCACGGTTCCCTTTTTATAATCCTTCACGAGGATATCTTCAACAATAGCCTGCTGTTCCTGCTCGTTAAGAGATGTGAATTGACTCATATATTTGAACAGTATGCTTTTCATTTATACCCCTTTCATCTAGCACGGTTCAACTTGTTTTGACACAGTCTCTTTTTATCCAGGCTAACTCTTCCAACGACGAACTTCATTTACTCTCAAAATATCTCTTTTTGCACACCTTGGCAAGATTGGTTCACACAGCTAAAAAAGAAATAAGAGCGCCACCCGAAAGGTAAGCGCCCCAATATTCATCCAGCACCGTTCTTCTTATAGTATGCTATTTAATCCTTTTGAGAAGGATTATCCACCAGTTATAGGTGCGATCCGCCGCTTGCATCGAGCAGTTGTCCCGTGACCCAGCGACTGTCCGGCGAGGCCAGAAATGCAGCAATATCTGCAATATCTTCTGGCTCACCCCATCGACCAAAGGCGGAAAGGCCAGCCGCATATTTTTGTCCCTTAGTGTTCTGTAACGTCCCAGCATTCATCTCGGTATTAATAATTCCCGGCTGAATGGCGTTCACCGTAATATTGCGGCTCCCTAACTGCTTGGCAAGAAGCAGCGTAAACGTATCAATCGCGCCTTTTGACATGCTGTAAGTAAACACTCCCGGGGAAGCAACCCTGGTCACAAATGAAGAAATGTTAATGATACGACCCCCATCATTGATTCGGGACAGAGCCTGCTGCGTCACAAAAAGTGGTGCTTTTACATTCAGATTCATGACCTCCTCGTAGGATGCTTCTGTCGTCTCCTCGATCCCAACGATAAAACCATATATTTTCATCGTTTTTACCGCTCAGACATGATGATTATCCTCTTCAAAACCATATCAAAAAGGCAGGATGGTCGCATTACACAAACCATCCTGCCCTTTCCATCTTTCAGGAAACGCTATTCTCTTCAGCTAAGCCTTCCACTATCGCTCAGAGCATATACAATCTTTCAACCACTAAGTTTACAATCCTTCAATAAGTGCCTTGATTGAGCTGTCGCTCTCCAGTGCGCGGATAATCATCGTCACGGCCTCAGCCCGTGTAGCTTTGCCGCTTGGCGAGAACACGGAAGAGGATAGCCCTTGCACCAGATTGGCCGATGAAGCCTGCGTAATTGCCTCCGCTGCCCAGTTACTGCTGTCCACATCACTGAAGCTTGTCGGAGCACTAGTAGCAAGTGCGTTTAGATCAAGCACACGAGCAATAATCGTCACCATCTCAGCGCGGGAAATCGTCGCACTTGGTTTGAAGCTGCCGTCTGCATAGCCGGTAATGACTCCCTTGTCAGCCAGGGCATTGATATATCCGGCAGCCCAGCTTGACTTCGTATCTTTGAAGCTGGCCGAAGCCGAATTCTCGCCAAGGCCAAATGCCCGGGCAATCATTGCGGTAAATTCCGCTCGGGTGACAGACGCATTAGGCCGGAACGAACCATTCTCGTAACCATCCACCACGCGCAATTTCACAGCAGCTCCGATGCTTCGGTTAGCCCAGTGACCCGAAATATCGCTGAATGTCTTTTGTTCATTTTTCGTCGCCGCAATGGCTTCATTAACCGTCTTCAGCACGGTTTCCTGGCTTACAACACCTGATTTGAACGGATTCACCTGTGTTGCTGGCGGTACCGTTGGTTCTGTTGTAGGAGGCGTGGTAACCGTACCCGAATCTGTGCCTGAACCTGTTGATGGTGTGGAAGGTGTTGGTGTAGTGACGGAGCCACCACCTGTACCCGGTGTAGTCGGCGTTGTGCCCGGACTTGTTGTGTCCGTAATCGCCAGGGCGATGCGGTTGTTCTCATACTTCACCTGTGCATTATACTTGCTTGGCAGGCCATCCACCTGAACAGAGGTGAATTTTCCGCTTTGCTGATTGGCGCCATGGCTTACCAGCGTAATCTCACCCGAGCCAGGTACATAACTGCTGGCAAAATTCACATGCAGTGTTCCGGCGGTGTTCACCGTACCTTTAACGTTGAGCACGTCATTTGCGGAAGCCACGTTGAGCTCCAGCGTACCGTCAGCAGCCTGCGCGAAGTTGCCTTCGATGTTCCATTTGCCAGTTACGCTCTCGGTAACCGTACCCCCGTTGTTGACCACATCGCCACGCCCGAACGCAGTAGCTGTATCGCCTTCCAATGTACCCGCGCTAACCTGAGTACCACCAGAGTACGTATTCGCCCCCCGCAGTTTCAATGTACCGCTGCCTTCCTTGGTCAGCTTGCCGGTACCGGAGATGTTATTCCGCCAAACGTCCACCGCGTTAAAACCACCCTTGCTCGTATCCATTACTACCGTTACATCGCTGTTAAATGCACCATATCCATCTGCCGCAGCGAACAGATTGAGGCGCCCCCAGCCCTCGGGATCATCAAGTACAGGATAGCCTGAGGCAATTCCGGTTGTCGCCAGTACCGCACGACGCTGATCCGCACTCAGGTAAGGCTGTCTGGTCTCAAGCAGCACTTCTGCGCCTTTAGGGACTGGCATAGGCTCCGTTGTGGAACCGATCTGCGGGAAGCCATAGGTCAGACGCTCGGTATACTCAGCCTTATTTTTCTCATAGTCGGTAAATCGGTCTTCTGCTGTTCCGTTCTCCTTCAACAGTACGTTATGCGCCTGATCGTAAGCTGCCTGCTTCAATTCAGCATTCTCCGGATCATTCAGAGCACCTGCTGCCAGGGCAGTTGCAAGTACACGACCGCCCATGACATCCAGCGGAGAGTGCATTCCGGCAACAACTCGGTTGTTGCCCATTTCCGAAGCACGAGTTACCAACTCCTGAAAACGTTCAGGCACGGCATAAGCGAATGCAATTGCGGCAAGGTAGGACGCATTGGTATGCCCGCTCGGGAAGCCACCATCCGATGCCGCCTCTGCCTCATCTTTAATTGCTGGTCTCAGCGTTGGCACAACAACCTCATGAGTATTCAACCAGCGGAACGGACGCATATAACTGAAGAAATTTTTGGAAGGGTTGGTTGACGCCGCATTACCGCGCAGGGCTCCGACCAGATCAACCATTTTACCTAGATCGGAATCGGAACTTCCTGCTTTGTTCGTGGTATTACCGTCGTCATACTTCTTCGTTGTGGCATCGTCCGGGATACTCGTAATGGTCGTATATGTTCCTGATTTTTCACGATATACATCAGCCAGTGAACCCAGACCCTCGGTTGCACCGTAAGTTTGATTTGTACGATCGGTATAGTACGCGGCGTCCTCCTCCGCTTGAGTGCGGTTTGCTGCGATATCCGCTACATATTGAATGTTGTAGTCCAGTATGTCGGGCTGAACCTTAGTGCCATTGTTCCAGGAAGAACCTGGTGTCCAGAGATCCAGGAACTTGGACAATGTACCAAGAGCCGGGTTGGTCTCAAGTGTAGAGTTCGATGAATTATTATTCTTATACGTATCTACAAAATAACCCCAAGCCGGCTCCTGCGGCAATGGAACTTGCGAATCAATTGGCGCCGCAAGCGCAGCATTTGATGCAATTGAATTGGATATGAGCACGACACCCATAGCAGCGGTCAACATTTTCTTTTTGTTTTTGTTGGCTTTCGTTTTCAAATCTTTTCGACTCCCATCGTTTTGTAGTTGGTCTCGAATCGGTCTCAATGTAGCACCCGTCACGTTGAACCAGCAATAAAACAATTTCGCCATTGTATCAATTTCGGAGCAATATCGCCTGTTTTCGACATTTAACATTCCCTTCATATAAATCGTGAACTTTGATGGAATCAGGTAGTGTATAATCGTCGCCGGGAGGAATGCCTCATGAAAAAATGGAGCTCCGCATGGGCGGGTTTGGCGATTTCGTACGGTTCCATCGTGGTCGTCATTGTGCTGCTTATATGCTCTTTCTTCTATATCTATTTCTCGCGCAGTTACAATGAGGAATTACAGAACAAGAATCAGCTGATTCTTGAAAATACAACACGAACCATTGAAGGAACGATCCTGCAAAGGGTGCAGCAGATCTACCTGGACTTGTCACTCGACAAGTCTGCGGATATTCGACTGTTCGCGGAACCATATACTCGAAGCGGGCTGGACAGCGTCATTGACCTACAGGAGTTACTTAAGTCCAAGGTTGCAGGCAACGCGGACATGATTCAGGCCATACATCTCTATTATCCTGGACATAACATTATGCTTTCTTCGCTTTACGGCCTGCGCTACAACGCCGATCAAGGGGAAGGCTCGGCTTATTATTCAGATTGGCTTCAGGACATGCGGACCAGCCAGCAAAATAGTCTGTGGACAGCTTCGCGCCAGGTGCCGCAGGACATTTTCTCCAGCGTGCCAGGTGGCACAAGTGGCGGCAGCAACGCCCTGTTGACGTACACACACAGCTATCCTTTTCAATCCACTGGCGAGACCGGTGATGTCTATATTGCAATAGATGTAAAAGAAAGCGCGATTAGCAGCATTATAGAGAATATGATGCCCTCACAATACAAAAGTACATTTATCGTTAACCCGATGGGTTATCCCATTAGTAATGCGACTACAGACTCTCTCGGGCAGCTGGCGGAATACAGTGCCAGCATCAAGAAAGCACTACAATCCGGAAACGCAAAGGGCAGCTTTGACGACAACATCGACAATACAGCAGTTGTTGTGTCCTACCAGACCCTGCCATCGACAGGATGGACGATCTATAGCGCAATGCCGGCCAGCTTCTATTATGAGCAGTCGATCATGGTACAGAAGCTCATCCTCGGCATCTGCATGATCGCCATCGTGATCGGTCTGGCGCTGTCAGCCGTTTTGCTCAGAGCCAACTACAGCCCGATCAAACGCCTCGTCAGCCGGATTAAGGACCTATCCGGTCCGGCAGCAACGCAGATTACGAATGAATATCGGCTGATCGACAGTGCCTTCATGCAATTAAACGATAAGGTGAGCAGCCTTGAGGAAACGCTGCTGGCGAACAGTCCGGCAATCAAGCATAACGCTGTACTGAATCTGCTTCATGGCGGCTATAGCCGAGAACAGTGGGCAGAAGAACGGACTACACTAGGCATCTCACATCCATATCACGCATACAGCTGCTTGCTTCTGAATACCGGGGTAGCCCATATGGGACTTAGCTCGGAGAATCTGCCATCCGTCATATCGAGATTTATCCATGGGCTGGAGTCGCTACCCTTGCCAGATAGTCGCCTGATTGCCGAGGAGCTGCCGGACAAGAAGCTGGCAGTTATTCTGTGTACGGATATAGCGTCTGAACCGCTGCTGGACAAGCTGTCCCAGCTTCTATTGTCAGAGGCACAACAGCAGTTTCAGCTTGATATCCAGCTGTCGTCAGGCTCCTGGGTACAGGAGCTGGCCGATGTGCACAGAAGCTTCAGCGAGGCCCAGGCGTTGATGAAATACGCGTATTTCTTGCCCGAGCTCCATATCCTGAAGGACCGCAGCATTCTCCAGCGGGAGCACAATATGGACGAAATTCCGCAGGCCATGCTTGCCAAGTTCAGGGACAAGCTTCATGCCAGGCAGCCGGATGAGGCCGTTACCGCCGTTGACCAGTTCATTGCCACGATGAGGGAAGGATTATATCCCGCAGATTATTGCCATTTTATGCTGGCGAATGCGGTATTCGTCTATTCGGATGTTGTGAAAAATGTCCGTTACAAGCACCCCCTTCAGCTCGGTCATCCCGATCTGTATCATGAGTACATCAGTATCGCCAATATCGTGGCATATCGCGACTGGCTCGTGGAGTCGATCAATGTATTTATCGCTGAAACGGAGAAACGGAATAGCGACCGGGCCGTCTCCACCATCGGACTTGCTAAACAATATATTGAGGAGCATCTGTCCGAAGATCTGTCACTGGAGGCCGTAGGAGCGCAGGTGTTCATCAGTTCCAAATATTTGAGCAAGCTTTTTAAAGAGGAACTTGGCGTCACCTATACCGACTATGTCACCTCCCGGCGGATGGAACGGGCCAAAGAACTGATTGAGAACAACAACATGACTATTGAACGGATCGCAAGCTCCGTCGGCTATGGCACCACGGCCTATTTCATTAAACGGTTCAAGGAAATGTACGGCTGTACGCCAGGTCATTATTTACGCAAGACTGCTTCGGCAGGAATCACGGAAGCTGGATCTTAAGGTGAGGAAGGGTTGCGGATGAAAAAAAAGGGATGGCTTCGCGTTACAGCGCTTCTCGCAATGCTGATTCCGGTAGGCATGATCAGTATCCTCAGCGGCTGCGATCTGCCACTCGGGCAGAAGACCACAACGGATAACCAAGAAGCTGATTCGGCTTCCCCCAATCCGCGCTACCACATTTCATGGACGATGCATCAGAATTATCCGGTGCCGGAGGATGCGGAAATGCTCAAGTACGTGGAGGACAAATTCGACGTCGATCTCGATGTGTGGAATCTTGAAAATAACAAATATGAATCCCTTCTCGACATGAAGCTGGCCCAAGGTGCCATTCCCGATCTGTTCCGTATCCGCCAGCCGCAGGATCTGCTCAAGTACCAGCAGCAAGGCGTACTGGCCGAGATTCCTGTGGATATGCTCAACACATACGCCCCGAACCTGATGCGGATCATCCGGAAAAACGCGCCTGCTTACGAAAATGCCGGAATGATTGATGGGGCCTATTATGGTATTCCCGTCATTAATCCGACCAACATCTATCGCACCCCGGTCGTTTTCCGGCAGGACTGGCTGGACAAGCTCGGCCTGTCGGTGCCGCAGACGCTGGCTGATTTTGAGAAGGTGATCTATGCCTTCACCAACGATGATCCTGACGGCAATGGGATCAAGGATACCTATGGCCTGTCCAGCGAAGGCATGAACGTTGTATTTGGCGCCTTTGGGCAAATTGTTTTCGCGGATCAGCTCTACTTCAGCATGAAGGATGGAGAGCAGGTCATCGGTGCCCTTCAACCCGAAATGAAAGAAGCACTGCAATATTTACGCAAATGGTACCGGGACGGCGTGATCGATCCTGAGTTTATTACTGGGGAAAATAAGGGCAGCTATAAACACCTGTCCCACGCCTTTATTAACGGCAGAATCGGAATGACATCGATGGGCAATTATTATCACTGGATTCAGGATGGTGATTACCTGGACTGGAGTTATGGTTCGAATGGTCATGCCGTAGAGACTCCGGTGCAATCGACCTTTAACGTGAAGGAGCTGACCGCCAAGAACCCGGAGGCCCGGGTGGTGTTCGGCAGACCTTTTACCGGACCATACGGGCAGCGCGGCTCCAAGGGATACGATATGTTAATGAGCTTCACAGCCATCGGCGCCCACGCTGTTAAGGAACCGGGCAAGCTTGCGACGATCCTTCGAATTCTGGATGATGTCAGCGCAAACCCTGATCCGAACGAGGCAGCTACCCTGGCCTTCGGCGTGAAGGGCAAGCACTGGACTTGGACTGGTACGTCTACGCAGAACATAGTCATTCTTCCTCCGTACGATAAGATGTTCAGTTATCAGAACGGAATTGGCGCCAATCTGGGCATGACCGTGCCCCTGAAGCAGACCGGGCGACGAGAGCAATGGGCTTCCACCCTCGGCTTGGATCAGGACGGCATCTATAATTCGCTTGAGGTAGCAACCCCCTCCCTTGCCAAAAACGGAGCAGAGCTGATCAAGCTGAAGAACAAGGCCTACATCTCTTTCATTACAGGCGAGAGACCGCTGAGCGAATTTGATGATTTCGTGGAGGAGTTCATGGCTTCAGGCGGCGCGGAAGTACTAAGCGAAGCGAATGAGTGATTGATGTGAGTGAGTGAATGATTGACTGAACCGAAAAGGGGATATCCCATAAGTCATGAATATGACAGGGGACATCCCCTTTTCGTGTTATTTTGTTTGAATGAACCTGAGACACGCTATTCGCTTGCATTTGTCCAGATCTGAGATCTAACGAATCACAGAGACGTTATTTCGTTAATTCGGTCAATTTTTTAGGTTTTGACAACGTTTTATGACGAAATAGCGTTACTGAGGTTCGTTAAATCTTGCAAGCGTTGATGATCTGCCTTTTAAGGTGCGGTAGGTTCGTTGCTATGAACGTTTTTGTCAAGCCCATCACAAAAAGCTGCTTTTCCCCGAAGCCCTAAGCGCGGGAGTCCATATGCGAGCGACGGT
>NZ_FOBD01000037.1 GCF_900109515.1 Paenibacillus sp. OK003 | reverse complement strand
AAGTCCAGCGGTATGATGTCAAGCTCCTAAATGTGTTGAATTGGAAATTCTCCTTAGGAAAAGCATCAGTAGCCGAAAAAAATGGCATCAGCAAAATAAACCCAGTCGAAAATCGGTAAAAATTCCAGATTTTAACTGGGAATTCAGAAGGGCTTTGGCTAATGGAGGCGTTAATCCCTAGCCTTATTCACCTTCCTTCCAGGCGTGTAAAGTTGGCCGTTGCGTAGCAGCGCATCGACCAGACGCACCAGTTTTCTTGCCGTTAGGACGAGTGCACGTTTGTGTTGGTGCTTAGTAACTTCATTACATTTTTTCCGGTAGTACTCACCGAATTCTGGTTCGCGATTTTTTACCGAGTTGGCAGCTTCAACGAGGTAATAGCGAAGGAATCGGTTGCCGGATTTAATGCGTTTGGTTTCTTCGGCTTCGAACGAACCAGACTGGTGTTTACGCCACGTCAGACCGGCGTACTTGGCTAACGCTGCCTGGTCGTCAAAGCGCTCAATGTCGCCAATTTCAGAAAGAATGCCAGCGGCGTAGACCAGATCAATACCCGGAATGGAGCGCAGACATTTGGAGCCCACTATGCCATCCAAAATCTTGGCAATCGCCTTGTCCATATCCTTGAGTTGTGCCTGAATACTTCGAATGGTCTGAATCGATGTGCCGAGCACCAGATCAATGGAATCCTCCATCACTTTAGACAGGCGGTAAGAGGCACGGGCGGCCTTCTGGATACAGCGAGCAACGTTCTCCGGATCGGGGAAGCGATTTTTTCCTTTATCTTTGAGATAATCGGCTAAGTCTGTTACGTCCATACCCGCGATTTCATCGAGACTGAACCTCTCGGAAAGCATCTCCATGATGGCATGGCCAAACACGGAACTGTCGACCTCTGAGCGAAAAGCGTTGCACTTGTAGAACAGGTTTTGCAAAAAGTATTGCTTCTCGCGTGTCAAATTGTGGACCATATGGAACCGCATCCGTGTGAGGCGCTGAAGGGCCAAATATTGCTCCTGCATGACGATGGTGGTCGTCAGTCTGCCAAAGCGCAGGCGGTCTGCAATGATCCAGGCATCAATGCGATCTGTCTTATCCAGGTCAGCATAGGCCGCCTTAAACTTGTTGATGAGCTTGGGATTAATGGTAAACACCTTGGTCTTCCGCTGTTTAAGCGACTCATCCTCATGCAGATACATGGCCGGATGCCAGCTATAAACGGAGGTCGCTTCAAGGCCAATGTGAATCTCGGCAGGTAGCAGCGTATTGGCTAACCTTACAATACGGTCGCGCAGATGCTGAGCACCTGGCAGATTATTGTCCACGCGGAAGGATTCAAGCTGTTCGCCTTCCATGTTCATCAAGCACATGTCGAGATGGTCGCTACTTACGTCAATACCGACAAATAATTTCAAGTGGAATTCCTCCTTTCTATGGGGGATTCGGGGAATTGGACTTTTCGGGATGCCCCCAGCACGCTCGCCGATCAATCACCCTCGCCTATAAGAACTCACTCTGGTCCATGTGCTGCCCCAAACCGCTACGAATGGGCATGGGCTACCAGAGGGAACAGCCAGCGGGTTAGAAGTTCCAAGCGAGTGCCAAGGAAACAGACTTCAGAAGTAGTCAATGCTACAGGAGAGAAAAGAATTTCCCCAAATGAACCCTATTATTCATTGTCCAGGGGCATTCCGAAAAGTCCAGTCCCAAATGTTGTGACATTCAATTTTCAAAGAGCAAACTGGAAATTCACAAGGCGTTCGCCAGTTCCCTCGGGAACTGGTAATTCAGTCAAAACTGCCTTCAAAAAATACTATACGAGGAG
>NZ_FOBD01000039.1 GCF_900109515.1 Paenibacillus sp. OK003 | reverse complement strand
TAGGTTCGTTGCTATGAACGTTTTTGTCAAGCCCATCACAAAAAGCTGCTTTTCCCCGAAGCCCTAAGCGCGGGAGTCCATATGCGAGCGACGGTTGGCACGCTGCTATCCGTGGGTTGGTTACCACATGGTATGCCTTCGTCAAGGAGAGCTTTTACAAGCTAGCCACGCACGTTCAGCCCATTAAAAGCCTAGTGCAAACGAACCTCGTACATTCTCTCCTGAACCTTCCATGAACTCCCGGGCTTAGGGCTCCGGAGTTTTCCCCTTTTTCCTTTTAAACCATCCGTCTCTTCAAGATGAAAGACAGATTACTGAGCATTCGGTAGCTCCAACGTTCGGGCAATCGCCCAAATAAACCCGGTCAGTTCCCTGGCCACTGCAGTGACCGCGACATTTTTGTGTTTGTTTAATCCATAAACTAAACGGCGGAATTTTCGGTGCAGCCGTTCCTGGGCTTTCCATGAAATGAGCTGTATGTCCGCAGGCAGGCCTTCCAAACGGCGGGCCAAGTCCCCTTTAATCGCAGGCCGATGGCGGTAACTCCATGCCGATTCAATCAAGGTGCGACGCAATCGTCCATTTCCCGCTTTGGTGAGCGAGCCTCGTTGGGTACGGACTCCAGACGAATGCTCACGTGGAACCAGGCCCAAGTAAGCCATGAGCTGAGCAGGAGAACGGAACCGGGCAAAGGAACCGATCTCCGCAGCAAGCGTGACGGCCGTGAGAAATCCAATGCCACGCAGAGACTGTAAAATTTGAATCAAATCGGCTTTAGAGCTGGTCGCCGCCTCTTCAATCAAGGCCTTTTCCAGTCGACCGATGCGTTGCTCGATCTCGTCCATGGCATGAAGGTACTCCGTAAACGCAATCTGCATGGGCGCATTCGGGAAGGTCAGTTGTCCAAGCCATACGCGATATTTTTTCGTCCAGCGACGTTTGATATGTTCAGGCGGATGGATCTGGTGGCGCAATAAAAATTTGAGTACACGTTGACGAGCCCGGTGAGCATCTTCTTTTGCCGATTCGCGTGCCCGAACCAATTCACGAAGCGCCTCATCTTCACGTGCTGGAACGTAAATCGGCGTAAGCTCGCCTGCACGGAACAGACGTGCCAATTGCTCGGCATCCCGTCGATCGGTTTTCACGTGATCGCCAGAGCGTTTGGGGATGAGTGAAGGGGCAATGACGACACAGTTGGCCCCCATGGATTCGATCCAGCGGTAAGTTTCGTATCCTGTAGGACCGGCCTCATAACAAAACGAGAGGGAGCTTGCCGGGCCCAATTCTTTGATGAGTTTGCGCAAGGCAGCAGGCGTATGAGCAATGGTACCGTAATACCGCGGCTTGTCTTGACCCTCGTCAGTAATAGCGACAGAAATTTTTTCTTTGGATACATCTAAACCGATGAATTTTGTGGTAGACTTCATAGGGATAGCTCTCCTTTGCTGTGTAGCTCTGAAATGGTGGTCTTCTTACTGTCCATTTTAACCTACGATGTGCAGCAATATGGAGGGCTATTTTTTTGCGGTTACGTTCATCATAGCTAGCGCTT
>NZ_FOBD01000004.1 GCF_900109515.1 Paenibacillus sp. OK003 | reverse complement strand
CAAAGAGCAAACTGGAAATTCACAAGGCGTTCGCCAGTTCCCTCGGGAACTGGTAATTCAGTCAAAACTGCCTTCAAAAAATACTATACGAGGAGAGTTGAGTATGGAATTTATTTACGAAGATGAACGACTTGCAGTGAGCGTTGTCCAAGCGATTCACACTGGGGATATTTCATCGCTAAGGAGACTACTCGCAGAAAATTCAGGGTTGGCCATGACAAGAATTATTGAAAGAAATCCTAGCAACGAAGGTGAGAGTTCTAGCATATCTCGAACGCTGTTGCATGTGGTGACAGACTGGCCAGGTCACTTCCCACATGGATCGGATACCGTGAAGTTATTAGTTGAGTTCGGTGCAGAAGTGAACAGTCGCTTCATGGGTTCGAACAACGAGACACCACTTCATTGGGCTGCGAGCTCCGATGACATTAACGTGCTTGACGCGCTTCTTGATGCTGGCGCCGATATCGAAGCGTCCGGTGCAGTGATCGCCGGTGGCACGCCATTGGATGACGCAGTAGCATTCGCTCAGTGGCGTGCAGCACGTCGATTGGTTGAACGGGGAGCGATTATTGCACTTTGGCATGCGGCTGCGCTTGGACAGATCGACGCAATAAAGGCCCATTTTAAAGGGGACAAGCTTCCTCAGCGCTATCCTTGGGGAGCGAGCAGCTCTTCTCCTCCCGACGAGGTTACCATCGCCTTCTGGTGCGCTTGCCACGGAGGACAACGACAATCAGCACAATATCTCCTTGAACAAGGTGCCGAACTGAACTGGATATCGACCTGGGATGGGTTAACACCACTGGACACAGCAAAACGTAACTTTTCTGCTGAACTAATTCAATGGCTTCACCGTCAAGGCGCTAAATCTGCAAGCGAACTGGATTGATATTTGGGGTTACAGCAGTTAAGGACTACGTTGCTCATAGATATAACGGATATAATCTTGTGCACTTTGGTTAATTTCTTCATTGGTAGCTTGAAATGAGGCACCAAAGACTGCAAAATACGGTAACGCTACGGCGCCAACATGATTTATGCTGGCTTTGAAAGGCGTTACCACCTCATCTACAGTGAAGGAAGGACACTGAACCGTCCCTCGTGTAATTTTCCTTCTTGTCGCCAATGGACATGGCCAAGCCCATCTAGAGAGACGGCCTTGTCAGAAGACATGTTTACCAACAGATGCCGCCCAAAGTCGAATACAGCCTCATAGAGTATGGAGTTACCGCCAACGAGATTGTGGATGTGATGTGCACATGGGGGCGGGAAAATATAGTATTAAGGCAACAACAAGGAGAAGACATTATATTATTGGAAAATAAAGCGCCTGCTCTTTGAGCTGGTACCCATAGAACGACACTTTGAAAAGAAGGTGACTAGAATTGAAAAACTATCTGGTATTTGGTGCTAGCAAAGGGATTAGGAGATGCATTTGTCAGGGGTGTGCCTGAGCAAGGCGATAAAGTCTGGGTCGTGTCTCGCACGAAACCTGACAACTTGAAGCTGGACGATGGCGTAGAACGCATATGGATACAGGCAGATCTGTCTGATCTCCATGCATCCAAACAGATCTGCGATGCGCTTCAGAACGAGACTTTGGATGTTCTCATTTACAATGTGGGCATTTGGGAAAAAGAGGGGTTCGAGGACCACTATACGTTCGATAAGGACACCCCCGCCGACATCAGTAATCTGATTCATGTGAATGTAACATCCACTATTGTGTGTATTCAGGCCTTATTACCCCACCTCAGGAAATCAACAGCAGGCAAAATCATTCTTATTGGCTCGACTGCGGGTCTGAGCAATGCAAACAGCACTCAGGTATCTTTTGTGGCCTCCAAATTTGCTATTCGTGGGGTTACAGAAGCCTTGAGAGAACATACAAGAAAAGACCGGATCGCGGTTACGTGTATCAACCCGGGAGAACTCGCAGCCGAAGTTCCGTATAACGATGGCATTGACCGCGCTCTTTCCGAATATAATGGTACACGCATCCCTCTTCAAGATATGGTTTCTATCGTAAAATGCATCGTCAGCCTGTCCAATGCAGCCTGTGTAAAAGAAATTAATATTCCAGCAATTACGGATTTGAATGCTTAATTAAAATTTCAACGGGATTAAAAAGAATTTCCATGACAACCAGAGAAGAATAAACATAAAGAGCGCGTTGGAAACGTGCTCTTTGTGCTGCCGCAAAGGAAGTTAACATTTTATTAAATGGACTAACAGATGGCTTAAATTCATTCAATTTTAAAAAAACCTCACTATACTTTAGTCCCGTCCTCCCTGGGCTATGGTCTTGGACAAAGACTGGGCTAGAGTTTGTTCTGATTAGGATATATCCACTGCTATACTGCAAAGCGATATACATATTTTGATAAAAGGAGCTATCACAATGAGAACAGATTTTAGCACCATGCCCAGCACGAGTTCAGAAGAGGAAAAGGTACTTATTCAAAAAGCCAGGCGAGGACTGCTCGTTTTCTTTGCCATGCTCATCCCTCTCTCGATCCTTAGTTATGTATTGATCATGAAAGCACCGATTTTCGGCCTGCTTCTCATGTGGACACCCGGCTTGTCCTCCATCTTCGCCCGTATCGTGCTGCGTGAAGGCATCTCGGATATTTCCCTACGAATTGGTGGCAGGCAGACACTGAAATCGTTGCCTTTCATCTTGCTATTTCCAGTTGTCATTGGTTTATTTGCTTATGGAATCGCATGGATTACGGGGCTGGTTCAGTATGTTACACCGGACTCATTCATTGAAGGCCCATCTGGTGTTATCCTTGTAGGAACGATACTTTTTCAAATGTTTGCGGGTACTGCAATCGGTATAATCAGCAGTTCAGGAGAGGAGCTCGGCTGGAGAGGGTATATGCTCACTCGACTGATTAACGCCCGTGTACCTAGACCCGTGCTGACGAGCGGAATTATTTGGGGGGTATGGCACCTTCCCGTAATGCTTTTTGCAAATTATTATTCGGGTCCATATCCGGCCTTATCGGTTATCCTGTTTATGATTTCAGTGACCTCTTTCAGTTATCTAATCAGTCGCTTGCGCTTAACAACGGGCAGCATATGGCCTGCGATTCTGCTCCATGCCTGTTGGAATGCCGTGATCCAGGATGCCTTTGATATATCTTCCAGTGGCAAGAACGTTCTGCTCTGGACTGGAGAATCGGGAATATTGGTGGCTCTCGCCTTGCTGATTGCAGCATGGTTGATGTCGAGAAAGCCTCTTGTCATAAGGCAGCTATAAACTATTGCTATAGGTGAGGATATGTAACCATTTTTGAAAAGACGACCTTGTTGTATTAGAGACTAGTTAGCCAACGGGTTATGGCCCATTATCCTAATAGCGTCTTTGAACCCGAAACTAGTGACAGAATTCGGAGCTAAGTGAACGTGTTGTCTAGGGAAGAACATCAAAGTCTTAAAATTGACAAAAGCCCGCAAAGTAGCGGGCTTTTCGGTTTTTCGTCATGGATCTCTGGCTTTCAGACTAGATCGCTTGTAAGAATGAAGGCTGGCAAATACATGCAAGCTTTTGTGCTTTTGTGCTTTTGTGCTTTTGTGCTTTTGTGCTTTTGAATATGTTTCATTGCCCTGTTGACCAGCTCATCATTGAAAAGTCACTTTGATGCTGTCATGCACTCCACCAGTGCCCGCAGGGAGTAATCGGAGGTGGAACACAGCAGAATGCATGCGGCTGTCTGTGGCAGTGCAGCGTCATCATAAGGATTGCGCAGCACCAGATTCAGCAGTGGCTTAACCGCAGCCAAAGCCTCAGCAAGATCCAGCTGACCAGTGAATAGATGTGCATTAAGGGTGCCCTGGATAACGACATCCACATCAGCAGCTTGTAGAACCAGGGACTTTATCTGCTCGGCTTCCGGCTTCATTGCACAGTAGCGCGTCTGCACAGCCAAGCCTTCGTCCTTCAATAGGGAGGCTAACCTGATCTCCGCAGAACCACTATTATCGGCCTGGGTCAGCTGCTCCTGCTGCGGCAGTATAAGCAAATATTTCAGCGAATCATTGAGTGGCAGCAGACTCTGCGGGTCTCGGCTAACTTTCACGGTCATACGAGCCAGCTTCAGTGCCGCCTCTTCCCACTGCTCTCTAGGAATCGGCTGTGCAGCCGCCTGGTACTGCCGGAATTGGTCATACAGCTGCCGAATACGATGAACCGATTCGTCGATTTGCTCCTCATTGATGCGCCCATCCCGTACAGCTGCCAGAATACCCGCGATGACCCGGCTCTGAAACTCCGGCGTATGGCACATCAGGATCATATCGTTCCCCGCCAGAACGGCCAGCACTCCCACCTCTTCCGGGCTGAAATTTTTGCGAATGGCCCCCATTTCGATATCATCCGTGCAGATCACCCCCGTAAAGCCCAACTGCTTCCGCAGCAGTTCCGTGGCAAAAAAAGGACTGAGTGAGGCCGGAAGTCCGCCCGATTCGGCAATGTTAGGAAACACCAGATGACCCATCATGATTGAATCCGCTCCAGCTTCAATCGCCTCAACAAAGGGAAGCAGAGGGCCTTCCTTCAGTTGCTCAATCGTCAACTCACATTCGGGCAGAACGATATGCGAGTCTCCGCTCACTTGCCCGTGGCCGGGAAAATGCTTTGCCGTCACGGCCACACCTGCTTCATGCATCCCCTGTATATAGGCTCGACCGAACCGGGCCACCAGCTGCCGGTCCTCTCCAAAGGAGCGAACACCCACAACCGGATTATCTATATTCGTGTTCACATCCAGCACTGGTGCCCAGTTCATGGGAATACCAAGGGAGTGCAGCTCACTGCCAATGATTTTACCGAGCAAACGGGCGGCTTCCGGATCTTCACTTAACCCGGCTGCCCTGTTGCCAGGGACGTAGGGAAAAAAGGACTTAAACTTGGATAGGGTTCCACCCTCTTCATCTACTGAAACGTAATAAGGCAGAGGACTACCACTCTCTCTAGCTATGTTCTTTACTTCTGCAAGTAGCGCATGTGTCTGCTGCTCGCTCTCAATATTATGGGGGAAGATGCCGATGCCCCCGAATCGGTGCTGTGCCATTCTGCCGCGAAACTCCGGCTCGGCTCGAGTCGATGGTGTGCCTACTACGCACATCAGGGCTATTTTGTCTTCCAGGCTCATTGCCGTCGGATCAGCTTGTGGATGGATTGCGTTCAGACCCAGCTCTTGATAAAGCGTGCGCTCCAGATAATCATGCAGATAGAACCTGGATTTCACAAAATGCTCCGCCATATCAGAGGGCTGGTAACGCTCCAGCGCAGCCTTCATCCGAGGCAGGACACCCTCCCGTCCACGGCGGTTTCTCGTATAATTGTTATGGAGTGAGCGCCACTCCGCATCGTCTCCGCGATACAGTTCCCAGCGATAAGCATACTTATGGATTGCCCGTGAACGATCTGTCGCCACCTCAAAATCATGCATGATCGCAATCAGTTCCGCTTCTTCCTTGTGCTCGCGCACTTCGTCCATCAGCTTCCAGATCACATCATAATAATCCTCCACCCTGTAATTGCCGAGGAGGTTATGTCCGGTAACAGGATCAATGCCATGAAACCGTTCCAGAAATCGGTCGATAAAGGTTGCGGTATCTGCCTTGCGGTTCCAGGCCAAATCTGCATGCAGCAACATGGGGTACCAGGTCGTTTCGAAAATACCATACGGAACACCGAGGCTGAAAGGCCCCGTCCAGTTGGTAGCAACAACACAGCCAATATCCAGCTTGTCGGCCGTCTCTGCCCACTGAAGCAAGTTGTCTGTCCGGTTCAGCAATACCGGGTAATTCTGGTGCTCAGCCCAATCAAAGCTGCGGACCGCTGGCGCTCCCATCACTTCAATGCCGAGCGCCCGGAATTTGTTGGCATGAGAAGTAACCTCCGCTTCGATATTGGGCCCGTTGTAGATCCAGATCATGGCGACACTTCGCTGATCCAGCTTAGCGAGTTCCTCTGGTGGACATTTGTCCAGCATGTCATGCCAGAAAATCGGCTGTTTCCCCCGTTCTGCCGTAAATGCAATCAGACGGTTCAAAAAGGCGATAAAAGCTCGTTCCCGCACGCCTCCAAACTCGATTTTGCAGCGTTCGCACTCGCATAGGCTGTAGACCTCGTCACACCCGAGATGGATATAACGCGAATCTGGATGAGCCTCGATCATTTCCTCGAGTAAAGTGGTTATCAACCCAAAGGTTTCCGGATGCGATGGGCAGATCTCCCCGGTGGACTGCTCTGTCTCGCGAAGATGCCGCCAACCTTCATGGCGTAATACATATTCCAGATGTCCGAAGCTCTGCTGGAGCGGAATAATCTCTATAAAGTGCTCGTGGGCGTTCCGCTTCAGTTCTTCCAGTTGTGAACGACTTAACGCATGCTGTGGATGTGCGAACTCGGGATGCGACCGAAATGGGAACTTATCCTCATATTCAATCAAAATTGCGTTCGTCTTATAACGGGCGAATTCAGCCAAATAATTCGTCAACAGTTCCGTCTTCGAGAACGTCTGACGCAGGTCAAAATTCATTGCCCGCATAGGTGTATCCGGCCAGTCGATTATGGACACTGCCGGGATGACACCATCCGGTCCAAGCAGTTGTACCAATGTCTGCAATCCATAAAATAGACCCGCCGCATCCAGTGCGTAGATTTCAGCCCTTCCGGCGGACACCTCCAGCTTATACCCTTGTGGACGTCCGGCAAGCCCTACGGGTTCTGTCTCATCTTCTCCGGGGATGGAGCTGACATCAGAGATGACCAGGCCCTTCTGTTGTACGCCCATAACTTCAAGAGCTCCATAAACTATCTGTACTTCTTGGATTTCTTCGGTTTCTTGCGCTTCTTGCGTTTCTTGCGCTTCATAAACCGCAAGGGCTTGTTGCCCCCCATCGACTACCTGCAGTGTCTCCTGCTCTGAGAGACGTCTGATTATTAACAAATAACCCTTTTCTATTCTGGAGCAAGTATATTCCATCCCCGGAAATGCACGGCGGCAATGAATTTCCAATCTGGGATCATCCTGCTCCATGAAAAGACTCCATCTTTCCTCGCCATTCAGCCGCAGGGGTTCACCTTCGCTCGCTGCAATCTGCTTCGGTTGTGGTATCAAGCTCTGCATCGCTCTCCTCCTATTCTCAGCTCTGTGGACTGATCCGGCCATTCTTCCAGCACTGCAAGACACTTAACTTTCCACCATCCATGCTGAAGCTAACGATATCGGCGGGTGCTCCGACCTCAAGGCCAGCAGCCTGTTCAAGCCCGAGCAGACGGGCCGGATGCACCGATGCACAGTCCCAGGCATCGGGAAGCCCGGACAACCCCGCTTTCACAAGATACCCCACCTGATCCGGCAGCATCATCGCCGAGCCAGCCAACAGCTCAGGCTGGCCGGCAAGGTGCAGCCGACCTTCCGCCGTCAATACCACATCTCCGCCGATATGCAGGTGGTAGGAACCTGGCGGCATACCGCTCAGCGAGACGGCATCGCTGACCAGAATGGCGCGATTTCGTTTCATCCGGAGAATTACGGCCAGCACGGACAGCGGAAGATGGTGACCATCCGCAATCATGCACCCATACAATTCATCGGCCGCCAGCTGTTCCCACAGGTAGTTCGGATGACGCGGAAGCATCAGGTGCGCGCCGTTGCCAAGATGTGTAGACATCACTGCTCCTGCGGAGACCGCTTCCTTGATCTGCTCTGGCGTTGCTGCCGTATGTCCAATCGAGACAAGAATGCCGGATTCGCAGCACCGGGCAATAAATGAAGCTGAACCAGGCCACTCCGGGGAAAGAGTAATGATGCGAATCAACCCATCGGCGGCATCCTGCCAACGGCTGAGCGCCTCCCAATCAGGCGAAGCGATATGCTGCCTTGGGTGGGCGCCGCGTGGGCCATCCTCCGGCGAAAGGAATGGACCTTCCAGATGAATGCCCACAATTCCCTCGGCCGCATCCCGATTCAGCCGAACGGCTTTTGCAATCGCAGAAGCCGCCTCAGCGATCTGTTCCGAACTGTTCGTAATCAACGTTGGGCAATAACTTGTAACACCTTGGCTTTGCAGCTTCCGGGTCAGCTGCAATACCGTATCTGGACATAGTGGGGCTGTGTTCAGATCCAGCCCCCATCCGCCGTTCACCTGTAAATCTACCAGTCCGGGTGCAAGCCAGGGTAGATGCTCCACTCGAGGTGACACTTCAAGCTCAGTTACGGTAATGGTGTTAGTGATGGCAGTGATGCGTCCCTCTCTAACTGCAACCTCTATGGGCAGTCCCGTCCGATAGTGCCTCCCGATTATGGACATGCTCACAGGCCGTAGGCTTCCCGGTCTGTGAACATCGTGATCCCGGGATGGGTACGCAGGATGGTGGCAGGACATGCCGTGCTGATCGGATCATGTAAAGCTGCCGCAAGTGCACGCCGCTTGGATGCTCCTGGTACAATCACGAACAGCTGCCTTCCAGCCATCAACGTTGGCACAGTCAGGGTCAACGCCTCCACAGGCACATCATCCAGTCGGGCAAAGCACCCATCGTTCACCTGCTGACGGCGACAAGCTTCGTCCAGTTTTACCGCTTTGACGATCCTCGAATCTTCAAAATCGGCAACAGGCGGATCATTGAAGGCGATATGCCCATTCTCTCCGATCCCGAGGCAGACGATATCAATAAGAGCCGCACGCAACAGTTCCCCATATCTCTGACACTCCTGCTCCACATCGTGTAGCCCATCCAACAGCTCCACCCGCCCAGGCTGCACCCGATTGAACAGCCGATCCGTTAAATATCGTCCGAAGCGCTGGGGAGCTGTGTCCGCCAGCCCCATATATTCATCCATATGAAAGGCACAGACCCTTGACCAATCGATACCTTGCTCCCGTACCAGACCTTCATACAATTCGTTTTGCGAAGGAGCAGCAGCGAACACCATGCGTACCTGACGCTCCGAATCCTGAAGCAGCTGTCTTAATCTGGCCCCAACCGCAGCTGCAGCCGCTGCCCCCATCTGATTCCGATCAGCATAAACCCGCACAGACATATGCTCAACGATCTGAGTCTTGAGCGGTTCCACCAAGTCATTCACATTCATGTGCTTCCTCCTCCTTCAAGTCATTTCTCGTCTACTTGTTCAGTTGCTGACATTCAACATCAGCAGCGTTGTATGCGGCGAATCATGACCTGCTGCGTAGTAATAGCCGTTGTAACGGATTCTGCGAGGTTCAAAACCAACCTGTCTGCCCGGTCCCACCGCTTCCGAGACAAGCGTCACGCTCCCATCCACTCCGGTTGTCCCGCTGGTGTAACGCCCCGCCGAATAAGTGAATCTCCCTTCCACTTTCGCCCCTGCAAGTACCGCACCTGTATCATAATCTCTGACCTTCAGAGTGACGGAGACTACTGATCCGCCATAGACCAGATTCATGTCCGTTACAATCAATGGCTTCAATGGGGTACTACCGGTGGTCGCCGACACTTCATCGGTGAGAGGCCCGATATTGCCACGCAAATCACGGGCCGCAATACGGTAATAATATGTCGTATCCGGCAGCAGTCCCTTGTCCTGGTAATTCAGAGCGCGGGCGAGTCCAACGATATCCGTAGCGACAGGCGTGAACCCCTGCACGGTACTTCGGTATATCACATAGCGTTCCACTTCCATGTTATCCGAAGCCATTCCATAATTCAGATGTACAGTCTGATAATCAGTCGCCTCAATGGAAGGAACCCCTGAAAGGGAGGAAGGAGCTTCCTGATCATCCGGCGCTGTCCAAACTACACCGCCCGGCCCCCAATAAGAAGGAAGTGCCCGGTAGGAATCATAGTGATGGACGGCAATACCGCCAAAGGCGCTGCTCTGCCCGTAAGCTGCATATACCTTATCCAGCTCGGCTTCCATGTGGATACGCCCCTCCTCCCAGAAGGTAATGGTCTCCGGGTCTCCGCTATTGGCGATATCCAGCGTTTCCACACCAATCACCACGGAATTCGGCTTGCCGATCTGATCCGCGTAAGCCAGCTCTCCAGCAGCCCCGGCAATAATGCCAGCGGAGCCATCCGCCGTATCCCGGTAATCCATAATGGAGATATAGTCTGATATATCCTGAACATGCTCAGAAAGCCATTTGCTGGAGCCATTCCATGAAATATTCGCTGCTTGATCCGATGTGTCATACCACTTGGGCACAGCAGGACCGAACGGAAGCCAAATACCTGCGGTATCCCGGCGATCAATCATCTTTTGCAAGCCATCGAGATATTCCTTCTGCAGGAAATGACTTGGGTCTTTAAAGTCGGGAGAGATATAAGGCTCAATATCCACATTGATGCCGTCAAACTTCTCCGTATCCCCCGCTGCAAGGTTGTAATTGATCACCTGTTCCATTTCCTGCACAGCATGATGGTGATATTTCTCGTAAGCGCCCATATAGGCCGGCGTAGTGCCGCCTGCAATTAACGCATGCACCTGCAGATTTTTGCTGTGCGCCCAACTCACGAAAGAACGCAACTCCACTTCCTGCGCTTCCAGCGCATCGTATCCGGCATAACCGCCCACTGCAAAATAGAGCGTCTGGACCGGTGTTTGACCGAATGTCTGCGTATCGGTGATGAATGACTCCAGCACCTGGCGCGATCCAGGGTTCAGCAGCAGCTTATAACTCTCCGGTTCCCAGATCCACATGGCCCGCTCCTGTACAGGAAGAGGAGCGGCAGTCTCATGCGTCCCGGTTCCAACCTGAGCATACACCGTCGGGCTATAACCATAACGCTCCGGGGCACTGGCCGCTCTGGCCTCCAGACTGACCGTGCGATCGCCAAGTCCCGCCGTGTCCCAGGTGTATACATATGCAGGGCCTTGCTGAACAGCCTCTTCCCATGGCCCGCGGTTCACCCGAACCTCTACCAGCATGATCGGAAGTGGAGAGCTGGTCTCGACAGAGATCTCCACCTGACCGCTAAGAGAAACGCCCTCAGATGGTCCCGTGATGGTTACTACAGGAACAGCACCTGCCGGGTTATTAACGGTAAGGATGGCAGGCGCTCCCCATACCCCGTAACGGGTGGACGTATCCAGTCCACGAACCACCAGTTCCACAGTCCCGTTATAGGCTGAGGTATCCAGGATGTAAGACCAGGTGCCGCTGTCATCCCCATCTGGATCATTTAAGACCACTTCGAATTGAGCCGTTCCGTCCACATACAGCCGAATGTCATACAGGTCGGTAAAACTACCCCCAATTTCCACCAGCCCTCCATTCGATACATAACCACCCGCAGGCGCATCTATTGAAATTGAACCCGCCGCTGATGCCTTGCCAGGGACAGCTATTCCAATCGTCACCATACAGATCAACAGAAACAATCCCAGTTTGAATCCGGAGTACACACGCAGATGCTGCTTTTTCATAAGCGAAGCCTCCTTTTGCCATTCTGTAATGGTCTAGGATTCCCGTGCCGTACCTTACGTACATTCGCTCATTTCGCGCTCAGCTGAACATTCTGAACACGATCATACGCTTCCTTATAAGTGTTCAGCAGCTTATCTACCCCGAGATTGTTGATCTCCTCCACATATTTCTCCCAATCCGCCAGACTCCGGGAACCCGTAACAAATTTGGCAAAGCTCTCGTCCCGGTGCTTCTTGATCGCCTGACCGGTAATGGATATGACTTCATTTTCCACTTCTGTAAAAGCAGGTCTTGGCTGCATTGCAGGAGGATCATAGTTGACCGCTTCTTCATAGGCATGCTTCAGATCGTCCGAGAACAGCGACAAATGCGCGTTGAAATCAATCCAGGTATAGGTCCCGCTGGTCTGAAGCCCGGTCTGCTTGCGCATTTCAATGACATCGTTATACTCCGGCTTGAACTTGATCGTATCGCCTTCCTTTATAAAGGTCTCGCCCTCTACACCCCAGCTGCTGAGCGTACGTCCTTCCTCGGAGTAGAAAAAGTCCATGTACTTCATCACATCATCAATGTTCTTGGAGGTCGAGGCCACCGTCAATCCGCCTTCCATATAATGAAAATACGGATTCAGCTGTTTGCCGCCTGAAATGCCTGCTGGAGGAGCCATAAACTGCATGTTGAACTCCGGATTCTCCTGCTGCATGGCATTATTGAAAAAGTCAATCCGGCTGATATAATCAATGGTCACAAATGATTTTCCAGTCGAGACCATATCCTGCCACTGCTTCGTTTGTAATGATAAGAAGTCGGGTGGGACCAACCCTTCATCGTAAAAGCTTTTCCACATCCCTACCATAGCCTTGTAGTTATCTTCAGTCGGTCCATAACGCCATTGCTTCTGGTCAAAATCATAGTAGGCACCCTCACCCGTTCCGTAGTTCACCGTCATATTGGCATTCATCTCATCCGGGATCTGACCGTAGCGGATGGAGAGCGGATAACTGTCCGGGTATTTCTCCTTCAACGTCTTCAGCGCTGCATGCAACTCTTCATAAGTTGTTGGAACCTGAATGCCTTCCTTGTCAAAAACATCCTTGCGGTACATCCAGATCATACGATTCGTCTCGCCGAAACCCTGATTGGGGAACATATACATTTTACCGTCGGCGGACAGGGCAGCCTTCGCCTCCTCGGGATACTGCTTCATCCATGCCTTCAGATTCGGCATATTGTCCATATACTGCATCAGATCCACTAGTGCGCCCTGCTGACCAAACTTGTTCGAATCCTTGCGATTGGGCATATACATCAGATCAGGTAGCGTTTTGGAGGCAATCGCCAGGTTCAGGCTTTCATCCAGCTTGCCGGAAGGTGTCTGCACTTCCAGCGTGACGCCCGTCTTTTCCTTCAACCAGCTCCAAATGGGCCAGCTCTTGGAATAAGGAAAAGTGGCATTGTTGTCCAGCAGGGCCGTAAACGTCTTTCCCGCCCCGGTGGAGTTATCGGTTATTCCGGTACTGTTCCCCTTGGTATCTGTTTGGGGGTCGGCACCCTTGCCGCCGCTGCACCCTGCCACCATCGTTACTGCAATCAGCAGGGGAAGTATTACCGATTTCCATTTGCCCATAAGCTTCTCTCCCTTAATCTGAATTGGCAGTGCATTTCTTGCCTCACTTTAACCTTTGACAGCACCAACCATGGCTCCCTTGACGAAATACTTCTGTACGAACGGATAGATGACCAGAATTGGCAGCGTTGAGACCATAATGGTCGCATACTTAAGCGATTCCTCAACCACCAAGTTATCACCCCCAATGGATGTTACGTCGCCTGAGCTTGCGCTGCCGGCCAACACCAGATTACGCAGCAGCACCTGGAGCGGAAACAAATCGGGAGACCGTAGATAGAGCAGCGGAAAGATAAAGTTGTTCCACATACCCACGGCATAGAACAGGGCAATCGTGGCAAAGGATGCCTTGGACAGCGGTACAATAATACGTATGAAGATTCCAATATCGTTCAAACCGTCCATCCTTCCCGATTCCTCTAACTCTTTGGGGATGCCTGAGAAGAATGTGCGCATCAGAATGAGGTTCCAGGTGCTAACTGCACCCGGGAGAACCATGCCCCATACGGTGTCCACCAGATTCAGGGAACGGACCACCAGAAAGGTCGGAATCATCCCGCCGCTGAAGAACATCGTAATGACAATCAAGACCGTGAAGCTATTACGCA
Organism: Paenibacillus sp. OK003; assembly: GCF_900109515.1. Lineage (GTDB taxonomy): Bacteria > Bacillota > Bacilli > Paenibacillales > Paenibacillaceae > Paenibacillus > Paenibacillus marchantiae. Next base: position 375,988 of record NZ_FOBD01000004.1, on the reverse strand, counting down.
GTGCCATGTCTTTTCTGGACAATGCGTAGGCTCCAGTGGAGGTAACCACTAGCGAGATCAGTGTGCCTAGCACGGTATAAATGATCGTATTTCGGTAAGCCGTCCAGATTTGCGGATCGCCCAGCACCAATTTGTACATGCTCAGATTAAAGCCCTTGGGCCAGAAGGAAATATTGTTTTGGATGACGTTTACGTTGCTGCTGAGGGAAACCGCCAGCATATGAAGGAACGGATAGAGTGTAACCACCACAACGAACAGCAGGATCAGCGATGCCACAACGTTAAACCAGGAAAATCGGAGTGAGTTCACGCCACACCTCTTTCTACCATAGACTGGTCTCACTTAATCGGCGGCTGAGCCAGTTGGCCGTATAGATGAAAATCAGACTGATGACACCCATGAACAAATCAATGGACGCACCATAGCTGAAATTCCCCTGTACCATGCCCACCCTGTAAACATACGTGCTGATAATATCCGCTGTATCGTAGATCGCCGGATTCTGCATCAGGAAGACTTTCTCGAATCCGATTTCCAGCACTTTGCCGATATTTAGAATCAGTGTAATGACGATCGCGGGAGATATACCGGGTAGTGTGACATGCCAGATTTTGCGCAATCGGCTTGCCCCGTCCATATCTGCGGCTTCATACAACTGCGGATCGATGGCCGTTAGCGCGGCCAGATAAATAATGGTCTCCCAGCCGATATGTTGCCAGATTTCCGACAGGACGTAGATGCCCCTGAACAGCCCGGGCTCATTCATGAAATTGATCGGTCCAATGCCGATACCTGCCAGCAAATTGTTAATGAGCCCTCCGGTTGGGGACAGGAACATAATCACCATACTCGCCACGATTACATTCGAGATGAAATGTGGCAGATAGCTGACCGTCTGTACAAAACGCTTGAATGCTGCCTTTCGTACTTCATTCAGCAGAATGGCCAGCAGGATTGGGGCCGGGAAGCCAAACACTAGCTTATACAATCCGAGCAGAAACGTATTCTTCATCAGCGGCCAAAAATCGGGATTTTCCAGAAACATCCGGTAATATTTGAATCCCACCCAATCGCTGGCCCAAATTCCTTTAAACAGATTGTAATCCTTGAACGTGATGACCAGACCAAACATCGGCGCATAGCGGAAGATCAAATAATACAGGAGGCATGGCAGGAATAGCAGCCATAGCGCCTTGTTCCTGTTCCAGATTCTGATCAAACGCAACTTCCGCCGAGGCGGTCGGTGCGCTTCCTTATGCAGTGTGCGCTGCGTTACGCTAGCATCAGCCATCGGCATGCCCCCTCTTGCTTAGATGAGTTAAATTGTCTGGTATGTCAGCTAACTTACCCTGAAATTCCGGGGTTCGTATTCGAATTATAGCTATAAACCTTTAGAAAGCGCTATCTACATGTTATATAACTTTTCGCCTTTACTCCTTTTTTCCAGATATCCGCGTATAATTCAGTAAAAGTGTATATTGTTTGTGTCAGCTTTATGCCGCTATGATAGGATTAGCCACTCGATCCAGGGCTGTACTCAAGGGGGAATGTCATAATGAAGGGACTGTCTCAAAACACAATTCTAGCCTCACTCAATCGGATACTGACAGCCAACCTGGGCATTATGTTACACCAGGGGCTGCACTCTTTTGCCCACTTTGAAAAAAGGGAATGTTTCGCTGGGTGAACTACCGGGAAACGCCAGCTATAGAAGTGAAGAAATTACAGACATCTGGGAAAGAGCAAGATCAGAGAGATATTATGTACAGTACCAATTACAACGAAAAACTGAAGAAGAGGTCGCGTGACATCAGAAAGATCAGCAACTTAATCTAGAAGGAAGTGGCGATACGTGGAAATGCCCTGCGATCAGGTTGCTTACGTTTACTCATATGAAAGCAAACCAACCACCGAAAGCGATTATGAACGAAACTTCATTACTCAAATGCGCAGACTGCACGGATTGTCCGCTGAAAAACAAATGTAAGAAGGCCGCACCTTCGCCCTTCACCGGATGAAGAGACGTAGAGCGGATTTTGCAACTGAAAAACGTCATATGGGACAGTGGCTAACACTTGTAAATGCGAGCCACGCCCTTTGACGACGTTTTTAAAATATGTACCCGTTTAAACCATTGAAGACTACAATCCAATTGCTACGGGAAATTCAATCAGTTCATTGTGCTCACCCATTCACTGTTATTCCAGATATCAGGATTGTCAATAGTCTGAGTATCTCCACGTACAGTGGAATCATAACTATCCTTACTACTAGTATACCAATCAACAATAACTAACTTTCCATTCAAATTTTGCACAAGAAATTCAGTAGTTTCAGCAAAGTTACCTATATCCTTATGAACACGTGCATCTAATTTCAAATAATAAAAACTCTTATCCCCTCCAACATACTCTACTTGTCTAGCATCAATATCAACGCCTGTCACCTGATTATATGTAAGCTTGTTCTTAAGAAATAAATCATATTGAGATGAAACTTTTTTTTGCGTATATTGTTTAAGGTTTTCGTTATCGATATAAGTATCCAAATCAATGTCCGAGCCGTTCCAAATCGCTTTATAATATCCAGACAGAGCTTCTGCACACATTTTATAAGCCATTTCAGAATCCCCAGCAGATAGATCACTTTCGTTCTGAGCTAAAAATTCTGTGGGAACTTTTGATAAATCCCCTTTTGTGCTCAGCGAAATTTCTGTGTTTTTAGAATCCTTCCCATTCGTATCACCTACAACTACGGCAGTGTTATCTTCATTAGTACTAGTATTAATCTGTTCGCATGCGCTAAGGGTAAGCACAATCATTAATAACAAGTAAGCACGTTTCATTACAATTCCTCCAGTGAAAATATTGTTCAACGCCTGTCATTAAGCAGGGGAAGTTCTTTTTGAAGCATAGCACTTTGGAGTGAGGCGCACCCTCTCTTGCTTAGAAGATTGTAAATTGACTTGAATGTGAGGTAACTTCCCTTGTATATCCAATGTACATCTCCACATTATACCATTTACTAAAAGGAAAGCGCTATCTACATGTTATATAACTTTTCGCCTTTACTCCTTTTTTCCAGATATCCGCGTATAATTCAGTAAAAGTGTATATTGTTTGTGTCAGATTTATGCCGCTATGATAGGATTAAACCACTCGATCCGGGGCTGTACTCAAGGGGGAATGTCATAATGAAGGGACTGCTTACAAGCAAATTTGCGCTGAATGGACTGTTTGTCAAGCTAATGCTGAGCTTCCTCAGTGTCATCCTGATTTTGGCTTCATTTAATCTGTTCTCCCATCTGTACTTAAGCAACAAGGTCTATCAGGAGATGGTGAGACAAAATGAACTGGGCCTTGCACAGACCGTTGAAGGGTATGAGAATCACTTCCGCCTGACCCAGAACATGATTTTGGCCCTCACTCAATCGGATACCTGGACGGCCAACTTGGGCATTTTGAGCCACATTAAGGAGAATCGCCGTTACGATATTCCCGCAGAGGTAAAGTCGGACCTCTCCACGTTGTATGCCAATCCTTTTCTGCATATCGACAATTTCATTCTCTATTTCAAGCAAGAAGACTATGTACTGGAGAAAGAAGGTCTTAGCAGTACCAGCGATATGTTCGGCAAATATTATTATAGTAAGGAATATCCTCCGGATTACTGGAAAACGCAAACGATGAACAACCAGTTCCTGAAAGTCATGCCTGCCGCAGCTTTTACGGAAAATACCCTTCACTCATCCCGCTCCCTCGGTCAACTGATGCCAGTCATGATGAAAGCCATTCCTTACGAAGATGTGTACGGTATTGTTATGCTGAATCCACAGCGTATGCAGGACACATATGGCGATGCCGGTCATAATCCGCTCTACATTCTGGACAACGAGGGACGCCTGCTGTTCGCCACGATGGAGGGGGAACTGCAGAATCCGCAGCTACCTGCAAATGGAAGCAAACATGAACGCATTGGGGATCAATATTACTTCTATGAAAAAGGTAAACAAACAGGGTTTACTTATGTCCGAGTCACCCAGGCCGCCGTAATCGCCGCGGAAATGCGAGGTATGCAGCTGCTGCTGGCTGTCCTGCTTGGCGCTGCTGTGCTGATTAGCGTGCTCTCCTCCCTGTTTTTCAGCATACGATTAAACCAGCCGCTCCAGCGCCTTATTGCCGCTCTGGACCGAAATCCGGACAGCGGACCAGACAAATGGAGCAGTGTAAAAGAATTCGCCATGATCGGCGACCGCCTGAGCTCTATTTTGGAGAACAACCGCTACATTCAAAGCGACCTTGCGCAGAAGAACTCTCTCGTGCGCCAGTACGCTTATATCCATAAAGTGAAAAATATCCCGCTCAGCTCCTATCTGGCGGAGCTTGAGGATACCCAGCAATCCGAGCAGCCTTATGTCTCCATTCTGTTCAAGGTGGGCTTCAAATCCCAGCCGGATGAATTCGGGCAGCATACCCTGTTATTATGGAAGCTGATTCAAAGCCTGTTCACCAGCAGCAAAACCAATAGCGTTGCGATTCAGCCCGAGCAGGACCAGCTGCTCCTGCTGCTGTTCGATCCGGGTCCGCAGAGTGGTATTCTTCAAGCGCTCGATACACTGAAGGAGTTGCTGGCTGTCGAGGAAACCCTTTATCTCACCATCGCGGTAAGTCCGGTGTATACGGGAGAAATTCCGTTTACCGATGCGTACAGCAATCTGTCCATGCTGTTGAAAGAGCGCAGGCTGAATGGGGAGACACAGGTTATTGTGGAGCCGCGCGCTTCTTCGTCCAATGCCTTCCATGTGAAGGTCACCTATGGGGAGGAACTGCACAACCTGCTGCAATCCGGCAATGAAGAGGCCGTATTCGCTTGGCTGGATCGCCAGCTGGAACAACTGCAGCACAAGGATGCAGCCGCAGAAGACTTCCGCACATTTGCCATCGGCGCAGTCGAACAGATCAGCAAGACGGTGATGAAGCTGAATTTGACGCATCGGGTTACCGAGCTTCGCTCTTCTGCTCCGGGTGAACCATTTGCCGATTTTCATACCGTGCAGCAATACAGGGAATGGCTTCAGTCGCTGGCTCAACCTGTACTTGCTGCAGTACGCAGCCAGCTGGAAACGCGTGATCCGGTTATCACCTTTGTGCTGGACTACCTGGATCATCATTATGGGGAAGATATTAATTTGAATATTGTCGCCGACAAGTTGAATTTAACATCGGGGTACCTCTCCAGTATTTTCAAGGAAAAGACGAACATCAACTTCAGCGAATATCTGAACAATCTGCGGGTTGAGCGGGCCAAGGAACTGCTTGTGAATGTGGATCTGCGAATTCAGGACATTGCGACACAGGTCGGCTATCAAAATGTGAACTCGTTCATCCGCATGTTCAAGCGTCGGTACGGGCTAACCCCCGGAGAATATCGCAAGCGTCATGCAGGTGATGAGCCATTCATTTCCTCCAGCCATGGCTAGCCGGGCTTGAGCGGGCGGAACGAAGATTTAAAAGGGGCAGGGTTGTCCCATAAGTCATGCGTGGGGAACATCCCTGATTCGTGTTATTTTGTTCTAATGAACCAAGAACACGCTATTCGCTTCCATTTGCACAGGTCTGACGTATAACGAATCACAGCGACGTTATTTCGTCGATTGGGTCAATTTTCAGGCTGTCACCGCCATTTTCTTACAGAATAACGTTAGTGAGATTCGTTAAAATTTCCATTCCTTGATTGTATGCCTTTTAAGATGCGGTACATTCGTTAGCGCTTTGGGGAGGGAAATTCCTTTTGACACAGTCCCATCTTACTACAATCAAATTTTGGACAGTTGCACATGAGCCATCGAAGGGATTCGCTGTTCTTCAGGAACTGCTGACTGCTAATCAGAGCTCATTGCTGTCATTCCGTTATTGTTTTACCCATTCCTTATTATTCCAGATATCAGGGTTGTCGATATTCTCCTTTTCTCCACGTACAGTGGAATCATAGCTATCCTTTGCACCAGTATACCAATCAACAATAACTAACTTTCCATTCAAATTTTGTACAAGAAATTCAGTAGGTTCAGCAAAGTTACCCACATTCCTTTTTAACATGAGCATCCAATTTAAAGTAGAAAAAACGCTTATCTCCTTCAACATACTCTACTTTTTCAACACCAATATCAACGCCCGTCACCTGGTTATAAGTAAGCTTGTTTTTGAGAAACAAACCATATTGAGATGTAATTTTATTGTGCGTATATTGCTTAAGATTTTCATTGTCAATGTAGGTATCCAAATCAATGTCCGTGCCGTTCCAAATCGCCTTATAATACTCAGATAGAGCTTGCGCACACATTTGGATAAGCCGTTTCAAAGTCCACAGCAGATAGCTCACTTTTGTCTTCAGCTACAAAATCGGAGGCATTTTTTGATAAACCTCCTCTCGTGCTCGGCGAAATTTCTGTGTTTGTATCCTTCGCATGAATATCTCCCACAGCTACAGTAGGTTTATCTTCGTTGGTACTAGTATTAGTCTGCTCGCATGCGCTAAGGGTAATTAAAACCACGAATAACAGGTACACTAAAAAACAACATTTTTTCAACATAAAATGAAGCAAAACCCCCGCATAGCTTCATGCGAGGGTTCAGCATTTTCAAGAAGGTGCCTCATGCTTCATCTACTCTACACGGAAGTAATCGAAATCGACAAAGCCTCCCGTGGACTTGGTCGCATAATTGAACAAAGCAAAACGATAGCCCATAAAGTGCGGCAGCGTATAAGACATCTGCAGCGTGTTTCCGATGGTTGTCCAGTTCGTGCCGTCCAGACTATACGCAAAGTAGGCTTTGTCCGTTTGATTGGTGAAATCGCACATCACCCGGAAGTACACCCTGTTCTGGTTCAACGGCACACTGGCCACCTCGGTCATCGTTCCCGAGCTGGCATTAGCCATGACGATGGATTTGGCATTCCCCGACAACTTCACGCTCACGAAGCCGTACCTCGCTTGAAAAGCGGCAAGCCCGGCATAATCGCCATCCTTCATGCCTGCTGTCTCCATCGCCACCGTGCCTGTGCTTTTCGGTCCGAACGTTCTTTGGGTCAGTGTGTTTCTGGCCTCCAGAAGGCTGGGACTTACTTTACCCGTTGTGAGTCTCATGAAGCCGGAGCGCTGTGTCAGCGACCAGTTGGCCGGATCAGGATTGTGATTCCACTGCCAGAATTTCGCAAGACCTGTGCTTGTTCCTCCAGTCGCAGCAGTCGTATTGAATGAAACATCGTCTACATAGAAATCCATCAGATCATTGGCAGGGTCCGGATTCGAGCTGTACGGCGTCTCAAGAAATACGAAGGTCTGCGACAGGTCCGCATTAGCCGGAACCGTGTACGTTCCCTGGATTGTTCCCCACTGTCCCTTGGTCAGTGTCGCACTGCCCATAATGGAAATGCCTGTGTAGCTCGGGCCATTCTGGATGCTAAAGTTGAACGTTTTGGTTGCGGGTCCGGTTGTGTATTTCACTTTGGCCGAAAATGTATACACGCCGCCCTGCGTAACCTTGCCCGTAATCACTTGTTTCACACCCGCGGCCGTTTGTTGTCTGCTACTGACCAGCAGGCTTTTGGAGCCGCCAAAAAACTCTGAAGAGGTAGCCGCAATCGTTGCCGTATTGTTACTGGTCCACGGACTTAGGCTGGCATCTTCGAAACCGCTGTTGACTAATAACTGTTGCACTGAGCCGGTGCCTGTTCCAGCGTTAAATTCATCTGAGCCATAAATCTTTTTCGCGGGGTACCCCTCCACCGGAACATTCATCGTCAGCGGAACCTTGCCATTCACGCCAAAGACAGGCCAGTTGTCCGACCATGTTACCGGAACGAGATAAGGAATACGCCCAACAGCACCACTGTCTCTGAACAGCAGAGCATACCAGGAACCCGTGGCTGTATCGACAATGCCTCCCTGCGCAATGCCTGAATCCCTTAGTACAACGCGGCCTGTATACGGCCCGGTCAAGCTATCCGCACGATAGGTAATCTGGACACGACTATCCCCTGTAGGCCAAGCGATCAGAAACACATAATACTTCCCGTTGATCTTCTGAATATGAGCACCTTCAGCCTTCACAATGAAATTCGAACCGGCCACATTGCTGGCGTTGGTAATTAGAACCTGATTCAGACCGCCCGCCTTGACTGCCGTTGCCTCCGCATTAAGCTCAACGATGCTGATATTGTCAGTACCATGGACCAGAAATGCCCGTCCGTTGTCAAAAAGCAGCGAAGCATCGTGATAATAACTGCCCAATGTGGATATTGTCCATGGCCCTGTCTCAATATTGCCCGTCTTATAGATATAGGTTTTGCCCGTAGAGAGCGAGCTAAAGGCAACGTAATAGACACCGTTGTTATATCTCAGACTGCTCGCCCAGGAGCCTCTTCCATATTCATTCTGACCATTGTTCAGATTATGGGAGTCGGTGTTTGCATACGTATCATATACATAATTCACAATCTCCCAATTCACAAGATCGTATGATTTCATGATGGGCACACCCGGGTTCATATGCATGGTAGTACTCGTCATATAATACACATTGCCTACCCGGATCACGTCGCTATCCGGAACATCGGCATGGATCACCGGATTGCTAAACGTCGCAGCCGCCGATACGGGACCAACTGGAATCGATATCACAAGCAGCGGCAGAATCAGCAGCAACATGCCTATCCTTTTCCACATTCGCATAGCCTCCTGATCATTCACAGAATCATTGAAACATATGCCAATCACTGGAATTACAGATCCTATAATAAGTGATCACAGGGAATATTCGATATAATCCACATACGCATCCCAGGTCCCGTTGTCCGTGGTCACGATCAGCTTGACCTCCTGGTTACCCGTTGCATGTGTAATGTTGGGCAGGGTTTGAACCGTTGGCGCCGTTCCGGTGAAATAAAACGAACCATGTGTTACGCCGCCAATGACCAGATCCACTCTCGCTGTACTGCTATTATTGGAAGCTCCACGAACTGAGAATTGATGAGTTGGGTTGCCAAAGTATTGATTATACGCCACAGCATCCTGATTAGCATATAAGGCTACCCCGTTGAAGGGGGAACTGATCGTTCCCGCATACGGACCACTAATGGTCATACTTTCGGCTTCAACCTTGGTGACCGGATTACTGGATGTGTTGTTGCCAAACTGCCAGTAATCCAGATTAAACAGATTGCCGCTGCCTGTGCCAGTGAACACCAGATACAAGCGGTGTACCCCTGTAGCATTACTAACACTCGTTTGAATTTCGCTCCAATTCTGTGCACCGCCGGTTGGATTCACATTAAGTGTACCCACAAGTGGACCTGTTGCGCTGTCGAGACGAATTTCGATTTTGCCGCCCACCGTGGAAGCTACATTAGCTTTAAATGTGCTTGCGCCTGCAGAACCAAAGTCCACGTTACCCACGGCAATCCAGTCGCCATTATGGATGTTCGTGACATTCTGGTTATTGAACGGCCCACCGATAGCCTGAGTCGCCTCGGTTGTGATTCCGGCTTGCCATCCGATTGTCTCGGCCTCCACCCTGGTGTACGGATTCAGATTGGCTGTCTGCGAGATGCCTGCCAGGTTGCCCTGCACCTCCTGGATCGTGCCATCCGCATTATGCACCAGCTTGTTGATATGCGGCGAACGGTATCCTTTCCCATCGCCCAACTGAGCTTTGCTCACCGTTTGTGCATGGTAGACGGTGTACCACTGGTTGTTGAAATTAAATACAGCGTGGTGATTGTTCCCGCCAACACCGAAGAAGGCATACGGATTTTTCAAAAAATGACCTTTGTACGTAAACGGACCCATAGGACTGTCACTTACCATGTAACCAATCTCTCCTGCCGGATAGGCAGCCGGGTGTGTGCCCGAAAAGTTAATGCAGTACGAGTAATAATATTTACCGTTGTACTTATGAATGCCCGAATCCTCGAACAAATAAGGCGCATCAATGGTGACCGCACTGCCAACGACACTGGTCATATTGTCTCCCAGCCTAAGCACACGTGCCGTTTTGGGGTTCGCAATCGAGGCCGGATCGGAAGTATTCGGTATGCCCCCACCTACATACAGGTATCCTGTACCATCATCATCAACCAGCACTGCCGGGTCAAAAAGCCATGTCACGCCTGACATGCCAGGCGTACTAAGTGTGACCAATGCCTTGCCCAGCGGATCGCTCCAAGGTCCAATTGGTGAATCCGCCGTTAATACACCAATGCCTGATGCACTGTTCGCAAAATAAAGAAAGAACTTGTCCTTTCCTGCTATGCTTTTTTTGGCAACTGCGGGAGCCCAGGAGCCCCAGGCCCACTTGGCAATGCCTTGCCCGTTATTGGCATTATTGCTGCCTGCCACCGGAATGGCCCCGTGATCTGTCCAGTTCACCATGTCGGCAGAGGATATGACATGAACTTTGTTCAGCATGCTGAAGTCATTTTCTTTTACCGTACCATTACTGTTGTAAACATATGAATCACTTGACATGTAAACGTAAACTCTGCCGTTGTGCACCAGCACATAAGGATCGGCTCCCAATTTATGATCCATGAGCGGGTTAGCGTTTCCAGGAATCTTTGCGAGAGGCTGATTGGCAGCATGGGTGAACCCCATAGGCAAACCACTAAATATCAGAACAAATGCCATCAAACATATCAACCCTTTTCGAATCATTCATTTTCCCTCCAATTTGAAATTGAGTTTTTGTTAAAGACGTAAATCCTTGACCACTCACCTCCCTTCTTGCAAAGTGCCTCCTGGAAAAACGTTAGCATGTATGGTTTAAGCCGAGCCTCTCTCAACCTGTTTTGCAAGGTTCTCCATGGCTCAGACATCAACCCTTGAATAAAACTGAAGACTGGAGACTGAAATAAGAGCAAGTTATATAATTACTCCGGTTGTCTAATGCAAACGCTTTCAATATGATGAAATTAAAAACGTTTGTTGCGGAGTTGAAGCAGAACGCAATTATAATGTAATTATTTTCTATATATAGAAAATAATCCTTTAATTAGAGATATCATAACATACTTTATTCAAAATACAACTATTTTTTAAGCGGTATCTTCAACGTTTGGAACTGCGCTCCATGAAGATCGTCTGCCTCTCTTCTCATTTGACCTTTCTCCATTTATGATAGAAATAGTGAGAATAGAAAGAGTGAATCAGTTATGGAGGCTGTGTGATCATGAAGTTTGCTAAACGTATGGAACACTTCAGTGAAGGGATATTTACGCGTTTGCTGGAAATCAAGAGGCAGCGGCTGGAGAACGGAGAACCTGTCATCGATTTAAGTGTAGGCACACCCAATATTCCCCCTGCCCAACATATCATGACGGCTTTATGCGAGGCAGCAGCAGATGCTTCAAACTATACATATGCTGTGAATGATCAGAGCGAATTGCTACAGGCAGTCAGTGAATGGTACAAGCGGCGTTACCATGTTGAACTGAACCCGAAAACCCAAATTTGCTCCTTGCTTGGATCACAGGAAGGCCTTGCCCACATTTCGTTGGCGATTGTTGATGAAGGAGATCTGGTCCTTGTACCCGATCCTTGTTATCCGGTCTTTGCTGATGGACCTCTACTGGCAGGAGCCGAGCTGTATTATATGCCCCAAAAAGAAGAAAACGGATATGTTATTCAACTTCAGGACATTCCCGAAGCTGTTGCGCGCAAAGCAAAATTCATGCTTGTATCCTATCCGAACAATCCGACAACAGCGATGGCACCCGACCAGTTCTATCTGGATCTGATTGAGTTTGCCAAGAAGTATGACATTATCGTTCTCCATGACAATGCATACAGCGAGCTGGTGTTCGATGGGAAAACGTGCGGAAGTTTCCTAGCTTATCCCGGCGCGATGGATGTTGGTATTGAATTCAACTCGTTATCCAAAACCTATGGATTGGCCGGGGCACGGATCGGCTTTTGTGTGGGGAACCCGGATGTGGTATCTGTGCTTAAAAAGCTGAAATCCAACATGGATTACGGCATGTTTCTTCCGATTCAGAAGGCAGCCATTGCTGCAATCACAGGGGATCAGAGTGAAGTTGAGCGAGTCAGAGATATCTACGAGGAGCGCAGAGATGTTCTGTGCGAAGGATTCACCAACCTCGGTTGGCATATCGCCAAACCCGAAGCCACCATGTTCATCTGGAGTCGGATTCCAGACCACTACGATACCTCAGAACAGTTTGCCATGGATTTGGTTACACAAGCGGGTGTAATCGTAACGCCAGGAAGTGCCTTCGGCCCTTCGGGTGAAGGATATGTGAGACTTGCTTTGGTTCAGGATAAAGAGACGTTGCAGCAAGCCATCCTAGCGGTAGATGACAGTGGAATGCTAAGAGAAAAAACAACTAATTCATAACACGAACAAAAAAAGCTCTCAAAGCTCTCATAAGAAAATATCCCCTCAAGGTAAGCAGTGAGAAAAGAGAACATGTCTACATAAACTCAACACTGAAAACCAGAGGGGATATTTTATTTAGGATCGAATGTTTAGGCCGATTTGCGCCAGTTGGAGCGGTACATTAAATAGAGGAAATACGGCGTTCCAATGATCGCTATCAACAACCCGGAAGGAATCTCGGTTGGTGCCATAACGGTCCTTCCGATCGTATCCGCCAGTACCAGCATCACTGCACCGACCAAAGCCGACAGAAACATCGACCGTCTTAATTTGTTTCCCGTCAACAGGCGGACCATATGTGGAGCGATTAGCCCGATAAAACCAACCGTTCCCACACAGGCCACAGCACCTGCGGCAAGCAGAACACCAACAGTCATAGCGAGCAGACGCGTTCGACGAACATTCAAGCCAAGACCTGAAGCACTATTATCGTCGAATACCAACAATTCGAATCTTCGTGCCAGCCACCACGCAAGCGGGATCAAAATCAACAGAAACACTCCAATGATCTTCACTTGATCCCACGTGCGTGCATAGGTACTGCCTGTCAGCCAGATAAAGCCGCTACTGCCGTATACAGCCCCGCGAACGATGAGAACCTGAATGCCTGCGCCTGCAATCGCAGACATGGCGATACCCAGCAATACAACTGCAGAAGGATTGAGACCCTTCTTCCAGGACAGGGAGAATACAATTGCTGCAGTGATTCCTGCGCCAACAATTGCCGCTATGGGCAGCAAGAACACCGGAAGACCAGGCCACAGGATAATGACCATCATGGCACCCAAGCCTGCTCCTGACGACACGCCTACAATGGACGCGTCAGCCAGCGGGTTGCGAACGGCCATCTGAATAAGCACACCGCTGATCGCCAGCGCAGCACCTGCACCTGCGGCGACAAGAGTACGCGGAATGCGAAGCTGCACAATGGCCGAGTATAGCCCATCGGATTGAAACAGGCTTGGCAGAAGATCGGCCATTGGAATGCGCATCCCACCAAACATCGTACTAAGGAGAACCAATGCTAACGTTAGTACCGTAAAGATAATAGCGATAGGGCCGAATGCCCAGCGACGCGAACGTGCTCCTGTACTCATTGAGGTAGACATGCCTGATCCATTTGCAGCCTTCATGCGTGTAAGTACAAGCCAGATCAGCCATGGTGCACCAATGATCGCCATCACGGCCCCTGTCGGCAGCTCCAGACTGGAGTTATGAACCATCTTGGCAAGTACGTCTGCACCGACCAACAGTGCTGCACCCCACAAGAAAACACCAGGCAGTAACCATCGGTTGGAACGAATTCCACTTAATCGAACCAGATGAGGAGCCACCAAACCCACAAAGCCAATTGGCCCAATCACACTGACAATGATCGCAGCCAGCAACACAGCAATAATCAACCCAGTAGCACGGGCCATGCCTACTTTCTGCCCAAGTGAGGAAGCAGTTGATTCATCCAGTTCCAACATATCCCACTGCCGGGACAAAACCAGCGCAACGATTGTAATTCCAATGACCCAAGGCCATGCGTAAATTACACCGCTCCAGTCATTCTGAACAAGCGTTCCGGAGCCCCATAGAAATAATGCCTGCGTTTCCTGAGAGAAGAAAATATGCAGCGCGCTTGTAAAAGAACCTAGCACCATCGATACAATCATGCCGGACAGCGCAAGTCGCACCGGACTTGACGTTCTCCCCCCGCCCATGAAGTAGGCTGCGGCAGCTGCCAGTAATCCGCCGAGTACGGCGAAAAGGAAAGGCGATTGCTGCATCAAACCTGGAAAAAAAATCGTTCCCAACACCACGACAAAATAGGCCCCCGCATTGATGCCGAGTGTGTCCGACGCCGCGAGTGGATTGCGTGTAATCGTCTGTAACAACGAACCGGCAACAGCAAGTGCCCCTCCGGCGAGTATACCGATTACCGTACGTGGCATGCGCAGATCCCAGATCATATTATGTTCCAGTGTGTCCTGTCGGCCCATAAGTGAATCCACAACCGTATGGAGTGGAATTGAAGCTTCTCCATAACACAGGCTTACAAAAAAAAGCACGATGAGAGCGGTTAGACCGCCCCCATAAATGCTTAATGTGCGCCAGTTAAACACTGGTCGGGAATGTTGGACCGAACTCATTGGGTAATCGCCCCGACAACCCCATCAACCAGAACTTTGGACGAGATAGGTCCACCAAACGTCCATGTTGTGCTATCCAGTTGATAAGTGCGTTTATCTTTGACAAAATTCAGACCTTTCCATACTGAATTGTCTTTCATTGCTGTGCCAAAAACGTCATCATCCGGTTGTGTGATGTAGATGAAGTTGCTGTCCTGAACAGCAGGCAGGGATTCGATACCCACCGTTGAGAAGCCATATCCTTCAATCTTGTCAGGCTTCCAGTCGTTAACCAGTCCAACCTTCGCCAACGTGCCAATTACGACAGCGTTATCGGTAAACATGCGAAGACTTGCTGCATTTTGATACGTAAATGCTTGTGTCAGAACATAATGAAATTCCGATTTGTCCGCAGCAGCAAGTTTATCTTTGGCTTCTGTATAATGCTGATCGAGTTCATCAAGTACCTTCTTCGCTTGGTCTTCTTTTCCAAGAGCAACCGCGATATTATTGAACGTTTCCGTCATTTTGTCATAAGTATATCCATCACCTGCATACAGATCATATTCAAGCGTTGGTGCAATGGCATTGAGCTGATCATAGATGTTCGAATTCGAATTCGCGATAATCAGATCCGGCTTCAAAGCTGCAATCGCCTCCAGATTGGGCTCGTCACGTGTTCCCACATCCGTTACCGTGTCATCCAGAGCTGCTTCGGGAGTCACATAGACTTTATAGTTGGCGTTGTCTGCACTACCTACTGGCTGAACACCCAGTGCAACTACATCTTCCGTATATGTCCATTCCAGCGTAACAACTCTCTTAGCCGGTTTGTCCAGTTTGAGCTCTCCACCACTATGCTTAACTGTAACAGGACCTGCTGTCTCTTCAGTCGGTGTGCTGCCGGAAGAAACATTTTCATTTGTATCTGTTGTGCTGTTGGCCTTACCGCAGCCTGTCAGAGCAAGCGCCAAAACCGTCAGCAGTATAAATCCGTTTAAGCTTTTTTTCATATCCTACTTCTCCCCTATTTATATGTATTTATATGATAACAATTATCATTATCACTAATGGATTATCCCGTAGGATTGCCATTTTGTCAATTCAAAAAAGTGATTATTTTTCATTTGCAATATCTTCCCTGTCACAGCATTAACAGAAAAAAATGAAAGAACCCGCATTCAAGGCGGGCCTGGGTCACATGGAGTGTTTTGAAATAATGATAGAATGCAGTGTACAACGTTTTAACTCAACTGCATCGTTGTGATGCACGTATTATCTTCTTCATATGTAGATAGCTGTGTCTCTGCAACCTTCCCATCATGCACCACACGAATGAGGTATGACTTATCTCTGGCTAACCAAAAATCCATAAAACCGTTGGAGCCGGCCTTCATCTCAGCATCCTTCATGAGCGTATTCCCTTCGGAGTCATGGATCGTCACAATGAACTTCTTATTCTTCATTTCGCCCTGACATCCGGTCAAGCTATGAATTGCACAAGGATGAGTCTGATCCACATAGGGTGCAATGGAAAGGAAAAACTCCTTTTCAGGCAAGTCGTAGGTTGTGGTTTGGTTACCTTTATCCGTGACGATTAACTGTGTGGCATTAATGGAGGCCGATTCCGGTTTCTCCTTGCCTGTACTGATGTCTTCTACTAATTTCTTAATATTGGGTGCTTCCGCGTTACCTGCTTCTTCCTTCCCCACAAGGTTTGCAATCAGGACCGTTCCCAGTACAATCACAGCAACAAAACTGGCAATAATCCAAATGGTTTTTTTCATTAAGTCCTCATCTCCTTATCCTTCTTATTTCATTATAAGGGAAAATACACCAACATTTAAGTGAATAAACACATACAGCTGGAATGTAAAGGTTTTGATATAAAAAATCCCGGAATACGACGGTCAACTCATGTTTTGCACGATATAGATGTAGTAAAAATATCATGGCTTATCCCTATGCAATCCTATATAATAATTATAAATTCTGGAAATCATTTTGAGCAATTGAATTCATTATACGTGTCTAACTTATTCTAGCTTGAGGAGCAGGAGGAATTATCATTGAAGTGGCACCGTGTACATAAAGAAAAACCTAATACCATACATTCCATCGACTGGAACGGATTGGTCCCGAAGCATATCGCCATTATGATGGATGGAAATGGAAGATGGGCGACAAGAAAAGGGCTGCCTCGAAGTGCCGGACACTATGCAGGAATGCAGACGATGCGGGAAACGATAAGCATGTGCCATAAAAACGGGATTGCCTCTCTCACGCTGTACGCCTTTTCTACGGAAAACTGGAAAAGGCCCAAGGAAGAGGTCGACTACATCATTAGTCTGGTGGTCGAATTTGTACAGGATACAACCGTTCAGGAACTGAATCAGAATAATATCAAAGTTCATTTTATTGGAGATATCTCAAAATTCCCAGACGAAACACAGGAAGCGATGCGCAAAGTGGTGGAACTAACCCAAACGAACAGCGGGATGGCTGTGTATTTTGCGATGAATTATGGGGGTAAAAACGATATTGTACAAGCGATCAAAACGTACATTGTAGAAAACAATGAAGAAAACAAAGAAACCTCGGAAATCTCAGAGGCGGAATTCGAAAAGTTTTTGTATACCGGACTCAATCCTGCACCCGATCTGCTGATCCGAACCAGTGGGGAGAAACGGTTAAGCAATTTTCTATTATGGCAAGCCGCTTATTCAGAGCTCTGGTTTACGGACGTGATGTGGCCGGATTTCAACGAACAATTGTTATACGAATCCATTCTGGATTATCAGCAGCGCAAGCAAAGGGCATTAGACGATGTAACGCAGTAATTCAACTTTTTATTATATTCACCTGCAAAACGGGGATGGACATCGGCACAGATCAACTCCTCATTAGAAAATCGAATCCACACATAATCATCATATAACACGCCATGGGTTTGTTGTACAATCTCCGAAGCTACATAATCTCTCAAACCCAATGATTGCAAAATTTTATCGGCATGGTGTCTGGTGCGAGGGAAACATCTTGATTCAAATTAATCACTGAAAAAAGCCCGACACATGTTCGAGAAATTATTCTCAACACGGGTCGGACTTCTTACTATTACTTCACGTTCTACACATGCTGATCTACAGGGTAGAAATAGCTTTGTTTTTCTCAAAGAACCTTGCGTTATGGGACGACACCCCTGCCATATCGGAAGCGGTCGGCTCCAGATAGAGCTTGGCGCTGTTTACTGCGAGTACGGCATCATTAAATGCACCAGCAATCAGACGGACTTTGCTTCCATAGGTAATGAAATCACCTGCTCCGAATATCCCCGGCTGACTTGTGCACATTCGCGGATCAACCGAGATACCGTAATCTTCACGTTCCAATCCCCAATGGACCAGGTTACCAAAATCACGATCGTATCCATGACTTACAACCACTTCATCCACTTCAATCGGCAGGACTTCCCCATTGTCTACGTGGGCGAGTTCAACTCGGCCTATTTTATCTCCTGTACCATATAAGCGAGAGATGCTGTAAGGGGTTAGGACTTGGGCAAAAGCTTTCATCTGGGCAACAGGCAGCTCATGTGCTGTAAAATCCTGTCGTCTGTGCACCACGATGACCTCCTGCGCCAATCCCTCCATCTCATTCGCCCAATCTATTGCTGAATCCCCGCCTCCAGAGATCAGCACACGCTTATCCTTGAATCTGGACAGATCTGTAATGGTATAGTGCAGGTTCGTCAGCTCATACCGATTCGCACCTTCAATATCCAGCTTCTGAACCTGGGTCATGCCTCTGCCTGCACATAACAAGATCGTACGCGTGTAATGACGTTCCCCTGTCTTTGAGGTGAGTACAAACACTTGATCATCGCGTCGTTCCATCTGAGCAATTTCCTGGCCGAATACAATGGTTGGATCGAAGGTTCTTGCCTGTCTTTCCAGGGAATCGATCAATTTCTCACAACGAATCGGATCAACTCCACCTACATCCCAGACCAGTTTCTCCGGGTACGTGCGCATAAATCCGCCCAATTCCTCTTTGGCTTCAATGATTTTGGTACGCATGGCTCTCATCCCGCTGTAAAATGCAGCATACATTCCCGCAGGTCCGCCACCAACGATCGTTATATCGTAAATGTCCAATTGCTGCTCCGCTCCAGTATTCATCTAGGGCACCAACTTTCCAACGACATAATCCAACAACTTGGCCGACCCAATCGGACCTACACCTGTTACAAAATCACTCGTTTTCAGCGGAAAGACATGATTGTCTTTCACTGCATTCAGACTCGCCCACACTTTGCTTTCTTTCAGATTATCCATGGATTCCTTCGTATCATAGCCTTTTAGCGTCCTGTCCTCTAGAAAAATATAATCCGGGTTCATTTCCGGCAAAAATTCCAGGGAAAACTGGCTAAACCAGTCGGTAGAGTCTTTGATGACTTCAGGGCTGTTCAGACCCAAGGTTTCATAGAAAAAGACACTGCTGCTTCCTCCTTTGGGACCCATGAAACGGTAACGATTGTGCTCCACTCGAAGAACCAGTACGGTTTTGTCGCCGATGGCCTGAGCGATTTTCTCCTGTGCTTGCTTCGCCTTCTCATCAAATTTAGCCAGCACTTTGGCAGATTCCTCTGTCTTGTCAAAGATAGCAGCCAGCTTCGGCATGGCAATCTGCATTTCACTGTTGGAATCCAGAGCCACCGTTGGAGCAATCTTGGATAGTTCATCATATACGCCTTGTTCCATACCTTCGCCCGCGCTAACAATCATATCTGGTGACAACGTCAGCAATTGTTCATAATTATATTGATATTGTTCCGCTTCAATCATTTGGACCCCGTGTTCCTCAAAATACGACGCACGATATTCCGGTTCAATCTCCGGAACAAATATAACCATCTGCGGTGTAACGCCCATCTCAATCAAGTACTCGGCATAGATGGAGTCCAGTACAAGCATATTTTGAGGATTCGTAGGAATCGTCACCTCTCCAAACTGATCCCGAACAACCTTCGTCTCATTTTTCTCTGTCGTTTTTGCTGAACCTTCCACTTCTTTATCAGAAGAACCGGAACAGGCGGAGAGCACCAAACTTAGTGCCAACAGCACCACTCCAAAACCCTTAAACCTTCGTGACATGATCTACTCGCCCCTTATGCAATATATTGATAATGATAATTATTATCAAATACTAGCAAATAGGAAGCGTTCCTTCCATAGGAGATGGTGCGTATTCAGTTGGATTATTGTGCTCTACCATACATTGCTGACCAGACTATTCACTATTTCATTCAAAATCATTTGGTGTCCCATAATTCCACGGCCATCCACCCACAGGCGAGTATCCACGAAAAATACCCTGTTGTTTTTTACAGCCTTCAAGTCATTCCATTGGAAGCTCTCCACTAACTTCTTCATATTTTCTTCAGCACTAAAGTGCTGCATGACTCGTTGCTCCACAAACAGGTAATCGGGATTGGCTTTGGCCAACAAGTCGAGTGAGCAAGGATTAAACCACGCCTCCCCTGCTTGCAGCGGCTGTGGCAGAGTTAAACGGAGCTGTTCGTACAGTAAATGGGATACCCCATTAGAATGACCACCCAAATATCGATAACCAAACGGTTCTACCCTCAGCACCATCACGGTAGAGGAAGATTGGACAAAATGCTGCAGTTGCTGCTGTGCTGTGCTTACTTCCATTTTCATCTGCATATGAAGTTTATGGGCTGTATCTTCTCGGTGAAACAAACCAGCCAGTTGATAGAGCAGAGTCTCCACATCGTTATTTAAACCAGTTATGATGGGTGCAATTGTGCGCAGCCTTTGCTTGATCTCTTCTGTGCAAAAATTTCCCACAATCCATTCGGGCTGAACTTGCCGAATCTGTTCCACATCCAGCTCATATTGCGACACTTCCAGCATCTTCACCTGATACATTTCAAATAGATCATGTTGATGTTCAGGCAAAAGCAAGGGAGTTACCACAACGGCATGTGGATTAATCCCCAAGTGAATCAATACTTCCGCACAAAGCGGGGAAAGACATACGATTTTACGCTGGGGAAACGTTTGTGCATAATTTCTCGGGGACACACCCGTTAACTGTTTGAAACGACGACTGAAATAATGAGCATCCTCGAATCCGGTCTTCTTCGCAATGTCCTGAGATGTTGCCGTTGTTAACAACAGCTCCTCTTGAGCACGATAGATTCGATAATGAGCCAGATAATCCAGAGGCGGCTTTCCATAACGCTCACTGAATTTGCGGGAATAATGCCAGGGACTGATGCCTGCGATCTCAGCCAATTGCTTTCGTGTGATAACCTGTTCATAATGCTGCTGCATGTAATCCACAGAACGAAGAACGCCTTGTTCAACTGTCGGCTCCTCTTCCATCAACTCACGGTATACATGTTGCAGCAGTTCATACACCAGATGCTGATTTCTAACCCGGATGGCATTGGGATCAGGAGAACCCTCTTCATTCCAATGTTGGCTAAGACTCACCAGTGTGCCACCGGTTAATTCTACTTTTTGATACGTGTCTCCTGACGGTACATGCCATTCATATTTCTCCACTTCATTCCGGTCAGGGAACATCGCGTATGTATCGAACTGAACAAGCCATCCGGCCAGATCCAGATTACCACCCTCAATCACTTCAATCACAGAGTTTTCTTGCACAGCAATTAACTCTCCATAAGCTACCTGGACCCTCTGACCATTAATATTCCAGATCGCTTTCCCGTCGAGAATAAGTAGTAAGGCATGACTTGAAAAGTGATGCAGCTTGCCCCCAGTCATCCATGGGTCTGTCAGTGGCTTAGTTGATTTCCATTGAGCCATCCACTCTAAGTTATTGGGCATTTTGTTATCCTTTCTTAATGGGTTTAGATTCATTCCGTTTCTTACATTGTATAATGGAATGCATTTCACCGTAATGATGCAAAACTCAAATCGGATATATCCTATTCGAATTAGCTTACAAAACGAATGAGATTCGCCAGACGCGGAGATTCTACCTATGGAGTTCATCAAATTGATAAAGTTTCACTGATTCTTAGGCGCCTGCAAGGTTATATACACAAAGAAATCTAATATCTGAAATCTATGATCCAAGGAGCTGGTCATTTGCAATATTACAGACACAGTGCAGAGGAGACACTTCAAGACGTTCAGAGTTCCACTAATGGGCTCACAACCTCTGAGGCTGCGAAGAGACTGGAGACGGAAGGCTATAACGAGATAAAAGGAAAAGCTGCAACCCCCATTTGGAGGCTATTTATTGAAAATTTTAAAGATCCCATGGTGATCGTACTGCTGATCGCAGCCGCTGTTCAGATCGTCCTCGGACACCTGATCGAATCACTAATCATTTTTCTCGTCATTCTGTTAAATGCGGTAATCAGCGTTGTACAGACCAAAAAGGCCGAAAGTTCTCTGGATGCACTCCGGCAAATGTCTGCTCCCGAAGCCAAAATCATTCGTGACGGGCAGAAAAAAACGATCCCCGCGCGGGAACTTGTTCCCGGCGATATTGTCTTGCTGGATGCAGGGGACTATGTCCCTGCAGACGGCCGCATTTTAGAATCAGGCAGCTTACGAATCAACGAAGGCATGCTAACAGGAGAATCCGAAGCAGCCGAGAAACACGCAGATGCCATCCCGGAAGAAGCTCCGATCGGTGACCGTCGCAATATGGCATTCAGTGGATCACTGGTGGTATATGGTCGGGGTACGCTCGTCATTACGGGTACAGCGCTGAAAACGGAAATCGGCAAGATTGCCGAATTGATTGAAAATGCAGAAGCGAAGGAAACCCCGCTGCAACGCAAATTGGAATCGTTTAGCAAGAAGCTGGGCTTCTTTATCCTGGGCTTGTCGATCTTGATTTTTGCCATCGAAGCAGGACGTGTCTGGCTAACTGAAGGAACGGAAAATATCGGGCCATCCATTGTGAATGCCCTCATGTTCGCAGTTGCCGTCGCTGTCGCAGCCATTCCAGAAGCCCTTTCCTCCATTGTAACGATTGTATTGTCTCTGGGAACGAACAAAATGGCCAAGCAGCACGCCATCATCAGACGTCTTCCTGCCGTGGAAGCTTTGGGTTCTGCCAGCATTATCTGTACCGACAAAACAGGAACGCTTACTCAAAACAAAATGACCGTGGTGGACTATTACATTCCCCATGGCACGAAAGACCAATTCCCCGATGATCCCAAACAGTGGTCTGCAGAGGAACGGCGCTTGTTACATATTGCAGTACTCTGCAATGATTCGAATATTAACCAGGAAGGCAAGGAACTTGGTGACCCAACCGAGGTGGCGCTCATTGCCTTCAGCAACCGGGTGAACAAGGATTACAATGAAATTCGTGACCAGTTTCCACGTGAAGCCGAGCTTCCTTTTGACTCGGATCGGAAATTAATGAGTACAGTGCACACATTTGAAGGACAGACGGCTTTGCTGACCAAAGGTGGCCCGGATGTGCTGTTCAGTCGCTGTAGTCATGTGTTTATGAACGGAGAAGTTCAGCCATTGACACCTGAGATTCGCACGCAATTTGAAGAGAAGAACGAAGCGTTCTCCAAACGTGCCTTCCGTGTGCTGGCCTACGCCTACAAAAAGTTTGATGACAAAAATCAGGTCACGGTAGAGGACGAACATGATCTAACGCTTGTTGGTCTGACAGCTATGATCGATCCACCTCGTGAAGCGGTATATGGTTCCATCGAAGAGTCCAAGAAGGCAGGCATTCGCACCATCATGATTACGGGCGACCACAAAACAACAGCCCAAGCGATCGGTATCGATATCGGACTTGCAGGTCCGGACGACCTGGCCCTCACCGGAGCAGAACTGGACAAACTGTCGGATGAAGAACTGGATCAGCAGCTCGAACATATCTCGGTGTATGCACGTGTATCTCCTGAAAATAAAATCCGCATCGTGCGTGCATGGCAGCGCAAAGGCAAGATTGCAGCCATGACCGGAGATGGTGTCAACGACGCCCCTGCACTGAAACAGGCAGACATCGGCGTAGCGATGGGCAGCGGGACGGATGTCGCGAAAGATGCGGCAGCCATGATTTTGACGGATGATAACTTTGTCTCCATCGTGAATGCAGTCAGTGTCGGGCGGATGGTATTCGATAATATCAAAAAAGCCATTGCGTATCTGTTTGCAGGAAATCTTGGGGCGATTATCGCCATTTTGTTTGCACTAGTAGTCGGTTGGGTAAATCCATTTACGGCCCTACAGCTGCTCTTCATCAATCTGGTGAATGATTCCCTGCCAGCTATTGCACTGGGTACGGAAAAAGCTGAACCGGATGTCATGCGGCGCAAACCGCGGGATATCAACGAAGGCATCTTTGCCGGCGGAACGTTGCAGGCTGTTATCACACGTGGTGTTCTGATCGGGGTGGCTGTCATCGTGTCCCAATATATTGGACTTGGGATCTCAGAGGAAATGAGTGTGGCGATGGCCTTCACAACCCTGATTCTGGCACGGAGTCTGCAAACTTTTGCAGCTCGCTCCAACACACAGACGATTTTCCAGGTCGGCTTCACCACTAACAAATATGTTCTCGGCTCCATCCTGGTTTGTCTCTGCCTGTATGGAATCACGCTGATTCCAGGGGTTCGCAGCATCTTCGCCATCCCGGCAGCCTTTGGCTGGAATGAGTTCTTCATCGCAGGAGGACTCGCTCTTACCGCGGTCATTCTGATGGATGTTATCAAGTGGATTCGCAATCGTGGCACACCAGCTGCTGCGTCCTAAAAATAAACAGATGAAAATGCTCATGTGCAAAAACGACGTCCTGGGTCAGGACGCCGTTTTTGTTTAACCACCCAGTGAATTCGTATGACATTATTGCCATATACATAGATTGAGCGTAAAATGGTTTATTGAATTCATAGACAGGAATGGTTACGTGAAAGATAAAATTGTAATGCCTCTCTGGACTTGCTGCCTGTTCATCGTTGTGATGAATACCACCATGTTTAACGTCTCTTTACCCGTTATTATTCATGATCTTCAGATTACATCGGACCTGGGGTCCTGGGTCATCTCAAGCTACTCGATTGGTTATGCCTTGTCGACGGTGATTTACAGTCGATTGTCTGACCGTATTCCGGTACGCAAACTGCTGACGGTGGGCTTGCTGATCTTAGGCTTATCTTCATTACTCGGATTATTTGCGCACAGCTTTGCGATCCTTTTGCTGACACGCATTTTGCAATCTGCGGGTGCAGGGGTCATGGCCGGGCTTGGACTTGTCATCGCGAGCCGTTATATCCCAGTGGAACGACGCGGAGCTGCCATCGCACTGATCTCATCAGGAAGTGCCATGGCGTTTGGGCTTGGTCCCATTGTCGGCGGACTCATTAGTGAGTACTGGGGCTGGAATGGACTTTTCGCTATTACGGTGCTTGTCCTGCTTGCGCTGCCCGTACTGCTCTATTTTCTCCCGCGTGAAACGGCCAAACCGGAGAATCCTTTTGATATGATCGGTGCAGCATTAACCGTGATTAATGCAACCACCCTTCTGGTTGCCATCACTCAGCAGTCATGGTTATGGCTGACCATCGGTGTCATTTCACTTGTTGTGCACATCGTGTATATTCGCAGGGCGAGCCTTCCTTTTGTGAATCCACATGTATTCCGAACACCCGGGTTTACCCGGCTGCTGATCATCGGCTTCTGTGTTCTGGTCGTAAATCTGGGCAATTTGTTCCTGATGCCGCTAGTACTCGCTGATCTGTTCGGACGTTCGTCGCTGGCTATTGGTTTGCTGATTGCCCCTGGAGCCATCGTCTCGGCATTCTGTACCCGTTTTGTAGGTCGCTGGATCGATCGTTATGGCAATATACGTTTTCTGATGATCGGGCATATTTTGCTTGCCGCAGTGCTTGCTCTGTTCATGCTGGGACTGAATCAGTCTGCCCTGATCATCACCGGCGGATATCTCTTCTTCTCCCCGGCACTCTCGGCTTCCATAGCTTCGCTGAATAACGAAGCGTCTCGGGTGCTGCCCAAAGCGCAAATCGGTTCCGGTATGGGCTTGTTACAGTTGATCCAGTTTTTTGGCGGTTCGGTATCCGTCGCTGTCTGCGGGCTGATGCTGCACGGCATTCCGGGTGTTCCGGTAGAGGAAGCCTATCATGTTGTATATGGATGTCTGCTCTTGGTCTGTCTGGCCTCGCTTGTCATCGTGGTCTGGCATAACAGAGCTGCACGATCAACTTCTACGGTTACGATGACTGAGACTGGATAGGTTGGAAACAAGGATGTATTCTATATCATTCAATCAAAACATGCATGTATTCGTTTGAGTAAAAGGCCCGCGCATAGCGCGAGCCTTTTGTCGTTCGCGGGGATATTCAAACGGTGAATCACTCCACTGGATCACTCGGTCTGGCTTTTAAACAAGCTATGAATGCATTGAAATTGGAAGCGATCTCTCGTACATTTTCCTCCAGCAGTTGCTGGGCTTCCTCCGGTGTCTCTGATTCACACTCAGCATCTTCGCGCACCATCGCCTCTTCATGATCCATAACCAGTACGGCAGGAGATTCTGAATTCGTTCGGTAATCCAATAAATAGTTGTTGCCGCTGCTGACACTCCAAGCAATTGGAATAATCCGGCGTGGATCGGGATTCACGTCGTCTACCAGATTGATGTTATTCGCAATGAACTGATCATCGAGAGCAGAGAAGCGAATTCCCCAATCGACGACCTCTCCATTTTCAATCATATCAAATGCTTGACCGTCGGCCTGCTGTTGAAACTCCAGATATTCGTGCGGAAACACAATGCCGTAATGCTTCTGAATGTTATCGATCTGCATATTATTCACACGCTCCCTCCTATACAGCCCTGTCATCGCACATCATTTTCCACCCAATGCTGCTTTCCAGGCTTCCTCCACCGCTACAGGAGATTTGCTGCTGCTCTCGCCGCCGCCCTCCTCCGTCCAAAGCGGTGGATAATACGCAAATACTTGTCCTGTCTGAAGCTGTCCCACGTCGTTCTGCCACCCCTTCCAACGAAAGGTCTGATAGTACTGCTCCAGATCACCGTTGGCCAACCAGTTGATGAAGCCTGAATAAGCCAGTTCTGTCGATTCCCATTCCAGCGTGTCAGGTGCAAAATAGTATACATGTCCCGTACGGCCATACTTGCCCATATCCATTCCAAAAAATCCACCCGCCGCATCGTAGGCGACGACCATCATGCCTTCCAGTGCTGGCACACACGGCTTGTCTCCCTTACCATTCCAACGGGTCAGACTCCCAAAGATGCAATCACCACCCGATCCAAGTAACGTAATCCAGCCATCATCCAACACCATTCCCTCTGTCTCATAAGCAACGGCTCCCAAATAGGATTTGGTGCTTACTTGGAGGTGATAGAGCGCATCCTCTCCGGCCTCCCGCTGTGCAGGAACATAAGTGTATTTATTTTGTCCATGGTCCAACAGCTCCTTGAGCTCCCCCCAAGCGTGATGTTCCCGATCCACTAATTCGCTTATGGATAATTGATGCATGATCATTGCTCCCTTCCGGCTGCTATTCCCCCACACATGATTGTTTTTATGAGCATATCACGCCTTATTTCACCCTTCAAATCTGCTATAATTGAACTTCATAGCTATTTATGAAGGAGGAATCATCTTGTATCTTATAGCTACAATTGCACTCCTGGCCCTAATCCTGTTCGCAACCGGTTGTCAGAAGGATGAGGCTTCACCCGTCCATTCTCCCGAGACTGTACAGGTTCCGGATACCCAGAAGATGTATTACATATCACCACAAGGAAACGATTTGAACAAAGGAACCCTTCAATCTCCCTGGGAAACGTTGCAGCATGCTGCCGACCATGCTACCCCGGGAAGCACCGTTTATTTGCGGGAAGGTGTCTATCACCAAAAGGTCAAAATCACTCGCAGCGGTAATTCCTCGGGTAATCCAACCCTGTTTTCCAGCTATCCTCAAGAGAAAGCCATCATTGATGGTGAAGGTCTGTCGGTACGCGGCATAGAGGGTTTGATTGAAGTCGAACTGGTTCTTTCGCCGAAGGATACGGCTATCTTGCACCGCGATAATGAATACCGAAGAAGAACATCCCATTCAAGTCAGCTTGTCCTCGCTCACACAAAATAAAAGAGCTTGCGCATAGGGGCATTTCCCGTATGATGCAGGCTCCTTAATGCTTTCCTGTTTAACTAATTAACCCAGCCCTTAATTTCTTACAAGCGCTGCCGCATGAGTTACCCGATTTCGACCACCCGTTTTGGAGGCATAGAGCGCATTGTCCGCTTTTTGAAACAAAGACTGATCTGTATCTTCCTGCGAAGCCGTAGCCGCACCAATGCTCACTGTAATGTTATACTCGCCCCAATCGGCAGAGGCGACCTGTGAACGATATCTCTCCGCTGTAATCACAGCTTGCTCTCGATCACAATCTGCAAGAATAATGACAAATTCCTCTCCCCCATAACGCGCCACCACGTCCGTGCTCCGTGACACCGATTGCAGCAGGCCTGCCAGATTGCCCAGCACCAAATCTCCAATCGGATGTCCATACGTATCGTTAATACTCTTGAAATGATCAATATCAACGACGAGAAGGGAGAATACACACTGAGTTTCCCGGAAGAGTGTCAGGCTTTCAAGCATTTTATCCTGAAAAAACCTGCGGTTCTTGAGTCCGGTAAGCAGATCCGTCGAAGCCATCGTCTCCAACTGATCATTTACTTTGATTAGCGCCTGCTGCTTCACCTTATATTCTTCGTGCAGTCGTTCAAGCTCCTTGTTCGCCTCATTTGTAGCTTGATACAACTCTTGCAGCTTCGTTTTGGTATTCATAATATCCTTCTCATGCTCAATTCGTTTGCGCATGACAACCACGACACAGTCGATTACACTTTCTCCATTTCGAGTCTGGCGAATCCCGTTAAGCATAACCGGAACATCCTTCTGATCGCTGGTGCGGAACGTAAAGTACATCTCGTCCACATGTCCATATAACTGAATGTAGGGGGAGAAATACGTATGAAAAAACAGCTTGTTGGTCACTGACATGGTGGACTCGATATGCCGTCCCAACAGCTCATTGCGTTCATACCCCAGCATGGTCAGCAGGGTTTGATTAACCGTTTTTATGATGCCCGAGTCAGAAATGGAGAAGTATCCACAGGGTGCCATATCTAATTGTATATCCATGGATGAACTGCCTTTCTTCCGAGTTTTATGCAATCGTTAAATAATCTTTGATTAATCGGATCGTTTCTTCCGGTTGACTGAGATGCGGGTAATGTCCCTTGGCTGTCATCTGCTGAAGCCTGCTGTTTTTCAGATGAGCATGCAGGTAATTTCCTACTTCAACCGGAGCAATGCTATCATCGGAGCACTGCAAAATTAATGTTGGTACCGAAGCCTGATCCAGATCGACACGACAGTCGGATAAAAACGTCACTTCTGCAAATTGTCTCGCAATATGAGGATCTCTCGAACAGAAGCTTTTTTCCAACTCTTCCGTCAGATCTTTCCGTTCCGGATTCTGCATAACAATCGGTGCAAGATAGCTGGCCCACCCGATAAAATTCATCTGCATCATCTCCAGCAACTCATCAATGTCGCGTCGGTCGAAACCACCGTAATAATTCGGGAGATCATTAACATAACGCGGGGAGGGCCCTAGCATGACAATTTGCTTGAAGTATTTAGGTTCATGAATGGAAGCGAGCATGCCAATCATACTGCTGACAGAATGCCCTACAAATATAGTTTCTCTCAAGTCGAGCGCTTCCATAATCTCCAGCACATCCTGGGCATATCCTTGAAGATTGCTGTATTTGTCTGCATCATAATAGTTAATTTGGGATTCACCCGAGCCTACATAATCAAATAAAACAACCCGGTAGTTCTCCGTAAAACTCGGAACAATATAGCGCCACATATCCTGATCACATCCAAACCCATGTGCAAACATAATCGTTTGGCTGCCTGCTCCCAGCACTTTCACATTGTTACGCACGAGGACGTCAATCGTCATCCAAATCACCTCTCTGAGGTAGTATCTTTTTGCTTTGATCCATCTGGTTATTATATCGGAAAATGCTGGGATATGGATAAGAAATATTAATTTTCATTACTTTGGATACATAAATAACGATCCACTCTGTATGCCAAAAGGCCCTCTCATCATGAAAGGGCTCTTTCTTCTTATTTTTTCATCCTTAGCTATTTTACAGTGAGAATCACACGTTGATAATGCTTCAACTGATGCTCCCCATCATCCTGTACTTCGGCTACGATATGAATGGTATCGCCCGATTTGGCATCGTCAGGTACGTTGAACGATACAGCATCGGTGTCACTGCCCGCTAATTGAATCGTATCCAGCTTCTCACCCTTCGCCAGTTCACGATGCAATCCAAGCTGCAGATCACCCGCCATCTCAGGCTGGACTTTCTCCTCCTGGACGTTGGAATCTTTGTACGTATCTGCTTCAAAATATCTCCACCATTTGTAGGTCAGTTGATCCCCATCCGGGTCCTGGCCTTCTGCATGAAGGGTTACTTTCTCACCCGGGCTGACGGACAGGTCCAATCCTTCCTTAATGGTGAGTGTCGGATTATGGTTGGCTCCTTCAAAGGTATCCGCAACGGCCCAATCGGCACGAGCCGCAAAGTCATTCTGAATATCGTCAAACCATCTCATCAGAGAATATTCGGCCTCATATCGTTTGGTATAGGGATCGTAGTCAAGAACATTGTTCCTGAACAGCTTGTCATTTACCACACCGAAGCGTCCACCCCATCCGCCGTAGGAAGGGTCTTCCATACTACGCAGACCATTGTCGATCAGATAGAAAAAGGATGGCGAATCACCCTCGGAGATAAAATCGTATTTGTCATACTGCGGATTTTTCTTCAGATATTCCGCACTACCGCGCTGCTCTTCGTCCAGCTCGCCTTCAATCATTTTGCCATCACCCATGGATGCATACATATCCAACAACTTGCCATGACCATCCAGAATGTTTTTGATCATCCAGTCGCCATGCAGCTTGCTGTTGACTTCCTCTGTATGGAATTTCCACGCATAGGCAAAATGCCAGAAGTTCGATTGGTCGTTCAGAATGCGAATGTCCGGCCAATTTTTTGCAATATAGTCGTTATAGCTGTCATCCTGATCGAGGATGATGTATAGCACCAGTTTATCACTGACTTTTTTGCGAATCGTTTCCCACTCCGCCGTGTCCTTGTACTGTTCTTCAATTGATTTCAGTGCTCTGGCTGTTGTATTCGTTCCGCCCCAGGTCTGCACAATCAGATCTCTGGAATCCTCATCGAGGAAAAGCGTTTGGAGAAATTCGGAACCTTCCGTTTCTTTCACCATCTCTCCTTTGTCGGAGATATTACCGATTTTGGTCATCTTGCGAAGCTGTTCCGGCTCCGGATACCCCTCTGCATGTTTGGACAAGTTGGGATAAATCTCACCATAGGCATCAATCATATCGTACACCCACTGCGTACCTGTCCAGCGGAAAGGTTGGATTCCTGCTTGCTCGTCGCCTGCATAATGATACACTGAACTGGTCAGCACAATACCCGCCAGATCCATCTCATTGGAATATAACAGAAAACGAATCACCGAGTTCATATCATCCACTTCACCATCGGTTGTAATGACCGTTCTGGCTTTGATTGCGGAATGATCTGCCGTTTCTGTAGGTTCATTTTGTTCCTGTTCTGCCGTCTTGTTCGGCGTTTCAGTAGCCGTTTGCGGTGTTCTGGATGCGCATCCACTGACAATCAGAACCATACTGAGGCAGCCAGCCGCCAAAACGTTTAACCATTTTCTTGTACTCATATTCGTGATGCTCCCCTTTCTTGTGTTCCACGCGATGTGTTTTTTGGGAATGTCTGCGATGTTGGCCTGCTACTTAATATGGACCGTAAAATGCAAAAAAACCCAAACATCAATATGAGGTGGACAGAGTCCACGCATATCGACATTCAGGTTTTGCCTGCCAAAGCAGTAACAATCCTCATTTGAGAAAAAGTATAGCATGTTCGCCGTTTAATGTAAACGTATTCAACAATAATGCAGCTTCCTTTTAGAAAGCTTTTAGCTCCGCTTCTTCAGGTTATTTCTGTCCTCTCCGTTTTCGTGTAAATGTTTAGTTCAATTTATATAACCAGAGGGTGTAAGCCTTTCCCATTTTGATATATGATTATGCTTATGACTATAAGGGAATGTAACTGCTTGAAAACAAGCCAATACAAGGAGGAATCATCCACCGATGGAACAGCTAAATGCCGCCCTCATCCGTTTAGTAGAGCAGCAAGATTTATATAATGAAGCATATGGACTTTTCAAAAATCATGATCTGCGTCCCCGTGAACAACAACGCCAGCCGCAAGTGGATGAACGAATTCCGCTCTCTCCAGAGCTCCAATATCTGTACAGCCACTACGAGATGATGGATGAACTGGCCAAAGGCACACTCAAAATGAAAAGTGCAGCCGTCGAGATCGGTGATGCAGCTCTGCTCTTCTTTGTTGCACCTGAACATCTCCATCGTCAGCAACTAGGTCACCGCTGGATCGGCATGAACGAACCTTATGAGGAGTCAGACTCTTGGCCAAAAAATCATGCCGTCATTGCGAATTTTAACGATGATCCCTTAATCGTGGATACAGCAGCACCGAACTCGCCTGTATATGCGGCCTTTGCGGGTGAAGAACCTCAGCTTGTTGCCGATTCATTAACAGACTTTTTTAATGCACTGGCCATCCTGATTGAAGCTGCACGGGCCTATGCTGGAGAATTGAAGGACGAGGAAACGTATGAAACCAAAACCGAATATCTGGAGCATGTTGAACCTATATTGAATGATGTACTGGGAGAAGAGCATACTGCACATTTATTTGAGTATTTGTCATTTCGTTAGAAGCAAAGGATCACAGAATACGGAGGGTTGAATCATGATCTATGTTGCTCTGCTTCGGGGTATTAATGTGGGCGGGAATAATAAAATCAATATGAAGCAATTGAAAGAAACGTTTGAGCAAGCGGGCATGTTGGATGTGGTGACGTATATCAACTCAGGCAATATTATCTTTGCCGATCATCAGGAACGCGTGGATGCGAATACGGAATTATCCCAGATTCTTGAACAAGCCATAGCTGTCGATTTTGGCTTACAGATCAAGGTGATGGTACGTAATCTGGATGAAGTACGGACGGTTATTCAGGCATTGCCGGAGGAATGGACGAATGATGCCGCGGCCAAAAGTGATGTCATGTTCCTCTGGGATGAGGTAAATGACATTTCAGTTCTGGACAAACTGCCCATCAAACCGGAAATCGGCACATTGCTATATGTTCCCGGAGCCATTTTATACTCCGTCAGTAAAGAACTTGTCACCCAAAGTGGCA
The DNA here is from genome assembly GCF_900109515.1 of Paenibacillus sp. OK003. Taxonomy (GTDB): domain Bacteria; phylum Bacillota; class Bacilli; order Paenibacillales; family Paenibacillaceae; genus Paenibacillus; species Paenibacillus marchantiae. The sequence goes on along the minus strand of NZ_FOBD01000004.1, from coordinate 342,939 downwards.
TGAACAAACTCATAGGCTCCAAGGTCTACAAATATATGACGGTTCGGAACGTGAACACCACCCGCCAGATTTACAAGCTGATGCAGGCTGCGGCTGAGAGATGATCAAGGCCAAGTGAAGTGTCTTGCCAGTTTTCAAAGCTTATGTATAACGGAGGGGATTGCATGAATCAGGAGCGGACATGGAACGTTAGCATAAAATCTGTGGAGCGGGAGGAATTTTATTTTGCTCCGAATACGGGATGGCAGGTGAAGGTACCAGCTTTCCGAGTACACTTCAATTCAGATTGCGAATTAAGGCTGCATGCTCAAGATCAGATTTTGATAACGGTTGGTGAGGTTGGAACAGCAGGCTGGGCCGCATTTATTGGAACGGCAATAGAATGCGGACCTGATTCGATCCTGCTGTACACAAGCCCCCAGTATGATTCACGATTGATGGAAGCCTGGCAGTTTGAAATGATCTTCTCACCACTCAATTCCATAGAAGGTGCCCAGAACGTGATCGATACGTTGGGGTTCTTCCCACCCTTTCACTACGATGAACTAACCAATGTGAAGCTGCAAAACGCAGATCAAGGCGATAAGTTTGAAAATCTGTCCCTGACGATTACGCATACTTCCACAGACGGGTTGGAACAGCCCCTCGACTTTAATTTTGAAGACGTCCAGTTTAAGGACATCTCTCCCGCCGAGGAAAGCAATGTCTGCTTGCAGCTCAGCTTCGCTTACGAGGGTGAACAGATTGGCGTGCAACTGGACGCGATAACCGGATTTGCAGCGAGATTTCTATGCCGCAAAGTTGTGGTTCAGTTAGGCTAATAACATTACCCGGCAACGGAATGGGTTTGAGTTTTTCTCGATCCCAACATGACTGCACCCATGACTAGAACCAACAGGGCTACCAGCATGAACGGAATATGTTTATCCACCTGATACAACGTTGTTGTCAGTAAAGGGGTGATCACGGCAGATATGCCTTGAATCGCTGCAACCAATCCGGCTGCGCCGCCCTGTTGTTCTTTGCTGACCGAAAGAGAAGCCCCGGCCATAAAACCAGGCATCATCAGACCCGAGCCCATGCCGAACAGGAAGAAGGAGAGATAATAGACAACCAATTGACTGGAAATCAGAAACAATACCATGCTTGCGAGTAGAAAAAGGGAACCGAGCAAAATCATCGGCCGCGGCTGCCATTTCAACCACTTCATCTGGATCACCTGCATGATCAGCATCGCAGCTCCGGAGAACATCAGTCCAAACGAGACCATTCGGGCTGTAGCCCCTGGAGATAATGCGAGTTGGTCCTGGAAATAAAATCCACCGACAACCTGTACCGTCATAATGCCAATCATCGTAACCAATCCGGCAGCAAGATACATACGCAAACCGCGTTGGAGCGGGTTAACCTTGGGCGCTTTCTCCTGAATGACCGGCTTGGCAGCAGGAATGAGCAACAAAGCAATGATAAACGCCGCTATCGCAATAAAAATACCAAAGTAAAGCGGCCACAGGAGTCCGATAATGGTAAAAGCGCCTGCAATCGCAGGGCCAAATACAAGTCCCAGCCCATTGGCGGCACTAATAATCGCCATCCCGCTTCCCCGCTCTTCTCCTTCCGTCACATCTCCCATATATGCCTGAGAAGAGGATAACACGGCCGGAATGAACATACCGATCAAGCTCCGCGTTACAATCAAAAGGGTTAACAGAAGGCCTCCTCCGATCCACGCATTTAACCCACTATACATCGCCAGAGCAAACAACGCACAGCTTATGGACATGCCTATGAATCCAATCAATATGATTGGTTTTCTGCCTTTCAGATCACTGAATCTGCCCCATACCGGACCCATCACAGCCATGGCGATGGACCCGAGTGAAATAATTAGCCCGGAATGACTTTCTTTCATTCCCAGCTCACGAATAAGCGGCGGCATAATGGGAGCAATAAGCATAAGACCCAACATGGCTGCAAATACGCTAAAAAAGATACTTCCTCTGATTCTGTTCACGCTCATACACTCCTTTGTTCTTCAGTACAGTATCCACTGTACCTGGAGTATATAAGGCTGAGAGAATCTTGACTGCCTCCATACGGAACAACTAACGGTTAGACGGATTATTAATATATTTTTTTCATTTCCGATGGCTTGATGCCGAATTTGCGATAGAATTGCTGGGAAAAGGCACTGATATTGCTGTAACCAACGGCGATCGCTGCCTCCGTGACGTTGTTCTCCTGATTGCGCAGTAATTTCATGGCGTTATCCAGACGAATCTGGCGCAAATATTCAAATACGGTAGTGCCGAACAGCGCTTTGAAGCCTTTTTTCAATTTGAAGTCATTCAGACCCACCTGTTTGGACAACGCCAGCAGGGATGGAGGGTCCACCATGCTTGCCTCCATAATCTCCCGGGCGGTATGCAGCTTCCGTATATCCTCTCTTGAAAATCCCGAAGGAATAGGAGCCAGATCAAACAGCTGAATCATAAACCGATTCAATATCTCCAATGCGGTCGCTTCCATCATTAAGGAAGATCTATAGGGGTTGTTTAATTCCCCAATCAAACTGTCAATCATCGTTCGAATTCTGTGATCCAGCTGAAATATGATAGGCTTGAATACACAATGCCCCAAAATGTCCTGAAACCGAATGGACTGGCTGGTTGCCAATTGTGCACCCGCATAATTGAACAACGAGATCGGAATTCCGATGGCAAATGAAGTATAGTTCTCCTGCGCAGGCGGATGGAACCAGGCTTCAAAATCACGCATCATGATGAGTGCTCCCTGTCCAGTGGGCAGCGTATATTGCTGACCGGATATGTCTACATAGCGCGCACCTGACAAGGCAAATTGCAGCTCAATGATGGGAATATTCGATGCAAAGAACGTCGAACATGGTTCACTATAATGAATCTGAGAATACACAATTTCGATGCCACTATACGTGGTTACTCTTTTTATATTGCCACTGCCCGCTTTGGCAGAGAGCAGGTACGTATGTTCATCTTGCTGACTGAATGGTTCCTGCGTTAAGTAATGCTGGTATACAACGGCTAACGAATCGAAACCCATGTGTTCTCACCTCGTCTATAACTTGATCTTAACTCCAGAAAGAGATTAGTTTAATTGAGAATAATTCTCAATAATTCTACCTCAATTTCTGCTATTAGACCAGCCCCAAGACGAGATCACTACACTTCATACTGAAACGATCCAGAAACCGCCTGGTGAAATGGAATTTTCGCATTGAAAAATGAGGAGATACGCCTGCAACTAAAAATGGACACGAGAGATCATTCTCTCATGTCCTTTCGCATGACTATGCCCTATATATATTACACAGCTATTATAAAAACTTGTTTATTTCATCCAGTCCTTACTCCCAGAAAAAGCGTCCGGCAAATACCTTCTCCGTCAGCAACTTGTATGTCTCGTCTGGCAATTCTTTTTTCATTTTCGCCATTACCGCATCCTTGCCTTCATTATATTGCGTGGACATGCCAATCTCTGCCGTTGTAGTGCTTGCATCCAGACGCATGATCGGGGCTTGAGCATCTTTTGTCCAAGGTGTCCACGCCGCCAGATCAGAGGACCCGCCCGTACCTGGATTACCTGTGTACAGGAACTGCTTCAGGTATGCTGCCATCGCGGCGGACAACTCATCACGCCCTGGTTGGTTCGTCTCGCTAAAGTACCCCTCAGGGAAATAAGCAGCAATGCCGTCTGCGTGGCCTGTATAAAAGTCCATGTCCGCACCATGTGGAGCACCGATTAATGTATGCAAACGTTCAGAGATGACACCTGGCTGTGTACCCCATGCAAAACGATAAGCATATACCGGTGGCTGACCTGCTTCACCCGTCAATTGCTCGGCTACCCGCTCTGCATTAAAGCCTGCATAAGCTTCACTACCATATTTCAACGCAGCCGCATATTGCTCCGCCTTGGTTTTATCGGTAAACAGCGTTCCATCCGTAATGGATGGAGAGAAGTTTGGATCACCGAAGGCAAATCCGGAAAACTCCGTTTCCAGGCTGCCGAGCAAGACAGGAACTTTCGTGTAATTACCGCTCTTGATGGCGTCAAATCCTTCTTTTGGAATCACGGTGCCATCCCGGAACAGATGCGGGAATGGTTCCATACGAATTGCGGTTGCCCCAAACGCTGTGACCAACTTGTCCGCAGGCAGTGCACGGAGATAGCTCTCCAGCTGTGCAGGAGATTGCTTGCTTATCCACGCTTTGGCTTCTACTGCGTTAGCTGCTTTCCCCTCTTGCACGACCAGTTTCACGAGTACATCCCCCGATTTTTGCTCGCCTTCTTCCGGTGAGGCTGTCGTCAACCCTCCGCTGAAAGCAACCGCTTTTTGATAAAGTCCTTTACTAAGTGGAGAAATCAGAGTTGCCAGCACATCACGTGCACCGGCAGATTGTCCGGCTAATGTAACATTGCCTGTATCTCCGCCAAACCCTTCAATATTATCCTGTACCCACTGCAATGCACGGAATGCATCAAGCAAGCCATAGTTGCCCGAATCATCAAGAGCATCTCCGGTTTTCAATGCAGCATTTTGGAAGAACCCAAGAGCCCCCAAACGATAGTTCACAGAGATGATAATGCTGTTCGTGTTGCGTGCAAGCTGTTCACCCTGAAAATCCTTGCCTGATCCGGTCATATTCCCGCCGCCGTGCAGGAACACCATGACCGGAAGCTTCGAACTGGTCGTGTCGGGACGCCAGATGTTGAGATACAATGAATCCTCGCTGCCTACAGTATTTTTACCGGAGATCTGCAAGCTGTTCGCTGCAAATTCCTTAGTTGATCTGGTACCTGTCCATGCTTTCGGTTCTTGCGGGGCTTTCCAGCGCAGTTCACCTACCGGAGGTGCCGCGTAAGGAACACCAAGCCAGCCGAGCGTGCCATATTGCTCATAGGTTTTGCCATCAATCACACCATATTGGGTCTGTTGCACCGTTTGAGGTTTGAACCCCCCGGCTTCTTTATGTTTCAACCAGCTTTGCTCCAAGGTTCCACTGCCATTCTTGAGCTGCGTCTGCAAAGCCTGTGCGGCTGCCTCGGCCATCAGACGGTTGGTAAGTTGACTCGCTCCCTTCCCTTGAAGCGCCTTGATTCCTTTGCCTGCCGCATACGTGGAAGCTGCTCCTTGCTCATAATCCGTACCCGCTTCATATCCAAGGACCTTCAGCAGCATTTCGGCATAACCTTCCGCTGTCAGGGGTGCATTCGGTTCAAATTTCTCCGTTCCTGCTACGATCTCAGCTACATACGGATGCTGCTTCAAGTATCCAACGACCGGTTGCAATACTTTGCCTGCCTGAGCCGCATCGTCATATGTTTCCGTTCCTTGATAGGCGAGTGCTTCTTTCTCCAATCCGGACAAACGCAAGTAAAGGACTGCAGCCTGAATGCGTGTAGCCTTTTTGTTCAGATATGCCGCATTAACGCCTTGACCGCTGCCGCGAATAAGCTCGGATTGGATCAGCTTGTCCATCGCTGCTGAAGAAAAGGTTGCTGTATTGCCTGCTGTATTGCCTGCTGTATTGCCTGCTGTATTGCCTGCTGCATATGCCGGTAACCCGGATACACATAACCCAAGAATTGTTGCTATGGCAATCGAACGTTTAATGGTTTTCATGTCAACAATCTCCTCGCTGTCAAATAGTGTGTGATGGGATAATTTCATTGGAAATGGGCGTCTTTGAATCAGTATTCCAATGTCTGGATGAGTCTATATCTCTATTTAGGAAAAATTAAATCACTGCGCTCCTTTCTGCTCGAAATATCTGCTACGGCACTTGCGGCCATGCCATCAGGCATTTTACTTATATAAAAAAACCTGAACCGAAGGCAAGCAGACATCACTTTAGCGTGGTCTACTGCCCTCAATTCAGGTTTTGCCTGCAATCAGTAACAACCCTGAGGAATAAGGCTCATTCCATATAATAATGTAAACGCAATCAATCGTTTGATGAACAAAGAACCAACGAATGAACTGACACAGGTATTGCCCTAAAGCACGGTTACAATCCTGTTGTTATGCTGATGTTAGCACATAATGTAAGCGTTCGCAATATCTTTTTGAATCATCTATATATGATCTCTGACAGAGGTAACACTAAAAACCCGCATTCCCCTGCGGGTTCAACTTAACTTACATCATGATCATCTGGACTGTTAACTCTCAATCCATCGATATCTGATGTCCTACAAATCCGTCTTTTACAGTGTACGTGCCAACTTTTCCAGCAGTTCCACCGCAGGGGCCAGCACTGCTTCATCAATATCAAATTCAGGATGATGATGCGGAGCAGGCAGCTCGCTGCCAATGATCATATACGTCGCTTTCCCGCCTTGTTCCTGTACACGCCGAATCATGTAACTGGCATCCTCACTTCCGAGTGAGGCACCATCCGAAATAGCCTCCGCATGAGTGAAGCCAGCGATGCCTGCTGCTTGCTGCACAGCAAGTTCGGCAAGCTCCATATCACAGCGAATAGGGACTGCACCGCCGATGACTTCAACCGTGGAGCTTAACTCATGCATCGCCGCGCTGTGCTCGATAATCTGACGCACCCGTCGCTCCAGCTCACGATTCGTTTCTTCACTTGTTGAACGGGTTTCAATGACCATCCGTGCGTGCTCGGGAATAATATTGGCCCCCGTTCCGCCCTCAAGAATACCCACATTAATGCGTGTATCTGCCGTGCTAAACCGTGGCAACGCATGAATATTAAGGAGTGCTGTAGAGGCTCCCAGCAAAGCATTCCGTCCTTCCTCCGGTGTAGCTCCGGCATGAGAAGACACACCTGTAAAATGGGCTTCCAGCTTGGTCGTTGCCAGGAATCCGGCAGACGCTCCTCTCACATGACCGGATGGCACACCTGTACCCAGATGTATGCAGAACAGAAGATCTACCTGTTCCAGCATGCCTTTTTCGACCATGGCATACGCACCACGCACACCTTCCTCAGCAGGCTGGAACAGCAAACGGATCTTCCCGGCAAACTTTCGATTACTCAAACGTTCTGCAAGTGCAAGACCAATGGCTGTGTGTCCATCGTGTGCGCAAGCGTGCATGATGCCTTCATGACTGGAGCGGAATTGCCCCGCTTGTGGTATATGCTTATCTGACTTGCTCTCACGGATCGGAAGTGCATCCATATCGAAGCGAAACGCCGTTGTAGGTCCTTCCTCTTCTCCTTGCAACTCAGCGACAACCGCCGTGAATCCCCCGCGCATCTGCTGCACAATCGCTGAATCTGCCCCTTCATCGATGGCACGCTGATATGCATCTTCCAACACTTCAGGGTTTGGCAGACCTCGCCGCGATGTGTCATCAATCGCATCTTTTCCATAGGCCACATGGTAACCCAGTTCCGTTAACATCTGCACGACTTTGGTAGCCGTACGAAATTCGGTGAATCCCAGCTCGGGATGTTCGTGAAGGTCTCGTCGAAGCGCAATAATATCAATCATGGTCACTCACCTCTCTCATCAAGCTCTCTATTTGATCATACATACACCTTTACACTACGAATTCTATACCATAGCTCGCTAATCCTGTTTCGCGATTTACCGCATTTGCAAGAAGCAATTGTCACTTTGTCAACGCTCGAACCTTTTGTTGCCGTGGTAGGCCCACACAGAAGATTGTCGTATAATAAGCCTAACGTTGATGAATATGACGCAAAAAAGGAGAGATTCATTTATGTTGATCAGACTAAACTGGGTCACACTGCGGGTACGTGATCTGGAAGCTTCACTCCGCTTCTACCACGACATGCTCGGGCTGCCGATTCAGCGCAGATTCAAAAGCCGTGGACGACAGATTGCCATGCTGGGACTGGAAAATGAAACAAAGCTGGAACTGATTGAGGGCAGCGCAACCACACTCAAGCCAGAGGCCGGCGTTTCGATCGGCTACGAGGTACGTTCACTGGACGAAGCCATGGAGCAGCTCGCCGCATTAGGCATCCCGATTGCACGAGGCCCCGTCCAGCCCAATCCGCATCTGCGGTTTATTTACATTGCTGACCCAGATGGCTTCGAAGTGCAGTTGGCCGAACATGCATGATCAAGGCTCGATCATGATGGAGAGGAGCGGTTTTAAATAAGTGTACGTTTCACGATGACTGACCTGTTGTGTGTGTGGAGCCAAACCTGCACGCACACCCCACATAGGACGGCGTCAGCGCGCTGTTGTGCAAGTTTACAGCTTCATCCGACGCATTAGCGGTACACCCACAAGATTCGAAAGCCGTTCAAGCAGCAGCCAGCACCAGCGTCTGCTCATTGGCAGATGGCGCTCATACACAGCGGAATACTCGAAATCCGACACAGCCCCACGGTTGCGCTTGAACTGCGCAGCACCAGCACTCTCATGCAACAGATGGCCGTTCTCACGGGCCTGTCCAATCAGGCAAGCTGACAGCTCATTTACCGTCAACGGAAGCACAAGATCGTCGATCCGGGCGATAAGCAGGTTTGTGCTTGCATTTATCATGAAGCCCCGCGTCCCTTGAAACATCAGGGGTTCCAAATATGCTCTTGCATATCTGCCATCCTCCGTGTTAGGCCAGTCCATATCTTCAAGGGAGTTCCGATCATAGAAACGAACGCGATTACCGTAATTTTCATTCGTCGCTTCATCTGTCTGGTCGCATCTCGCCTGCTTTTGTTCCGTTATTCCAATCTTCACGTTCTGCTCCCCCACGAGATAATATTGGTGCTTAATTGATAAATATCGGTCTGCCTCCTTATGTAAGGAAAGAATCTCGTTTTCTCCAACGTTTTTATGTATTCCTATTCTCCCATTATAGTGGGCCTGGATGAACATCCACAATGGTTTCGTTGTCAACGGCCAACGAGATCATCCCTTCCAAAAAACAACCAAGCCTGCCCCCACATCATGGTTGGAGACAGGCTCAGTAACTGAACTTCGAATATAAACTGGTGTAATCAGATGACTCCGATGCAGTAGCCCGCTTCAGCCCTGCTTTATTTTACAGCGTATCAGTTGTAGAACGTACTTCGTTCTTGTCCGATACCAACTCGCTCAGGTCCACAACCATGGCTTCTAATCTGTTATTCCAGAAGGAGATCAGCTACCCTTATTTTCCGAACACAAGTGTTGTGTTAGACGAACCTGCGTACTTGGTGACAAATTCGCGAGCATAACTGGCTGTCTGCACTTCATAGCTATAGTTGGAGCTTGGTCTCCAGTTCGTTTTTGGAGAAGACGGACTGCTTAACGCAGGTGTACTGCCTGTATCCGTAAACTCTCCGTTTCCTTTATCATCCAGAATGCCGCCTTTTTCAGCACCAGCACCAAAATAATTGTTTTCGGAATAAATACGAGCTTTCTCGCCAATGGTAATCGCCTGGTTAAAGTTGTTGGCGTAGTTGTTTTTGATATGGAAATAACCGTATCTCATGAGACCAGGACCACGTACATACAGGTTTTCAAAATAGTTATTAGCCATCGTTACATGAGGTACACCATTATAGCTGCTGTTGCCATCATTCGGATATCCGAGAATAATTCCGTATTTGTGGTTTGCAAATTTGGAGTTGCTGATCGTAATATAATCTGCACGATCCCCAATGTACAGGAGCTTGTCCAGATCACTGCCGCTCGAGCTGTAGCTGTGGCCGGAGAACGTCACATGATCAATCCAGTAGTTGGAGCCTGAAGTAATATACATCTGGATATCATCGTTAGCATTAATATTGGAAGCGTGTTCAAAAGTCAGGTTCTGAAAAATGACATTGCTTGAGCTGGACGTCGATCTGAAATGAATGTTCGTCAGCGTGTGGTTATTAAAGGAGCCTACCAGCGTTTTGTTCGATCCAAATTCGACTTTTTGCAACGTAGACGAAGAAATATTTTGTTCAACAACTACAATCTTGGCAGTTGAGCCTGCCATATGCGTTCGCAAATCATTCAGATTGCTGACGTAGACAACCTGACCGTTCTTGCCACCTGTCGTGGCTGATTTGGATACACCACTCTCATTTTTGGCGTTACCGGCAAAACCCGTTAAACCATTCGTGCCTGTGTTGGGATAACTGGCCGCACCATATGTAGCGGGTGCCGTAGAGACTGTAGAGACTGTCAACAATAACAGGGTTACAGCGAGTAAAAGAATCGAAAATTTCTTCAAAATTTCACCATCCTTTATAATTTTATCCTTCAAGACAAGTAGATTATATCGTGTAACATCGGATGTGACAATACAAAAATTGCAATTTAACCATTATTTTTATTTTTTTGCAACAGCAGTCCCCGTATAAGATAAATGGAAAGACGACACAAAGCCATCTGCAAAAACCATGACTTTGTATCGCACTTCCTCTGAATCCTATTTGATTTTCAGTTCCAGCTTATGTTTCTCCGCTTCCTGCAAATCATCGTAAACTTTGCCCGGTTCACCGTGAAGTTTTAATACCAGAGATTGGGTGGCATCCAGCAGATTACTACTGAAGGAATAGATCATCCCATCTTCCGTCTCGTTACCTGACACACGGGACAACTTAGTCTTCTGCCCGTCCTTGGTGGTGGATACAATCTCGGTAGGGTTAACGACATCACTGACGGAGAGTTTGGTTTTATAATCCATCTTTTGATTAGGTTCATAGATAAATCTTACCCGTGTCACAAGTGGAGATACCTCTGCTTCAGATAACATTACCTCATGACCGCCAATCGTAAATAACTGATTAAGTTTGATCTTCTCGGTCTTGGGTACCGAAAATTTAGGGTCCAGATCGAAGCTCACTTCCATCGGTTTCGAAAATTGGTATTTGGTATCTTTTTTAACCTTATTCGTGTCAGCCAGCAGATCAGGAACTACAGATGAAATGCGGAAATTGAACTTCACTTGTCCAGGAAGCGGTGTATTCCCATCCATTTCAACGGTGCTACGTCCGTAGAGTGTATACTTTCCATTGGAGCTATACAGACTGCTTATACCGCCATTGCCAAGTGATTGGTTCGTCATGCCATTGACCATACTCGTTTTGGGAACCGAATATATCTCCTGGGAAGCATCCGTCTGGGCTGTATACAATACAATTATCTTGTTTTCATCCGCCATCACTGCATTGACGGTTAACTGATATATTCCTGATTTCACAGAACGATTCACGAGCTGTACATAACCATTGTTAATTGCGGATGCAATCGTATTTCCGTCTACATCCTTTTCAGCCAACTCCCGAAAAGGTTCAAGATCTTCCCAATTCTGTGCGGGCTGGCTGTACATGGCCTGTTGTGGTGTGGAACTGCCAAGCGGACCCATCAGCAGCCAACCGGCTGCCAGAGCGGTTACGAGCACCGCCGTAATCCACTTTAATTGCACATGACCTGTCATTCGCCGGGTTCTGGCCTTTGCCAGACCTCGCTGAATCGCAAAGGCCGTGTCCGCCGGATTCAATTGCTGTCTCTCCAGCTTAACCTGGGAAGCATCTGCGATAAGTGCCTGTTCCTCCGGACTAGTTGTCATGCCAATCCCCCCTGTTCTTCATCTGTTTCCGTAACAGTTCCAACCCTTTATGCTGCCAGGTCTTGATGGTACCCTCCGGTTTGCCGAGAATGGATGCAATCTCAATTGACGTCATGTCGTTATAGTATTTCAACAGTAATACATGACGGTATTTGGGTTTGATTTTCTCAAGCATGGACCACATTGCAAGTCTGTTGTCGCTGCATTCTGCACTGCCAGACTCGGATATTGCCTCTTCCAATCCTTCGCTCGGCAGTGGTGTAGCCCGTTTGCGACGCCTTTGTTCATCAATGCACACATAGATCAGAATACGAATAATCCATGATTTGAACGCCTTCTCATTTTTCAGAGAGCGACGCTTGATCCAGGCCCGGCATGTCATCTCCTGCACCGCTTCGAGCGCATCGTGACGATTACGCAGGTAACTGTAGGCAATGGAGATCAGCGTGTCCTGATGCTCCATGATGGATTGGACAAATGCCGTCTCGTCTTCGCTCTGTACAAACAGCATCTTTTTCATCTCGGCTTTGGTTTCCACCCCGCAATCCCCTCCTTCTCTCTCTTTCTGTGGTTTAAGACGGATGAACAAGCCAAACCGTTTTTTTATTTATTTTCCATCACAAAAAAGCCCCGCCTAATCCTGAGGAGGAAGCTCTTGTATTGATTTCCGCATCGTTATTTAAAGTTCAAACCATTCCAGCTCATTGTCATCCTGATTTGTAGCTGCTTCCATCTAAAAGTTAGCTAAAAGCTACTACTCTTGCTCATTTAATTCATTGATCGAGCGGTCAAGCCACAATTCATACCAGTCCAGAAAACCCAGCCGCTCCGTGTTGCCCATATACTGATCCGGATAAATCCCATTACTGTTCGCTCGATCATCGGTCCAGATCTCTCCATAAGACAATCCCTTCACGATCAGATTAAGCGAGACGCCACATCCAAAATCACTAATTCGCAGCATCCCTGCCGACCATTTCGGATCATAATACTCATGTTCAAGCGCTGCCCACTCGTCCTCTTCTTTGCTCTCATCATACCATTCAACATCCCAATTCCAGGATTCCACATGTGGGAACGGCTCGGAAATCGCATTCAACTCATCATCATAATCCATCACCAAATATATGCCGTTCTCAGGCTTTTCCAGCCCATAGTAAGGACCTGCACCTCCACTTCCAATCCCAAGCAAAAAAGCTTGATACTCTTCAGGCAGCGCTATCTTCCATTTCTGTTCAAAAGCTTTAATTTCGTCCAATGTCCATACCGGAGCCATATCATATTGATGATTCTCTGCCCCAAACAGATTCTGCTCCGGGTCCAGAGTCTGGAGTTTGTTCAACTTTCCCTGTATGCGTTCCAACTGGGACTTGTACATTTCCATTTCCATATGCCTCCTTCCATTGCGTACCCATAATATTAGATCCGGATCAAGTCATTCAAACTATTTTCACTTTGCAGACTGGGTGTGATATGAATCGAAATTTGGTTGTCTTCCTTCGTTACCGTACATGCATAATTTCCAGGGTTCAACTGGAGCAATACACCGCCACATGACTCATCCGGCTCCAACTCACCCCCAGTTACATCATCGGCAGCTCCCAGATACACGTTACCGGAAGGGACACGTAAATGGTATACCTGTGCAGTCTCCAGTTCCTTCCCCGCATCATCCAGACTCCATGTCACCTCATACTGTCCATCTTCACCCAGATTCAGAAACAAACAGTTGCCTGCATTTACCTCTGTCAGTTCATCCTCTGCAATAGACCACCAGTCCGGTGTGTCTCCAACACGATGTTTTAGCGCCCCCAGATCGTACAGGCACAATGCTGCCGTATCCGTGAAGATCTGAAATTTCCCGTTCATTCTATCTCTCCTTTCTAATTCAAAATAAACACCTTGACCCTAGGTCAGACCTAAGGTTTATAGTGGAACTATTCCATTCAAGCAGACAGGAGCCAGCTTAATGAACAAATACATTACGATTAGCGAATTATCCAAATTAATGCATGTTTCAATCCATCAAATTCGATACTTTGAGGAAAAAGAAATACTTTTCCCGGCATATGTGGATACCAACCACTACCGTATGTATGGAATGGATGAGATCTACCAGCTTTCTCACATTCTTTTATTGCGCAAGTTGAATGTCCCTGTTCAGCAAATCAAAGAGTGCATGCTCTCCTATTCCGCAGATGACTATAACCGATTATTAACGGATTCACTTCAAGCTGTACAATCACAGATTGATTCGTTAATGCATATGAAACAATTCATTCAAGGCATATTGCAGGAACAGCAGGAATGGATCAGCCAATCCCAGCAGGATCAGTGTATACCCATATATGAGATAAAGGAAATTCCTGTTCGGCATTTCACCACTTGGATCATCATCCAACCAAACGAATCTTTGCATGCCCGTGCACTGTATCAGCATCGTACGGATCAACCTGCATTGTTTGAAATTGATTTACACTACTTGTATACCTTAGAGAAGGTTTCAGTCTGTGTACCGTCTTCTAGTGATACCAGCGATTCTTTTGTTGAAAAAGGGTTGTATCTAACCAGATCATTCACAGTGACATCCGAAGAAAATATTGCCCTGGAAATTCATCACCTTAAGGAATACGCATTTCAAGCCACTTACGTGCTGGTAGACCCTATAATTTTGATTGAAAAGTCCTATCTCTCCATGTTAGGAACTGATCAATTACACTATGAGATTCAGGCCAGAATTGAGGTCACTCCTCCTAAAGTGAAAGAAAGGAACCCATTATGAACCTCACGACTCCAATTAAAATTGTGGACTATGATAATCAAAGTCAACATCAACTGGCTGTCCGAACGTTAATAGTCCATTCTTTTGCAGCCAAGTTTGAGGCTCTTGTTCGGCTGGCCCCAACTGAAATAGTTGACTTACTTGGCGCTATATGGGTTGAGCAGGGAAACTCACCCTCCGGTAGGCAGTTCATTGCTATGGATGGAAACCAGGTTGTCGGGGTTCTAGGCCTGAAATGGTGCCCCAAAAAAAACCTACAGATAAAAAAGGATATCCATCACATTCCACTCCTTAAGCTTTGCAAGCAATACGGACTACGCAATGTCTGCATGTTTATGGTCGGAATGATTGCCCTGGAATATAAGCCAAGTCCACACGAATGTTATATTGAGCATTTAGCTGTAGCTTCAAGTCACCGAAAGCGTGGGATTGCCAGACAGTTGCTGATTACAGCTCAGCAATTCGCAAACCAACATCTCCATTGTAAATATATATCTTTGCACGTATCCAGCAAAAACACGCCAGCCATTCATCTTTATAATCAAATGAACTTCAGAGGGAAATCATCACACACCAGCCCTTTCAGAAACTTCCTGTTCCGTGAACCTGAATGGATTTTCATGATCAGCCCTATCTCAGACATCGAGGAGGTATTCCATTGTTCAAACATTCATCCCCTAGATTAAGATTTTTCACACTGCCATTTTTTAGATGGCTGATAACTGCGCTGATCATTATTCTGTTCATTGTGTCCGTAGTGCTCATTCAGAACACATTCAACATGAAAGAAACACGCATCACCATTCCAACCGCACATGGACAATTAACGGGTATACTCACACTGCCCAAACATCATTCAGATCAGGTTGGCCTTGTCGTTTTTGTACATGGAGATGGTCCAATTAATGCCAGTTATGACGGTGGATACCGACCTTTGTGGGAAAAGCTTGCCATGGCGGGGTATGCCTCCCTCTCGTTGGATAAACCTGGTGTTGGCGGTTCCTCGGGAAACTGGCTTGACCAGACCATGGAGGATCGTGCACAGGATGTCTTAACCGCCATTGAATGGGCCAGAAAAGAACCCTCTATTGATCAAGATCGAATTGGTTTGTGGGGTGCCAGCCAGGCTGGATGGGTCATTCCAAACGTCGTGAAACAAGATCCGGATATTGCATTTAGCATTTTGGTTTCCCCCGCCATCAACTGGATTACACAGGGCAGATACAACACCCAGCAGGAAATGCTCCAGAAGGGATATACCGAGGAAGAGATCACTGCAAAGCAGCTCTATAATGACCAGGTTCTGCAGTTGATTCGAAACAAGGCCACCTATGATGAATACATGTACATGGCTAATAAGGAGCAGCTCATTTCCAAGGAGCGCTGGACGTTTATCGTCAACAATGTGGAATCGGATGCCACAGATGGGCTAGCTTCGTTTCATAGCCCTGTTCATCTTGTGCTTGGAGATAAAGATATTAATGTCGATGTTCAAGAGACAGAACGCGTATATCGTCAGATGATTCCACAATCACTGCTCAGTGTAACTAAACTACCGGATGCTGATCATTCGATGCTGCCCTCTTCACTGGTGCATTCTACGTTCAAAACCTATGCAACCGCCTTGTTCTCGCCACGAAGACTAATGGACGCACAGTATTTGGATGATATTGTTCAATTCTTGAACTCTATTCACGCAGTTGATCAACTGTTTGTTGAACATTTCCGGTTCCCAATCGATTAATTTTTTCCTGAAAATCCGAAGAAACTGAAGGTGTTAGCAAACAAGGTTAATCTCTTCATTTTTTTAGCAAAAATGACGATATAATCATAACTGACTTTTTTGATTTTGTGGAGGAAACCATGGCTATCAACCTTAGAAGAGAACCTTTTCGCTATACTTTAAAGGAACCGATAATGTTCGAAATTTTTATACTCAGCATTAACGGCGCCTTAGCACCACCCAAACCCATTCAAGCTGAATTATGCGATATCAGCCGATCTGGCTGTCAGCTTACATTTCCGTTAAATCTGCATGTGGAGTCCAATAACATCCGAATCGGCATGAACTTGCTGCTTTTTGAAGACCCGTTGTATTTGGAAGGAACGCTGCGCTGGGGCAAAGAAGAGGATAACCGATGGCACTACGGCGTACAGCTGGAGATCCAGCAAGGCAATCATGAACGTTTATCCAGAGAAATGCGAATGCTTGCGGGGCAAGGCAAAATTATGGTGAAGTAACCGGGAGAGCTACCAATCCAACAAAAAAAACAGCCCGATGAACCGGACTGTTTCAATATTTCAGGTATTCAGGCTGCTTTGGTAGCCGTAGTTGTATTGTCCATCTTGGACCAATCTATTGTGGTTTCGAGCAAAAGTGAAACCATGACTCCAATGACGAGTCCATTGCTAATAATCGGAACGAGATACATAGGCAGAGCATGAAAAGCTTCAGCAGGGATATTCATTACTGCAACACCTGTAAGAACCGGCAGCGCCACACGATAGATGGTTTTGGAATTAAAGGTGGTGCCTTCAAGTGTTCTTAGGGCTGTACCAAACATTTGCAAATAGGCTACAAATAGCACGGCGCTCCCTACACTGGGAGGGATTTGTGCGAAAAAGGCTGTCACGGAAGGTGTAAGTCCCAATATACATAACATGCCTGCTCCAACAACAAACGCAGCCCGTTTCAGAATGCGGGTGCTCTCCAGGAATCCGATTGAAGAAGCAAATAATCCGAACGGCAGTACACCTACACACGCAGATAACATGGTGAATAGTCCCGTGAGCATGTATGATCGTTTATATTGTTGGCTGGTCGTTTGCACTCCATATATTTTTTCGACCGAGCTTAACGTGGTGATGGAGTTCGTCATATTCACCATCCCAACAAAAAAAGCTGTGATGACGATTCCCGGCTCCCACTTCGGCGTCCCCCATGGAAACCAAGAAAACAGGCTTAAATCCTGTTGACCTGATGCTCCTGCATGCTGTCCAGGGAACACAAAGCTGTAGACAATCCACCCCGTCACGATGCCAATCAGGATGGAATAGTTGCCGAGCTTGCCTTTTCCCTTAAGCTGGATTAAGGCCACAAGAAACGCAATAGCAACGGACAACGCCGCTACAGGCAGGTTGAATGTGCCAAACTCGGTGTATCCAACCATGCCTTTGAAGAAATTCATGGTCAATTGAATCGTCATCAGAAATAACATCGCACTCTTGACCATTGGTGTGAACAGCTTCTGAAGCACATGCGCCGCTCCAAGTCCGCCAAGGATCATCATCGTCAGACCCGCTAACAGGAAACCCGCAGCCAGTCCTCCACCAATACGTTCCAAACTCATTCCTGCCGATGAAGCCGAGGCCGTTAAGCTTAGCGTCAGCCCCCACCATAACCCCGAGGGACCATCCATCACGGCATAACGATGGCCGAAGAATGCCTGTAATATACACACAGCCCCGGTAAGCAAAAAGGCATGCTGCATCGACGCGGCAATAGCCTCCGGTGAAAGCTGAAAATTGTGTCCGATGGATAACGGCACCACCACTGTGTTGGTAAACAGGAAGAAAAACCACTGAATGCCTGCCAATGCAAGCGATGACGCACCCTTTAAATTATTTTGCAAAGATTGCTCTTGATGTCTGTTCATGATTGGGTTAACATTCGCTCCATTTCTATATAATGATGCCTCTGGGCATGCGCAAGTGCTGTAACGCCGTCCCTGTCTGCAATGGAAGGATCGGCACCATATTGCAAAAGCAATGCTACGATCTGCTGATGGCGAGTGCCGCCATCCCCCAGAATGACCGCTTCCAGCAAAGCTGTCCAGCCCAGATTGTTGATATGGTTCACATCCACATCCGTGCATTTCAGAAGGATCTCCACAATATCGACATGACCTCGATCTGAAGCAGGAATCAGAGCTGTGCCCCCAAACCGATTCGTAATCCGGGTATCGGCACCTGCTTTTATAGCCAGTTCGACCATTTTAAGCAAACCTTCCGCACTGGCATACAGCAGCATGTTGTCCAGTCGTTGATCCTGGATGTTCACATCCGCTCCCGCTTCAATAAGCATACTTGCCGTCTCTGGCTTGTTGCCATATACCGCGGCCATCAGAGGCGTCCGTCCTCGCGCATCCCGGTCATTCACTCCGGTTCCTTGTGCGATAAACCGCAGCACATCATCTGTATGTCCAGCTTCAGCAGCTGCATGTATTGTTTTCAGCATCGCACCTTCACCCTCCAATTCGTCGTCATCCTCACGGCATATATTCGATAGATCATAATCAACATGTGTGATTTGCAGTGTTTAAATCTTATGTATGGTAACATAGGATGGAAGTATAATAAAAATACATGTTTTGTTGGTTTCCCATATGAAAAACATATCGCAGAGGAGAACACACGTGGATATCAAACAATGTCGCTATTTCATCGCGATTGCCGAGGAGAGACAGATCACGGCGGCAGCGCGCAGATTACACATGGCTCAGCCTCCTCTAAGCCAACAGCTCAAGCTGATGGAAGACGAGCTCGGCGTGGCTTTGTTTGAACGCAAAGGACGCAGCATGGAGCTGACACAGGCGGGTCGAAGCTTCTATGATTATGCGGTCACAATGACCAAATACATGGAGGAAGCCGTCATGGAAATGCAAAGCTTCAGGTATGGCATTCGGGGCAAGCTGTCGCTTGGAATTAATACCATTTCAGATCGTTTGATCCCTCAGGCGCTCCAGCAGTTTCGGACAACACACCCTCAGGTAACCTATAAAATTCAGCAAAATGAATCTGCACAGCTCTGCCAGCTCTTGGGTGAAGGCAAAATCGAGCTTGCCTGTGTACGGATGCCTGTCAAAACAGAACAATATGAAGTGCTGCATCTACCGCAGGAAGCTCTCTTCTATATTTCCTCCACACCGCTGGGGTCAGCGGATGAGAGCGGGATTTATTTTCAAAAGCTGGCCGACATCCCTCTCTTGCTTCCCAGTACGGAAGGACTCGGGATGTTCGAACTGATATTGCAGAAATTCCGTGAGCATCATGTGAATCCTTCGATTACGGGCGAATGCTCGGATATTAACATGTTGTTGGAACTTGTACGACTCGGTTTTGCAAGCTCGATCGTGCCTCATACGGTTTTGCAGCTTTATCATGAGCATCCTTTTCATGTTTATCGTATTCAGGATACGCAGTCTACCGTAGATTCTGCGCTTGTGTGGCATCGCAATCGCCACCTGTCCAAGCCCGCGCAGCACTTTGTGCAATTGGTTCAGGAGCTGCTACCTTCTCGCTCGGTTTAGCATCCAGCCGATATTAGCCATGAAGAATATTGCCCATATACTAAAAAAGCAGCAGCCTTGCCGGAATAATTCCATCCGGAAAGACTGCTGCTTTTTGGTGTTCGTTAAGCTTTTGCCGTAAACAACAATTCTTTTTCCTTAATCGTTGTACGTCCGGCAGACTCAATTGAATGATATTGATGCATGTTCGTAATGATGACCGGTGTAATCGTTGTGTAACCGGCTTTTTCGATTTCTTCCCGGTCAAATTCCATCAGCACATCACCAACGGCAACCTTCGCTCCTGCTTGAACTTTAGGGGAGAAGAATTGACCTTTCAGTTTCACGGTATCAATCCCGATGTGAATGAGCATCTCAGCGCCATTGTCACTTACCAAGCCAATAGCGTGTCCACTCTTCGACAACGAGAATACGGTTCCGTTAATTGGAGAAACCACACGGCCTTCCGACGGCTGAATCGCAAACCCTTTACCCATAATCTCTTCGGAGAATGCTGGGTCTGGAACTTCGCTCAATGGTTTAACTTCACCAGTAATTGGGCTGAATACGTCTTGATCCAGTGCTTTAGTTTCTTCAACAGCAGTAGCAGAAGTCGTTGCTGCTGGTGTTGCAGGCTCAGCTACTGGCTCCGATGCATTTTCTTCTTGGAAGCCCAAGATATACGTAATGATTGCTGCTGCTACGATGGCAATCAAACCACCAACCAGAGCATAAATCAATGTGCTAATTGCTGGACTGACAAATGCCGCGATACTCGGCAGACCCGCAAGTCCTGTAATAACATACGATTTAACATTGAAGATCCCCATAAATGCACCAGCAATAGCACCCCCGCTGAGAGCTGCGATAAATGGTTTTTTGAACTTCATGTTAATACCATACATCGCTGGTTCCGTGATCCCCATAATAGCCGTAAGACCTGTGGAATAAGCAAGCGATTTGGTTTTAGCATTTTTCGATCTGAGACCCACACCAAATGCTGCACCACCTTGTGCCAAGTTAGCTGCAAACATCAGTGGAATAATAAAGTCGTAACCCAGTGTTGTCATTGAACCTACAACGATTGGCAACAACGCATAGTGCATACCTGTAATGATCAGAAGTGACATCGTACCACCAATCAGAATACTTGCGAAGATGGACATGTTGTCGAACAACCATGAAATACCACCAGACAAACCGTTACCAAGAACAGTACCGAGCGGTCCAACGGTCATCAACGTCAGTGGAACCATAATTAACAGGGTAACTGTTGGAACAATGAGTAACTTAAGTGAAGCATGTATAACACGATCAACGGCTTTCTCTACATATGAAGCAATCCAAACGGCCAGTACAATCGGAATAACTGTAGAAGAATACGTTGCCGCTATGACTGTAATCCCCATAAACGATGAGTTGTGACCATCGGCCAGCAATGCTGTAATGGTCGGGTGCATAATACCGGCAGCAAGCGCCGCAGCAATATACATATTACTACCCAGCTTACGTGCAGCACTAATCGCCAGAATGATTGGCAGGAAGTAGAAGGCACCGTCACCGATTGCAGACAAAATGATGTAGGTCGAGCTGGTATCGGACAACCATCCAACTGCGACAAGGATGGCCACGATCCCTTTGATCATACCTGCACCCGTAATCGCAGGCAGAATTGGTGTAAACATACCTGAGATGAAGTCGAACAGCGCACTTATTGGATTTCTCTTTTTCTTTTCTCCAGTTGAAGCACCTGATGATGCATTATCTGCGGTTGGTGATTTGGACATGTTGCCTACCAGTGCATTATACACGATAGGTACATCGTTACCGATGATAACCTGGAACTGTCCGCCATTTTCCATAACGCCCATAACGCCAGGTGTATTTTTCAGCGTCGCTTTGTCCGCTTTTTTGTTGTCATTCAGGTTAAACCGGAGTCTTGTCATACAGTGTGTGACTTGATCGATGTTCTCTTCGCCACCAACAAGCTTCAGAATATCCTTGGACAATTGTTGTTTATCCATTGTGTTTTGCTCCTTTTATGTGTAATGAAGGTTAAAAAAAAACCTAAACACTGAATAATGACAAAGCAGTTTCAGCTTATCATTATTCAACGTTTAGGTTTTGCCTTTTTTGCAGTAACAATCCCAAATTATTCGATTGTTTGTTCAGTTCTGACAACTCGTTCAATATGAATGGTCAGATATAGGATTTCTTCCTTGGATAAGACCCGGCTATAGATCTTGCGAGTATAGTCGTTAATCTTACAAGCACAAGCATGTGCCTCAGGATATTGTTTGCTCACCAGGTCATGAAGCGGATTATCTGCTTCCTTGTCTTCAATCGCTGTACCGTGTAATACACGCTGAGCAAAGAACTTCAAATGTGTCAGGAATCGATAATAACTCAGCGAATCCTCATCCAGCTCAATGACAAAGCTGCGTCGTACAATGTTGAGTATGTCTTTTACGATATTCGTAATACTGATGGTTTCTCTCATCTCACCGTTCATCTGGGCATTGACCAGATGCATTGCGATGAATGCGCATTCGTCTTCGGGAAGCAGAACACCCAATGTTTCTTCAATAATCTGAAGCGCCTTGAGCCCAATGGCATATTCCTTGCGGTACATGCGCTTGATCTCCCAGAATAATGCGTTACGAATCTGCAAGCCTTGACGATGCCGGTCAATGGCAAAATGAATATGATCCGTAAGTGAAATGTAGATGCTTTCATGAAGCTTCTCACCCAACACGGTCTCGGCATAACGGATAATCTCATCCGAGCATTCAACATATTCAACTGGAATATCAGACAGAAGCGTTTTCAGTTTCTGCGATACTTCCTTGCTTTCCAATGAGAATATTTTTTCGACCAGACTGTCGTCTATCGTTTCACCAGTATGCTTTTTGAAGGCTATGCCCCGTCCCATGACGACCAGTTCGTTTCCTCCTGGATCAATCACAGTAACTACGTTGTTGTTCAGCACCTTCTCAATTTTCATTTCTTCACATCACCTTGCACCGTCAAAGTAGTAAAAGGCAAAACCAAAGCAGGTCATAAAACATATGCCCCGCTTCTGGTTTTGCCTGATTGAACAGTAACAATCCAGTATTCATTAGCCTTAGGCCCATCTTACCATATAATTATCCATCTGACAATGTTTTTGTGAAAGCGGTTAATGTGTTTGAATATGACACAAGAAGATGCTACCACATATGTCTTTGGAACTAGAAATTAATGGTTGTCGGATTTTAGACTTGCGCCGTTTGTACCAATAACTTCTTTGTACCAATGGAATGATTTTTTCTTGTAACGATCCAGGGTACCCGATCCATCGTTATTGCGATCGACGTAGATGAAGCCGTAACGTTTTTTCATCTCTGCTGTGGATGCACTCACCAGATCGATGCAGCCCCATGAGGTATAACCCATAACTTCAACGCCGTCTTCAATCGCTTCGCCTACTTGTAGCAAGTGATCATTCAGGTATTGAATCCGGTAATCATCATTGACCGTTTTATTGCCATTTTCGTCTGTGATCAGCTCATCTGCTGCACCCAAACCATTTTCGACAATAAACAGTGGTTTTTGATAACGGTCCCAGTATTTATTGAGCGTTACGCGCAAGCCTTGCGGGTCAATCTGCCAGCCCCATTCACTTGCTTTGAGGTAAGGGTTCTGTACACCTGCAAAAAGATTCCCTTTGCCTTCAACACGCTTCTGTGGGTCACCTGTTTCACAAATACTTACATAGTAACTAAACGAGATAAAGTCCACCGTATGTTTCAGAATTTCAGCATCGCCATCTTCAAACTTGATGTTGATATTATTCGCTTTGAAGTAACGATTGATGTATTTCGGATAATAACCACGTGCATGAATATCGGCAAAGATGTCATTGCGCTGTTCTGCATGCATTGCAGCTACCACATCATCCGGATTTGGTGTCAATGGATAGGTTGGCATACTGAGCACCATACAGCCAATTTTGGCTTCAGGCATAATCTCATGACCCAGCTTAACCGCCAGCGCACTTGCCACCAGCTCGTGGTGGATCGCCTGGTACAGATCCTGCTTGGATAGTTCTGCTTTTGGCGTGAAGATGCCGCCACTCATGAATGGTTCTTCCAGAATGGAGTTAATTTCATTAAACGTCAGCCAGTATTTTACTTTGCCTTTGAAACGATTAAACAGGACGGTTACGTAGCGCTCGTAGAAATCAATCATTTTACGGTTAACCCAGCCGTCATACGTTTTGGACAAATGCAGTGGTGTCTCATAATGAGAGATCGTTACGAGGGGTTCAATCCCGTATTTGTGGCACTCGTCAAACAGGTCATCATAGAACTGCAGACCTTTTTCATTCGGCTCCAATTCATCACCTTTAGGAAAAATACGGGACCAGGCAATGGATGTACGGAATACTTTGAAGCCCATTTCAGCAAACAGCTTAACATCCTCTTTGTAACGGTTGTAGAAATCGATACCGATCAATTTCAAGTTATCCTCTGTCGGTCCTTCCGTTCTTGGCGTCGTAATCCCATGCGGCATTACATCCTGAACAGACAGGCCTTTGCCATCTGTGTTGTAGGCTCCTTCGAGCTGATTGGCTGCGACTGCGCCGCCCCATAGAAAATCCTTCGGAAATGGTGTTGTCATATCTGTCATTCCTCTCTGGTTACGTTATATTCATTCTTTGTTAAAACAGCTGACCCTATGCCCGTAAGCACTTGTCTCGACCAGTTCCACATCAAAAAGCGGACAACGCGCCAACTAAAGGGCTACAGATCAGATGATCACCGATGGCCTGCTTTATGTTGGGTTTTGCCCGCTTTATGCGGTAACAATCCGCGAATAGCCTAATTACTTACAGCGATCCGGGTTCAAGATACAGGAATCAGATCAGATTATAATTGTTCACCATTGCTGGCGATTACGTTTTTGTACCAGTCGAAGGAATCTTTCTTCGAACGTTTGAGAGTTCCGTTACCTTCGTCATCCAAATCCACGTAGATGAATCCATAACGTTTGGACATTTCGGAAGTAGACATGCTCACGAGGTCAATTGGGCCCCATGCTGTAAATCCAATCAGATCCACACCGTCTTTGATCGCTTCTTTCATTTGTTCGATGTGTTTCTTCAGGTAGTCCACACGATAGGAGTCATGAATGGAACCATCCTCTTCCACACGATCATACGCACCCAGACCATTTTCTACGATGAACAATGGTTTCTGGTAGCGATCCCAGAAGTTATTCAACGTTACGCGCAGACCGATCGGATCGATCTCCCAGCCCCAGTCGGAAGCTTCCAGATAAGGGTTTTTCACGCCGCCAGTCAGGTTACCTGTTGTTTCTTCTTTGTCTGCAGATGCAGATTTGGTTACGGACATGTAGTAGCTGAAGGAAATGAAATCAACCGTATTGTTCAGCAAGATCTCATCATCGCCTGCTTCTTTCTGAATTACGATGTTGTTTTCTTCAAAATAACGAGCCATATAGTTCGGGTATTGACCACGAGCATGCATATCTGTGAAGAAGAGGTTTATCTGATTCTCATGTTGCGCTAGACGAACATCTACCGGATTACAAGTCGCCGGGTACGTTTCCATACGAGCGAGCATACACCCCACTTGGGAACCAGGAATAATCTCATGTGCAAGCTTGGTTACCAGTGCACTAGCTACAAATTGGTGATGCAGCGCTTGATATGTCGTTTGCAGTTGGTTGTCCACTTTATCGATCAGGATACCGCCGCCTGTGTATGGGCTAAACAGCATCACGTTGATTTCATTAAACGTCAACCAGTATTTCACTTTATTTTTATAACGGTTGAACACAGTCTCTGCATATCTCACATAGTGCCCAATCACTTCACGACCTGCCCAACCATTGTATTTCTGTGTCAGACCCAGCGGTGTTTCGTAGTGAGACAAAGTTACCAGTGGTTCAATGCCGTATTTCAACAGTTCATCAAAGACGTCGTCATAGAATTTCAAGCCAGCTTCGTTCGGCTCTTGATCGTAACCGTTTGGGAAAATACGTGCCCAGTGAATGGACAAACGGAACACTTTGAAGCCCATCTCAGCAAACAAAGCGATATCTTCTTTATAGTGATGATAGAAATCAATACCAAAACGTTTAGGGAAACGTTCTTCAATTTTGCCGGAAAGGATCTCTTCAATTCGTGTAGAGGAGATTTCCATGGCATGTCCACCTGTACGCTTCTCTTTGGGAACATGCGCAATCATATCCGCAGTAGAGAGACCTTTGCCGTCCTTATCGAATGCACCTTCTAATTGGTTGGCAGCTGTAGCGCCTCCCCACAGGAAGTTTTCGGGGAATCCTTTTTTTGCCGTGGTCATAACGAACAACCTCTTTTCGAATTTTATTTGGGTTTTTCCCGAATACAGCGGCTGTATTTCACGCCAAAAAACAAGAAAAACCTAAACTCAAGGTAAAATAGCTCGCAAAAAAAGAGCCTTCATTTCACCATCAGTTTAGGTTTTGCCTGTCTGCACAGTTACAATCCATCAAAAGATGTTATTGTGTATTCGGTTGTTTTTCTCTTGTAATGTAAGCGTAACATATCTATTTTGCAAAATCAACTTTCCGCTTTAATAGCACTCGCTGACCACTTTAGACGTTATCGAGGCATCGGCCTTTTCACACCAAAAGAAACTTGCTAATATCTGCTGGAAACCCCATCCTGCACATTTTCAACAAAACCGAAACCATCGGTGGCAAAGAGATGGATCTGATGCAAATTACGATGGATGCGGGCAATGGTTCAACCATTACGCAAGATTACTACAGCACTATTATTGAAGGTTATGCATTCAACTTCATCTTCACCTATTTGGATGATACTACAAAGGCCGAGATCGACGACATAAAGAAATCCGTTCAGTTCAAATGATACACTCACTGTCACAGTGCTTGCTGTGCATGAACAGAACCCCGCGCAATGACCTTTCACAGATCATTGCCGGGGTTCTTTTTCGAGTTCAAATGAATGGTTCACCTTATCCGGAAATGGCCACCCAATGTCCCTCTTTTATTTCCACCCATCGGGACTGTTCCAGATTATAGCGATCTTCCACTTCCACTGTCTCTCTTGGCGTTTCGCTCACAGCATGACGTTTTTTCTTTGCTTCCACAGCCGGGTCTGGAACCGGAATAGCCGATAACAAGGCCTTTGTGTACTCATGCTGAGGGTTCGAATATAGTTCTTCACTTTCTGCTAACTCCACAATCTTCCCGTTATACATGACAGCTACACGATCACTGATATGCTTGACCATGGACAGGTCATGTGCGATAAACAGGTATGTCAGACCGAGTCGCTGCTGCAATTCTTCAAGCAGTTGTACGATCTGAGCCTGAATAGACACATCCAACGCAGACAAAGGCTCGTCACATACAATAAATTCAGGTTCCACGGCCAGCGCACGAGCAATTCCGATCCGCTGCCGTTGACCACCCGAAAATTCATGAGGATATCGCTGGGCATGAACCGGATCGAGACCCACCATCTCCAGCAATTCCTCCACACGTTTTTCCCGCTCAGCGGGGCTGCCGGCAAGATGGTGAATATCCAAGGCTTCCCCAATAATGTCCATAATTCTAAATTTCGGATTAAGCGAGGCAAACGGATCCTGGAAAATAATTTGCATATGTCTCCTCATCGTTTTCATCTCTGAGGCAGAGAGGCGGTTGAGCGGCACTCCCTTAAACAGCACATCCCCACCTGTAGGTTCATGCAGTCGTAGAATGGCTCTGCCTGTAGTCGATTTCCCGCTGCCCGATTCGCCTACGACCCCAAGCGTCTCCCCTTGGCGAATCTCGAAACTGATATCGTTCACCGCTTTTAAAGTGTTGCCTTTACCCAAATTAAAATGCTGTTTGAGGGACTTCACTTCCAGTAAAGGCTGATCATCTTCCAGATCGCGTGGCACCAACGAGACGAGTTTCGGTTTTTTCTTCTCATCCAGTCGAGGTAATGCATTCAACAGTCTTGCTGTGTATGGATGTTTCGGATTCGCAAAAATCTCTGTGGTTGTGCCGGATTCCACAATCTGCCCGTCCTTCATGACCACAACCCGATCACACATGCCTGCCACTACTCCGAGATCATGGGTAATCAGAATAATGGAAGTGCCCAGCTGTGCCTGCATATCTTTCATCAAATTAAGGATTTGGGCCTGAATAGTAACATCAAGCGCAGTTGTAGGTTCATCCGCAATCAGCAATTCAGGACGGCAAGCAAGAGCAATGGCGATCATCACCCGCTGACGCATACCTCCGGAGAATTCATGTGGGTACTGGTTGAAACGTATTTCACTCCGGGTAATACCAACGAGCTCCAGCATGGCAATCGCCTGCTTCTTCGCTTCCCCTCTGGAAAGTTTCTGATGTTTAATCAGACTTTCGGTGATCTGTTTTCCGATTTTCACGGTCGGATTAAGAGAGCTCATAGGGTCCTGAAAGATCATGCCAATGTCACGGCCACGGATACTCTCCATCTCTTTTTGCGTTTTATGGACCAGATCGCCCCCTTTAAACAGGATCTCACCCTTTTTCATCTGCGAAGGAGGAGAGGCAAGCAGCCGCATAATGGAACGTGCCGTCACACTCTTCCCACTGCCGGATTCCCCTACAATGCCAAGTGTTTCCCCTTTCCGCACTTCAAAACTAACTTCTTTTACCGCCTGAAATTCACTCTCTCCGGAATGAAAAGAAACAGATAAATCATTTACTTTCAACAAAGGTTGCATGTGATCACCAGCCCTCATCCATATTTTCACATGTGCTCATATGTATACTCTTCCATACCTTGACAATTAAATAGACTCTAAATAATATATACTATATCAATCGGAATAATGCAATTTAAAATGAGATGAAAGGAGGCTCTCATGGTTTGAATCTACACAAGTATTGAACTATCTGGCTCACCAATCTGCTGGCATTGTGTCCAAAAAGCAGGTTGAGAGCATCAATACGTATGATGTAGCTTCGTTTGACGTGAATAAAGACATTCCTTACGGCGATCAGAATACCGTGACTGAAGGTGCTGCGTACAACAACACTTTGTATGCCAGCGGCCCATATATCTTGGCATATAAAAATGATTACGAAGGTGTATTCTATCAGAATCCCGGCTACCGTAAAGGCTCTGAATATGCACCCAAAATTTCTCAGGTGAATGTTCGGTTCATCTCTGATGCCGACAGTGCGTTGTCTGCTCTTCGCAGCAGTGAAATCCACCTGTACTACGGAGTATCCGAAACAAAGTATGACATCATCAAAAATGACAGCAAGTTGCAATTGCAGAGCATTCCGAGCAATGCGGTTTCCTATCTGCTGTTCAACACAGCCAATCGGGAAGTTGCCAAGAGCAGTGATCTGAGAAAATCCGTGCTCTACTCCATCAATCAGGATGACATTTTGCAGTTCTACAAAAACAACAAACTTAAGGCGTACTCTACCGTAAGTCCACTCGTGCAGACCGGGAATGAATTGAAGTCCGATCCGGCAAAAGTAAAAGAATTCTTGAGCGCCTACCAGGCTTCCAAGTAACAATTAAGATAAACGGCTGTCATCCGGATCACTCCAAGATCCGGATGACAGTCGTTTTATTTTATAGAGAGAATAGATTATGATGAGCAGTCTGCCTGATACCTTCGCTGTACACCAGGTAACAGAGTGACGATCTGAACCCCCACTCCCCAAGCAAAATAGATCAGATCGGCATAACACCAAGAACCAACAATAGTATAATTCCCGGGATCCAAAAAACTGCCAAACGGGGAATGCTCAAACAATGAATTAGGCATATGCCAAAAATTCGATTATGGTAAAACTTGATAAAAGAACGTACGTTCGGTATAATAGAGATATACTTAATGAGCGAGAGGCAGATATGGACGACAAATTTATTAAGGAACTACGCGAGATTAGTCGGGACGACAGACGAAGATCCGAATTTATGATCCAAGGCATGAAGGAAACACTGCAGGGAAGAAAAGAAGAAAGTAGATTCAAGCGCTGGATTCGGCGTAAAAAGACAGAGAAGAAAATTTCACAACGATTCAATCAGGATCCCTCTTCGAATCAAAAGTAACAACTAAAAAGGAGGCGGAATACGCCTCCTTTATTATTTATATGAGCAATTTACACAAGTCCATTGGTGAATCATTGGGAAAGAACTGCGTCTGAGTCAATTGCAATGTGTCTATGTTCAACTTTGTTTTACGGTAGTATGGCAAATGAGCGCACTGGAAAGCCGGACGCCTTTTCGGCCTTGGGTACGATATTGAAGATCACCGCACCTTTGGCTGGTACCTGATCCAGATTCGTTAACAGCTCTACCTGATATGTATCCTGAGCAAGTACATAATACTCTGCCAGAAGTGCCCCATTCTTTTGATAATCTACAGCTGAATCGGTGTCGAAGGTCTCGTGGCCGATCGCCTGTATTTTTCTTTCCTCGAATAAAAACATTAGCGCACTGACTGACCATCCGGGTGCATGGCTATTGCCCTCCGCATCTTTGTTATCGAATGCTTCATGGCTGGGCCAGCGTTTGCTCCAATCAGTACGCAGTGCTACAAAACTGCCTGCTTCTATAACGCCATGCTCTTCTTCAAACTCAAGAATATGCTCGACATCCAGCGTGAAATCCGGATTGCTCTCTACAGCCTCAGATTGATCAATGACAACAAGCGGTAGCACAAGTTCCTTTAAGCCCAGTTCATCGAGATAACGGGTATCCCGCACA
Organism: Paenibacillus sp. OK003; assembly: GCF_900109515.1. Lineage (GTDB taxonomy): Bacteria > Bacillota > Bacilli > Paenibacillales > Paenibacillaceae > Paenibacillus > Paenibacillus marchantiae. Next base: position 312,549 of record NZ_FOBD01000004.1, on the reverse strand, counting down.
AAATGGATCGGTGCATCGAGATGCGTACCATATTGACCGGGAAACCTGAAACTTTGGGCAAAGAAACCTTGATCGTGATTAAACAACGTATCGAATTGTGCCGCATCAAAAGCTGAGAAATGTGGAGATTCCGGTCCAAACGTATGGGTCAGGTCCACCCACTTCTTTTCTTTTAATAATTGAATCGCTTGAATGAGCTCATTGGACATCCGAATCACCTCATACATAGAATGGAATAAATTGTTACTATTATATCGTATTCCACTCCATGCGAACATATCGAGATGCCAGCTATTTGATAGAATTCATTAACTCGAAGAAGTATTTTGGTTCATGAGTCTGATATAGATTGAACCACGAATCTAAAGTCTCCGGTGTAAATACATCGAGCACCTTTAATACATGCATCGCAAATTCCAACGGAGCTATGCCCGATGCAGTAACTACATTGCCATCCGTTACGGCCGGTACCAGTTCATAGTATTCCTCTCCAATGTAATGAGGACAAATCATTTTCAAATATGCCAGATCGTTGCTTGTATGCCTTCTGGAGTCTAGCAATCCCGCCCTCGCAAGTCCAACGGTTGCACCACATATTGCCGCAACAACATGACCTTTTTCCAAAGACGTCGAAGCTTTTTTCAATATAGGCTCGTGAATGGAATCCATCCAAGTATTCCCGCCTGGAAGTATCAACACATCCGTACTTTCCAACTTACACTCATCAACTGAAATGCGAGGTAATATCTCCAATCCTCCCATGGTAGTCACCGGACTTTTATCAACACCAACAGCAACCACCTCTATCGGCTCCAGCTCTTTCTTAAAATACCTTCCCGAGTTTAGTTCAGCAATTAAATAACCTACCTCCCAGTCTGACATCGTATCAAATACATAAAGATATGCTTTTTTTGTATGCATAGTGCACTTCCCTTCTAGTGGATACCCCTATTATAAAAAAACTTCACTGACATCTTCCGTCAGCAAAGTTTTTTTAATTTGATAATAATCAATTAGCTCATATCGTGGGTTTAATGACTGGAACAGATTTGCCGTATGGTAAAAGGTAAATAGGCTACATAAGAATAAATTGCTTCTTTTAGCAGAAATATCACTTTCATCGAGGTCTCTTATGCTATATAAGAGACCCCTTTTAGAGGATCATGTTCTGAGAGTTACATTTGAAAATGAACATCAACAAATCGGAGCCCCAACTAAAGAAATCATTCCGCCTACATCTCGCCTCAGAGTTAAATTTTTCGTTTACCGTTATTCGAAAAAAGGCTACCACTAGGGTAGCCTACTCTCATATCTTCATTTTCGAGTATTCACTTTTAGTCATACCATAGAGATACTCATCGTAATGCTGTCCATTAGTGAATAACATATCTCTGAGTTTCCCTTCTTGGACAAATCCAAGACGCTCATGAAGTTCTAATGAACCTTCATTAAAAGCATAAACATGTGCGGTAACTTTCTGATAGCGTAATTCCTCAAAGTAATATCGCAACAATATCTTTATAGCTTCTGAAGCATAACCATTGCGCCAAAATTCTCTAAAGATAGCAACACCGTACGTAAAAGTTCCATTGCGGGTATCACAGTTATTCGAACTTATACTTCCCACTAATACTCCATCTAAAGTCTCGACCGCGAGCATAATTTTATCCCCATCAGGACCACGGGATGCCTGGTGTTCAGCCCAAGCTTTTGTACCATCTTCCGATCTTGGGAAATTTATTACATCGCAAAGTCTAGTATATACCGTAATCCTATATTCATGAATTCACAGCAGGTTGTTTGGGTTCACAAGCCCGATCAGGAACCGTGATATAATGGAGAACGATTGAACCTAAATAACTGAACAAGCGAGGTAGCGATGTGGAAATTGAAGTAAGCACATTACATGCATTTTCGGACAAGCCTCTCGGTGGAAACCCCGCAGGCGTTGTTTTACAAGCAGAACATTTATCCGACTCCCAAATGCAGGAGATTGCCAGACAAGTTGGATTCTCAGAGACCGCGTTTGTTATGCCATCGGACCAGGCTGATTTCAAAGTTCGTTACTTCACTCCTAGTGATGAAGTTGATCTATGTGGACATGCAACGATTGCCTTATTTTATTTAATGAAAGCACAGCATATCGTTGAGGTAGGTACATTCACACTGGAGACACTGGCCGGAATACTTGAAGTGGTTGTCCAGAACAATGGTGAAATCTATCTGTCTCAGACCCTTCCGGAGTTCGGAGAGCTCGTTGACCGACAAGACATTGCAGATTCTCTGGGTATTTCTACACATGATTTACATCCCGAACTACCTGTACAGATCGTATCTACCGGATTGCGCGATATCTTGATTGGAGTTAACCATGTTGATGTTCTGTCAAAAATCATTCCTGATTTTCAGCTTATCGCTAAAATTAGCAAAGCTAACCATGTCGTAGGTTATCACGTATTTGCACTCGAACCAGATAAAGAGAGCACTCTGGCAGAATGCCGGAATTTTGCTCCCCTTTACGATATCCCGGAAGAGAGCGCAACGGGTACTTCTAACGGTGCTTTACTCTGTTATTTACATAAGTTCAACCAACTTTCAGATCCCCACGATACAACCTATATGATTAGACAAGGATACACCATGAACCGTCCCTCAGAGATTCGAGTCAGATTAACGTTGGGCGTTTCCAATGAAATTACAAAGATTCAAGTGGGCGGGGTCGCGGTTCATATAGAGAACATTCGAATTCAACTTTCATGAATGTTGCGCTTGAATCTTATGTAAAAATCGTAACACGGCTTCCTCCAATTGATTCAGCCCTGGCTGTTCTATAGGGAAGTGACCCGCTCCTTCCAACACTACGCATTCCTTTTCCACCTTCAATCGATCAAAAAAAGATTGGCTGAACCGTAATGGTGTCATCGGGTCCAGTTCGGGGTGAACCAGCAGTACAGGACATTGGTCAAAGTCTTCCGGGTTCACCTCCGGCTTCTTATTCAGGAATGTTCTTAACAGTTCCAACGGGACACGCGTCGCTGCCGCCTGTGGATCATTCATAATAAGTCGGGTTAAACCCGGATTATTGGTAATCAGCTGCATACGTGATACTTGCTTCACAGAGATCCGTATATGATCCAGTAAAGCCGGAAACTGATCCATCATGCGTTTGCCCCATCGGCTCACCAGACGGTTTGGTGCAAGCTGGTCACGCATACCCGCATCACTCGTGTCCACAAATGTGGTTACGATCAAGCCTTGTACGTGCTCACTGCGTGCACTCATGTGATAGGCCAGCATGCCTCCGATGCTGCTTCCCAACGCCACGATCGGCTTGCCGTCTTTCTTATATTCGCGATCAGCGAGTGAAACAAGCAGCTTGATCCAAAGATCATAGTTGACATGTGTCCCAGGCAACGGATAGCTCAACCCATACGGTGGAAGATCTGGCGATACTACCTCGTAGCCTCGAAGCTGTAACATTCGAGCATAAGGAGCGAGCAACCTGCCATTGCCTCCGGCTCCGTGAATGAACAGAATTTTGATCGGCGAATCGGGCGCGGGCAGACGATCGATGTGCAGATGAACCCCGTTCGATTCCCACCACTCCTCTTCAGGATTCGCATGGTCCCCTAGCCTTATTTCACCCGGGAAAAAGGCTTGATACTGTTTCCAATAATGATGTGATGAATGATATGAAGGCAGATTATCCATGCTGTACATTCTCCTTTGTCGCAAAAAACCATTTAATTCAGCTGCATGAGCATCATCTTATATAACCAAAAAAAGCCGTGCATTGCACGACTTTTCGTTAAGCATACTTTTGACCATAATTCTTTGTAAACAATCTTCCTACCTCTGTCAATCCGGAAACTGTACATTACCCGGTACAATATAAGCTCCACCCGATCCATTTTCAGGCAAAGCCGGAATAGTATCATTCACTACCTGACCGCGAATATCGGTGATGCGGATGTTCAATTTTTCTTTGCCCAGTCCAGTTCCCAGGAAATGATTATAGTCCTGTTTCTCCAGATTGAGCCATGTGCCATCCTTTTGCTTCACTTCGAGCTTCAGCACCGGATATTTATGATTACGGACCTGAATTGCCGCCCACCACTGACTGCTGCCTTCCTTGATCCGATAGGAGACGTTGCCTTTGACCGGAGCTTTGACAACTTTCCAGCTGATATCAATTTTGCCTGCCTTCGGGTCCCCGATGAGGTTAAAGGCATTTGGTGAAAGATCCAGCGCACCACTGGCTCCCTCAGGATACAGATCCGTTACATATACGGTCGTTTTGCCTTTGGGACCCTGCACTTCCAGATACGCTCCCGCCAGAGCAGCCTTGACGCCATTATAATTAAGCTGATATGGATTAAGTGCCGTAATTTGCATGTCCGCAGGAATAGGGTCTAATAGCAGAGCCCCTCCCGAGTATCCTGAACCTGTGTAAGTAGCGTAACCTTTGTATGTATCATTCCATGCGGCAGATGCCGGTAATGCAAACAGCACTAAGCCTAACAATAACGTGGTACCTACCCATTTTAACCGTTGAAATCTGCTTGTTTGATTCATGCCAAAATCCTCCTTGTCGTCAGATACATGCTAGACTACTAGGTTACTAGATTCGAATATAACATTATTTTACATAAATTATGATTTTTTTCAATACAATCAGCTAAATCGCATCCAAAGTCCCACCCTAGTTCGACCCTTCACGAGCATGAAAACAACATGTTTACCTCACTTGAATTAGGTGTTTAGACCCGCTAATGTACTCATCCATTCCATAAAAAGAAAAGCGCCACACCGGGGAGAAATTTACTTCTCCAAGCGGCGTGACGCTTATCGACCCAAGCCCAGAAACTCAATCCAGAGTCACATTTGGTTGCTATCCTATCCTTTTCACAAAGGCAACAACAGTTCGGACAGATTCACTCTGTCTGCCTTCGTTTCATTCTTTTCCTCAAGCGGGCATACTGACTGTAGATCCAGGGTGATTCTTTCGTCAGAATCGGGCCCAGCACCGCCAGAATCAACACATATAACACGGCAAAAGACTGAATGGATGCCATCAGGCCTCCTGCCTTACCGATGTTCGCCATAATGATAGAAAACTCTCCACGGGACACTAGCGTGAATCCCACATTGAGAGAAGCCTTGGGAGTCATCCCCGCCAATCTTCCAGCGATCATTCCTGCTCCGTAGTTGCTGGCAATCGTCAGAACCACCGCAATGATCGTCATGCCAACGGCTCCGCCGAGGGAGGAAGGTTCAATGGTCAGGCCAAAGCTGAAAAAGAAGATGGCCCCAAAGAAATCTTTGAACGGCATAATCTGATGCTCAATTCGGCTGGCATGTCTCGATTCTCCCAGAACCAGCCCCATCATCAAAGCTCCAATCGCTTCGGCTACATGCAGCGTTTCCGAGAAACCCGCCACCAAAAAGAGCAGCGTCATAACGGTAAGTAGAAACAACTCCGATGACTTGATGTTGAGTGCCTTATCAATATACTTGATGCATTTCCTGCCTATGATCAGAAATAGCACAATAAAGAGCAGCGCAGACAGGGATACGAGCAAGACGCTGAGGAATGAGGTAGCCCCACTAAGCACAAGCCCCGTCAGAATCGAGATATGGATGGCGATGAACAGATCATCAAACATGATCATGCCCATAATAATTTCTGTCTCCGGGTTCGCCGTGCGCTTCAGATCCACGAGTACTTTAGCCACTATCGCTGTGGAAGAACTCGTCATAATGCCACAGACAACCAATGTTTCCTTAAGTGGCAGCTCCATGAACCATCCCAGCAGCAGACCGGAAGCAAAATTTAGTCCAACGTAGAACATACCTCCGGTCAAAATGGCTTTGCCTGACTTCAATAGACGAGATACCGAAAATTCCAGTCCCAGATAAAAGAGTAGAAACAGAATACCCAGCCTGCCCATAAATTCAATAAAGGACGAGCTTTCGATAAAACGCAAATCCACAATACCAATCTGTGGTGCATGTGGTCCAACAGCCATACCGATTAGTATGTAGAACGGAATGACCGAGAATCGTAATCGTGCAGATATTAGCCCCGTAAGTGTAATCAGCGCAACGGCAATCCCCACTTCGAATATGAGCATATCCATAGGCTAGAGCCGTCCATTCGATAACAACCGTTTTAACAGTTTGATCTGATCCCGCTCACCAGAGACAACAACCGTAGCCCCCGCGGTAAAGATAAAATCCGGACCCGGATTAAACTGCTTCGTCCTGTTCTTCTCCACCACAGCCAGAATAACCGCTCCAGTTGCCTGACGAATATTCAGTTCTCCGATCGTTCTTCCTATGCTCTCTGAATGCGGCTCAATACGAAGCCACTCAATTAACAGTCCCTCCAACATAACTTCACGTTCATCCTGAAAGGTTGGTTTGTACGTCATGCCGCCAACAATAGCGGCTACCGCACGTGCCTCATCATCATCCAGTGTGACCAGTGACACCATGTCTCCCAGTTCTTCAGGCGAATCGCCTGACTCCATATGAAACAGGTCACGCCGCTCATCATTATGGATGACAATGACCAGATGTTCACCGCTGCGTGTGTGCAGCCAATATTTGCGTCCAATTCCCGGCAAATCCGTCTCTTTAAAGTGCATGATCTGCACCTCCAGTGGACATCGGGTTCAAGGACTTATTGTTCAACGCAATGTCTGTAATACGTACCCGCATGGAGCCAGCCGGTATATTAATCGACTTCACTTCTCCTTTGCGACTAAGCAGTAATTGCTGACCTACAGGGGAAAGGAAAGAAATATAGCCGGCATCCGGATCAGCATCATCCGGCATAACAATGGTGAACGAATCGGATGTGTGGAAGTCAACGTATTCAAAACGGATCAGGCTACCGATAAGTACCACCGAGTCCAGAGCTTCATCCGAACCAAGGAGCAGCTTCTCCACACACGTCGTATAGTTCCCGAGCAGCCGTTCCATCTGTGAACGTTCCGGATCACGCACGTCAAAATAGGCGTCGAGAAATGTTCTTTTCTCTTCACCGAATATAATGAGCTGGTTCACCAGCATTTCTCTGCAATTTTGAAAGGAGGTCCTATGGTTCATAATAAATCTCACCTCCTATACAAGCCTTGTTCTCCATGTTGATTCTGATGTTTTTCTTCATCATGTTGTTCTCCTCCTTCATATAGATAAAAAAACCACGGATACCGAGGTCTTACTACCATCTTACCAAAACTAATTTTTTAATCCAGTATATTCGCTTAACTTCACGTTATATAACTCTTAAAGGAATGTTCAGCCTGTCTTCAATATCTAACCTTTACATCGTATGACAGATCCATAGAAGATTTTAATAAGCCTTAAAAAACATTTTATGGCTTTTTATCTCGTATTTTTATTTGGTTTCATGTATATTTAACTACAAACTTTTATGCAATTTATACAAATAGCCATCCCAAGACTTTAACACAATAAAGGAGTGCATTGAAAAAGTGTCGACTATAACTAAGGATTCAACTCAAGTATCTGCTGCAGAATATGTTCATTCCGTTTACGAATCGGTTATCGCCAGAAATCCACAGGAAAGTGAATTCCATCAGGCTGTCAAAGAGATCCTGGACTCGCTTATTCCGGTCATTGCAGCTCACCCGAAATATCGGGAGAACGGCTTGCTTGAACAGCTTGTTGAGCCAGAACGTGTCATTACGTTCCGCGTGCCTTGGGTAGATGATCAAGGCAAGGTACAGGTGAACCGTGGATTCCGTGTTCAGTTCAACAGCGCAATTGGACCTTACAAAGGCGGACTTCGTTTCCACCCTTCCGTTTACTCGGGAATCGTTAAATTCCTTGGCTTTGAACAAATTTTCAAAAATGCTCTGACTGGCCTGCCAATCGGCGGTGGTAAAGGTGGTTCCGACTTCGATCCAAAAGGGAAATCAGATCTGGAAGTCATGCGTTTCACCCAAAGCTTCATGACTGAGCTGTACAAATATATCGGTTCCGATGCGGACGTACCTGCCGGTGATATCGGTGTAGGTGCACGGGAAATCGGTTATATGTTCGGACAGTACAAACGCATCAGCGGTGGACATGAAGCCGGCGTTCTTACAGGTAAAGGGCTCCTATACGGAGGAAGCCTTGCACGTAAGGAAGCTACCGGATTCGGATGTGTGTACTTTGTCAAAGAGATGCTGGCATCCAAAGGACTGAGCTTCAAGGACAGCACCGTAGTTGTCTCCGGTTCGGGTAATGTATCGATCTATGCCATTCAGAAGGCTCAGGAGCTTGGAGCTAATGTTGTGGCTTGTAGTGACTCCGGTGGTTACATCTATGATGCTCAAGGAATCAATCTGGATACCGTAAAAAGATTAAAAGAGGTTGATCGTCTGCGGATCAGCGAATATGTGAAAGAGCATCCACATGCCGTGTATACCGAGGGTTGTGAAGGCATCTGGTCTATCCCTTGTGATATCTCGCTGCCTTGTGCAACGCAAAATGAAATCGACGAACAGGCTGCTGCATTGCTCGTGAAAGGCGGAGTTAAAGCGATTGGTGAAGGAGCGAACATGCCTTCCACTCTGGCTGCGATTGACGTTTTCCATAAAGAAGGCGTTCTGTTTGGACCAGCCAAAGCGGCTAATGCTGGCGGCGTTGCCGTGTCCGCACTTGAAATGTCTCAGAACAGCATGCGGTTGTCCTGGTCATTTGAAGAAGTGGACGCCAAGCTGCATGACATTATGTCGAACATCTACACCAGCTGTGTTCAGGCAGCGGATGAGTACGGCTGTGCAGGTAACCTGCTTGCCGGAGCGAACATCGCTGGCTTCCTGAAGGTTGCAGATGCTATGCTCGCGCAAGGTATCGTCTAATTGTGTTGCAGTTGCTAACTAACTAAATAAACCGCCTTCCATCACGGGAGGCGGTTTATTTACATTTATGGAGTTTAATCCAGTAGCAGGATCGACATGTGATCCATCTCGGAATTGATCGAATTCCAGTGTAATGGTAAAGTTGTACTGACCTTAAAATAGCATTTTTTTTAATTAAAGGAAGTGTACAAATGACTAACCAAGCATTCAGTAGCAATCAGGCTACTCTGCATTTAAGCGCAGACTGCGAGCAATGTTTTGGTCTATGCTGTGTTGCCTTGCCGTATGGCAAGTCATCAGACTTTGCTTTTGATAAGTCCAGTGGCATTCCCTGTCCCAATCTCCGTACCGATAACCGCTGCGGCATCCATACACAGCTGCGACAGAAAGGGTTCAAGGGGTGCACAGTCTACGACTGTTTCGGGGCTGGTCAGAAACTATCACAAATTACATATGCAGGAAGGGATTGGCGTAATCATCCCGAATCTGCTGCTGAGATGTTTGATTGTTTGCCTGTCATGAAGCAGCTTCATGAGATGATGAGCTATATCAATGAAATGTTACAGCTGTCGGAAACATCATCCATCCATTCCGCGTTGAAGGACGTATATCGGGAAACGGAACGACTAACCGATCTGGAGCCCTCTGCCATATTACGTCTCGATATTCCAGCACATCGGGCGGTGGTTAACGAACTGCTTGTACAAGCCAGCGAGATGGTGAGGGCAAAGGTCCCAGCTTCGGACAAGGGAACATCCCAATCGAAGACCAAAAAGCGTACTGGAAGAGACTTTCTGGGTGCCAATCTAAAAGGAGCTGACCTTCGGGGAGCGAGCTTCAGAGGGGCCTTAATGATAGCGGCTGACCTACGAAACGCAGATATGAGAAAGACCGATCTGATCGGAGCCGACTTGCGGGATGCGAATCTGGGCGGAGCGGATCTGAGAGGCAGCATCTTTCTGACACAATCCCAGCTCAACTCGGCAAAAGGCAGTGCAGGTACCAAGTTGCCGGATCATTTAAACATTCCCTCACACTGGCTGTAGGGAAGACTACCTCAAGAAGAAGTATGAATTAGGAATGAATATGAATAAACCATGAATATGCACTGATTCGTATGTACAACACAAACAGCTCGTACCTCTGTTTAGAAGGACGAGCTGTTTGTATTGTATTACATTTTAGATATAAATAATCAGGACCTATAACTACGGTAATGAATTAACGGACTACAGCAAGTCGCGGCGAAGGTCCTCAGCCGATTTAGGAGACAGGTGACCGAGTGGGATATCAAATACCGTCTTGGCCCCTTTGTGTCCTTCCAGACTCAAACGTTGTGCGGCTCTTGCATAAGCTACCAGTACACTTGCCGTAAATTCAGGATTGCTGTCGAGCTTCAGACCAAACTCAATAATTTGTTTCTGGCCTGCGCCTGTCACTCCACTGCGAATGACAAACCCACCGTGTGGCATGCCTTCATGCTCAGCCTTCAATTGCTCTTCAGTAATGAAGGTTACCGTTGTATCGTAATCCGAGAAATAGTTCGGCATGGAAACAATCGTTTCACGAATCTCGTCTTGGTTCGCACCAGCTTCTGCAACCACATAGCATTGACGCAGATGCTTTTCACGTGTGGACAGCTCTGGGGTCTCCCCAGCACGAATGCTGTTGATTACTTCTTCAACAGGTACAGTATATTGCACACCAGCCTTAACGCCAGGAACACGACGGATGGCATCGGAGTGACCTTGGCTTACTCCTTTACCCCAGAACGTGTACTCTTTACCTTCTGGCAGGATCGATTGAGCAAGCAGTCGGTTCATGGAGAACAAGCCTGGGTCCCAACCTGTGGAAATGACGCTCACGTGGCCACCTTGCTCTGCCGCAGCGTTAACTTCTTTATAGAATTCAGGGATTTTGGCATGTGTATCGAAGCTATCCACCGTATTGAACCATTTTGCAATTGCAGGTGTCTGCTCCGGAAGATCGGTTGCCGAACCTCCACACAGAATCATCACATCAATTTTGCCTATGTATTGCTCAGCAGCAGAGATATGTTCGAAACGAACCTCCGTACCTTCTGCAACCATCTGCTCCGGGTTACGACGTGTAAATACAGCAACAAGCTCCATATCCGGGTTTTGAGTGATCGCTTTCTCTACACCTTTGCCCAGATTTCCGTAACCGACGATACCAACTTTGACCATGTTCAATCCTCTCCTGTCTTCATCTAATGTTGCATACTCTGTTCAGTATAATTATATAACATACCATGTAACCTGTCAGGTTTCCAGTTCGAAATAAAAATACCTTGCATGCAGAGCAGCAAGGTCTGATATATTCCTCTTATTCTAATTATGTCCAACTGAATGGATAAAAGGTATGGCATCCACTGAAGAGGTAGCAAACAAAACGGAAACGGACAACACCGTTAGAGACAACAGACAGCTTGCCAGGAGTAAGGAAAGGAATCTTGATGCGGTTCTGATCTTTTTCATCCATCCTGCCTCCTCATCCAGTTTGCTATATTTTGGCTGAATCATGTTCTTCATAGTTCACCGGACCGCTTCACCAGCTCCAAAATTTCACTAGCGACAATATCCGGCTGACTGTTATGAATATCATGTTTGGCGTGTGCCACGGTGACCTGTGATCCTTGACTGGACCATGAAGCAAAATCGGCTTGATCTGCCTGCCATGCCCGGCTGCCTTCGCTTGGTTTCTCTGAACCGGCCGTCAGAATGGTTAGCGGGAAGGAGAATTCCTTTTTATGCTCCAGGATATGGGCTGCGTTCGTCTTGGAATTGCGCATCTCCCCAATCACGTTGTCATTGTAAGCATGCTTGAGTGTGGAAATGGTGGCTGCCTTTCGCATTGACTCCGTAACAAGATCCGGGTTAACGACCAAAGAATCCGTTATCCGATCCGAATGCAGCAATGTACGCACAATTCCTGTTTTCACCAGAAAACGGGCTGAATCGAAATACCAATCCGATGGCTCCATATCCACAGTGCTGTAATATTCGGGACTTCCTCCATCGATCATGACCATGCCAGCTACCTCATCAGGATACATTTGTGCGAATCGCACGGTCTCCAGCGAGCCGAGAGAATGACCTACCATGATATAGGGCGGACGTTGGCCGGATACTCGCAGCAGTTGATGGATTTCCTCCGTAATGGTATCGATATCACGTGGCCGATCCGTATAATCGCTATACCCGTAACCGAACCGATCATACACCGCAATTTTCACCTGGTCTTTCAACTTGTTATACAGCGGGCTGAAATCAACATACGGATTGGGCGTACCCCAGCCTGAAGCGAGAACAACTGTCGCATTTCCTCTTCCCGTTGTATAGAGATGCATGTTACGTCCGCTCACCTCATACATCTTGCCTGGTGCAGTATAAGATTTCATGTCCTGTGTCGACTGATACGCCTCGTACGCGGTACCTGCCAGCAGCAGAAGTCCTGTTGCCAGCATCAGGCCACCCAGCCCCTTCAAACCTCTCCGTAACCCCTTCTTCATCGTTCTCTACCCCTTACCCGACTCATCTTCTATATGTATTCTTCAATCTTACCCAAGTACGGGTGGAAACGGAACGATCCCGGGTCCAGTTCTTTCCCCAACCTAAGTCTAGTTCCACCCCCTACCCGCAGCATGAAAAATACCATTGAGACCTGTACCAAAGGGAAGATACTCATATAGACAACGTAAAATAACCGCAAATTCCCGATAACGGAAACCTGCGGTTTGGATGATATTCATTTTGTAAAAGGGGAAATACACCCTCTGCAATCTACAATTGCAACGTGAGACCGACCGGGCAATGATCACTGCCCATGACATGGCAATCAATATGCGCATCTGACACCTTCGGAGCCAGTTGATTGGACACAAGGAAATAATCGATCCGCCATCCAACATTACGCTCTCTTACCTTGGGCATGTACGACCACCAACTGAACACATCCGTGCGATCCGGGTACAAATGGCGGAAGCTATCCACATATCCGGCAGCCAGCAGATCAGTCATCTTGCCTCGCTCTTCCAGCGTGAATCCCGAGTTGCCCAGATTCGGCTTCGGATTCTTCAGGTCGATCTCCTGATGGGCTACATTCAGGTCACCACATACGATAACCGGCTTGGTCTGCTCCAATTGCAGCACGTACCCTCTGAATCGATCCTCCCATTCCAAACGGTAAGGAAGTCTGGTCAGATCCCGCTTCGCATTGGGGGTATATACGTTGATTAGATAAAAATGATCAAACTCCAGTGTGATCATTCGGCCTTCCGGTTCGCTATCTTCCTCGATTCCATACCAGACAGATAGCGGTTTGATCCGGGTAAATACGGCTGTGCCGGAGTATCCTTTTTTGACAGCATAATTCCAGTATTGATATACGTCTTCTCCCAGATCCATCTCGATCTGTCCTGCCTGCAGCTTGGTCTCCTGTACACAGAAAATATCGGCCTGACTCTCGTTATAATAATCCATGAATCCTTTGGTAACACATGCCCGCAATCCATTCACATTCCAGGACACCAGCTTCATATCCTCATCTCCTCACATCTCCCCAATATAGCATGGGCGAATTCGAAAGGACAAGGCTGCTGCTGAAAGCCAATCTTGTTCAATTGCATGTCCATGAACCCCAAGTGCATAACAGCCGGCGCCACTTCCGTCATCATATCGCCCTTATCCAGCGCAAACTGGACTCTGCCCACGAACGGTAACGAATCTGTGGCGTCTTATTGGAGGATTTGAAGCACACTTAGAAATCTAAGGAATCTGAGACACGCTATATCGGAATTGATGGTCCTTTATCGCGTTTACATCAGGAGATTTATGGAAATAACATGTCTGATGTTCCTTACAATTTAAAAAGAGGAGCGGAAGGCCAAATAAGACGTCCTGTGTTCCTTAGAAAATCGTCCACCTATTCGCCAGGATCAGCAGCTTGGACTTCCAGACTTTTTAGATGCAGCGACTTGAGGAATAGAGAGTCACTTAGCAACGTCGCATAATTATCAAAGCCCACAAAGGGTTTATCCGGTGACAGCATGCCCCATTCGCGAAAGCTTACGTTAAAGGAATACAGAATCGGTAAGATGCGGATGACTACAAAATAGAGCAGCGGAATCAACAAACCGCCATAAATGAATAACCGCTGTTTATGTCTGTAATTGAGTCTACCTATTCCCGATCCGAACCATAAATGCCGTTTCGGCCGCGAAGGGATCACCCCAGTAGTCCTCATAGCTGCGCAGCCTCCTTGAATGAGAGCTTATTTTTTCTTATCCTGTTTCGCCCAGTAGTCGTCATAGAGCTTCTGAGTTTTGGCCACCAGATCATTGAAGGCCTGTTCTTCCGGCACATGATTAAGCAGCACCTCATCCACAGCGTTCACAAACAACGTACGCTCCTGCGTCTCATCAATGAAGAAGTGGGCGTTGGCATCGTTCAGTTGGGAGATAAAAGGGCCAAGCAGCGGGTCATTCACATACTTATCCTGAAGAGCAACTTCTTTCTGTGCGGGAAGTTCACCGACCTTCTCCACCCATTGTTCCTGGACGCCCTTGCTGATCAAAAACTGTAAAAAGGCCGTGGCTGCTTCAAGCTTCTCCCCGGTAACATTGGCAGGAATCGCATTCGCCCAGAATGAAGCCTGTGTGGATTTTCCTTTATAACCCGGCAGCGGTGCGACAGCAAAATTCAAATCGGGAGCGTCTTTTTTGATAGATCCCAATCGATATGAACCATCCACGTTAATTGCGGCATGGCCCGTTTTGAATGCATTGGCATCATCGGTGTAAAAGCCGTTAATGCCCACTTTATGCACGGTTGCAAAATCAACCAGATACTTGAATGCTTCAAGCCCTGCGGGGGTATCATTCCACAGGATTTTCCGACGATCCTCGCTTGTATCCTTGCCTCCCGCTTGATATAACAATCCGTCTCGGAACCAGTGATGAAGCTGGGAACCCGGTTCCCACGCGAAACCCTCTGTCACCAGCTGCCCATTTTTGTCCGTTTCCGTTAATGCCTTGGCATCCGAGACAAGTTCTTCCCAAGTCGGCGGCGGTTTATCGGGATCAAGTCCGGCCTTGGTGAACAGGTCCTTGTTATAAAACAACCCCAGCGTTCTCACGCCTGTAGGCAGAGCATAATAGCTTCCATTTAATTTGGCTGTATCCACAAAAGGGAAAAATGCCTCGGCGATGCCCGGAAAGCTGCTTTCAGGCAACGGCTGTAAATAACCGGATTGCACATATTTGGGCAGCCAGCCGTAATACAGATTGATGACATCCGGTCCTTTTCCGGCGGGAACAAGTGTGGCAACCTTTTGATTGTACTGGTCGTATGGAAAATTGGTTTGTTTGACTTTGATGTTGGGATGTTCCGTCTCGAATTCCTGGATTAAGGTATTGATCAGTTCAACCTTGGCTGGAAATTCGTACTGCCAGTACTCAATCGTGATGGGCTCCTTCTCCGTCTGAACACTCGAAGCTGGTGAAACCAACGGCTTTATCAACAGGCAGCTTCAACAAACGTCTTGCGTTATTTCCAAAGATGAGTTCGATGTCCGCTTCAGAGAAGCGAAGTTCACGGCATACCCGGACCTGATCCTGCAAATAACGATAGGGATAACCACGCGGAAATCCGCTCGCATCCGTTCCAAAGATAATTCGCTCCGGACCCAACAGTTCGTAGGTTTTGCGGAATAACGTCTCCAGGTTCAGCTCATAGGGCATCCAGCGTACCCACTGATTGGAACCCGATGTGTCGATGTACACGTTAGGGCAGCTCCAGCTTAGATGGAGCAGTTCCTGGAAGTACCCTGCGCCAAAATGAGGGATGATGAACGGAATATCCGGATAGGCACGGGCCGTGTTAAAGATGGCAAGCGGATTGATGTTGGGATGATGAACGATGCCTCCGGCATGACCAAGCATGCCAAAATGAATCAGGACAGGCAGGCGCCGCTCTGCAAGAAATGCCCACACCGGGTCGAGCGAAGGAGAGTCAAAGGGAATCTGGGTGAGGGGACCAAACAACTTATATCCTCGCAATCCGAGCTCATCAACCGCCCGACGCAGCTCGATGGATGCATCTTCATTCTCAATGGGATGATAGGCGAAGCCGGTAAACCGATCCGGGTATAAGGATATTTGTTCAGCCAAGTTGTCATTATCCAGAGCCGTTAGAAAGTTAAGTCCGGCAATATTGTATTTGTCCAATTCATCTACCCACTGTTCGATTAACGGCCGTGCTGCTTCCTCTCCCTGCTCCTCCACCGCCGGGAAATCCCAGGTTAGTCGCATTCGCTCACTTCGTTCCTTGCCATATCGCGTCACCAGTTCGTGGTTCTTATATGAGGAAAGCAAAAGTTTATAAGGCAGATGGGCATGGATGTCAAAAACTCGAAAGTCGGGATTGGAGAACATTGATTTTGCTCCTTCCATTTAGATTCTGTTAAGCCAGCCGTTTAGAATTAAATCCAGTTTTGCATCTACAGAACGGAGTTTATTAGTGGTATCGAGACTCCATTGTTCCTGTGTGTCAAGACGGAGCGCTTGGGCCTCCAATGCTCTTGCCACTTCTTCCGGATTGGGTCCACCACGCACATGCCGAATGTGTACAAAATGCTCGGGAGATATTGCTTCTTCTAATTGCTCATAGGTTAGGGCAAGCGGCTTGGCGGCAATTTCCTGCACCGCTGTATTCACAACCTTCCAGTTCAATCCTGAAATGGAAATACCGGATTCCGTTTTTGCGGCATGATGGAACTAATCTGAACGTAAGAGGCAGCTACAATTAATGCACCATATTCCTGTGTGCACCATAACAGCAGATCCTGAACGAAACGCCCCAGATTGATAGCTGCAAGCTGGGCTACAGAGGCGGCTTCACCTGCATAATCTGCACCGCTGACGGCATCATAGGCATTCTCAATCATGCCATCAAAGCCGAGCAGTTCCAGGGAATCGCTAACGGCACAGATGTAATGGGCAAGTGTGGTCGGCTGGGCTTGTTGGGTGTGCGTGTGAGCAATCATGAGGGTATCGATATGACGTAATGCAATTTCTCTTAGGCTTCGGTGTAATGACAGCCCTGAGGAAATCGCTGAGTTCAGCTTATCCCTCAGCACCATACGATAAATGGCGATTCCCATATCGTTTCGGCTTCTGGCTAAGTGCAGATTCCCGACAGAGGGTCCGCCAAGCTTCTCTAGTTCAACTTCGACTTGGTAGAACAAATCTTCAACGTGGAAGGAATATTCGCTCGTTCGGAGCCCATCCACATCCAGACTCTGTATAGCCGAAGCAATGTGGCACGCCTCTTGCTCCGAAATGATGTGTTGTTCACGGAGCATAATCAGATGTGCTTTGTTTACGGCCATCATGGGGTTCAGCAGATGCTGTATGGCCTGGTTATAGGCGGGTTCAAGTACAATTTTGGCATAGGTTTGACTGGGAAAACCAGACGTTTGTGTTGGATTCGTTGACGTTGACTTCACCTTCCTTGTTCTTCATCTGAATCTACAGAGATCTGAAATACCGACTAATCAGGTCGGAATGTTTAACTCAAAACTCTACCACTATTTTGGTATACATACAACTTTATCCTTAATCAAAATTTTCTATTGTCGTATCGGCTTTCTCTATAACCTGTTCTATTGACTGCCGTAGATTTGAAGACTAGATTATCCTGTATAAGAGTGGTCTCTGAAAAATAAGCGGAAGGAGGGATGGTTATATCAAATTCCTATGATGTCATTATCGTTGGAGCCGGATCGATGGGCATGAGTGCAGGTTATTATCTTGCGCGTAGTGGATTAAAAACATTGCTGATTGATGCCTTTGATCCTCCGCACACGGAAGGCAGTCATCACGGAGAACCACGGCTTATCCGCCACGTGTACAGCGGGGGACCTGATTATATAGCGATGGCACTTCTGGCGCAGGAACTGTGGGAAGAACTGGAGGATACGACCGCGTCCAAATTGCTTGTACGTTCGGGTGTCTTGAATGTAGTTGACCCGGACATCCATTCTTTTCACAATCGTTTAACCCATGCTGAGAATGCGGGGATTCGGTATGAAACCTTGCGCGCTGCCGAAATCATGAAACGGTGGCCAGGCATTGAAGTCCCCGAACATTACGAGGGAATGTATGAGCCTGATGCAGGATATTTGTTCAGTGAACGCTGCGTGCTCGCCTTCCGTCAGGCAGCCGAAGCATTGGGTGCCACCCTGTTGACGCATACACGTGTGGAACATATCGAGTGCAGCACAGATTCTGTTGGAGTCATCACATCTGCTGGCGAGACCTATTATGCGAACCAGGTCATTCTCAGTGCCGGGGCATGGTTTCAGACGCTGAAACCGTTCGTGAACCTTCCGATTCGAGCTGTACGCAAAACCGTGGGATGGTTCGATGCACCGGAGGCGTTGTTCGCCGAGGATCACTTTCCTGGTTTTACGCTGGCTGGAAAAGAAGGCGGATATTACGGATTTCCGAGCATTGGCGGGTCGGGTCTGAAGATTGGACGTCACGATACGGGGCAGGAGTGGACACCAGGCGGTACACTGGCTCCATTTGGCTCTGATGAAACGGATGAGGGTGATCTGCGGAGATTGCTTGAACTTCGGATGCCACTGGCAGCTGGAAAGCTGAAGCGTAGTGCGGTATGCAAATATGAGTTCACACCGGACGAAGATTTTATTATCGACCGTCACCCTACCCATAACCATGTATGGCTGGCAGGCGGTTTCTCCGGTCATGGCTTCAAATTTGCAAGTGCAGTGGGCAAAATATTGTCTGACTTGGTGCAAACAGGACATACGAATCAGGATATCGGACGATTTGCCCTTTCCCGTTTTCATTAGAGCACTAGCCCCGGAGAAGGCTGATTCGTACTGAACGTAAGCTGACTCGATTTGGTGTATCAGGAAGAGCTCCTCTCTTGAGCCGTGCCGTGTGGCATAGCGCATCCTGCTTCAAGAAAGGAGTATCTTACCTTAGCAACGTTGAATCATTCTAAAGCGAGAGCAGTCCGCGCAATGAATACTCTACTTTTAATTCACTTTAACCAAACTCCATTGCTGATTGGCTCCACCATTGTCTGCCCATTGAATGGTCGAGGCACCAGCGGTTGTGGAGCTCTGGTTGATATCAACGGTTAAGCCGCTATTGCGGTTCACGAGCACAAGATATCCTCCGACATCCACCGGTAACCATTGTTGATTGTTGCCCCCGTTATCCTGCCACTGAATCAAGGCTTCTCCTCCTTGAGTAGAGCTCTGATTCACATCCAGCAGCAAACCACTGCCTACGTTACGGATCTTATAATAACCGTTGCCTGCAGACTCCAGCTTCCATTGTTGGTTGGCTGCGCCATTGTCGTTCCACTGGATAATCGTTGCACCCCCGGCAGTGGAGGCCCCATTCACATCCAGAGCGAGACCACTGTTCCGATTGATCAGCTTATAGATCGCCCCGGATTCATATCCTGTGCCGCCACTATACGTCGCGCCGGATATGACATAGGTCGTAACCGAGCTCGCTTTGGCGGTGGCTGTAAACTTTTTATTCTGAATGTTGATGTTAGTCAATTGCTGCAACTTCTCCGTAGAGGATGTGCGATACACTTGAGCGGATGTTCCCAGGCTTGTAAATCGGCTCAGATCATACGTCACCGTTGTATCGGTGGCTTCCGAGTTGGTGGTAACCAGCACCACTTTGCCAGAAGCCGCATCATAGGCAGCAAGTGTATTGGCATCACTCATGCCAATGATCTTGGTTCCGGGACGAATAAACTTGCTGTAGTTGCCCATGACATAATATTTCTGATTCACGGTGTAGCTGGTCGTTTGCGTGTTATTCAGTACATTTTTGAAAAATCCCCAGCCATCCGCACTATCTACAGCCTGCCAGTACACCCACGCACTCGCCCCCATGTTGCGTATATCCTTAAGGATCGTGCGTGACATCGTTAGTCCACTGGCATCCCCGTCTCCATATTCTGAGGTCCAGAGATGTTTTCCCGCTGAAGTCGCTGTATTCCGCAACGATGCACGGTTGCTTCCCCCATAGGTATGTGTGTTAATCTGGCTGATCGCAGACTTCACTGCACTGCTGTAACTGTTGAAGGAAGTGGTTGTGTCATCCAGACTGTATTCTTCTGGCGCGCTCAGCTTTGTTGATAATCCCTTTGCATTGAGCGAGGATTGCAAATGACTCAGAATCGTGTTCTGATCTGCCCGATCAAAGTGCATGCCCTCCTGATCGTTGCCCTGCTTCCACCAAGTGGAGATCGGTTCATTGAGCGGCGTTACGGTGTCGAACGTGATGCCCCAGTTATCTCTGAAATGCTTCACGACCTCTGTGAGATAATCAGCAAAATCATCATAATAATCCGGCTTGAGATTGTTGCCACCATTCGCGGCACCGGACACACTTCCACTAATGGTCATCCAGTAGGGTGCCGAGTTCGCAAAGGCTTCAATGACGTTCACGCCTTGCGCTTTGGCCGATTGCAGCATATAGCGCTGATTCGCATCTGCGGTCCAGTCATACACGCCCGGGGAAGGCTGATATCCTGGCACAGCCTTGCGATATTCCAGAACATTCGATGAAGGATTATCCCCGCCTCCAATGTTGTAACGCAGGACGTTCAAGCCTAATCCGGTGGTTGGATTAAACATTTTCTCTACGTACTCATCCCGGTTGGAGTACTCTCCGACCACTTTGCCCCACCAGGCAAGGGACGTTCCCCAACCTTCAATGGTCTGGTACTGCTTCGAGGGATCTGCGGTGGCTGTATAAGAACCCGCAGCGGAAACTTCTGAGCCAAGACCCAGACTGCCTGTCAGCAAGCTTCCTGCCAGCAGCATGGTGCCCAACCGTTTCAACCATTTCATTCAATTCACTCCTTCTGAAAGTAAAATGAGTTCCGTTTCATGAGATAAAATGAGTTCCGTTTCAATGAAAGAATCTCAGAACAGAAGATTACTGTGCAATCTCCCTAAACGTAGCATCCGCCTTGTCAATCACCGTAACAACAGCTTCCAATTTCAGCACATTATTGTAATGTCTCAGGTACAAATTCGGGTTGCTGAAAGAGGCGTAAGATGTCCAGCTAGCGTTCGCGAGTCCACTCACCCGTTTGAACGTGGCATCATTGCGGAAGGCTGCGCTGCCGTCATTTTTCACCAGCACGATTGCACCGTTATTGTTGCGCAGGTAATAACCCGGATAATTCATGGCCTCAAACGAAATTCCTGTGGCATTCGACAGACCGGGCACAATCCGGAACTGTGCGTCCTCTGCGGGACTGACACTGGCATCGATTCGGGCCACATAGTTGTAATGGCGAATGAAGCTGCCTGGCACATTATAGGACTCCAGCTTGCGGATATCGCCAGGCTGCCCGGTTTCTTTCAGGACGGTCATGTGCCGGACGAGTCCGGTCAGACCGGCAAGCTCCTGCTTTGCACTCCAGGTCTGAAACCCGTCAGCAGAGTCGCTGTAATAATATTTTTGTGTAGAGTAACCGTCAAAATAGATTCGCCAGGAACCGTTATCCAGCTGGACAAGCGCAGGTCCCTCTACCCAGGAACCCCATCCTGCCCAATCCCCTGTCCCTTTGAATGTGTAAGGTCCGGTGAGGGAAGTAGCTGTAGCGTATTCGATATACTTGGTGGTCTCATTCTTGGTGAATGCATGGTAGGTTGATCCTGTCTTGACGATGAAGGTATCGATGTAGTTGGGTGCAATGCCTGCGAGCTCTGTGGCAGCAGACCATGTTGTGGAAGACAGGGTTGCATTGGTCGCCGTGATGACATAAGGTTTGAAGTTCTCATAGTTGCCTGGGGAAATAGACACGATGATGTTCAGACTGCCGTTGCTGTCTTTGAACCATTCCGGTGCCCAGGTATGTGCAATCGTGGTGGGTGCAGATAGGGTAATATTGCGGACAAACGTCCAATTCACCTTATCTGTGCTTGATGCGATGCCGATCGTATTACCTGACCAGTTCGTCGTATAAACGACATAATACAGCCCATCCGTATGTTTCATGATGCTGGGATCACGGATCAGATTCGCCGGGGGTGTATAGGCTGGCCCTTTTAGCAAACCGTAATTCGTCGCATTGTAGGATTCGTAGATATACAGATTGGATTCGCTCGTATTGGTAAAAGCCGAAATCGTGTAAACACTTGTTGCTGCTCTCGCTGTATTTGGGAATAACGTGATGAATAGAAGCAATGCTCCGAGCAGCATGATCATGCCGGACTTGCAAACTTTGAATAATCTTGTACTCCATCTTTTCCTTGTGTACATAGGTCATCTCCTTATTCAAAATGTGGGACAGGCATACCTTTAGCCAAACATCACCCCCCTCACAGATCGCGTAGCCGCACAACACCTTCATTATGTAAACGGTTTCAATAAACGATACGAGCTATCCTCGTTGTCCATTCACCTTGCAAGAGCTGCCGGGAGGTTCAGAATCTATAGATTCAATCATCCAAGCAGCCTCCACAAGGAGAACAAATACGACGAGCTAGGACAGGACATGACTGATCAGAACAGACCCAATTCCCTTATACGGTACAATGAAAAGAAGATCTATTCGACCACACCCCATGGATATTGGGACAAGTTATCATAAAAGAAACGCACCCGTTCTGGTGTTCGACCTTCCTCATCAAATAACAGCAATTCATTCTCATCCTGCAGCCAGGATACCGGAATTTTGTAATCCTCTTGCGGACCGATCTGCCAGTAACGTCCCAGATGGTGCCCGTTCAGATGAAGTGTTCCCTTGCTCATCCCGGTAAGACGAAGCATCAGGTTCACTCGGAAGTGTTCGGGCACAGCTGACTTGGAGAAGCGCCAGCGGTACCAGACAGGTTGACCGTACGAACCATTCCCGACAGACATGGCATTCCAATTGCCACTATAGTCCGCATCCTGCCGATAGGTGTCGAGATGACCTGAAACGTTCGGTGGCTCATATAATCCCCATTGTCGTGGAAGCAAGGCATCTGTACCTGCCATGCGCCAATCCTGCAGCTCATCCTCACTCCGGTACAGGATCAGTTCCAGCCGGTTCAGCGGTGTTCTGCTATAAGGCATCTCCAGCGTATTGATCTCTCCAAGCCTCAAGTAAAGGGAGATATCCAACGTGTTGAACGAAAACCAGTTCTGATATCCTTCCATTGGTACATCCATGCCATTCATGCGCAATCCTTGGCTCACCGCTCCAACGAGAATCGCACGGTCCATGCCATCCAGCGTAAAGCTTCTGCTCAGAAGCTGGGCCTCCTCAAGATGATTCACTTCATCAAGGTGCACCACTCCATGCTCCGTATGCCAATTCCGGCGTATGTCCTGAACGGAGCCGCCGATGTACACAGATCCTGCCAGACCTTTGCTTTCACCCAAATACGGAGAAAAATTCAGCCTGCCCATATGCTGTACCAGCACCTGAAGTGTATTCTTTCCTTTCGTCGTCTGCACCTGAACACCCGCTGCACCAACTTGACGAACCAGTGCCTGCTCTACACGATTGACATATATTCGGGCCGTGTCCTGGAGATCCGGCAGAATAAGGGTGGTGATTCCATCCACCGAACGGTCGAAATCGCACTCGTATAACAGATACCCGAAATCCTGTCCGTACTGGGAAAAATGCTCTGGTTGACCACTCAAAGCACGCTGTTCCGCTGTCAATGTCACACGAGACAGCTCAGGGGAATCCGTCAGTCTCGGTGGCATTTGCGGCGTGGTGAACGGAGCATGCTGAATTGCTGCGGATGATTCCTGAACATGCTCATCCTGCATGCCGCTCTCTGAATCGTTGGCTTCACCGTATATGAACTCACGTCCAGTCAACGTCCGTTCACCATCCGTCCAGCTGCCGAGAAGCAACATATTCCGATTTGGATCAGAGATCATACCCGTGACCTGCCCGGAAAGGGAGACATCTACATCATCAAATCCGATTGCGTAACGCAGCTGATTCGTCCCTCCCTTTCCCTTGATTCTCCATGTGCGATCCATCGTTTCCTTGTCCAGAACCACAAACCGAAGGGGAGCACCGCTTGCCTCCAGATGAATGATGCCTGGCTCACGGAAATGTACCAGATCGAAGCGATAGGCTCCGTTTAACTGATCACGTTCAACCCGTACTTGCATGCTGCTGCCCTGTACATTCAAGACGTTCGTCTCCAGTTCCACAACTGAACGCTGTCCCGCCTCCGCAACGATGAACAGGGTCAATTCTCCATTCACCACTTCATTGCCCGTAATCATCGTGCCACCTGTCAGGTATACATTCTCGGCAATTTCTACCCGATCCAGTATCGGAATAATCTGTCCGGGGTTCAGGGCAACAGGAAGTGTCCGGCCTTCCTCCAACGTGACATGAAACGTCTCGCGCTCATCCTTGTGATTCTCCAAGAACCATATCTTCTCGCTG
Organism: Paenibacillus sp. OK003; assembly: GCF_900109515.1. GTDB lineage: Bacteria > Bacillota > Bacilli > Paenibacillales > Paenibacillaceae > Paenibacillus > Paenibacillus marchantiae. The sequence goes on along the minus strand of NZ_FOBD01000004.1, from coordinate 288,173 downwards.
CCTTTAGACCTGCCTCGGATAGAAACGCCTTGCGGATGACGTACCTTGATCTGCTCTGCCGGTACTTCCTCCGTCTCCATCAGCAATTTTCCAAACGCATGGACAAAATAGGATAACGTCTTGGCCACAGCATACTTGGCCGTTACCCGTCCGTACTCGTTCAGCGGCGCATCATAATCGTAGGAGGTAATCATGAAAATATCGCTGCTGCCCACGGTTCTGCCACCATATCCGCCAAAGTTGGTCCCGCCGTAGAACATGTAATGACTGATTCCGGTATAACCGGTGCGAAGAATTTCCATCATGCGTTTCTCAAACAGTGGCGCCGTCTTCTGAATGGCAGAAGGCCCACCCCAGTTCTCAAACCATCCCGTCCAAAATTCCGTAACGATCTTGGGTGTATCTGGCTGTTTCTCCCGAAGCTTCGCATAATGCCCGTCAGCCCCTGACCAGAAGTTGGCCCCTTCAATCGTGCCCTCCACGCCCCCTACACAGGTGATCAGCGGAACGTCAATCCCTCGCTGAAGCAGGCTGTCCCGAAGGTAGTTCATATGAGCACTTGCTGCTGCATCATCCATCAGATATCCGTATTCGTTCTCGACCTGTACAAGAATAACAGTGCCTCCGGCAGATAGCTGGCGCTCACGAATGATTGGAATGATCCGGTCAAAATACAGATCTACATAATGCAGATAGGCTTCATTATTTTGTCGGAACTTAATTCCCTGCTTCGTTTCCAGCCAATACGGAAAGCCGCCAAAATCCCATTCTGCGCAAATAAACGGACCCGGCCTCGTGATTACATACATGCCCAGCTCTGCACACATATCCAGAAAGGCACCACAATCATGGTCTCCTTCGAACGACCATTGTCCTTCCTCCGGCTCATGCACGTTCCAGGCAAAATAGGTATCGATGCAATTCATGCCAGCCAGCTTCGCCTTCATTAATACCTCTCGCCATTCCTGCCTCGGCATGCGGAAATAATGAATGGTGGCACTGTTCAGAAATACTCGTTCTCCATTCATGATGAAGCTGCGCTGATCATAAGTCAGTTCAGATCGAACGCCGTGCTCAGCCCTCGTCTGTGTATTCTTCTCCTGCTCCTGAAGCAATAGGGATGGTATCTCTGTCAAAGATAAGCCCTCCTTCTCTGTGTTTGAGTTCATCACTGCGATGACAGAAAATGATAAATTGCCTAACCCTCAGTTCGCCTGCAGCGTTACGCCTTCTAATACAACGGTGGTGATGGAATTGTCCGCAGTCGATACTTCCAATCCATTAGCATACAACGGAACATCTTCAAGCTGCTCCATATTGCGATCCGGCGACGTCTGATAAACCTGTGCTGTAGAAGTACTGCTGTAATCAAATGCCCCCAGTTCAAGTGCTGTGGTTCCGGCAGATAACTCATTGCGAATGACCAATACCAGTCTCTTCTGCTCTGCATCATAGGCAGCCAGTGTTCGCCCATCATCTGTTGGAATAATCGTTGCGCCTGGACGGATGAATTTCGTAAACTGGGCCATGCCATAATACTGCTTCGTCATCTCGTACTGCTCTTCTCCATTAAAATTCGCATGAATGAAGCCCCAGTTGTTGTTGGCACCTTCATCTTCAACGGCCTGCCAATACACCCAGGCAGAAGGCTGCATGATTTTCAGATCGAACATAATGCGCTCCGCGAGCTCCTGTACGGAAGTCATGTCCTCATGACTATGCGGTTCGCTGCCACCCGTCCCATACTCGGACATCCACAGTTTCTTGCCATACCGTTCGGCCAGCGTGCGAAGCTCTTCCATTTTGCTACCATTATAGGAGTGCGTGTTAATCTGGTCGATCACATCGATCGTATCCTGATCATAGAGGCTGAAATTGTGCACCGTCTCGTCAATGCTGTTATCGTCCGCTGCACTGATCACTGTACCGTCCAACCCTTTACTTTTGAGTGATGCTGCAACCTTCTTGATAATCTCGGCTTGTTTGTCATTGGTAAAATGACTGCCTTCCTGCATGTTGCCTTTCTTCCACCAGTCCGAGGAAGGTTCATTGAGGGGGTCAAGTGTACGGAACGTAATGCCCCACTCATCGCGATAATGCTTCACGACCTCGGTCAGATAATCGGCAAATGCATCGTACTGATCCTCTCGAAGATTGTTGCTGCCATCCACAGCACCCGTAACCGAGCCGCTGATCGTCATCCAGTATGGTGGTGAATTGGAGAACGCCTCGGCAATGTTGACCCCACGTTCCAGAGATCCCTTTAATACAGCACGTTGTCCTGCATCTGCCTCCCAGTCCCATACGCCGGGTTCAGGCTGGAAGCCTGGAACATCTCCTCCGGGCCGAAGCGCCTTCATATCGGGATTTTCCTCACCACCAATATTGTAGCGAACAATGTTCAGACCTAGCCCTTTCTCTGCATCAAACACCAGGTCCATGACTTCGTCGACTTTTGCTTGATCTTTCCATCCTCCAAGATCGTTAGCCCACCATGCAAGCGATGTGCCCCAGCCTTCAAAATGATCATAGGATTGCTCCAGCTTCAGACGTACCGGCTCACCTTGGAATGCAAGTGTCCTGGATGATTCATTGGCAAAATGATTGATGATAATTCCTCCTCCCGCGAGCAGCGCGGCCAGGGCCACACCCATCAGGATGTAACTCCGGCTGCGCCACCTGCGCTGCTTGTGATGATTATGGTTGTCATTGTTGAAAGGGTCCTTGTTGTTATTCATAATTCTTGCAGCCCTTTAACCATGTGCGATGTAGAGGGTTGTTGGTTTTCACCATTGGCTTCAACACTGTTTTCACCTCCCGTTACTTGATCCCGCTGCTGCCACCACTGATATTCGCTTCATAGACATAACGCTGTCCGAACAGATATACCAATACCATCGGAATGGTCAGGAACAGGGAAGCAATCATAACCAGGTTCCACGGTGGCATCTGTCCGCCACCTACCGTGGTCAGAAGCTGAACACCTAGCGCCAGCGGCATTTTCTCCGGATCATTGATGTAAATGAGCGGCCCCATGAAGTTCCCCCAGTTATAGGAAAACGAGAAAATGGCGATGGCGGCAAGTATCGGATAGGTGAGTGGCATAATGATCTTCCAGTAGATACCCGGATGTCCCATGCCATCGATCATAGCAGCTTCATCAAGCGACTTCGGAATGCTCATGACGAACTGCCTAATGAGAAATACGTTGAAGGCTCCGGCGAAAAAACTCGGCACGATCAGTGGATAGAATGTATTGATCCAATCCAGATGACGGAAGATGATGAACTGCGGCACCATCGTCACTTCGCCCGGAATCATCATCGTACTAAGCAGTACAATGAACAGGAACCGACTGCCTCTCGCCTTGATCCGAGCGAAGCCGTAAGATACGACCGAAGCTGACAATACCGATCCGATAATGGTAATGACGGTAATAATGACTGAATTTTTCAGATAAGTACCCAGATTATTATTCGTGAAGATCGTGTAGAAATTGGACCATTGGAATTCGAGCGGTATGAAGGTAAAGGCTGATTTTACGGTTGTAGCGTCACTCGCCAGTGCGATGGAGATCATGTACAGGAAAGGGGAAGCAAGCAGCACCCCAACCAGAATCAGAAAAATGTAAGATATCGTCTTTTCCACAGTGGATGGATTACTCATTTGCTTTTCCCTCCTCGTAATGCACCCATAGCGCCGACGAACGGAACACAACCAGGGTGAGCGCCATGATGATGATGAACAGCACCCAGGCAATGGCCGATGCATATCCCATTTTGTAGAACTGGAACGCATTTTGGAACAGGTAAGGAACAACCATCTGACTGGCATTGTCCGGTCCACCTGCTGTAACGATGAATACCTGTGCGAACGTCTGGAGCGCCCCGATCATCCCGGTGACGAGATTGAAGAAGATGACGGGAGTCAGCATTGGAAATGTAATGTGGAAGAACGATTGCGAGCTCTTCGCCCCATCAATGGCGGCGGCCTCGTACAGCTCCTGAGGAATACCTTTCATACCCGCCAGCAGCAGTACCACGCCGCCCCCGACGCCCCATAGCGACATGAGGATCAAGGCTGGTTTAACCCAGTTCGGATCAAGCAGCCAGGCCGGACCTTGAATGCCGAAGATGGCAAGCGCCTGGTTGATCAAGCCTTCCGTTGGAGCAAGCAGATGGATGAAGAGCAGTGAGCTTGCAACCACCGGAACGACAGATGGCAGATAGAACAGGATGCGGAAGAAGGTAATACCTTTAATTTTTTTATTGAGGTAATACGCAATCCAGAGCGAGATGGACATGCCCAGCGGAATCGATATTAATGCGTAGAAGAAGGTATTGCCTACGGATTTCCAGAAGATTGGGTCATCGGTCAACAGATTTTGGTAATTGTCCATACCGATGAATTCAGGAGACTGGAACAGATCCCAATTGGTGAAGCTCATGTAGATGGAAAACAGGATCGGACCCAAGGTAAGTCCAAGGAATCCAATCAGCCAAGGCGAGATGAAGATATAGAACCATTTCCCGTCCTTTTTTCTCACGTTAAGCCCTCCCATAACGAAGCGAGCAGACGAAACCCGGATTCATTCATGCCGAATTCCGTCTGTCCCCTGTCGATGCTATTTGTAGATTCTTTCCAGTCCGCTCTGAATTTCAGTCACGGTATCATCCAGTGAGGCTTTATTGTTGAAGTAGACACCCAGCTTGTCGTTAATGAGCTTCATCATTTCATTCCATTGCGGATTGAACGGCTCGGCGTAGATGGTGGACTCGCTGAAAGCAGCCATGTTGATTTTCTTGCCACCATATTCGGCATTCAGGAACTCATCACTGGACAGACCTGCCTTCGTTGCCGGAGCATCCTGACCAGCCTTGATCATCGGTAATTGTGCTTCTGGTGTAGTCAGCGCTTCTATGATTTTGAATGCCTCTTCCTTATGTTTGGATGCGTTCGTAATCGTAAAGCCATTGAAGAAAGCGTTGGTCTCTCCCCATATCGGAGAAATGTCCCAATTGATGCCTTCCACCTTGGCAAGTGAACCGATATTCCAGAATCCCGTCGTCTCCATGGCAATCTTGCCTTGGGCAAACAATGGGTCAGCACCGATATTTCCCATGTCGGCAATCTCGGTTGGCGTTGGTCCCACACCATGCGTGAAGGTCAGATCATTCATGAATTGCAGTGCTTTACGTACAGGTTCGGTATTAAAGGTTGGTTTGCCGCTCTCATCGAACAGGGAACCACCGTTTTGGTAGATCAACTGCATCCATTGCGGCCACCAGCTGCCTGGGTAGTACCCCCATTGAACCGTTTTACCGTTCTCTTTCACTGTCAGCTTCTTAGCAGCAGCGAGCAGGTCTTCCTGCGTCCATTCCTTGGTCGGATATTCCACCCCGGCCTTGTCGAACAGGTCTTTGTTGTAAAAGAGTACCATTGCGCCTGCGCGGTCTGGCATTCCGAACTGTTTGCCATCGAATTTCATCAGGTTGGCGATGTCGTCAGAATAACGCTCTGACATGTTCACATTGTTGGCCTGGATCATATCATCCAGTGATACAATTTGGTTTTTGGAGGCGTACGCCTGATAGTTCTCGGCAATCATCATGATGTCTGGTGCGGTTCCTCCGGCGATCATCGTCTGAACCTTTTGGTCATAGTCCCCGGCAACGACGTTCAGTTTCACATTAATATCGGGGTAGGTCTTCTTCACAATGTCGAGTCTCTCCTGATAAATCTTCTTCTCGTCCTCCGAGCCCCAGATCGTCATGCTCAGATCAACCTTGCCACCAGCTGCACTGCTGTCACCCTTGCTACAGGCTGTCAGACCCATTACCATGACCAGCATCAATAACGAAATGACCTTTAAACTTTTTCTCATACCGCGCGCCCCCTTGAAATATGAATGGAAGATCAGAAAACTGAAACCCGTTTCATGAAATGGGTTTCATAACGTTTAAAATTAAAACCCGTTCCAGTTTATGAAAGGGGTTTCATTTACGACCTCATTATATTTCACCCTCCGAAGAAATGTCAACGCTTTCTTTTTCAAGCATTATCCATTCATCGTGGTGCGGGTCCAGTACTTTGGCGAACAACAAGCTCTGGTTGCAAAATGGTCTGTTTCTTCGGATTACCCTGATTAATTAGCTCATGCAGCTTGTCCACGGCCAGCTTGCCCAGCTGATACGTATTCTGAGAAACAGTTGTCAGTTCCGGTATAACCGCACTTGCGAGCGGCGTATCATCAAAACCGACAATGGAAATATCCTTCGGAATCGATAAGCCATGCTCAATGGTCGCCTTAATCGCACCAATCGCCGTGTAGTCGTTCACACAGATCACCGCAGTTGGAGGGTTTCCACGGTCCAGCAGCTTAGACATCTCCCGTTTGCCATCTTCAATGGAGAAGCTTCCAAGCAGTTGACGCTCTTTCGGAATTTCGAGTCCATGCTCACGCAGTTTTTTCTGAACAGCCTTGACCTTAACCATCGTGGTGGACAACTCTTTCAAACCGCCCACAAAAGCAATATCCCGATGTCCCAGTTCGAGCAAATGTTCAGCAGCCAAAACGGCCCCGGCCCCTTCATCCGTATACACCCGATGGAATCCGCCTTTGGCAATGTTGCCATTGACCAGCACGATTGGCATGCGTTTGCCCATATCAATCAATTCCTGAGCCATCTCATTCGGACAGACCTGCATGTTGATTCGTCCACCGAGAAAAATAATGCCATCTACCCGCTTCTCACGCAAAATGGACAAATACTCGGACTCCCGGCTGTAATCGCCGGCCGTATTGCACAGGAAGAACGTATACCCCAATCCACGTGCCTCGTTCTCAGCTCCCCAGAACACTTCCGGGAAGAAGGGATTCGTAATGTCCGGCAGGATGATTGCAATGGTACCCGTCTCTTTCTTGATCAGACTGCGCGCCTGCGCGTTGGGTTGGAACTGGTGTTTTTCAATGATGGACATGATCTTCTCCCTCGTGCTTGCACGCACAGGTGCCGTATCATTCAGCACACGGGAGACCGTGGATACGGATACGTTCGCTTCTTTGGCGATGTCATATATGGTAATCGGTGTCATATGTGGAACCATCCTTTTTCTCTAATATTCCTGCTTATCATACCAGATAAGGAATCGGGATGAAATGGGTTTCATTCCGAGGCTCCATCGCAGCGTTTCCTCCGTTGATATTCAGGTAATTGAACCGTTGGATCGTATAATCCACCACAGTTGAAATTTCCATCGAATTCAGCCTGCTTCCCCTTCTATTTCACACCAATGTTCCATATATTAGATTGTAAGCGAACTCATAAGGTGATTAGAGGAGTGTGAACGACGTTATGATCATTCAGGTCAGTCCGCTGGCAGAATCAAGACTTAACGCGATGCTGGGAGATCGGCCGGGCTATTTCAAGCTGTTTTATGACACCGATGGATGCGGATGTGATGGTACTGCTGTGCTTCTGATCGTTAACGAGCCGGACAGTGATGACATTCGGATTGAATCCGATTCGCTGCCTTTCCTTATCAACAAACAGCAACAGATTTATTTCGAGCCTTGCCTTCGCCTGCAATCAGAGAACAGTTTCCCTTCCTACCGATTGAGCAGTGATTCCATGATCTATGGCAATCATGTCAAGGTCCATGATCTTCGGGATACCGCAGACACTTCGCCTCAGCCGCTCAGTTGGTTCGTACGATAACTAAGACTGATCTTGAAACTACACATAGGACAAAAGCCGGCACCCATAAGGGTTGACCGGCTTTTGTTGTGGATTTCTCAACAAAATTAATAGATGGACACCGTGTCCGATGGGAGTGAAATGGTAGAGATCGCATCCCATGTGCTCACTTCCTCTATTTCGGTGATGGTCAACTTGGCAAAAAAACTGTATCCTCCGAATCCATCCCTGTCGGTGACAGCGTCCTTGAACGCAGAGAATTTCGTTTTCAAAAAGTTTTGTTTGGAGATGTTCAGATCATATCTAAGCATAATACTCACTTCGATCTTTTCTTCTGTTTTATTCAGTTTATATTCGTCTATGAGCATTTGAAGGGGTTCAAGGATCACTAAAGGGCAGTTTTTTTTCACTTTCACTTTTACTGCTTTGACCACGGGTGCCCTCAGTTGAGCTTCCTGAGCTGAAGCTGCTGAAGGAATGAATAAGAGACATGCGATGAAGCCAATGAATACTTTTCTTCGTGTTTGCATCAAGTTCCCACCTTCTCATTCTGAATTTACAATACTTTCCTATTTGGACGTTGATATAACAATAAATGTTTCGTTGCTAACCTTATTTTCCACATAACAATCTTTCCAATTGATGCATCCGATCTCTATTTATAAAAAAAATAAAACCTCCTCGCCCTTAACTAAACAGGCTTGGAGGTTGAGTTCTATTCTGGTTCAAACTGAACCAAAATTGTTACGCTTTTATTATGCCTTCATGTCAAATGACATCATGCGCTTATTTACTTTGTTTTGAACCGGGATGATGCTTCAGCAAGCTGTTTGGTCAACCCATCGATGGTCTGTACCATCTCTGCCAGATGCTCAGTCATGCCTGACTGTTCCTCCATCGTCGCGGTTACTTCCTCCACGGATGCGGACACTTCTTCACCCGAAGCAGATAAGTTCTGTGCTGCTCCAATGACGTCATCTTTATCGCGTTCAATGGATTCAATCTCGGAGGCAATGCCCTGAACCTGGTCCATCATTTTATTCATATTTTGGGTAACAAAATTGAACGTTTCCTTGGTCTGGCCTACACTGCTCTTTTGCTGTTCAGCAATCGCCTCAATGGCTTGTACACTCCGGTTATTCTGCTCGACGTGATCAATCGTCTGCATCACAATCCGCTTGATATCCTCCGATTGGGCTGTGGTCTGCTCCGCCAGTTTGCGGATCTCCGATGCAACGACGGCAAAGCCACGTCCATGTTCACCCGCCCTAGCGGCTTCAATAGAGGCATTGAGTGCAAGCAGTTTCGTCTGATTCGCAATCTCGGTTATCGTACCTGTAATCTGGTGAATGCCGGAGGAACTTTCAGCGAGCTGCACTGTAATCTTGGAAATATTGCTCACTTCGGCCTCGTTCTGTTCGTTTACCGCAATCAACGCATCAATGACCTCATGGTTGCTCTTGAATGCATCCGTGATCTCATCTGCCTTGAGTTTCACCGACTGTGACATCTCATTGACGTTCTCAATTTTATGGCCCACATTCATGAATTTATCCACTATCGCTTCCGTATCATTGGCTTGCGACTCCATGGCTCGTGAAATTTCAAACGCCGTTGTCGTTGTTTCGGCAATGGAGGTCGAGGTCAGCTGGGTGGAGTGATCCAGCTCGGTTGTACTTGTTTTCAGCACGCTGATGGAATGATTCATACTGGAAATCAGCTGTTGGTTGCCCGCCGCCATCGTGTTAAAGCTGTCCACCAGTTGTTTGAATTCTCCGCTATATTTGCCCTTAGCCTGCACCGTCAGGTCCCCGTCTGCAAGTTGTCTGAACAATGCTGTCAGTCTCGTAATAGGTCTGGTAACCAGCAGGGAGATCAGTATTCCTGCGATGACAGACACCGCAATTGCGCTGAACAGAACAATATACATCTGTTTCGCCATTGCCCCTAACGGCTTCTGCACATCACTTAGTTTATCTTCAACAATGATGGTCCAATCCGATCTTGGAATTTTGGAATAAAAGACGACTTTATCCTTTGTGCTAACATCGCCTTGTTGCAACTGCTCGTTAGAAGGCAAATTAATCAGGGACTGATATTCATCAGACTCAAGCTTCTGCCCCACCATCTTCTCATCGGCTGAATTGAACATCACCATACCGACGCGGTCCAGAATCATGACTTTTCCCTCTTCATTAATGTTGATATTCTGAAGCTGGTCAACGAAAAATGAAGTTGAGGCAGTAGACGCGAGCACGCCTTCCACTTCCTTGTTATCATTGTAGATTGGTATTGCAAAGACCGTTCCCAGCGTCCCCAAAGATTCAGAGATTACACCCTCACTGATGACACTCTGCCCTTGCAGCGCCTGTTGAAAATAAGCACGGCCGGCGCGTTCTCCACCGACCACTTCGGGATTATTCGCTGCAACGACAACGCCTTTCCGATCCAAGAGAATTAGAACACTGTTACCCTCCATTCCTGCCAGGCTGTCTGCCAATATCCCATTGGACTTATCCACGAGTTCACTATTTTCCGAGAAAAAGACATCATCATTCTGTTCTTCGCTATTTCGAATCTCCAGCAATTCCTGGAATGTACGATGTGTTGTAATCAGAAACGTGGACTGTTCTTCCAATGTTAGTGCAGTGAACAAGCCCGCACCAATCCGGTCAGAGGTTGCTTTAATCTCATCCTTGCTTTTGTCGAGGGTAATGACTGCTGCTACCGTGTAAGATAATACCGCAGTTACCGCCAATACGAGGGTTACCAGTAAACCGATCATTAGCGGCAATTTGACTCTGAACGACATGTTGATCATGCGTTCTCTGGCCTTCGCGAATACCAAATGAATCCACCTTCCATTTCATCCTTGATTGTGTCCAATATTGTATGGGTTAACTTTATATCGGTAGATATCAATCAATTGTTCAGCAGGAAAAACGTTTGCACTGAAAATGTTTTTTTAAAACTCATATTCATCTATATATAAATAGAACTATATGTAACTAGTATTATATTTTCTTTAATTTACTCTTTTGGTATAAATAAAAAAGGAAAAAGTATTCGGGACCCGAATACTTTTTCCTTATTTTTTACTTCGTAATGAATTTGCTAAATACAACATTAACATCCCTAAAAAAATAAATAGTATTCCTTCAATTTTGTACGACCAAATTTCTGAGTTAATAAAACTACCAAAGATATCAGTAGTATCAGATTTTACATTTTGATATTCTGCCAAAACCAACATAGCTTTGTCCATACCCCAATCAGTACTTCGAGCAATGAACTGAAATCCAATAACAAATAATACAAAAGAACAAACAAGCGCTAACAAGGAATTCATTTTACTTTTCAAAGTTAGATTCTCCTTTGGTAATATAATATCACTATTGTATGCGCTACCATACTACCAAAATTATGAAATTATGTCTAGTTACCAACCAGTAGTATCTTGCCAGTAAAAGTATAAACCTGTTGGTTCTTTATACTCATAAGTGCCAATATGAGAATCAGAAAATAAACCTTGTTTCCATATCTGGAATGAGTAGTAATTGTATGTTGGTGCGCAGTAAATGGTGTATGTTTTATTTGCAGGAATTTGGATTGGTCCGTATGTTTTGTTGAAGGTGCGAGTTGCCTGATAGGTCGTACCTAGCTTCGCAGCAATCTCTGCACCTCCCCACCCTACTTTCGAAGAAATCTCAGCAGAGAAAGTAGTAGATACACCATCATTAACAGACAAGGATAGAGGTGCTGGGCCTTTTCCAGCCGCGCGATCAATAACATTTCCAGTAATTTGTGTCATATCAATGTTTTTCAGATAATAATCTCCTAACGCAGAAGGAACCACCTGATCACTTGATAGATTGGAACGAGTCTTATCAAAAGGAACATAATAACCTGCAATAATTGTTTCAGGATCAAGTCCTTGTGCTATGGCTTTTTCTTTAAAATTAGGATCAAAAACACCTATTGTACTTGTTTGAGAAATATCATTATTAATCTCTATACCAGGCGTATTAGTACTTAAAACCTGTCCCTCTGATGAAGCAGATGCCACTGTTGAAAATACGGAAGAAAACATAATTGCTGTTAATAGAATTTTCCCATACTTTTTCATAGATTAAAACTCCATTTATTTGATTATTTGGTAATATATTTATATTATATCACATCTAACATGTGAGGTGTGTTCTTTTTCAAATAAAAGTAATTATATCATTTTAAAACACTTTAATTCCATAAAATTCAAATAAATCTTATCTTAATATACTAAACTTAGTCCTCAAATCAAATTGCTTTTAAACTGACGAGCAGGAAGGAGCGATCAGGTGAGTAAGGAATCTATCACAGTACAAGCATTAATAGAGCAAACCATTAATCAGTATGTATCCTCGGATGCTCACATCCTAAGCATGGAAAGTAACCCTATCCAATTGGGACTTCAGGCCGTGGAATTGCTTCGACATCATATTGAATTCCTAGTCAATGGAGTGCAAAAGGACATTTCTGTCATTACGAAGAAAGCCACGTTCATAGAACGCTCTGCATTGACCAGATTATTTTCACAAGGCGCGAATGTGCCATTTAGTCTAACAAGTGAGCCTCATACTGAAGATCGCAGCTTGATCTGCATTCAGGATGTGGACTATCAAACCGATTATAGCCATCTGGATGTGGATCTGCTTCAGAATAAAGAATTACGAGCGCTGGCTTACATACATGGAACGAATATGGGGTTAAAAAAAGAACTGCCATGGATACCCACTGTGGATCGTACTCATATCACCGACATGATGGAAAACCGTTGGAGACCTTCGTGGAACACCGCTATAGAAAGCCCAGCATTCATTGAGGAATTTGGATTACCGATCATATCGGAAATTGAAGCTGTAGCCAGTAACATCGTAGATGATCTTGAAGTTCTGATCAGAGATGAACATATGCATACGATGATCCATAATGATCTGAATCCCGGAAACGTACTGGTACATAACAATGAGGATGTCTATTTTATTGATTGGGAGGAAGCAAGGTACGGCTCCCTGTTCTTCGATATTCCTCTACGCTGTAGCCATATGAGACAAGTAAACATCTATCGGGAGGCCCTGAGTTCCCACGGATACGATATTCCACAAGATCAATTCGAAAAGTATTTCTCCCTGGCATCCCGATACCTTGGCATCCGCTATATGAGTTGGAACCTTGGGGTATGGGAACAACACTCATATGCAAAAGACGACTTGAAAAAGTATATGAAGATGGTAACTCAACCTTTGTTCTCCTAATCCCCTCCTCATTCCAGGTAAACATAAGATGAATTCACTGTTTTACCGGACATAAAAAGGGGATGCCCCATAAGTCATGAATATGACAGGAACATCCCTTGTTCGTGTTATTTTGTTTTAATGAACCTGAGACACGCTATTCGCTTCCATTTGCCCAGATCTGAGATCTAACGAATCACAGAGACGTTATTTCGTCGATTCGGTCGATTTTTTAGGTTTTGACAACGCTTTATGACGAAATAGAGTTACTGAGGTTCGTTAAATCTTGCAATCGTTGATGATCCGCATTTTAAGGTGCGGTAGGTTCATTAGCGCTTGGAGCAAGGCGGAATTCCTTTTGAGACAACCCCTTACATGATAGGGATTCAGCATAAACATTGAAAATCATATGCTTCCATGACCTACATGGCTTACACTTTCTCACAGATAATTATGAACTGATGCTTAACCCAAATCTGCAATTCGCTGTTTAATTCGCGGAAATAAACCAAAAGCATTCTCATAGAATACCTTCTCATGATGCTGCTCCGGCACAAGTCGTCGGACGAATTCTGCATACAGATCGATCGGCGCGAGTGGCCAGTCGGTTCCGAACAGCATTTTCTCGTAATGATCCGAATAGATCAGCGCCCGGCGGAAATGATCCATGAACAAGGGTTCGCTCATAAACCGTTCAAAATGGGGCCGATCACCGACAACAAGGCCTGACAAATCTGCGTAAACGTTCGGATTCTTAGCCACGACTTCAGCGGCATCCATCACCCAAGGATCACCTAAATGGCAGATCATAAAATTCACACCGCGCTGTTGAAAGGCTAATTCGTCCACGGTCAGCGGATGTGCATACTTGAGCAATCCATTCATGGAGTACGTATCCCCCGTATGAATGACTACCGGCACGTTATACTTGGCTGCCAGCTCATAGACCGGTGTGTAGATTTTGTCATACACGTAGTGATGATAGTACCCCGCATATAGTTTGATTCCGGCTACCTCAGGAGCTTGTAATCGTGCTTCAATCCGGTCCAGTTCGTCCTGAGCGTGTTCACCACCAAGGTGGTTTGGATTAATGCCGACGCATTCCATGAGGAATGAAGGAACCTTTTCTTCCAAATCAAGTCCCATCGGGTTGGGAGAACTGGAATCCGGGAATGCTCCCTTCGTCTGCTCCGTAACCCCCATACCAATGCCAAGAATCACGTCGTTCTTATCAAACTCCGCCTTGAGGCCAGCGGCAGAGTAATCCACTTTCGATAAATCTATTGCCGTTCGATGAAAGCTGTCGATATCCGACAGATGGATGTGAATATCAATAATCGGCATATTAAGCCTCCTTTTTACCTTTTGAAGTTGCAAAGTCTAGCTGCAGAAGGCCGCGTACATCCTCTGGATTCAGAGGCATTTGCCCCAAGATTAGATAGGTCGGCTCTGTCCAGACTGTTTCCCCGTTCAGCAGTGGCAGATTGTGATACACATTGTGACCAAGCACCACATTGTTCACAAAGCCCCCAGCGTTCTGATTAGGGTAACGATTCACTGCTTGCAGCATGTCTTTACGCGAAACTGCACCCATTCGCAAGAAACCCTTGGCCTGAAAATATCCGTCTACCTTTCCGAGAGGGTACCGCCCTTGCTCGGGGTGTTCCAACCAACCATCAGCAAAGACAGGCGAGGGTTTGAAGAAATGTTCCTCGGCTAGCGAGTAGTCCAGCACCAATCCACTTTCGTTCGTAACCGAGTGCAGCTCACAAAGAACAGGAACGCCGGGCAGCATGAGGTAATGCTGCTGTACGGTGATTCCCCGATTCGCTTCATGCTTCTCGATGCGGGTCGTGATCTGAATTCCTTTCCAGACGTTACCGAATTCATCCATCTGCTCCGTCCAAGCTGCGCTTCTTTGTTCCAACTGACGGCTGAAACCGTTCATACCAGGGATACCTACACCAAGTCCACCGTACCATGGATTCCACCAGGAACGCGGTGCTGCTTCCGGATACGTGCTGTCCAGCCATTCTTCACCCTGGTACTTCAAGGAATGCACGACACTTCCGAAGCCGGGGGCAGCTGCCATCGAAAGAACTCCATTGCTCACCGTGTACACAGGACCTGCTGGACCTTCTTCAATCACGCAATCAACCGCTGTTCCTGTCTGCGGATACCAGAGGGCGGTACGTTCATGAATCCGATCCTCTCCTTGATATACGGCCCGTACCTTCCAGCCAAACTCACGTTCTTCTGTCTCATCCTTTTCCTCAGGGCAGAATTCCAATTTAGCAGAGCGCAGATCCTGCTCTCGATTTAATTCCATATCAGTAGCTACATGCTCTGGTATGCCACCATTCTGCACGTACAGTTCCAGGTTTCCAGCGAGCGGAACCATCTTCCGTTCAATCAGTTCTGCTGTCAGTACATCCTGGGCGAACGGATTGCCACCACCCAATGCCAGCTCAAGATGGTTGTCCAGCTTCGGTAGAACCGGGCTCCGCCGTTTTTGGGCGAAAGATCGGAAATCCTGCCATTTGGCAAAGGTGTTCAGAGCAAATACGGTCGCCTTCGTTTGCACAACGGCTCCTGCTGGAATCCGGCCAAGCTCATGCTGTAACCCTAGTGTGTGTTCCGGACGAAGCAGCTTCAGGGAAGGGTCCCAATAGATACCGCAAGCACCGTACTCTTCCTTACAGAACAGCCAGTTCTCTGTAATTTGCGAGCTGTCCCAATGGCTCGGATCGCCAGAGTACGCATCACCCATATCCACATAACGGCCTTGGTACGGGAGAATAAGCCGATTACCGAAGAAACCGAAGTTCGTCATCAAGAACATATCTTCTTCCAGCTCTGCGCTGCGAGTATTCCCAATCTCGTGGTGAAATTCAGCGATTCCATTAGCAGACAGCTTGACGACGGTCTTGATCTCTATACCAGGGAAGTCTTCCGATTCATACAGTGCTTCGAGAACTTGGTTTTCTCCCTCCGGATAGATGTTGACTTCCTTGGCTTGTTTCTTGGAAAACTCTTCTGCAAATGGCTTACCCAACTTCGGATAGGTCCACCAGAACTTGTGAACCGAGCCAGGGTATTCAATCCACATGTTGTTCTCTTGCTTGCTCATATGGAGGGAGAATGCACCGTTCACGGCCACCCACTGTTCCCCGTTTTCTCCACCATAACGTCCTTGTGTTCCCTTCATCAGAACAGACAGCTTGGTTGTAAAAGATACCGCTTGTCTATCCGTCGGAACAGCCGTTACCTCTACTTCTCGCGAATAGAGACCATACGAACGCAAGGTAAAGGCTACCGGAACAGAGACTTTCCCTTTTGCAGGAACCGTGAAGCGCACCGAACGTGCTGCCCACTCCAGGAATTCTTCTTCTGGCAGGTCAAAAGTGAACTCTGCTTCGGCATCAAAATTATTCTCCACGTTCAGGTATAACTTAGCAGGAGTGCCTGTATAGAGCTCTTTTACGGGCAACACCGTGTTGATCTTGGCCGGGAATTTCGGGGCAACGCCCATACGAAACTCAGCTTTTCTGCCACCGATCAGCCATGTGCTTGTGACAACGGGATGGGTCTTATTCTGACTTTGCTCCTCTTGAACCGGATCAAGTTGGAATTCGCCCTCCACGATTACCGTTTCTCCCGGAGCAACTGCTCTTGCAGCGTCCAGCGCAAAACGAATATTTTTGTTGTCCTGACCCTTGATCTCGAAATTCAGTTCGGATGCTGAGCGGTTCGTGATCCGGTAGCGAACCTTGTATGCGGAACCAAATACGAGATCATGATCGTCGATCTCTGTGGTAATTTCGTAATCTGGTGTTTCGAGAGCTGTCAGCCCGCGACCCGATTTCTCGAATTCGGCTCGCAAGGAGATATCTCCCTTTTGCCAGGAATAATCAAAGAAATCGAAACCACGCTCCCGTCGGCCATCCGGCTCGATGACGAGTTCGCGAGTGCTGTCTGCGTACCAATCCAGCTCCTCCAAATAAGGAGCAAGTGCTTCCGTCTGTAAGATGGTCGGGATGAAGTTCATCAGATGCACATTTTCATCCTTTTTCTCCCAGAAGAATCCGCATTTCTTATACATCGGGACAGCCTTGGTGTTACCTGCCCATGTGAACAGATCCAGGCGAGGCCATCCCGCTTCCACAGTCTTGCGAACGGCGTTCAGGATCAGATTACGTCCGACCTTGTAGCCGTGATAATCGGGGCGCACATTCAATAGCGGTACATACAGGGCATTCTCGTCATAACGGTAGTGGGCAAAGCTGCAGAAGCCAACAACCTCTGTCTCATGAACAGCAAGAAATACATGAAGATTGGACGAAGTCTCCATCTCCCGGCGAACGGTATCCTCTGTTCTCTGGTTGGTGCCACCTCCCCAACTTTCATTGCTGCGGTTCCACATATCAGCAAGTGCGGCAGCGTAGGAGGGATCGTATTCGATAATGCGGATTTGTTCGATAATCGAAGTTATAGTCATATTTGGATCTCCTTATCTTTATCTATAGGATGGTCTTCGTGGTCATTCGATATGGCCTTTGCCCGTTAGCCGCAGAGATAATACTGGCCATGTTTGAAGAAGCTAACGATAGTCTTATCATACTATAAATGGAAACAATTTCAGAGGATTAAAAATCTTTCTTTCCAACTTATCAGTTCCATTTGGAAGCTCTTGTTCGAAGCGTCAGGATGGACGAATCTATTTAGGTATGAAAGAAAAAAACCACGTCTCTGAGTTAGACGTGGATTTAGGAATATGATCAGCTACTAATCTTCAATTATGCCAATATAGAACGGACATTGCGTAGAACTGATTTCATAGGGATTGGCTCATTAAGCGACATACAACAGCAAAACCCGTTACTCCATTAAATTTATGTTAGTACAGTGGTCGGTCGCCTGGCTGGGGATGATCAAATTAGCTCGTTCCCTTCTGTGCCAAAGTTTATTTCTTCATGTCTTGTATCCTGTTTCACTTTAGAGAGCAAAGTCTTTAGATGGTTACGTAGTTCCTCATTGGACTCTTCAGGCTTGCTTTTTGGACGCAACATGGCAATTCCACACCTTTCGTTTGATTGATGCATGTTCTTAGGTTTCCCAGATCATCCCTACCGGGGTCTGTGCCATCAGCTCGCCTTCGCGAGTTTCGTGCCGCGAATCGATGCCGTAGCGTATACGACGAGCGCTGTCCAGATGAGCGCAAAGCCAACGAGCAGAACCGGCGAGACTGATTCCTTGAATACGAATATGCTCAGTAACAGCATGATCGTCGGCCCGATGTATTGAACGAAGCCGAGCGTTGACAGCGACATCCGGGCGGCTGCTCGCGCAAAAAAGAGCAGCGGCAGCGCCGTGACTACACCAGAAAGAAGCAGTTCGATGAAGGTCGACGCAGGCAGCGTCCATGCCGTCGTTTTCCCCGCAACGGCCAAATAGATCCAGTAGCCGAGCGCGACAGGCAGGACTACAGCCGTCTCCGAGAATAAACCTATAGAAGCGTCCTGCTTGATCTTCTTCTTCGCCAGGCCGTATAAGCCAAATGACGCGGCCAGCGAGATCGCGACCCACGGAAACCGTCCATAGTCAATCGCGATGATAAGCACCGCTACTCCAGCGATGGCAATCGCGAGCCATTGGCCGCGGTTTGGCTTCTCACGAAGGAAGAGAACCGCTAACAAGACGTTCAGCAACGGATTCAAATAATAGCCAAGGCTTGTCTCGACGACATGGCCGTTGTTGACCGCCCAGATGAAGATAAGCCAATTAACTGCAATCAGCATTCCGCTGGCGGTGAGGGACAGAAGAAGCGAGCGGTTAGTTGCAATCCGCTTTATGTCACCCCAGCGACGCTGGGCGGCGACCAGAATACCCATAAAAACGAAAGACCAAACAACCCGATGTGACAGAATCTCGCCTGCCGGAACTTCGCTAAACAACTTCCAATAAAGCGGGAGAACCCCCCACATGATATACGCAATAATAGCGTTGACTAACCCGTTATTCATAATCATTTTTCCCCTCTTCTTGCTCTGGTGTCTGAACGGATTATACGTCTCAATCCCCTCTCAAGTAAAGGAAATAATTGATTAGTTGGATTTAATTATTACTTATTAGTCAAGGTTAATAATCTTATCAAAACAGTATGAATCTTTGTCATAGCCATTATGCTCATAGAAAGCATGAGCGTCAGTTCGCTTGAATCCGCTACATAAAATAATACTAGATATTCCGAGTTCTTTAGCATAATTTTCAGTATGTCTTAATAGTTGTGTACCTACCCCACGATGCTGGAATTCTTTTTTAACGGCAAGAGCTTGTATATGTAAATAACCAATCGCTACCCCCACGGATAATGCCTGAACTATCGTTACAAAACCAACCACATCATTTTCAAATAATGCAACAAATGTTTTGTAATTCCCGTCCTCATTCATTTTTTCTGTAGTATCTCGAAAATTTTCATCATTAACATTGCGAATCTCAAGCACATCGTTCCATAAAAAAACAACTTCAGTATAATCATTCGCTGCAATTTCTCGTATCTTAATTTCCATGCCTATTCTCCCTTTTCATACAAATGGATTTTAAAGGAAACATTCTCCTGTCTTGTAGCGTTTATGTTACGTGAATAACAATACTTAAGGAGGAATCAAGATGAAGCGATTAGTTTCTCTATTTTTGATGTCAACTTTAGTTGTGGGTGTAGTGTCGGTTGCATCTGCTACGGACCAACCTTTAAAGGATCTACCTTTTAAGGAACGTGCAGCGTATACATATAATCCTTCATTAAAAAAGATAGAACTAAATATCACAAAGGACCACAAGTTGACTAGAACGACGTATAACTCCACTTATGTTCCTATGAAGGATGTTTTTAAACAATCTGGAGCAACGTTTAATTGGGACGGAAAGAAAAAAATTACTACGGTTAAAAATCAAGGCCAAGAACTGATTCTTAATTTCTCTGGCAAAGAAATCACAGCGGGTAAAAATCAAGTTGTTCTCCCTCGAGAGTGGGTACAATTAAAAAATGGAGTCTCAAGTATTGATGCATTTGTCTTAGCATATATTTTTGAAGTAGCTGCTGATGAGTCCGACCAAGAAAGAGTGGACTGGGAAGAAAAACTTAAATTTTTGGATATCAAAGAAACGACCGGTCTTCCAGGATTAGATAAGTATATGCATGTGTTTGTTGAGTTTAATGATTAATTAAAACCTATATTTTCTAATTCTCTTTCGGTTATCCCCAGGATAGGTTTCTTTTCCTCTTATTAAGAAACCTATCTATGAATATCCAGTCCTCTATATGCCACGCTATCTTGCCCGTTAGAGCCTCGCGAACGTGATGTAATCGACTTGGGCAGGCTCTGCCGATTCGATCCGAAGTGCCCGATTGATCTGTCCTCGGTGATATTGCCCATGTAAGAGAACCTGCAACAGGATGTCCCGGACGGATGTTTGGAATGGAACCCAACTCAGATTCCTCAAGCCCTTCGATATAGACGCGATATTGCTCAGCGTTTTCTTCGAATATCGTCCGGATCGCCGTCAGGTCTTCCGATTCCTCCCACAACGAATATTGCGCACTGCCCTTGCCCTGCAAACGAGACAGCCAGACTCGTTCCGCGACCGCGACATGCCGAACGAGTTTCAGGAGGTCCTTGTTCTTCGTCCCACTCTCTTCGAGCGCTTCCAAGATACGTCCGTCTGCCCAGTACAGGTGGTCCATCATGCACTTGATCGTCTTCATTTTGATTTCCCCTTCTACGTCTCATTGATTATATTAACCTGCTGTCTTCCGATAGCATTATCAATGAAGCTTTTCATTTGATTTAACTGATATCTTAACGGATGCTGCCGTAGTGTCTTGGTTGAACGCCATCGTTTAACGTAAATCCGTAAGAACTCGTTTCGCATAAGCGTCCCAATCTGCTTCATCTGTGTTAATCTCTAAAGTTGGAATCAATGATTGTTTCGTAGCCATTCGAAGGTTTTCTTGATCATCTAAAAACGTTTCACATACTTGGGGAGTAGTAGAATTCCCCATCACATATGACTTCCAAGCTTCACCGCGACTTTCAATAAACCTAGGCTTAACTTCATCCGGGGTCAAGGTTAAGAGTACACAATGTGCATTCAACCTGAATAGACGTTTCTCAAGCAACTCAATCTCAGGAGAGGCTTTAAATACGGCTCTATGATTTACATGAAACCTCTCTAGAAGAAAAAATATACCTTTGGATGGTTTGGAATGACCAAGAGAGTTAATCCAATCGTATTGTTGTTCAAGATAATCAACATGTCGACTTAGAAGTGAGATATGTTCAGCCTTATCCATGGATCTTAAAACACCTTGGTATGAATGCAATACTTGTGAATAGTGTTCACTTATTGCAATTATAGTTTTTTCACTATTCGGTGTTTGACTATGTAGTCTCTTTATAGCAGAAAATAATGATGTTTTTCCTACAGTAGACATCCCTTCAATAATTACACCCCGAATCATCTTCCTACTCCTCCTAATCTTCGTGGTATTCTGTCCTTTAGTATATTTAGTACCGTGAACTAGCCTGCTCGTTCCTGCTCGTTAGTTGATAATTTAGTTAGTTCATCAATGGGAATTGAACCATCATGATAACGATAAGAGAAGAAATACAGCTTAGTATTGCAATCAAAATATGAAGACAACTGAATGAGATTTTTTCTATAAAAATTCTTTCTTTTCTTTGGATGAAACACGAGTAAATTAACACAGTGATCACAATGGGCAGATAGTGATAAAGATCCGGTCCATCCTTACTGGGTAATACTTTATTAATATAGCCACCTATCGTTTCATCAATGATCATAAATGTATATATTACTCCGATTAACGCTGAAATAAAAAACTGAAATGCTAACTGAACTAGATTTTTCTTTAAAAATAAGAGACCAATTTTTCGGTATAGGTCATTGACCATTATGTATTTGTTGCCTCCTCATTTTTTTGAATAGTACTCCTCCTATATTTTACCACATAGATCGTTCTATTGATTCCATGCAGTGATACCTCAAATTCAAACTAACTTGCCCGTTAGTTCAATAAAATAGAGGAGCAGTATCGTCCGGGTCTGAACCAGCTGCTCCCCATACTTCCCCATCAACGTTATAACCGCCACCGCTCCATTGAAGCAAATAGCCTCCAGTACGCATACCTTGCGTGAAACCTTCATTAATATTTATCCAATCCAGAGATTCCCCGGCAGCAATCGTTCTAGCGAAATACACTTCACTAGTATCTAAGTGTGTTAAACTAACATTGACTTCATGGCTACTATTGTTCTTCATTAGAAGTTTTATATGTACAAATTCCGGATTTATTGAAAAGGGTTGCTGTACCGTTGCGCCCCCAGAAGCAATATAGTGCGAGGGTTTATCCTTTTCTTCACTTAAAGAATTAGTAAGGGTTGTACTTGTTGACTTGCTTGATAATACACCAGACTTTGGAGTAGAGGTATTCTCTTGAGTTGAACTTGTTGAATCACAGGCAGTTACGATCGCTGTTGTTAAAGATAATAATAAAACAGCAAAATAAAGCTCCTTTTTTTTCACAACTTTATCCCTCATATTCATTTATTAGTTATTCTAGAACCTATAAGACGTTCCTCGTTATTAATAACGCTATCAAATCAATGAAAGTTACATCTGTAATTTACAAAATGGCTACCCCAAAAGAAAAAACGAATGATTGGTTCTCCATGGGAAATTTCAACTGGTTTAATACCCGTATATTTAAGAGTCCCTTTTACTTTTATTGCTTCACCAGTAACTATAATAGTCGGCGTTATTACTTCAAAAACAAAATCAGATGCTACTACACTTTGAGTCACAGTATCTTCATTCTTTTCTGTTGATGAACACCCAGCAAATATTATGGGTACCCCTAATACCACTTGCTTGATTTCAAGGATACAAGTCATTCCGCTTTCATAGTCTACTTAAAGTTAAATATAAAATAGGCTCCCATGTAAGCTTTAAAAGTATTTTTCGTAACATACTTATTCACCTCCAGGTGAGTAAGGTAGAGTTGTCCCTATCGAGCTTCACAACCTATGTCCTTTACAGAACATGATAGATTATTGCAATTCGATTCCATATAAATGGTAAATTGTACCGATAGATCTATTCCCTTTTTTTGTGGTAGTATCGCTAATGTTGTGTACATTACAAAAATATTATAGGGGTATACTAAATTGCAGAAAATACCACACGTTGAATTAATGATGAAGAAAAAACACTCTAAAATCATGATAGTAGTTGTCGTTCTCTTGATTTTTGCTTCAACTTTTATTTTAATTGAAAGCTTATACACTAAGAAAGAAGTTGAGGTTAATTCGAATTATTATACTGGTTTTGTTGCGAGAGTACAGAAATTGGATGATACACTTTCTCAGACCAGTGAGATAGAGACTAATAATGAAGTTGAGCAAATGTTTGATGTCTATACTTCCATTATTTTAGTGAATGACCAATTAACTCTTTTAAAAGAAAACACTAAAAGTTTTCCTGAACTAAATGTTCTCATCAATGACTTTTTAATATTTAGGGGGGAATATGGTTATCTTGTAAGAGATCAATTAAAAGGTATTCGTGCAGATTCTGAAGTAAGAATGAAAGTGGTCAAACAGGTCAAATTATTCCTGAATAACTTGCCCAAAGAATACGAAAATTCGAAGGAATTTACGGATCAGTTTAGTGCGGCAGCTGAGCATATTAAACCATTACTACATCTTAATTTTTAACTATAATAAATTGCGGTGTAATTTTATCGATTACTTATTTGAGCTGCGGTTGCGGCTCTTTTTCTGTATTTCAAGAAATAACTAACCTGTACTTAGCTTAATAAAAAGAGCAGGATACCGAAGTATCTGCTCATTAATGTGTATTATTCCACTATCGTTCCCATAGTTTAAAGAAGCATCGTTAATTCACACTTTATTTCCTTTCTACAAAAAGGATCGCTCTCTATTTTAAAATCAATAAATGATATCTAAATCAATTCCTGCTTCCGCTTCAAATACACATACAACACTACGCCAGATGCCGCACAGATCACAGCACATAAACCAATGAATCCATATCCCGCTTGAAGTCCGCGCAGCAGCCCCAACTGAGTCGTTGAACCGTACATATTCTTCACACCCTCAATCACCCAGCCAATCACATAGTTACCGATGACACTACCAACCCCCATCAAGGTAACCGTGAACGTAATCGCGGTGTCACTGCCGTTCGGATATCTGCGTGCGATAAATGCCATAACGGTTGGATAGATCATCGCAATTCCTGCGCCAGATATCGCAAAGAAAATCGCAAGTCGTTCTCCCCCTGCAAGCGCCACGAACGTACATACTCCCGAGAAAGCCGAGAACAGAATCAGTGACAATACAAATCCGATCCGGTCCGTCAATGGTCCAAGCAGCAGGCGTCCCAACGAGAACGTGAGGAAGAACGCAGATAATAACCCGGAGGCTTTGACCGTGTCCCACGTGTAGGCTTTTTCCAAGAAATTAACCAGCCAACCCCCAACCGCCAGCTCCGATACCACGCCAAAAGAAAGAATGAGCACCATCAGCCAAAGGGCAGGATCACGTGTTAACGTCTTGAGTGAAGTCCGATCTTCATGAGGAAGATCATCCCCCGGAAACTTGCTGCGCAGCGCCGCAATAATCGGCAGCAAACAGAGTGACAGCATCACCAGATACATGCCGCGCCAGTCCAGTTCGTGTCCAAACACGCGCAAAGACATCACACCCGTCGCCAGCAAAGGTGCAACCGTTGAACTCAGCCCATAGAAGAAATGGGACAGGTTCATCATCGTTCCTGTGTTTTTCACAAAGATCCGCGCACCCAGAATCGCCAAAGCAATCTCCAGCATGCCGTTACCGATGTACATGAAGAAGTACGATGAAGCAAAGAGTGGATAGGTATGAGACACATAAATGAACACACCCGATAGGATCATCGATGCAAACGATATGATGCTAACCGCCTTAATGCCCCATTTGCGAACCAGAATAGCCGTGAAGGAGCAGGCGATCAGATAACCCAGTGCGTTCAGGGACAATAACGTCCCGAGCTGTTTCTCATCCAGATTGAAGTCGAATTGAATGCGCGGAATGGCCGGCCCCTTAATATTTTCCGATATCCCGAATACGATAAATCCAAGAAAGATTGTTGCCAGTTGCATGGCGTACAGCTTGTTGAACTTTCGTTTGTTCCCTTGCGTACCTGCTTGCTGATTCAAAATAAGTTCCTCCATTGTGTTCAGAAAGGATTGTTACACTCTATAACTACGATTGCAGTACCATCTTCCGATCGCTGTTATCCCCAGATTTTTCTGATCCCCTTTCCTAAAGGGAAAATCCGGTGATAAAGGCGCTCTTCAGATTGGTTCCGCACTCTCCGTTAACGTGTAAAATATTTTGTTTAACTTCATAAAGTAGTTGCTTACCATTGCTTCTCAATTACCTGGATGCGGTAGGTCAGGCTCTCCAGCGTCACCGCGACCAACCCAGTTACATATTCGCGCCGAGTGTCTCTTTGGATGATTAACTCCGGCATATGCTCCAGTGGGATCAGGTGATCCAGACAGCCTTGTAACAGGTCATCTCGCATAGCCGGGTCCATTGTATCGCCCGTAACGACAATCGCTGCCGGGTTAATAATTGCAATGATGGAGATCAGCGTCTTTGTGACGAGTTCCTGCAACCCTTCCATCGTTTTCAACATTCGCAACTGCTCTTCCCGTGACACGCCAAAAGGTAAAAACGACACCTCGCCCCCAAATTGCGTGTTCCCCGTCAGCGGACGACCGTCAATAATAAAGCCTGCACCCGGAAAATGATTCTCCGGAAACGTCACCACCGCGAAGTTCTTCTCTTCCTCAAATTGTTGCTGGTTATACAGTCCGTAGACCGTCAGGTTCATGTCGTTGCCAATGACCACTTCCACGTCTTCATATTGCTCCTTAAGCCTTGGCCCTAATGGTTGACCCGCCAGATCCGGTACGTCGCAAATCCCAATAACGCCGTTGTGTGCCACCCCAGGTATCCCGATACCAATCGCCTGCACATTGTGGTGTTGTTCAATCAGGTTTGCAATCAGATCCTCTACCACCGTGACATTAATCTCATCCAAAAAGAGTGTCTGTTCATCCGCCATCTCGCCGTTCAGATTGGAATATGTATGTGTGATCGAGTGAATGCCGCCCTCCGTTCGAATAATCAGGCACAGTACACTGGCGTAGGCCGCGTTGAATTGATACCGACTGGCAGGTCTTCCCCCGCTCGATTCGTCTGGACCCAGATCGATAATCTCACCTGTCTGAAGCAACTCGTTCAGGATCGTGCCGCATGTGGCAACACTGAGTTTAGTCAGGTTTGCAATGGATGCTTTCGTGCCTACGCCCATGGATCGGAGCGTGTTCTTCACCAGTTCAACGTTAATGCGCTTCACCTGTTGGGTGTTGTGTGATGTGGGTAGCATAGTTAGTTGTATGCCTCCTTCCGTTCTTTTCGAACCATTCAACGAATGTTTTTAAAAGTGTTTTAATAATTGAAGTGTAGGGGGATTTTGGAGGAAAGTCAATGCTTAATTGGGAACGAAAACCGTATGGATGTAGAAGCAAAAGGACAGTTCAAGATCACCATATATGATCCTGCGCAGTCCTTTAGTTAAGGTGACTTTATGTAGACTGGCTCATTTGATTTACCAAGATGCTCTTCTCCAGTCGGACTTTAAATAGCTTTCGATTTAGATCCTGTTCCATGGAATGAAGGTGATATGCTGCCTGTTTCACCGTGTCCATATGCAGCACCCCTGCTCGCTTGGCGATGATGTCCATGGCGTCCAGGATGAGTTTGTTGCATGTGACCAGTTGGTCGACGTAATCGTCTTCTTGTTCGATGAGTTGTTTGTATTGCGAAGCTAGGTCTTCGCTGTTGGTACTTGTCATGTCACCACTCCTTTGTTAAGAAGAGGATAACAAAACACTAAAAGACATGTGGTACGTAAAAACGTACCATTATTCAACTTCACATCCTTAACGTATATTATTAAAAATAATCATCTATTTGACTGAATTTATAGTAATCCTTAAGCTTAGAATGTATAGAGTTTGCTGGTAAATTATTCAATATTATTTCTTTCTCAAGAGATTCTAGCCATCCTATCTTCATCCGTTTTGAAAAAATAATAAACAACATCTGAAACATCATAGTAATCAAAACTAATATTAATCCATACAAACTAAGCTTTAAGTTTTCATCAGTAAAATACTGATCCTGTCCAAAAACAAAAAGGAACGGTAAAACAGAAATCATTATTAAGAACATGCTATACCCGGAATATTGTCTTGTAGGCTTTCTTTTAAAATGTTCAGGTAAAGGTTTAATTGATAAGTATATAACTGAATACACTGTGCTAAAGTATCTGTGTATAAATATGACTAAAACTAACCAACACTGAGGATAATAGCATAAAACCACGATATTAAGGATGAGACTGATGGCACCTTGAAGAAACTCAAAATCTCTTAAAATTAATTTACTATTATGTAAGGCTAATATTGTGGTTTTATCCCTGAAATCCACAATTTTTTGTTGCCTAAAACGAGAATTAAAAACGTCAAAAACTGCTACCACTAAATTCATAAAAAGTACATAACAAAGCAATGTGTAAGGTAAATTATCACGTATTAAACTAATACCCGGGAAAATAAAATAACCTAATGCACCTATAGTTGCAAACAGAACCCAATTGCTTAATCCCATAGACGTTATCTTTTGTCTTTCTCGATCCTGAAGCTTTCCAATATGGTCGAATAGCTCCTTCTGACTAAAATGTTCTCTCACAGGTTATCACCCTTTTCTTATTTAGCTTCATAAATATTTATTGATTAATAACAAGGAATCATAATTACTTCTTCACTTTGATCTCCCTAATTTCAGAAGAAACAGCATAGCTCTATTAGAGCCATGCCCCTTTAGCATTATTTAACTCTCTCTTCTTGAACTAATTCTTCAATTTTCATATAGTACCTTTATCCATTTTTATTATAGATTGTATTAGTGGAAGTTGAACAAGAAGTTTTACTTTTAGAGAAATCTGAGTTGAATCCATCGGCTGCAATCGATTATGATCTCAGATTTTATAAACAAGAACGACCATCCTAAATAATAATTTGGTCATTCTTCTAATTATTCTCCTCTATCCTAGGAATTATCTTATCTTGTGCAAACTTCTCTACCGTTTCAATGTCTTCAGTATATGTTTTAAATGGTAAAGCACTTAACACTGCATCTCTGTAAGGCCTTTTACTGCTCTCGCTTAAACGCGAATCCAAAATACTTATGATACCAGCGTCAGTTTCAGATCTAATGAGTCTCCCTGTGCCTTGACGCAATTTTATGAGCATTTCTGGTAGAAATATTTCATTCATTGCATCTTTAGAATTCTTTATTTTGTGTTCAGTAATCGGGTCACTCGGGACAGGAAAAGGCAGCCTTACTATAATTACTTGAGACAGGTCTTGCCCAGAAATATTTATCCCTTCCCAAAAAATCCCTGTTCCAAAAATCACACCCTTGTTTTCTTTAAATTCATTGAGGGCGGAATCTTGAGATGATCCCTCTTTTTGCACAATTATCCCCCAGTTAACTTTAATTTTCGATAAGTTCTCAATTACAAGTCTTAGGTCTTCTTTTGCAGAGAATAATACTAGTGTTCTACCTTTAGTAAAATTACAAAGTTGCACTATTTTATCAGTAGCCGCTTTTAGAAAGGCTTCTTTGTTTTCCTCGGTTTTTGTCCTGTACAAAGGCATATCTTTGGCGACATACATTAAAGCATTATCAGTATAGTTATAAGGTGAAAATTGTTGTTCACCCAACACTCCCTTAAACCCTAACGCCTTTGTAATATAATCATATCGTTCTTCAAGTGATGAACCAGACTGACAAATCGTAGCAGAAGTTAAGATAACTGAATTTCTGCCTGAAAACAATCTATCAGTCAAAACTTCTTTTATATTTTTAGGACAATAACTAATCTCAACAGTATTTTTATTAGAGTTTTGAGACCAAATTAGATGATCGAAATCACTCCCCCCTAGAATATAAAATAGTGTTTGAAAATTTCTAAGTTCATGCAATGAATCGTCAATCTGTCTTTCTTTTTTACCAGTTTCAATTAAAGAAGTAGAGGTGATTAATTCTTTGGTGTATTCGGCTAGTGCTTTAAAATCAGTTGAATCAAGGGGGGTTATTACATACCTTTCAGACTCTGATAAACCATAATTTTTAATTTGAGCTTCAATCATTTCAAAAATATTTTCAACATTAAATATAAGAGCGTCAATACTTCGTAAATGAGTGTAAACTCCTCTTGAAGAGAGAAGTTTAGATGTATTTCTTAATGAACGTTTTATATATTTCAGATCAAATGTTAGTGTTAATGCACTTCTAACTTTCTCTTCAAAATTATGTGCTTCATCAATTACAGTAAGTTCGATATTATCAGTTATGAATCCTCGTCCGGTTTCATATTTGCGAATCAAATCCCTAATTAACAAGTCTTGATTAACTACTATGAAATCAACTACCCAAGAATTAGACTTAATTAGATGCCTCATTTTATAAAAGTCACATGTATTTCTATAAGTACATTTCTCATAGGTGCAATTATTTACTGACACTTTACTCCAATCTTTTTCCTTTACACTATAAAGGATATCGCTTCTCTGTTTAACCTCACCAGAAGAAATCTTGGTAGCCATTTCTACAAAGTTCTGATCCTCACGTATTAGCGATCCAGATTCAATTAATTTCTCTACACGTTCTTGACATGAGTAATTCCCCATTCCTTTCCCAATTACTGCTCTAACATCATCAAAACCTAAACGTTGAGAGATTTTATGTACATCATCATAAATCTGTTCTGATAGTTGTATTGATGATGTCGCTATAACTATTGGTTTTTTAAACATTTCATTTATTAATAGTGCTGGAATTAGATATGCAAATGATTTTCCAATCCCAACGCCAGCCTCAATGATCAAGTTATCATCATTGGCAAATGCCTCTGTTATATCCAATGACATATTTTATTGGCCTTCTCTTGGAGCCATATCGTACTCTTCAACATTTCCGTATATTTCAAAAAGTCTCTCTATTAGTTTGGGTTCCCGCTTTTTCTTAGATAGCTGTCGCTCAAATAACCAAGAAATATCTATCTCCCCCTATTATATGCACTCAGTACTATTATAGCATGTAAACTAATAGAGGAACATGTGTACGGATCTTAAATGAGAATCTGAACAAGTAGATCTAGATAACGACACGCTATGCAAGTTGGACTATACATTTAGAGACTTCTCAAGGTTAGCTAAAGTTCTCATTTTGTATGTAGCATTCTTACGTTAGCCCGTCATTTGACAAATCCCCAAAACAAGTCCATCCTAATAACGAACCACATATTCACTATTAAGGAGTCGTTCCCGATGGTGCAAGCTAAGAAAGACGAAGTCAGGAAAGAGATTGAATATGCGGCGCTCAAAGTCTTTTTTGAAAAGGGCTATGTAGATGCCAAGATGAGCGATATCGCGG
The DNA here is from genome assembly GCF_900109515.1 of Paenibacillus sp. OK003. Classification (GTDB taxonomy): domain Bacteria; phylum Bacillota; class Bacilli; order Paenibacillales; family Paenibacillaceae; genus Paenibacillus; species Paenibacillus marchantiae. The sequence continues at coordinate 257,540 of NZ_FOBD01000004.1, read as the reverse complement.
ATGAGATCAATATTTCCGTGGGCAATATCTATACTTATTTTAAGAACAAGAAAGAACTATTCTACGCCGTCGTGCCGCCGGATCTCGTAGATTATCTAAAAAATGTGCTGGTGGAGACGATTCACTTTGATAACCAGACCTTGTTCGAGGAAACGGATAGCGAGCGAAAGTCGGCGCTGTTGCAGGAACAGGTGGATGTACTACGAAAATACCGGAATCAGATTGTTATCATCTTCGAAAAGAATAAAGGCACCATCTACACCAACGCCAAGAATGAGCTTGTCGAGCTGATGATCGAAACCAAGAAGGCCTATCTCAAGAATCAATATAAACGATATGAGATTGGCACCGAGGAGAACTTGATCTTACTGAACATTCTCGCGCATAATGTGATCGACATGAACCTGGATTTATTGAAGCGGGATATGAGCGAGGACAGCCGGAAGCAAATTTTCGAAGCTTTGTATGTATACAGACTGTACGGTATGAAGAGTCTCAACGAATAACACTCCATCTCATCATTTATATAATAAAAAGTTGGGCAGATGAACGTAATGTTCTCCTCCCAACTTTAAGTATGTGTTCGTCTGCAATCTCTTCGTTCAAAGAATACTATTTGTCTTTCAATTCTACTACCACGCTGTCAATTTGCAAATTTGTATCCCCTGACGCTGTTTGGGAGAATGTAATCTTCAGGCTGCCATTCGTCACTTTTACGGTTTTAGAAATGGTTGTATATTCCTCTCCATGAGGGATAGATACATAAACTGGCTTTCCCCCATAACCCGTTAATTGCATGCGACTGCTTGAGGGGTTGCCGGTATTCTGCTTTACCTTGGCGCTAACGGTGTAGGTGCCCGGGTTCAGACCAGAGACCGTTTGGAATACGCTGGCAGTATACGGCTCAGAACCATAAATCCAATACTTACTTCCTTCATAAGCATCATTAGAATCTACGCCATGATCAGCTGTTCCAGTATATGTCCATCCCTGTTGTCCATTCTCAAAATTACCGTTAACCACGTACTCCTTCATTGACGCATCTGTCTCACAGCCCGAATCTTCAACACTCATATAAATCATATTCCAATACTCCAAGGAAGGGACAGTAATTTTTAAATATTTTCCATTTCTATCTTTCCCCTTCGTAAAGGCCAACGGTTTCGATCGTCCATCATTGGCATCCGGCGAAGCCAGCCATACGCTGTTTACTTCATTCGAGTAGTAATACTTCATTTCGAAGTTGGAGATTTGCTGCGGTGTTTCCTTTTGTCCGTCATTGGCTCTCCAATCCTTCTTGCTTACTCCGAGCAAATTGATCATTTGAACGATCTCATATTGGCTATCTTTCTTGCCATAAGCCCAAATTTTGTTGGCATCTCCATAGGCACTGCTGGCATATGCCGGAAACTCAATGCGATTCGTTGTCTCTGTTTGACCATCGCGAAGCAGGTTTTCGTAAGCTACAATGAAGTCATACAACTTGCTTATGCGATGCTGCAATTCTTCTGTCATGTACAAGTTCTGATCGGGAAAATACTCGTTGCTTAGCATATTGCCGTTATCACCAAGCTCCATCCGTGCACCGCCAGCAGCATACACACTGGCACCTGTCAACATGACGGCCGCTGTATTAAACGGACTGCCTGGGTTCTGCTCACCGTAGTCGTAGCTCATATAAGCGGGAACGACAAGTGATTTCCCTCCGCTCTCTCTACGAGACTGTTCAATTTCTTTTTTTAGAGAGTAATAGGTGTCATACAGCATGCCGTCGCTATCTCGGTCCCATGGCCAAATCTCAGCATAAAGTGCATCCACACTGGATTTGTTAACGTTTTCAATTCCTTGTGCGCCGACCGGGTTAAAGACAAGTTTCTTGTCACCTATCGCTTGTTTGGCATTGTTTAAAAATTCCGTGTACGTGTCTTTTACATATAGGGTCTGGTTGTCAGCGGTTTTCATTTTTCCCCATTCACCCACAGTATCACCATGCCATCCGTCAAAATCAAAGGTCTGAAACACCTTATTCATTTCGCCAAAAATATAGTTCTGCCACCCTGGATTTCTCGGATTAAAAAAATAGAGATCTGTTATACCCGTGGATGTGGAATCCGACATTTTAAAACTGAAATTCCCCTTCCCATTCGGGTTATCATCTGCATAATAGAGGGCCCAATCCCGCTCAACTCCATCTAGGTCATAACCAGATGTCGCAGCATAGATCATATTGTAAGCCATATTCGACATCCCCATTGCTTTTGCCTGCGAGATGTAACTTCTAACTGTATCTCCGTAAATCACCCGACCTGACCAGTCGTCCCACTGAACCATGTTCGGTGAAACAGGCTTGTGATGTCGGTACTTCCAATCATAATATTGCAAAACATTAATATGATAGTTTTTAAGCTTGTCGATTCTTTCCGTGGTATTGGTATTTGGATTGAAGTCCCAAACATACCCGTAACGAGGGAATTTAGTCCACGTAGAAGATACGTCAACGCCGACCGTGTCCGAGTCAACAATCGCTCCGGCAGCGTCTTTTACGTGCACTTCAATCAGATATCCTTTAAAATCGGACTCCGGGGCAGTCCAGTTGGCCATCATCATCAGATCTGTATTGTTATTCAAATCTAATGCCTTCGTTATGGTTTCACCGACCTGCTCCTGTAAATACTTTGCTGTAATCTCTACCGAACCTCCAACAATATTCCGTCCTAATTTGTTTTTCAGATCAATGCGGAGCTCGACCTTCGATCCAGGATCATACATTGCCTTATCTGTCGTTACATCATACAACAGCTTCCCCGTACTTGCTGCTTCACTTACATTCGGATGTAAAGCAATCTGGCTAAAAAGTATAACTCCTATTAATAAAATCATTCGAGGGACTTTAATTCGATTTTTTCTCAAGAAAATCATCCTTCCTGAATTCGTATGTCAACAAATGGAAGCGCATTCATAATTTCATAATTAGAAGAAGGAGGCCGATTAAACCTGCCCTCTTCGGATTTCGTTCCTTATTCTTTCACTGATCCGATAACCAATCCAGAAACAAAGTATCTCTGCAAGAATGGATAGATTAACAACACAGGGATAATGGAAACTACAATTTTAGCTGCATTCAGCGTTTTATTCGAAACGGACGCTAGCGATTTTAATTGTGAAGGGTCCGTAACCTTCGTCACATCAACAGTCAATTGCTGAATATAGGTTTGAAGTGGATAGTTAGACGAGCTATTCATATACAGCAAACCGCTAAAGTAATCATTCCAATGACCAACCATTGAGAATAAACCGATCGTGGCCAATGCAGGCAATGAAATGGGAAGGAATATACCAAACAAAATTCTGAGTTTGGATGCACCGTCCATAACGGCAGCTTCTTCAAGCGCGTCCGGAATGCTTTTGAAAAAATTCATCAATAAGATGACGTTAAAGATCGGTACCGCCCCCGGCAATATAAGCGCCCATATCGAATCGATTAGTCCTAAACTTTTAATAACCATGAAGATTGGAATCATTCCACCAGAAAAAAGCATGGCAAATATCATACTATTCATATACATATTACGTGCATGAAAACTATGCTTATTTTTGGACAATGGATAGGCCATCAGAACAGACAACAATAAATTCAAAGCAGTACCCAGGACTACCCTCTCCACGGAAATAACAAACGAACGCCAAAACTGTGTATCATCGAGTAAAAGCTTATAGGCATTCAGATTAAAATTAACAGGCCATAGACCAACCAGATTGGCTTGGGCAGCTGATTTATCACTAAAGGAGATCGACACCATATTAAGCAGAGGTAAAAAGCATAGTGCGGTCAATAATAATAAAACAATCCATATACACACATCCGCAAAGCGGCTTCCGAATGTTTTTGATCTCATTGGGCTCTCCCTTCCTTAAAAAATCCGCATTTTCACAAGTTTAATGGATAATTGATTTGCGGCTATAAGCAAGGTAAAAGACACCACTGATTTAAGCAAACCAACTGCAGTTGCAAAGCTATATTGTTGTCCAAGCAGACCAACACGATAGACATAGGTATCAATAACATCCCCGGTTTCATAGACAATCGGATTATATAGGGCAAAAATTTGATCAAAACCGGCGTTAAGGATATTTCCTAAGTTTAAAGCTGAAATAAGCATGATCGTAGGCAAGATTCCTGGAAGTGTAATGTGGAGCAGTTGTTTGAATCTGCTGGCCCCATCAATCGACGAAGCTTCATAAAGCCCCGGATCAATGCCCGTTAGAGCGGCGAGATACACAATAGCCCCATATCCAAATCCTTTCCACACATCCGTACCAATGATAATTTCTCTAAACCAATCATTGCTTGCCAAGAAAAGAACAGGGTCTAATCCGAATAATTGTACGATTTGATTGACGGGTCCATTGTAGTCGAATACGTTAATGACAACAGCAGCCACAACCGCCCAGGATAGAAAGTTAGGTAGATACACGATGGTTTGCATCGTTTTTTTCGCCCATTTTAGTCGGATCTCATTTAATAATAAGGCAAACACGATAGGTACAATGGTTCCAAAGATGATTTTCCCAAGAGCGATTACCACTGTGTTTCTTAGAATCTTCATGCTATCGGGAATCTCGAACATATATTTGAAATTTTCCAAGCCCACCCAAGCTGATCTGAAAAGCCCTTTCGCCGGAGTATAATCTTGAAACGCCATCAGGATGCCAAACATTGGGACAAAGCTAAAGATGATCAAAAAGATAAAACCTGGCGCCATCATCAAATGATACCCAAGCTGTCCCACCACTTTTTTCCCTTTTCTCATACTTTCCCATAACCTTCTTTCAAAAATGTTAGAAGTGGGCACAAAGCTTGACTTGTCCCCACTTCAACCCTATTTATTTATTCATGATGGCCTGTGTAACTTCTTTGGTTATGTCACTTCCTCCGGTTCTGTTCCAAGTATCGACGAATGTATCAAAATAACTCAATGGCTCCTCTCCCATCACAATCTTAAGAAAGGCTTCATCCTCCAATTTGACCAGGTTCGTCCATTTCAGCTTCATGCTCTTGGTTTGACCAAAGAATACAGGGTGTACATCATTCACCTTTGTTTCCGCCATTAATTTAGCTCCTACCATTCTGGACATGTATCCACTCCATTGATTGGCATCGGCCTTCTCCGGGTCTTTCATGTAACCTACGATTTTATCGTACGATGTTCGGTCATCCAGCGTTAACGTTTCATATTCTTTCTCCCCATCAACGGTCGCCTTCAAATCCTTGTACATTTGTGCGGTTGCATCGTTATAGTTCACCATAATTCCCAGCGGTTTGCCGCCATCGAATCCACCTTTAATAAATTCGACAACCGGTTCATAGTTCAGATCTTCATTTACCAGCTTGTCATTCAGTGCGCTGGTGAGTTTCGGAAGCAGCTCCGGATGCTCGAACCCTTTTCTGACCACATAAAATTCAGCGGCTGGATTTTGGGTGTATGCCGTTACTTCTCCGCTGCCATCTTTAGAAATAATATAGGGTCTCCAATCCGCATCATTATTTTGGCGTTTGGCATCATTTAGCGGATAATCTGCCGACCACCAAGGACCGAAGAAAGCGCCTGCTTCACCGCTGATAATTACGGATTCAATGCTATCGCGCACAGCCATTTGCCGATCAATCAAGCCTTTTTTATACCAGTCGGCAAGCAATCCTAAGCTCTGTTTGGTTTCCTCCGTAGTAGACCCGTATACAACTTCCCCATCTTTATCCAGCCATTGGCGAGGGTAGGATTGATAGGTTGCAAAAATATTATCGGCCTGAAATAGTGAGCCGTATAAACCACCGATAGATTTTGCAAGCACTAATCCTACGGTTTTCCCTTTTCCGTTGCCGCCAGGATCTTTTTGTACAAACTCGGTGAGGATCTTCTCCATATCTCCAACCGTCTTAGGTTCGGACAAACCCAGCTTATCAAGCCAATCTTTTCTTACCCATAACATCGTCGGAATATTGGCATTAGAGGTTGATGGCATAGCCATCAGCTTCCCATCAAACGTGGCTGCTTCCAGTGCTCTTCCCCCATAGGAAGCATATTTTTCTTTCACGATATCCGAAGTGCTCGACTCATATACTTCTGTTAGGTCAGCGATCATATCATTATCAACCAATTGGCGTAATGTTTGCTCGTCTACTGCCATGATGTCGGGTAAATCGCCTGATGCTACAGCCATTGCTACTTTCTGATCATAGTTATCTCCAGATTGAGCCTCGAATTTATTTTCATTTTGAATATTCAGCGTTTCTTTCAAATACTGTGTAAAGGCATTGTCTTCGTAGCTTTGGCCTGCAGGCAGCTTAGGAATGCCTGGTGTCGATTTTCCGACGGTATAGGTAACGGTTTCAGCATATTTCCCATATGGCGTTAGTTCTTCGGCTGTCGCTGTTGAATTTGAGCCTTCAGGACTGGAACTTGTTGAACACCCCGCCATAAGAACGCTTACAGACATGAACAGTGCAGTCGCTGATATCAATATTTTTCTCATTCCATGCTACCCCCAACACTAAGATGTATTACAACAAGGTTCTGATCATTAATTTACACTTCAACAGCAAAAGCTTCGTAAGGATGTAATAACAGATTGGCAAAATCAACGGATTCCCGATCATAGTTGCTGATGATTATGTTCTGGCTCTGACCAAAATTCGGCATATTTAAAGTCGCCTTTTCTGGACCGAAATTCGCAACTACGGCCCATGTTTGGTCTTGATCATGCCTTAGATACATGAATACTTGCGCTGGTGTATCTACCAATTCATAGTCTCCCCACACGAGAATAGGATTTGCTTTCCTTAACTGAATTAGGTGTTTATAACAATAAAAGATCGAATTCGGGTCTGCCAGACTGGCTGTCACATTTACTTCCCGATGATTAGGGTTGACGTGCAACCACGGTATTCCTGATGTGAAACCGGCCTGTTCAGAATCATCCCATTGCATCGGAGTTCTGGAGTTATCCCGCCCCTTAGCATTGATAGATTCAATAATTTCTTCATGTTTGTATCCGCTTTCGAATCGTTCATGATACATGTTAATGCTCTCAATATCCTGAACCTCGTTAATATCCGTTACAGGGTAGTTGGTCATTCCGATCTCTTCCCCCTGATAAATGTAAGGCGTCCCTTTCATGAGATGAAGCAGGATGGCAAACATTTTTGCACTTTCGATCCGATATGCGGAATCGTTCCCCCAGCGCGACACAATCCGTGGACAGTCATGATTGTTCCAAAACAGGCTATTCCAACCTTCGTTCCCTAAGGAGACCTGCCACTTACTAAGAACCTGTTTTAATTCGTTCACATCCAGTGGCTTAAGATCCCACTTTTCCTTCCCTTCTTGTTGGTCCAAACCAATATGTTCAAATTGGAAGACCATGGACAACTCGTTGCGCTTGGGGTCCGAGTACAGCTTGGCGATTTCAGGTGTAGCCCCCCAGGTTTCTCCAACGGTTAAGACATCGTATTTCCCAAAGGTTTCTCGGTTCATTTCCTGCAAATAATCGTGCAGCTTAGGCCCATTGCCGGTTACTCCCAGATCGGGGATTTTCCCCACCAAATCGATAACATCCATTCGGAAACCGCCGACCCCTTTTTCCAGCCAGAAGTTCATCATGTCCCATACTTCTTGTCTGACTTTCTCGTTCTCCCAGTTAAGATCCGGCTGTTTTTTACTGAAGAGATGAAGATAATATTGATTGCTCTCCGCATCGTACTCCCATGCACTTCCACTAAAAGTTGAACGAAGGGAGTTGGGGACGTCGTTGTTTACCGGATCTCTCCAAATGTAATAATCACGGTATGGATTATCCTTGCTCTTCCGAGATTCAATAAACCACTTATGTTCATCTGAGGTATGATTGACAACTAAATCCATAATAATTTTGATATCGCGCTGACCTGCTTGCTCAATTAACTCATCCATATCTTCCATTGTGCCAAACTCTGGCATAATAGCTTGGTAGTCGCTGATATCATATCCGTTATCATCATTAGGAGACTGATAAACAGGACTTAGCCATATAGCCATAATCCCCAATTCCTGCAAATAATCCAATCGGTTGATCATGCCTCTCAAATCTCCAATGCCATCGCCATTGCTATCCTGAAAACTTCGAGGATAAATCTGATATATGACCGCAGTCTGCCACCATTTTTGTTTCAAAACGTCCACTCCTTACTGTCCATCGTTTTGTGATAATTACTTAAACGTTTAAGTTGACTTAATCTCTCTAAAGGTGCTTAAAACACCATGATTCAACATCATTACACTACCGAATGAATCCTTTTTAAACTTAAAATAATGTAGATCACTTGAATTTTACGTAAACGTTTACTCTGTATTGCAAAAAAAAGATTCTCACCTCCAATGCAGAATTACCTCCGATATTATAGAGCGATTATCTACATACCGGAGCGTAACCATTTGCCTTATTACAGAGTTAAAGTTATGTCTTAGATTTTACGGTTTGTCTTTCCACAATGGAATGGCTGACGATACTGCTAGGAACCTCTCCCTGCTCTTCAATTAATGTTATTAATTTTTCAACAGCAATACGTCCCATTTCAGCCAATGGTTGATGAATCGTTGTCAAAGGCGGGTAAATGATTTTTGCTAAATTTAAGTCGTCGTAACCGATGATCGAAAGCTCTTCTGGAACCTTTATCCCTTTTTCAAAAGCCATTCCCATAGCTCCAATCGCCATTTCATCACTAGCTGCGAAAAGGGCTGTGAAAGGTGGTGCTTCCTCCAATAGCTTCGCCATAGCTGATCTTCCACTTTCCATATGGAAATTTCCGTAAGCTATTTTAGTTTCTTCAAAAGGAATCCCGTGATCTGCAAGAGCTTGTCGGTAACCCTCAACGCGAGGAATACCTGCTACAGTGTCCCAAGGAGTTCCACCGATCATCGCAATGTCAGTGTGTCCTTTTTCAATTAAGTAGGCAGTTGCTTGATAAGAAGCTTGCCGATCATCGACCTTCACATACGGGATTGAGTATTTGGCAGAATGTGTGTTAACCAATACAACAGGCATCTTCATATTTTTCAACTGATGATAGTATTCATCTTTCAATAGCTCACTTGTGAATACAACACCATCCACCTGTTTTTCTCGAAGAACCTGTAAATATTTCATGGTCCTTTTTCCATCTGCTGCTGTATTACATACAATTACACTGTAATCCTTCTCATTGGCAGCTTCCTCAATACCATAAAGAATCTCGGACGTGAACCCACTGGACACATTGGGAAACAAAACGCCAATGGTTTGTGTCCTTTTATTGATGAGTCCCCGAGCAATAGCGTTAGGGTGGTATCCAAGTTCTTCAACAGCTTCAAGGACTTTAACCTTTGTTTTATGAGAATAGCCATTTAAATTATGGAGCACTCTCGAAACTGTGGCTACGGATACGTTTGCCGCTTTGGCTACATCCTTAATCGTTGGAGTAATAGTCTCACCCCATTTCTTAAATATACGTCTTACGTAAACGTTTAACTGAAGTATAATTACAACCCTTTCATTTGTCAACGACTCTTGTAAATGGGACAATGAAATCGCATTCAAACCAATCAATCATTGAAGCCCTGAGGTACATTGGATATCGGCACACAGATCAAGGAAGTAGATGAGGTACTTAACTCTGTATGGTGAGTCAAGACTGGGATTGGCACGCTCATTATTGGCAACATCCCATCAGTCAACAAAAAAACATGACCACCCGCCAGATGGGTGGTCATGTTCGGTTCATATTTTCTATTGTTCCATTAATCAAGTTCAAGAAAGATTAATGACTATGTTCTTGTATCATCAACTTTTTTTCTTGATCCGTATCAATGCACTGCGTGTTATTCTGGCATCGTGGTACACAGCGAAGGCCTCGCTGAAATAGTTCAAGTAATCGGACTCGTGGGATTTGGGGGATAGAATAATCATTTTGCGTGCCAATTCGTCACGGTACAGTTCAAATACTTTGGCTTTCCTGCTCTCGTCCAAGGCACTGTCGAATTCATCCAGCATAATGTAGCCTGGATTCGCGTCAATGGTTTTCATGAGTGCCAGTGCAAACAGCAACGAACCTAGCGATTCCTCGCCACCGGATACACCCTTGCCAACTTTGCCGCTTCGACCTTTCATGCTGATCTCTTCCAGTGTACCCCGATGCCCTTGCTTGCGTGCTTTAATATGAAGGAAATACTTAACGTTCCCCTGTTTCTGCTCCTGCATGTCCCAGCTGACTTCACCATCGAAGGAGAACTTGTCCATATAATGCACAAAGCGCTGATGAATTCGTCTGACTTCATAATGAATGGTATTCATCAGCTTTTCCTCCAGATCCTCCAGACTCTCTTCGAGCTGCTGCAAAAGTGAACGCGCCTCCAGCACCCCCTGGGCTCCCCGGTCATATTCCTGTTTCACTTTCTCATAATTTTCAAGTGCATTCTCATCTACCGCCTCTCTGCAAGCGAGCTGCAATTGCGTTAAAGCCATTTCCTTCTCATGTCGAGCTTCCGCTTCGTTCCATTGCATCTTGACGGGAAAGTCCGGCTGCTCTTCTGTAATAGCTGCAAATACGGCGGGAAGCTGCTCTGCCCAATTGAGATAAAATTGTTGTTCGGCTGCATAAGCTTGCTCCGTTACACCGCAACGCTCGCTAACCTGTTGCTTTTCCAGCTTCAGATCGTCCAGAACCCGATTGGTTGATGTGATAAATTGCGCTTTTTCCCTTAGTCTTCGGGCCGTTGATTCCAGCGTACGCTCCAACTGATCGCTCTCCGCCAGCTTGTCCTCCAATTCGCGCTCTAGCTGTTTAACGTGTGACTTGCTACGTTCCAGTTCATGCCCCAATTGCCGGAGACGCTCCAGTTCCACATTCTGATCACTAGCCTCATGATAAATGCTCATGTATTCTTGCAACGTCTGGAGCTTTAAACGCAGCATCACAATAGGCTGACTTAATGCCTCTTGCTCCAGTTGGAGCTGATCTCGTTTCGCTTTCCATCCTTGAAGTTCCTGATTTGTACGCTCCAACTCCTGCTTGGCCCAATCTCTGCGAGCCACATCCGCGATCACACCCTCGGCCGTCCGAATCTGATGCAGTATGGATCGAATCGACGTCAAACGTTCTTCGCATGTATCATATTGCTTATGGATATCCTCCAGACGTTGCTCCAGCTTGAGCAATTCTTCGTCCGTTTGTCTGATTCGGAGTGCAACGCCGCGTGGATTCAGCAGCCACTGCTCTTTTTCCTGCGCTCCACGGCGGCCCCACGAATCCAGCAACTGTCCGTTCTGCATACCTGGCTTCTGGTCCTTAACTGGCGTATGCAGTGTATGAATCCACCAGAGCGCTTTCTGCGCCGCCGCATACCGGATATCATCCAATCCCTGCTTAACTCTTAGTCCCTGCTCCTCCAACACATCGAGCGCTCTTTCGGGTACAACCTCTGGCAATTCGACGTGATACAGATCGGTTGGCGCCCGAAAGCCTTTCCCATTCACAAACAACGTATATTTGACGGGCTCCAGCCTTTTTTCCAGTTCCATTGGAGAATGTTCATCCATCTCAAGCAAATCCCTCAACGTATACACCGTGAGTCCCCGTTCTTCCAAACTCCGAATCGATGTATCTTGTCTAATGCTTCTGACCTCATCCCGAGTTAATGCTTGTCTCTCCTTACGGAGCAATTGCAGCATATCTTCAAGCTTGCGCCGTTGATCCTGTAATTCAATGCGTTTCTTCTCTAGTTGCTGCGCTTCCAGCTCTAGGCTGCTGCTTGAGCCATACTGCGCAACCATCGCTTCTGCTTCTGTTAGTTTGATCTCATGCTGCCTGAGTTCATAATCAAGCTTGGCCGAAACCTTCGTTAGCGCATCCCACTTTTCATCCGCATGAATATGCGCCTGTTTCTTTTCTATGAGCTCTTGCTCCAGCCGATCAAGTTCAGCTTGATGGGTCTGCAATCGTTCTCTTACCTCTGCTTCTGCATAGGGTACATTCTGAATGCGCTCTTGCAGCTCCTGTAGCTGATCCGCTAACTTTCGGTGCTCCAGCACCCGTGCATCATGCTCTTCGTTAAGGTGATTTACCTGGATCTCCAACTCATCCAGTACACAATCCATGACCTCTTTTTCCTGAGTGCGTTGCTTCATTTCCTCGTCATAACGTTTATGGTCACTCTCCAGCTTCATCCATTTGTCTATTTCCTCACCGTGACGATCCTCGATCTCTTCCAGTTTGTCCTTCAGCCTGAGATATTCCTGTTCATATTTCTCACGGAGTGTAGCAGAGGCCGTTAACGTAAGCTGCAGACCAAGTAAGCGCCGTTCATTACGGCTGAGTAAACGATCCTTCTCCTGCTGCCAATTGCCCAAATTCAGCTTATGTTGATGCTGGTTGCTTTCTGCGGTCTGTAACGCTTGCTGCGCTTCTTTTTGTTCTTCTTTTACACTCTCCCAATGCTTCTGCATCCGGTCAATACCTGTCATTTCGCTGAAGATACGGAATCGTTCCTCCGGACGCATCACCGCGAACTGATTCACGTCCTGCTGATACCAGATGAGATAAAACGTATCCGGGTCCACTTTGTACTTATGTTGCAATTGATGTCGATATTCATGTAGATGGTTGGTGCTATCACCTGCGACATAACGAGTCTCTTTATGCCAGTTACACTCTTCGTCTCCTTCGTATATCCAAAACTCTTTCTTAACGGGATCTCCTGGTTTTTGCTCCATATTAAGCCGAAAGCCAACATAATCGGCAGCTTCCACTTGATGATTGCCCTTATTCTCAAACACCAGTTCAATCGTTGCTCTCCAGACCTGATCAGGTGGCAAGTTACGGGAACGCAAACCATCGACTAGCACCTTTTGAGAAGCCAGCACAGCGCCTATGCAAAAGCTGATTGTCGATTTACCCGATCCATTCGGTCCTCCAATCAGAACATGATCTTGACGATCACCCAGTTCAAGCTGGGTATCCACAAAATCCCGAATGCCGCTAAAACGAATAGCCCAAGGTGTCATGAGTCTGCACCTGCCGTCAGGTTGTAACGTTTGAAGAACTTCAACACATCGTCCATATGAAGCTGCTGAGAATGACTAAATTCGGCAAACCGTTTCAAATACGAATCCGAGAACAGACGACTTCCAATCGTTGTCAGCGCGTAAGCTTCCTCGTTGGAGGGATTCTCGAATTTCACAACTGCCCCAAGTTTCATCAGCGCATCCAGGTTCATCAGAATTTTACGCCGCACGTCCAGCGATTCATGCCCGAAGGCCTCGAGCAGCTGTGCAAATAACGTATATTCATTCTGTAAAACCTCCTGATGATAAAAAATGAACATCAAGAGCGCAAGGCTTTCAGATGAAAGCAAATCTCTGGCCTGTCTGGCCGGGACATGAATCAGGGCCACGATCCGGTCTCTGCGTTCATCATAGACGACCTGAAAGTAGCGGCTAATGGATTGGTTTACCCTTTTCAAAAAAGAAATAAGTCCTTGCTCATCCTCCTGCTTTAACTTCAAAATCTTCATCACCTCACGCTTGGACAATCCAAAACTGTCACTTCGCACCGATGCGGAAGAAGAAAACATAATCTGCACAAACGCATATTCCTCATCCGGGCTCAGTACCGCGGTCAGTCGTTCCATCGCTCCCAATGGAAGCTGGCTGTGTGTTTCCTCCAGTTCGTTGAACGGCATATTTACCCCTTCCTCTCTCTACAATCTCCCATTCTTTGTCCTGAATTGTTCCTTCCGTTAAACTTTCAGGCTGTACTTCTGTACTCTCGTCAATCGATGCTTTCTGAGCACCAGTAAGTGCCGCGACAGCGAGCAACGCATTGACTGCATCTGACCAATGATGCGATCCCGCCTCCAGCAACAGCTCCTGTAATCCCAAACGCTCTTTCTCCTCCAATACACGCTCCACTTCATCCGTTCGAATGTTCGTCTTGGTCATATGCCACTCCACTTCCTGCAACCTAGCTTCCAGTTCCTCTTCCGTCCATTCCTCTGCCTGAATATACTGCGGCTCAGTGTATTCCTGAACGGGCTCCGTAGAAGGGACATAATTCTCCAGATAGTGCACGGTATCGGCCAGTTGACGGTTGGAGATGGGAGAAGCAAACTGAACCGGGACCCACATGCCATCCAGTCTCTCACCGGAAATACGATCCTGCTCCAGAAAGCTCAAAATCTCATGACCACTCGGCAATTCCGAATCCGAACGCTTGAGAAACGATTGAATTATAAATTGACGAATCGCTTGTGGAGATATCTCTTGTCCAACTTCTGTTTGCTGTAGATGCGAAAATTTCAGAAACTTGTTCAACGTCCCCATCGATACTTGAGTCCCCTCGAACATCACTTCCGTTCCGCGCTTCAAAATCGGGGCAAAGGTAAATCCTTCTTCAAATGTAGAAAACCGCTCCAGTCGTTCATTCATCCGTGTCTTTAATTCCTGCATAAGCTCCACAATGATTTGAATCTGTGGCAGCGCATGTCGATCAGCAAGAAATTCCAGTTGGCGTTCTTTCAATTTGTCTACAGCATCTTCAACATTACGAATCATGCTTGCAAGCCGATTACCTCCCGAAATGCCTTTGTCATCATAGGCCTCACTTAGGTCCGCATCTCGCTTCGCCTGAAACAAGGAACGGGCAATTTCATCCTGCATGTAATACGCGAGTGAATCATTGGCAAGCCGGATGAGCATGTCCATCATGCGTTTTCCCGCATCCATCATCGTCAAGCGTTTCTTGCCGCGAATGATCCAGTTATATTTTTGCAAAACATGTAGCAAACGCTCCATCGGAATATTCGGCTCAGTTCCATAACGATTCCGAAAGCGATAGAACAAAGCCTCCTGATCCTCCAATGGCTCGTCCAGTCCAAGGGCTTCACGCTGAATCAGATTCAACATTTTCAGAACCTCTAGCACTTTCAGCGGCTCCTCGAAATATTCACGCAGCTCGGTTAACACACCTGCCAGCTTGACGATATCCCTTAGCGCTTCCTTTTGCAGATGGTCCGGGGTATCAGCGCCCAGAATTGAGATCATACTGTTGCCAACCAACTCATCCAACGCTCCGCACCTCCCATCTCGGCTTCCTGTTCTCCAGCGTGCCCGAGAGCAAGCCTTTTCTCCATTTCGGTCTCGAAAGATGCCCATTGGTGAGCTTCACCTTGAAATTGCTCCCTTTGATTGGCGGACGAGATCGGAAGAATCCATTTGGTGATTAAAGCCGTGTGAGACTGCAACAAGGATTCCACATTTTTCGTGATAACGAATCCCGCATCATCGATGTCACACCAGACTACCACTTGCTCCAAGTGTTTAGAATGTGTTAGCACGTCAGCAATAAATTTGCGGTGTCCACCTCGTAGTTGACCATCTATTCCCAACACCAAACTGTCTGAACGCATCAGAAAATCAGGCTCTGCTACCATTCGTGTAACAACCGCACGATTCTCCACAATCCACAGAACACGACATGTCGTATAGAAATGAGTGCTAAATACCGTCAGATCCGTCGTCGCATGCAGGAAACCCTGTGGATACTGAAATCCACCCGTTCCGCTTAATTGACCTGCAAAATAGACAGGTGTAATCACACCTTGACTGGACAATCCGATGACATGCAACGGAAATCCGAGATTTTGCTCGAATTGCTCCAAAAAAGAGAGCTTGTGTATATCAAAACGTTTGGAGCCACCAATCGTACGATAATGTCGTGCCCCAATCTCTTTCCAGTCAAAAGAGGTCTTGATGGAAACAATCTCGGCAACAGCTATAACGAACTCGACATACAGTAAAAGTTTCTTATGGGTCCAGGCTGAACGATCCACCTCCAAAGAGTCAGCAATTTCGTTCATGCCAGATGTTTGCTTCAATACTGAAACGAACCTCTCCACAAAGCGCCAGAAGGCTTGGCGGTACTCATATATTTGATTCGTTCTCGCTGAGTCTTCTGGGAAAATGTTGGGGTCCTCTTTTACAGCATTCAGTACAGTCGTTAAAGCACTGCACCAATCCTCAACTAACTCCTGGCTTTTTTCTTCTTCTTGCACCTTTTTCAGTTCCAGCAGTTGGTATAACCTGTAGCCCATCCTGTATTCACTTTGTTTTCCCGTCTTTCCGTCGGGTTCATATCGTACAATTCGTAAAATAAAACCTCGGTGCAACAACGCTTGTATATCTGATTCCAGTAATCCGCTTCGCTTCAAATCCGTGTCTGTTTTTCGAACACCTGTGCTGTAAAATAAATGAATTGCCCTCTCTTCTATGTCGCTAAAAGCATTTAGGCTCTGATCTTCATCGTCCTCCATCATCATAGCCGTAATTCTAGCAACTCTTTTCCTGATTCTAGCGGATACCTGATAGACATCCAATGCATATATTATTCCAGCGTCTGTGACTGGATTGTCTTCAAGCTCCAGACCTTTCTTCAGATAATGCTTATATATAAACTCTTTCATCTCGGGATTCATGATCCATGCTCATCCTTCATCATTAATATCTTGTATTGTTAATATAACACTGGTATAACTACATGCAAATAAAGTCCGCTAAACACGAAAGCTCGAACGCTTCTTTACGAATTTAACTAACAAACACGTAGACGACATGGTGACTCGAACCAATGCGAAGATTCTAGTTACGGCATCGTTACGGGCCCCGTGATCTTTTAGCAAACAATTGACTTTTCCACTTGAATTTAAACCTTAATAGCAACAAAGACCATCCTGTTAGATGGCCTATAATTTATTTTAATTCAATCTCATCTAATAAGTTTCAATCGACAGTTTACCATACCCATAGTAAAATAATGGAATGTCTATTCGCAATTGTAATATCAACGGTGGAGGATATGATTATCCATAAAACCAAAAGGTCCATAGACTATCTATGGGCCTTTTGCTTTGGTTAACATTTCTGGCTTAAGCTAATATCCAGTAGTGACTGTGCCTCATCTTCCAACATGGAGGAAGCTATCATCATGAAGTCTTCAGCCCCAATTTCAAAATGGCCTTTACGAAATGGAAACCCCCAATTGCGATTCCCGCGTGTAAAACTGAGTTGGTCTAACAACGTTGCGATCTTTACTTCTCGGCACGAAAGATAACGGAGATCTCGGCGAAAGGGTACGAAGGATTCCGACATCTGATATTGGTATATCCTGTCGTCGGTAATTTGACCGATAGCGGTAAACGCCTGAAGTGGCTTGCCTGTTGATATGTCTGTGCGTGGAGAATAGTATATCAGCCAATCACCCGCGGACATCTGTCGCAACAGTGCTGACTTGCCATGGCACAGCTGCGCAAAACCTCCCTCTACGGCTACATTCACATGAGAAGCAGATACAACGCCAATCCAATATCTGCTATCCTGATTTGGTTTCATGGATACATCCCATTCCCTTCTCTCGTTTACATTTCCAGATTCGTTTTCAATCGATCCAATTGCAAAAAATGATGTCTGTAGTGCATCTCTATCAACAAAAACCATTCTTGAGCGTTTAAAGCTCCAAGAGCTGGATGAAGTATTTTGTTGCTTACGGACGCTTGGTGTAGAACAGATGCCGTACTTCTCATCCGGTCCACTACCTCGTGAAGCCCATTGATCAAGAACTCCATGCTCTCGGGTGGTTGCGGGGTGTACTGCGGGGAAGCAGGTACCTTAACGGGAACGGGCGGGAATTGTCCTAATTCAAACACTTACCTACCCAGATCTGTTTTTTCATCCCCCGAGTTTAACGCCGAATCCTCGTTGCTCAAACACTGCTCAATATTACGCAGATGCAAGAAAAGCGCTGATTGAATCAAATGTACATACATCTGTCCAATGGACCATTCCTCTTCACTTTGTTTTTTATATAAGCTAGACATATCCAAATTTTTCAGTTCTGCCAAATATCGTTCTACAGCAGTTTCAAATGATTTCAATACTTCCGTTGTACTCCTCATCCTTCAACCCACTCCTCTTGATCTGTGATATATCAAAGTATAAAAAAACACTACTGACAGGTGTATGTCAGTAGTGTTTTAAGATGTTTTTGGCTACTTCCTGCATTCGGAAGCGTAAAGACTCCGGTTCCAAGACCTCGATATCTCCACCCCAGCCAAGTAAATAATGCAATATTTCCTCCGGGTAGCGGACACGAAAATGAAAAATGACACCTTCCTCTTGCTCCTCAAATGCATCCATATAAAAATGAAGTGCCTCCATAATTTTGTCAGCAATTTCAGGTTTAGCCCGAATTAATACTTGTTCGTTACGATCCTCAGGAGGTCGATAACTGTTTAGATCAAAATCCGGTGGCAATAGGAATTGATCCTCCAGCACGGAAAGTTCAGTCATGCGTGACAAACGAAAATGGCGGATGTCTTGTCGCATATCACAACGTGCAATCAATACCCAATTCTCCTGAACAAGTGAGAGTCCATAGGGTGAAACCTCACGCATATTATACCGATTGCCATCCGTTCCTGGCATTTTTTTCAGGTACATGAAGCTGATTTTACGTTGCTCCAAAATGGCATTGCGTATCTGGTTAAGGTATGTTTTCACCCGCGCTCGGGTTAATGGTTCAACCGTATGAAGCAGTCGCATCGTTTCCCGAACACGTGTGGATTCGTCACGAACGGATTCTGGCAAGATCGCTTCAATTTTCCGTTGAGCCGACTTAGCCTCCATCGCGTATTCTGTATCCAATCTCTGTTCGATAAAATCAGCTCCCATGAGCAAGGATACGGCTTCTTCTGCTGTAAAACTTACCGGGGGCAGAAAATATCCTTCCATTAGAGAATAACCATGACCCGGAGCTCCCATAATCGGAACACCAGCCTCACTTAATGCCTGGATATCGCGATATATCGTACGTATGCTTGTCTCAAATTGAGATGCCAGATCCTCAGCTCTGATCATCTTACTTCGCTGCAATTCAAGCGTTATAGCAAGCTGCCGCTCCGTTTTGTTCATTTTCTAAGCCCCCACCATTCATCATCCAAACCTAACTCATTCTATCACAATAGAGGTATCAACAATCTTTATTGTCAAAAAACGGATGTTACCTTTAAAGCCCTTTATCAATATCGGGTTAAGGGTATCTATGTCCGTAGGTAAGGATCTTGTTTGTGTTCCTGCTCAACATTAAGCCTGTACTTCAACATAAATTTTTTTCGCCCAAATATATTGATTAGAGTGCAATTTATGATGAAGGGTGTGAAAAAAGTGGCTTTTATTGAAAGGTACGTGATCAACGATACAGGTGCCGTAACATTCACAGGTAACACTTTGGGTCTGAGCCGGTCCAATACGGTGGGTGTTCCAGGTACGGTGGACAGTATTGGAGGCTACATCATCACGGATACCAACGTGCAGTTCGGCTCCTATCCGCCGGGAACCACCAACGTATTTCAGAACAACAGCTCAGCTGCGGTTCTCAATCTGCCTGCGGGCAGTACGGTTCTCTATGCGGAGTTAATCTGGGGAGGAACGTACATTGATAACCAGGAGAACAATTCGGCTTTTATTAACAAAGACGTCATCCTGACAACACCTGCTGGTGTAACAACGGTCTCACCCGATCCAGCTACAGCCAGAGAAGTGATTCTGTCCACGGCATCTGGATTCCCGACAACCTATGCATACGTGCGGTCGTCTGATGTGACGGATATCATTCGGTCTGGAGGAACCGGTACATATGTAACAGGCGGGGTTGTGGGAACGTTGTCCATTCCCGATCCCAATTCGAATAACGCAGGCTGGACGCTAGGAGTCGTTTATCGCAATCCGGGCTTACCCCTGCGAAATCTATCCATTCGGGTAGGCGCGGATGTGATCCTTTCCACATCGGGTCCGGTCACAACACCGATCGAGGGCTTTGCGACGCCATTTACTGGTCCCTTATCAGGACGCGCATTGCTCGCCGCACAAGAGGGAGATGCGAACAAAACGGGTGATCAGGCCCTGTTTGGTCCAACCGTCTCGAATCTCAGTGCATTGTCCGGCCCCAACAACTTTGCAACCAATTTCTTTGCCTCCCAGATCAACGGAGATACTGGAGCATTGGATACCACAGGCACCTTTGGCAACCGGAATCAGATCAATGGTACGCCCGGAACCGATATTGTTGGCGGACGACAAGGGTGGGATATCACCAATGTGGATGTCAGCAGTACACTTGTAAATACTCAAACGTCCGCTTTTCTACGTTTGACAACATCTGGAGACGGTTATTTGGTTAATTCCTTCGCCCTTCAGATAAATATTAATACACCTGTCATTACAGCAACCAAGACGGCAAGTGAAGAGGACGCCATTGTTGGGGACACGATTACCTATTCCGTACTTGTACAAAATACCTCCATATCGAACGCAACCGATGTAGTTGTATTTGACAATATTCCTGCCGGCAGTGCTTTTGTGGCGAATAGCGTTACGATTGATGGTGTGTCACAACCAGGAGCGGACCCCATAACCGGAATTTTGGTAGGTTCCCTCCCGGCCGGTGCATCTGTTGTCGTTACATTCCAAGTACAGGTAACCACCTTACCAACACCGCCTCGTTTATTCGATCAGGCCAAGGTCGGTTATACGGCACCTACAGTACCTGGTGGACCTATCATTTCCAATGAGGTTCCCTCCAACGCGGTAACGATTCCGGTCTTTCAACCGGATCTTGCGATTGTCAAAAGTGCGGATACTGCCAATGCCCTGGTTGGCAGTACGGTTACGTACACCTTGGTCGTAACCAATATTGGAAATATTGATGCACTCACAACGGTCACAGACCCCATTCCGGACGGTTCAAACTTTGTACCAGGAAGCGTGACCGTCAACGGTGTTGTTCAGCCATCATATAATCCGGCCAGCGGAATACCCGTCGGGAACATTCCGATTGGGAGTTCTACTACGATTACGTTCCAGGTTGTGGTGATCGGCTTGCCACGTGGTTTTGATCTGAATAATCAAGGTACCGCTGATTACACCTCACAGTTGCCTGATGGTCGAATCCTTACAGATTCCTCCCTCTCGAACGTGGTGACGGTGACTGTATCAACTCCGATGGTCAGTGTCACCAAAACAGCCAGTGCCATTGATGCTGTTGTTGGAGATACACTGACGTATACCGTTGTCATCACGAATACAGACACCACTCCGATTAATAACGTTGTTTTTGCAGATGCCATTCCGTCCGGTTCGGCATTTATTCCCGGCAGTGTAACCGTTGACGGCATTGTTCAGCCTTCTGCTGATCCGGTAGCAGGGGTTAGTCTAGGAACCATTGGTCCAGGTGTGTCCGTTACTGTCACCTTCAGCACTACCGTTGTTTTCGTACCTGATCCGCCAGAGCTGGTTGATCAGGCGCAGGTTACTTTTACAAGTGGCACGTTTGAGGGAGCGTCCTTCTCTGATCCTTTGATCATACCCGTATATCAGCCTGTGATCACAACAACGAAAAGCTCGGACCCCACCTTTGCAACCGTTGGTCAAACGATAACGTACCAGCTGAATGTGACGAATACCGGCAATATTGCCGCAACGCTGACCCTTACGGACGTGATTCCGCCAGATGCCGCTTTTGCACCGGGAACCGTGATAGCCAATGGCATCCCTTTACCTGCGGCTGATCCCAATGCAGGCATCCCCTTAGGAACGCTGGCTCCGGGCGATTTCGTGTTCGTTACATTTCAGATTATCGTGAATACCTTGCCCGCCAATCAGCAGTTAACGAATCAGGCAACGACGGATTACACATTCAATCCACCCGATGGACGTGTCATTTCGGGAAGCTCCCCTTCCAATGAGATCATCATACCGATATCCGCACCAGACCCGATTGTAACCAAAAGCGCTGATGTCATCGATGCTGTGGACGGAGATGTTATAACCTATACGATCGTTATTGCAAATATTGAAAGCTTCCCCGTCAATAATGTGATTTTTTCTGATCCGATCCCGGCAGGCTCCGTTCTTGTTCCGAATAGTGTAACCTTGAACGGGACGGTCATCCAGGGTGCCGATCCTTCCACTGGCGTTAATATTGGAACCATTGCTGGCAATAGTCAGGTTGTCGTGACCTTTCAGGTGAGTGTGACCAATCTGCCTGTCCCTCTGCCCATCCCGTTTAATTTGACAGATCAAGCGAGCATCAATTTTATTGTCGGAACAACGCCTATCGTGAATTTGTCCAATATTGTGACGATCCCTGTGTATGCGCCAATTATTGATATAGTGAAATCCGCCTCCGAGTTGAATGCTATTGTGGGAGATACCATTACCTACACCCTAATCGTGAGCAATACGGGGAATTTGAATGCGGATGTCATTTTATTTGACCCGTTGCCACCAGGAGAGACCTTTGTTCAAAACAGTGTGTTCATTAACGGGAATCGCTGGAGTGGCGCCAGTCCTGTGACAGGAGTTATTCTTGGCACCGTATCACCCGGATTTCCGGTCGTTGTCACTTTCCAGGCTGCAGTCACATCTTTACCTGATCCGCCTGTACTGAACAATCAAACGAGAGCCGATTATGTTGCCCTTGTACCCGATGGTCGAATTCTCAGTGACAGCGTATTATCCAATATAGTCTCTATACCGGTAACGGCTGCGGATATTGTTTCAGTGATCAAATCAGTTCCTGTAGTGGATGTTCAGATTGGGGAGACGATCACCTATACCCTTCTGATCAAAAATAATGTATCAACACCCATTACTGATGTTGTGCTTACAGACCCCATTCCGGCTGGTACCACATTTGTCCCAGGAAGTGTTACCGTCGATGGCACTGTTATTCCCGATGCTAATCCGGCTGCAGGTATTACGATCAGTTCGATCATGCAAAATGGCTCAGCAACCGTCACTTTTCAAGTTGTCGTCGATGATCGCGTTATTAATGAGCCTGTACCCATCCTCGTAACCAATCAGGCCAATGTACAATTCACCACAGGAAATTTCACAGATACCGTGCAGTCCAATGCCGTAACAACCCCTGTAAATATCCCGGTCATTTCCATTGTCAAATCAGCCTCCAGCACCAATGTTCAGGTCGGAGATACGGTTCAGTATCTGTTTACCGTGAGCAACACAGGGAATATTGCAGCCAATGTGACTTTGCTGGATTCATTGTCATCCAGTACGACCTTTGTACAGGGCAGTGTCATATCTAATGGTAGCAGCTTGCCCGCAGCAAACCCGGCTCCTGGCATTGCTTTGGGTGAGATCACTCCGGAGCAGATTGTTCAGGTTTCATTCTCGGTGGGCATCAACGCCATACCAACAAATTTCGAGATCATCAACCAAGCGATTGCCAGCTTCTCGTTCCTTACCGCAGACGGGAGAACACTTACTGACACCTCACAGTCCGATCCAATCACTCTTCTTGTAGGCCATCCCAATGTGTCCATTAACAAAACAGCCAACAGAACGGATGCCTTGCCTGGTGATGTCATTACCTATACCCTCCTTATACGCAATAATAATCGATCGCCTATAAGTTCGGTTGTATTGACCGATCCTGTTCCCCCAGGAACAACATTTGTTACAGGCAGTGTCGTCGTTAACGGAGTAGTGGCATCGTCGGGTATTCCTGCGAACGGAATCAACCTCGGCATGATTCCGCCAGGAGGTACTGCAACGGTCACATTCCAGGTCAGCGTAAACGCGGGCATTACATTTTCCCAAATTACAAATCAGGCGAACCTTCAATATACGTTGGGACAGACGGTCTTTACCATCCAATCCAATGCCGTCAACGTACTCGTGACTTCCACTTCGACAACACTGATTAACCTCCAAAAAACAGCGGACAAAACTTCCGTTGTTGTGGGCGATACCATCACGTATCAATCCGTCATTACCAATACGGGAAGTACAATTGTTCAGGTTACGATAACCGATTCGATCCCGACCGGGACCCGCTTTGTTGAGGAAAGTGTAAGGCTGGAAGGACAACCGGTTACTGGAGCCAATCCGGCCGCAGGCATCTTCATTGCGTCACTTCAGCCGGGCCATACTGCAAGTGTTACGTTTGAGGTTATCGTCATCAACCAGCCCGTAAACGGAAATATCGTCAACCAATTATCAGCTAAATTCCAAGCTCAAGGCCAAGCAACAGCAGGCTCATTGCAATCCAATACAGTGGTGATTCCGAGCCGCTTTCCACAGCTTACCATTGTCAAAAGTGCTAACAAACAAGAGGTTGAAGTCCATTCCCATCTCCGTTATAAAATTTTGATTCATAACGCAAGCTTATTGTCAGCGACAGATGTCATTCTGAAGGATGTCATTCAAGCGGAGTCCACCTTTATTGCTGGCAGCGTGGTGGTTAACGGACAGCTTCAACCCGATGGAGACGTTATAAAAGGACTTCCACTGGGTACAATCGCCCCAGGAGGAACGGTAGACGTTCAATTTAATGTGCTGGTTCATAACATACCTGAATACTGCAGGTTGCTTAATCAGGCTTTATTACATTTTAACGTTGCACTGCCTGATGGCACCCAGTTACCTTCTTTTCTAGCCTCTAATAAAACCGATGTTGAAATTATAGAACAAGAGGAATAGGCTTCGCTGAAGAGCAGACTTTTCATAAAGATGTCACACGCAAAATAAACAAAGGCCATCCCTCTCCGGATGACCTTTGTTTTAATTCCTTTAAATATTGTGCTTTTACACGTACATGGCCAACAACAAATTATAGATCATCGTCGCTGCTTCCGCTCGGGTCGTTTCACTTCCTGCACGAACCGTATGGTCCGTATATCCACTCACAATTTTGGCCTGAACGGCTGTATTCAGTGCATCTTGTGCCCAAGATGGCGTCTGCGATGCATCGGTGAAGCTTGGTTTAACGGATGTATTACCAGACATTCCGGCTTGTGCATCTGCACTTAATTTCAATGCATTCGCCATCATCACAGCCATCTCGGCACGAGTGATCGTCTGATTAGGCTTGAACGTATTGTCTCCATAGCCCTTCACGATTCCAGCTTGCATGGCTGCGGCAATACCGCTCTTCGCCCAGTCTGGCAGACTACCTTGATCTGCAAATGTCAGATCCGTTTGCACTGAATTCAATGCCAGCGCCTTACTGAGCAACGTAACAAACTCTGCCCGTGTAATCTTCTTCGATGGTTGGAACGTACCATCTGTGTAACCTTGAATCACGTTCATGCCCAACAAACGATCTGCGTAGTCGGAAGCCCAGTGTCCATTCAGGTCAGACAGATTCACCGGTGTGTAACTGGACACAACGAATGTACCCAGATGATTAACATTGGCCGTTATGCTTCCTGCTGCATTCATCTTACCACCGATAAATACCCAGCTCTGACGAGCTTCATTATAGTAGTAGATTGCAGGTTGGGTGCCGTTAGGCAGATCTGCCGAATCCACATTCAGGCTCAATACCGCCTGATCATTCAACGTTCTTCCGCCACTGCGGCTGATCTGTACAGCTTGTCCAAGTACATTCAAGGAAGCTGTATTCTGCAACTTGTCCTTGGCAACCACAGACACTTGAAGCGTATCCTTGGAACCAATGGCTCCCGATGGAGCGTTGAATTGCACGATGTCTTTCAGACCCGTTTGTACTGGCTGATTCGCTTCAACCTCTACCTTCACTTCAGTAGTTGAATCTGATCCCGTATCCGGGTTGGTTGGTGTGGTTGGAACGGTAGGCGTTGTTGGCACGCTAGGTGTGCTTCCACCAGAATTCCCACCAGAGTTGCCTCCATTATCTCCACCTGAACCCCCGCCACCATTGCCTGATCGGGCTTGTACGGTAACCGTACGTATGACTTCCTGTGCAGCATTGCCGGCAATATCTTTTACGTTATAACGAAGGGTGTAGATCCCCGCCGCTTGTGTGTTCACACTGCCGTCAACCTGCACGGTACCACGGATGCCCACATTATCGGTAGCCTGTGCTCCAGGCTCGTTATACTTATCTCCCACAGTTAATGTCATCTGGCTGCTGCCTTGCAGGGTGATGACAGGAATTTCACGGTCTATTTTTACGACAAGAGGTAAAGTATACGTTTGTTCCAGATCGTCTGTCGCTCTGAATAACAGCTTATGCTCTCCAGGCTCGGTTACCTCCAAAGGTGCATTCTCAGAATACGGCTCGTACGTCTGGCCTTCATCAAGAGACAGCTCGATGGTCGCCGAAGTGGCTGGCGCGTATACTGCGCTGGTTACACTAACCGTTACGGACTGATTCGTCCATGTATCCGTATGATACGGCTGGCCGTCAGCAGTGGTCATGTTGCCTTTTAACACCAATACCTGATTATTCGTTCCTTCCACAATGACAGTGAACGTTCTGGTATCCGTTTCGCTGCCACGTTGTACCGTTGCCGTCAATTCCAGTCGCTCATTATTCTCAGGCTGTGTAAGAAGTTTCCCCTGTGCATCCATCAATTCCGGGTTGGAGCTGGACCAGCTAATCGTGGCTCCATGTTTCCCTTCCATAGGAAGGGTAAGGTCGGAAGTGACCGCGTTCAGATTACCCAGATCAATTGCTTGAAGCGTATCTGTTACCGCCTGTACATCACTGTAAGGTGTGGCACTCACGAAGATCGGATTGGAGTAGAACCACAGATCGCCATAGTTTTTGTCATTGATCTCATTGAAGCGAGTCGTTGCATCAGCTGTTGTAATTTTCGGATCAAGCTGTGGTTCACCATTTACGGTTTCACCTGTAACGTTCATACCCAGATTCGTACCGCGCAGACGGAAATACTTATCCTGGTCTGTGGCTTTGATCTTGTACGTGATGACATTGTAGCCTTCGGCGTCTGTCGTCCAATCGTTGGACGTAAAGGTTGCCAGCACTTTGGTAGAGTCGTTGGTGTCTTTGTTATATGCGGCTGTGCCCTTCTGGGCCTTGCCCGTCACATCTCCCACGATGAGATCCACATGATCTACCTCTGGAACTTGCTCAGCGGACGTGCCGCTGTTGATAGGTTTTTCATAATTGTTACTTGTGGTTGGACTCTTGAAACGGATTTTCAGTTCCACTTCGTCACCTTGGGTCACACCCAGGTCTCCGCCCATTTCAGCCTGATTACCCGCACCGGAAGCTGTGAAGTCCAGTGCGTTGATCAGATCACCGAATACGGAAAATGATTTCCCCGAACGCAGTCCTTCCAGCACGGCTTGCATCCCTGTACCATCAACCCAAGAATAGGTCTTGGCATATTCGCCCGGAAAATAACCGCTGGAATTGGTGCCAATCGTCTTGAAATGGTAATCCGAATTACCATAGTTCCAGAAGTGACGCCCTTCTCCCAACAATGCATCCCACAGACCGCCCACCTTGGCGACCATATAATCCACACCACCGTATGTACGGTATTTGTATCCATCATCTGCGGTCGGATTGGCTACGTTGTAGCTTGTGTTATACCCGCCACGATCCGGTTCCATCTGGTTGCCCAGCATACCTTCGATACCAAAAACAACTTGTGGAGCCAGATCGTTGAACTCCCGGAAGTCCGCGATGGTATATTTGTTTTTGCCTCGTGAAGGGTGATTGATCATTGCATAACTCGTCGTTGGATACTTGGTTGCCAGCCAATTGATAGCAGCTAGTGCATCCTGATGAGTTGTATAGGCACGTCCACCGGTCTGATCCCAATTCGCTACGTCAGCCGCATCGAATAAACTTGCATCCCGATTGGTAAAACGATACTCAAATTCATTCGCAGCTTCCAGCGCTTCGGTCGAATTCGGCTCATCCGTGAGAATCCCTACACCAACGTGTTCATGTGTCGGCATGTCCCATTCGAAACCGGAGAAAATCGTTTTGCCTGCGTATTTGCCTGCTTCCTGAAGGGCCTTGATCTGTGGCACCTGATATTCGTTCATCCCTTTGGACATCGGAATCGATCCGCCTGGAATGTCTACACCGTTGTGATCCCGCTTGGATAACCGCAAATGATCCGTAAGCGCGATCCAGTCCAGACCATACTTCGTCAGTCCCGCGTCAAGTACATTTTCCAGCGAATTCTGCGCATCATCCGACTCAAACGTATGTACGTGCAGATCGCCCGTTTGCCATGAACCTGTTGCCGAGCTGTTGACCGGCGTGTTATCTCCCGCATCTGCATAGGATACAGCCGCAGGAAAAGCACCCATGACCATTCCTGTAGCCAAGGGTATAAGCGTAAGCATAGCGAGCATTTTCTTTCCTTTATTGTTGAACAAAATCATCCCACCACCGTTCTGAGTTGTTGTGTCGGGAGTAAATATAAGAAACTTTGAGGGCAGGGTCAACGCAATGAAAGCGCCTATTAAAAATTTGACATATCCCTGCATTGCTTTACATTTCGTTAACGATTTCTTTTGCTATGTCTATGAAGATCATGCTCTGTCTTCCTCCATATTGAGGTGCTGAAATGTACTAGAGAGAGGTTGCAAGAGGGTGGGATAAAATTCAGATTTTGTTCACCATTCAGGAAAGTTCCACCACAGCTAGTGGAGCATTAGGAAGAGAATTAGCAGATCAGAGGTGCTGAAGAGGTATAAATGAAGGTCTTTGTAAACATCTGAGGACGGAACATTTGCCGAATATAGAAAAAAGAACCCACGAATGCACAGGCGCAATGCGCCCTGAATCCGTAGGTGCTCTGGGTTTGTTAGGATTTTGATGTAGCTTTTACATGTTTACTTTTGTGAAGGGGAAGTTAACGGGTTGTGAAATGACATCTCTCCCTAACCATTAAACCCATTAAACCGCCGAAGCATAGTGGTGAAACGTTCCAGTTCCTCATCATTCCATCTCGATATGCGTTCATAAAAAGCTGACTCCTTCTCCTTGAGCGCACCCACCGTCGATTGTTGACCAAGCTCCGTCAAAGACAACAAAACGCCGCGTCGATCTTCGAGGTCCGGCTCCTTGCTTACATACCCTGCCTTCTCAAGTTGTTTAATCAAACGGCTCACCGAACTGCGGTCCATTGCCGTCGCTTCTGCCAAAGCTGCTGCGCTTGTAGGACCGTAAGAATACAACCACCGCACCAAATGAAAAGCGGCCGGCTGCATAGTCGCATCAAAACGCTCGGCAGATCGGACATAAAGCGCATGCGAAGCACTAATTAGCGCATGGATCTGCTCACCAAGTGCAAGTTCCAGAGTTTCTCTATCTTTGGTTTTAACCGGGTTTTCACTCATTATTGTTTTTTCCCTCTCCTCGATACATCAAAGTAGGCTTATGAATATATAGTTGACAAATATCAATTAAATTATATAGTTGATTTATGTCCATTATATAGTTCGATCCTATTCGTGTCAAAAGGAGACCTCGTTATGAAAACAACACAACCCATTATTGTAATTACCGGAGCAACAAGTGGACTGGGGCAGCTTGCCGCCATTGAACTTGCCAAACATGGTGCACATCTTGTACTCACAGCCAGAAGCGAAGAACGCGCCGAGACTACCAGAAACAAAATCAGGGAAATTGAGCCATCCGCCAAGATCAACTTTTTCTTTGGAGATTTGTCCTTACTGAGCGATGTCAAACGTATGGGGCTTGAAATTGCAGCTGCTTATCCGCGTATCAATGTTCTTTTGAATAATGCGGGTCTTCATGCTTTTGAACAGAGGGTCACTTCCGAAGGGTTTGCCGAGATGATCGCCGTGAACTATTTGGCACCTTGGCTGCTAACGCACACGTTGCATACGTCTCTGGTTCAGGCAGGCCACGCCCGAGTCGTCAATGTTGCCTCTGAAGCCTCGCAGAATCACGGCAAACTGGTGCTGCCCGATGATTTGACGGATACCGATCCCTTTACTGCACGCGGCTCCTCTGTCATCTATGGCAAAACCAAACTGCTCAATATTATGTTTACTGGCGAACTTGCCCGTCAATGGGAAGGAACAGGAATCCGAGTGAATGCTTTGAATCCAGGCTTTAATGTTACGGGTCTTGGTCGGGAGTTGTGGTTTGCGAGTTTGCTTGAGCGCATTTTAACCTTTTTACACATCGGCGACCCACGGCGGGGTGCGGACATTATGACCCGGTTGGCTGTGGAGCCGAATTTCGGAGAAGTTACGGGAGGGTATTTCAATGTTGGAAGGGGGGCATCCATCACTCCTGTGTATCCGGGTGGAGATACTGGAATGCAAAACAAGCTGTGGAAGGTTACGACACAATTACTGGAGCAATACGGTCTGTTGAACTAATGGAAAATAGAAAAAGCCTTTCAGATCATATCTGAAAGACTTCCACCTCTTGCCGATTCACAATTAACCAAATCGACCACTAATATAATCCTGCGTACGTGAATCGACGGGCTCGGCGAACATATCTTGGGTCGCAGAGTATTCTACGACCTCTCCATTCAGGAAAAACACCGTCTGCTGGGAGACCCGAGCTGCTTGCTGCATGTTATGCGTAACCATCACGATGGTATATCGTTCCTTCAACTCATGAGCCAACTCCTCGATCTTGAAGGTCGAGACGGGATCAAGCGATGCCGTAGCCTCATCCATCAGCAGAATGTCCGGCTCCACTGCCAGTGCCCGTGCGATGCAGAGGCGCTGCTGTTGTCCTCCGGATAGACTTAACGCGGAACGCTTCAGGTTATCCTTTACTTCATCCCACAGGACGGCAGAACGCAGGCTCTGTTCAACGATCTCATCCAGCTTCTTTTTGCCATGAATGCCATGTTGTCGTGGGCCAAAGGCTATATTATCGTAGATGGATTTCGGAAAAGGATTCGGCTGCTGAAAAACCATACCGATCTTCTTGCGAATGGTCTCCACATGCACCTCGCCGCTGTAGATGTCCGTCCCGCCTACGGCCACTTTACCTTCGATACGTGTTCCCGGTATCCGGTCATTCATGCGGTTGAGGGTCCGCAGCAGCGTCGATTTGCCACAACCGGACGGTCCGATGAAAGCGGTAATGGCCCGTTCCGGAATTTCAATGGAAACATCCTTTAGCGCCTGAAACTGACCGTAATATAAATTCAATTGGTTGATCTCAATGATTGACCGCACAATAGTTCCTCCCGGTGTTGAAATTGATCTTGTTACTGGATCCGCCTGACCCATCAGGCTTGATTTTTGCGTGCATTCAGCCAAATTGGCACACGGAACAGAATATTAATGAGCAAGGCCACAAAGATCAGTACAGCCGTTGTCTTTTGCGCAATTTCCTCGGCATCCGGAACAATTGCTTCGGATTGGATGTACCACAGATGTACAGCAAGGGTTCCTCCTGGCGATAGCAAATTGAAGTCCCACATTTCCCCGGATGTAGATACCCCTGCGGTCAGAATAATGACGGCACTCTCTCCGAATGCGCGACCTGCCGTGAGGCAAATACCTGTCATGATCCCGTTTATAGCCACCGGCAGCAATACATTACGGATCGTCTGCAAATGGGTAGAGCCAAGGGCAAAGGACGCATTACGAAGTTCAACCGGAACCGCCCGAACCGATTCCTCGGTTACCCTGGTAAGCACAGGCAGATTCAGAAAGGCAAGGCTGACGGCGGCGCCCAGAATCGTAAGACCAATTTCGAAGAACTCCACAAACAGGGCAATACCAAACAAACCAAAGATGATGGATGGAACAGAAGACAGTCCCTCCACGCAAATCCGCACGATCTCCATAAGTTTGTTGTTTGGGGCAAATTCCGCCAGGTAAATCCCGGCTGCCATGCCGATGGGAATCGAGATCAGGAGGGATAGAATCAGCACATAGAACGAGTTGAACAGCGCCGGCCCAATCCCTCCTCCTTCTTCAATCTCGCTTGGAACACCATATAGAAAGTCCCAGCTCAGCAAAGGCAGCCCTTTTTCCAGAAGAAGAAATAACAGTCCAACAATGAATAAAATGACGACAATCCCTACACCCCATACCATGCCCGTAAAAATCCGGTCCATCAGCGTGGATGCACCTCTGCGTTTGCCGAACGAATAGGCGGGGACAGCGTTCGCCTGTTTCTTCATACTCATGAGTAGCGCCCCCCTTTCTTCTGAAGCATTCTTACGGCTACAATCATCAAGATGGAAATGGCAAGCAGGATAAAGCCCATCATATACAGCCCGTGATTCCAGGTGGAATCGAATTCGACGCTTGAGATTTGCATGACGATATTACTTGTCAGCACCGCTGTTGGTGTAAACAGACTGTTAGCGAGTTGCGCCGTATTGCCGATGACCATCACCACCGCCATCGTTTCTCCAATGGCACGAGTCATCCCGAGAATGACGGCGTACATGATTCCGCCTCTTGCAGCAGGCAAGACCACACGAGTTATGGTTTGGAATCGGTTCGTACCAAGCGCATAAGCTGCATCCCGGTATTTGTTCGGTACAGCAGATATGGCATCATCACTGATCCGGCTAATGGTAGGCAGCACCATAATCGTCAGAACGATGGACGCTGCGAGCAAACCGTCCGCCAGATCATGTCCACTGATATCCCTGAGCCAGGGGATGAGAATCGTCAGTCCCAAGAAACCGTATACCACAGAAGGAATACCCACCAACAGATCCAATACGGGTCGCAGAATATGGCGAAGCCATTTTGGCGTCATTTCCGCGAGAAATACGGCAATGATGACGGAGATTGGAATGGCAAACAGCATCGTGAGCCCCGTCAGTGCCAGCGTTCCCAGAATAAAGGTCAGCGCACCGTAATGCTCATTTTCCGGGTCCCAGTTGGTAGAGAAAAAGAATTCGCTGAGCGAAACATCCGCAAAGGTCAGAACGCCCGTACGAAGCATAAGGACCAGAATGCATAACAGAACCAGACAAACGAACAATGTACTGCCAATACAGACCATGCGAAACAGTTTATTGGACCATCTTAAACGCGCCTTACGGTCAAATCGGGTTCCCGATCCGGGAGCCTTGCCGATGCTTGAACCAAGCTCACTCGGAGCAGGGCTGTTCGTGGATGGATTTAAATCGATCATGAAGGGCTCTTCCTTTCACATAGAGAAGCCAGCTTGGCGACCATGCGCAGAAGCTGGCTATCCCTTTCCTTATGAAATGCGAGAATGATAAACGTTCGCAGCTTTCGTTATTTAACGGCAGCAAGCGGGATGAATTTCAGTTTTTTCAGGGAACCGTTCTGGAACTTGCTGCTTTGGATATACTCGATGAACGCTTTGGTTGCTCCCGTAGGCTGACCTTTGGTCATGTAATATCCAATGCCCCATACTTTGTATGTTTTGTTCAGGACGTTTTTCTCTGTTGGTGCCACGCCATTGATGGATACAGCCTTCATTTTGCTAGTCACGTACGGAAGGTCAATATAACCAATTGCATTTGGTGTTGTTTCAATGGTTGTTTTCATATCACCGCTGGAGCCAACCTCTTTGTAGTTGTCCCCTTTGCTCATGAAATCCTTGCCATCCAGAGCTTTTTGTTGGAAGTTAACCCGTGTACCGGAACCAAATTTACGGTTAACCACAACGATGTTGGCATCCGATCCGCCGACTTCCTTCCAGTTGGTCACTTTGCCGGAGAAGATGTCCTGCAGTTGTTTTGTTGTCAGATTACTTACACCCACATTGGTATTCACAACAGCCGTGAACACTGTTACAGCTACCGGATTGGCTACCAAGCCATCAAATTTCTTGAAGCCAGGTACATCTTTGGATGCATCCCAGTCTACAGCGCCAATGTCCGCGATCCCTTTACGAACGGATTGAGGACCTGTGATGGAACCTGCTGCGGAAGCCGAGATTTTAACTTTTGGATTATCTTTTTTGAATTCGCTGGCAGCTTGAAGTGTCAGCGGAAGCAATGCGGAGGAACCGTTAATGACAATTTTACCTTTCTCTGTGCTCTTGGCAGCTGATGCTGTCGTTGCGCCACCCAGTCCACCAATCAGAGATACAGCCATAAGCATTGCTGTGAAGGGTTTGATCCATTTTTTCATGTTAATTAAACTCCTCTCGAATTAAAAAGCTTGTGATCATATTTGATATATAACATTACTTCGTAACGGCTCTCCAGCTTCCGCCAGCTTGTACCAGGACTCGGCCGTTCTCAACCACAGAGATTTGTGTTCCGGCAACCGCGATGGATGATACATCGGAAGATACGGTGTACAGCTTGGTTTGTTTTCCAGTTACCGGGTCGATCGAAAGGATCACGCTGTTGCTGTCATCCTGGGCCGCAAGTACATACAAGATGCCACCCGATAGAATAGCTTGTTCTACATCGTACTCGGAATACACCGGCGTAGACTTTTGAGATGAATCCACAGACAGCAATGATGCTTTACCGTCTTCGGAAGGTACACTTACGTAGTAGGCTTTTTGTCCGTCAGCAGACCATACAAATACTTTGTCGTCAGTTGATGTTGTGAGCTTCACAGCCTCTGGTTTTGAATTTCCTGTGTTATACGAAAATATTTGCTGTTGATTGGATGAGAAGTCAATGGAGACATTGTCTTCATCCACATTGGTTGTATCCGAAGTTACGGTACCAAGGGTGGTTACGGTATAGATGAATTTCTTGCCGTCAGCAGAAACATTCAGGTTTTCCTTATAGTCCACCTTGTCTTCGACCACTTTCGTAATCGCGCCATCCGCCAGATTCAGCTTGGCAATCACGGACCCTTTATCCCCTTGCAGGAAGTAGATTGCATTCCCGTCAGCAGACCATACCAACTCAGGCTTGATGCTGTTGTCACTCGTGATCAGTTTGGAAGCCTTGGTCTTCAGATCAATAACATAAACCGCTCCTTCGGCATTCGTATACGCCGCTTGATCACCACTCGGCGAAATAACGAGATCCGATCCACCGTCTGTCGTTAACAACAATTCATATTTGCCGCTTGTTGTATTGACGAGATAATCGTTTCTGCCATTGTTATCGCTTTTGGAGACAATCAGCTTATCTGCTCCGGCAAAACGAGGATTCTCGACTTCATCGATCAAGGATACCGTACTGATCTCAAGCAGTCCGTTTCGCTTGACAATCGTACCGCCAACGCCCGACACCAGTGGACGAAGAGCGATGTAACTGGTACCACCGATGATAGTAACGGGTTGATTCAGATTCACTTTGACGTCATCTACCACGATTTGTTTGCTATTGTTTTGGAGCGTCACGCTGTGATCATTCAGCTTGATCACCGTCGTTCCGCTATGTACTTCGGCTTGTGCGCCGATGGCTTTGATCACATCACGAAGTGACACGAGTGTCTCGCCATTTTTAACGATGGAACGAACGACGACGCTGTTACCGTTTATTGTAAGCGTGGAATTTTGCACCTGAGCTGCATTAGCCGCAGGTTTCACTGCAGGAGCAGCCGATACTGCACTAACCACAGAAGTACCTAACACTGTTGCTACCATGGACACCACTAACACCTTTTTCATCGACATTGGCTCTTGTCACCCTTCTCTATTCCATTTAATTTTGCCTTGTTTTGTCATGCCCTGCTGTCTGGTATTCTGCATGTATCGTCTTTATGAGAGCTTGTCCGGCTCATCCCCCCAAACTTCCACGTTCATCGTAAAAATGACCTATCACCATTGTAATTATAGGAGAGATTTGTAAACGGGAAATCCTGGAATTGTTAACGAATTGTCAATGTTTTCATAAATACAAAAAAAGAGTCGATGGATTATGATCCATGACTCGTTTTTTGTGAGTTAAAATGCGGCTCCAGTATCAGAACATGTCGATTCTTCAGACCTCTATCTGTTCATATAATTGTCTCGTGACAAGGGAGGGCTGAATGTTAAGCTCGGTCAATCTTTCTTTGAGATTGCGATAGATCCGCAGCACATGATCGTGTTTACCCATATACAAGTATGCCTGCATGGCACGACGATAGGCTTCTTCTTCATAGGGCGATTGACTGATTGCACGTTCTGCTGCCTCTGCTGCTTTTCTGCCGTTATGGGAATCCAGATATTTCTCGGAAAGCTTCAGTTTAAGCTCCAGTGAAAATTGCTCAAGCCGATGACTCAGCTCCACGATCCATGGATAATCCTCCTGAGGTAACAGTTCATCCTGATACAAATGTAAGGTTTGCTCGATGAGAGATATCGGCATATCTGCTTCTTGCTCCACCCTGAACGAAATGTCCAGGAAATCATATACGTCTGCTCTGATCCGTTCTTTATCCAAGATATAGTGCTCACTTTTATATCTCAACAAATGTTCAATACCCATGTTCCGCAAATTTTTCCGTAACAGGCTCACACAGGTGTGCAAATAAATTTTGGCTTTCTCATAAGGTTCATCAGGCCATAACTTTTCGATAATGCGATCCCGGTGAACTGCACTTGTCGCAGGGTTATTCAGCAGCAAATAAGCAAAAAGCTCCTTCTCTTTGGCTGTTCGCCACATCATCGTCTTTCCATTGGTGATTGCAACACGGAATGTTCCAAGTAATTGGACAAACAACTTGTCCGTATTATCCGTGTTGACGACAACGGGCTCCGTGGGTCTGTTCTTCTCCTTCGTCAATCGCTCAATGGTCCGTGACAAGCGCTCCATCTCGATCGGTTTGAGCAGGTAATCCAGTGCTTCATGTTCAAAAGCGGCCACAGCATACTGATCATAGGCAGTCGTGAACACGATCAAGGCATCCGGTTCCACCTCGTGTATGTTCGCCGCCAACTCCAATCCGCTCATTCCTGGCATCTCAATATCCAGAAACCAGATGTCCGGGTGAATGTTCCGAAGTGCAGCAAGCGCATCGAAGCCATTAGCCGCACGCCCTGCGACATGTACTTTACCTGTTCGAGCAAGGAACATTTCCAGCATATTCAAAGCATGCGGCTCATCATCCACCAAATACGCTTGCATCACTACAGGTTCCCCCTTCATTTATTGGTATGGAAATTCAAACGTTATCTTCGTCCCGTGACCTTGTTCACTCTGGATCACAGGTGCTTGTCCATTCAGATGTTTCAGTCGCCTCTGGACATTTTGCAAGCCAATTCCCTGTTCGGTATGGCTTCTGTCCAGAATACTTGCGGCTTGCTCAGGAGACATGCCAACTCCATCATCCTCAACCACCACTTGAACCCGATTTTCATATTTTTGAATGTATAGCCGAACCGTTCCTCCATCAATCTTCTTCGACACCCCATGCCGGATAGCATTCTCCACCAGCGGTTCGATGAGGAGTGGCATCACTTTACAGGAATACAGTGATCTGTCCACATCCAATTTAACCTGAAGACGTGAACCGAAGCGCTCCTGCTCGATCTCCACATAGGCCTGAATCAGCTCCATCTCCTTGCTGAGCGGAATCAGTTCCTCCGAGTTATCCAGATGAAAAAGAATTCGCAAATAACGACTGAAGCTGCCTAACAGCTCTCCCGCTCTAGGCCCGTCTGTGAAGCATAATGACATAATCGTTCCCAAAGCATTATACAGAAAATGCGGTTTGATCTGTGAACGAAGAAATGCCATTTCGTTGTTCGCTGCTTCCTTCACCAGCCGTTTCATGCCGAGCAAGGTATGTACTCGGACCAGAATCTCACCCGCATCCAGCGGGCGTGTAATAAAATCGTTACCTCCTGCCTTAATGCATGCCTCAATATCCGCGGGTGTACTGCGCATGTTGATAAACAAAACCGGCAGATCCACCTGGCTGAATTCCAGTCGAATCTGTTTACACACCTCATAACCGGTAACCGCAGGCAGCATCGCATCCACGATGACGAGATCGGGCAGCTTGCCGCTTGCAAGCAGCGATTGCACCTCCATGTCGGAGTCCGCAAAGCTCACCTGAAAACCTTCTGTAGAAAGTAATGTATTCAGGTGCTCCATGTCCACAAGATCGGTTGTTGCAATCAATATGGCTGCTGAAGCGTTGCCGGACGGCAATCCCGATAAATCCTCTCCGAGCTTCTCCTGAGATACTGCAGTCTCTATGACGTTCTCCATGCCAGCAACTTCTGCGGATGGAAGCTCGATCTGAATTGATTCTGCTGCATCGTTGACGCTAAGCTGTCCCCCCATCATGCTGACAAGCTCTGCTGCAACAGACAAGCCTGCTGAACCGTTATACATACTCTCTAAATCAGGGCGTTCTTCTGTCCCCAATGGGGTAATCTGTTCCGTATGTGCTTCGAAACGAAGCATAATCCGCACTCGCTCTTGATGCCGCTCACACTCGAATACCAGCTCCCTGTGACTATGCTGACCAATCATATGATAGACAAGGTTGTACAGCACTTGCAGCAGACGACTCTCGTCTGCCATAACATAGCGGGCCTCAGGCTCCAGCCTGCGTACCATAACGATTCCTTTTCCCGTAGCCAGAAACCCGAGCACCTCCGTGACCAACGAAAGACAGGATACCAGATCAACAGTGCCCACCCCAATCTTCATATTGCCGTCTCTAAATCGGGACATATCAATCAGATCATTCACCAGATTGGACATCCGGTATGACGTATTGCGTATGAGTTGAAGCTTGCTTCGAATTTCGGTCTCATTCGTGCGTCTCAACGATGTTCCTAGAAGAGAACGGGATAAATGAATGATGCTGTGAAGCGGCGAGTTCAGCTCATGCGATGTAAGCAGCAAAAATTCATCCTTTACCTTGTCCGATAATTGGAGCTGCTGCGTAAGCCGCTGCATCGCATCATAAGCTCTAACATATTGATAGATCAGGAGCACGGCAAATACACTCAAAATAACTAATGTTGTACAATTCAGTAGAATCTGACTCACCGGATACCACGTTACGAGGATGCCAAGAACGTAGTTTACAAGCATAAGCCAGATACATGTGATAAGCAGTTGTAACTGGGCACGACTCTTGCTCTCATATTTTTTCATAACATAGTGATGTAGAATGACAGCAAAGGCTACAGCATAAGACAACAGGTTAACGCTATACATGCCTTCCTGAATGGACGAATACACTCGAAATGGGGATATCAGGATCAGGACGACGTATAGAGCAAGCAGAACACTTGGCAGCTGAAGCCACCTTCTGATCGTTTGCCCCAGTCCAGGAGCAAGTTTCCATGTAATCATGCTAACAACGACGGAGACACCATATACCGCTGCATATTTCATTTTGAAGGCGAACTCAAAGGGAATTCCCGGCGCAAGCTGTAATAACAGACGCTCTCCATTCGTCACCACAATGACGGCAAAACCCAAGAAAAATAGAGCGTAAAGCAACTGAATCCGATCACGATGCAGACGAAGATAGAGATAGAAAAACAGCAATCCAAAGATAACTACAATCCCCATGATGAACAGCTCCAGTCCAGACTGAATCATCGTTCTTTTTTCAATCTGACTGGCATACCCCAGTTCAATCGAGTTGTAGATGCCACCGCTGCGAAAATCAAAATTAGCTACCTGTAATACAATTTCGAGCTCTGCTTGTTCCGTATGAAAATAAATCGTATATGGCTCATTGCGTGGTTTATAAGATCCCGCAGATGTGCCGGGAAGCCCTGATCGACTCATCAGCTGCCCATCCAGATACATCGCATCCGCGAATCGAACATACCGTTTGGCAATTGCCAGCTGCTCCCCTTGAGGCACATTCCGCACAATCAGGCGATAGGTCCCGTACCCCTTCCCGCTCATTGGATAGCCTTGATTGATCACAGCCTCATCCCAGTTACCAGGCACTTGCATCATGATGGGCTTGATATGCGTTAGATGGATCTGCTGTGGTGAGAGCAGCTGCTCAGGATAGAATTCCCATTCTCCATCCAGCGGAATAATGGTATGGCTGGTCCATGAGAAGTCTGCCAGCTCCAGAGTCCCCTGCTTGGCAACAGGCGTCTCTCGTCCACCCCCGATCTGCAACACAACCACGAGTGCGAGCAGCATTGTCATTAATCCAACCCCTAACAAAAACCGATCCGTTCTGATGACAGTCATCTCTCCTTCTTCCGTAGCAGCTACCTCTCAATATAGCGTTATTTTCGCACTCACGCTTGACGCTGTCCATCCTTTTTCAAGGCTGCGATATAACGATGAAAAAAAGGCATCCGCAGATGCCTCCTGGATTTTCATCTGATCATGCTCGTCCCTAGCTCAGGATAGGAACAGGCATGATCAGCATTCAACATTTTAATTCTGGGATGCAGCCTGGATTGCACCATAAGCCCAATGACCAACAGATACATCCTTCCATTTGGATGTACTGGACAGATCAGGTTCGATATGAACCAGACGATTCAGCAATGTAACGGCCTCTGCTCGTGTCACAGCATCGTTCGGACGGAATGCCCCGTCTTGGGACACACTCATGATACCTGCTGCCAATACACGCTGAACGGCTTCACGTGCCCATTGCTGTGTAAGATCAGCAGCTTCGTTGGACACAGCCGTTGTTGCTGTAGTTGCTTCTGCATCTACATCCGCAGCTGATTCCTGAGTTTTCAAAATTCGCTCAATAATGACAGCCATCTCGGCTCGTGTAATGGAACGCCCTGGCATGAAATCCCCGGCAGCATTGCCACGCATGTAACCTGCCGCAGTAGCCTTTGTAATCGCTTCGCGTGCCCATTCAGCAACCGGCATGTCCCGATATGATGTATTGAGCGCAGCCTCGTCGCTGCCAGACGGCAGTATCCGAGACAATAAGGCAGCCATTTCAGCACGCTGAACGGCTTGATTCGGTCTGAACGTGCCATCCGCATAACCTTGAATGTAGGCTGATGTATTGCTGCCACTCATGAGCACAATGGAAAATGTGCTGAACTTGGTGACTTCAAACTCAATTCCCGGTTGATCTGTTCCATTAAACTTAACGATTTTCCCCTTAACGAGCTCCTTCGTTCCATCGCTATGTTCAATAAATACTTGCAGCTTGTCCAGTTCCTTCTGCGTCAGGTTCATATCTCTGATGGGCAGCACAACCGTCACTGGACGACTGCTCATGTTCGTCTCAATCGTCATTGGACGACCTACCAAGCGGAAATCAGCGGTATTGGTTGACTGTTTGACGATTAATGGATCTTTGTGGATACGTTGCTCCACCACTTCACGTCCTGCTGCATCCTTGATCGGCACAAGGTGGAAGTATACTTCCGAGTCCAGTCCCTGTAAAGTATTCGGCGAAAGTTGCAGGGATGCGTTATCCGTTTCAATATACAGATTCATCTTCTCGTCTGCCATCAGTGAAGTAGACTTGGCAGGCAGCTTCACGTTCAGCTCGGATACCTCGTCCTTCTCATCCGGAATCAGGATTCGGGCAATATTCGAACCGGCCTTCTTCAGGCTTGCAATTGCACGAGAAGTCTGCTCAGCCGTCAGATTTACCTCGTCTTTTTTGCGTCCATCTGCCCCGGTTGTTCTTTCAATCGTTGTTGCCGAGACAACGGCAGTTGCATTCCGCTCATTGGTCACATTTACGGTAATCTTCTCGGAAGTGCTTGCAGGCGTGGATGGTGTTGACGAACCACCGGATGAACTTCCTGAACCGGACGAACCCGGATTGGATGGCGTTGTTGGCGTTGTTGGCTCACCAACGACCTTGATATCGCCTGATACTGCCTGTTTCATCATTTCAATCCCATCGGTATCCGTCACGGTGAAGTTTTCGAGTAGCGTCTCGTTGACGAACTGCACCGGATACACACCTGCGACAGCACTGGAGGTGATCTTGAATTCAATATTGAACAACGTTTGGTAGTTCTCGGATGCTGGAATAGGACTCAGTCCTCCATTTTCATCACTCCAGCCCACGATAAGCGATCCTGTCTCATTATTCGCATGATGTCGTATTCCCGGACTGCCTGTAACATCAGTCACCTGCAAAGCTGCAGGGTTGAACTTCAGACGTACCCCATAAGAGCCAATCGGTTGAGAAAGCACCGCCGTATCAACCGTTAGCGTTACCTGGTCACCTGCTTTTCCTTCTTCTGATCCGATATAGACAACACCATACCCAACCGGCTTCTCATCGGCCAGCACAGTAACTTGCCCATTTTCCCCAGTCACCTGAAACGGATCATATTCCACTACCAATGCGCCCGTATGCAAAGTTACTGAACTTGGACCCGTAGTCCCATTCTCCTTGATTTTGAAATGAAGGGAATATAATGCCGCAGATTCCTGAATGAAATTTTGTGTCGTCATGATCACTGAAATATAACCTGGAGCAGACGTATCTTCAGTCAGGCTGACCCCCTGATAATTTTCATAGGCTTGGCGGTTTACAACCTCGTCCCCTTCAACGAGTTCAAGCACAGCCGAATCATAGGCAAAGGACAATTCAGAGTGATAAAAAGAAAATTCTGAGCCTTTTGAATCATAGGATACAGGTACTTCGACGATGTCTCCTGGTTTGCCAGATACTTCTCCAATATGAATAACAGGATCTACACTGGCGTGTGCCTGAGGAAGCCACGAAAAGATCATGGAGACCATAAGCAGCGCAGCCAGAATAGCCTTCATGGATTGTTTCGATTTTGCTGAAAATAAATGTCCCTTATGGTTTGGCAAGATAGTCACTCCCTTCTTAATTTTATGAATTAATCCCCAAGAAAACGCCCATAATCAGGGCTGAATCTTGGGCATCCAGTACACCATCATCATTCATGTCCAATGCTTCAATCTGACCAGGTGTTAACTTGATTAAACCTTTGATATATTTATTCACCAATAAGGCATCTGCAGGTGTAATCACACCGTCTCCATTCGCATCACCTTTAATTCGCAGCATGATCGTTACATCCGCTCTATCCGAAAACACAACTCCATTCTTGGCCTGCCAGCCAAACGTTGTCTTGATCCCTGTAAAAGCTGAACCAGGAGCAAAGGCCAATGTGTTCAACTCTGCGACAGGAATTACCTGATCCTTCACGACATCAACGCCGTTCAACTGCAATTTGCCGCTGTCAGGCAGAGATGAAATGCGAATGTCCGTCATAGACCGGTTCTCTGGGTCGGCATAGTTACTGGTGAAATCCGTGGATGTAAAGGATACCGGAAGCCCTTTGATAACTGTTTTGGAAAATGCGCCCGCAGCCGGCTTAGGGGTATCATCCTGGCTAAGACCCAGAATACGAGCAGAAGTTCCGTCTGCACTGAATACAACAATCCGGTCTCTCGCTGTATCAGCCATATACAAGTCACCTTCTGGTTCAAAAGCAATCTGATTACTGAGATCAATCGGATATGCCTCGTTTCCAGTTACCCAAGTGCTCAGAACAGGAGTGTTAGGATATTCGAAGCCTTCATAGCCCGTTTGCATGATCTGATTCTCGCTCACAACGTATAAACGTTTGTTTACTAAATCCAGTGTCAGATCTGCAAGCTTGTCTGTTGAATTCTGTATACTAACCAAAGGGTAGATAAAGACTCCATTAGCATAGGAATACCAAGCATTTTGTCCAGCCTCGTTCGTACCGGAGATTACACTGGAATACTCTTTTAAATTCAACGTGCTTCCACCTCCTGAGTTGTCCAGGTTAGTATAAGAAAATTTAGTATTTTTCTGTATTGCATTATTCACCAAATTGTTCTCGCTATAGGTAACACCTATAGCCTCTTTGTTGTATTGTTTAAATCTGATGACATTTCGGATATACCTTTGATCCGCGCCTTGACCAAATCTCATCCAATCTTTATTGTTTAAGTCGATAGATGGTGCGTTTACTGTACCATCCGGGTTAAAAATATGGATTTGTAAGGATGCACCCGACTCGGCTGCATAGATTAGTCCATCCTTCCCCATCGTGACCGCCGTTACTTGGTTGACCTCCATGGTCGACAGCACTTCACCTTCCGCTGTAGCTCGAATAACCCGATTGTTGCCGCTGTCTGCGATCAGCATCTCGCTTTTCCCATCATCCGTCTTATACAACTCGATATCTGTAGGTTGGCTTAATGAAATGGGTGTTGATGCGGCCAATGCCGAT
The DNA here is from genome assembly GCF_900109515.1 of Paenibacillus sp. OK003. Taxonomy (GTDB): domain Bacteria; phylum Bacillota; class Bacilli; order Paenibacillales; family Paenibacillaceae; genus Paenibacillus; species Paenibacillus marchantiae. Next base: position 213,643 of record NZ_FOBD01000004.1, on the reverse strand, counting down.
GAAGATGAAAAACCCACGCTTGTGAGTAATGTAATGACAAGAGCAAGCACAGTCCATCGTATAAACTTCACTCTTGCACCCCTTCCAATGTATAGACTCAAATGTTCTCCTCCTTAACCTTTCTGATGACGTTCTGTTTCAATATACTAAGCAGCTCTTAACAATCACTGAACACCTTAGAACCAATAGAATAAGGAGGGGATTTTTTTCTCATAAAAAAACGATGGGGCTGTCTCAAAAAGGAATTGCTGCTCCCTCCAAGCACTAACGAACCTACCGCATCTTAAAAGGCGGATCATCAACGGTTGCAAGATTTAACGAACCTCACTCACGCTATTTCGTCATAAAACGGTGTCAAAACCTAAAAATCGACCGAATCGACGAAATAAGGTCTCTGTGATTCGTTAGATCTCAGCTCCGGGCAAATGGGAGCGAATAGCGTGTCTCAGGTTCATTCGAACAAAATAACGCTAACAAGGGATGCCCCTTGTCATATTCATGACGTATGGGACATCCCCTAGTTAGCGTTAATGATTTATTCATAAAAATTAGATATTCCATTGCAACTGATGGATTGCTTCGTTCTACCGAATAAAAAGTTTCATCAACACATTAAAAATCGGATTCACAATATAACCTGTCGGATGGATCGAATACCTCTTACCCGAGTTTAGACGACTGATCTTTTCCATTTCCTCAGCCGACAGCTTAAAATCAAAGATTTCACTATTCTCTCTGATCCGCTTTGGATTGGATGATTTGGGAATCAGGATAACGCCCCGTTCCAGATGCCATCGCAAAATCACTTGAGCCACCGTCTTATGGTGATGATCAGCGATTTCCTTCAATATCGGATGATGCAATAATACTTTATTGCCCTGCCCCAGTGGACCCCACGCCTCATGCAAAATCTGATGTTGATCCATATAGGCACGTAGTTCGTTCTGCGGAAATTCCGGGTGCGTCTCGATCTGGTTGATCATCGGCAAGATTTTCGCATGCTTCCTTAATTCTTCCAGATGCTCAATCTCAAAGTTCGCGACCCCGATGACTCTGATCTTGCCCTCCTCATATAATTCCTCCATGGCTTTCCACGTTTCGATATACTTGGGCGAAGCAAAATGGATTAAATACATATCGAGGTAATCGACACTCAGCTTGTTTATCGTTTTCTGGAAAGCTTTCTGGGTCGCTTCATAGCCATGATCCGTATTCCAGACTTTCGACGTGATGAAAAATTGCTCGCGCGGAATTGGACTATGCCGGATCTCTGCTCCCAGCGCTTTCTCATTCCCATAGATTCGGGCAGTATCAAAATGTCGGTATCCGACCTGAATGGCCTCGCGAGTCGCTATTGTAAATTCTGCTTCTTTCGTTATTTTGTAAACCCCAAAACCCAGTTGGGGAATAGAAACTCCGTTTCTGGCTTCAACCACTTTAGTATGCAAATTCATTTTGACTGCTCCTCTCAAAAAAACGAAATATACTAAATATATATTATATCTAGTTAAATCCCAAAAAAGGGGTTAACCCTTCTTCTCTTCATGGAACAGATCGGTTAACCGTATGTCTTTTAAATAATTCTGCATGGCGATCTCCGCGCCTTCAAGATGATGAACGACTTTTTGTTTCACGTCATCCACGTCTTGTCCCTGGAGTGTTACATCGGTATGAACTTTAAACAAGTCTTTGCCGGGTTCAACCGCCAGGAATACATCCAACATCGTGATTTCCGATAAAGGCTGAGCAAGCAATATGCCGCCCTTGGCACCTTCTTTGGCCATTGTCAGTTTGGCGTTATTCAGGTTGCGAATGACTTTTACCGTCGTAGGAACCGGAATATTTAGCTGCTCCGATATCAACTTGGTGGACAAATAATTCGAACAGTTCTCCTCGGATAGAGCGTGAATATAGAGCAGAATCGAGATTCCCTGTGATAAGGCTGTAGAGTATGCCATGGTCTTCATCCTAACTATTTCTTTTCTGAACATACTATATATCTTTTATATTTAGTTAGCAACTATCATTCTATTCCCACTCTATCCTTGATTTCATGGCTACATATTTACTGGGAGTGATACCTTACACATGTATTCCTCCCAACTGCCTTCTCACTGATCCTTTTTATATATTGGCAAACACTTTATCGAAGCCTGCTTTGGACTTGGCAAACAATTCAATTGAATCAAGGGTTGGCGTTGGCGCCAGCACCTCTTGAGATACAACGCCCGTGTAACCAATCGCCTTCAGGTTCTTCAAGAAACCTTGCAGATCGATTACTCCTTCGCCAGGGTATAACCGCTCATGATCCAGCAATTCTTCTATGGGCAGATCATAAGCATCATTGATATGAACATGGACAATCTGTTCCTTCTTAAGATCCAACACCTCTTCAATCTTTAATCCATTTGTATGCCAATGATAGGAATCCACCAATAAACCTACATTAGGAGCATGGATGGTTTCGATCCAGTCAAGCGTATCCTCCACACTCCAAATAAATGGATTCTTCCATTGAGTGCGCAGATGATGGCAACCCACAAACTCCAGGCCCAGCCTTATTCCATAGGCGTCCAGAATATCTGCACACAATCTCAATCGTTTGGTAGCTGCCGCCATAAATGATGCTGCTGGCTGATCTGTGGAAGGTAAAATATAGGTGCAACAGCTGTAACAGTTCAACGAAGCGGAGGCTTCTGCCATTTGAACCAGCGATTGAAGTCCTTCACGAAATTGTTCATCTGTGGTTCTCCAGTCCACGGTCAGATCGGATGAACCGATGATCACCTGATTGCTTTTGAGCAGATGTTTGGCCTGTTCTTTGCCAACCTCTTCAATCAATGAGAGCGGATTCAAATCTACAGACTGAAATCCGTATTTTGCAGCATTCGTAATATATTGTTCATTGGACTCGATGTTCCCTAAGCCTGCTCTTGTTAACCCTCTAATCATCCCAATCTCCTCCTAGGACCAGTCAAATAGTACACCGTTATACTGGTCTTTATTCAATCTCAGTCCCTCATATGCTTCTTGCGCTTGTTCCGGCTTCATCACATGGCTGATCAATGGTTCGATATGCAGCTTGTTCTTTAACATCAGTTCAAATACAATGTTCGAATTTCTCACCAGGGAATGCTTCACGAATTCGTTCGGCTCAACCGGGAAGCGCCATTCATGTGCCCCCTTAAACGTAATGCAGCCTCGTCCATACAGGTGGCAGTAGTTCAATATATCGGTGACATCCGTGTTATATTCGCCTCGTGGACTACCCAGGAAAATAATCTCTCCCAGCTTCCCGATCCACTCCAGACTTTGAACACCAACACTGGGTACACCCGTCGCCTCAATATGGGTGGATACACCTGCTCCATTCGTTATGGCAAGTATCTTTTCTTTTACTTTATCTTCTCCGCCATGAAGCGTATAGTCAACCCCACATGTCTGGACAGTTCGGATTCGTTCTGGTGACAGGTCCACGCCAATCACAGTTGCACCTTGAAGGCGTGCCAATTGGGCCGCCAAATTCCCTACCAATCCAAGCCCCGTCACGCCAACAACGTCCCCAAGTTCAATATTGGATACACGAACGGAGGTGAATGCCACCGTTGCCATACGGGTGAAGGGAACCCACTTCAAATCCAAATGCTCAGGTACCTTGATGAAAACATGATCTGTGGATACCACTTGATATTCAGCATGTTGACCATAATGGAATACAGCGTCCCCGGGCTGAACATGGTGTACACCCTGTCCCACCTCGATCACTTCACTTACACTTGCATACCCCGGACATACGGGAAGCTTGGCCCACTCCTCTTTTCCCGATAACATGGCCAGCTCCGTCCCCGGACTGATGAGGGAATAGATCAATTTAACCAATACTTCCTTCTCACCTAGGGCTGGCAAAATAAAATCCTCTTCTACCGTTTCCACTTGCAGCGGACGAGCAAACATGATCTTTCTATTCTTCATCACCTTCACTCCTTTCTTATCTTTTTAACTACAATATAAGACTTTTCATTCGCATTGTCTTTGATTGCAAAACCGATTTTTTATCTAAAACAACGATTTCATATCCTTTGCAAGTGAATCCAGCATAAACGTAAAAAGACTCGCAAGATCCAATGATCTGTGAGCCTCAAATTCAATCCTATTCAGTCGTAGTCTGATACAATGCGGCACACTCATTAGAAGACAGGATACTTCAAGGATATCCAGCCGTAATAGAAATCGGATCGGGCGCATGGTTCCTCTTTTGCTAATTTCACAGCTATACATAACGACAATCCAATCAGGGTAAAAAGAAACGCCCGCCAAGCCGGACAGACGTTTCCCTGTCTTCTTTATTTCAGGTTTATTTTTGATTTGCAGCTTTCCATTCGTCGTACTGCTTTTGCGCTTCTGCAATCACTTTATCCAGACCTGCCGCTTTCAACTTCTCGATTGCTTTCGGCAGATGCTCATCCGGGTCAACAGCCCCCGTCATGATGGATGGGTAGAATTCCTTCACGATGGCGGAGATGGAAGCCACTTCGGTCTTCACCGGGTCAGGATTGAAGTTGAAGCCAAAGCTCGGAGCAACCTTCGCGGAATTGTTGAATTCCTTGAACGCTTCCCACTTATCTGCTGGATCTTCCTTGTGCATGTAGGTCAGGAACAGGTTACCCAGTGCAAAGCCAGGCATTTGGAATCCGTCCTTCATTGCTGGCAGATCCTCAATAACATTATCCGAAATCTTTTTGTAATGTGTACCTTCAATACCGTAGTTGATCAGGTTACGCAGATATGGATCGGTATTGAGCAAGTTCAGGAACATCATGGCCCGTTCCGGGTTCTTGGAGTTCGCCGAGATTGCATGCATAGCGCCTGTTGCCGAACCAGTGAAAATAACCGGATCCTGCATCGGTGTAGTCACGATATCATAGCCCGCACTTCTGGACCATCCCAGTTCGGCGTACGGCTGCGTCTGTTCACGGTCAACAAACCATTTGCCTGTTTTGATGTTGTCGATGCCTTCCAGTGTTGCTACATCCTTGCGCAGATAACCAGCCTGATAGTATTTACGGATGGTTTTTAACGAGCTTTTCAGCTCTTCGGATTCCAGCACATTAACGTATTTACCGGTGTCACCATTCATGTTGATACCCACCGGGAATTCGTCACCGAGCAGGAAGTCGAACGCCAGATAAGGCTTAAAGCCCTTCGGAACAGCCAGCGGAGTAATGTCGGCTGGTTCATTGTCCTTAATTTGCTTCAGGTAAGGCTCCAGATCCTCTAATGTGCGAATCTTGGTGATGTCCATGTTGTATTTATCAACGTACTGCTTGTTGAAGCGCCATACCCATTGCGAAGCCAACTCTTTGTTCACTGGCACAGCATAGTTTTGGCCATCGATCTGCGATCCTGTGAGGAATCGTGGATCAAGCTGCTCTTTAATGCCCTGACCATACTTATCCAACAAATCATTGATTGGCAGGAATGCTCCTCTGGTGGCATTTGGCAGATAGTCATAAGCCCAGGAAGAGGTGAAAGCGATATCATAATTTTCGCCCGAAGCGGTAATGACTGGCATACGTTTGGAATAATCACCCCAGTCAATCATCGTGATGTCGACGGTTGTATTTATTTTCTCCATTAAGTATTTGTTCATTTCTTCCTGCACCATTGGCAGATCGCGCTGTGGACCACCAATCAGATATACCTTGAGCTTTACCGTGTCCTTATCGCTGGATTCTCCCCCAGATGCCGCATTCCCGCTTGTATCATTGGTATTACTGCCGCCGCAGCCTGCTAGAACAGTAGAAAAAGCAAGCAGTAATGTAACCATGAGCAGAGCGATTTTTCTTGTCTTCATGTGTATCCCCCTTATCAATGTTATTGTTACTGCCCTTTGAGGGCAGGCACAACCAGACTTATTCTTTGACCGAACCAATGGTCAAGCCTTGTATAAAATACTTTTGGAAAAACGGATACGCCAGCGCAACCGGCAGTGTAGCCAAGACTACCATCGCCATGCGGACGGTCTCCGTTGGCAGTGTCGAGGCAATGTCATAGGACACAACCCGGCTGCTGTTTTGTACTACAAAGTCCATATTGTTCTGTATTCGAATCAGCAATGTCTGGAGTGGAATCAAATTCGCATTGTCGATATAGAGCAGCGCATTGAACCAGTCATTCCAAAATCCTAATGTACTGAACAATCCAATAGTCGCAATGCCCGGCAACGAAATCGGCAGTACGATGCGTGTATAGATGCCGAATTCAGTAGCTCCGTCGATCTTGGCCGACTCGATAACCGCATCCGGCACAGTGGTCGTGAAAAATGTACGCATAACGATAATGTAAAAAGCGTTCATGATTGACGGCAGGATCAGCGCCCAGATCGAATCCCGCAAGTGCAGCACCTGCGTAACCACAATGTAACTGGGAACGAGACCGCCGGAAAATAGCATGGTGAAGAAGGCCAAAAAGCTGAAGAACCGACGCTGCGCAAAATTTTTGCGTGAGATGGCATACGCATACGTGGTGACCAAATACAGTGTCAGCGCGGTTCCGACAACCGTCACCGTTAAGGTAACCCCAAACGATTGGGCCATCTGCTGTCCGGATTCCATAAGGAATCGGTAGGCATCCAGCGTCCAGACTTCAGGGAATAACTTAAAGCCATTGATCGCCAGCGTCTTCTCATCGGTAAATGAGATGATAACGATGAACAGAAACGGAAAGATGCAAGATAAGGCAAACAGACCGATAGCTATATTAAAAATCACATTAGATAAAGGCGAAATGGCATTCAAATCTTTCGATTTCTTTCCGGTCCTCCTCGTATGGGCAGATGCCCGCTTTACCGGTTCGCTTAAATTACTCATGGAAGCACCCCCTTGCCGCAGCCTAGAATACGGCATAATCCTTTTCAATTTTACGCACAGCATAGTTTGCCAGCAGGACAAGAATCAAACCGACAACCGATTGATACAATCCTGTAGCTGTACTCATTCCCGTATCACCCATAATGGTCAAGCCGCGGTATACAAAGGTGTCGATGACATTGGTGACCGGATACAGCGCACCAGAGTCCCGCGGAACCTGATAGAACAGTCCAAAGTCGGAACGAAAGATCCCCCCGATCGCCAGAATGGTGAGGATGATCATTAGCGGTCTAAGCAGTGGCAGCGTTATGTACCGGATCTGTTTCCACTTCGTAGCGCCGTCGATCATCGCTGCCTCATAATAAGAACGATCGATACCTGCGATTGCTGCCAGATACACTACACTGCCATAACCTGCACCTTTCCACAGGCCGAGCAGAATGAGAAAATACGGCCAATACCCTGTCTCACTGTACCAACTGACCGGATCTCCACCAAAGTACATGATGATCTGGTTGAACACACCCTTTTCCACACTCAGAAACGAGAAGACGAAATAACTGATAATAACCCATGACAGGAAATAAGGCATAAACATAGCGGTCTGGTAAATCTTCGCCAGCCGTTTGTTCAACAGTTCGTTCATGATGATCGCAAGCGTCACCGCGAGCACCAACCCGAGAAAGATCAGCCCCAGGTTATACAGAATGGTATTACGTGTGATGATATAGGCGTCACTGGTGGAGAACAGAAACTCAAAGTTCTTGAACCCAACCCATTCGCTTTTTAGAACGCTTTCAAGAAATCCGCCCGGATGTATCCGGAAGTCCTTAAAAGCAATAATCGTTCCGAACATTGGCAAATAGGCAAAAATGATAAACCAAGCTGCTCCCGGCAGTACCAGCAGAAGAAACGCCTTGTTCTTCATCAGACTTTTGAAGATGCCCTGCACGGCTGTCCCTCCTTATAATCTCGTTCATTATCGCTTAGCTGCATCCAGCATTAATCCCCTATAATCAACACTGGATCTAAGCCCTTTTGGTGCTTTGGATTTCCTCGTTCACTCCTACCTCCATTATGCAAGCGCTACCAATTTGGAGATAGTTGAAAAACCCAATAAATTGATGGATTAATTAAAGATCGTGCTTTCATTGCATAACAAAAAAGACACCCCCACATGGGGAGTGTCTTCATTCAGCCGGAGCCCCCGGCTTATTTTTTCATGTAGATCGAGCGCAGCTCCGTAGGAGAAACGCCAGCATATTTCTTAAACTGTCTGTAAAAATATGTGGAGTCCCAATAGCCCACCTCGCCCGCTATTTCTGCCGTCTTTTTGTCCGAATATAACAGCAAATGAGTGGCACGCTCAATTCGGTACTGGTTCACATAATCAGAAAAGGTGGTACCAACCTCTTGCTGGAACAATTGGCCGAGGTAGTTCGGATGAAGCTCCAGCCTCTGACTGAGTGTCTTAAGTGAAAGCTCATCCTGATAGTGATTTTTCACCACCTCCAGCACAGCCATGATATGCGGGCTGTACGTTTTCTCGGCGGTATGATATGTATCCAGCGTGCGATGAACAACCTTTCTGACCAATTGTTTCAGTTTGTTGAGCGTATGAATTCTGGACAGGGGTCCGAAAATGTCTCCGTAGTCAGGCGTTTTCTCTAGTTCCTTGGCGGCCAGCATAAGCTGGATCGCAGAATTGAAGAACGGTGTTCTCGGGAGGCAGGGTTCCTTACCCTCAACAATGAAGAATTCGTCGATGAATCGATCCACTTCAGTACCTTCCCCATCCCGCAGCAGCTTGTGGAACTGCTCCATCGCTGGCCCAGGCTTCTCTTGATGCTGATTGCTAGCTTCTTCGTTCTCCACTTGCATGATGAAGGTATTACAATCCATAAACAAATGATTCTGAAGCCACAGCTTTACGGACTTGCAGCTCTTCGGAAAACCCAGATAGGTCGACTCGGATTGACCGATGATCCCCCATACACGTGCACCTGTGTCCTCAGCAACCGCTTGCTTCATTTTGGTGAGTGCCTGAAGCTGCCATTCATCACTACCTTCCGTACCGGCTGAAACGAACAGCAGCATGATGTCTCCGTTCTGATCAGGAAAACAGATGATACCGCAGCCATCCGGGAGGCCTTTGTTCCCGATCTGCTCACACTGCTCAGCAATTCCCGGCAGATACATCTGGGGATCATCCCCCTTGTCATCTCCTACAATCCTTAGAGAAGCCGCACAATATGTGGATTTGTTCATGGGAATCTCAAGCATCTGCGCACGCTCACGGAATTCTTTGGCGTCAATGGTCTCGTTCGCCCACCGCTGCAAAATATTGTTGCGCAGAATCCTCCAGCTCTGATCCATTTGAATCTGGCGCATCTCTTCGTGCTCCCAATCCCGCTGCATATGCTTGATGGTCGCTTCCAGTTCATCCATATTGACTGGCTTGAGCAGGTAGTTCTCAACCCCCAGTGAGATGCCCTCCCGCACATATTTGAATTCTTCGTAACCACTTAAAATAATGAATTTGGTATATGGATTGCGCGCTTTAGTCTCCCGGATCAGTTCAAGTCCGGTCATTTGCGGCATCATGATATCCGTAATAATCAGATCGACAGGAACCTCGTCCATCATTGCTAGCGCTTCCAACCCATTGCATGCCGTTCCGGCAATCTGCATGTTATTCTGATCCCAATCAATGATCGCTTGCATTCCTTTGACAATAAGCGGCTCATCATCGACCAACATTACACTTCTCATCCCGTTTCCTCCCTTGTAACTGGAATGCTGATGGTCACCTCACATCCTTCGCCCTCCGCACTGTTCAGGTGCAGACCATAATCACTGCCATAATTCAGACGTATGCGGTCGTGCACGTTCTTAAGACCCAAAGATCGGTCAGATGTCTCAGCAGCTTCATCGCCCTTATGCAACCCATGTTGCAGTTCAAGCAATCTCTCCGCGGAAATCCCCTTTCCGTTATCCTTTACACGGATACGAATCACGTCGTTCTCTTCTTCGGCTGTGATGGAGATCCGGTTACCATCATCATTCGTACGAAAACCATGCACAATGTAATTCTCAATAATCGGCTGGACCAGCAGCTTGACGACCATGCTTCCCGCCGCTGCATTCTCGATATGGGTCTCCACGTGCAGCTTGTCCTCATACCGATATTGGACCAAAGCCAGGTACATGCCGCACAGCTCTATTTCCTCCGCCAAGGTTACATGGGTCTGCTTTTTGATCAAATGACGGAACATCGTGGCAAGAATGTAGATCATCTGCCCAACATCCCTGGCTCCCATACTGATGGCTTTCATGCGGATGCTTTCCAGCGTATTGTACAGAAAATGGGGATTGATCTGGGCTTGTAAAGCGACAAGCTGAGCGTTCTTTTGCTTGATCTCTGACACATACACTGTTTCTATGTAAGACTCCAGCCGATCACACATATGATTGAATCTCTGCGAAATCTGCTGCAGCTCATCTTCCCCCTCCATCTCGATCCGTTTACTCAGATCACCCTCCTGCCAACGCCGCATGTAAAGCACGAGTCTGTGAATTTTTTTGGAATAACGGCGGATGATGGTGAACGTCACCGCGATGCTAATCATGATGCACAGAATCACAATCCCAATGAGGCTGAAACGAATCGCCTGAAGGCTCTGTTTGATGTGCGACTCCGGAATAATAGAAGCCACGACCATGCCCGTATTCCCGATATTCAGCAGCTGCACCTTGGAGCGTTCCTCCAGATCCACCCAATCCTCCGGCAAATTCATCTTTCCCCAATACGGGTAGACGGTGTTGTCATACTTGCCCTGCGAATCGAAAATCACCTCACCTTCCCCGGTCATCAGCATGATCCGACTGTTCTTGCCGCCCGGTCTGTCTCGAAGAAGCTCTTTGATGCGGTCTGTATTCAGCTCAAACATAATTGCACCATACTGCTTCAATGTCACGGAGTCCTTGAGCACATTCGCGTAGCTATATGGAGTAGGCTCATCATCCATTTTCCCTTCGAACAGCGGTTCGCTGCCCATGTACTGCCAAGGTGCACTCCTCAGTTGCTGGAACCAGTCCTGATGCCCTGCAGACAGCTTGGGATGATCGTAAAAGTGCTGAGTCTCCCGATTAAGAACATAGAAGAAATCCTGATCCGTGCTGTATAACACGACATTTGCAATTGAAGCCTCATCCTTTAGCAGCAGACGTAATTGATAATCGAAGTTCCCTCGCTCCGTACGGTAGCTGTAAGCATATTGATTCAGACGCCAATTGAGAAAATCCTCGTATTCATGAGTCAAAAAATACTTCAGATCATCGCCGATCATAGCGTCGGTATAAATCTGCTGCACGGCATTATACAGCCGTTCGTACTGCTGATTCAGGTTGATACTGACAATATCCAGCTCCTGCAAACTGGCATCCATTTGTTCCTGTACCACTCGCTGTTCATAGTAGCGGTAGGCCAACACCGAGATGCTGATGAATAACAGGACCATAACCATGGAATAAAACAGCAGGATTTTGTTGAACATTTTTTTCTTCAAGTAGTTCTTATACATGGTTCGTATCCTGGACATTCGCGCCTGAACACCTCCTCCAGACCCATTTCCAACTCAGTGTATCACCGTTTGGTTAAATTCGACAATCACCAGCGCTCAGAATCAGTAATCCATATTTTGATTTGTCAAAAGCGAATGGAAGCGCTATAATGGGCGCATTCCCCTATAATAGTTATGTAATACATAATCGCTTTGGATGCTCTCTATATATGAATCACTCCCCGATAAAATGAACTGGGGGTTTTTAACGATGTTTCTTACTGAAAACAAACTACAAGCACGTATTCATGAATTATCCGAGCTGCGTTACCAGGATCGGTTGCCTTTAAATCATTTTCTTGCCTGCGAAGACCGCAGGGAAGAGATTAACCCTGCCCTGCCGGGAGACGATAGCCATTGGAAGCCTATGCATACAGGAGAAAGTTGGTCCGGTCGAGATCTCTATTTGTGGCTGCGTACAAAAGTCGAGTTCCCTGCCTCCTGGGAAGATAAACGGATTGTCGGACTGTTTGATTTTGGCGATACCGGGGGTGGTAACAATTCCGGCTTTGAATCACTGTTCTACTGGGATGGAAAGCCGTTTCAAGGCGTAGATTCCAACCACAAGGAAGTGTTCTTTCCAGCCTCTGCGGCAGGCAGCACCAACGAGTTGGTCTTCCGCTTATGGTCCGGTCTGGAAGGTGGCGGTCAGCCCCGCAACCAGACGCATACGTTCAGACATGCAGAACTGTGTTGGCTGGATGAAGCTGTGGATGATCTTGTATTTACAGGATCGGCGATTCTGGAAACGGTCAACATTCTGGATGCCCATGCACCTGAACGCACAAAGCTGCTTCATGCGCTTCAACAGTCCTTCCGCCTGATCGATTGGTCGCAGCCTAAGTCCGATGTCTTCTATTCCTCTGTGCATGACGCAAGGGATGACTTGAGCTCCCGACTGAATGCGATGGACAAAGCCTCTGATGTGACCGTTACCTGTATCGGCCATACTCACATTGACGTTGCCTGGCTGTGGCGGTTGAAGCATACGCGTGAGAAATGCGCCCGCTCCTTCTCTACGGTCATGCGCCTGATGGAGATGTTCCCGGAGTATGTTTTCCTTCAGACACAGCCCCAATTGTACGAATATGTGAAAGAGGACTACCCGGAACTGTACGAATCCATCAAGGAGCGTGTCGCTGAAGGTCGCTGGGAAGCGGGCGGCGGCATGTGGCTGGAGGCTGACTGCAACCTGACCTCGGGTGAATCCCTGGTCCGACAATTGCTGATTGGCACTCGTTTTCTCAAAGAAGAATTCGGGACGGATTGCCGATATCTATGGTTGCCCGATGTTTTCGGCTACAGCTGGTCTCTGCCGCAAATTCTGAAAAAATCCGGCATCCATACGTTCATGACAACCAAAATCAGCTGGAACCAATACAACCGCATGCCATTCGATACATTCCACTGGCGTGGCATTGACGGCTCAGAGGTGCTGACCCACTTCATTACTACACCCGAGCCTTGGTCCGAGCCGGGGTCTTGGTTCTATACCTATAACGGGAAAATCATTCCGAAGACGGTTAAGGGTATCTGGGATGCTTACCGCGATAAGGAGATGAACCAGGATCTGCTGCTGTCGTACGGATACGGAGACGGCGGAGGCGGCGTTAACCGCGAAATGCTGGAGATGAGACGAAGGCTGGATCAACTGCCCGGACTGCCCAAGGTCAAGACAGGACGCGCAGATGATTATTTTGAAAAGCTGCAGGAGACGGTGGAGAAAACCGATTCGTACATCCATACATGGGATGGCGAACTGTATCTGGAGTATCACCGCGGAACGTATACCAGTCAGGCGTACAACAAACGGATGAACCGCAAGCTTGAGCTGGCTTACCGCGAAGCGGAGTGGCTGAATGCATTGCAAAGTATTGTGCACAATGACTGGAACCTGTATCAAGCGAAGTCCCTGACTGCGGGTTGGAAAATCATTTTGCGCAACCAGTTCCATGACATCATTCCCGGTTCCTCCATCACAGAGGTGTATGAGGATAGCAGAATTGAATATGCAGAAGCTGAGCAGATTGGCAGTCACGTAGACACGCAGGCTCGGATGGCTATCGCTGGCAGCGGAGAATCTCCGCATACGTACACCATTTGGAACTCCTCCCCATGGGTCGTTACAGAAATCGTGAGCATTCCTGCGCCATCAGGCGAATTGGAAACGGGAACTTGGCTGAGCGATTCTGGAGAGATCATGAATGCTCAATACCAGGATGCACGTTGGTCCGTCGAGGTGAATAATATTCCTTCGCTGGGGTATACCACCATTCACTTCCAGAGTGGTACGGTACACGATATCCCTGAGCAATCGCCATTCATACACACAGCCAATGGGATTGAGACCCCGTTCTATCTGCTAGAGTGGAACGAGAATGGGCAGTTGACACGCCTTTACGATAAAGAGTCACACCGTGAGGTGCTTGCCAAAGGCGCTAGAGGCAATGTGCTTCAGGTGTTCGAGGACAAACCACTTGCCCACGAGGCCTGGGATATTGATATCTTCTATCAGGAGGATATGCGAGAGATTACGAAATGCACCAGCATTGAAGTCGTAGAGACTGGTCCGCTTCAGGCCGTAATCCGCTTCGCTTGGGAATACCTCGGCTCCACGATTACGCAGAACATGACTGTATATACCGGGCAGCGACGAATCGATTACGCCACTGAGGTGGATTGGCATGAACAGCAGCAACTGCTGAAAGTTGCCTTCCCAGTCGGCATCCGCTCTACGGAAGCCACCTACGATATTCAGTTCGGTAACGTTAAACGGCCCACGCACTGGAACACAAGCTGGGACTGGGCGCGTTTCGAATCTGTTGGCCATCAATGGGCTGATCTATCCGACAGAGGTTATGGCGTCAGTTTGCTAAATGATTCCAAATACGGTTATGACATTAAAGATAACGTCATGCGTCTGACCCTGATCAAGAGCGCTACGCACCCTGATCCACATGCCGATCAGGGACTGCACAGCTTCACCTATGCTCTTCTTCCGCATCAGGGAGATTGGCTCGTTGGCGGAACCGTGCAGCAGGCCTGGCTTCTGAATGCTCCAGCTCGATATACACAGGGCGTATCAGAGGAGCCAAGTCGCTCCATGTTCACCTTGTCCGGCAGCACAGCCATGATTTCGGCAGTTAAGAAGGCGGAGGATTCCGAGCGTGTCATTTTACGCGTCCATGATTATTCCGGCAGCATGAATACGCTTGAACTGACAAGCGATCTACGGATTCACGCGTGGAGAGAATGCAATCTTATGGAAGTACCGGAGGGCGAACTCCTGAATGATACACCGATAACCTTTGCTCTTGAACCTTATGAAATCAAGACGTTTGAGATTGATCTGAGAGTATAATCCTATAACTGTAGCAGCTTAACCAAAGATACCAGCAAGTCCCCAGATGATGGGCGACCTGCTGGTTTTTTTCGTGTCGATCGTTAGGATAGGAGCTTTCTGAATCGCTTTTATAGCATTCTGAACTGGAAGCAAGTTCGACGTAACATCATTGTGATTTTATTTATTTTACCGTCTCCAATGTATATCGATTGCGTGGAATCTCAAGACCCAGATTACCCCGCAGTGTCTCATGCTCATACTCGGTACGGAACAGGCCGCGATCTTGTAAGACAGGTACGACCAGATCCACAAAGTCCGCGAGTCCGTTCGGCACAACTGTACGAATGTTGAAACCATCCGCAGCTCCGCCTTCGAACCACTCCTGAATCTGATCTGCAATCTGATCCGGTGTACCTATGAACGATGTGCGAGGTGTCGATGCAAGCAATGCCACTTGGCGGAGGGTCAGCCCCTGTTCTCGGGCCTGCTGCTTGATTTTATCCGTTGTACTGCGGAAGCTGTTGCTGCCAATCTCCCCAATCTCAGGGAAAGGCTCGTCCAGCAGGTACTGGGAGAAGTCATAATGATCGAAGTATCGGCCCAAATAGTTCAGTGCCTGGTCAATACTGACCAACTCCGCAATCTCCTGATACTTGCGCTCCGCTTCTTCCTCCGTTCTGCCCACAATGGGACCAATGCCAGGGAAGATCAGGATATCTTCTGCCTTACGTCCGTATGCCACCGCTCTTGCTTTCACATCCGAATAGAACGCCTGAGCTTCCTCCAACGTCTCATGCCCCGTGTATACAGCATCGGCCGATCGGGCCGCCAGATCCTTGCCGGATTCGGAAGAACCTGCCTGGAAAACGACCGGATGTCCCTGTTTGGAACGCGCTACATTTAGTGGTCCCTGAACGGAGAAGTGATCTCCCTTGTGGTTCAGCGTATGCAGTTTGGATGGGTCGAAGAAAACACCGTTCTCTTTATCCCCGATAAATGCATCATCCTCCCAGGAATCCCACAGCCCTTTGACCACATTCAGATGTTCTTCTGCAATTTCGTAGCGCAGCGCGTGGTTCGGATGTTCACCTTTGCCAAAGTTCAGCGCCGAGCCTTCCAGAGGTGAAGTAACCACATTCCATCCGGCTCTCCCTCCGCTAATTTGGTCCAGGGAAGCAAATTGTCTTGC
Organism: Paenibacillus sp. OK003; assembly: GCF_900109515.1. Taxonomy (GTDB): domain Bacteria; phylum Bacillota; class Bacilli; order Paenibacillales; family Paenibacillaceae; genus Paenibacillus; species Paenibacillus marchantiae. The sequence goes on along the minus strand of NZ_FOBD01000004.1, from coordinate 197,620 downwards.
CACTGTGAACGGTTCACTATATGAGGTGGACAACGTCGCAACCAGCCCGATGTGTGAGGTTGCTCCCGCGAGAACGGAGAGCAGGGTTAACGGTTCAAAACGATTCAGGAAATGTGGATTGGATTTCTCGTTAATAAAGAGGCCGTCCGCAATAAAGAGCAGATCGAATTTCCCTTCCTCCGCCTTCATCGCCTGCTTCTTGTAGAAATCCAGATTTACGCTGGCATTGATCGGAATATCCGGGTGTCGCCAAAAAGAGATGCTATTTCCGACTCCATTCAAGTTTGCTCCCAATCTCAATCGTCGTTGTGACATATGAATTCCTCCCTATGTTGTGGTGATGACCATTTAATTCAGTCCGAGTACCTTTTTTCTCTGAGAGTCGTTTCTTCATTTCATCATTTCTTTATGCTGTTTCCGCCTGCTTCTGCTGTTGCCATACCCAATCCCGGTTTATTCGCCTCGTTCCTTTCGCTTAACCGGACTGTCCAGGCTGCTCCCAGAAGGACAATGCCCGTTAGGAGAAAAATAAAAGGAATCCCCGTCCATCCGCCCAGAAAACCGCCGAGTAACGGGCCAAGTACAATACCAAATTGATTCGCAGTCTGACTCAGACTGACAGCCCTCCCCCGGAAATCCCGGTCAGCATATTTGATGATCAACGCATTCAAGGCCGGATACACGGCAGCAAAGAACAGGCCATAGACAAATCGCAGACTTCCAAAATAAATGAGGTTAACCGCCGTTAGTTGCAGTAAACTGCCAATGCCACCGCCCAGTAGACCGATAAACAGCGTTTTCTCGTATCCGATCTTCCCGCCAATTCTTCCCCAGCGCGGCCCCATGATTACTGTTGCCACGCCGATAGCCGAGAAAACGATTCCTGCACTAAGTGTTGCACTACTGACGTCTCCACCGATCTGGACCACATAAAGCGTCAGCACAGGTTCGATAATGAGCACGGAAGTTGAAACGAGCAAAATCAAACCATAGATGCGCATTAATCCCGGAGTGGAGACTGCTTTTTTCAGATCCCCCAGAATACTTGTGCGAACCACAGTGCGGGGGCCGCGGGCTTCTTTTACCCATATCACCATCACAGCCGAGAGCAGCGTAATGATTCCCGAGGCGATAAAGCATCCGCGCAGCCCGATCCAATGACTCAGTACACCACCCACAAGCGGCCCCAGAATTCCTCCGGCAGCCGTGGATGTGGAGATGACACCAAGTGCATAACCTACATGCTTCTCCGGAGTATTGGTGCCAACCAACGTAATGGATGCAGGATTAAAGCCGGCCATGAGTCCTTGAAATATCCGCACAGCGATAAACGTGTAAGGGTCATAAACGAAATAGTTAGCCAGATGAGCAATGGCGAGACCAACGCCTGAACGAATCAGCATCAGTTTGCTTCCGTATCTGTCAGCCAGGGAGCCCCAGAATGGAGCACATAGTCCGCTAATCAGAAAGCTGATCGAGATCGAAATGCCGGACCAGACTTCCAATCCGCTCTGGATACCGAGATTATTTTGCAGAAACAGTGGAAAGAACGGCACAGACAAGGTGTAAGCCATATGATTAAAAAATAGACCAAACCACAGAATATACAGATTTCGCTTCCAATGCGGCATCTTGGTATTCTCCATACTATATAATTCCTATATAAAAAGTAGGTTATTATCCATATTAGGATACCGTCACTGGAAAGTATAATAGAAAAGTTCAATAGACCCATTCAACAATTAAATGAATGGATCTGTTATATAATTTGAACTAACGTTTTACACTGAATACTCCGATGACAGAATAACCTTCCAATCGCTGTTATCCCCAGATTTTTTTGATTCCCTTTTCTCAAGGGAAAAATCCGGTTATAAAGGCGAACGCTTCGCTTTTCCAAGTTTTTTCTGTCCTCTCCGTTTCTGTGTAAATGAATAGTTCAACTTATATAGATGTACAGTAACAATCACTGCACTTGAACGGACATGAACACATCCACCTCATCTTCACTGTCCAAAACAAACCCAAAACGTTCATACAAACGCCGAGCCGGACTGCCCTGCAATACATTTAAAATAACACGTTTGCCCCGGACCTCATCCCGTTTCAGCAGCATGTTCAGCACTTGAGTTCCTATTTGCTGACCCTGATAGTCGGGATGGATATAGAAATGTTCCAGCAGCATCTCCTCCAACTTGGGCTTCAGCGCTACACACCCCACCAGTGCACCCTCGACCTCGATAATCCATGTACACTCAGGGTCAAATGTATTACGGAAACGTTCACGAACCTTCACCTCATCATACCTTCCCAGCCTGTTTAGATCATCATATAGAACCAGGGCTCGCAGCTCTGCAAGGTGCTCCTGATCTGCCTGTTTGGATTGACGCATGGTTATTTGGATCATTGGAAAATCTCCTTTTATGCATCGATTCTGAACTCGTGCTCCTACGTTCCTTCGTCCTCATCCTTTTCTTCGATACATTTCTGAATAAATTCAAATAATCCCTTAGCCTCAACCGACCGATGTCCCCAATCATGCCAAAAGTACAACACCTGTCCTACCGTTCCCGCACTAGATGGGTCAGTGTCCAGACATAGATAATCCCCACCACCATTTTCCGCAATCGGAATCCATTTGCAGTTCCACAGTACTGGCTTAATGGCATCATCTTCAATCTCGGGCTCCATCTCGTCCGGGTCGAATTCTTCCTGCAAAAAGGCCCAGTTCTCCTTCACCTGATCCAGAGGTGACAATGTCAGGTTACGCACAAAGGAATCTACGCCAATATTCCAGGCTTGTCCGTTATGCACACGATACAGAGCCTTCATCTCCTCAGGCAAGGTCACACCAAGTTCGTTTTCTACGGATCGAAAATCTTCATCGCTCGCACCTGGTTGAAGATGGAGTGCTGCCTCCACATCTGCATTTGCTCCCGTACCTTTTGCAATCATACGTTGCCACAGCAGCTCAGCTTGCTCAATCATTCTACATTCTCCTTTTTGTATGCTATATAGTCGCCTCATCCGTTCATACAGAAAGTCTATACTTCACACTTCTCCCCAGGGATATAAATGATGCGCTGATAATTCTTATCTTTCAACAGTACGATATGAGGTCTGAAAAATACAAGGGAGCTTATTCCCATCTTGCCAAACAGCCTTGTTCACCAAAGAAAAAAGCACTGCCCAACGGAATCACTCCGTCTTGGACAATGCTTAAATATATTAGTGCTTTGATAATAGAGCTTCCTTCTCGCTTCCGGATTACATCTCTTTCAGAATACCTTTAACCAGTCCAATGAAGGTTGTTTTCACTTTTGCCGCGACTTCAATCACTTCATCATGACTTAACGGCTGATCCAGTATGCCGCAAGCCATATTGGTCAGACAGGAAATGCCCAGCACCTTCATGCCGCCATGAATGGCTACAATCGCTTCAGGTACCGTCGACATACCCACAGCATCTGCACCCATTGTACGAATCATTCGAATCTCGGCTGGCGTCTCATACGCCGGACCACTCCACCATGCATACACCCCTTGCTGCAAACCAACATTCTGCTCCTCCGCTACCTTCAGGGCGATACTGCGAAGTTCGCGATTATATACCTGTGATACGTCCGGGAAACGCACACCCAGCTCAGCATTATTCGGCCCCATCAGCGGATTATTGCCTACCAGATTGATATGATCGGTAATCAACATAAGCTGTCCGGGTTCAAAGCTGGTATTAATTGCTCCACAAGCATTGGTGATGATCAACTGCTCGACACCCAGTGCTTTCATAATCCGGACAGGGAACGTGACTTCATCCAGCGTAAACCCTTCATAATAATGAAGACGTCCTTTCATCGCTACGACAGTCTTGCCCATCAGCTCTCCGATGACCAATTCGTTGGCATGACCAATCGCCTCGGATTGAGCAAAATAAGGAATGTCCGTATATGGAATGACGGTAGCATTCTCGATCTCGTCCGCGAGCGCTCCCAGCCCTGATCCGAGAATCATACCCACGACAGGTTTGTCATTAATACGGTTTAATATGTAATCTCTGGCTTCCTGAATATGTGCGGATTGATGCATAAATATATTCCCCCTGAATATCTGAGTTTGGATTAAGTAAGTACTATAAACCAAGTGTAATGAACAATCGCGATCATGTAAATGGGAGCCGGACAAAGAGATTTTGGTTTCGGATCATATGAAAAGCTCCCCCACCTTCTGACTCGATCAACATTCAAGCTATTCATGCTTCAAATGTACACAAAAAACCGATCCTCTGTCGAGAATCGGCCCCATTATTAAATACGGATAAGGTATTCCGAGTGACATGTAATGATAAGCTGGCTTACTGCTGCTCCAGCGAATGCTGATTTTTGCTTTTCATGAAATCCATTCCCATGCTCAGCAGCAGCATCAGTGAAGCAAACATCACGGATTTACCAATAGTTCTTTCTGGAAAGATCATATAGGCAGCTACAAAATTGCCTGCGAAGACAAACAAGTAATTGCGGATGCGATCCATCTTCTCATCTCATTTCGGAATCAAATTTAGAATTCACTGTAATCTGCTGCTTTACTTTATCACATTTTTCCATAATAATCCATCACACTACTTATCTCTCTCGCTCAATCCCCTCATAGACAGCCTCGTAAAGTTCCGTTGTGAACCTGCCTGACATGCCCTCCAGAGCTGTATTCGTAAACGCGACAACGCTCAGTTCTTCCGCCGGATCAACAAACCACGAGTGACCATAGGTTCCTCCCATACGCCACGTTCCAGCAGACTCCGGTGTACCTGCTTCTACCTGATCTTTCAGCAATGTGAATCCCAGGCCAAATCCTCTGCCCGGCCAATAAGGCATGTCCAGATCGCCAATCTGATTAGTCGTCATTTCGGTGACCAGCGCTTTAGGAAGCAGCGAACCTCCACCTTGACGCAGCGTTTCGAGCAATACTAGAAAGTCTCCCACACTTCCTACCATGCCCGCACCACCCGAGAGATAGGCCGATGGATCAAGGTATCTTTCTGGTGCAAGTTGGAAGCCTGCCGTTCCTTCAATAAAAGGAACCTGGTCCTCATCACGCAAGCGACGAGGTTGCCCAGAAATGTCGGAACTGTCCGCATAGGCAGCCGTCATTCTCTCCGAGTCCACAGCGACAAAATCCGTATCCTTCATGCCCAGCGGATGAGTTACGAGCAGTTGTACTGCCTCTCGCAGTGTCAGCCCGGTCACTTTCTCAATAACTGCACCGAGTACATCAGTTGCAATCGAATATCTCCACATCTTCCCGGGCTCATACAGCAGTGGAGTAGAAGCAATCCTCTGCAAATTCTCTTCCAGCGTAATGCCAGCGATATCCATTCCATCTGATACTCCGGCAAGTTCGTACGTTCCTCCGTTTTCCTGAAAAAAACGATACGTTAAACCCGCCGTATGTGTCATCAGATGATGAACCGTCATGGAGGCAACTTCCCCATTTGGCTGTTTGGGACGGAATTCAGGCAGCCATTTCATAACCGGGTCATCCAGCTTTAATTTACCTTGGGATATCAATACCATGGCGGCGGTGGATACAATCGGTTTGGTTACAGAAGCATACCTGAACAGTGCATTTTCTTGCATGCGTCTGTTCTGTTCTCGATCGGCGAGGCCATCCGCGCTGTTATAGACCACTTCCCCTTTCCACGCAATCTGAACAACGGAACCCACAATTCTTTTTTCTGCCAACGTACGGTGAATCACTTCTTCTACAAATGCAGGATTAAACTTCATATTTCTGTCTCCCATTTCTCTCTTCCCCTCCATGTGCCACGTGCTTGATTATTTAAAGTAAGTGTGCTTATTATATAAATGATCTCATTCATATTACATAAGACAACCAAGTTATCTGCTTTAATCTACAATGAATATAAAGGCATTCACAAAATATTTCCTATAATTTAAAAGGAGGCCATCTTATGGACCAAATCGATACTAATATCCTCTTTCATTTGCAAAACCAGGCAAGGATATCCATGACGGAACTGGGCAAGCTGGTCGGTTTGTCTCAACCCGCCGTTACGGAACGCGTGAAGCGCTTGGAAGAAAGCGGCGTAATCGAAGAGTACCGTACTATCATTTCCCCGCAGAAAATAGGGAGATCGAGTACTTCCTATCTTCTTTTTCGCACACGGGATTGTCATGCCTTTCTTGATTTTTGCCGCTCGTCACCCGAAGTGGTCGAATGCCACCGCGTCAGTGGAGAACATAATTACCTGTTGAAAATCATGACGGATTCGATTGCTGGTCTTGAAGCATTTGGAGACCGATGCGATCAATACGGTACCTACACCACCCTCATCGCGATGTCCTCACCTATTGCAACCAAAAATCTCATCGAAGGAACGAATCCGGTGTAAATGCTTCATCGAAATAAGTTGAACAAATGATTTTACACTGGAACACTGCGCGGTCAGAACCATCTTTCGATCGCTGTTATCCCCAGATTTTTTGATCCCTTATACATAAGTGAAAATCCGGTGATAAAGGCGAACGCTCCGCTTCTCCAGACTTGTTCTGGCCTCTCCGTTTTTGTGTAAATGTTCTGTTCAATAACCTATCTTGGGAAACCATGTTTACTGGCGGACCAGGCGACGAGTAAGGCCATAACGATCAACAGGATCAGGGAAATGGGCAGGAAACGAGCGCCTGTCTGGTCCAGCAGGATAGCTCCAACAATCCCTCCCCCTCCGATCCCCAGGTTCCATGCTGTCACCAGCATGGATTGGGCAACATCGGCACTTTGGCCTCCGGCCTGCGCAATTGCAGTCTGTAATAACGTAGCCGCTCCGCCAAATGTAAGCCCCCAAGCGACTACTCCCAGAATGATCATTATCGGTTGATGGATAAAGATCCCCATTGCCAGCGATGCCAGCGCAAATAGAACAAGGCTAACCAGAATCAATAATCTCATGTAACGGTCAATCAACAGTCCAATAATCCATATACCGATTACCGAAGTCACTCCAAAGATCATCAGAACCAGGTCCACCCTTTCGGACAGCATCGTCTCGCCCAGATAAGGTGAGATATACGTGTACAGAATGTTATGGGCCAGTACCCAGGTCAGAACAACAAACAATATGGGGCGAACCCCCGGTATAACAAAGATCCGATGAAGCGCAAGCTGCTGACGTGCAGGCTCCCCCTCATAGTCAGGTACTTTCCAGAGCACCCACAATACAAGTACTAGCGTCAATAATGAGACTGTTTCAAAAATAAGACGCCATCCTGCGTAATTGCCCAAAAAGGTTCCCAAGGGAACGCCCAATGCAAGGGCGAGCGGTGTTCCCACCATGGCGACAGCCATCGCTTTTCCCTTTAGCGAGTCTGAAACCATCCGGCGTGCGTAACCTGCAGTCATCCCCCACAACACTCCAGCAGATACACCCGCCATGAAGCGTGCAGCAAGGGTCAAACCATATACCGAGGATACGGCCGTAATCGTGTTGAAAATCAGAAAACCGAAGATGCATGATAGCAGCAGCGGCCTGCGTCTCCATCCACGAGTTGATGTCGTCAGGGGAATTGCCGCCAGAAGAGATCCCACCGCATACAAAGTGACGAGCTGTCCAGCCAAACCTTCCCCGATCTCCAGATCTTGTGCTATTTGCGGCAGCAGCCCCGCCGGCAGGCTTTCTGTAAGAATGCATATAAATCCAGCCATGGCCAAAGCGAGCAGAGCTGACCAGGGGAGGCGTTCTTTTGCGATTTTGTTCGCGTTCACAAAGACTCTCCTTTATTCTTTATTTTTGTATAATCCAGAAGCCTCTGGCCTACAGAATAAGCTTATAAAATCGAACCCACATTTGGCATACATAATCAACGGCAGATCGAGCGTTTTATAAGGATAATCCATTTAATTTCGGTGTTTCACTTCGAATTTCAATGTAAACGCTATTAAAGCAATTATCATCGCGTACTGGATCATTAAAGAGGATGGGAGAACAACGAAGTGAACATCGAAGATGACGAAGATGATTGATAGCATTTCTGTTACTCGCTAGAATGATAAGATAATACATAGGCTTTGACTTTAATGCCTTTTAACACATACTCAAATCGGCTTCATAGAGAGGGATATGCCAATGTACAATCTTACATCCATTGAGCACCACACCAGGCTGCCCTCTAACGGCAACCCGTTCACACATACAGAAGGACAACTGTTATTGCTGCTGGAGGATGGAGAGATCTGTCTGACCGTGAATCGTCAGCATTGCGATCTTAAGGCAGGGTATTTTATTTTTCTCCAGGATGGCAAGCAGTTGCAGATTAGACAGACTTCCGCAGATCCATTACGCATCATCGCGTTGGAGATCGAGGGGCAAGTCTCGAATAGAGAGGATTCCGAAGAGGCGGCTCTTAATCTTCCTCCCCTTTTTGAGCATAACCGTGTGGGTATTCTGCAATCCCATGAACGCGAGTTAATCAAAGAACTGCATATACTCTGGCAGAAGCATAATCATTGGCAGCAGATTCGTATCCAAGGACAATTTCTGCAATGGGTCGCAGATGTAGGAGAACGGCTTGAAGCCACCTCCGATTATGACTCGGCCAGTCTTGTACTGGATGCGCTGCGTTACATGGAGCAGAACTATCAGACGCCGATTACACGCCAACAGCTTGCCGAACGGGCAGGTTTCTCCGAGGGGTACTACTCCCGTTTTTTCAAGAAAAACGTGGGCAAAAGTCCGCAAGAATATCTGACCGACATTCGAATGCATCATGCCAAACGGCTGCTCACCAGGCAACAAAGCTCCATACAGGATGTAGCCGCTCAAGTGGGCTATAACAACCCTTTATACTTCAGTCGCATATTCAAAAAAACCGTGGGCCTCTCGCCCACCGTCTATATTCATTCGAATCCACGTCAGATCAGGGTGGCCGCCATGAATAATCAATATACAGGTCATCTGCTAGCACTGGGACTGGAGCCTTGCGCCGCAACGGGTCCTTCTTTCAAAGCCGAAACCTCTTTGCTGGATCATACGCTTTTCATGAATGCCTATGAAGGGGATGCGCCCGATTCAACTACATTGCTTCGGGCTGAACCGGATCTGATTCTGACCAGTGAATATGCAGACGAGGCACATGTTCAGCAGTTGCACCAGATTGCACCTACACAGACGATTGCTTTTCAATCCCAGGACTGGCGCAGTCAGTTCCTCGAAATTGCTGAGGCTACCGGACGAAATCAACAAGCTTGCAGCTGGCTGGATGAATATGATGAGAAATCCCATCAGGCTGCAACCCATCTTCGTCAGCAGATCGGCTCTGCTTCAATCGTGTCATTACTCGTTCGAAGTCAGGATTGTTTTGTTGCCGGCTACCGCCATATGGGTGCGGTCCTGTATCAGGATCTGCAATTGTCCACCCCTTCCCTGATCCATGAACAGCAGAGCCATTATATTGCTGAGGATTGGAAAATGGACGATCTGGACGCCGATTACATCATGCTAGTGTTCCACCCTTCTGTCAGTGATGCCGAGCGGCAGAGATGGTTGAACTCACCCTGGTGGAAAGCGCGGGAAGCGGTGAAGCGGGGGCGGGTTTATTTGGATCAGATGAATTATGTACTCGGCAGCTATAATGCCTTCTCGCATGATCTGTTATTACGGGAAATTCCCGAGCGCCTTCGGTCACTATCGTGCATGTGAATGGTTCCTTTTGTGCCTCGACGCACGGAATCTTCTCTCCTATACTAGTAATTGAGAATGATAATCAGTAAAGGGGAACATGCACATATGAATACCGATAGAAGAAACCAACGAGGATTTAAAACCAATTTGAAGGCAAGCATCATGCTGATGCTGATGCTTATTCTGGTTGCCGGGTGCGCCAAGGCTGAACAGGCTTCTACGGGTGAATCCACTTCCTCAACCAGTGAGTCAACAGAGAGCACCAACGGCACCTCATCGTCGGATAGTGAGGCAACCAGTACGGAGACACGTACCGTTGAGGGTATTAAGGGTCCTGTTGATATTCCTGCTGAACCCAAGCGTATCGCTGGCTTGACCTATGCGTATGCCGATCACCTCGTGGCATTGGGCATGAAACCATACGCCATGGTGACCCAAGTCGGTCAGGAGATGCCTGCCTATCTGAAGGACAAGCTCGAAGGCGTCGTACCGCTCGGTTCCGTCAATGAATTCAACAAGGAAGCACTTCTGGACACAGAGCCGGATCTCATCCTGTCCAATGAAGTACTTGTTGATGAATACGACGCGATCAGCGCAATTGGACCGGTCTATATGAGTAGCTACTTCAGCAATTCGCTTGAATGGTTCAAGGATTCAGCCAAAGTATTGGGCAAAGAAAAAGAGGCAGACGAAATCGTGGATCAGTTGTATCAAAAGGCGAAGGATCTGGGCACCAAGGTTGCTGCCAGCGATGCCGCTGATGATACCATTCTGATTTTTCGTTTGACCGATAAGCAGATTCAGGTATTTGCTCCAAGTGACAAATCACCTGACGCCTTCTATTCTCCGAACCTGCTGTACGATATAGCCGGACTCCATGCACCTGATCTTGCCAAAGCAGGCATCGTCATGAATGAAGTTATTGAGAATGTGTCGCTCGAATTGTTGCCTGAATTGAATCCGGATCGTATTTTCATGATCATCTCCGGTAGTGAAGCAGATAACGAACAAGCACTCACCAAGCTGCGTGACAATGCGGTCTGGAAAGGCTTGAAGGCTGTGAAGAGCAACCAGGTATACCTGGTGGACAACATGGTCTGGGTAGCTGGATTTGGACCGATAGCCTATGGTCAGGTTCTGGATGAAGTAGAACAAGCTTTACTTGGAAACTGAACGCAAGATGACTAGAGATTTGCAGCATAAATAAAAAAAAATAGGCATGTCGTTTACATGAAGGGGGAAGGCCCTCAACGTAAATGCATGCCTGTTTATGTTTATGTTTATGATTTTGTTTCTCATTTTAATGTATAGCCCCCGAGATAAGTTTCCATCAGTTCATTAGAGAGCTGAATAGCTTCGGAACGATTCGTTGCGGGCATCGAGAGCATGAGCCCATCTTCGGAACTCCAGCTTTTACTGTTCTGCTCTCCGCTTGAATCCTCCTCCGAAATGGCGATGGTGAGTTTGCTGAATGCACGATCAACAAATAGTGTTCCGTACACGAAGATATCCGTTTTTCCATTTTCATAAATGATGTATTCCATCGATCCGTATCCTTTATGAAAACGAATTTCGAGTGCCTTTTGATCTTCGGGTACAGGGAAAGGCTCACCTTCAATATCAATAGTTCCTCTGAATATGTAATCACCCGAGGTCGTTAGATAACGTTTGCCATCCATGTTGATATGAACCTTTTGCTCTGGTTCCCTGTTGTCTTCTCCCCCCAGCCGATATTTTACACCCACACCATCAAGATGGATCGTTCTGGGCAGAAACAGAAGAATCACACTGATCACAATCATCAATACCCAGATGGCAAGCACGATCGAAATGATTTTTTTCTTCATGGCCCATCTCCTCAATTTATCGGTCTACAACTTTTGAAGATATGCAGTCTCTTCCTGATCTTCATTCCATTGAATATGGACAGGGATGGGAAAGTCTTCATTCCCCCCCTATCAAAGATGGCATATGAATTAATTACAAATTATAACATATAAACTACTCGCATAACGGTTTAAAGCAATTCACTTACTTTCATTACGGCACTGAATCAGGCCTATGCTTACAGATGCCTTAAAACGCACGGCTGGGATTGGCGCAACATATGGCCTAACAAAAAAACCGGCCACCTCGTGACCGATTCAATCCGCTCCTGGGGGAGCGTTGGATATATGTTCGAATGAAAAGAAAGTATGATTGCTACTCCTTAATGATAGTCCAGAACCACTCCTTCGGCTTTAACTGCTGATCGAACACCAAAAGCTAACTTTTGCATCCACACAAAACAAAAACACCTCCGTATTCCGTTGCAGATGGCAACAGAGCAATAGGCCTTGGAAGGTGTTTTGTGATAACAATATAGAATGGTTAATATATAATGCCGTGCGAAGGGTTACAACTTGTCCACCTGTAATAATGTTACCGGCTTCACCGTACAAGCTGGACTAATCTGCTCCTCAGTCAGTATGTTCAGTTTGATCAGGCTTTTCAGCTTATGACTGTCCACCTTGGACAGCAGTCGCCAGATGTCCGGATCGGGAAGGGAAGCATACAGCTTCTGATCATCATATTCCTTGCGGTGCTGAAGCACCGTTTTCACGGCGTATCCACCAACTTGCGTCTCATAGACACCCTGCTCCTCACAATACCCCACAATCTCATCTCGTAACACAGATAGACGTTGTTCAATTTCTTTTTGTTGCTGTTTCAGTTCAAAATAGGTTTGCACCTTCTGTTCCATACCCATCACGCTCCTCTATACCATAGGTATGCAGTGAAGGATAGTTTAGGACAATACTACAGCAGATCATCATTTAAATATGAATTATTGCCAATAATCTTTTTAATCCGCTGCATCACACCCTGACCCATTGGAACATTAGACACTCGCTTTAATAAGATCCAGCGCAAACAAGCCATCGCTTCAAAAATCTCCGCATCGTCTGGTGTGTATTCCGTCAAACTCTTGAATAGAGCACTGTACATCTTACCGTTTCGTTCCCCCGCATAGACCATCATCAAAAAAATGGACCATGCCATATCGTACCTCGGATCACCACGCTGCCCATTTGTCCAATCGATGATCGTATATTGATCACCTGCCTCCAGAACATTTCCCAGGTTATAATCACCATGGATCAAATGATCTTGCCTCAACTCAGTCCGTTGAAGAAGGGTCGTCAGAATCTGATGCATATCCCCATGCAGTTCAATGGAGGGAAAAAAATATCCAACGAAATCATATTGTGGTATGTAATTTGCAGCCGCGTTACCTGTATCCTTTACATCATAACCATGGACTTGAATTAACTTTTGAGCCAATTGCTGCAACTTGGTTTTGCTTAACTTGGCTATAGGCTCACCGTCATAACTCGTTAATAGGACTTGATTAGAATCCACATCCATGCCCCAACCGTACGGTTTGGAGACTTGTATTCCACTCTGGTATAGTTCAGATAATAGTTCATATTGGTTGCGAATATTGGGTTTGGAGTCCTTGTTCCATATCTTTAACACATAATTGTGATCTGTACATTCTATCTTCACAACGTCTGCTTCCAGCCCTGGTGACAGGGGAAGCATCTTGTATGGTTTTTCAAGCAGACAGCGAATTTCTTCGCTCAACTCCATCTAACGGATATTTTCCAGCGTTATACTCATTTTGCCCGACCCTTCTCTGTGAAATTAGAATTTGAATCTTTCTGTATCCTTTTCACTCTAGTTATCAGGTGTAATAAGTCCTTTACCAATGAAATTGGCAGACACAGGCTTCTTGTCCAATTCTCTGGACCATACCGATAATTGCCCCATGTGGTGAATCTCATGAGCAATCACGTGACGCATCACTTCTCCCCACGATTCCTTGGCGACGGAGCTATCCCATTCGGGATCGATGCAAGGTCTCTTTTCCATGCTGGGGTCCCAGGATAGAACAAATGCCTCCACTTCGGGTCGCAGTTTGCGCTCAAACTGTCGTATAGCTTCCAGTGTTTTATAGTTATCAAAATTCTCCATACCATCCGGTTTGCCCTGTAATACTTGAAGCCAGCTCCACTCCACATCAATGATATGAAAAAACGTTTGCAATATATTGCCTACTCCGCCTGTTCGGGGCCGAAGCAGCTCTTCCAGCGGTACATCCTCACACCACTGAAACCACTGCTCTCGCACAATCCAGTTATAACGAAAGAAAGATTCCATTAGCCAATCTCCTTTTTTATATAAATTGAACTAAAGAATATTTACACTTGTACTCCGATGACAGAACAACCTTCCGATCGCTGTTATCCCCAGATTTTTTGGAATCCCTTTTTCAAAGGGGAAAATCCGGGGATAAAGGCGAGGTGTATGCTTCCGATGGAGCTTTCTTTCAGAAAGCTTGTAGCTCCGCTTCTTCAGGTTATTTCTGTCCTCTCCGTTCTCGTGTAAATGTTTAGTTCAATTTATATCATCCGATTTAAATGTTTTGATCAATTCCATATTGGCAAAAGTCTTGCCCGAATGCTCAAGGTCTCCGTAGATCCCGCTAATCTGATCAAATCCCGACTTGGTCCAAAATCGTAAGGCAGGCCAATTTTTGAGCGCCACGTTGATTCTGATTTCCTTATAACCCAGCTCGGAAAACAATCGGGTTAACGCTTGCATCATTTCTTGTCCATAACCCTGCTTCTGGATTTCACTATGGATATACAAAAATTCGAGATAAACGGAATTCTACTTACTCTTTTGGCTTCGTCATTCTCTTCTTTACATAGAGTAAAACGTGAATTCCAGCGTATATAAACAGGACATTAATTACATACAGAAGGGCATTCACATATACATTGGAAAGGAACCAGATCGTATCATCAGGTTTCTTATAATGATAATCAGTGAAAAATCGCAAAGGAAAACCATACTCTGTTCGCAAAGGCTCCTCCGTATAGGTCGTTCCTGGAATAAAGACCACAGCTAAAATGGCAAGCCAAGCCGAAAGATTAAATATTCTTTTATTAAACGTCAATTTATCTCATCCATTCATTACATTTTCGGTATCCACCACATTCGCAAACATGCTCAGAACCGAATTGTGATGTTCTATAATCTGCTCAGCTTGAAGAATGTTGGAATTCCACGTGCTATGAGCATCACGAACCAAGGTTAGTGCATAGCCAAGGCTACTTGCTCTGCGACAAGTCGTATCCACGCATATTTCCGTCTGTATGCCAGTCAGAATAAGATCAGTCACTCCGTTTTCTTGCAATTTCAGATTCAGATCTGTTTCGTGAAACGAGTCAGGTGTTTGCTTTTCAATAATAAGGTCACCCGTGATCGGCGCAATGGACGGATGAATCGCCCAACCTGCCGTTCCACGCTCAAGGGGACTGCCTGCTCCTTCACTATGCTGATTGTAGATAACGGAGTGACCTTTTTCCCGAGCCTTGGAAATGACGTGTTGTATTTTCTGAAGCAATACGTCCCCCTGATATACGGGATCTGATTCATCGAACATGGCTACCTGAACATCGATTACAAGAAGTGCACAGTGGGTTGGCATCTTATATTCCTCCTGAAAATAATATTAGATCAGCAATTGTTATGACTACGTCTTCCTTTTTCGCACCGTTAACCAACCTTCCAATCCCAGATCGATCAACAAAAATAGTATAGCAGCTAGGACGCCAAGTAAGGTCAAAACTATCGACTCTTTAAAATTTATAATTTCATGCCCCGCGCCCATGAACAAATAATAGATATACATCCCTAAGACTCCAGCACATGCGTAACCCACTATTCTCAAAATTAGATAAATGACATAATTTCCGAAACGAGATCTGCTCAACAGATAATCCACCAATAAGGATAACGGTAGCCCGATCAATGTGATCAGGGGCGTTGCATATACAAGATAAACAAGAGTATAAAAATCAAAGCTGTAGGATTGATTCATGGATATGATACTTGCAATTAAAGTAAAACTAATGATGGTTAGAACGGTCGTCAGCAGCTTTCTACCAATGTTCATCTCACCACTCCCATAAGGTTATCCATATACAATGAATATTCCTATACGTCAGATTCTCCCGGTTGCCACCCGATTTCTTGGGACCATATATGAGCTTTCTCTAATATGCTCCACACCATCGGTCCTTTGCCTTCCACGTATTTTGGACGCTGGTCCTTGTATAATGCCATAAGCCTGTGCTTCTCTTCCGCATATTTCAAGCGATCCGTTGGATGTTCCCTCAAATAATCTCTAAAAAGCAAGTTCATCTGCTCAGAGAAACTCCCTGCTTGTCTTAAATGTACATGCGTTCTCCTACTTCCGGGTATTTCGCGAAAATATCGCTTGGTTTTATCCAGATTTTCTTCTCTGAATACGAAGCCGGACGCTTCAATTTCATGCTTGTAGTTAAGCAAACTATCATACTTAGATACGGAAATTTGTATATCTATGATCGGCTTGGCATCCATTCCGACGATGGAAGTTGATCCGACATGGTCAATCCGCACAGCCGTCTCTCCCAACGCCTCTCTTAATCTCATCCCGGTTTCGAGGAACATGTGCCTCCAGGCAGCATCATACGTTGCAATTCTCCATTGATCTTCCATGAAGTCCTCCCTTAGTTATCTAATCCAGCTATATAAAGAACAACAAGTCTTTCAATACTTTTGTCACATTTTAAATTATTCGATTGACTACCCATGTCTTCGAAAACTAAAAATCATCATTAATATTCTCCTAGTTTTATTTGCTTCTTTAACTCAGTTATGTATTCGTATACATCATCAATATTTACTATACCTTCAATATTCCTCCTCAATAGATCAATGATAAAATTACTATCCTTCTCCCTCAGCCTTATATCTTTTATGTAGTTATCATTATAGTCATTAATAAAATCTAATTTGTTCTTATAAAGTCGAAATCGTTCCAATACATAAATTTCCTTAAGATTAATGAATAAAGCTAATAACTCCTTCAGATTTCTGGCCACTAAAGTTACTTGATCACCAGATGCCATAGGCTGAATAAAAATAATAGGAGCTTCTTCCAGATCACTAATTGATCCGTTAAACGTTAGAAAAGCAAAGTGGTCACCATCTACTCCAGTTCTTCCAAATACGATGGCATCATCTGGCGTACAGTAATATCTATCATCATTATTATTAAAAGTAATATAAAAACCCACATAATCCTGGAAGGTTCTATCATGTCGTTCACGTAGTTCCTTATCTATTCGGACGATGTCTACTAATGTTTCAGGGATTTCATAATTTATTTCCACGTTAAACACCTCTTCCTGATATCATAACTATGTACAAGTCTATCGAAGATTTATTTATTATATTTAGCGTAATACCCACATCGCTATCATTACAATTCTCTTTTAACAACTAATACCATTCCTATTCTATATATTAACGCAAGTTAAAAAAGAGAAGGAACAAAAGTCCTTCCCCTTACCTTCTCAAATGTAATCACACTTAAATTTAGAAAACTCAGCCACAGAACCTTCTCCGCTCGCATATAGACCAATGAGCACCCCTGTAAATCCCCCGGCAACTTCCGAGGAAAGGTATTTCGTCTGTGCTGTCCCTAAGAGGATATCCTTGCCATCTGTATGAATCAGGAAGCTGTAGCGTTCATGGCTTGCCTGTATCACCAATGTGGCATGATGATCACTTCCCAGATCCACTTCATTTTCGACTGATTTGATATCCCCAATATTCAGACGCTCAATTACCTTATATCCGCTCCGCTCTTTGCGAATGGCCAAGTCATAATGGTGCTGTTCATCCATGTAGATGGTGATGCCTGCCTCGCCATTCGTAAGACTAACGTCAACAGAGATGGTCGCGTCAAAGTCTTTTTGACGTAGGCCAATGAATGTCGGGGATGCTGGAACATCCAGTGTCACTTCGGTTCCTTTTAACTTTATGTTGCCTTGCGCTAACAAGTAATTTTCTGTATTGGGATGACGAAGATAACACCAGTCCAGATTCCAATCCGTGTTCTCGAACGTATAGCTTTTCTTCTCTTGTTGAATGACTGTGTCGGAAATACGATCCGTGTCAAAACTCATAAGCGTCGTACCATCATGTCCTGCCGTAAACCAGCCTTCCTCGTCAAAGGTAACGGGCGTAAGGAAAACTTCCCGGCCCAGATGATGATAGGTAAGCCATTGTCCACTCTGACGGAATCCCAAATGAAAGATCCACCAATGGCCTGCCTCGTCCTGAATCAGGTCGCCATGACCAACCCCCTGCAACTCGTAACCGCCAAGATTACGGTTGGTCAGAACAGGATTCTTGGCATAGGGTTCGAAAGGACCGGAAGGAGAATCTCCCCGTGCATACGTGACCATATGACCGTATTCGGTTCCGCCTTCAGATGCCATGAGGTAATAGTATCCATTCATTTTATACAAATGTGGACTTTCCAGATAACGTCCGCCTGATCCCTGCCATACAGAACGACTCGGGGTCTTTTTGTGACCTGTTTCAATGTCAATTTCACACTGAATGATTCCCCCAATTCCTTCATCGTCGGTACCATTGCTCATAAAGAAGGCCTTACCGTCTTCAAAATACAAATCCGGATCGATCCCCCCTTGATCCACCATAATCGGTTCTGACCACTCCCCGTATATATCGTCAGTCCATACGTAGAAATTCTGACGCGTGGTGTCGTTCGTCGTGGTCATATAGAATCGCCCATTATTGTATCGAATTGTAGGGGCGAAGACACCTCCAGAGCTGCCCACCGTCTCCAAATCAATCTGGCTTTTTCGGGTTAAACAATGGCCAATTTGCGTCCAGTTCACTAAATCTTTGCTTTCAAAAAGCGGAACACCCGGAAAGTATTGAAAGGAACTGCACACCAGATAATAAGTGTCATCCACCTTGCAGATGCTTGGATCTGGATAAAACCCTTTAATGACCGGATTATTGTATTTCATTTGAGGCACCTCTTTTTCTCTAATTCATATATTTAAGAATCCAACTTCATGAGCAGATAAAAAAATTAAACACTATCGCAATCATTCTTTCAATGCGTTAGAGTTGAAGGGTCAAGTTAATTTCATTAAATTAATATATATATGATTTCAATAGATCGGGTTA
Source organism: Paenibacillus sp. OK003 (assembly GCF_900109515.1). Lineage (GTDB taxonomy): Bacteria > Bacillota > Bacilli > Paenibacillales > Paenibacillaceae > Paenibacillus > Paenibacillus marchantiae. Next base: position 178,824 of record NZ_FOBD01000004.1, on the reverse strand, counting down.
GGAGATGGTTAAGGATGATCAAAGCGAACGGAGATCCAAAATTTATACCGTTATACGAAGCGCTGGCAAGCGAGGTTAGATGGAGAATCATGGATTTGATTGCAGATAGCGAAATGAATGTGAAGGATATTGCGGCTGCGTTAGAACTTAGCCCCTCCATCGTCACGATGCATATACGCAAGCTTGAGCAAGCTGGACTGATCGATAGCCGTAGGATACGCCTGAATGGAGGCACGCACAAATTATGTTTCCTCAAACAAAATCACATCGAGATCGAACTGCCCTCCGCCAGTCGGACAGCAAGAATTAGAGAACAGACTATTTCAGTGGGGCACTATACTGCGTTTGAAGTTCATCCTACCTGTGGTCTTGGGACGCACGAGAAAGAAATTGGAGTCTGGGACGACCCACGCTACTTTCTTGATCCTGAGCGGGTTCACGCTGCCATCCTCTGGTTCGGAAGAGGTTATGTCGAATACAAAACACCTAACTATATGCTTCCTGACGAGACTGCTAACTCCATTGAGATTTCAGTGGAACTGGCTTCTGAAGCCCCGGGTTTAAGAGATCATTGGCCATCGGATATCCAATTTACGTTTAACGGCATTTCGCTTGGAACGTGGACAAGCCCCGCTGACTTCGGAAGAGCTGCCCGAGGCAAATATACACCAACATGGTGGCATCGTAATGTGAATCAATATGGATTATTAAAGACAATTCGTGTTGATAGCTCGGGTACGTATATGGATGGAGAGCGGATGTCAGACGTGACGATCGAGGATATCCAACTGGAGCAGCCATTTTGGACGCTTCGTTTCACGGTTGACGAGGAGGGGGCCAACGTCGGGGGATTAACACTCTATGGTTCCGGGTTCGGCAATCATGACCAAGATATTGTCATACGCGTACAACGCTAATCTTTCTTTATGTAGTAACGAATAATCCCGTTCTTCTCTTCTAACGCATTCCCAATTTGAATGAACGGGATACTGCTGTACGCAGTTAAAGAAGCTTTCTATATTCAACACCATGAACATGAATCAGCACATTCTGGGCTGCCAACCTTTCGAAAAAATCCAACATATCCCCAAAGGGATTTTCGAAATAGGCAATCAGGTGTTCATAATTTGCAGTGGATTTCAAATAGTTATAAAAAAATAAGGGTCCATGTTTCCCACATCCTCTTTACTGCCAAGAGAAACCTCCAACGTTTGCCCTGTTTCTGCATTCTCGAACATGCAATGCTCTCCATGAACATCGAAATGCCATTCTCCACTCAGAAGTTCTTCACCATTTAATACTTCTTCATTGGAAAGCAAGTAGTAGTACGCTCCATTGATGATCTCTTCCTTTTCAGCCTGGCTGGTTTCCGAAATCAATTTGTCGATCAGTTCTTGTGCAATACTTTTGTACGTGTCCATCGCTTCCAATAATGTATCTGTTGTTTCTTTGGTTAAAGCGTGCATCTCTTGCCTCCTGCTTGTAGTGAACGTCTTAAAATCCCTTCAATATGGCTCAATACCCCTACGTAACACTTGGAACGAATATACAATCAAGCTGAAGCTTGAACTCGTTTTATACATATTTCTTAAAAGCCTTGCTGGATTCCCCATCGTATCCTAACTTCGTGTAAAAGCTATGTGCCTCGGATCTGGATGAACCGCTGGTAAGAAACACTTTTATACAATTTTTCTGTATGCATACATCCTCTATATACTTCATAAGCTCAGATCCATATCCCTTGCTCTGCACTTGCTCGGTAATGATAACCCGCTCCACCACGCCAAACGGTCTATTTTCCACTAAAGCATCCAGACAAATATGTAAATGAGCAGTCCCAATAACCTGATCACCGACTTCGTAAACAAATAAGAAACTGTTGGGATTATTCCTTACTTCTTCAATCCGCTCCGCCAGTACCTTCGTATTCAGATTGTTCGGTAATAATTCTTTGTACAGCCTTTCAATAACCTCGACATCCCTTGCTTCGGCCTCTCTGATCATCAGGTTCCACTCCTCAGCTTATATAATAACTTAATATGATGTCACCATTGTCCTCGAATTCACCCGTCTCCTGAAACCCGGATTTCTTATATAAAGCGTTTGCCACCATGTTATGCGGCACATGAGATACCCTAATTTGCTTGCAATCGGATCTCTCTTTTAACTTATGAATGACTTCCTTGATCGCCAGTTTGGCGTATCCTTTCCCCTGGTATTTCTCATCGATCATGAATCGAAGTATCCAATAATATCCATCATTATACATCTCATTATCAAATAAAATAAAGCCTACCATGCGGTCCTCTGCAAAAATTCCATATGGCTTCGAGGTGATCTCCTTCGTCGCATGTATTAAGGAATCTGCATTGCTTGCTACCAAATTCAGTTGATCTTCGCGCAGTTGAAGCTGAATGCACGCTAATTCGTTTCCCTTGGTTATAGGTTGTAGTGTTAATTGCCTTCCATTCATGCTCATATCTCCCCTTGAATTAAACAGCTAGATTTTTTTGATCAAAATAATCTCCAAAGGCTGCGTGTCCAACAATAGAGAGCCTGCATCAACATACCCCAACTTTCTATAAAAGTGTTGTGCATGTTCATCTGACTGTGTAGAAGTCATCACCGTATCAAACCCTTTTTGCTTCATCAGGTGCTCCCAGTGCTGCACGACGGCTCTGCCAATCCCTCCACTCCGATAGGGCTCGTCGATCCAGATCATATTCATGAAAGGAATGTTATCCCAAAAATACCCGTACCTCATCCATCCAATTCTTGATTCTTGCTCCCATATCATCAGAATTTCGTTCTCTTTGATCTTTGTCTCCACAAGCGAAGGATGGATATGTCGATCTCGTTCAAGAATATAACTGTAATCGGTTTCATCAGCATGTATAATCTTCATTGTCATTGCTCCTCCCATAAACTACGTCCATCATAACCCAAAATGTGGAATACGCAACACAAAAAACCACGAATATTCGTGGTTTCATATGTCGGTACCATGTCCCTATGACCTACAAAGATCCGCTCACCAACTGCCCTCTGTACCATACCGCCTGTCGTGCAGATCTTCTGGCAACAGCTTCCGCAGAACAACTTGCGTGAACTAATATAAAGCTAGCCGTGTCCCCTACCTTCGGCCACACCTGTTGTCCCTTAGAATCTAGCGTTGTCATCCCACCTGTGACAAAGGCCAGCGACTGAGACAAGGACAGCTCATCGTTAAACCCGTACAGTTCGGCGAAACGTCCCGCTTTCTCCAGTTGATCTCCATTGCCAAACGGAGACCAATGATCCGTCAAGCTATCTGTCGCCAGCTTCACGTTCACCCCATTTCGATGGAGCATCGGAAGGGGCATCATCATTTTACCGATAGGCACGGTCGAAGCAACGCTCATACCAAGGGAGGCCATTCGCTGGGCCATATCTTCCGTTTCCTGCTGTTCCGCACGGGCGAACCAGAACGCATGGCTTACGGTAACTTTGCCCTGAAGTCCCGCTTCTTCGGTCAAATCAGCCAATCGCAGCAGCGTTTGTTTACCCGGTTCTCCCGAATCATGCAAATGAATATCGATGCCTGCCTGATACTGAACAGCCAGTTCGACCATTGCATTTAGCGATTTCTCAATATGCTCGTCCACAGTGTGAGGATCAAGTCCACCTACATGAGTAGCCCCTTCCGCCATGGCTTGACGCATGAGTTCAACCGAATTAGAGCGGAGAAGTCCATGCTGCGGGAAAGCGACGATTTCAGAGGATATTTTGCCCGAAAATGTCTCCAATGCCTGCTTTGTCGCTTCCAGCCGTCTCAACCCGCTGACTGGTTCAATATTGCAATGACTGCGCACATGGGTGGAACCGTATCCCTGAATCAGGCTCAGAATGCTCTCCGCCTGACGCTTTGCATCGGGTAATAGCTTGGGCAGCAACACTTTCTCTTCTTCGATCCGTTCGAAAATGCTGGAGATGCGTCGAACCGCTTTCCATGGTCCGTCGTAATACGTTTTATCCAAATGAATATGGCCTTCCTCGAACGAAGGCAGCAGCAGCAGTCCTTTACCATCAACCTGTGGCAACTCACTTGTTAAGTCCGTATCCCCATCCACGATGGCTGCAATGACTCCATCTTCAATCCGCAGATGACCAAGGCTTGTCCGGGTGCCCGTTACCTGCCCGTCTTCCATTACATAACTTTGCTCCAATGATACGTTGGTTAACCAGTATTCCTGCTTCAACATAGTCACTCCCTCTTTCCACTCGGTCTATCGAGCATCGAGTACCGATTCATCTGTGGTCAATGGTACCATAGGACTTCATTCAGCAAAAATAGTTAAAACGTTGGTGTTCCATACGATTATCGTCTAGATATTATTGGACTTCCCCGTTAGTATACGAAGTGAGATATATCCCAAAGCCTGAATCACAAATACCAAAGCCACAAACTCAACCAGAATGCTGTTGCCTGCACTTAAATCAGTCATGATATCCTTCAAAATAAGGCCAGGCTGCTTCAAGATATCCCAACTATTCCACCGATTAAATCTCCCGATGTATACCCCTAGACTGCTCAGGAGTAAAATAACGCCTACAATTACCATACTGCTAAATGGGTTTAATCGTTTATTTAACAATCTGTGGATTTGATGTATCGAGCAAATGGACAGAACTAAACCCAGTATAGCTACGACAAACGTTAGGGTGAGGTTATACCAAAAATCAATATTAACCCAGAATTTAGTTTGCCCTTGAGGATCAAAGTATCTGAATGCATGCAAAATTTCTGTGAAAAGATATGCCGAATTCGGTAGAAATAACAACCAGCCTGCACACATTACCCCGACTAGTGCGATGCTCGTTCTTGTAAGTTTCCTATTGCTTACATAACTAATCGTTGATGAAATGATGAATGGAACCCATGCCAAGAAAATGTCCCACGTCAAAAATTGATACACGTTTGTGTTTGATTTGGTACGCAAGTAGAAAGCAACTAGCAGACAGCCTATGGTAGCAACGATTAAAACACTACTCAATTTTAAATAAAATGTATTTTTATGATTGTTCATTTCTTCGCTTCCATTTCCCTTTCCTTGGTGTTATGCCTGAGCAGTCCGGATCCACTGATCATCGATTTCATAAATGAACCATGACTTCGCCTTCCTAATAATCTACGTCCATCATAACCCAAAATGTGGTATATGCGTACATCTTAGGATCGTTTAAGCCATTTACAGTGACAGCTCAGCTCTCAGACAATCATTATTTTTTAACGAATCCAGAACACCCTATTTAGCGTAATTCCACGGATCAATCATCGTAATGAACCATAGACAGCTTATACCCTTGCTTTGTGAGTCTTACCGCATCAATCTGCTGGTTTTTACCGGAATAAAGCGCCTGACGTTCGTTAGCTTTTGCATATCACGCTATTGCTCACAATAAGGTGTAGGAGATTCGGTAGCGTCGTGACTCAGAAGGAAAAGAAAACTTCCGCGATATTTCCGTTCAGCATCCATTCTTCTAACCGTTAACCGTAGAGAATGCAAAAAACAGGCACTAGGGAGTGCCTGCACATTTGAGAACCGAGCGAAGCACTTAGCTAATAGTTCAAACCGCTTCTTTTTTATATGAAAATATGATAATCAGAAATTAAACCGCGCATGCCCGTCATCGGTCACGCCTTCGATTTGTTCAATGTCCAGCAGTCTTCGCTTCATCTCCAGTCCTCCGCGAAAACCGGTCAGCTTGCGATTGGCACCGATAATGCGATGACACGGCAGCAGTACCGGAATGGGGTTGGCTCCATTGGCTGCCCCAACAGCTCGCACCGCTGAAGGTCTGCCCACCGCAGCAGCAATGTCGCCATAGGTTCTTGTCTCACCATAAGGAACATTCCCCAACTCCGTCCATACTTGCTGTTGGAATGACGTTCCGATCAGATCGAGCGGGATCTCATCTGTGAAAGCCACTTTGTTTCCAGCAAAATAGGATTGCAGCCAATCCATCATGCCTGTCTGCTTCAACGCTGCTTCATTCTCTTCGAGCTCCACTCCAGGAGCAATTCGTCCAATCCAGCTACTCCAATCTTCCAGCGTTTCATTGGGCATAATGACCCGGCATAACCCTTTTTCGGTGGCAAGCAATACCCACGGACGACCGTCTAATTCCATTTTGGTCCACATGATGCTCTTTCTCATACGTTTATCGACCTTTCTCCTGTAGGTTTATATCTGGTTTCTTTTTTTCGTTATGCACACATACTACACACGAACCGTTTTTTTCACTTTTCGCTTCATGCTGCGGATGATCTGCTTCGTCTCCGGATCAACACGATAGGACTCCATTATTTTCTGAAGAGCCTTATTATACGTAAAATCGTCCAAGGTGTTGTCCTGCAAATAACGCATCGTGGCTGCTGCCTGTTTCACATAAGCGATGGAAATTGCCCAGGCTACTGCCATTTTCACATAGTACCCTTCGTGATGAATGGTATCTAATGAAGCAAGCACTCTGCTGATATATTTTTCTTCCATATAAAAGTTCAACAGCATCACAACCCCGAAGCGAATATCATACTCCTGATTGGATACCAGATAGGGCTGCAAGAAATGCCATACCTCATCCAGATGTGTCTTTGTATATTTCAAACCACCGCAGAAGCTGTCGCATATCGACCAGTTATCTATTTTGGGAACAAACCAGGCGATATGCTGCAGAAGTTCCTCAGTATCCGCTTGGGCATGGCCGATAACCATCGCTTGCAGCATCACTTCTTCAAAATAATCATCATCAGCGGTTTTCAGATAGGCGCGCCAGTCCTCTTTGACGATTTGTTTCGCCATCTTGCGTATTTCAGGCAGTCTCACACCTAGCAGATTCGTGATATTTGGAATGAGCGCAGCCGAGAATTTCTGATATTCCGGTTCGACCAGAGATAACAATTGTGTTCTTACAACCGATTCCACATGTCTCCTCCTCATCGGGTTTTCTACATCAAGTATATCCCGGCAGCATCCATTTGTAAGCCCATATCGAATGTTTTAGCAAGATTACAATATCCTTTTCCCTTAGTCGTTGTTTAACTTTCATTCCATTTCGTTTAAGAATACGGAGTTGAAATATGTTCAACCAAACATTTACACAATAACGGAGAGGACAGAAATAACCTGAAGAAGCGAAGCGTTCGCCTGAAAGCTTTCTGAAAGAAAGCTACATCGGAAGCATAAGCTATCCCCGGATTTCCCCTTTTTCAGAAAGGAATCAAAAAAATCTGGGGATAACAGCGATCGGAAGGTTGTTCTGTCATCGGAGTGCCAGTGTAAATATTCATTTGTTGAACCCATATAGAAAGGAGACTACATATGAATCGATCCCATCCCAAAAAAGATGTTTCGGTTGAAGAGATTACGGAGCTCCTTGTGCAATTCGTGCAAACCCAGAACCTGACCGAATTTTATAAATGGGCCAAAGAGTTGCATCCCTACGACCTTTCACTCGTATACAAAAAGTTCCCTGAAGAAGAGACCAAACGATTCTTGCTTTTATTCAAGCCTGACGTTCTCGCCGACATGGCAGAAGCGCTCACGCTTCACGAACAGGTACATCTATTCGAACAGTTAGGCCCGGAACGCACGCTCGAAGTCATGCAGCAAATGGACAAAAGTGATCTGATTCGCTTCATGCATGATCTGCCCCTCAAACGCAGAGAAGAACTGCTATCTACAATGAATCTGGATCACTCTTCGATCATCCGCTCCGTGCTGAACTATCCACCGGAGACGGCGGGTCGAATCATGACCGATCGTTACCGTACCCTGTTATCGCATGAAACCGCAAAAGAGGCACTGAGAGAATCTCAGGCTACGCTGCACATTCCTGCGACCAGTTATCTGTATGTTACCGATGATGAAGGCAAACTGGTTGGAGTTGTGAGTTACCAATCCCTTGCTCAAGCAGATGATAACACCAAAGTGGAAGAGCTGATGACCCGGCGTGTCATCCATGCAACTGTCGATATGGACCAGGAAGAAGCCGCACAGCTATTGCAGCGTTATGAGTTTATGGCTTTGCCTGTCGTGGATGAGAACCGCAGATTATGCGGTGTTATCCAAATGGATGATGTCATTGATATTATTATGGATGAAGCCAGTGAAGACATTGCCAAGATGGGTGGCGGCAGTAAAGACATCGATTTTGATACCAAACCGTTAGTTGCCGTCAGACGTCGCCTTCCTTGGTTGATTTTATTGTTATTTATCGGATTGATCTCGGGCAGAATCGTGGATTTTTTCGAGGACACGCTGAATCAGGTTGTGGCGCTGGCGTTCTTCATGCCCATGATAGCAGGTATGACGGGGAATACGGGTACACAATCCCTTGCTGTCGTTGTGCGCGGCTTGATTGGACGTAAACTGGACAAGGCTACAGTGCTTGCGCTAATTGGCCGGGAGATTAAAGTAGGCACCCTGATTGGACTTGTATGTGGCTTGCTGATTACGGTCATCGCTTATTTCTGGCAAGGTGACTGGCTGCTCGGAGCCATTATTGGCGTATCTCTTTTTTTCACCCTCGTAATTGGAACACTGACCGGTACTTGCATTCCGCTTCTGCTCAGTCGGTTCAAAGTAGACCCTGCGGTTGCCTCCGGCCCATTAATTACAACACTGAATGATATTTTGTCGTTGTTTATCTATTTCGGCATCGCAACCCGTTTTCTGGATGCCTTAATGTAAATTCTGTTCCATAGACAGAGTTATACCACTACAAAAATGCACAGAGAAACTGCATGTAAAATTCAAAAAGAAAACAGGTAAACGACAGACCATGATCCAACGGATCACGGTCTGTCTTTGCATTCTCATTTTCATTTAACTTTTCCAATAAACTTTCCATTGTACACATCATTCAGCCTATCCATTCAATCTTTCCACGCTCGAGACATCCGCTTCCACACAACATTTCAACACAAAGCTACGCTGATCGTTTGTTTTTATTATAAATATCGAAGGCTACCGCCAGCAACAGTACCAAACCCTTAATGCCCTGCTGCCAGTCTATACCCAAGCCGATCAGGGACATCCCGTTGTTCAGAACCCCCATAACCAAACCACCGATGATGGCGCCAAATACTGTACCGATGCCTCCCGAAGCGGAAGCCCCTCCGATAAAGCACGCTGCAATGGCATCCAGCTCAAAGTTGGTACCGGCTCTTGGCGTAGCCGCATTCAATCGTGCTGCGAAGATCAGGCCGGAAATGGCCGCCATTACACCCATGTTAACGAATACCCAGAACGTCACTTTTTTCGTTTTGACCCCGGACAGACCGGCAGCCTTTTCATTGCCTCCCAGTGCATACACATGGCGCCCCATAACAGTGCGGTTCATGATGAAGGAGTAGATAACAATTAATACAAACAGCAGAATCAGAATATTCGGAATGCCTGCATAGCTCGCAAGCATGAAAGTGAACAAATTCGTCACTACAGCCACGACCAGCAGCTTGAGCAGGAAGAGCCCCTGGGATACAACCTCGAATCCATATTTACGCTGGGAACGGCGCTCCCGCAGTTCATTAACGACATACCAGACCGTGAGAACAAGACCAATGATGACCGACACCAGACCGAGTCCAGATATTTGAATATCAGGCAGGAAGCCTGAGCTTATTTTCTGAAACCCTCCTGGAAAAGGAGAGATTGACTGCCCCTCCAGCACAATCATCGTCAAACCACGGAAGAGCAGCATGCCGGCCAAGGTTACGATAAATGCCGGAATCCGTACATATGCAATCCAGAAGCCCTGCCACGCTCCAATTAACGCACCGACCACCAAAGCAGCAATGACCGCCAGCCAGGCCGGAAGCTGCCAATCAACCATCATAATGGCGGCAACCGCCCCTACAAAAGCAGCAATCGAACCTACCGACAGATCGATATGTCCGGTAATGATCACAAGCACCATACCAATCGCCAGTACAAGAATGTAACTGTTTTGCAAGATCAGATTCGTAATGTTGATCGGCTTGAGCAGCAGCCCCCCGGTCAGTACCTCAAACAGCAGCATAATGACAACCAGCGCGATAATCATGCCGTATTGCCGTATATTGTTTTTGAACAGTCTAGTTAACATTTCCATGCTTCCCGCCTCCTGACTTGGTCATATATCTCATCAACGTTTCCTGCGATGCTTCTTCCCGGCTGACTTCTCCCGTGATTCGTCCGGCAGTCATCACATAGATTCGGTCACACAGGCCCAGTACCTCCGGCAGCTCGGATGAGATCACCAGCACACCCTTGCCCTCAGCGGCCAGCCGATGAATAATGGTATAAATTTCGAATTTGGCTCCGACATCGATGCCGCGTGTCGGTTCATCCAGAATGAGAATATCCGGTCCGGCAAAAATCCATTTGCTCAGCACCACCTTCTGCTGGTTCCCGCCGCTCAGATTGCCGGTTTTCTGCAAAATGCTAGGTGCCTTGATATTCATGCTTTTTTTCATATCCTCGGCTACCAGTACTTCCTCCCGTTCGTTCACCACCGCATTTTTGGTCAGCTTGCCAAGACCCGTCAGGGAAATGTTCCGCTTGATATCGTCCATCAGGATCAGACCATATTCCTTGCGGTCCTCGGTCACGTATGCGAAACCGTTCTGAATCGCCTCCGTGACGCTGTTGTTCTGAATGGGCTTACCATCCTTGATAAGCTGGCCCGATATGCTGCGACCATAGGATTTGCCAAATATGCTCATCGCAAGCTCCGTGCGCCCTGCTCCCATCAGACCAGCAATGCCTACAATCTCGCCTCGTCTGATGTTCATATTGATCTGATCCAGCACCTTCCGGTCGGCATGATGCTCGTGATATACGGTCCAATCCTTCACTTCCAGGATAACTTCACCAATGCTCGCATGACGCTCCGGATAACGACTGGTCAGATCACGCCCTACCATCCCGCTAATAATCCGGTCTTCAGTCACTTTGTCCTTTTTCATATCAAGTGTTTCGATTGTCTTACCGTCCCGCAGTATGGTCACCGAATCCGACACCTTCGACACCTCGTTCAGCTTGTGGGAAATGAGGATACAGGCGATGCCCTGCTTCTTGAATTCCAGCATCAACTGAAGCAAATTTTCACTGTCATGCTCGTTCAACGCCGCGGTAGGCTCATCCAGAATGAGCAGTCGCACCTTTTTGGAGAGCGCTTTCGCAATTTCAACCAGCTGCTGCTTACCCACACCGATGCTGGAAACAAGGGTGTTCGGATTTTCATTCAGGCCCACCTTGCCGAGCAATTCCCTTGTACCTACAAACGTTTCTTTCCAGTTGATAATCCCTTTGCTAGAACGCTCGTTGCCCAGATAGATATTTTCCGCAATTGAAAGGTAGGGAATCAGCGCCAGCTCCTGATGGATGATGACAATACCCAGATCCTCGCTTTGCTTGATGTCCTTGAACTCACACGTTTTGCCCTGAAATAAAATATCCCCTTCATACGTTCCGTGCGGATATACGCCGCTAAGCACCTTCATCAGCGTGGATTTGCCTGCACCATTCTCACCGCATAACGCATGAATCTCGCCTTCTCTGACCTTGAGATTGACATTTTCCAGCGCCTTTACACCAGGGAACGTTTTGGTGATGCCCTTCATTTCCAGAATTACTCCTGCCATGGAATGTGCTCCTTTCACTTTTTTATTTCAGTCCGATTTCTTCTTTCGTGTAATATTGACTGCCCACGATATCCTTCTCCACGTTGGTGCGATCCACAGAAATGGGGTCAAGCAAAAAGGCAGGAATGACCTTAATTCCGTTGTTATATGACTTTTTATCATTCACTTCCGCCGTTTTCCCTTGTAATATGCTGTTGGCCATCTCTACCGTCTTCTCCGCCAGCTTGCGGGTATCCTTGAATACGGTCTGGGTCTGTTCTCCGGCCACAATGGACTTGATCGAAGCCAGTTCGGCATCCTGACCGGTAATCACCGGCAGCGGCTTGTTCGCTTTCCCGTAGCCAACCCCTTTTAACGATGAAATGATCCCGATACTGATCCCGTCATACGGGGATAACACCGCATCCAGATTGTCTCCAGAGTAATAGGCACTGAGCAAATTATCCATTCGCGATTGGGCCAAGGCGCCATCCCAGCGCAGCGTCGCAATCTGGGCCATCGTGGTCTGCTTGCTTCGTACAACCAGCTTGCCGGAATCGATGTATGGCTTCAGGACCGACATTGCGCCGTCGAAAAAGAAGTAAGCGTTGTTGTCATCTGGAGAACCGCCAAACAGCTCAATGTTATAAGGACCTTTGCCCTCTTTGAGCCCCAGCTTCTGTTCAATGTAGGACGCCTGGAGCACGCCGACCTTGAAATTGTCAAAGGTCGCGTAATACGTCAAATAGGGGGTGTTGCGTATCAGGCGATCATACGAAATGACCTGTATGCCCTGGTCATGCGCCTTTTTGATGACATCCGTCAGCGTATTGCCATCAACGGACGCAATCACCATCACGTCCACACCCTTGGTGATCATGTTCTCAATCTGTGAGATTTGATTTTCAACTACGTCTTCAGCGTACTGCAAATCCGTTTTGTACCCCTGCTCCTGAAAAAGACGAACCATGTTCTCCCCGTCCCCCACCCAGCGCTCGGAGGATTTGGTTGGCATCGAGATGCCGACATACCCTTTTTCCTTGCTGCCAGTTTCACTCTCAGCCAGGTTGCAGGCTGAGAGCATCAAGGTCATCACCAGCAGCCAGATGATCAATGCTCCTTTTTTCATATGAACTTCCCCTTTCCTCAAATCATACGGACTTGAATGAACGATAAGATAACGCTTACACCCTCCCGTACATACAAGCTGTTGTTCCTGTCTAAAACCCATCGTAGCATCCAGGAACAGGAAGGTCTTTGCTGCATTTGAACCTTTTTTATAAATTTTTAACTTTTGTAACCAACGGGTTCATGAATCAGGTGATGAACAGGCCTGTTGTACGGAATAAATCATTTAGACATCGGCTAACAACAAAAAAAGGACCCGCTCCGCTTGATACAAGCAGAACAAATCCCTTGATGAGAAACCCTTTTTAAACCAGCCTATTCACACTCCAATGAGACGCCCTCTCTTGTACCACCGCCTTTGCGATACTGTACAGGCGAGATGCCCATCGTTTTTTTGAACGCGGTACTAAAATAATGCTGCGTATCGTACCCTACATGCTCTGCAATCCGGTGGACAGGCAATGACGTAGAGTCCAGCAGCTGCGCGGCCTTGCGGATGCGGGCATGCGTGACAAGTGTCACGAAGGAGTCGTTCAGCTCTTTCTTGAGCACCCGGCTCAAATACACAGCAGATACTTGCAGGCGGGAAGCGAGCGATTCCAGCGTCAGATTCCGATCCGTATACTCCTCTTGAATAAGCTGGCGCGCTCGGCGAACGAGCGGAGACAACCGGGCTTGTCCATATATAACTTCACGACACTCGCGATAGGTATCCGGCGCTTCCTCCAACGTACCCATGTGCGTCTCCATATGGACGTGAACGGCAATGTTCAGACAGGAACTGACGGCCTGTTCAATCGTGGACTCCATATCTGCCGAGGCCGCCTGCCACAGACATATGCCAATTAACCCGTTGGGTTCCCTGAACAGTACATGCGACAGGTCCGCCAGCAGCTCACTGATAATATTTTCGGCAGCAAAAAGGAACAACTGACGATCATTTTCCCGCATAAGGGTCTGTCTTGCTTCTGCCGCAGGCCAACGGACGATTCCGATCTGCACTGGCGGCGGAGAGGGCAGACGCAAAAAAGAGAGCTGCTCGGTCAGCTTCTTTTCCTCCGCCTGTCCTTCCAGCCACTCCAGACAAAAGCGCTGGCGCAGCAGCGGGATATTGCGTTCAATCTGATCCGCAGCCTGTCTCACATACGCCGTACGCTTCCGTTCTTCATCCAACCGCTGACGCAGCCGTGCAAGCGCCGAATACAGCTGTTCTGCCTGTACAGGCTTCAAAATATAATCCTCCACCCCTAGCCGAACCGCCTCCTGCGCATAAGCAAATTCATCATGTCCAGACACGATCAGACAGCGGCAGTTCGGACAGTCGACCTGAAGGCGGCGAATCAGATCGATCCCGTTCAGAAAGGGCATGTTCATATCAACCAAGATGATATCCACACCCAGACCTGCAGCCATTTCCAGAGCTTCCTCGCCATCCTCCGCTTCTCCGGCAACCTCCATGCCCAGTGCTGTCCAGTCGGTTGAATCCCGAATGCCCTCCCGAATAATGGGCTCATCATCGGCAATCAGCACTCGGTAACGCTTCTCCAAATTCCCTGTCTCTGTCGTAGCCAAAGCTGTCATCTCATCCGCTGACGTCCATGTTGTTTGTGTATTAAACTTTTTCATTCGCTCTCCTCCCCCTCTTCCCTGTCCAGTGAACGCGCTGGCGGAAGCTGGCGCAGCAGCGGGTGAATGATCGTCACACGGGTGCCTTCTCCTTCTCTGCTGCCCAGCATAATGCCATATTCTTCACCAAAGGAAAGCTGCAGACGAGCCTGTACGTTCAACATGCCGTAGCTTTTGCCAGCCTTCCCGGACGTCGAAGTTTTTTCCATACTCTCCAATGGCGCTGCCAAGAGCCGCTCCATCTCCGCAAGCCGTTCACCGGACATGCCCGCTCCATCGTCCTGAACTAGCAGCAGCAGCCTTCCTTGTTCTGTTTTGGCCTCCACCCGAATCTTGCCAGGCCCTCGTCTGCCCTTGATTCCATGATAGATTGCATTTTCCACCAGGGGTTGGAGCAGAAGCTTAAGCACGAACAACTCCCGCATATCCTCCGGAACAATTATTTCGTACTGTAGACGATCACGGTACCGGGTCTGCTGAATTTGCAGATAACTGGTAATATGCTCAAGCTCGGCGTGCAAAGGGATGAAGTCATTGCCTTTACTGAGCCCGATGCGAAACAGTCTGGAGAGAGCGCCAACCATCTCGGATACATCGTCCGCGCCTTCCTTGCGAGCCATCCAATGGATCGTATCCAGTGTATTGTATAAAAAATGTGGTTTGATATGCTCCTGCAGGCTGCGCATTTCCGCCTCCCTTTTCTGCCGTTCCTTCAGTTCATTCAGGGATATAAGCTGCCGGATCTGAACCAGCATTCGGTTAAAGCTTCTGCCCAGCATACCGATCTCATCGGCGCGGTCGCTCCAGCGGCCCGCCATGAGATTGCCCGTCTCCGCTCTGCGCATGTAAGACATCAGCCGGAAAATGGGCTGCGCAATGGAACGCGAGAACCACAAGGAGGCGCTCAGACCGAATAAACACACCACAAACACAAAGCTGACCACATAAAACTGAATTTGACGCACCTCCGTAGTCGATTCCCGTGCAGGAAATACGCCTACCGTTCTCCACCCCGTAAACGCGGAGGACTGATAGAGGAATAACAGCTCCCTCCCGTCCGCTTCAGCATTAAACGTCCCGCTGTCACCGGATGGAAACCATTCTGCGGGAATCTGTTCCACCAACGGATGCTCCGGCATATAGACGCTCCGTCCTTCTGCATCCGTCACCATTACATAACCGGATTTCCCCAAAGTGACATTCCTTGCAGCCTGAGAGACGGTTCTCAGCTTGAGGTCAATCATAATAACGCCCAGTACACGTCCCGAGGCTTCATCCGTTATGGAACGGGCGACGGATACGATTTCATTGTCCTTATACTGTACGTGTGTTGTAATATTGCGATCCAGCGGCTGACCCAGCACTGTAAAAATGCCCGGATTCGCCGCAGCCCTCTTGTACCAGTCCTCCCGGGTCAGGCTTTGCCTCCCACGGGGGTACATCTCATTGCTGATATAGTCACCGCGTCCATTCGCAAGAACGATTCCGGCAATCTCAGGATACAACGTCGTGAAGCCCTGCAAGGTTTGCTTAATTCCATACAGCTGATCCTGATCCGACACATCTCGTTCCTTCTTGGATGCAATTGTGCCGGTGCCGGTACCTGGATCGTTATCTGATGTTGTCTTTCCTTGCATAAAAGCGATAATATCCGGATCAAAGGCAATCAGATACGTCATGTTTTGCAGGTTCTCCATCTTGCTGTCGAGTGCTTCATTCACTTTGCCAATGAGCTGCATTGTATGACCCTCCACCTGTCGCTCAACAATCCGATCCACCGTCCAGTTCACTAACAATCCCAGACCTACAGAAGGTACGATGGCAAATAACAAAAAGAGCAGCATCAGCTGATAACGCAGCTGCATATTGCGTAAGCGCAAACGGTACAGGCTCCTCTTCATCCAGAGGCGAATGGGTGCCCGTATCAGGGAAATATTCTGTTGATTCTGTTTATTTGGCATAATAATCATCCACATTCACGCTTGTCACCACGGAAATTCCGGTGTCCACCGTCACCGGCAGCGGTGCATTCTCACCGGAGGAGGATGGCGCAGGTACGGTTAGCTGATGATGCAGATGGAACAAATATTGAAGCGACCAGTATCCCATGTTCCAGGTTCCCTGCGCAATCGTAGCCGAAATCGTGCCGCTCTTGATCATATCCAGCGTGGCCTTGTTGGTATCAAAGGATATGATTTTGAACGAACGACCTTCGCTTGAATTTTGGACAGCTTCACCCGCACCTGCCCCTCCAGTCGCCTCGGTCACAAAAATCCCTGCCAGCTTCGGATGAGCCTTCATCATTCGAAGCGTCTCGTCTCTTGATACCATAGCATCGCCATGTCCATCCGCGACTTCAACCACCTTCATGGAGGGATACCGCTGCTCAATCGTATCGCGGAACCCCTTGGTCCGCTCCTCATGATTCTGCTGCCCCGGCAAGGTCAGCACGGCGACTTCACCTTCGCGGGCCATCAGCTCGGCCATTTTATCAGCAGCCGTCACACCCGCCTTGTAATTGTCCGTCCCGAGAAAAGAATACGCCCGGCTTCCCGGTGCATCGGCATCAAACAGCACCACCGGTATATCCGCGTCCAGTGCTTTATTAATGGCCGGGATCAGCGATTTCGGGTCGATGGCAGATATAGCGATTCCCGCGGGCTTGCGTGCAATGGCCTGCTCAATCACCGTTGTCTGCTCCTTCGCATCATACCGGGTCGCTCCACGGTATTCTACGGTTACGCCAAGCGCATCCCCGGCATCCTCGAAACCTTTCAGCGGACTCTTCCAATATTCCAGGCCAGATTGGAATGTAATCATGATGTACGTTTCGCCGATATCTCCGCGCAGCCCCCCGTCTTCCCAGGAGCCATTCACCGGACTGGAATATTCGAACCTGAGCACGTACAGCGCAAATGCCGAAATAAGCAATATATAAACCAGCAGCATTTTTTTCAATCCATTCACTTCCTCAAGTGGTGTCGCAGTCAACATTCTGCTTAAATTGTAAACGCAATCAAATAAAAAGGAAACCGCCTTCCATATTCGAGTTTCATCTTTCTTTTCCTGCTCATGTGCACTCTGCTGCAATAATGTACTATAAGCCAATGCCTCCCCGGAGTATGATCATGTAACTACAACTTGGGGAGGCCCTATGAATCTTACATCTTTTTTCATCTATTGTATTGTCGTTACCTTTACACCTGGCCCCAGCAATATTGTGATTCTCACTTCCGTCGGGCAGGTTGGTCCCCGGAAAACGATGGAGTATGTGTGGGGTGCCACCGTTGCATTTGGCTTATTACTAGCTGCTTCTGCTCTTCTTAATCATCTTCTCGCTGAGATATTGCCTGGCATTCTCCATGTGATGCAGATCGTGGGTAGTGTTTATATGATATATCTGGCTTATCAAGTCTATAAAATGGGTTCCACCGAGACGGCATCGAAGCACGTTACGGGGTTTCTGAACGGTTTAATCATGCAGTTTGTGAATCCAAAAGTGGTTCTGTTCACGTTCACTGTCATTCCCAGCTATGTGCTGCCGTACTACGATAGCAACATGTCAACGTTTCTGTTCGTAATTATCATTACCATCATCGGCTTCATGGCCTATTCCAGTTGGGTCGTGTTTGGCTCCGTCTTCAGAACGTTACTCAATCGTCATCAAAAAGCAGTGAGTATGCTTATGGCTCTTTTTTTGCTATACTCAGCCATTATGGTATCGGGAATCATCTAACGCGCGGGAGGTGTGTGCAGCATGGAATTGTTTAACTATAAGAAATCACAGGACGTACTGGCTTTATCCGCCAGCTTTACGGATTTCACCTATAAAAAGCATTGCCACGAGGAATATGCAGTAGGAGTCACGCTTCGTGGTATTCAGCAATACCATCTCGACGGACATTATCAGGCCTCTCACAAAAACGGCGTGATGTTATTCAACCGGGAACAGTCCCACGATGGAAGTTCCTATGACAAAGCCGGCATAGACTATGTCATGCTTTATCTGAAGCCGGATTTGGTCGAAGAGGTTCTAGGGAAAAAGGAATTGCGTTTTAATAGCCCCATCGTCTATGACCCTGTGCTTGCACGAAGCATCCTGATGCTGAATGATGCTGTTCAAAACGGACAGGATGAAGCGAGATGCAGTGAACTGCTCTTGGGCCTGTTGCAATTACTCTCGCAATCGGAAATGGACACCAAGTTGTGGCGGCCTCAGGACAATCTGGTTCGAAAAGCAAAAGAAATGATGTTTTGCAGTATTGAAGATGTGCTGAAGCTGGACGACCTGTGTGCAGAATTCAACATGTCCAAGTTTCAATTTATCCGCGAGTTCAAGTCCCATGCCGGCATATCGCCTTATCAGTTTTTTCTGAATTGCAAGGTGGAGCGTGCCAGACAGTCCATTGAAACGCATAAGGATGTGTACTCCGCTGTAGCCGAATGTGGTTTTGTTGATCTGACTCATCTGAACAGACACTTTAAACGAGTATTCGGGATCACGGCTTATGAATATATGCTGCAGTTAAACTAATTGAATCGGTACGATTATCCGACCAAATGTATAAAATCCCCGCATGGAGCGCGAGCTGATCTCAACGTTCCACACGGGGATTTATTTTTTCGTTCGTTCCCGTTATACCATTTCCCCTTGAATCAGATCTTAACATCAGGCGCGCTTCTTCCTTCTCCAGATCCAGCCACTTACCAATATAAGCATTAGAATAACCCCACCATATATTATGAAATAAAATGACCAACTTCTTCCATAATCCACTTCTCCAAAATCATCCTGACTCACTGCTTTTCCTGCTCCCAGCAGCTTCAACGCGTCTCCAGCTTGATCAACGGAAAGATTGCCACTGCAAAGATTCGTATGCAGTTTATCGTCCATTTTATTCTGATAAGCAAAGATCAGATAGGATTGGTTCTTCTCCAATTGAATGCCACAAGAATCCGAACCGGCATCATTACCCATGACGGTCATTCGTTTGGCACTCACACCCTTCCATGCGGTATCCACTTCAAAGGTATATGCTCTCACTCGGTCAGGGCTGAATATTTGTGTTCCTCCCTTCTTTACTACTTTACCTGTGAAAACCGCCGTGGACGTCTTCAGCTTCTCTTGGGCATTCGCTTCTACACAGCTGCAAGCATAAGCCTTCTCCCCAGGAAATGCCGTGTAACCCAATCCAGCCAACAACAAAATCAATGCAAACCATACTAAGCGCTTCATCCTTTCACCCCCGGCTCAGATTGTAACACCCATCTTGTAACCGTTCACATTTTGTTTGAAGCCATATTTATTGTAAGATTATAGCATAATACGAATACTGTATTGAGCATTATTAGAAATCAGACACCCTGGAGGAAACCGTCACTTGAATCAGCATTGGAAAAAGAATATCTCCATCCCGCTGCTCGTTGCAGCGTTATGCCTCATTGCATTTGTAAGTATCGCCCTGTCCATCAGCAACAACCAGATCCACGTCTTTGACGATACCTTGATTGGCTGGATTCAGGGCATGGAATCACCCGGAATGACACGGTTCATGCAGCTCTTTACCTGGATTGGCAGCGAATTGCCTGTAGTTGTCATTACCATTCTCGCCATGCTTGTGCTGTATATCTACCTCAGGCACAAAAGCGAACTGCTCTTTCTGGCCTGTGTCATTGCGGGCTCGACTTTGCTAAATGCATTGATTAAGCTGGTATTCCAGCGCGCCAGACCTACGATTAACCGAATTATTGAGGTGAGTGGTTACAGCTTCCCAAGTGGCCATTCGATGGCAGCGTTTAGCTTGTATGGCGGCTTGGCCTTCCTGATCTGGAAGCATGTACCCACAGCGACTGGACGTGTACTCATGATTATCGTAAGTGCAATCTTTATCCTGACGATTGGAATGAGCCGAATTTATCTGGGTGTGCACTATCCCAGTGATGTCGTGGGTGGGTACTTTCTAAGTGGATGCTGGCTTGCCATATGTATATGGTTCTATCAGCGACATCTGGGACGCCTTTCCCTATTACAGTCCAAGCCTCTGGCTTAGGCTTTCTCGCTCAGCATGCAATGATCCAACCCATGCTTGAAAACAAACCAAACGCAAAGAACCTCACGAGTGCATCCAGCACCAGTGAGGTTCTTCTACGTCATTATGAATCTATTTTACAGTGGCAACTTAGAGCTCCTCTCCATTGGATTCAATGACTTTTTTGTACCAGTGGAAGCTCTTCTTCGGTGTTCTGCTCAGATCACCATTGCCATCATTGTCCTTGTTCACATGAATGAAGCCATAACGTTTCTTCATCTCGCCCGTGGATGCGCTGACCAAGTCGATACATCCCCACATCGTGTAAGCGATAAGATCTACACCGTCGGCAACGGCTTCTTTCATTTGTTCAATATGACCTCTCAAGTAATCAATGCGATAGTCATCCTGAATGGAGCCATCTTCCTCCACAACATCCACTGCACCCAATCCGTTCTCCACAACCATCAATGGAATCTGGTACCGGTCATACAGGTGGTTCAGGGTGTAACGCAATCCTTTCGGATCGATCTGCCAGCCCCAGTCGGAAGCTTCCAGATACGGATTTTTGATGCCGCCCAGCAGATTTCCCTCTGCTCTATCCAACGACTCATCCGCACTCTCGACCAAGGACATGTAATAGCTAAAGGAATAGAAGTCTACGCAGCCTTCACGCAGAGTCTGAGCATCTTCCGGCTGCATCTCGATCTGGATGCCTTCTTCGGCGAAGAAACGTTTGGCGAACCCAGGGTACGCTCCACGAACCTGTACGTCTCCACAGATCATGTTGGACAGCTGGTCCTTCTTCTGCGCGAGCAAAATATCGTCCGGGTTGCATGTATTCGGATATGTTGTCATAAAAGCGACCATACAGCCAATTTGGAAATCAGGATTGATTTCATGTCCCAGCTTCACCGCTTTTGCGCTTGCAACAAATTGGTGATGCAGCGCCTGGAAGCGGGTCTGAGGATCATCAACGCCATCGATTAGTGTCTCTTTACCTTCAAACAGGATACCTGCGGCCATATAAGCCCCCATTGGCATCGTCAGACAGTTAATCTCATTGAAGGTCAGCCAGTATTTCACCTGATCTTTGTATCGGGTAAAGAGGGTTGTACAATATCGGATATAACAATCAATCACTTCGCGGGAAGCCCAGCCGTTATATTTCTGGGTCAGACCAAATGGCGTCTCGTAGTGAGAAATGGTCACGAGTGGTTCAATGTTGTACTTTTTCAACTCGGCAAAGACGTTGTCATAGAACTGCAATCCCTCTTCGTTTGGCTCCAGATCATACCCGTTCGGGTAGATTCTGGACCAGTTAATGGACATGCGGAACATTTTGAAGCCCATTTCGGCCATCAGGGCAATATCCTCTTTGTAGTGACCGTAAAAATCAACCGCTTCATGGCTCGGATAATACGTGCCCTCTTCCAGTACAGGCGTAATCCGCCGTGGTGTCGTGTGCGTTCCACCTGTCATCATATCGGAAGTACTTGGGCCTTTACCGCCCTTGTCCCATCCACCTTCAAACTGATTGGCAGCCGTTGCGCCACCCCAGAAAAATCCGTCTTTCATCGACATCATCAATTCCTCCTTCATGTTCTTGGTGAGACTCTAACACAAGTGTACCACCCATACCCTGACACCTATTGTCATGGTATAATGTCGGCATGGAAAATAACCGATTATTCAGAATGCTATTGCTGTTATTGGAGAAAAAGAAAGCTACCGCCCCCGAGCTTGCGCGTTTGTTCGAGATATCCGTGCGTACGGTGTACCGTGATATCGACAGACTGAGTGCGGCGGGCATTCCCGTATACACGACAACCGGAAAGCATGGCGGAATCCATCTCATGGACAACTTTGTCATGGACAAATCCCTGTTGTCCGAAGATGATCAGAATGAAATTTTGCTTGGATTATATAGCGTCAGCGCCATCCCTCACCTTAACACTGCCCATATGCTCAAACGTTTAACCGCACTGTTTGATCATAAGCTGGATTGGATCGAGTTCGACTTTTCACCATGGGGCAGCATTCCACAGCAGGAGAGGGAACTGTTCAACCAGGTCAAACAAGCGATCTTCACCAATCAATGGATTACGTTTCACTATGTCAATTCGGATGGAGAGAAGAGTGTGCCGACGGTTGAGCCGCTCAAACTTTTGTTCAAGAACAGTACCTGGTATTTCAAAGGATACATTCATGATGAGCCCGACCGAAACGAATTTCAGACGTTCAAAATGAAACGCATTACCCAGTTGAAATTTCTGCCAACGGCCCCCGGAAACAACATAAACATCGGATCAACGGAAAATGAGACACAAGTCTCTATCAACCAAATCGCTCTGGAACTGTCGTTCTCCAACTCTATTGCATATAGGGTGTATGATTTTTTTGAACCGTCACGCGTTGAAAAAGAGCCCGATGGCAGGCTGCGCGTTGCCCTAGAACTGAATGAGGGAGAATGGCTGTACTCCTTCCTGATGTCGTTTGGATCTGACCTGACCGTAATCAAGCCTCTACACATCGGACAGGAACTGCTCAGACGACATATCAAAGCGGTAGAGCATTTGCAACAGGTCGTTAACAACAGGTTGGAAAATGAATGATATAATGAAGCTCTGATCATCTGTTGATTCTTTTGCTTGGCTATCGATCCATTTCCTGAAGGAGGTTTGTCCATGCAAGACATTAGACGTAACAATGTGGAACGATTCAAGGGTTTCGGTACGTTATATGACCAGAACCGGCCTGCTGCGCCCACCGAGGTCGTAGATATTCTGACGAATTATTTGGGCAGCAAACCTCGCATGGTTGCGGATGTTGGCTGTGGTACCGGCTTATCAACATGGATTTGGCTAAATGAGGCAGAACGTGTTATTAGCTTCGAGCCAAGCGATGATATGAGAGCTGTCGCAGAGTTCAAATGGGAAGCGGCAGGCAAACCGGACCATCTTCGCTTTGTCTCCGGCCTGTCGCACGAACTGGGACTGCCTGATGGCAGTGTGGATGTTGTGACCTGCTCACAGTCATTCCACTGGATGGAGCCCCAGTCCACACTGCGCGAATTTGCACGTGTACTGCGTCCAGGAGGCATATTTGCTGCCTACGACTGTGACTGGCCGCCCGTGGTCGATTGGCAGCTGGAACAAGCCTATCTGCAGTTGAATACGGAGGCAGATCATCGTGCTGCCAGTCTGGCTCCCCAGGAAAATCAGGCACATAAATGGAATAAAGACGGTCACTTGCAGCAGATTCAGCAGTCCGGCTTGTTCCGTTATTCACGTGAAATTGTGTTTCACCACCGGGAAACATTCGATGCGGACCGATACGTCAATCTGGCACTGAGCCAAGGCGGCCTGCAAACGGCAGTGAAACTCGGAGCTACTAATCTGCTCGAGGTAGCTGACGCATTCAGACAGCTGGCTACTCGCATTTTTGCCGGAGAATCGAGACAAGTTCTATTCTCATATCGGATGCGCCTGGGCATCGTCTGATTTTAAGCTAAGCTCATCCAGATCTCCCCTAAAATAAAATACACAAAATAAACCTGCCCATCACTTGAATCGTGATGGTACAGGTTTTTTGTTCAAGCAGCATCAGGATGAGAATAAATTGCTTAGTTGTTCTTCCTGTACACTCAGTGCCAGCATCAACTTTGACGGGTCCTGCTTCGAATAGATCACGTTAATAATATGACCTTGCTGAACCTGAGGTAGGACAGATGGATAAATTTCCTTCGGTATGGTCACCTTAAACGTCTCTCCATTTGACTTCGTTACACTAAGCGTTAGCTGAAGTTTTATTTTGCCATTACCTCCGCTTCCAAGTGGAGTAACATCCAAAATTTTGGCCAGCGCTTTCTCGCCCGTTCGTGCAATATCCATCATCTCAGGTGCCACGCCATGCTGCACCATCTTCTCATCCAGCAATTGCTGTATATCTTCCTGCGATAGCCTTCCCTTCAGATCAAGCCCTACCTTGTGTTCATCCTTCACAGAGACCACTAAGGGAATTAAGCTGCCCGGCTGGAATTGAGACATTGAAGTCAACGGTATGATCGTTCTCAACTCGGTATCGTATTTCTCACGCCCTTTACGCGAGACGGTCAGGCCCAGTCGAACTTCCGGCTGCTCATTAATATACGTACCCGTCTGCTGGATGCTTTTAATGACACCAACCGCTGGTAATCCTGACTTCACTCTCCCAACACCGAAGATATTAGCCAAAATGGAGGGAATAAAGATCAGCCCAAATCCGGCAAAAATCGCTGGTGTATACCACCATGCCTGCATAATGATAAAAGGATCATTCCACAGCTGCTGTGCCAGAAATGGGGAGAAGCCCACCCCAAACACGGTCAACACACCGACCAATCTCAGGAAACCTACCATCTTCCCCACCCTCTCTATATCTCTATTATTCGTTGTTAGTTGTATTCAATACATAATAACCTGCCCTTTTGCAGTTCGAACACCTTCTAGATGGACAACAGCCCCATGTAGATCAACTCTGTCGGATTTGCTGGATTTTGCCCCAGACCCACCCGATCTCCCACGCGCGGAATCTGCATCTTGGACACCAGTGTTTCCAATGTTCGCTGATACTGATTTCCATTCGTCTCTGTTACATCCAGCACAAGCACAACAATTGGATCAAAATTGATCAGCTTGCCCGTATCGGTGATCGTGATTACCGTGGCTGTTGCGGTTAAGGGAAGGGAACCACTTGCCGCCAGTTGTGCCTGCTTCGCTGAATCCAGACTCTGGTTAATGGCTTCCCGATGCTCCTTCGATACAAAACCTTTCATCATCATGCCCGTAAGTCCTTTATTCATCATTTTATCTGCCTTTGCAATCACATCTTCCTGCTTGTTCTTTTTACCAAACCATCCCATAATGAACACCTCGTTTTTTTTGTTTTTGGTTATAGTTAAAGTATAAACAGGACGGCTTGTCCTTGAATACCCTTCTGGCCGCATACAAAAGAAACGAAACTTCCGGCAATTGAACCACTGGATTTTCGTTTCTTTAACACGCTTTTTGGTTGATTTCGCAAAAAAAGAGCCGAAAACGACTCTTGAATGAAAGGTTTGGAGGCATATTTTGTGCCTAATGCACCGGTATTGAACAAAATCATGTAAAAAAACGGCGGTTCCAAGCCGATTCTCGATCTATTTTTTGCGTAACAGGTAGACCAGCTTCCGATAATACATGGCGGCTTCCTTATATTTTCGCTGATCCTCGGACACCACGGCCATTCCCTCATATAAAGGTTCAAGACGCATGACATGCTGCACGGACTCAAAATAAGGCAGACATGCGAGCGCACGCTCCATGAACACTTCACGATCTCCATGTGCAAGGGCCAGATGACTTTGGTAGAAGGTTGCACTCATCTGCTGATCCTGAGTCGTTGCACAATTCAACAGTTGATCCACACTCTGCGCGAGTACCCCCCAGTTCTTTCGTGCCAGTGCCACTTCACACCGATACACATTCACTAAAGGCTTCATGGCCTGCTGGGTTTCTTCAGGTTCCTGCTGCAACAGGGATTCGAATCGCTCGATCTCCGACTGCGCCTGATCCAGCTCCCCCGTCATGGTTAACATGACAATCCGATTATTGGCAATGGCAGTGACCAGATCGCCCTGATTACCGGCATACACCAGATTTGCCTCTGCCATGGTCAATGCCGAAAGCGCCTCCTTTACAAGTCCCATTGCAAAGCAATATCCGCTGTACGCCACATATAAACCGGACAACCGATGAAACAGCCGCTGATCATAGACATGTCTCATGGTGAGATCGAATACCTGCTTGGCCTCTTCGTACTGTTTGACCTGAATGTAGGCTTCCATCTTGATATTTTGCACAGACAGCCAGAATTCACTGCCAGGAAGGGCCAATTCACTTAGCCTGGTTGCGTGCGTTAACACATCCACATAAGCAAGCTTGGAACGATAGTACTGCACTTTGTAATATAATAACGCCTTTGCTAACGGACGGGGCAGATCCACATCGTCAGGACGGCCGTATTTCTCCAGATAAAAATTCAAATAGGATGTATGTATATATTCATGAGCCGATGCATCATTTAATTGTTGGTAATAGACCGCCTTCATTAAAGCCGTGGTTAGCTCTACTGTCAGCGTATCATCCCGATCTTCAATTGCATGGACCGTTTCTTCTGATATGGCGGAAGCTGGAACTGACATTTGTTCAAAAATGGCCTCTGCCCGCGCCAGGGTTTCTTCATCCTGTGCAGAAGCATTTAACAGATAGGAAGGCGTAACACCAAGACGTGACGCAATAGCCTCTGCCAGATCTTCAGGGAGTGGATAACGATCGGCCAGAATATTGGCAAAGTGAGCCTGCGTAACCAGACCTTCCACGAGGTCTTTGCGGGAGATTTGCTTTCTTTTGCTCAGAAATTCAATCCGTTCCTTCAGCATGGCTAGTCTTCCTTTCGTTTCGATCCTGGAATTACTATAAGTTGAACGAATGATTTTACACTAGAGCACTACGTGGCCAGAACCATCTTCCGATCGCTGTTATCCCCAGATTTTTTGAAATCCCTTATAGAAGGGGGAAATCCGTTGATAAAGGCGAACGCTTCGCTTCTGCAGATCCGCTCTGCCCTCTCCGTTATCATGGAAATGTTTAGCTCAAATTATATAATATCATCCCGGATGCGAAGCCGGATACCGTCTTTTAGCCAAATCCATCGAAACGGTTTCCGTTTCGGAGGCAATTGTTTTACAATAAGGAGGTATGTACCAGAGCATTATCCAATAATGAAGAACCAGAGTTGAATATGAAAGGATGCAAATGAATGATTATTAAACCAAGAACACGTGGTTTTATTTGTACAACTTCCCATCCTGTAGGCTGTGCTGCACAAGTCCAGGAGCAAATTGATTATGTAAAATCCCAACCGCAACTGAACGGACCACGTAATGTACTCGTCATCGGAGCCTCCACTGGATATGGACTCGCTTCGCGTGTCGTATCCGCATTTGGTGCCGGTGCCAACACCATCGGCATTTACCGCCCAAGCAGTGCCACTGAAAAACGTACGGCTTCAGCTGGCTGGTACAACTCTGCTGCATTTGAGAAAGCTGCGGAAGAAGCAGGACTGAAATCATACAGCATCACAGGTGATGCCTTTGCCAATGAAACCAGAGAAAAGGCCGTTGAACTGATTCGCAGTGAACTCGGTCAGGTTGATCTGGTGGTCTACAGCGTAGCATCGGCACGCCGTACCGACCCAAATACTGGTGAAGTGTTCAACTCCGTGCTCAAACCGATTGGACAATCGTACACGAACAAAACAGTCAATTTCCATACGGGAGAAGTGACTTCCATTACTCTTGATCCGGCAACCGAAGAAGAAATTCGCCAGACCGTGACCGTGATGGGCGGAGATGATTGGGAGCTGTGGATGGATGCCTTGCAGCAAGGTGGCGTACTCGCCGACAATGCAACAACCATTGCCTTTTCTTATATCGGTCCTGAACTTACGCATGCGATCTATCGTGATGGTTCCATCGGTCAGGCCAAAAATCATCTGGAAGCGACAGCCCATAAGTTGAATGATCGTCTGAGTGCAAAGGGCGGACGTGCTTACCTGACCGTAGCCAAAGCGCTGGTCACCCAATCAAGCTCCGCAATTCCAGTGGTACCCCTGTATATCTCTGCATTATACAAAGTCATGAAGGAAAAAGGCTTGCATGAAGGCTGCATCGAGCAATTGCAACGCTTGTTCGCTGATCGCCTGTATGCAGGAGGAGAAGTTCCGACCGATGAAGCAGGGCGTATTCGTATTGATGATTGGGAGATGAGAGCCGACGTTCAGGAAGAAGTGGCGAAGCTCTGGAACGAGCTGACCACCGAAAACATCTACGATCTGTCCGATCTGGTAGGATACCGTCAGGAATTCTTCCAACTGTTTGGTTTCGAAACCGACGGCGTGGATTATGAAGCAGATGTTGATCCAAATGTTGAAGTACCACATTTGCATTAATTGAAAACTAATTTGGCTGTGAGATTGGAGAACAATCTTATTACAGGTCCAGTCCAGCCTTAGGGGAGCGAGCTTTCGCTCCCTTTTTGGCGTCTACCGATTCTATAAGATCGACTTGAGCTGCTTTTTCAATCCCTTCGGCACCGTCTTCTCTACCGTGATGGATCGCGCTCCATGCATCGTTGCAAAGAACTGGAGTCCCTCCCGAAAATCCGCGATCCATTCCTCCACAGGCGGAGCAGTCTCTTCCATCGATAACAACCGAACCGTTAGCACGCCCGTTTTGCGATCGAGTCGCGGGTCCATGCGTCCAATCAGCCGATCGCCGTGAAGAATGGGCATGGCGTAATATCCGTAGGTTCGTTTCACCTCTGGTGTGTATATCTCCCACTTATAATGGAAATCAAATAAATCCACAATCCGTTCCCGTCTCCACAGCAGGTTGTCCAGTGGAGGCAGGAATCGTACCGGACCTGATGGATCATAATGCGGCTCTTCCCTTTCCATCTCACGCAACATACCCTCATCTTCTGCACGGATGTAATAAGGCGTCGCGACGTCCTCTACCTCCAGTGCGATCATGCGACCATCTGCGACACGTGCAGCCATATCATTCCGACGTTCGGCAGCCGTGGATTTCATCCAGCCTAATCGTGGATCTCGGGCATCCACGACCCGATATGCGTAAATGTACTTGTCCATCAAAGCTTGCCTTTGAGTCAAAAGATCGATCTCCGCTGTCATGGATTGGCCCTGCTCCAGCAGTCCGGATTCCGTAATATGAAAATAACGCTCATTGCCCTGCCTTGCCACGACACGAATGGCAGCCGAATCCAGCAGCAAGTTTAACGCTAGCGTAGTATCCTTCGTTTTCGGTACATCCGCATTGTCCCAATATCCACTCACCCGTTCCACCGCACGAAAAGCTCTTGACGGGAGTGGTCCCTCTTCTTCCAAACGCTTCAGCACATGCTGCACCGTATTCTCCAGCCCTTGCAGGGAAGGAGCCAGACGCTCCCGTAATCGGGCACGTACAGGTTCGAACAGAGCATAATCCTCCATCGGAATGACACAGGCGGCATTGGCAAAATATTCGAACACTTTATGATCACTCAACAACGTATGTAAATATTCGGAGGTATAGCCCGGATCACGAGCACCCAGCACCAAATGCTGATTTCCGGTTACGGCAGCGACAGGATCAATCTGCACGCAGCCAAGGGAGCGAATCAGCTGCATCACCTGTTCAGGACCCGAAGGCAAGGAAACGGCCGGCCAACGTTCCAATAAAGATTGCGTTTGCAGCAAAAAACGCCGTACGATTCTTTTATTCATGCGAAGCGCTTTTGTCATATGTACAATTCTTCCCTTCATCGAAGATAGGAGGATATATAGCTATAATTGATCCAATTCAAATGAGATACATTGATTTTAACAGTCCAAGGGATGTCATTCCAACTAAGATGAAGAGCCTTTTTCTATTTGATGCCTCACACAGCTCTCCGCACACCATAGACAAAATAAAAAGAAGCACCACCATCCTGGGTCCGCTTCTTGTGTTTGACCTTTTGCAATTTTTCCTGTCTCGTGGGCATGAGTCGAACATGCTGGGATAATGCTCCATAATCTCCGTTTACTCTCCGACTTTGCTCTGGACACCATTGTCCTGACCGCTCTGCTTTGCGCAATGCTTTTTGCGTTTGTGTACGTGCCATGATAATTGAACACACTCCCTTGGTTGGTATGCACTCAATATATCATGTGCAGGCAGACAAGTGAAGGTGATTAACGTGGAACTCTTTTCCGCCGAGATTGCCATGTTTCCACAGGTTCCTGATCGTCCTCCTCAATCAATTCCAGTGCTTCTTCCATTCTTCTGGATTTAAACAGCATGATCAGGTCCATCAGATCCTCTCGGTCCAGCAGCTTCACCCCGTTGACCGCTGCCAGCGTCCGGCATGCTTCCGTATATCTGGCTGAGGTGAGCACGATGGAACGATCTGCTTCATAATAACGCATGGACGTGTAAATCTCCTGTACTGCGCTGAGTCCAACCGGATGATTCGCTCCGTAACGCTTGGCCTGAATGACATTACGTCTGCCTGCTCTATCCACAAACACAAGGTCAGCACCAAAATCTCGGCTGCTTGTCGTCTTATGTACTTCGGCATAACCGAGTTGTTGGAATAAATGATACAGGTACAGTTCAAATTCCGACCCATCCTGCATTTTATCGATATCCTTAATCGTAATCTTACGCGGATTGGCCTCACTTCGTATGCGCTGCCCTCGCCGAATTGCGCGCCGAATGATCCAGGCAATGAGCAGTAAAAGGATAATAACGCCTATACCCACTGTGGTCATATTTTCATTCCAGTTCATGTCTGTTCTCCTTGTCGTTCCTCTAATCTGGCAGGGTTGAACCCCTCTTAGCCCTCGTCACCCGACTAAATATAGCAGACTTCTCTCGTAACAGAAAGAAGATGAATTCCCTGTAACCCTTGAACTTCTCGAAACAACAATAATTTTTATACCTCTATCATAAAAGGTTACAGACACTCAGGTTGAATTCCACATGTATGAAATGGTAGAATTCAACAATCGGTTCTATTTTGAATCGAAGAAAGGTGGTTTATAACTTGCATACATCCAACAAACGAAAGTCCAAAACATGGGCTGCGCTTCTTCTCAGTGGCACGCTCCTCTTCAGCCTGCATACACCAAGCTACGCGGCCGCAGAACAAAATGCACCCTTGCCTAAGCCTTCATGGACATCATCTTCTCTCTCTCTCACGCAAGTGAATACGGAGAAAGACGTTATCGTCAACGAAGTGAATGCAGTACCTGCGAAAAATCTGGTGTATGTGCATTCTTCCCAGCCCGTGACCAAAACAAGCAGCAATACGAAGCTGGATTGGCAGCTGGATTCGCTTCAGGCGCTGGATGCCACGACCGGACAATTGAAATGGAACGTTATTTTCCATGAGAAAAGTGGGCCTTATACAACCTACTCCAATTCACTATATACCAGCAACGGCACAGCCTATGTATATATGGAATATTCGGATGGAACCAAAAAGGTATACTCGTTCAATACTTCCGGCAAAACCAACTGGGTCAAAAACGTGAGTAATTCATCATCCATGTACCTTCTGGACGACGATACGTTATTGATCGCTTCGAGCCCTGGTGTTCAATCGAACGGTTCCGTTCGTTCAGCCGTCTCGCTGTATGACAAAAAGGGAAAACTGATTACGGAAAAAACAATCAACGGTGCTGTACTTAAAGCAGGCAGTGATCGAATCGTAGTCGATGCAAGCAAACAAACCAAAGTGGGCAGCTTCTGGCAGTCTGCAGCTAATCCCAAAGTGGAGATTTACGATCGTACGCTGAATCGTCTTTCCTTCTATCAGTTCCCGAGCAATGCCAACACTCTGGGAGACGGTGGCGGTGAATCACTGGCCATTCTGGAAGATGGCTCCGTGATCATGCGTGCCAATTTTGCCAACACAGGTAACAAGCTGATGGGCTTTGGCACCGATGGCAAACTCGCCTGGGGCCGTGCTATTGCCGGTGATGCCTATGTTCAGACCGCAGGCAACAGTTACACTTTGTTTACAGGCCAAAAGCTGGAGCTGTACACCATGAAAGGCCAAGTGACTGAACGTACATTTAAGGAAGAGCAGCCTATTCTCATGCAGGTTGTTCGTACACAGGACGGGCAGTATAAACTTGATTTCGCCAAAAAAGGTTATATTCTCGATCCGCAAACATTGGATACAGTACATGAATATACGTTTGCATCCTCTCCTGGATTGCTCGATGGATATTCAACGTACAACGATCATATTATCTATCAGATCAATGAAGATGCCTTATCCAAGTATGTATTGAAGACAGCCTCAGCTAAATAGTAAATGGAGCGCTCTGGTTGACCGACTAACGGTTAACAGGGCGCTCTGTTATTTCACAAAACGATGTAGAGTCCCCTTTACGTATATCCTTTCTAGGCAAACTGGTATATTAGTATCGTTCACCTTTTCACCCTACTCTTGATTGGCAAAGGGGAGTTCTCCCATTAACGCAGAGAACGTAGATAAGTTCTGTAGCCATTGAGGTAGTACTCTCTTGATCATTGAACATCTAAAAGCCGGGGAAGTTCCTGTTGGAACTCTCCCGGCTTTTAGATGTGATCAATATGGATTGATCTAATGTAAATGGAATTAATTATTCCAGTTTTCTTCAATAAATTCATCCCGTCCGGATACTGCACGGTCTTCTTTATAATGCTTCTCATTTTTCTTGTGGTAATCCTGATGGTAATCTTCTGCTGGATAGAACACAACTGCATCCCGAATCTCCGTCACAATCGGTTGATTGAATCGTCCGCTTGCTGCCAGCTCCTGCTTGGACCGTTCTGCGAGCTCACGTTGCCGTTCATTATGAACAAAGATCGCTGTCCGGTACTGACTCCCACGATCCTGAAATTGCCCTCCATCATCGGTTGGGTCCGTCTGGGGCCAATATAGCTCCAACAGACGTTCATACGGAAATACCTCTGGATCAAATGTAATTTCAACGACCTCGACATGACCGGTCTCCCCGGTTTTGACCTGCTCATATGTTGGATTATCGACGTGACCGCCGGTATAGCCAGAAACAATACTATGAATGCCTGGTTGCTCTTCAAATGGTGTAACCATACACCAGAAGCATCCGCCGGCAAATGTAGCTTTTTCCATTCACACTCATCCCTTTCTATTGTACCTATATCTTAAAGCAAAAAGAGGTTGATGGAAAGCCACTTCCGTGGACTTCCATCAACCTCTTCAGAATCATCTGTACTATTAACAGTTATTCAAACTGATTGTTGCAGATTCACTGTAAATTCAAGAGATCTTGAATCCGTTACCCGCGGCTGCGACCCATAGAACGGAAGATCAAGCTCACAATCGCTACAAGTACGATGGCACCGATTAATGCCGGTACTATGAAGAATCCGCCCATTTCAGGACCCATGTCTCCCAGAATCACTCCACCTAACCATCCGCCAATAAAACCAGCAATAATGTTACCGATAACGCCGCCAGGAATGTCACGACCAACAATCAGACCTGCCAACCACCCAATGATACCACCGATAATTAATGACCATAACCAACCCATATCATTCACCTCTAATTTAAGTTTTTGTTGTTGTCTGTCTACTATTAACCGCTACAGAAGCATTTAAACAACTGGCATGAAAATTGTTGTATATTACCTTTTGTTCATATGCGCTCTTCTCTGCCTTAACAGCCTATAACACAGGATTGAAAACAGATCGCGTCACTTTCCCGGCAGCTTACACAGTTCAGGACTGCGTTATGTACCTCCCGAAAGTCATTGTATGTTGATTCAGACAGCCTTAGTATATCCAATTGAGGTGAGAATATTTTAATGGTTATATTCGATTAATAAAAACCTGCACGCCCCTTGCCTGGCTGAGCCAGCCAGGTATGTTTATGACTCTTGTCCAGCTCTCCTCGCATCGACTGAATGATCTGCACAATGTCCGTCTGGCCATTCTGGTGCCATTCCAGCGCGGCACTGACATACAGCTCTCCAAGCTGGGCAAGGGAAAAGGTATCCGTCAAACGTGCAGCTTCCAGCGTACCTTCTTCCCCTGCGAACACAGCAAAGCCGCGTTGGTTCAAATATTGCAGGCGCAGTCCTTCGTCCGGTAGCGGTATTTCATAAGCCCGATCGAACCGTCCGGCACGGTTCATAAGCCCTGGGTCTATTTTCTCTGGATAATTCGTGGTGCCAATTAGGAAAATGCCCTCTTTGGACGTTGCCCCATCCAACGTATTCAAGAAAAAGGATCGCACTTCATCCGGCATGGAATCGATATCCTCAATAATCAGTACCATGGGTGCCAAACGCTTGGCTGCTTCGAACACTTCACGAACCGATTCACTGTTTGTGTATTCGGTAATTTGCCAGTATGCGGCAGGCCCCGGAATGCTTCCCGCAATAGATTTGACGAGGGTCGTTTTTCCGTTTCCAGGATGGCCGTACAGCAGAATGCCGCGTTTGTACGGAATATCATAGTCTCGGTAAAAAGAGCGATCTGCTTCGAAAAACTGATCCAACGAACGGAAAATATCCTGTTTAATTTGTGGAGAAAGCACAACCTCATCTCTCCCCACTGCGCGGGTTATGGATTCCACATGACGGTCACTGCCATTGCGGGCATCTGTGTACACCGTGACTTTTTTCATATTTTGCTGCCGTTCCCGTTCTCTTACACTGCCTAGAAACTGCTTTAATTCCTCTTCTCCTGTAGCAAAAACAAAATCCTCATTATAGATCCCATTCTCCCGGAAGAAAGGAATACGGACGAGAGCTACGCCCCATTGGGGATAGGCAAATACATTGTTGCGAATCGAATAGTGGACCCCATAGGTTGGTGCATCTCCATCGTCCTCATAATGCAGTGTACGCAGCTCCAGATCTTCGAAAATCCGGGCAACCAATTCCACTTCCGTGCTATTGCTTTGCAGATCTTCTTTAAGCAAATCCCAGTATTCACTATTTGGATCATCGCTGGCATAGAGTTCATAACGAACGCCGTATTGATTGCCAAGCGCTTCAATGATGC
This sequence comes from Paenibacillus sp. OK003, assembly GCF_900109515.1. Classification (GTDB taxonomy): domain Bacteria; phylum Bacillota; class Bacilli; order Paenibacillales; family Paenibacillaceae; genus Paenibacillus; species Paenibacillus marchantiae. Next base: position 143,720 of record NZ_FOBD01000004.1, on the reverse strand, counting down.
CGCGAATCAAGCGGGCATATATGGCATAGCCTTCGTTTCGGATTTGACTGTCTTGTTGCTCTTCATAGGAATAGATGACTCTATTATGATTCAATTGTTCTTTATCTTTGGTCATTACTTTGCTCCCTTCACAGCGGCAAGTGGTTTACATTTGGCTACAACTTGAGCCAGACCTGCGCCGGTAACACTATCTATAATTTCATCGACATTTTTATACGCTTGCGGTGATTCATCAATAATGGATTCAAGTGAACGCTGATTCACTACAATCTCATCTTCAGTTCCCACACCCAGCGCCGAGGCAAAATCCTCCACGGTAACCAGGCGCTTCGTTGCTGTACGCGAACGAATGCGTCCTGCCCCATGACAAATCGAGTAATAGTTATCCTTCCCCTCAGGTTGACCTACCATGATATACGAAGCAGTTCCCATTGAACCGGGTATAAGCGCGGGATGACCTGTTGCCAGATATGGCTTAGGGTTATCCGGATGACCGGCAGGTAATGCACGTGTAGCTCCTTTGCGGTGCACAAAAACGGAACCTTGATCCGCGTGCGATTCCTCCCATGCATAGTTGTGCATCAGATCATAGAGGGTACGGAATTCGCATTTTGGACCAAACACATCCCGAAACGCTTCGCGAATAGCATAAGCTATCAGATGGCGATTCACCACAGCATAATTCAGTGCAGAATACATCATATTGACGTAATGGAGACCTTCCGCATGTTCAAGCGGAGCAAAAACCAGTCTTGGATCGGATGTCCCCAGACCATTTCGCTGCATCACTTTCGCAATCGCTGATGAACTAGTTTGGCTTACATACCCACCCCAAGCCCGGGAACCGGAATGAATCATGACAACAATTTGTCCATCATACAGACCCCAGGCTTCCGCAATCTCCCGATTTTCCTCCGCAATCTCAATCGCTTGAATCTCGGCAAAATGATTGCCTCCACCCAAAGTTCCTAACTGGCGATGAGCCCGATGCCAAGTCATATCCGGTACCAGATTCAACACTTCCTCATCAAAGGCAAATTTGCTGCTCTCTACATGAGTGATGGAAGTTGATTTTTTGGGTGTATAGCTGTCCGGGATATATTTTTTAGGTAATCCATGCAGACCCTTTCGCACAATATGCTCCAAACGAATGTCCGAGTAATGACCGCGCTGATTTGCCTCCATCGGCAGCACTTTCTCAATGGCTTTCACGAGTTTACGGCGCAGCTTCACATCCTTCAGGTCGTCCTTATGCAAATTGGTCATATGCACCCGCATGCCACAGCCGATATCACTGCCTACGATGGATGGAGATACATAGCCACTCTTGGCATCCCATACCGCCGTTGTACCGATGCAGGTGCCTACACCGACATGCACGTCAGGCGTATAGCTCATATAGGAGATGCCCGGGATTTGAAGATTGTTGTTCGCCATCTCGAACACCTTATAGTCCAATGACGAGAATAGTTGTTGTGCCGCATATACCGTTAAGTCCCCAGCAGGCAATTTGACTTCATGTCGGTAGCCACCTGTGAGTTCATTTTGAGTCGTAAATAAATGAGGTTGTGTATTCATAAATGTTTATTATTCCTTCCTGTACGTTCAGCTAATTCGGTTCATTTCAAAATTGAACCTAACGTTATTCCGAATTCATATCCATATTCAGTCCAACAAAAAAGAAGCCACGGACAGTTCGCCCGTGACTTCTTCATGACAATAACAGAAAACAAAAGCAGCATGAACATGCCGCATCTGTTCTCCATTGCTATATACGCCGAAAGTAGCATATCGATTAATAACGTTCCAAGGATAAACGATATGCATCTTCCCCTATGTCGCCCGTATGAGGCCAAAGAGACGATGAACTGGATATACAATTGTGTCTGTGCTTCGTAGTGTCTTTGTGAATTTCAAATCATAACCAACCATCATATCTCTCGGCCTCCCTTCATTAATATTATGTTTATATTAAGCGGACTCGTTTCGATGTGTCAACCCTTTTCTTGGAAAATCCCCTATTTTTCATATGCATTAGATTTAACTTCGTGCCAATAACTTATATAAAAAAAGCAGGGTCTGTAAGGAACAGACCCTGCTTACTCATGCATATCATGAGATTAGATATCGATTATTGATGGTACATGTTTTGACAGATTTAAATTTGCATCTTATCATTTCCCTGCTTGTTTTTCCAATTCTTCCACAGGATTTTCATCTTCTTTTTCAGGCACCTTGGAAGACAGGAACCAACCGCATACTGCAATCGTAATCAGCACAATGTAGAATCCAAATTTCCAAATTTTATTTTCCGGGAAATGCTCATCCAGAACGCCCAGTGAAGGGTGTGCAAGTGTAATAACAGCCAACTTAACCCCAACCCAGCCGACGATAACGAAGGCTGCAACTTCAAGCCCTGGACGGGAATGAAGCAACTTAACGAAGAAGGAAGCCGCAAATCTCATGATGACGAGACCGATAAATCCGCCGAGGAAGATGACGATAAACTGGCCACCGTCAAGTCCACCGATCGGAGGAAGACCACTTGGCGGCAAGGCAACAGCCAGCGCCACAGCTGCGAGAATGGAATCGACCGCGAACGCGATATCTGCCACTTCCACCTTGAATACAGTCATCCAGAAACCAGATTGTTTTTTTGGTTTTTTGGGATTGGAATCAGCCGCTTCGTCTGTTTTGTTTCGGCTACCCAACACCTTCTTGATAATGTGATTAATGGAGATGTACAACAGGTACAGGGCCCCAATCGCTTGAACCTGCCACACGTCCACCAGGAACGAGATCAGGAACAACGAACCCAATCGGAAAATGAATGCTCCCATTAACCCATAAAACAACGCCTTTTTGCGTTTATCATCAGGTAAATGCTTAACCATAATGGCAAGAACCAATGCATTATCCGCTGCAAGCAATCCCTCCAGGACTACTAATACGACGAGAACCCACCCATACTCCAATAATAATGACAAATCCAAAATTGACTCCTCCTTAGTATCCTTATGATGTACAAAAAAAAGGACCTTTACCATTACTGGTAAGGTCCTTTTTATTCACAAAAAGAGACCTTTACCCAGTATGAAAACTTGGTAAAGGTCTCGCTAACAACAAAATTGCTGCCAATAAAGCCGGGGATATAATCCCGAACTGACGACTTTACTGTGAAAGCTACTCCCCTTTAACATCAGGAATATTTAGTTTTAAGTTGAAACAGGTTCAATAATCTGTTCTCATCATATTCATAACGATAAGCAAAGTCAAGCTTTATTTGACTGACTACGATCCAGCTTGCGAAAGACCAGCAGATCATAGATGAAATTGCCTAGCGGGATAAATGAGACAAAAAACAAAGCAATTGGACGACGTAAACGCCATTTTTGCGTGGTATAAAGACTCACCATAAATAATAAATACATCAGAAATAAAAAGCCATAGATGTTGCCAAACCACGTGACTGCCTGAGGCAGGATTCCTGATTCCCTTAATGGAAAAGCAACAAATAACAACAGCACATATGAAAGCCCCTGCAACCACAACAGCAGTCGAAAGCGGCTGAGTGTTGAATGTAACATTTTTTTCCTCCTGCTTCTAAATACGCGCAATGATTTCACTGCACCCCGTACAGTATATCACAAAAACGAAATTTCCCCTCACGCGTAGTTCCACAGGAGCCAAATCCATCCGATGCACATAGGATATATGACCAAAGTAGATTGTTACGAATATGGACAAGGAGGAGCCTGTTGATGAAAATAGCCCTGATCGCACCTGAAAAATTTCCAGTCCCAGGTAACGGATCAGTCGAAATCTGCCTCCTCGGCATTGCTCGCGAACTTGCACTCCGTCACCAGGTGACGATCTTAAGTCGTCAGATGCCCGGCCTTGCCATCACAGAGCAATTAGATGGCATTACGATCCGTCGTGTAACAGCAACCAGCCCCAGCGAGTACACAAGGGCAGTGATCCGTTTTCTGAAAATTCAAACCTTCGATTTGATCCAGGTAGACAACAGACCACATAGTATGGCTGCAATTAAACGCGCCTTCCCTTCGTTACCTGTGGTGCTCTATCTTCACTCGTTAACCTTTGCACAACCAGGTCCTGCAAGATTAGCGCTGTTAAAAAAAGCGAACTGGATTGCCGTCAACAGTCAATCCCTCAGACAAAGGCTGGCTCGTCGATTCCCATCCTTGAAACGACGGATGGGTGTTGTACCACTTGGCGTGGACCTAAGCCGTTTTTTGCCTGCAGCTAAAGGAGAGCAGCAGCTTCTGCGGAAGCAGTTTGGTATTACAGGGCCATTCTCCATTCTGTATGTAGGCCGACTGATTCCCGGCAAAGGTGTGGAAATATTGATTCGTGCCGTAGCTCTTATTCAGCAGCAGGTATCCGTACAACTGATCATTGCAGGTAAAGGACCTCCAGTTTACGTCCGCAAGCTGCGACAGCTTGCCCGAAAATTAAAGGTTGATGCCACCTTCCGAGGTCAAATCGCCCATGAACGTATTGACCGTTTGTACAGGGCTGTGGACTGTCTGGTGTGCCCTTCCCAACAACATGAGGCCTTCGGGCTGGTTAATGTTGAAGCTATGGCTTCAGGACTACCCGTCATTGCTTCAGACAATGGAGGCATTCGTGAAATCATTGTATCGGGGACTAATGGATACCTTGTGAGACAGTATCACAACCCCCGAAGTTTCGCTGCTTACCTGTATAAACTCGCAGACAATCCTTCTCTTGCTCGTTCGCTTGGAGAAGCTGGCCGTGCCAGTGCAGTTGAACAGTTCAGTTGGGCCCGGACAGCCATGCATCTTGAAGCAGCTTATACAAGACTCATCCGCGCATAAATCTTGTTGCGCTTGTGATTTCGTTAGGCTTTTTCACGTGACTGCCAGTCTGCAATAAAACTATCCATATGCGGAACAGGAACGTACATCATTTCAATTAACTCCACAATAATCATATCTTTCATGGCAAACCTTACTTTAGCGCAGGTTTGTTGGCGGAAAGCATCATAGATTCCCGAGCCTGTCCAGCAACCATGAGGAGCGAGCAGCGGATTATTAACAATATATCCAACCGTCCCAATGGGTGGAACCACTACCTTGATGGCTCGAGAGTCCACCCGATTGTCGGGGTCTTTGACCAGAAACAGGATATCGCCTACGTTCAAAGCTTCTACACCATGATAATGTTCCATTCCATACATGGCTGCAAATAATTTGGTACTCATAACAAAAGCTCCTTTTACACATTTTTTTTTTGAATTTAGAAGGGGGCGAAATTATTGATCTTCCTCATAATGCTTCATCCACTCTATGAGTTGTTTACGAATTTCTTTACGATATTCGCGGGGTTCAAGAATCTCCGCTTCGGGGCCAAATTGATATAACCATTTCAGGAATTCACGACTACTGTTCAGCGTTACTTCAAATAACAATCCGCCATCTGGCATATCCGTCATTCGTGGACGAACAAACATCTCTTCTTCTTTTATGTAGGGGGCCACTTTCTCAGTGAATCTTACTTTGAAATGAATCAGTTTATCCCCACGATCAATGGACCACGTGTTTTTCATGAACTGCTTTATGTTGAAATCACCCATAACAAAGTGGGTACTGGTCTGTATAACGTCCAGAAAGCGACTGATCCGAAACAAACGGACTTTCTTCAGCAAGTGACAATAACCAATCAAATAGAAACGCTGATCGCGCGGAATGAGGTAATAGGGATCAATATCGCGGACCGTTATTTCATTTTTCGCAAGCGTGTGATATTGGGTTCGAATCGTTTGTTGATCCAGAATGGCTTCAATGACTGGAATAAGCAAGTTGGGATATTTTTCTTCTTCCCGGTATGCAGGTGTACCCATACGAATAATGCCTGCAATATTTTCTACAATGTCACTGTTTCTCGATTTCATTTTGGTATGGGCTGTCATCACCTTGTCAAAAGCTGAATCGAATTCAGCTGGGAGCTGCGAAGTATCCACCACGGATGGAAGCATGGAGAATACCATCGCTTCCTGTTCGGTAAAATCCAGAGGATACATGGCAAATTCACCAATGAACCGATACCCCTTGCCATAACCTTCATTCATAATAGGGGCAACCCTGTCCAATATTCGGAGATCGCGATAAATCGTGCGCACAGTTGTACCGCATTTCAACGCCAATTCTTTGGCGGAAATTCCGGGATTCGCTTGTATAGCCTGAAGTATGCGCAGAAGACGAATTAATTTCTCTGTCATGTAGTTTCTCCCCTTCGATATTTTATCGGCAAGGAAAACTAGTTCCTTTAGTCCGGTACTAAATCTTTAGTCCCAAACTTATTTTCGCAATTTCACCTTATGTATATAGTTCAATCGCACTTATTCGGCTTATTAAATATACATTCTCTTACTTGCTTGCGTAAAATATTAACCTCAAGTTCTTATACCTACGCCTGATTGCCTATTTGGCATTCAAAAAAAACAAAAAAAGTCTTGTCTCTTTGAACAGAGATAAGACTTTTTCGCTTGTTTAATTGTGCACTTGCAATAATTTAGTCAGCACATGAACCATATGGTCGCACAGATCTGGGATATCTCCCATCTGATCTTCATTCACACTGCGGTCAAAATGTACTTCAGCGGTGACAGCGTAAGTTGCTGGCTGATCTTCAAATATATAACGAATATGCTGCAACTTTCGTTGATCAGGCCAGCTCTGTTGTAATATAGAGCTGACGGCCGGACACTGTGTCTCAGGCTCCTTAGTAACCATCCTGAACCGCAGTCGCAAACGGCAACCTGATGGACCTTCTGGTGTCTCCAGAATCTCAGCAGCGAGATTCTCAAGCGATGTGCTCAATACTACTTCGCCTGTGACGTCAGGACAATCTCTCAGACAGAATTGCAGCACGAACTCTCTGGACATACGCGCCATCTCAAGCTGATCCTGCCGATCTGTAATGGAAATAAGTTCATCCAAATTATCGAGATCATACAGGTGATTTTCGAAGCCTACTTTCAAATTGTCATAAATCGTCGGATCAAACATGTTGTGAAACCTGCTTTCTTGCGCAAATTAATCTTCGCTTATAGTATACCGCAATCAGGTGCCCCACCAAAAGATTTCCGACATCATACCAAAGCTCAAGTTTTTCATTTCCCTATGAGAATTGTGTTCAGTTTCATCCATGACACCGTAATTCTCAACAAAAGAGTAATGGCATACGAAACCACACATTCCCTGGACTCCACTTAGGCCCTTTCCAAACTAAAAAAGCCCGGTCATCACGACCGGGCTTGGTTAAGGTACAGAATAATACATATTCTGCCTGCTTATTCTTCTTTAGCTGATTCTTCTGGTGCTGCCGGTGCTGCTTCATCAGCAGAAGCCGTAGGCTCTTCCTCAGCCGCTTGCGGCGGCATCACGGAAGCGATGATGGAATCACCTGACGTCACCAGAGTCAGACCTTTATCTAGCTTGATATCTGCAGCTGTCAAACGATCACCAATTTCCAGTCCGCTAACATCCACCTCAATGGAGGTTGGCAGATCAGCCGGAAGTCCTTCGACCTCCAATTGAGTTTCCTGTGTCTGGAACACACCGCCTGCCTTGGAGCCGGCTGCGGTTCCTTGGAAGTCGATCGATACACTAACGCTGATCGGCTTGTTCTTCGAAATTTGCAGGAAGTCCACGTGCAGCAGACGTCCGTTGCGTTCCTGCTGATCCTTGATCAGCACTGGAACCGTTTTGCCACCCTCAAGATTGAGGTTGAACATTTCGGAGCGCCCTGTACGCGCTACTTTCAGCATTTCTTTTTCATCTACATGTATCGCGGCACCTTCTAATCCCGGACCATAAACGACAGCCGGAACACGTCCGCCTTGTCTTAACAGGCGCAATGCTGCACCTTTCTTCTCAGTTCTTGGTGTTGCTGTAAGTTGAGCCATTTTTCCGTTGGATTTCATGATTGAACATCCTCCTTCAAGGGATCCTTACTTCATATTTGTTAGGAAGCCATAAGCTTCTCTCTTAGACCAGAATGGCCTTTTCGTGCGTGGCCGAATCTGGGGCCATATCTATATTTACCCCAATGAAAGACCATCTCAAACACTGACATGTACCATTTTTTTTATTTTTCGGTGAAAATATATCTTTCTGATGAACAAAAAAGCAGCCGGAATACCTTCCGACCGCCTGTTAAGCCTACATTTTTCAACCATTGTATGAAGTTATAACCTGGCCAGCTATGCGCTGGTACGATCATCCTCATCATCACTTTCACGGATAACCTGCATCTGATCCGACCCACTGTGAACGATAATGTGCACATCTCCGTCTTCAGGACCGATATCAATATAACGATCTCCGCAGGTATCTTTGGCTTCCCATTCATTCAGCCGAATGATGAAGCCCAGATGATGCAGTCCTGCAGCCACCCGAAAACGGCCTTCTGCTGCATTGCCTACTCGCTCAAAGGGGACAGCTCCATCCTGCATGCCTGTGCCCCATACCCAGACATCCCATCCCTCATAATGCTGATCTTCCCGTTCATATCGGAGAGTCACTATTCGTGAAATGGGTTTGTGGATTTTGATATTCAGTGATGCCTGAATTCCCCCGGCCTCCGCGATAATCTGGGTGGACCCTGGCGCTAGAGCACGTACGATTCCTGCTGTACTGACCGCTGCATGATCCAGATGAGAAGAGCTCCACCGGATATTCATCCCTTGCAAAGGCTGGCCAAATTGATCGAGAACCAACGCGCGGAATCGACTGACCCGTGTCGTGTACATCACAGATTCCCCGATAATCTCAATTTGTTCCGGATGGAGGTGATCAACCTGCAGCGTACACTCTGTGGTTATCGTGCCACATTGGACGCTGATCGTCGCTTCCCCGGTCTGCCCCGTATGAATTGTCCCATCGGATTGAATCGCAATAATCTGTGGGTCCGAAGAGCTCCAGGTCACAGATGCGTTCTCCACCACATTACCCAAACGGTCTCTGACCGATGCTCGCAAACCGGCAACCTCTCCGGCACTGTACACAAGACGCGGCGAATGAATCTCAATCACTGCGGGTTCAGCACCGCCAGCATATTCCGTGTCGTACATTACCATCAGTGACCATCGTTCTACCACTGCGGTTCCGCTCACCGTCTCAATGAGATCTGTACCGGCCTGATGATCATTCACCACGATATGCCAGTCACCCTCCGGCAGACTCACTTGCTGCTGCTGACCTGTTCCGTTGTAGATTACCACAATCTGATTCCAGGTATCCTGATTCGCTCCGTGATCCAGTGTAAATGCAACCACATTTCCTTCTGCACGCATCAAGCGAAGATGATTCCTTACCTGCTCGGCGTTAATCATGCGAAAAGCCGGATGTGTGCGGCGCAGATGAATCAGGCCGCGATAATAGTCAAACACAGGTCTGAATCGAGCTTTGTTAGCCCAGGTGATCGTATTCACGGCGTCCCCGCTGCGATAGCTGTTGTGATCTCCTGCTTTGGATCTCAGCATCTCATCCCCTGCATGGAGAAATGGAATCCCCTGTGAGGTAAGCAAAATTCCTGTTGAGAGCAAGGAACGACGGACCATCTCATGATCAAGTACATCATCCGCATCGACATAACGATAAGGGTCTGCCGCTTTAAACGCCGATTCCGCACTGCCCCCTTCTACGGGCTGCCCGTCTCTCCATACGGGGTAACCGAGATCATGCCTGAGGTACATTGTTGTTGCGATTTTGTCCCACAGGTTGAGATTATCATGTGCTGTTACATAATTGACGGATTCCACCGGTGAAGATGTGAAATCATCCAGCGCTCCAGCTACACCCAAGGCAATTTCGTACTCCTTACCATCCGCTCCGGTAATAAAACCTTTGCCGATCCCATCACTATCCCCTTTGATGGCACTGCGGAAATGATCGTTAAAAACGGCAAATCCCTGACCACGCTGTGTTCCTTTTAACGTTTTCCGCTCCAGAGGTGAATCTCCGCCTGTCCACGGCTCCCCGTAGATCAGAAAAGCCGGATCAATCTGTTCTCTCAGCTCACGGGTCACTTCGTTCAACGTGTCTGTATCAATCAGACCCATGAGGTCGAAGCGAAACCCGTCCACATGATATTCCTCTGCCCAATAAAGGAGAGAGTCCAAAATATATTTTCGCACCATGGGGCGCTCCGTAGCCAGTTCATTGCCTACACCCGAACCATTGCTCAATGTGCCGTCCTCACGGTAACGATAATAATAACCCGGTACAATCCGTTCAAAAGGTCCATCATCCACGCTGTACGTATGGTTATAAACCACATCAAGCACGACACGAATGCCTTGTCGGTGCAAGGAATGAATGAGAGCCTTGAACTCCCGGATTCGAACCGCAGGATCACGGGGATTCGTGGCATAGGAACCTTCCGGCACGTTGTAGTGCTGCGGATCATAACCCCAGTTGTATGGCAATTTGGCATTCGAACCGACGTCCGTTGTCACTGCCAATTCATCAACCGTCTGATAATCCGCTACAGGCAGAAGATGCACATGCGTGATGCCAAGTTCGACAAGATGATCTACTCCGATGGAGTTGCCACCTCTGTCCGTCAACCCGGAAGCTGTAAATGCCAAATATTTGCCCTTATACGGAATATCGGCATGGGGGTCGGAGGAGAAGTCGCGCACATGTAATTCATATAGTACAGCATCTGCCGGACGCAGAAATACGGGCTTTACATCTTCTTCCCAATCCACTGGATTGGTTGTATCCAGGTCAATGATAGCTATTCGCTGTCCATTCGCCGATACAGCATGAGCGTAAGGATCGGGTGCCACTGCAATATGCTGATCATCATGCGTAATGTGATACATATAATAATGTCCTGCCCAATCCCCTTCAAGCTGTATACTCCATATTCCATCCGGGTCACGGGTCATCGACTGTTTCTGTCCGTCATCATGTTCGGTTACTTTGCCACTTGCATCGTAATGTCCCTCTTCATCAAAAATGAGTAAAGAAACCTGCTGTGCTGTAGGTGCCCACAGCTTGAATGTGCTTGCTGTACGCGTATATGTTAAGCCAAGATCGTTGCCTTCATAACGAAAAGATGTCCATTCCGGCATCGTTCCCACCGCCTTTGTATCCATTGATTTCGTGTTGTCCCGATGTTACGGAGCGAGACGTCATTTGTCAACCCGGGGTTGTCTGTACTCAACATATCGGTTGAACAGAGGCTTTCAATTAGCATATCGAATGTGATGCAAATCTACACAGCAATCGCTTTCAAGATACAGCATATGTAAACAAGCGCCATAGATTGACAGCATTTGTACCTGTCCTGATGAAAAAAAGGCGGGAGAAAACAAAACACCCTCACTCCAGAATGGAGAAAGGGTGCAACATTACTGTTTTTAAACAACTAATTTGGTTTAGGTCGGCAAGGTACCTTGATGGCTGTTGAGGTTTAGCGAGTGGTGTGAACGTTCATTCACCTGAATACATCACCGTCATGGATATAGCGGGAACGCTGACCTGACCATCCTTGGCTGTTCGCAGCGTCTCGGTGCCAGCCTGCCCCTGCTCTACAACCACATTCCATGTACCTGAAGGAACGGAGGTTGTACGGGGTTCTTTGGAAGCATTGTAGATAATGATCATCCGTCCCCATGAATCGCCCACAGCCGTTCCTGACAGTTCATAGGCCAACAGCCCTGTTCCTTTTTCAAGCAATCGAACATGCTTCTCAATCTCTTCCCGGGTGCGAAGACGAAAAGCAGGATGCTCGCGCCGAAGACGGATCAGGCCACGATAATAATCATAAACCGGCTTAAACTGCTGCTTTTGCTCCCACCGAATGGCATTGACTGAATCTCCACTCTCATGACTGTTGGCATCACCGTATTTGCTTCGCAGAAATTCATCTCCAGCCGCAAGCGATGGAACCCCCTGGGAAGTCAACACGATACCATTAGCAAGCAGACATCGCCGGACCGTTTCGTTCTCCAGTATGCGATTCGGGTCAACGAGCAAATAGGGCTTCGCCTGCTGTACAGCCTCTTCCACGTTGGCGCTACCTTTCACACGACCATCCTCGCTATAGGTGATAAATCCCAGTGTATCGTGCAATCCTTGTGTCTGGGCGACTTTGTCCCACAGGTTGAGATTATCATGTACAGTTACATAATTAATCGTTTCAGATGGGCCAGCGGTAAAATCGGTAATGGCTCCACGTACACCTGTCCAAATATCGTCTTCTTTTTCCTCCGCTCCCGTAGCAAATCCGGTTCCCGTTCCATCACTATCGCCTTTAATCGTTCCACGGAGGTTATCGTTAAATACAGCAAATCCGGCTTCATGCTGTGCTCCCTTAAGGGTCATTTGATCCCCAAGTGGTGATTCCAGCGCTCCCCAGGGTTCACCGTATAAGAGGATGGACGGAGAAACTTTGTCATGCAGTTCTGCTGCGAGTTCTTTCATCGTTGCCGTGTCAATCAGCCCCATCAGGTCAAACCGAAACCCGTCCACATGGTATTCCTCTGCCCAGTACCGTACGGAGTCGATAATGAACTTGCGCACCATCGGGCGCTCCGTAGCCACTTCATTGCCTGTACCTGAGCCATTGCTGTACGTGCCATCCGGATTCTGACGGTAGTAATATCCTGGAACAAGCTTTTCAAATGAACTGGCTGCCGTGTCAAACGTATGATTGTACACCACATCCATAATGACTCCGATTCCCTTCTTATGAAGAGCGAGTACCATAGATTTGAACTCACGAATTCTGGTCTCCGGCTCATCTGCACGGGATGCATAGGAACCTTCTGGAACGTTGTAGTGGAGCGGATCATAACCCCAGTTATAACGTGAGCAATCGGAGGTCCCGTCATCTGTCTTCGATTCGTCCACTGTCGCAAAATCAAAAACCGGTAGCAGATGTACATGAGTGATTCCCAGCTCAGTCAAATGATCGATTCCCAGTGTATTCCCGTTTGAATCACGCAGACCTGTCTCGGTAAAAGCCAGATACTTTCCTTTGTGCCTCATGCCGGATGACTCATGGATCGAGAAATCGCGCACATGCAGCTCATATAAGACCGCATCTACGGGGCTCGTCAGTTCTGGACGAATATCCTCATTCCAGCCATTCGGGTGGGTCTGTTCCAGCCTGACGATGACTCCCATTTCTCCATTCATGGTCACAGCATGTGCATAGGGATCAACCGCAATCTCCTGTCGTCCGTCCTCAAAGGTGGCTCTGTACATATAACGATAACCGTTCCACTCGCCTTCGAGCTTCAGGGACCAGATGCCCTGATCCTGTTGGTTCATAGGTATTTCTTTCTGTACATCCTGATTCTTCTGTTCACTGGGACTTCCCCCTGTTGAAGGCGGGTATAACAGCACATCCACCTGCGTTGCAGCAGGCGCCCACACTTTGAAACTACAGGCTTGTGGTTCCATCGTGACACCCAGATCTCTTCCTTGGTATGTATCCACTACATTCAATACGTCCAGCTTGTGATGGTCATCAATCATGCTGTATATTCCCCTCTCGATGAGCAATAAAATGGATGTGAACAAATGCTCCTTACCTTTTATACCCCTTCTGTCACCTAACCATAATCTCGGGAATGAAAAAGACCATAAAAAACAAGCCATGCTTCACGTCATTCACGTAAAACATAGCTTGTTGAGGGATTAGCCCTGTTCCCTCTAATGCGGCACCTGGGACTGAAAATCGTTCCGGCTGGACTGATCTGCATGGTAAAACACAACATCACCATCCTTCAGCGGCCAGTTACTGCCTTGGCTGTTTGCCGGACTTCGGTTGAAGCCGTCCATCTGCCACTGATTCATCAATGGGGCATGAATATATTGCAAGTGCGGGGCATCCGTATTGCCCCCTTGCAAACTCTCAACATTGAAGTTGACCACGATATACCCATCCTTCAGGAAGGTCGCTGACTTCTCGTCGAGAGGATGTTGTCTGGCGAGTGATTCGAGATCGGCTCCCTTCTGTACAGCGTACACATCGGCCGGCAGACTGTAATCCCCATACCAGCGCTGGATGGCTGCATTAGCCCGGTCCACATTGACGCCAGGTGGGATGTCCGTCTTTGGTCCAATCAGTGTGCGGATAGGCGAGGACAGGATCAGCCAGTCATAACGGCCCACCCATGTTTTCTGGTGAGAAGTCTGATCCACGAAACGGACCATGTATTCCGCAAGGGTGCTCTGGCTCTGCTCCTGGGGTGTCAGCTCGTAGGTATACCGATACCTAGCTGCATCCCCCAGCTCCGTACTGGGTACATTCCGCAGCCGTGCGTTCAGTACAACAAAGCGTTTCTCCAAATCCTGCGCCGATCCGATGCGAATGAGACGCTCCTGGCCCCGGTGATAGTACAGGTCCACTTCCTGGCGGGAAGAACCATCCCGACTCACAAAATGGAAACTCGGTGTAATTCGTACACCATCCTGCTTGCCAAACATATTACCCTTTGTTTTGAGGTCAAACTTGATATGGTATCCTGTTTTGACTGCCCCATTTTTGAATCCCTGCACCGGATGACTGCCTGGTCGAATCGGAAGAAAGAACGGAGCTAAATTACCTCTAGGGTCACCATCTATACTGTTAAGGCCCGTCCAGTATCCGACTCCTGTATGCTCTGGACGGCCAATCTGCTTACGGAATACGTTCTCCCAGTTATAGTCGGAAATATCGGTCACACGAAAATCATACAACCGCCCAATGACTTCCACAGGTACCGTATCTGCCGCTACATGATGCGCCAGATTCGTATTGGCATCCTGCTGTTCAGAGAAGTTCGCTGGTGCATTTTCGGCGATATTGCGAAACTCGACTTCATAATCCCCCTCGTCCACCCAAACCGGAAGATAAAAGGGGGTATCCAACTGATTCACTGGAATATCGACCCACGTCTTGGCGGGGATGAACTGGCTGCGGCCTTCGTTATAAACATCAAATGGGAACCGCACCTGCTTGATGCGAAAATACTTAGCATAGTCCCGGTTGCCATAACCGGGGTAACTCCCAGCATCCAGATGCTGCCCTGAGGTCGGGATTCTTACGATAAACGGACGCTCCAGAATGAGTGCTGCCCGGTTTGCATTCGGCACCGTCTTCTGGTTATGCGGCTGGTCATCCGATACCCAGGCGTAGTTCACGACAGGCGTATGTACCGTGACCTTATTTATACCGCTGATTGGAAAAACTTTGTTATCTCCCCCGTTTACATTGCCGGGCAACAAATCGTAATAAATTTCACCGGAACTCGTGGTATTTGCCTTATTTATGAGCGTATTGCTGATCATGTTACTAGGCTTATACAATACATCACGGTTAATAGTAGTCGGATTAGGAAAATTAGACGGAATTGGCCCATCCTTCGTCGTTTCCGAAGAACTCATGAGCGTTGAGCCATTAAAATTGACCATATCATTACTCACTTTACTTTGAGGCGTATTGCTTTCAGCCATCCCTTTAAGTGTGGAGGTGTGATCCGGAAGAGATGGCGGCGAGTTCAATCCCCCTGTTAGAAGTGGTGGAGAAAAAGTGATTGATGATGTATTAGCTGGTCTAACGTGACTATTAACATCCGGATCATTACTCGAATCAAGTGACGGTGGCGTATACCCTGAAGGTGTCATGATGACCTTCCCACCAGGCAAGGCATAGTTACTCATTTCAGCCTGATTGATCTTGTATACTTCCAAATTATTAATTTTCCAGTACGAGTAATCCCTGAATAATTGGAATGTATATGTTTTGGACTGAGTATCCGTTTTGGTCACCGGAGGTCCTGGAGTACAACCAGTTTCAGTACATACTTGAGGACCAGGTACTGTCCATTGACGTGCATACGTAACTTCAACCGTACAGTCATATGTGGTCTTTCCAGACATTTTTCCCCAATCCTGTTTGAACAAATATTCATCAGCTAATGCGTTGGTATAAAGAGATTCAGATGTTGGAATCCCCTTAAGAACATCGAATTTTTCGGAATCTCTATCGTCAGCTCGAATAACTCCATTGGCACCTGGGTCCATGTCACTTTGCCTCATAACTGTTTCTGGAGAAGGACTTCCAATCGTCCAACTGCATTGTCCCGATCCATTACCTTCAGGAATTTCAGGTTGATTGTCTCCTCCGCCACTGTTGGTGCATGAGGCCCCCGAGCCAACTGTCATCTCAAAGGTATCCTTTTCATCAAGCGCTTGGGTCGCGTCAACAAAGTGTGCAGTAATCGTTGCTGTGCCAGTAGGAGCAACCGCTGCTACTAATCCAGAACTATTGACCGTCATTGTAGATGTATTAGAACTTGACCACGTGAGTTTACCATGGCTCTGTAAGGGCCAAACACTTCCATCTATCTTTGTCAAAGTTGCCGTTAACTGAGTTGTTCCGTTTGGCGCTACACAAATATTACCGCTGATCTCAAGTCCGGATGTCCCATCTGCATACGTAACTTTCAATTTTTTATCCTTGTAAACGTAGGTGTAGGAATCAAAGTCGGCTCTAAATTTGGAGAAATACCATACTTGTTTTGCACCTGGATTCGCCCAGTATTTACTATAAGTATCATTATTGAATGTTTGTTTAAAACTAATTGTGATTAAGTTCAAGCTTGGCACGTCGATTACTTGACCTGCAACTGTACTTGGATCAGTATAACCTTGAGTTCCATGTACATCATTAATTGGAGTAGTGGAGTCAATTATGGTGTGTGATGCTTTTACATCAGTCTTAGAAATCCCTCCATCCTTAATCCATAAATCATGTAGAGAATCTCCATTAGCAACAATATAGAATGCTTCCGTCCGTGGAATATTGGCAGCCAAGTTAGGGTCTGTACACCCAGGATAACGTGGCAGATTCCCATTGAAACTCTGCCACGTATTAGGGTTTTTGTTTTCAGTTGGTACACCGCCTGGACAGTTTGGGCCAGGTTCACTGGTATAAACACTTACCTGTCCGCCCCCGGCGCGCCAATACTTACCATTAAAGTTTCCTGAATCACCAGCTGTCCATCTGTCCCAATAGTAAATTCCACCGTAATTGGAATTATTTTTAGAACGCACAGTATACCTCGTGCCGTTCAAAGTATCTTTTAAATTATCAGATGCTTTAAATTCCGCTTTACCTGTAGGGATGGACAGTGCTCGAAGTACCGTACCCTCCTTATCTGTCCACTCCATCTTTTTAATGATCTTGCCAGGCTTTGAAGGCACTACGATTGGAATGGTTGGTAAAGTAGGCTTGTCCGAGAAATAAAGCCCTCCATAAAGATAATCGTCAGCGTCCCCTTTCATCTCGTACGCTATGAATTCTGTAATTTCTCCTGCTGCTGATACAGTATTCAAAAAAATGCTAGTTGGTATTAACTGTGAAAGGAGAACCATTAACAAAACAAGGGGAAGAATTCTGTTCTTCAAAGAACCACTTCCTAACTTCTTAAAGCTCGGATTGCGCTAATTTTTTTTGATAGACTTTAACTCCAGGGGTAGTAATTGTTTCTACTAGAACTTGCAATGATCCATCATAATAAAGAGCTTTTTTTGGAATCACTAAGCCGTATATTTCCTTTTTGGGATCGTTAGAGCGAATAGGCATTGCTTGATTAATTTTATCTTTACTAGGTGTCCCGTCATAGCCAAGAACAGAAAGGGCAAGTCGGTTCGTTCTATATCCTTGTGGATTCTTATTAACTGTCAGTTCGGAGTCAAGTAACAAGATATAACACTCATCATTGTCAGAGAATTTCTTTTCTTGTCCCCCGTAGAGCCAGAAGAACTTATCTTTGGATGGGAGCAGTTTTCGATTAGGGTCTTTCGGGTCATTCCAATCAATTGCAATCAGACTGTTTACGCGACCCTGAACAGAACCGTTAGGGGCTGAAACGGTAAGGTTGGACTGTTTCCACGATTTAATACCAAATCTGTGATTAGAGTTTTTCGGACCATTAAAGATTTCTTCTGCAACAGTGAAAATATTGGTCTTGTGCCAGTACAGTTCCGCAGCCGCGACAGCATACTTATCAGATGCCAAAGTCTTACCATCCTTTATTGACAAAACCCGTTCAATAACAGCAATTGCTTGAGCGCGAGTTGTAGTTCCCTCTGGCGAAATTTCACCTGGTGCCGTGCCTGTGATAATACCGTTCTTGGTGGCCAAGTACATCCATTGTTTGTCTTCTACGTCGGTAACCCCAAATGCTCGGACAGCTACTTTTGACATTTCCTCTCGAGACATCGGCTTTGTCCAATCTGAATTTGAAAAGTCGCCTGCTTTATAGATCCCTGCTGTTTGAGCAGCATTGACGTACGAGGTATACCAACTCCCGGATGTAGATCCGACCTCCAGATCTAAAGCAGATACCGTCATTTTCACGAGTTCTGCTCTGGTAACTATATTGTTGGGAAGGAATTTCCCATCTGGGAAACCATCGACATAGCCTCGCTGAATAGCCTGAAGGATACTGGATTCTGCCCAATGGCCAGTAATGTCTTTAAATCTTTGTCCAACCTTGATGTCGTCGGTAATTGCAGCTTTTACGGGTTGTGGACCGATAGATGCTTGTGCGGAAAGTAGAGTTAGTGCAGCCACTCCTGTTAATATTACTTTTTTCATTTTCTTTCCTCCTATGTACCTTAATATGGGGTAAACTTCTGCTTACTACTGCTTGTTCAGCACTCTCGTATTTCTTTCAAAATAAAACCTAAATTTGTCATAATAATCAATATTCTACCATGTCAGTCTAGGCTATTGGTATTTGTTTTTAAGACTTATCTCCTCCCTAAGAACTAATTCACTCCTTAAAGCACAAAAAAAGGCCACGAATCCGCAGATTCATAGCCTTATTCTTTAAGGTGTAATTACTGTTTAATTTTGTAAAAACATCACTACTTCATAGAATAAACGATTCCATTCCATTTGACTACTCTTTTTTTTACCATTTCTACTACTTCCCGTTTAGCTGGGCATAAGACGCTTCAAATTCGGAAATGAGCTGGTCGCCACCGGATTTTCTCCAGTTCGCCACTTCCTGCTCCCATCCAGCATCATCGATTTTGCCCATAATGTATTTGGTCTGTGCATCCCAGATCATCTGGTCCAGCTCCTGGCCGCGCTCAGTATAGATGGCAGAAGACAAGGTCAGCGCCGGATTTGGAATGGCATACTGCTCATTCTCACGTGCCATCTTCGTGCCCTTCATACCGATCGGTACATCGACAAGCTCAGGCACGTTATAACCTTCAATGCTTAACAGATTGTCACGATAAGGCTTCACTTCACGCTGATACCCGTCGAAGTCCTTGAACTCGGTTTTGCCATCCGAAGTCTTCGTATAGTGCACGTCTTCCAGACCACGCAGCTGAAGCGTACTCAGTGGTTCGTCCATCAGTTGATCCAGGAACGTCAGCACCTGTTTTAACTGTTCTTCGTCCGGTACGGAAGCTTTGGGAATGACAAGCATGCCATAGTTCCCTGGTTCCCCGGCAATTCGAATGCCATCCGGTCCTTGGAACGGAGCCACATCAATCTCGCCATCAGGCACGTTTGGTGTCAGCCGCTGTTGAAACGACTTTCCGTTCTGAGCAACACCGTTCAGCTTCATAGCTACAAGACCGGAGTCGATTTTTTTGTCCGCATCAGAAGGGTCCAGCGCTGGGAAGTCACTGTTGATCAATCCCTCACTGAACAGACGCTTGAACAGCTTCATCGTGTCCACATATTCTGTGGTCAGGAATTCAGGGGTAAGTTTACCCGCATCGTCCACACCCCACTTGTTCACCCCACCAATACTTACGGCGATCCGTGTCAGCGGAGAGGATACTCCTTCGTTGTACTTTTTGAATAGTACCGTTCCATACGTATCTTCCTTGCCGTTACCATCAGGATCATCCTTGCGAATGGAGCGCATCACTTCGTACCAGTCATCCAGCGTTTTTGGTACATCCAGCTTCAACTTGTCGAACCAGTCCTTGCGGTACACCATGGCTGTACGCCCAATATCGCGGAAGTTGGGTACCCCGTAGACCTTTCCTTCGATCTTGATATTGTCAAAATAAGCCTCGGATTGGGCAGACAGGTTCTTATAATCCTTCAGGTAGGGTCCAATTTCCCAGAACAGCCCCGTTTTGGCTGCATTAAATGTTGTGGGTACATAATTCACACGCATGATGGTCGGCATCTCGCCCGATGCTACCATGACATTCACTTTATCATCAAAAGCAGACTGCGGAATCCACTGTACACTGACATCCGTATTCGTATATTCCTCAATCTTTTGTTCAATCCCATTCTCCTTGGCCGGCACATCACCAACCTGCATCAAAGAAATCGAAATGGGAAGCTTGCCTTCCCCTGCCGCAGGCGCTTTTTCTCCCCCACAGCCTGCAAGCAGCCCGGCGGACATTGCACCAACCACGACCAATCCGCCTAAACGGGACATCCGACCTTTTGGACTCATGAACCATCTCTCCTTTGGTTAACCAAATTGTTACGGGCACTCTCTATGAATGCGCTATCATAAATGAGTCTGAAGAAAAGAACTAGCGTGTCGCCAGTTCCATCTCCACTCCTGCCAAAATAAATGGAGCAACCGATTTCGGATCATTAATCCGAATGGATTCAGTTACATAATACTCGTATGACCCGTCACGATACGGGGTCCCCCCCAACCCTGCTCCGCCGTTACACTGCGTCAGGGACAATACACCTTCACGGTCCGTTTGCAGCAGATGCAGCAGCAGACCTTGATACCCCTTTTCTGCGATAGCTTTAAACTTGCCACTCAGATAACCCTTACGTACGCCCTTCGCAAGTGCATACACAAACATTGAGGTTCCCGAAGCCTCCAAATAATTACGCTCACGCCCCGGCTGATCGAGCAAATGAGGCCATAACCCGGACTGTTGGTCCTGTACATGTACAAGTGCATTCGCTACACGTTCGAAAATCCCCACAATCTGACCCCGCTGCTCATGATCTACAGGCAGATGATCCAATGTATCCACTACCGCCATCACATACCAGCCCATCGCCCGGCTCCATACATGCGGAGAGCATCCGGTTTCTCCCGAGCTCCAGCGCTGTTCCCTGCTCTCATCCCAGGCATGGTACAGCAGACCACTGCGTGGATCACGTGTACGTTTCTCCACCAGCAGCAGCTGTAATGCCGCTTTGTCAAACCACTTCTCCTCGCCAGTAACCGCACCATATTGCGTGAGAAACGGCGTTGCCATATACAGCCCATCCAGCCACATCTGGAACGGATAGATTTTCTTGTGCCAGAATCCGCCTTCACTCGTACGAGGCTGTCCCTTAAGCTGTAACATGAGCAAATCCGCGGCTTTACGGTACTTTTCTTCACCCGTTTTGTCCAGCAACAGGAACAGCGATTTCCCCTGGTTAATCTGGTCCAGGTTATATTCCTCTACCGCATAGGAGCGAATCGAGCCATCCTCTTGAATGAAGTTATCCATTAGTTCATGAATGTAATCGAAATATTTCTGTTCTCCGGTATGGGTGTACAGCTCTTCCAGCGCTTTCAGCAGACAACCATTTTCATAATGCCAGGTCGGATATAACTCATGATTGCGATAACTTTCCATGAACTGTTCAGCCATCCGTACCGGTGTGAATTGCAGGGTTTCTTTCATGATGTTCCTCCGCTTCCGGCTTTTTATTTAGCCTGTTTTTTGTAGTCTTCGGCATATTCCTCTCGAATTTTGGTACCGCCCGCATTGCCCCAATTCTCGATCTCCTGTTTCCAGCCATTTTCATCGATTTTGCCCATAATATATTTGGTCTGCGCATCTGCAATCATCTGATCCAGATCTGCCCCACGATCGCCATAAGTAGACGAATACAAGGTTAATGCAGGGTTTGGCACAGCATGTTCCGCCAGTTCTTTGGCAAGTTCCGTACCCTTTTCACCGAGTTCGGTATCTTTCAATTTCGGCACATTATATCCTTCTACGTAAGGCAAGTTATCACGATATGGCTTCACTTCACGCTGGAACGCATCGAAGTCGCTCATCTCCACCTGGTCCTCGCCAGCTTTCTTATAATGTTTGTCTTCAATACCGCGCATCAGCAGCGTTGCCATCTCCGGGTCCATCAATTTATCCAGGAAAGACAACAGGTTTTTCAGCTCTTCTTCCGATTTCACCGTCGCTTTCGGGAAGGCCAGAATACCGGAGTTACCCGTCTGACCCGCCACACGGTCGCCGCTCACACCAAGCAAACCTGCAATGTCTACTACGCCATCCGGGTCGTTCTTGGACAGACGCTCTTGTTGGCTCTTTCCGTTCTGGGCGACACCGATACGCATGCCGACAACACCTGTATCATATTTCTTCTCCGCTTCTGTGGAGTCAAATACGGCAAAGTCCTGATTCAGCAGTTTCTCGCTATACAAACGTTTCAGCAAATCCAGCACCTGCATATATTCCGGTGTCATGAATTCAGGCGTAAAACTGCCGTCATCTTCTACCTTCCACTTGTTTGGTGCACCAAAGCTTACGCCAAGACGTGTAGTGAAGGAATATTGATCCTCGTTATACTTTTTGAAAAGCATGAGTCCAAACGTATTATCCTGACCGTCTCCATCCGGATCGGAGGTCGCCAGCGTCTTGATCGTTTCATACCATTCATCCGGTGTCGTTGGTACCTTGAGATTCAACTTATCAAACCAGTCTTTACGGTAAATCACCGTTGCACGAGCAATATCAGAGAATACGGGTACCCCGTAGATTTTGCCTTCCACCTTGATATTGTCAAAGAAACGCTCGTTCTGTGCAGACAGATTTTTATAATCCTTCAACAAAGGTCCAACTTCCCAGAATACATCGTTACGCATCGCACTGGTTACGGTTGGGTTATACTGCACTTTCACAATTTTGGGCATATCGCTGGATGCAATCATGACATTGATTTTGTCATTATAAGCCGAAGCCGGAATCCACTGAATGTCTAGTTTGGTGTTCGTATACGCCTCAATCTTTTGCTGAACCTCATTGCCTTTGCTCGGTACGTCACCCACCTGTGCTATTGCAATGGACACGTTCTGTACGCCGCCCTCGGCAGCCTGACCTTCATCCGATCCGCATCCTGCCAGCAGACCTGTTACCAATGCCAGTGTGCTCAAGACAGCTACGGCTTTCTTTTTTGTTGCTTTCATCAAACGAAAACCTCCCCTTTTTTATACAGTCATGAACCCGTTCTGATGTACAACCATGCGCAATTTCAACCTTTTACCGATCCCAGCATCACTCCTTTGGCAAAGTGTTTTTGCAGGAACGGATACACCAGCATGATTGGAATCGTGGAGAACACGATAACGGCCATACGAATGGTGAGCGGCTGAATCTCGGTCTCTTCGATACTGGTATCCCCGATCCGGCTCTGAGCCAGGATGACAATCTCACGCAGCCACACTTGTACAGGCCACTTTTCACTATCGTTGATATAAATGACAGCGTTGAAGAAGCTGTTCCAGTGAGCCACCGCGTAAAAGAGAGAGAAGGTAGCCATTGCTGGCATCGACAAAGGCAGAACAATACGGAACAATACGCCCACATCGTTACATCCATCGATTTTGGCAGCATCCTCCAGTTCGTCCGGAATGGCTTGGAAGAAGTTCTTAAGTACGATCAGGTTGAACGCACTAATCGCTGTAGGCAGCATCAAAGACCATAATGTATCCGTCAGGTGCAATGATTTTACGACAAAGTAGGTTGGGATCATGCCGCCACTGAACAGCATGGTGAACAGTACACCCAGCAAGATCGGCTGACGTCCACGCAAGTATCTTCTGGAGAGCGGATACGCCATAAGCGACGTGAACAACAGGTTAAGCAGTGTTCCGATGACAGTGATGTAGATCGATACACCCAGACTGCGAATCAATGTGTCTGTAGAGAAGATGTAACGGTAAGCGGCGAGGGAGAATTCTTTTGGAAAAAGAATGAATCCTCCCTTGGCCACTTCATGCGGACTCGTAAACGAGACGGCCAAAATATAAATGAACGGGATAACGGTCACGATTCCGATCAAAAGTAGAAAACCATGATTGAGGATATCAAAGATCCGGTTGCCCCACGTTTTATCCTGTTGCATCTTAATGTTCACTCCTGTCTGGTGAAGGACGTCTGCTGCCAAGCTTTAGTAGACGCCTTCCTCCCCGAATTTTTTGGCCATCGTGTTGGCACCCAGTACAAGTGCCAGTCCGACCACCGACTTGAACAAACCAACAGCAGCACTATAACTGTACTGTGCCTGTGTGAGACCTTTGGTGTAGACGTAGGTATCAAATACCTCACCCACATCCCGGTTCGTCGGCGTGAGCATCAGGAAGATCTGTTCAAAGCCTGTATCCAGGAAGTTACCCAGACGCAGAATGAGCAAAATAATGATTGTACTGCGGATGGCAGGCAACGTAATATGCCACGTCTGACGCCAGCGATTGGCACCATCCATCCGTGCAGCTTCATAGAGCTGTGTATCTACACCGGAGAGTGCCGCCAGGAAAATAATCGTGCCCCAGCCTACCTCTTTCCAGATGGATTGTCCAACAATCATCGTTCGAAACCAGCCGGGCTCAAGCAGGAAAGCTACTTTTTGTCCCGTCAGGTTATAAAGTAATTCGTTAATAGCGCCACCCTCGGTTGTGAACAGCATGTAGAACACACCAACCACAACAACCCAGGATACAAAGTGCGGAACATATACCAGCGTCTGTACAAAGCGTTTGAACCGTTCGCGGCGAACTTCATTCATCATCAGTGCCAATACAATTGGCAGCGGGAAGAAGAACACCATATTATAAATCGCTAGCAAAAACGTATTCCGGAACAAGGTCCAGAACTGCGGTTCCCCGAAGAAACGCTGGAAGTGCTTGAACCCTACCCAATCACTGCCCAGGATGCCCTTGTAAGGCGTGTAATCCTGAAAAGCCATCGTAATGCCGTACATGGGTATGTATTTGAAAATAACAAAGTAGAGCACGCCCGGTATCAACATAATATAGAGCCACCGGTTTTTGATAATGTCCCTCCACAGCAGGTTTTTGTCACTGCGGGTAGCGGGTCGTGTCCGAGCCGCCGTTTCGGCTTTCATAGTGTCTTCCTCCCCACATTGGAAACGATTACAAAATATCACTTCCTGAATTCATATCTTCATTGTGGAGGATAAACGGGTAACTGGCTATCATCTCGTTTTAGCTTCTTGGTTTCCCTTATGCAGCAAGGGTTTAAGGCATTTGTAATTCTGGGCTGCTGCCCTTAATGAACCACATTTAACCTCCGATATTCCTGTCTTAACTCTGCTGCAAACGCAGAATAAAGGCTGATCCTGAAACAAAGAAAAACCTGCCTGCCATGGCAGGCAGAGCAGGTTGCTTTTATCGCTGCTGCTCCCGGTATTTTCCGGGGGTGGTTCCCGTAATTTTACGAAATGTACGGATAAAAGCGGTAGGGTTGGTGTAATTGAGTTTCTCGGCAATTTCCGATATTTTCAGATTGGTCGTCTGCAGCCAGGTTTTGGCTTTTTCCATCCGGTATTCGGCAAGGTATTCCGTAAAGTTCACACCAGCCTCCTTCTTGAACACACGGCTCAAATAAACCGGATGAAAATTCAGTTCTTCTGCGCAAGCTTCCAGCGACAATTCGCGATCATATCGCTCCTCAATCAGCCGAATCATACGCCGGGCAATATTCAGATATTGAGATTCTTCCTGTTCACGCCAGAATCGAATGACAGGTTGAAATAAACATTTGCGGAACCAGTTCGTCATTTCATCCAATGTAGACAATTTGAGTAGTCGAGCCATAGAGGCCTTTTCACCCAACACTTCGGCGACATTGCCACCCTGCTCCTGTACAAGCTGATACACACGGGACAACAGCTGAACCATGATAACGGGATATTCGCTAAAGTGCAGCTTCTTGTCTGAGAGCAATCCAAGATACCTCTTAAAGTATGTATCGGTTTTCTCCTCGTCCCCTTGCTTGAGTGCAGAAGCCAACTGGTCCTCAATCATCCTGAGCTGTGTATATAACGCTGCCTCCGTCTGACCTCGTGGCTGAATATCCTCGTAATGCAAAATAATACGGCTGCCCAGACTTACCCTGCCTTGCAGCGCCTCACGACTCTCCTGGTAAGCCCTTGGTGAATCACCTATTGCAGAATAGGAGCGACTAATACCGATACTTACAGGCAGATTCAGATAGGTCACGACCCGCTCACGGATCAATTCGGCTTGAGTGTGCATCCACTCTTTTAGCTGTACTTCATCATCCAACACGGATGCCAGCACCGTAACCTGGGCGTCATCAATCATGACAGGTGCAAAACGTATCTCAGAGGGCAGCAGTTCACCGACCATATTGTTTAACGCAAACAGCAGCAGATCCCGGTCCTGCTCTTCATACCTTGTCCCTTCAAGGGTATCGATCTGAAGTGTAAGTAACCCAAGTCTGGACCATGAGGTTGGAAAATCATATAACTGACCCTGATATCTGAAGTCATCTTCCGATATCTTGCCTGTAAGCAGTTTGGTCATAAAAAATTCCTGTAAATGAACATGCTGGCCCTTCATCTGCTCACGCATCGTTTTCTCCGAGCTGAACAAGGTAGTTAATCGCTCTTCGATGTATATAAATTCATCCTGACGGCGTCCCGACGGAGCCAATGGAGAATCCAGTCCTTTTGTAAACTGCAGAAGTCTGGAAATGGGAGAATACATCTTGCGACTGCCGTAGATGGCTACTAGTCCCGTCAAACATAACATGACTAAGGTAGCCACTCCCGTAACCAATGCAATTTTCTGCGACTGGGCGGTGATCTGACTCAGCGATACAACGGACACATACAACCAGCCATTGAGTGGAGATTGCCTATAGCTAACCGCCACCTGGCTTCCCTCCACCTCTGCACTGAAGAACCCCTCCGATTGTCCCGTCTCTTGGACCTTTTCATGGATTTCCTGATTCAGCGCGTCGTATTTCCCGTCTTGTTCTGTGTCGTTGAGAAAATATTTCTGCTCCCGATCAAGGACGTACATATCTCCTGAATTTGGATTTCGGCTTAGAAATGTACTTAGCTCTGTATCGGCTATGTCTATAACCAGAAATCCCTTGGGTTTCACATTCGTTGGTATCATCGGAATCTTGAATACCATGCTGACCACGTTGTCGGATGAAATAAGGGTAGGTGCGTGCTCCGGTGTCGCTTCACCAACTCCCGCTGATACCGGCACACTCTCTTTGGTTGAACTCACATTTTGCGTCACCCAGAACAGGCTGTTTGTATATTTCAAATAAGAGCCTATCCGGTCCCGAATACTGAAATCATCCAATTTTCCAAAGGAACGCATTGAAACGACCCAGTCTTCATCCAGATTCACGAGATAGGCCTGATCAATATTAGTCACCGATTGCAGATTATTAAATCCGGAAGTCAGATCACGAATTTCCTGAAATTCGCTGCTGTCCAGCGATTTTTTCATCGCTTGTAATACCAGTGGAGAATTCACATATTGGATGGACGATAATTGCAGGCTGCGCAATACTTGCTCTACCCGCATTTGGGTCTGATGCAGAATCTGCAAATTACTCTCCCGCACCTTCTGCTCAATGTCGCGTGAAGCAATCGAATAGGAGACTGAACCAATAACGATGACCGGAAGGGCTCCAAGAATCATCGTAAAACAGAGCAAACGCAGCAGGTATTTAGGCAAAAAGAGCATCCTCCTTTGTGCATTTTGCGTGATTTGAACGAGAACGATTTTGGGATCGCTTCCCGATCGAATGCAAAACGTATGTATAATATCGCTTTCATTGGATTAATTTACTATTGTTATTTTAAAACCCATCGTTATTCAAGTCCACTATTTATTATTGAAGGTTGACTTCAAGGCAATTTCCAGTTTATATTGGTTGCATATTCCTCAATCAAAGGAGAGATTTTGATGTCGGTGAGCGTTCTTAACTAACAAGTTTCATATTCAGGAGTTTGGCCTTCGATTCACTTGTGCCTTGTGGCATACGTGTGTTTCATGATGCGCCACTACCCTGTACTTAGTTAAGAACAGCGGATATCATAAATCGCCTCCGGGATTGTACGTGTCCGGGTCTATTTCCGCGCTGTGTTCAGCGTGGATTTTTTTTTATAGACCTATAACGGGCCCTACTTTCCCCTACGTTAAGGGCGGAGAATGACGTTTGTTCATTCTCCGCCCTTTTTGCGTTTTCCGGGAATATGTCCCATCGCTTAAACCGAAATTCATTTTTATTACCAAGGAGAGATCAAGCATGAATGAAAAAACATTAACCAGTTTGGGTTATCCACAAATTCAAAAAAACGTTGCTAACTGTGCCCTATCTTATTTGGGCAAACGTTATGCAAGAGACATGAAACCAATGGTGGACGCTCCTCTGATTCAAATGCGTCTGGAAGAGACCGCTGAAGCGGCTGCTTTGATTCGTAACGGCGCCAGCGTGCCCATTCCATCACTGGATGGCATGGAGACCATTATGGATCTGCTAGGCACCGGTTATTTATTTACGGAACGTGATTTCAGCCATCTCGCCCAATTTCTTCGCAGCTGCGCACAGCTTATGAAATACATGGAGGGCAAATCCGAAGTGGCCCCCACAGTTAGTCGCTACGCTTCATCCATGATATGGATGGAATCCCTGCTGAGCGAGATTGAACGTTGTATCCATAGTGGACGCATTCAAGATCAGGCAAGCAAGGAGCTGATACGTATTCGTAAAAAAATGACGGTGAATGAGGAACGCATGAAGCGCAAGCTGGATTCTCTTATAAGCAAACACCGCTCCATCATGCAGGAAAATGTGATTAGTCAGCGTAGTGGAAGAACCGTGCTGCCCATTAAGAAAGAATTCCGCAAACACGTTAAAGGCAGTGTGCTGGATGAATCGGGAAGTGGTCAAACCGTATATATCGAGCCTGCTGAGTTAGTAGGTCTGCAAATGGAGCTCGCTTCACTGCAAGCCGAGGAATCACGGGAGGAGATGAAAATCCTCGGTGACTTAACCTCCCTGGCAGAGTCTTATCATCGTGAAATATCGTTAAATACGGAAACGGTAGGTATTCTGGATTTCCTGTTCGCCAAAGCGAAATATGCGGCCACCATGGACGGACGGACTGTACGTGTCAATGCCAATGGACGGGTTCGGATTCATCATGCCCGCCATCCGCTTATGGGTGCATCCATGGTTCAGCTTGATTTTGCAATCGGTCAGACGTATTCCTCACTAATCATTACCGGGCCGAATACGGGTGGCAAAACGGTTGCGCTCAAAACATTGGGTCTGCTCACCTTGATGATGCAATCTGGTCTGCTTGTGCCTGTCGCTGAAAATGGCGAGATGGCCGTATATCATGAAGTTGCTGTTGATATCGGCGATGGACAGAGCCTGGAGCAAGCACTCAGTACCTTTTCTGCACATATTCGCAACATGATTGGCATTCTGGAGCAAGCCGATTCATCTACACTTGTGCTTATTGACGAGATGGCCTCCGGTACCGATCCCGGTGAGGGAGTGGGGCTCTCGATCGCCATGCTGGAAGAGCTGCACAGCCGTGGAGCTACCGTTATCGCCACAACCCATTTTGGGGAAATCAAACATTTTGCAGCAGCCACGCCTGGATTTGAGAATGCCCGAATGGAATTCGATACGGTCTCTCTTCAGCCTCTTTATCGATTGCGGATCGGAGAAGCCGGAGACAGCTATGCCTATTCCATTGCACTGAAACTGGGTATGCCACAGCGCATTATTGAGCGATCCAAGCTCATTTCAGATCAGGGTGTCTCGCAAACAAACAGTACGGTTGAACAAGAACACTTAAATAAAACAAGGAACAAGATGAAATCTGTGAGCCCGTCCGTACAAACGGAAACAAGAGAGCAATCTGCTGATCGGCCTGAAACATTAGAACCTACTCCTCCTGCCAAAGCATTCCGAAAAGGGGATCGCGTCTATGCAGCTTATCTGAACCAGTCAGGCATCGTCTGTGATGTGGAGGACAGTCGCGGAAATATCGGAGTCATGCTACGTGGACGTAAAGTCAAAATTCACAAGAAACGCCTGACTTTGCATATTTCTGCACAGGAACTTTATCCGGGCGACGACTATGACCTCGACATCGTGCTGGAGACCAAAGAGAACCGCAAAAAACGCAAACTGATGAGTCGCAAGCATGTGGAAGGACTGAAGATTGAATTGCCCCCTGAAGAATAATCACAGGATTGGTATAATGGGTTGAGTTGCTATGCTTTAATAAACCTATCGATCGTGCGTGGTTAGAAATTCATCGGGGAAGGAAGACTCGTATGTCTGTTGAGCAAGATACAAAGAAAGTCAATCCAGAAGTTCTTGTATGTCCTTTGTGCGGTGAGCCCAATGGCTGCTCCTATGCCGCTGGTCGTCCTCATTCAGAATGCTGGTGTAACCGGGCTGTGTTCCCAGAAGGGGTATTTGACCCCATTCCGGCAGACCAGCGCAGGAAGTCCTGCATCTGCGAGACATGTCTGGATACGTATAAAAAGAAGACAGACCAAAATAAAGAGCCCCACAGTTAACCCTGTGAGGCTCTTCTTCAATCAATATTATTTTGTATTGAAATACAGAACGTTACTTCTGCATTTGTTGATAATGCGCTACAGCCTGTTTCAGTACAGGATGGCTCTCGTCCATGGACGTATACTGGCTGAGTGCTGCTTCAATCCCTTTTTGCTGGATCGTAGTCTGGAGTTCCACTGCTTCCGGGTCTTCGGAAACGTCAAACTTGCAGGCAGCGGCCATCCCCATCGCCAAATGTGTTGTCTCTGTTCCATACTCGTAAGCCTGGAGAGCCGGGCGAACCAGACGGTCATTCGGGGACAGTTTCCGCAGTGGTGAACGTCCTACACGAGTTACCTCATCCGTCAGATGCGGGTTAACGAAACGTTCCAATATTTTGGCAATGTACAACTGATGATCATCGGCATTGAATCCAAATCGCTTCACCAAAACGGATCCGGTTTCCTGCAAGGCACCATATACGATGGATTTGACTTTTTCATCGGCAATAGCCTTCTGAATCGTATCATATCCGTTCACATATCCAATATAAGCGGCAATACAGTGTCCCGTATTAACGGTAAACAGCTTCCGTTCGATATAAGGCTCCAGATCATCCACATACATTACACCCTCAATCGGTTTGAATGCAGGAGCCATTTGTGAACGGTCAACAACCCATTCATAGAAAGGCTCTACCTGTACATGCAATGGATCTTCATGATGCTGAATCGGCACAATCCGATCTACGGCAGAGTCCGGGAAATACACGTACTGATCCGCAAGCAGGCGAGTACGCTCATCCAGCAGACCATATACATGTTCTTTCAGTTGAGTGCTGGCACCAATTGCATTTTCACAGGCAATAATGTGAAGGGGCTGGAAGACATCACCCGTTCCCAGTCTGGACGTCAGTCCTTTGGCAATACCCGGAGCAATATGTTTCAGAATGTTCACACCCACTGCGGTTGTGATCAGTTCAGCTTCTGCAACGTTCTGGGCAACAGTATCCAGGTTGGTTCCATCGATTGCACTCACACCGGTAACTGTCTCCAGATCCTTGGCCTCGTTAGCCAGTTCAACCGTGTACTCTCCACGCTGCTGGAGAGCCGTAACCAGCTCCTGATTGACGTCGGAGAAAACGACATTGTAGCCTGCACGGGACAGAATCAAACCGATAAAGCCACGTCCAATATTACCTGCTCCAAAATGAAGGGCCTTCATAGCTCCATTTCACTTTCCAAAATAGTGATGACTTCTTCAGCGGTTTGAGCATGACGCAAAGCTTCCATGTTCTCTTCCTCGGCGCAGATGACTGCGATGCTGGTCAGGATCTCCATATGTTCTCCACCTTGAGCGGCGATACCAATGACCATATACGCTTTTTCTTCCCCAAAATCAACACCTTGCGGGAACTGAATGACGGAAATGCCTGTGGACAGGATGAATGATTTGGATTCCTTCGTGCCGTGTGGAATCGCAAGTCCGTTGCCGACATATGTGGAGACAATCTCTTCACGCTCCAGCATTTTGTCAATGTATTCAGCGGTGATATGTCCCGCGTCTTTCAGAATTTGACCTGCCATACGAATCGCTTCGTATTTGTCCTGAGCCGTTGCATTCATGATGACTTTATCTTTAGTTAACACACTCATGTTTGAATACCTCCAATTTCGGTTTTGCTGCGGTAAAATCCCGCAAGTTCTTGGGACAAGTAATGAATTAGATCATCCCGGTTGCCTTTTTCAAGTAATGCAATCATTTCTTCCTGCAACAATAGCGCACTGATCTCACTCAGTACCTCCAAACTTTCCTTCGATAACTGTCTCGGCCCAAGCATCAAGAGCACATGGCTGACACCTGCCGGGTCTTCCGGCGTGCGGAGAAGCGGCTCTGTCAGTTGGAACAGCGTAATTGAAGGACTGTGAATGCCATCACTGCGTGTATGAAACAGAGCGAGGGAAGTTCCGGGAATCTTCTGACTTCCAACAGCTTCACGCTCCTCCAGCAGCCTGGCAATCTCATCTGGATTATTCAATACACCGGATTGATGCAAAACGCTGCACATAGCGTACGCCGTTTCATAAAATCCGATATCCTGATTATCCAGCGGGAACACCTGAAACTTGCCGATAATCTGTACGATTTCAATCAGGGTCGCTTCCAGTCCAACCGGATCGGAAATTCGTCCTGTTGTCACTGAATCTGCTTCAGGTGGGGGACTATGTTCCCGCTGAAGCGTCGTTGTCCGGATGAAGTGTCTTAAACGTTCACTTTCTTCTGCCGTCAGCAGTGGGCTCACCTTGTAGTATTGATGTTTATCCATCGGTAAATCCACTGTAGAGAGAACCAGATCATATTCCGTCTTCGGTATACGTGCAGCTTCATACCAGGACACGCTGTCCACAATCCGAATTTCGGGGATTTCCTTGGACAGACGGCTCGATAACATCCGTGAAGATCCGATCCCACTCGTACAGACGACGACAGCCCGGATTTCACGCTTCAGCACCCGCAGCCGTTCCATGGAAGCACCGAAGTGCATTACCAAAAAACCAATTTCCTCATCCGGCACATCCGTATGGGGCCAAGCCTCTCGCACCGCTGACTTTACATCCTC
The DNA here is from genome assembly GCF_900109515.1 of Paenibacillus sp. OK003. Lineage (GTDB taxonomy): Bacteria > Bacillota > Bacilli > Paenibacillales > Paenibacillaceae > Paenibacillus > Paenibacillus marchantiae. The sequence goes on along the minus strand of NZ_FOBD01000004.1, from coordinate 110,477 downwards.
AAACAGTGATTCATAATCCTTTCGGATCTGCTGAAGCAACGGATTACGGATGAGCTGCCGCCCATCCATTCGTTCCAGCACCGGCTCTATATGGGCAATCAGACCTTCACGAAGCAGACGATCCTCATGGAACGAATAATGAGTTTTCTCCTGCATTCGATCTGTAAGAGAACGAACCATGTCGAGTAAGACCAGATCGTCTATGGGCAGTAGACGCGAGGAATGAATCGATTGCTCGATTTCAACTAGCAGCCTGTGAAAATAAGCCTGCTCCTCGCCGACAAACTCCAGCCCAAGCTGGGCAGATAGAACGCCGCACAACCGTGAAGCCAAATATTCCGGCACCTTCCGCTCATCTTGCAGAGGATTTCCAACGTCTTTTTTGTCCTGTTGAGTGCTCCGACCTATGCCAAAACCTTTCCGAATCCGCACAACGGCTACTGACAATTGAATCAGCAGCTTCATATATTGACGCTCCGGGATATTTTCCAACCACTCAATATCCGGCTGCCATAACGCATTTTCAACTTTAAGTACATCCTCATGCCCTATCATTTCTAGAAGTTTGCTGTTTACTTTGGAAACTCCCTGCTCCGCATGTCTACCGAATAAATCGGATTCATCCAGATATTCAAGAGCGAGCGCGGAAATAGCCATGCGATGAGCCAGCTCGCTTCCATTGATCTTGACCCCGTATCCACGCCTGCGAACCAGCTTCAATCCCGCCAGCTGAATGCGTGGCTCCAGATCGTCCAGATCATTGCTCGCCGTAGACACGGTTACCTTCAGATCTGAGGCCAATGCAAGCAGCTTCACAGGTTCAGCTTCATCCAGCAAAATACAAAGCATGAAGAGTTTACGCTCTTCGGGCGTAAACTCCACATATTCGTTAAGCTCAAGTTGTTGGCGCAATACGGCCAAATCATCGGAACCGGGATCAATTCGAACCCCGGTTCCTGATTTTTTTTCCAATCTCATGCCAAGGGGCTCAAGCCATTGTTCAATCATCTGCAACTCTCGATGTACGGTACGAGTGCTTACTTTGACCGCAACAGCTATATCGCCAGCAGTTACCTCATGAGGATGCTCCAGCAGGAACTCCACGATCTCACGCTGTCTCCTTGTAATATTACTCATCAGGAGTCGGATTTGAGGCGCTCCACCAGTGCCTCATATTCAGGACTCTTCAGGAAGTTATCGATGGAAATATGCTCTGCATTTGGAGCCACGGATTTGGCCCGGTCTGTCAATGTTTTCTGTGTGATGACGATGTCGGCATCTTGTGGAATCTCACTGATCGCCGTGTTGGTTACAGCGACATCCACACCGGCTGCCTTCATTTTCTTCCGGAGAATCGAGGCACCCATGGCACTCGAACCCATCCCTGCATCACAGGAGAATACAATTTTATTGATATCCGTTTTTACTGCCGAAGAAGCAATATCGGCCGCACGGTCAGCTTCACGATTGTCTTTATCAACGGTGAGATTGCCCGTTTTGCCCTGATTTTTCATGTCCTTCATACGGTTGGACGCACTATCCAGATCTTCGTCGTCCTTCTGTTTACCTGTTTTGAGCAGGATCGATGCCACGAGGAACGAGATGATCGCAGCTACGGCTACCCCTGCAAACATGCCAAGATATCCACCCTTAGGCGTTAACAATGAGTAGGCAATGATACTTCCCGGTGACGGTGCAGATACCAAACCAGCTCCTGTCAGCATGAAGGTCAATGTACCCGCCACACCACCAGCCATCGCAGCCAGAATCAGTATCGGTCTCATCAGAATGTAAGGGAAATAAATCTCGTGAATCCCGCCAAAGAAATGAATGATTACAGCACCTGGAGCGGAAGATTTGGCTGATCCGCGACCGAAGAAGCAGTATGCCAGCAAAATGCCGAGTCCAGGTCCTGGATTGGATTCAAGCATGAATAATACGGATTGACCCAGTTCTCTTGCTTGATCCGTACCAATTGGCGTCAAAATCCCATGGTTGATGGCATTGTTCAGGAATAATACTTTTCCTGGCTCAATGATCAAGTTGACCAGTGGGAGAAGACCAGCATTCATCAAAGCTTCTACCCCGGCCGATAACACCTTGCTAATCGCTTCAACGAAAGGCCCGATGCCTTTAAGGGCTAGAAGGGCCAAAATCCCACCAATAATACCAGCGGAGAAGTTGTTAACCAGCATCTCAAACCCTGATTTGATTTTGCCATCAACAGCCTTGTCAAATTTCTTAATGACCCAGGCTCCCAATGGTCCGGCAATCATGGCGCCAAGGAACATTGGAATATCACTGCCGACAATAACCCCGATGGTCATGATTGCACCGACTACACCACCACGTTGTCCGTGTACCATGGTACCGCCTGTGTAACCGATAAGCAAAGGCAGTAAATATTTGATCATTGGATCAACCAGCAATGCAAAATCTGCGTTAGGGAACCATCCTTTTGGAATGAACAATGCCGTAATCAAACCCCAGGCGATAAATGCACCCATGTTCGGCATAACCATACCACTCAGGAAACGTCCAAACTTCTGAACGCCGACCCGTATTCCTCCGCTTTTTTCGGACTTTGCGTCCACTGAACTCATACTGAAAACCTCCTCAACATATTAAACCTTAATTCCACTGAATTTTGACAACGATGATCCAGACGAACAAAGGTACAAATCTTCAATAAATCTTAATTTACAACCATATCGTAAATGAAAACGGTATCTTCTACAACGAAATGAAAACCTACTTCCGTCATGAACGTTGATGACAAGATTTTAAATTTAAAGGATTGTCCCATATTTAAGAGCTTGTATAAGCACTGGAACCTGTTATTCCCTTTTATGTATCATACCCACGAATTGCCCCATTTTAATGACATACAAAATGTAAATTTATTCTATTTAAATAAATTGTTCCTACCTCATTTAGAAATGATGATGAAACATGTTAGATTGATATTTATCCCATCTAATTCGTCGAGTAACAACGAAAAAACGCAATTATCTCATCCTGTTTCAGATGAGGCAATTGCGTCTAAGTATTCTCCTAATAACCGAAATGACCATTCGGATCTATATAATCAATCGATTCATTTTTTTACGCTAAACGGACTTTTACATCAAGCTAAAGCTCTCTATCCAACCGGTGAATTGCACCTTCATATTATTCCGTATGTTTACGATACGCATCCGCGTTCATCAATGTGGAAAGTGCTGCTGTCAGATCGCCCTCAACACGAATTTCAATCATCCAGCCTTCCTCATACGGGGAGTTGTTAACCAGCTCCGGGGAATCCTGCAATGCATCATTCACAGCAATAATCGTTCCGCTGACAGGAGAAAACAAATCCGAAACGGTTTTGACGGATTCAATCGTTCCAATACTGTCTTCCGCTTTTACATCCGATTCCAGGTCAGGCAATTCAACAAACACAATGTCACCCAGCTGATGCTGCGCGAACTCGGTAATGCCAATACGTACGGTATCCTCCCCTACGGTCTGCACCCATTCGTGCTCTTCACTGTACAGGAAATCACTTTTCAATTCGCTCATCGATATCCGCCTCGCTTTTCATTAATGAGTGCATGCGTTTCTTTGACCTTAACCTTTTTCCCAAAACATAGCGTATGATATTTCCGATTCAAATGTCAAGATACCTTACAATTTATTTGATTTTCTTCCTTATATGCCTGTAACTCAAATGGACCCTCCCTACATATAATGGTGAATATTAGAAAAGTAAGCGCACTCTTCATAAATAGACGAACGTTATTAAATGAATTTCGAATATCATTCGGGTTTTTTATTCATTTCTATGATATCGTTCTTGACATCAATAGTCGATTCAGGCTTTAATGAGAGTAGTAAATGTTTTTCATTGGTCTATGCAATACCCGCGGATGAATGTAAAGGGAGAGATTACCCTTGACACCCGATTCAGGGTGTACTTGCGGTAACGCCGAAGGAGTAAACCACCGACAAGCGGAGGTGAATCTCTCAGGCAAAAGGACTTTTACGGGACGCAACTCTGGAGAGCATCTAATCGCCCTGTGTGGGCGTTATGATCACCCAAGGGGAAACCTGCTGCATCATGCGGCGGGGTAACTCTCAGGTACCAAGGACAGAGCCTAAGAATACAGCGTGCTTCTGGCATGCCGGTTCTTTGGCCTGTCCTTTTCCTTTTTCCCAAAAAAAACGAAAACAGGTTATAGAGCGGCGCTGCCTATAGCGTCCTTACCTTACTTTTATAATAAAATATATTGCCAGATTCATTGATCTACGGTTATACACTCGGCCGGTTGACGGCCCATGACGAGGTGATTGGATGTCCGATTTGCTTAGAACCCCACTCTTTCCACTCTATCAGCAATATGAAGGCGTACGATGCATTGATTTTGGGGGTTGGGAGCTCCCGGTACAATTCAGTGGAATTCAGAAAGAGCATGAAGCGGTGCGAGAACGTGCCGGATTATTTGATGTATCCCACATGGGTGAATTCACCGTACAAGGTGAACACGCGGAAGCTTTTTTACAGCACATGACCACCAATGATGTAACAACACTCGTTCCCGGTCAGGCCCAATATACGTTAATGTGTTATCCGGATGGCGGCGTGGTCGATGATCTGCTGATCTATAAACTGAAAGACCAGCATTATATGCTCGTGGTTAACGCCTCCAACATCGACAAGGACTGGGCATGGCTGCAACAGCACATGACGCCAGGCGTAACGATGACCAATGATTCGGATCAAACGGCGCTGCTTGCCCTGCAAGGTCCGCTGGCAGTCGATATTCTCGGAACGGTGACAGATACCGATGTGTCTTCGATTGAGCCTTTCCGCTTTGTAGCAAATGCGAAGGTATGTGGCGTTACATTGCTGTTATCCCGCACCGGATATACCGGTGAAGATGGCTTTGAGCTCTATGTTCCTGCGGAACAAGCCGCTGCGGTCTGGAACGGATTGATGCAAGCGGGAGAAGGTCACGGTCTCGTTCCGACAGGACTGGGTGCCAGGGATACGCTGCGCTTTGAAGCCAAGCTGCCCCTGTATGGACAGGAATTGTCTGCAACCATCTCACCGCTGGAGGCTGGCGTTGGCATGTTTGTGAAGCTAAATGCAGGACCGTTTATCGGACATGAAGCCTTGTTGCAGCAAAAAAATGATGGGCCTGCCCGCAAGCTGGTCGGCATCGAAGTGCTGGAGCGCGGCATCCCTCGTCCTCATTATCCCATTTACGCCGAAGGCGTACAGATTGGTGAAGTAACCACAGGCACCCAGTCGCCTACGTTAAAACGTAATCTGGGGCTGGCCTTGATTGACAGCAAATATGCTGCACTGGGTACCCCGCTGGAGATTGAGATTCGTGGCAAGAAACTGAAAGCCGAGGTCGTGAAGACCCCTTTTCATAAACGGACACGTGCGCCAAAGACACCTACTCAAGGAGCTGATCAAGCATGAGCAAGCATCGCTACATTCCCATGACCGAGCAGGATCAGAGTGCCATGCTGGCAACCATCGGCGTGGAAACGATTGAGGATCTGTTCCATGACATTCCACAGGAGATTCGCTATCAGGGCGAACTGCCTGTTTCCTCCAAACTCGATGAGTATGCACTAACACGTCATATGTCGAAGCAAGCGGGAGCGAATGCCAACTTCGAGACACACGCCAGTTTTCTGGGTGCAGGCATTTATGATCACCACGTTCCCTCCGTCATTAATCATGTCATCTCCCGTTCTGAGTTCTATACCGCCTATACACCTTATCAACCCGAGATCAGCCAAGGAGAATTGCAGGCGATTTTCGAGTTTCAATCCTACATTTGTGAGTTGACAGGTATGGCTGTAGCCAATGCCAGCATGTACGATGGTGCAACTGCATTTGCGGAAGCAGGCAATCTGGCCGCAGCGGCAACCCGCCGCAAACAGCTGATTGTGTCACGTACCGTGCACCCCGAATCCCGTCAGGTATTGCAAGCTTATGCTCACGGCCTCAATCTGGAGATTGTTGAGATTGGATATCAAAATGGTGTAACAGACTGGGATGCCCTGCAAGCCGCCGTGTCCGATGACACCGCAGCCGTCATGATTCAAAGCCCGAACTTCTTCGGCGCCGTGGAAAATGTAAAACAGGCCGCAGAGCTTGCGCATGCGCACAAGAGCCTGCTCGTGGTCAGCGCCAACCCGCTATCGCTGGGTCTGCTGGAAGCCCCAGGCAAGCTGGGTGCTGACATCGTCGTTGGCGACGCACAGCCCCTTGGCATCGCCGCTTCACTCGGCGGCCCAACATGCGGATACTTCGCTGTATCCCAGGCTCATATGCGCCGGATTCCTGGCCGAATTGTAGGCCAGACAACGGACCGCAACGGCAAGCGTGGTTTTGTACTCACGCTGCAAGCACGAGAACAGCATATCCGCCGGGAAAAGGCGACGTCCAACATCTGTTCGAACCAGGCGTTACTCGCGCTAAGCGCCTCTGTCTATATGTCGATCATGGGTAAACAAGGCATGATCGACGTCGCTGATTTGAATTTGCAGAAGAGCCATTATGCCCTTAACACGTTTACCGCAATTCCAGGCGTCTCTCTTACATTTACCGCACCGACGTTCAATGAGTTTGTGATCCAACTGCCTGAAGGAACAAAAGTGGAACTACTGCAACTGAAATTGCTCGATGCAGGTTTCATTGGCGGGTATGAACTTGGACGTGATTATCCCGAGCTTGCTGGACATATGCTGATTGCGGTCACTGAACGACGCAGCAAGGAAGAGATCGACGAATTCGCACGTGTATTGGAGGGATCGCTGTGACTCAGGAAACGACAACAAAGACAACGACGACAACATCGGCACAAGGACAATCGGAAACGGTAACCTCTATCTCCACTTCGGGCCAACCTGAAACCATCACAACAGTCACTGCTCAGACTGCCTCTCCAGCACTGGAGCAATCGTTGATTTTTGAACTCAGCAGTCCGGGTCGGGTCGCTTATTCATTGCCTGAATGCGACGTTCCCCGTCAAGCTGTGGATTCCCTGATTCCCCGGGAAATGCTTCGGTCGGAAGCAGCAGCATTGCCTGAGGTTTTTGAAGTTGACGTCATTCGCCACTACACTGCCCTGTCTCGTCGTAATTTCGGGATAGATAACGGATTCTATCCGCTGGGCTCTTGTACGATGAAATATAATCCGAAGATTAATGAGGATGTGGCCCGTTACAACGGGTTCGCCAAAATTCATCCCTATCAGCATGAATCCAGTATTCAAGGTGCCCTTGAACTGCTCTATACGTTGCAAAATGACCTTGCCGGACTAACGGGGATGGACGCCGTTACGCTCCAACCAGCTGCTGGTGCACATGGCGAATGGACCGGGCTCATGATGATCCGTGCCTACCACGAAGGTCGTGGTGAACAGCGCACGAAAGTTATCGTACCGGACTCTTCTCACGGAACCAACCCGGCAAGTGCAACCGTAGCAGGTTTCGAAACGGTAACGATCCCTTCCCGCGCAGACGGACTGGTAGATTTGGACGTACTTCGCTCAGCTGTTGGTTCGGACACCGCAGCGCTCATGCTGACTAACCCGAACACACTCGGACTTTTTGAAAAAGACATTCAGGAGATTGCCTCCATTGTGCACCAGGCAGGTGGACTGCTCTACTACGATGGAGCGAACTCCAATGCCATTATGGGCATCACCCGGCCTGGCGATATGGGCTTCGACGTGGTGCATCTGAACTTGCATAAAACGATGAGTACTCCGCACGGCGGCGGTGGGCCTGGTGCCGGCCCGGTTGGCGTGAAGAGCCGCTTGATTCCGTTTCTGCCGAAACCGATGGTCATCAAAAATGATGAGGGCATATATGCATTGGATCGCGAAGGCGATCAATCCATTGGGCGGGTCAAAGCGTATTATGGCAACTTCGGCATTCTGGTCCGTGCCTATGCCTACATTCGTACCTATGGACCTGAAGGCTTACGCCGGGTATCTGAATGTGCGGTGCTCAACGCCAACTACATGATGGCCCGTCTCGCACCTTACTACGAGATTCCGTATCCAGGCGTGTGCAAACATGAATTCGTTATGTCTGGCCGGGGGTTGAAGCAGTATGGTGTACGTACACTGGATGTTGCCAAACGATTGCTTGATTTTGGGTATCACCCGCCAACCGTGTACTTCCCGCTGAACGTCGAGGAGTGCATCATGATCGAACCAACGGAAACCGAGAGCAAAGAAACCCTTGATGGGTTCGTCGATACAATGATTCGCATTGCCAAGGAAGCAGAAGAAACGCCAGAACTGGTGCTCAATGCCCCTTATGGCACACCGGTTACCCGTCTGGATGAAACAACAGCAGCCCGTAAACCTGTATTGAACTGCGCTTGCAGTTAAAAGTTAACTAATAAACTTGCATATGATTATGCCTGCAACGACGTCCGAACTATGTTATGATCCCAGGACTGGGAACGATCATTACAACGAAAACACATATTCTATCGTTGGATAATCATTAATAAATGCCAAAAACAGCCGCATTTTTCTTTCTGCGCGGCTGTTTTTCTTATTGCTGATTAACCTGTCAGCTTTATTTTATCTTTTGAGGTCTAGGGCTTCCAATTAGCCCGTTCCTTCTTGCCCAATCGCGGACAGGTGTAACAATAGGAGCGACCTTGTCGTAAATATTGCAGGCAACAGACGTTTTTGATCGCAAGTCTCTTGGAAGGCTCCAGCGGATGATCAATCATCCGAACCCTGACACGAAGCGGATTCTTGACCAGACCAAATATATCAGCTTTCAGACCATTTTGCAGCACCAGTTCATCAGCGGCAAACTGACGCAAGAGAGCTTCATTGTCTTGATACGTATTATGGATATTCTCCTTGTAGTTTTGCAGAGCCGTTGGCAACTGCCCCCACAACATGCTTACATGCAACCCGGAAGCTTCGGACAAACACTCTATGAGGGGACGTGCAGTCTGACTGTAAAAACGTCTTAATTCTGCTTCAAGCCAGACCGTTCTTTCCTCCGAATGCTTCGGAGCGAGAGTGACATCCATGTTCTCAAGTTGAAAAGCAATTCGTGTATACCCGGTTTCCTTCATCAAATGTATACTCAGATTGGCTAGCGAAAAATTCGGAGCTGCATGATGGACGGATACGGTATATTGCAGCGCAGCTGCCACATCACCGAACCAACTGGTAAAATAGGCTGCGGCAACCGTTAGATCCTGTCCCTCGATTAACTGTTGATAGGCGGACAAAAAGCTTCTCATTGCCTCTGGATCAACAATAGATTCTCCCCATAGCGATGCCACGGGTACACCATTCAGTTCCTGCACCAGATTAAAGTGCTTCCCCAGTTCCTCACGAATTAGGTCATTCATCATTCGCCGAACAAACGATTCAGGTCATCCAGCATGGAAGTAGCAGCATTAGGTCCATATCCGCCAAACCACGAATCCGAGGCCACCTGGAATACCTGATTATTTTTAACAGCCTTCATGTTTTTCCAAATCCCCAAGGTCTGCAGATTGTTATAGATCTCTTCATTATCATTGATAAGGATAATGTAATCCGGATCGATTTCTGGGAGCTTTTCATTAGACAACACTTCATAGCGACTTTCAGCGCTTGTCACGGGGAAAACAGCCGGTCTGGAGAAACCGAAATCATCATAAAGCCACTTGTAGTCCATGTCTCCGTAATACCGAATATCATTTCTTATCCGCAATACCATCAGTGTCTTGCCTTCTGCTTTGGCGTGAACCTTCTGGATCGCCTCAGCTTTATACGTTTCATAGGTATTTATCACTTCTTCTGCCTTTTCGTTCAGACCAAAGGCCGCAGCGGTAGCCCGAAATGCCGTCTGCCAGTCAGGTGCCACATATCCATTCTCAAGCATGGCCGTTGGAGCAATTTTGGCGTAATTCTCGTATTGCTCTTTGCTGTTCGTATCCGTCACAATCAGATCTGGTCCAAGAGAGAGCATTTTCTCAGCACTTACCTTACCTTGATCACCGATGATCGCCACATCATTTAAGAATGGCTTCAAATATAACGGAAAATCTTCGTTCTGTGATTTCACCGTAGCTTTCGGCGTCATGCCCAGCGCAATCAGGTGATCCGTCAAATATGTCACTGTGGAAGCGATATTTTCTGGCTTTTGCGGTAATGTCTGCTCACCATTTGTATCCTTAAATGTAAACGTGGCATCTTGGGACTCTTCCGATGTCGCTTGTTCCTGTTTCGTCGGTTCTGCCTCAGACGAACCTGACTTCTCTTTGTTGCCACAGGCTACAATTAATAATAACACCGCAAGCAAAACTGCTGTTAAAGTGAAATAGCGTTGATTTCGTTGTTTCATGTTCTGCAAATCCCCTTATTCATTCGTTATTCTGTTATTTTATCTTCTGCTCTGCCATTCTCTCATTTCTCATTACGCGTGTGCTTGTGATCCAGCCCTTTTCATTTCTTAGATTCATAAAAAACGAAATCCCATGCTGTGGAAGACGTACTAGCGCTTTAGAGTTCGTTGCATCCAAAGAAGCGGGAATAGACTCCCATCTTGCGGTTCTCCAATCGCGATCATCCACGCACCAATACAGATTGGCCTCCAGGACAGGAAGGCATGAATCATACCGAACGGCAAACCAACCGTCCTCGTGCTTCTCCTCACAAATTTCAACAAGCGCAGGTTTCGCTTTAACGATACTATCCGCAAAAGCGAAGAGCTCCTCGCATGCCCATGCCTCCTTGTAAGAATGCCCGAGACCCGGATGAAGGCTTAGTCTGCTATGGTTGTTGTTTGGATGGCACTCCAGATGCTGCTCAAAAGACTTGTTAAATATGGTCAACGGAAAATGGGTATCATTACTACCGTTAACCCATAACATCGGCAAGCGGCTTTCCGACAGATAATTGGATGGGTCCCACAATAGACGAATACGCTCTGCTTCTGTCTCCGGCATGGATGCAAAGCTAAGCCCATAATAGGAACCCGGTTCATGCAGATACCCACAGCCATAAACGGGCATGGCAAAAGAAAGCCTGGTGTCTAATCCCGCAACCAAACTTGTGATGATGCCTCCCCAAGAAATTCCTGTTATGCCTATGCTCTGCTTGTCCACTCCCTGAAAAGAGCGGAGCAGCGAATGTGCCAATATTACCGCAGCTACAGCATGATACATCCATTGATCGTCGACAAGCTGTTCGTAATCCGCAAATACACCCTGCTTCTCCGGACCACTCCATGAATGTGATGGCCATTCCATCCGTTCGCTGTGCTCCTCATCCCCGAATGGAATATGTCCTTCCAGATCCATGGCTATCGCAGCATACCCGCGTGCCATCCATTCTTTCACCCAACTGCTAAAGGCTGTTCCCGCACCACCGTGAACCAGGATCACCGCGGGAACTTTCTCGTTAGGAGAGACTGAACGCGGGATGCCGTAGTAGGCAAATATGCGAGTAGCACGACCTTTATATGACACCCCCTCATAGAAGCAGGCATGTACGCCGGTATGTTGATCTTCGGAAAACGGGTATAATCGAGGTACTTTAAACAATTGCTCTAGATTCCAAGGCGGCTTTCCAGAAATGGAATGTCACCTCCTCTTTACACTGATAATGATTTTCTTTCTCAATAGATATCATATCATTCATTGCTTCAGCTAAACATGGATATTTAAACGTAGTGAACTGGACTTTTGTCAGCCAAATAACCGCATAAAATAGAACAGCGCCCGCTCATGCGACCATGCTGAATACTCAAACAATTTTTCTGTCCCCACCTCGTACACATGTCCATGCCGAACCGCTGTCAAACGATGCCACTGCTCGCTGGCCTGAAGTGCCTTCCATTCCCGGGCCGCCTGCTGCGTAGAATCTACCATGATAATCAGCATATCTGCGTCGTATTTTTCCAGAGCTTCTTTGGTCACCGATTCAAAAACATTGATGTCATCGAGACGATGCGTAGCTGCCAATCTAAAATCATCATAAAGGACCGCACCAGCATTGCGTTTGCCATATATCCGATATTCCGAATCCGTGATACGCCATATGTTGACCGTAGCTCCACCGATGTTACGCCTTACTTTGCGGTAGACCGCTTCCGCCTTGCCATCGTATTCCGACAACCACATCTCCGCCTCTGCCCGATGCTCCATAACTTCTGCAATCATTCGAAGCTGCTCGCGCCAGTCTGCGGATAACCAAGGGATGGCAACTGTCGGCGCAATCTGCTCCAGCTCTTTTCGCGCCCGCTCGGCCAGAAGGTCAGTGCAGAAAATAAGCTCCGGCTCCGACGCACGCAATCGATCCACATTTTCTTGCCAGATCTGCCCTTCCCCCAGCTCATAAGAATGCAGACGAGTCATTCGGTTGTATAATTCATGATTTGGATAAAAGGCAGCAGCTTTCGGAAGCAGGCCAAGTGCCAGTAAACTGCCCGAGATTGGATCAGAGACACTTGCGATACTATATCTGCGGCTTTTGACAAACGCATTAGGCGAAAGTCCCATCTTCTGTTTGAATCTGCGGCTAAAATAAAATTCATCTTCATAGCCGACTCGGACCGCGGTCTCTTTTACACCATCACCTGACAAAAGGAGCTCCTTGGCCCGTTTCATTCTGACATCCATCAGATAGGCCGTCGGGGTCTTTCCTGTATATTGCTGAAATGCCCACGAAAAATACCCTGGACTCAGGCCAGCAAGCTTGGACAATTCATCTCGTTTTAATTCATGATCCAGATGTTCATTCATATAATCGGCAACACGGGCAATCGCAGAAGCGGTAGACTCAACGCTTTCCGGCTTGGCCTCCGCTTGAACAAGTGAAGTCATCAAACCGTATAATGCGGCCTGTCTATTGAAGTGTTCCTCGTCACCAGCGACCTCCAGTTGAAGCAATCGATCACAAGAGAGCGCGAGTTGATGCGGATCTTTGCACCAAAACAAACCCTCCATGAAAGCATGGGTAGCGGTCATCTGCTGTTCTCCGCCATATTCGTATACTTCGAAACGGACCATACAGCCTTTTAACGCCTGCTCATCTGCCGCCAGCTTGAACCTCTGTCCAGGAGCCAGCAAATAGACTTCCCCTTCATTCAATCGGGATATGTGTTCGTTCGATACCAAAGTTCCTGAGCCACTTGTACAAAGAATAGCGAAGTGTTCCGCTGTCGCTGCATGAACAATTTCTCCATTCGAGGACACTTCAAACGAATCGATACTGCCATATTTAAGCATCTTGCCAGCCTTTTTTTCATTGACCTTCATGGTAACCCTACTTTCTCCCTCAGCATGATGTCCATTGATTGATTGTTCGATTACCTTAATGATAATGATTTTCAACCAAGATACAAACGGAAAAATATAAAAAACGAATAATAGCGTTTCGATCTCTATCTTGCTGATTGAAAGACGCTCTATGGATTTATGCAAAATGCTCAAAACAAAAAAAGCCGGTATCTGTTGTAACAACAGATACCGGCAAAATCGCTGCACGACTGCAGCTTTTTTATCGGAAAAAGAAACCCTTAAAATCGGGTGGAAACCCCGTAAAATTACATTACGCTTGAATGCTTTGAACCAATTCAACGACTTGTTCAGCCGTTTGCATATCCAGTGCTTTGGCAGCAAGTTCTTGCATATCTGCACGGGACAGCTTGGTGATCTGACTGCGAGCTGGCAGAATGGATGTTGCGCTCATGCTGAACTCATCCAGTCCGAGACCGAGCAGCAATGGAATTGCTGTTTCGTCTCCGGCCATCTCACCACACATGCCAACCCATTTGCCTTCACGATGCGCTGCATCGATAACCATTTTAACCAAACGCAAAATGGCTGGGTTGTAAGGTTGGTACAGATATGCCACTCGTTCATTCATACGGTCAGCAGCCATCGTGTATTGAATCAGATCGTTCGTTCCGATACTGAAGAAATCCACTTCTTTGGCAAATTGATCTGCCAGAACTGCAGTCGAAGGAATTTCGACCATGATTCCGAGTTGAATGCTGTCCGAAACAGCAATACCTTCAGCAACCAGCTTTTCCTTCTCTTCGAGCAGGACAGCTTTCGCTTCACGGAATTCACCAAGTGTTGCGATCATTGGGAACATAACACGCAGGTTACCATGTACGCTTGCACGCAGCAATGCACGTAATTGCGTACGGAAAATGTCCAGACGGTCCAGACACAGACGAACTGCGCGGAAACCGAGGAATGGATTCATTTCTTTTGGCAGATCCAGATATGGAAGCTCTTTGTCTCCACCGATGTCGAGTGTACGAACAACAACAGGTTTGCCTTCCATTTTTTCCAGTACAGCCTTGTAAGCATTATACTGAATGTCCTCGGAAGGAAGCTTGTCTCTGCCCATGTACAGGAACTCGGTACGGTACAGGCCTACAGCCTCGCCGCCATTCTCCAGAACACCCGTTACATCATTCGGTGTACCGATGTTGGCTGCAAGTTCAACATGAACGTTGTCCACCGTTACCGTTGGCTCATCACGAAGTTTTCTCCACTCTGCACGTTGTGCATCATACTGCTCCTGTTTGGCACGGTATTCAGCAATAACTTCATCAGTAGGGTTAACCAGTACGTGACCATCCAGACCGTCAACGATAATCATATCGCCTTGTTTCGCTTGGGCCAAGATGTCCTTGGTTCCAACAACAGCCGGAATTTCAAGAGAGCGCGCCATGATCGCGGAGTGAGAAGTACGTCCACCAATATTGGTTGCGAAACCTTTAACATATTGACGGTTCAGTTGAGCCGTGTCGGAAGGCGTAAGATCCTCCGCAAGCACGATCACTTCTTCACTGATCTCAGCCGGACTCATGAATTCGATACCAAGCAAGTGATTTAGCACACGTTTGGTTACATCACGCATATCCGCAGCACGTTCCTGCAGGTAAGCACTCTTCATGTTTTCGAACATTTCGATAAATTGCGTTGCTGTTTCGTTCAATGCGAATTCCGCGTTGACCTTATCATCTGCAATTTTCGCTTTAACCGGATCAATCAGTTCCGGGTCATTCAGAATGAGCAAATGCGAAGCAAAAATCTCAGCTTTTTTCTCGCCAAGCTCTTGTAAAGTACGCTCTTTGATCGCCTCAAGCTCAGCCTGGGACTTGCCCAGAGCTGAGTCGAGTTTCGCGATCTCTGCGTCAACGTCGTTGATTTCGCGTTTTTCTACAGAGTAGTTGGGATGCTCCAAGATAAACGCCTTGGCGATAGCAATACCCGCCGAAGCCGCGATCCCAGAGACATTAAGCATTAATTTCGCCCAACCCTTCGTTAACCATAACGTCTGTCAGAGCTTGAAGAGCTTCAGCTTCTCCTTCGCCTTCAACGATGATGTTGATGGTGTCGCCTTGTTCCAGACCAAGGGAAAGTACGCCCAGGATGGATTTCAAAGTTACTTTTTTACCGTTAGCTTCTGCAAAGGATTCTGCACCTTTGAATTTGTTTGCTGTATTAACCAGGGCTGTCGCCGGACGTGCGTGGATACCATCTTCGTCTGTAATTCTGAATGTTTGTTGCATTACAATCATCTCACTTTCAATAGTTTAGTTTAGGCATTGCATATATTTACACTTGCTTGCCATCGTCGTAACACTTCTTATTTTATCTCAATAATCGGCTGATCGCCAATTTTCAGTAACCCACTTTTCGTTAGCGTTACTGTCGAGCCTTCTGGCAGGTTGGTGAAAATGACCGGAGAGATGATCGACGGAGCATTAGCTTTCACATACTCCAGATCCACTTCCATAATCGGCTGTCCTGCCGATACCAGGTCGCCTTCCTGCACAAGCACGTTAAAGCCCTGACCTTTCAGCTTCACCGTGTTGACACCTATATGAACAAGCACTTCCTTGCCTCCGTCAGACATAATGCCCACGGCATGTTTGCTTGGAAATACGTTAAACACCTTACCATATACAGGAGAAGTAATCTTGCCATCATGAGGCAGAACAGCAAAGCCATCGCCTGTCATTTTCTCAGCAAAGACCGGATCAGGAACGTTTGTGATGTCCATCAGTTCACCATTCACTGGCATAACGATGTCTTCCGCAATAATCCGTTCGCCTTCTTCACCTTGCGCCTTTTCCTGTTCAGGAGTTGGCTTAGCCACAGCTGCTGGAGATGGTGCCGGTGTCCGTCCTGCAATGATATCCTGCATTTGAGATTTAATCGTATCTGAACGTGTACCGAAGATGGCCTGTACATTATTACCCACTTCAAGTACGCCAGATGCACCCAATTGTTTCAAACGATCTTTATTTACACTGGATTTCTCATTTACTTCAATCCGCAAACGAGTAATGCAGGCATCCAGATGTTTGATATTTTCTTGTCCGCCGAATGCAGCAAGAATGTTGTGAGGCAGATCATCCGTTGAACCTGAGCCTCCACCGCCCGAAGCAGTTTCAGGTGTTGCCTCTTCGCGTCCTGGTGTTTTGAGGTTGAATTTGCGAATGATCAATCGGAATCCGAAATAGTAGATCACTGCAAGAATCAAACCTACGATGATAACATCCCACCACGGCGTGCGGTTCGGGATAATTCCGAAGATCAGGAAGTCAATAAATCCACCGGAGAATGTCATCCCAATTTTGACTCCAAGAATCTGCATCGTCATGAAAGACAAACCTGCAAAGATACAGTGTACTGCAAAAAGGATTGGCGCTACAAACAGGAATGAGAACTCCAGTGGTTCTGTAATCCCTGTGAGGAACGAAGTCAGCGCAGCTGATCCCATGATCCCTGCAACATACTTTTTGTGCTCCGGTCTTGCTTCATGGTACATCGCAAGCGCCGCAGCTGGCAAACCGAACATCATGAACGGGAATTTACCAACTTGGAACGTTCCCGCTGTAAGGTTCACACCATCACGCAGTTGATTGAAGAAGATTTGCTGGTCTCCACGAATGACATCTCCAGCTTTGTTCACATATTCACCGAACTCAAACCAGAATGGTGAATAGAAAATGTGATGCAGACCGAACGGAATAAGTGACCGTTCTACCACTCCGAAAATGAACGCCGACAATGTCGGACTTGTATCTACCATGAAGTGAGATACAGCATTCAGCCCATTTTGAATCGGAGGCCAGATGATTACCAGAAGCAACCCGATTAAGAGGGAAACGACTGAAGTGATAATGGGGACAAAGCGTTTACCTGCAAAGAAACCAAGGTAAGACGGCAGTTCGATTTTGAAAAATCGATTGTAACATAGCGCGGCGGTAATACCTATGATAATACCTCCGAACACGCCAGTACTCAATGTAGGGATACCCAAGATGCTGGCATAACCGGGTACTTCACCGATCATGGCCGGCGTAACACCAACAGCCGTACCCAAAGTCACATTCATGACCAGGTAACCGATGATGGCCGCAAGACCTGCGACACCTTCGCCTCCGGCCAGCCCGACGGCTACACCGACAGCGAATAGTAATGCCAGATTATCAAATACGATCTGACCCGCATTCATCATAATCGTCGCGATCGAGCTTACCCATGGGGTATCTAGCGCTGTAGCATATTGCAGAAAATCCGGATTTACAAGCATGTTACCGATCCCGAGCAACAAACCTGCTGCTGGAAGAATCGCTACGGGCAACATGAGAGCTTTACCTACTCTTTGCAATACACCAAAAAGCTTTTTAAACATTGCGTCGTATCCACCCTTTCTTTTAAATTTTTATGTTGTGAAGCAAGCAAGGGAAAACAAAAAAGGCACGAGTTAACAAAGCAAATTGGTCCAACCTTCGGGTATAGCATACCCGGTATAAGGTAAGAACAATCACGCTCTAGATAACTCATGCCTGATCGAATCAGTAACACGTCGTTTGTGTTTATTCAGTTGCTTGATTACGGAGACCATTGTAGCACCACTTCAAAAACGATGCAAGCCTTTACACGAAATTTCTCAAATCAGTATTCCACTTGTGGAAAAATTTCACTTGTTCTCTTCTTCTTTCCTTTGATTCAAACGCTGTAAATGAATGGTCAGATACCCTACTTCAGCAGGATATACAGGAAGATTCAACCTTTTTTCCATCACCTTCGTTAGCTTCCATGCAAGCGAGTACATTTCAGGATATTCCAACTTCAACAGGGAATCCAACTTGTGGATTTCTTCCACTTTGTCTCCCCGACGGACACGCTCTAAGGCAAACCGAAGATGAGTCAGTAACCGGGAATAATCCAGTGACTCGTTCTCAAACGAATAATCCAGTTGGGTGGACACCAGGCTCACCAGATCGGTAATCAATTGCGAATGCTCGCGAACTTGGGAAATATTTTGGTTGGTCATGGCACTGTAGATGTGGAGCGCTATAAAACCGATTTCATCCATTCCCAGATCTACGCCCAGTTTTTCTTTAATCAAGCGAACCGCATATTCACCCATGCGATATTCATCAGGATAAATTTCACGGGTCTCATATAGAAACGGATTCTGGATGACAATCCCTTGTTCTTTCCGTTTCAGTGCAAAAGAAATATGATCGGTTAGTGCGATATGAATATGTTCGTTTAAAGGAACGTCCGTACGTTCTGCAATATACGTAATGACTTCGTTAATAATTTCGATCAATGCTTCATCCACTTGTGGAAGAAGCTGTTTATACTGCTCCTGCTCCTGCTGGTTTCTCAAAATGAACATCTTCTCCACAGCCATCAGTGGAATAATGTCATTCGTTTTCCGATTGAAGCCGATGCCTTTACCAATCACGACAACTTCTCCATGTTCAGGATGCTGTGCAATAATTACATTATTATTTAGAGCTTTGGCTACTTGCAGGCTACTCAATGTTTGCACCTCTTTTTTCACACCATCTTAGGTGTGATTCAGTCACACCCTAGTAAGAACGCAAAGACATCCGGGAGCGGGCAAACCGCGCCGGACGTCTCGCTTAAAAAGTAACAAAAATTCGCCTTAAGGTCAATAGAGCATGAGTGCTTTATAATTCGTTGTCTTACTCGTCAACTCCAGCTTTTTCCACAATCCTATCGATTATAGAGGGAGTCGTTACAGGTTCACTCTGTTGAATAGCAACCGGTACAGCTGTCTTAGGCTTGGTGAGACCTTTAATTAACTGCTCCACATCAATGCCGGAGACACTTTTGAGCATCTCGGGAGCCGTCGCCATGAGCTCTGTTACATAATTGCTTACACGAGTGGCGCCTTCCCCCTTCCCTGTGTCCACAACGGTCAGCTTATCAATCGCAGAGATCGGCTCCGCAATTTTACCAGCAAGTTCAGGCAGCATTTTGACGATGATATCGAGCACTGCTGCTTCGCCGAACTTCTGGAACGCCTCGGCCAGCTTTTCCTTCGCTTCTGCTTCTGCAAGTCCTCTCAGACGAATAACCTCTGAATCCGCTGTACCTTTAGCGAGTTCTGCATCCGCCATAGCTTGCCCTTCAAGACGCTTCTGCTCCGCAGTAGCTTTCGCATGCGTTTCAATGGAGTACTGTACTGCATCGGCTTCACGCATTCTTTTGGCTTTATCCGCTTCGGCAGCCTGCTCCACCGCATAACGATCGGCTTCCGCCTTTTTCTTCACTTCAGCATCATACTGCTTCTCACGTACGATTATTTCTTTCTCTTGCAGATCGATCTCACGTTCTTTACGAACGAGTTCAACCTTCATCTCTTCTTCCACCACGGTTTGTCTCGCACGCGCTTCGTGGATATGATACGCCTGATCCGCTTCCGCTTTAGCAGTATCCTGATCCCGCTTAAACGTCGCTACTTTCAGTTCCTTCTCTTTTGCGGCTTCAGCGATATTCGTATCACGCAGCAACTCGGCTTTTTGCCCCTGCTCTTCCGCATTGGCCTTCTGAATACGCGCATCCCGCATCGCTTCCGCTTCCGCAATTTCAGCATCCCGCTTAACGGCTGCTATTCTTGGCTTACCTAGAGCATCCAGATAGCCTTGTTTGTCACGAACATCTTTGATGGTAAAAGAAACAATCTGCAGTCCCATTTTTTTCAGATCCCTGGCAGCTACACCTTGAACCTCTTGCGCGAAGCGATCACGGTTACGGTATACTTCTTCCACCGTCATCGTTCCGAGGATGGCCCGCAAATGCCCTTCCAGAACTTCCTGTGCTTCGCCTCTTAACGATTCTACCGGCTTACCGATAAATTGCTCGGCTGCAGTAGCCACGTCTTCTATTGAGCTTCCAACCTTGATAATGGCGACACCATCGGCAATGACCGGTACGCCCTGTTCCGTGTATACTTCCGGTGTGGAAACGTCCAGCTTATGGGACAACAGCGAGATAAACTCCGACTGCTGGAACACTGGCAAAATAAATGCGCCGCCTCCACGAACAATTTTAATCTTACGACCGGAGTCATCGTCGGAAATGTTTTTGCTTCCAAGGAATGAACCCGTAACGATCATAGCTTCATCCGGTCCAACCGTTTTGTACCTTGCCCAGAACGCCAAACCAAGAATCAGAATAATACCTACCACAACTGCAGGAATCAACAATACATCCCAATCCAAATTCAAATCCATTCCACATCTCTCCCCTTATTCATTCATGAGTGCTTACACCGCTAACGGTTAAACTTCCTTAAACATCTTTAAGTACATCTTCATCCCATTCCGATACACGCAGTACACCTTCGGTTACATCCACAACTACAACACGCGCTCCCGCCGCAATGGGACGATGTTCAAAGCTGGATGCCGTGTGCACCGTATTACCGGCAGCAATCTTGATCATGACTTCACCAAAACCTTTTTCCGGTACCGGAATGGTAATTTCACCAATTTTCCCGGATAGCTCTTTCATGGAAAACGCAATGGAAACGTCACTGTTACGCATCGGCTTGATATATGCAAAGAATACCAGCATGGATGCAGCAATACCTATAAGCAGGGAAAGTATCAATGCCGAACTGGCACTTAACGAGCTATAACGTGTCAGCATAATACCGGCTCCGCCAAAGGTTGTTACGGAACCGGCCAGCACAACAGGTTTGAAAAAATCAAGGCCTGGCAATTCAAAGGCCCCGTCCAGCAAGCCATCAATCAAGTCACCTAACACAAGGCTAACGACTGCAAATATGGCTCCTCCGATTAGACACCCCCAATAGATTGACTCCATTCCCCGTTCCTCCTCTCTTCTGCCGCAATTCCATCCAACTGGGCATTCCTCATGTAAATAAATACGTAGCAACCCACTGTTATGTTTCAAAATCTTTCCTCATTTGGTTTCCAGACCCGATAATGGTTATTCTCATCGGAATATCGTCCAGTTCCTGGAACATTCTCCAACTCGCTCTTGTTCACAACAAAAAACCGCACCTCTCCGTTAAAGGAGACGTGCGGTTCCAGAACACATTGCTGTGTTTTATTTTTAGAGAGAAGCCTTGTAGATGGTTACAACATCTTCACGTTGCAATTTTTTGAAGTTACCAAATGGACCGAAGAGCATGGCTTTGTCAGCCATAACTTCGATTTGGCTGTCATCGATATCATAATCTGCCAAACGGTTAGGCGCACCAATGGATGTCCAGAATTTGCTCAACGCTTCGATGCCTTCTTCAGCAATCTGTTTGTCCGATTTACCTTCAGGTTTAACTTCAAATACATTGATGGCCAGACGTTTGAAACGATCCACATTGACGTCCACATTATGCTTCATCCAATGCGGGAACAGAATTGCGAGTCCTCCGCCATGCGGAATATCATACACTGCGGATACCGCGTGTTCGATATTGTGAGTAGCCCAGTCACCAGCGAGACCCATGTTCAGTACGCCGTTCAATGCCATCGTTCCGCAGTACAGAATCGTTTCACGCAGTTCATAGTTCTCCAGATCTTCAACCAGACGAGGGGCTGCATCCATAACCGTGCGCAGAATCGTCTCACAGAAGCCGAGCTGAACCGGTGTGTTAGCATCCAGATGGAAGTAATGCTCCAGTACGTGGGACATCATATCCACCATGCCATAAACCGTTTGGTCCAGAGGAACGGTATATGTATTTACCGGATCAAGGATCGAGAACGCAGGGAACGAATACGCGCTGCCCCAGCCCAATTTCTCCTGTGTATCCTGATTCGTGATAACTGATCCGGAGTTCATTTCCGAGCCAGTTGCAGCCATTGTCAGCACGGTTCCCAGTGGAAGAGCATCCTGTGCAACGGCTTTACGCTGGGCAAAATCCCACATGTCACCATCATACTTGGCACCTACAGCAATCGCTTTGGCACAGTCCAGTACACTGCCGCCGCCTACAGCGAGGACCAGGTCAATGTTGTTCGTTTTGCAGAGGTCTACCCCTTTATGCACCGTCGAAAGACGTGGGTTCGGTTCTACACCAGCCAGTTCCGTAACTTCAGCTCCAACTTCCTTCAGCAAACCGATCACCTGATCGTACAAACCGCTGCGTTTGATACTGCCGCCACCATATACAAGCAGAACCCGCTTGCCGTATTTCGGTAATTCGGTTTTCAGTGCTTCCAGCTGACCTTTACCGAAAATCAATCGGGTTGGATTATAAAATTGAAAAGATCTCATATCTATTGTCGCCTCCAATGGAGTTTAGAATTTTTAGTGCAACTCCAATTATAGTACCCCGTTTATAGAAAAACAAATCCATAGTCACTCACTTTATAACAACCCGTTAATCTGCAAATGGGCTCTAAACATCTCGCTCGTTGAAGGCAAATCTTCAGCATCCACCCATGTTTCTGAGGCCCATAATCCAGCCTGTTTGAATGCCCGTGGACAATGGATAAAGCACTCTTCCACATCCACAATGACAGCCGCACCAATCGTTTTACCAGTCCAGCCCATACTCGCGATAAATTCTTCATCCTTGGTAATGGACGCTGTACCATTAATGCGCAGCACTTCATTCAGACCCGGAATCAAAAAGAGCATGCCAATACCAGGGTTAGACAAAATGTTCAACAAGGAGTCTATCCGCCGATTGCCTGGGCGTTCAGGATAGACGAGCCGGTATGTATCATATACTTTTACGAATCCCGCTCCATCGCCCCGTGGTGACACATCACTTTTCCCATCACGATCGGAGGTGGAGAGGAAAAATAATGGTGACATGGATAGAAAGTTCTGAACATGTGAATCCACAAATGAGATTGCCTTGTTACGCACATGTTCATGCGGTTCACCCACCATGCCTTGCAGTTCCTCAGCATCTGTGATCAACGGAATATCCAATGCCTTCTTTTCCATATTATTAACCCCATTTCCTCAATTCATTGTGGTACTCTAGGACTTCCCTCTATTATAACTGGCTCGGTAGTTCATTCCAATGCACACAAATGTCAAGAACGACAAGAACACCCGCTCATGATTGGGCGGGTGTTTTGGTTAGTTGACTACTATTCGGTGTATCCCATGCTGCTTACAAAACGACGGAAGGCTTGACGTCCTGCCTCATCATATTTGTATACACCTGCATGCTCCAGAATCTCGGCGAATTTCAAGCCGACTTCCTGTTGCACAAGCGCAACAGCTTGCTCCTTGTTCAGGTTGGGACCGAAACGTTCGATCAGTTCTTCTGCCCAGCCCAGATGTTTGTTCAACACATGTTCGGAAGCTTTGGCCGCCTCAGCAAGTTTGGTATCCCCAGCAAGAATATCCGCGATGCTGTCCAGCTCTTCTTTCAAACGACCTGGCAGAATTGCAAGCCCCATCACTTCGATGAGTCCAATGTTCTCTTTTTTCAAATGATGCATTTCACGATGCGGATGGAAAATCCCTTCGGGATGTTCATCATTCGTACGATTGTTCCGCAGAACGAGGTCCATCTCATATCCTCCGTCTGCACTGCGACGAACGATTGGAGTCACTGTATTGTGTGGAATCTGTTCTCCATCAACCTCACTGAAGGCCTCGATCTCCACCGTAGAATCACTGTATACCTTCCACGCTTCATATACTGCGTTACCCGCTTCAAGCAGCTGTGCAGGATCGTGTGAGGCCAGCCGCAGTACGGACATTGGCCATTTCACAAGACTGAGCGTAAGTCCCGGTGAACCAGCGTGGCGGAATACCGCCTCTGGCTGTGCATTTTGAATGGCGAATGTATGACGTCCGCCCTGGAAATGGTCATGTGTCAGGATAGAACCACCCACGATCGGCAGATCCGCGTTAGATCCGATAAAGTAATGCGGATACTCCCCCACAAAAGCCAGCAGCCTGCGAAGCGTGTCCTTGGTCAATTTCATCGGCACATGATCGTGATGGAAAATAATGCAGTGCTCGTTGTAGTACACATATGGCGAGTATTGGAAGAACCAAGGTTCGCCGTTCAATTCCAAAGGAATGACACGGAGGTTTTGACGGGCCGGGTGGTTGACCCGACCAGCATAGCCCACATTTTCACGACAGAGTTGGCATTTCGGATATACCGGAGGCGGAAGCAGCTTGGCCATCGCAATTTCCTTCGGACTTTTCTCCGGCTTGGAGAGGTTGATCGTAATCTCCATGTCTCCATAA
This sequence comes from Paenibacillus sp. OK003, assembly GCF_900109515.1. GTDB lineage: Bacteria > Bacillota > Bacilli > Paenibacillales > Paenibacillaceae > Paenibacillus > Paenibacillus marchantiae. The sequence goes on along the minus strand of NZ_FOBD01000004.1, from coordinate 85,951 downwards.
GCTGTATCCTGTGTCCAATACACATTCTTGGAAATGCGGTCCATCCGAATGTAGTTGGAATGAATCGAAAGCTCATAAAATTGGGATGTAGCCGCCTCAATGCCTTCGGTCTGCTCCGTATGACGGAATGCGCGCACCACCTCGGAAGGACGGGCCATCAATTGACCCATAATTTTCGCATCGAGCAAATCACGGTACGTGTCGGTATTTTCAGGTATAAGTCCAATTTCGAATCCATAATCAATCAGCGTATCCAGCAATGGTTGGGGGCCATCCAACACCGTCTCGTTCAATACTCCAGCATACGGCTCCGAGAATCCGAACTGTTCCAACAGCAAATTACGGCTGTAATCCCGATCCGCTTCTTCAATCAGCTTGTTCTGCAAGGCAAATGCTACCAGACGTTCAATGGCATGCAGTGCTTCCTGCTGCTCCGGTGTCCGTTCTGTGGCACCTGCTGCAAGTTGAGTCTGTGACATATTGATGTTCGCCTCCTAGTTTTTTCCGTAGCCGTCAGGGTGAGACTGATGCCAGCTCCATGCGCTTTGAATGACATCTTCGAGATTCGTCCATTTCGGATTCCAGCCCAGTACGGATCTTGCTTTGGCAGATGAAGCCACCAGTACAGCCGGATCACCCGCACGACGTGGTTCCTGTACAACCGGGATATCCAGGCCAGTCACTTTTTTAGCTGTTTCAATAACCTGTTTAACAGAGAATCCTGTGCCGTTACCCAGGTTGAACACGTTGCTGTTCTCACCTTTGCGAAGATAATCTACTGCACGCAGATGTGCATCAGCCAAGTCGCTCACGTGGATGTAATCACGTACACAGGTTCCATCTTCTGTTGCATAGTCGTCACCAAACACGGCGATGTGTGGACGTTGTTTCAGCGCTGTTTGCAGTACGAGTGGAATGAGATGGCTCTCAGGCTGGTGATCTTCACCAATTTTGCCGCTCTCATGGGCTCCGGCTGCATTAAAGTACCGCAGGGAGACGTATTTGATTTCCTGTACTTTATCGAACCAGGACATCATGCGTTCCATCATCAGCTTGGTTTCACCATATACATTCGTAGGCTCTGTGCGGTCACTCTCTTCAATTGGCACTTTCTCCGGCTCGCCGTAAGTGGCAGCTGTGGAGGAAAAGACAATGCGACGTACGTTCGCTGCATTCATCGCTTCCAGCAGGCACAATGTGCCAAATACGTTGTTATCATAGTATTTAACGGGATCTTTCATGCTCTCGCCAACCAGTGAGTTAGCTGCAAAGTGGATGACTGCATCAATGGAGTTCTCAGCGAACAGCTTCGCCAGAAGTTCCTTGTCACGAAGATCACCTTCATACAATTTTCCGCCCAGCAAAGCTTCACGATGCCCTGTCTGCAAGTTATCCAGTACAACGACCTCTTCGCCACGCTCCAACAAAGCCGCTACCGTATGAGAACCAATATATCCTGCTCCACCTGTCACCAAAATCGCCATCTTACTTCGCCTCCTTCAATTCTTTAACGCCATCGCCTACTCCGCATACATAGAACTCGCCTTTGAGACTGGTACGTGCTTCATATGCCGCTCCAACTTCGCTTACAAAAAGCTCTACATCGTCCTCATGCACAAGGGATACCGTACATCCACCGAATCCTGCTCCGGTCATGCGTGCACCCAGAGTGCCTGGAATCCGTTGAGCTTCTTCAACCATTACGTCCAGCTCTTCGCAGCTCACTTCATATAGATAACGAAGGGATTCATGAGAAGCATTCATCAGCTTGCCGAAGGTTTCCAGATCGTTATCACGCAGTGCATCCACTGATGCAAGTACACGTGCATTCTCTTCCACGACGTGCTGAGCACGCTGTCTAACCTTCTCATCCTTGATGTGATCCTGCATTGTGATGAACTGTTCAGGTGTAAGTTGCGCCAGATAGTTCAGCGAAGGCAGTTGTTCTTTTAAAATGGCAAGTGCCTGCTCACATTGGGAGCGACGTTCGTTATAAGCCGAGTCCACCAACCCCCGACGTTTGTTCGTGTTACCAATGACCAGCTTGTAGGCGCCGGTACGGAAAGGTACTTTTTCATATTCAAGAGTGTCACACATGAGCAGGATCGCATGATCCTCTGCTCCATTGGCTACAGCGAACTGATCCATGATGCCGCAGTTGACGCCGACGAATTCGTTCTCTGCCTTTTGGGACAGCAGCGCCAGTTGAACTGTATCAATGTCCTTCACACCTTCAAGCGACTGGATGGCAAACCCGGTAAGAACCTCCAGCGATGCGGAAGAGGAAAGTCCTGCGCCGTTCGGAATTTCTCCATGATAGAGGAAGTCATAACCTTTGGTTACTTTTACGCCTTTGCCTTGCAGTTCAACCATGACGCCTACCGGGTAATCCGTCCATTCCCCTGTTTTCTCCTTGCCAATCGAGGACGTATCCAGCGTTCCTTCATAGGACATATTGGTGGAAGCCAACTGCAACTTGTTGTCCCCACGCTCACGGATAATCAAAGTGGTACCGAATTCAAGTGCTGCCGGAAGCACGTATCCACCGTTATAGTCAATGTGCTCACCGATCAGATTCACCCGCCCAGGGGCATGGAACACACGGATGTCCGCTCCACTCTCTCCGTACTTGTCAATAAACTTTTGTTTCAATTCATTTATGTTCATTGCTGCTGCACCCCATCTCAATGTTGTTGGTTTTCTTAATGTTATTATACAAGAAGGCGGTTCCTCTTGAAATGCAACCATGTGTGTTCCATATGGATAAATGTGACCTTTCGACGTATAATGAATGGAACATCCAGGAAGGAAAGGAATGTCATCATGACTGAACAACGTAAGGAAGGTCCAATGGGGGACTCGGGGGATCCGATAAAACAGATTCCGGAAACCTCTGGCAAAAGCGGAGCTCTCAGCTACTCGGTAGCCTCCAACCCTGTTTATTACGAAAAAGGAGCATTGCATGTCCTCTTTGCAGGGGCAAGCGAGACCCTTCCCGGTCACGCCCTTGGCCCGAAGCTATACGATTATTATCTATTGCATTATGTAGAAAAAGGAGCCGGTACGTTCCGTACTGAACTACATACCTACGAACTATCCGCAGGAGATTGTTTCCTTATTCAACCAGGGCAGCTTGTAAGCTACCAATCCCATGCCCGGAATCCCTGGCAATACCGCTGGATGGCCTTTAACGGCAGCCAGACTGCCAAGCATATAGAGGAAGCAGGTTTCCGTCCGGAAAAACCCGTCTTTCATGCCGGTCCTTCCTGCGGTATTTCCGATTGGTTATCCGTGATGCAGACGGCTTTTGCCGAGCGAAAAGAAAGCTCTCATTTTACATCGCTGGGTACGTTATATATGATTCTAGCCGAGGCACAAAATCACCTTTCTCAGGGGCAAACCTTAGTACCAGGTGAATCTTCCATACGACGAACTGTAAAACAGATGATTCAATACATGTCTACTCAATATGCCTACCCTGTCTCGATTGAGCAAATGTCGGCCAGTCTTGGCTATAACCGTGCTTACCTGTCCCGCATTTTCAAACAGGAAACCGGACTATCACCAGTTACCTACCTGCTTAAACTAAGGATCGATAAATCGCGCCAGCTGCTGCGGGAACGTCCGGATCTGTCCATTGAACAGGTATCGGCCTCCGTGGGGTTGCCAGATGCGCTGTATTTCTCCAAACAGTTCAAGCGATTCCATGGGGAAGCCCCTAGTCTGTATCGGGAGAACATTCTTAACAGGCCCTTGCATCAAGCGACACGCCAAGTACTACCCAAACAGCGATAACCCTTTAATCAAAAGCAGGATCTGCTCTCCCCGTAGGTCAGCATAAATAATTAGAGACCAAAAAGGTGCATCCCGCCATTATGGCTAAGATGCACCTTTTGAGCTTTATTTATGATCCGGTTCGGGACGAAGGATCGATTCAATGCGCTCCAATTCCTCTGAGGAGAATTCCAACTGGCTGAGAGCAGCCACATTCTCTTCAATCTGCGAAGGACGACTTGCACCAATCAGTGCAGATGTTACCTTGCCATCACGCAATACCCAAGCGAGCGCAAATTGGGCCAAACTCTGACCACGCGAGGCTGCAATCTGGTTCAGAGCACGCACTTTGCGCAATGTCTCTGGAGAGATGTTGTTTTCATTCAGGAATACAGACGGGCCCTTCGCACGTGAATCTTCAGGAATACCGTTCAGATATTTGTTGGTGAGCACGCCTTGTGCCAATGGACAAAAAGCGATACTGCCTGTTCCATAGTCATCAAGTACATCCTGCAATCCTTGCTCAATCCAACGATCCAACATGGAATATTTGGGTTGATGAATCAACAGAGGTGTACCCAGGCCTTTGAGAATCTCGGCCGCCTGCTTCGTCTGTTCTGCAGGATAGTTGGAGATGCCGACATACAATGCTTTGCCGGAACGAACAATATGGTCCAGCGCCATCATCGTTTCTTCCAGAGGTGTTTCGGGATCATAACGATGAGAATAAAAGATGTCTACGTAATCGAGACCCATGCGCTTCAAGCTCTGATTGAGACTGGAAACCAGGTTTTTACGAGAACCCCATTCACCGTAAGGTCCAGGCCACATATAGTACCCGGCTTTGGTGGAGATGACGAGTTCATCTCGATATGGCTTCAGATCCTGCGCCAATACCTGACCGAATAACTGCTCTGCCGAACCTGCCGGCGGACCATAATTGTTGGCAAGATCAAAATGCGTGATGCCCAGATCAAACGAACGGGTAATCATATTTCGGCCGTTCTCCGCATTATTAATGCCACCAAAATTATGCCATAACCCAAGTGAAATCGCTGGCAGTTTCAAACCTGAACGTCCAACGCGGTTGTATTTCATTGTTTCGTAGCGTGCATCGCTGGCTACGTAGACCATCATGAATCCCTTCTTTCCCCAGGTTCCGCCTCTAGTTCCCGGTCCGTATGCCGGAGAATGCGGTTATTCGGACAATGTCGACTTACGTTTAACCAATAAGCTGATCCACCTTATTCATTACCTCACCAATAGGGTCAGTAATCAGCAAATCAGCTCGCCTGTCGTAAGCTGTAGGTGTAGCGTTCAGCAAGACCGTGTGTTTCCCTTGAAAGTACGTAATCAATTGTGCGGCAGGATACACCGTTAGTGAAGTTCCACCAACCAGCAGCAAATCCGCCGAGGACAGTGCGTCAACCGAACGATATAATATCGTCTGGTCCAGTTCTTCTTCATACAGCACGACATCCGGCTTGATCACGCCACCACATGCAGTGCAACGAGGAACCTTCTCTTTTGCCGTAATAATGTCATCCAACCCATAAAACCTCTTGCAATCCCTACAAGCGTTTCGATGGATCGAACCATGAAGCTCCAGAACATTGCTGCTGCCAGCCTTCTGGTGCAACCCGTCAATATTTTGCGTGATAACCGCCTGAAGCTTTCCTTCCTGCTCCAATCTGGCGAGCAGTCGATGGCAGCCGTTGGGCATCGCATCGGGATGAAGCATTTTGCCTCGATAAAAATCATAAAAAATATCAGCATGCTGATCAAAAAAATGTCGGCTCAGCAGCTCTTCCGGTGGATAGGGTGAATGCTGCTCTGTCTGGTATAAGCCAGCGGCAGAGCGGAAGTCGGGAATCCCGCTTTCCGTTGAAGTTCCGGCCCCTCCGAAAAAAACAATATTTGAGCTTTCCTTAATCCAGGCAGCCAGTTGTTCTGTTGCGTTCATCCTCTCTCCTCCTTTATGAGATCACCCCTGTGAAGAATATTCAGAGATGATTTTTAACTCATCATAATTTTGGATAATGGCATCGGCGTCATGTAAATAGTGGCTTCCCTCGACTTCTGGACAGAAACCGATCCTATAGGACACCCCTGCGTTGCGTCCCATCTGCATATCCCCATTGCTGTCACCGATCACAACAGCCTCCTCAGGAAGAATATGTAATTCCCGGCAAGCCAGAACCGCAGCCTCTCCATCCGGTTTGCCCCGAGTCACCCGGTCACTGCCAACAATCGATGTAAAATACGACCGGATGCCCATCCACTCCATATGCTCCTCGGCAGCAGCTGTGCTGTCCGAAGTGACAACCGCCATGGGAATTGATGCTTCCTTGCAGCTCTGCAAAAATGCATTTAGCCCAGGCAGCGGTTCAGCCATTTTTCTCTGCCTTACCTCACCCATGGCGACACTGGAAAAACGGCGGATCGTAGTAATTGCTTCGTTCCACGGCATGCCTGCTGCATACAACTGCCCAGCAAGCAAACCGTTGCTCTCGTCCACCGTAGCAATAGCCAATGGCCCTTGAAGATCATATCCGATCAGATGACCTTCGCGATTGCGGACCGTACCGAGAACTTGCTCACGCTCCACCGTGAACGAAGCCCCAAGCTCTGACAGCTGTGATTCCAGCTGATTCAGCAAAGACTCCGCCCACGGCCCCCATAGCTGTAAGAAATCCAGCAGCGTACCATCCTTATCAAATAGAATGCCTCGGCACGTAACTTGCTTACCACGGATTTGAAGCATGGACATACGTATCACCTCCAGTTCCCGTCTACTGTGGGTTCGTTCCATTCACCATTGAAATTGCAGCTTACTTGATTGTATCCAGCCAGCCCACAGTCGTTTTTACCGTTTGAGCCAGTTGTTCCTCTTCACTGACTCCAGCTTCGCCGTCACCACTCTGGTGGCCATAGTCACCAAACTGCGAATGGTTACCACCTTCAATGGTGTAGTACACCGTATCTTCTGGCAGATATGCCCGACCATTCTGATACTTTGTTGCATTCACAACTTCGTCATTCGTACCCAAGATGGATAACGCGGGTATCCCCAGTGACTTCACACTGCCTTTTTCATCCGGATAGGATGCGAGGAAAAAGATGCCCTGAAGTGCATCTGGATGCGAGGCTGCATAACGAGCCGCCATCGAGCCACCAAGAGAATGACCTCCCATAACAAATGGTTCATCCGGATAGGCTTTAATAATATCATCTGCGAGATTCTGCTTGATTACCGCCAGATTAAAAGGCATTTTTGCAATAATGGTATGATGTCCTGCTGCCGCAAGTTCATGGGCAAGAGGTGCATAACTTTCCGGTTTAACCAATCCACCTGGATAAAAAATAACACTCACCCCAACAGATTTGTCCGGCACAAAATCAATCCAGTTGTCTTTTTCAGTTACAGTCACCTGATTAGCAGTTTCCATGGCTGTCTGAGCCATCTCCTGTGGTCCATAAGGCGTAAACAGCTTCCAGGCCACAAACCCACACCCAATGACAATGAGCGCCAGAAGAACGAGCAGGAATTTCCCGATGCCCCTCTTCTTGCGCCCTGTATTATATCGGTTTCTCAACGTTCATCACCTTTCTGCACTTCCGCAGGTGTCGCGGCTTGCAGAACGGGAGCCTTCATTCCTGAGGCTCCCCTTCTACATCATTCATCGCTATTCGGCCTTGGCCTTGCGGTAAGCATCCATATATTGTTCCGCTTTGCGGCGAACATGACTCAAGTCCCCCGTCTTCACTGCTTCTGCTGTAAGGTCCGAGCCAATCCCTACAGCAACAGCGCCTCCCTTAATCCAGTCACCCAGATTGGATAAGGAAACCCCGCCAGTCGGCATGAAATTCGCTTGTGGCATAGGTCCCTTCATCGTTTTGATGATGGACGGATCGTAGAGATTACCCGGGAACAACTTCACAATATCCACGCCAAGTTCCAATGCACGTTGTACATCCGCAATCGTCATCACCCCTGGCAGAATCGGAATCCGGTACAGATTGCAAATTTTCACAGTATCCGGGTTCAGGGAAGGACCCACAACAAACTCGGCCCCTGACATGATCGCGGCACGCGCTGTCTGGGGTTCAAGCACTGTTCCAGCTCCGATAATGGCAAATTTCTCTGGATCTTGTGTGTTCCAATGGTATACACGGCTTAATTTCTCGATGGCTTTGAGGGCACTAGGCACTGTCATCGTAATCTCGATAATCTTGATGCCACCCGCGATGGCTTGCTCGGCCATAGCGATAACCTGATCAGCAGAATCTGCACGCAGAACCGCTACAACCCCACTGTCCGTTATTTTTTGCAGCAGCTGAAGCTTCTTCATTTCATTCTCTCCCTTGTCAATGTGGTTGTGTATTACAAGCCTTACATTAATGAACGAAGATGAGACATTATGATATCAGCAGCGACTAGCGCTCAACATGAGCTACATTGTTCAGCTTGGCCTCGACCTGCTCCCACGTCGGGAGCGCCTCCCAATCGCCAACAGCCTGTATAACCATGGAACCGGTCAAATTCCCGAGGCGGGTCGCCTCCTGCGGAGAATATCCTTTAATAAGGCCGGACAAAAAGCCCGCACAGAATCCATCTCCTGCCCCAACCGTATCCAGGACATAATCTGCCTTGAAGTACGGAACTTCCGTTAGGGTACCATTCACCAATACGTAGGTCAAATCAGGGCCGCCCTTCACGATACAAACTGCATTCATGGCGGACAAACGCTCAAGTACTTTTTGATCATCTTCTTCGTTATACAGAAGTTTCATCTCGTCCAGACCCGGCAAGAAATAATCCGCCTGCTCAGCTAGACGAAGCAGAACAGGACGTGCTTCCTCAACTGACCACAGTTTAAGACGCAAATTCGGATCAAAACTCACTTTCACACCAGCCTGCTTGGCTATATGTATAGCAGCTTCAACAGTAGCAAGTCCCGACGCGCTTATTGCTGCGGTGATGCCTGTAACATGAAGGATCTGCGCACCCGCGATATATTCCGTGTCCAGGTCCTCAGGAGTAATCGCACTTGCAGCGGACAGCTTCCTATAATAATGCACCGAGGCTTTCCCGGAAGCGTTCTCACGAATCATCAAACCGGTGGGCTCCTTGTCGCTCATCCTTGCTCTGGATACATCTACACCTTCACCACGAATAGCCTTCATGATCATGTTACCGATCGGATCATTACCAAGACGGCCAAACCAGCCGCTGGTATGCCCAAGCCGGGATACACCAATCGCCAGATTACTCTCAGCGCCCCCAAATGATTTGTCCAATGTCGCGGCATATTCGAGACCTCTTGTATCCTTCGCCGTCAGCAAACCCATGCTTTCGCCAAACGTAACAATTTCAGGGCTTCGGCGGGTATTCGTCGACATGAATTCTCCCCTCCTTATATTTACAATTTCTCATCTTCTTTCCCCATTGTCAGCCTCTATGCAACCGTTGTCAATCCCGGAGCGTTCATTTTGTTGTCACAGCTTTGAGAAAGGATAGCGCTTTCTATTGTGAAATATATCACAATGAATGATGCACATCCATATTACCCTTATTACAGAACCAGATTGCAATCGCCAAGGGTTATCAGGGGGGCTACAACATGAACAAACCGACCATCAATCACGAAGATCAGGATTCCTTTTTTTACAACTTGCGCTTTATGCTCATTGTCTGTGTATTAGCGGGCAATGCTCTCGAACCAATCATTACGCGTTTTGCAGGAGCAGAGGCTCTGTTTCTGTGGATATATACATTTCACATGCCGCTGTTTGTATGGGTAACCGGCTACTTTGCCAGACATTCACTCAAAGGTACTTCTGGCCGTAATGTGCTTAAGCAGATTGCATTACAGTACCTTCTGTTTCAGTCCTTGTATGCAATAATGGATTTCACCGTATTCCACACACCGCATATGCGTTTGTCTTTCTTTGCACCTTATTTATTGCTCTGGTTTCTGGCAAGTCATTTCTGCTGGCGGCTGTTGCTTCGTCTTACACTCTCCTGGAAGCCGATCTACAGACTACTCTGTGCCGTGATGCTAGGTGTATGTGCTGGTTATTTACCCATTGACGGTTTCTGGCTGAGCTTCAGCCGAACGTTTGTGTTTCTTCCTTTCTTTGTTATGGGGTATGACTACGGAGCGTCCATCCGCTCCCGTTTACGATCCGGCTGGGGCCGTAGAATTGCTGCTACGTTGTCTGCTGCTCTTCTTGGATGGATCGGACTGGGCGGACTCAACATTGCATCGGGCTGGTTACTGGGTAGCATGACTTACGCAGAGCTTGGACACCATGAGTGGTTTGCAGGAATATATCGACTCGGAATCTATGCACTTGAAATCGGATCGGGAGCATTATTTCTCGCCTGGGTCCCTTCATTAACTTCCAGATTGACCGACCTGGGCCGACGTACTCTCTATGTGTTCCTTTTACATGGATTTCTCGTTCGCCTGGCGGTCTGGTCCGGGGTTTACAACGATATGGAGACCAGCTTGTACATTCCGGTGATTGTTTCCATAGCATTGCTGTTCGCTATAACACTGGCCCATCCAGCCGTCCGTCATGCCTTTCGACCTCTCATTGAGCCAGATATCTCTCGCGTTCACTTCAATCGTCAGGGGGTATTGAAACGCTCAGCATTCTGGTTCAGATGAACTGATATTATGCTCCTTTCCATTGAAATCGACTTGTTTCAGGCTGGAAATGTTGTGGTAAGTAGGAGTACGCGCTACAACAACCTACTTATAAAATAAGGAGTGATTTGTAATGGCACGTCCACAAACGTCTGAACACAAAATGAGTCGCGAGGAAGCGGGCAGATTAGGTGGCAAAGCCACATCCAAAAATCATGATCGGAGCTTCTACCAAATGATAGGTAAAAAAGGTGGAGAAGCGACTTCAGATGCGCACGATTCTGAATTTTATAAGGAAATTGGACGCAAGGGTGGAGAAGCGACTTCCGAAACACATCATAAAGATTTCTATCGGGAGATTGGCCGCAAAGGCGGGAGCAGTTAGCCGACCGCCATGGGCAGTGGTGAAAGATCACCTGATGCAGCGCATCAAATCATAGAAAGCTTCATTCCACTAATGGATTGAAGCTTCTTTCTATTGAATTGTAGAAATATGACGACGGTTGTGATAGACTCTATAGAAAAACCGGGTTGTTCACGGGTTTAAAGCAGCAAAGAATTTCACAAACTACGGGAAGCTCGAAGCCAGTATCACTGGTCAATTTTTTTAGAGTACGGATGAAATTAAACGACAGATGCACTGCCATTTATATTTCCATTCATGTTGCTCAATATTATAAATTTGGGGGGAAATACACCATGTCAGCCAAGAAGATGCGTTCCGATATGATCAAAAAAGGTTTTGACCGTGCACCGCACCGCAGTTTGCTCCGCGCAGCGGGCGTTAAAGAAGAGGACTTTGGCAAACCATTTATTGCCGTATGTAACTCTTACATTGATATCGTGCCCGGCCATGTTCACCTGCAGGAATTCGGTAAAATTGTAAAGGAAGCTATTCGTGAAGCCGGTGGCGTTCCATTCGAATTCAACACCATCGGAGTTGACGACGGAATCGCCATGGGCCACATTGGTATGCGTTACTCGCTGCCAAGCCGTGACATTATCGCGGATTCCGTGGAAACCGTTGTATCTGCACACTGGTTCGACGGCATGGTATGTATCCCGAACTGTGACAAAATTACACCCGGCATGATGATGGGTGCACTCCGCTGTAATATCCCTACCGTGTTTGTCAGCGGCGGTCCAATGAAGGCAGGTCGTGACAGCAATGGTAAGGCTCTGTCTTTGACCTCCGTATTTGAAGGCGTAGGTGCTTATCAAGCTGGTAAAATCGATGACAAGAGCTTGCTTGAGCTTGAACAGTTCGGCTGTCCAACATGTGGATCATGCTCCGGTATGTTCACTGCGAACTCCATGAACTGTCTGGCTGAAGCGATGGGACTGGCTATGCCAGGTAACGGAACCATCCTGGCTGTTGCTCCTGAGCGTCGTGAGTTTGTTAAACAATCCGCTAAACAACTGATGGAACTCATCAAAATGGATCTGAAACCACGTGATATCGTTACTGTAGAAGCTATCGACAACGCTTTTGCACTGGATATGGCTATGGGTGGTTCCACGAATACGGTACTTCATACATTGGCACTGGCTCATGAAGCAGGCATCGAGTATCCAATCGAGCGAATCAATGAAGTTGCTAACCGCGTTCCTCACTTGGCAAAATTGGCACCTGCTTCCGATCTTCACATCGAAGACGTTCACAATGCGGGTGGCGTAAGTGCAGTTCTGAACGAATTGCTCAAGAAACCAGGTGCAATTCACGGCGACTGTATCACGGTAACGGGTAAAACGATCCGTGAGAACGTTGAAGGACAAGAAATCCAGGATACCAATGTTATCCACCACCTGGATAACCCGCATTCCGAAAAAGGCGGCTTGGCTGTATTGTTTGGTAACCTTGCACCACAAGGAGCTATCATCAAAGTCGGTGCTGTTGACGCTTCGGTTGGCGGATACCACAAAGGTCCTGCTATTTGCTTCGACTCCCAGGAACAAGCGCTCGAAGGCATTGCGAACGGTAAAGTAAAAGAAGGACATGTTGTCGTGATCCGTTATGAAGGTCCAAAAGGCGGACCAGGTATGCCTGAGATGCTCGCTCCTACTTCACAGATCGTAGGTATGGGCCTTGGTGCCAAAGTAGGTCTGATCACCGACGGACGCTTCTCTGGCGCATCCCGCGGAATCAGTATCGGACATATCTCTCCGGAAGCCGCTGAAGGCGGTCCAATCGCTTTTGTTGAAGAAGGAGACATCATTGAACTTGATCTGAACAACCGCATCATCGAATTGCATATCAGTGACGAAGAATTCGAACGTCGTCGCGCAGGTTGGAAAGGCTTTGAACCGAAAGTAAAAACCGGTTACCTCGCTCGTTATTCCAAACTGGTAACGAATGCAAGCAACGGTGGCGTACTGAGTATCTAATTCAAGTACAAGATATCCGATGAATTTTCTTTTATCGGAAACATAAATAAAGGGTTGCTCTCCAGCCGAATTCGGCGGAGGGCAACCCTTTTCTTTATTCGTTTCACGATTAGTTCCGTTCAGGTACAAGATCCTGTTCAGAAACCACCAATTCCTCAATAGACTGTTCCGCTGTCGCTGCTACCAATGCGTGCTGACCATATCGATCCAGCAGCACGTCAAGCGGCATGGCAATCATTTTTGGAATTAATTGTTCGGATCGCTGCTTCAGACGTTTCGTCCCTGCCGGATGAATGACGCTCAGCAGAAGCTTCAGATACACTTTGGATGCAGAACTGAAAGGGCCAGGAGCCAGCTCCCGAACCGTAAAACCGAATTTCTCCGGTCCCCGGTTAATCATGCTCACACCGTATAGAGCCTTGGCTGAGCGAAGCTCAGGTTCAAGTGCGACCTGCCGGGCCAAATCAGGAAGCTGCTGTTCCATGGCCCGAATCATGCGAATGGCCAGATGCATACTTGAGCGTGAAGTCATACCTAGATCGAAAAGCTTTTTATTATCAAAATGAAGTTCAATAACCGGATCTCCGTTACGAATCACATGACCATCATTCATTTCAACCAATGCTCCATGATATACGCGGGAGCGGTAATGCAGCAATGGGTCCTCCGGCGACGCTGTATGCAAATGGTATACCCAATGAAACAACTTCTCCCAACCTAGCCATAACGCAACAACCACCCGTTTCCAAGGTGATAAATGTGTTTGGGGTTGACTTGTAGTTTTAGATTCGCTCACCGTAACGCCTCCCATCAACGTATCGATGCGTACACTGTGCAACTGCTGCCTGTTTGCCTCCTGCAATACGACTTCGAGCGCCTGGAGCATCTGCTCCGGCGCGTGTGCATCAGCGCCGAGGGTAGTCCCTCGATCATGCAGCAACATGACCTCTCCGCCCCTTAGCTCCTTCAACATTCGTTCCGTCAATTTCTCAACGCCCACACTACTTCTCCAGTCCTCAAACATGGACGACCACAGAATAATCCGACGATCTTTTTTACTGAAAAAATCAAACAGATTCATAATGCCCCAGGGTGGACGATAATAACAAGTTTTTACCCCCGTAACCTCCTGAATAATCTGACCTGTTCGTTGAATCTGATCTCGAACCGTACGCGGCCGCATCAACCAATTCGTTTTGTGAATATAATTATGAATTCCGAGAAGATGACCTTCCTCATGTATGCGCTGAATGAGCTCAGGATGACGGGCTGCATGCTCCCCGACTACAAAAAACGTTGCCTTTGCTTCATACTGACGCAGTAAATCAAGTAATCTGGGTGTGTATTCCGGGTCCGGCCCATCATCAAAGGTTAAGGAAAACGCCGTCTCACTTCTCCCGCGCCTGAACACACGTAAACCGAAAAGTCTGCTAACTAAACTCGGAATAAAGGCGTAAAACGATGAAATGTACAATAACCACAGTAATATGCTCTGAAGTAAATTTGTCATGCTACAAACTCCCCGCTTCTCTTGCTGAATTACCGTGCCATAATATAGCACTAACTAAAATAAACCGCCTTTAATTTTATCATAATTCAGCCTTTTCTTGAATCCTCTTTTCCCAAAAAGATAGCTATCGTGTACAATAAATGCATCCTAATTTTTACTTTAATGACGTACAAAGGAGCCCTGCCCATGCTGCCGCTTTACAAAAAATACGGGCGCACCGTCTTTGACATTGCGCTGCTCGTATTAACCGTGTACTTTATCATGTACGGTTTCAGTCGATTATATCAATTGGCTGCGCCAGTTTTTCTTTCATTTATAGTGTATTGGATGATCGAACCCCTGGCAAGATTCCTGCATCGCAAAGGATTGCCCAAAACCCTGGGCGCCGCCATTTCGGTTTTATTGTTTCTTGCGGTTATTGTTGCTGCCTTTTTTGGATTGGGATTAATTATCGTATCCCAAATTTCTAATTTGCAGGATAATTTCCCTTATTATATCGAGATGGTTCAGCGTGAATTCACCAATCTGGTTTATTTCATTCAGGACAAGTCCGATGCTTTACCTGACGGAATAACCGAGAAGGTTAGTGACTATTTTGCTACACTGACCGGATTCCTGTCCAAATGGGTGACCAGCGGTGCACAAATCGTCATCGGTTTTCTCAGTTCGTTTTCTTCGTTTATTACCAATTTTGGCATTGCCATTATTCTCGCGTTCTTTCTCAGTATTGAGATTGAATCCTGGCGGAAATTCGCCCGGGCCAAAACGCCAAAAACGTTGAAGCTGGCTCTTGAATTTATGCGTAATCATGTGTTCAAAACGATCCGTTCGTATTTGAAGGCCCAGATGATTATGATGCTGATTACTTTTGTATTGATTTATGCAGGCTTGTTGATTCTTGGAACTGCCAACGCCTTCACCATCGCAGTCATCTGCGCCGTTTTTGACCTGGTGCCTTTGCTGGGTGTTCCAGTTATATTCATTCCGTGGATTGTGTATCTGTTCATTGTGGGGAATAGCAGCCTTGCGATCGGCCTAATTGTAGTCCTTGCTGTAACCATGCTGACACGCCAACTGCTGGAGCCCAAAATATCAGGTAATTCGATCGGAGTCTCTTCCGCTTACTTGATGCTTTCTTTTATGTTGATCTCGCTCTCTGTCTTTGGTCTGGCTGGTGTGGTATTGTCTCCGGTGCTGCTGATTCTGCTCAAAGAATTGCTGCAACAAGGATATCTCCAGCAATGGATTCATTTGCCGAAGGATGAATTCGAATCTTCCCCATTAGTGATGGACACACCGGGTGGAACGGCCCCTAGTATGAATACTAAAACTTCGGTGCAAGAACCTGCTCCTCCCGGGAATCATGAGGATTCAGCCAAATAGTCCATCACTTTTCTGAACATCGCCGTTGCTTGATGACGGCTGCTTGGAGCAACGTTCTCGACAAGGACTGCTACAGCATATTTGGGTTGTTCCGTAGGCCCATACCCGATAAACCATTGATGGTTACGTTTCTCTCCGTGCTGCTGTACCTGTGCTGTGCCTGACTTCCCTGCCACCTGCCACCGTGCATGTTGCAGGGATTTTCCTGTTCCGTCACGAACAACCTTCTTCATCCAGGACAACAGCTGATGCGCCGTAGCTGGAGAGATCCGTCCTGCTGAAGATGGTGAATCATGCATCGGCATATCCAGCATTGTATCACCATCAGCATATCGGATACGCTGCACGAGGCGTGGAGCGCTCACCTTGCCATCATGCAAGAGCGTGACAATCAAATTGGCCGCTTGCAACGGGGTCACCAGTACGTCGCGCTGACCGATCGCCGTCTGTACCTTGGCTCCTTCATCCTGAGGAGAGACGGATGGAAGTCTCACTCTCCCTGCGTCCTCATGATCAAAATGATGCAGCACCGGCAATCCCGCGACCTGCTTCCCCTCCCAGCCAATCGGACGTGCCAATCCCAAAGCTTCCGCCGTACGTTCCAACTGCTCCATACTGAGCCGACGGGCAGTTTCAGCAAATACAATATTGCAGGACTCGGCAAACCCTTGCTCCAGATTCAATGTCCCATGCCCATGCTCCTTCCAGCAGGACAGACCATATTTCCCCCACTCGCCACCACAATGGAAAGTCTCTCCTTTGGATACAGCTTGATACTCCAGCGCGGCCGCTGCTGTTACGATTTTGAATATAGAACCCGGTACAGCCCCCTGCACGGCACGATTTGCCCAAGCCGTTTGTTTGGGGTCTACATGCTGCGGATGATAGAACGGCGCCGAAACCATTGCACGTACGTCTGCATTGGCCGCATCCAGCACAACGATAGCCCCTTCCTTCATTCCGGACTTCTTCACCATCTGCTCTATCCCTTGCTGCAGATCGATATCGATCGTCGTCTCTGCACGCAATGGATAGTGTGTATTAGAGGGTGCAATGACGCGCGGCTGGATATCCGGAATAACCTCTCCTGAACCTGTAACCATCCGTGTTAACAATGTAGGCCCAATGCCCATCAATAAAGGTTCCATTGTTCTTTCCAGCCCAGCTGCTCCAGATTTCATGGCAAAAGGCTGCTTCACCTCATTTTTGTGACCAGACTGCGCGTTCGGGAATCCAGGCTGTTCAGCAAGATAACCCAACCATTGCATGCCTGTAGCGGCTTGTCCATAACGTGTCATCAGAGGATACACACTCGCCCCGTCTGCCTTCAATTCACGTAGTCGGGCAACCTGCGAATCGGTCATTGTGCTGGGCTGGTTGGCACCTGCTGTCCAGAAATGGGGTGCGTTCCCTTGATTCCATTCCTTTTGTAACGACTTCACATCGGTATGTAAGAGAGCCGCCAATTTCTTAACTTCCGAATTCTCCATTGTGGATGGATATGAATGACTTGTTTGATCTGAATGCGGAAAAAGGACCAACCCCCATTCCAGCTTGCCTGTTAGGGGCTGACCCTTATAATCCGTAAACTGCCCTCGCCCCGAATCCAGCACAACCCCTCGCTCTCGCTGCAATACGGACATCTCACGAACGGTACGTTGAAATCCTGGCATCGTGCGATTGATTTGAACGACCTGAACCCAAGCCAAACGAATCAGCAGCAAAGAAAATAAACCCGTAAGAAGAATACATGCAATATAAATGCGTCGTTTCAGTTGTACATGCATCAGACCACCCCATTCAGCGTTTTGGCATAGTATTCTACATTCAGAATGGAATTATCCGGTAATAACAAGAAAAACCTGTCCATTTTAAAGGACAGGCTTCTCAAATGAAGCATACAGATTCGAATTAGACTGTAAAGCGAGACAATGTATCTTTCAATTCTGTCGACACATTCTCCAGTTTTGCAGATAAATTCACCAATTGGTTACTGATATTTTGTTGTTCACTGCTCAAGGAGGCAACTTCCTGGGACGTTGCAGATGATTGTTCAGCTACTGCGCTGACATTACTCATCGCTTCGGACAACGTACTTTGAGATTGATTCAAATCTCCGATCGAGCCAGTGACCATGCTTAGACTCTCGACAAAAGCACCCATCTGTTGCTGTACTGAAGCAAATATTACATTGGTATCTTTCACGGCATCCATCTGTTCCTTGAATAACGGATAAGCTGCAGACAATTGATCCACCGTCTCATTCATTTCGGTCATAATCTTGTCGGTAATGTCACCGACCATATCAATGGACTGTCTGGATTGTTCAGCCAATTGGCGAACCTCATTCGCTACCACCATAAATCCGCGTCCAGCCGTACCGGCACGTGCGGCTTCAATGGTTGCATTCAAGGAGAGAATGTTCGTTTGTTTGGTAATATTCTGCATGACGTCAAGCACCTTCAGAACGGAGGACGTGCTCTCTTTCAAGGAATCCACCTTGTTCACCAACGCACCAATCATTTCTTCTGTCTTCTGCGTTTTGGTCATCAACTGATTCAAATGCTGTGTACCTGTCTCACTGGACTTCTCTACATGACGGGCTGAATCACCCATTTGTTCATTCGCGGCGACCACACTCTCCATCTGACGGGAGATATTGTCGGTCAATTCATTTCCACGCTCCGCTTCTGTTGCCAGACTACTTGCTCCACCTGCAATTTCTTCCGTGGCTACGGCAATCTCGGAAGCGGACACTGCTGTTTTCTTGGATGCACTGCTCAGCTCAGAAGCGGTGTCCAGTACTTCCTGCGCAGAACGGTTGGTTTGCTCCACAAGCTTCGTAATTTGCTCCATCATCAGATTGAAAGCAGCCGATAATTGACCAATTTCATCCTGGGAGGTATACGGTGTGCGCACCTTGAGGTTCCCTTTTGCTCCTTCTTGCATCAGATCTTTCAATTTGCCCATTGGACGGGCAATCATACGAACCATCCAAATACCGATCAGAATCGCAATAGCGGCATCAACCAATGCCATCCACAAGGTCAACGTCAGAATACCCTTGGCATCTTTCACCAGATTAGATGTTGGAACCATCCCAATCAGTTTCCAATCGGATGAATCCATGGTGCTATATGAAGCCAGCATATTGGTTGAATTTCCATCCACCGTATACTCCGTATTCGTGCTGCCGGATTTTTCTTGCAACTCTTTTACAAAAGTCAAATCCGTATCTTTCCCTGTACGATCAGCAATCGTTGAAGCTACAACCTTGTTGTCCGGAGCAATGAGTTGAAGAACTGAGCCTTCACCCAAGTCAAGAGATTTCAATTGCTGCTCCAGAACCTCCAATTTCAATTCAATGATTAACACATAGGACTGGGTTGTCCCTTGCAGGTTTTTCATCGAACGGGCAATGCGGAACGTGGGTGTGCTGCCATCCTCTTTGGCTTCTGTTGGCAGCCAACGATATCCACCCGCCTGAACCAATTCATCATACCAACCTTCTTTACGGATGTCGCCCATGGCAGAGCTGTTGCTGCCTGTACCCATTATCGATTTTGTTTCGTCTGTCGGCACAAGATAAATCGCTTCCATAGATTTATTCGTAAAAGCAATATTCGACAATTGTTTGTTGATGGAGCTTGAATTCACAAACGTATCATATGCCGACAGATTCTTATCAGACATCTTCTGAAGCAAGGACTGCATTTCCGGATCGAAGAAAATTTGAGTGGATGTATCTACAAACCGCTCCAGAATAATGTCCATTTTTTGCTTGGTTTGTTCAATCGTTTCCTGATTTGATCGGGATGCATTCTTCTCAATTGTATCTTTGGCTTTCGCATAGGATAATAGACCCAAACTAACGACAAAGATCATGATGCCCGCAAAAAAGATCAAAAACAGCTTAACGCCTACCGATTTAACGGGATTAGCCTTCTTAATCTGTGTAAACGTTGTTCCCCCAACATTTTTCCAGTTCTGCTTTTTCAATTGGGTTTTCGTTTTGTTCCATCCGGACTTTAGCTTACTCCCGTCCAATTTAAAGGGCTTTTGGCCTGGAGCATCCCCTGCCTTACTTTTAACAACTTTTTCTTTCTTCACTTTCTGAACCTTCTCGGGCTTAACCTTCTCAGGTTTTGTCAACTCTTCCCCACTGTCCTTCTGCTTCTTTTGAACCAATCCCATTCACCTGCCAGTAATTTACTTGTTGGATTTTTCTTTCTCTCCCCTATAAATATGTAGTATTCGACAGCTTTCTCCTTTCCCCTCTCATTTTTTCGAAATTTATTACAACTTTTTTCCTATTTTTCTATAAAAAAAAGACCCCCATATGCCGATAGACGGAGGTCGAATTTGTAAATTTTATAACACTATATTGTTAAATCTTAGTATTATTTTGTTAAAAACTAGGCATTTTAACCTATTTCTTTTTTCTCATCATATCAAAGTAGGAAACTGGTTGATCCACCTTCATTTTCACACGTTGTAACGGGTGACGGGCGGCATCGAGCACGTTGCCTTCTTCATCCTGCAATTCCCCAACCACCTGTTTGAAAAAGTGGCCGCCCGGACCGAAAAATTCGATTTCCTGTCCTGGCTTGAAATGATTGCGCTGTTGAATGGTCGCCATTCCTGTAGTCGCATCATAGTCCATAACCAATCCGGCAAAGTCAAAAGGTACCGCTTTTTCTTCCGGTTCATAGATGTGATCCTCATGATCCGGTGTATCATAGAAAAATCCGGTATTCAGTGGACGATTCGCTGCCTTGTTCATTTCCTCTACCCACTCAGGCTTCAATACATAATTATCCGGGTCAGCCATATAAGAATCAATAGCCTGACGATATACGTTAACCACGGTAGCCACATAGTGAATCGACTTCATACGTCCTTCGATTTTGAAACTGTCCACACCCACATCAATCAGCTCTGGGATATGACCAATCATGCACAAATCCTTGGAACCCATGGAAAAAGAATTGTCCTGCTCCTGAAATAGGGGCAACTGGTTCTCTCCCAACTTGAATGGTGCAGGTGCCTGCATTTGCATTTCTTCTTCGCTGACCCACACGGTATCTTCCCGGGCATCTTCGAAAAGATCATACTTCCAGCGGCAGGATTGGCAGCAGCCACCCCGATTGGAGTCCCGATCCGTAAAATGGTTGGACAACACACAACGTCCGGAATATGACGAGCACATTGCTCCATGAATAAAGGCTTCGATCTCGATATCCACATTGGCCTTGATTTCTTCAATTTCTTCAAAGCTTGTCTCACGTCCGAGAACGACGCGTGGAAGACCTTCATCCTTCCAGAACTTCACAGCTTGCCAGTTCAGAGTGGATTGTTGTGTACTCAAGTGCACTTCCAGACCCGGTACAGCACGCTGAGCCACTTCAATAATTGCTGGATCTGCTACGATAATCGCTGCAATTCCTGCATCATACAAGCTTTGCAAATACGCTTGAATGCCTTCGATATCCTCATTATGCGCATAAATATTGGTTGCGACGAAAACTTTAGCTCCATATTTTTTGGCAAATTCCACACCTTCACGCATTTCTTCAAAGCTAAAGTTATCCGCGTTGGAACGCAATCCATAGGCCTGCCCACCAATATACACAGCATCTGCACCATAATGGATTGCAAATTTAAGTTTTTCCAGATTGCCCGCTGGAGCAAGCAGCTCCGGTTTGTCCAGACGGTTACGTTTACCCGAGAACTTCCGCTGTACCGCCACTGTTTCCATGTTGTTCACCTCGTCTATTAATACACCTGTTCTTTATAGAAAAATCCAAACGACAATTCCCGTTCAGGGTCCTGCAATTGACGAACCTCGTCCAGCCATTCTTCACAGAAGGCATAAGCATCGGCATCAGCTGCGTAACTGTCCAGAGCAATTCGGTATGCACGCACAACAGCTTCGTTATACGCAAGCGGTTTTAATATGCCTTCGATTTTGAAGCTGTGTACCCCGGCCTCCATCAACAGATGAAGATCCTCAAGAATACAGATATCCTCCGAGCTCATAATGTGAGTTCCGTTCACATCTTCATAGATCGGGAACTTCTCATCCCGGCGTTCAGCCTCGATCAGAAATAAACCACGCTCTTTACCCAAATGCCCCTCTACAGGACGCCCCTGATGGGACATATAACTTTGCACCAGACTCCGCTTGGAATGATAAATGTTCGTCATGCCATGCACCTGAACCTGGGCCTCCACCTTCAGAAATGGAACCATCTCTGTAAGCTCGTCCATATTCAGCTCCCGAGCAAGCACGACACGACTCGCTCCTTTGGTTCCCCAGTAGTTGGCTGTTGCATAGTTGGTCGATGTCATCTCAGCGTTCCAGTGCAGCTGGATATGCGGAGCATGCTCCTTGATAGCGGCGAGCACAGATGGATCGTTGAACTCCACCCCATGAACACCGATTTTACCCAGCGCTTGAACATATTCAGGTAATTCCTTTAGCAGCTCGTTGGACATCAGATTGTTCATGGACACGTATACACGAGCCTGATGTTTCGCTGCAATGGCAACGACCTCTGCCGTTTCTTCTAAACTGAAGCTTCCGGGAAGACGCATGCCGAAGCGATCATCCCCAATTAACAAAGCATCTGCTCCTGCCTGGAGCAGCACCTCTGCCTCTTTCACATTTGCCGCCGTAACGAGCAGTTCATGTTTCGTACTCATATACATCCCCTCCGCTTATTGCGCAGCCTTACTTTTGGCTATATTTTGCTGGTGTTCCTTATACGTTTTGGCAAATAGATGTCCAGAAGAACCATCCTTTTTCGTCACATAGAACAGATACTCCGAAGCTTCCGGATTTAGCGCTGCCTCAATGGACGGAAGACTTGGACTGGCAATTGGACCTGGTGGCAAGCCTTTGTTCAGATACGTATTATAGGGGCTCTGTACCTTCAGATCCTTGAAAAACAACCGCTCCTTTGGCTTGTCGAGCAGATATTGAACGGTAGCATCAATCTCCAGCTTCATATCCTGATTAATCCGATTGTAGATTACACCGGCAACCAGAGCACGTTCCTCATCCACTACAACTTCTTTCTCCACCAGTGACGCAACGGTCAGCAGTTCATGCAGGGAAAGGTTCTTCTCTCGGAGCTTGGATTCCAAATCAGGAATGGAATTAATCTTGGTCTGAAATTCTTCCAGCATCCGTTGCATCACATCATGCGTGGAACTTCCCTTTTTCAGCTCATACGTTTCCGGGAAAAGATACCCTTCCAATACATAGCGAAGTTCTTCATCCACTGGAATATCTTTGACGATATCTACATCAAAGGCCGAAGGATCATTGGCCAGCTTGATGAATTCATCCCGATCTACGACATGCTCATAAGAAAGCTTACCCGCCATTTGCAGAACGGTATAACCCTCCGGAATCGTAAATTTCACCATTTCCTCCGGTACAACTTCGCCACTACTCAGCTTGCTAACAATCTCATCATATGTCACGCCAGGATTCATAGAATATGTACCCGCCATGAAATTAGAACCTAGTTTTTTCCACTTTAAATACCCTTTAAATGTTAACCCGCTTCGAATGAGCCCTTCCTCTTGAAGCTGATCCGCGATTTTCGAAGTTCCCGATCCGCTCTTAATCTCGAATACGACCGGTTCTGTAGAAGCTTCCACAGGACGCATCATACTCCATACGTAACCGCCTGCGCCTCCGGCAAGAACTACAATGATAAGCAGTATGACTACTATTGCTTTCCCTTTCAAAAAAGACACAACTCCTTTACACAACCAAAAAGAGCGGACTTCTCCGCCCTTCCGGTTTTTTCAATTTGAAGCTGATCAATCAATCTTCGTCAATGGGGAGTGTACATTCATCATACAATTCAGAGATGTTCTCCCACTCATCATCATCGTCAATCGTAACTAATTCCGGCATGATCTGGCCTTCACTTCCCGGTAAAACCCGTAGAAGTTCAACTTCGTCATAAGGACGTAATGAACTTCGTAGCACCGCATATTGCTGGCCCTTCACTTCAAACTCAGCCAGCAGGTCATACGGGTGCGATTTACCGTTCTCTTCTTCCAGCTCAACGTGAGCACCAAAAGCCAGACGCAGCGAATCTGTCCATTTCAAGTCTTCGCGGCTGTATTCTGTCATTTAGTTCGCTTCCTCTTCATCTTCTGCAAGAAATGTATTAAACGTCTCCTCGACGATATCCCATTCGGCATCATCTTGGATGACGAAAAGTTTAATATCGTCGCCCTCTTCTTCATAACGGAATGCATAAACATCCGTCTCTCCATCTTCGGGTTCAACCGGAGCAACCATCATGTACTTGGCCTCCGAACCGTCCACTTCGAATTTCATGATGACTTCAAATTCCTCTTCATTACCCTCGTCATCCGCAATGTAAATAATCTCCGATTCTTCTTCCATACCCAGTTGATCTTCAGCCATTGTTGATCCCCCTCACCTTTTACTATTGGCATCCAAATAATTTTGCAAAATCAAGCTTGCGGCCATTTTGTCCACAACCTGCTTGCGTTTTTTGCGACTGACATCCGCTTCAAGCAACGTTCGTTCTGCTGCTATGGTTGTCAGTCGTTCATCCCAAAGGTGAACAGGTAAATTCAGTTCGCCCCGCAGGCGTTCGGCAAAAGCGATGCATATTTCACCACGCGGCCCTACGGTGCCGTTCATGTTTTTGGGAAGTCCGACAACAATCTCGCCGATCTCATGCTCACGCACAAGCTCCGCAATCCGAGCGAACTCACCTTCATCCCGGCGGCGTTCAAGTACTTCCAATCCCTGGGCAGTCCAACCGAAGGCGTCACTAGCGGCAACTCCGATTCTTCGGTCCCCATAATCCAAACCTAATATTTTCATCCATGCTCTCCCATCCTCAAGCCTGCTCAGGTCGAACCATATTCGCCTTCTCAAGCTTCAGGCTGTCTTCTGTCGGTTCATTTCCCGCTGCCTGCATAGCTGCATCACAGCGGAAGCGATGTACATTACCGGTGATTGGCCAGATAAGAACGAACAAGCTCTTCAATCAGCTCGTCGCGCTCTTTTTTACGGACCAGACTGCGTGCATTGTTGTGACGAGGGATGTATGCGGGGTCTCCAGAAATCAGATACCCGACAATCTGGTTAATAGGATTATACTCCTTATCCACCAGTGCATCATATACCGTGAGAAGAATCTCTTTGGAGGATGCTTCCTGCTCGTCGGCTTTCACATTAAATTTAACCGTCTTATCCATGGAGTCCATTGATGACACCTCGCTCCTGCATGAACATGGGGACCATGTCCTGCCGAATTGATTTCTGCTTATATAATAACATATTCTGACTGCCACAAGTAAACAAAGGATAAGTCAATTGTGTTTTTTGCTTGTCCTTTATTGGCTAACTAGCGAAACCGCAAGTTTCAACGCTTCATCCAGCTTGGTTGCATCCTTGCCGCCGGCTTGCGCCATATCAGGACGTCCGCCACCGCCGCCGCCGCATACTGCCGCAACTTCCTTGACGATCTTACCTGCATGCAGCCCTTGTTTTACCTGTTCAGCAGGGACAGCTACAACGAAATTCACTTTACCGTCAGCTGGAGCACCCAATACGAGTACCGCGTTAGGCAATTTTACTTTCAATTCATCAGCGACTGTGCGCAGTGCATCCATGTTCGGAGCATCTACACGAGCTGCAAGCAATTGTGTATTTCCTGCTTGTACCACTTGATCAGTCAATGCGCCTGCTTCCATGGCACTCAGTTTGCTTTGCAGTGATTCAGTCTCTCTCGCAGCTTCTTTCAATTGCTGATTCAGACCCTCAATACGTTTAGGCACGTCCGCCACATTTGCTTTCAGCAGAGATGCGGATTGTTTGAGCAATTCAAGCTGACTTTCTACATATAGATACGCGCCACGGCCAGTCACAGCTTCGATCCGACGTACGCCGGAGCCGATTCCGCTCTCGCTCACCAGCTTGAAGATACCGATCTCTGATGTATTGTTTACGTGACAGCCTCCACAAAGTTCCAAACTATAGTCTCCGACTTGTACTACACGTACGATATCCCCGTATTTTTCACCGAACAGCGCCATTGCGCCCATTTCTTTGGCTTCATCAATAGCTTTCAGTTCAATGTTTACGTTCAGACGATTCCAGATCTGTTCGTTCACCTGACGCTCGATCTCCGTTAATTCTTCCGGCGTAATGCTGCCGAAGTGCGAGAAGTCAAAGCGCAGACGTTGAGGCTCTACGAGTGATCCTGCCTGATTGACATGCGTTCCGAGCACATCTTTGAGCGCTTTGTGCAGCAAATGGGTTGCGGTATGGTTTTTGATAATATCGCCGCGTTTGGACGCATCCACTTCAGCTTTAATCACATCACCTACACGCAGTTCACCGGACTCTACCGTCACCAGATGTACGTGTTGTCCAAGCGGAGCTTTGAACAGGCCTTGCACTTTCGCCGTTACACTGGCTCCGCGCAGCAAACCCTGGTCACTCACTTGTCCGCCACTTTCCGCATAGAACGGAGTCTTGTCCAGGATGACCTGGCATGTCTGTCCTTCGCTTACGGAGTCTACCCGTGCGTCACCAGCAACGATGGCTACCACTTTTGCTTCCGTCAACAGGTCATTATAACCAACAAACTCGCTTTTAACCTCCAGATCAGCAAGCGGTCCGCCTTGAACCTTCATGCTCTCGCTTTCCTGGCGTCCTGCGCGTCCAAGCTCACGCTGCTTCTGCATGGAAGCATCGAAACCTTCACGATCTACCGTCAGACCATGCTCTGCTGCATAATCTTCTGTCAGGTCAAACGGGAAACCGTACGTATCATACAGTTTGAACGCTTCAGGGCCGCTAATAACGGTACGTCCTTCGGACTTGGCTGTGCTGCTGATATCCGCAAGAATAGCCAGACCATCTGTGAGTGTTTCGTGGAAACGTTCTTCCTCGGTTTTGATCACTTTAGCGATAAACTCCTGTTTGTCCACAACTTCCGGGTAGTACATCCCCATCACTTCACCAACAGTCGTTGTCAATTCATACAGGAATGGACGGTCGAGTCCCAGTACTTTTCCGTAACGTACGGCACGACGGAGCAAACGGCGAATGACATATCCGCGTCCTTCATTGCTTGGCAGAACGCCATCACCTACAGCAAAGGCAACGGTCCGAATGTGGTCGGCAATGACTTTCAGTGCAACGTCAATCTCTACGCTGTCATTATATTTCACACCGGCAAGAGCCGCTGTTCTTTGAATCATCGGTTGGAACAGATCGGTGTCAAAGTTGGAATCCACATTTTGCAGAATGGATGCAAAACGCTCCAGACCTGCACCTGTATCAATATTTTTGTTCGGAAGCGGTGTGTAGCTGCCGTCCTTGTTGTGATTGAACTGGGAGAATACCAGGTTCCATACTTCCAGGTAACGTTCATTTTCCCCGCCTGGATACATCTCGGGATCATTCATGTCATTGCCATAAGCTTCGCCGCGATCATAGAAGATTTCGGTACAAGGTCCACACGGGCCTTCGCCGATATCCCAGAAGTTTTCATCCAGTTTGATAATACGCTCAGCAGGCAAGCCTACTTTTTCGTTCCACAGTTTGAAGGCCTCTTCATCTTCAGGGTATACCGTTACAGAGAGTCGTTCCGGATCAAAACCGATCCATTCTTTGCTTGTGAGAAATTCCCATGCCCAAGTAATCGTCTCTTCCTTGAAATAGTCTCCGATGGAGAAGTTACCGAGCATTTCGAAGAACGTATGGTGACGACGAGTTTTGCCGACATTTTCAATATCGTTTGTACGAATACATTTTTGGGAGTTGGCAAGACGTGGATTCTCCGGTTTCTCCCGACCGTCAAAATACGGTTTCAACGGTGCCATACCCGCATTGATCCACAGAAGGGATGGATCATTATGAGGTACAAGCGATGCGCTTGGCTCGATTTTGTGACCTTTACTTGCAAAAAACTTGATCCATTTGGACCGGATTTCACTGGCTTTCATACGGTGTGCCCCCAATTAATTATAATAGTCCGGTGCGTATTCGCTCCGGGTTGTTAACAAGTAAAAACAAACACAAAAAACGCCCCTGATAGTCAGGGACGATTATAATCGCGGTACCACCCTGGTTATTGCTGTTTATCCGCAGATGAAACAAACAATCTCCTCGTTGATGCGAAATAACGGTCGCTCCCGGCAGGGTTGTCCTGCACTCCGAAATCAGCTTTCCGCCGCTTCAACTTTCAAGACTCTTCCAGCCATCGGGCTCAGATTACATCTGATCCGAAGAAGTCTCTTCTCTGAGGAAAGGAACCTCGGCGTACTTCATTTCATCATCGATTTCTTGTTCTAAACATACCCCTCCATTATATCGATATGCCTATATGGTGTCAACGCACCCTTTTGGACCACACCATTGCTAAAATCAGTCCGTTCTTCTTTTGATGTAATAGGCAAAAAAGTGCTGCACAATGACTTTCAGAACAGCAAAGACTGGCACCGCCAGAATGAGACCTACTATGCCCGCCAGTTCGCCTCCCACAAGGAGCGCGAAGATAATCGACAGCGGATGTAAATGCAGAGTCCGCCCTACCACCTGAGGGGAGATGACGTTACTCTCCAGCACCTGGCACAGTGTGTTCACAATGACCACGAAGAGCACCATTTTGAACGATACTGTAGACGCCATAACCACTGCTGGAGCAGCTCCAAGAAACGGGCCAAGATAAGGCACGATGTTAAATACAGCGACAATGCTGGCGAGCAGCAGTGCATAAGGCATATCAATAACGATGTAACCGATGTAGGCAAAGATGCCCACAATCACACAGACGATAAATTGTCCGCGAATATAGTTTCCCAAGGCCGTGTCAATCTCTTTCATAACTGAAACAATGGCCTTGCGCCTTGAGCGGGGCAGGTACGCCACAATCGTACGCTCGAACACCTCAAAATCTTTTAACATATAGAAAATGAGAAACGGCACGATAAACACGTTGAACAACACATTAATGGTTGTCCCGATATTATCCATCAGCTTCGTGATCCCTTGGGTCAGCCGATCCTCCATCTGAAAAAACCAGCTGTTCATACCTGTGCGCACACTTGGCGGCATTAATTTGTGATCCATATTGTTCATCAGACTCTGGGCACGCATCGACAGCTCCGGCATATGCTCGTTCAGTTCCTCCAACTGTTCAATCAACACTGGAATGACATTCATCAGGATGACTCCTATACAGGTGAGGAAAAAAGCATAGATTAAGAGCACGGCAATGGTTCGAGGGACTTTGCGCCCTCCCAGCATGCTTACAATCGGATTGAGAACATAGGATATGATGAGTGCCACGATAAATGGTGCCAGCACTGTTTTCAGAAATCCATATATATGAAGCAGTAATGGCCGCAGCAGCCAGATAAAATACAGAATAATCAATCCGAGTAGCAGCCAGATGGCATAACGGAACAGCTTGTTTTTGGTTAATTGCTCCACTTGCATCTCTCCCTTTTGGACTGGCTCTGAAAGTCAGTATATGTAAGGAAGGGAATATTTATTAACGCTCAAAAAAAGCGCCCCCTTCATGATGAAGGAGACGCATCTTGTGATCCGGGTTAGCATATATTCATACAAGTTCCCTTGAACCACTATGTAACCGCAGCTATATACATCTGTCATCATTTCATGACAGCATTCAATGACAGTCTTTGTCAGGAAACCGCATATAGAAGAAGTTATGCTGCTTATTAAGAAGAAGCATGAAGGTGAGGGAAGTCTTGCGGCAGCTCTTCCCCGAAGAACAGATCATCGAGGGAACTGAGCGTGCCGTCTTCTTCCACTTGGTATACGGACATTTTCTCACCGTTCACTGTTAATTCGATAAAGCATCCCCAGCAATAAAACTGGTGGGAACCAATTTTCCCAATATCTTTGGAACTACAGTTTGGACATTTCATAATCATTCACCTATCCATTAACAGAATGAATGGCATTTTCCAAGCGCTGTTCACTCAGCGGCGGCACCATAATGGCACTTTCACCAATAGACATATCGCTTGTACATGGCAGCCATTTGCGGCCCTCAATCAAATCGGACACAAAACCGTCCGTAATTTCAATCCCTATTATTGTATTTCCCAACTCCTGGTCAAAATAAACATCAGAGACACGTCCAAGCAGCAAACCTTCTTCGGTGAGCACGGACATCTCCTTCAATTTAGACTGGCCGAGGAGGTACGTGTGTTTTATGTCGTCGGCTCCCGTTTTGCGGACAGCCTGTTGATTACGGATCATGACGGCATCTTCGCCGTAGGCAACGATATCTTGCCACTGCACGATTTTGACATGACTGGTAAACAGGCCTTTGTTCTCAAGTTCAATGCCTTCAATTTTCCAATCGTCATTCACAATGAAATCCTGGATTTTACCGACCTGCTTCCCATCCTCAACGTCAAAAACGGCAAGTCCGATCATTTCCTGAAGCTTCATCGCAGGGTCCCCCTCATCTTCTTATCATTAAATAGTCGCGGCGCTATTGCTAGGTATGCCCAAAGTTGATGAGTGGCAATCAGACGCCGACCATCAAAACCGCTTCTATCCAACCGATGAAATGGAACTTCTTCCCTCCTTCTGTTCCATGTGCAAAGAGCCCCTTAGGCTCTATTACGCAGTCGCCCAAGAATGGTTCCAATTTTTTCGGCGGTTATCATGATTTCTTCCGAAGTATTACCCAACCCCCAGCTAAAACGAATCGCGGAATGCAAAAATGTCTCCGGCAGCTTCATCGCTTTCAGCACATGAGATACTTCGAGGGAACCGGAAGTACATGCCGAACCGCTCGCAACTGCGATGCCTTCCATATCCAGATTCATGAGCATCGTCTCTGTGGAAACTTCCGGAAAGCTGATGTTCAGGATGTTGGGCAGCGTATATTCCGGATGTCCATTGACGTGGAAATGCTCCAACCCTACATGCTGTTCCAATTGTTCCAGCAGTAATGATCGCAATGCCAGATCATGTTCAAGGCGTACCTCCGCTTGTTCTCCTGATAATTTCAACGCCTCCGCAAAACCAGCGATACCCGCTATATTCTCGGTGCCTGCACGTCGTTGCCGTTCCTGAAGGCCACCGTGTGCTCTCGCTTCCAGCGTAATTCCCCGCCGTACATAGAGTGCACCCACGCCTTGAGGGCCATTAATTTTATGAGCAGAGAAGCTGATCAGATCCACAGGCAGTTCCTTGCAGGAAATTTCCTGGGTGCCAAGAGCCTGAACTGCATCGGTATGGAACAAAATATCATGTTGACGAGCCAGTTCACCAATTTCGCGGATAGGCTGAATCGTACCCACTTCATTATTGGCATACATCATGGTGATCAGCACTGTATCTGGCCGGATGGCATCTTTCAGCTCTTCCAGACGTATTCTTCCGTATTCATCTACAGGCAAATAGGTCACGTCATAGCCTTGTCGCTCCAGCTCCTGACAAGTATGCAATACCGCATGATGTTCAATAGCCGTTGTAATGATGTGCCGTCCCCGTTCTTTTCTCGCTGAAACTGCGCCAAATATCGCCAGATTGTCACTTTCCGTGCCGCCTCCGGTAAATACGAGTTCATCTGGGAAACAACCCAAAGATGCCGCAATGACATCCCTTGCTCCACTGACGGTACGTTTGGCCTCACGCCCAAAGGCATGGATACTTGATGCATTGCCATATTGCCCTGTCATCACCTTTATCATCGCTTCCGCAACTTGTGGGTGCATAGGTGTCGATGCGGCGTGATCCAAATATATTCTTTTCATTGATTTCACCCCGTTATATGTTGGACTTCCATATTTTCAAACCATTAAAGAAGCTTGTTGCACGGCTAAAGCCCCCAAATATGGGGGCTTTAGTGTGTCGTCTGTGATGCTCATCATCAACTATATTAGATATAGAACATGTAGCTGTCTTTTTGCTCCTGATCCTGGAATGTAATCAGATCCTTCAGCGTTGTTGAATCCAGTACTTCTGCAATGCTATCACGGATGCGCAACCACAGGTCGCGCTTCGCCGGATCATCTTCCTCCGTGAAATCCACTGGAGAGATTGGACCTTCGAGTACACGAATAACATCCCCTGCCGTTACGGTAGCAGGATCGCCTGCCAGAATGTAACCGCCGTAGGCGCCACGAATACTCTTGACCAGTCCTGCATTACGCAATGGAGCGATCAATTGCTCCAGATAATGCTCCGAGAGCTGGTTACGCTCCGCAATACTTTTCAAAGATGTCGGGCCTTCGCCTGTTCTGGCTGCCAGCTCCATCATGATTGTGAGCCCATAACGGCCCTTTGTCGATATTTTCAAAGGAGTCACCTCTTTCCATTTTCGAAAAAACAAGTTGTGAAACATAAAATAACAGGATGTGGTCCAAGACCGTCTTTCCAGGATCCGCCACAGCGGGATATGAAAAATACAGGTCTAGTCCTGCTAATCCTCCGTATTCCGATCATAACCCTCAGCTAATGTTAACATATCTGCATGCTTTATGGAAAAGAAAGATTGACGAAATTCCAAAATGTGCGCCTGTGGTGGACACTATCCAAAGTTGGCCGGGTGTATCGTAACTTGAGTCCGGTTATGCTAGAATAAGAAACGAAACACATTTATATAGAGAAATGGTGATAACGATGTCCAAAACAATTGAAAATACACGGGTCGTCGTTGGCATGTCCGGAGGTGTCGATTCTTCCGTCACCGCACTGCTGCTGAAGGAGCAGGGTTACGATGTCATCGGCATTTTCATGAAAAACTGGGATGACACGGACGAGTTCGGCCACTGTACTGCTGAAGAAGATTCAGAGGACGTACGCCGGGTTTGCGAACAGATCGGCATTCCTTACTACACTGTCAACTTCGAGAAAGAGTACTTTGATAAAGTATTTTCCTATTTCCTTGATGAATATAAGTCGGGTCGGACTCCGAATCCGGATGTCATGTGTAATCGTGAGATCAAATTCGGCGAATTCCTGAACAAAGCACTGGATCTCGGCGCTGACTATGTGGCTACAGGCCACTATGCTCGCCTCATTGAAGAAGATGGAACGTTCAAACTGCTGCGCGGTGTGGACAGTAACAAAGACCAAACTTACTTCCTCAATGCACTGAATCAGAACCAGCTGTCCAAAGCCATGTTCCCGATTGGTCATCTTCCAAAACCGGAAGTGCGCAAGATTGCAGAAGCGGCTGGCCTGTACACCGCGAAGAAAAAAGATAGCACAGGTGTCTGCTTCATCGGCGAGCGCAATTTCAAAGAGTTCCTGAGCAACTATCTTCCTGCCAAAGGCGGAGACATGGTTGATATTGCAACTGGAGAAGTGAAGGGCCGTCATGACGGTCTGATGTACTACACGCTTGGACAGCGTCAAGGTCTCGGGATCGGCGGTTCCGGTAATGGTGAACCCTGGTTCGTCGCAGACAAGGATCTGGAGAAAAATCAACTGCTTGTCGTTCAAGGCGATGCACATGCAAGCCTGTATTCAACCGGTTTGACTGCAACAGGTGTAAACTGGATCGCAGGTGCAGCACACATGCCTAACGTACCATTCCGTTGTACCGCCAAATTCCGCTATCGTCAGCCGGATCAGGGTGTAACCCTGACATGGCAGGAAGATGGCAGCGTGGATGTACAGTTTGACCAACAGCAAAAAGCGATCACGCCTGGTCAAGCTGTTGTGTTTTATGATGGAGATGTGTGTCTCGGCGGCGGCACGATTGATCAGGTCCAAAAAGTGCCTGTACCGGCGATGCAATAGATTCAATAACCCAAATGAATCCATTCCCATATGGATTTTGCACAATACCCTGTATTCCTATAACAAAAGCCATCTTTCATGTATACCATGACGGATGGCTTTTTTCCTTCTTTTTCCTGCAAAAAAAATAATTATTTTTACTTATGCAGTCAGCCACACTCCTGCAAAAGAAGCCGCAACCCCCAACAGCACCGAACTGATAACGTACAAAATCGCTCTAGAATAGCGTTCCTGCCCCATCAGACCGAGGGTCTCATAACCAAATGTAGAGAACGTTGTATACGCTCCGCAAAATCCAGTCCCCCAGATTACCCAGACTTCGTCCGGGATTGAAGCTGACTGATGCCAGCCATAGAGCAATCCAAGTACCAATGAACCACTGATATTAATGACCCATGTCCCCCATGGGAAGGCCGTTCCGATCGAACCGGATATCCATCGCCCCAAACTGTAGCGAAGCACTGCCCCGAGCATTCCTGCAAGACCAATCCAGATGATCATGGTGCAACACCATCCTGCGTCGGTTTACCCAGCATTCGCTGCCCCACCTTAATCCCCAATGCACACAGTAATAACCCTGCGAGTAAACTCACAACGAGGTATACAACAGCCTTCACCCACATTCCTCCCTCGGATAAACGGACCAGATCGAGAGTAAAGGTGGAGAATGTGGTGAATGCTCCGGTAAACCCCGTACCAATTGCAAGACGAAGTTGAGGCGTTATTTTACCTGGAACAGCTATGGTGAAGAACCAACCCAAAAACAGGCTCCCGACGGCATTAATCAGCAGCACTGCCCAAGGGAAGCCTTCATTGGCTGCTGGAAGCCATAACTGTATCCCATATCGGCATAACGTACCCAAAATTCCACCGATTCCAATATATAAAATTTCTTTCATCGTTCAAGCATCTCCCGGGTCATCGATCTTACAGCTCTCTGCGCCGCTGCTGGTTTAGACGAATCTTGGATTCATTGCCTTGTTCCGTTGCTTCATAGAAAACGCGGCGTGAGAGCTGTTTCGGTAAATATTCCTGCTTCACGTAATGGCCCGGATAATTATGCGGGTATTGGTAGCCTTCATGTCCCAGCTTCACTGCACCGGAATAATGGGTATCCCGCAGATGAAGAGGGACCTCAGCTGATTTCACCTCATCGATGGCATTCATCGCTTTCGAGATCGCAGTGTACACCGCATTGGACTTCGGACTTTCAACAGCAAACAGGATCGCTTGAGCAATGTTCAGCTTGGCTTCAGGCCAGCCATTATTGCGATAAGCATCCAGCGCCCCAATGGCCTGGGTCATCGCTTGCGGATTCGCAAGTCCAATGTCTTCACTGCTCGCTGCAATCAGACGACGTATAAACGTCATCGGGTCCATGCCCAGCTTCTCTACCGCATACAAAAACCAGAACAGTGCTGCATCGCTGGAACCCCGGATGCTTTTATGAAATGCCGACAACACATCATATTGTGTCGATTCATCTGCCTTCACAATCGGACGACGAATAGATTCTTCAGCTACATCAAGCGTAATGTGAATCGAGCCGTCCTTCTCAGGCGGTGTAGTCAGTGCAGCAAGTTCCAAGGCGTTCAGCGCACGCCGAATATCGCCATTTGCCATCGTCGCAATATGCTCCAATGCCTCCTCGTCTGCCTGCAGGTCCATGAATCCCAAACCTTTATCCGCATCTGCCAGCGCTCGGCGCATCGCAATCAGGGAATGCTCTTTGTTCAAAGACTCCAGCTGAAACAGCGTGGAACGGCTCATCAAGGCCCCATTCACATAATGAAAGGGATTCTCTGTCGTTGCGCCGATAAAAATGATCGTGCCCTTCTCTACTGCGGGCAGCAGCGCATCCTGACGTGAACTATTAAAGCGGTGTACTTCATCGAGGAACAAAATAGTTTTTGTTCCGTACAACTGCTTGTTCGTTTGCGCCTGCTCGATGACTTCACGTACATCTTTGACGGAAGCATCCACCGCATTCAGACGGACGAACTGTCCTTGGGTATGCTGGGAAATAATATGTGCCAATGTCGTCTTGCCACATCCCGGAGGACCATAAAGCAAGATGGACGAGATCTGATCCGCTTCAATAGCGCGCCGAAGCAATTTTCCCGGTCCAATAATATGCTCTTGCCCAATATATTCATCAAGCCGCTCTGTCCGCATGCGGTCAGCGAGCAGTCTTGCTTGAGGTTCTGAATCTTGCTGAAACGAAAATAAATCCATTGCTCATCACTTCCTTAACGGATTGCCTTTACTTGTTCCTGATAAATTTCTGATTAATCGCTATTCTCTATCATATCATACTCCCGCGGCAGCATACCCATAAATGCGCCAAGCGCACTGCTGACAAAGGCATCCTTGCGCGTAATAAAATGAGTCATCATCCGATTCATGCCTGCCGGGAGTGTGTGCTTGCGCAGTGATCCATTTTTGATCTGATGCCGAATGACGATTTCGGGTAACAGTGAAATTCCCATGCCGGATGTAACCCCGCTAATAATCGCTTCAAGGGTTCCAAATTCCATAATGACCGGACGGGTTACACCGCTAGCCGATAACCATTCCTCCAAAATCTGACGATACGAACATCCCATGCTGTAGACCAGAATCGGTTTACTGGTGAGTTCTTCATCTTCTGGTCCCATACCGGAGGAGACAACGAATAGTTCTTCATCGAATACGGGAGTAGAAGCAATATCAGGGTGATCACATGAACAACCGATAAACGCTCCTTCCAATTCATACCCAATAACCTGATCCATAAGCACTTGAGAGTTACCTGTAGTCAAAGATAAGGAGACAGCCGGATGCTGTTTATAATATTTCGCAAAAAGCTCAGGTAAACGTACCGCTGCGGCAGTCTGCGTGGAGCCTATGCGTAGTGGTCCAGAAGGTTCAATTGTAGAGCTCAACGCTTTACCCGCCTCATCGAGCAGGCCTACAATTTTATCCGCATACGTCAGCAGCATCTCACCTGCTGGAGATAACGTCATCCCCCGATTATGACGAATAAACAGCAGTGTCCCTACTTCGGATTCCAGATGTCGTATCCTTGCTGTCACATTGGACTGCACGTAACCGAGGCGCTCCGCAGCTCGGGTCAGATTCCCCTCTTGTGCGACACATTGAAATATCCTTAAATCCCCACTTTCCATAGTAACCTCCCAAATAAAACGATATCCATTCTGACATCATTTAAAATGATATCTACTCCATTAACAATCATTATACAGTATAGCTGCTTCGAGCTACAATCGGGGTAATCAGAACACAGCAACTTACTACTGGATGAGTTCACTTAAGGAGTGTTAATAATGATCAACTGGACGAACACTGTAGCTTTGGTAACCGGAGGCGGTACGGGTATAGGCCAAGCTACCAGTATACTGCTCGCTAGTCGTGGAGCAGCCGTTGCCGTCAATTACTCCCGTTCCCAGGATGAGGCCGAAGAGACTGTAGAACATATTCTGAATGCGGGAGGTCAAGCTTTTGCAGTTCAGGCTAATGTGGGTTCCGATGTCGAGGTTCACCAAATGGCCGCCGCTATCACTGAAAAATTTGGCCCTGTGACCGCGCTCGTAAATAACGCCAGCATTACGCATCATATCCCAATGAAGGATCTGGAATCCGTAACGGATGACATATGGAATGAACTATATGACGTCAATGTTAAAGGCATGTTTTACTGCGCACGAGCTGTAGCGAAAGGAATGCAGCAGGCAGGTCAAGGCGCAATCCTTAACCTCGGCAGCATAGCTGGCAGCACAGGATCTGGGTCCTCCCTTCCTTACGCCGTTTCCAAAGCAGCAGTACACGGTTTAACGAAGTCTTTGGCACATGCGCTATCCCCCGATATTCGAGTTAACGCCATCATTCCGGGTGCAGTCGCGACCCGTTGGTGGGCAGGAAAGGAAGAACAGATGCATCGTCTGGGCGGTGAGTTATTATTACAGCGAATAGCGGCAAGCGAAGATATTGCACATATGATATGCGCCGCGTTGGAGCAGCCATCCATGACCGGGCAACTGATTACAGTAGATAGCGGTCAGACGTTATGAGCATAGGAAGCGAAAGGGAGGAATCCTGATGAAACCTTTAAAATATACGTTGCTGATCCTTGTTACAACTCTCATCATGGGAACCTCGTTTCCCGTAGGCAAAATCGGCATGATGTATGCTCCTCCCTTTTTGTTAATGGGGCTTCGCTATATATTGGCAGGAGCATTACTTGCGTGGATCATCAGAAAACATCCTATGCCTGTGGGTTGGAA
The DNA here is from genome assembly GCF_900109515.1 of Paenibacillus sp. OK003. Taxonomy (GTDB): domain Bacteria; phylum Bacillota; class Bacilli; order Paenibacillales; family Paenibacillaceae; genus Paenibacillus; species Paenibacillus marchantiae. The sequence goes on along the minus strand of NZ_FOBD01000004.1, from coordinate 48,148 downwards.
ACAGTGGATGCAAATCGCTGTAATCGGTCTGTTCCAGTCGGCGGGAGTGATGGGCTGTGCCTACTACAGTATGAACTGGATCAGTTCGGGAGAGTCCGCCATAATCACCTTTACGAATCCGTTGCTTGTCATCATCCTGAGTGCTGCTCTATATGGTGTATCCTATCGTTTTAGCCAGTGGACCGGTGTGATTCTCGGATTTGTCGGAGTGGCGTTGACCTTTGGATTCCATCTGAGCTTGAGTCCTGGGACATGGATTGGGTTTGGCGGCGCTGTCTCCTTTGCTGTATCCACGTTGCTCATTAAGCGCTGGGGAGCTGCTCATGATACATTTGTGCTTACCGCTTACCAAATGCTCGCTGGAGGCGCAGTTCTGCTTCTACTGAGTGTCTTTACAGAGCAGCCTCATTTTATCGTAAATACAACGTCCATCGTTGTCCTGGTATGGCTGACGATTTTCTGTTCCATCATTCAGTTTACCCTCTGGTTTTATTTGCTGCAGAACACAGATCCTGCCCAAACCAGTTCCTTTCTTTTTCTGGCGCCGCTGTTTGGACTGCTGTCGAGCTTCGTCTTGTTGGAAGAGCATGTCGGCTGGATTGTGGGTGCAGGCGGGGTAATGATCTGTCTGGGGATTTTCCTGGTTAACCGACGTCCCGTCAGTCATAACTCAGCTTTGGATAAACCGGGTTTGACCCAACGTACACCTGCAAGTTAACTAGCAGAAGAATAACAGCGAAACTTTAGGTGAGCCACTCGATAATAATACTCATCTGAAAAGTACAAAAAAGAGCATGGTGCTTTAACAGCGCCATGCTCTTTCTATATTAATGCTATGTTCAACAACAAGGTTTCACTCTGCCTCGCTGTCAGGCCAACCCTGAATGGCAACAGACTCGCCTTCCGGATTGTGGGTTGCAGCAGCATAGTCTGGCAATGGGCCGTCGTGGAATAACCACAGTTCGTGCAATGCCCGTGTACAGCCAACGTACAACAGCTTCGCATCACCCGCATTGGGCAAATAGTGTTTCTCATCGCTATCCGCTACGATAACTGCATCAAACTCCAACCCTTTCGACAAATAGACAGGTAAAACGGAATGACCGCCTGTGTACTGTTTTTTGCCGCCGTCAATCAAGTTCAGATCCCAGCCTGCGGCCTGGAGTTCATGGTGAAGCTCCTTTGCCTCACGCAGGGTACGGGTCAGAATAGAGACTGTGCGATAGTCTTTGACCGTCAAGAGCTTCAGAGCCTGTCCGAGGCTTGCTGTGCGCCCTTCTACCCCATAGGACAATGTCCGTACAGGATCACCACTCCGGAATACAGGAATTGCCGTAATACCGCTTTTGACGCCCCGCTCCAGAATCGTATTGGCATAATCGATAATTTCCATTGTCGAGCGATAACTCCGAGTCAATGCAAAGTATGCATTCTGTTCCTCGGGAAACAGCGAACTCATCTCTTCCCACGCGTGAACACCACGGTACTCATGAATGCCTTGGGACAGATCCCCCAGTATGGTGAAAGAATGCCCTTTGACAAACTGATCCAATAGCGCCACATGAAAAGGAGAAAAGTCCTGCGCTTCATCAATGACGACATGATCAAACCGCTCCGAACCCTCAATATCATGGACCAATGTATGAATGTACACCAATGCAGGCAAATCCTCTTCACGGATGATATCCTGCTTCAGATCTGCAGCCGTTTGCTTCATCACAAATTTGGGAATAAGCCCGCTGAGCGAGGCTGGCACAGAGCCGCCCTTTGCAGCTTTGAACAGCTGTTTATATAACGTAAGCGGCTCGTATTGAGGCCATTTTTTGGCATAAGCTTTCTCACGAGTAGACGCTTTTTTCTTGCGTTCTTTGCGCACAGCTTCTGGCATCGGTTTCTTAAGTTCCATCTCAATCCAGCGGTGAATACGCGCCATGACCCGCTCTTTGCGTTTCGCCAGCGGATAATGTTTGTACTCATCCCCGAACCAGTTCTCAATCTCGGCTTTGCTGAGCACTGCACCATCCCATGGACTGAAGTCCATATCGGGTACCGATTCCTCTTCCATCCCGGACAGCCACTCCCGAATCAGTTCCATGAAGCGGATCGAGCCTTTATAACGCCCAGGCACATCATCATTGAGTTCAGGACGTGCATCCGGCGTTTCAAACCAAGTGTTCAAAGTCTCCGACGTGTCTGCCAAAGGCAGGTCTAACCCCAGTAAGTTCATCGCCCAATCCGGGAATGTACGCTGCTGAATATCTCCTACACCGAGCTCTGGGAGTACATCGGATATGTAATCCAGAAACATGTGGTTGGGTGCGAAAATAACCATTTTCTCCGCTGATACCTGTTCCTTGTATTGATATAGCAAAAAGGCAAGCCGATGCAGTGCGACGGTTGTTTTACCCGAACCGGCCACACCCTGAATGATCAATGCGGTGTTTCTCGCCGCACGAATGATCTGATCCTGCTCCGCCTGAATGGTGGATACGATATCACGAAGCTTGTTGTCCTTGTTCTCACCCAATCGATACACAAGGAATTCATCTGATACGGCTGGCTGGTCACTGTCCCGATTGTACGTATCCGCCACACGTTCCAATATACGCTGCCGAATGACAACGTTTCGTTTCAGATAAACCAGGCCCTCAATAAGTCCCTCTGGGGCTTCATACATTGCGGAGGCTTCCCCTCCGGTAAATGAGTAAAACAGGCTTGCGACAGGAGCACGCCAATCGATGACGAGCGGATGCTCTCCCACCTCTTCGCGGTCTACGCCGATTTTGCCAATATACAGCGGTTTCCGTGCACCACTGCCCTGTTCTTCGAAATCCAAGCGTCCGAAATAGGGTTGCTGCGCGCTCTTGGACAAGGCGGTGCGGCGCTCTTCACGTCCGGCCTCCAGCACTTGCTCTGTGAAGTCGTGGCCGGTGTATACCGGGATATTCTGCAGCCGTTCCAGCTGACTGTCCACTTCCTTCATCGTTCGCTCTAACCTGTACTCTTCTTCTTGATAGGCACTTTGAAAGCTGTCTGACATGTTTCAGTTACCTCCTAAGAATATGTTTTTCTGCATAGTCAATCGCTGACGACACAAAAGGATACCCACCATATCATATAGAGCAACTGAAAGCTACATTTTTTTTGATAATGTATAAGTGTATAAGGCACACCCAATAAAATAACAGAGCAAAATGGTGGTAACATCGTAAAGGGATGGCAGAGGACTGAAGAAGCTGAAAAATCCTTCGTGATATGTTTTGATTGGATTCCCAAAAGAACCAAAACATAGCAAATGATGTATTCAAATGGTAACGCAATGGTTTCATAATTGCAAAGAATTTCTGAAAGGTGCCGTGTCATCACTGAAAGGATCTCACAAGTGGATGGCATTGACCAAACTAACGAAAGAGGTTGGCCGAGGCGAATCAATGCTCGTCGCACGGACCTTCCAGGTCAGTCAAAATACAATCGCCAAAGGGATGCGAGAGGTGGAAACTGGCGTTGAGATCACCGACCAATTCCACGAGCGGGGACGACTTTGGGCTGGGGAGAAGTTGCCGGGCTTGCTGAAGGACATTCAGGCCATTGCAGACGGCCAGTGCCAGACCAATCCAAGCTTTAAAACCGAAAAGCTGTATATGAGGCTGACGGTAAGGGAAATTCGAAAGCAGTTGATTTGGGAAAAGGGCTACACGGATGAGGAGTTGCCCACCTTTCAAACGATCCACACCAAAGTCAACGGGTTCGGCTACACGCTGAAGAAGTAAAGAAAGCCAAACCGTTAAAAAAATCGAGCAAACGAACGCGATCTTCAGCAAACTGAAGGAAGTCCATGAAGAGACGAAAGGTCAGAGCAACGTGGTTCGCCTCTCAATCGATACCAAAGACCGTGTGAAAATCGGCGATTTTTCTAGAGGTGGATTGAGTCGCAGTAAAAGTGGCGGATCACGATTTTTCCAAGACCTTCGTCACACCGTTCGGCATCCTTGATGTGACCACTGACGAGGTCGCGCTTTCGTTTACCCAAACAAAGAGGTGACCGCCGACTTAATGGTGGATGAGATCGAACGGTATTAGATCATCGAAGATATGCTGAAACGGTTGCCAGCATCCATCGAAACCTTGTATTGCCGCGGCGACAAAGGCTTTGGCGGAGAAGCCATGTACGCCGCCTGTGAAGAGCGGATGATCGGCTATGACGATCAAAATGAAACGAAGCAACCCGCTGTTTAGAAGGCTTTAAGCCGGCCATGGTGCAGGTTTCATGAAGGCACCCACATCATCGAATACACCGAATTTATGTACCAAGCGAACGGATGGAGTATCCCTCGCCGCATCGTAGCTGTGCGTACGAAAGAAGTGGTGGATGACGAACAAATGGCGCTGTTCCCGGAATACGGTTGGGAATACGAATGGATCGTAACCAACCTCCACTGGGAGGGTGAAGACCTATGGCGTTTCTACAATCACCGCTGCGGGATGGAAAACTACATCAAGGAAGCTAAAAACGGATTTGCTTTGGATGCGATTACGAATGATGGTTTTTATCCCAATGCAGCCGATGCGATGCTCAAGATGATTGCCTACAATGTCTACCAAGGCTTCTAGCTGGAAATCGGTCCGCAGGAAGCCAAAAAGTATACCGTATCCCGGATGAGACGTGTCTTCTGGATGATCCCAGCGGTACTGGTTTCCCATGCACGACAGTGAACACTTCGGCTATATTTTCAGGTAGTAGTAGTTGTTGAGTCCGCTTCCAGTCTTGATCCTTGATTTCGTGGCGTCTTAGCATAATTTTACAGGTCCCCTCGTCATTTCGTCCGGTAAAATTATGCCCCGGTGTTGCTTTTGAAGCAATAGCTAGTTGTTTTCAGACACGCCCTAAATAAAAATTTAGCTTAACCTTAAATTTAATTGGATGTTAGTTTACTAACTGAGTGATAGGCTTATATCAAATTATATTTAGTGAGCGAAAAAAATTCTACATAACTTCGGGTCGGGAAGAGTTTATATGGAGGGAGGTGACGAAATTGGATGTAGTTCTTTTTATTAAATTGATGATTGCAACAATATTCTTAAGCGCTTTTATATCTAAGGTTAAAAATTTTCAACCATTTGTAAACACTGTCAGCCAATTTGCACCTATCCACAGTAAAAGAATATTATACCTTGTGTCGTTAATGGTTGTTGTATCTGAAGGAGCATTTCCTATTATGTTGTTTATTCCGGAGTATAAATTGGTATCATTGATTGCAATCATCTTGATGTTAAATGTTTTTAGCATATTGGTTATAAAAAAAATTAAGAATAACTCAACAATAAAATGCAATTGTGGAGGTTTTTTAGGGAATCATGTCATAAGCAAGGAAATACCTATAAGAAACTCTGTGTTATCCCTAGGGTTAATATACTTATTTTTCTCCTATCCAACTTCAACTTCAATTAAACAATTAGTTCTTATGGAAATAGCATCAGTCTCTATATTGTTTGTCTATTTCTTTATTAGAGAAGCCAAAACTATTTTACAAAGTAGGAGGTGATAGTATGGAAAATCTGATTCTGTTAGTTTCAATTTTAATAGTCACTATGATAGTGATTTTTGGATATTATCAGTTGCAGATAATGAAAATGAATAAGAAAATACTGGAGGAAATGAGTGAATTAAAAGTCCAAGTCCCCAGCAATCCGGATAACAAGCTATTCCCACTTGATTATGGTTTGGAAATGAATGACGAATTTCCTAGTGTAATAGTTACAGACCTTTTGCATTCAGAAGCCACTTATCCGTATAAGTTAAGTGACACTAGAGAAAATCTTATATTGATTACAGGAATTGGATGTCAACCTTGTGAAGAGGCTCTCATTAGATTATCTCATTATGATTGTAGTCAAATTGAGCAAAATATTGTCCTTTTATCGTTTGATCCTCCTCAAATAGTCCATGAAAACATTCGTGAGAAGCACCTAATGCTAGTCGAAAAAATTTCTGGATTTCAATTAATAGTTGGAGAAAAAGTATTAGATGATTTAAAGGTTAATACCTTTCCAACCCTAATCCGTGTAACACCAAATGGACAGGTAATGGGAACTTATTCAGGTCACTATCAGTCCATAGTCAACCATTTGCAATTTCGCTCTGATTTCGTAGATCCACATTTCATGAAAGGAGGTGAAAAAGATGAATTGTCCTACTGAGTGCTGTGTGCGTAGATGTACATTTAAGCTGAGTTGCTTTGGTTACGAATCTTGGACTGACTGTTCTAGCTGTCCATCTAGTTGCTCCTATTGGATTCCACCAGCTAAGTGTGGTTGTTAATAAAAACAGACATATTTAGCGAATGCGTTAAAAGAACTCAATTACGCAATTGAGTTCTTTTGGCGCATCAAGTCTCACTAGGATCGAGGCATATATTTAATGAAAATCAAAGAAAATTTAGCATGTGCTATAAAAATAATAAGAATTTATAGATCAGTTTCCCCCGTTGGTTTATTATGGATAATTCTCTTGTCCATTTTTATACCGTTACTACAAAGTTTAATGTTGGTTTACACTGAAAAAGTGGGAGATTCTCTCGCTGGTGGACGAGCTAATGTAATTATTTTTCTTTTATTTATCCAAAGTGGTTTATATTGCTTAACACAGCTATTTTTGCTAGCTAACAATATGATAGAGAATAAGTTGAACCTCAAATACAATTTTCACTTAAATACTTCTTTAAAAGAGAAGCTATCCAAAATCAAAATTGCTTTGCTTGATGACACGGAAATGCATAATAGAATCGTAACTGTTCAACATATTATTCCCCAAATCGGCGTGTCATTATTATCGAGCATACTTACCTTACTTCAAACAACTATATCCATTTTAGGTATGATTTATATACTGAGAAACATTCATTTTTCCATCCTTATTTTGCTAGTTTTATTTAGCCTCGTAAATATTCTTATTTCGAATATATTTAACAAAGTACAAATGAATATTTACAACACTACAAGTGAAGATATGAGAAAAAAAGAATACTATTCTCAGTTGTTTTTTAATCGGGAATTAATGTCCGAAAGCAGAATGTTCCAACTTCACAAATTTTTCTTAAAAAAATGGGAAGCTGTTTTCTGGAAGGTAGAAACACCGAATGTGAAATTGATGAATAGAAGGAGTGTACTTGCATCTTCAATTCAAATATCAATTAATTTACTTCAATTAGTTATGCTTATTATACTAGTTAATACTTCTGGTTCAGCCTTATCGGTAGGTACTTTTATTTTACTTACACAAGCTATATTACAGATTCAGGGACGTGCTAATGAGCTCGTAGCTTCTTTAAGCCATATACATCAAACATTTACTTTTCTTCCGCTGTATTTTGAAGTTCTTAATTTGCCAGAGGAAGAGCAGGATCAAGGAAGAGAATTCAGTGAACTAAAAGAGGGGATTGTGGTAAGCAATCTATCTTTTAAATATATAAATTCGAGTTCTAGGATACTGGAAGACGTCACCTTCTCTATAAAGAAGGGGGAGAGGGTCGCAATAGTCGGACATAACGGTTCCGGAAAGACAACACTCGTTAAATGTATGCTTGGTTTATATGATGAATTTCTTGAAGGATCAATCTATTATGATGGTCTATCAATAAGTGATTATAATAAAGATACGTTAAGGAATAAGATTGCCGTACTATTTCAAAACTATGGAAAGTATCCACTTAGTTTTAAAGAAAATGTAATAATAGGTGATTTAAAAAATAGAGATAATGAGGATCTCTATAACCAAGCGTTAAAATCAAGCAACTCTTGCAGCACAATTAGTTCACTTCCAAATGGATCAAACACTAGCCTTGGCCCTGAGTTTAATAAAGGTATCGATATGTCCGGTGGACAATGGCAAAAGACAGCCCTAGCTAGAGTATATTTTCGAGATGCTGATATTGTTTTTTTAGATGAGCCTACTTCTGCAATAGATCCTGTCTCAGAAAATGAGATATATAAACATTTTTTTGGAATTTCAAAAGGAAAAACATCTATTATTCTCACCCATAGATTAGGGATGTGCAAATGGGTAGATAAGATAATAGTTTTAGAAAAAGGCCGAATAAAAGAAATTGGTACACACAATGAACTACTAAACAAGGAATCTTTGTATAGAGAAATGTTTTTGGCACAGTCAGAATGGTATATCGCTGAAGAAAACATGGTTGAATAAAATATCCTTGGGAGTGTAAAATTAATAAATAGAACCTTTGGAAACGACGGAAATGGGACATACTAGACCGATCAATAATCGAATTCGGAGGGAACGAACAGGACAATGAAATTTGGGAGAATTCGGGAGTAAACAATACATCTGGACAGTGAAAAGTTCTATCGAGAATTTATCAAATGATGGATTGTCAAGCCAAGTGCGACAGTTCCTCTGAAAAGGATTGTGAGCGGTCTCCAGCCTAAGCATTTTCGTCGTCTTGATCAAGCGTAGAGCAGTCTCCAAGGCTCCATCCGTGATTTGGGCGAAATCGGTCCCCTTGGGAAGACTCCCGAAGAGGCCATTGGCATTCTCATTGGAGCCGCGTTTCCAGCAGCAATACGGATCTACGAAATACACCTGTACGCCACGATTTTCTTCCAAGCTGGCGTAACAGGCAAACTCCTTGCTACGGTCAGCGCTAGCGGTTTGAAATGCATGGGCAGGGTACTGTGAGGCCACAACCCCACAAAGGCAATCTCCATCGACAAAGCTGTACGGTCAGGCATGCGAATCGCGGTGTACAAACGGGTTTTATGCTCAACAAACGTAGCCACACAACCCTTGCTTTTCCCCACGACTTGAAACAACGAAAACGAACTCTTTGGGGCGCTGAGAAATCGTCTTGCCCATGGCAAACTTGCCCCGCTTTTCCACTGGCTTCTGCCGCTTGCCTTTATGCCAGAGCACGGTGAGCTTCCCTTTTGCCAACAAGCCTGCATAGAGCCAGCGATAGATCGTTTTAAGCATACCATCGCTTGACCCTCCTGACGCAATCGCTCGATGATCTGCTCCGAAGACCAGGTCGCCTGAAGCTTTTCCTCGATGCTACTCGCCAGCTCTGGATTCCACTTCCCTAAGGGAACTGAAGCCTTACGGCGCTGGGCATAGCTCTCCTGGCTAATGGTGCCATGATGTCTGCCAAGCTCCTTGGCCATCGCTCGGGTACTTTTCCCCTACTGATAGAGGATTTTTAGCCTTGCTGCGCTCGATTAAGCTAAGTGTGTGTAGCTCATGGTGGATTCTCCTTGTGTGAATGGGGTGTGAGAACTTTCATTCTACACGAATCCGGTCATGGGCCCTTTGTTTATTTATTTCCAGTGAGTGTTTCACTTCATTTTACAATCCATCACTCCTTGGTATCACTGGTTCTTCACCGATTTCAGAATAATGCTATGAGAATTTCGGGTATAGACAAATTCCGCTTGTGTTGAAGTCGAAAGTGGGCTAAATTTGACGCTTATACACGAGTTATGAGATAATATATATAAATCTATAAATGAGAAAAAAATACAAAAAAATCATATATACCCACTAGTTCGGTTTAAAGCGCTCCACATCTATCTGTAAAATCAAGATCGACTTCCCCTTGCTAAATGCCACCAACTTCGGCAGTATCAAAGTCTTTCGCTTCCTCGCTAATAGTTCGCGGCTATGTCTGACTCATAAATACTGCTTAGTAAGAAGATTAGTAGCAGCGGTATGACAAATGTAGACTTCAATGAGCAGTAATAACAATCTGATTTCAGACATGTTTAGAACAGCTTTGTAATTGGAATATCCTTGGGGATTGACTCATATTGAGTTTGACGATCAAGATCAATCCTGGCATTTGTTTGATGATTTTGCAAGAGAAACTACCTTTGCGGAACGTCATGTAAAGCTCACGACACGGAGAAAAAACACTGGCGGCACTTGGATTTCTGGGACTGGAATACGTTCATGCATTCTAGGCTGCCGAGCGTAAAATCCAACATGTGCGACTAGAGTAACTCAAGTATCTGTGAAATGGGCCAGATCGTTATCCCACTTTACGCTGTTGTTTGACGCTTGGGCGATGCGGTTGATGATTGAAATACCTGTTAACGCAGCAGCCCACGAACTCCGTGGGCATGACGCTCGTATGTGGCTTATTTTCTATCACTATGTGGATAAAGCCATCAAAGAACTTGATCTCTCAGACGTAAAACGGATTGCCATTGATGAAACGTCTTTAAGGCGCGGATATCGATACATTACCCTGCTCGTGGACGTGGATCATAAAACAGTCCTGTTTGCAGGGATGGATACGCTCAAACGCTTTAAGGCGCTTCTGTAAAGCAGATTGAAGAGGTTTGCTTCGATATGTCACCTGCTTTTACTAATGGCATCCAAAAGTACTTTCCTGACACAGAGATTACGTTTGATAAATTCCATGTAATGAGGCCGGTTGGCTAAGCCATGGATGAAGTGCGAATCCACGAACAATAGCAAGAACCTGAACTGAAGTGCACAAAATATGGCTCGGCTCGTCGCTGTTCGAAGTGGGTTGACCTAATTTTTATAGACTGAATTTACATGAAGGAGCAGGCATGATAGGCTAAACCCGTCATGAGAAACCCTTGTGGTTTCTCCCTTTTGCATGCCCGCAGAGGCTCGATGTCAAGTTACTCTATCAACCACGACCTATATTAACTTGTCCCACGAAGTATAGCGAGTAGCCAAAGATGAATTATTCTATTTCATTCCTTTTACAACAAAAATTTATTATAATATTGAAAGAAAGGGGCGCAGAAAATGGAGGTTCTTATGTTTTCAAATAAACTTTCCAATGAGGAACCTATTTTAAAAAGCATTTTTAAATTGTCCGAAATTAGCTTAACCCAAATTAACGACCAAAGTAAGTTAAAAAAAATCATTTTAGAACAGCATAAAAAATACCTAGCGGTTATTTTAGATTTACAAATTTGCTCGAATGATGATCTTAGTTTCTGGAAACAACTATTGGATTTATCGCCACTCCCTATCCTTATTTTCAGTGCAGACAGCTCAAAGATATATCATGATATACAGCAACAGAAAGCGACAATACATTTAGCAAAACCTATTACAGATTTTTGTCGCTATATTCATAATGAAAAAGAAGAAAAACAAAGGCCTGTCGATGTGCTAGAATATATCCAGCTTACTAAAGAGGTTTTCTTTAATATTACCGGACATTGTATAGGAAAAGATAGTAGATGCACTCCATTATCATCTACAGAATTCAAGTTGCTATTTCTATTAGTCAGGAATCGAGGAAAGATATTTAGTTCTCATGAGCTCCTAGATCAACTGGATCTTCCAGGACTAGCAACATTGTATGTACATATCCAAAATATCAGGTCAAAAATCGAAAAAAATCCACATGATCCACAAATTTTAATAAACCATCGAGGAAGAGGGTATTTAGTAAAAATAGAAGATATAGAATAATCATCCATGACCTCTCACTCGAAAACCTAGTGCATAATTTCGAAATATACAAATGGTTAAATCCACTATAAAATATAGTATACTCTAAGAACAATAATAATGTTCATAGAGTTGAAACGGATCTTAAGAGGACCTAAAAAAATAGATATTGTTGTAACGGAGAAGCAGAGCGGCTGTCTAGAACAGCTCGTTCGATGTCATAGCCCACAGTACTTGGCCAAATGGTCACAATTGCTATCACGGTCACGGAGGCGAACGTCTTCTTTTCGGATGTGCCAGGCAACATCTGCGGCGGCGTAATTGTCGATGACGCGGGTATATTTAAACCAGGAATTCACGAGCACATAGCCGCTGTACGGGGGAAGAGGACGCGGCGAGGCGAGGTCGGATACACGATCCATTTTCGTGTAGATCGTGCCGTCGGGATGTGTTTTCATTTTATCGTACGGATCAATCGCATGGATCAAGGTACTGCCCCCGCTTTGAACAACCGCGGCTTGCACTTGATGCCCCCTAACAACTTTGCCTTCCAAATTGCGAATGATGAAAACCTGCTTGCTCGATCGGAGACTGGGCCTGTGACGAAGGCTTTGTCTTCTTGGAGATCGCGTATCATCGTGGATGACAAACAATGGCTCTTGCGTGCTTGTAGCGATCTCGACCACATGGCGGAGGGATCCGTCTTGACTTTGTTTTGCAGCACGGATTCATCCCACTTGCCCTCTGCCATAAAATGGCCAAGCGTGGTCCGGTGGCGATCACTGTATTCCGCCAGGTCCACCACCTTACGACGAAATCCTTTCGCCGTAAGGCTGCCATATATGGTCTCGATATGGCCAAGACCGGCTTTGAAAAATACATGGCAGGCGGTGCTGCAACAAATAGTTGCGCAGGGAAGCATGATCGGATACGATGGTGGTATGAGACATAGTGATTTCTCCTTGTGTAAAATGAGTTGTAGTGACCACTTTTTACCACAAGGAGAGCGCTTTGTCTCTATTCTTTTTGATTTTACAGTTTACTGGAAGCCAATTTGCTCGTTTATAGCTCCGTATGCTTATTCTGCCCATCCTGTGCCACAAACTGCTTCTGTGCCAGTTCACGATAGACCGGATGAGTGCTGATCAACTCTGTGTGAGTTCCTGTCCCGGTAACATGTCCGTGCTCCAGCACGACAATCTGATCGGAGTCCACCACCGTAGATAATCGATGCGCAATAACAATGGTCGTTCTGCCCTCCATCAGATTGGACAATGCCTGCTGCACTTCGTATTCCGAGGTGCTATCCAGGCTGGAGGTGGCTTCATCCAGCATCAGAATGTCCGGGCTGCGCAGTAGCGCACGGGCAATAGCAATTCGCTGACGCTGCCCGCCAGATAACTTGATGCCACGTTCGCCCACTTCCGTATCATAGCCTTGCGGCAGCTTGTCAATAAAGTCCGCCGAATATGCCATTTCTGCCGCTCTTCTGATCTCTTCCATCGTCACCTCACGATCTAAACCGTAGGTAATGTTGTCTTTGATCGTGCCCGCCATCAGCGGACTTTCCTGCGATACATACCCGATCTTGTTACGCCAGGAAGCGAGGGAATACTCGCTGATCGCTTCTCCGCCATAGGAGATGTAGCCCGAATCTGGCAGATAGAACTGCTCCACCAGCGAGAAAAGCGTGGATTTGCCACTGCCGCTCGGACCAACAATCGCTGTCACCTTACGGGTCGGAACGGTCAAGTTTATACCGTGCAGCACCGCTTCCCCGGTAACGTAGGAGAAATGTACATTGTGAAATGTGATTGTATCATTCCCGCGAGGAGCCTGCTTGGTACTGTGATCCGGTTCTACGTCATCCGCAAGTATAGCTTGAATACGCTCAGTGGCACCGACTACTTTTTGCAAACGTGAATATAAGGTTGTGAACTGTCCCATCGGCATAATGACCTGGAAAAGCAGCAGAATGAATGCAACTAATTCCCCTGGCGACAGCAGGCCGGAAGCTACACGCATCCCCCCAACACCAAGAATGACAACCAACACAGCCGTCATGACAAAAGTAAACAAGGGACCAATCAGCGCCAGAATACGTGCTTCCTGTAACCCAAACGCAAACATTTTGCGAATTCGGGAATCACCCGCCTCTGCTTCCTGCTTCTCGGTTCCATACGCTTTGACCAGTCGTATTTCACTAATGACCTGACTTAACACGGAAGTAAGCCCGGCCATCTCATCCTGCTGTTTTTTGGAGATTTTGTACATTTTCCGGCCCACGGGCATGAGAATCAGCATGGTCAACGGCACCAGACTCAGAATGATGAGCGACATCACCCAATCCAGATAAAATAGAAGCGCCACACCTCCGATCACAGCAACGATGTTGGAAACAAATGAAACCAGATAATCCGCAATCAGGGTCATGATTTGACTTGTATCATTCGTAATCCGGCTCATCGTGTCCCCGATACGGTTGCGGTCAAAATAAGGCATACGCAGCGATAACACTTTGTTCCACAGCTTGGTACGAAGCGTAGCTACAACGCGCTGACCCGCATAATTCAACATATAGATGCTGATACCGGAGGCAATGGCTTGAATGACAAAAGCTCCGAGTAACAGAAAAATAACCGTTTTATTCAGCGCTGATGTGGTCAGCCCATCAATGAGACCTTTGGTCATCAAGGGAACGATTAATCCTGCTGTCGTTTGAATCAATGTCAGGATGAGAGCCACAATCAGAACCAATTTCGGTGGATTCGTAGAAGCGATGAGCTTGACGAAATCCTTGAATCCTTTCTTCCCTACTTTGGGCTCGTTTGAATCAGACTCCAACTGCTGCTGTTCTTCCATTCCCCGTGCCTCCTGCTCTTCCATTATCCGTTCCTCCTGCTCTTGATCAGTTCACCTTCGTTTTACAGAACACCATGCAGCACAAAGTTCGCCAGAAACAGGATCGAAATGCCGTACATCACGACAGGCACTTCTTTCCCTTTCCCCGCAGCAAGCTTTGCCAGCGGATAGGCAATAAATCCAAAAGCCATGCCATCCACAATGCTGTATGTAAAAGGAATCATCACCATAATCAGAAACGCTGGAAACGCTTCTGTAAAATCACTGAAATCCATATCCTTCACACCCTGTACCATCAAACCGCCGATGATGATCAAAATAGGTGCAATCGCACTGTCGGGAATATAACCGAGCAGCGGAATGAAGAAAAAGGTTGCTCCGAACAGCACAGCTGTCACAAGCGGAGTTAACCCTGTACGGCCGCCTGCAGCAATGCCCGCTGTTGTCTCGGCTGCCGCCACTGGCGGACTGCTGCCGAAGATGCCTGCCAGCACCGTGCTGATCGATAACGCACGCAGGCTGCCTTTGAAACGTGCCGGACGATTAATCATGTTGGTCTGGGCGGTAACAAGTCCGATATTTTCAAACACGACAATCAATAACAGCAGAAATACAGCAATCCAGAACGCAATATCTGCCAGCTTCATCAGAGACAATTGACCGAACAAGCCACCGTATTGACGCAGTGCATCCAGCGCGGATACCGGTTCACCGGGATGTACTGCTCCAAGCAGGTAGGCAAGCCCTGTCCCGATCAAAATACTGATGAGCAGCCCGCCCTGCACATTGCGTATGAATAAAATAACTGCAAGTACAAGGGTTACACAGGCTGTGATCACATTCGGATCATTGAAATGCCCAATCGCAACAAAGGTTGTCTGGTGGGCGATGACAATGCCACTCTTTTGCAGTCCGATAAAGGTTAGAAATAATCCAATCCCTACGGTAATGCCGTGCTGCAGATTTTTAGGAATTGCCTCGCTAATTATTTTATATAACGATGTAAAGGCAACAATAGCGAACAGCAATCCCGTAACAGCCACCACAGCAAGCGCTTCCTGCCATGTCAGCTTCATCGAGTGCACAAGTGTATATGTGAAAAACGCATTGATCCCCATGCCAGGTACCACCACAATAGGTGATTTACCGCCAAATGCCATCAGCAGACATCCGGCAATGGACGTGAGCAGTGTGCCCACCATCGCTGCCTGCAGCGGCATTCCTGCATCGGAAAGAATGGTTGCATTGACCATCACAATATATACGACAGCAAAATAGGAAATGGCCCCCGCCACAATCTCCTTCTTCCACTGATCTTCTGGTGTCATGCCCAGCTGTCTGGACATCCATCCGTGTTTCATTCGTTCTGTTCCCCTCTCTGCTTACGATCCTGTATGTATCATCATTTCGCGCACCACACCATATCATACACCGTTTTTGCGGGGAAGTACATGCCGTAGAAAAACACCAAAAAGCGCAGGTGCACATGGCACCCGCGCTGGATGGGCGAACATTGAACGAAGCTAATCTGCTAACTAGCAGCATTCACCTTACGCCTCTGACTTCTCCGCTTTTGCAAGCAGGTCTTTGACAGCTACACTGACCATAATCAGCCCGGCTACTGGAGGAACAAAGGCGTTACTCGCTGGTGGCTGTTTGGCCTTGCGAATTTCCGGTGCATTCTCAGGAACGATTTTCTGCGTTACGTCTGCGCGAGGTTTCAATGGTTCTTCGGTGGAGAAGACCACTTTCACACCTTTTTTGATGCCTTCTTTCCGCAGTTTTGTGCGGACAACACGGGCAATCGGGTCCATGGTCGTTTTCGAAATGTCTGCAACTTGGAATTTCGTCGGATCCATTTTATTTGCCGCACCCATGCTGGAGATCACCGGAATCTTACGTTTGAGGCATTCCTTGATGAGGTGAATTTTGTAAATAATCGTGTCGGAAGCATCCAGCACATAATCCAGCTCATACTTGAATAATTCCTCATACGTTTCTTCCGTGTAAAACATATTCAGTGCAATCGCGTCGCACTCCGGATTGATGAGCTTCACCCGTTCCACCATCAGATCTGCTTTTTTCTGACCCACGGTCGTGGTCAAAGCATGAATCTGACGATTGATGTTGGTGATGTCCACTACGTCTTTATCAATCAGAATAATACGTCCAACACCGCTGCGGGCGAGAGCTTCCACTGCAATACCGCCCACGCCGCCGATGCCAAGCACTGCGACTGTACTATTTTTCAAGGCGTTCAGACCTTCAGGTCCGATAGCCAGTTCTGTTCTGGAAAATTGATGGAGCATTGAGAATCGATGCCTCCTTTATTTCTTTTCCGCCACCGGTTTACGGGTTACGCGGATGTGAAGTTGTTCCAATTGGGAGTTATCCACTTCAGAAGGTGCATTCATGAGCAGATCCGTTGCACTTGCCGTTTTCGGGAAGGCAATCGTTTCACGCAGATTTGTGCGGCCTGCCAGCAGCATCACCAGACGGTCAAGACCAAAGGCAATTCCGCCGTGTGGTGGCGTTCCGTATTCGAATGCTTCAAGCAGGTATCCGAATTTTTCATTAGCTACTTCTGGGGAAAGTCCCAGGGCAGCAAACATTTTTTCCTGAACGTCACGTTTGTAGATACGCATCGAACCGCCGCCCACTTCATAACCATTCAGAACAAGGTCATAGGCTTGTGCACGAATTGCACCCGGATCGGTGTCAAACAGATGTACATCTTCGTCTTTTGGACGTGTAAACGGATGGTGCTCTGCGACATAACGTTTTGCATCTTCATCGTACCCGAGCAATGGGAAGTCCACAACCCATGCAAATTTGAATTTGCTGTCATCGATCAGTCCCAGTTGACGGCCGATTTTCAGACGAAGTGCGCCAAGTACATCAGCAACCACTTTTTTGGTGTCAGCAGAGAAGAGCAGCAAGTCGCCTTCTTCAGCACCCGTATGTTCTTTGACTGCTTCAATCTCTTCCGGCGTAAAGAACTTCACGATTGGCCCTTTGAACTCGCCATCTTTCACTTGAATCCATGCCAGTCCTTTTGCACCGTAACGCGCTGCGAATGGTCCGAGGTCATCGATCTCTTTACGACTCCATGTGCCACAGCCTTTGGCGTTCAGCACTTTTACTTCGCCACCTTTTTCAATGACAGAAGCAAATACTTTCACACCACTGTTCGCTACGATATCGTTCATTTCTACCAGTTCCATGCCGAAACGCAGATCCGGTTTGTCCGAACCATATTTACCCATGGCATCTGCATACGTAATCCGTTGGAAAGGCAGTTCCAGCTCAATTCCTTTTGTCTCACGCAGCAATTTGGCCATCAGCTCTTCCATCATTGGCAGCAGGTCATCCTGTTGCAGGAAGGAAGTCTCGATGTCGACTTGGGTGAATTCCGGTTGACGGTCTGCACGCAAATCTTCATCACGGAAACAACGAGCGATCTGATAGTAACGCTCAAGTCCGCCGACCATCAGCAATTGTTTGTAAATTTGTGGGGATTGCGGCAGGGCGAAGAATTCACCTTCGTGCACACGGCTTGGTACGAGATAGTCACGCGCACCTTCCGGGGAGCTCTTGGTCAGGATTGGTGTTTCGACTTCAACGAATTCTTCGCCATCCAGATAATCACGGAACACTTTGGATGCTTTGGAACGCAATTTCAATGTTTCAAACATTTCCGGACGACGCAGGTCCAGGTAACGATATTTCAAACGAAGGGACTCGTCCACTTCCACACCATCTTCGATGAAGAATGGAGGTGTTTTTGCCGCGTTCAGCACTTCAATCTCGGTAATTTGGACTTCAATTTCGCCTGTAGGCAGGTTTTTGTTTACAGTCTCTTCGTCACGTTTAACGACTTTACCCGTTACCGCGATAACATACTCGCTCCGCACTCTGTCAGCGATTTGCAATGCTTCGCCAGAGTAAGCGGGGTTGAAAACAACTTGTACAATTCCGCTGCGGTCACGCAGATCGATAAACAGTACGCCCCCCAGGTCACGGCGGGTCTGTACCCAGCCGTTCAATGTTACGGTTTCACCGATGTGTGCGGGTGTTAATGCGCCGCAATGATGACTTCTTTTCATAACCAAGCTCCTCATATGTGAATTTCCGTTCTGTATGGGCGGGCAGAGCCCGCTATTCAACAGTGCGGTTGCGTGAAGACGATTTTATTCGAAAAGGCAGGTTACCTCAGACTCGTCAACCCCCGATTAATCGGAAACATTTGGCTAACCTCGGTAATTTTGCCGGATCAATTGTTGCTATTTGGCATTTTCAAACTCGTGCTTATTTACTTCCGCGTATAGCTGCTACCAGATCATCCAGCTTCACCGTTTGTTGTTCACCTGTATCCATGGACTTCAGGGCAATTTCCCCGCGCTCCAGCTCATCATCACCCAGAATGGCAGTGTAACGGGCTTTGAAACGGTCGGCTGATTTCATCTGGGCTTTCATCTTGCGACCGAGATAGTCGCGTTCACCGGACAGGCCGGATTGACGGATTTTGAACAACAGTCGGTTCACTTCACGATCAGCAGCATCTCCCAAAGCAACAAAGTACACATCCAATGGAGCCAGTGTAGTAACCTCAATATTTTGGTGCTCCAGAATCAGTTGAATACGCTCCAGACCGATACCGAAACCAATACCAGGCTGATCCGGCCCACCGATATCTCCAACGAGGCCGTTGTATCTGCCGCCACCCCCGACTGTATCAATCGCGCCAATACCTTGGGCTTTCAGTTCAAAAGCAGTCAATGTGTAGTAATCCAATCCGCGTACCAGACGATTGTTCACCGCGTAATCCACGCCGAAATCATCCAGATACTCTTTCAGCTTGGCAAAGTGGTTCAATGACTCTTCATCCAGACTATCCAGTATGGACGGTGCCCCTACGAATTTGTCCTGATCAACTTTGCAGTCGAGCACACGCAGCGGATTACGTTCCATCCGGGATTGGCAGTCCTTGCACAGGCTGTCTTTCATCGGTCTGAGGAACCCAAGTAACGTCTCGCGGTATTCTGCACGGCTGGTCGAGTTTCCAACGGAGTTGATCTCCACTTTGACATCTTTCAACCCCAGTTCTACACACAGTTGATACCCAAGCGCAATGACTTCAGCATCGATGGCTGGATCAAGGGCACCGATGGCTTCTACACCGAACTGGTGGAACTGACGCTGGCGACCTGCTTGCGGACGTTCGTACCGGAACATCGGACCGATGTAATAGAGCTTGCTCACATCCGGTTCGCCATAGATTTTATTTTCCACATAAGCGCGGACAACACCCGCTGTTCCCTCCGGACGAAGTGTCATACTTCGATTGCCTTTGTCATCAAAAGTATACATTTCTTTCTCAACAATATCGGTTGTTTCTCCAACGCCACGTACAAATAAAGAAGTCTGTTCGAAGATCGGTGTGCGAATCTCGCGGTAATTAAAGCGACGACACAGATCACGCGCTTTTTCCTCTACGAACTGCCACTTTTCCACAACACCAGGCAGCAAGTCCTGCGTTCCAGTCGGTTTTTGAAAAGCCATCTTTCATCCCTCCAGCATCTATTTTTCTCTGTATAATAAGTTGTTCCAGGACTGTTACACCTGCCCACTCCGATTGCAGTACCATCTTCCGATCGCTGTTATCCCCAGATTTTTTAATTCAATTTTCAATGGGGAAATCCGGGGATAGCATATGGTTCCGAAGCAGCTTTCTTGCAGAAAGCTTTTAGCCGAACGCTTCGCTTCTACAGATTGGTTCTGCAATCTCCGTTATGGTATAAATGTTAGGATCAACTTATATAACAAAAAAATCCCTCGCCCTGTCGCTGTATACACAGCAAACAAAGGGACGAGGGATTGTGTTTACACATTCACCCGTGGTACCACCCACATTCCGGAATCCCTGACACTTTCGCCGTTCAGGTGATCATGTAAGGATCTAAGATTGCCTTAGCAATCCGATCAAACAGATCATTCCGCTCTACGTATAACGCACGCCCTGCGCAGGCCAGCTAATGACCATCAGATATAAATCTAATGTGTTCGCTGTCTGTTCTCGGGGAAGTCATTCGTCCGCTCATCAAGAGAATCCTTACAGCCAAGGGATTCCTCTCTGTTCATGTGGGCACGGAGTACTTGGTCCCGTCATCAAATCATCAAGTTATATGGTTACATGTTATTATACAACGTTTAAAGTTAATTTATTTTCTGATTGTAATGAACCGCAGTGCTAAAGTCAAGGGCTAGCACAAAAAGATAGCACTAAAAAAAATTCTCACACGCCGTACGGGATGTCGAGTCCACAGAAATCAAAGATAATAGAAGCTCGATTCAACCAATGAATTCGAACTTCTATTGCCTTCTTATACCTCTATTGTTTTCAGCATCCACTTTAGCAGATCCGGTACACTCGCCCATAGACGGGAGTGCATAATGACATATTCAATCGCTTCGTCGGAATCGCCCATTCCGACAAAATCAGGGAGGTTATGCGGCAGCCGCTTCAAACCCAGCAGGTAATCAGGCACATGTTTGTTCACACCCCGGGCAACACGGTACAGCATTTTGAGCCGTGAGGTAATTCCGTTCTTCTTATATTCCAGAATGATCTGGTCATAGGCAAAGGCGGCTGTGGCGTCAATTTTCCCATATTTATCCATCGTTTGCTCTGCCTGCTTCAATTGGTTGCTGTACAAATACACAGCAGCGAGCAGGTAACGCGCTCCCGTATTGTCTTCCGTATTAAGCTCCAAAATATGCTCCAGGATTCGTGCTGCTTCTTCGGCATCTCCGCCAAACCAGCAGGATTCGGCGTAGCTTTTGCATATCCGGATATATGGACGAGTCTCATGAAGCCCCCAGAAGTCCCCTTTGTTCTTTTCAAAAAACAGTTCGCCCAGTTCGCGTTCGCCAGCAGCGATTCCGGCCTTGAGGTAAGCCCGTGCATCCGTCTCATTGTCCGATTCCTCAGCCAGGATAAGATACGCATCAGAGCTGTCAGAATACATCTCCAGCGCCGTTTTCGCCAGCTGTATTTTGCGTTTGGAAGAACTGGCTTCCATCGCCTTATACAGCAGAGCCTGCGCTTTGTCCTTTGACGTGCCTGGGCTGTTCAGAATCATCAGCTCGTCCGTTTCGCCGCCCATGCCGTATTCTTCGATGTAATTGAACATCTCCTTAACCTTTCGGGAGATCGTTGCTGTCGTTACCTCATATTTAACGGCCAGCTCAGCCTTCGAAACATTGAAGCCGTATTCCTCGGACAGCAAATACTCGATAGCCGCACAGAACGAGCCTGTCTTCTTCACAGAAGGGCGGGTCTGACGGGAATAGCCGTTCCAAAGCATCAGACCTTCCAAAATCAGCTCCCGATCGTACTCGTTCCTCATGTCCTCAATAAGCTGCAGGGCCAGCTGTTCGTGAGCCGGATGCTCCCATTTCAGTTCGCGCTCTACCATCTTTTTCAGCTTGGTCAAGGTCAGTTTGCTCTCAGGCTGAACCGAGGCTTCCTGAACAGGCTGTTCCGTTGATATCAGCCTCAGTACGGATTCTACCGCAGAGGACTCCTTGTCCAGACAGCATTTCTTATATTTTTTCCCGCTTCCGCATGGGCATAAATCATTTCTTCCAACCTTACTCAAAACTAATTCCCCCTTAAATCTGTCACTAGCCATTCGCATGAGAACACTGTTGCTTTAGCATTATAGGTGTCATTTCTCAAACGAGGCATTCTATATAACTTACAATTTCTAGCATCAAGCAGAAACGGTTGCCGCCCTTATATAAGGGCGGGGCCGTTTCAGCGAGTATATGTTCATCTAGAATATAACGATCACTCTGGCGATGAATTCCTCATACTCTCGATCATAGGATTGGATTTGCCTGAGCCCAATCGCTGGAAGCTTGATTTACCGTCCAATATAGCCCAACTATGAAAACAATGCGCTTTAAAATACATTAACCCATTTCTCTATTCTAGCAAAAAATTTAAACAAGGGGTAAGCTTCGCCCAAAACATATAAATTCTCATTTCAAAAAAAAAACCTGCACACGGTGTGCAGGCTCAAAGGATATATAAAAAAAGGGGGTCATGTGTGTTATTATAAACGGGCTATGTTAAAGGCTTATGTAACTAATATTACAGTAATATTACAAAAATGATAGCGCTTTATAATTTGTTGTTTTCTCCATTATAAAAGCCCCTGCAGATGGCCCTGACATGGAAGTCAGACCCTGCAAGGGCTTCATACTACATATTAATTCAATTCTTCCACATAAGCTTGGTTGGAACGAAGTTTATGAATGATTTCCTCATAATCCTCATCCCTTACTTTGGCAGACAAAACATAACGCAGATCGTCATAATCCCCCGAGGACACATCCGCAGCATCCAACAGATCGCCATCCTCATTCACATTCTGCCGGGAACCCCGCTCGGTATCACGATCCACATTGCTGACGACCGGGATTACATTTTCACTGGCGGGAACCCCAGGAGCAGCACCCACACCCATAGCTCGATTGGTTCCTACGCCACCCGCTGTATTATAAGGCACCAGAGGTACCATAATCCGTTTGTCTCTGCCAACCGCGCTATCCAGTTGCCCTACTTCCAAATGCTCTGTACGGAACGTCTGAAGTGAGGTTCTTGCCCCCTCTGCCTCGTCCTCGGTCCGAAAATACGCCTGAATATGTTTTGTCATGTCAAACCCTCCTTTATCGGAATAAATGCTTAGTGTAATGAAAACTTAGAAGCTGCGCGCTTCAATCTACATTTTGATCAGAAAATACATTAACGTACGTCCTGCCCCAAGTCATTAAATGACTTTTAACAACTCACGGACAAATGCCCGTTCATCGGCCGGCGTACGGGATGTAATATAATTGCCATCTACTACAGCTTCATGATCCTTGAACTCCGCTCCTGCGTTCACCATATCATCCTTGAGCGGAGGATAGGATGTAATCGTACGGCCTTTCAACAGATTCGCACTTGCCAGAATTTGCGGGCCATGGCAGATCGCCGCGATTGGTTTCTTCGCACTGTTGATCTCCGTTACGAATTTCAGGATATGTGCATCCGTACGCAAATTTTCAGGAGAAGATCCACCAGGAATGACAACTGCGTCGTAATCCGAAGCCGAAACCTCAGCGATCGCTTTGTCCGAAGTATAGGAGGCTTTACCACCTTTACCTTTCAGCGTCTCTCCTGCTTTCAAGCCGATAATTTCCACGTCGTGTCCGGCTTTTTTCACCTCATCATATGGAACCTGCATTTCCGAATCTTCAAAATCATTCGCCAATAAAAAAGCAACTTTACTCATAACGTATGTTCTCCTTTCCGTGTTCGAAATTTCTTGAAATCGGGTATTCGCAGAAATTGTTGGTGTACATTTCTTGTTCATTGCCCGTAATAAATACTGAACCTGGCACGCCATCGTGCCTCGTTCTGTTATTACCCTAACCAGAGCCGTTTATAACATGACGAGCCTGTATTATTTTGACTTTGATCAGACCATCTGATTCAGCTACAGTTAAGTTCCATAACAAAAAAAGCCCTGATTCGATGATCGAATCAAGACTTTTCATTCATTCCTAATGGTCAGCACTCAGTCACGCGGAAGACGGCTCTGCTCCCCTTTGTCCGAATCCCGAAGAGCCCAAATCGTTGTTGCACACTCGGCAGCAGCACGGGCAAGCTTCAGGGACTCATACAGGTTTCCAGGCAGAAGCAAAGGTTCAATTCGGGAACGTGTTTCCTTGACGGATTGGCGCATAATGGGTGGGATACTCCTTTGATCATCTTATGTTAATGAACCGAATTATCCCTCATTATGGCCTGTTCCTCAACCAATTATGCATGTATTTCTTGACGAATAGGGCTTTCAAGCATTAAAGTCACCGGTCCCCAATTCGTGAAAGTCACATCCATCATTGCTCCGAAACGTCCGGTTTCCACCTGAATTCCTTTATCCCGTAACAGCTGATTAAACGTTTCATACAACAATTCTGCCGCTTCAGGTCTGGCTGCAGCTGCAAAGCTTGGGCGTTTTCCTTTGCGACAATCTCCGTACAAGGTAAATTGTGAGACAGATAATACAGCCCCGCCCACATCGATCAGACTGAGATTCATCTTTTCCTGCTCATCTTCAAAGATACGAAGTCCAGCGATTTTGTCTGCCAAATAGATGGCATCCTTCTCCGTGTCCTCATGTGTAATTCCCACGAGCAACATCAATCCGGATTCAATTCTCCCCGTCAGTTCTTCTCCAACGGTCACCTGAGCCTCTTTACAGCGTTGTACTAGCACCCTCATCTTACAGGCTCCTTACTGCATAATCCGATGCACAGAATAGACATCTTTCACCCGTTTGATCCGTTCCACAACCGAATGCAGATGCTCCGTATTGCGAATCAGAATTGTGACGTGCACCAATGCTAATTTATTTTTATCTGTACGTCCGGTGACGGCAGATATATTGGTTTTACTTTCGGAAACAGCCTGAAGCACTTCATTGAGCAAGCCATTGCGATCATGGCCCGTAATCTCAATATCCACACTGTAGTTGGCTTCAATATTCTCTTCCCACTCGACTTCAATGACGCGAGCTGCTTCTTCCCCATCCGTACTGGACGGGATATTTGGACAGTCCGTTCGATGCACCGAAACCCCACGTCCACGTGTAACATACCCGATAATAGCATCCCCTGGTACAGGGTTACAGCAGCGTGCAAAACGAACAAGCAAATTGTCTATACCTTTGACACGGATGCCATTCGTCGGACGGTTTTTGCGTTCAGGTGCAGGCTTCAGCTCACGCATTTCGGAGTTCAGCTCAAGCAAGCTGGATTCTTCCTGCTCTTTGCGAAGTTTCTCCGTTGCTTTGGTCACGATCTGTGCAGCCGTAATGCCACCGAATCCAACAGCTGCGAGCATATCCTCAATATCATTGAAGGCATACTTTTTGGCTGCTTCCTGCAACTTATCGTCCGTCATCCAGGCAGATGGATCAAGTCCCATGCGCTTGAGTTCACGTTCACAACTGTCGCGTCCTTTTTCAACGTTTTCTTCCCGCCGTTCCTTCTTGAACCATTGCTTGATCTTCGCTCGTGCGTGAGAGGATTTGGCGATTTTAAGCCAGTCCTGGCTCGGTCCATAAGAATGTTTGGACGTCAAAATTTCAATGATATCGCCTGTTTTGAGATGATAATCGAGCGGAACGATACGACCATTTACTTTCGCACCAATCGTCCGATTACCCACCTCTGTATGGATTCTATATGCAAAATCCAATGGAACAGATCCCGTCGGCAGTTCGATAACTTCACCTTTTGGCGTGAATACAAATACCAGATCGGAGAAGAAATCCATTTTAAGCGATTCTACAAATTCAGACGCATCCTGCGCTTCATTTTGAAGTTCAAGAATCTCGCGGAAGAACGTAATTTTATCTTCAAAATTGTTCCCGTTCGCAGCGCCTTCCTTGTAGGCCCAGTGGGCAGCAATCCCGAATTCAGCGGTGCGGTGCATATCCCATGTCCGGATCTGAACTTCAGTCGGTTCACCATTCGGACCTACGACTGTGGTATGCAGCGATTGATACATGTTCGCCTTCGGCATCGCGATATAGTCCTTGAAACGTCCAGGCATCGGTTTCCATAACGTGTGTATAATGCCGAGGGTAGCATAACAATCCTTGATGTTATCCACAATAATACGAATCGCAAGCAGATCATAAATCTCGTTAAACTGTTTGTTTTTCGTTGTCATTTTTTTGTACACGCTGTAGATGTGCTTAGGACGTCCTGACAGATCTGCCTGAATTCCCATCTCATCCAGCTTGCTCGTAATACCGTCCATAACCGTATCAATATATTGCTCACGTTCCGCACGCTTTTTGTGCATCAGGTTTGCAATTCGGTAATATTGCTGCGGATTCAAATAACGGAGGGCGATGTCCTCCATTTCCCATTTGATCGCAGAGATACCCAAACGGTTCGCAATCGGACAGAAAATCTCCAACGTTTCATATGAAATCCGGCGTTGGCTTTCTTCCGACTGAAACTTGAGTGTCCGCATATTATGCAGACGGTCAGCCAATTTGATCACGATGACACGGATGTCCTGCGCCATGGCGATGAACATTTTGCGGTAGTTCTCGTTCTGCTGTTCTTCCTTGGAGCGGAACTGAATACGTTCCAGCTTCGTCAAGCCGTCAACAAGCATGGCACACGTATTGCCGAAATGATTGCGGATTTCTTCAAGTGAAACCGTAGTATCTTCTACTACATCATGAAGAAGCGCTGCAATGATGGAGATGGTGTCCATCTGCATGTTTACAACAATATCGGCAACCGCAAGCGGATGCAGAATATACGGTTCTCCCGATTTTCGCGTCTGTCCATGGTGGGCCTGATCAGCAAATTCGTAAGCTTCACGTATGCGCACCAGATCGGGTTCTTTGATATATGCCCCGGCCTTCTCGAGTAATTGCTCTATGCCCATTCTGATCTGTTCCGTGTCCTTTCTATACAAAATGGAACCCGTGACATAATATCAACACAGGTTCCCCGTAAAAGTAATTTCCTATAATTATGACGCTTCGCCCGTTTCCCGTCAACTACTGACGAATAAGAGCACATATCCAATTTTTTTATACGTGATGTGTCATTCCCCAAAGATGTTGCCCGATATTCAACAGAGGTTGGAAATCATTCTTATTTAAGATGTATTATTACCGTTATTTGCCGAAATAGAAGGGTCGATTCGCAAAATAAAAAGGGTTCCGCCATGCTTAGTGGAAAAATGTTATTGCTAAATGAAGAGAAACTCTGTACTATATTGAAGATTTGTGTTTCGGAAAAAGGAGATGAACATTCATTGCAACGTGAAATTCAGGTTAATCAAAAAATGCCGCTTGGCTCAGGATCGCTGCTGAGTCTCCAGCATTTGTTCGCCATGTTTGGCAGCACGGTACTTGTGCCGAACCTGTTCGGTGTCGATCCAAGTATGATCTTGCTTATGAACGGTATTGGAACATTGTTGTACATACTCATGTGTAAAGGAAAAATCCCGGCCTATCTTGGATCAAGCTTTGCTTTTATTGCACCTGTTTCTTCCGTGTTACTCGCACACCCTGATAACGGATACTCCATGGCACTTGGAGCATTCATCGTAACGGGAGTTGTTTTCTGCATTGTAGCTCTGATCATCAAATACGCGGGCACAGGCTGGATTAACGTGGTATTCCCGCCAGCGGTTATGGGTGCGATTGTTGCCCTGATCGGTCTTGAGCTTGTACCTGTTGCAGCGCAAATGGCTGGTCTGATCAATTCAAACCCTGCTGAGAATCCCGACTGGATACCTCAAGCCAAACCGATTATTTTAGCCCTAGTTACTCTTGGTATCACTGTTATTGGTGCAGTAACCTTCCGTGGATTCCCCAAGATCATTCATATTCTAATCGGGATTGTATCCGGTTACGTGCTTGGATACTTTATGGGTGAGGTAAAAACCGAGAACATAGCGAACGCTGACTTTATCTCGCTGCCTACATTAACAACACCGACATTTGACTGGTCTGTCATCTTCACCATTTTGCCTGTGGCACTCGTTGTCATTGTTGAGCACATCGGACATCTGCTTGTTACGAGCAGCATTGTGGGCAAAGATCTGTCCAAGGACCCGGGTCTGCATCGCTCCCTGCTCGGAAACGGCGTTTCAACTATTCTTTCCGGTTTTGTAGGATCCACTCCGAATACTACTTATGGTGAGAATATTGGGGTTATGGCTCTGACCCGGGTTTACTCGACGTATGTTATTGGCGGCGCAGCCGTTATCGCGATCGTGCTTTCGTTCTCAGGTACGTTCTCGGCACTTATAGCTAACATTCCCGTTCCGGTTATGGGTGGTGTCTCTTTGCTTCTGTTCGGAGTTATTGCGGCATCCGGTTTGCGTATTTTGGTCGAACAGAAAGTGGATTTTGCCAAACCAACCAACCTGTTATTAACTACTCTTGTACTCGTCATCGGACTCAGTGGTACGGAGATCACGTTTTATGGTATTCATCTCAAGGGAATGGCTCTGGCAACCATCGTCGGAATTCTGCTGAGCTTGTTGTTTAAATTATTTGAAGTACTGGGTTGGTCGAATGATCAAACGGAGAAACAGCCTTTAACCGAGAAAACTCCAGATTGATTTCTTGCAGACTGGTCTGAACGAACAATGTTTATTCATTCTTCATCTTATACATCGTACAACGCAAAAAGCCTGCTCTCTCACCTTTACGGGTTGAGGGACAGGCTTTTTTGCAAATAGTTAATGCTGTATATTATTTCCCGGGAAACGGGAGATCCAGTTCACGTGATTTAACAGCAATGAATGCCGGAATTCTAGTAGTTCATCAATGTAAATACATCAATTCCCGGCAATTTTGCACGTCCATTCAAATCAGACAGCTCAATGAGGAATGCTGCCCCTACAATCTTGCCACCCAATTGTTCAATCAGGTTAATGGAGGTAGCAATCGTTCCGCCTGTCGCGAGCAGATCATCCGCAATCAGGACATTTTGTCCTTTTTCGATCGCATCTGTATGCATAGCAAGCGTATCTTTGCCATATTCAAGATCATAACCGACTTCGATCGTCTCTCCAGGCAATTTACCGCTTTTACGGATCGGAGCAAAACCTACACCCAAAGCGTACGCCAGTGGAGCGCCCACAACGAATCCACGTGCTTCAGGTCCGGCAATAACGTCAATTTTGAGATCTGAAACCATTACTTTCAGCTCATTGATCGCCTTGCGGTACATTTCTCCATCCTTCAACAATGTCGTAATGTCTTTGAAGCTGATTCCCGGTTGTGGAAAGTCAGGAATGACACGAATATAATCTTTAAAATCCAAAATAATCTCCTCCTAAAATAAATAGCACAACTTCTATCTAAGATACGCCCTTCATCCGGGATATCATCCATTGTGTCAGTTGAGGGGTCGATGCATCCAGCATCACCTGCTCTGTCTCGGCCATACTCTCCAGCGCCTGGTAATGACGCGAAGCGGTTAGCTCACGCTTGGGTGGGTTATCCACAAACACAATCTTTCCATTTTCTCGGGTAATGAACGATAACTCCTCAAAAACATCCAACATCATGGTAATCATACGCGGCGAGCAGCCACACTGACGACTGAGCACAGGAGTGATCTCTTGTTCCTCCACCGGTTCAGCTCTCCATTTGGATACCAGCATATAAATACGCTTGAAGAGTTCTCTGGAAGGCATCTGAAGGCGATCTCGGCGGTTGCCTGATCCGTGCAGAAGGATGATATTCTCGGCTCCGCTGAATAAAGCCAGCATTGCATCAAGTTGTTCCGGGGTTTCCGGCGTATCAAACACAAATAACGTCCGGACCTGTTCCTGCCCATAATGCTGCGCGGCAGCATTGCACGGAAATAACCCGACCTTTCTATCATATACCCAAAGGCACGGTTCATACAATGAATTTCCCTCGGAAACATTCGTTTCTTTCCGAACGATGGCACCAATAGAACCTGACTTGTATCGTAAATGTATTTCAAGCGAACTTAAGAACTGCTTCATCGCGTTCAAAGGCTCCGTACTGCCTCGCAAATCAAAAACTTGCGCATGTGGGACCTGAATGTCCTGCAGCATCAATTGTGGTTTCTTCAGCCCGTTCCACTCATTAACGGACAACTCGCCCATGACATCAATGATAGAGCCTGGAGGCAGAAACTCAGCTAATGCTCCTTTGCCAAAAGCGACCGTCTCCAGTTGCTGACCATCCTGCTCCAAAACCAGTTTCAGATGACGCTTTTCGCGTCCCATCGTCCGTGTTTCTTTTACAGTCACATTGCGCAGTACAAAACGAGGAGAAGGATTACTCATGCCAAATGGCTGGAGTCTGTCGATCTCTTGAATGACTTGCAGTGGCACATCACTGATTCTGCACTCGTCATCCGCAAGACGATGGGGAACAAAGTCCTCCTCCGTCAGCACGGATGCAGCAAACTCATTCAGTCCAGCTTCCAGCTCTTTAAGCTGATCGCGATGAAGGCTCATGCCTGCTGCAGCCGGGTGACCCCCATAATGGTCCATCGTGTGTTTGCAAGCCGTTAATGCTTCATAGATGTCCAGCCCCTCTATGGAGCGTGCTGAGCCTTTACAAGCGCCGCTCTCCGGGTCAATGCCCAGGATAAGCGTTGGCCGATAATACCGTTCAAGTAACTTGGAAGCCACGATACCTACAACCCCTACATTCCAGCCTTCTCCAGCTAAAACGATGACATCCGGCACTGCTCGGGAATTAAGCTGGATTTTCTGCTCCAACTGGGCTGTCGCTTCCAGAAGTATGCCCTCAACAACCTGTTGCCTTTCACGATTCAGCAAGTCCAGTTGGCCTGCCAGAGTGTGTGCCTCATCCAGATCCTCGGTTGTAAGCAGCGATACGGCTCGGCCGGCATGATCCAGACGTCCGCTTGCATTAATACGCGGAGCCATGGCAAAGGCAATATTGATTGAGGTGACCTGAGTTTGATCCACACCACTAATTTCAAGCAGAGCACTTACACCAGGCAGACGTGTACCTCGCATGGACTCAACACCATAACTGACGATAACCCGGTTCTCGCCTTCCAAAGGCATCAAATCGGCAACCGTACCAATAGCGGCAATTTCCATCCATTCTCCAGGCACTTCTCCGATCAATGCCTGAGCCAGCTTCAACGCTACACCCGCACCAGCTAACCCTTTAAAAGGATAAGGACAGTCCGGAAGCTTGGGATTAATGAGCGTATAGGCCTCAGGCAAAACTTCAGGTGGTTCATGGTGATCCGTCACAATGACTTCCATTCCCAGTGTTGCAGCATAAGCAATCTGCTCTACAGCACTGATTCCAGTATCTACCGTAATCACCAGCGTGACTCCTTGTTGATGAGCCCAATCCAAGGCATGATTGTGTAATCCGTAGCCTTCATTGGAACGATGAGGGATATAGATATCATAAGAAGCACCGAGATAACGCATCAGATGGATCATCAGGGATGTACTGGATACACCATCCGCGTCGTAGTCCCCATATATTAAAATATGTTCTTCACGCTCAATGGCCTGCTGGATTCGGGGTACAGCTTCTTTCATGCCCCGAAGCAGATAAGGATCATGCATTTGATTCAGATCAGGATGAAGAAATTGTTCTGCCTCTGATTCATTATGAACCCCCCGACTGACCAGCAAACGTCCAACAAGTGATGAAACGGAAAGCGCCTGCGAGAGTCCCGCAGCCGCCTCCAGATCGATATTCGGTGTGTTCCACCGGTATTGCGAATAAAGCAATGATAACGCTCCTTTCCTGATCTACTGGACCAAGCTTCATTACTGAATTAATGTCGCTTCAGGATCTGGCAGTTCATGATTGGATTTATAA
Source organism: Paenibacillus sp. OK003 (assembly GCF_900109515.1). Classification (GTDB taxonomy): domain Bacteria; phylum Bacillota; class Bacilli; order Paenibacillales; family Paenibacillaceae; genus Paenibacillus; species Paenibacillus marchantiae. Next base: position 16,372 of record NZ_FOBD01000004.1, on the reverse strand, counting down.
GGATATCCAGGATCATAAGGTACAGCCTGGATCTGTACTTCTTTCACATGACTGAAACGAGTTAAGAGAAGTGTCTTCGCCCGATTGGAAATCTCTTGTGCCTCGAGCACGGAAATTCTAGGGTTCACACTAATGACCAGTTCAATCGTAACATCATGTTCCTGTTCACGTGCTACCAGATGTTCAATCGTAATAATGCCATATACACGCTGCACCGTCTCTTTGAAGTCAAGTGCTTCTTCCTGTTCCAGTTCCTGAACAAGTGAACCATATACGGTATCCACAATCATTCTGTAGCCTTTGTGAAGCACAAAGCAGGAAGCTATCAATGCAGCTGCGGGGTCCATGTATCGAAGAACGCTCCACCCCATCGTTTCTCCTGTCATGGAACCTACAATACCGACCAAGACGATAAGTGAACAGTAGAGTGCCCGACGATGTTGCTGTGCATAAGCCAGAGCCTGCGATTGATTTCGTTTACGGAAATATCGGTATTGATATTGAAAGATTGCTTCCTTCACAGCCAGTGCTGCAAAAGCTACAACAAGTGCATGGGTATACTTATCTAGCGATTCTGGTTCCTCTCCAGATAGACTACCCAAAGCCGAGATCGCGATCTGCAAGCCTCCCATAAGGATGAGTACAGATAATAATACCGAAATTCCAGGTCTCGCGATACGTGAATGTTCCTTTGACCGCTCCCTACGAGCCTTTGTTTTTGTTTGTACAGACTTCGAGGGAAAGAGGCCGGACAATGAAGAAGCAGCTTCTGAAGCAGAGTGCAGGCCGTCTGCAAGCAGCGATTTGCTGTTTGCCATATAACCGAACCCAGCCTTGATTACTGCAAGTGTCAAATTCCCGGCGATCCCGCTCCACGTGGCAGCGTGAACAGAAGGGAAACGTTCTCTGGTCATGGCGATGCCCCCCCTTAATACTCTACCTAAAGTTGCAAAACCGCGCCTAGCAGACGCGGCTTGACAATACAATGTTTAGTTAGATGCTTTGACAGCTGCTTTAGGTTTCTCTGTTTGTTTACCTTTGAGTACCAGCCACAATGGAGCGGCGATGTAGATCGAAGAATATGCACCGAACAATGTTCCGATGACCATAGCCAGTGAGAACATGCGAATGGATTCTCCACCAAAAATAAACAAGCAGAGCGAAGCGACAAACACGGTGAATGTTGTATTCAGGGAACGTGTCATCGTTTGCGCCAAACTGCGGTTGACTACTTCACGCAAATCGGCTTTCGAAGTCTTTTTAGCAAAACGCATATTCTCACGAATCCGGTCGAAGATAACGATTGTATCATTGATCGAGAATCCGACAATGGTCAGTACAGCCGTGATGAAGGTCAGATTCACTTCCAATCGGAAGATCGAGAACACACTAATCACTACAAATGCATCATGGAAGAGCGCAATGACAGCAGCCAAACCAAACCGCCATTCAAATCGGATGGCTACATAGATCATAATCCCGATACTTGCGATGAGAACCGCGTATATGGCATTGCGTTCAAGTTCCTTAGCCATCTCCGGGTCAACCGTGTTGACTTCATAAGAAGCGGTTGAATCCAGCTTGGTGAACTCTTGCTTAAACTTGCTTTCCTGATTTTCATCCAGTACGTTCGAGAAACGAACGTTAACCCGATCAGCACCAGGTGTAATATGAACATCCTTGGTGTCAACACCTAGGTCACTGACGATGGGCTTAATTTGTTCTGCGGTGATTGCTTTAGACACTGTAATATCCACATTTGAACCTGAACGGAAATCAACCGCATAATTCAATCCCAGAGCCAAAATACTGATGATCCCTGCAATCGTCAAAATGATGGAAAAGGCATAGGCAATTTTACTGCCTTTAATATAATCAAAATTCCAATTAAAGCGCACGAATTTCACTCTCCTTCACTCCGAAGTACTTAGGCTTCTTCAATACGTTAGCCCGCACAAGCAGGGTCAACAGGAAGCGGGAGAAGAAAATATTCGTGATAATGCTGGTCACGATATCAAAAATCAGTACCAGTGCGAAACCTTTAACCGCACCTGTACCCATGAAGAACATAACTGCTGCAGCAATGATGGTTGTAATGTTAGAGTCAATAATTGTACGGAACGAACTTTTACCACCCGCTCTTACCGAAGACAATATCGACTTACCACTGCGCATTTCTTCCTTGATCCGCTCGTACGTGATGATGTTAGCATCCACGGCCATCCCTATACCCAGGATAAAGGCCGCGATCCCCGGAAGGGTAAGTACGAATTCTCCCATATAGAAGATTGCAAGTACAAGCCACGTATGTGTAATCAGGGCAAAGCTCGCAATAATCCCAGGAATACGGTACAAACCAATCATGAACACCAGGATAATGACGGAACCAATTAATCCCGCTTTAATCGTCTGGTCCAGAGATAGTTTACCAAGCGTTGCACCCACGCTTTGAGAGTACTTCTCTGTCAGTTTCAGCGGCAACGCACCCAAATTAATGGTATCGCGAAGCTGATTGGCTTCCTCACGTGAGTAGTTACCCGTGATTTGCGCAGAGCCGTCACTCAGCTGCTGTTTAACTTCTGGTGCTGAAAGCAACTGATCATCCAAATAGATGGCAAGAAGTTGTCCAACCAAACGTTTAGTAATTTCAGAAAATTTGGCTTTATCCTTCACTTTAATGTCGATCATCGGCTCATTCAAACTTGTAAAAACAACCTTGGCCCCATTCTCGACAAAATCATTTCCGCGAAGCTCGATCTTGGAGTATTCTCCTTCCTTGTCATTCGGAGCTTTACTCCGGAAGGTCAGAACAGCAGGTTCTTTCATTTTGGCTCTAACCTCGGCCTCGTCGGTAACCCCGGCCAGCTTCAATCGAATCCGGTTGGTTCCCTCCGTAGTTACTTCCGGCTCGCTTGTTCCGAGCGCATTGGCACGGCTCTCCAGACTTTTTGCTGTTTGCACCAAAGATGCTTTGGTGACTTGTTGTCCTTGTTCCAGTGGCTCTGCTTCATATAAGATCTCGTAGCCTCCTTTTAAATCAAGGCCCAAGCGTATATTTTTGAGCAGCCCTGGACTTGTGCCCAACATTACTCCTGCGGTCACAAGCACGACCAAAATGAAACTGACGATTCTTTTCATGCCGTTCCTAGATCCCCTTTCGTTCTCAATATTCCCATTATAGCGATGCCGTAAAAAGCAGTCAATTTCCAACAAAAAAGATCCCTTTCGCTAGAAAGAGGACCCCCGGTATGCAGACACGGTCATAAAGTTCATAAAGCTTGTTGCTTTCAGTGACAATATGTCGTTCACCAGTTGGTGAAGCGGTGGAATGCCCTGCTTTTCATATTTATGACTGATGCAATTCCAGACATCTTTGCTGGTGACATATTCGTAACCGACAAGCCTTAGCTCCTCTGCTTTGCTACGGCAGAGCATCTCTATAGACTGTTCCAACTCCACATCATTCATTTCTTCCAACGGGGAGCCTCCCTTCATACATCCAAGCCTTTATGCGGCATCAATATTACATCATTCGACTTTACCCGATCATATTCCTTCTTGCTGGTGATGGATCTTTTTGTTAATCGTGTCCAAGTTGTCATGAGAAGATATTGGACTGGCATAGGATGAAGAACGACGGCTTTGTCCCGTTTATGAATACCTGTACTCCAACCGGGAAAGAGGGGTAGTCTTGAAGAAACAAACATTTATCCAGGGAGCCATGATCCTGCTCGCCGCAGGCATTATTAATCGGATTCTCGGGTTCATCCCGCGCATTGTGCTACCACGGGTTATCGGTGCAGAAGGTGTTGGCATCTACCAACTGAGCTATCCTTTTTTCATCGTACTCGTCACATTAATTACTGGCGGTATTCCATTGGCTGTAGCCAAACTCGTAGCCGAAGCGGATACAGGTGCCAACCGTTATTCACCCCAACGGATTTTGCAAATCAGCCTGAGCTTCACACTGACTCTTGGCGTTGTGTTTATGTTTTTGTGTATTATCTTCGCCCCATGGGTCACCCGTTATGTTCTGACCGATGAGAGGGTCTATCACACGTTTGTCAGCATGAGCCCTATGATTGCCATCATCGCCGTATCTGCAGTCTACAGAGGTTATTTCCAGGGAAAGCAAAACATGATGCCTACGGCTGTCTCATCAATCGTAGAAACGGTCATTCGCATTATCTGTGTGATCTGGTTTTCCTGGCTGCTCTTGCCCCGAGGAATTGCTCAAGCTGCTGCAGGAGCCATGCTGGGAGCACTTGTTGGTGAATTCATCGGTATGCTCGTATTATTGTGGAACTATGCCAGACAGAAGAAATATATGGATCAACATCTGCCCATACTCGAATCTCCAATCGAACCCATACCTGCTATTTCAAAAAACTCAACCGGCTCAGAACCTGGACTTCTTCGTCGTTTACTCGCGATTTCCGTACCTGTAACTGCCGGGCGGTTAGTTGGTTCCCTCTCCTATCTCGCTGAGACGATTGTAACCGCACAGAGTCTGGCTATTGCAGGTATCTCCAAAGGGCTCGCCACGGCCCAGTATGGTGCATTACAAGGCATGATTATACCACTACTTCTACTACCGGGAGCATTAACGTCCTCGTTAGCCACGTCACTTGTCCCTTCATTGTCTGAGGCCTCTGCTCAAGGTGACCGTGCGCTCATTCATAAACGGATGCATCAGGCGCTGCGGCTAGCACTTGTCACAGGGGCTCCATTTTCTGTTTTTATGTATGTGCTTGCCGAACCGATGTGTCTTGTTCTGTATAATGATGCATCGATTGGAAGCATGCTTAAGCTTATGGCTCCTTTTGCTTTGTTTATCTACATTCAAGCTCCTCTTCAAGCTGCTCTTCAGGCACTTGATCGTCCAGGAAAAGCACTGCTCAATACATTTATTGGTGCTGTCATTAAAATTACGTTGATTTTGGTGCTCGCCTCCCGGCCGGAATACGGCATTTTTGGAGCGGTGATTGCCATTTGTGTCAATTCAACGGTCGTGACTCTTTTACATGCAAGAAGTGTGCGCAGCCTGTTACAGTTCCGTTTCAAGATGATGGATTGGGTCAAAACAGGCACTGGTATGCTCATCATGGGCGCCGCTACTTTGGTCATTTATGAACAGACCGTATCCTTACTTCCATTTTGGCTCAGAATGCTTCTCGCGTCCCTTGTTGGTCTGATCGTTTATTTCATGGTTATGGGCTGGACCAAAATGATTGATTTTCACGATCTTTCCCGTGCGCCTATTATCGGTTCCTGGTTTAAACGCCGTTCTTAGACATCAATTATCCTTATCATCTTTGGAACTTACATAAACTTTCCCGTTATGATCGATAGAACAGATAAACACGTCTTTGAAGTCCATAATCCCTTTGTGCTGAATCTGATTTTTAAGCCAAAATCTCGTTTTCTGAATCAGTTCAAGGTTCTGATCCTGAACTTTGCCATCCATGATCAATGGCAATGGCAGCCCTTCATATTTGATATTTTCAAATCCATCTATTTTGTTCTTCCGCCCTTTTGGTTTGGAATTAGATCCGGTGGAACCAGAGCCTGATGAGCCGCTGTTGCCGCCTGAAGAAATTTGGCCTTTCGGAAAAACAGTCAGCTTGCCTGTGGTCTCCAATATGGCGAAGTCTACTTCACCAATGCTGTCTATATTCTGTTCACGAAGTTGCTGCAGCAAATCGTCCAGATTGTAACGCTGCTTGCGCATCTCATCTCGATGCAATTTACCTTTGGAGATTAACACCGTTGGCTTGCCATCAATCATCAGCCGCAACTTCCGGCTCTTGAGACTGAGAAAAGCTATGGCAATCTGCACGACCAGGACTGTTAGCATCGGTACAATACCATGGAATAACGGCTTATTGATATCTTCAATGACAAATGCCGCAATTTCTGCAAGCATGATGGATACGACCAGATCAAACATGGACAGCTTCCCGATCTCACGTTTACCCATTATGCGAATAGAAGCGTAGACAATGAAGTACATGAGCATGGTTCGAAAGATATGTGCTCCGACATCTGAGAAATTCACAGCAGGGTTCCTCCTTCGGATCTGAATTTTATACAGGTACCTGAAGCGTAATCCCTATTTTGACCTGAAGCTTACATGCTCATGCAAATATAATCCGTTCATTTAATGGAAAATTCAGTTCATAAGTCCGAAGGCTTGACCATACACTGTATTAATTTCAAACTTGTACAAGGGGGTCGCTTCATGCAGTTGATTCGCCGAATGGTTTCATTTCGAATGTCAAACCCGATTCTTTCGGGCCTCTGTCATGCTTTTGTGTGGATGATGTTGGGCGCACTGGTTCTGTCCTTCTTTCTCTGGATGACTGGAATGCGGGAACAGGATCTTTCCCTGTATACGTACGTTGTTCATGGCTTGTCCTTGCTGGTTGGTGGTTTCGTATCTGGCAAGAGGTCAGGTGAGCGAGGCTGGTACCACGGAGGTATTACCGGAATCGTCTACGGATTAATTGTATTGCTGATTGGGTTTCTGGCACTCGACGCTTCGTTCAATTGGAAAGACAGTCTGCAGCTTGCAAGTGCATTTCTGATTTCTGCACTAGGCGGTATATTTGGAGTCAACACACGAAGATCATAGAAGATCGGGGTGTAACGGTTATTTTGGAAAAAGAAAAAGAGAACCGGGTCTCCATGAGATCCAGTTCTCTGATAATGAAGAATACGCTGCAAACGTACTCATAGCCTTACAGGCTTTTTGAACATCTATGATTTATTCAGCCGTTTCACGAGCAACTGCACTGCTAATCGCATTACGATCGAATGTCAGTTTAGTTACATCGTTAACACGCAATACAACCACATCATCCGTGATTTCAGCAATTGTTCCGTGAAGACCGCCAATTGTAACAATTTTATCGCCTTTTTTCAATTGACCTAACATCGAATTACGTTGCTTTTGTTTTTTGTTCTGTGGACGAATCATCAAGAAGTAAAAAATTGCAACCATGAGTACCAAAGGTACAATCAAAGATACAATTCCACCGCCAGCATTAGCGGTTGTAGCTGGTAATGCTTGGAACATTCAAACTCCCCCTTATCGACTATACGTACAGATAATGCTTGTTACTTTCGGTTCCGCAAAAACCTGATCAGAAACCTTTGTCATTGTCATGAAGACCATATTGATCGAAAAATTCATCCCGGAAATCAAGCAAACGATCTTCCATTATGGCTTTACGCACATTGCGCATCAAATTCTGCAAGAAATGAAGATTGTGGATGGTCGTCAAACGTAAGCCAAACGTTTCATCCGCTTTGATTAAATGACGCAAATAGGCTCTTGAATAGTTACGACAAGTATAGCAATCACATTCAGGGTCTAGTGGCCCAAAATCAGTTGCAAACTTGGCATTACGAACTACCAGACGTCCTTGGCTGGTCATCGTTGTTCCGTTACGGGCAATTCGGGTAGGTAGAACACAATCGAACATGTCGACTCCGCGAATCGATCCCTCAATCAATGCATCGGGTGAACCTACCCCCATTAAATAGCGTGGTTTATTGGACGGCAACAAAGGAATTGTGTAATCCAATACACCATACATCAAATGTTTCGGTTCTCCAACACTCAGTCCACCAATAGCATAACCCGGGAAATCCATGGAAGTCAAATCTGCCGCGCTCTGGCGACGAAGATCTTCATGCATGCCTCCCTGTACGATGGCAAACAGCCCTTGATCATTCGGACGAGCATGACTTTCCAGACAACGTTCTGCCCAGCGGCTCGTTCTTTCAAGTGATTTTTTTACATATTCATACTCAGCCGGATACGGCGGACATTCATCAAATGCCATCATAATATCGGAGCCCAGTGCATTCTGGATTTCCATTGCCACTTCAGGCGAAAGGAATTTTTTATCTCCGTTTAGATGGGAGCGGAAGTTAACGCCTTCCTCCGTGATTTTGCGCATCTCACTCAGAGAAAACACTTGGAACCCGCCACTGTCAGTCAAAATCGGGCGATCCCAGTTCATAAATTTGTGCAGGCCGCCTGCCTGACGAATAATTTCATGTCCGGGTCTCAGAAACAGATGGTACGTGTTGCTCAAAATGATCTGTGCATCCATCTCTTTCAGCTCTTCGGGACTCATCGTCTTCACCGTCGCCTGTGTTCCTACAGGCATGAAGGTTGGTGTCTCAATAATACCGTGAGGTGTATGTACACGTCCCAAACGAGCTCCGGATTGTTTACAGGTTTTGATATGTTCATACGTAATTGCTGCCATTGGTTTTAATCATCCTCTAAAAATTAATCGTAATACATTCATATCTTAATAAATCAACATGGCATCGCCAAAGCTGAAGAAACGGTATTGTTCTTTAATTGCTTCCTCATATGCATGCATGATTTGTTCTCTACCCGCAAGCGCACTGACCAGCATGACCAACGTGGATTTGGGGAGATGGAAATTCGTAAGCATCCCGTCGATCACTTTGAACGTATATCCCGGATAGATAAAGATTTTGGTCCAGCCGCTGCTTTCTTGCAACTGCCCGTCTTCAAACTTGCTGCCTACCGTTTCAAGTGTACGACAACTTGTCGTTCCTACAGCAAATATACGGTTGCCACGTTTTTTCGTTTCATTAATCAAATCCGCCGTCTCTTGAGACAAAGAGTAATATTCCTCATGCATGACATGCTCTTCTACATTGTCAACCGACATGGGCCGAAATGTTCCGAGTCCAACGTGAAGCGTGATGAAAGCAACATTAACCCCTTTATCCCGAATCCGGTTTAGCAGTTCTTCTGTAAAATGTAATCCTGCTGTCGGTGCAGCGGCTGATCCTTCATGTTTCGCATATACCGTTTGATACCTTTCACGGTCATCCAGCGTCTCTCTGATATAAGGAGGCAGCGGCATTTCACCCAGACGATCCAGAATCTCTTGAAAGATTCCATCATAGGAGAAAGTAAGCAAACGAGCACCCATTTCGCCTTCTTCATCAATGACCGCCCTGAGCTCGTCACTAAAAACGATGACCGAACCAGCTTTCAGCTTCTTGCCCGGTTTAACCAAAGCTTCCCAACGATCGCCCTCCACGTTTTTGAGCAGGAGTACTTCAGCCTTTGCCCCCGTGTCCTCTTTGGTTCCGAACAAACGGGCTGGAAGAACACGTGTATCATTCAACACCAGTGTATCTCCAGGCTGAAGGAAGTCGATAATATCAGGGAACGTGTGATGGTTAACCTCACCGCTCTCCTTGTTTAAGGTAAGCAACCGGGACGCCGTGCGATCAAGCAGTGGCGTCTGTGCAATCAATTGCTCCGGCAATTCAAAATCATATAAGTTCACATTCATATTCAATTCATTCCTTAACAATAGTCGCATTTTGATAATAGTGTTTCAATATTGCCTGGTAATCATACCCTTCATCTGCCATGCCTTTGGCACCCCATTGGGACAAGCCCAATCCATGCCCATTACCCTGACCGATGATCATGAAGCTCTGGCCCTGAGTTACAGCTCGGGCTTGACCATCACCACTCATAACCACAAGAGCATTACTGGATGAAGTTCCTGTGCCTGAGACAGATAGTACAGCAGCACCCTGTGAGCCGGTTTTGCTTGCTGTCTTGCCGTCAGCGCCTAATACAGTATAACTTCCGGTCCCTGCAATATCAAATAAAGTACTCGGTAATCCACCTAAAGCAGAGCGGTATGTATCTGCATATTTTACCGTCATGGGCTGGCCGTTGGCTGTAACTTCAACCGCTCTTCCTGATGGCCCACGTTTGGTCACTTCGAGCGTTGAGATCGAGGATGGAACAGTAGAAGTCGTTTTACCCTGCAAAGATTTGACCAACTGGGCTGACGTAAACGGTCCTCTTACCCAAGCATAATCATTGGATTGCGGCACTTTGGCCAGAACAACAGCCTCGTTGCCTGGATTCATTTTCGCTACCGGATCAACATTGGATTGAATTAGCGGAACGGGACGTACATTGGTGTTTTGGGCAGTAACCGTCACTTTGGCTAAACCCGCATCCGTTTTGGTCGTTAATTCTTTTACATTATCCTCGCGGATATAGCCGCTGACTCCTGTACTCAACAGCACATGATACCAGGTTTGCAATCCAGCTTGAGCCGATGTATCTCCATGGCTATCCACATTACTGAATACATCCCCTCCTCCGTTCCATACTTCGGATGGATGTGCAGTCTGTCCCCCCGCATTGGAAGAGAATACAGCTTCCACAATTTTACCGCCGCTCTTGATGACTTCTCCAGAGGTAGCGTCAACCGCACTGGAGACTTTATCATTCTCTGAACCCATTCCGTTGTATGCCTGACTGAGCGTGGTATCCACAACGTTGGCAATTTTAAAACGATCTCCCTGTTGAAGCGCATAAGAGCGTGCAGCGACAGCCTGTACTTTCAGCGCTTCTGCTGGCCAGGAGGAATACACTTCTGCACCAACAACAGAATATAAATATTGCTCCAGTGGAACTACATTAACCAAAGCCAAATCGCCGCTTACAATGCTAATTTCCATGTCACCGCGATACGTCCGCCCGGAACGTTCCACCACTTTGATTCCACTGCCGTCTCCTTGCACAAAAGCTTTGGCTTCACTGCCAGCAATGGTGTAATGCGGGGCTGTTTTAAGAGTATCTGTGCTTAACCCGGCATCCTGGCGGATGATAAGCGCAGCACTGTTACTGTTCACCGGAGATAGGCTTACTCCTGGAACACTGGCTTCCACATTCTTTTTGAATGCAGACAGATCAGCATCTGATGCGGCTTCTCCCACCCATACGGCATACCCTTGACTCCCTCCATCCAGTTGAAGCACTGTATAGGAACTAACTCCTGCTGATGAAAGGGATGCTTGTGCAGCTTCTGCCTCTTGGAGAGAACTGTAGACTCCTGCAGACAGACGCTTGCTGCCCGTCACCGCTGGTTTTTGTCCACCCAATTGGGCTGCAGCCACTTTTTGTACACGTGCTACCGCTTGTCCGGCCAACGCTTCTGTTGCATAGTTTCCTGTGTAGAGCTGATAGGTCGCTTTACCATTCAGAGACGTTGTAAACAACAACGGTTTATCACTAGTGGCCTGCAACAATTTTGCGGCTGCTGCTGCCGTTTTGAAATCCCCTGTTTCCAACACTTTGACACGGAATCCATCTGCACTGAAACGGATTTGTCCTGCTGGCAGAGTTATACTTGCCCCGCTTTCCGAACCGATATTCCATTTTCCATTCGACTCAAGCGTAATCAGTGGTGTAGTCGATTTATACGTACTTCCCAGATTTGCAAACATGGCTACCCGGATCATCTGCCCATCACCTTCAGCGGCATAAACCGGCACTTGCAGGCATCCTACCGTCAACAGAGCTGCGGCCAACACCTTCAAACGCCGACTCCACTTCTTTGTTTGTATTGCTTTCACGATCAGTCTCCTCTCCATGTTTGTCCCAAGTTGTATATTAAAATGAATCTCATTGATATATCATCACAATTATTTGGCGTCTCTCGGTGGAACTGGCAAACCCAGATGATGATAGGCCAGGTCCGTTACAATTCTGCCCCTCGGTGTGCGTTGAAGCATGCCAATCTGCAATAGATACGGCTCGTAGACATCCTCTATGGTCTGACTCTCCTCACCAATCGTAGCGGCAATCGTATCCAGACCCACAGGGCCTCCCCGGAAACTGTTAATCATTGATTTGAGCATCTTGTGATCGATCTCGTCCAGACCACGCGGATCAATCTGAAGACGTTGCAGTGCTTCTTCCGCCAGAGCCTGTGTGATAATACCATCACCCCGTACCTGGGCAAAGTCACGCACCCTTTTTAGCAATCGATTGGCAATCCTCGGTGTCCCACGGGAGCGCAATGCGATCTCTTCTGCGGCATTACCAACAATCTCAACCCCTAGAATCTCTGAGGCCCGTGAGACGATGTAGGCCAGCTCATCCACCGTGTAGAACTCAAGCCGACTGATAACACCAAATCGGTCTCTGAGAGGCGCAGACAGCAAGCCTGCACGGGTTGTAGCACCAATCAGCGTAAAGGATGGCAGATCAAGACGTACGGAGCGGGCACTTGGGCCTTTTCCGATCATGATATCCAGTGCGAAGTCTTCCATGGCGGGATACATCACTTCTTCTACCGTCCGATGAAGGCGATGAATCTCATCAATAAACAGGACATCCCCTTCTTGCAGGTTTGTAAGCAATGCAGCCAGATCACCTGGGCGTTCAATCGCCGGTCCCGATGTTGTGCGCAAGTTAACACCCAATTCATTGGCAATGATATTGGCAAGTGTTGTTTTACCCAGTCCAGGCGGGCCATATAACAACACATGATCGAGCGCCTCATTGCGCATCTTGGCGGCTTCAATGTATATTTTCAAATTCTCCTTGACCTGGTTCTGCCCGATATATTCATTCAAATACCGGGGACGAAGGCTAAGCTCCACAGCTTGATCCTCCATCATCAGGTTCGCGGAAATAATCCGGTCATCCATGTTCATCCCTACCTTTTTTATGCGGCTTACTGCTCTATTATAGAGGCAAAATTAATTATCCCGTAAACAGCATTTGCAGTGCCCGTTTCATCAACACATCAACAGAATCGGCCGAAGTGACATCTTTCTTCAGTTTGAGCCATACTTTATCCAGTTCACTGTCAGTATAACCCAGCGCCTTAAGACCTTCACGAGCCTCATCCCAGGCCGAGCCGCTTCCTGCTTCTTCCGAAGGAGGGGCAAACAAACCTGTTGCATACGTAGCAGCACCGAAACCATCCAATTTGTCCTTAAGATCCAGTATCATACGCTGCGCTGTTTTCTTACCAATCCCCGGCAGTTTGGTCAGGAACGTCAAATTCTCTTGATAAATGGCAGTCACGACATGGTCCGGCGTACCGCCAGCGAGTATACCCAGAGCAACTTTGGGTCCAATACCTGATACCTCGATCAGCTTGCGAAATAACTTCTGTTCATCCCGAGTAGCAAAGCCAAACAGCAACATCGCATCCTCACGTACATGGTGATGGGTATACACCATAATTTCGCCTTCTTGCTTCGCAAATGCAAAAGGATTAGGACAGAACACACGATAACCAACCCCATGCACATCAAGCACAATATATTCATTCTCCAGATGTACGAACTGTCCTCTTAGGAAATCAATCATTTTCGCAGTACCTCATTCAACTTGGAATTTAATGTATAAGAGTGTGCATGACACACGGCTACAGCCAAAGCATCTGCTACGTCATCCGGCTTCGGAATCACCTGTAAACGCAAAAACATTTTCACCATCTCCTGCACTTGCCGCTTCTCTGCTTTTCCGTATCCAACAATCGCCTGCTTAATCTGCATCGGCGTATATTCGGCAATAGGCAGTCCCTTCTGGGCAGCAGCCAGTACCATAACACCTCTAGCCTGACTTACAGACATCGCTGTTGTGACGTTACGATTGAAAAAAAGTTTCTCCAGTGCTACCGCGTCCGGTTTATATTTATCAATCAGCTGTACCATGCCCTCATATACATGAAGCAGTCGTTCCTCTTCAGGGGTATGAGCTTCTGTCTGAATACAGCCATATTGTACAGGTGTTACCTTACTGCCGATTTTATCCACAAAACCAAAACCGACAATTGCAATCCCCGGGTCAATTCCCAAAAAACGCAAATCCATCTCTCCCTTACAAAAGCGAACATATGTATCGTTCATTTCATTATAACAAAAGATAGACCCTACGGCAGGAAAAACTTTGTCCTTCCATATACTCGCTTCAATTCGTGAATACCTTCCTATATTCAGATGTATCGGTCATGGAACGACAAAAAGGACATCTTTCGATGCCCCTCGGTTCACTTGGTATGTTCTATAATCTTTGAATGTCCTTCGACCAGGCACTTCTCTTCTACGCCATGTTAAAAAATACATTCAGTGCGGATCAGCCTGTTCTTTTTATCCGCCATTACGGATTTCTTTATTGGCCTCATCCACCGCATAATCGCTGAACGTAGAGATTACACTGTCATACTCATCCTTGTCCTGGATACGGATACCCTGCTGTAATTGCTCCAACACACCTTCAGGCAATGATGTCTCCAACGTGCCTACGTCCATTTGAAAAAAAGTACGGATGACTTTCTCTTCTGTGGGCCGTCCTTCATAAAGATTGAGATTACCCACAGCATCTATGCTAATATACGCCTGCTCTTTACATAATGGAGAAAGATCATCCACATGCTGCTTAATGCGTAACACTTCTGCCGATTCAACCTGAGCATCCCAATCCGGATGTTGAACAAGCAGCATCTTCAATTGGGGAATCGCCATCTTTCCCAATTGTTCCGTCTCTACCCCACAAATATATTGCGTCTCTAATACAACGCTCGTTAAACGATCCGGATCAGACCCGAGTTGTTCCATCAAAGTCTGAATTTTTTGCTCAGACCTTTGTTCACTCGCTGCAGGTCCCATTACAGATACAGCCTCACTGAAATTTGTCGTTAATAAACGCTCGACCGCAGAAGAAATCGGCAAACCACTGTAAGCCAGTATAGCTACGGCAACCAACGCTGCAGTCATCCACACTGTTCGCTTCCACCGACGCCAGCGTCTCTTAAATTGTTTTTTGAAGTTAAACGTGTTCACATGAACCCCTTCTATCACTTTTTAAACCTATTGTGACCGAAAGAACTGGGGTTTATGCAAAATTAACCTAAGGCACCAGCAATACTTTGCGCTTGAGCGCAAATAAGATGAAAGCTACATTTATTCCTTATTAAACGTTGTCATGAATTAAGAGGTTATGATTGCTTAAAACACAATCAACTTTTAGACATAAATAAAAATACGGACTATCTATAAATAGATAATCCGTATTTTTTGAGATCGGGATGACACGATTTGAACATGCGACCCCCTGGTCCCAAACCAGGTGCTCTACCAAGCTGAGCTACATCCCGTTATATATACCGGCGAGAGGACTCGAACCTCCACGGTTTCCCACTCGATTTTGAGTCGAGCGCGTCTGCCATTCCGCCACGCCGGCGTATGAAGTTGTAATGGCGCGCCCTGAGAGATTCGAACTCCCGGCCTTTTGATTCGTAGTCAAACGCTCTATCCAGCTGAGCTAAGGGCGCAAATATTGGAGCGGAAGACGGGAATCGAACCCGCGACCCTCGCCTTGGCAAGGCGATGCTCTACCGCTGAGCCACTTCCGCATACGGTATTAATAAATATAAAAATGGCGGAACCGACGGGATACTCTCACTTCGTTCGAGACTGCGAAGCTTATGCTCTCGAAGTGATTGCTCCGACGAACCCAAAAACGGATTCTCATCCCTGAAGCAAAATCAAGATGGCGGAACCGACGGGATTCGAACCCGCGATCTCCTGCGTGACAGGCAGGCATGTTAGGCCAACTACACCACGGTTCCAGATCACTTTCTCAAAGGAAAGTATAATTGCGGGGGCAGGATTTGAACCTGCGGCCTTCGGGTTATGAGCCCGACGAGCTACCGGGCTGCTCCACCCCGCGTCGTTATTCAAAAATGATATGGTGGAGGCTGAGGGGATCGAACCCCCGACCCTCTGCTTGTAAGGCAGATGCTCTCCCAGCTGAGCTAAGCCTCCATATATATGACCCGTAGGGGATACTCTCACTTCGTTCGAGACTGCGAAGCAACTGCTAACGAAGTTTATCCTCCGACGAACCTTTGGGATTCTCATCCCTCTTTCAAGCTAATAAATATAGCAATGACCCGTAGGGGATTCGAACCCCTGTTACCTCCGTGAAAGGGAGGTGTCTTAACCCCTTGACCAACGGGCCTTAATGGCTCCCCGAACAGGGCTCGAACCTGTGACAACTCGATTAACAGTCGAGTGCTCTACCAACTGAGCTATCAGGGAATACTAAGCATCTGCAGTGCAAATGCAATTCATCGTACGAGGCTAACATGCAGAGCCTGTTTTCTATGTAGGATGAAAGAGTTCGCTTGGCGGCGTCCTACTCTCCCAGGACCCTGCGGTCCAAGTACCATCGGCGCTAGAGGGCTTAACGGTCGTGTTCGGGATGGGTACGTGTGGAACCCCTCCGCCATCGCCACCAAACGCGATTTGTCGAAGCATAGCTTCTTGAAATCATTGTAGAACTGAAAATCATACACACATTCCGTGATGTACCGATTTTCATTTCAGAGATTATTCTCTGAAAACTAGATCCGAAACGAAATTCGCGATTTATAACCTGCATATTGGATAAGCCCTCGACCGATTAGTACTGGTCAGCTCCATGCATTGCTGCACTTCCACCCCCAGCCTATCTACCTCGTCGTCTTCAAGGGGTCTT
>NZ_FOBD01000005.1 GCF_900109515.1 Paenibacillus sp. OK003 | reverse complement strand
GCTGATGCCATTTTTTTCGGCTACTGATGCTTTTCCTAAGGAGAATTTCCAATTCAACACATTTAGGAGCTTGACATCATACCGCTGGACTTCTTCCGTTCATCGCACCACAGCGAAATGTTATAGAGATTGCCTGTACGTTTTGGGAGACATGCCATACGCCTTTGTGAACTGCCGAGTGAAATAATTGCTGTCGTTAAACCCGCATTCATAAGAAATTTCCGTAATGGACAGGTTCCCGTGTTTTAGCAGATAACATGCCTTTTCCAGACGCAGCTTCTGTAAATACGAGATGGGCGTCATCTGATAATAGGATCGAAAGATCCGGTTCAGGTGCCGTATAGAAACATTCGACTTCCCTGCAATCTCATCCAAGGTCAGGGGCTCCAGATAATGATCCTCGATATAGGACATGGCATTCGCCAGATGCATCAGGTTAGTACCCTCAATCCCCTTCTCCTGTGTCTCATAATGCCTCGACAAATAAACAACCATCTCCGTAAAACGGGAGATCAGCATCGTCTGATATCCTTGCTGCCTGCTTCTATACTCCTCAATCATGACAGAGATTAGCGATTCCACGTACTCCAGGCTGGGAATAGGCAAGGCCATTTTACTCGGATAGGAGTGAATACTGCGATAAAACGGCTCCAAAACAAACAAAGCCTGAAACCCCTTGGATTTTCTCAGATCCGGACCGGTAGAAGCGAGCATTTCGGGTCTGAACATAATGTTGCATATCTGAAAATCATGTGGATCTCTGTAGGCATGCGGAGTGGAACCATTAATTACAAATACATTGCCCTTCTTAACAAAAAACTCCTCCGTATTGACAACATGTGTCGCATTGCCATTCAGAACAATAACCAGTTCCGAAAAGTCCACATGCTTATGAAGTTGAGTGTCTTCGTCATGTCCTCCATATTGAATGTAGAACGGAAATGCCAGATCGGCTGTAAACCAATTCAAATAGGCGTTGCTCAACAGTTCGCCCTCCATGGTTCATGTTGGGATGAATGTCTATATCATGCTACTCCAAGACCGAAAAATCAAGGTTTGCCAATCATTGTATCGATATAATTTCTCATGTACTGATGCAAATAGAGCATAAGCTAAGGAGGGGTATGCGTCGTAAAAACAAGATTGTAATCATGTTTATAGATCGGGTGCAAGGACTTTTTTTTGAAATCGACAATTGTAAACGCATTCAAGACAATAACGGATAACATCAGGGGGTTAATATGGTCCATTCGATGAGAAAGATTGCAACATGTTCCGTCGCACTCACACTCTCATTAAGCTTGTTGGCAGGGTGTAGTAATAGCAATGAAAGCTCAGAAAAAAATGAAGGAAATGCCAGTGATACTTCGCCGATGACGTTGACATTCTTCGGAGCAGATTCCAACGCCAACTGGAATAAGATGCAGGATGATGTTGGCAAGGAGATTACCAAGCAGACAGGTATCACACTGGATGCCGAATTCGCAGTATCGGACCCCGCTCAGAGACTGGCACTGATTGCAGCAAGTGGTGATTACCCCGATCTGATCAGTCCCAAGGGGGATTTGGACAAATTGGTTGATGCAGGGGCCATGCTGGACCTTACCGACCTGATCGATCAATATGCGCCAAACATCAAGGAACTCTTCGGTGAGCAAATCAAACGTCTGCGCTACAGTAACGAAGATCCCTCCATCTACGTCATCCCAACCTACTCAGCCATAGACGGAGTCAACTTTGTGGCAGGTGCAGGTTTTGAGCTACAGCATCGTGCTGTGCAGGAGGCCGGGTATCCACAGATCAAGACACTGCAAGATTATGAAAATGTCATTCGATCCTATCTGGAGAAGCACCCTACCGATGAGAATGGCAACAAAAATATCGGAATGACATTAAACGCCGATGACTGGCACATTCAAATTACCGTGACGAACCCCGCAGCTGAGACCACGGGCAAATCAGGCGATGGAGAATACTACATTGATCCGGAAACGCATGAAGCAACGTATCACTTCCGTACAGAAGGCGAGAAAGAGTATTTTCAGTGGCTTAACCACATGTATAATACCGGGTTGCTTGATCAGGAATCTTTTGTTCAGAAAAACGACCAATATCTGGCCAAAGTCGCTTCGGGTCGCGTCATTGGTCTGATTGATGCAGACTGGGGCTACTCCGATGGAGAGAAGGCGCTGAAGGCGGCAGGCAAAAATGATCAAACCTATGGACATTATTCTGTCATGCTCTCTGACCAGTACAAGGATAACCGATATCAGTCTACTGGGTTCATGGCAGGCTGGGGAGTAGGGATAACTGAAAGCGCAGAAGATCCGGTCCGAGCCATTAAATTTCTGGATTTTCTCGCTTCCGAGGAAGGTCAGATCCTTAACTATTGGGGCGTAGAAGGTAAGCAATATACGATGGAGGACGGTAAGCGAGTTGTACCTGCGGATGTGCAGCAGCGCATTATCAATGACAATATCGCCTTTAGCAGAGAATCCGGCGTAGGCCTTTACACCAATATGGGTGGTCATTACGGGGATGGCGTGAAAGACTCCACGGGCAATTATTATACCAAGAACTTCCCCGAACAGATTATTGAGAATTATACGGATGTAGAGAAAGAGACCCTTAAAGCTTATGATGCAACGACCTGGATGGACTTGTTTCCCAACGAAAAGGATTTCCCGGTAAAACCATGGGGAGCAGTATGGAATATCTCTGTGCCAAGTGAGGATGAAATCAACATTATAGCCAACAAGGTAAAGGATATTACATGGAAGCAGATTCCCCAGGCCGTCATGGCCAAACCGGAAGAATTCGATGCCATCTGGAATGACTATCAGCAGAAGCTGATTGATGCAGGTGTCGAAAAAATGGAGCAGGGATTCACTAAATACGTCCAGGATCGCGTTAAACTTTGGAATGAATAGGAGCACTAATTGATGACGAACTACACTAATCCCGTGATTCCGGGCTTCTATCCAGATCCCAGCATCTGTCGGGTAGACGAAGATTATTATCTGGTTACCAGCACGTTTGAATATTTCCCGGGTGTTCCCCTTTTTCACAGCAAAGATCTTGTAAATTGGCGACAGATCGGCCATGTTCTCACTTCTGCCGAACAGCTTCCACTCGCCAAAGCGGGCAGTTCCGGCGGCATTTATGCACCGACATTACGCCACCATGATGGCTGGTTCTACATGACAACTACCAATGTAAGCGGAGGCGGCAACTTCTATGTACGAAGCAGGAAACCTGAAGGACCTTGGTCCAATCCTGTTTTTGTTGCCCAGGACGGTATAGACCCCTCCCTATTCTTTGACAATGATGGTCGTATTTACTTTCAATCCGCCTGTAATGGCGATGAAGGCGAAGGGATCTATCAATGTGAGATCGACATCTTGACCGGTAACAAGCTGACAGAGAGCCAGTTCATCTGGAGGGGAACCGGTGGTGCCGCACCTGAAGCCCCGCACTTGTACAAAGTAAATGGCCTCTATTATCTAATGATTGCCGAAGGGGGAACCGAATACGGTCATATGGAAACCATTGCGCGGAGCACAAGTCCATATGGGCCATTCGATCCCTGCCCTCACAATCCGATCCTGTCGAATCGCAGCATGAAAACCAGTATCCATGCCACCGGTCATGCGGACCTCGTTCAGGTACAGGATGGAAGCTGGTGGGCGGTATGTCTGGGCTTTCGTCCGGCAGCCTACCCCATGCGGCATCACTTGGGACGCGAGACGTTTCTGGCACCCGTGAACTGGACGAGTGACGGATGGCCTATAATCGGACATGACGGACATATTGAGCCTGTCATGACCGGGCCGCAGCTGCCTGAAGTCCAATGGCCCTTCAAGGAAATCCGGGATGATTTTAATTTGACCACACTGGGTCTGGACTGGATCTTCCTGCGGAATCCGGCTCCAGGCAGCTGGTCACTCACAGAACAGCCGGGCCATCTTGTTCTACGTGGAACCCCCTTATCTCTCAATGATGGTGGAAATCCCGCCTTTGTAGGTCGTCGCTTGAGCCATTTCTTATGCAGCATGGCTGCCAAACTGAGCTTTGAACCAACGCATGATGGCGACGAAGCGGGATTGACCGTCTATATGAATGAGAAATATCATTATGATCTGGCTATAACGCGGGTCGACGGTTACAAAAAAATGATATTCCGGCGAACGGTTGGTTCATTAAGAACAGAGCAGATTCAGGATTGTGACACTGGACCTGCCATATTACAGATTCAGGCCGAGCGTGATATGTTCACATTCTCCGTACAGCAAGGTTCAACAGCTGCCGCTGTCCTCGGCTCAGGCGAAACCCATCTGCTCTCTACTGAAGTGGCGGGTGGCTTCACAGGAATCATCATTGCCATGTATGCCCATAGTCCATCAGGAGAAGGTGCACCCAGCCTCTTCGACTGGTTTGATTATGAACCACTGGATTAAATGATGGTGTGACCTCGAATTTTAATGTAAAAATTATAATATAACCTCGATTAAAATCATCCCCTTTAAGTAGATACTCTTTAAAAAGCCTTGTGTGGTAACATAAGGAAAGGAGTGAACTTGAAGGGGATTTTGCTATGGTTATATACCTCGATTCTCTCAAGAAACGTTCTGCATGACTCCCCTTAAATCTTAGAAAAGATTGATTGATTTATTGGAGAAGTTCTCCTAATATTTTTAGTAGGAAACACCCAGCAGCTCGACATCACGGTAATACTTCACTGTCTTTATGAGAGCGCTATCGCTGCAGCTCTAAAGAAAAACGGGAGGTTGCAGATATGAAATGGAATCACTTCAAGTCCAAGCTTCTGCTTAAGTACACACTATCCTATATCTCCATATTCCTTATCCCCCTTGTTATATTAACTATTATTATTTATCACAATGCTGTGGACACGCTCCGTTCAGAGATCGAACAGACCAATGTCAATCAGTTGACCCAAGCGAAAACGGTCATTGATGACCGCATGAAGGAATTGCAGGACATCGCATTTCGTATCGCATATGATGAGCAGCTAACCCGCTATTGGACACACCATCCCTATTATAGTCGGGAATCGATTAGTGCCTTGGTCAAATATAAAGCCACCAGTTCCATTATCGATGAACTATTCCTGTTCTTCCGCGGAGATGATAGCATCTACTCGTCTCAGGGCTCTGAGAACCTGGATGTATTCACGGGCCGCTACAAATTTAATACATGGAACAAAACGGACATGATCCGGGATTTGAATAACGTTCAGTCCCCTACGATACGACCAGCCGAGCAAGTCGTTCAAGGAACCAAAGTACCCAATTCCATGCTGGCCTACCTTGTACCGATTGCACCTAACAATACGCCCGCCCACGGCACTGTCATGTACCTGATTCACGAGTCCAATCTGACCGGATTGATTGATTCCATTCTCAGCGACTACCATGGGATGACTTATATTTTCGATAATTATGGGCAGGTGCTGGCCGCCAATTATAAGGGGGAAACCATTACCGAACAGGAAGTCAAATCTCTGTTTGAACTTGAGCCGGGAACACACAGCCTCTCCCTAAATAAAGAACCGCATTCGGTTGTGTCCGTCAAATCAGATGCCGGCTGGACTTATGTAACCGCTATGCCAAGCAATCAATTTTTTAGCCGAATTGTCCATATTCGTACCTTTGTTGTTCTTGTTTTCTCCTTCGTGGTGGTGATGGGCACCTTCCTCGCCATTTTGTTGGCCCGAAGACAATACCATCCGATATCAGACTTGATGGAGTTCATTCGTTTAAAAAATCATCCTGAACCTTCCACAACCAGCAACGAGTTGGAATGGATCAAGAAAACGCTGCATGATTACAGCCAGCGTGTGGACCTTCAGGAGCCCTACGCTCGTAATCATATTCTGCTTATGCTACTGAAGCATGGTCATACCGGAGAGCTCCCTTCTGAGTTTACAGATAATCTCGGCATACGCTTTAACCGATCCCATTATTTTGTTATGACCTTGGGATTGGAAATGCACGCTTTTCCCAGCGGAGATCATCCCGAACAGCGTACTGTTATGCAGCTGATCAACGATATGGAACTGCCGGAGTTGTCTGCTTATGCTTACGGCGTGGAGCTTCCACAGCCAGACCAAGTGGCCCTCATCGTCGGATTTCATGCCGAGGTCGGGCATGAATCCAGCTTGGATGCTCGTATGGCGTCTATTGTTGAATCACTACAATTGACGGTGGCAGAGCACGTCGGACTCGCTCCCGCGATCGGGATCGGTAACAGCTATAGTTCTCCATTGCAGCTGAACCAATCCTACATCGAGGCATCAACCGCGCTGGAAGCATCCATGCTGCACGGACAGGGCAGCACTACCTTCTTTAACGCCCTTTCCGGTTCCGGTGCACAGGATTCTTCCTTCTGGGTACCTAAGGATGTGCTGCTGAAGCTGGTTCAGAGCTTGAAACAGGGCAGTTACGATGTGGCGGTACAGATGGTATCAACTGCGTTGAATACCCTGAAATCCGAAATGCCGTCTGTACCATTGCTGCGCTGCATCTGCTTCGATATTCTGAATACGATGCTCAAAACGGCCTCGGAACTTGGCATTCATCACGTGGTTAATCAACTTCCAAGGATCACTTCCTACGACTCGTTGGAGGATTTGGAGAAAAAACTGACAGGACTTGCTGCCGAGATCTGTGCTCATGTCGAGGCGAAGAGCGAGACGGAAGAAAGCTCCCTGATGGATGAGATCGTTGCTTATATTGATGCCAATTTCTCCGATTATGACCTTAGCCTGGGTACGATTTCATCGAAATTCACGATCTCTTCATCGTATTTCAGCCGTTCCTTCAAAGAGAAGATCGGCATGAACTTTACCCAATATATCTGGCAGAAACGCATGGATGAGGTTATCCGACTGCTGCTGCATACGACCGACCCGCTAAAAGATATCATCACTCGCGTCGGCTATCTGGACACACCGAACTTCATCCGCAAATTCAAGAAAGAGACGGGTTATACCCCAGGACAGTACCGCAAAATGCACCGTCCCAACGACTCCGCCCATTCCCCGGAAGATGACGACGAAGAATGTCTTGGATAATGGATGGATTCGTAAAATAAATAGAAACCTCCCCCAACCTTTTGGTTCGGGGAGGTTTTGTATGTTTTTGGCTCCTATAGGCAACCCGATCCTTGCAACCGACTCTCTTCTTCTATTTCCCTACCGGAACATCTTGAAGCCCTTGATATATCGCACCCAGCAGACGATGGGTCGGATCACAGCCGTATTCCCAGAACATAATGCCGGCCAGGCCCTGATCCTTCACGTAATCGCATTTGCACTGAATCGATTCTTCATCATCATACGATATTAGGCTCGACCCATTAAAGAGAAACGGTGCACAGGCTTCCTCATCCCAATAACGGACGTAACCATTCTTATTGATGTACTTCGCTTCCAGCTCGGCAAATGCCGGACCATAGCCGCCTGTGCTACCGGCCATTTGGTGAAGGCCGTGGTTTCGGTCAGGAACCTCAGTCCAGATCCGGGAGTAGAACGCAGCGCCGATGACGATCTTCTCCTTCGGTACGCCGGCGCGGATGAACAGATTTACGGAAGCATCTGTACTAATTCGGAACAGATCTCCGGTTGGTGTATACAGGTTCGTATGATGTCCGGTCAGAACCTGAAAACCGCCGCGCATATCATAGGTCATCAACTGCACAAAGTCCAGGTACTGCTGCACCTCAGCCATCTCTGTACCGTCGACGTAGTATTGATCAGCCCCTGCCGCAATGGTGAGCAGATAATGACGGCCATCCTCGGAGCCCTTGGCATCCAGTGTTTCCCGGATCGTCTTGAGAAGTAAGGTGAAATTCCTTTTGTCATCACGACTGGATGCGATACCGGCTTCACCGTAAGAAGGATACTCCCAGTCCAAATCGATCCCGTCAAAAGGGTACTCCTCCAGCACCCTAACCGCTGATGCAGCCATGCTGTCCCTCCCCGACTGGGTTGAGGCGGCTTCAGAGAAACCACCAGCACTCCATCCACCTACGGACAGCAGCACCGTTAGATTCGGATGCTTCCGCTTAATATTACGGAAAACCTCTCCGTTTTTTAAATGCTCGGTGGTGATTTCATCATTCTTGACATGACCAAAGGCTACATTCAGATGGGTCAACTTCAACAGATCCTCATTCGTCATGTCGGGAAGAACAGAATCGACGACATAACCAGCAGTAATATATTTCGTCATCCTCTTCACTCCGATCCATTCCATGATTGAGATATCGCAGCAGCAATCTGCAGAGCTTCCTTGCCTGTACCAATCTTGTACCCGGAGGCCGAGTATCGGATTTGATCCTGATGATCCAGCACGAACAGATGCGGATAGCCCGCTTCGTGAGCGGCAGGTTTCGAGATGAAACCGGACAAGGACGCATAGCTGGAATCCCGTACAAAAATCGTACGTACCGGCAGCTTTGGATAAGCCCCAGTGTCAAAGGAGGCGTTCCATTCCGTATCTCCGATCACCAGCACGATTGGTACGCCCAGCTTATCCAACGGCCCAGCCAGCTCACACAGCTCACGAATCAGATGTTTGGTCGGTTCACGTTCTGTTTCAATCCAAGCAGCAATGGCCCCCTCAGCTCCCAAAAGATCCTTCAGTACCACCTCTGAACCATCCAGACGAGTCAGCTCATTGCCGGTTGCCAGTTTGCCCAGCACAGGGATGTCTACCACCGTCTCGCGATAAGTCAGTGCTACCTCTGTGGTGTCTCCGGCGCGAACGTTGCAGTAGATGAAGCGGACTCTTACCGTTCCATCTTTCAGACGGATACCGGTCGTTAAGCGATAAGCTCCCGGTTCAACCTCAAATGGATCGCTATAAACATCGGTATGGCCATAGGGATAAATCAGCGTTTTGTACACGCCATCCTCCAGACGGGCCAACGAGAATTCTCCGCATAGGATGCTGACGGCGCATCCTCCCGATCCTCTGAATCCTTGAGAAGCTGCAGCATTCCCCAGCTTGAGCTCTCCTGATTTCGAGAAGAAGTGAGACTGAACACCGCATCCTCCCAGCCTTTGTCACTAAGATACTGCGGTTTCTGCTCGCTCGGATGCAATTGGGCCGGAATGCCCAAACTGCGGCACACCGCGACAAACAGAATATCGAGCGACTGTGAATCTCCCTTCATCAGGCTGTAAGTACCTACAGGGTTTCCCTTACCTTTCAGGTTAGGAAGATCCTCATAATACGAATAGCTCTGTTCCAGATTGCATACAAGCTTCGAAGGATCTTCCCTGAACGCCGCTGCTTCTTCCTCGGAATAAGCATTCTGGAATACGGATCGATAAGGCACCATCATTTCATAGGAGACTCTTGGGCACAGGATGTACTTCACAAACGTCTCTTCTGCCCATGGTCCACGCTGTGAAAGTGAACCTATAAGATGATCGTCCAGTGTTGGCCGAAAAGTGTCGATCAAATCTTTTTCGTTCATCGACTCCAGCAACTGTAATGGCCACTCACCAAATTCACTGGAACGTTCCTCTAGGAAAGCTGCGATTTCGCGGCTGTTGCCCCGTGCTTTCTGTAAAATATCCCATACCCGCTCCGGAGGCAGTCCTGCCAAACGAGCCAATGCAAATGCATCTTCCTCACTCAGGAATGTATCCTCATATCCACTCCGAATCTTCGTACCTTCCTCCAGGCGGCGGTTGTGATCCCGGATCTTCTCTTCCGGTAACGAAGCCACCACTTCTCCCTCCCCTTCCGGAGGAGGAACCATATCAAAATCCAAGATCCCTGATGGCTGCTCTAACGAATTCAACACGAGCTCAATATGATCGCTGTCCTGAGCTTTGAATAGAATTTCACCCCACTTGCCACCACTAACCGCACGAATCAACAGGTCGCCATGGCCTGTCTTAAAGGAGGCTTCTCCTTGTGCGTCCGTCTTGATTTCGGCGATGGGATAAAATTCAGCACTATTGTATACCTCAAAGCGGACACTCGCTTCAGGCATGGGCGCACCCTGCTCATTAATCACCTTCACGCAGATGGTATGCGCTGGCGCATAGTTCTCTAGTAAATTGATCTCCGTATATCCCTTCTCGGAGAGTGTAATATCCTCCGGTCCCGGATAGTCGGCAAATATTCTCGTATTAATCAGCATGGCCCTGCGGGCTGGTGGACTGAACCACCCTTGGTTCAATCCAGCTTCCGGCTCACATGCTCCAATGTAATACCACTGACCGTCCGCCCAGGCTTCTACCCAAGCATGATTGCTGTCACAGTGAGCCCAGCGTGGTGTGTAGACCTGACGGGCAGGTATGCCGATGCTGCGAAGAGCGGCTACCGCCAGCGTGGATTCTTCTCCACAGCGGCCGCGGGCATTTCGAATCATCGTCAGCGGCGATATCGTTCGCAGATCGCTGCCAATATAAGTCGCTTTTTCATGACACCAGTAATTGGTCTCCAGAATGGCATCCGCCATGGATAACTTCGCTGTCCGGTCAGCCAACTCATCAAAGATAATGCCACGGAAATCTTCAATATTCTCTGTATTGATTCGATAGGGAAGCACAAAATGCAGAAACAGATGATCTGGTACGCGTCCCCCCCAAGGCACACGCTTGCGGATATCCAGTGCCCGACGCACATGACTGAGGAACAGTTCCCCATCATAATCAGCCAGGTCGTTCACGGGCATGTAGGCATACACATATTTCAAAGCCCATGCCTCTTCTTCCGTTAATGGCTGCTGAAACACATGAAACAGCTTATCTTTACGGGTATCTGCAAAGTTTAACTTCTCCTGGAACTTCTGCTCGATCCGCTCCAAGGACTGTGCATCCATTGAGAACACCAAGGTTTGGCTGGTCATCGCTAGCTCACTCCTTCCACAGCTTTCCGTCTTCCCGAATACAGATTAAGGTAGTGCCATCCGAGGAAGGCGTACTAATCTGGAATAGGCTACGGGTCGTTTCAATTACAGGCTGGCAAATCAATGATTCCTCACCCATAAGTAACTTCACATCTTGTGTAAATTCACCATGGGCTTCAAAATAATTGCGTTCACGGTAATAGAGTCTGCGAAGCTCCCATTTAATTCGTTCATCTTCTGGCAGCTCAAAGGGCTGATCCGTTCCGTCATCCGAAAATACGACATATCCCCATAGCTCCGGATAATGCATGTTGATAATACCCATGGGCGACCAGACCCAGTTGTCCTCCGGATAAGGTTTGCCTGTATCCGGATTCAGCACCTTGCGGTACTCACCATCCTGCACCTCGGTCTGCCATTCCACCCGTGAGAAGTTGACACGCCAGAACTCACCCGGTGCAGGAGGACGGTTGCCTTCTGCACATTCCTTTAGGCTGGTCCACGGAATCGCGACCTCGACGCTCCATTTTCGGTTAGCGGCGCCAGGTGTGTTCAGCTCCCCATCGATATGTACGGCCGTCTTAAGACCGCTGATATCCCAACCGTTGACCGGAGGTCCTCCATCCCGATATGGCTTCACCAATAACAGGTCCCACACCGTATTCAGCGCATTGATCTCGAACTCATAATATTGATGGGTATCCCCGTCGGGATCGATAAAAATCTCAAAATCATTGTCATAGAAAATAACAGAATCCCGCTCGGTCAACGTAGCCCATATCTGATCTTCAATCAGTTCGGCAGCAAAGTAGAAATAGTCGTCATCCCACAGCATTTTTACCCGAGTCTGTTTTCCGGGTTTCGGACGAAGATCGCCTTCGATATCAACGAAATCCTCCGTCCAATCGGCCGCACCCCAGAATGCCTTATCTACGCGGCCGTCGAGCACCAACGGTTCCTGCGCACGCTTACATATATAATGTTTGGGAGCATACTCAATTTTCGGCTCAGGAACTCCACTTTGATTCATATCGCTCTCTCTCCGCTTCATGAGGGAAGGCATGCATCTATAGGTGCATGCCCTCCCGTAATGTTAGTTATGAGTAACAACGGCTCCTGAACCGCCGTACATTTCCAGTTCCTCGTCGAATTCGAGCTTAAGAACCGTCACCTGCTCATGTGTGTCCTCCGGGGTCATTTTGATCCACGTTGTCCCCGGGATATTGAACCAAGGCACGCCCCCATGAATCTCATGGTTAAGTTCTTTGCCCGAATGCAGCACAGTAATCTTCTTGATCTTATTGCATAGTCCCTTGATGCATACATTCTCTTTTGGATCGTCATAAACAAACAGATACAATGCCTTTCTGTCCTCGGATACGGTGCTTCCCCCCAGATAATAGCGAGGCATAATACCTTCACCCGTTCCAAAGACGGCCTCTTCATGGGTTCGGATCCATTCTCCCAGCCCAAGCAGAACATCCCCCTGCCTCTTATCAATGGTGCCATCCTCGCGCGGACCGATATCCAGCAGCATATTGCCCCCCATTGAAATACAATCACAGAACATCCGAATGATCTGATTTAACGATTTGTATTTATGGTCTGTTGGCACATAGCCCCATGATGTGTTGATGGTGGTGCAGAACTCCCACGGTCCCTCTGGTCTTGTAATCGGAATACCTTGCTCCGGCGTCTTATAGTCCCCATAACCTTGAAGGCGGGAGTTGATGATGACTTCCGGGTTAAAAGATTGCAGGTAATGCTTGAACTCCGGCAGATTCCACTGCTCGGCGCTTCGCTCCCAGTCCCCATCGAACCACAGCAGATCCACCTTTCCGTAATTCGTCATGATCTCCCGCAGCTGGTGGTTATTGAACTCAAGGAATTTCTTCCATTTCTCCTGATCCTGAACACCATCCACAGGACTTGAATGACGATTGACACTGCTGAGATCCTCCGGTACCTTTCCACCTTCAAACACGCTAGGATAATCCGGGTGCGACCAATCAATCAGCGAAAAGTACATCCCTAGATGTATGCCCTTCTCCCGAATTGCTTCCGCATATTCCCTCACGAGATCCCGATTCGCTGGTGTCTGTTTAACGACATTGAGGTCACTATACTGCGTATCCCACAGAGCAACACCATCATGATGCTTCGTTGTCAGCACGGCGTATCGAGCTCCCGATTTCTCAATCAAGTCCGCCCACTTCTCCGCATTAAACTTCGATGCCGTAAAGCCGTCCAGCTGCTTCATGTACTCTTCGTAGGAGATCCTTCCATTATAGAAGGACCACGATTCCGAAACCCCGTCCACAGCATAGATGCCATAGTGGATGAATATTCCCAGCTTGGCCTCTTCAAACCATTTCTGCATCCTTGTTCACACCTCTTTCTGGAATCCTTGTTCTTATTGGCCTGTGTTCCAGCGATCGTAGGCCCCTTGATACAGTTCAACGATACGGTCGCTGCCCATTTTTTTGATCTGTGCAATATACTTATCCCAGTTCTCCAGCGGCTCCTGGCCTGTTACGAACTTCGCTTCCATCTGCTTGACGTACGTATCCAGATCAGATAATAAAGCGGTCGCTTCGCTTTGCTCTTCATTTGTTAAATAAACGTTAGGGAAAGGTGATTTTCCGATAGGCACCAACTTCTCTTGATTCTGCTGGTCAAGCCATTCATCAAATTCGGTGCGAAGACCTTTCGCTATATCCGGATCATTAATACCCGGTGTCAAAATGCCATAGTTCGGCGTGATTTTACCGCGATATTCCTCACGATCCCCGCCGCCAGGAACTGGCAGCCACTCTTTTACGAGATTTTCCTTGTCTTTGAATTTCCACAGCAGACCTTCAGGACCTTGATTGAACAGGGTCGCCCCATCATAGCTGTACATATAATCGATCCAACGCATCGTTGCCTCAGGGGACGGGTTGCTGCTCGTAATAGCAAAGGTACCACGTGCCGATATACCTGGGTGTTTACCGTATACAGGTGAGTCCGCGATCTCACTCTTCACGGGTGTCATCAGCGGATGTTTTGTGCTAGGCTCGCCGCCGAGTGTGAAGTATGGATGGTAGTCATTGAACAGCGCAAGCTTGTTGCTTTCGCCTTTTGCTTTTTTCTGATCGCCGGTTTGGGAGAAGGTCTCATGATCCAGCAAATCTTCTTTCCACAAGCGGTTCATGAACGTCAGATAACCTTTGTAACCTTCTTCTTGATAAGGATAGTGAACTTTTCCGTCCTTATCCGCGTAGATTCCTTCGTTGTACATCCCCCAGAATCCGAAGAAGTACATACGAAGATCGTCCAATTTTACAGAAGTAAGCGGAATTTCATCTTGTTGACCGTTGCCGTTAGGGTCTTCTTCCTTAACACGCTTCAGGTACGTATATAATTCCTCCGTAGTCTTAGGCTCCTCTACATTAAGTGCTTTTAGGAATTCCCCGTTATACCACATCGGGCCTCTGTACCACACGGCAGCCGTATCAATAAATGGCAATGCATACATATGTCCGTCAGGCGTTGTAAATGATTTGCGAACATCCGGGTTTTCGTCGAGAATCTTCTTAATATTCGGGGCATAGCCCTCATCAATGTATTTTTCCAGTGGGATCAGAATGCCTTGAGTTCCATAAGTAACCTGCTCAGCTGGCTTGAGATCCGCAGCATAGAACATATCCGGTAAATCGCCGCTTGCGAATACCAGGTTCTTCTTTGTTTCAAAGCTGTCGATCGGCGAAAGCTGGTACTCCAGCTTGATGCCTGACAATTTCTCCATCTCTTGCAGGACTGGCATCGTGTTCCAGTCGGCAACGCCCGCATCCTGGGACATGACCTTTAACGTAAGTGGTTTGTCCACAATTGGGAATCCTTCTTTTTTGACCCCTTCGACATTTGAAGTCGCAGAACCTCCATCTTCATTGGAACCACAAGCTGCAAGCAATGCTGCGGATAGGGTAAGGCAGAGTACAATGGATGAAGCCTTGCGAAGCTTTTTCATGACGACAACTCCCCTTTTTTAGTGTGGATTATGGTTTAAGATCATCCCTTGACGGAACCGATCATAACACCCTGCACAAAGTAACGCTGAAGGAATGGATAAATCGCAATCACAGGTAAGGTTGAAACAATAATGACGGCATATTTGACCAGCGCAGCAATTTCCGCTTTGGAATTCATCGCCGTTGCTGAAGAGGTATCGATCGCTCCCCCGCCCTGCGCTGCCATCTCCTGAAGTACCAGGATTTGGCGAAGAAAGAGCTGCAGCGGATACTTCGAGGAATCATTTAAATAGATCATGGCACTGAAATAGCTGTTCCAGTGTCCGACCCCGTAGAAGAGCGCCATTACAGCAATGATCGGCATGGAGAGCGGAAGCACAATTCGGATGAACAACCGGGTGTTGGTACACCCGTCGATATGGGCCGCCTCCTGTAGCTCCTTGGGAATGGTCGATTGGAAAAACGTACGGCATACGATAATATTCCAGATGGATGCAGCTCCCGGCAGAATAAGTGCCCAAATGCTGTTCACCATACCAAGATCCTTAACCAGCAAGTAGCTCGGGACAAGCCCTCCGCTGAAGAACATCGTTACCATAAACATCGCCATGAAGAATCCACGTCCCGCAAAATCAGAGCGGCTGAGCGCGTAGGCTGCTGGAAGAGTAACCATCAGGTTGACGAGTGTACCTAAGACAGTATAGATGATCGTATTTTTGTACCCAATCCAGATGTTGGTGTTCTCAAATACGCGGGCATACCCTTCAAACGTAATTCCTTTGGGTAGCAGCCACATCTCACCGGAGCTTACAAATTTGGGATCGCTGATTGAGGCGCTAATGATGTATAACAGCGGGTAAAGCACAATGACGAGCGCTATCGTCAGGTAGATGTAGTTGCACCATAAGAACACTTTATCGCTTCTGCTTTCCTTAACCGCGGTTGACATGTGTTTTCCCCTCCTTTTACCACAAGCTGTTTTCACTGGTGCGACGTGCAATTTGGTTGACCGTAATCAGCAGAATCGCATTAACGACCGAGTTGAACAATCCTACAGCTGTGGAGAAACTGTACTGTGCATCGACCAGACCGGACCGATAGACAAATGTCGAGATGACATCGGATGAACCCATGTTCAACGGATTTTGCAGCAGCAAGATTTTCTCGAATCCGACGCCCAAAATACTGCCCATATTCAAAATTAACAAAATGGTGATCGTAGGGATGATCGCTGGAATGTTAATATGCAGAATCCGTTTAAACCGACTCGCACCATCCACCACGGCAGCTTCATGCAGTTGAGGGTCCACACCCGAGAGAGCTGCGAGGTATATAATGGTACCCCAGCCTGCACTCTGCCAGACACCTGAGAGTACGTACACCGTCTTGAACCACGCAGGGTCCGTCAGAAATTGAGGGGCCTGAAATCCAAGAGCCTCCACCAAATTGACAATCATGCCTGACGAAGGTGACAAGAAGGTAATGATCATACCCGACATGACTACGACCGAAATAAAATGTGGTGCATACGTGACCGTCTGTACGGTACGTTTGAAGAAGGAGTCCTTTACTTCATTGAAGGCTAACGCCAGAATGATCGGCAGCGGAAAACCTATAGCAAGCTCATACAAGCTGATACTGAGGGTATTCCATAACAAATCCCAGAAATAATACGAATTAAAGAAGCGGATAAAATGATCGAACCCAACCCACGGGCTTCCCGTAACACCAAGCGTCGGGATAAAGTTTTTGAATGCGATTTGTATGCCGTACATCGGCCCGTAATGAAAAATCAGAAAGTATAGAAATGCTGGCGCGATAAACAGATACAACTCCCAGTTTCGAATCATCCTTCTCCATAATTTATTTTTCTTGCGGCTCGGAATCGTGTACACCGATAGGTTTTGCGACAAGGCGGACTTCCCTTCTGGCTGCATCAGTTGTTTCCTCCTTTTCTAAATGAAAATCCGTCCGTTTTGTAAGAAGAGCGAAACACTCCTGTTCAAATGTAAGGAATGAGTCCCGGACTACATTTCGATCATGTGAGGCCCTTGCTTCCCTCGCCATTTGGTAACGCTTACATACTGAGTTTATGAATCATTTTCGAATCCGTAAATATGCTATTTCGATCCTCACTCTTAAAAACACGGAAAGTACTGTTACAGCGGGGGTTTGCACTTATCGTTCCAGCTTGCCATTGTCATTTTGGAGACATAAAACATGTGGTTTTTGACCCATTTTCCTCTTGAAGTTGTCGTTTGGAGTAGCTTCGCATGAATTTGAGAGATGTCCGATCTGAATGAAAGTTGAGCAACAGACCTTAAAGTCAAAACCCACATATGTTGTAAGAAAGAGGTATTCGATGTATGCAGGTCGCATTCAGGATTCACATCGGTCATACAAGTCGCAAGATCTTAGCAAGCTTAGCGCATCACGTATTGTCATCTTGAATGGAATAGAAGTTCCTCTTCATTGCTGCTGCGTTTCTCCCCCTTACTTATGCATTTGTCTTTCTTCTCTCTTGATGCTTAGGAAAAGTAATACGGATAGATTTAATTCAATCACATAAATGTAATATTATCTATCATATATTTACCACCTGCATCAAGTTCCCTTATGGCTTGGCTTTATTCTATGAGTTTCTTCCCCGCTCGGTAAATATGTCGTTTTTATCCTTAACTACAATGCATACAAACGCAGATAAACACTGGGTATATCCAGTAGTATATGTTGATTTTGCACATGACATGGAGAGCTGGAATGAATGATAATTTCCGGATCAGGCCAGAAAAAAAGCCGCTCCGTTAACAAACGGAGCGGTTGTTTTACCTAACGATATTTAGATCAAATACAACTTACGACAACTTCATGTCATTTATTATAACTAACATAATCATATATATGTCAATTCAAATGAATTATTTAACATTAAACAAGCGGATCACCCTGCAACCTGCTTTGTAAGAAATGAGTTCACTTGGCGATCTATTTTTAATTGTTTTAAAAAAATGTATGACGAATCTATATTTTCTGTTTCTCCACCATTGCGTAAAAAATCCCCTTTCGAGATAACAATTCATCCGGACTGCCTTGCTCTACAATTCGGCCCTTTTCGACTACCAGGATACTATCAGCATTCTTCACGGTTGAGAGCCTGTGTGCAATGACTAGAATAGTTTGATTTCCCTTTAAGTTTAACAATGTATCGTTCAAGTCACTCTCCGTCATGGCATCCAGAGCAGAGGTGTACTCATCCAGCATGAGGATACGGGATTTATTCATGAATGCCCTGGCTAACAAAATCCGTTGGATTTCTCCACCAGAAAGATTCTCTCCATGGCTCTCGACCTGCCTATCAAATTGCTCAGGCATGGCATCAACAAATGTTTTAACATGCGCGATTTTAACAGCAGTATTAAATCTGAGCCACATCTCTTCATCCATCTCTTCCTTTTGCAGAGGATAAATAATATTTTCCATAATGGACATATTCCACAGTACTCCCTTTTGCGGAGTATAACCCACATATTTTCTTAGTTCATAAATATTCAGTTCCTTGATCGGAATGCCGTCTATTAATATCTCCCCTTCATCCGGCTCCATATACCTGTGGATAAGTTCAAAAATGGTAGATTTGCCTGACCCACTTAATCCAACAATACCCACGAAAGCTCCTGGCTTAATATCCAGATTGAAACTCGAAATACCAAAAGAGTCGTCTTTCGCATATCGATACGATACATTTCTCAGCTGAAGCTGGGGTATTCGGGTATAATCAGGAACTTTGGCTCCTGATTCGGTCTTCTCCAATTCAAGGATTTCATTCAAGTTATCCACAATCACCTTCATGCGGCTCATATCAATATTCAACGTAAATAGCGACTTGAAAATGCCGTATAACCTTGGAAGAATCACAATAAATGCCAGCAGGGTGCCTGGTGAGATTTGGCCTTCCAGGATCAGGCACAAACTATAACCATAAATGATCCCCGTAATCAAGGAAATGACTGTATCAGCAACAAGGTTTAATACCATATGGTGAAAAACCCGGGATTGCTTTGAAATCTTCCAGGCTTGATCGTTCCAGTCGCTCCATCGTTTTTTTTCAGCCTGTTGGCCGTTAGACATATGAACCGCTTTCAAGTTATAAAAGAAATCATTCAAATAACTTATTCCCTTTTCCAACATTCCATAATACCGCTTATCCAAACTCTCCGTCTTGCTCCTGAATCGCTTGAAGCCATACATAAATACAGGAAATGAAATCAG
The DNA here is from genome assembly GCF_900109515.1 of Paenibacillus sp. OK003. Lineage (GTDB taxonomy): Bacteria > Bacillota > Bacilli > Paenibacillales > Paenibacillaceae > Paenibacillus > Paenibacillus marchantiae. Next base: position 356,630 of record NZ_FOBD01000005.1, on the reverse strand, counting down.
GGCCACTAACGTAAGTTCAACACTCATGGAGAACATGATCCACAAGGTAGCAATCAATAAAATGGTATTGGATACAATCGACATGATAGTGTCTACCACAAAAATTTCACAAAGCATCCCCACTTGTGAGGTGATCCGGTTAATGATTTCTCCTCTTCCGATTTTGTCCACATTTCTGGGACGGATCTGAAGCAACTGAGAAAATAATCGCAGGCGAAGATTTTTGGATAATTGGTTCCCTAATTCGTTGTTATAATAAGAAGTGACGCTGTTAAATGCGGCATACACGATAGGAATGAGAATGAGCAGCATAATATAAAATGTAGCCGTTCCCATCTGCTTTCCAGGTAGGATATCATCAAATAAACCTTTAAATAGGAGTGGTTGGGCAATAGAGACTAATGAAGCTGAGATATTAAACAATAAAATAAAAAAAATGGTTTTTTTACTTTTATGTAAGATCTCAATAATCACTGTCCGCGTTGGATTCATTGGCCAGCAATACCTCCTTTAATGGGCGTACAGCACATAATAATGATCACTAACATCATTGAAGTCATTCGCCGGTTTACCAGAAACCTCAACCCAAGCATGAAACATAAAAGTGAGTGATCCTCGTTTTTTAGGTTTGGCAATGATTAGTTTAGCTTCAATACCTAAGTAGAGCAGTGCTGAATATAGACATAATGAGCTTTATTTGCTAAGACACTTACTTTAGAATTTCAATACAATTGGGACTTTGCTAAGCGACTACTAAAAGTCATCTTAATTTATTTAATAAATAAATATAACCTGTCAAATAATAGAATATTACCTGTGTTAATATAGAATAATTAGACAAACTTTTAATTTCAAAGCAAAACCCACTTTATCCATGCATGCATGCATGGATAAAGTGGGTTTCTGAGGTTTGAATGACTTCTATATTAGTAAGTCATCGCACTGAATTTATTTTCCAGAAGGCTGTGCTTCTGCCGTGTATCCTGTTGGAATGTCTGTCTCTGCGGTTACATCGGTAATAACCATTGGATACATCATGTCCGGGTCAGGTTGGATGATCGTATACAGCACGATGGCGCGTCCATCCTTCTCCAGCTTCACATCTTCAATCTTCAATCCATAACCAGGATGAGGCATTTGCGCGGTCAGTTTAACCTTTACCGTCTTGTCATCCACTTTGGTTGATGTCACGGTAGGCACAATCCCTTGTTGTCCTTCGCCTGGATTCGTTGGAGTCGGTTCTGTCGATCCACCATTGCCGTGCTTATCTACAAATTCAAGTGCATTGAAGATCATGCTTGCAGCCTCCATACGGGTAAGCGACTGATCTGGACGGAAGTTTCCGTCCTTATCCAGTTCAATGATGTCCATGTTCAGCAGGTTCTGGACCGCAGATTTGGCGTCCTTACCGATTTTATTTTCGTCCTTAATATCATTATACAGCATGATCACCGGATATTCTCCGGTTGTGTTAATCCCTTCAAGGAGCAAAATGGCAAACTGCTCGCGCGTCATTTTGGCCTGTGGATTCAGCTCCACCGGAATGGACAAACCATTCTGTGTTGCAGCCTGAACGGCATCGGCGTACCAGGTCGTTGGACTAATTTTATTTTGTGCCGAAGCGGCAGCGTATTCATTTTTCAGACCAAAAGCGTTCACGATCAGTTGAACACCCTGTGGCTCGGACAATGCGAGGTCCGGCCGAAATAGATCCGCCGTTACTCCATTAACAACACCCTTGGCATGTAACGAGTCCACAATCGTTTTTTGTCCTTCATCTTTTACATCCGAAAATGCAAGTACCGATGCACCTCCTGCCGTCAAAGACACGCAGAGCGCAAGCGTTGCAGCCAATCCTTTTTTATGTTTCATTTCTTGGCACCTCCATATTTAGTAAACCCAATTTTTGACCTCTTCAATCCTACAGACGGTAGCCCCCCCTGAAATGTTTCAGTAAAATCGACATCTGGTGAATAAATGACGGTAATATTGCATATATCCCTTACCCCGCGGGCGCTGATCAGCTTTCTTTCCATTATGCTTGCTTGCTTCGTTGACATCCTTACCGATTAGCGCAAAAATAAGAATAGAGATTTCTATCGAATGACGGATAAACAGCAAACCGGATCGCATAAAGTAAGAGGGCACGACGCGCTATTATCAGGTGTCGGCCCTTTTCTTGACTCAGCTTGCGAACCAACTTTCACCCTGAACAAAGGAGAACAAATCTTATGTCCAAGAAAGGATTACTACGAGGCTATGTCATTGCCAACTGGCCCGTATATCTGTTCGCTGTACTACTGATTATTGCCTCCAATGTGGGTCAGGCGTCCTTGCCCCGAATTCTGGGCAGCTTCACGGATCAACTCATGCAGAACACACTTCAGATGAATACGGTCATCCGGTACAGTCTTTCGCTTTTGGCTATTGCCATCGCTTATAATCTGCTGTTCGGTACCGGGCAATTCATGATTATGAAGCTTGGACGCCGTTTCGAGTTCATGACACGTGAGCGCATTTTCGGCAAATTCTCGGAGCTGAGCGAGCACTATTTTTCCAAACAGGGAAATGGGAAACTGCTCAGTTACGTCATGAATGATGTCACCTCTGTACGTGAAGCCATCTCCAACGGCGTCACCATGATGACCAATGCCACATTTCTATTATTATCTTGCATCGTGATGATGCTGCTCAGCGGAATCCCGATGAGACTTATTCTGATCAGTATTGTGCCTTTGCTGGCCATTCCCTTTCTGGTCGTTTTTTTCGGTCCGCGAATTCGCAAGCGCTCTCGTGATGTGCAGGATGCTCTTGCAACGATGACGGAATCCGCAGAGGAACAGCTGGGTGGTATTCGTGTAACCAAAACATTTGCCATTGAAGACAGCGCCCGTGAACGATTCGGGCTCACAGTAGATGCAATCAAAAGCAAGCAGCTGCGGCTTGTTCGTCTGTCCTCTCTATTTCAGGCCTTGCTGCCGCTGCTGGGTGCCATTTCACTGGTTGTCTCGCTGCTTGTCGGCGGAATATTGACGATGCAGAACTCCATTACACTCGGAAGTTTTGTTGCATTGACGTTATACTTGCGGATCATCATGGGACCGCTTCAACAAATCGGTAATGTGATCAATACCATGCAGCGTTCTGGAGCATCCCTGGAGCGGGTAAATGATCTGTTGACGGAAGTCCCTGACGTACGCGAACTTCCCCATGCGACAAGTCTCCAAGCCGTGAACGACATTAAGATAGAGAATCTGTCCTTTTCCTATCCCGGCAGTTTATCCCCTGCGCTCAAAAACATCAGTCTGAACATCCAGGCAGGACGAACCGTAGGCATTGTGGGCAAAACAGGTTCTGGTAAAAGTACCTTTGTAAAACTATTGCTGCGTACATATGAGCCGCCTGAAGGCACGATCCGTATTAATGGCACCGACATCCGGCAGCTATCGCTGGAAAGTCTGCGATCCCGTATTGCCTATGTACCGCAGGATGGGTTCCTGTTCAGTACAACCATTCGGGACAATATCGCTTTTAGCGACCGTGAGGTTCCGCTGGACACCGTAGAGCACAGTGCACGACAAGCGATGATATACGAGAACATTATCCGGTTCCCCGATCGGTTCGATACCCTGCTGGGTGAACGTGGACTCACATTGTCTGGCGGTCAGCGTCAGCGTACCAGTCTGGCACGGGGTTTGATCAAAAAAGCGCAGGTGCTCATTCTGGATGACAGCATGAGTGCTGTGGATGCCGTCACCGAAAGTGGCATTCTGCGCAGCCTGCGTGAGATCGGCAAAGGAAAAACAACGCTGATTATCTCTCACCGAATTAGTGCGGTCCGTCATGCCGACGAAATTATCGTTCTGGATGAGGGCCGCATCGCTGAACAAGGAACACATGCAGGTCTGATGGCTGCAAAAGGGTTATATGCTGCAACCTATCGTTTGCAGGAGGAGGGATTACATCATGACTGATCGTCAAGCTGAAGTTCGTTCAGATGCGGGAGCACTAGCACCGTCAGGCCATGGGTCCGGTTCCGATGCAAGTGCAGACCAGAGTAAGCGGACTTCCTTCAAAGCAATGATGTCCTACGCCAAACCCCATAAATGGGCCTTTGCAGGTATCTTTTTCTGTTCGCTGCTCGGCATCTCCGCCGATCTGCTTCAACCTTATCTGGTGAAAATCGCAATTGATGATCATCTGGCGATTGGTCAAACCAGTGTGGGCTTTCTTGTCCAGTTGGCAGCCATCTTTTTGGGGCTGGCTGTAATCAGCTTTATTTTTACCTATGTACAAAACAACCTGCTGCAGCATGTCGGTCAGAACATCGTCTCTCGCATTAGGAAAGACCTGTTCAAGCATATCTCCAAAATGTCGATGTCTTTCTTCGATCGCTTCCATATCGGCAGTCTGGTGACGAATGTATCCAGTGATACGGAAACAATCAGCAGTTTCTTCACTCAAGTACTGCTAAGTCTTATCCGGGATGGCATGATGCTGGTTCTCATTATCGTCTTTATGTTCCAGCTCGATCCGGTACTCGCAGGGTACTCCCTCATCGTGTTGCCTGTGATCGCCATCGTTGCGATATTATTTCGGAGCCAGCTGCGCAGAGCTTATCAGAATGCGCGAACTCGTCTCTCCCGTTTGATTGCATTCACGGCAGAGAACCTGTCTGGCATGTTTCTGATCCAGGCGTTCCACCAGGAAGAGGAGCAGAAGAAACGATTCACGGAACAGAACCAACTTCACCTGAAGGCCAATATCACACAAGCCCGTTCGAATGTTATTTTCAACCGGACGTTTGATATCCTTGGCAATGCGGCGCTTGTTATGATGGTATGGCTTGGAGGACGCGCCGTGCTGGGTGAATCATTGCAGGTGGGTGTGCTCTATGCGTTTATCAGTTACATCCGTCAGTTCTTCCAGCCAATTAACCAGATCACCATGCAGTGGAACACATTCCAGTCGACCACCGTATCCATGGATCGGATCTGGAACATTCTGAGTACCCGTCCGGAAGTCGCTGACCCCAAACCCGGGACTGCCTCCACACTTGAACCACGGAACGTGATGGGACAGATTGATTTTAATGATGTTTCGTTCGGTTATCGGGCAGATCGCCCCCTGATTCAGCATATGAATCTGCATCTCTATCCAGGTGAAATGGTGGGCATTGTAGGCACTACAGGAGCTGGCAAAAGTACGTTGATCTCCCTGCTCAATCGCTTTTACGATGTGAATCAGGGCAGCATTGAAATTGATGGCATAGACATTCGCCATTTCCCGCAGGCCAATCTTCATCGGATTGTTGGTCTGATCCAGCAGGAACCCTTCCTTTTCTCGGGCTCCATCATTGACAATGTACGAATGTTCCGCGAGGATATTACTAGAGAGCAGGCTATTCAGGCCTGCCGATTCGTCGGAGCACATGCCATGATTTCACGTTTGCCGCAAGGGTATGATACACGTCTTTCCGAACGCGGAAGCGGTCTGTCCGCCGGAGAACGTCAACTGATATCGTTTGCCCGAATCGTGGTCTTTCAGCCCCGAGTGCTTATCCTGGATGAAGCAACCGCGAATCTGGATTCGCATACCGAACAATTGGTACAACAGGCGCTGGAATCCGTCTCTCAGGGAAGAACAACAATTGTTATTGCGCATCGTCTCTCTACGGTCATGCATGCAGATCGGATTCTCGTTATGGAGAATGGTGAAATTGTCGAAGAAGGCTCACATCAGAAGTTGATTGATGCTGAAGGGGTATATGCTGATCTTTACACCCATGCTCGTGAAGCCGGTAATGATTCAGCTATTTCTGGATAGCTCATCGAACCAAATGGGGTTAAATAAACGTTGAACGTGCCGCTCTGCGATGCAGGCGGCATGTTTGATATATTTTCTGGGAAATGATGTTAAGGAGGCGTATTTATGAAACCTGAATTATATAAATTATCAGAGTCGAAGCTGGAGCATCGACAGATTGGCTATCGCCGTATCACGGCCGTATGGAAAGGAGCAATATGTCTTCTGTTCTTGCTATTATGTGTCACCCTGTTATGGATCATCTATGAAGATCACGCTGAACAACTGGAGACATTATATTATTCCATCGCAGCCATTCTTGGCATGTGGTTTATCGGGCCCGTATTTTTTATGTTTCTATCCCGGGCAATCGCAAGTTCCCCTGTGTTATTATCCTGGAATGATGAAGGGCTTCGTATCCTTAAACGGACAATTCCCTGGAATGAGATTCGTAAAATTGAGAGTGGCTCTCCCGCCTTCAGCAAATGGATATTGTCTGCTTCCCCCATGATTGCCCTGTATTTGAAAGACGGCACCCGGCGTCATATCCAGACCGATCATTTGCTAACCAAAAAAGAGCTCAGTCGAGCAGTTGGTCTTCTGCAGGAGACGCTGCGTGAGAAACAGCAACAGGACATCTGAATTCAGCTCACATCATTCCGACTTTTCGATACAAACAGACAGGTTCATTCTATAATTTCCATACGGCAAAATGGCTTCCAGCAAACTGCCAAGCTGCTCCATTGTTCCTGTGCGTACGATCATCAAATAGCAGCCCTCTCCGCTGACACGGTGAACCTCCACGATGTCTTCACGTGCAGCCATAAATTCACGGAAGGCGGCATGTCGGTCGCCGGAATTCAGAAAAATCGTTACAAATGCCTGCAGGCCCAAGCCGAGGCGTTCCGGGTTCCATTTTACCGTATAGCCTTCAATAACACCCAGATCATGCAGCTTGCGTACTCTCGCACCTACAGCCTGTCCGGTCAAATGCACCTCTTCGCCGATCTCTTTGTGAGAGCGTTTGGCGTCCCGGATCAGGCTTTTCAGTATGCGTATATCTGTATCATCAATCGTCTCATTCATCTATTTTGCAATCCTTTCAACTTGAAATTAAAGTGGCCTGTTTTCTTTCAGTGTGTTATTTACGCCCATAAACGGGTTGTATAACATATAGGATAATAACATTAATTCCCGAAGGAGTGCAGGTTCAATGAAAATTCAATTGATTCGTAATGCTACATTATGGTTGGAATATGGGGGTCTGAATATACTGGTTGATCCCATGTTGATGGATAAAGAAGTGATGCCTGCTTTCCCGAACACGCCCAAGGAATTACGCAATCCTAGAGTCTCTTTACCCGAGACGGAAACGGATTATGTGAATCCCGATCTGGTGATCGTTACGCATACCCACCCCGATCACTGGGATGAAGCAGCAGCGAAGCAGCTCCGCAAGGATATACCTCTGCTGTGCCAGCCAGGAGATGAAGCCGTGTTCACTGGAGCCGGATTTACCAACGTTACCGCCGTGGATGAGAAACATGAGTATCATTCTGTCCGTTTTGCCCGCACTTCAGGACATCACGGAACCGGAGAAATCGGCGAACGTATGGGCAAGGTGTCTGGTTTTGTATTGGAAGCCGACGGAGAACCTGTCGCCTATATCGCCGGGGATACTATCTGGTGTGAAGAGCCAGCCGAAGCCATTCGTCAATATCATCCTGAGGTGATTGTAGTAAATGCTGGTGGTGCCCGCTTCCTGCAAGGAGATCCAATCACGATGGACGGGCCTGACGTAGCTGCCGTGAAACGCCTTGCACCGAGTGCTCATGTCATTGCCGTGCATATGGATGCCATTAACCATTGCATGATGTCCCGGATGGACCTCGCCAGTTATCTGGCATCCGAACAACTGGACGGACAAGTGCTCATTCCACGCGATGGCGAGAGCTTTGTGTTCGGGCCGGGAGCCGGGTTGGAGTAAAATTTTCGTTGAGACATGCTATGCTGAAAAGGCTGTCCCCAGGTCGTAAGTATGCGCGACTTTAAGGGACTGCCTGTTTTGAATAGTTCATCCGAATTCCCAAGTTTAGCGAATATTTTTAGTCAACTGTCTAGGGAAGCTGTTTGTCGAAACGTCTAAAGAACCCGGGACACTCTATATGGCGAAATAGTACACGTTTTTTATATCACGAAAAAAGGCTGGATGCGTATACACTCCCATCCAGCCTTTTTTTCTAATTTGAGGCCGCAGTAATCCGGCGATTGGTGTGTTATAGCGTGGCCTGTGCTCCTTTGTTCCTTTATTGCCGGTGCAACCCGCATGAGTCTGCCTGATCTATTACTGAACTTTCAATCGGATTACATTCCACGATGCTTTGGCCAGACTTGCCGTGATCAGTGTATCTGATGCTTCTGCATCACCACGATTATGCGGAGCAACGCGATTCGGCTGTGCTGCGGTATTGGCTGCTTTTAGATCATCACTTTCCAGCACAATATGCTCAATCAAGCGGCACTTCCCAAAGCTGCGCAGATCCACTTCAAGCGGAAGTGATTCTTCCAGATGACGGTTTACAGCGAAAACAGTTACTTCACCCTGCTCCTCGTTATGCACCGCAATGCCCTCCAAATAAGGAACATCCGTAATTTGCTTGGTGTCATATTTTGGTGACTGAATCAACGGCACAAGTGCTGTGCCACGTCCAAACACGGAGGCATGCATGAACGGATAGAAAATCGTCTGTCTCCATGCAGCACCACCATTATCGGTCATAATTGGAGCGATCACGTTGACGAGCTGCGCCAGACATGCCATTTTAACTCGGTCCGCATGTTTCAGCATGCTGATCAGCATACATCCCACAAGCAGTGCATCTTCATGGTTGTATACGTCCTCCAGCTGTGGCGGAGCAATCTGCCATGGGTCCAGCTTCTTGTCACTTTCATTGGAGTGATACCAGACATTCCATTCATCAAAGGACAGGAACATCGTCTTCTTGCTGCGCTTCTTCGCTTTGATATAATCACAGGTCGCTTTTACCGTTTCAATAAAACGATCCATCTCAAGGGAACGCGCAAGGAATGTTGGCGTATCCTGTTCAGCATTACCGTAATATTGATGAAGCGACAGATATTCAACATGATCATACGTATGATCCAGCACCGTTGCTTCCCATTCCGGGAAGGATGGCATACCGAGGGATGAACTTCCGCAAGCGACCAGCTCAATCGTTGGATCTGTCCACTTCATCACTTTTGCCGCTTCAAGTGCAATCCGTCCATACTCTTCTGCTGTTTTGTGACCAATCTGCCACGGACCATCCATCTCGTTGCCCAGACACCAGGTTTTGATCGCATGAGGCTCTTTGTATCCATGTTTAATTCGCAAATCACTATAGTAGGAACCTTCCGGATGATTGCTGTACTCCACGATGTTGCGGGCTGCGTCTACACCCCGTGTTCCCAAGTTGACGGCCATCATCACTTCCGAATTCGCCTGTTTGGACCAGTCTACGAATTCGTTAAACCCGAATTCATTGGTCTCAATTGTTCTCCAGGCTAGATCAAGTCTGCGTTTGCGTTCAGACACAGGCCCAACCGAATCCTCCCAATTGTAACCGGATACAAAATTGCCGCCAGGATACCGCACAATCGGAACCTGTAGCTCCTTAACCATCTCCAGCACATCTCCACGGAAACCCGCTTCATTCGCTGTAGGATGACCCGGCTCATATATTCCACCGTATACGGCACGTCCCAGATGTTCAATAAATGAACCGTATAAACGTTTATCAACTAAGCCAATTGTGAAATCCTTGTCTACCGTCATTTTTGCTTTTTCCATCGTGAAGTTCAGCTCCCTAAGATTAATATAAAAATTAATTGATAATCTATGGATCAACGTTCATATTTATATTAAAATCGATTATGGCACCAATTTCAACCTGAATTTTGCAAAATGTTATTCTTTTGAATGGATTTATGTTTAACTTAATTCTATAAATTATAAATGGAGGAACAGATGTGATTAGAGCAAATACCGATGCAGAGTGGCTGCCCCTATACGAGGCACTCGCGAGTGAAGTCCGTCTGCAGATTATCAGGCTTGTCGCGGAGACCCCAATGAACGTGAAGGACATTGCCGCATCACTCGGCCTCAGCAGCGCAATTGTAACCATGCATGTTCGCAAGCTTCAGGATGTGGGCATTATTCAGTCCAAAATGATTCGCAAGGATGGCGGCACGCACAAAATGAACAGCCTCGCTGTCGATTGGATTGGCATCTCCATGCCACAGGAAACGGGCACCATTCGCAAGCTTCATGAAGTAGCAATCCCTGTCGGGCATTACACTCATTTTGATGTGTATCCAACTTGTGGTTTGGCTACATCCAATCAGGTCATTGGACAATATGATGATCCACGCTATTTTCTAGATCCCGAGCGGATGCATGCCCATATTCTCTGGTTTGGACGTGGCTTCGTGGAATACAAAATTCCAAACTATATCTTGTCAGGTCAACAGATCAGTGCCATTGAATTGTCACTTGAGATAGGTTCAGAGGCCCCTTCGGTCAACCCAAACTGGCCTTCGGATATTACCTTCATGCTCAACGGAATTCGATTAGGTGAATGGACAAGTCCTGGAGATTCCGGAAATGGACGCGGCATGTTCACACCGGAATGGTGGAGCGACAGTGTCAATCAATACGGCATGCTCAAGGTGCTGCGGATCACCCATGAGGGCACATTTATTGATGGACAGCATATGTCCGAAATTACGCTTGCGGATATTCCTGTAGAACGCAATCAGTGGACATTACGCCTCTCCGTGGAGGAAGATGCGCAGCATGTGGGCGGGCTGACGTTGTATGGTCAAGGATTCGGCAACTATGATCAGGATATTCTGTTCCGTCTGTACTACCAGGACTAAATAAACAACAAAAAGAACCTTCCATCCCCCGCATAGGCAGAGATGGAAGGTTCTATATATGTGGCCATTATTTAAGAAGCATGCCGGAACTTAAAGTGCACTTCCGCCAAACAGGAAACGGTACTCCCAATGTTTGCCGGAGATATCACTAATCGTTACACCGCCGCCAGCATTGGAATAGGTGTGCAGGATTTTGCCGTCACCCAGATAAATTCCCGTGTGGGTAATCGTAGCAGTAGATTTGTTCACACCAGAGTACGATGAAGCTGAGCTGCCTTTGTAGGACATAAAGTACATCAGGTCACCACGCTTCAGATTTTTCCAATTCGTCTGAACCGTACCGTTGGCTTTCACATAAGCACCTTGTTTACGCGAATCGGATGGAAGCTTGATTCCGAGCGCATCAATAAATGCCTGGCGGACAAAGCTTGAACAATCAAACGTAGCCGTACTGTTACGACTTGCGCCAAACTCATAAGGCGTCCCCCAATATTTCATGCCAGCAGCTATGACTTTCTCCACGGAAGCACTGCCTGTAACAGACGTACTGCTGTCTGAACCAGATCCACTAGTACTGCCACTTCCTGTTGTCGTGTTGCCTTTCACGGCTTGTGTATATTTTGAAGAAGAAGATATGTATCCTGTCCGGTTACCGGAGTCCGTAACTTTATACCAGCCTGATCCAGATTTTTGCACTACCGTGACAATCTCTCCTTTTGGCACCAAACGAACAATGCTCGCGGAAGAAGATGGCGATGTACGCAAATTAACTCCCCAGATGACTTTAACTTTTGAATTTTCAACGGCAGCTGCCGATGCAGGTGTCGTTAATGCTCCTGTTGTCAGACTTCCCATCAGCATCGTTGCTGTTACACTTGCAGTAATGATCTTGCTTTTCCAGTTCATGATGTCGTGTTCCCCCTGATGTTACAGAATTTTAACCTGGCCTCATTGCCGGGCTTGCCCCATTGTAAAACGGGCTGTCCATAACGATCATCAGTCCAAAGTCCTGTATTCGATCAGACAGGCTTGAGCACTAAGAATCAGGGAAAATTCTCACACCAGTGGGCTAAAACTACCGCAAATCACTTCTTTTTCAAAGGTTAAATTATTGTAACTATTTGCTGCGCTTCGTTTTACGCAGAAAAGAAGCCTATGCCGCTCATCACTTAGGACATGCGTCATATGACCTATATTTTAATGTTTAAATTCTATATATGGTAAACATTACTATGGTTCATTTCCCGATTATGAATACCCGTAATCCTAAAATCAACACGTAAAAAGCCGGGGATTTCTCCCCGGCTATACTCTGTTTCAATATGAATGGATTATGGCTCAATGCCCCAAGCGTTGACTCCGCCAATATAAGCGGTCACTTTGTTCCAAGCGCTAAAGGCCGTTTTGGTCGCATCAAAAGAATAGTCATTGCTCTGATCAAAATTCGTCCAGTTGTTCTTCGAGAAGCGCCCCTGAATCATTCCCGTCTCTGCTCCGGCAGCCAAACTGCCTGCCCCGGATTTGAACCCAATCTCCAGATACGTATCCGCTGTGCCTTTAGCCGGATCTATGGTCACAAAGTGAGCTTCAACGTTGGCGCTGCCAATCTGGGCGTAATCACACCAGAAACTCAGATCGGATGCACTATCCTTCGTAAAATAATACCGCAGCTTCACCTGGCTCAGATCCACTGCTGTCGTGCCTGTGTTTTTGACATTGAACTGCGGGTTCACCGCATTGCCTGACGTCCCTGAACCGCCATTGCGATATTGCACTTCAAGTGCACCTGTTGTTACAGGAGGCGCTGTAGGTGTCACGGTCACTATATTGGACAAGGTCTGTCCGCTTGCATTTACTGCCACCACGCGGTAATTGTATGCGGTATTGTTCACTGCCGTGGCATCCGTGTATGTCAATGCCGTCAGACCTGTAGCCAGATCAGTGTAGGCTCCACTTGCTACCGAGCGTTGTACCTTGTAACTTGCAGCTCCGGTCGATGCGGTCCATGTCAGCACAGCCTGATTGTTGCCTGCCGTTCCCGTAAGGGTTAACACTCCCGGTATGGAAGTTCCCGCTTGCGGTGTTGCAGAGGCTTGAGCAGAAGGTGCAGATTCACCAGCCGTATTCACTGCCGTCACTACATAATAGTACGTTTTTCCATTCGTCAGTCCTGTATCCGTGAAGGTCGAACCGGTAACCCCTGTTGCTACGGAAGTATACGGGCCACCGTTCACCTCTGCACGTTTTACCGTGTAAGAAGCGGCACCCGTGGATGCGTTCCAGTTCAGAACAATCTTTTCACTGCCTGCTGCAGCGGTCAGACCAGCCGGAGCTGCTGGCACTTGGACGACGGGGCCTCCTGCGTCACCAAGGAGACGATCATATTCGCCATATGCGGTAGCCATATCCACCTGTGACCAGAAACGGTGATACGTAAAGGTTGGTGCGCCATTTTCCCATTTTTTCGTTGTTGGATTATACGACGTTTTGTACAGATTATCCAGATAAGCCCATGCCGGATCTTGCTTGATGGCTGGACGCAGGTCAGAATAACCAATGTATACGCCATTACCACCTTTGGCCGGGTCAGAAGGTACGCCGGCTGTACCCGGTATCGTGTTCCCCTGTCCGAAGGTTCCCGTCCAGTTCGCCGGAATATAAATCTCTTTGGCGAAGAAGCGGAAGTAGTCTTTACGAACTTCCTCGGTCACGATCCCCACACCATCATTGTAATCCCACGCCGTGTTCAACAGTTTCTCAGCCATATCTTTGGCTTCCTGACCTTTGGCACTGAGCACGCCGCCTTCGGCTTGAGTTCCCGCTGCAAAGAACGTCAGCGTTTTGATATAGCTCCCCAGCACGCCTGTATCCTGAGCAGGATCTTTGGTTACCACATGGAAATTAGGATTGTTCGTAAAGGAACTGAACCCATTCCATTTATCCGGTTGCCCCTGCCATTCCTGGCTGCCTGGAATCCAGAATTCGCCCGGTGCAGGTGTAGTGGCAACCTGTGCATTGGTACCGCCAAGTATCCGCTGACCTGCGGCGTTCAGATAATATCCTTGTGCATCCGTCACCGGACGCTCATCGACGAATACATAATCCTTGGCCCAGTCGACCCACTTGGTAATGACTTTTTTGGCCATCTGGAAGTTCTCGGAGCTGAGGTCCCCGCTCTCGGCAAGAATGTAATACATCTCAGCTACACGCTCCAGCGACCAGGCCTGGAAACCGAACCATGTGTTGGAATCAGGGTCACGATATACCGGAGCTTCCTGATAAGCCATGTCGTAGAACGTACTCGTTCCGGCAGGGTATGCTTTATAGGAGCCATCAAAACTGTTCGTCGCTCCACCGCCAATTGCCCCTTCGTGAGATTGTAACCAGGTGTAGAACTCCAGTTGGCGCTTCAGCGATGCATTCCAATCTGCCTTGGCTGTTGTTGATTTTGGAATCAGGCCGCCTGCCGGATCAGACAAGGCATAAGCTGCCACCGGATTCTGGTAAGCCTGATGCGTGTGACTGGCGCCAATCCGCCAAGCCCAGTTCCCACCCTCGCCAAGGCCGCCGCCCCATGAGGTATACCATGCCATCAGATACATATTAGAGTCTTTGCCTGTACCGGCAGTTGGTGTACCGTTCTTGGCACTTCCGATCTTCTGGAAGTACTTGTCGTGCATCCCATAGCGCAGATAGTCACCCATTTTCTTCGCTTTATCCAGATACGCCGTATTGGTGTAACCCATCTCCTTTGCCCAATACAGGACTTGCACCGCACGTGCGTCAGCATCCGTTGCGTTGGTATAACGCCACTGGGCTGCCGGTGCCTGGGTCTCCTTGGTGAACAGGCTCATGAAACCTTCGCCCGTTTTGCCAAATGTTTTATTGTCCTGAGACGGGTGTGGAATGGCTTCCCACACAGACTCCTGCTCTCCACGCTGGAACGTATTCACGTAAGCCGCCGTATGATTCGGATTCAGCAGGTTGCCATACCCGTACCAGTTATCCACATCCAGCAGCCAGTGCATCAGGTACGTCTGATTGTTGCCGTAGGAAGCTTTCAGCTCGGCATCAAGCGGGTCTTTTCCGGCTGCATATTGACCGTTAATTGCAGAAGGATATTGATCGGGAAAAGGTTTTTCCGCTGCATAGGTGGCCGGGCTGTTCGGATTGTAATAACTCATCGTAGGCTGCTCTTCCTTGCCGTCACCTTCATTGACAGGAATGATGTATTTCTCCATGCTGTCCCAAGCCGCTTCCAGTTTGGACCAATCTCCCGTATAGTGACCGTACATCGTTTCCAGCCAGAGCCAGTAACTGTAGGCCTCGGATGTCGTCATGTGTCCATAATCCGGTGCCTCGCTCATCAGCGTTTCAATGGAATGATACGGAATGCCCTCTGGAGAAAAATAACCGTTCGCCGGATCTTTCAGCTGATCATACAATTGCAAAAATCGAGCTTCGTTTACTCCGTCCGCCTGAGCATCAATAGTCTGTTCTTCGGCATAAACCGTTTGAGGCCCTGCCCACAAACCGGTATACCCGGTCAGCATAACGGTCCCTGCCAGCATGGCAGACAAACTTTTTTTCGCTGCTGATCTCAACATGTACATACCTCCCTGGAATGGTGAAATTCAATTTGAATTACTGTGGGTCTGCGCATGCTGTTAAACTGCCTTTTAGGTTACGGCTCCATGCCCCAGACTTTCGTCTCTCCCTGAAACCCTGTCACCTGATTCCAGACGGCAAAAGCCGTCTTGGTTGCATCATAGGAATAGTCGTTGCTCTGATCGAAATTGCTCCAATTATTCTTGGAAAAGCGCCCCTGGATCACACCCGTCTCCGCTCCGGCAGCCAAGCTGCCAGCCCCGGATTTGAAGCTGATCTCCAGATACGTATCCGCTGTACCCGTTGCCGGAGTCAGCGTGACAAATTTGCCTTCAATATTGGCCGTGCCGATCTGGGCATAATCACACCAGAAGGTCAGATCCCCTGCACCATCTTTGGTAAAATAATATCGGAGCCTCACGGTACTCAGATCAATCGCCTGATTGCCTGTGTTTTTTAGATTAAACTGCGGAGTCACCGCATTGCCGGAAGTTCCTGACCCTCCGTTACGATACTGCACCTCAAGCGTGCCCGTTGTTGCCGGAGGCGCACTCGGTGTCACCGTCACGATATTGGACAATGTCTGTCCACTCGCATTCACGGCGGCGATTCGGTAACTGTACGCCGTGCCATTTACGGCTGTTGCATCGATGTAATTCAACACTGACAATCCAGTTGCCACATCGGCATATGCACCGCCCACAACGGAGCGCTGCACCTTATAAGTCACAGCTCCCGTCGCTGCCGTCCAGGTCAGAATCGACTGGGCATTGCCTGCCGTACCGCTTAACGTCAGTGCGCCAGGCAACGATGTTCCAGCCTGCGGCGTGGCAGAGGCTGGTGCAGACCCGGCCGATTCCCCGGCCGAATTAACAGCCGTCACCACATAATAATAGGTCTTCCCGTTCGTGAGCCCCGTGTTCGTGTACGTCAATCCATGCACACCTGTCGCTACAGAAGTATATGGACCCCCACTCACCTCGGCACGCTTCACGGTGTACGATTCTGCCCCAGGTGATGCTGCCCAGTTCAGGATTACCTGAGCATTCCCTGAAACAGCCTGCACCCCCGAAGGTGCAACAGGCGTGACGACCGGTGTGACAACAGGTTCCTGACCGTATATCCGTTTTCCCGCATCGTAGACTGGGAGATATACGCTCTTCGTCACATTGCCTGTGCCCAAGCCCTGGAATGAATGATCGTTATTCGCATTCCACGCGCCTTGCGGGCCGGTAATGCGGAACTGGACCTCTTTGCGATAATGTCCTTCACCGCCTGGATATATCTTCGTTCCGGTAAAGTCCGCCGTAACAGCGTAGATTCGTTTGGCAGCATCAACCACAACCGGTTGGGATACGGTCGCTCCCTCGGAGTATGCGGTTGTAACATTGACATCGGATACGGTATATCCTGCTGCGTAAACTTCACTCAGATCCAGGAAATAACGAAAGGACAACTTATCCCCCATCCGCGCAGGCCAGCCGGAACGATTGTTCAGTTGAGCCTTGATTTCCGTGTAATTGGAACCGGATGCTTTCACGGCAGCTTCGACAAAGAACTCATCTGTCTTCACTTCCGGTGCCGGGAAATTCGCGATGGGCTGATCATTCTGGCCGAATAACAGATTCATCTTGGCTAACGCACCTGTAAAGCCTGCATTGTAATCGGTTGCCACCTCATTGCTGACATAGTCTCCAATGGAATCGGTATAGGCATCCGATGCATCCGGTCCACCAACCATCGCTCCGTACAACGTGTGACGGTGCTCTGAAGGTGTATTCTCAGAATTCATCCATGAACTGTGGGAGGTTCGGTGATGTGGGTGCTTAGGCGGATTCTGCCCATAACCAACCACATAACTGCTCTGGCGAGGATTATCCCCTAGAATATAGTTCATTTGCGAAACGGCAAAATCCTGATATCTTGCTTTTTTCACCGGATCACTGACCCAGTCGGAGTACACAAAAGCAATAAAGGATGCATTCGCTGCATAACGGAGCGATCCCCATGTATCAAGCCAGGCAAGCCCGCCCGGTGTATACTTGATCCGTTGTCCATTTGTGCCTACTGACCAATAATCCAGATTACGCTCCGTGGATTGAATGAACCGTGTCGCTTCTGGCATGTTCAGACTCGACGTAATGCGAGCCAGCAGAATCTGGGCTCCGTAATGTTTGTCATCCCAGCCTTGGGTCCATGTGTAGGCCCAGTTCCCGTTCTGTCCATCCGCCTGCCACAGATTGGCCGTAGCAATCGCTTTGGACAAGTAAGCGCTATCATTTGTCGCCATATATAACCATGTTGCAGCCCAGGCGAGTTCATCATAGTAACCTGTCCATGAATTGTAGAACGATTGGGCATCTGTAATGCAATCCGAATATTTGCCTCGATACGTATCCGCGAAGCTGTACAATTCCTTGGCATGCTGAAGCAGTTTATTGGCATAAGCCGGGTCATTGTCACGGAACACAATGGACGAAGAAGCGAGTGCCGCTGCGGTTTCACCCGCAAGTTCACTTCCCGGACAGGATGCGTCGATCTTATAAGCAGGACGGTTCATCTGCATCACTTCAGCCGGTCCCCACCAGGCATGGTCTGTATTGCCTGCTCCAACCTGTCCCCATAATTCATTTGGTTTCGTATGCGCTTTCACAAAATAGTCTGTGGCCCATCTCAAGTTATCCTTAATCTCCTCCAGTTGCCCTGCCTGCTCGTATCCTTCACGGTACTCCACAACAGACCAAGCTAACATCGTAGCTGAATAGGCCATAGGCAGACCAAATTTCACATGATCTCCGGCATCGTACCATCCTCCGGTCAAATCAACCCCAACATCCGCTCCGTCATTTAATCCGGAATCACCACGCCATTCCACCCGGTTGTCTTCCGGCAATTTCCCTGAACGCTGTGTTTCATAGAAATAAACCGCCTTCTGCAATGCTTCCGCATAGTTATGATTTCCGGCAGCCGCATCTGCCTTGCCATTCCATGCCTGTATGGATGTACTTCCTGCCAGTAGCCCTGCCGATAACGCGAGAATAGCGATTCGTCTCCACCAGCTTCCCTTCATCTTCAACCATTCATCTCCTTTGGCAATAGTCGTCTCGTCATTTTTCAATTACACTGATGAAATAACCCGCTCCTTTCTATGGTGTAACTCCATGTATTTCCACCATTAATTACCATTATAGCTCTTTGCTCCAGTTGCAATATCAGCGCTGGTGACTTCTGAAATAACATTGTTGTGACATGTTTGGGTAGTGATATGACAAAAAAGACTGCCCCTCACATCGCATGAATGCAATATGAGAAACAGTCCAGATATTCCATATAACCCTTGCTACAGGCTGAATGTTGATCATGCTATTATCAGTCTGAACATCCTGTCTTTGGGATGGTTTATACTCTGAATTTGTTGATTTGCTCCTGCAACTCTTCAGCCATTTTGGACAACGAGCCTGCTGACGAAGCAATCTCTTCCATTGAAGCCAGCTGCTGTTGGGTTGCGGCAGATACATTATGCACCCCGCCTGCTGCTTCTCCCGCAATGTTGGAGATCTGACCCACATACCCTACAACTTCATTCGTACTTGCTGACATTTCCTCCGAACCTGCAGATACTTCCTGGATTTCACCAGCAACCTTGTTCACGGCATTCGAAATTTGTTCAAAGGCTTGTCCCGCCGCGGTTACAATCTCAATGCCAGCCTCCGTTTCATTGCTGTTCACTTTTACAGCCTGTACGGCATGATCTGTATCCTTCTGAATCAATTGCACCAGATCCGTAATTTTTTGAGCCGATGTAGAAGACTCCTCTGCGAGCTTCCGTACTTCTCCAGCTACGACTGCGAAACCACGTCCATGCTCACCTGCACGTGCCGCTTCAATCGCTGCATTTAATGCCAGAAGGTTGGTCTGACGCGCAATATTGTTGATAACCTCAGTAATCGTACCAATCTCCGCGGAACGTTCTCCCAGCCCTGTAACCAGTTCTGTCAGTGATGCAATAGAATTGCGAACAGATCCCATCTGTTCAACAGCCTGCTGAATAATCATATTTCCTTCGGCAGACTGATTCGCTGCATCAACGGCAGATACGGATACACTTTGAGCAAGCTCAGCAATCTGTTCCGAACCAAGAGCCATCTCACTCATCGCCTGTGAAGAACGTTTCACCATATCTACTTGATCGGATGTACCTACAGCCAATTCCTCAACCGTTTCGGAGATCTGTTCCGATGCTCTTGTATTCTGCTCTGCACTCGCTAGAAGTTCTTCCGAGGAAGCGGCTACCTGTTCGGATGTCATCGATACGGATTGAATCATCTCACGCAGGTTGCCTGTCATCACATTGAAGGAATCGGCCAGCGTCCCCAGCTCATCCTTGTTCTTGAGAACAATCCTCTCACTGGTCAAGTCACCATTAGCAATCAACATCGCTGCTGCATTCATCTTCTGAATTGGACGTGAGATGATGCTTGCAATGAAGAAGGCAATAAACATGGCAATCAGGAAAGCAACAATGGTTACTCCCAAAATAACATTAAATGCTTTTTCGGCTAGCTCAACCGATCCATTCGTAGCTGTATCCGATTCTGTATTCCCAAGCGTAATCAATTTGACAATGCTATCATTGGCTGTGTACCACAGTGGATAAGACTCTGAATGCAGTTTGCTGGCATCCGCGTAATTGTTCTCCATGCCTAATTGAATAAATCCAGGCATTTTCAACAAATAAGCATCATAGTTCGTGCTAAACTCATTATAAAGCTTCATCGCATTTGCGTTGTCCGCAATGAATGTCTGTAACTGCTTTCGTTCGTCTTCGATCTTGGCAAGAAGTTGATCCTGAGCCTCTTTCAACTTGGCTATTTCATTCCCGTCCTGCTCAACGATCATAGCAAGCGCAAGCCGCTCTACATCGGATATATCACCATTCATCTGACCCAACAGCGCTACACTAGGCATCCATTTCTGGTCTATCTCATCCGCTTTGCCTGACATGCCATGAATTTGAATTAGTGCATATGTACTGACAAAAGCCAACAATGCCACCACAATAATAAATCCGGTCAATAATTTCATACGAATTGTAAATCTAAACTTCCCCATCATGTTTCCCCTCGTGCCCTTCATGTTCCCCACTCCTTAGCTTGGCGCATAAACTAATGCATATTTATAGTATATCGACACCTTTCGTCATGAATTGTAGATATCGGAATTCGATTTTTGTAAATTTCAGTTAACTTCGAAATAAACACAAAAAAGCCTCAATTCTTTGGCTCACCAAAAACGTAAGGCTTTTGTATCTTAAACTTCTTTTCTAATCCGCCATAATCAACCGTTTCTAACGGAAAACCCGACGATGAATGTCAATGAAGAAATCGGGAATTGACTTGGTATAATTACGCGTAGCAATCAAGATTACACTGACCAAACTACCCAGAATGAACCCACCCAGAATATCCCCAGGATAATGTACACCTACATAGACACGCGACACCCCTGTCAGCACAGCAAGCAACAGCATCCACATGCCGAAGCGGCGCCCGATAAAAAACGAAGCTGCAGCAAGCGCGAATACAAAGGAAGCATGTTTGCTTGGAAAAGATGGATCTGGCACATGCGGAACCAATTGGTTCACCGTGCCTTCCATGAACGGCCTTGGGTGACCTACCACAGGTGAAATCCCCCATTTTACCAGACCCAGTGCTACGATCGAAGCTACACATGCATAAAACACAATTCGCTGCTTCGACGGATCGCCAAGAAACCACACAATCACAAGAAGCCCTATCATAATCCAAACCGCATATTCAGCGGATGTAATCATAAACCAGTCCAGAAGCGGAATTCGGTCTGCAAACTGGTTGATCCAATTAAATACAGATTGATTCATAAAGTTGTTTAATACCTCCATTACACAAAACGCGATATTTTTTACATAATAAATATACACCAACTATTTGTCAAACATGTTGCCCAGTAACCGAACTTTCGAAATCAAAGAGGACATTTCTCTTACTTTTTGTTAAACTAGTTTGGGTTACATAATAGTTCATTCATAGAAAGGTGAAGATTATGCTTAAGAAATGGTTGTGGGGGACATCCCTAACCCTGGCACTTGCCATAACCGGTGTCATTGTATATTACGGATACTCGATCGTTCATTTTGCCAATAGCATCTCAACCGCTTCCGAGACTTCCACTTCTGACACAAACCAAAATACGGACAATCCAACCACCCCTGTTCCTAAATGGGAAGGGAAGGAACGAGTTAACATTTTGCTCCTTGGCGGTGACACCAGAGGGGAGGATGCCGGCCGTTCAGATTCGGTCATGGTCGCTTCCATTGATCCGGTATCCAAGAAAGCCCATCTCTTCTCTGTTCTGCGTGATACATACGTTGACATTCCGGGACACGGCAAGAGCAGACTCAACGCAGCCTTCTCTTACGGCGGAGCGGAATTAACCAAACAAACGGTCGGTGACTTGCTCGGCATTCCTATTCAGCATTACGTGTATACTGATTTTATCGGATTCATGGCGCTGGTTGATGCTGTAGACGGGATCGATATTGAAGTGGAGAAAGACATGTATTATACCAGCAAAGCAGATAAACATATGTACGATATTGATCTCAAAAAAGGACTTCAGCATATGGACGGTAAGACTGCCCTCCAATATGTACGGTTTCGGCATGATGCCACATCAGACTTTACGCGTACCGAACGGCAGCGGATTTTCATGACTGAGCTGGCCAAGAAGATGCAAAGCACCACTTCACTCTTCAAAATTCCTGAAATCTTGGAAGCTGTCGCTCCATATATCGAGACAGACCTCAGTCCAACGCAGATGTTGAAATTGGCTTCGCTCGGATTTGATATTAACGTAAATGAAATCGATAAACAGCAGATCCCTCCTAACAAGCTGCTTACCAATGAGCTTGCAGGTTCTGCCCAGGTACTCGGTGTAAATAAACCGAAACTCCAAGCATACATTCAGAATTTGTTCGAGGAAGATGCAAAATCTTCAGAGGATGAATCAACGAAAGCACAAGACTTAAACTAAATCGAATGGAAACAAAATGAAGCTGGTATCGCAAGGATACTTCGATTAAAAAGATGGCTGCCGCCATCTTTTTTTGTACCTATTTTCCCCATTTAATGCAGCCTTAATGTTCAACAGGTACCCTTATATGATGAATTCCGGTTACACGAAGGAGGGATACACGTGAATAAACCGCGAATCGTGGAATGGACTCAACTGCGCGCCCTTGCATTTCTCGCCATTGTGATGCAGCATAATATCGCAGAATATATATATCGCGCTGATATTGAGCAACCTGATTCTGTCATGCTGACCATGATTTATCATCTGACTCGTTTTGGCACGCCGACCTTTGTCTTTCTGTCCGGTGTAATGCTGTTCTATCATCATAATCACACCAAACCGGATTACCCCAAGTTTATCCGTAAGCGGTTTGGAGATATCTATGTGCCCTTTGTGGTATGGACGTTCATCTATTGGTTATTTGTCCGGGTATTCACCCCCGAGTTCTGGCTTTCGGGTATGCCGGACTTCCGTAGTCTTGTTCGTGAACTGTTCCTCCCCCAGACGGGATATCATCTGTGGTTTGTGATTATGGTGTTTCAGTTCTATATTCTGTTTCCCATGTTTCTTGCGGGAGCCAAGTTCATTCAGAGACGTATTGAAAAAGTTACACGTTTCACCCCAATGCAATCCGTCATCACACTGATTCTCATTGGGATGGCCTTATATACTTTGCTTATGAAATGGTCCTACTACGATATGGGCGGGTGGACGGCTTCCTTACCCCAACCCTGGTCGGGTTTGCTGCAATATCGCTCCTATTCATGGGTTATGTACTGGTTTTACTTTTTGCTGGGCGCAGTCTGTGCCTGGTCAGTGGATAGCTGGAGAAGCTGGACCGCAAAGGTATTGCCATGGATGGTCTGTCTGTTTATCGGTATGTACATCTGGCTTGGATATGATGTGCTGCGGGGATCGGGCGATGTCGTTAACCTGAATATCTCAACCTATCTGAAGCCAACAACATTCATCATCATCATGGCCCAGCTGTTCATGTTCTATGGGTTCCTTGTACTGCTGCGAGGCAAAAATACTCCCTTTCAGCGTCTCCTGACGTGGATTGGCCGATATTCCTTCGGTGGCTATCTGGTTCATGCATTGGTGATCTACTGCATCGCGTATATCACCCGGCCACTTACACTAACCGGATGGCATCTGCCGATTACATTGCTCTCGTTTCTGGTCACCGTAGCAACGTCTCTTGCAATCAGTTGTGGACTTTCCAAGCTTCCTGGTTCTCGCTTTACCATCGGATTACAACGGAAGAAGCGCCCAAGAAGTTCCCGTTTGCATGATACTGTTTCTGCGAGCAGAACAAGTTCACCGGAGCGCAACCCGTCAGCAAGCGCAAATCGCAGTCCGGAAACCAGCTAATCCTGGTTAAATGTAGAAAAAGCGTCTCCCTTCGTGGAAGACGCTCTTGTTCACTTTACTTCTGTGGAAGCGGATCGACCAGGTACAGGTTCGTGAGGACTAGGAGCTTGATGTGCATTGCCCTTCTGATTAACGAACCTTTTCAGGTCACCCGTCAACTGATCCTTCAGCTTGTCTACCAGCTGCGTTTCACTGATGCCTTTTGCCTGAGCAATCTCAGCCAGTGATTTCCCGCTTTGAAGCTGCTGATGGAGCTGCTCGGGAGTGATGCCGAGAAAACGGGCAATAGCCCCCTTGTCCATCATCGGACGTCTGTTGCCGTGGTGAGCGAACTCACGTCTTAATTCCCGCAGTGGTGTGTTGATTACCTTCTTCAGCTTCGTATCCATTCCTGCTTTGGCTGCTGCTGCCTGATCTTTCGTGAGACAGCCTTCTTCCGCTGCTTTATCCAATCGCTGAGAGAGCGACGGCTTCAACTTCTCTAACAATTGTGCCTCACTAAGCCCCTTGCGTTCCTTGGCAATCTGAGTCAACGTTTTGCCAAGCTCCATCTGCTCCTTTAAATCACGGAGCCCAATACCGAGCAGGTCTGCGGTTTCTCCAATCATAAACAGGCCATGACTTGCCTGCATACATGGCTTGGTCTGATTGGTGGAGGAGGATAGTGTCGCCACTTGATCGTCAACAGCTCCATTTGGATCAGCGGATGCCGTATAGCCGGTTGATGCTGTTATAAATACGGCTGCCAGTCCGGCTGCCATCCATTTTTGCCATTTGTATTTCATTTCTCTTCTTCCTTTCATATGTCAAAATCCTGTGCTCTCCTAGTTTGAGCCTAACTTCCGCTTTTTTATGCCATAAAAATACAAAATGTCATTGTTTTTTTCACAATTCATCACAAAATCTCCTATTTTTTTCAATTCATTTCCGGTATACTGTAAAGTAACTTCATGATCTAGTCGAAAAGTCCTTAATCACTTTATTACGGGAAGGGCGTAACCAAACGATGCGGAGAGAATGGTTTGATCCGTTTACATCCGATGTGGAGGTGGTGTTCGCTGCAGCAGAGCAGCTGGTACAGAAATATCCTGAACCAATGTCAGAACATGCACTAGAACAACTTCATTTGGTCAATCCGTTGTTACGAGATTCGGGTCACAGCTACATTGGCTACATTATTCCATTGTGGATGCAACTCTCGGATGGTTTACCTCCAGAGAAGGCACACAAACTGAGTACTGCCTGTCTCCTGCATATGTTATATTTTCTGAATCAGGATGAGGTTATGGACGAACAGCCAGAAGATGTGACTTTGAAATTATCACTGGGTAATCTTTACTACGTGGATGCGATCTGTGCCTATTCAGAGCTATTCAGCCTTTCTTCCCCGTTCTGGACGTATTTCAGACAGTATGTGGAGGATTGGGCCATGAGCGTCACCGGTGAGAACTCCATCGATTATTTCAAGAGAAGCCCGCTATTCATCGCCCAAAAAGCCGCACCACTTCAGCTTGGAGCTGCTGGCTCACTGCTTCTTTTGGAACAGAATCATCGCATTACTCCGGTATGTTCTGCCGTCAACATTGCACTGATGACTCTCCAGATGACAGATGATTTCACCGACATTAAACAAGATGCTGTGCATGGAAATTACAACAGCTTCCTCTCCCACATATCCGCAGCACTGGAACACAACTACCCGGCTCATCCTGTAAGCGAACGTGTACATGATAATGTATACAATACTCAATTGATGAACTCCTATGTAGACATTGCTCGCCAATATAACATCAGACTGACATCTTCTAACTCGGGAATATCGCATCTCGAAGCGTTTAATTCTTACTTATGCGGCATTCTGGGACAAAGTGTTCAGGACATTGAACAACACAAAAAAATGCTTTTTCAAGGCGGGTTTCATTACTGGATCAGCGAGAAACAACACTTGTCCTAATCAGAAAAGAAAAGCTGGTACAGTTGAATTTTAAATATGAAGGGAATGTTGACGATGATGGTATCAGAGAAAACGTTGCACGAGGATATTATTGAAAAGGCTTGGACAGATGAGCACTTTAGACAACAACTGCACTCCAACCCGAAGCAAGCGCTTCGTGAAGCATTTGGCATTGATATTCCTGAACACATTCAAGTCCGTACCGTTGAAGAACAACAGAACGATTACGTTCTCGTGATTCCTCCCAATCCAGCCAAAGTGGATTATGACGTCAATTGCGGACCGTGGAGAAGCTAAACGGATTAGATTGAATATGTGATTGAACGACACAAGGGGTAGCGAACAAAAAAGCCATCGTACACTTCTGCCGCTCGTCATTCGACGAACTCGGCAAAAGATACAACGGCTTCTGTTCCTACCCCTTTTGTGCTTGTAAAGCTGATCTGCCCATGCATGGCCTCAACGATTCGGAAGGTCACCATCATGCCAAGCCCTGTCCCTTTAATTTTGTTCGAGAAATAAGGCTCCCCAAGGCGGACCAGTGCTTCCTCATCCATGCCCTCGCCGTTATCCCTAACATGTACCTTGATGACCCCATCCTGGGCATAAGCCCAAATATCAATCTGACCCTGACCTTGCAGAGCTTCAATACTATTCTTAATAATATTAATAAAAGCCTGTTTGAACTTGGACGAGTTCCCTCTAATCCATAGATCTGGCGGAATATCGGATGTTATTTTCCCGCCTTCCAGATTAGCCATCGGTACAAGAATACCTTCAATATGGTTAAATTCATCCGCAATATTCAGAGAAACAATATGGTCAAACTCCGGTTTGGCAAACGTTAGGAAGTCGGTAATAATGCCGGAAGCCCGATCAAGCTCCTCCAGAGCAATCCGCACATATCCCTTGTTTTTGTTGTCTTCCTGCTCTGTCATGAGCTGAAGGAATCCTCTTGTCACCTGCAGCGGATTACGAACCTCATGAGCTACCGATGCCGCTAGTTCGCTAATGATCTCCATTTTCTCGGATCGCTGCAATTCATTATTAAACAATTCCAACTCTTTCGAGTATTCAAGCACTTTGGTATGTTTTTCAGCAAATCGGCTTCCCAGTATGGCAATAAGTGAGATAATAAAAGCAACCATGGACCATTTCCACCATATCAGATGATAGGTTCCATTACGCTGGTAATACCACAGTAGTTCAGCAACACTGATTAAGGCAAATGTGCCGAATCCCGTAGCAAGTAAAAGGGCTTCCCGGCTCCGTTGAAGTGCTTTGGAGATGGTGCCGATCATTAAGATGCTCAACAGGATTACGAGAACGAATCCAATTACATTCTGAACCAACAAACTGTAGAGCATGTCCCATTGACCGCCTGAAATAAAATTAATCAGCAGAGCAGCCACAGCAACTACAGAATAGATGAATTGGAATTTTCTTAGTTTGGTAAAGATGCCATAACGACCTGGTCCGATAATTTGTTCAAAAAAATAACAGAGTGCAGGCATGCCCATCAGCATAGCCAGATCAAACAATACGGAATACAGATTACCGTAAACCTGGTAGAACGTATATAAAAACTGAGAATAGGTGATAATCATCGTTCCGATTGAACCCATCACAATACATAGCGAAATCCACAATCCTTTATGGAATTTGCCCAGGAAAAATGTGCAGCTCAGCATCGTAAGAGCCGTAAATACAAAGGTCGCTCCCAATATCACATCAAGCAGTCCATTGTGAATGTACTTTTCCTGTAATGTAGCATAAGGCCCAACCTGAACCGTTCCGTAGATGCCAAGTCTGCCTTTCTCATTCTCGGACCAAACATACAGTTTTGCACCTGAATTCTCTCTCGATAAGGGTAACAACACAGCGTTATTATCATAATTGTAATGATAATTCTCATACACCTTACGATCGTCCAGGTAGATCACAATGTGGTTCCCTTTAATATTCTCAAAACGAATTGCCGAGCTATCTTCGTTTATTTTAGGAATGGTCACACGAGTCCACAAGGAACCTGAAGGAGCTTCAACGCTGCTGTATTCCAACTTTTCTGCACCTTGCTTCTCCCAAATCTCCTCCGAACCTTGAACCTCATTGATGAATCCCTGATCGTGTACGTTCCCCCATTTTACTTCCCATCCCGTAATGGATACAGGTCTGTCTACTTCTCCTGCAGTCGCTGAGACGAAGTCATGCGGCAAGCAGAGAATATTCAACATACTTATCCATAAGATGATGATAGCTTTGGGCACATTTTTCATTCACAGCACCTCAAAGTTCTTATTTTCTCTATCCCCAAGTTCTCTCATTTATCATTCGCCACAGTTTAACGTGTCACCTTCTTGGAGGAAAATGAAAATTCACATTTTAGTAGATTTATAGTTTTATTTCCATTTTATTGATAGGTCCCGAGTGTTTTCTCCATTATTCGCGCAGATCTTCGAACTGGTTCTCAATCATTTCGCGTTCTTTCTGTTCAATTGTCGTGCGATATTCCAACCACTGCTCCGTTTCCTCATCTTCATAGATCGTCCATATATCCGAGAAAAGATAATCCCGCAACTGTACAATCTGTCCTGACCATATCCCGCCTACCCAGAACAGCCCGTCCGGACGACGTATAACGGTACGGGAAAACCCGGGCGTAGACGCTTTTTGGCCGATTCGGATTTGAGTGATCATATTCCCCAGCGTAAACCAATCCAATTGGAATCCCTCCCTCATATATCCATGTTTCATCATATCATAGGCCAAAGATGAAAAGCTGTAAAAAAGGCCTGTGCGATTCAATCATCCCTTCAGGGTGTAATGGTTCCTCAAAGCAAACAATTATCATTGAGGAGATGATTCGAATGAATGAGCCACACAGAACGGTAGAGGTAGAGCATAGGGATGTCCAGCATAAATCGGATTCGAGTATGGTCGCTTCCACGTTTATCAAATATGCGGCTTATATCATTATTTTCTTTGGATTCCTGTACTTTCTGGTCAAATATGTTTTTCCCAAATTTTAAAGTGTATACATTGAATCTGTAATCCGTACATCGTTCCCTTTCATCTTATATTCATATTTGGGGAACACAAGGGAATCATAATGGGTGCGAGATTACAACGTTAGCCCTTTGGGTAACTACGACATAAGCACCTTTCTTTTCACGATAACTGCACAATCAAAAAAACCATTAAATATAATCCACTGAGAGGGAGTGCTACTTATGTCAGACAGACCGATTAGCAATGAAGAGAGTGAACGTTACTACGACCGTTATCAGAGGTCCCGTGATATTCCACTGGAAACCGAAGTCCCTGAAGGTGACATAGACACTTTTGATGAAGTTACGGGAAGACGCATCGAAACTGAGGATACAGTAAATAGAGTGAATCCGCCCCTTGTAGCTTTAGGGGCTACGGAAGAACCGGAATTGGAGTCACGGACAGCAGAGCCTGCACTCGAATCCGTACCTGATGCTGATCTTATCCAACCCAATAGTCCGATTGATCCCGCCGCACCCGACCCCAATGCCCTTCACGGGACGGACCTGCTAAACGGTGCAGGGGCGGATGCCAAACCGGAGAATGATATTCCACCTCGGCGTTAATCCTCTTGTCACAGCCTGAATTAGGAGGTGCAGACACAGTGAAGGATAATCACAAGCGACACGTACATGAGCCGGATAATCTGGTAACCGAAAGGGATATTGATCCGAATTTTGGATTGTTCACGGAAGATTCCTTTCCGGAGGCCCTAGCAAATGAGGATCAGCTTGATGCTGTTGAACATGCCATTCCGAAGGAGAACGTTGACGGCGTTGAAGTTTCCCGAAAAGGTTCATCCCAGGATGAATAGGAACACATTACAGATTCAATGAGAATATGAGGAAACCTCTTGCTCAAGAGGTTTCTTTTTGCTTTTATCTTCCTGATAACATAGACTTTTATCCTGAAAAAGAGATGGCTACCGTATTTCTACAGTGCCATCCCCTCTCTGATATCCGATTAACCATTTATTGTTTTGTCGTTTTTGATTACTTTGCCAAAGGTTTGCCTGATCCCGGCAACTTCTGCTCAAGTCGGGACCATTTCGCCACAACGGCTTGCGCCCGTATTTGTCAGCCAGTGATCCCCAGAAGGGAGACACCAGCGCACTTGCCAGAAACGTGATGCCAAAGGCAAGCCCGGACCAGAACTCCAGGTGATCACGAACGCCCAGATCGCCACTCAGAAACAAAGGCAGAAATGGGATGGAGATCGAATAAGCGGTGCTGCAAAAAAACACACCCATCCACAAAATCACCAGATTACGCTTCCACGAGAAGTCCATATACCCGCACGCCCTTTCCGTTACTGACGCCGGGACTGCCGTGTATTGGAGCGGACGGAACAGACCCGTACGTCCCTGACTGCGGAAGCATTTTCCTTATTTTACACCTCTGTAAGCATTTACACCATCCCTTATCGCCCACAATATCCTGCCTTGCATTGCCATCTTGTCCGCAAAAACGGTATGATAGTTGAGGGATTATCCGACAATAACTCGGACTAAACATATTATGCAGAGATGCAAGGGGGAACGTTCTCATGTCTTTTCAGTGGAAAAAAACAACAGCTGTGTCGCTGGTTCTAGCGATGCTGCTTATCGTCATTAGTGGTTGTGGGCGCCCTGCAAGCAGTGCGACGGAAACACCGGTCCCGGCTGCACCCGAAGGGCCAAATCCAGTGGCCACAATTGAAATGCAAGACGGTCAAAAAATTGTCATTGAGCTATATCCCGAAATTGCGCCCAATACCGTGTACAATTTCATCTCATTGGCGAATAAAGGTTTCTATGATGGGTTGATCTTTCACCGTGTTATCCCCGGCTTTATGATTCAGGGTGGTGATCCAAACGGCGATGGTTCGGGCGGCCCAGGATATACCATTAAAGGTGAGTTTACATCCAATGGTCACAAAAACCATCTGAATCATACACGTGGAGTCATTTCCATGGCGCGTAAATCCGATAATCTGGACTCCGCAGGCTCCCAGTTTTTCATCATGTTAGCGGATGCTGATTATCTGGATAATGCATATGCCACATTCGGTAAAGTTACAGAAGGCATGGAAGTTGTAGATGGAATCGCTGCTCAGGAAATCGGGCAAGGAGACAAACCGGTTACCGATCAGGTAATGAAAAAAGTCACTGTCGACACTCACGGAGTAGAATATCCTGAACCGGTAAAAATGCCTTAATCTTTGAAAAGGATTTTAGTTATCCATCTTGATTCACAACCCGTAAGACAAACAAAAGCTCTGTCCTGCGTATTCACGCAAGGCAGAGCTTTATTCAATGTTAGCGTTTACATAAATGACTTTATAAAAAATGCCCTCTTCTGGCATAACTCTATATGCAGCAGCTCTGCAACCCACTGATCTCAATACATCCATCCCATCAAACGCAACCAACCGATGATCGCAATCCATAGCGGACAGCTGAAAGCAACACCCCATGCAAGCCCTTTCAGTAAACTACGGTTTACTTCCACGAACAACGACTCCTTTCTCCAGGGAATAGTCGCAGTATCGGTAATAATATATGAATTTATACCCGTTTTCATTCGTCACGTAACCCCCTATTTCCTGCTTTTGATCCGCCAGTTTCATGGAATGGGTCTGGTGAACCTGATATAATAAGTTTACTGAACCATAATGGAAGCTGATTCATGTTTTTGAGAGGAGATTATTCTATGGCAAAATCCAAAAAACACCCCCCTGCTCCCAAAGCAGCACAGGATAAACCGACTACACTAAAGGATCTGCTGAGCAGTGATGTGTTAGAGAAACTGAAAGCTCAGGCGGATGAAGCCAAGGCTGCCGAGGCAGACCGGAAAGAGCAGGAACGCCTGCAGGCAGAAGAAGCTCGTAAAGCGGAACAGAAGCGGAAAGATAATGATTTTGAGTACCTGTTGAACAACAGTTCGTTGGACTGGAAGAAACATAAGTAACTTTGCAGCAAACTGATTATCTCATCATTATACAGGATGCAAAGTGAGGACCGCGATGCGGTCCTTTTTTATATGGATTCAACTGATTCACCATGCGGGAGTCGGGTATGTAGAGATAGAGAGTTACTGATAATTCATACAATACGGAGGGATCAGGATGACTGAACAACGTTTGCAAGGGAAAGTTGCGATTGTAACCGGAGGTGGCTCAGGAATTGGTCAGGCAACCGCCATTCGTTTCGCTGAGCATGGGGCCAAAGTGTTCATGCTGGACCGGACCCCGGAGAATGCAGAGGAAACCAAACAGACGATTGAGAATGCAGGCGGAGAAGCCCACGTCATTGAATGTGATATATCCAAACCGGACAACGTGCAGAAGGCAATCAATCAGGTGGCAGAGCAAGCTGGACAGCTCGATATTGTATTTGCCAATGCGGGCATCAACGGCACGATGGCTCCCATTGAAACGATGGAACCTGAGGACTGGGATCAGACGATGGGCATCAATATGCGCGGCACGTTCGCAACTGTGAAGTACGCCATACCCCATTTGAAAGACCGCGGAGGAAGCATTATTATTACGAGTTCCATCAACGGTAACCGTGTATTCTCTGGCATAGGGTTCTCTGCATACGCTTCCAGTAAAGCAGGTCAGACGGCTTTTACAAAGATGGCAGCATTGGAACTGGCCCGTTACAAGATTCGTGTCAATGCCGTCTGCCCAGGAGCCATAGACACGAACATCGATGACAACACCTATCCTTCGGACGATCTGAAAGAAGTACAGATTCCGGTTGAATTTCCGGAAGGTCACGAACACCCCCTCAAAGGTGAACCTGGAACGTCGAAGCAAGTCGCCAATCTGGTGCTCTTCCTCGCTTCCGATGAATCTTCCCATGTGACCGGTACTCGGATCTACGTGGACGGAGCGGAATCATTGCTTCGTGGATAAATTTATAACCATACTCCATGTGGAGTTAACTACCGAACATCCCGCATACGGCCTGGATATCCAGAACGCTGCGTGATGTTTAATTTGAAATATATCTTTATAGAAGAACGAAGGAAAACTCGTTGCTTCCCCCTTGGTTTTGAATGAATTTTTAACTAGGGCTTGTCTTCAAACCTGTTGAAAGCCGAAGCGTACCCAAGCGAGTTCAGAGTAGGCAAGTGAGCTGCATCCTGAATGTTCGAGCATGTGCCCTTCATGAACGAGTAAACGCTGACGAATCTGAGGCGTCTTATTCAAGGATTTGAAGCGCCCGCAGAAATCTAAGAAACTTGAGACACTCTATATCAGAATAAAAAATCGGTTGTAGCGTTTTTGCCAAGAGATTTTAAGAAATAACGTGTCTGATGTTCTTTACAATTTAAAAAGAGGGCCTAAACGCCAAATAAGACGCCCTGTGTTTCTTAGAAAATCATCTGGCCATTCGGTCAGAATCAGCCAGCCCCGACTTCAAGACTTTTTTGGAACCTGACCTCCATCATTGTATAGCTTGTCTGAGTTTGAAGACATACCTAGAGCGCAGAACTCTTTCCTCTTTTCACTCGATGATTCAGACGCTCCGGAATCGCAAAGAGCAGGATGTACATCAGAGAGAACATCACTACTGCCAACACCTCTTCCCCAAGAATGTACAAGGGATAGGGACCCAACATATCGAGCACTGAAGGTGTATCCGGTTTGTGTCTGAGGAACATATAATTGGCGTCAAGCACGACATCCACACCGTATACAACCAACGCAGCCACATTCACAAACATCATCGAACCCAACACAGATCTCCAGCTTGGACGAAGCTGCTCCACCCAAGTCATATAGAGCAACGCCAGAATAATACAAGCGTGAGCAGTAAAAAATTGAATGAACCGAAAATGTGCATAAGCATAACCGAGATTAGGCGTTACGATTGCCATCAAGGCTCCTGCTATTCCTGCGAACAGCAATGCAGAATGCAGCAGTCGGCTGCGTGTCAACAATAGCAGCGCCGATAACAATAGTGACAGACTGCATAGCTCCAGTGGCAATGAAGTTTGCAGACTCCACACATCCCCATATATATACCAGAGCTGAAGCACAATTTCACAGCCAAACATGATACATGCCAGAACGATCCGAAAGGTATGGCGTGTGTTCGGTGCCCAGGACCGCAGCCAATTTCGAAACAGGAACATCAATATAACCAGTGCAGCAATCACACCAATCGCCCATAGGTGCGAAGTGGAAAACAGCATAAACGGTTCTGCATCATAAGGGTCTAGCCACTGAGGATAAGCCATGCGCCTCTTCTCTCCTTCACATTACACAAACACATTATATCTCTTTAATGTTAACTTTTTCATTTTGTCATTGAATGAATACACTGTCCAGATGGAATTCTAAAATAGGATTGTATTTTAAATATCTTTATGTTAAGATAAATCCAACAACAAAACAAACTAAAAGTTAGTAACTTTCTTTACGGAAATATTATAAAACAGTATATATGTTCTTCTAACATTTACACGATAACGGAGAGGACAGTAATAAACTGAAGAAGCGAAGCGTTCGCCTCAAAGCTTTCTGAAAAGAAAGCTACATCGGAAGCATACGCTTATCCCGGATTTTCCCCTTTGAAGAGAGGAATCAAAAACTCTGGGGATAACAGCGATCGGAAGGTTGTTCTGTCATCGGAGTGCCAGTGTAAATACTCATTAGTTGAACATATAAAACCAGGAGGAATTTATAATGCAAATCAAAGGTCTTCACCATGTATCTGCACTGACCGCACACGCAGCTGAGAATTATCGGTTCTATACCAACGTAATGGGATTGCGACTGATCAAAAAAACAGTCAATCAGGATGATGTTTCGGTCTACCACCTCTTCTATGGAGATGAAAAAGGGAATCCGGGTACCGAACTGACCTTCTTTGAAATTCCAATGGCCGGACAAACACGAGAAGGCGTGAATAGCATCTCCGCAACGTCACTACGTGTTCCAAGTGATACTGCACTTACGTACTGGCAGCAGCGTTTTGACGAATTCGAAGTCCCACATGGAGAAATCACTGAACGCGGGGGGCGTGCCACTCTCTCGTTTACCGACTTTGAAGGACAACGTCTGATTCTGGTTTCTGATGAGCACAATACAGGTGTTGCCGGGGGCAAACCATGGGATCAAAGCCCTGTGCCTGCCGAGTATGGCATAGTGGGCTTAGGCCCAATCCATCTTACCGTCAAAGATGCCTCCCTTACCGCTCCAGTTCTTACCGAGCTGCTCGGCTTCCGTCAAAAAGGGACCTATCCTGCTTTTGTCGCAGGCCAGCCCGATGTACTCGTCTTCGAATCAGGTGATGGTGGAAGTGGCTCTGAGGTGCATGTCGAAGAACGGAATGACCTGGCCCAAGAACGCCCTGGACGAGGTAGTGTGCACCATGTTGCCTTCCGGGTCGATAATGAAGAAGAACTGAAACAGTGGGTGGAACGGGTTCATAATTTCCGATTCCCGAACTCCGGTTTCGTAGACCGTTTCTACTTCCGCTCCCTGTATTTCCGTGAAGCGAACGGTATTCTGTTTGAGCTTGCAACGGATGGTCCGGGATTTGATACAGACGAAGAAATGGAGCATCTGGGAGAATCGCTTGCCTTGCCTCCATTCCTCGAAGGTCGCCGCGCTGAGATTGAAGCGAACCTGAAACCACTGGATACCGTGATCCGCTAATATTCGTAACTGGCGTGTAATTCAGCAAAAAGATTTCAATTCAAAACAAAAATAAAAACGATGTTCACCAGGCAACTCTGAATACCGGATACGGTTCAGGAATCCCTGGTGAATCATCGTTTTTTTATGTTTAGGCTTGCCTTGCCCCTTCTGTAAGGTGGCAAACCTGCAAATTTTGTGTTTTACTTCGTCAGATACGATGTTGTCAGCGGTACAAACAGAGCCGAATCTGGATCTTCTGACACAATCTCGACATAGACAGCGTCTGTACCTTTAACGTCCACATCTATACTCATCATACCGCTTTCTGGAGTGATATTGAACTTTTTGAGTGTCGCGAGATCCTGATTATAGATATGAATCTCCTGATTTCCTGTTAGCGCGGCAAGTTCCAGGTGCAAAGAAGAATATTTTTTACCCGTATTAATCTGGATGTCGTCCCCCTGTTTTGAAGGATCATTATGCAGATAAACATCCTTGTAATCCTTGCCTTTATATGTGGTATCCTTAGGATCTTTGGTGTGCCATGCGGTAGATCCCAGTACGGATGTTCCAAGTGCACTCAGCGTTACTTTTCCGTTAGTTACAGGCGCAGATCCATTCGTTCCGCCAATGAGGACGGATGAAGTTGCACTGTCATACGTGATCTCTGTTCCAAGCAAGGATCCCACAGCACGCACAGGCAAATAAGTTGTTCCGTTATACGTAATAGGCAACACCGTTTTACCATTGGCATCTTTGGCTGTCACCGTGGCACCATCCAGTTTTAGCGTAATCTTGCTGTTCAGATAAGCTTTAATCTGTTCCAACCCTGTTGCTGCGAGTGCACCCGTCCCGATTCCAAGAGTTAATGTGCCCACCATCAAACCCAGTACAACCTTCTTCTTCATCAAAATCCCTCCTGAACGTTAAAATAATTTGTCCTTTATACATTTAAACGACTAAAGTGATAATGTCAATTGTTTACTGCATTTTTAGTACATTGTTCCTATCTGTAGGCAGCACAAAACGAGGCTGAATGTCCCGATTTTTTTCAGCCTCGTCCCGTTTCCTACTGCCCGATAAGGCAGAAAGGAAGATATTCTTTGCACATCCTTATCTGGCAGAACTTCTCTTTCACCACGAGAACTGCCAACCTTCGTCCCACCAGATGTCTACACGACCCTATCAATCAAAAGATTCATAATATTCTTCTTCATACACTTCCATGCTGTATTTCAAATTTGCAGCTTTCCACTCGCCATCTTGATACACATAAGCGAATGTCAGATCACCAGCATATAAAGCTGCACCGTAAGATCCTGCTGCTGATACGACAAGTTGGCCATCCTCCACGCTGTAATACGTTACTCCACCGAATCCCAACTCTTTGTTATACAAGCCGCCACTCGTGTCTCCTTCGATCCGTGAAGGTTCTGCTTGAACCCCATCAACGGCAACATCAACATCTACACGGTCTGATCCAACCGTAACCTTTGACTCCACATGCTGCTTCACAATCTCATCCAGAGATTGCATCTTCATCTCTTCCAGCGTTATCGGATTAATGATACGGGCTTGTCCCAAATAAATACCTGTTCCATGACCTTCCGTATACAAAACAACGATCTCTTTCTGGCCATCTCCATTCAGATCCAGCTCGTGTACTTCAGGTTTGTAAGACCCGCCTTCTCCCTTCCAATCACTAAATTCTTGTGTCTTACCGTCCACTTCCAGCACCATTCCGTTATATATATATCCTGAACCCTCCACTTTCATGGGGTACAGTCTTACGTTCTCATTTTCCGGAGCAACAGAGATGTATTCCTCCTTGACGGAGGTTGCTTCTTTCGTTGTAAAAGTGGTTTCATTCATTGTTTCTATATTGGAAGCCACGACCGCTGAGGTCTGGCTGGATTGATCATCTATGTTAAGCTGTTTTTGCGATTCATTCATGGTTCGGGCAGACGAAGTTGTACTAATCGTAGCTACCGCCAAAATAATCATCAGCAGGATACCTGTCCAAGTTTTCAATATGCTGGGCTCCTTATCTGTAGTGTAATACTACCATTATATCTTCATTTATCGCCCAAGCGTTGCGATTTTGTTAATGTTTCATAAAAATATCTTTACATATTTCAGTTTTTACGAAAGAATGTTCGTCTTTAACCATAATAAGCAAAAAAACATCCCGGAAACAGCTCAAGGCTGCATCCGAAATGCTTTCGTTTTGTCCATTAATCGATCTGTTAACTGTCTCAGCTCTTCAGCGGAAGATGAAATCTCCTGCATGATTGCCGTCTCTTCATGTGCTGCATCCATAATCCGTCTCGCCTCATCCGAGAATGATCCGGCTTTCCCCTGAATCTTTTTCACATGACCATGCGTCTGCTCCACGCGGCTGGTCTGCTCCCCAATTTTGGATCCGATGTCATGAGCACCCTTCATAAACACTTCTACCGTACCTGTAAGCTCCTGCAACGTCTGATCAACCGAGATCGTACGCTCCGACTCGTTCACTACGAGGCCGTGCTGTTCATGAATCAGTTGAGCTGTATCTTTAATCCGCTGCTGTACGCGGCTAATCAGCTCATTAATCCGATGCACCGATTGTTTGCTCTCGTCTGCCAGCTTACGAATCTGCTGTGCCACCACAGCAAAGCCCGATCCCTCTTCTCCTGCACGTGCAGCTTCAATGGAAGCATTCAGGGCAAGCAGCCCTGTTTCCTCTGCAATGTTTTTGACGGACTGGGTAATGGCTTCAATATCCGAGGCTTCCTTCTCAAGCAGCACCATAATGTCACGGGAACGGTTGTGAGATTCCGTCAGCTCGTCCATTCCTTTCATCAGAGAAGAGAAGGTCTGCTTCGTATGATCTACTGAACGTTCCATCTGGCCGGACATCTCTGTCATCCCAATCGACTGACTGTGCATACGCTGAAAATCGTTCAACATCTCATCTGCTGTAATCAACGACTGATGTGAAGTCGTCTTCTGCTCTTCCACACCCACAGCAATATGATCCACCGCATCAGACATCATCTCGATCTGCTCCGCTGCCTGGGCGATTGCTTCACTAAGTGACTGGGCGTTCTGTGAGGTTGTACGTGTACTTTCTGTAATATCGTTTACAATACTTCTCAGATTAAAAACCATTACGCGAAAAGCATCATATAATACAGTAATTTCATCCTGTGTACGCCGCTCTGGAACTTCAGCCGTCAAATCCCCCGATGAAATTTGTTGCGCCGCACGGGACAAATGCACAATTGGACGAGTCAACCAACGAGAGGCAAACCAGCCCAGGATCGCGTTCCAGCATACGCCCATGATGAGTACGATAGATATATACAACCAGCTTGGCATGGAGAACGCGAGCCAGTCCTGAAGGAAAAATATAAAAAAGCCGCTAGTTCCGTACGTAATCAGTGAAATCAGTACTAAACCTGCGACGGTTTTTGCGCCTAAAGTCCATTTCATATTGACACCTCATAGTCCTTTTTTCCTATTTTACCAGTAGATAACTAAATAACATGTGATTTAGATCACTGAAAACGACAAATCCACCAACCATCTTATTCCTCATGCATGACTTCTCCTCTAAGTAGAGCATAATGGATAAGACGAGTTTTGACTGACTGAACCTTTGTAATCTGCCAAGGTGATATCCTTAATTTAAATTATTTATCGGCAAGAAGGGTGAAATGATTTAGCTTGGCATCCATTTTGCTTAAATGATATACTGAGTGCGCTTCGGCATTGCCGGAGCTGACCTATTTTTGGATGCCACTGGAGGCGAACGAAATGTCTACAATGTCCACAAGGACGGAGAAAGATTTTATTGGAGAAAAAGAAATTCCTGCTTATGCTTATTACGGAATACAGACGGTTCGGGCTGTGGAGAACTTCCCGATTACCGGCGTTCCGGTACACCGGGAGCTGATTACAGCTCTGGCTGCGGTGAAAAAGGCTGCGGCAATCACGAATATGGAGCTGAAGATGCTGCCACGCAAAATTGGCGATGTCATCGTCATGGCTGCTGAAGAAATGATGAAAGGCCATCATCTGGATCATTTTATTGTTGACTCTATTCAGGGCGGTGCAGGCACCTCCATGAATATGAATATGAACGAAATTCTGGCCAATCGTGGTCTGGAACTGTTATTGCAGAACAAGGGTGACTATTTCCACTGTAACCCGAATAATCATGTGAACATGTCCCAATCCACCAATGACGTCATCCCAACTGCACTGCGCATTGCTGCGTATCGGTTGTCTGAAACGCTGCTGGATACGATGAAGCGTCTGCAGGCTGCGTTCCGCAAAAAAGAACAGGAATTTAACGATGTAGTCAAAGTAGGTCGGACACATCTTCAGGATGCTGTGCCTATTCGCCTTGGACAAGAGTTCGGTGCCTATGCACGTGTTATCGGACGTGATATCGAGCGTCTCGAGTTCGCAAATCGTCGCCTGCTCACCATTAACTTGGGTGCGACGGCTGTAGGTACAGGTCTTAACGCGAAACCGGAATACATCGTCAAGGTCACGGAGCATCTGTCCGATGTGACAGGATTGAATTTGCAAACGGCCGAGGATCTTGTGGATGCGACACAGAATACGGATGCCTATCTGGAATTGTCGGCTGCACTGAAAGTATGTGCTGTCAGTCTGTCCAAAATCTGTAACGATATTCGCATGATGGCTTCCGGCCCACGCGCAGGATTCAATGAGCTGCGTCTTCCACCACGTCAGCCAGGTTCGTCCATTATGCCAGGTAAAGTGAACCCGGTTATGGCGGAAGTGATCAATCAGGTGTCCTTCCAGGTGATGGGCAATGACCATACGATCTGTATGGCCTGTGAAGCGGGTCAATTCGAATTGAATGTCATGGGTCCCGTTATTGCGTTCAACTTGCTGCAATCGCTGAAAATCATGAATAATGGTATCGACGTCTTTACTCGTTATGCTGTTGAAGAAATGGAAGCAAACCGTGAGCGTTGTGCATTGATCATGAAGCAGAGCTTTAGTGTAATTACAGCGCTCAATCCACATCTGGGCTATGACGTGGCAGCCTCCATTGTGAAGGAAGCGTTGAAGACCGGACACACCTTGCAGGAGATCATTCTCGAGCGGGGTCTGCTGACACCGGAAGAATTGGAAGAAATTTTGCATCCGGAGCAGATGACTACTCCAGGTATTGCAGGGGAGCACTTCCTGCATAATATGGAACGGTAGTAAGCTGTTTAAGTTCAACTAATGAAAATTTACATTGACACTCCGATTAGAGAACAACCTTCCGATTGCTGTTAAATCGGAACGAATAACCCCCGCAGACCGTTACAACGGCTTGCGGGGGTTACTTGTATCTCAGTTATGTTTTGTTACTGAACCACAGGGTCATTTTCCCCAACGTTTACGCTCAAGTGAAGGTAAAATTTGAAGCTCTTCCCTGTATTTCGCAACCGTTCTGCGGGAGATCACGATGCCTTCACTGGCGAGTAATGCCGTGAGTTGGCTATCTGAGTAGGGACGTTCCGCCCGTTCAGAACGAATCAGCTCTTTCAGTCTGAGCTTCACCGCCGGCGCAGAGGCCACCTCTCCGTTCGTTGTTTCAAGACCTGATGCAAAAAAAGTCTTGAGCTCAAACACACCATGCGGTGTCTGAACATATTTGCCATTGACCGCACGGCTCACCGTCGACTCATGCATGCCGATGGCCTCGGCAATCACCGCCAGATTGAGCGGCTTCAAACCGGCAGGTCCTTCACGCAGAAAAGATTCCTGTTCACTCATGATCGCAGCCAGGACACGCATCAGAGTTCGGCGACGCATGCGCACAC
Organism: Paenibacillus sp. OK003; assembly: GCF_900109515.1. Lineage (GTDB taxonomy): Bacteria > Bacillota > Bacilli > Paenibacillales > Paenibacillaceae > Paenibacillus > Paenibacillus marchantiae. The sequence continues at coordinate 315,317 of NZ_FOBD01000005.1, read as the reverse complement.
TGCGAATGATCGCTCTCGCCTCTGCTGCCCGGCCAGACCAGACCTCGTCTGCATCGATCTCCCTGATCCAGCGGCAGAAAGCTTCGTTCAGGGATACCCGCGGCACACCCGCTGAATTCAAACGTAGAGAAAGCTCATCATTCCTTATCTGCACAACGGCATCCGGAATAATATAATGTGCACGTTCCGTACACCCGATGGATCGGCAAGGTTTCGGGTCCAGACCAGCAATATAATCATAGGCTGCTTGAGCCTGCTGTGACGAAATCCCCAGTCTTGTTCCTGCTCTGCCTGGATGGAAACGAACCAACTCCTCCAGACCTCGCTCCACCATGTGCTCCGCATGCTGGTTAGCGTATGAATCACGCCTAATCTGAAGCAGCAAGCATTCACGCAAGTTGCGTGCTCCCACACCTGCCGGGTCCAGCGACTGGAGAATGTCCAGGGCTGCTTCAGCCTCAGGCATCGATATTCCCCTTGCCGATACAACATCCGTCAATTCCATCGTCAGATAGCCATCATCGTTGACACAACCAGCCAAATATACAGCTGTTGTCTCCATTGCAGGCGGAAGATTCTGCAATCGAAGCTGAGATATCAATAGATGTTCAAGTGTAGGTTCGGCGCCTTTCATCTGTAACAGCGGATCATAAGAGGAGAACCTCTCCTGATTCAATCGTCGGGGAAGACGGGTGCGCAGGGTAGAGGGCTCTTCTAGCTCAAGCACCGGATTTTCATCCGCCGCCTCCTGCAAATAACGAGTCAGCTCCTGACCCGACAAGGTCAGCAGATGAATGGATTGCTTCATCTCCGGCGTAATGGATAATCGAATACGCCCCTCCTGCACCAACTGAAATCCTAACATCCGTCTCCCCCCTTAAGCGCTGCTCAAGCTACTCCAGTATACTGACGAACAAAGACTATTTCAGGAAATGATAGCATAAAAACCAAGCGATTACAGCGGGCCCAGACCCAATTTTCAACTAATATTTCTCGGATACCAACTTCGCTTGGGTGAACAGCAGCAAGTAGTCTCTTCCCCCTGCCTTGGAATCTGTTCCCGACATGTTAAATCCGCCAAATGGATGTGTACCCACGAGTGCACCTGTGCATTTACGGTTAAAGTATAGATTCCCCGCAAAAAATTCCCGTCTGGCTTGTTCCAGATGTTCGCGATTGCGCGAGATCACCGCACCTGTCAGTCCATAATCGGTATTATTGGCAATATCCAATGCATCCCCGAAGGAATCTGCCTTGATAAAGGCCAACACCGGTCCAAAAATCTCTTCCTGTGAAATCCGCGCTTGCGGGTCCACATCAGCAATAATGGTCGGTTCAATGAAATAACCTGCCTCGTTCCCTGTACGACCACCGAGTACAAGGCGTCCTTCCCCCTTGCCTATTTCAATATATTCTGTGATCTTGGCATACGCCTTGTCATCGATAACCGGACCTACCTGATTTCCGACTTCAAGCGGACTGCCCATGCTCAGCTGCTTGGTTCGTTCAATCACTTTTTGCAGTACCTCGTCATATACATCTTTATGAATAATGGCGCGGGAACACGCAGAGCACTTCTGTCCCGAGAAACCAAACGCCGAAGCCGTGATGGATTCCGCAGCCAATTCCAGATCACTGTCGCGATCTACAACAATTGAATCCTTACCACCCATTTCAGCAATCACCCGTTTAATCCACTTCTGACCCGGTGCGGTGCGTGCTGCACGTTCATTGATCCGCAGACCGACGTCTCTGGAGCCTGTGAAGCTGATAAAGCGGGTGAGCGCATGGTCCACCAGATAATCGCCAACCTCACTGCCCGGTCCTGGCAAATAGTTCACTACGCCATCCGGCACACCCACTTCTGTAAGCAGCTCCATAAATTTAGCGGCAATAACCGGTGTTGTACTGGCTGGCTTCAAAACAACGGTGTTGCCGGATACCAATGCAGCAGAAGTCATGCCTGCCATAATCGCGAGAGGGAAGTTCCATGGCGGAATGACAACACCCACACCAAGCGGAATATAAGTCAATTCATTATCTTCGCCTGCAATTCGTGTGAGCGGCTGTGGTTCACTCAGACGCTGCATCTCACGGGCATAAAACTCCATAAAATCAATAGCTTCGGCTGTGTCTGCATCCGCTTCTGGCCATGTTTTGCCTGCTTCGTATACCATCCATGCCGAAAATTCATGCTTACGACGCCGCATGAGCGCCGCCGCTTTATACAAATAACGGGCACGCTCATTCGGGTCCGTATGCTTCCAGGTGCGAAATGTTTCCGCAGCCGTCTGGATGGCCTGCTCGGCAAGCTCTTGATCGGCCTGATAGATCTTTCCGACGATCTGATTTTTGTACGCAGGATTCACGGAGGATACCGTGCGGGCGCTTGTTAGTTTTTGTCCACCAATAATAATGGAGTATTCCTGGCCAAGTTCAGCCTCCACCTTGCGAAGTGCGTTCTCAAAAGCTTCCCGGTTAGCCGGGACTGCAAAGGATGTGAATGGTTCGTTAACAAAAGGGATATTCATGAATGATTTCCTCCTTCAGATGTGGGGGTTCGCTGGCTGTTTGCCTGAGTTACCATGTATCTTTACTCATCACCCAATATATGTAGCAAGATCCGTGCCAACTCCGGTTCATGAAGGAATATTTTTAAAAATAAATATTATCCTTCAAAATTACCGCCCGTTTTCTTCTATGCAGAACAACCTTGGCATGATTATTGCTTGATATCTTTGTTATAAAGAAACATGATCCATAAGGAGGAAACCCGATGAGTATCGGAACGGAAATGTACCGCAAAACGCTGCTGACCGTCGCAGGTAATAAAGCTGTGGAGAATCTCTCCATCAAATACGGCAAAAAGCTGGCTGGCAAGTTTATCGCAGGCAACACACTGGAAGAAGCTCTCGAAGAGATTCGGGTACTCAACAACAAAGGCATTATGGCTACACTGGATCATCTGGGCGAGGGCATTACCCATTTAAGAGAAGCCGCGTTGTATCGGGATGAGTATATACGTCTGGTGGAAGGCATTGCCCGTCAGGGTGCAGACTCCAATGTCTCACTAAAACCAACTCAAATGGGACTCGCGCTGGACCCTGAGGAAGGTTATCGAAATATACGTGCGGTTGCCACCCAAGCGAAGCTGCATAATCTGTTCGTCCGGATCGATATGGAGGACAGCCCGTTTACCCAAGCGACTTTGGATATTGTGCGCCGTTTACACTCGGAGGGACTGGATAATACAGGTACGGTACTGCAAGCCTACTTGCATCGTACCGTGGAAGATACACGTGATATGATTCGGGAAGGAATCCGGCTGCGTCTTGTCAAAGGTGCTTACAAGGAACCTGCATCTGTAGCTTATCAGAACACTTCAGAAGTCATTGATCAATTCAAAACGATGATTCGTAACCATCTCGATCAAGGCGTATACACAGCGGTTGCTTCACATGATGACCATATCATTACCTGGACCAAGCAATACGCGAAGGATCGGGGAATTTCCCCGGATGCGTTTGAATTTCAAATGTTGTACGGCTTGCGTATGGGCGAACAGGAACGCCTGGCCAGAGAAGGCTACCGTATTCGTTGTTATGTGCCCTATGGAACGATGTGGTACCCGTATTACACCCGCCGTCTGGCCGAGAAACCAGCAAATCTCTGGATGGTGGTCAAAAACATGTTCAGATAATTTCTCGACTGGACTCCCTTATATAAAATGCAATGATAAAAACAAAAACCATGCTGCCACTTTCTTGCAGGGCACATGGTTTTTCTGTATACACAGCATTCCAGAGCATCCCAACTCTTCTTCGCTCCGGCTTATCTCTTAATGTCTAAAAAATGAGCATCCCCAATTTAAAATGTCTATTTTTTTAGACACACCCAAATACTATTCACTGGTGCACTCTCATTAAGGATTTATCCCTATTCCCAATGGTCCGGAATTTACGGTAATTGTAGCTGTAACGGTATTGGTATTTCCATCAATAACCGAGATCGTGCCACTCGTATTGTTCGCGACATAAACTCCATTAGTTAAAGCATCCACTCCTACACCGGATGGTGCAGATCCCACTGGAATGGTGGCAACGACGGTATTGGTATCTCCATTAATGACAGATACATTATTGCTGCCGTTATTTGCAACATAGACAAAGTTCGTGTTTGCGTTCAGTCCTGCTTCAAACGGCCCAGTCCCTACTGGAACGGCAGTTAGAACGGTATCGGAAAATCCGCTAATAACAGAGACCGTATCGTCCCCATTATTTTCCACATATATCCGGTTATTTGTTGGATTCACCGCTACTCCCAACGGCTGTGCTCCTACATTAATAGTATTTACGACGGTATTTGTATCTCCATTAATGATAGAAACTGTGTTGTCACCTAAATTAGCCACATAGATGAGGTTGGTGATCGGATTTACCCCTACACCAAACGGTTCAGTACCCACTGGAATGGTAGTCACAACGGTGTTGGTATTTCCATTAATAACGGAAACGGTGTTGTCGCTGAAATTATTCACATAAATGAGGTTCGTGTTTGGATTCACAGCTATTCCCTCTGGCTGAACACCCACTGGAATGGTTGTGACGACGGTGTTGGTATTTCCATTAATAACAGAAACCGTATCATCCCCAAAATTAGTTACATAAATCAGGCTCGTGTTTGAATTTACTGCTATAAACTGGGGTTCGCTGCCCACGAGAATCGTGGTTACAACGGCATTGGTATTCCCGTTAATTACACTAACATTATTACTTCCAGAATTAGCTACATAAATTAAATTCACGGAAGTAGGTATACCAGTGGCTCCCGTGACTCCTGTTGCTCCGGTAACACCAGTAGTTCCCGTGACTCCTGTTGCACCTGTAACCCCAGTAGCTCCCGTGACTCCTGTTGCTCCGGTAACCCCAGTAGCTCCCGTGACTCCTGTTGCACCTGTAACCCCAGTAGCTCCCGTGACTCCTGTTCCTCCGGTAACTCCAGTAGCTCCCGTGATTCCTGTTCCTCCGGTAACTCCAGTAGCTCCCGTTGCCCCTGTTGCACCAGTGTCCCCTGTTGCTCCTGTTACTCCTGTTGCTCCGGTAACTCCAGTATCGCCTGTTGCACCTGTGACACCAGTGTCTCCTGTTACTCCTGTTGCACCTGTAACACCAGTAGCTCCCGTGACTCCTGTTCCTCCGGTAACTCCAGTAGCTCCCGTGACTCCTGTTCCTCCGGTAACTCCGGTAGCGCCCGTTGCCCCTGTTGCACCTGTGACACCAGTGTCTCCTGTTACTCCTGTTCCTCCGGTAACACCAGTAGCTCCCGTTACCCCTGTTGCTCCGGTAACTCCAGTAGCTCCCGTAACTCCTGTTCCTCCGGTAACTCCAGTAGCTCCCGTTACCCCTGTTGCTCCGGTAACTCCAGTAGCTCCCGTAACTCCTGTTCCTCCGGTAACTCCAGTAGCTCCCGTTACCCCTGTTGCTCCGGTAACCCCAGTAGCTCCCGTAACTCCTGTTCCTCCGGTAACACCAGTAGCTCCCGTTACCCCTGTTGCTCCGGTAACTCCAGTAGCTCCCGTAACTCCTGTTCCTCCGGTAACTCCAGTAGCTCCCGTTACCCCTGTTGCTCCGGTAACCCCAGTAGCTCCCGTAACTCCTGTTCCTCCGGTAACACCAGTAGCTCCCGTTACCCCTGTTGCTCCGGTAACTCCAGTAGCTCCCGTAACTCCTGTTCCTCCGGTAACTCCAGTAGCTCCCGTTACCCCTGTTGCTCCGGTAACTCCAGTAGCTCCGGTAACTCCTGTTCCTCCGGTAACTCCAGTAGCTCCCGTTACCCCTGTTGCTCCGGTAACTCCAGTAGCTCCCGTAACCCCTGTTGCTCCGGTAACTCCAGTAGCGCCTGTGACTCCTGTTCCTCCGGTAACTCCAGTAGCGCCCGTGACTCCTGTTCCTCCGGTAACTCCAGTGCTGCCTGTTGCTCCCGTATTACCTGTTGCTCCCGTATTACCTATTGCTCCTGTTGCTCCTGTGGCTCCTGTTGCTCCGGTAACTCCAGTGCTGCCTGTTGCTCCCGTATTACCTGTTGCTCCTGTTGCTCCAGTAACACCTGTGATACCCAGCGATTCACCCAGCAACTCCTGTGACACCAATCGATGAGCCGTAACCAGCTCACCTTCGGCATCTTTGCCCCAGACAGAAATTTGCGCTTCCGGAGCAGCCGTGTCTGCGGTTGAAAATACAAACTCGAACCCATCAAAATTCGCCACATAGTCTTTGGTCACAACCTGATTAGGCAACACATTAAACAGTTCTTCCACATACAACGTTCTAACCCCATCCAAGAAGTACCCCAAAAGAAGTACATTATACACATCAGTCAAATTTCGGTTATCAATTTTAATTGTGACAAATTGAGTGGGACGTGTACCCGTTACACCTGAAATATTATTTTCAATGGGTCCAGTTGATAAAATGGTCATTCAATCACCCTCCTTTGTATCATGACTTAATTCCCCTCATGTTGCCTATCTATTTCATCCAGAGCCTAATTGTTCGGCAGATACTAATCGGTGCGCGTCTACCAGCTCACCCGATGATGTCTTTCCCCACACGGAAACCTCAGTCTCATTCACAGCCGCACCTGTGATGGTGAATACGAACTCGTAAGCAACGAAATTTGTACTATAATTCCTTGTGAGTACCTGGTTAGGAAACACTTCGATCAACTCACTGACATACATCGTTCTCTCACCGTTCAAGATGTAACCGTAAATCTGAAGAGCTGAACTATTGACCAAATCCCTGTTCACAATCCTCACCGTTACAAAACTCGAAGGATTCACACCAAGAACTGGACTATTGTCAATGGGTCCGGTTGAAAGAACAGTCATACAATCCCCTCCTTCAGGCAGCCTATTCCCCATTCTGCTTCAGAGCTCACAGCTTGAGTTAGCTGCTCAATTGTTGAATAAGAATAGACGCATTGGCATTGATCTGTGACCCACCTGCCAGAGTTTGCAGATCAACAGTCGATGCACTTGAATGATTTCGTAATGTCAACACATCACCGGGAGCGGCGGAGATAATAATCATTCCTGGATTCGGTTGAGTGCCGGCTCCTGAACCATAGACACTACCGCCTACAGGGGCTCCGTTTTGATAAAGGGTGAATTGGTTTGCCTGAACGCCTGCAACGATGAAGAATATCGCATAGTCCCCAGCATTACCAATAATAATTTCAGACGTACCAGGTGTATGAGTAATATTAGTAAGGTTTTCATTGCTATCGAAGGTTATATCCGTCTCGGTAGCTACAGACTGAGTTGAAGTATTAAAAATGTAGCCATAGGACGACAAACCTTGCCCTGTTGCGCCTGTTGCACCAGTTGCTCCCGTAACCCCGGTATCGCCTGTCGCTCCTGTTACTCCAGTGCCACCCGTTGCTCCCGTCACTCCAGTGCCGCCTGTTACTCCCGTCACTCCAGTGCCGCCTGTTGCTCCCGTCACTCCGGTGCCACCCGTTGCTCCTGTCACTCCAGTGCCACCTGTCGCACCCGTAACTCCGGTATCGCCTGTCGATCCTGTCACTCCCGTGCCACCTGTTGATCCCGTTACTCCGGTGGCGCCCGTTGATCCCGTCACTCCAGTGCTGCCTGTTACTCCCGTCACTCCTGTTGCACCAGTTGCACCCGTAACTCCGGTATCGCCTGTCGCTCCTGTTACTCCAGTGCCACCCGTTGATCCCGTCACTCCAGTGCTGCCTGGTACTCCCGTAACTCCTGTTGCACCAGTTGCACCCGTAACCCCGGTATCGCCTGTCGCTCCTGTCACTCCGGTGGCACCTGTTGCTCCGGTAGCGCCCGTTGATCCCGTCACTCCGGTGACTCCTGTTGATCCCGTCACTCCAGTGACTCCTGTTGCTCCCGTCACTCCGGTGCCACCTGTTGCTCCCATTACTCCGGTGGCGCCCGTTGCTCCCGTCACTCCAGTGACTCCTGTTGCTCCCGTCACTCCAGTGACTCCTGTTGCTCCCGTCACTCCGGTGCCACCCGTTGCTCCCGTCACTCCAGTGCTGCCCGTTGATCCCGTCACTCCGGTGCCACCCGTTGATCCCGTCACTCCGGTGGCTCCTGTTGCTCCCGTCACTCCAGTGACTCCTGTTGGTCCCGTCACTCCGGTACCGCCTGTTGCTCCTGTTGCTCCGGTGCCGCCTGTTGCTCCTGTCGCTCCAGTTACACCTGTTATGCTCAGGGTTTCACCCAGCAACTCCTGTGATACCAAACGGTGAGCTGTGACCAGCTCACCTTCGGCATCTTTGCCCCATACGGAAATTTGCGCTTCCGGGGCAGCGAGGTCTGCTGTGGAAAACACAAACTCGAACCCATCAAAATTTGCACTATAGTCTTTGGTTATGACCTGATTGGGCAACACATTAAACAGTTCTTCCACATATAACGTTCTGACCCCATCGAGGTAATAACCCAAAACAAGAACGTTATATGCATCTGTTGAATCCCGATTATCGATTTTGACGGTGACGAATTGAGTAGGTCGGGTACCGGTTACACCTGAAATATTATTTTCAATGGGGCCGGTTGATAGAATGGCCATTTCAGCAGCCTCCTTTTTATTCTTCTTTATGCGGATTGAGCCTTGGTATAGCATTATTCAGAAGTTTCTTAATGGTGTGGACAATTCATGTTCTATAGTAATAATCACTTAAACAGCCCGGTATCTAGGAGAAAGATAACAGTGTAGCTCACTATTTAAATGTAAGTTTTAATAACTCAGACCTCACCTAAAATTCTGATTCATTCATATAAATTAACAATTATTCCTAAACCATAAATTTGTAAGCGTATACTAAAAATCAATAATCAGTACTCCTCCCTTCTTCGCCGATAACATGTATGCTTCATGTCAAAAAATATATACACACTACATTTGGAAAGCTATAATATGGGTAACCATCATTCTCCCAATCATTTCATATTCAGAACACTTATTAGCAGCTCGTGTAACAGGTGTAGTTTCCGAACGTTATGCTCTAACTGAGGTGATATCGTTGAAACATTTACTTCCAGATTTGATGTCCTTATTACGTACAGATATGAATATCCCGGATTCGGGCCTCTCCATGCCCGTCATCTCTTCAACCACAGGGCTGGCAGACGCCTTCCCCCTGTTCAATACCAGTCCTTATCTGTTAGTTCAGGACGATGGACCACTATTGGGCTATATCGCTGTATCCGATGTTCTGCAAGAAATGATGCATGCTCATCGGCTTATGGAGGCTTATTTTGAGACAACACTGGAGACAGCAGGCTCAGCCCTGACATTGATTAATGAAGAAGCAAAGGTGACCTACTGGACATCGGGTGCAGAGCATGTTTTTTCCATCAACAAAAAAGATATCATTGGGAAACCGGCAGCGGATTTCTTTCCCCCGGATCGCCTTCAATCGCTCAAAACGTTATATACAGGGGAAACTGTGTATCGAAAGCAGCACCAACCAAGACCCGACCTGTTCGCCCTGATCAATGCGCGTCCGGTGCAACTCGATGGACGTATTGTAGGCGCGGTTGCTGCCGAAGTGGATATAACAACCGAAATTCGTCTGCATCAAGAGTTATTACATATGACTTCCAAAGTCCAGCACCTGGAGAAAGCCGTTGCCCGTCTGCGCCCGGATTCCGATCCATTTGCCAGAATCAAAGGCAGCAGCCCGGTAATCAACCAGTGTCTGGAGACTATTCGCAAGATCAGTACCACCTCAGCTACGGTGCTCATTCTTGGAGAAAGCGGAACGGGCAAGGAGCTATTCGCCAAAGCCATTCACGACCTGCGTGAACCGCAGACAGCGCCATTTATCGCCATTAACTGCGGAGCTATTCCGGGTTCATTATTTGAAAGTGAGTTATTTGGCTACGAGAAGGGCGCATTTTCAGGGGCTGATCCCAAAGGAAAAAAAGGAAAAATCGAACTGGCCGAAGGCGGCACGCTCTTTTTGGATGAAATAGGTGAAATGCCGCTGGAGCTTCAGGTGAAGCTATTGCGTGTATTGCAGGAGAAAAGTTACTTTCCTGTCGGTGGAACACGCATGAAACAGGCAAGCTGCCGGATTATCGCCGCAACCAATCAGAATCTGCTAGGCATGATTGCCCGCAATCAGTTCCGGGAAGATCTCTACTACCGACTGAATGTCATTAACCTCGTCATCCCTCCCCTGCGTAAGCGCAAGGAAGATATTTACGAGTTGACACAAACCTTCCTGCAAGAGTTTTCCTTGCTCTATAATCGTCATATTGAACTGGTTCCTCCCGAGGTGTTCAAGCTGTTATTCCAGTATGACTGGCCAGGTAACGTACGGGAATTAAGAAATGTGATTGAACGGATCACCATTCTCACCACGGATGGCGAGGTCAAGCCTGAATATCTCCCTGACACCTTTATTCCATCCATGGATCAGGCACAATCCATTTTGAACGAGACGGTACAGCTTCATCCACAGTCCGGCCTCGAATCGGGCTCGTCTCCTTTCTCCGGGAGCACAGACCCTTCTCTTCCAATACATGAAGGAGAAAAAGAGGAGTCGACGGATCCTTCCACCCTATCCTATCAGGAGCGGCTGGACATCTATGAGTCGGAACTCCTGCTACAATACCTGAATGCTGCCGGAGGCAACAAAAGGACACTCGCCCGTCAGCTCGGCATCTCCAGAGCAACGCTCTATAACCGCATGAAAAGGCTCGGTCTATGACCAATAGTCACTGATTGAGAATGATTCCATCAAAAAAAACACGCAGGACCAGCTCTATAGGCCGGTTACTGTGTGTTTTTTGGTTTATTCCAATGATGCTAATTTCCGATGAATTCATATTATTCTTTCTATTACCTATAGCACTCTTGCCAGTCGGACCAAAGCGGCTCGCAGATGCCGATAGAATGTGGCCCGGCTCATTGAGCATGTCTGTGCTGCGGCAGTTGGATTGCCAGCATGTGTCCAATAGGCCGCGTATAACAGTAGTTGATCCTGCCGGGAGATACCATGAACCCGACCCTCCAGCAAATCGAGAATACGCGTCTGTAGATGGATTCCATCCGCCATTCCGCTCACTCGCGCAGCGTACTCATGCAATTCTCCGGGAGAGTGCAGATGAGTCAGCATTTTGCGTACATCCTGTTCGGACCAGGGGACTTGACTCACGCCAGATACCTCCTGCTGTATCCCACTGCCCTTTGTATCCGGAACCAATAGGGACATGACCCAATCCCCGAATTGTCCACTGCGCAAATCCAGATCCAACACAACTGCTTGATCTGCATACAGGTCACATAAACGAGTACTTGCTCTTTTACTCCGAAAACCAATGCTCTGCAAAAAAAGCTTCAGATTCGGGTTGGTTGCGACCAATATGACCCTGGCCCCTTCTCCCAGTAGTGACAAACGATCCAGCGACATATAACCCACAAGTTCTTCACGTTTGTAACCTGGCACATCATCCCTTGCTGCAGCGAGTACCGCAAAGTGAGTATCCGTCTGGTCCGGATCACAATCCAGCTCTTCCGGCGTGAAACATTCCTGCATTTCGGCGGGAAAATAGTTGGACAGCATCCCGCTGCTCTCGCGGTGCACGAGGACCGTAATGAACATCCCGATCGGATCGCCCTCCTTGTCACGCATCAGTACAATTCCCTCAGGATAACGCTGTGCCAATTCGTCTAAGAAAGCAGGATAAGACGGAGCCTGCCAGGGCTCTACACTATATTCACACCACTGTTGGAGCAATTTGTGCAACGCCGGCAAATCTTCCGCCCGCATCACTTCCATCGGAGAGAACAGTGAATCAGCCGACACATCAGCGTACTTCCGGTGCTGGAGCATGGATTCCTGACACAAAAGGAGCATTTTTCTCGTAATCTGGCGTCTCTCATGCGGACCCGCTTGTTCATGGAGCGGCTTTAACAGACCCGCTATTCGCACACGCATGGCTTGCAGACGCTGTGGTTCGCGTTGGCGAAAATCCCGAAGCAGATGTAATCTGGCCATATCATGCAGCGCCAGACCATTAGGACCGGAACGAATGAACGACATACGCCTCAGGACGTTATACTCCTCTAGCGTCACCTCTGTTTGCAGCACAGATGCCAACAATTCCTGATTCGCTGTTTCCAGCAGCGTTAATACCTCTACCATTGGATGCAGGCGGGGAAGCGTCAATTCAAGCAGCAGCCTGGCGCTGATCATTTGTGACAATTCGGTCCACTCGGAAAGAGGAATATTCCTGCGCTGATCCGCAGCCTCCACAGCAAGCGCCAGCCCCAGCGGATGTCCATCCGTCATACGCGCAATTGTCCCCGCCATGCTCTTGTTCAACGACCCTGCTAACGCAATATATTTGGACACTTCTTCATCCGTAAAATGTTGAAGAGGCATCTGCACGAGGCGCTGCCGCAACCTTGGATGTGTCCGCCACGCTGAAGCAGGCTCCGGTCTTGAGGCTAGAATGATAAGGACTCCATATAACGGGAGCTTGGATAGGAAGACTTCCATAAACCAGCTCTCCAGAAGAGCCAGCTCTTCATAATTATCCACAGCAAGGACCAGCCGTCTCTGTACTGAAGTCTCACTAAGCAGGCTCAATGGCCGCGGGTTACCACTCCCCATTGTCTCCAGTCCCAATGTAGAGGAGAGATACTCCAAAAAAACTGACGGTGTCGAGCCGCAGGATCTGCCATCCATCCATATGGCGGTCGCTCCCTGGTTTCGAGCAACGGACAACATCTCGGACATCAAGGAAGATTTACCGATGCCTCCCATGCCCGTAACTGAAAAAATGGTTAAAGGTGCTTCCGGATTGCCAAGCCATCGGTCCAACATCATCAGTTCCTTGGCTCGACCCACAAAACGTTTTCCATGACCATAGTGGCTATCGTATTGAACCTCACTACTGTTCTCCATCTGTGTCCTCCGTACTAGATACTGGTACTTTCCATATACCTTATTTTCTCACAAGTTGAGACTATATTGAGACGCACAGTTACATGTGAAGTGATAAAATCTAGATAAAAGCCAAATTATAGTAAAATATATAAAACAGCTATATGTAAACGTTTAACACAGGGTACATACAGCTTTCATTCCGCTGTTTAACATAATCGCCATTCCGCTAATCGAGCACACCAATCAAGTGGGCATTGGATGTGATTCAGAACGCTGAAGTCAATGAGCATCACCTATTTTCGAACTTCATGCTTCCCTTTCAGAACCTATACAGCCCGATATTCCAGGAAAGGCGGATTTGTGTGAGAAAAAACCTCGATATCTGTAATCTGAGCGGACAACTAGGAATCAACCGTGAACGACTTGATGAATGGTTGCGTCAAACCGGTGTTTCATCCAAAAAGATGGAGACGGAAACTCTTCCGGAGCGCAGCTCTTCGCCATATCGCTTGGCTGCTCCCACCTCGTTATCCCTTGCACCTTCCTCCGGCCAACCGAGACTGTTTCGAGGCCGCCGTTTGGCTTCTGGCAACCCTGTATTACCGAGAGCATTACGACACGCTCGTCGCATCAGTAAAAATTGCTAGACTGTGCATATATTTCATTGATGCACAGTCCGGACTGTCTTCCAGCCTGATCCATCAAGACGAAAAATCCTGTTCCTTCTCGATCATGGCATGAGCAAGCAGCGCCATCTCCAGGCAGATTCTTCTTTCCTGATCCATAAAATCAGGTCCCATCAATTCTTCTAACTTCTCCAATCTATTGTATAAGGTTTGCCGATGTATGAACAATTGAGCAGCCGCATCCCGTTTGGACCCGAAGTTTTGCATAAAGGCATTCAATGTCTCCACCAGCCGTAGATGATGTGTCCGATCATATTCAATCAGAACGCCCAGATGGTCATTCACAAAAGGCTGCAGAAACGATTGGGGCAATGCTTTTAACATTTGATATATACCCATACGTTCGTAAAAATGAATATGTTCCAGCCGATCTACGGATCGTGAAACTTCGATGACCTGATACGCTTCCCGCAGACTGTCCGGCAATCCTGTTAAACGGTTACGCACCTTGCCAAATCCGGCATGGATCGTAACCTGTTTCAGATTGCGACTCGCAAATCTCTTCACATCACCAATAATGCCCTCAAGTGATTTTACCAGTTGTTTTCGTGTGGATGTCTTGCTCTCTTCCTTGGCACAGCATACATATACCTGATTATTTTTCAGCATGATGAGGCTGGCCAGATTTTTCTTTTTGAGTAACGAACGCAGCAGAACCAGAATATCCTGATGGTTGGTTTCCATTCGCTCACGGCCGATGCCTTTCATACGGTGCTCCATCTCAATAACCCCGCCGGCAAACCAGTACTGTCCCTTCACCAGCAGACGGAGCCCCATTCGGGTCTGAGCCTGCTCCTCATGTAGAATGTTACCGTTCATCAGATCCTGGATCAGCTCATTCTGGTTGCGTACCATCTTCTCCTCCAGAAACTGGGAGCGCAGAGTCAGTGCCGCCGCAGCCTTCGCTGTATAATCGAGCAACAGCTTAAGATACTCGACGGGTGCTGAAGGATGTACAACCATGCCTACCGCGGAAAAAACCTGACCAAAACATACGACCGGGTGACACAGTAACACCTGTTCCTCATCCAGATGGAACCAGAGCTCGGTGTCTGAATCATTGAGATCCAGGTGCTCAACCTCCTGTTCGTACCATGTGTAGATCGCTTGCTGTGTCTCCGAAGGCAGCTCCGGCACAAAACTGCCCGGTTCCATGGACGAGATATACACAACCGGCTTGGCCGCGTATTCATGCAGAAGATGAAGCACAGCCGACATGTCTGTACTCTGTAATGTTCGCTGCTGAAGCTGACGGGAATAGGTTTCCAGACTCTTTAACAGCTGGTGTTGATGATTAATAAGCAAAGCGTGAATATCTTGCGTAATTTCAACAAAACGGACCGGTTGCTCAAACACGATAAGCGGGAATTGATGCCTGTCAGCCAGTTCAATCAATTCTTCGGGAATGCCATGAATGCTCGTACCAAACTCCACGCAGAGCCCCGCCGCTTCGCTCCGGATTAACTGGAGCAGATATTCTTCGCGCCCTTCTTCCGATTGAAGCCACAGTCCAGTGGATAAAATAAGATCATGGGGGCTTACAAAGGGAGATACATTGGTGATCTCCAATACATGAACCCATCCAACCTGACGTGATGTTCCTTCTTTCCCCGCAGCAAGCCGGGCTTTGGCAAAGACGGGGCGAGCCAGAATATCCTTTATCGTAAACACGCGGTCATTTCTCAATATCGATCCCTCATAGTGTCATTTTTTCTTACATTATAAACGATGGACAAATGTCCTGAATAGTCTTTTCTCGACATTATGTTGATTCAATTCACCAAAACATAGACATGAGGTAAGGTGCAAAACGATGATTCAGGTCATAAACTTGTAGTATAAGCTAACAACCATTAAATGGACGAGGTGCATGGCGATGAGAATCGGAATTCCGAAAGAAATCAAAAACAATGAAAATCGTGTAGCAATGACCCCAGCTGGAGCTGCTGATTTTGTCAGAGCTGGACATCAGGTCATGATCGAACGTGGCGCAGGATTGGGCAGTGGATTCACAGACAACGAATATCAATCGGCCGGAGCGGAGCTTCGGGATACAGCTTCAACTGTGTGGGCAGAGGCAGAACTGATTATCAAGGTCAAAGAACCCCTTGCCAGCGAGTACGCCTATTTCCGTCCTGGCTTGATTCTCTTCACCTACCTGCACCTCGCAGCGGAGCCTGCACTGGCAAAAGCACTGATTGAAAGCCGGGTAACCGCCATTGCGTACGAGACACTGGAAGTTAACGGTACGCTGCCTCTGCTCACCCCGATGAGTGAAGTTGCCGGACGGATGTCGGCTCAGATTGGAGCGCAGCTGCTGGAGAAAACGGAAGGTGGCAAAGGCATTCTGTTATCCGGCGTACCCGGCGTAAGCCGTGGCAAGGTCGTCGTTATTGGGGGCGGCACGGTGGGCACGAATGCTGCCAAAATCGCGATCGGTCTGGGTGCGGATGTGACCATCCTTGATTTGAATCTGAATCGTCTGCGCCAGCTGGATGATATCTTTGGCAATCAGATTCATACGCTGGTATCGAGTCCATCCAATATTGCGTCGGCTGTTGCGGCTGCCGACCTGCTGATCTGTGCGGTGCTGATTCCAGGCGCCAAAGCGCCAACTCTTGTCAGCGAGCAAATGGTTACCACCATGGCACCCGGTTCGGTCATTGTGGATGTGGCGATTGATCAGGGCGGAATTGTGGAGACCATTGATCATATCACGACCCACGATGAACCGACCTATGTGAAGCATGGTGTGGTGCATTACGCGGTAGCGAACATGCCAGGCGCGGTGCCGCGCACGTCTACGGTGGCGCTGACTAACGCCACCATGCCTTATGCGCTTCAGCTGGCGAACCACGGTGCAGCCGCCGCGATTCGCGGCAGTTCGTCCATTCGCAGCGCGGTGAACGTGCTGAATGGACATATCACATATGAGGCGGTTGCCCGGGATCTCGGGCATGCCTATGTTCCCGCAGGACAGGCGCTGGAGAATACCGCTGCGGTCCAGTAATCTTGATATGACCGTTCCACCTGGCGCCTTGTCGCCGGCCTGTGGAACGTAATAGAAGCGCCAGTCCGGGCAGATTCTGTCCAGGCTGGCGCTTCTTGTTTTATTTACACATGAATTAGGAATGAGATCTGAAGATGCTTCGAGTGGCGCTCTATACTACACGTTCGCTGCACACCTCACGGAAATTACAGTCCCGGCAAGCACGGCGTGAAGGCATTGGAGTGAAATACGAAACGTCCTTGGGACGGTTGTAATACTCATCATCCACACAGGAGCGCATCTCCGCAATATACCGCCCCACGTTCTCCTCCACCTTCAGAATATCCTCTTCCGTTGCCGTAAACTCTCGGTGTGTCCCAGTTAACAGGTACTCCACCCGCAGCTCAATCTGCTCCAGCGGAACCCGGTAATGCTCCCTCACATAGGATGCGTACAGCATCAACTGATCCGAGAAGTCATCCTCCTTGCCCGTCTTCCAGTCCACAATGACGATGTTGCCGTTGCTGCGACGATATAACAAGTCCATCTTCACATACACACGCGTATCGTGCAGCATCATCGTATCCCATTTCTCAATCTCCAAAATATCCGTACTCGCACGGGACAGGTCCTCCCACGTGAGCGTCTGGTACAGATTGCCGACACAGGCCGAGGCTCGTTCTTTGATCGTGGCAATCCGGTCATTTAACGTGTCATCCCCGTAATACATCTCAGACAACATCACCCGGTTCTTGGGGTCGAGCCGCCACTGATCCTGATCCATGGATTCCACATACGCCTGATTCAGCAGCTTGCGCATCGTCAGTTCCAGAAAGTGTTCACGCGGTTTATCCTTGCCTTCTTCCCTGCTACGTACCGCCGATTCACACATCCGATGCGCGAGGTCACCGAATACGAGGTAAAGATTACTGAGCTGCTTCAATCGATACAGACGTACCTGCATCTCATCAGCCGACTCTGCCTTCCAGCCGTTATGGGCTCCATAATAATGATAATAATATTTGCGCAGGCACTCATCGAACATACTCGCCCGCGACTGCGAATAAGACCACTGCGGGTATTGTGCCATAAGATATTCTGCCTTTCTGTATGCCGGATCTGCATGAGATCCCTTAATGCTCACAGTATATAGGAAAGGGCAAAAACGCCGCAAGCACCATTCCGTAATTTTCTTCTATCCGCAACCGTTTCCGATTCAATGCGTAACGTTTATATAGTAACATCACCAAAAGATGAAATTACAACGCAGAACACATACTATACTAAAAGAGTACAGGATTTTGCAGTTAGACAGATGAATTGTACAGGCATATCCTAAAAGGAGGCACCACCCATGAATCGACCGGATTGGTTCCAGGCGGAAGAAGCATTACAACAAATCCAAGTCATCGGAAGCGACCGGAATGAGCTCGTGAACATCATTGGCCATGTAGAAGGACTGAATTGTATTGGTACAGGAACGGATGCGGCGGTATTTACGTATGACGGCTTGCCACAGTATGCCTTCAAGATGTACTCAGATCATGCCCTGGACAAACTTGAAAATGAAAAACAGGTATATGAGCAGCTCAAAGGCCTGCCCTACTTCCCTACCTATTACGGCAGCGGCCGGAATGTTCTTGTGATTAGTTTTGAAGCGGGAGATACCTTGCTCGAATGTCTGGAAAAAGGAATCCCGGTCCCCGAGCAGGTCATGCTCGATGTGGACGAAGCTCGTGAGGCAGTACGCAGCCGTGGCCTGAATCCACGGGACATTCACCTAAAAAATGTCATTCTCCAGAATGGACGCGGAAAAGTCATCGACGTCTCGGAGTATATTCAGGACGGCAACGATCATCGCTGGGAGCATCTCGTCTGGGCCTATCACAATATTTATCCACGGATCAAAGGTACGCCCATCTCCCCACGCATGCTGCAAACGATCAAATGGGGATACAATCAACTGGATCAGGCCAATATCAAATTGGACGACCTCTCCAAGAAGGCCAACCGATTATTCTCGAAATTCATGAAATAAGCAATGTTTATAAAACAGATCAAATGTTTGTTCTGATATCTGATATTCATAAAATAATCCGGATTACTCGCGCATCTCTGGCGGTGATCCGGATTTTTGTTTGTACCCTGTTGACGCAAGGCCTTCCTATTTTAACCGCCCCTGCGAGGGTGTCATCCCTTTGTATTGTTTATAAAGCTTCGTAAAATAGTTAGCATTATCACAGCCAACCTGAGCAGCGATCTCGGTAATGGTAAGGCTGCTCTCCTGCAGCAACTGTTCGGCTTTCGTCATTCGGCACCCATTCACATATTCTACAAAGGTGCGTCCAGTCAGTTTTTTGAACATTTTGCAAAAATGATACGTGTTCAGCCCCACCTGACCGGCTGCCTCGGTAACGGATATTTTCCCTGTTGGCTCCGCTTCAATCTGCTCAATCAAATGTTTGAATCGTTCTCGATTGGGAAAATACGATCCCTTTGTTTTATCAGGAAGCTGGTGTGGCATAAATGTACGGGCAAGCAGTGTGAACAAGGCATGCAGCTTGGATTTCACAACCAGTTGGTAGGCAAGCGGCTGTGAGGCCATCTCCTCGATGGCTTCATCCAACAGGGAGTAATAGCCTTGGCAAGCTATGTCGTGCTCCGCCGGTTTTACCGGGAATCTTACCTTACCCTCCAGATAGGGAGCAACATATTTCAAGTGAACGGGATCATGGGTAAAATCATGAAATAATGCACTGTTGAGCACAACCGAATCAAAATGGATATCCCCTTCCTCCAGAGCATACCCAACATGCAGCGCCCCTCCAGGAATGATAATAACCTCACCTGCTTGAGCTACGTAAGGCCTGCTGTCGATATGAAACAGTGCACTTCCCTTCCGCATAAAAATCAGTTCAAAGTGTTCATGCCAGTGCAAGTACAGAATGCATTCTTCCGTTTTCATCCCCCAGCAACGATTCTGGAACAGCTGAAATGGATGCGATTTATGGTCAATGCGGGTATTTTCGTGAAGCGCTTTCAGGTCCAGCACGCTGTCTCCTCCTCTCCCCACAAGATCAGACTAATATTGCACAAGATTGTATAGAGCCATCCGGCAGATGCCCGGCTATAATGAGTGTGTCACGAAGTACTATAAGCCAATATTGGAGTGAAATACAACCATGAATAATCCGTTACGTATAGGCACACTTGTAGGTGGACATGACGCAGTCCGCGTCATTCCACAGATTATGAAGCATGGCTTCGAATCATTCAATCTGACCTTCTGGCAAACGACTGGTGATCTGGATCTCGCCGAAACTGCCAAACGTGTCCGTGAAATCGTGGACGAACAAGGAATTATCATCTCTGCCGTAAGTGTCTTTGGTAATCCGCTCACCGGAGCCGGGGATAACGCTGATACACTGGCCAGTTGGGAACGGGTGATTGACCATGCCCAGCTCTTTGGAGCGGATATCGTCTCCGGCTTCACCGGACGACTGACCGATCAACCGATTGACCAGTCGATTCCGCGGTTCAAGGAAGTGTTTGGAGAACTGGCACGCCGGGCTGCAGACCGGGGTGTACGCATTGCTTTTGAAAACTGTGATATGGGCGGTACATGGCAGACGGGCGATTGGAACATTGCGCATAATCCAACGGCCTGGGAGATGATGTTCGATGCGGTTCCTGATGAAAACATCGGATTGGAATGGGAGCCATGCCATCAAATGTCCAGCCTGATCGACCCGATTCCGCAACTGCGCAAGTGGGCGCCTAAAGTATTCCATGTGCACGGCAAAGATGCCACCATTGCCTGGGACATCGTCAAAGAATATGGCGTGCACGGCCCACGTGAATTCGTCTGGCACCGTACACCTGGCTTCGGGGATACCAACTGGTCCGACATCATTACGATCCTGCGCCAAAACGGGTATCAGGGAACGATTGATATTGAAGGCTGGCATGATCCTGTCTACAAAGATGAACTTGAAATGACCGGACAGGTGCACGCACTAAACTATTTGAAACAATGTCGTGGTGGAAATTTTGTTCCTAATCCGGTATAGAAACGGGATTAACATGGAGTTACATGATATTCATTGCACGAACATAGAAAATGAAAAGCATAAGGAGATGATAGGATGAGTCATCCTTATCGGGTAGTTGTGGCAGGCTGTGGGGCCATGTCCAATACCTGGGTGGATTACGCCATGCAAAGGCCGGACACGGAAATTGTGGGGCTTGTCGATCTGTATGAACAGACTGCCGTTGCACTCGCTGCACGGCACGGCCTCTCCTGTCCCACGTTTACGGATATCAGTGAGGCCATTCGAGTAACAGATGCCAATATCGTATTTGATGTCACCATTCCAGCAAGCCATCACACCATTGCGATGACGGCATTACAACAAGGATGTCATGTATTTGGCGAAAAACCTCTGGCGGAATCCTTCTCTGACTGTGAAGATATTGTTCAGACTGCACGCCGTACGGGCAATATTCAGGCTGTGATGCAAAATCGCCGTTTCGATCCACGTATTCGCGCCTATCGGCAGTTGATTTCCGACGGAACGATTGGTCAGGTCGGTTTTGCAGGGGCAGATTTCTTCCTAGGACCTCATTTTGGAGGATTCCGTGACCTGATGGATAGTCCACTGCTGCTGGATATGGCGATACACACCTTCGACCAGGCACGTTATATTCTCGGTGCCAACCCGGTCTCGGTGTACTGCCACGAATTCAATCCTCCGGGGTCCTGGTATCAAGGTAATGCGATGGCACTATGCATCTTCGAAATGTCCGATGGCTCCGTGTTTAACTATCGCGGGTCCTGGTGCACAGAAGGTGTGCCTACTTCATGGGAAGCATCCTGGCGTGTAACCGGCGAAAAAGGAACCGCGATCTGGGATGGACATGATGACATTTATGCTGAAGTTGTCTCGGCACAGCATCTGGATGCAGAAGGAAAACCATCCTTTTTCCAACCATGTGAGCGGATCGAAGGACAACTGCCCGTCATGGAGAAAACCGGACATCACGGCTGTCTCGAGAACATGTTCGCAGCGCTGGAGTCCGGACAACTGCCTGAGACCGATTGCAGTGACAATCAGTTCAGTATGGCCATGGTTCTCGCATCCCTCGAAAGTGCCCGCACAGGTCAAAAGGTGCTCATCGCCGATCTGCTGAAAACCACATAGCGAAGCGCCTACGTACTTGAATTAAATAAAGCCCAATCTGCAAAAGTTTAGCAGTTTGGGCTTTATTGTTTTTTACCTACTTCCTTTTCCTATACAAGGTACAAAAAAAGTTTCTGATAAAACGCGAAGTAGTGCAGGGAACGAAATCGATTCTGAAGAAACGAAGTGCTCGCCTTTATCACCGGATTTCCCCTACAAAAAGGGAATCAAAAAATCCGGGGATAACAGCGATCGAAAGAACGATTCGTAACCGGAACGACTGCTTTGCAGGCAGTTATTTTTTTGAACTTACATCATTTTATAGAATTCCTTTTTTCATTGCCTTGTACACAAGCTGCGAGAATAGGCTGTTGGACCAAGCAAACCAGGGCCTTGTGAACGTGTTCGGATCATCTGATTGAAAACCTTCATGCATGTACCCGGTACCTGCATCTGTGTTCTCCAGCACATCTATCATCTCCAGCATTTCCTTATCATTGTCTGCGGTCAGACCTTGCATGGACAGCGCCATATGCCAGACGTAGCCGGGAGGAGTATGAGGGCTGCCGATGCCTTTGGCTGCTTGTCCTTCATAATAAAACGGATTTTCCTTGCTCAAAATAAAGCGCCGTGTATTCTGGTACACGATGTCCTCGGTGGAAGCATACTCCAAATACGGAATAGACATCAGTCCCGGGGTACCTGCATCATCCATGAGGCAAAAGTTGCCGTAACCATCCGTCTCATAGGCATAAATCTGCCCATACTCGGGGTGACGGTAAGTACCGTATAAGGAAATACCGTGTCGTATTTCTTCTTCTAAATGAGCCATCTCGCTGACCAGCTTCTCATCTCTGAAAACCCACCTCGCAATCTCCCCCATTTGACGCAAAGTCACCGCTGCAAACATATTTGCCGGGATATTATAATGATAATCACATGCATCATCACTGGGGCGGAAGCCGGACCAGATCATCCCGGTATAGTTTACCGGCATCCCCAATCCTTCGTTACGGAGTGTATCATGGGCTGGACAATTCCGGCGCATGAATCGATATGGCGACTGCTCACCATGGCGCTGCTCCGTTTTCCACAGACTGACTATGCTCTCCATTACCCTCTTGAAACGCTCGTCAAATATATCCGTCAATTCCGTCTCACGCCAATACGCATAGGCGAGCCGCATAGAGAAACAAAGTGAATCCAGCTCAAACTTGCGTTCCCACACCCAAGGCGACATCTCTGTCTCATCATTTGCATCCCAATGCCATCCATTAGCCGTTTCGTTAAACGCATTGGCATAGATATCGATGTCCGCATAGAACGTATGCCGTTTGATCAGCCCCCCAATGATTCGCTGCAGCTGTTCATCTTCCTTTGCCAGCGGAACGTAGTGCATCACCTGCTCCACTGAATCACGCAGCCACATTGCCGGGATATCCCCTGTAATAACAAAGGTTGTCCCATCATCCAATAGCTTTGTCGTCGTTTCCAACGTGTTGGGAAAACAGTTACGGAACTGTGCCAGCAATCTGGGTCTATGTTGCAGTCGTTCCTCGGCCTCGGTAAGAATGTTCTGCACAGCTTGCGGTAATTCCAGATGCGGCATGGGGATTTTCGGTAATCTGAACTGTTCCACGGATGTCGTCTCCTTTGAATTGAAGTTTCCATATTTGTTTGCATCGTTTCATTCAATGATTTGTGTCGCATTGTTATTTTCGTTATGATAAATTATAATAACATTATTATTTGTAAGTGTACTGTGCCGGAAGATGATCGTCAATTGGCGAGGACTGCTTAAACCCAAATATTAATTTAAAACTGAGCATTTACACGATAACGGAGAAGCAGAAAAAATCTGGGATAACAGCGATCAGAAGATTGTTCTGGCCGCGCAGTGATCTAGTGTAAAATCATTCGTTCGACTTGTATAGTTACATATGAAGGAGTAATGAAATGTCACGTAAAGTATCCATCCAGTCGCTGGCTGACCAGCTTGGATTATCCAAATATGCCGTCTCCCGTGCACTTAGTGGGAAGACAGGCGTCAGCGAAGCAACTCGCGCCCGTGTGCTGGAATTAGCCCGTGCCTTGGGATATCGCCAAAGCACCCCCGGAAGCAGCACTGTTCCAACTGCAATCCATACAGAACAATCCGAGCCCCCATTTGCTCTCATCTGCATGAATCAGCTCAACCGGGGTGAGCCCCACTACTGGCAGCGCGTCCTCTCCGGCATGATCTCTGCCTGTAATGAAAGAGGATGGCATCATGCCATTGTATCTCCCTCTCTGGGAGTCGCTGATGAACACACGCCTCCAGAACGGGCAATTGCCCCTCACTTGGATTGGGAACGTTGTGCAGGAGTCATTGCCATGGGTGCTTTCCCCCATGCGGTCTTGCAACGACTGGCTCAGACAGGTCGTCCCATTGTGCTCGTGGATCATCAGGAGCCACTGTTGAACTGTGATACCATCAGCCATGATAACCTGGAAGCAGGCATTACTGTGGCGAGATATTTAATGTCGATGCAGTGTCGCCGCATCGGTCTGATTACGGATGATGGCCGGGCTGCCAGCTTCGCGCAGCGGAAGATCGGCATCGAACTGGCGTTGAACCATTTTCACGCAGACAGCAGTCGGTTGACCACGTTCAGAGAATGGAATATTCCTTATGAGAACGGCGAATGGATTGACCAATTGGCTGCCACAATCAAAAACATGCCCGCGAACGAACGGCCCGATGCCTGGATTGGCGTCAATGATGATATCGCCTTGCAGTGGATGAATAAGCTGCAGGAAATGGGATTCTCCACACCTGGGGATTGCCTTGTCATCGGTATCGACAATGTGCATGCAGCTGCTACATCGTCCCCGCCTCTGACCACAGTCAACCTCTGTAAAGAGGAACTCGGTCAGCGTGCAATCGAAGCTTTGCAGCGCAGGATTGAACGCCCAGGTACACCGAAGGAAACAGTCATGTTATCCACGTCCCTTATTCCAAGGGAATCGGCGTAACAACTTCTTTAGAATCAGTACAACTTAACTTTATTGAATATCAAAAAGGCCCAGCATTTTATTATGCGGAGCCTTTCTATCTCTATCTAGTGAATCATCCAAGCTTATTCCATTCCGTTCTTGGCATTCATAACTGTTATTTCTGCCATGGCAGACTGGTGTACGATGGAAGATCTACTTCCCAATTCACGTCTCGATACTCACGATTAACTACCGTTCTTTTTAAGGTAAATTTCGTTCCATTTTCTTTGTAAAAACCACGAATGATCAATTTCAGATCATTTACAACGTTCTCTTCGTTATTATTGGGCTTATCCGGGGTTCCCATCACTTCGACGGGGTACTCAGTCCCTTCGCTATCAATCGCTACCCATTGATCCCCATTGAAAGCATTTCGGAATGTTCCATTTCCCTCCAGTACAAGTGATGAGTCTCCTTCAAAGCTGCCTTTGGGCGGATTAAATGATTGCTCCACTGGCCGATAATTGAAGTCATATAATACAATTTGATCTCCAAACTGTTCAAATTCTACAAATGTATAGAACTTGGTATCCTTACGCCTCTTGTCCAGATCAACTACCACTGATTTCTCTTCCTTCACAGGAATCGTGTAACCATCCAGGACAAAGCGAATCTTCTTCGCATCCACCGTAACAAAAGCAGGGTCCCATGTCTCCGATAACTTCAATGGACCACCATCACTCAATCCACTCAGATCTCGGAGCCGGAACTTAGGTTGACGGGCATCTGGCCTGCTCCCGTTGAATATTCGATACTCATTCGTTTCAGGAATTTCGAGGTGATACATCAAGTCCATATCATCTGCCCAATCTTCTCCGACTTTGGCACGCAGTTTATCATCCAGACTGATGTTCATATCAAGGCGGGTCCCATTTGGCGTACGTACAAGCTGTGTCATATCTAATTTCAAACCCTCAGGAGTGGTGTAGGTATTGTTCATGGGAGCCTCAACAGCCAGTGATTTGGCTTTGGTCATATCGATGTTGAATTGAAAGCTCCAGTCAACTGTTGCGCTAGATTCCACAAATTCCTCCTTTTCGGAATTATAATAACTGGGAATCTTTAAATGACTAAGTTCCCCTCGAACAACGACTTTATCCGGAATTTCGTCCTGCAACTGGTATACAAATCTTTGATATTTTGAACTGTACAGAGTCTGATCCCCAGGCGAAGACAATGATGCAATCGAATTTCCTTTCTCATCTGTAATATGAACTCTTCCCAAATCGGGATAAACCGGATTAATCATACTGCCATCTGGTGCATTTTGCTGTAAGGTCATTACAATCTGAGAACGATCTACAAGCACATCTTCAATCTTAAGCGTGTAGCCCTGATCCTCAATGTTAATATTTGGATTAACCACTAGACAGAGTGGCTTCAAACGTTTGTAATCATCGGCAAAATAGGAATACTTGAGTTCTTCTGGCACAGGTATGTTAGGTAATGGCGGGTTATTTACGGCATTCACCGTGGGTTGAGTCAATTTTTCTGTGTGATCAAAAGCAAACCAGGCCCCTCCCACAAGGATCACAACTGCCGCCGCTGCAATCCCCGTACGGCGCATCCAATGGGATTTGGAGGCCTTTTTCGTAAACGGATTCCCGTGCTCTGCGCTCTCCATGGACATTCCATCCAGTTTCCGCATCACCTCAAGCGTAAAGTCCGCATCCGGTTCCTCACGGAACAAATGCTGTTCCCACAATCGATCCTCATCATTTGGAATAGGCTTCATACGTCGATAAACCTCCTTTGCGCTCCATTTGTTTCTTCAGCGTTTTCTTCCCTCGGTAAAGTGCATTACGCACTTGTGCGGGGCTCATGTCCGTGATATCTGCAATCTCTTCATAGCTCAGCTCATTCGTATATTTAAGCAGCAGCACAAGCCGATACGATTCCGGTAGTTGGTCCATCTGGCGATAGATTTCACGCTGCATTTCCTTATGCAGTACATGTTTCTCTGGTGTTTCACCATTGGTTTGTTCCAAACCCGTATGAACAGCGGTCATCACAGGTTTCTGTTGCCGCATAAAATCACGCATCCGATTCACAGCAATGGTGTATACCCAAGACGAAAAACTGCTTCCTTCCCTTCGTGTCGGAAGATAGCGGTAAATCCGGAGAAACGTATCCTGAGCAAGATCCTGTGCATCCTGATGACTCGCACCCATTCCGCGCAAAATGCCGAAGACTTTATTTTTATATCGATCCACGAGCACAGTAAATAGCTGTTTGTCCCCTGAGATAATACGCTGAATGAGCTCCTCCTCTGGTATCTGTTGAGTCATGTAATCCCCCTTCTCTACAGCTTCCATGCATGGTTCTGTACTATATAGACGGAAACACTTCCTGAAACCTCTCACTTTATCCAAAAAAAAGAATTCGCGCCACCCGGTGTAAACCGGATAGCCGAACTCTGCAACCATTGAAGGTTCATTGTTACTGCTACACTTGCTGCCATGTGGAGTTTCTTTTTCGCTTCGTTTTCAGTCCTCCCTGCTTTTCTCTGAGACAAAGTCACTGAGCTGTGAATAGATCGCTACAATCTCATCCATCGACATACGCACGAGTCCACTGGATGACGGGGCTACAAATTCATGAATTTCCTTGACGACCGGGTCGTCCTGAAATCCCCATTCCACTTTGGCACGCTGACTGTACTGGGTGTATACCCCTTTCCCAACAAAACAGGCGATGTCTGGTCGGTATTCCTCCAGCTTTTTCCTTAAAATCTGCCGTCCCTCTGCATATTCTTCCTTTGTAATATCGTCCATACCTCTTGTCGGTCGGGCCACAATATTCGTAAATCCATACCCGAGCTTCAGCAACTCCCCATCCTCTTGTGCATCATATAAACGAGGGGTCAATCCGGAACGTTCAAGAATGCGCCAGAAACGGTTTCCTTTATAAGCATAATGATGACCCGTCTCTCCAGATGTGATGCTGGGGTTGAATCCAATAAATAATATCGATAAACCAACATCCAGATGATCTGGAATCATAATGAAAAGCCCCCTTATCTTTTTTAGTCATTTACATCTTTCATCTGTGTATAAAATGATATAATGGTTGAAGTATTTTCGAAATCGGACTGAAATTTTCATGAAAAAGGAAGCTGAACTGATGATTGCAGACATCATGCTTGAAGTCGTCCTGCCCGTCTTTCTCCTGATTGCCGTCGGGTCCTGGATGCAAAAGGTGTTCAAGTTGGACTTGTACACCCTCGCCAAAATCAATTTCTATTGTATTACCCCCGCAGCCGTCTTTATGAGCATGTATCACTCCGATATGTCGGGGGAATTGCTGGGAACAGTCACGCTTTTTTACGCCTTATATGTACTTATTCTCTATATTGTGGGGTCTGTGTTCGCACGCTCGCTTCGCATGAACAAAGGCATGAAGGCCGCCTTCAACAACAGCATCATGCTGGACAACGCAGGCAATTATGGTCTGCCCATCAACTCCCTGGTATTTCGTGGTGATCCGCTGGCCTCTTCCATCCAGGCACTGGTCATGTCTTTACAGGCATTGCTGACGTTTACCTATGGTGTACTGTCCATTCAAGGTGCGAAGCTCAAAGGCAATTACCGTGCGGTGATCATTGGATTTCTAAAAATGCCCGTTCCTTATGCCCTGTTGCTCGGCATTTTGTTTCATATGGGGAATATTCCATTGCCCAATTTCCTGTCCATGCCGCTGACTTACGCGCAGCAAAGTATGGTCGCTGTAGCATTGTTGACACTCGGTGCCCAAATTGTAAAATATCCAATTCGCCTGTATCGTCTTGATGTGTATATTAGCACATTTCTGCGTTTGCTGATTGGTCCGGCCATCGGGATTTCCATTGTACTGCTGCTCGGTTTACAAGGGATCGCCGCTCAGGCCCTTATTATCGCATCCGGTATGCCTACCGGAGTCAACGCATCCATCTTAGCCGAGGAATACGATAACGAGCCAGACTTTGCCGCTCAGACGGTGCTAATCTCGACTTTGCTGAACATCATTACGATTACTGCACTGATTTCCTTTGCCAAGACGTTCTGACCTCGTACGCAAAAAATAACTAGTCCACTCTCCTTAACGGAGCTGTGGACTTTATTTGGTCTGAGGAGAATTCAGCACAAAGCTGGCACAACCAAAAAAGTCCAAACACAGCCGTCTCCGGATGCGCTTGAACTTCTTTTGTTACCTGCATATTCGATCTGATCAAGTCTGTTGTTCGACTTACCAGCCCTAAGAAAACTAAGATTCACATGTCGTCCGTTCAGGGAACTTACCGCCTTCTCTGAACAAACATCGAATCAGTCGCTGTGCGGCCCGATTGAAATAAAAACTCGGACTGACACCCTCGACCTGAACAGGTTCCAGTTCTTTCACACTTTCCTTGACCTTATTCATTTCAATGAGTCCCATCTTCCGCTCATTCGGTCCGAATCGATAAATAACCTTTTCATCGTCTTCCGTCTGTTTCACCAGCAGAATCATTGACGCCATACAGGTTACCCCCTATCGTTACGTTGTGAGATTCCAATGACCACTTGCTTACTATTAATTATTACCCAGAACGGATTGGAAACATATAGGGCTTTAGTTATTTATATTAACGTTAAAACTCCTAATTTTAATTATCTTGAATGAAATATTTTGACGAAAAATAACAAAAACAGGCTTGGATATACCAAACCTGCCCTATTACCTTGCGTCCAAAGGAATCAGAAGTCTCATGATTCACCGATTCTATTACAAACGTGGGTCCACCGGTTCAAAATTTAGATGTGCAAATACGCACGACCTCGTACTTTAATCGCAGGTTGCCGCCCACACCTCTTGCAGTGCAAAACGGAAAATCCGGTCCAGTTCTTCATATGGAATAATCTGTTCATTCTCCAGTTGAGCGGCCAGTTGTTCAAAATGTTCGATCTTCTCCGCCAAAAAAGCCTGTATCGCGGGCAGCTGAGGTTCCAGGTCGAGTTCCTCACCTGCCTTTTTCCGGCACAGCAGCTCATGGATTTCCGTATAGAGCGGCGCGCTCTGAGGAACAAGCTCTTGCACCAGCTCTTCAAATGCCATTGGCGGCATCGCATCATAACGTTCGATCCAGCCACACGCGAGCAGTGGGCGCAGCACGTAGAAATACTTTTTAATCCTCACCTGCTCACCCTGTAGATAATCACGGAAATTACCCTTTGCCATATTCAGATAATGATACATACAGGACTTCGGTGAGAAGGTCAACGGCGACAGTGCACGAATATGCTCTGCCACGCTGTACGGTTCGTCATACTGAATCGGAGATTGCAGCCACTCCAGCAGCGGTGGATTCGACTTGCGAAACAGCTTCAAGGCTTTGCGCAAATCCCAACCATTAATATCGAGCTGATCACTGATTGGGCGTTCGATAACATCCCTTTGTTCCTCAATCGACAAGTACCATTCCAGCGGTCTCACATACAGAAAACGAACATCATAATCGCTGTCCTGTGAAGGAAATCCCCATGCCCGGCTGCCCGATTCACAGGCATAGATAATCCGCACCTGCTCCTCCTGTTCAATCTGCTTCAGCTGCTGTCTAATCGTATCTCTCATTTCTTCATGAACATGAGTCATCTCTGTGGCCTCCACATTTTCCAATTTAAATCTCTATCTCTCTCACCCGGCTCGCAAGTGTATCATATCCCGCTATAGTCTCAGCAATATACGTCAGTACCGTTTCACTCCACCCATAGATATAAAAGGTTTTACCATCCCGTGGCGGCACCATTGCCTGCTGATAAGGTGCAATATCCACAATAAATGCTTTCAGATCCGGATTCATCATCCGCCGATAACGTTCAAGCTCAACATATAACGGACTGCCTTCATTCTGCTGTTCATCGGTGATCATAATGATCTGATCCACTTTCTCTCCGATATCCCGAAGCTCTCGTACAGGCCGTCCCGTGTCGGTTCCACCTTGTGCGCGAATTCGGTGAGCTTGGGAAAGGATGCTTTCATTCATCTTAGGACGAGCATCCTCAACCATATGGTCGAATAACCAGAACAGCGAGTTGCCTCGTGTTTGTTTATATAGCGCCAGTGCCAGCACCGATCCAATCCGCAAATAATCCCCTTGCATGGAACCGGAGCGATCCAGGAAAATGGCGGTTCTTCCCGGCAGCGATGGCAGGTTGCCAATCGATAGCTCCACCGCTTCCCGCAAAGCATAGCGCAGCTCTTCTCTTGCGATCATTTCATACGCACTGGCGAAGCGGAAAGGCAAGATGCGCGACTTGCGCAGGGCTTCTGCATCCGTTAGACGGCCCGTTACGTAATCGATATTTTTCGATTTTTCAAACACTCCCGCCCGATCCATCGCATTCAGATGACGTAACAATGCAAAGGTCGGCATCTGCGACATTAACGCCTCCCATACTGTACGTGTCGGCTGCATGATCGATGTGACCACCGAATACGGCAGTTTGCCTTTTTGGATCAGATGCATCCGACTTGCCGGGTTTGGAGTAGCCTTCAGTTTTTCCAGCGCCTGCAACTGCGGCAGGTCCGTAAGATCCACCTCATGTCCTCGCAAATAACGGAACAAGGCTTGTTGCTTCCTATCTGTCGGCTTGGGGTGTGCTGTAGCGATCATATCGCCCAGACTGTATCCACGTCCGCGCCCGTTGTATTTGATTGCCCAATATTCAGTAATGCCGTTCAAAAATTGACTTACCTGACGCTTCACCGCTCGACCGCCCTGCCCCCGACCTGTTCCTCTTAGAATCGTCAGAAAATCGGCCAAGTCAGCCGGGGTCTGTACGACCTTGGAGAATATCTTTGCAAACTGATCCGACTCCACCTTGGACAACAGTGCCAGTCCGTACAGAGGCTGTAAACGCATCAAGCCTTCATTACGAGCATAGACCAGCGCCCGAGCCATAAACCCTGCATCGACCTAAGCCATCTCCTGATGACTGACCATCGCATCGTCCATCAATTGCTGTGTATCTGCATAGAACGTATTGTTCAATGTATTGGTCAACAACATCTGTATATATTGTTCCTCCACCAATCGCTCATAGGCTCCGTAGTCCCCATGATTACGAGTCGTTGGCTGAGGTTGATTGAATAATTGTTTTGCTCTGCTCATCCCTCATGACCTCCCGGTGTGAGTCTATTTACTGATACTCCATAATAAAATGTTCCGAGGAAAAAGGGGGGAAGGTATAATACCCGCTCTACCGCTGAGCTACACCGCCATGAACGGCGGCGATTGGATTCGAACCAACGACCTGGTCGATTAACAGTCGAAGTAACCCTCCCTGGCGCCTCGGAACCTTGATCCGCAGAGTTTGTTGCTGTCCCGCTTCACAACCTTATTATGCCTCACACGTCTGCACGCGAACATGGCGAAAGTATGGCGACCTCCATAAGTTTAAAATGAAACCAGCCACTCATCCTGATACAATGTAGGGATATAGTAAATGGGAAGATCACGAATGTTTCTATATATCGCAGAATTGTTCTGCCAACTTAGTCATCCACTATATCCGCCTGACTCCAGGCCACCAAGGAGTGAATATTCATGGCTAAAGAAAGCTTTGACAAAGAAATTCAATTTCTGCGCATGTTGTCCCTGACAAGTGGTGCGTACAACCGTAAACAGTATGCCGAACGGCTTGGCATATCCGTACATACTTTTGATAAAACCCAACGCAGATTAAAAGAAATTATGCAGACCGTCGCTGACCAACGCTCAGGCTCGGAACCAAACAAAGAAATGGCGGATCTCGTCCGCTTCCAGTACGGAGAATCTGCTGAGCCCATGCTGCTCTTCCTCTTTCGCGCCAAGTCGATGAAAGAGACTGAAGTTCAGCGTCTTTCTATCCTTTTGCATACCCTGCAAGATCAAGCTTTAACCGCTATGGAATTACTGGATGCCTGCTGCGCGGATCTGCCAGAGGAACTGGCGCTGCCTGACGAAAAGACCATTCGCTCCGATCTGAAGTATCTGGAAGAAGTCGGGGTGATCCGCAAGCAACCCGGCGGCAGGCCCTATCGTTACCTTTTGCAGCAGGACGTACTTACGGGTCTAACCGTAGAAGAACAGCTGGAGCTGTATGATTTTGTGGATATTATGGCGAACACCCAGGTTCCGTCCGTGCAGGGATATTTATTGCGCGACAGTCTCAAAAAAGCCATTGCCGCAAGTTATCCGCAGGAAGAAGCCACCGAGCCATTCATATATAAGTACCACTATTATTCACGCATTCTGGACGAAGCACATCTGTACACTCTGCTTAGTGCGATTCGCCAACGAAAACATATCCAGTTTCTGTATTATTCACCCAAAAAACCGTCCAGCTACAGTTCGCAGAATACGAATCCACGCTTTGAACGGGAAGCAGGCGGACGATCCAACCGGATCGTACCACTTGAAGTGGTCTATGACCATCAGTATGGCCGCTGGTATGTCATTGGATATCAGGGACGCCGTGGCTTTGTGAAATTCCGGATGGAAGGCATTACACAGCTGGAGGAACAGGATTCGATTGAAGAAGAATATATGCTCGAATTGAAGCAACAGTGGGCCGAAATCAGCCGCTACAGCTGGCTGGTGGATACGGGGAACACCGTAACGGTTCAAGCACGCTTCTTCCATCCTCAGGACGGCCAGCGTAACTTCATTCTGGATCGGGTTCGTTTGCAAGGCCAATGGGGAATGATTACGCCCGAAACGGAACATACCTTTCTGTATGAAATTCAGGTCAACGGTACCACCGAGATTAAGCCGTGGCTTCGGAGTTTTGGTTCAAGCTGCGAGGTGATCGCTCCACAGAGGCTGCGTCAGGAGATGATTAAGGAATGGAAGGAGATTGCGCAATATTATGAATCTGTTCGAGAAGATGTTCAACTACCAGATGATGACGAGATTGAATGAAACCGGACTTTTCACCTGGACATCCCAGGAACGGGCCTGGCTGCGCATGATGCTGAATCACCCTGCCGCACCAGAAGCGCTGCACCCTGACACGTTGCACAAAATGCATGAAATGCTGGATGCAGAGCAGGATCTGGACCTTCAGGATTACCTGACCGAAAAAGCCAAAAGTGAAGAAAACAGTGTCTTTCATCCGCTGCTCAAACCATTACGGCAGATGATTTTGCATCATCAAGGGTTTCGTTTGACAGGGCGTGTCCGCAATGGACGAATCAGCCAGGATCAGTTTGGATACCCCTACAAACTCGAATATTCCATGGTCAAAAAAGAATGGTACGTACTCTGGTATGCTCCACTCTACAACAAACTGATGTCCACCAAGCTGCATAGCATCATTACCGCGGAAGCCCAGCCGCTTCAACCGGAAACAGCTTCTCAGTATGCTGCCAAAATCGCCATTTTAACGGAGAACCGGAAGACAACCGTAACGATCGAAGTGCTGCCGGAGTTTAATCAGGAGTTGTCGCGAATTCTATATGCCTTTTCCTGCTTCGAGAAGCAGGTGGAATTTGTGGAAGCCCAACAGACGTACCGCATTGAACTAACCATTCCGCGAAATGAGCTGGATTACGTACTGTCCAAAATGCGTTTTCTAGGCAAACGGGTACGGATTGCAGACAACGCTGCGCTTCGAAAACGAATGTCTGAGACAGCCGCCAAAGTATTGGCACGCTATGCGGAAACCGAGCTTGAAGCAATGCCTGAACGGACTTCTGGAGGAGTGCGGAGCCACCACGGAGAGGAACCTATTGTAAAGGCAGAAGGCAGTGACTCTGCATAATGATTCTGCCTAATAATTCTGCCTAAAGTACATCTTTTATTGCCAAACGACATATATCCCCATTTACGTATAAGAACTGGTGATTGCTTCAAAATATAAAAATCTGCCAGCTAAACTGCAGCTGACAGATTTTTAACTTAAACTTCAACTTTTCTATTATTCAGATATACGGCAACGCCAACCAAAATTACAGCCACGATGATTTCAAAGATAATACTTGCCCACGTTCCATCTGACCACATGATTCGATTGGACATAATGGAGAGCCCTGTACTTTTTTCCGTTACCTGAAATAATTCATCCGGGTTAAAGCGACCCGAGAAGATGGTATTCTCCAGCCAGCTAATGACATTGATTAGTACGAAAAATGCGACGATACTAATCCAAGGTCCTGTTTTAAAGCGGAAGCTGCCTCCAATCGAAATGGAGAGGAAGATGATTATGATACAGAACAAAGCTACCCACCAGAAAAACAATAGCAACGAAACAATCTCCGA
Organism: Paenibacillus sp. OK003; assembly: GCF_900109515.1. Classification (GTDB taxonomy): domain Bacteria; phylum Bacillota; class Bacilli; order Paenibacillales; family Paenibacillaceae; genus Paenibacillus; species Paenibacillus marchantiae. Next base: position 280,229 of record NZ_FOBD01000005.1, on the reverse strand, counting down.
AAGATGAATGCCCGAATCGTTAATAAAGCTGGCAAAGTTGATCCCTGTATGCGTTGCACTGAAAATAAAGTAGTGAATGGTGGCAACAGCCAGCAAACCCAGCCCGCAGAGCGTTCCGAATATGATCGGGGATAAGACATGAGACAGTCCTGTTACCGGCACAAGGCGGCGATTGTACGAACGGATGTTGGACCAATACGTTTTGATCATTTTCACATATATGGACACGCCTACTCCGACATATACAATAACACCTATAGCACTTGCAGTTATATCTGAAACAAACAAGGACAGCCCAATTTGAACAATAATCAATACGGCTAGCCCAGCCAGCAATGTGTTCCAATTCCTTCTAAAGTCATACTTCAGCAGTGTCATCATTCCGCATAAACCTCCTTGAACATCTCATCCACACTTTTACCGTACTTGAGACGCAGTGTCTCCACTTCTTCCCGCATCACCAGCTCACCTTCACGGATGAAGATCACTTCATCAAAAATTCGTTCGATATCCGTTACAAGATGTGTAGAGATGATCAGACTGCTGTCTTCGTCATAGAACTTCACAATCGCATCCAGAATTTTGCCCCGGGCAACCGGGTCTACCCCGCCAATCGGTTCATCGAGCAGATAAAGACGAGCCTTACGGGAAAGAGCCAGTGTTAGTTGTAATCGTTCATTCATGCCTTTCGACAAATGTCTTACCTTTTCTCCCTCTTCAAGCTTCATGAAATCAAGCATCTCTCTTGCTTTGGCTTCATCAAAATCAGCGTAGAAATCGCGGTAATACGCAATCGCGTCCCGTACCTTCATCCAACTCTCGGTTAATGGGCGGTCCGGCATAAAAGATACCAGCGACTTCGTTTCCAAGCCAACCGCTTTCCCCGTGACACGAACATCTCCACTGCTGGGGTGCAGAAGCCCTGCAACCAGCTTCATCAAAGTGCTTTTACCGCTGCCGTTACTGCCCAGCAGACCTACAATTCGGCCTGGTGCGATTTCAAGCGTGATGTCATGAAGAGCTTTCTTGCCGCCATACGTTTTGCTTACATGGTTCAGCTCAAGAATATTACTCATTCACTGTTCCTCCTATTCCATCGCGATGCAGTGATTGTTTTCCTTCCGCAACGGCATCAGCGACGATATTTACGATATCCTGTTCTTCGATGCCCAGCTCCTGCATTCCTGTCAGAAAACGCTCCAGCAATTCACCAGCCATCTCTTTTTTGATCGTCATAATTTTCGACTCCTCACTTGTCACGTATCGGCCCAGACCTCGCTTGGTTTCAACCACTTCTTCCCGCTCCAACTCCTGAAATGTTCGCTGTACTGTATTAGGATTGATCTGTAATTCGGCCGCGAGCTCACGAACCGAAGGAATTTTATCGCCTGCCTTAAGTGTCCCGGTCACAATCTGTCTTTTGATGTACTGCATAATCTGCAGGTAGATTGGCAAGTTGTTGTCAAATTCAATGCTCACAATGTCCTCGCTCCTCTCTGTATCTGTGTGTTAGTTACATAGTACACTAGTGATTTGTTGTTGTAAAGCCCATTTATTTAAAATGGCCCCAAATGCAAAAAAAGAACAGATCCTCAGATCTGCTCTTATTACTCTTGATTCTTCCAACTACGGTCATTGTATGATGTAATCGGCCTGACAAGAAGTCTCTATACGATATCCAAAGGCACTTTACCCTTAGGTGCAGGGAATGCCTCATTCAACCGAACAACTTCATCTTGGGTCAAAATAACGTCCATCGCCGCAGCATTTTCTGCAACATGATTCAGCTGTACAGCTTTCGGGATCGCCAGTATGTCTCCATCCCTGATAACCCAGGATAACGCAATTTGCGAAGGACTGACTCCTCGATCCTCGGCAATCTCACGGATGACTGAATGCTCCAACAATTCTTTACGAAGCCTGCCACCTTGGGCCAGCGGACAATAGGCCATAACAGGAATAAGGCGTTCCCTCAACCAGGGAAGAAGCTCGTATTCAATACCACGAGAAGCTGCATGATACAGCACCTGATTCACTGCACAATGCTGACCAGCTGGAATGTTCCAGAGCTCCTGCATGTCCTCTGTATCCAGATTCGAAACACCCCAGCGCAGAATTTTGCCTGATTGTTTCAGCTGTTCCAGAGCTTCAACCGTCTCCTCCAACGGCACACCTCCACGCCAGTGCAGCAGGTACAGATCCAAGCGATCTGTACCCAGACGCGAAAGGCTGCGCTCACAAGCGGTAATCATCTGCTTCCGATCCGCATGATGAGGATACACCTTGGATACCAGGAATACATCATCGCGACAGTCTTTTATCGCCTCACCAGTGACCTCTTCCGCCCCGCCTTCAGCATACATCTCAGCCGTATCTATTACTGTCATTCCACGTTCAATACCATAACGCAGTGCCTGAACTTCTTCTCTCCGACTGGATTGCTTCTCACCCATATACCATGTTCCCTGTCCGATTGCAGGCAGTGTTGTCCCATCGGGCAGCTGGATCGTACGCGTCTGATTTCCTTGTTGCATCTGTACTCCTCCAATCTGACAATATTCCTCATGATCTATTTATTATTAAATAGATCAAAGCTACTTCCTTCACTCGACCTTTCAATCGATTGCTTCCAACGCTCCACCATCATGATATACAACTGGTCCAGTGGTAATGTGAGGCTGTTCTGGGCAATGCTTACCGTAGCATCGACCATGCTGCTGTTTACCGTCATTAGTTTGCGCTTCATCCCATTCTGGCGATCCAGAAACGCTTTCTCGTCCCACAATTTAACCCCAATCATCTTCTGTCCCATGAATTCATACATAAAAATATTCTCAACATCTTTCCAGGCAATTAACCCTCCTGATGTGTAAGAAGATGCATCCACAAACCCATGATCATCAACAACAAAGGAAGGTTCCTTCTTAATCATCTTCACCAGGCTGTAGCAGAGACAAAGCCCGAAAAACAAAATAGAGAACAAACCTATAACCGAAGAAATGGCAGATCCCTTGGCTAAAGAATCATCTAACATCAAAAAAAATCCGGCTGCTACAAAAAGTGCCGCCCCCAATGTAAGCCATGCCATTCGTTTCCGGCTTGGGTATTCCACGTGCTGTTGATCATAGGATGTGGACAAAGTGATGCTCCTCCTTCATGGTGACTGAGACAAGAATGATCTATATAAACGGGGTGCAGCTCATTAAATCAGCTGCATTACCAAATATACTTAAATAGCAATGTTCATTAAACAGATTCAACTGACATTAAACATCATTTTCAGACAGCTTTTCGTCCATTTCATGACTATTCAACATTAGGATTCGTCATGCTTCCAATAATTCCTTTCGGGCATAGGCGATATTGTTAAGAAATAGGAGTACGTTCGTTCAGAATCGTGTTGTCCTGCCTCATGCTTTCCGTTAATATAAATGGAAAGGTTAGGAAATTAAAACAATCTGATCGTGGTGGGAGGACAAACAATGAATAGTCTGCGCGGCATAACATCGGAAGATCTTTTTCAGATTACATGGGTTAATGATCCAACTCCGTCTCCTCAGGGCGGACAACTGGTATATGTAAGTCGGAAAACAAACAAAGCACGAGACGGTTATTCTTCTCACCTGAGACTCCTTAACCTGGAGAACCAGAAGGACAGAGCTTTCACATCCGGAGATAAGGATCACGCTCCTGTTTGGTCGCCGGATGGTTCACAGCTTGCTTTTTTACGAGAACATGAAGGCAAAACACAAGTGTGGCTGATCGCCTCAGATGGTGGAGAAGCACAGCAAGTCAGCCATTTGAAGCATGGCGTCAGCTCCCTGCTTTGGTCACCGGATGGGCTCACTTTGCTTGTTAAATCATCTGTGGACATGAGCGAAAAAGACGAAGATGAAACGGAAGACATCGATAAAAAACGGCCGCAAGAACTTGTCGTGGATCGAATTCGAATGAAATCTGACAGCGGTGGACTGTGGAACGGTCGACGAACCCATCTCTTTCGTGTTCCAATCGAAGGGGGAGAGGCGATCCCTGTAACTACAGGTCATTATGACGTTGGGGACTATGCGTGGTCGCCGGATGGAGAGTCCATTGCCTGGATCGCTCAGTTTCCGGAAGAGGGCGAGCACCATAACGATTACTCCCTGACAAACCATGTATATCGTGCCAAGGCTGACGGATCTGACGTGCAGCAGTTGACTCCGGAAGGATACTCTTTCGGCCGGCTGACGTACGCACCTGATGGACAAACCCTTGCATTGCTTGCCAGCGACCGTTCCTATGGAAATGCTACGTTGGTCAAGCTCTATACCCTTCCGATCTCAGGCGGCCAACCCGTATGTCTAAGCAAGGATTGGGATGTACAGATCAATCATAGCCTCGTTGGTGATATGCGCTCACACTTAACTAATACGGGCCCGGTATTCAGTCGTGATGGTTCATCCATTCTCTGTCTTGCTACTATTGAAGGTAGCGTTCGGATTGCCCGATTCGCACGAGATGGCAGTCATGCCGAATACATCTTGCCGGACGAGAAAGAGTTCTATCAGTTTGCTGAGCTGGAAAACGGACAGATTGTGGCTGCCGTAGCAGACGTACTTCGTCCTGGTGATCTCTTTCTGTATACTCAATCTGATGAAGTTGGGGCCGAGCCTATACAATTGACCCATAGCAATCCTCAACTGGTTGAAGAAATCCAACTTAGCACACCCGAGACCTTCTGGTTCAATTCCTCTGATGGCCTGCGACTGCAAGGCTGGATGCTGAAACCGGCTGGCATGGTGGAAGGAGTCAAAGTCCCAACCATTCTTGAGATTCATGGCGGTCCACATATGATGTATGGCTTTACGTTTATGCATGAGTTTCAGCTCCTCGCAGCACAGGGCTATGCTGTTGTATATATTAATCCAAGAGGTGGGCTCGGATACGGACAGCAATTCGTGAATGCCTGCCGGGGTGACTATGGCGGCGGGGATTATCGTGATCTGATGGAAGCCATGGATTATGCGGTTTCCCGATATCCGTTTATCGACGAGTCCCGTCTGGGCGTCACTGGCGGCAGCTATGGTGGCTTCATGACCAACTGGATTGTTGGACATACCGACCGTTTCAAGGCAGCCGTCACTCAGCGTTCCATCTCTAACTGGCTCTCGTTCTACGGAGTCAGTGATATTGGATTCTTTTTCACGGAAGACCAGATTGGCGGTAATGCATGGGATGACACCGAGAAGTTATGGAAACATTCTCCGCTTGCATATGTGGGTAATGTCAGCACGCCGCTGCTGATTTTGCATGGTGAGCAGGATCTGCGTTGTCCGATTGAACAAGCTGAACAACTATATGTTGCCTTGAAGCGGCGCAGACAGACCACTCGGTTCGTTCGTTTCCCGGGAGCCAATCACGAGTTGTCCCGCGGAGGTCACCCGCACTTACGGGTACGTCGTCTGGAGCATATTGCTGGATGGTTCAATGAGCACTTGTAACGCTATCATAAGATCACATTTATGAAATAAAAGATAAATATTCTTCCTCTTGCTACCTATGTCTGCCTGAGCGGGAAGAATTTCTGGATTAGTAAAAACCACCAGTAGAAGCGGTCATATCATGACCTTCCCTGGTGGTTTTTTACTGTTTTGACGTTTGGAAATGGGACAATTACTGCGTTCTGCGTTACTATCCCATGTTTATTTTTATGAAAGCATGACTATGAGTACTTGATAGTGCTCCCTTACTCTTCGCCCCACACAACGGTTACTTCATTAACATCCTTGTACGTTGTAGAAGTGGAACCCGTAATGGATACGGCGAATTTGCCTTCTTCACGACCAACAATGCTGAATCCATCCGCCTGTACGTCTTGCGCGTATTGAGTCAGGTCTTTGTTCTGGTAATAATCTTTGTAAGATGTTCCTACCGCGAGCAGCGTCTCTTTTGTTGTATATATAAAGACGATTTTGTTCTTACCTTCTACACTAGACTCAATCAGGCTGATGGTCTTGGCATCCGTTGGTAAAGGGAAATCAACCGGTAAATACTTGGCTTTCACACTCTCAGCCTGTTTGTTTTTATCTGTTGATGTTGAAGTCGAACCGCTGTTGCTTGTGGAACTGGACCCACTGGAGGAGCTTGTGGACCCGATGCTTATTTTATTGGTTTTCGAATCATACGTGACTTCCGTGTTCAACGCATCTGCAATGGAACGAACTGGGAGATACGTACTGCCTTGATATGTAATAGGGACGAGCTTCTTGCCCTGATCACCTGTTGGTGTGAACTTCTGTCCGTTAACTTCAATGCCTAACCCATGGTTCAAATAAGCCTTAATGGTTTCCAATTGCGTTCCTGCATATACCCCTGCTGATCCTGTTAATACCATACTGAAGACACCAGCGGTTAACATCCACTTTTTATTTTTCATCCAAAGTCCCTCCTGATTGTCTCTATTACCGAAATTTATGTACGGTTGCTGCTTCGTTGTTAAACCAAAGCTTGGAATCATAATACCATCTGGCGAGAGCTTGTACATGATTTAATAGAAAAACAGGACCAGCGCCGCACAAAATTAGTCGTTTCATTCATTTTGCTTTACGCACGCTCGAATCATTGTTATTACATGAATAAAGTCCTGGATGCAGCCCCATACAAAATGGAATCCATCTGCTGGTTACAAGTTGCGAAATCATCAAATTTATAAGATAATAATCTGTCGATTGTAGTCGAAGGAACGGATTTCAAGGGGGATTTAAGCAATGAGCAAGAACAATAATCATACATTTGACGAGCCGATTAATCGACTCTGCACGGGATCAGAGAAATGGGATGCACTTGAGGAGATTTTTGGGGTCACAGATGCGCTCCCCATGTGGGTTGCTGATATGGATTTCGCCGCTCCACCATCGGTCATTCAAGCGTTGAAGACTCGAATGGAACATGGGATTTTTGGCTATACAGTGCGAACAGATGCGTATCACGCAGCACTATCGGGATGGATGGAGCGACGTCACAACTGGAGCATTAACGATGCATGGGTTGTATTCACCCCAGGTATTGTGCCTGCACTCAGCATTGCTGTACAACGGTTCACCGAACCGGGAGATGCAGTAGTAATTCAGACTCCGGTGTATGCACCCTTCTATGATGTGGTACGCGGTCAAGGCAGAGAACTGATGACCAATCCGTTGGTGGAGAACGATGGACATTATTACATGGATTTGGAGCATCTGGAATCCTGCCTGAAGACGGGTCGGGTCAAAATGTTAATTCTGTGCAGTCCTCACAACCCGGTTGGACGGGTATGGACTCGTGAAGAACTTCAAAGCCTTGCTGCACTCTGCGTGCAATATAACGTACTCATCGTTTCGGATGAGATTCATGCCGATCTGGTCCACGAACGCGGTGAGCATACTCCGCTGGCCCTTATTTCTGAAGCTGTCGCTGATCTCAGCATTATCTGTACTGCACCAAGCAAAACGTTCAACATTCCAGGTCTATGCACCTCCAATATCATCATTTCAAATGCCAAGCTGCGGGAATCATTCATGCAGGGCGTGAAAACGATGGGTCTTGCCAACATCAGCACGCTGGGAGCAGAAGCAGCCGAAGCGGCATACAACGGCGCTGAAGAATGGCTGGATAACTGTCTTGCTTATATCCGCGGAAATATGGAATACGTGCAGCAGTATGTCGCAGAGCATATGCCGCAAATCGGAATTCGGCTTCCAGATGCGACTTACCTGCTGTGGATGGATTTCCGGAAGCTGAATATTCCGCATGCGCAGCTGTGTACGATGCTGCTCAAGGAAGCAGGACTCGCCTTCAATGATGGAAGTATCTTCGGAGCAGAAGGCACAGGATTTATGCGCATGAATGTGGCCTGCCCACGTTCCACGGTAGAAGAAGCCATGCGCAGATTGTCTGTGCTGGTGGGCAGGCTGTCGGACAATAAGTTGAATTACGTTTAAAGTACATTGAAGACGTTAACGAATCGGGCATAAGGTGTCTACAATTCGTTCCAACAACGAAACTAAAATTTCGTCTAATAACCCGCGCTCGTTTCATTAAAGCGCTGATTTCGGTAAAATTGCAAAAGGGGCTGTCCCTGTAGTCAAATCCATGATTCATGTTCATGATGGACTACTCGGACACCCCTTTTATATCGGAAAACGGTTTATACCCCGTAAGTTATGAGGTTGGCATCTGCACAATCCGATCGCATAACCTGTCCAGTAACTCCCGATCATGGCTGATGATCAACAGTCCCAGGTTACGCTGACGCGCGATATTCATCACGGTATGCCAGATCTGCGCCTGTGTGATCGCATCCAGCATGGTGGTCATCTCATCAGCGATCACGTAACGAGTTGCTGTGCCGAGTGCACGTGCAACGCAGAATCGTTGCAATTCTCCGCCTGACAACTCACCGGGCCTTCGATCCAGCCAATTCGTCTGGATACCCAAGTCATTGAGCAGCTCCTGATCCTCGATCATGGCTTCCTTCAAGACACGGCGCATCCGCCAGCGTGGATTCACCGCTTTCTCCGGATGCTGGAATACCAGCTGAACCGGACAGGCTCCGGCTTTGGGGCGCGGCTTCCCATCCAGCAGCACTTGACCTGCGATCGGTTCCACATACCCTGCAAGGATACGTCCAAGACTTGTTTTGCCACAGCCACTGGGCCCCCACAAGCCAACGACTTCCCCCTGCTGTACTTCCATACTTATATTTTGAAATACCCAAGCTTCTTTACCATAACGATACCCTGCATCACTAACCTCAAGTGGCATGGATGCACCTCACTTCCCCGCCTCGGACCTTGCGCAGCTCAGGACGTTCGTTCGTGCAAGCCGTGGTCGCTCCGATGCAGCGTGGTGCAAATGAGCATCCTTCTACCCGCTGTCGACCTGCTACAGGCTGGGTTCCAGACAGAGGTTGAAAATCATTTTGTGGCAACGCGTTCCAGAGCGCTTTCGTGTATGGATGTCTTAATCTTTCGCCCTTTCCCGTAAAATCACAAGCCTGTGCCGTCTCCACATTGGAGCCTGCGTAAAATACGGATATGCGGTCTGCTGCCGTCAAGGCAGTCGTAATATCATGGGTAATCCAAAGAATGCCGACCCCTTCATTGGCCAGTTGACGAAAATGCTTCATCGTTTCAGCCAGCACTTCGGGATGGATGCCAGGTGTTGGCTCATCTGCAATAATGAGTTTCGGAGCACCAGAGGTGGCCGTTGCCATCAACACCCGACGTGCCATGCCACCTGACAGCTCAAACGGATATTTGCCCGACGTTCCCTGAGGCAATCCATAGCGTCCCGTCAGTTCCTGCTCTGCCTTTTGCATCGTGGATCGGTGCGTCGATCCTTGCTTGCGCCCTGTCTTTTGGCTTACGGGTTGAACCTGCCTGCCCACCTTCAACAGCGGGTCCAAATAACTGACCGATTGCGGAATGTACACCAGTTCATCTCCACGCAGATGAAGCTGCCGATCCATGGTCAAGGGTTCGCCTGCATAGCTAATCCGGCCTTCTATCGTCGCATTGGCAGGAAGAATGCCTATGATCGCCTGCGCCAGCACACTTTTGCCTGATCCACTTGCCCCTACGACGGCGACAATCTCCCCTTCATTGACAGACAGAGTCATATCCTGAATAACACGGTTCTCCTCGTGCCCAAACCATCCCCGAGCACGCCGGAACGAAACCGATACTTCATCCACTTCAAGAAGTGCCATGTCTACATCACCTCCCTTGAACTGCCGGTTCCCGTTAATGTCTTCAGACTACCGCCCAACACATCAAACGCACGAACAACCAACAACAATGCGAGCCCTGGGAAAAAAGCCAACCACCACATCCCTGCGGACAAATATCGCATCGACTCTGATAAAATAATTCCGATGGCTGGCTGCTGCGGCGACAGCCCCAGCCCCAGAAACGTAATCGCTGCCTCATGCAGAATGGCATGAGGGAAGATCAGCAGCACTCCCACGAACAGCTGCGGGATCAGATGGGGCAGCATGTGCTGCACCGCAATACACATTCGCGAATGGCCCAATCTGCGTGAGATATGAATATACTCGGCTGATCTCAGTTGAATCATCTCTGCCCTTACAATGCGGGCCAGATTCGGCCAATGGGTCAGGGCAATGGCTAACGCCACCCCAGGCAAACCTCCACCGAACACAAAAGCCAGCATCACCAGCGATACCAAGTGGGGAACACTCAGAAAGAGGTCAATGATCCATGAAATGACCCGGTCCGCAGCTCTCCCTGAAGCAGCAGCAAGACCCAGTAAAAGAGCGATAAGTCCGCCGCCACAAGCCGCGAGTAACCCCACCTGAATGCTCGTTGCCAATCCTTTCAATGTGCGCATAAACATATCTCTTCCCAGCCAATCTGTACCGAAAGGATGTGCCCAGGCCGGAGCCAGATTCCGATCCATCAAGGAGGTCAGCGTCGATTCTGCGGGAAGCAGTCTGCCTGTCAGCCACACGGTGGCAATCCAGATCACACCTAGGCCACCCCAGATCATCGCCCATTTGCGCGGATTACGAAAACGAGGAATACCGCCACCTGAATAACCTTTCCCACCATGAGTACGTGGATGTACTGGCCTCCAATTCCTCTTGTTCCCCGCCTCACTTTTGGGAGAGTTAACTTTCAGATGCTGTGCAGTCTGAGCCTCAGGCCGGGAGGGACGTTCTAATGTCTGTTTCATCCTATAGCCTCCTCCTTCATGCGCGGATCAATGATACGGTACAGAATATCGGCCAGCATATTGCCTGTAAACACAAATATCGCACTACACAGCACAAGTCCCAGCAGCAGCGGCACATCACCGCGTAATCCAGCCTGGACTGTTGCTTGCCCCAATCCGGGATAGGAAAACACTTGCTCCGCGAGCACAGCTCCACCGAACAATTCACTAAATGAAGCAAATTGCAGCGTCAAAGCTGGCAGTACCACATGTCTGAACCCATGACGACGAAACAGTTGAACACCTCGCTCACCTCGTGCCCTCGCAAAAAGAATATAATCGGAGTCCAGCACATCCACGAGCTTCTGCCGGGTATGTAAGGCAATCGCGGCTACGCCCGTCAGACTCAACGTCAGCGCAGGCAGAATCATGTGCATGGCCCGATCTCCCCATGTCACTTGATCTGCTGCCATGCCCGCAGGTACACCAAGTCCGATTGGCAGCCAGCCAAGCCATACACCGAATACCATGAGTAATAACAGCGCGATCCAGAATACAGGCGTGGAAGCCAGTGTGTAACAGTACCAACAGATCAGACGATCCAGCCGTGAATCCCTTTTCATGGCAGCAACGACGCCCAGACCGAATCCAATCAGACCGGATAACACCCATGCCACCGCCATAAGAGCAACAGAATTCATGAATCGTTCCTGGATGATGTCCGCAACCGGCTGCCTATAGATCATTGATGTTCCTAGATCGCCCTGAATCAGTGCCTGTCCCCAAGTAAACAGCCGTTCTACGGGTGAAGCATTGAGCCCCCAACGTTCTTCAATAAGACTGCGCTGCTCTGCGCTCACCCTGATCATATCTCCACCAATGTAAGCCTCCACCGGGTCCACTGGAGAGAACTGCATTAATATAAAAGACACCACGCTGACTCCTGCCAGCAAAGATAACAGCCGCAGCATTTTAAATCCGACAAATTTGGCCCATCCCATCCTGTCCTCCATCCAATCTCTCCCCAATTCAGGCTAAAGCTACCGTAGCGTTTCTATTTCGAATCTTCATCCCAGGACCATTCTTCCAGATTGGATGTCACAGGCCACCCATGACCATGTGGATGGATCTGCTGTTCACCGATTTTCAAACTATTCTTCACCAGATACAGATGATCAATGTTCACCAGCCATGCCCATGGCGCATCGCCCTGGTAACTGAATCCTGTCGATCCATCCCACTCCGCCTTCTGCCAGAAGGGCAGTGCCTCTTCTTCCGTTGTCGCTCGGAGAGCTTGATGCATCCAGTTGTCCACGGTTGGGTTGCTGTACAATCCAGTGTTGTAGTATCCTTCACCTTTATGGGTACTGCTGTAGAGATTGTAGGTTTCAAGCGGATCATGACTTCCCCAGCCAAATAATACGGCATTGGTATAGGCCAGCTTTTTCGTCTCTTCCCGGCTTTTCCCCTCCACATTGACCTGGATTCCCGCTTGGGCCACCATATCCGCAGCAGCCAGTGCCAACGACTGTCTCGTTAAATCCCCTGCAAAATAAAGCAGATTGAACTCGGCCTTTGTACCGTTCTTCTCGACAATTCCGTCACCATCTGTATCCGCCCAGCCGCCATCAGCCAAAATCTGCTTCGCTTCATCGGGATTCGCATCTGCAAATACAGAATCCGAATTGCTCCACGGCAGATCGTCGCTGACCGAGTAGGCCGGACGACCATGACCCTCCAGTACCCCCTCCACCAATGCAGTGCGATCAATCGCCACATTTACCGCCTTACGAATAGAAATGTCGGATGTAACATCATTGCCTGCCGGCAGGCCGTCACCAGACTTAGCGCCTGCGGGCTGCATCGGAAACATGATGCCCCGGTTATCAACTGTTTTCACTGTTTCCAGCTTCATGCCGCTTACCTGCTGCTTACTGAATGCCGCCGGGATTGCCGCAATATCGACTGTTCCGGCTTGCGCCGCTGCAAAGGCTGCATCCTCATCCAGATAGAGGAACGTCAGTTTATGGAATGTGGACTTTTTCCCGTAATATTGTTCGTTAGCCTCGACGATCGCCTGCTGACCCTTATCCCATTGCACCAGCTTGTATGGACCAGACCCAACCGGATGCTCGGCGTAATCAGGACCATAGGCGTGCTCAGGCACAATTCCGAGTGTAGTCAGCAGACTGATAAACGTGGACTGCGGCGACTTTAATGTAAAGACGACAGTTGTTGTATCCGGTGCTTCCACATCAGCCATATTGGTCAAATCGATGACTGAACCACTCTTGGCAGCCGTTTCAAACGTAAATCTGACATCTTCGGCCGTCAGTGGCTCACCATCCGAGAACTTTACATCATCCCGGAGTGTGACGGTCCAAGTCAGCCCATCTTCACTGACGGAATGCTCTGTCGCCAGATCATTGACCAGTTGAAGTTTGGCATCCCTTTTCAGCAAAGTGCTCTGAAAGAGCGGTGAACCGTACTGTCCCCAGCCCGTAGTGGGATCAAATCCGCCTTCCGGTTCCGTGCCAACAGCCAGCACTAATTCGTCTTTGGGAAGAGAAACCGCTGCCTGCTGAACGCTCTCTATTGTTGAGGATGTCCCCTGTGTACATCCCGACAGCCCAACTGTGCATATAAGTAAAATTCCTACTCCCGCTCTAACTGGTCGTTTCCCCCATGAAAATCCGCGCATTATGCTGTTCCCCCTTTAATTTTGACGATAAAATCTAATTCCGTGTTACTTTTTTTGAAAATTGTAGCACAAAACAGTTTCATTGTGTCAACAAACTTAACTTCAAAATCCATTTATTTTCATTTACAGGGAATTTAAATGAGATTAACAGGGGGTTCCGAAGATGATACAGTGTTTCGAGTTAGGTATTATAACAAAACAAAAAGAACAACAGATTATCGGTAATGGACCAATAATCTGTTGTTCTACATACGTGCTATGGACAAAGTCGGCTAAAGCCAATGAATCGGTTTTTGAAATTTTAAAAGTTAATCCGTTGAAGAATCAGGAGAATTGTGAGGATGGTGATGACTTTGTTGATTTTGGCTGTGATCATGATTGTGCGGACTGTGGTGGCTTGCCATTTTGTTGAGCTCATCCACATACGTTACGGACAGCTCTGCATACAGTACTCCTTTTTGAACCTGGATCTGCTGATGCAGATGACGCAATCGTCCTAGGTTGCCCCGCACTGCAATGACCTCCAAACACTGATCATGGTTCAGGTGCACATGCATATTGGAGATGATGTCATGGTGTGCCTCGTGCTGCAGCTCCATTAACCGAATAGGAAGATCACTGATATGGTGGTCATACACCATCACAATGGTTCCAGCTACATCCTGCTCGGAATGCAATGCAGAGGGCTCCAGCAATGTTTTACGGACCAAATCACGAAAAGCTTCCGAACGGTTCTTGTATCCCTGCTCTTCAATATAGCTGTCAAACTGTTCGATCAGAGGCGTGGGAAATGCCACACCGAACCGGGTCAAATCTTCTTTGTCTGCCATTCATATCCTCCTGCCGCCTCGTTTGCTTCGAGTGTACCACAGTCCTGTCTTCTCATCGACTATACTGTTGTTTCTTGGTACTGGCAAAAAGGATAATGTAGCTCGCTTTTATTTCGGTCTCTTGGTCAGTTCCTGACTGACTTTGGCGTAGGTAGCACTTACCTTCTGCTCAAGTGTATAGATATGTTGTTTGGAGCCAGCCCATTTCTCCGCTACTGCGGATAAGGAGTTCAACGAGCTTAATACGCGTGATGACTGGCCTAGTTTTGTACTCTGTTTGAACTGCTGCAACGCGTTTGAATATCGCTCTTTCGACAGGCTCGCCTGTTTTTTGCCCGTTTGAATCTGCTTCTTCACCGGATCAGCTCCTACCAGTAAAGTACGCAACCGTTTCACTTCTGTACTCTTTCGTTTGCGGGCTTCGGCAAGCTCCTTTTTCTTGAAACGAATGTCTTCTCGGGCAAGCTGAACAACAGGTTTCAACGTATCCGCTTGGGTGCGAATAGCCGCACTCCATTCCTTGTTTTTGATCGCTTTGGCGGCGTCGAGCTGCCTATTCACTGAACTGTACAAAGCAAACAAAGACTCATACCGGGCCTCGGTTTGTTTTACCTTTTCGGTTAAACCAGCGATCTTTGCATCATCGATTTGCCTTATACCCACACGTAATTGTTCCAGCTCCTTGCTATTAGCGGCATGAATGGTCTTTATCTTTTGTTCCCAAGTTTGTTCCTGAGTCGTCCAGTTGCCTACGTTCTCGTACGCTCGTTGCAGGGACAACTTGGTCTGCGAATCAGCCTTGCTCAGCACGGTTTCCCACGCCTTCTGGGCTGTTACGCCAAGCTCAAGTCCCGCTGCTTCAGCAGCGGAGGAATAATACATTACACTCATACTGAATATGATGATGAGTCCCAGGCTCATACGGGTCCATACGTTAGCGCAAAGGTTTGGGCGTGACCCGTATCGGTTGCTCAGGTTGCTCATGAAACTATGATTTTTCGTGCTCCTCCTCATATGGGATTGGTTCATGATCTGTTGCTTGTCTTCATCCCCCTCATTGATGCCTTGCTCCCTGATTGGTGTTGCACACGAACAATGACCCACCTGATGACTTGCATTTTCATCGAAAATTCCAGTTTGCATTCTCTTCTGCTCCCTTCCATGTGAATTGATAATTAGAACCTGCTGGATGTGTCTGTGCGGTGACTCGATTACGATCCTTACGCTCCCTAATGAACACACTGGCAAAAAGACAAAAAAAGCACCCGCAAGTCAGGCGTATTGCCTGCTCTTACGGGTGCTTCCCTCATAAGCCGTTCCATTATGGGATTCGCCGAAATGGTCATCATCTCGAATCGAACCACTACCTTTTTCTAATATATTCCATAGTTGTATTCTGGTCAAGTCAGATAGAGAAATCAGCATATTTACCGGGAGAACCCTTCCCGCTTGCAAATGATCTTACTGTTCAGCCAAGATAGCTTTCATTTCTTCTGTCAGGTCTTCTTCCTTCAGGATCATGTAGATGTTCTCCCCTTGGGTAACATTCAATTTGATCTGATAGATGGTATCTCTCTCTGTTTGATAACCGGACCGTTGACGCTTGAGCAGTTGGCTGATAATTTTTTTATTTTTGGTCGCAACCTGTTTATTGCCACTCAAGTTATCGTCAATATACTCTGATTGTGGATAAGCCGTCTTCGGATATCCTGGACTATCAATCTCCTGCTTCACAAATTGCGCCGAAGCGATTTCGTCTACCGGAACTTGAAGCTGCTCGTATAAGTTGTTATCTTTCAACCATGCCAGCACTCGCTTATAACTCGGTTTAATATCAAAATTCCACATCTCCTTCGGTTGATAAGGGTCAGAAGATGTTGAATTCTGGTTCATTTCCGCGTAAGCAAAAGACTGCCAAGGGGAGCGCTGTTCTTCGTAGGTCTGATCCAACATGTCCTGCTTCAATAATTCCTTGAATTCACGGACTTGTTCTGGATTGCTGATATATACTTTCCGATACGAGCTAATACTTGAGCGGATTCCGATACTTAATGCATCCTCTTCCAGTTTATACGTGTCATAGGCCACCGATTTGTATGCCTGAGTCTGTTTCAATACCATGAGTTCCTGTCGGAAATGGATTTCAGGAATTTGGTATCTTCGTTTCATTACCTTGCCGTTATCCAGCTTGTAGTTAATAGACACATACTCGTCATAATCATTTGGATTAACCGGATCTAGCAAAGGAAGATCGGAATCGATAATTTTATGATGCAGGGCAAGAACGGCTTCCAAAAAATCAGGATCATCCGAGTAGAATGGACTATCATCCAGCTTCAATGAGACACCGTTAGTATAAGAGTATCTCTCTCCACCAAGCTTGATACTGTTAACCTTGTTCAACTCAGGCACTCGTGCAGCATATCCATTCCAGCTAGCAACAGGGACGTACAAAATCAATCCGGCAACTATACCATATAAAGCAAACTTGGGCAGGAGCTTGCTGCTCCAGATCAGCCACGTCTTGCGGATAATCATCTCGGCAAATATATAACCGACAACCCCACCGAGGATATATCCGAAGATTCCCCACCCGGATGATCCTCTCGGAGCAATAATGGTGAAGTAGGCTCCGCCAATTAAAACCAGCGTAAACATTAAACCAAATCGGAATATGGGTTTAACAAGCTTAAACGTCACCGCTTGGGTAGCAGATTCCACCTTTCTCTTCGCATAGAATACGTAAGACAACGGGATGAACAACAGTGTCAATATCGAATAAATAATGAGTTCCCAACCGATCACAGGAGCTCCACTAATCGAACCCATGCGAAGGACTAAAGATATTTTTTCTGCACTTCGCCCAACACCATCGTACGGATATCCAAGCAGGTAATTTTGAAGATGCAAGGAAAAAATGAACCATACAACAACAGGCAACAACAGAATAGCGTACACTGTGAGTCCCTGCAACACGGACTGTCCAATGCACATGCCTACCACCACGGTCAGCATGAACATAAACAACGAGTAGATGCTCATACTGAGGCCCCACATCCAGATGGAGCTGCCTCCAAATATATAAGCAGGCTTATCCAGAACAGCCCATACCCAGCCTGTAACTGCTGTCGTTATCCAGATTGGAACCAGAGTCATCACGAACCCCGTCAACAAATTAACGGTTAACAGATGCTTTCGGCGCAGCGGCAAACTGTGGAACAGATCTGAAGGTGCACCGGATTGCACATACCGGAACAGAAAAATGCCCGCTGCTACCGGGAATGTAATGGCAAACAGAATTTGTACTTCCCCATTCGCTTGGAACAAACTCGTAATCTGCTGGGGTAAATCCCGGTACTCTGTACTGATATGGAGCGGTAGCGAAAACAACAACGTGATCAGGTACAAGATGCCGATCCATCCATGCTGCCTGAAATTTTGGAACAGGATGCCCCGGTTACAGAACAATCGGTTGAATATCATATCCTGCATCCTCCATTTCATAGATAAATATTTCTTCCAGCGTCAGCGGCAGCACATCCAGCAGATAGGGATCAAATGCACGGAATCGTTCCGTCACAGCCTCGCGATTGCCTTTCACAATAAACAGGGATACACTTCCACGCTGCTCTTCATGCAAAATATTCACCTGTTCGTCCATAGCCTTGGCATGATCAGGATGACGGAAAGCGACCTGAATTTTATGTGTATCAGCCTTCAGATCATCTAAATCTTTCTCTACGATAATCCGGCCTTTGTGCATGATGGCAACATGGTCGCATAGGTCTTCAATCTCGCGCAAATTGTGAGACGAGATCAGAATCGTCACCTGACGCTCCGCTGCTTCCTGGAACAGCAGGTTCTTGATCTGCTGCCGCATGACCGGATCAAGCCCATCAATCGGCTCATCCATGAGCAGCACTTCAGGCATACAGCTGAGCCCAAGCCAGACGGCTGCCTGACGGCGCATGCCTTTGGACATGCGATGCAGTTTACGTTTCACATCCAGTTTAAATACACTGCCGAGCTGTACAAAACGCTCCTCATTCCAGCGCGGATATACCGAACGGTAGAAGGCAGCCATCTGATGGATGGAGGATTGCGGGAAAAAGTATGGCGCATCCGCCATAAAAATGGTGCGTCCCTTGAGGTCCATATTTTCATAAATTTCTTGTCCCTCCATGCGAACCGTTCCGCTATCCTGACGATAGATGCCTGCCAGTATTTTGAGCAGCGACGTTTTGCCTGCCCCGTTGGAACCGAGTAAACCGTAGATCGATCCCTTATGTACTTGCATCGTGACGCCATCAACGGCTTTTTCCTGTTCAAATGCCTTAATGACCTGATTCAGCTCAATCATGCGGCTCCCCCTTCTCTATACGGGCCATCGCTTCCTCAAATAAAAGCGTCATATCGGCTTTGCTAAGACCGGAATATGAAGCTTCCGCAATCAGCTTCACCAGAGCGGCTCTGATTTCATCTCTCATAGCTGCATTCGGATGTTCCACGGACGATGATACGAAGCTCCCTTTTCCCTGCAATGAATAGATATAACCTTCACGTTCAAGTTCCCGGTACGCCTTCTGAATCGTATTCGGATTAACCGTGAGCTGCCCGGACAGTGTGCGAACGGAAGGCAGCTGCTCATCGGGTTGGAGAACACCGTACACGATCATTTCTTTGATTTTGTCTACTAGTTGCTCATAGATCGCCTTACGGCTGCGTACATCCAATTCGAACATCCCGCACCTCCTCTCTATAAAAGTTGTAATACCCTATTAATGAACGATGACTGTGTTTTGAAGTGTATGTATCCAACACTAAGGTGTATTAACTGTACTACTATTATTAATACAGTTAATACAGATTGTCAACCATTTACTTTGACTTCTCGTATGATTCGCGTTAGGTTTATATATATGATTAAAGTGACATATAGGCAGATAGAAATAGATTACTCTGTTATATAAAACGCGTAATTTCGGGGTTCAGTCTGGTTCGGGCGGGTTGCTACTGTTCGTTAAATCGCTTATCCCGCTAAATACGTTCAAAGCTTGTTCTGATCTTTCCCCTTCCGTTATGATGGAGAAGAACGTTGTGCTCGTTCACTGGTTCACATGCTCGCTTCGCTCGTTGTCAGTACAGTTGTCACTCCGTCTGGCCTATGCGTACATATTTTATAGATGGCTTTATAAAAACCTCATGAGGGAGAATTCGGGATGAATGAACAGAAACAGAATGATTCTATAGAACGTAATCGCCCAGAAACTACAAGCTTGTTAAGTAGCTTTGAAACAAACTCGACATCCACAGCATCGACAAAGCGTGTATTAATTGTAACCGCCGTTGATGCGGAAAAAGAGGCTGTACTGCGCGGTCTGGGTGACCAGGCCACGGAACGCTTTGATGTAATTGCTGCGGGCGTAGGCCCTGCCTCGGCCGCAGCAGGAACTGCTGCCGCGCTGGCCTTTGCCTCAGCAGCGGCTGGCGCAAAGGCGCTGGCGCAAGGCTCCGCTGCGCCAAGCCAAACTGATGCGGCACAGGCATCTGCCGCATCCTCAAGGCCGGGGCCCCTTGCCAGGACCGGACTGACCCCAGCGTACACGCTGGTGGTCAGTGCCGGCATCGGCGGCGGGTTCCCCGGCCGGGCGGACGTCGGCTCCCTCGTGGTGGCCGACGCCATGGTTGCCGCCGATCTGGGCTCGCAGACGCCAGACGGCTTCCTCAGCGTGGACGAGCTCGGTTTCGGCTCGTCCCGTGTGGCGGCGGACGCGGTGCTTGCCGCGCGCCTGCGCCATGAGCTGCAGCGGGCAGGGCTCGCTGTCAGCGGAGGCACGGCGGTCACCGTATCCACGGCGACCGGAACTGCCGAGACGGCCGCGGAGCTGCTGCGCCGCGTGCCGGATGCCGCCGCCGAAGGCATGGAAGGCTTCGGCGTGGCAACGGCAGCCCAGCAGTTCGGCGTGCCAGCACTCGAACTGCGGGCTATATCCAACGCGGTCGGTCCACGCGACCGCGACGCCTGGCGCATCAAGGATGCTCTGGGTGCGCTCCAGGCTGCAAGTTCCATTTTACGGGAGGTACTTATATCATGAAAATTGCATTTTCCCCTTGTCCTAACGATACATTTATCTTTCACGCATGGGTGCATGGACTGATTCCAGGTGCACCTGAGCTTGATGTCCGTTATGCGGATATCGATATTACCAACGGCCTTGCGGCAAATCCGGATGGACCAGATACACCTGAAGTTATGAAAATATCCTATGCAGCACTGCCTTATGTGCTGAATGATTATGCGCTCTTGCCTGCGGGCGGCGCACTTGGCAGAGGATGTGGTCCGCTGGTTCTGACCGCTAACGGTACAACCGATCCAGCCTATCTCTCGGGACGCCGAGTTGCCGTGCCGAGCGAACGTTCAACAGCCTACCTGCTATTCCGTCTCTGGGCAGCACAAAATGTTCCCGGCGGTGTAGGCGAGATTGTCGTTATGCCATTCGATCAGATTATGCCTGCAGTCCGGGATGGCAAGATCGATGCCGGCCTGGTTATCCATGAAGCACGCTTCACGTACCAGAATTATGATCTCAAACTGATGACAGATCTCGGTAACTGGTGGGAAAGCGACACAGGCCTGCCAATCCCGCTGGGTGCAATCATCGCCCGTCGCAACCTGGATGCTCACGCCCTTGCAGGTTGGGCACGTGCCTCGGTGGAATACGCATGGGCGCATCCGGATGAGTCCAAGGCATACGTCATGGAGCATGCACAAGAGATGGACCCTGATGTAACTGCACAGCATATCGGCCTGTACGTTAACGAGTTCAGCGCCAACCTGGGCGATGATGGTTACGGTGCAATTACAGCATTGCTTGGACGAGCGATGAAAGAAGGACTTGTTCCCGAGTTCGATCTGGATTTATTGCGGATTTGATTTGATTTGATTTGTCAGGCATCAATTCAGACCATCAATCAGGGTGTGCCCAATCTCGTTTTCCTATTTAGTGTTGGGCACGGTCTCATTGCTGTGCTATTGACCTGCGTGTCCAAGGCGCTAACGAATCGTTAACACCTTATTGAGCAGAATCGAGCCGAATAGCAATAGCAACGAACCTCAGTCACGTTATTACGATAAATCTCAGCGCAAAGACATAAGAAACAGAATGAACGTCGAAATAACGCTTCTGGGGTTCGTAACATTCCAGTATCTATGGAATTCCGCCCATTAGCGTGGCTCCAGTTCGTTAAATAATACAAAGGGCAGTCCTATAAAGTCATATTCATGACCATAGGACTGCCCTTTGTAATTTATTTCAACAACAAATCGAACCTATACACAATGTTGATCCAAACTCCGTCACTCCGCCACTACCGTGCGAATCATAATCCGCAGAGCATCCAGCATCATGGGGATAGGGAGCGACGGCACGGAAGGCTGAAGCACAGCCATCTGTGTTGAAGCCGGAAAATGTACAAATCCGGCACGAATCGGAAGCTGTTTCACTCGGATATGATCCAGCACCCGGTACATCGTATTGTTGCAAATATACGTGCCTGCCGTATTGGACACCGCAGCCGGGATGCCTGCTGCCCCCATGTTATTCACCATCGCACGAATCGGCAATGTGGAGAACAGGCCGTCCGGGCTGCCTTCCACTATGAGCTCGTCCACGGGATGCTGCCCTTGGTTGTCCGCATAGGAGCCAGGAGGAATATCTTTGACATTAACAGCAATCCGTTCAGGTGTAATGGCTGTCCTACCTTTGGCCAGACCACAGGCGATGACAACATCCGGTTGATAGGATTCCATCTCTGCGATCAGCAGATCCGCACATTCATCGAAGTGCACAGGCAGCAGCACTCTTTTCAGCTCTGCTCCCTCTATCACTTCATGCGCAAGTGCCTCCATCAGTTCTCCCGTCGGATTCACCGTATCCCCGCCAAAAGGTTCAAATCCGGAAATCAGAATTTTCACCATCGCATTTCCACTCCTGTCTATTTCTCGGATTTGTAACGCAGGCCCCACTGCCCACGAATCGTGTCCATCAACTTCATAATTTCCAGGGATTCGTCCAGTTGGATCGTTCTGCTCTCCGTACGTCCTTCCAGAATGCAGCGACCTGCTTCCTCCGCTTCAAACGCATAACCAATACACGTCCGGTCATCGATAAATGTCTCCGGTTCGTCCTGACCGTTCACATGAAGATAAGCTTCTTTGCCTGCCAGGAAAAGTGGTAAACGAATGTACCCTTCCGTGCCATATACGACCGCTTCGTTACTCAGGTTAAGACGAATGGCCCCGTTCAGCGATGCAGAACGACCTTCCGAATAAGACAACAGTACGGAGAACTGTTCATCCACACCCGTCTGTCCAATGTTCGCAGTACTCCACACATGCTGAGGCTGCTCGCCAAAAATCATGGACGCGAAGGAGATCGGATATACCCCTGCATCAAGCAAAGCCCCACCACCCAGATCCGGGTTAAGCAACCTGCCTTCCGGCTCCCAGCCTACGCGGAAACCAAAGTCTGCTTTGACCAAACGTACCTCGCCGATTCTGCCTTCCGCAATCCAAGCTCTGGCTTGGGTAATTGGTGGCAGAAAGCGTGTCCACATGCCTTCCATGAGAAAAAGATTGCGCTCACGCGCCTTCTCCACCAATTGCTCCAGCTGACGGGCATTCATCGTAAACGGTTTCTCACAAAGTACTGCTTTACCCGCTTCCAGACAAGCAAGTACATTTTCCTTATGTAACGGATGCGGTGTTGCCACATAAATAATGTCCACTTCAGGGTCCTGCAGCATCTCATCATATGAACCGTAAGCGTATGCAAAACCATATTCAGCTGCAAACTTCTCTGCGCTTTCAGATGTTCGTGAACCCACCGCCGCTTTTACGGCGTTTCCGGCATGCTCCAGATCTCGTGCGAACTGGGATGCTATCCATCCCGTACCCATAATGCCCCAATTCACCTTGTCCCGTCCAACCACTTTCGTCATCGTAAAGCCTCCCCTGATATCAACATATTTTAAAAAGATCACGATCTCGATTAGGCCAACACGGAGTCTTCTTTATTTTACCAAAAAGAACCGCTTGCGTCAGACCCGTTTCATCTTTCACATTCCATGTTGTCATTTCAATGATCTAATTGAGATTCACTCTCATTTCAATTTTTTCGTATTTTTGCTAAGATGATTGCAGATCACGGATGAAAGGACGACCCGACTTTGTCCACACTTTTAACCATTGATAATCTAGTAAAACGTATCGGTTTAACCGAGCAGCGTATTTTATTTGAACATGTGAACGCAGAAGTGGATCAGGGAGAACGTATTGCCATACTCGGTGCATCCGGCCAAGGGAAGAGCACATTGCTCCGCATTCTCGCCCTGCTGGATATTCCTGATGAAGGAGACCTGATCTGGAAAGGAATTTCTTATCGGGATTCGGACCCTCGTATCTGGCGTACACGCATGACTTATGTCGCACAGCAAGCTGTCATGCTGGCAGGCAGTGTGGAAGATAACCTGAAAACAGTGCATCTGCTTCACAAGCAGCCATACGATCAGGATCTCGCCCGACGCCTGCTTACAGGTATGGGATTAGAGAATCTTGATATTCATAAGCGGGCCATCGACCTCTCCGGTGGGGAGAAACAGCGCATAGCTCTTATTCGTTCCATGATACTGCGTCCTGAGGTCCTGCTGCTGGATGAAGTGACTGCTTCCCTGGATCGGACCAACGCACGCCTGGTGGAAGAGCAATTGACCCGCTGGAGCCAGCAGGAAGGTACTTCGCTCGTCTGGGTTACCCATGATCAGGAACAGGCACAATCATTCAGTACAACCACCTGGTTTATGGGCAATCAGACACTGCTGGAGCGCCAGCCGACAGCTCATTTTTTTGACAATCCGGCCACGGACCTGGCCAGACAATTCATTATGCACCCTGCCCCTGCGGCAGAATAAGGAGAAATCATGTCACTCATCGCTCTGAGTTTTACCATTATATTTGTGATGGTCACCATGCTCATCTCTGTCTGGCAGAAGCTTGATCTGGAAAAGGATATTGCTATAGGCACCGTTCGTTCCGCTGTACAGCTGTTGCTTGTCGGATATGTACTTCAATTTATATTTAACTCGGACCACCCCGTTCTTATCATTGCCATTGTCGGATTCATGATTATCGTAGCCTCCATTAATGCTGGCAAACGTGGCAAAGGACTTCGCTGGATTTCCTTATATATTGCGGCTGCAATTACGGTCACGGAGCTGCTCATGATGGGGCTCTTGCTAGGCCTGGGTATTGTAGAGCCTACTCCCCAATACATTATTCCATTGAGTGGGATGACCATCGGGAATGCCATGGTAGTGTCCGGGCTGTTCCTGAATCAGATGAAACGCGAGGTCGAATCCTCCAAAGGAGAGATTGAATCCCTGCTTGCATTGGGCGCAACGCCAAGACGTGCTTTTCAGGACGTATTGAAACGTTCCGTAAAATCCAGCATGATCCCCACGATCGATGGCATGAAAACGGTAGGACTCGTACAGCTGCCTGGTATGATGACAGGCATGATTATTGCGGGTGCTGATCCGGTTGAGGCCGTGCGTTACCAGATTCTGATCGTGTTTGCTTTTACCAGCTCAGCCGCCATTACCAGCATTCTACTCAGCATGATGACGTACCGACAGTGGTTCACATCGGATATGCGGCTGCGCTCGCTATGATATATCAACCTCGCGAGGAAAGGAGGTCACACCATGTTAACCCATCCAAGCACCAATAATAACGGCAATACCTCCCACACGTTGACCCAACCGGATCAGCCGAAACGCACTGATGAATCCATGACACGAACGGAAATGGATGCTTTTCTGAACGATGCGCTGCTCGAATTGCGTCAGGCAGAGCTGGTTACCGTGAATACGCATTGGCAATGGAGTCAGTCTGAGCTCCCTCACCATACCTTTGTCTACATGCACAAATTCACGGGCAAGCTGGTAGCGAACGGAATCGAATCCCTTGTGACTCGTAAATCCGCCTTCTTGTCTACACCGGGAACTTCTCTGGAGCTTTTCTCTGATGCTGACCATGAGATTGAATTGTATATCATTCATTTCGATCTGTTTCGGGTTGCTGAGAAAACGAAAGAACGGCGAATATATGTGCGAGAGCTTGGTTCACCTGTAACTGGGTGGATTCAGGGCCCTTACTATGGGATACAGCGAATTGCCGCACAATTAACAACAGAAGCTTCACAGACCAGCCTGAAAGTGCAGCTGCTTCTGACCGATCTGCTTCATACGCTCTGGCCGCAGGAAGGTCAGGAGCATGCGGAAGCACAGGACGAGCCTGAACAGTGGCTCAGATCCACCTTGCAGTATATGCGGGAAAACTATATGAACGAAATCAAGCTGGAGAAGCTGGCCGAACTGGCAGGTATGCATCCGTCGTATTATTCACAGCTGTTTAAGAGCCGGATGCAGAAAAATCCTATCGAATATATCACTCATTTACGAATGAATCGGGCCAAGGAATGGCTCATGACTTCAGATCTGCGTATTCGTGATGTAGCCCGCCAGGTAGGCTATCGGGACGAATTCTATTTCAGCCGCCGCTTCAGGAACCATGCCGGTTACGCGCCAACTTCCTATGCCAAGCAGGTACATCGAAATATCGTCTCACTCTCCTATCCTTACACCGATCATCTAATGACGCTTGGCATCACACCATGCGCAGCGCAGATCCAGGGCCATCTGCCCCATGTTCCCAAATCGTTGACATTGCCATTCCATGCCTATGAACCATGGGAACAGGGACGTCAGGCATTTCTTGATGTGAATCCCGACTTGATTCTAACCAAGGACAACGCCGCCGCTAAGGCGATGGAACATATCGGAGATGTAGCTCCAATCATTACCGTCCCTTGGAATCAGACAGACATGTTTGGTCATTTGCAGAAAATAGCCTCTATCGTGGATCGTACTCAAGCGGCTAAGGAGTGGCTGGATCGGCATGAGCGTAAGGCGGAGCGGGCTCGCAAAAAGATCAGAGATACAGCAGGTCAGGTCACCGTCGCGATCTGTACCTTAACTGCAAAAGGACCGCGTATGTACAGCAATCGTAACTTCGGTCATGTATTTTACCGCAGCCTGCAGCTGTCACCTCCAGATCGAATTCAGAAAGAACTGACAGGCAAACCTGACGGTGTGGGATTCAACTGGATGTCTTTCACGCCTGGAGAATGGGATGGCCTCGAAGCGGATGTGCTGCTGATTGCGGTTACGTCCATGCACGAACGTACTACTCTGTTACAGCAGATTACTGTTGATCCGTTGTGGAAAAGCTATCCTGCGGTAAAAGCTGGACGCGTTCATGTCATAGACTGGAATTCATGGGTGGTATATGCTCCTTATTCCATCAACATCCAGCTCGATGAAGCGCTCTCTATGTTGACGAACAAACCAGCATTTCTGTAATCTAAAAAATGTCCATCTCTAAAATCTTAATTTATGCCATGTACGGGCCTGAATTAAGATTTTATAATGTTCACTAATTGATAATGATAATCAATAACAACAGCAAAGCGTTGTTGGTAACAAAGGAGTGACCCGCATTCAACATCCGGGACTGTCACAACGTCCGTCCAAATCAAGAAAATCCGCAGTGACGGTTGGCCTGATGTTTTTGGCGGCCATTGCCGCACTGCTGCTTAGTATGTTTGTCGCCATTTCTCTTGGTGCCAAGGGGCTGACACTGGAGACCGTGTGGACTGCCATATTTCAGTACAACCCGGCTTTGACGCCGCATCAGATTATTCACGAGCTAAGGCTGCCACGTGTCATTGCTGCTGCTGTGATTGGCGCAGCCTTTGCTGTAGCTGGAGCGCTCATGCAGGGAATCACACGTAATCCGCTGGCAGACACCGGCATTCTGGGGATCAATGCGGGCGCTACCTTTGTCGTGGCGCTCAGCTTCGCCTTCTGGCCAGGATTGCCTTATGGCTGGATTATGTTCCTGTCATTTGTAGGGGCTGTGCTTGGCACGCTGCTCATTTTCCTGCTGGGCATGGCGGCACCCGGAGGACTGACGTCCATCAGGCTTACCGTTGCGGGTGCCGTTATTGCAGCCATGCTGAGTTCGCTTAGCACCGGTGTCGCCATATATTTTGACTTGAGCCAGGATTTGGCCTTCTGGTATGCGGGTGGTTTCGGGGGGATTGAATGGCGGCATCTGAAGCTGATTCTGCCTGTTCTGCTCGTTACTCTGGTGCTCACTTTGCCTATGGCCCGTCGGATATCTCTCATGTCGCTAGGAGAAGAAGTTGCGATTAATCTCGGAATCAACCTCCGCTGGACCAGACTGTTTGCCTTGACGGCGGTTGTTGTGCTGGCTGGCGTATCCGTTTCTGCTGTAGGCTCGATCGGCTTTGTTGGGCTGGTTATACCACATATTTCTCGCAAATTGGTTGGCGTGGATTATCGACTCATCATTCCGATGTCCTCCCTGCTCGGAGCCGTCTTGCTGGTACTCGCCGATCTGGGATCACGCATTGTGAACCCGCCTCAAGAACTGGCTGTAGGCATTATGGTTGCCTTTGTCGGTGTACCTTTCTTCCTCTATCTGGCCCGTAAAGAAAGGAGGGCCCTATAGCGATGAACACCAATACACCTTCACGAGGCAAACGTTCCATAGCGGTCAGCGTTGCGCTGCTCTGTATCGCCTGTGCCGTTATCATTATCAGCCTCAACTCGGGAACCATTCGCTTGTCACCAATAGCCGTGCTTCACACCCTGCTTGGCTATGGCACGCCGGATGATCAGATTGTATTGTTCGACTATCGACTGCCACGTATTCTGGTTACTGTACTCGCCGGAGCGGGACTCGGTGTTGCCGGTGCTGCACTGCAAGGCATTACACGCAATCCGTTGGCCGATCCGGGCATCCTCGGCTTGCATGCAGGAGCGGCTTTTGGATTGATGGTATTCGTAAGCTTCTCCCATTCCATGAATGGTTCGGTGGCCTTGATGATTCCGCTGTTTGCTTTTGCAGGCAGTGTCGCCGCGGCGTTGATTATCATGCTGCTATCCTATGACCGACATAACGGAGTATCCCCCATTAAGCTTATTCTGGTGGGCATTGCCGTAGCAGCCGGGTTCCATGCCCTGACGCTCTATCTGTCCCTGCGTTTGGATGAAGACACCTATTCCTTCGCCGCCCGCTGGCTGGCAGGTAGCGTCTGGGGCAGAGACTGGGTACATGTCCAGGCGCTGCTTCCATGGATTGTGCTGTGCATCTCGTACATATGGAGCCGCTCCAAAACGCTGGATGCCTTCAATCTGGGAGATGCTGCCGCGACCAGTATTGGTACACCCGTCAGATCCCAACGTGTTATTTTGCTATTGTGCACGGTAGCATTGTCTGCCGTCAGTGTGTCCATGGCTGGCGGGATCGGATTCATTGGTCTGGCGGCGCCGCATCTGGCCCGCAGACTGGTTGGCCCGATGCATCGCCATCTGACCCCAGCCGCCGGACTCATCGGCATGGTGATCCTGGTTGCTGCCGATACGGTCGGGCGAACGATCTTTCAGCCCAATTCCATTCCGGCAGGCGTTGTGGTCGCGGCGATCGGCGCACCTTACTTTTTATACCTGCTGGTACGAACCAAGTAATAAATTTATCGGAACAATCCGAATAGGTTCACCGTTACACCCAACATAAAAACGACATCCATGAGATGTTCAAGGAGATTGAGATTACCCATGTTAAAGAAAAACCTTATGCTCTTCATGAGCATCTGTCTGGTGCTTGTACTCGCAGCCTGCGGGAACGCCAATAATTCATCCTCTGCGTCGGAAAGTTCTACTACGGACACTTCGAACGCTACACAGGATACCAATTCCGCTTCCGGAGATCAACGCATCGCATCCATGTCGATCCATCTGACCAATGACCTGCTGTCTCTCGGCATTACACCGGTTGGTTCGGTGATCGGCGGGGAAGCCAAAGCCTTCCTGTCCCATGTTGCTGACCGTCTTCAAAATACAACGCCGCTCGGTCCCGTTAAAGACCCGGATATGGAAGCCTTGCTTGCCCTGAAACCGGATGTCATCTACCTGGACGAAGAATTCTCCGGAGATGATATTGCCAAATTCGAGAAAATTGCTCCTGTACACGTCTTCAATCTGGATGATGGCACTTGGCGCGACCACCTGAAGGACATTGGTAAACTGGTCAATCGCGAGAAAGAAGCCGAGCAATACATTCAGGATTATGCAACTGAAACGGAAGAAGTGAAATCCCTGATTCACGATACAATCGGTGACGGCACCGTAATGGCGATCCGTGTTACCGCCAAAGAATTGCGTGTATTCAGTACACGCCGTCCCATGGGCCCGATTTTGTATGAAGATCTGGGGTTAACTCCAGCTAAAGGCATTGAGGAATTCGATTCTTCCAAACCGTATCAAGTTGTTTCACGTGAAATACTGCCGGACTTTGATGCAGATGCGATCTTCGTTGTTGTGAACTCGGATGATGAAGCTCAGAACATGTTCAAAGAACTGCAAAACAATCCGATCTGGCAAGGACTGAAGGCTGTCAAAGCAGGCCATGTCTACCCGATCGGCGCTCAACCTTGGCTGGACTATTCTTCAATCGGCAATAAAATGGCTATGGATGAAGCCAAAGAAATGTTTTCTAAGAAATAAAATGATCCTTACGCACAACATATAAATAAAACACCAAAAACCTCTCTTTGTAGATAGGAACAGAGTCAGCTAACATGCTCTCTCTCCATCCGCTCAAAGCAGAGGTTTTTGTATTCAAATTGGTAGCCCTGTACTCGATTTGCTTCCCATTTACGGATCTCAGCATGCGTTTGGTTTTGTTTTATGTGGACTGATTGGTTGGGTGTACACGGTATGAGTGATTACATACAAAAACAAGCGGCCTTCATCCTCAGTCCCATTGAACTCAGGATGAAGGCCACTTATCCGTAGTCAAGCTGGATGGAACACAATAATTTTCATCCTGTTGCCCTTGCAAAAACATGAATTGGTGAATGTGATGTTTAGGCTAACCAATCGGCTTTGATGAAGTAGTTTAGCCAGATTCGTGCTATAATGGTGTTCACCTGATTAACATTCATCATTCTGCCGAGATGGCGATGATTAAGGAGATTGAACTTTGACGAACAACCATGATGTTGGAGCAGTTAACGAACTACCGGAAAACTTTGAAGAGCTTAAACGAGCGGCTAATCGGTCGGCAAGCTGGAGAGACAGACTGAATGCGGTGAATGAATTGGGAAACTGGGATACAGTCCCTACCATACAGTTGCTTCATTATCTTTTGAAAAGTGATCAAGTGTTTCAAGTGCGCGAAGCCGCATATCTCAAGCTTAAGCAGTTGGATGAAGATGTACAAATGCCTGCCAAAAACAAAGGTGATCTGTTTAAAGGTCTTAACAAAATTTTGCTGCGAATCAAAAAAAGCCTTCCTGACGGTCACACATTTGAGCAATTTAAGGAAAAATTGCAAAAGACACGTCTGGATATCTACGATACTTACGAGGGCGACAAAGATGCTGAGTTCGACTCCTGGCTCCATGGAATTTGGGAGACACTAGGCAGAAGATAGCCGCCGTTTAAGCTATAATGTAGTCTTTGCACAGTCTCCATCGGGCTGATTTAACATTGTAACTTTAACTCGATCCTTTGCTTGATCACGATCGCTATTATACCGTTCACCGTATAATAGCTGAGTACAAAGCCACTCCAGAAAAATGGAGTGGCTTCTTTATATTTCACCGTGACCTGCTGTCAAGAAAATCAATCCGACGCATTGCTCGCTCATCATGAACATCAAAGCTTTCAAAAACAAACACCTTTTGTGGCTCCCCTTTCGTGGGAGTTACCATGCATCAACTCTTCATGCATCGTATCCATGAAGAGTTCAATACATAGGATTCGTTGTATAGATGTGTCCAATTTATACTAATGGATGTGGTACATAAAGTTCTTCTAAACTGGTAATTTCTTCAGGTGTCAATTTAACCGACAACGCCGAAACGGCATCTTCGAGATGGCTGGTCTTGGTCGAACCGATAATTGGGGCGGTGATCTCTTCTTTTTGCAGCAACCATGCAAGAGCAACCTGTGCGCGTGGAATTCCTTGGTTAGCAGCCACTTCCGCAACTCTCTCAGCTACTTTACGATCAGCTTCTTCCGTTTTAATAAACAACGCTTTAGCTATCTGGTCATTCTCGGATCGTGAGGTCCGTTCATTCCAATCCCTAGTTAACCGGCCTGCAGCCAAAGGCAGGTAAGGAGTGACGCCAACTCCCTCGTCTCTGCAAAGGGGAAGCATTTCTCTTTCTTCTTCCCGGTAGAGCAGGTTTAATCTATTCTCCATAGAGACGAACCGTGTCCAACCCTTTGCGCATCGGAACAAATACCTTTGTAGCTATGACGACTTCGTCACGATGAGCGAAGTCCTTTAAGGCACGCCCAAGGATTTCTTCGCTTGTTCCGTCGGAATACATGTTGGCGGTACTGAAAAAGTTGATGCCCAATTCGAGTGCCCTCTTAATAATCAGTCTGCTGTGCTCCTCATCCAGAGACCATGGAGTATTGCCGCGTTCAGGTACACCGAAACTCATGGTTCCAAGGCTTAACTTCGAAACCTCTACGATTGTTGTTCTGAATATTGTTCTTATGTTGTTGATCGTTCATCTTCATCACTTCCTATATTCTCTCTAAGACGAGTGAGGATCTCACCCAGCCAATTGGTTCCCCGCCACGTTCTTCTATCACGAATGCGCGGGTCTTCTTCCGCCAGTCCAACACCCCAGATGCGATCATCCGGGCTTGCCTCCACAAGGGTCGTGCCGCGGGTGGCGAGCAGTGTGGTCAGCAATTGTTCGTTTTGAGTGAATTTGGCTTCGTTGCCCTCATACTCAATGCATTTTGCACTCCGCTTCCCATACAGCCTGGTCGAATCCTGCGACCTGTCTGCCCAGCTTTTTTTGTACAGATACGGAGCTTGCTTTCAGGATCTTATCTGCAATAATCTGATCACCGAACAGCAGTGCTTTCTGGTACATCATATATTGCTCTGCACTGTTGTATTGATGTCCGGCATTCCCTGCATACTCCCCCGTTTCGATGACCCCATCGGCGATTTTGCGCCGGAAAGCAGCAGCCAGCAGTTTTTTGCCACTGATGGTCTCGTATACTTTCTGAAGAGCGGTCAGCGTGAACGTCTCCGGCCTGCGTCAATATTTTCCTTCTCCTTGAAAAATTCATTATGGCTCACTAATACATACTTCCTGTGGATGTCAAAAATCACTTGACGATATGTCAAATGAAACTTATCATTTAGTTAGTCGACTAATTAAAAGGATGGAAGCGCTTATGAAATCAGATCGAAATGAACGATTACTGGGCCAATTATCAGAACTCGTCAAGCTACAGCGTTACAAGGTCCATGAGAAGCTTGTCAACCACCCTGAGTTATACCCTGGACAACCGCCGCTGCTATTCCAGCTTGAACGGGAAGATGGCCAGACCCAGAAACATCTGGCCGAACAGCTTCGCCGCGCCCCTGCAACGGTAACGGTAATGCTGAAACGCATGGAAAGCTCGGGGTTTATACGGCGTGAAGCCGACCCGAAGGATCTGCGCAGTCTGCGTGTCTACCTGACCGACCAGGGCCGTGCTGCTCTTAAGGAACTGAGAGAAGTATTCCAGGAGCTTGATCGCCAAGCCCAGAAGGATTTTACACCTGAAGAATCGCAGCTGATGTCAGCGCTCGCCCAGCGCATGGTTCAGAATCTGCGAGAATATTAATCAAAATTCAATTGTCTTCATCAATAGTTGCAACATGATTATTTCATATCAAATGAGGTGATTTTTCCCATTGTGGACGTTAAAACGATTTCTTACCCCGTATAAGTCAGCGGCCATTCTTGCTCCGCTGCTCATGGTCCTTGAGGTTGCCATGGATCTGCTTCAACCCAAGCTGATGTCCAGCATTGTGGATGATGGTGTTCTTGCAGGGAACCTGTCCCACATCGTGACTACAGGTTTATTTATGCTTCTTTTTGCGTTAATCGGATGGGTTGGCGGTGCAGGATGTACGCTATTTTCAAGCAAAGCTGCCGTTGGATACGGCACCGATCTGCGCCAGGAATTGTTTGATCACATCCAGAAGTTCTCGTTCCGTAATCTGGATACCTTCCAGGAGGGCTCGCTCATCACTCGCCTGACGAGTGATATTACTCAGATGCAGACCTTTGTACAGATGCTTCTGCGTATGTTTATCCGTTCGCCGATGCTGATTATCGGCAGTATTATTATGGCGTTTACGATCAGTGTCAAACTGGCGCTCATTCTCATTTTGTCCGTTCCGATTCTGTTTATCATCTTATATATCCTGATATCTGCTTCCTATCCGCTGTTCGCCAGTGTTCAGAACAAGCTAGACAAGGTGAACGCGGTTCTTCAGGAGAATCTGGCCGGCATTCGTGTCGTCAAAGCTTTTGCACGCGCACGTCAGGAGAAGAAGCGTTTCCAGCAAGCCAATGAAGACTATACCCATACAGCGGTGAAAGCCTGGCGCATCGTATCGCTGAATGCACCGGTATTAAGCCTGATGCTGAATGCGACCATTGTAGCGGTGCTGTGGTTTGGGGGCTTTCAGGTGGTGGGAGGCGATATTGCCGCCGGGGATTTGATTGCTTTTATCAACTACGTAACGGTTGTACTCTCGTCGCTGACTTCAATCGGCATGATGATGATGAGCTTCTCCCGCGCCAAGGTATCTGCAACACGCATCAACGAGGTGCTTCACACCCAGCCTGATATTCAATCGGGAGATGATATGTCTCGTAAAGGAGCAGGTCAGGTGGAATTCAGGGACGTCTACTTCCGCTATGATGGAGAACATACCCTCTCCAGAATTACACTGACGGCTCGGCCGGGAGAAAAAGTGGCCCTGCTCGGATCTACAGGATCAGGCAAAACCTCACTTGTACAGCTGATCCCCCGCTTGTATGATGCCTCACAGGGTGAAGTGCTCGTGAATGGAGTGAACGTGCGTAACTGGGATCTCCAGGATCTTCGCAGCCGTGTGTCCATCGTATTACAGGAGTCCATCCTGTTCAGTGGCAGCATTCGTGATAACATCTGCTTCGGCAGACCTGATGCAACGGAAGCTGAACTGCGTACCGCAGCTCAAGCGGCGGCGGCTGATGATTTTATTATGAATCTGAAAGACGGATATGACACGGAGCTGGGTCAGCGTGGGGTCAATCTCTCGGGTGGGCAGAAACAGCGGATTTCTATTGCCCGTGCCCTGCTCATGCAACCGGAGGTTCTGATTCTGGACGACAGCACCAGTGCCGTCGATCTGCGTACCGAAGCAAGCATTCAAAAGGCGCTGCATTCACTAATGAGAAATAGCACCACCTTCTTGATTGCACAACGGATCTCTTCTGTACAGGATGCAGACTGTATTTACGTGCTTGATGAAGGAGAAATCGTGGCAAGCGGTACACATGCACATCTCATGGCCCATTCATCACATTACCAATCCATCTATTATTCGCAGCAACGGAAGGAGGATGTTCAATTTGGCTAAAAATACTTCTTCCTCCATCCATCAGACCGTTGTCCCACCAATGATCGGAAGACCTGGGCCACCCGGCCGAGGTCCGGTTCCCAAAGTAAGAGCCAAGAACGCCCGGCACGCCATCATTCGAGTATGGTCATACATGGGACGTCATCGCAAAGGGGTTATCACTGCTCTGGTACTGACGGCTCTTGGGACATTACTTAATCTGGCAGGACCTTATCTGCTCGGCCGTGCGGTCAATGAACATATCGTTCCCAAAATTACGGACGGTCTGCTGAAAGACTGCATGTTATTGCTGACCGTATACGTCCTCGGCTCGTTCATGATGTGGGCTCAATCCTATGTCATGATCGGTGTTTCCCAACTGACCGTAAAAGATCTGCGCCATGCTCTGTTTTCACGGCTGCAGCAGCTGCCGATCAGCTTTTTTGACAAAAATCAGAGCGGTGATCTGATGAGCCGCGCTACCAATGATATCGATAACGTGTCCACGACGCTGAATCAAAGTGTAACCCAACTGATGTCCAGCGCCATCTTGCTGGTTGGCTCCCTGTCGATTATGTTAGCCCTGGATGTCCGACTGACACTGCTCAGTCTGGTGACGGTTCCCTTGATTACGATTGCCACTCGGCTGATCGCTTCAAGAACACGCAAACATTTCACCGCCCAGCAAAAGCTGCTTGGTGAGCTTAATGGCTACGCTCAGGAAACCATTGCCGGACAAAAGGTGGTTGCAGCCTATAATCGTCAGGAGCAGGCACAAAAACATTTTCAAAATCTGAACGAGAAGCTTCGCACATCCAGTACCCAAGCTCAAAGCGTATCAGGTCTGGTCGGGCCAACGATGAATGTCATGAACAATATCGGCTTTGCCATACTGGCAGCCGTAGGTGGATGGATGGCTTATCACGAACTGACGTCCATCGGGCTAATTGTAAGTTTCCTTGCTTACTCCCGCCAGATTGAGCGGCCCATCAATGATTTGGCAAACCAGTACAATCTAATTCAGGCAGCTATTGCAGGTGCCGAGCGCGTATTCCACATTATCGATACACCAAGTGAATACGTGGAAGAACAGAAGAAACAACTGCAGCAGATCCAGGGTAAAGTTGTATTTGAAGATGTATCCTTTGGGTATAACTCCGAGAGGGAAATCTTGAAAAAGGTCAGCTTCACTGCCAAGCCAGGCGAGATGATTGCACTTGTCGGCCCTACGGGAGCGGGTAAAACAACCATCATCAACCTGCTGCCCCGTTTTTACGAGATTACGGGCGGACGGATAACCATTGATGGCTGTGACATCTCCGAATTGGAGAAAGACCAGCTAAGGCGCGAACTTGGCATTGTGTTACAGGATGCCTATCTGTTCTCCGGCACCATTCGTGACAATATTGCCTACGGCAAACCGGATGCAACGGACGAACAGATTCAGCAAGCAGCGAAGTTGGCAAATGCCCACTCCTTCATCCGCAAATTATCGCAGGGCTACGATACCCCGATCATTTCCGGTGGCAGCAATCTGAGTCAGGGACAGCGACAACTGTTAACCATTGCTCGTGCCATTCTCGCTGATCCCGCGATTCTTATTCTGGATGAAGCGACCAGCAGCATCGATACACGCACCGAAATGCAGATTCAAGAAGCGATGCGCACCTTGATGAAGGATCGCACCAGCTTCGTCATTGCCCACAGGCTGAGTACCATCCGTGAGGCCGATCAGATTCTCGTCATTGATGAGGGCAAAATTGCCGAACGAGGCAGCCATGAGGAGTTGATGCAACAGCAAGGTTTCTATTATCAGTTACATCAGGGACAGCTTACCTGATTGGGGTCCGTGTTCATGATTGATCAAAACACAGCACCACAAACAAAAACGCCGCAAACGGTTCTTCTGGAACCCGAATGCAGCGTTTTTGTTTGTTGTTGGAATTAAGCTCCCATAGGCAAATGAAGCGTGAATGTAGAGCCAATCCCCATTTCACTATGAACGGTAATTTTGCCATGATGATCCTGAGCGATTTTCTGACAGAGTGCCAGTCCAAGTCCTGTACCTTCTTCCTTGGTCGTATAGAACGGATTAAAGATCGTCGCCAGAGAGTTCTCTGGAATGCCGCTGCCTGTATCGGTAATTGAGATAAGCGCTTTATCTCCATCATGTAACAGATCAATATGCACCTCACCAGGGTCTGCCATCGCTTCAAAAGCATTACGGATCAGGTTGATTAGAACCTGTACGATCTTGTCCCGATCCATGTTAACCACAACTGGCTCCCCAGTCATTTCAAGTGTAATTCGGTGGCCCCGTGATGCTGCATCCGACTCGGTTAACGACATGACACGTTCGAGACATTGCCCTATTCGTTCAGGTTTCATGTGATTGGTGTGTGGTTTGGAAAACTGTAAAAACTCAGCCGTTAGCTCCGTTACCCGTGTAATCTCACCCATGATAACTTCATACCACGGAGCGATATTGAATGCCTGTCCGCGTGACAGCTGCAGGAATCCGCGAATGGCAGTCAGCGGGTTACGAATTTCGTGAGCCATGCCAGCCGCCAGTTCACCTACGGCTCGGAGTCTTTCAGAACGGAAGACCTCCTCTTCATTTTTTAACCATTTATTGCGTTGCTGCTGAAATAACCTGTCCTCCGCCACCGTAATAAAGTGCTGTAACGTCTCCGACATTCCCGGATACAGGGAAATACTGTAGTTCACCTGCAACCCCCGCAACTCCCCTGACAGCAGTGACGACATGCGTTCTTCAATATTTTGTATTTCAGGCAAAATGACGGCATAGCGATCTCCTGCATAGCGGGATATACCGTATGCATCTGAAA
Source organism: Paenibacillus sp. OK003 (assembly GCF_900109515.1). Taxonomy (GTDB): domain Bacteria; phylum Bacillota; class Bacilli; order Paenibacillales; family Paenibacillaceae; genus Paenibacillus; species Paenibacillus marchantiae. Next base: position 242,531 of record NZ_FOBD01000005.1, on the reverse strand, counting down.
ACTGTGTCGTAATAATTTCGCCTGTATTTCCGATTACGCTGCACCAGTTGTCTTCGACCTCTTTGTCAAACCCGTTAAAATTCTGAATATTCAGGATAATCAGTAGAAAGGAGCGGTGCTCCTCCACCGTTTTATTAAGAGCATCCATGTAACCTTCGTAATTCAGCAACCCGGTGAGCGGGTCATGGAGGGTAAGAAAGTGATTTTTCTCCCGAAGCCTGCGCTTCTCTGCCTCACTATTAATCAGGGTATGATAAAAAAATATAATGACAATCGCCGTTAACATGTCAAACAGGGATACCAGCAAAGCATATGTATCAATCGGTACATAGGAAAGCCGAATCACTGTATATTCGAGCAATAGCAGCATCGAAATGGGTAACGTCTGCGCAACACGTTGTTTATTTTGAATCATCAACATGATCAGCAGATAATATAACAATTCGCACCAGTTCAGTTCACTGAAATAATGGAATATGCCGAGAAAAATCCAATGGATGTTACGCAAAGCAGGATAACGTTTCTCCCCATATATACTCGCTACAAATAACACACCAGCACATATCATTAATGCGAGATGGGGAGTAAGCCCTAGAAAATAAGAGGACAGGATAACAAGCAGACATCCCAGCGGGAAAATAAGCATTTTCATCGTGTAACTTAGCAAAAAGCCTCGCCCCCTTTGACATTTTACTCACATCAAATACCTCAATTACATGTATTATATCGATTATGTTTAGCTAATGTTGTCGATTAGTGGAGGCTCGTCAAATTCACATGAATGTATAAATTTATAATTAAAATAGGACAAACGGTTTATAGGAAAATGCATATTACGAAACGATCTTACATCAGATTGATCCATACTGTGTTACAATACATTAATGGATTTATTTAGGATAAAACTTTGGTAATGGAGGGATAAGCATGATACAACAAAGAAAACCTTTGGGCATCGGGACACTTTCTCTGCTGGTGCTCGCAATGGGGTTGGCCTTTAATTTTCCCTGGGGCACAGAAAAGGTACAGATCAGCCACTATTTGTTTAATCTACTGAACTTGCCTATCTATAGTAATGGAGACCAGGGACTTCACCTTCCCTTCGTGGCGGCGGCAATCTTCTGGATACCTGCTGTAATTATCGCTAGCAAGTATCGTTCGCACTATGGTACAAAGGTAGCCTTTAACGTAGCCGGGTTTATGCTGCTCCTCTGCATCGTTGGTCCCGTGGTTGATATTGTGGACAGGTTTGTAAATTCATAAAATAAAGAAGCCAGCACTCTTGTCATTCCAGAGTGCTGGCTTTATGCTTCATTACTAAACCTCTATTTTTTCGCCATATACTTGCGGATATCAAATGCCACCGCAGCCACAATAATCAACCCTTTAATAATTAGCTGCCAGTAAGGACTTACACCGATAAAGGTCAGACCATAGTTGATAACTCCAAAGATCAGCACCCCTGCCATAACACCAGGCACCGTACCGATACCACCCGCTGTGGAGACGCCCCCCACGACACAGGCCGCAATAGCATCCAGCTCATACATGTTACCGTAATTGTTCGTTGCCCCGCCCGTACGCGCGGCTTCCAGCACACCGCCCAATCCATACAGGGCACCTGCAATGGCATACAACGCAATCAGGTTGCGTGCCACATGAATGCCGGACACATGCGCAGCCTGAATGTTGCCACCGATGGCATACATGTTCTTCCCGAGACGGGTCTTGTTGAAGACCACCCAGCAGATCAGCGCAACCGCTACAGCAATCAATACGATATACGGAATGGAATAACCACCACCAAGATCAATGTAACCAGAACCAATAACGGTAAAATCGGGCCTCAATCCACCAATGGGTTGTGACTGATTGGGCTCTGTATCAAAATAAATCGAGTTCAGACCATATACCGCAACCATCGTACCCAGTGTCGCGATAAAGGGTGGAACATGTAATTTGGCTACAATGATACCATTCACCAGTCCTACTGCCAATCCGGCAATAATCCCGAAGACCATGGGCGCCCACACCCATAAATGTGGCAGATCAGGAAAGAACCGATTGGCATATTCGTCGATTTGCAGCATGGATGCGGATACAACAGCCGTTAGACCAACGACCCGTCCTGCCGACAAGTCGACCCCGCCCGTTACCAGGATAAACGCCGCACCCAGTGCAATGATGGCCCGTGTGGAGGACTGTTGTAATATATCCCGCAGCGTAGAGAAAGCAAGAAAGTGCGGATCGGCAATGGCAATGCCAATGACGAGCAGGATCAGCACAATAAAGATCGCGCGCTGCGCCACATACTGCTTCACCTGATTGATAACTTGTGTATTCATGTATTTCCCTCCTGACTAAGCCATCCGCTGCTGTGCGGCCAGCCTCATGATATCCTGCTCTGTTGCCTCAGCACCGTCGACGATTCCGGTAAGCCGCCCTTCGCTCATGACCATGATTCGATCCGACATGCCCAGCAGTTCGGGCATCTCCGAGCTGATCATAATAATGCTTTTGCCCTGGCGGGCCAGTTCCGTAATAATGGTGTAGATTTCAAATTTCGCGCCTACATCAATCCCACGTGTCGGTTCATCGAGCAGTAGAATTTCAGGGTCAGTCAACAGCCATCTAGCCAGAAGTACCTTCTGTTGATTACCACCAGACAGGTTTCGAATCAGCGTGTTAACTGAAGGCGTTTTAGTTCTAAACTTCAGAGTCTGCTCACGTGCCTCATCTCGGCCTTTCTTCTCATCCAGCAGACCGATCCGATTCCGATAACGTCCGAGACTCGCGATAATCGTATTTTCATACACAGACAACACTGGAAAAATTCCTGTGACTCTTCGCTCCTCAGTCAGCAGAGCAATGTTATGGCGCTTTGCTGCGGCAGGTGACTTGATCCTCACCTTGCGCCCATGAATCGAGATCGTCCCTGAAGCAAGTCCGCGTAAGCCAAACAATGACTCAATCAATTCCGTCCGCTGTGCCCCAACAAGGCCGCCAATTCCAAGCACTTCGCCTTTCCTCAATTCAAACGTCACATCCCGGAACGAATTCGGCTGGCTGGAGGTTAAGCCTTCTGCCTTCAAAATCACTTCTCCAGGTACGTTCGTCCGTTCCGGGAACCGTTCATCCAGATCACGTCCAACCATGCGGGTAATGATCAGATCGGTCGTTAAATCAGCAGCATCCCAGGTACCGACTACAAAACCATCACGCATAATCGTGACCTCATCCGAGATCGTCAGAATTTCCTCCATCTTGTGCGAAATGTAGATAATAGACACCCCGCGACTGCGCAGCTGATTAATAATGGCAAAGAGCTGGTCCACTTCCTTGCCCGTGAGCGAGGAAGTTGGCTCATCCATCACGATAACTTTAGATTGGAAAGAGACCGCTTTGGCGATTTCCATCGACTGTATTTTGGAAACGGATAACGTTCCCGCCTGAGCCTTCGGATCAATGTCCAGATTCAAGTCCTTGAACAGAGCCAGTGTATCGGCATACATTCGTTTTTCATCCACCAGCAGCCCCCTCATCGGAAAACGCCCCAGCCAGATGTTCTCCATCACCGGACGGTGTGGCACCGGGTTCAGCTCCTGATGAATCATCGATATGCCATGCTGAAGCGCCGCTTTCGAACTCTGAATGTCCACCTGATTGCCGTCCATCCGAATCGTCCCTTCATCCGGGCGATACATACCGAATAGACATTTCATTAGCGTGGATTTGCCCGCTCCATTCTCTCCCATCAGCGCATGAACCGTACCCGGCTTTACCTTCAATGTGACCTGACTCAGTGCTTGCACACCCGGAAATGCTTTGGATATTCCGTCCATCTCCAGCAGGTAAGGTGATTCCATCTTTCATCCTCCCCTTCCGTAAACCCGGCAAAAAAAGGACGCCATCTCATGACGGACGTCCCTGTTTGCTGCTGTTATTGGGCGTCGGCAATGTTGTCTTTCGTAATTTTTTTGTAGGCAATCCAGACGTATTTGCCATCCGTAATGTCATAACCCGTGTTTTCCTTCGTTGGCGTCTCACCCTTCGCAAGTACGGAAGCCAGTGCAACCGTAGCTGCGCCCTGGTTCTTGGCATCATTCAACACCGTGCCCAGCATCGTTCCGTCCTGAAGGGCCTGAATGGCCGGAGCCGTTGCATCCACGCCGACAACCGGCATCGTTTTGCCGTCTTTGAAGTATCCCGCTGCTTTCAACGCTTCAATGGCTCCGAGTGCCATGTCATCGTTGTTAGCCAATACCGCTTCAATCTTGTCTCCGTGGGAGGCAAGGAACGCCTGCATTTTCTCCTGTCCTTTGACCCGATCCCACATCGCCGTGTCTTCCGCCAATGCTTCCACTTCAATTCCGGCATCCTGGATGGCCTGAACGGAATATTTGGTCCGCAGCTCAGCATCCTGGTGACCCGGCTCGCCTTTCAGCATGACGTACTGCAGCTTGCCGTCTCCGTTTTTATCTGCTTCCGGATGGGCCTTCCAGTAGTCCACAATGAGCTGACCGGAGATCGTGCCGGACTCTTCCGCCTTGGCTCCAACGTAATACACTTTATCCCACTTGTTCATGTCTTCAGCAACCGGCTCACGGTTCAGAAAGACAACTGGAATGCTGGCCGCTTTGGCTTTGTCAATAATGACACCTGCTGCGGTCCGGTCAACCGGATTCACGGCCATTGCGTTGTATTTCTTGGATACAAACAGATCGACTTTCTCATTCTGGGTCGGCTGTGCGTTCTGGCTATCCACGATATCGAGTGTGGCTTTGCCTTCCGCTGCTGCGGTCATTGCATTCCGTACACCCGTCATGAACGTGTCATCGAACTTATAGATCGCCACGCCAATCTTCGGCGTTTCCGTCCCTGCCGCTGTCTGGCCTCCTGTATCTGTTCCTGTACTTCCACCTGCGCTGTCTCCGCCACTGCTGCACCCCGCCGCCGCAACCATACACGCTGTAAGCAACAATGTCATCCACGTTTTCTTCATATCCTAATGACCTCCCCCAAGTTCATTCGGCTGTACCGATGTCTTTATTATGAAAGGGTTTACAATAAATTCGAATACAATATCTTCCTCTGTTTTATCGAAATCTTCCTCAATTGAGCCTTCACTGTACAAAAGGAAACAACAGCTTCTGATTATCCATCCAGAACATATTGTCCGTACTGACCAGCTTCGTTTCTAGCGTTACCCTGGCTTGCACCTGTTGATTGTTCAACCGTGCAACGGCCTGATTCACACCAAGATAACCCGCACTGAATCCGTTTTGCACGATCAAATGCTGAATTCTGCCTTCCTGTAACTGCTCTAACTGCTGCTGTTCACTGCCAAAACCCACAATCTTCACCTTGTTCCCATTGTTCTCGGACGTACGTCGGTTCAATTCATCCGCCGCCCCTAGAGAAGCAGATTCCTGAAGGGCAATCACCCCGTTCACCTGCTGCTGGTCAAGCAGTTGCTTTGCCGCCTGCCAGCAAGCATCCCGCGTGCTGCATACGGACTGGGTCTCCACATGAATGTCCGGATACTGAGCCAGTGATTCTTCTACCCCTTGTTCCCGGTTAATCAGAACAGGATTTACAGGACCAGGACCAAGCAAGGCTATAAATCCTCGTCCTCCTAGAAGCACGGCCATGGCCTGACCCGCCTGCCGTCCAGCCTCAACGTTATCTATCGAGATAACACTTGTTATACCTTTTACAGGAAACTCGTCATTCAACAAAATGACGGGGATAATCACTCCGTTGGCATCCTTAGTCTGTGCCTTCTGAATAATGTCGCGGAGTGCCTTTTCACTCAAGGGATCGATCAACAGGGCAGATGCTCCCTGCTCCATTGCCAGCGATACTGCATCGACCTGGGCTTGTTCACGCTCGCTCAGTGGATAAGTCCCATTTAGCAAGTGCTCTTGCTTGACCTTTCCCTGTACTGCCGTGAAGTCAGGATTAGATGGCGCGTAAGTTAGTCCCTCCGAGGGAAAAGCCTCCACCGTAATGAGCTCCGCTCCCGCTTCTTTGGCAGCCGCTTCGGCCCCAAGACGTATCGCTTCTGCAAGTTCTCCCGTTCCCGCTGGCGTAATCAGTGCAATACGCGGCGGTGATCCCGCCGGATCAGCATTGGACATACCGCACGCCATACATAACAACAGGCAGCAGATTGCTGCTGACATGCCCATATAACGAAGGATGGGGACTCTCGTCCGTATGGCTTCCACGTGAGTGCAGATTTTTATTTTCATAACCAGATGCGCAATCCATTCCGTTCTATTTCTATTGATCTTATTTTTCGACCTGTTGGTTCGCTTGGTGCACATGCTGTTCCCTTTATTGTTCATCATGCGCATCGTCCTCCTCTCGTTCCGATTGGATCGGAATCCGAATCCAGACGGTTGTGCCTTCCTCCAGCTCACTCTCGAATTCAAGACCGTAAGCTTCGCCATAATAAAGCTGTATCCGATCATGTACATTGCGTACAGCTACACCTGATCCTGCACCACTTTTTACGATAGGACTGCCCATTAGAAGTTTCGACAGCTGCTCTTCCGTCATGCCGACCCCATTATCTGTAATCCGAAATACCAGCTTATCGTCCTCCCGGTACACACGAATTTCAATACATCCCTCGTCCATATAATATTCAATGCCATGCACGATCGCATTTTCAATGAGTGGCTGAAGCACCAGCTTAAGGGTCAGGCAGTCCAGCGTATCTTCATCCGCCTTCATGCTAAAATTAAATTTACGCTTGAACCGCATCTGCTGAATCGTCAGGTAATGGTGGGCGTGCTCCAGTTCTTCCCTGACCGTAATAATCGTTTTGCCTTGACTGAGACTAATGCGAAACAATCGGGATAACGAAGTGATCATCGTAATGACTTCCTCATTCCGGCTCATGCCCACCATACGCACGACCGAATTCAACGTGTTGTAGAGGAAATGTGGATTGATCTGAGCCTGCAAAGCTTCCAGTTCGAGACGACGCTTCTGCTCCTGTTCATGAATGATTTCATTCATCAAGGTCCGGATTTTATAGACCATCAGGTTAAAACGACGGGATAAACGTTCCACTTCCAGCGGCCCTCCGATCGGTAGCTCCACGTTAAAATCCCCTCGCTCCACGGCCTTCATCTTTCGTTCCATCCGCCGGATCGGACGTGTCAGACTGGAAGAGAGGAACAGCGAGACGAGAATAACCAGTACCAGCACAACCAGCAGTACCCGAATTAGATATCCATTGACCTCCTGGCGGGTTGTCATGATCTCATCCAGATAGGCCACACCTACGATTTTCCATCCGATATTGGCGACAGACTTGACCGCATTCAACCTTTTCTGCCCGTCCGCCTCATCCTCATAACTGCCGGTTGCAACCAGCGCCTGTTCGATATTTTCACTTTTGAGCCCCATGTACATCAATTGCTGCTGCGGATGGTAGACGATATTGCCTGCACTTTCGTCGATAATGTAGACGTATCCCCGCTGCCCCAGACTGACCCGGCGGCTCAGTTCGTCCATTTGTTTGAAGTTGATATCCACCAGCAGAATGACCTGCCGATCCTGACCATTTTGGCGCACAGTAATGCCTTTGCTCATAGAAACGACCCATTTGTATGGGCCTGTGTACATGTTCTGAATATGAGGCAGCGAGAAACTAAGGTGATCCGGCACCCGGAGTGCAGATTGAAACCACCCTTGCTGGGTCACATGGGCACTCGGTTTTAATTCGGCTGAAGGTCTGTTCTTGAGCAAATGCCCTGTTGAATCCAACAAAGTAATGGAGATGATATCTTCGCGGCTGCTGAGTAGCGTGTCGAGCTGTTTATCTACCTGATCCCCTTCCCACGTACCATCCCGCAGCATATGTTCTTCGATGGCTCGATACAGATGCGACATGCTGCGAACATAATCCTCCAGATTGTAACTGACCTGATCCACGATCTGCCTCGTCGTCAGCTCCGCACTTCGCTCCGCGGCCTGCGTGAATTTGTCATGCAGCAGCATCGCCATGATGGTCAGCACCAATACAATGAAGACAGAGAAGGACCACGTAATAATAAAGCGGATACTGCTGACTCTGGATGAACGCAACCTGGACCGAAGCTTGAGCCAAAGGGATCTTATCCATCCGGCAAACGTTCTCATCGACTTGTGCCTTCACTAGCTGTTAGTGCAGTCTGTTTGCGATATTCTTTAGGCGAAACGCCGATATGTTTTTTGAAGCAAAAACTGAAATAATTCGGTTCCGCGAAGCCTACCTGACCAGCAATCTCAAACGACTTCATCTCCGTGGATCGAAGCAGCTCCTTCGCCGCCTCCATACGGATTTGCATCAGATATTGCAGGAAGGTAAGCTGTACTTCTTTTTTGAAAATGCCACAAAAATAACCCGAGCTGATATGCAGATGCCCGCATACTTTCTGAATGGACAGATCCTGATCGGCGTAGTGTTCTTTGGTAAACGACAAAGCCTGTTCCACAATATCCTTGTATACATGCTGCCTTCCGCTGGCAATGCGATGTTGAACGAGCAGACAAACCTCACGCACCTTACCTTGTGCCTCAGACAACCCAGGCAAACGGAACAAATCGGCATACAACTGGAACCCTGCCCCAAAAATATCCTCCATGGCCTCACCCGATGCCTGAGCTGCCTTCCAAACGTTTGTTAAAACTTCAATCAGATACAGTTGAATGTCACTTCGCCCATGCTCCACCGTGATTTCCCGGAAAATGATCTCCAGTGCATCCTCCAGCTCCGCCTGCGTTCCCGCTTTCAGACAACGTGTCAGCGTCTGCTGCTTCAACTCGTCAAAACGCAATTTGCCCGCCGTCTGCCGCTCCACATCTGCAATATAGATAAGGGGATCAGTCCCCGGTACAAGCCGATAATCCAGTGCCAGTAGTGCATCCTCATAGGCATGCTTCACACCTGCCAGTGTGTTCACGATTGAGCCCGATCCAACAGTGGCAGGAATACGCAGATAGTGATTGATGCTGCGCATTACATTTTCCAGCGCCTGCTGCTGTCGTTTCTCCCCCTCTTCTCCACCCCACCGATCTACATAGAGCAGCACAATCGTCTCCTGATGCATAAAAGCATGTCCGGCCCCGTGTTCCGTCCATACCTCTGCGGCAATGTTCAGCGCAGCGAACTGCTTCAACTCCGCATCCTCGGATGGGTCTCCGTCCATATGCAGGGTCAATACGGATACACCATAGCGTTCACCTTGCAGATCCAGTCCGCATTGCTTCGCTTTGCCATGGATATATTCCGGCGATTTCTGCCGATGCAGCAAAGTGGCCATCAGGTCTGCCTGTAACAGGGGCAGGCTTGTATAATAATGGTCGCGCAGCTGCTGTACATCCTCTCGCTCGGCTACTTCCGCCGCCATTTGCGCACGCAATCTTGTAAGCAGTTCTGTCAGATGTCCCGCCGAGAATGGCTTCAGTAAATATTCATCCACACTCAGCGAGACCGCTTGTCGGGCGTAGTCGAATTCATCATATCCAGTCAAAATCACCACTTTCACAAGCGGATTGCGCTCCCGCAACCTTCGAGCAAGTTCAAGTCCATCCATAAATGGCATGCTGATATCCGTTACCACAATATCCGGCTCCACTCGTTCGGCCATCTCCAGTGCTTCACGTCCATTCTCTGCCAGACCCACTATGCGCAGATCGAGCGCTTCCCAATCTACCTCTACAACCAACCCTTCGCGTACATCCTCTTCATCATCCACCAGCAATACCCGGTACACGTCAGATTCCTCCTTTATTTAACGGGCCATAAGCCCAAGCAATAATGTATATGTCGATATGATCCAAGGTTGCCATCATAATATACAATATAAATTTAAATATGTAACCGCTTACTATTAAGGTGAAAAGATTGATATAATGAGCGCTCACAAACGAAATATATGGTAAATTATTGAAAGGAGTTAGTTATGAAATAGAACCAACCTCATGAACTTCAAGAGAAGTTAACAAAATCATGGAGGGGAGGAATAGAGGCGGTACGTACCACGCTGAATGAGAATAGTGAGAAGGAGAATATAACTGAATGGAAACTGTTTTACAGCTTGGAGGATTCATTAAACACCCTTCCCCGTGAAGAGCACTCTTCCTTCATCGCTGCCTATTATAGTAACGAACGAAGAACCATGCTGGAAACCGGGGATATCATGCCTGCATTGCTTTTACATCCCGATCATACAAAGGCGATACTTTTTTGGGAAAAGCTTGATGGAACCTATGCCATTATTACATTAGAATCGCAAATCAATGCAAACAACAAGCCTGAATGGGATGTAAGTCATTCTTGGATAACCAAACAACCCTCATCCACTTGAAGTGGGTCAGGGCATCATTGATCCTATATCCGTTCGTAATCCCTCATAAAGAGTACTGCATGTACTTTAATGCGGTTCCGTTTCTCCATCCTCTTCTGCTGACAAAGATAGATTGGCATTTAAACCCTTCACATAAATCATCGTGGTATCCGGATTAATGTGTCCCATCATTTCTGCCAAGCGATGCAGTGGTGTATGCTCAGCCATGGCGTATCCGAACCGATGACGCAGATCATGGGAGCTTAGCCCTTCCAGCCCGGCTGTAGTCATCACTTTTTTGATCAAATGGCGCAGCGCCCTCTCTGTTAAGCGATCATTGGTTTTCTCGGAAGGAAACAGGTAAGGACTATCCGGTGCGAGACCGACCATATACATCTTCAACAAAGCAATACATGTCATGTTCAGCGGAATTTTCCGTTGACCGTTTCGTTTATCGGCCCTCACCGTGAGCTGCCCGCTTCGTTTGCCCAATTCGATATCACTGGGAGCGAGATTGCATATCTCCATCGTTCGCATACCGGTATGATACATGAGTGTAAGGATGGTCTGATCCCGAAGCGAGTTGCCGTTCTCGACCGCAGATATGAATGATTGTTCTTCCTCAGGGGTCATTCGGCGTGGGCTAACCTTGTCTTCCGGAATGAATTTCAGAGGTTTAGAAGGATCACTGTTAATCCTGGCTTCCGATGCAGCCCACTTGAAAAAACGCTTCAATGTAATCAGTCTGCGATTAATGGTAGACGGCTTCAATTGCATTACCTTTTGTGAATCTTCCCGATAACGGACCAAAGTCGCTGTATTCACGTCTTCGATTTGAAATGAGATCTCTTCCCCCCGAGGTTCGTCACCCTTATACCATTCGGTAAAGTGCTTCAAATCACTCGCATATTCCTTCAAGGTTTTGGGAGTCAATTCTCCCTCGATCGTAAGCATATGTATGAATTCCTGAACAACCATTTCCCCTTGTACCGAAGTACCCGAAACCTTATCCATTAGAAAAAACCTCCAAATCTTGACTTATATTAGCGGACATGGTATTATCATATTAATCGATACATTAGCGGACATCAAGTCTGTGGGTTTGAATATACCCGATTAGCGTTGATTTCTAAAATTAGCCTTTTCAAAATGGTCGTTTAAAAACTTATTTTTTGGAGGAACTACATGCAAACAGGTACAGTGAAATGGTTTAACGCGGACAAAGGATTTGGCTTTATCGAAACTGAAGAAGGAACAGACGTATTCGTTCATTTCAGTGCAATTCAAGGCGACGGTTTCAAAACATTGGATGAAGGACAACGCGTCCAATTTGAAGTAACTCAAGGTAACCGTGGTCCACAGGCTGAGAACGTTACTAAAGTTTAATTATATTAAAGCTGCCTTGTACAAGGCAGCTTTTTGTTTTATTACATGAGCATGTTGCATAAATTTAAAGAGCGTCTTTCACTCATGAATTGAATTGCGCAACATGCTGATTTCATAAACTTAACATCCAAAAACGAAAAGCGAGGTATGACAAATGGATAAAGAACAATTGATCACAGAAGTAGCCAAAAACGGCGGATTCTCCAAAAAGAACGCTGAAAAGGCCGTAACGGTTGTGCTGGATTCGATTTTGGAAGCATTGAAAGAAGGCAAAGAGGTTCAACTGGTTGGATTCGGCAAATTCGAAGTGCGTAATCGGGAAGCACGTATGGGTAAAAGCCGTCGAACTGGTAAGGAAATTCAACTTCCAGCAGGTAAAGTTCCTGTATTCACAGCAGGATTAACAATGAAAGAAGCTCTAAACTAAACAGCAACAACAAGATCGGAAAAGAGGTTTTTATTCAAACACACAACGAACATTTTGATGTAAATGTCGTGTTTTCTACGGTTGATGATATCATTAACTTTTATTCGGGCAAGCAGACAAACCAGAATATCGCGGAAGATCACACCCATTCAACACCCCCATCAACAGAGTCTGCACGGACGCTACAACTACCCACTCGCTAAAACGAACCTTTCATCTTGGACAATAAGAAGCCCTGTTCCGCTTAAAACGGTCCAGGGCTTGATTTGTGTCAATCGAGCACCCAGGGAGAATGAATTTTGGGTACATCATTGATTAATTGCTTGGTATAGGGATGCTCCGCATGGTGAATGACCTCCTCCGCTCTCCCTGCCTCCACCATTCGCCCATGCTCCATAATACAGATCGTGTCGCTCACATAATAAGCCAGACCCACGTCGTGCGTAATAAACACAATGGTCATGCGGTTCTCGTCGCGCAGCTTGAGCAGCATATCGAGAATCGTTGAACGCGAGCACGCGTCCACCATGGACGTTGGTTCATCAGCGATCAACACCTTAGGATGCAGCATGAAAATGCGGGCAATCATGAGCCGTTGCATCTGTCCACCGGACAGCTCAAACGGATATTTATTGTATAACTCTTCGAACTTCAGATTGACGAAGGAACAGGCTTCCTTCATTTTGGCATATTCCTCGTCCTTATTCAGCTTCAGTCCCTGAAGTTTGATACAATCCACCAGCAGCTTTTCCACCCGGTGAAATACGTTGAACGAAGAGAACGGGTCCTGGAAAATGGCCTGGATATCCTTCCAATAGGCTTTACGCTCACGATACCGCTTCAGTTGTCTGGGCTTGCCATCGTATTCGATCGCTCCACCCGTTTCCTTGAGCAAGCCCATGATCATTTTCGCGAGTGTCGTCTTGCCACTGCCACTCTCTCCGACAATGGAGATAATCTCCCCTTCATGAAAATCAAAGCTCACATCATCCACCGCTGCCTTTTTGCGATTGCCTGTACCGTACACCTTGGTCAGATGGCGGCCGCTGATCAGCACCTTGCCCATTGCCATACTACCTCACTCCTTTCGGGGAGCCTTGATCCGAGCCCGTTACGCCCAGAAAGAATCATTTCATAGGTCTGCGATATCGTCTGTGTCAGCTCGAACATCTCGGACATCTTCTTTATTTAGGCCGCTTTCCTCCTGGTTTTGTTCACTCTCCTGGGACTCTTCGTTCACAGCCTCCTGCTCTACGTGACCGTCCTGCTCCTGCTCCTGCTCCTGCTCCTGCTCCCTGATCTGCTCCAGCATCTTGGGTGTCAGGAGACAGCGATATATGCGCCCATCGACATGAATGTTCTCGATTTTGCCCTGGCGGCACTCGTCGGTCACCAGTGTACAGCGCTCTGCGAAGCGGCATCCGTCCGGCACATGCTTCAGATTTGGTGGTGCACCGGGAATGGCAGCCAGTTTGTGCTCCTTCATGCCCTCTTCCGGCACAATGATGGAGCCCATCAGCTTCCGGGTGTACGGATGCAGCGGATTGAAAATCATCTGATCTGCCGTGCCACGTTCCACAATCTCTCCGGCATACATCACCATAATTTCATCCGTGACATGGTACAACAGCGGCAGCTCATGCGTGATGAACACCAGTGATTTGATTACTTTGCGCTTCAACAAATCCTTCAATAGACGAATGACCGCCTTCTGGGAGGTTACATCCAGTGCCGAAGTAGGTTCATCCGCAATGAGCACGTTGGGATTCAGAATTGTTGAGATGGCGATAACCGTTCGCTGCTTCATGCCGCCGGATAATTCATTTGGATACATATCCAGCACATCCGGCGACAGGTTCAGTGATTGGAAGCGCTCCGTAGCCATCTTCCGCACATCCGACCGTTTCATCTCCGGACGATGCTCCTTCATGATATCTTCAATAAACCTGATAATACGCAGCGTTGGGTTCAGTGCATTCATGGCAGCCTGCGGAATATAAGCAATTTCTTTGCCCAGAATGCGCGAACGAAGCTGCTCTTTGTTCAGCTGCATAATATCGGTACCATTGATGCGGATCGAACCACTGCCATAATGAAGCGGCGGGAAATAAAAGCCCATCAGGCTGAGCGCCAGCGTCGATTTGCCACAGCCCGATTCACCTGCAATGCCCAGCGTCTGCCCCTCTTTCAGTCCGAACTCCACCCCGTCGACGGCAAAGACGTTCTCCTTGAGCCGGGTACGGTAATAGGTTTTGAGACCGCTGACCTGAAGTATAGGTTGGTTCATGGTCTTAGCTCCTTATTTTCGGATTAAAAATTTCGTCCATGCCCGTATTCATTAGATAAAGCGAGAAGGTAATGACCGCAATCGCCAGCGCCGCAGGAATGAACGCCCACCACGCCCCTGCTACTGGCGCTTCAAACACCAGTGCCCAGTTCATCAGAATGCCGAGCGAGATCGTATTATACGGCCCCAGGCCCAGCATGGAGATGGAAGCTTCGGACAGAATGCCCGATGCCGTCTGGAGCACAAAAGCCATCACCACATAAGACGCGATATACGGCAAAATCTCATGGATAATGATACGCGGCGTACTGTGTCCCGAAATTTTCGCAATATGCACATGATCCCGGCTGCGCAGAGATGTCGTCTGGGCTCGCACAGCCCGGGCCGTCCAGGGCCAGCTAGTTATACCGATAATGATCGCCGTCACCAGGGAACTGCGTGAATCAATGCTGACCGAGATCAAGATCAGAATAATAAACGAAGGAATAACGATGAAAATATTTGTAATTGCCGTCAGAAAGTTATCCAGCATTCCCCCGATATATCCCGACACCAGACCCATAACCAGACCGATAATGGTCGCAAACACACCTGCAATCAGCCCCACACGTACGGATGTCTGAATGCCATACATCAATTCAAGGAAAATATCCCGTCCAAAATTGTCCGATCCTAACAGCAGGCCATCGCCAGGTGGCTGGAACGCCATCGCAATCATCTCAAGGGGATCACTGCGATTAATGAGTGGATAGATCGTAACCAAGAGCAGCATGCCGACAAAAGTCACCGCACCGATCATGAATTTGGGTGACTTCAGCAAAATAGAGATCGAATGCTTCATATCACTGTTCCTCCATTTGAGCGGCCTTGATGCGCGGGTCAATGAAGCCGTAGATGACATCAATGGTGAAATTCGCAAGCAATACAGCAATGGCAATCAGCAGCGTACACCCCGAGATTAGCGGGTAATCCAGTTGCCTTATGGCCGTGAACAACCATGTGCCGATGCCCGGATAACTGAAGACAATCTCGCAGATGAGTGATCCGCCGACCATCGTACCGATGGAAAGCGCAAGTCCCGTAATTTGCGGCAGCATGGCGTTACGGAACACATAACGCGCAATTCGGCCGTCGCGTATACCTAACAGTTTGCTGTATAACACATAGTCTGAATTCAGCTCATAGATGGACATCTCCCGCATGCCAATCGCCTGACCACCAATGGTCACAAGCACGATGGAGAGGAACGGCAAGGTATGGTGGCGAACCACGGACATGATGAAGTCGAAGCTCAGCTGCGGCACCATCTGGAAGTCATATCCCCCGGATAAAGGGAACCATTTCAGTGATAATGCAAAGACATACAGCATAATAATAGCCAGAGTAAAAAAAGGAATGGAATTGATAAACAACGCTACCGGAAACAGCACTTTATCAAAAACGCCCTTCCGGTACGCTGCAATCGCACCGAGCAAATTGCCAATGATCCAGCCGACCAGAATGGCCGGAAGTTGAAGCCCCACCGTCCAAGGGACGGCGGAGGCCAGAATATCCGTCACAGGCTTCGGATACAGTCCAAAGGACGTGCCCAGATTACCTGTGAACAGATTTTTCAAATAGATGCCGAATTGGGTCCATAGTGGCTGATCAATGCCGAATTCAACCGTAAACGTCTCATACACCCGCTTGATGGAATCCGAGTCAGTCATCCCTGACGTCATTTTGGAAGCGATCATGCTCACCGGGTTACCTTCAATCAGTCTAGGCAAAATAAAATTCAGTCCGATGGCAATGACCAGGGTCAGGCCGTACCAGAATACTTTTTTGGCGACATATCTGGAATAGGCATTCATAGGATTTAGCACCCCCGAGTTTAGCGGATAAGGGCCTTATGTCTGAAGTGGCGTGTCACTTCATCGTGTCCTGATTCAATATGAGTTCCTTAATTGTGGATCTGATACAATGCCTTAATACCTGCGCCGTCCATCGAGATTTGCGGCGGAATGTTGGTGCCATCTCCTTCTGTCGGGAAACCTTTCCAGACCGATTCGTTCACGGTGTCAAACACCCATGGTCTGTACATTAGCGGAATAGAAGGGATATCTTTCAGCCAGATGGTATTCAGTTCAGTGTACAGTGACTTCAGCTTCGCCTCGTCAGACACGGATGGAATCTCTTCAATAATGGCGTCTGCACGGTCATTCTGGTACCGTCCCCAGTTCCAGAAAGCCATCTCACCCATTGGGGCAACCCCTTTGGAGTACATGATCGTCATCGCACGGTTCCACGGCTGGCTTGGGCTGACCCCGCCTGCAGGCGTATTCATGATAATATCGAATTTGCCGGTTTGCAGATCATTGGTCCATACCGGGGATTCCGGGAATTTGGTGCGAATCTCAATCCCTATGGCCTTGGCGCTCTGCGCTACGATCTCCAGGGCAGCGTTCCAGTCAGACCAGCCGTAAGGACATTCAACCTCGAAAGGTCCAAGGCGTTTGCCGTTAAGAACACGGATGCCGTCTTTACCTTTGGTTGCTCCAATCTTGTCGAGCAGAGCGTTGGCTCCTTCAATATCCATCGTCCATTGCAACGACTTGATGGCATCTTGGTCAATATATTTGGACTCAGCGTCCGAGTTCAAGGTCAGGGAAGGCTGCATTGGCGCGGAATATCCGCTCATGGCCAGCTCCGAGATTTTGTCATAGTTGATGCTCATGGCTATCGCACGGCGAACGTCAGCATTATCGAGTCCGGCTTTGGACAGATTGAAGAAAATGCTTGGCATGGAACCGGGCAGATAATACGGCGCATCCTTCAGATACGTTTTGACAGCAGCCCCGCCTTCCCACATCTTCCACACTTGAGGGATAAACTGCTGGGAGACGTCCACTTGCCCACTCTTGAACGCCAGATCACCTGCGGCATTATCCTTGTAGATCACGTGAGTGATGTACTTCGGTGCGGGCAATTTGCCGAACAATTTCTGCCCCCAGTAGTTATCGTCACGGACAATCGTAATTTTCTGGTCGTTGTAAAAATGAAGCTTATAGGCTCCGGTTCCCACTGGATTGTCATTAACCTCTTTACGAATCGCGGTCAGATCATTATTGTTCTTCTTCTCGATCTCTTCCCAGATATGCTTCGGCAGCATCGGGATCAGTTCAATGCTGTCCAGTACGGTCAGCTTGTTGGGGTTATCAGGGTTCAGCTTAATTTCCACGGCCTGTGCTCCATCTGCTTTCACTTCACGGATGTAGGTCCAGAAGCTGCTCCAGTTGATATCGTATTTTTTGCCCAGTTCATAGGTGTATACAACATCATCTGCTGTAAAAGCTGTTCCGTCGCTCCACTTGGCATCCGCATTCAGCTCGATACGCAGCGTGGTTTCATCCGTCCATTCATACGACTTGCCCAATAGAGGTTCAAGACCACCGTCCAGCTGGTTCACCATAAACAGTGTTTCGTACACCAGTTCCCTGGAGTTGCCGTAATTCACTGGAAATGCGGGATTTCCGCTCAACAGATTGAAGTTGGTTGGTGGCCCCCATTGCAGCCCGTTGATATACAAGGTCTCATTACGTGGTGTTTCCTTGTTGGTCTGTGGTGCAGGTTCGTTCTGGGTTGTCGTGGTCGGTGTATCCACCGTCCCTTGTGGTTCACTTACTGATGGTGGCTGAACACTTTGGCATCCGGCTAACAATGTGACCGACATGAACAGAGCGACGAGCGGTGTGACAGCTCTTTTAAATCGCATTCTGAACCCCTCCGTGAATTCATATTGATGTTATTGGAAGCGCTTACTTAACGTTATTCTATGACTTATCTCACACCAAACATTCCATCTCTTTTCTCAATTTTGAGACATTGTTTATGTGGTCATACAAAATAACCAGCTCCGCATGGGGCAGCTGGTTATTTGCTGAATTATGATTATTCCTTCACAGAAGATCAAGGACAGCTTACTTGACGAATCCATTACGAATGGCAAAGACGACCGCCTGTGTGCGGTCTTCCACCTGAATCTTTTGCAAAATGCGATGTACATGAGTCTTGACCGTACTCTCTCCGATAAAAAGCTTGCGGGCAATCTCCTCATTCCGTAATCCATATGCCATCTGCTGCAAAACCTCCAATTCCCGTCCGGTAAACGGTTCCGGCAATGGTTCGTTTGCTACCGTCTCCTTCACTGAATCCGAATGACTCGGAGTTGAACGAATGGCAAGACCGATCACCTTGGCTGCCACCGCCGTGCGGTAGATCGCCTCCCCCCGGTATGCAGCACGAACCGCATCAACGAGTTCGTCCGGCGCCGCATCCTTGAGCAGATAACCAACAGCTCCGGCACGTATTCCTTTGTACACATAATCCTCATGATCGAATGTGGTCAGGATGACCACTTTGCAGTCAGGCAGTATCTTCATTAGCTCCGCTGTCGCTTCCAGTCCGTCTCCTGCTTCCATCTGCACATCCATCAATACGACATGTGGACGAACCTCTGCTGCCAGAAGGACTGCTTCATGTCCCCCGCTCGCTTCGCCTACCACTTCCATATCCTGCTGTGCATTAATAATAAAACGTAAACCATGCCGGACCAGATGCTGGTCATCCACGAGGAGTACATGTATGTCCTGTATGTCTTGCTCCATTATTGTTCATCACCTCCCATAATCTCCTTCACATCTTGAGGAATGGTAAGGGTTAACCTCATTCCATGTGGATCGACTGCATCAATGGATAAGGAACCGCCTGCCCTTTCACATCTTGCTCTCATACTCGACAGTCCGAAACCGGGAGAGATCGGATTCTCTTTGCGATACATTCCGTTGTCCTCCACAATCATATGCAGCTGATGCTCCTTCTCCAGGATGTCCACCTTCACTTGCGAAGCCTGGGCATGACGAATGATATTCGTTAACGCTTCCTGAAGTACACGATACAATAATTCGGACGTTTCTGGCGTCCAATGACTCGTCTGCTCTTGGGGAGTGAGTTTGATCGTAAAACCTGCCATCTCCCGTATCTCATTCACCAGACTCGTCAAGGCGACCAGCCCGAGGCCTGCTTCATTGCTGCCCATCTGATGAGCAACGGTCCGAACCTCCTGGAGACATTGTCGGACTACTTCAAGCACCGTACCCATCGCTTTGTCCGCTTCTGCTGCGTCCATCTTCATCATATAAGGTAGTGCCTGAAGCTGAACAATAATGGAGGTCAACCGGTTGCCAACACTGTCGTGCAAATCCATCGAGATCCGGCTTCGTTCTTCAAGTACGGCATACTGCAGCAATCGCACGGTAGCCTGCTCCAGCTCCTGATGTGTATCCTGAAGCTCCTGATGGGCATGTGTCAGTTCAGCGTGCATCTTCTGCAATTCCTCATAATGTCGTTTGCTGTCCTGTCTGCTTTCCCGCCTGATTCTCGCAGCCCAGCATAGAATATAGGTTACAGCGTGAGCCATCGAATACACCAGAATCTGATTGGGTTCGTAATCATCCATATAGAGCAGGATCGCATTCCCCATAAGAATAATGATGCCGAGCAACGAAGAACGATGGATGGGCAGCTTCAACGCAGTATATCCGATGAGATAAAAGGTTAATTCAAATATGCGATCCTCGGCTTGGAAGAACTGGGCATAGAGCAGCGTCACCATCCAAATCCCCAATATCCCTAACGTCCGCATCCGTTCATTTCGAAGTGACTGTGGAACCCAAACCAACATAAGGTAGGGCAGCCTAACGATCAGTCCTGCGCCCAACTCGGTCCACGCCAATTCTTTGAAGGGCTCGATCAGACTGTAAAGCAGCAGCACCGTTAAAATAATATCTGCTAAATGATCCAGTACCACCTTTTGAATCTGCATCCATTTCGAGTCGTTCTGCATAGCTTTCCTTTCTAATCCTAAAGTTTGAAACGATTATACACCTCTGCCTTGAAAACGCTGGATTTTGGCATACAGAAAATAGCGCCGGGCAACGATGCTTCCCAGAGGCAGAAACAACAACGCACTGCTCAGTGAAACCACCGTATGATGCACATCCCATTGGCTGGCGAGCTGTCTCAGCACCATAACCGCGATCAGAAGCAAGCTGCTGGCCAGCGATCCCTTGGACATCATTTTACCTGTAGTTGGATGGATTCGAAGCTGCTCCAGATGTACCCGCCACGCACCAATCCCGCAACCGATGAGGAGAAAAACAATATATAACAGGATATTGCCTACTGTTAACGGTGTATTTATTACGCTTGAAAGCACCCAATACGCAATGATTGCTGGAAAGATCCATAAACGGGATGTCTTCACTTCCTTCTCCCTTAAAGATAACAATAGAACAATGACGGCTATAATCACAAGATTCATCATGTTTGTTTCCTCACCTTCTCCACGTGTTCTCTGATCTACATTCAGTGTAGCCGAATTCAGCGGGAGTTAAGTCCACCTGCAGATGGATTGGCTCAATTCATCTTTTCCATCCAGGGGTTTAGCTTGGGATACGTTGTCCTCTCCTCCGGCAGAACAAAACAGCTGCGCTGTCCTCAATGGACAGTGCAGCTGTTTTGGAGTTTAGCTTTAAGGTTGTTTTCTTCTCTCGAGTTCAATCTAGGCGTGTGAATCTGCCCTTCCAATATACCCATGCTTAGTTAAATAGGCGATAATCTGTTCTGTGCATTGTTCTTCGCTTGTATTCTCCGTATCTACAATAAGTTCGGGATGCAGCGGTTCTTCGTAAGGATCAGTCAAACCGGTGAAGTGCTTGATTTCTCCGGAAAGCGCTTTGCGATACAAGCCCTTTGTATCTCTTCTTGCACACTCCTCCCACGAGCATTTGACGTAGACCTCCAGAAAGGGTCCGATCCTTTGCCGACATTGGTCCCTCATGTCACGATAAGGTGAGATGAAGGATGCCAAAACAATTACACCGTGCCTGGTCAGAAGTTGGGCCAGATAGGCTGCAGTTCTTATGTTTAAGGATCGATCTTCTTTGGAAAAGCCTAATCCTCTGAATATCTGATCCCTGAGAATATCGCCATCCAGCGTTTCTGTTGCAACACCCATTCGTTTGAGTTGTTGCTCCACACAGCGGCTGAGTGTCGTTTTGCCAGAGCCGGACAAACCGGTGAACCATAACGTTACACCTGTTTGCAATATACAACACCACCTTTTGTTGAGCTGTAAGTCTACCAGTTGTAATCTGCTTCATAACCTGTCACGAGCAAGAGGTGACCCGCGACCTCTTTAAAACAGGTTTTTACCTCTTCGTCGAACTCGAACCGCCAATCCCCTATTCTCCCCCTGCGGAAAGTATAGGAGCCTTGAGGATTAATATTGCGTTCCATCGCTTCCAGGATCTTGTTTTTAGGTAGGGGAAGGTGATTTTTATCCCACAGAAAAAGAAGTATACGCTCCATTGTCTGACGGCGTGATCGGTGACTGCCTACCAACTGTTCAAAATGTACCTGCAAGCTGTTCTCTTCCCGAGTCCATCCAATGAATTGACTGTACCATGTGGCAATACTCGGATATTGAAGATTGAATACTCCTTGGATAAGAGCCAGATATTGCTCCTTTCTGCTTGGGAGGGAAAGCATATAAGCGTGAAGCGGATGAGAAGGGAAATTGTCCGTAATAAAGTACGTATAAGAAACAACAATATCTCTCAGATCCCGATTGAGAAAGATATGCTTGAATTGCATTTCCCTCAGCATATCCGACCAAAGCGTAGAATAATACACATGGCCAGTAACGAGAAGCCCCTTGGGGACGAGCTGCAGCTCTCTGTAATGAAGATCACGATCTGTGGAATGCCCTTCATAAAATTTATTGGGGTACGATAACATTCCTGGAATACCTTCGATAATCTGCTTCATCAGATGTGTACCGCTTTTAGGTACCGAATTCAGGATTACCCTTGGGTACTCTATATTTGAATTTACAATACCCATGTTTACCCAACTCCTGTTCTACCAGATAAATAAACAGCACTTATGTATTATATGGAACCCGGAAGCTTGTGCTAGTACCCTATCGATAAACAGGCAGATACCCCGCAGTGCTGCATTTCCCCGCTTAGGGTGAAGTCGTACTGAGTTGTATTTCCATCCTCAAGTTCAGCCAAAAGCAAAAAGCCGGCTCCGCAAGGAACCAGCCATAGCCTCGTTTTTTGCACATTAATTCTCATACACCAATCTACTTGCTCTTCAAAAGCTCACGCAATGTCTGCCGATCATATGTAGAGACCAGTCGTTCCAAATGTGTGTCCAACCACGCCTCATCTTGATCCCACCATTTCAGTTCCAGCAGCAAAGCAATGATCTCGTCGTCAAAGCGCTTTTTGATCGGCTTGGCCGGATTGCCACCCACAATGGTGTAAGGCTCGATATCCTTGGTGACTGTCGCATTGGAAGCGATGATGGCACCGTCTCCAATCGTGACACCCGGCATGATGGTTACATTTTGCCCAATCCAGACGTCATTCCCCAAAACAGTGTCTCCCTTAAAAGGCAGCTGATCCAGCGTAGGGGTCACTCTCTCCCAACCCCCACCAAAAATATTGAAGGGATAGGTCGTCATGCCCTCCATCCGATGATTGGCACCATTCATAATGAATGTCACACCTTCGGCAATTGCACAGAATTTACCGATCACCAGACGATCACCCAGGAAATCATAATGATGCTGAATGCGGTCATAAAATTGCTCGGGTGGACGACTGTTGTCACTATAATACGTATAATCACCGATCAGCACATTAGAGCGCGGCGGCAAATTCTGAATGTAACAAACGGTACGAATATTATCATTAGGGAAAAGTTTTGTTTTATCGGGAGCCATATGTGTTCCCTCCTTTTCCCTCCTTTTCCCTCATTGTACCAGAAAGGGATTCGATCTGATCATCGAATCCCTTTTCTCGTTCTCCATAGAACAACGTTACTCTACCGGAGAAATTCTTATTTGGATGTAAGTGTGACTTGTGCTGCCGTTTGATTCCAATCCACGGTCAGTCCCAGTCCTTCAGAGATGAAGCGCACCGGCACAAGGGTGCGACTGTTCTTGATAATGGCTGGTGCATCAATTTCGAACGTTTCACCATTCACTGTTGCCGTGCTGCTTCCGATCTGTAGCACAAGCGTCTGGTCATTCAGAACGGCTGTTACCGTTTTCGCTGTTTTGTCCCACGTTACTTCTGCACCCAAAGCTTCAAGGATGGCGTTCACCGGCACCATAACTCGTCCGCTTTGCTCTAATGGGGCTTGATCGGGGAACGTAATCGCTTTGCCATCCAGAGTTACCGTAATCGCTTTGTCTGTTGTTCCTGTTCCGTTATCCGTGCCTGTATCTTCCGAAGTCTCAGGCAAAGGCGTTACTTCACGTCCAAGCTGCTCTTGCAGATTGGCAAGTCGGTTCAGGGCAAACGTCGTCAGCGATCCCGATGCCATGGAGCCCATGCCCCCGCCTCCGCCAAAGTTGAAGCCAGGACGTGTCTGGGTATTGCCTGTGCTGTCTGTTGTTCCTGTTCCCGTTGTGCCATCCGGCGGTGTTGTACCATCGGGAGGTGTCATGCCCTCAAAACCTTCCGGAGGAGTCATACCTTCCATGCCCTCTGGCGGTGTCATGCCTTCGAATCCTTCTGGTGGTGTACCACCCATACCGCCTGCTGCATCAGCGTTGGCAGAATATGCGATGTTGGATTCAAACTGCTCTGTTGTGTAGAACTTCGTTGGATCTGCTTCAACATATGGACGAATGATATCAGCCAGATCTGTGATACGGTCCTGGATGCCTTCCAGATAATCCGTCAACTCATTGACGTAGCTCAAGTATTTTTCCTTATACTCAGGCACGGCTAGCAGGTTGTTGATCATCGGTACATTTTCCATGCTAATGCCCAGTACTGGCTCATCCACGGATACGTTTGTTGCGTTGGTGTTCGTCGTGGTTGATCCAGTTGTTGTACCACGTCCGCCTCCACCGGAGTATCCATTAAAGGACATGTTAAAGTCCCAAGGTACAACGGTGAACTTGCCATCCGCATCGCCGTAAAGCATGTAGTTATGCCCTTTGTCGCCGCTATAGCTGTCATAGTTACCAAAGACCATGTTGCCCGCGATGTATTTCAGTGCCGAATCCACGTCCAGCACACTCTCGATATCGCCTTTTTCACCTTCAGGCATGTCGTTCAGTGTTTTGATGAAATTTTTGAGCTTGGTTTTGTTCTCGTCCGTACCCAAGTCTTCCGTGATGGTGCTGTAGTCACTGCCTTCTGAATATTGCAGGTAACTCTTCTCATCTGTATCGTAGAGGACACCGTCCTCATAATCTTCACCGTAATTGCGTTCCAGGTAGCTGTCATCTACTGCTTCGACCCCGGTATAGAAACCAATCAGTTCGCCGTTGATATACAGATTAACGTAGTTTGTCATCGGTACATCCATGCCAATACTGCGCAGCGCTTCATAATGAAGAACTTCACGCATGTACGATGGATCGGAAAAGTTGTTGTTCAGGACCATTTTATCCAGACCGAGCAGGGTTTGTGTTTTGTCGTATTTATCGAACTTCAGTCTGAAGCTGTAACGATCGGAATCTTGCATGGAGGCTACGGATTTCAACGTCAGATTACCCTTGGTGGAGAAACCAACGTTATCCAGCTTGTTGCCGTCCACTTCCACACTTACCTTCTTATAATCCTTATCCAGCGGGCTTTCGAGCATGCTCTTCCAGTCTGCATCATCAATCGTAACATTCACATCAATGACGTTGTCCGTTTGGAACAACGATTCATAGGCTTGCGTGATGCCTTTACTCGTGCTTGTATCCTCTGCGGCAAACGCAGCATTCGGGCTTCCCACCAAAACTAAAGAAGATGATGTTACCATCGTCACGGACAAGGCCGTTACTGCAACTTTACGTAGTAAACTATTCAAAAGATGAATCCTCCTTCTTGGTTTCTGTTAAGCAACATAGGCTTATGAAACCATGGTAGAGGACAAACCTTTAATGAATCTTAAATAAATAATCAGAACAAAAAGTAGCCTATCAGGCCACATAAGCTGAACTATAAATGTTACACCTGATCACTTCGATTGCAGTACCATTTTCCGATCGCTCTTATCCCCAGATTTTCATCATTCCCTTTGTCCAAGGGAAAAAATCCGGTGATAAAGGCGAACGCTTCGCTTCTTCAAATTGGTTCTGCACTCTCCGTTTAAGTGTAAAATTGAGCTTCAACTTATATAGACGCCTGCCAGGCTACTTGCTCTGATCCTTTATAGCTCGGTAACGGTAACACCTGCTGCTTTGTAATAATCCTCATTCACATTGTTTAGAATGTTGGCCTTCATCAAAATGCCGACTCCAGCAAAGAGTCCGATTCCATTCGTGTTACCTTCGATTCGGTTATTTTCAATTAACACATTCTCGGGGTTTCCTTCGCCGACATTGCCGGCTCCGGCATCGCCTTTGTCGCGCTCAAGCCGCACGCCCCAGTATCCGCTGGCGGTATTGTTGCGGATCGCATTGCCTCGAATCACCGTCCCCGGTCCATTCAGCACTTTAATTCCTGCCGCATCGGCAATCGTGGTTGTATTCTCGATGAGATTATCCTCGATTAGAGTATCGGGGGTGCCCATGGTTACCGAGATGCCAACTTGGCTGTTCGTGATCGTGTTGTCATGAATATAGTTTCCGTTGCCCGACTTGCTGTGGTTACTGGGTGCTGAACCCCCTGTATTGCCAAGTCCAATCCCAGCGCCTGTCAGCACATCCGTAATCAAATTGCCCGAAATTTCATTCAAATACTCCAGTTCACCATGAAGATCAATGGCATCCAGCTTCGTTCCGTTAAATGTATTGCCACGCAGCACGTTGTTATGGGCGACAAACTGGATCAACGCTCCATGTCTGAGATAAGGGCCCTCAAACGTACTATCCTCCACCACATTCCATATCGCATCATTGTCAAAGCCGAGCCGATCGGACTTGGCCGTTCCCTGAATGGAAATTCCGTAGCCTGAGCCTCCAGGGCCCAAATCTGTTGCATTGCGGAATGTTGCATGCTTCACAACGACATCGCGGCTGTGTTCGATACGGATCGCCATTCGTTTAAATTTCTCCACAATTACACCGTCGATCGTAATGTCATACGATGGTTCCTCACCATAGTTAGCGATGTGGATCATGCTATCCGGCCCCCCTGCGGAGGGATTATTGGATTGGTGATCGGTCGTGTAGCTGCCAGACCAGGATGAAGATAGGGTCATATTGGATACGAGAATGCTGTGCTGAGCCGATGCTTTCAGGACGGCGCTGCCCGTCACCTGATCCAACGATGTCTTGAGCACGGTTCCTCCACTGCTCTCTCCTCTCAGGTTCACCCCGGATTTGAGCATCAGGTTGGTAGATCCATCCGGTCCGGACAACAAATTGTACACTCCATCAGGCAAAAACACTTCATCACCAACGTTCGCCTCATCAATAGCGGCCTGTATTGCGGGTCGGTCATCGCTCGTATGATCAGCCAGATCTGCTCCGTAATCCCGTACATCAATCGTACGTCCGGTTACAGTATGAGGAGGATGGACTGCATGTGGTGTTCCATCTGTCTCCGTCAGACCTGGAGCGATAAAGGGCTCTGTTCCCTCAGGTGGCTGAGGCTCAATGTATGGAATCAGGGCGACAGGCGTCCCTCCCCCTGCAATAGGAGCATACAGATGCACATCGGTCAGACTTGTATAAATACTTGCATCCGAATTGCCATGCCCGGTGATCCGTACATAACGTGCAGAAGTGTCCGGGATATCAAATGCCTGCATTTCGGTTGTATCCCCACTGCTTTCCCCGTTAAATATCTGGGTCCAGTGCTCACTGTCAACAGACGATTCGATCTCAAAAAATGTCTTTCGGACATCCCCTTTGTAAAAACCAATCCCAACATAGCCTACTTGCTGTGCCTGCCCCAGATCAAACGTGATCCATTGCCCCTCTCCGGCAACAGACCAGCGGGTATAACTGTTATTGTCGATGGTATTGGTCGCCAGGTTGCCGTCGCTACCGCTTGCTGAGACGGAAGCAACAGGCAGGGACGATACCGGAACCGCAAGGGTGGTCATATCGGTTGATAGAGCACTGCTGACGTTGCCGGCTTCATCAATCGCCCTCACTTGAAACGTGTACGATGTTCCGGCTGCAAGTCTGCTGTCACGAAATGACTGCTTACCTTGTTCAGCCAGCAAAACGCCATCCCGATAAATCCGGTAGGCAGATACAGCCGTATCATCGCTGGCCGCAGGCCATCTCAGTTCCGCAAAATCCGTTCCCCAGTTGCGAATCTCAAGTATAGCTCCCTGCTCCCATTCAGGTGACTGCGTGTCACTGCCTTCTTCGATTAAAGCAATGACCGATAACTGAGGACGCGGATTGCTCGTTCCGTTGGCTTCCTTGGTGTATACGTTCACAGAAACACCTGTTGATCCCGCATCCCCAAGCAAAAATGCAACCTGCCCCGCATCTGGACGACTCTTCACATAATCGGTTACATCCACTTCATAGACGGCCGGACTTCCATTACGATCTGCCGTGACCTGGAATGTGCCAAGCAGCGAACCTTCGCTGAGACTTTGGACCGGGGCATTCGACCAGGTTAACGATGATTCACTCCAGTCTGTTGAATTCAAACCGTATAGAGACAACTCTGTATCGATATTTGATGTGCCTTTCTTGGCGGCAATCCGTAGTCGATACCGATCTCCTTCGGGCTCATTTCCGGACATGTCAAATTTGAAATACACATATTTCTTGGTCGACGAAGTGGAAGAGATGCTTAGTAATCCGGTGCTGGAGCCCGTGGCCTGATTGAAATTCAGGTCAGGCTTGCTGCTGTCAATCGCCGCATCGTCGCTTGGCAGCTTGCTCGCGATGATCTTCTCCATCAACGGTTTTTCTTCTTCCTCTTGTTCATTTCCAGGCGAAGTGTCTTCGGGATTGCTTTTGAACATAATGCGCTCCGTAACGATCCGGTTCTTCACATGTTCATCAAGAAAGGCCCACGCCTCCGCATTGGCAACCACGGAAGCCGTTCCTGTAAATCCATGGCCCTGACCAGGTACGACTTTCATATCCACAATCGGGACACCCACAGATTGAAGCTGTCCCGCGAAAGTAACACTGTCGGTATAGGGAATGGTGGCATCAGCATCACCGTGCCGAATCCAGAACGGTGGGTCATCCGGTGAAGCATACGTGCCCGGCATCGCAAGTCTGGCCTGCTCCGGTACATCGAATGCACGATGTCCGCCAAGCAGAGCTGTGACCGAGCTGTAGTTATTGGCAAATGTCGTCGTAAAATCAGCGGGTCCGTACCAGTCGGCAACGGCCTGCACTTTGTCGGAATACTCAGGCCATCCGCCAGAACCTTCAAGATCAGGTACATCTAACGTCACCCCTGTATCGAGTATTACAGTGTCACCAGCCACAATGTCCCCTGTTGTACCGAGCAATGCAGCCAGATGGCCGCCCGCAGATGATCCCCAGACGCCTATACGACTCGGGTCCAGGTTGTACTGCGCCGCATGGGCCCGCAAATATCGGATAGCAAGCTTTACATCTTGAATCTGGGCAGGGAAAGGCGCCTCAGGCGTCAGCCGGTAGTCCAGAGATACACCGATGTAACCGCGTTTGAGTACATAATTGCAAATGGAGTTCAATGCCTGCTTTCGGTCCCCGTGATTCCATCCACCTCCATGGATATAGACCATGACCGGCATCGGTTCAGCTGCCGCTGTCTCGGGAACAGCAATGGATGTATAGATTGCTCGCCCACCAGCCGTGCCAATCTCCACATCCTCGTATAAAGTCACTCCTTGTGGTGGCGTAAACTCCGTATTCTCCTCTCCAGGCGGAACTGGCGATGGGGCAGGCGTTATACCGGGAATAGCCTGACCGTAAATGGCAACATTGTCGATATACATGTTGGCCTGCATGGCATCTCCTGTTCGAAAACGAATTTTCACCGTGCTGTTATTGTTCGCTTCCGAACCCAGCGTCCAGCTTTTTAGCGTATTCCCTTCCTTATTCTTCATGTCTGGAGTGCCTGGGGGAAGTTCAAATGTCTCCAGCGTTGCCCAGGAACTGCCCCCGTCCTTCGACCATTCGATAATCATGCTTCCGCTGATATAGGACGAGGCGCGTGTGTAGTAGCTCAGCCGAATATTTCCGTATCCAGTCAGATCAAGTGGCAGCGCAAGTGCATCGGTCCCGTCAATCTTGATCATGTTGGGCAGCGAGGGGGCAGTTGTGGCAGACGACGTTTTGGCCTTGCTTCCACCTACTCCTTCCTGCAGCCAGGGAGTTCTCAGTGCAATTCCGCCTGTAGAGCCAAAATTGTCCGGATCATCAAAGTTTTCCGCGTAAATCTCCAGCTCTGGGCCCTCCGGATCTGGGATATTTTCTTCCTGCGTAGCATTTAAAATAGAATGAGGATCAGCGCCTTCCAGCGCCCGAACTTCATGCACGGGAACGGTAATACCGCTAATGAGTATGATAGACATGGCAACAAGTACAACCCGCTTCTTCCACGTTTTGAACACGTCATTCACCTGTATCCCCTCCGTATTCAGCTGACTTGCCACTCCGATGACAGAACAACCTTCCGATCGCTGTTATCGTGTAAATTGTATAGTTCAACTTAGATCATTAGCGACGCGGTGCGGACACGCCTTCACCCTTATTGAATTTCTCGGTGGCTTCTTTGATTGCCTGATCGCCCCCCTTGGATTTCCATTCCTCTACCACTTTCGGCCAATCGGAAATTGGCTCCTTCCCATAAACCATCTTGATCATGTGTGTGAGCAATACCTGAGGAGGTGTATCCGAATTGGGAGCAATCTCGGGATTCTGTACAAAAGCTTCCAAACGCGGATCAAAGTTGATGCCATCCCGACCTTCTTTGGCTAAGATGGTATCGTAAATATTCATCAGCTTTCTGCCTTCTTCTGTCAGCGATAACGAGCCTTTATTGTACGTCGTGTCCTGTACGAACCATAAGAACGACTGACGGTAACGCTCTTCGTCCACGCCAGCGGAGTCTGTTGGAGCTTTGTATGAAATCACGCCATTATCCTCTGTGTAGGTCTCTCCTTCTGTGCCATATGTGAAAAACTTCTCGGCTTCGTCAGACACCATCCAGTTAAAGAAACGGATAATGGAAGCCGGATCAGCCGCATCCTTATTAATAAAGTAGGCACGTGTCACCGGACCGTACAAATAATAACCGCCCTTTCCGTCCGGGCCGACTGGGGAAGGGATGATCTCGATTTTGGCATCGGGAACTGACGCTTTAATCTGCTTCTCCCATTGGATCAGTTCGTTGGCATTCATGGACCACATGCCCGCCTTGCCCGAGAGAATTGTATTCTTGAATACGGTCGAATTGATGGTCGCGAACTCTTTGTTGATCAGCCCTTCCTCGTACATCGTCTTATAGACAGTAAGGGCCTTCTGCATATTCTCGTTATCCATAAATTTCGGTACAACCTGATCACCTTGCTGCTCCATCATGGACAGGAATTGCTGTACGTCATAGGCACCGAAAAAGGTATCTGCATATTTGAAATCCTCACGTCCCATATACGGATTCTCCACGCCGAGCTTCTTAAAGGCGCGCAAAACGTCCATCGTTTCCTCAACTGTAGTGGGTACCGGCAGTCCCGTTTGATCCAGTAGATCTTTGCGAATCCAGGTTGCCCGGCGGGATGGATTGGATAAATATTCAGGGATGGCATAAATATGGCCGTCATGAGTTACCTGGTCCCAGGCTTCCTTCGGCACGGCTTTCAGCAAATCTTGCCCGTACTGCTGTAACAGTTCATCCAGGGGCTGAAATACCCCGGCTTCGACCGAGCCGGCCATCTCTTTGCCGTTAACGCCGCCGTCGCCCTGCACCACGTCAGGAATATCATTGGTGGCAAACATCTGGACCATTTTCTGTTCATATTCCTTGTGCGGCACCAGGACAATTTTCAGATCGGTATGGGTCAGATCCTCCAGTTTCTTCACCCATTGATCCTTGTTAATGTCGGGTGACTTCTCCACATACGTATACGCCAGCGTACGGAGTGAAATGGAGAATTTTGTTTTGCCATCTCCCCCGCCCTCACCGGATGCCGCTCCGCTGTCTTTGTTGCACCCCGTCATGACAGCTGCCGCCAGCAATAGAGCCATGCCTGAGACCATCCACTTTTTCATGCTACCCCTCTTTTCATCCTGATTTAGATTTAGGTACCACTCGTCGGTGAAGCGCTTTCAAATAGATGTTAAAACATCCCCACCGCCTGCAACAATGGGGATGTTTTAGATGAGATTGCGTTTTCTTTAGGTCAGCACTCAGCGTTCAACAGCATCCAGTCATATAGCACTATATAAATTGAACGTACAAACTTTACACTCAGCCACTGCGATTGCAGTACCCTCTTCCGATCGCTGTTATCCCCAGATTTTTTTGATTCCCTTTTCAGAGGGGAAAATCCGGGGATAAGCGTATGCTTCCGATGTAGCTTTCTTACAGAAAGCTTTTAGCGAACGCTTCGCTTCTTCAGATGGGTTCTGCACTCTTCGTTCTTGTGTAAATATTCAGTTCATCTTAACTAGTACGTCTTGGATACCTCGATCTTCTTCGTTACACCGTTGTCGGTAAAATAGAGATGGATGCCGTGATCCTGGTCATCAATGAAATAGGGGACATACTTCGGCTCCTCGATCTTGTACGGCACAAGCAGCGTCACAATCCTGTGGCTTGTGGCAGGCCGCGTTTCTGCGCTGAGATGATAATGTCTTTCCAGCCCTTCGTACTCTGCCGGGTCCACCTCTGCAAATTGATCCGTCTGACTGAGCGCCAGCTCACCGGAGGAAGCATATACAAACGTGCCCTCAAGCCCCGCCTTATTCCCGTTCAGACGGAAGCTCTGCCCTTTCAGCTGTAGCGGGTGCAGTGCATGGAACAGCCATTGAACGCTGTCCGGCTTCTCCAGGTCAATGTGGTCCACAATGACGAAATAGGATGATTGCAGAAAATGAATC
The DNA here is from genome assembly GCF_900109515.1 of Paenibacillus sp. OK003. Classification (GTDB taxonomy): domain Bacteria; phylum Bacillota; class Bacilli; order Paenibacillales; family Paenibacillaceae; genus Paenibacillus; species Paenibacillus marchantiae. The sequence goes on along the minus strand of NZ_FOBD01000005.1, from coordinate 210,012 downwards.
TCACGTACAACACGCTTCACATGGGGTACGGTGCTGGCATAGGCATCGGTCGCTACCGCGCGCACATAACCATCGCCATCCCGCCAATAGGCCTCCTCGATCTGCCCAGTTGCGGCCATGTTCAGCACTTTGTTGTTCTCGGCATACTGACCTGTTCCACCAATCAGCAGGTTGTTCTTGGAACGTGTCTGCCTGCGCCATTCCCGGTGAAAGGAGCTGCCGTGCGCGATATAATAGCCTGTATCCGCCGCAAGCGGCTCACCGAATGCGTGCAGGGTAAAGCTGTTCTGATCCGCATGACTATGGCTGATGGAGCCATAACGGCTCGATTTGAGAAGAAGCATCATATGCTCATCCGGATCGTCCATCCGGTGATGCATGGCTACCCACCCCACATCACGGAACCACTTGACCGGCTCGATGTCCACAGGCGACTCTTCCTCCACCTGCGGATAATCGTGGCGGTATACCAAGTCGTCAAAGTTAAAGTCCCACCAACCGTAGTTATAAAAAGCTCCCTCTGTCCCCGGATCGGATTGGCGCACACGCTCAAAGTACCACTGGTACCAGCGGTTGCCTGTAACACCTGCCAGTTGGCGGACAAGATAGCCTGTTTTCAAATTTACCGGGTCACCCAGCGTAGACTGATCTCCGAAGCTGGCGCGACGAGCATCGGGCGGGTACACGTAGAGTGGAAAATCCCCGGTACGCTGGAAGAATGGCCGACGGAAGAAGTCGATGCCCGCATAGTTTCGCAACAAATTCATCGCTTCGGTCACATAGGCCATACCTGTTGTCCAGTACATTGGACCTTCAGCCCAACCTCCATCACTTCCTCCCCAAGGGGAGTACAGACAGGCATAATAATCGATCGCATAATCCAGCCACTCTGCAGCTTGCTGCTCCTCATGCAACAAGGCCATACAGCAGGGCACAAGCACGGAGGATAATGAACGCACGGCATGGCTGTCATAAGGCACATGATGGATCTTCGAGCGGACCATCACATGCTGGGCTACCTGTTCTGTCCGCCGCAGCAAACTGCGCCTTACCACTTCTTGCTCTTCACTGTTCAACTCATCATGCAGCCAGTCATAGCCCCAAGCGAGCGCTGCGGCGACCCGAAAAGCCGCCTCATCGTTATAATCACGGGAAGTCGTTCCCTCGGTATCCCAAGCCACCACATGCAACAGCCAGGTTTTTGCTGCTCCAAGCAGCCGTTCGTCACGAAGCACCCGCCCCGCGATGCTGAGATGACGAATCGCATATAACGTTTCCTGACAGTCAATGTACATTTGCCTCCACAGCGGGGCGACACGTTTGTTCTCCGGGTAAGGCAGCGGTTCACAGATCGGCTCGCGGTTGGCCCACGGCTCCACGGAATTTGCCATAAACACATCCCAGCCGCAATACGCGGAATCGGACGCAACACCATCCGCAAGTGCATTCAGCCCACGTTCACCAAGCCACAGCCGGGGGTGAGACATGTCCGTGGAATCGTATCGCTGCGCCCGGGAAGCTAGAGGTGTCTCGGGTAATCCCACTGGCACAGTGAACCGTCGCACCTCACTCCAAGCCGACATTTCCCCTTGCTCCCCTTGTAAGGCATGCCCTTCGGCTTCATTCCCATGCTTCCCCTGGGAGACATGCGCTTCGGCTTCGCCTCCTTGCTGCACTGGTTGGTCTACAAGCAGCGCATATCGCCAATAATACTCCCCAGGTTCAAACACCCGATCAGGCGTGAAAAAGTTATACGGGAGCGGCGCAAAGGTCATCGTCTCTTCTTCCTGAAAAGAAGGGCTCGCTGACACTTGCAGCAGATAGGCATTCTCATCCTCTTGCTGTGCCGCCATCCAGGTAAATCTCGGCGGATTTTCTGCCAGAACGGTATGTTCATCAGGAGCATAGTCCACATGGAACGGCCCGCTGATTGGTTGGTACAACGGTCTTTCTGCAAGCTTCCGCTTCACTTCCATCGTATCGTTCCCTCCTTATCCCAATGGTGTAGCATCAACGCATGTACATTCCGCCATTGATTTCTAGCGTTTCTCCGGTTATAAAAGAACCCAGCTCGGAACACAGGTACAGCGCCGCTCCTGCCACATCATCGGGAGTCCCTTCCCGTCCAAGCGGGATGCTGCTTACCGCAGAAGTTCGACCTTCCGCCGAGGTGAACGTAGCATGGAATGCCGTTTGCCCGATGAAGCCTGGTGAAAGGGCATTAACCGTAATCCCGCCAGGAGCCAGTTCTTTGGCAAGTCCTTTGGTTAACGCAATGACAGCTGCCTTGGAGGCTGCGTAAATAGCTGCACCCGGGCCGCCCCCGTTATGAGCCGCTACCGAGGTCAGATTGATAATTCGGCCGCCTCCAGCCGCTTTCATACCAGGAATGACCGCTTTGGAGACAAATACGGCGCTCTTCAGATTGACATCCATAATCCGGCTGTAAAGCTCCTCGCTCATCGTTTCAATGGGGCTTCGTTCCACCAGATGCCCTGCATTATTAATCAACAGATCAATCGGACCGCCGAAGCGGAGCGTAATCTCCCCAACCATCAATTCTATGGCATTCGTATCGGTCACATCTGCCTGAAATGCAGCTGCTTCACCGCCAGCATCCCGGATGGCGGCCACGACCTCCTCCGCCCGATCCATATTATGCAGGCCATTCACAGCCACCTTTGCTCCGCAACGCGCCAATGCCCCAGCAATGGCAGCACCAATTCCTCCGCTGGAGCCGGTAACCAGCGCAATTTTGTTCTGCAAGTTAATATTCATGTTCGATCTTCCTCCCTGTTATAGGTTCAATTAAATCCGTTTGCTATGCTGATCTGCGGGAAGCGCCATCGTAATGGTCGTTCCCAAGCCTTGCTCACTCTCAATCATCAAGCCATACATTTCTCCAAATACAAGCTGAATCCGGCGATGAACATTCATGAGTCCGATGCCTCCGCGATGGTAGACATTATTGGATTCTTCGCCTGCCAGACGATTCAATTCCAGACGGTCACGCAGCTTCTCCAGACGTTCCTCGCTCATGCCCATGCCGTTATCCTGGACGATAACAAGAAAGCGATCTTCCAGGCGCCGAGCATCGATACGGATAAAGTGACCGGGCTCCATGCCTCGCGGAAATGCGTGTTGTAACACATTTTCCACCAGTGGCTGAAGGGTGAGTCGAACCATTTTTTCCAACAACAGATCCGGCGCAATGATAACCTCAACTTCAAGCTCCCGATCCATGCGATGCTTCATAATGGAAAGGTAGGCAAGCACATGCTTCAGCTCGTTGGCAACCGTAATTTCCTCCAGATTGGTCTGAATGGAATACCGGAGCATATGAGCCATCGATTCCACCATCTGTGCAATTTCTTCGAAGTCCTGTACGACGGCATAACATTTGATCGTTTCCAGTGTGTTGTAGAGAAAATGCGGATTGATCTGCAACTGAAGCGCCTGAAATTCCGCACGATGCCGTTCCAGCGCCTCCTGCTGAAGCTCGATTTCCGACTTCTGGCGGCGCAGCTCCGACTCGTATACACTCTCAATCATGTCCGACAGGCGGCTGACCATCAGATTATAGCTGCGGATCAGCACACCAATTTCATCGCGCCTTTCCTTCATCTCCACCTTGTTCCAGATCCCCTTCTCCGTCTGTCTCATTCCGTTCATCAGCACACGAATAGGTTCCACTTGAGATGCTCCGATCCGGTAGGCCACGACAAGTGCAGCGAGCAAGGTTCCTGCACCAACCCATAAGGTGGCCGAACGGATCGTTGTAATCGGTCTTTGCAGCTCAGACAGCGGCACGGAAGCGACAAAGCGCCAGCCCGAATATGCAGAAAGCTCCGATATGAGCAGCCGTTTGGTGCCATCCGTGTTCTGTTCCAGTGATCCTGCCTCCATGTGCATTAGCCTGTTCACGCTGCTGGACGCCATCGCTGTCTGCGCCTCTTCGTCCCCGGGTGTGTAGATTACCGTTCCGTTCTGATCCATCACATACTGATACCCACCTTGACCGAGGTCGAGTTCTCCCCATATTTTGTCAAGCTCCAGCACATTTACTTCCATCGCCAGTACTCCGTTTGGCGTATAGGAGGATACCCCTCTAATCCGGCGAGCGATCGTAATCACATTGGCGCTCTGTCCACTGCGAATACTGCGGGTAAGCAATGTCGATTCGCCATTTGCAGGGGTTGCAGCCAGTAACTCCTTATACTGCTGCGGCGCGTCGATATCCGGTATGCCGGCTGAATTCTGGTTGTCATCAATCACAACACGCCCGTTATCCCCGATAACATACAGGAACTTGATCTGTGGGTATAACATAAAAACAGGCGGGAACACGTTCGTCTTAATCTGACGGCTGTACTCGTAATAGGCATAACTGTCCTCCGAATTCATATCGAGGAAATGCTTCACACTTCCGTTCGAGAGAATGGAGTAGGTCGCACGATCATAATTTTGCAAATACAGATCGGTCTGGTACGCCGTATTGCGCATCGTTTGGGCGATGTTGTCCGCAAGCTGGTCGTTCATTTCAGTCGAGGCATAGGTATAGGTGAACAGGCCGATGGCGGACAGTGACAACGTAATCACGACGGCAAAATGAAAGAACAGACGGATGGACAGGCTGCGCTTCATCATTCAATGCCCAACTTGCTACGATATTCGGACGGGGTCAGTCCGGTAATTTTCTTAAATGTCTTCGTAAAATGGGGATGATCCGCATACCCCACTTCGTAGGATATATCCGTAATCCGGTTGCCCGGCTGTTCCAGCATGCGTTTGGCCAGTTCCATTTTGCTGCGTATCCGGTATTGGATAAAGGTCTGCCCTGTCGTCTGCTTAAATAGTTGACTAAAGTAGGACGGGTTAAGGCCCAGCTTGGCGGCAATCTCGTCCAGTGACACTTCGCGGCGCAAGTGCTTCTCTAGATAGGCTTTTGCTTCTTCCACTGGATGCTTGCGCTTGCCACTGCGCTTTTCCTTGATCGTCTTCATTAACGTGTGGATTTCGTTGCCCAAAGCCTCGAAGCACTCTTTTGAGGAAGCGCTTTCATTTATCTCGCAGGATGTACTCATCGTTCCGTTGCCACGTGCGTTCATGCGGGCCACAATCAATTCCAGCAATTCCTGAAAAAGCTCCGCTGTCTGCTCAGGCATCAAGGAATATGCCGGATACCGACCTGACCATGCTGCGAGCAGCTCCGTTACATCGGACTGCCGTAACTCCCATATGGCCTCTTCCAGACGCTTCGCCCAATCATTCAGCTCCCTCACGGGTACAAGGGACACCGTAGGTTTATCTTCTTCGGTTGCCAGCAATTTGAGCAGCAGTTCATGCAGCTCCTGTCGTCCCACAGGCTTCAGCAGATATCGCTTTACTCCATAATCCATACAGGCTCTTGCATATTCAAAGTCCGAATAACCGGAAACCACAATAATGCGCATCGTACTTCCTTGCTCGGATAAACGTCGACACAGCTCAATACCATCCATCGTTGGCATGCGGATATCCGTAAACAGGATGTGTGGCCGAAAGGCCTCTACCACCCGAAGGGCCTCTTCCCCATGCGCAGCCTGCCGTATCTCACAGTCGAACAGTCCCGCTTGCTCGATCATCTTCGCCAGACCCATCCGAATCATCGGCTCATCGTCCGTAATCAAGATTCTGAACATCGCCATTCCCCCGTTCCCGTCAGATCTGTATGCTTCATGTACTTAAGATTTGACGGAGCCGACCATGATTCCTTTTACAAAATGCTTTTGCAGGAAAGGGTAAATGATAATAATCGGCAACGTGGCGATGATGATGGTTGCCATTTTGATGCCTTCCGGCGATGTATGTGCAAGGGTGCTATAGACGGCAGAACCTGGATCGACGGAAATATCGTCACTTTCAAACAGCTTCTTGAGTGTTACCTGGATCGGCCACCAGGCCGGATCATTCAGATAATATAGCGCAGTGGAATACGCATTCCAGTGGCCCACGGCATAGAAAATGCCGAGTGATGCCATGGCCGGTTTGGACAATGGAATGACGATACGCCAGATGATGCCGAATTCCCCACAGCCATCAATACGGGCAGCGTCGATCAGTTCACCCGGCAGCTGTGCGAAGAACGAGCGCATGACGAAAAAGTTAAAGGCATTAATCGCTCCTGGCACAATTAGAACCAGCGGATTGTTGACCAGATGCAGTTCCTTCATCAGGATAAAGTTCGGAATGAGCGGCGCCGAGAATACAACGGTCACCAAGACAAACATGACAACCAGGGAGCGCCCCTTGTACTCTGGACGGGAAACGGGATACGCCAGCGATGCCGTTGCAGCGAGATTGACCAGCGTCCCGAACAGCGTCACCCCAACCGATACTGCAAATGCCCGCCAGAACGAAGCATCGCCGAATACATATTCATAATTGATCCAGGTAAAAGCGACAGGCCAGAAGCTGACCTTTCCGCCCATGATCGCTTCCGAGCTGCTAAGAGATTGAGCCAGCACATTAATGAAAGGCAGAATCATCGTCAACGAGAGCAGCGTAAGAAAAACGAGATTGCCAATGCGGAATATACGGTAACGGACACTGGGGGTGCGCATCAATCTCGCCTCCTAATACAGGCTTTCGCCGGTTGTTTTTTTGCTGAAGAAATTACCGAGTAGAACAAGCATCAAACCCACGACCGACTTGAACAACCCGATGGCCGTTGTATAGCTGTATTGCTGTGAGAGAAGGCCGGCTTTGTAGATATACGTATCGAGAATTTCACCCGATTCCAGATTGAGCGGATTCAGGAATACAAACACACGCTCAAAGCCCAGATCAAGGAACTTCCCGATGTGCAGCAGCAGCAGGATCATAATCGTCGGCAGTAAGGATGGCAGGGTAATTGACCATATTTGCTTCAAACGTCCGGCTCCATCTACCTCTGCCGCCTCATACAGATCGGGATTGATGCCCGCAATGGCAGCCAGGAAAATAATCGTTCCGTAACCGGAGTCGCGCCAGATCCCCGAACCGATCAGAATGGAACGAATGTACGAGTCTTCTCCAAGAAAGTAGATCGGCTGCATGCCCAGAAGTCCAAGTGCCTTGTTCACCACCCCGGCATCCATCGAGAAAATCCCCATGAATATACCACTAATGACAACCCAGGACAGAAAGTGAGGCATGTATACAATCGTTTGCAGCAAACGCTTAAACACAATCATCCGTACTTCATTCAGCAGAATGGCCAGTAAGATCGGTACCGGGAATGCAATCACCAGATCATACAGTCCGAGCAGAAGTGTGTTATTGAGAATTCGCAAAAAGTCATAATGGCTGAACATCTTCTGGAAATGCTCCAACCCTACCCAATCACTTCCGGTGATGCCTTTAAAAATGTTGTAGTTCTGAAAAGCAATGATCGAGCCGAACAGAGGCACATATTTGAAAAGGAAAAAATACAGGATGCCCGGTACGGAGAGCAGATATAGTATCCGGTATCGCCAAAGATAACGTCCCGCATCTCCGAGCCGAGTGCCCAGACCAGACGAGTGCAGTCTGGCTGCTCCCCGGCTTGGCGGCCCGATGTCCGCCGGCTTCACGTCTTCTCCCCTCCTTGCTTCTGTGATTGCATGGCTTTCAAATTATCAGGAACGTTCTCGTCCCATGGGATTTCATTGAATTCAACGGAAATATAATCCGGTTCACGGTCGATAATACGAGATAGCTCGCGTGTGAACACCTCCACGATCTCCTGCTTTTGCTCATCCGTCCTGCCTTCATACAGCCTGATCGTAATTTCTGGCATCCGAGTTAAGCTCCCTTCACCATATAATGTAAACGCTTTAACAACTTCATCTTAGCGTTCCTGTGAGAGAGCAACAATGGACTGTCTTTTCGTTCACTTGTGTTTTCTTTAGGTAATAGCAAGCCCAAAAGGCCCATATACAAACGTGGGCCTCATGCATCAGTATACTTTTATGGATAATACTCAATAATCACACTCCATACAGAGTGCGACAGCGAAAAAACACGTATCTCAACGATCTGATCCATTAAAAACACGTTTTTTCACTATTATTCTATGACTTTCCATATCATAATTCAATCTATTCCTGTCTACGTTATGCCAAAAGGCAATAAATGCCCACTTTTCGACAAAATCTGAGGTGCGAATCCCCCAGGGTTTTTATGTGAGCATCACATTCGCACCTGCCTGAGTCACATACTGATTCCCTGAATAACCTTCTCACTCCCCCATGTACATTATGAAAAAGATCACATCCATCATCCCTGTTCGAGTGCTACAGTTATAAACGACCGACTGACCAATTAAGTAATTCGGTCAGTCCAGATATACCTTTTATTTAATCATACGACAAGGAGGTGTACATACCATGAAAACCATCGATCGAAGGCAGCAGGTCATTGACTCTGCTGAAAAATCATTCGCTCTGTTTGGCTACAAAGCAACAACCATGGAGCAGGTTGCCCGGCTTGCCAATGTAGGCAAGGGCACGATTTATACTTTTTTCGAGAACAAGGAAGAACTGTTTGGAGAGATCCTGCACTCGATCATTGCTGATATGAAGCGAATTACGGAACAAACTGTTCAAGACGACAAACCATTTCTTGAGAACGTACACCAGAGCATGGACGCTTTGCTGGAGTATAGAGAGGAACATGAGCTGTTGATCAAGCTGTTTCAGGAGGTAAACGAGTTTGGCACGCCTCAGGCGAAGGAAGGTTTGCAGAAAGTAGAGACAGCCATTCTCGAATATCTGGAACGTCAAGTTCAGCGCGCCATGGAACTACAGCAGATTCGCGAGGACGATCCAAGGCTGGTCTCTTTTGTCCTGTTGAAGCTGTATGTCACCTTAACTTCCGATTGGAATAAAGCGCATCCTTCGCTGCACAAGGATCAGATCAAGGATTTCGTGGGCATCTTTCTCAAAAGTGGATTATCCCCTACATAAAGAAAGATGCGCGGCTTAATCCTTTATCGATTAGAGATAGATATAGCAACAGAGTAGCGTAATGATGGGGAGAGAACATGATGAAATCATTCACTGTATTTGGGCAGGATTTGAAATCCGCCTTCAAGAAACCCAAAGTATTTATTCCGATTCTCGTGGTGCTGTTCATTCCGGTACTGTATAGCGGTCTGTTTCTCAATGCATTCTGGGACCCTTATGGCAAAATGAATGAATTGCCTGTCGCCGTGGTCAACACGGATCAGGGGGCAACCTACAATGACAAATCGCTGGAAGTCGGACAGAATCTGGTCGATGAATTGAAAAAAAGTGACGACTTCAACTGGCAATTTGTGACCCGAGAAGAAGCCGAGAAAGGCATGGAAGACAACACATATTATATGACGATTGTTATTCCAGAGGATTTTTCCAAGAAAGCAACCACTCTGATGGATGACCATCCACAACCAGCAGAGCTGATCTATGAACCCAATGAAGGATACAACTTCCTAGCGGGGCAGATTGGCGGGACAGCGGTCAAACAGATCAAATCCAAAGTCTCTGCGAAAGTGACGGAATCATATACGGAAACCCTGCTGGATCAGGTAGAGAAAATCTCTAGCGGTTTGGCAGATGCCGGAGACGGCGCAGGTCAGATCAACGAGGGTGCGGTTAAGCTGGATGAAGGTGCCTCCAAGCTGAAAGAGAACCTGTCCAAACTGGCCGATGGAACCAACCAACTCGAAACAGGCATTACCCCGTTAAAAGAAGGCACGAACACCTTAGCTCAGGGTATTGATGAGCTTCATATAGGAGCCAGCTCCCTTTCCAAGGGTTTGTCCCAATTGGCGGCAGCAGGTACGAAGCTTGGTGACGGAGCAGCACAGGCTGAAGCTGGCGGCAAAAAGTTACAGGCTGTGATTCAATCTGCTCAGGAAGGAGTCGCAAAATTGGATGCTGGACTGGCAGCAACCGAGGAAGGCAGTGCCAAGCTGACCGCTGGATTGCAGGCTTCAGTCGGAGGCAGTGCCAAAGTAAGTGAAGGTGCCAAGGCCGTTGCGCAAGGTCTTGCCCAATTAGCTGAAGCCAGTCCAGAGTTAGCTGCTAACCCGGCTGTACAGCAACTCCTAGCAGCAAGCCAGGCTGTTGCCGCTGGTAGCGAACAGGTATATCAAGGTGGACAGCAATTGCTCGAAGGCAGCCAAAACCTGCAAGCTGCGCAGCAGCAGCTGCATCAAGGCAGCAGCCAGTTAGTGCAGGGTGAGCAGCAGCTTCTAGAGGGAGCAACGCAATTATCCGCTGGACAGGTGCAGCTTGCGACTGGCCTCCAGCAGTTCAACGCCAAGTTGTCTGAGGCTGCCGCTGGCGGAGCCAAACTTTCAGAGGGTTCGAGTCAATTAGACGCAGGTGCAGGGAGTCTGGTTGATGGGTTGAACCAACTTTCAGACGGAATCACCACCATTGCAGACGGTTCCCGCAAGTTGGATAACGGTGCAGGAAATTTAAAAGCAGGTACCGCCAAATTGACCGACGGCTCAGGTGAGCTTGCCACCAAACTGAATGATGCCGCCGATCAAACGGGCAGTGTGAAAAAGACGGATAAACTTGTAACGATGTATGCAGAGCCCGTTCAGGTGGATGAACATAAACATAATGAGGTGCCCAACTATGGAACAGGATTCTCGCCATACTTCCTATCATTGGGGCTGTTTGTCGGGGCATTGATTGCAACGCTGGTTGTACCCACACGCGGCAGCTCGGTTGCCGATGCGAGCAGCTGGAATCGTTTTGTGAGCAGAACGCTGGCTTTCACGATCATGAGTGCCGTGCAATCCCTACTCGCTTCCTGGCTTGTCTTGTCCGGCTTGGGTCTGGAAGTTCAAAGCGTGCCTTTGTTCCTTTTATTCAGTTTCGTTACCAGCCTGACCTTCATGTATATCATTCAGGCTCTGGTTACTTGGTTGGAGAATCCCGGCCGCTTCCTGGCGATCCTCATGTTAATCTTCCAATTGACCACCAGTGCAGGTACGTTCCCGTTGGAGCTCATTCCGAATTGGCTGAAAGGTTTCAATCCATGGCTGCCGATGACCTATTCGGTAACCGGGTATAAAGCTGTTATTTCGAGTGGACAGTTCGGTGTGGCTTGGGATCAGATCGGAATTTTGTGCCTCTTTGCCGTGATTGGTCTGGCGGCTACCTTTACGTATTTCATGGTGCATCGTACGAATGAAGGCGAGGAAGTAAGTAGAGAAGCAGTGCTTCACGTGTAGGATGGAAACATAAAAAGCAAGGCCTGTTGTAAGCAACGCCCTCGCTTCAATAACAGCGGGTGTTTGCTTATACACGGCCTTGCTTTTTTTGATCATGAAGATAAGGAGGTAGTAAACTGCTCAAACACTTAGTATGTAGAAGTAACATTGGTACTTACCAAAAAAGTAAATAGCAGTACAAGTATAATGAGAATAGCATAGAGAGCCGTCCCAATAATCCCACAGACGAGACCCGCAATGGCCAACCCTTTCCCCTGTTCCATACGAATTCTGAGTTCTTTCAGTGCCAGAGACGCAAATATGATAGCTACGATACCAATAAAAAATCCTAAGTATGGTATGGTGAGCGACAAAATCCCCAAGACAAGAGCTGCGATAGACTTGCTATTGGTTTTTGGTACTACATAAGGTGGTGGCGGAAGCGGATCGCTATAATAACGATCCACATCATTGTGACGTTGATCCAAAGGTAAATCCTCCCTGTTTATTAAGTAGTCTCATTATACTTGATAAGCCAGGAAAATATGCTCCATTATTTGTAAATATTTCGATTTTATTAAATATATTTACTTATTTGTCCGGAAATACGGAGCACCTAAAAGCACAGGAAATATGATATTCTATTTTAAGGATAAGGAGGTTTATTATGTATAAATTTACACCTTTACTATTGTCACTTACTTTTCTGATGACGGGTTGCAGTGAAACGGATAAATCGGTCGAAGCTTTGAAGTCGGTAGAGCTTCATGAGGAAAATATCCAAACGATCAAGGAACTACGTGAAGAAAACGCTCGTCTTCAGGAACAGATCGTTCAACTTCAAGAGAACGTACATAGCGAGGAGCTCAGAAACAATTTAAGAGAAACTCTAAACATGACGTTTAAGCTGATCGCTGCCATGGAGTCTGGAGATATTGCTTATATGGAGTCCGTATCTTCACCCAATGTAGATATATCCAAAAACAGCAATACCATGACTATTTATAATGCAGGCCACTCCTATGAAGTCCATTTCCTTAACGGTATACAGTGGGATGAATTCGAATTCAGAGGTTATAATCAAAAAGATTCAGACCACTTCATGCTGTTCATAGCCAAATACATCAAGACAAAGGGTTCTGAAGGAAATATTGCGTATGAATTCTCTTTTGTTCGTTCCCCAGAAGGAAATTGGCTATTTGATGGCTACATCTCTTGAATGAAACTTAGTCAAAAAAATGGGGCTGACTCAAAAGTTCCGCCTCGCTCCAAGCGCTAATGAACCTATCGCACCTTAAAAGGCAGATCATCAACGGTTGCAATATTTAAAGAATCTCAGTAACGCTATTTCGTCATAAAAGGGCTTCAAAACCTAAAAAATCAAGTGAATCGACGAAATAACGTCTCTGTGATTCGTTAGATCTCAGATCTGGGCATATGGGAGCGAATTGCGTGTGTCAGGTTCATGAAAAAAATAACACTAAAAGAGGATGTCCTCCCGTCATGTTCATGACTTATGAGACATCCTCATTTTTAATATTTCTAAGTTACCCTTCCACTTCCACCCGCTGCAAAAACGTACGCGTGCGCTCCAGCTTGGCATTACCGAAGATCTGCTCCGGCGGTCCCGCCTCGGCGATTTCTCCGTTATCCATGAAGAAGACACGATCCGCAACATCGCGGGCAAAGCTCATCTCATGGGTGACGATCATCATCGTCATATTCTCCTGTGCCAGCTGCTTGATGACACGCAGCACTTCCCCCGTCAGCTCGGGATCGAGTGCCGAGGTCGGCTCGTCGAACAGCAGAATATCGGGCTGCATCATAAGTGCGCGGGCAATCGCTACGCGCTGTTTCTGTCCACCGGACAGGTTGGCGGGATACGCATCCGCCTTGTCGGAGAGCCCTACTTTACCGAGCAACTCCAGACTTCGCTGCCGGATGATCGCTGAGCTTTCTTTTTTCAACGTCTTCGGTGCCAGTTCCAGATTCGCCTGTACCGTCAGATGCGGAAACAGGTTGAAATGCTGAAAGACCATGCCCATGCGATCCGTAATCTTCCGAATATCCGCGGCACCTGCATACGATCCGTTCTCAGCCAGCTCCTGGCCTTGGATACGAATGGTGCCACCCGAAATATCCTCAAGATGAATCAGGCTGCGCAGCATCGTACTTTTACCCGAACCGGAAGGTCCGATCACGGCAATGACCTCACCCGGCTCCACGTTGAACGTTACCTGCTTCAGCACATCAAGTGTGCCGAATGATTTTCTTAATTGATTCACTTCTATAATATGTGTCATATGCAGACAGTCCTTTAATTGATGAGATTGGATAACTTCATAAACTTCTGTTCCGTTCGTTTTTACTCAAATGTATAACGTTTCTCCAGTGCCTTGAAGAACAAGGTGAGTACCATGGTCAGCAACAAATAAATAATACCTGCAACCAGGAACGGCGTCAGACGGAAATCCCGGTTTACTGCGGCCTGTGCATAATGGAGCAACTCGGGTACGGCAACTGCATACAGCAACGCCGTATCTTTAATTAACGTAATGGACTCGTTCGCCGTCGCAGGCAGTACAACCCGGATCATCTGCGGGATGATGACTTTCGTCATCGTCTGCCATTTGCTTAGGCCCAGTACCTGTGCGGCTTCATGTTGTCCTTTATCAATCGAGAGCAATCCACCTCTGAAAATCTCGGCAAAATAGGCACCATAATTCAAAATAAAAGCTAGTGCTGCCGCCGTGAAACGGTCAAATACAAGATACTCCCCTACGCCTGGAAGCAGCGGCAGACCGAAGCAAAAGAACAACAGCTGAAGCATCAGCGGCGTTCCTCGCATCACATATACGTACGTATGAGCGATCCATGCCAACGGCTTGAATCGGCTTTTCATCAATAAGGTTACTCCAAATCCAAGTGGTACAGACACTATAATAGCCAGCAAAAATAAAAAGATCGTGGTCTGTGCCCCTTCAAGCATGGGCTTCATGATGCCCAATAAATACTCCCAGCTCATCGCAATCGGCTCCTCTAATCTGTTAACCCCGCATTCCGCAGGAGACTTGCTCCTTTTTGGAATCCGGGGTCATGTTGTTTACTACATATGTCAGGCAAGTGGCCTGATCCTATTTCAAAACTTCATCTTCACCAAACCATTTGGTGGAAATCTCGGCTGCTGTGCCATCGGCATTCAGCTCATCCAACGCTTTTTGCAGCTGATTCAGCAGTTCTTCATTGCCTTTTTTCACACCAATGCCGTATTGTTCCGGAGCAAGGGATTCATCCAGCAGTTTGAACGTTCCCTCTTCCTTGGACATGTAATATCTCGCGACCACTTCGTCGATGATGACAGCATCCAAACGTTTCGTCTTGAGATCGGTAAGGGCCAGTACGTTGTCCGGGAATTCGGAAGCATTCACTTTATCCTTCAGAGGACTTGCCGCGAGTGCATCTGCCGCAGAGGACAGCGCCTGCAATCCTACATTTTTGCCATCCAGTTCATCCAGCTTCGTAATCGGTGAGTCCGCGAGTGTGACTGCAACCTGGCTGTTCTCCAGATACGGCTTCGTGAACAGCACTTTATCTTTCCGCTCATCCGTAATCGTGTACCCGTTCCAGATCAGGTCGATTCGGCCGCTGTTCAGCTCCGATTCTTTGGAAGACCAATCAATGGGCTGGAACGTAATTTCTTTACCCATTTTCTCCGCTGCCGCTCTGGCATAGTCAATATCAAAACCAACAATTTCATTATTGTCATCCCGGAAGCCCATTGGAGCAAATTTATCATCTATCCCCACAATAATGGCACTATTATCTTTGCTTCCCAAGCTGGAACATCCCGCAACAACAATCATGCATATGCTGATCAATAATAGAAATATCGCTTGTTTTCTCATCTCTCTAACCCCTCCATGTCTATAACCAAACCCAAACGCTTTAGTTCGTTACCACGTTATCAGAGTCTTATAATAACATAGCATAGGAGAAGAGTCGAGCCTCTTACCTTTCCCTAATCTTTGAACCAGCTTAATTGTCAACAATTTGTGAAAAAGCTTCGTTCACTTGCGCGGGCTCCACCAGCTTCTTACGCACCAATATATCCCACTCCTCAGGTTCCTGAAGGGTTTTCAGTTCCGTTCCGGCTTATGACAATGAGCAACATTCTTCTCTTTTTCTTCGTCTGGAAGATATTAGGGAGGTAGATAAAATAAAATTTATCATTACTATAAGAACGTTGGCTTCACTCGTGTTCCTTACAACTTTGCTGATATTATCCGGCTGTAATCCTACTCCAAGTAACAGTACTAACGGAACTGCCTCACCCCCAGCAGCAATTGCAAAGGAAACCGAAATGGGATCAAAACAGGTTCAGGAACCGGAGTCCAACTTACCTAAGAAACTGCCTAAGCCAACTATTCAAAGCGAAAGTGGCATCTCTATTCCTGCTATACAGGGCAGTTATTGCTGGGGAGGCACCTGCGCTGATTATGTGGGAGGTAAGGACTTGCTAAAAGGACATACACCTGAGTCCGTCCAGGTTGGTGAAAAAGTATCCATAGATATGGGCATAGATATTCCACCTGATGAATTAGATTTGTTTGAATATGTGGAGGAGAAAATCAAGCCTCTCGCTTTAACGAAGGGGTCATTCCATCTACCGCAAGAACCAGGAACCCACTACTACGGTGCATCTGTCCGCTGGACTTCAAGTCAAGATTCACAGATCAGCTACGGAAGTACTTCTTTTGCCTTTGTAATCCGTGGTGTCGAAAAAAAATAGAACGAAACAAGGCCTCTCCAATTTTGGAGAGGCACTACTCATTTTGTTCTATTGCTGCACTTTCTCGCGATCTTTCCCTTTATCCGATTCACCCGCATTTTTGTTGGCGGCATCGCGATCCTGCTGCATCTCCTCAACGGTTTTCACTTTGAGACGTGCAGCACCTTCATATTCCTTCGTTGGAATCAGGTTGCCTGCAGCAAGTCTTGCTTCTGCCACAGCAATCGCATCACCATATTGTGGCAACCATTCGGCTTGGGCGACCAGCATCTCGTCGACCATTTGCCAGATTTCTTTTGGATTACATACCGCACCCACGAGTGGGTCCATCATGAACGCCTGACGCAATATTTTATCGTCACCATGTACCGCAGCTTCAACCGCAAGCCGTTGAACGGAAATGCTCACATTACACACGGCAGCCGGGCCGAGTGGCAGGTCGCCTACATACGGCATCGAAATTCCGTTGCTATCCACATATCCCGGTGCTTCAATGATCGCATCATCCGGCAGATTGGAGATCACACCGTTATTGACGGTATTGAAGTGTCCGCGGTATACGCGTCCCGTTTCCAATCCTTCTATAATGTAGGAACCATGTTCTCCGCCTCGTTTTTCCGGGGCAAATTGCATCGGCTCATCCTTCATCCAATTCGGGAAATCAGTCTCAAACCAATTTCTGCCCTCTGTACACACACGCAGATACCCGCCCGTCTCGCCGTTAATCCAGCTGTCCAGATCAATCCAGTCCTTGATCTCTTCCGGACGTTTGCGGTACCAAGGCACATATTCGCTAAGGTGACCATTCGATTCCGTGCTATAATAACCAAATCGGCGCAGCATATCAATCCGCACTTTCTCGGTACGGCTATACTCCGGATGTTTCTCGAAGGCTTCGAGCAAATCACCCGTAAGGTCTTTACCTTCATGGGATGCCTTGATGTACCAGGTCTGATGATTAATTCCGGCACATACGATATCCACTTCATTCATTTTCAGTCCAAATGCTTCCGCAATCTGGTGATGACCATGCTGTACCCCGTGACATAGTCCAATCGTGCGAACACCGCCATACTTGTTGCAGGCCCATGTCAGCATAGCCATTGGGTTGGAATAATTGAGGAGCAGCACATCCGGTGCGCTTTGCTCACGAATATCCTTACAGATGTCGAGCATTTCGGCAATTCCGCGCTGTCCGTACATAATGCCACCTGCACACAACGTATCGCCGACACATTGATCTACCCCATATTTGAGCGGAATATCCACATCGGTTGCAAAAGCTTCCAACCCTCCTACACGGATTGTACACAGCACATACTTCGCATCCTTGAGCGCTTCTCTCCGGTCTGTTGTCGGCTGAATCTGAATATTCAGTCCATTCTCGCGGATATCGCGCTGACACAGCTCGGTAACCATGTCCAGATTGTGCTGACTAATATCACAGAACGCAATCTCTATATTGTTGAATTCTGGTACCGCGAGCAAATCCCGCAGCAACCCCCGTGTAAATCCGATACTACCCGCCCCGATAAATGCCACTTTAAACGACATGCACAGTTCCTCCCGTAATCCGAAACGATTGGCTTCGGTTAATGACTTCATTCAGTAACACTTGCAATTGAATTGAAGTTGCATGATGAAATCATTGTAACAACGGTACATAAGGAAGCGTTATCAAAATCATGACCAGTTCACGAAGTAGCTGTCAAAAATCCTCACTTTTGTGTCCTAAGATCATCAAGCCTATCCTGCTCAGATAAAAACAGAGTATCTATTCCCCCTATTCTTCCAGTGGATAATGACTGACATGTCGCTCCATCGAGGAACGGAATTCAACCGGAGTTCGGCCTGTATATTTCTTGAATAACATATGAAAATATTGTCTGCTCCCCACGCCCACGTAATCGGAAATTTCGGAGATTGGAATATTGGTCTGTTGCAGCAGCATCTTCGCCTTTTCCATTCGCAGCATCGTGAGATAGTCGGTAGGCGTGCGCTCCGTGTGCTGGCGAAAAATACGGTGCAAATAGCCTGGATGCAGATTCACCGCTGCTGCGATATCCTTCATTTGAATATGGCGATCCACATTGTGATGCATGAATTCAATCGTCCGTTTTACGTACAGCTCCGTCTGATCCAGCGCACTTCGGTTCATTTCCCCGCGAAGTCGTGCAACCCGAACCAGCAGTTGGATAAACAGCGTGCGTACCAACGTACCTTGCTCAGGCGACTTCAGATCACGTGCTTCGCGATGATGCGAGCGTTCCTCCGACGGTATAACTCGCATGGGTGCAGATGGTCGTCCCTGCTCCATCAGTCCACGCTGATCCAGCTCCAGCACCAGGCTTTTCATAATGTGGTACACCTCTTCCGGGTCAGGCAAAACGAGATAAGGTGAGGCTTGGGTTAGAAAAGCATGGACTTCCTCCTCTTCCAGCGCGAGCTGGCGAATGGAAGGCTGGCCTGGCTCTGATCTGACAACTCCAAATTCAACATTCAGCATGCGGCACGGTACGCCATCCTTCACCAGCAGACGGTGCGGAACCCCCGCGTCCAGCAGAATGAACTGCCCTTTTTTCAATACTGCCTGTTCTGAGCTGCCATCCGGCATCTGTACATCGACCCGGCACATTCCCGAAATAATGTACATGATCTCCGTGGAATCATGATCGTGATAGGACATCTGGTAGTTGTCCCATTGCTTGTAATAATACGCGTAGAAACGTGGTCCATAATCCTCTGTGCTCAGTTTCTCCTGAAACAGACTGCCTGTCGAATGATTCGCTTCCAATACCTGCACCTCCGTTGCTGCAACGATCCTCACTTTTCTCCATTGTAGCAAGTCTCGGCGATGTATTTCACCATGTAATTGAAAAATCATTGCGATTATAAATTAGATAAACATATAATTAGTTATAAATCTAATAAATATCATTTTATCTAATCTATAACGAGGAGATAGTGAGACTATGAAAACTACATTTTTTCTGGTGAGGCATGCATTAAAAGAAAAACGCATCGGTGATGTTCCCATCACATCCGAGGGAGTAGCACAAGCTAAGTCGACAGCACTTCATTTGGCTAACGTACCTGTCACCAAAATCATTGCAAGCCCACTCCGAAGAGCAATCGACACTGCGGCGCATATTGCTCTTCAAACCAACGTTACAGTGACTGAAGACCCGAGTCTGCGGGAACGCGCCAACTGGGGTGACCTGCCTGAACAAACCTTTGAAGAATTCATCGCCATGTGGGACCGTTGCACAAGTGATCCAGACTACCTCCCACCCGTGGGTGATTCCTCTAAGCAGGCAGGCCAACGTTTGGCCTCTTTCCTAACAGAATTGGTGAATGTAGAGCCACCAGATAGCCATATCGTTATCGTTACTCATGGCGGGTTAATTACGGATTTTCTGGTAAACACATTCCCAGAGCATGAACTTAACGTCTGGCATCCTGATTTTATCGCCATGCAAAGTCAACTGATTCCCGAATGCTCCATCACCACATTGATTCATGTAAAAGGGAAATACACCATTCAAGATTTTGCTTCTGTAGCACATTTGGAAGGATGATGCCGTTCGTTGTTTCGGTTTGACCATATCAAAAAAACTCCGGGTAACCTCCCGTACGCCTAAACGCACTGAGGTTACTCCAGAGCTTCACTTTAATACAATAGTAAACAATTTCTATAACGAAATAATACTTTGGAATTTACGATCTTGGATTTACGTTTTCCAAGTGGCGTTCCGCAGTATCACCATACAGGTATTGCGTTCTCAAACCCTGCCTTCAGATGATCATCTGCGTTTTGGGCTACTTTCTGACTTTTCTCCTATCCCCTATCACTTCTCACTTTCCACCCTTACCCGACTTGGGTGTGTGGAACTTGGGCAGCGTAACCTTCGACCAGTCGATATCCGATGCCATGTAGAAGGATGGGTAGGACGGCTGATTGTATCCACTGTTCTGCCCGGCAATGCCGACACGATACATCGCATCGTGCATCAGCGTGTACAGTTTACGGTCAGTCTTCTCGGTGCTCAGGTAGATGCGGATCGCTGAGCTGTCCACGGTTCTCACCAGCATCTCTTCCCGCCAATCCCCGAAGATATCCGCTACGAGAGATGGCGTACCCTTGGTATAATTGTTGGTCAACGTGCCGGTTGCGGTCAGCAGCGTACCTCGATTCCAATCCTTAATCGTAGGCGTGACATTGATGGCACCGTCCACGATTTGAGTTGTCATATCGGCGGCCCATCGTATATTCATATTCGTGCCAGGGGCTTTATCGCTTATTTTCTCACCGCTGGCCGTCCACAGTCCCACAGCCCATGTCTCCAATCCGCTGCGGGTCGGGTCCACATCACCGATCATGCCGCGTCCAGTGTCTTTGCCCGTATACCCGCCATAGATCACTTCCCCAGTCTTCGCATCCCGCAGGGAATATCCGTATGGCGCCCAAGGACCACCCTCATGTACCATGAAGATCTCCAGTCCTGGACGATCTGGATCGATATCCGCTACATGAAGCGCATCTCCATGCCCCAGACGTGCAATTGTTCCCGGAGCAGCACTCTCCGCAGGCATCAGGTCCTTGGAACTGTACAGCACACTGCCATCATGATCAATCGTGGCCGAGCCGTACACAATCTCCTGTTTACCGTCTCCATCCACATCAGCGACACTGAAATAGTGCGCGCCTTGGGTTGTAATTGAGCCATACACCGGATCTGTACCGTCCACCCCATGTGGACCGTCATTGAACGGGTTCTTCATCGGTGTCCAGCCACTGTCCGCTTTCCATTCACGCTTGAGCTTTTTGCCATCCCAGTTGTAGGCGACCAGTGTGGAACGTGTGTAGTAACCGCGTGCAAAGATCGCAGACGGTTTCTTCCCATCCAGATATGCCACGCCTGCCAGGAAACGATCTACCCGGTTCGCCGGTTCAATACGCGCCATTGCGTAATCGCCCCACATCAACCCATCATCCTGCCGTCCCGGCTCATAAGGAATGGTCTCCAGCTCTTTGCCTGACTCTCCTTCGAACACCGTTACATACTCAGGTCCATCCACGATAAAACCTTCGAACTTGCGCAGCTCATTCTTGTCACTGCGGCTTGGTGCATACACATCGATGAAGTAATCGGCCAAGCTCTCAGCATCCTTCTGAGACAATGGATAGTTATACTTTTTCGCAATCCCAAAAGCTTCCTCCAACGTAGCAGGCCAGTTGCCCTTCACAACCTCTTCATGTTTATGCCAGTTTTTGAACATATCCACGACATGATCATAGTAGCCATCTGCACTTAAACGATAATCATCTTCGTTGGAATAACCTGCCTTGCGATCCTGCTTCGGAAGGGTGATGTATTTCTCGGAAGTGACCTTTCCTTTTTTGTTATATTGAATGATCTTGGTTCCTGGTGCGGTCTTGAACATCATCTCAGCCTTGCCATCCCCGTCAAAATCATAAACGAGCATCTGTGTATAATGAGCACCCGAACGGATGTTGACCCCGAGATCGATCCGGTACAACAATTGTCCGTCCAGCGTGTAACAATCCACGTACGTTTTACCGGTGTAGCCTTTTTGCGAGACATCCTTGGAGTTGGAAGGGTCCCATTTTACAAAAAACTCATACTGTCCGTCCCCGTCCACATCGCCCACACTCATGTCATTTGCAGAATACGAGTAGGCTTCTCCCGCAGGCGTCACACCATCGGCCGGTTTTTGCAAAGGAATATCGACGTAGCCGTTCGCCCAAGGTTTGACGGATGCACTGCGTTTGCTCTCCTTGCCCTTCTTGCTTACCGCTGCCACTTCATAACGGGACGATGATTTGCCTGCGGCATCAACAAAGTTGGTGCTGTCGGTGACCGTAGCAATCTTCTTGCCATCACGATATACGTTGAAATCCGTGCCTGTCAGACCTTTATCGCTATACCCTGTGGCCTCGTTACCAAGCAATCTCCAACTGAGAAAAACACCCTCCGAAGTAGACGCCGCAACCAGACCGCGATCAAGATACTCAAGCTGAATGTCTTTCAAAGAACTCCCTCCCTTATGTGACTGCACGCTGGCCTCAGCCGCGCTGTTCTCACTGGAAGCTGCTGCTCCGCTCGCACCCGCTGTTCCCGCAACGAGCAAAGCAACGCTTAGTGCCGAAGACAGCATTTTGGCTGCAAGCGGCATACGTACCTTCCTGCGATTGGAGTGCATACCTGAAACCGATCCTTTATGTATCGGTGCTGTTGTTCTGGATTTCATCGACCTTCACTCTCCTTGAGACAGAATGGGTGATGCTTATGGCTGTGCTTGGATCGTTGCGACATCCGTTAATCCATACAGACGTTCATACCCTTCAAATTTTACTGAATGCGCTTACAAAAAAATATAAAAGAAAGAGATCCCGCCTCAACTAAATTCCTAGATTCCGTCCCCCTTCCATTCCCTCTCCATCAGAGCAGCTTCATCCTCCCCATCGGGTATTATTATAGACATCCCACCTGCTGTGACATAGGCAAATATCCGTCCAAAACGATCAATATTCAGTGTTTTTAGAAGACATTCAGGAAATCAAACCGACGAACAATGCAGTCCGAAGGAAGGAAGATTCAGGCTCACCGCCAAGTTTTTTCTTACGAATCTCACACACCCTATTGGAGTGTAAAACTCCAACAATGAATCCTAACGAACCTCAGTAACCTTAATTGAACCAAAACGGGTCTAAGCGGTTCAAAATCCATCCAAATTTACTGAATAGCGTGTCTAAGATTCGTTAGAATTTCCAACTGCACCAAATCATCGATATAGCATCTACTCTGTTCGTTAGAAAAGAAAGAGGGCTGTCGCCAGATCATTTCCATGATCAGAGGACAGCCCTGCTTCATACGTCCGCTTACACATCCCTAATTTCGGATCTTCAAGCGGCTCTTAAACACTTCCATCAGCGAACTTCAATTTAACACAACCGAACCAACTGTATAACATTCCTTTTAAGGCTCAATGCCCCAGACCAGGGTACCGCCTTTGTAAAGGGTCACCTTGTTCCAGTCCTGATAGGATGTTTTGGTTGGATCGTAGGAATAATCATTGGTTTCATCTAAGTTGCTCCAGTCCGTTTTGTACATGCGGAGCTGGATATCCCCGGATTGTCCACCTGCCTGGATCGCGCCTGCTCCAGAAGTGAAGCTCAGCTCCACATAGGAATCGGTGAACGTGCGCTGGATGTTGGCTCCGCCAACTTGAGCGTAATCGACAGCAGAGTCCATCGCTGCGGTACCTTCTTTGGAGAAGTAATAACGGATTTTCAGATCACTCAGATTTACAGCCGTGTTACCTACGTTTTTGATGTTGAAATACGGTTTAATTTGGTTATCTGCCGCGTTGGTATCTCCCGCACGATATTGCAGAACCAGGTCACTGGTCGGAACAACTACACTTTGCGGTGTTGCAGAAGCTGCGGCAGAATTGACACTTTCCCCGGCAGCGTTCACGGCACTAACCACATAATGATAGGTCGTTCCATTGGTCAGACCCGTATTGGTGTAGGATGTGCCGCTCACGTTGGCAGCAACCGTAGTGAATGGACCCGATGCACTCAACGCCCGTTTCACGTTATAACCTGTCGCTCCTGCCGAAGCCGCCCAGGTCAAGCTGATTTGAGCATTGCCTGCCGTAGCTGTCAGCGCTGTTGGTGCAGCAGGGGCAGTCACACCTGCTACTGGTACCGCACTTTTTACAGCCGAATTCACACTCTCACCCGCAGCATTCACGGCACTAACCACATAATAGTAGGTTGTACCATTGATCAGACCTGTGTTGGCATACGATGTGCCGGTCACGCCAGCAGCAACCGTAGTGAATGGACCCGACGCACTCAACGCCCGTTTCACGTTATAACTGGTCGCACCTGTGGAGGCTGTCCAGCTCAGGGAAACCTGTGCGTTGCCTGCTGTCGCAGACAGTGTTGCCGGAGCAGCTGGAGCTGTCGTTCCACCCCCTCCACCATTGCTGGCTGGAAGAACAGGGAATGAGTTCTGCACCAGCATGACGAATTGGTCATGGAACCAGTGACCTGACACTGGTGCGTTAGGCAGTGCACCCGTCAATACACCATCACGAGTTGTAAAGGTTGGATCACACATCCGGTCGAAGCCTTTTCCTTCGTTGTTCGGAATTTCCGAGCTGGAGCCATCAGACTCCCCTGGAGGTTTGACCCATACATAGGCATCCAGATGGGCTGGTCCTGGTGCAGCTTTAGGTGCTTCACCTATGCCTGCTCCACTGTTATTACACCAGTTCCCCCGGTGATCGCGCTTATCCACACGCCCGGAGTTCACGTACGTGTTAATATCACTGCCTGTGGCAGACGTTGGACGATTCACCCCGCCCCATCCATTACGACTGGTATCAATGAGGAAGCCCGTGCTGGCCGGCCAGCCAGCTTGTACAAATCCGCTATACAGTGCCGCAGTGAAATCGGTTTCGTCAAAGTAAGGGTTCCACTCATAAAACTTGGAAGACTTGATCGGTTGTCCGCCGATGTTCAGATCGGGATTAGGCAGATTCGGTTCATTCAGCGGTGTGCTATTCGCTGTGTTCGTAATGAAGCCATCGGCGCTATTCAGACCTGCTGCTGTTCCTTGGACAACGCTAGTATACAGCGAGATTGCGCCTGTACGGTTGTTATCCCAACCAAGCCAGCCGGAGTGACCAATATCCAGGTAGTTGTACACATTCGGAATGGCATGCAGCTTTTCCAATGCGTATTTCACACCAGCTTCATAGATTCCTGTTGAACTCGCTTGGGCACAAGCTGGTGTACTGAGATTGGTTACCAGATTGGGCAGACTGTCCGGCTCAATGATGGCGATGATGCGAATGTCCTGATACTTGGGCTTTGCAAAAATATCGGCAATTACATTGATATAATCATTTTTATACGTCTGTAGGGCCGCCTGTGTTAGTGGAAGTTCACCATTGGATGCAAGGGCATGACAATCCCGCCCAGGTAAGTTGTAGATAACGAATGAAGCGGTAATTGGAGTACCTGACTTCTTTTGTGCCAAGGCGGCATCCAGATGCTGCTCCACACTTTTGCGTCCGGCATTGTCTGTTCCACCATTAATGGCAGCAATACGGTCGATCCAGACTGCCGTTGGATAGGATTTCACCGTTTCCATCTTGGCTTTTAACGCTGCATCACTGGTGAGAGCAATGGACGTATCCACGAGAGCGGAATAATCCTGGTTTAAATACGACGTAGCTCCGACAAACGGATTATCCACATGCGCTTCAGCCGCCTGACTCACTCCTGGAGCCATGCCCGGGAAAATGCCCGCCGCGAGCAGCGTTGCTGCCAGCATTTGTTTTACACTTCTGCGAAGCACCTTTCCGCCTTTCGATAAGGTTTTCGATTTTGTCATTAGGGTTCCACCTTTCTTGTACTTGGATTGGGTATATACTCATGTCTGATCCTCTGTGTCGGCAAGATGCTATGCACGGTAGAGAACGTATGGATGAGCTGTAGGAACTTCACCTCCATGAATGTAGTTCAATTGGGACAAGCCAGGTCAACAACAATAAGGTGTGAAACAAGAAACAGAAATGGTGTCTTACACTGAGGTTAAGGGACAAAGCAAGGGGGATAACATCTGTAGGTGTGTGCGGGTGATCTTTGGTGAACGGCTTTCAAGGCATTGCTCTGACTTAATTAAAGTAAGCGCTTACTTTTAGAGGTTTTAAAAAAAGGCTTACCCTCGATACAAACCTCACATCGCGTGTCCACCTCCTTATGAATCGATTATACTCCATGTAAATATTACTGTAAATTGAATTTATTAAAATTTATTATATTTAATTCCATAAATCAGGCAGGAATTCCGAGATGTGCCTCCCCAAGCCATAAAAAAGGCTCATTACGGGCTTATCCCCCCGTAATGAGCTAATTGACATAGCATATTCTCATGCTACTTTTTTATGGAAGCACAACAATATCTCCTGGTTTCAAGCCGTTCAATACTTCAGTCTTGTCATCTGTCTCGATGCCTGTTTGAATCGTCTGCTGTACATATTGCCCGTTGCCCTGATCCAGCATCACATATGCCGTATCCTGATCTCGCATGACCGCCAGCGTGGGAACGACCGTCGCTTTCTCCTTGCGCAGCGTTTCAATCTTGCCCTCCAGACTTAATCCACCGATCAGCTTGGCGTTTGGCTTCAAATCAATGACAATATCGAATTGGGAAGGCTGTTTCAGATCTGTTTCCGTTCCCTTTTTGGCAAACTTGGAGATTTTGATGACCTTTCCGGTTAACGGAACCTCCTTGTTTCCCGTCATATGTACACTTACAGGCATGCCTGTTTGGATTTTGAATAGCTCCTGCTCGCTAATGGCCGCCACAAATTGTAATTTGCCTGTGTCCACAATGGTACCCACATACTGACCTTCGCTCACCATACGTGTCTTGGTCTCCGTATCGTTCATCAGAAACACACCGGATACCGGCGCGTACACGGTGGATAAACCCATGACCGCTTTCTTGGCCTGAACCTCCTGCTCCTTCACAGCGATGGATTCCTTGTTCATTTCGTTGGTCAGTCGTTTTGTTTCCCGCTCGGCGAAGGCTTTCTTCCGTTCTTCTTCAGTAACCCCCAATTGCTCGGGACCCTCTCCCTGAGTAAGACCAATCTCATTCAATTGAGCTTCCAGCCTCGATTTCTCAATATCGGTCTCCAACTGCTGCACTTCCGTCTGCAATGCTTTCGAATCAAGCGAGAACATGACGGCTCCCTTGTGAATGGGCTCCCCATTCTCCACATTCCACTGCTTTATCTTCGAGGCAAAAGGAGCGTACACATCCGTCTGTTTGGCATAAGCCGACTTGCCTTTGACCTGAATTTCCTGCGTGATCGTCTCCTGTGTGACTCCAAATGTAATGGGCTGCGGAGCCTCGATGGGCGCTTCGGGTACCGGTTTATATTGCTGGTACAGAAAGTATCCAGCGCCTGCGAGCAGTCCAATCAGGATGATTCTCTTTATCCATTTGCTTATTGCCGATTTCTTCATTGCCGTATGTCCCTTCATTGAATCTGTCTGTTAAATCCTTAAATCCATAAACTGTGCTTTCCTGTATCTCTGCTTTATTTATGCCGATTTAATTACCTGCAACGCATTCGTACGCGAGGCGCTAATCGCCGGATAGATTCCCGAGAGTACTCCGGTCAACACCGCAAACGCTATACCAGCAGGCAGGGCCGACGTCTCAATAACCACTTGGAGAGTTGTGCTTGCCTCCATCGAGATTTGTCCTTGGAGCAGTCCATTCACCCCCTGGATGGCTCCGTAAGCGATGAAGACACCCACAATGCCGCCCAACACTCCAAGTACAGCAGCTTCAGTAATGAACATCTGCCTGATCTGCCACAGATTAGCTCCCAGCACCTTCATAACGCCAATCTGTTTGCGGCGCTGATGTGTGGACATGATCATCGCGACAATAATGGACAGCGAAGCCAGCAGCATGACGAATATCCCAATGCCCATAGCAGCCTTCTGGTACATGCCGAGCTGCTCCTTCATCGCCTGCTCCTGATACAGATTGCTGTCTGTCATCAGCGTCAGTTTCTTAATCTGCTCCTGCACCTGTGCCAAATACTTCTTGTCCTCTACCTTCACGAGTGCCGAGTTCAACCTTCCTGCTGCCGCGGCCTGTGCCTGACTGCTCTGGAACTGTTCAGCGAGCATTCGGGCGGTTTCGAGGGAGACATAGACTTTTTTGTCATACATGGCATTGTTCTCACTCATGCCCCCAGGTACTTTCAGCACACCCGTCACTCGCAAAGGGGAACTTGTTTTGGTTTTGGACGAATCATTCATGTCCTGATATTTCAGGTTAAACTGTGCCTGAAACAGCTCGGTTTGGGTAGACATCAATGCCATGTACTGCTGCAAAAACTCGTCATTAAACGAATCCTCCATGAGCTTTTTGTTCAGTTCGCGGATCACCTCGGCGTCCACAAGTCCAAAGGTTGCACCGTAATTCACAATAGCGGCTCCGCTGATCCCCGATGCCCCGCCTTTGTCAAAACGGTAGCCA
Organism: Paenibacillus sp. OK003; assembly: GCF_900109515.1. Classification (GTDB taxonomy): domain Bacteria; phylum Bacillota; class Bacilli; order Paenibacillales; family Paenibacillaceae; genus Paenibacillus; species Paenibacillus marchantiae. Next base: position 181,904 of record NZ_FOBD01000005.1, on the reverse strand, counting down.
AAACGACTCAATGATCCAAGCTCTGTACCGATGACTTCCACATTGGAACTTTTGCCATCCAATGTAGCCATCTCCAGCATATCCAGCTTCAACATCGGAGCAACAGCGACAACATGCGGAAGGCTGGCGATAATATCGATTTTTCGAGCCGTCAGCGCTCCTCGTTCGAAGGTGGACGTCTGCCCATTGCTTCCGCTCGAACCGATCCCCTCATTGGGAGATACTGTAATCTCATCCATTTTGTAATTCTCGTTTAACGTTTTCTCACCATAGACCTGTACCGACTGCCCCACGCTTAATGCGATAATCATGGCCGCACAGCCGATGGACAGACCAATCATGCACAGTAGAGTAACCACCTTCCTGCGCACAATCTGTCCCCATGACATTCGCAACACATCCAGAACTCTCACAACCGCTCTCCTTGCTCTATTGCCTTGGACGGGCCACTTTCCACCAAGCATCCGTCCTGCAATGTAATGACAACCTGCATCTGCTCCGCCACTTCAGCCTCATGCGTGACAATAACGAATGTTGTATGCATCTCCCGATTCAGCTGTTGCAAAATGGAAATAATCTCTTCCTCCGTTCGCGTATCCAGATTCCCGGTAGGCTCGTCTGCGAATATGACGGACGGTTCCGTAATCAGTGAACGCGCAATGCTGACACGCTGCTGCTGCCCTCCCGATAGCTGGGACGGGAATAATTCGGACTTATCGACAAGACCAACCTGTTCCAGCAGGTGCATCGCCTTTTGCTTACGCCGTGATGGGCGAATGCCCTGAAACACGAGCGGCAGCTCCACATTTTCCCGAATGGTCAGGTTCGCCAGCAGCTCATACGCCTGAAAAATAAAGCCAATATGTGTCCTGCGAAATTCCGCCAGTCGGTTCTCACTCATACGTACAATATCCTGATCTGCAATAAGGATCTTGCCTGTGTCCGGCTTCATCAGACCTGCCATCAGATGCAATAACGTCGACTTGCCTGAACCGGAGCTTCCCAGCAGTGCAACCATCTCACCCTTACCCACGGATATGTTAATGTCCTGCAATACGGGAACATTCCCTTGTGCATTGCGGAACGTGTGTGATACCTGTTCAACTCGCAGCATGAATCCGGCTTCCTCTCTCATCGATATAATAGAGGTAATTATAGCCATCAGATGTATCGGTCCAATCTGGACTTGTATCCAATTTGTAAAATCAGCCTTTTACACCATTGGATCGAATGGCCTTCTTTGGATTTATGCAACATGTTCAAATCACAAAAAGACCCTATGGGTTCAGTCCTTAACATAGCGACTTCATTCCATAGGACCCTAGTATCTGAGCATTCCATATTCACATCTTTACCAAGCACGGAAGCTAAACCGATATAACTCGCTTTTTTCCATAGAGCTCCCGACAACAAAGAGATTGCTGTCATTCCATTTCAACTTGATAAAGTAATCGATATTCCGGTAGATAACCGTATCGGACCCCAGCTTCCGGTCATTCAGATAGGCAATGTGCACCTCATTCTTCTGTCCTTCGAGTGTCAAAAAATAGGCAATGCGGGACTCCTCCTCATCCAGATCGAAGCTCCAGATAGGCCCTTTGACCAGCAGCTCAAACTTCTTCGTATCCGCTCGATATCTGTATAGTCCTTGTTCGTTGTTAATCATACCCTGAATCAGCATGTCCCCATTCTTCAACACCTTGAACTGCTGGATATCCTGGGCAGGGGTGTATGCAGTGATATCATTTCTATCGTTCAGAGAGAAGCTATAGACGGCGTAATTTTCTTTCAATTTAACCAGCACATACACCCGTGACAGATCCCGGCTGATTTCATATAAATCCAGCATAATCAGGGTATCATCCGCACTTGAAATGTTGCTCGTCTGTGCAACCTTGGCAACCAACTCATCATAACTGTACAATTCATGTTTCTTTCCTGTCTTTAGCTCCACCATGTTGAACACCAGATCATCATATCCGATGTAGGATTCATTGCCTACAAAGACGCGTGAATAGGAGTTGTCATTCTTCAGCTTGCGATGTTCTCCTGTTTTCATGTCATATTCATAGGTTGTCTTCTGCGCCTGAGTCGATCGGTATTGGGAATAAATCAGCTTGCTCCGATCCGGACTCAGGCTAATGCCATACTCTGTATTTGTGGCGATGTCCTTCAAGAGATTATCATCCATATGCAGCTGTGACAGTTTGATCCCGGTATAGGAACGATCCGGCCGATTCAATATAACCGTGTTGGAATCAGCTACCTCAAAATCATAAATGGCAAAGTCATTGGGCAGCTTGGTAGCCGACTCAATCTGAATGGTGCTGCTTGGCGGCGGGGCGAGACGGCTATTGAACTGTTTATCCGGCAGAATGACGGTTCTGGGCTTCCCATGTCCAATGCTGAACAGACTACCAATGCCAAAGATACCTCCGACAAATACAATCAGCAAACCGGATAACATAAGCATATCGCGATATCTGCTCCAAAATCCTCGTTTCTTCATACGTCCGATTCTCCAGGCAGACTGATATTCACCTGTGTTCCCTTGTTCAATATACTCTTCATTTCCACCGTTCCCCCATGCTGCTCCACCGTGTTTTTCACAATGGACAAGCCTAGCCCCGCGCTTCCCTTCTCTGTCCTGTTCATCCCATTATCCCGGTAAAAGGGTTCAAATACATGCTTCAGCGCTTCCTCCGGAATGCCTTCTCCTTCATCACGAATCAGTATGGCTACCGAATCCCCCAGTCGAAACGATTGGACCTGAATGATGGAATTCACATTCCCGTATTTGACCGAGTTATCCAGCACATTCAAAAAAACTTCCTTGAGCTTGTTCCAGTCCCCCTGGACATACAGCAATTCTTCCAGCTCATAGCGAATGCCAATATTGTACTTGCCCGCCTTGATGGACATGTCTTCGCAGGCTTCCCGAATAATATTCGATACATTCACCCGCTCAAAACGAAAGGTCTGAATCGGTGTGGATGATACAGTTACTTCCAGGATATCCGCAACCATGACGTTGAGGCGTTGGCTCTCGTTGATAATATATTTCAACCCTTTATCGAAGAACGCTTGATCCGTAAATCCATTATCCCGCAAAATCTGAGCATACCCCAGTATCGTGGTCAGCGGTGTCTTTAATTCATGCGTCACATTGTCAAAAAAAACCTTGTTGCGTGCCTGTAAATGCTTGACCTCATCCCGTTCTCTCTCAATCACGTCAATCTGCTCCTTTACCCGAGCAATCATGACGGTAAAGCTGGAAGCCAGCTCTCCAATCTCATCCTTCGTTGAGATGTGGATGTCTGCATTCAGGCTGCCTTGTGCAACTTCGGCTGAACGTTTTGTCAGCACACGAATCGGCTTCGTAATCTGGCGTGAAATAAAGACAGATCCAATGAAAACAAACACAAAAATAACGGCTGCAAAGCCCTTGATGGTGTTCTGAAAGCGCAGATGCCGCTTGAACAGATCCGTATAATCCCTTTCCAGCTGAATAATGCCAAGGATACTCCCCTCCGACAGCACAGGAAAGGACAGATTCCCTGTTACTCTGCCTTTGTCCACCACGGTTGTATAGGCGATCTTTGATTTCATGGCAGCCTGTAGATCAGAGGTTTGAGCAGCAGCCAGCTTCGCCTCCGCACCCACGTTGCTAAACGGAGTGCCATCAGACCGATAGACTATGACCTTGCCGCCTACTGCGGAGCCGATCTGTTCTGCGAGGTCCCGATTCCCTGTTCCCAGGGAGTCCTCACTAATCCGTTTATTATGAATCAGGAAGTATTGATTGAGCGCGATATCCAGATTTTTTTTGGATTGCACCATGTCCTCCTGCACTTCCCTGTACATGTTCTCCTCACCCACTTTATTCGAAATAATGAGCAAGGCCGAAAAACCAATAAATACGATGACCGAGAAAAGAACGACCATTTTGAACTGGATCGTCCACTTCATGTATGCACCTGAATATTCAGTTTGTAACCCACGCCGAAGACCGTCTCAATAAGTGAAATCCCCTGCTCCCCGCTATCCAGCTTCTTGCGGATACGCTGAATATGAATGTCTACCGTCCGGGTATCTCCGGGAAAATCAAATCCCCACACTTTATCCAGCAACTCGGACCTTGTATGTACTTTGCGGTGATGGTTGACCAAATATAAGAGCAGATCATACTCCTTATTGGTCAGTCCGGCGCGTTCCCCATCTTTCCAAACTTCACGCTCATCCTTGCGGATCTCAATATGTCTGCCAAGCCGTACCACTTCATAGGACTGATTCTCCAGCGTCTCGCTGATAAGATCAATCCGGCGGAAAATGGCCCGAATGCGCACAACCACCTCACGAATGTCGAATGGCTTGGTAATATAATCGTCCGCCCCCAGCTCCATGCCGAGCACCTTGTCCAGCATATCGGACTTCGCCGTAATCATAATTACGGGAATCTTCGAATTCACGGAAAGCTGTCTGCACACATCGAACCCGCTCATATCCGGCAGCATCAGGTCGAGCAGGATCAAGTCTGGTCTGGACTCCCTGAGCAGCTCCAGGCCCTCTCTGCCTGTTGCCGCTTCGGTCATCTCAAATCCTTCCTTGCGTAAAGAATAGGACAGGATGTCGCGAATGGACTCTTCGTCTTCAATAATCAAAATCTGTTTCGGTCTCATGATGAATCTTAATCTCCCTGCTCTATGAATTTCATCTGCCTTATATTTTGTATCTCTGCTCCAGGATTGAACAGAGGTTCACCGAAAATGTTACAACTCGGATACAAGTCTGGCGTCTTTGGAAACATCATCCCGATATACTTGGAACACAGAGAACAAACCAGACCGGACAAAGCCAGATCGGTATCCAAAGGGGAAAACATCACGTGAACAAAACAACCATTCATGATGCTTATGTAAACTATAAATCAGAAGTGACACGGTATCTATCTCAGATCGTCAAAAATCAACAGGATGCAGAGGATCTCACGCAGGAGTGCTTCATCCGAATGATGAATGTATCGGCAGACATTCCGGAAGAACGACTTCTCTACTACCTCAAAAGAATTGCCCGTAACCTCGCCATGGATACATTCCGCAAGCGGACCCGTACACTGAAGCGAGATAGTAAGTTGGAGATGCAGACGTATCACTGTGATTCATCCGAGTTGGAAATCTCTGAAGGTGTTAACGACATTGTCTCGATCATTAACAATACAGAGCATCGCAAAATTCTTGAATTACGCGTGATTCACGGGTACAGCATCAAGGAAACCGCCCAGCTCGTTAACCGTAGTGAAGGCATGATCAAATCCTCAGTATTCCATGCCGTCAATCGCATTCGGGCCAAAGTCATCTCATAAGAGATGGCTTTTTTCATGAGCAGAAATGACGTGAAATCAACATCTGATGTTAGAAAGTATCAAAATTTGTTAGATGGAGCATGACAAAGGACTCATTTTTACAAAAGTCGAGTTCGTTTTTACAAATTGTTATGACTATGTGAGATTTTGGTGTGATAGAATATGGACGAACTCATGTTTCAACTAATATTTGGGAGGGATTTGGTTGGGTAAATTGACACGTATGCGAGGAGTATGGGTAAAATCACTCCTGGCATTGTCCATGGCATTGCCGCTTCAGATCGGATTGTGGAATGGAGATGCAACGGTTCAGGCCGAATGGGCAACAGACCCTGCACCGTTCATTCAGGCAAAGGTTGTTAACGGAAATGCAGGCAAGAAAGTACTGTTCGACAATACTCATGCACAGACAGCCGGAGCAGCTGACTGGGTCATTGACGGAGGCTTCTCAGACTTCGGCAATGCACTCGCGAATAATGGATATGATGTAAAGGAACTGCGCAAGACGACTCCTTTTACCTATGACGATCTGAAAGAATATAACGTGTTTGTCATCGCTGAACCCAATGTTCCCTTCAAAACGACAGAACAGGCAGCCATGAAAGAGTACGTAGAAAAAGGCGGCAGCATCTTCTTCATTGGAGATCACTACAATGCTGACCGTAACAAAAACCGCTGGGACGGTTCCGAAGCGATTAACGGCTATCGTCGTGGCGCATTCGAAGATCCAGCCAAAGGCATGAGCACAGAGGAACGTAACTCTGAGGCTATGCAAAATGTAACTAGCAGCGACTGGCTGTCCGATAATTTCGGAGTCCGCTTCCGTTACAACGCATTAGGCGATATTAATGCTACTAACATTGTGCCTGCTGGACAGGCATTTGGCATTACGGAAGGTGTATCTGCTGTAGCCATGCACGCAGGGTCCACACTTGCGATTACCGATCCAACAAAAGCCAAAGGTATTGTATACCTGCCGAAAACGAATGACGCTTGGCCGAACGCTGTTGACCAGGGCGTATACAACGGTGGTGGCGTTGAGGAAGGTCCTTACGTAGCCGTTTCCAAGCTGGGTGCAGGTAAAGCAGCATTTATCGGCGATTCCTCTCCGGTTGAAGATGCTTCACCGAAGTATCTTCGCGAAGAGACTGGCGCTCGCAAAACAACGTATGACGGCTTCAAAGAAGTGGATGACGGCAAATTGCTGGTCAATACCGTTAACTGGCTTGCTAATCAAGAAAATTACACTAGCTTGACTCAAGTGAACGGACTTCAACTGGATAATGCAACAGCATTGCTTCCGTTCGAACAACCTGCTGCTTCCACAGAACCACAGGCTGAACCTTGGGCTGCACCAGCTGCAGGATACAAGTGGTATGATCGTTCCACGTTCAAAGCAGGTTCTTATGGTGGACCAGCTTCAAGCGCGAACGCTTCTTACAGCTTCGTGAAGCAGGAAACCCTGCCTAATGCGGAGGATTTCCAGATCCGTGTGGTTGTAGAGAACATGCCTGCTAACACAACCGTTTCCGGTTACAGTGCAGGGATTTACCTGACTGGCGGAACACAGGTCGCCATGATTCAGAATGAAAGTGGTACATGGCCGACTTCATACGGTTACAGCTCCAACTTTAGCGTTACTTCCGACAGTAAAGGTCGCGCAATCAAAGACCTGAATGTCCGCATTAAATCAGGTACAACGGGCGCTGCCAGCCTGCGTCTGCGTCTGAACGGCAGCAACCTGATCACGACTGCAGTGACCGTCGGCAATGTTCCGGCTGAGCAGCTTCCGGAAGAAGAAGGACCAATCCCGGCAACAATCAGCATTGCTGATGCACGCACCAAAGCAGCTGGTTCAACGGTTACGGTTGAGGGCGTAGTTACTACAGAGCCAGGTGCTTTTGGTGGACAATCCTTCTATCTTCAAGACACCACAGGTGGCCTCTATGTTTTCCAAAGTGCTGGCGGCTTCCACGCTGGAGATGTGGTTAAAGTAACCGCAGCAACGGCGCTGTACAACAGTGAATTTGAGCTTACGGATATCGTAGCGATCGAGAAAACGGGTACAGCCTCCATCCCTGCTGCCATTGAAGTGCCAGCAGTAACGGCTGCAAACCAGGGTCAACTCGTTCAATTGAAAGAAGTAACGGTTCAGAACATCATCAGTGCAACACCGGTAGGTTCGTTTGAATTCGATGCAGTTGCAGCGGACGGAACAAGCACGCATGTACGTGTGGATACACGCACAGGTGTAACGCAAACGACCTTCCCTTATGCAGCAGGCGATAAAATCAGCGTGACAGGTGTTGCCGCTATTTTCAAAGATGTATTTCAACTGAAGCCTAGAAGCTTGAACGATTTCGTAGCCGTTGAAGAAGGCGGCGAAGAAGGACCTTCGACGCCAGCTGTTGGCGCACCAGGTAAACCAGCGCTTACATCCAACAATGGTTACAGCAACGGTCTCTCTGAAGGGTCTTATACCGTTACTATGAACCTCTGGTGGGGTGACAATGGCACGAGCTATAAGCTGTATGAAGATGGCGTGCTGATTGACACACAAAAGCTGACAGACGCTACACCAGCGGCGCAATCGGCCCAAACAACGATCAATGGTAAAGCTAACGGTACTTATACCTACGTAGCTGAGCTGACGAACTCCAAGGGTACAACTCGCAGTGAAGTACTCACGGTGCAAGTTGCGAATGCTGCCCCTGGCAAAGCAGTTCTCTCCCAAGACAATTGGGATGGGGACGGCAACTACAAAGTGACGATGAATCTGTGGTGGGGAACAAACGCATCAGAATACCGTCTCTATGAGAATGGTCAACTGATCGATACCAAAGCACTGAACGCAGTAACACCTAATGCACAAAGCGCTGTGACAGATGTATCCGGTCACGCGAATGGAACGTACACGTATCGCGCCGAGCTGATCAATGCAGCGGGTGTGACAAGCACTGAAACGATTACGGTACAAGTAACGAAATCCGCTGTATCTCTGCCAGCAGCAAGCTAAGTCTCACTAAGGAATGCCTAACGTTTAACCAAGCATTGAAAAACCGAAGCAAGTTTGCCGGGACTCCAGGCACTCGCTTCGGTTTTTTTCGGTTATTTTTCTGATAAGATCAGTTTCTCTTCAAAGTTGTTGCCCTTCATATCTGTCCACTCAATAACAACCGATTGGTCTTCATTACTACTAACTTGTGAACCTCGTGTTGCCGTTATAGGAAAATGTATTGATTTCGAAGTTAAATCGCTCTCCTTTCTAATTATTCTTCCTTCATTAATGTTAATTTTATATTCTTTAATATCTTCCAAATTATCTTTTTTATAAAATATAATATACTCTCCATTTTCCGCTCTTTCATTTGTTACTATCGTATCTAGCTCGCCTCTCCAATGTTCACTCTCTCCCATGAGATTAATTCTTGTTTGCATTTTGGAACAACCAGTGAGAGACATGGCGACTATTAAAATAAGTATAGAAATAGACACCCATAATACATTATTGTTTTTTCTCACAATTTACCTCCATTACTAAATTTATAACTATACAGTATCATAGTATGAGTCTACTTCTAAAACAGTAATTTCATATAGGCTCAACATTTTGCTGATATTAACTTCCTATAAAATACAAAAAGCAGCACCTGCTATTGCATGGGCTGCTCTTCCGATAGATCAACAATGGATTGAAACATATTCGTCATGTTCTTTATTTTATTCGTCTTAATTAGCAAGCAAACTTTAACTTTCCTTCTCTATACCAGCTTCTTGCGAATGTATCCCGAGATCAGATCAATGATCGTAATCATCACGATAATCCCCAGCAGGATAATCCCTACTCGCGGCCAGTTCCGTGTGCTGAGTGCAAAGATTAGCGGTGTACCGATCCCCCCTGCCCCGATCACCCCCAGAATGGTTGCGGAACGCACATTAATCTCGAACCGATACAACGTGTAGTTAAGGAATCCGGGCAAAACCTGTGGCAGTACAGCAAACCACAGCTGCTGCATGCGAGTCGCTCCGGAAGCGAGCAACGCTTCAGAAGGACCATAATCAATATTCTCCACTTCATCAGCGAACAGTTTACCTAGCATCCCGATGGAATGCAGCCCAAGGGCGAGTACACCCGCGAAGGAACCCGGACCCACCGCCTTGATAAACAGCAAAGCCATAATAATCTCCGGGAACGTACGGATAAAGCTGAGCACCATTTTGCCCGTACCCGATACAGGACGGAAGCTGCTCATATTTCGGGCAGACCAGAACGCAAACGGGATACAAAGTACAGCGGAAATGACGGTACCCAGCACCGAGATTGCCAGCGTATCCAGCAATCCTCGCAGCAAATCCTCACCCTCAGGCAGATAAACAAAGTCCCAATCCGGGGAGAAAATCCCGGCGACAATCGCCTTCATGATCTGACCAGCCGTTTCCTTCAAACCGGTAAACGGTACACCGGCAAGTGCCCAAGCGTACACAAGTATAAGCAAGATTACAATGACCCAGCGAAGCGGGTTCTTCCGTGGTTTGCGCCGGATTACGCTTGTTTCATTTTTCATCATAACAATTTCTCCCGCAGCTTAGTACTTACATAATCAATGATCAGAACAATGACAAGGGTAAACAGAATGATCACACTCGTTTTGTCATATTCCAGGAATCCAAGTGTTGCTTCATAATACAGTCCGATGCCCCCTGCACCAACCAATCCGAGTATGGCAGCGGCACGTACATTAATCTCAAAGGCATACAGTACATAGGAAGTAAACTGGGCGGCCAGTTGTGGCACCACACCATAAACAATCAGTTGAATCCGGTTCATGCCGACAGCTGTCATCGCTTCGAGCGGTCCCTGATCAATCGTTTCCAGCGTTTCGTAGGTCAGCTTGGCAATCAGTCCCACCGAGAATACAGCGAGTGCCAATATACCAGGAATCGGTCCCAGTCCAAACACAGCAACGAACAACGCCGCAAGTAGCAGGTCAGGCACGGTACGGATTAGGTTCAGTACAAAACGCGCTGGATAGTAGATCCAACGGCTAGGCATTAAGTTGCCTGCACAGATAATCGAGACCGGAATTGCGATGATCGCACCAATCGTTGTACCGATCAGAGCCATACGGATCGTCTCCAGCATGCCCTGAACGATGTTGTCAAAGTAAGTCCACCGCGGCGGGAACATCTCACGCAGCAGATCCAGCATGTTGGGCAAACCTTCAAACAGCTCACTGAAGCTGGCATCAGTCTGTCTCGCACTTGCCCACAAAAGCAGCAGAATGATCACTAGCGTGAGCAGATGTTTGGTACGCCCTGGTGGTTTGGGACGATGGACAGCCGAACCTGAACCTGTGTCAGGACGCTTTCCCTTTCCTGATTCATTCTGCAATGATCCATCTATCGATACGTTTACGGGTTGCTTCATACCAGAACTTCTCCCCGCTGTTCCTGTACAGCCTGTTTATCCAGCAGCTCGTCTGCCAGAATAGGTCTGCCATAAATTTCTGCAAAACGCTCATCCGTTGCTTCGGATACCGGACCATCAAACACCACTTCGCCGGCACGCAATCCAACAATACGGGTCGCATACTCTCTGGCTAGGTCAATAAAGTGAAGGTTAACGATCGTGGTAATACCGAGATCCTGGTTGATGCGTTTCAGATCATCCATTACCTGCTTCGTTGTGAGTGGATCGAGTGAAGCGACAGGCTCGTCTGCCAAAATGATCTTGGCTTCCTGTGCAAGCACTCGGGCTATGGCCACCCGTTGCTGTTGACCACCGGACAATTGATCCGCGCGGGAATAGGCTTTTTCAGCGATATTTACCCGTTCCAGTGCTCCAAATGCGAGTTCTGTATCTTCTTTGGGAAAACGGCCCAGAATGGTACGCATCGTGGAATGATATCCCACGCGTCCAGCAAGCACGTTACGAAGCACACTGGAACGTTTCACGAGATTGAAGCTCTGGAAGATCATACCGATATCCCGGCGAATCATGCGAAGTGACTTGCCATGAGCTTTCGTGATCGACTTACCATTAATCAAAATCTCACCGTCACTGATATCATGAAGTCGGTTAATGGAACGCAGAAGCGTCGATTTTCCCGCTCCAGACAAACCAACGACGGCAATGAATTCCCCTTGTTTGAATTTCAGGTTAATATTATTCAGGCCCTTGGTGCCGTTAGCGTATGTTTTCGTTACGTTGTGAAGCTCAATCATGGCAATAATCCTTCTTTCATTAATATGGTATTTCGCAGGGTCACGCTGTAATGGGACAAGCCAGCGCAGCGTGTATCACGCTGAACTGGCCTGCCCGCTGAACCGATGAAGTTATCCAATGAAAAGATAATCAATGCAATACAATGCGATCAATCCATCACGATATTTCTTGAACAGAGAACTACTCGGTTTTTACTTTCTCCCCGTACTCACGAACGATATCAAACTTGCTGTCATCCGACTCTACATAACCTTCGTGTGTGTAGATTTCTTTGATAATTTCGTGACCTTGTGGATCTTTACCGATGTCGATGAATGCTTGTTTGATCTTCGCTGTCCAATCTGCATTCATGTCTGTACGTACTGTGATGGTATCGTTAGGAATCGGCTCAGTGAACGCCAGTACACGCGTATCTTCAAATACCGTCGGGTAGTCTTTCACTACAGTGTTACGAGCATCCTGGAAAATCGCTGCGGCATCAACGTCGCCGTTCAGGACTGCCAGCACACCTTGGTCATGGCCTTTAACCGTGATTGGCTGTACATCTTTCAAAGGATCAATGCCTCTGTCGAGCAACAGGGCTGCCGGCCATACATAACCTGCAGAAGAAGTTACGTTCTGGTAAGCGATTTTTTTGCCTTTCAGATCCTCAACGGATTGGATCGGCGAGTCTTTTTTTACAATAATCATGGATTTATACGAATCTGCCAGTTGCTCGGTTGGAGCGCCAGTCTCATCATTTACACCAAAACGTTGTGCCTGAAGAATAACTTCAGCTGCACCTTTTTCTTTGGCAAGTACATAAGCCGTCGGAGGCAGGAAACCTACGTCCACTTTATTGGAAGCCATTGCTTCAATAATTGTGTTGTAGTCTGTGGATACGCTGACCTTCACCGGGATACCCAATTTGTCACCCAGCAGCTTCTCGAGCGGTTTTGCTTTGGCTTCGAGTGTATCTGCATTCTGTGATGGAACGAATTGTACAGTCAGCTCAGTCGGCACATAACCTTCAGCGGCTTTGTCTGTCTCTGCCGTGTCAGTACTGGATGAATTCGAGCTCGTATCAGCCCCGTTAGCCGAACCTGTTGTACTACTGTTAGACCCACAAGCACTTAGAAACAGAACCAAAATCAACAATGGTAAAAATAAAGCAGACTTCTTCAAGCGAACACCCTCCAAAGAGTTTCTATTTTTCGTTACTTGTCTACTATAGTCGTCAATTATTTGCGCGATGTGAAACGAAATTTGGAGTTTTGTAAAGTTTCCTGTCAGGCTGTCAGAGCGGCTTTGATCTGTTAGAATAGCCTCATTACGGTTGATAATACAAGTAGAAATGGTGATTTCCCTTGTACTCTGCCGCTAGAATGACCTGTGATTTGATATGTTTAAACTTATATATTTAGAGGAGATTGTAAAATGACATCCATACCAACTACGGCAAGCTTCGACATCATGGTAACCAGTGACCTTCATGGAGCCATTCGCCCCATACATTACAACACCAATGCTTATCGCCCAGCCGGACTTGCTTTGCTCGCTTCGCTGATCCGACGTGAACGGGAGCGTTCACCCGAACTGCTGCTCGTGGATAACGGCGATCTGCTGCAGGGCTCTCCTTTGGCCTCGTATGCTGCTTCCTTTGTTTCGAATCACGAAGTGCATCCCTTCATTAATGTTCTGAACGAACTGGGCTATGATGCAGCCGTGATGGGCAATCATGAATTCAACTACGGCCAGGACTTGCTGCGTAAAGCCGTTGAAGATTCCCATTTTCCTTGGCTATCCGCAAATATTGTTATGAATCGTCACAAGGAAGACTACGAAAGTTTAATTGAACAACACAGCGCCGACGATCATCCGTCGTATAGAACTTATCAGGACGACACGGTCGTGATCCATTCATATGAAGGGAATCCTGAAAAAGAAACACGGGTCATTGCACCTACTGGAGCAGCCATTCCCGCCTTCGGTCCTCCCTATTTGATCAAAACCTTGTCTTCAGGCGTTAAAATTGCTTTGCTGGGCGCAACGACGCACTATATTCCGAATTGGGAGCATCCGAAAAATATAGAAGGTTTACAGTTCCTTGATGCTATGGAGACTATTCGTGCGTGGGTTGGTTATATTCGTGAACATGAACAGCCGGATTTGCTCGTCGTCAGTTATCATGGTGGTTTTGAGAGTGATCTGGAGACGGGGGAACCTGCCGAGCGGTTAACCGGCGAAAATCAGGCGTACGCCATCTGCCGTGACATTGAAGGGATTGATGTTCTGCTCACCGGGCATCAACATCGTCAGCTTACTGCTGAAATACATGGTGTGACCGTAATCCAGCCTGGGTTTAGTGGGAACGGGGCCGGTCATGTATCCGTTGAGTTGGACCGGTTATCGAATGGAAGGTGGCAGATTGCAGGCAAACAGGCTCGCTTGTTGCTCTTGGATGAAAATAGTGATGTACAGCCCGATGCGGCTGTTATGAAACTGACGGACGAGTTGGAAGCAAAAGCACAGGCATGGCTGGACCAGCCGATTGGCGAGGTGGCCGGAGACTTATCCATCACCGATCCTGCCGCATTGCGGCTCGCGGCGCATCCCTTCATTGCTTTTGTACATCAGGTGCAGATGGAAGCAACGGGAGCACAAATATCGAATACCGCATTACTCAGTGAAGAGGCCCGCGGTTTCGGTTCCCTCATTACCGTTCGGGATGTGCTGTCTAACTTTATCTATCCCAATACACTGACGGTGCTGGAGCTTCGTGGTCAGGACATTCGGGATGCATTAGAGCAAACGGCGCGTTACTTTGAAGTGGAGGCTTCAGGCGAAGTAGTCGTTAATCCTGCTTACATGCAGCCGAAACCACAGCATTATAATTATGACATGTGGGCGGGCGTCGAATATGAGCTGGATATCTCCAAACCTGTGGGAAGTCGTGTGGTGAAGCTGGAACGCGAGGGCATTCCTGTTACGGTGGACGCGACGTACTCTGTCGTGATGAACAGTTATCGCGCGGCAGGCGGCGGTGATTACGCGATGTATCCGGGCAAAAAGGTACTTCACGAAGGCGCCACGGATATGGCGGCACTGGTGGAGGATTATATTCGCAGACATCAACCACTAACCGTGGAACGGGCGAATAACTGGCGGGTTGTTGGTCGTAAGGGATAATTACTGCTTATGTCGGTGGACTTGAACAGGGGATTTAGGAGGATTTAGCATACAACAAGCACAAGCATGTAGGTATGCCTGCGCTTGTTGTATGCTTGCTTCCTTCTTATTTCTAAGGAACCTAGGACGTCTTATTTGTCCCTCCGCCCCTCATTTCTAATTGTAAGGAACACCAGACACGCTATTTCCTAAAAATGTGACGATTAACGCGATATACGGCTCAACATCTTAAAGTAGCGTGTCTCAGGTTCCTTAGATTTCCGTAATTGCTTTAAACTCCTGAATAACGTGTCCGCGATTCGTTAGCGCTCAACCCTCTGCTCAAACCGTAATCGTAGGCGGTGGGATGAGCCATGACATGGATGCTCATGCTCAAAAGGGACGTCTCGTCAAATTCATGACCACGAGACAGCCCTTCTTCATTTTTTAATCCATATTCCCCTGTACGGTTAAGTTGTTACATTCGTCAAACCTGCACCTGCTCCTATTATAATGTAACCAATGCCCCACGCTCCTCCGCCGAGCGCATCTCGGCTTCAATTAACTCAAGCGTACCTGTTGCACTTTCCGGTGTACATACAGATACAGGCGTACCTGCTTGAACAGACTGGATAAAATATTTGAGTTGGTGATAATATCCCGAGTCGGGTGACAGCTCAGCGACGAAACCGGGAGCATCGTTCGGATTTACTTTCAGCTCACCATTCTCAAAGACCAGATTCCCCTGCTCCAAATTAACCCGATACGTCATGGAGAAACCGTAATCTCCCCCCAGCGTCCAGTCAGCTTGGGCATTCAGTACTTTTCCATCAGGGTACACATAATTGGTCGACACGGTATCATAGCCACTTCCCGGAATGACGTTGTGAGCCAGCGTGGATACTTGATCCGGTTTGCCAAACACCCAGTGAATAATATCCGCATCATGGATGTGCATATCTAATATGCAGCCACCGCTTTTCTCTCCATCCAAAAACCACTCTTGAGGCAAACCTGAACCCCTGAAGAAATAACCTGCGTTGACCGCTCCATAACGCCCGTCTTCTACTACGGATTTCAGATACGCATAGGCTGGCCAGAAGCGTAAACATTGACCAATCATCAGTGTTTTCCCGGTCTCTTTGGCCGTCTGTGCCATCTTCCAGCCTTCCGCCGAATGGCGCGCAACCGGCTTCTCACACAGCACATGAAAGCCTTTCTCCAGCAAGGAACACGTTAGTTCAGCATGCAGTGGTGTAGGCAGCGTAATATCAATGATATCCAGTTCTTCTTGCTCCAGCATCGCGTCGATGTTGTCGTACAAACGATAAGGTGTGAGATCATATACCTCTTGCTCGGTCGCCATATTGCCGGCTGCTTTACCGTTCTTCAGTTCCTCTATTCTCAGATCGCAGATGGCTGCCAATTCCACGGGTTCCCCTTCTGAGGCAAGACGTACATAGTTATCAAAATGCATACGTCCCATAAACCCAAATCCGATCAATCCCACTTTCAACATGTTTTTACCTCCCACAAAAAAATAAATTTTATGTTCTCATAAACGTTGTTATTTGAATTTATTCCTGAGAACGTCCAAGAATGGCATCCATCGCTTTGGATGTATTGAATATGATCTGTTTCGAATGATGGGTGTATGGCGGAATCATCTCGGCAGTCACGTAGTTGTCGTAACCAATGGCCTGTAATGCCTGCATCACCGCCGGATAATTCACATCTCCAGCCAGCAGGTCTACAAACCCATGAAGCCCTCCTGCTTGACGTCGGTAATCCTTGAAGTGCACTTTCTTGATCCGGTGACCCAGAATGCGAACCCACTGCTCTGGGTAACCATTCTGCACCACATTGCCCACATCGAAATACGAACCTATATAATCTGAGCTAAAAGAATCAATAAAGGTACGCAGCTCTAGCGGTGACACCAGAAATTTGTTCCATACGTTCTCAATACCAATCGATACTCCGGCACTTTTCGCATACGGCAGCAGATGCGCAAGGGTTTCTTGCGCCCGTTCGTAAGCAACTTCATAATCCGTCACTTCACTGTCTGGAATAAAATCCACACCAACCGCACCCGGAATGACCAGAATGGTATCCACACCAAATGCCGCGGCAAGCTCCAGCTGTTTTTTACACACATCCAGTGCTTTCGTACGGATCTCTGGACGAGCGCTCGTCATCGGGTAATCCCAGTACAATCCGGTTGCTAGTCCCGCGATTTCGAGTTCGGCCTCTTCGAGACGTCCCTGAATATCACGAACCTCCTGATCCGTGGCAGACAGACTCAGCTCGCCTTCTCCATTAAGCGAAAGTTCAATCCCCTCAAAGCCAGCTTGCTTCGCCGTCTGAATACAATCCGCAATAGAGGCATCTCCTGGAAAAGACCATATGTTAATCCCTTTTTTCATCCGAATACCCTCCTTCAAAATATGAATACCTGTTCTTCAGCATCGCATCGCTATCCTAATTGAAAATGACCAAATCGGGCAGGCAAATGAAAGTTTACAGCCCCCGTGGGCTGCCATGCCTGATACTCCCGATCTCCCTGCACATTCTCATCAATACGGTAAACGTTGACCCTCCAGCATACGCCTTTAGTCAGGGGCGACTTGAAGTTACTCGCTGGAATATGGATCACATACACCCGATGGCCCTGACGATCCACTTCGACAGCCGTTTGTAACCCCTCCAGCTGCCAGGTTACATCTGCCTTCAATATAGAACCTTCGCCGTTATTGTGAATGAGTGCATCAAATATTACGTTGTGCGGACTGACCTCCAGTTCGATGTAGTTCCTGCCATCGCCCTGTTCATCAATGAACAGTTCAACCACATCCTGCTCATACAATGGCTGATCCCTTTCCGTGAAATCAGATACAACGTGATCATCCTGGCATTCAAACCGAATATACAAATATTCGGGACTCCAGCCAAAACGGACTTCTGTGGATTGATGAGGTGGTCTGCCTGTTACCGTGTCCACCAGTTCCACTGGAACACATCGTTCCCAATCCGCAGTCGAGGGGAATCCACTCTGTGCAACTGACCTGAGTGGTTCGCAGCAATAACTCGTGCTCCGGTCCACAGGGAGAGAGTCCATCTGAATCCTCTCCTTTTTTAGCTTAATCCGTGATATTGTCTCTCTCGTAAGAACATGTGATAATACTTATATTATAAATATTTTACGTAATCATTTATTTAGGAGATAAAGAGATTATTTGCACAATTCCGTTCAGTTTTAATTAAATCTTTTTGGGCCAATCTCATCGAAAAAAGGAGATGGAATTTATGTCTCTCCAGCAAGCGGTATATCCTCTGCAACGAACCGCGACTTACAAGGAATGGTCTCCCAACGTGCATTATGCTCAGTTCCAGAGCCTTCCTCCCGGCAAGCTGGCAAAGCGGCGTCTGTATGACTTTGAACTTCTGTACGTCTCTCAAGGTGAAGCTGCAACTTATATGAACGATAAACACCATATTTTGAAAGCTGGTCAGCTAATCTTGCTATCTGCCGGTGTCTATCACCAGAATGAGGTGGTTTCCAGCCCGGAAGCACGTTTCATTGGCATTCATTTTGATTTCTTCAACGAATTGACCATTCAGACCGAGGCAGATATGGTTGTTAACGAAGAGACTGTTCTGCACCACAAATTCGCAGTGGAGGCGTGCGCAGAGGGCATGACGCCGCTATCTATTAACCCGGTGTATACCCCTTCTCCAGCTGCCGTGCAGCTTATGGAGCAATTGGTACATGAATTTACGATGCGCCCACCGGGATATGAACTGGTATGTAAAGCCTTGATGCTGCAAATATTGACCCATCTGCTGCGTTCATCCTGGCGAAGTTCATCACGCCATGATTCGGTACACGGAGATAAGCTGCTCGAACTCATGAAACGTATAGAGATCGCCCCCTCCAACCCGTGGACCAATTCGGGCATCGCCAAACAATTGAACCTGAGTGTGGATCACATGGCCAAATTGTTCAAACAGGTTGCGGGCATGCCTCCCAACGAATATATTCAATCCATACGCCTAAGCGAGGCACGCAAACTGCTGCGGGAAACGGATTATTCCATTGAGGCTGTGGGTGTACTAAGCGGTTACCCAGACATTCATTATTTCAGCCGTATGTTCCGCAAATATGAAGGCATTTCCCCCCGGGAATACCGGAAGTTGTCCAAAATGTTATAAAAAAAGAGCAGCCTGCTAATGTGCAGTCTGCTCCATACTTTTTGAAACAAATGGTTCATTTTCCCATGTCAAACCATAACCTTTAATTCAGCCTATACAGGTAATTTCCGCTCAATATCATTCTCTCTACTTATATTGTAACGTTATTTTCATGTTTTTTATAGACTGTTTTTTTGGCGATTCCTACACTATACTGCTTAATACAAATCTAAAAAAAGAGGTGCATCAGTATGGATGACCAAAAAAATGTCTTAGATAATGGACCCTTTTTTCATGGTACTAAAGCAGAACTGAACATTGGAGATTTATTAGAACCGCAATACTTATCCAATTACCAAAATAAAAAATCTAACCATATTTACTTTACGGGAACATTAAATGCTGCCAAGTGGGGTGCTGAATTAGCCAAAACGAATGCCAAAGAAAGAATCTACATTGTAGAACCATTAGGAGATTTTGAAAATGATCCTAACTTGACTGATAAAAAATTTCCCGGCAACCCAACACGCTCATACAGATCAAAATCACCTCTAAAAATAGTAGCTGAATTAGCTTTATGGGAGAGACACTCCGATGAAGAGATAAATCATATGCTTACATCTTCAAAAAAATTAAGTGAAGAAGGGAAAAATGTGATCTACGATTAATTTTCAACCAAAAAGTTCCCTTCGTCCAAATCTGGACAAGGGAACTCTTTGGTTGATCGCTATTTTATTTTGCCATTGGAAGACTGGCGGAATATACAGCGGTACGGGACGATCATTTTAACAGCCACTTCATATGAATGATCCAGATAATCGAGCAGCTGTTTAACCGCGAACATGCCCATCTCCAGCTTGGGTACATGAATGGTCGACAACGGCGGAGAGGTGAATTCGGATATTTCAATATTATCTACCCCAAAAAAGGCGATATCCTCCGGAATGCGGAGTCCCTGTTCGGTTGCAGCACGCATGGCCGCAATCGCCATCATATCACTGGCTGCAAAGATGGCTGTAGGTCTGTTCGCATTGTTGGTAAATGCCTGCTTGGTCAATTCATAACTCAGCGAAACATCCCATTTCACATCGATCACCCAATCATGATCAATAGGTAATCCCGCATCAGTCATGGCACGCCGGTAACCAAGAAATCGTTTTTCCTCCAGAAAATCATTCTTGAATTCTGCTCCGCCAATGTAGGCAATGATCCGATGCCCTTGGGCAATCAGATGATTCGTTGCTTCTCTCGCAGCCTCTTCACGATCATAACCGACGACCGGAATGTCCGGGTCCGTAATATCCACACCCACAACAGTCCGTACATTGGCCTTGAGCCAGCGATAGGCTTCCGGATCAATCCGTTCCACCACAATCATGCCGTCAATCTGATGTTCCTTCACCAGAGACTGCAGCTGCACGATATCCCCATCGTTTTCGATGCTGTACACAAATTCCAGACGCATGCCTGCTTCAGCAAGCTGCTTCTCAATCCCTTCCATAATGACTGAAAAATAAGGACTGTTGTATTTATTTTGGGGAATAGCCACCACACAGCCGATCGCATATGCCGTTTTGGGCTGGACCTTTTTCTTCTTGGCCGGACGCTGTGAACGATAGCCCAGTTCCTCAGCGGTGTCCCATATTTTTTTGCGGGTTTCATCGCTGACTGATCGATTGACATCGTTCTTCATCACACGTGAAACGGTAGAGATCGATACACCAACGCGGTCTGCAATATCCTTCAATTTTGCCATGTGAAGTCCCCCACCTTTCCTCAACCTATGTATTTAAACCCCATTCGTATTGGGGCAATTTCATCTCTGCAAACACAAATTTGCGGCAAATATAATTCTATATTTCTACTGGACAGAAGTCAATGAAATGGTGCACAGGCGCAGTCTTTTATAAAATAATAGCGGCAGTCAGGGAGCTTGCTGTCCCCCATAACTGCCGCAATTTTAATTCTTTTTAAGAAAACGTATGAAGCTTTGCCACCTCTTTATCTGCTTATTGCATCTTGGAGGCCAAATCCTTAAGCGCTGCGTTCAGATCACCATCTCCGGCAAGTGGAAGTTTGAGTGATTGCTCACCATACGTCCAGACCAGATCGGTTTTCTTGGTTGTAAAGGGAGATACAATGCCATACTGCTGCGCATCCAGGAAGATTTTATTATCTTCACCTACAGTGGCAATATAAGCATCCGCTGCGGCCTTGTTCGCGGGAATCGAGTATCCCTGTTTCGCCAGTTCTGTCTGTCCTTCCGGACCTGCTAGCCAAGCGAGCAGCTTGTAAGCTGCCTCTTCATGCTTTGTATTGGAGCTGATGGCAAGACCTGCTGGCTGAACAACGGTTTGGTTGGTTTTGAATTTCGGCAAATAAGAGATACCGTAATCCACACCAGCCTCCTGGTAGTTGGTTGTATTCCAGCTGCCACCCGGATTCATCGCTACTTTGGATGTCGTGATCGCAAGATTCACCTGTCCACCCAAACCTTCAATCTGTGCAGGTGTGGTGTTGATCTTTTTATTTTTGGTCAAGTCGATAAAATAGTTCAGCACTTCCATTGCTTCAGGTGTCTCAAGCGCAAGGGAACCATCGTCATTCACCAGTTTCGCACTGTTGGACCACAATTCCGGCTCCAGGAACCAATCCATCGTTGACCCTGGTGAAATGGACAAGCCCCACTGCACAATGTTTCCGGCATCAAAACCCGCTTCGTCTGCGCTTTTCCCGTTCTTATCCAGCGTCAGCTTGGTTGCAATATCGGTAATTTCATCCCACGTTGGCTCAAGCGATGGAACGGGAGCTTTATGAGGGTTCGTGGCTTCATTCTCAAAGATCGCTTTGTTGTAATACCATACGATGACGTTGGCATCGATCGGCAAGGATACTTGTTTACCCTGGTATTGGTGAAGACCGAGCAGACTTTTGTCCACATTGTTCAGATCAAACTGATTTTCCGCGAGCAAGCCGTCCAATTCCTTGAAAATGCCCAGCTCGGCGTATTTCTCCACGTATGCATAACTCGTTTTGAACACGTCCGGAAGTGTGCCCCCAGCTGCATTCGCTGTCAGTCCGTCCCAGTAGCTGCCCCAATCCTTGCCTTCGAGTTTGACCTTAATATCGGTATTGGCCTTCATGAACTGATCCAGCAGTTCCTGTGTACGATGAAGCTCTTCTGCCGTCCCCCACTGGGAGTATGTGATCGTTACAGGTTCACTCTGGCTGCCGCCGGAACCAGAAGAGTCGGCGTTTTCGGACGATCCCCCGTTTCCACATCCACTGATCACCACCATTGTAGCAAGTACAAGTGCCCATACATTGAATAGCCGTTTACTCTTCGCTCTCATATACACAGCTCCCCTTTAAGTCATATCAATAAGTCCTGTTCACCTGAAAACCGGAAAGCAAGCAGCCACTCTACCCTTTGGTGCCCGTAAGCACCACCCCCTCAACGATATAACGTTGTGCAAACAGATACAGCAGACCGATAGGTACAATACTGATAAATGCACCCGCAGCGAGCGCCGGCAAATCCTGGCTCGTCTGACCAATTAACAGCTGCAAGCCCACACTCAGCGTAAACATTTCTGCGTTTTTGATATACAGGAACGGCCCCAGAAAATCGAGCCAGGAGTTCACAAAGGCAAAAATAATGGTCGTCATAATAATGGGTTTGGACAGCGGCATAATGACTCGTGCATATACCGTCCAGCGATTGCCGCCATCGAGATATGTAGCCTCGTCCAGCTCCTGAGGAATGGTCATGAAAAACTGTCGGAACAGGAAGATATAATAGGCACCTCCAAGCCAGGCTGGCACAATGAGCGGCAACCAGGTGTCAATCCAGTTCAGTTTGGAAAAAAGAACGTACGAGGGAATCATCATAATGGATGGAGGGATCATTAAGGTAACAAGTACAACCGGGAACAGAATATTCCGATACTTGGTTGCAAAACGGGAGAAACCATAAGCGACAAGTGAACTGGACACCACCGCTCCCGCCGCAACAAAAAAGGAAATGAACAATGAGTTCTGAATCCACTGCCACATCATCGGCTGCACAGCGAACAACCGTTCAAAGGCTTCCAGACTGAATGTGTCTGGCAGGATGGTTGGAGGTACCTTGTAGGTTTCCGCTTTGGTTTTCAGCATGGTCGAGAGCATCCATACAAGAGGCCCTGCGAACAGCATTAATGCTACAATCAGCATGGTATATTGGGACGCTTTTACCGCTATTTTTCGGCTGTTCATGTAACTCTCCTCCTATCGTTCTCCCTCGTAATACACAAAGCGGTTTGATACTTTCATCAGGATCAGGGTGACAAGCGAGATCACGGCGAACAGGAAAATCGACTGCGTCATCGCCATGCTGAATTTCAGATCGGTAAAGGCCGACTTGTAAATATTGTAGACAAACGTATAAGCAGAGTAGTTCGGACCACCCTTAGATAGCAGCAGCGCTTCCGTAAACATCTGAAAGTTATACATCGTCTGAATAATGATGACAAACAGGATGGAAGGACTGATCATCGGCAGTGTAATTTGGAAAAATCGGCGAATCCCGCTTGCACCGTCAATTGCAGCAGCTTCATACAAATGTCTGGGTACATTTTTCAGTGCAGCCAGGAAGATCAGAACCCCACTACCCGAGATCCAGACCTGAAGCATGATGATGACCGGCTTGATCGTATGCTCCCCGCCAATCCAATCCACTTTGCCTATACCCAGCGCGCCAAGTCCGGCGTTCAGGATGCCGAATTCGGAGTTGAACACTAGCCGCCAGATAATAACCGTTGCCACAATAGGCACCAGGGTCGGTAAATAGAAGAAGGTACGGAACAGGGCAATACCTTTGACATTGAAATTAAGCAGCATCGCCAGACCCAGCATACCCGCCGTTACGATCGGAACACCGAATACAACGAAAAACATCGTGTTCATCAAGCTTTTCAAGAAGATGGGATCATCCATCATGTGCGTAAAATTATCAATGCCGACAAAGTTGAAGTTGGTCGCTCCCGGAAGTCTCGCATCCGTAAAGGCGTAGAAAACCGAAGTCCCGAAAGGAAACAGGAAAAAGGTGATAAATCCGATAATCCAAGGCAAAATGAAGAGAAAAAACAGCAGTGTGTCATATTTTCTCAACCTGTTCATGATGACACCCCTCAGCCTGAAATTTCTTCTAAATAGACGTACCGTTCTTCCAAAATGGATTTCTCTGCCGCCAGGGCAATAAGCAACGCGTTACGACCAACCTGCGCACTAGCAAAAGGCTTTCTGCCTTCCTGTACACATTTCAGAAAATCAATGCGTTGGGTCTGTCCACCCGTGTGTCCACCCATAATGGAATCCGAGGTCACATCAATCTCCAGATGGTCCTTCGTCCAGTCCTGCCCGCCAACGATGTCAATCGTCTTGTCATTACGGGCAACCATCTGGCCACCGTTCTCTCCGATCAGGCCAATCTCAAGCCCTTCTCCCATCAGATTGCGCGGTTTCAAATACATGCACAAGCCCAGATTGGCCTTACTGCCGTTATCATAATCAATGGTGATAAATGCATGGTCGACGATGGAGGTATCCGAAATTTCTTTCGTCGGATAGTGACTGTATGAATTCTGAATCCGATTGGGCTCTCCTTGCTTCATGACATGCTGGCCACCAGAGCCAAACACGCGGACAGGCTTCGCCTGGATCATCCAGTTGAAAATATCGAAGTGATGACAATCCTTCTCTACAATCGCGCCCCCAGACTTGGTCTTGTCATAGAACCAATCCGCAGGCGGGAACGGATCACGGAATTCCTTGCACCACATCAATTTCACATCACCAAGACGCCCGCTCTCCAGTTCCTTCTCCATTCGGCGATACAGATTCGAATACCGATATACCAATCCGATCTGCAATACCCGTCCCGAGGCTTCCGCCGCTTCTATAATGGCATCACAGTCCTCAATGGTATGGGCGACCGGTTTCTCCAGAAATACATGCTTGCCAGCTTCCAGAAAAGCGACTGCCACTTCACGATGCAAATAGTTCGGTACACTGATGACCACCGCATCCAAATCTTCCTTGGCAAGCAGCTCACGATAATCGCTAACGATGGTGGGATTACTGTTCTTAAGTTCAGCCAGCGTACGTGCCACATTGGCTTCATTCATATCACAGATATAACGAACCTCACTATCCTCAAGCAAATCAAAACCAATGCAATGATGTGACCCCATGTCTCCTACACCGATAAAAGCCATTTTTATCTTCCCCATGCTTACACTCTCCGTTGCTCGTTAATTTGCGGCAAATGCCATGAAGCCAATTCAATGTCAATAAATCTAACAAGACTGTGACTATGTAACGATAGTAAAATAGTTTTAATTCCTTGTCAATTGATTTTGGCTAAATTTTAAATTATTTTGCGGCAACATATTTGCGCTCTATTTTATATACTACTAAACAGTATAACTCTTTATTCATCATAAATTAAGCGTTTACATTTTCGTTGTATTATCATATACTTTAATTTGCATTCATTTTTATTTGCGGCAAATATTTTATTCCAGTTATGAATAATCATGTTCAAATTCCAATGAAACACGCTTATTTTCAATAGAAAACACAATAAATTCTGGAAAAAATTCTGTTGAATCTCCTGTATTCATCCCCTATAATGCAATTTAGACACGCAATCCAAGGACTAAAAACACATTTTATATTTGCCGCAAACCAAAATCACATCTTTTTGGTTGTTTATTTCCCGATTACTACCATGACTCTTACATAAAACGTTACTAATCTGCTGCTTCATGCAGATCAGAAAGGAGTTGAGCTCTCCTAACGCACCCCTCATAACGAAATTCGGGGTGGGAAGAACGAGTTATCATTCAAAATCCATTATTCAGGAGGTATACCATGACAAAATTATTTGATCAAAGCAAGCGGAGCCTTGGATTGTTTTTGGCTTTTGTCCTCATGATTACCTTGCTATTGCCTGCGGGAGCCTTCCCCAAAGCCTCTGCTGCAACCATCACCATTGATGGCAATGTCAGCGACTGGAGCAGCGTTAGTGCTCTCACCACCAATAGCGGCACTGCCCAGACGCTCAAAGTAACCAATGATGGAACTAACCTCTATCTGCTTATTCAAGGCTCAGGCCTGAGTACAACGATGGGCAACTTCTGGATCAACACCGATAACAATACTTCAACCGGTTACCAGGCTGCGGGCTGGGGAGTTACAGGTGTGGAGTGGCTGCTTGAAAATACGGGTTTATATCGCTATGGCGGCAGCGGAACCGACTGGGTCTGGAACTTCAACAGCACGTTGACCAGCTCCCAATTCTACCGCAGCTCCACCGTCATTGAGATCGCTATTCCTCTCGCCACACTGCAAATCAGTGCAGGCAGCACAGTGCGAGTCGGGTATATCGACAACAGCTCGGATACATCGAGATTGCCCGCGTCTGGACAAACACTGCCAGCTTACCTTCTGACCTCGGCTGGATCAGGTGGTGGTACGGGGAACAATACCGTGGTGAATCCCGTAGAGCTGGACAGCCCACTCAACAATCCATTCAAAGGCTGGGCGCCTTCGGCTAAGAGCACCACATATACACAGCCACACAGGCTCGTATATGCCGGAGTGACTTGGAAGGAACTTGAATCTACCAAAGGCACATATGATTTTAGTGCGATTGAAGCTGCCAACAATTTTGCCTATTGGAAAAGCAAAGGTGTCAAAGTGGTGTTTCGCTTCATTCTGGACAGCCCGACAGGACAGGCTCACCGGGATATTCCCGACTGGCTCTACAATGACATGATTGCCCGCGGAGAATCGCCTGGAACCGTATACAACGATACAACCGGAGGCATGGGTACGGGCAACAACATGGGCTTCTCTCCCAACTACAATTCCACCTATCTGCAAGAACGGCACAAATTAGCCATTGAAGCCATTGCGGCAAGGTACAACACGAATGATCGTCCGGTCGCTTTTGTCCAAATCGGTTCCCTCGGACACTGGGGCGAGTTCCATACTTGGCCTTATGTCGGACCCAATGGTGAAACCAATTACACAGGTGCTTTCCCTACCAATGACATCTCGAACAAGTACGTTCAGCATTATATTGATGCCTTTGCTGGCAAAGAGGACAAAATGCAGGTTCTGATCCGGCGCAGTATCGCCCTCGCCAAAACCAATAATAAAGGCATGGTCATGGGCATGTTCAACGATGTGTTTGGACATAAAGACAGCTTCGATGCGGATTGGGGCTGGTACACAGGCACCCAGAATGGCTATTGGGATGACATTGGTCAACAGCAGCCTGCACATCCGAACTTCTGGGAGACACGTATCTCAGGCGGCGAATTTTACGGGGGAGCTTCCGGCATGCTTGCGGCATTAACCACCGGTAGTGGATTTACGGAAACGTTACGTCAGACGGAGCTTAGTAAACCAAGCTGGCTGGGACCGAATTCCCCTGCCTCGCTTCCTCTGAATCACGCCTTACAGGCCAATATCGATGCACTCAAGAAACGAATGGGTTACCACTTTGTGGTGAAGGAAATCTCGCACCCATCCACCATTAGCGGAAGCACATTTACAACAACCATTAAAGTGGAGAATAAAGGCGTACAGCACTTCCCGTTTGCCTGGCCGGTTGAAATTCAACTGCGCAGCGGCAATACCGTGGTCGCCAAGAAAACAACAACCGTTAATCTGACTACGTGGAAAACGGGTACCTACACCCTGACCGATTCCATTCCGGTCTCCGGTCTTGCTGCCGGAACCTATGATATCGCGATTGCGATCATTGACCCGGAAACAAATCAGCCTGGCGTGGACTTTGCCAATACAAACAAGCTGACGGACGGATCATTCAAGCTGAGCAGTGTAACGAAGTAATCTCAGGTTGCTTCGACTAGTGAAAATGAAGAAGAGCAGGAATGAGGGCACTATGCTCTCATTCCTGCTCTTCTTCTTGGTAGAATAATACCTATGATCCACTTTTCCAAACATATCGTTTAAGCTTTTCTCCTTACACTACTGTGCCTTGTTCCGCAGCTGACTGTAATACAGTTCGCTGTAGAAGCCGCCTTGTTCCAGTAATGCATCATGCGAACCCTGCTCAAGAAGCTGACCATCCTTCAGTACAAGAATGCGATCGGCTTGGCGGATCGTGTTCAGCCTGTGAGCGATAACAAAGCTGGTGCGGCCTTGCATCAGGCGCTGCAGCCCTTCCTGGATTTTGATCTCCGTGACGGTATCGATACTGCTGGTCGCCTCATCCAATACAAGAATGGAAGGATCGGCCAGAATTGCCCGGGCAATTGCAAGCAGCTGCTTCTGTCCCTGACTGATGCCACTTCCGTCGGCCTGAAGCACTTTATCGTACCCGTCCTTCATCCGTATGATGAACGAATGGGCATTCGCCAGCCTCGAAGCAGCTTCCACCTCTTCATCGGTCGCATCCAGGCGGCCGAAACGGATATTTTCCCGAATCGTACCCTGGAACAGGAATGAATCTTGAAGAACGAATGCCATGTGTGAGCGCAAATTCTCGCGCCGAATGGTCGTAATGTCACGTCCATCCACCGTTAATGTGCCACCTGTCGGATCATAGAAACGGGATAATAGCTGGATCAGAGTCGTTTTCCCCGCTCCGGTCGGACCCACAAGGGCAATCATCTCACCCGGTTTGGCTTCAAAGCTGATGTCATGCAAAATGTTACGTCCTTCATCGTATCCAAAGGATACTTTGTCGAAACGAACGGCTCCCTCCACCTTGTCCAAAGATACCGCTGCCCCTTCATCCTTCGCTTCCTCATCTTCGTCCAGCACCTCGAACACACGCTCAGCCCCCGCAATCGCGGACAATAACGTATTCCACTGGTTAGCCAGATCGTTGAGCGGACGGGTAAACTGACGGGCATATTCCACAAAGATAATAATCACCCCGACTGTAACCGAACCCTGAATCGCCAGAATACCACCGATGCCCGCAACAATCGCAAAGCTCAGGTTGTTTAATCCATTCATCAGTTTCGGGATAAAACCAGAGATCGTCTGTGCCCAGAAACCAGAAATCCGGATACGGGTATTCCGTTCCTCAAAACCGCGAATCACCCGCTCCTCTTGCGAGAATGCCTTAATGATCCGCTGCCCGGATAATGTCTCTTCAATATAACCGTTAAGTTCACCGAGATTGCGCTGCCGCTCCTTGAAGAGCGGTCCCGTTCTACGCGTAATCCAACGCATGCCGATGGCCATCAGAGGCACAACGATAAAGGTAAGTAGGGTCAGCAGCGGACTGAGCCAGAGCATAACCCCAAACGTCCCGAGCAGCGTCAATACACTTGAGAAAATCTGGATGGCCGAGCTGTTCAACGTACCGCTGACATTCTCGATATCATTGGTCACCCGACTCATAATCTCCCCCTGCTGGCGTTTACCGAAGAATGGAATCGGCAGCTTGTGCAGATGGGAGAACAGATCATACCGCATGCGGAACACGGTTTCCTGTGCAATTTCGATCATCCATATGTTTTGTAACCAGGATGTAAGAGAGAACAAGACATACACTGCGGTTAATCCAATCAAAAACCGAGTCCAGCTTGAACCGGCTTCACCCGCGATGAAATCATCCACGGCCACCCCTACCATGTAGGGGCCAAGCAAAGCGAGTGCGGAGCTGGCAAACACCATCAACAGTACCATGGACAGCTTGACCTTACGCCGTGCCAGATAGGTCCAGATACGACCTAATGTACCTGACCAGTTCTTCGCCCGTGCCTTGGGTTTGCGGCCACCGCCTGACCGTAACGTCTCCGGATCAATCGGCGGGGGCGGCTGACGGAAAGGCTCAATGAATGCTTTGAACATGCTGTGCACCCTCCCCGTATTGTGATTCATGGATTCGACGATACAGCTCTGACGATTCCATCAGGTCTTCATGTTTTCCCTGTCCAATGAGTTGTCCATCATCAAGCAGCAGAATCAGGTCCGCCGAAGTGGTCGAACTGATCTTCTGGGTGATGATAAACGTAGTACACGACAATTCTTCCAGCGCATCGAGCAGTCTGCCTTCTGTAGCTACATCCAGCGCACTTGTGCTATCGTCCAGAATCAAAATTCTTGGTCTACGTACCAGTGCTCGTGCAATGGAAAGTCGCTGCTTCTGTCCACCGGAGAGATTCACTCCCCGTTGACCCAGCAATGTATCATAACCGTTTGGTAAATTCTCAATCGTTTCATGGATCTGCGCGCGCTTCGCGGCTTCCACGATCTCATCCAAGGTAGCATCTTCCTGACCCCAGGCAATATTCTCCCGGATGGAACCGGTAAACAGGACAACCTCTTGAGGCACATAACCAATCGCACCACGCAGCATGAACAGATCCAGCTCTGATGCATCGGCACCATCAATCCGTACCTTACCTTGATCCTCTGTGTATAACCGCGGAATAAGCTGCACCAGTGAAGATTTGCCTGAGCCAGTTGCTCCCATAATGGCAATGCGCTCCCCAGCTTTTGCAGTGAATGTGATGTTATCCAGTACTGTAATTTCACTATTCGGATAACTGAAGCCTACACTGCGGAATTCAACCGCTCCCTGCACAGTGCGCTGTTTCTTCGCTGGGAATACAGATTGCGGAAAATGCGAAGATTTCATAGATCCAGCAGATGTTGCAGATGTTGATAACGACTTCGTCTGTTCAGTCTCCGACGTGTCCTCCGTATTAAACACTTCATTCAGCCGTTGCGCCGAAGCGCTTGCTCTGGAGAAGGTTACCAGAATCCAGGACAACGCAGACATGGCACCAATTGTGCGAAGCAGGTAGTTAATGACGGCGACCACTTCACCGACGGTTGCATTACCGGAGGCGATGTCGACTCGCCCAAACCACAGCACGGCGATGATACAACCGTTCATCATCAGCAGCATGAACGGCATCGTGGTCTCCGTCAGGCGCAGCGCGGAGATTGTGCCTTTCATCAGCTTGCCGCTGAATCCAGCAAAGCGTTCAATCTCATGGCCCATCCGTACGAAGACACGGATCAGCCGAATGCCTGTCAGATTCTCCTGGATGACTCCATTGACGGCATCCAGTCTGCGCTGCACATTGCGGAACAGCAGCGCTGCCTTTTTAATCATCCACACCACAACGAGTAGCAATACAGGCACCATGACAACCAGCAGCAGACCCAATCTCGGATTCACGATTACTGCCATAATCATGCTACCAATCACCACCAGGGGCACACGTGTCATGAAGCGCAGACTCATGAAGACGGTATCCTGAACCTGGGTCACATCCCCCGTTAATCGGGTAATCAGAGACGACGTCGCGAATCGGTTAAAGACGGCATAAGAGAACGTTTGCACTTTCTCATACAGCTTCTCCCGCAGATCGTATCCAAACCCCAGACTTGCATGGGATGCAAAGAACGAACTCGCAATTCCGGCAGCAAAAGCCACCACAGCACTACCAACCAGCACACCGCCCCATAACCAGACGACCGATAAGTCTCCCTGCTGAATCCCGTTATCAATGATCTTGGAGATCAGATAAGGCTGAGCCAGCTCCACCGCAAGCTCAATTAACATCATGACCAGGGCTGCAATCGCGGCAACTCGGTACTTCTTCAAGTAGTACAACAGCTTGATCATAAGCATTCCTCCGGCCCGGAGCGTATTTTCTGGTGAAGATTTGGAATGTCCACACAGCCAGCTCCGTTAGTGTCTTTGTTAACTCTATGTAAAATTTCACGTAACCATTATGATTATTATATCGCTTTTTCTCCCATTAAATCGTTAATATCTTCTTATTCTTTGTATTAACCTGAAATAGACATAGAGTGAACATTTATCTGCAAATAATAAAGGGACTCTCTCGAAAACACATCAATGAAGAACAAAAACACCGATACGTTAAAAAGAACGAAACAGAAGTTCATCCTGCTTCGTCCCTTTTACGTTTTTCCATCATTCATATTCAAACAAGAGATAGTTGATGTCATCGTCCAACGGCCTTTTTTAAGGGGGAGAAACGCCCTACCACAGTTCTCGCATTCTAAGTGCAACACTGCCGTTCCCGGTACCGCTTAATGATTTTACGGCTAATGTCAGGATCTCATTGCCTGGCAATGCATAGTTTACGTTGAAATTGGACAACCCATCTGTTTTTCCTGCAAGGGAGATTCCTGCCAGTATCCGGACACCTGCAGCTTGATCCATGTCTGTTGCCGTCACATCCGATAAAAACGCGGTTTCCGAGGAAGGCGTACTCGAAACGGATAAGAAGGAAGCACCTGTAAGTTGGGACCTAACTCTCAACTCCCAGGCAAAATCGGCAGACCCCAATATATCGAAGCTCTCTATTGACAAATTGACCGAATTGGGTCTGGTAGTGCCATCGGGGAAAAATTGCTTGCGTCGAAAGCTCACCGTAGGGGAGAATACTGCATTAGTAATCAACGTATTCGTGCGTATTTCCGTTGTAATTCGTGATGTCTCCGTGACTGTGCCCAAGTTGTTGAAATATCTTCCGCCAACGTTCAAGCTTACTGATCCGCCTGCTGCACCGTTGTTTGCCAGCGCCTTGATATTTTGGTTAGGGTCCGAGATCAGGATATCACCCAAGGGATTAAACCGATGTATCGTAATTGGCTGCTGGAAATTTTGAGGATTCACTGCTACAATCCGAAGTTCCACCTGTCCATAGGAATAACCATAGCGTATTTGATATAAATATCCAGTAAAAGTATTCAGAGTAACCCTGCTTTGACTGGTTCCGTCCATTGTGTCAACATTCCAGTTCTGTTGATATACCTTTTGGGTTTCCACTCCATTTTGGACTAATGCAACATAAACCCCAGTGCTATCTTGTCCGAAATAAACACCATTCACACCATCCGTATAACCCCACTCCACCTTTTGAGTTCCTACAGGTACAGCAGGAACTTGTACATTAATACCACAATCAAAAGCAACCGATAGGAATTGACCCCGTTCTGTTGTTGTCAACTGAGCAAGGCTGTTGGCAGTCGCAGCTGATTGTAACAAAAAGTTTTCACCAGAATTGCTAACAGAACCCCCACCCATAGTAGTAACCATATCCCTTAATGCGGAAATACCGTAATTGGGTACAAAATTAAACCGGGAGCTTACTTCAGCGGTTTGTAGCTTATCAATCATTGCATTGGATGTTGGAGTAATCCCTCCGAGATTATAGATGGGTTCAATAAATACCATTGTACTCCCTCCCATTCCTCTCAAATTTGAATACCAGCAGGTTAATTGACAATAAACTCAACCAGAATCGGGATATTGGCATCAAGTGTGTCTCCATTGGGAATCGTAATCGAATTGCCTGAAACCGTAGATGCAGAGCTAAGCTGAAGAACACCATTAATATCAAGCAAATAGTAGGAATAGCGGTTCGGAAATGCGATAGCGCTGTTTCCTGTATCATCAATGAAGCTGGTTGCGGCAATGGAGAAGCTTGCATCAGATCCTGTTCCCTGACCAGCAGTCGTTACAAATTTTCTTGATGCCTCAAACGGTACAACAATAGGCATCCTGTTCACATCCTTCTTTTGTGACGTATGCACATATTCGGAGAGGACACGGTCTGAACCTTGGTAGATCATTGGCCCAGGACCGTGATGAATATCTCCGATCAGATCAGTTGTATACAATTAAATTCGATGATTAAGTGATAACAGTGATAACAGGCGTAGAAATGGTAGGCTGCGTCGTAATGGTGGATACCGTATCGGCAAAGCTGGAGATCTCCAGGGTCACCGGAACACCAACAGAAATATCAACTGTATCCAGAATCAAGCTAGTTGTAGAAACTGTAGACAAAGAGTTTTGTTGTATTACGCCATTGACATACACGTTAAAATATTCTAAGGCTGTCAAAACAGGAAACGTTACTACCGGAGCATCGGCATCATCGACAAAACTGGTCGCAGGAATTGTTATCGTTGTTGCACCAATGTCACCCGCTGCTACTGCCGCAAAATAACGAGATGTTGCTGGAGTGACAACAGTATCTACCGCTCCCCCTGATGAAACAGGAGTCGTAGAAGTTGCTGTATAAACAGGTTTTATCACTGCCATGTTCTTCACACCCTTCATATAAATAGGCTCGGAGAAATCGCGGGCCCAAGCCACGGCGCTTAATTGGCTGGGGACGCCTTGAATATCTCCGATCAGATCGTTTCCAATACAGGTTCAATCACTACGTTATAACAGTTATAACAGGCGTAGAAATAGTAGGCTGCGTCGTAATGGTGGATACCGTATCGGCAAAGCTGGAGATCTCCAGGGTCACCGGAACACCAACAGAAATATCAACTGTATTCAGGATCAAGCTAGTTGTAGAAACTGTAGACAAAGAGTTTTGTTGCATTACCCCATTGACATACACGTTAAAATATTCCGTGGCCGTCAGAACAGGAAACGTTACGACTGGAGCATCGGCATCATCGACAAAACTGGTTGCAGGAATTGTTATCGTTGTTGCACCAATGTCACCAGCTGCTACTGCCGCAAAATAACGAGATGTTGCTGGAGTGACAACAGTATCTACCGCTCCCCCTGATGAAACGGGAGTCGTAGAAGTTGCTGTAACAACAGGTTTTATTACTGCCATTTATATCACCTCACTTTCGGACTCTATACACGATATGAATATCAATACTAATGGTCACGGCAAAATGAATAAATATAAATAAATTTGGGTTTAAATGTATTATATATGTCATTATTTTTATATATAAAGGGTTTCATGTGATTTTTTGAGAATTTTTGGTAAAATATCTGCGAACACTATCATTGGCCCAGTCCACTAGAGTTAAGTCCCATATGATAAACAAACTTTACAAATGGAGGCTGAGAAAGTGAAAATCATTCAAAAAAAGTGCTCATGTAGGGGAAAGTCGATGAGAAATGGGAAACATCCACATCAAAGGGTGGCCAAAAAATGCGAATTATTACATGAACCGAAAAAGAACTCCATAGGCTCAAGACGCAAATCAAAAAAAATAAAAAGAAAATGCAACTACCATAGAGCGCATAAAAGAACTCCTTACGCAGCAGGTCATAAAAGGGTGCAGACGCGCCATGGATTACAAAGGTTGAAGGGGGGGGACGAAGCGCATGACTCACACAGATTACACGGGCTGAATGGGGAGCGTGAAGCGCATGGCCCACACGGATTACATGGGCTGAATGGAGAACGTGGAGCGGATGGCGCACCAGGCCCACAAGGGCCGATCGGGGAACGCGGAGCGCAAGGCGCACCAGGCCCACAAGGGCCGATCGGGGAACGCGGAGCGCAAGGCGCACCAGGCCCACAAGGATTACAAGGGCCGCCAGGACTTCAAGGATTGCCTGGAGCTCAGGGTGAACAAGGACCTGCTGGTCCGGCTGTTGACATTTCCACCATCGCTGTCATTCCTAGGTCCTTCAGATTTTTCTATTCTACACCAACCAGTATCACTGGAACCATTGCGATTCCAGTGACACAATTTACAAATGATACCGGAGACGCCATCGATCAATTCATAGGAATGGCGCCCAATAGTATTCATAATTTATATATCAATGGTGTGATGCAAGAAGGCAGGCTATTTACAATCAACCGCAATTCATTGGTACTTCAATTAAACGAAGATACCATTCTTGCAGGCACTCCAATCATACTTGAAATCATACAAATATCTTTACAATCAGTGAGTTAAAACGTTTAAAATTAACCCTCCAACGATAACTTTATTGGATAACTTATCTATACCTTGTTTCAGTTGATAGTCATAGTTCATGATGTATCTGTATTTCTGGGCATCCACTATTTTTAATGGTTATACATTAGGTACACGGGTGCTACACATGGGGGGAGATTATCCTAGAGGGAATGCGTGCTGTTCACACATTCCCCTCCTAGACAAGGGTCGTTGTTTTTTCGAGGGAACATGATTCGTTTTGCAGCCCAAAATGCTGAAATTACATGCTGATCGAGAAGAATCGCGGTATGCTCAGATGCCTCCAACTAGTGACTTCCATATGTCTGCTCCATGCGTTCTTCCTCATTTGTAGACAACAGAATATTAAGCAACCCCATGGCATTATTGGCTCCGGTCCTCGCTGTCTTGTACATCTCAGCAAACGCCACTTCATCCTGCTCCGGGTCCATCGCAGCAAGCTTGCCCCACGACGTGCGTGCTTTATCGTATAACGTGGTCAACGTGATGTCATAGGGGTGCTGTGCAACAGGTGCCATGAATTCAAATTTCGCTGTGACCCTGAAGAAATCCATCGAATCCTGGAATGATGTACTGCTATAATCCTTATTTTTCATCGCATCTTCCGTAATCAGCAGACCTTCACGGGCGATAAACAGTGTTTTCACCATCGCACGTTCCAGATTGGTTGCTTCTTCCCAAGTTACATAAGATTCATCAGGTGCCTGTACGGTTGTGAAAAAAGGAAAAGTATCATCAATCAACCGCTGCGAATCGGAATGAATTGGAACCTC
Source organism: Paenibacillus sp. OK003 (assembly GCF_900109515.1). GTDB lineage: Bacteria > Bacillota > Bacilli > Paenibacillales > Paenibacillaceae > Paenibacillus > Paenibacillus marchantiae. The sequence continues at coordinate 145,429 of NZ_FOBD01000005.1, read as the reverse complement.
TGCATTCATGTCCACAACGGCATCGCTATAATTGGCGACATTAATGTTTTTGGAACCCGCCTCACTGACCCGACGTACTGGATGATCTGTAAGCGGGATACGGATGTAACCGAGCTTATCGGCATACTGCTGCTTCAACTCTTCCAGTGTGGAGTCCTTTCCAATCTTGCCGTCGTCGGCTGAAGAAGATTCTTTTGCGGCTGAACCTGTCTCCTCACTCCCATTGGAATCGGTTGCTGCGGTTTCTGTTACGGCAGCATTCGAGCTGCTTGTTTCTGATGAAGCAACTTCTTTACCGGAAGCAGACTCCGGCGATGATGTCTCTTTCGCTCCGCCACCACAAGCTGTCAGAATCGCTGCCAAACCAAGCATAACTGTGAACGTCTTTATCGTATAATTTCATTTCATTTTCATCGTATAATCTTCCCCTATCATATGTATATTCCTGAGAACCATTAACCTCTAAGACTTGAACACTCACTTACAAAAATATCCTTTCAGATAACATACTTGATTCACAATCGGACATGGTCTACATTCTATCATAAGTTAAAAATCGGTTGTATACGACGATATACCTGTGTCTAAAGCCTTTTACTACTTCCAAATAAACTTCAGACCAACACAAAAACACTGCCGTCCGTATGGATAACAGTGTTCGTGAAACGTAATTATTTGATCCCTTTAGCCTTCTCCATATGCTCTGACCGAATCTGAGGGTCTGTCGAATTGACCGATGATAACAGAGCGTAGATCGCCTGAATATCCTTCTCTTGAAATACGGTCTCGGGAACTTCAGCTTCAAGCCTTTCCGTTTTGCGCAGAATGGTCTCCACCAATTCATGATCATAGATAATCAGTTCATCCGAATTGACGTACCGCACAGCAGGATCAACACTGATCCGGCAGCGATTGGTGAAGGTCACCATGGAGACGAGACGAACTCTTTTATAATCGCCGAGGTGTGCCTGAATGGCCTCCACATGCCCTCGGTGTTGCATGAGTGGGTTATACATCTTGATTCGGCTGCTGCTGACTGTCCAGTTGGCCTCTCTTCGGCCGCCACGAATCTCACCTGTCGTCAGGTTTCGTGTCTCAATCACGAAGATTCCCCGCGGACCGATGACAACATGATCAATCGATGAGTAACCCGAGCGGGACTTGGAATTGGCAACGAGCAAGTCGTTCAGAACTTTGTATTCACCCGGAAGAGCATGCAGCTGCTGGGCAGTACTTGGTTCCTCGGGCTGACGGGTCCAATTTCCATCTGATTTCGTTTTTTTGCGTCTGCTGCGGACCATACGCGTCGGAATGGGGGCCGTTGACGGTAAAGATGAAGCGGAAGCTGTAATCTGGTTCGCGAGCTCTGGCTGTGACTTGAACAGAGACAGGATTTTTTTGAACATGGGCAAGCTCCGTTCTATATAGTGTGGGTTTCGCACATCCATTATGTATACTTCTATTACTTATGTCGGATAAAGAGGGGCAAAAATAAAGGGAAGAGGACCAAAAATCCATTGTTCAAATAAAGTATATACGATTCTTTAACCAATACTGTGACTTTAGACGCATACGAGAAGGGAAAATTTTATAAATACAGCGTATTCCTTTCTATCGAAGAAAAAGAACACGCTGTTGTCTTGGTGGTGAGGACTAAGCCTGTAAATAATAGGTGTAAAGCACCTGTGTACCCTTCTCATCTAGACCGTTGCTGGATATTTCCTGATACAAGGATTCAGCCAAGGCCAGCCCTGGTGTCTTCATGCCCATGGCTTTGGCAGATTCGAGAGCGATACCCATGTCTTTGATAAAATGTTTCACATAGAATCCAGGCTCATAATCGCCTGCGATCATGCGCGGACCAAGATTGCTAAGCGACCAGCTTCCGGCTGCACCGGTAGCGATGCTCTTGAGCACATTCTCCGCGTCCAGACCGGATGTCTTGGCATAAGCGAGCGCCTCGCATACACCCATCATGCCTGAAGCAATGGCGATCTGGTTGCACATTTTGGTATGCTGTCCTGCTCCTGCCTTGCCTTGCAGCACAATATTGGTGCCCATTTGCTCGAACAACGGACGAACCGCTTCAAAGGCCTCCGTACTACCACCTACCATAATGGACAGTTTAGCATCACGTGCTCCGATATCCCCACCGGAAACCGGTGCATCCAATGCATGCAATCCTTTCGCTTCCGCAGCTTCATAGATCCGTGCAGCCAGCAGCGGACTGGATGTGGTCATATCAATCAGATACGAGCCTGGTTTCGCGTTTGCCACGAGACCATCGTCACCAAGATAAATCTCCTCGACATCCTTCGGATACCCCACCATCGTGATGATGACATCACACTCGGCTGCCAGTTTGCCTGGTGTGTCATGCCATACGGCACCTTCCTTCACCAACGCTTCCGCTTTGGCGGCCGTGCGCGTATAGACATGCAGCGGATAGCCTGCCTGCTGGATGTGCCCTGCCATGCTTTTGCCCATTACGCCTGTACCGATAAAGCCAACTTTCGTCTCTCCAGGTGCCTTCGTCGTATTTGTCATCGTAGGTTTCCTCCTATTTCTCTATACTTCGTTTGGAGCTTGTCTTCTAAACTTGCTATATCTGTATGTTAATGCTTTCTGTCTCTTCCGTCTATCTCGTTTCGTCTTCTATTGTTCAAAAAGATAAAACAGGAATCGAAAATCCATTTCCTGTACAACCTAACGGAAACTTCCTTGAACGGAAAGGAGGATTTCCATTGAGCCGTGAAAAGAATGAAATCACGATTTGGCTGTCCTTTTCCATTCTCCTGTTAAGCGCCGGATTAGTGTGTCACGTTCTCTCCATTCCGGCCATTCTTGAAGCTGCTGGAAGAGACGGATGGTTATCCGTTGTGCTGGCTGCACCTTTTTTCATGCTTTTCCTATGTATGATGTACATCGTGATCCGGCGGATTCGTGGGCAACGACTGACGGACTGGATCACCCGGGAATTCGGAATCGTGCCTTCGTGGATTTTCCGCATTTCTGCAGCACTGCTGCTGCTGAGCCTCGGAACCCATACGTTATATGAAACCACCAACTGGACGGTATCGACGTATCTGCAATTTACGCCACCTTATGTTCTTGCGGGAGGCGGGGCACTGGTAGCCGCCTGGTCCGCAGCGAAAGGGATACGCTCCATTGCCATGACGTCAAGCATCTTGCTGCCTTTTGTAATTCTGCTTGGTTACTTCGTCATGTCTGCCAATATGAAATATAAGGATTACAGCCAGTTGTTTCCGATCATGGAGTACGGCATGGGACCTGTTTGGCGGGGCCTGATTTACTCACTTGCCGGGCTGATGGAGATCTGGATTCTGATGCTGTTCCAGCATGATATCAAAAGCAAGCTTCGCTGGTGGCATATTCTGCTGCTCGGTGCGTTTATGCTCAGTATGGCTATCGGTCCAACCTTGGCGGCCATTGTGGAATTTGGCCCGGAGGAAGCCGCCAAACAGCGTAACAGCCCTTATGAGCAATGGAAGCTCGTCAATATTGGCAAGCTGCTTCAGCACGTGGATTTCCTGTCGATCTATCAGTGGCTCAGCGGTTCATTCGCAAGAGTGGCCATCTCCATCTATCTCATTGTGGATCTGCTGGATTTCCGCCGGCCGAAGAAACGCTACATCGCCATTCTGACTACCACTGTGATCATGAGCCTCATGGCGATGCAATGGTGGCGAATCGATTATGTTGATTATTATGTCGACCATATTCAGTTTCCCGTGATGCTGGCCTATGTATCGGTTGTTACTTTGATTTTAACGATTGCCGCGCTCATCCACCGAAAAGACAAGGAGGCTCCCGCACATGACAATCACCAGCACATCCAAGAAAAATGATCGCGCTGAACCATTCCGAATGAACGCGCATAACCTGTCTACCTTTTTTGCCGGATCAGATGATGTGATTATCAACAGTCACATGATTGGGGAGTCTCCTATGCAGTTGATCATTGTATATTGCAGCGGTATGGTAGACAGCACAACGATCTATGAAGTGATTCTCCCTGAACTGACGCGAACCTATGAGAATACGCATTTTGTCCGTGCTTCGGACATTGAGAAGTCCATCAGTTTGCAATGGTCTCGCATGGACTTGCAAGATCCGGCGTTCGGGACGGAGCTGATGTCTCTCCGTGTTTTCGAAGGGCATATGCTCATCTGCATCCCTTCTCTGCAGGCGATGTGGAGTATAGATATTTCCAACATTCCCACCCGCACACCCGAGGAATCCACGACTGAAGTGTCCATACGGGGGGCCAGGGACGGTTTCATTGAACCGATCGCTGTGAACATTGCCCTCATTCGTACACGCCTGCGTACAGCCGAGCTCGCTTGTAATATTGAGGTCATCGGCACACGTTCAGCAACAAAGGTTGCGCTGATGTACATCAAAAATATTGCCAACCCCGAGTTGATTGAAGTTGTCCAGGATCGGCTGCATAAGATTGAGACGGAACGCATCATGACTGCGAATGAACTGGAAGAATTGTTGTCTCCTTCAAAAATTACATTGTTCCCCGTTACGCATTACACGGGAAGACCCGACTTTGCCGCGGAATGCCTCCTGAACGGACGCTTCATCCTCATCGTTGATGGCAATCCGAGCGCCATTATCGGCCCGGTAAATCTGTTTTTGCTGCTCAAATCGCCCGAAGATGCCAGCTTTCCATTCCTTCCCGTGAATGTGGGCCGCATGCTCCGTTTTCTGGGTCTTATGATTACCGTATTCCTGCCGGGCTTCTATATCGCGCTGACCTCGTATCATATGGATCAGCTTCCGTTTCCTCTCGTCGCAACCATATCCGTCGGGCGAATGGGTCTGCCGATGGAATCCGGGGTGGAGATGTTCCTCATCATGCTGCTCATGGAACTATTCCGGGAAGCAGGTGTGCGTCTCCCAAGTGCAATTGGCCAGACGCTAACGGTGGTTGGCGGATTGATCATCGGCGATTCGGCGATTCGCGCCGGTATGGTCTCCCCGCTGATGATTGTGGTTATTGCAGTGACGGTAGTTGCCGGAGCAACGATTGTGAATCAGGTCATGACCAGTTCTGTCCTGATTCTGCGTTTTCTCTGTTTTGTACTGGGAGCATCGCTCGGGATCTATGGTTTTATTTTGTCGCTGATCCTGTTTCTCATCTACCTGACCGATCTCAAATCATTTGGCATTCCCTACCTGACTCCGTTAACTCCGCTCCATTTCAAACAAGCCTTTGCTGCTTTATTCAAACTGCCCAAAGGCTGGGGCAAACGCAGACCCGTGTATCTCGAAACACAGGAGCCGCGAAAGAAAGGCAATGACCGATGAAACGGCTTCTGCGACGATGTATCTTGGGTTTGTTAAGCCTGATGATGTGTATTATGACGAGTGGCTGCTGGAGTGCCTTTGAGATTCAACAGGTCGACTACGCCAAGGCGTTCGGGATCGATTACAAAAACGGTATGTATCATCTGTATGTGCAGACACTTGATTTTGCCAGTGTCGCCAAAAGTGAAAACTCGACCAAAAGTGCCGAAAAACCGCCCGTATGGGTCGGTCATGCCTCGGGTAAAACGATGAGTCTAGCGCTCAACGAGCTGTTCCGTACAGCCCAATTACACATTGCCTGGGGACATGTTACCGCCATTGTCATGGCTGAAGGGGTGCTCACCAGCAAACATATCAAGGAAGTGTTCGATATGCTTGGACGTTTCCCGGAATCACGTTATACGACCTGGGTGTATGGGACCCGCGAGCCACTGGAGGAGATTCTGAGTGCAACGTCCATCTATAATATGTCGCCACTGGACAGCATTCTTCATAATCCGCTCCCGGGTTATATGGAAGAATCATTATTCCCGCCTGTGCTCAGTTTCAAATTGATCGCGACCCATAACGATCCGGCTACAACGACGTATCTGCCCAGCATCGCGCTAAATAAAACGCAGTGGACGGAGAATCAAAAGGAACATGATCTGTTTCTGATCGAGGGGGCTTTTTTCGAAAAAACCGGTGTTGCCTTTGAATATCTGCCTCGCAGTCAGCTTCCCGGTTATCATTGGCTGATCAAGGACATGCGGCGAGCGCCATTGCTTGTTCAAAAAGAAGGTACGATCTACGGGGCACTTAGCGTTGGATTACCCACAATCAAAATCAAACCCGTCATCCACGGAGAGGATGTCACGTTTCATATTGATGCCAAATACCTGACCGCCTTGTATGAATATCTGGTTCCCACCTCGTATGGGGAGATGATCAAGATTAGTGAAGATAAATTGCGAGAGCAAATTCTGCAGACCTATCGTCATGGCCTCAAACAAGGTGTAGATATCTACGGACTACAGGAGAAGCTGTATCGCAAAAATCCAAAGCTATGGCGCAAGTTAACCAGCAACGGCACCAGGATGATGCTTACGGAAGACTCGATCCAGGACCTTAAAATTCACCTCACCATCCCGTACACAGGGAAATATAAGAGGAAAGTGTAGCAACAGCAGCAATCCCCCTGCCCGGATGAGTCGGACAAGGGGGATTGTTTATTAAATAAATGACCTCCAACCATACAGGCTAGGGGCCATTTCATGATGTTAAGTTATCGTATTTACCACTATGCAGCGGCCGCCTATCAGAGATATCGATTTAATTGCTCTTTGTGTTTCTGATCAGAGGTATGCTTATTTCTGGGAAAGAAATGAAGAATATAAGCATGATTATGGATATTATAGCTCATACTACCTTCAGGAAATTATTGAAGGAGTGACAACATGAGGTTAAAAAGCATCATCGCCGTTGGAACGGTGTTAACTTGCTCGACTCTGTTATGGGGCTGTGGCAATGCCAATATGAACCATGCTTCGGAGCAGAAGGAAACCGTTCAAACCGAAAGCTGGAACGATCCCAAACGACTGGAGGCTTCCCACCTGGAAGCGTTGGAACGGATGGAAAAGGATCATATTCATCGCATGGTTTCGCTGAATGCGAGCATGGATGAAGACAAAGTAATGACCACCCTTGAACGGTCCACCCAGAAGCTGGAGGAAATGAGACCACTCGCTGAAATGCTGCAACATGAGGGTCATCCAACGCTGTTACAACGAATTCAGGAGATGGCTGGAGATATTCAAGGCTCGAAACAAGTGGTTGCTGAGATGAAAAAACTGCCTGAGGAAGGTAAAATTAAAATTCAGTCCGAAAATTCCGATTCCTTGCACCACATCAGCAGTTTTCGCGATTACCACCAGTACATGCAAGAGAAGATTCAAACGTTGAACCAGTCTAATTCAGCTACACACTAATCCGTATCGGCTATTCGAATGACGCTGTCCTATACCAACGCTAAACAAAACAACCATAGTTAGATGGGAAGCTTCATTTCCTATCTAACTATTTTCTTGTGAAAACGTACCGTCCATTACTGTACCCTGCTTCGATCCCTGCGGTCTTCTCTGTCCGCTTCCTCCATTTTACGAATGTATCGCTTCAGTTCTTCTTTATGAGCTTCGAGTTCATTCAGCTTTGCAGAAGCCCCATCCATAAATGACTGCATCTTATGTGTCAGCTCTGTTGCGGATGTACCGATCCAGTCCTGCTGTAATCGGCCATGAATGGAACGCATGTTCTGTTCCTGCTGCATGAGCCGTTGCTGCAACTGCTCGCATTGCTGAACAGCCCTTCTTAAATCAGACAAGGATACGGATATTCTGCCCATTTCTCATTTCCTCCCGTTAGTCCTTCTATGTAGAAATGCATGCATTAGTGTTGGTCTGCGATTACAAAATCCTCTCGTTTACGCTCAATATATTCCGCTATTTCGCTGATGGATTCCTGATACCAACGATTGATCGTTTGCAGCGTTGCTGTCGCGTTATAGGCGATGGGTGTAAAGGACTGACTTTCGCTTGTAGATATATGTGTCTGAAACATCTGAATCGAAGCCTGCGCATCATTCGAGAAGCCACTTAAACTTAGCCTCATCTCCCGAGCAGCCTTCGCTAATTCTTCCGGTGTTAATTGAATCTTGCCCCCGCCTTTACCACTAATCATTCCTGTAGCTGCTGCGATCAACGGAGGAACAATACCTGCCCTCAAATTAGAGAACGTGGCTAATGCTTCCTGATGTGCTGTCCATCTTGGAGAAATATCAATGGTTTCACCTGTGCTCCGGTCTATTAGCGGTCCTTTCAGATTTCCATTCTCATCAAACTCATATTGATCCATGGAATGATACCCCTTGCCTTCGTCCTTCGAGAATGAATCAAAAAATCTCATAATATCACCAACATGAAGCTTGTCCAGATCGACACCTATTCTTACGTCATGAACTAATATGGGTGATCCTGCGCCCAGAGGCTGAAAAGGAACCTTTAACTGAAACTGAAATTTCCAGTTCTGGTACATCGCATTAGCGGTGTCAAAGTCCTGACCTTTATACACGGTACTTCCTACGTGCCTGTCATATTCACTTATTCCCCCAGCCCCTACAGAATCATTGGGATGAACCACGTTAACCATTTTGTTATCAAAATGACCCTCATTCACCTTGGCCAAACTGACATCATCCAGCAGATTCGTTACACTAGGAGCACTATACGTCATCCCAGACACATCCTGACGAGCAGCTACATATTGAGCCAAACCGCCACCTAGGGAATGACCCGTCAATGAAATGTCTGAATCAGGATACGCCACCTTCACCGCCTCATACAATTCCTCAGCCTGGTGAAACTGATTATTTTCCCAATCCATGTTATCCTTCATAAGCTTGAAGGGACTATTTTTAAATATATTATGGCGCTCTGGATCGATTATCGCATCTTCAAGCCTTCTGGTTCTGCCACCTACGACATCGAAGGCGTCTGTCTTCCAATCTGCAAGTTTATCCAAAAAGTTCCCCTGTGGCTCGGTTCCGCGATAACCAATGACAATCTGGTCCGTTAAATCATTCTTTAATACAACAGCATCGAAACCGGACCTTCTATGTAATTTGGCGCCTTCTGGCTCAACGACTTGCCAATTTGCCGAATCCAGCGTATCTGGATAGTCCCCTTCCTTCAAATCAAGATAGCCAGTTCCGAAATATCTTTATACGTTTTATCAGAGATATAAGTGTCCATAGCTCTCCTTTTTGTTACTGTTCTAAATAGATATTCGTATTATGTGTTCATGCGGAGTTTAATTTTTCTTTTGTTTAAGCAGTTCTTTGGGGACAATGGCTGTTTGGACTTTAAACGTATCATAATCAATAAGAATAGATATTTCCGTTTCTTTGTCGTCTTGCACATGTCCGCTTAGACTAACATTGTGACTCAGATCTTTTGGCATGAACTTATGATCTGTAAACTCAACTTCCGTATTGTATTGATCTATAAAATACTGTTGACCAACTTGCGTGGCCTGCTCAATGATTTCGTCTTGATTGGGCATAGAATTGCATCCTCCAAGGAAAAGTAATATAAGTATAGATATCATAGACATACATTTAAGCTTTTTAAAAATATTATTCACCCCCTATTTATGAACTTATTCCCAAAGAAGTAGAATCATTATAGTGCATCTTTGGCCTAATGAAGTTATTAGGCAGTGACTGTACACATAATTCCTACATAACCACTGACCTCCCTTTAACATGCTATTCATTCAAAGATAATCACCCTAATCACCTATGATTCACTCCACCCATAAGGATACCCATATAAAAATACTGAACAACACTACTGGCATAAGCGCCCCAGTGGCTAACATGATCCAAAGTGTTACTGGCCTTACATTCAGGAAGTATTGATCAAACCAGTGAAATCGTTCCTTCCGCCATTTGGCAAACTTGATTTGCCCGATCATACGCTTCAACATTTTCTGCCGCTGCTTTCCTTCTTCCACTTCTTCCAGCGTACGTCGCAACTCGTCATACAAACGCGCCTCTTCCTGCTCCTCTAATGCCGGTGTAGTCATCCCAATCCCTCCGTACGAAAAAATATGAAAATCTCAGCCTTCCACGCATAGCAATCCACAACGCTGCCTATTTTTCGAGTCGCTACCCTATCAACACGTTAATGACCTGCGAAGTTTGAAATTTAACAGAAAAAAGATCTACACCAAAAAGCCCGGGCAAGCCTGGACTTGGTTTAACACACTTATTTATTCTTCTGATTTGCTTGTTCTCGTTCCACAATCATCTTCCCAATGACCTTTGCATCTCCTACCGGATTAATGGGCATGCTGCAATAATAAGCATTTCCACTTCCCACCCGATACTCACACTCGTTCAAATGAATTATGGTCTCAAATAAATTGGGCGTGAAAATTAAAAAAGAAGAGATCGGAATCCCTTCTTTATCACTCTTTAAACTCAACCTCTCACCAAAATATTAAATTCATAACTCTACCATCTTTTACTGTTGTAACCGCCCATATTGGTATCATTGATATTCCCCAGTCTATCGAACGTATCCTTGTAGATCCGAATAATGGATTGAACCTTGCCAAAATCAGGATCTTCTGGTCCGATACCTTCCATAAACATTCTCTGTATAATTTGCTTAAAAAACTCCACTCTTGCATGGATCTGCTGCTGCTCCAGCTGAAGGATCTCTTCAAAACTATGATTTTCTATGTAACTTATCAGACCATCATCATCCTGGTATGACCGATCATTGATTCGATGATTTACTTCGAACTCTTCCGGATCTTCCGGCTGAAGATTTACGGTAGTTCGTAAATGGGAAAGTATAATCTTTTCTTTTGCAAGCATGACGTGAAAATCCTTATTCTTCAGCAGGTCGGCTACAATTAGGCTGCACATCTCCCGATTTTCGATAAGAATGCCATCGAACGGATGCAATGTCCAATCTCCATTGAACCAAAACAGATTAAAATTAAAAAATTGACTGCCGTATTTGTACTGAATGTTAATCTTAGTCTCATCAATAATCTCGAATGAAAATTCCAGCATGTTGAGTAAGCTCCTTCACACACTTCCAAAGTTTACCTTCATTCTATCAAACGCTCTTGAAAAAATACAGAAGATTAACGGTCATTCAACTCCGCAATTGACTCGGCTTTCTCGCTACTGGCGACAATGATTAACACACAAGCAATACCGATAATAACGAACGTAAGCATAAATCTACCCCTTTTCTATGAAAAATGCACCATTCTGTACTTACCAGATTGTATGCAGGAGAGTTCAATGTATGCTTATTATTCCCGGGTGAATATTCTTATAAACGAAATTTCCTTACTAACATGAGACTTTCTATAAATCTATGCTATGAATGCAAAAAGAGACGCCGCGGCGTCTCTGCTTCACAAAAAAAATAATCAATCCAAATAAGAGCTCAATGAATTGGCATCAGGTTGACTTTTACCCTGAATGGCTGCAGCCTTCGGAGCCTCCAGTCCCAATCTCTCACTCATGCCTGCGTTTAGTGCAGTCATCTTGGTCGTATAGTCATTGCAGCTCTCAATAATACGACGATTGGACTGCTCAGACAGATCAAGCGCTGACATCAAGTCCCCGATCGCCTGATTGACGGACTCAATAGACATAGACGGTTTGGATAACAACTCATTGGTCTTCTCGGTTGTGGTACGAAGCAATCTCGCATTCTCCTTGAACTGATCTTCAATCGTCTTGTTCGTAGCTTCCACAGCAGAAATGACCTTCTCCTGATCATTCAATGCCATAGCAATCATGGCAGATACCGTGATCAGATTAGCGGTTTTGTCTATGGCATTATTCACGGAATCAATAAGTTTGTCATTGTTGTCATTGATGATGTCCGTAGCAGCAATAGCCTGATTATACAGCATGATCATCTCAGTCATGGATTGGGTGCGAGTAACCACTTTGCGTAATCCGCGCTCCAGATGAGCCTTACGGTTCTCATTTTCAGGCTTAGCAATCTCTGCCTCAAACAATTCCTTCAGCTGATTACCAAAAGCAATTTTAGTTTGCAGGTTGTATATCTCCTGAATGGATGACCGTTTTAACTGGCGCATGCTCACAATACTCTCTTCCAAATTATCCTTCCCGTCGCGTAATCCGTTGATGATACCATCAATATTGGTTCGTACAGACTGGTAGCGATAGACATAATTCTTCAGTGGACTTTTACGCAGTAACCGCCCAACAAAACTAACATTTTTGCTCTGCTGCAAGCTCTCACACTCATCTCGCAGCTTCAAGATCATCGTCGACACTTCAGCCCTATTGCCGGACATGAGATCATTTACAGGGCGATCGAGCATTTTCAGCGTTTGACCCGCTTTTTCCTGTGTCTTCACGCCCAGTTTGCCGATATCATCCATTAAAATATCCAGTTGCACAACATCCGTTTGTGATACCTTCTGAATCAATTGAGTTGCCTCCTGGTTAATCCGCTGCTGGTCATCCTGTTTTAATTGAACATATTCCGTTGCCATACTCAACCATGCCTCCTATAATTCGGAGCTGTTATACCTTTGATGAATAAGCTCTGCTTTGTTCTGAAGCTCCAATAAATCTTTATGCTCGATCGTGGATACAATCTCTGAAATCTTGGAATCTACATCCTTAAGGCCATTTAGCAACATTCGACGATTTGTGCGCTTTGCTTCTCCACTCAAACGGAGAAAGGGATTAATAAAACCATTCAGATCCTTCAAAATTAATCTGCGCATCGTATGGTTAATATCACCGTTGTTTAACTCTTTTAGTGCTGGAATAACTCGCTGTAATCTGGCAAATAGAGCTAACGACTTCTCGACAATTTCATTATCCAGTTCATTTTTTTGCCCCTCAGAGATCACCATATCTTCCAACACTTCGAGATATTCAATGACAGGTCCAAAAACGGGGTCCTGCTCGAGCTGATCCTGCTGATGTCCCGGTATGGGTACACCGGATTGATCTGTCCGATCAGATCTTTCATCCCTGCGTTGACTGATAGAATAATCATCGGCAGCTCTATCCAATTCGCCAGCATGACTTTGACCCTTAACAGACCGCTGGGTAGCACTTGATGTTTCAATTTGTCGCTGTCGTTGCTGTGATGGAATCAATGCGCCCACCATTGTAGCGAGAGCAGGAATCGCCCATGATACAAATTCAGGCACAAAGGGACTGCTTGCGGCTGCTAGAACATAACCAATCAGAGCTCCCAGTCCAATTTTTGTTTTGCGTAACATCCTTTATCCCCCTGCCTTTAACAACACATGGTATACAATGAACAAATGAAGACTACACTTGATCACTTCGTTCCTGTGTAACTCTCAAGATCATCTATATAATTGTATTGTAAAAAACTCAGTCAGAAGGTGTCAATGTTTGGAAACTAATCTTTAATGGTTCCTAACCTTCTGCGCATCCATAATCAGTGGCTGTTCTACATGACTCCCCAATATACCGTATTGAGGATTAAGAGGCCCCACCTCATGTCCCAGAGCCAGCTTCACAGCCAAATAAGGGAAGTTGATTCCCGATAGACAGGATACATGTAACCCTCCGGACATTCGTGGATTAATCTCCAGAAGTTTCGGGGTCTCCTTGCGATATTTCATCTGTATGTTGAAGTTATATGGAATGCGGTAAGCAGCAGCAACATCACTGGCAATTTTTAATAGTTCAGCATGCTCTTCAAGCCTTCTTAAACGTCCACCTGCTTTGCAGCGAGGCACAGCCGCCAGTAGTTTCCCCTCGCTGTCGGCTAGACAATCAATACTGTATTCATAACCTTCAAGGCGTTCCATGACCATAATATTTGGGAAGGATTCCACGGAAGAAAATGCACGGAATGCATCCTCAAAAGAGATACGGTTCTGCGTATGTCCGAACAACTCCTCTAGCGGATTGCGACTGTTATCGATCACCCTGAATCCCATTCCACCTTCACCGTTACATGGTTTGAAACACACCTCATGCCCAGAGTCGGAGAGTGCGTCATAAGCCTGTTTGAACTGTGATGCGTTGCTAACGGTGAAATAATCCGGGATGCTCAGAATTCCCAATTCACGCACAGATTCATAGAAGCAGTCCTTCTCCATCAGCTGCTCCAGTAATTCCGTATCTGTGCAAACCAAGACTTTGGTTCCGATTTCTTCAAAGAGGTCAACATGTTTGCTGATGTCCAGCATATGGAGACGTGGAATAAATACATCGATCTGATGTCTACGGCAAAAATCTAGACAGAAATCAACGTACTCTCTTCCCTTAACCTTCGGCTCCACCTCAGCATGGTCACAACCCTGAAGCGCCATGTTGTTAGGATCGGAATGCGTACCGTAGATCTCAAATTCTAAACCATCTTCGTTGTTTCGAATCAGATTCATATAATGATACGCCACCGAAAACCAACGATTAAAATAAATACGGGTCTTTTTCATGAGACAGCATCTCCTATCGCAACTTGATGTGTAGAATGGACATATTCCAATATCTCGTCGGCGGCAAATATACCGGATTTTTCGGTAAATCGGTAAGGGATCAACTCGGGATTCCGCTGTTTTTCCCGGTAAAGTTCACCATGACGTGGAGCAATAGCATAATCTGCGAAATCGAGTAGACAACGGTCCAGTAGAGAATCTCCTGAAGCAATAATAGGCACATTTCCGATCTGATTTCGAACGTATTCTACTGCAGCTCTCTTGTTCACTCCAGAAGGAACAAGGTAGAGCTTGCGACCTTGAATTGAGGCCTCCCATCCTAGCGACTCCAAAGCCTGAATCTTCTCTGTGACTTGCTCTATTGGCATACGATCACGGTGAATCACAAAGGCAAAAAACAACCCATCACAGAGTCGCTCCCCCGCGACCCAGTCGCTATTTAGCACATCGCCAAACATCTGTCTCACCTCAACTGCTTCAGCCGAATGCTGTTGAAGTTGAGAACGGACATATTCATTCCAGGATTGGTCCACTTCCCCCGCAATCAGAATATTCCCCCCATTACTAGTTACCGCATATGCCGGAATTACGTCCTGCTGAAAAATCCGAATGCGCTGGTACTGCTCTACTGTTCGTGTAGTTACAGGCATAAAAATGATATCTTCTGGAAGGTCTTTGAGCCGATTTAAGGCTTTGTCTGACATAAAGGCTGATAATTCTCCACGAATCCATTCAGCTGGAATTATCCCTGAGGCATCATCGGAAACTCCCATTGAACGGCGGGAATAGATCAGTGTCTGATCCAGATCACTTGCATAGATCATTCGCTGCCCCCCCGTACAGACTGAATAATACCGCAGCATGAATAGCTCAATCCGGGGAACACTTCAACAGGGACTCCCCTGTCTTCCGCAAGCATCATAATATGTTTCAGATTGGGGTTGTTCGGGCGATCTATTAGGATCTTCCAAGGTACACGACGCAATAATACGCGTGTAGTCTCTCCAATCCCCGGCTTGATCAGATTTACGTCTTGGATATCGAAACCATGTTGGATGGATTTGATATCCTCCATTCCCTGCCAAGTCACTTCTGGGGGATGAGACAACGCTTCATCTGCTTGGAGTGATGCCTCTTGTTCTACCTTGGAGAAGTAACTTGCCACCTTGTCCACAAAAACAATCGATAGATCGGAAGAAGCCCATTCCTTATACCACTTGGCACCATGGAAGTCTTCCGGTCCAATTAGGTCATCCCGCAGTACAGTACGGCTCATCAGACCTGACACTGTCGAGTTCAGACAAGCGCTTGGGATCAAATAATCTTCTCGGGTGCCATAAGTAGCCGAGCATTGCCCTGGATCGGCCAACACCGCAAGATCATCATCCAGTTGGATGCCATAACGTTCATTCAGGCTTTCACAAGCTTCCACTAGCACCTTGCGAATCGCTCCCTTACCCGTCCAACCATCGATAAATTGAATCAGTACATCCACTCCATGCTGTTGCCAAATATATAGAATGGCGTTCTCATCAATCCCTTTTCCGCGAATAATTGAAATACTGTAATGAGGCATATCCACGTTATATTTCATGAAAATGTAGCGTTTGACCAGAATGCCAATTGGCGTTCCAGCTCGAGCGAGCGAGACCAGAACGGTATCCAAGCCCTTCTTGCGCACGATCATCTCTGCTACCGTAGCGGCAGCCATAGCCACTTTCTCCGACGATTGGGCTAATGTATCGTGAAATAACTCAATATATTCATCCGTAGGGTGATACTCCACGGGCAGCATTTCCGAATAATGTACACCCGATTGAATGGCGTGTTCACGCTCTCCGGTCTCTTTTTCCAAATGAATGTTACTTAAATTCTTTAGCAAGAAAACAACATCGGATGGGTCATAACTGCCCAGTGGCTCAGGTGGTTTAATCTTGCGCTTGATCATGCTTTTAATTCTAGATAGATTCATAGCTTGTCTTCTCAGTCCTCCTGTGGAACACCGCAGTACACCACGTATATTTGCTTGCATCCGAGTTGAGACAATACATCCAGCATGGGCTGAATACGTTCTTCTGACATATGTCTTTCCATCAGTACAAAAATCTCATCATATTGCCCTGGTGATACATTGTAGATATAATTCCGGACAGCAGGATCTTCTGGCGAAGCATATCCTTCACCTGCAGTAACCGCATATCCAGGACGATTAACTGTATAGATTGGACTCCGAGTCGTGGACTGGTACATAACCCCGTCGCCCATCTCAGCTGCAATTCGCATCGGAATATGCATAAACTCGCCCGTTCCCATGACAAGTGTGCGCTGGCCTTTCCTTTTTTCTCGCAAAATTGATGCAATCCTTGAAATACCGGAACTAAGAATGGGATTTTGACCTGAACGAATTCCGAAGCGTCCTGTATACCGAAGATAAGGAGCCGACCAGCGACTACCATCCGAATCTTTCGATACAGCGGCCCATGGCTCCAGCTCACCTGCTACAGATATAACATGTATCAACGATGTGGATTCATTTACCAGTTTCTCTGTAGAAGCGTTGATGGATGGTTCACCCATTACCTTAATTTTTCCTTTTAACAAGCTTAATGGAGTGATTGTTATTCCAAGTTCATGTTCGAGTGCAGAGAATCTCTGCTCATCAGCATCTGTGCGCCAATCTAGCAGAGAAGCGATATAGTATTGTTTACGTGGATATGTGCGCTGGATATCCCGAATAATGTTCAATGTTGTATTGCCCGTTGTAATCTCATCATCAACAAGGACAAGAGGTCCACCTTCTGCGAGTGATCTGGAGTCCAATGCGTAACAGCGATGAGACATGGCATGAGAATGCTCTTCCTCGAATTGAATATCAGGCTCAATGTCAGGCAAGTACTCTCTTGTGGAATGAATATACGTTGCATGCTCAGCGAACAATTCGTACATGCTGTGTCCCAGAGCGGTGGCTGTCTCGGCGAAACCAACGAATTTCACCTCTTCAGGCAAGGTCATCTCAACATTCATTAAATACTCATAAGCCTCACGGGCTTGATCTGGATCTATCAATCCGCTAACCATTCGTTGTTTCCATTCCGCAATACGCTTGTCTTCTCCGTGACTTAGATCTTCATACAGAAGAACCGCTAGGGCAGCCCCGCTTAATAGCGAGGTATAGGGATTGACGGCAATATGCTTGCCAAGCAACTTACTAACAAAGAGAAATGATCTTTTTTTATTCAAACGGGCCGCCATGGAGAACAGATTCTCTAATGGGATCTCCAGAGGATTGTGCGAGGCCTCAATAGTGACATTGAACTGATCAAGAATAGGAAACGTAAGTCTGTTCGTGTTTGGGCAGGAGCCCGACAAAATGCTGCTGTTCATGTAACACCCCATATATTTGTGATCGGATCAAAATTCGTTTAGCCCAACTCAAGTGCGGCTTGATCTCGTTCATTTTGTTGGTATACGTGCTCTTGAAAACGCCTAGACTTCCGTCGTTACGGGCTACAATACCCTGCGCATCCATGAATTCTTCATGCGTGACGACATACATCGCCTGAACGGGCTTGATATGTGTAGGATGAATAATCGTTTTTCCCACAATGCCATTCTCCTTGTCCATCATGACTTCACGCATCAGTCCATCCATAGAGTTCGTAATATATTTCATTCTGAGGTTCCGCCCCGTCTTACCAAGTGATTCCTCGAATGGCGTCTGTCTTAATTGCGGCTTGAATACTCGTTCACGCTGACTAAAATATTCCCAGACTGGACCGGATATTACATATCCATTGTCTACGCGTCCGTATAAATTGATGATGTCGGATATGCAATCACGTATGGTTGCAATTTCATAAATGGTAAGTTCCGGACTTCTTCTCAGTCCAAAGAGGCTTGAGAAATCCGTCGCTCCGATTCGAATGTTCAACACATAGTGTGCATACTCATCCACGATCTGTTTCAACTCGATCAATGTATCCCAGCGTGTCTCTCGGTATATCACTTCCGCCGTCTCCAAAATTGGCATGGCGTATAGGATCGGATGTGCGCTACCTTTCTGCTGATTATATTCGTGAACAAGCTGCAAATAAGCACGTCCATTCTCACAGTCAAACTTTGGCAAAGCAACACCTGTCAACAAGGATATTCGTTCACCTAGTATTTCAAAAAGATGTTCCAACTGCTCCGGGGATCTCACCCGGACAAAAAGCAAGGGCAATCTGTTCGATGACAACATTCCCGTCTCCATGTACTCTGCTACAAGTGTAAGTTGCTGGACCAGACATTGTTCCGCAAATTCGACTTGCTCATCTCCTACAGCATCTTCCAGATCAATAATGATGGTTGTGAGTCCTTCTTGTTTACCGTTCATAATATCGTCTGCAATATGCGGACGGGTGGCTGGCATGTACAAAGCAGCCCCAACAGCGTATGCCAATATTTCTTTGGAGGTCCGGTGACTAAACGATACGGGCGAAGAAAAAAACAGTGCTTCTTCCTCCTCTGAATTCAAAAAACTAAAATATTTCAGGTTATTCTCCTCCTTGCACTTCTGACTTAAAGTCAGTCTGCATCATGAAATGAATGCTGTCGGGGTATAAAAACCAATCCCTCCGAGATGCGGAGGGATTGGTGGCAAATGTGACAAAAAGGTTAGGCTTGACCTTTGTTTTCTTTTTTTCTTCTTGCTGAACTGATAAGCATGGCTCCAGCAAAAACAGCAATCAGTAATGAGAAGAAGATTACGTTGGAGATATGGAATCCAAAAGCACTCAGCATCATTTTCACAGAAATAATAGCAATAAGGATAAATGCTGCTTTTTCCAGTTCAGGAAACTTGTCAATGAGTTTAAGGAAAATCTGTGCGACACCACGCATCATGAGCACCCCGATAATACCTCCGAGGAAAAGTACCCAAATCTGCTCACTAATACCAAACGCCGCAATAACACTGTCAATACTGAAGGCAATATCCATCAACTCGACCATAAGCACGGTTTTCCAAAATGAATATTGCTTGCCTTCCTGATTCTCCTCTGCCTGAGACTTGAATAGTCCTTTGTAGGCGATATACAAGAGGTACAGTGCTCCGAGCACTTTGATCAAGGTGATTTTGACGAGGAATGTCCCGAGCCCGATGGCAATAAACCTGAAAATATAAGCTCCTAAAATACCATAAAACAACGCCCGCTTCTGCTGTTCTTTAGGCAAATGTTTAACCATAACGGCCAGTACCAACGCATTATCTGCAGATAGAAGCCCTTCCAGCAAGATCAAGCTGCCAATAATCCCCCAACTTACAGGGTCAGAGAGTGTAGCCACAATCTCGGTCCAAGAGAAAAAATGACCATAGTTCTCGCTAATACTTTTGAAAAAATCACTTAACATGAAAAGGCAGCCTCCGCTAACTCAAATTGTTATTTACTGCCGGCAGTCCAGCGCATTCCCCACCCATGGGCTTCATCCAGGGCGCGGTGTCCATTATAGAACTGGACAATTCTCTCAATACTGAACGTCTCATCATTCACGTTGCGGAACATGGCAATACCACACATTCCCAAGGAACTTCCATGTTCATTCATGCGGACGATAATATCAGGACCGTCTTTCTGGTTAATCGTTACGACTCCATCGGCCTGTGACCAGTTTTTGACACCTTCATAAATGTAAGTGAACACGAGGATACGCTTGATATGGGCAATACGTTCACCATTTATGCGCAGATTCTCTCCGGTCTTCACTGATCCAGTCCGGTCGTCCCCGTCCAAAGCAATGTACGGATATCGGTTCAAGGACCCGAATGATTCTCCCAGGGCCTGTATTACACCTTTACTGCCATCCATCATTTCATAGAGGCAACCTAGATCCAGATCCACGCTCTTGTTCCGCCCGAACAAACCTCGGTTGGTCTGTTGATTCCAGTTGAGATTAATCAGGATCTCCCCGAGTCCGCCTGAATTTTTCTTCAGGTTGATCGTGTCGCCCTTTTTCTTCAGCTCGATCTTGTTCAAATTCAGTTCAATCTTGGGTTGAGGCGGCTGAGCTGGTGGCGCTGGTGGCTTCGGCGTTGGGGGCTGAGGTACAGGAGGAGCAGGTTGTGAAGATGAAGCATTATCTTCAACACTCACGCCAAAATTGCCACACAACGCATTTAGCCCCCCGGCAAAACCGGAACCCACCGCATTAAACTTCCACTCGCCATTATGTCGATATAACTCGCCAATAACGATCGCCGTTTCCACGGTAAATCCACTAGCCAGATCATATCTCAATGCTTCCTGTCCGTTATTGGCATTCCCAAAGCGAATATAGGTATTCTGAACCTGACCAAAGCTTTGGTTTCTGGACTCACCTTCATAGATGGTCAGACTGAATGCAATCTTCTCAATACGGGCAGGGATTTTGCTTAGATCAATATCAAATTGCTTTTTGTCCGATTGCTGCGGCGTATCCTTGTACGTAATAAATGCCGTTGTCGGCTGATTATAAAAGATAAAATCTTCATCACCGGATACTTTGCCACCAGCCCCGAGAAGAAAGGCAGATGTATCAAGTTCAAGCGCTGAGGGGGAATCCCAGCCAATACCAACCGTAAGACGGGAAAGCCCCGGATTAGTTTTGGTCAGGTCCGTTTTTTGCCCTTTGACGACAGTTACAGCCATAACAGATTCACCTTTCTTCTCCTATTTGGCATCTAATCCGTAGTTCTCACAGAGCGCAGCAAGTCCACCGGCAAACCCACTACCGATTGCCTGGAACTTCCAATCCGTACCCGAGCGGTAAAATTCACAGAAAACAACAGCCGTCTCAGTCGAGAAGTCTTCTCCCAGATCATAGCGCAGAACCTCTCGCTCATTGGATGCATCTACCACCCGAACAAAAGCATTAGACACTTGACCGAAATTCTGTGCGCGTGCTTCATAATCATAAATCGTTACGGTAATACCAATCCGGGTAATATTTGCAGGGACTTTGCTAAAATCCACGATGATCTGCTCATCATCGCCTTCTCCCTCACCTGTACGGTTATCCCCCGTGTGAGTTAAAGAACCTGCACCACCCGTTGGGTTGTTGTAGAAGACAAAATCATCTGTCCCTTTGGCTTTGCCATCTTCATGAAGCAAGAATGCTGAAGCATCGAGGTCAAAATCGACTCCACCGCTATATTTGTTGGTATCCCATCCAAGACCCACCACAACTTTGGTCAATCCAGGGTTTGTTTTGGTTAGATCAATACGCTGTCCCTTAGCCAAGCTAATTGTCATATATTCGTCCACCTTTCTTTATGTTGAAAATCCTTTTCCCTAATGAAAAGGAAAACCGCCAAATCGACGGCTTCCCTGTCTTTTATATGGTCACAAATTAATGAATGAGTTCTATTGCAGACCGTAGTCACGCGTAAGGCCAACTAAACCGTCCTGATAACCACTACCAATCGCGCTGAATTTCCACTCACCGCTATGACGGTACAACTCTCCAACCACAACACCTGTTTCAATGGAGAAATCTTCACCCAGGTCGAAGCGGATCAGTTCTTCAGAATTGGCTTCGTTTACGATACGTACATATGCACGGGAGACTTGTCCAAAATTCTGGCTGCGTTCCTGAGCTTCATAAATTGTAATCGTGAACGCAATTTTCTCAATGTCTGCTGGAACGTTAGGCAGGTCGATTTTCACTTGCTCATCATCGCCATCCCCTTCACCCGTACGGTTGTCACCCGTATGCACAACGGAACCATTTTCATTTTGCGGGTTATTGAAGAAAATAAAATTCTTTTCTCCGTTAACCTTACCGTCCGCATTCGCACAGAACACGGATACATCCAGGTCAAAATCCTTGCCGCCATCATACTTATTGGTATCCCAGCCCAAACCAACAGTAATTTTGGCCAAACCCGGATTTGTTTTTGTTAAGTCGATCTTCTGACCTTTAGATAGATTGATAGCCATTCGATTCATCTCCGCTTCACTATAAAATTAGATAAACTTTTATTCTGGAAATCCATTTATTTTCTACGTATAGCGACGAGCGAGCTCATCGATATGTACCGCATGAGCACCTTCACCGATTGCAGAGAATTTCCACTCTGCACCATGTCGATACAATTCGCCACAGATGAGGGCTGTCATACCTGCATAACTATCGGATAGATTAAACTTTACTAATTCCTGTGAGTTGCCTCCATCCAAAATGCGGATATATGCACGCTCAATCATGCCAAAATCCTGTTTGCGATTCACGCAATCATAAATGTTAACGACGATAAGAATTTTATGAACATCGACAGGTACGGAGGAGAGGTTGATTTTGATTTGCTCATCGTCCCCTTCACCTTCGCCAGTTAGATTATCTCCTGAATGAACTACAGATCTACACAAGCTTTGCTTGTTATGAAAACAGACCAGATTGGTTTCCTTCGTTAACTTTCCATTCTCATCCAACAGCAAAGCCGAAGCATCACAATCAATATTCGCCTGCTTTTTTCTTCCGAAAAACCCTTTGGAGGCTACTGGATCCCAACCCAAACCGGCTATGACTTGAGTTAATCCTGCTTTACCCTTGGTTAGATCAATTTTTTGTCCCTTAACCAAATTAATACCAGCCACTGATATTCACCTCCTTTCAGCTTCAGATGTCAGGGTGATTACAGACTGAATTCACCCGGATTCAACCCAAGAACTGTGCAAATTTCACCTACAACTCTTCGCTCTTGATCATCAAAGTTGCCATCAGCAGCACCAATCGCACTACACACACCTACAATGACACGGCCGACTTCCGGCTTCGACTTAAACTTTGCAATAGCCTTCAAGGCTTCCTGTTTCCCGATCTCGGGCGAAAACTCAAAGTTATTGACATAATGGTTGAAACGTTCAATGACAACCGTCATATCAAACACTTTCAATTCCTGACTCAGATTTATGTATCCCGCCATCTTGTTCTTCTCCGAAGCATCTACGCTTCCATCCGCAAAAGCAACCAAGGCACAGCCTGCCACTACAGCGTCCATAAAATCCTTGTTCTTGAATCGTTTAACCTGGTCCTCAAGACCCTGTTTCGTCGAGTTAAGCCAATTTCTGAATGAGCTCATTCTATATCCTCCGTTACTAGATTCATTTCACTTCAACTTCCTTTATAAACTAGCAAAATCCAACAATCGTTTTTACATCCCAATTCATAGAAAAAAAATAGTTAAATTATCCCTTTACTATACTCTATATTTTGTCATTTTTCTACATATAAAAACAAAAATCACTTCTATACCATTAATTTATCCATAAAGAGATATGATCTATTTTTTTAATGTTCTACATTTAATTACAATTTTCGACAAAAAGAAAAAGAACAACCCCCAAATAGTCTTGTTTCAGGAGGATGTTCTTCACTTTTAATCCATATTATACATTTTACATACCAATAGCAATGCACATTTATGCATTTATAAAGACTGTTAAATTCGTATACCTTCATACATCTAGTTTAACAACGATCTAGCAATTCATTCAAGCACACAGCACCCTGCGCTCGCACATTAACCACAATAATTGGTGTATCCAGCATGCCGTGCATCCAGGACATATACTCCTCAACCTTTTCGTTGGGAAGAATCGTCAGAATGACCCCTGCAAATCCACCGCCGTGTATACGGCAAGCGCCATCACCCAGCTTTTGCAGATAATTTTCAGTTAACGCCAGTGCGATACCAATCTCCTGTTCCTTCACCGAACCACTCTGATATACATTCTGGAGCCACTTCCAGGATGAGTTCCCGGATGCCGTAATCAAATTCAGGAAATCAGCAAAACGCCCTTCCCGCAAGGCCTGTACCTGACCGTCCACCCGATTGTTTTCCTCCAAGAAATGCAGCGCACGCAGTACCGCACGATCCCCCGCTGCTTCACGTACCTGCTTTATATTGGCATAAATCGCCTCGGCCGTGATTTCGCGGACATATTCGCTGCCCAGAGCTTTGGCAACCGCTCTCATCTCATAAGGTACTGCAGCATAATCCTCCGTCAGATCCGCGTGATTCCCACCTGTGTTTACAATGACCAAGGAGTAACCGTTTTGTTGGAAATCCCATTGTACAGGCTCAATTACAGGCTCGGCCGGGTTCTCAAAATCAATCGCAATCAGCCCTCCATAGGCACAAGCCATCTGATCCAGCAGACCGGATGGTTTATTCCAATAATGGTTCTCCGCATACTGACCAATCTTGGACATGACCACCACATCTAATGTGCCCTCATTGTAAAAATGATTCAGAATCGTACAAATCAGCATCTCGAACGATGCCGACGAGCTCAGCCCGGACGCCGAGAACACGTTACTGGAGATGTACGCCTGGAAGCCGCCCACTTTGTATCCGAACTGCCCAAATCCCGCAGCCATACCACGAATCAACGCCGTAGTGCCGTCGTCCTCAGCCTTCGATGCCATATCTGTGAGATCGATTACATATTTCTGTTCATAGCCTTCTGAATAAAAGGTAATAATCGAATCCGTAGTTGGCGCAGCCACCGCTATCGTATCCAGCGTAATACTTCCCGCGAGCACCTTGCCATGATTATGATCCGTGTGGTTGCCGCCAATTTCGCTTCGTCCAGCCGCACTGAACAATTTGCTGCCCTCTTGTACGCCAAAATACTGTTCGAATGATTCATTGAGCTTTGTGTAACGTGCAGTCTGTTCTTCTAATTGTTGCTGACCGTACATTTGGGCAAGCAGCGCTTGGCCTGAAGTAGACTGGATCAGTTCCAGTGGTTGAGTAGTCATTGATAATCCTCCTATGGATATGCAGCATTTATTTTTTTGACGTAGATGATGAACAATACGGGGAACAATCTATGCCCCTTTACTCTCCCATTATCTCAGCTTCGTTTCGTAAAAGGTAGGGTAGAATTGCAAGTTTGTAAGCGCTTTTTGAAGACATTTTATCTTAATTCCATAGGTTTAACTTCAATCTGATCCACAATAAATTCATTGTCGGCTTTATTGAAGGTATACGTGATATTGAAGTCACACACATATGTAGGAGATATACCAATAGAGCCAGGGAGACTTAATTTTATTTTGTGATTATCCAATGTATAAATAATTATACCGCCGAAAGCAAGCTCATCTTGATGGTAGTCTGGTGCTGGATCAAAATCATAATTGAAGTTATCTACTTGTCCTTGTGAATTCGCTGTAATCGCTAATGTGCCATCATCATTTTTAGATACACGCGATTCAATATGCTCAGCAACAATATCCTCATAACGCTGTACTTTAATTTCAGATAAGTTATCGGAGTTAACGACATGAATTTCATAGATATTCAAGCCTGTCCCTCGGCCAATCTGAATGATTATTATAGCCTCTTCCTTACCATCACCGGTAAGATCGGTATAATATAACTGAGGCTCCGTTCCAGAATAATGAGAGATGCTCCAATCAAATTCTTTTGTGCGCCCATTTATATCTAGAGTTACTCTTTCAGTTGCATCTTCCATTGCTTTATATGCATAAAGTTTTACTTGTTCATCCTCAGAAGATCCGATTAATTTCAATTTTGAATTTGTTTCTGATTAACAAAAATTAATCCAATGAATTTAACCGAAT
The DNA here is from genome assembly GCF_900109515.1 of Paenibacillus sp. OK003. Classification (GTDB taxonomy): domain Bacteria; phylum Bacillota; class Bacilli; order Paenibacillales; family Paenibacillaceae; genus Paenibacillus; species Paenibacillus marchantiae. Next base: position 119,449 of record NZ_FOBD01000005.1, on the reverse strand, counting down.
GGTTACCTTCCTCGTTTCACGATCATTAGAATCAAACCAATCCTTAAGTACGTTATATTCGCTTGTTTCTAATGCCGCTGTTTCAATCGTGAAATGGTTATTGTCTATCCATTCATAAGAGATGATGGGCCAGGTCGGTTTCAACATGAATGTTTCTTCAAATTCAGTTGATGCATATGGGATGATTTCTAATTTTTTGAGATCCACGGCAACAAGGATTTGTCTCTTAACCAGACCGCCTTCATCATAAGCATACCGAATTAACACCTGCTGATAGTCAGAGGAAAGTTTATAATCTTGTAAAATGCCCTCAGGCATCGGTAAGCTATGGGTCTCTCTACCATCAATTTTCACCAAAAGGGTAGAGCAGGCTTTGGTTCCACATCCATACTTTAGCATCGAATATGTTTCCGAAGAAGGCACCTCCAATACCTCCAATTGTGTACGATCTATTTCAGTTTGGAAGTCCGGTTCGTTCATCAGGTAGCGCTTATACTCTGGGACATCGTTAAGAGATAATTGTAGGGCCGCTTCTTCATTCATGATTTCAATGATGTTAGGTAATGATGATGCTTGGTTATGCATACCTGTGGAATTGTTATCGTTATCATTTTTCACATGATATTCGGGAGTTTCTAACCCAGAAAACCATATCATAATTACCGCTGAAGTAACGAGTACTATAACTAGTAGCAAAAAGAACATTTTCTTTTTCATAGCACTCCTCTTTTGCGCATGGTTTCGATCCAGAACCAAATGAATTGTACTACAAATATATCCATTTTTACCTACAAGGTAACATAGTGAAAAAACGTATTTCCATTGCATATGTATGGAAGATACGTTTTTTCAGTATTGTTCATGTATATTATGTGTAAATATTATTTACATATTGTTCAAAGCACATGCGATTGCCCTTTGCTTACCGCCCTATCCATTTTCCTTTCCGTTCGTTGCTGCTGAACCGCATCCAGATATTGCGTGAATCGGGATTCACCAGAGTAGCTCAGGAACAGCCATTCCAAGGCTCTTGTCATTCCAATGTAAAAACGGGATACTTCACGTTCATCCACTTCTTCTGCTTTTCCCGGCTTGCGTGGCATCGTTTCAATGGCAATGATAAATACAGCTCTGAAATCCAGCCCCTTCGCACTATCAATCGTCAATATTTTAATGCTGTCCTCTTCCCGATCGAAGTTCTTCTTGCTCTGGTCATCTCTGGTCACCCAATTATACGGAAGGTTATTGTCACCTAACACATGCTCCATCTCACCAATAATATTGACCCCATTAAATTCCTGGACTCTATACAAGATGGCTATATCTTTCAGAGACAATGATTTCTCTCGTCTTAAAAAGTCAATACGCTTGGCTACAAACGCCATCTCCGCCTGCGTGCTTTGGCTTTGATAGATCAGAGGCTCTGGTCCTTTGCGTTTTGTGAACTGAGGCGGTATAATCTCGATTCCGTCTGTCGCAGTGCTAATGACTTTATGCTGTAACCTGGAGTGTTCCTTGTAAAAATCCCACGCAAATTGCACGATCTGTGCCGTGTTCCTATAATTGATCGTCAGAATTTTGGAGCGGCCACGGAAGTCCAGTCCCGTATCTTGAGCCAAACTGTTTTTTCGTTTGAAAATCGTTTGCGCCCGATCCTCCACAAGCAAGAGCGACTGCGTCTCCTCATTGAGACAAGCACTCACCAACTTCAACCAATCCGGTTCGAAATCCTGACCCTCGTCAATCAATATTGCATCATATTTCGGCAACTCTTGTATGCCCTGCTCCATCTTCTCCAGCAAGGCTGGCAACTTCTTGTCCATAATCCGAAATTGCTTGCCGAGCCACGAATGGAACGTACTCACCTGAATATTGGATCCAAGAATAGAACCCCCATCATTATCTGCAAAATCAAATAAATCCTCAGGCTCTGCCATCTTCTGCACAATGGCCTGTCTCAAGTATTGGGATAAGGTTGATCCATAACAAAGTACAAGAATGTCCCAGTCTGGATTGGCCTTCGCCAGCATCCGCGCCCGACTGACAAGCACCAGCGTTTTACCGCTACCCGCAACTCCGCGGATTAAGCGGTGCTTGTCTCCAACCTGCTTCGCCATCTTTTCCTGATGCAGATCCATCGTCTTGATGTTATGCAAGGATAACAATAGCTGGTCCTGATGAGGCACGATTTCTTTGCGCTCCGCACTAATCCGCACTTCGGGGAACAGATGGTAACGAATTGCTTGTATATCGTCATGGGTCAAGCTATATCGGTTCCGGGTAGGCACCGTAAACATGTGCAGAAGCTTCTCAATCAGAATTTCTTCCGAGAAATCTTCATCCTCCGGATTGACCTCTTCTCTGGTCAGCACAAACACCGGATCCATAACACTGTATAAATCCATATGTAGAAAGTCCTTTTGCTTCAACCGGGTGAAAACAACACCATATCCATAATTGAATTTCAAATATCCTGGCGTTCCCTCTTTGATCAGATTCTTATCCTTCTTCAATTGATCCGCTATGAGGAATGCGTAACCTCTTGCTTGCTTCAGTGGACTCGGTTCAGTAGTCGTCTCACCTGCCGTAGTGTGTAAAGTCCATTCATCCCGATTTACCTGATGCAGTGTGCCTTTGGTATAATCCTTCACTTCTAGTACAAGCAAACCTAAATCTGGCCCGATAATGACAAAATCCGGTCGTCTTCCGCGAATGTCAGGTTCATAATACACGATGTAGTCATCAGGGAGATGTTTCTTTAAAGTCTCAAACAATAATCTTTCTCCTGCAGTCGCTTTCTTCGGGATAGCCTCTGGTACTGTATTTGCCATGCTAATCGCTCCTAGTCAAATCTATAATTGCTATAAGTATATTATTCAACATAAAACCACAATTTTCCACAAGTAATTTTATATATGGAACTTTTCTCGAAACAGTATTCGTTGCAAACGAATCTATCGGGCGCTAAAGCAAAAAAGAGAGACTCCGAAGTTCAGAGTCACTCTTTTGTTATAAATGGGAAACTAAACTCATTTCTAGTTGTTATATACTAATAAGTACCAATTCCAATTTAAGGTTTGTAATTCTGTTGAGTATAGATGTGAATGAAATAAGGAACAATAGCTCCGGCTGCTTGAGCTTTAGCACCTTCATTGTTTGCAATAGTGATTATGTTGTTCGGGAAGCTGCTTGGAACGGTTTTATCTTGAAAATCATACTTATCATAAGTATGAATATATACTTTCCAGCTTCCACTCACTTTTTCAGCTGCCCAACTAACAGTAACTTTACCCAGAGCCAGATAAAAATCCAAACCCGCATTTCCAGCGCTTGTAGCAACACTGGAATCACCAGAAACAAATGTTTTCCCAGCAGCATTTGCATTATCAATCGCTTTGGCAATAGGTATTGAAACTGTAGTGTAAGCTGAAGTTAGTGACCATGCATTTGAACGACTGCTGCCTGCAGCATAATCGAGTGCTGAAGGAGAGTCTTGAAGCGAATTTTTAAGAGCCTGTCCTGCAAAAGGGCAAGAGAAAGAGCCTAGTGATAGCGCTACCAAATTAAAATCAGAACGATACTGTGCTTTTGTTTTTTCTGCTGCCGCTGCAAAATTCAATTGATCATTGGCATTTGTAGAAGACTGGAATTGTTGAACTTCTTCCAAAAATTTGGCCTCAGCCTCTTGTTGAGCCTGAGCTTTTAAAGCAGAAGTATTGTTGCTTTTGATACTTTTCAATACCGTCTTTGCCTCATCATCATATCTTATATTCCAAGTCGATAAATCTGCTTCTTCTTTCAGCTGTTCATTATTTACAGTACCATCTGTCCAGGCATTATTTACGCCATTCGTGATAGAAGTTGATGCTTCGACTGAGAGGGGGTCTGCATAAGTAGTATTGCTAGAAAGAGCATATGGCATAAATGCTGCAGACAGTAACGAGAATGCAAGTACTGGTTTTAGTAGCTTACTAGAATTATTCATCTCACTTCCCCTTCTTTATATGTTATTTATTTACATGTATGATATTATCATATATAAAATAATTTGTAAAATTTACCTATAATAGAAAGGTTGATTTTTATGAAAAAATTAATCACTAAGTTAGCCTCTGTACTCGGTTACGGACTTTTAATTACTCTTTTTATTTTTTTTCTTATTGCACTAATTGCTATTATAATTCTGGCTATCTATGAATTTAAAAACTAGATTGATAAGCAAATTAATCGTTATGAATCGATTAAAAAAATATAAGTGGCAACAAAGCAAGGGTCTTACCAGCTTCGTTGCCACTTATCCTTTATTAAACAACTTCAATGAATCTCAATAGAGGATTACCCCCGCTCAAAATACGTATGCAAACGATACAAACAAATCTCCTTCGTCCAACGATACAGTAGCGCCCGTTCCTCTGCATCCTCCACCTGCACATTCAGCGAGAACACACCATCCTCGAAACGGGTCATACTACCCTTCGCCCCGCTCCACTTGGACATCGGCATATCAACGATCAGCTTCTCGACTTCAGCTGCCGTTTTCTCGTTCCATCCCCAGAGCGCTTGCTTGTCCTTGTCTGAAAAGTCTTTCCGTTTCCGGTACTCCTTCTCCGTCAGGTACGTATGGAAGAACCTTGCCATCTCTCCCGGTGTGATCGAATCCATCCAGTGCGCTTCTCCTCGCTCCAGCATGTACAGCAGCACGATCATTTTGTAGCTTTTGTTCATGATTGTCTTCTCCACATCACGCAGCCACGCCTCATGCCGGACGTACATCTCTCCCTCATATGGGGACAGCAGCTCCGCCCAATACAGAAACCCAACATACGAACCAAATTCACTCCGGTACCCGATACTCTTCGAACGTCCCATCAGATGCAGCTCCAGATACGTCGGAATACGCCCCAGCTCTCGTTTCACATCCAGAAAATCCTGATGCAGCTTCTCTCGCCGTGGCAGCCGTTTGCGGCTTAGCTCCTGAAGCAGATTCACCACTCGGGTCTCCAGATGAATCCCGCAGTTGTCTGGAACTTCCGGTACAGCCGAATCCCGGTCTTTCGCGGTTCCCTCCAGCTCCCCGCGCACATCCAGCAAACTCAGCTTCACATCCGCATTGCGGTAATTCCCGATCAGGTCGATGATGACACAATGCGATTTGCCCTCCGCCAGCCGCAGACCGCGACCCACTTGCTGGGTAAACACCGTGAGTGACTCCGTTGGACGCACAAAGAGCAGCGTGTCCACACGCGGAATATCCGTCCCCTCATTGAACAGATCCACCGTCAGCACAACCTCCAGATCGCCCGCATCAAGCTGGCGAATGGCTTCCTCCCGCGACATCTCCGTTGTACGCGAATGCAAGCTGAGTACCTTCACGCCCTGACTTCGAAAATACGCAGCCAAATAATCCGCCTGCCGGATCGACGAGCAAAAGCCAATCGTTCTCGTCTGCTTGTGCCGCCGCCAGGCTTCATAGATCGTTTCCACATGCTCCTCTTGCAGTTGAACGGCCATGAGCTGTTCTTCATCATATTTTGTCCCGATCCAGCGAATCTGGGAATAATCCGTATCGTCGAATACTCCGTAATATTGAAATGGCGCCAGCCAACCTCGCCGGATCGCTTCAATAAAATGCATCTGGTACGCCACATTCCCATCACAGAGCGCATACACATCTTTGCCATCCAGTCGATCCGGAGTTGCCGTAATGCCCAGCAAGAACTTCGGCTGAAAATGCTCAATCACCGACATATACGTCTTCGCCGCCGCATGATGGAATTCGTCCACCACGATCAGATCAAATGCATCCACCGCAAAACCATCCCGGTGCTTCTGCATACTCAGCGTAAAGATCGAAGCATACACACAATCCGCGGTTCCATCCTTATACTGTCCGTTATAGATCCCATGACTGCGCTCCGGCATGATCCGTTGAAAAGATTTCTTCGCCTGGAACAGAATCTCTTCCCGATGCGCCACAAACAACACCCGCTGGAACCGCTGGGCGAAGAAACCCGCCAGATACGTTTTGCCAAGCCCGGTCGCCATGACGACCATCGCCTTGTCGTACTGCTCCTCCATCGTGCCATGGAGTGCTTCGAGGGCATCCAACTGCGCAAAGCGCGGTTGAATCGGCACCAGCGACAGCTCGGCGGTTTCTTCCTCTTTGTCCTCCGGTAGACCTGTGCCATATTCGGCTTCTTCCATCTCCGTGATTCGCTGGATCATCTCCGGGTTCTTCTGGTGATATTTGCGGTACTCTTCCTCATACAGTTCAATCGAATCCGGGTTCACCGGCAGGGTCGTCTCGTGGTAGAAGCTCTGCATGAACTTGTCCAACGCCATCTGAAACGTATACGGCTCCGCCTCCGCATTCATCGCGAGATTCCATTCATACCCCGTCTTCAGCGCAGTGAACGAAAAGTTGGACGAGCCAACGATCAGTAGTCCTTCCCCGTTGTCATGATCGAACAGATACGCTTTCGGGTGAAAAGAAGTCCCCATACTTCGCCACAGCCGCGCTTCAATTCGTGGATCAACCTCACAGAGTGCCCGCAAACCTTCGGGCTGTGTGATATACAGATAGTCTCCCGCGAGCATCCTTACTTCTGCCCCACGTTCTGCTGCCAACTTCAAATGCGGGGCAAGCAGCTTCACCCCAGACTGCATAATAAAGGACGTCATAATATAAATCCCGGATGCATGCTGCATCCGGGCAATCAGTTCGTCTGCCAAGTTATCTGTAATGAGTTTAACGTTAAGCTTCGTCGACATCGATCAGATACACTCTCTCCTGAAATCCACCGCGCGCCTCGGCTTTGTCTGCCCGAAGCTTATCCAGCTGTGCCGCATTCGCTCCATGCACCTCCGCCAGCGCCCGGATGACCTCCAGCATGTCGGCTAGTTCTTCTACCGCTTCCTGATCGGTTCCTGCACTCATGTACTCATCCGATTCTTCTTGCAGCTTCGTTCTTAGTTCTTGCTTATATTCCTCAGGGTCCAGAATGCGTGTGCGGCATTCCTTGCCACTGGATGTGATAATATGCGGAATCTTGTCCCGCACCAATTTGTTATATGTAGGCATGTGGTATAACATCCTTTCTGCTGTGAGAGCCTTCAAGCCTCGCGCCAGAATCTCCTTTTTGCCATTATACCATTTGCTATGGGGAACGGTTGATTTTGTAAAGTGTTGGAGTATCATTTGTGGTTAATTAAAAAACCCATTCCAACTTATATACGAGTTGAAATGGGCGATTATGAGTTTGAGTATTTTCTATTTTCGAATCCTCTCTAGATCAGAAGGATTCTCGTCTATATCTACTCACCATTTCTGTTGTGAAGCAAAGTAATTACTAACGCACCCTTTACCTCATTGCTTCTGATATAGTAAAAAAATTACCAGCAGGAGACGAGTGAATCTAGCGCAATTCATCATCCAACGGCACAATAACTTCATCTAAGGCAATCTTCCATTGACGCTTCATTTCTGGTGCGTATTTCAATGGCTTAGCATCTGGATGTATAGCTTTATACTTATCAAACTGCTTACTATCAATGATTCCTCCGATATTTGGGATTGGATCCATGCCTATGACGTATTGAACCGCAGATAAATAAAGTTCATTTTCCTCCACAAACCAAGTTTGTGCAAATTCATGAATTGCTGTGTTGCGAGCGTTCTTGAAAAATCTCCTCTTCACAACAAGAATATCTTCCTCCGTGTCTACCTCTTTGGTGTCAATCGCATTTAAAATGGCCCGATATACATCCTTAACCATTTCTGATTTTTTCAGTTTTTGGAGAGCTTTTTCGATCTCGTCACGGATATTTTGATTATTGGCCAAGTAGGATTCTAGTAATCGGTCAATATAAGTTGAGTCAATATCATAGATTTTAATCGTGTTATCCCCATAAAATTCAATGTCTGAAAAGTTGGGAGGTAATCCTTCGTTATCATCACCTTCAGCGAGTAATGATCCCTTAACCGTATTATAAATGCCAATGTATTCTTCTAGAGTCTTCGCCTGTTCTTGAAGTATCGTTGATTTCTCCATTTCATCGTTGTAATCATCGTAGGTGACCAATGCTTCAAAGGCGTTGTTTAACTCCTGGAATGCCTTTACAAATTCAATTCGGGTTTCTAGGGCTGAATGTTCGTTGATGTCACTTGGATCTGGAACTAGTTTTGTTAGCTTTTTGTGAGCTTTTTGGAAGCGTTCCTTGGATTCACCATAAGTTGGATATACAAGCGTAGATTCCTCTTGTGCATGTGAATACAACTTCGTGGCATCCTCCACATTTTTCTCCATTGTCGCAGGCTTTCGGAAAGTGACAATCAACCCTTTTTTCTTATCCGGGTAAGTACGATTCGTCCGAGAAAAGGCTTGGATCAAATTCGCGTAACTCAAATTCCGATCCACAAATAACGTTTGGATCGTTGGTGCATCAAATCCAGTCAACAGGCGATCTACAACAATGACCAGGTCAATCTGTTTTCCAAGTTGTTTAAATTCCGCTTTTTTTCGGGCTAACCGATTATTGATATCGCCATTATATCGTTCAATATCCTCTATAGACCAAGCTGTACGATAGTAATTGTTATAATCGTTTATTACTCCCTTCATCTCATCTTGAATTTGTTTGGAATTCTCTTCATTTTCCTGCATCGAATAGGTGATGGCAATCCGAGGGAAGTCTGGATCCTCAATGGTACGGCCTGTTCGAATTGGTTGTCCTGCAAATTCTTTCGTTAACCATTCAGGATCCTGAGTCATCTCTTTAATCGCCTGGTAATACCGTTTGGCCATATCAATAGAGCTTGTGGTTAAGATCGCAGACTTTTGCGGGCGGCCATTTTGAAAATCAAATTTGATGTAGGCATTATCGGGCCGGAAGATCTTATGGATTACCTTCTCGATATGTTCATCACTTTCAAATGTGGAAGGATCAAGATAAGACTCCTTTTCTATTCCTTCCATTTGATCGATTCGTTCATTAATATCATCATCACTGTCATCAGGGAACTTTATACGAAGTTGATTAAAAATATAATTATTTAACGAAGTAGGCTCAATTGTATCCTCATGCTCTACCTGAAATCCCAATACAGCCCCGTCATCCAAAGCATTCTTAATCGTATAAGTATGTAAGACTTCTCCATACTGATCATGTGTGGTACGAGCTAGTTGTCCTTTAGACTGCTTTTTATTTTCCTTCAATATCGGTGTGCCTGTGAAACCAAACCATGTTGAATTGGGGAAGAATTCCTTAATAGATTCCATCCCTTCTGCACTTAGCGCCCGGTGGCATTCATCAACCACAAACACAATGTGCTGCCCCAGAAGCTTCTTGAAACGCTGGGTGCCTTTTTGTTCTTCTTGCTTCTCAGCATAGCGTAAGGCTGCCTCTAATTTTTGACGAGTCGTGATGATCACGACATTAGAATTGGCATCCGATAGTAAAGTTTGGCTCAGATCCTTCGCACTTCCGGTTCCAACAATTAAACTGTTCGACCTCACATGACCTGAAGAAATACCTGTATTATATTCAGAAGCAAATTTAGTAAACTCCGTCGTGGTTTGGCTATCTAAGTCTTTTCGGTCAATGAGCATAATGGTACGATCTACACCGGGCTTACGAGCCAATAACTTCGTAGAAACAAAGCTGGTCAATGTTTTCCCTGACCCGGTCGCATGCCATATATGACCAGATTGATGTTTCATGGCAGCAGTAAATAAAGCTTCGATCGCATGGATTTGATACGGCTGCAACACCATTAAGGCTTTGTTATCTTGATCTTCACTCACAATGGTGTAATTGGCGATCAAACGATGCGCATCCGGAATATTTAAGACCTGTTTTACAAATTCATAGAGATTTTCTACTTTTCGATTTTCCGTTGTCCGCCAACCGAAAATAAGTTTTTTATGCATATACTTAGGTAAAGCATTCGCAAAATAGCGAGTGGTTTGCTCATTTGAAATGACAAAGATTTGCAATGTGGAGAAAATATTACCTCGAAACATTCCTTCCTCTGCGTATTTCTTAATTTGATTATAAGCTTGAAACACACCATCCTTGGCGCTAGCTTGTTTGAGTTCAATTTGAACAATAGGTAGGCCATTAATTAAAAGAGTCACATCAAACCGGCGATCACGCTCATCAATGTTTATCTTCTTTTTCGCAATCTGATGAACAACTTCATATGTAGAAATCCCACCGCCAATGTCTTGATTCGAGTAGAGCACTAACGACATCGACCCTAGTGATACATCTTCACGTTCAATAGTGATTCGAGCTATTCCATTCTCCCCTTTGAGCCATTTAGCAGCATCAAAGGGGGTTTGAGTTTTGAGTAGTAATTCAGTTTTAATTGTGTCAAATTCCTTATCTGAAATAGGGTTTTCCCCAATTTCAGATAAGTTGTTTTGCGTAATTTTTTGACGCAAGTTCTTCCATAAGTCTTGTTCTGATTTTAGGTCTGGACGATAATTCCATTGATTACGTCCTTCGCCAAGCACTTCAATGAGGCGCCGTTCGATTTCAGCTTCATCATTATGGGGTATCTTTGTCACGCTTCTCCCTCTCTTCTCGTTGATTAGACAAACATTTTTTGGATGAAAGCTCTCTTGATTTCTTTTAAATCTTCTAACTCGCGTTGATAAAGGGCTATTGTATTATCAATTAATTTGAAAAAGTTACCAATTGCTAGTTGTTCTTCATATGTTGGGATATCAACCAGAAAGACTTTCATCTCGGATGCTAAAATATGCTTGACAGTATTTCCTGTTGTAATATTCCCTAACTTTTTTTTTGAATTATGGGTTTGGAACTGATAATTTAAGAAGTGAGGATCAGTTTTTTCTAGATAGTTAGAAAACATAATCAAAGCATGGGCAGCAGTATTATCTAATTCTTCTGGAATCACTGCTGTATGACCAACGTGTCCAGATTGGACCATAACTAAGTCACCAGTATGAAGCCAGTTATCTTTTTGTTTCTCGTAAAATTCATCATTAATGAATACTTCCGTATTTTTATTTATCTGTCCATCCTTAACATTGTTTGATTCTAGGTAAAAATGACCATCTTCTACATAATAAGGTGTAGCAGTACCAACAAAAGCATTTCGGATTTTCCCATAAATACTTTCTAGCTTCTGCTGTTTCCAATTACCAGAAAACCCTGGGAATCGAACCTCGGGTATGATCTCCCCTTCTTTTGGAAACATTTTTTGCAAGAATCCCTGTTTTGTTTGTTTAAGGGCGGTTAGTTCTTGCTGTTGAAGAGTGACAGCATCGTCTAAATTTTTGAAGAGGTATCCTATATCGGATTGTTCGTCCATTGTAGGAACAATCAGAGGCATCTCAAAAAATGTTTCTGAGTGAATTCTTTTAGCTTTTCGAGAACCATTTGCAATTGTTCCTTGATATAAATAAAATTCTCTCCTTGATACATATTCGAGAAAGAAAGATGAGTTCAGATTGTTTGCGATATCAAACGCAGGTGAATCTAATGTTGATTCATAGCCATCTAGCTTATCGGGAATAATTCCAAAAGCTTGATGAAGAAAATCTAATTTCCCATAAATAAATTGTCTTGCCTTGCGAGTATAGTATTTGGTTGCTTCGCTTCCTTGATAGATTTCATCTTTTGGAACGACGCCTTTCCCCCAAAGTTTAACGGTTAATTTCCTTGCTGAAAGACCATTTGTTCCCGGAAGTTTACTTTCTGTCAAAAAGTCCCCGATTTTACACTGATCCCAGTCCCCAGTATATCCAGGAAATCTAATTTCTGGTCTACGATTATTCTTCACGTTTAAACACCTCTAATGCACCCTTAATCCATTCTGCGTTTTCCTCTTCATGTTGCAGTGAAGAAATCATGTTATATAGGTTGGATTCGAGTTTTTCTTTTTCTTTTCGGATATCTTGAATAGTTGAACCAATCTTCGCCATATCAACAGGCTCTTCTTCCTTAAAGGTATCAACGTATCGAGGTATGTTTAGATTGAAATCGTTGCCCTTAATCTCTTCAAATGTAGCGACATGGGCATATTTCTCGACATTTTCTCGTCTTCTATATGCCTCGAGAATCTTATCAATATTTTTTTTGGAAAGATTGTTTTGGTTCTTACCTTTTGTGAATTCATGACTTGCATCAATAAATAACACATCACGAGTAGTGCGGTTTTTCTTTAAAATGATTACAGTTGTTGGAATTGAGGTCCCGTAAAACAGGTTAGCTGGCATACCAATGACAGTATCAATACTACCATCTTCTAATAGTTTCTTCCGTATCACCCCTTCTGCAGCTCCACGGAAAAGTACTCCATGCGGTAAAACGATAGCCATGGTTCCGGAATCTTTCAAATGGTAGAACCCGTGCAGTAGAAAAGCAAAATCTGCTTTGGATTTAGGCGCTAATTTCCCGTACCGATTAAAACGTGAATCATCTAATAATGTATCATCTGAAGACCAATTAGCAGAGTAAGGCGGATTCATAAGGACAGAATCAAAGGTATATGGCTCATCTGTCGGCCAATCTTTGTTCAAAGTGTCCCCGTTGCGTAAACGCATGTCTTCCTTATCTACACCATGCAAGATCAAATTCATCTTTGCTAGATTATAGGTCGTTGTATTAAGCTCCTGACCATGATACTTGACATTATCCGGATGATTAAGGTAATTTCGGACATTCAGCATCAAGGAACCAGATCCCATTGTCGGGTCAAATACGCTAAACAATTTTTTGTCTTCTTGGCCAATGACAGCTATACGAGCCATCATGTCAGAGACTTCGTGAGGGGTATAAAATTCACCAGCTTTTTTACCTGCCTCAGAAGCAAATTGGCTAATCAAAAACTCATAAGCATCCCCAATGATATCGCCGTTATGACCGATCACATCAATATCATTTAGTTTCTTCAAAACCTCGGTAATGGTAATGTTTCGTTGTTGGTCATCGGATCCTAGTTTTTTGGATGTCAGATCGACATCATCAAACAATCCATTAAACTGATCATACTTTGTAGACAGATCGATAAAAGCTTTATTCAAATCATTTAACTGAAATACGTTTTGTTTAGCCTGATTGGTTAGTACATTAAATAAATAATCTGGTCCAATATCATAGCCCAAAGTATCTACTAAAGTGTCAATAAGATCCTTCTCCACTTCTTTATCCGCTAATAAGTTTCTGTACAGTTGGGTTTGTTTTTCTTGTGTGCTGTATTCTTCTTTCGATTCATCGGCGATTTCAACAACTTTTTCTAATAACTTATCGGATAAATACTTGTAGAAGATCAATCCCAATAAGTAATTTTTGTATTCCGATGCATCCATTTTGCTGCGCAGATTGTCTGCAGCACTAAATAATTTAGAGTTTAATTCAGCCATGTTAAAGTCCTCACTTGTCTATTGTTGTAGGTCTAATTAATTCAATATTTCTAATTAAAGTTCCTCTTAAATTTGGACTTGCTTCTTAGCTAAAGAGTGCTGCTTTTTTAAAAGTAAAATAAGCTTTACCGATAATTACCAATATCCATTTTTTGGCAAATGGGAATCCACCCCAAATCTATGTTACGAGGTTCTAACAAGTTGCACTTAGAACAACAGTACCCTTACCTAAACAAATCCACGGCTAAGACACACTCACTTTATCCACTCCAAGCCACTAAGATTGCTTCTCTCACGATATTATTGTTGTGCATATCAATTGACTAAGCGCCTCCACTCACTGACTGTGGAATTACGCAACTAAATAGTTGCCCTTTGAATGGATGAGCAGCAACTTTCTACTATTATACCATTTTGCAAAGCGGTGAATTGCTTCGAAAGATAAAAAAACAGCCCACAACCACTCGAATAGGAGTAGACATGGACTTTCGCTTGGAAATTTCATGTTACTGAATTACTGAGTTAGCCTTGCAAAACCTCAAAAATTTATATATCCCTTCTTTTGATGACTCATTACAATCCTCAGCTAACAATCTTTTGAATAGCTTTTCGAATTAGACCTATAAGACTTCCGTCTAAATCATCAACTTTTAATCATATCGGTATATCTTTAAAATCACTCCACCATCTGTCTGTTACATGAAATAACAATTCATTTTCGATAAAAAGTTTAGTTGTATTCCTATACAAAATTTCAAAATTTCCTTGTATTGACCCTAGTCGGACATATTGTATATACGCTCAGCATAACGAAAGCAAACTGTGCCAAAAGAGTCGCTCCTACTCCAGAAAATAACATTCAGTTTACTTCCAACTGCTGTCTACCATATGTGAATCTGTAATACTTTATTTAAGTACATCTACTCACCTAGTACCTATTTTGTCTGAAAGAACCGCTTCAACATCTTACACCAACATTAGATATCAGACTATGCTAAGTTTAATCGACTCTCTATCTCCTTTAATATTTCTTCTGTTCGTTGAAGTAGCTTCTCGATATTGTTTGGCTTTTGTGTCTGATCCTGGTCAAACTCCTCTACGGAGGATATATGTTGAATAGTACCAATGAACAAAGCAATGTCCAATCCAGATTCAGTATCAGTGTGTACCAAAGGTAAAATATCATTCATAGTAAGCTCCTTCGGTAGATGTGTTGAATGATACTTATAACTATATAACGCCTTGATCATGGAGGATAGAGCCCAATCACATAGAATCAGGCAGGCTTTAAACTGATTATGATTACTCATGATGGCGGCAAGTTTGAGATGATAATTAGCATGTTGATGATATTCCATGATTGTAGTATGTAGCATGTGGTAAGCAGGAGTATGTTTAGACCTTGGTTGTGTGGAGTTATCATGGTATTGCAAACGTGGGGTAGAATCTACTTGGTGATTACAATGCGCTTCGGTTTTGGACCAATTTCTTGCCATTGCCATCCCTCCAAAGAGTTAATACCATTATTATACAATAAAATGATACATATAGTAATCAAATAAATTATTTGTATTCTTTGTTTGGTGTTTACCTTGAGGAAACTTGTCTACACTTTTGAACATAGAGAGGTGAATACCATGAACGAGGACAGAGAAGTTCTGAAGCTGGTCGGAGCCAGAATTCGCGCACTACGCAAAGAAAGAGGGTATTCACAGGAATCCCTCGGAGAAAAAGGCGGATTTCATTTTTCATACATAGGACAGATCGAACGTGGAGAAAAGAATGTTTCTTTGGTGAACTTGGCGAAGATCGCTGAGTCACTTGAAGTAAACTTAATACAGCTTTTCGCTTATGTAGACGAGGAATTTCATTTCACAGAGTCAGAAGTAGTTATACAGGAGATTGTAGCCATGTTGAGAGACGCCTCCCCTGACAGTATTCAACTAACCAAAAATGTGATACGGGAAATATTAAAGTGATCTTGAACATATAAAAACAAAGGCAAGGCAGCTTACAAGCTGCCTTGCCTTTGTTTTCTCCGTCATTTTAGTGAAGTCACTCAGATAGCTTTCGTTTTTCTACAAGTAGGGTAGCTGCTACATCCCAAAAATTCCGCCCCAGCTTTATTCTTACGTTTAACCATTGCAGCACCACAACTGCACTTGATATTAGATACGGTTTTAGATAAAGATCGTTCTTTCTTGGTCGTAGTAGTTTTTACTTTTCTATTGGAAGGCGTCCATTTCCCCCAACTGCGTAGCTTGCTGTCTACTAAACCACCGTGCCAATAATCCACTTTGAATTGATCAGCTTCTTTTCTTGCTGGACCCGTAAGATCAGATGTCGTCACGATCAGAGACAAAATACAGTCATGATTCCTTTTCGCACCTACCAGCTCACGAACAGTCATCACCTGAACCTTGTTATGATCCGCATAACATTTTGCCTGTACCGCTGTTTTTTCGCCACGCTTATCGGTGATAACCAAATCTACTCCACCATCTCTACCTCCAACACCAACTTCTTTTACCGTGTACCCATTGTCTCTAAAATATAGTGTCAGTAGTCGCTCGAACTCTGCTCCCGTCATTTTATCTAGTGGCAAGGTTAGAATTACTTCGTCAGTTCTGCACGTAGAGGATGAGCGATTAAATCCAGTATTCGCAGATTTCTTGATAGCTGGATTCTTAGTTCTTTTAGATCTTCTAGTTTTTTTCTTTTTAGAAGGTTGTAATACCCCCGCAATAACTGCTAGACAGAATATTCCTACAATAAAAATTATTATTGAATTCATGTATGTTGTTTCTACTCCTTCTGAAGTAACTGTAGTGAATCACCTATCACAAATTCTATTCCATAATCTAACCATAACGCTGTGCAGGTTTTTTCGTTTTGCTGTATCCTTTGATACATCAAATTGTCTTTAATTTCATTTCTAAATCTCTCATGTCCAAGTTTTTTTAATCGCTCTAGTCTGACTGGCAAATTTTTTAATTCTTTGAAGTTCTCAAATAATATTATAGGTATGAAATCATTATAATTAGTAATGCTTATATTTGTAATATTACCACTATTATTTTCTAAAATAATTATATTTGCATCGTGAAATACATAACTATAATAAGTATCATATTTAAAGATTTCAAACTCAGGGTTATATAAACTTAAAATATTTCTCTTTAGATCATTCATAAAAATATCAACATAAGAGCTGACTGCACTATTTTCAACTGTATTTAATGATTCGGAGTAACCCCTATTAAACATAAGCTCCTCCCTCGCAATCTTAGATATCTAAAATTTCCTCTCTTACTAGATCCGTTGACAAAACATTAATTTCAGCCTGTTCTCTTTTTAATATTATATTAAAACTTTTGTTTATATCATCTACCGTTAACTGACAACCTTCAGAAGTAAACAGTTTAAACAGATTCTTTTTAAAAACATTAGGTGAATCACGTATTACTTCAAAATTTTCTAAATACAGATTATACATGTGCACAAGCGTTTCTGAATCTAAAAAGATAGGTCTTGTGTCATAGTCATTACCTAGCATTTTATAAAAATGCTCTTGCATAGTGCTAAAATTATTTTCGTCAAATCTATTAGAAATAAAAATATGAGCTGATAGCTGATTTCTTCTACTAAAACGATTAACAAAACTATTTCTATTTAAATCTACAACATAATCTAGCGCTTTTCTTTGCTCATCCTTCCCTAAATCGTAGCCCTTCTCTTTTTTAGTTAGTTTACAATCGTAGGAGAAAACATAACTTTCAACATCGGTATTATTACCATTGGTTCTCGTCCAAGACATTGCAAAAATCCCTTCTGGAACCGCCTTTCCACTCATCTCTTTTCCCCATTTCTCACAGTTTGAGAACATATCTTTAAAGATAGCAAATACATCATCTTCAAACTCTTTATCCTTATATTTTTTGTCGATATCAACTGTTCCTGCTGTCTTCATAATAGATTCAAGGGCTTTATTTGCAGCATCAGATAGAAAAGTCTTTGTTCTACGATCTAACAAATCGTGAATTTTATCAACTAAAAATGAGAACTCACGTTCCTGTTTTATATATATATTACCAAATGTTACTGGATAAATGCAATTAGTATTATAATTTTCGATATTTTTTTCTTGTTCCCCTATAAATATAATCATAGTAGGAGTAAGCATTTTTTCGATTCTACGAATGACCCGACTAGGTAAACTATTTTCTGCAACAATCACTTGGAGCTTCTTATTGCTCGTTTGATTAGAAAGGTTTATAAACTTATATTTTTCGTCATAAAGACTGAGTTCGCTATCTTGAAGTACACTCCAATCAGTTAAAGATTTCAAAGTCCTCTTTATATAACTGTAGACCTCTTTCTTATTGACAGAATAGTTCTCAAACATTTTTTCTTTCAAAGCAGTCCCACATTCCTCAGGACATACTGTTGGGATACTACTCGATTGTTCAAAAACCTCTTTATACCCACAAGTACCACATGAAATCTCTCTTCTGTTGATTGAATTTAAAATATTTTCATCTATAAGATGCCTGTATAACTGTTTGGTTTCATCCGTATAAAAATCATCTGTACTGATCTTACTCATGATCAAATCCACTTTATCTACTTTTCCATCGTCAAATTTCTCATTAGAGATTACCGTGTTAAGTGGAAAGCCAAATCTATTCTTGAATTCTATATCGATTGACAATTTTGTATGATTAGCAATTCCGCTATCATCCATTAAAAAAATGATATTCCCGTCATCTTTCATTACGGTTCTAATCGTTCTATTAACATCACCATAAGTTAGATGCAGAGAAGAAATGTCTTTCAAGCTTTCCATCTCAATTATCCCTTTTTCATAAGCATGCTCTACAGAAGGCCATATTTCGATATTTTTTAAAGCTAACGTCAAATTAGGAGAATTCTTCAATTGACTCCCTCGAAAACTAATTTTATGAATCTTTAGGATAGAACCAGCATCAGAAACAGGAGTACCGTGAATTAACGCTGCCTTAATCTTCTCAGGGCTATACTCAGTAAACAAATCACTGGAAACCAATGTTAATTTACAATCAAATACATCTGACACAAACTCTTTTATTGCTTCCTTTTCTAACTTAGTACTTGATTTAACCTGAATAGTCCCATCTGAAATATTAATCGTAAATAGAACTGGTGCCACTTCTTTGTTCCGAATAGCTTCCTCAAAATCTGGTCTTGGTGCATCATTTATTTGCCTATACAGAACTACTAACAAATTTTCATTCCGTAGCGTTGCGTAAGAATGAACCTTGTAATTATTTTTCCGACCAGTTTTCTTATAAAGTGAATTAACTAATTTATCCTTCCCCTCTCTAGGTATCTTGAGAGCTTGCTCCATTGTTATCTTTTCACTCATTGTAAATTGTTCATCTGATCCTTTGTTGTCCCATAAATACCACGCTAAAACTTCAATAAGATTAGTCTGACTCTCATAAAACAAATGAAGAACTTGAGAAATGGTATGAACGAATTTAGTTTCCGCCTTTTGCAATCTATCATTATAAAAGTTTCTTAATGTTTTCTTTTTTCTCAACTGAAAATCTCGGCATAATAATATTTGCAACTTCTGTTCTTTAGTAAGAGATTTAAAAGAATCTTGAATTTCACCCTTTCCATTTAACTCATTATCTATTTTGAAAAGCGTACCAAGCTCAATTAAAGCCTCTAAACTTAACGTGCTCAGAATCACTAATAATTCGTTATCTAATCTAGCATCAGTGAGTTCATTAAAAGCATCAAATTTGACCCCAATCTCACGCCAAAATTTTGAATCAGTCTTATCTATATACTCCCTATTCAAAGTCATAAGGTCACTCCTTCTAAAATAAGTAGTTCAAATTGATTATTTCACATTATAAAAATAGGCTTATAGAATCATTATCCAATAAAGATCCACTTAATTCCACAATTAAATACATAATTAAACAAAAAAACCTGCTTTACATAGCAGGTCCAATGATTTCAATCTACATAATACATTTATTCGCCACTGCCACCATCTTCGCAGGCATCTCTTCCCGCAGTCGCCATACAAAGCTCATCGGTTTGTTCCCTTCATGACTCACATAATCGGCTTCCCCCAAGAAAACAAATGGAGACGTATAGCCATGCTCCTCCTTATACTCTCGTACGAACAGCGCGATCCGGTTGCCTGTCTCTCGATGATGAATATATCGCTGCGCAGTAGCCGTATGCTCCGACACCCGGCTCTGTGTCTGCCAGTGGAATAAACGCTCGTTGATCGCATAATCCTCATACAGCGTAGATGGAGAGAAATCTTTGTCCGATTTGTTCAATGTAATGAAGAAGATATCCGTCTGTTCGTCTGCAAAATACTTCACCCCTTCACGGAAGGCGGGTGATTGCTCAGCGTTCCAGTAGCCAAAGGCGGCAAGCACTTGATCGATGGAGTACATACAGTGGATATCCAGTGGACAAGTGTACGGGAACGAATTGCTTTTATCCACAAATCGCAGATGAGCCAGATTATATTTGAAAATATCCACAAGCTCTGCTCGGAATGCCTCACTAGACAGCACACACTGCAAACCCTCTTCGATGCTGATCAACCCTAGTTTCTCAGGCGCTGCCCGGTGGAAAGTGTAATAGAACATAATCAACATGCGCTGTTCATCCGCGTTCTTTGGTTCTTTGCCTTTTTCAATAAAGTCGATCAGGAACGTCAGCCAGCTTCTGGAGTTGATCGTCAGCACAGATGGCATTCTGCGGATATATTCCTCCTGCTCGCCCTCAATCGGCGCTGTTAATCCGGCTTCGGCCAGCATACCCCGGAAATACCTTTTCCCCGTACGTCCACCATACAATTCATATAGTGTCATCCCATGGTGCTCTACAAAATGAGCCAAGGTCAGCGGCAGTCCAGTGTCTTGCTGGAACGTTTGCAGCTTCTGGATCAACGCTCTGCGATTACGACTCATCTGCTTGAGGTTGCGCATGACGTATTCCTTCGCTTGTTTTTCCAATTGAATGAACGTGCCGCGAGGTAGATTTGAAAAGCCGTTCTCGACGTAGTGCGAGATGGAATGTTTGGTAGCGCCAATCAGGGCGCGGAATTTATCCTGGAACCTGTATTCCTGATGAGCTTGTCCGATGAAGTCGAGCACGGTCAGGCACTCTTTGCCATCCGCCATCCGTAGTCCACGTCCTAACTGTTGCAGAAATACGGTCAGACTTTCGGTAGGACGCAGGAACAGAATGGTGTTCACCTCAGGGATATCCACGCCCTCATTGTACAGATCCACGACAAAGATCATGCGCAGTTCCCCGTTCACCAGCTGTCCTTTCGCAGAATGACGTTCCTGTTCGCTCGACCCGCCATGCAGGGCTATGGATGGAATGCCGACTTCGTTAAATATTTTTGCCATATACATCGCATGATCCACCCCTACGCAGAAACCAAGCCCCTTTACATCGTCCAGATCGGTTACGTATTTGTTCAGACTTTGGATGATCTGGTTGGCACGGATTTTGTTATGGGTATAGAGCTTCTCCAGTTCATTCAGGTCGTAGCCTTTACGCGACCATTTCACCTGGGATAGATCGACAGTATCGGTAACGCCAAAATATTGAAAAGGACTCAGCAGCTTCCGGTCAATGGCATCGGTAAGACGGATCTCGGCGGCAATCGTATGATCGAAGTAGGCGGTAATGTCTTTGCCATCCATCCGTTCCGGGGTCGCTGTGAGTCCCAGCAAAATCTTCGGTTCGTAATGGGATAACAGCTTCTGGTATGAAGGAGCAGCCGCATGATGGAATTCATCCACAATAATGTAATCGTAATAGTCTGGACTGGTGATCTCCGTCAGCTTCATAGCGTTAAGGCTCTGAATGCTAACAAACAAGTGGTCCAGCGCCTCTGCTCGGTGATTCCCGACATGCAGCTCGCCAAAGTTCATATCCTTCAGGATATACCGGAACGTGTCCCGGCTTTGCTTCAAGATTTCTTCCCGATGGGCGACAAAAAGAAGCTTTGCTCCCGCATGGCTTGTACGAAAAAGCTTGTAGTCAAAGGCAGAGATGACCGTTTTGCCAACACCTGTGGCGGCGACGATCAGGTTGCGGGTTCGTCCATACAGCGTACGCTCGGCGTCCAGCTGTTCCAGCACTTCTTTTTGATAATCGTAAGGCTGAATGTCGAGGTGAAAGTGGTTAGATTGATCTTTTTTACGATTCAGAGCCGCCTTCAACTTTGCCTCATGGCCTTCCTCCTCAGCCACATACCGCGTGAATTCACGGTCATTCCAGTAGCTCTCGAAGGTCGCTTCAATCTTGCGCAGCACATCGAGTGAATCCTTCTCCGTCACCTTGAGGTTCCACTCCATACCACTGGTCAGCGCCGGGTTGGATAGGTTGGAAGAGCCAACATAGGCTGTGGTGAATCCAGTATCGCGGTGGAAAATGTACGTTTTGGCGTGCAGCCGAGTCACTTTGGTATCATACGAAATCTGGATTTCCGTGTTAGGCAGTTTGCTAAGTTCAGTAATGGCCTTGAGGTCGGTTGCTTCCATATAAGTCGTCGTGATGATCCTCAGCTTGCCTCCGCTAGCCGTAAATTGCTGGAGCTGTTCCAGCAGCAGGCGAAGCCCGCTGAATTTGATAAATGACACCAACCAGTCGATCCGATCGGCGGTCACGATCTCCTTTTGCAACTCCAGTAACATGCTCGGCTCGGACTTCGCACCTGTGAACAAAGAGCTTTGGGAGATTGGCGTATCTGGACGAACGATCTTGGTATCCCGGACCGCACGAATGCTGTTCAGTTTGGAATACACATGGGTCAGCACTTCCCCCTGCTCATCCAGTTGCAATTCGTTGTACTCTTCTTCCCCAAGCGTGCCTTTCAAGGTAGCAATAATCTCATTACACGTTCGAATCTGCGCCAATACTGCCGTCTTATCTTCCGTCTGTTCCCGTACAATCTTGAGCGCTCGCCGGGTCACCGCCGCCAAATACGTGGACAGCAGCTTGCGCGCTTCCTCTGCATCCAACTTCTCGGTCCCAATGTTATACACATCCGGGTCCAGCGCCGAAATGTCTTGCCTGGTGATAGTGTTGATAAGCTGTTCATATATACCTTGTTTCATGAATGTACCTCGTGAGAGTTAGGATAGTTGTGGATAGTTCTCTATGTATATGGTGAACTAAATAATTGGTATAACTAAGTATTACTTCTACTATATTATCGTCCAGTATGGGAATAATTTCATTAGTTGTTTTGATATAAAAAAAGTGGAGTTCTTCCTATTGCCTCTAAACGGCAGGAGTACTCCACTTTGAATGTGCATCTCATATCTAGTATCAATTAGCTCTTCTTCATCATTCGTATCTTGGATTCAAAGCGTCTTTCCAAACGTCATCATCCACGAAATTAACCTTTTTCTCACTAAAATAAGCTCGGGTCACTTGCTCCAGATCATTCAAGATTTGGGGCCAATCATTCTCGTTAATTTCCTTGGATTCAAAGTCCCCAACAATGTTCAGCCATCGATGATTTAACTGCTGGTACTCCTCGATTCTGGCTTTAAGTTCAGCTTTTACAGGATAACTGGTTATATCCAGCCTCTCGAACGTCATTCGCATGCGGTGAAGTGTAGGTGGCAAAATGTCATCTTGGCCTAAGTCGTTTGTAAATAATGCTGCGGGTTGTAGCAGCCAGTTGGCTTCTTCGCTGAAACTTAGATTCATCAAGTTATACTTATCTATAATCTGCGTCATATCTGTAAAGTTGTAATAGAGCTGGCTTGTTCTCCATCCTCAACCATCTCGTTTGTTATTATTTCATTCGTAAGTATTCGGTTAAATAAAATATCATTATTTATGATCGCACTCTTCATATCAACGATATCTTGGCGGACATTCATCGTTAGATACTGTTCATACATTCTTTTCTCTTTATAAAAGCTATAAGTTAGAACAAGTAAGATCACAAAGGCAATACAACATCCGATTATTAAAAGTCGTTTTTTTAGTATCATGGCACTTTGTTCTCCTAGATTTTATAGTAAGAACACCTCTACGATTGTGTGTAGAAGTGCTCTTCCATAATACGTTTATTTGACATACTAACCTGAATGATCTAAAAATTATTAATATCAATCGGATTTTTATCCACAAACTTCTCATACCAATTGTTTAGTGGGAAATGTGAGACTTTAATAATTTCTAGAGAAAGTGGCTTAATCGTGAAAGCTCCTCCACGTTCAAAAAGTTTAATTAATGGTTCATATATCTCTAAATATTGACTAATCCCCGGCCTTTCCTCTGAGTAGTTCGCCAGTTGTAGATAATATTCAAATATTCTTTTTACATATGAGTTTTGATTCAAATAAGCAACAGCATCTGAACTACAATAAGCTGAAATATCTAATTCCTCTTCTTGATCTCCTAGCAGTTTCGCTACATTTGTAAACGCAGGCGGCATAGGCTTCAGCTGCTCCACTTTATAAAATTGAGCCATTCTTCTGAGGAATTCATAACCGAGGTTAGCATCCTCCTCAGAGATAACAGTACCTACTGAGCCCCAATTTATACTATTTAGTTTGGATACTGCATTTTCCAATAACATTCTGTTTCACCTCAACATTTAGTAATCAATCTCATAATCGTAGTACTTGCTAGTATCCTTACTAAGCCCAAAACCTGAAAAGGGTGGCGCCCTCTCTATTGCATCTGAACGGCAGGGCTACCAAATTTCTCCATATGTATATTTCTGTAGGAACTGTAATTGGACTTAATATCCACAGACATTAACTGTAAGCTCCATACAAAGTATCATCCAGAAAACACCATCCATTATTAAATTCCATAAAAATGCACCTCTACTTTTTGTCTGGTAGAAGTGCCTGTAAGCATTATCAATTAATGGACATGTTGGTTTTTTACATGTTCTTGCGATCAATATAGCACCAATTATTATTGTAGGATGCCTTTATCTTTTTCATATTTTTCAAATTGTAAAACCAATCTTTCTCAATCCATACTCTTGCATCGGGGAATTCGCTCAGAAAAGCAAAAAGGAATTTAAATAATAAATCCTCATTATCATCAAAATCATCAGATACTACTGCTTTAAAATATTCATTTTGCGTATCATCCCAGTCATAAGTAACGGTTTGAAATTCATAAGGTTCATCATATACACTAAAGCTAAGCGTCCTTGAGTAATTCTCCTTGAATGGCGTGTCACTTATATATAGTCGAGTATATTTTAATGCACCTTCGCTATTGTAAGTTTCTTCATCCTTATCAAAGAAAAGTTTCTCTTTTCTACATATGTTCCGAGCAGCACTCGATAAAAGATAAGTCGGCATGATCAGGGATGAGCTTTATATCAGCTATTGTATAGATTCATTTTCTATACTCTCAACTTCTAACATCTTTTGTTCAACCCATTTCATAACCATTTCTGCCTCCTTTAAAGCAATCACTCCCTTTTTACTTTTAAATTTGTAAGTTTCGTAAGCCCATAGTAATATTATTTTTACGAATTCAACTGTCTCTAACTTACAAATCGGTTCAATTTCATCTTCTTCCTCATCATAAAATGGATCTTCAATTATTGTGTAATCTTTATGTGATATGACGCTGGATGCATTTCCTCCATGTCTATATTCGGGGATTCCTCCCCTTAATAAATCAAAATAATTCTCAATATCTTTTCTCAAATCTTCAAATCTCCAAGGTATATCAGATCCTAAAGGATCACTTATCATAGTGGCGAACTCAAGTGATTTTTCCTCGTCAAAATCCATTACAACCATATTAAATTCATCCATGTATTTCAATTTATAATTATATTTTATCTTCACTAATGTACCCTCCAATTCAGTATATTGGGTATGCTGAGATTATCTTATCATTTCTCAAAATAAGCTCTATTTCCATACCTGTGCTTGTTTTCCCTATATATTTATTGTTTTTTATATTTACTTTACTATTAAAAGCTTCATTTACTGAATCAATTACCTGTTGTGGTGTCCATTCCTTTGGAAAAAATGTGGATTTGGGTCCTTTTGGTACTCCATTAATTTCAACATTGGCTTGATAGACACCAAACTCATTAGGTGTATCAACTTTCCCGACAATTTTGCCGTTACTATTTGGCATCCCTTCATAATGAAAACCATTGGCATTCCCATTTTTGAGTATTTCACCACCAAAAATATGGCTTAATCCGTTTTCTTTAGTTCCTGTTTTAAAGTTTTCTGTATTTTGTAGACTCCCCAGCCACCTCTCTTTATCTACAACAGGTTTACCATC
The DNA here is from genome assembly GCF_900109515.1 of Paenibacillus sp. OK003. GTDB lineage: Bacteria > Bacillota > Bacilli > Paenibacillales > Paenibacillaceae > Paenibacillus > Paenibacillus marchantiae. The sequence continues at coordinate 93,728 of NZ_FOBD01000005.1, read as the reverse complement.
TTGTCCAGGCCCTTCTTTACCCTTATCCGATTCTTTCTTACCTCCCCCTAATCCCCCGCCCATATCCTCTTTCGAACGAAGCGCCCTGCCAACAAAGGCGTAGGCCAATACCTGACCCATCACAGAACCACTATAATATCCTGCCCCACTCTCATCCATCTGTTTCTTCTGCTCATCTACAAACTGCTCAATGTCAGACCTGGCTGTTCCTGTGCCCCAAGCGGCATCCCATGCGAATCCGATTCCTCGCCCAACATCGACCACTCTGCCCAAGGTCATAGCATAAGCCACACTGGTCACCGTGCCGAATGGATCATAAAAGAGCGCCTCCGCCGTCTGTCCAATTCCGGTTACGGTCTCTCCAACCGACTTATCGAGCAACCCAACACCGAAATTTCGTTTCAGTTCTTCAGGTATATATAGAGCAACCTCACCCGAACCATCGGCTGTTCTGAAATTCTTCGCTATAAAAATAAATTCGTTCTGAATTTTATCCAAAAGACCCAGTGTAGCAGGAAAAACTTCTTTCACCTGCATAAAATCCCAGAAGAACCGCTCTCCAGTGACACCAGACCATTCGGACTGCAACAGGTAAATTGACTTTTCCAGTTCCCGTACCATTCGCTCCAGTTCCAGCTTCTTCTGCTGGACGAGCCGGGCTTTTTCCTCTAATACATCGGGATGTACCTGAATACGCTGCATTCTATCTTCACCGCCAACCTGACCGTAGTATATGTACCTAAATTTTAACAAGTTAGAAAGTAGATTGGAATCAAACGGAGGATTCATTTTCACATATATCATCCGGCGCCGTGGTAAACACTCTTCGTCAGAACTATTGCGCATTCGTGCATATTACTCCAAATTTCAATCAATTGGTTAATATATAGGTTATATACCCATTGTGCTAGATTCTATTTTTCCGAAAGGAGCCTGTAAATTGAACAAAAAGAGTATCATCACCGCCGTAATCATCGGTCTAATCTTGCTCGCTCTTCCCTTTATATTCTACTTTTCCACTAATATGTCCGAAGGATCGGCGTTGCCTAAACCGATTAACCACACCAAGCTCTAAGGTATAATAAATGACATACTATTATATACAACCCTCGTTTTACAGGAGCTAATAATCCATTTCAAAGGAGGCTTATCCATAAAAATAGAACGACTCGATCATCTCGTGTTAACCGTGGAAAATCTGGAAGCGACGATTGCATTTTATACGAATGTATTAGGCATGCAGGTAGTTGAATTCGAAGAAGGACCAGTAAAGCGGACAGGTGCTCTGGGGCCAATCTGTTCGGTATATATACGTGATCCTGACGGTAATCTGATTGAACTATCCAATGTTTTGTATGCATAAACCACCAGCTCTCACTCTCCATATAGCAGCAAAAAGATCCTGAAAAGCTTCGGCTTCGCAGGATCTTTTTTGATTTACAGCATGAATAATTACATATCTCAACTATTTACGGTTAGATAGAACTCTCATCACTTGGGAATCGAAAAGGTACTGCCTTCCTTCTCACAACCGGTTAACACGTAAAAAACACGTCCCTGCTCACTCTTCATCGTACCGATCCCTTGGCAGGTGTTGGTCGTAATCCCCTGTTTGGAGCCATAGAGATCCCTTGAATCATCATAAGTCGATTGAATGGCTGAACCATCGTAAATCAATTCATAGATGATGGCCCCACCTTCAATGGTATACTTCGTCACACGAACCTGATCCTGCTGTTTGTTCTTCACATTCTTCACAAATGTTTTCCACTTATCCTTGTTCCGCATGCCTTCGAGAAGCACAACGACATCCCCACTTTGCTCCGCTTGCTCAGGGTTATGGGGCTCAATAATCTCCGGAAATGAATTTAAGATTACTGGAGAACCCACTGTCTGATCGTTTACCTTACAGGCAGTTAACAGCATTAACGCTAACGAAAGCGTGAGCAGTACTCTTTTCATCCAATCACCTCATGAATTAAGACGCTAATGTCTCCGTACATGTTACCTATGTGCTGTTAGAAATAACATAAACACACTCAGTACGGATCTTCAATATAAAGGAAATTTTATCATTTGTATGTAACTTCACCCCACCATAAAGTGTTTATATAACAATGCATCATTCACGTCCATCTCATCTGAAAAAGAGGCGATACCCATGCGTTCGATTAACCCATCCGATGACATAGCAAAAGAAAAACGACGCTCCACTTCACGCTTGAATCATAGACCCAATGGGAAAGGCAAATCGTCCCGACGATTCGCCATTGCAATGGTTGCCGCATTAGTTGCATCTAGCCTGTTGCTTGAGCTGACAGCTGAGCCAACAACTCAAGGAAGCTACCTGAACCCATAAATAATTACTCGGAAGCAACTACAGTGCCTTTTGAGGTATTGCGTGGTTTGGGATTGAACGTGTCCTGGGATTCAGAGAAAGCTATGCTGACCATTAACGATGCTGACATGAAAGATTCAGGAAGCTAAACGAATCGTTTAACATACAAAAAAATCCCCTCCAGATAAACGTCCTGTTCTGAAAGAACACCGTTTATCTGAAGGGGATTGATATAAATCCTCTCTATCCCTGAACTACCATATCTGAACTACTATATCTGGCGTCCTACTTCTCGAACCGGAACCAGCCAAAGTCAAACTGACTGCCCGGCAAGAAAATAAAGGTCACCTTCTGCACACCTTTAACCTGCTCAAGCTCAAACACTCGCTCCTCATATCCATCGGACTGTGTGAATTCGACCAGCTGATTGCTCTGTCCGTCCTCACCTGCAAAGCGGATATGGATCGTGTTTTTATCGATTGTTGAACGTCCATAGATCACAAGCTTGGACGTGCCTTCTGCTGTGAAGTCCATATTTTCAAACTCCAACGACACATTGTTCCCGATCCCCTCGACATGATCACCCTCGATCTTGAACGTATCCCCGTAGAGATGATCGCATGATGCAGCCGTATTCTGTTCAAATGCGCGGCTTTGGCGCTCGAACGAGAAGCCTTTGATATGAATCTTCTGCTTCAGTACAAAACAGATCGACGTAATCCCACTCAGCCGCTTGGACAGTTGATACGTCTCTTCCTGATACACATTCCATCTGGATTCTTTGTCATACACCACATCTGCCAGCAGTGTACTTCCCTCTTCATCCGGCATACCTTCCCAAATCTGAATGAAGTACTCTTCACTAGACAACGCAAAGATTGGAATCGTAATGGTATCGGAGCCGTACGGCCCGAAGTCGATATTGCGGAAGCCCACATGTGTCTCCCCGTCCCGGCTTGTCGCTACCCCACGTTCATTGCCGTTGCCGACATCCCCTTTGGTATAATCGTACAGCCCGCCAGTAATAAAGCCGTATGGATCTTTGTAAGCCGTACCCAGACCTGTTGCTTTGAACTCCAGTTGGGAGATCAGTTTCGTTTTATCTGTACCATTACTGCTCGTCGCACGAAGACGGAATTCCCCATCGCCCAGAGCGGATACGATGACTTCCAGACCGTTGGCTTCGACCTTGGCAATGTTGGATTCGATACCCGCATCGTTCACAACTGCCCACTCGATATCGCGGTAGGATGTGTTCTCCGGATACAGCTTGGCGCTCACCGTCATCTCCTGTTTCGATTCATCCAATAGCTGTCCACCTTCGCTGATAATCTCGATTTTTCGCAAAGGAATCTCCTGCACGTGGCCCGTCAGAACCGGACGTTCTGTATTACTCATGAGTACGATATGCTCCTGACCTGCAGCGGCCTCGAAATCACCTAAGGTACGATCTCCTGCGCCTGCAACAGCTCGTGATTCGAACTCGGCAGCTGCACTTTCCAATCCTTCCGAGGTCACCTCGATCCGTACCGTTCCTGATTCGTTCGTTGCCCCGATGATTGCCATCAGCTTGCCGCTGAACAGCCTTCTGCTCAGTCCTTTGTATGGATCATAGTCCGTGCTGTCCCCGTTATCGAGGCCCAACAGACGACCTGCACCTGTCACTTGGACCTGTACACGGTTGTTTGCATTTTGCACGGGATTACCTGCTTCATCTTCCACTTGAATTTCCACGAAAATAAGATCTGTACCGTCCGCTTGCAGCTGCTCCCGATCGGCTTGCAGACGAATCTTCTTTGCATCTGTATAGGATCTTTGCACATCCGTTGCAATAACGTTGCCGTGTTCATCATAAGCGATGGCTTTGAGCTCGCCTTCTTCATATGGCACTTTCCACCAGCCTGACAGCTGGGTTCCCTTTGCGTAATCGATATCATACGTGCCGATTGTTTTGCCATTCAGCTGCAATTCAATCTTCGGCGCATTACTGCACACGCGTACATCGATCAGCTGACCAGGACTGAAATCCCAGTAAGGGAACAGGTGAACCATCGGACTTTTCTTGTAATCCGTCCAGGCTGCTTGGTAGATATAGTAGGAATCTTTCGGGAACGTTGCTGTATCCAGCTGTCCAAAATACGAATTCTTCGTATGATACGGTGTCGGCTCTCCAATATAATCGAATCCCGTCCACAGGAACTGCCCCAAGGAATACGGCGTATCTCGTTCCGCCAAAATGCAATATTCTGCTGACTTTGCGCCCCAGCTTGTTGTACTGTTACCCAAAGCCGAACACTGCTCATCATCATCTGCCAGTATGGATTGCTCGAACGGGAAGTGATAGATCCCACGGCTCTGCACCACAGACGACGTTTCACTACCATAGATAATCCAGTCCGGATGTTCTTCGTGATGTTTGTCGTAGTATTTTTCCGCGTAGTTATAACCTGCGAGCTTCACGATGTCGGCGCATTTTTGTGCGTTTTCCCACGGCATGTAGTTCGAACCAATGGTCACACCTGCGTTCCCTTTTGGATCGAATTCCAGTACATACTCCATTAGCATCCGGGTTATTTCTTGGCCCCGCTCATCCGCATGAGTATCATAAATTTCGTTACCGATACTCCACATGATCAGACTTGCATGGTTACGATCACGCTTCACCCAGCTCTTTACATCGGTATGCGCCCATTCCGGGAAAAATCTCGCATAGTCGTAAGGGGTCTTGGCTCTCTCCCACATATCGAACGCTTCCGAAACGATCAACATCCCCATCTCATCCGCAAGTTCCATGAACTCTTTGGCAGGCATGTTATGAGCGGTCCGGATGGCGTTAACGCCCATTTCCTTCAACAGCACAAATCTTCTGCGCAGCGCAGTTAGGTTAAAAGCAGCCCCCAGCGCCCCAAGATCATGGTGTTCACACACGCCGTTCAGCTTCATCTTGACCCCATTCAGGTGGAATCCTTCGTTTGCATCCAGCTTGATATCCCTGAAACCAATCCGCTGTGTGGCGGTCTCGATCGTCTCATAGCCCTGCTCACCTGTAGCTACTTGCAGTTCTGTTACCAGATCATACAGATTCGGTTCATCCGGGCTCCATAACTTCGGAAGATCGACCGCCAGCTGTTGACTTTTCGATTGTATCTCTCCATGTCCGGTGTGTTTACCCGCTGTAGCTATAACGTCCTCTTTGCTGGATACGATCTGATTACCCTGATACCAAATCGTGTGCACAAGTTGTGCGTTCTGATTGAGACTCAGCTCCGTATCCACCTCAACCTGCCAACCTTCTGGCTGCTGCTGAATCGAAACATAGGTACCGTCTGTGACGATATAATTCCGATCTCTCGTTTTGAGCCACACATTGCGATAAATTCCAGCCCCGGAATACCATCTGCTGTTGGGACTCTGATGCACAACTTTGACTACAATTTCATTGTCACCTTCCACCAAAGCACTCGTGATCTCATGCTCAAAAGCCGAATAGCCGTACTTCCATTCTCCAACAAGCTGACCGTTCACATATACGGAAGAATCCATGTACACCCCGTCAAAGCAAAGCAGAAGCTGCTGCTCATCCTTCGTATATGGAAATGTCTTGCGATACCATCCGATGCTGTCCTCATACAGTTCAAGCGTATTATTGATCAGCCAATCATGAGGAAGCTCCACCGGTTCAAACGTTAACCCCGCAGGCTCCGTAACCTCCAGCTTACTTTTCGCAAATTGCCATCCATCCGTAAAAAGCTTTTTCTGATTCATCTCAGCTCTCACTTTCTGTGTGTATTATGATTGCGGTTACAAACAACAATAGACCACTTACCGAAAACCTTTTTGAAAATAACTTGGTGAGACAATAACACTTCAGCCGATTATATCATCTGACCGCCTCTGTACGTCACTTCTTAGAGAATTTATATCGAAAAACTGCATTCCAAATAGATATGACATTAGAAAAGAACTGCCTCATCCGTAGAAAGATCTACTTCAAAGGCAGCCCCTGGTCGCTACTATTTTAGTTAATGAACTTAATTATAACTCGTTGCCAGCCACTGGGCTGGAGCCCAAGACAGTTGTCCTGCCCCTGCGCCAGATGTAGAAATCAGTCTTGCCTGAAGTCCGGCAGGATCTTCTGCCGTGTAGCTGTATGGCAGCGCAGTTAATCCATTCCAGGAGAACGGCTTCAAGGATGCCGGTACTGGTGAAAGTGGACTTTTGGCATCGTCGCTGTTGCCTCTAAAGCTGCTTCCATCCAGTGAATAGATCGTATCTATCGCTGCAATTTTCCCCGTGTAATTGCTTTTCGACTCATCGGCCTGATTATTGCGCAGCGGATATTGCACGCCAAGGATGACCGAATTCTCTAACAGCACCGCACCACTTTCCGTAGAAATTGCGCCATTGCTGGTAATTCCAAAATGATACCCTTTGGCCGATATGGCTTTAGACATACTGGACGTGATGTTTTTCTTCAACTCCCAGGTGGCCGCATTATCCATAACGATATTGTATGCATGTACATTCCCTCCACGCAGGCGTGGCATACGATCCTGGATATCCTTGTAGTAATTGTGGTGCAAGGTGACTTCCAGATCAGCATTGTCACTTGCGAACTCAGTAGCACCAATTAGATGTCCCTTCTTCTGGCTCGCCGCCACTGCGATGATCTGCTCCTTACTCATGCCGACAGCATTGCTTCTCAGATAGGCATACATCGGGTAGGCCGATTTATTGGCTTCCAGCGCATTGATCTGCTGGGTGACCCAGCTATTAGGACCTTGATCGTCCCCTACAAAAGATGACCAGGAAATAGTGACGCCTGTACTGCCCTTTTTCACATCAACAAGTCCATCGTATGCTTTGTGGAATGTGGCATGATCAATCCAGACGTTGCTGCTATTCTCAACGGTAATGTAGTCCCAATCGTTTTTATCATAATTGCCCTTGGTTGCCTCATCCCACTCCCAAAGTTCATCGAATGCCAGGTTGCGAATAATTACGTTGTTGCTCCGTTTGAACGTGAACGCTGCATGCTTGATTGTTGCTCCATTAGTCGAGAAAATGGTCAGGCCATCGAAGTTATCAATGCTCACTCTGCTAACCCCTGTCTTCATCAGAACAGGATGTGTCAGCGCATTATTATGTGCGCTAAAAGGAGCAGCCTGAGCTGCCGCAGGAATCTCGTTCCATCCCAGATCCAGATCGTTCATGATCTCAATCACTTTGGTTTTGGAGCCTTTCTTCAAGGCCAGAGCCAGATCACTGGCGGTATATATCCGCATATAACGTGAGTCGGTATCCGAGATGATACCACCCCCGGTCGTATTCGCTGCGGCAAAACCAGTCAAATTATACGCAGCCCATTCTGTTGTCTGATCTGGCTCCGTAGGTTCAGTTCCAGGATCGGTCGGTGGTATTTCTGTTGACGGATCGCTTGGTGTACCCGTGGATGGTTCCGTTGTTGGATCGGTCGGTGGTGTGACTGGTGTTGGATCTCCGATATTCGAAATATTCACATTATCGTACATGACAAGAGACTTCAAGGTCACCAGCCCTGCACCCCCCTTGGTCATGTCGGTATCTGTAGCAGACAGCTCCAATACACCATTCACATACATGTTAATGGATGAACCGTTCATTTCAAGTTTGACGTTATACCATGTATCCACAGCCAGCTTATAATCGGATTTTGTGGCGAGTGTTGTGGTAGAACCATTCACTTTTTTCCGAATTTCAAGTTTCCCGCCACTGCTGTTATACAATGACGCTGCATAATAATTGTTGGCATCCGCATATCGGCCTGCTACATACGTGCGAGTCGAGCCGTTGAAATCCACGACTTTCACATCCGCTGCAATGGCATAGTTACTCCACTCCGCATCTCCCGCCGAACTTCTGCCCTCGCTCTTGCCCGATTGATAATATACTGCGTTTCCCTGATCCTGAACGACAGACCAACTGCCACTCGTGGACGTCCATTGGGCATCCCCATTCTCAAAGGAATCCTGCGTCCATCCACCCGCTTGAACGGGATGAATCAGCCCAAGCGAGAGCACAAGACTTATGCTTATCGCCAGGATCATCATTTTGGTAAATCGTTTGTTTCTACTCATGAACTATTCCTCCAATATGTATGAATCAACTCCAATGCTATTTATCGGGCGTATCGTTACAAACGGAAATAGGTTTAAAGTATTAATAAATAAACCCAACATCCATTATGATTTTGCATATATATCCTTTCTGAAAATATTCTGAAAGAACCAGACGCCTCATTTTTCCCGAACAAATATACACGTTTAAACATCGGGGTATCTCTTTATACCTACTTAATCAACCCCGCCGTTACAGCTTTCTATAATGGTGTACCACTATGCAAATGCATGAAATAATATGAAACAAACAATTTACTGTCAATCGATTCCTGTAATTTCTTGTCGTGCTATGTTAGATTATCCATTGGAATAATATCACATATATAGATAGGGGAAGTTAGAACGTGAAGAAATCATGGGTACTATCCATCATTATGAGTTTTGTTTTGCTCGGCGGGGTGTTGTCACCTGCAGGGTCCTATGCCGCTGCTGCGGATGACTCAACCACTACATATTCAGAAGACGCATACTCCGAGGTTGACACAACAGAAGAAGAACCGGAACTTACAGCCGACGAAGCAGATTTCCTGAACTACATGGATCAACTGGATAGCGCATCTGTATATGAGGAGAAAGCTTTCGATGCTTTGGCCGGGGGATTTTACATTACATCTTCCAATCGCAAGTCCGTTTTCCTGAAATTGACCAACACAGCGATTCCTAACTACACCAAATATGTATCCAAGCTGAAGCTGATCAAGCCGCAAAATACGGAGCTGCAAAAAATCCACGCCAACTTGATCAAAGGAAGCTATACTCAGTTGGAAGGATTCCAACTCGCGAAAAAAGCGGTCTCCAAAACAACGGTAAACAGCGCTGTCCTGAAACAATCCAACGCCAAAATTGATGCCGGCAAGAAAAATATCGAGAAGTTCCAAAAAGAATTGTCTGCCTATGCCAATAAACTCGGGTATGAGTTTTAAAAAATAGCACCCAAATTTACACGGTGAATTCAACTCATCTTTTCAGGAAAAAAAGTGTTTTCTTTTTTCGATTTAGTTCGTATAATAGCACTATAATCAAAAGGCTATGCTGCCGAAAGGTACAACCTCGTGAACATTGGGGTTGTGCCTTTTTTGCGTTTATAGCCATATGATCCATCCCAGATAAGGAGTGAATGCTATGTTACTTGAAGCTATTTATCATCGTCCCAAAATGAATTGGTCCTACGTATATGACCGTTCGACCATGCACTTGAGACTCCGTTCCAAGCGGGGCGACCTGGATGCCGTTATCGCCATCATCGGGGATAAATATGCGTGGGATCGTACGGTCCTCCACCTTCCGATGCGAATCTTTGCCCGTGATGCCCTGTTCGATTATTGGGAAGTGGAAGCGCAACCACCTTACCGTAGATTACGCTACGGCTTCCAACTGATCAAGGGAGAAGAATCGGTCTGGATGACGGAACGGGGATTCGAACAGGCTCTGCCTGATCATCCGTTGGAATTTTTCGATTTTCCATTTATGAATCCGGTGGATTTCTTCGAGGCACCTGCTTGGGTTAAGGATGCTGTATTCTATCAGATCTTTCCTGAACGTTTTGCCAATGGTGATCCGTCGATCAGTCCAAAAAACGCTGAGCCTTGGGGTGGTGAACCGACGCCTGTCAATTTTTTCGGAGGTGATTTACAAGGCGTTCTGGATCACCTTGACCATCTGAGCACACTTGGCATTAACGCCATTTATTTCTGCCCGGTGTTCCAGGCTACAACCAACCATAAGTACAATACCGCAGACTACCTGAGGGTCGATCCGCACTTTGGCACTAATGAGAAATTGAAGGAGCTTGTGGATGCATGCCATGCACGTGGGATTCGGGTCGTTCTGGACGCAGTGTTTAACCATTCAGGCAGAGAGTTCCTTCCATTCGCGGATGTGCTTGAAAAAGGGGCTGCTTCCCGTTATGCGGATTGGTTCCATGTCAGAGAATGGCCGGCACGTATCGAGGATGGTATTCCCACATATGATACCTTTGCCTTTGAACCCCTTATGCCCAAACTGAATACGGAGCATCCCGATGTCAAAGAATATTTGCTGGAGGTGGCCCGCTACTGGATTCAGGATATGGGTATCGACGGTTGGAGACTGGATGTTGCCAATGAGGTAGACCATCAATTCTGGCGTGAATTCCGCCAAACGGTCAAATCACTTAACCCGGATGCCTATCTGCTCGGCGAAATCTGGCATGATTCCATCATGTGGCTGCAAGGGGACCAATTCGATGCAGTCATGAACTACCCATTCACGAATTCAGTCATGGATTACGCTGTGCTCGGCAAGCTGGACGGTCTCGGATTCGCCAACGAGATTGGCAAACTGCTTGCTGCCTATTCACAGCCTGTAACCGAAGCAGCTTTCAACCTGCTCGGAAGTCATGATACGCCAAGACTGCTCACCCTATGTGAAGGGGATGTACGCAAGATGAAGCTGGCTGTCATTCTGCTGCTTACGTACCCAGGCGCTCCTTGTATCTACTATGGCGACGAGGTAGGGCTGGATGGTGGCTATGATCCAGGTTGTCGCAAATGTATGGAGTGGGACGAACAGAAGCAGAACAAGGATCTGCTCGATTTCTTCACTAAAGCCATTGCCCTGCGTAAACAACACGCTGCATTGCGCAGTGCGGACATCACGATGATTTACGCGGAAGCCGGAGATCCGTGCATTGCCATCGGACGCAAGGATCAGGATACCGGGGAACAATTCGTCCTCGTCCTGAATGCAAGCGAAGAACCGCGCAGTATGGAGCTGCCACTACATCAAGGGACTTGGCGTAATGTATTCCCAGCCACAGCTCGGGAAACTCAGCAGAACAAGCTGAAGCTGGACTTGGAAGCGTACGGTTTCTCCCTGTTGCAGTTGGATGTCAAATCACACGTGAAGGCATAACATCTTGCTTCATTCTAAACCCTTCCTCCGATGCGATTCTTGGTAGATCATATAATGATAATTTCACATTCAAATGTATAAGGTTTATCTCTCGTAGTTATCTCTTCGAATCTATTCAAAAAATGGGGAACCCTCGGTGCGTTATGCATCCGAAGGTTCCCCCTCTCCTATTACAACTCATGATGTCCCCTGCTGCATTGGCATTCATGAGTCACTTTATTCATTCGTTCATTCAGTATTGTGTTCGTCCCGAATCTTCCTCCTTGCTTGCCGCAACCTCATCCTGAGCGGAGGAGATAGGACCGGGAATTCTTATTTTCTTCATTCTTGAACTTGTTAATGTCTCCTGAGTAATCACAATCTTTTGCGGGATTTTGTACAGAGGAAGCTTTTCTCTACAATAGTCCCAGATTTGTCTGCGCAGTTCCGTAAGAGGCTGCTCACCTGTAAGTCTGACCGTAGCCATCACCATCTGTCCCATAATTCCACTCGGTTCCCCGCTCACCACAGCCGTTTCAATGGCATCCATTTGCTCCAGAATACTCTCCACTTCCGCAGGGTAAACCTTACGCCCGCCTACATTAATGATCTCGGAGGGGCGACCCAAAATGCGAATGTAACCATCCTCCATCTCTGCTTCATCCCCGGTCTGGAGCCAGCCATCTTCCGTGAACGGAGACGGAGCATTCAGATACCCGATCATGGCCGTTTTCGTTTGGATCTCAAGCAACCCGTCCACAATCCGATAACGAACTTCCCCATCACGAACCGTAAATAGCAATGAACCGGAATCTTTGGAGCGTGTCGGCAGAATACCAAGCTCCGACATGCCATAAGCCTGCACCGTGCGCACATTCGGAAACTGTCTATTCCATGCGGTAAGCAGTGCCTCCGGCATAACCTCTGAACCATAGGAAGCCACTTCGAGACTGGATAGATCGAACTCCCGATAGACTCCACTAAGAAGCAGCAAATTCAGGAACGTTGGTGAGACTGGCAGTGCCTGAACACGGTACTTTTCAATGGTTTTGCATACTTCCAGGGGGGAGCGATCCGGTATGACGCATAAACAGCCGCCGCTGGACAGGGATTGCAGCATCGTATTCAATCCGCCAATGTGGTCAAACATCATGAAAGGGATCGTACAGAGCGGCCGAACTTGCCGCCTGAATCCGTGCAACAGACGATCGGCGCTATGAACAGCAGCTTTGCTTCGTCCTGTCGATCCGGATGAGAAAATCACCAGACCTGCTTTCTTTTCCTGACTCAGCCTTGCCAAAATCGGGGATCGACTGCCTTGCACGGAACAATGTTTGGCAATAGCTTCCCCTTCCCCAACACTCATACGCCATTCTGCCTGAGCGAGCGTTGTATACTCATTCCGTTTGGCCTCAACCAAGTGTCGATCCAGCGGAACCACAATACAATTCCGCTCCAGAAGTGCGATCAATGCCGCTGCGGCATATGGAGAATAATCCTCTTCAAGCACAACAATCGCCTCTTCGAGCCCTTCTCTGGAAATCCACTGGCTAAAGGTCTGAATCTGATCCAATAACCAGTTATAACTATATTGCTCGTCCTTCCATATCAATGCGGGGCGATGGTCATACGCAGCGAACCGTTCCAGAAGAAAAGTGATATTCATCCCTTATCATCCTTCGAGCACTGTTTCAATTGCGCCTCCAGATATTCAACCAGCGATTCCACCGTTCGATAAGGACTCTCTGGCATGGAAGCAGCCGCCATTTCCGCGAGGGTTATCCCTACACCGAACGCATCTTCAACACTTTGCTCGACAACCGCAAGTAAAGTTACAAGTTCAAGGGAGTCCAGCCTTCCCCGACTTCCATACAGTGGCGCCTGCAAGCCATGCTCCAGAGGAATCGGCGCGTTATGGTATCGATTAAGCTCATCGCAGCTATCCAGCACAATCCGCTCAATGACTTCCCGATGTGAAGGCGTAGGCGCGGGATTTTCCACAGTCGATGGGATCTGTCTGAAGCGATCGGCATGCTGATGTGTCGTCATCAGCGCTTCGTACCAGCGTAATTCGTCCGCCGCCAATTGTTCGATAATATCTGTTAACTGCTCCCGCCATTCTGGGCTTCGTTTCATTCTGGCGATCTGCAGCAACTTATGCGCCTGTTCCCACCGGGCTATCATTGCGCCGAATTCTGCAACATATTGATCATGGGGAGAATCGAGCCATTCGGCGGCTTCCTCCAGCAAATCGCGGAAAAAGTAGCGGCTCCAGCGCATGTCGAACAGGAACGCGGAGATGGCTTTCTCCTGTTCCCGATCCACCTCGGCATCCGGGTGCAATCTTTGTAACAATTGTGATGTGACAGCCTGTCCAAAATAATAGCTTCGATTGCCCTGCCAGATCGTTCTGCCCGTGATGAATTCATGCGCCTGCGTTGCCAGCGCAGAGCGCAGCATGGTTCGGTAGCCTGCGGCGTCGAGTGTCTCCACAGCACGGATCTCCATCGTGCCATATGTTCGTAATGTTTCTTTGCGCCGGGCTATTTCGAGCTCGGAGATATTTTTGTTCCCTTTCCAGAACTCCTGGAAATCAGTAGACGATACAGCTCCCATGTATTTGGAGGGAACGGGGTCATAGACATAGAACTGCTCCTCATCCATCCCGTACACAGCCAGCCAATGATCGACCAGATGCAGGCGCGAACCTTGTTTAACGAGTTTATGAATATACTCCGGATTTCGATAATCCTCCCCGTAAGGCAAGCAGTAACTTGTGCCTGTAACGACCAAAGGCCCCTCATTTTCAAGCCGTTCCCGAATATATGCCTTTCCTTGTTCGAAGCTGTCAAACTCCCGTTCTCCAAACACTTCCCACATCGGCTCCTCATAATCCAGCTTATGAAAGTAAGGCTTAATTAGGCCACGATCTGAACAGGAAGTCAGACTATATAAGCGGCTGGAAGCTAACAGACCGAGACTGCTTATCGAGCCCTGACGCTGAAGGATTTCGTGAATCAAAGGAAAATTACAGGGATAATAATACGGAATATCCATCGTTGGTTGAAACGGTTGACTAATCATGGCTACCTCCTATTCCCGGCTTTGGCAGCCGTGCTGCCCCAAGACTGGATTTTGTAATGAAGAGACAGATTAGCATGGGCACGAAACACCCGATTGGGCAGTGCCTTGCCATCTGCATCGGTTTCAAACTGCCGGAAGCCTCGCGTGAACCTGAACCGAAATCCGCTGTCACGTGGAACCTCGAAACAGCCTTCATAATGACCACCTCCGGTGTGCAGAAGCTTCATGCCCATGCCTCCGTAGATCGAGTCATCATACATGTCCTGAAAGGGTACCTCGGCACTCATGCAGACAGTCACGTGACCCGATAATTCTTCCACAACCGTGTACATGCGTGATGCCGACAACTCTCCCACCGTCAGGGTAACCACTGCATGACCTATCTTGACAGGAAACAGTTCCCCATTGGGTCGAACCTCAAGAACATCAGGGTGATCGGACCTATAATCCCCTTCAAGCACACTCATGGTGAACCCGCTATCGTAATGAAGCAGCGCATTGATGTGCCCGCTCATGCCGCCCTTCAATCCAATAACGTCCCTTCCCATCAGCTCCAGAGAGACTGGATCGCCGATTCGGCCAAACATGTAAAGTAGCGGAAGGTGAACCCGCTCTCCCCAATCCGCCTCCTGATGACCTGCATCCGGCTGTTCCAGAAATGCGATGTCTTTGCCAGGCTTGTATCCCAGTGCGAGCATCTGATGGACGACATTCCTTACCTGGGAAGGCAGAAACAATCCTTCTGCGTCCCCAATATCCATCCACATTTGAATGGGAGCACTGCCCTCAGGCATGAGGTACATATCCTCTTCCTGTAACCTGCTCTCCGACGTTTCATCCAGCTGCACGTCCACGAAAAAGGGAGAGAGCATGATCAGTTTGCCAAAAATATCAGGATGACGTGTTCCTATATGGAAGGTGCTGAGTGCCGCTGCGGAAGAACCAAGCAGTCCCGTATTGTCCTTGTCTGGAAGTGTGCGGTAATGCTCGTCAATGAATGGTTTCAGTTCATGAATGATAAAGTGTTCATAATCCAGGCCTGAGCAGCCCACACTCACCGCTTCTCTTGCAGGCGCAATGAAATGATAGAATTCATTGTGCGTAACTGGACGAACATGGGCAATTCCGACAATGATCAGCCCATCCATCAAGCCTTGATCAATCAGTTGGTCTGCCGCCTGATCTACGTGCCACGTTTCATTTCCCGCAGTCGAAGAGCCGAAGGCCCTCTGACCCGCATGCATGTATAACACCGGATAGCGTTGATCCACATGCTCCTTATAGCCTTGTGGCAAATAGACAAAAATCTTTCTCGTGTTGTCCAGCCTGGATGCCTTGAAACCTTCCACACATTCGATAACAGAATGAGTGTTCACTGATCCATCAACCGCCTCTCCTATAGATTTCCCTTTTACACTACCGGGATTTACTTGTTAGTCCTGCTTCGTTCTTCCCTCGGCTACATCGACAAACAACCCCGTCTCTGAAGAGACGGGGTTGTTTTAAAACACCGAAATGTTCTAAAATGCATAGCCCTTATATTGGTGGGTCTGCGAATAGTTTAAATCTGTTGAGCCTGATTTGTAAATATGGAAATAGAAAAAAAATGCTCAAGAAAAAGTTATTGACAACCAAACCATTATTTAATTATCATAACGTTGTGATTATAACTAGAGGGCCATGCTTTTAAACCCAATCGGTTTAGGACAACCCCGGTAACTCCAGCAGGAGGTGCCGGGGTTGTTGGCATTCATAAAGGGGGGATATCGTTAAGAATAACTAGTCAACGTCTAAATTGAAAGCGCTTTTCTAATCAAAAAAGAGAGTTCACATCTAATAAACGAAGGGTGGATTACCAATGTTCAAATGGACCAAGCGAATCATCCTCAGTACCACGCTGAGCTTCAGCTTGCTGGCCGGAAGTGCACTGCCCATATTCCCGGCGGCCTCCGTATTCGCAGATGCTGATACGGCTGTAACCAACAAGCAGAACTTCAGCACCGATGTTATATATCAAGTATTTACCGACCGTTTTCTGGACGGCAATCCCTCCAACAACCCTACTGGGGCGGCCTATGACGCCTCCTGTTCTAACCTGAAGCTCTATTGCGGGGGCGACTGGCAAGGACTGATCAACACGATTAATGACAACTACTTTTCCGATCTAGGCATTACGGCACTCTGGATTTCCCAGCCTGTGGAGAACATTTACTCGCTGATTAACTATTCCGGTGTCAACAATACGGCTTATCACGGCTATTGGGCACGTGACTTCAAGAAGACCAATCCTGCTTTCGGTACGATGACCGATTTTCAGAACCTGATCAATACGGCACATGCCAAAGGCATTAAAGTCATCATTGATTTTGCTCCTAACCATACCTCTCCCGCCATGGAAACCGACACCTCGTTCGCAGAGAATGGAAAGTTATACAATAACGGAACTCTGCTTGGTGGCTACACCAATGATACGAACAAATTATTCCACCACAATGGCGGCTCTGACTTCTCCACACTGGAGAACGGTATCTACAAAAATCTCTATGATCTCGCTGACCTGAACCACAATAACAGCACCATCGACACCTACTTCAAGGATGCGATCAAGCTCTGGCTGGATATGGGCATTGACGGAATCCGGGTAGATGCGGTGAAGCATATGCCGATGGGATGGCAAAAGAACTGGATGTCCTCCATCTATGGCTACAAACCGGTATTCACATTTGGTGAATGGTTCCTGGGTTCATCCGCATCCGATGCGGACAATACCAACTTCGCTAACCAATCCGGTATGAGTCTGCTCGACTTCCGTTTCAACAATGAAGTACGTAACGTGTTCCGTGATAACACATCCACGATGGTTGCCCTGGATTCCATGATCACCAGCACTGCCGCTGATTATGCCCAGGTAAATGACCAAGTGACCTTCATTGATAACCATGACATGGATCGCTTCAAAACAAGTGCTGTCAATAACCGTCGCCTGGAACAAGCTCTTGCATTTACACTTACCTCGCGGGGCGTACCAGCCATCTATTATGGCACTGAGCAGTATATGACAGGTAACGGCGACCCTAATAACCGTGCCAAAATGCCTTCGTTCTCCAAAACAACAACTGCTTTTAACGTCATCAGCAAGCTGGCTCCATTGCGCAAAACCAATCCAGCTATCGCCTATGGAACAACCCAGCAGCGCTGGATTAACAACGATGTGTATGTGTATGAACGTAAATTCGGCAACAACGTGGCTGTCGTAGCGGTTAACCGTAATCTTTCGACGTCCACATCCATCAGTGGCCTGACCACTTCACTCCCTTCGGGTACATACAACGATGTTCTTGCAGGTGCATTAAGTGGTAATACCATTACCTCTACAGGAGGTAACGTCGCTAACTTCACTTTGGCAGCAGGAGCTACAGCGGTCTGGCAGTATACAGCCAATACCACTACGCCAACCATCGGGCATGTTGGCCCTGTAATGGGTAAAGCGGGTAATACCGTTACCATTGATGGTCGCGGATTTGGTACTACCAAAGGCACGGTCTATTTCGGTACAACCGCTGTTACCGGTTCAGCCATCACATCATGGGAAGATACTCAGATCAAAGTGACCATCCCTGCTGTTGCCGCCGGCAACTATGCCGTTAAAGTCGCAACGAGCGGAGTCAACAGCAACACCTATAACAATTTCACGATTCTTAGTGGCAACCAGGTTTCCGTTCGGTTTGTCATCAACAATGCATCTACTACACTCGGTCAGAATCTCTACCTGACAGGCAATGTTGCGGAGTTGGGTAACTGGTCCACAGGCCCTCTCGCCATTGGTCCGACGTTCAATCAGGTCATCTATTCTTATCCAACCTGGTATTATGACGTCAGCGTGCCTGCCGGAACGAATCTGGAATTCAAGTTTTTCAAAAAGAACGGCTCAACGATTACGTGGGAAAATGGCAATAATCATACCTTCACCACACCAACCAGTGGAACCGCAACCGTTACAGTGGACTGGCAACCTTAATTCCATCACCGTCCTATCATTCAACCCGGAGTCAGACGCGACAAGCGCCTGCTTCCGGGTTCTTTGATTAGGCTCGTCCTTACCTTTGGCATGACATGCTCTGCTATCGATAGGTCCGAATGGATTTTAATCCTGCTGCCGCAATAATTCCTACCACCAAAAGCAATGCTCCCAGGCTCTCCAGCACGGTTTGGGCACCCCACTGATCAGCGAGAACGGAAACCACCGTTAATCCCAGGATCGGGGCTGTACTTGTTATGGTTCCGAGCACCCCGTAGATTCTCCCCTGCAGCTCATCGGGAACCTCGGCACGCATCATGATCTGGGTTAACATCGTACAGCACGCAAACATGGCTCCCCCAGCAATGATCAGCGGCAAGGCTACCAAAGGAGAAGATACATTGGCTAACAGCATATACAGTGGGCCGAGAACCAGCAGACCGATGAACACCCATCGTCCCTTTCGTTTCAGTCGGTTGCCTGAGGCGATCAGAATTCCGGAACCCAGCATGTACCCCAGTGGAATACATGTCTCGATCAGTCCGAACTGGACAGGATTCGCCTGCCATACGTTGACGGCCATGACCTGAACAAGCATGATGGCTGACATGAAGAAGAGAATCAGCAGCGGATTAAGAATAACGATTGAACGAATCAGGGGATGAGAGAAGATGTAGGAAAATGAACCGCCCCACTCCTTTACGAACGATCCTCTATGCATGGAAGAGCGTTGTACATCCGGAAAACGCCCAGCCAACATCACACATAACGCAGACAGCAGAAAGGTCACACCCGTAATCATAATAGCCGTAAATCCTCCAAATGCAGAAACCGCAATGCCTGCTGCGGCCAGTCCGCTGATCCGGGCAATATTATCGACCAGATGGATGGTTCCTGTAGCTTGTTGCAGATGCTCCCTCCCCACCAGACTGGTTACCGAAGCATGAAATGCTGGCGCCTGAAACAGACTGGAAAACATCGAAAGGGAAAGCATGAGCAGTACGATTGGAAAAGGAGCGTGCAGCACAAACAGACTCACCGCGATGATAAACGCCATAGCCCCGCGAAACAAATCCGACGACAGCATCAATGTTCTGCGATCCAGTCTGTCGGCAAACGTACCTGCGAATGATCCGAACAGAAAACTGACGACCATGTTACATACTTGTACAGCTGCCATGCTCTTAGCACTTCCTGTGGTCTGCAATACCCACAGACTGATGGCAATGCCGTTGAAACAATCACCAAATACGGAGATGCCATAGCCACACAAAATTCTGCGATAAGCAACATTGCGCCAAAGCGCCCTGTTGGCGACTTTCTGACTCTCCGCAGCAACAAGAGCCCCGTTCGGTCCTAATTCCGGTTCTGGGGACTGTAGCGTTCCCATCGATCTTTTCCTCCTCTTGTCATTCGGATCTCAAACAGCAGGCAGGCGCTTCCGGAGCAGTTCCAGCGATGAATGGAACCTCTCAGAAGCGCCTGATTGGTGGCCTGAATATGTTCTACAGGCTGTTTATGCGATTTGGGTGTTTATCCTCTTATCCTTTTATCCTTTGGAGGCGCCAGAGGTCAGCCCCTGCACCAGGAAACGTTGCAGGAATACAAACAACAACGTAATTGGAATGGCGATTAGTACAGCCCCGGCAGCAAACATCGTAAAGTTACTGTCTTGATAACGGCTAACCAGATCCCACATGCCAACTGCAAGTGTCCAGTTCTCTTTTGTCCGAAGTACCAGCCGGGCAAAGATAAAGTCCATCCATGCACCAGTGAAGCTGGTTAAGGCTACATAGGTCAGCATCGGCCGGGACAACGGCAGAATGATGCTGGTGAACACACGCAGATGACTGGCACCATCAATTCGTGCGGCTTCATCCAAACTGCGCGGGATGGTATCAAAGAACCCTTTGACAATAAATCCACCCAGCACGGCCCCCGACGAATAGACCAGAATCAACGCGGCATGGGTGTCCAGCAATTTGATCTGAAGCAAAATAATATAAATGGCAATCATGCTCATGAAGCTGGGGAACATCCCGAGAATCAGCATCGTGGATAGAATGGTCTTGCGACCGCGAAACCGGAAACGGGACAAGGCATACATGCCCAAAGTGACCATGAGTGTTGAGAAAATCATCGTGAAAAAGGCGATCTTCAACGTGTTCAGATACCATGTTCCATACATGAACGACGGGTTATTAAACAGTTCCCCATAATGGGCCAGCGTGAACGCTTCAGGCCACAGACGTTCACTATACAGCGCTGCCCCTGGACGCAGTGACGAGAGAAATATCCACAAGACGGGATACACCGATACGATAGCTATGATGACCAGCAGCACATAGCTGATCGCCAGACGCATGGGATTGTTGCGCTTTTTCATTGAATCATGTCCTCCTCCTTGAACGATTTGGAACGACGGAAATTCCAGATGGAGAACGACGCAATAATCAGGAAAATAATGATGCCGACCGCCGAAGCCATATTGAACTTGTTGTTATCCAACGTCAGTTTGTACAACCAGGTCACGAGGAGATCGGTTGATCCCGCATACTGATAATCGCCACGAAGCGGATTACCGTTCGTCAGCAGGAAGATGACATTGAAGTTGTTGAAATTCCCGGCAAATTGCATAATAAGCACCGGTGTCGTAGCGAACATAATAAAGGGAAGCGTAATGATGCGGAATTTCTGAAAGCCGGACGCACCGTCCACCTCAGCCGCTTCATACAAATCCCGTGGAATCGCCGTCAATACGCCCAGTATGAGCACCATGCTGACCGGGATTCCGATCCACATGTTTACAATGACGACTGTAACTTTTGCCCAGAATGGATCGGTTAACCATGGCAACCCCTCAAGGCCAAAAGCCTTCATATACGTATTAATCGGACCAAACTGTCCGTTGAACAGGTTACGCATCAGAAGCAGTGAGATAATCTGCGGAATGGCATAAGGAAGAATGAAGATCGTCCGCCACACCTTTTTGAAGCGAATACCCTTCTGCTCGATGAGAAGTGCAACCAGCACCCCGCCAAAATACGTAGTCACCGTTGCCAGAATGGCCCAGATCACGGTCCATGTTAATACTCCAAAGAAGGTATGGCTCCACGATTTAAGCTGGATTAGATCCGTGAACGTCTTGAAACCGACCCAGTCCACCAGCTTGGCGGGCGGAATATGATCCGGTGCCGAGTAATTGGTGAAGGCCAGGGTAATCGTAAATAAAATCGGCATAATGGTGAAAAACAGAATACCGAGCGCAGGGATAGATAAGAAAAGATACGGGAATTGTTTATCGAGCAGATATCTCAGGGAAGCAGAGGCTCCGGTGGCCTGCTTTCCTTCCTCTCTTAATTTTCCCGTGAGGTACGCGTCCCGGATATTGAAAATATACAGAAGAAGGAAAACGAAAAATACCAAAAGTACTATGATTCCGTTGAGCAGCAAAAAGATGGAGTGGTCGCCCTGTTGCAGCACCGTTGATCCATTGACCTTGACGAAACGCTGCGTCTGCTCGCCCAGCGTCCATACGCCCCATACGGCCTGATTCAAACGGGGAATCAGATATGCGAGTCCCACTGCCTCTAAGATCAGAAAACAGATTCCCTTGATCCATTGACGGTTATACAACTGTCCAAGTCCTTGCAGGACAAGGGACAACACAGCCGCTGTCATGCGATGCTGTCTTTCTCGATTCGGTTTAACCGTGACTGGAACATGCTGTTGTTTCATTCATTCCTACTCCTTCCCGGCAAGCGAAGTTACCGATCAGTTATAGCAGAGTGCAGAGGACATGTTAGCTTCCTCTGCACCTGCTCTTTCTTTTTTATTGGACAGTTGCAAGGCTCTCCTTGACTTGTTTGACTGCGTTATCCAGAGAGGTTTTTACATCCTTGCCTCCATCCCATATGTCGGTAATTGCCGCACTGATGGGGCCCCATACGCTATCCATAGCAGGAAGCGAAGGCATTGGAGTGGAGTTGTTGAATTGCTCAAGGAATGCCTTCGTGATTTCATCCCCTTGAATCTTCGGATCTGCTGCCACATCTTTATTGGCCGGGAGAGTTCCGTTCATCTCAAAGTTGACCATCTGGGATTCGGCACTGGAGAGATAGGCCGCAAACAGTTTGGCAGCATTCGGATAGGTTGTAAATGCATTGACGTAATAGGCCTTGACTCCAGAGAAGGAGGTCATCGGTTTGCCTTCAATCGCCGGGAGTGGAGCAACACCGAAGTCAACACCAGCAGTGCGATAATCGGCGATGGACCAAGGTCCGTTAATATCCATGGCCAGCTTCCCGCTTGAAAAGAGACCTTTCTTGATGTCATAGTTCACATCGCCCATTTTTACAGGCAGTACTTCCGATTTCAGCGTTTGCAAGAACTGACCGCCCTTGATCGCTCCCTCATTGTTGAGGCCAATATCCTTGCTGTTCATGCCTTCATCACCAAAGATATATCCGCCCTGGGAAGCCAGATAAGCAAAGTTATAATAGAACTGCTGGAGCTCCCACATCAGAGTGTATTTGTTGTTTTTGGTGTCATTAAAGGTTTTGGCAAAGCTGATAATGTCATCAAATGATTTCGGTGCTTCGGGATAAAGCTTTTTGTTATAGAACAACGCATAGGTTTCTACGCTATAGGGATATCCATATAAGATGTCTTTAAATGTTACGGCTTTAACCGCATTGTCACTAGTGGATTGCGTAGTCTGTTGCTCAAAAATATCGTTCGGCAAGATCAGTCCGGCTTCTGAAGCGCTACCAATCTTGTCATGTGGGAAAACAACCACATCCGCAGCCAATCCCGCAGGTCCATCCGTTGTGAGCTTGGTCACTTGATCGGTCGGCGGCAATTCCTCAATCTTTACCGAAACGCCGTACTGCTCTTCAAATTTCTTCGCCCGTTCTTCGATAAAGCTGCGCTGATTTTTATCCTCCCATATGACAAGGCTTGCGCCCTCTTCTGGCTGAATATTTTCCGCGGTTACTGTGGTTTCTCCAGTCTCACCGCTGTCTGTTGTCGTTGGCGCAGCGCCACCACCTCCGCTTGAACATGCGGTAAGTGTGAGTGCCATGAATCCTGCAAGTGCTGCTTGCTGCCATTTTCTCATTGAATTTCCCCCTTTTCGTAGTCATGATCGATGCTGTACTCGCGCTTTTCACCCGTTTTTCTGTGTACTGTTCCTGTACTCCGAAGTTCGTGTATCCGTTTGAAAGCTATACAAACGTTTGCTCATATTAACCTCAGACTGGTCCAATCCTTATGTAATCGGGATGAATTCTCTAAGATGTATGTTGATTCAAGTTATGTAAGCGCTATAATAACAATCACATCATACAATAGCGAACTTTATTTGCACAAACGTTTGCACAAGTCATTTTCGCTCATTTTCCTTCACTTTTTGGGCATATATTCCTGTAATTTCCGATTTGCTTGATCTCCCACCATCTTCCTTTATTTTTCGTTTCCCCTCTTCACCATGAAACAGTTAGCAATTGATTTATCGAAGTCTTTGAATTAACATAGGAGACATGTTGAAATGCTTGTACAGAAGGGATTTTTCACATGATTACAATCAAAGATATTGCCAAATTGGCGGGTGTATCCCCTTCTACGGTCTCACGGGTTATTTCCAACCATCCCAGAATCAGTTCGGAAACGTCACTCAAAGTGAAGCAAATCATGAAAGAAATGAATTATCATCCAAATATGATGGCCAAAAGCCTTGTTTCCAAAACGACTCAAACCCTGGGTATCATGCTGCCCCGACCTGCTGAAGAGCTGTTTCAGAACTACTTTTTCGGAGAGTTGCTTCGGGGAATTATTACACATGCCACCCGCATGAATTATGAACTTCTTCTATCCACCGAAACGTCTTCCAGCGATGAGTTGAATGCCATATCCCGCCTGGTACATGGGCGACGCGTGGATGGTATTTTGCTGCTTGGCTCCAAAAGGGAAGATCCGATTATTTCGTTTTTGGAGGCGGAAAAGTTTCCTTTTGTACTGATTGGCCGCAGCGAAACGCATCCCGATGCACCGATGGTGGACAATAACAATGTACAGACAGCATTCGATGCAACCACACATCTGATTGCCCAAGGGCATAAACGAGTCGGATTTGTTAGCGGACCACCAGATTTGACGTTGTCTCATGATCGCCTGCTTGGATACAAAAACGCGCTTGAAGAAGCGGGTCTTGATGCTAACAATGACTGGATCGTGGAGGGAGAATTCCTGCAGGAAAGCGGCTTCCGGTCGATGTCCCTGTTCATGTCGTTACCCGACAGGCCAACCGCCCTCGTTGTCATTGATGACAATGTTGCCTTTGGTGTACTTCGCGCTCTGGCCGAGCTGGGATATAACGTTCCTGAAGATATTAGTGTTGTGAGCTTTAACAATATTGCCTTGTCGGAACTTGCATCCCCTCCGCTCAGTTCAATTGATATCGGAACCTATCAGCTGGGCTATACCGCGGTTCAGGTACTGCTGAAAATTCTAAATGGGGAGCAGTTGCCTCAGAATCCGGTCATTATTCCGCACCGCTTAATTGTTCGGGATTCGTCCCTATTTACGTTATCCGGAAATGTGTAGACATGTTTGTGCAAACGTTTGTCCTGCTGGTTTGATGTTCCACATTCTCGCCTGTTACGGACATGCAAAAAGAAGCCCATACATCGGTATGAGCTTCTTTCATATTTCAGTTATTTAACATTACTAACTAGCAGAACAGAAACAAGCAGGCTTCGTATTGACAACTTCCTCATTCCTGATGAATTCTGCGCTTAACGACAGATTAGTAAGAGCTCCATCCCGCATCTGCCGTTACGACTGTTCCGTTCACGAAGCTGGATTCATCCGAACCAAGGAACAGAGCTACCTGTGCAATTTCTTCACTTTTACCTGCACGGGGATTGATCGCCATTCCCAGCTGTTGTCTGCTGGCACCGAAGTGGTTAATGTTTGTCATTGTGGAAGCAATATTGGTTTCAACCCCACCCGGAGCAATGGCGTTACAGCGAATACCTTGCTGTGCATACATGAAGCCTGTATTTTTGGTGAATCCCACAACTGCATGTTTGGAAGCCGTATAAGCCGCGCCTGCACGTGCACCATGCAATCCGCCTGCTGAAGCGATGTTGACGATAACGCCTTTTTGTTTTTCCAGGAAGATTGGCAGCACTTTGCGGGTAGCACGCATGACACTTGTTGTGTTGATTGCAAAGATCCGCTCCCATTTGTCATCCACAATGTCACCAGCTGGTTCCATACTGTCCATAATGCCTGCATTATTGACCAGAATGTCCACTGTTCCATAGGTGTTAACCGTCGTATCGATCAGGTTCTGAATATCTTCTTCCTTCGCCACATTGGCAACCACAAACGTCGCTTCTCCACCATTTGCCTTGATATCCTCAGCAACCGCCTGCGCTGAAGCTTCATTGATATCCGATACAACCACCTTAGCCCCTTCTTGCGCGTACAGTGTTGCAATTGCTTTACCCATGCCTGAACCTGCACCTGTTACTACAGCCACTTTATCTTGAAGTCTCATATTGTATCATCCTCCATGTATTCGTTTACAATAAGTTAACAAACAAATGTTCATTAACTCTTATCCTTAGTATAATAAGTCATAGCATTCCTCTTCAATCAGTAAAAGCTTTCCCAATTGTACGTTAATCAACACTTCTAATTCCGAATGTACTTTATCTTAAAATACCTATTTACGAGGAGTACTGCATATGACCGAAATTCCGAGTTCCATGGATCGTAGAATCAAGAAATCCAAAGCGGCGCTGAAGGATGCCCTCATTCAATTAATGCAAAAGCAGTCATTCAAAGAAATATCCATTACCGAAATCGTGCAGCTGGCCGATCTGAATCGGGGAACGTTTTATAGACACTATCAATACAAAGAAGACCTGTTCAATGAGATCATCGATGACATTATTAAGGATCTGGTCTTCTCCTATCGTGAGCCTTATCTGGATAAAGAAATATTTGAAGTAAGTCATATGCCCTCTTCGGCAATCAAAATATTCGAACACGTGCATCAGCATGCGCAATTCTACACCCTTGTCGTGAAATCGGAGGCATCCTCCAATTTTCAGCAGATGATCTGCGATGTTCTGCGTGACCTTGCTCTTCAGGACCTCAACGAAATATTTCCATCCCACATCAATCGCGAGCTGCTGGCAAGTTATCAATCCCATGCGATCTTTGGCATGATTATTGAATGGATTCGGCAGGAATTCAAGCATAGTCCCGCTTATATGGCAGACGAGTTATTTAAAATCATTAATTACAAACCTGGCAATGTCGTACTGAGTGACTAATATTGATATCGCCCTACTTCCCTATAGTCTAGTGATTGAGCGGAATTATGAAAAAAATTGACCATTATCTTTATGTAAATACATCCCTGTAATTTCTGGTATCTATATGTTAGATTATCCAATGGGATAAAACAAAAGGAGGATGACAACATATTTGAAGAATTCGTGGATTATATCATCGATTACAAGTTTTGTTTTACTTGGCGGAGTGCTGCTCTCTCCAGCAGCATCTGCCGATGCAGCCAAAGTAGCCGCCTCTACATATTCAGATCAGAGTTATAGTGAAGACGAAGAGCATTTCAGTGAAGAGTTTACGGACGAGTCGGAATTTTCTGAGACAGAACAGAAGCTCACTAAAGATCAAGAGGAATTCGAAAAATACCTTGATCAGATAGCTACTCTCGTGCCTTATGAGAATAAGGCCATTGACACATTAAGAAGCGTCGGCGGAGAGGTAACTTCAGCCAATCGCAAGTCCATGTATCTCAAACTTACGAATACGGTGATACCCAATTATACGAAAATGGTCTCCATGGCAAAACAAATCAAGCCCACCAATTCAGAACTCAAGAAAATACATGCCTATTTCGTCAAGGGAACCTACCTTCAACTTGAAGGATACATGTTGTACAAACAGGCTGTTTCCAAAAACAAAGTGAATATCAAGATACTGCAACAGGGCGCTGCCAAAGTAAAAGCGGCTGGCGTTTTGCTTGACCAATGCAATCAGAAGCTATACGCTTATGCAAGAAATATTGGGTATGAAAATTAGTACCCATCTTCATAGAAGCCCAAAAAGCGACCATTCCCCATGTCTGTATGAGGAACGGTCGCTTTTTCTAATTATAAATAAAGATAACAATCTAATACTTATTTATTTCTATTCTCTAACTACAGCCCCAGCTTCTGCCCTTTCTCCAACCGCTGAATCTGCTGCTCCCCGGTATCCGCCAGTTCACGGAACTGATTAATGGTCTCCCGCATCCTTGGCAATGCCTCCTGCTTATAGATACTGATGGAGTCGAGTGCGGAAAGCACATCCGTGAACGCCTGCTTCATCGTATCAACCGAAATGCTGGCATCATAAGCTTGCTTCTGGATGGCAATGCCCTGATCTTTCAGCATTTTGGACGTACCTGCGATCAGGTCGTTGGTCGTCCGGTTAAGCAGTTCAATTTTCTGCAATACAATCTTCTGATTGTACAGTGCACTCGCAACAGTGACGGCAATTTTCAATGCCGAGATCGTAACGTTTTTCGCCCGATCAACACCACGGATCAGCTCCTTGTTGTTGCGGATGACAACTTCAATTGCCATGATGCCCTGCTGGTTCACCACCAGCATTTGCTGTAAATCCATGACCCGCTGACGAAGCGGGAACAGTACTTCTTCCGTGATAAAGCGGACTTTCTCCGGGTCCTCGTTACGGACTTTGGCAGCTTCAATCTGTGCGTCAATCGACTCATCCATCAGCACCCCAAGCTGAATTTCCTTTTGCAATCTTTTGGTGAGCTCCCGCAGATTTTGCTGTTCAATCTCCAGTGTTGTATTGTCGTTTCTCAAGGTCGCTCTGCCTTTATCCAGTGAGGTCACAATATCAGCGATGACCGCGTCAGCCTTCTGGTATTTCAGGAAATACGCCCGCAGCGGATTGAACAATTTGCCAAGGAATCCGGTCTTGGCAAAGTCGACCACGCTGGGGTCGAGATCCTTCAGTTGCATATGCAGCTCGGTCAAGCCTTTGGCGACCTGACCGCCCTCGTCTCCCGTCTTGGACAGATGTCCAACGGAGACTTGAAGCAACGCGTTTTTCTCGGAAGAGGATCTCATCGTGTTCATGCCAAAGCCGTCAATGGATTGCAGAATCTCCTTGCGTTTCTCCAACGATTCGAGATCCAGTGTCATGATCATCTCCACGTTGGCATTGGCGACTTGCTGCAGCTCCGCCACCTCGGCAGGTACGGGCTTTATCTCCTCCTCAATCACCTTCTGAATTTCCTTCTGGCTAGGTATCTCCATCGAAAACGACATCCAAGTTCCCCCTTCAATTACGTGCAATATAAAATGGAATAATGAACCTTACATTAGGTCAATTTGAGTGCAGTCCCCGTGCTACATCTGCACGTTGAACAGGTTACCGATTTTGTACACCACATCGTCGGTATCCGCGTTAATACTCGCTGCTTCGTTAATGCTGGAGATGCTCTCCAAAGCTTTGATGTCCGCGTTGTAACCAATCGTGTAGATTGGCACTTTGTACGTCTCGACCAGATCACGAATATCCTTCAGTGTATGACCTTCATTGGTTTCTCCATCACTTAGGACAAAGATCAATGGCTTCACATTCGGATCAGTAGCCATATAATCTTCCAGCATCTTCATCGCCACGACGATCCCATCAAAGGTTGCCGTACCGCCACCTGCTTGCAGGCTATCCACCGTACCAACAAACATCGACTGCTGATTCGTATCATACTTGGCAATGGGCAGATTCACCGTTACTCCACTAGAGTAGGAAACGAGGCCGATACTGTTATCTGTGCCCAGGAACTTCTGGCCTTTGCGCAAGGATTCCTTGAGTCGGTTCAGCGGTTCGCCGTCCATACTCCCGGATACGTCGGTTACAAATACGGCTGCAATCGGTTTACTGCCGTTCTTTTTCTCTTTCCATACTTTCTGAGCGGACAACAAGGTGCCCCCATCCACTGTGTTCAATTCGGACTTGTAATCCTGCAAGCCGTTGAAGCCGAATTCCTCAGCCGATTGCTGATACTTCGCTTGGGTTACGAATTCCGCATACTTCTTAATGATCTCTTGCTTGTTCTGCGGCAATTGCCCCAGTGCATACAGCGGGCTGTCATGTCTTACGCCAAAAGGGGTAAAGACGTATCCGCTTTTCAGATCTGCGGTGTTTACATAAGTCTGATACTCCAGTACAAATGCGTCCAGTCGCCCTGACTTGGCTGCCTCACGCATCTGAATAGTTGTGGACGCCGTAAACGGTACGTTCGCTTGGAATTTCTCGAACCCCTCAATTGCTTTCTCTCCGAGCGGATTAGAGCTGTCGTATGTGTTGAGTGCCGTCACGAGAAAGTTCAGCCCTGTGGAGCTGGCAAATGGATCGGTGTACCCCATCGCGAGCTCATTGTTCGCAATCGCTTCGGTCACAGTTTTTACATTAACCGAGCCGTACGTGTCGACCAGCGCATCATATTTGGCTTTCGAGATGACGATTCCGGGAACGTTCCCCACCAGCCTGTTGGATACCAGGTCTGTCTTTACTCCGCTGGCAGCTACCATCTCGCCCCATAACTCATTCGAGGGAGTATACGCATCAGGCACATATTTACCAGACTTAATATAATCAGCCGCTGTACCGGATGCGATATTGCGTAATTTTACTGAGACCTGTTTGCCGTCAACGGTAATGTTAGCCTTGTTGAACTCTTCGGTAACCTCGGTCAACCAGCCATCTCCGCCAGTGCCTGCTTTCTCCGGGGATGAAAAGATTTCCACATAATCATTCGTTGTATTCTCGACCGTGATCGGAAATTTGGAGATATCCGGCAGGGATTCAGCCACATCCACCGGATCGAGATCAATCTGTCCCTTCACGGGTTCAGCCGTTGCCGGCGCAATGTCCGCATACAGCTTGCCTAACTCTTTGCCTGCATTCTCTGTCGTTACCTGGGTACTGGATTTACCAACGTTCGACGTCAGCGTAATCCCTGCATATACGAGGCCAAACACGAGTACCAGCATCAAGATCGATATGAAAAAAAACTTTCCCTTCTTAGCCATACGTACAACCCCTCACTGTCTGTATAATTTGGTGTGCTTGATTAATTGGTCAATTTCCTGCATACAAGGCATCTGTTCGATATTGCCAGCTTCAAAGCTGTCCAGGCGGGAAATTTCCAGCATTAACTGGTCGAGTTTCAAAAGAATTTCCTCATTGGAATGAAGCGAGCTTTTCACATAACTCAGATAGTCGTTATATACTTTGGTCTTTTCCTGAAAGAGCTTCTGGGGAAGTGTGGCGGATTTGGATTTCATCAGGCTGGCGTACTCCGCTTCATCGAACACATTAAGTCGGTTAAGTACACTTCGGATGTTGAGGTATAACAGCTTCTCCACTTCGAGGGTGACCGAAGCAAATTTCTTGTAACTCAGTTCCCCCGGATCAAATCGCTGATTCAGCACGTTCAGGAGGGTTTCTTTCTTTTTCTTCATGCGGCTTAGTTGAGATAATCCCAATGTGATATCTTCCTCAAGCACTTTAATGCGTCGATAAAAGGATAACGCTTCCACATAATCTTCATGGGTTTCGATATTCTTCACAGGCAGGACTACAGGCTGTCTGAACAACAAGGTGTAGCTTCCATAGAAGAGCGCCATCACGCTGCCGAACAGAAATGTCACCGAGAGCGCTGTCGTAAATGCTCCCCCGCCAAACTCCAGTCCGATGAATCCTGGTGAGAACAATAGAACATTCATGACCACAACGCCGAAGATCAGCCCCAGCAGTTTTATGTACTTTATCATGTAAATCATCAGACCTCCCTTCGCGCTATGTGTTGGAGCTTTATGTCGATATTTACCATTGGAACTTTATTTCATTGTACATGATGTTGCCGCATTCGGGTGGATTAATATGGATATTCATAATATACGTGGCTTGGGCTTATCCCATTTCATCTTTAGAGGGACAACGTGGATAAGATTTTGTAACCTCTGGGAAATGAGCCTGGTATCCTTGAACAATCGGTGGCGGAAAAAGAAATGTTATCAGGTAATACGTGGAAATTTGCAGGGCGTGCCATTTTTTATATAGGGCTTATTCGATACGATAAAAAGCAAAAAACGCCCCGACGCTCGGCGCCGGAGTGATGATGATGTTGTCAGATCTAATTCAGCTTGAATAAATTTCGAAGCGGAATCGCAAGTTCCGGATATAACACCGATTGAATCGTTTCTTGCTCCGTGTACAGATGACGGTTTTGGTAACTGCCTTCTTCCAATGTGTACACATGAACGGTCTGATTGCCAGGGTCTACAATCCAATATTCATTCACACCATATTTCTGATACAGATTAAACTTCTCGTTAAAATCCTTCAGCGCAGTTGAAGGAGACAGCACTTCTATGATTAGAGACGGCGCACCTTGACAGCCGTTTTTGGATATTTGGTCTTTGGAACAAACCACCGATAAATCTGGTTGGACGACATGATCAGGTACGTCATACTGTTCATTCTCGCTGAAATACACATCAAAGGGAGCAACAAATACGATACATTTCCGATTCTGAAAAAAAGTACGCAAGGAGAAGTGCAGCTCACCCACAATAAACTGGTGTAATGAGGTGGGGGCTGGAGACATATTGAAGGCTTTGCCGTTAATTAACTCCCAAGTCCCCTCCCAAGTTAACCAATCCTGAAAACTATAGATGCCTTTATTATCCGGTTTTGCCACACTTCCATCCTCCTCTTTTACCTAATCAGCATTTTGCTATTATTATACCATTGTGTTTGCCCATTTTCATACAATGCCTCTTTTACGAGAAGATAGATTCCGGTTTGCTGCGCGTTGTACGTACCTCCACCACTTTACCGGCACAACCATTGTCGTCCAACGCCTGGAATGCAACCCGAACGCTGTCTTTACCTGACGTTACCTTCTCAGGGATGTCATAGGTAACGTAGAATACTTCGCCGATCTTGTTCATATGAATCCGCTGTTCACCGACCACATGTCCATCGACGGCGATACTAAATATTCTTTCATGCCGCGTTCCTTCCCGCTCAAAAGGAGAATGATCCCCGCCCCAGTATGCCACGCATACATAGTTCGGTGAAGAACCATCCACCGCCAGCTGGTAGCTGAAGTAAGACCCGCTAACACCATATGCTTCTCGCCACATATGCAGCTTGTTGTGGCTGTCTGTATAGGAACCGTTATGATGTTCTGCACGGCAATTACTATCCAGATGATGTCCAATCTCATCCTGCTGACCGTCAGGCTGCACCCTGTCGATGGTGATATCATTCAATTCCTTCTCCAGCGCATCCCCTTCATCGTTAAAGAGCCAATAGACCGTATAGAACTCATGATGCACATCATAGAACGGAATTAGCTTCACCGGATTGCCGTCCGAGGTGACGTCCTTGCTGATCTCAAACGTCAACGTACTTGCGTCCACGATCTTGATCCACTCGCGCACATCCTCCTGCTCTGTCCAGATCACAGGTACAGGTGCGGTTTTGGGATTCAGTGCCGTTTCATCCACGATGGTATCCTCAGGCAGCCCTTCGTTTCCCAAAGCCCCCGCCAGCACAATCGGACCGTACAGGAATGCCACTTTGTGTGCATCATCCCTGGACGTGTATTGGTGGAGCGACATCGGTAGCGTGATGGTGATAACATCGCCAGCGGTCCATGTACGCTCGATGTCGAGGTATCCGGGTTCCATCCGGGTATGCGGATGGGCCGTATCCCCGTTGACCGTTGCCGTCATTGGCTCCTGAAGCCATGAGGGCACGCGTAGTCTAAGATTGGCCGAGGCGCTGCCTTCGGTGATCGTAAGGGTACCCTTTTCCGAATAAGGAAAGTCGGTTTCGAGCTTCAGCGATATGCCTTGGGATCTCCAATCCAATTGGGAAGCGATATACAGGTTAACGTACAGATTCTGTTCATCCTCGAAATAGATCGCCTCGGCGTATTTGCCCGGGTTCTCCATGCCAGATCCTGTACAGCACCACCAGGCGGTATCGTGAGTACCGTAGATTTTGTAGTGGCCTTGCAGTGTTGATGCAAAATACGTTTTGTTGCCTGTGTCCGGGTCCTGTGTGCCCAGGATATGGTTGTAGATCGCATTTTCATAATAGTCCATGTAGGCACTGTCGGGATTCCAGGTGTAGAGCTGCTTCGTCAGATGCATCATGTTATGGGTACAGCAGCTCTCTCCGGTTTTGATGCCCAGACTCTCCATGCCTTTCGCTTCATAATGCTCCGAAATGCTCGTAGCACCAAATACATAAGACCGATGATGAATCGTAGTATCCCAGAAAAAATCCGCCGCTGTCCGGTAGCTCTCGTGATTATGATCCTGATTGTATATTTCGGCTGCACCGATGACTTTCGGAATCTGCGTATTCGCATGTTTGCCCTGAAGATCGTCCTGCTTGTGCTCCAACGGTTCGAGGATTAATTGATGTGTGAATTTGTTGGCTATCTCAAGGTATTCAGACTTCCCGGTAATTCCATACAAATGTGCAAACACTTCGTTCATACCGCCATGTTCACATAGAAGCATGACCTGCATCTGTTCTTCTGTCATCGGGCTTAGACCTTCTACCGCCCAATCTGCAAACCGTGTTACCACCTCAAGAGCCTGCCCGTTGCCCGTTAATTTGTAAGCGTCAATCAGACCACGATAGATTTTGTGCACGCTGTACCAAGGCACCCAGTATTCGCCGATGTTGAAACCACCAATATGCTCTGCCCGAAAGGCAATACGGAAAGCTTCTTCGGACAAGCCCCCGACATACCCGCTGCCTGTATGCTGTTGAATGGATGCAAGCTCGCTAACGGCATAATCCAATGTTTCTTTTAACGTTTCATTACCTGTCGCCTGATAGGTCACAGCCAGGGCAGACAGATAGTGTCCAAGGGAATGCCCGCTAATCGAGCGTGCCTCCCAACCCGCGTATCGTTCCTTTTTCGCTGGTAACCCATGGGCCTCAAAACATGGTGCCAGGAAACGGTCAATGTCCAGGGATAACAAATATTTTTCTCCAACCTCCTGTGACGTTTGAAAAACGCCATTTAACAGATTGACATGCGCAGGTCCCAGAAATCCCTTTTTGGTTTCAATCATTCTGCTCGCGCCTCCTCGGTATGTAGTGGATATTTAGAAATACTTTTATAGATATACAAAGGGTAAAATCCGTGTTGCAATCCAATTGTCTCTTGCGTTCTTTCTTCACAGGCCTTGAATATCCTCATATTATCAAATAAAATACAACTACATCAGACTCATAATCCAAGAAAAGGTGGAGAAATCCGTCCTATGCAAAAGCCATTGGAACATTACCTGTGCGGCAAGTTCATAACCGAAGGCAATTGGAGCCACATGAAGCGCAGCATGCCTGTTCACGAGGTCATTTTGATGTTGGAAGGCGAGATGTACATTGCGGAGGAGGACGAGCAGTTCGTGGTTCGTGCAAATGATCTGCTGTTTCTGAGGGCTGGACGCACCCATTATGGTTATCAGGTCAGCGATGCTCCCGTCAGCTTTTACTGGGTTCATTATGATTCGATTGAGAACGAGTTCGACCAGTATCCCACCCATGCGACTATTCAGGTCCCGTCTACTGCCAATCAGCTGTTCAAGCAGCTGCTGCATAGTTCATCGTTCTCACCGGAAGAAGCAGACGCGGCATTGCTGCTGCTGCTCAAAGAACTGGAACGCAATACACAGGCGGGTTATCGGCCGCACAATGCGATCGTTGACCACATCTGCAAGTGGGTGGATATTCATCTGCATACCGACATTACGGTTGGTAAGATTGCCGAGACTTTTAATTTTAACAAGGACTATATCTCCAAAATGGTCAAACGCGAGAAAGGCATTGGTCTCAAAACCTATATCCTCACGGAACGGATTCGCCGGGCCAAGCAGATGCTGCTCAATACCAATGCCAGTGTGAAAGAAATTGCCGGACAATGCGGTTTTTCGGATTACAAACTCTTCCTGCGCATGTTCAAACAATACGAAGGCAATACTCCCACCGAATATCGCAATAATTTGTATTCCACACAGCTCAACCGCCTATAATGAACCTTATACGTACGAACCTTGGATGTGCTTGTGCTTGTGCTTGTGCTTGTGCGGATATACCAACTCATAGAATTTCATGAGTCATATATAGAAGATTTCAATTAATCCAGTACTTTCAGGTGTGATACAATTCAAGTCAACTATATCTCTTATTAAACCAAGATCAGAAGGAGAACTTGAGATGACAACGGCAGTAACAATTCATCCCGCTACAGATGCTGACCATGAAGAAATTGTACATATTCTCATTGAAAGTTACTCCGAGTACCGGGACACGTTCCAAACACAGGAACAATGGGAACATTATCTGAAGGATATTCGGGAATCCCCGAGCAATCCTTATATCAAGCAATTATGGATTGCCAAAATAGATAATCGGATTGTCGGGACGGTGCAATTGTTTGAGACTGCACATAAGGCTTACCCGAACTTCGAGCTGCCTATTGATTATCCGTTTATTCGACTGCTGGGTGTTGATCCCAAGTGGAGAGGTCATGGCATTGCCAGAGAACTGCTTCAACAATGTGTTGAATCTGCCAAAGACATGGGCAAAAATACGGTGTATTTATATACGGGCGGTCAGATGGTCAACGCGATCCGATTATACGAACGTTTCGGTTTTGTCGAAGACCCCGAATTCAGTTCCGAGAGTGATGGAGGCAAAGCGATCTGCTACCGTTATGATTCATAATTCTCGTAAATGGTAATAAGCGTGGATAACACAAAAGGGGATGCCCATAAGTCATTAATATGACGGAGGACATCCCCTTTTTAGCGTTATTCTATTCTGAGCTAAAGAATCGAGATCGAGCAGCAAATGCTAGTCGCTTCATTTTCCTAACTATTAACCGTCGATTTTCACCGGAATTTTCGCATGGCTCTTGTCGGTCATACCTTTACTTTTCTTACAGCTTCGCTCAGCTCAATCGTTTGCTGCCTCAGCAGGGTAGACGTCTGTGCCACCTTCTGGAACATGCTCGACTGCTCCCCTGTCAAACGATAAATGTCATCCGAATGATCTGAAACGCCGGATGAAATTTGCGAGATCGTATTGACCGACGCTGCCGCTTCCTCGGAACCCGCCGATATCTCCTCCGCTGCTGCGGATACCTCCTGGATACGATGTGTTACCACACGAAATGCCTCAACCATTTGGGTGAAGGCATGCTCTGCTTCTGCTGTGCTCGTCACTCCCTGGCCGATCTCTTGCGAGGTAATATCCATCTGTGATCCGATATGCTGGGACTCCTGCTGAATGCCGAGCAACAAATCCGATATCGTCTGCACGGATGTGCTTGATGCCTCCGCCAACTTCCGCACTTCATCCGCCACAACGGCAAATCCCTTTCCATGCTCTCCCGCATGAGCGGCTTCAATTGAAGCATTCAGCGCCAGCAGCTTGGTCTGACTCGCAAAATCCCGCACCGTATGAAGCGCACCGCCGATTTGCTGCGAGAAGTTGTTAAGCACTTGGACCATGGCTACAACTTCAGCGGATACAGCGGAAATGCTCTCCATCTGTTTCTTCATTTGCGTCATGCTCTGCTTACCCGATTGTGCCGTAGCAAGTGCACTTGTTGCAGCGTCGGACACAGCTGTAGATGACTCTGAAATGTCGGTAATCCCTTTAGCGATTTCTTCCATCGCATTGGCGCTGTCGCTAGCACCTTGCTTCTGGGTGTGTGCTCCCTGTCTGATCTGCTGCACGGATTGGTCAACGCTCTTATTCATCTCAAGCATGTCTTCTGCATCACGATTGAATTGCTCGGTTGATTCCGCGAGAATATCGGTAGTTACCGAGACACCCGCGACCATGTCACCGATCATTTTATTTAAGTCCCCCGACATATGAATCATCGCCTTGAATGTACTGCCAATCTCATCCTCACTTTGCAGGCGATACGCTGTCAGGATTCGGTTGGCTTCCGCCAGCTCACCTTGCGCCATTTGTTCGACGCTTGCCTTCAGCGGTTTCAGCGGTCGCAGCCCTCTTACGATGAACCACAATACCACCGCGATGCCTGCAAGCGTAATGAATAATAACAGGGCATACAGCGGAATGCTGGATTTCATAATATCTGACTCAATACTTCCAATAACCGACACTGCTGTATCGATTCCAATTACACCTGTCACAGCTCCATTGCTGTTCAAAATCGGAGCATAAGAGGAAATGTATTCGCCATACTCCTCATTATGAATGATAGGGGAACTGGCTGTTTTCCCTTGCAGAAGCTTTTGGACTGCATCACCTGGGATATCCGTCACTTCATTGATCGGTGATGCTTTATCTGCATCTTTCATGCCGTCCACCATAATGAGAGGCGTGCCTGTATCGTCTATTTTTACAAAATACACATACATCGCACCGATGCTCATACGAAAATCATCCAGCTCATCACGAATCTTCAAGAACACGTCATTTTCCTTGGGATCTTTGGCAAATTCCACATATGGCTCTGTGTCCAGCTGTTTCACATAACTCTCGGCAATTTGAATATTGTAACTCGATATGGCCTCCTGCGCAGCTAACTTCATATTCGCCAGCTGAAGCAGCATGCTTCCCGCAGATATAATCATAATGACCAATGTAACCATGGCAACAATGCGAACAACCAAACGTTTCTTGAAAAACCCGACCATCCAATCCTCTTCCTCTCACGCCTGTATGTAAGCCTTTTCGACTACGCCCTACCCAAAAACAACATGCTTGAAGCACTATGTAATGTGAAAATAGTATATGAAGTTGTCGAATTAGGCAAGAAAATATTGGATGAGGACAACGATAAAAAAACACCTCGGCACGAACGCCGAGATGTCGTTTTAAACCGTCTTCCGGAATCGAACCAGAGACCAGAGAATCAGTAATACGAGTACAGTTAGACAGATGCTGATGCTGAAACGGTTGCCCTCATCAAATACGAATACAACTGCAATGACGCCGAGACACAGCACAGCAGCTCCAGTTACGTAGGGAAATCCCCAGACCTTAAATGTCGGTTGTACCGGATATCTCTTGCGCAGCTTCAGCTGTGAGGTGGCAATACAGATCCACACGAGCATCACGACAAACCCCGGAACCGCCAGCAGCACGCGGAAGAGCTGATCTTGTGCGAACAGTCCCAGCATGGAGCCACCAAGCAGAATCACAGCACATACCAGCAATGTATTTACCGGACTGCCGTTGCGATTCGTATGTGATAATGCCTTGGGAGCTTCACCACCTACTGCCATGGAATGCATCATACGGGATGCGCCGTAAATGCCGGAATTTGCAGCAGACAGTACAGCGGTCACCAGAATAAAGTTCATAATATGTGCTGCACCCGGAAGTCCCGTGGAAGCCAGCACCTGTACAAACGGACTGCTTTCAGGCCCCAGCTCATTCCACGGAATGAGCCCACAGATGATGAGAATCGGCAGCGTAAAAAATAAAATGATTCTCAGCATAAAGTTCCCTACAATTTTGGGCATCACCTTGTCCGCATTTTCTGTCTCCGTTAAGGTTAAGCCAATCAGCTCAGATCCTCCATACGAGAACATGACGACCAATAATGCCGAGAAGACCGATGACCATCCATTAGGCAAGAATCCACCAGCTTGTGTGTAATTTTGCAGATAAGGCGTGTTGTCACTTGGAATGATCCCGAAGATCAGACCCGCCCCAAGGATAATAAAAATAATAATCATGGCGATTTTAATGCCAGCCAGCCAAAATTCGAATTCCCCAAATACCCCTACACTCAGCAGATTAATCAGTATAATAAACACCGCACATGCCAAGCTCAGCATCCACAGCGGCACTTCCGTGAACCAATACTGCAAAAAGCTCCCTGCTGCAATCACCTCAATCACACATACTGACAACCAAAGGAAACAATACATCCATCCCATAATAAAGGAGACTCTGCTGCCGAACGCTTCCTGCACAAAGTCTTTCATATTTTTGTTCTTGTACACCGTAGCCATCTCCGCCATTGCAGCCATGACAACCAGTAACAATAAGCCTGCAAATATGTACGTTACAATGACTCCTGGACCTGCAAGTCCAATCGTTTCGGCGCTTCCTTTGAAAATTCCGGTTCCAATGACACCGCCCATAGCCATAAAGCTAATATGTCTTGGTTTAAGTTTCTTCTGCAATGTTCCTTCTGTCTGAGCCAATTCAAGTCCTCCTGATGTAAAAAACGTCTGCATTTCTGTTTCATGTTTACATAAACATAATGTCCAGTATACCCTATTGTCCATGCCTCAGCCCAGCAGTTCCGTACGGCCAATTCATCCCAAACCGTCGCTGACATGACCTATGTTTTATACCCCATAATGATACAAGGCAATCTGTATAAAATCCCATTCGTTCATTTGAATACATTCTACTCTTCTTACGATCTCCAATTATGTATGATTTGTTGCAGTCCACCACTTCGCAAAACAATCATTAAACGCCAAAAAACCAGCGGTCTGTATGCAACAGAATACTGGTTTCTTGTGTTCCTGCTATGTTTGCTGCCTATCAAGTAATTTATAATTCCTTTGTCATAAAAGCGCTGTTCGGGTCCAAACTATAATCTGCAAATGGCTCACAGTATACAAACCCAAAGTCTTCATACAGCTTGCGCGCCGGAATAAAAGAATCCATCGAACCTGTCTCCAGACTGATCCGTTTATAGCCCCGATCCTTGGCAACCTCGATAATATAGGCAAGGATTTGTCTTGCTACGCCTTTTCTCAGGTGAGCCGATGCTGTACGCATCGATTTCAATTCTGCATGCTCCGAATTCAATTCCTTCATGGCACCACAGCCCAGTAGCTCTTCCGCTTCCCATGCGCACCAGAATGTAATCTCAGGTTTCTTTAACCCATCCAGATCCAGAGCGTGAATGCTTTCCGGCGGCGAATCTGCTGCCATGCCATGCAAATGTTCTGCAATTAATCCAATGACTTGATGACCGCTCAAATCGTCTACTTTGATCTCCATATCTACCACTCCTGCCGACAATTTTGTTGTGTGTTGTAACACTGAATACATGTTCAATCTATATATAGTACTACCATGGCAGGTTTTCTGACAACACCTTCAAAAAAAACGAATGGAATGTCTGTTGTGCTACCCTTAAATTTCCAATATAGTGAGGTTATCTGAAACCAAAAGGAGATCATCATGACATTATCAACTGAAAATCTGTTTTATAGCAAACGATTGAAAATGACCCCGCCCCGTGCAGAAGATGTGCAGACCATGCTGCAATGGAATGAAGATCCTGAGTATTTGCGAAATGTGGATACAGATATTGCCATTCCATTTTCGGAAAAGCAGCTTGAGGATGAAGGCGAAACGAAGGACAAGGAAGTTTACTTCCGGCTTCGAACACGTGAGGATGAACAACTGATTGGATTTGTTGTCATTCACGGCATTGAATGGAACAACCGCTGCGGTCAGCTTGCCATTGGCATCGGACTCGCAGAGCATCGCAACAAGGGATACGGAACGGAAGCGTTGAATCTTATGTTGCGGTATGCCTTCCATGAATTGAATCTGGACCGGGTAGGTCTGGATGTCATCGCCTATAATGCCAAGGGCATCCGTGCCTATGAGAAGGTCGGCTTTCAGTTGGAAGGTCGTGCTAGGTCAGCCGTGTATCGTGATGGAAAACGCTATGATCGCTTATGGATGGGAATTCTACGACCGGAATGGGAAGCACACAATCAGATCCATGTGGAGGGTGGACAAGCATAAGTATGTATGCGGGAGTTACTGAATTTATTTTGAACAGATCCGGGGACGCTAACGAATCGTACACACCTTATTCTGAAGGTAAACAGGCATTTGATATTCTAACGAATTCCAGCAGTGCTATTGCAGAAAAAACCTGCGATGTTCTTCGAAAAACCGTGCAAATGAGAGAACTAGCGTGGCTACAATTCGTTAGAATGTCACCCTGCTTCAAATTCGCCCAATAAGACCCGCTGAGTTCGTTAAACGGTTAGCTCCGCGAATCACAATCGTTCATTGATGAGCTACAATCATTTTTCCACAAGCTATAACTGTAGGGGTATCCCGTGATGTTCATAACTTACGAGATACCCCTTTTTACTATAGTCTGTGGCTGTCCACTCAATCTCCACAGTCTGCTAAATCAACGGATGATTACTTCCCTCATCAGGATTGTTGATAAGATACCGCAGTCATCTGACACGGCTCGCAAATGAACATGTAATACATGCCATCCCCGTATTCCTCAACCTCGCTCCAGTCCATTTGTCCAACGGCCCTCATCCTAGAAGAACAGCATGGACAGTTCGGATACTCTGCGTCCTGAACCCATCCGGGATGGCCCCCAATCTGGGATGTAGAAGGCTCCATCGCCCACTCACTGGCATGGAACGCGTGACGTGGTGATGTGGCAATCCGAAACTGTCGGCCTGCATCCGGTGCAAGCTGAACATCGTCGTCCGGGTCAAGATCATCCGCGCCCATCGGCATCACATTATGCGCACTCCAGCATGGCTCACCTGCTGAATCCATCTCCATATAAACGACGCCATAACAGCTGCAACTAACGCATGTCTGTACTTGAAGCCGCTCACTGTTCCAAGCAATGTCCTGCAATGCTGGATGCCGTACATCCAGATCCATTAAGGTTGTTAACTGACTGCCACACCACTCACAGGTATCGGCACTGGTCAGCAGCATGGAGATTGGATCGCCAATTGATGGGTCGTCTGCCCCTTCATTCTCTTTTACTTTATAGAGTGAATAACTTGGGGTAATGAATAAATCCCTGCGCTGACCTTCAATCGTTAACTCCCAACCGGCTTCGGTTGTATAGTACTCTGGTGCAACATGCAGCTGATCTGCCCAACGAGGTGGCGACTGCCTCCATTGCTGGAACTGACGTACGACCACTTCATCTCCAATATAGGCGAGCATGAGCAACAGAATATTCCGATTCTCATCATCGGTGTTCACCTGCTGCAGGAGTTGATCACGTACTTCCGGCGAGGCACTCTTATACAAAATGGCAGGGTAGTCAATTTCGTACTCCAGCAGCTCAGGAATCTGTGCAGACAACGACGTATCATGGTAACAGACCAGATATACCAGTATATCTTTACCTGTATCATCATCCCCTGAACGAATCAGCTGCATCGCATACTCGATCATAAGGGCTTGCTGCTCCGCAGACAAGGACAGATATACTTCTTCTTTGGAATGATCGTATGCCACATAACGGATTAGCGGATCATGAACCTGGCGTGTATGCATAACTTTCAAAATCTCCACAGGGTCCGTCATTCCCTCATACAAGTTCACGTCGCGCCGATTGGCTTCAATGTATCTTTGATGTGCCTCGCGTTCCATCTCCTGCTTGCAAGGCATGCAGTAACCACCTGTTCGGGCAGCCGTTGCTGGCAAAATCGTATTTGGGCACCCCTCTCGGATGCACGGAATGCGTTCTGTCATCTATGGGTACCCCCTCTGCTTTTAATCCTTCTTCACGTTCTACTAGCTCAATCATGTCGATCAGTGGGATGGTAGATTAGTGATGTCCCAGTTGGTCCTTCGTAAATTCATAAAATGCGAGCGCATCTTCGCTGCTGGCAAAGCCCGCCTGAGCCATTTTGTCGCTGCCGCCACCTTTGCCCTGGTAGGCTCCGAGATTGCCCTTGAAGAAAGGTCCACAAGCCCACTCCGGCGGCTGCCCGTTCTGTGCCAATACAACTTTGGCCTCCGAGATGCTCACAAAGAGTACAAGCCCCTCATGTTCTGATGTCAGCTTGGTCGCCAGACTCTGCATATCCTTGAGCGATTTGTCTTCAAAGATTTGGGCAATGACAAGCCCTTCCCGTGCAGATAAAAGCTCCTGCGCATAATAAGCGTCATTGGAAGCTTTCACCACGTTCAACTCTGCTTGCAGCTGCTTTTGTTCTGCTTCCATTTTATCGATCCGATCCGCAAGCTCTTCCCGGCTGGTCTTCAATTTGGCTGTAATTCCGGTCAGCACGCTTTGCGCGGCGCTGAACTCATTCAGTGCACGGTATCCGCATTTAAAATAAATCCGGGTGCCGCCCTTCACTTTCTCGGTTTTCAACAGTTTAATAATTCCGATCTCTCCTGTGGCTGACACATGTGTTCCACCACAAGCGTTATATTCCACGCCCTCGATCTCCACGATGCGAATATCTTCGGTTACGGAAGGCTGCTTCACCAGCGGCAGACGTGCCGCCTCTTCCGCAGTGACCCATGAACTGCTGATTCTGGCATTCCGGTATATCTGCTGATTAACTTCCATTTCAATTGCAGCCAGTTGATTCGCTCCCAGTTCGGCTGCCACATCGATCGTGATGTAATCTGTGCCCAGATGAAAGCTGAGCGTCATCGCATCTGCCAGCTTCAGCGTAATAGCCGACAGCAAATGCTGCCCGCTATGCTGCTGCATATGATCAAATCTGCGCTGCCAATCGATGTGGCAATCCACGTCATTCTGCTCCGGTGCACTCTCCAGCTTGTGCAGCACCACACCGTCTTCACTAATTACATCCAACACATCCATGCCGCCGATCTGCCCCAGATCACAAGG
Source organism: Paenibacillus sp. OK003 (assembly GCF_900109515.1). Lineage (GTDB taxonomy): Bacteria > Bacillota > Bacilli > Paenibacillales > Paenibacillaceae > Paenibacillus > Paenibacillus marchantiae. Next base: position 49,488 of record NZ_FOBD01000005.1, on the reverse strand, counting down.
CTGTCCACCCCCATGCGGATAAAAAGCCGTCTCTGCCAGCGTCACATATATACCGTCTTCCTTGTCCACTCTGCCTGTAATTTGTGTATGCCACTCGCGTGTGTATGCCGAGTCATAATAGATTTTTTGCGTCATCGAATCATCCCGATCCCTTCTCGTTCAAAGTAGAGTGCTGCTTTAGCATTTTAACGAATGCAACGTCACTTTCTGATCTATGCAAAATCCTTATGTATCTGATATCCAGATTACACTATCTGGCATAAACAAGCCAAGTTTCAGCCTGCAAGCATTCCTTTTCATATCCAAAAAACCGCTCTGCAAGTGATGCTACAGGGGCGGTCATGTGAGTATCATTAGCATGACGATACAACTTACTAACCCTACATCTCTGTTTTCGTTCTTAGGGTGTAATATTATTTTGACTTAAAAACTTCAATAAATCGTTATTCAGCTGCACAACTTCGTTGTTTGCACTACTCGCATAGTCCGGCAACATCATATCCTTAACCATTTTAGTTCGTAACCATAGCATAAAGAAGAAATCCAAAATCAAATCTGGACATGTAAGCACCACTTTAAATGCAGAGGGATTAATAGCAACGCCCGCTTTTTGTATAGCCCTTAGATATGTTTTTAAAGTGTGTGTTATTTCATGTGCCGTTTTTCTGTTGTTAGCTGTATCGGGGTCAATGATCTTATTATCAATTTTCAAAAAGCCAAGCATTGCAATGTCCGATACTGAATGTGTTATTAGATACGATCTCATATCCTTATTCATTGCCCAGGGAAGTTTTGCTGTTTTAAATATTTTTGCCAGGTTCTCTACACGTTCAGTCACTAAACCACTAATTTCTCCGAACACAGTAGTCACTAGAATCTTTGGTGGAAATCGGGCATACAATATTCCTTCTTTAATCTGTCCGCCAACACCGGGAAAAGCGGGTAAAAGTCTATCTCCAACCATATCTAGCCACGACGAAAATCCAATTGAATTATTAGTCATTGTAACAATAGCTTTGCTTTGATTGTTTTGTAGAGCTAACAATGCTGATTCGGATCGATCATAACGAACTGTAACGAAAATAAAATCATATATATCATCATTTTCAAGCGTATCAATAACATTGACTTTTATAGATTTAACGGCGCCTTTTTCATTGTATTGCAGGCCATTTTCTTTCAATGTTCTAAATCGATTAGAACGTGCAAACATCGTAACGTCAAGCCCTGCTTCAATGAATCTCATTGCGTATATGCTGCCTATAACCCCTGCACCATAAATTAAAATTCTATTTTGTCTTACTGACAGAACAATCACCCCTTTCTTTTAAAATAATCTCCCTTGACTATGCAACAACGTGTTGTATGATGTAATCATAAATCGTTATTTGCTCTTGATCAAACATCAGTTTTTAAATATTTGTTGGATAATATTTTTGTTTTAACAGGAGAATACACAAATGAAAAAGCAGCCCCAAATCACGAAAAAAACAAGACAGACGTTTATAGATGCTTTTTGTGAGTTATATAGTCAAAAGCCGATTGAAAAAATCTCGATTCAAGAGATTTCGAATAAGGCGGGATATAACCGCAGCACATTCTATCAATACTTTACTGATATTTACGAACTGTTAGACTTTGTTGAAAATGATTTATTGAACTACATAAAAGAAGAATTGGCGAAAAAAGATTTATCTTCCCATACTGTTCAAGATGCGCTTCATTGTTTGGAAAAAAAGGAATATCTCTCGGTTCTCACTGCCTTTTTGGGCGATTATGGAAGTTTTCGTTTTTTAGAACGCTTGAAAAGAGAAATCACCCTTGGCAGATTGGAATTAAACTTACCGCCAAACAGTTCCATAACGCCATACTTGATTGAGTTTCACATAGCAACATCCCTTTCTTTATTTCGTCTTTGGCTCCAGCGACAAAAGGATTTATCGACAGAAGAGTTTTTCAAATTAGTGGATAACCTATATACAAAGGGAGTAACGCCATATTCCAAAAAATAAATCTATTTAGACACATTCCCTAAAATAACAGAGCAGAACCGTTTCAAAATAGGAGTCAGGTCTTCACCAGTGAAAATTGAAAAAAGGATAGAACACCAAAAGGATTCAGGAGGTGGAATCAAAACCGGCGGTGCGATTGAATATCGATTCTACGAGCTTGAGTAAACGATCCATACGAAAAAGAGGATGTCCCCTACGTCATGAAATATGACGGGTGACATCCTTCTTTTAGCGTTATTTTATTTTAATGAACCTGACACATGCTATTCGCTCCTATTTGCCCAGATCTGAGATCTAACGAATCACAGAGACGTTACTTCGTCGATTCACATGATTTTTTAGGTTTTAACGCCCTTTTATGACGAGATAGCGCGACTGAGGTTCGTTAAATCTGGCAACCGTTGATGATCTGCCTTTTAAGGTGTGGTACGTTCGTTAGCGCTTGGAGTAGCTCTTCTTCGTTGCATGTCTCCACACAAGTTGCCGCGTTATTTCAAAACGACATGTCCTATCTTAAAATGTATCACCACGAAGAGAGGCTGCAAAATCTACATCGAGTTATAATCGACTAATCACATTATACTTATTTCATTGACTCGGATAGCTCTGTGAAAATAACACCCAGCGCATATGCGCCAGCATCCGGGTATCCGAGACTGCGATCGCCAACAGCACCCGCGCGGCCCATGCGTGCCACAATGTCTTCTGTTTTCTTCGCGCCTTCTACCGCGGCTTCAGCACCTTTGGCAAACGCCGTTTTGAAGTCATCTCCAGACTTCGAACTTTGCGTCCATGAGTCTGTACAAGGGACAAGTGCGTCAATTAATGTCTTGTCACCTACAACGGCACCACGTCCGAAGGAACGTTCACCTGTAGACTGAATCCCCTGCACTGCCGCCTGCATCATGTCAGCGAACTCTGCAACGTTCAATTGCTGCTTGTCACCAACGGCTTTGCCTGCTGCCCGGAATGCCGAACCCCAGATTGGGCCGGATGCACCACCGCAGTATTCCATAATGACAAGAGAGCATGCATCGAGGAATGAACCGATATTCTTTTTCTCTTCGTTCACGATATGGTTCCATTCGCGTTTGAGCTGTCTAAAGCCCTTCGCTACGCTCATGCCAAAATCGCCGTCACCTGCATGGGAATCCAGTTCACAGAATGGTACTTCGTTCTTGATGATGATCTCACTCATCTTATCGATCAGGTAGACGATATTATCCAGGGAGAATTGATTGTTGTTGATCACCGCAGACGTTGCAGGTGTCTCCACTTCATAGGATACTGGCGCATCTTCAGTTACGACGGCTTCCAATGCTTCGGAATATGCCACTTGCGCTGCTGGAGGACCAGACACTTTGAAAGCAGGTGTATCACTTTCCTTAAACAACAATGTTTTCATTTCATCGTCCAGTTTCAGGATGGTTACTGATGCTCCTGCCATATCGATACTCGTCATGTAATTGCCAACAAACGTAGTGGCTACACCCAGTCCTGAACGCTGTGCCAGCTCACGCTGAACCGAGTTGTTGAGCAGATAAAGCTCCTGTAAAGGTGTCGCACCAAATCCATTTACAAGCACTGCAATCTCAGCGGAAGCATCGTTGTCCAGCTTCATGTCTGCAAGCAGTGCTTCAACCATACGTCCTGCAAGCTCATCCGCAGATACCAATTTCTCGCGGCGAATGCCGGGCTCACCATGAATTCCCACACCGAATTCCATCTCATCTTCAGCGATTTCAAATGTCGGTGTTCCTTTGGCAGGCACGGTACAGGATGTGAATCCAAATCCGATGCTGCGAACGTTCTGGGCTGCTTTCTCAGCAACAGTTTTCACCTCTGCCAGACTGCGGCCTTCTTCGGCTGCGGCTCCAGCGATTTTGTGCACCAGTACGGTTCCGGCAACGCCGCGGCGTCCTACCGTATACAGACTGTCTTGAACAGCAATGTCATCCTCAACCCGTACATATTGCACGTCAATGCCATCTTCCTCGGCAAGATGCGCTGCGTTTTTGAAGTTCATCATGTCGCCGCTGTAGTTTTTAATGATTAGCAGCGTGCCCTTCTTGCTGGCTGTGGACTTGATCGCCTGATATAACTGAATCTGGGAAGGAGATGCGAATACATCTCCACAGACCGCAGCATCCAGCATGCCTTTGCCAACATAACCCGCATGAGCAGGCTCATGACCACTACCGCCGCCGCTGATGAGGCTGACTTTGTCCCCATTAATCTCTCTGCGTTTAATGACCTTATATTTTTTCAAAAATTCAAGCTCCGGGTGCGCCAGCGCAATCCCGTTGCACATTTCCATGACAACATTTTCAGCCTGATTGATAATTTTTTTCATTTATTTCGCCTCCCGGCGAGCTTTTTTGTAGTCCCGTCCCATCCGGTCAGCAGCCGCAATGGCAGCAGCCACTTCAGGAACAGTAATCGGGAACGGCATGGCGTGAATGGATTCTTCCGGAATACATGCGATCTCGGCCACCTTTAACAACTCTTCCTGACTAATGGTATCTACACCGATATCCGCCAAGCTTACAGGCAGTCCCACCGCGAGACAGAAGTCCATGACTTCATGCAGCTCTTCGGTTGGTGCATTTTCAAGGACGAGTTGTGCAATCGTACCGAAGGATACTTTTTCACCGTGGAAGAAGTGATGTGTACCCTCCAGAACTGTCAAACCGTTGTGGATCGCATGTGCAGCAGCCAGACCGCCACTTTCAAAGCCAAGACCAGATAACAGAATGTTGGTCTCAACGATGTTTTCCAGCGCTTGAGTCACGACGTTGCCGTCACTGGCTACTTTTGCTTTCAATCCATCCGTCAGCAGCATTTCATAACACAGTTTTGCAAGGGCAAGTGCTGCATTCGTTCCTACAGCGGATGGCGTGTATCCTTCACGGGAGCCCATCGGCAGACTTGCGTTCACACGAGAGTACGACTTCGCTGTAGCTCTTGCTTCAAAGTACGTCGACAATGCATCACCCATACCCGATACGAGGAAACGTGTTGGAGCGTTGGCGATAACCGTTGTATCCACGAGAACAACACTTGGGCTTTGTTTGAAATACGCATAGTCATCAAAAGCACCTTCAGGCGTGTACAACACAGCCGAGTGACTTGTTGGCGCATCCGTTGCTGCGATGGTAGGACAGATGATCAGCGCTTCGCCTTCTGCAACACATTTGGCTGCGTCGATCGCTTTACCGCCACCAAGACCGATGGTACAATGACATCCTTTTTCCTTCGCGATCTCTTGCAGACGAGCAACTTCCTCGCGGGAACATTCCCCTTTAAAACCGCTTTCAACAAACGTAATATTGAATTTCTGTGCCGTTGCATCGAGCTTCGCCTTTACACGCTGTACATCATCCGGATGTGCGATCAGCAATGCAGATTCACCAAAGGATTTCACAAAGTAACCGAGGTTCAACAATTCGTCTTCGCCTTGCACATATTTCGTTGGGCTAATAAATGCTTTTCTCATAATGATATAGACCCTCCTATGGATGATATAAGTTAAGTTCGTTTACTGCATAAATGTCCTGCATACCTACAACAAGGCTACCTGATGTCATTCTTGGATGAACTTATACATTAAATTTTAAATGCTCACAATTAACCTAAATATATACCATGCATGTGAGGTTTACAGTGGACTTTGATAACAAATTATTATAATTTGCAATCGTAATTTTTTGCTTTTCAACGGAAACATGGTATCTTATTGTCATGCGATAGGTTAATTTTAGACATCATCTATACATTACCCGTCATTAACTCATCTTAATATGTACAACTTGCTAACTTTTAACGAACGAAATCATTCATCAGGTTAGCTATGGAGGGTTCCACCCATGATTAAAGAATATCTGCACATCAATAAAATCCTTGACCTGAATAAATGGAAGCGTCTACAAGATTCCCTAGCCACCGTAACCAAGCTGGCCATTCTAACCGTTGATTATAAAGGCATTCCCGTAACCAGTCACAGCAGCTGTCAGGCCTTTTGCCAAAATGTTCGCAAAGATCCCGAGCTGCTCCCCTACTGCCAGAAATGTGATTCCCGCGGTGGTCTGGAAGCCGTTCGATTGAACGAGCCTTATGTCTACCTGTGTCATTTCAATATCGTGGATATAGCGATTCCAATCACGATTGATGGGAAATATATTGGTGCCGTAATGGCAGGACAAGTGAAGCTCGCTGACCCGGAGAAAGGGACGGAACTGGAACAGATCGTCACGTCCAAGAACGTGCCTATGCATGCTGCAAAGCTAAAGGAATTACAGGACGATTATGACCAGTTGCCTGTCATGACCTATGATGAGGTTGTGAAAATTTCCAACATGCTTTCTTTACTCTGTAATTACATCGTGGAGGAAGCACTGAACAAAAATTTGCTGGTGGAAATGTTCGAGAAAGCTTCGGGTCATCAGGAGTCTCTGAATCTGTCCACTATTTTGCCTGGATACTCCATCCGTAATATTGAGTCGATCAAAAAAGAAATGACCAATGCGATTGCGGATGCCTATCTTAAAAACAGTCCAAGTGATACAGAGAGCTCCAGCCCGGTGCTTCAACCTGCTTTTGAATATATTCACAGTCACAAGAGTGAGCAAGTCTCACTCAAACAAATGGCCGATCTGTGCCACCTGAGTCCAAGTTATTTCAGCAGGCTGTTTGCCAAAGAAACGGGAGAGAACTTCACGACTTACATTGCACGACTCAAAATCAAATGGGCCAAGCAACTGCTGGAGGTTACGGACATGCCCGTATCACAGATCAGTGATGAACTGGGGTTCAATGAATCGGGGTATTTTATTAAAATATTCAAAAAGTTTGAGGAGATTACGCCTGCCCTCTATCGCAAATACATGCAGGAACAATGAGCAAGCCTAACTATACATTTTTGTTACAAGAGAAAACTCAGTGATATCTTTTTCGTATCAAAGATGAGGTTAAAAGATATTTCACCTATTAATCTGCCATTGCTACAATGGAGTCCAGATTACTTAGGGAGGCGTCACGAATGGAATATCGCAAATTGGGAAACAGCGGTCTAACCGTCAGTGAGATTTCACTGGGCAACTGGATTACACACGGAGCACAGGTGGATGATGGAACCGCAAAAGCCTGTGTCCAGGCTGCTTTGGAGGCAGGCATCACGACATTTGATACGGCAGACGTCTATTCCAACACCAAGGCAGAAACGGTGTTAGGACATGCTCTAAAGGAGATCCGAAGAGAAAGTATTGAACTGTGCACCAAAGTCTGTCATCCAACCGGCTCAGGTCGCAACGACAGAGGACTTTCCCGCAAACATATCATGGAGGCCTGCAACGCGTCATTGCAAAGATTGCAGACCGATTATATCGATGTCTATTATGCTCACCGTTATGATCCAAATACGCCGCTGGAGGAGACATTCCTTGCATTTGCGGATCTGGTTCGTCAGGGCAAGGTTCACTATATTGGAGTTAGCGAATGGAGCGCGGATCAAATTGCGCAAGGAGCCGCATTGGCACGGAAACTTCACGTTCCTTTTATTGCGAGCCAACCACAGTATTCAATGTTATGGCGGGTTATTGAGCAGGAAGTTGTGCCAGCAAGTACACAAGCAGGTCTTGGCCACATTACATGGTCTCCCCTGGCTCAGGGCATACTATCTGGTAAATATATTCCGCACGAAGCGCTGCCAGCGGGATCACGTGCAGCGGCCCAGGCAGGAGCACCCTTTTTCAACAATCTGGCTGGTCGGTGGTTACGTGACGATGTTCTGGCTGCTGTGCAGCAGCTTATTCCACTCGCGAAAGAGATCGGGCTGACGCTCCCTCAACTCGCCGTCGCCTGGGTTCTCCAGCATCCGTATGTGTCATCCGTCATTATTGGAGCATCGCGCCCAGAGCAAGTCCTTGAGAATGTGAAAGCCTCTGGTGTTCGACTGGATCAGGAAATCCTGTCCCGCATTGATGAAATATTGGGTGAGTGGATTGAGAGAGACCCTGCCAAAACGGGTTAAAATAGGTTGTTCGGTCATCGTAGTGCAAGTGTAAATAATCTTTAGCTCAACTTATATTCCACATCAACACATTCATCTACAATATTCATAAAACGGGAAATCACTTCCTGATTCATGTCCGTCCGCCATGCCGTGTACAACGGTACGGAGGGCGGACTTTCTGCTAATGGTAGAAATACCACACCCCTCCGCTCGAACACATCTACTGAAGAAGGAACGATGGATATACCCATGCCCGCTGCAACGAGATTCACAATCGTGTACATCTGAATGGCTTCCTGTGTAATACGAGGATCTACACCATGCTCCCTGCAATAATCCAGAACGAGACGATGGAACGGAGAACCCAGATGCCGTGGGAATAAAATAAATTCTTCGTCCGCTAGTTCTGTTATTGACACCTGAGTCTGTGAAGCTAAAGGGTGATGGTCTGGCAGCACTGCGATTAATGTTTCCGTCTGACAGACTCGGAATGACAAATGTCCGTTATGATCCTGATACCGCAAAAATCCAATATGGATCTGTCCATCTGCTAGTGCCTGCAATTGTTCGGACGAGGTCATCTCGTGCAACGTAAGTTCAATCTGCGGGTACGCCGCACGGAATTTTCTCAACACATCGACCATAATACTCCCTGAAGCCGAATCCACAAAAGCAACCGTTAAATGTCCAATGATCCCCTGGTCAGCCTTCTGCGTAAGCTGGATGGATCGCTCAAGTTGGGCCATGATCAGCCTCGCCTGTTCCAGAAACACGGCACCGGCTGCCGTGAGACGAACCATTTTTTTCGTGCGTTCCAACAGCTTCACGCCGAGCTCTTCTTCCAGATTCTGAATCTGCTGGCTCAGCGGCGGTTGCGTCATATTTAATTTCTCAGCCGCACGGTGGAAATGAAGCTCCTCCGCCACGGTGATAAAGTATCGTAATTTTCGAATATCCATACGTCTGATGTACTTCCCTTCCGACTAACCTGTTAATTCATCTGTTCCTGAACCCAAATGGCTGATTCAGCCAGCATCATCATTAATTCATTAAATTCCACGGCAATCTCACGAAGAGGCAGTTCTCCCGCATCGTGGATCAACATCAGGACCTTACCGGAAGTTTGATCCAGTATAGCGATGCTTCCTTCGCCAAATCCACCAATCGGGAATGGTTGTAGCTCAACGTGCAACTCGTATTCCTTCTCATATTCACGGTATACAACCAGGAACCCGGGATACGCCCAATCCAATTCTTCCACCGAATACAAGGCAGGATCGCCAAAGTTGCATGCACCAAATTCAAGCAAGAGCTGACGATACACTGCGGGCAATTTCACGTTATGCTTTTGCTCAAAATGCTCTATGCTCTGTTGCCTTTCAGGAGTACACCCTTCTCCCATGGTTGTATGGTAAGCTTCAACCAAAAGATCACGAATGGGTTCCAAACCTATCGACTCCACTTGAACTCCTCCTCTATAAATGAAAATCAATGAAATTTTGGTCCACAAATATGTTCACTATTAACGACACGATGATACCAGAAGCTGCATTATTACTGTTATTGCTGCATTAAAGTACCTTTCGTCACCTATCTTTCTTTTCCTGCAACAAAAATACCCTATCCAGCAAGTGGATAAGGCAGAATAACCATAGCTTTATTTTAGTTCACATGTTTCCGTAGTTCTTCATCCAGCCATTCCAGCGCTGAACGCAGCTTGTCCTTGGGTACATTCTGATAACGATCCCCCGTTGACAATTCAAAGGCACAGCTATGAGCACTGGTCTGCTGCAAGTAAGAAGTAATCCCTAGGCCAAATTGCTGAGTCATGGATGCCAGAATACGCTCCACCTCGGCTTGGGCCAAGGGAAAATGTACGTGAAACATATTGGAGACGGGTACTTCTGGCAATGTACGTATACCGTGACACGCATTTAACAAGGAAGCAAGTTCCTTTGCCTGCTCATAATAAAGTCCCATTTTGCCAATTCGTTCATTGAAATAATATTGAGAACTAAGAATATATGGATATAGGCCGATCAGATCGCCGCCGTGCCGACGCTTCCATATTTTCGACTCTTGCATCACATCCGTATCCCCTGCCAATATAGCCCCAGCGATTCCTCCAATGCCTTTGTAAAAAGACACGTAGACACTATCAAACAGACTGCAAATCTCGGCTGGTGTTTTCTGATAATAAGGCGTGATTTCGAACAAACGTGCCCCGTCCAGATGAAGTTTGATCCCGCGTTCACGGCAATAGGCCGAGATGGCCTCCAACTCTTCATAGGCAGGCAATTGTCCACCAATCTCGCGTTGAGGCAGTTCAAGCAGCAGGCAGGAAATCTCTTCATTCATCCCCTCCACATCTTCCAATCGAATCAATCGGTCCTTATCCGCCAGCAAAATGGATTCAATCTGATGCAGTTCCTTCAGTGCGTCTTCCTCATGGATTTCCAGGTGGGATAAAGGGTGATAGGCTACTCGCTTGATGCCTTTGCGATCACACCAGATACGTAAGGCGATTTGCTGTGCCATCGTACCACTGGGGAAAAATACAGCCGATTCTTTACCCAGAACGTCAGCCATCTGCTGCTGGAATTGATCAATGATTTTACCGTTGCCATAATGATCACTATACTGTTCCCCATCCACCTGCTCCAGCGCTTTCTGAAGTACTTTGACTTTACGACTTCCGTGACCGCCTATAATAAACTCTGCCTGATTAAAAGCTTCCGCTAATGTTAACTCTGTATTCTTCAAGGTTATTTACTCCTTTATTGTTCTGGTTTTTTGGTTCGTTATGATCTGCACCAATGCATCCAGCGCCCCGGATCGATGCTCACTCCGAGAATGCACAAATCCCACTTCCAACCTGCGGTATTGATCAGGCAAAGATAACACTGCAACCTCGCCTCTTCGCTCTGCTTTAGTAACCGAGGAGCGTGGGAGCAATGACACACCCAACCCTGCAGATACGCCATTCAGAATAGTGTCCAGTGTTCCGTATTCCGTGACATTGAGGGTGTGCACGCCTTGATCTTTCAAAAAGGCTTCAGCCTGCGCACGATGGGTACAGCCTACTTCAAAAAACAACATCGGTTTGCACAATAAATCATGCAGGTCATGGGTTCCCGGTTCGGCAATCAGTACCAACTCTTCGTCGTACACTTTCATATAGTTCAGCTCAGGGTGGTCGACCGGTCCATATATTAAAGCCCCATGCAGCTCATGTTGAATGACCTTCTGATTGAGTTCATGTGTACCCCCTGTAATTAACGAATGCTGAACCTCGGGGTAACATAAACGGTATTCAGCGAGCAGCGGCGTCAGATAACTGGAGGCTGCGGTCTCAATCGCACCAACACGAAGCATACCTGAAGGTGGATTTCCGATCTGCGTTGCCTGCTCCGCTTCATATAACAAATGTAATATTTTATCCGCATATCCCAGTAAATTCTCACCCGCTGGTGTGAGCGACATGCCCCGGTTGGAGCGATGAAACAGCGGTACTTGCAGCTGATCCTCCAACTTTTTAATTCGTGTTGTTACATTGGATTGCACATAATTCAGCGCTAATGCTGCCTTGCTGATACTGCCTTCGCGGGCAACCGCCTGAAATATTTTCAAATCTCCTGCATCCATGCCCTGATCACCTGCTTGTTATCTATGATCTGAATTGATACTGACATTCATTTTTGTTCATTTTACGTGAATCTGCCCCATCTGTACAATGAGGCTCAGTAGTGAAGTTTTTGTATACACAAGGAGGAATTTTGAAAATGAAAGCTATTATACATTCCGGCCAAAGCGGCCTTGAAGGTCTTCAATATACAGAGTCAACATCTCGGGCACCAGAAGCCGGTGAAGTACAGATCCAACTGAAATCTGCTGGAATTAATCATCGTGATCTGTTCATCATGGTAGGACGTACCTTCCAGGACACGCCGCTCATTCTTGGTTCCGATGGGGCAGGTGTAATCGTTGAGATTGGCGAAGGTGTACACGACTTATCTGTAGGTGATGAGGTCATTATCCACCCTACTCTTGGTTGGGACCACGCAGTAGACGTGCCCATTGTGCCCGATATTGTAGGGGGCCCTACGGATGGAACTCTCGCACAATATATTACGCTGCCTGCCAGAAATGCCTTGCCCAAACCCTCTCATCTATCCTGGGCGGAAGCAGGGGTGTTGTCCCTTTCGGCTTTGACAGCATACCGCGCCCTATTCACTCGTGGCGGACTTAAGCAGGGTGAACATATCCTCATTCCCGGCATTGGCGGCGGTGTAGCGACCTATGCCCTGCTCATGGCCGCAGCCGCTGGTGCCAAGGTATCCGTTACATCCCGAAGTGAAGCGAAGAGACATGAGGCCCTGCATCTGGGCGCTTTCCAAGCTCTGGACAGTCATGCAGACTGGAGTTTGCAGAACGACCTTGATCCTGTTGATTTCATCTTGGATAGCATCGGACAAGCCATGTTCCCCAAATATTTTGATATAATCAGACCAGGTGGACGTATCGTGATGTATGGCGCAAGCTCGGGAGATGATCTGAATGTTCCGATCCGCTCGATCTTTTTCCCGCAAGTTAGTCTGATCGGCACCTCCATGGGCAGCCGTGAAGAGTTTATCCAGATGCTGCAATGGGTGGAGCAACATAATATACATCCTGTAATCGATGGTATATATCCGCTACAGGACACAGCGAAAGCATTCGAACGTATGGAAAAGGGAGAGCAATTTGGCAATCTTGCTATACTCGTGGAGTGACATCTGGTTATAGATGGACCTTCATTAATTGGTAAAAATCATTTTACGATAATGGGGGAATCCATCTGACCCGTCTCGCTAAACGTACAGTAATTGTTCTTGTTGCGATTATACTTTTGGATGCTTGAGCCCAAATTTTTACCGGTGATCGTTACGTATGATCCATTGGATCAACCCATGAAAGACTAGATTATTCACTCTGTGAATCATTCAGGAGGTATCGACATGTCTAACCATTTGCATTTGGTCGAATGGGTTCGCAAACTGATGAATGCCGAAGGAACCGAAGATGAACTGGATGAGATGCTAACCAAGTTAGAGCAAGAGATGCCTTATGCGGAGATCAGCAATCTGATTTTCTGGGATGATCGAGACCTGACACCCGAACAGATTGTGGAGGAGGCGCTGGCAGCTCGTCCAATCCCTCTTCCGCCCAGCCCTTAGTTCTTATCCTATTAAATAAAGATCACAAATCCAGGCCAACCCTCCCCAACTTCCATATTTTCGTTATAATGTAAACAAGACATCAGGAAAACGGGAGGCGAATTATGGAAACGGAAGGTTTACGCAACGTTGAGAAGCTCGCGCTGAAGAAACACAAGATTTACAAACAAAGCTTGATCAGGTACCTTGCACGCTCCATGCTCGCCAGCATGTTTATCGGGTTTGGCGTCATCGTGGCGTTCAAGACGGGTAACTTCTTTTATATGGAGGATTCCCCTTTTACATACCCTATGGCTGCCCTCACGTTCGGCGCGGCAATTATTCTGATCGCCTATGGTGGCGGTGATTTGTTCACAGGAAATACGTTCTATTACACCTATGCCGCCTTACGCAAGAAACTGAAATGGTTCGAAGTGGTGAAGCTGTGGATTGCAAGTTACAGTGGAAATCTGATGGGTGCGGCGGTATTTGCCTTGTTAATCTACCTGACGGGTCTGTTCGATTCATCTCAGGTGAATGGTTTTCTGCTGAGTGTCGTAGAGCACAAGATGGAGGCACCAGCCATGCAGCTCTTCTTCCGGGGCATTCTGTGTAACTGGCTCGTATGTTTGGCGTTCTTTGTGCCAATGTTCATGAAGGAGAATGGTGCAAAAATGTTCGCCATGATGCTCTTTGTCTTCTGTTTCTTCATCTCGGGATATGAGCACAGCGTCGCCAATATGTGTACGTTTGCGATTGCGCTGGTACTGAACCATCCAGGGACGATCTCATTCGGCGGGGTTATTCATAACCTGATTCCGGTCACGCTCGGCAATCTGGTGGGCGGCGTGCTGTTGATGGGCTTCATGTATTATGCGGTGAACAAACCGTTTCTGGACGAAGAGACACACTAATCTTTGGGCAAAAAAAGCCCCCTTACTGGCCCGGTCACCTGACCTTGGCTGGACGGTAAGCCAAACCACAAACACCCGCGCAACCTTTCCATCCTGTGATGAAGGTTGCGCGGGTGTTTGTTTATGGGCAGGTTCCCTATATACCTGCCCTCAGTTCTACCTGCCTTGTACCCGAATGGGGCTACAAGGCTTGGCTCCGTAGCTTAGTTATACTCACGCCACGGAATATATTCAATATCGTTGTCGCCACGCGTGACCACGATCATATTCTCGATTTTGCCTGTATCCTTGTTGGTTCGGTAAATCATCGTACGCGTCTCGCCTTCTTCCGGCACGGAGAACAGGAACTTGTCCGCAACAAAGGAGGAACCGAGCCCTGTCGCATGTTCTGTAAAGGCAGATCCGCTCTTGCTGGTCAACAGCAGGCCGATTCCATAAGCTGTAGCCGTTTGTGCGCCTTTGCCAAAGAGATGCTCCCCTTGACTGGTCGTATGGGTTTGTTCCCAATACTCGTATTTTTTCGTATCCTTGTTGTAATCCACTACATTGCCCTGTTTATCCAGGCTGATGCTGGTCGTTTCACCCTTGTCACTTTTCACCTGATACGTACCTACAATCGAATCCTCGGTAATTTTCACCGTCTTGCCTGTGTTCGGATCGGTTTGATAGATTTCGTCCTCATATTGAAGCCGAATAACGTTCATGCTGGCCTGAAGCTGCTGCGCCAGTTTCTCGTCACCCATTTCCTCGGCTTTCTTCAACATTTCCTCATAGTTTTTGTAATCCTCGGCGTCCTTCTTATCCCAATCCTCCATATTCTCCGGAGGACCTGACGTTTTGCCCGAGCCATCACCTTTATGTTTACCGAGGGACGTAAGAGTCTGTGCCGCAGCCAAAGCCACCATAAGAGCCTTGTTCACAACATCTTCATCCGTGGTGCGGAAACGCTCGGCAATTTTCTTGAGTTCGGATTGGATGGACAAGACCAGCTCAAGAACAGACTTCATTGTAGCTTGGGCCGTTGCATAATCGTTATAAAAGCGCTCCCGCTCCATTCCGTCCCAATTGCTGCGCATGACACGGATCTGGCTATCCAATGTGGACATAAACCCCGACAATTGCTGATGTGCCTGGGCGAATTGCCCACTGACTGTATCCAGTTGTTCCGGTGTTACCTTAATCTGTGTCATCCTGCACGCTCCTCTTCGTCATATTCCTCCTATTTCGTGGTCCACCGTTCTTTATCTTGCAGCCTGATCTGCCTTGATCTCCAGATGCAGCAGCGGAAACGGATTACCGGAACCATCCAACTCGGAACGACCCATTTGTACAAATCCCATTTTCTCGTAGAATCGGGCTGCTCCAGCATTCAGCGCTTCCCATACCTCGACCTGCCTTTGCTGCAGCACATCGCTCACTACTTTTTTATAGAACTCGATGTGATGTTCTTCCAAAAACGTATGGGTTGCCCGAACAGCTCTCTCCCAAATCTCGACCAACTTGTTATGATCCTGTTCACGATATGAAGCGATTAACATTTCCAACGTATTCTCCTTTTCTAGAAAACAATTATGTAAACATCCGATCCTGCGATTGGACTTGGTTAATACATCAAATTTTATATAACTCTACGCATATTTTACCATGCCCAATACTCAATCTGTACCCACCATTACCAATCTTGAGACAGCTTTTTACTGCTATTTAAGGATTCCTTACCAAAAAAACAGAAAATAAAAGGCAGCTAAAGTCACCCTGACCCTGGTGCTCTAGCTGCCTGATATTCGATAAGTTCACTCGGCATCGTCAATCTAATGCCGCTTGGCTGCAGCATCATTCAACATTACTAATCAATGCTGCAATTGCGCAAGGATTTGCGGGTCCTTGATCTTCTTGTCTTCAGCCAATAACATCACTTTGGATAAGATTTCTGCCGTTCTCGGATCTTCATCAAGGAATGGCAGGAATATTCTGCCTCGATGCTGACTGTGCACAGGAACGATATGAAGCGCGCCCGTCGCCTGTTTGAACACATTGCCGCTGCCAAGATGAACGGCATACTCTCCCAGTTCACCATCAATTCGAGCGTAATTTCCATCGAGACGTACGTTATCGACCTTCAACAGACGCAGTGACTCATTCACAATCACATGACGCATCTCAATCGTGGTCAAGCTGGCTTCCGGATCTACTCCGCCAACATGCGCAACGCTAACCACCAAATCAATGTCACGCATGACTTCTGAGAAGAAGACTGGCGGTACATCTTTTAACGCGACAGGTTTATACGTTTTTCGATCATAGAACTGCACCGTCTCCAGGGTAGGCGCTTCTGTATCTGCGGGCGAGAACCAGTCTGCCATAGCATAGAGATTGGCAATCAGATTATGCTCATAGCTTACCTTTTGCAGTCCTTCCTCATAGCTGACGGTCCATTGACGTCCTTTAAGCAGAGCAACTGCTTTTTTCGGCTGAATCTGATAACCTGCATACCGACGGGATACCGTTCCATTAGCCAGCTCATCCTCATTTGGAAGATAGAGTTCACGGAACACCTGCTTGAATGGCTGACGTTCCTGACGGTTGAACAGATCCCGTTGGAATTCACTCCAGCTTCCACTCTGGAACAGATGCAATGGATGCGCAATCAGTAGGCGATCATGTGCCGCCAAGGTTTGTATCGAGCTTGTCGAATCATCCGAAGCCGGAGTAACCAACCCACCGGACGTTACATCGAATCTTCCAAGCTTGTCATCTGCTTGGAACACAAGCGTGCGAACCAGTGGACGAAGAACCGGATTCTGCAGCAGACTTGAAACTTCCTCACTCGTAAAGGATGTTCCTGCCGTCATGGAACGCTCCAATTCCTGTCTTGCCCGGCGATACTGATCAACCAGATCCGTTTTTAATTCCTTCAATTCGGCGATGTATCCATCTTTCTTGAACCGAGCAGGTACAGATTTGAGTGTTTTCCCTTTGCTTACGATGAGCAGTTCCGGCTGGCCTTCTTCATCAATGACCAATTGGGCTGTAGTAGCCTCATCCAGTTCATGCGGCTTAAAATAGGACTTCATCTCATCCAGCTTGCGAGCTTCCATATCCCACATCAGCCGGGTAACATCGGCATATCCTGCATTACGGGCAAGGTTGCCCAGCGCTATCTGGGATACCAGACCTTCACTGGCACGGCGCTGTGCACCAAACTGTTTGCTCTGCATCAGAAATTTCTGAATGAAGTCGTACCGCTCACGCAGATCCTGTTCCCGTTCTTCTGCAAATGGAATCAGGCTGTAGGTCAACAAATGATCTTTATTGCGTTTATCTTCCACGGACTCACGCATATCTTCAAGTTTCAGCTTCCCAAGTGCCGCATCCGCGAACAACTGTGATCTGCGGTGATTGGCTCCCCCGGAGATATATTTGGCACAATCGTACAACAGGCTGAACCGCTCCTCACCGACGGCCTCGTATGCCTCCTCGAACCAGGCGATATCAAATGCGCCTTCGTTAAAGTCCTGAGGTGAAATTGGAGAATAATGCGCTACAATGGTTTCCTTTTCAGCAGTGAACCGTTCATTAATATGGGCATGGAAGTACCAGGCTGCACTTCGCAGTCCTTCCCATCCGAGATGCTTCGCAACAATCTCCATCCATTGCGGCGCGTACATTGCAGCTTCCAGGAGCTTCTTCTCCTGGATGGGATGCTTCGCCAGCAATTGTCCCAGCAGTACTTCGTCCTCTCCATCACGCGGATGGCAAACCTGGATCAGATGGCTGAACGTTTCTTTACGTGTCGTATTGTCACCGTAGCTGTAGATATATCCACGGACAAAGGTATCCTGATCCATGGCAGCAACGAGATGCACCCAATGCTCCATACCTTCAATGCGTTCAAGCTTCATGGCCAGCGTACTTACTTCTGTTGAAAGTTCTCCTCGGGTCAACTCAATCTCCAAAACTCGTTCAACAACTGTTCTTCGCAGTTCTGCCAATACCGGTTTCTCCGTAATCCAGTCGGACCGACTGGATGTCAATTCCCGAATAAACAGGGCACGAGACTCTCCCACAAGCAGCTGCTTGTAGACTTCCTGTACATCAATGAAGTCCAATTCATAGGCACGCAGGTAATCGTTCAGAGTGAGGAAGGAACCTCGGTTACTTTCCTTATTTAATCGGTCGAATTGGCTTAGCGTCTGGAAGTATCGCATGAAACTGATATCGTCATATACACGATCCCGGACAATATAGAACCATGGGCCAGACAAAAGAGCGAGCATGCCCGATTCCTTTTCCATTTGTTCCTCAGGCATCATTTTCATCAGCGTATAGAGTGTCCGCTCAGCGATTTCAAATGTATCTGACTTATCACTGTCCTCATAAACGGCCTCCATCAGCGTTTTCACCTGATCTGCGTAACGAAGCTCACTGACCATCTTTTTCATGTCCTGGATATATTGAACCGGATAGACCTCTTCGGCAAATTCCTTGCGCCATCCTTCCAGCAGCCAGTGTTTCTCCATTTCACTATATTCGTATACATTGGAATAGTAGCGATAATAATCATCCAGCTTCTTATTCAGATCCTCCAAACGGATTGCAAATAAAATTTGCAGCAGCTCTTTACTATCCAGACCACTCTTTTGGACATATTCTCCCCATATATTATGGAGAGGGAACTGCTCCAATAAAGCTATATCTTGCCGCTGATCATAAGGAATGTAGACCATGGCACGCAATGTCGCACCTACAAGCAAGGTTTCTTTGTAGCCGGCATAATATTCTGCCTCATATTCATATTCCCTGTGCTCATGTAGCAACGCATCCAACCCTTCAAGAAACAGCTTCGCTTTTTCCAGGGAAAGGGTAAACATGTCCTTCGGCTTGAAGCCGCCGAGATCACGTTCTTCATGAAGCAGTGGATTTTCCCATGAAGGATCATACAGGCCGAATCCATTAGCCGCCGTATACCTGCTGCTCTGCTCTGTAAGCTTGTCCAGCAGCTTCTGCTCCTTGGCTGTTGGTGTCTTGATTAACGCTAGGATTGGCTGCATCTGCTCCTTCTGCTCCATGCGCTCTGGATCTGCGGAGATCTCGGTCAACAGTTCCATCGCACCCAATCGCTGCAGTTCAGTTTTGGATTGTACAAGTCGTTTCAGGGATACCATCAGCTGATCTGTTGGCTGAAGCAGTAACACCTGAATGGTCTTCTGACGCAAAGATCCCGTTTTCAGTTTGAGCAACGCCTCCATTTGCAGCATCTCTTCGAGCGTAAGCGTCAGCAGCTTGGCTTTGAGCAGAGCATTCTCACGGTTGTTCATGCTCTTATCCGACAGACTGTCAAAAATAAACTGTCTTTGTACTTCATTCTCGGGATGATGGACAAACTGGGACAACAATTCTCCTCGCAAATCCGGGCTTAGCTTGTCTTTGAGCGCAATGACCTCGCCAATCCATTCCGGGTCCATGTCATACGCAGCAAGGTATAGCATTTTTTTCACTACATCATCCGGATCGATCCGATATTGAACCAATTCAAGAACACCGGATGGTCCACCTGCACCTCCCTGCGGAATATAGGCCAGCATTTGTTTAAACAGATTAAAGTCACGCCGACGCACGGCTTTATCTTCAAAAACAGACAGCGGCCAGACATGAACACTACGTTGATTCTCCCCATTTTCAAAGCTCCAGTTAAACATGTACATGGCATCATAATTCTCAATCACCCAATGCAGCAACTCCAGATCCTGTACTTCAAGATACTGACGTGCCATGTTTAAGCGCAGTCCTCTGTTCTGACTGTTAGCAAGTACGTATTGTGCAACAATCTGCTGATATACTTGCCCGTGATCCATGATCTGGATGACTTTTCGCTCCAACTCATTTTCTTCGATGACTGCCGTTGCCCAGAGACTGATAAATAATTGGTTTGCATTAGCGCTTTCCTGCCATTCCTCTCGCACCGCAGGATCAGTCAATGCTTGATGTGCTTGTGTAATTAGTTGCGCAGCAACACGCTGATTCGCCGCTTCAATTCCGATCCCTGTCCATACGGCGAGCGCTCTCACTACCGAACTGAACCGAATCAGGTTGTTGTCGATGATTATTTTTAATATGTATATATACGCCTCAAGCGTTCCTTCATCCATCCGTTCCACAATGCTCTGGCGCAAACCCTCCTGCAGTCTGGCTGCTACCAGCAATTCTCCAACCATCTGGTAAGCATCCACCTGATCGCTCATGAAGATACCTTTGATCATTTCAGTGGTCAGCAATGCATTCTGATTGTCGCCATAGATAATATCATGCAGCGCCTGCTTCATATCCCCGGTTTCATGATCCAGTTCATAGGCAATGCAATCCGGTAAAACGGCTCTAATCTCATGAAGATAATCAAACTTGTACTCCCGAATGGATACATATTCGTTCAGAGAGAAGCCATGCATCTCCATACGGAACAAGGCAATCATTTTACGAAGAACCTGTCCAATATGCTGTTCGGGATCGGTCGTACGAAATGGTCTGCGCTCATAATTCTTACTATATGGAAAATTTGCGGTACGTTCTGCAATGTAACGGAACCGAGCCAAAAAGGATTCACTGACCAGTTGCTCCAATACATCCAATAATGGACGGAACAATGGAGTTTTCGTCTCAGCAGACATACGTTGCAATTGCTGCTCTGCATCCAAATAGGCCTTTTCGTCTTCGCGCAAATAGGTAAATCCAGCCATCTCTGCAACATAGCCTGCGAGTTCCTGCTCCACACCCTTCAACGATTTTACTTTTTCCTGCAACTCTTGTTGATACTGTTGAACTTTATCTTCCTGATTCATTCCATTATCCTCCTCGTCATCACTCTCTACCACAGACGCCCAGCAAGCATTGTAAAGCGAATAAATACCACGTTATCGTCTTCCTGTATAATCAACGGCTCATCCAGTGCCTGCAACTCTTCATCATTGAGAAACACTTTAAATAACCCATCTTCATATGCGGTTACAGCTGTATCCATGGCGCCTTCTACATCGGGAACCCCTTCGTTATATATCGTGCCAAAGCCTACTTTTCCTGCTGCTCCCTGCTCTTGAATGTCCTCGGGCATCAGGTAGGCAAGCCATTCTGCTTCATTCTTCTTGTCCTGAAGAGCCTTGAGCTGTTGAGCCACCATGTTCTTAATAAGCTGTCTCAACGTATCGGTTGTTTCCGGAAGTTCGGCAGCCTGTTTGGCAAGTGCCGGCTTGCGTTTACCCAGACTTTTCACCGTAATCCATACATTCACTGCTTACCCTCCTATGTATAGCTTTATGTTAAAAGAAGCCTCTATCAGCCCTTATATCTATACCACCATGGAAAACGGACCAAACTTAAACTTCGTCCTATTTCGTTATCCATTCAATTATGCGTACATATGTGCCCCTATTGAACATTTTAACGAATATCCCTACCATATTCATGGGCCATTCCTCATGTTTACATGCAACCAGCGAACTAATGACCTATATAGCACTTTCGCAGCCGGAACAGCCTTCCCACAGCAAATAAAAAGAGAACAGTGCGCCCTCGGGCAGTCACTGCTCTCTGTAAGTTTACGATGAATATTTCTGCAAAATAATGACCGCATTATGACCACCGAAGCCAAATGAGTTGGACATGCCAATATTCAGGTCAGCTTCTCTTGCAACGTTGGGTACATAATCGAGATCACATTCCGGATCGCTCTGCTCTTGATTGATTGTCGGTGGAATGATGCCGCTACGCAAGCTTTGAATGAGCGATATGGCTTCCGCCCCACCAGCCGCACCCAGCATATGTCCGGTCATCGATTTGTTTGCTGTTACCGGAATATGATAAGCTTCCGCACCAAACAGCTGCTTAATTGCTCGTGTCTCGGAAAGATCACCCGCTTCCGTACTGGTAGCATGAGCATTAATGACATCAATCTCATGTGGCTGAAGCTGTGCATCCGCCAGAGCGGCTTTCATGGCCAAGTATGCACCACGTCCTTCGGGATGGGTTGCTACCATATGATACGCATCTGAACTGGCACCATAACCTACGATCTCTGCAAGGATGTTTGCACCTCTCGCAAGGGCGTGGGACAAAGACTCCACAACCAAGACCCCGGCACCCTCAGCCATGACAAAACCATCTCTGCCTGCATCAAATGGTCGACTCGCTCCTTCGTACGCTTCGTTTCGTGTAGATAGCGCCGTCGCATTGCCGAAGCTTGCCAGTGATACTTCGGTGACAGCTGCCTCCGTCCCTCCAGCAAAAATTACATCCGCTCCACCATGACGGATCAGCCGGAAAGCCTCACCTATCGCGGTGTTGCCGATCGAACAGGCTGTCACTGGCGAGAGAGTGGGTCCCCAACAGCCAAACCTCATGCTCACCATAGCCGCCGCCATATTGGATATCATCATGGGTACCAGTGTTGGACTGACTCTTGCAGGCCCACGTTCAGACAGGAGTTTACCTTGCTCCATCAGGGTCTGGATTCCGCCAATGCCAGAACCGATATACACGCCTACTCGCTCCCTGTCCACATGCTCCATCTCGAGACCGGAGTCAGATAAAGCCTGATCTGCTGCAGCAATAGCAAATTGCACGAACCGGTCCATACGCCGTGCTTCCTTCCGTCCAAACCGTTCTTCTCCGTCAAAATCACGGACTGCCCCTGCTATCTTCGTTTTATAGGCCGTTGTATCAAACGCTTCAATCGGTGAAATTCCAGATTTGCCTTCCACCAATCCATTCCAAAATGGTTGCACATCATTCCCCAAAGGAGAGATAATCCCCATTCCTGTAATAACAACACGCTCCATAATGCATCCTCCTTTAGTGCTCTTTCCATACTTGTTTAGTTAAGTTATGCACTTATATTGCCATTCGTATTATCCTATTACAAGTTGTCAATTATAATAGTATAATGACTACCATGATAAACGAAGGAACGAAGGTGATGGAATGAACCATGATGTCAGGCTGCAGGCACTGTCCGCTTTTCTGAAAAACCAGCGCTCCAAAATCTCGCCAGAATCCGTCGGATTACCCGCGGGCTCCCGGCGAAGAACGCCTGGATTAAGAAGAGAAGAAGTATCCCAATTGGCAGGTGTGAGCACAACGTGGTACACCTGGCTTGAACAGGGCCGAGATATTCAGGTATCTCATTCCGTATTGGATAACATCGCCTCAGCTCTCAAGCTGACAGCGGATGAACGGAAGTATTTGTTTTCCCTTGGTCTGGATTACCATTCGGAACTTCATATCCTGGATGAGAAGCCACTCCAAATACATCCCTCTTTACAAAAAATATTGCAGGAACTTCGCAATTGTCCCACAATCATCTCAGACCGACGCTGCCACATTGTGGGCTGGAATGACGCAGCGCGGCATGTGTTTATGGACTTTGAACAGATTCCGGCTGAACAGCGGAACATGATCAGCTTGTTGTTTGAACGAAAAGAATTTCGAAGACTGGCCGTCAACTGGGAGGATTTTGTCAGCGGATTCCTGGCTATTTTCCGTGCTTATTATGGTCAATATGTAGATGACGAATGGTACAACTTGTTTTTGGATGACATGATGGACAGATATCCTGATTTTCAACCCCTTTGGAAACAAAGCAGTGTTAGCAGCGCCCCGGACGTTTTGATTGAATTTAGACATTCCAGAGCTGGTAAAATGCTTTTTGATCTTACCTCACTCCAGGTTCAGGGAAATGCCGATTTGCGGTGCAGCATCTACACGCCTGCAACAGACACGGCTACAGAGCGGAAATTGATCCGCCTCATGGAGCCCAAGGTAGAACACGACTCAGACAAAAGCTGATGTTACTTTTTCTCATTTATGCCGGAATACAAATGAACAAAAAAGACCCAGGCGATCAGCCCTGGGTCTTCATGTTTGTTTTGAACCTATCTGTACCATCATTTCAGTTGCAGATTAACCGATGTTATTTAAAAGCCGGGATTGCAATATCTGCATACTTCTCTTCAAAGAAAGCTTTCACTTCTGGACCCGCCATACGCTTCGCCAGCTTCTGAATGGCTTCCGAATCCTTGTTATCTTCACGGGCAACCAAGGTAATAGCAAAATGAGAATCGTCCTTCTCAGTGAACAGCGCATCCTTCTTCGGTGTAAGACCCAGCGGACTCGCATAAGCTGGCGTCATGGCAACCAGATCGGCATCATCCAACATGCGGGCCAGCATCAACAGGTCCACTTCCTCGAACTTGAAGTTTTTCGTGTTTTCCGTGATGTCTGCTTGCGTTGCATTAAAACCGACGCCTTCTTTCAGCTTAATCAGGCCGTTCTGTTCCATCATCACCAGCGAGCGTCCAATGTTGGACGGATCGTTGGCAATCGCTACCGTTGCACCTTCAGGCAATTCTTCAATGGATTTATACTTCTTGGAATATGCTCCGTAGATGGCATTGTAGATCGGTTGAACAGCCACCAAGTTAGCGTTATTTGCTTCATTGTACTGATTCATGTAAGGTACGTGCTGGAAGAAGTTTGCGTCTACTTCTTTGTTCGCGAGTGCAGTATTCGGTTGAACGTTATCGGAAAGTACAACGACTTCCAGATTAACGCCATCTTCTTTCAGCAATGGCTTCACAATATCCAGCACATCCGTCATTGGCGGAATCAAAGTAGCTACTTTCAACGTCACTTCTTGTCCGGCTTGAGCACCTTCCTTAGTACCTTCCGCCGCAGGTGTTTCTTCTTTTTTGCCGCATCCGGCTGCTACGAGCATCACTGCCAGCAGCATGAGCATTAGTTTTGCTTTCATCTGATATAAACCCCTTCATCATATAATCTGTATTGTTCATGCTGTAATTCAAATTTCTCTGCAATACCTGTCCTTCTTCAGGATCGGCGATCGAGCCAGCGGGACAGTCTGCTGCCAGTAAATTGGATCATCTGTACCAGGATAATCATAATGATAATCGTAAATACCATAATCTCCGTCTCGAATCGCTGATAACCGTAACGAATCGCAAAATCACCAACCCCGCCACCACCGACAATACCCATGACCGTAGAGTAAGAGATAAAGCTGATGGTTGCCGTTGTTAAGCCGAGTACAAGACTTGAGCGAGCCTCCACGTACAGGAATTTCACCACAAGCTGTAGGGTCGATGCACCCATCGAAGAAGCAGCTTCAACGACACCTTTCGGGACATCAAGCAATGCCTGTTCTACCAGTCTGGCGTAATAAGCAATGGCTATGACCGAGAGCGGCACGGTTGCCGCGAGCGTCCCGATGGATGTTCCAACAATCAGACGTGTGAACGGAATCATAAATACGACTAGCAGCAGAAACGGGAATGAACGAATGATGTTGACCAGACTTCCCAGAATCGTGAACAGAGGTCGATTCTGATAACGTTGCCCTCTTCTGAACAGATACAACAGTGTACCCAGAGGCAACCCGATTAACACGGCTGCGGTGATAGAGATTCCCACCATGACAAACGTCTCTCCGATGGCCTGCCAAATTTCATGCTGATATTTCACAACGGACTCAGGTATCATCGTTATGGTCCTCCTGACCGCCATGAAGAGAGGTATTTCGTCCGCTCATGGATACATCTTCGCCCATCAACAAGGATGTTAGAAGATCAGGCTTCGGTGCCGGTATGCTGCGTACTTCCGCTTCCGACAGCGTTTTGATGATCCGTCCCTCTTTCATCACCGATATCCGGTCGCAGAGCTTTCGGGCAACCTCCA
Organism: Paenibacillus sp. OK003; assembly: GCF_900109515.1. GTDB lineage: Bacteria > Bacillota > Bacilli > Paenibacillales > Paenibacillaceae > Paenibacillus > Paenibacillus marchantiae. The sequence goes on along the minus strand of NZ_FOBD01000005.1, from coordinate 23,618 downwards.
TCTCATGTGTAACGAGTACAATAGTTACCCCCAGCGTTTCATTGACATGACGCAGCACATCCAGAATTCCACTCGTGGTCTGCGGATCAAGCGAAGATGTTGGTTCATCACAGAGCAGCACATCCGGGCGGCTGGCAAGTGCTCTGGCGATGGCAACTCGCTGCTTTTGCCCTCCGCTTAACTGTGCAGGATACTGGTTGGCCTTATCTTCAAGTCCGACAAATCTCAACACCTCAAGTCCTCGTGCAACCCGTTCGGTCCGGGAGACACCCGCAAGTTCCAGAGGCATGCAGACATTGCCACTTACGGTCCGATTGCTGACCAGATTGAAATGCTGAAAAATCATGCCAATGGACCTGCGTGCCTGGCGCAAACTATTCTCACTCATCCGGGTCAGATGCTGCCCATTCACAATGACTTCACCGTCATCCGGCTTCTCCAATCCATTGAGCATACGCAGAAGTGTGGACTTCCCTGCACCACTGGAGCCAATAATACCGTGAATCTCTCCCTGGCCTACTTCCAGGGAAACCGAGCTTAACGCTTCGAATCCCTGATCTTCACGGGACCCACGCTCGTTATAACGCTTGCTTACCCGGTATAATGAAATCATGGGAGATTCCTCCTGCGATTAATCGTACATGGTCCTTCAAGAACACATGAAGAAAGCCCGCACAGCCGATAACCGGAGCGCGAGCAATCCTGTTTATTTATAATAAATCATCATCCCACATGAGACAAGCTTTAACGTGAGATATCTGTTTTTAAACTACCTGCATTATATAAGCTGAACCGTCCGTTGGACGAACCAATATAGACTTCATTTCCAAGTCGATTCATGGTTCCGTTCTTCGCATCCCGATCACGATGCTCCGGGTTTCCCATCACAACGTCATGCACACGACCAAGCAAAGTACCGTCCTGTTTGTTCATCACCAGAAGATCATCACCCATCGGCAGCAAAAGCTGATCATCAATCACCACGTAACTCCCCTGATTGGTAGGGTATTGAAAGGCAGCAATCGTGTTTTGTGCGGACCAACGAGTCTCTCCTGAATCATATGCAAGGGCTGATGGGTACCCATTTTTGATTACATATAATTGATCGTCCTCCACAAACCCTCGTTCGATCTTGTTATTCTGCGTCCACCATTTTTTTTCGGTCATGGGATCATACAAGGTGGTTATGTAATCCTCGTATTCACCATACATTTCCCCGTTGTTGTTCTCTCGAATGAGCACCATGCCGTCATTCAGCACCTCAATTTGCTGTCCAACCCGGGCCGGAAATTGTGCAAGCTTCTGTCCGTTGTTCAGATCAACCAGCACCCACTGGTCATCTAGCAGCATCCAGCGTTCTGGCTGTGAGGGCACAAACGGATCGATACGAGCAATTCCGTCAAAATAAGGATTCCGTTCGGGATGCTCTATCGTCGATTTCCCTGCTGCAATGCTCCACACGGTGCGGCCTGATCGCGGATCAGCTGCAATCAGTTTATCCTTTTCCCAATACATGACATAAGGATCTTCGGCGCTCTTATTCAATAATTCATAACCGGTCGTCAGTTTTCGCTTCCATAATGTTTTTCCGTTTGTACTATCCAGCACCGTTAACCAGCTATTGCTGGAGCCTTCAACAACCGCGCTGTCCACAATAACGACATTCTTCGCTGCCGTAATCCCATTCAATCGAAATTTTGCTTGGGGGTATACTCCCACTCGACCTTTCCGTTCTTCAAGCCCAGATGGCGTATACGATCCACGTATTTTTTCTTGCCAGGGTCATAATCGGTGTAGATGGTAACGTATTGGCGTCCCACATCCACCTCTGCCTGCTGTCTTCCAAACCCACCATTGATCGCCCATAATTTCTGGCCGGAATGTCGGTCAAGAGCATATATGGAACCTTCATAGTACCCCCCGCTAAATCCACCGTCATCCCCTTTTATCAGGAGCACATCATCCGTTGCTGCTTGTAAAAAAGTGTAGTTAATCTCCCCCTGATTGGTCCATACCGATTTCCAGGGTAAGGTGGCAGGCAGCATTGTGCCATAGATTTTAGTCGTGAACTGATATTCATCTGAACCACCAAATTCCCAATTAGACAATACACCGTTTCGATCGTCCTGGGGTATATTCCAGCGTGTTCGAACCAGCCTGCCGTTCTTGTTAAATGTCACGAGAAAATGAGCATCTGCTCGCTCGTACCGCCAGGTCTTCCCTATACTCATAGCATAACCCGTATCGTTTAAATTGCCGGAATGCTCTTGCCAATCCGGTTCGCCGAGCCACTGCGCCACCTGTTTCGAGGTCGTTTTTGAATTCAGCACAATATCTGTCAAATGACGTATAGTGGACGTGGGCATCCCCAATGGTCTACTGAACCAGCCATCCGCAACCTTGGTATGCTGTGCTACATCCTGTGCCTTAACCCAAAGCAATGCAGGACGATAAGTGGACGATTCCTTACTCCAGACGCGCGGGGCAATGGACACGCCATACCAGTCCTTCGTCGCTGCAACAATGAACGCCTGCTCTTTCAGGAATGCCCCTGAAGACCATGTTGCCTGACTTCCGGGAAACAGGTACAGCTTGCTGCCCGATTGAAGCTTGAACGTTTGTAGAATGGATTTCGTCAGGCTGCGGCTTTCTTTGGAGGTATACCAGCCAGGTATCCAGAATTCAGTGTAATCGCTACCTTTTAGTTTGACCCATTCCCCGCGAACAGCGTCGATTTTCAAGCTTCCTTGGGCGGAGCTATACCCGTTTATGACCATCCGATCAGGAGAAACACTGCTCTCGACCACACCGCTGTAAATAGGCACACCTTCAGCTACCGTCACCTTATCCCCCTTTTTATAATTAAGCTTCACCGATTGCATTTGCATAACTGCGACGGAACCTTGTCCTTCAACCGCCCTGACATGGTTAGTCAGCAACAGTCCCCCCGTGACCAGCACAACTACGATACCAGCAATTATATTCCACGGGTAGCCCGTCCCTTGCCTTTTACGCCCGGTCTTCACGTCAGTCCACTCCAATCATTTGAAGTTATTTCCAATAAAGACGGTTTGAACAAGGAAAAGTTACTGTTACTCCCAAATATATTTACAAGTTATGAAATAATTACAGGTCTCACCTTATCTTACATCCACAAGCGTTGAATGATATGGGATTGTGGTTCCCAATATATAAGCAGCCGTTAACATGATGATAAAATACCCCATGAACCATACATCCGCTCTGGAATACCCGATCTGAACGTAATAGGTCCGGCTCCCGCCTTCCTTGAATCCTTTTGCTTCCATCACCACCGCCATACGCTGCGCACGGCGAATACTCTGTGCAAGTAGTGGAATAGCATATCGTTTCAGTGTGCCGTATACATACCATCGGGAGCCGCGCTGCCTCGTTCCCCGAATGCGGATGGCATACCGCAGCGTCTGAAATTCATCCAGCAAAATCGGAATCATGCGCATCGCCGCCAGGAAACTATAAGCATACTTGGGTGGGAGCCTCCACTGCTGCATGAGGGAATAAAAGAGACGCACAGGCTTGGTCGTCAGGCCAAACAACAATCCAGCTGCCGCCATACTTAGGGAACGAAATCCCAGGTGCAACCCGCGGTAGAAGCTCTCTTCGGTAATATGAATCAATCCCCACTGAAACCAGGTGGTCTCCCCTTTACCAAACATGATCATACCTGTGGAAGTTGATATAAATACCAAAATGAACGGAGACGCATACAGCAATAATCTGGGCCATGGGTGACCCGTCCAGCCCAGCAATAACAGCATCACAACTGCCACATTCGCCATTACATTCAGGTTGTGAACAAGGATGACGAAGACAAACAGCAATGTCAGGAAAATCATTTTCAACCCCGGATTCACCGCGTGAAGCCAAGTCTCACGATGAGGAAACGAGAGCTGCATCCGTTAACCTCCCCTCATGCACCGTCCAGATCCGGGTGCAATAACGCTTCACGATTTCACGGTCATGTGTAACCATCACGATGGCTGTCCCTTCACGCCGCAACCGCTCCAGCTGTGATAACATGGCAAAGGTATTCCGCGCATCCTGTCCAAAGGTAGGCTCATCCAGTAACAAAATACGCTGTTCCCGTACCAGAGCTGATGCTACACTCAGCCGTCGTTTCTGTCCCATCGACAATTGGTATGGATGCCTACCGGACAGCTCACTCAGTCCGAATTGCTCCAGCATATGATCGGTACGGATACCTCTTTCTTCGGCAGTTAGCTTGCCGCTCAGCAAGGAGAATCCCACTTCATCCCGAACCGTATTGGTCACGAATTGAAATTCAGGATTCTGGAATACAAAGGCAATGCGATCTGCAAGCTGCTCGGTTTTTCCGGCCGATTGTCCTTCCACAACATAATGACCTGTCGTTTTCAGGATATTCATCATGGACAGCAATAATGAACTTTTACCTGCCCCGTTAGCCCCGACAATCCCCACCCAATCTCCGTGCCATACCTTGGCCTGTTCCACCTGAATGAAAGGTGTTTTTCCGCGCCATCCGGTGAATTGCTGCATTTCCAGGGCTGGTTGGGGCTGCGCAGAAGCTCGCTCCTCCTTGTTATCCATACTTTCAGTTTCTGTTGCCCCATAACGAATAAACTCTCCTGTGACCAACGTCTGTGCTTTCGTCTGCCCTCGCTCTTCCCAAACCCCTGGATACCAGATTCCGTATTCCCTGAGCATATTCCGCTCATCTGTAAATACCTGATTCGCCGGGCCATCTGCCACAATCTTTCCTTCAGGCGACAATACGATGATTCGGTCTACCCACTCGACAATTTCATTAATTTTATGTTCCACGATCATGAGTGTTTTGTCCTGTGCAATCTGTTTCACCGTTTCCCACACCTGAGAGGTTCCTTCATCATCCAGCAGTGCCGTTGGTTCATCCAAAAAGAGTACGTCTGGCTCCATCGCCAGAATTGAAGCCATCGCAAGACGCTGCTTCATGCCCTGAGACATGGATTGAATGAGTGTTCGATTATGTTCGAAGCATAGCCCGACCTGTTCCAGGTATTGATGGATAAGAGCAGGCATCTGCTCGCGTGGAATATTCCGGTTTTCCAATACAAAAGCAATCTCTTCATCCGTATATGACATACAGAACTGGGTATCCGGATCTTGAAAAACAATACCGGGCTGCTCAGGCACCTGAATGTCATCACATTTCATCGGAATCTCCACAGATCGCGGAATCAGACCACTCAGAATTTGCAACAAGGTTGATTTGCCAGAGCCGCTTGGTCCAAGCAACAACACTTTCTCCCCTTGACACACAGAGAGAGACAAGCCTTGGAACACCAAGGCCTTCTCTCCCGGGAACTTACATCTTAGAGTCGTAACACCTACCGCTTGCACATTCTCCACTTCATTCATCTAGTCCAGCGCCTCATAATCCTGCTTCGACACCGGTCTAAGGGATCGTGTTACACCTGTAAGCTCCAGCGCTTTGGCGAGATAATAGGTGAATACACCCGCAATCAGAATACTTCCAATGAAGCGGAATCCGATAAACAGTGTATAGTTCCAAGCCGAGAGGGAATCAATGTACCCATACTGATAATCGAGTACAAGCGAAGCCGCTGCTGCACCAATAGCCGCAAGGCAGGTGACGAACAGATTGCTTTTCCGATACAGAAATGCGGCGAAGAAAATCTCTGCACCCAGCCCTTGCAGCAGCCCATACACCAGTGTCGACATGCCCCACTCACTTCCGAGAAAAGCACTCACCGTGGATGCCGCAACTTCAGCCAGAATGGCTACACCCGGCTTACGAATAATTACAAAGGCAAAGGTTCCCGCCATGAACCACATGCCGTAAATCATCTGTTCCGCATGAACGCCGAATGGCTTCATCAGATCATATGTAGGTCCCCATATTTTGTAGATCACCCCGAATACCACTGCGATCACAATCGTTACCAAAATATCGGTTAACTTCAATCTGTTGCTGCCTACTGCTGTTGACATGTTCTCTACTTCCTTCCTCTGTTTGCCTAGATTCATAAAACAAATAAAAAAAGCCTCCCCGGTTTCCAGGCAGGCCATACGCACAGTTTACAATTCTCACGATGCTGCGCATTAGGCAGATATAGAGAAAGAAGAAAACAAACGACACCATTCCCGTCACATCAGAAAATCCCGCTGCACCCAAGAAACGCTGACATTTATGTTCTATCCCCTATCGCTTACCATTGCACATCGCAAATTCATGTTCTCTACGCTGGCATTACCCAGATCAGATATACGGTCAGCGGCACAAGGCCGCTCTCTCAGCCCAACTTCATTGAGCTCCCGGTTCACTTATTTCATTGCTTCTACTGTACAACACATGGGTATTTGTGACAATCCCGATAAGAAAAAATCAGTATAACCTAGAAGAAAGAGTGATTAACTATATGTTTCATTTGTGCGCCATATACCTCTGCTTCAAGAAATAACGACTCTGTAATTCGTTACATCTCAGAACGGTGCAAATGACAGCGAATACCGTGTGCCAGGTTCATTAGATCAAAATAACGCGAACCAGGGATGCCCCCGTCATATTCATGACTCATGGGACATCCCCTTTAATTGTTATGCTTCATATCGTTTAGAGGAAAATTATTGCGAACAGGTATGCTCTGTTTTAATATTGTGTATTCCCGGATTGACTTGTTTTGCCCGATGCAAAGCCTTTAAACAAGGTCGGGACTTTAGAATAACGGGTATTTGTAATTTTCCCTTGTGATGTACTGCTGTCCGTACGCATAATCGAATCCTTGACGTTGGAAATATTTGAGTTGTCCAGCGTCATATTCACCGTGAAGGTGGTTCCACCATTTTGACGCACCAGCTTGCCAATATCGTCTGCACGGAAATTTTTAATGTTAATCGTTCCGGCTGCATTGATTTGAAATACTTTATCATAGGCCTTGTAAGCTGCCCCGCCAGTAATGTTGACCGTTCCCGCTGACTTCAGCGTTAGCGCATCTTCGCCGACATCCTCCCACACCACATTTGAAATTGTGCAGTTACCGTAACAATGAACACCGTCCGCTGCGGGTGAACCGATATTTACATTTTTGAGCGTGGCGCCTGCCTCCAACCGAAACACCGGCTTCTGGTCTTCCGCTTGAGATCCATCTCCCAGTGTGGAAGGGTTGGCTACATACGTTTGGCCTTTGCCGTCAAACGTTTCACCCTTGGGTACAATAATCGTTGAGTTTACAACAGTAGGTGCGGCAAAAGCTGGAATTGCACTGAATAATGAAGCGACCAGACCCGCAGACAGCAATAACGTCAACATTTTTTTCATAACTTAAATCCTCCCTTATTCTGATGAATTGGCGTACAAGCATGAGCTTGTCCTCAAGGAACCGATCTGAGGTGCACCTCTGGTTCGGAACCTACCCTGATCCTACCAAAAAAGGGATGTTACGATAATAATCATTAGCTTAGATATAGAAACGACAGCAGTATGCCTGTGTTCTCGGCATTTTTTGCATCGTACTCCATTGTGTAATATGCCGATCTCAACTTCGGGTATGCTTCTTTTACAACTTGTAATCTATGTTTATATGCTCCTTTATCTTCTAGCAAAAAACGAAAGACCACTTCATCTGTTTCCAGACGACGTGATCTCTATTAATTTGAATCTCATTTTATTTATTAATTTACGCTTCAGGCTCCGAACCGCTGACGATATCCGCACTTCCGACATAATTCCTCCACGGCTTCCCGTTTGGAGAAACCATAGAACAGATTGTTGGCTCGTTCACCATCCACAATCTCAGAGAACGATTTTTCGTGAACGTTGCCCAAGTTTATGACCCCCTCACCATCGAGACAGCATGGAACCACCGTTCCATCGACAAGCACAGCTGCCTGACTACGAAGTGCATGACAGAAGCCTTTACCATCATCCTCGGGTGCATCCAGACTCGGCCACTGGAATTCATGATCCTGATTCAGATACACATTCGGGGCAATTTTGACACCGCTCCCCGGCACCACCTTCTCCTCAATACGGAAATCCAGATTGAACTCCCGTTCAAGAACTTCCAGCGTCTCCCGGTTTCGGTTCATCTGCGCATTCGTGAAGTTATCCTGTGTCAGATTCCAGAGTCGGAATGAAATAATGACATTGTGCTTCACGGCTTCCCGGACAAATGACAACACATTACCCAGATAGCCCTCACGGTCTGTAGAACCTTCATGACCATCAAAGCTGTGCAGGGAGAAGTTCATCTGACGCAGCGCCGGTTTGCCGAGCAGTTTGTGCTGGGTTTTGGGCAGCAGCGTACCGTTGGTCGTAATGTTAACCTTGAATCCCTTTTCATGCGCTGAATCCAGCAGTAGATCAATTTTGGGATGAAGCAACGGCTCACCTTTAACATGTAAATAAATATGTTTGGTATGGGGTTTGATCTGATCCAATATATTGTTGAAGACTTCAGGGTCAATGAAATTTTTGGCACGTTTGGTCTGTGGACAGAAGGTGCATGCCAGATTACATATACTTGTGATCTCAATATATACTTTCTTGAACGTTTTCAACTCGGGGTCCCCATTCTGCTTAGAGGGAGAACAGTCCCACCCTCATTTGTGATCCGGCCCATATGTGCCACTACTATTATATCGGGTTCGGGAGCCTAGGTAAATCGACCAGGATGTTAATTCCCTTTTTCTCATCGAATTCATTAATTAACGTTCACCTATAGATTCTTTCAATCGAAGTATAGGATGTATTGATTGTCCAGGTCATTGTAGTTGCCGAGACGCGATGCTAGAATCTAAACAATTTAAAACCAAGTTAAAACGTAAGAATAATAAGTTATAAGGGGAGTGTATTCATGATTACTGTTAAGGCACCCGCAGTATATGTACACGAGGCTAACATTCTTGAGCAAAGTGGTTCGCGGATTGCACAGCTTGGGCAGCATGTTCTCATCATCGCCGGTGAGTCTGCATTAAAAGCTGTACAGCCTTACCTTCTTCCTTCATTGGAGGAGCATCAGATTAAGTTCCATGTACAGTTGTTCCACGGCGAGGTTACAACAGGCCAGATTGATAATTTCACACAGCAAGCTTTCGATCTGGATGTTGATCTGATTATTGGCGTCGGTGGTGGTAAAGTGCTCGATCTGTCCAAAGCGGTGGCCGAGCAAGCCCAATTGCCCATTGTAACGGTCCCAACAATTGCCGCAACCTGCGCTGCCTGGTCTGCTTTAACTGTGCTCTATGATGAACAGGGCCAATCTGCAGGATATCGTCCCCTGCGTCGTTCGCCTGATCTCGTTCTGGCTGACCCTCATATTCTGGCGAGTGCACCAAGGCGGTATTTGGCCGCTGGGATCGGTGACACGCTCGTAAAATGGCATGAGTTCGCCGTTAATCTAAGTGGCAACGCCACCAGCCTCACTCTCCGAAACAGTGTCAGCACTGCCAAGCTTGCACTCGATATTCTTGAAGCGCACGCCATCGATGTCTATGAATCCAACGATACAACCGGTAGTTCACCTCAATTCCGTGATGTTGCCGATGCCATTATTGTGCTCGCCGGCCTTGTCGGCAGTATTAGCGATGGATCACTTCATGCCGCGATTGCTCATGGGCTACATGATAGCCTCACCAAATTACCCGAAACACACGCTTCACTACACGGAGAAAAGGTAGCCTTTGGACTGTTCGCCCAGTGGATTCTTGAAGGCAAAGCAGGGGATGAGCTTCATGAGCTGATCACTCTGTTACATAAGCTGAATCTGCCTATCACTCTTGCCGAGCTTGGCATACAACAACAGCCTCAGGAAGCTGCTGCACGCATTGCAGCAGGACTACAGCTGCGGGAAGGCAGTGCGGCACACCTCTCCTTCGGAGTTAACACAGCACAGGTAACTGAAGCCATTCTTCAGGCAGACCGTATCGGCCAGGCATTTATTGAATCCAGTCAGCCCAGTGAAAGCAGTACATACACCAAGGAGGTTTCCTCCCTATGATCCGTTCAAACCGCCATTACAAGCTTCCCTTAACTGCCTTTCTGAGCGCTCTTCTGTTGATGCTGATCTCCGGCTGCTCTGCCGGAACTGACAATCAGGCCGCGGGTACAGGTACAACACCGACAGCGGCATCAGCTGCTTCTAATAAAGATGTTACTATTCGTGTTGGTCAGACCGGATGGGGCAATCTTGAATTGGGGCTAAAAGCCGCCGGACTCGATGACACCCCCTATAAAGTCACTTATAACGTATTTCAGGGAGGTAACCTGATCCTTGAAGCGATGGCTGCAAACCAACTGGACTTTGGTGTAACCAGTGAAATTCCGCCCATTTTTGCATCTCAGGCTGCCAATGGTGGAAGCTTCAAAATTATTGCGGTACAACAAGGCAGTACCTTAAACCAAGAGGTCGTTATTCCCAAAGGTTCATCGATCAAATCGGTTGCTGACCTGAAAGGCAAGAAAGTTGCTTTCGTAAAAAATACAACGGCCCACTATTTCCTGCTCAAAATGCTGGAAGAAGCCGGATTAACCTGGGATGACATCAGTCCGGTCGAACTTACAACAGCCGATGGACTCAGCGCCCTGATTAGCGGGAAAGTGGATGCCCTCGCCAGTTACGGTAACGCCATCATCTCCGCACATCAGAATGAAGCAACAACGCTCGCCAGCGCCAAAGATATCCTGTCAGGCAGCTTCCTAGTAGCCGCCTCCGATCAGGCTATTGCCAATGAGGAACAGAAAAAGGCTCTTGCCGATTATCTGGAGCGAATCAACAAATTCAATGACTGGGCTCGTGCCAATAAGGATGCATGGGCTCAAATTACAGCAGACAACACCCACCAGCCGGTGGAACAAGCCCTTAAAACCTACACGGATGGAGAAGCCCAACGGCCATCACGTATTGTTGCCATTTCTGACGAGGCCATCAAGTCCGAACAGGACGTAGCGGATACGTTTCAGCAAGCGGGAATTTTTGACAAGGCAGTCGATGTGAGCACATTCTGGAGTGATGCTCTTCAAGATCAACTTCCAGCTCCAGGTAGCCAATAACGAAGGAAGCAAGGAGGTAGGCATAACGTGCGGTCCAACACCTTTAACCGGGCATGGTTTAACCGATTTATTCCTTTTGTTGTACCACTACTCATTCTGGCTCTGTGGCAATGGCTGACTGCTTACGGAGTTGTTGCAGCCAATATTTTGCCCCGTCCCGCTCAGGTACTGGAGGCCTTCATTCGTCTGCTTCGTAACGGTGAACTACTGAACAATATCAGTATTAGCGCCAAGCGAGCTTTGGGAGGATTCCTCATTGGTGGGGGTCTCGGTTTCCTTCTGGGTGTGCTGAACGGCATCTCCTCCCTTGCGGAAAAGATCGCTGACTCCTCGGTGCAGATGATCCGCAACATTCCGCATCTGTCCTTGATCCCCCTCGTTATTGTGTGGTTCGGGATCGGTGAAGAAGCCAAATTATTTCTCGTTTCCCTGGGTGTATTCTTTCCGGTATATCTGAATACGTTCCACGGCATACGATCGGTTGATCCCGGTCTGATTGAAATGGGCAAAGTATATGGACTCAGCCGTTGGTCCCTTTATAAGGACATTATCCTGCCTGGTGCACTGCCTTCCATTCTGGTGGGCATTCGATATGCACTTGGCATTATGTGGCTGACCCTCATCGTAGCCGAGACGGTTGCGGCGGATGCGGGGATTGGTTACATGGCAATGAACGCGCGGGAATTCATGCAGATGGACGTCATCGTCTTAAGCATTCTGCTATATGCTCTGCTGGGCAAGTTGTCCGATACCATCGCCAAATGGCTGGAACGGCGCTGGCTGCGCTGGAACCCGGCCCTATCCCGCAAGTAAAGCCAAAGGAGCGTGATTCATCTATGAGCACAAGTCAGATCAGTCCTTTTCTTCAAGTAGATGGGGTTCAGAAATCGTATGATCAGCGGACGATTCTGTCCGACATCAACGTCAATGTAAGACAAGGGGAATTTGTAGCCATCGTTGGACGAAGCGGCTGTGGCAAAAGCACGTTGCTGCGTCTGATCGCCGGTCTGGAAGCCCCCTCTTCCGGGAGCGTTATGCTGGGCAACAGAAAGCTTGGCAGTACGGCACCCGAGACACGGTTTCTGTTTCAGGAAGCCCGGCTGCTGCCTTGGAAATCCGTGCTCGACAATGTACGGCTCGGCATCCCCGACAAGAACAAGGAAGATGCACGCCAGTCGCTTCGCAATGTGGGACTCGGAGAGCGTGAAGGTGACTGGCCGGGGGTACTATCTGGCGGACAAAAACAACGTGTCGCCTTGGCACGGGCACTCGCTAGTCATCCGCGCTTACTGCTGTTGGATGAACCGCTGGGTGCATTGGATGCATTAACCCGAATTGAGATGCAGCAATTAATCGAACGCTTGTGGGTAGAAGAAAATCTGACCGTCATTCTGGTCACGCATGATGTCAGTGAGGCGGTTGCGCTGGCAGACAGGGTGCTGTTAATCGAGGATGGTCATATAACGATGGATACCCGAATTACGCTGGAGCGGCCACGTGTTCGGGACAGCGGCTTTGCTCATTTTGAAAACCTGATTCTGAATCGCTTGTTGACTCCTCCACAAGAGACACCACAGCAGATTGCCCAGAAACAGATATCATTCTCGATCTAATTCCACTGGAAAGAAGGCATGATTATGCAATCCCTTTCACCCGTTCCCTCTCCACCTGTCAAAGACCTGTTAACTCAAATTCCGGCTTATACGCCTGCCAAATCCATGGAACAGATCCGGCGGGAGTTGGGACTGGAAAGTGTGGATCGCCTTGCAGCGAACGAGAATCCGTTTGGTTCTTCTCCCCTGGCTGCGGAAGCGGTCAGATCGCTCGGCTCCGATCTTCTGGCTCAATACCCCGACGGTTCCAGCCAACTATTGCGTGACAAACTTGCGGAGCGACTGAGTGTGCGTACCTCCCAACTGGTATTTGGCAGTGGTTCATTCGAGCTCCTTACCCTTACCGCCCAAGCCTACCTTAATCCCGGCGAGGAATCACTCATTCCGGTGCCCTCCTTTAACTGGTATAAAGGCGCTACGCTGCTGGCAGGCGGGGTCATCCATGAAGTTCCTTTGGTCAACCATTCACTGGACCTGGAGCAATTCCGGCAACGGATCAATGCTTCTACCCGAATCATCTGGCTGTGCAATCCGAATAATCCAACCGGAACCATTTTCACGGCAGATGCCTTACTTGGTTTACTCAAACATGTTCCCTCCCATGTCGTGGTTGTCCTGGACGAAGCGTATTATGAATTCGTGGAAAGTGAAGATTATCCTGATACGGTTAAGCTGCTGGAGCAGTATAATAATCTGATTATTTTGCGGACCTTCTCCAAAATATATGGACTTGCCGGCCTGCGAATTGGATATGGCATCGGGAATGAAAGTATCATTGAAGGCATTAACCGGGTCAAGCTGCCCATCAGTCTGACCGCCACATCCCAAGCCGCTGCTTTGGCCAGCCTGGATGATCATGAATTTGTTTCTCACTGCCTGCACTACAATCGTCAAGGAAGGGAAACGTTAATGCAGTCCTTTGATCAGTGGAACTTACCCTACATCCCTTCCGAAACCAATTTCATCATGGTTGATCTGTTGCAGGATAGTGGCCCGATTACCAAAGAATTGTTGAACAGAGGCATCTCTGTCCGCGGCGGTGCCGAATTCGGTATGCCTACCTGGCTTCGGATTACGATTGGAACACCTGAGCAGATTGCCCGTCTGATCGTTGAGCTTGATTCACTGTTACATTCAAACGATTAGAATAGGTTACTTTCCTAACTCACATTACGCACACTTCTTTTAAGCCGCCCTCTTTACATTCCACTTGCATGTGATATATGCTGAACACACAACTGCATATCTTAATCATTACACTAGGGGAGCCTTGCGGCTGAGACGAATCGAACGATTCGGACCCTTTGAACCTGATCTGGATCATACCAGCGGAGGGAAGTGGAGCGGCCTCTCAGTAAGCGGATTTTTTCATGTTGATGATGAAATTTAATGAATTGAACTTACAGACCCACTCATTTCTCCGGAAATGGGTGGGTCTTTTTCGCGTTCTGCGAGCAGATCAGAAGGTGTAATTAAAGATCCCGCGGTTTGAAGTTGAATAATAAAGGGGAACGGATCGAGATGGATAACGACATAACCATTCATAACATGAGCTTCGCCTTCCCGGGAAAAAGGGATTCCCCCGTGCTCTCCAATGTGTCGATGCGTGTAGCCAAAGGCGAATTCGTCTCGCTCATGGGTTCCAGCGGCTCCGGTAAAAGCACCCTCTTCAAGCTGCTGGCAGGCCTGCTTGAGCCAACCCACGGAACCATTAAAATCCCTTGGGTTCAAGAAGGAAAGCGACTGGGACAGGTGGCCTACATGCCGCAAAAGGACCTCCTGTTACCCTGGCGAACCGTCATGGAGAATTGCATGCTCCCCGCTGAACTTGCTCCAGGTCGGCAGGATAAGGTACGAATTCGAGCGGACATTCTGGCTGGTCTCGACAGATTTGGCTTATCCGGCCACGCGCATGCTTACCCGGACGAGCTGTCAGGTGGCATGCGCCAGCGTGTCGCGCTGCTTCGTACTTTGCTGACAGGTGGCCAACTGATGCTGCTAGATGAACCATTCGGCGCACTCGATGCCCTGACCAAACGGGATATGCATCGCTGGCTGCTGGAGCTATGGGAAGGCCTGGGCAAAACCGTGTTGTTCATCACGCATGACATTGAAGAAGCCCTGCTGCTCAGTGATCGGATTATCCTGTTAACTCCGGTGGGCCAAGGTCAACAGCTGCAGGATCTGTCGGTACCTTTGCCACGTCCAAGACATTCGGACATGATCTACGAACCGGCTCTCGTTCAGATGAGACGACAACTGGAGGAACAATTGCATGCAAGACGGTAACTTGAGAGATAGCACGAAGTATAGCGTAAGAGGTTGGCTTGCCCGTTATGGTCTGTTTCTTTTGCTCATGATCTTGCTGCTTGCTCTCTGGGAGTGGATTGTACGTATGGGATGGGTGCCTTCCTTCATCATTCCAGCCCCGACGGCGATTGTCCGTTCCCTGTATGAGCATCGCCACCTTCTGCTGGGTACACATCTGCCCGCTACCTTGATGGAGGTTGTCGTTGGTTTTGGCTTATCCATTGGTGCCGGAATTGCACTTGCAACGGGTATGTATATGAATCGGTCGATTGAAAAAGCGTTATATCCCTTCATCGTGCTCAGTCAGACGATCCCGCTGATTGCCCTCTCCCCCGTCTTCATCCTGTGGTTTGGCTACACCTTGTGGAGTAAAGTTGCGGTGGTGTTCCTGATCGCATTTTTCCCGATTGTGGTGAGCACCTACGATGGCCTGCGCCAGGGTGATCCGGAGCAGCGTGAACTGCTGCTGACGATGGGGGCCAGCAAGTGGGATATTTTTCGCAAACTCCAGATTCCACTTGCCCTTCCCTCCTTCTTTTCGGGACTGAAAATGTCTGTGGTGTATTGTGTGGTCGGTGCAACGATCGGGGAATGGCTCGGTGGAAGCAAGGGTCTCGGTTACTTCAGCCGCAGAATGTCGAGCAATATGAACACGGATGCCATGTTCGCCGCCATTGTGCTGTTATCCCTTCTCGGTATCGCCCTGTTTGTACTCATTGCATGGATGGAGAGAAGATTCAGTACACCACGTCATGCAGGTAAAAGAAAAGCTGGATCAGTTCCGGAGGCAGACCTACCAAAACAGACTTAAAATTTATGATTGATTAAACTGATAAAAGGAAATGAGGAATTTGAAGCTATGAAGAAAAAACATATCTACTCCCTGCTCCCCATTCTGCTCATGTTTCTGTTGCTGATCGTCAGCGGATGCGGAAATACGGGTACCAACACACCTGCTACAGATTCAGCTTCCAATGCAAAAGATACAGAATCATCTGCGGCCGAGAGGTCATCGGCATCCAAAGACAAGCTGTCCATCATGCTCGATTGGTATCCGAATGCAGTGCATTCCTTCATCTATGCTGCACAGGAAAAAGGTTACTTCGCGGATCAAGGTCTGGATGTTGATATTCAGATGCCTGCCGATACCAATGACTCACTCAAGCTTGTTGCTGCCGGGAAAATCGATCTGGCGCTGAGCTATCAGCCGCAAATCTTGCTCGCGCGTGGGGAAAACATTCCTGTACGTTCGATTGCAGCCGTCGTTCGGCATCCGCTTGTGCATCTGTTAACCGAACTCAACGGTAAAGTGAAATTGCCAAAAGATCTTGAAACGCTGACGGTCGGCTATTCCTCAATCCCTCTGTATGAAGCGATGGTGCGTACCATGATCAGCCAAGATGGCGGTAATGCCGACAAGATGAATCTGGTCGATGTAGGATTTGACCTAATCCCTTCCCTGGCTTCCGGGCAGGCAGATGCCATTATGGGTGGTTTTATTAACCATGAACAATTGATTCTGGAAAAGGAAGGCCATGCCATGAAAGCGATCAATCCCGTCGATTACGGCGTACCTGATTATTATGAACTGGTCCTCACTGCAAGTGATGCGGGCATTGAAGCGAAGAAAGATCAGCTTACCCGCTTCATCAAAGCGATGCAGGAAGGACAGAAATATGTAACAGAGCATCCCGAGGACGCGCTGAACATTCTCCTCGCACATGAGAACGAAACGTCTCCACTTGATCCGGAGATCGAAACCAAAAGTCTGAATATTTTACTGCCACTGATGAATGAAGAAGATAAGCCGTTTGGCAGGCAGGACGCCTCTTCTTGGGAAAACGTACGGGCATGGTTGGTTCAAAGTGAACTGATTCCGGATTCCGTAAAGGCTGAGGATGCTTTTATCAATTTGCAGGGTGAGTAGGAAACTCGACTGCCGGGTGAGATCAAGAGATTTTGAAAGTTGTACATTCATTATCGGATGACGCCCACATGAGTAGCTGCAGAATTCAATCACTGTACGAATGGAATCTTTATCGAGGATAGGAATTTTAATTAAGCTTTCTATATGCACTTTGTAGCTATCCGAGAATAGCTTTTAGTTCCCATGATTTAATGGCCCCCCTATTCAAGAACGTTGCAGAATAACAACATAAATAAGGCCCACCCTGCCCTGACACTTTTATTGATTAATTTGCTTATTTATAAGGAGGAACTCATATGTCTTATCTGGAACGTGTTCGTACGCAAAATCCGCTAGTTCATAACATTACAAATATTGTCGTTGCTCCGTTTACGGCAAACGGTTTGCTCGCACTAGGTGCATCTCCCTTTATGGCCTATGCGCATGAAGAAGTCGCAGATGTTGCCAAGATGTCGGGAGCGGTTGTACTGAACATTGGTACTCTGGACGAAAAGGTAGTTGAGGCAGTCCGCCTGGCTGGGCAATCGGCTAATTCAAATAATGTGCCTGTTGTGCTCGATCCGGTTGGAGCTGGCGCGACCGCCTATCGTACGGAAACCGTTCAGATGCTCGTTCGTGAGCTTCATCTCACGGTGTTGCGGGGCAATGTGGCGGAAGTCGCCAATGTCATCGATGAGCATTGGAGCATCAAAGGTGTGGATGCAGGTCAAGGCGATGGAGATCGAATCGGAATAGCGGAACGGGCAGCACAAAAACTCGGCTGTGTGGTCGTCATTACCGGACGCGAGGATGTCATTACGGATGGACAAACGACGTTCCTGACGAGTAATGGACATGCCTTGCTTACCCAAGTAACTGGTGCAGGCTGCTTACTCAGCTCGGTAATTGGTGCTTTTGCAGCCATTGCGAAACCGGGAGACGACTTGCTGGGCAGTGTTGTGGAGGCACTCGCTTTCTATGGCGTTGCAGCAGAGATTGCGGCGGAACGTACCGCTGACCTGGGACCGGGCAGCTTCCAGATCGAATTGCTGAATCAACTGGCCCAAGTTACACCTGACGTTCTTGCACAGCGTGCACAGGTTCGCCAGTTTGATGGAGGTGCGTAATGAGTATTGCGCAGGCTTTGACGATTGCTGGTTCCGATAATGGTGGCGGCGCCGGAATTCAAGCTGATCTGAAGGCCTTTCAGGAGCTCGGTGTATACGGCATGACTGTGATTACAGCTATTGCTGCCCAAAATACAACAGGTGTGCAGGGCGTCTTCCCTATTTCATATGAAGGTATCGCTCAACAATTGGATTCGACCGGGGAGGATTTTCAACCTTCAGCCGTGAAGACGGGCATGCTCTACAGTGCCGAAATTATTCGACTGGTCGCCGAGAAAAGGCAGCAATACGGCTGGTCCAATCTGGTCATCGATCCGGTTATGGTTGCCAAAGGCGGCGCCCCTCTGCTGCAGCAGGAGGCCATTCAGGCGTTAATTACAGAGCTGCTGCCTCATGCACTGATCACGACACCGAACATTCCGGAAGCCGAGCTTCTTACTGGAATGTCTATTATGAATTTGAGTCAGCGTGAAGAAGCCGCAAGGCGGCTCGTACAGATGGGCTCCACGTATGCATTGGTGAAAGGTGGTCATGATGAGGGAAGTGGCATGATTGTCGATGTGCTTTATGATGGGCAGTCTTTTCACTATCTGGAGAACGTTCGGGTGGTGACAAGACATACCCATGGAACGGGATGTACGTATTCTGCGGCCATTACTGCCGAATTGGCGAAGGGCTCTACTGTGCTGGCTGCCGTCACCACCGCGCGAGCATTCATTCAGGCAGCCATTGAAGATGAGCTGGGGATTGGGGCCGGACATGGGCCGACGAATCATTTTGCGTATCAGCGCAGACTGCGGGGTGAACAATAATGCGCCCTCTGGATGCAGAAGCGGTACGACGTGCGATGCAGGTGTATTTGGTCATGGGCAGCGTGAATACGACGCGTGACCCGGTGGAAGTGCTGCGCCAAGCCATCGCTGGCGGCATTACGCTGTTCCAGTTCCGGGAAAAAGGAACTGGCGCTCTGGTTGGCGAAGCACGCATCACGCTTGCGATGCGGCTTCGCGAGGTGTGCAGCCAGCACGAGATACCGTTCATCGTGAACGATGATGTGGAGCTGGCTGTGGCGGTGCAGGCCGACGGCATGCATGTCGGCCAGGACGATGCGGACGCGGCGCTGGTACGCGCCCGCATTGGAGTTGGGCGGATGCTTGGCGTATCCGCCCACTCCGCGCTGGAAGCCCGCCGTGCGGTGCAGGCGGGCGCCGACTATCTTGGCGTCGGGCCCATGTACCCGACGCAGTCCAAAGCGGATGCCCACGCTGTGCTGGGCCCCGCAGGGGTTGCAGAACTGCGCGCCGCAGGCATCGCAGTTCCGGTGGTGGGTATCGGCGGCATTACGCCCGATACCACGGCCGCCGTGATGGCGGCAGGAGCCGACGGCGTAGCCGTCATCTCCGCCATCGCGGGCGCGGCCGAGGTGCGCGCAGCGGCTGCGCAGTTCGCTGCGGCGGTGCGCGGGATGCAGGCGTAGCCATGCGCTCCCTGCACCGCCAGCCCGTGTGCTGCACCAAATAGTTCGTGCAGCACACTCAGTCATTCTCAAGATGCAGTTTCCGTGCCTGCATCTTATTTTTACTTGTTGACTCTCACGTAACGTGACGCTGTACAATCGGTGGTGTAAGGAGGTTTCCATCATGGCCATGAAAGTAAAAGAAGTGGCCGAACTTGTCGGGATCAGTGTGCGCACACTGCATCATTATGATGAGATCGGACTGTTAACACCGGACGAAGTGACTTCTGCCGGATATCGACTGTATTCAGATGCCAATCTGGAAATGCTGCAGCAGATTTTATTTTTTAAAGAACTCGATTTCTCTCTGAAAGATATCAAGGAGATCATAAACAATCCATCGTTCGATCGAGAAGAAGCCCTGAATATGCATCGCCGTATTTTGCTGGAGAAACGCCAGCGGTTGGACCAAATGATCGCCACCATTGATAAATCGGTTCAACATGTGAGAGGAGAAATTAAGATGACAGCCAAAGAACAATTTGAAGGGTTTAATTTCAGTCAACATCCGTATGAACAGGAAGCGAGGGAACGTTGGGGAGACCAAGCGGTGGATCAGGCTAATCAAAAGTTACACAAACAGTCTCCTGAGGAGCAAAAAGCTATATCCGATCAAATGAATTCAATCTACACCCGTCTTGCAGCAATCCGTCACACGGATCCAACCTCTGCCGAAGCTCAAGCCGGAATCTTGGAATGGTACCGCTGTCTGAACAACGTGGGCAATTATTCTCCTGAAGTCTTCAGAGGGCTGGGCCAAATGTACGTAGACGACGAACGGTTCACACGTAATATTGATCAATTCGGGGAAGGCTTGGCTGTATTTATGAGGGATGCCATGGCAGTGTTTGCTGATCGAAACAGCTAATCTAGGCCTACATTGATTCCACCTATAGCATTATCCGTATTATCCGATGCCCCTCGCAATCAGGTATAAGTTGTAGACAAGTAGTTCCATTTCGAACTTTCTATTGCTAATGAAAACTTGCTCTCTCGATATAGGCAATATGCTCGTGTTAAATAGAATTCCGTTCTGCCACATCTTTTCCGTGTTCATGCAATGTGCTGGACAGCCGAGGGATTCACCATGACTCAGTTTACACAAAAAAGGGACGTACGCACTAAGGCGTCACGTCCCTCTTGTAGTATCTCAGCCGCAATGTGAATAAACCATTACAGTCATTCACTCTGAGTACTTTTTTTAATCGATGTAGTCCCTGTATTACACAGGTCTTGCTTCCTGATATCCATCCGTTAAGCTCTGGGAGCGTGATCAGACGAAGAAGCATCCGATGCCAGACTGGTCTTCGCCATCCGTCCTGGAATCTGCCATGCCGATACAATCGCCAGCACGATGAATAACAGGTCAACCGGCTCGCTGAAATAATCCATAAAAGTATCCACAAATGCACTTACCATCTCACCATCGAACACCAGATCCATCATGCCCGCATCGCTGAACAACTCGGAAGTAAAATACACCACCGTCAAATACTTCCCAAGCAAAATACCGATAAGTGCAAAGATGACTGCAATGGCTTTATGTACCGTCGCGATCCTTTTGTTCGAGAACAATACAACCGCGTAGCCTGTGAGTGCCCCAATGACGATAGCAATGAGCCCAAGCTCCCTTTCCGTCATGGCAGCGATCACTGCCCACACAATGCCTCCTACAATTGCTGCCAATAATCCACCAACGATTGGCATGCCGATCTTGATCCCTTGTTTCTCTCCCACGTTGACTTTCCCTCCTGAGTCATGCTTATGCTTCTTTTCCAGAAATCACCTTTCCTATGAAACCACAAATTCCCCATTTATTCAACAAATTTCTCCCTGCTTTTGTGACGTTCCCTCACTCTTTAAGAAATAGGAACATCCGCCCAATAACCGCATATTCTGGTTAAAACGTGTTTGGAAGGAGTACTCCCCATGTACTATGTTCCCTATTTCCGGAATGACAACATGCTGTTAGCGCAAATTTCCAAAGCTATTAATGGAGAATCCTCAGCAATTGCCTGTTACGCAAAACTGGCAGAATTGGCACCCTCAGAAGTGGAAAAAGCCCGTATTCTGGAGATACGTCTTGATGAACTAGAGCATCTTCAAAAATTCACCGCTATTTATGTTTCGTTAACAGGTACGCAACCTACGGTCCAAATCTCTCCGGATTGTCCATCAGAGTATTTTGCGGGAATAGATTATGCTTTTAATGATGAGCAAAATACGGTTGAGTTTTACTCACAAGTCGCAGATCAAGCAAATGACCCTTACATTAAGGAAACGTTTCGCCGTGCAGCAACGGATGAACAGAGACATGCCGTCTGGTTCCTGTATTACTTAACAGAGCATAAGTCAAAAACATCTTTTGAGAATTCTCCTATTACCAAATAACGAAAAAAATCCCCTCTAGAAGCTTTCGCTGGCATAGAGGGGAAAACGATATAACTCTCATCATCTCTTGTCAAAAGGCAGTTTATATATACACTTAAGCTCTCTTGGAAGGATTAATGACAGCAGCAATCTGCGCCAAAATGGCATCCACCGATGCTGGGTCATTCACATCATACTCATCAATGTTCAACCGCAGTACCGGACAGGCCGTAAACTGATTAATCCATACCGAATAGCGCTCATGCATATGCTCCCAGTAAGAACGGTCCGTCTGAATCTCCATCTCCCGTCCGCGTTCCGTAATCCGATTCAGAATGGATGGCAGGCTGCCTTCCAGGTAAATCAGTACGTCCGGATGAGGGAAATACGGTGTCATCACCATTGCTTCAAACAAACTGCTGTACGTCTCAAAATCCGTAGCCGACATTGTGCCCTGATCCGCATGCATTTGCGCAAAGATACCTGTATCCTCATAGATAGAACGATCCTGTACAAATCCACCGCCCAGTTCAAAGATTTTCTTCTGTTCCTTGAAACGTTCTGCGAGGAAATAAATCTGCAAATGGAAGCTCCAACGTTCGAAGTCATGATAGAACTTTTCCAGATAGGGATTGTGGTCGACCTGCTCAAGCGAAGTCTTGAAGCTCAAACGCTCTGCCAGTGCTGCTGTTAGCGTAGATTTGCCCACCCCAACGGTACCTGCTACCGTAATTAACGCATTGGCCGGAATGCCATAGTTGTTCATGTGATATACTCCTTTACCTGATTAACAATCTGTTTGAAATGTTCGGGATGTTCTACAAAATCGAGCTGCTCCGCATTCACCTTAATGATAATTGGCGGATTCGGTCTGCTAGCCAGGTACGCCATACCTGTTTTATAATCTGCAATTAACTGCTCCATATAAGCGGGGTCCATATCCTGCTCAAAAGACCGTCCGCGTTTATTGATACGTTTCATCAATGTATCGAGTTCAGCCTCAATATAGAGCACCAGATTAGGTTTCGGCAAATCATCCGTTAAGAGATGATAGATTTGACGGTATTTGTCCCGTTTCGTTCCCTTTAAGGTACGTTCGGCAAAAATCATATTTTTATAGATATGATAGTCCGAAATGACGGGGGTATTCTTCTTAATATAGTGCACGCCTGTGTCTTCCAGTTGCTTAAACCGGTTACACAGAAAAAACATTTCAAGCTGGAAGCTCCACTCATCTATATCCTGATAGAAGGAAGCCAAAAAGGGATTCTCTTCTACAATTTCCTTGACCAGCGGAAGGTTCAATTCCTGAGAAAGCATCGTTGCCAACGTTGTTTTCCCCGCACCAATCGGACCCTCCACGGCAATAAACGGGGCTGATTTCATCTTGATTCAGTTCCTCCTCGTACTCATGCGTGTTTCCGTTTCTATATAGACCCCACCTATTGTATCACAGCTTGGATGATGGGAAGGCCAGTATTTTATGTATAAAATGAGTTTTATCTCTAAGACGAAGATATATAAAACAGTCTACAGTAATTATAATCATTCCCAAAATCATAATAACAGAAAAAGACACGATCGCTTATATACGATCGTGTCTTTTGATTGCTTGGCGGCGTCCTACTCTCCCAGGACCCTGCGGTCCAAGTACCATCGGCGCTAGAGGGCTTAACGGTCGTGTTCGGGATGGGTACGTGTGGAA
>NZ_FOBD01000019.1 GCF_900109515.1 Paenibacillus sp. OK003 | reverse complement strand
AAACTCTCCAATAAAGTATTGAAAAGAGCGATAAGCTCATTTTGAAACTGACGAGATTAAAAATCTCATTTATTTTGCTTTGAAATCATACAGTCTGAAGACGTGTACCGATTTCTAAGCGTCGATCTTGCAAGCAAGATTGTTACTCACTCGTTGTTCAGTTTTCAAAGATCAAACTTGTTTCATTGCCGTGTGTTGTTCACCTCAGCAACTTTTATATCTTATCACATCCGAACCAACTTTGCAAGCTCTTTTTTTAAGTTTCTTTCGAAGCTTATTTCATTTGCTTGCCGCACCGTGTTTCTTGTGTTTTCTTGGCCGGAATTAGAATATACCATGTACAAAAATAAAATGCAACCCTTAATTAATATTTTTCTATCTCCGCTTTATGAGAGAACAAATAGAACCGTTATATTTCCCTTCTATTCATATTCAATCTTTGTCTTGCAATCAGACCCCATCTGCTACACTCAATAGATATGACAATGTTAAGTATCATTAAGTTATAGAGAAAGGGTAATAGTTACTGTTCATAGTAAACTGAGATTCTATTCGTTTTGAAGAAACACTATCTACTAGCTCATGGGATACTTAGTCTTGTATCGCACATATCTATTAGCCTCTATAACAATATATGAAATCAGATTTTAAGAAACTACATCTATTAGATATTAACTCTCTCCATGAGAGATAAGTAGTTACTCGTGTATCTGTTCTTTCATATAAAAGAATATTTATTGAATAATAAAAGGAGTGGCGTATATTGCTAGCCAACTTCTCACCACCCCCTTCTCCCCTCAGCCCCTGAACCTTCCCATCATAACTGTATCATAATACCGACCGTCCGCGTGTCGCCGATCCTTTTTCAAAGTTCCCTCTATCTCGAAGCCCATTCTTCTGTAAAGCTCCATCGCCTTATCGTTGGTCCCCACCACGTTCAAGGTCATTTTCTCAATTCCATTCGTGTCTGCCCAATCTATCGAGTGTTCGAGTAGTTTCTTCCCAATCCCGTATCCCCAGAACTCTTTCGCTACGCAAACTCCAAATTCAACCTTATGAGAAAATCGCTTCAAATCAACTCCTTCACATCTGGAATACCCGACAATTTGTTCCTTTACAATAGCAACGAGAAACAGGTTTCTCTCTTTCTCCGAGTCCAACCGGATTATTTGTTCAAACGCCGCTGGATCAATATAGCCCTCACCTTGCTCACGATCCATATACTCGGTTTCTCCATCTATTTGTACACGAAGTGAAGACAATGCTTCAGCATCCTTTTCCATTGCGGACCTAATCGAATAGGTCAATCCTTCTACATTAAACTCCTGTTGATCGATGATCATACGCCATAATCCCTCCATTCTATTTTATTTTGCATATCCTATTCATGGCTCTACCCCACCTCAGACGGACTCTTGCCCGTAAGCATCTTGAACACCTGACTGAAATACGTCGCGTTGCGGAACCCCGTCATCTCGCTAACCTCGTAGACCATGTAATGCCCTGACTGTAATAGCTCCAGCGCTCGTTGAATCCGATACCCGTTCACATAACTCACAAAGTTCTCTCCGGTCACCCTCTTGAACAGCTGACTCAAATATTTGGGGTGTACAAACAGCCCCTTGGCAATGGCTTCAAAACTAATCTCTTCAGCATAATGCATTTCAACGTACTGTTTTACCTGCTCCACTAGTTTATTGCTTTTTTTCTCGCCCATTTCTTTACGTATCTGTTCCATCCAGTTGCGAATAATACCATCCATCCAGCATATCAGATCCTGCAGCCCATATTTCGATTGAATTTCCCGCAAAAAATGGCTCATCGCGAGCGGCGGTGCCAGCATGGGATAATGTCGGTTCCAACTATGAATTAACGTGTCGAACAGGCTCACGGCCACAACCTGCACATCCTGAATACTGGTACCACCCCCTTCTTCCAGCAGATTGCGCAGGTGAACCCATATCTCCTCTGCCAGATCAGTCCTCATATCTGCCCATGACTCACTCCATTGTCGCAGCAATTGCGAGTAATCCGTTGCGCTCGGGGTTAACGCACCGGATGAATCATATCGATATACACGGCTCCCGCCCTGAAACTCTGCTTTCTCCAGCGCCTCTCTGCTCTCCAGATAGGAGTCCATCACTTCGCATAAGTGCTCTTTGGACGTTCCAATACCTGCGCTCATTTCGATTTTGAGATACGTAAAAATCTGATCAATTATCCGTTCAACAATGGACTCCAATTGCTCTAGCAGTTCCTTCTCGTCAAATAGTAGCAGCACAAACACCTGATCCGAGTAATCCACAATCTCCACCTGGCAATCGTTTATCTGCGAAGTCTGCTCTTTGACGATCTCTTGAATAATATCTGCTGCCCCATATCTTAATAGTTGCCAGTCCCTCTCTTTCATCTTTGTCAAAAATGCAGGCCGGTACAACTGCAAACTGATGGCGCGCACTTGAGAGGGTATACGAATGCCCACATAATCCATACGCTCCGTAGGTAATTCCTCTTCCCGATAGCGCGTGGTTAACAGCTCGTGGAGAAACAATTTGCGAAGATAAGGAACCACCCGCCCAATCTCCTGTTTGTACGTCCGCTCTAGCTGCTCACGCCGCTCACGCACATCCTCTTCCAGTAACACCTCACGCAGAACAGACTCAATCTCCTCCACTTCCGCAGGCTTTAGCAAAAAATGATTCACACCCCAGCGCATGGCAGCCCGGGCATTCTCGAATTCGTCATATCCGCTAAGAATGATGATCGGCAGATGGGGATTGTCCCTCCGCAACGCCTGCGTGACCTCAAGTCCTGTCATTCCTGGCAAATAGACGTCCGTCATCACAAGATCGGGGCGCAGCTGTCGGAACAGTTCCAGAGCGTCCATACCGTTGGAAGCTGTTCCTGCAATGCGGAGGCCAATGGATGGCCAATCAATATGATCGGTCAACGCTTTTACAATATGCGGGTCATCGTCTACGAGCATAATGGTTTTCATTCATTTTCACCGCCCAGCCATAAGTTTAATTGTTCTTCCGTCTCAATACGCGGCAGTGTAATGGTCACTTCTACTCCGCCTAATTCACCTGCACATATATCAACGCCGTACCCCGTGCCACAATATAATTGAATGCGTTGATGTACATTTCGTATCCCAATGCCAGTCGTCTCCTCCAACTTCCAGCCCTCAGGCAAGCCCTGTCCGTTATCCTTTATGCAAATGGTGATTTTGGATGGTGGATCGATGCCATCCATTTCCCTTATATCCACCTGTATGCGAAGTTTTCC
Source organism: Paenibacillus sp. OK003 (assembly GCF_900109515.1). Lineage (GTDB taxonomy): Bacteria > Bacillota > Bacilli > Paenibacillales > Paenibacillaceae > Paenibacillus > Paenibacillus marchantiae. The sequence goes on along the minus strand of NZ_FOBD01000019.1, from coordinate 132,811 downwards.
TTCCTTCGGATGCCCATGCATGACCGCATTTTCGATAAAGGGCTGCAAAATGATTTTGGGAATGTAACAGCCTCGCACTCTCGGATCGATCTGTTCCTGATAATCAATAGAGAACGGAAGCCGCTCCGACTGAATGCTGACGTAACAACGAGCATGCTCCAACTCATCCCGTACCCGGATGAATAATCTGCCGCCGCTCAATCCGATACGCAGCAGTTTGCTGAGTTGTACAATCATACGGCTGATGTCCTTGGCCTCATAATCGAGAGCACGCCAGTGGATCATGTCGAGTGTGTTGTAAAGAAAATGCGGTTTGATTTGTGCCTCCAGTAAACCGGTCTGTGCTTCACGCTTCGCTCGGCTCTCTTCCTTAACCTGCTCCATCAACTCCGTCAACTGTGAAGCCATATGGTTGAATCCATACGCCAAATGGGCATATTCTTCAGTAAACGATAGCTGAATTCGGGTATTGAAATCCCCCTTCTCCAGTTGCCTCATCCGCTTGATCAGCTGACGTAAAGGACGAACAATCCGCCAAACGAACAGATACGCAAGTACTGCCGAAAATAGTAATCCCAGCACAGCTATTCCAAGGACCTGCCATCCGGCCTGCCTCACAGGAGATAACAGGGTGTGAACAGGGATGGTCTGTACCAGTCGCCACTGAAGCATGGCAGGTCTTGAATACAGAACAAGCTGCGCTCCACCAGGTTTGCCGGAAACCACTTCAAATCCGTCCTGCCCATGTTCAACATGCTCCTGAATCCATGCACGATCGACGACTGGTTCGCTTTCCCCAGCAGCAGCTGCATTAGCAGATACATTAATAGAAAGAAAAATTTCTGAGGCTCCATGAATTGAGCTCGAATCCTCACCAGAATTCACCTCTAAATTGTCATCCCCCATCTGCATGACGACATTGCCTGCGGTATCCACCAACAGCACCTGTCCATCCAGCACCATCGGCATATCCGCAAATCTGCGTACAATATCAGCGCGACTCAGGCGGATAAGCACGTAGGCTACCGTACCACCCCGGCTGTCAAAGATTCGCTGGGCGTATCCGATTAGCGATTGGCCTGATTCGTTTTCCCGCAGAGGTACCCAGGCCGCATCCGCATGCTCCAGTGCAGCAAACCATGAATCACCAGCAATCGTATCCACTGGATAGATGCGGTCGGCCATCGTGACTGTGACACCGTTGAAGGCATCCGTATACAGCTCCACTGAGGTAATACCTTCACTGACTACCACCGTGTGATCCAGTATTTTGGATACCTCACGCCGTTGGTGGATCTGTGTCAGCCTTCCCGTTCCCTTCGTTTCAAGCAGACTCGACAGCTCACGGTTGCTCGCCAAAGAGTAAGCCGTGCCTGTCACACCTGTAATAAAATCAAACCCTCGGCGTGTACTCTCGTTCAGAAGAGCAAGTCGTGCTTTGCTGATCTCGGTAAACGTGACGGCAGAGAACGACTGGTATGCCAGCCAGACAATAATCGAGACAAGCAGCAGGTTAAACGCAATAAAGCAAGTCACCATCAACGTGGAGAGCTTGCTTTGTTGCAGCTTATGATTTAGGAATAACGATAATCTTCGTTTCCGCATGGAATCAACTCTTTTCGTCTTGGAATTACCCTTTGAGCCCAGAGGTCGCGATTCCTTCCACGAAATACTTTTGACACACGATAAATACGATAAAACAAGGCACCAGTGACAGCACTGACATCGCAAACATTGGGCCCCAATCGGATTGGGAACTGGAATCGAGGAACAGACGCAAACCCAGCGGCACCGTATATTTGCTGACATCACTCAGATAGATCAACTGGCTGAAGAAGTCATCCCATGTCCACAAAAAGGTAAAGATCATCGTCGTCACCAGCGCAGGAAAGGCCAGCGGAATGATAATTTTGGTGTAAATTCGTACAGGACCACATCCATCAATCGTCGCCGCTTCATCCAGCTCTTTGGGCAATCCCCGGAAGAACTGAACCATTAGGAAAATGAAGAAGGCATCGGTCGCCAGCCATTTCGGCACGACCAGCGGCAGATACGTATTCACCCATTCCAGATGGTTAAACAGAATATATTGAGGGATCAGCGTTACATGGTGTGGCAGCATGATCGTCATCAGCATTAAACCAAAGCAAATCGCTTTGAACCGAAAATTCAATCTGGCAAAGGCATACGCCGCCATCGAGCAAGAGATCACATTGCCAAGCACAGCGCCGAGCGACAGGACGACGGAGTTGGTCAGAAAACGGGAGAAGGGATTGCCTTGAATCCCCGTCCAGCCATTGATGTAATTTTGCCAATTCCATTCTTGCGGCCAGAACCAGATCTCGGTGAAAATCATATGTCCCGGTTTGAATGAACTGCCCAGCATCCAGAGCACCGGGTACAGCATGACAAATGCAATGACCGAGATAAGTATATGTTTGGCGGCTACCCACGCAGCAGAGTTTCGTTGTCCAATCATGATTTCCCACCATCCTCATAGTGCACCCACAGCTTGCTGCTGCGGAATACCAGCAATGTAAAGACACCGATCAGGATCACCAGCACCCAGGCCATCGCGGACGCATAACCCATCTGGAAGAACGAGAACCCTTTTTTGTACAGGTATAAAGAGTACATTAATGTTGAATTAACAGGCCCCCCGCTGCCGTTACTGATGACAAAAGCCTGAGTAAATGACTGAAAGGAGGTAATCAGCTGCATCACGAGATTGAAAAAGATCACCGGAGACAGAATCGGCAGTGTGATATAAAAGAATCTCCGGAGTGGGCCTGCTCCATCTACGGCAGAAGCTTCGTCATACTCAGGTGGAATCTGCTTCAAGCCTGCCAGGAAAATAATCATTGACGATCCGAACTGCCATACGGACAGCAGTACGATCGAATACAGGGCATATTTCGGATTGGCGACCCAATCGGGTGCCTTAATGCCAATCATGGCAAGCACCCCATTAAGCAGTCCGTCACCGCCCAGCATTTTGCGCCACAGCATTGCAATCGCGACACTGCCCCCAAGCAGGGTTGGGATGTAATACACCGTACGGTAAATGCCAAGCCCGCGGATACCTTTGTTCAACAGCATCGCCACCAGCAGGGCAAAAATCAGCTTGATCGGTACGGAGACAGCGACATACGTAAATGTGACTTTGAGCGATTGGATGAACAGTTTATCCGATGTAAACATCGTGGTGTAGTTATCCAGACCGACCCAGGAAGGGGCGGCCAGGATACTGTAGTCGGTGAACGAAATGTATAAGGAAACGAGCATCGGCCCAAGTGTCAGAAACAATAAACCAACCAGCCATGGGGCCAGAAACAGAAGCGCTGCTCCATTATGGGCATATCTCCGTTTCACCCGCCGGGCTGTCACACGCTCGGTTCGTGCTTGACTGACCTGTGTTGTACTCATCTTCGCAACCTCCCCGCGGAATATGAAGTCTGGAACCGTTCAAGTGTTATTGACTTGATGCAAGTGTCGCCTTGGCCCCTTCAATGAACTGGGCAATCACATCCGGTGTGTTGCCTTGGCCAAAGGCAATCTGCTCGCTTGCACTCTTGAAGCTGGTATCCACTTCGGAAAATCCTTGCGGGTATGGCGGATCAATTTCACTGGAGTTTTTCGATACCACATCGATAAATTGGAAGATGGCTTGCTCCGCTTCTGGCAGCGTAGGCTGCATCTTCTCACGGATGCTGGCATTGACGGGTACTCCGCGCTCCGAGCCGAGAATGGCGGTAGCTTCAGGATCATTTACCATGAAGTCGATAAACATCGCCACTTCCTTCGGATGTTTTGTTTTGGCATAACCGGACAGGAACTGACCTGCTTTCAGGTATTCACCGATTTGCTTTTCATCCACACCGTGCGGAAGTACTTGTATTCCAAGCTTATGATCCTGGTTTTTGTTCACCTGCTGGAATGTCAGCAATTGGTTAGACCAGGCAAAATCCATGGCGGCTGTACCAAGCGAGATCGGGCGTGTCTCCAGTGCATTCGTAGTGGATGCCGTCACCTCTGCAGAGGTAGCACCCCCGTTCTCACGAAGCGCCCCCCACATGTCAAACCATTGCTGAAGCTCCTCGCTGGTTGCTGTCAACGTCCCGCCATCAAATAGCCCCTTGCCTGTTTGCCGGATAAATACCTCAAACATGTTGGTAGTTCCCGATACATCCGCCGAACCGTAGAAACCGTCACCCTTCTCTGCTGCAATCTTGGCCGCTATGTCGCTAAAATCCTTCCACGTCCAGCTTTCCTGCGGCTCCTCAATCCCAAGCTCCTGGAATACGGTCGCATCATAGATGACACCTGGGGCATTTACACCCAATGTAATGGCGTATAATTTATCGTCAATCGATCCGGCTTTGAGCATGCTCTTGTCATGGTCCTCCGTGCGCAGCTCTTTACTCTCTGCGTATGGGGTCAGGTCAAGCAATGCACCACGCCGGGCAAAATCGGTTAGAAAAGCGTAATCCATCTGTATGATATCCGGTGCATTTGAACCGGCTACCTGTGTGGTCAGCTTGTCAAAGTATCCGTCCCAACCGGAATATTCCGGCTTGATGGTAATGCCAGGGTGCTTCTCTTCAAACAGCTTAATCACTTTGGTCGTAAGATCGTGTCTAGTCTGTGATCCCCACCAGGTCATACGAAGTTCAATTTTGCCGGAAGTGTCCCCTTCTTCTCCTTCATTGGTTGAAGCAGACGGGGCTGATGATCCTCCGGAACAGGCTGTAGCGAACATTAATAGGGATAGGCAGAACAGGGTTACCCACTTTTTGGTATTCAACATGAATGAATTTCCTCCCCTTTTGCATTTGTGGAATCGCTTACAAAAACTATTGTAACGGCCTATGGCTGCTCATGACATAAACAAAAGTAAGCTTTCCTGTCAAAAAAGTAAGGGGTTGGGACAAGTGTCCATTCAATTGATATCGATATTCATAGTGATTAAATAACCACCAGAAATGATGCTCCCGGTGGTTATTCATCTATATAGCATTCTTCGTGCGGCGTAGTGTGCCTCACTCCATCTCAACGGTGGTCATCCAGACGTCTGCATTGAAACGTTAAAGTAGATATTAGATATCATGTAAGATTTTGATCAAGGTATCCATCCTGGAGTTTTACTGTCACTTTCAGGATTGCGTCACAGCAGTTGATGACACCTTAGGCTGGGCCAGATGTTTCTTCATCTTCGCTACTTCGGTTCCTGCCAGCATCATAATGCCAATACCGTGATTGTCATTCGTTACGGTGAGCAGGTCTTTATTGTAGTATTCTGCGGTAAAGGCATATCTCGACCCACTGCATACACCATGTACATTGCCCTGACGGTCAATCGCTTTACGGGTTAATCCTCTCCATGCCCGTTCAGCTGCTTCATAGTAACGCGCGGGTTGATTTAACCAGCCAAACCGCACTCCCCGTGCAAAACCATAAGCAAACATCGCTGTACAGGAGGCTTCCTGGTATGTTTCCGAATCATTCAATACCTGATGCCACAATCCGCCCTCTCCTTGCAGAGCTGCATATCCTTCACATAATTCATTAAAGAAGGCAGTTAAAGCCGGGCGCTCCGGGTGCTCTGCTGGCAAAGCTTCCAATACCTCAGACAGTGAAAAGAGCGTCCAACCATTTCCCCGTCCCCACGGAATCTGTGTCGCCTGTCCATATTTGAAATCATATACGTGGGACATGATCTTGAATTCAGGCATGAACAGATACTTCCGATACAATAAAAATTGTCTGGCCGCTTCGTCTAGTGCTGAATTATTTCCCGTCAATCGGGCATACCGCACAAGAAACGGAGTGCTCATATAAAGGTCGTCTGCCCACATCGTATTCTCGGCAAATTCACCGATACACTCGCGGTAAAATGCACCGTCCTCCTGTCGCTCCAACCGGGTCAGCATAAAATCTACAATCCGTTCGGCAATCGGCAAGAACGTCGGCTCCTGACATTCGGAGTAGGACTCCAGCATTGCGGAGCCAAAAGAGCCACAGTTATCCAGCATTTTCATCATAACCAGCTGCTGGTTAACCGCTGGAAAACCATACTGCTCCCGATCCCATAATGAGTACTCATCCATACGGGTACACGACTGCACATGTTCTGACGCATAACGGGAAATGTCAGGCCGCTGCAAATAACGTCCGGTCTGCAACAGACCATATACGGTGACACCTAATGGATAATCCCAGCGACCATAGTTGGTCACACTGCCTACGGTCCATTTGTTACTTAGCATTGCATTTTCATAATAGGGGCGTATCCACGCATCCGGTCTGTCCAGTCGCCAATATATGCGTTCCTTCCGTCCTTCAAACACCCGATCAGTGCGCATTAAATCCTGTAAATCAGGTTCGACGTTCTCCGATTCAAAAGGACCTAGATATAACCACGAATCTCCAGAAGCTCCGTGCACACGTTGGGGAAGCTCCAGTTCCAGCTGCTCTCCATTCCCTGTTGCGTTTATTACAAAATTCCATGGCTCAGCCGTATCGCTACATTCACTGCGAATCAACAGGTCGTTCCGTCCAAAAGATGCGGGAATGCTCACCTCGAACGAACCCGCTTCCTTCAATTGCACCGCCGATAGGCCGTTCAGCCATATATTCAGTGGCCCGGATGATTGACCAGACAAACGGATTGGGCCATCGCTTAAATCCCTGTTCATCAACCGTGTCCACGCATAGACTTGCTGACCAGGAAGATGTCCGTACATTCTCTCCAAAGACGGTTGCGTCTGCTTTTCCTCTGACCATTGCGCATCAGGCAGCCACTCCAGTCTGTGATCCTCTTCTGACCCGAGCAGATTCCATTCCGGATGACTGTCCTCCGAACTTACAGGTTTGGAATACACCCATCCGGCTTGTCCCTGTCTCTCCTGGAAAGGAGCAAGCACATTCAGAATTCGTACTTTCCCCTCGTCCGAGCCAAACTGGCATCCAAAGCCCGCAGGTGTATACTTCATCTCCAGCAGCAACATATTCCATCCCGGCTTTATGTCGATTCCCAGTTTCACAGTCGCGTCCAGGTTGATCTCATCCATGACCGTGGAGCGATATACCAATTGCTCGTTAAAATAGAAGCGAACCGGTCCATAACAGCGGATCAGCACATCCAGATTTCGATCTTCATCCCCCCATACCAGCGCTGCGGCATAAGAAATCTGACCTTTACGTGCATCAGGGAAACGTTTACTCAAATTCAGATCATACAGACCCTTCTCATTTTGCAAAATACCTGACTTCTGAAATACGCGATATACAAAATCAGCCTGCGCATTGGCGCCTATATACCTCTCAGCCAGCACCTTCAGCACCTGATCCTGATCTTCTCCGAATCGATAATACATGCTCTGCGGTTCACTGAAATACGTTGTCATTGAATGCCCACATTCCTCTCCAGATGGAATACTTAGGTATAGCGCTTAACCTTTGTGAGAAAATCCCTTTTTGGCGAACGTTTATAATCCTCGTTTATCTTTGGAACTGCCGAATAATAAACCAAGTATAACTGACCTGCTTCCCGGTGGCTACAAATTTTTGATTGCGCTTACAAATGATCCTTCATGTTCTCATTCTTACCCTAAGAAGACACCACGGACTACATAAATGTAGTCCGTCTCATCTAAATTCCATTTATCCGTAAATGACAAAGTGAACGATAAGTTTCTCGTTTTCTTCAGATACAGATTTGGTTAATCCTTCACCATCCGCATCTGCTCGAATGATAAAATCATTTTGACTTATATCATTATTACGCTTATCTAATAATACCAGAGTAATACGGGTATCAGCTTCCACAGTCACTTTAAGCTTAAGCGTATGACCATCATTGCTAATTTGGCTGCTATCGATCGTATAAGACTCACCATCAATTTCGTAAGAATCGTTTACGCTAAACTGAAAAGCGTTGGTCGAATACTCGATGGTACCATCCACAAAACTTTCCCCTACATTATAATAAAGAGAAAATGCAGGATTAACAGTTTGAACCTGGAGATATTTCGCTTTGGAGTTGTTCGAATCGAAACCATAATTACTAGACCTTATAGTTGGCACGGGTACTGGCTTATCCCCGTTCACAAGCGTAAAAGTAAATACATGCGCCGCATTTTTAGGAGACTCATTACCTGCTGAATCCTTGGCAGTAACCACAAATTTGTAGTCTCCTGGAGTCAAATTTTTCAACTTGGTAAGCGCAAGTGAACCATCCGATTTGCTTTTGGCAAGGGGAATTCCTTCGTCCAGTTCTCCTTCATCCACGACTCCATTTGTATTCACATCATTCCAGCTATAGAAAGTTACCCAGGCTCCCTCTTCACTGACCGCTCCAGAATCCCCCTGAACTTGATCCCAGGTTCCACTGTAATTATCGATAATGCTAAATTTGCTTACATCCACCGTTGGTGCTGTTGTATCCGCAGGTATAGATGGATTCATGTTCCCGCTGTCGCTACTTCCACCTGATGAGGACCCGCTATTATTCGAACTGGTAGATGGAGCCGGAGTAGGCACGGGCGTTGGTGTTACCTCTGGAGTTGGTGTTGGCGTAGGCACTGGTTCAGGTTGCGGACCTGTAGTTTCTTTTATCGTTTGCAGCAATCGAGAAGCCGTCAGTGCCGCAGCTTGACGATCGGCTTGCAACACGGGTTTAAACATGTTGTTTTGATCACCGATAATGTATCCAGCTTCGAGTGCCGCTCCAACCGCATCTTTTGCATATTCCGAAATATTTGCGCTATCCTTGAACGTTAACGAAGCAGCTTTGCCCGTTACGTCTGTTCCCTTCGCTCTCATCAGGGTTACGACCATATCCTGTCTGGATAATGTCTGACCACTCCCGAATTTTCCGCTTCCCATGCCTTTAAATATACCTGCTTGATATACCGCTTCAACAGAAGCATAGGCATAGCTGGTTACAGGTATATCTGTAAATGTCGGATTGGATGGAGCGTTATTGGTTACATCCAGCTTTAACGTCTTGGCAATCAGGATGGCAAAATCCTGTCTGGTGATCATACCGGACGGATTAAATCGACCATCACTGAATCCGGCAATAATCCCTTCGTTTTGCAACTCTACAATGGCATCCTTGGCGTAGGATTTATCGATATCGGTAAATGATACTGCGGCGTTAGCCTGTGTCGTCCACAAAGGTGTTGTCAACAAGGACGCCGCGAGAATCGAGCTGATGAAATGATTTTTTTTCAAAAGAATGCTCCTCCAGTATGAAGTAAGTTCGTGTCATTCCAACGCAAAATCCAATCGAGGATCTTCCTTAAATAATATGGACATGTACGATAATGCACATTATATAGAGAGGCTCTGAACCGATTCTGAACATATCGCCTATTTCGAGAACGTGGGGAGCAATGGTTTAGAAATTAAAAAACGTGAGTCTTTTGCATAACAGTCTGCCATAGGCTGAAAATAAAAGCCTCCAACTGCACTTTCCTCTAAGGAAGTGAGCGGAGGCTTTCGTTTCATTTTGATAAAAAATTGTATACAAGGCTGACCTAATGTTAAATTTCCACAGCTACGCCGTAATGGTCAGAGACCACAGGGCCGTTCTTTCCGTTGAGAACTACGGTTGAAGACTTCGCTTGTACCGGACGATTGGAGAAAATATAATCAATACGCAGATCGCGTTTGTTATCCGCCCAGCCGGCAATGGCTTTGACCACGGTTGCACCGTCATCCTTTTGCACAGCCGTCATGTACAGGTCATTCCAGCCCTTGCTCATCATATAATCGTAGCCTTCCCCACGTACTTCTGCGACATTATTGAAATCACCCATAATATACAGCGGCTGGTCCATATATGGAGCAAGCTTGCTCTCGGTTAGTTCCCACTGTCCCTTGAAAGGCTCTTGTTCATCATCCCACCAATTATAGTGTCCATTCACAAACCAGGTTGCTTCGCCTTGTACTTCAGTCTGAACACCTATAATTTTGCGTGTCCGGTAGTTGGCGTAATCCCGCATGTGGGATACATACTCTCCAAAAGCCTTTGTAATCGGCGTCCGGCTCAGGATTGCCAGCCCTTCATCGTATTTTTGGAAACCGACATGGGCGGGAATCCATGTCCAGTAATAGGTCTCGGTCAGTTGCGTAAGCAGAACGTAGGCGTAGTTGTCTTTTTTGATCACAGCATCAGATTCCGTGGCAAAGTAATGTTTCAGTTCCTCCGCGGACAGCGCTGCTTCTTGCATCGATTGATTAACCTCTTGCATGGAGATCACATCAAATTGGTGTGTATTGATAAAATCAGCCAGCTGACTGATCTTGTTCAGTTGGTCTTCTTCTGCCCAAGCGTGCGTATTTAAAGTAAGTATTTTCATATGCTCTCTCCTGTTGTTTAAAATTAAGCCGAATCCCGGCCTGCATCGTTCCTGAAAGGAATACATACGCTAAGCATACACAAGACGAGCCTATTATGCATGGTCCAAGTTCTCAGAACCGATGCACGGAGCACACGATAACTGATATGATGGATACATAAAATGAACACCATTACGTCAAGACGTGGTGATTACTGAACCTATGATTTCCCCAGGAGATGGAATGATGAACATACCTAATGACATGAACATGGATGATGCGCAGTGGCAACAGCTGATCAGGCAGGTCGCTGAATATTTTAACAACCTGACGATTATGCGCGGATTCCAATATTATAAACAGAAACGTGTCGGCCCATTAACCTACACCGAACAAAATGGAATTTTGGCTAAAGTACAAGGCTCAGATGATTATGAGGTAACGCTGAGTTTGCAATCGTTGAACACCAGTCACTGTACCTGTCCGGTTCGTTCTCATTGCAAACATATGATAGCCGTTCTAATGAGTTATGCGGAGCAACTGGGGCGACCTGTACACGGCATTGTGAACGCCCACTCCAGTACAGCACTGAAACAAGCTCCAAAATCTGCTGTTATAGCGGCTTCCGGACGTTCGGATTACGCAGCGCACGAAGAGGATCTCACTATCCCTGATAACCAGTATAGCCAGATCAAGGATCGCGCAACGGAACTTGCAGAACTTGAAATCACGGAGTGGCATGAGCTGTTTCGAGCATGCCTGAAACGACTCGGGATAGGCACGCCAAGTACATCATACGTGCAGGCCGCAGCGGACGAGCTCTATTCCATTAAACCTAAGCTGTCCGCTGGCATGGACCAGTTATTTGAACTGCATGTTCAGTTATACCTGATTCGCTTCTGTGTGCCTGGCCGCAATTCAATCACACATACACCGGTGTATCTGAGCTATCCTGCTCAACTTGCCGTGGATGCGCTCCAGAAAGGGTTGGAACAGATCTTTAGCCGTCCGTTGGATCTCTCCGGTCTGAAGGGCACGAAGCTTGAACAACTTTGGAACAGGCTTGAGGAAACCTCGGCTTACCTGCGTACGCAGATGATCTCCGAGACATCCAGCATGCTGTTCTTTACTCCGATTTATCGACAGCTTTGGTTAAGCTGGATTGTGCCTCATCTTCAGCAAAACCGGAAAACGCTGGAGTCAGAGCTGGCATTTGTACAGGAAATGGAGGACGGCCTGACTGCTGCTTCCAAACCCGCCAAACCTGGTGAAAGCGTGCTGAGCGTAGCGAATCTGACGGAAAACGGGCGCAATGCGCCGATTAAATCGGTCACGCTGCCCTTGCCGCTGGTATTGGCGCAGAGCTGGATGCATTTCCATTTGGGACAAGATGAACAGGCTTGGCAGCGGTTGATTAGCGGAGGCTCGGCATATGGAATCCCGCCGGAGCATCTGCTGCATTTTCTTCATGTGCTTGCAGATGCTTCGGACTGGAAACGGCTGGGCGAGTGGTTAGTACAGCTCGGACCTCTGCTCGCGAACCGACGGAACTCCCCTCTGAATGATTACATGCAGTTGTGGGACACCGCCATTCATCATCTGCCTGATGTAGAGCATCGTATGTGGGACACACTGGTCAGCATGCTGCCTCATTCCCGCCCGGCGTATGAGGAAGCGATGCATTCCCGGGGACAGTGGCGGCGGTGGATTGATTTTCAACTGAGCACGGAGACGGAGCCGCTTGAATTCCGGGTAGCGGTGCTTCAGCCGATTGAAAAGGATGCACCCGAGCTGCTATTACCTTTCTACCATCAGGCAGTGGATCGTTATATCGGGCACAAAAACAGGGATGGATACAAAGCAGCAGTGAAACTGTTGAAGCGTCTGTCCAAAATTTATAAAAAATTGAAGCAGGAAGAGCACTGGGAGCAGTTTATCACCACATTGGCTGTTCGCAACAGCCGACTGCGCGCCCTACAGGAAGAGCTTCGGAAAGGTAAGTTGATCTCATGAGCCTAATGCACCCTTACACCGAAACGATTGAGGTCCATGTTGCCTTGACAGGATACGGGGATGCCTTGTTTTATGGAGCGCTGAACACCCATCACTTTGTATCGGGACAATCGCTTAAGCAGCGATTATTTGCTTGGCATGCGCCTTCCTTTTACGGAACAGAACTGGAAACAAGACAGATTGAAGAGATTGAACTGGTCGTCCTGCCTGCGGAAGAAGTGATTCCTTTCTTCAGCGAAATGAACACCCTTCTGCACATTGAATGGAAATGGGACGAGCAGGCAGAGCATTTGATCCGGCTGGCTCCGGTACTTGCAGCATCGATTGAGAATCGTAAATACATCCCTAGCTTCACCACATTTCGTACCGGACAACTGCAATGGACCTGGGACACGGACAGCTTGAAAAAGCAGGATCGCACCGCTCTTGGCAAAGCTCTGGAACAAACGGATGAGAGCTACGCCGAAGGACTGAGTGCTGCCTATTCGGCTTCTGTGTTCCAACGATGGTACAGTACAGAAGAAGCGGCCACTGATCTGCGGAGAGAATTCCCGCAGTTGTTTCCAAAAAGCGAAACGACTCCGCAAACGGCTGGCATGGATGCCCAATCCTGGCTCGTGTCCATCGGCTGGAAAGCAGACGCAGCCCCATTCCGTCCGCTCCTGCAATTGCTGGAGCCGGAAGAAGATGAACCGGCTTGGCGGCTACGGCTGGTATTGCAGAACAAACTGGATGCAGCTGTTCTGGTTCCGGTGCGACTTGATTCACGTGGCCGGCTGGAAGGTGAATGGCCAGATGTATGGACACCGTTCATCCTTGATCGTTCGGCAGGATGGCTTGAGCAGCTGCGTGCACATCTGCCCCGAATTCGCCGCGCTATCAGCGGCAGTCGGGATGTGCTCAGTGATCCATTGGGAGATCAGGATGCTTGGCTGTTCCTGACGCAAGACAGCGGGCGACTGCTTGAAGCTGGCTGGCAAGTGCTGCTTCCGGGTTGGTGGGAAGCTGCACGCAAGAAGAAACCCAAGCTGCGTGCCAAGGTGAAACCGGAGGAAGGCAGTGAACGGGGACAGTCGTTCTTTGGACTGGACTCGATCATTCATTTTGACTGGCGTATTGCGATTGGGGATACGGATCTCAGCGAGGAAGAATTCGCTGATCTCGTGGCCCGTAATGAGCGGCTGGTCCGCTTCCGTGGAGAGTGGGTTCCCCTCGATCCAGCCTTGCTTGAGCAGATCCGCCGGGCCATGGGCGGTGTGGATCAGGAACAAGGGCTGTCTTTTCAGGATATTCTGCACCTGCATCTACTTCATAATGAGCAGCGGGAATATCGCAACCAGAAACGCAAGGAAGGACAGGAAGAAGAAGAACAGCCACAATCCAACGAGAACATTCGACTTGAGGTGGAGCTGAACGAACACCTGAACCGGGTAATTGCACAGCTTGGCGGTGGGCAAGGCGGCGCTCCTTCCCTGCCTATTCCGGAAGGGTTGCATGCTGAGCTGCGTTCTTATCAAAAGGAAGGTTTCGCTTGGCTTGGATTCCTGCGGAGATTTGGTCTCGGGGCTTGTCTTGCGGATGACATGGGACTGGGAAAAACGATACAGTTCATTACGTATTTACTTCATCTCAAAGAGCATGAGCAGCGCTTGCCTGGACAGGCCCCAGCCCTTCTCGTCTGCCCCACTTCCGTATTGGGGAACTGGCAAAAAGAAATCAGCCGCTTCGCGCCTTCGATTAACGTCAGTTTGCATTACGGAGCACGAAGACTGAGCGGAGAAGAGTTCCGGGAACAGACGGAACAGGTCGATATCATCATTACCTCCTATGCAACAGCTACTCTGGATCAAGAGATGTTGCAGTCCTATACGTGGGCATCGATCTGTCTGGATGAGGCGCAAAATATTAAAAATGCCCAAACGAAGCAGTCCATGGCGGTACGCAGTTTCCCGGCTAAACACCGTATTGCACTGACTGGTACGCCGATTGAAAATCGGCTGTCCGAGCTGTGGTCGATCTATGACTTTATCAATCCCGGCTATCTGGGCAGCGCACGGGCATTCCAGACTCGCTTTATCAGTGCGATCGAGAAGGATAAGGACGAGCAGCGCATGCAGGATTTGCAGCAGCTCGTGAAGCCATTCATGCTGCGCCGCAAGAAGAAAGATCCGAATATTCAACTCGATCTGCCGGACAAAAATGAGATGAAAACCTACATTCACCTTACGGGTGAACAAAGTGCACTATATGATCAGTCCGTTCAGGAACTGATGGACAAAATGAAAGAGCTGGAAGGCATCAAGCGCAAAGGTGCGATCCTGTCTGCCTTAACTCAGCTCAAGCAGTTGTGTGATCATCCCCTGCTGCTGACCAAAGAAGCCTTGCCGGAAACGATCTCCTCGGAAGGCTCTGTAACAGAGTATGACGTGTACAGTCCGCAGGACATGGCCATGCTGATCAGCCGCTCCGCAAAGCTGGAGCGACTGATGGAACTGGTCCGTGAACTACGGGATGAGGGCGAACGGTGCCTGATTTTCACACAATACATCGGTATGGGACAGATGCTGCAGCAGGTGTTAAGACAGGAGTTGCAGGAGCCTGTGCTGTATCTGCATGGGGGTACGTCCAAGACAGCCAGGGATCGCATGATTGACGAGTTCCAGTCTCGGACGCTGCCTGTCGCAGAGCAGCCGTCGGTCTTTATTCTGTCCATCAAAGCAGGCGGCGTGGGATTGAACCTCACTGCAGCGAATCATGTATTCCACTTTGACCGCTGGTGGAACCCTGCCGTGGAAAATCAGGCTACAGACCGTGCCTATCGGATGGGACAGACAAAGGATGTTCAGGTACACAAGTTCATCTCGCTGGGCACACTTGAAGAACGCATTGACGAGATGCTGGAGAGCAAGCAGCAGCTCAGCGACAATATTATCACCAGCTCTGAAAACTGGATTACCGAGCTGTCGACGGATGAGCTGAAGGATTTGTTCACACGGCGCCGTGACTGGTCGGGTTAACTCCAGACTGGGTTGTTGCAACATGCGTAACCTTGTAAATAGAAGAATACAAAAAGAGCGAAGTATCGGAAATGAATTCCGTCTTCGCTCTTTTTTTACATTTTCTAGCGCATGTTTCCGATGATGGACGATCTTGAATCCTGCATTTTCTTAATGAAGTTGGTCATCACATCAAAAGCTTCATTGCGTTTGTTAGTCATAGACTGCAAACGCAGCATATCCATCTGTAGTGAATTGCTCATCGCATCAATTTGGCTCTTCAGCTTTTGAGCTTGGACAGTATCCCCATTCTGATTAGCTACCTGCAATTGTGCGTTCAGCTCTGCAATCGCTTGATTGCGATTTTGAACTTCTTGAATTTGTGCCTGTAATTGGATATCCAGCAATTTCGTGCGTTCTTGCTGAACCATCATCAAAGCGGTTTCAATGTCCATGCTGCTCAAATTAATGCTTGAGACAGAAGGTACCGTAGATACACTTGCTGCAGAAGCAGAAGTTACGACGGATACAGCTGCAATGGCAGCAATAACTGTGGAAGAAATGACTTTGCTTGATTTTTTCATAACGTACACCTCCTTTTATATTTGTAGATACCCCCCCCATTAACTGGCATCTTTCGACATCATATATCGAAGGTCCTAGATCCTACAACCTATAATTGCGAAGTTGAGACTAAATTGATACAGGTGGAGTCTCCAAAGCTTTTCCATACAAGCAATACCCTGTGTACTGGCTTAAGTGGCCTTCCGTTTCTGAACAGGCACCCATACTTCCACTTCGGCGTCCATTGGATTTCCATTGAGCAACACTTCTGCAATCGGTCCCCCGGAATATTCAAACTCATAGTCATACTTCTCAGTTAAAAGGGAGCCAAATGCCTGATTTTCCAGCTTATCAAATGCCAAACGGGATAAACCACCGCTTCCTGACAAGATTAAATACTCGCCTGTTGGAAAAAGGACTTCGTCTGTATGTTCAGGCAGAGGCTTGGAGGATTGAACACCCGCATAATAATGGACATGGCCATCTTCTATGGCTACTGCGGCGTACCCATATGGACTTTCCGAATAAGGACGAAGACTCGCCATTTGCCCATTATCCAATACACTTTTGAAAAAAGTTGTCTTCTTGCTTGAATATTGTGGAGTGTGGATACTGCTTCCCTCGTCTAAAAGGGTTTTAAAGCTGATGATACGAAAGGACTGCTTCTTCTCAACCTTATAATTGTTCATAATTATTGCCTCCTGGTTGTACTTGAATTTGGTTTACGAACCAAGCATAATCTATCAACTGTGACATCTGTATGGCATACTTAAATCGGAGGTGGGTTATGAAGATTGATCGCTTACTTGCTTTGATTATGATTTTATTGGAGCGAGAGGTGGTTAGTGCGCGGGAATTGGCCGAACGTCTTGAAGTGAGCAGACGAACCATCTATCGAGATATTGATACGTTAACCTTTGCCGGATTGCCCATTTTTACGCATCAGGGAGCGATGGGCGGCGTGGGTCTGATGAAAGCCTATAAAATGGACAAGCTGTTATTTACACCACATGATATACAGACCTTGTTGACCAGTTTGAAAAGCTATAAACAGCTGTTTGACCATAATGAAATTGTTTTCGTCTTGGAGAAATTGAATGCGATCCATCGCGGGAGTGATACTGGTATTAAGGCAGGACGGTTCGCAGTGGATTTATCGTTAAATCAGGGGAATGAATCACTCCGCAATTTGCTTAGCTATATGGAGACCGCGATGAATGAACAGCGATATCTGGTCTTTGATTATGGGGATCGGGACGGGAAAATCAGCTCCCGAACGGTTGAGCCATATCAGATCGTCTTCAAGGAGAGCAGTTGGTATTTGCAAAGCTACTGTGTCGATCGGGAAGATTTCCGCATATTCAAATTAGCGCGTATGAGCAGCCTTCAGGTATCCGAGGACGGATATGTGCCAAGAGACTTCACCCCATTACCGATGGATGGAGCCGGATGGATGAGTCAAGACTGGGTGGAAGTAAAGATTCGTGTTCATCGTTCAGTCATTGATAAAGTAATTGAGCGTTTCGGGGAAGCGCATATCCTTCATATGGGAGAAGAAACCTGTCTAGCGACATATCCCATTATTAAAAATACATTCGGATACGACAAATTACTTGCATTGGGAGATAAATGTGAAGTGATTGAACCCATTGAAGTGCGGAAGGAATTTCAAGATTACGTTCGTCGCATTCTTGGACAATATGATCATCAAGGAGAATAGATGCACTATAACAAAACCAGCACGCTGTCCATTGAGAATGACAAACGTGCTGGTCGTTTTGTTTTATTTTCCAGGCTCCCTTACAGCCCCCGGTTTAGCCAACCTCCTCACGATATACGGAATCAGAATGGAAGTCAGAATAACCGCAAAAGCAATCTGGGCAATCGCCGTCTCCACATAAGGTTCATATACCGGGTTAAATCCGGCGGCCATTGAGGGTACTACCATCGACAGACCAGCAACCGAACATGTCGCTGCCGCTGCATAACCCGGACGTTTGAGCAGCGCACGATCAATTCCGATGAGAGGAAGCATACAGATGATCAGAAACAGCACAGTCACCAGCAAACCGGATAAGCTCGACTGAAATGCAATGCGCAAATTGATATTAGACCCGAAGCTTGTACCAAGAAAAGGCAGCAGAATCAATGTTCCCGGAGCGAACATCTTCTGAATATTGCTGTCCAGATTACCCAACAGAATACCAATCAGAAAAGGCACCAGTGTAGCAAGAACACTGAGATAATCCATGCCAACACCACTTGCCGAATTCAATATCATGACCGGAATGACGGGAACAGCAATCAGATTCAAAATGCCAAATGCAGCTCGATCTACATCATCGCCATAGGAATTCATCAATGCCAGATATAGGCCCGGATTGCAGCTGGTCAGAACGGCTATGAATGCTACCGCAGAGACACCACCAATTCCACCTATGCCAAAAAAGTGTACAAACGCCCAGCCGAATATACAGCTGATGATTATGCGGGAAATGCAGAGCACACCTGCTCTCTTCAATGTCGTCAGGAGCTGAGACAGGTTCAATTGTGTTCCGGACACCAGCAGGATCATGCCAATGAGCACCATCGTGCCTTTTGAGGTGAACAGTGCCGTTGTTGGATCACCGATCTGAAAGAAGGCCGGAAACAGGGTGTTGATGACAGCAGCGAGCAGCATGGGGACAATTAGCAAGCCGCCAGGAATTTTTTTGACACGCCCCAGAATATTCATCTTGGCTTACAGCTGCTCTCCATTGGTTTGGATCACATTCTGATACCAGAAGAACGAATCTTTACGATATCTTTTCATTGAACCATTGCCATAGTCGTCCTGATCGACATAGATGAACCCGTAACGTTTACTCATCTCGGAAGTACCCGAACTGATCATATCGATCGGTCCCCACATCGTGTATCCCAGCACCTCCACACCATCAGCAATGGCCAGCCCCATCTGTTCAATGTGTTTGCTCAGGAAGTCGATTCGATAAGGATCGTTGACGCTTCCATCCTCATTCAACTTGTCGTAGAAGCCCGAACTGTTCTCAAGAATAAATACAGGCTTTTTATAGCGGTCATAGACCAGATTAAGCGTATACCGCAGCCCAACTGGATCGATCTGCCAGCCCCATTCGTTTGCAGGCAAATGCGGGTTTTTGTAGACGCTGTGTACATTTCCGGCTGTTAATTCAAGCTGTTCAGTATCACTGCTGGAGATCATGGAATTGTAATACGACATACCAACGAAATCAGCCGTGTTCGCCCGAATGCTATCGAGATCACCGTCTTCGATGTTGATGGTAATGCCTTTATTTTTGAAATAAGTCTTGCCATAGTACGGATATTCCCCTTGATTCAATACATCCAGGAAGAACTGGTTTTTCATCTGATCATCCTGCTGCATTTGGAGCGCATCCTCCGGCTTGCACGTATATGGATACGTTGTGAAATAGGCCACCATACTTCCGATTTTATTCTCCGGATCGATCTCGTGGGCCATTTTGGTCGCTCTGGATGCCGCCACAAATTGGTGGTGCAGACCCTGGAATAACATCTCTTCAAAATTCGGCTTGTCATATTCAATAATGCCCAGCGTCTTCGCTCCTGCTTTTACGCTCATGTTGATCTCGTTAAATGTGATCCAATACTTCACTTTCCCTTTGTACCGATTAAACAGCACATCACAGTAATTCACATACAAATCAATCAGCTTGCGGTTGTACCATCCACCAAACTTGTCAATTAACACGATGGGCATATCAAAATGACTGATCGTAATCAGAGGTTCCATGCCATGCTTCAGACACTCATCAATCACTTGGTCGTAGAACTGAAGTGCCTTCTCGTTCGGAGCAGCGTCATCCCCGTTCGGGAATACTCTGGCCCATGAGACGGAATAGCGGAATACCTTGAAGCCCATCTCGGCGAATAACGCAATGTCCTCTCTAAACGTATGGTAAAAGTCGATGCCCCGGCGCTTCGGATATTTTACGGTATCGGGGTCATTTTTCGCTTCCTCAATCATCTCCCGATTGATTCGGATCTGCTTGGTCACCTTGCGATCGTTCTTCTCGTTAAACTTCATCACTTCCGGTATGGTCAGGCTCTTGCCATCCACATTGTAAGCTCCTTCTGCCTGACAGGCTGAAAGCGCCCCGCCCCATAAGAAATCTTTTGGAAAAGTTGAATTTGTCATTTGGGTTTCCTCCTGTTATTCGGTCTACCTTTATTTAGTTTGGATCAGAAATGCAGTAGCAGTAGCACTAGCGCATCACGGTATCAGCTTGATCAATGCTTCGCTTTCTCGAACGGATCCACTATTAGCTGTGGTCAAGACGTCTCCATACTGCTGCATATTGGTTACGACAATGGATGTAATCGTGTTATATCCCGCTGAAGTGATGCCTTCCGGATCAAACTCTACTAATAAATCCCCTGCCTTGATGCTCTCTCCTTGTTCGATATGGGCGCTAAAATATTTCCCTTTCAGGCTGACGGTGTCCACGCCAATATGAATCAGAATTTCCACACCGTTTGCTGCCTTGAGCCCAATGGCATGTTTGGTACGATATAACGCTTCAACTACCCCGTCAAAAGGAGCGTACACTTTGCCTTCTGTCGGAACAATGGCAATGCCTTTACCCATCAGCTCCTGGGCGAATGCCTGATCCTCAACCTCTGAGATCGGTCTGATCTCCCCCGTCATTGGACTGACAATTAGCATATCGGAGGAAGATGCCGATGCCTGCGGTGAGTCTTGTGCTGCTGTCACTCCTGTTGCAGCAGCATTCTGAATGCTGTTTACCGTAACTATTTCCTGATGCTTCGGTTTTGCTCCATCCGCATCTTCCTTGATACCCGCCATCAGGGTGAATACAAAGCCGAGTACGATTGCAGCAACAGAGCCAATCACGACATAGATGTAACGGTCAGCAGTATACGTCCCCAAAGCGAGGATGCCGGGCAATGAAATTGCTGTAGCACTGGCGTGAACCAGACTGTAAAATCCTCCGACCAGTCCGGCTGCTGCACAGCCCGCAAAGAATGGCCGCTTATATCGCAGCGTAACCCCGTAGATAGCAGGTTCAGTGATTCCGAACAATGCCGTGAAGCCGCTTGATCCGGCGGCAGATTTCATCGTTTTACTCTTCGTCAGTACAAATACACCGAATGCCGCTCCCGCTTGGGCCAGGTTCGCCGCCAGTGCAGCTGGCAGCAGCACAGTTGAACCCAGGCTTGCCACCTGTTGTACCTGAATGGGCATGAGTGCATAGTGCATACCGAACATAACCATGATCGGTTTGAAAAATCCGAGAATCAGACCGGCAAGAACGCCTGCTGTGGAGAACAGATAATTAATTCCCTGGGTAAGCCAGTCACCGACATAGGAACCGATAGGTCCAAGTACGATGAGTTCGAGCGGAATCATGATAAATAAAACCACCATCGGGGTAAGCAGCACCCGTAGAAACTTCGGTATGAACTGATCGACAAATCTGTACACATAGCTCATAATCCATACGGCCAGTATGATGGGAATGACCGAGGATGAATACTTCATCAGCAGGATCGGCATCCCAAGAAAATCAATAGTATTGACGCCTGTATCGGCGATCTGGGCAGCTGCATTCAAAATGGTTGGATGCATCAGTCCGGCTGCAAGCGCGACTGCGAGATATGGATTGGTTTTGAACTTGTGAGCTGCGCTCACGGCCAGGAAGAAAGGCAGGAAGTAGAAGATCAGATCGCCAATCATGTTGACGATGACCAAGAATCCCGAGCCTTCGAGCCAACCCAATGCAGCGATTACTGTAGCCACACATTTGATCATCCCGCAGCCAACGAGGGCTGGAAGTACGGGCGTGAATATGCCTGCAATTGTCTCCAGCACTACATTGACCGGGTTACGTTTCTTCTTCGGTCCGCTGCGATCTGCGGATTCGTCCACTTCACCAAATTGGTCTGAAGTCAGACTCTTCACTTCACCGTATACTGCATCTACCTTGGCACCAATAACGACCTGGACCTGTCCCCCGGAATTCTGTGCCTTGAGTACACCCTCCAGCTGATCCAGCGTTTTTAAATCTGCTTTGGCATCATCTTTTAATACAAATCTCAACCGGGTTGCGCAATGTGTCAGACCCGAGATATTTTGCTCGCCGCCAACAAGTTCAAGTATGTTTTTAGCCAAGTCTTTGTTGTTCATGACCCTTCTCCTTTATACAGAAAGATAAAATGGTTTGATTTTTATATAAAAAATGACCAAGCCGGGGAATCGTCATTCCCTACGCTTGGTCATGCCTGATCGAATCAGTAACAGTCCATTGTGTAATATTCGATTGTTTAGTTGGATATAAGTCGTTGGATATGAAGAATCAGATATAATTTTTCATCATCGGAACAGGTCCAGCCATAGTTATTTTTCAGGAAATCCGCGATCTTCTCCACACACGCCAGTTCCTTCGGAAACTTCTCCTTCACCATCAGGAACAGGGACTCGTTCTCATCCTTGAGCGATTTGCCGCTCATTTGCCGCATAATGAAGTACCGTATATGTGTCGCAAACCTCATAAAATGAATGGAGTCTTCCTGAAAATCAATCTTGAGCGCGTACTTGATCACGGATAGGATCTCACCCGTTACTGTGGTCACCTTGGTCGTGTCCGTCATTTCCCCCGAACCGACCTGTGCGTTGACAAAGTGAAGTGCCATTAGTGTCGTTTCTGCTGCTGGCAAGGTTAACCCCGTTTGTTCATGGATCAGCTTCAGTGCTGCCTCTCCCACCCGAGTCTCATCGGGGTACAGTGTCCGCACTTCCCATTCCAGTGGATTTTTGATACTGATACCTTCTCTGGTTCGGGTTAATGCAAAACTGATATGATCAGACAGGGTGAGAAGCAGATTCGGGTTAAACGTTTTATTCAGGATCTGACTGCCGAGCTTGATGACTTCCTCCGCGAGATAAATATCCTCAATGGGAATACTATTTAACAGGTCATACATGCGAATATTTTTGGGAGCCACAAAGATTTTCTCCACCAAATCCGTCTCCGTCAGCTCATATGGCGTTTTTAGAAATCCTACCCCTTTGCCCACCACGAATACTTCTTCGTTATGTTCATTAATGGCAATGGCC
Source organism: Paenibacillus sp. OK003 (assembly GCF_900109515.1). Classification (GTDB taxonomy): domain Bacteria; phylum Bacillota; class Bacilli; order Paenibacillales; family Paenibacillaceae; genus Paenibacillus; species Paenibacillus marchantiae. The sequence goes on along the minus strand of NZ_FOBD01000019.1, from coordinate 109,753 downwards.
ACATTATTATTCACTTTCTTAATAACCTTCATCGTTCTCACCCCCCGACAAAATAAAAAAAGACCGAAAGCGATTACAGTTAAATAATCGAATTCGGTCATGCCTGGTTTCCCCAGTAACAGTCCGTGTTATGAATATATGTATTATTATAGGCCTGTTCACCAGAATGTCAATCCTCCTTTATCAGGGAATAGATGGCTGTTCAAGCCAGGTGAAAAAAGTGAGTTGCTGTGCTACAATAGAGAAATTGTGCATTCACAGACAGACATGTGGGTAAGGACTTGAATCTATCCCGATTCATCCATTATTTATCCATAACCATGCTGCCATTCTAGGGAGGTTTATGGAACAATCATGCTCATTATTGGTATCGCCGGAGGAACCGGCTCCGGTAAAACGACGGTAGCTCGCTCCGTCATAGACCGTCTTGGATCGGGCAAAGTGACTTTCATATCCCAGGACAACTATTACAAAGACCAGTCGCAGCTCACCCCTGAGCAACGTCGACTCACCAATTACGATCATCCGTTTGCATTCGATAATGATCTGTTAATTGAGCATCTTACCCTGTTAAAACAAGGACAAACGGCATATGCTCCCGTATATGACTTCACCATAGATAACCGTGCCGCTGATGAAACGGTTGAACTGGCACCGAACCATATCGTTATTGTGGAAGGACTGCATGTCCTGATCGATGAACATCTGCGTGCCCTTCTGGATATCAAGGTATTTGTTGATACGGATTCCGACGTACGTATTCTGCGCAGAGTACTGCGGGATATGGAAGAACGCGGCCGTACGATTCAATCCGTGTACAAACAATATCTCGAAACCGTCAAACCGATGCATGATGCTTTTATCGAGCCTTCCAAAAAGTATGCAGACATCATCATTCCCGAAGGTGGACATAATGAAGTCGGCATTCAGATGTTATCCATCCTGACTGAGAAATATCTGACCGGTGAAAAGTGGAATGGCGCATAATGTAACATGATGTTGCTGCATTAGGCGTTATGCCCTGCTCACGTCTGAGTGAGACAAAAACGGGCATCGCTCATACAATATCACCACTAAAATCCAGGTTGCGATCAGCGCAATCTGGATTTTTTGGTTATTTCTATTTTATAATGGACTCCATAGCTGAAAGGAGACAGTATTGTTAACCCCAGACCAGACCTTACCGAACGGAACGCCAATTGCCTGATTTTTTTATCATATCGCTATTCCTGACTTTGCACTTTAAAGCATAAGGCTATGAATCTTCGGATTTGTGGCCTTTTTTTGCATTTTTCCATGTTCCCAGCATAATGAAAACTATTCTCCCTGTTCCATGCTTCTCGACCCTTTTGGAGACACACCCGTCACTCGCTTAAACATCTTGGAAAATAGTAATGGATCTGTATACCCCACAGAGTGGGCCACTTCACTAACCGACAGGGCCGAATGCTGCAGCAGTTCAGCTGCACGATTCATCCGGTATTCGAGAAAGAAAGCTTGTAATGACTTGCCGTACCTCTCCTTAAAAAGCCCTGACAGATATGTGCGATCCAAGCCTACAGCTCGGGCAATATCTAGAATTAAAGTTCTCTGACTATACCTGTTCTCCATAAATTGAACGGCCTGCCTGATGTATTCCTCTTTGGTGGACAGAGGCCGCTGCAGCTGCTCTCCTGCGGGAGAAGATGCAATCAGCTCGGCGATCAGCCTGTACAGCAGGCTCTGGTTGAACACATCTCCCCCGGTACGTGTTGATGCTTGAACCATCTCCGCATAGAGACGAGCGAATGTGTCTGGATCGCTGGCATCAAATACAGGATGTTCCGGACTGATGTGTGCCCGCTGCATGAATGCCTTGGCATGAACACCTTTGAACCCGAACCATGAATAAGTCCATGGCTGCTTCGCATCTGCTTCATAATGAATAAGCGTATCCGGAAGAATCACAAAGCCTTGACCCTGTGTAAGCTCGTATTGCTGATCCGCCATAAACACAGTGCCCCGGCCTTCATGAATGTAATGAACAATATAGGCATCCCGAACACCCGGACCCCAATAATGCGACGGATCACATGCCTGCCAACCGAAAAATAACAATACCAATTCCATCTGCGTCAAATCCATAGGAACCACGTTCGTTTCGATTAATTTCAACATTCCACACTCCCTCCGTTCACCACAACAGGCAATCTCTTCACTAAAATTATAACAGGTAAATAGATGAATTATTAGCTGTAAGCGAATCCAAAAATGGGATTATGCCATGTTTCAGAGAGGTTGAGCCATAGTTATATAAGCCCAATCCGCCTATATTGGAGGTACACCATTTATTCAGGGAGGCTGAACTTGAGATGAACAAAATTACGTTCCTCGGTGCGGGAAGCACCGTTTTTGTCAAAAATGTATTGGGTGACGTTATGATGACCGAAGCACTTCAGGATTTTGAGCTGGCGTTGTTCGATATTGATGCTGAACGCCTAAGCGACTCAGAGCGTTTACTTACCAGTATGGCCCGTTCGCTCGGAAGCCAATGTGCCATCAAAGCTTATACCGACCGCAAGGAAGCACTGCGCGGAGCCAAATATGTGATTAACGCCATTCAGGTGGGCGGGTATGATCCATGTACCATTACGGATTTTGAGATTCCGAAGAAATATGGATTGCGTCAGACGATTGCCGATACGCTCGGGATTGGCGGGATTTTCCGTAATTTGCGGACGATTCCGGTGATGCTCGATTTTGCACGGGATATGCAGGAAGTGTGTCCTGATGCGTGGTTCCTGAACTACACCAACCCGATGGCGGTACTAACGAATGTCATGAACGTGCATGGCGGAATCAAAACTGTAGGTCTGTGTCACAGTGTACAGGTGTGTGTGCCGCATCTGTTTGATGCACTGGGGATTGATCAGACGGGTGTGGTCGCAAAAGTTGCGGGTATCAACCATATGGCCTGGCTGCTTGAAGTGACACGCGATGGTCAAGATCTGTATCCGGAGATTAAACGTCTGGCGAAGGAAAAGCAGAAAGAGCAGCATGATGACATGGTGCGTTATGAGCTGATGCAGCGTTTTGGATACTATGTAACCGAGTCCTCCGAGCATAATGCCGAGTACCATCCTTATTTTATCAAACGAAACTACCCGGAGCTGATCGAACGCTTCAACATTCCGCTGGATGAGTATCCGCGCCGCTGTGTGAACCAGATTGAAGGCTGGAAAGAAATGCGTGAGAAGCTGTTATCCAGCGAAAATATTGAACATACGCGCAGCCGCGAATACGCTTCGCATATTATGGAAGCCATGGAGACGGATCGCCCTTACAAAATCGGCGGTAATGTTATGAATAACGGACTGATCACCAACCTGCCTCGTGAAGCCTGTGTTGAGGTGCCTTGTCTTGTGGATGGTTCAGGCATCAGCCCGACGTATATCGGGGACCTGCCTCCGCAACTCGCGGCATTGAACCGCACGAATATTAACACCCAGCTGTTGACCATTGAAGCGGCGATTACGGGCAAAAGAGAGCACATCTATCATGCCGCGATGCTTGACCCGCATACAGCTGCCGAGCTGTCCATCGATGATATCGTCTCAATGTGTGATGAACTGATCGAAGCTCATGGCGACTGGCTGCCGAAGTACACGTCATAAGAAGTTCATTGTTTGCAATTCAAAAGCACTAGTCTCCTCTCAGCAGGGAGGGGCTGGTGCTTTTTTGAGCTTTTATCTTGTTTCCCAGCCTAATCCTGAAGCAGAAACCGATAGCCGATTCCCGGCTCGGTCTGAATAAAACGGGGACGCGTGGGATCTTCCTGCAATTTTTTGCGCAGATGTCCGACATATACCCGCAAGTAATGGCTGTCAGACTCATGATGATGCCCTCCCCACACCTGTTGCAGCAGCTGGCGTTGGGTAATAATTTTGCCTGCATGGGTTGCGAGCACTTTCAGCATTTCATACTCAGTCGGCGTTAACTTTACGGGTGCCCCGTCCAAATCGACCTGTCTCTGGGCCAAATCAATGGTGAGTGGTCCAAAACGCAGTATCGGCTCATCCGTCGTTTTGGCCACATGGCGAAGGGCAACCCGAATACGGGCAACGAGCTCTCCCATGCCAAACGGTTTGGTGACATAATCATCCGCCCCACCGTCGAGTGCAGCAATTTTATCCTCTTCGCGATCCTTTGCAGTCAGTACAATGACTGGTACCTGCGACCATTCCCGAATCCGCTGAAGTACATCCATTCCGGACATACCGGGCAAGCCCAGATCAAGCACAATCAGATCAGGATGTACAATGCTCGCCTGAATGACCGCTTCTTCGCCGTCGGCGCATTCGTGAATCTCAAATTGATGCGCCTGAAGCGTAACCTTCAGCAGTTTACGGATTTGCGGTTCATCATCCACAATTAATATGCGCGCGCCTTGCGGTGCCGTCATGTCATTCTTCCTCTCCTTGTCCCATATACGGGAATGATGCTTCGGGTTCCTCTGTGGGCAAACAGATGCATACCCGCGTCCCGCGTCCCGGATTCGGTTCTGCGGTGATTGTACCTCCGTGAACTTCGACGATTCCTCTACAGATGGCAAGCCCAAGTCCCGTACCTGTCACATGCCGTGAAGATTCGGATCGATAAAATTTCTCAAACACCCGCTCGCGGTCTGCTTCCGGAATCCCGACACCCGAATCAGCTACCACAATAGTCATTTGTCCATGCCGCTCATCCACCTTCACCGTAATGACGATTTCACTGTCCTCTGGTGAATATTTGATGGCATTGCTGATGACGTTGACCAGAACCTGCTCCAGCAAAACCTCATCCCCGGATACAAATGGCGGCTGATCCGGCAATTCCACTCGAATGCGACGGTGCTGGATGAATTGCTGAACCTGAGTTAACACAATGCCGATCATGTCGCCCACATCACACCATTTTCTGCGCAGCTGCAGCATGCCACTCTCCAGCTTCACCATGCCCAGCAAATTGGTTACCAGCCTGTTCATGCGCAGCGCTCCATCCCGAATATTGCCTGTCAGTTCTTTACGATCCTCCGGGGTAAAAAGGGAGTCATTCTCCAGCAAACCTGTCGCTGAACCAATGATGGCCGTAAGGGGTGTGCGCAGCTCATGGGACACCGAGTCCAGCAAAGCGGTGCGAATCCGTTCCGATTCGGCCGTCACCTGCGCGAGTCTCGCTTCTTCAGCCAGCTTGACACGGGCAATGGCGCTTGCTGCCAGCCCGCCACACGCTTCCAGCAAACGCAGCTCTTCCAGCTGCCCCTGAAGATCGCTGGATTCCAGATTCACAGCGAGCACCCCATGGATCTGGTCTTCTGTACGCAGCGGCACATACAGACCAGACGATTCCCGCAGGCTGGAGGAGCCGCGTCCGGCGATTTCGCCATGTTGATACACCCATTTGGCAATAGCGACTTCAGCTTCTCCTTCACCCCAGGCTATTACATCCGAATCCTCCGAGGAGGAGGTAACCTGAAGTTCGCCTTGTGCATTCGGGAGATATATTGCCGCCGGAGTTCCAAGTGTCAGTGACACTTGTCTCGCAATGTTGCCGAGTAGAGTATGCAAATCTGTAACAGCCGTCATCTGACGACTTAAAGCATACAGCGAATTCGTCGTAATCTCGCGTTGTTTTACCACCTCCAGCTGCTGCCGCAGGCGCCCCGCCAGACTCGCCGTTAATACCGCCACTGCCAAATACACAACAAAGGAAAATATATATCGCAAATCTTCAACCGTAAAACTGAGATAAGGAGGAACAAAAAAGAAGTCAAAGGCAACAACGCTAAGACTTGCTGCATATATGGCCGGCCCCATTCCCCAGTACACAGCGCTGACCAATACTGGAAAAAGATAAATTAACCCCACGTTAACCAGATCATCGCTAATCCCTATCACATGAAGCAGAAGGGTTAACAAAGTGATTCCAAGGGTTACCCATATATATTTGGGAACACGGTTCAGCTTCAGCCGGACGTCTTCCCCTTTATTTCGTTCAGACACAGCACATCTCACATCCCGCTCAGATCATAATCGTAGTCCGCAACGATCAATACGTCCATATGTCTGGATAACCGCACCAGCCTGCTGACCACCGTTCCCTTTCCACGATAGCCGTTCAGCCACCAGACCCGTCTCGCTTGACCAACCACCAACTGTGTTGCTTTTTCCTCAGAAGCTTTACCCGCCAAAATACTTGGTACATCTCTCAGCCTCTGGCTATGATGAATATGAAATTTGCCGCCCAGTCGAACGGTCAGCTGTTCCAGCTCCTCCAACTGGCATTTCACTTCGTCATTCATGACTTGACCTACATGAACATGGTGCACATGCCAGACCGCCTTTAACCGGTAGGCTGTACGAAATCCGCGGCGAATCAGCCGCTCCGCATGCTCATCACTGCTTACGCAGACAAAGACCGCCTCCTGTCTGCGCCAGGGACCGCGAAGTGCACTTTTGCGCTCCTGTGATTCGAGGCGTTCATCCACATCATCAGCCAATTCCCGCAGAGCAAGTTCCCGTAAGGCAATCAGATTGCCAATGCGAAAAAAATGACCAAGCGCTTGTTCCACCTTGGCTGCTGCATAGATTTTACCCTCCCGCATGCGTTGCCGCAAGGCCTGGGGGGCCACATCGATAAGCTGGACCTCATCTGCCATTTGCAAAATCCGATCCGGCACAGTCTCTCTGACCCTGATTCCCGTAATATGTTCCACCGCATCGTTCAAACTTTCCAGATGCTGCACATTCACGGTGGTGATGACAGAGATGCCTGCATCCAACAGAATCTGCACATCTTCGTAACGCTTTTGCCGTGTGCTTCCCGGTACATTCGTATGCGCAAGTTCATCCACCAATACCACCTCAGGACATAGACGAAGAATCGCTTCGGTATCCATTTCCTCGAGCTGTACCCCCTGGTATACCCGCTGCTCTCGTGGAATGATGGATAATTGGCCGATCTGTTCCACCGTCTCCGCCCGACTATGTGTCTCCAGCAGACCAATCCGTACGTCGATGCCTTTGCGGAGCAGATCATTGCCTTCCCGGAGCATCATATAGGTTTTTCCCACACCTGGCGCAGCACCGATGTATACCTTGAACTTGCCACGCCGAATCTGACCAATCTGTGCCTTCATCTCCTGCTCACTCAACCTGCGATATGTTGGCGTCTCTGTATCTGGCAATCGGGTCGGAAGTACCCGCTCGCCCTCATGCTGTGCCCGATCGGCGAGCAGAAACAGATCGACACCCCGCATCCTGCGCAGTAAGGAGTTAACAAATGATCCCCGCCACAGCTCCTGCCAGCGACTGTGTCGTGAGTGTCCCATAACAATGCGGGTAATCTGATGCTGGACTGCGTAGCGTGCAAGTGTAGATGGAATGTTACGGCGGTGTAACACAGGCAATTCCTCAAACTGCCCTCCGAATTTCTCCACCAGTTTGATCATGTTGCGACGAAAAACAGCAGCTTCCTTGGATAGCGGCTGCTTCATATTACGTAAGGTTACGGCATGCAGATCTCCGTTTAATCTCTTCGCAATCTGCTGTCCCCGCCGAATATAGATAGACCCGTTCCAGTGATATTGAGTGGATACCAAAATGCGTTCCATGATGCCTGTCGTGACCGTAATTCCCATCTCTTCCCGGTGCTCACGCAGTGATTCGTTAACCCCTTCTGCGACAAGTCGAAGTGCCAGTTCACGCAAAATACCCAAATTGCCATGCCGAAATACCGCTTCACCCTCATGTCCCCGAAGATGTCCCTCCGCAAGGCGGCTTAATACGGTTTCAGGGGTTACATCGATCAGCTTCACTTCATCGGCCAGTTCAAGGGTATCGGCAGGCACAGTATGCTCTGCTGCAATTCCCGTTAGCTGGCGTGCAAGCTCCGTATATCCCTCCAGCTCATACACATTCACCGTTGTAATGACACTTATGTTGTGTCGCAGCAAATACTGAATGTCTTCCAGTCGGGTTGCATGACGTGCTCCTTTTCGGTTTCTATGAGCAAGCCCGTCAACGAGCACAACCTCCGGATTACGTGCCAGCAGGGCATCCAGATTCAGGTCCTTCATCTCCAGACCATCCTTCCAGCGAGACCAGTGAATGCTTGGAATCCGCTCCAACTCGCCGAGCTGCTCCACGGTCTCCGGTCTTTGCATGGTCGACACAGCGCAGATGACCACATCGATCCCCTGGTGGCGCAATGTGTTTCCTTCCCTAAGCATATGATACGTTTTGCCTGAACCGCTGACCGGACCGATATATATTTTCAAGGTGCCCTGCTGCAGCTTCGTGATCATCTTCAAGATGTCTTCCGGGGACTTCCGCTTGAAGCTGTCTTCCATCCTGTTCACTCCCCCCACATACCCTTTACTTAAAATGGAGAAAGCCCCTTCCGAGGCTCGGAAGAAGGCCTGATACGAACAACCAAGGGAAGCTGCACTCCCCGTGGATCTACCCAACACGATGCTTGTTATTTCAGCTCAGCCGTTAACGCCAGATTCAAAGCGGTCACATTCACACGCGGCTCACCGAATATGCCCAGCTGTCGCCCCTGTGTATGTTCCTCGACGATCTTGGCAAGCTCTTGCTCACCAAGACCCGTTGCCTGGCTAATCCGGGGAATCTGTGCTTTTGCTGCTTCCGGTGACAGATCCGGATCAAGACCAGAACCGGAACCTGTCACGAGATCTGCAGGAATTTGCTGCAAGCCCGGATTCTCTTGCTTGAGCTGAGCCACCTTTTCCTTCATTTCAACAATATACGCCTCCGAGGCCACGGCGCGATTGGAACCTGCCGAAGCAGTTCCATCATAATTAGCGTTCGATGCCCGGGGCTGGAACAGCCCCGGTGATTTCACTTCCTGCGCGAGCAGCGACGAACCGATGGTTTCCCCGTCTTGTGTGATCAGACTGCCGTTCGCCTGATTTGAGAAGAGCAGCTGCGCCACTCCGGTTGTAACAAGCGGATAGATGACACCGCAAATCAGCATAAGCACGACAGACAACCGAATGGCGGGCAGTACCTGTTTCATATGAATCACATCCTGATTTGTTATTAGTTGTACCATTACACCAAATGAAGCCCCGACAGTACCAGATCAATCAGCTTAATTCCGATAAACGGTACGATTACACCGCCCACGCCATAGATGAAAACATTCCGTCCAAGCAGCCGCTCCGCGGACATAGCCCGATATTTCACACCCCGCATGGCAATTGGGATTAGCAGTGGGATAATGATAGCGTTGAAGATCAGCGCTGACAGAATTGCGGACTGCGGTGAAGCGAGATTCATAATATTGAGTGCCTGAAGCTGCGGCATGGCTAGAATAAACATGGCCGGAATGATGGCGAAATACTTGGCAATATCATTGGATATCGAAAAGGTCGTCAGTGCGCCGCGGGTAATGAGCAGCTGCTTGCCAATGGAGACCACCGACAACAGCTTGGTCGGGTCGGAATCCAGATCAATCATGTTGGCCGCTTCCTTGGCCGCCATGGTGCCCGAGTTCATCGCCAGGCCGACATCGGCCTGCGCCAGAGCAGGAGCATCGTTGGTCCCGTCGCCAGTCATGGCGACAAGCTTGCCCTCCTGCTGCTCTTTTTTGATCGCGGTAATCTTGTCTTCCGGCTTGGCCTCGGCAATAAAATCATCCACGCCCGCTTCCAGCGCAATGGTCGCCGCCGTCAGGGGATTATCCCCTGTACACATGATCGTCTTGATGCCCATGGCTCGCATCTCCGCAAACTTCTCTTTCAGCCCTGGTTTCACTGTATCTTTCAGATAGATCACACCAAAAATCTGGTCATCAATCGCAACAGCAAGCGGTGTACCCCCAGCCTTAGCAATTCGGTTCGCTATATCGTCCAAATCGCCGGGTATCCGTCCTCCACGGGAGGAAATATGGCGTTTGATCGCATCCACCGCACCTTTGCGGATCTGCTTCCCACCGCTTAGATTCAGGCCCGACATTCGGGTCTCTGCGGTGAAGTTCACATGTTCTGCATCTGCATATTCTGTCTCCGCCCAGTTCTCACCCTGCTTGCCAGCCAATTCAACAACCGAGCGCCCCTCTGGTGTCTCATCGACTACGGAAGCTTGCAGCGCAGCCCGGGTCATCTCCTGTGCAGATACGCCCTGAACAGGAATAAACTCCGAGGCCATGCGGTTGCCGTACGTAATTGTTCCGGTTTTGTCCAAGATCAGCGTATCAATATCGCCTGCCGCTTCCACCGCTTTACCCGACATGGCGAGTACGTTGAACTGCGTGACACGGTCCATGCCCGCAATACCGATGGCGGATAACAGACCGCCAATCGTCGTCGGAATCAGACAGACAAGCAATGCGATAAGCGTAGCCAGATCGAGCCGGATGCCCAAATAGTTCGCCATTGGCACCATGGTCATGATGACAATCAGGAATATCAGGGTCAACACGGCGAGCAGTGTGGTCAGCGCAATTTCATTCGGCGTTTTCTGGCGCTGTGCGCCTTCAACGAGTGAGATCATTCGGTCGAGGAACGACTCCCCGGGATCGGTCTGCACACGCATCACGATATAGTCGGAAGTAACCCGAGTGCCTCCTGTAACGGAGGAAAAGTCACCGCCCGCCTCCTTGATTACGGGTGCCGATTCCCCGGTAATGGCGGACTCGTCGATAGAGGCCAGCCCTTCAATAATCTCACCGTCCGTGGGAATCAGTTCGCCTGCTTCTACACGGACGATATCTCCTTTTTTCAACTGGGTCGAAGACACTTGCTTGATGGTTCCGTCTTTCTGTAGCAGCTTCGCCGTGGTGTCCGATTTCGTCTTGCGCAGCGTGTCGGCCTGAGCTTTGCCCCGTCCCTCTGCCAGTGCTTCAGCAAAGTTGGCAAACAGCAACGTGAACAACAGGATGAGAAACACCGCGATGTTGTACCCCCGCCCTGCCTCGGATGCAACAAACAGATCCGGATTGATACATAACAGCAATGTGATGAGTGTGCCGACTTCGACGATAAACATCACCGGATTTTTGATCATGACGACCGGGTTCAGCTTCTTGAAGGCATCCAGAGATGCCTGAAGCAGAATATCCCGACTTAATGTTTTGCTTCTTTTGGGCGTACCGGGATCCGTGCCCGTACCTCTCGTTCCTTTACCCTGGGTTCTGATCGTGCCTCTGTCTAATCCTTCCACCGTCTGCTCCTTCTTTCGTTCTACTACATTCATTGTGATAATCCACCTCCGCACTTTACGTCCTTGCTCCTATTCCCATATCCGATCACTGTACCGTTCATCATCGGATCATCGCCAAATGTTCAGCAATCGGTCCAAGCGCCAGTGATGGGAAGAACGTCAACGCCCCAACGACCACAATCATCATCACCAGAATACCTGCAAAAAGAGGCGTGTGTGTACGCAATGTACCCGTTGTTACGGGAACAACCCGTTTGGTGGCCAGTGATCCGGCAATGGCGAGCATCGCGATCACGGAAATGTATCTTCCAAGCAGCATTACCACACCAATGGCGATGTTGTAAAAGTCTGTGTTGGCATTCAGTCCGGCAAACGCCGATCCATTATTGGCAGCACCGGATGCAAAGGCATATAACACCTCGGTCAGACCATGCATGCCTGAATTCGAAATTGAAGCGACAGATTCAGGGCGCATCAGCGCGAGCGCGGTCGGAGCCAGAATAATCAAAGGATGAACAAGCAGCGCGATGGACGCGAGCTTCACTTCCTTACCCTCAATTTTTTTGCCAAGAAATTCAGGGGTCCGCCCAACCATCAGCCCACAGATAAACACGGCCAGAATCACATAGAGCAATCCGTTGAGCAAACCTACCCCTTTACCGCCGAATACGTTGTTGAGCATCATCTCGGCCAGTGCAACCATGCCACCAAGCGGGGTAAGCGACTCATGCATATTGTTCACCGACCCGGTTGTGGCTGCTGTAGTCACCGCTGTGAAAAGCGCCGATTCGGATACCCCGAACCTGACTTCCTTGCCTTCCATATTGCCTTGGATTCCTACTGCATCCAGCGCTGGCACACCGCGATATTCCGAAACAAATACCGTGGTCAGCATCACGAGGAAAAGTAAACTCATGGCCGCAAACAGCGTCCAGCCCTGCTTCCGGTTGTTCACCATGATGCCGAAGGCGTAAACCAGCGCAGTAGGAAGCAGCATCATGCAGACGATATGCACCAGGTTTGACAATGCCGTGGGGTTCTCAAATGGATGCGCTGCATTGGTTCCGAACCAGCCTCCACCATTGGTACCCAAGTGTTTGATCGACTCCAGCGAAGCGACCAGCCCGCGGCTAATCGTCTGCTGTGCCCCGTCCAGTGTGGTTGCGTTCACCGCTCCCGCCAGTGTCTGCGGCACACCCTGGAATACGAGGAACAACGCCACAATGAAGCTCAGCGGCAAAAAGATTCTCGTAATCGACCGTACCACGTCGACGTAGAAGTTCCCCAGTTCATCCCGTCGGCCCACCAGGCCGCGAATGAAGGCAATAGCGACCGCGAAGCCGGTCGCGGCTGAGGTGAACATTGGAAACGTCACGGCCAGCATCTGTGACAGATAGGACAGGGCGTTCTCGCCCGTGTAAGACTGCCAGTTCGTGTTGGTCATGAACGATGCAGCTGTATTAAAGGCCTGTGCCGCAGGCATATTGCCGATGCCATCCGGGTTGAGCGGCAGATACTTTTGCAGCCGCAGCACCAGAAACATCAATAACAGCATGACGAAGTTCGAAATGAGCACGGCTGAGAGGTATTTTTTCCAACCCATCGACTCGTTCTCCTTCACCCCCATCAATCGATACAGCAATCGCTCCGACCCGCCAAATATCCGATCCAGTCCTGTTCGTTTGCCGTCAAACACCTTCACCAGATAACTCCCTACTGGCTTCACCAATAGTATGATGATCAGCAGCGTCACCGCCACTTGTAATAAACCGCTACTCATATCCGCATTTCCTCCCTAAAATCGACGATCCGAGTGCTTCTGGTTTCGTGCCCCAAGCGACCATCAGAACTTCTCCGGCCTCACTAGCACGTAACCAAGATAGACTACCAGTGCGAGCACAATCATGCCGATGACGATCATACGGCTTCTCCCCTTTCATGCCCTATGCATTCATGCCTTCTCACAAAATTTTACAAAGCCCCAGAACACCACAAACAACAGCACGACCAGCCCAATGATCGTGGCATCATTCACCATGTGCTCCCCTCCCTCTCTCTACCGTTCTTGCAACCTTCTACATATGAAATCGTAATACGAAACGCTGTAAAAAGGGGGTAAAGAAATACCCGCCAGGGTGTAAAAAAAGCGTAAAAAAGACCCGTTCCACTCAGCGATTAGCTGAAGGAAGCGGGTCTATGTGCATTTTTGTATCGAACAATCCATTACCTATTAGGATGTGTCTCCAAATTCAACAAGCTTAACGTTGACGGAGGTCATCATTTAAAAAGAAGTCTTGGTGTCCAAGCCGCTGTTCCCTGGCTAATGGGGAGTCCATTTTAAGAGCTACGTGTGGGCATTCCCCTAACATTTTGAGTGTTAGTTTCGCGTTTGCTCATCATGTACTTATTAAAAAAATCAGTGCTTATCCCTGTCATATGATGAAAAAAGGACGTCTCCACTTTCCAATCTTCCTCAATCATATAACGAATATCCACAAGACCTTTCTTGGAGATCAGGTCAATAATGGTTTTGATTCGCATCGGTTTTTGCAGTGGTATCGTATGATCGAAAGGTTCTTTTTCCAGATATCCTCTTCGGTGCATCGCCGCATAGAAATTACGATGATCCTTTGCCTCCATCATACCTAAATGCGCAGCTCTGTATCCCAATACTTGCAGTGAGGTCTTCCATTTCTTTTTCAAATCGAGATACTGATCTGGATTCGTCTTATAAGAGATGTCATTCATATCCGATGAGAACTCTTCCTCAGGCAATAAAAAGGCACCCGCAAACAAATTGGCTTCATTCTCGATTAATTTGTGTTCTTTTCGATCCAGATTGGCGAACTCAAGACGGTAATGAAGCAGCAAATGGCCAAGTTCATGCGCAATATCAAAGTTCCTGCGAACCGCTGAGCGTTTGACGTTGCCCAATATGATAAACGGACGATCGTTCCGCGTCCAAAGGCTGTACGCATCAATTTCCTCACCAATCGCTTTCTCAAAAACGTAAACACCACTTTTTTCAATCCAGAACATCAGGTTCTCATTCGTAGAAGGCTCCAGATTAAGCCGTTGCCGCGCAAGATGTGCAACATAATGAATCTGAGTCGCACGATCAGCGTCTGAATGATTCATATATGCAATAGCCTCTTCCCGCAGCTTGATAATGTTCAGCGTAGGAAGGCTAATCTGATCGGTAATATAATTGATGAACGTATCCAAATATTCTACGTGTTTTGCTTCTGTCTGTGTCTTGGAAATCACATTCAACACCTTTGAACGATAGGCAATGTTCATGACATTAATATTGGCAGAGTTATTATGCTCCGCAAGCATATCCTTTGCATAAAAATACTTGCTTTTCACACTGAAAATGCGTTTCAACTCGTTCACGACTGGCACTTTGGGAGAAGTATATGCATTTTCATATTGCCAGACTGCTTGTTCTGTCACACCTAACAGTTCGGAGAGCTGTTTTCTAGAATACCCGTGCATGATCCGCAAATTGGTCAGATTTTCACCAACGAACACGCTGCTCCCTCCTTACTGAACTACCGGGGGATCATCCCCATTGTTCTTCTTCCAAAATTTGAATATCGTATGCTGCCGGGTCGACGATATCCTCCATGTCTGGTGCAAGGACCTCGCGGTCACTATCATTCAACTCTGCACCTGAGATACGATCGGATAAATCTTCTATAAAATAGGCTATATTATCATGCGGATTGGGCAGATAATGTTGAATCCTAGAAATTTGAAATGCTTCATCAATAGCATAATATTCACATGTAAGGATATGATTTTTTTTGTTATTTTTTAAAGTGGAAGTGATTTCAATGCCCTTTATCCAAACGGATTCTGGGCCCATTGCAGCAGTCTCTTCCGGGTGATTTTCCCGTGTGACGTATGTTGAATAACTTGGCCGCCGTCCAGCAGCAGGACTTGAGGCGATTCATGGTGAATCTCGGTGTCTTCCGCAATGCGGCGGGAAAGCGAGCGGCTTTCGATGACTTTGACGATTCGGTACTCCATCTTCTGTGCGGGATCTGATGCGTTCGAGCCCACAAACGCCATAAATTCCCTGTATGCTCTCGCACTGATTGAACAAGTTGTACTGTGTTTCAGCAGCAGCACCGAATGATCCTGCGATTGCTCAAGCACCTCTTCCCATTCCTCTTGCTTACGCAATTCCTTGACATGTTCACTCAGCATATCATCCAGCCCCGAGCCTGCACGTTTGCTAACGACAGATCCAACCACGACGCCCAGTGCCACACCAAAGGCTATCCCCAGAGCGATCTGGTGCGTTGCCACACCAATACTCGTTCCAATGACAATACCCACCCCAAGCCATAGAGTTTGAGGATTCGCTTTTTTATCCATGGAGATCATCCTCCTTACAGATATTTATAAAATAATATTAACTTTAATGTAGGAACAGTCGCTCATTTGCCTGTATAAAATGGCTATGGTAACATAAGAATAGACAACATGGAGAGGTGAAACCCTCTCACGGCGCGCGTCTATATCAGATGCAGAGCAAATCCCACCGCAGGCAGTCAATCTGTTTAACGGTGGGTTTTTGTTTATGACTTCATTACGGTAATTTCCGCCCGTTGTCTACCGAAAATTATACCATAGGCGCCTACGCAGGCGCTTTTATATTCCTCATCGAAGGGTCCATTTTTGTGATACACTGAGTGTAATTTGGCAACGCTGAACATGAAGAACTGATTGGAAAGGCGGAAATTTGTTATGGCATATGCTTTTATGATCGAACCGCAGTATTATACCGCTTTGGAGAACGAGGACGAGTTGATTGAGAAGTGCCAGGAATGGGGCCTGCTTTCGGAGAAAGCAACGAAGGTCAAAACGTTCTATTATAAAGGGAATGGGCTGAATATGCCTTGCACCATCGTTGGCTTTGTCGACCATATGGCAGCAGTCATTCAATTGGACAATGATCAGAAACACTGCATTCATCCGTCTTATCTGAAAGAAATGCAGGCGTCCAGCTATAATGTGAAAAGTTTGATTGCAGCGGGAACGGCAAAGGACAAATCTAATGAACCAGTCGCTACAAGCAACTTAGAAGAACTCCCTAGCTCTGATGCTGCACAAGATCCTGTCGCTGCTTCCTATTTGGATAAGTTTCCATCCGGTATGAGTGACTTTGATTCCGAACTGGATGTGGACACGGATGACGATGATTCCTCCTCTGCTTTAAAAGGCGACCCTGACGGTCTGGTAGAAGAGTATGTAGGACCCGCTAACGCAACAGGTAGCGCTGATAAACCAAAGGCAAAAACCGCAGGTAAAGCCAAATCGGTCAAGATTGAGCTGCCGGAGGGTAAAGTGAAAATGTCTGCGGTTGTGAAGGAATTTACAACCGTGCCGAACCACTTCTCCGACAATGATGATGAAGTCATTATCTATGAAGCCGTTACGATCACCGAGCCCGAGGTTGTTGACGTTGGCGAAGCCTGGTCCAGCCACAGTGCCACGATCAAGAAGCAGGAGCTTGAGGTTGGCGATGTACTTACTTTTGAAGCCAAGATTATCAAGAAAAAGCTGACCAAGAACCCTGTTCCCTACAAAATCAACAATCCTTCCAAGATTCAGAAAGAAGTCTAATTTCAGATTAGCAAGTCAAGTATACACACTCCTTGCAGGAGTCACAAAAAAACCTCCAGACACGTTACTCATGTCTCGGAGGTTTTGTAGTTTTATCTTTTATGTCAGAGACACTAACTTACATTTTACTGATGGTTGGCTGCTGTACAGCTAATCTGGAACTGAACGCCAAATTTATCGATAACCATGCCGTAGGCCGGACTCCAGAATGTTTCCTGGATCGGCATTTTCACTTCGCCACCGTCTTGCAGCTGGTTAAAGATTGCTTTGGCTTCATCGGCAGTATCTGTGTTCACCGTGACATTCACATGATTACCTACAATATAAGGCATGCCAGGGAATGTATCGGATAACATCAATACAGAACTGCCAATCTGCAAGGAAGCATGCATGATGCGGTCTTTCGCTTCGGGAGGTACGGGGTGGTCTGGGTTGGAAGGACCGTCGCCAAATGTCTGGAGTGCCAGCACTTCCGCTCCAAATGCCTTTTTATAAAATTCCACTGCTTCACGTCCGTTACCATCCGTTACAAGATACACATTCAAGCTAATTGCCATACCTGTTTCATCTCCTTGATATCATGTAATTAAATCATTCCTGCCACTTGCGACATGAGTATATAGAAATAGGTGGTCCATTGACAAGAAGGGATTCCCGCAAGCTTCTCTAAGAACCAATCTTCATTCAACTTCCAGCAGTGCTAGGTCAAAAAAGTCCATTCTTTGGTAGGATTGTCCTGCAATCCTTATTTTATCCTCGGTGCCTTCGCAAAAAAAAAACCACTCTCCCGAATCCTGTCGGTAAAATGGCGTGGTCGATCCTATGAGGTTAGCGCGTTTTTACGATGCTATCTATTTCACTTTTCAACAAGAGGTATCGGTGAACACTTCTCATGATCGGGACCTTAGTTAGTTTATTCTTGTCTACATAAAGTTTCATCTGATCTTTGGTCAGACCGAGCAAACTCCCTGCTTCAGATACCGTCAATACAACCTCGGGATTCGTAGCATTAAACGTTTTTTTCACTTTCTGGTTCCAGTCCTCAAATACCTGCATAGATCAGTGATCTCCCCTATCCATAGCCAGTCATTTTCCAGGCTGAATAGATCCATTATACCATACTTGTGATGATCGTAACTTAATCCTTATGTAGAACCAATTAATGTTAGTAAATTAGGCTTCGCGAACCAACACCTCGAACTGCCTTAATGCCGGGAATGGAGAGGCATCTGACCACTTAATCAGTCGCTTAACGTTACCCGTTCCACGTGTATATGCCTCAACATAAGAAGTGCATAAAGAGCCACTTCCTTAAAGTGGCCCCACGATATAAAACTAAATGATTGCCCTAAGCCTCTTCCCAGAAGCGGCGCAGGTTGCTCATGGCGATTTTGGAAGCTGATTTGCATTCCTCCATGCCCTCAAACTCAATCGTAATGTTACCATCATAACCGGAGTCTTTAATCAGCCTCACAATTTTGCGAATGGGAATATCCCCTTGACCAACAATGGCACCGCGTAGAAAGTTGCCGTAAGCGGTTGTGAACCATTCCCCTTCACCCGGATGCTCATCATAAGGGCGGAAATAGAAGTCCTTGAAGTGGACCAGAGAAGCGTACGGCAGATTTTTCATGACCCCGATAATCGGATTCTCATCCACACACATGAAGTTGCCGATATCGAGTGTCGTTTTGAAGTTGGGACGATCTACGGCATGAAGCACACGCTGCACACGGTCACTGGCCTGCACACTGAAGCCGTGATTCTCAATGGTTGTTGTAATGCCAAACTGCGCAGCATAATCAGCGATGATCTGGCTTCCCTTCACCATCAGCGGCAAATGCTCCTCAAACCAGGCAATGGTCATTTTCTCCTTAGGCAAAGTAAACGCCGTTACGTCATGACGCATATGCTTTACACCCATCCGGTGTACAACATCGACATGTCTTTTGACCCGAGCTATCTCTTCTTCAAAAGCTTCTTCCGTCTCCTGCACGAAATTCGCAGGCATCGAATAGTTGGACAGCTCAATCCCCGCAGAAGCAGCTCCCTCCCGAATGGCGTCGGCCAGATCAGGATTGTCCTCCACGGTGTAGCCATACGGAACCATCTCCATATGCTCGCCACCATTTGCAGCAATCCAGTCGATGATATCCAGAACCGTCATCTCACCCGAATTCAGATCGTTCAACAAGCTATACGTACTCAGGCCCACTTTCATCTGCTCAGCTCCCTATCGGTATTGTTGGATAAATTTAACCGCTTTGCGAATGTCCTGTTCCGGCTGGTCGCCTACCTCGCGTTCAATCGTCAGATAACCTTTGTAGCCAATATCCCGAAGGGCTGCAAAGTATGCGTCAAAATCCACACTGCCCTCGCCCAGCGGCACCTCACGGAAGAACGTTCCGGAAGAGACCATTTCGGCAATTTTCTCATGATCCATAGGCGCATATCCTACTGCACCGTATACGTCCCTCGGGTCTACTTCCTTCAGGCGCACACCATCTTTCACATGGGTATGCACAATATAATCCTTGAGCAGATGAACACCTCGTGCAGGGTCATCTCCGGTAACCATCACCATGTTCGCCGGGTCAAAATTCACCGAAACCCCGTTGGTCGACAGGGTATCCAGAAACCCTTTCAGATCTGCTGCCGTTTCCGGCCCCGTCTCAATCGCGAAGTAGGCTCCAGCGCTTTTGGCGTATTGGCCCAGCTCCTCGCACGCAGCATGCAGTGTGGCATACACTTCGGAGGAAGGATCATGCGGAACAATACCGATATGGGTTGTGACGATATTCGTCCCCAGATCCAGAGCAAGATCCACGATGCGCTTGGACTTCTCTACTTTCCACGGATTATCTTCCTTGACCTGAAACCCGTGACCGCCCAAATCGCCAACCAGGGCAGAAATTTCAAGACCGAGAGAATCGATATAACTTCTTAACTCCTTGCGGGCTGCCGGAGAGAGGTTTTCGGGGTCCATCTCTCCATGGACTGCATAGATCTGTACGCCTTCTGCACCTACATCCTTCGCTTTGCTTAATCCTTCACGTACACCTACACCGAAGCTATCCACGATCACGCCAATCTTGTTTGTTAATTTCATGCCATACCCTCCCGTTAAATCGGTATTTGATTTTCCATTCCTGGTGAGCCTTCATGACGGACGGAATGCTCTATTAAATTTTCGACCCTTACCTGGTCACTCCTTTTTCTCGGATCATTTCTTATCCGGTTTCCTGAGACTAATCTGCTGAAACCAGCTTCACGGTTTGAATTTCATATGGCTTGAACGTCAGCTCAAACTTCCCTTCATGACAAGCTAGTGGCCTAATTTCATCCTCCAACAGATTGACTACAGACGTACGTATACACGCGTCAGCCCATTGAATCTGAACCGTTTCTCTTCCACCAGATGACTCATAGAAACGAAGTACCGTTCCCGTCCCATCTTCGGAAGCCTTGATTGTATCCAGAATGACATGTTCACTGTGGAAATGAACCCAGCTATGTTCTGCCGGCAATGTGCCAGAGTGTCGTTCACTCGCAACAACCCGAACCGGGTGGTTTAGTTCCATCGCACGTCGCACCACACCCGCTTCCCGCCAATCTCCCTGATGCGGTAGCAGGGAATAAGTGAATTCATGCTCACCCTGGTCAGCATGTTCATCCGGCCATTTGGGAGCACGAAGCAGGGAAAGACGGATCGTCTGATCCTTGATGTCATATCCATATTTACAATCGTTCAGCAGGCTTACACCACTGTTACCCTCGGAGATATCCGCCCAGCGGTGACCACACACTTCAAACTGGGCCTGCTCCCAGCTGGTGTTGTTATGGGTTGGCCGCTCCAGCGCACCAAACGGGATTTCATACGCTGCCTTGGCTGATATCAGATCAACGGGAAAAGCCGCTTTGAGCAGCTTATGGCTCTCCGCCCAGTTTACCTTTGTCTTGAAATCTACACGTCGCTGATGACGATACAGGATCATATCCTGGTGAATCTCCGACTCGTTTAACTTCCAGTGAAACCGCAGGACATCCTTCGTTACTCCACGCTGTACTACTTCTCTGGAGATCAGCTCTGCCACTCCTGCACGTTGCGATTCAAACCGCGGATCCATATCCCAAGCATCCCAATACGTTGGCCTGTCATGGAAAAACTGCAACTCATTCGCTTTATCGCCCGGCTTCAGCCACTCCCGTTGCATGGATTTGTCATACCATCTGGTGATCTCTCCTACATCGTTAAATTCAAGCCTGTAAAAGTCCGTTTCCCAGACAGAAGGGAAAAATTCATCCTGCTTCAAAGTATGAAGATTGGCATCCAGTGCCTGGCGTAGCCATATCGTGGCATACCCAAAGGCCGGAATGTATGGGACATAGACTGACAAGGTCAGCTCGTCTCCATTTGCCTCAAGGTCACTCGGCAGACGATTACCCTGATGGTCAAACGCTGCTATACCGCTCAGTTTCTCGTCGCCTGTAATCGTAACGACTTCTCCCCGCTCCCAGCCCAGACTATTAAATACAACATAGGACAGACCGTCGAAGCCATCTGTCGCAATGCGGTCCTCAATACGGCCAAGAGTACCATCCATAGCCGATGTCCCCAGAGCGAATACTTTCGTATACTCTTCCATAGATGTTACGTATACTTCGGGAATGGACGTGCCCGGGATAATATCATGGAATTGATTCAGCATAATCAGCTTCCAGCCTTCATCCAGATCACTTTTCGACTGAGCTGCTTCAACTCCGGCAAACTGCCCCCAGATTTCCGCTTCCCGATACAACACCTCCGCTTTGCGATTGCTCCGTTTGTTGCGCGCATGGGTTGTATAGGTTCCACGGTGCAGTTCCAGATATAAGTCGCCATGCCATTTGGGCAGCTTAGGATTGTTGTTCGAAATTTCTTCGAAAAACGCGCCTGCTGTACTAAAATTGCTAATGGGCTGCCCAACCATGAAATGGGATCGCTCTGCGAACGCAACCATTTCGTTCGTTACCCCACCTCCACCATCGCCATGCCCATACAGCAGCATTTGCTCGGGGTGTACATCCTTCTGCTTGTAGGATTGCCAGTGCTCATCAACATCCTTGGGCCGGGTATGTTCATTCACTCCATGATTGAGATACGCAAGCACCGAGGTGCCGTCAATGCCGACCCAATGGAACAGATCATACGGGAAAACGTTGGTATCATTCCAATTGAGCTTGGTGGTCATAAAATAAGGAATGTTAGCCAGCTTGAGCAGTTGTGGCAGCGAAGCACAGTAGCCAAACGTGTCAGGAAGCCACTCGATGTTTGAACGCTTACCGAACTCCTTCTGATAAAAGTTCTGCCCGTACAGGATCTGACGCACAAGCGACTCGCCACTCGGAATGTTCAGATCCGGCTCTACCCACATGCCACCAACCAGTTCCCAGCGGCCTTCGGCAATTCGGGCTTTGATTCGTTCGTACAGCTCAGGATAATGCTCTTTCACAAATGCATACAGCTGCGGTTGACTCTGCGAATACACGAACTCCGGATACTCATCCATCAAAGTACACATCGTGGAGAAGGTTCGGCTGGACTTCCGCACGGTCTCACGCACAGGCCACAGCCAGGCAATATCGATATGGGACTGCCCAACCAGATGCATGAATCCATTCCGGTACTCTTCCGGGTCTTCCTCCTGCACCGACTGTGCGAGCCATTCTTCCCAATGCTGTACCCACGCCGCTTCACTCCAGCGCTGCGGCTCGTTGTACATCTTATCCATCACCTGATGAACATTCCGAATAAGACGGGTGCGCTTTAAGTCTTTCTCCGGCAATGCTCGGAGTGATTCTGCAAGTACCGTAATGCTATACATTAGACTCTGTAAAGGCGAATTAACACGAACCAAAGCAGCTCGGATGCCCTGAATTGGCGGCTGGATCACCGCCTGTCGATTCAAAGGGTCATGTGGTTCCGGTATGGGATCATATAGTTCAATCTCCAGCAAAGGCGCAGTTCCCACACGGCTCTTCGGCAACGGTACATACCCATGATTGCGGTCCAGTCCGTGATAAGGCATGCCGTTTACCTTCAACAGCCCTTCACCTCTGGTCTCGAAGATCAACCCGACCGCATCTTCCTCCCAATGGGCCGGAATCTCTAAGGTTTTGCTCAGAAAATAAGTCGTTCCATGGTTGCTATGGAGCGGATTCAAGCTATGAACAGCCGCATTCTCCTGTTCATACTCATATTCCCCTGGCCGGATATACTTGGCCTTCTGCATCTGCCACTCTGGAAGCTCAAGGGTATCCTTCCATTGCTGCTGAGCCAGATCCTGAATGAATCTCTGAATTCGAATCATACCTCCACCCCCACCTTCTGGATGTGTAAAGTACAAGCAGTCCAGTCTCTGGAGCTGCTGCCAACCATCAGCTTGAATTCACCCGGCTCCACCACAGGCTGAAGACGGGAGTCAATCAGCTCCAGATGCTCTTTTTGCACAGGGAACGTCACCGTCTGTGTCTGTCCCGGCTCCAGATGAATTTTACGGAATCCCTTCAGTGAAATTTCGGCCCGCGTGACCGAAGCCGACACATCCTTAATATACAGCTGCACCACCTCATTTCCCGCAACTACTCCCGTATTGGTGACCTCTACCTGCACCTCGGCTTCATCGTCTGGTCCGATCACTTCCGGCACAACTCTTACATTCTCATACTTAAATTCCGTATAACTCAGCCCAAAGCCGAACGGATATTGTGGTACCAGATCGATCTCCAGATATCGCTTACCCCGGGTGCGTTTGGCATTGTAGCTGACCGGAAGCTGACCTACATGCTTGGGAATAGAGACGGTAAGGCGACCAGATGGATTCACATCACCGAACAGAATATCTGCAATAGCGTTGCCTCCCTCCTGCCCTGGATACCATGCTTCCACAATGGCATGGGCATGCTCATCAATCCAGGGTTCAGCAATCGGCCGTCCGTTAATATATACGACAATAACCGGTTTCCCCAGCTTATGTACTTCCTGCACCAGTTCCAGTTGAACACCCATCAGGTTCAGAGACGATCGGTCTATCCCCTCGCCGCACTCCATATCGTTCCATGGATCATCCGTAACAACGGATGCCCCCGTCCGCAGATCAATGGTCCCTTCGCCAAAATCCCTGCTACTTGAGCCTCCCATCACCATAATGATGGTATCTGCTTCTTCAGCACAGGCGAGCGCTTGCGCAAAGCCCTCCCTGGAATCGCCTTTGATCCGGCAGCCAGGTGCGTACAGCACCTTTCCGGTGTCAGCACCAAGCTTGCGCGTAATCCCATCCAGCACTGTAATAATCTGTCCTCTCGGCTGCGGCGAGGTGTAGTCGCCAAGCTGGTTGTAGACATGGTTCGCATTCGGACCTATGACCGCCAGTTTTGTACCTGTTTTGCTAAGCGGAAGGGTGTTTTCTTCATTTTTGAGTAAAATGATTCCCTCTTGCGCGACTTTTCTCGCCAGCTGAATATGTTCTTCACATCCGATGATCTGCTCTGCAAAGTCAGGATCAACGAAGGGGTGTTCGAATAAGCCCAGTCTGAACTTCATCTCCAGCACCCGCCTAACCGCTGTATCCAGATCCTTCTCTTCAATTAATCCTTGCTCCAAGGCCTGCCCGAGATGCTTGCGGTACATGTACCCGGACATTTCCATATCCACCCCTGCCTTAAGCGACTGAGCGACGGCCTGCTCCCCGTTCTCCGCGGTGTTGTGTCCATTGACGAGCATCTGAATCGCACCAAAGTCAGTAATGACAAATCCGTCAAAGTCCCATTGCTCGCGCAGGAGATCATTCAGCAGATACGAACTCGACGTACAGGGCGCACCATCAATTTCGTTGTACGCTGTCATGACAGAACATGCTCCGGCTTCCACCGCTTTCTTGAACGGCAGCAGATCGACCTCGTGCAGCTCGCGCAGTCCCATATGCACCGGAGCAGCATTGCGCCCACCCTCCGAGCTGCCATAGGCCGCAAAATGTTTGAGTGTCGCCACAATCGTCCGATTGGAATCGAGCCGGTCACCCTGCAAGCCTTTCATCGCTTCCACCGCCAATTCACCGATCAGGTATGGATCTTCGGCAAAACATTCCTCTGTCCGTCCCCATCTCGGGTCCCGCACGACATCAAGCACAGGTGAATACGTTGCCGCTCCTCCCTGGCTCCGAGTCTCCACAGCAATCGCTTCACACATCTTGCGGTACAACTCCGTGTTCCAAGCACTTCCTACTGCTAGCGGCACCGGGAATACGGTTGCTCCAATGGCCATATGCCCGTGAGAACACTCTTCCCCAAACAAAATGGGAATGCCCAGCCGGGAGTTCTCCATGGCATACCGCTGAATTTCATTAGTGGCAACAGCTCCCTGCTTAGGCGTCAGGCCAGTCTCCAACGTCACTTCCGTCCAGGGGTCAGCACGAAGTGCTCCATACAACGACCCAATCCCGCCCTCTGCGATGTCCTTTTTAAACTCATCCGTAACCTGAACCGTACCATCTGCTTCCTTCACATAAGTCTTCCACCCCATCGGCTGGATCAGCTGCCCTATCTTCTCCTCCGTGGTCATCCGCCCGAGCAGATCTTGGGTCCGCTCCTGGATGGGAAGCGAAGCATCTTTATAGTCCATATGCACATTCTCCTTATGAGTTCGGCTTAGTCTGGTGCATGGGCTCACATGGCTTTTCGGTAGTCGCTAGGCGCAACACCCACCACATTCTTGAACGCCCGATTGAAGGAATTGTAATTCGTATACCCAACTTCCTCACTGATCTCCTGAATGGCCTTATCCGTCTCCAGCATGAGCTGTTTCGCCTTCTCAATACGATGACTAATCAGAAGATCCACGAACTTCTCACCAATCTCGTCCTTAAATAGCTTGCTTAAATATTTCGGATTGATATCAAATAGATCACTTAGATAATTCAGCGACAGCTCGGGGTTGTTGTAGTTCTGTTCAATATACTTGCGAATTTCAAGAATATGAGATCTATGTTTTCTAGAGCAATGAAGCGTCTGCATCTCATCAGCCAGCTCACAGAAGCCTTCCCAGCACAGCGCGCGCAAATCATCCAACGTTTCCCAACCTTCCAACCTAGGAAGAAGTGGTGTAAATACAGATGCCCATCGCTCCTGATACTCTCGTGGAAGTTCTGCGAACTCCCGGTTATAGTGCTGGAACAGCAATTGGACCGTATTCATAATCTCCTGGCGGGAGAGCACAGATTCATGGATCTGTTCGAACAAGCGGTCAAAATGCTTCTCCCACTCATCATCCGACAGTCTCATCGCCTGCACCAGCAAAGAGATCGTCTTCAGGAATTCATACACATCATTGGTTGAGTTCGGTACCTCCCCGCATGGAATGATCCGATTCATGCCGAGCACCGCCTTGTATTCCAAGGCATGCACCGCCTCCTTCAGCGAAGCTCTTAGCCCACGGACATCCACTGCGACTCTCCCAATACCGATGGTTACGGTGAAGTTCAAATACTGCCCAACCCTGTCAAGATAACCGGAGAGCAGTCTCTGCTCAGTCTCCTCGCCTTTCTCCATTTCGGGAATCCAGAGTATGGCATACAGACGTTGATCCGATATCCACTCTGCCCATACTTCGGTACCCTCGTGCCTTGCACTCTCCTGCAGAATGCTGGATAACACGAATTTCAGGAGGGATTGATCCTGATTGTGGTACTCCTCCATGAACCGGGAATACTGATCGATCTCCACCACAATCACAGCCCATCGATCCTCTAACTGCGGGAGCTTGAACCTGCTCATCTCCGCTGTCAGTTCATTTCCCGTAAAGTCCCGCGTACCCTCCAGCAGCTCCTGAAAGAAATATTTCTTCTGCAAAATCAGGTTCTCTTCATGCTCCTCCTGATATTGCTTGGTTTGATCAATCATTCGCTCCAGCGTGGTCTGGATAAAACGGAACTCATTATCCTTCGTATAACCCGCACCCGGCTGTTTCTGCGATGCCACCGTTTCAATTAACATGACAATCTGCTGGATGGGCTTGTAATTTCTTCGTGTCACATAGATCACCCACACCACACCAATCAGGACAACGGCAACGGCAAAAACAAACCAGATATTATAAAATTTCAGGGCGAATTTGACGATCTTACCATTGTTCAGTCCCGTCTGTACCTTCCAGCCACTGTAGCTGGATGTAAACTCGGAGAACACTTCCCCTGAGTCTGTTTTGGGAGAAACTGCTGTAATGCCATCCTGCATTCCTCCGTCCCACAGATTTCCGCCAGAGCGATTGAAGATATTCACGAAGGTGAACTCAGGGTCATACATCTGCATAATGGATTTCTGCAAGGTTGGCAGATCGACGTTAACCACCACAAGACCCGTGCCGTTTCCGACACCGCGAATGAGTGTAATGACCTGTTTTCCTTCCTCTGTCGGAAATGCCTTAAAGGATCTCGCCCCCACCCACTTTTGCGTTGCCGCAGCACGACTGTCTTTGATAAACGAGGCATCCGGGAATTCCTCAATCGGCACGGCCTTGCCGTTGCTGAATACCGTATCATCGTTGTATCTCACCAGATATATGGAATCAATTAGCGGATACTCTATTTTCAATTCATCAATAACCTGGACTGCTTGAATTCCGGCATACACATCCTCGCTTCCGGTTACCGAATAATAATTTTTCAGGTTGGGATTGGTCAAAATATCACGCAGCACCTTGAAGTCGATGGAGCGCAGTGAATTGTCCAAATATTGCGTTACCTGTGACGCCAGAAATTCATTGGCCTTGAGTGCTTCTCTCCGGTTCTGTTCATTGAATACCTGAAAGAAGATAATAAACAGGATTGTGGTCACGATAAAAAAAACAGGCAAATACGATAGCAGCAAACGTCTAAACCAACTGTTGTTCATCTCCGAGGCCCCCCCACCATTGTTCTATACGCATGAGCATTTTGCATAAGCTGGAATGACAACCGCGCCAATCTGGTCGCTAATTTTCCATGAGTATTCAGTAAATTTTATCGGATGAAGTGGGGTTGTCAAAAGGAGAAGACCGTCCCGATTCCTGTGTTGACATCGGAACAGCCTCATTCATGAATCCATCAAGCTTTATTGATTCTTCTCAATCGCACGCTGGTAAATCTCAAGGTAATTGCTTAGTCCCAGACCATCAAAACCTTTCACATACGCGTCCCATTCCTTATCAATGCTTTTGCTGCCGATAATGAATTGAGCCATATTGGTCATCACGTAATCCTTGACGGCCGTCGTGAGCTGCGCAGCGGTTTCTGTATCTTCCGGACGGATAAATACGTTCGCAGGATAGACTTCTTTTGGCGCATAAGGTTCATATACATTGGTTGCTTGCGCCAGACGTGTACCGTAACCCTCCGCTTCCAGTGGGTTCTGACCTTCTGCAAACAGATTGCGGAACGTATTGGACAAGTCATGTGCTCCGATCTGTGACCAACTCTCGTTGACTACAACATTTGGGTCACGCTCAGGCAGGTTGTAGTAGCTGTATTTGGCAGGCTCGCCATTGATGTTTTTCTCATCGGCATCCGCCTTCTTCCAGCCTTTACCTTCGGTCGGCCCGTACTCTGCATATAAAGCGCCTTCTTCACTGAACATATAATCTACAATTTTGATCGCAGCGATCTGTTGTGCTTCGGTCGCTTTATTGGTGATGGCGAACTCGAACTCACCTACGCTTTGCGTAGCGCCTGTCGTCTGCACGCCATCCGGCCCTTTCAGCGGAGGCACGATGTCCCAGTGCTGGTGGCGGGTGATATCTTTGTCATACGTGTTCACAAGGTAGCTGACCAGCGCTGTCGTAATGGAGCCGACCACTTCATCGCCTTCCTTGTTACCCAACTGCCCGATTGCCTGATCGTTCTGTGTGAAGGAAGCCGGATCAATCAGGCCTTCTGCATACAACTTGTGCATGTACTCCAGCCCTTTTTTCCACTCTTCCTTATTCGCTGCAAAATCAACCTTTCCATCATTCACAATCAAATATTTATCGTTGTCATTATAGATAAAGCTGTTCATTAAATAGGCATCAATGTTGCCATTCCATACGTACTTGTTGGGTGCACCGGTGAGTGGAATCTCATCGGCTTTGCCGTTGCCATTCGGGTCTTGTTCCTTGAACGCCTTCAGAACCGTGTAGAGTTCTTCTGTCGTGGTAGGCATTTTGAGACCCAAATTGTCCAGCCACTCGGTGTTAATCCAGTATTTCTGAGCGTACGTACAGTGGTAACATTCATTGAAAATCGGCAGAGCGTAGATGTTGCCATCCGGCGCAGTTACCGCTTCTTTGAAGTACGGCTTCTCCTCCATCATCTTGGACAGGTTCGGACCGTACTGCTTGATCAGATCCTGCAGCGGGAGGAACACGCCCTGTTTTCCGTACGTTTGAAGGTCTGAGGTCGTGAACTTGCCATGGAGGAACACTTCGGGATAATCCCCACTCGCCAGTAACAACTGTCTGCGGTCTTGCAGAGCGTCCGTCGGGGCCAGATCCCATTTCAGGGTAACATCGAACTTGTCTTCGATAAATTTGGTGAACTCATTTTCTTCCATGGACGCTTTACCTTGTGGGGCAAAGAAGGTCATCGTTACCGGGCCACCGCTCTCCCCGCTACCGTCGCTCCCTGTACCTGCATCCTCGGATGAACCACATGCGGACAACAAAGCCATCGAAGCAAAGACCAGAAACAACATCGAAATCCAAGATTTTTTCAATCTGACTCCTCCTTTTTGTTGAAAACGGCATAACATTCTGATTACGTACTCGTGTTAAACCTTATCCCGGAAGCCGGAGTGTTCCCCCACCTCCTTTCAAGTGGCGTAACGGACACAGATGACAAACATCATCCTTTGAGCGAGCCAACCATAACCCCTTTAACAAAATGCTTCTGCACAAACGGGTACATGATGAGAATAGGAATACTGGCGACTACGATCAGTGCGTATTTTAGGACCTGCTCGAACCCCTGATCTCTTAGCTGCTGGCTCGTATTGGCCAACATTGCTGGGTCTGCGGCGTTTAGAATTAGTAGATTGCGCAGCACATACTGGAGTGGGAACAGCTTCTCGGAACGAAGATAGATCAGGGCATCAAAGTACGCATTCCAGTGGCCCACCGCATACATCAGGGTCATGACCGCCAGAATCGGCTTTGATAACGGAAGAACTACGCTGATCAAATACCGGATGTCCCGACATCCGTCCATTTCCGCCGCCTCCCCCAGCTCTTCCGGAATGGAAGATTGGAAGAAGGTTCTCGCTACGATAACTTGGAACACTGCGAGCGCCCCTGGCAGCCACATCGCCCAGCGTGTATCCAGCAGATGAAGGTCTTTCATCAAGAGATAGGTTGGAATCAGACCGCCATCAAAGAACATCGTGATCATCATGAAAATAATGATGGCACCCCGTCCGTAAAACGACTTGCGCGATAGCGGATACGCGAGCATGACCGTTAGCGCCACATTGATAAATGTGCCTACAACGGTATAGATGATCGTGTTGTAGAAACCAAGCATGAGCTGCTGGCTTTTGAAAATGGAGATATAGGCCTTGATGTTAAAGTCTACCGGGAACAGCCACACCTGACCGGATGTAACGGCACGCGAGGAGCTGAACGAAGAACTGATGATATACAAGAGCGGGTAAAACACTGTTAGAAGTATGGCGAACAGAAAGATATAGTTGAATGTCATGAAGATACGGTCACCGAGCGGGTCCTTGATCCGGTTACGATTCATCAGGTTGAACATGGATGAGCTCCTCCTTTACCACAAGCTGTTCTGGGATACTTTGCGGGAAATGCCGTTGACGATAACCAGCAGGATCAGGTTGATAACGGAGTTGAACAATCCTACCGCCGAGGAGAAGCTGAAGTTGGCCCCGATCAGACCGACCTTGTACACATACGTGGAGATGACTTCCGAAGCACTCGTGTTGAGCGGATTCTGCATTAGATATATTTTTTCAAAGCCCACGCCCATAATGCTGCCCAAACTCAGAATCAACATGATGACGGTGACCGGTACGAGCGTTGGAAGATCGATATGCCAAATTTTCCGGAGCCTTGAAGCGCCGTCCATCTTCGCTGCCTCATAGAGAGATGGATCAACGCCAGCGAGAGCCGCGATATAAATGATCGATGAATAGCCCATGCCTTGCCAGACACCCGACCACACATAGATGGATTTGAAGTATTCGGGAATGCCCATAAAGTTGGTCATCGGGAAACCCAGGAAGGTAAATAGCTTGTCTACAACACCCACATGCGGTGACAGCATCAGAATGATAATGGATACCATGACGACTGTGGAGATAAAATGCGGAGCGTACGTGACCATCTGGACGGTCTTTTTAAAGTAACCTGTTCGGATCTCATTCAGCGCAAGCGCCAGCAGGATCGGAATGGGAAATCCGGCGAGTAACGAGTAGAAACTGATCCCAATCGTATTTTTGATCAGCAGCCAGAAGTTCGGGGATTCAAAAAAGGCCTCAAAGTGTTTCAGTCCAACCCATGGGCTGCCCCAGATTCCTTTGACGACACTGAAGTCTTTGAAGGCAATCTGTACACCGACCATTGGAATGTACTTGAAGATCAATAGATACAATACGGGAGGAAGCACCAGTAGATAGAGCTCCCAATGCTTTTTGAGGCTTCTGATAAATGGATGCTGTCGCTTAGGTTCTGCGTAATTCCTTCCTTGCTGGAGCTCCACCAGTGCAGGTATGCTTTCCGTAGCTCGACTCATTCGCGTCACTCCTTCTACACCTTAAGTGTAATAATACATTACATTTACATCCCTTAAACATCCTTTTCTTTGACTCATTTTTCTGTATTAGCGTCATCCGTGTAAAGATTAATGTCAGGTAACGCTTTCTTAAATCGATAGTACCTTGAGCGGTGTTCTTTTATCAATTTGCAATTTTCTCCCACCTCTCCTTATTCCCAAAACCCTTGCCGGACAAGGGGAAATCGTCCTTTAGCATAGGTATATCGCAAAAATCACCAACTCAAAAAATCCCGAAGGACTGTAAAAGTCCCCCGGGATTTGAAGTGTAGATTTATTGGTTTGTGAACAATCTGAACGTCAGCGTGATAGGTGCTACTTCTGTAACTGCCGCTTGTGGCAACTCTACAGCAAGTCCATCTTCCGTCCGTTGGAATGACAGCACATCATCTGTGCCGACGAGTTCAATTCGCTCCACCTTTTCCATGTATGGAATGATCACCTGTGATTGTACTGCCTCGTTCTCGCTTCTGTACAGACGGAAAGCATACGATACGTTGAGATCTTCCTTACGTGTAAAGGCCCACTCTCCTGTGAAGTAAGGTCCGCAAATCCGTGTGCCATAGATGCCCTCCCCGTGAGTGCCGATCCATTCTCCGAGGGCTTGAATGCTTCGCACTGCCCCTTTTGGAAGGCGCCCGTCCGGTTGTGGTCCCACATTCAGTGCCAAATTACCGCCCTTGGATACGACCTCAAGCAGAATATGCGCTAACTGTCTTGCTGACTTATACTGATCATCATATCCAAACGCAAAGGAATTGCCCACCGTGATGCAGCTCTCCCAAGGAATATTCATTGGATGCTCAGGGATGGTCTGTTCCGGAGTTACGATATTCTCATACGGTCCACCTACTGTGCGATCTGCTGCGAGGAGCCACGGCTGAGTTGTTTGACGTGCTCGCTCCACCACTTCGCCCAATCGGATATCCTGACCGTGTCGGCCTTCACGTACCCAGCCTGCATCCAGCCACAGACATTCAATTCGTCCGTAGTTGGTCAGCAGTTCCATAATTTGCTCATGCGTGAACTCCACGAATTTCTCCCACAGCCATGGATACGCTTTCGGATCATAGGATGGTCCACGCCACATATGGCTTCCCCGCTCCATGCCAGGTGCCCAGTAATATGGCGTATGCCAGTCCGCTTTGGAGAAGTAAGCCGAGATCCCGAGCCCCTTGGCACGAAAAGCGTCAAAAAGCGCCCGGCAAATGTCCGCATACTTATGGGTATGAAAAGGAGTATCCTTGCCCGTGATGCGATAATCGGTGGTATGTGTATCCCACATGCAGAAACCATCATGATGTTTGGTGGTGAACAGGAAATATTTGAACCCGTTATCAGCGGCCATCTGTGCCCACTCCTCAGGTTGAAAGCGAATCGGATTGAAGGTTTTGTTGAGATCAAAGTATTCCTGCTTGAAATGCTCCATGTCGTCAGTCCAGTCGATATCATTGCGCGACCAATCGCCATCCTCGTCACTTAACGCCCATGACTCCACAAGGCCAAGCTGGGAATAGGGACCCCAATGCATCATCAACCCCAGCTTCTGATCCTTGAACCACTCCAGGCGTTCATTCAGCAACGGATCTTCAGGCTTCACCCATTCCTCTTCTTTGCTAAAGTTATGCACCCCGGCTTCGACCACCTGCTCTTCCTGTTCCAGCACCGTATCTTTGGTTTCGCTCATCCCGTTCATCTCCTTCGGATCAAATGTCACACGTTGAAAAGGTAGCGTTACACAGGTCACTGCGCGGTCAAAACAATCTTCCGATCGCTGTTATCCCCGGATTTTCTTTAATTTCACTTTATAATGGTGGTAATCCGGGGATAAAGGCGAGCGCTTCGCTTCTTCAGATTTGTTTCGCCCTCTCCGTTATCGTGTAAATGTTTCGTTCAACTAAAAAAGACATATTAAGTCCAGTCACTTCGATTGCAGTGCATTCTTCAGATTGGTTCTGCACTCTCCGTTTTTGGCTTAAACGTTTAGTTTCAAATTATAAAGACCTATAAGCCTATTACTTCGATTGCAGGCATTCTTCAGATTGGTTCTAACTCCATTTCGGCGAAATGTTTGGTTCAACAAGTATAGACTTGTTAGACCTCACTACTTTGAGCGGCGTTTCCATTTTCGGATCGCAACACCCTATCTACAGTGAAATCTCTCGTCCTTCTCGTGCGGACTCGTAGATGGCACAGAGGATTTTCATGATTTCAACGCCATCCTCAACGGGGCTTAACGTCTCTTTGCGCCCTTGGGTACTGTCGATAAAATGATTGACTTCATTACGGAAAGAACCTGCGAAATCAAGGGATTTGAAATCCACCTGCGGCGTCATGTTCAAAATGGTATCGAATTTCTCACCGATCAGTGAAATTTCCGGTTCCAGTTCGGCTCCACCTTTATCGCCGTAGAGTCTGACCGAGGTTTCATCCTGCTTTGCGTGCAGTGTGAAGCTTACATCCACCAGCAGGCTGGCCCCGTTCTCGAAACGAATCAACGCATTCGCCATATCCTCTACGGTGTTTTTGTTCGCATCATAGTCCGCTGCCTGGTAGAACGACAGATTACGGATATTGGCACGGTTACCCAATCGATTGGAGACATTCGCGGATACGGTTTTCACCTTCGGTTTGCCCATCAGATACCAGGAGATATCAATAATATGCACGCCAATATCGATCAATGGGCCGCCGCCAGAACGCTCCACATCTGCAAACCATCCGCCCGGATTGCCCAAACGCCGCAGACAGGATGCCTTGGCATAATAGATCTCTCCCAGCTCGCCTTCATCAATGAACTTCTTCAGGATCTGCGCATTGTCGCTATAGCGGCGTACAAAGCCAACTTGAAGCAGCTTTCCACTGCGGTGAACAGCCTTCTCTACCTCTAACGCATCTTCTACCGTCTGACAGAGCGGCTTCTCGCAAAGTACGTTTTTCCCCGCATCCAGAGCTGCAATGCTGATCTCGGCATGTGTATCATTCCAGGTACAGATGCTGACCGAATGGATTTCAGGTAGTGCCAGGAGTTCCTTATAATCGGTGAATACATGGGTAGCGTTATATTTTTTCGCCGCTTCCTGGGCTCGTGCCTCATTCAGGTCGCATATGGCGTATATTTCAACTTCGGGATTACTGTCATACGCTTGTAAATGAAAATCGGAAATGGATCCTGCACCGATCACGGCAATTTTAAGTTTGGACATGGATTTTCCCTCCATAATCTGTTGAATGATGGTCATATCAGTTGAATCAAAACATATGAGAATCGGCTTAACGTAACTACGGTGAATGTTTGGACTTTCGGCCGCTGTTGTCTACAGATTTCTTGTATCAACTGCTCTCAGCAGTTGAAATCCGCAGACAAAGGCGGACGCTACCGATCCTACAGTTCCAAACTTCACCTCTGTTACTTCAGCCTTACATATAAAAATTGATTCCACTTATATAGTAGTACAGTCGCTGCTTATGCTTCCTCCCAGAAGCGGCGGACGTTATCCATCGCGATTCGGGATGCTGTTTTGCAATTTTCCATACCTTCGAATTCGACAGAGATATATCCGTCATAACCGGATTGCTTCAACACACGGAATACTTCAGGCATGTCGATATCTCCGTGACCCACAATCGCTCCGCGCAGGTAATTGCCATGTGCCGTCTGGAACCAGCCCTCTCCGGGATTACGGTAGGAAGGTCTCCGATAGAAATCTTTGGCGTGCACCATGGATGCATAAGGAATATTGTTTTTCACAGCGCTAACCGGGTCTTCATCTACACAAAGGAAATTACCGATATCCAGCGTTGTCTTGAAGTTTTCTCGTGCCGTCTCATGCACCAACCGTCGGACTCGCTCACTGGACTGCACATAGTAACCATGATTCTCCACACTTGTGGTAATGCCGTGACTCGCAGCGTAATCGGCAATTCGCTGACAGGCCTTCACCAGAACAGGCAGGTCCGCTTCAAACTGGGCAACAGCGCCTTCCTGTGCAGGACGAAATGCAACATCATGGCGCATTCTCGTAACGCCAAGTGCGGCAGCGACATCTACATGCTTCATGACAGCAGCAATCTCATTTTCAAGTGCATCCGGGCCTTCTCCTGTAACGAAGTTGGCACCTATTGCGTAATTGGAGATATCAATTCCCACGTCTTGGGCAGCCTCGCGAATCTGGTCAATTAATTCTGGCTGGTCGATCAGGCTGTACCCGATCGGAACAATCTCCACATGTTCTCCGCCCTGCTCGGCGATGTAACGGATGGCGTCGGGTACAGTCAATTCTTTGGCATCCAGTGCCTGTTGCAGACTGTATGTGCTGAGTCCTACTTTCATATCCTCTCATCCTCTCCTGCTGGTGTGTGGCTCTACCTTACATATACCTTTTTCCATAAGATCATACAATTACCAATAATCGTTTGCTACTCTATTTTCCATGGGTTGATTCCAAAATCGGCTTATCTACAAATGTTACTGCTCAATCGCCAGCTTCATGCACCTCTTGTTTGCTCAGATATACCCCCAGCCAGGATAACGTTGGATACCATCTGGATTCATGAATGGTCAGACGAATGGTTCTGGCGGTAAAAGGTTCGAAACTACAGATTCGTTTGTGACCAACAATCGTGCCGCGATACAGCTCCTGCCAAGCACCACTCTCTCCCTTTGCCTCCAGCGTAAAACGTTCAATTCGTTGACCTGAACGGATATGCTCCATGAGAACGACTCGGTCGAACCGCTTTTCCTCCGGCAGCTCCACCTCCAACCAAGCCAGTTCAGTTCCTTCAGATGGGCACCAGAACATACTCGATTCCTCACACAATACCTGGGTAGCGGCATGTTCTTCATCCATGGTGTCCGATGCCTGAATCCTCGCTCCAACAGCCAGACTTTGCCGATATGTACTGCGCAAAAAGTTCCCGAGCTGCTGCAGCCGCTCAACATCCTGTTCGTGAATAAGACCGCGTCGATCTGGTGGAAGGTTCAGTAGAAAATTAGCATTGCCTCCAACCGCTCCGTCATAGATGCCAAGCAGTTCCTCCAGCGACTTGACTTGATCGTCCTCGCTTGCATGATAGAACCACCCCGGACGAATGGACGTATTCACTTCCGCGGGATACCAGATGAGCTTGCCCTCATGCTGCCGGATCACCTCCCGACTCCCCAAATCTGCATCCTGCGTATTAATTCTGCTGGCAAACTCGCCATCATCCACCTGCTGGGATTGCTCCTGGATCTTCTCGTTATCCTGTAAATAAGCAGGTACGACGCTCCATTCTGAAGTCCGGGTATGACCTGCCTCGTTGCCGCACCAGCGAACATCCGGTCCACATACCGAGATTACAGCCTCTGGCTGCAGCTCCCGGATCAGCGCATAATAGGAATCCCAATCGTAGACCTGCCTTTTCCCATTCGGCCCCTCTCCGCAAGCTCCGTCGAACCACACGCAGAAAATTTCACCATATTGGGTTAACAGCTCACGTAACTGATTTTTGAAAAACGTATTGTATCGCTCTGAATCTCCGTAGGATGCTTCATGACGGTCCCAAGGAGACAGATAGATACCGAACTTCAACCCGCCTTCACGGCAGGCATCGGCAACTTCTTTCACCAGATCACCCGCACCATTTCGCCAAGGGCTGGCGGCTACCGTATGTTTCGTGTACTGGCTTGGCCATAAACAAAACCCGTCGTGATGCTTGCATGTGAGAATTAATCCGGTCATACCGGCAGATTTGCACGCCTGAACCCATTGCCGGGCACTCAGATGAGAAGGGTTAAAGATATCGGGATCTTCATTTCCCGTTCCCCACTCCTGATCTGTAAACGTATTCATGGTAAAATGAATAAATGCATAGAACCCCATCTCCTGCCATTTCAGCTGACGTTGTGATGGCACGACCTGTGCTGCTGCCTTCACCCAATCGGTTGTATTTACTGGATTCCTCTCCTCTCATGCCGGTTCTCTGTCCGCTTTCCGTCAAATGCCATAAAGGACCGACAGAGCACAGCATCTCCAGCGGTCCTTCATTATGTTCATCTGTCGTTGAAAGTCAGCTTCCTGAATGCCATTCGATCCCTGTTCCACGAAGACTCTACCAATCTCGGCGGAACGATCCACGAACCCTCCTGCTGTCCCCACATCCTGCTCACCACATCCATTGCCTTTTCATGCTTGCCTGCAAACCATGCCGCCATAATCTTCATGAATGGGTCTCCTTTCGGAAAATGATGGGTTAGCCATTGGAGTAATCACATTTGTTATTTTCGTTATCATAAAAATGTTATTGTTTTATTCATAAACAGTCTAAGACGTTATGAATGAAACGTCAATACACAAAAAAGACACCCCTAAGGGTGCCTCTCTCTTGATTAATATCGAATATTATAAGTTCATTTTCGCTTTGCCTTTGTCATTCGATTAAACATGATCAGTGCAGCAATCAACATGGCAACAATTGCGATATTACTTGCTGCATCATGCGACATGCCGAACAGAACGCCCAGATTGGTAACCAGGCCTCTGACAATCAGCGCAACCGCAATTAGCAGAATGGGGCTCCAAAAATTATACCTTCTCATCCTTCGCAACACTCCTGACCAGATTGTTCAGAAATTCCGGATCTCATAACACAATCATAACAGTCGTCATGTTCAGTTACAACAGATCAGACGATCCTGCGTTACACTTGTTTGAATTCGATCCAGTCGATCTGCAGACCCGGTTTGGTGAAGTCCAGCTTCAATTCGTACAAGCCTGCTTCCAGCTCCACTTTGACAAGTTTCTGTCTGATCCACTTACCTTCAGTACCATTGGTTTGAATGGTTGTCATCAATTGATCATTGAGAATCACATTACATGCACTTTGAGCCAGTTCCGGCTCAGGAGACATGATCTGTACAATAATCCGATATTGGCCTGCATCATCCACTTTCATGTAGACAGGTTCGCCCACAACAGGTTTAACCTGTGCATTATTAGCCAGCACTTGTGCATGCTCTGAGGAAAGTGAAGCATTCGCTTGGAATGAAGCGACATTTTCGACAATCTCATGTTTTCTGGAGAAGACAGGTGCATTCATGATGAACTCACAAATGTTCATGGCCGAGCGCTGAAGCTCGCCACGTGTCAACGTCCCATTTTCCAGAGATTCGATCGTGTTGTCATCCCAGCCGTTGATTTCTGCACCATAGTTAGGTACAACCATGTACAGGTCGTTTTGAGCGCGAACCATCCAGTTGGTGTTTTTCCGATCTGCTGGTCCACCTTCAACGCCATCGTTCATAATAGCCCACCAGTCGGTCATCACGATACCTTGGAAGCCCCACTCTCCACGAAGAATGGTCGTGTTCAGATCATAGTTCGAAGCTGCCCAATGTCCATTAATCGGATTGTAGGAAGTCATGATCGAGTTCGCACCGCCTTCTTTCACGGCAATCTCGAACCCTTTCAGATAGATTTCACGCAAGGCACGTTCAGATACAACAGCATCCACTTTACTGCGATGTTTCTCCTGATTGTTGCAGGCGAAATGCTTCAGCGTAGCATTAGAGCCACCCTTCATGATTCCTTTTGTACATGCAGCAGCAAATACACCGGAAATCAGCGGATCTTCCGAGAAATACTCAAAGTTACGTCCGTTCATCGGACTCCGGCGAATATTCAATCCAGGCCCGAGCAGTGCATCCACCTGGTTTCTAAGCAATTCCTGGCCTTCCATCACATACAGCTCTTCGACGAGTTCTGCATTCCATGTTGCCGCCAGCAAAGTTCCAATAGAAACTTGTGTAGCCTTCTCCCCGCTATCCATACGAATACCGGATGGGCCATCTGCAGTACATGCAACAGGGATTCCGTAATTGAACAGACTGTCACTCACGCCGCCAAATGCGGAAGCTGTACCCGATGTAACGAGTGGGCTGCTCATGCCTTCGCCTCTTACGATCGCTGCCAGATCCTGATCACTCAATTGAGCGATAAATGCTTCCAGGCTGACTTTGCCATCCTTCACATCTCTCAGCTTGTAACCTTGATTGCCGGTTTGCTCCAGCGTTTGCGGCAAGCTTTGTTCAATTCGTTCAGCCATGGATACTTGGCGTGTCGGTACATCTGCAAAGATCAGCTCGTAAGAACCATCATCTTTGCGCGCTCCCGGCTTCATTCTCGTGAAGCTTTCAGTCGGTGCCATTGCCTCCTGGAGCTGTTCCACGAGTTGAATCGTTTCTACGACGTAGCCATCTTGGCCATCAATGCTGACATGCTCC
Source organism: Paenibacillus sp. OK003 (assembly GCF_900109515.1). Lineage (GTDB taxonomy): Bacteria > Bacillota > Bacilli > Paenibacillales > Paenibacillaceae > Paenibacillus > Paenibacillus marchantiae. Next base: position 69,812 of record NZ_FOBD01000019.1, on the reverse strand, counting down.
ACATTTTTGACACTGGTTCCCACGTACAAACGATATGTTCCTGGCTCAAGTACATATGCCGATGCATGTCCTGTTACGCCAGCATCATCATAGGAAGCCATGGAATCGACAGGGAAGCTCACGGTCAGGCGCTGAGACTCACCCGGCTGAAGCAGATTCGTTTTGCCGAATGCCACCAGGGCTTTTGCAGGTTTCCCTAATTGACCTTGTGGGGCTTCATAATAGATCTGCACTACTTCTTTACCGGCATAGGTTGTGCCTGTATTGGTTACGGTTACATTCACCTTAATGATATTTTCTCCGTCTTGGGAGATCCATTTTGCGTCCTCTGCCTTGGTTGTGAATGTGGTATAGGACAAGCCGTATCCAAATTCAAATTGTACTTTTTCAGGTCGAAACGTTTCGAAAAAACGGTAGCCAACGTAGATATCTTCTTGATAAAGGTTCTTGAACTCATTCCCGTAATTGCTTGTCGAAGGATAATCTTCAATGGAATACGCAATCGTATCGGTCAATTTACCACTTGGTGTAACGTCTCCGGCCAGTACATCGGCGATCGCATTACCCCCCTCCATACCGCCATGCCACGAGTAAATGACACTTTGGATCGGATGAACGTAACTTTCATCATTCAACCAGCTCATGTCCATGATGTTCGATACATTCAACACGACGATTGTTTGTTCAAAATGGTTCGTGACCTGCTTCAGCATCGCTTTCTCATCTTCCGTCAACCGGTAGCTGCCTGGTGCATCCACATTATCCTGATCTTCGCCTGCTGTACGTCCAATCACCACGATTGCTTTGCTGGATTTACTTCTGGCTTGGGATACCACTTCATCCGTTAAAGGCATTTCTTTCTGATTCCAAGGCTCTGCCGCCCATACTTTTCCACCGTCATCAAACGGGTTTTCCTCAATCCATTTTTCATAGACAGCTGCTAATTCTTCATTGACCGTAAGTCCCTTTTTGCTGCGCAGACCATCCAGCAAATTGGTTGTGTACGCCACATGAACGCTGCCGCCAGAGCCTGTACCACTGCGATAATAGTTGACTTGAATCCGTCCAAATAATGAAATGTTTTCGTCTTTTCGAATCGGAAGAGCCTGTCCTTCGTTCTTCAAAAGCACTGCGCCTTCAGCAGCAACCGTGCGGCTAAACTCTGCAAACCCTTCCAATGGAACTCCGATTTGATGTGTGCTCAATGATTTCCCTCCTGATTGTCATCTCCATACCCACGAATCACTATGTATATTCGTTATTCTGGTAGATTCACTTGTATCTAGTCTCATATTAACAGATTCTATAGTAGAAAATAAATCAGGTTAAACGTTTTTTCATATAGTCGACATGATATTTACAATTATCCAACTTCAAAAGCCACGAACGTCATTCGTCCGTGACTTTTTATTCTTGTGTGACCTATGCATTAGGTCGTTAATTTGGCGTAGACAAGGAAGAACACCATGTTCTCTCCCACGATTGCATAATTAGGCACCCGATAGATCAGATCCACAACGATAAACGCGGCCATGATCCCCAGCATAAACACCAAGTGACGCGGACGTAACCGCAGATGAGCATGCCTGTATCGGTGGAACACCAGCGAGGTGGACAGAAAATACAGCAGAACTGAACCAAATACAAAGGCCAACATGAAACCATAATGGAGTTCATCCAGGTATAACAGTTGAATGGAAGCGGCAATCATGCTCATGGATATATAGATGAACAGATGGCCGTATATGATCGCTTGCCCGGCTGTCTGGATCTCTTTGCTTACCTTTTTCTCAACATTATCAAAATACTGCCACCACATCGCAATCACGAATATGGATGTAAACGCCGCGAACAGAACAGATCGTACATCCCAGTGATCCATTTGCAGCACAGCAATGATACTGACAACCGACTCACCAAGCAGGATAAGCGTAAACAGAGCGAAACGTTCCAATAAATGATGCGTGTGTATCGGCACCTTCACCAGATTTTTGCGTCCGATGAGCGGGAGAATGATATCCACGGCAATTCCCACGTACAAAATGGCATAGCGCAGCCACGAATCAAAGAACAGGGAACCTGTTGAGATCAATATGCCGATGATGAAGCATACACCCAGATAACGAGCGGCTTTTTGTTGATGTTCGCTTTTGGAATTATGAATCATCAAATATTGAATGGCTGTAAGTGTCCTGGAACCGATATAACCTGCAAAGAAGGGAAGATAGTATTGATCAAAATCAACCGAGAGGCTCGCCGTCATCACCAGAACGGACAGGAGTTGAAGGATAAGAAAGACTCGATGGATGAAGATATCCTGACCATAACGGTTAATAAATAGGGTCTGACCGACCCATGCCCACCAGACAGGAATGAAAATCAAAACAAATTTCATCAGATATTCAAACGAGATCACGCCGTGTTCGGCATGCAGCAGGACATGCCCCGCTTTGGAGACTGCCGCTACAAAGAGCAAATCATAAAACAGCTCCAGCCAGGTAACCTTTTTTTCCATCATCCTTCAATGCTCCTTTAGTTGAACTCATATCAAAAAGATTACTTATTCTTGCCTCTTGTTTAACGTGCCCCCATAGAATGCGAAGGCTCTAACGTTCTGACCTGGATCGGCTGCAAATTGCCTTCAATTTGGGCGCGATATGGCTCAAACCACTCTGGCAGCATGAGTTTCTGTCCGAGCGACTCCGCTGGCTCATCTTTCGCGAATCCAGGAGGATCGGTAGCAATTTCGAACAGGATTCCGCCCGCTTCTCTGAAATAGATTGCGTTAAAATATTGACGGTCCCGAACTGGGGTTGGCTGATAGCCGTACTGTTGTACAGCTTCTCTCCACTGCTCGTGCTCTGCAAAATCTTTGGCACGCCACGCGATATGGTGGACCGTCCCTGCTCCGCCTGCCCCCAAAGCCATCCGGGTGACAGGAACATCCACGACATTACCGATATCTCCGATGGACCGGAATCGTACATACTCCTCATCTTCATCTACTTTGGTGAATCCGAGTATTTTGTCCAGCGCATCCATCGTTCTCTGCGGATTGACGCTGAACAGCACGGCACCACCAAATCCTTTGATGGCTTTGTCCGCGGGAATGCCTTCATGCACCCAGGTGCTGGCTGCACCCTCTTCACGTTCAACCAACTCCAGACGCAAGCCCTCACTGTCCTCGAATTGCAGCAGCTCTTCGTTAAAGCGACTTGTTTTGCTTACCTCAATGTTATACTGCTCCAGCCGATCCTGCCAGAAGCCAATAGTCCCAGGTGGAATCACATATGAGGTGATGCCGACCTGACCGCCGCCAATTTTGCCTCGCGGTGATCCGGCTGATGGGAAGAATGTAATAATCGTGCCCGGACTTCCATTCTCATCTCCAAAATACAGATGGTACACATCAGGTGCATCGAAGTTGATCGTTTTTTTCACAAGACGAAGTCCCAGAACCCCAGCATAAAAGTCGACATTGGCCTGCGGATCTCCCGCAAAAGCTGTAATATGGTGAATACCTGCCGTTTGAATAGTCATCATCATTTCCTCCTAGGTTTATAGATCATTTATATTATCTTAATATTAAGATATTAAACCGAACTGAGTCAGTTATTATTTTGTTGGGCCTGTTCCTGTTTCAATCGATCTGGAGTGACGTCGTCGCCGTTCGGATCATAGATGGTTACATTCAACAGAATATCATTGATCGAACCGCGAAAGGTTAGCAGGTATTCCTGGCGCAGACGAATTTGTTCCGCTTTCTCCATCTCCGTCAACCCTGCGGCTTTGGCTTTTCTTGAAAGTTCATTTATTCTGGTCAATGTTGGAATCATCATCTTGGATCTCTCCTCGTAAATCGAAATTAAGATATTTGCTTTTCTTGGTGTAATTTATATTCAAATTAAATATCTTAATTTAAAGATAAATGATTTGTGATCCGTTGTCAACCGTTTTCTCCCATTTAAAATTGAATGAAAAAAAGAGCCTACTCCAACGTTTGACCTTAGAGTAAGCCCTTCTAATATTTAGATATAGGTTAACCCAACTTCTGACCACAGTTTGGACAAAAATTTGCCCCTTCATTCTTGGCGCCACAGTTTGGACAGAAGTTCGGCTTTTTATGGTCTCCAGACGAAGAAGATGCACCTGCATCGCTGTTCGGATTACCCGCAGGCTTTTGATCCGAATTCTGATTCTGGTTATTCTGGTTCTGATTCATGTTCTTCATCATTTCATTCGCCATGTTCATGCCCATCATCATGCCCGCCATATCCGAAGCAGCGCCGCCACCCTTAACTTTACCGGATGAGATGCCATCCGTCATGCTGACCTGCTGATATTTTTGCAAATTGCCGATCATTTCATGTGAAGCCGTCTTCGTAATCATATCCTGGATCTCCTGCGGATAGTTGAAGCTCATCACCTGGAAGCCTGTGATCCCGATCCCGATGTCCATCATTTGCATATCCAGATCTTCCTGAATACCTTTGGCAATATCCGAGGCATTCGCCTGCAGGTTGAACATGTCCTTACCCTCACGGCTGATCCATTTCATTAGCAACTGATCCAGCACAGACGTAATCCGGATTTTGACATCCTCGACCAGATAACTCTGCTTGATACCCGCGATTTTATCGATCAATGTCACATAGTCACTCACTTTAAAATTAAACGTACCATTCGCACGAATCGGCATCCCGCCTGGAAGTTGAGGAGTCGGAATCAATACCGGATTTTGCGTGCCCCACCGAACCGTAAACTCCTTGGTATTCACAAACAGCACTTCGACCCGCATGCCGCTGTTGAATCCGAATTTGAAGCCTTTTAAGGTAGACAGAAACGGAATGATCTCGGAATCGATATTAAACGACCCTTCATCCTCAAAAATCCCTTCCACCTTGCCGTTATTCAGGAAGATCGCATCCTGTCCCGAACGGATAATCAATTTACTTCCCTTCTTGATCTCACGGTTACTCCACTTCCAGAAAATCATATCATCTCTGAACTCTTCCCATTCCACTACATTTGAAAATTGGTTTTTGAAAAATCCCATACTCGTTCCCATCCCTTCTATTTAACATAATTCGCAAACTCCGTTACTAAAACGACCCTCTACTTCCACTGTGTGAGTGACCGCCTCGGGAGGTTCCTCCACCGCCGCCGCCTCCACCGTTGTTATTGTTCTTCTCAATTTTGCGCTTGGTTACGGTTGTGCGGATATATCGATCCTGACGATCAATTACACTGGAATTGCTTGAATCCTCATAAGTCGCACGATTGACTGTGACACGTCCTCCGGAACGATAGGTCATAATACCAACAACAATACCGCCAAGAACCACAGACACTCCCAACTGAAACCAGCCGTTAAACAAAATATTGTTCGGATTCACACCGGGTTCATACCCCATATATTTGTAAGAGAGCTCAATATATTTCTCAAATGCGAGTTTATAATCCCCACTGGACAATTCAGAGGTAATTCGGGTACGGATAGCATCAAGCCGCTGATCGCTCAGATATTCTTTTGCCTTATAAAATCCAGCCAGATACACTTCGCGATTATTCATATCCATCGTCAATATGACAGCATTACCAAATTTCTTATCGTACCCTAACCCCTGCTCATCATAAAAATCTTCCGTTAAGAGCATAACATCCTGATTCTCAACATTATTTGTTGTCAAAATTACAAAGTCCGTCTGCCGTTCCGCGCCATACTGATTCGCAAGTAGATTCAGTTCACTTATCTCCTGCTCACTCAGCAGGTTGGCCTCATCGTAGATGAGATTTTTGCTCTCCGCTGCGGATGCCGATGACATGGGAATCAACGGAGCGATAAGCGTGATCATAAGTAAAATGAGCGTAGCCATCACGGCTAGAGGGGTTCTTTTTCTCATAAGAATCCACCTCCCATCATCCAGGAAACCAGCTTCAGTGACAACAACGAGACCGCTGATACCCCTGCGAACCATCCTGCCACTTTAGCTTTGCTGATCGGTGGTTTACCGACCACTTTACCTGTCTGACCATTCATGGCAAAGGTATACTGTGCCCGATTGTAGTCATAGTTGACCATCCACACCGGGAGTAGCACATAGTCCGCGTTTTTGAGCGTAGTATCAATCTGTTTGTCCGTGTAGCTCACGCTGCTATAACCGGATACGGTTGAAGCAATATAAGAATCAATATAAGATCTCGTTTTATCCTTGGCCCGTGGAAAAAGTTCCTCGTCCGTATAACTGTATTTTTCCGCAATGTACCCCGCCAGATACGGGGTCTTGAACAATTTCAGTTGATTATATGGAAAAGGCTCAAGCTTATCCATCAGTTCATCCTTCATTTTCTCCGATGCATCAATGGGCAGATTCACGTAATTCAGCCGAATCCGGCGATATATGTCAAAATGCTGTGTTTCCGTGTAATGGTAGTCGCCCTGGGTGTAGGATCTGACCTTGGTGCCACGACCATGCACTTCGATTTTGTTATGTAACTCATACAACCAGAACGGCACGTACATGCCAGTAATACTCTGAATCCGATCGGCGGACATGAAGCCACTTGGCGTTAAGAGGCCGTTTTTGCACCACTTTTTGAAAGCCTGCTTGGCTTGATCCTTGTTGATCGAAAAGGGAATCACCATCGCGGGGGCCAGATTGCCCGTCAGCCGATCACTGAGTACAACCGCTGCACCGCAGAAACTGCAGGTCGTCGCACTGGTCTCCGGCTCCGTCACAATGTCAGCTCCGCAGCTGTTACAGTGGTATTCCTTGACCTCGTTTTCGGTGAATACTTGTCTTTTCAAGGGATCGGGGATCTGCTCTATGTTGTCCTGGCGGCCGCAGCTGGGACAGGATAATGCACCTGACACACTGTCAAAGATCATACCACTGCCGCAGTTTGGACATTTATATTCAATAACCGGCATCTGCTCACCTCAATGTTAACGAAATGGTGTAACGTATTATTTATTATTCAGCTTCTCCTGAATCGCTGCGAGTTCTTCATCCGCACTTGGCGACGCACTCTCATTATTACCCGCATCTGCGTTCATGTCCCTCTCCAACTGGGCAATTAATTCGTCCAAATCATCTTCCTGTCCCCCAGCACGAAGTTCTGCCAAAGCCTCTGCTTCGTTCAGCGCCTGGTTCGCTTTGTCTTCCATGGCCTTCAATGTAGCATCAGCTCTGCCCGCAGATGCATTCCGTTCGTTGGCCTGTTGCTGCGCCTTTGCATCTGCGATGCGACCTTTCAGTTCTGCATGCCGCGCCTCCAATTTCCCCAGATCTGCAACGAGTTTATCATTCATATGCTTCATCATCTTCGCTTTGGCAGAAGCACGTTCATAGGCAACCTGTAATTCGTTCAATTTGTCAGCTAGCTTCACTTTCTTCTCCAGAAAACCGCGTGCCTTATCTTCGTCTCCCGACTCCGCCGATTTTTCCGCATACCGCTGTAACTTGTTGACCTCGGCGCTGCACTCATCCAATGCTCGCTTCGCCCGGCTCTCATCCGACAGCACCGCTGCCGTTTCAGCCTTCACCTGACCCAGATCACTGCTCAGGCTGCGCATATATTCATTCACACTTTTCTCCGGGTCTTCCGCCCGAGACAACATGTGGTTCACATTGGCCTTCATCACGTCTCTAAACCTCGATAAGATTCCCATTACTTGTTCCTCCTCCGAAAAGTTCATATGTATACTATAATACATGAATACGCCCACATACGTTTCACATTTCACGATTGCAAGTGGAGTTACTACGATCCAAATCCGTACTATAAAAACGTAATATAAGAAAAGACGAGCACTTATAGTGTCGTCTTATAATCCAAAAATCCTCTCCTAATTCTCAGTATCTTTCTTCCTAGTTCACAGTCCTTTAATGAACAGCACACTTTCCTCTGCAATCCGATCTGGATCCGTATTATGTATGTAATGACCGCCATCTAAAATCTGATATTGTCCCATCTTCACAGACTCGATATAAGTTATTAGGTACTTTTTCCAATTCTCAACGGGTAACTCTTCTCCATTAGATATGAAAAAATACATCGGCACATCAAGACCAGTGTTCTTTTTAATATAGATGAAGGCCCTCTTACACGTTACGATGCCGTCGTCTTTGATACAGATAGTCGTTCCATATCCCCACAGGAAGCGTATGACCGTGTATATCGGGCAGCTGAATTGCTGACGAACAACGGATTTGAGACGATTTTCAAAAAAATGGACTCCACCATGCGCGGCAATATCGGCACCGAGATTGATGCTGTATATGATGTCGTAAAGCCGGACTTTATGATGATTGCCCCGGGTTATCCAAAAAATAACCGGACGATATTGGAAGGAATTCATTACCTGAACGGCGTTCCGCTGGCAGATACTGAAATTGCCCATGATCCGAAGACACCTGTAACGATTTCCTACCTTCCGGACTTGTTGAAACAACAGACCAAGTACGAAGTTGGCGAGATCACCGTCGCCGATCTGGAAGCCGGGCAGAATCATATTCGCACCAAGCTAGAGCGGTTGAAAACAAATAACATCCCGTACGTAATGGTGGACTCCACCGAAGAAAGACATCTGGAACTGATTCTGCAGATGACTCGTGAGTTGGATTATACCTTTACTTGGGCAGGCTCGGCGGGCATTGCTAATTACCTCCCTGCGCATTACGAGTTGGAATCCAGGGCTGCTTCACTTGATATCCCGGAGAATTCCGGTCCAATCCTAACAGTGGTAGGCAGCGTGAACAAAAACTCCCGCGAGCAACTGCATCGCTTGATGCGCAATTCCCGCGTAGCTTCAGTCTCCTTCCATTCTTTCAAAGCGGTATCCGCAGCCGCAGACCGCGCGGAAGAGATGGAACGTGTCTATAACGAGGTCCGAGACAAAGCGCTGGAAGGACAAGATGTTGTCCTCTACTCCACCGCTGAACAGGTGGATATTGAACTGGCACGGGCAACGGGCGAAATTCGTGGTCTCAATCACACAGACGTCAGCAACCAAATTGTACTCGCGATGGGTGAGATCTGTGCCAGATTGCTGGAAGAGGGACTTTTCAAAGGGGTATCCATGACCGGCGGCGATACGGCAAAACAAATCTGTCTGAAATGGAATATTAGCGGCTTCGAGCTGCTGGATGAGCTTGAAATCGGCGTTCCGATCTCCAAGTTTATAGGAATTGATGATCTGCATGTGATTACCAAAGCAGGCGGATTCGGTAAACCGGATGTCTTTATCCATGCGATTCAAAAATTAAAAGGGGGTATTCTCGTATGAAACCTACAATTGGAATTACGATGGGTGATGCAGCAGGTATTGGACCGGAGATTATTATGAAAGCACTGGGTCATCAAAAGATGTACAATCAGTGCAATCCACTCGTTATCGGTGATGCGAAGATTCTGGAGCGTGTGTTGCCTGTCATCGGCTCAAGTCTGAACGTTAATGCGATTCAAGAGCCTTCCGAAGCCAAGTATGAATTCGGTACTGTGGATGTGATTGATCTGGACCTCGTTCCTGCGGATCTGGAATATGGTAAAGTATCTGCCGTGGCTGGAGATGCAGCATTCCAGTTTCTCGCCAAAGCCATTGATCTTGCCAAAAAACAGCAGATTCACTCCATCTGCACCGCACCTTTGAACAAAGAAGCTCTGCATCAGGGGGGCACCTGTATCCGGGGCACACCGAGATTCTGGCGGACCTGACGGATACACAGGATTTCTCGATGATGTTGACCACGCCGAATCTGCGCGTTATTCACCTGACAACACACATGGGTCTGATCGATGCCATTGCGAGTATTAATCCGGAAAGAACCTACACGGTTGTGAAGCTTGCTCATGATACGTTGAAAAAAGCAGGCTTTGAGAATCCGCGCGTTGCCGTATGCGGAATCAATCCTCATGCCGGAGAGAACGGACTGTTCGGCAACGGGGAAGAAGAAGAGAAGCTTCAACCCGGTATCGAACGTGCGCAACAGGAAGGCATTAACGTCGTTGGTCCACTCCCGGCGGACACACTCTTCTTCCGCGCTGGTCGCGGTGACTTCGATATCGTTGTAGCCTGCTACCACGACCAAGGCCATGCGCCGATCAAAGTGATGGGCATTGAGGAAGGTGTAAACATCACCGTTGGTCTGAAAGGTGGTATCATCCGTACATCCGTTGACCACGGTACAGCCTTCGATATCGCCGGCAAAAATATCGCTGATGATAAAAGCATGCTGGCTGCCATCCGCTCTGCTATCGAGCTGGCGCCGAAAGATCAAGTTTAAGAGTAGCCGTCATACGGGGAAATGAGTGAGAGAGTGAGTCTGATCAGGAGGACCATCTCCAGGTGGACGTATCTTTATATAGAAGGAAAAAGGCAATCCCTTTGTAACTTTAAACTGTACCCTATAGAGTAGACACTTTAAAAAAGTCTCTCTATGGGGTATTTTTGTTGTATACCATGAACAAGACAAGGACGCATTTTTTATTTGTCCTCTATACATTCTTGGCTGTCGCGATTTATGCAACACATCTCCACTGACATCCCCAGATTATCTCTGTCTTCAATCAGCGCTCAGGACTACCCATGGATATCAGTTCACGCTCGCTCTGTGAATGTCTGCTACGGCGATATGCACTCGGTGACATGCCATTCAGTTTATTGAAGATGCGATTGAATTGAGAGAAGCTGGCGAAGCCGCACTGTGCTGCAACTTCGGTGATTTTTTGGTTAGAGTTCAGGAGCATTTGTTGAGCGTTACGTATTCGGGTCATCTGAATATACTCGGTAAACGTAAAACCTGTGACTTTGTTAAACTGACGGGATAGATGATGAGCACTCACGAAAAACCGTTTGGAGATCTCTTCGAGCGACAGTTCATTCTGATAATGACTGTGAATATACGATGCAATGGCGTACATCCGCTGCGACATAGACGAGCCTGTCTCTTCACGAACGTAGCTATTCTCAGCCGAGTATCGATGAATCACACACAGAAACTCAACAAACTTGCTATGGATCGCGACTGAATGAAGTGCAGAGGGATCTTGTGATAGAGCAAAGATATCATTTAAAGGATTCAATACCGCCTGGCGCCGTTCTTCTGTAAATCGGAATATCGGGATCGGTTTATCAAAGATTGAGAACAGTTCTGTGTAACCGTTCTCAAGACCAGGTGTATTACGTGGCATGGCAAAGGTGATCATCAATCGTTTCGGCGGTGCCCCTTTCGGATACTGCGTCTTATGCAGCAAAGAAGGCTGCAGCAGAACGATATCCAGCGGCTGGATCTCATATAAACTGCCTTCAATGATGTGCGCAGCTGTTCGATCCAGAAGAATACAGATTTCATAGAAATCATGGAAATGCTGAAACTCCATATTCAGTTCATGGGAACGCTCGTCATAATCCAGATGATAAAAGAGTGAATCTCCAGGCTGGTTCACATGGATCGCATATCCCTGCTCGTATGCCAAAACCGATGGTGTCATGGACATGCCCCCTATCCTGATTTTAATGAGTTTATTTTAGCATGAAATGCAATAAAAAGACGTTATTTTCAGCATACAATACGTAGTTTCGCCCATTTCTCTTTTGTTATGATAGAGTTAATATGTTAGCGCTTGCAGAGTTCTCGCTCCAACATCGATTACAGCCTGTACTTACTACAAACCAAGGTGGGAAACCAACATGAAAATGAATTCCTTATATACTCGAATCCATACCATTGTGAAACACTTGGAACGTGCACGACTGACCTCAAAGACATATATCTCTGAGCTTTATCATAAAGAAAGTGGTTACCACTCCTGGGAACTGGTGCATGAGGACCCTTCCTCATGGAACTTATTCCGTAAGGGTGATGGCTGGGGTGGCAAAGATGTACACAGCTGCTTCAAAACCCGCATTCAAATTCCGGATCATATGGAAGGAAAAAAAGTCGTTTGTGCCATCGTCACCGGTGCTGATGACATCTGGAACTACGATAATCCGCAATTTCTGGCATTCCTCAATGGGGAATTGATCTGCGGTCTGGATGTTAACCATACGGAAATCGACTTGACCTCATCCGCGGTGAAGGGCGAAGAGTTTGAGCTGGCATTATATGCGTATTGCAGTACGTCTGCCGCGGATGTTTTTCTAAATGTATATATCGCCGAACATCATCAACAAGTCTCCGATTTATATTACGATCTCAAGGCTGCGCTGGATGCTGCGGATCTGCTGCGTGAGGATGATCTGGAGCGGCTGAAGTTGGTCGAACATCTGAATAAAGCCGTGAATCTGCTGGATTTGCGTCAGGAGAACAGCGCAGAATTCCATGCGTCGGTACCGGAAGCGCGCCAATATCTGCAAGATCATGTCTATGGTGACATCCGCCCTGCCGGTGATCACATCCCTACCGTGCACTGTATCGGACACACGCATATCGATGTGGCATGGCTGTGGACGCTGGATCAGACTCGGGAGAAGGTCATTCGCAGCTTCGCGAGTGTACTCTACTTGATGGACAAGTTCCCGGAGTATACCTTCATGTCCTCTCAGCCCCAGCTGTATGCATACTTGAAAGCAGACTACCCGTCCCTATATGAGAAAATCAAAGAAAAGGTGGCCGAAGGCCGCTGGGAAGCGGAAGGTTCCATGTGGCTGGAAGCCGATTGTAACCTGATTTCGGGTGAATCCATGATCCGTCAGATTATCTACGGCAAACGTTTCTTCAAGGAAGAATTCGGGGTGGAGAACCGTGTGCTCTGGTTGCCGGATGTATTTGGTTATAGTGCAGCGATGCCGCAGATTATGCGCAAGAGCGGTATTGACTATTTTATGACAACCAAAATTGCCTGGAATGATACCAACCAGATTCCAAACGACACGATGTACTGGCGAGGAATCGACGGATCAGAGGTCCTGACCCATTTCATCACAGCAACAGACTATGACAAACATCCCGATTTCAGGCAGCGCCGCTTCGAAACAACCTATAATGGACGATTTAATGCTTCGCAAGTAAAAGGCACGTGGCAGCGATACCAGAACAAAAACATCAATGCAGATGTCCTGCAATGTTTCGGATTCGGAGATGGCGGCGGCGGACCAACCGAGGAGATGCTGGAGCATGGCAGACGACTTGATGTTGGATTGCCGGGTGTACCTGCGGTGAAACGTACCTTTGTACGCGAGTTTTTTGAGAAGCTGGAGCATAACCTGGCGGATGTTCCTTCCGTGCCCCGCTGGTCGGGTGAGCTTTATCTGGAGTATCACCGGGGTACCTACACGTCCATGGCGCGCAACAAACGGTATAACCGTCATAGCGAATTTGCGCTGGCCGATGCCGAGCTGTATGCCATGATTCATCGTCAGGCGAATGCACAGGCGATCTATCCAACCGATGCACTCGAGCATGCATGGAAGCTGACGATGCTGAACCAGTTCCATGATATTCTCCCGGGCAGCTCCATTGAGCAGGTATATGTGGATTCCCAGGAGCAATATGAAGAAGTTCTGCGTGTCACGGATGAACTGAAAGACAGCGCACTGAACGGCATTGCAAGCCAAATTACATCTGATGGCGAAGCCATTGTAGTATTCAACACGACCGGATTTGTACGGACGGATGTGGTTGAACTGCCTGCTTTTGCGAGAAAAGTGACCGTCTATGATGGAGATCGCCCTGTACCAAGCCAGCGGACTCCCGAAGGTGGACTTGTATTCCTTGCAGAGAACGTGCCTGCATCCGGGTATAAATCTTTCCGAATCACACCGGATCTGACAGGCGAGCTTGTCGCGGGAGTTTCGGTTGCACAGTGGGAAGCAGATCGGCGCCACATCCATACACCTTGGTACGATATTCACCTGAATGAAGGTGCCGAGTTCACATCCGTATGGGACAAGTTGGAGGGCCGCGAGTTGCTTCAGTCTGGCAAGCGTGGTAACGTGCTGCAAGTGTTTGAGGATCGACCTGCGGAATACGAAGCATGGAACATTGACGATTATTACGAACAGCATATGTGGGAGATTAATGACCTGCAATCGCTGGAGTGGGTTGAAAGTGGGCCCGTACGTTCCGTGCTTCAAGTGAAGCGACAGTTCCTGGACTCGGTCATTGAGCAAACGATCATCTTCTATGCGCACACGCGCCGGATTGATTTCCGTACGTTTGTGGACTGGAAGCAGGAGCATCTGCTGCTGAAAGCCGCCTTCCCGCTGGATATCTGGAGTGAGAAAGCGGTCTACGAAATCCAGTATGGCAATGTTGAGCGTGCTACCCACCGTAATACGAGCTGGGATCAAGCCCGGTTTGAAGTATGCGGGCAGAAGTGGGCCGATCTGGCGGAGAACGGGTACGGTGCTGCTCTGATGAACGACTGCAAATACGGATATGACATTCATAACTCGGTGATGCGACTGTCACTGATCAAGAGCGCAACGTACCCGAATGAAAATGCCGACAAAGAGCAACACGTATTCACCTACGCACTCTATCCGCATCAGGGCGACTTCCGTGAAGGACGTGTCATCCACGCCGCTTATGATCTCAACCGTCCTCTGGTTGCTCGTGAGATTGCATCGCAAACCGGTACGTTGCCGGGAACATGGTCACTGGCATCGGTCGATCAGGATAATGTCGTGCTGGAGGTTATCAAAAAAGCCGAGAACAATGATGATATGATCATCCGTCTCTATGAAGCACACGGCCGCCGCAGCCGTGCTTCCCTGCAATTGCCTGAGGGAGCAGGTACAACGGCGTACGCGTGTGATTTGCTCGAGAACAACGAAACGGAATGTGCCGTGGAAAATGGGCGGATTTCTTTTGATATCAAACCGTACGAAATTCTCACCTTCCGTATCCCTGCGGGACAGTAAATAGAACGTACGCAACATGAAAAACTGCAACAATGCTTACTATGCTTCAATAATGAAGGGCTGCCTCCTGTCATATCTGACATGGGGGCAGCCCTTCATTTGTGATTCTTTAGAATTCTTCATACTCGCTTGGGTCCTGATCCCACAACCGTCCATCCGGACGATTAAATGCAGAAATGATCTGCATCTCTTCTGTGCTCAACTCAAAATCAAATATATCAATATTTTCCTGCTGATGCTGCAAGGAGCCGGCTTTCGGAATTGGAATGGAACCTAGCTGAACATGCCAGCGCAGAATGATCTGGGTTGGCGTTTTGCCATGGGTTTCCGCGATTCGAAGAATGTTCTCATCCTTCAGAATATCCTGTACGGCATCATTGCCACGTCCAATCGGACTCCAGGATTCGTTCACGATGCCATGCTTCGTATCCTGTTCCCGCTGATCGGCTTGGTCAAAGAACGGATGCAGCTCAATCTGATTCAGACTCGGCGCTATCCCCGTTTCCTTGATCAGGCGTTCATTGTGCTCAGGCAGGAAATTACTCACTCCAATGGATCGGATATATCCGCGTTTTTTGGCTTCGATCAGGGCTTGCCATGCCTCGACATACATGTCCTTCTTCGGATTGGGCCAGTGAATCAGATACAGATCGTAATAATCCAGATCCGCTCTGTACAGGGATTCCTGGATCGCCACGAGTGCTTTATCATGAGCGTGATAACGCCCCGGCAGCTTCGAGGAAATGAGCAGTTCTTCTCTGGCGATGGAGCTTTGCTTGATCGCTCTGCCCACCGTTGCCTCATTCTCATAGTTATACGCCGTATCAATTAATCGATAACCGGCATCCATTGCAGACGCGATCGATTTAACGCCTTCTTCACCTTTTAAACTATAGGTACCAAATCCAATTGCAGGTACTTTCAAGCCATCGTTCAATGTATTTACCGGAATATGATGATTCATGTGAGAACTCTCCTTTGCCAAAAGGTTAGATTATCGTTCCGAGATAGACTGTTAAAAATTGACCGTTCTCTCGTTATTCTACCCCTCCCAGGGGGCTTGAATCAATTTGGCATAAGAGAATTCGCTATCACTATGAAATAGTTGGATCGCATCCATTTTCGAAAAAGTCTCTAGTACTCTCGCGCATATTGCTTATCCTCTTTCAGTTGCACAATGTCATGTCCGGTTGGATTCTGGAAGACCCGCAGTCCAAATGTTGACGCCACCGCGAAGATATGGTCAAAGATATCCGCCTGAACGTTCTCATATACTCCCCAGTTGATATCATTGCTGAATGCATAGATTTCCAAAGGCAGCCCGCGATCTTCCGGTGCTAATTGTCGCACAATCATCGTCATATCTTTATTGATTTTTGGATGATTCCTCAAATATTGATGGATATATTCCCGGAACACACCGACGTTTGTGAGCTGTCTGCCGTTCACGTTGCTTTCAGTGTTGACCTGGTGCTCCATGTTGTACGCTTGAATTTCTTTCAATTTTGCCGTGACATAATCAGTCAGGTAGTGGATTTTCTCAAATTCAGCCACCATCTCTTCCGTACAAAAACGGATACTGCTGATATCAATATAGATACTCCGCTTAATCCTTCTGCCGCCGGACACCTGCATGCCTCTCCAGTTACGGAACAAGTCCGAAATGAGGGCGTAGCTGGGAATCATCGTAATCGTTTTATCAAAATTCATAACCTTTACCGTGTTCAATAATGAACAAAACAATCTTGGCTACCTGAATGTAACTCTTGATTGGGCGAATCTTCGATACCTCATAAGTACGATAGATATCATCGAAGACATTGAGCAAAACATTCAGCACCGTAATCATGATGACAATCATGTAGGTCATAGCCGCTTTTTCAATCAAGGCCTGATAAGGCGGGAAAATATAGGCTGAATAATAGATAATAATCGCCGGCACCAGGTGTGAAAGCTTCTGGAATAATTTTTTCCGAACCACGATGTGGCCCCACTTGAAACGGTTATTACTCACGATACGATGAACCGTCTTCAGCACGACTTGCTTGGCAATAACATTCGCAAACACCGAAATTAGTGCAATAAAACCAATCATAATGACATTCGCAAGATATCCAATGGCGGGTTCGCTCATGCCCAGTTCTTCTAGTTGATTTCGGATAAAGTCCATGGTTACCTCCCAACGCAAAGTATATGAACTTATCGTTATAGAACAGATTCCATGATGAAGTAAAATTTCACGAGTCTCTAAAATTCAAATATCCCCTTCCGATCCTAAGGACATTTGTCATGAAAAGGATTAATTCTCACCGATGCTGCGGACGAACCGCTATCCAATAATTATCACATCAATTAAGAAGATTGCATTAGTGGTATAAACACGTTCTCCTTCGGCACAAGGTGTTAATACAGCAGCTTCAAATCAGCAGGCCTATACGCTATTCAGAAAATGAACCTACCTATTTTGGAAAACGATTCTGCATTTCTTCCTCTGACTTCCCTATAAGATTACCTTGTAAGCTCTACAAATCAAATGGAGGTCATGAAATGTCAAAAAAGAGAACGATGAGAAAATTCTCAGCTTTGCTGTCCTGTGTCACGTTATGCGGACTACTGCTTGCTGGTTGTGGCGGGGGGACTTCAGAGAGCGGCAGTGTCTCCTCGTCTAACAGCAATGGGGGGAGCGGAGAAGCGTCACAAGAGAAGATCATCCTTTCGTTGTTGATTGATAGCGGACAGGACACGGTGAATACGGCGAATGCATTAGTCGAAGCATTCGAGGCCAAATACCCGAACATTACGATTGAGACAGAGACCCGTCCCGGCGGCAGTGAAGGTGATAATTTCATCAAAACAAGGCTTGCCACTGAGGACATGAACGATATTTTCATTTATAATTCCGGCTCCCTGCTGCATGCACTTAATCCAGAACAAAATTTGCTCGATCTGACGAATGAGCCTTTCCAGGCAAATGTGATCGATTCGTTCAAACCTACTGTCAGCTTCAATCAAAAAATATACGGAGCGCCTGTAGGCTCTACCATGGCGGGCGGATGGTTTTATAACAAAAAGGTTTACGCCAAGCTTGGCCTGTCCGTTCCCAAAACCTGGGAGGATCTGAAGGCAAACAACGACAAAATCAAAGCGGCAGGCATCACACCTATTATCGGTACCTTCAAAGACGCCTGGTCTTCCCAGATGATCGTTCTGGCTGATTATTATAATGTCCAGGCACAGGTTCCAAATTTTGCCGCAAACTATACAGCGAATAAGGCGAAATTTGCTTCGACGCCAGCGGCCCTTCGCAGTTTCCAGAAGCTCGCGGATACTGTGGGGTACTACAACAAGGATTTCCTGGCAACAACGTATGATTCCGGATTAAAGATGCTTGCCGAAGGCAAAGGCGCTCAGTACCCTATGGTGAGCTTTGCTGTACCAGCTATTATTCAGAATAATCCGGAACTGATTGATGACATCGGTTTCTTCGCACAGCCGGGGGATCAGCCTGATCAAAATGGGGCAACGGTTTGGATGCCTTTCGCCGCTTATGTTTATAAAAATACAGAGCATGCTGAAGCAGCTAAAAAGTTTGTCAATTTCATTGCCTCTGTTGAAGGTGTGGAGGCTATCTCCAAGGTGTCCAAGCCATCAGGTCCTTACGCTATTAAAGGAGCTGCCCTCCCTAGCGACACTCCACAAGTCGTTAAAGATATGCTTCCTTATTTCGACGAGGGCAAAACAGCACCGGCGCTGGAGTTTTTGTCTCCGGTTAAGGGGCCAAACCTTGAACAAATCACCGTTGAAGTTGGAGCGGGCAAACGCAGTGCAGCAGATGCTGCTGCACTGTACGACAAGGATGTCGAAAAACAAGCCCAACAACTGGGACTTGAAGGCTGGTAATTGCAGAGTAGTCTGCGGGAATTCGAGTCAGCCCTGCCGAACCTGAGCAGGTCTGACTGCTTTCCAAACAGGAGGGAACAAAATGAGTAAAGTATTTAAACGAATTTATACGTATAATTTTTTAGTGCCCGCGGCCATCATTTATACCGTTATCTTTATTATCCCAACCCTTATGTCCTTTTTCTTTAGCATGACAAGATGGACATTAACGGACTGGACATTCATTGGATTACAGAATTTCATCCAATTTTTTCAGGAGCCATCCCTTAGCATAGGTTTCAAAAATACGATAATCTACGCTACTGTGACCTGCTTGCTCAAGGTTGTTGGCGGAATGCTGCTGGGTGTATTTCTGACAGGCAAGATTCGGACCAAAAGTTATTTGCGTTCCATGGTCTTCTTCCCCACTTTGCTAAGTACGATTGCGGTAGGGGTCGTTTTCAGCACGATGATGCATCCAACGACAGGATTAATCAATACAACACTCGCACAGTTCGGTATTGAAGGACCTGATTGGCTCGGAAACACAAACATAGCCTTGTTATCCGTCGCTTCAGTAGATGTATGGAAGGGCGTTGGCTTCGCAACGATCATATATATCGCAGGCATTTTATCCATTCCGGAAGAATATTATGAGGCGCTCCAAATTGACGGGGGAAACAGTTGGAACAAATTCTGGAGTATCATCGTACCCCTAAGCCGTCCGGCAACGAATTCAGTAATTATTCTCGCCTTTATCGGCGGATTGCGCTCCTTCGATTTGATTTGGGCAATGACCCGGGGCGGTCCGGGCTTTGCAACCGACGTTATTGCCTCAATTATCTATAAGCAGTACCAAGGCGGATTCTACGGATTAGCTACGGCAGGCAACGTAATCCTGTTCATTTTCGTTACTGCTCTGGTGTTCCCTCTATCTCGCTATCTCAACCGAAAAGAGGTGGACCTATGAGCCGGAGCCTCCGTAAATTCTGTATTGAAGCGGTCGCTGTTCTCATCAGTATCATTGTATTTTGGATCCCTTTATATTTTGTTATCCTAACTGCAATGAAAAGTGCACCAGAAGCTTCGCTCATGAATCTGGCATGGCCCTCCAAAATTCAGCTTTGGCAAAATATCAAGGATGTCATTGTGGTAAGGGACTACATGTTGCTTCGCGCTTTTTGGAACAGTTTTGTATTGACACTGCTGTCGCTGATCGGGCTGGTCCTTTTCTGCTCCATGGCGGCTTTTGTCATGCAGCGAAGAAGGGATAAAGCTTCATCCTGGATCAGCTTCTTTGTTCTCGCCGGATTGATTATTCCTCCAGCCATTGTGCCAACGATTTGGGTTCTGGACGAACTTCATCTTTTTAAAACGATGGCAGGTCTTGTATTGGTTGAGGTTGCGTTAGGTTTCCCATTCTGTGTATTACTGTACCAGGGCTTTGTGGCAGCCATTCCCCGCGAAATTGACGAAGCTGCGGTAGTGGATGGATACGGCGGGTACAGGCTGTTCTTTACAATTATATTCCCACTCTTGAAACCAGTGACCGCCACAGTTATCGTCACGCAATCGGTGTTTATCTTCAATGATTTCACCAATCCGCTATATTTTTTTCCAGGATCCAAGAATGCAACAGTTCAGTTAACACTTTACAATTTTACAAGCCAATTTCTTTCGCAATGGAACCTGCTGTTTACAGACATCCTGTTAATCACCATTCCGCCGCTGATTCTGTTCATCTTCTTTAACAAAAAGATTGTAGCTGGTATGACCGCAGGATCTGTCAAAGGCTAATCAATATTACAAGAATGGAGCTAATAAGATGCTGATTGTAACAAAGGTTCGCTGCGAATACAAAGAAAATCCAATCGGTATTAGTCTGGTTGCACCTAGGATTAGCTGGCAATTACTGTCCGATATCCGAAATTGCGTACAAATGGCATATCGTATTCAGGTGAGCAAGAACGCAGACTTCCATACTATCTTATGGGATACAGGCACGAGTATTTCATCTCAATCCATTCATGTTCAGTTAACGGGTTTGCATCTTCAACCCAAGCTTCGGTATTACTATCGGGTAAAAGTATGGGACCAAACCGGTGCAGAGTCAGCTTGGTCAAGCAGAGCCTTCTTCGAAACCGGACTGGAAGATCCGCAACTGTGGCCCGCACAATGGATTAGTGCTCCGAGTGTGCAGGATTCGGGGCATTGCCCCAGATTGCGTCAGATTGTGAATATTGATAAAGCAGTCCGAAGCGCGCGGATCTATGCTACTGCCTTAGGCTTATACGAGCTTCACCTGAACAATCAGCGAGTAGGCGACCAGTATTTCACACCTGGCTGGACAAGTTATGGCAAACGCCTGCAGTATCAGACGTATGAAGTCACAGACATGCTGCATAAAGGGACAAACGTGCTCGGGGCCCTCCTCGGTGACGGCTGGTACAAAGGCTATCTCGGTTGGAAGAACGACAAGGAGATGTTTGGCACAAGAACAGCTCTCTTGTTAGAGCTCCATATCCAATATGAGGACGGAACCGAAGACCAGATCATGTCTGGTCCAGGATGGGAGTCTTCGATAAGTGCTATTGTTTCGTCGGATATTTACATGGGCGAAACATACGATGCCCGATTGGAGCGGGAATGGACCGATTCCGATGGCTGGATACCCGCGGATATTATTCATTGCCGTAAAGATATTATTGTTGCGCAGGAAAACGTACCGGTATTACAGCAGGAGCAGTTAAAGCCGATGGCATTGTTCCAAACACCTCAAGGAGACACGGTGCTCGACATGGGGCAGAACATGGTGGGCTGGTTGCGATTTGCTATACATGGGAGCCCCGGGCAAAAAGTCGAATTGGAACATGCTGAAATCCTTGATGCCGAGGGAAACTTCTATCGCCATAACATCCGAAGTGCTGCACAACGTATCGTATACACCTTAAGAGGCGACTGTCTGGAAGAGTTTAAACCTCATTTTACCTTCCAAGGGTTTAGGTATGTGAAATTGACCGGTTTTTCCGGCAAGGTTCAACTTGATCATTTCATCGGTGTCGTGCTGCATTCCAACATGGAACGAACCGGTCATTTTGAATGTTCAAGCCCACTGGTAAATCAGTTGCACCACAATATCTTATGGGGACAAAAAGGGAACTTCCTTGATGTGCCTACAGACTGCCCTCAGAGGGATGAGCGGTTGGGCTGGACCGGAGATGCACAGATGTTTGTCAAAACCGCATCCTATTTAATGAATACAGCTCCATTTTTCACAAAATGGCTACGTGACCTTAAAGCCGATCAGACGGCAGAGGGTGGCGTTCCGTTCTTCATTCCAAACTTGAAGGAATCCTTCTCCTCGGGATGGGGTGAAACCGACCATTCCTCAGCCGCTTGGGGAGATGCAGCCACGATTTGCCCCTGGACGATCTATGAGATGTACGGTGATACGCTACTGTTGCAGGAACAGTACGAGAGTATGAAGAAATGGGTGTCTTATATTCAGGGACAGGGCGACAACCCCTATCTGTGGAATACAGGCTTCCATTTCGGAGATTGGCTTGCACTGGATTCAGAGCCAGGCAGTTACATCGGCTCAACCGACATTGCTTACATCGCCACCGCTTTCTATGCATACTCGGTCTCACTTACCCAGAAGGCAGCAGATGCTTTAGGCAAGACAGAAGATAGTGAACAATACCACACCCTTCATACGAAGGTCGTCGAAGCATTTCAAAACGAATATGTCACAGCCTCTGGAGATATATCCATTTCGACACAAACAGCGCAAGTGCTTGCGCTTCGTTTTGGTCTGATACAAGGATCGGCAAGAGAACGGGCAATTCGGAAGCTGGAACAACTGCTTCACGACGCAGGTGACCATCTGAAAACTGGTTTTGTTGGAACTCCATACCTGAATCCGGTGCTTAGCGAGTGTGGCAACAATAATCTTGCTTACAAGCTGCTCTTCCAAAAAGACTACCCTTCATGGCTCTATCAGGTGACGAAAGGTGCCACAACCGTATGGGAGCACTGGGACGGCATCAAAGAGGACGGAAGCTTTTGGAGTGCAGATATGAACTCTTTCAACCATTATGCTTACGGTGCTATAGGAGATTGGCTGTATGGCTACGTAGCAGGCATCGGACCGGACGAAAACAATCCCGGGTTTAAGGTGGTTCATATTCATCCCCACCCCGGACCAGGATTAGATTGGGCGGAGGCAAGTATTGAATCGATGTATGGTACCATTCTCTCCTCCTGGCGTAGAACCACGGACCATAAAATGACCGTTACCATTACTGTTCCTGCCAATACAGAAGGTGTTGTAATTTTACCAGGAGCTGAACGAATTTTACTGCTGGAAGGCGTCATTCCTGCAGAGCAGGCTGATGGTGTTAAACGGATTGAGGCTGTGGAGCAGGGAGTTCGATTAGTATTGGGCTCCGGGACCTATCGTTTTGTTTATCCTCAACGCCATGCGTAATCGTATTCTATCATTTGGTAAAGCGATTTCATTTACCTTCTGTACCGTGCATTCTATACTGAACTTACTTAGTAATTCAACGTGGTGCTGGAGAGAAAACTTGAAGTGAGAGAGGATGTTTATGCTATGGAATATCATGTATCCAAGCATGGTTCAGACCTTGGACAAGGTACGCACCAAGACCCGTTCTTAACTATAAATAAAGCTGCCTCTGTTGCTGTCGCTGGAGATAAAGTTATTGTTCATGAAGGTGTTTATCGTGAGTGGGTAAAGCCCAAATATAAGGGATTGAGCGAAAATAGAAGAATTGTCTATCAAGCCGCCGAAGGCGAAAAAGTAGTGATTAAAGGCTCAGAGCATATACAGCATTGGCAGCCTGTTGATCATCATATTTGGAAAGTGGAGCTGCCCAATACGCTATTCGGCTACTTTAATCCTTATAAAGAAGAAGTGTTTGGCGACTGGCTCGTCACGGTTGAGGAAACAAAACATTTAGGAGAAATTTATCTCAATGGCATGTCCTTCTGCGAGGTGACTTCCTTCGATCAGCTTGTTAATCCAGAGATGAGAACCAACGTAGAAGACCTCTGGACCCAAGAAGTCATTCCTCTCCACTACCCGGAACGAACGAAATATGTCTGGTTTGCAGAAGTTGACACGGAACAAACGACGTTATATGCCAACTTTCAAGGCGCTGATCCAAATAAGGAATTTGTTGAAATCAACGTGCGAAGATCCTGTTTCTATCCAGAGGAGACGGGAATCGATTATATAACCGTAAGTGGATTTGAGATGGCTCATGCGGCAACACCATGGACACCTCCCACTGCCGATCAGCCTGGCCTCATTGGTCCCAATTGGAGCAAGGGCTGGATTATCGAAAATAATATCATACACGACGCCAAATGCAGCGCAATCAGTATTGGCAAGGAGGCATCCACAGGTAATAACTATCGTACCCTTCGAAAAGACAAGCCGGGGTACCAGTACCAGCTGGAATCTGTCTTTGATGCTGAGCGCAAGGGATGGAACAAGGAAACCATCGGGTCGCATATCATTCGTCATAATACCATATATGACTGCGGCCAGAACGCAATCGTTGGCCATTTAGGTTGTATCTTTAGCGAAATTCATCATAACCACATCTATAACATTGCCATCAAACGGGAGTTCTGGGGACATGAAATCGCCGGGATCAAGCTGCATGCCCCCATTGATGTTCATATTCATCATAACCGTATTCATGATTGTACACTTGGACTCTGGCTTGATTGGCAGATTCAGGGGACCAGAATTAGCAAAAACCTTTTTTATAACAATTACCGTGACTTGTTTCTGGAAGTCAGTCACGGTCCCTGTATAGTCGATAATAATATTTTGACCTCAGATTACGCGCTGGAGAACGTTGCCCAAGGAGGGGCTTACGTCAATAACCTGATTGCCGGAAAGATGATACACCGCAAAGTGCTAAACCGTTCCACACCTTACCATCTTCCTCATAGCACAAAAATCGCAGGTTTCTCGCTTACTTATGGAGGAGATGATCGATTTTATAACAACATTTTTGTAGGTAAAGAAGGACTTCAGGGCGCAGGAACATCGCATTTCAAAAATTATACAACCTCCTTGACGGAGTATATTGATACTGTTCATAAGCTCCATGGCGATGTGGAAGAGTATGAACTTGTTGAACAGCCGGTCTACATTAATAATAATGCCTACTTCAATGGGGCAGAGCCATTCGAAAGAGAAATCGACCATTGGGTGGAGGAGCAATTTTCCCCCAACCTGTCCATTATCGATCAAGGTGAAGCTGGATATCTTTCCATTGAACTGCCAGAGGTGGCGGAGCATTTATACGGCGCAGTACATTCCACGTCAACCCTTCCCCGTGTGAGAATCGTCGACGCAGAATTTGAGAACCCGGATGGAAGTGCAGTACTGCTGGATACCGACTTTTTAGATCAGCCAAGAGCCCGGAAGGATGGATTAGGTCCTTTCTCCACATTGAAAAATGGGAAGAACTACATTAAAGTGTGGTAACTAACCTACCGAGAATGCTCCGTAGAACTTGCTGCGGAGCATTTTTATTAGATAGAAAACGAACCCCCCTTATTTGGAAAACCATCCTACGGTGCTTGCTATGACGACCCTTTAAGATAAAAGAGTAGTAAGCGCTTACAAATTTTTAAAGGAGGTGAACTTAGCACATCGTATGAAAGGCGTGGGATACAACGAAAGAGGCAACACGATTACAGTCTATCCAGCAATACTTCATGCAAGCTATCATTTCATACGCAAAGGGGAGAGCGTTACAATGCTTAGGAAAACGTCGACCATCATGTTGATTTTCTATGCCATTCTGTTAGTCGTTTCAGCATCAGCAAGTGCTTATGGTCCTTCAATTATGTATGATCCAGCCACCAATCCGAATTCTATATCTGTGGGTGCCATGTATCCAAGGGCCATCCAGCTTGCCCATAATGGAGCAAATAACGGTAAAATGTATGCAACTTTTCAACGCAATACTTCTACACAGCAGGTTTATCCGATTTATGAAAGTACAGATAACGGCGAAAATTGGGCTCAAGTGGGCGAGGTGCAGGATACCCAAAACGGACTCGGCATGAATACCAACCCTCACTTGTATGAAATGCCTCAGACCATTGGAAGTCTTACAGCCGGCACCATGCTGGTCGCAGGAATATCCAGTCCGGCTGACAACTCTGTTCAGTACCTTGATCTGTACAAAAGCACTGATCTGGGCAGATCATGGACCTTTGTAAGCAATATCACTGAAGCACCGAATGCTGGAATAGGCGAACATGGCGATCCGGTCTGGGAGCCTTTTTTAATGGTAGCCAATGATAAACTGATCGTGTATTATTCCGATGAGCGAGATCCGGCCTACAGCCAGAAGCTGGTTCATCAGACAACAACCGACGGTACGACCTGGAGTTCTCCGGTGGATGATAGTGCTATGACGGATAGCAAGCTTCGTCCGGGAATGCCGGTCGTAACGAAGCTGCAAGACGGAAGCGGACGTTACATTATGACTTATGAAGTGGTTGGAATAAGCGGTACACCCTGCAATTATAAAATATCCTCCAATCCTGAAAGTTGGAATGTGACCGATTATGGTACAACCTTTGCAACTGGGGGAAGTCCTTATGTGGTAACGCTTAATGACGGACGAATTGCTGCTGGCTGTTATTCCGGTGGCGGTGTAATGTATATTAACTCCAAGCCGGACCTGACCGGAAGTTGGATTACAACCTCGACTCCAATCGCAGGAGGATACAGCAGACAGATGGTGCCACTGGCCAATGGAAGACTATTCTTTACATCCAGCCAAGGATTCTGGGAATCAGGCACACATCCCGTTTATTATGCCGACATGGCCGTTCCTGGCACTTCAACTGCAGCGAAACGAATTCAGAACCGCGCTACATCTCTTTCTGTTGATGGTTGGGGATCTTTCAATGCTGGAGCCGATACCAAACAGAATGCCAGCAACAATAGCTACAATGAACAATGGACGTTCATCCCCTATGGAAATAACTATTTAATTCAGAATAATGGCACAGCATTATATCTGGACGGATATGGCCGGACCACAGACGGATCCAAAGTTGCTCAGCATACTTTATCCCATCACCCCAATCAGCAATGGATTCTGGAGAACGCTGGGAGCTATTATAAAATTAAAAACGCAGCAACAGGGTTATATTTAGACGGATTGGATTCAACCACGAATGGAGCTAATCTTGGGCAAAGCTTGGGCAATGACAGCAGTAGTCAGCAATGGACCCTGGTTACACCGTGATGAGGTAATTTCCATGGAATCCGTTCGTGTACATGGGGAAATGCCAGAATGACTAAAGGAAGCTCTGATGATGTAACAAGCATCATCAGAGCTTTGTGGTAGAACCAACCTTTCCGCAGAGTTCACACTAGGCACATGAAAAGCAGACATATATAATGAAAGGGCATACCGTCACATACCAGCTTATATGGGGGAAACGATGAAACACTGGCGTTCCTGGAAACTTATTACGAAGCTCGTCGTTAGCTTTACCGTCCTGTTTGCGACCTCTTTTATACTGAGCGGGATCTTCTATTATTACAGCAGCGTCAACGAATTAAAGCGACAATCCATGCAGTTGCTTGTGGCGAACACAGATCAGATTACACGGTCGCTGGACCTTTACTCGGAAAATCTTGAGAAGCTTTCTTTGTCCGTATTTAATGATCCCATCGTTCAAAAGGCGATGGGTCAGGACAATGACCTGAGTGCCTTGGAACAGGCGAATCTTACCCAGCAAGTTTCTTCGCATCTTCTGAATTTATCTATCTCTTGGCCTGCCGTACAAGGGATATATCTATTCTCCAATCGCCAGGCCGAGCTGACTTATTACTGGTCCAAGCGGAGCCCTCCGGTCGGATATTCAGTTACACAGGAACCCTGGTATCCTTATGACCAATACAGTAAGCACAAGCCATTTTTGTTATGGCCTACGATGAAGGAAAATACCATTACTAATTTTACGGGCGAACAGGTCTTTTCTCTGGTTCGGGCAATGAATCAAATCCCGACAGGCAAACGAATCGGCTATATGAAGATTGACATTCATTCCGATGTCTTTAAAGATTTGGTTTCATTCCAGGAGAACAGGAATACACCGGGCACCTTACTGTTCGTAATAAACGACCAAAATCAGGTAGTATACGACAAAAATGATGTGTTGACAGGAAAAAAAATAACTAACCTCTCTATCCGTTCCTTGAATCAAGACAACACTGCTGGCCAAACGGATTGGCAGGGTCAAAGTTACCTCTATGGAATTGGACGATCCGACTATACAGGCTGGACAACGTTAATACTTACCCCCATGAGTGATATCACGGGGAAATTGCAAATAATTCGAAATACAGTAATGGGTATTGAATTCGTTGTATTATTGCTGGTCATGGTGATCGGCTCTCTCATTGCACGAAGTATTACAAGGCCTCTGCGCCACATGATCATTACAATGAAGCATGTAGAACGCGGCGACTTTTCTGTACGTGCTGAGCAAACGGGAAATCAGAATGAAATTGGATTAATGGGCAAAGTATTTAATCAAATGCTCGATAGTCTCCAGACGATGATCACGAAAGTTTACATGGCAGAGATTCGTGAACGAGATGCAAGACTTGTGGCTTTGCAGGCGCAGATCAATCCTCACTTTCTGTTTAACACCTTAACCATCCTAAAGTCTTTGGGCAGAAAGGGCGCATCGGAAGATGTCGTCAACGTAACCGAATCACTCGCCCATTTGTTTCGTTACAGCTTATACAACTGGGATAGAACTGTCGAGCTGCGAGAAGAAATGGAGCTTGTAGGCAGTTATATTCGCATTCAAAAATACCGGTTTCAGGAACGGATCACCTTTCATATTGACATTCCTGAACACATTCAGCAGGCAAGGGTATTGCGCCTGATGATTCAGCCCTTGGTCGAAAATGCTGTCGTACATGGTTTGGAACGCCGTAAATCGGGGGGCTGGGTGTCCGTGAAAGCGAGAATTAACGGAGAACGGCTGGAAATTCGAGTTGAGGATAATGGATCGGGGATCGATGAGGACAAGCAAGCCACATTAAAACAAAAACTGGAAATGGCTGATTCGATTACCTCACAATCGGAACAATCAGAACATATGGGCATTGCTCTGATTAACCTTCAGAGCCGTATGCGTCTAGTCTACGGGGACTGTTCCGGTTTAACCTTCGAGCAGACCTGTGAAGAAGGGATCACATTTATACTCACTTTACCTTTGGTATACGAAGGAAGGGAAAGACAACATGATCATCATGCTGATTGAAGATGAAATGCTGGCGATGGACGAACTCCGTCATCTAATGAAACCGTATGAATCGGACCATACCGTGGTCGGCTTTGACAACGGCGAAGATGCCATTGCTTATGCCAGAAAGTTCGCTCCGGATATTGTAATTTCAGATATACGTATGCCTGGCAGGAACGGGCTGGAAGTCGTTCATGACATTCTTTCATTCCACCCGCAATCTCAAATTATCCTGTTAAGCGGATATAATGATTTTGAATACGTACGAGCTGCCCTGAAGCTAGGTGCGAAGGAATACCTGCTAAAGCCGGTAATGGCAGGAGAATTGGACCTGGCCATGAAACGTGCACGGGAAGCCATTTTCAAGCTGGAAGCCAGGAATCAGCATGAGTTACAGTGGTCGCTTTCTCAAATGTTCAGAGGGATCACATTACCAGCTGACCGTAATGGCGAAAAAGCATTTACCGGGCATTGGCTTATGACTACCGTTCTACTTGAAAATTGGAAAAGCTCATTTACCTGGTCAAACAGTGGAGTAGATATAGGCCCACTCCTGGAGTGGCTTCGCCTAAATATTCATCCCTCCGCCACATGTGTGGACATGGATGGTCATTCGAGGATCATGCTGCTTCCTGTACAAGAAAACGCACGGGAAGAAAGCTTGCGGCGCATGTCTAGCCGTATTAACACGTTTCTCCTTGAACAGGTAGAACAGGTGGCTGTCATTCACACCGTTTATGAATTGAAAAAAGAATGCGAAACGATGGAAGAAGTCTACCGGCGTAGTCTGCAACGATTGGAAAATCAAATTCGCCTAGGCGTTTCAACCTTTATGTTTGTTAATCATCATGTCTCTGGACAGATGTTCTGGGACAGTGCACGGCGAATCGAGGCGTATATTCGAGATGGGGAATCAGGTAAACTTTTCACTGAGTTGCGAAGAATGCTGGACGACTTGCGCCGGGACGGAATCACATTAAAACAAACGTCTGTGTTGCTCTCCGATTTTTTATATGCTCTGAAGTATAAAATCACGGAGCCGGATTGGGAAGCCATAAGCGAAGATTTGATATATGATTTCCTGATAACATGCCGAACGGACGATGCGCTGCTTGAGTGGTTAAAAGATAGACTGACCCGATTGATGGCTGGTGTCCACCATGCCACACCACAGCCCAAACAGATCATCCCTGCAATATTGGATTATCTAAACAAACATTACGCTGAAACGGTGCATCTCCAGGACTTTGCTTTGCGTTACCATGTCAGCATTAGTTATTTGTCCAAATTATTTAAAGCGGAAACAGGCTATAATTTCTCAGATTACCTCATTCATATGCGATTGAACAAAGCAATCGAATTGCTGGACAGCGGTTATAAGAGAATTACGGAAATAAGCAGACTTGTAGGTTATGAAGATCCGAAATTCTTCAGTCAAACGTTCAAACGGTTTACGGGCGTAACACCACAAGAATATAAACGAAAGGAAAAATAAATTTTTTTCTCAGAAGGAAGGCTGATGATGTCCAGAAAACAGAGAGTGATGAGAACCACGACGATTGCCTTGCTACTAACATGTACATTGGCTGGATGGTGGTGGTCGAAAAACGTTAACAAAGGTACATCAGAAGCAATCATTAATGAAAAACCAGTGACGCTTAAAATGCTGGCCTATTGGGAAGCAGAAGTCGGGCCTGTTCTTGATGAAATGAATCAACGTTTCCAAAAAAAATATCCTAACATCAAGATTGATTATGAATATGCTCCGGTTGACCAATATCAGTCTTTAATCAAGACGCGAATTGCATCAGGTGATGCACCGGATTTATTTCACGTTTTTCCAGGCACATGGAAAGATCCTTTTGTCAAAGCGGGATATTTGATGGACCTCTCTGACCGCCCCTGGGTTTCCCGTCTTCAAGCCGGGGCAAAGGATATGGAAAGCATCAATGGTAAAGTGTACGGGCTGCCCATTAATCAGAACGCTATAGGCGTGATCTATAACCGAAAAATTTTTTCAGACCTTGGACTAACGATTCCGAAGGACTGGAACGAATTTTTAGCCGTATGTGAAACAATGAAAGCTGCTCATATCACGCCTCTTGCAATTGGCAACAGAGATCTTTGGGTAACGCAAATTATTCCTTTTGCAATGGCCCCGTCGGCTATATACCGCGATTATCCGTCATTTGATCAGGATATGTATGATGGCAAAGTTACCTTTGCAAAATCTCCATGGAACCAAATGATGACCGATTATGTGGATCTGGTAGAGAGAGGATACTTCAACGACGGTGTGTTGAGCACAAGTTTTGATCAGATGGTTCAATTACTAGCGACAGGCAAGGCTGGAATGATGGTCATGGGAAACTGGGCTTTACCAACCATATCTGCATTTAATCCTGAAGCGGATATGGGAATGTTTCCGCTTCCTTATGTCAAGCCTGGAGAAAAAACATACGTCGCCGTGGGACTTTCTCTCGGGTTAGGCGCTTCGGCGACAACGGAACATCCCGAAGAGGTCAAGAAATACATCGACTTTTGGGCAGAGCCCGAAAACAATGAGATGCTGCTTAAACAAGCACAGGCATTCCCTGTGTTTACGGACGTCCACCCCGAGCTTAACTCAACGTTGAAAGAACTCACGCCTTATATGAACATAGGAACATATCATTTTCTGGATCAAAGATGGCCTCAAGGCGTTCAGGATACGATGTTTGCAGGTATTCGAAGTGTGTTGGTCGACGGTGGACAAACCTATCCGATTGAGAAAATGCTGAAGGAAATGGATCAAGTATTTAAAGAAAAGAAGAACTAATGAAACCTGGGTTGGTGGACTCTGGACAAAGAAACGGGCCCAGTCGTTCCAATGAATGATGGGCCCGCTCTATTATTTTGTGTTGATAAATCAACAAGATAACTTCAACAACTCACTTACAGTCACCAAACGGTACCCTTCCGTGGCCAGTTCATCCACCAGCACACGAACCGCCTCCACCGTCTGGGAACGATCCCCGTACCCATCATGGAATATGAGCACGCTGCCAGGTTTCACCGCAGACCGGGTATGCTCCAGAATGTGCTCAACACCCGGATTGTCCCAATCCTTCGCATCCCCGTTGACCGCACCAATCGTACGATATCCACGCTCAGCTGCCAGAGACAGTATATCATCGTTTACGCCAAAGTATGGTGGTCGGAAGCTGCGGGCAGGTTGCCCCGTAACTTTTTGAACAAGACGTTCTGCGCGTTGCAGCTCCTCCTCGGCTTCCTCCAGTGTCAACTTGGTCAGGTCCGGATGCGTATACGTATGATTTGCGATCTCATGCCCTTCCCGGTGCACCTCCGCCGCAATCTCCGGGTGAGTCTCCATCTCTTGGCCAATCATGAAAAACGTTGCCTGCCCACCCGCACGGCGGAATATCTCAAGCAATTGAGGTGTATACACCGGATGCGGCCCATCATCAAACGTGAACGCCACAACCTTTTCCCGAACAGACTCCTGCTCTACCATCGCAATATTGACCATACTATAATGACCCTTCTCTGCAACTATCTGGCTACACACTCCCTTATTATTCCATGTCCATAGGCCGCGGTCCAGTCCAGAGATCACACCTTGCGAAATCCCGAATCAAGCCGATATCTACCAGAAAGAGAGCAAGCAGCAATCCCCTACTACCGCCACGCCCTCCAGTCCAGCCTCCAGCTAACCCTTGATCGCACCTGCGATCATACTCTTCTGCACCTGTTTGTTCAGCAGCAGATAGATGACCACCGTTGGCACCGTCGTAATCATAAGTCCCGCACCAATGATACCCCATTGCGTAATGTACGTTCCCACCATCGACATCATGCCCACCGTCAATGTCTGGTAAGCCGTGTTATTGATAAACGTGACCGCAAACATCAGCTCATTCCAGCAGGACAGAAATGTGAAGATCGCTACAGTTGATATGGCCGGACGCACAAGCGGCAGGATAATGGAGAAAAACGTCCGGTATATGCCACAGCCGTCGATAACCGCCGACTCCTCCATCTCTCTTGGGATACCTTTGAAAAAACTGCCCAGAATGAATACCGCCATCGGAATGCCAAATGCCACATAGGGAATGATCAGAGACCAGTAACTGTTGAGCAGGCTCAGATTCTTCAAAATAATAAACAATGGCAGCAGCGCCGCATGAATCGGTACCATCATGCCCAACAAAATGAGCGTCATCGTCAACCCGCTGAGCTTCCAGTTCATCCTTGTGATTGCGTATCCCGTCATGGAGGACAGGATCAGTACCAAGACAATGGAGGCCGCAGTAACCAACACACTATTCATAAAATAGGTCAGCACATGGCCGTCGGACATGGCTTTGGTGTAGTTGCTCCACAGAAACGCTTTGGGCAACCCGGCCACATCACCGCTGAAGATTTCACTGTTATCCTTCAGGGAAAACAGCGCCAGCCAGATGAGCGGGTAGATCTGCACAATCGCAACGAGGATCAGAAACGCTTGCAGGAACACTTTCCCGATCGGTCCGGAGATGGACCTCGGCTTGGGCTTTTTTTGCAACATGACTTCTACGGTACTCATGCCTTTTGCCTCCCTCTACTCCGTTTTGAACAATGAATTAATGAGGATCGTACACACCAGACACTCCACAATGATAAAGACCGAGATTGCACTGCCATATCCATACCGGAACGTATCAAAAATGGTAGCGTACATCAGCGTGCTTGGCACTTCAGTGGTGTAGAACGGCCCTCCACCCGTCAGCACATAGATCAGGTCAAACACCTTGAACGCACCGATGACCGAAAAAACAAGGCTTACCTTCAGAATTGGCTTCATCAGCGGGATCATGATGGACCACGCCGTGCGAATACGGGAAGCACCATCCATTCGAGCAGCTTCGAGCACATCCTGAGACACGGACTTCGCACCTGCATACATCAGCAGCATGTGATACCCCACGTACTGCCACAAGGTCGGAATAAACGATGCCGCCAGCGCGGTGTCCTTCTGCCCCAGCCAATCCTGTGCCAGGCTGGATAAGCCGATACTTTGCAGCAGCACGTTCAGCAGGCCATAATCGGCATTGTAGATTTTTGACCACAACTGGGCAATAACCACAGTCGAGATCAATACCGGGATGAAATACACGGTCCGGTAGAATCCTTCCCCCTTGACGTTGGACGCCAGAATCAGTGCGAGCACCAGCGAGATCGGCAGTTGAATGAACACCGAAGCACCCGCGAATAACAGGGAGTTTTTGATCGAATTCAGCACCCGGGTATCCTTAAACATCTCCACATAGTTGTCCAGACCGATAAATGTACCCCTGCCTACGCCGTTCCAGTCCAGCAGACTGTAATAACTGGAGACAAAGATCGGAATAAGCACAATTCCGCAGAACAGAAGCAGGGTCGGCAGTACAAAGACGGCTATCGTGCCTTTATTGGAAAATACAGAGTTCATTGTTGTTCTCCTCTCAAAGGCGTGACCGGGATACACCGGACCACGCCTTGTTTGGGTTCATCTTCATTGTAAGCAGGCTTCAACTTGGCAAGCTCACGAGCATACACGTGTAAGGATTGCGTGCATATTAGCCTGCGCGAATTACAGACTCAGCTCTGTTGGTTTGAGCTGTGCCATCTGTTTGCAGAACTCCTCCGGTGTTACATCTCCGGCAAGCAGTTGGGCAATCAGGTTTTTGTGCGCTTCGGCAGACTCCGCTGGCAGAATGTTATCCCACCACGCGATGAATGAGGTCGCCGTTTTCATAATATCTGCCGCAGACAGATCAAGGGAGGACAGGCTGGATGTGTCGAGTGCATCTGTTTTCCAGCTTGGCAGGCCGGCTCCAGCCAGGAAACCTTGTGTACCAAGCTGCTCACTCAGATACTTGAGGAATTCAACCGCTTCATCGGGATGCTTAGTGTTATTGCTAATATAAAAGCCATCCACGGCTCCGCCGAATATTTCCGTATTATTTCCTTTGCCGTCTTCAAATACAGGGAAGGGAATGACCTTCACCTTGCCCTTGGTGGCCGAGGACGGGTCCTCAATTCCTGCATTCACCCAGTTGGCCTGAAACATCATGGCTCCATTGCCTGCGTTGAATGCACCCAGCATTTCATCATAGCCCATGCTGAACATGCTGCTGTTAAATGCCCCTGCTTTGGTCAGCTCCTGCATTTTGGTTGCCGCTGCGACAAAGTCGGGCGAATTCCATTTTGCCGGATCTTTAAACGCTTCAATGACCGCTTCATTCCCTGCCTGACGCATCGCAATGATGTCATACCAGTACATGCCCGGCCAGCGATCCTTTTCCCCCATCAGCGCCGGAGTAATTCCAGCGGCCTTCAATTTCTCTACCGCATCAAGCAATTCCGTATAAGTGGTCGGCAGCTTGGCTCCAGCCTGCTCGAACAGCTCAGTATTCACATACAGGTTAGCGATATGGGTGTAGACCGGAAGGGTGTAGATTTTCCCATCCTTTTCAATCGCCTCTGCCATGCCTGGAGCCATACGTTTTTTCAGGTCATCCGTAATATACTTGGTGATTTCCAGCACGTTTCCTGACTGGATATAAGGCTCCATAAAACTTCCCCCACCCATACCGTAAAACAAATCAGGCGCCTCGCCTGCTGCAATGGATGTTTTGACTTTGGTTTTGTACTGCTCGCCCGTCGTGCCTGTCCGTACAATCTGGATGTCTGGATGTTCATTGTTCCATTTCTCGATGATTTGCGGCAATAATTTCGCCGAGGGGTCTGTATTACCTACGGACTGATCCCACAGCTTCAAGGTAACGCTTCCATCTCCGCCTGAACCTTTGCCCTCCGATGACTCGGAAGAACAGGCGACCAGGCTGCCTGCAATACCCAACGCCAACACCATACCCAGCGATCTTTTTAATAGCGCTTTCATCTTGTGACCTCCCCTAATCAGGTTTTGTTCTACTCGTACTATTTTAGGGAGTCCTTTCCAATATCACCATTTAGAAAACGCACATTCGCTTTTAAAATTCAAACATGTTCCAGGTCACGATTTGCGTTGTCTGTACTCATTCATGGATCTGCCTGTGCTTTTTTTGAATAAAACACTAAAATACTGCGGGTCCGTGATGCCGACCTGCTCGCCAATCTCATACCCCTTCATTTGGGTCTGCTTCAACAATACCTCTGCCCTTTTCATACGCAAATTCGTAAGATACTCGACAAAGGTTTTCCCCGTTTCCTTCTTCATCAGCCTTCCCAAATGACCTGGACTGACAAAGAAAGCCGCAGCGGTATTCGCCAGGCCGATATTCGGATCGCTCATATGATCTTCCAGGTACATCTTGACCTGACCGATCAGGTTGTCTTCCTTGGTCTGGTTTTTGGAATATACCGTTTCGGAAACATATTGAACGTAGTCTTCCAATCGGGTTATCAGTTCAGACAGATGGTCGGCTGTAAGAATGGACACCAGTGCTTCGGTATTCAACACCTGATCACTCTCGATCTGCTGCTCCATTGCCGTTCGCTGGCATTCTGTGATCACGTCCATAGCTGCAAGGCGAAACTGTGACACACTCGAAAAGGACACATCAAAGATATGATGCAGCACTTCAATCGCACGCGCAGCAGAACCAACGCTAATATAAAATTGCAATCGCTGAAGAAGATCGGTGTTCGACCGATATGACTGCTCCCGGTTATCCACGATATCCTCGAAACAGACCACTTGATTTTTTCCGACAAAGGCTTGGTATTCCAGAGCGCGGCAGGCTTCCTGATAAGCTGCTGGGCCCTCCTCTACATGGCCATGCTTGCGTCCGATGCCTATGCTTACGGCACAGGGATAGGAAGTGGTAAGAAGGGGAATGAGCGCTTCGCCATCTTCAATAAAATCCACACCGGAATTGAAGCTGATGATCACAATCCGGTTTCGAGTATCCATCAAATGCACTACACCCGGTTCTTTTTCATAAAATGCGTCTATTTCGTTGCTGCACTCCATGCTGAGCAAAATCAACTGCTCCTCCGTCTCCTTGGCCGATGCAGTCGAAACTTCGATGACGGCGATCTGGATTTCACGGGTCGTCAGAAGCATCGGAATGTTAAAATAGGCCGCCTTCTCTCGAATTTCTGCCTGCGTGGTGAGTACGCCATTCAACCATTGCAGCACAAATTTTTCACGTAGGTAAGGGAAATTACGTTCCAGATCTGCCCTGAGCCTCTGGATTTCCTGTTCACGTTTTCGCTCCTCATCAATCATGACCCTCAGCTTGTCCGTCACTGTAAGCAGCTCGGCAGCACGAATAGGCTTTAATATATAATCCACGATGCCTATTTGGATGCTCTGGCGTGCATACTCAAATTCGTCATGACCTGTGACGACCACGATTTTAATATCCGGGTACTTCTTCAGAATTAATCGGCTTAATTCAATCCCATCCATGTTAGGCATATAAATATCCGTAAACATAATATCCGGCTGCTGTTTGTCCACCAAGTCCAGGGCTTCCTGCGCGTTCGAGGCTTCTCCCATGATGCTCATGCCTTGCTCCTCCCAGTCAATGCGCATACGAAGCAAGTTCCGTATCAAATACTCATCGTCTACAATCAGCACGTTCAATTGTTCCATAACGCATCTGCTCCATTCGGTATTTTGATCAAAATAGTCGTTCCTTTTCCTGCTCCACTGTGGATCGTGATGCCGTCCTCTATTCCATAGAACATTCGCAAACGTTCCAGCGTGCCCCATAGGCCAAAGCTTCTAATTTCGCCTTTCTGCTCCGTTTGATGAAGAATCTGATCGATCTCATGCTCGGACATGCCAACACCATCATCGGAGATGGATAGTTCCACTCCGCCTTTTGTTTTGCTCGCATGAATTCGGATGGTGCCCTTTGATCCTTTGGGACGAATACCATGGTAAAGTGAATTTTCAGCCAACGGTTGCAGCACAAGCTTAGGTATAGGCGTCTGCAAGCAGCCCTTATCCACGCGGAATTCCATCTCGAACGTATCCTGATAACGCGTTTTCTGAATTTTCATATAGTTTCTTACAATCTCGATTTCCTCCCCAAGGGTGATCACGTCGCGGCCTTTGCTGACACTCATGCGATAATACGTGCCCAGCGCTTCCAACAGCTCGCATACCTGATGATTGCGCCCGGACAGCGCCAACGAAGTAATCGAATCCAGTGTGTTATACAAAAAATGCGGCTTGATCTGGGCCTGGAGTGTATTCAGTTCAGCTCTTCGAATCGTCTTCTGTTCTTCCAACTTGCGTTTGAGCATCTGGTCCATTTGTTCAATCATCTGGTTGTAACCTCTGAATAGCTGTTTAAATTCATAACTGTTCAGTTCCATATTCACTTTTCTGAAGTTGCCGCTCGGTGCTTTGTTCATGGATCGCAGAAGCTTATGAATGGGTTTGATAATACTGTTCGAAATGATGAATGAGCTTACAAAAAAGACCGTTCCGTTGATGCTCAGCAGAGCGAGTGCCAGTAGGACAAGTGATTTATTTCTCGTATCGACGCTATCGTATGAATTCACACTGATGAATTTCCATTGCTCCTTCCCATCCGATCTGTAAGTGACCGCATATTTTTCCGATTCGCCATTCAGCGTAAAAGACCCCGAATTGCTCTGCTGAAAATGCTGTTCCAGCTCATCGATGTGAGTAGTCAGCATTTCTTGAAAAGCGATATTGCCTGGATCAACGGTCGAATTATCGACAATGATCTGATTATGTTCATCCAAGACGGCAATCTGAAACGAATCCTGGTTTAACAGGTTGGCATACGCCTGCGCAAAGGATTCTCCTTTGATATTGATGACCAGCATCCCTAAGGGGGAGGTGTTGTCGAGATCCCGAATCATCCGAATGAAGGAGATAAACTGTTTATTTTCCGAACCCGGAGAAACTGACTCGCTGGCATTACGTAGCAGCATATACCTTCCCTTGTTACGCAGGGCTTGTTCATACCACGAGGTTTCTTCAACGTTCGCTTCCATGAACGAAGGCAACTCTTCTGTCCCGACCGAAAAACGGTGACCCGAATTGTCATAAATATATACAGAATCAATAATTGGAACCGCTTGCATCAGATTGTACAAATATGTACTGACCTTTGCCTGGGTTTGCAGGTTAGCATACACGTCGCCTTGCCTTAACAAGTTTTGCAAATTATGATCCGAGAAAATCATTTTGGAATAGTTGTTTACATTCTCAATCATCAGCTCCACATTGGTTTGGATGGAAGTAATCGTTTGCAAAGATGTCTCATTGATTTTTTTCTGCGCAGAGCTCGCTGATATTTGGTTCAGTACCAAATAACTGAACGCAACTGTGAGCAATATGACTAGAAAATAAGCAAATGGTATTTTAAAAGCTAGTTTTTTCGGCTTGCTGCGAATGAATGCTTTCAATTCATCAATCCAATTTATGATCACTTTAGACCTCCGCCTTATTTCTCTATGTTCTTTCCTCACATATGCATTATAGCCGCAGCTCTGTTTTTATCTCAATGAACTTATAACGAT
The DNA here is from genome assembly GCF_900109515.1 of Paenibacillus sp. OK003. GTDB lineage: Bacteria > Bacillota > Bacilli > Paenibacillales > Paenibacillaceae > Paenibacillus > Paenibacillus marchantiae. Next base: position 30,196 of record NZ_FOBD01000019.1, on the reverse strand, counting down.
CGCCACGGGCTATCCCAAGAACAATCGCACCATTCTTAATGGCACTCATTATCTGAACGGCGTTCCACTGGCCGATACCGAGATTGCGAATGATCCGAAGACACCTGTGACCCTTTCATATCTTCCGGATTTGCTCAAGCTCCAGACCAAGTATGAAGTGGGACAGATTACGGTGAGTGATCTTGAATCGGGTAACGACCGTTTCCCATTCTTCTACTGGGAAACGGTCGTTTTGCGTACAAGCGTGGTTAATGGATATGGACTTTTCGTAATCATCATCACATACCTTAAAGTAAAAAACGATTGAGGGTGTGTGAACTCCGTGAACAATACTTCCCTGCCATCTTTTACTATGGAGAAACCCAACTTTCTCGTCATCCTTGTAGATGAAGAGCGTTATCCTGCTGTATATGAGAGCAAAGAAATACAGGCATGGCGTAGAGAAAATCTGATTACCCAGGAACGTTTAAAGTCTCATAGTATGGAATTCCATCGGCATTATATCGGAACAACCGCCTGCTGTCCCAGCCGGGCTACCATGTTCACAGGTCAGTATCCATCACTGCACGGTGTCAGTCAGACTGTCGGCATTGCCAAAGAATCGTATGACTCTGACATGTTCTGGTTGAATCCCAATACAGTGCCTACCATGGGCAATTACTTTCGAGCAGCAGGATACCAGACGTACTATAAGGGAAAATGGCATATATCCAATGCGGATATCATCTCTCCCGGCACCCACCAAAGTGTTCCCAGTTATCACCCCTTGACCGGGGTTCCGGAGCCCCAGTTGGAAAGCCTGTACCTTCACGCGAGTCGTTTGGAGGACTTCGGATTCTCCGATTGGATCGGCCCTGATCCCATTGGCAGAAACCCTCGAAACTCGGCTTCCTCCGCCGCTTTTGGCTTAAGTGGACGGGATGAGGTATACGCCGCCGAAACGGTTCATCTCATTGAATCCCTTGATCGCAGAAAGAACGAAAATCAACAAGTTGAGCCCTGGCTCATTGTCTCTTCCTTTGTGAACCCGCATGATATTACGTTATATGGTGATCTCGCCGCGCGCCTCCCCAATTTCAAATTCGAGGTAGATCCGATGCCCGCAGTCCACGCTCCCCCGACAATACACGAGTGGCTGGGTACCAAACCACGTTGTCAGGCAAGTTACCGAGACTTGTATCCAAGAGCTTTACAGCCGATCACCGATCAGAGCTTCTACCGCCAGCTATATTACCAATTGCAAAAAAATGCGGATCGCCAAATGTTCAAAGTGTATGAAGCTCTTACGCGCTCCTCCTTCTATGACAATACCATTGTTATTTTCACATCGGATCATGGCGATCTGTTGGGCGCTCACGGCAATCTTCATCAAAAATGGTACTGTGCCTATGAGGAATACCTTCATGTTCCTTTTCTGATTCACAATAAACATCTGTTTCCCGAGCAACAACATGTGCACAGCCTGACAAGTCATGTCGATCTGCTGCCAACCATGCTAGGCCTGGCCAATATTAATGTTTCCGAAATCCATGGACGATTGCAAAAGAATTTCAGTGAAGCCCGCCATTTGGTAGGACGTGATCTCACGCCTCTTGTTTATGGAAACAATAATCCGGCGCTGACCCAGCAACCGGTCTATTTTATGACGGACGATGATGTCACACGTGGTCAGCACCAAACCAATCCATTGGGCGTACCCTATTCGTCTGTTGTACAACCCAACCACATCGAAACCGTAATTACCACCCTTTATAAAAACAACAAACCGGAAATCTGGAAGTTTTCCCGGTACTTTGACAATGCTCAATTTTGGAGTCAGCCTGGGGTAAAAGATGTCATCACACTGCCCGTTGGGAATCCCGCTTCAGCTTCAGGACAATGTGTAACATTGACGAAAACAGAGCCGGTACAGGATGAATATGAATTGTACAACTTAACGGACGACCCACTGGAGACCTGCAATCTGGCCCATTCTGCCTATGCCACTCCGCAGACGATGAACATTCAGCACTGGATGATGCAACTTCTGGAGGAACAACGGAATCAAAAACGTTTGTATCCTCATCAACCTACGATAAGATGATCGGGGAAATCACATCTCTATCATTCGTTAAACAATTTCTTTAAACCAAATCGTGGACGTATGGAAAATGCAGCCAATAACATGTGCTCGGTTCTTTAAAAATTAAGTAATAAGCTAAAAAAGGATGTCCTCGTCATGTTCATGACTTATGGGACATCCTCTTTTTGTATATTGAAATGAAGTATATCCCTGTAGGTTAGGAGGCCATATTTATTTTATAACCAATCAATTCAACTCACCGTAAGGTGAACCGAACTTTTTTATGATAAGCCTTTTAAAATTCTTCGTACTCACTCGGGTCCTGATTCCACAACCGTCCATCTTTACGATTATAAGAAGAAATAACTTCCATCTCCTTCTCGCTCAGCTCGAAATCGAAAATATCGATATTCTCTTGCTGGTGTTGAAGAGAACCTGCTTTAGGGATCGGAATTGATCCAAGCTGGGTATGCCAGCGCAAAATAACCTGCGTACCCGTTTTGCCATGAGCCTCGGCAATACGAAGGATCTGCTCATCTTTTACGATATCCTGTACCGCATCATTGCCACGCCCAATGGGACTCCACGATTCGTTAACAATGCCATGCTGCGAATCCTTCTCCCGCTGATCGGCTTGATCAAAGAATGGATGCAGCTCAATCTGATTCAGACTTGGCGCTACTCCGGTCTCCTTAATCAGGCGTTCATTGTGTTCCGGCAGGAAATTGCTAACTCCTATGGAACGGATATATCCGCGTTTCTTCGCCTCAATGAGTGCTTGCCACGCTTCCACATACATATCCTGCTTGGGATTCGGCCAGTGAATCAGATATAGATCATAATAATCAAGATCTGCTCTGTATAGAGATTCTTGGATGGCTACGATCGCCTTTTCAAAGGCATGGTAACGCCCTGGCAGTTTAGATGAAATGAGTAGGTCTTCTCTGGAAACGGAGCTCTGTTTAATGGCCTTCCCAACAGTCGCCTCGTTCTCATAGTTATACGCTGTATCAATTAGTCGGTAACCTGCATCCATCGCGGACGCTATGGATTTAACACCTTTTTCTCCTTTTAAGCTATAGGTACCACAGCCAATGGCAGGTACTTTTAAGCCATCATTTAACGTATATTCCGGGATTGTATGATTCATCTGTAAACTCTCCTTTGCGAAAGATATACTAAAACGATATGGAAAAGGTGATATGCCCTCTCCGTTTATTCTCCCCCTCCATACGCGGATGAATCAAATGAAAGAGCCACTAATCCGTTTTATGGAGTAGTGGCTTTCTCGTCTAATATTAATAGAGGAAAGTCGTCTCTTTATTCAAGCGAAGAGATGGGTGTGGCGGATAACGACCGTTCGCCCATAAAGTTCTGAATGGCGATAGCAGCCTGCTTGTACCCGCCAGCGTCACGTAACGTTTTCCCAATAACCTCAGCATGTTCCTTGTAGGAGGCATTGCCGAGCACTTCTAATACCGCGTTTCTCAGTACGTCGGGTGTAAGGTTATTTTTATCCACGATGACCCCTGCTCCGAGCTCCTGCACCCGGCCTGCTACACGCGGCTGATCCGAGGTTAACGGGAGCATGACCAGGGGTACATTATAATACAAAGCTTCGCTTGTACTGTTCATGCCCGCATGTGTCAGAAAAGCATCTACACCCTGCAGCACTTCCAATTGTGGGAGATAGGGGCTGATGATGAAATTTTCAGGAATGAGATCCGCAATGGGCTCCAAATCAGTATCCTTCCCTGAAGACAATATAAACTGCACAGGCAAATCACGAAAAGCCGTAAAGCACAGCTTATAAAAATCAAGATCCTTATTTAAAATGGTTCCCATCGAAATATAAACCGCCTGTTTATAAACGGCATGCAGAGATTCCTTTGCAAAGGATGGTGCATCCTTGCGGGGTGTAATTGATGGGCCAGTGAACACAAAGCTGTCATCCAGCTTGTCCCCCATGGGTTGAAAATAACGGCTTGTATAAACAATTTTCAGTTGTCCTGGGTGCCCTGAAAGATCCGCTAGAGAAGGAACAGCTACATTGAACTGAGAAGCTAGTTGCTGGGACATCTCAATGATGCCGTTATACAGCTCCTTGACCTCCTCATCGTCATCCTTCAGTTGATTTTGATTACCTGATCCGAGAGGCTCCACAAAAACAAAAGTGGTGGTTGAGCATACCGCTGGTATACCCAGCTTTTCACCTAAAATTTGTCCTCCCCAGCCTATTATGGAGTCAAAAATTAAATAATCGTAGGTTTCATTTTCGATCAGATTCAGAACATCCGGAATAAAGCGTTGAATAATTTTTTTCAAAACCATATATAAAAATTGATAAGGATGCTTGATTTCAAATGGCTTCATATCTGGGTTGTTGAGCAGGCTTGCCTCGTTGAAGGAGTATGCTTTAAATTGTGCACCTAACGCTTCAATCTTCGTCCGATATTTTTCCGTACAACAGTAGACGACTTCATCTCCGTTCTCGATCAGTTCCTTGATTATTCCGAGCGTCGGATTGATATGCCCTTCTGCAGGCATCATTACAACTAATACACGTGCCACGAAATTCACCTCCATTAAATTTTCCAATCTTCAAAGCGGGACATTTTATTTCTAGCTTCAAGATAATACGTGTAAAATAAAATCTGGAAATCATACCCATATGAATATACTATTAATTATTTCCAATTTTGTAAATAGTGTATATGTCACTTTTTGAACAAAAAAAAGCACCTTTACGGTGCTTCCTCTGTTCATATTCATTTTGAATCAGCTAAATAACATATCTCAATATCCTCTCGAATATTGGGGGCTTTCTTTTAGTTGCACGATATCATGACCCGTTGGATTTTGGAAAGCACGAAGGCCAAAGGTCGGCGCAACGGCGAAGATGTGGTCAAAAATATCCGCTTGAACGGATTCATACACACCCCAGGTGATATCATTGCTGAATGCATAGATTTCAAGAGGTAGTCCGTTATCTCCAGGCGCCAACTGTCTCACAATCAACGTCATGTCCTTATGAATTTTCGGATGATTCCTCAGATATTGATGGATATATTCTCGGAATACACCCACATTCGTAAGCTGTCTACCATTCACAATACTTTCCGTATTAATATGATGTTCTATATTGTATTCGTTAATTTCATTTAATTTTGTCTCGAGATAGTCCGTAAGATAGTGGATCTTCTGAAATTCCCCAATCATTTCCTTGGTGCAAAAGCTGATGCTGCTTGTATCGATATAGACGCTTCGCTTAATCCTTCTGCCACCGGATACCTGCATGCCTCTCCAATTTTTGAAAGAATCCGAGATGAGCGCGTAGCTTGGAATCATGGTGATCGTTTTATCGAAATTCATAACCTTTACCGTGTTTAATGTAATATCTATGACGTCGCCGTCAGCATTATATTTGGGCATTTCAATCCAGTCACCAACACGCACCATATCATTCGATGATAATTGCACACCTGCCACCAGTCCCAATATGGAATCCTTGAAGACAAGCATCAGAACGGCTGATAAAGCGCCAAGTCCACTGAGAATAATCAACGGATTCTGACCAATCAGGCTCGAGATGACGATAATGCCTCCAATGATGAAAAGAATGATTTTGGCGACCTGAATGTATCCCTTAATGGGTCTGATCTTGGAGACTTCATAGGAACGATATATGGTATCAAAAGCATTAAGCAGCGCATTTAATACCGTGATGGTTATGACGATCATATAAGTTAAAGCTGCTTTTTCAATCAAAGCCTGATAGGACGGGAAGATATACGCTGAATAATAGATGATAATGGCCGGTACGAGATGCGAGAGCTTGTGGAACACTTTTTTCTCCACAATGATTTTATCCCACGTGTACCGATTGTTGTTGATGATTTGGATAATAATCTTCAGTACGATTTTTTTGGCTATATAATTGGCCAGTATGGAGACCACAGCTATAAATACCACCATGATCAAATTCGAAAGATATCCAATGGTTTGTTCACTCATGCCAGTTCCGTCTAGTTGATTTTTGATAAAGTCCATTGTATCCTCCTGACGCGGTTTATATTAACTTATTATTATAAATTACATTCTATATAATTTGAACTAAAGAATATTTACACTTGCCACTCCGATGACAGAACAACCTTCCGATCGCTGTTATCCCCAGATTTTATGAATCCCTTATTTAAAGGGGAAAATCCGATTATAAAGGCGAACGCTCCGCTTCTTCAGGTTATTTCTGTCCTCTCCGTTATCGTGTAAATGTTTAGTTCAATTTATATAGTACGAAGTAAAAATAAAAAATAATACAGTAATCGGTTGATGGGGTAAAGGGTGCTTGCCCCCTCATGAGTATCACGTCACACAAATGGGCTAATGCGCATAGACTGGGCTAAATATAAACCAGACTCATGCATTGGAGATGTGAACCTTGAGTAATCCAAAAAATAAAGTTAAGACTCAGCCTATTGCCATGAAAAAGCTTTCCCCCGTAAGCATGGTAACGGAGCTTCCTCCCGTCCGCGGTAATTTAAGAACCTCTTCCTTAAATCCAACTAAGGCCATTCATAATGAAAAGGACACAACATCCGCTATCGATGCATGTGTAGACCGCGCTTTTCGTATTCCTATATTTTTGAGTACAACCAACACGGTAAATGACCTGCAAGAGCAATTTCTGAACCGTCTGATTAGGGAAATTGAGGATGCATTGCTCTTTCCCCGCACATTGCCCGTTAGTGAACAATACCCGGAAAACATTCTAACGAATATACGACGCCTGGTTTTTTCAAGCTATGGATTACTCGCGATCAACTTCCGCAGATTTTATGTTCAAATTCTTGAATCCAATGTAGGGGAGCCACCAACGACCACTCCGTTCTGGGAAGGATCGACCTTTTCTCAAATCGAGCCTGCCATGGCCTTTCAATTCGGCATTCCAATCTTATTAGTGAGGGAGAAGGGAACGGACGTCAGTAATGGAATTTGGGCTGGAGGAATCACACCTCTCAACATATTTGTAGACTGGGATTCCGACAATCAATCCGTAGACGATTTCTTTAACAGTGTTCAATGGAGAGAAGTATTTGCTTATTGGGCCGCAGAGGTAAGGGGTAACTATTTGCTTCGCACGGAGCCATTGTTCAATAATTAAACTTCTGGGGCTGGTGGATACTGGACAAGAAAGAGGACCCTATCATTCCAATGAATGATGGGCCCAATCTACAATACTCTGTTTAACGATTACAAAGAAAATCTCAACAATTCACTTACCGTGACCAATCGGTACCCTTCCGCGACGAGTTCATCCACCAGCACTCGAACCGCCTCCACTGTCTCGGAACGATCCCCGTACCCGTCATGGAATATTAACACGCTCCCGGGTTTCACCGCAGACCGGGTATGCTCTAGAATGTGCTCAACGCCGGGATTGTCCCAATCCTTCGCATCACCGTTTACCGCACCAATCGTTTGATATCCGCGCTCCGCCGCCAGAGACAGAATGTCATCGTTTACGCCAAAATACGGCGGGCGGAAGCAGCGGGTAGGTTGCCCCGTAATTTCTTGAACAAGCCTTTCTGCACGTTGCAGTTCCTCTCCGGCTGCCTTCAGCGTCAGCTTTGTCAGGTCCGGATGCGTGTACGTATGGTTTCCGATCTCATGTCCTTCACGGTGCACCTCCGCCGCAATCTCCGGGTGAGCCTCCATCTCTTTGCCAATCATAAAAAACGTCGCCCGCCCACTCGCACGGCGGAATATCTCAAGCACTTGATGTGTATACACCGGATGGGGCCCATCATCAAACGTGAACGCCACAACCTTTTCCCTAACAGATACCTGCTCTACCAACGCGATACTAACCATAAAGCAATGACCCCTCTCTGCAACTGCCTGTCTACATTCTCCCCTATTATTCCATGACTATATGCTCCGGTCTAGTCCAGAGATCAGATTATGCAATTGGAATAGGATGCGACCGCCAAAGTCGGCTTCAATTCGTCATCATGTTTTCAGAAGATTGAGAAGGATGCAGGGGATAGTTATTCCAAAATATGAAGTCCGTTGGCTTTCACCTTGAACTGGATAGTACTTTGCCCCATACGATGGATGCTGTCAGTTCTGCGAACCATACAACGCCTTACTCCTTTTTTTAAGTGATTATATCATAAAATGAAAAGTCACCATCCAGATCACTGGGTGGTGACTTTTGCTTACTCTAATGGAGGCGAACCGTGGCTGTTCAAAACCACAATTCGACGCCGCGTGATGCTATGCTTAGGATGTTTGGAGAGGTGGCTTTGGAATCCTGACTTCGACAATAACTTGTAGAACGGCAATACAAAAGTGAAATAAACTAACTAATCAATATACCTTCTTACCAATGATACAACATAGGCACTTAATGTAATGATCCCACAAATCCCTTCAATTATTACTGCAACTCTTGTAAAACTTTTAGGAGTAATATCCCCATAACCTATGGTAGTGAAGGTGACGCCAGAAAAATACAACGCCTCAGAAAAATCTAGTCCTCCTTCATAATTAGTAAATTGCATAAAAGGAAGAGTATAAATCAAAGCAAAAAATAAATATGTTCCTAATGCTAACCAAATAAACCTACTCGGCTTAATAAATCCCCCAAAAATTCTCATAAGTATTTTTGATATTGAATTAGGTTGGTAGATTACAGATTCTAAATACAATAAAACATTATAACGAAATCTATTCGAAGATATCTTAGTATGATTTCTCAGAAAATTAATTGTACCTACGACCTCCTCGTTATTATTACTGTTGAGTATATCTCTGGATGTTTTATTATTTAATTGAAAGAGGTTGTAGTCATCTACATGTTCTTTTAACTTTTGTTTTGAGCGATTTAGATTTTCAACTTGAAATTGTTCAAAATCAAAGTCAACTTTAGTGAAATTATTCCCTAATATCCCCATATAACTAAATTCATTTACATTCGTATAAAATTCATTTATTCGATTTTCTTCTATATTTGTAAAGAAAACTCTACTAAAAGTTATATCAATGGTTTTTATTTTAGAATTAATGCAATTCAATTGATAGACATTTGTTTTGCATATAATAAATTTCTCCAAGTCGTTACATCCATTGACTTGAAGTTTCCCCATGAATATGCAGTTATCTATATAAACAGAATTAAGGAAACCTCTTGCTCTTTCTGAAAAAAATACATTCCCAGTAAATATACAATTAACGAGAGTAACTTCTCTATTATTAGAAAAATGGAGCGTATCGCAATCTACTATACTATTTTCAATAATGACCTTTTCATCAAAGAAGCGATTTTCACCCAATTCGAACGTATATCTTGGATGAAGATTATCTTTAGTTAGTTTTATAAAAGGAAGCAATTCCTCCTCATTAGCCCCAGCTAAAAATGAAAAGAACTCCCTATTTGTTTCTAGCTTTTTCAATTGCAAGTAATTTAAAAGTTGTGGTGTAAAGTGAAATTGATCCTCCATACGTTCCCCATCCTATTATTATAATTATGTAGGGACTATGCCCCAAACCTAAAGTAGTTTAGAAATAGTCTTTCAAGAATATTATATGGATTTTCGTCAAATATTCGTCAAGAACTAACAAAGGTTCTAGCAGTAGAACTCTCTGCTAAGGAAGCAACGATTCATCATCTCGTGATGCTGTTATGTGCGGGAAGGTCGCCTCACTTCTAACATGCCATTTGACTTTCCGCTACTTTCCCCTCTTACAACCAACTACAAAAAAGCGAAAGTACTGTCAGTTGCGTCATCTATACGCAACTGACGGTACTCTTATAGTGGTTAAATCAACCTAGCTGAACCCTGTCCCTCCTTAACCGTTGTGGTTTTGAATGGAGAAGGGTTCAATTTTCTGAGGGGAGTCGAACCCCTGTCCGAATATAACGACACATAAGCTTCTACGGGTGTAGTCACAGTTTTGATGTCACCCGAGTATCAGTAACCCACAAGAACAGGATTAGTCCACGCAGGTATGGACTCAACACAATAGATCAAATTACCCTGCATGATTTCCGCAACAATTAAAGGTTCGTATGTATTATCAATGATGATGACCTGATCTGCGATGGCTAGAGCCGGTTTAAGGTTCTTCAATGACTGACCATATCGATAACGAATGTCTTCTTCTGCAATCCAATGTCCACCTTGCTCAACACGATCTATATGCATTTGAACATCCTCAAGGCCGATATAGTATACGACAATTTCGTAACTGTTCTTTTGCAATTTCCATATGTTTTAAAACAAATGATCCGGACAATGTCGTTTCAATAGCAAACTTTATACCACTTTTAATGAGAGATCGGATTCTTTTCACAGCTTCCCTGCCAGCAGACAGGTCAGCACTGCGCGGGTTCTCTGGCTTCAACTCTCTTGCAATTTGATCCGGATCAACCAGTTCACCAAGCCACTCTCTCATTTGCATGCTGAGAGTACTTTTCCCTGCTCCATTGGTCCCAGCAAACACAGTCATGACTGGTCTGATTTCACTCATGATATTCAAACTCCCGGCGTTTCCCAGTAGCATCAAATATAATTTCGAATTTATTGCCTTCAGCGTCCTCACGAACGCGTTTGTTATTCTTTATATAATAAATAGAGGCACCTGATTCTTTAGCTTGTTTCCGTGCATGTTGATTCGCCTTTTTTAAAATTTCTTGGAGCTGTTCACGATTTTCAAACATCTTGAGTCCCCCAATCTAAATTTATGTTTATTATATCATAAACTGAAAAGCCACCATCCAGATCACTGGGTGGTGGCTTTTGCTTACTCTAATGGAGGCGAGGGGCGTCGCCCCCCATTTGGTACTTAAATTTCAACTTATATTTCACGCTTAAATTGCAAGTAAACAAGATTCGGACTGGATTTTCAGATACAAACAAAAAAAGACACTGCCAGCAGTGTCTTTTTCTACTTTTTAGTTTTTTGCTTTCTTGTTATTGGTTACTAGTAAACCAGTAACTACAATAAAAGATGCTGTATAAATTAATGCACTATTTGGATTCATAACACCAATAACAGCACCTCGAATTAAATCAAAAAGGACGATAATAAGCGCAATAACTGCACCTACATTAATAATTCCTTTAGAATTTAATTTAAAAACAAATTTCAACACTAACATCAGAACAATTATAGCTATTAAGATGAAGAGTAAGGTCGTCGTCAGAGCCGTTCCTATGCCTATATCCATGTAAGTCCCCCCTTCATTTAATAATTTTAACCGCCATTTGTTGTTACTGTAGTATACAAAGGTACGGGTGCCCAGTGGATATTTAATGTAACCCCTTTACCAGCATTTTTACTGAAAAATTGATTCGCTAAATAATTCGCCCCAATTGATTCAAGCTCTGCAACAAGAGCACCAACTCTAGCTACAGGTATAAAAATAGCAATCGCAGCTAGAAAAGAGCCTACAGATGAAGTAGTCTGAAGAGATTCAGCAAATCTTTTGGTCTCTGCATTATCAAAGGTAATTGCGACGCCCCACCAGTAAGAGTTACTAAAAGCATTGGGTGTTACGATTTGACCACTATTACTCGTAACTTCCCCATTTATAGCAGCATTTAAATTATTTACACCAATTACGAACTGATTGTAGACTTCGTCACCAACAACATCTTTTGCAGCTGGATCCAAGTGATATAAGTTATCTGAGCCTTTGTTTATGTAAGGCGAGATTGCTTCGACAGAATCAAAAACTTTTTTTGATAACTCATCTTTTCCTAAGGTAAGAACTCTTTTGTTAACACTAAAATCTCCTTGTGGAAGTTCAATCGACGGCGATGAAGTTACTGCTGAAGCTGATGCAGCTGGAGCTAAAGAAGTAATAGCAATAGCAGTACATAAAGCGGCGGACAACACCTTTACCTTTTTATTCAAGATTATTCCTCCTAAAGTTAATTTATGTTACATTTTGTATTTTAAAATATAAATATCAATTTTTAAATAGATTTTTGTTAAATTTTGTGAATGATTTGTTAACAAAAATAATAGTATTTGGAAATATTATATAACCCCACACCAAAATAACGTATGCTTATCATAATTCAACTAAAAGATTAGGTACGTTAAACATTATTTATTCAAATTCACCAGATCTACCCCAGTGAGGTCTTTACCGATTCTATCGGATTTATAAAATGACAACTGCCTTACATATGGCTACCCAAGAGGTCGCTTATATGCATAATGTTTGCACACCAACAATAAGAGCTTACACTATCATTAATAACATATCCTGAGCTCATAATCCTTCCAGTACTTTTGGTTTCTAAAAGAAAAAGACCGCCATATAAAAATGACGGTCACGCTTCAACATAATATTTAAAATTGATAGTTGATAAATAATACTGCACAAAGAACACCTATGATTAAAAATAAAATAGCCGAATTTCGATATTTCTTCCATATCCTGATCGCATTAGCAACGTTAAGGATAGTTAGTGCAAGCATGTTTATACTAGAGCTTGTGTCGAACAGATTTATTACTAACATAATGGCAGCAACTATCCAGATACACCAAAACCAAATTGGAATTCTGTCTTTGATCATAAATCTTCTCCTTTAGTCTAAGTTGTGTCTCTTAATATGATATTCTTTAGCCTGATAAAAATCCCTTTTTTTGGTTTAAAATTCTTTTGAATTTAACCATTTTATCGGAGAATTTCATTACCAATCCGAAATCTGTAATAGTACCTTCTAATTGAACCTTCATAAACTCTACCCTTGCTCAGGGTAAACCCTCCTTAATATTGAGTCCAATAGTCCAAGTTTGTTTTGTTAGGCGTATTGTTGGTTGATGTTGGGACATGTTCGACCTTTGGATGTTCACCTTCCCGCTCCCAGCCCTCTAGGATCACTATGTTAGCTGTATCTGGCTTACCTTCCCAATGTATGTAGTCGGACGTTATGAGAGCGTCAAGGGCAGCCATCACGTCCGGCTCATCCTTACCTGTTTTAACCGTCAACTCGTGAATCGTGGGCAACCGCCGCCGACCACTACTATAGTTGTACAAGATCCTCAATATCTTACGTTCGTAATCAGATAACATTTGATAGCCCCCTACGCTGTCGTTCTGATCGGATAGCATGCCAGTAAACCGGATTCGCGAAATGTCCGCGGCTGCCCCGACAATAGATCATCAGCTTTAATCATTCCCGACCGTATGCTCTTGACCTGGATTCGGCGTTTCGTGATCTTCCTATTTTGGTCCTCATAGATAATCTCAACCAAACAACCTAAATATTTCACATGCTCACCCCTTCGAATAAGAACGTTTGTTTGTATTATATTTGAACGCATGTTCTTTATACAATAGAAAAATTTGCTTATAAAAAATCAAAATATTAATAGTTAGTTAATAATTAATATATCTAATTCGACATTTTTTTTATTTTTTATGAGTAAATATAAGAAAAAAGAACTATTTCCATGTAATTCCTAATGATGTAGCATATTAAAGGCGTTATTTATCTGCATTTCCATAATATCGGAAGGAGTGATTAATAAAAGTAATTAAAACGCTTTTTCATAGTATTAATTAATAACCAACATTCAGGAGGACAACATGAAATTCCAGAAAAAATTCTTAGCATCTATTTTTGCAACAATATTAATTGCTTCATCAATCTTCAGTACCAACGTATTCGCTAATGATCTTGAAATAGTTCCCCAATCTGACACGGTTCTTGAATCATTTACTTCAGACGAACTCGATCAACACCCGGATATTCAAGCGCTTATTGAAGAGAAAGGTATGACTGATTACATAAAGAATGATGACCAGTCTGATGAAGAGATTCTTAAACTTAACGGTATTGAAGAAGAAACCACAAACATAATTTATAGCGAAGACATGAATGGTGAACCAATTGTATTAGACGAAGCTAGGATAAACGAGCTTGTAAGTAAATACAATCTGGAGAAACCCACTCCTCAAATCAAAGAATATGAACAGCATATTCTTGTAGAGAAGTCGGCACAGCCACAACTTCAAGCAAATGTTGAGACAAATGTGTGGATGCTTAACTATATTACAACAAGTGCTTCATTCACTGTTACCGCAGTGAATGTTGGAAATAACCCTCTAGATTCTATCAATGGAACCATAACTAAATATAACTTGAGTAAGAAAACTTTTAGTCCTGCTGGTTCTTCTGGATTTGGAAGACAACAAGTTAAAGCTGGAGTAGTATATACATTTGCTAGCCCACAAACTGCCGTCTCAGACTACTTTGTTTATGACATTACGGTAGTTGAAGGTTCTAAGACTTACAAGTATACTAATAAAAGTGATGCAAAACCTAAATATCAACGTTTCTTGTTTACAGCTGGTCCATACAACTCCATAGCAGCACTTGGTGGAGAAAGACATCATTTCGTGGCTGCAAACTCCCTGACTAAAGCAGGTTTCCTATCGACAAATTTCCCAGCTATTCGAATGATGTACGATGATCACTATTTAACTCCAAACTGGGGAAGTCGCGCTGAGTCTGTTGTTTTCAGAGATAAAGAAGTTGCACTAATGAAAGCCAAGAAATTCAAAGAATTGTTACAATTTGAGCTTGATGAGTTCGCAAAAATTAAAGATCCTGATGGGTATTTTGCTAATTTGCAGCGTAAGTATTATCAAGAAGTTTTGGTCGTTCTTGATCTTTCAGAGAAATACTTTGGAATTAATTAATTTATTAAGGGGATATACGTCACATGGATAAGCTAGCAATCGTACCTGGAGAATCTATCGGTAGTATAAAAATTGGGATGACACCTAATGAATTGGAGAACACCCCGCACATGTTTGATTATCGAGCAGAATATGACACCGAAGGGAGAGTTAACTTTATCGAAATCGGTTATGATGTTGCAGATAATTTTAACTGTCTAATCGGAGAAATTAATCTGTTCAATACTAAAGCTGATGCACTGGTTGAAAGACTCGATTCTATTTCTCCGTACGACCGTGATGAAGATTCAGAGTTAGGTTATGCTTATAAATTTTCTGAAATAGGATTATCCTTGTGGCGTTCAGTAGTTTTAACAGAAGCATCTATGAAAGAAAGTTGGTTTTTGGAAATGTCACCAGAAATCCAACAAGATGAGATGAAACACTTATATTTCGAATCCATTTCGGTATTCACCCCTATACTTTAGATAATTCGAGTAGGTGTGTATCTCGTTAGTAATAACAACACTCCGTTTTTTAAACGGGGTGTTGTTTTATGATTTTCACATTTTGCTCAGAAACCATTAATAAATTTTTACATTTTCATATGTGATACCTGGAAGTAAAGCTGGAATACGGTGACGACATTCCTGAACCGATCGGAGAAGATAAGTACAGCGGGAAGTTTAATCTTAGGGTACCCCGGAGTCTGCACCGGCAATTGGTGGAGAGGGCCGCTGCGGAAGATGTGTCATTAAATCAGTATTGCCTGTACAAATTGAGTAGATAAGAAAAACCCTCACAAGTGAATGCTTGTGAGGGGCTCTACCAATGAATTAAATTAAAGTCTGAATGCAATGAAGTTTCTAATTTCAAGTCTTCGGTTACGTAAATCGCTTAAAAGACGATCGACACCAGTGATAGGTTGAGTCCTTCTGTCAAGCCCCTGAACTCTAAGTTTCTTCAGGTCAGTCCTTGACATAGTACCCGCCCCATCATCCTCAGTCCAATAGTTCAATTCTAAAATCTCCTTTACGGGAAGATTAATTAAACTGATAGCAATAGGAGATTCTCTCAAATCTCCCGTGCCACCTCTTCCGGGAGCCTTGAGAACAATTTCATAAGTTTCACTCTCATCAGAGTTCCACCCTTGAATCCAAGCATCATTTAGAGCGCTGTCATTAAAAATTTCCGCATCCCTACTGAGCATTCTTCCTTGATCGAATATTTTAACTCTAAGTGAAGTAATTCTGTTTTCATTGAACACGTCAATGAATTCGTCATCACTTACATCTCTGTTAGTTATAACGTAATCAAAATCCACACCATAGAATTGCTCAAATCCGCCTCTAATCATAAAAGCGAGTCTCGCCATAGACTGCTCCCAGTTAAGATTGGTTGCAGGATATTCTCTATGTTGAACAAGTAATCTTTGTTCTTGCAGATCCAGTGCAAAGTAGGTGTTAAGATAAGGGGCAACATCAGGGACATAGACGTTTTTTTCATCGTCTACAGAATTAATATCTGGCGAATACTCCTCAGACAAACAACCACAAATAATGTTAGATTGGTAGTCAATCTCGCTAGTAATGCAGTACTCAAACCCAAATTCTCCTGGGATTTTTGACAACCCCTTCAGATATTCGAATAAAAGCTCTCCATTACCAATTAAATCACCAGAAAAAATGACTTGATAAACTCTGAAATCCATATGCATTAATAGGCCTATCTCCTCTCATCGGTAGATAGGCCTATTGTATCATCACACTGCATCATTTGTCACATTTTATCTTTTTTAGTAAATAACAGCATCATCGGCGTCAATCCAGATATCCAATCCGCTCTCAGTTTTCACTCGGATATCTCTTCTATCATCAGTATCCTTAATATCTACAATTGTACCAACTGCGCCATAAATTTCGGGATTGCTGTTAGAAATAATTTCAATTTTATCGTTAACTGCCATTTGCATACTACCTCCTAAATGGTTTGTATGGGTCTTATTCTTCATAAGCTTGACCAACTCCTTCTTTGTACTCATATTTATTTGTAATTAAACACAATTATTCCATTTTAATTCTTATTTTATCCCTCTGCTTCGATCTGTTTTAAACGCTTGTCCAGGTCGATGACATTGCCATTTGCCGTTCCATTCAAGGCAAGGAAATTTTTCCTGAGCCGATTAAGGACTACCGCTGTTTCTTCCCTCGTGATCTGCGCCCCTGGACGTGTTCCGTCAAAATAACCATTGGCTGTAACCTCTGTCCATGCTGCTTCTGCCCACTTGCTGGGCACGTTAACGTCTCTCTCCTGTGTCACTGGCTTGTCCTCCTTCACCGTTTTAATCTTCAACCCCAGGTATGTAGCAATACCCTGCACGTGGCCGTCAATGATTGCATCAATCACATTGTCCTGCTTCAGACGACCCGCATCGGAAGCAACATCAATAAACAAATTTTCCGTCAGCACTGCCGGCATTTTGGATTAGCGAACCATGTGCAAGTTCTGTGCCTTCTGTCCACGATCTATGCCGCCAAGCTTGCCCATAATAGCCTTGTGTAGCTTGTCCTGCAGCTTGATGCTGTTTCCAGAAGCAGAGGTATACCTGAAAGACTCAAAGCCACCTTTACCACCGCCAGCGTTGCAATGAATGGATACCAGGATGTCAGCACCGGCAGCGTTAGCCTTGTTTGTCCGTTCTTTCAGCTCCAAGAATACGTCCGTGGATCGGGAGAGTAGCACATGCACGTTCTCATAATCCTCTTCCAATCGGTTCTTGATACCAAGCGACACCTTCAGAACAACGTCTTTCTCCTGGATGCCATTTGCTACTGCTCCTGGGTCCTTACCTCCGTGCCCTGCGTCGATCCACACTTTAAACATTTTTACCAGCTCCTTTGTCATTATCGTTGCCGCCTTTGCCTTTCAGGACTTCAATAGCTTGCTTGATCACAGACGGGATAGGCGCACCCATTTTCCCGCCATTTTCGGTAATGGACAGTAATTCATTCGCTATATAGAAAAACGCCACCGTATCCCTGAATAAGTGGCCATCACCAAGGATGCCATCCACCAAGTGGCCAACCGCGACCATGGCAAAAATAAAGACCTTACGGGCAATCCCGATAAGGCCAATTTTACTTTTCAATCCTCCATTAGAACCGGCTGCCACGACACCTGTAAGATAATCAAGCACCACGAACACCAGCAGTACTCCCAACACTCCAGACCAACCCCCAAATAAATAAGACACTAACCAGCTACCCATGGCCAAAGCCCATTTCCCCACGTTCTCCAATTTCCTATCCCCCATCTCTTTCAAATAAGATCCTCTGACCACTTCAGGCACAACAAAAAAACACACGCTCCGCTATGTCTCAACAATTCTGAGAAAGGAGCGATTTAATGAACACACCTAAACAGCCAATAACGACTAAGGTCACTATTGATACAGGCGTGTTTGACCGCGAATTAGTCGAAAGAGCGTGTCGTGAAATCAAGGCTAATAAAGAAAAGCTCGGCTCCAAGAAATCAGTCAAGTGAGGTGAAGCAAATGCGCTTTTATTGGATCAAATCCACACCACGAGCATGTTTCATTGCCGCTGTAGTCACCCGAGTTAATGTTGGCAAAATGACAATGGATCAGGCTATCGATCATACGTTGTCACTAGAACGTCAATGTAAGAATCCGCATCTTATATCGAAATGTGAGTTCAAATCGCTGAAACGGGATAGTGAAACTGAACTCAAGAGAATACAAGAAACCCGCCGTGCTGTACCGACTGCCGGCGGGCGATGAAGGGATCACGAGCGGGGAAGCTTCTCATATTCAACATTCCCTGGCTGAAGGTCAACGCGAGGGTTGTAGGCTGCTGCATTAATCTGATCGATTGGCACGATTCTGATGTTCATGTCTCTACCTCCAATTATTTTAACAACTATTTCCACCCATAGAACGATGATTAGTGTGATCAAATTACGTAAGGAGTGAACGCATATGATGACGGCACTGTTGACCGTTACACCGTGGATTTGCTGGGTCTTGGCTGAACGATACAAGTATAAGACTGCAGTAGTCCAAGCAATGAAATCTAATTAAAGCAAAGAGGGCAGACCATTACGGTTTGCCCTTATTTGTGTTCTGTAAGATAAGAAATGGGAACAGGCACTTAATTAAGTAGTTCCTTCTAATCTCTTTATTGAATAAAACGCTCTTCCAGACATTTCTTCTTGCATACCCACCCACAGCTGATAATCACTATCTATTAACTGTACTTGGTGATGAGTTAGTAGATTCACTATTTTATGTACCCATGAACGTACTTCATCGTAGTACGCTCTATAATTCTTTTCTCTACTGTAAGGATTCGTAGCGTGTAATATTTCTCCACACTGATCATTTAACCTAACTAAATCAACTTTCGTGAGATAACCATCTAAAATCGGATCTACCGTCCTTTGATTTTCACTGTCATATCCCTGTCTACTTGGTTGGGGATAGAAGTTTGGATTAATTTCATGCATACTCTCTAAAATCCTTTTAGCATTCCAATGAGTTTTGAATCTTCGATGTTGTTTCTTATACTCAACTTTATTTGCTGATATTGAAGAAAACATTATGAGCTCGACTATCTTTCTAAACTGCAGGTAAATGAATTCAATTTCATAAATCGTGACCCTATTTTGGATTCCAAGCGTTTCTATAACTCCGATTCGAGCTTTGATTTCTTCCATGCATTGCAAATATTTTTCAGCATCTTGTTCAATCATTTTGGACATCTCCCTTCATACTATTATGTCGGCATAAGAGCTTGAAAAGTGATGTTGTGGATCAATTCCTTACCCTTTCTTTGTGTTGAGTTGGTTTCAATGATTGGGTCAGCTTCATATGCACGCGTATGCTCACTCAGATGCTGTTCTCCGCTCTTGAATGGACTGATCCCTGCAAACGACGTTCTCACTGAAACGGGCTTAGCTTGGCTCTCATTTTGTCTAACGAGAGCAAAAGAAAAAGCCGCCCGAAAGGCGACTTCCTATTTCTCCGACTTCTCCAAACGACCTATTGAATATCCATCGACAGAATTAATTTTCCCTCGCCAGAGACCTACCTTATATTCACTATTTCCTTGAATAAGGATAGCCTCTTTAAGATGAATAAACTCAACTGAATAATCATCTAGCTCTTCTTTTGAATACGTTTTGGCAAAGTCACCAAATAACCCAACAAAATGTTCGCTTCCTTCACCTTTCCCTTGGAACATCTCCGCTGTTGCTTCCATGTATTCCTTGCCTGAAGCCAAGATTCCTGTAACAAGACTACCACCAACGGTTAATATTATTCCTATGGACAACCCTATATTAGCGATTCTTACTAAAGTCTCCAGAGTCATATCCTTGTCTAACGGTGTCAATATAGTCTCTACAGCCGTTTCAATTGACTCGCTCATTCCCTTCTACACCTCCCCTAACACTATGACAACGTGCTAGGGATATTTTACCTCTTTGGAACAAACAGGTCTACTACAGAACTGCATAACTCCATCCCATCTGCCCCATACACATCCTTTGCATTTCTCAGGCTGCTTATTGGGACGAATGTGTATCTTCTTCCGTCTTCTGCTGATCACTTCAATGCCTCCAATAAAAAAAGCCGATCTAGTGAAGGAACGACTTTAATGTGATATGTATGATGTTAGTGTTACGTCCTAAAAACATGCGCCCGAAACGGTCGCCGCAAAAACGCTACGCTCTTTGCTTTAAATGCATACGTTCTAAGTTACAAGAGAGAAAGGACAAGACAATTTTACTGATCATGTGAAAGAGCCGTCAACTTCAAAACTCCAACTCACTGCGCCAATCTTTATCATTTTCTTCCTCATCCTCTGTTTTACTCGTTAATTTCAATTAGATGGAAAAACAAATAGCTGTGCAACTGCCAGTAATGCAAATCCGATAATCAAAAGTTTAAATCCAAATTGAGAGGACTGCTGACGATCTTTGTACTTTTCGAACATTTCATTTGATTCTTCTCGGGTATATGGGAAAGAATAATTATTTTCAAAACCAATTGTATCTCTCGGTGCTCCCCTATACGCATACCAAGAACCTATTCCTGAAATAATTATTCCCAACATATTAATTATCCAACTCACTAATGTCATGTGACCATCTCCTTCTGAATAATCATAGCTGAGTTTAGAAGAAGAGCACAACAAAAAAGAGCATCTCAGGGATACTCTTCAATGAATCATGACTTACGAATTAAGATCAAAACCTAACTACTTTTCTTCGTAAACAATCAGTACATTCTCTTAATTCATGTCTTTGGCTAATACCAGAAACCACCGTCGTTTTTAACGATACCAGAGTTGTATTACCTCCGCATTTATCGCATTTAAATTGATTCATAATGTTCACCTCCACTCTAACAGGTTATACATTAAGTTTAAATCAACTATACAGCGACAGACGAACTTACTTCGTTAGCTCTCCTTAAGACTAGAACTAGCATATGAAGTTCTAAGATAAAAAACTACATAACTCCATAGTGTATCTTTAAATTACTCAGTTTTCCTTTAAAAATGAAAAGGCGAGAAGAGGAACGCCCCGGTCATGTGCCGCATTGTGCAGCCGTGCGTTTCATTCGCGCCTTTTTCTATGCTCCTAATGTATCACGGAAAAATGGTCATGTGGGGTTCAACATGGTCTCAAAATTCTCCACTTTCGGGTCATTATAGGTTCAAATTTTCTGATACTACGTTTTACTAACAAAAACAAGAATTAAGTCCATTTAATTCACTTGTTGCCAAAATAGCATAAATACAGCGCCCGTAATCACTTTCCTTGTTGTAGGAGCTTGTTAAAGGGTCTGTCGACTGCCCTATGTATAGGGAACAGACAAGCTCCCGAAAAAACAACAATATAAGGAGAGATTTAAATGAAGAAAAAATTGTCATGGGTTTGGAGAAAGACATTGTTTCATAAGGTGGCATTAATGAAGTTAGGAATTGATATAGCCAGGTCAGGGTGCGAACCTTTGACGCTGGCTATTTCTTTGGTCACATTCGGATATAGAGTATGGAAGAAGGAGCGAGGGAAATCCCCGCTCCTTTCGTGTTTAAAATTCTGCATCATCTTGCTCAAAAAAGCCGATAAGCTTCAAAGTATTGCCAACACTCTCAATACCCTCATCG
This sequence comes from Paenibacillus sp. OK003, assembly GCF_900109515.1. Lineage (GTDB taxonomy): Bacteria > Bacillota > Bacilli > Paenibacillales > Paenibacillaceae > Paenibacillus > Paenibacillus marchantiae. The sequence continues at coordinate 8,234 of NZ_FOBD01000019.1, read as the reverse complement.
ATCTTACGTTTGATGGTACTATCACTGAAGGAACGCCTGAAGAAGAGTATCGTTTCCTTGCGTGAGTAGCCTTGGATGTATCTGTATTCGACTGCTTTGCGGGCTTCTTCGTCTTTAATTAGACGTTGTGCCCGTTCTTTTATTGGATCAATTCAATACCGCCAACAACCGAACATATACTCCCAAAAGGAGTGAGTTAGATGAAAGCAGCACTATACATCCGAGTAAGTACAGACAGACAGAATGAAGAAGGCTTCTCTATGGAAGCACAGCATGATTTACTTATGGAGCTGCTGGAGAAGAAAGGAATGGAGCTATACCGTGTCTATTCCGATCCAGGAATCAGTGGTAGAACAATTAAAAAACGGCCAGGTATTCAAAGACTGATTGAGGATATGAAAGCTGGTAAATTTGAAGCTGTCTTGGTGCATAAGCTCGATCGTTTAAGTCGGAACCTGGGCGATCTGTACGAATTCATCGCCTTGATCAACAAGCTTAATAAGCGGTTCGTTGTAGCGTCTCTGGGAAGCGAGGAAATCGATACACAATCCCCAATGGGAAAGGCTTTTCTTTACTTTAACGGAATTTTCGCTGAAATCTATTCGGACAACCTTCGAGAGGAAACTTTAAAGGGTCTCACCAAGAAGATGGAAAACGGCGGGCTGCATATGTCCAAGGCTCCTCTCGGGTACGATATCGAAGTGATTAATGGAGAGCGTAAGCTGATAGTAAATGAATACGAAGCTAAACTGATTAAAGAAGTATTCCAGCTGTACCTTGCTGGCAAAGGGGTTGTGTCCATAGCGAAACATATGAATGGGCACAGTCGTGGAAAAGAAGGTGGGGTATGGGACAGCAAGTATGTAAGGATCGTATTGCAGAACCATACTTACACCGGTCATAATCACTTCAAGCCGGTACTGTGGGAAGAATCCAAAAGGATCATGCAATTATTTCTATGGAGGATTTCCTGAAGGTACGTAAGATGATGGAGCGGCGTGGAGAGAATCACATGAGCAAACATAGTTATGATTATCCGTATGGAGGAATTGTTAAATGCGGGGCATGTGGGGCAACTTACATTGGAAATGCGTCAAGACAGACACTCGTAGATGGAACTGAACGCGTATATAGGAGTTACCGTTGCCGGAATCAGTATTCAAATAAAACTTGTGATGCTCCAGGGATTTCAGAACATCACCTTCAGCAGCTCGTCTTCGAGCGACTGCAGATCACCAACAAAAAACTTCAGGACAAAAAAATGATCGCTCAGGCTAAGAGTGATCAACGTATGCTGCAAAAAGAAATTGAGGTTTCCAATCGACGTCGGAAGAACTGGATGCTTGCCCTCGGTGATGGGAAGCTGTCGCCTGCGATTATGCAAACCTGATCGATAAAGAAGAAGACAGAATGAAGACCATCACTTCTCAGTACGAAGAAAAAGAAGATTATTACATCAACGAGCTGTCAACCGAGGAAATAAAAGACATGATGGCCAACTTGAAAGATAACTGGGTACTGATCGAGCCTGAGACGCAAAAGCTGCGTGTGCAATCCATGTTCCGTCAGATTGTAATAAAAAAAGAATCAGACAAGTGGAGCATCCTTCAAATGCTCACCGTCTGATTCTTTTTTCTTAATTTTTCAATTCACACTCTCGTCTAAAGAGACTTGTACAAACTACGACTTTATTTTAGTCATGAAATTACTAAGAGCATTCTTTGTTTCTTTTTCCTCGATATCTTCATCAATTTTAGCTTTTTTTTGTCTAAAAATAATTAAAATAGCTGATTGTAACACCGGAAACATTGCTGATGCTTGCTTTTCGCTCAGTCCGTGAATCCCTGTGCTGAGTAATTTATAAATTTTTGAGTTATTATCGGTCAAGAACTCAGGAAGTTTATCTTTAAGCAAATTAATTTTTTCATTCATGTGCTTATCTCGGAATTCTTTATCCGACATTTCCAAGACAGCTTGCTTATCAGCAAAAACCTGGTATATTACTTTTTCAAATACCCTTCTTAAATATGTATACGCGGCAACACCAGCCCCACTCCCATTCATGTGAGTAGCCATAACAAAATCATCGAAACAATTATAATCTTTCATTATTTTCTCGTACTCGTTTATATTTCTCTCAGCAAAATCACTCATTGAGGGGGTTTGGCCGATCTTCTGAAATTCAAGCTTATATTTATCTTGTTTTACTTTTAGTTTGATTTGGTAAAAGAACATAAACTCATGCTCCAAATTGTGAGTACATCTCACAATTTTTATAAAGATTTGATTTTGACTTTTTTTCATAAGAACATCAATTCTATTTAACATAGAAATAAGGGCGTATTTGTTATCTTCATCATAATAATCAATTTGATCCTCACGTATAGAATACAAAACTCTGTCCGAAAGCTTTTGATCTAATTCTATTGGAGATGGCTCTAAGGAAACTTCTCTCTCACAATAAGGACAGTATTCGAAGAATTTTTCGTTCCATTCGAAAAAGCCTATCAAATGTTGAAAGTTACCGGAATAAATTGTCTTATAAACGTCAAGATAGCTTTCCTCATCATAATCGTGAAAATCTTTAGTTGTTATTGAAGTAAATGACTCAACATCAACAGATAACTTCTGATACAGATTTAACTCAAGTAGAAACTCCTTAAAGAGGTATTCCCCAAATTCTTTCTTCATCATCTTCCTCCCAACAATTATTCTCCTCCCTAGTTTCGAAAGGAGTAGGCGTTCATTGCAAAAAAAGAATCAGGCTCTGAAGCATCATTAAGATGATCATCGTCTGATTCTTTTTTTCTTGGAGATTTTCTCTAAACGCCTTCAACATAGTACTTAGTCGCTAAGTACCATCTTGGAGGCGAGGGGAGTCGAACCCCTGTCCGAAGATAACGACACATAAGCTTCTACGGGTGTAGTTACAGTTTTGATGTCACCCGAGTATCGCCCCGTAACCGGCTATACGTTGGGTCAGCCTGATTGTCTTCTTCAGCACACCCCAGGCGGAGATGTGACAGCGTATCCCACTACTTGTTAGCCCCTAATCCTGTCACATGGGCGATGCAGGTTAGAAGCACGCACACAGTTTCTTAGGCTGCGAAAGCGTAGTTTGTTTGTTGTTTGCCGTTTAATAGGCTTTAGCGTTGATGAAGTGGACGCGTCCCCACTACCCGCTACCCATGCTCGAACTATCCCCGTCGAATCCATAAACGCCCCCTCATATAAGAAGGGCTCCAGGATTAATCCGTGAATACGGAGCAAAGGTGCTGCACATCTTTTTCCTCCAAGGTAAAAAGATGCTTCTTTCAAACTCGGCATTCCTGTCTGCTACAAGAACATAATAACACAGGAACAATCACCGATATAGTATAGATTGCTGGAAGACGTTCCAACAGGCTGAGCAACTGTGCATGATTAAAACCAACACACATATGAGGCTCAAGCGTCTACATATTATACCGCGTCCCTCAAGGGAAGTAAAGTTGAGTACCGAAGTGCAGACAATTCATGAGCATGAACAGCTTTTCTTAACTATTTTACCCACCATCCCAACAAACTACGCAGCCATCAGCAAACTTACTACAACAACGATTCTTTCCAGCAATCCTCACAAGTTTACACCGGTGCCACTACTAACATCTTATTAAATAGGGAACGCGGCAACAACTGGTGTATCTCATATCAGAACTGGCACAAAAATCTGACAGCCTCTTAAAAAGGGACCTCTAATCAAAACAAAAAATCCCAAGCTCCACCCAACTACGGGTAAAACCTGAGATCCTAATTTCTAACATAACCTCTTATCACTAACTAAAATACTATGTGCAAATCAACACATAGCAATCCGCAAATCCCAATCAACGAGCAACTTTCTGCTTCTCGCGCAGTACCCGTTGAATATCACGTTGTGCATCGCGTTTTGCAGCAGACTCCCGTTTATCATACTGCTTCTTACCTTTACCCAGTCCGAGCAATAGCTTCGCATACCCGTTACGAATATAGATCTTCAGTGGTACAATGCTGTATCCATCCTGCTTCGACAGCCCAAGCAGCTTGTGAATCTGCACTTTATGCATCAGCAGTTTGCGTGTACGTGTTGGATCAATTGGATTATGACGATTCCCTTGTTCAAAAGGACTAATATGCATATTGTGAATATGAATCTCACCGTTCCGAATCGTGGCAAATGCATCTCCAATATTCGCACGGCCGTTACGAAGAGATTTAATCTCCGTTCCGGTAAGCACCATGCCCGCTTCATACGTATCTTCAATGAAGTAGTCATGGGAAGCCTTTTTATTCTGTGCAAGCACTTTACTCTGTCCATCATTCTTGCCCATGTCCTCACTCCTTCTCCGTAAAATAAGCCGGTACCATGCTCTACAGCAGCGCACCACACATTTCCTAGGTACCACATGCCAGACCTTAATTGTAGCAAGGACCGCTGTTAAAATCAAGAAAGAGGCGGTCTGCGCCGCCCCTTCCCATTACACTCATTTCATGCTCAGCGAAACGCGATTACTTTTTCTTCTTCCGTACAAAAGCCGCCGTTCCGTTGGCAGGTGCGCCTTTACTCTTCTTCCGCTTACGGCGTGGTGCTCCGCCTTCCTGAACACCGCCCGGTGTAGCTCCTTCTCCGATAAACACACCGCTAGGTGAGGTGTTTTTGCGTCCACTACCGCCTTTGCCACCTTTACCGGATTTGAAGCTACCTTCACCACGACTGCTGCCGCTGTTCAGAGCATTCCCTTGTCCACTAGCTGAAGTGCCTTCCTGGCCACCCGCTGTAGAGCTATAACCGCCTTTGCCCGAGCCAAAGCCAAAGCTTACCCCTCCCTTGCTCCGGCCTGCTGATCCGCCGGCATCTCCAGCACGACGCTCACCTCTCGGTTTGCCGCCACCTTTGCCACCCGCGCTTCCTACTGTGTTCGAAGCTCCGCTACGACCGCCACGTCCGCCTTTGCTGCTCTCATCGGCAGATCTGCCACCACGGCTGCCTCCAGCACCCGTTGGGGCGCCTTTACTACCACGCGAGCCACTGAATCCACCGGAACCACTCTTCGCGCCGCCGCGTCCTCCGCCACCAGCAGGACGTCCACCTTTACCGCCACGTCCACCACTGAAGCCACCTGGACGTTCGCCGCGAGGTTTCATGTCAACCATTTCAAAGTCAATCGTGTACTCTTCCATGCTCACACGCGCTACACGAATCTTCACCTCATCACCGATGCGGAAGACTTTAGAGGTACGTTCGCCAATCAAAGCCATATGTTGATCGTCAAAATGGTAATAGTCATCTGTGAGCGCACTCAGGCGAATCAGGCCTTCTACCGTATTTTCCAGTTCAATGAACATACCGAAGCTGGTAACACTGCTGATCATGCCTTCGAACTCTTCGCCGACCTTATCAAGCATATACTCGGCTTTCTTCATTTTCTCTGTATCCCGCTCAGCTTCAACCGCCACACGCTCACGTTCCGAAGACTGTTGCGCAATATCGGCCATACGTCCAGCCAAATACTCCTGACGGTTCTCAGGCAAAGCCCCATTGTTCTCAATCACTTCCCGAATAACACGGTGAATGACGAGGTCGGGATAACGACGGATCGGTGATGTGAAGTGACTGTAGAACTCTGCCGCCAGACCAAAGTGACCAGACATCTCAGAATCATACTTCGCCTGTTTCATGGAACGCAGCATCATTGTACTAATAACGGTTTGTTCTTTCGTTTCTTTGATATCCTCAAGAAGGGATTGAAGCGCCCGTGGATGAATCGCGTTGCCACGTCCCTTGACGTGGTGTCCGAAATTCGCCGCAAAGGCAAGAAAATTTTGCAGTTTTTCCTGATCTGGATCTTCATGCACACGATAAATGAACGGAACCTTCAACCAGTGGAAATGCTCTGCTACCGTTTCATTGGCTGCCAGCATGAATTCCTCAATGATTTGCTCCGCAATCGAACGCTCCCGTTTCACGATATCGACTGGTTTGCATTCTTCATCCACAATGATTTTGGATTCTTCAAAATCAAAGTCAACCGCACCGCGGCGCATACGCATCGCACGAAGCTTCAAGGCAATCTCTTTCATCAAGTGGAAATCATCCACCAGATCCTTGTAACGCTCGAGCAATTCAGGCTCTTCACCTTCAAGAATTTTACGAACGTTGGAATACGTCATCCGCTCTTTGGTCTTGATCACACTTGTGAAAATGTCGTGTTTCACAACCTTCATCTGGTCGTTGAACTCCATCTCACAAGACAGGGTCAAGCGGTCTACCTGCGGGTTCAAACTACAGATCCCGTTGGACAACCGTTGCGGAAGCATCGGAATAACACGGTCCACCAGATACACGCTGCATCCGCGGTTGTACGCTTCCTGGTCCAGCTTGGAGTTCTCCTGCACATAATAGCCTACATCGGCAATATGAACGCCCAGACGGTAGTTACCGTTAGGCAGTTTCTCCACATTGACAGCGTCATCGAGATCCTTCGCGTCCTCGCCATCAATCGTAACGATATTAAGTCCACGCAGATCACGGCGACCTTGCTGAATAATTTCTTCTTCCGTAATGGCATCCGGTGCTTTTTCCGCTTCTTCCACCACTTCATCGGGGAAGGCTTCAGGCAGCTGATGTTTACGGATCACGGACAAAATATCAATACCCGGCTCATCCTTATGACCGAGAATCTCGATCACTTCACCTTCTGCTGCTGCCCGGCCCTCTGGATAGCTGACGATTTTTGCAACAACTTTTTGCCCATCAACAGCTCCATTAAAGTTCGTACGCGGGATGAAGATATCCCGGTTAATTCGCTTGTCGTCTGGAATAACGAAGCCATATACCTCGTGGCTTTGGAACACACCGACCACCTGCGTGACCGCACGGGTAACAATACGGACAATCTCACCCTCCAAGCGCCCACCGGAAGGACCTTGAGAAGTCACTTTAACAAATACCGTATCTCCGTTCATCGCGCTTTTCATATCATTGGCGTGGATGTACACATCCGGGTGTTCCCGATCCTCAGGGATGAGGAAAGCAAACCCCTTTGCATGAGCCTGCAAACGTCCGCGCACCAAATCCATACGTTCTGGCATGCCGTAGCGGTTATTGCGAGTCAGCAGGACTTTGCCGGATTCCTCCAACGTATTAAGCATAATTAAAAAGGCTTTGAAATCAGCCGCGTCTTCAATCTCGAAGTGCTGTTCCAGCTCCTGATAAGTCATCGGTTTATAAGCGGTATCCCGCATAAAGTCGAGCAATTGTTGTTCTGTTATCATTAATATTCACCTCGGGAAACATAAAAGTGTAATCTTGTCTCATCTCTCTATGTATCGGAAACCTTACAAATAGAAAAACCAATTAAATCAGGCCTCACTATCTCATACCCTAGTATACACGAATTCAATCCGGCGCATCCGTACCCTGCAAAATAAACCAAGCATACATGGCCCCTTGCATAACCGCGCTTTCATGCATCATAACAGCATTTATGCTACATGTGTTTTGCTCTCGAAAAGACAGAAAAGAATCGGCCCAGAACAGGGCGAATATGTAGGAAGGTAACCGAACGGAAGTGAGAAGAAATCGAAGATCAGAATCATGTGGTTCATTGGAAAAGACTGGTCATGGATGAATTTATTAAAAAACCTCCGTTTCTTCTCGAAACGAAGGTTAATCATTCAAGCGTTTCTGCTTTAAACTATCGCGTTACATAAGGCACCCCAGCTTACTTGGAGACAACCGTAACGATGATAGACAAAATGAAGAATCCTGCACCCAGTACAACTGTTGCACGTTGCAGGAAAAGATCCAGTCCGCGCGCTTTCGTTTTACCGAAAAGATGTTCCGCACCACCGGAGATGGCACCCGCCAAACCAGCGCTTTTCCCGTGCTGCAGCAATACTACAGTGATTAGACCGATCGAAAACACCACGAGCAGCAATTTCAAAGCAATATCCATTCTTTCCACCTCCTACCCATGTGGGCATAACATCTCACCATAAAAACAGTTACTTTAATTGTAACACAGCTATTAACGTGATACAAGTAGTGGCATTTCCTCAATTACTGAGATACAGCCAATATTTTCAACCCTTTTAATCTTAAGCAATTATAGTGAACTTAATCAGGACCACCCGTCCAACGGGTGGTTTGCTCTTGGGGTATAACCCCCTGTTGCCAAACTGCGCCTAAAGACGCTAGCCTGACAGCAGGGCTG
>NZ_FOBD01000008.1 GCF_900109515.1 Paenibacillus sp. OK003 | reverse complement strand
TTCAAGCCAAACTCAAACAGCGCGCACCGATTGAATATCGATGCGCACTGGCAGCATAGCTTTTTTTATCTGTCTACTTGACAGGGGTATGACCAGATTGCATAATGCAGTCGGTTTTTTTATGCATACAAGAAAGTTAGCAACACTTCTGCGTATCTTTTCATACTCTTACATCGTTTACCCCTTAGAGCGTTAGAGTCCGGGCAACATTCTGGATTCGTCATCATCAGACATGGAGGGGTATGGAATGAGTATGAAAGTATTGGTTCTTGGGGGCACCCGCTTTTTTGGCAAAAGGCTTGTGGAGCATTGGGCAGCCCAGGAGAACGTTGAAGTCACAGTAGCGAGCAGAGGGAATATTGCGTTTCCGTTTGATTCGCGGGTTACCCATATCATGCTAGATCGGACAAACGAAGGATCATTGCGTCATGCTGCGGAATTGGAACATTGGGATGTGGTGTATGATCACGTCTGCTACTCAGCAGAAGCGGCTCTGGCGGCTGCGAACGTCTTTGAAGGCAGAGTAAAACGTTACATCCTCACTTCAAGCTTATCTGTCTATGAGGCAGGGACACAAGGGGATGAAGGCTTTCGTGAAGAGGACTTTGACCCATCCACCTATCCTGTTCGAATTGCGGGAGATGAAGTCGTTTCTTATCAGGAAGGCAAAAGACAAGCGGAGGCTGTGTTGATACAAAAGGCAACATTTCCTGTAGCGACTGTTCGGTTCCCCATTGTTCTGGGCACAGATGATTATACGAGAAGATTGCATTTTCATATCGAGCATGTACAACAGGGGCTGCCTATCGGGTTACCTAACCCGGAAGCGGATATTGGATTCATTCACTCTTCGGAAGCGGCACGTTTCCTGGCTTGGCTGGGGGATGCGGAGATCAAAGGACCAATTAATGCGGCTTCCAGTGGAACAATATCGCTCAATGAACTGATCGGTAAAATCGAAGTTGCTGTGGGGAAAACGAGCATCATTCAATCTGAGGCGGAGAAGGAGCATTCTTCACCTTTTGGCATCACTTCGTCCTGGTACATGAATACGAAGAGAGCAGCCAAAGCCGGATTTGCATTCGACTCACTGGAAGAATGGCTTCCTCATCTGGTTCAACAGATTAGTTCAACAGAATAGTTCAAGAAGAGTAGTCGACTGTAGCGATACAGTCGGCTTTTTTGCGTTTCCCCGAAAGCTGCGCTTCAATCTTGAAATTCCGTACCAATCCCATGGTTGGCAGGATAGCCAACGATCATTAAAACTGGATATGATGACCCCAGTTATATCCAGATTGATCTGTGAAGAGGGATCATACAATGATCGGGAGAGGGAGGGATGAACGGAAATGATGGACAAGGTACAGGGTTATTTCGGAAGAAATATGAATCTGCGCACCAAGCTGCTCCTGTTGTTCCTGGGGCTGACCTTGCTGCCCTTAAGCTTGCAGGGAGTGGTGAATTACCTGCATTTCTCGCAGACGATTGATCGCAAGACGGAGCAGTTCACCATTGATATTGTCCGCCAGATTAATACCAATCTGAATCGGCTGCTCAAGGACTTCGAACGTTTGTCGCTCTTGCCGCTCTATGATCAGATGGTGCTTGGCATTCTGGGCAAATACAATGCTCCGATGGGATCGGGTACATGGGCGCGGTCCGATGATTATCTGAAAATGAAGCTCTACACGTCCGGTCAGGCGTATGACCGACCGGAAATTCGTGGCATGCATCTGATCAGCAACAGCGGCATTTTGTTCTCCAATCTGGATTCACTGGCAGTGAATCCGGTATGGGACAGCAGGCAGGATGACTGGTTTGCAGAGCTTAACGGCTCGGAAGGCGAATGGCGTCTGCTTCCTCCGCACGAGCCCAGCTATTACACGGGCAGTCATGAAGAGCCGTATATATCGGTTGCCCGTGAGATTCGTGATCCGGGGACACTCCAGCGACTGGGCTACATTCTGATCGACATCCGGCTCGAAGCCTTCGGCCAACTCTTGTCCAATTTGAATTTTGAGCAAAACGCGAGCCTGATGATTGTCGACAGCAAGCAGCGTCTCCTATTCGAACGCACCTCAGCCGGAGGTCTGTCCGCATACGACCAACTGTTAACGCATGGCCAGCTTCAAGGCTACGCAGGCAACCAGAAGGTTGTCCTTGATGGGAAGCCCTATCTCTACGTACAGCACCATTCCAGCTATTCAGGACTTTCGGTGATCAGCCTGACACCTATTGCCGTTATTCAGAAGGAATCGGGCGAGATGCTCACGTTTACGTTTGGATTCGCTGTGTTATGTATGGCGGCGGTAGCAGTTCTCGCGGTTCTCTTATCCTACCGCATAACGAGGCCGCTGATTCGACTGAAGCACAATATGATTCGGGTGGAGCAGGGAGACTTTAGCCAGCGTGTAGCGCACTTTAGCAATGATGAGTTCGGACAGATTAGCCGGGGTTTTAACCGGATGATGGAAGAGATCCATCGACTGTTCAACGAGGTATTTCTGTTGGGCATTCAAGAGCGAGAGGCGGAGTTGTCAGCATTGCAGAGCCAGATCAATCCCCATTTTATATACAACACATTAGAGTCCATCAACATGATGGCGGTCCGCCAGAAGCACGCTGAGGTGTCTGATATGGTGACGGCACTTGGTAAGCTGCTGCGTTATACGATTGATAAGGTAGATCGGAGGGTTCCACTTCAGGAAGAATTGGCTTTTGTGCAGTCCTATGTACGCATTCAACAAGTACGTTATGACGGCAAGCTGGAGGTAATCTATGACATCGATGAAGCTGTTACAGATTGTCTGATTCCCAAGCTGGTATTGCAACCGCTGGTGGAGAACGCGGTCTACCATGGCATTGAAGGGCAGGCGGATGGCGGGATGATCTGGGTATCTGCATTGAAATTTGATGATGAGCTGCTGATTATTGTACGTGACAATGGCAAAGGCATGGCTCAGGCGGAGATTGATGAATTAAATGAATCCATTGCTCGGCAGCCCTCCAATGAGGCATTGAGATGTCATGCGGGAGACAGGCTGGGACTTAACAATATCGCCCAAAGGCTCCGACTCATGTATGGAGAAGGCGGCAGCCTGAGCGTCGATGGCAGTCCCGGGCAGGGCCTGGCGGTGACAGTATCCATTCAACTTCAACCGAAAGGGGAATGAAGCGCATGTATAAAGTATTGCTTGTGGAGGATGAGACGGTCATCCGTCAGGGACTGAGAGAGCTGATTGTACAGGCGGCTCCTCAGTTCGAGGTAACAGGTGAAGCTTCGAGCGGAGTGGAGGCACTGGATTTTCTGAGATGTGAAGTACCGGATGTGTTGATCACGGATATTCGCATGCGTGGAATGGACGGGCTGACACTGGTATCCAAAGCAAGAGATATGTACCCTGAACTGCTGATGATCATCATAAGCGGGTACGGGGAGTTTGAATATGCACGCAGGGCGATGGAGTACGGGGTGTTGAATTATCTGCTGAAGCCGATTGAACGTCATGAACTGGCGTTATGCATCCAAAAAATTCAGTTGCTGCTGGATCGCAGGTACGGCATTTCAACCCTTCCAGTCACGGAGCCATCTGGGAAAGCAGAGCACTCCGGCGGAGATACGCGGAAGATTATACGAGATGTGAAGGAGCATATCAAGCAGCATCCCGATGGGGATCTGCGACTTCAGACCATAGCAGCTCTGGTTCATCTGAACCCCACCTATCTAAGCCAACTGTTCAAGAACGAAACAGGAACCAATTACTCCGAATACATCGCTGAGGCTCGTATGGAACGGGCCAAGTGGCTGCTGGTTAACACAGGGCTCAAAATCTATGATGTTGCAAGGTTATCCGGGCATCAGAGTCCCAAGCACTTCATGCTGGTATTCAAGCAGCAGGTGGGATCGACAGCAGGGGAATATCGTGACCGATTCAGTAGTTCTTGAAAAACCATACCATTTCTGTAATTGACGTGATTTATGAGCGGCCGATACCTTCGTTATACTTTGGTTGCACATGTATACCACTAAGTCCATAAGGGGGATTTTCATGAAAAAAGCAGGACTGATATTGATACTCTTACTCATGATGATTGCTTCAATCGGGTGCACAAGCTCCAATTCCGGAAGTGATCCGGGGCAAGCAGCCGGGGAGAATGGAGAGGTTGAGCTGAAATTCATGATGTGGGGCAATCAGGCACATGTGGATGTATACAACAAGCTGATCAATGGCTTCACGCAGGAAAATCCAGGCATCAAGGTGACGATGGAATCCGTTCCTTTCGCGGAATATCAGCAAAAAATTTCGGTGCTTGCCGCTGGCGGCTCTCTCCCGGATATCGCCTGGGTATCAGAGCGGATGGTGCCACAATTCAAATCCAATCACATCCTGGCCGATGTATCCGAGTTCAAGGATGATGCCCAGTTCAAGCTGGATGATTATATACCAAGCACATTGGATTTGTTCCGTGATGGCGATCAGCTGCTGGGGCTTCCTTTTTCTACACCTCCAGTGGTCATGTTCTACAATAAAACGCTGTTCGACAAGGCCGGCCTGACCGACCCGAATACACTTGCCAGCCAAGGGCAATGGACATGGGAACAGTTCGAGAAGTCCGCCAAGGCGATTACCAGCAAGGAGGCGACCGACCGGATCTATGGCGCCAACTTTTTTCGCGATTGGAAGACATGGGCTGTGCTCTCCTCATATTCCTGGTCCAATGGCAGCGGCCCGTTCGACGAAGGCATGACGAAGTTCACCTGGAACGATGCTTATGGTGTGCAGACTTTTGAACTGCTGGAGCGCATGATGTTCACCGATGAATCGCATCCAAAAGCAGGCGAGCAGGTCAGCTTCGATGCTGGCAATGTGGGCATGTTCTTCGATAACTACAGCTATGTGTCCAAGGCAAGAGAGATTACGGATTTTGAATGGAGTATCGCTCCTATGCCTTCCGGCTCACAGGGCAGCGTACCGATGCTGGGGCAGGCTGGATATGCCATGTTCAACGACAGCAAACATCCGGAGGAAACCAAGAAGCTGTTGAAGTATTTTGCCAGTGAGCAGGGTATTCAGGCGACGGCCACCTACTTTGTGCCTCCGCGTACCTCTGTGCTGAACTCCGATGCGTTCATTAATCAGCCGAATAATCCGAGCAAGGAGCATATTGTGCAGGCGGTGATTAATGAAATGCCAAAAGCGCGCTTGATTCCCGGTCATATCCGTTGGCAGGATATCGACAATGCGGTGTTGCAGGGATTTGATCGATTGTTCGCTCGTTCAGCGACACCCGAGGATAATCTGAAGCAAATGCAGGAAGAGATCCAAAGCGTACTGCAACAATAAATCATTTTATAGAAACAGGAGGTGAGCATAATGGGCAAATTCAAGGAATTGCTTGATCGGAAATCGCTGTCACTTGTGGTCAGCCTCCCCGAGAACGATCTATCTTTGGCCCGGGCAGCAATTGAAGAGGGCGCTGATGCACTGAAGGTGCATTATAATGTCGGTCATCGCGCCAGCGGGAATCACTTTGGTCCACTGGATAATTATGCCGAAGTTTTTCAGGCGATTCGTAGCGAGTTTGGCGGCCCGCTTGGGGTCGTACCATCCGGCAGTATAGATGGAGCAAGGCGAGAGGATGTGGAGAGGCTTTCCGGGCTGGGTTTTGACTTCTATTCGATCTATGCACATCACTTGCCTTTCTTCATGCTGGATGATCTGGGGTTGGACCCTACGTTTGCAATCAATGACGAATATGAACCTTCTCTCATCACGTCGGCGGCTCATTACGGCTTCACCGCCCTGGAGGCATCCATTGTGCCTGGGAATGAATATGGTACACCGCTAAGCTTTGCGGACGTGCTCAAGTACCGCCGTCTGGTCTTGCAGGCGCAAATTCCGGTATTGGTTCCTTCCCAGCGTAAGCTGGTGCCGGAGGATGTTCGGGTGCTGCACGATACCGGAGTCAAGGCGATCATGCTTGGAGCGGTCGTAACAGGCAGAGCAGAGGAGCATCTGCGAAGGGCTGTTAACGCCTTCCATAATGCGGTGGACACTCTGAACCGTTCAGACTAGAGGGAAGAAATTTGATAAAGGGGAGGGCCTGACTGTGACCCATTCACGCAAGCGTACAGGAAGAGGTCCGCTCGCCAGAGAGGCCCAGATCGCGGGATGGCTGTTTGTATCGCCAATGGTGCTCGGGTTTACCCTGCTGCTGCTGTTTCCCATGGGTCTCGCGCTATACATGAGCCTGACCGACTGGCCGCTGCTGGGGGATCATCATTTTATTGGACTGGAGAATTACCGGAATGTGATGACAGACGCCATGTTCTGGAAGGTGCTTGCCAATACGGTCTATTTCACTGCGGGGCTTGTGCCGCTTAATATTGTGCTTGCTTTGCTGCTCGCATTGCTGCTATCCAGAAGTTTGCGCGGCATCGGAATTTTTCGAACAGCCATCTTCGTTCCGGTCATGACCTCGCTGATTGTATGGTCCATCGTGTGGAAGCTGATGTATGCGACAGAGTCGGGACTGATCAATCAGCTTCTGTTAATGATAGGCATCAAGGGTCCGGCCTGGCTCTACAATCAGGATCTGGCGATGCCTGCGGTTATTATGACGAGTGTACTGAAAAATGTGGGTCTGAATATGGTGCTGTTCATTGCAGCCATTCAGCAGGTGCCGCGTTCACTTTACGAAGCGGCAACACTGGACGGCGCGGGCAGAAGGGGAACCTTCTTTCACGTCACGTTACCCATGATTACGCCAACGGTGTTTCTAACCATGGTCATGACCGTGATTGGCTCGCTCAAGGTGTTTGGACAGATCTACGTCATGACACAGGGAGGGCCGAGCAACAGCACGAAGGTATTGGTCTATTATATCTGGGAAAAAGCATTCAAATTATTTCAGTTCGGCTACGCCTCTTCGCTTGCCTATGTGCTGTTTTTTATCGTGCTAATTCTGACGCTGCTGCAATGGCAGCTTCGAAAGAGGTGGGTGTTCAATGAAGGCGATGCCTAATCCTTCGGTTCGTAAGACATGGAGTGCCCTTGGGACGTATTTGTTGCTGACACTGATCTCGCTGATCATGATAGTTCCATTTATCTGGATGATATCGACGTCATTCAAGGAGCCCCAGAGCATATTCACCTATCCACCACAGTGGATACCGGATACCTTCCGATTTCAGAACTACATCGATGTCTTTCGATTGATTCCGTTTCATCGATTTTATTTTAACAGTGTATATATTGCTGCTGTGGTTGTGCTGGGTACGGTGTTCTTTGCATCTCTCGCCGGGTATGCATTTGCCAAAATTCCGTTCAAGGGACGTAATGTGGTATTTCTTATCCTGCTGAGTGCGATGATGATTCCCCATGAGGTGACGGCAATCCCGATGTTTCTGTTCATGCGGCAGCTGGGGTGGATTGATACACATCTTCCGCTGATTTTACTGCCGATCTTTGGGGCGGGCGGTGTGTTTGGCATCTTTGTGATGCGGCAGTTCTTCATTACGGTACCCACCGAGTTGGAGGAAGCGGCGATGATTGACGGCTGCAACCGCTTCCGGATCTATGCGCGAATTATGCTCCCGATTGCCAAGCCCGGTATGGCTACGCTGACGATCTTTACTTTTGTGACGATCTGGAATGAGTTTTTCGATCCGTTGATTTTCATTAACTCGCGAGAACTGATGACGCTGCCGCTTGGGTTATCCCTGTTCACGGATGAAGTGGGTACAGCCTGGCAATATCTGATGAGTGCCACCGTCATGGCGACCCTGCCACTGCTGATTGTCTTTTTTCTGGCACAACGGCGCTTCATTGAGGGAGTTGCCATGACAGGACTGAAAGAGTAGTCCATGCAATAGAACGGAAGGAGTGATAATTTGAGTGAACGGATAAGTATGAGGTTGAAAAAGGAAGAAGCGGATGTGGTTATTGTGGGAGGAGGTCCGGCGGGAATAGCAGCAGCCATTGCTGCTGGACGACAAGGTATTCGAACAGTGCTGGTGGAGCGGTACGGGTTCGTTGGTGGAATGTCGACTGCCGCCATGGTCTACCCTTGGATGACCTTCCATACGGAGAGTGGTGAACAGGTGATTCGGGGTATCGCCCAGGAAATCGTTGACCGACTGCAGGCGCGCGGCGGCTCTCCGGGGCATCTTCGTGATACGGTTGGATTTGTGCATACCGTTACGCCCTACCATCCTGCGATCTATCAGGTGGTTGCGGCGGAGATGCTGCAGGAGGCGGGTGTCCGGTTGTTATTGCACAGCTTCGTGGATGAAGTAGTTATGGTGGATGATCGGGTAGAAGCGGTACGCCTGACGAACAAGTCTGGTCGAATGGAGCTCCAAGCGAACGTATTCGTGGATGCCAGCGGTGATGCGGATGCGGCGTATCTTGCGGGCGCTTCTGTTGCAAAGGGGCGAGATGGAGATCACCAGTCACAGCCGATGACCATGAAATTCCGAATGCGTGGTGTGGACCTTGGACGAGTGAAGCAATACATGCAGGAGCACCCGGAGGATTTCTATGCCAAAACCCCTTTCTCCGAACTGGACAGTATTCCGTTAACCGGGGTGAGCGGCTTCTATTCCCAATGGAAAAAAGCAGGTGTACCGATTAATCGTGATCAGGTATTGTTTTTTACCGGACCGGCTGAAGATGAAGTATTGATTAACTGCACCCGGGTGCAGGGGCTAGATGCTACAGATGCAGAGGATCTGACCTCTGCTGAACAGGAAGGCAGGAAACAGGTGCTGATGATCGCTGAGTTTCTGCAGCGTGACGTGCCTGGATTCGAGCGGGCTTCCATCTCAGCGGTAGCACCGCAGATCGGTATTCGTGAATCCAGGCGAATCATCGGGCATTATGCGTTGACCAAGGACGATGTGGTTGCAGGGCGAAAGTTTGACGATGTAATCGCCAGAAGTGGCTATCCGATTGATATTCATGATCCCTCCGGTCAAGGCGTCGTAGCGGCTTTTATAGAAGGAGACGGAGCATACGATATTCCTTACCGCTCTCTGATTTCTCGCAATATTCGCAATCTGCTGGCGGCAGGACGCTGCATCTCCACCACACATGAGGCCCACGCAACGACAAGGCTGACTCCAAGCTGCATGGCTACGGGGCAGGCGGCGGGAACAGCAGCAGCTTTAGCTGTTCAGATGAAGCTAGATCCGTTGGAGCTACCGGTAGCGGTGCTGCAAAAGGAACTGCGCCGTAACGGTGCAGCGATTTGAGGAATGATTCCTGTGCGAGCAGACTATTATGAAATCCAAAGAAGACTCCAAAACCACTGTTGAAGTGGAGCTGGAGTCTTTGGGTTGTAATGGAAGCATCAATCATCGGATCATCAAGTCATTCGTGCTTCAAGCCGCCGGGCCACAATGGACAACGTGTAGTTGATGACGAAGTACAATACGGCTGCGAGCAGCAGGGCAGGGATGACGTAATCGAAGCTCTGCCCACCGAGGATCTGCACATTGTGCATCAGCTCCGGCAGGGAGATGATGATCGCCAGTGAAGTATCTTTCAGCAAGGAGATGAACTGGCTCACCATCGGTGGCGACATGCGCCGCAAAGCCTGGGGCATAATGATGCCGCCAAGTGTCTGCATGTAGCTCAGTCCCGAGGAGCGGGCGGCTTCCACCTGACCACGTTCAATCGATTTGAGTCCGCTGCGGACAATCTCTGCGATCATGGCGCCTTCGAACAGACTCAGTCCAACGACCGTGGACCAGAAGACGGACATTTTGATCCCGAGCTGGGGAAGTACGATATGAATGAAGAAAATGATCAGCAGCAGCGGCAGATTCCGGATTGTATCCACGATGACGGCCACAATCTGTGACAGGACGGGAATTCGGGTGTATCGAACGGTACCGAGCACCGTACCGAGTACAAAGCTGAATACAATCGACAACCCTGCCACTTGCAGGGTGATCAGGAATCCGTGCAGCAGGAAACGAAGGTTGGGCCAGGCGTAGGCCCCGCTAAAGTCCATGGATCATCGGCCTCCTTCTGTGTGCGGACAGATAAATAAATTAGAAAAATGAGTTGCATAGCATAATAGAGTTGCACCTTAAACGGGTGTGCTAAACACAGAGAGAATATTGTTCGTATTTTACATGGTGACCTGACCCGTTGGTTTATTCTTTTTTGGTTTGCCTTTGGCACGGCTGGCGTCAGCATCACTTTGTCCGAATCGGCGCTCCATATAATGAACCAGGAAGCTGAGCGGTAAGGTCAACACCAGGTAGAACAGTGCAACAATGGTGTAGACGCTGAGCGGCAGGAACGTATCCGAGTTGATCAGATCGGCAAAATACATCAGATCCATGCCAGCCACGACCGCAAGGATGGATGAGTTTTTGACCAGATTGATAAACTGGTTGCCAAGGGACGGCAATACAATCTTGATCGCTTGTGGCAAAATGATCAGGTTCATGGCCTGTACGTAGGACAGACCGGAAGATCTCGCCGCCTCTAACTGCCCGCGAGGGACTGTCTGAATACCCGCTCGAATCGCTTCGGCAATGAAAGCAGCCGTATAGATAGTCAGACCGAGTGTACCCGAGATGAATCCATCCAGTGAAATGCCGAGTGCCGGCAATCCGAGATAGAAGAAAAACACGACAAGCAGCAGCGGGATGTTACGGATAAACTCCACAAAGGCCGTGCCGATCCAGTTGAGCGGTTTGATGGGGGATATTCGAAAGATAGCCATGATTGCACCCAGAATAAAGCTACCAATTAAGGCCATGATGCTCACCTGAATGGTATTGAGGAACCCTTCCAGGAATCGATCTGAGTGTTTGATCAGTACGCTGAAGTCCAATTTGCCCATGTAGGCGAAGCCTCCGTTCTCCAGATGTAGAAGCGGCGATTGCCTCTGCTCATGCATTGCATATCACAGGCGAAGTCGCCGCTTAACCATCATTAATCGGGGTTACTCGGGCTTGCTGCCCAGCCATTTCTCGTGCAACGTATCATATTCTCCGCTGTCCTTCATGCTTTTGAGCAGGCTGTTTACTTCTTCGACGAAGGCAGTGTCGCCTTTGCGAATCGCCATGCCGTAAGGTTCGCTCGTGAAATTGCCACCAACCAGCTTGAAGTTGTTATCGGTCTGCTGCATGCCGATCAGGATAATGTTATCAGTCGTCAATGCTTCGCCTTTACCCGCTTTGAGGGCTGTGAAGGCATCCTGATAATTGTCGTATTCGAGCACCTCGGCATCCGGGGCTTTTTCCCGAATATTTTGCGCAGAAGTCGAGCCTTTGACGGCAAGTACCTTCACACCGTCGAGACTTTCGAGACCGGTAATGGCGCTGTCGTTTTTCACAAGCAGGGACTGCCCTGCTTCAAAATAGACATCACTGAAATCCACTTGTTCCTTACGTTCATCCGTAATCGTCATCGTGGCGATGATGATATCAATGTCACCATTTTGCAGCATCGGAATGCGCGTTTTGGACGTTACTTCCTTCAGTTCTATCTTCGTTTCGTCTCCAAGAATCTGTTTGGCAAGTGCTTTGGCGATATCAATATCAAATCCTTCGACTTCGCCGCTTGCGGGGTCCTTCAAACCGAACAATTTGGTATCGTATTTCACGCCGGCAATGAGCTTGCCGCGCTCTTTAATCTGTTCAATGGTGCCTTTGGCTTCGGTACTCCCACTAGAACCGCCGCTGCTGCTTTCCTCTCCAGTGCTACAACCGGACAATACAAGGGATAGAATCAAAACAAGCATAAACGACGGCCACTTTAATACATTTTTCATTTGGTAAAGACCCCTTTCAAAATGGATTATTCTCAGTGGTGAATCAGACGACTCAGAAATTGCTTGGCCCGTTCTTCTCTCGGGTTGTCGAAAAATTCAGCGGCGGAGGCTTCTTCCACAATTCGGCCTTCATCCATAAAGATGACTCGGTCTGCGACCTCGCGGGCGAATCCCATCTCATGTGTAACAACGACCATTGTCATCCCGTTATGTGCAAGAGACCGCATGACATCCAGAACTTCCCCGATCATTTCGGGATCTAGTGCAGAAGTGGGTTCGTCAAAAAGCATGATTTTGGGCTCCATGGCAAGACCTCTTGCAATGGCTACCCGCTGCTGTTGTCCACCTGACAACTGGGAAGGATAACTGTCTGCCTTGTCGGCAATGCCAACCCGGGTCAAATACTTCATCGCCGTAGAGGCTGCCTGTGCTTTGGGCTGTTTACGCACCTTCATGGGTGCAAGGGTAATGTTATCGATGACTTTTTTGTGAGGGTAGAGATTGAAGTGTTGAAATACCATGCCGATGTCACGGCGGAAGAGGTTGATGTCCACCTTTTTCTGATGTAAAGGGACACCACTGACGATAAGTTCACCTTCGGTAATCGTCTCCAGACGATTGATGCAGCGGAGCAATGTACTTTTGCCTGAGCCGGAAGGGCCGATAATGACAACGACTTCTCCTTCTTCAATGTGAAGATGAATATCTTTGAGGACATGAAAATGGGCAAAATGCTTCTGAACACCCCTAAATTCAATCAAGAGACCCCATCCTTTCTGCAGCATCTGTGTGTAAAAGGGATATTAAGGAATAAATTGAAACTAGTTATTTAATCATACATACTCATCCTGCTAAAGGCAATTGGTTTGTGATAAAACATGACATAAGTAATGGGTTTTATAGGGCTATAGCCAGTAATTATGTTATATATTTGTTATATTGCTAGCCTCTTTGTGACGAATCCTGACAGAAAAATGAATCCATTCTCCTAGTTGTTTTACAACCATTGGAATAGATGTATAGAGTATACTGGAAGGGATGTTTACTTTATGACTCTGATCATAAAAACAAATAACATCAAATTCTGAATCGTACATGGCAAAAAAGCTCAACCTTATGCCCTATGGCATTGATATGATGGAGCGAGAATGCGCTTTCCAGTAAGTAATGCAATATTAAAAACAGTCCGATCCAATTATAGGTAGAGAGGATGTTCTGAACGATGAATACATATTACTCCCCACTGGGTACAGGAGAAGGTGTTGAATCCCATACGAAAGCTTATGAAGTGAGTTTACCTGTCATCCCTGCACGGGATTTTCAGATTACGGATTATGGTGCGGTAGGGGATGGCTTGACCGATAATACCGAGATGTTCCGGCTGGCTATAGCAGCTTGTGCAGAAGCGGGCGGTGGCCGAATTGTCATTCCGGCGGGTGTTTGGTTAACGGGTCCGATTGTTCTCCGCAGTCGAATTGAGCTTCATGTTCAGGCGGGTGCTCTGGTTACGTTCAGCCGTAATTTCGATCAATATCCCCTGATTGCGTCCAGCTTCGAAGGTTGGCAGGCGGTGCGGTGTCAGTCGCCTATTGATGGTGAGCAGCTGGAGGATATTGCGATCACGGGTGAGGGGATTTGGGATGGCGGTGGAGAGGCATGGCGTCCGGTGAAACGATCCAAGATGACGGCCTCGCAGTGGAATCGACTGGTTTCTTCGGGCGGTGTGGTGGAGCAGGTTGGCGGAGACGAAGCCATCTGGTGGCCCTCGACTTCTGCCCTTGAAGGCGGTGCGATTGCGAACCGTCTGCATCTGGAGCAAGTGCGTGACGTGGCTGCTTATGAGGAAGTCAGAGACTTTTTGCGTCCCAACATGGTCAGCTTGCGCCAATGTATACGAGTGCTTTTGGACGGCCCGACGTTCCAGAATTCGCCGGCATGGAACCTGCACCCCTGGGCATCCGAGCATGTCACGATTCGTAACGTGAGTGTGCGAAATCCATGGTTTTCCCAGAATGGTGATGGGCTGGACATCGAATCCTGCCGTCATGTCGTTGTGGAGCAGAGTGTATTCGATGTTGGTGATGATGCGATCTGCCTGAAATCCGGCAAGGATGCAGAAGGTCGTGAGCTCGGTTTGCCCTCGGAATATATTACGATCCGCAATTGCACCGTGTATCACGGTCATGGCGGTTTTGTCATTGGCAGTGAAATGTCCGGTGGCGTGCGGCATGTCCGGGTCTCGGACTGTACGTTTATTGGAACGGATATTGGGCTTCGCTTCAAAAGCGCTCGTGGGCGCGGCGGGGTCGTTGAGGATATTCAGGTGGAGCGCATTTATATGAAAGATATCATTATGGAAGCTATTTCGTTTTCCTTTTTCTATGCCAATCAGGAGGGTTCCGCTCGTGGTAGCGACTTGACTCAGGAGGTCAGTGAGGAGACTCCGGTATTCCGGGATATTCGGATATCGGATGTGGTCTGTGCAGGAGCGGAAACCGCGTTATTGGTGAGTGGACTGCCGGAAATGCCTCTGGACGGTCTGGTCATTCAGGGATATACGGTGACGGCTCGAAACGGGGTGCAATGCGCTCATGCGAAGCACCTGCGAATCGCCGAAATGAACGCACATATTACCGAAGGATCGTTAATTCATTTGCATCAGTGTAAGGGTGCGGAGCTGGAAGCGATTGAGGGTGTGGGCGCGGATGGTCGGCTTCTGATGGTGACAGGACATGAATCGGCAGGGATCGTATGTCGGGAAAGTGATGCAGATACAGAGGGACGCCAAATCTCCGTTGGTCCTGAAGTAAGAAGTGGCGTAATTATCCGCAGGTAAAAAGGGTTCGATGTAGCATAGGCTTAACATATCACCGCGGGCATCTCCCTGGCGCGCGGTGTCATGATAGGTTGTCGCATGACAGACGTCCGGCTTCGCCAGTCGCTATGAAGATCTATCGATGTTCTTTGCGATAGCGAAGCGGCGTAGTCCCGGTCACCTGTTTAAACGTTTTATTAAAATGGGCTGTATGCTCAAATCCTACCTTCTCCGCAATCATTTGCACCCGTTCCTGAGTGGACAGTAAACGTCTCTGTGCCTCCCGAACCCGGGTAACACGCAAATATTCGCTGAAGCGAAATCCGGTAAAACGGCTGAACATTCGGCTTAGATAAGATGGACTGATATAAAATCGCGCTGCGGCCTCTTCCAACGTAAGGGGCTCGGTATAATGATTGTTCACGTAAGTGACGATCTCACTGATCTTTTCCTGCATCGGATGATGCGGGACCGGTGAGGATTGCCGAGTATTCTCTTCCACCCGGTGGATCTGAATCAGGATTTGGGCGAGCAGGCTTCTCACTACGATTACATAATGAGGTCGGCGCTCCTTGCATTCTTGTAGCATCTGCCACAGCATCCGTTCGATCTCGGGCTGTTCCGCATCAGGGAAGTGCAGCAGCCTTGAACGATCGAAGGGAAGCAGACCACATATTCCAAGCTCCATCCCGGTGGCAAAAGAAGGCGAGAATCCGATCAGGATTCGTTCAAAGCCGGGCATGCTTCCTTTGGACGTCGTATGTACATCATGGGGATTGATCAGGATCAAATCACCTTTGCGTGCGGTAAGAAGCTGACCATTCATGGAATAGACGCGTTCTCCTTCAAGCAGATAATACAGTTCGTAAAAAGGGTGTGCGTGAGGCTGTGGCATGGCGTTCCCGTCGTGTCTGCTCATGTGCTCAATGGTGAATGAACTCTCGCCAATTCGATATTTGGGTCCAATCCGATCCTCTATAACACTCATAACACGTCTCCCCTCTGCAGCAGCTGATTTACGGTTAATATCCATATCATAACGGAAAATCCAGTTTGTTGTAAACGCTATCATGTGATGAGGGTTCGACCAGTCGAAAATGAATAGAATGCGGGTGGAATGATTTTCGGGGTGCTTATATATGCTGTAAAGGTGACAAAAGTCTATTCATGTTTTACAGTAGGGGGAGTGAGGCTAACCTCTGGATAGAGGTGTCTCCAATTTGATTTGGAAGGAAGGAAACAGAATATGACGACACATGAATTATCGCCACTGGTTGCTGCATTGAATATGCAGCCACACGTTGAAGGCGGTTGGTATAAGGAAGAATGGAAGGCATCGTATCAAATTCCACAATCCGTACTGCCGGATACATACTCAGGCCCTCGATTCTCGGCAAGTTCGACGTACTTCCTGCTGCACTCCCATGAAGTCTCGGAATGGCATACCGTTTTGTCTGATGAGCTCTGGTTGTGGCATAGCGGCAGTCCAGTAGAATTGAAATTGGGCGGCAACGGCGAAAACCCGGAAAATGAAGAAGTTCTCGTGCTGGGTATGGATATTGCTGCGGGTCAATCGCCGCAGGTACTCGTTCCAGCCGGAGTATGGCAAACCGCACGTCCGCTGGGTGATGAGCCTGTGCTCGTAACGTGCGTTGTAGCACCAGGCTTCCATTTTGATGATTTCAAACTGGTTTCCAAAGGCTAATATAACTATAAATGAATAAGCAAAATCCCGATCCAGGTGCGTGTGCATCCAGATCGGGATTTTTTGATGTTTTCTATATAAGTTGAACTAAAGATATATTCACACGTGCACTCCGATGACAGAATAACCTTCCAATCGCTGTTATCCCCAGATTTTTTTGATTCCCTTTTCTTAAGGGAAAAATCCGGTGATAAGCCTATGCTTACGATGTAGCTTTCTTTCAGAAAGCTTTCAGGCGAACGCTTCGCTTTTCCAGGTTTTTTCTGTCCTCTCCGTTTCTGTGTAAATGATTAGTTCAACTTATATAGCTTTGATTGTATGTTGGGGTTAGAAGTTAAAATTGTCCGGATCGGAACCAAAGCGCTTATTCTCGTTCAATTGATTGATGCGCTCGATTTCTTCCGTGGTCAACTCAAAGTCATACAGGTCCGCATTATCACGAATGCGCTGTGGTGTAATGGATTTGGGTATGGTCACAATGCCATTTTGCAGATCCCAACGAAGAATGACCTGTGCTGGTGACTTGCTGTACTTGGCAGCAATGTCTTGAAGAAGCGGATGCTCCAAAAGATGTCCCTGACCCAGTGGAGACCAGGCTTCAATCTGGATCTGATGTTTGCTGCAATACTCCCGAAGCTCCGTTTGGATCAATAGTGGATGCAATTCCACCTGATTCACAGCAGGTTTAATGGTCGCATCGATCATCAGGTCTTCCAGATGGTGGATCTGGAAATTACTCACCCCAATGGCGCGGATGCGTCCTTCCTTATGCAGCTTCTCCAGCGCTCTCCAGGTATCCTTATACTTACCTTTGACAGGCCAGTGGATCAGATAGAGATCCAGATATTCCAGTTCGAGTCTTTCCATGCTTGCTTCAAAAGCGGCCAGTGTCGATTCGTAACCTTGGTCCCCGTTCCACACTTTGGTGGTAATGAATAGATCCTCGCGGGCGATTCCAGATTCACGAATACCCTGAGCTACACCGGTTTCGTTGTTATACGCTTTCGCTGTATCGATACTGCGATAACCAGCTTGAATGGCCGTTTTGATAGCTTGAACGACTTCGTCTCCGTCTTTAACTTTGAATACCCCAAAACCCAGCCATGGCATTTTGACTCCGTTATAAAGTGTCGTTGTGTCCTGCACGTGTTTCATGGTCCGAAATTCCTCCTCTGATTCATTCATTATTCCATTATGTAATTACCCTGTTGATCGCCAGCCAATCGTAAATGGATGACCGTCTGTATCAATTATACTAAAACCTTTTTGGTAATTGGAAAGAATACGACCATTTCGATAGGAAAAACCCCTCTTTTATCTTTTTTCACCAGCCAGAGGTTTGGTTTTGACGCCTACGGGTGATAAGATGAAGTATACGAAATATGGAAACAGAAGCTTCCCTATGGAAGGGATCATATGAAGAACAGAGGAGCACGGGAAATTTGGGTGTTATTGAACCCGTGTGATTAACGATAAAGGAGTAAGAATACAATGGCTAAACCTAAACAAACCAAAAAAGCAGCAGCTTGGTCTCTCGTTATTATGGGGGCGGGATTTGCCGCATCATTGCCGTTTCAGGGCGGTGTAGTAGGCAAACTGCTTGTAGGTTCATTTGAAGCGGGGCTGGTAGGTGGACTTGCGGACTGGTTCGCCGTAACAGCGTTGTTCCGTCATCCACTGGGTATTCCGATTCCCCATACGGCTTTGCTGCCCAAAAATCGGGACAAATTGACTGAAGGCCTTGTCTCCGCGGTGGAAAACAATTTGCTGAACAAGGATAGCATCACCGAGAAAATTGAGGGCTTCAAGGCGGCAGAAATCGTTCTGGATACCATGACAAGGGAACTTCACAACGATGGAGTCAAAAGCATGATCGATACGCTCTGCAAACGTATCCTTGCCGGCCTGCCGTTGGAGCAGATTGCTCCGCTGGTTGCGGGTGAGATCAAATCACAGGCGGGAGCCTTCGACCTGGGTCCGATTCTGGAGCGGGCTTCGATCCAGATGAGTGAGCGTGGATATGATGCCAAAGCACTGGATTACGGTCTGAAGCAGGCAGAGGAATGGCTGGTGAAGCCGGAGACGATCATGTTTTTGGGTGAAAGCGGCCTAAAGGCAATCAGTGGCATCCAGATGAACGGATTAATGCAATTTGCGATGAATGCGTTCATGGGTTATCTGAACGAGGAGCGTCTGGGCAGTATTTTGCAAGGATATCTGTTTGACCGGGTGGAGGACATGAAGCGGGAGGGCAGCGCTCTTCGTTACAAAGTGCTTGATCTGTTGCGAACCCAGGCTATCCGGCTGGCGATGAGTGAAAGTGTGCAGGATGGAGTCAACGGCTGGAAAAACAACATGCTGGATGGATGGAACGCAGAGGAAACCGTGCTGAACAAACTCACTGAATTGAGGGAAAAGGCGCTCGCTGCAATGGAAGATGGTCAGTATGTGGAGACGTTTGCTCTGCCTGCGATTGAGCGGGTATTGTCCGATTTGCGGTCAGACGATGCTTTATTGGCAGGGTTGAATGCAAAGATTGTGGAAGGTGTAACGACGCTGCTAGAGAAAAACCATTCCAAAATTGGCAACCTCGTGCGCGAAAACGTGGACAAAATGGACAATGCCTCATTGATCTCCTTGATTGAGGATAAGGTTGGACAGGATTTGCAATGGATTCGGATTAACGGGGCCGTTACCGGATTTATAATCGGGATTGCACTGACCGCCCTGCGGATGGTATTGGAGTAACTCATTGATAATGGCAAGATTAGGGCCGCTCTCTGGAGCAGGCTCTTTTTTTGTCTGGGCAAATGATAAATAGAGAAATGATGCAAAAACAGTTGAATTGGGTAATGTACACCCGAATGCTCTATTGGAATCATTTAGGAACAAAGTTACATAAAAACGATGCCAACAGCCGATGTGATCATGTTGATTTTGTACTATGATGCAGATAACTCGTTAATATGGATATCCGCTTGGATCAAGTGGAGGGAACGCTCTGTGCCTGACTTTCTTAAGTTACGAATAGGGCGCATCGGGGTGGAGAGTTGATTCGTAAGGGTCCACAGGAGAAATAGGATTTCTCCTCACAAACTTCTTATTGTAAAAATTTAAATTTAATATATGGGAATTAATTGGAACTGCTGTGAGCAGCTTGATTCGAAGGATAATATTAGCCCATTGAAACCATTTATGTTTTGACGTCGTCTAGGAGTAAAAGGGGGAGATGAGATGAATAGAACTTGGAAAATTGTCATGCTAGTTATACTTCTTTTAATTGTCATTGTACTGATTTTAGCCGGAGCCTATATTAAAAATGTTGGATATCATAATGTAAAGCTTATGTACACTTTACAAACGACAGATGCGAAAATCGTTGAGATGAATGAAGAGGGGAGTTATTTGGCAATAGAGAATTTATCCATTGAGCCTCTTATGAAAGAGCGAATGAGCAGGGAGGGTTGGAGTTATGTTGAGCAAGAAGGCTCTAACTATTTTTTTGAGAAGGGGCACGAAAAAACGATTGTGAACGTGAAGCAATGGAACCATAAATATGTAATTTATAGTGTAAAAGGTAACGTTACCAATTTAGCAGATTAGCATATAATAGATTTTGATTTTAATACCCGCCCCACTATCATAAAATCAATGGTGGGGCGGGTGTTTATTTAATTAGTAGCTTTATCTATTTCATATCCATACACTCTGTAGCCTGCATCATACCAATTCTTAAGAGTAGTTTCTTCTTTTCTATCAGAAGTGTGTTGAGTGAGGTATTTATTGGCACTACTGCTACCTGTATTTTTAGTAATAATTGCGGTATGATCCGGATCACCATCATTGCCAGCGTCATAACTTACAGCATCTCCGGTTTGCAAATCTGACACACTAGAAGCTACAACAGCTCGATCTTTCCAGTGTCTATAGAAGTTGGTGGCACCGCCCCAGGTATGTGAGGGAATAAGTGGACCAAAATGCCAGGATTCATTGCTCGTAAAACTAGCTCCGTATTTAAATTTCATTCCTCCAGCGTATAACGATTGTGAAACAAAATTAGCACAATCCCTCCAACATTTATCCGATATTTTGCAACCGTTATATTCAGCGTAATAAGTTGAGTATACCGGGTTTCTGCCATTCCACCATTGATAGGCATAGTCACGGGCAGCAATATTATCGTATCCATTAGCAAAAACAGTCTGAATCGACATGTCACTTGTGCTTTCTTTAGTTGTGAGAGAGGTTGTTGCGCTATCTACTGTATACGGTGCACTTAAGTCAATGGGCATAAGGCTGAATATTTCCTCTGTTTCTTCAGTGGAAAGCTGTGATTTCTGAGAAAGTTTATTTTCGTAATTTGCTAGTATTTCGTTCTTTGAATAGTTTTCATATAGATCTATGAATTTAACAAAGGAAACAATCTTCTTCATGTCTGTAGCATCGAATAGATCAAAGGCTGATCCCAAAGACATTACATAATTCTGATATCCAATATTATCGAGATCTGCTTTAATTTCAGTACCGTTTTCCAAAAGATACTGTTGATTGACCAGTTCAATCGCTTCCTGATGTTCCACTAATCCTTTTTCTTTGGCTTCTTCGGGACTTCCTGGGAGTGTTTTATAGTACCGAATGTCCGCTGCCCTGAGAACCTCCGTTTTGCTGGATATATCCGTCTTTCCGATGGATTGTTCTTGTGGCTTAGCTTGTACACTAGCTAGAGGGCTTAAACAAAGAGCAAGTGAACAAATAATTAACAAGTTTTTTCTAAACTTCACTTTTAAATCACTCTCCAATCAAATGTATTTTTAGAGCGAAGTACTTCGCTCTACTATAATATAGACGATAAAAATTGGAAATTGTTTCATTTATTTAGAAAAAATTATATAAAAAAATGCACAGAATGTATTGAAGAGAAAGCTTTTTGTTATATATAGAAAAACGGAGTAGTTAAAATAATGCATAATCCAGAAAATGGGGTAATGTACACCCAAATGCCCGATTGGAATCATGTAGGAACAAAGTTATATAAAAACGATGCCAACAGCCGATGTGATCATGTTGATTTTGTACTATGATGCAGATAACAGAAGAAAAGAGTGGGTATACGAATATATTTAATGATAAAGAAAAGGTGATTGATATGAGGTTGAAGCGACGACTCGCATGTATATTTTTTTTGACCATACTATCTACTTTCATTTTGGGAGGGTGTCAGAACATGAAGGAAAGTGAAAAACAGGCCTATTTTAAAGAAGCCGAAGCGGAAGCCGTAAAATATCTGAAAAATAAATATGAACTGGATGTCGTGATCACAAATAAAGAGCTGTTACCTGAGATGGCACTTGATTCTATTGCTATGGAAGGGCATGTGGTTGAACATGAAGAGCAAGAATTTACGATCTCGTATGACTATGAGGATAAAAAAATCAAAAATTTTGGCATGAGTCCGGCAATTAAGGAAGCCATTATAGCTAAGGGATATGATCCGTTTAACAAATAAATCATAATTCAGGATTGATTTTCTTGGAGGTGCAACGGTTGTGAGTAAATCACCAAAAATTGATGATGAAACATACAACAAGATGTCTGAATTAGCATATGAGAATCTGACAACCAAATGTATGAAGCGGAAGATTACGCCAGAGATATGCAGAAAAAATACAAGGATTTGGATTTTTCGCTGACAGGGCATTCGCTTGGAGGGGGCAATGCCCAGTATGCGGCCGCATACACGGGTCTTTCCGCGGTGACGTTCAGCGCGCCATCCGTAATCTCCAGTCTTACGCCAGAGGCAAAACGAAAGGCCGAAGAGGGTGGGTTTGATAGCCAAATTATCAATTATGGGCATCCCGGAGACTTTGTAACGAGCGGCTTTTTTGGTGGTTACGATCGTCACGTAGGTTCCATGTATTACATCAATTCCAACTATGAGGATATGAATGATGACATGGGCATGTGGGATAAAATCAGCAACACCTTTGGTGGTAAAGAGTATCACAGTTTGAAGCAGTACAAGTTCGAGAACGGCTATATTTCCAACGATCTATACGATCCGGTTACAGGCGAGCAAATCCATTATTCACCACGTCAGCCGTTCAATGTCCTGTCTGATCTCGTAGCATTCATGCGGAACCTGGGTGGGCAAGCAGGCAACCTTGCAAGAGGTATGGCCGCAGCAGCAGGAGCATCTGGCCTGATTCAGGTAACGCCCGAAGAACTCAAAAGTGTCGCTGCCCGGTGGAAGCAAAATGCACAACAGTGTAATGCAGAGTTGAATACGGTACGGAGCCGAATGGCGCAATACCTGCATTCCAGCCGTAGTCGCAGACTTGAGCCTATCGTCACTCATTTGGATGCGTCTATTAACGAATTGAGCACATGGCATATGAAGCATACGAGTCAGTTCTTGAACTTTATCGAAGAGAAGGCGGAAGCATTCCGTCAAGCGGATGAGAGTCAGGTCAGTTTTAGATAGAATTTTGCGTGAAGGGCCTGGCGATTGGCACTTACATAAGGGAGGGAACACGAGTGAGCGGACAATTGCTGGTAGAGCTAAATGATCTTCGGATTGCTGAAAAAGAATTGACCCAGCTGCTTGCCCGTCTCCAGGCAGATGAGCAGGAGGCAAGAAGCCTATACAACCGTCTCGACGATTGGAAGGGACAATCGGCCGATTATACAAGGCAGCAGATCGAAGCGTTTTTCGCGGGTCTGTCTGGACGAATACAGTCGATTGAACAACAGAAGAAGAGCTTGCTGCAATATATTGAAATCATGATCCAGACGGATCAGGGACGATAGGGGAAAAGTTGTAAGGGACGCTGTTCTTAATCAGTGAACTTAAGCATGGAAATTTGAAATCGAAGTTGGCGTATGCATACAGATATCAAAAAGGAGCCTCGGCACATCGGGAAAGATCCCGTTCGCCAAAGGCTCCTTTCTTTTTCAGTCTACATACAAGACTCTATGTTAGCTCTTAACGTTTTTTGCGGCGTGTTGCGAGAGCAATACCCAGGAAGGACAGGATCAACGCCAGAATGGATACGATCAGTGTTGCCTGCTGCAGCTTCAACGTGCCTGAATCTGAATTCGTATTGTTTGGCTCACCAGTAACGGTGTCGTTCAACGCATCACCCAATGTGGTATCGTCTTTTGCCTTCGTATCGTCACCCGTTGCTGCTTCATCATCATGACCCGCATTGCCGGCTGTACCTGCACTATCATGACCTCCGCCTGCAGCAGCATTCCCTGCAGCAGCAGGATCTTGGCTGATAGCCGTAATACTGTGCGGATTGCTGTCACTTGGTCCGCCTGTCCATTCCACGATGCTGCCATCGCTATAATACTGGAACGCATCCCAGGCTACTTCCGTTTCGGCATCCGGATTCTGTGCTACGAAGTTGAACTGCTGGAATTGACCAGCCAGAATTCCTTCGTTATCTCCGTCCACTTCCCAAGTGATTGACGTTACTTCATTGGAATCATTTTTTTCGGTGGAAATTTTCCAGCCTGCCAGTGGTTGGTATTGCTTGAATGCAACGCCTTGAGGTACTTTCAGCGTGATTTTGGTGGTCGGCAGCTCTTTTTCGGATGGAATCTTGATGCTATACGTCTGCCATGCACCTGTCTGTGCCACGGTTGGGTTAACGGTAACGTGTGCACTGGCGAATCCTGCGAACAGCATCAGCGCAGCGGCTCCAGCAGTAAGGCTGGATGTCAGTTTGGAAGTCCATGATGTTTTCTTCAAAATAAATTACCCCTCTCAAATCTTATCATTTATGTTTCGGCCCATTTTCTAAAATAAGTGCCTGATGTGCTGCAAAGTCACCGTTCCGGTTACGAATCGTTCTTTCAATCGCTGTTATTCCCAGATTTTTTTGATTCACTTTAGAAGTGAAAATCCGGGAATAAATGCGAACGTTACACTTTTCCAGAATCGATTTCGTCCCCTTCACTACAATTGCAGCTTGTTGAGACACTGATTTTAGACTGAGTCGCGTTTCAAATCTGAATCGGTTTATACCTACGGATTAGCGGTGTCGATCTCAAATTCGGTATCCAGTGAATCCAGAGATCGGGTTAGCAGATGCACCTTGATGTTCCAGCGTCCTGGCATGGAGATATATTCTTCTGCTTCGTAAACGCCAGTATCATTTTTCGGAATCGTGATCTCGTAAATGCCCATATCCATATCCAGGTGGGTCAGTGACAGTGTGATTTGTTCCAAATCGTTAACTGTACTGCCGTCTGGTTTCTTCACGTCGACCTTGAACTGGTTCTCTCCGGTACGATTGGGACTTACCTGAAGCGTAATTGTAGTCCCGTCATCCGTAGTCTGCACTTCTTTATAAGGTCCTACGGCTGCGGGTTGTCCGGGAGACAAGTGTGTCAGCACGGCGGCCAACGCAAGCACGACGGCTCCAGCAATCAGTTCGGCCTTCAGGCTGCCAGCCAGTCGGTTGCCGCTGCTTGCACGTGCCATTCTGGCATGACGCCAGGCCAATAGAAGCATCGCCACAAGCAAGACAACTTTAGCGATAAGCACGAGACCATACGCCGTTGTGAACAAAGACGTAAGGATAGGTCCAGGCAAAATGATCAGGCTGCTGTATATCCCCGTAGCGACGAGAGCAGCAACAGCGCCGATGCCCCAAACTGTAAATCGTCGAATCGCCGTCCAGTAGACCTCACCTCGCACCGTGGAAGGCAGTTTATCCGCGAGCGGAGGCAGACACGCAGCCATGGCAGTTAGAGCGCCGATCCAGAAAGCGGCTCCGATCAGATGAACGAAGTCCATTGCAATGGCGAGCGCGCGATGTTCTGCTGCTGCCGGATGTCCTGTCATCGCATGGGTGAACAACCAGCCAAGAACGAGGACCAATGATCCGTATGATGACCAGATACGGATACGCAGCGAGCGATCCCGGTCATATCCGGAGAGGATGGTAACCGCCAGCAGCATCACAATAAGCATCTGTACCATCCAGATCTGCCCAAATGACGTCAATTTGAGTGCGCTGCCCATCAGTGCCCAGCTGAACTCCCCGATGGAGACGCCTGATTCATACAACGTGTTCAGGGGCAGACTGATCAGAGCGGCAACAGAAGCGGCGCCATAACTGATCCATAACAACTTGTAGCTCCTTGGCACTTCCAGTGGTTCTCTCGCCATGGAAGCAGGCGCAATCCGGAACAGCAGGAAAGCAAGTGTGCCCAGAATCATAGACAACCCCAGATATTGAATCCAGTCGGTCAGCGACAAAATCCATTTTAACGGTCCGCCAACCTGGCCTGAACCTGAGGTTAAATCAGCGAGACCAGCAGGAGCGCCAGATGGTTCCCCGATATGAAACACATAGGCCCCTTGAATGGGGTGACCATCAGCAGATACGGCCTTCCAATTCACGGCGTAGGTTCCGTTTCCAAGTCCGGTCCGCAGTCCGGTCTCCAGAATATGAGGGCGATCTTCATCGACATGCACATTGCCGTCATCTGCCTGTGTTCCGTCAGGTCCGGTGATTTTAATATCAAAAAAGGCCGTCTGTAGAGACTCGTTGAACTCCAGAGTCAGGCGTTCAGGTGCTGTCGCAATAAGTTCATTTTCACCTGGTGAGGCCTGCACAATATAAGCATGGGCGGATGCCCATTGTGGCATAACAAGGCAACACAATAACATCAGGGCGACCATCAGTGCCCAGTGCCGTTTGCCCAATTTCATGGTGAACCTACTCAAAATCAAAAAATCATCACCCTTAGGTCTAGAATTGTAAGTCATTCTTTGTTAACCGAGCACAATCTATACCATTATAACTTTGTCCAAAATAACACCGTATGACTACATTGGGCTATAAAAAAACGAAATGATCCATGGAATTGTGACAAAAACATGAATGTGCCGCTATTTACGCAGCTTACGGCCTGCGAGTCCGCTTTCCAATGCATAGCGGGTTAATTGAACACGATTTTCGAGATGCAGTTTCTGTAAAATATTCTTCAGATGATTCTTCACTGTTTGATCCGAAATGCCAAGTTGGTCGGCAATCTCACGGTTAGTATATCCCGCAGATACCCATTGCAGGATCTCAAGCTCCCGCGTAGTCAGCGGATTATCGGGTACATCTTCCGTGCGAGGTGCGGGGAACTCCTGAAGGATTCGATAGGCAAGTTCTTTGCTCAGGGGTGCATCATCACTGACGATGGCGCGAAGGTATTCAAGCCAAGTGGACGGAGATAGATTTTTGAGCAAATATCCTTGAGCCCCTTGCTTCAGCGCTTCGAACAGGTACGTGACATCATCCGATACAGTAACCATGACGATAATGACATAAGGAAAGCGCAGTTTAATCTGGCGGGTGGCTTCCAGCCCATCCATATCCGGCATCTGCACGTCCATCAGAATAAGATCGGGCATCCATTGCCCGGTAAGCTCCAGCGCCTCTAGTCCAGTCGAAGCGGTACCAATAACTTCAAACAGGCTGTCCTCGGATAAAATACTGCAGATCGCCTCACGCGCATGCGCGTGATCATCGACAACCAATACCCGTACAAGTTCCATATTAAGCATGCCCCTTTCCAATGGTTATTCGAGTGTAACCTGGCCTTGAATCAAGAGCGAAAGACCAGCCCATCTGAGCTGCACGTT
The DNA here is from genome assembly GCF_900109515.1 of Paenibacillus sp. OK003. Classification (GTDB taxonomy): domain Bacteria; phylum Bacillota; class Bacilli; order Paenibacillales; family Paenibacillaceae; genus Paenibacillus; species Paenibacillus marchantiae. Next base: position 328,124 of record NZ_FOBD01000008.1, on the reverse strand, counting down.
CCTTCGTAATTCGTAAGCCGTACCGATCCTTCAGGTGCAGTGGATCACCGCTCACACCAACACCGTTATCCTGAATAAAGATCGCCCAGACAAAAGGAGTACCTTCTGCAATCACCCGAATATCTGTAGCCCGGGCATGTTTGCGTACATTAAGCAGTGCTTCCCGAATGCAGGCGAGCAATTCTACCTGCTCCTTGGGGGAGAAGAAGGTGCTGTCCAGATCCCATTCCAGACGCGCCGAAGGAACCGTCTCCTCTATAAGCAATTCCACCTGTGACAGCAGGGAAGTCCCCTCCGGTACTGCTGTTTGTCCAGGGACGTAGCGGAGCTGCGCGATGGCCTGCCGTACGTAAGCGTTAACCTCGTGTACGGTTTTGCGTATTTCCTGAATTTCATTCTCGTGACCACTTCCAGCCAAACTGCGCTCGGCCTTGTCTGTTTTTACCGACAGGAGAAAAAGAGACTGCGAGATGCCATCGTGAAGCTCGCGGGCCAGTTGATCCCGAGCTTCGAGTGCCACTTTGGAGGCACGCTCCTGCTCCAGAGCGGCCCTGGCACTCTCCAGCATATTAAATAAGCGACTTAGCAAGGTGACGCTTATGAGGTACAGGATAAGGGGGGTAAGCCAGTTACCCACATCCATGGAAAGGTAAGGCATCAGGAATTGGTGACGGATGTATTCCCAGAGCCCAACCGTGAATGTGGGGACCAGCAGAATCATCCATTTAATCTGTTTGTATGACATGAATACAGAACTCCTTTGAGATAAGGTCCACTTCTATGTATCCGTTTCAAGGGTTGGCACCATTATAACGCATGCTTGCTTCAGACCCTAGTCTGGCTTTCTTCGGAGGAACCTCGGGTGGATAAGGGAGCATTTAGAAGGATATCTAAGAACAACATGGGGTGAAATTATGTCACGCAGGGTGAGCCTTGATGAGTACAGATGAGCGGAGCTGTATCCATTTTCCCTATTGGAGAAGGTCCTCTATACTTATATAGAACACAAATTCATTACAAAAGATGTTAAGGAGTGAACGCAACAACATGAATCAAGAGGTATTGGAACGTCGCAGCGAGTTGCTCAAGAAGAACATTCATCAAATGCTTCTTCAAGACAATCAGCACGGAATCAGTCGTCAGGATAACATGTTTTTGCAGCAGATGATTAAAGAGCTGCATCAGACTTCACATGAGATGAATACCACTCGATAAGGCAGAATCTGCACAAGAATGAAGTAATCTGGTGCATGATTCATTCCATGATGAACATGAAAATGGCGCTATCCCCGATTAGGCCGGGGGTAGCGCTTTTGGCTTTTTAAGGGGGATTTCTGAGGTGTTACACAAGTTGTTGCTGCACCGTTCGTGTCTGAATATATCGGATGAACAGTTCGGCTAACTCGGGATCGAACTGAGAACCGGAGCACATCTTCAGTTCCTTGATTGCTTCATCCACATTTTTCGTTTCCTGATACGGCCGCTCTGTCGTCATTGCATCAAAGGAATCAATTACCGTAAGCATTCGGCACAACCGTGGAATTTCAGAGCCTTTCAGACCATAAGGGTAGCCTGCCCCGTCATACCGTTCATGATGCAATTCGATATAGGGAATGAGATCGGCTAAACGCTCATTGGTCATGGCCATTTTTTTGCCCCAGGTGACATGGCCCTTGATCGTTTCCCATTCTTCAGCAGTAAGCTTTTCTTTCTTGTTCAGGATGGACCACGGAATTTCGAGCTTTCCGATGTCATGAATCAAAGCGCCCAATACAAAATTCCGCTTCTCCACATTATCAAGTTCCAGCAGCTCACTTATATCGAGAGCATACTTATATACGCGTTTGGAATGTTTGAATGTATCCATATCCTTATACCTGAACAAGTTGAGCTGCTGCTCAATGTCGCGCACATCCTGCACCAGATCAATCTCATGCTCCATGCCGTCGTTACTGCCGTGGCGATGCACATTGTTTTTGCCCTGTTTTTTGGCATAATACAGCGCTTTATCCGCCTGATCCACCAGTTGTGACTTGTTGTACATATCGACCTCATAACGTGCAACACCTGCGGAGAACGAGAGACAACCGTGCGGAAACACTTCAACTCCTTCAAAAGGTGTATCGTTCAGCTGCTTGCGCAGCTTGTTCATGAACGCATAAGCCTCGTCCAGATCCATGCCTGGCATGAGCAGGGTGAACTCTTCTCCTCCATAACGGAAGGCGGTGACCGGAGTACCTTCCGTCTTCCGACTGAGGAAATCTCCGAGAAGAGCCAGCAGGCTGTCACCCTGGAGATGACCGAAGCGGTCGTTGTATTTTTTGAAATCATCAATATCGATGAGTCCCAGCGAAAGCGGGGTTCCCTGGGAACGGGCGATACCCAGCTCGCTCTCCAGCATACTTTCAAAATGGCTGTGGTTAAACAAACCTGTGCGTTGATCCGTATTCGCCTTTTCCTCAATACTCTGATACATCACAAACAGCTGTTTGAACGCATGCGATAGCAAAATGCTAAGACTGAGATAGAGCAGCAGGCCGAGAACGCCGTTATGCACAACGAGAATGGTCAGCACAAGCGCCAAAATCAATGTACATAAATAGACGAGCAGCGATTCGGTAACAAACACACGCTTCATCTGCTGTAATGCATCCTTTGTTGAGAAATGAAAGAACAGGCCAAGCGTGATTGTATTAATGATGAAGTAGGCTGCGAGTGCCGCGAAATAGGGCAGCAGGTTATATCCATCAATTGCTCCTGGAATTCCTCCAGTCCAAGTAAATACATAAGCCGCTCCAGCAATCATAAGGCTGTAAATGCTGAAATTGATGATATGTTTCCACCAGGTGAGTTTGCGATCCTTGATTAACAGAATGAGGGAAACGGGCAGCAGTACAGACAGACTGAATGCACCACCAAACATGAAGATCGAGGCGAGGTACACGGAAGAGTCCATGGATTGCTGATTGCCTTTGGGCGGAATTTGAAACGTGAAGTAATCCAAAATCAGCGCCGCACCGAGCATCGTGTATACCATCACCCATTCTTCAGTGGATAGATGGAGATAAGACCACTTGTTCATATACAGAAAAATACCGATGCCCGTGCAGCTAAGCAACACGACATACATGCTGCTCCGATCTGCTTTATGGATAAGGTTACGAATAAAGTTCATAAAAATTCTCCTGCTTGGTTTAGTCTGCTCTTGATGTGAATATATCGGCTTGCACTATATTGATGTATAACATAACAAGTTACCTCCCAAAAATCCAGAAAGAAAAAACAGGCCGCTGGCAGCCTGTTTGTCATGGTGGCGAGTAATGTACTAGCCGCCCAGTTTGTATCCCGAAGTCAATGCAACAACGACAGAAGCTACGATGATTGCGTTGATCACGAGACGAGAATATTTAATGCCTTCGAATTTTTTCATGGAAAAGACCTCCCTTCCTTGGAGTCTGTCCGAATCTCTTCAGGCCTGATGGAATTCACTGGCTGCAAAGGTGCTCCGGTTCGATTCACCATCATGTACTGGATAAACAGGAATATGCCAATGTTCATGACCACATCGCCGATGCTGATCACCTGGGTCCGCGGATAAGGGCTGGACAGCGGGATGATATCACCTAGAAATGAAAGATGTGTGGAAGCATCCATCATATAATGCTTTGATACCGCTCCGCCTTCGCGTAGCATGTCCACATAATAGGGCCCAAGAACAGCAGAGGCGTCTACGGAAACAGGCATACGCCCACCGTTCACCGCCATGACGATGAAATTGAGAAAGACACCGATCCAGATCAACGTAAAACCCTTATAATGTCGATTAAGCCACAAAAATGCTAGACCTGTGACATAAACGGCAGCAAACAGGTATCCATTGATGGATGCAACCCAATCAAGCCTTTCCTGCAAGAAAAAGATGAAGAACTGGGCCAGCAGCAACAGCGGGAAAATCCATCCGCCTCGCAGCTTGAGTGCTGCAAACTGGTGGAGACCATACCGAAATCCACCCCGGAACAGTCCAACGATCAAGCCGAGCAGAATGCCGTCGTATACCATGATTAACTCCTGTCTTACAGATATGTGTAAATGTGATTGCGTGTTTGTGTACCTATGTTATTCGACCTTTTACTGGTAAATCCTGCAATGGAAAATATTTTTTTTGACAAGAAATTTGCAAAAAAATAAACAAAAAACCGGCTTTACGAACCAATGGGTCGAATCCATTGTGAGGTTCGGTAAAGTCGGCTTTATATTATGTCAAAATGCGAGCTTTAATGCATGTGGCACATGTTTTATTTATTCCGATTCTCCATTCAGATAATTGAAGAACGGTTGGTCAACCCAGAAGGTGTAACTGGAAATGTCCGCATTAGGTGCCAGCTTACGGAATCCTTCCTGAATCGCCTTGGAATTCTCCTTCAGAGAGAAGGATTGTGCGTAATAGTTGCCAAGTGAAATTTTATTGTTGGCAATGACCGGATATTCTGCCAGAGCAGTCGGCGAATAATACAACGGTTGCCACCAGGAAGCATGAATCAAGGCGGAGGTGTCATCGCTATTCTTTTTGGCATACTTCAATATAATGTCGTTGAAGCGGGCTTTGTCCGCTGTGTTATTGAACTCGAACTGAATGTCATATTCTTTGGCGTAGGCAATGTAGTTGCCATTCTCGATCTGGGTTACTTTGTAATCCGGTGTTTCTTTGGGCTCTCCCCATTCCTTCAAATAGATGAAGGCAGATGTCTTCGGCTGGAACTGTACGTCGGCATCGATGCCTTCACTGCGCAACAATCCAATTAACTGTACCGCGTGTTTAATATCATCATGCCCGTAAGTTAAAGTCAGTTCATCGATGAAGTTGGAATCGAAGCGACTGTCCTTTAGATTGTAACCTGTGACGAGATCATTCCGCAGAGCTTGATCCACAATGGTCCGCAGTTCGGGTGCTTCTATTAAATCAGCGGTGCGATAGGCAGCGTACAATTTGGAGTAAATGTCAGCGTCGCCGGAACGGCCAATTTCATTTTTATATTTACCCTGACTGGTCAATACTCGTCCAAGCAAAATGTTGGCAAAATCGGCACTTGCTTCGCCGCCCTTACGGAGAGCGGGGTACAGGCTTTCCGGGATCAGACCGGTATCAATGGCAGCGGCTAGTTCCTGCGCAGCTTGTCCCTGCACGCGGCTTGGGCTAATGCCCAGTTTCGCAAGTGCCTTCGCTGTTTTGGCTTCAGGATATGTATAAGCCAGCTCTTTGAATCCAGCTGCTTTGACTGCGATGAAGACAGCGGCATAAGTGCTCAGTTTGTCGTTGGCACGTACTTCCGTACCGGATAGGATGCCGTTGTTATATAAGGAAACGGCGGCTTTATATGCAGAATCATTCGAATTCAGATCAGTGAAGGCAGGAGCCTTAACTGCACTGTCACTTGCTTCATCTGTAGTAGTAGCTGCTTGGTCAGCTTCAAGAATGGCAGCAATTGCCTTGATGAAGTCACCCTTGGTTAGCTGCTTCGGCAATTGGATATTGTATTTGGCTTGCAGGAATTGGGCGTAATCGGCTGCACTCTCGGTATAGACTGAAGGAGCTTGTGCTACCGGTCCTTTAACTGCTTGCGAGGTCGTTTGTCCGGCGGGAGTGGGGGATGCTGCGGATACCGAAGCGGGCAAGCTGAGGCTGCCGAGTGTAACGGGAGCGGCTAGCAGAGCGGCCAATGTGATCTGGGTGATTTTTTTCAAATGAATAGCCTCCTCAAAATAGGTTGGAAAATAAATAAGATTGCGTTATAATTCTGACAAATCCTATCTGAATATAATAATTGGATTGACTTTAGCATGGAGCAGCTCTGGATGTCAACGAAAAAAAACCTTGGTACAGAGAGCCTTCGGAGGCTTTATGGAGGGTAAATCAGCTATTATATTCCAATTAGTGTATACGCTCAAAGATTTATTGACAAGGATCGACAGTATCCGCTAGGATTATAAAAAAAAGAATAGTGAAAAGGGGAATTTTCAAAATGAAAAGAGGTTTATCGTTCGTCTTATCGATCATCATGTTGGCTATTTTACTGGCGGCTTGTGGAAATTCTGCTTCCAAAGACGAACAATCGGCCCAAGGTGGCGACAGTGAGAAATCACTTCGCATGGCGCTTGTACTTCCTGAAAAAATCGGGGTTAACCCGTTCTTCGTACAGATGGATGAAGGTTTCAAAAAAGCAGGCGAGGAATTCAAAGTAGATACCAAAACGATTGAATCGACTGACCCGGCTGCATTTGAGCAAAACCTGCGTGCTGCAGTTGCTGAGAACTATGATCTGATTATTACAGCAACCTTCCAGGCAGAAGATGCATTGAAGAAAGTGGCTGCTGAAAACCCGGACAAGTCCTTTGCTATTGTGGACACAACGGTTGATCTGCCTAACGTACGTAGCGTTGGTTTCCATGAATATGAAGGAGCGTACTTGCTTGGTGCAGCTGCCGGACTGTCTACGAAAACAGACAAAGTCGGTATGATTGCCGCGATGGACGTTCCATTGATCAAGAAATATACAGAAGGTTTCAAAGCTGGTCTGGAATCGGTTAACCCGAATGCGGAATTCCTTGTGAACTACGTTGGTGGATTTAATGACCCGGCCAAAGCAAAAGAGCTGGCTTTGGTGCAATTCGGCAAAGGTGCTGACTTCATTGCTGGAGCATCTGCTGTAGGCGATCTGGGCGTGTTCGAAGCTGCGAAGGAAAAAGGCTTCTATACTTCCGGTCAGGATACAGACCGTACCGTTGAAGATCCGGAGCATATTGTGTTGTCTCAATTGAAGTCAACCGATACGGTTGCTTATCAGACCGTGAAGGATTTTGTAGAAGGAAACTTCAAAGCAGGCGCTGTGAACTACGGCTTGAAAGAAGATGGCGTAGGCTTGACGTATGTAACACGTGACAGCGAATCTCCATTGAATGCTTTTGTTGGACAAGAGGTTATCGACAAGGTTAAAGCGATCAAGGATGATATCGTATCCGGCAAAATCGTTGTGAAAGATCCATTGCAACAGTAGTATTCTTTGTTCAATAGGATGGAGTGATTGAGTTGATCAGCCGGCTGCCCGATCAGGCAGCCGGTTTTGCTGCTATTTGAGACCGAGAGGAGAGAACGCGAGATATGCTGTTGGAGATGGAGCAGATAACGAAGAAATACGGCGGCTTCACCGCTAACCGGGACATCCGTTTTAATTTGCGAGAAGGAGAGATTCATGCCCTCGTGGGTGAGAACGGCGCTGGTAAAACAACCCTGATGCGTATGTTGTACGGAATGGAGCAACCGACATCAGGCACAATCAAAGTTCGTGGACGCGAGGTAAGCTTCGCTACCCCGTCTCAGGCCATGGCAAGCGGTATCGGCATGGTGCATCAGCATTTCATGCTGTTTCCTTCCTTTACGGTTGCCGAGAACATCGTGATCGGGCGTGAACCGTCTGCGGCAGGTGTATTTGACCGCAAACAGGCAGCGGCCCAGGTGAATGAATTGGGCAGAACGTATGGCATGCCAGTTGATCCGTGGAAAAAAGTATTTGAATGCCCTCTGGGCATGCAGCAGCGTGTTGAAATTCTCAAGGTGCTGCATCAGGGCGCGGACATCATTATATTGGATGAACCATCAGCGGTACTAACACCGCTGGAAGTGAAAGAACTACTCGCGAATATGAAATCCCTTGCCAAGTTGGGCAAAACCTTTGTATTGATCACGCACAAGCTGCAGGAAGTTATGGATGTGGCAGACCGGATCACGGTTCTTCGTGATGGTCAGGTGACAGGTACATTGGAAGCAAAAGACACGAATGTAGAGGAACTGTCCCGCCTGATGGTAGGCCGTGAGCTGGTTCGCATGGACAAGCAGCCATCCGTTCCGGGAGAAGCTGTGCTTCAGGTGGAAGCGGTAAACTTGTCAGGGGCAGAGGACCGTTCTGCACTCAAGGATATCCATTTGCAAGTTCGGAAAGGTGAGGTCGTTGGAATCGCGGGTATTTCCGGCAACGGCCAGTCTGAATTGATCCAGATCATTGGGGGACTACGCAAGGCAGATAGCGGCCGCGTCCTGCTGTCAGGGCAGGATACAACCAATTGGCCAGTGCGGCGCATTCGGGAGCATGGACTTGCCCATATCCCGGAAGACCGTTATATGTGGGGAGCAGCGAAAGATGCGAGCGTTCGTGAAAATGGACTGATGGGCCACCATCACCGGCTTCAATCACGCGGTATCATTAAAGCGAAGGCAGCACGGACCATGGTGGAGAACTGGATCAAGCAGTTCAGCATCAAAACAGGTTCTGCGGAAACGAAGGCGCAGTTCCTTTCCGGCGGTAACTTGCAGAAACTGATTGCTGCGCGTGAATTTGCCCAGGATACGCCATTTCTGATTGCGGCTGAACCTACGCGGGGTGTAGACATCGGAGCGATGGAGACCATCCACGCTGAATTGCTGCGCAAACGGAATGAGGGTGCGGGTATTCTACTCGTTTCCTCGGAATTGTCCGAGATTTTGCAATTATCGGATCGAATCATTGTCATGTATGAAGGCGGAATTGCCGGGGAACTGAAGGCAGATGAAGCAACAGAAGAACAGATCAGCTTGTTGATGGCAGGAGGGAAAGAGCGGATATGAATCGGGTAAAAGAAACACTTCGCGGACTCATACAGCCGCTGCTTGCCGTATTCATCGGTTTACTGGCAGGTGCTGTAGCCATTCTGATCGTTGGCGGGTCTGTGGTGGATACGTATGCGGAGATGTGGAAAGGGGCCTTCGGCAACTTCTACTTCTTCACTAACACACTGGCGCGTTCGACGCCCATTATTCTTGCGGGGCTGGGCGTAGCACTGGCGTTCCGCGCCGGATTTTTCAACATGGGTGCAGAAGGACAGATGGTTCTTGGCGGACTTAGTGCAGCGCTGACGGCGCTCTACCTGCCGGGTCCAGGCTGGTTTGTCTGTATTGCAGCCATTGTGGCGGGGATCATCGCCGGTGGGGTCTGGTCGCTGTTTGCAGGTTGGCTGGATGCCCGCTTTGGCATGAATCTGTTGATCACAACACTGCTGCTCAACTATATTGCGATTTATTTTGGAGGATACATGGTATCCTATCCGTTTAAAGACCGCACGGGATCGGCGGCAATGGCCCAGACGCCGATGATTGATCAGAGTGTCTGGCTGCCGAAGCTGTTCCAGGGTATGGGACTGCATGCCGGATTCATTATCGCCATCGTGGCGGCGATTCTCATCTACTGGTTCACACACAAGACGGTAACTGGTTATGAGATTCGCATGTTGGGAAGCAATCCTTCGTTTGCAACGTATGGCGGTGTGCGCCGCATTCGCATGATGATGCTGTCCATGATCATCAGTGGTGGACTTGCAGGTCTTGCGGGTGCAGGGGAAGTGCTGGGGACACAGTATCGTTTCCTTGATGGATCGTTGTCATCTGCAAGTTATGCATGGAGCGGCATTATGGCGACCTTGCTTGCCCGCTCGCATCCGCTAGGAACAGCTGTGGCGGCAATCCTGCTTGCAGCGTTGCAGACAGGTGCCATGGGGATGGAACGGAATACGGATGTGCCGCTGGAAGTCGGCAGTGTCATCCAAGCAGTATTGACGTTATTTGTATCGGCTCAGATCGGATATTCATTCCTGAAGCGGAGAAAGGAGAAAAAGTCCAATGCAACAACTGTTTGATGCAGCCATGTTTGGCTCTACTCTGCGGATTATGACGCCGATCCTGCTTGCAGCGCTCGGTGGGGCTTTATGCTCTCGTGTCGGTCTGTTCAACGTGGGTCTGGAAGGACTCGTACTGATCGGTGCTTTCTCCGCTATTGTCGGTAACTATCTGTTCGGCAATGTACTGTTGGCTGTAATATTTTCTATTGTGATCGTCATGTTGTTCTCTGCGCTATTTGCCTTTATCAGTATTAATCTGAAGGCCAACGCCATTGTGGTCGGGATCTCGCTTAACTTTCTGGCGACAGGACTGACGACTTTTGCACTGCGGGCGATTTTTGATGTAAAAGGTGCTTACTATGACAAGGATATGGTGGGACTCCCCAAATGGGACATTCCTCTTATTAAGGACATTCCGTGGGTAGGCGATGTTATCTCAGGGCATAGCCCGCTCGTATATCTCGGGATTATTATCGTAATTGCCTTGCAGTTTTATCTGTTCAAAAGTGTCTCCGGTTTCCGTCTTCGTTCGGTTGGCGAGAATCCGGTAGCGGCACAGAGTATCGGCATCAAGGTGCGCGGCATTCAATATGGTGCAGTTCTGATGTGCGGCGTATTGTGCGCCTTGGCGGGCGCACAGTTATCGCTCGGTCAGGTTACGATGTTTACCGAGGGAATGACCGCAGGTCGCGGCTTCATCGCATTGGTAGCAACGATGCTGGGTCAAGCCAATCCGCTTGGCGTTATGGGGTCCAGTGTGCTGTTCGGGTTCATGGAAGCTCTTAGTATCCGATTGCAGGGCTTTGCGCTGCCAACCCACTTTACCATGATGCTTCCTTATATTGTGACACTGGTGGCGATGTTCTTCTTCAAGGACCGTACTTATGCACAAGACGCACTGAAAGCGGGCGGAAGCTCACGTTAATTCCTGAGTGTTATGCTGGAAGCATATAAAGAAGGAGGAATCACACTTGCATAATAAGGCTGAACGTCTGAAAAAAACGAAAAGCCCGGCACCCAAAGCGGGTGTCGAGCATGGAGATCGGCTGCCGCCGGGGCAGGTACTGACCGAAAAATTCCCGATTCTGCACGAAGGTGAAGTGCCGGAATACGACCTTTCCACTTGGGATTTGAAAGTATTCGGCGAGGTTGAAGAGGAGAAGGTGTTCTCCTTCGACGAGCTTCAGGCGATGCCTCAAGTGAACACGGTGAGTGATATTCATTGCGTTACCCGCTGGTCGAAGTTCGACACGCCGTGGGAAGGCATCCGATTCTCGGATTTTATCAAGCTTCTTGGCGTCAAACCGGAAGCGAAATACGTCATGATTCACGCAGATCATGATTACGAGACAAATGTTCCACTCGAAGATCTGATGCATGATGATGTATTGCTTGCTTTTAAATTTAACGGTGAGCCGCTCACACCGAAGCATGGTTATCCGCTGCGCTTGGTTGTTCCACAACTCTACTTCTGGAAGAGTGCGAAGTGGATACGGGGTCTGGAATTCATGAAAGAAGACCGCAATGGCTTCTGGGAAGTCAATGGCTTCCATCATTTTGCCGATCCGTTCAAGGAGCAGCGCTTCTCGGGTGAAGATATTCCGATTCCGGAAGACGAATGGACGAAGAAGGAGTTTGATTAAGATGTTGATGCCTATTTTGCAAATTCATTCTGAGGATATGCCTGCATACGCCATTGTCTGTGGTGATCCGGCACGTGCGGAGAAAATTTCCCGCAAGCTGGAGCAGGCGAGAGAACTGGCGTTCAGCCGGGAGTATCGCACGTTTGTAGGATTGTATGAAGGTGTACAAATGGCCGTGGTCAGCCATGGCGTAGGATCACCCGGAGCAGCTGTCTGCTTCGAAGAACTGATCCGGGCAGGGGTAACGACCCTGATTCGTGTAGGTACAGCGGGCTCGTATACCGCGGATTATCCTGCGGGCAGCGTAATCGTCAGCACGGCCGCTGTGCGTACGGACGGGCTGACACGTCAGCTGGTACCAGATGGTTTCCCTGCGGTAGCGGACCTTGGTGTTACACAAGCGTTAATCGAGGCAACTCGTGAGCATGCAAGTGCAGCGAAAGCTTCAAGTGCGGGTAAAGTTGGCGTGGGCATTACCGTTACGCTGGATGCATTCTTCACAGGCGTTGAAGAGATTCCTCACCGCATGTACAAGCAGGCGGGTGCTCTTGCCGCTGAGATGGAAATTGCCGCGCTTTACATCGTCAGCACACTGCGCGGCGCTCGTGCGGGAGCTATTGTCGCTATCGACGGATTCGCAGACAGCGACCTGGCGGCCGAGTATGATCCGCACACAAATGCGGTAGCTGATGCAGTTGAGCGGGAGATCGAAGCGGCACTGCGTGCACTGGCTGCACTTGCTCGCCAGGATCAAGCGTAGGCTGGGTTTAGCAGGGCATTTTGTAGTACTACTGCTGGTAAAAAGCTAAACTCGTAAATGATGTCCATCTGAGGTGGACAATATAAAAGGGCGTCCCATAAGGTCATGAACATGACTTTGGGATGCCCTTTTGAGTTTGAGATAGAAGCGACTGGCGCTAGATTGGAAGATGCAATCGATTCGTTAGCGTTGTCCAAACAATTGCTGCGCCGTCTCAATAAATAACCGGGATGCGGGAGAAGCATCGATAAGTGAAGGAACGGCAATCTCAATATTGCGGTAGGCTTTCGGCTCTGTGGGGAGTGCTTTGACACCCGGAGGCAGCCAGGATAGTGAGATTGCAGGCAGCATGGCGGTTCCCAGTCCCTGCTCAATCATGCTAAGGCAAGTGTTTACGTTATACACCACAAATCCGAAATGTAATGCTGCATTTGCTCGATTGAACAGATCAACTATCGGCACCTCGTAGCCGCCTTTGCAGATAATCATGGGGTGTTTATCCAGCATTTGTACGGGCAGAATTTCCTGATTCGCAAAAGGTTCATCTTCCCGAAACACCGCAAGCATCTCCTCGCTATAGAGTGGAAGCGTCTCATAAGCCACATCTGCTGGCTCTTTGTCGGTTGCAATAATGAGAGCCACATCAATGGCGCGTGAGCTTAACCACTCCTGAATTTCAAGGATGTTCCCCTCGTGCAGCTCAAACTGAATCTGAGGGTAGCGGTCCCGAATGGAGCGGATAATTTTCGGCAGCAGATGGGCAGATGACATGGGAAAAGACCCAATACGAATCGTACCAATCTCCAACCCTTTCTCGGCCGCAACGACCTGCTGTACCTTATCAAATTGCTGTAAAATCCGGCGGAAAATGACCAAAATTCGCTGTCCCACATCCGTAAGCACGATGCCGTTCCTACGATCTCGTATGATTAGAGTGACATCCAGTTCATTCTCCAGCGAAGAGATGGCCCGACTGACTGCGGGCTGTGTCATATTCATTTCCTGGCCTGCACGGGTGAAACTTCCCGTCTCTGCAATTTTCACAAATAACTGCAACTGTGAGTTGTTCATAACAAATATGGTATGCTCCTTATGATTAACATGCATTTCAATTATTTCGATCACTATTGTATCATGGAGACAAGGAACGATCAAAGAATGAATGTAAAACGGGTCTGGATCGAATTCCAAATGGTTTGCAGGCATAGAAAGAGCGCAGGATAATGTACACGATTGATTAAACTGCGCCTGTAGATGTGTGCCGGATAGGAGAATAAATATATGGCTTTATCACGTGCAAAAGCAGGCTGGGTCCTGGCTTTTCTGGTACTCATGTGGGGAGTAAACTGGCCCCTGACCAAATACGCATTAAATTTTACACCGCCGCTTATATTCGCAGGCATGCGCCTGTTAATTGGGGGTCTGGTGCTGGGGTTGTATGCATTTCCCCGCTACAAAACGCTGCGGCTGAAGCAAACCTGGCATATTTATGCCATATCTGCAGTGCTTAATATCATCTTTTTCTACGGTTTTCAGACCGTGGGGCTGACCGAAGTGCCGGCAGGCTTATTTTCATCCATCGTGTTCCTGCAGCCTGTGCTGCTCGGAATCGGAGCATGGTTGTGGCTGGGTGAGTCCATGTATGGACTGAAGATTGCTGGATTGGTGCTCGGTTTTGTAGGGGTGGCTACGATCAGTATTGGCGGCATGACAGGCAAAGTATCCCCTGAAGGGGTTATGCTTGGGCTGTTCAGCGCAATTAGCTGGGCGATCGGGACCGTATATATGAAGAGAAATTCAATGAAGGTCGATGGAATCTGGATGACAGCCATTCCGATTCTGATCGGTGGAGTTGTTCTGACTTTAACAGGTACGGTCACAGAGAGCTGGGCTGATGTGCAGTGGGTGCTTCCTTTTATATTGGATACGCTGTTTATTTCGGTGTTTGTCATTGCGTTGGGCTGGCTCGCGTTCTTCAAGCTGGTCAGTTCCGGCGAAGCCAGCAAAGTAGGATCGTTCACGTTTCTGATTCCGCTGATTGCCTTGCTATGCAGTGTGCTGTTCCTCGGAGAGTCGGTGACGGTCAATCTGATCGCAGGTCTGGTCATGATTATTGCAAGCATTCTGCTTGTAAATGTTAAAGTGAAAGGCAGTAAGGTAGCGAAAATATAAAGTATGCGGTGAACTTTCTCAAAACGGCTGTTAAGCCGGGCGGGAGGTTCGCCGTTTTTTGTTAGATGGTGGTGCGGAAATGAGAAGAAAACGAAAAGGGGATGGGACGATAACAGCGAATTGTATTCTTAGTATAGTGTTTATATAAAAGGAGGTGTCTTGCTTCGCCGATGTCGCTCACAACACTTATCTGGTTATTTCTTATCACTTTTCTGCTGCATGATCTCGAAGATATAATTTGGGTTGGTCCCTGGATTCGGCAAAATAAAACGAAAGTTCTTCAGCGTGTTCCGCCGAAGGTCTCCAAACGTCTGGAATCGATGCTGCGGATCAACAGCAGCCAGTTCGGTGTAGCTGTATTGCTGGAATTTGTCGTCTTTATACCCTTTGTTTATATTGCTGCAGAGTACGGACACTATTTTATGTTTTTGGCGTTTAATACGCTGTTTTTGTTACATGTGTTCACACATATTGGACAAATCTTGTTTCTGAGAATGTACACACCTGGGGTAGTCAGCGCTGTATGTATTACGTTGCCGTATGGTATCTATCTTTTTTATAGGCTTCTAAACGAGGGGGTCGTGACCTTGGGCGGGGTGCTGGTAAGTATACCGGTTGGGCTTATCGTTCTGCCCATTGTAATGCTAGGCCATGAGCTTGGGCGCAGACTTGTGCCGGATACATAAATCAGAAGTGGAACTTCATTATTAGGAGGCGTATAACAATATGGGCTGGTCAGAATTTCGTGCAATTCCGTTTGAATACAATGATGAGGTACGGCAGATTGATGAACAGCTGCTTAGACTGGTCGCTGCGAGGAAGAAAATAACGGGAGCAGTTCAATACCATCCGCCTCAAGAGATCGTTGATGAATGGGTAATATCACTGGATATGAAGGAGGAAGACCTCCGTTATGTTCTTCGCAGTGTCCAGCCCATGCCTCAAAGACATTTCTTCCCACGCGAAGAAATCAAACTGACCGGTGTAGTACCGATTATGAAGAAAACAGTAAAAGATTCATGCGAGTACGTCATAACCCATTCCATGCAATATGAGACGGAGAGTATCGTACATGTGGAGATTCAATATAAGGGGAGTGAAGCTGAGCGTGTACATGTGGTGCCGCATTTGGCTCTTGAGATTATTAGTGAACAGGGTCATGTGTCGATGAGGCATAGCAGTCGTGGAGGAGGTGGGGAGACACAATTGAGCTACCGAGTGGTCCCTGCCCTGCCTTCTTCTCTGGAAAATGTCCAATTCTCACTGATCCCTTCGATCCCAGAGCTTGAATATAAGGTGGAAGAAGTCATTTTGGATAAACAGGTGGACTTCGATTAACAGGAATCAGGATATATCATGAAAAATGACGTATGGATGATGCGCATGTACTAAGGGCGCACGATCTATACGTCATTATGTTTATCAGGAGAAATAACGCCTTTCTCCTTTTCATAGGCTTCAATATGCTGCTCAATCAGATACTCAATTTGCATCGCAATGGATCGTTTGTTTTTGTCAGCAATCACTTTAATTTTCTCGAAATTCTTTTCTCGCAGCCTAAGTGTAAAGACTCTTTTATCTGTAGCCATGAAATATAAAACTCCTCTAAAAATGATATTAATATTGTAGCATTACAAAATTATTCAATATACAATCATATTGACATCGAAGTGATATCACTTTAGTATTTATATGCAAAGTGACATCACTTTAAAGGAGGATTTATATGGAAGAGTTAGAGGATGTATTTAATCAGTTCAAGGCTCTTCGCATGGAGAGTCCCGGAAATGTAGTCAGTTATAGTTCAGAAGAATACAAAAGGCTGATTCAAGAAAGTGATCGTTTATTTACGGAGCTTTGTGAATATATGCGCCCAGAGGGAATGGCGGTATTTCTGGATTATTGTAACGTAAGCACCCTCCTTCAATACATGACAGAGTCCGCAATGTACGAGCAGGGCTTCATAGATGGGTGCAGCATGCTGAATTTCATTTTTCATCAAAGTAAAATACATAAATCAGAGGATATACTTGCTCATCAGAATGACAATGCAAAAAATGGGTAAGTTATATACAGGAACATCACCATGAATACGAAGAGGAGGACTCCAGCATGACACAGAACAATCAACCTCAGGATGAGGCGGCAATTCGCAACAAACTGGATGAAGACGGGGATTCCTTGATGGAGAAAAAGAAAATTTTGAGCGGTGTGGATATTGAGCCGCAAGCAGACGAGTGGTCTGCCAAACCTTCACCTGTAGCATTTGATGAAGGTAAATCATCCAAAGAATAAGAGGAACCAGATATTAGGTTGAAAAGAAGCGGGTACCGTAAAAGGTATCTGCTTTTTTATATCAGAATGGTTAAGCACGTTTCGGAGCATCATTTTCCCGATATCTTATTGTATAATCATGGGAAACGTTTGTGAGAGGAGAATGTGAAGATGAGTGAGATTAACATCAGAAGGGCTGTCATCGGAGATTACACGGGAGTATCTGCCTTAATGGATGAACTTCATCACTTGCATGTGGAGGCCAGGCCAGACGTATACAGAGAGCTGCAGACGAGAATGAGTCATAAGGAATATGAAGAACTACTGGAAACGGATCATCGTTATCTCTATGTTGCGGAATTGCTGGAACAGGGTGAGATTGTTGGATATGCGAGCGCACAGTTGAATGTTATTCAGAAAGTGGATTTGTTAAAGGATCGAAGGATGTTATACATCAATGAAATCATCGTTGGCAGCAAACATCGCGGACATGGGACAGGTAAACTGTTAATGCAGGTGTTAATCGAACTTGGTAAAGGAATTCAGGTTGACAGCGTTGAACTGACCGTGTCTACATTTAATACCGGTGCCCAGGCTTTCTATGAGCAGTTGGGTCTGTCTGTACGCAGCAGCAGAATGGAATACATACTATAATGTGCCTGTACGAAGACTGATGAGATGTCTGGCGCGTTAGTGCAGTCGTAGGAAGCATGGAATACATCCATTTGGAGTAAAATAAAGAAATAGTCTTGCATACCCCCATGGGGTATGTTACTCTTATTACAGAACGAAAGAAAAGGGGTGTTCGCGATGGAACATCAGAGCCATCCCAAGGAACCTTCGGAATCATCCGCAACAGAGGTGAACGAAGTTTCACAGACCGATGATCAGCAAGCTGATTCATGTCATACGGCAGGCAGTGATGGAAAACATGTGCGCAAGAGCCATCACTCCCAAGAGATGAAGGGCAACCTGATTTCTCGCTTGAACCGTGTTGAAGGACAGATTCGCGGGATCAAGGGATTGATCGAGAAGGACACCTATTGTGATGATGTGCTGACGCAGATCGCGGCGGCTCAGTCTGCTCTTAATTCAGTAGGCAAGCTGTTGCTGGAAGGTCATATGAAGAGCTGTATCGTTGAGCGCATTCAGGCTGGAGAGCATGAGGTTGTGGATGAATTACTGGTAACGGTAAGGAAGTTAATGAAGTAATTATTTTTGAATGAACTCATCATTTATATATCTAAGGAGGAACTACTCATGTCTAATATTACGTTGAATGTTACAGGAATGTCTTGCAATCACTGTGTGAAATCGGTTGAAGAAGCGGTGAAGAATGCGGGAGCGAATGGTCAGGTTGATCTGGCAGCAGGAACTGTCGCAGTTGAATATGACGAGCAAAAAGTCAATGTGGATCAGATCAAGGCAGCCATCGAAGATCAAGGATATGACGTAGTCTAATCATCGCAGGCTTAAACTGAACTTCCCTTTGCATGGAAAGGAATTCAACAGATCTTTTCCAATAAAGGAGTTCCTGGTTTAAGCCTGATTTTCCGTCTTTTATATACCCCTTGGGGGTATTTAGTGAATAGAAATATTTCATAGAGAAAGGAGCCAACAACATGGATAAGTCATCAACAACGGACAACACAACAGCATCAGAACCCGTACCTTCACCGGAAGCAGCGGGATTGCAGACAACACTGCAAATTACAGGCATGACCTGTGCTGCCTGCTCTACCCGGATTGAGAAGGGATTGTCCCGAATGGAAGGGGTCAATCAGGCGAATGTGAACCTCGCCATCGAACAAGCAACGGTATCCTATGATCCGAAGACAACGAACATCAATGCTCTGCGAGATAAGGTGGAGGCGCTTGGGTATGGTACAGTAACGGAATCCGTGGATCTGGACATTACAGGCATGACCTGTGCTGCTTGTTCTACTCGAATCGAAAAAGGTCTTTCCCGGTTGCCGGGTGTATCCCGTGCAAACGTGAACCTGGCGCTGGAAACAGGACATGTGGAGTTTGCAGCAGGAGCATTGAAGGCATCCGATATTACGGCGAAGATCAAGCAGCTCGGTTATGGTGCGGAATTGCAGCAGACACAGGAAGATACCCAATCGGTGCGCGAGCGTGAATTACAGCGCAAAAAGTGGAAGTGGATGATCTCCGCCCTGTTATCTTTGCCGCTGCTTTGGGCCATGGTGGGTCACTTCTCATTCACCTCGTGGATCTGGGTACCGGACCTGTTCATGAACCCGTGGTTCCAACTGGTGTTGGCAACGCCAGTGCAGTTTGTGATTGGATGGCAATTCTATGTGGGAGCCTATAAAGCGCTGCGTAATGGCAGTGCCAATATGGATGTACTGGTTGCTTTGGGTACAAGTGCGGCGTTCTTCTACAGTCTGTATCTGACCCTGACCAGTGGCAATGCAGCTTCGACCATGATGGATCATGGTGGGACGGGAATGGCTACAGCAGCCATGCCAACCGTGGAGCTTTATTATGAGACGAGTGCAATTCTGATTACGTTGATCCTATTGGGAAAATGGTTTGAGGCCGTAGCCAAGGGGCGCTCCTCTCAGGCAATCAAGAGCCTCATCGAACTTGCTCCGCGTGAAGCCAGAGTGATTCGTGATGGACAGGAGGTTATTGTACCGTCTGCGTATGTCGCGGTAGGTGATCTCGTTCTGGTAAAACCCGGAGACAGCATTCCTGTCGATGGCGTCGTGGAGGAGGGGCAGTCTTCTGTCGATGAATCCATGTTAAGCGGAGAGAGCCTGCCCGTGGATAAAAAACCAGGGGACGCCGTTACAGGCGCTACGCTGAATAAAAATGGAGTATTAAGACTGCGTGCGACCCGCGTGGGCTCGGACACGGCGTTATCCCAAATTATTAAAGTGGTTGAACAAGCGCAGGGTTCCAAGGCCCCTATTCAGCGGATTGCCGATGTGATCTCAGGTATCTTTGTTCCGATTGTTGTAGGCATCGCGGCAGTCACGTTCCTGATCTGGTACTTTTTCGCCAGTCCCGGTGACTTTGCTGGTTCGCTGGAGAAGGCGATTGCTGTACTTGTCATAGCCTGTCCTTGTGCGCTTGGACTCGCAACCCCAACGTCCATTATGGCTGGATCAGGACGTGCGGCGGAGTATGGTGTGTTGTTCAAAGGCGGCGAACATCTGGAATCGGCACAGCGGATCCAGACTGTTGTACTGGACAAAACAGGTACAGTTACCCAAGGCAAGCCCGTGCTTACGGATGTAGTGGCGGCTTCAGGATGGACGGAAGCAGAGCTGCTGCAGCGAGTGGGAGCAGCAGAGCAGAATTCGGAGCATCCTTTGGCTGAGGCGATCGTAGAAGGAATCAGAGGCAAAGGTCTGGAGATAACCCAATCAGAGCAATTCGAGAACATACCGGGATATGGAGTGCGAGCTCGGGTTCAGGGACAAGAGATCCTGGTCGGGACACGTAGGCTGCTTACGGATGCGAAGGTGAATGTCTCGGAGGAAACCATGCAGCAGATGAATAAACTCGAAGAACAAGGGCGCACAGCGATGCTGGTCGCGGTGGATGTTCAATGGGCTGGGGTTGTTGCTGTGGCGGATACCATCAAGGAAACTTCACGGGCAGCCATTCAGCGACTTCATGCTATGGGAATCGATGTCATCATGATTACGGGAGATAATGAGCGGACAGCACGCGCTGTAGCGGAGCAAGCCGGAATTAATAAAGTTCTGGCTGAGGTACTGCCAGAGGGTAAAGCGGCAGAAGTGAAAAAGCTTCAGGAGAGTGGCCTCAAGGTAGCGATGGTTGGAGATGGAATCAACGATGCTCCGGCCCTTGCTACAGCCGATATTGGTATGGCGATTGGAACGGGAACCGATGTAGCGATGGAAGCAGCGGATATTACGCTAATGCGCGGTGATCTGAACAGTATTGCGGATGCAATCGAGATGAGCCGGCGCACGATGGGCAATATCAAGCAGAACCTGTTCTGGGCACTTGGTTATAACGTGATTGGTATTCCAATTGCAGCAGTGGGCTTCCTCGCTCCTTGGTTGGCAGGTGCGGCGATGGCGTTTAGCTCTGTGTCGGTTGTACTGAACTCGCTGCGTCTGCAACGAATGAAACTGAAAAGCAATGACTGACGTCCATTGAGAGACGTGATACAACTTTTCATTATGCTCAAGAGTAAGCATAGGGTGCGGTCCGCTACGGCGGATCGTGTTTTTTTTTTGTTGGAGAACGATGTTTGAGATATATGTTAAAGGAGCTATCCTTTCCTTGTTAACAGAGGTGAGGATGTGAAGTGATGTCCTCCTATGAAATGAAATTCATTGTTTGCGAAACACATCTTTATCTTTCTGAACCTTTCAGAAATAGATTGACAATATAGACATATAGACTTAAAATTTAAAACGATCGTTTGATTTAAACAATCGTTTACATCAAATTCGAACTAATGAGTAATGGAGGACATCATTTATGTTGCAGGCTTTACGTATATTGTTGAAAAAACCGCCAGTAATTGTGGGGATCGTGACGGCACTTATGTTCCAAGTGATCTTCAGCGTGATCTGGATGACAGCATATTCCGGAGTGAATGACCGGATGAATGAATTGACGGTTGCCGTTGTCAATGAGGATGGAGAGCAGTCCAAGGGGATCGCAGATCGTATGGCTGAGACACTTCCTTTTCATACCGTAACGAATCTGAGTGCTGCTGAAGCACTTGACCAGTTAAATCATCGCAAGATTCATATGGTGCTCAATATTCCTGCAGGGTTTAACGAGATGATTCAGACAGCCGGTTCCACTGCCGAAATCAAGTACACCATTAACGAGGCGAACCCGGTTACGATCAAAAGCATGATGCAGGGTGTATCGCAAAGCGTGACGAACACAATTAACAAGCAAGCAACCGCTCAAGGTGTGCAAGCTGTGTTGACGGCTTCCGGAGCGCCTGCTGATCAGGCAGCTGAAGCTGCTGCCAACCTGACTACCCGCGTGGAAGGTACAACCACTTCCATTAATCCGGTTAACGGCATGAACAACCAAATGGTGCCGATGATGATGGTACTCGCTTCTTATGTGGGAGCCATGATTATGGGTATGAACCTGCAGACAGCGATGGGAATGCTGTCGGCTACTCACTCCCGTTGGACATTGTTCGGTGCCAGAGTGGTTATCAATCTGGGGTCCGCTCTTGTGGTTTCCCTGCTGGGATCATCACTGATTGTTTCGCTGGGCGGACAGATCGAGCAAGGATTTATCGCATTCTGGTTGTTCCAGGCGTTGTTCCTCTGCACGTTCATGTTCTTCTCCCAGTTCTTCCTGATCTGCTTTGGACCAGCGGGAAGCCTATTCAACATCATTTCCCTGTCCCTGCAACTGGTATCCTCCGGTGCAATGGTGCCACGTGAATTGCTGAACAGCTTCTACAGTGGTATTGGGCAATATCTGCCAGCCACATATGCCGTTCAAGGTGTTCTGAGCGCTCAACTGGGCGGTCCTGGAGTTCAAGCCGCTGCTGGCTCGATTACCATTGTATTGCTGGTTGCTGTAGCCCTCTCTCTGGTGGTGACGTTGTTGAAAAAACAACGCATGCCAGCTGGGGCACCAAGCCCGGCTCAAATGAGCAGCTAATATTGCAGACGTAATGGTTGGTCGTCATAGGATATGATCAAACACCCCGGTGATTTTCACCGGGGTTTTGGTTTAATAGTAGGTTGAGGTAGTTAGTTTTGCAGAACCACAGGCGGCACATCTTGCGCTTTGATGCACAAACTTTCATAATGAAATGATAGAGTAGTCTTGCTGCAGCCTGGTAAGCTGGAGCAACAAATGAATAGAACGGACAAGAGGAGCGGACGGAATGACGGAACCGGAATTGGATATAAAAACGAGGATTTTGCTTGCAGCCAAGAAGCTTTTTGCACAGCAGGGGTATGACGGGACAAGTGTTCGTCAAATCTGTGATGAGGCGGGTGCAAATGTATCGCTGGTCTCGTATCATTTTGGTGGAAAAGAAAAGGTGTTCGAAGCATTATTTGAGCACTTTTTTCCCGATCATATGATGAACGAGTTGGCTGAAGAGTCCATGTCCTCCCCCGTGGAGGGTATCCGACGAATCATAGGTGAAGTCGTAAAATTCACGATGACGGACCGGGAGATGAGCGATATTGTGCAGCTTGAAATTACGCTGCGTACCCATCGCACAGCTACCGTGTTTCGTTTTTTGGACCCCGTCTGGACCAGAGTGAGAGAACTGCTGCAAGAAGGCAAGGAGCAGGGCGTGTTTCAGATCGAGTCCGTATCTTATGCGATGCTTCAGGTCATGGGTGTGGCTTTGGCGCACAAACGGGCTAAGAATTCGCGGTTTAGCTTTGACTATCAGGATATGAACACAGATGAGCTGGCTGAACAAACCATTGAATTCGTATTACGAGGATTGGGAGTGAATAGCAATGAACGAAACCATTGAATTGATGATGAAGCACCGCTCTGTGCGGAAATTCAAGCCAGACCCGATAAGTGAGGAGCAGCTGGCAGCCATCGTGGCGGCCGGGCAGATGGCTTCCTCTTCAAGTAGTGTGCAGGCCTATACAATAATTGCTGTTACCGAACAGGAGCAGAAGGCCAAAATGGCTGAATTGGCAGGCAATCAGTCTTACGTCAACGAATGCCCTGTGTTTCTCGTATGGTGTGCTGACCTTTATCGGCTGAGTGATGCTGCCAAGCGTCATTTGCCTGAAAAGGAATCCTATGAGGACTCTACTGAAAACTTTATGGTGGCCACCATTGATGTTGCACTCGCATCGCAAAATGCTGCACTTGCAGCAGAGTCACTCGGTTTCGGAATTGTATATATTGGCGGGCTGCGCAACCGTATTGAGGAAGTGAGCGAAGTATTGGGCTTGCCTGACGGCGTCTATCCAGTATATGGAATGTGCATTGGTGTGGCTGATCAGGAGACGGGTATTCGTCCACGTCTACCGCTGGATGCGGTCTTACACCATGGCCGTTATAACGCCGAGCAGACCCTCAAAGGCGTCGAGAGCTATGACGAAACGACCGCTGCATACATGAAGGAGCGTACCCAAGGGGAACGCTCTACGCCGTGGTCCGAAATGATGGCGAAACGCCTCACAGAACCGGTACGTCTACAGATGAAGCCATTCCTCGAAGGCAAAGGATTCTTGAAACGTTAAGGGTAAATTCAAAAGAAGTCAGTTCGGCAGATGCCGACTGACTTCTTTTTTGCATACTATATCTATTTAGTTGAGGAACCAGCACATGAATAGATGCCAATTCGGAACTAAGGAAGACCGTAGAAGCGTTTCGTATTCTGATAAAAGAGACGCGCAGCCCGCTCCGTTCCCATACCGGTCACTTCACTCCACGCCTGAATGACCTGTCTCGTCATGGCAGGGTGCGTCATTCTTCCCTGGAAAGGTCCCTCGAAAGGCCAAGGTCCATCGGTCTCTGCCATAACCTGTTCGGAAGGATACTGGCGAGCTAATTCGCGAATTTCCTCTTCGTATATGATATCAGGTGTGAATGAGACGAAGTATCCGTTGTCAGCCATTCGCTGGACGGTCTGCTTGGAGCCTTTGAACCAGTGAAAGTGAGCCCGGCGATGATGATATTGCTCGAGCAGGTCACAGGCGATATCGGCATCCTCATATACAGCGTGCAGTACGATCGGTTTACCGTGCCGCTTGGCTAGCTGGATAAATTGCTCCAACAGATCGATATAGCCGCTCTGATCAAAGTGCTGTCCTGCCTGTTCGGCTTCCTGTCGGTTGTAATAGGGCAATCCAACTTCTCCAATCGCTGTGGCTTGTCCCATATGCTTTTCGATCCAATTGAAGAACAGAGTCTGCTCTGCCAGAGACGGCAGGGGCTGCTCGGGATGGAAGCCAAAGGCCGGATATACGGTACGGGGGTATTGTGAAGCGAGTTCCAGGTTGGTCTGGGCAGATGCCAGATTCATGGAGACGGCGATGACGGCCTCAACCTGCTGGGATGGGAAGGAATGCAGCATCTCACGTTGTTCTTCAGGTGTATATTTATCCAGGTGAAGATGGGCATCGATCAAGGGTGCAAAAGCGGTTGATTGCATGGCTGGACCCCTCCTTTTTATCTTTTACCAATGATACGCAGGGTGGTTTGTGTTGGATCACCCATTTCAGGAAAATAATAACTTAAAAACCCGCGCTATTTAGATAGGCGGGTTTTCTGCTGTTCTTCTCTCATCCACTGGGAAATCTGCCGTTTCCGTTCAAGAAAAGCAGATTCCTCCGTGATCGCTTCGCGACGTGGACGATCAAAGGGAACATCGACCTCGTGAAGTACAGCCGCAGGCCGATTCGATAAAACATAGATACGGTCCGCAAGCAATAATGCTTCCTCGATATTATGCGTGATGAACAGCACCGAGCGGCGGTTCTGTTCCCAGATATCGAGCAGCCAGCGCTGCATGTCGCTGCGGGTCAGTGCATCCAGCGCACTAAAAGGCTCGTCCAGCAGCATCAGCTCCTGCGGACTGAGCAGGGCGCGCAGAAAGGCAACCCGCTGCTGCATGCCGCCCGATAACATATGCGGATAGGCTTGTTCAAATCCGGCCAGTCCGACACTGCCCAGCCACTTCCGGGCATCTGCAAGCGCCTCTGCTCGGGGTGGCACATCCGCAGACACTTCACCTGCGAGCAGCACATTGTCTTCAATGGTACGCCATGGGAAGAGGGCAGGCTGCTGCGGCATATAGCTAATCTTGCCGCGTTGCCCGGTAACATCCTGACCATTCATCAGGATTTGGCCCTCCTGTGGTTTCAGCAGGCCGCCGATGATGTGAAAAAGGGTGCTTTTGCCACAGCCGGAAGGGCCGACGATGGCTACGAATTCGCCTTGTTCCACGGTCAGGGACAGGCCATCCAGAACGGGCAATGTGCTGCGTCGCTCTCGGAACGAAGCATTCACGTCTAATACTTCCAACGCTGGTGATGAATGATGTGCAGGTAAGGCCACGGTTCCATACTCAGGACTCCCGCTACTCGTTGGAGTGGTTGCACCTTCATCCGGCGCAGTAGCTACCCGCTCGTTGTGTTCGGGTGTCATCTTGTCATCACTTCCTAACCTTTATATGGTGCATATTTCAAAGTTATCGCTTTTGTGGTCGCCAGCGTACGAGCAGCTTCTCCAATAGCGCAATGAGCAGGAAGAGCAGCAGACTCAATGCCACAATAATCATGATTGCCACGAAAAGACGATCCGTCCGATAGGCTGATTTTTGCAGCATCATATAATAACCGATCCCCTTATCTGCACCGATCCATTCGGCGATAATCGCACCCATGACGCTGTACGTAGCGGCGATTTTAATCCCCGAGAATACCGAGGGCAATGCATGTGGAAGTTCGAGCTTCCAGAAAATTTGGCCGCGTTTTGCACCAGCCATGCGCATATAGTTCATCATCGCCGCATCGGTGCGGGTCAACCCATCCATGGCAGCTACAGCCACCGGGAAGAAGCAGACCAGGATGATGGTAATCAGTTTGGGCAGCAACCCAAATCCGAACCAGATCAGCAAGAGCGGAGCAAGCGCAATGGTCGGTATATTTTGACTAAGAATAAGTAATGGGTAGAGTGCAGATTTCAAAAATGGAATCAGATGCAGCACCATCGCAATCAGTAATCCTACGAGCGTACCTGCTGCGAACCCAATCAATGTCAGCTGGATTGTTGCCCATGCATGCATACCAAGTCGCTCGGCCTGGGACGCTGCTTCATGGGCGATGTCCGATGGCGCAGGCAGCATCCATTTCTCAATATGGAACAGGGAGACGGCTCCCTGCCATATCGCTATAAAGAGAATAACCGCCACAAAGGGCGGCCATACGCTTTTCCAATAGGCATGCATTAGCGATATTTCTCCGTCAGGGTGTCCATGCTGAAGCCACTTGGGCTATGGGCGATTTTGATCTGTGAGATGATGCTAGGGCTGCCAGCTTCCACGAGAACTTCGTGCATTTTGCGGACAACCTCCAGCAGTTCCTCCAGTTCTCCCTCCATCGTAGTATCCAGTGGATTAACCTGATATTTCAAGCCAGACTGCTGAATAACTTCAATGGCACGATCAACGTAAGGATAGGAATTTTCGCCATTTGGCGTTTTGGGAATGACTTGAATGCTAAGTAGTGTGCTTGCCATGAGAGATCACTTTTCCTTTCGAGTTAAATTGCATGAGTTAAACCAGCTTTACACTTGACCACTCCGATTGCAGTACCCTCTTCCGATCGCTGTTATCCCCGAATTTTTTTGATTTCATTTTCCACAAGGGGAAAATCCGGGGATAAAGGCGACCACTTCGTTTCTTCAGATGGGTTCTGCACTCTTCGTTCTGGTGTAAAAAAGTTAAACTTAAACAATTTTTATTGGGGTAAGAACTCGTTTGTATATGCTTTGGATACATCTACCTGCTCATCGAGCAGTTTTTTGCTAAACATCCAATCCGTGTAGTTCTGCCATACTTCCTGCTTCTGCTCACCCCAGCGCGGTGCGTCATCCTGATATTTTGGACTCAGCCACTTCTGGCTTGCGAGTACAAGATCCTTATCCAGATCCGGTACGGCCTTGATCAGAATGTTGGCAGCGTCTTCGGGATGTTCAATCGCGTATTGATATCCTTCGGAAGTCGCTTTCAAGAACGCTTTAACCAGCTCGGGATCGTTCTGAATCGTCTTTTCATTGGTAACGAGTACAGGTGTGTAGTAGTCCAGTGAATCGGAATAATCTTTCACATATAACATGTCGATCGGTTCCCCGCGCAGTTCGGCTTCAATGCCCGTCCACGCGTAGAAGATCCAGGCAAAGTCGATATCGCGTTTCACAGCGGTGAAGAAGTCTGCATCGCCCATGCTAATATTTTTTACTTTGGATACAACGGCGCCTTCGCCTTCCATAATGGACTGCATCACAGCTTCTTCCACCGGAGAGCCCCAGCCACCATAGGTTTTACCTTCAAAATCTTTGGGGGATTTGATGTTCCGATCCGCCGGAGCGGCAAATCCGGACGTGTTATGCTGAATGACTGCAGCAATGGACACGAGCGGTACGCCCTGTGTGCGGGCCTGGGTCACACTCTCCTGATAACTTACGCCAAAAGGCACTTCGTTCGAAGCCACCATTGTATCCGCGCCTCCGGCACCTGGTTGTACAATCTCGACATTTAAGCCTTCAGCTTTGTAAAAACCTTGATCTACGGCCGCATACAGTCCGGTATGATTCGTATTTGGTGTCCAATCCAGCACCACTTTAATGTCCTTGAGGGCTGCGTTGTCACCTTCATTGCTGTTTTCGGTGTTGCTGCTGCCATTTTCTCCTGAAGGTGCAGCTTCTTTGCCGCCACATGCGGCCACAGCCACGAGTAGTACGCACAAGAGCATTAGGCCCATCATTTTACGCCATCTCATCTTCATTTCTCTCCTTCATGTTGTCCGGCCAGTGGCGCGGGGTACTCCTTGGCTTCATATCCAAGCTTCTTGCATAAATCGACAGATTTATACCAGCTATGATCCGGATGACGTCACTTTTTTTAGCTCTCTGGCTATATAAAAGAACATTAAAAAAGCGCCCCGTTAATCCGGGACGCGTGCAGGCGTTAGAGATGTGGCACTCAGCAAAGAGGCTGGGCCAGTTCGATATACTCCGATTCCTACGCTGGCATGATCCAGATCAGGTCTAAGGGTCAGTATCTTGGTGGGATACACTCTCAGCCGGCCTATTCCGACTCCCCTGGGAAACTATGAAGTTACGGGCATTACTAGGTGTAATTATAGGCCAGAGGCCCACGCATGTCCAGTCAGGAACTGGATAGGGACACGTATGAATGAATCAAAGAGGCCATTATACATGCGTATAACGACCTCTCTAGATGTGTAATTTTCAACAATTATCGTGGCGAATCATATAAGGAAATCTGACTGAGTGCAAAAGCATCGGATTTCGGGTCATAGCCTACCTGTTTCTGAGTGGTTTCCAGATTCAATCGTTTAAACCGATTATTCGAGATCCCATGCAGTATGGTGAAGGGCTCCAGATCTGGAGCTGTAATGGCTTTGAACATCAAATCACACAAGTCAGCCGGACTAAGATACGCGCTCATATCCCTTGCCTCCAGCGCGGGTCCATCCGGTTGGAAATCATCATATGCACCTATACGTATTGCTACACTTTGTAAACCTTCGGTATACGCAAAATAGGAAGCGAGCGATTCACCAAAACATTTACTAACCCCGTACAAATTCCGTGGGCGTGTCGGCATATCCGGATAGACTTGAGCATCAATGGGATACCCCTCAATCGTCTGTGCACTGCTTGCCAGAATGACTCTTTGTACACCCTGGTCTTTAGCTGCACGGAATACATTAAACGTGCCCTTGATATTGATATCCAACAACGATTCATAGAACCCTGCATGTGGGGAGGGATCTCCCGCCAAATGTACAACCACATCCATGCCTTTGCAAGCGTGCTGACAGGCTTCAGGATCTGTCACATCCAGTGTCATGATCTCATAGCTTGTCCCTTGATACGTATGCAGTCTGTCGATATTCAAATCCGTTAGTCGCAGGTGAAATGCTTCTGACAAGTGTTGGGACAAGTCACGTCCAATTTTTCCGGCTGCGCCGGTAATTAAAATGTTCATAAATCAGCTCCAATTCTTAGCGCTGGAAGAACTCAATCCATTCCTTTTCAGGTCCATAGATGAAGAAATAACGGTAACCGTTGGGCAGTGTAATCATCTCTCCATCAATAAACTCGGCCTCAGTTTCTTTAATGCGGTTGTATTCAGCCTCAAGGTCATCGACATGGATCGCAAAATGGTGCACCGTACCTTCGGAAGGCAGCTTGTCGCTGTATCCCTGAATCAACTCAATCTCAGTCTCATCGCTTCCGTTGAAGCCGAGAAAGGCGAGCTGAATGACACCGTTGGTGTGAGTTACCCGGTCTTTCAATTCAAGACCAACAATCTCCGTATAGAAACGTAGCGTGGTCTCTAGATCACGAACGGCAATGCCGACGTGGTCAATGCGCTTTTGAAAACTCATAATCCAAATCCTCCTTATATGCAGTGGATCTTTTCTACCATTTTAAGGGATATCATAGGGCTGTACTACGAGGTTGTCAAACAGGAATTTTAGATTTTAGCACGACGAGAGCCAACATGAAATACCTGCCTATTGTTATAAATTTAACAAAATGTTTACTTATATGGAGGCAGGAATGGTCATCGTCATGATGACTTTCAATTTATGGCACAATGGGTTATTGAGCAAGATGTCAGCGCTTGAAATACTGCTCCAATTCGTATTGTGCTTCACCATTGCGTTCCTGGTGGAGTCCTACAACCTAAATAACGTTAGTTCCGATTTAGAGCATCTGAAAGTATTTCCTGGGCAATCGTCCACTGCACTAAGATAAAGAAGTAATTGTTATTTTCAAATCAAAAAAGGCCTCGTAGCATTCACGCTACGACGCCTAACTTTTTACAGCTATGATTCATTGAATTTATCTTCTGTTCGGTAGATATTACGATGCTGAACTCACAGTATGCCTGCGCTGCCATTGATACGCGATCACGCTGATAATCAGCAGACCAACTGCAAAAATGGCAAGCATCCACGCCGACTGGTTAACTTCCAGATGGTCCAAACTCCAGCCTGTAACCAAAGGTAGAATGGCACCACCAACACCACCTGATGCAATCAGGATGCTGGGCGTTGATTCTTCTGTTCCAGGCAGCATTTTGCTGGCGAAGACGAGGGCAATGGAGAACACGCCCGATAGTGCAAGCCCGAGTAACAGAATGATCAGAAATGCCGACCAGATCTGGTTGGTAAAAGGAAAGATCATCAGCAGTACAACTGCTGCAAGGCAACTGTACAGAACGTAGACGCGATATTGGAATTTCTCCGCAATATATCCGGCAAACAGTCGTCCAACAGACATGGCGATCCAGAAGCAGGTAACACTAAGTGCAGCGCCTGCTTCCTTCATGTTCATTTTCTCAATCAGAATGGCTGGCATGAAGTTGGCAAGGCTCATTTCAGTGCCGACATAGAGAAAGAAAAATAAAACAAATAAAGACAGAAGAGCCAAGTTACGGCCGTGATAGGTTGAACGGGTTGGTTTAATGTCTTCAGGATTCGTTCCATTTGGCGATTCAGCAGCGTGAGTGTGTACAGGAGTCTGGTCTGAGCTGCGGCGACTCAGCTCGTTGTCCAGTTCACCGAATGAACTTTTGGCCCAGAAGATAAAAGTCATCGCTGCACAGACGGCAACCACGAGGAACGACACGCGCCAGTACCCGGCAGAAATCAGACCGCTTGCAATGAGAGGCATGACCATGGCGCCGATACCAAATAACACTTCAAGTCGGCTCATGGCAACCGCCGTATTATCTTTAATTGCAGCAATAATGATTGTACCGATGACAGCTTCTATCATACCGAATCCGAATCCGGCTGCAGGTGCAATGACGAACATCCAGCCCCAAGGAGGCAGCAGCATATAGGATAACTCTGCGATGCAGAGCAGAGCTGCGGCAATTAATAGACCGCCTCGTTTCCCGAAGCGTTTATTCAACCACGGAGATAACAATACACCACCCAGGAACCCGGCAAATTGGGCAAATATCAGTGTGCCTCCCTGACTATAATCCTTGCCATAATGTTCAAGAGCAACGGGTAGGATGGAGCCGAGAACCACATGGGCAAGTCCGATGAGGAAATAGGATAAGCATCCAATCCAAAGCAATTTTTTCATGAAGAAAAACTCCTTCTAGATATTATGTTATGTAGTAAGTCTGCCATTCAGGAGTATTTCCTAAAAACAAACAATCTCTATCATAACAGGACATGTAAGGGTGTGCACGGATAACTTGCAATGGAGACTAAAGTTCGTATATACTGAAAAACAACAATTACAGATCGGACCATGCCGTTGAAGAGCATCCAACTCGGAGGCGTTTTCGCCAGGGGAGCGAACCATTCCCCAAGTTAACCGGAACCGCCCGTTATCGCGGACCAAGAGGCTGAACCAGAATATTCTGGTTTGGCAAGTTGGGTGGCACCGCGAGCAGAGCGCTCCTCGTCCCAAGGGATGAGGGCGCTCTTTGTATTTTTACAGCCAAAGGAGACGGTGACCATGTTGGAAATGAAGTGGATTCGGGAGCATGCAGAAGAGGTGCAAGCTGCGGCAGTTGGCAAGAGAATGAATATCAGTATTCGCGAATTGTTGGAACGGGACGAGGAGCGCAGAGCACTTTTATTGGAAACGGAAGAAGGACGTAGAGTACGTAATTCGTTATCTGCAGATATTGGCAGACTGATGCAAGCTGGTGAGCGTGAACAGGCCGAGGGTTTAAGGGAACAGGTGAAACAGCTGAATGGTCAGTTAGAGCAAGTTGAAGCCAAGCTTGCCGTTGTGCAAGAGGAAGTGACAAGGCTGCAATGGTTGGTACCCAATGTTGTATCGCCGGACACGCCAGTGGGTGCATCGGATGAGGATAATGTGGAGCTGAGACGTGTGGGTGAGCTGCCGGTATTCGATTATGAGGCCAAGGATCACGTAGAGCTCGGTGAACGGCATGACCTAATCGACATCCCACGTGGGGTGAAAATCGGCGGAACACGAAGCTATGTGCTCAAAGGAGCAGGGCTGCTCCTGCACCGGGCTGTACAGCAACTTGCGCTTGATCTGCTGCTCAAGCATGGATTTACGCCAATGGAAGTTCCTCTGATGGTGAGGGAGAATACCCTTTTGAACACGGGGTTCTTCCCCACAGGACGGGATCAGGTCTATGAATTAGTGGGCGAGAACAAGTGGCTGGTGGGAACATCGGAAGTGCCGCTGGTTTCGTATTATGCGGATGAGATTGTGGATGCACAGGAGCCAATCAAGCTGGCAGCCACATCGACATGTTTCCGCAGTGAGGTTGGCTCAGGCGGGCGGGATGTACGCGGATTGTACCGGGTGCATCAATTTGCCAAAGTGGAACAAGTCATTATCTGTGCACCGGATGCGAAAGAATCGGAGCGAATGCTGCAGGAGATTACGGGACACGCCGAGGAATTACTGCAATTGCTGGAACTGCCTTATCGTGTTGTGGCTGTGTGTACAGGGGATATGTCGCAGAAAACGTACAAACAGTACGATATTGAAACCTGGATGCCAAGCCGCAATGCGTACGGGGAGACACATTCGTCGTCGAATCTGCATGATTTCCAGGCTCGGCGTTCGAATATTCGTTGTCGCGATGCCCAAGGTAAGCTTGCCTACTGCCATACGTTGAACAATACGGCTGTGGCTTCACCACGCATTCTGATTCCATTGCTGGAGAATCATCAGCAGGCGGATGGGAGCATTCGTATTCCAGCCGCACTTCAGCCTTATATGGGCGGTGCCGAATATTTGATTTTGCCGCACCAGGATGAAGAGGTTTAAAAGGATTACAAGCTGTGTTGAGAAACAAAAGGGAACCCTGTTTTGGGGTTTCTTTTTGTTTTGCCTCTGATCTTGGGAGCAGTGAAGGTGGGCAGCGTTTTTATGCTACGGTTACCATAATACAGGAATGTGGGAAATGGCCAACCAGACGGGTATGTCACACAGCTGTAACGTACAGATTGTATAGTAGAATGCAGTTTGGAAAGGAGGCGCAGATATGAACCTGCTACTCGCGGATGATGAGCCGCTGATGCTGCAAATATTAAAAGCCTATTTCGTTAAAGAGGGCTTTCAGGTGTTTTTAGCCGAGGATGGGGAAGCAGCCCTGAATCTCTTTTATAATAATCAAATTGATATGGCGGTTTTGGATTGGATGATGCCAGGACGCAGCGGTGTTGAGGTGTGCCGGGAAATCAAGCGTACGAGTCGGGCGAAGGTACTGCTGCTGACAGCCAAAGGGGAATCGGATGATGAATTTCTTGCCTTGAAGGCCGGGGCGGATGATTATCTGCGCAAGCCGTTTGATTCGCGTATCCTGCTATTGCGTGTAAAGAAGCTGCTGCAACTTTCCTCCAAAATCATTGTGGGAGAACTGACTGTCGATCTGGAAGGCCAGAAGGTTTACCGTCGTGGAGTGGATGTAGGGGCTACCCATAAGGAATTTGAATTAATGAAGGTTCTGGGAATGAATAAGGGGCAGATCGTAACCCGTAAAATATTGCTGGATCAGGTGTGGGGTTTCGATTACTTCGGCGAGGAGCGTACGGTAGACACTCATATCCGCAGACTGCGTGAGAAAATTGGAGAAGATTCAATCAAAACGTACCGGGGAATGGGCTATTGCCTAGAGGATCAAGATGAGTAAACTGACCCGTAAACTGCTCGTGCGCATAATCAGTGCATTGTGTGTTGTCTTTTTCCTATCCTTTATCGTCAATACATTTTTCCTGCCTAGCTATTTTTTGTATCAGAAAAAGCAGAAATTGGCCGAGTTAACGACTGAAATCTCTGCTTCAGAACATGGCGATCAGCTATCACGGATTGAGAGTCTTGAAACGCAATACGAGGTCGCTATCGCTTATGCATCGTTGAAGGATAGTGTGAATGATATTAACGATCAATTGTTATTTCAATATAACCGCAAGGGAATTGCTCTTAGTAAATTTTGGCTGACAGAAGAGAGTATCTCTGCGCTGCGTGAGGGTGCCCGGGTTAATAAATTCTATGATCAGACCAAGCTGAAATCAAGCTTTCTCGTGAATTTTGTGAAGGTGGGGGATTCCGTGTTTGCTGTCGGCGAATCCATCTCCCATTCATCGGAGACGATTCGAATTATTAATCAGTTCAACGCGTACATATGGCTCGGCATGCTGCTATTGCTTATCCTGCTTTCAGTGCTGTATACCGCCCGGATTGTTAAACCGCTCGCAAAACTAAGCGAAACGGCTGAAGCCATTTCCAATTTATCGTTTACAAAGGTGGATATAAAGACAGGTGATGAGATTGAGTCTTTAGGACGCAGCATCAATGTGATGAGCGACAAGTTGCAGCAGGCGCAACATTCTTTGGAAATAAAAAACGCCAATCTGCGAACGTTCATTTCGGATATCTCGCATGAGTTGAAAACACCGCTCTCCCTGATTCGAGTCTATGCCTCTGGCATTCAGGATGGCCTGGATGACGGAACCTATGCTGGAGTTATCCAGCAACAGAGCGAAGAGCTGGCTGGTTTAATTGACCGTCTGTTGGAGCTATCCCGTCTGCAGGCTGAAGTATATGATTTTGAACCTGTTGATCTTCGCCAACTGCTCACGGAGACACTTCATACCTATGAAACCGTATTTCAGCAGCATGGCTTGCATGTGGAAGTGGAGGATCGATGGACTGCCGAGACCTGGGTGCTGGCTGATCGACGGAAGCTGGAGTCTGTCCTGCACAATTGGATGACCAACGCGGTGAAATATACAAGCGGTGACCGAATAACTATTACACTTGAATTGAAAGGGGAAGCGGCATATTTTGGTATCGCCAATGAAACGGATAAGGAAGAGCATGAACAGTGGGATCAGGTTTGGGAGCCCTTCTATGTAATGGATAGTTCGCGCAGCAAAAAGTTTAGCGGGACGGGACTGGGCTTGTCTATTGCCCGGACGATTCTGGAGAACCACCATGCCGACTATGGCCTTAGCGTAGCCGATGGAAAAGTGATGTTTTATTTTTCTTTACCTTTAATACAACGTTAATGAAGGAGCCGCCATGCAAATGGTGGTTTTTTTTGTGAGAAGCTACCTGAATTAAAGCATGTTCACGCTGGGGAAAGCCGATTATCCCCTGTCATACTGATGTAACACAATTGCCTTAGGATAGGCCTATCACCAAATCAGAACTTAATTCATGGAGGGATATCCGATGTTCAATAAAACCTTTTTAATAACGGGAGGCACTGGCTCATGGGGAGAAGAGTTGGTCAAACAATTGCTCGTTCAGGAGCCGAAAGAGGTTCGTATTTTTTCACGAAATGAATCGCTTCAGGCTCAAATGAGACAAACCATCTCTGACCCGAGAGTGAAGTTTGTACTGGGGGATATCAGAGACCGATGGGAGCTGACAGGTGCCTGTAAGGATGTAGATTATGTCTTTCATCTTGCAGCGCTTAAACATGTTCCGGTCTGCGAGGACCAACCGGATTGTGCGGTCAAGACCAATATAATCGGAACGCAGAACGTGATTGATGCTGCAATCGAGAATGGCGTGCGGAAGGTGGTATATGTCTCTACGGACAAGGCTGCGAATCCTTCCAGCATGTACGGGATGACCAAAGCCATCGGGGAAAAACTGATTTTATTGGCTGACAGCCGTTCCGCTACAAGCTTTGCTTGTGTGCGAAGTGGGAATGTTCTTGGTTCCACGGGCAGCGTAGTACCGTTATTCAAACGCCAGCTTGAGTTGGAGCAGCCACTCAGCGTTACCGATTCCAGAATGACACGTTTTTTTCTTCCCCTTGGAGATGCCGTGGAAATTCTCCTGTCGGCCATGGAGCAATGCGAGGGCGGCGAGATTATTGTGCCCCGAATGCCATCCTGCAAAATAACGGATATCGCACAGGTTTTGGCAGAGGATGCTGGGCAAAAGCATGTTCCGATACATTTCATCGGTGCCCGTCCGGGAGAACGGCTTTATGAAACGCTGATTTCAGATTGGGAAAACGTTAAAGAAGTGGAAGAGGAGAAGTCCTACTTTGTTGTCACCGCCTCATCTTCAACCAAATTAACGGATAAAGAGGGTTGTGAGACATCTGTTCTTCCTGGCAGAGGATACCATTCGGAAGATGTCATCATGACCAAGGCAGAGGTTCGCGACATGCTGTGGAGAGGGGGATTTCTGTGTTCAAGCGGAGGATCATATTTACAGGAGGCGGCTCCGCCGGTCATGTAACAGCTAACCTCATTCTGATCTCCAGATTGCTTCAGGAGCAATGGGAGATCCATTATATCGGTTCCAAGCATGGCATCGAGCGTCAATTAATCGGCAAAATCCCGGCTGTTCATTATCATGCGGTTGCCACAGGCAAGCTGAGAAGGTATTGGGCGTGGGCGAACATTTCCGATGTGTTCAAAATTATACTTGGAGTGCTGCAGGCTTATCTGC
This sequence comes from Paenibacillus sp. OK003, assembly GCF_900109515.1. Lineage (GTDB taxonomy): Bacteria > Bacillota > Bacilli > Paenibacillales > Paenibacillaceae > Paenibacillus > Paenibacillus marchantiae. Next base: position 291,413 of record NZ_FOBD01000008.1, on the reverse strand, counting down.
TCATTTTACGAATTAAACCACATGTATGCTTTTCGTTAGGGGGATTCGTGGCTGTTCCTGCTGTAGTGGGTGCCGGGTGGAATCGGGTTCCGGTGCTGATTCTGGAGCCGGATCTTCATCCGGGACTGGCCAACAGGCTGTCACGGCGATACGCTCAAATGATGTGTACTACGTTTATGGATACAGCGACATTCGCTTCCTCTAAGGCGTCAGACAAGACGATGTACGTGGGACCTGTAATCAGGGAGGAGTTGAAGCTTGGCAGCCGAGCACGGGGGATTCATTTTTGCCGATTTGTCTCCGACAGACCTATTCTGTTCATTATGGGTGGCAGTCAGGGCTCGGAAAAGCTGAATCATATGGTACTCGAAACCCTGCCGGAGCTGCTCAAGCGTTTTCAAATCATTCATATATGTGGTACAGGTAAATTGAACTCATCTTTCCCACGGATTGCAGGCTATAAGACATTTGAATACGTGCATGAGGAACTTGCGGATTTGATGGCTATGGCAGATATGGTCGTGTCACGTGCTGGCTCCAATGCCATACATGAGTGGCTGCTGCTCCGCAAGCCGATGCTCCTGATTCCCCATGCCAACGGCGGGTCTCTTGTTGGACAGACGCTGAACGCGAAGTATTTTCAGGAGCGAGGTTATGCAAGAGTTCTCCAGGAAGAGGAGCTCAGTCCTCAGACATTCCTGCGAGATATTGACCTTGTATATAAGGAGAGAGATCATATGGTGGGCCATATGAAGGCGAGTGGAACGGACAACGCCGTTGACAAGGTTCTGCAGCTTATTCATACAACGGTTTCTTCGGTAGAAAGAGCTGAACATGAATAAAAGATTTCCCGAACTGCTGCTGGTCATGTTCTTTTTGCTCATCGTATCGATCCTGATTATCTCAAAACGTTTATTGTATTAAACTATATAAGTAGAACTAAAGATTTTACACTGAACACTCCGATGACAGAATAACCTTCCAATCGCTGTTATCCCCAGATTTTTAAAATTTCCTTTTCTCAAGGGGAAAATCCGGTGATAAAGGCGAACGCTTCGCTTTTCCAGGTTTTTTCTGTCCTCTCCGTTTCTGTGTAAATGAATAGTTTAATTAATATAGGATTGCAACCTGTTACAATCCCGTTCTTCTTTTAAATAAGGAGGCATTTTTCAGTCACTTCCTAGTGACTTGAAGAATGCCTCTACTTATTTGGGATATTCACTTTTATGTAATGAGTTTCCGATATAATATAATAGAAGTAAAATATTGGATTACAGGAGATGAAGATTGCAATGAATGGAATGAAATTAGCAATACGAGGCAGCTTGGCCTTTATTTTAGTATTGGTATTACTGGCTCCTTCGTTTGCCCTAGCAGCCACGGGTGACGTGACATCTATCGAGATTACCAACAGTAGTCCGCAACAGATGAGTGTATCCCAGACAACTACGCTTCAGGTAATGGCGGTTATTGAAGGGTTTGATAATAAGCAGGATGTTACTGGAGGCGTCACATGGTCCACGAGTAACGAAGCTGTTGCCACCATTATTAAAGGCAAAGTGAAGGCTGTGGCAGCGGGAGAAGCGACGATATACGCACAGGTAGATGGCGCCAAAGCGCAATTGCTTGTTAAGGTTCAGGATAAAATTAAAAGCATCAAAGCTTCGCCAAGTTCCTATAATTTTGTCAAAGGTAGTGAAAGTACGCTGCCTAAAGTAAGCATTGTGCGTGCAAACGGCAAGGAAGAAGACGTCACATCCGAGATCGTATGGACGGTATCGAGTGCTTCCGCGGTGCTGGAGAGTGGTAAAATCAAAGGAATCACGCCTGGTAGAGTGCTGTTACAAGGCAAATATGGCTCGGAGACGGTTAAAGTTCCCGTAGCGATTACGGACGAGATTACCAAAGTCGAAGTGACTCCTGCTGTCATGCAGCTGAATATTAAGAAATCGAAAGCGTTGAAGGTCATCGGTACATATGCCAATGGGAAAACGATTAATCTTTCGAAACAGGTAACGTGGACCTCTTCCAACAATAATGTAGCCATTGTCAAAAATGGTACAGTCAAAACACTGACAGAAGGACAAGCCACCTTGACAGGAACTTATCAAAATCAGACAATAAAGGCAGAGGTTACCGTTGTTCCTTTGCTCAAAAAGCTGATCACAGGCCAGAAAACACTCATTTTATCGCCACAAGCAAGTACAACACTGAGTGTGATTGCACAGTATGATACAGGCAAAACCACGATTGTAACGAGCAGTGCCGTGTGGAGCAGCACCAAACCAAGTGTAGCCACAGTAACAGGTGGTAAGATTGTGGCCGTGGGTAAGGGCAAAACATCCATTACCGCCAAATGGGGCAATAAAAAAGTTACTATACCGGTGACGGTAAAATAAAGTTTCAACGAATGAAATATATCAATTGAGGTAAATTCATCATCGTGAACAGAAACAGATGGGGCGTAGATATACGCCCCTTTTAAGTATAAAAAATTGGATGTGATGAAAACTGAATTCTTCAATTATAAGCTCAGATACCAATCTCAGTGGGTTGGCTTACATGAAGTATCTTCTTCTGACCCTACTTTCGATACTGACACTTGGGATGATTGCCACAGTGGAGGACACGAAGAAACGAGCCCATCTCAAGTACCTGGAACAATACCGATTGAAATTAAATCCTGCAAAGGAGGAAGCATCCGAATGACAGATCATCTGCAACCGGAAAATTGGCCTGCGTGGGCGACAGAATCGGTAGAGATTGTTGAGGCTAACCCCATGTGGAACCTACAGGCTCAGGAAGAGATTCGCCAGCTCAGAGTATTATTAAAGCAGCTCAATATTCATAAGTTTGAACATATCGGAAGCACGTCCATTCCGGGATTGCCCGCAAAGCCCATTATTGATTTGATGGGAGAGGTGCAGTCATGGGAGGACATGGACTTGATTGCCGATCAGCTGAATCCGGTCGCCTGGAACTACGTTCCACCTGAACTGGATGGTCGGGAATATAGACGTTTCTGGGTCAGAGTGAAAGATGGCAAGAGGGCTGTACATCTTCATCTGATGCGCCCAGGCGAAGAACGTTGGGATCGCCAAATCCAGTTTCGGGATGTGCTGAGACAGCGGCCGGATCTGGTAGAGGCTTACGCAGCCTTGAAAGCTAAACTTGCTGATGAGAATAAGGACGACAGGGAAGCGTATACCGCTGCCAAAACGGAATTTATTTTACAAGTGCTTGATGAAGGCATTTGATCGATGATGAAGGCATTTTTCAAAGAGAGGCTGATTTATTTCATCGCTGTGATCATAACCATGGCGGCAGGGTTGGCATCCAGACACTATGGTGAACTTTTACCGGATTTTGTACGTGAGCATTTCGGTGATGCCTTGTGGGCAGCGATGATTTATTTTGGGGTACGCATGGTTTGGATTAAGCGCAGCAGGGAGTTGGCGCTGATCGTGAGCCTGATTTTTAGCTGGGCCGTTGAATGTTCGCAAATGATTCAGATATCTTGGTTGAACGAAGTGCGTTCCACGGTGCTGGGTGCGCTTATTTTGGGACGTGGATTTCTGGTGATGGATCTGCTGAGGTATGCTGTTGGCATTCTGTGTGTGTATGGGATGGATCGTTATTTCCTGAGAAATAAGAAGGCTTGATAATGGGGAGGGACTTAAGTGAATGTAGAGAAGCTTTTTACGGAATCACCCGAATTTGAGACAGATCGGTTGGTACTGAGACGTCTTACGCTCAACGACCTCGATGATTATTTTAGGTTTGCCTCCGATCCGAAAGTGAGTCAGCAAAGTTTGTGGAACTGTCATGAGACGTTGGATGAATCCGTTCAATATATTCAAAGAGTGTTAGATAATTATGAGGAGAAAACGGTCTATATATGGGCCTTTATTCTGAAGGAAACGGGGAAGCTGATCGGGCGAGGTGGCATTTTTCATCTGAATGAATCCATGCAAAGTGCTGAACTGGGGTACGCGATTGCCAGCAGTTGCTGGGGCAAAGGCCTCGCAGCAGAAGCGATGCAGCCGATTGTTAAATATTCTTTTCAGGAATTGGACTGCAATCGGCTGGAGGGGACATGCAATGCAGGCAACATCGGCTCTGCACGAGTGATGGAGAAGCTGGGCATGTCGTATGAAGGTTTGCTGCGTAAACAGTTGAAGATCAAAGGTGTGTTTACCGATCAAAAATTGTACTCCCGTATCCGGGATGATCTATAATACTTCCAATGACGTACAGGATACATAGAAGAAATTGAAGGAGGCGGAACAATGATCTACAGTATTATTTCCCAAGCGGTATGGGAGCAGGTATCCAAGCAGAGCGTGTATGCACCGGATAGCCTGGAGACGGACGGTTTCATTCATTGTTCCACTAAAGAACAGATTCCATGGGTAGCGGCTCAATTTTATCAAGGACGTACGGATTTATTATTGATTGGTATTGATGAGAGGGCCTTGAAGCCGGAACTGGTGTATGAGGACCTGTATGAGTTGAATGAACTATTTCCACATATTTATGGTGAACTTAATTTGGATGCTGTACGGAAAGTCATTTCCTTTGAACCGAATGAGGACGGGACCTTTTCTTTTCCTGAATAAACACTTTTTGTGAAGGGTTGTGAACGTGTGGATATGAATCAGGTATTTCTGGATACAGCCGAGAAGCAATTTTTGTATTACAAGCAGCTTGGGGAAAAGGCCATGGAGCAACTGGAATCTGAGCAACTATTTCAATCCTGGAATGAAGATGCCAACAGTATTGCAGTTATTGTGAAGCATCTATGGGGCAATATGCTGTCCCGTTGGACGGATGTACTGACAACCGATGGAGAAAAGCCATGGCGTGAACGTGATGCGGAATTTGTGAATGATATTTCGACTCGGGAAGAGCTGCTCGCCAAATGGGAGGAAGGCTGGAACTGTCTGCTTGGAGCCATTTGTTCTTTTACACCGGAGCAACTGTCTCATATTATATATATTCGCAATGAAGGACATACCGTCATGGAAGCAATTATCCGGCAATTGGCGCATTACCCCTATCATGTGGGGCAGATTATCTATGCAGCCAAAATGCTCAAAGAAACCGCATGGAACAGTCTTTCTATTCCGAGAAATGGTTCGGATCAATATAATGGTGGCAAATTTGCCAAGCCGAAGGCGCGAAAACATTTTACAGATGATGAATTGCGCATAGAAAAAGGTAAAGGTGAGGAACAGCAATGACACAGATCGCATTGATTCGCCATGGAAGCACGGCATGGAATAAGGAAAAACGTTCACAGGGACAGACGGATAATCCACTGGATCAGGAAGGAAGAGAACAGGCGCTATTGCTTGCTGCGAGACTGAGTGAGGAAACGTGGGATGCCATCTATGCAAGTGACCTGGAGCGTGCAAGCGAGACGGCCCGCATCATTGGCGACCGTTTGGGAATACAGGAGATTCATTTGGACCCCAGATTGCGTGAAATGGGCGGTGGGCAGGTGGAGGGTACGACCGAAGCTGAACGTATAGCCAAATGGGGAACGGGTTGGAGTGATCTCGATTTGGGCCGGGAGCTTGCGGATGCAGGTACAATTCGAGGCAGCGCCGCGCTAGAAGATATTGTACGGCAGCATCCCAATGGAAAAGTGATCGTTGTCAGCCATGGCGCTATTCTCCGAAATACACTGAGAGGTCTGGTGCCTGAACTTGATGTGAGCGCAAAGCTGTCCAACACGTCGATCACCCGGATTTCTCGGGAAGCGGAGTCCTGGCAATGCGAGCTATACAATTGCAGTGCACATCTGGAATCCTCCAAGGAGTTGTGATCGATGGATGCTCTGGCATTAAAACAGAAATTGCGGCAGATTCAGTCGGCTAACCTATCCGCCCATGAAGTGGAACATCCTTACGAATTGGCTCTGCATATGATGCAGCATATCGGCAGTCCAGACCCGATTCTGCGGGATGAATTAATCTATGTTACGTTTGCAACCTGGATTGGACAGGGTGTATTTTCGGAAGAACAGCTCAGTCAGCTGTTACATATAGCTCTGGATGATCAGCATCTTTTTCATGGTATTGGAGAACAAGGCACGGACAGTGTGTTTACCCGAACCTTCTCTGTGCTGCTCCTGCCTCCCATTCTGAGTGTAGATCGTCAGCGGCCCTTTCTGAAAAAGGAAGATATAGAGGTTATTTATCATCGGTTGACCACGTATCTGGAGTGTGAAAAAGATGTTCGCGGCTATGTCGATGATAAGGGCTGGGCGCACGCCCCGGCACACGCGGCAGATGCGGTTGAAGATCTTGCACAGTCGCCTTATATGGAGCGTGCCGCCTTGCGGGAGCTTTTGCATGCGCTCACTGTGAAAATTACCGAATCAAGTGTAGTCTACATGCATGATGAGGATCAGAGGATTGCTCATGCAGTGGTCACCATCCTTGGTCGCAATCTGCTGGAGCAAAACGATATTTCGTCTTGGATCGATTCACTGAATCCAAACGATAAGAAGGAGGGGAAATCGCTTCTGGATATCAGCCAGATGAGCTTGAATGTGCGCGTTTTTCTGCAGACGCTCTATCTTGCCATACGGACAGAAGAAGCAGAGCCCCTTCCCGCTGTTCGTTCACTTATTTTGCAGGCTTTGGAGAAAAAATGATCATGGGAATATAAACTTGTGGACAAGGAGGGTGATAGCATGACTGAACTGTCGTATTCATGGACTGAGGATGTGCTGTCTCCTTTGGGCGAAACAGGGGTTATGATCCGTTGTGGGGACGCGATATCCGAAGCGGTGCACCGGAGGGTGATGTCGGTATGTACTTTGCTGGAAAAGAGCCAACTACCGGGCATCTTGGAGTGGTTACCTTCGTTTGCATCGGTAACGCTATTCTATGATCCGTTGATTTCCCCGTACCACGAGGTATGCGGAAGGCTGCTTCATGAGTTGAACAAGATGCAAGTGGCAACGCTGGCTGAACCCAGAACGATCATTATTCCCGTATGTTATGGTGGTGAATTGGGTCCTGATCTGGAATATGTCGCTACTGAACATGGGCTTACGCCAGATGAGGTCATAGCTATTCATACATCCGGAGATTACCTGGTTCACATGATCGGATTCGCGCCGGGTTTTCCTTATCTGGGCGGATTATCGGAGAAGATCGCCACGCCCAGACGACCTACACCTCGGCTTCGAGTTGAGGCGGGAACGGTGGGCATTGGTGGCAAACAAACGGGAGTTTATCCGGTGACGACTCCCGGCGGATGGCAATGTATCGGCCGCACACCGCTGGCGCTATTTCGTCCGATGGAAAATCTACCAAGCCTTCTGGCAGCAGGGGATCGGGTTCGTTTTGCATCGATTTCACTTCAGGAGTATCTGGAACAAAAGGAGGGCGAACGATGAGTATTGAAGTCATTCGCCCAGGTTTGTTATCCACCGTTCAGGACGAAGGGAGAATGGGATTTCGCCGGTATGGAATTCATCCGGGCGGGGTTATGGATACCTTTGCGGCCATAGCAGCCAATGCATTGGTTGGGAATTCCCGCGATGCAGCTGTGCTGGAGATGACGATGACGGGACCGGAGCTTCGATTCCATGAAAATCGGCTGATCTCTTTATGTGGTGCGGATCTGACAGCAACTGTGGATGGTCTGTCTGTTCCACTATGGTGTCCGGTCGTGTTGCTTGCTGGAAGTGTGCTGAAATTTGGACGATGCCGTTCCGGTTTGCGGTCTTATATGGCGATTGCTGGTGGAATCGTGGTACCTGAGATCATGGGCAGTCGCAGCACGGATCTCAAGACAGGTTTTGGTGGGTTTAAAGGACGTGCCTTGAAGGTGGGAGACAGGTTGTCTGTGGGGGAAGCTTCTCGTGAAGCGCAAGCGGCGTTGCATGGATTGATTGTAGAAGCTGAAAAGAATAACTGGCGGATGCATGCACCTGCCTGGTATTTGTCCAGCAGGGAATGGCCCGCCTACCATGCTGAACCTGTTATTCGTGTCATGCCGGGCAAAGACAGTGCAGCGTTTAATGAAGATAGTCTGGAACGATTCCATAAAGAACGATATGTGATCTCTCCTCAATCGGATCGGATGGGTTATCGATTGGAGGGTGCAAAGCTAGAACTCGTTCAACCGATGGATCGGCTGTCCGAAGCCGTCACCTATGGCACAGTTCAGGTGCCAGCAGATGGTCAGCCCATCATATTGATGGCGGATCATCAGACGATCGGGGGCTATCCTGTGATCGCACAGGTAGCCCGAGTAGATTTGCCGATACTGGCTCAGGCTAGGCCGGGGGCACGGGTTGCTTTTGATCGGATTACATATGAAGAAGCACAGCAGCTATTCCTGGAGCAGGAGTTGGAGTGGCGGCTAACCGATCAGCTGATTCGCAGGAGATTGGCAGAAATGGGGGACCATTAATGAACACGGTGGATATCAACTGTGACCTTGGCGAAAGTTACGGGGTGTACCGGATGACGTCGGATGAGTCGATTCTGCCGCTAATCACTTCAGCCAACATCGCTTGTGGATTTCATGCGGGTGACCCGGCAACGATGCGGCAAACCGTACAGCAAGCATTAGAGCATCAGGTTGCCATCGGCGCCCATCCCGGTCTGCCGGATTTGCAGGGTTTTGGCAGAAGACGTATGGATATTACACCACGGGAAGCCTATGACATGGTTGTGTATCAGATTGGTGCGCTGGATGCTTTTGTCCGTTCATACGGGGGGCGTATGCATCATGTGAAACCTCATGGAGCCTTGTATAACATGGCTGCTGAAGATGATCGTCTCGCTGAGGGAATCGCCGAGGCGATCTATAGAGTACAACCGGAACTGTATCTCTATGGCCTGGCCGGCAGTGCGCTGATACAGGCAGCAGATCGCATTGGACTGCGCAGTGTCAGTGAAGTTTTTGCAGATCGAACCTACGGACCGGATGGGACTCTAACACCGCGCAGTCAGCCCGGGGCTGTCATTCAGCAGACCGAACAAGCTCTTGCTCAAGTGCTGCGCATGGTGAAAGAGGGAATCGTTGTGTCGACGGAAGGTACACCTGTATCCATAAAGGCAGAGACCATTTGCATCCACGGCGACGGAGCTCATGCCCTTGCATTTGCTCAAGAGATACGTACGTTGCTTGAATTTGAGGGAGTTACCCTGTCTGCACCTGGAGATGCTAGATGAATGCTATAGTATCCGAGGGCCAGAGGTCGAACTATACGAGTTTGTAAGGAGTGAAAGTAGAGCATGAAACCGATACGTAATTCGGCGAAGGCTGTTATTGTACAGGATGGACGTTTGCTGGTGATCCGGTTGGAGGATCAATATGGGGACGCTTATGTTTTCCCTGGCGGAGGACAGGAGAAAGGCGAAGAACTCAAGGATGCCGTTGCCCGTGAATGTCTGGAGGAGATTGGACAGGCGGTGACTGTGGGAGAACTGCTGCATATCCGGGAGTATATCGGAAAAAACCATGAATTTGCCGAGTGGGATGCCGATGTCCACCAGGTTGAATTTTATTTTGAATGTAAATTAATTGATTCGCAAGCTACGATCTTTGAAGGCTCCAGCCCAGACGACCATCAGGTAGCCGTAGAATGGATTCCTCTCGATGAGCTGTCCAAGGTTCGTTTATATCCAAAAACAATTGGTGAGTTGTTGCAGAATAAGAATTCATCACGCATTTATCTTGGAGATTTGAATTAAAACTGTCACGTTTACGAACGAGTTCATGGATTCACCATAGATGAGGTGGGTACACTATAAGTACAGGCTTATATACAACAATGTGATATAAGCGAAGAGATCAGAGATAGGCAATCAAGTATGCTTATCTTTGAGATTTTAGCTTATCTACCCTAATGTTGAAGAACAATGGAAGTAGTGAAGGGGACGGAATCGATTCTGAAGAAGCGAAGCGTTCGCTTGCATCCTAGATTTTCACTTATATATCCGTTGAATTAAACATTTACACGATAACGGAGAGGACAGAAGAAACCTGAAAAAGCAAAGCGTTCGCCTTTATCACCGGATTTTCCCTTGAGAAAAGGGAATCAAAAAAATCTGGGGATAACAGCGATTGGAAGGTTGTTCTGTCTTCGTAGTGTCAGTGTAAATCGTCTGCGAGACAACAGCGATCGAAAGAACGATCCGTACCCGTAACGGTCGACTACAACGTTCTTCAAATATTCCCCCAAATCGAAAGGAGCATGTCCCATGAACCAGACTGAATTGGAACAAAACATTGTAAAAGCATTGGAAAACAACCCTTTTTGCAGTTTCTCCACGGTGGAGAACGGTAAACCGAAATCCCGCTATATGGCGCTTTTCAACGATGGAATGAACATTCATCTAGCGACCAACCGCCGTACACACAAGGTAGAGGAGTTGGAGAATAATCCGAACGTCAGCCTTTTGCTAGGTTATGAAGCGGGAGGCTCCAAGGAAGTGGTCGAGATTGAAGGAACATGCGAAGTGACGAAAAATGAAGGTTTGCGGGAACAGGTATGGAATGATGAACTAAAAGCTTGGTTTGACGGCCCAAACGATCCCAATTATGTCATTCTGGACATTACCCCGAATCGGATTGAATACACTGGCAAGGATCATGAGCATCAGGTGTGGGAGCAGTAATTTGATATTGAAAATCACCTTTTCTGAGTCGAAGGCCATGCCAACGATTTGGAAAAGATATAGCTAACCGTGAACGCCAGATGGCTTCACGGTTTTTTGAATATGAATCGATTCAGCTAATATGGATATAGATGTAAGACACATGTAATATACGTTTTTAACAGCGTAAGTAAACTATTTTCATCCAAAAACATGCAAAATATGTCGAAATCACGCATGTTATTGTAAACTGGGGCAGGTATGTGCGGATAACGTAAAAAATAATGCTTTTCAATGGCCGAACATTGCGTTATGATTTGGAATGTAAACGATACGCACAGATATGAATAGATGTTCATGTGAGATAAACTAACCTGGAATTCTGAACTATAGGATCAGAAAATCAGTACGCACAACCCATGAGATCTTTCGCATTTCTGCGCTTATTCGTTTGCTCACTAATGCATGATTCAATGTACATAACCGGGAGGGGTTATTTTGAGAAAGAGTAAAAAAGTATTATCAAGCCTGACTGCCGCTTTGGTTGCATTAAACGTGCTTGCGGTATTTCCGGTACCTGTATCGGCTGCGGACGCTACCAAGGTTAAATTGCGGATCATGGAAACAACGGACATTCACGACAACCTGATTAACTATGACTACTATTCCGACAAAGAGACAGACCAGTATGGTCTGGCGAAGACAGCTACGCTGATCAAAAAAGCCCGTGACGAAGCGAAGAACAGCTTGCTGTTCGACAACGGTGACCTGATCCAGGGTAACCCGCTCGGGGATTATGTAGCGAAGATTGATCCACTCAAAAAGGGTGAGACTCACCCTGTATATAAAGCGATGAACCTGCTCGATTATGATGCAGGAAACATCGGTAACCATGAGTTTAACTATGGTTTGGATTTCCTTGACATGACGCTGGAAGGTGCAAACTTCCCTTACATCAATGCCAACGTATATGTAGATGACGGTGACGACGATGAGACGAATGACAAGAACTATTTTACCCCGTATAAAATTCTAGACAAAAAAGTGACCGACGAGAGCGGCAAAGAGCACACCATCAAGGTGGGTGTTATCGGATTTGTACCACCACAAGTTATGCAGTGGGACAGCGCTAATCTGGAAGGCAAAGTCATTGCCAAAGACATTATCGCTACTGCGAAAAAATTTATTCCTAAAATGAAAGCTGAAGGTGCCGACATTATTGTGGCTATTCCTCACTCCGGTTTTGAAGATATTCCGCAAACGGATCTGATGGAAAACTCGGTATTGTATCTGAGCCAGGTTGAAGGCATTAATGCCATTCTGTTCGGACATGCCCACAAAGTATTCCCGAGCGCTGATTTTGCCGGTAAAAAAGGTGTAGACCTTGAAAAAGGTACAATCAATGGCGTTCCTGCTGTAGAGCCAGGTTTCTGGGGTGACCACCTTGGAATTATCGATCTGGATCTGGAACTGGTAGACGGCAAATGGAAAGTGGCAGACTCCAAAGTGGAGGCACGCCCAATCTATGACACAGCCAACAAAAAAGCTCTGGTAGATGCTGATCAAGAGATCGTTGATGCTGTTCATGACGAACATGAAGGTACGCTTGAGTATGTGCGTGGCCCAGTCGGCGAAACGACAGCTCCAATCAACAGCTTCTTTGCACTGGTTCAGGATGATCCATCCATTCAGATCGTAACCAATGCACAGAAATGGTATGTTGAAAAACATATGCAAGGAACAGAATATGAAGATATTCCAGTCTTGTCTGCAGGAGCTCCGTTCAAAGCAGGCGGACGTTCAGGTGCTTCGTATTACACGAATATCCCTAAAGGCACCATTGCGATCAAAAACGTAGCTGACTTGTACGTGTATCCAAATACGGTACATGCCGTGTTGGTTAATGGCGCTGAGCTGAAAGAATGGTTGGAATGGTCTGCTGGCCAATTTAACCAGATCGATCCGGCAAAAGGTGGAAAGCAACAGTTGGTCAATATGGACTTCCCAACGTATAACTTCGACGTTATCGATGGTGTTACGTACCAAATCGATGTAACTCAACCAGCGAAATACGATAGCAAAGCAACGATTGTAAATGCATCCGCTAACCGGATTAAAGACCTGAGCTTCAATGGTAAACCGGTTGATCCAGCACAAAAATTCATCGTGGCAACGAATAACTATCGTGCTTCTTCATCCAAACTGGCTAACCCGGACGGTAAACGGATCGTCTTGGCTGCACCGGATGAGAACCGTCAAGTGATCATTGATTACATCCGTGAGAACAAAACGATTAACCCGGCAGCAGATGGCAACTGGTCGCTTGCGCCAATTAAGCCTTCTGCAGGTGTAACAGCAGCTGCACTTAACGATCTTGAAGTGGTGTTCGCGTCTTCCCCAGATGCCAAAGCATTGGTTGAAGCGAACCCGGCGATGTCCTTCATTGGGACAAACAAAGACGGTTTTGCTGAGTATGGCTTGAAATTGACAGGAGAAGCAACAACGACTCCAGAAACAGGTGTGGAACCTGCTCCAACGCCTACGAAGCCAGACCCAACTCCAACTAAACCTACAACCAAGCCACAACCTGAGAAACCAACAGGCGGCAAAGTGGTATATGTAGTGAAAAAAGGAGATAACCTTTACCGCATCGGCTTGAAATATGGTGTGGACTGGCGCAAGCTGGTTTCCGCAAACAAAATTACAAATGTGCACAATCTTAAAGTTGGACAGAAAATCGTAATTCCCGCTTCTTAAGATTAATTAGCGGTAAATGAAGACCGACAGTCATCAGACTGTCGGTCTTTTTCATGCTATGCTGATACGTTATTGTATCAGTAACCGTCATAGTTGAAGTCATCAAAACAGTAGAGATAAATTTCAATACCCATGCTATAATATTTACAAACTTTGGGTATATACCAGTAAACATTAATGAGATAGAATCACAAACTGGCAAGGGGGTTCTACATGAATTGCAGTGGCTGCAGTCCAATTCATCCTATAGAGGATCAAGGTACCCTGTATATGCGTCCCATCTCCCCCGCTTTGCTGGAAGCACTGCATATGCAGGGAAGACATGTCGAACATTCGGATGAACTCGTCTGGATGCATTTTTTGAATCTTGAATCTGCACAGCAATGTATTGAGGATATTCGGAAGATTGAATCGACCCTGCCGGATAAGTTAACGGTTCAGGTCGCTCCACTGTATGGTCAGGCAGATGCGGATAGCTGGATCAGTCTCTCCATGCAGGAAGCGCGCCTCAACCATGCGGATCTGGTTTCCGTTATCCTGGAGCACCAATTCAGCAGTCATATGCAGCCGATCGTAGATGCATCGGAGCAGATTATCGGATTTGAATTTTTACTTCGTCCTGCTGAACAGGGTAGACCCTTCAGTGCATATGAATTATTTGAAGTTGCACGGGATACCGGATTGCATTCTTTTCTGGATCGGACAGCACGTATTGCTGCCATTGAGACGAGTGCTGTTCTTTTACCGCATGGGGTCAAACGTTTTGTGAATTTTCTGCCTTCCTCCATCTATAACCCCGAATATTGCCTGACGCACACATTTGAAGCGATTGAACGTCTTTCGCTAGACCCTAAGGATTTTGTGTTTGAAGTGGTGGAAACGGAACAGATTCAGCATATGTCCATCTTGCAGCATATTTTTGAGGTGTATCGTTCTCATGGTATGTCAGTTGCCTTGGATGATGTGGGGGCCGGATTCTCGACGATTGAAGTCATGAATCGACTGGAGCCGGATTTTGTCAAAATAGATCGGAGTCTCATTGATCGTTGTGATCATGATTTGAACAAGCAGCAGCAAATTATCGATATTGTCGAGATGTCGCGTCGATTTGGCGGGCGAGTACTGGCCGAAGGCATTGAACGAATCGAGGAATTTGATTTCTGTCGATCCGTGGGTATTGATTTGGCACAAGGATATTATTTTGGTAAGCCAACCGCATATCCGCCACAAGGTCCCTACGGAAAAACCTCTGCGTGAATGGAATAAAATATGGATGTACCAACAAGTCACTTCGCATAATCGGAGTGGCTTGTTTAACATGCTATGTAAATTTATAAATACGCTCATCCAACCGATATATAGGATAGGCCTTTACATTAGAGAGGTCCTACATAAAAAAAGAAAAAGGGCAGATTTATATTTGGAGGGGGAGAAGCAAAATGGGGAACATTCGGGGGAATGAGCAAGAAAAGGCAGCAAGCAAGTCAGCCAAGCCAAAAGATAATAAACCAAAAAAGAAAAACAAAAAGAAAAAAGGCTTCGTCTGGAGCATAAGGAACAAATTATTGGTATCCTTCCTGGCGGTTCTGCTCTTGCCGAGTCTAGCCATTGGGATCGTTACGCTGATTATCGCTGATCATACGGTGGAAGACCAACTGATGGACAGTGCCAAACAAAGTGTAGACACAACGAATTCAATCATTGGGACACATGTGGATGCGAAGATTCATGATATCAATTATTTTGCCAGTCTGATTGTGACTGACATGATTAAAGGGCAAAATGAAAGCCCTGAGCTTGAGCTGAAATTGAAACAGTATCTTGGATTGCATCCGGATGCTTTAAATATCTTTGTGGGAACCAAAGAGGGAGTCATGGTCCGTGGGAAGGAATCTGCGGGCAGTTCACAAGGGTCCGCTTATGATCCCCGGGAACGAGAATGGTACAAGCTCGCAATGGAGAAGCCAGGTACTCCAGTAGTTTCACCTGTGTCGAAGAATACGGACGGTATTGCTGTTGTCTTTGTCTCCAAAACGCTTGATGATCAATCGGGTGTCGTAGGTCTCTCCATGGATTTAACAAAGTTGCGAGAACAGGCATCCATTAAGGTTGGCAAGGAAGGGTATGTCATCATCATGGATGCGGAGAAAAATTATATTGTATCTCCAGTCGTGGAAGCTGGTACACAAGAACAAACTACAGCGCTGGATCCAATGTATGAAAACAAGGAAGGCGAGTTCAGCTATATCTATAATGATGATCCCAAAACCATGATTTTCTCTACTAATGAAGAAACCGGGTGGAAGATTGGCGGCACAATGTTCAAAAGTGAAGTATCCAATGCAAGTAAAGACATTCGGATGGCTACACTCATCGTTATCCTGGCTGCCACATTACTTACTCTGATATTTATTATCTGGTTTACACGTTCCATGTTGCGTCCGATTAAACGTCTGCAGGAATCTGCCAGAGCTGTAAGTAAAGGCGACCTGACGGTGAAATTGGACACAGGACGCAAAGATGAGGTAGGCGATCTGGCGAAGTACTTTGAACGGATGGTCGACAATCTGCGCATGATGATTCTGGGTGTGCAGGAAACGACAGAGCAGGTATCTGCCTCCTCGCAGGAATTGTCCGCTAGTGCCGATCAAACAACCAAAGCTATTGAGCATTCAACGATGGCAATTCAGGAACTTGCCGAGGGTGCCGAGCAGCA
This sequence comes from Paenibacillus sp. OK003, assembly GCF_900109515.1. Classification (GTDB taxonomy): domain Bacteria; phylum Bacillota; class Bacilli; order Paenibacillales; family Paenibacillaceae; genus Paenibacillus; species Paenibacillus marchantiae. The sequence goes on along the minus strand of NZ_FOBD01000008.1, from coordinate 275,309 downwards.
AGTGAAGAGTGTAACCGATGGATCAGGACAAATGAGGCAAATCGCCGAAGATGTTCGCATGATGTCTGAGCGTGTACAATCCATTACAACGAATATGCGGCATACATCCGGAGCGGCCTATTCAGGTAATGAGGCTGCAGGTCAGGCAGTAGAGCAGATGAATAGCATTCAGGAGACGGTGGAACAGCTGGCGACAGTGGTTCAGTCACTGAATGCACGGTCCGTTGAAATTGGCAGCATGGTAGATGTGATTGCCACAATCTCGAAACAGACCAATCTGCTGGCTCTGAACGCTTCCATTGAAGCGGCAAGAGCGGGTGATGCTGGCCGTGGCTTCGCAGTCGTAGCGGGTGAGGTGCGGAAGCTTGCAGAGGAATCGGGAAGCTCGGCTGCGCAGATCGGTGAACTCGTTCATAATATCCGTCAGGATATGGATGCTGCCCTGAACGCTATGAATGCAGCTCAGACTAGGGTTGGAGACGGAATTCAGGCCGTGAATACGTCTGGACAATCCTTTGCACAGATTCGGGAGGCTGTAGAGGATGCTGTTCATACGCTGGATGATTTGTCCGAAACAACGAAGCAATTGGAGAGTGGTGCTTCCCACGTTGCCAAAGCAATGAACGATATTTCGATTGTGACCCAAGAATCTGCTGCGAATACGGAATCCGTCTCGGCATCTTCTCAGGAACAGCTGGCATCTGTGGAGGAGATCGCTTCGTCTTCAGCACATCTGAACAGTATGGCAGAGCAATTACAAGGATTGTTAGGTATGTTCAAAATGGTAGAGGACACACCGAAGGATGGGGACAAGTCCTAACCATTAGACGATATCTTGTACGGAACGTTCTATAGAAATTAGAAGGAAATAAAGATAGACATTTCTCCTGCAGCCCTGTATAACTATAGCGTCTGGTATATCCGCAAGAATTGCGGTGTAATCATATCTGGCAGGCCATTCTCATATCATGCTCCAAAACATGATGAATATAACGGCGCAGGAGGCTTTATGACATATGTAGCAATTCTAATTTTTGTCCTGACCATCACATTGGTTATCTGGCAACCGCGCGGATTGGGTATTGGCTGGTCCGCCATGGGTGGGGCTTTGCTGGCATTGATGTGTGGTGTCGTCAGTCTGAACGATGCCTCTGACGTGGCATCCATTGTATGGAATGCAACGCTTGCTTTTGTAGGCATTATTATGATTTCATTAATTCTCGATGAGACAGGTTTCTTCGAATGGGCCGCACTTCATATGGCAAGATTGGCGGGAGGAAATGGACGCAGGCTGTTTATCTATTCCATTTTGCTCGGGGCGGCGGTGTCGGCTCTCTTCGCCAATGATGGTGCAGCGCTCATTCTTACTCCAATTGTGCTTGCAATGGTACGTGCATTGAAGTTCGATGAGCGGATGGTGCTTGCCTTTGTTATGGCTAGTGGATTTATCGCGGATACAACGTCGTTGCCGCTAGTCGTTAGCAACTTGGTGAATATCGTATCTGCGGATTATTTCGGTATTACATTTGTGGAATATGCAGTGCGGATGATTGTGCCTAATCTCTTTTCCATCGTGGCGAGTACGGGGATGTTGTTCTTGTTTTATCGCAAAAGCATCCCGCTTCGCTACGATATCTCTGCCGCACGTGATCCACGGGAAGCCATTCGTGACCCGCGAATGTTCCGCATCGCTTGGTTCATGCTGGTGCTGCTGCTCGTGGCCTATGCCTCCAGTGAGTTTTTGCCGATTCCCGTATCGGTTATCGTCGGTGCCGTAGCTCTTTTGTTCGCTATATTGGCAAGAAAGAGCGAAGCTGTGGACCTGAAACGCGTGATCAAGGAAGCCCCATGGTCCATTGTGGTGTTCTCGGTGGGCATGTACATCGTGGTGTATGGGCTGCGTAATGCCGGCTTAACCGATCACCTGAGCCGCTGGCTTGATGCCATCGCAGACCATGGTCTGCTGGCTGCCTCAGTGGGGATGGGCATGATCGCAGCGATATTGTCATCTGTAATGAACAATCTGCCCACCGTGTTAATTAACGCATTGGCGATTCAGGGTGCACATTCCGAAGGTATTGTGCGTGAGGCACTGATCTATGCCAATGTGATTGGTTCCGATCTGGGTCCCAAAATGACGCCAATCGGTTCACTTGCCACATTACTGTGGCTGCATGTGCTGTCCCGCAAAGGTGTAAAGATTACATGGGGATATTATTTCAAGGCAGGCATCATCTTAACCATTCCCACACTATTAATCACCTTGGCCGGATTAGCGTTATGGCTATGGATTTTGGGTTAGTAAAATTGCATTTTACATTAACAATCATCAAATGATCCAATATATTGTAAAAAGCTGCTCTCACACGCTGGTGCTCCTACTAGCTATGAGGCAGTTTTTTGTTTCTTCTATAGAAGAAACAAATTCTCTTTCTTCATTATGCATGCATGTACACAATGGCCAGCCTTCTACAGTGCTGGCCTTCTTTTTTGCCATCCCCCAGTCTGAGGATTAAAATGCCTGAGACACAACCAGCGCTGACACAGCGCAGGGAACGGAACGATTGTGTAAAAGCGAAGCGTATTCTGTGCAAGGATTTTACCTATAAGAAAAGATCAAAATGATCATTTGTTCTTGATGGGTAGATTGAGTAGATAAAACACTGAACGTAGTGGAGGGGACGGAATCGATTCTGAAGAAGCGAAGCGTTCGCCTTTGTCTCCAAACTTCAACATTTAAATTGTTGATCAAGGAAGTTGGGAGACAACAGCGATCGGAAGAACGATCCGTAACCGGAACGGCCACTCAGAGTGATTTATTTAAAATTTATTTTAGTAATATGTAAAATCTTCACGAAAAACTGGACACAATACGGATTGAAACAACATCCGTTCCCGAAGCTGCCACTTCAGCCGCAATTTGTCCCGGATGTATTTCAATCCACAGTAAACATTTTTAACATTGCGTTTACAAAACATTGATTTTGAGATGACATAACGAAACTACAATGAATAAAGAGTTGATGGTGAACAAAAATAAAAGCAAATCGCCATCACTAATTTGGGGGAGGAAAACAAAACATGTTTAAAAAGTTGCCGTTCATTTTGATGACCTTAACGTTCGTACTGGTACTCGCAGCATGCGGATCGAAAAATGACGCTGGTACAGAGGGAAGCAATAATTCCACAGGAGAAACTGCTACTGAACTTAGCGGTAACATTCTGGCTGTTGGTTCAACAGCACTGCAACCTCTGGTAGAGCAAGCTGGACAAAAATTTATGGCAGTTGATGAATATAAGAACGTAACAGTACAAGTGCAAGGCGGCGGTAGTGGTACGGGTTTGACACAAGTATCCGACGGACAAGCTACAATTGGTAACTCTGACGTATTTGCAGAAGAGAAGATCGATGACGCAGCAAAAGTAAGCGAACTGAAAGATCACCAAGTGGCTGTTGTAGCCATCGCTCCAGTAAGCAACAAAGATGCAGGTGTACAAGATTTGACGAAGCAACAACTGATCGACATTTTCTCTGGTAAAATCACAAACTGGAAAGATGTTGGCGGTAAGGATCAAGCCATCGTTATCGTAAACCGTCCTAGCAGCTCCGGTACTCGTGCAACCTTCGAGAACTTTGCACTGGGAACGAAAGTAGAAGATATCCAAGGTTCTATTCAGGAAGATTCCTCTGGTACAGTTAAAAAGCTCGTAGCTGAAACGCCGGGCGCTATTGGTTACCTGGCTCTGTCCTACCTGGATGACAGCCTGCAAGTTTTGAAATACGAAGGTGTAGAAGCGACGGTTGAGAACGTAGAAGCAGGAACTTATCCGGTATGGGCTTACGAGCACATGTACACTAAAGGTGACCCGGATGCAGCAACAAAAGCATTCCTCGACTACATCCTGAGTGACGAAATTCAACAAAACGACGTAACGGAGCTTGGTTACATTCCAGTAGCCGGCATGAAAGTAAAACGTGACGCAGCAGGCACTGTGACTCAATAATCTTTGAACTTGCGCATACAGCGAGAGAGGCGGACCCAGGTCCTGCCTCTTTGCGCGGTTTGCTCTGGAATAATCCCATATTTATGAATTCTACTATAGAAGGATGGTTGTTATGGAACAGACCGAAGGGGGAACGGTAATGAACAACAAGTTGAAACCGCGCCGGCCCTTGAGAGAGAAGCATTATTGGGAAGAGTGGACGGGACGGATCTATACGTCGATTTGTGTCGTTTTCCTGATTGTTGTCATGTTTTCCATCGTTTATTTTGTAGCGTCCAAAGGCTTGTCGACCTTTTTCCAGGATGGCGTGAGTATTCGCGAATTTTTAACCGGAAAAACGTGGAATCCGACGGGGGAACCTGCTGCCTATGGAGCGTTGCCGTTCATTACCGGTTCATTCATAACAACATTGCTTGCAGCTCTGATTGCAAGTCCGCTTAGCTTGTGTGCAGCGCTCTTCATGACCGAGATTGTACCAGGTAAAGGCAAAAAGATCTTGCAACCTGCGATTGAGCTGCTGTCCGGTATCCCTTCCGTTGTGTACGGGTTTATCGGTCTTAGTGTAATCGTTCCTTTATTGCGAAGCATGTTTGGCGGAGCCGGTGTCGGGATTGCAGCCGGATGTTTGGTTCTGTCTGTTATGATTTTGCCTACCGTAACAAGCATTATGGCAGATGCATTGTCTGCACTGCCGAAAGGTCTGCGTGAATCATCCTACGCGCTGGGGGCAACACGCTGGCAAACAATCTACCGTGTCATTATCCCGACGGTTCTTCCAGCTTTGCTGACAGGGATTGTACTGGGTATGGCTCGCGCATTTGGTGAAGCTCTGGCCGTACAGATGGTCATCGGGAATGCCCCGCATGTACCGACATCACTGCTCGAATCGGCTTCAACGTTAACGAGTGTAATCACTCTGAGTATGGGTAACACCACGATGGGATCTGTTCATAATAATGCACTGTGGAGTATGGCGCTTGTCCTGCTGGTGATGACCTTTGTCTTCGTCATTCTGGTTCGCCTGCTTGAAAGGAGGAACCGGGTATGAAAATGAAGGCTAAAACGGTAGATAAAGTTGCCACATCCATTATCGTTGTTCTGGCGCTGTTCATTGTTGTTCTCTTGCTCGGTTTGCTTGGCTTCATTCTGGTACGTGGGATTGGGCAGATTAACTGGCACTTCCTGACCAGTGCACCACAGCTGCTCAAAGGTGGAGGCGGGATTGGACCGCAATTATTCAACTCGATATTCCTGCTTGTTCTGACCTTGATTATTACGATTCCGCTCGGATGGGGCGGCGGTATTTATATGGCTGAGTACGCCAAGCCGGGCCGGATCACAAGCTTTATTCGACTGGTTGTCGAAGTGTTATCCTCGTTCCCATCTATCGTTATTGGTTTGTTCGGACTCTTGTTAATTGTTAATACGTTTGGTCTCGGGTTCTCCCTGTTATCAGGTGCCATGGCCTTGGCTATATTCAATCTTCCACTCATGGTGCGGACAACGGAGCAAGCGTTCCGGGCCGTTCCGAAAGAGCAGAAGGAAGCGGGTCTTGCACTCGGATTGTCTAAATGGAAAATTATTACCTCCATTCTGCTGCCTGTGGCATTGCCAAGCTTAATCACGGGTACGATCCTGGCATCGGGCCGGATCTTCGGTGAAGCAGCAGCCCTGATGTTCACAGCGGGTATGAGTAGTCCACCGCTGGACTTCACGGACTGGAATCCAACGAGTCCAAGATCGCCAATCAATCCATTGCGTCCGGCAGAGACGCTGGCCGTGCACATCTGGAAAGTAAACAGTGAAGGCATTGGCCCGGATTCCAAAGAAGTAGCAGCTGGCGCTTCAGCCGTGCTTGTACTTCTCGTACTGGCGTTCAATCTCAGTGCACGCTGGATCGGTCGGGTGGTTTACCGCCGCATGACAGCTTCGAAATAAGGAGGAACCAACATGGCCATACCTTTTGGTACGGAACAGTTAAGCATATATTATGGGCATTTTCAGGCCGTTAAGCAGATCAGCCTGACTTTTCCCGAAGCCAGTGTAACAGCACTCATTGGACCATCCGGCTGTGGTAAATCTACGTTCCTGCGTTCGCTCAACCGGATGAACGACGAGATTGCCGGTTCCCGCACGGAGGGACATATCTGGATGGATGGCAATGATCTGAATGAGCCGGGCACAGATGTAATCAAGCTTCGTCAGAAGATTGGCATGGTGTGGCAGAAGCCGAACCCTTTCCACAAGTCTATCTACAATAATATCGCGTTTGGCCCCCGCTACCGCGGTATTAAGAACAAGAAGGCATTGGATGAAATTGTGGAAAAAAGCTTGCGCCGCGCTGCGCTCTGGGACGAAGTGAAGGACAGACTGAATGAGTCTGCCCTGGCCCTCTCGGGTGGACAACAGCAGCGGCTCTGCATCGCCCGCGCGTTGTCGGTTGATCCGCAGATTTTGCTGCTCGATGAGCCGGCATCTGCGCTTGACCCGGTATCAACGGGTAAGGTGGAGGAGTTGATCTCGGAGCTCAAGAAGGAGCTGCGGATCGTGATTGTTACCCATAATATGCAGCAGGCGGCACGCATCTCGGATTATACGGCTTACTTTTATCTGGGAAGCATGATTGAGCACGGGGATACGGAACATATTTTCACCAACCCGGACAATCGTCTGACTCAGGAATATATTATGGGACGTTTCGGTTAACTGTTAAATTGGATGGAGTATGAGATTGAGATAGATTTATAGAGATAGAAGGAAGCATAACACTCGGGCGAGGTCGTTCGGGGGTTATGCTTTTTTACATCATTCTACATATGGAATAGTTTGCCAACATAAAAACAATCATGCTACGATATTTGTGAGCACCACCTTTAATTTGATAAGAGAAGGAGATGTGGATCATAACTACCCATAAGATTGCCCATGACACCATGGCAACTGAAATTATCTCGCATTATTCCATAGAGAAGCCTGCAATTTCCTTTATCCGACATAATGAAAATCTAACGTATCAGGTGGTTGATGAATCAACCGGAGAGAAGTACCTATTGCGTATACATAAAGCCGCTTTTGCAAGCATGACGGGCATCCAGCATACACGACCTGCACTTGAAGCAGAGATGAATCTTCTTTATGAATTACGGGCTACCAGACCATTGCGGGTGCAGACTCCTGTACGCAATACATCGGATGAGTGGGTCACCGTCTGGTTGGACGAAGCAGGAGAAGAGATCTGTTGTACTGTTCTGGAATGGATTAAGGGCAGGGATATTAAGCAGGGAGAACGTCTGACAACAGCGCAGATTCATGATTTGGGCGTACAGTTGCAGACGTTGCACCAATATGGACGACGACCAACGGGAGCTCCTGAGCCACAGGTGGGTTCACTGAAGTCTGAAAGCGGGCAGAAGCCGAATGACCGTGAACAGCACGCTGATAAGGCGATCATCGCAGAGATGTATACGGATAGTGATAGCCCTGCCTTGGAGCAAACGGAAGTAAGACCAGCCTATGGCTCGATCAAAGAGAATCTGGTCATGCTGGAGCAATTGGAGGAAGGCGTTAGACGTGGTATCTTTACTCCTGAAGATTTCAATCTGATTCGGGAGACGTTTGAGAACATTAACGGGCAACTTGAAACGTATCCGCACAATGCCGAGACATGGGGAGTGATTCACGGGGACATCACCCGCGGCAATCTGCTAGTGACGGATCAGGGCATATCTATGATTGATTTTTGTTTATACGGTTATGGCTACTATCTCTTTGATGCCGGAGGTGCGGCTACGATTTTCAATCGGGAGGAACGGGATGTCTTCCTATCGGGATATACGGAGCAGACAGGACCACTGACGAAGCGTGATATTCGGTTAATGGAAGGATTCATGCTGATCTTTACGTTCGGCTATTTTGCATTTCAGATGGAGAATGAGTCCAGGTACGAATGGATGAAAGAGCGAATGCCTCTTATATGCAGCAAATTTTGTAGACCATATCTGCAGAACGAGAGTATTTTCTATGAGTTATAATTTGTGATTTCTAGTTGGGTGGGTAGCGCTATGAAGAACATTCGTGCAAAGAGAGTTGCATCGAAGGGGCAGTCTGGTGGCTGGAAGCATGCCGGATTGCTGCTTAGCGGAGTGGGCATATCCAATCTGGGTGATTTCATATATATTGTGGCGATTAACCTGATGGTATTGAATATGACACAGTCTCCAGCGGCAGTCGCAGGATTGTGGATTATCTCGCCGATTGCTTCGGTGTGCACTAAGTTTTGGTCAGGCAGCCTGATTGATCGTTATGATCAGCGACAGCTGATGATTGGTGCTGATATGCTACGGGCATTGTTGGTGGCTGCGCTCCCACTGATGTCCAGCCTATGGATGATGTACGCAGTGATGTTTCTGATCAGCATGTCCTCATCTATATTTGTCCCTTCCTCTCAGGTATACATTACCCGGTTGGTACCTGCTGAACGGCGCAAGCGCTTCAATTCCCTACAAGCCCTGATCAGCTCAGGGGCATTTATTACCGGCCCGGCAGTCGCAGGAGTGATGCTGATTTATCTATCTCCGGAGGCAGCCATTTATGCCAATGCGGTTTCCTTTGCTGCTTCTGCGTTGATTCTAATGTTTCTTCCCAAACTGGGCATTGGAGAACAGAATATCGGAACGGGAAGCAGACTGACACCTCGGATGATTGCGCAGGATTGGAGAGCTGTACTGAGCTTCAGCCGAAAGTCGGGCTACGTGGTCGGTATATATGCCCTGTTCCAGATTATTCTGGTGGTCGGCATGTCGCTGGATGCTCAGGAAGTGGTGTTTATCCGTCAGGTGATGAACCTGCCTGAATCACAGTACGGAGCATTAATGAGCATCACCGGGATTGGTTATTTGGCAGGTTCCATGCTGGTTTGGCTGTTCGCCAAACATTTGCCGATCCGTCACATGATGGGTGGCGGTGTACTTCTTGTCGCGCTGGGTTATTTTCTGTTCTCCCGTTCATTCTCGTTTGAGCTGGCGGCAGTTGCCTTTATTCTGCTCGGTCTGTGCTCGGCACTGGCGAATACGGGCCTGGTTACCTTTTATCAAAATAATATCCCTGTCGATCTGATGGGGCGAATGAGCAGTGTACTTGGACTAGTGTTAAGTATGCTGCAGGTGGCTTCCATTTTGATTGCAGGCGTAGTGGCAGAGCAGTTGTCACTTCGTATGGTATATACAGTTGTATCCGGGGTTATGCTGCTGGCTGCGTTGGGATTGTGGGTGACGAGTATGCTTCCTTCCCGAAGCAGGTATTACGATGAACCATCGAAGCCCAAGGCGATGGTGGGGTGACAGGCAGAAATACGGCGATTCTAGTACAGAATAATGGTTGCCTGAATACCCGAACCGTTCAGTGGAACATAACATAGATAGTATTAAATACAGATATTCACTAATAGAAATTGAACAATGTATACGCTTTCGAGAAGAAACGCATTAACACATTCATGTGATGAAAGTTTACAGTTTGTCAGTTTATTTTGTGTATAAAATGGAAAAAAGCAAATATTCAGAAAGAAATCGTTAAGTTTGTTGACACTGATCTTCCGGTCGATTAATCTTAATGAGAAAGTATTAAAAACTTCAATTATCGTTCTGGTACAAGATCAGAATGGTTCCATACAGCGAATGATAGCGAGCGGGAGAGACCTGGGCATGTCGAGTAAAATGGCAGCTGTCGGGCACCGAAGGAGCAAGCTGCTGCGCACCCGGCGCAGTGGTTAATCTCTCAGGTAAATGTACCATCGTTGGACGCAACTCTGGAGAGTGCGCGAAACTGCGCCACCCAAGGGGTATATGGTCAAGCAGCACGGTGTGCAGGGTGACATCACCTGTGAATACAGGAATGCATCGATCCGCCGCGCTGCTTATCATGAAACTCTCAGGTATCGAGGACAGAGAGAGGGCCTAGGGCCTTCTTCTGTCCTTTTTTGATGTCATCATTCAGTAATAAAGGAACATTATGGGTGTACGTCTGGATGAAAATGACGATTATAAATGGAGGGTTTGCGATGCGTTTTAAAGACGTTTTTTCAATTATTGGTCCGTCCATGACAGGTCCATCAAGTTCACATACGGCTGGAGCGGCAAGATTGGGGCGAATTGCTCGTCAGTGGCTGGGATGCACGCCTGAACGTGCCCGATTAACTCTATATGGCTCGTTCGCCGATACGTATCAGGGGCATGGTACGGATCTGGCATTGATCGGTGGCCTGCTTGATTATGTGACGGATGATCCACGTATACCGGATGCAGAACAATATGCAGAGGAAGCGGGTATGGAGGTAGAGTTTTTCACAAGCGGCCTGCCTGCTCCTCATCCGAATACAGTCAAGATTGAACTGTGGCATGGAGACCGTCAATGCTCACTAATTGGTGCTTCCATTGGCGGTGGTAGTGTATCGGTGCATGCCTTGAATGATTTTCGTGTACAGATTAGCGGAGAGTTTCCCACACTTGTACTGCGCCATTCGGACAAAGCAGGGGTGCTTGCTTCGGTAACCTCCACCATCAGTTCGTCCGGGGTGAACATCGGGTACATGCAAGTGGATCGGAAAGCCCGGGATGGTGAAGCATTGACAGCGATGGAGATGGATGGTGTGCCTAATCCTGAGATGTTGAACCGTCTGCGGTCGCTGGATCATATGCTGGACATTCGTGTGATTGATTTGAAGAGAGGGGTCGAGCCTGATGCGGTTTAAACATCTACATGAACTGAATACCATCTGTACAGCAGAGTCCAAAACCATTGCCGAGCTGATGATCGAAGAGCAGGTTCAGGAGACGAATATCCCGGAAGCGGATGTTGTGCGGCAGATGTCGGATTACTATCAGGTGATGAAGGAAGCTGTACACAAAGGGCTGACAGAAGATACGACATCACGCAGCGGTTTGACTGGCGGAGACGGCAAAAAAATGGCTGAGTACATTCGTAAAGGTGAGACTTGTTCTGGAGATGCTTCTGCACTGGCCATGGCGTATGCCCTTTGTGTATCGGAAGTGAATGCCTCCATGGGCCGGATCGTCGCGACACCGACAGCCGGTTCTTGTGGCATCATTCCGGGTGTATTTATTAGCTCACAGGAGCGTTTTGGCTGGAGTGACGAGCATCTGGTGAACGGTCTGTTCTGTGCGGGAGCGATCGGATATGTCATTGCCAACAATTCATTTATCTCCGGTGCCGAGGGTGGCTGTCAGGCGGAAGTGGGTTCTGCCATCGGCATGGCCGCTGGAGCCATGGTGGAGCTGCGTGGAGGGACGCCGGAGCAGGTAGTTCATGCGGTTGGCCTCGCGTTAAAAAATACATTAGGCCTTATCTGCGATCCCGTCGCAGGCCTCGTGGAAATTCCGTGCATCGTGCGTAACGGACTGGGTGCCGTAACTGCGTTGGCTGCGGCCGACATGGCGCTGGCCGGGGTACGAAGTGCCATTCCTTCTGACGAAGTCATTGATGTCATGCTGGAAGTGGGCAGTGCGATGCCGAGCAGGCACCGTGAAACGGCCCAAGGTGGGCTTGCTCAAACGCCGACAGGACGGAAAATGATGGAGAAGCTTGCTAAACCAAAGGCGAAGCGTGCGGAGCCTGAGACTGAAGCTGAGTCTCCTGCTGAAAATGAACCAGAAGCCAAGGCATAACATGCATGAACGAACATGAACGAACTTGAAATGAATTTAACTCGTGGAGCCTGGATCATGAACGGTAATGATCTGCTCCCATTATGATAAAAAAGCCGATACGAATTCTTTCTGATGAAGAAGCGTATCGGCTTTTTTTGCTTATTCGGCGTTGCTTGCAATGCGTTGGAATGGCAAGGATACAACAATATGAAAAAGCTACGCGATATCTGTACTTAGTACAGCATATCCATATGCGGGCAGCTCAACGGCCAGGATGCCCTCTTCCTTGGCTGTACGATAATTCTCGCCAAATAACTCCGTCCATTCCCCGGCACCCGCCTCGAGCTCGACGATCGCTGTTTCTTCCGAACGATTGAAGAGGATCAGAATACGCTCCTCCTCATCCTGTCGTTCCATCACAAGCTGGCTTCCGCCTTCACGGGCCTGCAGGAATCGAATGCTGCCTTCTGCACGCAGGGCAGGATGGGCATGGCGAAGTGCGATTAGCTTCTGATAAAAGGTGAACAACTCGCGATCCTGCTTCGTCTCATCCCACTCCATACATTTCCGACAGCCGGGATCATGATCGCCGTCCAGCCCAATCTCATCCCCGTAATAGATGCACGGGGCACCCATATAGCTGAATTGGAACAACGCGGCCAGTTTCATCTTCCGCTGGTCACCCTCACATAAGGTGAGCAGCCGTGGTGTATCATGGCTGTCCAGCAGATTGAACGCCACTTCGCTGGCTTGCAGCGCATAGCGGGACAGTTGTCGACCGATCGAGTTCGCGAACTGTTCGGCGTGCATGGCATCTTTTACAAAAAAACGATTTACGGCTTCCGTAAATGGATAGTTCATCGAGGCATCGAACTGATCACCTTGCAGCCAAGAAGAAGACTCATTCCATACCTCACCCAGGATATAGGCATCCGGATTCGCAGCCTTCACTACACGGCGGAAGTCACGCCAGAACGCATTGTCCACTTCATCCGCGACATCCAGCCGCCAGCCATCGGTACCCACTTCCTTGATCCAGTATTCGGCGACCTCCAGCAAATACGCCTTCACCTCGGGATTTTCCGTGTTCAGCTTCGGCATGTGGGCTTCGAATCCGAAGGTTTCATACGTAGGAATGCCATCCTTCACGTCCAGCGGGAATTCATGCACATGGAACCAGTCCTTATATTTGGACTTCTCCCCGTTCTTCTGCACATCGACAAACGGCGCAAACGTCTTCCCAGAATGATTGAACACCGCATCCAATAGCACCCGGATTCCGCGTGCATGGCACAGTTCAACAAGCCGTTTGGCTGTATCTGCATCACCAAAATGCCGATCTACTCGCAAATAATCTTCGGTATCGTATTTGTGATTGGTCGTTGCCTCGAAGATTGGTGTGAAATAAATGGCGTTAATGCCCAACTCTTCAAGGTAATCCAGATGGTCGATGACGCCCTGGAGATCACCGCCGAAGAAGTTAAACGGGGTCGGCTCACCACCCCAGGGTTCCACTTTTTCTGGATCAAGGTCGGGGTTGCCATTTGCGAATCGTTCAGGGAAGATCTGATAGAAGATCGCATCCTTCACCCATGCAGGCGGTGTAAATACAGCTCCGGGATGGATGTACGGAAACTGGAACATGTGACCAGGATCGTCGGGTTCATGCGTTTGGAAATCCGTTTCGGTCATCCAGATCTGTTCTGTGCCGCTTTTCAGCAGGAAGGAATACTTCAGTCGATGATACGGAGGCTTTACTTGCCCCTCATAATAATCGAACATGGAATCGGATGTATATTTGGTTAAAGGAACCAGCTCTTTGGTGCGATCCCAGGCGTATTTGTCCCCAGTCAGGGCATGTACCTCGGTGAGATCATTCTTTTTGGCACGCAAACGCAGACGAATGGTATCCTTATCGTAGGCATAGGCCCAGTTCCGTTTTGGTTGATGATAGATGGCTTCCAGCAGCATGTTGAATCTCCTCCCGTCGTATACAAACGTAGTATGTGAGCAAGTAGCCGCATTCGATGCAAATCAATCTCGGGATGAATGCCACATGCTGATGTTGTTGAATCAACCTCTCAATCCCTGTATGAATTATGCGAAGCGGATGATTAAGGTATAATTTAAAATAAAAGGATATCCATGGTCGTGTGATCATCATTCATACGTTTTATATAAACAAGATATATCATTATGTTTCAAATATATAATTAACCCAAAGGGTGCAGAAAGGAAACGGATGCGCGTATGAAAACGAAACTGTTATACATTGAAGACGATACGGAAATTGCTACATGGGTTAGGGCCGACTTGGAGGAGCGTGGATATGAGGTGGTGTGGCTCGGAAGTGGTGAAGGTGCGGCTGAAGCTGCCGGGGGCTGCTCGTTGGTTATTCTGGATGTCATGCTGCCGGGACTGGATGGATTTACGGTAGGACAGCGACTCAAAAAGGAACATCCTGGAGTGCCCATTGTCATGCTCTCGGCCAGAACGTCCATTGACGACAAGCTGCATGGGCTTGATTTTGCCGATGATTATGTAACCAAGCCCTTTCATCCCGATGAACTCGCCGCACGGATTGAAGTCCAGCTTCGAAAGGCAGGGACAGCGATCTCGGCCGATACCGTGGTGAAAATGGATCACTTGTCCATCTACGAGAAGGACCACCGGATCGTGAATGAGGAGACAGGGGAAGAAATTATTTTATCGGGCAAACAGTTTCATATCTTCGCCTACTTGCTAAGGCATATGGGCATGATTCGAACCAAGGAACAGATCTACGAAGCCGTTTGGAACGAGCCTTATCTGGACGGGGACAAGACATTAATGGTACATATCCGGCATCTGCGCGAGAAGCTGGAGCGTGATCCGGCGAACCCAACCATCATTCAAACCGTTCGTGGTGTTGGGTATCGTGTGAAGAAGCCATGAGCAAAAAGGCGACGATGCGCGATTCATCCAATAGGGATAGAGGAGTGAAACGAAGCTTTCCAGGCAAACGGAAAATGCGTTTTGGACGGACCCTGATGTCCCGATATATTCTTCTGATCTTGGCAGCGGTTTTGTTTGTGCCGGTCATTCTCCCCATTACATCCATCATCTATGTGGTGGTGGTGAACAATACAAATAAAGAGAATACGGCACCTTATGGGGATAGCACGAAAATCAGCAACCTGTGGACCCGGGAATCCGAGAAGCTGGATGGGGCGACATCTGAAAAAATCCATAAACGTATGGAGCAGCTGCACCGCAAATATCCCAAATCTTCGATGTACCGTGTGGACCAAAAAGGTGAAACAGCATTTATTCTCGCTGGAGAGGATGTTGATGTATCGGAATCCACCGTGGATGGAACAACAATGACGACATTGAAGTGGACGTTGAATCATCAGACAACCGAGACCCGGATTCCTTCGATATGGAATGCAAACACCTCCCTGGAATTTATGAAGGAAGCCTCCTATCGTGATCCGCTAACGGTGGTTTCTTTTGTAGGGGGAGATAGCGAAGACAAGGGACAGGGCTTTATGGTGATTGAGGTCCCGCGGTATCTTTTGCAAAAGCCACAAAACAACGAGCCTATGGAACTTTTGTATTTGGGTGGATTGATGATGATCATCTTCCTGTTATTTATCATCATGTCGATCCTGTTCTTTGCACGAATTCGCAAGCGGCTCATCCGGCTCCAGACGGCGATGATCACTACGGGCAAGGAAGGCATTCCCCTTCCTGTGGAGATTCGCAGATGGGACGAGATTGGACATCTGGAGGAATCGTTCAACGAGATGGTGCATCAGTTGACAGACAGCCGTCACCGGGAGCGGGAGGAAGAGCAGCTTCGCAAACGTCTTGTCGCGGGATTGTCGCATGATCTGCGTACACCGCTGACGGTCATTCGTGGACATATGCATTCCCTTCACAAAGAACCACTAAGCACGGCTGCGGATACTTCATTGCGTCGTATGGAAGCGAAGATGGATGATTTGAGCGGATTGATCGATAACATGTTGTCGTACAACCTGCTCACCAGCGGAAAATATACATTGAAGCTGGAACAGAAGGACGTCCTGCGTATCGTGAGAGAAACGGCAGCGGCCTGGTATCCAGTGTGGGAGAAAGAGCAGTTTGAGATTGATATCGACTTGCCGGAAGAACCGTTGTTCTGGCAGGTGGATGAGCAGGGATTACGTCGTGTTCTTGATAACCTGTTTCAGAATGTCATCCGTCATGCAGCGAGTGGAAAATATGTTGGCATATCAACAGAACAGATCCATGGGGAGAAGGCTCTTGTTATTCAGGATAGGGGCCCAGGATTGCAGGAAGATTCGGATACCAAGGGAACAGGTCTGGGGTTATCCATCGTGGATCTGCTGATTCGTGAGATGGGGCTGCGGAAGAGGGTAGACAGCTCTGAGAATGGATTGCGCGTGTGCCTCTATAGCGGCGGGGGAGCTGGCAAACCAAGGACCTAACCTTTTTTTAAACTAAACTTAAACTTCAGCCGACTTCAGCTTTAACCTTGGAAGGTTACGATGATATCCGAGGTGATCAAACAGTGAGTGAAAACATTATTCAAACCGCTAACTTATGGAAAACATACCGGGACCGTGCGGCGGTCCGTGAACTTGATCTGCATATTAAAAAGGGAGACATCTATGGCTTCCTTGGTCCCAACGGCGCTGGTAAAACAACAACCATTCGTATGCTTCTTGGCTTAATCAAGCCAACCAAAGGTGTCATCCGTATATTCGATAAGGATATTCGCAAGGACCGCATGGACATTCTGCGACGTGTAGGGTCATTGGTTGAGTATCCTTCATACTATGGTCATCTGAACGCGGTGGAGAATCTGGAAACCTTGCGCCGGATTTTGAATGTACCCAAATCGAGGATTGCCGAAGTGCTTTCCATCGTGGATCTGACCCGGGATGCCAAACGTTCCGTAAAAGGTTACTCGCTTGGAATGAAACAGCGTCTGGGGATTGCAAGTGCCTTGTTGGGTCAGCCGGAGCTGCTGATTTTGGACGAGCCGACGAACGGTCTTGATCCAGCGGGCATCCAGGAGATCCGGGAATTAATCAAACGCATGCCCCTGGAACACGGCATTACCGTCCTGGTATCCAGCCATTTGCTGAGTGAAGTGGAACAGATGGCGAGCCGGGTTGGCATTATCCGTGAGGGGAAAATGGTCCTTCAAGATACGATCGCCAATCTGCATAGCCAGACGGGCAGCTCCATTCGACTGACCGTTTCCGAGCCGGAAGAAGCGATGAAGCTGGCTAGAGAGCAGGGACAATTCGGTCAACGTGAAGGAGCTGCGCTCACGTTCCCGTATATGGATAATAGCGCGATTGCATTGCTGGTTCGTCGATTGGTTGAGCAGGACCACGCGGTCTATCGTGTGGAAGAGCACCGTCAATCCCTGGAAGACTTGTTCATGCGGGTCATCGGTGAGGGGGCAACGGTATGACGGGCCGTGCGTTATCGTCCGACTGGCTCAAAATTCGTGGCAAAGGCATCTGGTTTCTCGTTTTTCTGGCACCCATTGGACTGACGGCGATGCAGGCTCTGAACTTCGGGCTTCGTTTGGGCTATCTGAAAGAACAGTATGGGAATCATCTGTGGGAGGGTTTGCTGGACAATGTGGTTGTTTTTGTACCGCTTGCCTTGATGCTGGGGGCGACGATTCTCAGTTCGATGATCGCAAATGTTGAACATGAACAGGGATCATGGAAGCAGCTGCTGGCGATGCCGATCACGAGACCTGCGGTGTATCTGGCCAAATTTCTACTCGCTTGTATGCTGCTCATCATCTCCTGTTTGTTATTAACCGCGGGAACTATTGGTCTGGGACTGCTGCTTGGGTTCGACGCGGGTGAGATTCCCTGGACGCATGCAATCAAGCTGGGTTTACTGCCACTGGCTGGCGCACTTCCGGTGTTATCGCTGGAGCTATGGCTGACGATGGTAAGCAAAAATCAGGCTCTTCCCGTTACACTTGGCATTGTACTCGCCGTAACGGGAATGTTCGCACTAAGTATCTCACCGTACTTTCCACTCGCGTGGGCACAGATGGCTTGGCTCAGCCCAAAACCATTTGTGTACGCCGGTATGGGTGTAGGGGCGGGTCTCCTGATCATGTTGCTGGGTATGGTGCATTTTAGCCGGAAGGATGTGGCCTAAGATGAATTTTGCAACAACCTATTTCCGAATCCTGTCCTCTGAGCGACTCAAAATGGGCAAATCACCTATCTGGCTTCTGATTCTGCTGAGTCCGTTAATCGCACTGGTTATTGGGCTGCTGTCCACACCATCAGGTCAATGGAATGTGCTTATGGGTTCAATGGTCTTTCTGCACGGTTTGTTATTACTGCCCATCCTGACTGGCGTATTTACCTCTTTCGTCTGTCGATTCGAGCATGCGGGGGGAGGCTGGAAGCAAATGCTGGTGCTGCCGCTTACCCGTACGGGCGTGTATGCAGGCAAACTGACCATCGTGATTTTGCTTCTGGCGGGTACACAATTACTGTTATTGGGTGCCATCCTGCTGACGGGTACGATCCAGGGCATGACGGACCCCATCCCATGGGGATTCCTTACAGGTAAGCTGCTGCTGGGGCTATTCGCTTGTGTGCCACTCGCTGCTCTCCAAATGTTCGTTTCCTTGGTATGGAGCAGCTTTGCCGCACCGCTGGCATTGAATTTTGCGTTAACCGTACCCAACATTCTGATCGTGAACTCGGCCACCTATGGTCCATATTACCCTTGGGCGCAGCCGATGATTCTAATGACACCGTTTGAAGGTGGAGGTTTCGGAGCTTATAATGTTCCGCTGGGTACGATGCTGGCGGTTGTCGGGGGCAGTGCAGTTCTTTTCATTTTAATTGGCGTTTTATATTTTAGAAAAAAAGAAATTTAATCTTAGAAACTATTCATTAGTTGTGTAATAAATTCCTTTTAAGCAAAGATAGACCTCGGTTATTGACGGACTATGTCGCTTAAAGGGGATTTTTTTGTCGTTTTTACATGGTTATGGTGAAGAGATTTTAGGCAAATTCGAACTGGAATCTGGTAAAATAAAAAAAGCTGTTTCTAGGAGGGCTTACATGGTTATTCGAGGGTAGGCCCATTTCGCCGAAAATTATATTTTTGGGTTGTTAGATGAAGATATAGGCTAAGAAAAGAGGGGTAAGCCTTGGATATTAATAAAACGGAAACCCTAAAGCGCATTATTTCTGAGGGAAGTTCTTACCAATCCTTGTTTTTTAATCACCCAGATGCCATATATGTGATGGACATCCATGGAAATTATATTGATGCCAATCCCTCAATTGAGAGGATTTCAGGGTATACATTTGAAGAACTCCGTCGGTTGAATCGAGATGCGATCTGCCCTCCTGAGAGCGAGGAGTTACGAGGAGAATACATTAGTGAGGTACTGGCTGGCCATTCAGTCAGTAAGCCGATCACGTTTTATCATAGAGACGGTTCCCTGAAACAGGCCAAGATTACCTATGTGCCCATAACGGAGAAAGAAGAGATTGTGGGGATATACGGTATTGCCAGGGATGTAACCGAGATCGTGGAAGTGGAACGTAAATTGCATGAAACGCAGGAGAAATATCAGATGTTGGCGGACCATGCTCAGGACCTCATTACAACGAGTTCGATGGACGGGAAGCTGCTCTATGTTTCTCCTTCCGTCTATTCGTTGCTGGGCTATCGTCCGGAAGAGGTGACAGGAAAGTCCTTGAAGGATTACTGTTACCCTGGGGATTATCCTGAACTTCTGGAAATGTCGTCGAGTGGGAATGGCTGCAAGATGCGAGTGCTTCATAAGAAGGGGCACTATATCTGGATGGAAACGCTGGCGAAGCCTGTGGCTGACGAAGAAGGCAAGAGTACTCAGATTGTCAGTGTCAGCCGGGATATTACCCAGCATAAAAATGCAGAAAGACGCCTTAGAGAAAGTCGTCAACGGTACAAATCTCTCTTCGAACATAATCCGGCAGCGGTATACTCACTGAATCTTGAAGGCAAATATACGGCAGTGAACCGCAATCTGGTCAAAATGCTGGATGTGCCTCGAAGCAAATTGATTGGGCAGTCCTTTCTTTCGCATCTGGATAAAAGTGAAGTACACAGCGGGCAGGCATACTTCGAACTGGTGAAGCAGGGTAAACCCCAACATTATGAAACTCGGATCGTGAATTCCAGTGGCAGGAAGGTTGATGTGTCTATCATTAATGTTCCCATTATTGTGGACCAGGAACTCGTGGGGGTGTATGGGATCCTGTCTGATATTACGGAGCGTAAGGATTATACGGAGCAGATTCAGGAGCTTAGCAAACAGCACGCCTTGATTCTTAACTCGGTTACAGAGGGCATCTATGGATTAGACGCAGATGGCATCACCAGGTTTATGAATCCAGCTGCTGCTTCCATGTTTGGCTACGAAGCGGAAGAGTTTGTTGGTAAAAACTCTCATCCCATCATCCATCATTCACGTGCAGACGGCAGTTATTTTCCCGAAAATGAATGTCCTATTCATATGACGGTGATGGACGGGCAGTGTCGCACGGTGAAGGAAGATGTGTTCTGGCGCAAAGATGGAACCAGCTTTCTGGTAGAATACCAGGTTACACCGATTATTGATGAAGGTCAGATTCGTGGAGCCGTTATCGTGTTCAATGATGTGACGGGTGATCGCGAAATTGTGCGCGCCAAGGAAACCGCTGAACTCGCGGCACAGGCCAAGTCGGAATTCCTGTCCATGGTCAGTCATGAAATTCGCACACCAATGAACGGAATCGTGGGGATGACTGAATTGCTGATCGGCACGGATTTGTCGGAGGAACAGCGAGAATACGCCGAGATCATCCGTGAGAGCGGTGATGCACTGTTAAATATTCTGAATGATATCCTTGATTTCAGTAAATTGGAATCCGGTAAAATGGCTCTGGCCTACGAACCGTTCTCGCTGCGCATCATGTTGGAACAGGTCGCGGAGCTTTTCTCCCCTAGAGCGGAAGAGAAACAGTTGAAGATCCGGTATCGGCTCAATCCCGATATCCCTGAGTTTATGGTGGGGGATGTGATGCGTATTCGACAAATCCTCGTCAATCTGGTGAGCAATGCCTTGAAGTTTACGGATCAGGGGGGCATTGATGTCACGGTAGATATTATTCGTGGCAATCGACCGGAAGCGAGTGTGCTGGACTTTGCGGTGAAGGATACGGGGATCGGTATTCCAGAAGATAAGCTGGATCAGTTGTTCCAGTCGTTCTCTCAACTGCATCCTGTGATTAACCGCAAATACGGCGGGACAGGTCTTGGATTAGTCATCTCGAAGCGGCTCGTGGAGATTATGGGGGGCAGTATCAGTGTGGAGAGTGAAGAAGGAAAGGGATCAACCTTCCGGTTCGCTGTGCCTGCCACAAGTGTAGATGCGACTGCAGAGGCAGAGCAATCTGCACGTCAATTCAGCCATGATCGGACACGCCAGGGGGATAAGGTAGCGATACGTATTCTTGTTGCCGAGGATCACCCGGTAAACCGAAAGATTTTATCGGAGTATTTGGAGAAACTTGGTTACCAAGCAGATGTATGCACCAATGGGGTTGAAGCGATCGAAGCCATTTCGCAAAATGCTTATGATATTGTCCTGATGGATCTTCAGATGCCTGTTATGGATGGACTCAAGGCGACAGACCTTGTACACCGATTAATTCCGCAGGAGCGTATTCCTGCTATTATAGCGGTAACCGGAAATGCCAAACGTGAAGACAAGGAAGCTTGTTTGGAGATTGGGATGCGCGACTTCATCAGCAAACCAATCATGCTGAGTGAATTAAAGCGGGTATTGCAGCAATGGGGGCCAGCAGATGAACCCCAGCTTGCACCAAGCTGAAGACTCCAAGGTAGGTAAAAAAACAACCACAAAAACGCCAATGACGCTTCTGTATCAGGAGGTTATTGGCGTTTTTGTGGTTCTGAATATTTGGTTATGGACCATCCTTGAATGGCTGAACTGGTCAAACCAGGGTAAGACGATTGATGTTACCTGACAAAACTTCGCATGAACGCTCGAATTTCTCACGTTCAGATGCATCCAAATTCAATTCGATAATCTCCTGAATCCCATCCCCGCCAATAATGGCCGGAACACCTGCACAGACGTTGGTCTGTCCGTACTCTCCATCAAGGATTGCGGAGACAGCAATGATCTTATGTTCATCGTTGAGAATCGAACGGGTAATATGTGCGAGTGCGTTACCGATTCCGAATTGCGTCGAACCTTTACGAGTGAAAATTTCCCAACCGGCATCTTTCGTTTTGCGGGCGATATCTTCCAGGTCCAGATGTTTGAAGCGTTCCTTGTGCTGCTCCATAATGTGCATAATCGGTTTGCCTCCGATGGTGACATGCGACCATGCCACGAACTGGGATTCCCCATGCTCCCCGAGAGCATATCCGTGCACGCTGCGTGGATCGATGGAGAAGACCTCTGACAACAGCGTTTTGAGCCGGGATGAATCAATAGACGTACCTGTACCGATGACTCGTTCACGCGGAAGCCCGGACAGCTTCCATACCATATAAGTTACTATGTCAACCGGATTGGCCGCGACGACAAAAATCCCCCGGAATCCGCTATTCATGATAGGAACAACGATATCTTTGGCGATGGACTCCGCTTCCTCCAGAATATCCAGACGCGTCTGTCCTGGCTTCGGATTCCCTCCGGCAGTCAGGATAATGACGTCCATGCTGCCGCAATCTGCATAAGTACCAGCGTATACCTTCGTGCGGTTATGTGTGAAGTCCATGCAATGGGAAAAATCCAACGCCTGTGCAACCGCGCGATCATACGTCCGGTCAACCATCATAATCTCTCTGCATATCGATTGATTAATCATGGAATACGCACAACTTGAACCGACAAGTCCCGCCCCGATCACCGCTACTTTACCTGATTTGCCTAACACTGCCGTTCAGCCCCCATTTACATTTGATTTATCCGTTCTTAATGAGACATATGTTAAGTATAGTCCTTTATTTTATGTTAATAACAATTTCTACGTTACATAAGATAACACATGAAAAAGCAGTGCAGCAATGATTTCCTCTGTCGCGGGAGCGTATTGGAGTGACGGA
Organism: Paenibacillus sp. OK003; assembly: GCF_900109515.1. GTDB lineage: Bacteria > Bacillota > Bacilli > Paenibacillales > Paenibacillaceae > Paenibacillus > Paenibacillus marchantiae. The sequence continues at coordinate 252,480 of NZ_FOBD01000008.1, read as the reverse complement.
GTTAACAAAATTGACATGATTGATTTTTCTTCATAAAAAGTGACGGCGTTTGCACTAACGAATTTCGACATGACAGCATTCATGTTCATTGTCGGATGAAGGGTTATTTTTACGAATGAGGCAACTGACAAAAGTTCTTATGAATCCTCAGAAACAGAAGAAAAGCGTCAAAGGGATCTGCAAAGAGATTGACGAATACATACGGACAAGCAAATGAAACATGCGTACTTGATCCATGAGACAGGTTGACCCGATCCGATGACAGTTCCAGAAGGGAACGCTGAAGCCACTACCTTGTATCAAAAAGACTTCATTCCGGGAGGGAATAATAATGATTGAAGAAGCAGGAGCAACGACGGAAACGGCCAAGAGCCTGGGCATTGGTGCCAGTACTCTTCGTAAATATGCGGCAGCGCTTGAGGAACAGGGGTACCGATTCGAGCGTTCCGCCAACAAATCGAGATTGTTCAAGTCGGATGATATCGAGTGCATTGAACGGCTGATGACCGAACTTAGGGAACATAACCTGCCACTTGCAGATGCTGTGGTGACTGTACTGTCCCCAGGCGTGCCTGTAATGGCAATGGAAAGTTCTTCGATGGCAGAATGTGCGGCAACCGTTATGCCTGCGATATTCCCAGAGGAGCCTGAACCAAAGCCAACGGGTACCCTAAGAGCCTATGAAGGCCTTGGGCAACTGGTAAGTGAAGTGACTCACGGCGCTGTAGAGCAGCAGGATGATCGCGTACAGCTCCTGCAACAACGAGTTGACGAGTTGGAGTTAACGCTGCAACATCTGGCCGATAGCCATCTTGCTCTCCAGGAGCAGATGGAGAAGCAGCGCCTGTGGATGAATGAGAAGCTCGAAGAGGAGCGGGACCGTGAACTGGTCACCAATCTGCGCAGCTTCCAGGGAAGAAAACGCAAACCCAAAGGAATGTCGCTCCGAATGTTGTTCGGGCTGCTGCCCAAAAAGCACAAAGAAGCCTGAATATCTGGCCCATGCTCGTCGTGATTTTACACAGGCAGCTTGATATAATGAGCGCATACAACAACAAGACTGGCTGCTGATCTGTTCTGCTTAAACGGAGAACAGGAGATCAGATGGCTGGCGTGGGAGGACCTGTGGAGCTGCGACGAAGCTGGCAAAAACTGCTCGGCCTATGGACTGATCGTCCTCGGCGGAAAGGTACGAAGATCGCCGGGCGTTATACAATATATGACTTGCTCGGCATGGGAAGTTATGGACTGACATATCTGTGTACCGATGAACAGACTGGCATGGATGTGGCGTTAAAAGAATCCAAACCCAGCAAGGGTAAACTGGCTGTACGGTTGCTGGACAGAGAGGCGAATGTGATGAACCGGATGGATCATCCGGCGATCCCTGAGTTGCTGGATGTGTTCACATACCGGGCGCGCAGTTACATTGTTACCGAGTATATCCTTGGGGAGACACTGGAACAGTGCATATTCGATCAAGGCCGCCAATATACGGAACAGCAGTGTCTGGAGCTGGTAAAGCAACTGCTGTCTCCTATTATGCATGTTCATGAGCAGGGATATATTCATGGGGATGTTCGTATTCCAAATGTCATTTTACGTGAGGGGCAGGTGCATTTGATTGATTTTGGCCTGGCGCGGCGCATGGGGGAGCCGTTGTTGCCTGAGCTGAAACGCCGGATGCGTGAATTGCCCGAGCCGGAAGATGAGCTGGCTGCACCTGACCAGGATTTGCAGGATCTCGGTCATTTTCTTTTGTTCATGCTGTATTCCGCTTACGAGCCGGAAAAGGGCCGCAAACCGGCCAGCTGGCAGGAAGAACTCAAGCTTGCGCCGGAAGTTCGCGATATGCTGGAACGACTGCTTGGACTTCGTCCAGGCTATGAAGGCGATGGGCTGGAATTACAGGCGGATATTGACCGTGTGCTGATAAAGTTGCGATGAAGAAATAAATAAGGGTTGTTTTGCTAACCGTGAAGACGGCTGGCAGAACAACCCTTTTAATACATATACGATGATTTAGCGCCAGTCTAGCTGGAGCTGTATTTTCTGCTTTTATAATAACCGGAGCCGTGACGGCTATCCCGACGCTTCGCATCCGAAGATGAATAGCGTTGGTAGGTACGCTTGCCAGAGGAACTGCTGTAACGTTTATATGAACGTCGATCTGATGAGCTGCGCCTACGGTGAGATGAAGATTTAGAATCCAGAAGTTTGCCTATAATCTTTTTGAACATGAACGTTCATCCTTTCGACTTCAGCCGTTTTAAGCATATACGGAGCTTCAATTGGACGGGTTTCGGATTTTTTTTAGGAGGATTAAATTCATTGCACAGGGGCTGGGCGTATAATAGGATGTTGGGATTACACGGAATTTTTTATTTTGAGCATTTCGCGTTACAATAGAAGACAGGATGAGATTTTAACGGACAGGAGTAGTTGTAATGATTACGTTGAAGACTAAAGAACAAATCGAACTTATGAAGAAGGCCGGAGAAATTCTTGCCGCATGCCATAGAGAAATCGCAGGAATGATCCGTCCAGGGATCACGACACAGGAAATTGATCAGTTTGCAGAAGCTTTTATCAAGAAAAATGGCGCTACGCCGGAACAAAAGGGATACAACGGATACCAATATGCGACATGTGCGTCGGTTAATGATGTGATCTGTCATGGATTTCCGGGAAAATATGTACTCCAGGATGGAGACATCGTTACGATTGATATGGTCGTGAATCTGAACGGCTGGCTCGCCGACTCCGCGTGGTCGTATGCGGTGGGGCAGGTGACTCCAGAAGCACAGCATCTGTTGGACGTCACCAAAACATCCCTTTATAAAGGGATTGAACTGGCTGTAATTGGCAACCGAATCGGTGATATCTCCCATGCGATTCAGACATATGCGGAAGGTGAAGGTCTATCGGTTGTTCGTGAATTTATCGGTCACGGAATCGGCGAGAAGATGCATGAGGAACCACAGGTGCCTCACTACGGCCCACCACACCGTGGTCCACGTCTTAAGGAAGGCATGGTTATTACGATTGAGCCGATGCTCAACATTGGTACGTACCGTAGCAAGCTGGACTCGGATGGTTGGACAGCACGTACTCAGGATGGAAGTCTGTCTGCCCAATATGAGCATACGATTGCCATTACAGCAGATGGTCCTGTCATTCTGACTGCTCAATAATGGCTCCCAATGTCTCAAATGTGATGATATTTGCATATTTCAAGGCGGCCCACGTTTGTGATCCGCCTGTTTCGGTTTAAACTACTTAGAGGCGATACACATAGAGCCGGTGGTGAATGATATCAGCTGACAGAGGGTTGACCCCTGTCCACTGGCAAGAAGGAGGTCATTTTGGTGTCTGAAAATAAACAGATTGTACTTGCGTCTCGTCCCGAAGGTGCCCCATCCAGAGCAGACTTTAAATTCATTGATGCACCGCTTCCAGAACCGGATGCAGGACAAGTCCTGGTACGTACGCTATATTTGTCTGTAGATCCATACATGCGGGGCCGCATGAAAGATACGAAATCCTATGCTCCCCCCTATGCGTTGAATGAAGTGATCAAGGGCGGAACGATTGGGCAGGTGGTGGAGTCTTCGGAACCTAATCTGCGCAAAGGGGATTTGGTTTCCGGCATGTGGGGCTGGCAGCAGTATGCAGCCGTAAATACGGGAGATATTTCCTTGATCGATACAGAAGAAGCTCCAATTACGGCTTACCTGGGTGCGCTGGGCATGACCGGTTTGACCGCTTATTTTGGCATGGAAGATATCGGTAAGCCGAAGGACGGCGAAACGGTGGTCGTATCGGGAGCAGCCGGAGCGGTGGGCATGATCGCGGGCCAGATCGCCAAGATTGTAGGTGCGCGTGTAGTCGGGATTGCAGGTTCTGACGAGAAATGTGCTTACCTGAAAGAACAACTGGGATTCGACGTGGTGTTGAACTATAAGCACGAAGAGGATATGTCTGCTGCCATTGAACGGGCTTGCCCGGCTGGCGTAGACGTTTATTTCGACAATGTTGGCGGTGAAATCTCCGATGCTGTACTGCGTCATATTAATCGGAATGCACGTATTCCGCTCTGTGGACAGATTTCGTCATATAATCTGGAGAAACCGGACATCGGCATGCGCCCGCAGACGTTACTGTTAACCAATACAGCGTTGATGAAAGGCTTTCTGGTGGGTGACTATGCCAAATCCTTTAAGGAAGGCCGGGCCAAATTGGCAAAATGGATCAAGGAAGGCCATATTCAGTTTGAAGAAAACATTGTGGAAGGTTTTGACCGGACGCCGGAAGCATTTATGGGCCTTTTCTCTGGAGATAACCTGGGCAAACAGCTAGTAAAGGTTGCGGACCCTGAATAGATATAGAATCCCTTGAACATATGCCAGAACAGGAAAAGACACGTTCCGCACGGTGAGGTGCACAGAACGTGTCTTTTTAGTTGTTAGGAAGTTGCGATGATGCTAAGATTCCGCAGCAACAACTTCATTATAGTGCTTGTACATATATACCCGCCAGCGCACGATCATGCCGAAGGCCAGAAGGAAGAACAAGCCACCCGTTTGAGGAATGCTCACATAACGCTGAATAACTTCATGCAGGATTAAACGTATAGCCAGCAATCCAAGCAGAATAAACGCGAAGCTTCGTGAACGTGTGGCAAAGATTTCACCGTTAACTCGTTCAAAGCGAGTACTGCGAATGAGGGGATACGAGAATATAAACCAGCCCACCAACAGCGCGATAAGTGCCCATAGAAGCGGGACATGTGTCTGGGGTACAACAAACATGAGAAAACCCGTGCTCATTCCCAACGGGGGAATAAGTATTTTGCGAATGGTAACCGGACGATGGCTGGCTTTCATTCGAATGAAAATGGCAAGCAGGGCCATGACAAGCATACCCAGAGTTGCACCGATCTGAAGGTAAGACGGACTGATTTGAGCCACGTAAAACTCCCTCTTTCTGGAATAATATGTTATCTGGACATCCGGAACATGATGCGGAATGCCGGAATTTTCTGTTTCTATTATATCACAAACGAAGAAAGCCGATAGAATGCTTAGTGTATCATTTACCCGGATTGTATATGCAGGGTTCATTTGAAAAATTTGTATTATTGTACCCACTGTGAGGCGGTTTATTCGAATAAGGGGAATTCAGGAAATGAACGAACATTTAGGGTCATAAAAATCGGCGATTACAAGACAGATAACCAAGTGGGTCATATAGAGCTTGTCATGCGAGTGCACAAACATATGAAACAGATGAAAGAGCGTGGACGTATTATATACATTCCCGATCCGATCTATGGGTGGATGGGCTACAGGAGGAAGGACAGTAAGAACGGAAAGGAGTAATATGCCGATCATAGGAATACCTTGGAACAGAGCAAGGAGGAATACGCTTCATGAATAGAAATCACAGGCCACTCACGGTATGGACTTTGGCTTGCCTGACCGTGGTATCAGTGGTCCTGGTTATCCCCTGGATTTTGTGGCAATCACAGGCACCGACACAGCTTAACATCATGATTGTCGACAAAAGTAAACCGGACTTGTCCTATGTGGGGCATAAGGGACTGGTATGGATTCTGAATCAGCAGAAGATTGTCCAACAGACAGGGGAACATTATACGTATGAAGAAGACTACTACGGATATGATATACAGGACGGGATCTCCCGTATTGAGCGGAAATTGCCGGATGAGGTGACAGACACGGACCTGATCTATCTGACGGCGAATCATCATCTTTCATCTACAGATACGAATGAACGTAAACAAGGCAACATCTACGAAGGTCTTACGATATATGATGCGCACAAAATTCGTGAAGCCGCAACCAAAGGTGTAACGATTGTCGCTGAATTTAGCGCCTTGTCAAATGCTGTTTCGAACATGACCAGAGAGCAACTGTATCCGATTCTGGGCATGAAAAGCAGCGGGTGGCAGGGGAGAACGGTATCGGATCTGCAGAGCTGGGATGAAGTGCCGCAGAGGGTAAGAATGAACTACGAGCGTAGGGAGAAAAAGGAGTGGCCCTATCATGGAGCAGGCATTGTACTGTTTCATGAGGATGGACGGGTGATTGTACTGAAGCAAGGCCAGGATGTAAAGACCGGTGACATAAAGCTCGCCTTCACACAGGAAGGCGGGGAATGGAGTGGAATTACCCGGGATATCCATTACAGCGAATGGTTCGACATCATTGTGCCTGAAAAAGAGGCTACGGTACTGGCCTGGTATAAGACGGATCTAACGGAGAATGGTCAGCAGAAACTGATGGACGCAGGTATTCCGGCGGAATTCGCTGCTCTTATCCGGTATGAGGGCTATAATCGGACGTATTATATGGCAGGATCCTTCGGAGAGCTGGAGCATTATTCGTTCTGGCGCCGTATCAAGGGATGGGATGTGGTAAAAACGAAGCTCACACCGGATCAAAAGGGCGTTCCGGATCGGTTTTACTGGAAGGTATACGTACCCGTGATGAAGAAGATTTTGCAGGAAGTGCAGACAGGGCAAGCACCCTGGCAATAGAAAAACCGTTCCTTCGGTAGCGGGACGGTAGATACATAAGGAGGGCTGCAGATGATCTGCAGCCCTCCTACATTTGGCATCGAGATATATCAGGCTTTATGAAGTTGTCGCAACCCATTCAGGAAAGCAGTCACGGTCAGCTGTAGGCTCTCATTCGGGTCAAAATTCATGCCGAAGCCACCTTTTTCACCGATGGAGGCGAAGCCGTGGCAAAGACTGCGTAAACCGCGAACGGCATGGAGCGCTTCCGCTTCACTTAGCGTATAGGTCTGCAACAGGCGGAGTAGCAGATCCAGGGCAGCTGAACTCTCCATAACGAGCTGCGCTTCCTGACGGTCGGGGGCGTGGAAGAAGGCTTCGTATAGCCCTGGATGCTTGCGGACGAAGCCGATATATGCGGCAGCGACCTCCTGAATGGCTTCGTCACCCGAACGGCCGACAGAAGCCTCAGTTAATGCATGCCTGAGCTGCTGTGCGGACATCAACGCCAATTCCTGGCGAAGCCCCGGAAGACCGTTGATGTGGTTGTAGAGCGACGGAGAGCGCACATCCAGCCGCTGGGCCAGAGCGGCCAATGTTAGCGAATGGAATCCGTCGCTGTCGGCAAGCTGGGTGGCGGCGCTTAACAGAGCGCCGCGATCCAGCCCTTGGCGGGGGCTCACAGATGCCCCCCGGCAGGGCGCAGCCGCTGCTCTGCGTCTGCCGTAGCTGCGCGCATGGCCGCGGCGGGCTGACGCAGCATTCGTCCGTGCCCTACAGCGAGCACGGACGGCTCCAGCTCAGCCAGGCGTTTGGCGCTGGCAAGAGCCAGTTCTCGGTTCCACGTCGCCAGCGAGGGGAACGGAAAGAGCGGGCGCAGGCGGCCGGATACGGCGAGGCCGCCGTGCAGCTGATACGCGTCGCCAGCGATAAGCATGCGGCTGCGCGTATCCATGAAGGCCATATGGCCCGGCGTATGGCCTGGAGTGGCAATGGCGACCAGGGAGCCAATATGGTCGCCGTCATCAAGCAAGCGGTCCGGCCGGGTGCGGATCGCTTTGGGGACACTGCCGCGTACCGGAGTCTGCGGCTCGCCGGGAAGCAGGGAAGGGTCTCCGGCCAGCAGCGGGGCATCTCTTCTGGAGATGCAGACCTCGGCTTTAGGCAGCGCATCCTTCAGACCATCCAGTGCACCAACATGGTCGCCATGGGCGTGAGTCAGAATAATTCTGGTAATCGGTTTGCCCAGAGATTGTGCAGTAGCCAGAATCCCCTTGAGACTGAATGGCATTCCGGCATCAATAAGGGTAAGCCCCTCTTTTTCTTCAACAAGATATACGTTCACAGGGAAGAGGCGTGGAAGGAATGAAACTTGGACAACATCATGCTCACGTGTAATTCGCATCATTGGAATCCTCCTTAAAACTAATGTTGTTAGTAATATAACTAATATCATTAGTTTTTGCAATACCCCCTGTTGAACTGCTTAAAAAATAGGATATTTCAAAATCCCCAAACACTTTACAAAAAAAGCGTTTTCAAAATAGGAATAACCGATTATAATAATCTCGTAAGCCCTTTCATATGTCTATCTTATTGGAGCCTTTCGCGAAGCGATCGGCTCACTTTTTTTGTTCTGTTCCATTAAAACACGGATGGAACTCAACCTTTTTACTAAGCCTATGAAGGGCCTATATATACTGGTATGACAGGGGGAATCAGGTTTTCCAACCACCCGATGGAGAGTGTTGACAAACATAACTGTTATTCCTATAATAACAGTTATACTTACCTTGGATTGCATTTTTATCGGTGAACGATATGCCGGGAAGGGAGTAAGTAATGAACAGTGAATTTACCATTGCTGTACACTGTCTGGTCTTTCTGTCCATGAAGGAGGAGTGTATGGCCAATAGTGAAGACTTGTCTCAAAGTGTGGGTACGCATCCTGCCAGAGTGCGCAAGGTGCTTAGTGTGCTGCGGAAGCATGGATACCTGACCACCAAGGAAGGTGCCCACGGTGGATATCTGCTCAGCCGTCCGAGTGATGAAATCAAGCTTGGAGAACTTTATAGATTGGTAGCAGGTGGATCACTTGGTCCCAGCTGGTGTTCGGGAGAATCCGGTTCAACGTGCGTTGTTTCTTCCAATATGCAGGATGTGATGGGAAGTATCTACGATGGAGGCGAAGAAGCACTAAGCGCTTATTTTGACCGTATATCCATTGAGGATGTGAAGCATCGTATCGGTAATGGGGAAGAATGTTCCTTGGCTATGGAACCCTTGTCCATGAAGGATAGGTCATGACAGATTTGATCGTTAACAGCTCTTCATGACCTGGCCTTGGACTGCTGCTGTCAGGCATGGTGGACAGCCTATATAAGGGCGTTTGCTCCGGTTGTAAGATCCGTTGGTGTTTCAGGCGATTCCGGGCATAACGTGAACACAGATGGAAGCGATCGTCTGCGCTGATGTTATTTTCGGAAGGTGGGTACTCGGTAGAGTTTGGCCTTGCGAACGTAAATAAATTAAAAAGAACTTGGGGAGTGGAACGCATGTCCAGCATTGAAAACAATGAAACACTTCGCGTGATTAACGAACGTCACGCTGTCAAAAAGTACGAAAGTGGTTTTGTTATGCCTGAAGCAGATCTGAACGCTATCCTGACTGCCGCTTCCGAAGCGCCGTCTTCATGGAACCTGCAGCACTGGAAATTCCTCGTGATCGAATCCGAAGCAGACAAAGCCAAATTGCTGCCCATCGCTTATGGCCAAAGTCAAATCACAGACAGCTCCGTTACGATCGCTGTACTCGGAGATTTGGAAGCAAACCGCAACGCCGTGATTTATGATCAGGCTGTTGAAGCAGGTGCGATCCCGGCTGAAGTTCGTGACGCATTGGTTGGACAGATCAACGGTGCTTACCAAAATCCGCAAATCGCTCGTGACGAAGCAATCCGCAATGCATCGTTTGCTTCACAGAACATTATGCTTGCTGCGCGTTCCCTGGGATATGATACTTGCCCAATGGGTGGTTACAACCCGCAACAATTGATCGAAACATTCAACATCCCTGCGCGTTATTTGCCAACGTTGTTGATCACTGTAGGTAAAGCTGCAGTTCCAGCTCGTCCGGCAGGTCGTTTCCCGCTGTCCGAAGTTGTTGTTAAAGGTTCTTTCTAAGACTGATTTTGGATCAGTTATCGCTATAGAGAGTAATATATATAACGTAAATAGCCGCATGTCCTCTCTGGAGGGAACATGCGGCCGTTTGGTGTTTAAAATGACTCTTGGGCATTATTTCTCTGGTGTTTCCGGGATTTTTGGTGCATTGAAGTCTTCCAGATACTCAATTGCGTTATACATCATAACCGCAGCTTCGGCGCGGGTAATCGTTTCCTTCGGATTGAAGTTGCCCTCTGCATCGAGCGTGTTAATCTTCAAGACAAGGGAGTGTTGAACTGCACCTTGAAATTCTGGCGTAAGCTCTTTTTCATCCGTGATATCTACAGGTTTGATGTTAATCATCGGCAGGCCGCCTTTGGCTTCAATGCCCTGCATCAAGAAAAGGGTATACTGTTCACGGGTCAACGCCTTGGAAGGATCGATATCGTTGGACATCTTAATGCCATTAAACTGGGCACGGACAAAAGCATCGCTGTACCATACGCCATCTTTTACGTTGGAGAAGTAGTCACTTGGCAGGGGTTGTTTGATAAAACGAATCGTGTCCAAATTCAGATGGAGACCATCTGCAATGAGCTGGATACCCTGAGCCGTGTTTAGTTCCTGTTCCGGTTTGAACAAGCTATCACTCACGCCTTTGATTAAACCATCCTGATGTAGGGATTCAATCTTGTCTGCCCCCACAATACCTTGAATATCAGTGAATTCCGCTTGAGCGGCGTGAATTGGACCAGCGCTCAGAGAAAGGGTAAGTAAAGCTCCGGCTGTTAATGCAGCCAATATATTTTTTTTCATATCAGATTCGCCTCACTTTTCCAGGGAGTATCCCTTTGTATAAAAGTTATTTGTCCCTATAGACGACCCTATTCCTCAAAAGGTTGCTGTAATTTTCCATTGTTTTTCTACAAGAAATTCTGTTGGAATATGTACAAAGTGAATGGACTATTGTAAGGCCTTATGCTTTGTATTATGGTGAGAAAAGATAACCACTGAAGCAAAATTCTATGATTTAGGTAAGTACATAACAGTGGAATCAACTATTCGGGTTACAACTTCTTATCATTGCATGTAATTAGAGTGTAAGGTTAATCATTTGAATCAATAAGGAGAGAATGAGACGATGGAACCGACAGCAACGAATGAAGCTTTTTTCTATACAGGTACTTATGCATCAGCAGAACAGCCGGGGATTTTTCTATGTGCGTTAAACAAGGAAACAGGCGAGTTGCGGATTGTAAATCATATGGATGGGGTGGATAATCCATCCTATCTGGCTTTATCTCCGGATGGGAATAGTCTGTACGTGGTAAGTGAGACAGATGAGGGAGAGGTGCTGGTCTATCGCAGGGATGCCGCAACGGGTGAGCTGCACCTGATGGATCGCAAGTTAACGAAGGGCGCTTCGCCTTGTTATGTGTCTGTCACGGAGGACGGCAAGTGGGTGCTGACTTCGAACTACAGCAGTGGTAGTGTGAACGTATTCCCGGTAGGAGATCAAGGCACGCTGGAAGAGATGAGTGCCCTGATTGAGCATACAGGAAGAGGGCAGAATGATGACCGTCAAGAAGGGCCACACGCCCACTCCATTCAACCAGACCCTTCGGGTCAGTATGCCGTTGTCTGTGATCTGGGTCTGGATCAGATTATTGTTTATCGTCAGGAAGAAGGTCGCCTGGTAACGCATCGTGAGACGAATCAGCCTCCAGGCTCCGGACCGAGACATCTCGTCTTCCACCCAAGCTCGAAATGGGCCTATGTGATTAATGAATTGAGTAACACCGTTACGGCGTTCATGTATGATCAGCGTCGAGGTGAGTTCACTACGTTGCAGCATATCACCACACTGCCTGAAGGACATTCTGGAGAAGGTACGGCAGCGGATATCCGTGTGTCCCCGTGTGGTCGTTTCCTCTATGCTTCCAACCGTGGGGACGACAGCATTGTGCTGTATCACATTGACCAGGAATCCGGTGAGCTGGAGGCCATAGAGTGGACTTCGACTATCGGTCAGACTCCGCGTAACTTCAGCCTGCTTCCCGGTGGTATTCTGCTGGTTGCCAATCAGGACAGCAACAACCTCGTTGCTTTTCAGATTAATGGTGAAGATGGACGTCTAACACACAACGGATTCAAGCTGGAGATACCCCGCCCAGTGTGTATTGCTCCGGTAGTATAAGGTGGGATGACACAACATTCTTTGTTACGTTCAGATTCCGATCGAGCGTGTGAGAAAGAAGTATCCAAGTCGAAAGATTCATCTTTCGGCTTTTTTCCTTTTTTTCATACATGAAATTACTAAGTTAGACCTATAGATGGAATTATATGTTTAATTTAAAATGAATATATTAAAGCGCTTACATGGATGTGAGATGGCGCTACCAAGGGCATCGGGCTTACCAATTCGATTGGGGAGGCAATGGCTTTATGGGAAAACGATCGTTATGGAAGCGTACATTGCGGACCGCAGGGGTATCTCTGCTGAGTTCTGCGTTACTGGTGACTTCGCTCGGTCTTGGAAACACGCCGGCTACTCATGCTGCGGGTGCCCGTCAGATGGAGTTTCTGGACCGAGGTGTAGTTGCAGTGAAGACAGGCACAGGTGTGTTTGTCAGTTGGCGGCTTCTGGGTACGGAAGGGTCGAATGTATCGTTTAATGTCTATCGGGATGGAACCAAGGTAAATGCATCGCCCATAACGAACAGCACCAACCTCCAGGATGCAAGTGGGACAAGCAGTTCCAAATATACGGTTCGAGCCGTAGTCAGTGGAATCGAGCAGGCTGCTTCGGCGGCAGCGAGCGTATGGGGCAATAATTATTTGTCTGTACCTCTCAGCGTACCCGCAGGAGGCACAACACCGGATGGTGTAGCCTACACGTACAGTGCCAATGATGCGAGTGCAGGAGATGTAGACGGGGACGGCGAGTATGAACTGATTGTGAAGTGGGACCCGTCCAACTCCAAGGATAATTCCCAAAGCGGCTACACGGGTGAAGTATTTATCGATGCCTACAAATTGAATGGAACGCGCCTATGGCGAATTAGTCTGGGTAAAAATATCCGTGCCGGTGCTCATTACACCCAGTTCATGGTGTACGATCTGGACGGAGATGGCAAGGCCGAAGTGGCGATGAAAACGGCTGATGGTACGAAGGATGGTACGGGAGTAGTCATCGGGGATGCCAGCAAGGATTATCGTAATTCAAGCGGATACGTTCTGTCCGGACCGGAGTTCCTTACGATCTTTAATGGACAGACCGGCAAAGCACTTTCCACGGTGAACTACGAACCGGCGCGCGGTAATGTGTCTGATTGGGGAGACAACTACGGCAACCGGGTCGATCGATTCCTTGCAGCCATTGCGTATTTGGATGGAGAGCGGCCAAGTCTGGTCATGGCGCGTGGATACTACACTCGGACCGTGCTGGTGGCGTACAACTGGCGGGATGGACAATTGACGAAACAATGGACTTTTGATTCCAATACATCTGGTAATTCCGGTTATGCTGGGCAAGGTAATCATAATCTGAGCGTGGCGGACGTGGATGGAGATGGCAAAGATGAGATTATATATGGCGCGATGGCGGTAGATGATAACGGCAAAGGACTCTATACGACAGGACTTCATCATGGAGATGCCATGCATCTCAGTGATCTGGACCCGGATCGTGCGGGACTTGAAGTATTCCAGGTGCATGAGACAGCGTCCAATGCCGGAGTGGAATTCCGTGATGCGCGTACAGGTCAGTTGATCTGGGGCATACCTACGACCAAAGATATTGGACGCGGCATGGCAGCCGATATCGATCCACGTTATAAGGGTGCTGAAGTCTGGGCAGATGGTGGTTTGTATACAGCCAAAGGGCAGAAAATGGGGACTACCCTGCCTTCCTCTACGAATTTTGGTATCTGGTGGGATGGTGACCTGCTCCGCGAATTGCTGGACAGCAACCGGATTGATAAATGGGACTACGCCAATAGCAAAACGGTTAATCTGTTGACCGCATCCGGTGTTTCTTCTAATAATGGAACGAAGTCCACACCGAATCTGCAGGCTGACCTGTTCGGCGACTGGAGAGAAGAAGTGGTATGGCGGACCAATGATAGCTCTGCGCTGCGCATCTATACGACAACAGCCGTTACGGACAAACGGATCTACACCCTGATGCATGATCCGGTATACCGTCTTGGCGTAGCTTGGCAAAATGTAGCCTATAACCAACCGCCACATACGGGCTTTTATTTGGGAGATGGCATGAGCACACCTCCCGTACCGAATATCCGGTACGCTGGCAAATAAGAGCGAAAGGGCATGAACTCATGCCAACCCCAGGGATGATGTTACAACGAATTAAACTTACCGCTGACAAGGGAACAACGGACTTTGGTCCGTTGTTCTTTTTTTCCCTGCCATTTCCACAGATATTCGGTAGAAATCGGAAAAAAACGTTTGACAGTCCTATGTACTGCCCTTATGATACGTATATAACTCACTAAACAGGTAGGAATAATAAAAATGACGATGCTCTATTTGCAGAAGCAGTCATTTACAGTCACATGAGAGATCGTAACTTGAACAGAATAACGTTCTCACCGTATAGACGGAGGAACACCGCAGCGCATCATTTCTGGATGAAGCATACACGGCCTTTGGGTCGGCATGACTTTTATGAGGGAGAAGTGCGCGGGGGGTTCCTCCGTTTTTTGTTTTTTTCGGTGCGTTCCATGCTGTTCAGCCTGCCTGAGGTAATCTTGCAGATCCATTCGGGGGGAGTGTTGGCTATGAAAAAGAGAATTCATAAGGGTATTTTGGTTGGTCTGGCATTGGTGTTAACAGGGGTACTGGCGGCATGCGGATCGGATAACGGTGGCACGAATGCGACAGCGACATCGGGAGGAACGGAAGGCGGCAAAGAAGGGGCAAAAGCGATCGAGCTGCTGAATGTATCCTATGATCCGACACGTGAACTCTATGAGCAATATAACAAGGCATTTGCGGCGTATTGGCTGAAAGAGAAAGGTCAGGAAGTAACGGTTAAGCAGTCTCATGGTGGGTCAGGTAAACAAAGTCGTTCCGTTATTGATGGGCTGGACGCGGATGTGGTTACGCTGGCATTGGGATACGATATCGATGCTATTGAAGATAAAGGTCTGATCAATGCGGGGTGGCAGGACAAATACGAGCACAACAGCTCCCCGTATACATCAACGATCGTGTTTTTGGTACGCAAAGGCAATCCGAAAGGCATCAAGGACTGGGATGATCTCATCAAAGGAGATACCCAGGTCATTACCCCTAATCCAAAAACGTCCGGTGGAGCGCGCTGGAACTATTTGGCGGCATGGGGATATGCCCTTAAACATAACAACAATGATGAAGAGAAGGCCAAAGCATTTGTTGCAGAACTGTTCAAACATGCGCCTGTCCTTGACTCTGGAGCACGTGGAGCGACGACTACGTTTGTAGAGCGCGGTATTGGTGATGTACTGCTTGCATGGGAGAATGAGGCTTTCTTGTCAGTTAAAGAGCTGGGTCCGGACAAATTCGATATTGTTGTGCCTTCGGTCAGTATTTTGGCTGAACCACCTGTAGCGATTGTAGATAAAAATGCAGACAAAAAAGGCAGCCGCGAAGTGGCGGACGCCTATCTGAAATACTTGTACAGCGAAGAGGGGCAGACCATTGCTGCCGAGAACTATTACCGTCCAACCCTGGACAGCGTGAAGGAAAAGTTCAAGGATCAATTCCCGCAGCTTGAGCTGTTCACATTGGACGATGTATTTGGTACATGGCGCGATACCCAGGCCAAGCACTTTAATGACGGCGGTATCTTTGACCAGATTTATGTGCCGGGCAGCTAATGCATCTGCCATCGATGATGTTGCGTGACCATGTAAGCGGCCAACCAGTCCGACCGACTGAAGGCAGAGAGGATGAACGTGCATGAGCAAGGTGATGGTGGCCCGGAGTCGCACACTGCCGGGATTCGGATTAACGATGGGTTACAGTGTGCTTTACCTGAGCCTGGTTGTACTTATTCCACTCGCAGCGCTCTTGTTTAACTCCACGGGGCTGACCTGGTCCACATTGATTGAGGTGGCGACGAATCCCCGGGTACTGGCTTCTTTTCGGGTGAGTTTTCTGACTGCAGGTGCAGCAGCCCTGATCGATCTGGTTCTCGGGCTGCTCCTGGCTTGGGTACTTGTCCGGTATGAGTTCCCTGGAAAACGGCTGTTTGATGCCGTTATTGATCTGCCTTTTGCGTTGCCAACGGCAGTGGCAGGGGTCGCCTTAACGGCGCTGTATGCCGGAAATGGCTGGATTGGGCAGTTTGTGGAGCCTTTGGGCATCAAGCTGGCCTATTCACAGGCGGGTATTACACTCGCGCTGATGTTTATCGGGATTCCCTTTGTGGTGCGTACGGTACAGCCGGTTTTGCAGGAACTGGAGACTGAGGTGGAGGAAGCTGCGGCTACGCTGGGAGCGGGAAGATGGCGGATATTCCGGAAGATCCTGCTTCCGGATCTGATCCCGCCGCTGCTGACCGGTTTTGCGTTAGCCTTTGCCCGAGGCATTGGCGAATATGGTTCAGTGGTGTTTATCTCAGGCAATATGCCGATGAAAACGGAGATTGCGCCCCTGCTGATCATGGCGAAGCTGGAGCAGTTCGATTATGCGGGAGCTACGGCGGTAGCCTTGCTGCTGCTGCTGGTCTCTTTTGTCCTATTGCTGATCATTAATTCACTTCAACGCTGGAGCCGCAAGGCAGGCAGAGCCTAATGCATATAAGCCGACCTATATAAGTTGAACTTAACATTTACACGATTACGGAGAGGACAGAAAAATCTGGAGAAGCGGAGCGTTTGCCTTTATCCCCGGATTTCCCCTTTTTAGGAGTGGTTCATAAAAAATCTGGGGATAACAGCAATCGGAAGATGTTCTGACCGCGCAGTGGTTTAGTGTAAAAGCATTTGTTCAACTTATATAAACCAAAAGGAGGTACATAATATGGCGGGTTCCGTTCCATTGACGCCTGCTTCCCGTGTGCGAACCGGGCCGGGGCCAAACCGTGCAACCACTGAAGCACCATGGGTCAAATGGTTTTTGATCGGATTGGCAAGTCTGGTGCTGCTCTGGCTGCTCATCTTGCCGCTGGTAATCGTGCTGATGGAGGCGTTAAAGCAAGGCTGGGGTGTCTACATCGCCGCGCTTACCGAACCGGATGCGATGTCGGCGTTGAAACTTACGCTGCTGGTTGCCGGGATTACCGTACCGCTCAATACGATATTCGGTGTAGCGGCTGCGTGGGTCATTACCAAGTTCCAATTCAGGGGCAAAGGACTCATGATCACCCTGATCGATCTTCCTTTTTCGATCTCGCCTGTGGTAGGCGGGTTGATCTTTGTCCTCATCTTTGGTTCAAATGGATGGTTTGGACCGTGGCTGGCCGAGCATGATATCAAAATTATTTTTGCCCTGCCCGGCATTGTCATCGCGACGTTGTTCATTACGTTTCCCTTCGTCGCCAGAGAACTGATTCCGCTGATGGAGGATCAAGGCACGAGGGAAGAAGAAGCGGCAGTTACGCTTGGCGCCTCCGGGTGGCGGATCTTCTGGAACGTGACACTTCCGAACATCAAGTGGGGACTGTTGTATGGCATTATTCTGTGTAATGCGCGGGCAATGGGTGAGTTTGGCGCCGTGTCTGTTGTATCGGGACATATTCGCGGGGAAACCAACACCTTGCCGCTGCATGTCGAAATCCTGTATAACGAATATCAATTCTCCGCTTCGTTTGCCGTCGCCTCCTTGCTGCTGATTTTGGCTCTGGCAACGTTGCTGCTCAAGAGCTGGTTGGGTCATAAAACGATTCCCGAAAAGTGATGTAACACTCCTGTATCCATGCCGATCATCTTGGTTATGAAGAGGGTTCCGAATGAAAATGGATTTTGTTTAAACTTCATGAAAATTCGGATTGACAGCTACTGGAAGCCCTGCTAATGTATAAACCAAGTATATAGGTTGGATAAGAATGAATTATAAGTCGGGTTGGATGACAGCGCACTTGAGGAATATAGCGGGCAGTAGCCCGAGAAGAGGAGGCGGCTCTATGGCTAAGCCGTTAAAAGTGGATGAGGTATGGATGGATCGCATTGCCGGACAACTGAATGACATGGAGTTTGGCTCGTTACACATCGTTGTACACGAAGGCCAGATTGTGCAGATGGAGCGGACCGAACGCAAGCGTTTTGAAAATACGCCCTCCGGCAGCGCCTCCAAATCCGGTAGCACGGCACGAAGCAGCTCACCCCGTTCATTGCGCTCATCGAATGCAAGCGCGAAGGGATAGGCTTCATGTAATTCGGGATCGAATTAGGCATAATGCAAAAAATAGTAGAAACCAAAAAGAGAAGCCGCGATTTTCCGGGCTTCTCTTTTTTGATTTTGAATGAACTGAGTCTGATGATACCAAGCCAACCGAGTTAACAGAGAGGTTCACTTTTCAGAAATGGCTCCGGATGTGCGTGGTTTATAGAGGTTTAGCTCCATGTTCAAGCTCTCATCCTCATGTGCTTCTGTACTGTGATTCAATTCCTTATCCGAATCGGTGTGTCCCGCGTAGGGGCGATCACTGCGAGAAGGCGCTCCTGTCAGGCTGAAGCCGGAGATGAACAGGATGAGTTGTAATCCCAATGCATAGGGAGCAGCAGCAAGTCCGATCAGATGAAGAAGTGAGCACAGGGCAATTAGGGTAACAAGTGCTCTGGTTACTGTGCCCGATGGACCCTGTCTTGGACTGGACCAGAGCAGATAACCATAGAACACCGTGATGATCAAGGAAACGAAGCGTATCCATGGCAAAGCATTGAACCATGAATGCCAGAAAGGATACAACAGACCTTGTTGACGAAACACAAAATCAGCGATTAGGTACAGTACAGCTACTACAGCGGTGGGCTCGGCAGCTGGACGAATGACATTCCAGATCGCTCTTCCCCAATGGTCAGGATGTACGGATCGATTCAATTCATCGGACAATGCTGCACTCTCTCGTTCCAGAGCCCTGTGCATCAAGGCCAGTCGAGCGGGATCAACATCGATGATACAGCTGCGGATCTGATCCTGAAGCTGTGGAGACAGATGCACTGCGGCTCTGCAGGATAGCATGGCGGTTAATAATTCATGATGCTCATGTTCCGTTAGATCAACATTCCGATGTTCTTTGGCTGTGAGTTGTGCCAATAGGGTTGTACTTATGTATAAAGTATCTCGTATCGCGTGCATTCGCCTGTCACGACTTCGTCTGACCTCAGTGGCAGACCATATGTAGAGCCCAAGCAGCACAGCGATCATTCCGAGTAGTACCGCCACGAAGCCCGGATATGAGAATAGAGCAAGCATCCAGCGTTGAAGCACAATGGTTCCTCCTTTGCAAAAACTGTAGTGTAGCATGAAACACGGTTCACATCAGCTTTCTCTCACTATTACACAGGAATTGCATGAATTCAAGCAGGAACAGTAGGAATTTGCTGTCATAAGAAGGACCAGAGCACCCAAGCAAAGAAGATGTAATTTCAATGAATTTTTAATTCTGCACATAATCATCGGTTTAATAGGAGAGGAGCAAGATCTATGGACCAGATCAATATTGAACATACACCGCCCTCAGCAGCAGAATACCTAGCGTTACGGAAAAGCGCAGGTCTTAGTGCGATGAGCAAGGAGGGAGCGGAGATTGGGTTGCCTAATAGTCTTTTTGCCGTATGTCTGCGTGAAGAAAATGAAATCGTAGGCATGGGCCGGGTCATCGGGGACGGTGGTTGCTTCTTTCAGGTGGTGGATATCGCCGTGCGCCCTGACCAGCAGGGAAGAGGATATGGCAAATTGATCATGAGCGAAATCATGAATTATTTGCGTGAACATGTGCCTGCACGTGGTCTGGTTAGCCTGCTGGCAGATGTTCCTGCCGATCGTCTGTACGCTCAATTTGGCTTCACCTACACCAGTCCGAAATCGGAAGGCATGTGGTGGAGACAAGGGGAATAGAGCGGAAATAAGCTGAGTTAAGCCTGTTTAAATAAAATTAGCCTTATATATGGGAAATAGCCTATCAATATCTCATTCGTGTATCCAACTAATTAAACCTTTGGTTATCCATAGGTTTTTTTGCTTTACATCCATTTATTTACAAGTATAATGTAACTTGAATACAATTTACGATTTACAAATTACGATAATCGCATTAATTGCAGAATGGAGGATATGAATTTGGATAAGAACCAGCGGACTCAATTTAATCAAATGGTGGAGCGATCCATGGAGCAGGCCAGCAGAAACCTTTCGGGAACCAAGGGGGTTGTCTCCGTAAGATTAAGTCAGGAAGAGATTGATATTATTGATCAGCTTGTATTTCTTGAACTGGCCAAGAATCGATCTGATGCAACGGCGATGTTAATCAGGGAAGGAATTCGGACGCATCAATCGTTATTGAACGAGATTCAGGAGTATACGGCAGAGCTTGAGCGGGTGAAGGCCAAAATACAACAGTCCATTCGCAATTCAGGTTTGTTGGCACGTCTGCAAAGTGAAACTGGAAGTGAGATTGAGGGGAAAGGAGAAGGAGTGAATGAACCAGACGAAAAATGAAATCCATAACGACAGTTACGCATCTGTTCTGCGTCTTCCATCTTTTTGTGTACTTCTTGCAGGCAGGCTGATATCTGGTGCAGGTCAGATTTTATTTTCCATGGCTACGATGTGGTATATTCTTCAACTGACCGAGTCAGCACTCGCAGCAGCACTGATTCCTATGTTGCCATACTTCATCTATGCTTTTTTGGGTATACCACTGGCTACAATCAGTGATCGGCTGCCCAAAAAGCAGCTCTTGATCTGGACCGATATACTGAGAGCGTGCGTGGCCTGTATATTGGCGCTTTTATTCATGAGTGGTCAGATGGTACCGTGGCATATCTATGCTGCCAATTTGCTCATTGCGATTCTTGGATTTTTGTTCAATCCGGCAACCCAGACCGTCATCCCCGCAATTCTGCCCGACCCGTCGAAACAGTTGGCACCAGCCAATGCACTTCTAAACTCATCTTCCAAAACAATTGAATTGCTTGGATATGCTTTAGGCGGCATATTGGTGGCGTTCATCTCAGTCCAGTCCATCCTTTTCATCTATGCACTTACCTTTCTGCTATCTGCTTTCTCCATCGTCTTCATTCATATTCCGGTGACCAAAGTAGTCAAACAAAAAGGAATTTCTGGCTTTATGAAGGACAGTTTGCAAGGGATTACCTTTTTGTTCTCGCGTAAAATTCTGGCCAGCTGCATCATTTTTGGTGCCATTATCAACTTTGCTGGTGCGCCTCTGCACATCTTCACTCCGATTTTTGCTGACATGGTTCTTCATGCCGGACCACAAGGGTACGGTCTTCTCCAATCGGCCTTTGCCGCTGGCAGTATTGCAGGCTCTTTGCTCAGCGGGAAATATGCCAAACGGCTTTCGCTTGCCCGATGGTTCCTGATCAGTTACCTCATCTCAGGTGCAAGTTTGCTGCTCATGCCTATGTTTCCTAATCTGTATATCGCCATCGCCTGTTCATTCTTGTTGATGCTGGGGCTTGCCCTCGTAAATGTACCTCTGGTTACCTCGATCCTTCTATCCACACCGGAAGAAAAGAGGGGGCGTGTCATGAACAGTATGGGGGTCCTAATGAGTGGCATCAGCAATCCGCTGGGTTTATTGCTTGGAGGCTGGCTCATTGAAACGTATAATCCATCCTGGGTGTACATGGGGATTGGTATATTTGTTATTGTGATGGGGCTGGGGAGCATGTTTGTTCGGCCTTTCCGAGAGGAGCAGGGGCAACATTCCAGACAGCAGGCGGCATCCATTTAATTATAACCAATGTAAGAATACCTCTGTTTTTTATACGATAATTCCGATTGGGTTAACATGTATATGTCACATAAATGGATATATTAAATAATTTATGTAAAATAATTCAATTAAAAAGAAGGAATATCAGAATTTATGTAGAAATTGGTTATTAAGAGGGGGAGACAAATGGGAGGTATTTTATCATGGAAAACAAGGAGATTTTATCTGTACAGGACTTGATGGCATTAGAGGTTGAAGAGGATAACTACATGTTCGAGGAAACAAGCCTGTGTACCGTGTGCAGCTGGACAAGCTCACAGACAATCGTTGTCGAGAGCTAGGAACATCTTCATTAAACGCTCTATCTTGTATATTTAAGGATAAGTCTTTGATTTTCGCATTACTAAAATAATTGTACCTCCCCCTCTAACTTTAACCAACAGGAGTGATTCTCATTGAAATTCGCAAATGTATCCGTTAAGAAGGACGCCTTTGAGAACGCTTTGGAACATATAATCAGGGAACTTCCCCAATCCATCCAATGGTCGAATGACGGCCATTGGATTTGTTTTAGACCAGAGGATTTGAAACTTCCTTCACAAGGCTGGAAAATACATCTATCTGTGGTTCCTGGAGAAGGAGCTGAACTGTTACGCCGCATTTCACCTGTTTTGACGGAGCACAGTGTACAGTGGAAGGTTGTGAACAGTGGATTGAAATTGATTGAAACTTCTAACGGATCGATCCCCCTGCCTCAAACGGGTAAATGTGTCACGATCTATGCAGCAAACGAGAAACAGCTTCTTCACCTGCTTGAGGAGATGTATGTATGCACCATCGGGTTCGATGGCCCGGCTATTCCTACAGATCGGTCATACCGCGGGAGCGCATGCGTATTTTATCGTTATGGTGCGTTCACAGACCGATTCTATTATGACCGATATTCGGCAGCAAAAGTGCATGCGATCCAGAATATTAAAGGGGATCTGGAGGAGGATCGCCGTGTACCTGGCAGGTATAAGCCGGAATGGGTCAACGAGCCGGAGGAACTACTTCACATCCAGGCCACCAAGAAGGATATTTCTTCCTCCAACGTATCCAGTTCTAATAACAATGAGTTTGGAATACGAAATATTCGTGTGAAGCGTGTGCTCAAGAAGTCTGGCAAGGGAGGCGTATTTCTTATTTCCTGTACGCAGCATGCACAAGCCGTTATGAAAGAAGCGGTCCATCGCATGCGTGTCGATAGTGCAGGACGCTCTGCCCACGACTATGTAGAAAATGAATATCATGTACTTGAATTGTTGAAGGAAACGGGCTACACACCCCAGCCACTTGATTTGTTTAATTATGAGAAAAATCGGTATCTGATTCTGGAGTATTTTGATAGCATCAGCTTGCGCGAGTATATTCATCGCAGACATGTTGCTGCAGATTATACATGGACGGAGATGGCTCGGATCTGCCAGGATATTGTGGATATGGTTGAGACCTGTCATCGTAAAGGGGTCATTATTAATGATTTAACACCTAACAATATTGTCGTATTGCCGGATGGTAATGTACGTCTAATTGACCTCGAATTGGCTTACTTACGAAATGGCGAGAGGGAGACCAGGCCGTTAACTGGGCATACGCCTGGCTATGTGTCCCGTGGTCGGGAACACAGTCAGAGATCAAGCGTCCAGGATGATATCTATTCACTCGGGGCTGTTTTCTATTATATGGCATCATCTGTGGACCCCTATTTCAAATATCAGACGGACTACCTCAAATGTGGTCAGGCTTTGTTGGCAGGTCTGGTTATTATGCAAGAGCTGCGTTCCCTGGGCAATCTTTCTGTGCGGATCATGAATGGTGTGTATGAGCAGTTGGCAGATATTCGCAACAATTTGGATGCAATTTCAAAAGAGCCGATGAATGAATGGCAAGGATCATCCCTGCCATTGAACAACGAACTAACTGGAGCCGAGGTATTGCGTCAGGCACAAAGGATGGCCAATTGGCTTTATACATCGCTTGATTTTGAAAATAGGCAAGAACTTTATCCGGAAAACAGCATGAGCCGGATGTTTCATCCGGCAAATTTTAACTTTGGATGGACAGGCATGGTCTACGGCTTTAACCAGCTTGGTCATATTACACAACTTATTCAGTATCATCAGTATGCCCGAGAAGTTATGGAATGGATTTTGGTTCATCACCCATACATTCCGGACGAGACACCGACCGGATTATACTTTGGTTATGGGGCAGTTCCGTGGAGATTGGCTGAGACTGCAGAGGCGTTGAATGATTCTTCATTGCTTGATCTGGCGGAGAATCTGGCATTACAGCTAACTCAGAATGGACCGACCCAAGCCAATATCAGTCATGGAGCTGCAGGTCTGGGATTAATGTTATTGGAGATTTATCGCATTGGGGGCCGCGTTGAACTACTTGAACGAGCTGAGTTATTGGCTGCTTATATATTGAATCAGGAAGAACGGAACGAGGATGGACTGAGTATGTGGAAAGTGAAAGAGCAGCCAAGTAAGAAAAATGGTGGGCATTATTCCCTGGGATTTTCTCACGGCATCGCGGGGATTGGTTATTTTCTACTCGCAATGGCAGATCAAACCAATAAGGAAGTCTATTTATCAGCAGTGAAACGAATTGTCTATACATTGGATCGTACCAGTCATACCGGTCAGAATGGCCAGAAGATGTGGCCTGCAACACCTGAAAAACCGGATACGCTCTGGGTACACTGGTGTAATGGATCGGCTGGCATCGGGCGTTTTCTTCTGGCAGCTGCTGATGTATTGGGTGATCCGGTGTCTGCGAGGCTTGGCAGAGAAGCTGCAGATGCGGTGGCACAGACCACGATCTTTGCTTCCTTCGGGCAATGTCATGGGTTAGCTGGCAACGGTGATCTGCTGCTTTTGGCGGAGCGTTGTCATCCTGGCAGATATGCGGCCAGACTGGAACAATATGCACAGATGCTGTTGGCGATGAGAAGTGACGAGCACGACATGTGGATGTGGCCACTGGAAGATATGGAATCATTCTCACCGGACTACATGACCGGATATATGGGGGTATACTCCTTTCTGCTTCGTCTTTATTACCCTTCAATGTGTGCAGAGCCGTTGGTATATTCAGGTTTCAACCCTGTCAAGGAGGAGATGAATTTATGATATTAACAGCTATATCTGATGTTCTTCCTCAATTTCGGCATGAACAGGGCGAGTACGGGAACCGTTATTATGCAGCAGCCCCAGATTACTGCGAAACCGGATCTTCATTAATGATCATTGATCACGGACAAAGGCAGTATACACTCGATTTATGGAGTGATGAAGGTTCCATGACGTATTGGGAGAATCGGATTCAACCCATACTTGAGTCACTCGAATGGGATGCTCTATACGCAACGTTTCCTGTCTCATTTCCGTGGGAGAAGCTTGGATTCCGGGTGGATGTTCTTGCGCATAGGCATCGATTTATCGGCAAGTTGAAGGATATCCCGGCTTCTGATATTCCTGATGATGCTGCAACATGGATTTCTGCCCAGGGGCAGGCGGAGGGGGTAGCGCAGATTCTTTTGGAAAGCGATCCCTCCTGTCCCGGCTTGGAAGCTGCACGTCAGGCAGTCAAAGATATCTATAGAGGAGCATATGGAACTTTGCTGAAGGGGTCCGGATTGGTTGAATTAGAGGGGCAACAGATGGGAGCTTGTTTACTCAATGATGAGTTCGGATCTGTATTGATTGCTCATATATGCACATTACCTAATGCGAAACGTAAGGGCTGGGCGCGCTGGCTTGCTGCTTACGGTCTTCAACGATGTATAACAGAACAATATGAAACGGTAAAAGCTTCGCTCGATGCGAACAATATCGGCAGTTATCGATTAATGGCTTCACTGAATTTGCAGCAGATTCCCGAGCCTGCCCATGTATGCCGGATTACGAAAGAGCGTGATTGCTCATGATCCCTGTATTACTTGAGAGTACGCAATATCGTGATCTGCGAAGCAATTGGCTTCGTTCGAGTCATGAGCCTGGGCTGTTTGTCGCTCAAGGGGAGCCGGACGCAGTAAAGCATGAGGTCCAAAAGCTGCACACTCACTGGCAGGATCAGGCTATTGTAATATCGGTGGATCATCCGTATTATTCTCTTCCCATCATCTATCAGCTAAATGCAATTCAGCCTTCCGGCGATCTTGTGGCCTGCAAAAACGCCTTATTAAGATTCAAAACAGCGGGCTGGGCTCCGGGTCATAGGAAATGGGTATTGGTGGAGGTAGCGTCCCATTTACATGCATCTGATCTCGGGGCTATCCACCATCTTCTGTATCGTCAGAAACTAAGAGGGGTCAGTGTACTGGTATTTTTCCACCGATATCCTTCCAAAATGCCGACACGCGGTGAGATGCACTGGCTTCCAATTTCGCTTGTCAGAGAAACACCGGACCATACCCGAAGCTCGTTGGATAAGCATCTTGCCATGGCGAGAAAAAAGGGCGGACAAGAGAAAACATTGGCGCTCTACAACAGGATGGCCTGGATTTTGCTGTCCAAGTCAGATGATCCGGTCAGGTATAAGGCTTGTTTGCATTTTTTTAAACAGAATACATTATTTCAACGTTTATCAGCGGCTCAGCAAGCGGTTTTATGGTTCGAATTGGCACAGCTGCTAACCAAAAAAGGCAGGGATTATTCGGGAGCACGATACTGTTATTCAGAAGCTCGAAAGCTGCTCTCACATAAGGAATTAACCGAGTCTTTCCGGGTTGGGAAATGCTGTGCGCTGGATAATGGTGAAGCATTGATTGAACTGCAGGAAGGCAATGCTGATCGTGCAATTGAGCTGGAACGGCAGGCCAGTCGGCGTATTCAGTTGCTTCCTGATGGTCCTGAGCAGCGTACTTTTCAGATTCAGACTGCGTTAAATATCGCAGGGCTGCAGCTTAGATCAGGCCAATGGGCTGAGGCTCATACAACTCTGCTGGCAGCGGAGAAACTGTGCACCGAGCAGTATGTCGATTGGCTCAGTCCCATACTCGATTTAAGAATGGAAATACATCGGCAGTGTGGTGAAGAAGAGAAGGAGTACCAACTGCTGATTCGGTTGCTTCGATTAAAGACTGCCTCCGTCAATGCCAAGCGGCTCCGTCGTGCGGTGGAGATTGCTGGAGAACAAGTACGCCGAGGTTCAAACGACCTGGCTACCGAGGTTTATCGCCTATTAATGATGTCCCTTCCTGCTGCCAATCTGCCACAAATTGAGAAGATCCAGCAGGCCATAAGCGAGCTTGAAACAGATGTCTCACCTGAAACTTCTGTCCTGGATCAATACATCAACAGATTACGTAGCCAGTTGGAGGAGTGGGAGCAACTGAAGCTCTGGAATGAGAGGAGGAAATCCAGTTGCGTCGTACCTTCCTGAGTCGAATGAGCGTTAATCGGGAGCGCACGGGAATGCTGTTGTCCTATGATAATGGTCATACGGAATGGTGCACACTTGATGAGACAGGTCAGACAAAAGACAGGCATTGGCTGTATGAACATACGTCAGATTCAATGGATCGGACGGAGCATATTCAGTTTATTGCACCTAATCAGGTTCTGATAATCACTCAAGGAGATGCCGGGAAACGGCTGCATCTGTATGAAATGCAAGCTCAAGTGAAGCTTGTCCATACCTGTGCGCTGCAATTACCTTTTGCTGTTCTGCAGGCGGCGTGGCAAGACGAAAAGTTGCAGTTGCTTTTTGCCATCCGAAATAAAAAGGGCCCCGTCCGATTGGGGCTGTACGACCCGAAGCAGGATGAGGCTAGATGGATTACACCTGAACTGAATCATCCGCAATTGGCTTTCTGGTCGGGAATTGAACAGGAAATCGGTCTGAATGTTGATGGACAGGGGAGAGTGTATTCATACAGGGACAAAGTCGTTCAAAGTGCAGAATGGATATATACGGAATATCCATATCCAGTCATGGACAAGCAGGGGGATTTCATTGCGGTGTCCATCCCTTCAGAGCAGGGGTTCAAACC
The DNA here is from genome assembly GCF_900109515.1 of Paenibacillus sp. OK003. GTDB lineage: Bacteria > Bacillota > Bacilli > Paenibacillales > Paenibacillaceae > Paenibacillus > Paenibacillus marchantiae. Next base: position 224,821 of record NZ_FOBD01000008.1, on the reverse strand, counting down.
GGGATGGATGAAACAGGGCGAGGATATTGTGCATGAATTGCCTCCGAATTGTGAAGGATTCTCTGAACTGGTTCGCGTACAGATTGATACAGTTACACAGAAGATCCTCTGTGAAGGCATAACCTGTGGCAGATGGCATTATGTGCAGTATGCATTGCAGGAGAAGAAGGAAGTATTTCAGCTGCGAAATTATCCAGGGACGCTGACACAGGCTGTTCTCAGCAGGGACAAGCAGGGACTGGTGGGCAAATACGAGACTATCGCGACAGCTCCGAGACCAGGTCTATTTCGTTTTCAAGATCAAACCAACGCTATGACTTGGGTTCAAGGGCAGCAGGAAGTTATAACTAGCTGTCGCAACGGTGGAGAACTGAAGGTGGAATACCGGGAAGCCTCCTATCGGTCCGAGATCATTCCCTATCTGGATATCCATCCGAAAGGTGCTGTACAGGCTGTCATTTACCTGCACGGAGGCCCACATAACTGTCTGTTCGACAGTTATAGTCCAGTAATGAAGAGGTTATCCGAGTCTGGTGTACGGGTGATTGGGCTCAACTATCCGGGCAGCTCCGGCTTTACTGGTGGATACAGGAGTCGTAATGAGAACGATTGGGGCGGTGTGGACGCAGATGTGGTCCGGTTTATTCGGGAACAGGTCTTATCCTCCTATTTAGACGTAGCTCTGTATGGCGTCAGTTATGGCGCTTATCTTGCATTGCTGGCTGCGGGCAGAGACCCGGTACTGTGGAGTGCTGTGGTAGCGTGTGCCCCCTTTACGGATTTGGGCAAGCTGTATACAGGAGGAGGGGCGAAGCTCAGATCTTTTTTGCAAAAAGAGATCGGTGAACTTCTCGAGGATGAATCCGCGCTAAGGACCCGAAGCCCGGTAGCCTACGCTTCTGCGCTAAGCGAAAGTGATATCTTGTTTATTCATGGGCAAGCAGATCAACTTTGTCCGGTGGAGCAGACGGAACAAATCTATCAGGAAATATTGAAATACAAGCTGGCTTTGGACGAACCCTCAGGCAGACTGGAACTTCATATCATTAAAGACTTAGAGCATGAAATATATTCGGAACGGTTCTGGGCTCAGAAAGCAGTCGATTTTTTAACCTTTGCCAAGGTGGGACAGGCAAAATAGAGGTAAGCTGCCAAAGCCGCTTTGCGGCTTTTTTGGCATTGGTGGGTTGTCATTTTGAACGGGAAAGAGAGTTGTGATTTCTTGTTTTAATAAGGATTGTGCATCGGAATGGGGAGATGAGCTAGACTCATGGTTTACAAGAGAGTGAAGACGGTTTAAGATGGCGTGAGCCGTTTAAGGTATATAACAATGGGATTAAGTATTAAAATAACGGTAAGTTGACAAGATGATATCTACTGAAAAGAGGGATTTAATATGAAAGTTGCCATTTTCGGAGCAACCGGAGCGATTGGAAAGACGATACTGTGGGAATTGATGGACCGTGGTCATGAGGTAACGGCGATTGTTCGTGACCCTTCGAAGGTTGAGATGGAGCATGAGCGTTTGCGTGTGGTACAGGGGGATTTGCTTAACCCGGACCAGGTTGCCGATTTTACAGCTGGGCAGGAAGCCGTTGTGAGTGCCTATGGACCGAAGTTTGGTGCGGAGGAAGAGATGCTGGAAGTTACACGTTCATTAATTGAGGGTGTTCGTCGTGGAAAAGCAGGACGTTTGGTTGTCGTGGGTGGAGCAGGAAGCTTGCTTACGGATTCTGGAGAAATGCTGATGAACACACCGGGATTCCCTGAGGAATTCAAACCACTGGCGAAGGCTCATGTCGATGCGTATAACCTGATTGAAGCATCGGATATCCACTGGACCTACATGAGTCCTGCGGCTACGATCACAACAGGAAGACGGACAGGCCTGTTCCGGGTTGGCATGAATCGTGTGATTACCGATGATCTGGGTGAGAGTTCGATTTCCGTTGGCGATTTCGCAGCGGCTTTGGTGGATGAGCTGGATGATCCGCAATTTATTCAATCCCGGTTTACGGTGGGCTATTAATCGTTATTTGTCTAAACCAGATCGATGAAACGGAGAATTAGCTTGGAGCGGTAAACGGAACAGGTTTGCTGAGTTGAGGTTTGCATTGAAAGCTTAATAGTTCAGGTTTAATTGGCAGAAAGTCACCGGGGAGGGATGAACGTTGTTTATCGTAACCGCTGAACAGATGAGGGCTGTGGATGAGCATACGATTCAGAAGCTTGGCATTCCTGCTGCCAGTCTGATGGAGAACGCAGGCAGAGCCATCGCTGAGGAAGTTATCCGGCTGTGCCGGGAAGACGATGTTGACCACCGTTCGGAGCAGCATGGCTGCTGGAACAATGTAAACGGGAAGCGGGCGCACACGGGGCCCGGTGATCGGCCTGCTCATGGTGGCGACATCATCGCCGATCCGGCGCTCGTGATGGAGCAACCCGGAGATCAGCAGTGGTACATGCTGATCGGCAAGGGTAATAATGGCGGCGACGGGCTGGTTGCGGCGCGCCATTTGGTTGAAGCGGGGCTCGGCGTGACATTGGTTTACGCCGATGCGCCTGATGCGTTGCGGGGCGAAGCCGCAGTGCAGCGGGATGCCGCCGCGCAGCTCGGCATCCCTGCTCTGGTCCACGGGCGCGAAGCCGTGGACTTCAGCCGGTGCACAGGCATCGTGGATGCGCTGCTGGGCACCGGCTCGCGTGGGGCGCCGCGCGGAGCATATGCGGCGCTGATTGAGGCGGCGAACGACAGCGGCAAGCCGGTCGTGTCCGCCGATGTGCCAAGCGGGCTGAATGCCGACACCGGGGAGGTATATGAGCCCTGCATTCAGGCCCGGGTGACCGTATGTCTTGCGCTGCTTAAGCGCGGGTTGGTGCAGTACCCGGGTGCATCTGCCGCGGGGCGCATCGTGGTGCGCTCCATCGGCATTCCCGCGCGGCTTGCGCCGGAGTATGGCCCCTCGGTCCGTCTGCTGACGGAAGAGGTGCTGCGCAGTGCGCTGCGCGTGGATACGGGCCGTCTCCGGGCACCGGACGGCCATAAGGGCACTTACGGCCACGTGCTGCTGGCCGCAGGCAGTCTGCCGATGAGCGGCGCAGGCCTGCTCTCGGCCAAGGCCGCACTGCGCGCTGGCTGCGGGCTCGCCACATGGGCGCTGCCCGCGGCACTGCTGCCGCATGTCATCGGCACCGTGCCCGAGCTCATGCTCGCTGCCGCCGCAGATGGCGACAGCGGCGAATGGAACGCGGCTTCCGCGGACGCCGTGCTGCGTCTCGCGGAAAGCCGCGACGTGCTCGCGACCGGCCCTGGCCTCGGCCGCTTCAAGGACGACACAGACTGGCTGCGCCGTCTGTGGCAACATTCGGATCGCCCGCTCGTCATCGACGCGGACGCCCTCAACATGCTGGCAGACGCTGGCCCAACAGGACCTCGCGACTGGGGCAAACGAAGTGCGGCGACCATCCTGACGCCGCACCCTGGAGAGATGGGCCGACTGCTGGGCATGTCGACCCCCGAGGTGCAGCGTGACCGAATCGGACACGCTGCACGGTACGCCCGCGAGCAGGGCGTGACCCTGGTGCTCAAGGGAGCACGAACGGTCATCGCAACGCCATCCGGCGAGGCGTATATCAACACCACCGGGCACGCCGGCATGGCAACCGGCGGTGCAGGAGACGTGTTGACCGGCATCATCGCCGGTCTGCTTGCCCAAGGGCTCAGCGCGGAGCAGGCTGCCACCTTTGGCGTGTTTCTACACGGCCAGGCAGCGGAGAGAGCCGCGCTGCTGCGTGGTGATCCGGCATCCCTGCTCGCCGGGGATATCGTGGATGCACTATAAATCCGGGCATGATTGGTGCCGCACTCTTGGTGCATTCGTAATTTATATGCTGCATACCTCTACACACAGCATAATGATATAAACCATTCATAACCTAAAGAAAGGGTTGTCCCATAGTCATAAACATGACGAGGACATCCCTTATTAGTGGTATTAACGTTTAACGAATCCAACACATGCTATGAGCTGCATTTTCCAATGATCTGCGTTTTAACGAACCACAGCGACGTTATTTCACTGATCGGCAGGCTCTGGCCCAAGTCTGTATCATTATTAACGAGAATAACGTGACTGAAGTTCGTTAACCTGTGCATTCGACCCAAATCCTCCAATTAAGGTGTGGTCGATTCGTTAGAATGGATTAGCGCTTCGACGCGAGGAGGGAAGTCCCTTCCAACCTTCGGTACAGCCGGTTCTCTTCGTTCTTTTATCATCATTCAGCTACAACCGGAACCGTAAAAGCTCCTGATGCATCTCCGCACTGATATCCCGCAGGGTTTTCACCTTAGTGCTTGCTTCGGCGAACGAACGTTGCTGCTCGGCCGTTGAAGCTGTAATTTCCTCACTGCTTGCAGCTGATTGTTCTGTGATGGCGCTTATGTTTTCAATCGCCTGCTGAACCTGTGCGCTAAGTTTGCTGGATTGCTGCATGTCTTCCGTAAGCTGATTAATGCTTGTGCTGATCCGCTCTACACTGTGACGAATGCCGGAGAAGGATTCGCCGGTTTTTCCGGTAGCCTGCTCCTGTTCTGCAAAGAGCTGAATGCTCTGTGTCACAGAGTTTTTCACTTTGTCCATAGCCGCCGTGATTTCGCCGACAGCCCCAAAGATATGCTGTACCGATTGCTCCGATTGCTCGGCCAGTTTCTTCACTTCCCCCGCGACGACAGCAAAGCCACGTCCGGCTTCACCTGCACGTGCCGCTTCGATGGAGGCGTTCAGAGACAGAAGGGTTGTCTGTGTAGCGATGCCCGACACATAGGCAGTCATCGTTGCAATCCGGGAGGCGCTCTCCTCTAGTTCCTGGACAGTCTTTTCTACCTCAGACATGGCAATCCGGTTTACTTCAGCCAGTCGAAGCTGCTCCTGTACGGCAATATGTCCCTCCTGCACGGAAGTCAAAACTTCGTTACCATAGATGGCCGATTGTGAAGTCGCCTGAAGATTGCTTTCAAACATATGCTGCATCTTGTCCACAACCATAACCGTGTCACTTAGATCCTCAGCAATTTTCTGACTGCCAATCGACAGTTCTTCGGTCGTTCGGGATACTTGCTGCACAATGGCCTGCACGGTATCATTGCCGCGATCAATGTCCTGTGCCATCCCATCAACACGGTTTCCTGCCGCACCAATGGATTGAAGAATACTGCGAATGTTCCCCGTCATAAGGCGGAAGGAGCGGTTTAAGTCATCCAGTTCATCTTTGCCTCGTGTCTCCGGAAGCTGCTGCGTAAGATCGCCGTTCGCAATTTGTCCTGCCGCTTCCTTCAAGGTGCGGATGCGTCCCGCCAATTGTCGTGAAGTGTACATGTTGAACAGCAGGACAGCGACAAGCAGGACGATGGCTCCGGCGAGAGCAATCTGCCAGGTCCGCTGAATGTCTTGTTCAAGACCTGCTGTATATTGGTCGTATCGATCCCGGGTCACCTCATCCAGCATATAAATATCATTTTGTATGCCTTTGACCCGTGAGCTGAAACGTTTGGCGTCCGAACTGTTCATGGCTGTGATGGCTTCGGTCGCGCCCGTGTCCAGAGCCGTCAATTTGGTTTGGATCGATTGAATCAGGCGAAGCTGTTCATCCGTTTCCAGCAAGCCTTCTGTGAGCTGCTTTACCATGGTTTTACCTTCACTTAGCAAGCGTGCAACATTATCCTGATTGCCAGCTGTCATGGAGAACGAGTACACATCAAGCGCCTGCTCGGTCTGAATCTGGTTAGCGTTCAGCTCAGTAACCTTCAGCATGGCAGGCACCAGATTTTGATTTTTGGCATTCATGCTCAGCAATTGAATAATGATATAGGCTACTAGCAAAAGGCATAACAGTAAAGATACGATGGCATTCAATATCAGTTTTCCCTGCAATTTCATAAGCGTGCCTCCATATTAGCAATTGATTTATTGATCTAGGGTAATTTTGGTTTTGCCGGAAGCGATCTGTGCTTTCAAATCTTCGAACGTTTGCTGTTGTTCGTCCGTGAGTGTGATGTTATGTAGGGCGGTTAAACCTACGCCGTTTTCTGCCAGACCATAGAACATTTCTTTTTCGGGAAATGAATGCTGGTTCTGAATGAACGTATTAATGGCGTTATGAAGAGAGACATCTACATTTTTGAGCATGGAAGTGAGTACTGCTTTTTCTGCTAAAAAGAACTGATCCTGGTCCACGCCAATGGCGTATTTACCTAATCTCTGAATCTCTGAAAGTGAGCCTATGCCGGTAAGTCCGGCAGCAACATAAATGACATCAACACGCTGTTCCTGAATCATCTGCGCCGCGAGCTTTCCTCCAAGATCAGGATTGCCGAAATCCCCGGCGTACACGACATGGACTGTGGCATCCGGATTAGCCGCCTTTACACTTTGCTCAAAACCTTGCTGGAAATCGTGAAGCACCGGAATATCCATTCCACCCAGGAAGCCTACATGGTCTTCGGTTGTTGCAAAGCCAGCAATAATACCTGCAAGATAGCTGCCTTCTTCTGCTTTGAAGGACATGGAGGTCACATTGGGGAGATCGGAATGCCCGTCAATGATGAGAAAGTGCTGATCGGGATACTTCTGAGCAACTTTCTCCAGATCGGTTTTTATCGTGTCGCTTAGACCAATAATCAGAGCAACCTTATCCTTCGCAAATTGCTCAAAGGCTGCCTCGGATGTCAAATCCTTTCCCGGTTCCTTGTAATCAAAAACAATACTGTTCTCGTTTCTTGCCTGTACCAATCCCTCAAAAGATGCGTCACTGAAAGAATGATCACCCAAGCCGACATCCGTAAGAACGATTCCGACTTTAGTTCGCTGATCTGCGGGGGACGCCTTATCGGTTGCCGAACATGCTCCCAGCATCAGAACAACCAGAACCATCATCATGGTGAACCCGAATTTGATTTTACCTTGTGTTTTCATGTGCGTATGCCCTCTTTTCTGTAAGATGGAGATGACGTGTGAGGTGAGCAATTCCTCTATATGTATATCGGACGGTAGTAGAGTCTCTGTAATGGGTAAGGATGAAAATTTACGGAAACTCAATAAAATTCCAATTAAACCCATAAATTATACATAAAATTTACATTTGAAGAGGCATGAATTCTATACAGAACCTGTGATACGTCTTGCTGGTCAACGGTAAAAAGAAAGATAAAAAAGGCAAAGAAGAGACCGATTAGATCTCTTCTTTGCCCTTTCCTTGAAACCAAACGAATGATGAATGATTACATATCATGAATCAATACATTCATATATATGAACGGCTTTCCCGGTTCCCGCAGCATATGCCGTACTCCTGAACGTTACGTTCCCGCTCTCATTCAGCTGCACTTGCAGCCTATTACCACGCTGCTACCGAGCCATCGGCCCGGCTTTCCGTACCGCCACATAATACACCGTTGTCCGGGTTGCGCCAGATGATCTGGCCGCGTCCAAACATCGACGGATCGAGGGCGACCTGTATATCATGCCCTTTGCGGGCAAGCGCCTGTGCAATATGCTGAGGGAATCCGGGCTCAACCAGGATCGTTTTGCCTTTGGTCCACTGCCAGCGCGGAGAATCGAGCGCAGCCTGTGGATTGAGGTGGAAGTCCACCGTATTCATGAGGACCTGCACATGACCCTGGGGCTGCATGAAACCGCCCATGACCCCGAATGGTCCAACCGCTTCGTCACCCCGTGTGAGGAAGCCCGGGATGATCGTATGATATGTCCGCTTGCCCGGCTCTAGCGCATTGGCATGATCCGGATCAAGTGAGAAATTATGTCCCCGGTTTTGTAGGGCAATGCCTGTGCCCGGAACAACCAGCCCGGAGCCGAAGCCCATATAGTTGCTCTGGATGAAGGAAACCATGTTGCCCTCACCATCTGCCGTTGCAAGATACACTGTTCCGCTTGCCCTTGGGTCACCCGCTTCAGGCGGAAGCGCCATATCACCAATGAGCTTGCGCCGTTCGTCTGCATACGCTTCGGATAATAATTCCTGCACCGATAGGCCCATCTTGCGTTCCTCGGTAATATATTTCTCCCCATCGGCAAACGCCAGCTTCATGGCTTCCAGCTGCCTGTGGTATGCCAGGACGGATTCCTTTTCTTCAAAATCAAATCCCTTTAACAGATTGAGCGCCGCCAGAGCAATCAGTCCCTGACCGTTCGGTGGGATCTCCCACACGTCATATCCGCGATAGGAGACCGAGATCGGATCAACCCATTCAGGCTGGAATGCAGCCAGATCTTCTTTGGTCAGGTAACCTCCGTGTTCTGCCATAAAAGAGTGAATACGCTCCGCGAGTTCACCTTCATAGAAGTCTCGCGCCCCGCTCTCGCCAATCCGGCGCAGTGTTGCCGCATGATCCGGCGAACGCCAAATCTCGCCTACGGCTGGAACACGCCCGCCTGGGGCAAACGTCTCAAACCACGCTCGCCCGGCTTCCGCATCGCCTTGGCGTGCGTAGATATCGGCTGCCCGTGCCCAATGGCGGGCCAGCCCCGGCGCAAGCGGGTAACCTTCATCCGCGTAGCGGATAGCCGGTTCCAGCGCTTCCGCCAGCGTAAGCCGTCCGAATCGGCGGCTCAGCTCAGCCCAACCCGCCGGTGCGCCAGGCACCGTCACCGGGATGACCCCAAGCTTCGGCATCTCCGAGTAGCCTGCCGCTTTGAGCGCCTCAATCGATATACTCTGAGGCGCAGGCCCGCTGGCATTCAGGCCGTGCAGCTTGCCCTCGGTCCAGACGAGGGCAAAGGCATCGCCCCCAATGCCATTGGACGTTGGCTCCAGCACGGTGAGTGCAGCAGCGGTGGCGATCGCGGCATCAATGGCGTTGCCGCCTTTTTTTAACACATCCAGACCGGCTTGCGCAGCCAAAGGCTGTGAAGTGGCGACCATGCCTTGTTTGGCATAAACGGGCACACGGTAAGACGGATACGGTTGGTAGAGTGGATCGTAGTTCATCAGGTTGTTCAGCTCCTTGTCGCAAGATGTCAGGTTCCGGCTCGCCGGATCAATTACTCCTAACCCTCTTCGGAACAGGTAACGTGATCTCCTGCTGCCAACGCGAAATCCAACCTGACATAGCCCGTGAATAGGGCTGATACAGTTGTATTCATATCAGTGCCATTGTATTTTTTTCAAAGATTTGAGATGTTCTCCAGATGACTAGGTCGTTACCATATCGCCGCCATTGACATGAATGCACTCACCAGTGACATAGGAGGAGTCGCGGGAAGCGAGATAGACGTAGGCAGCTGCTAGTTCATAAGGTTGGCCTGCCCGGCCCATCGGCGTCTCGGTTCCAAATACCTGCACGTCTTCAGCGGAGAAGCTGGATGGAATGAGCGGGGTCCAGATGGGTCCCGGAGCCACACAATTGACCCGAATTCCTTCGGATGCGAGCGATTTGGCGAGTACACGAGTCAGAGAGACCACAGCCCCTTTGCTGGATGAGTAATCGATCAGTTGCACTTCACCTTTATAGGCCGTAATGGAAGCCGTATTGATGATGGATGCTCCTTTGCACAGATGTGGGAGAGCCGCCTGAATCAGAAAAAAGTAGGCAAACACATTCGTCTGGAACGTATGGTACAGCTGTTCTTCCGTAATATCGACAATGCTTGGCTGTACGTACTGCACGCCATGATTGTTGACCAGGACGTCGATCTTTCCGAAGGTTTCCATGGTCGTACGGATGACAGCCTCGCAGTTTTTCTTCAACCGCAGATCGATCTCAATTAGCAAACACCGTTGTCCCAGCTCTTCAATGCGTTCGCGTGTCCTTTCGGCGTCGGTCCGTTCATATAGATAAGCGATGGTGATATCTGCACCTTCCTTGGCAAAAGCAATAGCTGCCGCTCTGCCAATTCCGCTGTCACCACCGGTAATAATCGCAACCTTGCCTTTCAGCTTGCAGCTGCCAATATAAGCAGGATCTTCGCTGATCGGTTCAGGCACCATCAGGGTTTCCAGACCTGGCTGCTGGTCCTGATGCTGGGGTGGGAAAGCCAGCTTTTGTGGCTTGCACACCGTTTTCTCACCGTAAAAAGGATAGACAGGATTCATTCGGTTTACATCCTCCTCGCACGTTCGTTCATACGCCTAAACTATGCATTCGCCCAGAAGAAGGTGCGGCAGAAGGAAGAAGGGCATTTGTTTTTGGCGCAAAGTATACCATAATAAGGATGTAGCTATTGCAACAATTCATTAAAATGTGGAGGTGTCAGGAGCCAAATGAATATTCAGGGGATTAATCATCTGTGCTTTTCCGTATCCAATCTGGAGCGGTCCATTACCTTTTATGAGCAGGCTCTCGGTGCCCGTATTCAGGTGAAAGGCCGGAAGCTGGCATATTTCGAACTTGCGGGAATTTGGATCGCTTTGAATCAGGAAGACGTCATTCGCAACTATACGGAACGAACGTATACACATATTGCTTTTACTGTAAAAGAAGAGGAATTCGATGAGTCAGTGCAGCAGCTGAGAGCAGCCGGAGCTCATATTCTTCCCGGAAGACCACGTGACCCGAAAGATGCATTATCTGTTTATTTTATCGATCCCGATGGCCATCTGTTCGAGCTACATACCGGAAATATGAAGCAAAGGCTGGATTATTACCGGGAAGACAAACCTCATATGACCTTTTATCCATAATACCATCGTGCAAATGGAGGTAAATGGTAATTAACATGTTTAATGTCACTGCAATTATCCGTAAAATAAGTCTCAGGTTCGCCGAGCATATAGGACATATCTAATCCAAACGATACAGAAGGAGAGATGGGCGTGGAGAGCAAAGGATGCAAATTACGGGTAATTGCAAGTGGACTCTGCATGGCCACAGTCGTGCTGGTTTCCATTCTTACAGGTGAGATTCAAGTTTCGGGGGAACACACGAGGCTTGTTGAATTTTCGAATCAACAGAATTACGAACTTTCACCAGTGACTCAGCTTGATTTGAATGATCCGGTTCCGCGTTAAGTGAACGTATTGGTTTAATCCTGTGTCGTTTAGGAGATTGACCCGAACATGGGGGCCTCTGTATCAGAGACCCTTTATTTCATAAAACATTTTCGTTTGCCTCTGTAGTTGTTATAAGAAGATAGGATTCGTTTTTACTTGATAAATGATTTGTAGTCGTTATATTCCATTTTACGATCCTGTTTGCTTAAGAGGAGTAATTGATGGCTGATGTTCGCTTCACGCTCTGCATAGATACGTTTTAGCAGGTCGTGGCTCATTCGTAGAAAGTAATAACCTTCGTCCGGATTGTCTTTTTCGTGGAACACCACGCCGAGAAGACGATATAGTTTTGCTCGTAGTATCCCTTCATCCCGTTGATCCAGCAGTTGGAGGGCTTCTTTGATGGCAGCCTCTGCTTGTAGAGTTTCGCGTTCCTCCAGATAGATTTTACTGATTTCCTCCAATATGGAAGCCTTTTTGTCGGGCAGTTTGCGTTTGTCGTATATTTCGGCGCATTCAGCTAGCAAAGGAAGGGCTTCTTTTTTTTGCCCCATATGGAGCTGAATTACGGCAAGGTTGTGAAGGGCCAGAACATAGGATTCACTCTTTGCTCGTTTATATGAATCTGCCGAGATTTTGGTCCAATCCTGGCTTAATGACAAGTGGCCTTCCTGTTCGGACATGTAATACGCTTTGCCCAGACCAAGCGTGATCTCACCGTACAGTTCATGCTGTCCTGTCATCCGAGCTTCTTTTTCTGCTTTATGATAAAAATCCAGGCCTTGATCGACATTCCCCAAGCGCAAATGAGTGGTTCCAAGATACATTAGCGCACGAATATGATCATCCTGCAGGTGTTTAAGCCGGCTGCTGTAAGTATACGCCTGTTCATAATATTTCCGGGCAGCATGGAAGAGCTCTGCATGAAACGCGGCTCGACCCATTTCCAGATAATATTGGACAATACGCTCCCGATCTCCGGTGCGGGTTACCGTAAAGGCGGCAGCCTCTCCCTTATCCATGGCTTCCCGATGTTCTCCCATTCGGTTATGGCTGCGCATGATTAGGAGGTAGGCTTCTGTCTGGTCCAGCGTATCCTTGGTCAGTGTGAGCACATTATGAGCCATGCGAATGCAAGCGTGGTCATTGTTTTCCTCAAAATATGATTTTGCTTTGTCCAGCACAGCCTCACCAATATCCGTATCTGTCTCTGTATTTCCTCCCAAAAAATATTCCATAGGTGTATTCAATCGTCTCGCAATGATCTTCAACATACGCTGGGAAGGAACGGCTCTGCCCTTTTCAATAAGACTGATATAAGAGCGCGTCATATCCTCTCCCGCCAGTTGCTTTTGCGAAAGTCCAAGCTGCTCCCGGATTTCCCGGATTTTGGGTCCGACCATGTTCATTCACCGTCCCTTAAATATAGTTGGATATTACTAGAATTGTGGATTGTATGTTGACTCCATGGAGTACGCAAAAACAAGGGGTAAGGAGTGTAAGGGGCATTTACCTCCATTTACAGTTTAATTCCAATTTGGGAGATTATAGAATGATAGTATCCAAGATGAAAGGAGGAGAAATGAATGGTCCTTAAAGCGACTCCGATTACACTGGAACAACTGAAACGCAAAGAAATCGAAGCAGCACAATTGGAAGCTAACGTACTGGGTGAGACTCGTGAAGTCAGTGCCCGTGCAGTAGAAGCCCGTGCAGTAGAAGCTCGTGCAGTAGAAGCTCGTGCAGTAGAAGCTCGTGCAGCAGCGGCTCGTGCAGTAGAAGCTCGCGCAGCAGCGGCTCGTGCAGCAATAGCTCGTGCAGCAGCAGCCCGTGCCTGATCTTACTTACTTATCGCGTTACGTTAGATTCATAGATGGGAGCTTCCACGGAAGCTCTCTCCCTATATTCAGAGAGATTCGCACGTTGGTGATAACGAGGTGTCTTGAGCCGATGCATATTAAAAAAATATGGTCCTATATTCCAGAACATATCGTACCCATCCGGGAACTGAACGATGCTCTGGGACTCAACACTGCCCAGACGAAAGTACTGGAAAAAATTCATGGTTTGAAACAGGTTCGGCAAGACAGGGACGGGGATCTGGCGGCCCTGCTCGGGCGTGTGCTTACCCAGGTGGTAACCCATCGGGAGGTAGCTCCTGCTTCGATTAAGTATATCATTTATTGCCACACAATTCAGGAAAATTTCCCCTTTCCTATGAAAGTTTTGCAGGGCCTGAAACGGGCGTACGGACTGCAGCATGCCATTGCGTTTTCACTTACGCAGCAGAACTGTGCATCGGGTTTGGTTGCCCTGAATGTTGCGGAGACTTTGCTACCTTCATTGGAAGCGGATGATCATATTTTAATTTTGACAGGGGAGAAAACGTTCAGCCCCGTTGTACAGCTGATTCCCAACACAACCGTGATGGGAGAGGCAGCCGCGGCTGTCCTGGTCGGCAATAACGGAGATGGAAGCCGGATGGTTGGACTGACGAGTATTACGCTTGGTCAGTACTGCAATGTGCTGACGGGAAATCCCCGATTACAAAGGGAATTCCAGGAGATCTACACGCCCCGGTTATGTGATGCCATTCTTGAAGCTGTGGAGCTTGCGGGTCTTGCGTTGCAGGACATTCGATATATCGTACCGCACAATGTAAATCTATCCTCCTGGAAAAAAGTAGCCGCCCGATTATCGTATCCCCTTGAACGAATGTATACATCGAATGTGCAGGAGATCGGTCATTGCTTCTGTTCGGATCCGTATATCAACCTTCAAGCCATTTTGGAGCAGGAGCTTCTGCAACCGGATGATTACTATCTGCTTGTTACGGTTGGTCTTGGGGTTACCTTCAGCGTAGCGGTAATGCAATATGCAGGAATTGGAGGCGGTAGTCGTGACGACAGTATTGACCGATTTTTCGAGCAAATTGAAGTGGGCGTTAACGGGCCAGGATAATGTTACTTTTGTATATCTGAACAATTTTGAGGTTGAGGAATATTGGAGTGAGCAGGGGATTATTAAGCTGCCTTCATTGAGTATCGGCTCGGCAGCAGACGTCGTGAACCGGATGGAAGAATTGGGGCTGTTTCTGGCCGGAGAGAACGATATCATTTTGCTTAAGAGTCTGCCCGATCAATCGTTCATGGCAGAGGCGCAGTCCCTCGGTTTTGGCCGGTCACGGTGCATTGCTGCGAAATGCAATGAGCCTGAACTCAACATCACTGCTAATCTCCTCAGTTGTCCCGACACGCTGGACAAGCTGCGGGAGCTATCCGAGGATTCCGAAACGTGTGCTTATCTGGTCCCCTTCGGGACATCGGATCAGGAAGAAGAGCTCTCCCGCCTTACTGGAATTCCTCTTGCAGTTCCCTCCGCAGACGTGTTCCGCAAGGTGAATGACAAAGGTTATTCGCGCCGCCTCAATACAGAGCTGGGCATTCGCCAGATTCCAGGCGCAGAATGTACGTCACTGGAAGAGCTTACAGTTGGTTTCGAACGCTTGAAGCCTGTACTCGAGCAGGGTGGACGTCTTGTGCTGAAGGATTCCATGGGCGTGTCGGGCAAAGGCATTACTGTAATTTCTGATGAAAGCCGGTTTTACAAATGTATGAGCATGCTGGAGAAGCAGGCGAGCAAAAAGGACATTCGTCGAATCAATTACGTACTTGAGCAATGGATTGACAAAATCGGTGACCTGAATTACCAGATCCTCATCGATCGGTCCGGTGGAGTCGAATTCCTCGGCGTAAAGGAATCGCTGGTAGAACAGGGTGTACATCAGGGACATCTCATGCCCTCTCGCTTAGATGACATTCAGCTTGGCATTATTCGAGAGGCAGCTTTGCAGATTGGTGCAGCTTTGCATCGGGATGGATATTACGGCATCGCTGGCATGGACGCGATACTGGATGAGGATGGCACGGTTTGGCCCAACCTTGAAATCAATGCAAGGTTTAACATGTCTACATATCAGACGAACATTCAAAATCGTTGGCTTCCGGACGGCATGTTCGGTCTCGCCAAAAAATATGCCCTGCGGCTCAAGCGTTTGCTTGAATACGGGGAGCTGCGCTCAAGACTGGGTGGGCTGATGTTCACACCGGAGAAAGGCGAAGGGCTGCTCATCAACAACTTTGCCACGGTCAATGCGGCTTTCAGAAGTGAGGGACGTCTGTTTTCGGGACGTCTGTATGGCGTAATTATTGCCTCCTCCCCCGAACGGCTGCGAGCCATCGATGAATCTGTAGAAGCCGTCTTAACTTCCATAAATGAGGTGATATGAATGTCCGGGGAATATCAGATTCAGCAGTTGCCCATCTCGGAAATAGCCGGGAAATTCGGGACTCCTTTGTATGTTTATGACGGGGAAGTACTGCAACAGGTGTATCAGGAGCTTAGGGGATTGCTTACGACCCACGTGGAGCTGTTTTATTCGTTAAAGGCTAATCCGAATGTGTCGATTGTACACATGCTGCAAGAAATGGGTGCGCAGGCCGAGGTATGTTCCCTGACGGAGTTGCACACGGCTCTAAAGGCAGGAGTAGCTCCGAACAGCATTATTTTTCTTGGGCCTGGAAAAAGCGATGATGAGATTGCCGCCTGTATACGTTATGGCATATATGCTATCGTGTGCGAATCATTCCAGGAGCTTGAGCGCATTGAGATGATCGCTGCCAGGGAAGGGCAAATGGTATCGGTGGCGCTGAGAGTGAATCCTTCCTTTTCCGTAAAAGGATCAAGGCTGACTATGGGCGGCAAACCGCGTCAGTTCGGCATGGATGAAGAGAGTGTGCTTCAGGGGAAGAAGCTGTTCGAGGGCTGCTCGCATGTGGAGATTATGGGACTTCACGTATACATGGGAACCCGCATGTTGGAGGTAGAACCGATTATCGAGAATACCCGTCACATTCTGGATTTGGCTGAGAGACTCGAACATAAGCTTGATATTACGCTGCGCATGGTTGATGTCGGTGGGGGATTGGGTGTGCCGTACCATGAAGGCGAGCAGCCCCTGTCCATTGCATCACTAACGGAACAATTGAATCCACAGTTTGAAGCCTTTCGCCTCCGACACCCGAATACCCGGCTGTTCATGGAGCTTGGGCGTTATCTGGTAGGCACTTCCGGCATGTTGGTTAGCCGCGCCTTGTACGTCAAGCAATCGTATGGAGAAAACTTTGTTGTGACAGATGGAGGAACGAACTGTCATATGGCAGCGGTAGGTACAGGTTCCTACGTGAAACGCAACTTTCCGATTGCATCCCTGACGCGTTATGGAGAAGCACCTGTAGCCGAGTACAATATCACCGGCCCCTTGTGTACACCCAACGATGTTGTGGGCAAACGTGTTCAGCTTCCCCCTATTATGCAAGGGGATTTGATTGGCGTGTTCCACTCCGGAGCTTACGGGCCAACGGCTTCTCCAACACACTTCTTGAGTCACGGAAGTCCAGCTGAAGTGCTGATCATCGGCGGAGAGGCCCATCTGATTCGGGATAGGGATACTCCGGAGGATCTGTTGGGCAAACAGCGTTTGATACAAGTGTCCCATACTGCAATAACCAATTAATAAGGAGAGATGATGAACATGACGACTGCATTGCTGCTTGAAGAGATTAAGGGTGCTATTGCTGAAGTGTTGAATACGGAAGCCAGGCAGGATATCCAACTGAGTACCTCTTTATTTGACGAACTGTATCTGGATTCGACTTCGGTTCTGGAACTGCTGATGACCCTGGAAGACCGGATTGAGGGTCTGGAGATCGATCCGGACGAGCTGGAGCCGGATGTGTTCGATACCGTAGGCTCTTTGGCTGCTTACATCGAGAAGCAGCTGATTGCGGCCTGATGGCTCCGCCTGTTGCCATTCGGGAGATGGGGGTCAGGCTTTTCTTGGAGAGCCATCCTCCATTCGAGCATCCTGATTTATTGCGCTTGCACCGGGATATGTTTGCCGATACTCCGGTAAAGTATGATGTTCATCTTTTGCGGGAGCGCAACAACAATGCCTATCACGATATGAGCGTGGAGCTTTTGGAAGCGACAGGGCTTGATCAGGTTATGCAGGATGTAGATGTGCTGCTGCTTGCTTACAATTTCCCGAATATTCGTCCCGATATTTCGATCGTGAATTATTTGATGGATCGCTATCAAGCGCGCTTTATCAGCTTTGCGGTAAACGATCTTGGTTTTGGCGCCCCCTTTGCAGCACTTCATATGCTTCAGCATTATTTGAACCGGGAGGAATTCAATAAGGGTATGCTGCTGATCATGGATCAGACGTCTCTACCCTATGAAACCGTGGAATTGAATGAATCGTCTGGGCCGGATACGGCTGCAGTCATTTTGCTCGACCGGATGACAGGCAAGGGACCTTGCCTGCTGGGCGTGGAGATACGATATGCCGACCAGTCCATATCCGATACGGCTGCTCTGGTATTGGATCAATTGTGCAAGGAGACATCCATTCACCAGAATCAGATTACCCTGCTCGCCCATCCTGATCTAGAGCAGGAGTGTGCGGGTGATTCATGGTACGAGGCGATTGAATGGAAGGGGTGTTACGATCCATCACACTGGAGTGCGGCCCCGTTCTTCGCATTGCAGGAGCTTCTGGAAGAGAAGGACAGGAGCGAGTATATATGTCTTATGCATCTGGAGCAAACTGATTCATTTATTCACGCGTTGTTAATCCAAACTGGAGATGCAAGGGTGGACAGTCAGTAACAAGGAGGAGGGAGAACCGTGTCATTCGGTATTGTGGATATTGGCGTCTACCTGCCTGAACACATCCAGCAACCGGAAGAGGTGCTGGCTGCTCTGGAATTGGGGAAGGGTGAACTTCAATTTTTGCGCAAATGTCATCACCTGGAAGGCGTACCTGTTACGGATTCGGGTCAGATGCTGGATGATACGATTGCACAGGCTGTGGAATGTCTTCAGACCAGGCAGTCTCTCGCCGGGATAGACCTTGTTCTTTATGTCCATTCCTTCCAGGTGCAGACACCCGGCGACTACAGGCTTGTGCAGCGTGTCTTACGACGCTTCGGAATGGAGCATGTACCTTTCTATGGCATATCCCAAATGAATTGTGCTTCGTCGATAGCGGCTCTTCAATGGCTTGAACGCCTATCACAAACACAGCCCCACATTCAGAATGTGCTGCTTGTTTGCGCTGATCAATTCAATTTTCTGCCTTCCGAATGGCGCTATCTACGCAAGTCGGCAATCCTTGGCGATTCCGCTGTAGCCGTTCTGCTAAGCAGGGATAGTCATCAGCACGTCATTCAGGCGACGCATATTTTTCGGGATACCCGGTTCCATACGGGCTATCACGCCACTGCCGATGAGATCACAGCATTTAATCGATTGTATGTCGATCATATCATTCAAGGTATGGAAGAGCTGCTGTCCAAGGAAGGATTGACTCTTGAGGATGTGGATCATATCTTTCCTCATAACGTTAACTGGACGACCTGGAGGGAATTCTCGCGAAGAACGGGGTATGAACAGGAGAGGATTTATCTGGATAACATTCAGCGAATTGGTCATACCTTCTCCACGGACCCGTTTATTAATTTGAGCTCAGGACTGGAGCAGGACTGGGTTTGCAGGAAGGGACGCTCCGTCATGGTCAGCATCGGGCTGGGTAGCTTTTTTGGTTTTGCATTGGTGGGTCATGGAGAATAAGAAGAACGAGTGAACAGGAGGAGTGACAATGCACGTCATTGAATTCCAGGGTGCGGGAGCGAGACCCATGGGTCTGCAAGCGGCAGGTGACCCTGTTGCTCCAATTTCGAAATTGTTCGAAGATGCAACCGTTCGGTGGAACAACCGTCCCGTACTTTTGGCTGCGGGGACATACATTTTGGCGACAGTCGGTCTGGTTGAACAAGAGCCTATGGTTTGGCATGAATCTGCAGGAGGACTGTATCGTTGGGAACAGTTACATGCCGTGCTTGTGCAGGACCGGATGCTTGAGCCTTCCGGAATTCGGTTATACCGTGTACAGCTCAATCCTGCTGAGGAAGCCCAGGAGTTTGGCAGTGACGAGAGAACGAATTGGGACGATATTTTTAGAACAAGGTTGCTCCAATTCCGAGCCGAATTGTGCAGGGCTGGTTTGGAGCAGATGCGTAGGCATTTGTCTGGTCGCATATCCGGAGGGCAGTCTACCCTTCAGCATCAGCTGGTCAAAGGCACGGTCGCCGATGTTTTGACAACGCTTTATATGACGGAAACGTTGCCTCAGGACCATTTCCTGTCAGCGAAGCCAGACCTTCCGTTGGGCCGGGTCCACGCGTGGATTCACCAGGAATTGGATGAGGCTTTCAGACAGATTCAGCGTTTGGGCGGAGGCTTTGGATTTTTGAGACAGGGTGTATCTTCCTACATATATACGGGCCAACTGGTGAAAAACATGCTGTTATCAGGCGAGGAGGAGTATCGATGATCACACCGTCAACTATTGCGGTCTTTGAGCATGTTATGCAAGAGTATGCTGCGGAGCTGCGCGAGGTCGGCCTTTTAATCGACCGTGAGCCAGAACGGATTCATGAATTTTTGCATTTGCCTTCCATGCAGGCCATGAATCATATGATGATTCCACCGGAGTATGGCGGTCAACCGATCGTAACCATAGGCAATGAGCGGTATTATGGACTCTCCTCTCTGGAGAGGGTGATCACGATTGAGAAGTTGGCCACGGGAGATGCCGGAGCTTTTCTGGGCGGCCCGGGTCCCTCGATGTCCAGCATCGTCATGATCGATCTCGCCGATGAGGAGCAGAAGGAACGTTTTTATAGCCATTTTCTGAAGGGCGCGTCATGGGCCTTTTTTGCCATGTCGGAGCCGGAAAAGGGCTCGGATGCCACGGATATCGGTACACGTATCACGCGTCAGCCTGGCGGGGGGATCGAGTTGAACGGTCATAAAATCTACATCGGGAATGGAAGCCGTGCGCGTGTCGGCCTGGTGTTTGCCCAGACCAACCGGACCCCTCTCGGCATTCAGATCGCGCTTGTCGATCCCTCGATGAAGGGTTTTACGGCGACTCCGCTGGATACGATGGGACTCTGCGCGCTGCAGATCAGTCATTTGAAGTTTGAAGGTTTCCCGCTGGAAGAGAAGGATATCATTGGCCGTCATCTTAGTCCTACCAAGCGGGGGTTATGGGGGGCACTGCGTACATTTCATCGCATGCGCCCAAGCGTAGCGGCATTGGCACTTGGTGTTGCACAGGCTGCGTACGATTACGTACTGGAGCACAGATCCATTTTCAAAGAGCGGGAGAAGATAGAGCTGGAGAGAATGGAGATGCGCCTGCATTCGCTTCGCAGCATGATTCGAAATGCTGCAGCGGAGATTGATCATGATGCCCAGAAAGGGTACCTCGCTTCCCTTAGTAAAATTCGCGCGGCTGCGCTGGCCGAGGAAGCGACGGAATTGGCACTGGGCATGATGGGGCCCGGCTCCATGATGGAACATCCCTTGTTGAACAAATGGTATCGTGACGCCAGAGCCTTCGAGTTTATGGAAGGAACAACTTCCATTCAGAAAATCAATGTGTTCCAAGCCTATGCCAACGGGAAGATGCAGCATGCCTGAACCATTTCACAATGCTGCCTTCGACCCCATTTATGTGGATCATATCTGCTGGTTAACCGCAGAAGATCACTTCTATACCCTTGACTGGCCAACACCGGATGATTATTTTTATGTTTCCCCACACATATACATGGAAGATCACTATTATGGTCGCGTGGGAACGTTGACCCGTTCGCTCATGGCAGACGGGAAACGCCTGACTGCTGGTGATCTTGCGCTCATGGTGATGGAACGGTTATCTACGGAGGCGCACTGGGACTGGCTGATTTTGGCGCAGACTTGCCCTGAACGTCATGCTCTGAATGCCCCCCTTGCCCGTATGCTCGAGACGGCTGCTTGGCACGTTGATTTTCCGCTTGGGTTATCACATATGGGGGCACTGGCTGGTACGGAAGCCATTCAGGCTGCTCAGTGGAGCATACGTGGGAAGGAGCGTGCTGCCATTGTACTGGTGGAACAGCGGGTATTTCATGACGATGGTCAGGACGGTTATGGACTAAAAACCGAGAAGCGTGGCGATACGTCGGATATGGCGGTTGCTCTTCAGGCGTGTACCAATCAAGGCGCATTGCAAGTAAGCTATGTCGGCAAAAGGATTGTTCAGTCGGGCGAAGTCGATTCTTTTGCCTCCGAGGTACAGGATATTATCCGTGAACTGATGGATGGTTGCACAGCTGATCATGTGATCCTTCAGTCAAGGCTGGGACTGCACATAAGCGACAACTCCATTTTGCATATAGGTTCTGACAAGACTGTATGCGTACCATATGCGGATTATCAGAGCGGGGATGTTTGGATACAACTAGCAGAAAAACTGCAGCGAGGAATTATCAGGCCGAAAGAACGGGTAGTGCTGGTTTCGTGGGATGGGAACCGCATGATATCCGCTTGCTGTGTTCACGTGGTCCATCTGCCATTGCTCAGCAGTCTTGCAATGAATCAGGAAATCAAGACAACATGAATTGTGGAGGTGGTTTACCATGCAAGGGATCGATTATACGGTCGGTTCGATCCAGCGGTTGCTGTTGCGAACGGCTGTCCCGATGCTGCTTGCTTCACTGGTCAATGTAATTACGCAACTGGCTAACGTATTTTTCATGGGACATACGAGCCAGAGTGTTCTCTATGTCCTGTCGCTGTACATCCCGGTCTCCTTCGTTATGATTGCTATCATTGAAGCGATGCAGCTCTCGGTTCAAGTGGCGGTGGCTCGCAGTCGTGCCGGGGGTTCACGGGCGTTTACACAGTTATTTGTCCATATGATGGGAAGTGCCGTGCTGCTTGCTATCCTAACTGGCGGCATTGTAATGCTGCTGACTCCCGCGCTGTCATGGTTTTATGCCGTACCTTCCGACATTGCTCCCATGTTTACGCTGTACGTGGGGGGCATGATGATTGCAGGTGTTCCGGCTGTTCTGGCAGCCGTAAGTGGTGCGGCACTTCGGGGGCTGGGCCGGGCGCAAGCCGCTTCGTGGAATTCGGTAGTTATGGCTGTGCTGAATATTTCCCTTGTGTATGTTTTTGTATCGATGTTCGGGCTGGATTTGAAGGGGATTGTTTATGCCAACGTGATCTCATCGACATTATCTTTGCTCATCTCCCTAATCATTCTTTTCATTCGCAAAGAATTTCTTGTGGAACACTTTGTTTTTGCAAAGAAGCATTTTGTTGCCCTCAGACATGTAGGGATTCCCGTTTTCATCTCATACTGCATGATTTTTCTGAGCACCTTTTTCTTTAACAAAATCGTCAGCCACTTTGGTGAAGGTACCGTTGCCGGTTTTGGTGTCGGGTATCGAATTCAGACGATGGCGATTCTGCCGGGCATTGTGATTGGTTCCGCGATCGGCATCATGATCAATCACAACTTGCAGTCGCCTCATCGACCAAGGGCCTATGCAAGTTATCGTCAAGGTCTGCTGCAATCCTTCGCTCTCTATGCAATCATTGCGGTTGCAATCTGGGTATGGAGAGAACCGCTTACTGCATTCCTGATTGAGGACGCGGCTTCTCGTGCGGAAGCAGCACGTTACCTCTCTGTGGTTGCTCTTTCCTATGTTGGCATGGGCCCTATGATGACCACGCTGCTTACCATGGAACAGAGTGGCCGCGGGTATCAGGCCATGTTCCTTAATGCAGTATATTTTCTTTTAATTATTTTACTGGGCTGGGGACTGACTCGCCTGTTTAATCAGGTTATCTATTTCTATGGTGTTATTGCTGGCATGAACGTGATAGGCACGTCTTTCTTCCTGCCTTTCATGCGAAGGTTAAAGCGGGATTATGTAGAGCCGTCTTCATACGAGGCAGGAGTTACAGAAGAAGAAGCCCGTTCCAATCAGGGATATTCCACACAGACTTGACCCTAACTAAGTACAGGAGGATCTTGCATGAAACATTCCGAACCTGCTTATCTCGTGCGTCGTATCGGAGATACATGGATCGCTGCGGATGAAACATTCGGCCAATTCTATGAACTTGAGCCTGAGCACACGCTGGAGCCTCGTTTTCCTCCGAATTTGCCGGGAGTTGAACCTCCGGAGGTCCCTTTTTTTTTGTATGAGCCACTTAGAGAACAGGTACCCAAACTCTGTATCGTGGGCATTCCCTATTCCGGTGGAACAAGTTTGAAAAATTCATCCGTATCCGCGTTCGTGCACGCATTACGTACGGAATCGTATAAAAAAGTGTTATATCCGTCATTAAAAGAATCAGGGAACTCGGGATTATATGATATCGGAAATGGAACGCGTTTGCTTGAAGACGTGGTCATGCAGGATTGGGGTTCGTGCCTCATGGAAGAATCGGATTATCATACAGATCTACCCTATTCAAGAGGAATTACATCTGCTCTGGAGCTTGCCAGAGAACATCAGGCGTTGCTCTGTTGCTTGGGTGGCGATCATTCGATAACACATGGCGTGCTTCAACGGATGCCAAAGGCCAAAGGAAGCCGCAGGGCGTTGGTTCAGTTCGATGCCCATCATGATTGCGGCATAGATGCCATTCATCAGGAGCTTCCCAGTCACTCCAATTTCGTAAGGCATCTGCTGGAAGATGGTACTGTTGAGGCTGTTGTACAGATCGGTCTGCGCGGTCTGCGCTCGGCGGATCAAATGTACAGGCATCCGGGCTTGAAACAGATATCAGCGGAGCAAATGTCACCGGAGAAGGTACGCGAAGTGTTGAATGAGGTTCGGGAGAGATGTGATATCGATTCGGCTTATCTGACCTTTGATATGGATTGCCTTGATCCTGGGAGCTTCCCTTATGTCGATTTTCCAATCGGCGGAGGACCGACATGGCAGAACATCCGAAATTGCGTAGTTGCTGCGCTAGATGCCCCGCTTCCTTATCTCGGTATGGACATGGTGGAAGGGCAGGGTGTGTCATCAGACAGAAACATTCCTGGACAATACGAGTTGGCGCTTCGCATGCTGGCTTATATGCTGGACGGCATGGACCGGAATCGTCGCCAGTTTACTTCGCCTGTCGACGGGGATGCACTCAGGAAAGGCATACTGTCGGGAACTGGAGTGTTCATGAATAAGGGGACAAAGGAGACGCGATGATGAAGGATTTTCGATCATTATATACGTTTCACCGGGAACAGGTCCGGGATCAGCTATACAAGGAAAGGACAGATGGGATTCATCTGGGCTACTTCTATGCACTGATGAATATTGTTAAGGAGCTTGCACCGCTTCAGCCGGCAATGTCTCCTGAGGCGATCTGGATGGATTATCTGGCTTTTTTGCGTACGATTGATGAACACAAAAAAAGCCCCTTCTCCTTTTTGGAGTGGGATGAGGTAGAAGGGCGCGAGCATCTGAGGAGCACGCTTCAGGAAGGGGGAGCGTTGTTGACCTGGCATTACGGTTTTGTCAGACACAATATGATTACAATTGGACAGGAAATTCGCGCAGGGCATATGAAGGCCAAACTCCCCTTTTACCTGGTCGCTGAGCGAGGGACCGTGGAGCAGGAGCAGAAGTTGCAGGCCTGGAACTCCATCCGGCAGTATGCTGGGGCTGAGTTGCTTAATGCAGAGGATGAGATGATAGGTATCCGATTATATTCCCATTTGCGGAAGGGAGGTTCATTTAATCTTTTTGTGGATGGACAGACCGGATTTAATGCGGATAATCGCGCAGTGGAACTTCCTTTTCTTAGCTCGCGTATTCGGACGAGGAGTGGCATTTTTCGCATTCTGGCAAAGACCCGCAAGCCGGTATGTCCCTATTTTATGACGTTAACTGAGGATTTTCGTTCCAAGATCGTCTTTCTGCCTCCTTTTACATTGGAAGAGGATATTCAGATATCGGCAGGACGTGTATATGAGCCGTTTCGTGCTCAGCTGTGGAAGCAGCCTGCACTTTGGCGGTTCTGGGACCGACACCATCAGCAGGTTATTCACTGGAAAGAGGATGAGATTCCGATGCGTTCTGATGATGCAGAGAGCCGGTTGGACTGGTTCTCCAGACCACTGGATGGATTCGGTCAGCTTGGGCTAAATACCGAGAATGGTCTGATCTATAACTTGGGTTAATCGCGAAACAAGGGGGAGCAGTATGCAGTCATTCATTACAGAGCAGCGCAATCAGCTGTCGGTTCATGTGATGCCAACACGTCAATATGCAAGCCGATATATTCAGCTCCGTATCGTTAATGAACATAATAGTATTCCATTAGCAGTGTTTATGCTCGTTGTTCGTTTGCTGCTCAACCAATGTCAGAATCCGTTGGACGAAGGACACTCGCGGCGGCAGCTATGGACCCTTTATGCGGACGAGCCTGGGTGCAATTTTGAGTACAAGGGGGATGCACAGCTAGCATCCGTCCGATTGCGCACTCCCGGAAATGTGCTGTCCCGGCCGGAGGCAAGAACGGAGGATATACTGGAAATGCTTTCGGAGCTAATGCTGCGGCCAGCCTCTAATGGTGGTTTTGATATTGATGAAGCACAGGTACAGGAAGAGATCGAATGGGTAGAAAATCACGCTGGTTATGATGTCTCTGAATGGGACAAGGTGGTGCGGGGGCGCTGTTTGGAATGGCTGGGATATGCAGAACGAGGCAGAGCATCCGAGCTTGAAAAGCTTTGTCATTGTGTGCGTGAGGATGAACTGCTGCAATGGTATAGAGAGGTACTCCGTTGTCCAATCCATATTCATGTGATTGGCGATTTCGAGCCTGATCTTATGATAGCGCATGTGTTGTCTGCATTCCAAATAATATTGGATGAAGCGGAGGGGGACATGAATGACAAGCGGTCTCCAAACGTAACACAGGACGATCCGTCTGCTGCGCGAAGGGAAGAAGGCGAGCTGATGATGGAGTTAATGGATGTTCAGCAATGCAAAATTAATGTGGCCTTTACGACCGGAGTGAATTATGGGGCCTCCAACTATCCTGCCTTGTTTCTTTTTCATTCGCTGTTTGGCGCCACGCCTGCCTCGAGGCTCCAGTCTAGACTTCGTGAACAAAAGCAATGGGTATACCAAATCTACAGCACACTGGACGATTATCGGGGAACGCTTCATGTGACAACGGGAACAAGCAGTGGATATGCAACAGAGGTTATTGAAGCAATTGATGCGGAATGGTTGAAATTATGCAACGGAGACATCCGGGATCGAGAACTGCACAGAGCCATTCAGAATGTCATGCATTATGTACAGGTGGGTTACGATCTGCCTGAGCAGCTAATAACCCTCCATATCGATCGGCTGCTCAATCGGGTCCAGATGACCACTCCACAATTTCTGGATGCCATAGCGGCCGTGACTTCCGAACAAGTGGCAGAAGTAGCTTCTGGATTGAAAAAAGCAGTAACCTGGATTTTGTATCCGAAAAGCGAATATTCGGCATAGCTGAGGAGGAGAATCATGAATTATGCTGTGAATGTCGCGCCCTTCCAGCGGCGCTTGTCCAATGGCCTCTACGTCAGTATCTTCCCTGAGCCCCAGTTCCATCATACCTTTGTTTCCTGGTCCGTATCTTATGGATCGATCCAAGATGCCGCACTACCCGGGAGGGCACATTTTCTTGAACACATGATGTTCTACAATTCGGATGAGCAGCCTGTAAAGTCTCTATTTCATACGCTTGGGGCTTCAACGTCCGCATTGACACGTTATGACGTAACGACATATCAGATGGCCTGCACAGGCCAGTTTAAGCAAAGTATGGAGCTATTTATGAGGATGCTGGCAACGCCGTATTTTACCCCGATACATATTGAAAAGGAACGAGCGGCCATCCATCAGGAACTGTCCATGTATGAAGATCAGCCATCCTGGCGAGCCTTGCAGCAGCTGACTCAGATGATGTATGGCAATAACCATCCCATAACGTCGGATGTTGCTGGTACACCGGACAGCCTATATCAAATGACGCCGGATGAGCTGAATATGGCCTACAACGATTATTATTTCACAGGAAACATGGCAGTAGCTGTATCAGGTCCGGTCGAACCAGGGGCCGTTATTGAAATCTTAGAGCAATTTCCGGTGAGAGAGCACGGGACAACTGCTCTACATGATACGGTTCCTTGGGAGGGGAGGGGTGAAGAGTCCAGTGAACGTTATCTGGAATTTGAATCCAGATTGCCCCTGCCTCTTGTGAGGTTTGGATTTCGGGCTGAGAGTGGGATGGAGTTAAAGGATCAGATTGCCTGCATGATTGGGATCGAAGCGCTTTTGGGTGAAACGTCCGATTTTCATGCGGAGTGCATCCAATCGGGTCTGCTTGGTAAAGGAACGACCTGGGACCATTATTACCGTCAGGAATTTGCGTTCTCGAATGCTTGCGGTTATTCAACAGACCCGGCTTCATTGTATACCCGTATTGAGGAGCAGTGTGATCGTATTCAGGACAGTTTCATCTCCCTGAACAATCTGGAAGTTGCGCGATTGAAATGGCTAAGTCGGTATTATACAGATATGGACTCGCTTAAACAGCGATGCATGCATGTATCGGAGCATAAAGTGATTGGATTGGACTATATGCAGATCGGTACGTATGTAGCGGAATTGACAGAAGAAGAGATGATAAGCGGTTTGAGAAAAGTGGCAACGTCTGCTCATTTGCGGATGGTTGTTTTACGCTAGCTGTAAAGTATGTAAATGAAGAGAATTAGATAGTTTATTGATGTCACGGAGGACATCATGTTCGTCTCAACGTAGGAATATGAAGTCGTAGGAGGGACTGGCTCATGCCGAATGCCGGGAAAACGGAGATCCATCTCTGGAAGCAAGCTCTTCCCATAAGCGAGGATCAGGTGAAGTCAGCGGCAACCATCGCTCAAGCTACACTTACCCCAGATGAACAGCAGCGGATGTCCAGAATCGGCAAATCTTCCTTGCTTGAGGCTCATGGCTGGATGACTTCAAGGCTTTTCCTGCGAAGTGTGCTGGCACAATACATGCAGGTGCAAGCACGCGATATTCAATTCAAGTATGGTACCTCTGGAAAGCCATATGTGCAGGGCGGTCCCCGGTTCAGTCTATCGCATACGAAGGGTCTCTGTGTTCTGGCAGTTACGTCCAGTATTGCCGAGCTTGGCGTAGACGTTGAATGGATGCGTCCACTGTTGCGGCAGCAAGCCATCATTGAACGATTTCTCACCATTGCGGAGCAGGGTTATATTTCAAATGGCATGCGGAAAGGGCGAGAGCGTTCCCGTCTGTTGTGGGAGATGCTTACACGCAAGGAGGCCTGGGTCAAAGCCTCTGGTCAAGCCCTGTGTGGACAGTGGAGAACGTTAAATACGGTGGATGATCATTCTGCTAAGATGAATCTGGTTGAACGCGAGGGGCGATCCTATATGCTTCGGAAGTTGGATGTGGGCAGAGGGTATGTTGGCGCACTATGTATGGAAGGAAAGGTACAAGCTTCTATCCGATGGATGTCATGTATTTGAATTTTGATTAGGAAATAGCTTACATATCTATTGTGTAAACAATAGATGTACATATAATATGGAAAAATATACCTTTAATTTACCAATGTTCGATACTTAGTTCATACTCAAGGAGGTTTGTCATGATTCAGTTTCCCAAACCGGATGTAGAACAGTATTTCCAGACGTATCGCATTTCCCATTTTGCCGTATCGGCCGATGAGAAACGTTTGTTTTTTGACAGCAATTTGAACGGCCAGCCCAATATCTGGGCAATGGATTTGCCGGGTGGCTACCCGTATCCTTTGACGTATTTGAATCAGAGCAGCCAGTTTATCAAACCAGATCCAGAAGGACGTCATATTCTCACGGCGTTTGATTGGGACGGGGATGAGAATTATCATCTGTATGCACTTCAACCGGAAGGTGGGGTCCCATTTCCTGTTGTGCCGGCAGAGCCCAATGATCGTTGTTATTTCTCTCATCTGTCCGAGGATGGACAGCGTCTATATTATATGACAAGTAAGGATAACCCGAGCTATCTCAATTCACGCCGGATTAACCTGGAAACAGGAGAGGATGAGCTCTTGCATCAAGGGGAAGAGGTCACAAGCAATCTGGTTGCTGTGAGTTCAGATGAACAAGCCTATGTGATCTTGAATGTATACTCCAATACCTACCAGACAGCATACGTGTACCGGAACGGTGAGTCAGAATCCATTATTCCGGTCTCCGAGCGTCAGAGTCAGGTCTCGTATGTTCTATTTGCAGACAATAATCGGCTTCTGATGATTACCAATGATAACGAGCCCTACACCTATGTGGCTGAATACCGGCTGGATACTCAGGAATTTCGCCCTTTGTTCAAAGTGGAGGGAGAAGACGTGGATATCATCCGCTGGCACAAGGATTCAGAGACGTTATACTTCTGGACGTTTACAGGTCCCGAGAATCGGATGTATGCGCTGGACAAAGGTTCCGAGCAGCCTCGGCGTGTGAATATGCCACTGGATACGGTGGAAGATGTGACGGTTACCAAGGCTGGCAATGTGTATATCTTGGGGCGTGGAGCGATCCAGCCGCATAATATCTATCGGTTGATGGCAGGTAGTGAGTCCTGGGAACCGTT
The DNA here is from genome assembly GCF_900109515.1 of Paenibacillus sp. OK003. Classification (GTDB taxonomy): domain Bacteria; phylum Bacillota; class Bacilli; order Paenibacillales; family Paenibacillaceae; genus Paenibacillus; species Paenibacillus marchantiae. The sequence continues at coordinate 195,173 of NZ_FOBD01000008.1, read as the reverse complement.
GACTGTGAATCGGGTAACGGGGCTTAATCCGAGTGATCTCGTCTACCCGGATGTTATTCGATATAACTCCTACGATGGACTGGAGATCGAAGCGCTTTTTTTCAAGGCGAAGCCGGAACAGGCTAATGGTTACACGGTATTTTGGCCGCATGGGGGACCACAGGCATCGGAAGCGAAGTTCTTCCGTCCGATGTTCCAAATGATGCTGGCTCAGGGTTATCACATTTTTGCTCCGAACTTCCGGGGAAGCACTGGATATGGCGCGGAGTTTGGCAAAATGGTCGAGAGAGATTGGGGAGAGGGCCCAAGGCTGGACTGTGTTGCCGGTATAAACTGGCTGTTTGACGAGGGCATCTCATCACCGGATCGCCTGTTCGTGGTGGGAGGCAGTTACGGCGGGTATATGACCTTGCTGCTGGCAGGGCGTCACCCTGAATTATTCCGCGCTGCGGTTGATATTTTTGGACCAAGCAACCTGTTCACCTTCCTGGAATCCGTGCCGGAAGACTGGAAACCGATGATGGACAACTGGCTGGGTGATCCGGTCCGTGACCGCGAACGTTTAACGAAGGATTCACCGATTACGTATCTCGAACAGATGGTGAACCCGATGCTGGTCATTCAAGGGGCCAATGATCCAAGGGTCGTCAAGGCGGAATCCGATCAGATTGTGGCCGCGTTGCAGGGGAAAGGGGTAGACGTGGAATACATCGTTCTGGATGATGAAGGCCATGGCTTCTCTAGAAAAACGAATGAGATCCTCGTGTATCGGCGGATGCTGGAGTTTTTGCAGAAACATCAGGAAGTGCCGGTTGCACAACCTTAATTCATAGGATCGTATCCGATTTAAATATATGATGGTTTGAGAAAACCGCCAGGAGAGAGTGTGTCTCATCTTTCTGGCGGTTATTTAGTATGCTAATCGAGCAAAGCAACAACCGCATTCATGTACTGCTCCGCCCAATGTGCGAAAGGCATATCCGCTGCCCAGGTCACTCGACCTGTTGCCTTGCATTCACCCCATAACAAAATGCGCTGATAGAGCAGATGCACCCTAAGACGTGTGGCAAAGTGCTGGTATCGCTCCGTATCCGCTGCGCATACAACCTCCCGGTAACCGTGAAGGAATCGTTTGGCAAGTTCGGGTTGACCTTCGCGTACATACATGGCTGTCATTTTGGTTAAGTCAGCTGTGCCATCTCCAAAATAGGCCGTTGTAAAATCAAACAGACCACTAATCTGCCAGTCCGAAGCAAGGGTATCACCATTCTTCTGAATCACAAAGTTCTCCACCTTAAAATCACCCATCACAAATCCGGGAACAGGCATGGATTGAAATGCAGATTCAGCGTTTTTTAATTGCTCGTCCACCCACTGTTTATCTTCGTCTGTTATCACGGAGTACTTTGCAGCATCCTGCAGCCAGTGATGGATTGTGCCGTACAGCCAGTCCAGATATTTGCCCGCAAAGGGAACGATCTGTTTGGCTACCGGATCATACTCTCCCGCGTCAGGGACCTTCCAACGGTGCAGTTCTGCTAAGGAGTGGGCAAGCATCGTAGCAATATTCCCCTGTTCCTCCTGTGAAAGTGAAGCCTGTAATGACGGATCATGCAGGTGCATTCCAGGTAATCGGGGCATGATGGCATAGCTCCAGCCCAATATGTCGGTATCTTCATGCAATAAATAGGGATCAGGTACAGGAATGTTGGTGTGAGTTCTCAGTTGTTCTACAAAGAATTGCTCTTCCTGAAGCTGTCCCGCATATAATGGGTTACCTTTGAGAATATATTCTCCCTCTGAAGAACGAATAAGAAGTGTCTGACCCATCATACCCTCATCGGTTCGCTTATAATCCATAAGCGTTCCCAGATTGAAATCATGAAGAGCCTTTTGCAAGGAAACTTGCTCAATCTCACCAAGTTTATTGGAACCAAAATATATACGGGTTGTCATAAGCCCCTCCTGCGATCTCAGTCTTCATCCTCTTCGTCAGACAGATCAAACGTATCGGCATCAACCAATCCGCGAATAAAAGCTTCAAAATTAGGCGCCAGATATGTAATCTCATAATCGTCTTCCTGATCCACATGAACCACAGCAGGCTCGCCTTCAGGGCCACAGAATCGATAATCCAGCATCACCACATCATGTCCGGCAGACGGACAATCACAGATTACAACACCGAGATCAGGGTATCCCCAATCTTCGATCATGAAACGACTTCCAAATTCTCCGCCCAGTGTATAGGACTTGTCCCGCGCAATGCCCATAATCCCCGTAATGGCGATATGGTCTTCGGCCCATGAAGTGGCTTCTTTGGTTGGGAAAACGGTGTGTGCAGGGATTCCGCCATTCTGTGTGTTCATTAGCTGGATATAGGAGGCAGGTAATTTGTAGCCTAGCTCCTTTTCAATGGTTTGGATCATCTCCTCATCAAAAGGAGAAGATATATAACTTTCTAGCGCATATTCACTCTGTTCCCAGAATGAAGCTGGATCGTAGGTCCCGGAAGCGGCTCTAAGGTTGTTCAGCCTGCCGTTGTGCTCCAACTCCAACAATATCTCTTGATGGCGATGTCGATCCTGTTGCATTTTTTCAGCTTTGGGCCGTGTCCATTCGAGAAATTCGATAGTCGATTCATCATGGGGCAAGAGCTCGTTTGCCATCTCAAAAGCTTTGAGTGCCTGCTCATACATGGCCATATGATAATAAGCGTAACCCAACCGGTACTGCCAGAGTGGGTCACTTGCTCCCTGCCCATGGACGGATAGTAACTGTTGGACAGCCTCACGGTAACGTCCTTCATTGTTATACGCTCTGGAAAGTTGTCCAATCAGCTCATAATCCCGCTCCGGTTCAGGGATTTGTTGAATACGTTCAATAATGAGACCGAACTGGTCCTGTTCATGCCATTTGTTTAGTTGTTCCAGCAGTTCTCTTTCCATCACTATGCCTCATTTCAATAGGGGAATATGAACCTGTTTCCATTATATCTTACAAGCTGGCAGGATGGATGGGTACAGTATCCTATCCAGACGTATAGAAAAAACACTCCCACAAGCAGAAAGCCATCAAGACATTTCAACAAGGGGAGTGTTGTGTATTTGTATTAAATTGCGTGCATTAGATTACGTTCACTGGATCAATCAACTTACAGGTCGTCAAATCCGTTATCGTCGCCGACTTTGCCGTAGTTACGGGATTTGGCTTCGAAGAAGTCTGTTTTCGTCGCATTCAGCGCTTCGTCGGAGAAAGGTTTGATCCAAGGCATGCAGTTTACATCCACGCCTTCGTATGCTTTTTCCATACCCATCAGACGCAAACGTTTGTTAGCGATATACTTGATATAGTCTTCCAACTCGTTCAGGTCAATCCCGCGTACGTTGCTGAGCGTGTAGTGCGCCCAATTGGTTTCGAGTTCAACGGCACGGTTGATCGTTTTGTACACATAGTCCATGTTCTCTGGTGTGTTCAGTTCAGGGAAGTCTACCAGCAGCTGTTTGTACACTTCAGCGAAGAAGTAGCAGTGTTGGTTCTCGTCGCGCTGAATATAAGAGATCATTTGGCTGGTTGCCATCATCTTCTGGTCACGGGCCAGGTTGTAGAAGAAGGCAAACGTACTATAGAAGAATATCCCTTCAAGTACCAGATCGGCTACCATGGCCTGGAAGAACGTCTGTGGAGACGGATTATCCCGGAAGGTTTGGTAGATGTCGGCGATGAACCGGTTACGGTCAAGCAGCACCGGATCATGTTTCCAGTATTCAAAGATTTCCTTTTGTTCCCGATCGGACACGATGGAGGACAGAACGTAAGAGTACGATTGGTTGTGTACAACTTCCTGTTGTCCGATAATTGCCGAGATGGCTTCCAGTGAGGAATCCGTGAAATAACGTTTCACGTCACCTACAAACATCGTTTGCATGGAGTCCAATACAGCGAGCAGGGAGATGTTGACTTTGAATGTACGCTGTTCTTCCGGGTCCAATTGGGCAAATTGGGAAGCGTCCTTGGACATTGGGATTTCATCCGCGATCCAGTGGTTGAGCAGCAGTACTTTGTACAGTTTGTACATATGAGGCATACGAATATCGTTCCAGTTCAGAATGCCTGAGCATTCCCCTTCAATGATACGGGTAGACTGGTTAGGCGCTTCGGTATTGAAAATTTTCTGCAATTGCATAATCCGTTCACTCCTTGAATGAATTTACACTGTATAACTACGATGACAGAACAACCTTCCGATCGCTGTTATCCCCAGATTTCTTTAACTCCTTTTCTAAATGGGAGAAATCCGGTGATAAAGGCGAGCGCTTCGCTTCTCCAGATTTTTTCTGTCCTCTCCGTTATCGTGTAATATTATTTCAACTTATATATTAGGGGCTGTAATGTGGCATCTATATCAACATCTCATGATGTTGTGATCGTGTTTTGGGCAAAAAAGTACCAGGGCAACGCCATTTTGCATTCAAAACAGGATGCCCTGGTAGTCATCGTAGATCTAGTGAGCTTTCAGCATTACGATAAAACTTAGCTTGCGCAAGAATCGCATTCTTCAATAGTCAATGCCCGACTGCGGACATAATAGGTTGATTTAATGCCGGCTCTCCAGGCGTGCAGATGCAGTTCCAGGAATTCCGTTGCTTTGATATCTGGACGAACATACAAGTTGAAACTTTGTCCCTGATCGACGTGGCGCTGACGGGCAGCGGCCATATTGATGGAAGCATGTTGATCCACCATGAACGCTGTTTTGTAATACCAGATCGTTTTTTCGGACAGGTCAGGTGCCGGGTTGGCAATCTTGTATGTCGTTTTCTCTTCATAGGACAACAGTTCGTAAAGCGGATCAATGCTGGCTGTTGAACCGGCAATGATGGACGTTGAGCCATTTGGTGCAATGGCGAACAACCAGGCATTACGTACACCGTTTTGCTGTACTTGGGCTTGCAGTTCTTTCCATTGTTCAGTTGTAACGAATTCGCCTACGCGCTCACCTGTCGTGTAATCCCGTTGGTCGAAGTATTTACCCGTTTGCCAATCGGAACCTTGGAATTTCGGATAATGTCCTTTTTCCTTGGACAGCTCCATGCTGGCTTTCACGAGCAGATAGTTAATTTTTTCATACAGATTATCGTTATAAGTGACTGCTTCTTCTGATTCCCAACGAATGCCTTCAAGAGCAAGCAAGTGATGGAGTCCGAATGTTCCCAAACCAACCGCACGGTATTGACTGTTGGTATATTGGGCTTGCAGCACTTCAATGTTGTTGATGTCAATAACGTTGTCCAGCATACGAACCTGAATCGGTACCAGACGCTCCAGTACATCATGAGGCACGGCACGTGCCAAGTGAATGGAGTTCAGATTGCAGACTACGAAGTCGCCCGGCACTTTGGAAATCACGATGCGGGTTTGTCCATCTTTGGTTACGAGCTCTTCCTTTTCAACGACAGTTGCAGATTGGTTCTGCATGATTTCGGTACAAAGGTTGGAAGAGTACACCATGCCGTGTGCACTGTTCGGGTTTAAACGGTTAACGGTATCCCGGTAGAACATGTAAGGCGTACCCGTTTCCAGTTGGGATTTCATAACACGTTTCATGATGTCAATCGCCTGAACCGTGATCCGGGACAGCAGCGGGTGGTTGACCGCTTCTTCATATTTCTCACGGAACGCGCCTTCGCCTACGGACTCATCGTAGAAATCTTCCAGTCCGAGTGGACGACCGTTCTCATCTTTCCAGCCCATCACTTTTTTCGTTTCATGCGGACAGAACAGGCTCCATTCCCCGCGGCTGGCTACTCGTTCCATGAACAGGTCAGGCAGGCAGATGCCGTGGAATACGTCATGTGCACGCATCCGCTCGTCACCATTGTTCAGCTTCAGGTCGAGGAAGGCCAGAATGTCTTTGTGGAAAACATCCAGATAAACGGCGATCGCACCTTTACGTGTTCCGAGCTGATCTACGCTGACCGCAGTGTTATTTAGTTGGCGAATCCAAGGGATTACGCCAGAGCTTGTGTTTTTGTGACCCCGGATGTCCGAACCGCGAGCTCTGACTTTACCGAGGTAAACGCCGATGCCGCCGCCCATTTTGCTGAGACGTGCTACATCTGTGTTGGAGTCGAAAATGCCCTCAAGGGAATCATCCACGGTATCAATGAAACAGCTGGAGAGTTGTCCAGCCACCTTTTTGCCCGCATTGGACATCGTAGGTGTAGCTGCCGTCATGTACATGTTGCTCATTGCCCAGTAAGCTTCCTTAACGAGATCCATACGTCTCTCAGCAGGCTCCTGATGCATCAGGTACATCGCGATAACCATATAACGCTCTTGAGGCAATTCCATCACTTTTCCGTCAAAATCGTGTGCAAGGTAACGTTCTGCCAGTGTGAGCAAGCCGATATAGTCGAACAACAGATCGTTGCGGTAGTCGATGCATTCAGCAAGTTCGTCGATCTGCTCTTTGGTGTAACATTCCAGCAGTTCTTCGCGGTAGATGCCTTTCTTCACAAGATCCACAAGAAGCGGGTGGAAAGCGCCGTAAGGCTCTTCCGGGTAAGATTTGTATCTGCGGTTGGTTGCCGCTTTCTTGTAAAGGGAAGTGAGCAGGGAGCGTGCCGCTGCAAATTTCCAGTTAGGCTCTTCCTTCGTTACTAGTTCCAGAGCGCTCATCATAAAAGCGTTGCTGATCTCGTCTCCGGTAACTTCGTCACGACGGAGCTTGCTGTTTACTCCGCGTACCAGACGCTCCTTGTCGAGCATGTCCAGTCCTTCCAGAATACGATCTGCATATACCGAGATGCGCATATCATCAAAGGCAAGCTGGCGGTTGTTCGGCTTGGTCACAACTTGTGGCATGAATATTCCTCGCTTTCGCATGTTTAAGAGATAAATTGGAGAAATTCTTTATATAAAGAATTGAGTGTCTTCTTACGGTGAGATAAAGATATAAGCTGCATATTGCGGACTGAACGGCGGTGATCGCGAGTCTTGACTTATCTTGCACATAGGAGCGCACGCAGAACATGGTCACATAAAAAGCATTCCCTTTGCCTATTGGCTGAAAATGCCCATGGATGCCCTGAGTTCCTTACTGTCTTTAAAGAATTAAAAAAGACAGAAAAGGGTGCTTATGTAATCTTTTGTCTATAGCAGACACGCCTGTAACTAGAGGATACCGGTGCAGTCCAAATAGCCCCGTTAACCTCCGAGTCAAGTCTGTTTCGAGAAAGCGATTTACACCTACAGGGACGTGCCTTTGGAGGTGATTTCATCCTGTTTTTCGCGAGATTTCAGAAGATGACTAATAGAAGTGGGGTAATTCAATTTTACTACATTTTGTTACTGTTCTATTACTGTAACCCAACATATAGTGTTTGTAAACAGGGTCAACACCGTGAAACGTAATTCCGAGTATACCATTTAAGCCGAGATTCCGCAAAGGAAAAGGACTGGAAGATTTGAAGATTTATCAAAAAAAATTTTTGGTCAAATCCGATGACGTCATCACGTCAGTTTGAATTGTATCTCCTTCAGCTGGTAAAATAAAAACAGGCAAAAATCGACTAAAAAGGAGCGGCACCGGGAACTTGCCGGGCCCAAGGGAGGCGGAGCGAAATGGCAATAGCAGAGGTGACCGTAATTCCAATTGGCACCGGGACGACCAGCTTAAGCAGTTATGTGGCGGATATGCAGAAAGTATTGGAAAACCAGCGGGGCATTACATATCAGTTGACCTCCATGAGTACCATTATCGAAGGCCCGCTCAATGAAGTATTTACAGCAATTGCGGCTCTGCATGAAGCTCCGTTTCTATCAGGAGCTCAGCGCGTCTCCACATCCGTCAAGATCGACGATCGTCGTGACAAACCGGATGCCTCCAGTGTACAGAAGCTGCAATCTGTTCAGGAGAAACTGGCATCCCGTCAGACACGGCCGAACTGACGGGATTCAGCAGCGTAAGGGGAAAGTCTTATACAATGTACTGCAAGTCTCTGTCTGAGGCTTGCAGTTTTTTTGCATTTACTGGGTACAGCGAAAAGGCATATTGTTTTCCTTCATAGTGATCTGCCCAAATTTAACCAGAGCCCGGTCTAGCGTGTGACTTTTGCATATAGTGAACTGTACCTCAAATCAAAGGAGGGTTTTCAATGAGTGGAGTAGTTGGAGGAGTAGGTTACGGTGTTGGCGGAGCATGGACATCGACTGGTGCCATTTTGGTACTCTTCATCCTGTTGGTCATCATCTCTAAAGCATTCCTGATCTAATTAGACTATACGGACCCTAATACTTTAGTAAAGGAGGGTTCCCCATGAGCGAAGTTGGAGGCGTAGGATATGGATACGGCGGCTGGACATCGACTGGTGCAATCTTGGTTCTGTTCATTCTCCTTGTCATTATCACTAAATCTTTCTGGGTATAATTTGTTGAACTCCGCCGGTTAACCGGTGGGGTTTTTTTGGTTTGAGGACAAGCCTAAAGGATAGTGAAAATGCCTATTTTATCAAAGTAGGGCCATAGCCCGGTCCAGAGGTAGGCATAATACATAGCTTAGGGGTGTAGGCAAATGTTAAGGAGGAATGAACAATGAGCGAAGTAAAACCGAATTCACCGAACGGACAGGGACACGTATACGGATACGTGGGAGGGTATGAGCACATGCATGGATACACAGGTCATGAAATGCATGGGTACGGTTATGGATATGGAACAATGCCAGCGGGCTATGGCTACGGATACGCTCATCATCCCAATCACGCGCCAGTGCTGCACGGTTATCACCATGGTTGTGGAACTGCCTATGGGCATGGCGGAGGAAGCTGGGGATCCATGGGTACGATTCTCGTACTGTTCATCCTGCTGGTTATTATCTCCAAAACGATGTTTATCTAAATCGTGTAACTGCAACTGTAACAGGGAGTTGATCCATACAACTCCGTTGAAAGGCACCGAGATTGTATCGGTGCCTTTTGGCTGTCTGAATACTTTTTTATTAAAAGTGGACATGGAAAAACACCCGGAACCCAATTCCGGGTGCTTTGTGTATGTTTTCAATCTTCTCAAGAATAAGTGACATCCAAAACAACAAAAGCCCTACCTCTCTTTTGTCCTTGCGGCTCCGATGACCGCGCCAGTGTGAATGGGAACATCTTGTGAAACTCTGTACTACCGGGTTATTGTGATTCAGGTTCTTCAATCTTCATAGGTTAATGTGCATATTCGCTGCGGTCGCAGCATGAAGAAAATATTCCGGGGTTTAAAGAAGACAGAAAATCATATGAGGTTGTTTAAATACCAACTCTTAGAGTATACCACAGGCTGTAATTTTTTGCAATAAAAAGGAAGGTTGAAGCTTTTTTTGAAAACAATTGCGAAAACATTTCAAATTTTTTCTTCAATAAGGTAATCCTCTTCAAATGATTCTGCGTAGGTTATAATAAGAGGGATGACACGGAAAGGGGCCCTCGCATGACTGAATCAATAGAGGACAGCAGGTTGATGCGGCAGATTGCGGAACGAGATGCTTCCGCACTGGAGCTTTTATATGACCGCTACGAGCGGGCGGTGTATTCTTTTGCTTATCGGATCGTTGGTGATCCAATGACAGCAGAAGAGACTGTCCAGGAATTATTCCTGCGGGTTTGGAACAATGCTGAACGATATGAGGCCTCACAGGGGAAGCTGACCACGTGGATGTTCGCCATAACGCGCAACATTGCAGTGGACATGCTGAGGCGAAAATCCAAAAACGCAGCTACAACCTCAGTGGAGAACGAAACACTGGCGGCCTATGCCGATGAACATACAAATACAGAAGAAGGAATAGAGCGCAAATGGGAAGGTGTCCGAATCAAGGAAGCCCTGTCCCAGTTGAATGGTGACCAGCAACAGGTCATTGAATCGATCTATTATGCAGGCTTAACGCAACAGGAGGTATCCAGCAGATTCGGGATTCCGCTGGGTACGGTAAAGAGCCGTGTCAGGCTTGCGATGCGGCAGCTCCAGAAGCTGCTCGCCGATGCTGAAATGCATCCGGACGCGGGAAGGGAGGGCATACATCCATGATAGAACGACATGAGGAATGGTCTGATCTGGCACCGGTGTATGTGTTGGGAGGACTCGAAGCGGAGGAAGTGGCAGCATTTGAAGCGCATTTGGCCCAATGTGAGACTTGTCGCCAGGAGGTGAGGGAATTGCAGGAAGTAACAGGCTTCCTGCCACTCGCGGCGGAACCTGTTGCACCGCCGCCTGGCATGCGAGCACGTGTGCTGGGCAACGTGCTCGGACACGCGCAGGAGAGCGCCGAAGCGAAGCCGGCGGCTGCTCCTGCGGAGCCTGAAGCACCCGTGGTGCTTCAGGCGGATCTTGCGCCGCAGCATCAAGCGGCGCAGCCCGGGCAAGGCTTGCCGCCGGAGACGGCGGTGCCTGCAGCCCGGGCAGAAGAGGCTGCACAGGCACAGCCGTGGCAGCCTCAAGGGCGCGCGCGTGCGCGCAGCAGCCGCGCCTGGCGCATAGCGAGCGCAGCCCTCGCGGCAGCGGCGCTCGTGCTTGGCATCTACGCCGGGCAGCTGCAAGGCCAGGTCGATTCGCTGAAGCAGCAAGCTGCGGGCTCATCGGCGGCGCAAGAGCAGCTTGCTCAGGCGCAGGCACAGAATGCCAAGCTGCAAGAGCAGCTTGCTTCATCCCTGCTGCCTGCACAGGGAATGCAGACAGGCGAAGCCGTCAAGCTTAGTCCTGCGACACAGGACATTGTGGCCCAAGGTCTGGCTACCATCGTCATTGACAGCAAAGGCACTCACCTGGTTGTACAGGCGGAGAACCTGCCTACGCTAGAAGGAAACGAGGCGTTCCAAGTGTGGCTGATCAAGGGAGATAAGCCTCAGAATGCGGGGACCTTCATGAGTCATAATGGAACGGGAGCGGTATACTATACGTTAGACTCTGCTAACGACTACGACACGGTCGCGATCACACTTGAACCGGATGCGATGGGTGATGAGCCGCGTGGTACAATGATTCTGGCTGCCAAGATTAAAGGATAAGAAATGTTTTGCCATATCAGGCTGTTTCCTACGGGAGACGGTCTTTTTTGCATGGTTGTACGCGTAGATATAAGTAGATGAACGATTCATAGTTAATTCCAGGATGGAGGTTTCCCGTCGGTTGAATGAATTAATTTTTTTAGTCCGATTAACCGATAACAAATAGGAGGCAGTACCCATAATCTCCTTCTGTCATCATCAATGGGGAGGCCGGGTTACACCTAGAGAGTGAGGGGTTGGGGTGGAAGTATACCGTTCATTTATCTTTCGTCTGATGCGAAATTATTTTATCGGTTCAGTGGCGGCTGTTTTTGTGGTAGGTACAGTGGTTATGGTGTCTACCTTACAAATACCGAATATTCAATTTGTACGCCTCATTAACATTGTGTTGATTTCACTATTGTTCATGCTTGTTGCTGAACTAATTACCCTATGGGCACAACTTGGCCCCATTCGGCATTTTTTTGCCAAAGAGCATCATGAAAAGGCCGAATTGACAAAGATGTATGAGAGCATTCACCGTTTTCCGGGACAAACGATTTATCGTATTTTGGGTCCGCATATGCTTGGGTTTTCCCTGCCTGCTGCGGGATTGACAATATGGATGATTTCTACAGGATGGCTGGAATTTCCGTATGGGTATGTCGCCGTTGCAGCTGCGTGTGCCTTATTGATCGCCGTGATGCATGCCCTGATTGAATATTTTCTGACGGTTCGAACCGTGAGACCACTGCTGCTGGAAGTTCGCCGCAGAGGCAAAGAACAGCATGGCATGGAGCCATCTCTCGGAGGACGTGTCCTGGTGTCCATTCAGCGTAAATTTCAGCTGAGTACGGCGCTGATTGGTTTATTTCCATTATTTCTGTTCTTCCTGGCTACATCGATCCGTCTTCAGTATATGGATAGCGAGTTTGCGAAAGAGTATATTCTGTGGGCCATTCTTATCGTTGTGCTGGGCGGGGGCTTCGCCCTTGTGGGAAGCTGGCTGCTCATTCGGGATGTTCGCGGTCCGGTTGCAGAGCTAACGGAGGAGATGAACCGAATTCAAGAGGGAGACTTGGGCAGAAGAACCCCTGATCTGTACGCAGATGAATTTTCTGCGCTCATCTCCGGATTCAATATGATGATTAACCGGCTTGAGATGAGACAGGAGCGCAATCGGCAGTTGCTGCAAAGTTATTTTTCCACCCTGGCAGCTGCATTGGACGCACGGGACAAATATACAGCTGGTCATTCCATGCGTGTGGCAGAGTATTCCATTATGATTGGCAAGCTGAGTGGCATGAATGAAGAACAAGCAGATCTGTTATACAAATCAGCGCTGCTGCATGATATTGGGAAAATCGGCATACCCGACGAAGTGTTATTGAAAGATGGGAAACTCACTGATGAGGAATTCGCCATCATTCGCACACATCCTGTTCTTGGAGAGAGTATTTTGTTACAGATTGAACCGATTGATGCGATGGCAGATTTTTTGCCGGGGGTAAGATCTCATCACGAAAGATATGATGGCAAAGGGTATCCTGATGGCATAGCAGGCCAAGAAATTCCGCTGTTTGGCCGTATCATTGCCGTGGCTGATGCTTTTGATGCCATGACGTCTGATCGTCCATATCGGAATGGGATGAGCCATGAGAAAGCGCTATCTATTTTGGAAGAAGGAAAAGGGACCCAGTGGGATCCCTATTTTGCAAGCTTGTTTATTGATGAATGGAGAAGGCAACAGCATCTCCAGAAATCGTCGGAGAGAGGGGTCAGCTGATCCCCTCTGTCCACTTCGATTCTTTTCGGCGACGACGATACAGCGAAAGCCCAGTGATAATTGTGAAAATGCATTCGCCTAGTACGACCGCACCCAGAGCGTCATAGATTACATGTTGTTTGATCATTAAGGTGGATAATATAATCAGTGCTGCTCCGGCAGCAACCAACACTTTAACCTGTTTGCTAATGCTCTGAACGGAGAGAACAGCGCGCATCACCAGATAAGAATGAAGGGCATGAATACTTGGAAAACAATTATATGGACGGTCCTGGCCGTAGAGCCATCCAAGAAGAGATGCACCGAGACCCGTACCTGTTAACTCGGGACGCGGCACCATGGTCTGAAAATTAAAATAGATCAGGTAACAGATCCAGACACAGATGTTCATAGATAACAGGACGCGATAATAAGTGAGCCGATCCTTGGCACATAAATAAGCCAGCACGCCGAAGACAAATGGATACCAACCCAGATAAGGTATGGACATGGAAGGTACATAAGGGATAATCCGGTCCAACGGGGAATTAAGCACAGAGAAACCGCGTTCCGGACTATTCAGAATATCGTAGAGCATCCCCAAGACAGCCAAGGAAAGCATCAAGCTTAACGACAGCCAGTAGGATTTACTTTTTAACACGTGCACAACACCGTTTCTCCTTTCATCCAGGTTCGCAAGGAACTGGATCACAGCAAATAAAATCGAACAACAATATATTCTACTACTTTCGGCGCACAAATTGAATCCTGATTTGTGTATTTTTGTGCATTTTTTTGACGGCGAAGGAATGTCGAAGGTTGAATGGGCATGATATGATAGAGATGCATACGGACTAAAGGTTTTTTGTCAATGAATACACGACAACAGGAGTGAGTGAATGCAATTTTCAAAAATGTTCGTATTAAATATGGGGATGCTCATTACCATTGCTTACCTTGCTAGTGTGTTCTATAAATACATCATAATACGAGCCTCATCACGAGTAAAACAGATCAGTTCGTTGTTTGTGCTTGTTCTTGCAGGCTGGATTAGCACAGTATTTGGATTTCAGCTTAATGATGAAGTGATCTTCGATCTTCGTTTTGTTCCTTTAATTGTTGCCGTTTTGACGTATAGACAACCCTATAGCGTTATTATTGTTGGTGTTGGGATTGGGTTGACCCGATTAACTTTCGGTATCAATGATGCTACGGTGGCTGCGCTGATCAACATGTCAATTCTGGGGGTGCTGTGTGCAGGACTGAATATATGGATGAGACGCAGTAACTACAGGCTAATTGTTAAAGGTGTCATCGTCATCTTGATTGTAAATGTAGTCAACAGTGTGAACATTGCTATCGTCGGCGTTATCCCGGCTACATATTTTTTCTCGCATATTATGCCGTATACCCTTCCAGCAGGTATTATGCTTAGTCTTATTTTTGCTTTTATTTTGCGGGATTTCCAGAATGAACAGAATCGGATTTTGCTCATTCAGAGCACCAATCGTTTATTGTCTGTACAAAAGGAAGAATTGCAGAAAGCTCAAATCGTCCTGGAAGACCGTGCCAAGCAGTTAATGATTGCTTCGCAATACAAATCGGAATTTTTGGCGAATATGTCGCATGAACTGCGAACACCGCTGAACAGTGTTATTAACTTTGCCCAGATGATCAGCGAGAACGGTGATACGCTGGAGCAAGAGGATACCATACGTTTTGCCACAATGATTGAACAGTCAGGTCAGGAATTGCTAACGTTAATCAATGACATTCTCGATCTGTCCAAAGTGGAAGCGGGCAGACTGGATATCGTCTTGGAGGATATCAGTGTTGCACAACTCACGGAAGATGCCATGAGTCACTTCCAGTTGGTTGCCGAGAAAAAGGGAGTCCAGCTGCAGCTGGACAAGAAGCCGGGGCTGCCAGAGACCCTCTGGTCTGATCCCCAACGGGTCCAGCAGATTTTGCGTAATCTCATCTCCAATGCCATCAAGTTTACGCATCAGGGAAAGGTTACACTGACCGTAAGCACCAAGCAAATGAAGAAGTCAGGTATTCTAAGTCAATGGCTTGTTTTCTCGGTACAAGATACGGGAATTGGTATTGCTAAAGATAAACATCAATCCATTTTTGAAGCATTTCAACAGGCTGATGGGTCCATTAGCCGCAAATTTGGGGGAACAGGACTCGGCCTGTCCATCAGTCGGGATTTGGCAAGACTGCTGGACGGATCAATCGAACTTGAAAGCGCTGAGGGCAAGGGAAGTACCTTCTATCTCTACCTCCCGTTGAACCGTGAAAAAATGAGTTGACAACCCTCACGCTGTGAGTAGAATTTGGGGTGACAACTAGCATCGACCGGCACTTAAAACCCGGTCTAAGGAGTGTATCCCCATACAGAAGACGGTCAACGTTAACCCTCCTCCGTTTGCAGGCAAACCACGGCGCAAGGGTTCGACACAACGCAAGAATTTATCCATCGCAACATGGGAGGGTGTACCGGCAATTATTTTGCAGACATTGCTGGGAGGCCCATTTTTAACCGGTTTTCTGCTGTACCTTGGGGCCGGGTCAAGACATATTGGCTTTGTGCTCGCCATTACGACGTTTGTCAATATCGCCCAGATTGGAGCAGCTTACTGGATGCAGCGCATTCGCAGCCGCAAACGCATGCTTGTATTGTTTGTGGGGATGCATCGCATCCTGTGGAGTTCGACGGGACTCATCCCATTCCTGTTTCCCAAGGAGTGGTGGGTAGGCATTTATATTGGTGTGTATACGGTTGCATTTATAGCCAATACAATTGGCGGTATGATCTGGACCTCTTTAATTGGAGATATCGTTCCTGCCAAGGTGAGAGGGCGTTATTTCGGAATTCGAAATACGATTCTGAATGCACTTGGAAGCGTATGCTTATTTGCGGGAGGCATCGTTCTGGACCGTTTTCCCGGGGAGATGGGCTTCTTAATCCTGTTCATTCCGGTGTGGATCTGCGCCATAGCCAATACGGTTATTTATTGCTTTTATCCCGATGTACCGTTTGAACGTTCAACTGAAAAGGTTTTTTGGGGGATGTTTAAAAAGCCCTTTCAGGATCCTTCCTTTCTGAGGGCTACACTGTTCCTCGCGGCCTGGTTACTGATCCAGACGTTGATCGTTCCGCTATTTTCCTATGTGATGCTTGACCTGCTTAACATTAATTATCAGACGGTATCGATAATTACCGTAGTGCAGACGCTCGTCATGATGGCCGGATTCTATGTTTGGGGCAATCTGAATGCGAGATTCAGCAACAAAACCTTATTGTTTTGGACATTACCGATCATCGCTCTCTCCTGTCTGTCGTGGGGATTGATGTCGTTTATGCCTGTTTTGATAGCGCTTTTTTTATCTCACATTTTTCTCGGTATTGGTGTGGGTGGATTCAACCAGCTTGCTTTTAACTTCACAATCGGAGATACACCCAAAAGCGAAAGACCGATGTTTGTTGCCGTGTATTCGGCTCTGACCGGAGTGACCTCGTTTCTTGGACCACTGATTGGTGGCTGGTTATATGAGAGAATGGAAACCTGGCCGGATGCGATGAATTGGGTATCCGTCTATGGATTCCAAGTGGGTGTTGGTGCAGCGATGCTGGTTCTTGCGTTTACACTTGGACGTCGTGTGCTTCTGAAATAGAGATATGTGGAGGGATGTACTTGGAGAATCACGAACGGCAAGCTCTTGTGATTGGAGCCACCGGGCTTGTGGGTGGACTACTGGTACGCAGCTTGCTTCAGAATCCGGCTTATGGCCGGATTCGTGTATTGGTCAGACGCCCGCTCGAATTGGAGCATTCAAAGCTGGAGCAGCATGTCGTGGACTGGGAACAGCTTGAGGAGCAAAAAGATTTATTTCGTGATATTGATGACTTATATTGTTGCTTGGGTACAACGATTAAAAAAGCGGGCAGTCAGGAAAACTTCCGCCAAGTGGATTTTCACTACCCCGTTAGAGCTGCCAAACTTGCCAAGGAGCAAGGTGTATCCCAGATGCTCGTCATCTCTTCCATGGGAGCCGATGCCGGGTCACGGGTATTTTATAGTCGAACCAAGGGAGAGATGGAAGAGGCGTTATCGGCTATCGGTTTCCGTTCACTGCATATTTTCCGTCCGTCGTTAATCCTCGGAGATCGCAAAGAAAAACGGCTGGTTGAGCAGTTTGCAGCTCATGCCATGACGTTTTTGGATCGCTGGATGAAAGGCAGAGTGGATAAATACCGGGCAATCCAGGCCTCGACCATAGCTCGGGCCATGATGAACATTGCACATGTTCAAACCAATGGAAATCACGTCTATTCCAATGATGTTATTCATGTGCTTGGTTTGGATGAGTCCTGAGATATTCATCGTCTGCCCATATCGGAATGAGAGCTAAGGATAGACGTTTCTTGCCTGGGCGGGATCGTGGTATAATAAGCTTCAAAATGAGTTCGAGGCTTGTCTCCTCGCGGCGGCAGGACAGCGAACATGAAGGAGAACTCGTCCATGAAAAAACCAATCTCTACCGATCAGGCGCCAGGCGCTATTGGTCCATACAGTCAGGCTGTTGAAGCAGGCGATTTCATCTATACATCCGGTCAGCTTGGCCTGAACCCGCAAACAGGAGAATTTGGAGCCGATGTACAGGAGCAGACTCGTTTGTCCCTGAGCAATGTGAAGGCCATTCTTGAAGCAGCGGGCACGAGTATGGACAAAGTTGTGAAAACGACTGTTTTCCTGAAAGACATGAATGATTTTGTTCCGGTAAACGAAGTGTACAGCACGTTCTTCGAACAGCCTTATCCAGCACGCAGCGCGGTTGAAGTTGCTCGTTTGCCGAAGGATGCACTTGTGGAAATTGAAGTTATTGCCCTTAAATAGGGATACTGATATCCGCCAAATAAGAAAAGATACATCAGAAGCCGATTTCGGGTCAGATAACCGAAATCGGCTTTTTGAATTTATATAAACAGATCCGGATTAATCCCGATCCTGATTACGGGCGAAGAACAGCCATACCGCATAAATGGCCAGTACGATCGCGATGATAATTGCCGTATAATACACGGAGGTGACGTCTTTTTGTTTGAGAGCGATGGCAATGTATGCCCATGTAAAGACAAGTGGGTATACGCTATCCCGGTAAGGAAAGCTCACCAGTACAGCCAGCACCAGGCCGACAATTAGCATGATGATGGTCCAGGTAGGTTCGCTGAGTCCGAAGCCATCCCAGCCGATTTTATATAATAATACAGCCGCATTGATAATGGTTGCCACGCTAACCCATCCAAGATATATGCTGAACGGCAGTTTCACGAGCCAGATTTCGGCTGTTGTGGGAAGGGTGATTGCACGCGTTTTTACATATAGCATAATCAGGGACAGCAGAAGCAGAACGATGACGACTAAGGCGAGACCGATTTTGAGATTTTGAAAAGCAAAGATCCACGCTACATTAAAGGCACAGCTTGCCAGGAACCAGTAACCGAGGCGGGTAATAGAGTCCCTTTTCCACGAAGAGGGCACGAATTGATAGATGACAAAGCCAGCGAGCAGCAGATAGATCAGTCCCCATATGGAGAAAGCATAGCCTGAAGGGGTGAGCAATACAGGGTACATATCCGAAACTTCCTTGTTGGTCCTGCCTCCGATCGGCAGTGCGTTGGAAAGGTAGTTCACTACGATTACAGCGATAAACCCAATCGCGTTTAACCATTTGTACGGATTGTTACGTGACATTGTGTTTCCTCCTTGGTTTAACAAAAATGAATGAACCACGGGTCAGTCTACAATGAATATACCCATTTCTTTCGCATTCTAATAAGAAGCCGCGAAAAATTCACAGGATCGTTGTCTGCTATCCTGCGGTTTTTGCCGCTCTCTTATTCGCTGTGCTACGTCTCAATGTACGCTGGTTGAAGTAGAAATATGTTAATAGCATGAACTTCTTTCTTATTCATTTGGCTGGTAAGTTTATCTATATTCGTTCACAACGTTCTGCTATACTCAAATTTAGGACAAATGTAATCGGTGGGAAGACACGGCGAAGCTGCTCCGAAAGGAGGTGGAGCCGTGTCCCTTGATTTGATCGTGAAGATTCTGGACGCTTTATTAAAGATCGTCAGTATTTTTACTGGCCTGAGGACTTTATTCAGCGTTAAGAAGACACGTAAGAACAAGAAAAACCACCGACGATAGGTTGGCCCCTTAATTCGGTGGTTTTTCATGCATTTGAAATTCGCGCCGTGGTCACCCATCGGTCTTTTGTCTGGATATCCGCAATGTTAGCGCATTGCGGATATTTTCATATTACCCAGAACTGCTTTCTAATATGACAATAACATATACTTCAATTCACTACAACTCACTACAAACGTACAATTATCATTTTGATATTGTGATAAAATGCTAATTCTCAGAGGGAGAGGAAGAAGGTTGTTTACGAGAGAAACGATGGAGAAGCAACAAACGTGGTTTTATGTCGTTGCCCTATTCGTGGGAGCAGCGATTGGGCTGGGCACCCCTGAATGGGGGTCAGCGCTGCATTATACGGTTTCACCTGTGCTTGCGATTTTGCTATATAGCATGTTTGCACAGATTCCTTTTTTACAGCTCAAAGAATCCTTATCCAACCTGCGATTTATTGGAGCTTTGCTGGTGGCTAATTTTATTGTAGTGCCTGTGGTCGTGTGGTTGTTAACCCTTGCGTTTCCGCAACCTCCTGTCGTGCTCATTGGCGTTTATCTGGTACTGTTAACGCCCTGCATTGATTACGTCATTGTTTTTACACAGCTGGGTCGGGGCAATGAGAAGCTGATGCTGGCTGCAACGCCAATCCTGTTTGTTATACAAATGGTCTTATTGCCGGTATATTTGTGGCTGTTCATCGGGAAGGAAGCAGCACAGATCATGCAGGTGGGGCCTTTCGTGGATGCTTTTCTGTTCCTGATCGTTATTCCGTTGCTGTTGGCTATTCTTACGCAAGTTGTGACCAAAGGCAAAGCCAGAGGAGAACGGGTGATGAACGCAACCGCTTGGCTGCCTGTACCCCTGATGGCTCTGGCCTTGATTGTGGTTGTCGCATCGCAGATCGGGAAGGTCTACACTGATTTTGCTGTAATTGTGGATGTTCTGCCCATTTATATTATTTTTCTAGTTGTTATGCCCTTCATCTCACGAATGGTTGTGGCTCTATTCCGATTGGACACAGGGGCAGGCAGGGCCGTTATTTTTAGTGCAGGAACCCGAAATTCACTTGTTGTTCTGCCATTGGCACTTGCATTGCCGCAAGAGTGGGCCACAATTGCTGCCGCAGTGATTGTAACCCAGACGATCGTCGAGCTGGCGGGAGAGTTAATCTATATTCGTATGGTTCCTTCCGTCATACTGCGGGATCGCTGATTTCCTAGATTAGAAAAGAAGATCAGGGTGTATCCAATAAGTTGCATCCATATATGTAAAAAAGGAAAGGGGCTATTCCCAGGGTCATGAACATGACGGGATGCCCCTTTTATCGTTTAACGAATCGAGCACGTTCTAGTAGAAGAATTTCCACAGATCCGGCGGCTCAATTAAGAATTTTCGTTAGATAATGATTTGCGGTACTCCCCCGGTGTGATGCCCTCCATTTTTTTGAACACTTTACTGAAATACTTCTCGTCCTGATAGCCGACCATCTCGGAGATTTTTGCAATTCGTAGTGAGGGGTTCTGTAACAGCAGCTTGGCGTTATTGATTCGCAGCTTGCCCAAATACTCGGACCAGTTCAATCCAAACTGCTGTTTGAATTTGCGAGATATATATTCGCGACTCAGGTAGAACCGTGCAGCAATCTGCTGCAGAGACAGGTCCTCCTGATAATGAGCATCCATATAACGTGCGATCTCACTCATTGGGTCCGGTGTGGCATGATGATGTGCGGTGAGGGCCTTTCCGGCTGCGAGCAACCGCTGTTCCAGCAGGGAGCGGAGCAAGGGCAGCGATAACAGTCCGTCACGGTCCAAAGGCAACTCGGCGAATGGAATGGATTGTTCATCTATCGCTTCATCTTCATCCTTCGGTGGGGCCCCTGCGGCATCGTCGAGCCAACGGCCAATCATCCATTCCATTTCATCCATCCATTGCTGTATCTGCTCCGCTGTGATGACATCGAGCCGGGTGATGGGATCAATCCATTCTGCAACCGCAGTGGACACGCTGGAAGCGCGCCCACTCATAGATGCCAGTCGTAAGGATTCCTCAAAGGTAGATAACCGCAGCCCCTTGTTCCCGTTGGAGGACTCCAGCGCATCGTGAATGCACTGCTTCGTTTGCAAGGCATTGCGTCGCCACAACCGCAAACTAGCTTCCTGATAGGCTGCCGAGGTTCCGGTAGGATAAAACTCACAGCTGGATATACCAAAATGAAGACGGCGTTGGATGGTCTGCTCCAGACCATCGTTCACTTTTTCGAGAATGGTTTGAAGTGTCGAGCACTGACCCCAGTATAGGAGAACGACTTCATCCGGCTGATCAAGCTGGCGGAACACGACACCTTCATCAGGTGGGGATAACATCTCCGCACAGATATTCAGCACGGAGAATACGAGAAGGTCAGGCTGGCTTCGATATTTTGCCAAGCATTCAGCATCGAGATGGGAAAGGCTGGTGACGGCCACACTGCAACTGTCGATCTGCTTGGGCAGATTTAATTCATCCCGCAGCCGCTGGAATTGGGTATTGTTGCTTCCACGTCCAACGACAAGCTCTGTGAGCAGTCTGTCATGATAATGCGGACGCATCTGATTAACCACCATGGATTGTCTTGCGGACTGCACACGAACGGCATCAGCTTCTTTCCAGGCATCGACTGCCCTAAATAAGGATGAATTCAGTTCATCTGCTTCGACGGGTTTGAGCAGGTAGTCCGTACCCCCATATCGAATCGCATGTCTGACCAGTTCAAAATCATCATATCCGCTGATGACCAGTACCTTGCTATTCGGGGCATGAACAGATATCCATTCGAGCAGAGCCATACCATCCTTGCCGGGCATTCGCATATCGCTGAGTACAATTTGCGGTTGATGGGAGGTGATGGCAGCGACCGCTTCGTGACCATCTGCCGCTTCATACAAGGTATCAATTCCTGCGGCTTCCCATTGACCAAGCAGCTTAATCGCATCGCGGACGTGTTTTTCATCATCGACAATCAAAGCTTTCATGTTGTTCACTCTCCCGCGTATATTTTGACTATGATCTCTACGCCATTCGGTTCCATATTGCCAATCGTAAGCGTCGCATTGTATCCCGGAGGTGAGTTCAGTTGAAGTCTGCGCATCACGTTACGCAATCCAATCGACTCAGTCTCGTCCGGTTCCTGAGAGGAATCGGAAGATATGGATGCCGGACGCAACCAACGCTGAATCTCGGACAACTTGTCTTCCAGAATGCACGGTCCGTTATTTTCCAACCGAATCTGAATCCAATCGTCAGGCGTTCGCTGACTGGATATGCGTATCCTGCCTTTGCCAGGCTGAACATCCGCTCCATGCTTGAAGTAATTCTCAATTAAAGGCTGCAAGGTCATCCTCGGCATTTCGGCGCGCAGGGTATCTTCCGCAAAATCCAGTTCAACCTCCAGGCGGTCACCAAACCGCTCTTTTTGCAGTTCCAGATAGAGCCGTGCATGCTCGGCTTCTTCTTGCAAAGTGACTCGGGTCTGGTCACGCATGCTGTAGCGCAGCATTTTGGATAGGGAAGAGAGCAGCACATACACCCGTTGTCCCTGCTGTTGAAGCGCCAGTGTACCGATGGATTGCAACGTATTATACAGAAAATGGGGATGAATCTGGGCTTGCAGCGCTTTAAGCTGATTTGTTTTATTCGCAATTTCAAGGCGATATTCCCGCAAAATCAAGTTGTTCACCGTATCCATCATATCCCGGAAATGACGGGCCAGCACACCGATCTCATCCTGACTCGTTAACCGGATATCCACATGCAGGCGTCCTGCCTGAATCTGGTTCATATAACGCATTAATTGCTTGAGTGGTCCGGTGATCCGGATCGAGATGAACAAGGTTGCCACAATGACCAATAACAGCGCAGCAATAGCAATCATGGCATTATTCCACGTTAGAGTGGTGGCACTCGCGTACAGCGTTTCATTCGGAATCTGTTTTACAATGGTCCAGTCTGCAAATTGGCTTCCTAACTGCTGGTATACATACATGGAATGATCCTGTTCAAAATGACCTGAAGCGGTCTGTGCTGTCCCTTCACCAGAACGTGCGGAGTTCAGCTCAGTCGCTGCTTCCTGCCGTAATGCATCCGTTCCGCTGACTTCCGACTTTCCCTCGTAAATAATCTGGTTTTGATTGTCGATAACATAGATCTGTTCCTTTGTCGGATCATACAGTCTGCTGCAAATTTCGGCAATGGTATCCATGTTCAGATCGATGGCAAGCACACCCAATCGTTCTGTTGATGGCACATCCTTGATCACGCGATGAAGGGTAATCACTGTTCTTGGAGGATCATCCGCTGATGCTGCCTTGAAGCCATAGGAATGACTAAGGTGCGCCGATTCGACCCAGATATCCGGGCTTTTAGCGTCCGATTTTCCATGAAGCGAGTCAGAGTAGGCCTGTTTGCGTTCTTCCCGCTTCGGGAAAGGATTCGCAATTAATGTCGATTGATTGGCAGCAAAGGAGTGCAGATACAGCTGGAATACATCGGGCACAGCCGAACGTATCGTCTGTAAGGTGGTGTATACCTCTGCAACTGCACGATAGTCGCCGGGGATTTTCGCCAGATTTCGTAGGAAATTTGGATCGTTGTACACAGCAAGCGAAGCTCTTGCCACGTTATCCACGTAATTGTTGAGATTGGTGGACGCCTGAAAGATCAGGCGTTTGTTCTCTGCGACGGCCTGCTCACGCAGGGCGGTCTTGGTCTGGATAAACGTCATGCTGATGGATGCCAGCAGCGGAATCGTCGTGGCAATGAGCATAAAAGCGATTAGCTTGGTGCGAATGCTGTAGTATTTTGACATCGTGACACCCCTTCTGGTTGCAGGTTAAGAGAGGACAATATTTTACACCCAACTGTTCACGAGGGTCGGTGTTTCCCTGTGCGAGAATGGGGTTTAATAGAACAAGAGACCAATTTCATCCATCTATAGAAGGGGAGAACGATATGAAGCATCGCAAATCTTCACAGCTGTTACAGCAGCTTGTGTTCGTGGGTCCCTCCATCGTCTTTTTTATTCTCATTATCGTGGTCCCTTTCCTGCTTGGCATGGTATATTCCTTTACCGACTGGAACGGGGTGTCGGCGAACATTCATTGGGTAGGATTCGACAATTTCAAGCAAATTTTTGCGAATGATCCCAAGTTTCTATCTGCGTTTTGGTTTACGGTTCGCTTCACCGTGGTTGGTGTAATCTTGACCAATGTTATCGGGTTTTTCCTGGCGTATTTCCTAACCAAGCCGCTCAAGACGAGAAACTTTCTGCGCACGATCTTTTTTATGCCTAACGTGATCGGTGGATTGTTGCTCGGCTTTATCTGGCAGTTCATATTTGTGAAAGGGTTTTCAGCAGTAGGCGACGTAACCGGATGGTCCTTCTTCAACCTCCCATGGTTGGGAGACGAGCCGACCGCCTTCTGGGGTATCGTCATTGTATTTGTCTGGCAGACCGCAGGGTATCTGATGGTTATCTACATCTCATCCTTGACCAACGTATCACCCGATCTGCTGGAAGCTGCCGAAATTGATGGTGCCAGCCGCTGGCAGGTACTGCGCAGCATTATTTTCCCGCTCATTATGCCGGGAGTTACAATCTGTCTGTTCCTTGCCATCTCCTGGTCATTCAAAATGTTCGATCTCAATCTGTCGCTGACCAAAGGCGGACCGTTTGGATCAACAGAATCGGTAGCACTGAATATTTACAATGAGGCTTTTGTGAATAATCGGTATGGCATCGGTACAGCCAAAGCACTTGTGTTCTTCGTCATCGTTGCCATCATCACCATGATTCAGGTGCGTGTCACGAAGAGCAAGGAGGTGGAGGCATAGATGGAAACGTCAAAAAATTACCGCTTCAGTACCATTGTAACCGAGATTGTTATGGTGCTCATTGGATTATTGTTCCTGGTTCCGTTTTACTTCCTGTTTGTCAATTCGGTCAAAACATTCGGTGACCTGCTTACCAATTCGGCCGCATGGCCGGAGGTATTCCAATGGGGCAACTATGCGAACGCCTGGGAGAAAATTAAATTCCCGTCAGCGCTGATGAACTCGCTCATCGTCACCGTAGTCAGCAATCTGCTGCTGGTGTTGATCAGCTCCATGGCCGCCTACCGAATGGTACGCAGCGATACACGCTTCAACCGAATTTTGTTTGGCATGTTTATTGCCGCCATGGTGATTCCGTTTCAGTCTATCATGATTCCACTCGTTACCGTAACCAGTAATCTTGGACTGATCGACAGCCTCTTCGGGCTCATCATCTGTTATCTCGGTTTTGGCGCACCGATGTCCATCTTCCTGTTCCACGGATTCGTCAAATCGGTTCCGCTCGAAATTGAAGAGGCGGCGCGAGTGGATGGAAGCTCCGCCTACGGCGTGTTCTTCCGGATTGTATTCCCGCTCATGAAGCCGATGTATGTAACCGTCATCATCCTGAATACACTTTGGATCTGGAATGACTATCTGCTGCCATCCCTGATTCTGCAAAGCTCCAATTTGCGTACCATTCCGATTGCGACCTTTGCGCTCTTCGGACAATATACGAAGCAATGGGATCTTGCTCTGCCTGCACTGGTGCTTGGCATCATGCCAATTATCATCTTCTTCCTGCTGATGCAGAAATATATCATTCAGGGGATTACCGCTGGATCCGTTAAAGGGTAAGTGCGAGGGCGGACCACTCCGGGATCATGTGGGGGAGTGCGAGGGAAGTCCACTCCGGGATCATGTGCGCTTTCGGTCGCTGTTGCTCCTCGGTGGCCTGAATGAATGAAGGCAAAGAAGCCACCGAGTTTCAAAGGCGAGCGCTTCGCTCCTCCAGCGCATCATGATCCCTCCGCTCCAACCTCGCACGGAGGTGTGCGAAGGGAGTCAGGCCCGCAAAGCATGGGCATGACTCCTGAAGAGAAAGTGATTAATAAAGAAAAGATGTAAAGCCAGAAGCGGTAAGATCCTGGGGGTACATGATAAAAACGCGGGTCACAGTTCTAACGAACTCACCGCATCTTAAGAGGCGAATAATTGAGGCATGCAAAGTTTAATGAACCTCAGTAACGCTAGTCTGGTACAAAACGGCGTCAGAACCTTAAAAATCGACCCAATCGACGAAATAACGCTTCCAGGATTCGTTAGAATGCAAACCATAGCAAATAGGAGCGAATAGAGTGCTCTGGGTTCGTTAAACTGTAAGAACGTTCAGAAAGAAGTTTAACCTTCATTGCCATACTTATGGCTTATGAGACATCACTTCAGGGGAAGAACCAGGTAACTTAGCAAGGTGTAGGGGAAACACCGATGCGGGAACGGTTGTGAAACAATCGCCGCCTGCATCCTGGTGGCCTGAATAAAAAATGGAACGAAACTGTTATACTGAAACTACTATAGGGAGAGTGTATGTATGAAAAGAATGACCAAGTTGACGTTGCTTATGCTAATTGCTTTTTCTGTAATGCTCGCAGGTTGTGGCAACGGAGATAAGAGTGGAAGTCCTGTCAAAACAGACACCCAAGGTGGTGGAGAGGCTGCTGCCGGGGACAAAACGATTAAAATCTTTCAATTCAAAGTCGAAATTGCGGAAGCGCTTAACCGTCTCAAAGCGGAATATGAGTCCTCCCATCCCGGAATTAAGCTGGACATTCAGACCGTGGGCGGTGGCAGTGACTACGGCGCTGCATTGAAAGCCAAGTTCGCTGCTGGCGAGCAACCGGACATTTTCAACGTTGGTGGTTATCGTGAGCTGGACACATGGCTCGAATACCTGGAGGATCTGTCAGGTGAAGCATGGGCAAAAGATGTGCTTGAAGTTGCCAAAGAGCCGATGACCAAAGACGGCAAACTGTATGGACAGCCGCTGGCACTGGAAGGCTATGGCTTCATTTATAACAAAGACCTCTTCCAAAAAGCAGGCATCACTGAAATTCCAACGACACTGGAACAATTGGATCAGGCTGCACAAAAGCTTCAGGCCGCAGGCATTACCCCGTTCTCCAATGGATATCAGGAATGGTGGGTACTCGGCAATCATAACGTAAACGTGGCATTTGCGAATCAGGCAGATCCGGTGAAATTTATTCAAGGTCTTAACGAAGGTACGGAGAAAATTCCTGGCAATCAGGTGTTCACGGACTGGATGAACCTGCTCGACTTGACGCTGAAATACAGCAACAAAAACCCGCTGACAACCGACTACAACACACAGGTAACCCTGTTTGCCACTGGAGAAGCAGCGATGATGCAGCAAGGGAACTGGACGCAGGTACAAATTGATGGCATCGATCCTAATCTGAATCTCGGCATTCTGCCGATGCCAATTACGAATGAACCGAACGACAAATTGTTTGTTGGCGTACCGAACTACTGGGTTGTGAACAAGAATTCGCAAGTGAAACCGGAAGCGAAAGAGTTTCTGGAATGGCTCGTGACATCTGACATCGGGAAACAGTATATGACCAAAGAATTCAAGTTTATCCCGGCGTTCAGTTCCATTCAGGCATCTGAAGAGGATCTGGGTGATCTCGCAACCGATATCATGAAGTACAGCCAGGAAAACAAAACATTAAGCTGGAACTTTAACCGTTTCCCTGAAGGCGTTCCACAAGAATTCGGTAGTACGATTCAGGCTTATGTAGCAGGTAAATCGGACAAAAAAGCTCTGCTTGACGCATTGCAGCAAAACTGGGATAGTCTGAAAAAATAATCACGCGGATTAGCTATCCGTATAAGTAAAATAGTGCTGTCTCATCCTTGAATGGTTATCCACATACTAGTATCCACAGGCTAATGGAGCCATTCGCCACTGATTTGATTCGCTGGACAGTGTATATTATCTAATTCATATTTCGAGTATATCGAGCCTCGAACAGGTCAGCCAGAATTTCATTCTGGTTGGCCTGTTTTATTGTAAGTGGACGCCATCATCATTGCCCAATGGAAGAACAAATGGCGAACCCGCTCTTGAAATGTGGATAACCCCATCATATATAGAGGCTCAATAACCTATTTAACACAGAGTTAATACTATATGTGGATATCCTGTGTGTACAACGTTCTAAATGTGGACAAGTCCAAGAAATATTTGGGCAAAGATCATCTTTTGTTAACAACATAAGCAGCGCCTGATATCAAGGCTCCCGAGAAGAATGCTGCAAGGACTGTTATCTCGGATGCCTCCACAGCAAGTGGCTGGGCAGTTAAAAAGAGCAGAGGCTGCGGGGATCAATCCAACCGTGCTGGAAGGTTATGCGAGGAGAGCTTCTTCTGGTATGAAGTCTCCCCGCATCGCAGGAGCGAATGCTGATTTGCTCCACTGGATACAGTCCCATCCAAATGATAAAGTGTCACAGACAAGTGCAGATGCGCAGCGCACAATTATGGTTTGGGGGACGAACGATAAGGGATACGCACGCCCCGAAAATATCCATTCCTCCGTTCAACGTGTGGAACTTCCCTACGGACACCAATTTCCCCTGTTTCAAGCGGAAGAAACAGCTTCGCTGCTTGTGGAATGGCAAATGAAGAGAGGGTAAGCGAAGAAATGAAGTGTGCATTCCCGAGATTACAAAATATTCAGGTCACTCGATAATAAAATGTTAAATTATATTACACATACAGTTAGATAAACGGAATGAAAACGTTATTTTCACTCCCATTTATACTTGTCGCACAATAAAACGATGCTCATTTTGGCAAGGCAGTACATTGTGACCCTCTTCTGAACTGCGATAGACTTGATTTCAAGATCAACAGCTAAGAGGAGGATGTGTACGATGCCACTTCAAAAAACGTTATTGGCACTGGACGCGCTGGACAGCGCTTATGTAAATGGTGAAAGTGTAAAGCAACTATTTGTTCAATATCCACAGGTTTCAGTTGAAGTGCTGACCGTACAAGGGGAAAAGGGAAGCACGGATTTTGTTAAAATCATCATCCCTGGTACACAAGGCAAGTTGTCAGGAGGGCAGGCCCCGACCATGGGGATTGTCGGACGACTGGGTGGAATCGGTGCGCGTCCTACACGCATCGGACTCGTCTCGGATGCCGATGGTGCCGTTGCTGCTGTGGCAGCAGGATTGAAGCTCGCCGATATGCAGACTAAGGGTGATTCGCTCAAAGGGGATGTCATTGTAACTACGCATATCTGTCCGGATGCCCCGACTCTTCCGCATGAACCGGTGGATTTTATGGACTCTCCGGTCGACATTTTGCAGATGAACGAACATGAGGTTCTGCCAGAGATGGAAGCTATTTTGTCCATTGATACAACCAAAGGAAACCGGGTGATTAACCATAAAGGCATCGCCATTTCGCCAACGGTAAAAGAGGGATATATTTTACGGGTGAGCGATGATTTGCTCCGAATTATGGAGATGACCACAGGGCAGCTGCCTGTGACCTTCCCGATTACGACGCAGGATATTACGCCATATGGCAATGATTTATACCATATCAATTCCATTTTGCAGCCAGCTGTGGCTACACATGCACCTGTTGTAGGCGTAGCCGTAACCGCTCAATCCGCAGTTCCGGGATGCGGCACAGGAGCGAGCCATGAGGTTGATATTGCAAGCGCAGTTCGTTTGGTCGTGGAGACAGCCAAGGAATTCACGAATGGCACCTGTTCTTTCTACAATGTGGAGGAATATAACCTGATTACTCGTCTGTATGGATCAATGAAAATACTTCAGACCCCAGGGATCCAGGCAGCTCCGTCTGCATAGTTTAGTCGAGAAGTTCACGGTTGAAGCGGCAGGTGAAAATAATGCTGTGGACATACGTGGCTTCCACAGCCGATCTGATATGTAGGAGGCGATAACATGACCAAGCAGCTTGGCATGATTACGATTGGACAAGCTCCACGAACCGATGTTGCGCCTGTCTTAGAAAAGTATCTGGAGGGGCGGGCGGAACTCCTTCAGGTCGGGGTGCTGGACGGACTGTCGGCAACTCAGATCGCTGCGCTGGCCCCGGAACCGGGTGAATATGTGCTCACTTCCCGTCTGCAGGATGGCAGTGCAGCTATCGTATCCCGTGAAAAAATCAGACCGATGCTGAATCAAAAGATTCGTAAATTCGAAGCCATGGGTGTCCCCAATATTCTGCTGCTGTGCACAGGTTCATTTCCGGGTCTGCGTTCAGCCAAGGTACACCTTATTGAGCCTGACCGTATTATTCCTCGAGCGGTACAGGCGATGGCCGATGGCCGACGTCTGGGGCTTATCGGACCATTGCCAGAGCAAGCGGGGCAGCTTGATTTAAAGTTTTCCTCCCTGGTCCAGCCTGCGTTTGCCGCTGCTTCTCCCTATACATCCGGCGAGGCTGAGTTTCGACAGGCGACGGAATCATTAAAGGGGCGGGTTGAACTCATTTTACTGGATTGCATGGGGTATGATGAGCGCCACCGTCAATGGGTTGCCAATGCCAGCGCAGGAATCCCGGTCATTTTGTCGAATGCTCTAATGGGTAAGCTAGTAGCGGAAATGGTCTGACACAGGAGGAGACGAACCAATGAATCAGCAACGAATTGACGTCAGTAAAAATGTTTTGGTGGAATGCCTTGGACTTCGCAGTGGTGAGACACTGGCTGTCGTAGCGGATGATGCCAAGAGAGAACTGGCCGAATCCATATATGAGGCAGGCAAGGCACTGGGAGCAGATGCGGTGCTTATGGTGATGAAGGAACGGAGCAAATCCGGTGAAGAGCCGCCTGCGCCGATTGCCGAAGCGATGAAGCGTGCAGATGTCGCGGTATGCGTAACGCGTTATTCACTAACCCATACGCAGGCTCGTAAACAGGCGGCAGCTGCTGGAACCCGGGTAGCTACGATGCCGGGCATGACGGACGATATGTTCATGAACGGTGCCATTACCGCAGAATATCCCAAAGTGAAGGCATTGACAGATAAGGTTACGGCCATGCTGAATGCGGGGAGAAGTATCCGTATCGAAAAAGATGGACACCAGCTGTCGTTCTCCATTCAGGGACGTAATGGCGTGCCAAGCACAGGCATGTACCTCAATCCAGGTGAATCCGGCAATTTGCCCTCCGGTGAAGCGTACATCGCCCCCGTTGAAGGCATCGGAGAAGGTGAGATCCTGGTGGATGGCTCAATTGCAGGAATAGGTGCGATCAGTGAACCTGTTCTACTGACAGTTAGAGAAGGGCGCCTTGTTACAGCAACTGGCGTTGAAGGAGATAAGCTGTTATCCATGCTGGGTGAAGGTGATGGTCGGATTCTTGGTGAATTCGGCATTGGCACCAATGACAAGGCCCGAATTACAGGTGTTGTCCTGGAGGACGAGAAAGTCTACGGTACGATTCATGTTGCTTTTGGAAGTAATAATACCTTTGGTGGCACAGTTGCAGCAGGTGTTCACATTGATGCCGTTGTGCAGAAGCCGGATGTATACATTGATGATGTGTTGATTATGCGTCAGGGAGAACTGCTCGATCAATAATAGAGCAGAATATTCAAGGGATAACCTTGTAGATCAAAAAAAAGTGAATGAGAGCGTATGCACAACATATCCAAAGTGGGGACCAATGCGTAAATTACGCGGTAGTTTTAGCGACAAATACACAACATATTCACAATATATAAAGAGATATCCACATAACTGGGGGTAACTATCAACAGTTTGTGGGTAACATATGCACAAGATATCCACAGCCTGGGGAGGAATGCTGATGTTGGGTCTTATCAGAGTGATTACGCTTCATCATGAAGAAGATATCCACAGACACGGGGCATTGATTGAAGGACGTTATGGCATTCAGGTTCGGAGTCGCTGCATTCCCGATCAACCGCTGGGGGTATATGATCAGGCCACAGAGCTTGAATCGATTCCCAAAATTGTGGATCTGGCACGAAAACTGGAACAGGAAGGCTGTACCTCCATCGGTATCAGTTGTGCAGCCGATCCGGCTCTCGCAGAAATGCGTGCCGCTGTTGACATCCCAGTCTATGGTGCTGGATCATGTGCAGCACATCTTGCGCTCACTTCAGCGGCGCGTGTAGGTGTATTGACCATCCTTGAGGAAGTGCCTCATCTAATTCGAGGAATACTAGGTGATGCCTATATTGGGATGGAGCGTCCCGAAGGTGTAGTAACTACGCTGGATCTCAACACGCCACAGGGGCGAATCGCGGCTATGGAAGCCGCCAGAAGACTGAAGGCGGAGGGCGCCGAGTCCATTGTTCTTGCGTGTACAGGTTTTGCAACGATGGGATTCGCCTTGGAAGTGGAAAAAGAACTGCATATCCGGGCGCTTGACCCGATCTATTCATTGGGAGCAGCTGTGTCTGCGTTGAATGTCTGATCTATGGAATGCCGGATGTGGGTATTGGATGGTTCTAAAGTTTGGTTCATTTGATGTTGACGCCGATGCAATGTGTATAACTGCATCGGCGTTATTTGTGTTGGATAAAGTGTTATCGGGGCTTATGGAATAGCATGGTGCTGGTCTGCAAGGAGTGTGGGTATATCTCTTCCTGTTTTCTAATGTGACGCGATAAAGTGATAAATTTATTTTTTGTACAATCAACTGCTACTAACAACGTGTTATTATTACTTTAATTTATGAAATGAATATATAATATACGCATATCACAGAAATTCCCGTTTTTTTTGATCAGATAGTCTGGTAAACTATCCAAAAAAATTAGATACAGTATGCAAAAAAAAAGATTTGCAAATCTGGCTCAGGGTGGTCGATAGGTTTGAAAACGACAGGTATAACATTGAAAGAACTGTTGAATATTCCTATACTCAGCAAGGCCAAAGTCATTAGTGGGCACCAGGGATTGGATCGGGTTGTGCGGTTCGTGGATATTATGGAAGTGCCGGATCTGCAGGGATGGTTGCGAGAAGGCATGCTTATGCTGACGACTGCCTATTCAATTCGTGATAATCCCGGCTTGCTCGGAGAACTAATCTACACACTTAATGAAGCAGGGGCGGCTGCTCTGGCTATCAAGCCTGCGCGTTTTCTCAAAGAAATCCCGAAAGAAGCCGTTGCAGCTAGTAATCACTGCGGCCTGCCCATCATTGAAATTCCTCCTGAAATACCCTACATGGATATTACGCAACCTGTTATGGAATTGGTCCTTGATCGACAGGCCGCACTTCTCCGCAGGTCAGAAGAAGTATATCGGACACTGATGACCATGGTACTTGAAAACAGCGGAATACAGGCGGTGGGGGACAATGTGGCCGAGCTGCTTCAGGCACCCGTGGGTGTTATCGACAATGCTGGTCAGATGATTGTGTCTTCACCGCCGGATTATGAATGGAAAGAAGCTGTGGACCCACTCGTATGGGAGATAAATCTGGATCGGCGGAAGGTTGCCCGACTGCTCGTGGACAAGGACTCCCTGGATGAGATGGAACAAGTCGGCATTGAGCAAGCCAGATTAGTATTATCCCTGGAATTGATGAGAAACAAGGTGGCGGAAGATACCGAATTGCGTCTGCGGGGCAACTTCATTGACGAACTGCTGACACCACCTCTGCTGCTGCCACATGAAGCCGAATCGAGAGGTCGCAAGCTGGGCATGAATCCGGAGCATTTATGGGAAGTAGCCGTGATGGAAGGGGAGACGGCTCCGGATGAAGATATCTTGACCGAATTGCTTGGTCAGGAGGCCAGAAAACGGAGGGTAGCACCTCATATTGAGTTTCGGACCAACAGGGCAGTGCTCTTCTTGCCAACACCGGAGTCCCGGGATACGACATGGATGGATGACGTTCAATCCTGGTCTGATACGATCGGGCTATGGCTTGAAGATCCGGCTAACAAGCTTGGACAATTCAGGACAGGCGTAGGCACCCAGGTTCCACTTTGGAATATGCATCAAAGCTATGGCGAGGCCAGAAATGCCCTGCTGGTATCCTCCCGTTTGTCGGGTGGGCGTACAACCCGGTTTGAGGATGTAGAGGTATATCACTTGCTGAGCGAAACGGCGAATGATCCAGGTTTTTCGGCATTGTTTGAGCGGAAGCTGGGGAAATTGCGTGCTTATGATGACGAACACAGCGGAGATTTGCTGCGGACGTTTTTTTATTATCTGGAGAGCCGGGGCAGCCTGATCGAGACAGCAAATCGCCTCTATATTCACCGGAATTCCGTGAAATACCGACTGGAGCGAATACGGGACATTACAGGCTTCGACCTGAATCACCCGCGTGAACAATTTGTCTGTCATCTGTGTCTTGTGTATTACTACATGAAGCAGGATAAACAAGAGGTGTAGGTCCTGCCAATCGGATACTTGCTTCTACAGCAAAATCAACAATGCATGATATGGTAGATATAGGTCGAAAAATAGCGAACTATGTCTTAATGTGTAATTTAACATGACATAAATAGGAGACATTAGTGCACAATCGACAAACGGTTGTGCTTTTTTTTAGCTAAAAGGGACGTAGTTCGACGCTCGGATTCTAGGTAAAATAAGCACAATTACAAAGAAGAGACGGATAAACAGACAAGTTTTCAAGACTGGGCCGTCCACAGAGAACCGTAAAACAGCAAGTGAGACATCAGAGTTAAAGGGGTTGATCGATTGTTTGCTTACACGCTCCGAAGGCTGCTGCAGATGATTCCGGCGCTGATCGGCATTGTGGTGATTACCTTCATCCTGTCCCGCGTTCTTCCGGGAGATCCCGCCATTGTCATGGCTGGCGAACAGGCCACGGATGATGTCATTGCCAAAATCCGAATGGACATGGGATTGGACAAGCCATTATTTGTACAGTTTTTTAGTTACGTGGGACAGTTGCTTCAAGGGAATCTGGGATTCGCCTACCATACCGGTCATACGGTGCTGAGTGACTTCGCTACCCGCTTTCCGGCAACCATTGAGCTAACGTTGGCCAGTGTGATTATAGCCATCTGTGTTGCCATTCCGGTAGGCATTATCGCTGCAACTCGAAAAGAGTCCTTTATCGACCACATCTCCAGGGTGTTCTCACTGATTGGAGCATGTGTACCGATTTTCTGGCTGGGCCTGCTGTTTATTTACCTCTTCTATTCCATCCTCGGCTGGGCTCCGGCTCCAATGGGACGCATCAGCGGAGACCTCAACCCACCGACGCATATCACCGGATTGTATGTCGTAGACAGTCTGATGACCGGAGATATGGTTGCACTCAAAAGCAGTCTTGCACATTTGCTGCTCCCGGCCATCTGCCTGAGCACAGGGACAATGGCGATTGTGGCGCGTATGACCAGGTCCAGCATGCTGGAAGTCATCGGACAGGATTATGTGCGTACCGCACGAGCCAAGGGCTTGAGCGAAACTGCGGTTGTTGGCAAACACTCCCTGATCAATGCGCTGATTCCCACGTTGACCGTTCTTGGCCTTCAGTTTGGCGGATTACTCGGTGGTGCGGTCATCACGGAAACCATCTTTTCCTGGCCTGGCGTCGGCGGTTATGTCACAGATTCGATTCTGGCTGCTGATTATGCACCAATTCAGGCCTTCACACTGGTAAGTGCCATTCTGTTCAGCTTTATAAATCTGGCGGTGGATCTGGTCTATGGATTGATTGATCCACGAATCCGTTATGAATAGGGTCGCCGCGAAAGGAGGAGTACCGCTGTGAGTACTGCCGCACCGACTTCCATGGGAACCAAACCAACACCAGCGGTTGTTCCCAAACCCAAAACCTTTCTGAGATTGTTGCTTCGCAATCGGCTCGCTGCCATTGGTCTGGCCTTTATCGTGATGTGGACTGTCATCGCAGCGATTGCTCCCTGGATTGCCCCGTATGATCCGTACGTGACGAATACGGCTGTGAAGCTGGAATCCCCGTCAGGTGGTCACTGGTTTGGTACGGATAACTATGGCCGGGACATTCTGAGTCGTGTTCTGTATGGCGCCAGAATCAGCATCTGGACAGGCTTGATTGCCGTCAGCATTTCGTTTGTGATCGGAGTTCCGCTGGGTGGAATTGCTGCTTACTACGGTGGACGTACTGGCAATATTATCATGCGGGTGATGGATGTATTGCTTGCATTTCCTTCGCTGGTACTCTCCATGGCCATTGCGGCTTCCATCGGCAACGGACTGACGAGTGCCATGATTGCTGTAGGGATTGTAGGCATTCCCGAATTTGCCAGATTGATGTATGGGCAGACCGTATCCCTGCGCGAAAAGGAATACGTGGAAGCCAGCAGAGCCATTGGAGTGAGGGACAGAGTGATTCTGTTTCGCCACATTTTGCCGAATGCTTTGGCACCGCTGTTGGTACAAGCCACGCTCGGTATGGGCTTTGCTATCCTGACGGCATCCAGTTTGAGCTTTCTCGGTCTTGGCGTCAAACCGCCTACAGCCGAATGGGGGGCCATGATCTCTGAAGGCCGGGAGTATATTATTTCCGGACAATGGTGGCTCGTGACATTCCCTGGACTGGCTATTGCCACATCTATTCTTGGCTTTAACCTGCTCGGAGATGGTTTCCGTGATGTGCTGGACCCAAGGTTGCGTTCGGGAAAATAGGGGTTAGTGTCATCGGTCCCTATAGAACCGATTCATAGATAGCTGGATGGTGGAACCAACTTGCGGGGAATGCCTGAAATAAAGGCAGGCAAGGTTCCATCACCGGCAGTAGGCAGATTGAATGCTGCTGCGGTTGGTATCAGGAATATCAGTTAGTTACTTTCCGGGGTACTGGTCCACACATTTACTTTGTCTAATAAAAGCTGCAACGTTTTACAGTTTCACATCATAAGACTGGTTCAAAAAAGGGGAGGAAACTAAACATGAAAAAGCTCAAATGGTTTTCTGCAATGATTGCTCTTACCGTTGTTCTTGGTGGCTGTGCCAGTAATGCCAACCAGCAGCCTGCGGCATCAGGCTCAGGAGAGGAAACAAAACCCGCGCCTACACTGACGGTTGCTTACTCTGAGGGTGGAACCACGATGGACCCGGCGGAGGCGAATGATCTGACCTCGGACACATTGGTACTGGCAACCTATGACCAGTTGGTAACCTATGGTGTCAAAACAGTGGATGGTGCTGACGTAGCCAACACGGAGGATATTCAGCCGATGCTCGCCGAGAGCTGGGAAGTGTCTGATGACAATACCATCTATACATTCAAAATCAAAAGCGGTCTGAAATTCCAAAGTGGAAATCCGGTCAATGCGGATGCGGTTGTGTACTCTTTTGACCGTGTGGCGAAGTCCAGCTCCGGCAGCTTTCTATACGGAATGGCCGACATCAAGAGCGTGACCGCCAAGGACGACTCCACCGTTGAGATCGTACTGAATAAAGCAAACCACATGTTCACCCAGATCATTGCCATGTATACCTTCTCCATTGTGGACCAGAAGCTGGTCGAGGAAAAAGGTGACGATTATCTGAAAACCAATGCTGCCGGATCAGGCCCGTTCACGCTTGAAAAATGGGACCCGGCCAGTGAAGCAGTCTTCCAGGCCAACAACGACTACTGGCAGGGTGCACCGAAGCTCAGCAAAGTCACGCTGAAATTCACGAAGGAAGCCTCCAACCGTGTTCTGCTGCTGAACAAGAGTGACGTGGACATGGCGATCGAGATTCCTCCCAAAGATGTTGCAGCTTTGCAGGAGAACAGTGATTTGACCATCAAGTCGAATGCGAGTAACCGCATTTTGTTCTTCGCGATGAACAACAATGTCAAACCGTTTGATAATGAAAAAGTGCGTCAGGCCATCAACTATGCGATCCCTTATGATCAATTGATTAACGATGTTATGTACGGTCAAGCCAAAGAGATGAAAAGTGCTGTAGCAAGTAACACACCGGGCTTTACGGATGCAGGCTATGTGTACGAGTACAATCTGGACAAAGCCAAGGCATTGTTGAAAGAAGCGGGTTATGCGGAAGGGTTCAGCTTTGACTTTACCCTCGGTTCCGGCTTTGACGACTGGGAGTATGATGCGGTTCTGATTCAAGCAGAGCTGGCCAAGATCGGTGTCAAAATGAACATTAACAAAGTCGCTCGTGCACAGTTCCTGGAACAGCAAAAAGAAGGGAATTTAGTCTCTTACATCTCCAAATGGACTTCATTTGTTA
The DNA here is from genome assembly GCF_900109515.1 of Paenibacillus sp. OK003. Taxonomy (GTDB): domain Bacteria; phylum Bacillota; class Bacilli; order Paenibacillales; family Paenibacillaceae; genus Paenibacillus; species Paenibacillus marchantiae. The sequence continues at coordinate 157,066 of NZ_FOBD01000008.1, read as the reverse complement.
ACGACCCTGGGTACCATCTGGGCTTCCTGCTCTATGGCAAAGGCTCTTCCAACTACATTCATTACAACAATGCGGAAGTTAACAAGCTGTGGGAAGAAGCAGGTGCCGAACCGGATCAGGCAAAACGCAACGAGCTATACATGAAGGCACAGGAGATTATTACGACAGAAGCGCCATGGGCGTATCTATACGAATACAACCGGGTTGTCGGCATGAATAACAAGGTCAGCGGATACGTGTATTACCCGGATGAGGTTCTGCGTTTCTACCCGCTTAGCAAAGAGCAGTAAACGAACGGACGATCTGGGGGACAGGCAATCATGCCTGTCTTCTGACGATTCGTACGGACCACAATACAGCCCATATTGAAAGGAGCCTGAACAGGATGGATTGGAAAAGGAAGGTACTTGATGCGATCGAGGAGGGCCAGGACGAACTACTGGAGCTCTGTTCACAATTGATTCGTTTTCCGACGGAGAACCCTCCAGGGGATTCGCGTGAGATTAGTGCTTTTATTATGGAATATCTGCATCAGGCCGGAATCGACACCAAAGTACATGCGGCAACGGAGACGATGTTTAACCTGATCTCCACGTTGAACGGAGAAGGGGCAGACAAGTCAGACAAACATCTGATTTTCTGTGGTCATACCGACGTTGTGCCAGCCGGGGATCTTTCCCGTTGGGATTTTGATCCGTTCTGCGGTGAAATCAAGGACGGATATATGCTGGGACGCGGGGCATCCGACATGAAAGGCGGACTTGCTGGCTTAATCTTTGCGACGGTTATTCTGGCGAAGCTGGGTGTACCTTTGCGTGGAGATCTGTCGCTGATGATTGTTCCGGATGAAGAAACAGGCGGTGACCTGGGGGTACCATGGGTTCTGGAACGTGGTCTTGCAACCGGTACGGCGGCAGTCATTGCAGAGCCGTCCAGCCCGCAGCATCCAACCATTGGACAAAAGGGAAGCTGCTGGTTTGAATTTACGGTGGAAGGAACACCGGGTCATGGCAGTCTTCAACCCATTGTAGGTGATAATGCAATTGTGAAGGCAGCTAAAGGCATTGAAGCATTGCAGCGGCTGTGGGACATCAAGCCAGACATCCCGGAAGAGGTGAAGGATATTATCCGCATCTCGCAGGAGTATGCGCGTGATCGGGAGAAGGCAGGTCTGGCCTATCAGGTGTTCGACCATGTCACGGTGAATATCGGTTCGATTCAGGGTGGAACCAAAGTGAATGTGGTAGCGGATCGGTGCACTGTTCAGGTGGACTCCCGTGTTCCATTTGGTGTGGATTACCGCGATGTATTGGACCGTGCTCGCTCGCTTCTGCTTGAAGCAGGAATAGAATCGGAGCTGAAGCCGTTTGGCTTCCAGGGCAACGCAAACTGGACTCCAGCGCATGAACCAATCGTGAGCCAATTGGTGGAGAGCATCAGTGAAGTGAGCGGTGAAGAGGCATATGGTGTGCTGCAATGGGCATCCAGCGATGCACGCCACTTCCGTAATCATCAGATTCCGGTATTGCAATATGGTCCGGCAGAGCTGTCCACAATTCATAATTTTAACGAAAAAGCACCCGTATGGCAGATTATCCAGTGCGCCAAAGTGTACGCGCTGAGCGCGCTTAAATATTTGGGCGTGGAAGGTATGAAAGATGAAACGTCATTGAAGAATTCGAAGAGTCCGGCTTCCGAAGAAGCCACGACGTCCAAGCGTTAATTTTTTTGAGAAGGAGCAAAGCTAAAGGCTCAGAACGTAATGGCATGGGAGGGGAACAACATGACTGAACTGCTCGAAGTTTCGGATTTGCGGACAGAGTTCATCACGGATGCAGGCGTGATCCGCGCCGTGGACGGGATCAGTCTTTCCATACGGCAGGGTGAAACGCTGGGTATTGTCGGAGAATCGGGATGCGGGAAAAGTATTACTTCGTTATCAATCATGCAGCTGCTCCCCAAAAAGATCGGCCGCGTGGCTTCAGGGGAGGTCCGTTTCCAGGGGAAAGACATGCTTAAGCTGTCCGGGCGAGAAATTCGCCGAATTCGGGGTAACCGAATGGCCATGATCTTTCAGGAGCCGATGACCTCGCTCAATCCGGTATTCAAAATCGGCAAACAAATCTCCGAAGCGGCGCGATACCATCTGAAGCTGGGCAAAAAAGAGGCTTGGGCACGGTCGGTTGATATGCTTCGCAAAGTCGGAATTCCCCGTCCTGACAAAATTGCAGAACAATACCCGCACCAGCTCTCAGGTGGCATGCGCCAGCGGGTGATGATCGCCATGGCGATGGTATGCAGCCCGCAGTTGCTCATCGCGGATGAACCAACAACAGCCCTGGATGTGACCATCCAGGCACAGATTCTGGACTTGATGCGTGACCTCCAGCGGACGGAGAATATGGCAATCATGATGATCACCCATGATCTCGGTGTTGTAGCTGAGATGTGTGATCGCGTCATGGTGATGTATGCCGGACAAGTGGTGGAAGAGACGGATGTCAAAACCCTTTTTGCCGATCCCAAGCATCCATATACTCGCGGTCTACTCGCTTCGCTGCCGCAGCTTGCAGGGGATCAGGATCGTCTTCAATCCATTCCAGGTCAGGTGCCGAATCCGGCCCATATGCCGTCCGGCTGTCGTTTTGCTCCTCGTTGTCCGGTGAAGGAAGCACGGTGCGAGACGATACAGCCCGAATTACTGGAGACAGCACCAAGCCACAGCTGCCGCTGTCTGCTGCAACAGGAGGGGATTATATGAGTGCGATATTGGAAGTCAGAAACCTCAAAAAGCATTATCCTATCCGCAAAGGCCTGTTCTCCAAACAGGTCGGTGCCGTCAAAGCCGTCGATGGTGTAACGTTGTCTGTGGAGCGCGGGGAAACACTCGCCGTGGTTGGAGAGTCCGGTTGCGGAAAATCCACCACGGGGCGTGCCATTCTGCGCCTGATTGAACCGACGGATGGCGAGGTGTTCTTCGAAGGCAAGGATTTACGGAAGCTTCCGCCAGAAGAGCTGCGCCGTTTCAGAACGGATATGCAGATGGTGTTCCAGGACCCGTACGCCTCACTTGATCCCCGCTGGACGGTACAGCGCACACTGGAGGAGCCGCTGCTCACCCACCATAATCTGAAAAAAAACGAGTTGAAAAGCCGAATCGAAGAACTGATGGAAGTGGTCGGATTATCCCCCTATCAGGCACACCGCTTTCCGCACGAGTTCTCGGGTGGACAACGGCAACGGATCGGGATTGCCCGTGCTCTCGCTTTGAATCCCAAATTCATTGTGTGTGACGAGCCAGTGTCAGCGCTGGATGTGTCCATTCAGGCACAGGTGCTGAACTTGATGCAGGATCTACAGGAACAATTCGGACTGACGTATATGTTCATCTCTCATGACCTGTCCGTCGTTAAGTTCATCAGTGATCGTGTGGCTGTCATGTATCTGGGCAAAGTGGTCGAGCTTGCACCCACCTCCGAACTGTTCACCGAAGCGCTGCATCCATATACCAAAGCATTGATGTCCGCTGTTCCGGTTCCTGATCCGAATGTGCAAAAGGAACGCATTGTCCTGGGCGGCGATGTGCCCAATCCGGAAAATCCGCCGTCCGGCTGCACGTTTCATACCCGTTGTCCGTATGTGAAGGACGAATGCCGCTCCGTGATCCCGGAGCTGCTTGAGATTTCACCAGGACGCCAGGTGGCGTGTCATTTGTATTAGAGTGATCTTTCGAACTGGAAAATACGTTCAAAAAATGCAAACAAAACTCCAGTTTACTTGGAGCTCTGTTTGCATTTTTCTTTTTTTATCTTCTCTGCTGCTCTTATTTCTGACGATAGAAACTACATATTGAGAAATGGGTAAAAATTTATCTCGCTTCAACCGATATAAACACAGAGAATGCAACATGAAATGTAATGATTCATGATCAAGATGACTATAAAAAGCTTCTTATGAAACTGAAGACAAGAAGGGTATGAAAACATTTATGGATGAGGAAGTTCAAGTTCAATATATTAATTTTTCGGTCGGAAATCAGATTTGTGCGCTTCGTATTGATGAAGTTCATGAAATTATCAAAATGCTCCCTGTAACCACCGTTCCTTTTGGCAGTCCTGAGATTAAGGGTTTCACGCCCTTGTACGGCAAAGTGGTCTCTGTTGTAAGTGTACGCGTCCTGCTCGGCATGCCTGACGAGGAGCCTACACCTTCCACGCGTATCATTGTTGTGCCGTACCACGACGCTTATGTACCGCTCGTCGTCGATTCCGTCGATTCCGTGGTGATGTATGATCGGTTCGAAGAGCCTACGGAAGAATATCGTCGTTACACAGCGGGAATATTCAAGGAAATCGCACACAATGCCGATCATGAGGCGGGTATTCTTAATTTGGATGTATTGCTCGGTAATTTAACCAAATCACAGTAAACGCAACGCTGAAATGTTATATACAAAACACATATCCGCTTGATTTGATAATGCTCCTTACCCCTTTTTGGGGACGAGGGGCATTTTTAGTGTGATCACCTTATCGTTGAATGCAATGACGTGGTGTGTTTCACCTTTTAACAGCCATACATAATATAGTATGAAGTGGTTTGAAGATGGTTTTTCGAAGTGATGTAGCACTTTTTATGCGTAAACGTTTTTAAATCCGAGCATTTTCGTATATGATGGAGAGTAACAATGCGAAGGGATGACGGGAGACTGTAATGATGCAATCGCTGTATGGAGTATGGCTTGGTGACGTATTTTTTTGTTTTTCCGGTGAAACATCGGAGCCACGTGTGGATGCGTGGAGCCACGTGGTACGGAAGCTGAATTTTGGCGACGGGGGTCGTCTGTTTCAGCCTGCCGCTCTGCGTCTTGCGGAGCTTCGTTGGCCCAATCCGATGCGTAATGCCGCGGAAGCGAAGGGTACGAAGCGACGCCAATTGCTCGGACGGACGTTGGAGGGGCTGGCAATCTCGCCCAAAGATACATTCAAGCTGCTGCTCCATTGGGACGACAGTATATTGAATGCGGCAGGAATTCAGGCCGGAGAAGAGATTCGCTACTGGGTAAAAGCAGCACAGTTTACACAGGAACTGCTGCTGCGTGGAGAATTTGCTCCATCCGCTGAGTTTGCGGCCAAGACGGGTGCGCGTCGGCGCACCGGACAGGAAACACTGACGGGCGTATGGCGTCCACGTTTGTTGCAGGAAGCGGATGTGGAACGATTCCGGGAATTGGCGGAATCCATGCCGCCGATCGGATTGTCTGCACCCGGAGCATACGCATCTTCTGAACCGGAATCACGGGAGGAAGCGGGAGCAGCTGTATTATTTTCATTTATGAGCGGAATGGTTCATGCGGTTGTCACGGGTGAGATGGAAAGCATGGACAGTGAGCTGTCTCGTTACCGTACGCCTTTCCGGCGTGGCTCTTCTCCGGTAGCAGAGCTGTGGTGGAATAGTCTGATCTCGATGTTCCGCCCGGTGACGGTGCAGGGACCTACGGAGGAAATGGCAGAACTCATTGTAACGCTGCAAGAAGCTGGCGGTACAGCGAAACCCGTGGTAGGCAGTGAAGAAACGGCTCCCACGGAAGGTGAGCTGAAGCTGGTACTGCGGCTGGAACCGCCCCTTGGTGATCATGAATCATTGTGGGGGATTACCTTCTGGGCGGACAGTGTGCAGGAATCTGGGCTGAGATTGCCTGCACGTACGATCTGGGCGCATCCTGAACGAGATCTGGACCGAGGCAAAGTACGTTATATATCAGCTGCAGAACAGCTCCTGATGGCGCTGGGGCATGCATCAGAACTGGCACCGGAGCTGGAAACGGCGCTTCTTCATGCACGACCGGAAGGAATGAAGCTGGAACAGCAAGCCTTTTTTGAATTTCTGACCTATGCTGTGCCTCGTCTGCAGAAGGCGGGAGTAACCGTGTTGATGCCTTCCCGCTGGAGCCGCGCAGGGAAACGCCGCGCTGGACTACGTCTGCAAATGCTCAATCGTGGAATAGAAAGACCGGTTGGAGCCCCGTCTGCACTGGGCATGGAGCAGTTGGTTGCCTTCAAGGCGGAACCGATGCTGGACGGCAAACCGGTTACGGCGGAGGAGCTGGCTGCCCTTGCAGAAGCAACGGTGCCTTATGTGATGTTCCGCGGCGAATGGATTGAAGTGGATACAAAAGAAATTCGCCAGGTTCTGCGTTATATGAAAAAAGAAGAAGAACAATATATGCCACTCTCCGAATGGCTGCATCTGGCAGCGGAAGAAGGCGAAGATACGGCATGGAAGGGACTTTCCGTCTTTGGGGCGGAATCCGAAGGGCTACTGTCCTTTTTGCTCGACGGACAGGTGCTCCGCAGTATTGAGCCTCGTCAGGTTCCGGCAGAGCTGCATGGCGAGTTGAGACCCTATCAAGAGCGGGGGTACCAATGGTTATCCGCCATGCGTGAGCTTGGGTTCGGAGTATGTCTTGCCGATGATATGGGACTGGGGAAAACAATTCAGGTTATTACCTGCCTGCTGGACTTGAAACATGAGGAACAGCAAGCCGCGGCGGAGGAAGCACGTGAGCACGAAGCGTTTATGGGGATGGAGGAAGAGTCAGCGAACGGTGTACAGCCGCATGTGCATGATGCGCATCTGCCTGCACTTATTGTGTGTCCTACCTCGCTGCTTGGGAACTGGCAGCGTGAGCTGAAGCGGTTTGCCCCGAATCTGTCGTTATATATTCACCATGGCGGACAACGGTTGCACGGCAATGCCTTCCAGGCAGAAGCGCAGTCCCATGATATTGTGCTGACGACCTATCATCTGGCTGGCCGGGATGGCCCGGATCTGGCTTCGTTGCACTGGTCTACCGTTGTGCTGGATGAGGCGCAATATATTAAAAATTACCGTACAAAGCAAGCGCAAAGCGTGATGCGTCTGTCTACGCCGCATCGCATTGCGATGACGGGTACGCCAGTGGAGAATCGACTAAGCGAGCTGTGGTCCATTTTCCAATTCCTCAATCCGGGGTATCTGGGTACGGCTTCTTCATTCCGCCAGCGCTATACCGGACTGGGCCCATCCGAAGAAAATGCAGCTTCTTTGCGTGAGCTTCATCGGCTTGTATCGCCCTTTATGCTGCGCAGACTGAAAAGTGATCCGGATATCCGCAAGGATCTGCCGGAGAAGCTGGAACTGAAATCCTATTGTTCCCTGACACCAGAGCAGACCGTTCTGTATCAGCGGGTGGTGGATGATCTGATGGGCGGATTGGATGGACGAAACGGTATCGCTCGTAAGGGAATAGTGTTGTCATCCCTGACCAAGCTGAAGCAAATCTGTGATCATCCGGTGCTGGCGGACAGCAGCCGGAAGGAACATGGCAAGGCTGAGGCATCCGGCAAAATGGAACGTCTTCTGGAATTGGTGGATGCAATCCGTGACAACGGGGAGTCGGCGCTGATTTTCACTCAGTATGTGGCGATGGGGGAACTGCTCGTATCCCGGCTTACACAAAGGTATGAGGAAGAACCGTATTTCCTGCATGGCGGTGTTTCGAAGTCGCAAAGGGATGATATGGTGGAAACCTTCCAAAAAGGGGAGGGTCCATCCTTGTTTGTCCTGTCTCTTCGTGCCGGAGGTGTGGGCCTGAATCTGACGCGTGCCAGTCACGTCGTTCACTACGACCGGTGGTGGAATCCTGCGGTGGAGAATCAGGCGACAGACCGGGTATTCCGGATTGGGCAGAATCGAAACGTACAGGTGCATAAGCTGATCTGTCAGGGAACCCTGGAGGAACGGATTGATGAGCTGATTGAGAGTAAAAAGGCACTTTCTGAGCAAGTGGTCGGTTCCGGTGAAAACTGGTTGACCGAGATGTCGGATGATGAACTGCGCGGTCTGATCTCGCTTCAGGGCGAGACATGGCTGTAAGTTGCTATATAAGTTCAACTAATGAATATTTACACTGGCACTCCGATGACAGAACAACCTTCCGATCGCTGTTATCCCCAGATTTCTTTAATTCCTTTATAAAAGGGGAAATCCGGGGATAAAGGCGAACGCTTTGCTTCTTCAGGTTATTTCTGTCCTCTCCGTTATTGTGTAAATGTTTAGTTAAACATATATAGATACACACTCACATACATGAAGAGTGTAATCATAGGAAGGGGGATTGTTGTGAGCGAAAAATGGAATGTAGAGCTGCATATGTCCCCCGGTGGATGGACAGCAGAAGTAAGTGCGGTGGTTGATGCAAGCAAAGAGGCATTAGCCGCCCCAGGCAAGAATGAATCAGCCGAAGACTTGTTCACGGTAACAGGCACGCTGCCACAGCTCAGTGAAGCTGAACGCGAGGCTGTGCTGGCACAGCTGCGCAAGCGTCCGCTCGCGCTGTACGCGCTGCTGCGCGGCGGCCCTGCCCCGGCGGAGCTCGCCGGGCTGCTGCCGCGGCATGCGCCAAGCGAGGCCGTGCCGGGCACGGCAGCCGCTGGCGGCTCGCTGAGCGCGGGCGGCGCAGCGGCGTGCACCTGCGGCCGCACGGGCTGCGCGCATGCCGCGGCCGCTGAGCGCGCCGTTGCCGCGCGCTTCGCGGCCGAGCCGCTGCTGCAGCTGGCGCACGCCGGCCTGCCGCGCGAAGCGCTGCTCGCCGGCGTGCTGGGATCATGGGCGGAGGAACTCGCCCATGATCCCAGCGGCCCCGGCCGCGCAGCCGAAACGGCCGGCCGCCCGCAGGCGCGGGGCGGCGAAGGCGGCGCAGCCGTCGGCGAGTGGATCGCCGAGGCAGCCGCGGACGGCGCCATGCACCAGCCGGGGCCTGGCTTCGGCGCCGTGAAGGTGCGGCTGGCGCAGCCGGGGAAACCCCCGGCAACGCCGGAACTGGCGGCGCTGCTGCCAGGCGTGCCTGCCACCGCAGGGCTGGCATTGATCCGCGAGCGCGTAGCTGCGCGGATGTGGGAGGCTGTCCAAAAGAAGAAGAAGGACAGCCCGGCAACCAAATGATGCACCATTGCGAGCGGGGGAGATCTCAGATCATCCCCCGCTTGTTTGTGATGTGCATCGGCATAATTCTTTTTATCCAAAATGGATATATACATTTCTAATTCGCTTCTATGGCGTTGAACCTTGGGATAGGGCTCTAAAAGTCCAAAAAACGACCGTACAAGCTGTACACCCGGCATATCTTTAGGATGACCTCCTCTCAAGGAGGTCTTTACCGGTGGAGCTTCGCTGCAATTTAAGGTATACTGTCGCAGGGGAAGACAAGCCCACATGCACGAATACTGCAATCATTATTACTATGCGATAGGAGTTTTTACATGAAATTACGTACAGGACGACAGCGCCAAGTTGCGGTTATGCTGTCCTCACTTATGATATGCGGAGCTTTGTTATCCGCTTGCCAGGACGGTTCGGGCTCAGAGGAGAACCAGAATCTGAACGCAGCAGGAAGCGCACAGCAAGAGTCGGACGGTACCACGGTTCATTTGACTGAGGATACTGGCAAGGATGGCAATAACACAGGTGGGGATGACAGCTCATCTTCGGACAATAACAATGATGATACGGATAGTGGTTCCGGCGATGCTTCAACTGGGGGAGAGGGTTCTTCTGACGCAGGCAATGGAGCCACAGCAGAGGATCCCCTAATGGAGAAACGCAGCATTAGCGCGCTGCAAACGACGATTGATGCACAAGCGGTAGTGACCAATTCAGAAGCGATGACAGTGATCGTTAACAAACAGCGCAGCTTGCCAGAAGGATATGAGCCGGATGATCTGGTTGAGCCTAACGTACCGTTTTCCTTCGACGGGCCGCATGAAAAGCGCCATATGCGCAAGGAAGCTGCTGAGGCGTTGGAGAAGCTGTTCGCCGGTGCCAAAGCGGACGACATTGAGCTTCGTGCGGTATCTGGATATCGTTCTTATCAGCGTCAGGTTTCAATCTATAACAACAATGTCAAAACCAAAGGTCAAGAATACACGGATCGTGTTAGCTCTGTGCCAGGCCACAGCGAACATCAGACCGGACTAGCGATTGACGTTTCCAGTCCAAGTGTAGGCAACGCCATAGAAGAGGTGTTTGGCACATCGAAAGAAGGCCAGTGGTTGGCTGAGCATGCAGCAGAATATGGGTTCATCATCCGTTATCCAAAAGGTGAGGAAGGGATAACCGGCTATGTGTACGAGCCATGGCATATTCGCTATGTCGGCACTGATCTGGCTCCTGATGTTGTGAAAAGTGGACTGACACTTGAAGAATACTTTGATGAGGCTAATATCAAGCTGTAAGCCTGGTGCTTCATCTTTTGATTGAAGACTAGGATCTCAATTTCATAGAGCCCCTGAATGATTCACCCTTGTCCAAGGCACGGGAGATCACTCCAGGGGCTTTTTGGTTTGAGCTAAATTCAGTTATATCCTATTTTATTTGCTTGTTCAGCAGGTCGGCAGGCTGATATAATTCATGTTTAATCAGGAGTCCAAATCACATGTAAAGCGAGGGGAAGCAGAATGAACAGACAGCAGGTGTTTACCGGTTCTCCATGGGAGCCACTTGTAGGATATTGCCGTGCCATTCGTGTTGGCAACCGCATTGAGGTTGCGGGTACTACAGCCATGCAGGATGGTGTTGTGGTTGGAGCAGGTGATCCATATGCACAGACGAGATTTATTTTGCAGACCATCGAAAATGCACTGAAAGAATTGGGGGCAGACATGTCTCATGTCGTGAGAACCCGCATGTTTGTTACTGACATTTCCCGGTGGGAAGAAGTGGGCAAGGCTCATGGTGAATTTTTTGGTCAGATCCAGCCTGTCGCTACGATGGTGGAGGTTAGTGCACTCATTGATCCTTTGCTGATGGTAGAGATTGAGGTAGAAGCGATTGTTGAAGCAGAAGCTGAAGTGGATGCCGAAATAACAATAACGGAATAGAGCTATTACGTACATATATATATAAATGCAGGATCGAGAAATAACCTTACCCCAACCTCCATGAAGGAGGATCGTGGGATAAGGTTATTTCTGCATTAATATAGTGTGGTCTAGATCTGCTGTGCTCTACGCATAAAGAAGGCTAGCCTTCTTTTCTGGCAGCTTATTTCGCTTCAGGTTGATCGGCTGGTGTTTCGATTACTACTTTCCAAGCCGTTCCGATTGGAGGCAGGCTGCGAGTCAGGACCGGGCTATAGAAACCAATCACTTTGGCCCCTTTGGTCAGTTCCTCTGGTTTGATCGTTTCCCCTTGATGATTCACCAGTTTTGTATCTTTGCTAATGTTAAGGATAACATGGTCAGGTGCTGTCTCTGTCAGACGGGAGCCGGAGATCTCGATCTGAGTACCATGATCTTCTGTTGTTTTTACATTTTCAATCGTGCCTGCTGTACCCAGAACTTCTTTGGGTTGTGCTTCGGATTCCGAAGCAGCAGTATCCAGTACAGTGACTTTGTAAGTAGGTGTTTGAGGCGGTAAACTGAGGGTTGCAATCTCTGAATGCTCAGCTTCCACGTTTATGCCAATGGTCAGATCAGTAAGCTTGATATCTTTGCCATCCGCGGATTTGAACACGGTATCTTCACCAACATTAAGGACGATACCATCTGTACCTGCACCGCCGATATGGATGGATTGATATTTGCCTTCACTGTTAATTCCCGTAATGACCCCACGCTCAGTAACGGTTTTCACATCCTCTTCACTGGAGATGGTTACTTGGTTACCTGTTGTATTCACTTGTGCGTGCAGTACTTTATCTGCAAAAGAAGCGGGTACAAACAGTGTGCCATTTGTGATCTCAGGCGCTGTTCCCAGCTTAAGCAGCATTTTATTAACTGAATACTGGTCTTTGCCTGTGGTAACGATTGTCCAGAGGGTACCCTTTGTCAGCTCAGCAGATTTGTTTTCCTTGTTCCATTTCAGTTCAATGCCAAGAGCTTCTGTGAGATCACGCAGCGCGATCATGGGTTCTTGACCATCCTTGTTCCAATATCCGTCAGCCATCGTTGCACCGTTCACAGATACTTTTACAGCTTCAGTTCCTTTGCTATCGGCTGATACGGAAGTTGAATTGATGGGCTGAATGCTGTCCAGGTTTGCTGCGTATGCCGCTCCCCCGCCCAGGGCCAAGGACAGGACCATCAGGGCGCTAACTTTTTTCATGTTGTTGTTCATCGTTGATTTCATCCCTTCTCATCTTGGTTATGACGCGGTAAACTCCTAGTAAGGCCACGTTCCAACCTTATAGACGGGACAACTTCGTCCAGTGTTGCACTTTGAGGTAAATAATGTGAGCAGCATGTTAGTCTATTATTTGAAAAACAGACCACATTGCCGGTTATAAGAAGCAGGATGCGGTTAAGGATCAATGAGTGGAGAACGTGTGATTCAGACTTTGAATTAACCCTGGATTACATGGGGGTGTGGTACGTCCAAATATGAGGAGGGGGGTAATCATATGAGTGATATGTTGGTTGCGCTTTACCATTTGCCAGAGCAAGAGAGTGGACTGAAGAAGTTGGAGGAGTCCTCCATTGTCATCCGAAGAGCCATCGCACCAGAGAAGCAGGTTGTGCTGGATTGGGTGAGATCCCATTTTAGCCAGCCCTGGGTGGATGAATGTGATGTAGCTTTTGCACGTCAACCCGTGACTTGTTATATTGCAATTGAGCATGGGAAAATGATCGGCTTCGCTTGTTATGAAGCAACGTGTCGTAATTTTTTTGGTCCAACGGGTGTTGGTCAGGAGGCACGGGGCAAAGGTGTTGGTACAGCACTGCTGCTGGCCTGTATGCACGCCATGAAGGCAGATGGTTACGCATACGCGATTATTGGATCGGCGGGACCCGTTGATTTCTATGCTCAGACTCTGGGGGCCGTGAAGATCGAAAATTCAACCCCAGGGATTTACAAAGGCATGCTCCGGGCAGACTAGACGATATTCATGTTCTGGAAAAGGAAGGGAGGAAGAAGATGACCACGAGCAAAATGCTGCATATTGGCATGATCGGCACAGGCTCCATCTCGGATCTTCATATGAGGTGTTATGCCAAGAACGAGAATGCCGTCATTTACGCCATCTGTGACTTGAACGAACAGCGTGCAGCCGCGGCTGCTGAGAAGTATGATGCACAAACAGTCTACACCGATTATCGCGAGATGCTGAAGGATCCGCATGTGGATGCCGTTAGTATCTGTACATGGAATAATACGCATGCCGAATTTGCGATCGCTGCCCTGGAGGCAGGTAAACATGTGCTGCTGGAAAAACCGGTAGCAACCAATGTGGAAGATGCGCTGCGGATTGAAGAGGCGGTGAAGAAAAGCGGATGTACCTTTATCGTGGGCTTTGTGCGTCGTTATGACAACAATATGCAGATGATGCGCAGTTTCATTGATGCGGGTGAGTTTGGTGAGTTGTACTATGCCAAAGCCTCTATCCTGCGTCGCTTGGGAAATCCTGGAGGATGGTTTGCGGACAAAAACCGTTCCGGCGGTGGCCCGCTCATTGATCTTGGCGTACATATTATCGACCAATGCTGGTACCTGATGGGCAAACCGAAACCTGTTTCGGTGAGTGGCAATACGTATCGAAAACTGGGCAATCGTGCCCATATCGAGCATCTTTCTTTTTACAAAGCCGCAGATTACAGTTCCGCTGTCAACAATGTGGAGGATATGGCGAATGCGCTGATCCGCTTCGAGAATGGGGCTTCTTTGGCGGTAGATGTGAGCTTTACCCTGCATGCACGTGGGGAAGAATCTTCAGTCCGATTGTACGGCGAGCGTGGTGGGTTTGAGCTGGAGCCCGAGACGCTAATTGTCACCGAGAAACACAATACGATTCTGAACATTGAACCTCAGACTGACTATAAAGGTCTAGATATTCACGGCGCCTTCCAGAACCAGATTGATCACTTTGTGGATTGCTGTCTGAATGGTACCGAGCCCATTAGTCCCATTGCGGATGGTGTGGCTTCGACAAGGATGTTATGCGGAATCTACGAGTCAGCCGAAAAGGGCCGGGAGATCCGTCTGGACTGATATAGAGATTGAATCTAACGTGGTGTTAAAGGGTGTTGTTTCTCCATCTTATCAATGGAGAGACAACACCCTTTGGTAGATTCATTGATCGTGATCAGACGAAACGGATGTACATTTAATTTTCAAACCCTTCCAACACGATTTTGCCAATCGCAGTGCCTGATTTGCTCTTTCGGTAGGCTTCCAGCAGGTTAGCTGCATTAATAGGTTTAATCCGCTCGGCCATCGTTGTATGAATCTTGCCCGCATCCACTAGATCTGCAATTTCATTAAGTAGAAGATGTTGTTCAATCATATCATCTGTCTGGAACATCGGACGGGTGAACATCATTTCCCAAACGAGTGTTACGCTTTTTGAGAATAACTTTTGAAGTTGGGCTGGTTTTTCGAAGGGTAGAATGGAGCAAATTTTTCCTTGCGGCAAAATAACTTCTGCCATCTCATCCATATGCTCATCTATATGATTTAGCACGAAAATATATTGTACACCAGCGAGTCCGAGATCTTTAAGTTGTGGTCCAAATGGTTGATGATGGTTGATCACATGGTCTGCTCCGTTTGATTTTACCCAAGAGACTGATTCGGGACGAGAGGCAGTTGCTATAACTTTAAGTCCAGCGAGCTTGGCTAATTGAGTAGCAATCGATCCGACGCCTCCCGCTGCCCCGATAATAAGCATACTTTTACCCTCATTATCCGATGCATTTCTGGAAATGCCCAAGCGTTCATAAAAAGCTTCTCCTGCCGTAAGGCTTGTCAGAGGTAAAGCTGCCGCCTGGGCGAAATCCAGATTTTTCGGCTTTTTGCCTACAATTCGTTCATCCACTAAATGAAACTCACTGTGTCCGCCTGGGCGCATGTTGCTCCCTGCATAATACACCTCGTCACCAACGTTGAACAAATGGCAATCGGAGCCAATGTCCACTACCACACCCGCTACATCACGACCAGGCACGGTCAGGGATAAATCGTCCGGATGTTTGGAAAGATGCGATCTCCAATCCGTCGGATTAACAGACACCGCCTTCACCTCAACGAGTAAATCCTGACCTGTAGGTTTGGGTTTCTCCACTTCTACCTCCTGAAATGGCGGTATGTCAGTCTCTGACCCAGGCTCGTAATATCCGAACGCTTTCATCATGATTGGATTTTCCATCGCTATAGTTATCCTCCTCGCAGAAATAAGTTTATATATATAAAAATATATATAAACATATATCATAATATCAAAAATAAACAGTAGTATCATTTTTGGTTTATAGTATTAATAATGATACTATTGGAGTTAAATTTATAAAAAAGACTCCCACCACTCCTGAAGCAGACAGGTCGTCTGGTTTCATCGGAGCGAGGAAGTCTTTGTGAAAAAAGTTCATTTATTCAGCGGTGAGTTCTCATACCCCGGATCATCATAATCTGTATCTTGCAGCCGCGAAAGTACGTTCATGCTTTCAATCGCCTGCCGGGTATCCGGAGTGCCATGGTCGTAAAGAAACGTGTACAGCAACGTCATGCCATCTGAGAATTGTTCTGTAGCCTCGTCATGATCCGCCGATTTGTAGGGTACCGGAGCTCGTTGCAATGTATAAGCATCTTCATCCTCCAGCACTTTCATCAGGTCTTTCAGCCGATTTAACTGTTCATCGTTCACCATGACTTCAAACGGAGTTGATTCGTTCTTGGTCTGTTCAATAAGATTATGGGTTACCGATACATAGTAATGCTTTTTGCCGTCCTGCATAATCCAACCTCCATTCTAAAATGGAAAAAAGACGCTTCTACTGTTAATAAACAGCAGGAAGCGTCCTGAAACGAATGGCACTCGTTTACCTATTTTATTCATTAGAGTATCCGGGTTTATCTTCCGAACCGCCCGGTCACGGGAACCTTCCGGGTGCTGGCCTCCATGGTGCCTGAACATAGCGGACAAGCCGGAGGACCAGAGGTCGCCTTTTTGGATGGCTTGGCAGAAGCACCATCCGGTTTTTGGCGCAGCCACGCTTTGCAGGTGGACGAGCTGCACTTCCAGATCGCTACGGTCTCCGTGCGTTCTGCACCTGAGGAATGCGACCCCGAACTGCTGGAGGACGAAGCGGTCTGACTTACACCTGTGGTGCTGAACGCCGTGTGATTGCGAATCACCCCGCTGCCGCGCCGCTCACTGAGACGATCCTCGTCTCGTTCATCGAGTACTTCAAAATCACGCTGATCACTTTGACGGATCGCGCTGCGCTGATCTGCACTTCGTAGATCTGCACCACGCTGAACTGGACTCACTGCATCCCGTCCCTGCGGCCGCGAACCTGAACGGGCGTATGCTGCATTTCCACTTCTAGTTCTACTCTCATTGCCGTTAGCTTTACCATTCGTGTTCCCGTTACCCTTCCAGAAGCTGCTACCGATGCCGTATGACGCGTGATTGCCAGTCGGGCTTTCCTCGCGGTTTTTGCGTTTGTCTGGTACCTCCATGCCGAAGGCCTCCAGCAGAAAGCGGGAAACGTCCGCCGGTTTTCCGTGATGACTGGCGGGAGAAGTGATGTATAAATACTGTTTGGCCCGTGTGATTGCGACATAGGCGAGACGTCGCTCCTCTTCCAGAGCCATGTCCAGTTCGGCATCGGTCTGCTGCACCGTAAGAGCAGCCTTCTGGTCTTCAGGGATATCCTGCCGCAGTGCCGTGCTGTGAGGCACGATTCCTTCGCTGGCCCCGATCCAGTATACACATGGGAATTCAAGTCCCTTGGCCCGGTGAATCGTCATCAGTTGGACTGCATCGCTGTCCTGAGAACGGCGCAGTGATTCCATCTCGCGGTGTCTGCGGGACAGTTCATCGGCGAATTGGATGAACTCTTCAACGGTTTCGAATTTTTTGGCCGCCGCTTCGAATTCGTCTAGTGTCTCCAGCATCGTTTCCTTATAGTGAGTAAAGATGCTGGGATCACCGCTTTCCATATACTTGTCGTAAAACTGGCGGCGCATCTCCTGGATCGCGATCACCGGTTTCAGCTTCGTCAGCGATTTGATCAGCTTGATGCGTTCCTTGACCTGTTCCTGCTGAAAAGGCTTCAGCTTGTCCCATTTGGCCAGATGGATGAGCGGATATTTCTTCGCCTGCTGCTCTTCACTGCGCTGAATCCACTCCAGTCCGGCATCGCGGGATACATAGAGAGGCCCAAGCGCACTCGGCAGAGCATCTGCAGCACGTGGATTCAGAGACAAGCGCATATGATCCATCAACGGTCGAATCAGTGACTGGTCATAGAAGACCGGGGAAGCGCCGTGTTGTACAAACGGCACATCTTTCAACACAAGCTGCTCAAATATAGCCCGACTGCTGCTGGCTGTCCGGTGCAGGATCGCGATATCCCGATACGTATGCAGACCTTCCTCAACTTGCTGACACAACTGGTTAACAACCCAAGCTGCTTCTTCCTCGGCATTGGAGGGGGTTGCGAACCGGGGCGCATCACCGCGATGTCCGGCTGCGCGCAGCCGCTTGTCACGTCTTCGTTTGTTCCGGGCGACCAATTCACTGCCCAGTCCCAGAATACGCGCATCGCTGCGGTAGTTGATATCCAGCGTCACGATGCGTGCACCGGGGTAAACTTTATCGAATTCCAAAATGGATTCCTGCCGTGCCCCATTAAACGTATAGATCGTCTGGTCATCGTCTCCCACAACCATCAGGTTGCGGTGGGCGGCAGCCAGCTTTTGTACAATTTCATATTGCAGACTGTTCGTATCCTGGAACTCATCGACCATGATGTACTGGAAACGCTGCTGAAGCGGCCCCAGTACAGCAGGATCACGAAGCAGAGCGGCGGCTCGCAGCAAAATATCATCAAAATCCATTTTGTTGCGATCCCGCTTCCATGCTTCATAACCAAGGAGAACACGTTTGGCATCCCGTTCCTCCTGTGATTTTTCAGGAAGATCGCTCGTCTCTGAGCCTTGCATTTTCCAAGCGGACAGCATGGCTAGCAGACTCTCAGGTTGAAACGCCTCACTCATGCCATTCTGGCGCAGGAGCATCTTGAGCACCGTATGCTGCGCACGGGACTCGCCAAAAATCTCCTCCTGCACGCCGTAATGACGCAGCAGCGTCAACGCGAACGAGTGGAATGTACGGGCCTGCACCGCTCGTGCGGCTGCGGGACGAATGCCAGGCAGCGATGCGATGCGGTCTTTCATCTCAGTGGCAGCTTTGTTTGTGAACGTCACCAGCAGGATGCTTCCCGCGTGAGCACCACCAACCTCCATCAGGTAGCCAGCTCGTGCAGCCAGTACGGTTGTTTTGCCGCAGCCAGCTCCTGCGAGAGTCAGCAGGGGTCCTTTGCCGTGGCGAACCGCTGAGATCTGGGGTCCGTTCAGACGGATGCCCACCTCTTCCAGAGAGCGGAAATAAGGCGCATCCCGTTCATCGCTGCCCACGAGCTGTCTACTGGTTTCCAGCGGAGCTGAGGGAGATTGTGGCAGGGATGCCGCCGGGGTAACCCCGAGCGGACGGGGGTAAAACGTTGAGTTCGGACTTAACATCATTCATCCACCTCTATATGCATTCAGGGATAGGACTATCCCGGCTTAAAAGTAATTCATTTGCCCTTTTCACAATCGCATTGTAAATTGGTATGATAGGGATAACCGCCCAAGTAGGCGGATCAGCAGGGCCAAAGCTTCATTATACCCGAACGTATGGTCCTGACGAAAGCCCCCGAATTCATCCAGCATCGGCAGAAAACGGGCATTCACGCGAGATTTCGCAACTTTTTGGCATGATATCGTATAAGTTATATACTATAAAAAATCAAATGAAAATGGGTTTTGGAACAAATGGGTGTTGAATCAAAAGGTTCAACTCTGACGGGACAGAGGAGGAGAAGTCATGAAACTGCTTCAGCGAATTAAGAACGGAGCAAACAAAGCAACAGAGCGTGCCCAGCACGCCGTTGAGATCGGAAAAATAAATAATCAGATTGTGGGCTTGCAGCAGGAACAGGAAGTCCATTTTACAGATATGGGTCGTATCTTCTATGAAGGTTATCGGGCAAAGGACATGACGCGTGCCGAAAAAGAGATGGTGGATCTATCGGGGCTGTGCGATGAATTGCAGGATGAGATTGATGGTCTGCGAAACAAGATTGCACAACTCAAAAATGAACGCTTATGCGAGTGTGGACACGTCGCTTCACTGGACGCCAACTTCTGTCCGAAATGCGGACGCAAGTTGGGTGAATTCAAACCCGCAGCAGCATCTGTAGGGGCGACAAACCCTGCGAGACAGGAAGCAGCCGTGGCCCAAAGCCAGGAGCGACCAATCTATGATGCGCCTGCTGAAGAGGAACTGGAGGAAGCTGAGCCGTATCACACGGTAATTCCGTCCATTGCGGACCTGGAGACCGAATCCGAGTATAACAGTACGGAGTTTACCCAAGAGGAAAAGGAAGCCTTCGATGCCGAGTGGGAACGCCGTCGGGATGAAGAAATGCAACGGGAGCGTGAGCGCCAGCAGGAGCTGGATGAGCGCATTAGGTACTGGAAAGAAAATAATCCGATTGTAGACACGGTGGACGTACAGACTGAAGTGCCACGAGAAATGGTGAATTGTCAGATTTGTGCAGCAGAGCTGCCTAAAGGTTCGAAATGGTGCCCACGCTGCGGAGCAGAACAGATCTGATCTGATGCAGTAGACGCGCTGCTGAATCATTGTGTGGCAGCGCTGGTTGCTTACAGCATGGGGGGACGGGAATATGGACCAACTGCTGCATCATTTGCGTCATCTGGGGTTTACCGAGATGGAATCTAAAATTATGGTGGAACTCGCTCGCCAAGGCTCGGCCTCGGGATATGAGGTTGCGAAAAGGCTGGGTGTGTCCCGTTCCAATGTATATGCCACCCTGCAACGGCTGGAACAGCGGGGATTCCTGCGTTGCAGCGCAGGAGAACCTGCGAAATACAGCGTCTTGAAGCCTGAGGAGATGACAAGCATGATCTCCGGTCAGATGCGCGCATCTCTTGAATATGTGCAGAGCAGTATGCCGCAGCATGAGCCGGAGAAGCCGGTCTTTTACAACATTGAAGGCGACAAAAATGTATTTGAAAACCTGAGCCGGGAACTGGCTGAAGCCAAACATGAGATTGTGGTGGACGTGTGGCGTGAGGAAGCAGAGCTGTTGCGTGCCGACTTGCAGCGTGCCGAAGACCGAGGCGTGCGCCTGTTATGGTCATGTGATGGTGGAGAGGGTATTATGGATCAGCCCGCTCCGTGGCCTGGTTTGCCTTCATTCGGCGCTGGGAATGGCCGGAAGTTCTCTTTAGTGGTCGATCGTCGTTGGTGTATGTTAGGGATGCGCGGAGAATCTTGCGCGACTCAGGCGATGGTGACAGAACATCCGGTTATGACTGGACTGCTGCTGAATCATTTTGCTCAGGAATTAGTGTTGTATGAGCTGGAGCAAGACATGGGCGATGAACTGGAGTCTCGTTACGGACCTCGATACCAACACCTCTCAGCACGTTATTGGTCTGTACCTTCAGAGTGAGTATGAACTCCAAAATACATGATTAAAGGAAGCAGGCGTTGCCATGAGGCAGACGCCTCTTCATGCTAGTTAACAGAAGCAGTGATGTTCATCACAGCAAATGCTCCCTGTTGAGCTAATGTAATAGGGTATGAATTCATGCTATTTTTGAGAAAATGAAGCTATGAACGTCACTTTATCATAGGCAAAATTCGTTCGTTTTTGGGCAAGTGAACTAACGCTTCAAGTACATCGATATAATATTCCGTACCGTGTGGCACGAACTCGGCTGCTCTAATTTCACGCATGTGACGTGCTTGAACGGGAAGAGGAACAGAGTTTCCATTTACCTGATCCACCTGATCGGACGCTGACTGCACGGCTTGCACTCCTGTGGCTTGAATTACATGGGTTTCACCACGGAACAAGGCAATCAGGTCATCCAAAGGTACTTCGTATAGGCTGTCGACTTCGCTTGCCTGCAAGGTATAGGCTTCGAGAGGCTGGTTCAAGCACAGCCCAAAGACGGAGCTGAATTCCCGATCGATAAAAGGTACACCGCGAACCTGCCCTTCAAGTTGCTGTCTTGCCGTCAAAAGGTAGGTCAGCGTTTCAAAAGGTGCTTGCACGCCCAGTTCTTCCTCAAGCTCACGACTGGCTTCATGCAGCTGTTCGCCGGCAGTGAGATGCCCTGCTGCTGTAATGTCGTAACATCCGGGGAAGGTATCCTTGATATCCCGTCTTCGCTGAAATAGAACCAACCGCTGTGAACCTTCGTCCCGCACGATCCAGCAGTGGAATGAACGGTGCCAGAATCCTTTGGCATGGACCACACTTCGAAGCTCTGTACCGATCCAATTTTGCTGATCGTCGTAAATATCGAAACGTTCTGGGGTCATGATACGTATCTCCTTATATATCAAGTTTTAAAGTTCTAAATTTCACAAAGTATGTTTTAAACGAAAGGGGAACCATCTTATGGAATGCATTGTACACTTTCAGGTCATTTATCCGCAACCTCAGGAACGTAAAAGTCTTAGAGGATTAATTATGGTAGGGCAAGGTCAGGAACCGGCGAATAGCCAGTTAACAACGATGTTCAAGGATATGGGATTCAACGTACGTCTGGAAGACGAGAGCCAATTGTTGTTTAAACCTGTGGATGCGTCGATGAATTTTGATTATATCCGGGTAACAGAGCTTGATACCGGGGAAGAGGTTTATAAGGAAGATCGGGATTTGAAGTCGATTTTGGAGCACTTGTTGCCGCGTAGATTCTAGATTGTAAGCATGTTAAGCATGTTAAGCGTAAGATAATAATAACAGTAGAGCAACATACCCTGCTTGTGAGATTAAGAAAGGCCCCACCTTTACGGTGAGACCTTTCATGTGGAAGCCGAATTGATTCCACCCGCCCCGTGCGGGATTGCAACAACACGGATGAAGAAGCATGACGGACAGATCAAGCAGGAGTTTTTTTACATAAGCCTTTATATATTAACAATTATCCACTACTGTTCTCTATATAGAGTTTGGGTACACTGTAGATGCACTTCAAGCATGGAAACAATTAAGCCGTTGCGCCGTTACCTTCAGCTTCCAGCTCTGAAGTACAGTGTGAACAGCGAGTAGCTGCAGCCGGAATTTCGGACAGACAGTATTTGCAAGCCTTGGTCGTTTTTTGCGGCTCGGGCTTTTTGTGCTCTTTGCTTTTGAGGTAATTGATCCCCTTCACCAGCATGAAAATACAGAAAGCGACGATGAGAAAATCAATCATCACGTTGATGAACTGCCCATATGCAATCACCGTAGCGCCAGCCTCATTGGCTTGAGCGAGAGTTGTGATCTCCTGTCCGCTGGCAGTACGCATATCCCGATCCAGATTAATGATTTTTTGACTGAAATTGATACCTCCAAGCAGTTTACCTACAGGTGGCATGATAATATCATTCACGAGGGATGTGACAATTTTCCCAAAAGCAGCCCCGATAATGACACCGACCGCCAGGTCGATGACGTTGCCACGTACAGCAAATTCTTTAAATTCCTTCAGTACGCCTTTCATGTCTGCAAATCTCCTTTACCCAATAAATTCATAATACAGGCGGCGTTTCCATCCATTCTCCGTTCGGACACGCGCTTCCGTTCTCATATTGTACATAAAAACACCGCAGCAATCATCCCTTTATTGCAAATTAAGACAAGTTTCCGCAACTTCCATGAAAATACTTCTTTATTTCACGGCGCCGATTCGGTATACTTCTAACATTATCAGTTCCGTTCACACTTTTACATTCAGGTTCGCGATCATACATTGTACCGAATCATGGAGCTTAAAAATTAAATATGCCGACTCGTATATGTGCAGGAATAGGCCTGCATGTTTCTACCCGATCACCGGAATGATCGGACTACGGGAAAGATCTGCAACGTTTTAAGGTATGGAGAGAGGATTCTCGGGCAGCGTGTCTGAAAAAGCATGTTCAGGCCCTTTCATATCCCTTCTTGGATAGGGAGTTTTGAGGTTTGCTCGGAGTTAACTTGTTACCAAGCTCGTCCATTACACTACACTTGCAGTATCCATACGGCTTGTCCAAATACGTACAAGTCCGTCTTTTCCCGTCTCCGGTTCTTCCGCAGCGTGTAAAAAGGCGGGCTTTTTGTTTTTTTACAGCGGGGATCAAGGTCATGCAGGCTTCTGTACGGGAGGGCGCCCAGGGGGAAGAATTACGATGCAATTGTTAAAAGACAAGGTAATACAGGAAGGCATTGTCCTGTCCGAGCAGGTACTCAAAGTGGATTCATTCCTGAACCACCAGATGGACCCGGTTCTGATGAAGGAAGTGGGCAAGGAGTTCATCCGCCGTTTTGAAGGGGAGAACATTACACGTGTACTGACGATTGAATCCTCAGGGATCGCACCAGGCATCATGACTGCGCTGGAACTCAACGTTCCGCTTATTTTTGCACGGAAGCAGAAGTCACTTACACTCACGAAAGACATTCTGGTTGAGAAAGTTTACTCCTTTACGAAGCAGGAGACCAATGAAATAACAGTTGCGAAGAAGTTCATGCAGCCTGGTGACCGTGTACTGATCATTGATGACTTTCTAGCCAATGGCGAGGCAGCATTTGGTCTGGCCCGCATTGTGGAGCAAGTAGGTGCTGAAGTAGTTGGGATTGGCATCGTGATTGAAAAGGCGTTCCAACCAGGAGGCCGCTTGCTGAAAGAAGCAGGATACCGTGTGGAATCACTGGTTCGCATTGGGGCGTTGTCAGACGGGAAAGTTACGTTTGCGGACGAGGAGGTCACGATCTAATATGGCACGCGAACGTATTTTTCAGCGGCATCGGCATCCGATCAAAACGTTCTCGCTAGGTCTCCAGCACGTACTGGCGATGTATGCAGGAGCTGTCGTTGTGCCGATTATTGTCAGCAAGGCCCTTGGTTTTACAACGGAGCAGTTAACCTATCTGATTGCGATTGACTTGCTCGCTTGTGGTATGGCAACACTGCTTCAGGTATGGGGCAATCGTTTCTTCGGAGTAGGGCTGCCCGTCATGCTTGGCTGTGCATTTCAGGCTGTATCACCGATGATTTTAATTGGGATGAAGAGCGGCGTGTCTGCCATATATGGTGCGATCATTGCATCAGGGATATTCGTTGTATTGTTCTCGGGCATTTTTGGCAAATTGATTCGGCTCTTTCCGCCAGTCGTCACCGGATCAGTGGTGACCATTATTGGTCTGACCCTGATTCCCGTTGCGTTCAACGATCTCGGCGGCGGTCAGGGTGCAGAGGACTTTGGTAGTGGTGTTCATCTTCTGCTTGGATTTGGCGTATTGGTGTTCATCATTCTGATGACACGGTTCACGACAGGCTTCGTTCGTTCCATCTCGGTGCTGATCGGCCTTCTCGTGGGCACAGTGGCAGCAGGGCTTATGGGTGAAGTGAACTTTGCCCCAATTCGCGAAGCGAGCTGGTTCCATGTCGTGCAGCCATTTTACTTTGGTACGCCGACGTTTGAGATTGTGCCGATTCTGACCATGATCCTGGTGGCGATTGTCAGCGTGGCTGAATCCACGGGTGTATTTATGGCTCTTGGCAAAATTTTGGATAAAGACCTGTCTTCCAAAGATCTGGCCCGTGGCTATCGTGCAGAAGGTTTGGCGATTGTGCTGGGTGGTATCTTCAACTCATTCCCGTACACGACCTATTCACAGAACGTAGGGCTTGTACAGATGACTCGTGTCAAAACGCGCGATGTTATCGTTGTAGCGGGTGGACTGCTTGTGGTCATCGGCTTTGTACCGAAGATTGCTGCATTGGCACAGCTTGTTCCAGGTTCTGTTCTTGGCGGGGCGATGGTTGCATTGTTCGGTATGGTAGTATCGTCTGGTATTCGTATTCTGGGCAGCCAGGTTGATCTGAACCGTCATGAGAACCTGTTCATCATTGCCTGCTCTGTAGGCATGGGGCTGGGTGTAACGGTTGTGCCTCAATTGTTCGCTGGTGCGCCGGACTGGGCACAGATTATGCTCGGTAACGGAATTATTGCAGGTAGCTTTACGGCGATCTTCATGAATTTGCTGTTTAATGGTCTGGGTACTCAAGCAACGGCTGCCAAAATGGCTGAACGTCAAGCGGATGTGATCTTAGGAGATAACGGCAAGTCGGCTTAAAAAGTAAAGAGAATGCTCGTTGTCATGGCCTCAACGCCTTCAACATGTATATTATGTTAACTTTAAATTCCTTATGTGATAAATAATAAATGCTATGAATATTAAAGTTAAACGGCTTGAACTATTCAGGGGATGAATCATCTATCCTGTGAATCATTATTGAAGGCATAATAAACGAAACACCGGAAACCTTGCTCGTTAGAGAGGAAATCCGGTGTTTTTTCTTTTACCGAAAACAAGATGGATTATTATGTAGACTCACGGGATGAATTACTTTGGGATGAAGCCGATAGACACGTTCATATTACAAATGCCGCATCTGTTTCTCTGCAAAATCTCCGACCCAGGGCAGCTTCAGCCATTTGCCTTGCAGACTGGTGACCACCATGAGAAGCCAGACCACCACGCCAAGCAGGGACAACAGCGATGCCAGCAGTGGCCCAAACAGGGGGAGAAATGCACACAACACATGACCAACCATAATGAGGCCAAATACCGTGACGGATTGAAGTGCATGAAACAGAACGAATCGGCTTCGTTTCTCTACAGCCAGAAAGACGATTCCGCCTACAAAAGTGAACAGATAACAGAGCATGCCGGCAATATTTTCATCCAGACCGCTTGTTGATTTCATGGGGGACATCCGGTCCAGCCTCCTTTGTCCTTTTTATATAGGTTATGAGGGAGGTGGACAGAACTGAACCCGATGGAACGAAATGTATCTATGCCAACTCAAAAGGACATGCTCCCAATACTGCTCTGGAACATGCCCCTTTTCTCGCGTCATTATATAAACTTTAACGATCGCCACGCTGAAAATGTCTGCGTGGATGTGTGGTCTTGCCAATCTTATCGGTGTCATTCTCTTTGGGAACCAAGCGCTCGTCGGTACGACCTTCGTGATGGTTGTCAAAAGCGAATTCCGTCAGCTCCCATTCCGTCTTGCCAAGGACGGGATCGGCCGGGAATTGTTGTCCGCGATGCAGATGTTCTTCTTGTCCAGCTTCGTTAGTATATATTCCGTCCACTTCCACCTTTTCATGCGAAAGGGGCAGCATTTCTTGATCTTTTTGATCCATAAAACAACGCCTCCTTAGATCCCAGTATTTTAACTGTATGGGTTGTCCGTGATAATATCCCCCGAATAGTTCAGTGTTATGCTGGATATATTAATTCCGTATAGAAGTATCGTATTTATAACATATGATTCGGAATTAAACTTTTTGGGCATAAAAACCGTTATAAATATTAGGTAAAATTGTCAAGTCGTAAGATACTTCCGAATATGCTACAATAAGATTATGATTCATTCTGGATCATATCGGGTATTTATAGTGTCAGGTACTTGCTTACAGCAAGGGTTCCCGACCTAAAGCTTGCTTTGAGCCGCGCACACAACTTCATGGATGGCATTTAAGACTTATTCGGCATTCTCTAAACGGAGCATTCACTTTCAACGTTTTGGGAGGGAATTACAATGGCAACGAAAGGTCACAATGAGGTCAAAGAAAGTTTGAGGGAAATGACTCGGATTTTCCGTCCTAAAGATCCAAAAAAATTCGTGAAGGAGTACGTGAGAAAATACCGGATTACGGGTGGATACGAGGAAGAATTGACTTCTGTGGTTGAGCATGAGCTTGTCAAGATGGATTCTTCCGTGTCCTGAAACACACACAACTCTGATTATACTGTTCCGATATGAATAGAACCGTCTCCCGGGCATTAAGCTCCGGCAGACGGTTTTTTTTGATTTAAAAATGATATGTATATATTTCCAATGGATAACCAGCTCACCCAAAAAGGAAATAGAATAGGCTGTAGAGCTTCGCTCCACTTTTTGGGGGCTTTGTTCCGTTTCTGCTGCATATACATGGAAGTACACATATGGCAGGAAGGATGAATGCATGTGGACCCTATTTTGAAAACGAAAGAAGAGATTGGCTACATGCGGGAAGCAGGACGAATCCTGCGAAGCTGTCACGAGCAGATTGAAAAGTGGCTGGCCCCCGGTGTAACGACAGGAGATATTGACGAACGGGTGGAGGCTTTTCTGGCTGAAAGAGGAGCTACACCTGAGCAAAAGGGGTACAAAGGTTATCCTTACGCTACATGCGCTTCAGTTAATGAAGTGGTTTGCCACGGCTTCCCTAATAACCGGAAACTGGCCGAAGGGGATGTGGTGACCATTGATATGGTGGTGAACAAAGACGGCTGGCTTGCCGATTCTGCATGGACGTACGGGATCGGTGAACAACGCAGGTCTATACGCAAGCTAATGAATCGAACGGAAAGAGCGCTTCATAAGGCGATAGCACAGGCAGTGCCAGGAAATACGCTGGGGGATATCGGAAACGCGATTGAACGGACAGCACGGCTGTATCGTTACGGGATTGTGAAGCCTCTTATTGGTCATGGGATCGGTCAATACATCCATGAACCTCCGAACGTCCTCCCTTACGGGAAACGCAGGACGGGCATGATGCTGACAGAGGGTATGGTCATTACGATTGAGCCCATATTTACAAAAGGCAGCTCTGGAGCGGTTGTATGGGATGAGGATGGCTGGACGGTGAGAACAGTGGATGGAAGCTGGGGCGTCCAGTATGAGCATACGGTAGCCATCACAAGTGATGGTCCTCTTATACTAACTGACGGGACTTAAACGTCTGTATCTATGGCAATATGGTAAGGGTGCTGCATAAAGGTGTCCGGGATGTACATTAGGTTCAGGCTCCATGCCGTTTGGTTCTAAAAGGAGGCGGTGTGGAGCTATACTGCTGCTTCCAGTAGTTGTAAGAGAGACAACCTGGTGCATGCTTTTCTTTTTTGCATAATACTGCATGTTTTCAATGTGAGAAAAATCGGCAAAAAAATCAATTTCATCACCGAAATTTGGCAAAAATTTTCAAAAGTAGAGAGTAATATTTTTAACTGAAATCGGTTACAAATCAAGTTGTGGTGCGGTTTTTTACATATAGTGAACAATTTGTGAACATGTGTCCAAAGATTGACAAAATCATACCCTCAACTTATATTTAATAAGTGATTGAACCATATAGAATGAATTGGAAGAATGCGCAGACATGCCCTTAGCAGGAAATGACGGGAGTGGTGGAAGCGTTATTTTTGTAAGCATTCTGTATGTCGGACAGGATTACGTGTATCGTGCTGAAATGGACTGAATTGAGTTTATTTCGGGCGACAACGGTAATCTACGAAAATGTTAAAAAAGTGGGGTAGATCAATGATGAAACAGTGGCAGGTTGCAAAGCGAATTCTCCCCTTGCTGGCGGTGTTCTCTTTGCTGCTATCCGCATGCGGGCGGGAAGACTTGTCGGTAATGAAACCTCAGGGTCCTGTGGCGCAAGGCCAATATGATCTGATGAAGCTGTCCATTGCGATTATGATCGTGGTGCTCATCATTGTATTTGCTATTGCTGCGTATGTGTTGATCCGGTTTCGCAGACGAGCCGGGCAGAATGATATGCCCGAACAGGTTGAAGGCAATTTCAAGCTGGAAGTAATATGGACAGCCATTCCGTTGCTGCTCGTAATCGTTCTGGCAGTACCGACGGTAAAAACGATTTTTGCCCAAGGCGAAGATCTGTCCAACGACAAAAATGCAGTTCAGGTCAAAGTCACCTCGCATCAGTACTGGTGGGAATTCACTTATCCTCAATATGACGTAACCACCGCTCAAGACCTCATCATCCCGACCGGAAAGAAAATCGCATTCGAATTAAAAACCGCTGACGTGCTTCACTCCTTCTGGGTGCCGTCACTTGCGGGTAAAATGGACACAAACCCGGATGGAACGCTTAACAAGTTCAGCTTCTCGGCGCCAAATGAAGGCGTTTACCGAGGCAAATGTGCTGAATTATGCGGCAGATCGCATGCCTTCATGGAATTCAAGGTAAAAGCGGTCAGCCAGGAATCCTTTGACAAATGGGTTAACGAAATGAAAGCTCCGGCGGTACTTCCTGAAGACACCCAATTGGCTGAGAAGTTCAAAACGAACTGTCTTTCTTGCCATGCAGTTGGGGATCAGGGCGGGCCCGTTGCGCCTAACCTTACAGGTATCGGCGGCAAGCAATCCGTGGCAGGTATTCTATTGAATCAGGGCGAAGGCCAGGAAGACGGTAATCCGGTGCTGGACAACATGAAAGAATGGCTCCATGATCCACAATCCGTGAAGCCGGGCAATACGATGCCTAATCCGAAAGACCTTGGACTCACTGATGAAGAAATCGACGGAATTGCCGAATATCTGGCCAACTACAAATTGGACTATGAATAGAACAGCAAGGACGAAGAAGGGGGTACACAACCTTGGCTCATGCTCATAGCGTCAAGCGGTATAGGGGCTTGATGGATTGGATCACCACCGTCGATCACAAAAAAATCGCCGTGCTCTATTTGATTGCGGGTGGATTTTTCTTCGGAATCGGCGGTATTGAAGCCATTTTGA
This sequence comes from Paenibacillus sp. OK003, assembly GCF_900109515.1. Taxonomy (GTDB): domain Bacteria; phylum Bacillota; class Bacilli; order Paenibacillales; family Paenibacillaceae; genus Paenibacillus; species Paenibacillus marchantiae. Next base: position 127,372 of record NZ_FOBD01000008.1, on the reverse strand, counting down.
TTCGGATTCAGTTAATGAAACCGATGAATGATTTTGTGTCGGCACAGGTCTTCAACGAATTGATTACGATGCACGGAACAACGATGATTTTCCTTGGTGTTATGCCTATTATTTTTGCACTTATGAATGCTGTTGTACCTTTGCAGATTGGAGCCCGGGACGTTGCTTTCCCTTTTGTTAACGCACTGGGTTTCTGGACGTTCTTATTTGGCGGACTGCTCTTGAACCTGAGCTGGTTGATGGGAGGGGCACCGGATGCCGGCTGGACTTCGTATACGCCACTCTCTGGCAGCGAGTACAGCGGGACGCACGGTGTGGATTTCTACACGATAGGTCTCCAGATCGCCGGTCTAGGGACACTCATCGGGGGCATTAACTTTCTCGCCACGATCATTACAATGCGTGCGCCGGGAATGTCCTACATGCGGATGCCGATGTTTACCTGGACCACATTTATTACATCAGCCATTATCCTTTTTGCATTCCCTGCCATTACGGTAGGACTTGTATTGTTAACGTTTGACCGAATACTGGGGGCCAATTTCTTCGATGTTGCAGGTGGCGGTAACCCGGTACTCTGGCAGCATATCTTCTGGATCTTCGGGCACCCGGAAGTATACATTCTCATTTTGCCGGCTTTTGGTATTATCTCGGAGGTTATTCCAACCTTTGCACGTAAAAGATTGTTCGGTTACAGCTCCATGGTGTTTGCAACCATCCTGATCGCCTTCTTAGGATTCATGGTATGGGCGCATCACATGTTTACGACAGGTCTGGGAACAGTCGCCAATGCCTTGTTCTCCATCTCAACCATGTTGATTGCTGTACCAACAGGGATCAAGATATTTAACTGGCTCTTTACGATGTGGGGCGGTCAGATCCGTTTTACGGCAGCAAACCTGTTCGCTGTTGGATTCGTTCCAACCTTCGTTATGGGCGGGGTTACCGGTGTCATGCTGGCCTCTGCGCCTGCGGATTTCCAGTTCCATGATACGTACTTTGTTGTGGCTCACTTCCATTACGTTATCGTTGGCGGATTGGTGCTGGGATTATTCTCGGGACTACATTACTGGTGGCCGAAAATGTTCGGTCGCATGTTAAGCGAAACGCTCGGAAAGTGGACCTTCTGGACATTCATGATCGGTTTCCAACTAACGTTCTTTGTACAGCATTTCCTTGGTCTGATGGGGATGCAGCGCCGGATCGTTACATACTTGCCGAATCAGGATTTTGACCTGCTTAACCTGGTCAGTTCCGTCGGTGCATTCCTGATGGGTGTTGGGGTTATCATGTTCCTCGTGAACATCGTGATCACAACGAGAAAACCAGTTGATGCACCGAATGATCCGTGGGAAGATGGCCGTACGTTGGAGTGGTCAATCCCATCTCCACCGCCGGAATACAACTTTAAGCAGACGCCTCTGGTACGTGGAATCGATGCGTATTGGAAGGAAAAGATGGCTGGACATACGGAGATGACACCGGCCGAACCTGTTGGTTCGATCCATATGCCATCAGCGACTCCGCTGCCATTTGTTATGTCCGTCGGTATATTCATTGCCGGACTTGGTCTCATGTTCAGCAAGGATGATTTTGGCAATGCGTTTATGAACGGATTGTTTAACCATTATATTGTGGTCATTATTGGCCTTCTGATTACATTTGGTGCGATGGCGCTGCGGTCACTCTACGATGATCATGGCTGGCATATTGAACCGGAGGATCAGGATGAGAAGGGGGTTAGAACATGACAACTCCACATGCCGAACCGGTAAACGGCAATTTGCCGCATGAGCCGGAGAAAGCAACGCTGGAAGGACGCAACAAGCTTGTAGGCTTCTGGTTGTTCCTTGGCGGCGAGACCGTATTGTTCGGGACCCTCTTCGCAACCTTTTTGGCCCTCCGTGGCCAAACGAATGACGGACCGACGGCGAATGAATTGTTCCATCTGCCACTCGTGGCTGCAGCAACCTTTATTCTCTTAGTCAGCAGTTTAACAAGTGTATTTGCCATCCAGGCTATGCATAAGGGGAAGCGCAATGCTCTTGCTCTCTGGCTTGGCATTACCGTTGTACTGGGTCTTGGATTCCTCGGTCTGGAAATCTACGAGTTCTATGAATATGTGAAACATAAAGAGTTCGGCATGACTACAAGTGCATTCAGTTCAGCGTTCTACACGCTGGTCGGGTTCCACGGAGCTCACGTTGCATTCGGTATTATGTGGATCGGGCTCATTATCGGGCAACTGTTCAGAAAAGGATTAACGGTCGTAACTGCACCTAAAGTATACGTCTCCGCAATGTATTGGCACTTTATTGACGTGGTCTGGGTGTTTATCTTTACGGTCGTGTACCTGCTCGGAAAGGTGGGGTAACACATGTCGGTACAGGATAAGAGTGATCAGCAGCCTGTGAAGCATCGTCACCGGGCGGAAGGGCCACAGAAACACGTCGTTGTTTTTATTTTCTCCATCGTCCTGACGCTCATTGCGTTCGCGGCTGCCGCCGCGGGAGGAGTCAATACGACCTTTACCATTATTATATTGGTGGTTATGGCGATCCTTCAGGTGTTTGTACAGCTCGGTTACTGGATGCACTTGAAGGATAAAGGGCATTTGATGCCGATCCTGTTCATGTGCTTCGGATTTTTCGTAGCTTTTACGTGCATCATTATGGCACTCTATTGGGTTTGGTGGTAAAAGAGATGGCGGCGGCGCAGGTCGCCGTCTTTTCCCCTTTTAGGCGGATCAATCCGTCAATGGATTCAGGCAACAACCAAATCAGGTCACGGGGAGGTTTCCCGTATGCTCGGGTTGCAATATTTTAGTTTTAACGATTTATGGAGTCCACTTATTATGGCATTGTTTCTGCTCATTGCTGCAGCTTATCTAGTGCTCGTTGGTCCATTCAGTGAGCGGATCAAGGGGGCAGATCAAGTCACGGCTGCACAGAAAATGATGTTTATTACTGGGCTTACCGTGTTGTATCTTGCACAAGCGGGGCCATTCAATCTGCTGGGTCATGTAATGTTCAGCTTCCATATGGTGAGTATGGCTCTGTCCTATCTGGTAGCGCCACCGCTACTGATGAAGGGATTGCCCCTTTGGGTATGGCGTGGAATCATCCGGTGGCTGCCAACACGGCAGTTATCTTTTTTGGCTCATCCAATCGTGGCGGCTGTGCTGTTTAACGGATTGTTCTCGATATATCATCTACCCGTAGTACATGATTACGTGATGTTAAATTTTACGGTTCACCGTTTGTATTACATTGTACTTTTCATTACTTCCATGCTGATGTGGTGGACGCTGCTCAATCCGTTGCCGGAAGGCAGACAAGCGTCGGGGCTGTCTAAGATTGGTTTTATTTTTCTGAACATGGTGCTTCTGACACCAGCCTGTGGACTGATTATTTTTGCTTCCGAACCGTTGTATGCGACCTACAGTAATCCTGCCGTATGGGCTGAGGCGATGCGGTATTGTGTATCCGGGGATTCCACGGCATTGCTGCGATCGTTCGGTGGACCGGCGTTCTTCAACTTTCTGTCCTCTGCCAAGGAGGATCAGCAGGTGGGCGGTATTTTGATGAAATTCATACAGGAAGGCATCTTCGTCTCCATGCTGGCGTATGTCTTTTTCCAATGGTACCGCAAGGAAAAACGGGAAGATGATGATGATCCGTACCCTGTAGAGAATACGGGAGAACCGCTTAATACTGCAGCGAAATAACACAAGTTTTGTTTGGACAAGAGGGGGAAACACACGATGGATATGTATTTTCTGCTACCCACGATCAGTACTTCTTTCATTGTGATTAGCGCGGTGCTGGTTGGAATTGGCTGGGTGCTAATTATCCGTGGCAAACGGGAGGCGCACCAAACCGCGATGATTGCAGGGGCCATTGCTGCCCTTCTGTTCTTTGTCATTTATATGTCTCGTACCATCTTTGTCGGGAATACGGCTTGGGGTGGGGACCCGGAGATGGAGATCTTCTATCGAATATTTCTGATCTTTCATATTATCCTTGCCACGGTGGCAGCGGTTTTCGGGATTTCCACTTTGGTGCTTGGGTTCAAAAAGAAATTCAAGACACATCGCCGCTGGGGGCGATTCACATCCATGATCTGGTTTAGCAGTGCGATCACAGGCGTTATTGTATACGTTCTGCTGTACCTGCTGTATCCTGGTGGACATACTCGCCCGGTATGGGAAATCATTCTGGGTGTTTAATGCAATGAATTGAATTCTTTGAAAATATGAAACTGGATGAATCCATCCGTTGATTGGTCCAAGCTTCCTCTCGCATTCATTCATAGAATGAACTCGAGAGGGGGAAAACAAATGAAAAAAACAGTCCATGTAAGTCAAACGTATCCACGCCTTACGGTGTATTCAGAAGAGGATTATCGCGGAAGAAGCAGGGTATATCGTGGTAACACGGGTCTCCGTAATCTGGACAACATCCTGGGCGGGGTGGAGAGCCTGCGTTTCTTCTCGACAAGTTCGAATGCAACGTTGGTTGTGTTTACGCGACCTAACTTTCAAGGCGGATTCCGTGTCTATCGCGGGAACACCAATTTGAGAGATTTGGATGATCTGATCCGTGGCAATGATGTGGAATCTTTGATTTCCACCAATCAACGGCTTACTTTGGACGAAATTCGTGCGATTCGCAGTAATCGCAGCCTGCCAAGTGGCTACAACCTCGTTTAAGGATTAGACCTCTTCTGTATTTCAGGTGCCGTGAAAAAGGAAAGAGCTGTTCCGAATTGTGTTCGCACAATATCGGATACAGCTCTTTTTTGGTTTGAGGAGTTAAATTCAATCGCCACCGCCACTGTCTCCACCACTGTCGTTGCTGCTTCCGCTATCGCTGCTGTGATGGTGATTCGATCCTGAAAAAGAATCACTGTCATGATGCTTGTGATCATGAGAATGTTTGGAATGATGAGAGTAGGAGTCATCATTGGTAATGACCGGGTATGTCGGAGAAGAGTCGGTGTAGCCGCTGTTACGCCTCACACGATGTCTGCCTTTTTTGGCAGAATGCCGTTTGGGTTCATCACGAACAATGAGCCAGACAACCACGATAAGGAAGAGGAGCACAAACCCGATCTCCACCAGCCAATCCATAAGTGAATCAATCCTTTCTATGTAGCACTGTAGTATCTCTATAAATTGAACAAATGAAATTACAATGAATCATTGTAATTTCAGAATCAAGTTTTATTTTATCGTAACTCTAACATGAATCCCATCCATTCTTCCTGATTCAGGAAAATAAGGAGTTGACGGGAATAGGGAGTGGTCTGTATACTGTGTATATTGATATATACAGTGAGCACAGTCGAGATGGAAAGGCAGGCAATGATATGAACGAATGGAAGCAGGCTTGGTGGCTGACCCGCAGCGAGATGAATAAGGATAAGCTCCAATGGCTTTGGACTGCCATTTTTATGATATACACTGGTGGCGTGAGTGGTGTGCTGTTATTAGGACAACAAAATATAGATTTCATTAATCCTGTTGTAGATACTTTCTTTTTGATCATGGTGCCATTTCAGGGGTTTCTGTTCAGCAGACGATCTTTCCGTTACATACAGGAGGATTCCTATACACAGATGTTGGCCTACTATCGTAGACTTCCCATTCCAAACGAAACAGTGATGTGGTCGAGACTTCAGCAGTCTCTGATGGCGTTTACGTATAATGGTATCTTTTTCTATGGATCACTGTATGTGGTTGGGTTGCACGAGGAAGGGTTCCGGTGGGATCAGTACCTGGCCTTTGGCCTAACTTGTACAGGTTACGGACTTCTCATGACAGGCTTATATATTTACGGAGAGTTTCTGAACAGTGGCAAAAAATATTTGCTTCTCAGTTCGCTGTTTTTGCCGCTTACGATCATCATATCCTTGCTGATCCGGATGTCGGGCAATTACGGATTTTCGATTGTAATTGATATGAGTAAATCATGGGGGCTGCTTTCCCCGATGATGTGGGTTGCTTTGGTGGCTGGCATAGCGGGATTATGGCTTTTCAGTCGATTGACGCTGAAGAAACTTTCCACTCGGGATTTGAGTTAACGGTATGAGGGATGAACGCAAAAATGAATACAGGATGAAACCGGCACGGACAGGTAACAGACTGGAGTGTACCGGAGGGCGAGGTGCAAGATGTGAAAATACCCATTCAAATTAATGAAAATAGTGCTGAACCTTTATATCACCAAATTGAAAATCAGTTAAGATCGTTAATTGTTACGGGTCAGTTGGAGGAGGGAACACATTTGCCGTCCATTCGCGAATTCGCCGGATCACTGAATTGCAGTGTTATAACGGTCAGACGGGTCTATCAGGATCTGGAGAATGAAGGGCTGCTTCGTACGAAGCAGGGGACAGGTACATTTGTGGCCCAGGTAGAAGCAGGGGACAGAGAAAATTATAGATTGAAGGCCGCGCAGGAAGCGATGCAGGCAGCGGTGCAGTCTGGAAAATCGGTAGGATGTACGGAAGAAGAACTGGAGATTCTGTTCCGGGAAGTCCTGAAGGCTGTTTACTCGAAGTGAGGGAGTGATTCATACATGGAACCCATCGCAGTTCAGTTGAATGGCGTATCCAAAATGCGAAAACGCAGAGTTGTTGGCCCGATCGATCTGACCATCCCGGAAGGGTATGTAGTTGCAATTCTCGGTCATAACGGTTCAGGTAAAAGCACACTTCTTAACATGCTACAACAAGTGGTGCTGCCAGATGCAGGGCAGATTATATGGTTTGGGATGGAACATGAGGGGCCTCTTCCCATTGAACTGAGACAACAGATCGGTTTTGTGGCTGACAACGCTGGGCTCGAAGAGAACCGGATTACTGCACAGGAAGCAGCTAATTTTCGGGCCTACTGGTACCCGCGTTGGGATATGAAGTTGTTCGACCAACTGATTCACGATATGGAAGTCCCTGTCGATGTGAAGCTGAACAAGATGTCCAAGGGAGAACGGCGGAAATTTGAGATTGCTGCTGCAATTGCAGCTCGCCCAAGACTATTGCTTTTGGATGAGCCTTCATCAGGATTGGACCCCTTTGCATGGAAAGTGATGGTCGAGCAGTTCCGTACCTTCATGGCTGAGGGAGACACCACGATTCTGATTGCTACACATATTGCGGATGAAGTCAAAAGGCTTGCAGATTACATCGTGTTGATGCACCGGGGTCAGTCGCTGGGGATGGCCGAGAAAGATATGGTGCTCGATCAGTGGAAAGAAGTCTGGTATGAAGGAGACTTAAGGCCGGAGAGTATTCCCGGTGTTGTGGAATCTTCTTTGGAAGAGAGGGGTCTGGTTCGCATCATTACAACCCGGGTCAGCGAAGCGCAGGAAAGGCTGGAGCTGGCAAATAACCGGGTTTTGAAAATCCGTAACTTGGAATTGGATGAAGTCTTGGCATTCTGGATTGCCGGGTACGCACCCGTACAATGGAAATAACCGAAGGGAGACGATAAATGATGAACCGATTGGAATTGAAGCAGGTCGTCAAGCAATACGCAGACAAAACAGCAGTTAATGGTGTGACGCTTAATGTGAAAGAAGGGGAGATTTACGGTCTGCTTGGAGCCAACGGTGCTGGTAAAACAACAACGATGCGTATGGTGCTTGGGCTGATCCACCCAGATGGCGGAAATATCCAGTACAACGGTAAACCCTATAGCACAGAATTGCAGCAGATTATGGGATATCTTCCGGAAGAGCGCGGTTTGTACCCAAAGGTAAAGGTCAGTGAACAGATCAACTATCTGGCCCGTCTGCGCGGCATGAATGGAAAGGATGCGGATCAGAGCCTGAAGTATTGGTTGGACCGATTCGAAGTGCCCGAGTATTACGATAAAAAGATTGAGGAATTATCCAAAGGGAATCAACAGAAAATGGGTTTTATTGCCGCAGTGGTGCACAGACCGCAAATTCTGATTCTGGATGAAGCCTTCAGCGGACTCGATCCGGTGAACGTGGAATTGCTGAAATCGACGGTGAAGGAGTTGCGTGACGAAGGCACAGCCATTCTGTTCTCGACACACCGTATGGAGCACGTTGAAGAATTATGCCGTCAGATAACAATCCTGCATCGCTCCAATACGGTTGTGCAAGGAGAGATCAGGGAGATCAAGAGCCGTTATCCGCGTGAGCATGTATTCCTGAGCACAACGGGAAGTGTCAACGGGCTGGAACAGCTGCCGGGTGTGAAAAAGGTAGAGCACAATGAGCGTGGATATCTGATCCATATTGGACAGATGGAAGCAGCTCAGGAAATTCTGAGAGCAGCCATGGCTCAGACGACCGTTGAACATTTTGAAATTAAGGAACCAACGCTTAACCAAATCTTTATTCGTGAGGTAGGTGAGTCGAATGAATAAAATGGGGACGATTACCGGATTTACGTTCAAAAACAAAGTAAAAACGAAGTCTTTCATGGTTACGACCATTGTACTTGCACTTTTAATTACGATTGGACTCAATATTCCATATTTTATTACCTTATTTAATGGTGGTCCCATCGGTGGAGGCGCAGGTGGAAGTAAGACTGTGAATATCGGTCTGCTGAGCACGGGACAAACGGAGGTAGCTGAGAAGCTGGAGACATACTCCTCCGCACAAGGCAACCAGACGTATCATTTTGTTAACGACGCGAGTAAAGATGAAGCGGCCCTCAAAGCCGATGTGGAGTCGGAGCTTTTGGATGGGTACCTGAAGTTTGAACCTGCTGCTGGGCAAGATTTCCCACAGCCGGTCTTATACTCAAGTGAAGATATCTCCCCGCAGGTTATAGCACCCATTGAAGCTGCGCTGCAAATTGTGAAGCTGGATGTGGTGGTGAAGGATACACTCACGCCGGAGCAAAAACAGCTCATCAGCACACCGGTAAAACTGACAGAGCAAAGCCTGGATTCTGGCCAAAGTGGAGCTGCTGCGGAGTCGGAAGGTACCATGAGTGGCATCAACTACATTGTGGTATACCTGCTCATTATCCTGTTGTTCACATCAACGATGATGACAGGTAATATGATTGCTTCCGAGATTACCGCCGAGAAGAGCTCGCGTATTATGGAGATTTTGATTACGAGTGTATCTCCGCTCAGTCAGATGTTTGGTAAAATCATCGGTATTTTCATAGTAGGTTTGCTGCAAATCGGTATTTTCGGTGCAGTAGTTGCTGGCAATATGCTGTTACCGCATAACCGCGATGTATTGAGTGATTTCAACATGAACCTGAGTGATGTGAACGTCGCTGTCATTGTATATGGACTGATCTTCTACATTCTGGGTTACTTCCTGTATGCGGTGATGTTTGCGGCCATTGGTTCCATGGTGAGTCGGACAGAAGAACTGGGTCAAGCCGTGCTGCCGATTACGATGTTGTCCCTGGTTTCCTTCTATATCGCGATCTTCAGTATCGCTACACCGAACATCCTGTTGTTGAAAATAGCAAGCTTCATTCCGTTCACATCGCCAACGGCAATTCTGGTACGGATTGGGGCAGGCGTAGCGCCTACCTGGCAGATCTGGACGTCCCTGGCCATTCTCGTGGTATCGATTATGATCTTCGGCTGGCTCGCAGCGAAAATCTATCGTACAGGTGTGCTGATGTATGGTAAACGCCCAACGTTCAAGGAATTGTTCAAAGCGATGAAGGCGTATAAAATTTGATTCAAATTTACGGAACGACGAACAACAACGGTGGTTGTGAGGTGTCATAATTAGTGGTGGGGATTGTGTGCTATAGGCAAAAGAAAGTGACTACACAATCCCTGCTTGTATTCAGTTCATTTATGAAATGCGTGCACTTCATTCTTATTTCTAAGGAGAAATATTTGACATGAAAAATTGGAGGAAATCGCTCTTATCGCTCATCATTTCTGCAGGCTTGCTGGCAACAGCTGTTCCGGTTATGGCTGCTCCACAGCAGACGGGACTGAAGGTCAATGATCAGAACGTAGACTATACAATCAACTCACCTATCGTGGATCAAGGCACAACTATGGTCCCGCTGAAAACAACACTTCAAGCGATGAATATCAAGCTGAAAGATGTTGAGAATGGTACACTTCATCTGATCGTGGATGGTAAGGAGATCACGCTAAAGAGCAAAACAAAGCTGATTAACGGCGTGACGTATGCTCCGATCCGGGTTGTTGGTGAAGCGGCGGGCTACGAAGTTTGTTGGGATCAGAAATCCCGTACCGTGCTTCTGGTATCCAAAGCAACGGGGGAAGGCGCCCGTGGTTTTATGTGGGAAGTCGAACATGATGGAAATACGGTGTATCTGGTAGGTTCCATGCATATTGCAGATGATAGCTTCTACCCGTTGCGTCAGGAATTTGAGGAAGCTTTTGCAGAGGCCGATTATCTCGGTGTGGAGATTGATATCAGCAAAGCAGCCGATGAGGCGCAGCAGAAGCTGATTATGGATAAGGGGATGTACCAGGACGGAACAACACTGAAGGATCATGTGTCCAAGGAAACGTATGCCAAGCTCGGGGGCATTTTGAAGCAAAGTGGCTTGGAAGCCAATGCTCTCGATGCATTCAAACCATGGGTGGCGGAAACGACCATCAGCAGTTTGAAATCCGTGAAGGCTGGTTACGAGGCATCTGCGGGTATCGATCTGTATTTCATACAGAAAGCCGTTGAACGAAAATTGCCTGTGCTGGAGCTGGAATCCTATGAATCTCAGTTAGGCATGTTCGATCATTTCTCCAAGGAACTGCAAGAGAAAAATCTGAACGCTGTGCTCGATAATTTCGGTGTGCTTGATGATAGTGTCGACCAGATGGCTGAAATGTGGAAAACCGGGGATGACCAGGGATTGCTTGAATTCACCAACAGCATGGTTGTCGATCCAGAGTATAACAAAGCAATGCTTATTGATCGGAATATCGGGATGGCAGACCAAATCGATGGCTACCTGAAATCCGACAAGAAAGAGGAGTATTTCATCGTAGTTGGCGCAGGGCACTTCCTGGGTAAGGATGGGGTCATCCAGTTGCTGAAGGATAAAGGTTATAACGTAGTGCGTAAATAAATGCGCTGACCTTAAAAGCTCCTTCTCTCTTTTGGTTAGTAATTCACTGTTCAGATGAAGTCTTGACCAAGCCAATCATTCAGCAACCTTTCAGTTGAATTTAACGTTCCTTTGGCTTGGATGGGATATAGTGGAACCAAGAAAGAGGAGGAGATCAACGATGAATATTTCTTCAGCAGCAAGTTCCACGACATCCTACATATCCACGTCTTCATCCAGTTCGAACAGCACAAGTGAGTTGGAAAAACAAAAGACGAAGCTTGAGGCCGAATTGGAGAAGGTACAATCCAGCAAGGACGATGATAAAACCAAGGAGACCAAAACGAAGCAGCTGCAACAGCAAATCAAGCAAATCGAAGCTCAAATCTCGCAGCAAAGCTCCCAGAGCAGCGGTACAACCGGAACCAAAGAAGCGCCGCCGGCCAAACCACCAACCAATGGCATGCAAGCAGCGTCCCCGCAAGAAATTGCAAATGCAACAACGGACAGCAATGGCCGGTTTGATATTCGGGTATAAGATATTGAAATAAAACCTAATATAATGACATATTAAAAGAACGAGCTAACCGATGAGTTATAGCTGATTAGCTCAACCAAAAGACCTGCCTGATCTTTAAAGATCAAGCAGGTCTTTTGGTTGTTCACATGTTTTATTACAAATACCTTACCTACAGACAACTTTTCCAAAAGATGACCGTTTATATGGTAGAGTTAATGGAGCATCTTTTATGACAGGGGAGGTAATCTCTTTATGAAGCAAAACAAATATGATGAAGCCGAATTTTTCGGCAATTACAGTCAGATGGCTCGATCAACCCAAGGGTTGGAGGCTGCTGGCGAGTGGCATGAACTGCAAACGATGCTGCCTGAATTAAAGGGCAAGAACGTACTGGATTTGGGGTGCGGCTTTGGTTGGCACTGTCGATATGCACGTGAGCAACAGGCTAGTTCTGTGGTTGGCGTGGATTTGTCTGAAAATATGTTGCAACGGGCACGCAAGATGACGGATGATCCTCAGATCGAGTACCAGCGTATGGCGATTGAGGATATTGATTTTGCACCCGGACAATTTGATGTGGTGATTAGCTCTCTGGCTTTGCATTATATCGAGCGTTTGGATCAGGTATACGCCAAAATCAATGCATGTCTTGTCCAAGGAGGCACATTTGTCTTGTCTGCGGAACATCCCATCTTCACGGCGCGGGCGGAGCAGGACTGGCATTATGGACCTCAGGGTGAAATACTGCATTGGCCTGTGGATCATTATCAAGAGGAGGGGCAGCGGGTAGCAAACTTTCTGAATCAGGACGTGGTGAAATATCATCGTACGATGGCGACTCATCTGAATGAATTGATTCAGGCTGGTTTTGTCATTCAACAGGTAGCCGAGTCCAAGCCATCTCCTGAGATGATGGAGCAGGTTCCCGGTATGCGAGACGAGAATCGTCGACCGATGTTTCTGATGATTACCGCGGTTAAGGCTTGAGCAGCAGCTTCGGCACCAGAATGAAGTTTATGGGCTTTATCATTGATAGACCAGCGAGTTCAGTACATCTGGACCTTGCTGGTTTATTTTATTTTGCAGGAGAGGGAGAAGAAATAAACCGTTTGGGAACCAAATCCGAATGGACGTAGTCTTATTAAGTGAGGTGAACATTAGTTGGACTATCAATATCTGGCACACGCTCAGACGATCGACAATTACACACTTAGCAGCATGATGGATGAGTACGGGAACGACGTATGGAACTACGCGTACTTTCTGACCAAAAGTACCGAGCAGGCGGATGAATTGTCACAGGAAGTGTTTATCCGGGCATATTCCGGGATCGCCCATTTTCGAGGAGAATGTTCATTGAAGACATGGCTGCTGACCATTACTAGGAACACGACATTTACATACCGAAAATCCAGATTTTTTCGCAGCAGTTTATGGGGAGAAACACTGCCAATCCCCACGGAACAGGTGAATACGAGCATGGGTGAGATGAAGCCTGAAAAATGGGTTCACCCCTCTGCCGAAGCCGAGGCGATCAGCAGGGAGCACGTTCATGAAATCTGGGACATCATCATGGCTATGCCGGACAAATTCCGGGAATTGCTTTTGCTGCATCTGAAGTATGAGCTTACGACGGGTGAAATTGCGGAAATGCTGGGCATCAGCGCGGGAACAGTCAAATCGCGACTGTCCAGAGCGAAGGCCAAAGTACGGAAACAGTGGGAGGAGCGAAGTGAATGAAACATATGGATGACGAATGGGAAAAAGTAGTCAGAAAGGAGCCGTTTGCGGCGTCTCCTTTTACCGAGGAGCATAAACAGAACGTACTTCGTCAGGTAGCCTGGCTCAAATCGGGATCTGCACATATAATGAGTGGTGCTGGGGATAAGTCCGCCGAGCAAAAAAAACTGCCTAATCCACACAGACGCCGTTTTCGCTCCCGCAGAGCTGTTATTGTGTGCACGACGATTGCAGCCGTGGCAGCGGCGGCCATTCTCTGGAACGGGCAGATTGTGGAGCCTGTAATTGAAAAAGTATATCCCACAGCAGCGCTGCAATTTACGGATGATGCCAGCATGAGCCTGCTCACTGACAAGATGAAAAGGAATGTAGCCGTCACGATGCGAGACTATCTTGGCAAACAATTACGTATAACCAAAGTGCAGGACCTGCCTGTCTCTGGAAGAGTCTCTGTCGAGGCTGGAAAAGAAGGCGATGCAGAATATGCGTTGATCTGGCTTGATAAGGCAACAGGCAATCTACGTGAGGTACAGATGAGACGGGAGATGTCGGCTAAGGAGCTGGAGCATCGTTATTTGCGCCAAGTACCGTCCTTGCTTCAAGGTATCGGTGGTGACCCCGCGCTTAAACCAGTCTCAGCCAAGCGATATGTGGGTATGAAGCAGGGCGAATTGGAACCGAAATCGTATACTACTTTAATGTTAGAGAATGAAAAAAGCTATGGAGAGATTATTTGGTTGCAGGATGAAGCGATCTCCGTTTCAGGTGATCTCGATCCTAAACAAGTTTCTCAAACAGCTTTGGCGTATGCAGAGGATTCCATTGAGGCGTTTACTGGCAACGCTGATCTTGATCTGATTAGCATACACCGGACAAAAGATGATGAGAATGGTAGAGATTTGATTACTTTTAGCTTTGAAAATCACTATTTTGTTCAGACGACCGAAGGTACTTTGGGTATAAATTATGCCGTTATTGATGCGAATTCTTATCAAAAAGACTATACTACCTGGGAAGAAGTGGAGGCATATCATGAGAAGCTTCTTCAAGTAAAGGAATCGACCCTCAGGAAGAAGGTAGAGCCTTTAATTAAAAAAATATTTAAAGTTGATCTTCAAGCATATAAACTCCATCGAAATACCGAAGCACCGGGAATCGTTACATTTGAACTGGAATCGACAAGGGATGTTTTTCAAGTTCGATATAATGAAGATGCTCGTATTACGATGATTACCAGGGATGCCAACCTCTAAAATTTGGATTCATATGGTACAATCAATTGAATAGAAGATTGGAGCATAAGGAGCATAACGATGAAATATTTGGTGAGTTCATGTCTTGCTGGCGTAGCCTGCCGTTACAACGGAACAGCGAGTCTGGATGCAAAGATTCAGGAGCTTGTGGAGCAGGAACAGGCAAAGATGGTCTGCCCGGAGCTGCTTGGAGGATTTTCCACCCCGCGGGAGCCAGCTGAAATTATCGGCGGTACGGGTAAGGATGTGCTGGCAGGTAAAGCCAAGGTAATGGAGAAGAGTGGCAAGGACGTCACGGATCTGTACATTAAAGGAGCCTATAAGACACTTGATTGGGCGCAAAAACTGGATGTCACCTGTGTGGTGCTCAAAGAATTCAGTCCTTCCTGCGGTACACAGATGATTTACGATGGCAACTTTGCCAACCACAAAGTCGTGGGCGAAGGGGTTACTTCTGCTTTGCTGCGGCAAGAGGGATTTACGGTTATGTCGGAAAATGAGTTCATGGAACAGTTGTAATTGTCGTAATCACAATAATCTCTGATACGAATTACAGGTAAGTCGCCTTGGGGAGCAGCAGGTCCATGGCGACTTGTTTTTGTTACAACAGGGTGCGCCCTTGACCGATGAAAAACCTTGTTAGAGAACAATAGTTACTTTTATATACTAAGAAACACCATTGTGCGTACTTTTATATTTTGATTATAAACTCTAAAATAATACTCAGGTATTCGGTTTACACCATAAACATGAACATAAACAAGAAAAGGATGTGCAGACATATGGAACCCTCAGCAAAAGCCATTACGAAAGAAAACATCTTGAACGCTTACTATTTTCGGCATGCAACCAAACAGTTTGATGCTTCACGTATCATTTCGGAAGAAGATTTTGAGTTTATTCTGGAAACGGGACGGTTGTCGCCAAGCTCAATTGGTTTGGAACCATGGAAATTTCTAATTGTGCAGAACCCGGACTTGCGCAAGCGTCTGTCTGAAGTTTCTTCCGGGGCTCAGAAACAATTGGCGAAGGCAAGCCATTTTATTGTCATTCTGGCGCGGTCTGATGCGAGTTATAACTCGCCTTACGCGGAATATATGCTGAAAGAAATCAAAGGCATGCCGGATGATGTATTTGAGTTGACTCGTGAAGCTTATGGCAAGTTCCAAAAGAACCAACGAATGCTTGAGAACCCGCGTACTTTATTTGACTGGGCGTCCAAACAGACCTATATTGCTCTCGGTAATATGATGACTGCGGCAGCGCTGATTGGTATCGATTCCTGTCCCATTGAAGGGTTTATCCATGAAGACGTACATCGTATTCTGGAAGAGGAAGGTCTGCTAGAGGATGGACTATGGGATGTTTCCGTCATGGCAGCCTTTGGTTATCGGGCGGAAGATCCGCCACGTGAGAAATCCCGTCAGCCTTTGGATAAAATTACGCAGTGGATTGATTAAAGCTTCCCGTAATCTGATGTTTATATATAAATATCACAATCCCTGTCTCTTCCTTTTTGGAGGGTCCAGGGATTGTGATATAAAAAGCTTGAAAATACATAGATGTCTATGTATAATGAACTCATGCCAAAATACAACGCAATTGCACTGATCGCAAGAATCAGAGATCACATTAACAAACAGATTGTTCAGGAGCTGGAGAAGCATAATGTTACAGGAATCGTCCCTTCCCACGGTGACATCCTGATGTTCCTCTACCGTGAAGATGTACTGTCCATCAAGATGCTGGCGGAGCGAGTCCATCGGACCCAACCAACCGTCACCGTACTGGTGAACAAGCTGGAAAAGCTGGGATATGTAGAACGCAGTAAGAGTGCCGAAGACAGCCGAGTGACGATGATTCGTTTAACAGAGCAGGGGCGGCAATTGGAACCTGTATTTCATGAAGTATCACAACAGATTAATGGGATGATGTATGGTCATTTGACGGACGATCAGGCGGATCAGCTGGAGAGTTTGTTGACCGGTATCGTTCGCAAGTTATAACCATAATTAACTAAAGCATTTTGCATAATCAACAAACCGAGGTGATCGGACGATCAAAAAAATGCAAAATGCTTCAACCCCTTTTTTTGTTTGTATATATAGATGTCTATGTATATTTCGGAGTATTATTCACGATTTTGGCAGTGAAAATGAATTTAAACCTGGAGGGATTATTTCTTATGAAACATCTTATCGTATATGCACACCCGCGTACAGACAGTTTGAACCATGCCATTTTAAACACGGCAGTGGAAACACTTAAGGCTCAAGGCCACGAAGTCGTTGTACGCGATCTGTACGCACTTGGATTCCAGCCCGTATTGAGCGCGGCGGACACAGCATCCATGCGTGCAGGACAGATTCCGCAGGATATCGCAACCGAGCAGCAATTTGTTGCTGAAGCAGAGGCCATTACCTTTATTTATCCCATCTGGTGGGCAGGCCTTCCTGCAATCATGAAAGGGTATGTCGATCGTGTATTTGCATATGGTTTCGCTTATGCTTCTGGTGAAGCTGGCATTGAGAAATTGCTGACAGGCAAAAAAGGTCTGATCATTAATACACACGGCACACCAAGTGAAATTTACGATCAAATCGGCATGGCTGCCAGCATAAAAATGACTTCCGATATCGGTATCTTCGAGTTTGTAGGTATTGAAGTGATAGATCACTTGCTCTTCGGCAGTATCGGATATTTGGAAACTACGGCTTATCAGTCCATGCTGGAACAAGTAAAAGAGACGGTAAGCACCAAGTTCTAAACGTATACACATGCATATATTGGCAGGCCGGTTCATTCGTCGAATCGGTCTGTTTGATTTGCAAAATGAAAGAAAGGCGGTATAATCATACCCATGGAACCTATACTCATATTCAAAGCGTTATCCAACGAGACACGTCGACAGATTCTGTTGTGGCTCAAAAACCCGGAGCAACACTTTCCACCGCTGGAGTTATCCCAGCATCCGGATGCAGGAAAGAGCGGCATATGTGTTGGAACGATTCAGGTGAAGGCCGGACTGGCTCAATCCGTCATATCCAGCTATCTGCTGACCATGCTCAAAGCCGGGTTGCTGATCTCCGAGCGTAGGGGACAGTGGACGTATTATCGCCGCAACGAAGAAACCATTCGTCAATTTGCCGAGTACGTACAGCATGAGCTATAAGCCGGACGCCGAGACGGAAGCAAGAATGCAGGTGCAGGCGGGTATTCCGTCCGGATGTAAACGGCTTGAGAAGCAGCTCTGCCACATCATTTTTTGCACTTTTACATCTATATATCTGGATATACAAAAATAAAAATATGCTCACAGAGGAGAACTTTCTATTATGTCTACCGAAAACGCAGCTTCATCCCATAAAAAACATATTAACGACGTTAAATTATCCATTCTGGATTTGGCTCCTGTCGTAGTAGGTGCCACACCTGCGGATGCGCTTCGCAACAGTCTGGATCTTGCTCAGCACGCGGAGCGTTGGGGATATCACCGTTACTGGGTAGCGGAACACCACAACATGCCGGGCATCGCTTCTTCCGCCACTTCGGTTGTCATTGGTTACCTTGCGGGTGGAACGAAGACCATTCGTCTCGGTTCAGGCGGAATCATGCTGCCTAACCATGCCCCACTTGTCATTGCCGAGCAGTTTGGCACATTGGAGTCTCTGTATCCAGGTCGTATTGATCTGGGACTGGGTCGCGCACCAGGAAGTGACCGTCGTACGTCGCTTGCTTTGCGCAAAGACCTGAACAGCGGTGAAGATTTCCCGGAATTGCTGGCTGAGCTTAGAGCATATTTCGATGCTTCTGCTACATCGTATCATGCACCTGTTCGCGCTGTACCCGGAGAAGGATTGAATATCCCGATTTACCTGCTCGGCTCCAGTGATTTCAGTGCTCGTCTCGCTGGACAGCTGGGATTGCCGTTTGCTTTTGCCAGCCACTTCTCGCCGGATTACACTCGGATTGCACTTGAAACGTATCGGAGCAGCTTCCAGCCATCCGATCACTTGAAGGAACCCCATGTTATTGTGGGTGTAAATGCTGTCGTGGCGGATACCGACGAAGAAGCCGCATGGCTTGGCACAACGATGCAGCAGCAGTTCCTGAACATTATTCGTGGCACAACCGGATTGGTGCAGCCACCAGCCGATATGGAAGGCAAATGGACAGATCGTGAGAAAGCTGGTGTAGAGCAGACGCTAAAAGCAGCTGTGAACGGTTCTCCAGAGACCGTGCGTGGTCAACTGGAATCATTTATTGCTCAAACCCAGGCGGATGAGCTGATTATCACGTCGATGATCTATGATCATCAGGCACGCCTGCACTCGTATGAGCTGATCGCTCAACTGGCGGGAAAAGCATAAACAAAAGCAGAAACGCAACAGCGAACATGAACATAAGGCTTGGATGCCGCTGACATATTAACGGTTTGTCTCTTCGGAGGCGAGCCGTTTTTTTGGTAGGGATATTTTTCAAAGGAATCGTATGGGGCAGAAGGTTCTTTTTAGGGTAAAATGAACTTACCGGTCTAATTTGAAACGGTTAAATAGCGCCATACGTATAAACTCAGTGTGTTATACATATGTTGGCTTGTACAAGCAACTTTATGCGCAGTCAAGAAACATGGAGTTTTACAGCTTATGCTTTGATAAAGGATACATAAGAGAGGAAGACACGCCTATGGAGCAGCCTGAGCAACCCCGCATGTGGCCGGATCGGTTTAAACGATTTTTTCTGAATAATAAGTTCGTGCTTTTTCTGTTAATTTTGCTGCTGGTAGGACTGAACGTGATGGTTCTTACCAAAGTATCTTTTGTTTTGCACCCGCTCGCGGTGCTGATCAAGACGATTGTGCTGCCGATTATTCTGTCGGGTATTCTCTATTACCTGCTGAATCCGATTGTGGATGTCATGGAGAAATGGAAAATCAAGCGTGGCTGGTCCATTCTGATCTTATATCTGGCTATCGGGGGTATCCTGACAGTCGTGGTGCTGGCGGTCATTCCGGTCGTACGTAACCAGATTACGAGTCTGATTGAAAATTTTCCAACGTACAGTGAGACGGTCAAACAGCAGTTTGAGCAGCTTACGGGCAGCAAGCTGTTCGGTCAGTTCCAGGAGACAGTGAATCTGAATTCTCAGGACTGGTGGGGCACGATTTCCCAGAAAGCCACGGACATTCTGAACTCGACCTGGAACAAATTGGGCGGATTCCTCGGAGCGTTCACCGAGACGGTGCTGTCCATTGTAACGGTTCCGTTTATCCTGTTCTATCTGTTGAAAGACGGAAAGAAGCTTCCGTCCAAAATTTTGTCTTTCCTGCCAATCAAGAGCCGTACAGGTGCAATGCATGTGCTGGAAGATATCAATCACCAGATCAGTTCGTTCATTCGTGGGCAGATTATCGTCAGCTTCTGTATCGGTATTCTGCTTTATATCGGTTATATGATTATTGGTCTGGACTATGCGCTGATTCTTGCGATTATCGCATCGTTCACGAGTGTTGTACCTTACCTGGGACCTGCAATCGCGATTACGCCTGCGTTGATCGTGGCTCTGGTCACTTCCCCGGTGATGCTGCTGAAGATGGTAGCGGTGTGGACGATCGTGCAATTAATTGAGGGTAAATTCATCTCACCTCAGATTATGGGCAAAACGCTCAAAATTCACCCCATCACGATTATCTTTGTCATTCTGACTTCAGGTAATCTGTTCGGTGTAGTGGGCATTCTGCTGGCCGTTCCGGGATACGCGGTGCTGAAAGTGTGTGTGTCGCATATCTTCAACTGGTTCAAGGAACGATCCGGCCTGTATGATCCGAAGAATAACAACCTACTGTAACCGGATGGGAATATTCGTGGCTAGATCCATGATAAACTCTTTTTTCTGGCAAAACGGTGCCCTTATTCAAACAGAACCCCCGTCCATCGGCTAACAGCCGAGAGGCGGGGGTTCTGTTGTGTGAACAGGCTGGCTGATGCCTAGCCATGTTTAATATGCTGAAGCGTCTGCAGGAAAATCTGCTCAATGTGTGCATCATCCAGAGAATAATACACGGTCTTGCCTTCTTTGCGCCGCTTGACAATCCGCATGTTGCGGAGTGATCGCAGCTGGTGCGAAATGGCCGACTGTCCCATATCGAGCAGCACCGTCAGATCGTGCACACATAATTCCTTCTGCAACAGCGCATCAATAATACGAAGCCGTGTCGGGTCGCTGAAAGCCTTGAACCAATCAGCCATCTCGGAAGAGGTATCGCGATCCATGAGAGAAGCACGAATGGTCTGCACGTCAGCCTCTGTTCCAGAGCAGGCCGCGTCGCATTCGGCTGGAGCTTTAACCGGTTGTTCCATTTCCTATCACCACCTATATTAACTCAACCTTTGATTTGATCAAATGTTCTTCGATAAGCCTATTATATCCAAAAAACGTCTAAAGCGAAATGATTACTATTAGCATATTCTGTATGAAAAATCAACCGGAATTGTTGACACTCATGTTTAAGCGTGCATATAATAGGGTTAACAAAACATATGAATGATTGCTCATATATTGATTTTAACGTAAAAATTACGAATAATAATATTGATTTACGTACTGCAAAGGGGAGAGTTCACATGGGAACCGGACAGGAACAGGTGAAAAGGGAACTGCTGCTGGATGGATTGGATTGCGCGAACTGCGCATTGAAGATTGAGAATGGCGTCAAAAAAATTAAAGGCATTTCCGATTGCTCGGTCAATTTTGTGACCAAAACCTTATCCATGCACACCACATCCGATATGGATGAGCAGGTGGTGGAAGAAGCGAAGCGCAAAGTACTTCGGCTGGAGCCGCATATTCGTATTTCGGAAAAAGGTAAATCATCACAAGGCAGTCGTGGTTCTGCTGATTCAATAAACCAAGCTAACGGCAATGTGCACGCACATGCAGGTAGCGGAGCTCACACGCATGAGCATACTCCGAGTAGGCACGATCATGCTGGTCACTCCCATGAACATGACCACGGTCATCATCACGGAGCCCAAGATCACACGCATGATCATGGAAGTCATGCCGGACATGATCACGGTCATGCAGAAGGTCATGATCATGACGCGCATGCAGGACACTCGCATGAACATGGCGCTGGGCAGACGAAGGTGCTGCTGGCACGACTGGCGGCAGGCTCCATTTTGGTAGCAGCCGCAATCTGGTCTCCGCTGGAAGGCTGGGCACAGCTTGCACTCTATGTTGTTGCTTATCTGATCGCAGGGGGAGATATCGTTCTTCAGGCGTTCAAAAATATTATTCGCGGTCAGGTATTCGATGAATACTTCCTGATGTCCGTGGCCACCATCGGTGCTTTTGCCATTGGTCAATACCCCGAAGGTGTTGCGGTTATGCTCTTCTATCAGCTTGGTGAGCTGTTTCAGGGGCTGGCGGTTAATCGGTCAAGGAAGTCGATTCAGTCGCTTATGGATATTCGCCCGGACTATGCCAATATGCTGATGGGAGCGGGAGAAGAGACCAAGCGAGTGTCGCCGGAAGAAGTACGCATTGGAGATCGCATCGTGGTTAAAGCGGGTGAGCGAGTACCTCTGGATGGCATCGTTAAGGCAGGTCGCTCCATGGTGGACACTTCCGCTCTGACAGGTGAGTCAGTTCCGCGTGAACTGGAACCCGGTAGTGATGTACTGAGTGGTTTCGTGAACAAAAACGGAATGTTAACTATCGAAGTAACAAAAACTTTTGGTGAATCCACGGTATCCAAAATTTTGGACCTAGTGCAGAATGCGAGTAGCCGCAAAGCCAAAACGGAACATTTTATTAGCAAATTCGCCCGTTATTACACGCCGGTTGTTGTCATTCTCGCCGCGTTGATTGCGCTCGTTCCACCACTGGTGCTCAGTGGTGCGACATTCGCCGATTGGATCTATCGTGCACTGGTCTTCCTCGTGATCTCTTGTCCGTGTGCGCTGGTCGTTTCCATTCCGCTTGGTTTTTTCGGTGGCATCGGAGCTGCCTCGCGTAACGGTATTCTCATCAAAGGAAGTAACTACCTTGAAGCCTTGAACGATGTCAAAGTCGTTGTTTTTGATAAAACGGGTACACTAACCAAAGGTGTTTTCAAAGTAACAGCTATTCGGCCTGATGGCGGGCGTACGGAAGATGAATTGATGGAGCTGGCTGCAATTGCCGAGGCTCATTCCAATCATCCGATTGCTGAATCCATTCGCACAGCTTGGGCAAAGGATATCCGGACCCAAGGTGTGGACGATTACGATGAGATAGCTGGCCATGGCATCAAGGTCAGTGTGGATGGACGTGAAGTGCTTGCGGGTAACGCCAAATTGATGGAGCAGTCAGGTATCTCCTACACGACTCCACAAACTGTGGGTACGGTGGTGCACGTTGCCGAATCGGGTTCTTACGTCGGTCATCTGATCATTGCCGATGAGGTGAAGGATGATGCAGCGGCAGCCATTCAGGCACTCAAGAAGCTCGGTATCCGCAAAACTGTCATGCTGACAGGGGATGCCAAGGCTGTTGGTGAAGCTGTAGGGCGTGAGTTGGGCGTCGATGAAGTATACGCTGAGCTGTTGCCACAGCATAAAGTCGAACAACTGGAGCGTCTCGAAGCTGCCAAATCGCCAAAAGAGAAAATGGTATTTGTCGGTGATGGCATTAACGATACACCTGTGCTCGCGCGTGCCGATGTAGGTGTAGCGATGGGTGGACTCGGTTCGGATGCCGCGATTGAAGCAGCAGATGTTGTCATCATGACGGATGAACCATCCAGACTGGCAAGCGCGATCCGGATTGCAAAACGGACACGAACCATTGTCTGGCAAAATATCGGTTTTGCATTGGGTGTCAAAGCGATCTTCCTGCTGCTGGGTGTATTCGGAATTGCCACCATGTGGGAAGCGGTATTCTCTGATGTAGGAGTGACCGTGCTGGCTGTCCTGAACGCTATGCGTGTACTGCGGGTGAAGGACATTTAAGTTTTACGAAACGATCTGGACGGCTCTTCGTATATACGTAGAGCCGTTTTTTTGTTTTAATATCTGTGGTGTATTTTTAATGGAGTTAGGGGAGAACATTGTGGCAGGAGCAGTAGTTGGGATTATATGTGGAGTGTGCTATTTCATTCTGGGATTAATGGTGTACAAAAAGCCGCCGAAAAGGATTAATGGCGTATATGGTTATCGTACTCCGCGAGCAATGAGTCATCCCGAGTTATGGGAAGAAGCGCAACGTTATAGCGCGAATCTGATGATGCAGTTTGGTGTGATTATTACGGTATTTGGCATAATCGGTTTTTGGCTTACCGATGTACGAGCTTTGGTTCTAAGTCTTGTGGCTATAGGATTCTATACATTCAGGCTATTTACCAGAGTCGAAGGCCGTTTGAAGCAAATGCAGCGTGTACAGCAGCAGGAACAGAAGGAGCAAGGTGCATAAAGGCATGCTGCGTCTTCGACACTCGTGAAAAGATCCGCGAAAGCGGATCTTTTTTGCATCTTATAGAGGCGAAGGATAACAGAGAACTGCTTTTAACAACATATTGTAAAAATTACCGCTACAATAATTTATCCTTGTTTGAGACATACTACCTATTCAAGTCCAAAATCTAACGTTGACGTTAACGTTAACAATATATATATAATTATGTACATAACATTATATACATATAATGAAAGTGAGGTGAAGGAAATGAGTTTATATAAAATCGATGATGTAGCCAAGGAATGTGGTTTGACCAAACGTACCATTCGGTATTACGAAGAGATCGGTGTTATGCCTTCACCTCAGCGGACGGACGGTGGCACACGATTATACACCCGGGAAGATATCGATTATCTCAAAAAGGTGGTTCGGGCGAAGGAAGTGCTTGGTTTCTCGCTTCAGGAGCTGCATACCTATGTGGCAACGGCGGATGCGCTGAATGAACAGCGTTTTGACTACCAGCAGACCACTGAGGTGAGGGAGCGGATCGAAAAACTCACCAAGATGGAAACGACGTTGGATGACCAGCTGCAACTGATCGAGCAGAAACTTCAGAGTATTCACGCCGTTCAGGAGGAACTTGAGGAATTACGTGAACGGGTTCAGAACGGCATTCGACGATTAGAAGGGCACGAGAATGACACATAATTAGTATTTCACGATAAGCACCGGGAGATCCGGTGTCATTTGTGCCGTTTTCTTTCCTATATTTCTGAAAATAAAAATGAGCATTTCATTGTTTTTCACAATTTATTTCACAACATAAATCATGAACCAGGAGGAATTACGTATGAAAAGAGAACCCTCATTACCTGACGAATTGCCGTCATCCCGTGGAGGTCTGTTATCCCAGCCCAGAGCAGTATGGGCAGTAGCCTTCGCCTGTATTATCTCCTTTATGGGTCTGGGATTGGTTGACCCGATTCTGCCTGCGATTGCCGATCAGCTGCATGCATCCAAAAGCCAGGTATCTTTATTGTTTACAAGTTATAACGCGGTTACCGGGGTAGCCATGCTGATTACAGGTGTTGTATCCAGCCGGATTGGTGTGAAGTGGACACTGCTCAGCGGGATTTTGCTGATCATTGTTTTCTCTTTCCTCGGCGGGACCTCTGACACTGTAGGTGCGCTCGTCGGATACCGTGGTGGTTGGGGACTGGGGAATGCGCTGTTCATCGCAACTGCATTATCCGCTATTGTAGGACTGTCCACTTCGGGGACAGCCAAAGCGATTATTTTATACGAAGCAGCGCTTGGTCTGGGGATTGCCGTTGGTCCATTGCTCGGTGGTGAACTGGGTTCCATCTCATGGCGCGGCCCGTTCTATGGTGTTGCTGTTCTGATGGCGATTGCTTTTATCAGTATTACGTTTATGCTGCCTAAGATGGCTAAACCCAAAACGCGCAGTTCCTTGTCCGATCCGTTCAAGGCTCTGGGTTATCCTTCACTGAAAACATTGGCGATCACGGCCTTCCTGTATAACTTTGGTTTCTTTACCTTGATGGCTTATTCACCTTATGTCATGAATCTGGATGAACACGGACTTGGTTATGTATTCTTCGGTTGGGGTCTGATGCTGGCGATCACGTCTGTCTTTGTAGCACCAAGACTGCAACGTCGATTCGGATCCGTTCCCTCCATGAGCGTTATGCTGACCCTGTTCGCCATAGATCTGCTGGTAATGGCGGTGGGTACGGTAATGGGATCATCCACAACCGTTATTGTAGCCGTTATCGTTGCCGGGATTTTCCTCGGGATCAACAACACATTAATTACGACGGCAGTTATGGAAGCTGCACCTGTGGAACGTTCGGTGGCATCGGCTGCATACAGCTTTGTCCGGTTCCTTGGGGGTGCGCTGGCACCTTGGCTTGCTGGTAAATTGTCCGAGTGGTTCCTGCCGGAGACACCGTTTTATTTTGGCGCATTGATGGTTCTGATCGGGGTCGTTGTGCTTCTGGTACGCCGCAGACATCTGCGCGATATCGATGCTGCCATTACGCATTAATGAACAGGAGGTATGGAACATGCTGAAACGAATATTGGTTGCTGTCGATGGGTCGGATCATGCACACAAGGCTTTGGAGCAAGCCGTTGTTCTGGCAGAAAGTATGAAACAACCGGCTTCCTTGATGATCGTGCACGTTAATCCTTCGATCTCGCTGAATGAGCCCGCACTGGGTGTGGATCTGGAAGCACGGATCGCAGAAGAAGGACAGCATATTATACAACCTGTTAATGAATTGTTAGCTGCGCGTTCTGTTCATTATGAAACGTTGCTGATAGCTGGTGATCCCGTGAATGAGATCTGCCGTGTAGCGAAGGATAGAGACTGTGATCTCATTGTGATGGGGACAGCGGGGAAAAGCATGCTCGCTGAAATCGTCGTGGGCAGTGTCAGCCACGGTGTCTTGAAACATGCAGGATGTCCCGTGATGACTGTGAAATAGTGGTATGACTTTCTTGTGTTGCTGATGCTAAAGTGGTGTATAGATAGGTATGGGATAACGCTGCGTTAAACATGAATGGAGGATACAACCATGAAAAAACAACATCTGTTCATCGGGGGCAAGCCCACCGAATCAGTAGACTATATAGCACTTCAGGCACCATACTCGAAAGAAACACTGGCAGACGTATCCTCGGCGTCAGCTGAGGAAGTGGAAGCCGCGATTGCCGCCGCAGTTCAGGCGGGCAAAGAGATGCGCAGAATGCCTGCCCATCAGCGTGCAGACATCCTTTACAAGCTGTCCACCCTGCTGGAAGAACGGAAAGAAGAAGCAGCACGGATCATTGCGCTGGAGGCAGCAAAGCCGATTACTGCGGCACTCGCCGAGGTTGACCGTACGGTGGAAACGTATCGTTTCGCCGCAGAAGAAGCCAAGCGGCTCACCGGAGAGACGGTTCCCATGGACGCAGCCAAAGGCGGTGAAGGACGCGTAGGCTACACGATGCGGCAGCCTTTGGGTGTTATTGGAGCCATTACGCCGTTTAATTTTCCGATGAACCTGGTGGCTCACAAAGTAGGACCGGCACTGGCAGCAGGCAATACGATTGTGTTGAAACCTGCGGAGCAGACACCGCTGTCCTCGTATTATATTGCCAATTTGCTTCAGGAAGCGGGATTACCGGATGGAGCATTGAATGTAGTGAGCGGTGACGGCAAAACGATTGGTGATGTACTTGTAGAGCATCCTGACGTGGCCCATATTACGTTTACAGGCAGCCCGGCTGTAGGCACCAGCATTCGCAGCAAAGCCGGACTGAAACGTGTCACATTGGAGCTAGGGTCAAATGCAGCTGTCATTATTGACGCGGATGCCAATTTGGACAAGGTGGTACCGAGATGTGTGACCGGAGCTTTTACTTACCAAGGTCAGGTATGTATCTCGCTGCAGCGGATCTATGTGCACAGCGCTATCGCGGATGAGTTCATTCGTCGTTTTGCTGAAGCGGCCCAAAAAGTCGTGGTTGGAGACCCGTTGAATCCAGATACCGTTGTGTCTGCGCTCATCACATCCAAAGATGTACAGCGTACGCTGGATTGGATCGATGAAGCGAAGCAGGCAGGCGCTGAGGTGGCAACAGGCGGCGAAGCCGAGGGCGGCGTATTACGTCCAACCGTGCTTGTTAACGTTCCGCGGGATGCCAAGGTGTCTTGTCAGGAGGTCTTTGCCCCGATCGTTGTCATTAATACGGTGGATTCGGTTGAAGAAGGCATCGAGCAAGTGAATGATTCCATCTACGGGCTTCAGGCGGGTGTGTTCACCAATGATATTCATACTGCATTGCATGCAGCGGACCACATTGAAGCTGGGGGCGTGATGATTAACGATATTCCTACTTTCCGTGTGGATCATATGCCTTATGGTGGTGTGAAGCAGAGCGGGATGGGACGTGAAGGTGTTAAATATGCCGTAGAGGAAATGACGGAATTGAAGTTTGTCATGTTTAACAAGAATTAAATATCCACTCCTAGGACGAGCGGATATTCGAGAAAAATAGAACAAGATGATCCTGTGTCCGAGTTAGGGGTGCGGGATTTTTTTCTTTTCTACATTCAGCCCTTACCGTAAAAAATACATAGCCTTTCTTTATTAACCCCGGGTTCACATCTGATGAGAAGGGTATAAATACTTATCATACCGCAAATCTACCAATGACATGCCGTTCATATCACCGAAGCGTTGTGTATCCATCCAGAGAATTGAACGGATTACTGGGGTACAGAATTGTTGGAAGTCTTATAATATCTCACTTAAATTCAAATAAAATGCAGTATGAACAATCCTGAACCTAGGAGTTACAGGACAGACAGGAGGTGTATTCAAATGGCTTATTCCATGGTTGATGTATCCGGGATGTCCGGTGTAAGTCTGAGTGAATTGGGACAGTACGCGGAGACAGGTCTGCTGAATCCAGCCTTCGTAGGTCAAGATGAGGATATCTACTATGAGAAGCCCGAGCTGCTGAGACTACAGCAGATTCTGTTCTGTAAAGAAGTAGGCATGGAGGAGGAAGAGATTGGCCCCATGCTCAGGGATACTCCCCGGGATATGATCCGTATTATGCAGCAGCATCGGATCGAGATGCTGGAGAAGGCACTTCATCTGCACGGAATGATTCAGACACTGGACAAAACCATCTCCTACTTGCGTGGAGAGCAGGAACTGGATGAGTACGAACTGTACGCTGGGTTTTCCAATAAGGGGCGTCACCCGCTTCTGAATGAACCGACCTCTGAGCATGCGACAAAGAATGACTATGCTGAACGAATGCAGACAGAGGGCAGCCAGAAACACGACGCCAATTCACCAGAGCAAAACACAATGCCTGATGGCCAGGAGATGAAGACGAAGGAAGATTTTCTCGATTCACAGGCGAAGATTGACCGCATTCACTTGGACTTGCAGGGCGCTATTGAGGATGGGTTAGAACCCGGCAGCTCGGAAGTACAGCAGATTATTGACAGACACCTGGATTGGATCAAGGATTATTACACCCCAACAGCAGAGATTTACCGGGATTTGGCCAATCTGTACGTCGAGCACAAAAATTTTCGTCAGATGTATGATGGCTACCACCCCAAGCTGGCCGAGTTTTTGCGAGATGGGATGATGATTAAAGCGGAACAGGATTTATCCTAGATGCATAAAGTATCTTGGGCGAGCAGAGCATGGGTGTGATGAAAAATAATCATAACAAAGAGCGCAGATCCTCTAGGAGGAGTGCGCTCTTTGTTATTGCAGTTCATCGTAAGGCCGATGAACTCTCCATCGGCTTAAGACGGTACTTCAGGCAGTTAGGATAATTCCAGCTGCTCTGTAATCAGGCTTACCGCCTTTTCCAGGAAGACACGGTCTTCATCGTCAAAACGGTTTTTGAGCGGGCTGTCAATGTCGAGCACCCCGTACAATTCGCCGTTTTTGATAATGGGTACAACGATTTCGCTGTTCGATGCGGCATCACAGGCGATATGGCCCGGAAAGGCATGAACATCTTCAACGACCATCGTACGTCGTTCCGCAGCAGAAGTGCCGCATACACCGCGTCCAAGTGGAATACGGATGCAGGCAGGCAATCCCTGGAATGGACCGAGTACAAGTTCTTTTCCATCATACAGATAGAATCCGACCCAATTGGTGTCGGTCATAAATACATTGAGCAACGCCGCAGCGTTTGCCAGATTGGCAATATCGCTAGGTTCATCGCGGATCAGAGCACTTAACTGTCCCAGGACGGCGGTTTGCTGCTCGCTTCGTGTTCCTTCATAAGAAACAGCTTGAAACATGATGAATCACCCTCCCGAGCAAAAATGGTACTTATTTTCAAGATAGTGCAGAGCCTGCGGTTAGTCAAGCGGAGGATTTCGGAAAGGGCAGGTCAGGCATGAATATTCCTCCTGTTTCTCATCTTCCTGGGTGGGGTAAATACTTAGCAACCACGGCGGGCTACAACCCGGGAAGGAGCTTGGCTTATGCATGCAGAGGTACAGAATCTTTTTGTACGAATTCATCTTCTATATTTAGCTCAAAATCAGGATTTAACTGTTAGCGACGCATTGCCTCTATTGGAAGAACGGGGGTATCGCGTTGGAGAACGGGAGATCAAGCAGGAGCTTGAGCATCTGACACAGGAAAACTTCCTGACCGCCCATGGAGATGGGTGGAGCCTTACCGGGACTGGCATTGAGGAATTTAAGGAAATCATAGCCGTGTTCGGCCGGGTTAGTGAGGAATTGCTGGGGACGGGCAAGAAGACGTCTACAGCCTGAACTTAAATTTGGATAAGGTATGTATCCCGAAATAGGATGCAAACTTGAGTTGATCCATATGTACAACAAGACCGGGAGCGGAAGTGGCCCGGTTTTTTGACGTGATCATGATGACTGAACAGTTGCCATTCGGTGCAGGTTATGGTTAGATGGCTATTGAATATGAGGTCTTTGGAATAGATCGGATCGGAGAGTCTTTACATGTATAAATGCAAAGGGAGAATTCCCGAACTAGAGACAGGGCGGTTGCGTCTGCGCAAAATGCGCCGCCGGGATGCGGCTCAGATGTTCGCTTGCTGGTCAGACCGGGAAGTGACCCGTTATATGAATTTGGCGCCCATGATCGGGACAAGTGAGGCTGCGGATATGATTGGGCTGTTGAACCATATGGCAGGAGAAGAGGAGGCGATTCGCTGGGGGATTGAGCTCAAGGAAACGGGCCAGCTCATCGGAAGTTGCGGATATAACACTTGGCAACTTGAAGGCGCATTCCGTGGGGAGATCGGTTATGAACTGGGACGCGACTACTGGCGACACGGTTATATGACGGAGGCTTTCTCGGCATTGCTGCCCTTCGGTTATGAAACCATGGGGCTCAATCGGATTGAAGCGCTGGTTGATCCGCGTAATCTCGCTTCGGGAGAGTTTCTGACGAACCGCGGCTTCACGCGGGAAGGCCTGCTGCGTCAGGTGCAGCATACGTCTACAGGATATAAGGATATGGTGATGTATTCCCTGTTGTACGATGAGTTTTTGCGTAAGAGAGATAAATAAAAATCTGGGGATAACAGCGATCGAAAGGTTGTTCTGGTTCGTAGTGGGCTGTGTAAATCAATGTTCCAATTATATAGAGAATTGAAGAGAGAAGGGTTTGTGTGAATACAACCGGAGGTTTGAACCGCAGTTTCATCCTGACGGGATTGCTGCTGGCGACTTTTTTGTCTGCAATCGAAGGTACCGTCATTGGTCCCGCAGGGCCGACCATTGTCAGTGAGCTGGGAAGTGTACAGCTGTTGAGCTGGATTTTTACTGCTTATCTGTTAACGATGGCTGTGAGCACGCCGATTTTTGGCAAAATCAGTGATCTATACGGACGAAAGCCAGTATTTCTGATTGGCTGTGCCTTATTCTTACTGGGTTCGCTTCTTTGCTGCCTTTCGCAGAACATGGAGCAACTGATTATTTTTCGAGCGATTCAAGGGATTGGTGCAGGTGCGGTTGTGCCTGTTACGTTTACAATTATTGGTGACATCTACCGCATTGAAGAACGAGGCGAAATACAGGGCTGGATCAGCTCTGTGTGGGGCATTTCATCTCTGGCCGGACCGCTGCTTGGCGGGTATTTCGTAGACAATCTGGGCTGGCAGTGGATCTTTGGGTTCAATTTGCCGTTCGGACTGCTGGCGATGTGGTTTGTATTCCGTTATTTGAAGGAAGAAATGTCTCCGCGTACCGCGAAAATTGACTATATGGGTGCGTTGACCTTTACCGTCGGTATCACAGCATTGCTCTTTGTATTGTCCGCGGGTGGACAGTATTATGCCTGGAGTTCTCCTATTATTGTGGGACTGAGTATCGTAGCTGTTTTGTTTATGATTTTATTTTTTGTGGTGGAAAAAAGAGCCCAGGCCCCGATGGTCCCTCTCCATCTATTCCGTATTCGGGACATCCGGGTGGCGAACATCGCCGGACTACTGACCAGTACCCTGATGATTGGCTTAACCAGTTATTTGCCACTATGGGTGCAGGGGGTTCGGGGCGGTAACGCGACTGAATCGGGATTGCTGCTTGCACCGATGTCTGTTGGCTGGCTGATCGGTAGTGTACTTGCTGGCCGTCTACTAATGAAAATTGGATCACGCTTAACAGCGGTGATTGGATTAACCGGGATTGCCATTGGATCGGGAGGACTCTTTCTGGTCGGTGGAACATCACCCCAAGCCGTACTGTTTATTTTGACCTTTATTTACGGACTCGGCTTCGGATTCGCTTTTACAATATTCACGATCATTTCACAGTCGTCGGTTGGGTATAAAGAGCGTGGATCTTCCACGGCGCTACATACCTTTATGCGTACGCTTGGACAAACCATTGGTGCAGCAGCCTTCGGCACATGGTTAAATTACCGAATTTCAACGTTGTCGAGCGAACAGCATCTGGCAGAGGCGGGCATCTCGGATGGGGACCTGAATCAACTGCTTGCTCCGCATACGGATGCCGCTCTGTCAGATGACAAATGGGCGCTACTGCGTAACGTGTTGGAAGGAAGTCTGCATTCCTTGTTTGTCATCATGTTTGTCATTGCCATTATCTCATGGGTGACGACACTGGCCTTGCGCAAACGGCTAATCGTTCCCGAAGATGCAGATGCTCCGCCGCAAGCACAAGCTTCAGGGAATTAAACGAATTAAACGAAGTGAAAAGAACAATCATTGGATTAAGGCAGCTGTTTCTCAGCTGCTTTTTTGTTATTATTTTCTAGAACGGATTATCTATAATTTACAATAGTGGAATGGGAGGCGAGTTAAGATGAGTAAGCAATCCCTGCAATCGTACTGGTATGTGCCCTTTCCAATCAAGCTGCTGGCAGTCCTTATGACTTGCACTTCACTTTCCATCGTTGTCGGACTCATGCAATATGTTCCTTTGGCAGAACGAGCAGAAGATACATATTACTATCCCTTCTGGTATACATTGATCATAAGCACTCTTATCAATTTGGCTGTTCTTCTGTTTCTGATCCTGCCTTTATCGCTATTTGTGGACGGTGTGCTTGCCTCTCTGAAAATGAACAGGCCTGTATCCAAGGTAATATGTACGATCGTAGCTTATTTTCTTCTTGGTGCAGGAATTGCGTTGTTGTTCTCCATCTTTGTGTACAGAATGCATGCCTTTCAGACTGCTGGCCCTTATCAATACGTAATCATAACAACGTTTGTTTTTTTACTGTGGCAATCAGGTCTGGGATGGATCTTGAATAGATCACGTAAGCAGAAGCAGCAGACCAGCACAGGATAATATAGATATCTCATTTGGAGTAGGGGTGAGGATGATGTTTCCCAATAATCTCAATTCGTCCAAGGAAGATGAAGCCAAGAGCAAGTACGAAGAGACTCAGAGGGAGATTGAGGGTCACAGCCGCTCAGGTCTGTCCAGTTACATTGTGGATTTGCTCATTGCAGGTGGATTGGTTGTCGCTGCCCTCACGGTGTTGATGTGGATTCTGTACCTTTGATTAACAATATGAATAACCGGTACCGCCTATTCAGGCGAACCGGTTATTTTTAGTTCGGATTAGGTGATATGGGGCTGGCCTTAGCCGTTTGCGGACAAACGATCCGCACCGAGTGCAAGCCTTTCCAACAGATCAGAGAGCAATGTCTTATCATCCTCGCTCAGACCGCTGACAGCACGATCTATTTTGTGTGCGTAGCCTGGATAGATGTCATCCATCGTACGCTGGCCTTCCTCGGTCAATTCCACGAAAATGATGCGTCTGTCCTGCGGACAGTGTTTTCGATGCAAAAGTCCCTTTTGCTCCAGCTTGTCAATGACATAAGTGACATTTCCGCTCTGCAGCAGAAGCTGTGCACCGACTTGTTGAATGGGCTGTGCTCCTTTCATGTATAACACTTCGAGCACCCCGTAAGCGGTTGGGTTGAAGCCATGCATTTTACTTCCGGATACAGCGTGTTCATTCACGCTCTTAAATGTCTGGGCCAAGGTGCGGTACAGATGAAGAGAACGTTCGGTTCCGATTTCCTGTAATTCCAGCATACTGATCCCGCCTTTTCAGATTTATTGGAGTTGATGAATTTACATTTGACGATTCAAAGGTTCGCCATATTTCTATTGTAAGCATCTGTTTGCACGAAAAACATGCGATATGTCACAAGATTTGCATTTTTAGCAATTAAAATTTAATCATTTTTCGTATTGTCAGCATTCAGTACTGGAAAAATCATCCTGAAGGCGCCGCGGCTTCTCCGTCTCTGGCAGGAGGTGAAGGCACAGCCTGCTCTCTATAATAAATTCATATCATGAATGGGTTGAGGGCGGAGGAGAAAAATGATGACAAGTGGATTAGCGATGAAGGAACGAAGACCCCTGAAGCACAATCGATCTTTTATCACTTTGATGGCTGCGCAGGCCATCTCCAATTTGGGAGACTGGCTGCACCTGCTGGCGATCCTTACGCTGGTGGGCATTCGCTGGAATGCTACACCGTGGGAGATTACGTTTACCACGCTCTGTGCAGCGTTGCCTGTCTTGCTTACAGGTCCGTTTGCGGGGGCGCTGGCGGACCGGGTCAATCGCAAGTGGCTGATGATTGGCGCAGACGGTGCGCGAATTGTGATCGTTGGAGGGCTTGTTTTTGCGGATCAAATCTGGCATGTGTATGTATTGCTTGTTCTCAAGTCTTTGTTCGATGTGGTATTCTCACCAGCCAAGAACGGCAAGCTTAAGGAAATTGTGCCGCAGGAGCAATTAAGGCAGGCGGTGTCCATCA
The DNA here is from genome assembly GCF_900109515.1 of Paenibacillus sp. OK003. Taxonomy (GTDB): domain Bacteria; phylum Bacillota; class Bacilli; order Paenibacillales; family Paenibacillaceae; genus Paenibacillus; species Paenibacillus marchantiae. The sequence continues at coordinate 92,531 of NZ_FOBD01000008.1, read as the reverse complement.
GCTCGGTGATTGAACAGATGTCCAAAATCATCGGTCCGGCTCTTGGCGGGTTGTTGGTTGCCGCTTTTGGGATCACCTGGTGCTTCGTGTTGGATTCCGCGTCTTTTCTGATCTCAGGCATTATTTTGCTATGGATTCCTGGAGCGCGGGTGATTCAATCTGTGAATCAGAACGTAGAACAAGTAAGGGAAGAGACAGCAGGCGTTGCTCAAGCGGGTAAAAAAGCTACGTTTTTGAAAGATACAATGGAAGGCATCCGCATGCTCGCATCTCTTCCTCATGTAGGTACTTCTCTAGTCCTGCTTGCCTCAGCCCTTCTGTTTCTGCAATTTGCCGATTCCCAGACGGTAGTCCTGTTCAGACAGCTTCCTGGTATTTCAAGTGATCTGCTCGGATGGTGCGTTGCGGCTAGCGGTGTTGGAACGTTGATTGCAGCAATGAGTGTTCAGAAGTGGAAAAAGGCGGGGCATGTAATCAAGATGGGTCTTGGAACATCATTGATGGGTCTTGTCATTGGTGGAGTAGGAATGATCGTAGGAGTATGGCCGCATGCAGGGCTTGGCGCCAATTTGCTGCTGATATCGTTATTTGCCCTGGCAGGTGTGGGGGTTGGGTTTGCCATTGTTCCGTTCCAAATTCTACTTCAGGAGCAAACGCCTGAATCCATGACGGGGCGTGTGTTTGGAACGGTTGGCAGCATCATGACGGCCAGTAACATCATGGGTCCGGTGGTAGGTGGGTTTCTGGTGACCTCATTCGGAGTTATTCCGGCTTTTATCAGTTCAGGCATTTTGCTGACGCTGCTTGGCGTGATTTATGTAGTGATTCGCAGGCAAAAAAAGAACGTTATGGACGGGAGTCTTACAGCAAACTCCATGGTTACAGGTGATTGAAACAAGTATACAAATATGAGATTTTCACTGTAATATAAAGGAGCAGGGGTTCCGGAACCCCTGCTTTTTTTGTTTATTATAAGATTATGTTACCGCACGACTGAATGGTCCTTTAATATAGTTGCGATGCTTTCAAATGAGTGCGTGCCCTCTGCAATATTGACCATGAACTCTACTGCAAATTGACGTTCCATTTGGAGATGGTAACCATTCAACATCAAAAACGATTTGGTCACGAGATAAGCTGTCCGTTTATTCCCATCATGAAAGCAGTAAATTTTAACTAAGGACTCTAATAAAGCACTAGCCTTATCAAATATAGTAGGATAGGCATCTTCTCCAAACAAAGTTTGTTGGGGTCTATTTACAGCAGAGTCCAACAAAGAATAGTTCTTCACTCCAGCTTGTGCTGTGTCATCCATTCTCTTCATCATAAAATAATGAGCGGCTACAACTTCTTCTATTGAAAGGAATATGATCATGATTAACGATCTCTTAAATCTTGGAGGATGCCCTCATCCTCTTCAAAAACATCAAAAAAAGCTTCAAGTACTTCAGGTCTTACATTTTCAGGTATTTTCAACTGTCTAACTTTTTTGAGTATAATCTCACCTTGACCGTTCTCAATAAATTCAATCTCATCACCTTGTGATACATCGAGCTTATCGATCAAAACCTTTGGCAAGCTAACGCCTAAGCTATTACCCATTTTACCGATCTTACGAGATAAAATTTTCTTCTTAAAATTGTCCTCTTTCATTTGGGCCCCACCATTCATAGTATGTTCCTCCTATAGTATGATCCAACTTAAAAAATGAATACGTAAGTAAGTATAAATGTTAGTACGTTATAACATTATAACATGAATTGCAAATGTAAAATCATTATACAAAAGCTCAAAATGATCAAACAATTCCTCACGAACTCGATTACAATATCAATAAAGAAACGAACAAGCACCTGACAGGACAGGGAGTGAATGATATGGAAATCGCAAACGAAGATACATCCGCACAGGAGTCCATATTGGACGTACATATTACGGAAGCAGGATATGAGGCGGGTCAATCCACGATTAGGAACATCCGATTACACGTGGCGCCGGGGGAACTGGTGGGTATTATCGGACCGAATGGGGCTGGCAAAAGCACGACCATCAAAACATTGCTTGGCCTGCTTGAGCATGCAAAGTATGAAGTAACCATTGGGGGAGATGGGCGCTATGCCTATATCCCGGAACAACCTGTATTTTATGAATACATGACCCTGTGGGAACATCTCGATTTGGCAGCGGCGGCCTATGAGATGGAGGAAGAGGTCTTTGTTGCTAGGGCGGAGGAGATGTTGGTTCGTTTCGGCATGGACCACGTCCGCAATGATCTTCCGGCCAGTTTCTCCAAGGGGATGCGGCAGAAAATGATGCTGATGATCGGCTTCCTGTCCTCGCCGGATGTATATATTGTGGACGAGCCTTTCATCGGACTGGACCCACGCGCAACCAAGGATTTTCTAAAATTGCTGGACGATGAGCGCCGCCGTGGTGCGGGTGTTCTTATGTCAACGCATGTACTGGATACCGCTGAGCGAATCTGTGATCGTTTTATTCTTATTCATTCCGGGCGCTCTGCTGCCGAAGGAACATTGGACGAAATTCGTGCAGCCGCAGATTTGCCGGATGCCTCGTTGTTTGATTGTTTTGACACACTGACATCCTAACCGGGAAGGGGGAGAAAGATGGAGACCTTTCGAGCATACACGCCACTTGGTTTATTTAGACGCAGACGCAAGGAGCACTTCAATGAACAGTTAAAAAACCTGAAACTGGTAGTAGACTGGACGGTATGGGTATACCTGCTTATTCCGGGTCTGCTGTATTTCAGCGGATGGTACGTGAGTTTATGGTCCAAACCACTGCCCTCCTGGGCGACCGGATTAACGCTGCCTACACTGACAGGGCTGATCGACATCATTATGCTTACAGGTGGAATTCTTATATTTGTAGAGGAAGCGGATGTGTTATTCCTGAAGTCGCGGTCGCTATGGATGCGTAATTTGATGAGACAGGGGATCTACCGGGCTTGCTTGCAGCATCTGGGCAAAATGATTGCAATTACGGCGTTGACCTCACCACTATGGTCCCGTGTGTATAACATGTCATTTATCCATATCGCGCTAATAGCGATTTGGTTTGGCGCAGTAGCTTCATTCCAGGTCATTGTACTTCATATGACGAAAGTGCGTTATACCGGATGGAGACGCTGGATTCGCTTGATTCCCTTGGCAGTTGCGATGGGCATAATCACGATTGGGGTAACATCGTGGCTGCATGGACACATCTGGACACTGCTTGCAGGCATCGTGGCTGCAATCCTTCTTCTAATTATGGTTGGCCGAATGAGGCTAGAGATGAAGGGAACCTTTGAGGGTGATGTGCGTGAAGATTTACGAGAACGGCTAAAGTTTACCGCCCTTTTACTGAGTCGATCTGTGACCAAGCCGAAAGCGCCACTCACCCGCACGATCATATTCCGCAAGCAGCGCAAAATGCTGCGTCATCGAACGATCTCTAATCGGACAGCTGAGACGGCATTCAAAGCATTTTTCCGTAACTCCTCGACGATGAAATTGTACTTGCAGCTTGGCGGCCTTTCGATCGCTGCCGTTGCTTTGCCACCTTTTCCGGTCAATGTAATCGTATGTGGCTTATTAGTTATCATGTTGAGCGTACTCTTTTATCGCTCCTGGGAGGTATTTGCAACCTCGGAGTATGTTCAGCTCGTATCCTACGATTCGGAGGCGTTAAATCGCGCAGGTCTGACCATGGTACGAATGTTATTCGTTCCGCTGGGGATTTTAATAGGATTTTCACTGGGAGCAGCCTGGCTAGGCTGGCTGGAAGGGATCGTGACGGCTGCCGCTGTCGTGGCATTCGGGCTGTTCGTCCTGTCTATAACAGGCTGGATTCGTTACATTCGATCCGGTTAGTTGATATTCTTCCTTGCACAGTAGCATATCAGATGAATTAACTGACCATGCTATAGGAGACGGATCTTACCATTTTGAAAGTAAGGGATCAGCTCTCGCAAGGAGGAAAAAAATCATGATGGATGATAGTGAACTTCAAGTGCATTTCGCAGACAATGCAGCGCTGCTGGCGGCGCAGGCCACACTGGAGGAACTGGGGTATAAGCCATACCAGTCAGGCCCGCTTGAGTTATACGTTCCTACAGATCGCCAGGATACGCAGTCTGCTGTGGAGATCGTACAGTCACACGGTGGAAGTGCGGTGTTTCTTTCCGAAACGGATGGATTGGATCAGTTTCAGAATATATCCATTCCGGCTCATCTTGTGAATGAGGATTGGAATGCAGGTTATGCGAGCGGTGGCCAAGGGAGCAATCCCGAACAGGAGATGTCTAACCGGGATGAAGATCCGACATTCGATGACTCGGTCGATGGTTTCTCGGGCAGTGTGAAGGCGTAAATATAACATGGTCAACGATGCTGCTTGCCATGTAGGTAGCAGTGATTCTGAAATGGCATACATCACAAAAAACCTCGATACCCCACAGAGAGCGGGATGTCGAGGTTTTTTCATGGTCTTAATAACCTTGCGTGATGTGGAACGTGAATCTGTCCATGAACATCATATGTTCAGGTCATTAGCGAGCGTTTTTATACTCTGCAGCATGCATACCAGCCGTGTACCCCGTAGAGAAGGCAGCTGTAATATTATAGCCACCCGTATAGCCATGAATATCCAAAACTTCTCCGCAAAAGAATAGTCCCGGCAGCAGCTTGGATTCCATAGTTTTTGGGTAAATCTCCTTTAAGTGGATTCCCCCGCCAGTAACAAAGGCTTCTTTGAGAGAACGAGTTCCGTCAACGCGGAAGGTAAAATCCTTCATTAACCCCACTAATGTATTTAACATGCCTTTGGGGAAATGGTGGAACGTGAGGTCTTCGCTGATCTCTGCACGCTTCATCATCAATGGAATCATGCGCTCAGGAACCCATGTTTTGAGAATATTTTTGACGGCCTTGCGGGATTCCTGCTCCAGCACCTGCTGAACCTGAGCTTCCAGAGCACCGGGGGACAAATCCGGGAACAGATCAATACTCATCGTGACCTGGGGGTTCCCCGATTTCATTTGCACCTTGCGAATGAACTGGCTGCAACGAAGCGCGATCGGTCCTGATACGCCGAAATGGGTGAAGATCATATCTCCGCGATGAGAGATGACCGATTTTCCTTTGGCATCTAGAACAGATAATCCAACATCGCGCAGGGACAAGCCCTGTAGTTCTTTGGATTGAATCCAGCTCTCACCAGACACAATCGGCACTTCCGTCGGATACAGCTCTGTAATCGTATGTCCAGCCGCTTCAGCCCAAGGATAGCCATCCCCGGTTGATCCGGTTTGGGGGACTGATTTGCCTCCGGTAGCGATAATAACAGAGCGTGCAAGTACCGTTGTGCCAGAAGCCAGCTTCACGCCCTGCACGTGTTGACCGTTCTGAATTAATTCCTTAACCGGCTGTTTGGTGCGAATCTCTACCCCAAGGGAAACGATTTTGCCTACCAACGCATCAACGACCGTTTTGGCTTTATCGGTTACCGGGAACATTCTCCCGTTATCCTCCTCTTTCAGGGCAATACCGAGATTTTCAAAAAAACGCATAATTCCCTGATTGTCCAGATTCTGAAATGAACTATATAAAAAGCGTCCATTGCCCGGAATATGCCGGATCAGTTCATCCGTTTCTTTGGCATTGGTCACATTGCAGCGACCGCCGCCAGAGATCCCGAGTTTGCGGCCGAGTTGATCTCCTTTATCCAGCAGAAGCACCGAGGCTCCATGCTCGGCAGCAGCAACACAGGCCATGAGGCCCGCAGATCCACCACCAATTACAATGACATCATACATGCGTTTTTACCCTCTTTTTTCATTGATTTTGTCTGTTTTCCGAAAAAGCTGTCTACTCTTGCCTGATTATGAAACAATACAAATGTATTAGCAGTTCTTTTATGCAGTCTTAAGGGATATATTGTAATATACTGTCGCCTATGTTTTAATCAGAAATACATGAGGGAATGTGCAGGCAGAGGAGGGAGATGGCATTGTGGTTGCGTTGAAGGACATTCTTTTACAAATACTGCTTGCAGGAGCTGCGGTATTCCTGATTCCATTATTGCACTTGGGGCTGTCCAAGCAAGCGGTCGCCAAGGCAGGATATCATAGGATGGTACAGACCAGTTTTGCCGCAACCAGTGTGGTGAGCATGTTGCTATGTCTGCTTTTTGCCCACTATGGGAGTCCGGTGTCAGTTCCCATCTCCTTGGGCATTGTGCCCCTGACGCTAGTCATATTGTATTGCAGGCCTCGCATTGGTCTAACGCTGTCTCTTCTCCAGATAGTCTTCTATTTTCTGTTTGCGCATCCCTATAATCTGTACGGATTTCTACTTCAAACAGGCATCCTTCTCTATCCTATTGTATGGTTGTCAGCCAAACGATTCAAGCATTATACACGTTCACGCAAAATAGGAACAGTTATCGCCTTAATAACGGCAGAGCTGGTTGTTGCCAGTATACTGTATATTCCATCCATGGAAAGCCAACCAACCTTCTCAATAGTACAGTGGGGATTGATAGCTTTTGGATATACGATCGGTGCAGTCCTTGCCGGAAGTCTTAGTATGCTCTGGATTGAACAGATGCAGCATCACCGGGGGCTTGAGCAACATTTGTCCGAAGTTCATCATAGATACATAGCCGAAACGGAAAAGCTTAACCAAATTCTGAATGCCGTTCCTTTATCCATCGCAACCGTAGATAAGGAAGGGACTGTGCAGTTCGTCAATGATACGATGGAGCAAACGGCGCGGGATCAACTGCCTTGTACAACCACACCGGATTTGATTGGGCAACCTGCAAGTCAGTTTGTTGAACAAGCCCAGGCAGACAAGATGGAGAGCAGTATACGTAAAGCCATTGTTCATGGAGAAGTGAGTGGACTGACGGTGCGTTACGGTTCAAACGTATTCCAATCCCGGACCGTTCCCATCTACGCGTACTCAGCAGAACTGCCAAGAGAGGCTATCGGAGCCATGTTGATCATTCAGGATATCACTGAACTAGAAATGCTGCGAAGCGAGCTGGATAATGTGGATCGCCTCAGTCTTGTCGGCCAGATGGCTGCAAGTATTACCCATGAAGTACGGAATCCGATGGCGGTTGTGCGTGGGTTTCTTCAATTAATGCAGGAAAAGAGTCCGGAGTCCCTGGATCACTATTACCGGATCGTTCTGGAGGAGCTTGACCGGGCGAATAGCATTATTAATGATTTTCTGTCATTGGCTCAGAATCGAATTGCTGAGAAAGAAGAATCCCAGCTGCATGATATCATCCATGAACTAAGTCCTTTGTTATGGGCGGATGCGAATTTGCGAGGTCAGAGTATTGAATTTATGCTGGATCACAATGTGCCGAAGCTGCATCTGAATTCAAAGGAAATCAAACAAGTGGTGCTTAATCTGGCTCGTAACGGGATGGAAGCCATGAATGAAAAAGGGGTACTTACACTTGAGACCCGGTTGGTGGATGACACTGTAGAGCTGTGTGTGCGAGATACAGGCCCAGGCATTCCTAGAGTGAAGCAGGAGAAGCTGTTCGAACCTTTTTTTACGACTAAGGCCAAAGGAACCGGATTGGGATTATCCATGTGTCTGAGCATTGTCGAACGACATAACGGAACCATCACCATCGAATCGGAGGAAGGCCAGGGTACAACGTTCAAAGTTGCATTTCAACGCTGAACTTCAAGCATGTTTTGCCAAGGAATGAGACATAATATTGAAGGAGAAGCCTTTCCGCAGGCGGTGTTTGAACCTTGCTTTCATTGATTAGGGATGTATAATAGGAATAGCACAAAAGCATTTAATTTTTGAAATAATAGAACTTACATGTTTAAGGAGTGAAACCGAATGTCTATGTCATTTGATCAATACATGAAAGATATGGTTCAACCGATGCGGGATGATCTGACTCGTTTGGGAATTCAGGAGCTGCGTACTCCAGAAGAAGTTGAAGCAAGTTTGCCGGATGCCAAAGGTACCGCTCTGGTTGTCATTAACTCGGTTTGCGGATGTGCCGCAGGTCAATGCCGCCCAGGTGTATCCCAAGCACTCCAGCATGATATTACACCAGACCACCTGTACACGGTATTTGCCGGTCAGGACAAAGAAGCTACAGCGAAAGCTCGTGAATACTTTGCACCGTATCCTCCATCCTCACCTTCCATCGCTCTGATGAAAGACGGAGAACTCGTTCACTTTATTGAGCGTCATCAAGTGGAAGACCGTTCTGCGGAGGAAATTGCGGCTGAGCTCACAAGTGCGTTTGACCGTTTCTGCCGTTAATTAGCTCAAAGTGCGCCCCGCCCTTCGGATGACCGATGCCGGGGCGTTTCATTTTGGTTATTGAACCATTCGGACCTTTCAAAGTGGACATCAAATTTCATTAATTTAGAAACGGGGTGTGTGTACGATGAGTTTGCAACAACAGATCATCGCTGAATTGAAGGTTAAACCAAGTATTAATGAAGAAGAGGAAGTGCGCAAGCGCGTTGACTTTCTCAAAACCTATGTGAAAAATGCCAATTCCAAAGGATTGCTAATTGCAATCAGTGGCGGGATTGACAGTGCTGTAGCTACGGCGCTTTGCAAAAAAGCAACGGATGAGCTTACAGCAGAAGAGAATAAGGAATACAAAACGCTGGGTGTATTCCAACCTTACGGTGAACAATCGGACATTGACCACAGCTATGCTGTGGCAAAAGCCTATGACCTGAAGCATGTAGTAGAAACCAACATCGAAGATGCAGTTAACGAGATCGCACTGGAAGTGGAGCAAGGATTCAAATCCATGGGCAGCCCGCGTCATATGACTCACCAAGGCAAAGGGAACGTGAAAGCGAGAACCCGTATGGTGATGCAATATGCTCTGTCCTTTGAGGAAAACCTGCTGGTTGTCGGAACTGACCATGCCTCTGAAGCCATCACGGGCTTTTACACCAAATGGGGTGACGGCGCCGTGGATATTACACCACTGAGCAGCCTGAACAAACGTCAAGTGCGTCAGCTGGCTGCGTATTTGAACGTGCCACAGGCCATTTTGGACAAGGCCCCATCAGCAGGACTCTGGGAAGGCCAGACCGATGAAGATGAACTGGGCATTTCGTATGAAGCGAACAGTGACTATCTGGAAGGCAAACAGATTGATCCAGCTGCACAGGAACGTCTGGAAGCATTCTACACGCGTACCCATCACAAACGCAATGCCATTCCTGGCATCTAATATGGTTTGCAAGCATGCTATGATATGGGCAATGCAAGCATCTGAACAGCAAAGAGTCACTGCATAAGGCAGCGACTCTTTTTGTTATGCAGGACTAGATAGTCCATATTTCAATCTGGCGAAGTGTTTCGGCGATCGCCTGCTCAAGCTGCGGTGTCGATTCTTTGAATGGATGCACAGTGTTAAAAGTATGATTTCCCCCGGGGATCTGGTGCCACGGGATATCCGGGCGAGCTTGGACCAGTGCGGCCGAGCCGTCACGCAGCCGTGTGCCATCCTCTGTTCCTTGAATAAGTGCCACACGCAGAGGGGAAGAAGCCAAGCGATCAATGATGGCGTAACGCTCCTTATGCTTGTCCAGGTCTTCCAGAATGGACATGTCCAGAGGCATCTGCTGACCGGTTCGCCCGTTCGTGACATGGCTGCGGCCCTGTGTGCGCATTTCTTCTTTTTGCTCCGGGGTAAAGAGATCCAGGTTCGTTACACCGTTCCAGGAGAGTACGCCTGCAATCTGTTCGGGGTGATCCAGCGCGTACACGAGGCTTACGCCTGCACCTCGGCTATGTCCAAGTAGAAATACCGGCAGTTCGTTAAGTTCACGCTGTGTGGACACATAATCAAGCAGTGTTGCCAAGTCGGCAAGCTCCCGGCTGTACGTATTGACTGCAAACTTTTCAAGTTCAGAAAATTGCTCCAGATCTTCTCCAACTCCGTTGTGAGAGAAATTGAAGGTCAGGACGTGATAGTTCTCGCTTAGCTGCGATGCAGCGTAGGGGAACATGCCCCAGTCTTTGAAGCCTTTGTAACCGTGAGCCAGGATAATGATTCCTTGGGCGGGTCGCCGTGCGGTGAATATATTTCCGCGAATGACGGCATCTCCGCCAGCAGGCAGTTCAAATGCTGTAGACATATCTATTCCTCCTAAAGTTTCATCTATTCCTGATTCATATTTTAACATAAATGGTAATGTGGACGAAGGTACTCGCATCCGTGCGCGCCTCCTGCTACAATAGAATACGTGTTCGGATAAGATACGGATCAGATGACCGAATGGAGATCGTTAACAGCATAAAAGGTTAAGCGGGTGAAGCGTTGATGATATATGGCATTGGAAACGACATACTGGAGATTGGGCGTATGCGCAGGCTGTTGTCAGGTCAACATGCCGAAGCGTTTATGAAGCGGATTTTGACGCATGCAGAGCGGGAGATTGCGGATCATCGGGGAAAACGGATGGTAGAGTTTGTATCCGGCCGATTCGCAGCAAAGGAAGCGGTATCCAAGGCATTTGGCAGCGGCATTGGGAGCATGATGAGTTTTACCGACATTGAAGTGCTGCCTGATGCGAAAGGACGTCCCGTTGCCACACTGTCTGATGAAGCATGGGAACGACTGCAATTGCCATACGGCAAGCAGTATGATATTCATTTGAGTATTACGCACCAGACGGAGCTGGCTGCGGCCTTTGCTATTGTAGAGCAGATGGGGAAGACATTGCCTGAATCTGAACAGTAACAATGTGGGAGAACGTGTGAAGAATGTAAGCATGGTAACAGGAGAGGACGGGAATATGGGTTTATTGGAACAGAAACTACATTTCAGCGTGAATTTGCTGGATTGGTATATGGTCAACAGACGGGATTTGCCGTGGCGTCGCCACAACAATCCTTATTTCACGTGGGTATCGGAAATTATGCTGCAACAGACTCGGGTGGATACGGTGATCCCGTATTTCAACCGTTTTATTGGGAATTTTCCGACTGTACAGGCTCTGGCTGAAGCACCGGAAGAAGAGGTCTTGAAAAATTGGGAGGGACTCGGATATTATTCGCGTGCCCGCAATCTTCAGGCAGCAGCCAGACAAGTCATGGAGCTGCACGGTGGGGAGATGCCGCAGGACAAGCAGGCAGTCTTTGCGTTAAAAGGGGTGGGCCCGTATACAGCCGGGGCCATTCTCAGCATTGCCTTCAACCAGCCGCAGCCAGCGGTGGATGGCAATGTGATGCGGGTCCTGTCCCGATACTTCCTCATTGATGAGGACATTATGAAGGGCAGCACCCGGGTGTTGATGGAAGAGCTCGCAGGAGAGCTCATTCCGGAAGGGCGTGCGCGTGATTTCAATCAGGCGCTGATGGAGCTTGGCGCGCTGGTGTGCACGCCCAAAGCGCCGCACTGCCTAACTTGCCCGGTCATGGAGCGATGTTCCGGCCGCATCGCCGGACGAGAGCTTACGCTGCCGGTCAAGACCAAGGCGAAGCCGCCGCGCCCTGAGCAGCGGCTGGTCGCCATTGTGGAGGGCCGCGGTGCTCATCGCGGCCGTGTGCTTGTGCGCCAGCGCCCAGCGACGGGCCTATTGGCCCGTATGTGGGAGCTGCCGCATGTGCTGGCGGCGCCCGCCGCAGCCGGCAAGGCGGCGGGGCCGCTGGCAGATGAGCCGGCCATGGCTTTGCTGGCCGGCAGTCTGTGGGCGGAAGGCTTCGCTGCCCGCCCGGAAGGGCTGGCTACCCATGCGGAGCATGTGTTCAGCCACATTGTCTGGAGCCTGCAGGTGTACAAGTGTACCGAGCAGGACCAGAGTAACGAGCTTCCGCTGATCGCTGCGGAAGCCAGAGCCGCCTACGATGCACAGGCGGCAACAAGGGAGGGCACAGCCGCATCATCAGCTGTGTCACCTGAGTCAGCCACATCGCATTCATCGGAGCTGGGCACTCCTCATGCACAGAACATCTCAACATCGCTTAACGATGGAGAGCTGCTCGCACCATCTGACGTTAGTGACCAGGCGCTGAGCACGCTGACACTGATAGGTAAAGGCGATGGCCTGACTTATCGCTGGATTGGTCCGGAAGATATGGACAAGATGGCATTCCCGAACATATTCCTGAAGCTGATCAGCAGTTATTTTGCCGGTGCGTATAATCAAGTGAATGATTAAATGGGGAGCTAACGAACTCCAGAAGTTTTATCATGTGGATAAACCACAATTGTTAAATTCTAACGAACCTGAGTGACGTTATCATAGCCAAATCAATCCAAAAGTGCGTATCAAAGCCCGTATTTGGGGAAATAGCTACTCTGAGATTCATTAGGTTTGCGATACGATGAAATATGGATCAATAGCGTGTCCTTGATTCGTTAGAAACAAAACACCCATTAACTATAACTATAGCAAAAAGAGAGCCTGATCACGGTCACGATGACCGAATCAGGCTCTCTTTTATGTTAACTGTTGCATGCCAGCAGTCTTATTTCGCTGCAGCGTAACGTTTGTTTACTTCGTCCCAGTTGATTACATTCCAGAAAGCACCGATGTAGTCAGGGCGTTTGTTTTGATATTTCAGGTAGTAAGCGTGCTCCCATACATCCAGACCCAGAACCGGAGTCAGACCTTCGAAGAGAGGGCTGTCTTGGTTAGGTGTGCTAGTGATGGACAATTTGCCATCTTTACCAACTACGAGCCAAGCCCAACCGGAACCGAAACGAGTTGTAGCTGCTTTTGCAAAATCTTCTTTGAATTTGTCAAAGCCACCCAGTTCGCTATCGATTGCTGCTGCGATGTCGCCAGTAGGTGCGCCGCCGCCGTTAGGTCCGATGATTTCCCAGAACAGGCTGTGGTTAGCATGTCCGCCACCATTGTTGCGAACCGCTGTGCGGATACCTTCAGGTACGCTGTCGAGGTTAGCAATCAGATCTTCCAAGCTTTTACCTTGCAGTTCAGGAGCGCTTTCCAGAGCTGCGTTCAGGTTCGTTACGTAAGTATTGTGATGGCGATCGTGGTGGATTTCCATCGTTTGCGCATCGATATGTGGTTCCAGTGCGTCGTTAGCGTAAGGAAGTGCTGGTAATTGAAAAGTCATAGTGAAATACCTCCTGAGATTTTTGAATTTTTGTAGGTCAGCATTTTGCATAATTCAATTCGAATCGCTTCCGGGACAAGTTCTAGACGAATAGGTTTACTTCGATCTATATCTTGCTGAGTGAAAGTCGCTCACAGGATTTATGCAAATTGCCCAGGTACCTATGTAATAATACCCTTGTCACTAATATTAAACCGCATTCGGGCTAATTAAGCAACATTTTTGTTTATTAAGTCCCCCCAGATGTTAATCCATTCATGGGTCAGAGATAACAAACATATTTTACCCATTATGAAACTATTTATGTGATTTTAGGTGTTTAAATAGACGAAAAGTTTAATGTTCGGATGTAAACGGTTACAATTAAGCGCTTTCAAAAGAAAATGCGTGTTTTATGGCGTAAAGTATGGTTTAATTGACGAAGAAGCGGTATTTTCTCGTTTTTTGTCATTATATGAACATTGGGTTTTTGGTAAAAAGGGGAGCCCCTTTTTGTAAAACCTCATCTAAGCTAACGAAAAGGGAGATTTAAGACATGCACGTTCGTTCCTTTCAGTTGAGTGATGCAAGCCAGATGACAGAGCTTCTCCAGGTTGCACTATCGGAAGAGTGTTATGAGAACACGATGGGCCCGTTTGCCCGTCAATTGTCATGGGATTCTGACCTGATCATGGTTGCGGAAGAAGAGGGAGACCTCGTCGGCGCTTTGATTGGTACGATTGACCACAACCAGGGATGCATCTATCGTATTGCGGTCCATCCAGACTATCGTCGCCGCGGAGTCGGCAAAAAACTTGTCGAGGCCATGGAACAAAGGTTCCAGCAGCGTAAAGTCAGTCAAATATGGGTGGCGGGTGATGAGCACAACAAAGTGGCCATGCCTCTTTATGAAGCAATGGGTTACGGTGCCAATCAGATTATGAGCGCTTTCCAGAAACTTAGTATCTTGTCCAAAGCTTAGTTTGCATGGTTAAAAAGAAATATAAACAGATTTTCATTTTATATTAGGCGTATCTTTCAGCGTGTAACAACGTGAGGGATATGCCTTTCTATTTATATGGGTGCTATTCACCGATTATTCCCCTTTTTTCGCCACTTCTGAACGCCATTTCATTTAACTTAATCCCTGGTTTAACTGTTTTAATCCCGTTGTTATTCACCCTTCAAGTTGTGTTGGTGCTCATAACCAATTGTTTCACCCTTGCAAATGAAGTAGAATTAAAGGATTATGATCACTCGATTTTGGTAATATCAGAACATATATGCACGGAAAGCCAGCTTCTTAATATTTCAAGAAAAACGTTCACTATACACGGTCTGTCATCCTTGAAAGTATGTCGATCGACGTTTTTCTTTACAATTTTGTAAATGAGGTGTCTTTTTGAACTCCAACAATCTTTCAACGGAGCATGTGGCTTCCAAGGAACGAAACAGTCCGGGAGTGCCTGATCAACCGGGAAAATCCTGGGGTGCAGAGCTTTGGGACTGGGTGAAAACGATAGTGATTGCTTTTGTAATCATGATGCTGTTGAACCTGTTTGTATTTAATCTTTCGATGGTCAAAGGTCAATCGATGCAGCCCACGCTGGTTGAGCAGGACCGTTTGTTTGTGAATAAAATTGTATACGACTTTGGGACACCGTCCCGATCGGATGTTATTGTACTTCGTGATCCAAGCGAAGGTGTGGAGAAAAAAGATTTTCTGGTCAAACGGATTGTCGGACTTCCCGGTGATACGGTTGAAGTACGGGATCATCATCTGTTCGTGAATGGGGAGCAGCAAGCGGAAACGTACACGGATACGGAGGTTCAGGACCCTGATTTTGGACCGATTACGCTGGAAGCGGATCATTACTTTGTGATGGGAGATAACCGTCATGAAGGCAAGAGCAAGGATAGCCGTGTGTTTGGCAGCATTACATCCAGTGAAATTGTAGGCAGGGCGGAGTTTATTTTTTGGCCGTTCTCGGAAATTAAAAAACTGTAAAATGTTAGCAGGACAAGGACAACAACTTCACGCTGCATTTTGCGTTAAACGATATAGACTCGGTTTCTTTCTAGCTCCGGTATGTCCGACTTGTATATCGAAATCAGCGCCTGTCCTCCCACCTGAGGCGGGCGTTCACTATTTACGGAATTAGCGTGGAAGAAGAGAGGGAATAGATATGACGAGTGTACAGACCGGAGCAGCAAAGGCAGCAGCTGTATGGGAGAAGTTAAAACAAGAGATTAAGGCAGCTGCTCCCGAGATGGGTATTGATGATATAGGATTCGCTTCGGCAGAACCATTCGTGACCTTGAAATCCATTCTGGAGCAACATCGGGCGAAAGGATTCGAGTCCGGATTTGAGGAGCCTGATATTGAGAAAAGGGTGCGTCCCGAACTAAAAGATGGAGAGCCTGCTTCGCTCATTGCCATTGCCGTGGCTTATCCATCGAAGATGGTCAATCCGCCAAAGTCGGAGCCCGGTGCATACCGTGGTATTCTGGCTCGTTCCGCCTGGGGGCAGGATTATCACCAAGTCCTGCGTGCAGCGATGGACAAGCTGGTTAACTTTATACGTGAGCGCGTACCTGAAGCCATGATTGAGAGTATGGTAGACACGGGGGCGTTGGTGGACCGTGCTGTTTCCCAGCGTGCGGGGATAGGATTCAGTGCCAAGAACTGTGCCATTATATCGCCCAAATTCGGTTCATGGATCTTTCTCGGCGAACTGGTCACGAATATTCCGTTTCAGCCAGATAACCCGGTGACCGAGGATTGTGGTGAATGTACGAAGTGTATTGATGCCTGTCCAACAGGAGCATTAGTGGGGCCGGGACAACTGAATGCACAGCGCTGCATTTCATTTGTGACCCAGACGAAAGGCTTCGTGGATGAAGAGTTTATGCTGAAAATTGGCAACCGTCTGTACGGTTGTGATACCTGTCAGATTGTCTGTCCGAAGAATCGGGGTAAAAACTGGGACCACCATCCTGAGTTCCATCCCGATCCGGAGATAGTAAAACCTTTGCTGATACCGCTGCTTGACATCGGTAACCGTGAATTCAAAGAGCGATTTGGCCAAAGCTCCGCCGCTTGGCGGGGCAAGAAGCCAATCCAGCGCAACGCCGTAATTGCCCTCGGCAATTTCAAAGACAAAACCGCTGTACCGAAACTAACGGAGGTACTGAAGCGTGATCCGCGTCCCGAGCTGCGGGGAACTGCAGCTTGGGCGCTGAGCAGAATTGGAGGAGAAGACGCAATGAGAGCCATTGGGGAAGCTGCCGCTAACGAACAAGATGGGAACGTGCTAAGCATGCTGCAGAAGGCCAAGGAACGACTGAGTTCGTCCGAGACCTTACCCGATAAGCCTCAGGCAGAGCTAAAGAGCAACGATAAGCCTGAGGATCAGAAGGAACAGAATAAGGCACCCGAACAGGAAAGTGGGCAGACGACAGAGCCTGCCAAACCGGAAGCTGCAGCATGGAAACCATCAGCCGTAACAGGTCTTCATGGTACGCCGGTATATTACGATGAGGTGCTGACACCGATCGGCACACTAACGCTCTGTGCCACGGATAAGGGCCTGTGTCACATTGATTTCGGTGCATTCCATGTGCGCGAGGCGCATCTGCAACAATGGGCCCGTACATGGATTGGCGAATATCGATATGAGAAAAATGAAGAGAAGCTGAGTGAAGCTGCACAGCAGTTGAAGCAGTATTTTGCAGGAGAACGAAAAGCGTTTGAACTGAAGCTCGATTTGTTTGGAACACCATTCCAGCTACAAGTATGGCAAGTTCTGTCCGATATATCTTATGGAGAGGCCTCAACACACCAACAGGTTGCGGAAATCATCGGCAGACCCAAAGCTGTTCGAGCAGTTCTGGATGCCATTAGTAAAAATCCGATTCCGATTATTATTCCCTGTCACCGCATCAGCGGTAAAGACGGAACCCTGGTGGGTTATGTAGGCGGGCTGCAAACCAAAGAGCAATTGCTCACATTGGAACAGCAAGCGTAAGAGCGGGGGACGTTCATGAAGTATGTTAACGTGGAGAGTGTGGAGGCGGGGGAGCTTCTGGGGAAAACCATATATTCCGGCAATGGCACGGTATTGCTGTCTGCCGGAGTCCAGCTCACCGTATTTATGGTCAATACGCTGAAGCGTATTGGCGTGACCATGCTGTACATCCAGGATGAAGCGTATAAAGATGTGGATACAGAAGACATTCTGGATGAAGCCACGAAAAAGGCAGTAATTAATGAAATGAGTGTTACACTCGATTCTATTCGTTCCGGGAAGGACTGGAGCCCGAAGAAGGTCGCCATCAGCATAGATAAATTGTTGAACGATGTTCTGAATGGGCGTGAACTGCTTGTCCAGCTCACAGATATTCGGACCAAAGATAACGCACAGTATGTTCACGCCATGAATGTATGTTTGCTGTCTTCTGTCATTGGTCTGAATCTGGGGCTTAACTATGTGCAGCTCAAGGATCTGGCCGTCGGAGCCCTATTACATGACATCGGCAAAGTGGGGGAGCCGCCCGGCAGCGGTTCAGCAGCGAATTCCTCCCTGCATCACACGTGGAGAGGGTTTGAGTTGATCAAGTCCAAACGGGAGTTCAATCTGCTTGTGGCACATACGGCTCTGCAGCATCATGAGCATGTGGATGGTACGGGACTGCCGAGAGGGATCAAGGGAAAAGACATTCATCTGTTCGCCAGAATCGTCAGTGCAGCTAACACGTATGATAATCTGATCAATGGCCTGTCGGGTCGAAGGTTGCTGCCACATGAAGCCTGTGAAGAGATGATGGCGATGTCAGGCACGAAGCTGGATCGTGACATTCTGATCGAATTCAACCGGAGTGTATCCGTTTATCCGAATGGAACAGCAGTTCGATTGTCTACCAGAGAGACCGGAGTCATTGTACGTCAGCATCGGGGTTTGCCCGGCAGGCCGGTCATTCGGGTAGCACGTGGCAGTACACGTTATGATCTGGATGTGATCGAAGTGGATCTGGCTCAACATACAACCGTTTTCATAGAGGCGGTGTTGATGTAACGTATACGGATGTCTCCTGAGAGATTTACTGAATGTTTTCGATCTGTTTTCTGGATGTTAAATTCAGTAGATAGCTGGAAAATCCGTTTGCTCAAGGCGTGCGGAAATGCTATGATAACTTTCAGGAAATCCGGTGCGTGTCATGTTTGCATCGTGAGCGTTTAACATCATGTGCTGACACGGATCATCAGGCTTTTTAGATTGCATACAGAGGTGTCTAAGAGATGGAAATAGCAATACCGATTATTACATTGATTGTTGGTCTGGTCGGAGGATTTTTCATTGGGGTATACTACTTGCGGAAACAGCTTGAGAAAATGCAAAGCGATCCCGACATGCTCCAGAAGATGGCGAAGCAAATGGGGTATAACCTGAATGGCAAGCAAATGCAGCGCGCTCAGCAGATGATGAAGAACCAGCAGCCTGGTGCGAAGATGCCTCAGCCGCAACAACATCCTGCGCGTAAAAACTCGGGCCGCCGAAAATAATAGCAGTGAGCGAGCATTTTGCAAAATGCTGGAGCGAATGACTGCTTAGAGTATGTGGTTCGAAAGGAGGCGTTCGGCAGTGGCTGGCGTTAAAGATTATTTGAATTCAAAAGTATCCGACAATCGGGAGAAGATCGAGTATCACATTGAACAGATCTTGCAATTGATCGGTGAGGATAGTACGCGGGAAGGGCTGCTTGAAACGCCTGCACGCGTAACCCGGATGTATGAAGAGATTTTTGGCGGGTATGAAGTGGACCCGCGCGATGTACTTGGAGTGACGTTTGACGAGAATCATGAAGAACTGGTCATTGTGAAGGACATTGTCTATTACAGCCAATGTGAACACCATATGGCGCCTTTCTTCGGCAAGGTGCACATTGGTTATGTACCGAGTGGCAAGATTGTGGGATTGAGCAAAATGGCCCGTCTGGTGGAGGCAGTTACCCGCCGCCTGCAGGTTCAGGAGCGCATTACCTCACAGATTGCCGATATTCTGACTGAAGCGGTAGAGCCGAACGGTGTCATGGTTGTCGTGGAAGGCGAGCACTTGTGCATGTGTTCCCGCGGCGTGAAGAAGCCGGGCAGTAAGACGGTTACATCTGCGGTACGTGGTTCTTTCCGTGACAATCCGGCACAGCGTGCCGAGTTCCTGTCTCTGATGAAAGATTAAGATCGGCTCATTCCACTCGATGGACAAGCCAGAAGCATTGAATCCTTTGGCACCATCATGTTGTTTCCATTCGGCAATTTGCTGGATCTGAAATGGCAGTATAGATGCTTGTGCCAATGGAAGCTTTCATAAATAAGCCGTGTTCCCTGGGGAACCGGCTTATTTATATATTACTTTTGCATTCATGGGGATACATAAGGATCACGTAATTATTTCAATTCATCCAGATTAGTTTAGTCGGAGGCTATCTTATATGAGTGTACCGTCCAATTCAGATCAACCCGGATCCCCGGGAATAAAGCAGCAGATGCAGCTGGATCATTCATTGCGTCTACAGATTTGGGAGACACCGCTGCTGCGGCACGGGAGCAGTGTGCTTGAAGCATTTGCTTGGGAAGAAGTCATGTGCCGCCGGGTGGGAGAGGGTCAGTTGCCCGTTGCTCATATATGGCGGCATCCAGATGCCTTTGTAGCAGGGCTGCGGGATCGGAGGCTGCCACAGGCGGTAGAAGCGATGGAACGCATTAGAAGCCAGGGAACAGCGGTCTGCGTTCGTCCATCCGGTGGTGCAGCAGTTCCCTTGAATCCAGGGGTGGTTAACGTTTCTTTAATTTTGCCCAACCCTGGACGAGCCATCAATATACACGATGATTTTCGGGAGATGGCCTCACTGATTGCTGAATCGCTAACACCGTGGTCGAGTCAGGCACGCACGGGGGAGATTGAAGGCGCCTTCTGTCCTGGCGATTATGATGTCAGCGTGGGTGGACTGAAATTCTGTGGTATTGCCCAGCGCAGGCAGGCTAAGGCTTATATCATTACGGCCTTTATCATCGTGGAAGGACAAGGGGACCAACTGGCAGCAGACGTGCGTAAGTTCTATCAGGACGCAGCAGACGGTGCCAGCGAAGGGTATCCGGATGTTCGACCCGGAACGATGGCGAGTTTGCAGGAACTGGCAGGTGTCCCTTCTGCCGCGGCGTATACAGCCTCGCTGGTACGTACACTGCGTCAGCGTTTTACCCAAGCGGAGACGAGCCGTGTGTTGACCGTGGATCGGGAAGCCGTCATACGGACGGCTGAGCAGATGAAACTGCGTTACGATTAGGCTCACAAGCTTGGACTTGGAATTGGGTAATAGAGATGATATGATTTGATTTCGGAAGGAGAGTGCCTACATGGAAACTTTAAGATATACGTACTTATATGAGGTCATTTCAACAGGCGAAAAGTCTGAATTCAGCCAAATGGCTACAAGCAAGGAAGAAGCAGCTGCCCTGATCGTTGCACGTATCGCTGATCTTGAATTTACAGGTGAAGAAGATATCAAGCTGGGCGATCTGATCGCAATTAGCAAACAGGTTGGCGACAACTATGTTGCCTGTGAGGGCTGCGCGTCTTAAGGTAAACGCTCTGCACAGTGGTTCTCAAATGATAAGTAAGTCTCTAGTATAGAGGCTTGCTTTTTTTGTATCTGCATTTGGATTATTCGATTCAGGCGTGCCTCGCTGAACAATAATTGCACGGAAAGAAATATGTTCATTTGAAAGTGGTTTTGCGAAAACGCGAGAAAAGGCATATTTTCACGAAAAATGCCGATAAATGTTCAGAATCCGTTCAGAGCTGATAGGTATAATCTTCCTACAACAGAAAGAGAAGGGAAGATTCGAACATGCGAAAAAAGGATCACCAGAAGCGCGTCAGGCTCCTGAGACGAATAGGGGTCGTGATATTATCGTTCCTTATGGTCTTCGGTATGGTGCCAGTTGTATTTCAACTAGGCGTCGTTCAGGCCAAGAGTTGCTATGAAATAACGGAAACGGATTCTGATGATGTTGAATGGAAGCTCATTCGTACGCCTGAAGAGCTCTATTGCGTAAGAGAAGACTTAAACGGTAATTACAAGCTGAAGAATGATATTTCTGAAGCAGCCATGAGCACGTTTTTGAACGGAGGATCTTGGACTCCAATTGCTGACATGATAGAAGATGAGCTTATGCCTTTTACAGGCAGGTTCGATGGGAATGGTTATTCAATCTCCGGTTTGAAAACGACGGATGAAAGTCAGAATTCTGTGGGGTTATTCTACGGATTACAAGGTGCTGAGGTTAAAAATCTTATATTAAATAATGTATCCTTTACAGGTGATGCGATGGTAGGTGGGCTTGCAGGAGGTATTAGAGAGTCACGCATTGAAGGCGTGCATATCAGCGGAAATATACAAGGGAATATGAGAGTAGGCGGTATTTCAGGTTTATCGGACGAAAGTGAGTATATAAATAACAGCACTAATGTTGCGGTAATTGCCTTAGGTGAGGAGGGCGACTCACTCGGGGGACTTTTTGGAGAAAGTAATAAGGGCACAATCATTGCAAATGCTGCTGAAGGTACAGTGAATGGTTATGAGGTTATAGGTGGACTGATCGGAGAGTCGAATGATAATTTCATTCATCAGAGCTACGCTTCAGGACAGGTGACGGGTAACTACCAGGTAGGCGGCTTGATTGGCCAACTTAATTATGAACTTAGCCATACCATTGCAGACAATTATGTGGTTGGTTCAGTGAGATCTCATGCTACAGGGAATAATGATTTTTCTGCTGAAGCCATTGGCGGACTGATTGGTGAAGTGAAAAAATATGATGAATCAGCCTCCGCAAAAATAGATATTCAAAATAATTATGTAGCTGCGTCTATGGATATCACTGATCCTGATAATTCATCCTCACCGATTGATGAGCAGACCATAGGGTCATTCATAGGTTCTTTCGATGATCCAGAAGGTGAAGTAAGCTTCTCCAGTAATTATTATGATTTGAACAAAAGTAATACTAGCCAGCAGAGCAATTCGATCTACGCAGTGGGAGTTCTTACCGAACAGATGAAACAACAATCCAATTACAGCGGATGGGATTTCGCTGAAGTTTGGACAACTCGTAACAGGATCAATGATGGGTATCCGATCTTGCGTTCATCCAAGCTTATGACTGCGCCGACTCCACCTCTGCCTGATCGGACAATAGATTATTTGTATCCATATCCTACAAGCGGAACAATTACTCAGTCCACATCTAAAGTTATAGTGAAGCTTAATGAAGCTGGTAGATTTTATTTTGACAATCAATTGTTTGATGAAGAAATTGGGTGGCAGTCGGATGAAGATACTAAATTACATGCCTTAGCTAATCTATCTTATGTTGATCTAGAAGCTAATGAAGTAAGATCGTTCTTGTTTACAGGACTGGAAGAGAACACCTTGTACCGAATGTTCCTGGCGGTAGAAGATACGAATGGTCAGCTCTGGGAAATGGGAAGTCGGGGATATGAAACACTTGCAAACTCAACGCCTCTTCCACAAAACGTAGTGGCTACACCTGGTGATGGTCAGGCTGCCATTGAATGGATTACAGAGCCAGAATTAGAATATCGCGTGTATATGTACCAAGGTACGGAGGCACCAAAGGATCCGGATCTGTGGACAAATGTGACGGACAGTTACATCGATGGACATATCGGTGGGCTGACGAATGGTGAATCTTATGTGTTTGCAGTTAGATCATATGCTTCCGATGAAGAAAATTCAGATTATGTTGCATCTAACGTGGTGATCCCGCAAGAGGAGAATAATAATGGTGGTGGATCTAATCCAGATCCAGACCCAGACCCGAACTTTCCTGCACCACAGCATGTAGTGGCAACAAAAGGTGAGAAAAAGGTTACGTTAACTTGGGATCTAATCATGAACGGATCAGCTTCGGTCTATATGTACGAAGGTTCGTCAGCACCAGTAGATCCTTCACAATGGGTACTTGTTACTTCTAATATTTTGAATAATAGTTGGGAAATTAATGATCTTAGAGAAGGCGAAAAATATATATTCGCTGTTAGAGCTGTATATGAAGATGGCGTATCCGAATATGGAATTTCTAATTCAGTGAAGATTAACATAACTCCATCCAATCCAGAAACGCCAGGTAATGGGGGAGGTGGGGGAGTTATTACTCCTACTCCTGTAACGCCAACAACTCCACAAGCTCCACAGAAAGAAGTAATCAAAGTGGATGTAGCGAATGGGGATCAATCTTCAACGATCGCTTCCTTGGAGATTCAACGTACTCGAGGAACAGATGGTACGATTAAGGATGAACTTCTTCTTGATCAGAGTAGAACGCAAACCATTATCAACCAATTGAAACAGACAGGCTCCCGCACAGCGGTTGTCTTGATTCCAGACGCAAAAGA
Source organism: Paenibacillus sp. OK003 (assembly GCF_900109515.1). Classification (GTDB taxonomy): domain Bacteria; phylum Bacillota; class Bacilli; order Paenibacillales; family Paenibacillaceae; genus Paenibacillus; species Paenibacillus marchantiae. Next base: position 68,965 of record NZ_FOBD01000008.1, on the reverse strand, counting down.
TGAAGTATCGCAGTGGGATCTGAACCTCTCTCCACAATCGTCAGCAATGCTGGCTGAGCAAGGAGTGGATCTGGTTATTTCCAATCCTAATGTGAAGATTATCATTCCGGCGAGTTCCTTGAACGGACGCACAGATAATATTTATTTCCGTCTAGTACCGGTGAAGAAGGAAACCCAACGTTTAGAGATCCAAACGAGAGCACAGGCGAATGAATCGATCATCCAATCTGTAGGTACAACGGATATCCAGATCATCGGACGTCCAATGACAATCGAAACGAATCTCCAGAGCAGACCTGTTACACTCATATTGCCTTTGGATGCTAATCAGGTTGTAGGTGTGAAATCTGAGGAGCTAGGTGTATATATTGAGCATAGTGATGGGACGAAGGAGCTTGTGCACGGCAAAAAGGTTACCCTAAACGGTGATCATCAGCAAGGCGTCGAGATTGAAGTAAACAAATTCAGTACATTCTCCATTGTTAAGGTCAAAGACTGGACAGACAGCACCTTGAAAGCACAACCTTATATTCAGGGGTACACGGATAGCAGTTTCCGACCAGAGCGTAACGTAACTCGTGCGGAAATGGCAACATTAATCACGCGTATTCTGGGAACATCTACTCTTAAGGGAAGTCATGAATTTACAGATGTTACATCCAGCCACTGGGCACAGGCGGCTATATCAGCAGCAGCCCAATCCGGTTCTTTTCAAGGCTATACAGATGGCAGCTTTAAGCCGGATCAAGCGATTACCCGCGCGGAAATGGCTGTCGTGTTACAGCCGTTATTAACATCTGCTCAGATGACTACTGCGCCGACAGCATTTACCGATGTGAACGAGCATTGGGCGCAACAAGCAGTAGAACAATTAAGTTCGGCGGGAGTAGTTACCGGATACACGGATGGCACGTTCCGTCCAAGTCAGCCGATAACCCGCGCTGAAGCTGTTACAATGCTGAATAAGCTGATTGGTCTTCAAGCTGAAACGAATGCGGCAGGACAGTGGTCGGATGTACCTGCCACACATTGGGCTTATGAAGCGATTGAGGCAGCTTCTATCCGCAAGTAAATAGGTTGTATTCAAACTCAAAGAGATATCTTTCAGTCATTCGGCTGGAGATATCTCTTTTTTTACATCAACATATAGCACCATGGATTCAATGCGCTCCAGAGTACTCCCGGATGCTATGCCTAGCCCGAGAATCCTAATAAGGCGGCCATAACAGCTTGCGTGCAGTTTCGTAACGTTCCGCCACAGCTGGCCAGTATACAACTTTCCACCAGTCCTCGATATATTTTTTGCGTTCATTCTGGTGTTTCAGATAGTAGGCGTGTTCCCATACATCAAGCGGCAGGAGAGGCACGATGTCGGACTGGGATAAGTTCTGGTGTTTTTCCGCCTGCAAAATTTCCAATCTGTGCGCCCGCGGGCTCCAGACCAGCATGGTCCAGCCGCTGCCCTCCACTTTGTTGGCCGCTTCAGTGAATTGATTCTTGAATGCTTCATAGCTGCCAAAATCCCGCTTAATTTGCTCTGCGAGCATACCGGAAGGCTTACCTCCACCTTTAGGATTCATGATTGTCCAGAAGATCGTATGCAGGTAATGGCCTGCACCGTTAAATGCGAGTTCGCGTTCCCAATGTTTGACGAGTTCAAAATTATTCTTTTTCCGCGATTCTGCCAGCTTCTTCTCCGCGGTGTTCAGTCCGTCCACGTAGGATTGATGGTGTTTGTCATGGTGTATGCGCATCGTCATCTCGTCGATATGTGGTTCCAGCGCATTGTAGGCATAGGGTAGGGGGGGCAGTGTGTGTCCACCAATAGGTACAGGTTTCTCTTTGACTGGTGCTGCTGAAGAGCTGGTTGTACCCTCGGCATTTGCATTGGGGGACGGTACAGCCGCCGAAGATTGTGTCTGTACCGCTGGAGTGGAGTTATTGATTTTTCCCGCAGCATTGGACGATTCTTCTAGAGCTTCACGATAGGGCTGATCAGACACGGGCGTTGAAGCCACTTGTACGTTGGCATCAGCCGGTCGTCCCGAGGTTTGAAGAATATGTTCCAGTGAAAAAGAGGGATCAGACTCCAGCTCCCGCAAAGCTCCAGATTGTTTCAACGTTTCAAGTACCCCCAGGAAATACTCGGATTCACGTATGAAATGCAGAATAACTACTTTGGCAATCGGCACCTGCTGAACAGCAGTACATTGCTCCAGCAGGACGTACAGCTGTCTAATGAACTCTCGCGATTGTGTGCAGGCCGCAGCCACGAGCTGTTCAATACAGCGGATGATGTAGGGAGCAGGCGGCTGGGTTCCCGGCAGTATTTGCTTCAACAGCTGATTTGCGACTCGTTCGCTATTCTCAAAGATCGCTTCCCATTCCGCAAGCCATTTGACATAAAAGGGTTCAAGATCAGGAACCAAGGCACGAATGACAATCGTATGTTCCTTCTCTTGCTCTTTCCAGAAACGGACTTCTTCGAGTACCCGCAGAGGCAGCGGATGCCCATATCCATACCAATTCATAAGCGGTATACCTCCGTTCAGATGAATTTGAATTCAGATCCAGTAGCAGATATAAAAAAAATGTGATCGCCCGGTTCGCTCAATTTGTGATAAACAAGCTAGAGCTGTCTTTAATTACGTCCCAAAAGTATATTCTCCAGGCATGTTGTCCTATGTGTACACAAAAAAGAGCCCCATATGGGCTCTTGAATTACTGGATTTTCACGATTCTCCGGTATTGGTATTTTCCACATCATCGCTGCTCGTCTTGGTCACATGACTCAGGAATGTGGAGACACGGCGCAGATACTCCTTCGGATGCTCCCGGAAAATCAGCTCATGATGCGCACCGTCCACAATCCATTCATCGGAATTGGGATTGGTCTGGTTGGCGGCAAGCAGCTCCGCAATCGGGTAAGGAGCTTTCTCATCCTCGGTACCATGGATGAAGAAAATCGGGAAAGGATAATCTTCTTTTTTCACTTCTTGATACGGAATTTGCTGCAATCCGGTCCCGTTCAGAATCGGGAACAGCAGGTTCATAATCTCCAGCGTAGGCTGGCGCGGAAGATCAATCTGATTATGGATGTTGTGATACAGCGTATCCGGCTCAAGCAGGAACGTGCTGTCCAGAATCATAGCATCCACATCTTTGGTAATCAGCCCAGTCTGCAGGGCTGTACCTGCACCCATGGAGAATCCCCATACGACAAGCTCCTGAGCTCCGCGCTGCTTCGCAAACTGGATTGCACCAAGCAGCTGCTGGGACTCGGCTTTGCCGCCTGTGGCGACAGCTTTGTTCACCTGTGAAGCGAAACCGTAATCGAACATCACCACATTGAAGCCGAGTTGGTGTGCATAATGGGCCAGGTCATACATCGGTACCCAGGTCTCTTCACGATTCGCACCATATCCATGGCTGAATATGATGGTTTTGTTTGCATTATAATCAGCCGGAATATACCAACCCTGCATCGTTCGACTGCCGTCTGCTGCCGGGAACGTGATGTCTTGATACTTCATGTTCTTCGCCTGCATGGGATTGGAGAATACAGGCGCTACAGTTGGATTGGATAATACCCAAGCGATATAACCGTGTAGTGCGATGAAACAAAAGAGCAGAAAAAATACAACGGAGAGCAACAACGCCACGACAATATGTTTGAACCGGATCAGCCTCGGTGATAACGAAGAAGGCAGATCTGACACTTTCGTTTGCAGCGGGGCTTCGCTCTGGGATGTCGGATACATGATTGCCCCTCCTTTAAAAATCAAATGAAGATAACAACGAGACGAACAGAGCGGATAGATGATTTTTCTGACTACTTATGAAGCAAAATCTCAATTTAATATATCTTTATCGTATGTTCCAATATAGTCAAAGTCAATTGATTGGAGGCATTTGTTACGCAATTGTTATATAGTTCTGAAGATATATGGGTAACATTTCCTAATGGTGAAAATTGCAGGGGGTTTTCATTTATAAAAAGAAAATATTTACAAATATTCCTATTCCAAATGGCGCTTTTTGGTTTACAGATGAGACCGTTTCTCATATAATTTATGTAACTAAGTTTCATGTGATGAAACATGAGGAGGGCAACTTGCCATGGAAGACCGAAAGTTAACCGTCCGTGCTGTAGAACGGGCGCTGGATATATTATTGTGTTTTACAACCCGCAGTGATCTGGGACTCACGGAGATTGCCAGCCAGATTGGCCTGCACAAAAGTACAGTCCATCGTCTGATGGCTACTTTGGAGGACAAGGGGTTCGTGATCCGGGATGCAGCCACCGAGAAGTATCGACTTGGCATACGTATCTGGGAACTGTCTGCCCATATGTCTCGCAGCGATGATCCTGCCATTTTGCTCCTTCCTGCAATGGAGCGGCTGAGAGACCGATTGGGTGAAACCGTGAGTTTATATCTGCGTGATGGCAGTGAGCGGATTCGTATTCAAGCTGTGCAGAGTGATCAGGCGATTCGTCGTGTAGCTCCGGTGGGCGTCAGACTTCCGTTATCCGTGGGAGCCTCCAGCAAAGTGTTGATGGCTTTTGCCACCGAAGAGGACCGCGAAGATCTGATGAATGGACCGGAATGGCCGGTATTTATCGATCCCAAAGTATATTTGGCACAGATGAAAGACATTCTGGAATACGGCTACGCAACAAGTTATGAGGAGCGTGAACCAGGAGCCGCCGCAGTATCTGTACCGATCTTGGATCGGAAAGGCAACATCGCTGCTGCTCTTTCGGTATCCGGGCCTGTTAGTCGTCTCTCGCAGGAGACGTTGCATGAATACGCACCTGTGCTGAAGGAAGCTGCTACACAGATGGGATTGATGTTATCCTGATTTTATGTTCTGGAATATAAAGGTTGTTTTTATGATTCGGTTGCGCTACTCTGTAATGGACGGCCCAACGGGGTCAGCAATTGAATTTGAATCTGCGGCTGAGATGCTGCAACTTGTTAACGTTACTGGGGGAGTCCGAATTGTCCGGACTGAGACGGAATCGCATGAGATTCCGGACCCTTTGCACCTGATCTGGATCATACCAGCGTAGGGAAGTAATCGGCGATACGACCACGAACACCATATAATGTGACCTGTGGATGGACTCCGTTATGGAGCCTGAATGAGGTGCGTTATTGGTGATGGACATAAGCCGGTTCCCTTGGGAACCGGCTTTTTTTATACAGTAAACAGGCGAAAGCCGGTGTCAGAGCTGCTTTTGGATAAAGAGCCGGGTGCCATTGGTGAGCGGTGGGATCGATTTATTTTTCCTCGACTGTCTGTATTACTTGAACTGTATGTCTCTATTTTGTGTGGTATGGTCGCTCTTTCTTTTTCTATGTTGTGGATGATTTTGGACCCGTGCGCAAGCATCACAATCCAGGCAATCACCAATGAGGAGGAGACAAGAGCGATGAGTACAGGAAACCGAATGATGGGACAGGACAAGCAGGATCAGGTGTTGGAAAAGAGTGCAGGTGCGGCCGGACGGGTTAAGCCCTTCCCGGGCAGCCGCAAAGTGTACATTCATGGCTCACGACCGGACATTGCAGTACCGGAGCGTGAAATTGCCCTTCATGACACGAATACTCCCCAAGGAGTGGAGCATAACGAACCGCTGCGTGTCTACGATACGAGCGGGCCGATGACCGATCCCGGATTTCATGCCGATATCCGGGCAGGTCTGCCAGCGCTGCGCACCCGCTGGATTACGGAGCGTGAAGATGTTGAAGCCTACCAGGGACGAACGGTAAAACCGGAGGATAATGGATTGAAACCGGGAGGGAAGCGAACTGGAGCTGAGAAGTATCCAGGCTTGCGTGGCAAACCATTGAGGGCAAAGGCAGGGCGCTGCGTGACCCAGATGCATTATGCACGGCAGGGAATCATCACACCGGAGATGGAGTTCGCCGCCATTCGTGAGGGTGTGGAGCCGGAGTTTGTGCGGCAGGAGCTGGCGAGTGGCAGGGCCATCCTGCCGTCGAACATCAATCACCCGGAGAGTGAGCCGATGCTGATCGGGCGTCATTTTCATGTGAAGATCAATGCAAACATCGGGAACTCTGCGGTATCCTCCTCCATCGAGGAAGAGGTGGAGAAGATGACTTGGGCGGTACGCTGGGGATCGGATACGGTGATGGATCTTTCCACAGGCAAGGACATTCATACGACCCGCGAATGGATCATCCGCAATTCACCTGTGCCGATTGGAACAGTTCCGCTCTATCAGGCGCTGGAGAAGGTCAATGGAGAAGCCGAAGCGCTGACCTGGGAGTTGTATCGTGACACGCTCATAGAGCAGGCAGAGCAGGGTGTGGACTACTTTACGATCCATGCAGGCGTGCTGCTGCGATATATTCCGCTTACCGCCAAACGTATGACGGGCATTGTGTCACGGGGCGGGTCCATCATGGCAGCATGGTGCCTTGCGCATCATGAGGAGAATTTTTTGTATACCCATTTTGAAGACATCTGCGAGATTATGAAAAGGTATGACGTGGCGTTCTCGCTCGGAGACGGACTGCGCCCAGGAAGCATCTATGATGCCAATGATGAAGCCCAGATGGCGGAACTGGCTACGCTTGGAGAACTAACACAAATCGCTTGGAAGCATGATGTGCAGGTGATGATTGAAGGTCCGGGGCATGTGCCGATGCACAAGATCAAGGAGAATGTTGATCTGCAAATGGAGATTTGCAAGGAGGCGCCGTTCTATACGCTGGGACCGCTGACGACCGATATTGCACCAGGATATGACCATATTACCTCGGCCATTGGGGCAGCGATGATCGGCTGGTTCGGTACGTCGATGCTCTGTTATGTTACGCCAAAAGAACATCTGGGCCTGCCCAATAAGGATGATGTGCGGGAAGGGGTAATCGCCTACAAGATCGCTGCTCATGCCGCTGATCTGGCGAAAGGTCACCCACGTGCCCAGCGGCGGGACGATGCGCTGTCCAAAGCACGCTTTGAGTTCCGCTGGCGCGATCAGTTCAACCTATCGCTGGACCCGGAACGTGCGCTATCCTACCATGATGAGACGCTGCCGGCAGAAGGGGCTAAGGAAGCCCATTTCTGCTCCATGTGCGGCCCTAAGTTCTGTAGCATGCGTATTACGCAGGATATTCGTGCTTTTGCGGCAGACAAAGGCTTGTCCGAGAATGAGGCCGTGGCAGCGGGTATGCAGGAAAAGGCTGAGGAATACCGGACACGCTCTTAGGCGCCGTTACAGCGTAATCTGGGCAGCCTGATATAGTAAGAGGCCGTTCCTCTCCGTGATTGCGGAGAAGAGCGGCCTCTTACTTGGTATGTGGTGCGCACACTTAACTTTGAAGGACAAGGATAACGACACAACATATTTTATCAGTTATAGGTTGATTGTCTGCCAGATGTTTAATAAAATGAATATAAGTAAAGACAAATAAGAGTAGCCAGGCCAATGGCTACTCCTGCACAGCATTTGCGGTAGGTATTCCTCCAAGTGCAGCATAATTCAGACGAAGTGACCCGTCAGGCCGTCAACCTGTGGCGGGTCACTTCTTTTTTCGGTCGATGTATGTCAGGAGCGCAATAATTAACATTGCGAACACGATTACGTCGTTGAAAGAGAAGTTCATAGGATCACCTCCCACCGGAGGCAACCTATTTCCCACCACAAATTGGCTGTACAAAATAATTATACCATTCGAAAGTCTCTCATTCGAGAGTCTTTTTATTTTGCTTCATGAGTTCAACACTCAACACCGCTTCAAGCTCAACTTCTTCTCCAAATATGCCGCAAGCGATGCCAGCGGGCTATAGATCGCCATGCCTGTATCTGATGTGACCCGTGCTGATGCGGGAGCCATGGACAGTTGAGCGGCTACAACCGTGCTATCCGGATACTGCTCAGCAAGTTGCTGTAATCCGGTGCTCACGGCTGCAAGATAACCTTCCTTATTGCCTCGCATAATTAATTCGAATGTGCCCGGGATCAGTACTGAATCAGTCTTTACGGTCACGGCCTCGTGTCGCTGCTCATTCTTATTATCTTGCTGCAAAGCCTGATTCACCCGCGCCATCGTTCCTTCAATCGTTGCGGGGTTGGTGAACGCTAGAATGTACTCACCAGGATTCTGCTGCATTTCCTGAAGTAATGGATCATCAATTCCAACCACGAGTACGGGAACATGTTGTGCCTCCTGCTCAAGTACGGCTGCAAACAGGGTACAGGTGACGAGGATGGCGTCTGCATGACAGTGTGCGATCCATTGCAGCGTCTGTGATACTTTCTCATGCGTAACTGCCTCGGTAAAATTCGCATCATGTTTGAGGCGATCCAGACCCGGATCGACATAATGTACAAGTTCAACCTCATAAAGAGTGAGTGCTTCTTCAATCAGTGCAATATTGGAATAGTGAGCGTGAAAACAGCCAATGGTCATCATCATACTTTCCCCCTGAAATGGATTATGTCTCATATAAGTGCCGCAGATATTTAACCCATTATAGAGATTGTGACAATAGACTGTACATATTTAAAATAATTGAGGTAGCAACATTTATCGTGAAAACGCGAATAACCGTTCATCCACAACTTCGCAGAGGAACGGTGCAAATCACGTAAGCGATTCTCAATTCGCTCGTCAATTCATTTATCTCATAGAAGGGGCAGCATTCTTTTTAGCCATTTTTTGTTGCAAAATTTCATGAAAGGATAGACCTTGAGTGTTCTCATTCTCCTTTTTGGGAGCAGTGGTCGCCGTGTTGCGCGGATATTGGTGGTGGTACGGGATCATTTGCTGAATAGGCATGCGGATCATCTTGGTTCCTCCTTTAATGCATTTTCGAATATGCATATGTGATTATGAATAGGTTATGTATTCCGACGGATTATCGTCTCTATTACGCAAATAGGTATATGTGACTTGTTAGACGAAACAGGCAACTTTAAGGTGTAATTCCAATTGGATTGTAGTGATTTTACCCCGTATTCAGGAGATGTAAACGTTTTTAAGTAAATTCAGGAGGAAAGGACCGCATATGTGAGGTTTCGTATGGGAGGATAGAAGCGGTTGTTAAGTGAATAGACCCAGTTTTGAGAATACCAATTGTGTCGAAATTAAGACATATTGTCTGGTTGTATAGGTACGACACAAGCTAGCTAACTTGGTACCATGGTCGGTTGTCGGGTGCATATTAGGGCAATTTTAGACGGACAGACAAAGGGGGGAACGCCAAAAAGCCGCCAGGAAAACCTGACAGCCTAACAGCATTGTGCATAAATCCCGCGAGTGGTATTCCATTGCTGAGATATAAATCGAAACGCTCCAATGGGAATTAAGAAATGACCATAATCACTTTTTTCTTATTTTTCTTGGCGAACAGCGATATACAAGTCCACTTGTACGTTCTCAGGATCGAGGCTTCGTTCATCATACAATTCGAAATCTCCGGTAAACGTGCGTTCCCCCTGATTGCTCCAGGCCCACACCGCACCCCATGCTTCACTCACGACCTCGCCCATGGGGCCCTTTCTGGAGGTAAACACCGCATATGTTGCAGGTGGCAGCTCAACGGAACTCACTCCCTCAGGCAACGCTTCATCCGGCCCCACCTCATGCCCCACCAGTATGGTGTATTCTCCATTGATGCCATCCGTATAATCAGCGTAACAGCCATAGCGGGCGGCTTCAGGGGCAGGCTGATGATCTGAGGCGAAGTAGCTGTTCCAGAGTCCCTGAATACAGCCTTTGCCACTCATCTCCATGGCATTGGTTGTTCTCGCGGACACACCTGCAAGGCGCTTTCCTGGCAGTGTGACGTACCGAATGGGCTCTGTGGAAAGCCGATTGTCGCGAGTTCCTTGATTAAATTCAATGGACTCATCCGAAAGTTCTGCCCCAAATGTCACGTTCTGTTCTGAGCCAGATGCATTCCATCTTTTCAAATAAGGAAGCTGGTTGCGCAGCATCGCCCTTGCTGATTCCTCGTCCATACCTTCCTGGTTCAGAATGGCAGTGCACATTTCAATCATGCCCTCCAGTGTAATATCGGGCTGCTCGAACTGGCCTTCTTTATAACAATAGATACAGTATTCGCGGGTTGTAGTACCATCCGCTTCTGTGCCGAATTGGGCAGGGGTAGTAAGTGGCATTCCGCAGCTCTGGCATACAGTGACGTTCATCATCAATTCCTCCTCGTTATGTACAGCTTGAATATAGTAGAAGTATAACGGGAGGAACTGGACACCTGTCTGTCAGGTTAGGGGTGGGGCTTTATAATTTTGTACAATTTGTTCGGCAATTCTATGAATCTCCTCGCGAATATGCAGAGGCTCCAGCACTTCGACATCCGCGCCAAATCCAAGAATGAATCCATACAACCAGTTATCCTCTGGAAATGCGACTTGGCTGATATAATACCCCTCACCATCTGAAACGACGTTCTCTACGCCAAACCATTCCTCTGCGATGTGACGGATACGAGCATGGAATCTCAGGCTCAGGGCCACTTTATTATCCGGAGTTGCCCATTCTTGCTGCCAGGGCCTGTCCTGCAGGTTGATCGGCTTGCGTTCGAAGCTTCCTTGGGCAAGGACGACGTCTCGCATACGGACCAGCTTGAACATGCGGAAATCGTTGCGTTCCTGACAGAATGCATAGAGGTACCAGGAATGCTTTTTGAGCACAAGAGTATGTGGATCGGTCGTTCTATGAGTTTGAGTACCTTCTGCACTACAATAGGTAAATGTAATGGGCCGCAGTTGATCCATGCCCTGTTCAATGAGTTGAAGTTTAATTTGCAGCTCTTCGGGATGCGTCCACATCGAATAATCCACAATGAAGCGGCTGGTATTGGCCTGGAAATCCTCATTTTTGGCTTCAGGCACGATGCTGCTGAGTTTCTCCATCAAAAGATCCCGTGCAACGTTCGTATGAGAGGTGGAGACACTGCGCAGCGCAGTGACGATGGAGGCCAGATCCTTGTCGGTCAGTACATTTCGGTCAAGACGATAGCCCTCTGCCAGGCCAATACCACCGCTTGCACCCTGATAGGTGACGACAGGAATACCCGCCTGACCCAGCGTGTCTATATCCCTGTAGATGGTGCGGATGGATACTTCAAACGTATCCGCCAGATCCTTGGCCTGCACCCGGCTACGATTGATTAACAGCACAACAATGGCTAATAAACGGTCCAGTTTCATATATTGGATTCCCTTCAATCATTTATAAGTTGGATTCAGATATGTTATATTGTTGAGCATCACATATAGGAGTGGAATAAGCAATGAAGCGTATTACGATTTTGATCGCAGATGATGAAGTTGAGATCGCTGATCTGGTTGCATTGCACTTGCAAAAAGAAGGATATCACATCATCAAGGCATTCGATGGGAAAGCGGCGGTTCAAGCCGTTCAGACACAAGCAATAGATTTGGCCATTTTGGATATTATGATGCCTGGTATGGATGGATATGAGGTGACCCGCAAAATTCGGGAGCAGTATCACCTGCCTATCATTTTTCTGAGTGCCAAAACCTCGGATATGGATAAAATCACCGGGCTCGTGATGGGCGCAGACGATTACATGACAAAACCATTTAACCCGATGGAACTAGTCGCCCGGGTCAATTCCCAACTGCGCCGTTCCCTTCAATTCAGCCAGTCTGTACCGGTCCAGCGCTCCATTCTGGAGAAAGGCGGGCTCATTATCTCGCCAGATCAACATAGCGTTACCCTATACGGCAAGCCAGTAGAGTTAACACCGAAGGAGTTTGACATCCTGTATCTGCTCGCAAGTCATCCCAAACAGGTGTTCAGTGCGGAGAGCATCTTTGAACAAGTGTGGGGAGAGGCTTATTATGAGAGTGGCAATACCGTGATGGTTCATATTCGGACCCTGCGCAAAAAGCTGGGGGAAGATGTGAACAAGAACAAGTTTATCAAAACGATCTGGGGTGTGGGGTACACGTTCAATGAATAAACGCAGAAGTTTTCGAACGACCATGATTCTGTTGCTTGGTTTAAGCATGCTGGCATCTGGCGCGATTACCTTTGGGGTATATAAAGTGATGCAATACTATTATACTGGTGTGCGTGCGGAGGATCAGTTAGCGGAATATCGTCATTTTATGAGAAGTATAGGGGATATTTACTTTTTCCTCATCTTGTTCATACCGCTTGCCATCCTGTTTTTCTTCTGGTTTACCAAGCCGTATGTTACCTACTTCAAAAATATCTCCACAGGTATCCGGCAACTCGCGAGTGGTGATTTCCAGCACCGTGTGCAGATTTCGACGAAGGACGAGCTGGGCGCGATTGCCGAGGATATCAATCTCGCGAGTCTGAAACTGAGGGAAGCGGTAGAACGGGGGGATTTTGCGGAGAGCAGCAAGGACCAGCTGGTTGTAAACCTGGCGCATGATTTGCGTACCCCGCTAACGTCAGTATTGGGTTATCTGGATCTGTTGATGAAGGATGATCAGCTGACGGAGGAGCAGGTCAGGCACTTTACAGCGATTGCTTTTACCAAATCTCAGCGTCTCGAGAAACTGATCGATGATTTGTTTGAGATTACACGAATGAACTATGGCATGTTGCCGATTGAGAAAAAGAGGCTTGATCTTAGTGAACTGCTAAGGCAGATGAACGAAGAGCTGTACCCTGTTTTTGAAAAGAACCGCCTGGTCACCCGACTGCATATCGATTCTGAGTTAACCATTTCCGGCGATGGTGAGGTGCTTGCACGTGTGTTTGAGAACCTGTTGATTAATGCAGCGCGTCACGGTACAGATGGTCTTTATGTGGATATCTATGGGCACCGTGATGCAGGACAGGTGATCATTCAGATCATGAATTATGGGGGACATATTCATCCGGATGATCTGCCTCATATTTTCGATATGTACTATACCGGAGATCGTGCGCGGACACCGCAGGAAGGTGGAACAGGTCTGGGCCTGTTTATCGCCAAAAATATTGTGGAGCAGCATGATGGGTCCATTTCGGCCCAAAGTGATATCGTACGGACCGTATTTGAAGTGCGGTTGCCAGCACTAGAATGAAGTAACAGGCTGAATTTAAGAAAAACTTTAGAATTGCCCTGCTTTTTTTTAACTAGTTTTCTCTATCCTTGAATGACGAGGTAAAGGAGGAGCATGGAATGAAAAAGTGGGGATTTTTGATATGTATCATTGTACTGGGATATATCTTTTCCAAGTCACCCGCCCTGTTTGAGCAGAAGGAAGAGGCGAATCTGGAAGTTCAGGATACGGGTGAAGTTCGTGCAGGATATACCAAAATAATTAACGTGGATATGCAGAATCAAGTACATAAAGGGAATTTATTGCTCGTCAATTCGGAGTATCCCGTTCATGCGGAGGGGATTAGAACCGATATTATCAATCTGGCTGAACAACAAGAACTGATCCGTGGATACGGATTGCTGGATAATAACATTATGTTGTCAAAGTATGTAGCGCAAGCATTCCAGAAGATGGTTGAAGCTGCTGGGAAAGATGACGTACGATACTTCATCATTAGCAGTGGTTATCGGGACTTTACGAAACAGGAGCAGCTTTATGAGGAAAAGGGATCGGACTATGCGCTTCCCGCCGGTCATAGTGAACATAACCTGGGCTTGTCCATGGATATCGGCTCTACGCTGGCTGCTATGAGTGAAGCGCCAGAAGGAGACTGGCTTGAAAAGAATGCCTGGAAATTCGGATTCATCTTGCGTTATCCGAAGGATAAAGTGGACATCACCGGCATCCAATTCGAACCATGGCATTTCCGGTATGTGGGATTGCCGCACAGCGCCATCATGTATCATAATCATCTGGTGCTGGAGCAATATTTGGAGCTGCTGCAGCAGAAAAAGAGTATTTCCGCTGAAGTCGGGGGCGAGCACTATCTTATACGTTATTACGATGCATCCAAAGATGAGACCATTAATATTCCTGAGCACGGTCAATATGAGATATCGGGAGACAACATGAAGGGAGTTGTCGTGACGGTGGAGGAATAAACAACAAGAAATACGTGGAGGTTCATATATGAAACCTAAGGAGTTCAACCTGAAGATGATATGGGTCGCGGCATTAATCGTCTATCTGTATCTGCTAACCAAGCTGATATTATTCAAGGGGCATACGGTGGATTGGGACTTTGTGAGAGTTCAACTTATGGCGATCGCGCAACAGCCGGATCTGATTCATACGCGAACCGTTAACCTGACGCCATTTCAGGAAATCTCAAGAGATTGGCATAGCCTTTCGTTACATCGTCCGGGTACCGCGATTCATCTGTTAGGCAATGTAATGGCCTTTATCCCACTGGGGATTTTCATTCCAGTGCTGATGGGGAATAAGCTGTTGTCAGGGGCAAAGGTATTCGTACTTTCCTTACTTTTAAGTTTTGCTTTTGAAGCGACACAGCTATTGACGGGCATGGGCATATTCGACGTGGATGATCTTATGTTGAACACTTTTGGTGGAATGGTTGGTTATGTTTGGTATACCATGCTTATCAGCATAAAACGAATGATTGCGGGAGGAACAGCTCGCACTGCGAAAAAAGAGTATAATTCCAATCAGAGTCGGGGGTAAGGAGGGGAGCGCACATGCAATCCCTGGGATCAAGCATCTCATTACATTGGACATTAAAAGGAAGTGTAGAGGCGTTACACAGCCTTCGTCATATTAATCAAAAAAAGCTCCCCGTCACCGTGCAGAGCGCACGTGGCGGGGAGCTTTCTGTATAACTTAATTGCATTAAATATCAATGCGATTAAGATTATTTTTTCATCATTTGACGCAATACGGTTTGCAGGATACCACCGTTATGATAGTAGTCCACATCAACCATGCTGTCCAGACGAGCGATTACAGGGAAGTCGAACTTGGTGCCGTCCTCACGCGTTACGGTAACCGTCAGTTCTTGTCCTGGTTTCACATCATTGCTCAGACCTGTGATGTCATACGTTTCACGACCGTTCAGACCGAGGCTGGACCAGCCATGACCTTCCTGGAATTGCAATGGCATTACGCCCATGCCTACCAGGTTACTGCGGTGAATACGCTCGAAGCTTTCTGCGATAACGGCTTTGACGCCAAGCAGGAATGTTCCTTTTGCCGCCCAGTCACGCGAGCTTCCTGTACCATACTCTTTACCTGCGATAACGATCAGGTTCTGTCCTTCATCCTGATACTTCATGGAAGCATCGTAGATGGACATCTCTTCGTCCGTTGGCAGGTATTTCGTAATACCACCCTCAGTACCTGGAGCCACTTGGTTACGGATACGAATGTTGGCAAACGTACCACGCATCATAACTTCATGGTTACCACGACGGGAGCCGTAAGAGTTAAAGTCTTTGCGTTCTACGCCATGTTCTTTCAGGTACAGTCCAGCCGGACTGGATGGTGCGATATTACCCGCTGGCGAGATGTGATCCGTTGTTACGGAGTCAGCAAGCAATGCCATAACACGTGCGGAACGAATGTCTTTGATATCCGTCAACTTGTCGCCAAGCTCCTGGAAGAATGGTGGATTCTGAATGTATGTGGAGTTTGGATCCCACTCATACAATTCGCCTTCCGGTACAGGGATCGTATTCCAACGTTCGTTAGCTGTAAATACGTTCTCGTATTTGTTGCGGAACATTTGTGCGTTCAGCGAGCTAGCGATGGTATCCTTGATTTCCTCGGAGCTAGGCCAGAGGTCTTTCAGGAATACAGGTTCGTTGTTGGTATCATAACCGATTGGATCGGTTGCAAAATCAATATTAACGGTACCCGCGAGAGCGTACGCCACAACGAGTGGCGGAGAAGCCAGATAGTTGGCTTTGACCTGCGCATGCACACGACCTTCAAAGTTACGGTTACCGGACAATACAGCCGCAACCGTCAAATCGTTCTCGGCAATTGCTTCGCTTACTTCGTCTGGCAGTGGGCCAGAGTTACCGATGCAAGTTGCGCAACCATAGCCGGCAACGTTGAATCCGAGTTTGTCGAGATATTCGATCAGACCTGCTTTTTCCAGATACTCGGTAACAACGAGGGAACCAGGAGTCAAGCTGCTTTTCACGTAGCCAGGTTTAGTCAGACCGCGTTCAACAGCTTTTTTCGCAAGCAGACCCGCTCCGACCATAACGCTAGGGTTGGATGTGTTGGTGCAGCTTGTGATTGCCGCGATAACGACAGCACCAGCAGTCAGTTCACTAGAGGAACCGTCAGAGTGTTTCACGGGCACTTTCTCAGCGATTTTCTCGTCGCTCAGACCATAACCGCCTTTGTCGATCGGCGTGCGGATAATGCTGTTGAAGCTATCCTTCATTTGAGTCAACTCGATGCGATCCTGTGGACGCTTAGGTCCCGCTAGACTTGGTACAACGGATGCCAGGTCAAGCTCGATCACATCTGTAAACTCAGGGTCAACCGTATCAGCGGTACGGAACATGTTCTGAGCTTTGTAATAAGCTTCAACCAGATCCACCTGTTCGTCTGTACGGCCAGTATTACGCATGTAGTTCAGTGTTTCACTATCTACAGGGAAGAAACCGATCGTTGCGCCGTACTCTGGTGCCATGTTGGCTACTGTTGCACGGTCAGCCAGACTGATGTTGGCAAGGCCCGGTCCGTAGAACTCAACAAATTTACCGACTACGCCTTTTTTACGCAGCATTTGGGTCACTGTGAGTGCCAGATCCGTTGCCGTTGCGCCTTCGCTCAGGCTGCCTGTCAATTTGAAACCGATAACGTCCGGTGTAACAAAATAAAGCGGTTGGCCCAGCATGCCTGCTTCAGCCTCGATCCCGCCAACACCCCAACCAACAACGCCGAGTCCGTTGATCATGGTGGTGTGGGAGTCCGTTCCTACGAGGGAATCCGGGAATACAACGGTTTCGCCGTCAATGGTTTTGGTTGCAGCCACGGAAGCCAGGTACTCCAAGTTAACTTGGTGAACAATCCCTGTGGATGGTGGAACTGCACGGAAGTTGTTGAATGCCGTTTGCGCCCAGCGCAAGAAGCGGTAACGCTCTTCGTTACGCTCGAACTCAACCTTGATGTTGTAGTCGAGTGCATCGTTCGTTCCGAACGCATCAACCATAACGGAGTGGTCGATAACGAGATCGACGGGTACGAGTGGGTTGATCTGTTTTGGATCGCCGCCTGCTTTTTTCACGGTATCGCGCATTGCTGCAAGGTCAACGACCACGGGTACACCAGTGAAATCCTGCAGAACGATACGTGCAGGGATAAATGGGATTTCTTTGTTATTGTCACGGCCTTCTGCCCAGCCGGTCAGTTGTTTTACATGTTCTTCGGTAATAGCACGTCCGTCGAATTGACGAATAGCTGCTTCCAGCAGCACTTTAATGGAGAAAGGAAGCTTGGAAAGGTCGCCGTAGCCGCCTTCCTGAAGAGCATCTAGACTGTAGTAGCGATAAGACTTGCCTCCGACCTCAAGACTGCGGGCCGCGGAGAAATGATTCTTGGTTGACATACATGTACCTCCTTAAAATGTGTCGGTGAGATGAAGAAAACGTCCATTTAGGTGAAGAACAGGCCTTCATCGTTCCGTGTCCTTGTTCGTTAGTTTCATTAGGTGAAACGTAATTTCATAATCGTAACTTTAGTTTTAAGTATACCGTTTTCAGCTCCGTACGTAAAGGGCTTTTTGCCCGTCCAGCCAAGCCATTAAGAGATTGAATGCGTTCTCACGTAAAGGGAATGGATGCGGTCTCTTCCATACGCATTATCCCTGGTAAAAGGCTTCAAAACAGAACCAGACACATACAAATGAAATTCTCTCATATAAATAAAAGGAGATTTTCATGCAATGGATCATTCCGGACAGAACTCATGCAAAGGGGGACACAGGCTTGGAACGCGAATGGAAGAGTGCCTTATATACCTACGTGAACCAGTATAATCGCTGTGAGATCGATTACCGTCCACAGACAAGCGAACGGATTGTCACCGATCCGGAATTTGTGCTGGAACGGGGGGAGCGGATGGCCAGACTGGACCAATGGTACCGCAAGCGGCGGGCCGTGCCTCTTCGCAGTGAGACCAGCGCCAAGCTTGTGCGGACACTTATGGATGGGGCAGATGAATCGGTGGTGGATGTGCAATTGTACAACAGGCTGTTCTATGAGAAGAATGGTTTGACCCATCGGGAAGACCGGATTGAGCGGGAACGCCTGACCTTTCTTAGGCAAGGTGGAGCTTGGACCATTGCACGTGTAGAACGTGAAGTGCCGGAGCGTCGCCCGGTAGGAGAGGGCCGTCCTTTTCAACAAGCTGATTTTGTACAGGCGATGAATCGGCCGCTGCTTAACCGAGAAGTACTGGGACAGGGTAGGAGATCGAAGCAGCAGCTGTATCGCAGGGATCTGGCTGTCGCCTATGCGGACCGGTGGTGGAATGCGGGAAACCCGGCATTTGAGGAATTCGAAGTGGACTGCACCAATTATGTGTCCCAATGTCTCTTTGCAGGGGGAGCACCCATCCACTATACTGGTAAAAGAGAAGCAGGATGGTGGTACAAAGGCTATGTCAATGGCTCTGAAATGTGGAGTTACAGCTGGGCGGTTTCCAATAGCCTGGAGCGTTATTTATCCGGCAGCAGTTGGGGGCTATCCGCCACAGAAGTGGAGCGTCCCGAGCAGTTGATGCTTGGAGATGTTATTCTCTACGACTGGGATGGGGATGGCAGGTTTCAGCACAGTACGGTTGTGACCGCTTTTGATGCGGGAGGCATGCCGCTTGTGAACGCACATACGGTCAGCAGCCGTCACCGTTTTTGGGATTACCGGAATTCTTACGCTTGGAACGAGCGGACGGTGTACCGGCTTTTTCACATTGCAGATGAGTTTTGATGGTCAAAGATTTTACGGGATTCGGTGACGTGGACATCCGGTTCCGTGTAAAATAAGTCCAGATAACAGAATAAAAGTGGTGCTGAACATGCAGACATGGCAGCATCATTGCACAGATAATCGGAGGTTACGCATGAGTATGGATAAATTAACAGTAGGCGTCGTTTACGGCGGAAAGTCAGGCGAGCATGAGGTGTCGCTGCAAACGGCGTTTGCTGTAACGAACGCATTTGATTATGAGAAGTATGAACTGGTTCCTTTTTATATCTCCAAGCAGGGTACGTGGAAAAAAGGATCTGTCATGCACGCGCCATTCGCGCAGATTGAAGATTTGAAGCTGGAGCAGGCGGCGGGCGGAACCCAGGAAGCGCTGAACGCGCTGTTCGGCCGTTTATATGGCGGAGAAGAGGCGCTGGACGTCATGTTCCCGCTGCTGCACGGTACGTTCGGTGAGGATGGCACGATTCAAGGAATGTTCGAGATGGCGGATATGCCTTATGTTGGCGCAGGTGTACTCGCTTCGGCAGGCGGCATGGACAAAGTGGTCATGAAGAAGCTGTTCGCGCAGGCCGGAATTGATCAATGTGCCTTTACGTATTTTAACGCTACTCAATGGAAGCAGACTGAATATGAAATGATCTTGCAGGTGGAGGATCAGCTGGGATATCCGTGTTTCATTAAACCAGCCAATCTCGGTTCCAGTGTAGGCATCTCGAAGGCGCGTAACCGGGATGAACTGAAGAAAGCCGTGGAGTTCGCTCTCCGTTACGATACGAAAGTTGTCATAGAGGAGTTTGTAGAGGCGCGAGAAGTTGAAGTCAGTGTGCTTGGAAATGACGAACCGATGGCTTCCGTACCAGGAGAAATCGTATCTTCCGGTGAATATTATGACTATGCAGCCAAATACATCGATGGACAGTCTCAGATGCTGATCCCTGCTCCGCTCGACCCGGAAGCCGCAGATCGCATCCGTGAGGCCGCCTTGCAGGCATTCCGTGCAATTGAAGGCAATGGCATTTCCCGTGCTGACTTCTTCATTCGCAAATCGGATGGGGCATTGCTTATTAATGAAGTGAACACCATGCCTGGTTTCACACCATACAGCATGTACCCGCTCTTGTGGCGTGAGACGGGCGTATCGTATGCCGAACTGCTGGATCGCATGATTGAGCTGGCTTTGGAGCGCTACAACCGCAAGCAGGCGCTGAACTACGAGAACGGCGTACAGGCGTAGCCTGAGGACGACATTATAAGGAGGGGTATGAATGGGATTTCAGACCGAATTCAATTCCGTGTGCAAATTTAAGAATGAACAAGAGCTGTTCGAATTGCTTGAATACGGCCGTGGCAAAATGGTCAAACAAGGCTTTCGTGTATTTCCTACCGGACAGAAAGTCATAGCTTACACACCGGATAACGTGGCCGTAGCCATCGTAAAAATCGTCGTCTCCATTGCGGAGATTAACTTCCAGGGTCAGGAAGTGACCGAAGTGGAGATGCAATTGATCCGTAAACTGAATGAGGAAGAATCACGCATTCAGACGGCTCTCGCGGATGAGATGTTCTTTGGTGAACAGGCACAGGGATAGTTTGTTGCACGTGGACCTGAACGAATGGACAGATTTGTCCCAATCACGATTATGCTCACTCTTTTAGGGTAAAACTTGGTTATATAAAGTGAAGGGAAGGCTGCCGGCTTCATATCCGGGAAGCAATCCCGCCCTAATAGAGAGGAAGAAATTCATGCTTGTACGTTTTGGCTATGTGGCGATGTCCGTGCTTGTGGAGAATGCTTCTCCTTCCCGGACGATGACCATGTCCAGCTTTAAGAAAATTGATGATAGGGAAGCGGCAATTCGCAAGCTGGAACGGATAGCAGCCGAGAATTTGCATAATACATTACGTTTGCTCAGACACAACAAAGGAAGCCATATTCATGTATATCGTTTCTCTTCCAAATTAATTCCGCTGGCAACGCATGAGGATCTGAGCGATTGGGACCCGTTTCCTGCGCTCAAGCAGGACTTTGCCGTGATTGGCGATTTTGTGAAGGAGAACGAGATGCGTGTGTCTTTCCACCCGGACCATTTTACGGTACTTAGTACGCCTCGTGAGGAAGTGCTGCGCAACTCCATGCGCGACCTTCGTCATCATGTACGCATGCTGGATGCTATGGGGCTGAATGCTACTGCCAAGAACAATATACATATTGGTGGTGCATACGGTGACAAGCCTAGTGCAGCGCTGCGTTTTGAAGAAAATTTTCTGAAGCTGGATCGGGATATTCAGGAACGGATGACGCTCGAAAATGATGACAAAACGTTCAATGCTCCCGAGACACTTGCAGTATGTCAACGTGTGGGGCTGCCCATGGTGCTGGATATCCACCATCAATGGGTGAACAATGAAGGCGAACAGCCGTGGGATCTTTGGCCGGATATATTGAAGACATGGGAGTCCCCGCTTGCTCAAGCGGATTCACCAGCAGACAAGCCGTTACCGCCCAAAATTCACGTCTCCAGTCCAAAGAGTGAGAAGGACCTGCGTGGTCATGCTGACGGTGTTGAGGTGGAGCCGCTGCTCACTTTTTTACGTCATATTGCAGCCGATACACCCGCCCTTGATGTGATGATTGAGGCCAAGCGCAAGGATGAAGCTCTGGTGCAGTTGATGCAGAAACTAGCATTCTATCACGAAGAGGGTGTGGAATGGGTGGACGAGTCGACGGTTATCATTCATCCTTAGCGCCAAAAGGGGCCTGGGCAACGAGAAACTTTACGACCCTTGGGGCGTATACTTTTAACAAGTATTTTAATTTTTCGTAGATTGATATAGAAAGTAGAGTGAACGCTTTGAATGAGAAGGAAAAAACACCTTATGTCGTGACAAGCAAAAGCTATACTGCCGTCGCCATTAATGCAGCTTCCAAAGCTGGAGAGTGGATCAAGAGCCGTCTCGGTACTGTGGGGGAGCCCGGAACCAAGTATTCGCCGCAGGATCTCGTTACTGAAGTCGATAAAGGTGCGGAGCAGATGATCCGCCGCCTGATTCTGACGCATTTTCCCCATCATGCCATTCTGGGTGAAGAAGGCGTGGAACCGGGACCGGAAGCATCAGCGAAGGCACTGAAAGAAGCTGAGGAAGAAGAGTTTCTCTGGATTGTGGACCCGGTGGACGGAACGACGAACTTTGTACACGGTTTTCCGTTCTATTCGGTATCCATCGCTTTGGCTCATAACGGTGAGGTGATTGTAGGGGTAATCTACGATCCTTCCCGTGACGAGATGTTTGTTGCAGAAAAAGGAAAAGGCGCTTACGTGCACGGAAACCGGATGCTTGTATCGGGTGAACAGGAACTGGCACAGAGCCTGATCGCGGTTGGTTTCCCAGCGGATACAACCTACGCGCTGCCGATCAATATGGCCGCTGTTCAGGCGCTTGCACCGCAAGTACGCAATCTGCGTGCGGGTGGTTCTGCCGCCCTGCATTTGGCATATGTTGCAGCGGGGCGCCTTAGCGCTTATACCGAAGTTGGTCTGAAGCCTTGGGATATCGCCGCAGGTGCACTGATGGTTGAGGAATCCGGCGGCAAGGTTACCGATACGGTAGGGACGCCTTACCAACTGTCCGTGAGCCATGTGGTTGCCAGCAATGGCAAAATTCATGATGCACTGACGGGTGTGCTGAAGGAAGCAAACGCAACAGGTCTAGAGTGAGTGAGTTTATTCAACTCATCATTGCTTGAAAAAATTGAAATTGCTCATTAAACGGAGGGGACTGAACAAATCTGAAGAAGCGTAGCGCTCGCCTTTATCACCGGATTTCTCCCTTGGACAAGGAAATCATAGAAATCTGGGGATAACAGCGATCGAAAGATTGTTCTGTCAACGAAGTGAAAGTGCAATAACAAGGTAAGCGCATATGTGAGTTTAATTTAAGGAGCGAACAACAATGGATGAATCCAAAGAACTGGAACGACGTTTGAGTGATATGCTGACTGAAGGGGAGATGGAGGAGTCCGGCGATGCTGACAAACGTGAACGTCAGCTGATTCCTCCCAAGTACGAGGTGCGCATTCAGACAGAACGTGACCCGATTGTTGAAGAAACGTTGAAGTACCGCGACATGGCACGTGAGGTGGACGATCGCTACGATCGATATCTAGATCGGTCTGTCGGAAATAAACCCGCGGCTGATGCTCATGATTCACATTCCGGAGATTCGGACAAATCAGGGTCTTAACGAGTGAACATCTTGCCTATGCTTAACTAAAAACAGACTTCCCTAATTAGGGGAGTCTGTTTTTAGTGCGGATATGGAGTGCAGACGACAGCGCCCCTTTAATCATGTTAGAATAGAGTTACACGAACTTCTGTCATCGGAGTGAACAGTGTAATATGTAATTATTTTTTTATTTTATAGATACGGGAAAAAGGAGTGTTCTAAGAATGAAGCGTAAACGCATATGGAGAAGTACCGCCGCGGGATTAACGGCAAGTATGCTGGCAGGCATGCTGATTTTGGCATCATCCGCACAGTCCGCTCATGCTGCGGATAGCAATGCGTTACCCGCAGGAAGCGTAACATCATCATTGCCTGTACAGAAAGATGCGATATCAGTAACCAAGGAATTCCGCCTCGTCACATTGGGGGACTCCATCACCGTAGGATATGAGCCGAACCTGAAAGAACTGCCATATGGTTATGTAGAACGGTTGCAGGAACAAGGTCTGCTTCACGGACGTACTCAGGTGGACAACTATGGTATTGCCGGATTGAAGAGCAGTGGTTTGAAAAACTTTACAGATGCGATTAAAGAAGGGAAAGCGCTCACTTCCGAAGCCATTCAACCGAGCCTCCCTGATCCAAGAGCGGCACAAGTTGGAGCCAATATTGCTGCCATCCGGGAGAGTGTAGCTGGGGCTAATCTGGTTGCCATCACAATCGGAGGGAACGATGTGTCCGAGTTGCTCGGTTCAGCAGATAAGCTAAGTGATGCGGAATTGGAAGCAAAAGTGAAGGAATTGCTATCTTCCTATACAGCTAATGTTAGCGCAGTTATCAATGATATTCATGAGATTAATCCTAATGCCAAAATCGTAATCGCTGACCAGTACCAACCCATGCCTGAAGTAGCTGGCAAAGCGCTCTATGCGAAACTGATGGAGGCTTCCCAAGGGTTTACTGCGACCATTGATGGCATTGCGACTGAATTTTCCGCTAAAGGCATTGATGTAAAAGTGGCTCATGTCGCCAAGGAGTTTATTGGCGGTGAAGGCACGATGACTCACATGATTAAAGACCGCGATTTCCACCCGAATCAGTTCGGATATGAAGCGATTGCCAAAGTATTCGCAGAAACGATCTGGGGCGATTACACCAAGCTGACGGCTCCTGCTGCAGGCCAACCGATGAATATCATTGTCAGTGGTAAAACGCTGGACACGCCGTACAAACCAATCAACCGCAATGGTAAAAACTTTGTGGCGATCCAGGATATCGTGAATGCCGTTGGCGCAACCACGGTATGGGATAACAAAACCTCAACCGCAACGATTACATACGGAGATCGCAAGGTTGCCGTGAAGATTGGTGCAACGGC
This sequence comes from Paenibacillus sp. OK003, assembly GCF_900109515.1. Taxonomy (GTDB): domain Bacteria; phylum Bacillota; class Bacilli; order Paenibacillales; family Paenibacillaceae; genus Paenibacillus; species Paenibacillus marchantiae. The sequence continues at coordinate 44,472 of NZ_FOBD01000008.1, read as the reverse complement.
CGTTCAGGTGAATGGTGCATCCGTAGCCGTGGATACACCTGCATTCTTGAACAAGGTGGGCACAGAGTCCAAAACATATGTGCCGGTTGCTATGGTAGCTGAGGGTCTTGGCTTTGATGTGCAGTATGTCGCCAAGTTAAAAACCGTTTTTGTGAATCCATAACACGTATATAAGAATTTATTAAATAAAGTTTGTGAACTTAAAATGATTTAAATAAAAATGCTAAAGCCTTCCAACGAATTAGGATGGCTTTAGCATTTTTGCTTGGCAGACTGAATGAAATTATAAATTCATATTAGTTTTCTTCTTTTGATAAAGATGGTGAATCCAAGTGAATATCCATTCTATAATATGATATAAAACTGAAATGGATAGAGCTGACCAGAAATCTTGGATATATACCCCTTCAAAGATAGAGCCCAAAAAATAAATAATGATACCATCGATTATTATTGTGACAGAATTTCTGGTGAAAACTGAAACCCGTCTTTTTACACCATAGTTCAAGACAGCAATGATAATAGGATGGATAAGGGTCTCAAATAATATAAATCCAACTAAAATAAATACAGAAAATATAATCACATCACCAATCTGTTCAAAGTATAACGAATGACTCATTCCACCAAAAGTATAGAAAAATAAACTATATAGTACTGTGAAAAAAGCAACAGGAACAATGATAAATAGGGATAACAATGGGATAAGCCAAAGTCTTACGTTCACTGGCGGGGGCGATTCTTGATCTTTGCGTGCTATAAACTTAATGATTTCATTTAGTGATAGGAAAAGAAAAAGTAGCAAAATAAAGAGAATTGCTATATGAGTGGAGTTCATATTTCCTCCTTTGCGATTATTAATATATAAATTACTATAATTTTCATGAAAATAAAACCTATTACCCTGCTGAAATAACCTAAAATGTTGCATAAATATGACTTGTCATCTGACCATGGATGTGTAAATATGAAAATAACTTACAGCTAGATCGAAAACAGTTTGGAATGACAGCACCCTTCGCGAGCCAAAGGAGCGCTTTGAATGATTAGAATTAAAAACGCTCTCACGACATTGCCGATTCATCACAAAACCATTCTTCTCATCGGATTACTGATGCTGATCAGCTTCACGTTCTATGTATCTGTCCTGGGCTATGTGTTCGGCATTTATGATCGACAAATCTATGAGAAATCCTCACAGGTGCTTAATATGTCTTCGGTGGGCATCGAGAACCAACTGCGTGAGATCTCCAATCTATCCTTCAAGGTCATGTCCGACGAGCCTCTTCAGCAATATCTTCTTCAGTTGGATAAGGCTGAATCGGGGTATGAGCAAAATGGCCTGCGCAAAAAAATTACCAACCGATTGGTCGCATATGCAGGTTCGGAGAAATACGTCTATTCCATGATCTTTATCGATAATGATAATAATATTATGGCAGCTGGAAACCGGGAGGGAATCTCGGAGAAGAAGCAAAGAGAATTGGTTGCTTTGGGACAGCAATATTCGGGCTCTAATGCTTGGTACACAGGCGGGGACCAACAAGCCAGATTACTGTCGGTTAGACAGGTAAAGTCTTTTACCGGTGGAGCATTTACGCTGGAGAAGTTGGGCACCCTGGTTATTCGTGTACGATTGGATCGGATTGTCCAAGACCAGATGCAACACCCGGCAGAGGATTCACAGCTATTAATTACAGATGGCCGGGAAGTAATCTACCCAACAGAGTCGACTGTCAGTAAATCTGAAATCGAGTCTGAACTGAAGCGCACTCAGCCCTATGGGATAGCCATGTTTGAGCAGGGAAGGAATTTTGTCGCTCGTGCGAATTCCCCATATACAGATTGGGTGTATCTGTATATGACGCCCTTTGACCAGATGTTTAAGCAGATCCAGTTTGTTAAACAGCTGGTGACTGTCATTTTTATCATGATATTCCTAGCGGCGCTTATATTCGGAGCCAAGTTTTCTCGCAGCATTACACAGCCCATCGCCCAGTTGATCAAGAAAATGCGCAATATCGAAAAAGGCGATTTGGATAAGCTGGAGGAAGCTGCGCTGGGCAATGTCCCGATATCTTCACAAAATGAGGTCGGATTGCTGCACCGCACGTTCAAGATGATGGTACAGCGTATACGCGAACTCATTGACGAGAATTATGCGAAGCAATTGGTGATCCGAGAGACTGAATTGAAAGCGCTTCAGGCGCAGATTAATCCACATTTTCTATATAACACACTGGAATCCATCAACTGGCTTGCCAAAGTGCAGAAGCAGCATCAAATCTCCGAAATGGTTGAAGCCCTCGGATTTCTGCTGCGAAGCTCAGTGAACATGTCCGAGAAGTGGATTACTTTGGAAAGGGAACTGGACATCGTCCGCAGTTATGTAACGATTCAGCACACGCGATTCGAGGAGAGACTTGATTTTGACATGGACATTGCGCCCGAAGTGGGAACTGCACGCATTCCGAAGTTAACCCTGCAGCCATTGGTGGAGAACGCCATTCATTATGCATTGGAGCCAAGCATAGAACCTTGCCGAATTCGGATTAGGGCGAGAGCGGATGAAGACCATGTTGTAATTGAGGTGGAGGACGACGGCCCGGGCATGACTCCCGAATTTCTGGAGCAATTGCAGGAGGGACGCATACAGACGAGGGGACAGGGGATCGGACTGTCGAACATCAAAGAACGGATCAGGTTGACCTTCGGCGACGAAGGCGAAATGATCATGAGCAGCAATCCCGGATCAGGGACCGTAGTATCGATCAGAATACCTTGGATCAGAGAGGACGATGACGATGTACAAAGTGATGCTCGTAGATGATGAACGTGTCATTCTGGAGGGGATTTCGCAAGTCGTGGATTGGGCTGCAGCGGGAACGGAACTGGTGGATACCGCGAGAAACGGGATTGAAGCGCTGGATAAAATCGGTCATTCCAGACCGGATATTATCATTACGGATATTTCGATGCCGGGCCTGGATGGTCTTGGACTCATTGAAAAAGCATCAGAGGCTTACCCTGGACTCCGCTTTATCATGTTGTCTGGCTACAAAGAGTTCGAATACGCTCGTCGGGCCATGCAATATGGAGTGAAGCATTATCTGCTCAAACCGTGTAACGAGAACCAGATTCACGATGCCTTGTCCGAGTTGCTTCAGGAACACCAGGATGCCCAGATAAAGGAACATGTGGCCGGAGAGATGAAACAGCGTCTGCAGCGGGTGCTGCCACATGTGAAGGAGCAGTTCCTGCTGGAGTTTATGACAAATCAAACCTATGGTCCGGTCGATTTGGAGTATTATCAGGAGCTGTTTGACCTGGAGCTGGAGGATACTGAAGTTCGGCTGCTGCTGTTCCGAATCGCAGATGAACATGATTATAGTCATTTATTTGCGATCAAAAATATTGCCAGTGATCTGCTGCCCCATGTTCTGTTAAGCACTACCATTGAAGGTAAACTATTAATTTTGCTGGGGGACTCTGCCGACCCAACGGGTCTGAAGGAGAGCATTGAGGAAGTTCGGGCTGCTTTCACGAGACTATATAAACTGGAAGTTACGGCTGCCCTCAGTGAAGCAGATCGAATGATCCAGTCCCGACGTCTGTTCCGTGAGGCGCTGCAATGCCTGAACCACCGCTTCTTTATCGGCGAAGGCAAGCTGATTACCAAAAGTGATCTGGAGCTGGCCGGGGAATGTGATGGGTTACATGTTGAACAAGATGCAGAGCAATTGTGCCAGTTGATTAAGTCAGGCAATACCGAAGAAGCTGCAGCTGAAGTGGATCGCCTGTTCGAGCTTTTGTCCGGTCAGCAGCTGGAAATTGGGATTACTCGTTCGTATGTGGTGCAGTTGTATTCTGCAATGATTCATGTCTGTCCTCCTGAGGAGGCGACGGAATTTACCCAGCGTATGGCAGAGCTGCCCCATATCGACACATTGTCTGGCTTAAAATCCTTTGTTGCCAGCAGTGCAGCCAGGTTAACCTCCGGTTATTATAAAAATCATATTAGTCGTCAGTCTTCTGCCGTGGAGAAGATGATGGATATTGTAGATCGCCATTATGGCGAGGCTGATCTCTCGCTTAACGGGGTTGCCCATCAGATGTTATATATGAATCCGGATTATCTCGGCAAGATATTCAAAAAAGTGACGGGAGAAAACTTCTCCAATTATGTGAATCGTTTGCGCATTGAGCGTGCCTGCGACCATATTCGCAGAGGCGGAGATGTGAAGGTCTTTGAGCTTGCCGAATTGTTTGGCTTCGGGGGGAACTCGCAATATTTCAGTCAGGTGTTCAAAAAGTGGACCGGTATGACACCTACCGAATTCCGCAGAACTGGCTTATAACAATTGACTGACGATCATATATTCGATATATGAGGGGGACGAACAGCGCCGATAGAGGTGCAGTTGTCCTCCTCTGTTTTTTGAACCAACAAGACGGTTTTGTGTATTCAACTATGGTCCGACATTTGCGAAAATGACAATATAAAGTTCGTGAAAGCGTTATCAGAAAGTGAAAGGTAACTCGTTCACACAACCATTTCAACATAAAAGGGGAGATTGGCATGGTGAAAAAGGCGATATTCCTGATGATGGCGGCATTGCTGGTATTAACAACGGCATGCAGCAGCAGCGGAGGATCGGGCGAATCATCTGGGGATGGTTCGGTGACACTTCGTATCGCATGGTGGGGATCAGATGCACGTCATGAATACACACAGAAGGTCATTGACCTGTACAAAACGAAAAACCCGAACGTCAAAATTGATGTGGAATACGCTTCATTTGATGACTATTGGAAAAAGCTCGCTCCACAAGCTGCAGCGAATCAACTGCCAGACATTGTTCAGATGGATATTTCCTACATCAGCCAATATGCACAGAATGGACAGCTCGAAGATCTGTCCCCGTATCTCGGAAACCAGATTAAAGTGGACGATGTATCCGAGAACGTAATCAGCACAGGCGTTATCAACAGCAAACAATATGGGGTACCTGCTGGTGTTAACGTACTGGGTTTCCAGTATGATCCGGCTCTGCTCAAAAAAGCGGGTGTGGATGCCATTCCCGAAGACATGACTTGGGAATCGTATGAAGAGCTTGGCAAACAAACGGCTGCCAAAGGACTCTTTTTGGATGGGGGCGTAGCGCCGGATATCTTTTTCCACTATTTCCTGCGTACCAAAGGATTGTCCCTCTACAATGCTGAAGGAACCGGTCTTGGCTATGATGACGACAAACTATTCGTTGAGTTCTTCGGACTCATGCGCCGGATGATCGAACAGGGCGCAGCGCCTTCACCGGATGTGGCTAACCAGACAAAAGGGATTATCGAGGAATCCGATCTGGTCAAGGAAAAAGGAATTGGCGTATGGCAATGGTCCAACCAGTTTGTGGCCTTGCAGCAGGTAGCCAACCGTCCGTTAGCGTTTGCACCAATGCCTGGTCCTGACATGGAAAAAGGACTTTATATGCAGCCAAGTATGTATTGGGCTGTAACATCGAACTCAAAAGTGAAGGAAGAAGCGGCCAAATTCATCGATTTCTGGGTGAATGACGTGGAAGCGAACAAACTGATCAAAGGCGAGCGCGGTGTGCCGATCTCCGGCAAAATCAAGGAAGCAATCGCTCCTGAGTTGAGTGATGCAACGAAACAGGTATTTGATTTCGTAGCGTCCATGGAGCCTAAGGCTTCACCAATGAGTCCACCACCACCGGTAGGTTCACCGGAAGTCATTGCTTCTCTGGCGGACGTTGTGGAGGAACTGAACTTTGGTAAGGTGACACCGGAACAAGCAGCAGCGACCTTCCGCAAAAATGCCGAGGCGGTTCTTGCCAACAATAAATAACAGTTGAATGATCGCTTGCTCATCCCAATATCGGGATGGACGGGAACTGGGCTACTCGCGTAAAGCGAGGGCCTTTCCCCGTCCAGTAGCTCGAAGCAAGGGTGCGGGAAGCAAGCAGATCAATAAAGGAGGTTCGTTCCGTTGAGGCAATATTCGTCGTTGCGCAGAAACCTAACCGGGTATGCTTTTATTAGTCCTTTTATCATCGGTTTTCTGGGCTTTACGCTTATTCCGATGTTTGTATCCCTATACATGTCGTTTACGAGTTATAACCTGTTCACCTCCCCACGGTGGATCGGGATGGACAACTACACCAAAATGTTCTTTGATGATCCGAAGTATTGGAATTCGGTTAAAGTAACGTTCCTGTATGTGTTTATTGGTGTTCCTCTAAGGTTGGTCTTCGCGCTTTTCGTAGCCATGATTCTGAATACGGGATCTCGTATGGTCGGAACGTATCGTACCTTGTACTACCTGCCGTCCATTATCGGTGGTAGTGTGGCCGTATCGATTATGTGGCGTAACCTTTTCAGTAATGAGGGTGTCATCAACAGTGCATTAACGGCAATCGGAATCGGGCCTATCAGCTGGTTTGGTGATCCGAATGCGTCTCTGGTTATGCTGATCTCGTTATCTGTTTGGCAGTTTGGATCTTCCATGCTCATCTTCCTGGCCGGTCTGAAAAATATCTCTCCCGAGATGTACGAAGCAGCAGGTGTGGATGGTGCCAACCCGGTACGTAAATTTTTTGGTATCACCTTACCGCTACTCAGTCCAATCATTCTGTTCAACCTGATTATGCAAACGATCGGTGCATTTATGACGTTCGTACCTGCATATATCATCTCTAAAGGCGAGGGCGGTCCCATGGACGGTACGATGCTTTACTCGCTGTATCTGTTCCGTCAGGCCTTTATGTTTAACAACATGGGTTATGCTTCGGCCATGGCCTGGATCATGCTTATTATGATCGGTATACTCACAGTCGCGGTGTTCCTGACATCCAAGTTCTGGGTGTTTTATGAATCCGAAGGAGGGAAGTAACGATGGTTTGGAGAAATGTGAAATGGCCCATCTATCACCTGTTCGTTGCAGCTTTGGCCCTCCTGATGCTTTATCCCGTTCTGTGGATGCTTTTCAGCTCATTCAAAGAAAGTCGTACCATCTTCGTAACTGCTGAGTCCTTGTTCCCTACGGAATGGATCTGGAGTAACTACGCGGATGGCTGGAAAGGCGCAGGCGGAAGACCGTTTATGGATTACATCACCAACTCGCTCGTTATTGTGGTCATCTCTACGATTGGTGCCGTGTTATCCTCATCGCTGATTGCCTTTGGTTTTGCCAGACTTAACTTCAAAGGACGTAATTTTTGGTTCTCCCTGATGATGTTGACTCTGATGTTGCCGCATGACGTTGTACTTGTACCCCAATATATTATCTTCACGAAGCTTGGCTGGTTGAATACCATTCTGCCGATCGTTGTACCTACGTTCTTCGGGATGCCGTTCTTTATCTTCCTGATGGTTCAGTTCATTCGTACAATTCCGAAAGAGCTGGATGAGGCCGCTACCATTGATGGATGTAATAAGTTTAGACTGTATGTACAGATTATTATGCCGCTCATCAAGTCATCACTCGCAACGGCTGCGATCTTCTCCTTCTACTGGAGATGGGAGGATCTGCTCGGTCCAGTCCTGTATCTGAACTCGCCGGATAAATATACGGTCTCCATGGCGCTGAAAATGTTCCTGGACAGTGAGTCTGCCTCCAACTGGGGAGCGATGTTCGCGATGTCCATTGTGAGTCTCGTACCCGTTGTAGCCGTGTTCTTTATTTTCCAGAAACAAATTGTACAGGGCATGAGCACCAGCGGACTGAAAGGATAAACGATATTCACTGGATCCAAACCTGGATTAGCATGTTGAATAAGGAGGTTGTTCCTATTGAATAAGGCCCAGGGTAGTCAGGCCGTTGCCACGGAGGCAATGGCAGAGGGCGGTAAAGAGGCCGTTACCGACTGGAAGTTCAATTTTGGACCGGACTCTGGCAGTGCAGGTGAGATTGAGGGTTATTTGAAAGTGTCTGCCAGCACCGCATATGAAGAACAGGGGGAATACGGTTTTGAATCCGGCTCCCTTGTGTATGAGAAACAACGGATAAGTGAAGAGGAAGGATCGGATTCCAATAGGGCAAACAACGGCAAACAAGGGCAGGCCAATGTCTCTGCCCGATTGCGTTCAAGCTTCTGTATTCCGCTCAAGGCTTCTTTCATCGTTAATGTACCCGATGGAACCTATCAGGTCTTGTTAATTGCAGGGGATGAATTGGCGGAGACGATCACCCGTGTTAAAGCCGGAGAGGGCAGAATGATGCTGCCAACCATTCATACACTCTCTGGGCAATGTGCAGAGGTTCGATTCTCGGTTGTGGTTCGTGGCGGGAAGCTCCGACTATCCTTCTCCGGTCCCGCGCCACGGATTAATGCATTAGAGATTACGCTTGCCAATCAGACGATGACAGTATTTCTCGCTGGTGATTCTACCGTGACAGATCAGCCGGAAAGTGGATATCCATACTGCGGCTGGGGCCAGCTGTTACCCGCACAGTTCAAACATGATGTTGCTGTGGATAATCATGCCCAGTCTGGGCGCAGCTCCCGCAGCTTCATCAAGGAAGGCAGATTGGATGCCATTCTGGAGAAGATTAAGCCAGAAGATTTTCTGTTTATTCAATTTGGACATAACGATGAGAAGCCGGGCCCTGATCGGGGAACGGAGCCTTTCACAACATATAAGGAATATCTGAAAAAGTATATTGATGCCGCCCGCGAAGCTAAGGCTCGTCCTGTGCTCGTGACACCGGTGCACCGGCGCTATTTCGCTGATGACGGCACATTGACCGACACCCATGGCGATTATATCGTCGCCGTGCGTGAACTGGCGGAAGAGGAAGGGGTGCCGCTGATCGACCTGGCAGAGCGAAGCCGCATCCTGTTCGAGCAAGCGGGTATTGAAGGCAGCAAGGAGGATTTCATGTGGGTGCTGCCGGGTGAGTACGTGAACTTCCCAACAGGCGTGGAGGATAACACGCATTTTCAGGAGCGCGGTGCCCGTCGCCTCGCGATGCAGGTGGCGGAAGCCATCCGCGAGCTGCGATTGCAGCCGCTGCAAATGTATTTGAGGTGAGCAGCGAAGGAGGGCGGAATCGGAGCAGAGGGAGCGAAGCGTCCGCCTTTGGAGCGGGATTTCCCCTGCTGAGGGGGAATGAAAAAGAAATCCCGAGCCAACAGCGGCCCACAGCCCGATCCGCCCACCGAAGCGCCTGCCCCGCGAGTTAGCTTTGTTTTTATTCAGCGAGTTAACAAAGTAACGAGCCTCCCGAAAAGTTGCCCAGCGAACATAGCGAAGGCAATAAGCCTTTAAAAAGCTATGGCGAGCGTTGCAGCGAAGGAGGGCGGAATCGGAGCAGAGGGAGCGAAGCGTCCGCCTTTGGAGCGGGATTTCCCCTGCTGAGGGGGAATGAAAAAGAAATCCCGAGCCAACAGCGGCCCACAGCCCGATCCGCCCACCGAAGCGCCTGCCCCGCGATCCGCCTTTTTATTCAGCGAGTTAACGAAGTAACGAGCATCACCAAAAGTTGCCCAGCGAATATAGCGAAGGCAATAAGCCTTTAAAAAGCCAAGGCGAGCGTTGCAGCGGAGGAGGGCGGAATCGGAGCAGAGGGAGCGAAGCGTCCGCCTTTGGAGCGGGATTTCCCCTGCTGAGGGGGAATGAAAGAAATCCCGAGCCAACAGCGGCCCACAGCCCGATCCGCCCACCGAAGCGCCTGCCCCGCGCGTTTAACTAATTATTGCCTTAGCAAAGGAGAAATTATTATGGCACAGGATCAGACGAACACTTCAGCACATAAAACATCTTCCACTGCGACAGGTCACACCTACTGGGTGATCCCTGATGGTTATATTCCACCGGACAGCTCGGGCTCACTGGAGAGTCACGAGAGCATCTGTGTGCTAAATACAGGCACAGTGGATGCACAGCTGCAAATAACGATTTATTTTGAAGATAGAGAACCGCTCGAAGATATCGTGGCCGAGGTGCCTGCGCGGAGAACAAAGCATATCCGAACAGCGTCGCTGAGATCGGGTGAACAGCTTATCCCTCCGGGAGTACCCTATGCCATTACCGTCTCCAGCAACGTTCCTGTTATCGTCCAGTACAGTCGTCTGGATACAACACAGCCGGAACTGGCACTTATGAGTGTTATGGCGTTTCCACTGGGATAACATGTTAATCATAAAATGAAAAGACGATCCGTAACCTTGCATGAACTGCAGGGCAGGTGATCGTCTTTTTGCATTACTCATCGTATTTATACGTACTGGCATTGAGGATTTTCACATGAACCTCCACCTTACCGAGTTTAAACTGCTCAAGTGGATTAGCCCGTTTATTTACCGCCTGTCTCCATAAGGGGAGATCATGGCGATACAAATATTCCACAAAACCGTAGGAATCAATCTTGCGTGCTTTGGTTTTCTCAAACGTATTGCGAATTTCGGACTCAATCTGTTTCTCCGCCTCCTTTTCCATAACATGGGGAGGCCGGTGAGAGTTATGATCCTCGACGATGGCGCTTATAACCGACGTAACCAGGTCGAAGGTTACACCGTTTCCTTCTTTCCTCGCCTTAATCGTGGTCTTTGGGTGATTAAGCCTAAGCGTCAGCTCCGGCGTTTTGCTCCCGTTGCTGTATACATACAACGGATATTGAAAGACACGGTCATAATTCACGAATCGTGTGCCATCAGCGTCCTTGCCCGTTACCCTGCCTTGATTTTTACCGTTTGTAATGACGTAAAACCCATCCATTCTAATAAGCGGGGGGGCTTTGTCCCCGATATACCAGGTCTCGTTCTGATTGGTAATGGAAGGCAAAAGAACAACTGAAGCAGGCTCCCGAAATCCGTCAAGGAGCTGATGAAGCCGGATGGGTTCATAACCGGAATGTTGCTTATACAGCTTCATCGGTTCAAACAGCTCGATGGTCTGGGCGGATTGGTTCAGCAGGGCAGAGGGAGCGAGTACATCTGTAATGTTACGCTCTGTACCGTAGAGCCAGGGGGTATATCTCAGTTGGCCTGAATGCAACAGTGTATTAAAGACATCCTCCAGCCGTCCATTCAACACATTTTTGGATAAAACAATCGCTTTTACATGGGTCCACAGCGTTTGTTGCTGAGAAGTTTGATATAGGTTATCAATAGCCATACTCAGTGTAGAACCCTCACCCCGTCCGATCCAGATATCACTTGCTTGCCGTGAAGTGGGCCCTTCCTGCTTGGCAATACTGGAGAAATCAATGAGTTGAGCGTAAGCAATATAGTGGTTGTCCACATAGTCTATCCCAACAGCCGTGATAAAGTTAATGCTCTGAACCTCTTTGGAATCCCAGCACCCGGTCAACAGGATAAAGCAGCTTATGAACAAGCTAACCTTAGCCATCCATCTTGTCACGAGCGTTTCCTCCGGCGAGTGGAATCCTGGGTATGGAGTACGGCCGGGCGTTTGGTACGTTTCATGGAAGGGGGCATGGATACGGCTTGGGTGAAGTCGCCCGGAATATACGGAGAGACGGGTGACAGGTATGAGACACCATAACACTCCAAGGATACGAGGTGCACCAGCAGACCAAGTAGTCCAATGATAAAACCGAATAACCCGAGAATGGAAGAAATGACTAGCATCCCAATCCGAACATGGGCAGTAGCCCCACTGAGCACGGTATTTACCAATATATAGCTGGAGATCACCGAGATCGCCACCGTGACAATGATCGTGGGGGACGTAATTCCTGCTCGAATAGCTGCATCTCCGATAATAAGCCCGCCGACCACGCTGACGGTCTGTCCCAAGGCTCGTGGGAGTCGGCGGCCGGCTTCATTAAATAGCTCAAACATAAATATCATTAAAAATGCTTCCAGCGTTACTGGCATAGGTAGACCCATTCGGGTACCTGAAATGGTTGCGAGCAGAGGTAATGGGATTTGCTCCACATTAAAGCTGGTCAGCCCGATATAAAATGCAGGAAAGAAGCAGGCAATCAGTAATCCCGAAATGCGTAAAATTCGCTCAAAAGTAACGATGAAAAAAGGGGTACTCTCGTCTTCCGGCGATTTTAGCTGGTTAAACAGAGTGGTTGGAGCGATAATGGCTACCGGTGAACCTTCAATGAGAACCGCAAATCGCCCATTTAAAAGGGAGTCCACGACATAATCCGGTCGCTCCGTATTATCCGTGAGCGGAAAGATGCTGCGAATTCCCCCCATAATGGCACGTTCCATAATAGAGGTACCAAGAAGGCCATCGATTTCAATTTGGTCGAGATTCTGGCGTGCTTCTTTTAGAATATCCGGGTTAATGATGTCTTTGACATATAACAGAGCAATAGAGGTCTGGGTACGACCACCTTTAACATATTTTTCATAACACATGGAAGAGGTTTTCATTCGTTTGCGAATGAGGCCGATATTCACGGACAGCTCTTCAGTGAACCCATCCCGAGGCCCTTTAATCGATGACTCGATCGCCGACTCCTCAGGGGTTCTTCCTGGTATACTCGCGATATCTAGACTGCAGGATTGATCACCATTTCCGAAAATGAGCAGTAATTGTCCGCTGAAAATCAACAGATTTAGATTCTCTGTATCTGTGAGATCATCTACCGGATTCAAGGTTAACCCCAATTCTTTGGGATGTGCTTCTTCTACATGTAGAGAATGCTGTTCCAGCCGTGGGATAATAAACTGATTGATTTGTTTGCCATCGACCAAACCGTCGCAGTATATCATAATCACCGACATATCGGTTTCATCTTTGGCAGGAAAGGTCTGAATAACAACATCTGCACAGGGATTGAACTGCTCTTCGAAAGAGGCAAGCAGTGTTTCATGGGACGTGGTGTCAATCGTTTGGTTCTCCATGATGTTTCCTCCTCTGGTAGCGTGAACTGATGTATGCAACGGCTGTTGCAACCACCGCTAGTCCGCTCAGATACATGAGATTGAACGGGAATATGTATTGGACAAGCAGCTTTTCGAATGTCATATCATCCAGAGGATACAGCATGGAAAGAATAAATAGGACGCCAAGAGTGGCACAACATATGATCCTTCTGGAGGCGCTCTTAATATTCCAAATTTCTACTACAATATACATGGCCAGACTAATCCGGGTAAAAGAACCGGCGAGCCATTGGTAGATGGAAAAGAAATCAGTCTGGGCAATATATTTGCCCAAGGAGGCAATTCTCCATTCTTCAAAGGCGGGATAGCGCATTTTGGCAGCTTCAAAAGGGTCGAATTCCACGATCGCCCCAATGAGCGGGCCAAGGGTCAGTCCAAGAATAATGAACGCGAGCATCAGGTACTGCCATACACGTATCCGCTTGGAGAGGTGGGGCTGCAAGTACCAGATGAACAGCAGCTCAAACATGCCTGAAAGGCTGTAGACCGTGCCATGAAGTACGGGATGCCAGCCATGTTCTAGCACAGGCAGCAGACGACTGTAATCTTTGTATTGTGTATTAACGATAGCGACATAAAAGCCAAGCAGCACAACCAGGGGCAGGATCAATCCTGCTGTAAATGCCAGAGAACGTATACCTTTATAGGCTGCGTAGGCGCAAAGAGTCATCAGGGCAATGCTTGTAACCAATACGGGTGTCTCCGTCAGGTAATTGGTTTTGGCCCAAGTGGTGGTATCATGCAGAGTGAAGTAGATCACGGACAGAAAAAAGAGGCTGTTTCCCACCCGAAACAGCATGCCCAGAGGCTTGCCAAGATGGGAAGTCAGCCATTCATGCAGGGTTTGGTGCTGGAGAAAACGAGAGACATAGGCAAGCATTAGAGTGAATATAAGATAAGGCCCTGCTGACACCAGAACGGATATCCATGCATCTCTTTTGGCCGAGGACAATAGGGCAGGGATAATCAGGACATGGCTGATCAGGCCGACAGATAACATCATTAACATCATGGCTTGTAAAAAAGAAGGCTGTGTTGGTTTCATGCTGAGGGGACCTCTTTTCCCAATGTACTGTTCTCAGCAGTGTTAACGTGAACAAGCCTTCTCATACCGTCAGTCGAAATAACGTATCCCCATCGCTTCACGAACCTCAAGCATCGTCTCCCGTGCAGCCCGACGGGCCTGACGTGTGCCTTCCACGAGGATTTCTTTTACTTCATGTCCACGTTGTTCATAATAATTTCGCCGTTCACGGAAAGGAGAGAGCAGTTCGTTAATTGCAGTGCCTGCCATCTTCTTGCAATCCTTGCATCCAATGGTGCCGTCACTGCAGCTCGCATGAATCTCAGCGGCCTCATCTTTTCGAAACAGCTGGTGATAGGCAAATACCGGACAAATATCCGGATGCCCCGGGTCAGAACGATGAATGCGGGCAGGATCGGTTTTTGCCTTGGACAGCTTGGCATACACATCATCAGGATGGGCATTCAACGAGATGGCGTTGCCCATACTTTTGCTCATTTTGCCCACGCCATCCAGTCCACCCAGCCGTTCTCCGATCAGAATACGTGGTTCAGGCAGAACTGGGGCATATAATTCATTGAACCTGCGGACCAGCTTCCGCGCTGTTTCGATATGTGGGATCTGGTCTTCTCCCGCCGGAACAAGGGTTGCTTTGCAGAACGCAATATCCGCAGCCTGACTGACAGGATAACCGAGAAATCCGTAATAGAGATCCGTATAGCCACGGTCACGCGCTTCGTTTTTAATCGTGGGATTATGCCGAAGGCTGTTCACCGTGATAAACATGGAGAAAATGACCGTCAGCTCGGCAATTTCCGGAATCATCGACTGGATGAACAGAGTCGCTTTATTGGGGTCTATACCTACGGCAAGATAATCAAGTGTCACTTGATGCACGCTGTCTGCAATCAGCCCAGGTTGATCATAGTGGGTCGTAAGCGCCTGTACATCAGCCAGTAAAATATACGTTTTGTACTCATCCTGCAATTGCACCCGACTGCGCAGGCTGCCCACGTAATGGCCGAGATGAAGCTGTCCGGTTGTCCGGTCTCCGGTTAAAATAATATCTTTGTTCTTGTTCATGGTTCATTCTCCTTTGATGTTGTGATTTGTCGATCCTTAATTGCTGACGCCACCAGCCGTCTTCCACGACCATCACCTCCTTTCAGCCTGCATCTTTCTCAGTCGAACTAAAGATTATTTACACTTGTCACTTGGATGACAGAACAACCTTCCGATCGCTGTTATCCCCTGATTTTTTGATACACTTTTACAAAGGTGAAAATCTGGGGATAAGCGTATGCTCCCGATGTAGCTTTCTTACAGAAAGCTTTTAGGCGAACACTCCGCTTCTTCAGGTTATTTCTGTCCTCTCCGTTCTTGTGTAAATGTTGAGTTGTACTAATAAAGAAATTAAATCAAAAAAAGCCTCGTCCTTCATCCTGTTTCCCAGACGGGAACAGAATAGAAGGACGAAGCTTATGCTTCGCGGTGCCACCTTAATTGGCCGCTGGTTGCGGCCCACTTGAGGAATACGGATAAAATATATGCGGGAAGCCCACATATGCCTTATCGATATCCTGTTCATGGATAACGGCTGAACATGCCGCCTTGCCTACTGACGATCCGCGCTCCTGAGTCAGGTGGCAGAACGGGTTCAACTCGGAACTCCGAAGCCCATTTCCACATGACCGATACACCTGCTCACACCATCCGCCGGCTCTCTGAGGTATCTAATCCTGTGTACTTCTCTTCATCATGGTTGATAACGTCCGTTTACAATTTTTCACATTGTATCACGCCTGATCTGGTTTGACCAGCCCACGTTTTCTTCCGCTCATATTGGTGCCAAGTACACCAGCGATGATCAGCAGGGCTCCAACAAAGTGGTATCCATGAATGGGTTCATGCAATATCCACGCTCCGCCAGCAATCGAAATGAGTGTGGACAAATTACTGAATACACTCATTTTGGAAGCTTCCAGATGAGTCAGGGCATAACTCGCCAGCAGCGTGGAGATCATGGTGGAGAGGACGGCCAGATAGGCCAGTGCCCCCAGGTAAGATGCATCTCCAAGTGGCTTCACATAATCCATCATGGTTCCGCTGGACGCATGACGAATCAGGGAAGCTGCATTGAAGACGATAAATCCAACCATCAGGGTCACCCAGGTCAATTCCATCGGTTTATATTTCTGCGCCAAGGGTCTTGCCAACACACCATAACCTGCAAAACACACCGTGGAGAGCAGCAGTAAAGCAATACCTTTAAAGTTTCCTGCCGACATCCCGCTCCCTTTCATCATAAAAATAAAGATTACACCCGCCACGGACAACAGCAGGAACAGTTTTTGCAACATGGATGTGCGTTCCTTTAAAAAGATAGAGGCTAATACAAGTGTGAATACAGGGGCCATCGCCTGAATAATCCCTGCTTCCGATGAGTTGGACGTGACTAGTCCGAATGCCTGAAAGGCAAAGAACAAAACAGGAGAGAGCAGTCCTAACGGAATGATCCGCCACAGATCACGAAGGGTTAGCTTGATCTTGATCCATCCAAAAATGACAGGGATGCTGACTACAAGTAACGACAAGGCAAAACGGTGTGCCAATACATCAATTGGATGTGCAACACTCACCGTCATTTTGACAAATAAAAAGGATAAACCAATAATGGATGCATATAACACAGCTGCTACATATGCGTATGTTCTAGTTTGAGTATTGTTCATAAGGTTTCCTCCAATGTGTGCGATCTGACCTTATTCAATATACTGCCAGACCAATAGTGGTACAATAGACAAAAACATTTACTGTACCGGTACACTTAAGGCAATACTGAAGTCGGAGGAGAGGCAGAATCCAATGAGAAAATACGAAATTATCGCCGAATCACTGAAGCAATGGATTCAGGACCAATTGCGGCAGCAGAACAGTGGACAATGGCAGGATAAAGGCATCAAACTGCCGGCTGTACGTGTTCTCGCTGAGCAATATCAATGTAGTGTGAGTACAGCCATACGTGCGTATGAGTGGCTGGAAGAGCGGCATCTGGTCTACGCGGTGCCTCAGTCCGGGTATTATGCGGTACAGAATGGAGCCGAAGTGGAGGATGGGGAGTGGCAGGGACCGCTGGATTTTGCCTCCGCAGCTCCTGATCCGCGAGTATTCCCATATTCCGATTTTCGCCATTGTGTGGATCAGGCAATGGAGAAGAAACAGGCGGACTTGTTTTTGTATGGAACCGAGAGAGGTTTGCCATCATTAATTGAATTGTTGCAGAAGCAATTCGTCGATTATCAGGTGTTTGCCCGGAAGGAGCAGTTCTTTATTACGTCAGGGGTACAGCAGGCCCTTGCTGTGCTGGCGCTAATGCCTTTTCCGAATGGGAAAAAACAGGTGATGCTGGAACTGCCGGGTTATCATAATATGCCTTCGCTTCTACAAGGGCTGAATGTACCCATTGCAGGTGTCAGACGCTCTCTGGAGGGCCTGGATTGGGAAGCCCTCGAACGACAGTTCCGCGAAGGAGATATCAAATTTTTTTATGTCATGCCGCGTTTTCACAACCCGATTGGCACTTCCCTGACGGCAGCTGAGAAGAAAAAATTAATCCGCCTGGCGCAGCGTTACGATGTCTATCTGGTAGAGGATGATTTCTTGGCTGATCTGGAAGAGAACACGAAGCAGGACCCGTTATGGTCGTATGATACGGAAGGTCGAGTCATTTATCTGAAAAGTTACTCCAAAATCCTGTTTCCCGGCCTGCGGATTGGCGTAGCTATTCTGCCTGCAAGTCTTACTGCATCGTTTAGTAAATACAAAAAAATGCTCGACATTGACACTGCCGTACTATCTCAGGCAGCACTTGAGGTCTACATCCGTAACGGGATGTTTGCTCACCATGGCAAAGTCATCCGCAGCCGCTATGCTGCCCGGATGAACAAGTTGTATAAACAGCTCAATGCCTATCCGGACTTTGCTCCATTTGTGAATGCACCGCGCACTGGAGGGGAGCATACGGTTCTGCCACTGCCTAAGGATATGCCGCTCAGGGTCTTGCTGTCCCGGTTGGATCAACGGGGAGTCATTGCCGATACAACAGAACGATATTATCCGGAAGGTGCGCAGGAGATGCATCAGGATAAAATGCTGCGGTTAAACATATCCAATGTACCGAAGCAACGGATCAAGGAAGGGCTGTGGATTATCCGTGAGGAGATAGCGAAACTGCAAAAGGCGTCCACACAAGCGGATTAATCGCTTGTGGGACGCCTTTATTTCATGTGAAGGTGATTAATTTCAGTAACATGCTATGCTGCGACGTGTGAATTGTTAGAGGTTTACGCCTGAGCCATAGCTTTGAAGGAAGCTTCTGCGGCTTCGAGTGTTTCCGCAACATCCTTGTCCGTATGTGCAGTAGTCAGGAACCAGGCTTCATATTTGGAAGGAGCCAGATTAATGCCACGATTCAGCATATGACGGAAGAAGGAAGCGAACAGTTCCCCATCGGTATCCTGCGCTTGATCATAGTTCGTAATTGGATGGTCACAGAAGTGGGTGGAGAAGGCGCCACGAATTCGGTTAATGGTTAACGCAATGCCATGACGATCCGCAGAAGCCTGAAGGCCTGTTGTCAGATCAATCGCAAGACGTTCCATCTCTTCATATACACCTTCGCCTTGCAGAACTTCCAGACAAGCGATACCCGCAGAGATAGACGCAGGGTTACCAGCCATCGTTCCGGCTTGATAGGCAGGGCCGAGTGGAGCAACCTGCTCCATAACCTGTTTACGACCGCCGTAAGCACCGATGGGAAGACCGCCGCCGATAATTTTGCCAAGTGCAGTCAGATCCGGTTCGATCTCCGCATGATTGTCCAGTCCAGCGTACGTCTGTGTGGAGCCATAGTGGAAACGGAAGGCTGTAATTACTTCGTCATAAATGACGAGTGAGCCGTTGTCCCGAGTCATGGCACAGAGTCCTTCCAGGAAGCCTGGTTCCGGCATAACCATACCGAAGTTGCCGACAATTGGTTCAACCATGACTGCGGCGACATCATCCCCCCAACGCTCCAGAGCCGCTTTCAGGCTGTCCAGATCGTTGAAAGGTACCGTGATAACTTCGTGTGCAATACTCGTTGGAATGCCTGCACTATCAGGAATACCCAGCGTGGAAGGCCCCGAACCTGCTGCCACAAGGACCAGGTCAGAGTGACCATGGTAACATCCGGCGAATTTCACGATTTTATTACGTTTGGTGTAAGCGCGGGCAACCCGGATGGTGGTCATGACCGCTTCTGTACCGGAGTTTACAAAACGCACCTTGTCCATTGAAGGAATGGCTTCTTTTAGCATTTTGGCGAGCTTGATCTCAAGTTCTGTAGGCGTGCCGTACAGCACACCATTGGCTGCTGCCTCGGTAATCGCCTGGGTAATATGAGGGTGAGCATGTCCTGTAACAATCGGGCCGTACGCTGCGAGATAATCGATATAACGGTTGTCATCGACATCCCAGAAGTGCGCACCTTGCGCCTTTTTCATAAATACAGGTGCACCGCCACCAACGGCTTTGAACGAGCGTGAAGGGCTGTTAACACCCCCTACAATATGTTCAAGTGCTTCTGCGTATAGGAGTTCGGAACGGGAACGTGATGGTTTCATAAGCTAACTTCCTTTCATAATTCAAAAATAATAAAGTAACAAGCTAAAGAAAGATATGATGATCTTCGCATAATGATATAGCCGGGCACAAGGAGAGGGCAGCGTAATGGCTGCCCTCTGCGTTTACATTACTGAGCCGGTTGCTCTGACTTTTGATCGTCACCACTGGCTGTTTTATCTTCGGTGCTGGTTGTACTATCATCCGTTGTAGCAGGGGGATGAATAATATCCTGAATATGCTGCTTCAGTTTCTCTTCATTCGTAACCGTCAATACTTGTGCTCCGCCTGCTGTACGTTCTTCTTTCAACAGGTTCATTGGCGGAATCTGCTCACTGCCGTTCATGCTGCTCTGGTATCCGAGTCCACCCAGCTTCCACATATCGGAAAGCGTCAGATTCGTATCTACGTAAGGATTAACCTGTTCCAGAATGGCAGGCAGCTTGGCAATCGTTGTCGTTGACTGCATTTTTGCTGTTACGGCTTTCAGTAATTCACGCTGACGCTCGGAACGAGCGAAATCCGACATCGCATCATGACGGAAACGAACGTACATGAGAGCTGTCTCGCCATCCAGATGCTGATATCCTTTTTTGAGATCAATATCGTATTCGTTTTTGTCCGCTTTACTTGTATAGTGCATGTCCTTCTCTACGTCAAAATCCACACCGCCAACGGCATCCACCAATTTGATGAATCCTTGGAAATCGGTATACACATAATACTGGACAGGGATACCCAGCAGGTCTCCAGCAGCTTTCATTGCCACGTTGGGACCATGGGTAATGGCAGTATTGATTCTTTCCTTTCCATACCCGTCAATATTGACGTATGTGTCGCGCAGAATGGAGAATAGATTGATTTTTTTGGTGAGTGGGTCAAGCGAAACGACCATCATGCTGTCAGAACGAGGAACTTCCCCCTTCTCCAGCCCTCGGGCATCAACACCCATAACGAGAATATTTACCGTTTCGGTGCCTTCCCATTTCGGAGGATCCGGTGTACTTACTTTTTCAACATTTTCGATACCGGCAAACGGCGAATCATCGCCTTCCTTTTGCAAGCCATTCAACTGATTGAGAATAGAACCGAAATAAAATGCCGCAGTGCCTCCAACAATTAGCACGAAGGCGGCAAGAGAAATCCATATGGTTCTCTTCGTCTTTCTGGTCATGCTAGCTCTCCTTTGTATTCAAAATAAATGAAGATGAGTCCAATTTGATCTAGCCCGGGCTTTCCGCACACGACTTATCTGTGAGATGCAACAGAGGACGCGGCCTCAGACTATTTTTTAAAGCTTGCTGAATTTTGACTGATACTATTATAATTTCTTTTTGGGCTACAAGCAATTTCAACAAAATCCAAGTGAGGTATAATCATGCTGGCGATTGATGTCAAAGATTTACGCAAGTCGTTTAGCGTCCAGAAAAGTCGAGGAGGGCTTAAGGGCGCATTCCAGGATCTGTTTGCACGTCAATACCAGGAGGTCTTGGCTGTAAATGATATTTCATTTCAAATTCCGCAAGGCGAAATATGCGGATATATTGGGGAGAACGGTGCCGGTAAATCAACAACGATTAAGATGTTGACCGGCATTTTGGTGCCTACTTCAGGGCAAATATCGGTTGGTGGATATGTTCCGTATCAGGAACGTGAGAAGTTTGTGCAGAATATTGGTGTCGTATTTGGTCAACGCAGCCAATTATGGTGGGATATCGGTGTTATTGAGTCTTTCCATCTGCTGCGCAAGGTGTATCGAGTAGGTGAGGTCGATTTTCGCAAACGTCTGGATGAACTGGTTGAGCGGTTGCAGCTTCAGGATCTGCTGAACCGTCCTGTTCGTAAGCTCAGTCTTGGACAGCGTATGCGCTGTGAATTGGTCGCTGCGCTGCTGCACAATCCGGATATCGTTTTCCTGGATGAGCCGACCATTGGTCTGGATATTGTGGTGAAGTCGGAAATCCGTGAATTCCTGAAGGACATGAATAAGGAACACGGAACAACCATTTTGCTGACAACCCACGATCTGCAGGACATCGAAGCTTTATGCTCAAGAGTTATTATGCTCGATGCGGGCAATATCATCTATGATGGCGGGTTGGATCATCTGAAGTCCCAGTGGGGCAAGGAACGGGAAATCCGGTTCAAGTTTGGCACGGGTCATCCCATGGAACAAATGCTGGAATGGACGGCTGCTCTCCCTGTTCGCTGGACGGTGGAGAACGAACTGTCCGCATCGGTCTGGATTCCACTTGAACTCAACGTGTCGGATGTGCTGGGACGTGTCGTAGGACAGGCAGATATTACCGATATTCAGATTATTGAGATTAACACCGATGAGATTGTGCGCAGTATTTACCAATCCGGTTCAGCTGAGCGTCCCGAGATTGTGGGCGCAAAGAACGAAGCGGTGGGTGTATCCTAACATGAATAGTGCTTTTTTTGATTTTATGCGCATCCGGTTCCTGACGATGCTTGCATACCGGGTGAATTATTATTCCGGCATTTTGATATATACGCTGAATATCGGCGTGTATTACTTTACGTGGCAAGCCATTTACGGCAGTAGTGGTGAACTGGGCGGTTTTACGGCAGCTCAGATGACGACATATGTGGCCGTATCGTGGATGGCGCGTGCATTTTATTTTAACAACCTGGACCGGGAAATAGCCGCGGACATTCGGGATGGCTCCATTGCCATTCAATTCATAAGACCGATCAACTATGTCATGGTCAAAATGATGCAGGGTCTGGGCGAAGGTATTTTCCGTTTCCTGCTGCTCATGATTCCTGGCATGCTCATTGCCATTCTGTTGTTCCCGGTTGAACTGCCCACGGCGCCGTCTGCGTGGATTGGCTTTCTGGTCATGCTGTTCTTCAGTTTCCTCATTAACTCCCAGATTAATGTCATTACGGGATTGGCGGCATTCTTTGTGGAAAACAATGAAGGCATGATGCGCATGAAACGCGTCGTGGTTGATCTGTTCTCCGGTCTGATCATTCCAATCAGCCTCTATCCCGGCTGGATGTCCGCAGTGATGAAGGTATTGCCTTTTCAGGCCATTACGTATCTGCCTGGCTCGGTTTTCACCGGCAGAGTGGAAGGCACAGGCATCTGGAGCGTACTCGGCATTCAGGTGTTCTGGTTTGTCATACTGCTCATTCCGATGATGCTGATCTGGCGTCAGGCGCGCAAGCGTCTGTTCGTGCAAGGAGGATAACAGAGTGTACTATATGGGTCTGATCTGGGAATATTTAAAAAATTACATGAAAACACGTCTCACGTACCGCGCCGATTTTTGGGTTGAAATCCTTTCGGATTTGCTGTTCCAGGCAACCAATCTGATCTTTATCTTTGTGGTTTTCCGACATACGGATAATTTGGGCGGCTGGAGTGAGAGTGAAGTCCTTTTTGTTTATGGATATTTTATGGTGCCTTACGGCATCTTCAGTTGCTTTATCAATCTGTGGGGGTTCAGTGAACGGTATATTGTCAAAGGCGAGATGGATCGCATATTAACACGACCTGCGCATAACCTGTTCCAGATTTTACTTGAAAATGTGGACCCGCCTGCACTCGTTGGTTCGTTTATCGGTCTGATCATTATGGTCATCAGCGGTGCGGAGATGGGACTTGTGCTGGAGTGGTGGCATATTCCGGCCCTGATTATTCTTACTATTAGTTCAGTGCTAATCTATGCAGGAATCTATATCACCTTGACGTCGTTATCATTTTATTCGGACGCGCCTACAGGTATCCTGCCATTAATGTACAACATTCAGGGATATGGACGTTATCCGGTAACCATCTATAACCGTGCCATTCAGGTCCTGTTAACGTGGGTGATTCCGTTTGCTTTTGTAGGCATTTATCCGGCAGCCCTGTTCCTGGAACGATCCGAGATGCATCGTATGGCGATGCTGACACCTGTAGTGGGATTGGTGTTTGGCTCCATCGGTCTTCTGCTATGGAATTATGGCGTGAAGAAGTATCGCGGAGCAGGATCATAAGAGAAGCCCATTGAAAGTATAGAGGAGACAAAGGAGGAAATGAGATGACATTAACCGAAGGCAAGCTGGCACCAGACTTTGAACTTCCATCCAGTACGGGAGAGACGGTGAAGCTCTCCGATTATCGCGGACAGCGGGTGCTCATATATTTTTACCCGAAGGATATGACCTCTTCTTGCACACAGCAGGCATGTGATTTCCGTGATCGTCATGAGGAGTTCAAGGGGTTAAATACTGTTATTCTGGGAATTAGTACTGATCCGATGAAGCAGCATGACAAATTCATTGCGAAATACGGCTTGCCATTCATCCTGTTATCCGACGAAGAACATCAGGTTGCCGAGCAATACGGCGTATGGCAGCTCAAAAAGATGTATGGCAAGGAATACATGGGCATGGTACGCTCCACGTTTCTCATTGACGAAGAGGGTATTCTGCTGAAGTCGTGGTTGAAGGTGCGAGTGAAAGGACATATTGAGGCAGCGTTGGAGGCTTTACAGCAACTTTAGGAAGGTAAACGTGTCTGTTCCCTATACCACACGAAAAATGTTTACTTAACAATAAAGGCTGTGTTCGCGGATATTACCGTGAAGCACAGCCTTTTTATGTGGGTAAGCGTTCCGGATGGGTCTGAATTTTCTTATTCTTGCGAAAGCGGATGCGATGAACAAGTAAGAGCAACAGAGGGATAATAAAACTGCAAGTAATGTCCCAATCCACCCATACAGGCATGATGGTTTCAATATAAAAAATGACATTGGGGGAAATCAGGATAGACAGTGCAAACATGAGCAAGGATGAAGGAAGAATGAGTGGTTTGTATGTTTTCATCCGAAACAACTGAGCTAGTCCGATAACAAAAGCGAACATATACAGCAAGCTTTTGAAATAGGTCGCAATTAACCAGGCAGTAGCCATGAAGGCTTCAATACGCTCAAAAAAGTTGCCGATATTAATTTTTTGAGACAGGGTATAGGAAATGAAAATATTATGTTGGGTTAGGAAAGGCCCCACAACCATAAGGGAAATCAATAGAAGCACACATAGAAGCAAACCTCCGCATAAAGTTGCAAGCAACAGGTCTCGTTTAAGGTGCGGCCCTCGCATTACATAAGGAAGAATCATGGTAAGCACGAGCAGCTCTCCGAAGGAGGTAAATGATCCGCGAATGACGGTTTCAACTAGATGGACCCAGCCAATGCTCAAGAATGGTTGCAAATGTGAGGCGTCTAATTTAGGCAGCAACCCCACGAACAGGAGAGCCATAAAGACAACAACAATAGGGGTTAATAGTTCACTGGTTGCTCCCATGGTCTGCAAGCCTTTCATTAAACCCCAGATCAGGGAACACATGAGCATAATCAAAATGACGCGGATGGGGGTCTGGAGGTAGATTTGAGTCGTCATGAAGTCTCCAACCTCACGGATACAGATGGCAGCGCCTATTGCGAAATAGAACAGATAACCAGCAGACAAGACCGATCCAATCCATGGACCAAGCAATTTCTTGCAAATTTCGATTAAAGATAGCTCAGGGAAGGTTTGGTGCAGTTTGTACAAAATCCAAATGATAAATAGTCCGATAGGCTGGCTGAGGAAAGAGCATATCCATGCATCCTGTTTACCCAAGGTTGTGACCAACGAAGGATAGATCAGAATCATATCCCCAACCATGACAAGAAAGGTAAGCAGGGCAAATTGCCGAATGGTTATTTTTTCTTTGATGGGCATGGGTTCCATACTCCTTCCGACTTAGTTGACTTCAGCCATTCCCTTATCCCGAAGGCTTGTTTTTCCAGCGCTTTTTGAACATGTGCACTAACAGTAACAGCCCTGGCAATATAATGCTCAATGTGGTATCCCAATCTACCCAATAGGGAACGACCGTAATGACGATGAAGGTCAAATTGGGCGAGACCAGATTGGCAAGGCCAAATATAAGAAATGTTGCAGGCAGGATGAGTATCCGATACTGCTTGAGCTTAAATAGCTCGGCACATCCCACAATAAATGCGTACATATACACCATCGCTTTAACATACGTGGAGATGAGCCAGGAAGAAGCCATAATGGCCTCAATACGCTCAAAGAAACCACCGATGCTAATCTTCTGAGATAAAATAAAGGAAGCATAGATGTTGTGCTGTGTTAGGAAAGCACCCAGAACAAGCAGCGAGATCGTAACCAATACAGCCAGCAACAAGTTGCCAAGTCCTGCCGCAACAAGCACATCCCGAGTTCGGTGAGCTTGTTTTAGCGTATAGGGAACAATCATCATAATGGGCACCAGTTCACCTACCGGATATATGATACTGATGAGAATACCCTGTAGGATGGGAACGACGCCGGTATCTGTTGCAGGCTTCAAATTGCTGGGATCAACCTGAGGGAGCAGACAGAATGCAAGCACGAGAATAAACACGATCAGGATAGGCATCAGCAATTCACTGCTTCTCCCCATCGTTTCGAGTCCATGGTATAACCCCCAGCCAACCGTAATGACAAACATCAGAATGATGACGCGAATCGGGGTGTACTGAAAGATTTGGGAGGTGAGGAAATCTCCGACCTCTCGGGTGTGCGTTGAGGCACCTATCACAAAAAAGAAAAGATAAAATAAGGATACAAGACTGCCTGGCCAAAATCCCAGAATGCTTCGTGAAATCTGTACCAGATTTTCCTCGGGATATAGACTGCACAGCTTTAAAAACATGAGCGTAAGTGCCATTCCCAATGGCACCCCGATAAGAGCACATATCCAGGCATCCTGTTTGGCATAGGAAGTGATGACCGAGGGATAGATGAGCATCATATCCCCGACCACCATCATGAAAATGAGAGTGGACAATTGTCTTGTTCCGATGCGACCCTGCTCAAGCATAATGTCCCCTCCTTCTTTATCCTAAGTTCCAGTCAAGTGTGCCAGAAATTGATTTACAGGTTCATAGATCCATATGATGAGATAAAGTGGACTGGGGATCTCCCACAGGTTTGCCGCAAATACACCTAGAAAAGTAGCCAGGATCAGCAAGACACTGTAAACAGCGGTTTCTTTCCATTCCTTGCGACGTATGAGCCCAGGCAGATCGAACCACCCAATGAGCCCTGCGGTCACAATGACACTAAGTGTAAGTAACACCTGTCTCACTCCCTAATTTGATCTTTGAACGAATCATCCAGCGTCCCTACACGTTTGATTTGTACATTGATATCGTAATGGACATCTATATTTTCCAAATAACGATCCCAATCCTTCTCCACCTTTTTAAAGAACTTAGGATCGGCGTGATAGACCTCTTGCCCGAATCCAAAAATATCGACGTGAAACTTGCGCTGTACCGACTTGATGGATTCTTGCATCAGATCTACAAGCCGTTCTTCACTGTCCCGTTCCAGTTCCTTGAGTACTTTCATTGAGCCGATTTTGACTCCACATTCCACGGCCCCTATGGATCCTACATTTTTGATGTCGATGTTGATTACAGGGCGCCCTGCAACAACTTTTGCTTTTCTTTTTGTCGTAGTACGAAGTGTTTTAAATGTCACGTAACCTCCTTTTCGGCAAGGAAGATGACCAATGGTGGATACCACATTGTTTCGAATATAGTTATATCCTTTGGATTCATCCTCCGTTAGCCAGCCAACCAGCTTGTCTCCCTTGAATACGGACAATCCGGTTGAGTTGAGACTGGCAGGAGCCTTAATCGTCCCAATGTTAGCTTGACTTCCACTTTTCTCAGATTGACCAACAACCTCCACACCGGTAATTACAGGCTGTATTCCTGGAGCCAAAATATACTCCATTAATTGATCTCCGGTTACGGTTGTTGTAGGTGACCACGTTTTGGTGGAGACATCCAGTGAATTAAACATCTTCTCGGCAGGTATGTTCTCGAGAGGTGTTAACACGTCAAGTACTTTGGACGCCGTTGTATTTCGTGCAACCATGACGTAATAGTCAGGACGAACCGTAGGTTCGCGCATTAATGCTTCTGTGATATCATAAATGCCCACTTTGCGGGCATACTCCTCGCCAATGACCATCACCCGGATATGCGCCATGAAAATGCGCCGGGGGCTTGACTCTGTCAGCTTCTGAATAGCTTCAAACAGTGTCGGGGCAGAAGCCTGATATTGAGTCACAGGCGTCCCTTTACCTCCCCCTGACTTGGAAGATACTTCATTGGGAACAACAACCTGGGCACTCACCTTGATCATGTCGCCATCCTTGTCCACACCCAGTCCCAGCATAATGCCGAGTTCATTGAGTTCCTGGCGATCCCAGCATCCGGTAAGGAGAGGGAGCAGAACGGCAAAAGATAGTATTAATTGGATCCATTTGTTCATACGCGTTCTCCTTACCGATTATCGCTTCGTTTTTTTGTTCGCCTGTCTGGTTTCGTTCGCAGTTCCAGTAGAGAGCGGACGAGTTTTCATCCGGGTCCAAGGCAAGCGGAAAATGGTATCTTTGAGATCCTTCCCGATGTAAGGTGCGAACGGGGACATGTAAGACACACCAAAAGATCTTAAACTGCATAGATGGGTGACCGTAATCAGTAGAACCATCAGAATCCCGTAGAAACCGAAGGCAGCAGCCAGAATCATCAAAACAAATCGCAGAATACGTACAGAAATGGAGAGTCCATTTTCCGGAATAACATAACTGGATATCGCTGTAATGGATACGATAATAACCATGGCAGCCGATACAACGCCTGCATCTACTGCAGCCTGACCAATAACAAGGGTACCTACGATGGAGACGGCCTGACCGACGGTCTTTGGAATCCGGATGCCGGCTTCCCGCAAAATTTCATAGGTCAGCTCCATTAAGATGGCTTCAATGAATGCCGGGAATGGAACACCTTCACGCTGTGCTGCCAAACTGATAAGCAGGTTGGTAGGCAGCATCTCCTGGTGAAAGGTAGTAATGGCAATATAGAAGGATGGAGCGAGCAGCGCGATAAAGAAAGCCAGATAACGAATCATTCGAATCAATGAGCTAATATCGGCTCGTTGGTAGTAATCCTCGGGAGACTGAAAGAAATGGACAAACAAGGCTGGGACAAGCAGTACGAAAGGCGTGCCGTCTACAATGATCGCAACCCTACCCTCTAGCAGTGCAGCGCATACGGTGTCTGGTCGCTCACTGTTATACACCGTAGGGAAGATCGTACCTGTTTTGTCCTGTACGAGCTCCTCGATATATCCGCTTTCCAGAATAGCGTCAATGTCAATCTCATCAAGCCTGCGCCGCAGTTCTTTGACAACCTCTTGATCGACAATATGCTCCAGGTATACCACGGCTATCCTGGTGTTCGTGACTCGGCCAATCTCCCTTTCCTCAATCCAGAGATGAGGGTCTCGAATTCGTTTGCGGATTAACCCTGTATTTGTACGCAAATTTTCATTAAAGCCTTCCATGGGTCCTCGAACAACCGTCTGGGAGATCGGTTCACCGACAGCACGATCTTCCCATCCTGCTGCTGCAATTTTCAGGCCCTGATTGGAACCTTCTAGGAGCACTACGGCAAAGCCCGCCAGAAGGGCATCAAGAACGTCTTTCATCTCATTGATTAATATCACATTGCTGGCCGTCAGCACGTCATTCTGGAGGTAGATCAGATGTTCATTATCTTCCGAAAATTCAGGTATCTCTCGGGTTTGTAACAAGGATTCCAGGATGGAATGATTGATGATCTGTACATCCACCATTCCATCGATGTACAACATGACAGAAGGCCATTTGTGCAGACATTGCAGTGGACGAACCATCAAGTCTTTGCTATTCCCCATCACTTTGTTGCAGTAATCTATATTTTCCTTAAGATTCGGAGATATTCTCTGATCCTGACTGCTCTGCGATGCTGTACTCATTCCTTCACCCCTTATACACCCTATATTTGCAAATTAGTATGACCTGGATGAATCAGGATTATCACAAAAGTGTTATTGAATATCCCACAAAATAAAAAAAAGATCATTGTCATTCCTTTTATATTAGAATATTATCTAATTAGATTTATATCTAATATTAGAGAAGAGGATTTGTCATGTTGTTTAGTTCTTCCATTCTGATTCTGCTACAAAAAGAATCGGAGTACCGCAAGTTCTTTGTCGCGGGATTAGTGAACGGCATAGGTGACCGTTTTTGCCAGGTAGCCATGCTTTCGTTAATTCTCAGCACAACAGGATCAGGGGTTGCCGTAGGACTAGCCCTTGGTCTTCGTGTACTACCATTCCTGTTGCTTGCCCCGGCAGGTGGTATGTTAACCATGCGCTTCTCACGGCGAAAGATTATGCTGCTTACCAATCTGATCAGGGTGCCTCTTGCTCTGAGCTATTTACTCATAAACAGTGCAGATGATTTGTGGATTCTATATACAGCGAGTACTTTACTAGCCTGCGCTGAGGCTCTCTATGCGCCGGTCCGCAAATCAGGCATACCAGTGCTTGTTCAGCCGGAACATTTGCTCCAAATTAACGGACTTGAACAGGTCATGAACGGTACGGTGCTGATCGTAGGTGCCTTTCTTGGAGGGATCACCTCATCATTGATGGGGCCGCAGGCTGCGTTTATTACCAATGCACTGTGTTTTCTGATGGCTGCTGTTTTGATTCGAAAAGTCTCGTTTCCATCGGGAGTAGGTACTGAATCAAATGGGAGATCGCTTGAAAATGTGGAGAGCTCAGCCGTTTCAGCTTCTGGTAATCCTTCAGTGTTTACTCGCGCTAATGGTGCAGTTTATGTTCCTTCGGTAATATGGAGGCTGGTTCGATCCTCTGTAGCATTACAGATCATCATCCTGTTCGAGTTATGGGTACCAGTCATCAACGGGATCGACAATGTATTGATCAGCGTATATGCAATTGAAGTGTTTGCCCTTGGGGATTGGGGTGTAGGTCTGTTCTATGCGGCGCTTGGGACGGGACTGGTATTAAGCAACTGGTGCTCTCGTTATTTTCAGCATTGGCTGCTTCCAGGAATAGTAATATGTCTGCTCGTGGAAGGGGGATTGCTTATGCTGCTTAGTATGGCGACTCTGCCAGTGATCGCAGTGCTGATCTATATTCTGTTGGCCCTTATGTCAGGGGTAGGAAATGCTTGTCTGGATACACTTCTAATGCGTGAAACACCTGAGAAATATCGAGGGCTCATCTATGGTTTGGTAACGGCTTGTAGTAGCAGCATGCTGGGGTTGTCCATGTTTGGCGCGGGTTTGTTATTGGAAGTAGTGGAACCACGGAAACTTGGTTTCGCAGGTGGTTTGGGTTTTGCGGGTATTGCTGTTTTGCTTACAACCTATGGATGGCTAAGGGCGCGTGAGGCTTTTAGGATTAGACGTACCAGCAAAAGAACATGAAAAAAAGGAGCCACAATATGCAGCTCCTTACTATGATATGTGAGTAATTATCGTTTATTTTTGTCTTTGCCGAATCGCGGCAGGCTTGCGTAACGATCGGGCTGCCCACGCTTTTCGATATCGGTACAGGACGGCTGCAATTAACAGTAGTCCAATACCCGCCACGATATAAGGTGCATATTGATGAGCAAGCTGGAACACTGCGTTCCATTGAGGTCCAAATATTTTACCGATGCCCAGGAACAGCATGACCCAGAACAGTGCGCCTGAATAGGCATAGAGAGCGAATTTGCGAAAGGGAACAGCGGCTATACCCGCGAAATATCCGGTGAAATGTCTCACTCCCGGAATGAAATAACCGATGAAAATCAGGGCATTGCCGTACTTGGCAAACCACTTTTGCGTTTTATCCAGCTTGTCCTGTTTCATCAGAAACCATTTGCCATATCGTGTAATGAACGGCAGACCTGCTTTGGCCCCTATAAAATAAGTAATCGTCATGCCGATCGTTGTTCCCAGAAAAGCAAGGATGGCCAGTATTCCGAAGTCCAGATGTCCCTTGTAGGACAGAAACCCTGCATAGGCCATCGTCGTTTCTCCCGGGAAGGGAAGGGCGATGAATTCCAGCAATAAGCCAAAAAACAAAACGCTGTATCCGTAGGATCCAAACAGATGCTGGACCTTCTCAAGCAATTCCAATAGACTTCACTCTCCTGCAGACAGGGTGGGAGGAGATACGTACTCTCCAAGGCGTTTTGTTCACGATCCTACCTGTCCATTATGCTACCTAATCCGAAGCGAAGAATCAATCACGAGCCATCCCAAATTGTGAAAAATTATAAAACAAAATCGCGTCTTTTTTCAGCGCTTCCTCCATATAATTCTAACAAATCTGCTGAAGTCTATCAGCAAATTCACTAGAGACGTTGGAGGTTGATTCGTACATGGTAACACCAATACATACATTTTTATCTGGAAAATGGTCTGTGCTTATCCTTCGCATTGTGATACTGCTGTGTGTATTTGCTGCATATGCAGGCACAACTCACGCATCTTCTATATCGGGCTCTAATGCGCCGGCCTCCAAAAATGAGAATCTCCAAAACAAGGTAGTCTATTTGAGTTTTGACGATGGACCGGGTAAGCATACCCGTGAAGTATTGGATATTTTGCGCAAGGAGCAGGTTTTGGCTACATTTTTTGTGCTTGGTGAGCAGGCAGAACGTTATCCTGAGATGATCCGTGCGGTTGTGGAAGATGGACATGCTTTGGGCAATCATACGTTTAATCATAATTATGAACAGCTGTACAGTGATTTCAAAGTGTTCTGGAAGCAGATCAAACAGACAGAAGCAATAGTCGAGCGAATTACCGGATTTCGGCCGAATCTGGTCCGGGCACCGGGCGGTACCTACGGACATTTTGACCAGAGTTATTTTGATCTGCTGAAATTGGGCGGGTACACCGTCATGGACTGGAACGTAGATAGTGGTGATTCCAAACGGAAGGGTGTTCCGGCCAAAGAAATCTTACGCAATGCGACCAAGGCGCCTGCCGGGGCAAGTTCGGTCATTGTACTGATGCATGATGGAGGCGCTCATGCCGAGACGGTAAAAGCACTATCTGGCATTATCAAGTATTACCGCGATCAGGGTTTTCGTTTTGACACGATGAAGGCCTCGGATGAGCCTGTTCAATTCCGAATTGAGTCCAATGGTAAAACCAAGTCTCGCAAAGCCCCGGGTAAGGAATGGGTCGCAGAAAATGTACAGGAGAACAGCAACCTGTGGTTGGCTGGCAAGGAACTGAAGGTGGAAATTGGCTTGGCAGCAGCCACATTGAAGCAAGGGGAGTTTCGCGTGGAAGATCAGCGGATCATGGTGCCTTTGCGGACCTTTATGAAAAAGTTCGGTGGCAGCGCTCGCTGGAATGCAGAGACCCGGACAGCTACAGCCATATGGAAAGACCGAACCATCCATGCAGACAGCATCAGTGGAGAACTGACAACGAAACGTGCAGACCAGATGAATGACAGGACGACAGAGGGAGTCGTGCAGAGCCAGGGAGGAACGATCTGGGTTCCGCTGCGTGAATTGATCGAGCATATGGGAGTAACCGTTGATTCATTAAAGTCGAATGAAAAGGAATGGGTGGTTAAAGCCAGCATTCCTCTGGCAGCAGCGAACAGCATGTATTTGGATAAATTGATTTGAATAAAGTCGTTCGTGCAGGACTATTCTCTCTACTTCCGGGCAACACTGAATCATAGATTAGTATGGTTCAGGAATGCCGATGGATGGAAGGAGATCAGGAGAAATGTCTTATATCCGAATGGAACATGAACATGCCGTAGAATTGCTGAATAGAGTGATGAAGCGAGTTGAAAGTGTGATCATTGGCAAAAAACAAGAGATTCGTTATGTGTTAACTGCAATGCTGAGTGGAGGTCATGTACTTCTGGAAGATGTACCGGGTACAGGAAAAACGATGCTGGTTCGCGCCGTCGCTTCTGCACTGGATTGCTCCATGGGACGAATTCAGTTCACGTCGGACGTGATGCCGGCAGATGTGACGGGCACATCGATGTATCATCCACATACGGGAGAATTCAAGTTTCGGCCAGGACCCGTCATGTCCAATATTGTTCTGGCGGATGAAATCAATCGCGCTTCCCCCCGTACCCAATCGGCACTTCTGGAAGCGATGGAGGAACGACGCATTACGGTGGATGGCACAACCTATGCTTTGCCGCGCCCATTCTTTTTACTGGCGACGCAGAATCCGTTGCAGTTTGAGGGCACCTATCGTCTGCCTGAAGCGCAGTTGGATCGTTTTCTCATGAAGATTGGACTGGGGTACCCTGATCCGGAGCAGGAAGTCGAACTGTTAACCCGGATGCAAAGCAGAGAACTGCTTGATGAGCTTCGCCCTGTCATGCTTGCTGAAGAAGTTGTAGCCATGCAGCGTGAAGTAAAACATGTACATGTGGATCCTGTTGTCAAACAGTATCTGGTTGCTGTAGCCGTTGCCTCAAGAAGTCACCCATCGGTAAGACTGGGAATCAGCCCGCGCGGAACATTGGCCTGGATGGCTGCTGCACAATCGTTTGCTTACCTCCAAGGACGCAGTTATGTCATTCCCGATGATGTAAAAGAGATGGCTATACCGGTCCTTTCCCATCGCGTTCAATTGAAAGCCCCGAACAGAGCCGAAATATGGGCACAGGCGCAATTGATTCAGGAAGCTCTGTCATCGGTTCCTGTACCTGTACAGATGGCGGCACAGGGAAGGGGACGCCGTCAATGACTGCGCTCGGTCAACGGATGTTGGGTGCTGTCCTGGTCCTGGCGTTTGCCTCTTTGTATGTATGGCATGGCGGCAAAGCCGCGCTATTTCTGTCCATTATGGCCGCCTTGATGCTCGCAAGCTCACTGATTATCCATGCTTTCGGTCCGCGCAATATTAACATTCGGCGGCAAATGCATGCGAATCGGATTGTGGCAGGCGAAAGAACGAGGGTTGCAGTGGAATTGACATTCGACTGCCGGATTCCTCTGTTGTGGATCATTCTGTGTGAGAATACACCTGCTGGCGTACATCGTAAATTACTATTTCCGGGAACACGTCGCCAGTTTACGTATCAATATGAATTATCGGGTTTGCGCAGAGGTGTATACAGATGGGAATCAGGCAGAGTGTACTGGGGTGATGTTTTCGGATGGAATACGGCCTCCGCAGAGACAGTGAATCATACCCCGTTAATTGTTGTTCCTCAAGCAGTGGACTGGGGAGAGAATGATCACGGAGAGAACTCGGCAATGGGTGAAGATGCACTGTCTGAGCGAAGAAGCAGTCAGGGAAATCGCAGTCCTGAGTTCCGGGAATATCAGCAAGGAGACCCCCTTGGGCGCGTTCATTGGAAAAGCACAGCCAAGACGGGTAAGCTTCAGACTTTTTTGCCTGAAACCTCCGATTCTGTCTCGCTGGGCATACTGGTGTATGAAGGTGCATCCGGTTATGAAGTGCGGCAGTCAGAGAAGAGGGATATACCTGCTTTTGAACGTGCGGTCCGTGCTGCTGCCCGTTGGATTCAGACTGCTGAACGTGACAACATTCCTTATCATCTGTGGACGGAAGGCGGTGGGTCAGGATCTGCTCATCAGGAGAAATGGCAGCAAGAACTCCTGCATTCTCCTGAAAACCATGCGTTAGACAAGCTGGCGCAGGCACGAATTGCCACGGCTCAAGCTGTACCTCCGTCGCTTCGCACAGAGATGTTGGATGGAATGGCGATCGGGTCACGAATTGTGGTTCTCACCGGTAAAATGGACGACGCTTTGGTGGACTGGGTACTGTGTGCAATGGGGTTGGGTTACAGGGTAGAGGTTCAGTTAACGGAGTTCATGGCTGGAGAAGACCCATCGCCTATATCGCGAGCGGAATCCCTCAGCAGCAATATGGCTCAGAATCGAGGAACTCAAGGTGATGTGACTTCTGATACCACTGTAGTTTCAGAAGCAGCACAGTCCATTGCAACAGATCAAACCATTCGTGACATGGGCAATGAAAGACTGGAACAGCTCAATCAACGAGGAGTGCAAATCCATTGGATCACAGACAGCTCTTTACCTTTAATGAGAAAGGTGGGGGTAACGGATGTGGGAGCATAATGGAAACCCTCAAACGAATCCCATTGTGGCTGACAGGGGGCATACCGCCAGTTTGGGATTAGAGTCTGTGCATTCTATATATAAAGCGGAAACCAGAACATCTGGAGTAGATTTGAAGAGTCATGGCCAAAGTTCGGAGCCTCTCCTTTACAGAATCGGTCTTTCTGCCATTTTGCTAATCTTGTCCCTGGAGTGGATATATCCGGTTACGTCAACGGGTCAGCAGGGCAGCGAACGATTCTTGTCCGTGATGGCAGGATTAACGGGTGCCTTGCTGCTCGCGGGGTTGCTTCGTACTGGCTGGATTACGGGAATACTGATTAGGCTCTTCATTGCTCTAGCCGCATTATGTTGCATGTATGGAGGTAATGACCCTGTCGGTTGGGCAGCTACATATCCGGCCACTCTTTCTGAGGATATGGGCAGTTTCATGATTACCTGGCGCGTTCACTCGATTAGTGTGGAGACAAGAGGTCTGCTCATGATGTGTGGTTGGAGCATGCTGATGGCTTCTGTACAATCGCTTGTACTGCTGCGACGAAGTGTGATGCTGTTTGGCAGTGCAACATTGGTCTATTTACTGCTGCTTGAATCCTTTGCCGGGTTGGATGTATATGCTTCGGTGATACGTTCTGTGCTGTGGATTCTACTCATTCAGGCCATGTTACAGCTGCTTCACCTTAATAGCGGGGTCACGACCCCGATCTTTAAACAAAGCCCTTATGGCCGTTGGTGTACGGTAACGCTTGCGGTGTCGGCAGGTATGGTACTTTTCTCAGCGATCCCTGGGCAGCTTGCTTCCATTCCTCCACCGGAACGTATATCCCTTGAGCAGATGGGTGAGCGATTGGCCCGCTGGGCAGGCTACACACAGCACGGAAGTATTCCTGCCACAACCGCCGTCACAGGATATAGTACAGCGGATGCACCCATGGGCGCACCTTTGGTGCAGGGAGACACGATCTTTTTCACGGCGAAAAGTCCGGAAGCTACGTATTGGCGGGGCGAGACCCGTTCATATTATAACGGAAGCACCTGGAGTGATCCTGTGCAGAGCTTTGAGACGGCAAGTCCATCCGGTTTGGTGCGTGCCGATGGCTGGGAGTACCCGACCTATTGGCAACGTATTCGTCAAACGGTGACGATGAAGCGAGAGTGGAGAGGACCCAATCCCCTTTTTACAGGTGGAATGCCGCTCAATCTGTCGTTTCAGGATAAGAACAGGGATAATCAGAAGAATAAACGTTTACTGCTATCAAATGAAGATTCCGCCACATTATGGCTCGCGGCTACCTATGACAATCAAACTGTCAAAAGTTATACGGCAGATGTCATGATCCCTGTAGCAACACCTGAGCAATTACGCCTTCTGGGGAAGAAGTCCAACATGAAAGATCCGGCGGCAATTCGCAGAACGTATCTGCAGCTCCCCACTACGCTTCCCGGACGTGTGCAGGCGCTTGCCAAGGAAATCATTCAGGGAAGTGAGACCCGTTATGATGCCGTGCAAGCTGTAAAGTCGTACCTTGCGGACCACGCCGAATATACACTGGATACCCGTATGCCACCGCGCGGAACGGATTTTGTGGACGATTTTCTATTCGTTACACGGGAGGGGTATTGCAATCATTTCTCAACAGCTATGATTGTGCTGCTGCGTGCAGAGGGTATTCCGGCACGCTGGGTTAAGGGATTCGGGCCCGGGGAAGCGGATGCGGACGTCTCCGGGCAATACATTGTGACCCAAGGAGATGCACACTCCTGGGTAGAAGTGTATTTTCCAGGTGCGGGCTGGATGCCGTTTGAGGCTACGCCGGGCTTCACCATGACGCAGGGTGAAGGCCAAGATGCCGCTGCGCTCAGCGGGCAGCAGCCCGTTGCCGTAACCCCGCCGCAGACGGACGGCGGGGTGGCTCACGCGGGCGCATGGCTGCTCGCCCGCGCACGGGCCATTGCCGCGCACCCATGGCTCGCGGCAGCCCTTGCGGCAGCGGCGTTGCTGTGCGCCGCCGGGGCCATCCGCATGCGGCGGCTTCGCCCCGCGCTGCGGCTAAGGCTGCTGCTGGCGTGGCCGCGCAGCAGCTTTCCGGACCGCGAGCGGCTGCTCAGCGCCGCAGCTCCGGTCTGGACCGCGCTCGCGCGCCGCTACGGCCCGCGGCCGCCGGGAATGACGCTGCGTGAATATGCAGCGTCACCCGCCGTGGCCGCAGGCGCGGACGGCGCGGACATCGCGCGGTTCGCAGCCGACTGGGAACGGCTGCTGTACGGGCCGGACCGTCCGCTGCGCGCGGACAGTCTGGACTTCCTGCGCCGGGCACTTCAACTGGCCCGGCGCATGCAGGCGCTGTAACAGGAAGTACAGCGCAGCGCCAAACATAGGACGCCTTTCTCGCCCCTAAAGCGAATGAGGCGTCTTTCCGCGATCATACACCGTGAGCTTTATGCGGAAGATCTCTTTTATGATGAAAATAGTGCATTAATCATTTTCTTATATTTCCGATCGGAAATATATAGAATGGAGGCAAGAATATTCGACTAAATATTGTAATCTCAGGCGTTGAATATGCCATGTTTTGAGATGTCGAAAAAAGGAGTTTCGCCTTTCCTTGACGGTATGTTTTGTCGTTGCGTATAATTAGTTTCATTAATTGAGGGAGGCTCGGTAATGAATAAGCAAAATGAAATAGTGGTTGTCCTTGACTTTGGGGGCCAATACAACCAATTAATCGCCAGAAGAATCCGGGATCTGGGCGTATACAGCGAGCTTTTGCCGTATAACACACCGGCGGAGAAAATCGCAGAAATGTCACCAAAAGGAATTGTGTTCTCGGGCGGACCATCTAGCGTTTACGCAGAAAATGCACCACACGTAGATCCGGCCGTTTATGATCTGGGAGTGCCAATCTTCGGAATTTGTTACGGCATGCAGCTTATGGCGCAACAGCTTGATGGTAAAGTGGAGCGTTCTGAGAAGCGTGAGTACGGTAAAGCGGATATTGAGTTTGCACCAGGTGCTGCTCTCGCACAAGGTATCGAAGGTGAACATACGGTATGGATGAGTCATGGTGACCATGTGGTTGCTCTTCCTGCTGGATTCAAACTGGATGCAGGCACGGAAAGTGCGCCAATCGCAGCAATGAGTAACGATGAGCGCAAATTGTATGCTGTTCAGTTCCATCCAGAAGTACGCCACTCTGTTCGCGGTAATGAAATGATCAAAAACTTCCTGTACGAAATCTGTGGTTGCGAAGGCAACTGGAGCATGGAGACGTTTATCGAAGATACGATCAAGGATATTCGTGAAAAAGTGGGCGATGGTAAAGTATTGTGCGCACTTAGCGGCGGTGTAGATTCTTCTGTTGTTGCTGCATTGCTTCACAAAGCCATCGGTGACCAACTGACATGTATGTTTATCGACCATGGTCTGCTGCGCAAAGGCGAAGCGGAGAGCGTAATGGAGACGTTCGTCGGCAAATTCGACATGAAAGTTGTCAAAATTGATGCACAAGAGCGTTTCCTGTCCAAACTGGCAGGCGTGGATGATCCGGAACAAAAACGTAAAATCATCGGTAACGAGTTTATTTACGTATTTGACGAAGAGTCCAAGCAGTTTGATGATTTTGAATTCCTGGCGCAAGGAACACTATACACGGATATCGTGGAAAGTGGCACAGCGACAGCTCAAACCATCAAATCCCACCACAATGTGGGCGGGTTGCCTGAGGACATGAACTTCAAGCTGATCGAACCACTGAGTGCCTTGTTCAAAGACGAAGTGCGTAAAGTCGGCGAAGAGTGTGGTTTGCCAGAAGCAATTGTATGGCGTCAGCCATTCCCAGGTCCGGGTCTTGCTATCCGTGTACTGGGCGAAGTAACGGAGGACAAGCTCAAAATCGTTCGTGATTCGGACTACATCCTGCGCGAGGAGATTGCCAAAGCCGGTCTTGACCGCGAGATCTGGCAATACTTCACAGCCCTGCCTAACATGAAGAGTGTTGGGGTTATGGGTGATGCGCGTACGTATTCCTACACTGTAGGTATCCGTGCCGTAACGTCCATCGATGGTATGACAGCTGACTGGGCACGTATTCCTTGGGACGTATTGGAGAAAATTTCCGTGCGGATCGTTAATGAAGTGGATAACGTAAACCGTATCGTGTATGACGTAACTTCCAAACCACCAGCAACGATTGAGTGGGAATAGAAGTTATCTATACAGATTTAATAACAAGAGATCGGAGTTTCCGTCAAAGGAGCTTCGGTCTCTTTTTTCTTTTCATTTTGTGTTTGCACCAGACGTTATTTATACTGTGGTTTACGATAATCAATGGCCGTCCAATAGTTATGAAGAATAACACTCTGTAAGGAGGAACTACGGCAAATGATGCAAAGAATCGAACTCAACCCCGGGTGGACTCGGGAAGAGGTTGCTGCACTTACGGCTAATTCTGAGCTAAAGATTGTCCAATACAGCGAGCACAATATCCCCGGTGTGGATTTGATGCAGATATTGAATGAGGAGCTGTTTGCCAACAGACCCGATGTTACTTTTCGTATATATGGCTTTCATTCGCAATCTGGCGACTTGTCTGTTCTAAAATATATGAACCATGTAGAACTCGAAACGATCAGAACATTGTCTTCACTCCGGTCCCTCTATGTTTCGGGAATGCCATTAAAGGAATTGGGATACTTAAAAGATTTAACGGGTTTGCGCGAACTTCATCTCAGTTTTGGTGGAGCAGAGAATCTGGATAGCCTTGCGGGAATGGAATCCTTACAATTATTGAAGCTCCTAAGAGTGAAAGGTTTATCGGACCTATCCGTATTGCCTGAACTGAAAAATCTGACTGAATTACAGCGTGTTTTCCTGAACAATGTGAATGTGGAGAGTACGATTGGGCAAAGACTTCCAAAAGCCTGAAAGAGCTCGCTCTTCTGCAAATGAAACATATTACCGCCGCAGATATCGAATCCCTGATTCATCATAAATCATTGGAAAGAATGATTGTTCATATGAAAAGTGCCAAACAGCAAAAAGTGGCGAAGCAGGCGATAATGGCAGCAGGCATGTGGGATGAGAGCGGATGGTGGTATAACGATGAGTCTCTGAATATTTAATTTCTTTTTTAAGTTAGTTTCATATTATTTTCATGTCGGGCTTGTACACTAAGTACAGAATACGGCTATATGGCAACTGAAAGGAGAATTGAATGTATGCGTAAAACCGACAATATGAGCAAATGGAAGATGGGCATTGGAAGTGCGTTTCTGATGGTGATGCTGGCAGGATGCGGCTCGGGTATGCAGGACTTGGCTCTTGGTGCGGGGGAATCTTCATTTGTGAATTTAGAGGCAGCAGATTCATCTTCCGATCAAGCCCAGAATCAGGAATTGTCTGAGGGATCGACCGATAATACAGGTCAGGAACAACAGCAGGCTCATGACGCGCAGCAGACAGAGATTTAGCATATATGGCATAGGACCTACCATGTAAAAAAATGAATTAGTGACCGTGGCAGCTTGCTCTCTATACCTAAGCTTTTTGAATATCCAAATACATGATTCTTCTCACATAACCACCTTCTCGGTAATGGTAACCCATAAAGCTATCGCAATCAAAGTGTGCGTGCCACCTTTGATTGCGGTAGCTTTTTTATTTTTTGCAGAAGAGGGAAACACCCTTTGCCAGGATCGACATATACACGAAAAACTCGCCGGAAACCTCAGTTTAATTTGGGTTGTAAACCGCTGAACTGGTTCATTTTGTTAAATAATACGAACGATTTATATGATGAGTGATAATAATATTCGTTTTTCTCATTGACAAACTAGAGGTAACCCTCCTAAAATAGTGATTGGAAACACACAAATAGCGCATATTACTTCGTATAATCCCGGGGATTTGGCCTGGGAGTCTCTACGAGATCA
This sequence comes from Paenibacillus sp. OK003, assembly GCF_900109515.1. Classification (GTDB taxonomy): domain Bacteria; phylum Bacillota; class Bacilli; order Paenibacillales; family Paenibacillaceae; genus Paenibacillus; species Paenibacillus marchantiae. The sequence goes on along the minus strand of NZ_FOBD01000008.1, from coordinate 2,924 downwards.
CCCTAATGATCTGGCTACGAAGAGGAGAAGGCTGAGCACATGAATTCTACATGATTGCGTCGGGCATGACATCACGCACATTAGAATTTTTTTTGTTCTCCCTCATTGGCACCGTGCCACTCCTCATCAGTTAAAACCCTGGGTGATGCATTCATCTCAGGGGTATTTGTCGTTTTTCAAAAGGCTTCAACATCTCTAAGGGGGAATTATTTAATTATGGATCGTTTCTTTAAATTAAAAGAAAACGGAACGAACGTTAGAACGGAGATCGTTGCGGGTCTTACTACCTTTATGACAATGGCGTACATTCTTTTCGTAAACACGTTGTTCTTGGGATCGGCCGGAGCCGGTATGTCGGACAATGCAGTATTTTTTGCAACAGCTGTAGGTGCTGGTTTGATGACCATCATTATGGGATTGTTCGTTAACATTCCGATCGCTCTTGCACCAGGTATGGGTTTGAACGCTTACTTCATGACCGTGGTTCTGAGTTCCAACGGTGCGATTTCCTGGCAGGCAGCTCTCGGAGCCGTATTTATCTCGGGTATCGTGTTTATTATTTTGACAGTGACCAAAATCCGTCAAATGCTGCTCGTTGCAGTTCCAGACTCATTAAAAATGGCAATCACAGTGGGTATTGGTCTCTTTATTACCATTGTAGGTTTCAAACTGGCTAATCTGGTCGCTGTAACGGTCAATGTTGCACCTGATGCAGATCTGAGCCAACCGATTCCGGGCAGCAGTTTTAATCTGTCTTTGGGTAATTTTATCACGCATCATGATGCATTACTCGCACTGATTGGACTGCTCATTATTGCTGTACTGATGGTTATGCGCGTCAAAGGTGCACTGCTAATCGGTATCATTGCCACAACGTTGATTGGTATCCCAATGGGCGTTACGAATCTCAGCGGATTGTCTGGTGCAAGCTGGTTGCCTAACTTCAGTGATCTGGCGGTTGGACAACTGGACTTGAAAGGTGCCATTAGCCTTGGGTTGTTTGAAATCATCTTCATCTTCACCTTTGTAGAGCTGTTTGACACATTCGGAACAATGGTGGGTACAGCAACAAGAATGGGGATTATGAAGGATAAGAAAAAAGGCGAGAAAACAATTGGTAAAGCAATGCTCGTTGATGCAGTGGGTGTAAGTGCAGGGGCTGCACTGGGTACAAGTACAATTACCGCTTTTGTTGAAAGTGCCTCTGGCGTCGAAGCTGGTGGACGTACAGGTCTGACCTCTGTAACGACAGGTATTCTGTTCATCCTGGCTTTGTTTATTGCTCCACTGGCATTGGTTGTTCCGTCCGCTGCAACAGCTCCGGCGTTGATCATCGTGGGTGTCTTGATGATGAATCAGGTTCGCAGCATTGAGTGGGATGACTTCCTGCAAGCTTTCCCGGCGTTTCTTACCATCGTATTGATGCCTTTCACTGGAGGAATTGCAAACGGGATTTCCGCAGGGATTGTCTCCTATGTAATCCTGGCGGTATTCAGTAACCTGGTTACGGATCGCAAAGTGAAGATACACTGGCTTATGTGGATATTAGCTATCATTGTTATATGCCGGTATGTATTTATCGGTGGAGAATAAAAGTTTGACTGAATGAATTGGATCAGATACTTATGATGTATTTATTATTGTGCAAATGAAAAGAAGCGGAAGCCTTGGTACATTAACGGGGCTTTCGCTTTTTTCTTTCTTCTATATATGTAGCATGAACTTTGACTTTCTTCTATATAAAGGAGGAACATACATGAGTTATGATTTGATGATATTTGACCCAGCCAAGGCTCCAGTTGATAAAGCGTCGTTTAAGAGATGGTATGATGAGCAGACAAAGTGGTCGAAAGTGGTCGGAGATCCATTCCTATTCAGGCATTTCCTTCTATGAATGTGGATTAACAGAATACTCACTTGGAAAAGAAATGATTTATGCTGCATTTGCGTGGTCTGTTGCGGAAGACGCCTATAAAATGATGCATGAGTTGGCTAGGCAACATAACGTTGGTTTCTTTGATGTAAACGGCTCTGATGGTAAGATCATCAGGCTCTAATGTGTATACTAAAATAGCAAACTTGAAAAACAGCAAGACAAGAATTAAATAGCAGCTGGATATAGCCAGTTTGAAAGACACTCTACTATATATAATAGAAACTAGTGTAATGTGAGAGAGTCGCTATTCTTCCGAGTTTGAAAAGATAGTTGCTGCTGCGGGATGAGTATCGTATAAAGTATAATAGAAGTAGAGAACCGCTCATAAATTAATTGAAAATAAAGCTTGCATTCGAAATCTGTACATGGTATATTCTAATTCCGGCCAAGAAAACATGAGAAACACGGTGCGGCAAGCGAATGACATAAGCTTCGAAAGAAACTTAAAAAAAGAGCTTGCAAAGTTGGTTCGGACGTGATAAGATATAAGAGTTGCTGAAGAGAACGACGACGGCAACGAAAATAAGTTTGATCTTTGAAAACTGAACAACGAGTGAGTAACGATCTTGCTTGCAAGATCGACGCTGAGAAATCGGTACACGTCTTCGGACTGTATGATTTCAAAGCAAAATAAATGAGATTTTTAATCTCGTCAGTTTCAAAATGAGCTTATCGCTCTTTTCAATACTTTATTGGAGAGTTTGATCCTGGCTCAGGACGAACGCTGGCGGCATGCCTAATACATGCAAGTCGAGCGAACTTAAAGAGAAGCTTGCTTCTCTGATGGTTAGCGGCGGACGGGTGAGTAACACGTAGGCAACCTGCCCTCAAGCTTGGGACAACTACCGGAAACGGTAGCTAATACCGAATAGTTGTTTTCTTCGCCTGAAGAAAACTGGAAAGACGGAGCAATCTGTCACTTGGGGATGGGCCTGCGGCGCATTAGCTAGTTGGTGGGGTAACGGCTCACCAAGGCGACGATGCGTAG
>NZ_FOBD01000033.1 GCF_900109515.1 Paenibacillus sp. OK003 | reverse complement strand
TAAATAAAATGAACAACGCGACTCCCTTAGTAAAGCTAAAAAAATTTCCAAACCAATTTATGAGGGAGGCTCTTAGTATGTGAGCCTACAGTCTAATTCGTCTAACATAATATTCACGCTGCGGACATACGTCCTTGGTCCGGCATTCGCCGGACACCCAGCATGGGCTGGGTCGTGAATACAGAAACGTTATACGAAAATTCTTGAAAAGAAAAAAGCAGTTAGGATTTCCTAACTACCATATCTTTAAAATCGATATTCAATTGCAAAGTCGATAAAAAATCAACACCTAAGATTCCATCAAAACCATAAGGTTCTTTTGTTTGTCCAAGCTGAATGACGAAATCATTTAATATATGGTGGTTTAAGGTCAACGAGTGAACGGGCTGTTGAAATGAAAGTTCACTTTGACCTCCAATTCCATACATTCGAACAGCACGACCTTGTATAGGATCAATGGTTAGGCCAGTAGGTTCGATTAAATCAATATCAAAGATGGTAGTTGCACATCCTGTATCCAATAATACATTGGGAAGCAAGACAGATTGATTTTGATAAGTGAATAAAACTTCAATAATAGGAAGGCCATTAACTAATCTTATTTTCATCGAAGACCTCTAATTCCAATGAATTCTTGTTCTTGAACTTCGATGTTCTCATTGGCGGTGTGAAAGATATAGTACTCACGTGAAGGTTCAGAAGAATGATGTTTTTTGTAAGCATCCCAAGCAAGCTTAGTATCTTTATAATCATTAATGACAGAGAATTCTTCAATATTACGCATGTTATTAGCTGAGTAGGCTGAAATTGCTTCAACAAGAACCCAACGATCAGGAAACTGAACTCTAGCCTCAGACCATTTCATATCCTTTCCTCCTTTGATTCTTTACTTTTAATTGTACGTAGAATAGAGGAGAAGGGCAATAAAGAAGTTTAAGTGTAGTCAAAGGCGTCTGAATCTTCGTATAACATAATGATTCACGCTGCGGACATTCGTCTTTGGTCCGGCATACGCCTGACACCCGACATACGACGGGTCGTGAATACAGGAACGTTATACGACAGACCGAAGCGAGTAGAAGATGAAGAGCAAACTATGAAGTGCTACGAGGTGAAAGAAACGTGAGTCTTAGATTACAAAGTGCGAGGAACGAGGATCTTCAAATTTTAGCTGAAATGAATAAGCAGTTAATCGAAGATGAGAAAAGTTCCAACCCAATGGGAATAAATGAACTGGAGAAACGAATGTCTGAATTTTTCGAAAACGCTTGGGAAATCGATTTGATTATGAAAGAAGAAAAAAAAATTGGCTACACACTATATCAATATCAAGAGGATTCAATTAACTGGACAGAAAAAGGAGTGTATATAAGACAATATTTTATAAGACGAGAATATCGAAAAATGGGCTATGGAATTGCCGGAATAGATCTATTGAGGAATACGCGATTTAAGGACGTAAAGAGAATTGAAATAGATGTATTAGAAACGAACCCCGAAGGGAAACGATTTTGGGATAGGGCAGGATTTAAACCCTATTATGCAAACATGAGACTAGAGAATTAAAGAGAATAGTGTGTAAACAGAGGCCCGTCGTATAACAAAGTATTCAAGCAGCGGCTCCGTTGGAGCCTTGGTCTGCGAGAAGAATTTCAGGGAAGCATTTCAGCAGACAACCCCTCCGGGGTTCATGAATACAGGAACGTTATAGGAAATCAGTGCAATCACATTCAAAGAATCATAGTAACCCAAAACACTCTAACTTTCTTTAATTTCATGAAAGAACAGGTGATTATATGTCTGATTTTCTTTTATATGATTATTTAATGATTTATTCTGATGAGAAATATATAAAGAAAATAAAAACAATTGAAATTGAGAAATTCTTCATTAAAACATTAGAGTTTAATAAAATAAGTAGATTGAAATTTTCAAAATCGATTAATAATGAATTGATAATAGCTACTGGTCTTTTAGCTGATTCTAAAGGGAGTTATGCTTTTTATAATTTAGATAGAATAGAAGAGATTAACTTAATAGAAATAGATATACCCCAAGAGATTAATATAGAAATAGAAGAATCAATCTTAGAAATTGCAAATGCAATAGCAAGTAAATTCTCCTGGATAATAGATGAACGTAGATAATAAATGATTTTAGAGGGCTAAATCAAGGCAGGTGCTGACATTCTATAACAATGTTTTCGCGCATCGGCAGACAAGCTGCCTCAGTCCCGGAAGAGAGATCGGAGATGTTAATGCCGGGACACATCCGACTACGTCGGACGTCGTGAACACGGAAACGTTATACGCAATCCCAAGACATAAATATAGAGGACTACAAAATGAGAAACACAACAAAGATTTTTATGATATTGAGCCTAGCCACAATAGCGGTGGGAGTCATCCTGATCGCAAGAGGCGACGAAAATCAGTCATCCTTAACCTATATAAAAGCAGAAAGTTATCATAGTGAATTCAAGATCACCAAAACTAATGAAGTGATAATAACGGAGAAAATCCATATTCAAAATCGTAGTCACGATTCCAAAAGCTTTAAGGTGATAGGGGTTTATTCAGAAGATTTTAATGAGGGTTTACTAACAAAAGAACGATTGAATGGATATATAGGAAACCGTAAACAAGAAATTTTAGAATTAGATGCAAATCAAGAGCAGACGTTTACCATTAATTTTATAGGGGAGAAGGAAACAATCAATACGAAGCAAGATCGAAACCCACCTGAAGAAATTGTATTTACAGTCATCGAATAGAGAAGATGGAAGACTCGAAGAAGGATGGGACAGAGTATAACAGAATATTCATGCTGCGGACATTTGTCCTTGATCCGCCATTCTCCGGACACCCGACATACTTCGGGTCATGAATACAGTAACGTTATCTGAAACTTGCAAGATTGAAAGGAGAAAAAAATGATACTTGGATTATATGAAGCACATTTACCCGTGAGCAATTTACAACAATCCATTGAATTTTACTCTAAGCTAGGATTAGAGATGGCTTGGAGAGATGAAGATACAGCTTTCTTCTGGATTGAAAAAGAAAAGAGTTGGGTGGGGCTATGGCAGGGCGAAGAGCATAAAACATCTTATCATCCATCATTAAGGCATATCGCATTTCGAGTGAGTTATGAAGATCTTCGAGAGAGTGTGAAATGGTTTCAAACGATTGAAATAGAGCCTGTTCCATTTGGGAAGAGAGATTCAATAGATCCATTTGTTAGACCTAACCAAGGAAATGCTTCAGTCTACTTCAATGATCCAGATGGGAATAGTTTAGAATTAATGTGTTTTGTGAGTGTACCTGAAAACTTGAAGAATATATCCAATAATTTATCAATAGAAGAATGGGAAGACCTTGTGAAAGAAAGAAATTAAAGATATACAGGGTTATTTCGAAGAAGTGCCAGCATCAGATAACATAATATTCACGCTGCGGACATACGTCTTTGGCCCGGCAGTCGCCGGACACTCAGCATACGCTGAGTCGTGAATACAGGAATGTTATCAGAAATTACAATTTTAAAAAAACGAGGTGTGAATTTGTGAAAGTAAAATTAATATTTGTGAGTAAAGCAATGATATTTTTTCTATTATTAATAGGATGTTCTGAAAAACAAATTGCAATAGATCAAATAATTGGTGAATGGAAAGTAACAAGCGAACATGTTAATCTAGAAAAATTCACTTCAACACATGGAATGATTAGAATATATGAAGGTTTGAGAATTGCAGAGCAATTTGAAGAGGATAACGTAATAACAATACTTGGAGACGGATCAATTGAATTTCCAACAATTACAGGTGGTTATGAGTTGGATTATCAAGATGGATACAATTATATATCAATAATTGGTGATAGTTCTGAATCGGTCCACCCAGTCTATGTTAATGATGATACCCTGCAAATTAATACATATATCTTAAAGAGAATTAAATAATAGAAGATAATAAAAGTAATTCAATGTAGTTGTCACTTCTGATAACATAATATTCATGCCGCGGATACGCCTTGGTCACTGTGATGCTTTTGTCAGGGGAGTGAATTCATGTGACAACTTGCTACCTGAACGTTATGAGAAAGACTGACAAGAACTAATAAAGGAGTGTAATGTAATTATGAAAGCACCAAAATTAGTAGCTGGTGATGAAATACGTATAATATCACCTTCTAGAAGTCTGTCAATGATAGCAATTGAACAGAGATTACTAGCAGAAAAGAGACTAGAAGAATTAGGGTTTAAAATCTCTTATTCTCAACACGCTTTAGAATCTGATGAATTTGTCTCTTCATCAATCAGATCAAGATTAGATGACCTGCATGATGCGTTTTTAGATCCTAATGTCAAAGGGATATTAACTACAATTGGTGGCTATAACTGTAACCAATTACTAAGACATATTGACTATTCAATAATTAAAGCTAATCCAAAACGTATTTGTGGTTATTCTGATATAACTGCGTTGAGTAATGCAATATATGCAAAGACTGGATTAATCACCTATTCTGGACCGCACTTCTCTACCTTCGCTATGCTTCATGGCAATGAGTATACAATAGAGTATTTTAAGAAAATGATGATTTGGGATGAAACGGTTAATATTACCCACTCCGAAAAATGGAGTGATGATTTATGGTTTTTGGATCAAGAAAACCGATCTTTCATCAATAATGAAGGACCGTATGTGATTAATGATGGAGAAGCAGAGGGCACTATTATAGGTGGGAATCAGTGTACATTCAATCTATTACATGGCACTGAATATATGCCGAGTTTAGTAAATTCTATACTATTTTTAGAAGATGATTATGAGGCATATCCTCAAACTTTTGATAGAGATTTACAATCTCTTATTCATCAACCTTCGTTTGGCGAGGTTAGGGGAATAGTTTTAGGAAGATTTCAAAAATCCGCAAATATGAATAAGGAACTACTTATAAAAATAATAAACTCGAAAAGAGAATTAGATAAAATCCCAGTAATTGCTGATGTGGATTTTGGTCATACATCCCCACAAATTACTTTCCCTATTGGTGGGCAAGTATCAATAAAAGCATACAATAAAAAAATAGAGATAAGTATAGCAGAGTAGGTATATCAAAAAAGGTCAGTCCATCTCATAACACCGTATCCACGCTGCGGAACTGATGCCCCTTGGTCTGCCAGAGGGATTTCGAGGAAGAGGATTCAGGCAGACAACCCTGCGAGGCTTAAGCCTCGCAGGGTTCGTGAATACCTGAACGTTAGCCGAAAGAAGTTCTTAGTTCAGGAGGAGTCTATATGATATTAGAAAAAGTTATAAATAGAATTGTAATACAAAGTGAATATAAGGATTTGGTTGATAAGTATGTAGATCAGATCCTTACCGAATTTAAAGGTAAGATTCATAGCATTTATATGTGTGGCTCGATTCCAAAAGGAACGGCTCAACCTTTTAAGTCAGATGCAGACTTTACTATTGTATGTGCAAATCCCGAAGATATTGATTACGAAAGACTGTCAATTATTAAAGACAGGCTTTTGGAGGAATATCCAGTCGTAACGAAGATTGATACGACCATTTGCTCGATTGACGATGTATTAAGTAAACCGAATGAGTGGGGTTTTTGGGTTAAGATCATTTGTGTTTGCCTATATGGTGATGACATTGGTGAAAAAGTACCTCCGATTATGATTTCTCCAGAGTTCATTTTAGACTTAAATACAGAGACCAAGGAGGAAGTAGATCGTATACATCGTTTACTTTCTAATGCTAGTGATCACACAATGAAAACTAGATATATTAAAGGTTACTCTAAGAGATTAATTCGTGCATTATACTCTTTGGTTTTAGAAGATACAGGGGTATGGCAAGATGACATGATTAAGATGAAGAATGCCATATTAAACTATTGTGAGATTGACTCCGCTTTAATTGATTATCTGTATGCTTGTTACTTGGATAGTAATGTACTTGTTGAAGAGTTTCTGGGAATTGCAGATGAAGTATATAGCTATTTTGAGAACGCCTTAAATGCAATGGCTTCGTCGAGAAATTAATTTGGCTAACAAAATATTGACGATCGGGGTCACTCTGAGAAGCGAATGACCATTCAGCCCCCTAAGCCCGTCGGGACGTCACTGCATTAGGTGTTCGGCAAGCCTCACAACTATAAGCAGCGACTCTAAGGGGCCAGGACGTCGTCAATACAAAAAGTTATAAGAAATCGGGATAATTGCTTAAATTCAGGTGCTATAATAACACAAAAAAATAGATATGAGATAGGTGACGAAGCATTAAATTACTATTTATTTGTAGTCAAAACAAATGGCGGAGCTTAACAGCAGAGAAGATTTTTGATGGATACAATGGATATCAAGTGCGATCTGCTGGAACAGAAGAGGGAGCTAGAATTAGAGTCACTGAAGGACACGTTGGATGGGCAGAAATGATTTTTGTAATGGAGAAAAAACATGTAAGAAGACTTAAAGATAAATTCTCAAATAAACTAATAAACAAACGTTTGGTATGCTTAAATATATCAGATGATTATGAATATATGGATGAAGAATTAATAGAGATATTGAAATCTAGACTATCGGAATACGTTGAAGTACCAGAATAATAGTTAAGAACAAAAGCAACTGAGTACGAAAAAAGAGCATTTTGTAAGTAGCTCAAGGGGGACCTCGACATCTTATAACATAATATTCAAGCAGTGGCTCCGATGGCCTTGGTCTTCGAGAAGGGATTCGGAGAAGCATTTCAGCAGACAACTCCTTTGGGGTTCATGAATACAGGAACGTTAGCTGAAATCCCCAAGAACTAAAAACATTGATAAAATAGGAGATTCTATGAAGCGTACAATTATGATTAGCGATATTCATGGATGTATCGATCAGTTAGATCAGATATTGCAACTTACCGAATACAACTCTACTAAGGATAAGTTGATTTTGCTAGGTGATTATGTAGATAGAGGGCCTAACAGTAAAGAAGTAGTTGATAAAGTAATCCAACTAGTAATGAATCATAACGCAATTGCCTTACGAGGTAATCATGACCAACGATTAGTTGATTTGATAAACAGTGATAGCGTAACGGTAAGATCAAAGTTTCTAGAACACGGAGGGAAACAAACGCTCCAAAGTTATTGTGATATAAATAATGAAGAAATATCTGATGAGATCCTGAACCAGGCGATAGAATTTATAAAAACTCATTATTATCATCACATTGACTATATAAGTAAACTACCTTTTTATCACGAAGACAAAGATCACATTTATGTTCACGCCGGTTTGAATCCCAATTTTATTGATTGGAAGAACCAGCCTGAACATGACTTTATGTTTATTAGGGATGAATTTATTCGAGCTAGATTTGATCTAAACAAAAAAATTATTTTTGGGCATACAAAAACAATAGACATCCATGGCACATCGGATATTTGGTTTAGTGATGACAAGATAGGAATCGATGGCGGATGCGCATATGGGATGCAATTAAATTGTTTGATTTTCCAAGAAGGATTCTATATTACAGAACAGATAAAGGTTTTGAAGTGATACGAAGAATTTGGCAGCAGCAGGGAAGTGGAATCAGCCGGACACCTCCAACTCCCTACCACATCGCGGCCGTCATTCGGGCTTAAAGGAGTTGGACGTCGTGAACACACGAACATTATCTGACATAAAACTATTACATTTTAGGAGCAAATAATGAATATCACTTTCTCGAAATGGGTGCAATATTATCGTAGAAATAATCAAAACCTCAAATATATTCATTGGGATGACAACTATAAATTAACAACTAATGAAAGAGAAATAATCATTAAGTCAATTCAACAGTTTCAATTAGGAGAAAACTCTGAAGGTAAATATCTAATTAAACGTGCGCAAGAATATGTACATCAGACACAAGATCAGGATTACTATGAAGCACTTATAGAATTCATTAAAGAAGAACAGAGGCACGCTAGAGATCTAGGCAAATTTATGAAGTTACAGGGAATCCCACTCCTTCGTAGACATTGGGTGGACAATGTATTTAGAAGATTACGTCGATATGCGAGTCTAGAGCAATCAGTCATTGTTCTATTAACTGCTGAGATCATTGCTAAGTTGTACTATAAAGCGTTGAAAAAGTCTACAAAGTCAGAAGTATTAATCAATTTATGTAATCAGATTTTAAGTGATGAGGAGAAACATGTTCAGTTTCAATCCGAAACACTTCAACAATTTGCTCAAAATAGAAGCGTTCTCTTTAACAGAATAGTTTATATCCTTCGTAGAATCCTTTTTGAAGGAACGCTAATTGTAGTGTGGTATCAACATAAGCGTGTATTTAAAGCTGGGGGATATAAACTCAAAAGTTATTACTATGAATGCCGTCATGAGTTTAACTTAACAAAGAAGATTATAGCTAATGCACAGTAGAGGTTTACGTCAGATAACATGATATCCAAACTTCGGGTCCTGACGCCCCTCGGTCAGCCCGAAGGGAATTGGCAGGGAAGTGGAATCAGGCGGACACATCCGCACCGACTAACCACATCGCAGTCGCCCCTATCGTGGCTTAAGTCGGTGGGGCGTCGTGGATATAGTAACGTTATATGTAATAGCCGCAAAGAATAATAAAAAAATTTCAAATTACTTTGGAGGTAGGTAGAGTGGCAAAAATTCGCGTGTTGATATTATAGCAGGACTCTTATCGCAGCTTGTTTAATTGACGCCAAAATATTACAATATTATGATATGATCATTGTTAAACATGAATTTTGGCTCCAAATGAATAGAGCAAGGGGGGTGCTGTAATGCCAAAATTAAAAGATATCGCAGAACGTGTAGGCGTATCCATATCAACGGTTTCGCGTGCGATCAGCAATGATACCAACCGACCGGTCAATGAAGGGACAAAGCGAAAAATTAGGGAAGCTGCTCTTGAGTTGGGATACAATTTGGATGAATCCTCCAAATCCATTGGCAAAGAGAATACCTCAGCCAAACGGATAGCTTGTATCGTGCCACAGATTTTGATGGATGATCATCCGTACTTTTCACAGGTACTGACTGGTTTTCACGTTAAAATGACGGAACTGGGGCTGCCTCCAGCCATTGTCCGCACTTGCGAAGAACTTGGTGACACCGAACGGATAAAGGTGATGCTTCAGGAAACGGGTACTCAAGGTATAGTCGCAATCAGCTGGTACGATGAAAAATTGTTTGAGCTGCTTGAGCAAGAGAATATCACTGTATTGGGTGTAAGTCTCAATGACGAAAGGCTTACTGTACCGGTCGTTGACTGTGACCGAATATTTTCTGCTCGCACAGCAGTCCGTCATTTGATCGAGCAAGGCCATACCCGGATTGGGTTTATCGGTGGCCCCGCATATTCGGAACAAATAGAGAGCGAAGAAAGGTATGTCGGTTATAAATTTGCCATGCTGGAAGCAAACCTGAATCTGAATGAACATTGGATTATCAACACCAACTGGAATGTGAATCTCAGCTACAGCAGACTGACGGATCTCCTGACCGAGACGCCCAAGTCTGATTGGCCGACGGCCATTTTTTGTGCAAGTGATATGCTCGCTATTCCTGCGATGCGGGCAGTGGTTGAACAAAATGGCCGTATTCCTCAAGATATCGCATTCGTGGGCATGGATAATATCTCTATGGCGCAGTATACAACACCACCTCTGACGTCCGTGCAAGTTCCAAAATATGAAATCGGCAAAGTGGCAGCACAATTAATTAACGATTATCTGGAAGGACGTTATTCAACTCTCCATAAAGTGTTGTTGCCCAGCACCCTTATTGTGAGGGAATCATCTGTTTATGATCGTACAAATCGTACAAATGACTAGTTAGTTGTGTGATCTTATATTACATACAAATCCAGATAACTTTCATAAAACCTACGGAGGAATGCATCCGCGTGGGTTTTTCTTGTTTTTTTAGCCAAAAGGAATCCAAATAAATCCAAAAAAAATGTTTGACATCCGTCTATGGGCTATATTATGATGTATGAAATTAAGCGTTTGGCGTTATTTTTTTGTGTTTTTGGATTTACCCAGCAGCTATGATTATATCGTGAAATAAATTAATGATTACGCTTTTATCCCCTTTAAATCAATGTTTATATAAAATAAACAAGAATCCTCTAAAACTCTTATAACCTATTATCCAAGCTTATACCTACCCATTTACATAAAATGTATTCCAAACTAGTACCGCAATAAACCAAATATATATCCAAATATACATCCAAAAATAAATCCCCTTGCGTTAGATGATAAACTCATCTATTAACGTTATTCACTCACTTTGTGTAACAACTTCTAACATATAAGTACTGTAAATCAAATCTAAGAAATCAAAGAAGATCAGAAATCAAAAAAAGAAGGGTGGGAACTGCTTCGAGCAGCGTAAGGACGCTGGTGGTTTAACACAAAGACATTTTGCCAGGCAGAATTGTAGTGACAATTCCAGGGGGGATGTTCATGGCCAATACAACTGTACAACCTGCAATGAATGCAGTACATGAAAAGAAGAGAAGAAGACGTCAAAAGTGGAACCCGATTTTACGAAATTGGCAGCTTTATTTGTTAATCTCGCCAGTTGTTGCTTATTACCTTGTCTTTCAGTACTTGCCGATGTATGGCATTCAAATCGCGTTTAAGGATTTCATTGCAACGAAGGGAATCTGGGGAAGTCCCTGGGTCGGTTTTGAACATTTTGAACGTTTTTTTCACAGTTATTTCTTCTGGAGATTAATTAAAAATACGCTTGGACTTGGGTTGTACAGCTTGGCGGTAGGTTTTCCAGTCCCTATCCTTTTGGCGCTTCTGATGAATGAGGTAAGGGCGGAAAAGTTTAAAAAATTTGTTCAGACCATTACCTATGCGCCGCACTTCCTATCAACTGTCGTGGTCGTAGGCATGATGATGATGTTTTTATCGCCGCGATACGGAATCATTAATCACTTCATTGGTATGTTTGGCGGTAATCCCATTAATTTCATGTCTGAGCCATCCTGGTTCAAGACCTTATTTGTGATGTCGGATGTATGGCAGACCATGGGCTGGAGCTCGATTATTTATTTGGCGGCATTAGCTGGTGTGGACTCTCAGCTTCATGAAGCAGCGCGTGTGGATGGGGCAACCCGGTTGCAGCGGATATGGCATATTAATATACCAAGTATTATGCCGACCATTATCATTTTGTTCATTTTAAATATTGGAAGCATCATGGGTATTGGTTTCGAGAAAGTCCTGCTGATGCAGAACACGCTGAATTTAGAAACCTCGGACATTATCTCTACCTACGTTTACCGGAGCGGGATACAAGATGCTGAATACAGCTTCTCGGCGGCGATTGGTCTGTTTAACTCCATAATCAATTTCATCTTATTAGTCACTGTTAACCAGATCTCAAAACGAATGAGTGAAACGAGCCTATGGTAAGGGAGTTGCTGATGCATGCTTGTTGAATCTAGAGGAGATCGTATTTTTAATATGATTAACCATTTTTTGTTAATTATAATTACGCTCATTGTTATTTACCCGCTTGTTTTTGTGTTAAGTGCTTCGTTCAGTGATCCGCAGGCCGTCCTGCGTGGTGAAATGTTCCTATGGCCTAAGGGAATCAATTTCCATTCTTACGAGAAGATTTTTCAGAACAAAGATATCCTCAGAGGTTATACCAATACACTGATTTATACGTCAGTGGGGACGCTGATTAATCTCGTTATGACGATTCTGGCGGCATATCCGCTATCTCGAAAGGATTTTATAGGCCGCAATGCTATCATGGCCCTGTTTGTTTTCACGATGTTCTTCAGTGGCGGATTAATTCCAACCTATATGCTAATCAAAAACCTTGGCATGTTAAACACATTTTGGGTCATGATCATTCCAAATGCCGTTTCGATCTGGAACATCATCATTATGCGGACATTCTTCCAGCAATCGATTCCAAATGAGTTGCATGAGGCGGCGACGATTGATGGTTGCTCTAATATTCAAACGTTAACCCGGATTATCCTGCCATTATCCATGCCCATTATAGCGGTGACGATTCTGTTCTATGCTGTTGGGCACTGGAACGCCTTCTTTAACGCAATGTTGTATCTGTCAGACAAGGACAAGTTTCCACTTCAACTCATTTTGCGGGAAATTCTGATTCAAGGCCAGACGAACGATATGGTCAAAATGTCAACCGAGTCTGCGATTAAGCAGCAAAGGGAAGTGGAAGGCATCAAATATGCTGTACTCGTCGTTGCCAATATACCGGTGCTCCTGCTTTATCCTTTCCTGCAAAGATATTTTGTTAAAGGCGTAATGATTGGTGCCATTAAGGGATGATTCCTTGTATGGATAACGATGGGACAAAGGGAGGAATAAGAATGACGCTCAAAAAGTGGGGGAGTATCGCTCTAGTTTGTATGATGTCCGTTTCGATGCTGGCCGGGTGCAATTCTAAGGATGCTGATTCGGGAAGTAGCAAGGATAAAGGAGCTGCCAATGGCAAAGTTAATGCGAGCGGATTTCCGATCGTAAATGACACCATTACAGTGAGCGGATTTGCCGGAAAGTTTTTTGCCAATGCGGACTGGAACGATCTTAGACTCTGGAAAGAGTATGAGAAGATGTCCAATGTTCATATCCAGTGGGATACGGTGCAGAAGGATAATTTGAAGGAAAAACGTAATCTCCTCCTGGCAGGTGGCGCTTACCCGGAGCTGTTCTACGCCTCGGCGTTTTCCAGATCGGATCTGCTGAAATACGGCAAGCAGGGCGCATTTATTCCTCTGAATGATCTGATCGACCAATACGCGCCTAACTTTAAGGCTCTAATGAAGAAGTATCCGGTTATTGGCAAAGGGATTACGATGCCGGATGGTAACATATATGGGCTGCCAACCTTGTATGATCCGGAATTCAAGTCGGTTCTGTACGGAACACCTTGGTTGAAGAAAGAGTGGCTTGATAAATTAGGTTTGCAGGAACCGCAGACATTAGATGACTTCTATACTATGTTGAAAGCATTTAAAGAAAAGGACTCAAACGGCAACGGGCAGAAGGACGAGATAGCCTGGGGCGGTGTGGGAACGGCTGGTGTGGTGAACTACCTGAGAGGTTCATTTGGGTTGAATAATCATGGCACCTCCAACATTAACATTGATACAGATCCTCAGACAGATAAAGTACGCTTTATTCCAACCGATCCCCAATACAAGGAGCTGCTACAATTCGTGAATAAGCTCTACAAGGACGGATTGCTTGAGCAGGATATTGTATCTGTTAAGAGTACGGAAGTGGATGCTAAAGGTATGGAGGGCCTGATCGGAGTTGTGGATAATGTCGATCCGGTTGCGATATACAATCAGCAAGGTTATGTTGGCATGCCTGTACTGAAGGGTCCTCATGGCGATCAGACATACAACGCCTATGGTTCTCCACTCGGTAATATCGGGATGTTCGTACTGACAGATAAAGCCCAAAACCCAGAGGCGATGATCCGCTGGATGGATTATTTCTACAGCGATGAGGGCATCAAGACGTTCTTCATGGGCTGGAAAGATGAGACGTATAAAGAAGACGCAGACGGGAACGTAGATTATGTCGATAATATCAAAAACAACCCGGATGGCCTTAATCTGGACCAGGCGGTAGGTCAATACCTGATTTGGCCGGGTGGATACTACCCTGGTTTTGTGAAGCAGAAATACTTCAAGGGTGCTGAAGGTCTTCCAACTTCGGTTGATAATGCGAAAAAAGCAGAGTCTCACATCTTACCACAAGATCAAATATGGCCTCCATTTAATTTCACGCAGGAAGAGCAGCGGGATCTGACCACTTTCCAGACGGATATTGAAACGTATGTAGATGAAATGCGTGACAAATTCATTACTGGAAATGAATCCTTTGACAATTGGGATCAGTATGTGGCAGCTCTCCAAAAGATGGGCGTAGAACGATATGTAGCCATCTATCAATCAGCAGCAGACCGTTATACCCAAGCGGATTAGAAGGTTCATCCGTAGATTTCAGATCATAAAGGAGTGAACAAATATGAGTCAACTGAAAGCAGTCCTGATTGGAGCAGGTGCGAGGGGAGCGGGTGGCTATGCACCCTATGCACTTGATTATCCGCATGAGCTTACCTTCATTGCGGTTGCCGAAGCCGATCCAGTGAGAAGAGCAAGATTTGCTGAGAAGCACGGGATTCCGCCGGAACACTGTTATGAGACTTGGGAGCCCCTGTTGGCTGAACCTAAGCTGGCTGATATTGCGGTTATTTGTACACAGGACAGAATGCATTATGGCCCAACCATGCAGGCTTTAGATAAGAAGTATCATGTTATGCTGGAGAAGCCGATGTCTCCTGATCCGAAGGAATGTCTTGAGATGGAACAAGCGGCCAGAGATAATGACCGGCTGCTGACGATCTGCCATGTGCTGCGGTACACCCCGTTCTGGAATACGATCAAGAAGGTGATACAAGAAGGACGTATCGGAGAAATTGTCTCCATTCAGTTGAATGAGAATGTGGGTTACTGGCATATTGCCCACAGCTTCGTGCGGGGAAATTGGAACAATTCCAACACATCCAGCCCGATGATCCTGTCCAAGTCATGCCATGATATGGACGTATTATCCTGGCTCGTGGATCAGCCTTGCCTCAAGGTCAGTTCGTTCGGATCTCTTAAACATTTTCATGAAGGCAATGCACCGGAAGGTTCGGCTGACAGATGCTTGGATTGTGCCGTAGAACCAACCTGCGCGTATTCTGCACCAAGATTTTATTTGAGTGACCAATTCAGGGGTTGGGCAGGACATTTTACACAGGAGCTGACAAAGCCGAATATCATACAGGGCTTGCGTGATACCGATTACGGCCGGTGTGTATACCGGAGTGACAATAATGTGGTAGATCATCAGGTTGTGAATATGGAATTTGAAGGTGGAGCTACGGCCATGTTCAGTATGTGCGGCTTTACATTTGAGCAGGAACGTAGAATCCAGATCATGGGGACGAAAGGAGAACTTCGCGGTGAGGAAGATCAAATTACGGTGTACGACTTTTTGACACATCAAAAAACAGAAATCACAATCCCTTCTCAAACTAGCGGTCATGGTGGGGGAGACAGCGGCATTGTGAGAAATTTTCTGGATGAGGTGCGTCACTATAACGGCCAGGAGAGCCTGACATCGGCTGCGGCTTCCGTCCGGAGCCATCTGATCGCATTCGCAGCTGAAAAGTCTCGGCTGAACGGGGGCGAGTCTATTGATCTGAATGAATATGCCCGTCAGCTTATGGTGAAGGAAGAGTTATCTAAATAATCAGCAGTGTATCGATAAGCTGCCCCTCAAGGTATGAATATATTGTGAGGGACAGCTTTTTTTTGTTCGTTTGGGGTTCGAGAGTTATCTTCACGGACCTTCAATACCATCGTATCCACTAAGATAAACGGGAATTAACTGTCGACTAATCGTCGGTTATTCCATGCCCCTACCATGGGGGCTAACGGTATGCAGAGGTGTGACACCGTAGACGTGGAAAACGCCATGCCACAGAAGTTCGCCCAGTAATCTGAGTAACTTTGCGAATTACTTCTTGTGTAATATACTTAGTATACTAATATTATGATGTCAGGGTGATTTTGTGGAATTGCATTTATACGAGCAGATATATATCTATATTGTACAAGAGATTAAAGAAGGTCGGTTAAAAGAAGGAGACCGAGTCTCTTCTGAAAAAGAGTTGGCTGAAAAATTTGGCGTCAGTCGCATTACATCTAAAAAGGCTCTGGAGAAATTGGCGGATTCTGGGGTTATTAAACGAATACAAGGGAAGGGTTCATATGTGGCCGATGGTATAATTGGAGGACAAGAACCGAAGCACTATTCAGAGGTAAAAACGACCTTGGTGCCTGAGGATGATAAGCGGTTGATCGGTTTTATTATACCGAATTTTTCTGACGAGTTTGGCCTACAGCTTCTTAGATCGATGGAAAAGCGAAGTGCTGAGCATAATTATCAACTCATTATCAAGCGAACTTGCGGGGATCGGGATGAGGAAAAACGCGCGATCGACTTATTTATTGGTTTGGGCATCAAAGGATTAATCGTGACCCCCATTCATGGTCAACACTATAATTCGGAACTGCTTCGACTTGTATTAGATCGGTTTCCAATTGTTTTGGCCGATAGATATCTAAAAGGAATCCCGGTTTGTTCCGTATACACAGACAATAAGAAAGCTGCCATGGATCTTACGCGTCATCTGATTAGCAAAGGACATAAAAAAATTGCCTTTTTGTCTCCGCCGGAAGAGAACACGTCAACATTGGAGGAACGGCTGCTCGGATATACGTTTGCCTTCACCCAAGAAGGAATGAACTTGAACAAAGATTATGTATTGACGAACTTGAAGGGCACCCTTCCCATGAACATAAACGGAACAGCGATTGAAAGTGATAAAGAAACAGTAAAGCATTTTTTGAAACAAAACCCTGATGTAAAGGCGTTTGTCGCGTCGGAATTTCTAATAGCTACCATGCTGGCTCAGGTCATCCACTCGATGGGGAAATCTCTGGAGGAATTCGAGATTGTTTGTTTCGACTCCCTGAACGATCACTTGGGTCAACCCATCTTCACACATATTAAGCAGGATGAGAAGCAGATGGGTGAATTGGCAGTGGATATGCTAATCTCTCAGTTGCATGGAACAGCAGTTCCCGAGCTGAACATCATTGAACATCGTATGGTCGTGAAAAATAACAGGTAGGGGGTTAATACAAGCGCAGCTCAACAAAAGCAAGCATATTGTCCAAAGTGTCGAGAAGTCCCCAGGGGCTTATCGGCACTTTTTTTGATATCAGAAATATAAACTTCGAAGCATGGACCTCCCTGACCTGATATCGCAAGAAAAACTTCTTCTAGACGCGGTCTGTCTTCTGTGAAGGTCGATTTATATATCTAATTATAACCATACGTCATGAATATTTATGTCGTAATATTGCAATTGACATGCTTTATGATGTCATATTAGTATACTTAGTATAACTGGTATAACCAGTAGGATTCTTATAAAAATTCACGGCGTTCATCATTTTCTGATTTTAATAGTTCATATCATCAATCTTGTTAGCGCTTACATACATTGTGGAACTATCAGAAAAATGGAGTGGATTCTATAGGAATTCAAGTTAAACGAATGAATTTAACTTAAGGGGGACTTTGAATGAGGAGATCCAAAAAAATCGTATTTCCAATTCTTGTTTACTTTCTGGCTATGTCACTACTTGTAACCGCTTGCTCAACGAATGGAGGCTCAAGCGATCAGGACGGAGAGGGGAATACAACGGTTACGATGTGGCATGGTCTTACCTCCATTGATTTAGATAATTTGAATAAAGTCGTGAAGGCATTTGAGGAGAAAAATCCTACCATTAAAATGAAATTGGTTTATACAGAATCCAGCGAGGGATCCGATCAGAAGCTGCTGACTGCAGTTGCAGGCGGCAATCCTCCTGACGTTGCACTTTTCGACCGGTTTAAGGTCGGTACTTGGGCTGCGCAAGGTTCTTTGACTGACTTATCCTCGATGGCAGCAGAATCCGGAATTCGTAAGGAAATGTATTATCCATTTGCTTGGGAGGAGTCCAGTTATCAAGGAAAGCTTTATGCCATGCCGATGGATACGGACTCTCGCCTGCTATTTTACAATAAGGATCATTTCAAAGAAGTAGGGCTGGATCCCAACAAACCACCACAAACGATCGCCGAGCTTGAAGCGGCCTCCGAAAAGTTAACCATTAAGGAAGGTAAACGTTTCAAACGGATCGGGTTCATCCCATGGTATTCGCAAGGCTGGCTGTACACTTGGGGATGGGCATTTGGAGGAGAGTTCCAGAACGCTGCCACCGGCAAAATTACCGCCAATGATCCTAAAGTCGTTGAAGCGCTACAATGGATGACCGACTTCGGCAAAAAATACAATGTCGAGGATATTGCCGGATTCACAAGCGCAGCTGGCACGGAGGAAATGGATCCGTTCATTTCCGGTCAAGTCAGCATGAAGATAAGTGGAAACTTTACGGTGAAGGGTATCGAAAAATTTAAGCCGGATTTAAACTTCGGTGTTGCACCAATACCGACCCCAACAGGTACTAATTTTACGACATGGTCGGGAGGTGGGTCCGCTATTATCCCTAAAGGCGCCAAGAACGTCGCTGCTGCTTGGAAATTCCTCGAATTCTTAGGGAAGGAAGAGGGGCAAACGTTATTAAACGCTGACTCTCAAATTTCCGTTATCGATTCGGTTAACGACAAATACGGTTACAAGGACGATCCGATTATGAAGGAATTTATTAATATTTTGCCCAATTCACACAACCGACCGGTTATTCCTGAAGGACAGCTGCTGTGGAATGAGTTAGCTTCCGCAACGGAAAAGGCTACCCGTGGTAACGGTACTCCGAAAGAGAACCTGGATAGAGTAACAGAGACGGTTAATAAGGCTTTAGAAAAATACGACAAATAGGGTGCTCGGTAGGCAGGGAGTGAAGCGAACCGAACCTCTCTCTCCTTGCCTACTCATGAATGACCATTGGAAGGAGAATGCACATGGCGAAACTAGCCGATTCAGTTCAAGTAAACGCAATTCCATCGGCAAGGAAACGAGCACTTCACAGAACTAACGTGACTGGGTGGCTGTTTGCTTCACCTTGGGCTATAGGGCTGCTGTGCTTTTATGCAATTCCGATGCTAATGTCCATCTACTTCAGCTTCACTACGTACAGCATTCTGCAGCCTGGTGAATTTGTCGGAATGAGTAATTATAGAGATCTATTTCATGATCCTCTGTTTTGGAAATCCATATATAACACGCTTTATTTCACTGTATTTTTTGTCCCATTAAGTATATTTTTCGGTGTGGCACTCGCTATGATGTTGAATATGAAGGTCAAGGGGATGGCTATATTCAGAACGATCTTTTTCTTGCCTACACTTGTTCCACAAGTGGCTTTGGCAGTTCTGTGGATGTGGCTGTTACATCCAAACTTCGGATTGGTGAACGGGATGTTAGCGCATATCGGTATCGATGGGCCTTCTTGGCTTGGTGGTGAGGCGTGGTCCAAGCCTTCGCTCATCCTGATGTCGCTTTGGGGTATTGGGCAAGCTGTCGTTATCTACCTTGCTGGACTAGGAGACATCCCTGATGAGTACTATGAAGCAGCACAGATCGATGGAGCTAACTGGTTTCAGAAAACGAGAAAGGTAACCCTGCCTTTGCTCACGCCCGTTATTTTCTACAACCTTGTCATGGGAATGATCGGTGCATTCCAACAGTTTACTCTTCCCTATACGTTGACCAAAGGGCAAGGAACTCCTGCAAATTCCATGACTTTTTACGTCATGTATTTATATGAGAACGGATTCAGGTATTTCAAAATGGGTTATGCCTCCGCAATGGCCTGGATCTTATTTATAATCGTTATGGCATTAACCGGAATTATTTTTATTACGTCTAAACGCTGGGTTCATTATCAAGGGAAATAAGGAGGGGGAAGTAAGGGATGAATCCTACCGCTATCAAAAGAATCAATCGTGCGTTAGCCTATTTATGTCTAATTGTTGCGTCTGCATTTTTCATTATTCCGTTCATTTGGCTGCTTTCGACTTCTCTTAAACCACTCACACAAATCTTTACATTCCCCCCAGAGTGGATTCCGCATCCAATTCTGTGGAGTAATTATTCCCGTGCCGTTGAGTATATCCCTTTCTGGACATATCTGAAAAACACGGCGATTATAACAATCGTTAGTACCCTTGGTGTGATCATATCCTGTCCCTTGGTTGCCTATAGTTTTGCCAAGTTAGAGTACCGTGGGAGAGGTATACTTTTCTTTGTGACTCTCGCTGTTATGATGATCCCCGGACAGGTGACGATGATTCCTCTATTCCTGCTGTTTACTAAATTAGGTTGGGTAGGAACATCTCTTCCACTGATTGTACCCCAGTTTTTTGGAGTGCCCATTTACATTTTTCTATTGCGACAGTTTTTCATGGGACTGCCTGATGCCCTCCGCGAAGCGGCCCGCTTAGACGGCGCTAGTGAGTTCCGCATATATTTACAGATCATGTTTCCACTAGCCAAATCCGCCGTTTTAGCCGTGGCATTGTTTCAATTTATGGGGAGCTGGACTGATTTCATGGGCCCCTTGCTCTATTTAACCAATGAACCATCTTACACGGTTTCGCTCGGATTGCAGCAATTTCAGAGTCAAAAGGGATCCGAATGGGGTCTATTAATGGCGGTATCCACCTTGATGACATTACCTATTATTGTTTTGTTCTTTTTTCTTCAAAAGACGTTTATTAGCGGCATTACATTTAGCGGTATAAAAGGTTGAACAATCATACAGGGTGGAATAGATAGCCCTATTATAAATTGTAAAATCAAAAGAAACCGTTCCTTGGTAAATGGGTGTGCAAGCAACCATATACCAAAAGAGACGGTTTCTTTGTACATTCAACATACTATGAATTAACTTTACTGCCAACCAATGAAAAAGAAAAGTATTTCTATATATACAATTTTAACTTTTATTATAAAAAAATGGATGGGGAAGAGTAACTGTTTGGAGTTGTTTCGACTCAAATTAATCATTCGATAGCTGGTGGACTGCTATTGAACTTGCTGTATATTATACTTTTCCATTACCGAGCCACGGAATGCCTTGTAATCTGATAACGCTTGTGCAGTGGAGGATTGAGGTACACTATATTGAGTTATCCCTTCCAAGCTGAATTTTCCCAAGTTATCATTGATTAATCCATAATCACCAAAGGAGTTTTTCATCAAAAAGAGCACACTTCTATCACCCTTCTGCAGTTCTATATAGTCATTAACTGTGTACTTGACGTCTCCTTCCAGGCTAACGGGTTCAATGATTGTTAATTCGTTCTGATCTGAAGGGAAATCGTCGGGTTTCTTTAGTATCTTTTCAATCTTGATGTTCGTATTGGTGTGAAAAGACTGCATGGTTCCATCACCAATGACGATTAGTTCAGCGAACGCATCCAGCTTATCTATTTCATGAAATGTTAGGGAGTTAGCTGAAAGGTTGACGACATTATGAATGGGCTTCTCCGGTTTCGATTGACCAATCATATATGCTAATGTACCTATGGAGAAAGCTAAGAATAACAATACAAAGGTTAGTATTATTTTATTTTTGAAAAGAGACATGATCTCACCCACTCCGTGAATTTGAGTTCCTTGCAAGGATTTTGCTGCAGTTCTACTATATACATAACTGAAAATTATTGTAAATTAATTATAAAAATATTATAAAATGTAATTATTGAATTCGAAATTCAATAACTCAAGGGAACTATAGAAGGAATTGATATCAATGACATTAAAAAACATATTTCATGAAAACCCAACGAAACTAGGGAACGAGAGAATGGTTAAATACGGAGATGAGATTTTTACAGAAGAGAGATTACTCATGTCGGATCAAGCCCTGGATACTTTTTTGCACCAGTTAATAGCACTACAAGGAACGAAAAATTCCGAGCGCATGATGAAGGCTGTAGAAGAAATTGTGGTTAGGTTTAACAAAATGAATGAGGCCCAAGATTATTTTATTGAGACGATGGAACGTGAAGAATTGGCTGATTTTATCGACAAGGCGGCCAGGCTTGCAGGGTTGGAGATCCAGGAGGATGAAGATATTACGGAAGAATGGAGAGAGTGGTAGTTCGGCCGAGCCGAAGCGTTTTTTAGTTTTATAGATAAGGGTGATAGATATGGAAAAAGGACTCATTATATTTTTGAACGGAACATCAAGTTCGGGGAAAACAAGCATCGCGATGGAAATGAAGAATCAGGGAGACATTCCGTTTCTTCATCTATCTGTAGATCAATTTCTCCATAATTATGATCAATTCATCGATACTACATACCCAGATATGAAACCAACTAGAGAAGTAGAGCACCATGTGATGACAGATATCCTGTTCGACCCTATCAATTCGATGTACTGTGCAACCATTAAACTGTTTTCGGAAATGGGTTTGAATGTCATCGTGGATACGGTCATCAGCAATGACAAGTGGTTTAACGGTTTTTATGATTTGCTTTTGGATTATACGATATTGTTTGTAGGCGTGCAGTGCTCGAAAGAAGAACTCACCAGAAGAGAACAGAGCAGGGGAGATCGCGAGATTGGACTTGCCCATTCCCAGTTCGACTACATCTACTCCTATGATGAATATGATCTGGAAGTGAACACGGAAGAGCTTAGCTCAGCTGCATGTGCGGAAAAGATATTTAGTTATATAAATTCTAGTCAGGAATACTCGGCATTTAAGAAATTAAGTAGAAGAGAGGTGAAAACATCGTAATAGAAATGAATTTAAGACCAAAGCTAGTAAGCTGGCGTTTTGATGATGAGGTTAGGTCGGATCATCCGGAAGAATGGAACTGGATAGAGATCACAATGGTTTTTACAGATGGTTCCAGACGATGGAGCATCTTATATACACCAGAACGTTTGCTAAATAACTTGTCTAGACCGGACATTGACCCACCAGGTCTTCATATGCAGCAACTAATTGTTGTTAGAAGCTATGAAGTGGATGACATTGAGAGAGTGCTGAACGTTTTTGATGAAGAAGATAAATTGATCGGGGCATCAAGGGAATATCCAGAGTAGCTTCGAAATGATGAGTTCTATATCAGATGTGTTAATACATGTTATGTTTCAAATGATTGGAAGGTTGTCTGATTCTCTATGGAATAGAGAAGGGCCTTCCTCTTTTTGATTTTATAATTTTGGTGGACAAGCGAGAGAACGCTATGAATCCTGAAGATCATATTCAACACATGTTACAGGCAATCATTGAAAAAACACAATCCATTATCAACGATAGACATAAACAACCTTCGGCTCTTTGGAGTATTTCTTGGAGCATATTATAGCGTATCGGGATGAACAGCAATACTTGTCTAACGAGTGGCATATCCGCACACCGCGCTGGCTAGGGGAGTATGGAAATACGCCGGAGGAAGAAGAGCCTCTTTCAGACATTTACCGACTGCAAGCGTATATCGCTGAGAAATTAAAGGGCGGATAAGCGGCTGGTGATGTCGCATTAGTCCGGCTCAAATGTCGCAAAAGTACATGGTAACGCGATGCGGAGATCGTATATACTCTCTTTATGTTTCGATAATGAAAATCATTATCAGTATTATACATAAGGGGGATTCATCATGAATCAAGTAACAAAGGGGCAGGCTGCCGGAAGCAAGGCATACACTGCTCACAAATCACGATTATTCATGGGCTTGATGTTGGCCCTTATTCTTGTCCTGACGGCTTGCGGTGCCGTAACAGGTACAGATAGCGGTAATCAGCCTGCGGCAACGCCAGCGGAGACACCTGCGAATGCAGAAACACAGACAGACGGAGCTTTTCCCGTAACGATCACGCATATGAAGGGTGAGCTGACGCTAAGCGAAAAACCACAGAAAATTGCAGTGCTTGATGTTAAGTTTCTCGATCAAATGTTAGCTGTTGGCGAGAAGCCGGCTGGCAGTGTCATCGCTGGAGGCAACACCGATTTTCCTGAATACTTAGGAGATCAGCCGAGTGATGTACAGGTTCTGGGTACACGGGACGAGCCTAATTTGGAAGCGATTGTAGAACTAGATCCAGACCTGATTATCATGACCGACTTTCAAGAGAAACAGTATGAGAATGTAAGCAAAATTGCACCTACCCTTGTACTCGACTTCTACGAAGATTGGCATGATACATTAGCCACGGTCGCTAAGATTACTGACAAGCAGGACGAAGCAGAGAAGGTGCGTAAAGCGTATGAGGACAAAGTCGCCGGACTGAAGGCGAAACTGTCGGAGAAGATGGGGGAAGAAACGGTCGCCCTTATTCGTCCGAGAAAAGAAGGCATTCGTGTTCATGGTATCGAGCATCGCACAGGCGGCATTCTTTATCAGGATTTGGGTTTAAAAATGCCTGCACTCGTTGAGGGAATCAAGGATGATACCTCCGTTGAAATCTCAATGGAGAAGGTTCCTGACATTGGGGCAGATCGTTATTTTGTTCTGTCGGATGAGCTGTTTGCGGCAGAGGCAGAAGCTATGGTGAGTAATCCCGTGTGGAAGTCCCTTGATGCTGTGAAAAATAACCGCACATATGACGTAAACTCAACACTGTGGATTGCATATTACGGACCGCTTGCGATTAATCTGATTGTAGATCAGGCATCGGAAGCCCTGCTCGGATCGAACTAATATGAACCCATATCTCTCGACAGACTTATGGAAAGAGACGGTAGAGGATCATTCGATTTTGCTTGGTGAGCCGCCAGAACATAGTGTCCGTACCATTGCTCTAAGTGAACTGCATGACGAAGAGGCGTGCCGGGAGTATATCAGCTGGTTTCAGGAGTATATCGATGCGCCTGATATGAAGGTTGCCGCTTCCATGTTAGCCAAGCGGCTTGGCTATCTATGGACGACTCCGCTCGTGACCGCGATGACGTTTCATCATCAGCATGTGACGTTTCAGTTGGAAAACAGTTATCTCTATCATCCGGCGCTCTCAGATCATGACGGTGGTACACGGTTCCCTTTTCTAGCGGTGAATGGGCTTCAGGCTGAAGGACTAACGGGAGACAGGGGAGCATGGCGGGAAAAGGTGCTCGAGGAGATGTTTGCGGTACAGCTGACACCGCTGTTAAAGACACTTGCTGCGATTGCACCTCTTTCGATGAGTATTCTCTGGGAGAATATTATGGTGAGAATTGGCCGACTATTCGCTCCTGATGAAGGTGAGACGGAGCAGGAACGTAAGATCATTCGAGAGGACTTCTCTTATCTGACGCAGGTAGCATCCGGACAAGTGTTTGGTGAGAGGAAGAATCCGTTAACTCACTTCACCGATTGTAAGGACAATGTGCATGTTGCCAAAAGTGAGCGGATCACCTGCTGTTTCTATTACCAGATGTCAGGGGAATATTGCCTCAAATGTCCGAAAATTGACAATGAGAATGAATCTCAATTAAAATGACAACAGCAACAATTTTACCATTGCTATTGTCAGGAGATGAGAGAAATGCCGCTGCAAGAACAGACAAGTGGTTGGAGTGATACGACGATCAAGATGCTTGACGGGTATAGCGGTACTTTGCAGACAGGCAGCGTTTTACACGAAAAGGATATAACTTATAATGTACTGCTGCTGGCATACGGAGGGGAAGGGGAGCTCGCAATGGATGGCGAGGGTTGCCACATTGGAGCTTCTTTTGCCTCTCATGTGGTGAAGGGATCATCCTACACGCTGACGGCCAAATCAGTTTAGGGGGAGGAATTACAGCAAAAAACTCTTCGGATTCAGAAATACGCAACCTTTATGCTTTGATGGGACAATCCATATCATGGTGTAAAAAGAGTTGATAGCAGATTGCCCCCAATTCCAGCTGCTTGTACATCAACTTTTTAGTCAATTCCGAGCTTTAACCAACGTTTGTTCATCAGTTTACTTATCAGAACACTCACTAAAAATAAAATAAGATTATAGACAATAACCGTTAATACATTGCTTAGAGAAATGAAATTGCTCCCTTGTACAAACACTTGGTCAATATGGGAATAAAGGAGATTCGAAGCGTCGAAAACAGCAACATAAGTAAATTTATCTGAACTGGCTACTAAAACGACACCTAATATCCAGTATAAGATGCTTAAACCAATACTCATCAAGATGTTAGATGAAAGCAAACTGATTGTTCCAATAATGAGGATGTATTGTGTGACTACAGACGTCAACAAAAACACCATAAGAAAAAACAGGCTAAAATCTTTGTACACAATAGATACAAATGAAAGTAATATTGTGATTAAAATAAGCGATTCCATAAAAAGTACGGCAACTTTATTCAAGAAAAATTTAAGACTCTCATAGGATAACAGCCTATAAAACAGAATGGTTTTGTTAGAGTATTCTTTATTAACGAAGAATGCAATGATAAACGAGAACATTAAAAATCCAAATTGAGTAAACACAGTATACGTACTGAAGAGATATTCTCGATAGCTTAGGGATGTAACTTTATCAATACCGATAGGAAGGAACCAACCGATTAAGAACGACAATATAAAAATAAGTGCCAGAAACATAAATACTTTATTAAATAGGCTTTTTGCAAATTCAATCATAGTCACTAGTCCTCAATATATATTTTTATTAGTTGATCTTTGTCCTCGTATTGCACTAGCTTTTTGTCTTGAAAGAGGAAGTACCTCCCCTCGATGTTTTTGAGATCTGATAAATTGTGAGTGATGTTTAATATGATTTTGTTAGAATGCTGCTTGCCATAGATATTAAGAAATTGGTGAATCTCATTTACTGTTGTTTTATCCAGTGAATTAGTGATTTCGTCGAGTATGATAATTCCCTTATTTTCTAAAAGAAATGATACCAGCTTAAGCTTCTGTTTTTGTCCATCGCTTAAATTTTTAATGAGAATGTTGGATGGTATATTTGCGATATTCAATAAATCACTAAGCTGATCCAGCATCATCCGATCATATCTTTTAATTAATATTTTAAAAAGCAGTTTTGCGGAAATATCTTCAGGTATATTGGAATAACTTGAGATTACGGTTAGATTTGAGGATAGTTGTTTCGGGAAAAAACCGCTCTTATTTAGAATAAAGTCTTTCGCCAATCTGGATTTACCTACCCCGTTCTTCCCTACAATATGGTTGACACTCCCTGGTTGAAAATGTAAATGTGCGTGATCAAGCAAGAGATTATTTTTGATTCTTAACGTATAGCCACTTATATCTAA
This sequence comes from Paenibacillus sp. OK003, assembly GCF_900109515.1. Classification (GTDB taxonomy): domain Bacteria; phylum Bacillota; class Bacilli; order Paenibacillales; family Paenibacillaceae; genus Paenibacillus; species Paenibacillus marchantiae. The sequence continues at coordinate 9,073 of NZ_FOBD01000033.1, read as the reverse complement.
AACCATGGCATGAATTCCTCCTCTTCTAAAACCACAATAATACTGAACGTATTGCTAGTAATACTCCAATAATCTGAATTATTTTAATAATCAAATGATTTTTCTTGGAGTCTTCAAATTCATCTTTATTCAGAAGTGTAAGTAAAATTTTATATCCATCAGAGTTCAACACGGGGATTACATTCCATATTAATGCTAAAAAGAAGAAAATGTATGATACCGACAACATATCCATTTTCAAGAATAATGTATTGATGATCTGGATCGTTAAAATAATGAATAAATTTATGTGAATACCTGCTGAATGAACAATGAGCTTTTCTTTTTTTGGTAACATATAAATATCGTTTAGTTGAACATAAAAAGAAGGAAAAACATAAAAGTTCATTTTGAATCCCACTTTATTATGCTTTCGTCCAAAAAAATTCATGGATTTTATGTGGCCTAGCTCATGAATAAAGACATTAAAAATCATGTAAGAAGCAAAAATGAAATAGTTTTTCAAGTTATGTTCAAACCAAGGGAATTTATAACCGAAAAAATGAATAAAATAAAGATTAGACACAAGAAGTACTAATAAAAGTGTGATGTAAATGGTGAAATTCACAGAATTAATTTTACTCTTATATTCGGTTAGCTGCTCCTTTAAAGTTTCATTCAAATGGAGAATACTTGTCTTATAAAATTCTTTTTTGCACTTATCTTTAACAAACACTTCTTTTTCTACAAAAATTTCATATTCTTCGTTTTCAAACGTAAAGCACTGCTTCATACCATATTCTCGTAATAATTCATCATATATGTTGTTAACAAATCAATATTCTCTTCCGTTTTAAATAAAATATTGCAAATGTTACATATGGATGAGAATTGTTCCGGAATTTTAATGTGATTAAATTCAGGGTTGTTCTGAACTACATCAATAAACCATTTAAACCCTTCCTTTCTCATAATGTAAAATAGAAGATTGGCGTTTAATTTTTCGATGGTTCTATCAAATGTTTGATCCATACTTTCTCTCAAATGCAATTTGGTACTAAATACCGCTGGCGAGCAACAAGGATATATTTGACCATCAAAATGATACACCACTTCAAATCCAGGACATTGCAAACTCCTTTCGTTACTGAGTTTATAAATATGTTGAAAGCTGTCCGGGTCTTCATTCTTTGCTTCTCCAACTGGCATGAGTGGAAACTTTGTTACTCTGATCCCAAGCAAAGATTCTCCCATATATTCTAATATACGATTAGACATTTTACTTTTTGTTACAGCCATATTTAGCGCTACGCTCGTATTAGAGAAGTTTCTGCTACATTCCAGTATATTTTTAATGGCGTCTGCTTTAACGTATGGTTCATGAAATTCATCATAACTTATTGTTAGATTGGTCACATTGTAATACTCCATGTCGTTAAAATACTGTTCTGTTTTTTTTCTACTGATGCCCCAAAAGCCGTTACTAATAAGGGTGATTCTCTTCTGATGAGGTTTTATTATTTCTAATAATTCTTGTAAAAATGGATAGTTTAAAAAAATTTCTCCACCTGTAAATGAAATCAAGTTTACTTTATTATTTTCAGCCAATTCATGGGCAAGTTGTCTTATGTAATTTGGATCCATAGACTGAGTCGATGCTGGAGAACAAGAAAAGCAGCAATGAGCGCAGGCTGCGTTACATTTCGCTCCCAGGTTTATTACCGCATTGTTATACATGAACATTTCCTTTCTACCGTTCTTAAATGAAGTGAGATGTAAAAGCATTATTTCATACACAGTCACTCGAAATTCCTGTTAAATAATTCCTAATAAAGTAGCCAGACCTCATCATTAGTGGTTGGCAGCCTTCAGGCGCAAATTGTGCCAGAGCTCACATGAGTAATTCCCGTATGTATCAAAATTGATGAAGAAGCTTGGAGCTTTAGATGACTCAACCACTAATTTGAGTTTTAGCTTTTAAGAATTCACAGATTCAATAAAGACATATTACTTCGCTCCGCCTCCTGAACCTACAATCCAAGCACCTTCTCCAGATCTGATAAAGTACCACAAATCATTAACTTTAGCCAGTTTCTCCGATTTAGAAATCAATTCTTTAATCTCTAATTTTTTCATATGTACTCACCTCCTTTCAATTACCACTATTATACATGTGATTCTTATACATACAAGTTAAAAATATGTGAAAACTATCAAATAATTGGATGCTGCTGGGGATTAACGAGACTTTGATCAACATTGCTGAAGCTTCTTCTAACAAGTGAATTTCCTTTTCCTCATAGTGTCCGTATTATTATTTTACCTGAGCTACATGACGAAGAGCGTGCCGAGTCCGAAAATTGACAATGAGAAAGAATCTCAACTAAAATGACAACAGCAACAATTTTACCATTGCTATTGTCAGGAGATGAGAGAAATGCCGCTGCAGGAACAGACAAGTGGTTGGAGTGATACAGCGATCAAGATGCTTGATGGATATAGCGGTACTTTGCAGACAGGCAGCGTTTTACACGAAAAGGATATAACTTATAATGTACTGCTGCTGGCATACGGAGGGGAAGGGGAGCTTGCAATGGATGGCGAGGGTTGCCACATTGGAGCTTCTTTTGCCTCTCATGTGGTGAAGGGATCATCCTACACGCTGACGGCCAGATCAGAGGACATTCATTATATTGTGATCATGTACAAGGCTTCTTCCATGGAGGGAGCCTCTCTTGTTGTACCTTCGTTTCGCAAACACCCGCTGCGCAGGTCATTTGTTCAAAACTCGGCAACCCATGCGGATTGGATCGAAAACGCTGAAAAAATCGTTGCCAAATGACGCCGCGGCGAAGGGCTGGAACGTTTTTATGCCAACGCACTGCTCCAGGGCATGATCTACGAGCTGATCATGGCGTATGAACGTGGTCAAGGGGGAGCGGAGTCCGACATGGTGGATGTAGTCGCTTCTTATATCACATCGCACTATCGTCAAAACTTGGAGCTAAAAGAGCTGGCAGCCCTGGCGGGCTGTAGTGTAAGACAGCTGCAGCGACGATTCAAACAAGAGAAGCAGCTTGGTCCGATGGAGTATGTCATTCAGCTGCGTATGGAAAATGCCTCGCGAATGCTGCGTCATACAGATGCTTCGATCGGTGAAATTGCGGACAAACTGGGCTATCGGGATATGTATTATTTCAGCAGGGCGTTTAAAAAGTATGTTGGCGTTCCACCGCTACATTACCGGCATGCCGCCGCTTCGAGAAGAGATGCAGACTATGCGAAGGCTTTGCTGCAAAACCGGACAGCTTCATCCTATGAGTCGGCCCAAGGCCCGGTCATCTGTCATATGCAAGGGGAGTACACCGTCACCGAAACACCAAAGCGTATCGCTGTCCTCGATGTGCAATATGCCGATCACCTGTTAGGGCTCGGGTTGTCTCCGGCAGGGAGTGTAGGAGTGGGAAGCAGCGTGTTATCCTTTCCTCAATCCCTCCGGACAGGACTCCAGCATACCGAATTACTCGGCACGTATGAATACCCCGATCTGCCTGCGGTAGAACGACTTGCGCCGGATCTGATTATTTGCACCGAGGTGCAAGATGAGCATCATGAACGGTTAAGCCAGATCGCTCCAGTGCTCATGTTCAAGCGTAATGAAAACTGGCAGACGATTCTAAGTCTGTTCGGTGAACTGACAGGAAAGCGAGATGAGGCCAAACAGATTATCGCGGATTATCATCGTCGCACGGCTTTGCTGTCTGAGGAGTTGGCTCCGGTATTGGCAGGAAAAAGTGTGGCATTGATCCGTCCGCTAGATTCCCTCGTGCGCGTCCATTCTGCTGCTCATCGCACAGGCGCTGTGCTGTACCGTGATCTAGGTTTGTTCGTTCCGTTATTTGTAGCAGATACCTCCGACACAGCCTATCATATTTCGGTTGAGAGATTACCAGCTGTACAAGCGAGTCACTACTTTTTGCTGAGTAATCAGTTTATGCAGGATGGGATATCTGCGACAGAGCAGCGTGTCTTGGGAATGCTTGATGGGGCGGAGCGACAGCATGTGCATTCGGTGGATGCGGCGACGTGGATCGGCTGTTATGGACCGATGGGGAATAATGGGATCGTGGATCAGATTGCGCAGGCGTTGTTGGGGTGAGGGGGAGTTATACAATTACTCCCCCTATTTCCGTATATTCAGAGTTCATCGAATTAGTGGAGAACTTCTTCAAACAGAGGTGTAACATAATTGAGAATGCAATCATTCTATTATGTAGATCGCATTTGTTTCTTCATTTTATTGTTGCGGAGAACGTTGACAGAAGTAATTGACGAAAGATACAATCCATATATTCCCTATAGTTTCAAAAGCGTTTATATCGATTGATCGTTTTAAAAATATACTTCAACTCTCTATTTAGAATTTTGTTTCTTGGATATTCCTTCAGGAAGCGATAGTGTCTCGACACTTAATGGATCGTAATTTACCAGAACAAATACCTTCTTTTTCTTATCGCCTTCAATGTAGCCATGGAGGCCTAACGAATTGGATAGATCGGGAGGAGAGAATTTATACTCTTTAAAACGAACGGTTACACCGTATTTTTCGAGAACATAATTTGCAGCGAACTTCTCGGCGGAGGATACAATCATCTTTTCTTCTTCGGAGGCACATGCTCCAAGCAAGAGGGAGGAGATGATTAAGATTACAAACAAGAAGATAGGTTTTCTCAAAAGGGACACCTCTACTTTCTTTCATAAAAGGAATAAATGCACTATAAAGATTGAATTATTACTAGTTTACATAATCATATTGAAATGTTCAATTCAAGAGGTATTCATGCGTAACGATTACATTATCGATGAGGTGTATTAGAAAATAATTGATCCTTGCTTACCAGAACAACATTCATGCCGGAAACCCTTTGAGGTGAACAGATTATGCAGGCGTTTTGGTTGGAGAGGCAGGTTTTCATGAGAAAAATAAACCGTTCCGTAGTAAATGGAAGTGAGAGCAACCATATACCAAAGGAGACGGTTTCTTTGTACATTTTACATACTAGAGTGAGGATACATTGGACTAGTTTGGGTGTTATGAACACAGGAATGATATATGAAGTAAGGCTATATGTTAAAATGATAGAAAGTTGAACAAATACGAATAACAGGAGGTATAACACATGAAATGGCAAGGGGTTAGAGAACTGTTCCCTGACCAATTTGTTCTGGTTTCTATCATTCATTATCATGAGGAAGATAACAAAAAAATCGTCGATGAAGTTGCACCAATTCGCACCGTATCAGAACAAGATGCGAATAAAGAGTTTTTTCGAGTAGAGCCTGGTAACGTTGTATATCATACGTCGAATCAAGACTTTGTGATTCATCTCCGTAAAGACCCATTAATGAGAGTGAGACGTAATACGAATGAAAATTAACTATGATGGACAGCTAATTACAACGTCACTTACCGTTACATTTAGAGGAAGAACACTGAAAATAGACGATGTTATTATAGACACTGGATCTTCATTTCAATCATGTTGTTATAGGGAAAGTGGAGATGGAGGATAGACAGTCCTATGAACGAAAAAGTTAAAGGAAAATTAAAAAAGCAATTTCTACTCATCGTTCTATTTATTTTTATAATCGTAATTCAAGTATCTGCCAATAACTTAGCATATCACCCTCCTGCATGGACAACTGCATTATCAATTTTTTGCTTTATTATATTTTGTATACTTGGCCTTGTAACATACCTTGATCTCAAGAAACAAGAGCAGTTCAACACAATTGGACAAATAGTGAATGTGAATAATAACATCGTAATAGTCAAAGGACTGGGACGAGGTAATAGCAAAATTAAAATAAATGATAGTCACATCGTGAGTTTGATGCAGCCCAATGAACTGATTGAAATAACGAGATTAAAATATTCAAAAATGATAACGAAAATAGTATATAAAGACCAAGAGATCATAAAAATAGAGGATAGATCTTCATACACCTCCAATGTTGAGGGAGAGAATGTAGATGAACAACATAAATTCTCATAATTGCAACCTAAAGTTGTCTTTGATCCAGCATCCAAATTTGGGACGGTGGTCATGACAAACATTGCGTTCGAGGAAATCTATTATTATGGACTTATTAGCAAAATCTTTGGTAATAGTACATACGTTAGTTCCGTTACTTCTGAAGGTGGGGGATATTTTCAATCCGCACGACGGGCTTCTTCTAGATTTACTGATTTATTCAGGCAGCTTGATATAACCAAATTTTCAAAAGCGGAGTTAAGTAGTCTGTATAATGTTGTCGAGCATAATGGGGTTGTTGAGAAAATTTCCTACACTCCTTACATGGATTACTTGCCTGTATCGAATTTGAAGGTGAACTTGATTGTAATATCTTTTATTCCTGTTGCGCTATCCATCATTTTCAGTTTAAGTGTGTTGATCGGCTATTTAATCCGGATGCTTCTGTACAGACTAAAAAAGCGAGGAAATCCTTCAACCTATTTTGATAAATATTATCTAGCCATTCATTTTGCAGGCGTGTTACTGCTTATTAATCTTTTCATCATACATACGAGACTTCCAAGTTATCCCGCTCATTCTTCGCTACGGATCAATTTTATGTTTAACCTGCTTTATGTAGTTCTGGCGGTGGCGTATCTTGGCTTGCTTATGTTCAAACTGCGGAAGAGTAGTTACAGCAAAAAGCAAAAAGTGATGTTCATCATGTCTGGCATCTCGGCTTTCATCTTGGCTGCTTTTATTGTGGGATGGAATTTGTATGTTTAGAGGGGGAAACGAGAATATAGATGTTTCAAGTATTCCAAAGGCTCGCAGATGACTCCTATACATAAAGTGATATTATAAGTGGGGCCAATTATAAAGAAGCAGAGACAGCAGTTCCTTATCGGGACCTGCTGTCTTTAAATTAGTTGGACAAGTATATAAACAAAGTCAAGGTAACAACAAAAATGATCAGGGCTCTAGTTCAGATTGTTCAGTGGCTTATTGCTGCAGGTATTTGACACAGGTAATAAATGAACAGTAAAATCCAGATATTCCCTGAATTCAGAAACTAAATATTTCTTTAGTAGGTGTGAGGTACTGTATGACGAGAATTATGGTTACGCCAGAGCAACTTTTCGCAATTAGTAAACAGTTCTCTACAGCTTATACTACTCTTCAACACATGAATGAAAGTCTTCTGCGAAGTATGACTGATATTGAAGCGAACTGGGATGGGAGTACTAGAGAAAGGTTCTACTATGATTTCAAGAAGTCACAGATTGTTATGACTGAAGTTGTCACACTTATGAGTTCAATATCAACTGTGTTACATAACCATGGAGAACGATTTCTCCAAGCTGATCACGGGTCGGAAGGGCAAGTAGACATAAACTGTTTACCACCACCACCGAATGCTTGTGACCCACAGGAAGGTGTAGACGATCGGAATGCAGTTGAGAAGTCTGTAGATAGTTTAAAAGAGCTAGGACAAGCATTTATACAATCGGCAGATCACCGATATCAGAGGAGATATGATAGTGTAGGCGGATTTCTGGATTACTGGACATTTGGTATTCCAAGTGGACTCGTAAACGGGTATGTTGATCGAGCTGACAAGGCTTTAGAGTCACCTCAAGACACACTGAACTGGTTGACATTTGGGGTCCATGGAACGATTAGGGAAGCTGTCCTGCCTACAAATGCGTGGTCAAGTGAACATTGGGCAAGTATGCTTGGTACTGGTGGTATTATATTAGGGGTAAGCTCTGTTTTCAAACCTAAGCTGCATATCGATACCCCTGTCAAATACGATGGCGAGGTAGATTTTAGACAGATTCTCAGTGACGGACAACGCAATGAGCTTCCGCTGACGGATAACCAAAAGATTGAGATAAAGAGTTACTTGAACAAGCTTGATTTCCCCGAAGAAAATATCTTAATCGCACAACCTGGTTATTATGATACCTGGAATACAGGCATGATGTATAATCGCTTGGTCATCAATACGGATGTCTTACCAGCAGCAGCCCCGGGAGTAGGGACTTTGAGTGCGAATACACGCATTTCAATGAATGCTACACTAGCTCACGAGATTGTTGGGCACTATGAGGCTTCTATCGCAGGCAGATCGTTCCCACTTTATGATCTTCCTCCTGAAGTCATCAAAAGAAACTATGCTCTTGATGAGGCTCAGGCAAGTATCCGGGCAGCAAGGTTTGCTCCTGAACTCAATTCTACTGAACGGTATGCTTTATTGAGAGATGCGATGGTTAGACTTCGTAATGCGGATCTCAGAGTGCGAGATGTCAAAGGCGAGCTATTCATAGATCAGAGATAAGGAGGCCATAGGATGGAAACTGAAATGCTGTTTGGCGTGGGGTTAGTCTTCGATACACCGGAATTCGGAACCATCGTTATGGGGGCCAATGAAGAGTTGGATGAGCTACTTCCGTCAACAATCAAAGAGATGATCGGTGAGCAGATTATCATCAAAAAAACGGACGGAGAAGAGCAAGTGTATAAAGTCGTTTCTATTCAAATTAATCATTCTATAGCTGGTAAAAAGAATATCGGTATATGTTTGGGTAAAAGTATATCCCCAGACGAAATACCAACTGGTTCAATTGTTTATTGTTATTCATCTGGACGAATTGATCAATAGTACAGGCTTGGGTAAATATGCTATGGAGAACGCTTCTTTCGAATCTAGCTTGGGATATCGTGCAGAAATACATAGCTGAATCTAGACCGAATCGAGGGCTGTATCCAGGACAATCTTCTGATCGACATCTTACCGAGCAAAGTGTGCAGATGGTTTTTGAAGAAGCTAGACGACGTACAAGAATTTGGAAAAAGGTAAGTTTCCATGCCCTGGGACTCTTCTTTGCCACTCATTTAATGGAAAACGGGACAGATTTCATATACGTAGTTCAGATACTATGTGAAATATATTGTATTTACGAAGTGCATAAATTTAATGTTAGACGAAATAGACTGTGAAAGGACATATATATATATGATAACAATCTCATGTACCAAGAAGCTATTTGATGCTAGTTCTTTTGTCGAAGAAC
>NZ_FOBD01000015.1 GCF_900109515.1 Paenibacillus sp. OK003 | reverse complement strand
TTGTCTGACTCCCGAAAAGAAGCCTCAGGTCGCCCTTTACAAAGAGAGTTATCGCAGGAAGAAATCATTGCAAAACAAGAAGCACGGATTCATCTACTCGAATCTCAAGTAGAACTGCTAAAAAAGCTAGATACGAAAGAAAGGTTGCTGGTAGCAAAGGGAATGAACCTAAGCAAGATTAAGTTGTTCGAGCTCATAAAGGAAGCCGTGGATCAAGGCTTGGGACGTATGACAGGATACCTCTGCTCATTGCTTAACGTATCTCGTTCGGGGGATTACAGCTACTTACAAGCTGCAGATTTACTTTCAGAGCGGGTTCGTTCGGATGCTGAGGCAGGGAAGTTGATTAAAAAGGCTTTCGAACGAAGGGGTTACAAGAAGGGCTCACGCTCCATCAAGATGATTCTTGAGCACGAGTTTGGTGTCATCTATAACCTAAAGAAAATCCGTAGATTGATGAAGAAATTTAACATCGTATGTCCGCACAGAAAAACCAACCCTTATAAACGCATGGCCAAAGCTACGCTGGAACACCGGACCTTACCCAATACTCTACAGAGGGACTTCAAGAAGGGCATACCCGGTCTGGCCTTGCTTACGGATATCACGTACCTTCCATACGGCCGATCCGGGATGGCCTATTTGTCGACCATACTGGATGCCTCAACGAATGAGGTCCTCTCTTACAACATATCCCATCGGCTGACATTAGACATTGCCACGGATACTGTTGACGCTCTCAAGAAACAGAAACGTCTAAAGCTCCAAAAGGATGCTTTCATCCACTCGGATCAAGGCAGCCATTATACCAGTCCCATCTATCAGGAGTTGCTAAAAAAGAATGGGTTAGGTCAGTCGATGTCCAGACGCGGGAACTGTTGGGACAATGCTCCCCAAGAATCGTTCTTCGGCCACATGAAGGACCATGTCGATCATCGTAGTTGTCGTTCTCTCCAAGAGTTAAAGCAAGAAATCGATCGTTACATCCGCTATTACAACAACCACAGATATCAATGGGGATTAAAAAAGATGACTCCTATTCAATACAGGAATCATCTATTGTCCGCTTCGTAAATCTTTAATGCCACTCTTTTTTTAAATGTCCTTGACACGGGGTCCAGACCAGCCGGAGGGGTCCACTGAAGATCTTATGTTTTTAAAAGATCTGTTCTTTCACTTTGAATCTTTCATTAGTGTAAGGATTCGCTTGAGATTAACATAAAATATGGCTATGGCACCTTGCAAATGCATGCCAACAAGACCCGAGGAAGATGCAACATCATACCCATGTCTATGTTTGACCTCACTATTTTTGCTTCAATTTTATAACGTTCTATCGTTTCTCTTTAAACTCATCGCTATTTTGAAATGATTCATGTTCCTTATGTTCGGTAGATTTTATTATGGTAAAATGACATAAAGTCGCCAACCAAGAACCCCTTATAAAACAAGTGGTTTTTAATTTTTGTAGGGAACCTATACCCCCAACGCCTCCAAACACGAGAAAAAGGAGAAATAGCGATGCACTTTCAGCGGATGTCGTGGGGAATGATCAGTTACAGCAGCCAAAATGCATACCTCTGTGGCCTTAGACTCTCTCCGCTTCGCTCTGCACTGCTTTTTGAATGATACGATTCTGTTCATTGGATTCATTCATTGTCATCAGTCCACTTTCTTAAAAATTGTTGAAGCAATTTTTTTCGTGCTCTTGCTAGACGCTGGGTAAGGACAGGTTCAGTCAATTTCAGTTCTAGACAGACTTCCCGGTACGATTTCCCTTCCATATAAAACAGAAGCAAGATGGTTCGATACTCCGATTTCAGTTCGCTAATGGTTTGATGAAGCAACTCGTCTCTTTCTCTGGCTTCAACTTCACATGCTACGCTTATTTCATCACAGGCCGTGCTACTAATATTGACGTAGGGTTCCGTTAGCATCTGACGGTCCCGTTTAACTCTTCTAATATAGTCCAAAGTGGTATTGCGAGTAAGTTGTTTAATCCAGGCCAGGATGTTCGTGTCTGTTCGCATTTTGGGTCCCTTGGTTATTGCCTTCATAAAAGATTCCTGAATAATATCCTCTGTAAGCGAATGATCGTAAACCATAAAACGAATATCCTGGTAGACGAACTGATAAAAAGAACGATAAACCAACTCTTGAATCGTTACATCCAGGTCATCCAGCGGGTTTCGAAGAAAATAAAACCATTGTTCCATGAGATTCCCCTGATGATTGTTGTATGAATTAGAGCTAAATTATTTGTCGTCCTTAGTATATCTGATTTATGGATAAATTAGGTATTAAATGTAATTAAATATATATTATGAAAATACTAAAAGTTTTTCGTCAGAAAATGTTGAGTTGAGACGTTATATAGGTAGACAGCAAGAATTGACAAAGGAAGTCTGATCAGGCTCAAAAATGTCGGAGAGGAGGGCCGAGGGATAAGTTACACGCAGTATATTTTTAGTTTAAAGCGCAACAAAAACGCTGCAAGTTGTATGTGGTTTATATGCGTGAAAAATACTTAAAATTTTTGGGAGGAATTATTTGTGAAGAAAAAAATTCTATCCGTGCTCCTGGTATCTTCTCTTACCATGTTGCTCGCTAACTCAGTGTTTGCCGCAGATACACCAACGTTGGGTTATAAATGGAGCAGTAAAAATATTACGTATCAGAATGATGGTTCAAATACAGTTTATAAAGCTCTATGGACTACTGGAGCAAAAGAATGGAATGATGCGACGGTAGTTACCTTGTCGTCGGGTACCAATTCCAATTTTACTGCGGGAAATAAATCTGTAGCTAATGCTACATGGGATGGGATCATGGAGCCTGTCTATAATACGAACAAGACATTTAAATCGGTTAAAGTTTGGGTGAATAGTTTTTATACTTCACAATCAGAATACATCAGTACAGATAATGCAATTCAAAGTATTGCGACGCATGAATTAGGTCATGCTCTGGGTTTGGCACATGCTCCAGAAAGAACATTATCAGTAATGGTCCCAGCAACTTTTTTATCAGATGGAACGTTTGCTCGTCTTCAATATTTTCCTGGAATTGGAGATGAAAACTCCGTAAACAGTATTTATAAAAATAGTTTATCCCCATCACAATACGGTTTGGATGAAAACGACTTTGTAGAAGGTAAAGAACTAGTTGATCTTGATATATCTTGGAGTAAGTGGTACCTCAATTTAAAGGATCTTGCTAGGGACGCAGATTTGGTTGTTAAGGCAAACGTAACAGCCCAAAATGGTACGGTTGTAACGGGTGAAAATTTTTATGATTATAAGCAAAAATCCGAAATATATATTCAAGAAGTTCTAAAAGGTGACTCTGCTTTACTCAATCAAAAAGTCTCACTCTATCAGATGGGTGGTGAAGACCAAAATGTTGTAGTCAAATATCATGGAACAACCCCTCTTGTTGAAAATGATAGTGTAATTCTTTATTTAAAGAAAACTGGCCACAATGAGTATATTCCAATTAATGAAGATGTGAGTATATTTAAAGTAGAGGCTAATGAGCAACTTATAAATTTACAAAGTCATAAGATCATCTCTGAATTGAAACTAATGGAGGAATCTACTTTACAATAGAAATGATTTAATGAAAACAGCAGCTTTAATTGGCTGCTGTTTTCATTCCTTCCATTCTTTCTGCTTTATAGTAGGTGTCATTATCCTTTACTGCGATATAATCGGTTGTCTCGAAATTCTTTATTTTGAATAATTTTGTCCCCTTTTTATACTTATTGGAAAACAAATTCGGTAAATCATTACTTTCATTTGTGGAGTGTTTTTTAATAATTCCAATTTCGTCCTCCACTTCAGTAACAGTTTCATTTGTAACCTTGTATACCCCATTCTTCCACGTTACAACATCAAATGCCCAACTTTGAAGTTCTCCATGATTTGAGTTTGAACATGCCACAAGGAACAACATCGAAGTCAGCATGAATACAATAGTCCTTATCATAAAAAATCCTCCCAATATAAAGTAATGTAGCAAATTTAAACTGCAAGAAACAAAAACGTATCAGGCTCGAATTAAACTCAAACGATTATATCCACTTTTTAAAGATTGATGAACAATAGTTACGAAAATAATTATGCGCAGTATTATTCATAATATTACCAATAATGTGATGGAGTGTATATAAACCAATTGATATGTTTTTCAAAACAACGGCTCAAGTTCATCCATCACCCATGTAAAATTCCCCATTGAAGGGTATAAATCATGGATGTGTTGTTGTGACACTGCGCAGGCAGCATACCCGCGTCGAGGAGTTCGAGGTCGTAGGCGAAATGCCACTGGCATCCTACGTGCAGAACGTCAATACACGTCGGGTCAGTTAAACAAGCCTAATGAAGAAATTGATTTACGCACATATCTAAATGGTCAATGTTTTACTTAGCCAAGGCGAAGCAAGGCTAACTACAGCTCGTCAATTCTCAGTTGATTCGGATATTGCAGTATGGGCATTAGAAGATGCAGAAATGGCAACAGAGCAGAGGTTTGTACAGGGGTATCCGGACAATTCGTTCCAACATAAAATGGATTATCAAGAGCTGAGGCGATATACTATTAATTATGTATAATATAATCTGAAACGATGGTTGTTCCTAAATTAAAAAATCAATTAGGACATTTGTCAATATAAACTACAATCATTTATTACACACTAACAGATGATCAAATGAGAAAATCCGTAAATAACATGGATAAATAGTTTGGAGGGAGTGACATAAAGTTGCCTACCAGACTGGATAAATTACTGATGGGATAGATCAACTTCCAAATTTGCTCGTAAATAAAAACAAAAGGGCATAATTTTATGAAAGTTTCATCTTGGTAGGGAATTTTATGTCAATGTAATTATACAGCCAAACAAGATACCCTTCCTTATAAAAATCGAGGAAGGGTATCTTGTTTATAAGTTAAGTTATGGACTTTTCAGTGGCCTCCCGGAGGGACAGGGAGATCTGCCCTTCTGCTGCATTCTCTAAAGCATTTCATCATCTTGTTTAGCCATAACAGCCATCGGAAGGTTGTTCTGTCATCGGAGTTTTAGTGTAAGTAAATATTCATTAGTTGTACTTATATAGATCAGTCAGAAGAAGAGAAAGAGGTAGGTCAGATGCAGCTTAGAAGAGTGAGAATTGTTGGAACAGGCAAGTATTTGCCTGAACAGGAAGTAACCGACGAGGAGTTGGATCACCGTTTGCAGGTGCCTGCGGGCTGGGTCAGCAAAGCAACAGGTGTAGGTGTTCGCCATTACGCTTCGGGTGTAGAGACCTCTTCCTTTATGGGAGCGAGGGCTGCTGAAGCCGCACTTGCCGATGCGGGATTGACGTTCGCAGATATAGACTGTCTGGTGTGCACGAGCGGTACGAAGGAACAACCCTTACCCAGTACGGCGGTATTCATTCAGCAGGCGATGGGGCAGCAGGATTCAGGGGTACCGGCTTTTGACATGGATGCGACCTGCTTAAGTTTTCTGAACGGGTTGGATGTTATCTCCTATATGGTGGATGCCGGGCGTTATAAAAGGGTGCTGCTTGTAGCTACGGAGATCGCTTCGAAGGGATTGAATTGGTCGAACAAGGAAAGTGCTGCCCTGTTCGGTGATGGAGCGGCTGCTGTCATTATTGAACGATCCGCTGAGGGAGAGTCTTCGCAGATTGTACATGCTTCGCTGAAAACGTACAGCCGCGGCGCACGCTTCTCGGAAATTGCCGGTGGGGGCACTCGTCTGCATGCCTCGAACTATGTGGCAGAGCAGCCGGAGCCCTATCTTTTTCATATGGATGGACAAGCCATCTTCCGTATGGCTTCCAGGTTGCTGCCAGCATTTATGGACGATATGTTGCAGGCAACCGGTAATCAGATGAAGGATTTCCAATTGGTGATTCCACATCAGGGAAGTGCCATGGCGATGAGGCTGATCCGCAAGAAGCTGGGAATCGAAGAGGGCCGTTTTATGGACATTACTCGAAATCACGGCAATACCATTGCCGCTTCCATTCCAATGGGGCTGCATGAAGCGATCAAGCAGCAGCGCATTCAGAGGGGAGATCGGGTGCTAATGATCGGTACAGCCGCCGGATTGTCACTGGGAGGACTTATTTTTGACTACTAGATTCACGAAGAATGGACATCAAGCATCCACGTCCTTAAATGTGCTGCTCACAGGCGGCCGGGCTCCGGTAACGCTCGATCTGGCGCGAATGCTTCATCGTGCGGGTCACCGGGTTTACGTCGCGGAGAGCGTGGTGCGTCATTTGTGCAGATTGTCCAGTGCGGTGGAGCAGTGCTTCATGGTTCCATCTCCACGTCATGAAACAGAGAATTACTTGTTGGAGATGGAGCGTCTGGTTCAAGCCTGGCAGATCGACTTGTTGATTCCGATGTGTGAAGAAGTTTTTTATATTGCTCAAGGAGCAGAGCGGCTGCGTGATCACTGCCATGTACTTGTTTCGCCTATAGAGCAGCTGCATGAATTGCATCATAAATATCACTTTATCCAGCTTGCAGAGTCGTTTGGCCTTTCGGTGCCGGATACCCGTCTGATCAACAGTCGGCAGGAATGGATGGAAGCGCAGGCTGATCTGGATATAGAAGGGGAATGGGTATGGAAGCCCGTATACTCCCGTTTTGCTACCAGAGTTCGTATGCCGCCGATATCCTCCACAACAGACTTTGATGGAGACGCACCTGATCAGAAGATATACGCAGGTAAAATGAAGCAGCACCGTTTACAGAATGATCCTCCTGGTGACACGGAAATATCCTCGGCTTCCCCTTGGGTTGCACAGGCTTATGTTGCCGGGCAAATGTTATGTACATACAGCGTAGCTTATGAAGGGACAATCGTTGCACATACGACCTACGAAAGTCGCTATCGAACGGGCAGCGTAGGGGCGAGTGTTTTTTTTGAACATGTGGAGCATGAAGGAATTTACGAGTGGGTAAGGCAGTTTGTACAGGCGACAGGGTTTAGCGGGCAGATTGGTTTTGATTTTATCGAAACAGAGGACGGACAAGTGTATGCCATTGAGTGTAATCCGAGGGCGACCAGTGGAATCCATCTATTTTACCCAGGTGATGGCTTGGTACGTGCTTTAATTGCACCTGAAGAACGGGTGAAAGCAGCAAAGGTGATTATCCCCAAACCAGGAAGCAAAGCGATGTTGATGCTTCCGATGCTGGGAAGTGGATTGCAGCAGCTCTGGGGGAAGGGCAGCCTGCGGACATGGATGACAGCCTGGCGGGGAACGAAGGATGTGGTGTATCTGAGACACGATGTGAAACCTTTGTTTGAGCAATTTGCCATTGTACTCTCCGCCTGGCGGCTGGCAAGGAAACATAAGTTCTCGCTGACTGAAGCTTTGACTCACGACATAGAATGGAACGGTGAACAACAATGAATAGAGCATTGGTTACAGGAGCAACCGGATGTCTGGGCAGGCATTTGGCGATACGACTTGCAGAGCAAGGCTGGGAAGTTACGGGTATGGGACGCCAGCCAAAGCACGGTGCACAGCTGGAGGCAGCAGGCATTCGATTTTATAACGGAGATATACGGGATCAGGAGGCAGTGAATGAGGCCTGTTCGGGTCAGGATGTTGTGTTTCACTGCGCGGCGTTATCGTCGCCATGGGGCAAATACCGGGATTTTTACAGCAGTAATGTGGAGGGGACACAAAATTTGGTGGATCGTTGTATGAAAGGTGGCGTACAGCGCTTCATTCACGTATCAACGCCGAGCCTATATTTTAACTATAGTCCGCGATATGACATACACGAGAATGACCCCTTGCCAGCCAAACCAGCCAATCATTACGCAGCCACCAAGCGGCTCGCTGAGCAAGTGGTTTTGCAGGCTCATGCTAATGGACTTCCATCGATCATGATTCGTCCGAGAGCTATTTTTGGTCCATATGACCAGACCCTTTTTCCCAGAATCGTTGCAGCAAATGCCAAATCGGGTGTACCTATGATCGGAGGCGGACAGGCACTCATTGACCTGACTTGTGTGGATAACGTGGTGGATGCGCTGTTGTTATGCAGGGATGCTAAGACAGAAGTGCTGGGTCGTGCCTACAATATTTCCAATGGAGATCCGAGACCGTTTCAGGATTTGGTGAGCACGTTGTTTGGAAAGCTGGAAATGTCTTTACACCGTCGAAATATTCCCTACCGAGCAGCATACGGAGCAGCCGCAGTACTTGAACGTGTACACCGCTTGATTCCTGCGTTAGGTGAACCTCAATTGACGCGGTATACGGTTGGTTCATTATCTATCCCGCAGACGCTGGATATTACGGATGCCCGTGAGAAGCTGGGATATGTGCCTCGGTTGTCCATTGATGAGGGGTTACAACAATTTGCAGACTGGTGGAGGGCTGAATCATGCTGACAACAACTTCGGTAAAGCTTCATCTTGGAGCAGCGGGTTATTGCACACATCCGGAGTTTCTGACGCTGCGTGGTGGAAGTTTGCGTCCGGTGGCCTTTCCGGCCGGCTTTGCGTGCATCATTCATCCTGTACATGGTCCGATTCTGCTGGACACGGGATATAGCTCCCGTTTTTTCAAGGAAACCGCCCGCTTGCCAAACGCGCTGTATCGTCATATTACACCTGTGGTCTATCGTGAAGAAGACAGTGCGGTACATTTTCTGGCTCGTTTAGGACTGGAAGCTTCGGATATTCGGTACATCATCCTCTCGCACTTTCATGGGGATCATATTGCAGGTGTGCGGGATTTCCCACAGGCGCAATTGATCTATCTGCCAAGAGCCTATGACGCCGTGCGTTCACTTGGCCCCATTGCGGCTGTAAAGGCAGGGTTTCTGTCCGGGCTGCTGCCAGAGGACTTTGATGCCCGATCATTGCCTGTTACGAAGCAGCCGGAGCGATGGGTGATAGCGGGTGAGGTTTTTCCTTTTTCCGAGGTATACGATATTTTCGGTGATGGCAGTCTGCTGGGTGTTGACGTATCGGGTCATGCGGAAGGCATGATGGGCATTTTGCTCAGTACGGAGTCACATGACTATTTTCTGTGCGCGGACGCGGTGTGGTCGAGTCGTGCTTTTCAGGAGCAACGCAGACCTCACGCACTCGCTGGAATCATTATGTCGGATCGTCAGGCGTATCGAAGGAATTTTGACAGACTCGTTCAGTTGCATCAGCAGTTTCCAGCGCTTCGGATTGTGCCCAGTCATTGCCATGAAGCGCTAAATGCTTGGGGTGAGCACATATGAGCAGTACACTGCGTATTGTCTACCATTATGCACTTGCACGGGGATTGAGAAAATGGAAAACACGAGCGCAGCTTGAACGCTGGCAGGAACGCCAGATCATTCGGCAAGTGGAACGGGTTCGTAAAAAGTCCGCTTTTTACCGGGAGTGGTGGGGTGATGTGGATGCATCCAACTGGAGAAGCTTTCCGCTGATTGACAAAACGATCATGATGCAGCATTTCGATCGGCTCAACACGGTGGGCATTTCCAAGGGCGAAGCGATGGCTCTCGCCGGGGAAAGTGAGGAAACGCGTGATTTCAAGCCATCCGTTCAGGGCGTGACGGTAGGCTTGTCCTCAGGCACATCGGGCAACCGGGGGGTGTTTCTGGTGAGTGATCGTGAGCAGGATGCGTGGACAGGGACTGTGTTGGCCAAGCTCCTGCCTGGCGGACTGTGGAAGCCTGCCAAGATCGCCTTTTTCCTCCGGGCCAACAGTAATCTGTATGAATCGGTGCAGCGGGGTAAGCTGCGATTTCAATATTTTGATTTGCTGGAGCGTGTCGATACCTTGGTTGAACGTATGGAAACATACCGACCCACCGTATGGGTAGCGCCGCCCTCCATGCTGAGAATGTTGGCTGAGGCTTATACGTCAGGCACATTGACCACTGTACCGGACAAAATCATTTCGGTTGCTGAAGTGCTGGACCCCCTGGATCGCAAGGTGCTGGAGAGTGTTTTTGGGCAAACCATTCATCAGGTGTACCAGTGTACGGAAGGATTTCTGGGCGCAACCTGTGGCTTAGGTACTTTGCATTTGAATGAAGATATCGTTCATATTGAAAAAGAGTTCATTGACCCCACGACCCGGAGGTTCGTGCCTGTAATCACGGACTTCTCCAGAACCTCACAGCCGATTATCCGGTATCGACTGAACGACATTTTGACCGAGGCAGCGGTTCCTTGTGCCTGTGGGTCTCCATTCACTGCCATTGAGCGTATCGAAGGCCGCTGTGATGACACGCTTTATTTTCCACATCGACAAACGGGCGAAGCCGTACCTGTATTCCCGGATTTTGTTACGCGTGCGGTGATTGCAGCCTCTCCAGCTATTGAGCATTATCGCGTCGTACAGCGAGGTAGCGGGATGTTGGAAGTATCGCTTCGGCTCGGAGGAGGAGAAGGGATGCAGCAGGTGGAATTTTGTGTGAAGCGGGAGCTGACGAAGCTGGGAGAGCGGCTGGAATGCACTATACCCGAGATCATATTCGTTCCTTATACGTTTGAACCGGGAATAACGAAGCTGCGCCGAGTGGAGAGACAGCACACTTGTTGTGAAGCGTTTGGATGATAAGGTAACGTGATAAATCTACTAAATCCACCGAAGGAAGAGGTGAAGCAGATGACAGAACAGAAGATACAGACAGAGGACGATCATATACAGGGCGAAACAGGTTCAACCGTGGGGAAATCGAAAGAGTTCAACCCAAACGCCCCTGTGGCGTTAATCACGGGTACATCGAGTGGGTTCGGTATGCTTACGGCGGTTACGCTGGCTAAACAAGGATATCGTGTTGTGGCAACGATGCGAGATTTGAGTCGGAATGTGGAATTGGCAAGGTTGGCGGAGCAGGCGGGCATTTCGGATCGGTTACAGGTTATTTGCCTGGATGTAACGGATGGTGATTCGGTACAGGAGGCTGTTCAGACGGTACTTCAAAACAATGGGCGGATCGATATGCTGGTGAACAATGCAGGATTTGCGCTTGGCGGATTTATTGAAGAAGTATCCATGGATGATTGGCGTCGGCAAATGGAAACGAATCTGTTTGGCTTGATTGCCGTTACACGTGCGGTCCTGCCTGTCATGCGTGAGCAAAAGCAGGGATTGATCATCAACTTGTCCAGCGTCAGTGGATTGTCCGGTTTTCCAGGTTATGCGCCGTATGCTGCATCCAAATTCGCAGTGGAAGGTTTCACGGAAAGTTTGCGTCATGAGATGTCCTCGTTCGGCATCCGGGTTGTGCTGGTAGAGCCGGGTGCTTATCGCACACCCATATGGAGTAAAGGCTTGGGCGAAATTCACAGGAGCGACCATTCTCCCTATAAAGATAAGCTGGACGCGGTTCTTCGTTATTCCCAGCATGCTGGAGAGACTGCACCTGATCCGCAGGAAGTGGCCGATCTGATTGCTCGCATTGCACGGATGCGTGCACCAAGACTTCGTTATGCGCTGGGTAAAGGCTCGCGTTTGCTTATCATTGGCAGGCTGCTGCTTCCCTGGAAATGGCTGGAGTGGATTATTGCGCGTGGACTGAAGTAGGGCAATAGTAAACTACCCGAACGTGATTGGGTGAAGGAAGCCATGGAACGGGATGCGTCGGAATAAAAAATAATGGAGGGCTTTCATATGAAAATCGCTTTTGTTTTGTTTGATGGTTTGACTTTCCTTGATTTTGCAGGATTTTATGATGTGATCAATCGGTTGAATTTCTTTGAACAAACCAAAGGCACGACGTGGGAAACCTGTGCGATGACAGATCAGGTTACGGACGAATCAGGCTTAACATTGAAGGTGGACCGGGTGAAGCCTAATTTGGAGGAATATGATCTCATTTTTGTGCCTGGTGGCATGGGAACGCGTAAGCTTCGATTCGATGAGGCTTTTGTGGGCTGGCTGAGCCAGGCCGAGAATGTTCCACTGAAGGTATCCGTGTGCACAGGCTCTTTGCTGATGGGGGCGGCGGGGTTTTTAACGGGTAAAAAAGCAACAACGCATCCCAATGTCTATGAACTGCTTGAGCCATATGTTGCTGAGGTGATCCAAACCCGGATTGTGAAAGACGGAAATGTGATTACGGCCGGAGGGGTAGCGACGTCCATTGATCTTGGGGTCTATGTTGTAGGTTTGCTTGCAGGCCAGGAAGCCGCAGCGAATGTAAAGCTACAAATCGATTATCCTTATGACATGCAGGGAGTGGTTGAAGAATGAATGAAGGTCAGAAGGAGAACGTGTTCATCCTTCGCAATATACGCAGAGATGAGGCAGAGAAATATTGGCCTTTGCGGCTGGAAGCACTGAAAAATCATCCGGAAGCCTTCGGGGCTTCATTTGAAATGTCGATTCAGCTTCCCATGAGTGAAGTGCAGGAACGTATACATACCGAACCCGATGATTACATTCTGGGTGCATATACAGAAGAAGGCATCCTCACAGGGACAATGGGGTTCAAAAGAGAACATGGACTAAAGCTGAGGCACAAAGGATACATCTGGGGAGTATATGTCTCACCATCTTATCGTGGATGTGGACTTGCTTCCCGATTGCTCCGCGAAGTGTTGGATCGGGGCAGGGAATTGGAAGGCATAGAGCAAATCAATCTCAGTGTGGTTACCACAAACGGGTCAGCAAGGCGATTGTATGAGCAGCATGGATTTGAAACCTATGGCATTGAGCGCAATGCACTGGTCGTTCAGGGAAAGGGTTACGATGAAGCGCATATGACGTACTTTTATGCTGAGCGTTTGAATGTGAGCGATGAGCATGTTGAAGAAGGTGGTGACATATGACGGACACGGTTCAGCTTGAACTTGACGGCATTTCTTTTGAGTTAAAAGAACCTCATTCATTCGAGTGGATCGCGCGCCTGGGTACTGTATTCCGTGTGTTTGATCAGCAGGATTCCGGCAATTTGTCCTTTGGTATTCTGAGTCGGGACGGAAAGCGGATATTCGTGAAATATGCTGGAGCACGCACGATACATGCGAACAGTATAAGTGCACCTGCCGAAGCGATTCATTATTTGAAATCATCCGTTTCCATATACGAAGATTTGGCACATGACACATTGATTCATTTAAAAAACCATTTTGCAACAGAACATGGCTACGCCTGTGTATTCGATTGGGTGGAAGGAGAATGTCTGCATTCCCATTGGGATTTTCCACCACCAGCTAAATATGAGGACCCTCGTTCCCCCTATTATCGATTCAGACAGCTTCCGGTAAAGACGCGTATTCAGGCGATGGAGCGTATTTTGGATTTTCACATCGAAGTGCAACGGAGAGGGTATGTGGCTGTTGATTTTTACGATGGCAGTCTGATCTATGATTTTGACAAACAAACGATGAAAATATGTGATATTGATTTGTATCGAAAGGGCTCTTTCACGAATACGATGGGACGGATGTGGGGATCATCCCGGTTTATGTCTCCTGAGGAATTTGAGTTGGGTGCACCAATGGATGGAGTCACGAATGTGTTCAACATGGGAGCGATGTCTTTCTCGCTGCTGGGTGGAGAGTTGGATCGTTCATATGCCAGATGGGATGCGGGAGAAGCGTTGTACCAGGTGGTTATTCGTGCGATAGACCCTGAGCGAGCGAGTCGCTATGCGTCAGTTGCTGAATTGGGAGATGCATGGAAAAAAGCCGTGCTGCAGGATCAATAAGCGATATTGAATCCTTGTCTAGATCTTAAAATTATCTAATATATTTCTCATACGCAATTGTGCACATTGGATTCGTATCTGCACGGGATATACCGTATAATGGAAATTAATGAGGGGGGTATAGCCAATGTGCAAATATACGATATCAGGATTAATAACTGATTTTCTGAAGCAGCATGACGCTGGAATAAGAAGTGTAGGCGAACCGTTATTGCAGAGGTTCATTCCGTAAATATGAATCCCATATTAAATCTTTCACCCATGGATATGATGAAAATTCAGGCAAATACATTGTATACGATGGACAATCAGAAGCGTCTGTTAAATATTAACGAACCGGATGGTGGGCAGGCTCCAGCCTTATTTATTGGAATAACTTCTGTCGGACAATGTTCCTACTATCATGAGCAGTTGCCGTTCACTCTGATTGAGGAGCTAGGCTGTGATGCTAAGCTTCCGCTCAATATTGCGAAGCTGATTCGGGGAGTGGAGACGTTTAAGCCAGTGAAGAGTGTATGGATGGGCCCGGCTTATGCATTTCCCGAGAAGTGCGGCGAATGGCATCCGAATGTTCAGCTTATAGAGAGTCATCGTACTTTTCTGCTGGAAAAGCATTTTCCTGATTTAATAGAGCATCTGCATGAGAAAATGCCCGTTGCCGCTTATGTTATGGAGGATTCGGCTGTCGCTGTATGTTGTTCGGCCCGTGTATCCCAACAGGGTGCTGAGGCGAGTCTCAATACGGCGCCTAAATTCAGAGGACAGGGTTATGCAGCAGAGGCTGTAAAGTGCTGGCAGTATCATGTTAAAGAGAGCGGACGCATTCCGATCTATAGTACATCATGGGATAATATAGCTTCGCAGACTGTTGCCCGGAAGCTGGGACTCATCCAGTTTGGTGTGGATTTCAACATCACGACTTCGTCATAAAAGATGCATTCATATTTATGTTAAATGAAGTGTATGAATCTGCTAAGTTGGTTACCCGGAATGAAAAGGGGGTGTTGCAGCAATGATAAGGACTTTTGTACAAAAGGATCTGCAATATGTCATTGAAGCGCATATCCGTATCTATCGGGATGAGTATAATTATGATCATAGCTTTGCCGAGTTTATTGAGAATGCCGTTCATAAGTTTGAGCAGGGACAGGAGTGATTCCATGATTCGCAAACGTATTGCAAGCGGCATGATGATGCTGTGTGCAGCATGGATGTTGGTAGCATGCTCGAATCAGGTGGAAAGTCATGACGTGAGCTGGAAAATTGATAGCAATCTTCAGCAAATCGTGAACGAAACTGAGATTCTGACCAGCAGTAATCCAGGTGATTATATTGCTGCTAATACAGAGGCGTATGCTCAGATTCTCGATACGGGTGAAGAGGGACTGAACGTCCTGATTCAGCAGCTGGACTCTAGTGCAGATAATGGCCTTAAGGAATGGCTTATGGCTCAGGCAAGTACTGAGCTGCTCGGAGAGCGTAATCCCGTGGAACACTGGCAAAGTGGAAAAGACTGGCTCAGACAGTATAAAATGAAGGTAGAATAATGAATAATGTCTCATCATCATTAGTGAATAATTTACAACGGAAGTAGTGGAGGGAACGGAATCGATTCTGAAGAAGCGGTAGCGTTCGCCTTTGTCTCCGAGTTTGCACATTTATAAAATTAATCAAGAAAATTTGGAGACAACAGCGATCGAAAGAACGATCCGTAACCGAAACGATCACCGCAGGTCGTCAAGTGTTAACGTCTGTGATGACCCGGAATAACATAACTCACCTCCCAGTCATCATGAGCAGGAATGAGAGGTTCCAGGAACCTGAAAGAATACGTTATAGAGGTGAAACCCTTGAAGAAGAAAATTGCATTTTTTGACTCGGGAATCGGTGGTTTAACCGTCTTGCATAAGGCTTTGCATCAATTCCCTGAAGAAGCGTT
The DNA here is from genome assembly GCF_900109515.1 of Paenibacillus sp. OK003. GTDB lineage: Bacteria > Bacillota > Bacilli > Paenibacillales > Paenibacillaceae > Paenibacillus > Paenibacillus marchantiae. The sequence goes on along the minus strand of NZ_FOBD01000015.1, from coordinate 166,809 downwards.
TCTGTATTATGCCGATACCTTGCATGTTCCTTATGGGACCAAGTCCGCCGATGAGGTTAGAGGACATATCTTCCATTGTGTGGAGGCTATTGTTCAGGAAAATGTGCAAGCGATTGTGATTGCCTGCAATACAGCGACCAGTCTGACCGTGAAGGATTTACGTGCCAAGTATGATATCCCGGTTATCGGGATGGAGCCTGCTGTGAAACCGGCAGTGGAAATGAATCGAAGAAGCGGCAAAAGAGTGCTTGTATTTGCTACAGCCCTGACCTTGAGTCAAACGAAATATCATGAATTGGTATCCCGAGTGGATGATCACCACAGTGTCGATTCCATTCCATTACCTGAACTTGTGGAGTGGTGTGAGCAGTTGGACTTTGATCCACAGAAGATTGCGGCGTATTTCCGCCTTAAACTGGCTGATCTTGATCTGAACTTATACGGTACAGTTGTACTTGGCTGCACGCATTATCCATTCTACACATCAATTCTTCGTACAGTTCTGCCAGATCATATTCAGATTATTGATGGCAGTACGGGAACGGTTAACCGCTTGAAGCAGCTTCTTGGGTTGGCAGACCAAAAGGGTGTGTGGACAGAGGAAAAGGTTACTTTTCTTAGTTCATCTGGCCGTTCGGAAGACCGGGAGAACATGCGAATTGCACTCAATTATCTGGAGAAGCATTGAATGTAAATTGAATCAACAGGAGGTGAGGGGCGATGCAGTCTATTTATCTCATTCGTCATGCCAAAGCGACAGGGCAAGAACCGGATGCCGAGCTTACGAATGAAGGACTTCGTCAGGCGGAAGAACTTGCTGAGATGTTGGCGGAGCACCCTATAGGGTACATTGTGTCGAGTCCGTGGAAAAGAGCACTTCAAACCGCTGCCCCACTGGGCAAAACCGTCCTGCAACATATACATACGGATGAACGTCTTCAAGAAAGGGTGCTTAGTACCCTTCATCTGGATAACTGGATGGATGTGCTTGAACGTACATACACGGACGAAGACTGGACGGAAGAAGGTGGTGAATCTTCTCGTTTCGCGACAGCCAGGGGCATTGAGGTGCTGGACGAGCTGTGGAGCCGGCCTGAGCATAGCGGGGCTGTGATTACACACGGTAATCTGTTATCTCTGCTCATTCGCAGCCATGATGAATCCTTTGGATTCGATGAGTGGAAAAATCTAACTAATCCTGATGTATATGTGCTGGAAAAACAGCAGGGAGATAAAGTCTCACACAGCACTCGCCGTATATGGCGAAGTTAAACATAAAGAGAGTGCTCCAGCGATTTTTGAGATCGGCTAGAACACTCTTTTCAGTTTACAATGTTGGTTTTACAAAGCGGCAACGAATAACATGACCCAACCGGCCAAGAAGGCAACTCCGCCCAGGGGTGTGATCGCTCCCAGTTTTCGAACGCCAGTAACGCTAAGGACATACAGGCTGCCCGAGAACAACAGGATGCCGGCGAATAGCAGCCACCCCGCCAGCAACACAAGAGAAGGCTGCTCCAGTCGATCAGCCAACAGTCCGAGCAGGATGATTCCGAGTCCGTGAACAAGGTGATACTGAACGCCAGTCTCGTATATTTTGATCATGTCAGCAGACAATCTGCGTTTGAGCGCGTGTGCACCGAATGCTCCAAGGGCAACAGCAAGAAACATCATGATACTTCCAAGTACAATCAAGGTCTGCATGTGGTTTTGTCTCCTTTTTTAATGGGTATTAAGCAGAATGTTTCTGCTCCTTATGACGCTTACAGCTTACGCAATTGGATGTGCTGAATCGAATGGTCCGATTCCTTTTTTAAAATCAGTCGGGCTCGTCCTTTGGTTGGCAGAATGTTTTCGTGCAGATTTTTGGCATTGATATCTTTCCAGATCTGACTTGCCGTAAGAACAGCCTCATCTTCTTCCAAATTGGCAAAACGACTGTGGAAGAAGGAATTCTCATTCTGAAACGCTGTATTACGCAGCAGCTTGAAACGCTCAATGTACCAGTGACGGATATGCTCCTCTTCCGCATCGATATAGATGGAGAAGTCAAAAAAATCACTGACCAGCAGTGGCGTTTCCTTTTTGACCTGGAGCACGTTAATTCCTTCAATAATGAGGATATCCGGCTGACAGATGGCCTTCTCCTCACCTGCAATGACGTCGTAGGCAAGATGGGAGTAAACGGGAGCCATCACTTCGGGTTTGCCCGATTTGACATCACCCATGAACTGAATCAGTGACTTGATATCATAACTTTCCGGGAATCCCTTTCGGTTCATGATGCCTTTCTCTTGCAGCACAGCATTGGGATACAGGAAACCATCCGTGGTGACCAGATCCACCTTGGGATTTCCTTTGCCTCTGGCCAGCATCGCCTGAAGCAGGCGGGCGGTTGTACTTTTGCCCACGGCAACACTGCCCCCGATACCAATAATGTAGGGAGCGTGATGTGCTTCTTTTTTTAAAAAAGATGCCGTTAAGCGATTCAGCTCTCGTGAAGCTCCTGCGTATAAGTCAATAAAGTGGGTAAGAGGTAGATAAATATCCTCAACTTCTTGAATGGATACCTCTTCATTTAATCCCTTTAGCTGTTCCAATTCCGCTGTCGTTAGTGGAAGAGTGGTCTGATATTTCTTCAAGTCAGCCCATTCCTTGCGGTTAAACTCGGTGTAAGGAGAGTATAAATTCATGAGATCCCGCTTTCTGTATGTAATGTGATGTTGGCACAATCATTAGTGTACCAAATTTCAGGGAACTGACAACACCTTTACATTGATGCTCCTTAGTATATTCCCTGAAAGTTGAATGAAAAGCAACTTATAGGAAATTGTAAACCAAATTATGTTAAAGTCAACGTATACCATGCGGGAGGGTGACAGCAAATGATCGTATATGAGAGAGAGCATGATTTTGTTTTGACCGCACAGCATGAGCATGGACTAGTAGCCGGAGAAATGGCTTCCCATTGGAAAACGGAGTTGTTAACGGATGAAGCGCATCGGGAAGATCTGATTCTTGCCGCAAAAGAGCATGATCGGGGATGGATTGAACTGGATTCTGCTCCATTCTGGAATGATTATAGTCAGATACCGTATTCGTTTCGTGATTTTCCGCTACGTCCTCGATTTGTATTTTACCGTAAAGGTATTGAAGAGGTCCGTGAGAAAAACCTGTACGCCGGGTTGTTGTGCAGCATGATGTATACAGAATTGTTTCAAAAGAATCTGGGTGCTAATGCACATGATGATGAAGATATCAGGGAGTATCTAAACGATGAACTGGAACACCAGTTACGCTGGGAACAGCAGCTTGGTGGCGGTGAGGCGTTGAAACTCAGGCTGAAAAGTGATGTGGAAATTATGCTTTTTTGTGATCAGCTCAGTCTTTTTCTCTGTATGGAGGAACCCGGAACACCTGCTGCACGTTATGATTTTTTCGCTGATGGACTCGGCTGTACCTTCGATGCCTGTTCAAGGGAACTTATTCATGCTGAGTGGCTCTCCAATGAGAAAGTAGGATTGTCTTTTGTACCGTTTGATGAGGACTTTACGGTCGTTATGCCTTACAAATCGGTGCCAAAAGCAAGTATCCGCAAATTTGGTCTGCTGCAGGCTTATCGCCGTGCCGAGTGGAAAGAGCGCCGGGTGTTAATTACAGGCATGAGATGAGTATCGCCTTTTCGATATTTGGTTCAAAAACAGAACATTGCATACATCAAAAAGAGGCGGGCCTCCGAAATTTCCGGTGTCCGTCTTTCGTATGCGTTTATATCCAAATGGACTTTGTAGAAGTTAGGAAAGTTAAGATGGATTCGGAATAGAGATTGAAGCAGGAAAATCTATCTACGTACCAGAAGTGTTAGTGTACTACGAAGTATATAAGCTTAATTCAACAATTACACAAGAACGGAGAGGACAGAGAAAACCTGGGAAATAAGGATTGGAAAGTTCTTCTGTCGTCGTAGTGAATATGTGTGAATTGCAAGGAATTAGGTTTTGTATAAGGCAACTGGGAGGATAAACATGGACACTAGAACTGAGATTTTAACGATGTGTATGGTATGGGACAAACGGAATGATCAGGTGCTATTAATGAATCGACCGAACCAAAAAGGATTTCCTGGATACATTGCTCCTGGCGGGAAAGTTGATTTTCCGGAAAGTATTGTAGATGGTGCCGTGCGAGAAGTGAAAGAGGAAACAGGACTTGTGGTGAAAGAAATTACATACAAAGGTCTTGATGAATTTTGTGATCCGGAGCAAGGATTGCGTTATATGGTCTTCAACTACGTGGCTACTTCTTATGAGGGAGAGCTATTGAACGAGCCGCCGGAAGGCGAACTGTTGTGGGTGTCTCTAGGACAGGCGCTTGAGCTGCCCATGCAGGCTTGGTTTGCAGAACGTTTCCCGCGATTTTTTCAAGCAGGTACGTTTGAGCGGAGTGTGATCTGGGAGAAATCAACCGGACGTACACTGAAAGAGACGTTTATGGTGTATAGCGATTCGGTTCTTGAATAGAGTGAAGTTAAATAATTCAAAACGCTCAGGAGGAGGAAGCATTTATGGGATACCAGCATGCACTGGAAGGATACATTGCAGCAACCAATACACATGAGTTTGATGAGGTAAGCAAATGGTTATCACCGGTTGCCGTATATTGGTTTACGGGAACGTCTTGTACTACCCTTAACGAAATTCGGGCTTATTTTGAAAACGCTTGGGAGACAGTCAAGGATGAGGTATATCGTGCAGAAGATGTCACGTGGATTACGACTGGCGAAGAACAGGCGGTCTGTATTTATACCTATCACTGGAAAGGAATGTATCAAGGGGAGCCGGCTGCTGGAAAAGGTCGGGCTACCAATGTTTTTGTTGCAGGCATCAACGGAGAATGGAAATTAATCCACGAACATTTAAGTGCGAGTGTATAACGTGAGGAATAGAACGTTGCGTTGTTATAACAGTCTACATGAATAAAGCTAATAATTAAGGCTTCTATTTGAAGCATGCCTCATATTTTATCAGCCAATTCTATATATTTATATCCAGATATTATGATATAATGAAGTTTACTTTTTAAAAGGAGAGGACTTGCTATTATGGATATTACATTTCGTGAATCGCTGGAGGGAATAGGTATCGACCAACTTAGCGGGGATTTTTTCGAAGGTTGGCCAAACCCTCCATCTACGCCTACATTTCTGAAGCTGCTGGAACAATCCTATGCTGTCGAACTGGCTGTTGATGAAGATACCGGGAATGTGGTGGGTTTTATTCAAGCGATTTCAGATGGAGTTCTTAGTGCATATATTCCATTACTGGAAGTGCTGCCGGAGTATCAGGGTAAAGGGATCGGAACAGATCTCATCAAGCGTATGTTTAATCGTCTGGGTGATCTCTATATGATTGATCTTCTGTGCGATAACGAACTCCAGGAGTTCTATGAGAAACAGGGCATGCAAAAAGCATCTGGCATGGTGATTCGTCATTTTCAAAATCAGGATGGAGCGGTAAATAGCTAATAGATTTGGTGAACTAGATGGTTGAAATAAAGTATAAAAATCGTTCCGGAGTAACCCGAAGTTATAAAAAGAGAAAAATATGAATTCAGACCCAAACCTTTATATACGGAAGGTTGTTATATATTTGGTGATCTAGTCATACATAGGCTTCTGCAAACGGGACGTAAATGAATATGTACGAGGAAAAGGTGGAGATTGGTGTGAAATTGTCGTTCCGGATTTTGGACTGGGAAGAAGAAAAACCTTATGGGCTTTTATTGATGGCTGATCCGTCCAAAGCCATAGTTGACGAATATCTGAGTCGCGGTGTTTGTTTTATCGCTGAATATGAAGGGGAAATGGTAGGAGAGTTTGTCTTGCTGAAGACGCGTCCAGAGACGGTTGAGATTGTTAATATTGCCGTACAGGAAGAATTACAGGGACAGGGCGTTGGCAAACACATGATCAAGGAAGCGATAGAAGCAGCACGCAGGCTCGGTGGTCGAACGGTAGAAATTGGGACAGGCAACTCAAGTTTTCATCAGTTGAAGCTGTATCAACGCTGCGGTTTTCGCATTATAGGGGTTGATCGGGACTTTTTTGTGAAACATTATGAAGAAGAGATTATAGAAGATGGTATTCGCTGCGTCGATATGATTCGTTTGGCTCTGGATCTGGATACCGTGGCAGAGGAGAATAAGAAGTGAAGATATATCGCCTCAAATCAAAGGACCGTCGCAGCATCACCGCTTACGGCAGTGAGGGAGCAGAGATTACGCCGATACTCCGAAGCACAACAGCCTGCCACGTAGCACAACTGAAACTGTCTGCAGGAGGAAGTGTAGGTTTGCATCCAGCAGTGGGTGAGCAGGTGTTTCTGGTGCTTGAAGGCGAAGGTTGGGTGGAAGGCGAGACAGGCGAACGGGTAGCGATACGATCAGGAGAAGCTGCGTATTGGACCAACGGAGAGAATCACCAATCTGGCTCGGATAAAGGGTTAACCGCATTGTTGATTGAGGGTGAAGAACTGATTGTTCGGTTATCGCTAGAGTCGGGAGACTCTTAGATAGGGGTGATGATTTGAGTGTCTGGGTCATTGTTATTATTATTGGAGTGATATTTGCTCCATCGTTCTATCAAATGAATAAGCGTATTCGTAGATTGGAAGAGCAAGTTAGGCATCTTTCAGACGAGAGGAAGAACCTTTAAGTGGATCGGTACACACACATGGGGGTATACGGTTTAGTCACTTGGGAGCAAAAAGTCCTGTTAATACATAAGGCGAGAGGGGCCTACATGGGCAAATGGGATTTGCCTGGAGGAAGGTTGGAGTTTGGTGAGCAACCGGAGACCGCCCTACACCGTGAGATCGAGGAAGAGACGGGTCTTTCCAATCTACAATTGGTGATTCGTTCTGCGGAATCGAACGTATTGGAGTGGGTTCACGAAGGCGAGCCGGAAGAGCTGCACCATATTGGAATTCTATACGATGTATATTTGACAAGTGCAAGTCAGCCTTATGAAATCAAAAGGGAACCGGATGGCGAAGATTCACTGGGCGCACAATGGTTTACTCTGGAAGAGGTCGGAGCGTTGTCGTTGACGCCATTTGCAGCGTATATGATTAGAAATAGTGGAGTGTTAGGGTCGTCAGGTAACAGTTTTCAGTGAACGATTTTGATAGAAATCTATTATGTTTTGAATTTTAGGGCTGGTCAAATGGGAAAGAATCGTTTATTCTGTGATAGATAGATTACATTTTTTTCAATTGAATAGGACTGACACCTTAAAGCATAAGGCTATGAATCTGCGGATTCGTGGCCTTTTTTTGTATTTTTAAGGGTGAATTGGGTCTTTGGAAGGGGAGGTTGCATGCCTTGTAGGGATGGGGATTGCTGAAAAATAATACCAAAAGCCTAGATTTGCATGGTAGAATATTGATGATTATGACAAATTTAGGTTTTGGTTTGAAGAGTAGTACGAGTGCTGAAGAAGCAGAAGTTTGCCCCATACTAAGGTACATAGGAGAGTGAGTAGATTTGAAGAAGCAGATGAGATTAAACGGTAGTAAATCAAAAAGGAATGTGTTAATAGTCGGATTGTTGACGACGGCTTTGCTGGCAGGAACGCTGCTGACTCCTGGAACCGTGGGTCTGGTGTCTACTGTGGATGCTGCTGCAAGCACGAATGGAGCGGGTACAACAGCTTCTGCGCTTACGAAGTTTAAAGATATCAAAGGGCACTGGGCGCAAGCTACAATTGTTAAAGCCTATGATAAAAATCTGATTTCCGGTTACCAGGATGGTACGTTCCGCCCCAATGCCAAAATCACCCGTGGTGAGTATGCTACACTTCTCAGCCGTGCAACCAGCTTGGAAAAGGTACAAGGAGAGAATCCTTTTGCTGATCTCAAGGGACACTGGTCTGAATCCGCTGTGACACAGTTGGTGGGCCAAGGTTTTATTAACGCTAATGATTATCCCAAAGGATTCAACCCCAATGCCGAGCTGACACGCTACGAGATGATGAAATGGATTGCCAACGGACTGATCAAGTCGGGAACCAGTTTCCAGGATGCTTTTGACGATACCCAAAATACACTGCTACCTACCCCTGAAGTGAATCGGGGAACGATTCGTGCAGAGCAAATTCCTTATCTTGCACTTGTTCGCGGGACTGGCATTGTCGGTGGATTTGAGGATGGTTCCCTGAAGCCCGCTGATCCAACAACTCGAGCTGAAGTGTCTGCCATTTTGCTGCGTTATATGGATGTCGAGGGTACCGATGCAGGGAAGTACAGTGATCTGAATGAAATGCGTGAGGTAGGCACAACAGGAACGAATTTAACGACGATTAGTAATTACTTTTATACTAAAAATTCTGTTACGGTAAGTGATCTATCTAAGGGAGATATAACTCTCTATAATAATTCCGGCATACTTCGACTGCATCGAATTATTGTAGTAGATGTTACGAAAGGCACGCCGAAAGGGGTTTACTCATCACTGTTTATTGGTCCCGATTCCATTCAGTTTCCAGGAAGCTACATGACATTTGCAGATATTTCGTTTACATCCAATATAGAAAAATCGAATCTCTTAGCTTTTAGCGGTGGTCTAGACAGTGCATTGTTAAGATTTAATCGTATGGATGTTAAACATGCCGAAAAAAATGGATTCATAACTATTCCAGAGATGTCTAGTAATCTTATAAAGAAAGATGTTAAAAAACGTTTTTGGACTTCCTCTGTGCTCGTGGCAAAAGGTGGCTCTTATTATTTAAAAGCTAACAACAATGATTTAGTTCAAATTCAGAACATGTAGTTTCTTCAAGGCGGTGAGTGAGTACTGAAACTCCATTATAAATTAATGCTAGTATTTAACGTTATGTTTTTAATTGTAGGTGCTATGGGTACATTTTATCTTCCAATTCAAGCAGCTACCAATGATCCGTACGGTCCAAAATCAATGAAGAGTCCATCTGTCCTGACCGTAAAATCTGCACCAAGAGTTGCTAATCCAGGTGTTTATTGGTATCAGCTTGATGATGGAAGTTTTAAAGCTGAACATACTACTGGGCCTACTTTCTCTAGAAACTTGAATCCCTTGTCTTGTTCGTCTCCTTATCCTGACGAAAAAGATATACCCGATGAAGTTGACTTTTCCAATTGGCCTGCTACTCAATGGAATGAATATAATGGATATCCTATAACTTCATCAGTTCTTAAGTCTATAAGAATAAAAAGTGTTACTTATCAAACCAGATTACAGCAAACTTCTTATACAGGAATTGGTGAAACGGTAATACGAAGAGATAGTACCATTGTAAAAATCAACACAAAAACAGGAGGGAATCATTCAGTAAGTGATCGAACAGAGTTCGAAAATGGTGGTAAAACTAATCAAAATTGTGTGAAGCAAGTAGTAGCCTACCATACACCAATGGACATCATCTGGGAAGGGGATCTCGAAGAAGAAAAGAAAATCGACGTAACCCCAGATTCATCTCTAACGGTTGGACAAACAAAGCAGATGAAAGCGGAAGTCAGTACCCGAAATTATGGTGCACCTAAATTTAGTGACGGCATCGACGTAAGTCGGCGCGAAGCTGAGACCACCTGGTGGTCATCCGATCCGAGTATTGTGAGTATTGAACCCAAAACAGGGATTGTTAAGGCTGAAAAGCCGGGTACTGCTTTTGTGCGTGCAATCTGGAACAACGGCACATATCTCATCTCGGATACGGCTGACATTACGGTAACGTCTGAACCAGGACTCATTGTGAACCTGCCAAACGCATGTAAAGCAGACACAGCTACACCGCTGCAAGCGAAAGCTATCCTGACCAAGTCAGATCTTTCTGTTCATGAGCTTACCGCTCATCCCAAATTGACCTGGCAAAGCTCCAATCCAGCAGTAGCGACCATAGGTGCAGATGGGAAAATGACGATCAAGGGAATCGTCGGCAGCACCACCATCACCGCGCGCTTTGTGGACACTGCCCAGCAGTTGGATGAGCAAGGGACGCAGGTGTTAGATGTGAAGGAATGCTCAGGCAATGGAGGAGACGGGGAAACTGATCCAGGTAACGGTGGTGTTGTAGGTTGCCCTGTGACCATCAGTCCCCCTAATAAAGGAGCTTTAATTGAATCGGCTGTCATGGACCCATCCGTCCGGGGTGTGCTGAAGGCTGATGATCGGGGATCTGAGAAGTTTGAGGTCACCCGCGGCATCCCGACTTCTGAAGATCTCTATGCAAATGTCATGGCTAAAGGATACTTGTTCCAGCACCGTTGGGTGAACATGACGGGAACAGTGACTTATACGGTCAACGTAAAAAAGAAGTATCACAAAACATGGACGATTCCGGGCAGAGCCTCGACAGGACCTAATGATCCAGGCACACCTCCACAACCTAAGGAACTAGACGTTCCTGTGGAAAAACCAATGCAGGTCATCCGACAATATAGTTATTGGCAGATTGATAATTTGGAAGTCTATCAGCTAAATCAAGCTACGATATCCAATTATGCACTTGGTGGCTACGGTGGTACAGTAACGCTGACTCCAAACGGATATACACCGCCGACCTTACAATCGGCTAATGATGATGCCGTTACCGCACATGTGAAACCTGCACCTTGCAAGGAAATCGACCTTGGCACTGAAACAAAGTCAGGCGGTGACAGCGAGCCGCCTACACCTGATGAAACGTCATTGTTCCAATCTAAAGCGGAGACTGAGGTTAAAGAGAACACTGTAAATAATGACAAGGTAGTGTTTAATGGTACCACTGTGATGGATCCTGCTTCGATGGATAAGACTGCTCCGCGACCTGGGACAATCCCTCAGCCTGGTATGATCAGTGACAACGTGCTGTACCAGAATCGTTTAACTATTCAGAATACACTGGTCAACAAGGCGGACCAACCGACAACGGGCGAGATCGCATATGGCTTGATTCCTGGCAACATTAAAGGCGGTCAGGATCAGAAGTTTTCTATTCAAGGAATCAATTCTGTCACGGTGCACACGCCTGTCGTTAACTACGCCTGGGTGTCTGATGATCAGCCGCATAACCAGAAAACAGTGCCTGATCCGACCAGTTCGGCACTTATTTTGGAACGACCATTTATCGTACGCATCCCGACCTCAGGGCAGCATCAGGACGCAAACAGTTACCTGGGTTATGGCAATAGGGACTATGCTAAGTATTTTCGCATCAAGCAGATTCGTTTCCCATTTGACGTCTATAACGCCGATAGGAGTCAGTTCATTCCAGCCAAGACTTGGGTGGACATTCCGGTTAACCAACTGGATACCATTTTCTATCTTCCAGTATGGGTGGATGAAGGACATTACCGAGTTGAATTTCGCAATATTGCGGAAAATGCTCCTTCGACATTTACCGAACAGCAGGATGCCAACACCAATCTGACCCATCATGTCGCGGCAGATACGGTCCCGGTGGAGGTTGTTGGGCGATTGTATGATTTTCACGTTACGGATATCGCCGATTATAATTGGGAGAACGTGTTCCGCAAGCAGCTCGGGAGTTCGGAGCCGACAGGAGTGAGCTACTGGACAGGACTTAACCGTATTGATGGTGATCCGCGAGGGAATCTGGCACCATTCGTGTTACCTGTTCGCCCAGGCAGTCATCCTGTGCAGGGTTTCAGTAATATTGCGGTGAAAACGGGTTACCATATCAAGTTCGATCTGAAAACAAAAGGCAATATGTTTGGCAAACAGGATGGTGTTCGAATTACTCCAACATTCTACTTTGTGAGCAAAGACGGCTCTTCCAGACGAGAAGTCGATCTATACTACCACCGCGGTCAAGAGCGACTTATCAGGATAGGATCGGCGCAGGATTTGGAGAAACGGTTTGTTGTTCTGAACTCGAGATTGCGTAATGTACCCGGTACGGAATTGGGGGATACGGCGCGTTATCAGTATACGTATGAACTGACAGCCGATGAACGTAAACAGAGATCACTCGCCGATTATATGGTTACGCTTGTAGATCAAACCTCTCACCAGAAAACGTGGGTAGGCCGCTATGACTGGATGATCCTACCCGCTTCCATTCGTACACTGATTGGACCCAAGACAGACATTCCTTCGGGTGTTAGTGTGGACCGAGCGAATGCGGCGATCCAGCGTTGGTACGGAGAATACAGCCTGCCTGCAGATGTATATGTCGTGCCGAAGGGAACCAATCTCGAATCGCTTGCCAGACAAAATCAACTGGATGAAAAGGCTTCTGTATTTCTGAAGGACGGATATATCGTGGTCAACTTTAATATAGAGACACTTCGAGATGGGAATACAGAAGCTCCACACCTGCAATACATTTATGCTCCTCTGATGAATCAGTGGCAGATGGAGGGTTTCAATAACAGACCAGTAGACAGTCAAGGCCGAACTTGGCACCTCAAGGATGGCGATGTGGTCTTATATCACGCAGATCAGTCCAGCCGGAGCGATTTCCAGTCTCAGGTGCCACATTAGAAATGAAAGACTGTCAGCCTAAATAAACCAATTCAAAAAGAAGCCGCCCGGATGCTTTTACGCATTACAGGCGGCTTTTGGTATATAACATTTAATTGCAAGCAACACCCATTTTTTTGGTGATTACCAAGCCAAATGGTTAATATTTATCTTGACGGTTTGTTTTTGAACATTATGGACCACAATTCTAAATAAGGGGGCTGCAAATCGGGCGAAATCTGAAATTGTGTATAAACCATCGCAGGATAAGCGTTTAACAACAAAACGGCATACAATCAGAGCACATTTGTGGGTCGCAAATGTTCGAATTATTCGATTCATCTAATTTATGCATCAATTGAACTAAAAATAGGAAATGCTCCTGAGCGTAAAAGTTTATAGAATAGATATTAGAACACGGACTTCACTTGAAAAAGTTGAGGAAGGTGTAACCCTCGAACGGATCAGGACAGTATTCGACATCTGTGCGACGGTATATACAATCATCAGTTTACTATGATTTTGAAAACGCAGACAAACCTTGACGGGAGCGTCGGAACAACGTTACTACCACCAACAGCACGATTATTGGACTTCATGAAAAATTTAGCTTAAAATGTTGAACGAACGCAAATTACGGCTTAGTCAATGATTTCCGTCAAAAACTTATGACTAAATCAAGACGGAGGGAACGTCGATGACGATCGAGGAAGGCAACAAGAAACCCTGGGAAAGTTACTATGGCCCGAATATGGGATACGTACAGGAACAATATGAATTATACTCCCAAGACCCGGGTGCAGTTACACCGGCTTATCGGGAATTATTTGAACAATGGGGTGCACCGCCGATGTCTGGCAGGGATGCACATGCAGCCTCGTATTCTGGCAATGCCCAAAAGGCTTCCGGAAGCGTGGATATTCAACTATTACAGAAAGCGGTTACAGCAGGGAAACTGGTAATGAATATTCGTACCTATGGTCACCTTGCGGCCGATATTGATCCCCTTGGAATCAGTGAAGATTCAGATACTTCTTTGCTTGAACCGAAGCATTTTGAATTGAATGAAGAAGATTTGAAAGCTCTGCCAGCTTCCCTGATCTGGGAAGGTGCAGATGGACAGACGGTAACAGGATTGGATGCCATCCAGCGCCTGCGGCAAATATATACGGGTCCTATCGCTTATGAATTCAGCCATGTGCATGAGGTTCATGAGCGGGAATGGCTGAACCGCCGTGCAGAATCTCGTACTTCGCCGGCACCGCTTAATCCAGAGGAGCGTAAAGCTTTGCTGGAACGTTTGGTTGAAGTGGAGCAATTTGAAGATTTCCTCCACAAAACATTTGTTGGGCAAAAACGTTTTTCCATTGAAGGTAACGACGTGTTAGTCCCTATGCTGGATGAAGCAGTCCGAATTATGGCACACGCTGGTTCCAGCCATATTCTGATGGGGATGGCTCACCGTGGTCGATTGAACGTACTTGCTCATGTACTGGGCAAGCCGTATAGCAAAATTTTCTCTGAATTCCATCATTCTCCGAACAAGGATTTGGTTCCTTCCGAAGGTTCAACAGGAATCAATTACGGTTGGACGGGGGATGTCAAATATCATCTGGGCGCAAACCGTTATGTAAAAGACGGTGAAACAGTACAAGCGCGTCTTACGCTTGCCAATAACCCGAGTCACCTGGAATATGTAAATCCGGTTGTACAGGGCTTTGCACGTGCAGCACAGGATGACCGACGTGATCCGGGATATCCGAAGCAGGATGTAACCAAAGCGGCAACCATTCTGATGCATGGTGATGCGGCTTTCCCTGGGGAAGGTATTGTAGCAGAGACGCTCAATTTCAAAGCATTGCCTGGTTACCAAAATGGCGGAACAATTCATATTATCGTGAACAACCGTCTGGGATTCACAACAGACAGCAGTGATTCACGCTCAACGTATTATGCGAGTGACCTTGCCAAAGGATATGAAATTCCTATTGTGCATGTCAATGCAGACAATCCGGATGCATGTATCGCAGCTATTCGTATGGCAGCGGAATACCGTAACCTGTTCAAAAAGGACTTCCTGATTGACCTGATCGGTTACCGTCGTTATGGTCATAACGAAACGGATGATCCAGAAACAACACAGCCGACGGTGTATGACAAAGTAAAAGCTCATCCAACGGTTAGTCACTTGTACCAGGATCATCTGAAAGAGGAATCGGTTATCGACGATGCCTCCATCAACAGCATTCGTGAAGCTGTGACGAACCGCTTAAAAGAAGCATACGAGCAGATGAAGAACAATGAAGTACATGAATATTACCAACGTCAAATTAGCGAGCCAGAAGCCGTTTCGATTATTCCAACTGCGGTACCACTGGAAAATCTGCGGACAATTAACGCAGACTTGCTGAAATGGCCAGAGAATTTTAATGTGTATCCGAAGTTGCAGCGTATTTTGCAGCGCAGAAGCACATCTCTGAACGAAGGTGAGAAGGTAGACTGGAGTCTTGCAGAGACGCTTGCGTTTGCTACCATTCTTGCGGATGGCAAACCGATCCGGATCAGTGGACAGGATGCAGAGCGTGCAACGTTTGCCCATCGGAACTTGGTGTTGCATGACTCCGAGAATGGTGCGAAATTCTGCCCGCTGCATCATCTGCCACAGGCAAGAGCTTCCTTCGCTATCTACAACAGTCCGTTGTCTGAGGAGTCCGTTGTTGGTTTCGAATACGGATATAACGTCTACTCACCAGATACGCTCGTAATCTGGGAAGCGCAATTCGGAGATTTTGCGAACTGCGCACAAGTTATTTTTGACCAGTTCGTATCTGCCGGTCGTGCCAAATGGTCACAAAAATCCAGTCTGGTTATGCTGCTTCCGCACGCGAACGAAGGTCAGGGACCTGAGCATACAAGTGCTCGTCTGGAACGTTTCCTGCAGCTCTGTGCAGAAGACAATATGACCGTTGCGAACTTGACAAGTGCATCGCAATATTTCCATCTGCTGCGTCGTCAGGCTTCGTTGACTGAAACGGAAGACGCTCGTCCGCTCGTTATGATGTCGCCGAAAAGTCTTATTCGTAATCCTCGTGTCGCTTCACCTGCAACAGAGTTCAGCGAAGGCAAGTTTGAGCCTGTGCTGGAGCAAGCAGGGTTGGGCACGAAACCGGATCGCGTAGAGCGTATCATCTTGTGCAGTGGTAAAATCGCCATCGATCTGGAAGATGCTTTTGAGAAAGATAAAGCAGATTGGTCTTGGCTTCACATTATTCGTGTCGAACAGCTGTATCCGTTCCCGGCGGAAGAAATCAAGCGTGTACTTGCACGTTTCAGCAAGCTGAAAGAGCTGGTGTGGGTACAGGAAGAAAACAAAAACATGGGTGCCTGGACATACATGGAGCCTCGTCTTCGTGAAATCGCGCCAGAAGGAACAACCGTTAAATACGAAGGTCGCCCGGAACATGCGAGTCCTTCCAGCGGTTATCAACTTGTGCATGGCATGGAGCAGCAACAGATCATTACATCCGCATTGAAGCAAACGACGAAGAATAATATTCCACTGGGGAGGTAACAGCTGTGAGTGAAATTAAAGTACCTGCAATGGGTGAGTCGATAACGGAAGGAACTGTATCCAGATGGCTGGTCAAAGAAGGCGAAACCGTTAATCAGGGTGATGTTCTTCTGGAACTGGAAACGGATAAAGTAAATATTGAGATTAGTGCTGAAGAGAGCGGTGTTCTTGAGAAAATTGTTCGCCAGGAAGGCGAGACTGTAGAAATCGGTGAAACGATTGGAACACTCTCGGCAGGAACTGGAGGAGGAAGCGGCGCGCCCGCTTCCCAACCAGCAGCAACGGAGCAGAAACTAGCAGCTGCTCCTGCACCGGAAGCTCCAATTCCGCCACCAGCACCCGTTGCTGCAGCAGCACCGGAGTCCTCGGATAGCAGCTCGAAGACAGCTTCACCGTCTGCTCGCAAACTTGCACGTGAGCGTGGTATTGAGCTGGATCAGGTACAGAGCAAGGATCCGATTGGTCGGGTTTATCAGGATGATGTGAAAACTCACAACACGCAGGCTGCCGCTCCTGCAGCGCCTCCTGCTAAAGCTCCCGCTGCAGCACCTAGTGCTCCGGCAGCAGGTGGCTCCACCTATACCAAACCAGTAGAGCGTCAACGCATGTCTCGTCGTCGTGCTACCATTGCGAAACGCCTGGTAGAAGCACAGCAGACTGCAGCGATGTTGACTACGTTTAACGAAGTCGATATGACGGCAATCATGGATGTTCGTAAACGCCGTAAGGACAAGTTCAAAGAGAAACATGAAATCAATCTCGGCTTCATGTCCTTCTTCACCAAAGCGGTTGTAGGCGCACTGAAAAAGTTCCCAACCATTAACGCGGAAATTGATGGCGAAGATGTAGTTCTCAAAAAGTACTATGATATCGGTATTGCGGTATCTGCCAAAGAGGGCCTTGTCGTACCGGTGGTACGTGATGCAGATCGTCTTGGCTTCGCTGAGATCGAGAAAAGCATTGCTGACCTGGCGTCCAAAGCGCGTTCCAACACGCTGGCGTTGTCTGATCTGCAAGGAGGAACCTTCACCATTACCAATGGCGGAACGTTTGGCTCCCTGTTGTCCACACCGATTTTGAATACACCTCAAGTAGGTATTCTGGGTATGCACAAAATCCAGCTTCGTCCAGTAGCGATTGATGCAGAGCGGATGGAGAACCGTCCGATGATGTACATCGCCCTGTCGTATGATCACCGTATCATTGATGGTAGCGAAGCTGTACGTTTTCTTGTGACGGTAAAAGAATTGCTTGAAGATCCAGAGTCTTTGCTGATCGAAGGGTAATCCATAACGATTAACATTAAATTGCCATCTTATAAATAAAAAAAAGAAAGCCCCTGAACGCGGAGCACAGTGTATGCTGTGCACCCGCGTTCAGGGGCTTTTGTCATTGCATAAGTAATTTGTACCGCATTACACGGAATCGGCCGTTTCTGCGTGTGTTGTGGAATGAGATGCACTGTAGTCGGGCGTATGTCTCTCCAGCCACTCCACGACATGCCCTGCAACCTCAGTCCGATTCGTCTCATGCAGCATTTCGTGGCGTCCCCCCGGATAGAGGCGGTATTCGATATCCTCAAGCTGAAGCTCCCGATATTGGGAGACCAGGTTAAGCACTCCTTTGCCATGAAGTCCCACCGGATCTTGTTCACCCGAGAACAGATATACAGATTTATCCTTGGGAATACGTTTCATGTTACGTGGCAAGTGAATGTCCAACAGCAGCTTGAAAAAGTCGCGGAAAAAACCTGCGGAGCAGACGGCTCCACACAAAGGGTCATCCATAAACCGCTTGACCTCTTCGGGGTCCCGAGACAGCCAATCAAACGGCGTCGTTGCCGGACGGAAAGAACGGTTGAATCCGCCAAATACGAGCGCATTGAGCAGCATACTTGGATGACCGGTTCCCTGAATGCTACACTGCAAGAAAGCCAGTTTCTCTCCAATCCGAAGAAGACCACGTTTGCCATTAGTGCCGGACAAAATAAATGCATGGTAACGCTCGTGGCCAGCATACATTAGATGCTGTACCAAAAACGACCCCATGCTATGCCCCATCAGAAAGAGGGGCACATCAGGGTTTTCTTTGGCGGCAACTTCGCCCAGATTCATCATGTCACTCGCCATCCAGCGGAAAGCATCGACGCCGGCATTGCCCAACAAATTCGAGTTCTCTACCGTTTTACCGTGACCGCGATGATCATTGGCGTAGACGGCGTAGCCGTGCGTGGTGAGATGTTGGGCAAACTCAGCATATCGGGCAGCGGTCTCGCTCATGCCATGTGCAATCTGGACTACACCTTTGATGTTGCACTCCGGATCGGGAAGCCAGCGGTACACATGAATACGGGTACCTTCATTGCCAACCAGGCTAAAGGTAGATTCCTGCATCTCGTGTAAATCCTCCTTCACAGGTCACATTAGCCAATCACTTGAATAGTTCATTGATTATTCAATTAAGGCAAAGAAGAGCGAAGAACAGTAGTGTTGCCATCCAGCGTATAGGAGCCCAGGTTAGCAGGCAGTAAGTAACATTGTCCAGCTTTCAATTCAATTTTATCCGAATCTGCGTTATTCCACTCCAGCGTTCCGCTACCTTCACAGACCACAAGAATAGTGAAGCTTTCAGCACTTGTAGAGAGCTCCCAACGTCCTGTAACAATCCCTTTTTCTACTACAAAGTATGGGCATTCCGCAAGCTTCAGCCACTCACCTGGAGCTGCATTGTTGGTTTTCATCGTCGTGGCGCCAGCGCCCTCATAAGCCGTTACATTCAACGAATCCTCAACATGCAGCTCACGTGGTTTGCCATCCAGGCCTGGACGATTATAATCGTAAATCCGGTATGTTGTATCCGAGTTTTGCTGAATCTCAGTCACAACGACACCTGCACATAGAGCGTGTACCGTTCCCGCAGGGATAAAGAACGTATCTCCAGCCTCTACAGGTACTTGACGAAGGGTATCCATAACCGTACCATTCTCCAGCGCTTCCTTCAGTACTTCGCGATTAACGCCTTCATTCAAGCCGTAGATGATATGTGCTCCTGGTTTGGCATCCAGCACATACCACATTTCCGTTTTGCCAAGCTCGCCGGGAGGGAGCGCTTCGTAGTCATCTGTTGGATGAACTTGTACGGACAGATCATCGTTACAGTCAAGCAGTTTGATCAGAAGCGGGAATCGTCCGCCTTTTTCCGATACTCCTTTGGTTCCAAGCCAGGCTGTGCCCAGTTTCTCACGAACTTCGTCCAGGCCTTTTCCAGCAAGTGCTCCATTTAATACCTTGGTTGTACCATTGGGATGATCCGCAATCATCCAGCCTTCTCCTATATGTCCTTCAGGTGGCGTCAGGCCGAATTGCTCCAGCGCGCGACCTCCCCATACACGTTCTTTGAACTCTGGTTGAAATTGCAGTGGGTATGGCGTAGGCATTCCTAATCTCTCCTCTAGTATATGAAATGGTGGATCGCTTTAATCAATCATGACCGCGTAGTTGGCATGAATGTAACAGTGAATACGGTTGCACGTCTTTATGTAGTACACAAATCGCATAAATTAAACCCAAAGAGTGCTTTGTTGCGATTGTGTCTAGTTTATTGTATTTGTGGAACAAAGGAAATTATTTTTTCTCGATGCCAATCAGAAAAGGGGAGGTCTCACGCTGCAATTGGCGATAGATTACCACTTGTGCCTGCTCTACAGACAGAGCAGAGGACCATTCAAGAACCGCATCCGCTTCCTGTGATCCTCCATCATGACCCGGATACAGCACAACGGTAATAATGCCGCGTGGCTTGAGCAATGCCAGTGCAGCCTGGAGTGCAGCAATGGTACTGTCTGTTTCCGTAATTATGGTGGAGTCCGCACCTTCCGAAGGCAGATACCCCAGGTTGAACATTACAGCACCAACGTTACCCTGCCATGATGCAGGAACGGCCTCAGCCATTCGATCATGGCTTAATTGAAGCATGGAGATGGAGCCCAATTTGGCGCTGTCCTCTTGTTTGCGAATACGGGCTTGTGCCAGGGTAAGTGCCTCGCTCTGAATATCGAAACCGATGACTTGACCACGTTTACCAACTTTTTGTGCCAGAAACAGAGTATCCGCCCCCGTGCCTACCGTTGCATCAATAGCTAAATCTCCAGGCTGTAAACGGGAAGAAATCCATTGATGGGCACAACTTAAAACCGAAAGAAAGCCCATCTTAAGCACCCCTCCAGTATTTACCTTGCCAGGAATCCCGCTCACGCAGCTCACGATCAATGGAATTTAATACTTCCCATTTGTTCATGGACCACATCGGCCCAATCAGCAAATCGCGCGGAGCATCCCCTGTAAGGCGGTGTACAATCATTTCGGGTGGCAGCATCTCCAGCGTATCGACGATCAGTTTAATGTACTCGTCCTGTTCCAGGAAACGAAGAAGCCCGGCTTCATACTGCTTCACCATTGGCGTTTTGCGCATCAGATGAAGCAGATGAATTTTGATTCCCTGCACATCCATGTTGGCAACAGCCCGTCCGGTATCCAGCATCATTTCATGGGTTTCCTGCGGCAGTCCGTAAATAATATGTGTACACACCCGAATATTCCGTTTGCGCAGCTTCGCAACGGCTTCCTCATAACACTGCGTATCATGCGCACGGTTAATTAGGGTTGACGTGGACTCGTGAATAGTTTGCAAGCCCATCTCAACCCATAGGTAAGTGCGTTCATTCAATTCAGCCAAGTAATCAACGACGTCATCCGGTAAACAGTCAGGGCGAGTGGCAATGGAAAGACCCACGACACCGGGCTGCTTCAAAATTTCTTCAAAGTATTCACGCAGTTCTTCAACGGGTGCGTATGTGTTGGTATAGGCTTGGAAATAGCCAATGTAGTGGGCTGTAGGCCATTTCAGATGCTGTTTATCCCGAATGGTATTAAACTGGGTGACCAAATCATCCCGTCTGCTACCGGCGAAATCACCCGATCCACGTGCGCTGCAAAATGTACAGCCCCCTTTGGCGATAGATCCATCACGGTTCGGGCAGGTGAAACCCGCATCCAGCATCACTTTGAAAACCTTATTGTTAAATTCATCTCTCATTTCATAATTCCAGGTATGGAATCGTTTATCTCCCCACAGAAGAGGAGGTTGTATTGAAGGTGCATTCATCTTCAGGG
Source organism: Paenibacillus sp. OK003 (assembly GCF_900109515.1). Lineage (GTDB taxonomy): Bacteria > Bacillota > Bacilli > Paenibacillales > Paenibacillaceae > Paenibacillus > Paenibacillus marchantiae. The sequence continues at coordinate 145,572 of NZ_FOBD01000015.1, read as the reverse complement.
TACTCCTTTGGCTTACCTAATGGCTTGCTTATTCTATTACCGAATTCGACTCTTTTTGAACTTTTACCATTGTATCAAAAAACTCAAAAAAAGGGGAATCTAGTCGCAAAAATAGGCCGTAGAAACGGGGTTTTATCCTTGCTATAGTTTACACATTATGTTATATTTAAACCAGCGTCAGACACCATCTAATGGGTACTATTCATCATAGCATTTGAATCAATGTTGACGTCATGGACCATACTATACCGTGAGGTGATATGAATGAATTCCCAAGTTAATAATGATCTTCATCATGTTTCTGTAGAACTGACGGCAGAAGAAGCTCTGGCTTTGACAGGTGTTCGTTTCAATGGCAATCCGAAAGTGAAAGCGGCTGCAAGACAAAAAGTTCGCGATGCTTTCGAAAAGACATTTGATTTTTCACACCAAGATAAGGTAGACTATGAACTATTAAAGTAGTTGGACCCCAATTCCAAATAAATCGAAGAGGGAATCTTTGAGATTTGCCCCAAAGTGGCAGATCCGAAGATTCCTTTTTCATTGCTCTTTACAATTAGCCAGTTCTTCGGCAAAATGATTCTGAGACAAGTATGGATAAACGGAGGAATAAGATGCGTTTACGTGGCAGAAAAGGGATTCGGGAAAATCTGGAGCAACAAGTTGACCTCGTTGTTCTTGATCCCAAACAGTACAAAGGAAAGTGGTCTGAACTGTTTGGCAATGACCATCCGATCTTTGTGGAATTTGGCATGGGTAAAGGTCAATTTATCAGCCAAATGAGTTATAAATATCCGGAATTTAATTTTATCGGTATTGATATGTATGATGAGCTGGTGCGTCGTGCCAGCGAGAAGGCTCGGAAAGCATGGAGTCAGGCAGAAGTGGAGACACCGCCTAACCTGAAGCTGGCGCTGGCTAATATCGAACAGATTGAAGATGTATTTGAACAGGAAGAACTGGAACGGATTTATCTGAACTTCAGCGATCCTTGGCCGAAAGCCAAGCATGCACGCCGTCGTTTGACACATCCACGCTTCCTGAAGAAATATACGGAACTGCTTAACACCAAAGGACAGATTCATTTCAAAACCGATTCGGAGACATTGTTTGATTTCTCTCTCAATGCGATTGCCGACTTTGGTCTGCAAATGACCAATCTGTCCCTGAACCTGCACCGTGATGGATTGAATGAAGAGCATGTCATGACAGAGTATGAGCAGAAATTCATGGGCAAAGGCATGAACATTCACCGGGTTGAAGTCATCGTGGGTGAAGAGGCCTTGCGCGAGTATCAACAAATCCGCTTGGACAAGTATAAAGTGCGGGAAGCTGCGGACGAGTCTGTCGAAGATCAAGAGTAATATAATATCAAAAAGCGTGATATGAGTCCGACTATCTGACTCACATATCACGCTTTTTTGCTGTTCTGATTGAACTAAACCTCAATACACCACTTGTTGATCTTCGTTTTTCGTTTGAAGTCTGCTAAAGCTCCGAATGAAGCTCCTTACGTCGATAATCGTTGGGAGTAACGCCGTTGAATTTTTTGAACATCCGATAGAAATAAGAACTGTTGGTGAATCCGGTTTGCTCGGCAATATCAGCTACAGAGTGTTCTGTCTCAATGAGCAGATATTGCGCTTTGGCTATGCGCGTCTCATTAATAACATCGGTTAGTCCTTTTAACGTTAGTTGTTTATAGAGCCTGCTGACATAGATGGGTGACATGGCTAGTTCGTCCGCAATCGAGGTTAGACAAAGATTGGTGTCTGCGTAATCTCGTTCAATAATGCAGTTAATTTTGCGAATGAGTTCTTCGTGTTTGAGTGTTCTTTTTTCCTCAACTTTGGATCCAAGCTCCTCAAACATGCGATAAAAGTGTTCGTGAACTTCACTTAAATCCTCGGCATCATGGATCGGCAGCATTGAACGGTCGGAGATGGATTCAAGGGTAAGCTGGTTGTTCTTTTTGAGTGTGTTTCTCACATGATTCAGGGTCATGGTCAGATGGGACAGAGCGAGTTGAAATACGGTAAATGGGTAGGTTGCCGTTTCGCTCACGATGTCTGCATAGACCTGTTTGGCCTCGCCTGTCTTGCCTGTCATCAGGCAATCAATCAGCTGTCTCTCTTTTCCAACAGGGAAAGCATATTCTTTGGCATGGTACGCCATGATGTCCGAGGTATAAATCAGGCATCCAGGGCCTAGGAACAAACGATGAAGAGAAGCTTCTGCTGATCGGGTATACGAAGCAATACTGTTTTCCAGTGAATCTTCCGCTGGTCCGATAGTAAATGAAATGGAACATCTTAGATGTGTCATCACGGCAGCCTGCATCATACGTAGCAGGTCCTCAATGGGGCTACGCTCATCATCAGCTTCATCCTGAATTTTATTATTAAAGATAAGTGTAATCAGATCTCCGCCCATGTCCACAGCTTCGGTGTGGTAGTAGAGGTCAGCTGTTTCCGTGCAAATGTTCATCATCGCGTATTTTACAAGTTGGACTTCATCCCGGTAGGTATCGCTGAAATCGGTAAAATGATCAATACGAAGCAGTACCAGTCTGGTTAGACAATGAACATCAACAGAAGAGCCATAGAACTTCATTCGTTCCTCCAGCATGCCTCCCGTTACCGTTTCCCGTCCTTGCAAAGCCCCGCGTAGAAAATCCTGTCGCAATAGATGCAGACTGCCACGACGCTCCGCTTCCATCACACGCATACGGACAAGCACTTTATCAATGGGATGATACAGCTTCCGGGACACGAGGTAGGACAAGAACACTCCGGCAATTAATAGCCCAAGACAAAACAGAACGGTGTGAGTTCGCATATTGCGAATATCTGAGGTGATGAGGTCATAAGGCGTGATTCGAACATAGCGCCACCCGAGGTTGTCAGGAGCCGTGTAGGTGATAAGTGACTTTTCTCCATCAACTTCTGCTGTAAAGTAAGCGGACTGCTCCTTATTCTGCAGAATGGGCTGCATAAACGTTTCATTGGACAAATCTTTCATCAACGCACGATTGCTGAAATCGGACAATAACTGTCCCTGTTCATTGATAATAAACGTTTTCCCTGGCTGATCGGCTGAGTTCATATTGGGACTGAGCCAGTCGTCCTTGATATTTACGACGACCGCATAATTCAGTGTAGCATTGTCATTGATCGTGTCATAACAGAGGTACGTATAGCTGCTGACCTGGGTTTCCTCGGTGGACCCAACCTGGTATGTACGCGGAATGGGGACAAAAGGTTTGTAATCATGGAAACGGTCAAGGATGCTTGTAATCCCTTGATCGTCAATTTCCGAGATAGACTGTTGTCCATTGCGAACTTCATTGGAACTGATAAAGAACTCATCATTTTTGGAGTTATATACATAGATGGATTCGATAAAAGGCAGGGACATGCGATAGTTGTCGAGTTGTTCCATCGCTGGCGTAATTTCATAGATACTCGGATTCGAATAGAGCAACAGAGCAGATATGGTGTAATCCTGATAAATCTGATAAGACAGTGATTTGGCGGTCTCGGTCATCTTGGAGACTTCCCGACTGGTCTGGGTAAGGCCGTTCATATCGGTTCGGTAGACCTGACGAAGAGCAATACGATTATAGTTGACGTACAAAATGGTGGAAGCCACAAGCAAGGTGGCAACGGTGCTAACAATAATGCCGATGAGAATCCGTGCAAACACCTTCTGACTGTCCTCTGAACGTTTACGCATGATCTTTCCTCCCGTGGACCTCCTGTTTTGGATGAACAAAGTTAGACTTCATAGCGAAGGATGAGACTTCATATATGGGCGTGGTGAATCACGGATGTATCTTTGAATTATATATTATGTATGCGTTTACATCAACGATGGACGGCATGCTATGCCCGATTTCCTTCGCTAAAGTTCAACTTTCGCTTTATTGTTCACTAGGTTCAACCTATGCACGATATCAACTTTTGTGAACGCTCAGGCATTCATTTCAGTGTTCGTTCATATTGTTCATATTCGGTTTCGCAGAATCGTTCATGATCCGGCCGAATGATTCAGTATCCGGTAGCACTCAGGGCATCTACAATAAAAACAGAGCTCCACTGCGCGCCGCGCCGTAAGAAATTCGGGAGGGATCGAGCCATGCTCAAAGAATTGAACAAAAACAAAATCATGTTTCTCATGCTGCTGCCTACACTGATCTTTTTTCTGATTAACTCGTATTTTCCGATGGTCGGCATCTATTATGCGTTTACCCGCTATGATTTTGAAGGTGGTTTGTTCGGCAGCCCGTTTGTGGGCCTGGAGAACTTCAAGTTCCTGTGGCAATCCGGAATGCTGCTGAAGCTGACAACCAACACGGTGGGGTACAATCTGGCCTTCATTATATTGGGAAACGGGCTAGCGATCTTCTGTGCGATTTTGCTCAGTGAAATTCGGGGAAAAGTGTTTAAGAAAATTACGCAGTCGGTCATGTTTTTACCGTATTTCATCTCGTTTGTACTATTGAGTGTAATCGCTTACAACATGTTCAACTATGAATCTGGTTTTGTGAACACGGTACTCAAACGTTTTGAGGCGGGGCCAATTGATATTTACAACACACCCTGGATCTGGGTGTTTCTGATCATCATTTTTTATCTGTGGAAAAATCTCGGGTACAGCATGGTCATCTACCTTGCAGCCATTACAGGGATCAGCGATGAGTATTACGAGGCCGCCCGGATTGACGGGGCCAATATCTTTCAGCGTATTTGGTACATCACTGTACCCATGCTAAAACCGACCTTTGTCATCCTGCTGTTATTCTCCCTCGGGAGCATTATGAAGGGACAGTTCGATCTATTTTACCAACTCATAGGAAATAACGGTGTCTTATATAACGCTACAGATATCATCGATACGTATGTGTATCGTTCCCTGAAAGTGACGTTTGATATCGGAATGGCTACTGCGGCTGGTCTGTATCAATCGCTGTTCGGTTTTATCCTGATCATGACCGTCAACTATATCATTCGTAAAGTGAATGAGGACTACGCCTTGTTCTAAAACGCCTTTAGGCAGAAGGGAGAACCACTATGCATACTCGTGCCCGAGATACGGAATTCACCTTGTTGTTTCAAATCATCGCTTACAGCATGATCCTGATTCTTTCCTTAATCTGTATCATTCCATTTCTTTTGATTTTATCCGGCTCATTCAGCAGCAATGAATCCATTGTAAGAGATGGGTATCACCTCTTTCCCACCGATTTTTCCCTGGAAGGTTATAAGATGGTGTTCAAATTTCCGACACAGGTGCTCAAAGCTTATGGCGTGACGGTTTTTACAACTGTTGTGGGTACGGCTCTTGGACTATTTCTCATTACGATGGCGGGATTTGTACTGCAACGCAAAGATTTCAAGTACCGGAACGCCTTCTCATTTTTCATCTACTTTACAACCCTCTTTGGTGGGGGATTGGTTCCTTGGTACATCATGCTGGCAAATTATTTCAATCTTACGGACACATATACGGTGTTGATTTTTCCGGGACTGATGACGCCATTTCTCATTATCCTGATGAAAAACTTCATTCGTTCAGCTGTTCCGGATGAGCTGATCGAGTCCGCCAAAATCGATGGCGCGAATGATTTCCGCATTTACTTTAGCGTAGTACTGAAACTGGCGATGCCCGGCATTGCCACTGTAGGGTTATTTCTGGCACTGGGATACTGGAATGACTGGTTCACATCATCATTGTTCATTAACAACCCGGACATGTACCAGCTGCAATTTTATTTGTATAACACCATGAACACAATTACCTTCATTGATCAGATGGCGATTGGTACCGGCATAACACTTAGCCAGGATGTACCTACCGAATCGACCAAAATGGCGATGGCTATTGTGGTTACTGGCCCCATTTTGTTCCTGTATCCATTTGTACAGCGTTACTTTGTCAAGGGTCTTACCATTGGTGCGGTGAAAGGTTAGAACGCTTACGCGCTGTGGGTGCGAATATGCGGGATAGCTGTCTGCCCGTCTGCGTCTGAACCATGGCGAGTCTGCGCTAACATATAAGGTTGATCACAAAAAGGGAGGATGCGTATGCGTAACAAAACAATTCGGCACCTGTCTATGGTTCTTGCCCTGATGCTGTTTGCCGGGGTGCTTGCCGCATGTAATAACGGTTCGGGGGGATCGGCGCAAGGAAGTGAGCAGGGAGGTTCTTCTGACAACAAAGGGGAGAAGGTAACACTGCAATTCTACATGCTTGGTGATGCACCCAAGGATCTGCCAGTGATTGAGTCGGAAATTAACAAGCTGGCTGAGGCCGATCTGAACGTCAATGTAAAATTCAACTATACCTCATGGACAGACTGGGACCAAAAATACAAATTGCTGCTGTCTTCCGGTCAACCGATTGATCTGATCTTCACCGCGGATTGGACGTTCTATCAGTCCTATGCGAAAAAAGGAGCATTCCTGCCTCTGGATGAACTATTGCCTAAGGCAGCACCAACGCTCAAAGCTTATGTGCCTGATGACATGTGGAACGCGGTAAAAGTCAATGACAAGATCTATACTGTGCCATCGACATGGACTGAATATGTTACTGAGGGTATTGCGTACCGTGAGGATTTGCGTGAGAAGTACAATCTGCCCAAACCGGAATCTCTGGAGACACTCGAAGCCTATCTGGAGGGAATCAAAGCCAATGAACCAAATATGATTCCAATCGCGGATAGCAATGCAAACCATACCCATGGTATTCGTCAATTAACATCCAAGCTGGTGAATACCGCAGGTCAGCTCCCTTATGGACTGGACATCATGTATGATACTCCATCCAATATCACTTCCTATTGGGGGTCTGCGCAGCATCTGGAGGACCTGAAAACGTACAAACGCTGGATGGACAAAGGCTTCTTCCCGAAAAACGTGCTGAATGTAAAGGATACGTCCAACTCATTGCTGCAAAATGGCAAAGCGGCGGTTGTTCTGTCGGGAGAGAACCCGAACAAATTTAACGCGGATGTGATCAAGGTTCAGTCCACTCACCCGGATTGGAAGCTCGGTTATTTCCCTTACCCGAATGCCAAAGGGTTTGCACAACCGGTTCACCCGATCCACAATGGGTTTGCAATTCCACGCAGCAGCAAAAACCCGGAGAGAGCACTCGCATTCTATGAGAAACTGGTTACCGACAAACGTTACAACTGGCTTACCGAATATGGTGTGGAAGGCAAGAACTTTGAAGTTCAAGACGGTTATTATAAAATGGTGGGCGATGCCCAGACCAATGGATTCCCACGCGAAGGCATGAATGGCTGGGCTTGGCGTAATCCTGAATTCATGCTCTACGATAAGAGCTTTGATGATGTGCTGGCTATTTTCAAAGAGCTGGACAAAATGAAAAAGCCGGACATCTACACCGGATTTGCTGAGGATTGGACGCCATACCAAGCTGAGAAAGCTGCACTGGAGCAGGTAGAGAAGCAGTATCTCTATCCGTTGAATGTAGGATTGGTGGACGATGTAGAAGCGGGTCTAAATATATTTATGGAAAAAGCCAAACAGGCGGGCCTTGAGAAGATTCAGACGGAGTATACCAAGCAGTGGCAGGATTACTTGAAGTCGGCTGGGATTCAATAGTTTGTACTTTTCTTCATATTAAAAAAAGGTGCCTTCAAATTCGAAGGCACCTTTACTGTGTACATGCAGGCTTGTTTGAAGCCGTCACAGTCTGGCTTGATCTGCCGAGTAGGGACGCAGGTCCAGAAGGTCGATAATACTCTGAGCGCTCTGCATCGGGTGATACTTGGCAATTTGCGCCATGTGGCGTTTTCGTTTGCGAACAATGTCAGGGTAGTTATGAAGCAGTTTATTCATCCATTTTACAACAACGTCAAGGGAAGTAATAGGCTCCCCTAAACCTCGAGCGGTGAAATACTGAACATTCTCTTCTTCCTGGCCCGGTATGGGATTATGAAACAACATGGGGATTCCTTTTGCCAAACCTTCACTGCATGTCATTCCGCCCGGCTTGGTGATCAGGAGATCAGCTACTTCCATTAATTTGTCCACTTCATTGGTGTAGCCGATGATATGGATATTATCTTTTTGATACAATGGATTCTGTTCCATGCTGATTCGGCTTTTGTCATTGCGGCCAAGGCAGAAAATAATCTGAACATCCTCATGCCAGCGTGTCAATAACTGGTTAACCACTTCATCACTAAGCATTCCCCAACCACCGCCCATCACAAGCACAGTAGGCATGTTCTTCAAATTGAATTTGCCTCGGATCTCGTCCCGCCCGGGATGTTCCCAGAAGTTGGGGTGGATCGGAATGCCAGTAACCCGAATTTTGTCTAAAGATACACCCCGCAGCATTAATTTGGACTTTACCTCATCTGTGGAAACAAGATACAGGTCCACTTCTGGGCTAATCCATGTCCCGTGCGCGTCATAATCCGTGATGACTGTACAAAGTGGAACCTGCACACCCAGACGTTTCAGTCTGGATATGACGGCACTAGGAATAGGGTGGGTGCATACAATAACATTTGGACGGAGCTGACGCACAATACTGCGTGTATGGGTGTAGAACAGTTTATGCAACGCAAGTGTAGTCAGCCGGTTCAAGGATTTTTTATATTGGTGCCTGTATACATACCCGATGAGCTTGGGCTGATTAATGACCGTTTTTTTGTACGCTGTAATGATGAGTGGCGCAACTCTGGGGTTCAAAAAACTCCCCAACTCAAGCACTTTAGTTTGCACATTCGGCGAAAGTTTTCGCAAACTGCTGGACAGCGCATAAGCGGCTTGAGTATGACCAGCGCCAAAGCCTTCAGATAATAGTAATACTCTTTTTTTCTCCACGCTTGCTTCACCTGTTCCTGCTAGGTTTTCCTTAGTCTAACATATTCACATTATGTCCATAAAGCAACTGTTGCAAGTGCGACTAAAGTACCGATTGTAGCACCTGCGAGCACATCTGAGGGATAATGCAACCCCAGGTAAATCCGTGAAAATCCGACAATTATTGCAACAGGAAGTAACAACAGCAACAGGAACGGCTCCATCGTCATAAAAGGGACCGTAACAGAGAATACGGCAGTAGTATGCCCTGAAGGGAACGAATGGTCCGTCAGGGGATTGCGGAACGTAATCGTATCCGGTAGGGCCAGGTAAGGCCGAATGCGCGGATACAGTTTTTTGGCGATTGCTACGGGAATGTGGCTAACCGCTAGAGCGATGCATGCCTGAAGTCCTGTTGTACTCCAAGGAGCGGGAGCCAGCAGCCAGATTAGTAAGGATACTGCAATAGAAGAAGTTGCTCCGCCCAGATGGGTGAAATAATACAGCCAAAAGTTCATAAATCGATTATGAAGTCGACCATTAATCCACATAAATACATTTCGATCATACTCTTGAAACTTTACGAATAAACGGCTCATAGTGGCCTCCTGCCAGTCAGGCCCCATGTTGGCGGCAGTATTTCCGGTAAATTGCTGTGTCCGGTTTCGTCCTGATTAGTATATAACCGTTTTTTCGTGAACTTGAGGTTATTTCAGGTATATGTTTATCATATTTTTAAATGTTGTCCTTTTCAAGAAGAACACATGTGAAGAAAGTAAAATTCATGTTAAAGAGTGGATATACATCCAACTTAACTTTTTGACTTGGACGATCTAAAAAAGATACAATGATTCAACATGGCTGAAATGCGGTTAAAAAAATGTGAGTGTAAGATTGAACTTTTTGTGGTTTGTTTACGTTATTTGATATAGAGCCTCTGTCGATATGGATCAGCCTGATGAAAAAAGCAGGGACTTTAGAAATAAAAATCAAGTAAACGGCTGAAAATAAGATATAACAGGCATGAATGCGAGGTTGGAGTATCACGAGGTGCCTATTCAGCGTTTAAAGTTCACATTTCTGCTTCAGGAAGTGGAATTGCGGTTTTGACAAATGGCTGAAAAGAATACAAAATCGATAAAGCAGCCAACTGGCATCAACCATGCATGAAACATTGTCTGAAATATTTGCGTAGTAAACAAAAGAACAGGGTCATATTCTGCGCAACACAAAAAAAATAAAAGTGCAGAATCCAGAAAGAGAAACATTTAAAGTAATCTGGTTTTGAAAAAAAGGGGGTAACAGAGAACGATGTTGGACGCTATATTCGTCACAATGCAGGTCCTTCTGGCACTGCTAGCCGTGTACCAATTCACGTTTTCGCTGTTCGGTCTGATTAAGAAAAAGAAAAAGAAACATTATCCGGCGACAAAATCATTCGCTGTACTCGTCGCAGCTCACAATGAGGAACAAGTCATTGGTGCTTTGATGGAGAACTTGAAACAACTGGATTACCCGGAAGATCTGTACGATGTGTTTGTCATTTGTGACAACTGTACGGATGGAACGGCTCAAATTGTAAGACAGCATGGATTGAATGCTTGTGTACGTACGAATGCTGATCTCAGAGGTAAAGGGTATGCCATCGAATGGATGCTTAAATACCTGTGGAAATTGCCACGTCAGTATGACGCAGTGGTCATGTTTGACGCGGATAACCTGGTTGATCGTAACTTCTTGCTTGAGATGAATGATGACTTGTGCAATGGTTCGCGTGTAATTCAAGGATACATTGATACCAAAAATCCGGAGGATTCCTGGATCACTGCAGCATATGGCGTATCTTACTGGTACATCAACCGTCTGTGGCAGTTGTCCCGTCATAATTTGAATATGGCGAATTTCCTCGGAGGTACTGGAATGTGCTTCGAGACAAACCTGCTCAAGGAAATTGGTTGGGGTGCTACAAGTTTGGTTGAGGATTTGGAGTTTACCATGCGCAGTGTTCAGCGTAATGTATATCCTGTCTTTAACTATGATGCCAAAGTATTTGATGAGAAGCCGTTAACCTTTAAAGCTTCAGCAAGACAGCGTCTTCGCTGGATGCAAGGTCACTTTACGGTTGCACGCAGATATTTCTTCCCGCTTCTGTGGCAGAGTATCAAGGAAAGAAGCTTGGTGAAATTTGACCTTGCTGTGTATGGCGCAAACGTGTATGTTGTTTTGCTTACGTTCCTGATGACAGCTGTCCTGTGGGTGGATACAGCGATATTCAGTGGTCCTCATATCGCAAACATATACGGGTACTTCCCGCTTTGGGTAGGATTCGTAGCGATTGGTCTGAATATCCTGACCTTCTTGTTGTCCATGGCGCTGGAAAAGGTTACTTTTGCCAAAGTGTATCTGTACCTGATCCTGTTCCCGATTTACCTTCTTTCATGGTATCCAATTACGTTCTACGCGTTCTTCACGCAGAACAACAAACAATGGAGCCATACCCAACATACACGTGTTGTACGTTTGGATGAGGTGCAGAGCAAGCAGGGATAACGAATGGTTGACCTGGATGAAAGCATTTCTGTAAAAAAACATTGTAGAGACGTTGACAATGGTTTTGCAGGATGTTATAGTATTCAAGTGCGTTAAATGAATAGCTATGGAATCACAAGTAGAAGTCCGACTTCTCACCTGATCAACAAACATGTTGGCTGGTCAACGATCCCAATAATTTATGAAGTGTTTACTCATGAAGAATTGTGTTGATTACAGGGATGTCGGTAGCTTAACCGGCATCCCTTTTATTTTTGTGTAACAGGATATTCAAAATGACCTGGAGGTGGACGGTTATTAGTAAAGATCACATGATTAATGACGAGATTCGGGCGAAGGAAGTACGCCTTGTCGGAGCTGAAGGAGAACAAATTGGGATCACGCCGATTCGGGAAGCACTGCAAATGGCGATTGACCTGAACTTGGACCTGGTCAATGTGGCACCACAGGCTAAACCGCCGGTATGCCGCATCATGGACTATGGCAAATTCCGCTATGAGCAACAAAAGAAAGACAAAGAAGCCCGTAAGAACCAGAAAATTGTTGACATTAAAGAAGTATGGTTCCGTTCCAATATTGAGGAGCATGATTATCAAACGAAGCTTCGTAATGTAGTTAAGTTCTTGAAAGAAGGCGACAAGGTAAAATGTTCCGTTCGTTACCGCGGACGTGAAATTGCGCATGCCGCCATTGGTCAACGGATTTTGGAACGTGTTAAGGTGGAGGTTGCAGAACTTTGCACCATCGAACGTCAACCAAAATTGGAAGGCCGCAGTATGATCATGATTCTGGCTCCTAAAGCCTGATAACATTGGAGGAGGAAACACAAAATGCCTAAAATGAAAACACACAGCAGTTTGAAAGGACGCTTCAAAATTACCGGTTCCGGTAAAGTCCTGCGTTACAAAGCTCACAAAAACCACTTGCTTTCCCACAAATCAAAACGTGCTAAGCGCGTTCTGAACGGCAACCCAGTAATGGCTGCCGGGGACGTAAGACGTTTGAAACAAGGTCTGGCTAACTTGAAATAGTAAATCCGTATGGGGGATCGGCCTAGGCCGTACACATACCACGGATACATTTAATATTTATTGGGAGGTTCTTTTAATATGGCAAGAGTAAAAGGCGGTTTTGTAGTACGTCGTCGTCATAAAAAGGTTTTGAAACTGGCAAGAGGTTATTTCGGTTCCAAACACCGTATTTTTAAAACAGCTAACGAGCAAGTAATGAAATCCCTGGTATACGCATACCGTGACCGTCGCAACACAAAACGTAACTTCCGCAGACTGTGGATCGTTCGTATCAATGCTGCAGCACGTATGAATGGTTTGTCTTACAACAAACTGATCCATGGATTGAAACTTGCTGGTGTAGACATGAACCGCAAAATGTTGGCTGATCTGGCCGTTAACGACATCAATGCGTTCAACTCTTTGGCTACTGTAGCTAAAGGCAAAATCAACGCTTAACATTGTTTATGCAAGCCGCCGTACCTATGGCGGCTTTTTTTACGGCTTAAAGATTGATCTACTCCAAAGAGCTAGGTTGTGCGATACGAATATGCTGCAGCCTGTAAGGACACAATGAAAGCATATAACGGGTGAATAACAGGCTGTGATAATACATAAAATACGAACGGTGAAATAATGCAAACAAAAACAGATGGAATCCACATCTTTCTAGGGAGTGTGATATGTTTTTGTTATATAACTTCACATCGTTGTAACGTTAGTGTGTTAAACTGTTAAAATATTAAGCGCTTTCAATAAAAAAAGAGCAAAAATAAGTGAACTTTAGTGATGAAACATCTGGATTTTACCACGGGTTGAATGTATAATCACCTCTAGTAGGCTAGTCCTAAAATTTTCTCTTCATGTCATAATGTTCGGTTTTTCGACAGGTGACACAATCTTTGAGGGGTAAGAATGCGCTTTTAATGTCGAAGAAACCATACATTCTGCATAAAAGCCATATTATCGATCTGTTGATCCGTTCCATTTTGACCTGGACAGGAATTAGGTATATATCATTAAGGGGGAACAAGAGAAATGAAAAAGATGCTCAGCTTGTCTTTGGTCATGTTGCTGGCAGTATCGGTTATGCTCGCAGGTTGCGGTAGCAAACCGAAAGAGGAAACAAATGCCGGAGGAACTACAGGTGGCGAAAACACTGAAGCTAAATCCGATTTGAAAATCGGTATGGTTACTGACGTAGGTGGAGTTAACGACAAATCGTTTAACCAATCCGCTTGGGAAGCTCTGCAAGCAACGGAAACTGAAACAGGTGTAGCTGTTAAATACCTGCAAAGTAAATCCGATGAAGAGTACATTCCAAACCTGAACGAGTTCGTTAAAGGTGGATATGATCTGACTTGGGGTATCGGTTTCCAATTGGCTGATGCAATCAAGACTGTAGCTGAACAAAATCCTGATTCCAAACTCGCGATCATCGACAGTGTTGTTGATGCTCCTAACGTTAAATCGGTAACATTTGCTGAAGAAGAAGGTTCTTACTTGGTAGGTGTTGTAGCTGGTCTGACAACTAAATCGAACAAAATTGGTTTTGTTGGCGGTATGGAAAGCCCACTGATCAAAAAGTTTGAAGTAGGTTTCAGAGAAGGCGTTAAAGCGGTTAATCCTAATGCTGAGTTCATTTCCAACTACACAGGTGCATTTGATAAGCCTGACCTTGGTAAAGCAGCAGCAGCAACACTCTACAACAAAGGCGTAGATATCATTTTCCACGCTTCCGGTGCTACAGGTAATGGTGTGTTCAACGAAGCAATCGCTCGTAAGAAACAAGGTCAAGACGTTTGGGTTATCGGTGTAGATAAAGACCAATCCCTGGAGTTTGGTGATGAGGTAACTCTGACTTCCATGATCAAAAAAGTTGACGAAGCTGTTAAGCGCGTAAACCAAGAAATCATCGATGGAACATTCAAAGGCGGAGCTGAGAATCTGACTTTGAAAGAAAACGGTGTAGGTGTCGCTGATACTTCTACGAAAAATGTTCCTGCTGATATTCTTGCAAAAGTCGACGAGTACAAAGAAAAAATCATCAACGGCGAAATCAAAGTTCCTACAGAGTAATCTGATTCTGCTGTAAAAATGAATAATCATCGAGGCCGGTCTTGACCGGCCTTATGATTGTCAAAACAGGAAAATTTGCTCAGGTCATCATAACAATTGTACAAGCTATGCAATACGGTGCTTTGGGAATAGCTCATGGCATAAGAAGAAGTCTTCGTATCAACGCTCCGGTAGGAGCTTTTCTTAAGATTATGGAATGCAGAAGTTTCGCTGAAACTGAAGGATTCGATAATCCCAAGAAAAAGTACCGCTGAAATGCGGTCATCTTCCTTGAATAAACGTCGTTAGACGTTTTTCTTACGTTTGCAGAACCAAACTATATCAGGTATAAGGGTGATTACATGGGTGCAGCAACCCCCGTCGTTGAGTTGAAACAAATCACGAAGCGTTTCCCAGGCATTGTTGCCAACGACGCCATCAGCCTTCAGCTTCGTAAAGGCGAGATCCATGCTCTACTGGGCGAAAACGGCGCTGGTAAATCAACGTTGATGAATATTGTCTTTGGTCTCTATCAGCCGGATGAAGGTTCCATTGAAGTGAATGGCAAGCCTGTCATCATCGACAGCCCTAACAAAGCAATCGATCTTGGCATCGGCATGGTGCATCAGCACTTTAAGCTTGTACAGCCGTTCACGGTAACAGAGAACATTATTTTGGGATCTGAACCAAGGAAAGGTCTCAACATTAATTATAAAAAAGCTGCTGCAGAAGTGCAGCGTCTGTCTGAGCAGTATGGACTCAAAGTGAATCCACATGCCAAAATTCATGACATTTCTGTCGGAATGCAGCAACGTGTTGAGATTGTAAAAACGTTGTATCGTGGTGCAGACATTCTTATTTTTGACGAGCCTACTGCTGTATTAACACCTCAGGAAATCAAAGAACTGATGATAATCATGAAAAAATTGGTGGCCGAAGGCAAGTCCATTATTCTGATTACACACAAACTGAAAGAAATCATGGAAATCTCCGATACGGTGACAATTATTCGCCGTGGTAAAGTGATTGATTCAGTTATAACGTCAGAAACGAATCCGAATGAGTTGGCAGAAAAAATGGTTGGTCGCAATGTCACATTTAAAGTGGACAAAAAGCCGGCTACTCCAGGAAACAATGTGCTTGAAGTTAGCAAATTGACTGCCAAAAACAAAGAAGGCATTTCGGTTCTGAACGAACTCAACCTGAATGTACGTGCAGGAGAGATTGTAGGAATCGCAGGTGTCGATGGTAATGGACAGAGCGAACTGATTGAGGCTCTTACCGGACTGCGTAAAGTAGATAGTGGTTCGATTCGCCTTGAGGGTAAAGAATTGTCTAATCATTCTCCGCGCCATATTTCGGAGTCGGGTGTAGCCCATATTCCGGAAGACCGGCACAAGCATGGACTTGTCCTTGATTTTTCTGTGAGTGAAAATATTGTTCTGGAATCGTATTATAAGTCTCCTTATACGCGTAAAGGATTCCTTAACTTCGATGCGATCAAGAAGCAAGCGAAGCGTCTTGTCGAGGCATTTGATGTGCGTACACCAAGCATTGAAACAAAGGCCCGCTCCTTATCGGGAGGGAACCAACAGAAAGCCATTATCGCACGTGAGGTTGATAAAAATCCTGAATTGCTTATTGCTGCCCAGCCAACTCGTGGTCTGGACGTAGGTGCTATTGAGTTTGTTCAAAAACAATTGATTGCACAACGTGATCAGGGCAAAGCGGTATTGCTGATCTCATTCGAGCTGGATGAAATTATTAACGTATCCGACCGAATTGCTGTCATCTATGAAGGACAGATCGTGGGCGAGGTGCTGCCGGAAGAAACCAATGACAGGGAGCTCGGCTTGATGATGGCGGGCAGCACCCAAAAGAGAGGTACTGTGCATGAATAACGTATTAAAATGGTTTACCCGTGATTCATTTATATTACCTATTGTAGCCATCATTATGGGGCTGATCCTGGGTGGTATTGTCATGCTGATCGGCGGATACAACCCGATTGAAGCGTACAGTGCATTGTTTACGAAGGTTTTCGGAGACATGTACAATTTTGGTGAAGCCGTTCGGGAAATGACACCACTGATTATGACAGGACTTGCATTTGCATTTGCGGCACGTGCAGGACTGTTTAATATCGGGGGAGAAGGTCAATTCCTCGTCGGTATGACTGCCGCGACTTTTGTAGGCGTGAAGTTTACAGGTCTGCCAATCTACATTCATGCTCCACTGGCTTTGATTGCTGGTGCGGTATTTGGCGGTCTGTGGGCAGCTATTGCCGGTTACCTGAAAGCAGCGCGTGGGGTTAACGAAGTTATCAGTAGTATCATGCTGAACTGGATCGGTCTGTATCTGGCCAACCTGATCGTACGCCAATTCCTGCTGTTAAAAGGTGAAAATCGTTCGGTGGATATCAGTGATACCGCATCGATTAGTCTGACATGGCTTTCTGAGCTGATGGGCAACTCCCGTGTTCACATGGGAACCTTGATTGCCCTTGTCATGGCTGTACTCTTTTATATTTACATGTGGAAAACCAAACAAGGGTACGAGATTCGTGCCGTAGGATATAACCCGAATGCGGCAGAGTATGCGGGTATGCATGTCAATCGCAATATCGTTAAAGCTATGTTTATCAGTGGTATGCTTGCAGGCCTTGGTGGTGCATTCCAGGTACTCGGGGTGTTCCAATATCAGACCGTTATGTCGGGCTCACCAGGTACAGGTTTTGACGGAATCGCGGTTGCACTGATTGGTTTGAATCATCCGTTTGGTGTGTTGCTGGGTGCTTTGTTATTCGGTACGCTCACTTATGGATCTGCGGGAATGAGCTTTGCTGCGGATGTACCGCCCGAGATTATTCGGATTGTTATCGGTTCGATTATCTTCTTCATTGCGGCACAAGGCATCGTGCGCTGGGTACTTAAACCGTTCTATTCCAAGCGCAAGAAAGAGAAGGTGTTGTAGATGGACTTGTTGACAATTGGGCAAATTATCAATACGACGCTTGTCTTTGCCACGGCATTGATTTTTGCATCCCTGGGCGGGATTTTCTCGGAAAAATCCGGTGTGACCAACCTTGGACTTGAAGGTTTCATGGTATTTGGTGCGTTTGCTGCAGGGATTGCTGCGCATTATGCACAAGAAGCTGGCATGGGTGGAACGACGTCTGCCTGGATGGGGATTTTGTTCGCGGTTGTGTTGGGTGTAGTGGTTTCACTGATTCACGCGGTTGCCTCCATTACGTTTAAGGCTGACCAAATTATCAGCGGTATCGTCATTAACTTTCTGGCAGCAGGAAGCACACTTTATCTGGTAAAGCTGCTGTTTGAAGGATCAGGCGATTCACCATTGGTACAAGGATTCAGCAAGTTTGATGTGCCACTGTTAAAGGATATTCCTTTGCTTGGTGAAGCTTTCTTCAAGAATGTGTACCCGACAACATATCTGGCTATTCTGTTCGTCTTTCTGACGTATTACATTATGTACAAAACTCCATTCGGTCTTCGTCTTCGCTCGGTTGGTGAACATCCAAGTGCTGCGGATACCGTAGGTGTTAAAGTGCGTCGTTACCGTTATGTTGCCGTGATGATCACTGGTGCGCTGGCTGCTATTGGTGGAGCTGCAATCACGCTCACTACAACAGGCACATTCTCTCATAATACCGTTTCCGGCCAAGGTTACATTGCGATTGCAGCGATGATCTTTGGTAAGTGGAATCCGATTGGTGCCTTTGGGGCGGCTGTGTTCTTTGGTTTCTCGCAAGCTATCCGGAACTATGTACAGTTGTTCGAATGGTCTCAAAGTATTCCCCAGGAAATTATTTATATGCTGCCTTACCTGCTCACCATCATCGTGCTCGTTGCGGCTGTTGGACGTTCTTCTGCTCCGTCAGCACTCGGTGAACCATATGATCCGGGGAAAAGGTAACGACAGAAATGATGTTTTCCCACATAATGCTTTACTTAAAAAAAGGTTCGCCTCGTGCGGACCTTTTTTTGTTTTTCAAAGAAAAATATCAGATTACCAGCTTGCTTAATTTTTATAGAGAATGACACCCATATTTTCATTTAGGGACAAAGAAACAGGCGAAGTCGGCTCTGGACGAATACACTGTTTTGAACGATCCGAGGAGGAGGGGAAAGTATGAAACAACAAGTTACGCGTGAAGAAGCGTTGAAATTAATAGGCAAAAATATTGTCGCAATCAAAAAAGACGGTACTCGGGTGACGGGAAGACTGTTGAAAGTATCGGGCAATAAATTGGTGCTAAAACGTACAGTTGGCAAAAAAGTACGTACCAAAGCCATTTTGCCATTGGTATTATTTGATCTGCTCGCCATCGGTACGCTGCCTTATGCTTACGGCGCTGGCGCTGGATTCGGTTTTGGTCCAGGTGCTGGTCCGGGATTTGGCCCGGGACCAAAACCAGGCCCAGGGTATGGACCGGGATATGGTGGTGGATATGGACCAGGACCTGGATATGGACCCTATGGACCGCGGCCACCAGGCTTTTTTTAGACCGATTTATAATGTTTTTTCCAACTCGTAACAGCGGCTTAACATAATGTATCGAATTGTACTATATCCATTTTTTTGGTAAAATCGAAGTCCTTTTGTATTGCCTTCGTCAACCATCACTTTGGATCTTTTGCAACCTCGAGATGCCGCAAAGTTTTCCGCTTTGAGCAGCAAAGTCTGACCGTATCTCTTTCGCTGTTCTTTTGTGGAAACAGCCATCATATCCACATACAGCAGTTCGCCGTGCATGAGAAAATGGATGAAAGCGACAGCTTCGTTGTCAGGACTTGATGAGACAACAAAGGTCATGCCCCTGTTCATTCGCAGGGGTATTTCTTTGCGTATTTTATTGATTTCACTTTCACTCATATGAGATAGAGGAACAAGTTGAGAGTCAATCAGCCTCATTATGGCGGCATCATCCAGCTTGGATTTACGTTGCCGAATCACCATCGGAAGCCTCCTTTCAGGACCAGTCGTGCTGCTCGTATATCCTATGCCTGAGGCAAGTTGAAAGGTGACTGAATGAAGCGTGGGGATTGGGGTAACGTTAAAGATGGAGGTTGAAACATTAGAGACGTTCTGAATTTTTATACAAAAGGGGTATTGACTTATCGGTTGGAGGAATCATATAATGTTCCTAACATTTAACGAGAATATTTCATCGGCTATGAAGAGGACGAAGTTTTAAGGGCTCTTTTGCTCAGAGAGTGGCTGGAATTGCTGAAACCACCACCATTATCCCTTATATACGAGCTCACCTCGGAGCTGTTTTCCTGAAAAGCATTGGATGTCACTCCACTCGCGTATTAGGGAAAATCGTATGTCTGCGTTACAGACAACAGGTATGGAGAACGGGTATATCCGTTTGATCTATCGTTTTTTGTACCTGGTAAGGTCCGTTATTGCGAAATTTCGGACAAAGTTGGGTGGTACCACGGAAGCAACAACCTTTCGTCCCTCGCAAGCATAAACTTGTTTGCAGGGATGGAAGGTTTTTTTTGTAACTTTAAATGTCAGAATGATGTAAATTCCGAGAGGAGGATGACTGATGGGAGCTCAAATTCCAGAAGTACGATCGACAGATGAATTACGTGAAAAATGGATGAAGCCGGAGGTCATTAGCGGTTCCGAAATTCTGCTGAGAAGCTTGTTGCTGGAAGGTGTAGAGTGCGTTTTTGGTTACCCGGGCGGCGCAGTGTTGTACATTTACGACGCGATGTATGGTTTCGAGGATTTCAAGCACGTGTTAACCCGTCACGAACAAGGCGCCATTCATGCTGCTGACGGATATGCACGGGCAAGTGGAAAAGTGGGTGTCTGTATCGCTACCTCCGGACCAGGAGCAACAAATCTGGTTACGGGTATTGCAACAGCGTATATGGATTCCGTACCACTCGTAGTCATTACGGGAAATGTAATTTCCAGTCTGATCGGCTCAGATGCTTTCCAGGAAGCGGACATTACCGGAATCACAATGCCAATCACCAAACACAGTTACCTGGTAAAAGACGTAGAAGATCTGCCACGTGTCATTCATGAGGCATTCCATATTGCGAATACAGGTCGTAAAGGTCCCGTATTGATCGACATTCCCAAGGATGTATCGGCAAACAAAACGTTGTTTGAACCGGTGACTGAACCTGTTACATTGAGAGGGTACAACCCACGGACAGTACCGAACAAACTTCAGGTTGATCGTCTGGCTCAGGCGATTCAGGAAGCAGAACGCCCAATGATTCTGGCTGGTGGCGGTGTGGTATACTCGGGAGGACATGAAGAACTGTTCGAGTTTGTTGAGAAGACAGGCATTCCAATTACGACTACTCTCCTTGGTCTAGGCGCATTCCCAAGCGGTCATGAGTTATGGACGGGTATGCCGGGTATGCACGGAACATACACTTCCAATCAGGCGATTCAAAAATCGGATTTGCTCATCAACATCGGCGCACGCTTCGATGACAGGGTAACAGGCAAGCTGGACGGATTCGCTCCACATGCCAAAATTGTGCACATTGATATTGATCCGGCTGAAATTGGCAAAAACATCGCAACTGACATTCCAATCGTTGGTGATGTGAAAACGGTTCTCGAAATAGCGAACAAAGAGGTTCAACGTGCTGAACGTGCGGATGCTTGGAGAGATCAGATCAAACAATGGAAACAAGAGAAACCTTATAGCTACACAGATTCAGATGAAGTATTAAAACCGCAGTGGGTTGTGGAAATGCTGAATGATACAACCAAAGGTGAGGCCATCGTGACGACGGACGTTGGACAGCATCAAATGTGGGCAGCTCAGTATTACAAATTCAACCAACCGCGTTCATGGGTAACCTCCGGTGGTCTGGGAACGATGGGTTTTGGATTCCCTTCTGCAATTGGTGCTCAAATGGCCAATCCGGACAGACTCGTTATTTCCATCAACGGTGACGGCGGCATGCAGATGTGTTCTCAAGAACTCGCAATTTGTGCCATTAACAACATCCCGGTGAAAATTGTTATTATCAACAATCAGGTGCTTGGAATGGTACGTCAGTGGCAAGAAATTATCTACGAGAACCGATACAGTCATATCGACTTGGCAGGCAGCCCTGATTTTGTGAAACTTGCTGAAGCTTATGGTGTAAAAGGATTGCGTGCAACCAACAAGGAAGAAGCCGAGCGTGCTTGGCAAGAAGCCCTGGATACACCAGGACCAGTCGTTGTTGAGTTCGTAGTACGTAAGGAAGAAAATGTATATCCAATGGTTCCGCAAGGAGCGACAATCGATCAAATGCTGATGGGGGATGCTGAGGAATGATAAGACATACGATTTCGATATTGGTCAACGATCAGCCTGGCGTCCTGCAGCGGGTATCAGGGTTGTTCGGTCGACGGGGGTTCAACATTGAGAGCATTACGGTAGGTCAATCCGAGGAACCGGGTTTGTCCCGGATGGTCATTGTGACGATCGGTGATGACAAAACGCTGGAACAGATTGAAAAGCAACTGTACAAAATCATCGATGTCATCAAAGTAGTTGATTTCAGTCTGAAACCGATGGTTGCTCGTGAACTTGCATTGATCAAGGTCAAGGCAGAGCCATCCGAGCGTCCAGAAATTCTGGGTGTGGTGGAAACATTCCGCGCATCTGTTGTAGATGTTGGTCCAGGCAGCCTGATTGTCCAGGTGGTCGGGGATACAGAAAAAATTGATGCGATGATTGAATTGCTTAAACCATACGGTATTCGTGAACTGTCACGTACAGGTGTAACTGCATTGGTACGAGGCAACGTTTAAACAGTCATATTGAAATAAAAGCATGGTCTGATGCTTATCAACGGAACGACAAAGGTATGTTAGCAGCATTAAGCTGAGAAATATCGTTAATCTTAGATAAGGTGCCAGTCCCGCATAAGTTGCAATTTAACATTTTAGTGATGTAACGCTTGACAATATAGCCACACACCCGCATTAACGGGCGGGTGTCTGAACGGATCGGAGCAGACCAGAGACGCTAAAGCAGGAAAAGCGTGCCGGTCCCTTGAGACACCCGCTCATTAATGAAGGGTTCTTTACAATACAAAGGAGGACTTATAAACATGCCAGTAACTACTTATTATGAACAGGATGCAGAGCTTAGCGTATTGAAAGGAAAAACGATTGCGGTCATCGGTTACGGTAGCCAGGGCCATGCCCAAGCTCAAAACCTGCGTGACAGTGGATTGAACGTAGTCATCGGACTTCGTGAAGGTAAATCTTTTGACACTGCAAAAAATGACGGATTTGAAGTTCTGTCCCCGGCTGAAGCAACTAGCCGTGCAGACGTAGTTCAAATTTTGCTGCCTGACGAAACACAAGCTTCTGTATACAAAAACGAAATCGAACCAAACCTGAAAAAAGGCGCTGCATTGCTCTTCTCCCACGGTTTCAACGTTCATTTCGGTCAAATCGTTGCTCCAAAAGACAGCGATGTATTGCTGGTAGCTCCTAAGTCCCCTGGCCACATGGTACGTCGTACCTACGTGGAAGGATTCGGTGTACCGGGCCTGATCGCAATTGAGCAAGATGCAACAGGTAAAGCAAAAGATATCGGTTTGGCTTATGCTAAAGGTATCGGTTGCACGCGTGCAGGGGTTATCGAAACTTCCTTCCGTGAAGAAACAGAAACAGACCTGTTCGGTGAGCAAGCTGTTCTGTGTGGCGGTGTAAGCGCCCTGGTAAAAGCTGGATTCGAAACATTGACAGAAGCGGGTTACGCTCCTGAAATGGCATATTTCGAGTGTCTGCACGAATTGAAATTGATCGTTGACCTGATGTATGAAGGTGGACTTGCAAGCATGCGTGATTCCATCAGTAACACAGCTGAGTACGGTGACTATGTAACTGGACCTCGCGTGGTAACTGAAGATACGAAGAAAGCAATGAAAGAAGTCCTGACAGATATCCAACAAGGTAAATTTGCACGTGACTTCATCCTGGAAAACCAATCCGGTCGTGCATTCCTGACAGCAACTCGTCGCAACGAAGCTGAACACCCAATCGAAGTGGTTGGCGGACAATTGCGTGAGATGATGCACTGGATCAAGAAGTAAGTATTCGTTTTAAGGTAATCTAGTAAACTTACAGCTTTAACCGGGAATAGCGGCCGTGCATATGCGTGTGCCGCTATTACTGGTTTAGAGGAACATAAAATACAAGTCTAGGAGGTGCGAGGCGTGCGTAAAATCTATGTATTTGACACAACGCTGCGTGATGGAGAACAATCCCCGGGGGTCAATCTGAATACTCGTGAAAAGGTGGAAATTGCGCACCAGCTCGAGCGGCTGGGTATTGACCGGATGGAAGCCGGTTTCCCCGCGGCCTCTCCAGGCGATTTGGCGGCAGTTAATGCAGTAGCCAAAGCGGTCAAAAATGTTACGGTCATTGGCTTGTCCCGCTCCAGAGAGCAGGATATCGACGCGGTGAAAGAGGCATTGGAGGGCGCTCAAGACCCGTGTATCCATATCTTTTTGGCAACTTCACCTATTCACCGTCAGCATAAATTGCGCATGGACAGAGCCCAGGTTCTCGATACAGCTCGTTCCGCCATTCGTTATGCGAAGAAAACTTTTTCGAAGCTCGAATTCTCGTTGGAGGATGCAGGTCGGACCGAGTATGATTTCCTCGTTGAGATGGTAAATATGGCTGTGGAAGAAGGCGCAGCTGTTGTAAATATCCCGGATACGGTGGGCTATTTGAGCCCATATGAATACGGAAATATTTTCAAACATCTCAAGGAAAACGTACACAATATTGATAAGGTGCAGCTGAGTGCACACTGTCATAATGACCTGGGAATGGCAACTGCCAACACACTTGCAGCCATTCTGAATGGAGCCGATCAAATTGAGGGCACCATTAACGGCATCGGTGAACGTGCAGGTAATACCGCGATTGAAGAGATTGCCATGGCATTGGAGACACGTCAGGAATTTTTCCAGGCGAAAACTTCGCTGCAACTTTCTGAAATTGCTCGGACCAGCCGTCTTGTGAGCCGTTTGACGGGGATGGTTGTACCTGGGAATAAAGCGATTGTTGGTGCGAATGCGTTTGCACACGAATCTGGAATTCACCAGGATGGCATGCTGAAGGAGAAAACAACCTACGAAATTATGACGCCAGAGACCATTGGTCTGAAGGAAAGCAAGCTCGTATTGGGTAAACACTCGGGACGTCATGCTTTCCGTGAGCGCTTGATTGAGCTCGGTTATGAACTGGAAGATGAAGCCTTGAACCGTGCTTTTGCCCAATTTAAAGATCTGGCTGATAAGAAAAAAGAAGTGACGGATGAGGATTTGCTGGCGGTCATCGAAGAGAAATTGCAGGATGCACCTGAGGTGTTTAAACTGGAATCCATCTTCGTGACGTATGGTGATGAATCCACTCCAACGGCTAAAGTTCGTATTTCTACACTTGATGGTGATACGGTGGAACAACAAGCAGAAGGAAATGGATCGGTAGATGCGATCTATAATGCGATTGACCAAGTGAGCGGGGAAGAGGTAACGCTATCCGACTACTCGATCAAATCCGTTACGCATGGTAAGGATGCATTGGGTGAGGTACACGTCGTACTTACTCAAAATCAAATTTCTGTACAAGGACGCGGCGTAAGTACCGATATTCTGGGTGCCAGTGCACGTGCTTATGTCGATGGATTGAACAAGTTGATTGAGAAACGCAAGACCTATACGGATCGCGTTAATGTGAACCTGTAACACAAATTTGCAGCAAGCAAAGCCCTTCATTGGACTGGAATTCGTCTGGGTGGAGAAGCTAAGATGGAGTTCCCAGCCCTAAGTATTGTAGTTCAGTGAGGTACATAAAAAGTCTGACCCTCAACATTTGAAGGTCAGACTTTTTTGTTGTTACGTATCGAATAATTGTATTTTTATTTAGAGCATTTTCATTGAAATGAAAAGACGGACGTATTTAGTTATGCTGATAAGCTTTTACCAAGCATATGCGTTCGGAGCTTGTCCTCCAGGACCCGGGAAGATTTCATCCAAACGTTTGAGGACCGCTTCATCCAAAGGTACATCCAAACATTTGAGCGCAGTTTCAAATTGCTCCAGCGTACGCGGCCCAATAATGGGTGCAGTAACTGCTGGATTAGCGGCAACCCAAGCCAAAGCTATGGTATCCTGAGGTTCGCCCAGTTCGCGGCAAATTGCTGCGAATTGTTCAAGCTGAGTTTGATGGGACTCAATTCGCTCAGCAATGCCACCACTGCGTGTGCCTTCCAGCTTCTGGAGCGCATTGCGTCCAAGTAACCCACCGTCAAGCGGACTCCATGGAATAACGCCAAGGCCCAGTTCTTTCGCTGCGGGCAATACTTCCAACTCAGGCAAACGGCAGTTAAGACTGTATTTATGCTGCTCGGAAACAAGACCGAGGAAATGGCGATTTTTGGCTTCGCTTTGGGCAACGGCAATCTGCCAACCAGCAAAGTTGCTTGAACCTACATAACCAATTTTGCCTTGATGAACAGCGTTCTCAAACGCGCCCCAAAGCTCGTCCCATGAGATGGCGGGATCAACGTGGTGCATCTGGTACAGTTCAACATGATCAGTTTGCAGGCGGCGGAGGGAACCTTCCAGATGGCGTCTGATTTTGTAGGCGGAGAGACCTGCATCGTTGTTTGGACCGTCTGTATCGTCGTGCATGGAGCCATAAACTTTGGTCGCAAGTACAACTTTTTCTCGTCTGCCGCCGCCTTGTTTAAACCAGCGCCCAATGATCTCTTCGGTGAGACCTGAATTCTCGCCCCAGCCGTAAATGTTAGCGGTATCAAAAAAGTTCACACCAGCATCGAGTGCCGCATCCATGATACGAAATGCCTCTTTTTCGTCTGTAGCAGGACCAAAGTTCATCGTGCCGAGACAGATCCGGCTGACTTTAAGACCTGATTTTCCCAAGTACGTGTATTGCATGATTGCAATCCCTCCTGAGTTACCTGAATTTGTCTTCAGGCTTTATTTTAACTCAGTCAGAGGTACAGAACAACCAATCCTAAACCGCTTATAGGTAAAAACTATTAAAGTCATAGATTGTATATCTTGGTCAAATGACCTCTGAATATGATACAAAGGAGAGAGTTAAAAATGACACGTTAATTATTGAAGTGAAAAACCGAATGAATGGATATAAGGAGTGGACAACCCATGGCAGACGTGAAAAAAATTGCAGTTATCGCAGGTGACGGAATTGGTCCTGAAGTCGTAGCAGAGGCAGAGAAAGTTCTCAAACGTACAGAGGAAGTGTTCGGATACCGTTTTGAAACAGAGCATGCGCTGTTTGGTGGAATTGCTATTGATGAGAAAGGTACACCGCTTCCTGAAGAAACACTGACAGTATGTAAGAGTGCAGATGCTGTGCTGCTCGGAGCCGTTGGTGGTCCGAAATGGGACAACAACAGCAAGGAATTGCGTCCGGAAACAGGCTTGCTGGGCATTCGCAAAGCACTCGGACTGTTCTCAAACCTGCGTCCGGCAGTAGTATTTGATTGCTTGAAGGATGCTTCCACCTTGAAACCGGAAGTGCTGGAAGGTACGGATTTGATGGTCGTGCGTGAGCTGACTGGTGGAATCTACTTTGGTGAAAAATTCAGACGTGAAGGTGCACAAGGCGAAGAAGCAGTGGATACATGCGTATATAATGTAACCGAAGTGGAGCGCATCGTTCGTCAGGCGTTTGTAATTGCCCAAGGTCGTAGCAAAAGACTGGCTTCAGTAGATAAAGCCAACGTGCTGGAAACTTCCCGTCTTTGGAGAGAAGTTGTTAATCGTGTAGCACCGGAATATCCGGATGTAGAAGTGGAACATGTACTTGTAGACAACTGTGCAATGCAGTTGCTGCGTCGTCCATCCAGCTTTGACGTGATCGTGACTGAAAATATGTTCGGAGATATCCTTAGTGATGAAGCAGCGATGCTGACAGGTTCGATCGGCATGCTGGCATCTGCATCACTGGGTGAAGGAAGCTTTGGTCTGTATGAGCCAGTACACGGTTCCGCACCGGATATCGCAGGTCAAGGACTGGCGAACCCGATCGCAACGATCCTTTCGCTGGCATTGATGTTCCGTACAACCTTTGGTTATGCGGAAGGTGCTGATGCAATTGAAGCAGCTGTGTCTGATGTGCTGAATGCGGGACATCGTACAAGCGATATCGCTGTAGACAAGAGCAAAGCGATCAGCACGACGGAAATGGGCGATCTGATCGTCGCAGCAATCCAGAAACAAGCTTAATAATAGTAAAAACAGAACAGCTCTTTGCTCCGATCCGGAATTGCAGAGGGCTGTTCCTTTATGATTTTTGCCACGAAAAATCCTTATTTATAATTATTATAAAAAAACAACGATTATAATCTTGACTTTGAGAAGTCCGGATGATAACATTTTACTTGTACTTGTTATCAAGTAACAAACCCATTTTAATTACAGGAAAAGCGTTCTCGTTTTTCTTGATGATGAGCATTCAACTCGAGTGCTTACATAATCCCAAAGGAGGAATTGTTAGTTATGGCAGAACGTTTGGTTGGTAGACCCGCACCGGATTTTGCAATGGAAACAGTATCGGGAGATGGACAAGACTTTGGTTCCGTAAAACTGTCCGATTATCGTGGCAAATGGCTCGTATTTTTCTTTTATCCTTTGGATTTCACTTTTGTGTGCCCAACTGAAATTACAGCTTTGAGTGATGCTGCTGAGCAATTCAAAGCTTTGGATACTGAAGTTCTTGGCGTGAGCGTTGACTCCGTACACAGCCACAAAGCTTGGATCAACACACCTAAAGACAGCAATGGTCTTGGTCAATTGAACTTCCCACTTGCTTCCGACATCACGAAACAAGTTGCTAAAGATTATGGCATTCTGATCGAAGAAGAAGGCGTTGCACTGCGCGGCTTGTTCATCATCGATCCAGAAGGCGAATTGAAATACCAAGTGGTTAACCACAATGATGTAGGCCGTAGTGTTGAAGAAACACTTCGTGTACTGCAAGCTCTGCAATCCGGTGGATTGTGTGCAATGAACTGGAAACCAGGCGACAGCAATCTGTAAGCCTGATTGAACTTGAACGTTTATTGTTCAAGCCCTCATCCCTCATGGGATTGAGGGCTTTTTGCACCCTTTTGCGAGAATATAGTGCCTAAAGGAAGAAAAGTGTTTAAACAGGGACGTAAACGTGGTAATGATGTAATAGAAGAAAGCCTTCATTTTATCTCTGGAAA
The DNA here is from genome assembly GCF_900109515.1 of Paenibacillus sp. OK003. Lineage (GTDB taxonomy): Bacteria > Bacillota > Bacilli > Paenibacillales > Paenibacillaceae > Paenibacillus > Paenibacillus marchantiae. The sequence goes on along the minus strand of NZ_FOBD01000015.1, from coordinate 116,824 downwards.
GAGGAATCGAAGGGCCTTAAGGCGAATAGGGTATGGAAACCCGGTAAATATTCCGGTGCTCTGCATTTATAATTTGTACATGAATGTGATACACTGATGGAACTATTCCTTTTTCGGAAGTGCTTGAAGTGTACGGGACTGCTATCTACTAAAAAGTCTCGGCACGTTATAAGGAGGGTGAACAAAAATGAGTTACTGTTGTGGGGCAAGTATGGTGGGAACAAAGGGCACGCTGAAGCATTACCGCACCCAGGTTCATAATGTTCCCCTGCTGTTTTGTCCGGTGTGTCACCGGGTAGAAGTGCATTATAAAGTGGAAAATGAATATGAAATTTTGGCTGAATATGCGCATGGAGATGGTGCGTCGGAGATTGATTTTCAAGATTACGTGACGGAAGATGAAGATGCGATTTTTGAAAATTGCGTGAATCGTGAAAGCGAGGATGCTATGGTCATTGTGCAGCGTCAGATCGACATGTCTCTGGATCTACTTCGTCTTGCCAAGGAAATGAAGGATGAGAAGTGGGAAAGTGAACTCAAGCGTCGCTTAGCCGTCATGAGTCAGCGCAGACTCAAAATTCAGCATAACAAGAGTGGACTATAGATTGAATTTAATTATTTAAAATTTAAATTATACAAACGAAGCTTATTCGCTAATCAAGCGAATAAGCTTCGTTTTTGTTGTATATAGAAACTAATTCACGGTTTTTCTTAAAATAATTTCCATTCGACACTTTCTCCGATTGACTCTCTTCTATAAACTTGTCTATGATAAAAACAGACTTGCAAACGAGGCGGAGCAAAAAATGTTCGTGTTTGGGAATAGGAGAAGGTTAGAATGGAACAGACGTATCATGTTTTCCGGATCGACTCTTGGTTACCCGGAATAGACCAGCTTGGGTTCCGGACATGCCATCCATATTTTCGGCTCAGCCCCCTAATGAAAGGGCACCGGTAATGAAAAATAAAATCGGCCCTTCCTGTTTCTGTGATGATATGATGTCCGAATGGCAAGTTTATCATTTACGTGAAAAGGAGGAACCTGACATGATTAGTGAATTTCAGGATACAGTGCCTCGGCCAACGAATGGATTCCCGCCTGTACATCTGGATAACAACAAATATGAGAATGTCCTGGAGCATCTGGATAGCGGTATAATGTTGTTTGACAGTAACGGTGTATTGACGTTTATTAACGTTCAAATGGCAAAATTGTTGGAGCTTCCTAGGAGTCTATTGAGCGGCTGCACCCTGATGCAAATGCTGCATCATCCACAGATGAGCCGATTCAAGAAAAAGAAAATTTTACGGATCTATCGGGAAACTATCTTTCACCGTAAGCGCTATCATGAATTGATTGACGAGTATGGCAGGCATTGGCTGGTTACAGTAACGTACGGGGATCAGATGGATGGGGACTTCCTCTTCAGTGTGAAGGATGTTTCCGATTATAAACAGATTGAGCAGACCGCTTATCAGAATGACAAACTTGCAATGCTGGGGCGGATTTCGGCATCGATTGCCCATGAGATTCGCAATCCTTTGACGGCTATCCGCGGATTTATCCAGTTGCTTCGTCCTCATTTGCTGCAATTGGGGAAAGACGAGTACGCTCGAATCATTCTAACGGAGATTGACAGGGCGAACGACATTATCTACGAATTTCTGAATTCCTCGAAACCGTCAGCTCCTCAGAAGACCATTATGTCTGTTAACTCTTTGCTCAAAGAGGTGGTCTTGCTGACAGAAAGCGAAGGATTAATGAAGGGGTGCGAGATCACCCTGGATGAAGCAGAAGTCCCGTTAAATGTGTCCATTGATGTCAAACAGATTAAGCAGGTCATTTTGAATATGGTTAAAAACGCAATGGATGCCATCGAGGATGTGGGCGAAGAGCATACTGGCTTGATTCAGATCTCTACGGGAACCGAGGGTAAGTATGTACAGATCTCCATTGCTGATAATGGACAGGGGATGGACCACAACACCCTAGTACGCCTGTTTGACCCGTTTTTCACCACCAAGGAGAGCGGAACAGGGCTGGGACTTTCCGTGAGTTACCGCATTATCAAAAATCACGGAGGCAACATCTCTGTGGATAGCAAAAAAGGGGAAGGCACCCGGTTCATCATTATGCTTCCTTTGGTGTGAAAACAGAGTTATGCGAACAGGAATTGGCTAACCCGCCGATTCCTGTTGTTTTTTGTTGGGACGATTAGGGTTATAGTTAGGAATGAATGCGAATACATAGTTCAATTTACGGGAGGAAGAACCAATTATGAATATCCAGGGAATGGAACAAATGAACAAACAGCTAATGGACCATGTAGGGAAGATCATTGTGGGCAAAGACCATACGATAGAGCTTGTGATGACAGCTATCATTGCTTCTGGACATGTCCTGCTGGAGGACGTACCTGGTACGGGGAAAACCATGTTGGCCAAATCAGTAGCCTCTTCACTGGATTGCACCTTCCAGCGTATTCAGTTCACACCGGATCTGTTGCCATCCGACTTGACGGGAATTCACTTTTTCAATCAAAAAGAAGGTGACTTTGAATTCAGACCTGGCCCCCTGTTTGCCAACCTGGTGCTGGCAGATGAGATTAACCGGGCTACACCGCGTACCCAGTCCAGTTTGCTGGAGTGCATGGAAGAACGGCAAATTAGTATTGATGGTTCGACCAGACAGCTGGAACGACCGTTTATCGTCATTGCCACACAAAACCCGGTAGATAACCAGGGGACTTTTCCGTTACCCGAGGCACAGATGGATCGTTTCATGATGAAGATCCGAATGGGCTATCCAAGTAGTGAAGAAAGTGTAGAAATTCTGAGACGTACGGTAGCGAGCCGATCTGTTGCCGATCTGTCGGCTATCATTAGTCGCGAGCAACTGCTTGAGGCACAGAGCACGTATACATCGGTCCAAATCGACGAAGATCTTTTGCGATATATTATCCGTCTGACAGAAGCGACTAGGCAGCATCCCGAGCTTTCACTGGGCGTAAGTCCACGAGGAGCACAGGCGTTGCTCAAGGCAAGTCAGGCCTGGGCTGCTTTACATGGCAGAGACTTCGTTCTCCCTGATGATATTAAATTATTGGCGGAGCCCGTGTTAGCCCATCGGCTTGTATTCCGCAACCGAGTGAGACAACAAGAGGGATTAGCGGAACGTATTATTCAGGAACTTCTGAGTCAGACTGAAGTGCCGACGGAGAATCTTGCCACAGGCAGCGGGCGATAACATATGGCATTACTATGGCTTGTCGTTGTTGGAGGCATTGTTATCGGAGTACATGGCATATGGTTCGGCCGTCCGGCTTTACGCAAGCTGAAGTACACCAGACAATTCAGCAAAATGCGTTGTTACGCCGGGGATGAGCTGGAGATGGTTGAGACGATCGCGAATGAAAAACGAGTATCGGTTCCATGGCTCAGACTTGAAGCTATGATGCCAGTTTCATTTGTATTCCGTTCCGGCTCAGGCATGGATATCAGTCAGGGAGACATTTATCAGAATCATAAAAGTATCTTTACTTTGAAACCGTTTACCCGTATTACGCGCAAGCATCCTTTTGTATGCAGTAGACGTGGGATCTACACGTTAAACAGCGTAACTATGACCGGAGGGGATCTGTTCGGCCTTTGGCGTACCTCGAAGCCAATTCCCGTTCATCTGTCGATGGTCGTATATCCTTCACTTGTTCATGCGGAGGATCTGCCTGCGATCTATCAGGTATGGCACGGTGAGGTTGAGGTATCCCGATGGATTGTTGAAGATCCCTTTCTGATTCTTGGGGTACGACCGTATGGTGCGGGTGATCCGATGAACCGTATTCATTGGAAAGCGAGTGCACGCACAGGAGAATTGCAGGTCTATAAGCAGGGATGGACTGCGGACCCTCAATCGTGGATTGTGGTTAACATTCAGGAGTCAGCAGACATGTGGAGTGTCGTTACCCGCCCGGAGATGATCGAACGGGCACTCCGTTATGCAGCAACAGCAGCGGTAGATGCGATTGGAAGAGGGTTACCCGCAGGGTTTGCTCATAATGGCTATCGTGTGAGTGGAGGGCGCGATCCATTGCGGATTGAGCCGGATTACGGCAGTCCTCATCTGGAAATGCTGCTGGAAGCTATGGCAGAGACGGAGCTTAAATGCATGGTTCCCATGGAGCAGTTCCTGAGTGATGAAGTTGAACGGAATGATGAGGCTCAGCAGGTTCGCAGTTATCTCTTAATTACGTCCTATGTATCTCCAGCCATGGAACATGAAATTGCGCGTTTGCATGAGCAAGGCCACCGTGTGACTATACTTCCGGTAGAGGGCGGGAAAAGCGATTCCAAGGCGGTGAGTGCATGAATGAGTCCATAAGCAACCGTAAAAAGGAAAGAGTGTTTTTATCCATATCGGCCGTTCTGTTGATTGGGGTATATTTCTATCCGCTTTTAACGCTGACTTCCCTCTATGCAACGGGACGTTTCCCTTACACATTAATGGCTATCTTTGTTATTACTGGCTGGTTAGGTCAGTGGGTACAGCATAGATTACCAACCCTGAGCGAAAAAAACACATTTATTCGATGGGGAGCAGCGTTGCTTATGGGGCTGTTGGTCTCATTGCTTATAGCACTAGTGTGGGCGTTTCCTTTACCTGATTTGCTGACGGCAGTGGTATGGGGTGTTATTTCAGCCTATATTGGGATAAATTTTCAACCTGTCTTCCGCTCGATTTTGATTTGGCGCTTGCAGATTTGGGGTGTAGTCAGTGCAATTGTGCTTAGTGGGGCGGCCAATGGAATGGAATTTATGCAACCTCTTCGGGCTTACACCGGAACCATATATGCAGCGGGAGTAATCAGTTTTGTTGGCTGGTTGGTAGGCCAATACAGTGTGCAGCTGGATCGGGCGATATTAAATGATGGCTCAAAACGGATCGTGTTACGTGAGTTTGCCCGGGCCAATCACCAGCGTCTGGTATGGATGCTGATTGTGATTGCAGGAATCGGCGCTTTTCCCAGTCTTGTTGCCTGGCTAGGTCCACTGCGTGACCGTCTGCTTGCATGGATCAGAGGTTTAATAGGCTCGAGCCCTAATCAGGAGCCATCTATTACGCCTACAGCTCCAAATGAACCGCCAATGATGCCAGAAGGGATGGAACCGGCAGGGGAGCCCTCTGTTTTCTGGGATATCCTGGGCTGGGTAGTCATGGGGGCTGTCGCAGTTGTGATCTTGTGGCTTATCCTACGTTTGGGACAGAAGGCGATAAACAAACTTATGGAGCGTTTCAAAGGCCTACTGCAGCCCGGTCAGAAGAAGGTAGAACCCCGGACGGAGTATGTGGACATTAGCGAAACGTTAGAGGCGCCTGCAAAAACGCGTAAATCCTGGTTCCGCAAGAAGGAGTCGCTGCCCTCACAGGAAGCTGAACGTGTTCGATATTATTATCGAAAGTGGATTGACAGAGCTGCACACCGGGGCGTGGATATACAGGGAGCACATACGCCATTGCAGGCTGCGGAGACGATTGTTCAGCACGGAGCCAGAGAAGATGATCAGAAGCTCTCTGCGATGCTACCAGATACCTATAACGCTGTGCGCTATGGGAAGAAAGCTCCAGACGATTCCGAGATGAGTGAGATTGATCGGATATGGAAATCTTATCGAAGTAAATAAGTCGGGAATCCCTTTACTTTTCTTGTTACGTTCAAGTATCATGAGAGGAATACACAAGTTGGTCAGAAAAGGAGCAGACATTAATGAAGACAAATCATTGCAAAATAGTAGATTGTACAATTCGCGATGGCGGATTGGTAAATAATTGGGACTTTAGCGTGGACTTTGTTCAACAGCTCTATGCTGGATTGAATGAAGCCGGCGTTGATTATATGGAAATTGGATACAAAAACTCACCGAAGCTCTTGAAAGGTGCAGAGGAAGCTGGACCATGGCGTTTTCTGAATGATGATTTCCTGCGCAAGGTAATTCCGCAAAAAGGAAATACCAAATTGTCTGCACTCGTTGACGTTGGACGTGTGGACGAGAATGACATTCTGCCGCGCAGCGAAAGCATGCTGGATCTGATCCGTGTAGCCTGCTACAGCAAAGATGTAGACAAGGCACTTGCTCTGGTTCAAACGTTCCACGATCGTGGATATGAAACAACGCTGAACATTATGGCATTGTCTAATGTTATGGAAAATGAACTGCTGGAAGCATTTGAACTGATCAAGGAAAGTGCTGTGGATGTTGTATACATAGTAGACTCCTATGGAAGCCTGGATCATAACGATGTGAAATATCTGGTGGAGAAGTTCAAGACGCATCTGCCGAACAAACGTCTTGGCGTTCACACGCACAATAACATGCAACTGGCGTTCTCGAACTCGTTGGTAGCAGCTGAGCTTGGCGTTGAACTGCTGGATGCTTCCGTATACGGTATGGGACGTGCTGCAGGGAACTGTCCGACTGAACTGCTTGTTGCTCATTTGAAAGGCACGAAATACAATCTGCGTCCCGTACTTGGTGTATTGGAGCAATTGATGGTCCCTCTCCGTGAAAAAGAAGAGTGGGGTTACATTTTGCCTTATATGATTACAGGTACATTGGACGAGCATCCTCGCTCGGCGATGGCACTGCGTTCGTCGGAAGATAAAGATAAGGTTGTTGATTTCTTTGATAAATTGACGACACCAGAAGTGAATTTTGATAAATAAGTTTGTTGCATAATTCTTGAAATTGACTTTAAGTCAACAAGAAATGAATCTACTACGTCTATAACTTTAGCGCATTAGCGTTTTAAGTCGAATGGTGCACATAGGCGAAAATTAGTCTAAAATACAGTTGCAAATTAAAAAAACATGGACTCCAATGGAGAGTTCATGTTTTTTTAGTTCTTATTGCCTTGTTTTTCTACATATCTATGAATAAATATTCCTAGGAGTGCTTATTTTTTTGTTCACGTCTGCGGAAATAAATGTTATTATGTACCAGATAGCATGTATTCGCATGTGAATTGAACGTTGGTAGATATAAAAATGTCGAATATTGTAACAATGTAGATTTATATCGTTAAGGTTATTTCAGGATAGGTGATCCCGGGAAGGAAAAAACACGGCATGAAGGCTAATCAGCAAGATCAGAGAAAAATAGGTTGGGTCGCGATAGGCGGCTTATTGTGTTTCCTCGCAAGTCAATGGTATCGTTCCTCTGCAAGCTCTGATCTGATCATATCCGGTTATCCGGTTTTGACACTCTTGGGTGGATTCGCTGCGGCAGCGGCCTGTATCGGCATTTATAATCAAAGCTGGTTGTTTCAGACTCAACGACTGACCCTCCGAAGGGTCCTTATGACTACGCTGTTTTTATTAATTGGTTTATTTGAACTGGTTCACATCGTTTCTTTTGCCGAAGAAATACCGAATGGCGCGATGGTGGAGTCAGAATTCTCGTTGAAGATGATGTCGCTGGGATCTCTTGTTTGTGCGGCAGGTTTGCTGTTCATATATACAGTCAGCGAGAGGGAAATTGCGTTACCACGCAAATTTTTAATCTTCAGTGGAACTCTAGGTACTTTTATTGTTTTGTATACAGTGGCAATTCAGGAATGGGCTGTGCTGCCGAACTTACTGGAGGGCAATGAGCTTGGTGGCATGTTTACCCGAATTCATTTTCTGGTCGGAATCCTGTATGGCGTGACTGCTGTTGTGTTATTTGTTCAATGGAAAAAAGGCAAAGAGGCTGATCTGCCTACCATCCTTTGTGCCATCCTCTGTTTTTTCTTTGGAGAATGTTACTTTGTCTCTGCTACGAAGATTAATGATCTCAATCTGTTGCTAGGTCTGTTAATCGATTGTTTAGGCTATTTCTTCATCCAGAAGGGACTGTATTCGTCTGTGGTGGATACGCCTTTCCTCAAACAGCAGGTGGCTGAAGCGAAAATGAATTTTATTGCTCATCATGATGATGTGACAGGGCTGCCGAATCGCCGTCGTCTTTCTCAGCGACTGAAAGTGATGATGAATGCAGCTATGGTTGAGGAGCAGCTTGTCGGAGTCTTGGTATTGAATATTAACCGGTTCAAAACAATTAATGATTCACTGGGCCAACAAGCGGCTAACCGTGTACTTCGTCAGGTTGGACAGCGTTTGAAGCATTCTTCGCTCCCGGGAGAGGAAGTGTTCGGACTGGGAAGAGATGAGTTCGTACTGACCATGACAGACTTCTGCACAACAGATACGGCGTTGCGGCGGACAAGATCGATCTTGCAACTGTTCGAAAAACCTGTAACGGTAGATGGGAACGAATATCATCTCACACTGGGTATTGGTATGGCGATATACCCGCATGACGGACACTCACCGGAAGAGATCATCCAGAATGCGGATACGGCGCTGCATAATGCCAAAGAGCAGGGAATAGAGCTAAACCGATATGCCCATGCGATGCAGATGAAAGCCCAGGAACGTTTGCAGCTTGAGAATGATTTGCGCAAAGCGCTGGATCGTGGGCAATTCTATCTTGTATATCAGCCGCAGGTTAATCTGGCGAGTGGGTTGATTGTGGGTATGGAGGCTTTGGTGCGTTGGCAGCATCCGCTGAGAGGGGCAGTATCCCCTGCGGAATTTATTCCTCTTGCTGAGGAGAGTGGGCTGATCGTGCCGCTTGGAGAATGGGTATTGCGTGAGGCCTGTACACAGAACAAGCGCTGGCAAGAAGCGGGTTACCGTAAGCTGTGTGTGTCGGTTAACCTGTCCATGAGACAATTCAGGCATTCCCATCTGCTGGACAACATCAGCGGCATTCTCAAAGAGACAGGCTTGGAACCGGTGTGGCTTGAGCTCGAGATTACGGAGAGCATGACGTTTGACAAGGATCGTGCGTTTGAGCAGTTGCGCAAAATCAAGGAAATTGGTGTGCACATCAGTATTGATGATTTTGGCACCGGGTACAGTTCACTGCATTATTTGAAAGATCTGCCGATTGACCGCCTCAAGATTGACCGTTCCTTTGTCAATGAAGTGATGGAGGACAGCAATAACGCGGCAATTGTGTCGACTATTACGTCGATGGCTCATCATCTGCAGTTGAAAGTGACGGCTGAGGGTGTTGAAAATGAGGACCAGCTTGCGTTTCTTCGTGATCAGCATTGTCATGAGGCTCAAGGGTACTTTTTCAGCAAACCGATTGAGGCAGCCGATTTTGAAAAAAAGTTTTTGAGAGATGTGGATAAACCCACGGGGTAAGGATAGACAGGGGCGTGGACACGCTTCTGTCTTGTTTTATTTCGAAAGGTTTGGGGCGAAATGGTAAAAAGAAGTTGCAAGCATTGGATGATCATGTTATATTAATTTTGTAAAATTCATGTTAATGTTCCTCGGAACTTGACGGGACGTAGCTCAGCTTGGTAGAGCACCTGGTTTGGGACCAGGGGGTCGCATGTTCAAATCGTGTCGTCCCGATCGTCATTCGCGCGGGTGTAGTTCAATGGTAGAACTTTAGCCTTCCAAGCTAATAGCGTGGGTTCGATTCCCATCACCCGCTTAATTAATGCAACATCCGAAACCCTTGTGGACACAAGGGTTTTTCTTTTTTTTCTGAAATAAACTCACCAAAAGTTATATTGAATGGAGAGATTGAAATTCAAAACCTTTGCTTTTTCCCCATCATCTGGTACAATAACGGAGAAATTGATACTACATATGAATGAGAGGTAACCATACGTCCCATGAAGTAAAACACATGAATTGAACCCCAGTAACTGCAGAGAGTGTATTGACGCAGTCAGCCAAAAAGCGGCTGAGCAATGAGGGGATTCGTGTGTCCAAATTCAGCTATGGGATCAGGTATGGAAACAGGCAGGCTGTTCTGGCTTTGCTTGTGTGTACCCTTTTAAGGGTTCTTTGTTCATACCGTGGGGTATCTTATGCTTGTTTTTTGACGCTTTATCCAATCCTGAATTGCCTACCGCCGGCTGATGCCAGCGGTTTTTTTATTTTGAATTGCAGGAAGGATGAGGCCTCATGATGACAATGGTACGCCTACATGAAGTATCGAAAGAGTGGAACGGAAATGAGTTGTTTGCAGGATTGAATCTCGAAATAAATGAAGGGGAGCGGCTCGCCATTCTAGGTCGCAACGGTTGTGGCAAGACCACCTTATTACGCATCATTCTTGGAGAAGAAGAGGGCGGTGGACGCATCGAACGACACATTCCCCAGCAGGAGTGGGGTTTCATGCGCCAGGGCTCCTTGATCAAGCCTGAGATGAATGTGCTTGAGGCTGTCCGGCAGGAAAGTGGACGGATTTACGAAGTAAAACGTGACCTGGAATTACTGGAACAACGGATGAGCAACAGTGGAGCGGCAGATGAGCAGCGGCTGCTCGAAGCTTATACGATAGCGATGGAGCAATATGAGCAATTGAACGGGTATATGTGGGAGACTGAGGTAGAGAAGGTACTGAGGCGTCTGGGGTTATCGTCGGAACATTGGAGTCGGCCATATCATTCTTTGAGTGGTGGGCAAAAAACGAAGGCCCGTCTCGCAGGACTATTGGTCAGTAAACCCAAATTTCTGATTTTGGATGAACCGACGAATCATCTGGATGAAGAGAGTATGCGCTGGCTTGAAGAATGGCTTTCGGCCTATGCTGGAACATTGTTGTTTGTCTCTCATGATCGGACCTTTATTGATGAGGTCGCAACGGGTGTCATCGAGTTTAGCCCGGATGCACTAACCAAATATAAGGGCGGCTACACGGATTACAAAGGCCATAAGGAACGGGAATTGCGTGAGCAGGAAGCAACCTATCGCAAGCAGGAGCTGGAACGTAAAGCGCTAGAAGAGACGATCCGCAATTATCAGCAGTGGTTTCATCAGGCTCATAATTCAGCAAGCGATGTGGAAGTGAAAATAACTCAGAGCTTTTACAAAGCGAAAGCCAACAAGAACATTTCCCGCTACCATGCCAAGCAAAAGCAACTGGAGCGCTTGGAGAAGGAACGCGTGGATAAACCCCGCGAAGCTGCAAAATTGAACATGGAGCTGCAGGTGAATACACTGGCTGCCCGCCAGCTTCTTGCACTGGAAGACGTTAGCTTTTGTTATCCGGAAAGCCCGACATTGCTTCACAATCTCCGGATTGCAGTCGAACGTGGAGATCGTCTTGCCGTACGTGGTCTGAATGGCACAGGCAAGACGACACTGCTCAAACTGATGATTGGAGAGCTGGAACCATCCCAGGGCAAAGTGACACGTCATCCACAGCTGAAGATCGGTTATTTTTCGCAAGAGCTTGAGGGGTTACCGGAAAGAGAGACGCTTCTGGACAGTTTGCTCAGTCTTCCATCCATGACACAAAGTGCTGCACGCACCATTCTCGGATGCTTTTTATTCTCAAGAGATGATGTGTTCAAGCGTATTGGGGATTTGAGTATGGGAGAGAAGTGCAGAGTTGCATTCCTGCGGTTGTACTTCGGGGGAGCTAACGTGCTGGTGTTGGATGAACCGACGAACTATTTGGATATTGACACCCAGGAAGTGATGGAGAATATATTGAAGCAGGCATCCGGAGCACTGGTACTCGTATCCCATGACCGTATGTTGACCAAAGTACTCGCCAGCCGTTTGCTTGATTTAGAACCCGGTGGGAAGGCTACACTGTATGAAGGCGGAGTGGAGGACTGGGAGCAATCCATCAAACTGCGAGAGTCCGCCCTTGAGGTCAGGGAGTCAGATGATGAACGGCTGCGGCTTGAAATGCGTTTATCTGAGTTGTTATCTCCCATGAACAGCGCGAGCAATGATGTGTTGACTAAGCCTGATGATGTAATTGAACGGGCGGCTGAAATTGCCGAGGTTCGGGAAATTCAGCGTCGTTTGAAACAGCTGCACGAGCTGCGAAAACAGAAGTAATCGATTGACGAAGCTTATGCTGTTTTACTTTTTGGCTTAACATTTGATCATGCGGCTTTACGGCTTGCTATTTCGAGCGATTTTGCATATAATAATGGACGATCATCAGTAAATTTGAAGGTTTATCTGACATGCAAACGTGATGATGGAGACAAGTAAGCAGTGCCTCTGGACAGGGAGGAAGCGCCGTAGATTGAGAGCGTTTCTATAGAACAAGGCTGCTGAAATTCACTCCGGAGCGGTTCCCTGAACCATATCTTGCAATTCATTGCAGGAGTTAGTAGGGGGTAACGGTTAACGGTCGTTATTCCGTATAGAGTGAGGCAAACATGTTGCAGGCCGGAAGGGCCGGGCAGCACTGAATGTCTAACAAGGGTGGTACCACGGTCTTTTCGTCCCTTCAGGGGAGAGAAGGCCTTTTTTTGTTGCTTTAACACCACATAAAGGGGGCATTTACACATGAAAGAACGTTTGGAGGCATTAAAGATCGAAGCGCTGGAGCAACTGTCTGGCGTGAATGATCCACAGACGCTGAGTGATCTGCGTGTAAAGTATTTGGGGAAAAAGGGTGCATTGACCGAGATTTTGCGCGGAATGGGTGCGCTTAGTGCAGAGGAACGTCCAGTGATCGGTCAGGTTGCCAATGATGTTCGCGGTGCTATTGAAGAAGTTATTGACAGCAAGCAGGAGCAGTTCCAGAAGGAAGAGACGACGAAACGCCTACAATCCGAAAAAATTGATGTGACCCTGCCAGGACGTCGCGGACGTCAAGGCGGACTGCATCCACTGACCAAAGTGGTACAGGAAATCGAAGATATTTTCATCGGTATGGGATACCGCATAGCGGAAGGTCCTGAGGTTGAAATGGATTATTACAACTTCGAAGCACTGAATCTGCCGAAGAACCACCCGGCACGTGATATGCAGGATTCTTTCTATGTAACAGAAGATCTGCTGATGCGTACGCATACGTCACCGGTTCAGGTTCGGACCATGCAAAGCATGAAAGGAGAAGTGCCTGTTAAAGTCATCTGTCCGGGTAAAGTATACCGTCGTGACGATGACGATGCGACGCATTCGTTCCAGTTCAATCAGGTTGAGGGTTTGGTTATTAGCGAGAACATTCGCATGAGTGATCTGAAAGGCACCTTGCTGCAATTCGTACGCGAAATGTTCGGTTCACACACTGAAATTCGCCTCCGTCCAAGCTTCTTCCCGTTCACCGAGCCAAGTGCTGAAGTGGATGTGACTTGTGTGCAATGTGGTGGCAGTGGCTGCCGGGTATGTAAACAGACAGGTTGGCTTGAGATTTTGGGCGGCGGCATGGTTCACCCGAAAGTGCTTGAGATGGGCGGCTATGAACCGGAGAAATACAGTGGGTTTGCATTCGGAATGGGCGTAGAGCGTATCGCCATGCTGAAATACGGCATTGATGATATTCGTCATTTCTACAACAGTGATATGGCGTTCCTGAAACAATTTGGACGACTGTAATTACCGAAGTCGCATACAGGGCGAACGCCCTTCATTTGCAACACCAATTCATAGATTAGGAAGTGAACGTCCATGAGAGTATCGACAGATTGGCTGTCTGATTATATCGCGCTGGAAGGCGTGGAACCGCAGGAGTTGGCAGAGAAATTCACCCGTGCGGGGGTTGAGATTGATGTAGTGGAGAACCGGAACCAGGGCGTGAACAACGTGGTTGTCGGTTACGTGAAGAGCAAGGAGAAGCACCCTGACGCGGATAAGCTGAATGTATGTGTGATTGATGCCGGACAGGAAGAAGATCTGCAGATCGTGTGTGGTGCGAAAAATGTGGATGCCGGTCAAAAGGTAGTCGTTGCCCTGGTAGGAGCGAAGCTCCCTGGTGGACTCGATATCAAAAAAGCCAAGCTGCGCGGCGTGGTATCCCTTGGCATGATCTGCTCTGCCAAAGAACTGGGCATGAACGACAAGTTGCTGCCGAAGGACCAACAGGAAGGCATTCTCGTACTGCCGGCACAAACGGAAATTGGCACACCAATCAGCCAAGTGCTTGGTCTCGACGATCATGTCCTTGAACTGGACCTGACACCGAACCGCTCCGACTGTCTGAGCATGCTGGGTGCAGCTTATGAAGTAGGGGCAATTCTCGGTCGTGAAGTGAAGCTGCCTGATCCAACTCAAACGTTGGTGGAAATCGGTGATGCGGCTGCGAATCATATCTCGGTTGAGATTACGGCTGGCGAACAATGCACTCATTATGCAGCCCGCAATGTAACTGGGATCAAGCTGGGAGCTTCCCCGCAGTGGATGCAAAACCGTTTGATGGCCGCTGGCATCCGTCCGATCAATAATATCGTTGACATCACGAACTATGTGATGCTGGAATACGGACAGCCGCTGCATGCTTTTGACGCAGATAAGCTGGAGAAGGGCCACATTGAGGTGAGAATGGCCAAAGAAGGCGAAACGATCGTGACGTTGGATAGCCAGGAGCGCAAGCTGGAGCCGCATATGCTGCTCATTACCGATGGCGTGAAACCGGTAGCCATCGCGGGTGTTATGGGTGGCGAAAATTCCGAGGTAACGGAAACCACAGTGAATCTGTTGCTGGAATCCGCCAAGTTCGACGGCGGAACCGTTCGGAAAACGTCGCGCCAACTGGGGCTGCGTTCCGAAGCGAGCATGCGTTTTGAGAAGGAAGTCGATCCGGCTGCTGTCATTACGGCATTGAACCGTGCGGCTGAATTGATCCAGCGTTATGCGGAAGGCGAAGTTCATCAGGGGATCGTGGAAGCTGGAACAGCCGCAGCGGATAAACATATTGTGCAGCTGTCGCTGGATAAACTGAATCGCTATCTGGGAACTGAGTTGTCCCTTCTTGAAGTGAAAACCATCTTCGCTCGTTTGCACTTTGCGTGTGGTGATGCGCAGCAGGGTCTGCTAGATGTTGAAGTGCCTAGCCGCAGAGGGGATATTACACTTGATGTGGATCTGTTTGAAGAGATTGCCCGTCTGTACGGATACGACAATATTCCAACTACATTGATCGAAGGACCAACAACACCGGGTGCTTACACGCGTTCGCAAGCAATGCGCCGTACCATTCGTGGTTTGTTTGCAGGTAGTGGCTGGCAGGAAATGATCAGCTATTCATTTGTACACCCGGATAAAGTATCCTTGTTCCCTGCTCTGACAGAAGGCAGTAAAGCCGTGAAGCTGGCTATGCCGATGAGTGAGGATCGCAGCGTGCTTCGCACGAGCATTTTGCCGCAAATGCTGGATGCAACCGTGTATAACATGAACCGCAAGCATGATTCACTGGCTGTATTTGAAGTAGGCAGTGTATTCTTCACTGATGAAGAAAAGCTTACGAAGCAACCGCATGAAATTCCGGTCCTGAGCTTGTTGCTCACCGGAAACCGTGCATCCCAGCAGTGGAATGTGGGAGCAGAGAAAGTGGACTTCTTCGATTTGAAAGGTGCACTTGAAAACCTGTTCGCCTATGTGGGTCTGGAGCAGCGCATTCGCCTGGTGGCAAACAGTCCAGAAGGTTTCCATCCTGGTCGCTCCGCATCGGTATACCTGGATGCAAAAGATGGCGGAGAGGGTAAACTGATTGGTACGATGGGTCAATTGCATCCTGAACTGCAGCAGCAGTATGATTTGAACGATGTATATCTCGCGGAGATTGCGCTCGAAGCCATCTATAGTGAAGCGGATGCGGATATCCGTTATCGTGAGCTTCCGCGTTTCCCAGCAGTTGAGCGGGATATCGCTGTTGTTGTAAGTAAAGATATCGAAGCTGGGGATATGCTGCGTGCGATTCGTGAATCTGCTGGTGAGCTGCTGCAAACGGTACAGGTATTCGACGTGTTCACAGGCAGCAAGCTCGGTGAAGACAAGAAGAGCGTAGCGATGGCTCTCGTATATCGCAACCGTGAACGCACATTGACGGATGAGGAAATTACCGAGGTTCATGCTCGTGTTGTTGCTCGTCTGGAGGAGCAATTTGGAGCCGAATTGCGTAAATAGAACATAAGTCAATTTTTTGAACAAAGATTAGCAGGAATTGCTTGAAGTCACATCGAATCCTTAGCATTAGAGGATCGATGTGACTTTTTTTGTTTTACAGCTTAGAATCAACATACAGACTTGAAGGAGGGCACAACTGTGACTACACCTGATCGTACACGCGTCACCGTAGAGATCTACGGGACTTCCTATAAACTGGTTGGCAGCAGTGCCGACTATATGAAACAAGTAGCTAACCTGGTGGATGAGCGAATGAGCGCCATCTCCAAACATCATTCCCGACTGGATACCCCGCGTATTGCAGTTCTCGCAGCTGTACATATGGCTGAGCAGTCTCTTCAGACTCAGGAAATTCGAAATGAGCTGAAAATGCTGACCGGTGAACGTACCGAAATGAGAAATGAACTCAATCGGTTGAATGCCATACAAAATGAACATCAGCAGGAACTGGAACGCCGTGACCAAGCACTAGCTGAAGCAACGAAGCTTAAGGCTGAGGCAGAACAAGCCATCGCGAAGCTGCAGAAGGATCAGCAGGCTGAAATAGCTAAGCTGAATACATTGCTGGAGCAGGAACGCGCTCAGGCAGCAGGTCGAGAGCAAAAGCTTCAGGCTCAAACTGCGGCGCAGCTGAAAGCGGCTGAGGAGAAGGCGCAGGCTCGTCTGAAAGAAGCAGAAGAAAAAGCAGCGAATCAAATGAAGAATGCACAGACTCAGGCGGCAGCCCAGCTGAAGGAAGCACAGGCACGTTCCGCAAATGAGTTGCAGCAAGCACAAGCCAAAGCGGCTGCACAATACAAGGAGCTGCAGGATAAGATGGCAGCCCAACTGAAAGAAGCCGAAGCTCGGGCCTTGGCAGAACGTCAAAAAATTGAGGTTCAAGCCGCACAGCAAGTACAAACGGCGAAGGAACAAGCCGAAGCGGCAATTTTGTCTGAATTGGAACAAGCCGAGGCCCAATTGCAAAAGGTTCAGGAAGAAGCCCAGCTACAATACCTTGAACTTCAATCCGAGATGGAGCAGCGTATACAGCAGGCAGAGCAAGCTGGCGTGAATCAAGCTCAAGAACTGACTGAAAAGGCAAAAGAAGAACGAGCCGCACTGCAGCAACAAGCAGAGCAGAAGCGACTGGCTGAGATTGAACAGCTGAATGCAACGTTCAAGGAGTCTTCCGAACAGGCCGAATTGGAATGGATGAAAAAAGAAGCGGCCTATGAAGAGCAGATTCAGCAAATCCATGAAGCGGCCCAGACTCAGGCGAGCGAAGCTGCGGTAACTGCTGAGATTTTGCTGGAAGAAGAACGTAAACAGGCTAAATCGCGCTTAGCCGATGTTGAAGGCCAATTAGCCGAGGTGCGTAAGCAGCTCAAGAAGGCTCAAGAGGTTGTTGTGGATCAGGAGCAACAGCTCCAACACGAGCGTAGCCAAACTGAAACGTTGCGCAATGAACAAGCCGTATACAAACAGGAGCAAGATGTTCAGCTTCGTCGAATTACGGAATTGGAGCAGCAGCTGGAACAACTAAAAGCGGATAGTGCTCTGCTGACTGAACAACTCCGCAACACAGAAGCTGAGGCCGAACATTTCCGAGAAGCGGAACAGCAATGGAAACAGCAGTATAACGAGACCGTTGAACGTGAATCTTCTATGACAGCACAGCTGCGAAAAGTACAGGAGCAGCACGGTCAGCTCGAACAGGAACTCAAGAAACTTCGTGAAGCCGAAGTGAAGTCCGAGGATGAGCAGCGCAGGCTGCAAAAAGTGCTAGAGCAGGCCCATGCGGCAGTACGCACATTGCAACATGAACTCGGTGCACTGACGCAGAGCGAGCAGTCCTGGAAAGAGCAGGCTGAACAACGTCTGATCGAGATCGGTGAATTAGAGACACAGGTACTTGAAGCTGCAGAACAAACTGAAACGTTGGAGTCCGGTGTGCAGTCCCTTCATGATGAATTATCCGTTGTTAAAGAAGAAGCTCGTCACGCCAGCGAAGAAGCAGAACGTTACATCGCACAAGCCGGTCGTCTGGAGCTGCAACATAAAGAGCTTGATGGTGAATTGAATGAAGCACGTGAAGAACTGAACAAGCTGCAGGAAAATTATAAACAAATCCGCAAGGAATATGGTGATGCACTGCAGCGTGAAGAAGGCTATGCTCGCAAGCTGAATGAGATGAGCGAAGAAAAGAAAGAAATCATGCGTGCGCTTGAAGAATCCAGGCAGAATGCCAATCGGCTATCTGAACGGATCGATGAACAAGGCAGCTTACTGGCTCAGACAGAAGAAGAAGCACTTGAGTGGCAGATTAAACATGAAGAATTGTCTGCCAAACAGGCAGAGCTCTCCTCTCGCCTGCAAGAGCTGACTGCTAGAGAAGTTGAGCTAAGCTCCAAGGTAGAACAAGCAGAACAACATGCGGAACAACAAGATCAGGTTTGGCAACGTCGTGCAGATGAATGGGCGGCTCAGGAGCAGTCCTGGCAAGATCGATGGACTACACTGGAGAATGAATTGAGTCTCTGGCAGAAAGAAAGTGCTGCCAGTGTGGAGAAGGTAGAAGAGCTGGAACACGAGCGGCAGCAGCTTGCCCAGCAGCGTGCGGAAGCAATCGAAGAAAAGCAGACGATGGAAAACGAACTGCTGGATATCGGTGAGCGGTATGAACTTGCGGCCAATCAGTTACGTTTGCTGCAGGTTGAACGTGAGATGGAGCAGGAGAAGGCGGAGCAACTGAATACAGATTACCGCCAATTGCGGGATGAATATACGAAATTACAGACGGAATATAACGAATGGATTGAATTGATTGAGCAGGATCAGACCTAGCTGATGATTACATCATAACTGGAATCCTGGACAGCGCACTCTTGTACAATTTGTTATAATGAAGAAAGAGCTCCCGTCGCTACGGGGGCTCCTTGTCTTGAACACTATTCTTCAACAATAATTTTGGAGATCATACTGCTGTGACCGCTTCCGCAAAAGACGGAACAGGACAATTCAAATTCCCCTGCTTTGTCTGGAGTAATCACTTTGGAATTGTTCTTGGTATCCAGCCGAAGATTAAACTCGGGCACGAGAACGCCATGGTTTCCGTTTGTATTTTCATAAACAATCTTAACCGGGACACCTTTTTTCAAATGGTATTCAGGTTGGTCAAATTCATAGTTGCTTGCTTTGATTACCAGTTCTTCGCTTGCAGTTGCACCCGAATCGGACTCGCTGTTTGATTCTGCGGATTGTCCAGTTCCACCACATGCAGCAAGGACCAGAATCAACATGCAGGCCGCGAGCCATGCCATGCCTTTCTTCATCATATGCCTCCTCGAAAAAGCGTGATATGGATAAAATTTGAATGATTTCTCCAGTCATCATACCGCAAATTGATGATGCCTGTACATGCTGCCTATGTCGTTTTTTTGAACATAAGCATGCACACACACACCCAAAAAAATAACCTCATCAGGCATATAAGCCATTAGAGGTTTAGGGGAAGTGAGCAACAGTCTATGAGGAGTGGGTACCGTTGGAGCCTACGCGTGATCTTTGGATCTTCTTCCGGCATCAAAAGGGGTGGAAACCGGGATGAACAGATCAATGATCCCTATGACCAATGCAGCCAGAACGGCACCAAGCAGACTAACTTGCACATGATCTACGACATATTGACCAATCCAGATCACCAGTGCGCTCACGATGAAGCCGACTATACCACGGCCAAAAGGATTAACCCTTTTACCGAAGATGCCTTCAACAACCCAGCCAAGCAGAGCGATAACCAGAGCAAGCATCAGTGCGCTCCAGAAACCACCGACGGCGAATCCGGGTACGATCCAGCTGACGACCATCAATACAATTGCGGCGATGATAAATCGCACGACATGTCCCAGAAAATTCATGGTGTTATACCTCCTTTATTCAGATCGGATTGAGCATTGTACATCCTGTTCGATGGTGAGGTTGCACAATCCTGACACCTGTAGTTTGCGGCGCTATGTCGTAAGTTATGTGTGGAAGGATTCGTTAAATAGCGCTAGAAAGTTTCTTTCGTTATAATACAGTTATAGTTTGGAAGGAGTTGTACACTTGGACACGAAAATTCTAAAAACATTGGAATATCGCAAAATTTTAAATACATTGCAAAGCTTTGCCCAGACTACGATGGGAAAAAAGAAAGCGGAACAATTGGAGCCGATCAGTGAACTGGAAGAAGTGAAGAGATTGCTCCAGCAAACCGATGAAGCTTTTACGTTTGATCGTCTGAAAGGCTCTCCATCTTTTGGAGGAATTGTGGATATTACCGCTTCGATTAAACGCGCGGAAATAGGTGGCACGTTGAACCCGCATGAGTTACTGGGAATTTCCAACACCACTATGGCAGCACGTCGATTGAAACGTCAGATTGCAGCACTCCACGATGATGAAAAGGTGGAATCAATTTTCTATATCAGTGATCAGTTATCGGAGCAAAAAACGCTTGAAGATGCGATTCGTATCTGTATTGACGACAATGCTGAAGTCTCAGATAGCGCGAGTGTAACACTGGCGCAGATTCGTCGTGAGCTGCGCGGCGGTGAAACTCGCATCCGTGAGAAACTGGATTCGATGATTCGTTCTTCCACGGTATCCAAAATGCTGCAGGACCAGCTGATTACCATTCGGGGAGACCGTTTCGTGATTCCCGTGAAATCGGAATATCGCTCGTACTTTGGCGGGATTGTACATGATCAATCCGGTTCGGGAGCAACGCTGTTTATTGAGCCGGAATCCATCGTTGCGATGAATAACAAATTGCGGGAGACCCGAATCCGGGAAGAACGCGAAATTGAAGTGATTTTGCAAAAATTAACGGCACTTGTCAGTGAACAGGCAGATTGGTTATTGTTTGATGTTGACCTGCTGGGATCTTTGGATTTCATATTTGCCAAAGCACGTCTTGCCCGAGAATTGAAAGCCACATTGCCACGCATGAACGATCGCGGATTCATCAAGCTCAAAAAGGGACGCCATCCGCTGATCTCGATTGAGAATGTAGTGCCAACCGACATTGAACTCGGCAACGATTATACGTCCATTATCGTAACGGGTCCAAATACGGGTGGTAAGACAGTTACACTCAAAACGATTGGTTTACTGAGCCTCATGGCGATGTCAGGTTTGTTCGTTCCAGCGGAAGATGGCAGCCAGCTATGTGTGTTTGATGCGATTTACGCAGACATTGGTGACGAACAGAGCATTGAACAGAACCTGAGTACGTTCTCCAGTCATATGACGAACATCATTCGAATATTGAAGAACATGACGACCAAAAGCCTCGTGCTGCTCGACGAACTTGGTGCAGGAACTGACCCGGCAGAAGGTTCTGCGCTGGCGATCTCCATTCTGGAGCATATGCATCAGACCGGATGCCGCATGGTAGCAACAACGCATTACAGTGAGCTGAAAGCTTACGCTTATGAGCGAAAAGGTGTTATTAATGCCAGCATGGAATTCGACGTTAATACACTGAGCCCTACCTACCGACTACTCGTCGGTGTGCCGGGACGGAGTAATGCGTTTGCAATTGCGGAGCGGCTAGGTCTGCCAGGATACATTCTGGATTACGCGCGTGGCGAAGTGAAAGAGGAAGACCAGCGCGTAGAGCATATGATCGCTTCCCTGGAAGAAAACCGTCTTACTGCGGAGCAAGAACGTGAGAGTGCGGAACGTCTGCGCCAGGATATGGAGAAATTGCGCAGCCGTCATCAAGCCGAACTGGAGAAACTGGAACAGCAGCGTGATCGACGCATTGAAAAAGCGGAAGAAGATGCCCGCAACATTGTGGACAAGGCCAGAGCGGAAGCTGAGAAGATTATAGCTGATCTTCGCCAGCTCGCTATGGAAGAAGGCGCATCCGTGAAGGAGCACAAACTTATTGCTGCTCGCAAACAATTGGATGAAGCTGAACCTGAGAAACGCAAGAAGACGGCTAAGCGCACTGCAACGGCAACAAAGTCTCGGGCCATCGGACCGGGCGATGAAGTTCTTGTCTACAGTTTGAATCAAAAAGGTCATGTGGTGGAAATGTCAGGCACCAAGGATGCCATGGTTCAATTGGGGATTATGAAAATGAAAGTATCCCTGAATGACCTTGAATTACAGCAGTCAGCACCAGCAGAAGCCAAACCGAAGCAGAAACCGGTAACGGGCGTGAAACGAACTCGTGATGACAATGTGAAGAGTGAACTTGATTTGCGGGGGACGAATTTGGAAGAAGCCTTGATGGAGACAGATCGTTTTATCGATGAAGCTTTCCTTGCTAATCTGGGTCAGGTTTATATTATTCATGGTAAGGGAACAGGAATTTTGCGTTCCGGTATTCAGGATTACCTGCGTAAGCATAGACATATAAAAAGTTACCGGCTGGGCAATTACGGAGAAGGCGGAAACGGTGTGACCGTCGCAGAATTGGAATAGCCCGACCAGGAATCAAAGAAGTTCTGCCGCCTGAGTGAGTTCGGGCAGCAGAATGGGGAAGGGGAACGATGAGTGAAAGGGACGATTGACGAATTGCTGTCTCATCCCTTGGGGATGGTGCTCGGATTTTTCTCCGTAGCGATTATGGAGCTGCTTGTATTTCTGGCTTGCTTTGAACTGGTGACCAAGTACAAATGCTGGCATGAAATCAAGAAGGGCAATGTGGCGGTTGCGATGGCTACAGGAGGCAAGATCTTTGGAATCTGCAACGTGCTTCATTTCTGCATTCAGGCCAAATCATCGGTGTATGAAGCGATGACGTGGTCATTTGTAGGATTTGTCCTTCTGCTCATTGCCTATTTTCTATTCGAGTTTCTGACACCGGTGTTCTCCATTGACAAGGAGATTGAAGCGGATAACCGGGCCGTTGGATTGATATCCATGATTATTTCCGTCTCGTTGTCATTTGTTATTGGCGCGAGCATCATGTAGGAGGACCGTTCATGAAAATATTGATACGGATTCTGTTCGCTGCATCGATCGTATTTTTTGCCATAGGCGTCATTTATGTGTTAAACACATGATTATCTGAAAGAGAAAGGTTGATTCAATATGGAACCAACAGTATGTCCATGGTGCCACACCGAGATTGTATGGGATGAGGAGTTAGGTCCTGAAGAAGAATGCCCTTACTGTCACAATGAATTAAAGGGATATCGTACACTAAACATCAATATTGGTGATGAAGAGAACGATGAAGCCGAGGAAGACATCTATGATATGGATGACGTCGAGGACGATCAACAAACTACGGATCTCGCTAACCTGTGGGGAGACGAAGTAGAGCTGAAATTGCCGGAGCTTCGTACATTGACCAAATATGCGGATGAGGGCAATGATCTGATTCAATACGAAGAAGGCGTGGAGAAGCAGCTTGATTTACAAGAAGAGGTGCCGGAATGCCCACACTGTCGCGAATTCATGATCCTAACGGGTACACAGAAGGCTACCAAGGATACGTTTAATCCTGTTGCCAATGCTGTCTTGGGTACAGACTCGTTGCTGGATGCGCCGTTCTCTGTACAAATGTATGTATGCTCAGGCTGCTTCCAGGTTCAATATAACTTGTCTGAAGATGACCGTCTGCGTCTGATCCAGAATTTGAGTGCGCGGAAATAAGGGCGTAAACCGTTTCTGAAAATATAATATTCCGGGAAATTCATCATGTTTTCCTTCTGCTTGGGGTACGTTAACCCTGAGACCTTGCCTGTGAAGTGCTGACTTCAGGTGGAATAAGGAGGGAGCAGATGAAGATTTCTCTGGGCCGACAATCCATTCTGCTACTAGGCGTGAATGGATTGTTTGTGTTAGCCGGAGCTTTGTCGGGAACGTTTCTGAATGTGTATCTGTGGAAAAGCCGTCCGGATTACGCCATGCTGGGATGGTTCACGATTAGCCAGCAAATTGCACTCGGACTCACGTTTTGGCTTGCGGGAAAGTGGGTCAAGGAACATAACAAAATGAGTGCGTTGCGATTGGGAACGGCCTTGTCAGGTGTTTTTTACATGCTTGTGTTATGGGCGGGACCAAAAGCGGTTGACTGGATATGGCCTCTGGGGATTTTGTTTGGATGTGCACTTGGATTGTTCTGGATTGCGTTCAATGTGGTTTATTTTGAGGTGACTGACCGGGGGAATAGGGACCTGTTCAATGGCTGGGTGGGTCTGCTGGGTTCCATGACAGGCATCATCGGTCCGTGGTTCTCAGGTCTTATTATTTCACGAATGGTTGATAATTCGGGTTATCGCCTTATTTTTACGGTGTCATTGGTCATATATGTGATTGCCGTTGTGTTCAGTTTTTTTCTGAAAAAAAGGGAGGTCAGCGGCACATACCGCTGGTCTGAACCGTGGCGACAGTTGTCTGCCAAGGATAGCGCATGGAGACCGCTTGGCATGGGACTGTTTGCACAAGGCGTGCGGGAAGGCGTATTTGCCTTTCTGATTGCATTGCTTGTCTATGTGGCAACTAAGCAGGAATATAAACTAGGGCAGTTCTCGCTAATTACTTCAGCCGTAGCACTGGTGAGTTACTGGGCCGCAGGAAAATGGTTTAAGCCGCAATACAGGTCCAGAGGGATGTTAGCCGGTGCGATATTGTTATTCATCGTGTTAATTCCGCTATTATGGAAGGTCAGCTATGGTACGCTTTTAATTATGGGAATTGGATCTGCCTTGTCGATGCCGTTGTATATTTTGCCGATGATTTCGGCAGGATTCGACCTGATGGGAGCGAGCGGCGAAAATGTAGAGAAAAGGGTTGAACTTGTCGTATTAAGGGAGCTTTGTTTGATGGTCGGTCGTTTATTTGGCCTTGCTGTATTTATTCTGACGGTCATGAATGGCCCGTCGTTACAAACGTTAACCTGGCTTATTGTGGCGCTGGGGGCTTTTCCGCTCATCGGATGGATATTTATGCGTAAACTGCTAGTACATCCGGATCAGCATAAACCCTCTGCATAGGGAAAAGGGTACAGTCCAGGGATCAATCCTGAGCTGTACCCTTATTTATGTGAGACGTTACTCAGACAGGAGACGGTTTACTCGTTCTCGTTAATGAGAAAAGTTCCATGTCGCCATTCTCAACTCCTGTAACAGCATCGGCCAACATAGAAGCAGCGAACATGCTGAACACCGTCCCGTTACCGCCATAACCCTCCAGAAAATAAGAATGCGGGTATTCAGGATGTGGGCCGATAAACGGAAGTCCGTCATTCGTATTGCCAAACACGGCACCCCAGGCATAATCCACTTCAAGACCCTCCAGTGGGAAATAAGAGCGGACTTCTTCCAGCAGTGTATCTCCCCGATGTTTTGCCCGAATCTCCCGCTGATCTTCCCTCGGTGTCTCTTCATCCAGACCGCCAGCAATGATCCTTCCGTCTGGTGTGGTTCTCATATACAGGTAAGGGCGTGCTGTCTCCCAGATCAGACTATGCTCATACCATTCTTTCAGGTTTGACAAGGGTTTAGTGGCAATAGCATAGGTGGTTTGCAGGTAGGCTCCTTGATCCTTTTTGATGGTCTGCGTCTCATAACCGGCAGCAAAAATAACCTTGCGGGCCCGGATTTTCCCACCTGCAGTATGACAGAGTACACCATCATCATCGAATTCACAATGAATCATCTCCGTCTGTCCATAGATTCGTGCTCCTCGTTTGCTTGCCGATTCAAACAAGGCGTGAACAAAGCGATACGGGTTCACTTCAGCATCTCCCAACGTATATAATGCGGCAGGTTTACTGAAGGGGAAATGGCTGCTGATTTTGTCGGAATTCCACAGCTCAGCTTCAAAGCCATAATGCTTCAACGTTTGATATTCTTCCTCCAGCATGGCTACATCATCAGTGCTGCTGGCAAAACAGAGACTGGTCCGCGGAATAAACCAGGGATCGGTATCCAGCCTGTCCGCAATTTGTGTGAGCTTCTGCATGGCTTCACGACATAGTTGATAGAAGCGCACGCCTGTTTTTTCGCCAAAGGTATTGATGCAGGAGGTCAGTGTTTTGTCGTTTGTGTACTGCAAAAGACCTGTATTGGCTGAGCTGCTGCCATGCGCAATCTCCCTCTTATCAATGACAACCGTGTTAACTCCACGTTCTGTAAGCAATTCGGAAGTCAGTGCGCCTCCCATACCACCGCCTATGATCAAGCAGTCACAGGAAATGTCGGTTTTTAGCGAGGGATAGAAATTTGGTTTAAAAGTGGAAGGCCAGAATGGTGTGCCATAGACCAGATCCATTAGAAACATCTCCTTCGTGATTACGTTTGTATACTTTTGAGTGACCGGGTTAACAATAATTGCGCATAAACTTTATGCCGAGGAGGTCAACGAAACATGCAGAATCAATCCATGCAAGCGCTGAGTCCGAAAGAATTGAATTATATTGCGGATTCCATAACCAATGAAGAACTGCTGATCAAGCAGTGTGCGGCTACAGCTTCCATCTCGCAACATCCGCAAATTCAGCAGGCACTGAATCACTATGTTCGTTCCCATGAACAGCATCTGAACACACTTGTCAATGCTTTGCAGCAACATCAATCTATTGCTCCAACACAAGCGCAGTAATAGCAGCCAAATCTAAACGTATAGGAGGAAACCGTGTGTATTCTCAATCTTTATCATCTAATGGATCTTTTATGCAGGAACAGGATTTGTTGAAGTCGATTCTTGCGGATTTAAGACGAACCGCGCGCGAATATACGACAGCAACAACCGAAGCTTCCTGTCCCGTTACACGCAGAATGTTCACAGACTTGACCAATGATACACTCCGTTTGCAAGGTGAGCTGTTCAATGTGATGCAGCAGAACAACATGTATTCGGTAGCTTCGAAGGCATTGCGCCAGGATGTGGACAAGCAGATCCAATCGGCTCAACAGACCCAACAGAAATGCCAGCAGTTCATTCAGGAAAAGAATACACAGGCCAGTGCTTACAATCAGGCCCCTAATGTACCCCAGCATCAACCGAATTACGGTAACCCTTATTACATGTAACCTTTGTAATTATGGTTTGAAGCAGGTACTGTTGCAGACCATACCACCGCTTGCCCGAATTCAGGGCGGGCGGTTTTTGTCTTTGCATGATCGTTGAATTCATGTAATATAAGTATTAATTCATTTTCAGGAACCTGGATGACGCTGGAGGGAAAGACATGAAGGATCTGAACGATCTGCAATTAAAAGTTCTGGATTTGTTAAAGGAAGACGCGAGAAGGACTCCCGCACTGCTGTCGACGCTGCTGGGGGAGTCGGAAGATAAGATCAAGAACGCCGTGGCCCAGCTTGAACAGGACCACGTGATTGTGAAATACGCAACCGTTGTGAACTGGAGCAAGATTGATGATGAGAAAGTAACAGCCTTGATTGAAGTACAGATTACGCCTGAGCGCGGTCGTGGCTTCGAAGGGATCGCTGAACGCATTTATCTGTATCCGCAAGTGAAATCGGTATATCTCATGTCAGGTGCATATGATCTGCTCGTAGAAGTAGAAGGTGGCAACCTGCGTGAAGTCGCTAATTTTGTTTCGGAGAAATTGTCTCCGATTGACTCTGTACTTTCAACCAAAACGAATTTTATTCTTAAAAAATATAAGCAGGACGGGATTATTTTTGAAGACCATCAGGAAGACAACCGTCTCATGATCTCGCCGTAAAGGAAGATGCGTCTTGATAGTGAATGAACAGACAACAGGAAACAACAAGAAAATGACATCGTATTTGGCTCCTTTGGTTCAACAGATTCCGCCATCCGGCATACGCAAATTTTTTGATCTGGTTGGCGATAACAAGGATATTATTACACTGGGTGTAGGTGAACCGGACTTTGTAACACCGTGGCATATGCGTGAAGCTTGTGTGTATTCACTCGAAAGAGGCATGACCAGTTACACTTCCAATGCGGGTATGCCGAAACTGAGGGAAGCCATCAGCGAGTATCTGGAGACTCAATTCGATACCAAGTATGATCCCAAGGACGAAATTATCGTTACCGTTGGTGGCAGTGAAGCCATTGATCTGGCATTGCGTGCCTTAATCGTACCCGGAGACGAAATTCTGATTCCCGAACCTTCGTATGTGGCCTATTCTCCAATCGCTTCAATTGGCGGAGGCATACCGGTTGGTGTCGAAACGTATGCGAAGGATCAGTTTAAACTTACTGCCGAGGCGCTGGAGGCGGGAATTACGCCGAAGTCCAAGGTTCTTATCCTATGTTATCCAAGCAATCCGACAGGTGCCATCATGACCTATGAAGAATGGCTGCCTATTGCTGAAGTGATCAAAAAGCATGATCTGATCGTCATTGCGGATGAGATTTATGCTGAGCTGACGTATACGCAAAAACATGTTAGTTTCGCTACAATTCCGGATATGAAGGAACGTACCATTTTGGTTAGCGGGTTTTCCAAGGCTTTTGCGATGACGGGCTGGCGGATCGGTTATATGTGCGGGCATCCTGAACTGATTGCAGCCATGCTCAAAATTCATCAGTATACGGTGATGTGCGCACCTGCCATGGGACAGGTGGCTGCGCTTGAGGCATTGAGGAACGGTTTGGGTGAGAAGGACAGAATGGTTGAATCCTACAATCAGCGCAGACGTCTTATCGTGCAGGGGTTTAGAGATATTGGGCTGGACTGTCATGAACCACAGGGAGCATTTTATGCATTTCCTAGTATCCAGAAAACGGGGCTGAGTTCCGATCTTTTTGCCGAGCGTTTGTTAACGGAAAATAAAGTGGCGGCTGTTCCGGGTAATGTATTTGGTCCACAAGGTGAAGGGTTTCTTCGTTGTTCTTATGCAACATCCGTAACCCAGTTGAATGAAGCATTGGAACGAATCGGAAACTTTGTTTACAAACTTCAAAAAGAGGGTTAATAGGGATTAGAAGCTTCTGATCGACATAAACTTTCTTTAAACTAGAAAAAAATAACTTTCTTTTACAAAATATTGTGATATAATTTCAATTTGAAATATGTTTTTCTTGTATTTGGAAACTAATTTTTCCAAGGAGGGGTTGGCTTTGTTTTGTGTTGAATATGATTTACCGACTAATCGTGGGCATTATTTGGCAGAAGGCGATCATGGCGACCGATGGTCGGTGAAACCGGATCACGCATCTTTGCATAACGTTTCCTTGGAAGATGAGATCCATATGCTGCGCCGCAAGATGGAACAGATATTCCTTGAAGAGAAATCATTCACATCCGATATTGTAATTGAAATTAGCAGTTTGCTAGATTTGAAGATTAATGAATACATGAAGGCTAATCCGATTAAAGGAAAGTAATTTTTCGTTGTATCGAAACGTTACGCATATTCGATTGGAAGAAGACCCGGAAGGGGTCTTTTTTTTTGATCTATGAACAGATTGCTTCGGATAGGCAGTGTTATTTTTTTGCGTGGAACAATTGTGATATATTGTACATAGGAGACTAAAGGGGGAACTTGAATGAAGAGATTTTGGGGGCTTACCGCGATCATTTCTATGATTTTTCTGCTTGCTGGCTGTGGCGGTAAGGACGGTTTTACGATTTTTATCATTGACAACCAAGGAAATCCATCCGTGATATCGGAGCAGTTGCAAGCTAATTTGCAGCAGAAGCTGGGCGAGGAGCCCAAGGTGGAGGTTATCACCAGTGCGATGTATGATGTTCAGAAAATTATGGTAGAGTATGCGGCTGGAGGTCATGATATTTTCATTTTGCCTGAGGCTGATATGAAGCAGTACGGAAGTAACGGCTCCAATATTCCGCTTGATGATACATTTGATTCGGAGAAGTATAAGCGCGGTGTATTTGAAGGCGGAGTCTTGGTTGAGAAGGGTGAAGGAGATGACGGTTCAGATATCAAGACAGAATCACATCTCTATGGCATACCGCTGGAAGATATGAAAATGTTCAAAGATGTAGATTATGCTGCGCAAAATCTGTTTGCTACCATCCCTGTTTCGGCGTCCAATGTCGAAGAATCCAAGAAAGTATTGAAGGCGCTGACAGAGTAAATGCAATCTAGTATGGCTACTGAAGGAGGGGAGCGGATTGCTAATTACGGTCACAGGCGGCATAGGCAGTGGTAAAACCCGATTTGCGCTTGAATACGCAGCCCGGATTAGCCGGGAGGGCATCTATTTATCCACTGGTGATCATGATCCCGTGATTCCCGAATTGCCATCCGCTCATTATCGTGCCATCCAGGCTGGGAACGGCCAGCACCTGACGGAGGTGCTTCACCAGATTAATCGGGAATCCAATCTCTTTCTGGCAGATCAGCGAATTGTCATTGTGGATAGTCTGACAGCCTGGATGGCAGCGGGGTTCAGGGCAAGTGATGATCTGGATCAGCAGCGTACAGCGACGCAGTTGTTGCTGGACGCCCTTCTGTCTTACCAGGGAAAGCTGCTCGTGATTACCAATGAAATGCACGGTTCTTTGTATCCCTCAGAGGAAGAACGAATTTTTGCGGCAAGAATGGCGTCAGTTAATCGGGCGCTGCAGGCGCATTCGGAACAGATGTATCTGTTGATATCTGGCCTGCCTGTTGATCTCAAAGATCGAGGGCTGAGGTATGAAGATTAGCATTTCATAATGTTAAACAATGGACGAGTCTAAAGAAGCCTCCGTCACCACAAATGGTGGTGTGGAGGCTTTATTTTATGACAAAGTCTATGCGTGTAAATCTGTTTATTTCCGAGTTTTATTTCGTCTGATCCACCAGATTATACAGCCCACAACAATAATCGCCAGAAGTACATATACGACGAGAGAGTACACGTCCATAAAGTGCAGGATACTCTCCCATGAAGCACCGAGAGCCGCACCAACGGAGACGAGAATGATATTCCAGGCCAATGTTCCAATGGTAGTGAAGAGGACGAATAAACCAAATTTCATGTTGGACATGCCGGCAGGAATCGAGATCAGACTGCGAACAAGGGGAACCATGCGACAGAATAGTACGGTCCACATTCCATATTTGTCAAACCATGCATCGACACGGTGGATATCTTCTTTTTTGATCCGCAGAATATGACCCCAACGATCTACAATCTTCTCCAGTCGATTGACATCAATCAGCAATCCGATCCCATAGAGAATGACTGCTCCAAGCACAGAACCAATGGTAGCAGCAATAATAACACCGGGAAGGGTCAGGCTGGTGTAGGTGGTCATGAAGCCGCCAAAAGGTAATATGATTTCGGAGGGGATGGGGGGAAATACGTTTTCTAGTGCAATAATGAGTGCAATGCCTATGTAGCCGTATTGTTCCATGAAATCAGTTATCCAGTTTTGCATAATCGTCTCCTCTACTTTTGGTTTGCAAGGATTTGGCGTATACTCGGCAGAGTACACCAATTCATATATACGTGTGAAGGATCTTACTGGTTTCTGAAAATAATAGCATTCCCGTATTCATAGCAGGTCAAGTATACTGATGAAGTTAAACTCAAGAAGGGCATGCATTTATATTTAACCCCAGCGTTCTACCATGCGAATGATATTAACAATAGGAGGGATCACAATGGGCATATATACACGAACAGGTGACGAGGGGCAGACCTCAGTCATTGGTGGACGGGTCATTAAGGACGATGACCGGGTTGAAGCTTATGGGACAATTGATGAGCTGAATTGTTTTGTTGGGCAGGCCATCAGTTTTATTGATCAAGCAAATGGGGAATTTGAGGATTTGCGTGAACATTTGCTTGAAATTCAGCAAGAATTGTTTGATTGCGGGTCCGATCTCGCCTTTGTAAAAATTAGCGAAACCAAATATAAAGTGCGGGATGAAATGGTCACGCGGCTTGAGCAATGGATTGATCAGTATGATGCGGAGAATCCGAAGGTGGAACGGTTTATTTTGCCTGGGGGTAGTTTGCTCTCTTCCACATTGCATGTCTGCCGTACCGTATGTCGCCGTGCTGAGCGCCGCGCCGTAACCCTCGGACAGCATACGGATATCAACCCTTCTGTGCGACGATATTTGAACCGTCTGTCTGATTATTTCTTCGTTGTTGCACGGACTGCCAATGCGAGACAACAGGTAGCTGACATTGAGTATGTGCGGAGCAAAAAAGTATTCCGCCGCAAAGATAAAGAATGAGCGGTTATTATTCACCACTTACTTACACGGTTTCCGAACATGAAGATGGTTGGCTGCTGAAGACCGTGCTTCAGCGGCGTCTACAGGTATCGCGTAAGCTCCTGTCGAGAATCAAACTCACAGAGCAGGGAATTATGCTGAATGGCGAGCGGGTATATATCAGCGTCAAAGTTAGCGCAGGTGACGTTCTGGAAGTCCGGATGGAGCAGGAAGAGTCGGATGATATTTTACCTGAGCCGATTCCTTTTACGATACTGTATGAAGACGAGCACTTGCTTATCGTGAACAAGGATGCTGGTGTCATCGTACATCCAACACATGGGCATTACACAGGTACATTGGCAAACGGGGTTGTCCATTATTGGAAGTCCAAAGGCGAGCGTTTCCGCTTCAGACCGATTCATCGACTGGATCAGGAAACATCAGGAGTACTGGCAATCGCGAAAAATCCATATGTGCACCAGCATGTCTCTGAACAAATGATCGCAGGAACGGTGGATAAACAATATATTGCCTTTGTACACGGTAGTCCTGCCCAAGAAGAGGGGGCCATTGATGGCCCGATTGATCGTGATCCCGAAGAACCGCATCGTCGAATCGTTACACCTGACGGGTATGCGGCAAGAACGTTATACACGACAGTCGCAAGGTGGGCGGGCGGAAGCGCCAGTGCGGTGAACCTGAAGCTGGAGAGCGGCAGAACCCATCAGATAAGGGTACATATGACATTGATCGGCTGCCCGTTAATTGGGGATCGGATGTACAAGACCCTACCTGTGCATGAGATCGATGGGCAGACCATGGCTGTTCGGGAGGAACGAGATACCTGGATTGCTCGTCAGGCATTACACGCATGTGAGCTGGCGTTTGACCATCCCATTTTGCAAAGCCGTATGACGTTCCAAGCCCCGTTGCCCGCTGATATGGCAGCCCTGGAGGCTCGCCTGGATGTCGAGGCATCACCGAGAGAAGTAGTGTAGGGATCTATCAAACAGCCTGCAATTCGCGCTGTGTGTAGTAGCTCAGAGTGCATTTGTGTCCGTGTCCAGCTGTAAGTCAACGGTTAGTTAGCTTAACCCGTGTGAGGCATGCAAACTGCATCCGAACAAAATGCCGCAGGCTAATTTTTAAAATTTTTAGGCTGTAGGATTTATATGTTTTAAGGTTTTTGACCCTAAAGCCGAATGGACATTTTTCTCATTCGCAAAGAGGTTTAAAATTACAGTGCGATGGTATCGGTTTGGAGCGACTTTTGGATTTGCGAAGCAAACCAAGGGAAGCGAGAAATCGAAACCGGATCACACGAAACCGGAGCACACATAGGAGGACAAGTAACGATGAGTAATCTAAAAGTATATCAATATGCCAAATGTGGCACGTGCCGTAAAGCCGTAAAATGGCTGGAAGCTCAGGGGCATGAGCTGGAATTAATCCCTATTTTCGAGACACCTCCATCCGAAGCAGAATTAACGGAGTTGATTCAGAAGAGCGGATTTGAAGTGAAGAAGTTTTTCAATACGAGTGGGGAAGTGTACAAGGAGCAGCAATTGAAGGACAAGTTGCCAGGGTTGTCCACAGAAGAGCAGATTCGGTTGCTGGCCTCCAATGGTCGTCTGATTAAACGTCCAATCGTTACGGATGGTCACAAAGTGACCGTAGGATTCAAGGAAGATACGTATGAGCAGGAATGGAACAACGCGTAATTTATAGATGAATGATTTCATTGATTGTTAAACGAACCAAGGTAAAAAAGGCTCTGAATGTTCAAATTTCAGGGCTTTTTTGGCTGGTCGATCCTTGGCGGAACTATGCTATAATGATAGAATTAGTTCGATATTTTATTTGCTATATACAGGACAGGAGAGAACAAATTCAAGTGAATCAACGTAATGAACCTACTTTGTTGCTGGTAGATGGTATGGCGGTGTTGTTCCGTGCATTCTATGCAACATCTGCAAGCGGATATATCAGACGTACAAAGGCAGGCGTGCCAACCAACGCAGTATACGGATTTATCCGTTATTTTTGGGATGCGGTTCAGACCTTTGGGCCAAGTCATGTCGTATGCTGTTGGGATATGGGGGGCAAGACGTTTCGCGGTGAAGAGTATGCAGCGTACAAGGGGAACCGTCCGGAAGCTCCAGATGATCTGATTCCTCAGTTTGCTCTGATTCGTGAAGTGATGGATAGTTTGAACATTCCGAATATTGGCGCTCAAGGATACGAGGCTGATGATTGCATCGGTACACTTGCCAAGTACTACACCGAGCAGACGGATATGAACGTGATGGTACTTACGGGCGACCACGATATGCTGCAACTGATTGATGATCGCACAAGCATTATTATTATGAAAAAAGGTCATGGCAATTACATGGTGTATACGCCTGAATCTCTAATGACGGAGAAACAACTGACACCTCGTCAAGTGATTGACATGAAAGGTCTGATGGGCGATGCCAGTGACAACTATCCTGGGGTACGGGGCATTGGAGAGAAAACGGCTTTGAAGCTTGTGCAGGAGTTTGGCTCCATTGAAGGTATTTTGGACAATATGGACAAACTTACCCCTTCGGTACGTAACAAGATTGAGAATGATCTCGACATGCTGCATCTGTCCCGCAAACTGGCAGAGATTCACTGTGCAGTTCCGGTAGCTTGTGCACTGGATGTATGTGAATTGCGTCTTGACCCGGATATGGTGATGGACAAGTTCGAACAACTTGAGATGAAGAGCCTGGGCTCTTGGATGGGAGTGGCAATAGGGTGAGTAGCATGCAGACAAAACGGACGGGCAAAAAGTGGTGGACAGGGGCTATGGCCCTCGTCCTTGCTTTGCCTGTAATCCTTTCAGGAGCGGTGAGTGCTCCACAGACAGCAGATGCCAAAGCGGCAATAAGCACCAAGGTACAGAAAGTAAAAGCAGCAGGACGCAGTTTTACCGTGCAGACGGTTAGTATTCCCAAGGGTACACCAGTTACCGTAGGATTGGCGAAGAAACAGGTCGGTCAGACCGCAACATTACCTTCCATTGTTAAGGCATATGGCGCGCAGGCGGCCATTAACGGAGCGTTTTTTGAAGCTTATAACGGAGCTCCAGATCCATACGGCATGTTAATAGCAAACGGCAAAGTTATACATATTGGAAGATACGGAACAACGATCGGATTTAAGGAGGATGGCTCAGCCATCATGGATTCGCTTCAAGTGAGTCTGACGGGTAAAGTAACAGATACAGAAGGGAAATCACGCAGTTGGTATGCGACCTTTATTAACCGAACACCTTCCGCGAATGCAAGTATTACGATGTTATACACGCCAGAGCGGGGTTCCACAGTCGGATTCAAAGGAGGTACGGCGGTTGTGATGGAGAAAGGGATTGTCACCAAAAAAGTACCGAATACCGATGTAGCCATTCCGAAGAATGGCTCGGTGCTGGTCTTCACGGGCAATCAGAAATCTTCGTCGGACCGCTTCACCGTTGGATCAACTGTAGAGATGAATTATAAATACACCAATGCAGCAGGTAAAGAGATCCCTTGGCAAGATGTAGTTACTGCTGTAGGCGCAGGTCCACGTCTGGTGAAAGATGGCAAAGTTGCCGTCAATCCAGCGAGTGAGGGCTTCAAGGACACCAAGATTCTCAATGCTTCCGGTGCAAGAAGTGGCATTGCCATTATGGCCGACGGTTCGGTTATGTTGGCTACCGTGTCAGGAGCGACGATTAAGGAATGGGCTGCTGTCATGCAGAAGCTTGGTGCCAAGCAGGCAATGAACCTGGATGGTGGCGCATCTTCTGGCATGTATGCTGGCGGCAAAATGCTTACTTCCCCGGGCCGCTTGTTAAGTAATACACTTGTTTTTGGTGGCTCTGTTCGTTAAAAGAAAGCTAATATGGGAGGTAGGATCAGATGACACTCACACATAACCGGAAGCCAGATGAAAGCAAAACGGCGGTATTAGCTGTAAACGTAGGGCAGCCTCAGGCCTTGCCTGGCCAGAAGCGCGAAGTGATGAGCGGCATTGTGAAACATCCCATATCCAGCCCGGTTTTCCTGTCATTCACCGGAATGACAGGGGATGCCCAGGCGGATCTGGAGCATCATGGTGGGCCTGACAAGGCGGTTTGTGTATACGATTACAGTCGTTATCCGGCGCTTGAACAACTGATGGATCGCAAGCTGGACTGGGGAGCTTGTGGAGAAAATCTGACCGTTGAAGGCTGTGTGGAGGAAGAAGTCCGAATTGGTGATGTGTATGAATTGGGGGAAGCCACGGTACAGGTCAGCCAGCCAAGACAGCCTTGCTTCAAGCTTGGTGCAAGGTATGATTACAAAGAATTGCCTGTTTATTTTCAGGATAGCGGGCATACCGGATTTTATTTTCGGGTGTTGCAAGAGGGTGAGGTAACTCCTTCTGCAATATTCAGACGAATAAGCACGGACCCTGCATCAATGACCATTCTGGAAGCCAATCGAATTATGCATCAGGGGAAGCAGAATGCCGTTGCTATGCGTGCTTTGCTGGCCATTCCAACGTTAGCCGACAGCTGGAAGCAGACCTTATTGAAGCGATTGGCCAAGCTCGAAACTGCTGAACAGGATTAATTCATGCTCTCGTTTAGAGAACAGATTCGAAGATCCATTTTAATTTTAAACGACTTGGGAGAGTGACTAACATGACGATTTTAGGCGCAATTGAAGCTGGAGGAACCAAATTTGTATGTGGGATCGGTACGGAAGAAGGAGAAGTTCTTGAACGCGTAAGCTTTCCTACGACAACACCGGAAGAGACGATGGCTCAAGTAATCGCTTTTTTTGAAGGTAAAGGCATTGAAGCTTTGGGTGTAGGTTCATTTGGTCCGATTGATCCGATTGAAGGAAGCCCAACCTATGGTTACATCACAACAACACCGAAGCCGCATTGGGGTCAGTACAACCTGATTGGTAAGCTCAAGGAGCACTTTGATGTACCGATGACGTTTGACACGGATGTAAACGGTGCTGCTCTTGGGGAAGCAACCTGGGGGGCTGCACAAGGCCTGGATAGCTGTCTGTATATTACTGTCGGAACGGGTATTGGTGCAGGCGCAGTTGTAGGTGGCAAAATGGTGCATGGATTGTCGCATCCAGAGATGGGACACATCATTGTACGCAGACATCCCGAAGATACGTATGAAGGGTTCTGTCCGTATCATGGAGACTGTCTGGAAGGCCTTGCCGCAGGTCCTGCCATCAATAAACGTTGGGAGCAGCCGGCTTACGAACTGCCAGCCGATCATAAGGCCTGGGAGATTGAAGCACATTATCTGGCGCATGCCCTGATGAACTATGTGTTGATCCTCACTCCGCAGAAAATTGTAATGGGCGGCGGTGTGATGAAGCAGGAGCATCTGTTCCCAATGGTTCGCAGCAAGTTGCAGGAATTGCTTGCTGGATACGTTCAGCATCCTGCACTTCAGTCCGACATTGATCAGTATGTCGTTTCACCGGGACTTGGCGATAATGCAGGACTGTGTGGTTCGCTTGCGCTGGCGAAATTGGCTTTGAACAAGTAAATAGCTTTACAAAACAAGTGGTTGACTAATTTATCCATTGTGGTAATATATGAGCAACAGCATAGCACGGTTAATGAGGAAGCACCTCTCTTGCATGGATTTTGCAGGAGAGGTGTTTTTTTTGTTGCTTAATTTAGCACAAAACAGACTGTGTGTGAGCTGAACTATTGAAGGAGGGAAAAGAAATGGAAGTCATTTTCATGAACAGATTATCCAGAATGTCAGGTCAAAATGAAGAACATGCCCAGTTGTGGATCGGTGAAGAAGAAGGAGCGTGGCATCTGGGATGGAGCCGATATGAGGAAGGAGATCGTACGGATGCCATCTGGTATGCTGGCAGTTCGTGGGACGAGCTGTTACATGTGTATCGTCATCAGTTAGCCATACAGATGGGCGAAGGATATCGTCCATTGCTGCAAAATTTGTTTCACGAAAATGATGATCTGAAGTCGCGCAATTATGGCGGTCAGCGTCTTCATTGTTACAGTGAATTATATGGCAATGAGGGGCTGTATATGGATCTGTGTATATGGCGCAGGAAGAGAGCAGCTTCTGACCGGAAGGCCCCCTATTTTATTGCAACGAACCGGTTGTTGCGCATGATTAGTGCATTTGTTCCACAAACCATCGATGAATTGATGCAATTGCCTGGCGTAGGAGAGAGCAAGGCTTCCGAGTACGGAGAGGAATGGCTGGAGCTTACGAATGGACTGGAACGTTCCACATCTTTTCCGCTAGATTGGGTGTATACGGTTCTGAGGGAACAAGAATATGAGAGCTGGCTGTACAAACAGAGAGAGCAGAAATACAAGCAGGAGCTGGACAGATTCACCACACGGAAGCAGGTACTTGAAGGTATGAAGGAAGGATATACGTTGGAGGAGATCGTGAATCGTTCCGGATTGTCCCGGCGGGAGCTAATTGAGCTATTGGAGACACTGGATTTGGAGGGGTATGACACAGATTGTCTGCTCGATGCGGAGCTTGCTGTCATGCCTGAAGAGGAGCAAGAGGCGGTATGGAGTGCCTACGAGGAGCTGGGAGATACGTTTCTGAAGCCTGTGTTACATAAGGTGTATGGAGAAGAGAAGCCTGGTGGGAGCAATCTGGAGCAGGTCTACGAAAGACTGCGCATGATTCGCATCCGGTTTCGTCGTCACACGGAGACGGAGCGGAATGCAGGCTAGAAAATGGGGATAGATCAGCGGATGTATTCATTCTAAAATAGAATATCAAAAAGACGAGGCGTTTCTCCAGGTATGGAGCGCTTCGTCTTTGAAATTTCAAATCCAATCTTTTTTGCGGAAAATAAAGAACATGCTCAGGCCCAGTGTAACCATCAGGCCAATGACGACAAAATAACCATACTTCCAGTCCAGCTCAGGCATGTTCGTGAAGTTCATCCCATAGATGCCAGTGATCACGGTCAGCGGCATGAACACCGTGGTAATGGCGGTGAACACACGCATGATTTCATTCGCCCGGTTGGCGATACTGGATTGGTAAGCTTCTCGCAAGTTCCCCATCAAGTCGCGATAAGTCTCAAAGGTTTCGGATATTTTCACAGCATTCTCATAAATGTCACTGAAATACTTCTGCAGTTGATCATCAATAAGACGCAGATCTTTTTTATTAAGTGTGTTGATGACCTCTTTCTGAGGTCCCAGCACTTTCTTCAGCCACAGAATCTCACTGCGCAGCCCGATTATCTCATTCAGATGAGACTTCTTGGTATGCATCAGAATGTCTTCTTCCAGCTTCTCGATGCGTGCTTCAATTCGGTCACCTACGGTGAAATAATTATCAACAATCAAGTCAACCAGCAGATACAGCAGCTTATCCGGCGTACTGATTTCCTGTTCCCACAGGATTGGTTTCAATGTCCGCAATTCGCTGACTTTCTGTTTGGTCACACTGATAATAAAGTGTCTGCCAAGGAACAAGTTGACGGCACGTAAGAAAATCTCTTCATCATCAAAACGAATGCTGTTAATAACAATAAAATAATGGCTCTCATAAATTTCAATCTTCGGACGTTGTTCTTCGTCACTTAAACAGTCTTCCACGGCCAGATCATGCATCATGAACAGCGGTTGAAGTACCGCCAAATCGTCTACGTCCGCATCAATCCAGTAAAATCCCTCCGCTGGTGGAGTCAGCGCCTGCTGAATGTCGTCCACCGGAATAAATACACCGTTGTTTACCAACCGGATTTTCATTATTCATCTACTCCTTCTGCACCCGCCAAATGGGCGGATTTCATCAAATATGGGCGCAAAAAGAACAGATCAGCCGGTCGGCAGCGGAGCCTGGAAGTCAGGACTGCGTTCGCTCTATAATCAAACGGAAGTAACGTCCCGCTGCCGGCATGCTGATATCAATTCTCTATGCAGTTTGTCGGAATTCGGCTGCCAGTCAGGCCTCGGGTCGCCATCCATTGAATATGTCACCTCTCACATAAGGGTTTATAACACTTGTCTAGTATACCGCTGGTACAGGGTCCTTTCAAGCGCAAAAATGTGTCGATTTCGCGCCCTGGAGCAGTGTATGACAACGGTTGATGAACGGTTCCGATCCTGAGGAACATACATAGAACTACACCTTGACGTGAGGAGATTAATGTCTTAAAGTAAAAGGTGAACCACACTAGTTTTTACAATTGAATAAAGCGAAATCTTATCAAGAGTAGGTGGAGGGACTGGCCCGATGAAACCCGGCAACCGGCGGTATACCGCACGGTGCTAATTCTTGCAGCGACCAAGTGTCCAAGTGACACTGTTGTAACTGAGAGATGAGAGAGGCGCATATCTATTTACATATGACCTTTCTCGGAATCCGAGGAAGGTCTTTGTTATATGCACCGACTTCTCAGCAGTGATTTTCGCTAAGGAACTTGAGCCTGCCGCCAGCAATGTGGTTGCAATTCAGCGCCTGCAGGCAGCTCATGGCAGCCTATAACTGTACGGATGCGAATCGTATCGAATCCGCAGTGGCTGCATCTATTTATGCACAAGGAGGAGTTAGAAACACCATGCCAATCAAAATTCCAGACACATTGCCTGCCAAGGAAGTACTTGCAGGAGAGAACATCTTTGTCATGGACGAGACATCTGCTTACCAGCAGGACATTCGTCCACTACGTATCGCTATATTAAACCTGATGCCTACAAAGGAAACGACAGAAACTCAATTGCTTCGTCTGGTGGGTAACACACCCATTCAGGTAGATATCGTTCTGGTTCATCCGAAGTCTCATACGTCCAAGAACACTTCCCAGGAATATTTGGACTTGTTCTACAAAACCTTTGATGAGATCGAACACCGCCGCTTTGACGGCATGATCATTACAGGCGCTCCTGTAGAGCAAATGGACTTTGAAGACGTGAATTATTGGAAAGAAATCCAGGAGATCTTCGAATGGACCAAAACCAATGTGACTTCGACTATGCATATATGTTGGGCTTCCCAAGCGGGTTTATACCATCATTTCGGAGTTCCCAAAGTTCCGCTGGATGAAAAATGTTTTGGCGTATTCTCACATACGATCAACAGATCCAATGTGCAGTTGCTGCGCGGATTTGATGAAGTATTCAACGTCCCGCATTCCCGTCATACGGAAGTGCGCCGTGAAGATATTGAAAAAAATGAAAACCTTGAAATATTGGCTGAATCAGAGGAAGCAGGTATTTTCCTGGTTGCTACCAAAGACGGCAAACAGATTTTTGCAACCGGACATGCCGAGTATGATCCGCTTTCATTGAAATGGGAATATGATCGGGATGCGGCTAAAGGCATGAACATTGCGCTGCCTAGACATTATTTCCCGAATGACGATCCTTCCCGTGTTCCCCCGGCCACTTGGCGGGCACATGCAAACTTATTATTCTCTAATTGGCTCAATTACTATGTGTATCAAGAGACCCCTTACGATATTGGTCCGCAAATCTAATCGACATTACAGGAGGATGCAGCAATGGAAGACAACAAGTTGAAAATCGAAAGCCGATTGGCCCAAATCGGTTCAATCAATGAACCGGTAACGGGCGCCATTAATTTTCCGATCTATCAATCCACTGCGTTTCGCCACCCCAAGCTTGGACAAAGCACGGGATTTGATTATATTCGTACGACCAATCCAACCCGTAAAGTGTTGGAAGAAGCAGCGGCAGCGTTGGAATCCGGTGATGCAGGTTTTGCCTGTAGCTCCGGCATGGCAGCCTTGCAAACGATTTTCGCTTTATTCGGACAAGGGGACCATCTGATTGTATCGCTGGATCTGTACGGCGGAACGTATCGTTTGCTTGAACGCATCCTGTCTCGATTTGGTGTGACAGCAAGTTACGTCGATACTAATGACTTGGCTGCTCTGGAAAGTGTTCGTCAGCCGAATACAAAAGCGGTATTTATTGAGACACCAACCAATCCATTGATGATGATTACGGATGTGGAAGCGGTTTGCTCCTGGGCCAAGAGCCATAACTTGCTGACCATTGTGGATAATACACTACTGACTCCTTTCTTCCAGCGTCCAATTGAACTAGGTGCCGATATCATCATCCATAGTGCCACAAAGTATCTGGGTGGTCATAATGATGTACTTGCCGGATTGATTATTACCAAAGGGGAAGAGTTGTCGGCCGAAATGGCATTCCTGCACAATTCCATTGGAGCAGTGTTGTCTCCAAGCGACTCCTATCAGCTGATGAAAGGCATGAAGACACTTGCTCTTCGCATGGAGCGGCATGAGTATAATGCTTTGACGATTGCCAAGTACCTTTTGGAGCACCCAGCCGTAAATGAAGTGTATCATCCTGGTTTGTCGGATCATCCCGGATTTGAAATACAGAATAAACAATCCAGTGGAAATACAGGCATTTTCTCTTTCAAAGTAAAGGATGCTCGTTATGTTGAACCGTTGCTGCGTCACATCAAACTGATTGCTTTTGCGGAAAGCCTCGGGGGTGTAGAGTCGTTGATGACTTATCCTGCGGTACAGACCCATGCGGATATTCCGATTGAAATTCGTGACGCGGTAGGTGTAGATGACCGTCTGTTGCGATTCTCTGTTGGGATC
Organism: Paenibacillus sp. OK003; assembly: GCF_900109515.1. GTDB lineage: Bacteria > Bacillota > Bacilli > Paenibacillales > Paenibacillaceae > Paenibacillus > Paenibacillus marchantiae. The sequence continues at coordinate 74,131 of NZ_FOBD01000015.1, read as the reverse complement.
GAGCACGCCGATGATCTGATTGCCGATCTGGGTAATGCACTTACAGCTGCACAGCAGGAGATAGAAGGGGGAACACATCATGAGTGAGCAAAACAATAATGCCAACAATCATGAACGCAATGTTCATTCTGACCTGAAGTTCGATACCAAGCTGCTGCATTTCGGTGACGAAATCGATAAAACCACCGGGGCTTCCAGTGTACCCATTTACCAGGCATCGACATTCCATCATTTTGATATTTTTAATCCACCTCAACATGACTATAGCCGTTCAGGTAATCCCACTCGTCAGGCATTGGAGGATTACATTACATTATTGGAAGGTGGAGCACGTGGATTTGCCTATTCCTCAGGCATGGCTGCCATCTCCAGTGTGTTCATGATGTTCTCGGCAGGCGATCACATGATTGTGACGGAAGATGTATATGGAGGTACGTATCGACTGCTTACTTCCATTCTGAGCCGGATGCAGATTGAGACTACCTTTGTGGATATGACCAATATTGAGGAAGTAAAGGCAGCACTTAAACCGAATACGAAGGCAGTCTATATGGAGACACCATCCAACCCGACACTTCGGATCACGGATATTGCTGCGGTCACTTCCTGGGCACAGGAACATGAGCTAATCTCCATTCTCGATAACACCTTCATGACACCTTATTACCAACGTCCGATTGAGCTCGGGGTGGATATTGTCGTACATAGTGCGACCAAGTTTCTTGGCGGACACAGTGATGTGCTGGCAGGTTTAGCCGTTGCTCGTACGGATTCATTGGGAAGACAGCTAAAACAATTGCAGAATGGACTTGGAACCGTGCTCGGGGCTCAAGAATCCTGGCTGCTGATGCGTGGTATGAAAACCTTGGGTGCGCGCATGGCACATAGTGAACAGAGCACAGCGAAGCTGGCTGCTTGGCTTAGTGGACGCAGTGATATTACGGCTGTATTTTATCCGGGGCTGCTGGATCATCCCGGCCGTGAAGCTCATGAACGTCAGTCAAGCGGATACGGCGCTGTCGTGTCGTTTGACGTAGGTTCGGGAGATCGGGCCAAGGCTGTACTCAACCGTGTGAAATTGCCAATTGTTGCCGTGAGTTTGGGTGCGGTTGAAAGTATCTTGTCTTATCCTGCGATGATGTCTCATGCGGCTATGCCGGCTGAGGTTCGCCGTGATCGAGGTATAACTGACGGATTACTGCGCTTCTCGGTAGGTCTGGAAGACATCGATGACCTGATTGCAGATCTGGATCAGGCACTTCAGGACTCGTAGAGTCGATAGTATTGAAACACGGGTGTTAGAGCCCGCTGCAAAAGAAATGAAATAGATCGCATATGTAAACATTTTTATTCATTTTTAAAGCACCTTCTCATAAGGTGCTTTTTTTCACATGTAACCTGTGTTACGATATGTGGAGTACAGAAATGCGATGTTGCCACCAAAACTTTCATCTATATGAGCAAGTTGGGACGGATCGTAATACTATTTTCTCTTCATGAGGGAGGCTTTTTTACGATGAGTACGGTAGACCGTATCTTAGATAAAGCCCTTCGGGGCGAACGTTTGGACTTGGAAGACACGATTCAGCTGTTTGAATCGAATGAAGTAGACAAAATCGGGGCCGCCGCCAATGTGATTGTAAAACGCATGCACCCCGAACCATACAGAACATTTGTTATTGGGCGTAACGTCAACTACACGAACGTGTGTGATGTGTACTGCCGTTTTTGTGCTTTCTACCGCAGACCTGGCTCTGACGAAGGATATGTACTTCCCGATGAAGTCATCTTCCAGAAGATCCAAGAAACCGAAGACGTGAATGGTACCGAGATTCTGATGCAAGGCGGAACGAATCCGAATCTGCCGTTTAGCTATTACACCGATTTGCTCAAAGCGATCAAGGAGCGTTTCCCTAATATTACGATGCACTCCTTCTCGCCAGCCGAAATTATGAAAATGGTCGAAGTATCCGACGGTCTTACTTTGGAAGAGGTTGTACGTGCAATTCACGAAGCGGGACTGGATTCCCTGCCTGGTGGTGGTGCCGAAATCCTGGATGACCGCACACGCCGCAAAATCAGCCGTTTGAAAGGCTCATGGCGCGATTGGATGGACGTTATGCAGACAGCTCACCGTATCGGTATGAACACAACGGCAACGATGGTTATCGGCCTTGGTGAAACGATGGAAGAGCGCGCACTGCATCTGCTTCGTGTACGTGAAGCTCAGGATGAGTGCATTGCGAACAAGTATGATTCCGAAGGATTCCTGGCGTTCATTCCTTGGACATTCCAACCGGACAATACGAACCTGAAGCTGGAGCGCCAGACGCCTGAAGAGTACCTGAAGACGGTAGCGATCAGTCGACTGGTATTGGACAACATCAAAAACATTCAATCCTCATGGGTAACGATGGGACCTGAAGTCGGCAAAAAATCACTTGAATTTGGCTGCAACGACTTTGGTAGCACCATGATTGAAGAGAACGTGGTATCGGCTGCTGGTGCAACGTACAAAGTCAACATTGGTTCCATTACGCAACTGATTCGGGAGTCCGGTTATATTCCGGCACAGCGTAACACAAAATATGACATCCTGCGGACGTTTGATGAGAATAATGCCATTCAACAAGATTTTGTAATGCAGAACTAATATTTATTTTATAGTACATCACGCTGATCAATTGAATGGATAAGATCATTCAGTCAGTTTGGTATGAAGTCCGTTGATTACTCTTTAAGGGGGAATCGGCGGACTTTTTAATTTGACTTCACACCAAGCGATTGTTCACAGATCATCAAACAGTACATATTACGCATTTGGCGATATTTTAGTTTGAAATTCAACTGTTACAATGAAAGGACATGTGAGTAAGCAGACATGCTGGGAAGGGGCAGGCATATGAAAACAAGAAGACTTGGTAAGACGGGACTGGAAGTACCTGTACTGAGCTTTGGAGCATCCTCTCTAGGTTCTGTATTTCGTGACATTGACCGGGACGAAGGGATTCGCACTGTACATGCGGCCGTAGATGCGGGGATGAATTACATAGACGTTTCGCCTTACTACGGGCTGACAAAAGCGGAGACGGTGTTGGGTGAAGCCATCCGCAGCTTGCCGCGCAGTTCATATATGTTATCAACCAAAGCCGGACGGTATGGGGAAAATGAGTTTGATTTTTCACGTCAGCGGATTCTGGATAGTGTGCAAGAGAGCCTGGATCGACTGCATACCGATTATATCGACATTCTGTTCCTGCATGATATTGAATTTGTGCCAGCAGAGATTATTATCGAAGAAGCTTTTCCAACGTTGCTGCGTCTGAAAGAGCAGGGAGTTATACGACATGCGGGCATTTGTGGTTTACCCTTGCCTTTGTTTGAGAAGGTTCTGCCACAGATCGATGCGGATGCGATCATCTCGTATTGTCATTATTCATTGAATAATACCTCATTATTATCGTTATTGCCCCTGTTGGAAAAAAAAGAAATTGGCCTCGTCAATGCTTCGCCTCTTTCTATGGGCTTGTTGAGTACCCGAGGTGCTCCTGCCTGGCATCCGGCAGATGATCGTGTGAAAGAACTCTGCCTGAAGGCTGCCCGCTTCTGTGCAGAACAAGGCAGTGACATTGCCAAGCTGGCCGTGCAATTCTCCACGTCGAATGAACGAATTCCGACAACACTGGTGAGCAGTGCCAGCCAGCGCAATATCCTCAATAATGCAGCCTGGATAGAGGAACCGATGGATCAGAGCCTGCTGGATGAAGTGCTGCGCATTCTGGCTCCATTGCATAACGAGACGTGGTCAAGCGGACGACCTGAATATAATATTAGGCCAAGCAACACGACAGCAGAAGCATCCAAGGGGGAACAACGATGAGAGCCATTGTATGTGAAGAAATAGATCAATTGAAGCTCCAGGACCTGCCTCAACCGGAACGAGCAGAAGGAGAGGCGTTGGTTGCCATTCGACGGATTGGGATCTGTGGAACGGATCTGCATGCGTACAAAGGCAACCAGCCATTCTTTACCTATCCTCGTGTTCTGGGTCATGAACTGGCGGCTGTTATTGAAGAAATCGGTCCGAACGACGAAGGATTACAGCTAGGCGATCAGGTAAGTATTATTCCGTATCTGCACTGCGGGCACTGTATTGCATGTCGCAGTGGAAAAACCAATTGTTGTGCGTCCATGCAAGTCATGGGTGTGCACGTAGACGGAGGCATGAGAGAAAAAATCAGCGTGCCTGTCTCACATCTGCTCTCAGCAGAAGGTTTGACGCTGGATGAGACGGCAATGGTAGAACCATTAAGCATTGGAGCCCATGCCGTCAGAAGAGCAGGAATCAAGCCTGGTGAGCATGTGGTTGTGATTGGAGCTGGCCCCATTGGATTGGGTGTGATGGCATTTGCCAAACAGGCGGGAGCACGTGTTATCGCTGTTGATCGTAATCTGGACAGACTGGAGCTTAGCCGGACTTGGGCTGGAGCGGATGACCTGGTACAGGCTAGTGAACATACTGTACAACAAGTGGCTGAAATCACGGGAGGCGACTATGCTACAGCTGTCTTCGATGCAACCGGTAACGTGAATTCCATGAATGATGCCATCCAATATGTGGCGCATAGTGGTCAACTCATTTTTGTTGGGCTGGTGAAAGCGGATATTACCTTTCATGATCCTGAGTTCCACAAGCGGGAGATGAGCATCCTGGGTAGTCGAAATGCAACCCGTGAAGATTTTGAACAGGTCCTGTCCACCTTGCGTCAAAAGAAATTAAGCATGGATGGTTATATCACACACCGAGTGGAATTTGATGAGTTGCCTTCTGCAATAGACCAATGGCTATTGCCAGACTCACATGTAGTCAAAGCCATCGTTGAGCTATAATAACAAGTAAGTCTGATAACAGAAAAAAACGCTCTCTGACCTTGGTGGACAATACTGTCCATCCATAGGGGAAGAGAGCGTTTTTTTATTTTTCCGGATTTGTCACAATGCCCGCATGTGGATCAATGTGACGCACAATGGATTTGAGCCAGATCATTTCGAGGAAATGAATCTCATAGTAGAGTGCTCCCGGAACGTGTTGGATCCAACCTTCAGCGACAGCTGGATGCCCTGGATCCGTTGAAGAATGCAATGTTCCAGGTTCACGGCGCAGCCGTTTACGGATGGCTTTTTCAACTTGAGCGCTTTGTGTGGTTAAAATACATATTTTGCGCTTAGCTGTGAATCCGCGGAATGCAATATACACCATTTCATATGCAATGAGATAAGCAATTACCGAGTACATCGCTTGATCCCAACCGAAGACAACACCAGCAGCGGTTAGAATCAACAAGTTGAGCAGCATGATTATTTTTTCGATAAGCATCCGTTTCCCGCTAAATACACGTTCAGGTGGACGGGAGGACGGATCACCGATTTCCAGCGTATCCAGTGTCCCACCATACCGCACGACTAGCCCAATTCCTAGACCGAGACATAATCCGCCAAACATGGCGGCAGCCAGCGGGTGCTCAACAAGCGGCGGCATGGGATGAAGCACAATGGCACCAATCGAAAAGACAACCAAACCCAGAACAGTGACCAGTACGAATTTCTTTTGCACGAGCCTATAGGACAGAAAAATAAACGGAACGTTGAACAAAAACAGGAACAAACCAATTCTCATCTCAGTCCAGTGAGCGAACAACGAAGAGATGCCCGTAATGCCTCCAATAATGATTTTATTGGGATGTAGAAACAATTCAAGTCCCACGGAGGCCAGAATTCCACCCGCGATTACAAACAATAAATTCAACAGGCGACGAGTAGATGACAATCTGGTCTTGGCGGTTTGTGGCACCGGATTAGCCGATATCAGAGGTGCTTTCATAGGTCATCCTCCTTAGTGCGGCTTTCGAGCCATTCTCCCTGGGTTAGTCACAGAAAGATCGGCGTAAGAGCCGCGAAGTACGTTAGTGTGTCTGTTCAGTACAGACATAAGGAATTATCCTTCTTTCTGCAGAACCTTTGGTTCTTCTTTCTTTTTCCGAGGATCCTTGAACTTGAATATTTTATCTAATAAACGGAATACATGTTTGGACTCTTTGGTTAATAAAGGACCCAGAATGGCCAGAATTAGGACATAGAGCGCGGCAAACGGTTGAATCATTGGCAACAGTCCTCCGGCTTTACCCATGTTGGCCAAGATGATGGAAAATTCACCCCGTGACACAATGGTTAATCCAATATTCGCCGATGCTTTGGGCGATAGTCCTGCACTGCGTCCGGCCATCATACCTGCCAGGAAGTTACCGAACAATGTAATAACAACTGCAATCAGAGCTAACCATACGGCTTCGCCACCCAAGGACAACGGATCAATGGACAATCCAAAGCTGAAGAAGAAGATTGCTCCGAAGAAGTCACGGAACGGTAGAATCAAGTGCTCAATCCGTTTCGCGTGTTCTGTTTCAGCAAGCACCAGACCAACCAGTAATGCACCAATCGCTTCGGCAACATGAATGGTTTCAGAGAAGCCGGCTACCAGGAACAAGGCTCCGAATACAACGAGAGAGAATAGCTCATTCGATCGAATTTTAAGCAATTTGTTTAGTAGCGGTGTTGCTTTGCGTCCAAGGATAATCACGATAAGCATGAATCCGAGAGCAATAAGTGCGGACATGATGACGCCTCCGATGGAGGATGAATCACTAAGCACAAGTCCGGACAAGATCGAGATATATACAGCGAGGAATACATCTTCGAACATAATAATACCCAATATCATCTCTGTTTCAGGATTGGCCGTTCGTTTCAAATCCACGAGTACCTTGGCCACGATGGCACTGGAAGAGATGGTAGTTATACCTGCGATAATAAGTGCTTCTGCAACTGGGAAACCGGACATAAAACCGAATATTAATCCCAGCGTGAAGTTAATCCCAATATAGATAGACCCGCCGACTGCAATGGATTTACCCGATTTGATCAAACGACCAACCGAGAATTCCAGCCCTAGATAGAAGAGCAGGAAGAGAATACCAATGCGGCCCATAAACTCAATAAACGGCTGACTTTCAATGAAACGGAAGTCCAGATGCCAGATTTTCATAGCATGTGGCCCAACAGCCATCCCGATCAGAATATAAAACGGAACGACCGAAAATCTCAGTTTTGCGGACAAGAGTCCGGCTGCTGCAATGAGCACAAGTGCCAGACCCACTTCGAATATCAGATGATCCATCGACTCACCCCCTTCCGGTCAGGAGGAGGGATTTGAATAGCTTTTGCTGATTGCGTTCGCCAACGGCTACTACCGTGGACTCTGCACTAATCACGACCTCCGGACCGGGGCTGATATGTTTTTTGTGATTCTTCTCTACAACGGCAATAACCGTTGCCCCTGAGTTTTGACGTACGTCCAGTTCACCAATAGATTTACCGATACATCCGTAGGATGGCTCGATTTTGTACCATTCAATAATCAGATCGTCAAACGTTACTTCAATATTTTCAAGCTGCTTTGGTTTGTAGGTCAATCCACCAACGATGGCAGCAATCTGTCTTGCTTCATAGTCATCCAGCGTAATCATGGAGATGCTTTGGTCTGGATCATCGTACTCAAAATGGTACATTTCCCGGCGACCGTCATCGTGAATAATGACAATAATTTTATCTCCACTGCTCGTTTCAATCTGAAATTTCTTGCCGATTCCCGGCAAATCTGTTTCGCGTACATCCATGGATAGTATGCCTCCTTAAATTGAGGGCTGGCCACAGAAGACAGGCTTATTTCCCGAAAATAGAATGAACTGCTGCACTTAGGAACATTAAATGATGCGGGTAAACAGAGCCAGGGACTCCTGACACACAGCCTTGTGTTGTGAATTTTTAATGAAAATGGGGATAACAAAATAGATGCTAACAAATAGGTGTTGCCAATGAGGCTGATCGATATCTAACATTTGCTAAAAGGGTTATAAGTTATGCACAAGCACACCGTCTTTCAGACAGAGGTGTCTCCATGCAAAGCAACCTAAAATACGGTGTAACGGCTAGTTAAGAGCGTTCACGTATTTTGGTGCTATAGGGGTGGGAGATACATACATACTGGTAAATTTGATGGGTAGCAGAAATAATCTGCGTTTAAACAGACAAATCAACGGTTTAAAGGGTAGACGCGGTGTAGGAATTCGCAGCATTAGCAACAAAGCGAGCACAAGAAAGACAGGTTTGTTATGCGTGACCGCAATCAACTTCGACATGACTTGTGGGTATTTGCGAATGGCAGGTTTCTGCTGAGACTCCAATGTGTGGACAAGCACTTCCTTGTTGGAAGTCGTCTCAACGGTTACCTCGACAGCGGATTCCGACTGCATCGGAATAGGGAAGGACAACGCTTGGAATACGCACAAAATGATAATAAAAGCGTAACGGAGTATTCTTGGTTGTTGTCTCATTTTGGCTTCCCCCTTTTCCGTGAAACATACTGTTATAAAAATAATAACACATTTTTGTCTTAACTCCAAACCAATTGATAATATACTGAGAAATCATGACACGCTTTCCATCAATCCGCTTCGTATATCCCTATCAGCCTTGCCATATACTTTGAACAGGAAGGAAAGGAGTGATTCTTATGGAACTGTTCGCCGTATGGACCGATGTATCAGGGCAGGAGGAAGCGGATCAATTTTATCGTTGTGTGAAGGAAAAAACCAAAGGTTTACATATAAGCAAAAGAGGATTTCGGCTCACCTTCAAACATAATGACGGCAGAGCGGCCTGGGTATGCAGAGGCAATGAGAATCACGCTGACTTCCAGCAGTGGCTGCCCCAGATCAGCGATTTGCTTGCTGCGGGACTTGCAGATTACATCATGGATACGCGTGAACGTATTATGGTGGAAGAGATGATCTCCAAGGCCTGCTCTGTCATGGATGAACATGAGGTGGAGAAGGTAAATCGGATATGCATGCCTTTATTATTCAATGGTGACTTGGATCAGCCAGGACTGCGCGAGCGTCGCCGTACCACTTTGGCCAATGGATTGAAGCAGGATTTGGAGGAGGTTCATTTTTTTCATCTTGAAGGCATTCTTAATTTTCGGATTCGTCCATATAAGCAGGAACTTCATGAGCTGGTAGAATATGCGCTGGATGAATTCTGGATGGATCGTCAATATGAAGAGTTTATGGGGCTGCTCAAATATTTTGTGTTCTTTCAGGAGGCGAAAGTACCTCTTGTGCATTTGATTCACAAAGGATTGCATGAATTTCAGGTTTTGGATGCTGCGCTTAATGTGCTGCCCGTGCAAAAGGATGAACAGGTCGTCGTGGAGATGCCAGGACTTGAATTGGAAATGGATATCGAAGACATGATTGTGAGTACGCTAATCTCCATCTCGCCTGAAAAGGTCATGCTGCATACGCGCACTCCAGATCTGCCTATCATCTCTACGATCCGTCAGATCTTTGAGGACAAGGTGCAATTATGCCATCATTGCCCCGAGTGTGAAGTACTGCGCTCCGGATTGTTGACAGGTCTTGACGCAAGTGATATCGGCAATTATAATAACTGTTGATCCATGATATTTATTTGAGTTGTTATGGAACAATAAGCAAAAGCGTTGACAAAGACAAGAACCATACGCTCGGTCGGTGCAGAGAGAGGGAACCAGGCTGAAATTTCCTCCGGATGCCACGTTTGGTTTACCCCTTTGGAGCTGCAGTTTTGAAAATGGATATGAAGATTACCTCCATATATACAGGTAGTCATCCATGAGTAAGGATATGCCGGGTCATGCCCGTTACCGTCATGCCAATGAGGGCTGTACTTCCAATACGGATGAAGCAGCTGAATTAGGGTGGAACCACGAGAGTATACAACACTCGTCCCTTTGCCGGGACGGGTGTTTTTTGCGTTCCTTTGCAAAGATTGCAGGAACAGCAATAGATTATCCATCCATGATCATGTATGGACAGAGGTTGAATTTACAGGAGGAATGAGACAAATGGCAGTTAACATTAAACTACCCGATGGTTCGGTTCGTGAGTATGCCGACGGAAGCAGCATTGAAGATGTGGCCGCTTCGATTAGCAGCGGACTGCGCAAAAATGCCGTAGCCGGCAAACTGGATGGAATTGTGGTGGACTTGTCCACAACACTTCATGAGGGAGCATTGGTGGAGATCGTAACACTGGATTCACCAGAAGGCCTGGAAGTGATGCGCCACAGTACAGCTCACTTGCTCGCTCAAGCTGTGAAGCGTTTATATGGAAACAAAGAGGTACATCTGGGTGTTGGCCCTGTCATTGAAGATGGGTTCTACTATGATATGGATCTGGAACAACCGCTCAATCCCGAAGATCTACAAAAGATCGAGAAGGAAATGGAACGTATTGTTAATGAGAACTTGCCGATTGTACGTAAGGAAGTTAGCCGCGAGGAAGCGATCAAAATCTTCGGAGAAGTGGGCGATCCTTACAAGCTCGAATTGATTCGTGACTTACCGGAAGACAGTGTTATCACTATTTATGAGCAAGGTGAATTCTTCGACTTGTGTCGTGGACCACACGTACCCTCCACCAGCAAAATCAAAGTATTCAAACTGATGAATGTTGCCGGTGCTTACTGGCGTGGAGATAGCAAAAACAAAATGCTGCAACGTATTTACGGTACGGCTTTTGTGAAAAAAGCACAGCTTGATGAGCATTTGCATTTCCTGGAAGAAGCACGTAAACGGGATCACCGTAAACTGGGTAAGGAACTCGAAATCTTCACATTCTCCCAACTGGTTGGACAAGGTCTGCCAATCTGGTTGCCTAATGGTGCCAAGCTGCGCCGGACGTTGGAGCGTTATATCGTGGATCTGGAAGAGAGCCTCGGATATCAGCATGTGTACACGCCGGTGCTGGGTAATGTTGAATTGTACAAAACATCCGGACACTGGGAGCACTATCAGGAAGACATGTTCCCAAAAATGGTTATGGACAATGAAGAACTCGTTCTTCGTCCGATGAACTGTCCTCACCATATGATGGTGTACAAGTCCAGCATGCACAGCTATCGTGATCTGCCGATTCGGATTGCCGAGCTTGGCATGATGCATCGTTATGAAATGTCTGGCGCGTTGACAGGTCTGCACCGTGTACGTGCGATGACGCTGAACGACTCTCACATATTCGCACGCCCGGATCAGATCAAGGAAGAGTTCGCTCGTGTTATTGAGCTGATTCAAACGGTTTATAAAGATTTCGGCATTCACGAATATCGTTTCCGTCTGTCCTATCGCGATCCTCAGGATACCGAGAAATACTTCCAGAACGACGAGATGTGGGAGATGTCCCAACGCATGCTGCGTGAAGTTGTGGAAGAACTCAACCTTCCATTCTATGAAGCAGAAGGCGAAGCGGCATTCTACGGTCCAAAACTGGATGTTCAGATCAAGACAGCACTGGGCAAAGAAGAGACATTGTCTACTGTCCAATTGGACTTCCTCTTGCCAGAGCGGTTTGAGCTTGAATATGTGGGAGATGATGGGCAGAAACATCGTCCGGTCGTTATCCACCGCGGTGTAATCAGTACGATGGAGCGTTTCACTGCATTCTTGCTGGAGAACTTTGCAGGGGCTCTGCCACTGTGGTTGTCTCCTGTACAGGCGAAGGTTATTCCGGTATCCGGCAACTTTGACGACTACGCACGTGAAGTGGAAGCGAAGCTGAAACGTGCAGGCATCTCTGCTGAAGCAGATCTGCGCAACGAGAAGCTTGGTTATAAAATCCGTGAAGCACAGCTTGAGAAAATGCCTTACATGTTCGTCGTTGGTGAAAATGAACGTAATGCAGAGGGTGTATCTGTGCGGAAACGTGGAGAAGGCGATCTCGGCATGAAACCTTTGGACGAAATTGTAGCCCAGCTCAAAGAAGAGATTGCAACAAGACTGGTGTAATCCAGAATTGTGGTTCTATAATAGAAAACCGTTTGAATCATATTGGAGTAAATCCAAGGGTTCAGACGGTTTTTTTTGCCCTCACCGAGAAAAGTATAGAATTTTTTCATTTTGGAAAACCTTTGCAGTAAGGGGGAGGTTCTATAATGAAAAAGCAATTCTTAATTCAAAAGAAAAACATAAGGTTCATCATCTCTTGCTGTGTAGTGCTCACCGGAGTAGTCTTGGGCTGGAATCAGGTAGAAGCCTATACCTTTGAAGAGGAAAATGAAGTCATATATGTGGAGAATCGGCACAGCGAAACTTCAGGAGAGCTTGAAGGCGTACATTCTAAAACGGCAGTTTATGAATACAGCGATCAGGCTCAACTCACAACCTTGGTCTATATGGGTTTTTTATGGTCTCCGCAGCCTATTGTCATTCCGCGACCGGAAATTCCGAAGAAGCAGATTGGAGTGGACCCATCCATGCCTGTGCTTGCTCCACGTACAGAACAGGTATTGGACACACACAAGGTAACGGCTACCGGATACACCGCAGGTGTGGAATCAACCGGAAAAGGTCCAAAACATCCTCAATACGGAATTACGTATTCAGGTGTAAAGGTACGCCGCGATAAAGAAACGGTCTCAACGATTGCAGCTGATCCGAAGCTGTTTCCACTGGGCTCCATTTTATATATCCCTGGTTACGGTTACGGCATCGTAGCTGACACGGGCTCGGCGATTAAGGGCAATAAAATTGATCTCTATTTCCCTACAACCAAGCAAGTGTATAAGGAATGGGGCAAAAAGGACGTCGAAGTGCAGGTAATCAAACAAGGCGCTGGAAAATGCACCGAAAAAATGCTGGAAGAATTATCGGAAGCCATTGATGTGTACAAATCCGTACCGGATTCATGGCTCGACAAGGCCGTATAATGATGGATTTTAATACATGAATAACGTACGCGCACTCTTCACATAATACTCTCTGGGGACGAACCCCGCGTTGCAGACATGCAATGTAAATATGAAGAGAGAGGTGATCGTCGTGGCTAAGAAATCTCAAGGTTCACAAACGCCAAACGAGAAGTACAATGCTGAGTTTGGAGAAGAGAATGTAGCAAGCAAAGTGAAGCAATCGCACCAAAACAAAGTGAAGGATAACTTCCAAACACCTGATGAAAAATACAATGCTGAGTTCGGTACTGAGAACACAGGCAAAACACAAAAGTAAATCAATGCGCAGACACCTTGGAGAATTTCTCCAGGGTGTTTTTAATATTTTACATAAATACCCTTCCGCCTCCGTCTGGAGACCGAGATCAATTCCATCTGCCGCCGCTGTTAACCAATTCTTGTCTGATGTAAACTGGATACAGAATACAGACAAAGGAGACATGAGCGATGAAACGATCTACGCGGGACCGCTGGTGGGTTGGCATTCCTCTTATTGCGATTGGCGCAATAATATTGTTCAGGCAATTGGGCTATGACATAGATATCGGATACATGTTCAGAACATATTGGCCGTTATTTTTGATTTGGTGGGGTGTAAAAGGGATAACCGAAATTCGGCGCAACGGGAGTCATGCATTGATTGGACCGGCCATTGTACTGGCGATAGGTGGATACTTCTTGGCACGCAATCTGGGGTGGATTGATTACTCCATGGGTGAGTTCATTCGCTACCTAATTCCGGTAATGCTGATTGGTGGGGGATTGTTTGTTCTGATCGGACCTCGTCGTCGCGACCGGAAACATCATGACCAAATACAACCGCCTCCACCGCCGGAGCCACCATATAAGCCATTGTCCCCTGAGGACCTGGAAATGCCGTCTTCGTTTGATGAACAGTTCGAGAAAACATTTGGCAAACCGAAACAGGAACAGAAGAATGATTCGCATGGATCATTTTATACAGATAAGGAAGACCATAAATCACACGGACATCAACACCATCATAAACATCAACATCATCATCACAAGCATAAAGGTTACGATTCAAATAAAAAGGCATATGGAACATTTGATGACGATGACCACTATGATGATGATCCGAATTATTATGGTGGCCATGAGAATACGATTAACAAATCGGCATTTATCGGCGATATGTATATGGGTCAGGAAGTGTTTTCCCTGAAACCGATGAACATTTCGGCATTTATTGGCGATACGGTGATTGATTTGACGAAGGCGCAAATACCTTACGGTGAGACGAAGATTAACATTTCCTCTTTTATCGGGGATGTGAAGGTATTTGTACCGGAAGATATGGATCTGGGTGTGACCGTGACGACGAATTCGTTTATTGGAGACATGTCGCTGTTAAATCAAAAACGGGGTGGCTTCCTAAGCAGTGCTCAGGCTGAAACGGCGCATTATCGCGAAGCAGGAAAAAAAGTACGGATTGTTGTGAGTGTGTTTATTGGAGATGTCAAAGTGAACAAGGTGGGTTAACGCATGATTCGAACGATTCTCAAAGCAAACAAGTGGGAACTGATGATGTATTTTGCGCTGACCGGACTCATTACTTTGGGCGGGTTTTACTTGCTGTACGGGGAAGTGCTGATGGGAACAGGGCGTCAGCGTGCGTGGACCTATGTTGCTGTTGTGCTCCTGGCTACCATAATCACGGGATATATTGCCGCCTTGCGGCTTCAACGCAAGATTGATCTTCTGGATCTCAACATGCTGAAAGTGTCCAAGGGCAATCTCGCTGTTCGTATGCCTGAGGCAGATGATGCCTCCTTCGGACGGGTATATCAGGAATTCAATGTCATGATGGATTCGATTGAGAAAAAAATGAGATTGCTTCAGCGGCTTGGTGAGCAGGAAGTCATTGAAAAGGAACAGGCATCCGAACGCGCTGTGATTGAAGAACGCAAACGGATGGCAAGAGATTTGCATGATACGGTCAGCCAGCAGCTTTTCGCCATGCATATGTCGGCTTCCTCCTTACCACGTCTGCTGGAGATGAATCCCGAGCATGGCAGCAAAGTGCTGGATCAACTTATTCAGATGTCCCATATCGCACAGCGGCAGATGCGAGGGCTCATCGCTCAGCTTCGCCCAGTGGAGTTGGAGGGAAGGAATCTTGGCGAAGCGCTGGACAGCTGGTTCCCGGATTATTGCAGGCAGAATGGTTTAAAAGGAGTGAAAGAGCTGGAACTGGATGGCGGAATTTCCGATGCCATCGAGCACCAGCTGTTTCTTGTTATTCAGGAAGCGGTCGCTAATGTGGTCAAACATGCGGAAGCGGGTCTGGTCAGTCTGTCCATACGAGAGAGTGAACATCAGATCAGCATGAGCATTAGCGATGACGGTCAGGGGTTTTTGCAGCAAGCGGAACGGCCTGGTTCATACGGATTATCAACGATGCGTGAACGGGCAGAGAAGCTTGGGGGACAGGTTCAGATTATATCGAAGCCGGGAGCGGGGACGACGGTGCGGGTATTCATCCCGAAATTCCCGAAAGAACCAGAGGGGGAAACGGAATGAGCGGAATAGTAAATGTAATGATTGTGGATGATCATGATATGGTGCGGATGGGGTTAAAAACGTATCTTATGCTGGAGCCTACATTTCATGTGATGGGGGAAGCGGGCAACGGACAGGATGCATTGAATCAGCTGCGCAAGCTGGGAGAAAACGAACTGCCTGACCTGATCCTGATGGACTTGATGATGCCGGTAATGAATGGCGCGGAAGCGACACAAGCGATTATGACCGAATTTCCGGGGATGAAAATTGTGATGCTGACCAGTTTTCTGGAGGATGACCTTGTGGTACAAGCGATTGAAGCCGGTGCGGTCAGTTATGTGCTGAAGACGGTATCTGCTGAAGAGTTAATCTATGCTCTGCAGGGAGCATACCGAGGTATGCCTGTAATGACAGGCGACGTATCGCAGGCTTTGACCCGTGGCATCAGACAGCGCACAGCAAGAGAGAACGAATCCGGACTGACGGAACGGGAAAAGGAAGTGCTTTTACTAATTGCAGAGGGCAAAACCAATAAGGACATCGGGGAAGAACTACATATTAGTATCAAAACCGTCAAAACGCATGTGAGCAATTTGCTGATGAAATGTGAAATGGACGATCGGACACAGCTGGCAATCTACGCTCATCGTCAGGGCTGGGTGAAGAATAAGGGTTAGAATGTAGATTTGGCGGGAAAAATGTTCTATAACAGTGTGCTTTTATCTCCTTTTTAATTGTTTTTAAGGTACGGTTAAGGTTTAAAGTACAAAATAAGGACAGTTAAAGAATATCTCTTGCGAAGAAGAGATTGGGAGGTAGAGAGGCATGGACGAACGTAATTACAGAGCGAACCGTCAAGACGAGGAAAATGAAACGAAACAAGCGGAGAATCGCAATTCATCCGGGACGGACGATTCCTCCTATTATTATTCTTATGGACCTTTTCAGTCCGTGAATCAGGAAGATACAGCAAGTTATAATGGCGAACATAATCAACGTGAAGAAGGAAATGTAGAGATTACAAGACCTGACCCCGTGAAACCGGTACCTACTTATTACAGTAATTACAGCAACGAATCATCTGATCAAGCCAATACGTCCTCCAGAGGGGGCGGCGGCAATGGTTCAGGCGGCAACGGAGGGGACCAGGGGAACGGCGGCAAGAACAATGGCAATTGGAATTATAATAACCGTCGGCCACGTTCTTCCGTAAGATCGCTCCTGTTCTCTTTCATCGCCGGGATGTTGGTCATTACAGTGCTGATGTACACAGCGGACAGAACAAACATGTTTACACCACAGGAAGCGCTGACAAGTGCAGACAATGAAAGCTCCAGTCAGTCATCTACGCCTACGAACTCAGGCAGCAGCAATAACGTGACAGCGTCATTACTGCCAACGGGCAAAGAGGATGTATCCTCTGTAGTAACAAGTACAAGTCCGGCTGTCGTCAAAATTGAAACACTTGCCAAGCAGTCTACACGCAGCAGCAGCCAGGGTGGTTCAACGATGAGCGATCCATTGTACCAGTACTTCTTTGGTGGAAGCAATGGCGGAACAGATAGCTACCAAGGCCAAAATAATCAGCAGCAACAGCAACAAAGCAGCAATCAGTTGGTTCCTCTCGGCATTGGATCCGGATTTATTTTTGACAAAGAAGGCTACATCCTGACGAACCAACACGTGATTCAGGGTGCAGATGTGATTCAGGTAACGCTGGAGAACAACAGCAAACCGTATGAAGCGAAATTGCTGGGAAGCAGCTTCGACCTTGACCTTGCTGTATTGAAAATCGAGAAAAACAGCGGCGATGATGCTTTCCCAGTCGCTCCACTGGGCGATTCCAACAGCACACAAGTGGGTGAATGGCTTGTAGCTATTGGTAACCCGGAAGGATTTGAACACACAGTTACTGCAGGTGTATTGAGTGCGAAAGAACGTACGATCAGCATTCCGGACGAAGAAACCGGCAAAACTCGTGAGTACAGCCACTTGTTACAAACGGATGCTTCCATCAACCCTGGTAACTCCGGTGGACCGTTGCTTAACCTCAATGGTGAAGTCATTGGTATGAACGTTGCAGTTAGCGCGGATGCACAGGGCATTGGGTTTGCCATTCCTTCGAGTGTAATCTCCGATGCGGTTAAATATTTGAAAGAAAACAAAGAAGTACCCAAAGAGCCCGTACCGTTCATTGGTGCATCTCTGATGGCCCTAACGCCTGAAGTGGCTAAACAGATGGGAACAGATATCACGGAAGGTTCAGTTGTAGCCAGCACGATCTATCAATCCCCTGCTTACCAAGCAGACCTGCGTGCTTATGACATCATCACAGGTGCCAATGGCACAGCATACAGCACAAGTCAGGATTTGATTGATTTCATCAAGAAACAGGAAATCGGCAGTGAAGTGACACTGAATGTTGTTCGGGACGGCAAAAAAATGGATGTAAAAATCAAAATCGGCAACAAAAACGATTACGATACTACACAAACGACGGATCAACAACAGCAACAACAACCATAATGCCGAATTATGAGTTATAGAATAAGGTTTAGAAGAGCGGAAGGGTTCGAGGGCCCTTCCGCTTTTTTTGCACTATATACGCTTGTACTCCATCAAGGTGGGCTTGAAAACCAACAAGGTATTTGGAGAAGATGCAGATTGCGCTTTTGGCTGTTACAATAAGATTAAAACGTTAAGGGATAAAGGAGAAAGACCATGCGCTCAACTATTCTGATTGTCGATGATGATGAAAAAATCGTGTCCATGCTTCGGCGAGGACTTGCTTTTGAAGGATATGATGTACAGACAGCTTCGAATGGGGCGGAGGGCCTCAGCAAGCTGATGGATAAAGAGCCGGATATTGTGGTTCTTGATGTCATGATGCCGCAAATTGACGGGTTTGAAGTATGCCGAAGACTTAGAGAAGCGGGGAGCAAAGTGCCCGTCCTGATGCTTACTGCCAAAGATGAAGTACAGAGCCGGGTAATCGGTCTGGATACAGGTGCAGATGATTATCTGGTGAAGCCGTTTGCACTTGAAGAATTGTTGGCTCGTGTCCGTGCTTTACTGCGTCGTAAAGCAGATATATCCGACACGCCTGATAATCGACTTATGTATGAGGATATTATTCTGGATAATGATTCTCGTGAGGTGTTGCGTGACGGTCAGCGTCTGGAACTGACTGCCAAGGAGTTCGAATTGCTGAATCTGTTCATGCAAAATCCGAAACGTGTGCTGTCCCGTGATCTGATTATGGATAAAATCTGGGGTTATGATTACAGTGGTGAGTCCAATGTGCTCGAAGTGTATATTGCCATGCTCAGACAAAAAACCGAAGAATACGGCGGCAAACGTTTGATCCAGACCATCCGGGGAGCCGGCTATATTTTGAGAGGTGACTCCTGACATGTCCATTCGGTTAAGATTAACCGCGTGGTATTCAGGCATCTTGGCAGCCGTGCTCATTTTTTGGGGAGTTGTGATCTACGCTTTTGTTTATTTTAATACGTATCAAGAAGTGGAACAGCAACTGAAAGATAAAAGTGAACGAATTACGAATCAGATTGGAGTTAATCCGCTTTCACAATCGCTGGACCTGGACCCTTTTACGGAAAGTCAGCTTCAGGAAGCTCAGATATACATCCAGTTGTGGGACTACCAGAGCAGGTCTGGTAAAATCTCAGGCAATATGGAGAAGCTTCAGATTCAATTTCCCGTTGTGAAATCCAATGAGATCCAGAAAAAGCGTGGGATATCCAAGATTTATGTCAATGGGACCCCTTTCTTGGTGAATCAGCAGCCCCTGTCTCTTCAGGGAACTAATGAAATAAGGGGGCTCCTTCAAGTCGGCGCCAATGTTAGTTCCCAGGAACGATTGCTGGAGGCTCTGCGAAATATTCTGGTCTTTGGCTGGCTTGTCGCGATGGCACTCGCCATTACTTCGGGTCTGATTCTGGCTCGTAAATCCATGCGTCCACTCGTCAATGTGATTGATGCAGCCAATCAGATTCAATCCGGCGATGACCTTAGTGTGCGTATTCAATACACGGGTCCCAAGGATGAGATTGGACGTCTGATTGAAACCGTCAATAATATGCTTGAACGGACAGAGCTGTCATTCCGCGGCCTCGAGGAGACAAATAAAGCTCAGCGCAGATTTGTATCTGATGCCTCGCATGAGCTGCGTACACCGCTGACCACGATCCGTGGCAATGTGGACTTCCTTAAGAAGCTGTGGGACCAGGAGAGCACGGACCGACCGAATCTGGACGAAGAAACGGTGAAACAAATGTCGCTTGAAGCGATAGAGGACATGGCGGATGAAGGCAAACGCATGAGCAGGCTGATCAGCGACATGTTGTCTTTGGCCAGAGCGGATACAGGACAGAAAATCGAACTGAATCCGATCCCGTTGCAGATTCTGGTGCAGGAAGTAGCTCGCAGATCGCAATTCCTTGATCATCAGGCAGACTGGCGTCCAGGTGATCTATCGATTTTGAATGGCATATATGTGAACGGCAGCAAGGACTATTTGCAGCAGATGCTGTTTATTTTTATCGAAAATGCCTTCAAGTACACTCCAGATGGCTCGGTTACGCTTGATGCGATCCTTTATAAAGGGCAGGTAGGACTGCGCATCAGTGATACGGGGATCGGAATGGATCGGGATGAGGTTCCGTTTATCTTTGACCGGTTCTATCGGGCGGATGAGTCCCGCGGTGCCACACCAGGCATAGGTCTGGGACTGTCGATCGCCAAGTGGATCATTGAGGAACACCAAGGGTCTGTCGAGGTTGTAACCAGACGTGGAGAAGGAACAACCTTTATCATTTGGTTGCCGGTTGTCTTTGCTCCGCCTATCGAATAAGGTTATAATAGACAGGACTGCAATTACATCGGCTATCTTTGCCGAGAAAGAAAGCGGGTGGCAACCAAGTGGAAGTACTGCGAATTTCGCCGCGGGGATATTGTTACGGAGTTGTGGATGCGATGGTGCTCGCGCGCCAGGCGGCACGCAATCTGGACCTACCACGGCCTATTTATATATTGGGTATGATTGTGCATAACCAACATGTGACGGACTCTTTTGAAGATGAGGGCATTATTACACTGGACGGACCGAACCGGGTTGATATTTTGAGCCAGGTCGAGAGTGGAACAGTGATCTTTACGGCCCATGGTGTATCTCCGGAAGTGCGCAAGATGGCACGTGATAAAGGTTTGACTACAGTGGATGCAACTTGTCCGGATGTAACCAAAACCCATGACCTTATTCGGGAGAAGACGGCTGAAGGATATGACATTATCTATATTGGGAAAAAGAACCATCCAGAGCCGGAAGGTGCGGTTGGTGTTGCACCCAATCATGTTCATCTGATCGAGAAGGAAGAGGAGATTGACGGACTGAACGTACCTCCCGGCAAAATCCTGATTACAAATCAGACAACGATGAGCCAATGGGACATTAAACACATTATGAGCCGTCTTCTGGAGAAGTATCCAGGTGCAGAGATTCATAATGAGATATGCTTGGCTACCCAAGTCCGCCAGGAAGCTGTTGCGGAACAGGCAGGGCAGGCGGATCTGGTCATCGTTGTCGGGGATCCTCGCAGCAATAACTCCAATCGACTTGCACAAGTATCGGAGGAAATTGCGGGTGTAACGGCATATCGTGTATCAGATGTGGCTGAGATTCAGCAGGAATGGCTGAAAGGTGTGAATAAGGTAGCGGTGACTTCAGGCGCTTCTACGCCAACACCGATCACGAAGGAAGTTATCCTGTATCTGGAGCAGTATGAACATGACAAGCCAGAAACATGGGAAATCAAACGTACGGTGAATATGAGCAAGCTGTTACCACCTGTAAGGGAAAAGACGCGTACGACGTAAACAAACACTAATATAAGAATCTTGCAGTACAGAGCCGAAATCCGGTGACTGACTGCAGGATTCTTTTTTTTGAAGGGGATAAGAGTTGGCTTGACTGAAAAGGGTGAATATGTTATATTTACTTTAGTGGATAAAAGCTTAAAAGCGAACAAGCGTTTAAGCGAAGAAGAGTTTTGAGGATTAAATCAGACGTGCTTAGGCGCTCTCATACAAGGAAGGATGGGATTTATAATGATCGTTATCGCAGGTAAAGCTACTCCGGAGGAACATATTCAGGATATCGTCGCTACAATTGAAAAGGAAGGACTTCAGGTTCATATCTCGCGTGGAGAGGACCGCACCATCATTGGTTTGATTGGTAAAGTGGAGCCGAAAATGGCTGAGCATCTCCGTCAAATGAAAGGTGTGGAGAATGTCGTCAAGATTTCGAAGTCCTACAAATTGGCAAGCCGTGACTTCCATCCTCAAGATACCGTAATCTCCATCAAAGGAGTAGATATTGGCGGCAAGGAGCTCGTCGTTATGGGCGGACCTTGTGCGGTTGAATCCGCTGCACAGATTGATGAGATTGCCGGACTGGTTAAGGCTGCTGGTGGACAGGTGCTGCGTGGTGGTGCATTTAAGCCACGTACAGGTCCGTACAGCTTCCAGGGAACGGGTGTTGAAGGTCTGATCATGATGGCAGAAGCAGGCAAGAAACATGACCTGTTGACCATTACAGAGGTCATGACGCCTGAATATGTGGATATTTGTGCCGAGTACGCAGACATTCTGCAAGTCGGTACACGGAACATGCAGAACTTCGATTTGCTGCGCAAATTGGGTGAGTGTGGCAAACCGGTACTGCTGAAACGTGGTTTCAGTGCAACTTATGATGAGCTGTTGAATGCAGCTGAATACATTCTTGCGGGTGGCAACCCCAATGTAATGCTGTGTGAGCGTGGTATTCGTACATTCGAATCCTACACACGCAATACGCTCGACCTCTCGGCCATCCCTGTCCTGCAGTCTCTCAGTCATCTGCCAGTCATTTCGGACCCAAGTCATGGTACGGGTCGCCGTGAGCTGGTTGAACCGATGACGAAGGCTTCTGTTGCTGCTGGTGCTAACGGCCTCATTATTGAAATGCATACAGACCCAGATAACTCCATGACGGGTGACGGTGTGCAATCTCTGTTCCCTGACCAATTTGCCAACCTGCTTCAGGATCTGGAGAAATTGGCACCAATCGTGGGTAAAACATTCAACACAGCCAAACAACCGGCGGAGTTCTTTCCGGCACGAGTTGGCGTATAACTGTTCTTCTTAGTATAGGTAATATATATCATCCGGGCATCTGTCCTAGCTCCGTTCAATGAGAATGGAGCTAGGACAAAATGTCCGGTTTTTGTGTTATTTGGAGCTTTGAACGCATTTATTAATCATAGGTGATAAGAAACATTTATGATGTAATGTTATTTCCATAATTTAGGTTAAATATACCCCTGCTTTACCGCATTAAACCAGTTAAATATAGTTAATATACGTTGTTAGATGAAATTTATAGGTTTATAAAATGTGAGCATAGCTTACATAGTTTCAAAAAATACCTTACATAAGTATTGACGATGTCACATTTGAGATTTTATAATGACGACAGAAAAAAATTCGAATATGGACATTTTCTTAGCGGGGTTGTTTAATGTTCGGAATATTTGGGAGGACGAATACATGTCGGTTGAAAACGTATTGAAATCAATTCAAGAGAACAACATCGAGTGGGTAGATTTTCGTTTTGTAGATTTATCCGGTCGTGCGCACCACATCTCGTTACCAGCTTCGGCAGTTGACGCAGATACTTTTGTAAATGGAGTAGCCTTTGATGGTTCTTCTATTCAAGGTTTCCGCGGAATTGAAGAGTCCGATATGGTTATGATTCCAGATCCTGAAGCGACTTTTGTCGATCCGTTCACAGCACACCCTACATTGAATGTTATGTGTGACATCTTCACTCCGGATGGCGAGCGTTATGAGCGTGACCCGCGCGGTATCGCAGTCAAAGCAGAAGAGTTCCTGAAAGAAAGCGGAGTAGGTACAGCAGCATTCTTCGCACCTGAATCCGAATTCTTCATCTTCGACGATGTACGTTATGAGAGCGGCACGAACAGCTCTTCCTATTTCGTAGATTCCGAAGAAGCTTCTTGGAACACCAACCGTAAGGAAGATGGCGGTAACCTGGGCTTCAAAGTTCGCACGAAAGGCGGATATGTTCCTGTAGCTCCAGTAGATACACAACAAGATATTCGTAGTGAAATGTGTCGCATTTTGGAAGAAGCGGGCCTGTCGATCGAGCGTCACCACCACGAAGTAGCCACAGCAGGTCAAGCCGAAATCAACTTCCGTTTTGATACGTTGAAGAAAACAGCAGATAACCTGCTTGTATACAAATACATCGTGCATAACACTGCACGTCAATATGGTAAAGTAGCAACATTCATGCCAAAACCACTGTTTGGTGACAACGGTAGCGGAATGCACGTTCACCAATCCATCTTCGATGGCGATTCCCCATTGTTCTATGACAAAGCGGGATATGCAAACCTGAGCGAAATGGCTCTGCACTACATCGGAGGCATTTTGTACCACGCACCAGCTCTGATTGCTTTGACTAACCCTAGTACGAACTCATTCAAACGTCTCGTACCTGGTTATGAAGCACCGGTTAACCTGGTTTACTCCAAAGGTAACCGTTCGGCAGCAGTACGTATTCCGGTTGCAGCTGTGACACCAAAAGGTTGTCGTATCGAGTTCCGTACACCGGACTCCACAGCTAACCCTTACCTGGCATTCGCTGCAATGCTGATGGCGGGTCTGGATGGTATCAAACGCAAAATCAACCCAACTGAGCTTGGATATGGTCCACTCGACAAAAACATCTACGATTTGTCTGATGCAGACAAAGAAAATATCCGCAGTGTGCCAGCTTCCCTGGAAGAAGCGCTTGACGCTCTGGCAGCGGACAATGAATTCTTGACTGAAGGCGGCGTCTTCACACAAGAATTCATCGAAAACTATATCAACCTCAAACGTGACGAAGCGAAAGCAGTAGCCATCCGCATTCATCCGCATGAGTACAGCCTCTACTTCGACTGCTAATTCGTTCGGAACAGAAGCTGTTCCCAATGTAAAGCCTCCGGGACTCGCTCTCGGAGGCTTTTCCTTGAATGAAACGATGTAGTGCATTAACTTTGCAGGGTGATAAAGGAATTTGATAACCCTGATTCGCAGCTTCGGTGCTTATTGCCCTTGAAGCAGATAAGGAATACTGATATCATAGCGATAATATTCACTTCATATGTCAGCTACGGATGGAAAGGGCGGGGGATTTTGTGACAAAGAGAGCGTATAATTTTAATGCAGGACCTGCGGCGTTGCCACTTGAGGTTCTGGAGCGTGCTCAGGCAGAATTTGTTGATTTTCGGAATACAGGGATGTCGATTATGGAGATGTCTCACCGTGGAGCCGTGTACGAATCTGTACATAATGAAGCTCAAGAGCGTTTGTTGTCTCTGTTAGGCAACCCCAAAGGATACAAGGTCCTCTTCCTGCAGGGCGGAGCAAGCACTCAGTTCGCCATGCTGCCGATGAACCTGCTCGGGGAAGGGCAGACAGCCAGTTATGTCATGACAGGCAGCTGGGCCAAGAAGGCACTGTCTGAGGCGAAACTGATTGGGGAGACGCAGGTCGCTGCATCTTCTGAAGCGGATAAATATATGAAATTGCCGGATGTGTCGAATCTTAGCTTCCCGGATCGTACAGCTTATGTTCATTTGACGTCTAACGAAACAATTGAGGGAACACAATTCAAGTCATTCCCGGATACCGGTTCAGTTCCACTTATTGCCGACATGTCGAGTGACATCTTCTGCAAACCGTTTGATCTTAATCAATTCGGCATGATCTATGCAGGTGCACAGAAGAACCTGGGCCCATCAGGGATTACGGTTGTTATTGCTCGCGAAGAGCTGGTGAGTGAATCTCCTAAAACGATTCCGACGATGCTTCGTTATAGTACACATGTGGATAACAATTCTCTGTATAATACACCACCGTCCTTCTCCGTATACATGGTGAATGAAGTTCTGAAGTGGATCGAGGAACAAGGCGGATTGGCTGGAATTGAACAGAAGAATGTGAAGAAAGCAGATCTGCTTTATAATGCGATCGATTCCTCGGGAGACTTCTACCGTGGTTGTGTAGATCCGGCAGATCGTTCCCTGATGAATGTGACCTTCCGCCTGGCTAACGAGGAGCTGGAGAAACAGTTTATCAAGGCATCAGAGCAAGAAGGGTTTGTTGGTCTGAAAGGGCATCGCAGTGTGGGTGGCTTGCGTGCTTCCATTTACAATGCGGCTCCATATGAAAGTGTTAAAGCAATTACGGACTTCATGAGCCACTTCCAGAAGACCAATGGATAAACAAACTGGCAGCGAGTTGTGAATTCAAGCATTCACACTTGTGCTTTACCAGAGCCTTCCACATTGACGTGTGGAGGGCTTTTCTTTAAGATTAGAGAATTGTCGTTTACATGAAATGAAAAGGAGATTGAACACATATGGCTTTACATATCGTTCTGGTTGAACCGGAGATTCCGGCAAATACGGGCAATATTTCTCGTACATGTGCGGCTACCGGTACACATTTGCATCTCGTGCGTCCACTTGGATTCCGTACGGATGACGCTACGCTGAAACGCGCGGGTCTGGATTACTGGCATGCCGTTCATATTGAATATCATGATTCGTTTGCCGAGGTTCAGGAACAGTATCCGGAAGGGCGTTTCTTCTACGCAACCACGAAGGCGAAAAACCGTTATAGTGATTTTAAGTTTCAGGATGGAGATTTTCTGGTATTCGGTAAGGAGACAAAAGGTCTTCCTCCAGAATTAATTGCGGCCAATCCCGATACTTGTATGAAGATGCCAATGACAGGTGATGTCAGATCATTGAACTTGTCAAACTCAGCAGCAATCATTGTGTATGAGGCATTGCGTCAACTTAATTTCCCAGGTCTGGATTAATCCAATTCGCGTATAAGTGACGGTTAGAATTCGCTAAAAAAACATTTTTCAAAAAAAAGGACAAAAAATGTTTATTTCCAGCAGGATTCGACAAAATCTTGGCGAATTAATAAACATAGTACAAATGTACCTAGAAATTTAGAGTAAGATAGGAGAGGTGTGCCGTAGCTATGAAGCCAGCTGGAGTCGTTCGCAA
Source organism: Paenibacillus sp. OK003 (assembly GCF_900109515.1). GTDB lineage: Bacteria > Bacillota > Bacilli > Paenibacillales > Paenibacillaceae > Paenibacillus > Paenibacillus marchantiae. Next base: position 47,573 of record NZ_FOBD01000015.1, on the reverse strand, counting down.
AGTTGACCAATTGGGTAGGATCGTATTGCCTAAATCTTTGCGTAAAAGGTATCAAATGAATGAGGGAGATCCTGTAGAGATCTTAGTACAAGGGGACCATATCATTCTGGAGAGATACCGTCCAAAATGTATTTTTTGTGGATCAATGGAAGAAGTCAATGAGTTCAAAGAGCGTTACATATGCGCACAATGTTTAGATGAAATGACCCAGCTTCCACAGCACGGGTAAAATAAAAAGTATCATGGCCTCTGAAGGTCATGATACTTTTTTTTTGTGGAAAAACCATGTCCACTTCTTGTTTATCGGGAGCAAACGAATGGGATCAGCTATTCGTGTTGTATTCCATCACCCAATATTTCTCCCCGGGTGCACCTTCTTCAACGACTTTTTTCCACCCCTGTCGTTCGTAAAAGCCAATTGCTTTATGATTATCAGATACGCATTTCAATCGAACAGGCTGCTGCATGAGTGAAATTGACGCATCAAGTAAGCGTGAGCCTGTACCCCCACCGATAAAACCGGGATGGATAAACAAAAGGTGGATAAAGTTCTCGGGAAGATATAGCGAAGCGAAGCCGAGAAGCTGTCCTTCTTCATTTTCAGCAACGAGGATATATTCTTCAACGGTGTCTGTATCAAAATCCTGTAGGGACAGCTCTTCCGGCTTAGCCCAGTGGAACCGGGCACGTCGCGACTCGAGATAGATGATTCTCAACTCCGCATAATCTGCCTGAGTGGCTGCTCGTATAATCAAATGTTTCCCTCCAGAATAGGCAATATATCTGACCATACATGATCAAGAATGGCTTGCATATTTTGTTCATCACTATTGATGGCAATAACGGACTCCAGCTCCGGTAGGACAACACATAGTTGACCATTGGCGCCATCAGCACGGTAAGCGTTATGGGAACATCTCCAGAATTGATATCCATAACCTTGTCCCCAGTCGCCGTCTCCAGGTGTAGGGATCTGTTGTGTTGTCGCTAATCGGATCCATTCCGCAGGAATGAGCTGCTCGCCGTTCCAGCGGCCTTCCTGAAGCAACAGTTGACCGAACCTGCTTAATTCCTCGTTGGTTAGCTGCAGGCCCGCACAGCCCAATGTAATGCCCAAGGGAGAAGTTTCCCACTCTACATGCGAAATGCCCAGTGGCTCGAATAGCCGCGGAATCAGATAGTCCTTCACGGTCTGACCAGAGGCAGCCTGAAACATGGCGGAGATCATAAACGTATCTGCACTGCTATATGTAAACGTTTCACCAGGAACTCTGTCCAAAGGAAGAGACATATAATATTTGGCCCAATCTTTCTCAGGGAGAGTGGCTCGCTCTTCTGCCCATAACACGGGTACGTCATGACCCGAGGACATCCGCAGCAAATCATACAGGGTGAGGTCCGCAGGAGGGAAGGCTGTTAAATTAGAAGCTGGTGTTGGTGATGTGAAATAGTCCCCCAGTCTGGATTCAAGTGTAAGTGTACCTTCATCCAAAGCCAATCCAATCGCCATGCAGGTAAACGATTTACTGACGGAATGCTGCAAGCGGCGCATATCGCTGGTACGATCCCACGCTCCGATTGTAACCCCTTTCTGCAATACCCGAACAGAATGTACGTTTAACTGCTGCTCATCTATATGATGAACAAAAGAATCCATAATACTCGACATCTTAACATCCTTTCTAAAAAAAAGAAGAATTTGTGTTATTGGTGAAACGTTTCCGCAATCCGGATCAAAAATTAGAACTTATGTTAGTACAAACTTGGTTCAATGTCAATGAAGATGTGCAAACGGTTACTTAAAGGATATTGTTTTACATTAAAAGTGCCTTTTGACGCAAATTTCATCACGAAAAATCAGTTTTTTGAGAAAAAAGCGCGAAATTTGTAAAAAGGTTATTGACAGGGTTTGCACTTCGGGATTATGATTTATTCGAAACGATTCGAAGAAATCGCTTCCACGTAAAAAGTGTTGTAATCAAGTCCAAGTAAATCAACGTTGGCTATGTTTTGAAACGATTCGAGAAAATCGTTTCGATAACCAAGCGAAATACGGGGGAATCACTGGAAGTTGCAACAAAAAGGCAGAGAAACAGAAGTTTACAGACAGCAGCCGACGATGAAAGGGGTTACATATGGCGCATATAACGATCGAAACCGGATCGCCTACGTTATGCATGAATACAAGCATACATGTAGTGTCCAGTGACTCCGGAGACACTTCAGGCGGTACGCTATATTTGCTGCATGGTGCAGGTGATAATGCAAGTACATGGCAACGTTTGACTACAATTGAAATGTATGCGCAACAATATGGCTGTACCATCATTATGCCGGAAGCGAACCGAAGCTATTATACCGATATGGAATACGGCCTGAATTACTTCCATTACATCACTCAGGAGCTGCCTGAATTCTGTAGGCGTCAGCTCAATCTGAATACAGACCCGGCCAAGACTTACGTCGCCGGTCTATCCATGGGTGGGTATGGTGCATTGAAATGTGCACTGACATTTCCCGAGAGATACCGCAAGGCGGTGTCCTTATCAGGTGTAACTGATATTCAGACCCGGCTTCATGATCCGGAGATGCCATCAGGCATGATCAAGGAAATGAAAGCGGTTTTTGGAGAACGGTTACAGGTAAAACCCGATCAGGACCTGTACGCACTGTCTGCAAAGCTGTTGAAGCAGGGTGGAAAATTACCGGATATTCTGAGTTGTTGTGGTGACATCGATCCGTTTGTGGATATGAATCGCAAATTCGCGGAATACATGCAGGAAACGGACTTTGAGTTTCAGTATGTGGAAACACCGGGTACCCATGAATGGAGATTCTGGGAGCAACACCTGCGAACCATGTTTGATTTTCTGTATAACGACAAGACCAAAGTAGAGTGAGGAGATGCAATTTGAAACCTGCAGCCGAAGGACCTAGCAAAAAGCTGAAGGGAAACTTGAAAGGCAATTCGCTCTGGAGTGAAATCTGGAAGCACAGAATGACGTACACCCTGCTTATTCCAGGGCTCGTCTGGCTGATCCTGTTTGCCTACATGCCAATGGGTGGCCTGTCTCTTGCGTTTAAAGACTACAAGGCAAACCTGGGGATCTGGGGAAGCCCATGGAGCGGATTTGAGAATTTCAAATACGTTTTCCGGGATCCAACCTTTATTGACGCCGTATGGCGGACGCTGTACATCAACATTCTGAAACTGATTATTCAGTTCCCGTTCCCAATCATTCTGGCCCTGTTGCTGAATGAGTTGCGGATGCGCAGAGGGAAAAAGTGGTTCCAGACGGTTCTTACGTTCCCGCACTTCCTTTCATGGATCATCGTTTCCGGGGTAGTCATCAACGTGCTGGCTTATGACGGACTGGTAAACAGCGCACTTGGTTTGCTTGGATTGCCAACCATTAACTTCCTGGGTTCCGAGTCCAACTTTGTACCGATGCTGCTGTTGACGGATATTTGGAAATCAAGCGGATGGGGTGCGATTATCTTCCTGGCTGCCATTTCCGGTATCGATCAGGATCAGTATGAATCGGCGCAGATTGACGGCGCTTCCCGTATGCAGCAGATGTTCAAGATTACATTGCCAAACATTCTTCCTACAATCACCGTCATGTTTATCCTGTCGGTTGGTGGATTGATGTCTTCCGGTTTCGACCAGATCTTCAACTTGGCGAATGCCGCAACCAAAAATGTATCGGAAGTATTGGATGTATACATCTATCGGATCACTTTCCAGTCTTCAACGGACTTCTCATTCTCGACAGCGGTCAGCTTGTTCCGTTCCCTCGTGAATATGGTCTTACTGCTTCTCGCAGACAGATTTGCCAAGTGGCTTGGCGGAGACGGTTTGTTCCGATAAGAGAGGAGGAAAAATGAAATGAGCAAGAGAGCTAACAAAAAACCGAGAATTGGTACTGAAAAAATGACATTTCTCGATTACATTATTTTCGCTATATTACTTGTGCTTGCCCTGATGATTCTGATTCCGTTCTGGAATGTCATCATGATCTCGTTCGCAACACAAAAAGAATATGCTGACAATCCATTTTTGATGTTCCCTAAAGAATGGACATTGGATTCCTATAAGGCGTTGTTCGCTGACGGAACGATTCTGTCGGGTTATAAAAATACAATTATTTTGCTCGTCATTGGTTTGCCACTCAGCTTGTTCCTGACAACAAGCATGGCATATGGCCTTAGTCGCAATAAATTTCCGTTCAAGAAATTTCTCTTTTTCCTAGTACTGTTCACCATGATCTTTAATGGTGGTATCGTACCGCTGTACCTGATCATGAAATCACTTCACCTTACAGGTACGTTGTGGTCCGTTATCCTGGCGGGAAGTTTCAGTGCATTTAACATGATTCTGATGATGAACTACTTCTACACACTGCCTGAATCGCTGATGGAATCAGCGAGACTGGATGGTGCAGGAGAGTGGAGAATTCTGTTCTCGGTAGTTCTTCCGCTGGCTACACCAATTATGGCTACCATCACGTTGTTCTACGGCGTGGCGTACTGGAACAGTTGGTACGATGCGATGATATTCCTTCGAAAAGCGGATCAGTTACCGCTCCAGAATGTACTCCGAAACATTATCGTCACATCGCAGACGAACGCATCCAATGCATCCAGTGTGGATGCTGCCCAAGCAAGCAATTTCTCCATGGGTATGAAGATGGCGGCAGTATTTGTAACCATGGTACCAATTATGTGTTTCTTCCCAATGCTGCAAAAACACTTTGCCAAAGGGGTATTGACAGGGGCTATCAAGACCTGATTATACGTATAGGATTTTGCATTAAAATTCTACTAAAAACATGGGGGTAAAACATGAAAACGAACAAAAAGTTGTCAGTAAGAGCTCTCTTTGCCATCACGCTTAGTGTAGTTATGCTGATGGTGACCGCTTGTTCCAGCCAAGGAGCTTCAGGTGGTAACGAAAAAGATGCAGAGGGAAATTACAAAGATAACCTGACCATCTCTGTTGCTAACCTGACAGAAATTAAAAACGGGAACCTGGATAATGATTTCCACAAGTTCTGGACAGACAAGTTCAATGTAACATGGGATTACAACTATATTGATTGGGATTCATGGGGCGAGAAGCTTCGTCTGTGGATCAACTCTGGCGATTTGCCGGATGTAGCCGTATGGAACTACGTGCATGGCGATGCCATGAACAGTATTGATCAAGGCCTGTTCTACAAATTCCCGGATGACTGGAAAGAACGCTGGCCTAACGTGGCAGCAGCCTACAAGTTGACCGGTCTTGGAGACAAGCTGGAAGAACTGACAGGTGGAACATACGTCCTGCCAAGACCAATCTATTTCGAGAACAAACCGGCTGACCCATTGACGAACCAAATTGGTGTCATTGCGCTTCGTAAAGACTGGGCTGAAGCGGTTGGTTTCGAACTGAAAGATGCATATACAACATCAGAATTGAATGAATACGCTGAGCTTGTGAAAGAAAAAGATCCAGGCAAAGTGGGCAACAAACTTGTACCTCTGTCTTACAATGCGGCAGATGCTATGACGAATATCATTATGCCGAACAGTGTGCATGCCATGACTGACTCTCCGTTCTATAAAGGAGAAGATGGCCAGTTCCACTGGGGACCAGCAGATCCTGAAACTCTGACAGGACTTAAATTGATGCAAAAAGCCTACAAAGATGGCTTGCTCAATCCTGAGTTCTACACATGGAAAAACAATGAAGGTCAAAACAACTTCAAAGTAACAGGTACAGCTGCAGTAACAAGTCTGGGCGGACTGGCTTCGTACAGACAAGGTCTGGATTCCGATATGAAAAAGAATCTGGGTGTGGATAGTGATGATCTGGTACACACAGCAATCGTATTGGGCGATGACGGGAAATACCGCAACATGGAGCAAGCCAACTTCTGGTCTGCATTGATCTTCAATCCGAACATCAGTGACGAGAAATTCGAACGGATCATGGATCTGATCGACTACTCAACTACCAAAGAAGGACAATTGCTGATCAACATGGGCTTTGAAGGAAAAGATTGGAAGTATGACGAAAACAACGAACTCGTTAGCTTGCTGCCAGAAGGAACTGTTCTGGAAGATAAATACCCAGCACGTTTCGAAGGTCTGTATCTTCTGGGTGACGACTTCAGTGTTGTAAACCCTGCAATTAAAAAGGATTATCGTGATAGAGCTGTGAAGCTGTTCGAGGAAAAAGCAAAACTCGGTACAGAAGGTCAATCACTCGCAACATACGACTGGGATGTCAACCTGTACGATTCCAAAGCTAAAAGTCAGGCTTCATTCGACTACCAGAATGAGTATGCCAACTTGATCCTCAAAAGTGGAGATCTGGAAGCGAACTGGAAAGAATGGGTAAACAGCAAAATGTCCCTGGTTCAACCTTATCTGGATGAACTGAACAAAGAATTCAAGTAATCATTCAGTAGTTAACAAGATGGGATATGACAGGTGTGTTCTGTCGGTCCCATCCAATCGAACCCGGTGCGCGGTCTCTCCCCGAACGCAGCCGGGTTCTTTAGTTCAACAACATGTAGTGGAGGATAATGTCTATGAATAACGAGCAGTTGCTAGACCTTGTAAAGCAAATGACCTTGGAAGAAAAAACGGCCCAGCTGCTACAGCTGACCGCTAACTTTTATGAAGGAACCAGTGTTGAAGGTCAGATCACAGGTCCAATGGAAGAGATGGGAATCACGGAGCAGTCCGTGGATGCCAGTGGCTCCATTCTGGGATTGTCCGGTGCACAGGCCATTATTGATGTACAGCAAGCTTACCTGAAAAAAAGCCGTCTCGGCATTCCGCTCTTGTTCATGGCGGACGTCGTGCATGGGTTTAAAACTATTTTCCCCATCCCGCTTGCCATTGGTTGTTCATGGGACACCGAACTGGCAGAGAAAAGTGCTGAGATTGCAGCACGTGAATCCGCCGTATCTGGCCTCCATGTCACGTTTGCACCGATGGTCGATCTTGTTCGTGATCCGCGCTGGGGTCGAGTAATGGAGACGACAGGCGAAGATCCTTATTTGAACAGTCTGTTCTCTGCGGCATTTGTACGTGGATATCAGGGCGACAGTTTGAAGGATGAGCCGGATCGTCTGGCGGCTTGTGTAAAACACTTTGCAGCCTATGGGGCAGCAGAAGGTGGTCGTGATTACAACACGGTCGATATGTCTGAGCGCAGCTTGCGTGAGTACTATTTACCGGCTTACAAGGCAGCACTGGATGCAGGCGTCGAAATGGTTATGGCTTCATTCAATACCGTAGAGGGTATTCCAGCGAGCGGAAATGAGAAGCTCATGCGTGACATCTTGCGTGACGAGTGGGGCTTTGATGGTGTGTTGATCTCGGATTGGGCTTCCATTCGCGAGATGATTGCTCATGGCGCAGCTGAAGATGATCGTGAAGCTGCATACCGCGCCATTCGTGCAGGAGTGGACATCGAGATGATGACACCTTGTTATGTTCATCATCTGCCAGAGTTGATCAAGAACGGAGAAGTGGAAGAAACGCTCATTGATGAAGCGGTGCTGCGTATTCTGCAACTGAAAGAAAAGCTGGGATTGTTCGATAATCCACTGCGTGCAGCGGATCCGGAGCGTGAGCGCGAGATCGTGTTCTCGAAAGAACATCGTCAGGTATCGTACGAGCTTGCAACCCAATCGGCAGTATTGCTGAAAAATGATAATGACGTGCTTCCGCTGAAGCCAGAAGCCAATGTAGCGTTAATTGGACCTTTTGCCCAAAGTGAAGACATTCTCGGATGGTGGTCCTGTGAAGGTGTCAAAGAGGATGCCGTTAAACTCGGAACGGCTTTGCAGGAACGTCTTGCTGCCGGGAAAGTTCATATGGCTCAAGGCAGCAACGCTCACACGATCACCGCTGAACAGATTGCTGAAGCGCTTGAAGCAGCAAGCAAAGCTGATCTGATCGTGCTTGCACTTGGTGAAGATTCTGAAATGAGTGGTGAAGGCGGATCGCGTACGGATATTCGTTTGCCAGCAGCTCAACTGGAATTGGTTAAACAGCTCAAAGCAGCCGGCAAACCAATCGCGAGCGTTATTTTCAACGGTCGCCCTCTGGACTTACATGGTGTATTTGAAGAATCCGATGCTGTGCTTGAAGCGTGGTTCCCGGGCAGTGAGGGTGGAGCGGCCATTGCCGATGTATTGACAGGTGTGGTGAATCCATCTGCGCGTCTGACGATGTCCTTCCCGCAATCTGTAGGTCAGATACCGGTATATTACAATCATTTTAATACAGGACGTCCACTCAATCCGCAAAAGACGGAAGAGCGTTATGTCTCCAAATATATTGATAGTCCGAATGATCCGCTGCTTCCGTTTGGCTACGGCTTGTCATACACCTCGTTTGAGTATGGTGACCTGAAAGTATCAAGCAATGAAATGACTGCTGATCAACCTCTGACCATCCAAGTGCTTGTAACCAATGCTGGCGAACGTGCTGGGGTAGAGACGGTTCAGTTGTACGTACGTGATGTCACGGGTGAAGTTGTGCGTCCAATGCGTGAGCTGAAAGGCTATGTCAAGCTGTCACTCGCACCGGGTGAAAGTGGTACGGCTACATTTACATTAAATGAAGAACAGCTTCGTTATCATCATTCCGATTTGAGTCATCGCAGTGATAAGGGAACATTCCACATTTTCGTAGGGCCGAATAGCCGCGATACATTGGAGAGTACGTTCAAGTTGGTGTAATGGGATATTGTGGATAGGAGGATATGAATAGATATATGAAGACCATGAATAAATCTCAAATCAACGTACAATCCGGCGACCTGTGCTTTACGTTCTGGGAAAGCGGTGATTTGTTCAAGGCTGTAAGTGGAACAACGATGATTAATCAGTGGATGGCTAGTCCGGTGGACGGCTCCATGAACAATCTATACTTGCGGTTTCATAGTGATTCCGGTATTCGTTTTGTGCCAATGCTTGGCATCCACTCCGACAGCCAGGTGAGCAACGAAGGCAGTCGTATGGTATGGACAGGTACTGCTGAGGGCGTAGGCTATCAGGTTGTATTTGCTCCAACAACACAAGGTGTATGGTTCTGGGATGTAACCGTAAATGGTAATGGAGAAGAGGTCGACGTGGTCTATGGCCAGGATGTCGGCAATGCCGATCCAGGTGCGGTACGCAGCAATGAGGCTTACTTGTCGCAATATATTGACCATGCCGTATTTGAGGATGCGAAGCTGGGATATATCGTAGCCTCACGGCAGAATCAGCCACAAGGCGGGGCTTTTCCTTATCTTCAACAGGGTTCATTAACCCGTGCAGCAGGCTACTCCACAGATGGATTTCAGTTCTTTGGCTTGAGTTACAAGGAAACGAATGTCCCTGAACGTCTGAGCAAGTCAACACTTGCGAATGAAGTATACCAGTATGAATTTGCGTACACAGCTCTGCAGTCCGAAAAAGTGGTGTTGAGTGGCGAAGCTCGTTTTGTGTTCTATGGACTTTTTCAGGCCAACCATCCTGAAGCGGTGAAGGAACTCGAATACCAGGATGTTCTCCAACAGGCTTGGGACGAGTATGAAGCGAAGCGTCAAGAGTCTTCAAGCGCAGTGCAGGCAGTATCCAACGTGCTTCCAAAAGTGTCTCTTCATCCGGTAATAGGTGAACCCTTGCCTACTTTATCGATGACCGAAGAAGAAGTGAATTCCCGCTTCCCGGCTGTGAAGAGACATCAGGAAGAGCGCGCGGATGGTGAATTGCTGGCGTTCTTTACCGATACGTATGAGCATATTGTGCTCAAGGAAAAGGAAATGCGTGTGGAACGTCCGCATGGACATATCCTGATGAGTGGCAACAATGTGAAGCTGGGTCAGAACGTAATCACTACGTCTTCCTATATGTATGGTATTTTCAATTCCCATGTGGTTGTGGGTAATACGAACTTCAATAAAATGATGAGCAACGCACGTAGTGCACTTAATATACCCAAATCATCGGGTCAGCGGATCTACGTTGAGATGGAGGGGATTTTCCACCTACTCACGATGCCTTCCCTGTTTGAAATGGGCTTCAACTATGTTCGCTGGTATTACAAAACAGCTGAGGATACGCTGATTATCACGAATTATACAACTTTGGATACGCCTGAAGTACATCTTCATGTGAAGTCGGAAAAAGGAATAGCTTATCGATACCTGATTACCAATCAGATTACGATGAATGTGAATGAATATGAACTTCCTGTTCATGTTTCGGAGCAGAATGATGAACTGAGCTTCAAGGCAGATCACAGCTCCCTCAGTGCCGAAGTATATCCTAATCTTGAGTACCGCATGCGGGTAAGCGGAGCAGGAGTGACGGTTGGCGATGAGACTGAACTGGCTAGTGGAGTAAACGCAGGCGACGACTCACTGACGACTTTACGACTGGACAGCAGCGCTGAATGGACATTGACCATTCAAGGGCTGTTGGAAGGAGGACAGATCGCATCCTCGACACGCAGCTTCGAAGAGGAAGTGGCAGCTTATCGTACCTTCTATGCAGAAGTGATGAATGGGTTCCATTTGTCCCAACCTCAGAAGCAAGGAGCAGACGAGTTGTTCAAAGTGAATGCTCTTGCATGGTGGTACACCCACAATATGCTGGTGCATTACTCTGTTCCTCACGGACTGGAGCAATATGGCGGTGCAGCTTGGGGAACACGGGATGTCTGCCAGGGTCCGGTCGAATACTTTATGGCTACACAAAAGTATGAGCAGGTTCGCGACATTCTGAAGACGGTATATTCGCATCAGTATGAGGATGACGGCAACTGGCCGCAATGGTTTATGTTCGATCGTTATTTCAAAGTTCAGCAGGAAGAAAGCCATGGTGACATTATTGTTTGGCCTCTCAAAGTGCTAAGTGATTATCTGATTGCCACCAAGGATTATTCGATTCTGAATGAGGAAGTACCTTATACCGTAAAACATGGTTTTGACTTTACTGATCAGACAGCCAGCGTGCTGGAGCATGCCCAGAAAGAACTGGAGTATATTCGCAGTCATTTCCTGCATGATACATTCCTCTCTTCATATGGTGACGGGGACTGGGACGATACATTACAGCCTGCCAATGCTCAATTGAAGCAATATATGGTCAGCAGCTGGACTGTGGCGCTCACCTATCAAACGTTGAAGCAGCTATCCAGAGCGCTTGCGCCTGTGAAACCGGAGCTTTCTTCGGAATTAAGCGATATGGCAGCGGGTGTGAAAAGGGACTTCAGCAAGTATATGTTGGATACCGATGTGATTCCGGGCTTTGTATATATGGAAGATCCGGCACAAACGAAGCGCATGCTGCATCCGGATGACAGCGAGACAGGTATTCAGTACCGTTTGCTGCCAATGACACGCAGCATGATTGCCGAGCTGCTGGAGCCTGAGCAAGCGCAATCCCATTATGAACTGATCAAGGACAAGCTGTACTGCCCGGATGGTGTCCGATTGATGAATCGTCCAGCACAGTATGATGGCGGCGTCAGCACTCATTTCAAACGTGCAGAGCAGGCATCCAACTTTGGACGTGAAGTGGGCTTGCAATATGTTCATGCTCACATCCGTTATATTGAAGCCATGGCGAAGCTGGGCAACCCGGATGAGGTCTGGAATGGCCTCGGCATTATCAATCCAGTGGGTATCCAGGAAGCTGTTCCTAATGCGGATTTGCGTCAAAGTAATGCCTACTTCAGCAGCTCTGACGGAAAATTCAACAACCGTTATGCAGCGCAGGAGCAATTCGATAAGCTTCGCACCGGAGATGTGCAGGTGAAGGGCGGCTGGAGAATTTACTCCAGTGGACCGGGAATCTACATGAATCAGCTCATTTCGAACGCCTTGGGCATTCGTCAGGAGGAAGTAGATCTGGTTCTGGACCCTGTGCTGCCTGTCAGCTTGGATGGTTTGCATTTTGATTTCCAATTTGCCGGCAAAAAAGTAACCTTCGTCTATCATCTCAACGGAGAGGCCGTACAACGTATTGTGTTGAATGGCAAGGAGCTGCATGCGACAAGATTGCAACAACCTTATCGTCTTGGTGGACTGCGTATTTCACGCACGGCTCTTGAACAGAGCCTGAGCGAGAATAACGTGATTGAGATTTACAGTTAATCGTGTAAACGGTAGTCCTTTTTATCAAGTATAAATATCTAAGATGTCAGGTCCTTCGATTTCGAAGGGCCTGATGAACATCACAGGGGAGCGAAGAATGTGGTCAGTATCAAGGATATCGCCAAACAGGCGGGAGTTTCGATCTCTACCGTGTCATATGCTCTGAACGGCAGCAACAAAGTGACAGATGAGACCCGTTCCAAAATTTTGGCTATCGCCAAAGAGCTGAACTATGTTCCCAATGCTGCTGCCAGAACATTGAAGAAGAGAGAGTCCAAAATTCTGGGTGTATTTCTGACGGATTTTAGCGGGGATGTATATGGAGACTTGCTTAGTGGTATGAAGTCTGTATGCAACGCGCAAGGGTACGACCTGATTGTGTGCAGCGGGAAACAATCTCATCGAATGCTTCCAGAACGAATGATTGATGGTGCTGTCATTCTGGATCATACATTTGCAAGCAAGGAACTAATGCAATATGCAGACAGAGGACACAAGATTGTTGTGCTTGACCGGGAACTGGATCACCCCAATATTAATCAGGTTCTGCTGGATAACAAGGCTGGAGCAACCCTTGCAATGGAGCATTTAATTGAACAGGGACACACGAAGATCTATGTCGTGACAGGTCCGGAAGGCTCATTTGACTCGGCTCAGCGGTTAAAGGCCGTGAGGCAAGTATCGGAGCGGGCAGCGAATGTGGAATGGATTGAGATCACCGGAGATTTCGAGAAGAGTGGCGGAGAACGGGCAGCTGAACGTATTATTCAGGAATATACTCAACCGGTTGGGGTGTTTTGTCTTAATGACGAGATGGCGATTGGGATGTGTGACCGGCTCGCTGATAGCGAGTTAAACATTGGTGAGGAGATTGATATTATCGGATTCGACAATATTGAACTTAGCAAATATGTGCAGCCGAGACTGGTCACGATTGATTATTCCAAACGAAAATGGGGCGCACTCGCAGCCGAGCAATTAATCAAGATTATTGCCGGAGAGCCTGTCGATCATGAACGCATCTACGTGACGCTGGTAGAGGGCGGGTCGGTAAACAGCCAGGTTCAGTCAGAATATATGGCGCAAACCCAGGGTGAAAAGGCGGTTAGCTATTGACGACACTGCCCCTTCTTCATCCATGGATGTTGTGTCAATTGACGACTTTACAGCAAGAGACAAGGCTTAGAAGAATTGAAGCATTCTTTTAAGCCTTGTCTCTTGTTTAGCTTGTTTATTTGACCCACTATAAAATGAAAAAACCTCTCACCAGGAGAGGCTTGGCCCTTAAAGGCCCTTGGTTTTGTCATTGTTGTAGGATGAAGTGAGAATGCCTGTAAGGAAGAGAGCCAATACAATTGCAATAATCCAAAATGTCAGTGAAAATGACATACCATAGCACCTCCTGCAAAATCTTTACTTCTATTATAACCATTATAGGAAGAAAAGGAATGCTTCACTCCATCATTTGTAAAATAAAAAGTGAGTAGGTACCGGTCTGAGGCTCCCGTCCGAAGGGTTATTCACAACCCGGTTATTCACGACGAGTGAGGACGATCCGCCGCCATCCAGATTATAGGCGTCCACGACGCCAAGCTTGTACAAACGTCCTTGCAGCTCTTCCAGGGTGGCTCCTGAGCTGCCCGCTTCGTTATACCCGTCAACCACGATAATCAACAATTGATCGTCCTTGTAGTTGCCAATTACGGTGCGTGGCGCCCGCTTGGGTGACACTTTCCATTTGGCCGGAATGACCGTTTTTTGTCCATTCTGCAAGAGCACGGGTACAAATGTAGCTCCAAATTGGGGTTGTAGGCGATCCAGGGAGCTTTTGTCGAAAAATTTACCGCCTACCAGCTTACCGGCATGATCAAGACCTACAAAAAACAGATCCTTAAAGCTGGCCTGAAAACCATTCACATACTTGCCGTCCATAACGGTTGTACTTAGTGGATACCGCTTGCCGCCGCTGTCGGCGAATCCTCCGGCATTAATTCCGGCAATGGCACCGCTGCGCTTGACCGCCTGCATGGTGGTCTCAGATCGGCCTGGCTCGCTGTCCAGAGCCATCTTCATGGCCGTGGGGTCTTTTAGCTTGATTTTCATCGCATAACCCTTATAGGCGCCTGGATTGACCCTATAGAGTTCAATTGTAATTCGATCACTGTCTATCCGTTCAAACGGAACGCCCAGCTTGGATGAGATCCGTTGATTATAGATCGTTTCCGGGCGAGCGGCTTGAACCGTAGCCTTCTGTACAAGCGTCGACATCGTACTCGTTGTCTGATTGTACAGCTGTGTTGTTCTTTTAATAGAAGAAGAAGTCTGAACAGCAGCTTCTTTTGCCCCTGCAAGCTCCTGGCTAATTGCCTGGGTCCGGGGTGTAATGGTCTCTTCAGCCAGACCGGAATCAATGAAATCTCCGGGTTCAAGCGGAGGACGAATCAGCAGCATGCATAACATCAATCCAACAAAGGGAGCAAGTGCAAGCATAAATAAACGATTAACCTTTTTTACGGGTGTAATCATTTGAGCAGGTCCATCTTTTTCTGGAGTGTCTCCAGTTGTTTTTTGACTTCGCTCAGCTGGGTATACAATTTGTTGCTGTTGTCGGTTTTATCGTTTGCATTATCCTTGGTGAAAGTCAGCAATTCATTAAAGGACTGCACCTGGCCCTGCAGGGCCGCTACTTCCTTGGATATCGTTGTTAGCTGCTTTTCGTAGTCGGCTTTGAGCGCTGCAATCTGCTGTTGATTATGGGTCTGAAGCTGATTAATCATCTGTTGCTGGAGGTGGTTACTATAATAGTAGGTTCCGAGTACTCCAAGTGCAATGAGAACAATCCACATGACCAGAAACAGCTTGACTGAAGATCCGGCCTTACCTTTGGCGCTCCGGGTGTGATGGATGTCAGAGGGTTGGACAGAAGGTTTCATATCATCACTCCTGGTTATTTATAGGTACAAAAAATTTTCCAGTCCTCATTCTATCATGCCACTATTGATTACGCAAAAATGAAATTCTTTGAGTAATAGGATAAAAAGAGATTGCATCGGAAGGAAGTCCTAGGATACAATTTCTTATAGATGCAATAAGTAGGAACTTTGGGCAAGTTTTTCGACTTTTTTAGATAGAAATGCAGGAAATTTATACTATATTTTGATCTTTCTTCGCTTGGGAAGACAAAAGTCCCGATGTGGCGACAGCAAAATACAGTAGAAATAGAGCTGTTTTTACAGCTGTATCAACCGTTTTTTCTATTTTTCGACATTATCCGACTTTTACTTCTTCTATACACGGACTGTCGCAAGGATAGAGGCATTATTATGGCTGATGGTAGAAAAGGAATTTGTCCAATACATAACAGGGGGAACAACAATGAAAAAAGTATGGCAGGTGGTCATCGTAGATATCCACCCCACCAGCATGCTGGGTACAAAATTAATTTTGGAAGAACAGCAGGATCTGTTGGTACGGGGGATGACTTCGACCGGGTCCGAAGGTCTTGACCTGGTGAACATTCACCAGCCCGATCTGATTTTGATGGATTATCGGCTTCCTGAGGGTCAGGCGGATCAGTATATTGCCCAGATGAAAAATCTGTCGGCACATAGTCACATCATCATTCTAACGGACGAGGACAATGTAAAATTATTTCGTCATCTAATCAGTCTTGGTGCAAGTGGTATGCTGTCCAAACAGGCTTCCCCTAGCCAGCTGATTCATCTGATTTCCGGGCTGCGTGAGGGATGTGTATCCATTCCATTATCCTGGTTAGCCAGTTCGGATTGGGCACAGCCTGTGGAATCTCCGACAGAAGAACTTATTGTTGAATTAACAGAGACCGAAACTTTTATCATGGAAAGAATTGTTCAGGGCGTAACCTATGATAAAATAGCCAGTGAGATTAACGTTAGCAGACGTTCGATTGATAATTACCTGCGTAAAATATACGTGAAGCTGGATGTAAGCAGCAGGGCACAGGCGATTGAACGTTATGCTTTATATGCGAGACAGACCAAAACCGTATCCTGACGAGCATGGTTCCATGAATCTCTATGCACGATGACTCGTCAAGTGTCCGGTCTGGTCATATTCAGTGTCCAACAGGAATAGGTTGTAGGGGCTATGGACTGCGAGTACAGTTCGGATTAGGGATGAAAGGGGAACGGACCGATGAAATATTTCTTCGCCTCCCGTACAAACAGGCTTTTGACTTCACCGCTGAGGGACCTTCGTGAGATGTCTGGCCGGGAGTATTTCATTTCTCTGGCAGAAGAACTGCCTGCGGAGGAGCTGTTTCCATTCAAACTGCTGGAAGAAGCAGCGGTGTCTGTATTTAGTTCCGGACCCTCCGCATTGCAGTATGGTGAGCTGGCAGGATACAGACCGTTGAGAGAATGGCTGGACACAGATTGGAATGCTCGCAAGGGCATACGGACGGTACCAGAGCAGATTCTATTGACCACAGGTACCCAGCAGGCCATTGATCTTGTGATGCGTTTGCTGCTTGAGCCTGGAGATTCCGTACTGGTCGAGCATCCTACCTCTCCAGGCTGTCTCGAGGTTCTGGAGATGCAAGGTGCCAAAATCGTGCCCGTCGCAGGCGATGGAGATGGCATTTTGCCTGACCTTTTGGAGCATCACATGCAGCAGGTGAGACCGAAGCTGCTTTTTGCTGCACCCAGTTTTTCCAATCCAACCGGCGTGCTGTGGAGTATGGAACGGCGTGAGGCTGTGCTTGATCTGTGTTCACGTTATGGTGTGCTGCTCGTGGAAGATGATTCCTATGGTGAACTTCATTTTGATGGATTGGAGCCTGGAGACTTCTACCGGAAGTATCCTTCCCTCTTTGCGCTGGATACAGCGGATCAGGGTGGACATGTTCTCTACATTGGTTCGTTTAGCAAAACGGTAGCACCTGCCCTGCGTACAGGCTGGGCTGCCGGACATCCGGCCTTGATCCAGGCTATGGCCTCCGTGAAACGGATAGCAGACGGACAGTCCAGCCCCATGAATCAGCGGTTGTTGTATCAACTGCTTGCCCATTCTCCTTTTAAGTGGAGTGACCATCTCTCCATGCTGAACCGGGAGTATAAGACCAGGCTCAAGCTTATGCTCGAGTTGTTGAAGCGTCCGGGTTGGAAAGGAAGCCAGTATAGGATTCCTGAGGGGGGGATGTATCTGTGGGTGCAGCTGCCGGATGGATTGGACAGCGGAGCTTTGCTCAAGGCAGCGTTGTTAAAAGGAGTATCTTTTCTTCCAGGTTCGCTCTGCTCCACGGGTGAACAGGATCATCGGTACATCCGGTTGAACTTCAGCCATCCAGGCCGGGATGAATTGCTCCTTGGCATGAATCTGATCAGTGAATCCATAACAGAGTTTACAGCCCGGAGCTAAACCGGATATAGAAAAGAAAGAATGTATAGTCAAATTCATGCCTGGAACCTGGGACAGCAGAAGTTCCAGGCATTGGATTTGGAAGCAAATAGGTTACCCCCAAAGTAATTACGTTATTGCATCCACTAACATTTTTATATATAATATGTATTAATGAGTTGTTGTTTTCTTTATATAAGCTGCATTCATTGCAAGTTCAGGAGAAGCACTCATATATTTTAACTAACGGGGGAACGAACATGTCTAACATTTTATTTGTCAAAGCAAACGACCGTCCTGCAGATCAAGCAGTCAGCGTACAATTGTA
Organism: Paenibacillus sp. OK003; assembly: GCF_900109515.1. Classification (GTDB taxonomy): domain Bacteria; phylum Bacillota; class Bacilli; order Paenibacillales; family Paenibacillaceae; genus Paenibacillus; species Paenibacillus marchantiae. The sequence goes on along the minus strand of NZ_FOBD01000015.1, from coordinate 29,718 downwards.
CGATGCATTTTTGAGCGCATACAAAGAATCCCACCCAGGTGACACAGTTACCGAACTGGATCTCTACAATACAGATATTCCTTACTACGGCAACACTGTAATTACAGGTGGATACAAAGCCGCTAATGGTATCGAAGCAACTGCTGAAGAGCAAAAAGCTGCTTCATTGGCAGCACAATTGCAAGATCAATTCTTGGCAGCAGACAAAGTAGTATTTGCATTCCCACTGTGGAACTTCACTGTTCCAGCACCACTGGTGAACTACATTTCCTACCTGAGCCAAGCTGGCAAAATGTTTAAATACACTGCTGAAGGCCCTGTAGGTCTGGTAGGCGACAAAAAAGTGGCATTGCTGAACGCACGTGGCGGAGTTTACTCCGTAGAGCCTATGGCATCCGCTGAAATGTCCGTTAAATATGTAACAAATGTACTGAACTTCTGGGGTATCCAAAACCCTGAACTGGTTATCGTTGAAGGCCACAATGCTTCACCTGACCGTTCCCAAGAGATCGTAGCAGCAGGTCTGAAATTGGCTTCCGAAGTAGCAGCAAGCTTCTAATAGCCTAATCTATAGAATCACGAAAAAGCCCATCATCTCCATTGGAGAAGATGGGCTTTTCTGCATCTTCATTTTGCATGAAGCTACGTTACCTGTTGCCTCAGTCACTCTTTCCATGGATCAGGTAGGGCTCCGCTACTTCCGCAATAAGCTCCAGCTCACTGTTCTCATGTTGATTCAAGGAAAAATCCATTTCTAGTTCATTTATACTCCGTTCAATCATATCATTATCCTCAAGCATGTGAGCATGCTCGGTCAGTGCCTGCACACCTTTAACCGTCAGCACATATCGTCCACGGGATAGCCGTTCGAACCAGCCATAATAGTTTTTTTGCAAAATGGCCGCAGCGGAACCCACACTTGTCTGTTTACTGATTAAGGCGGGGGAGGCTTCTCCCTGAGCGCGAAGGGCGGATGCTACACGTAATGCTTTTTCCCTGTAAGCGGTGACTAGCTGCCTGCGTGTGCTTCCTCCCGTGTTGTAGTCACCACTGCGCTCGTCGAATTCCTTTAGCAATCGTTGCCGTCGGATACCGCCCTTATGTACACCGGTGCTGCTACCGGGCATATGACCTTGGACAGCAGGTTCGCACAGCACATCAATCAGAGGTGATTTGGTTTTGTAGAACGTAACGGTGATAAGCCCTAGCCCAAGTTGTCTGCACAGTGCGGTCAATTCGCCCCAGCGCTGGTTCACCGCCCCACGCTTGCTGCGGTTCCGCTCAACAGCCAGGTACACGAAGGGACTGAGCTTCAGGCGCTGCATTCCCTGTAACAGCAGAGACAGATTAAATGTTTTTTTCATCTCCACAATGAGTGGTTCATTCTGATCTGATCTGACCCCAACCAGGTCACAATGTTTGACTTCAGCCTTCACGTCATAGCCGCGTCGTTCGAAAAAAGCCTTTACAGGCGAATATAACTCGGTTTCGTATTTGACTGCCATCGTTTCTGCTCCTTCCCTGAAGTGGCTCGTCTCTGGCCATCTATTGTTCCGTATTCCGAATTTAGAACCTTCATTATATCATATCCGTTCTTTTTTTTCTGAGCGCACAAGATGTCTGATAGAACAGGGAAAGCCTCAAATTATGACCCGCGGATTGAAAAAAAGAGGTCAACTTATCCGATTTGCCGCATAGGTATGTAATACACTTTTCACAACAATACATGATGTTTGGACAGAGGGTGGCGGGACTAATCCGGACCGCAAGATTGGTATTCAAGCACAAGTCGTAATTCTATTGATTTCTTCATACCATTCGGAATGGTTGACAATCACACTAAAGGAGCCATGGGAGGTACCAAGCATGAATATTTTTGAACGCGTTGCGGAACATCGGGCAGAAAGTGACCGTTTGACATGGAACGGGACATTTGAAGATTATATTGCACTGCTGAGAGAGGACCCGACTCCGGCAATGACGGCTCACGCACGAGTGTACCAGATGATTGAATCGTTTGGCGTGGAAGAAGTGGGGGGGCACAAACGGTACAAGTTTTTTGAACAGGAGATTTTTGGGCTGGATCGGTCCATTGAAAAGCTGGTGGAAGAATATTTTCACTCGGCAGCACGCCGCCTGGATGTTCGCAAACGGATACTGCTGCTTATGGGACCGGTCAGCGGAGGTAAGTCCACTCTGGTAACGCTGCTGAAACGTGGCCTAGAACAATTCTCCCGTACAGAAAAGGGTGCTGTATACGCCATTGAAGGATGCCCAATGCATGAGGAGCCCCTGCATCTGATTCCGCTGGAGCTTCGTCCCGAAGTGGAAAAGGAAATCGGTGTCCGCATTGAGGGCAATCTTTGCCCATCCTGCCAGATGCGTCTTCGGACCGAATATGGCGGTGATATCAGCAAAGTGCCGGTAGAACGGGTCATCATTTCCGAGGATAACCGGGTAGGAATAGGAACATTCAGTCCATCTGATCCCAAATCCCAGGATATTGCCGATCTGACCGGAAGTATCGACTTCTCAACCATAACCGAATTCGGCTCCGAATCCGATCCGCGCGCCTATCGTTTTGACGGTGAATTAAACAAGGCCAACCGTGGATTAATGGAATTTCAGGAGATGCTGAAATGTGATGAGAAGTTTCTGTGGAACCTGTTATCCCTGACGCAGGAAGGTAATTTTAAAGCAGGCCGATTTGCCTTGATCAGTGCGGATGAGATGATTGTGGCGCATACGAATGAATCCGAGTACAAATCATTTATTTCCAACAAAAAGAATGAAGCCTTGCAATCCCGGATGATCGTCATGCCGATCCCCTACAACCTGAAGGTTTCCGAGGAAGAGAAGATTTATGGCAAGCTCATTCAGCAAAGTGATATGAAGCATGTCCATATTGCACCGCATGCCCTGCGGACTGCAGCCATTTTTTCCATACTTACCCGCCTGAAAGAAACGAAGAAACAAGGCATGGATCTGGTCAAAAAAATGCGGATGTATGACGGTGAAGAAGTTGAAGGGTACAAGGAAGCCGATCTGCGTGAGATGCAAAATGAATATTTGGATGAAGGCATGTCGGGCATTGATCCACGTTATGTCATCAACCGGATATCCAGTGCTTTGATTAAGCAAAATCTTCAGTGCATTAACGCGCTGGATATTCTCCGGGCGATCAAGGATGGTCTGGATCAGCATGCATCGATTTCAAAAGAGGAACGCGAGCGTTATCTGAACTTTATTGCGCTGGCTCGGAAAGAGTATGATGAGCTGGCGAAGAAGGAAGTACAGAAAGCATTTGTTTACTCGTTCGAAGAGTCGGCCAGAACACTGTTCGAAAATTACCTCGATAATATCGAGGCCTTCTGCAACTGGTCCAAAATTCGTGATCCACTGACGGATGAGGAGATGGACCCGGATGAGCGCTTAATGCGTTCGATTGAGGAGCAGATCGGTATTTCCGAAAATGCCAAAAAGGCGTTCAGGGAAGAGATACTGATTCGAATCTCGGCGTATTCCCGCAAGGAACGGAAGTTTGAATACAGCAGTCATGATCGTCTGCGTGAAGCGATTGAAAAGAAACTGTTCACTGATTTGAAGGACATTGTAAAAATCACAACTTCAACCAAGACACCTGATGCGACACAATTGAAACGAATGAATGAAGTGATTAAACGGTTAATTGAAGAACATGGATACACCGCGGCCAGCGCGAATGAATTGCTCCGTTATGTGGGCAGTCTATTGAATCGCTGATCTGCAACGAACCATTCCGGATCAGGCTCCTGACTTCTGCTGTGAGGCTCCTTCACAGCAGGTTCTGGGGCCTTTTTATATGGGTAGATGTACAATTAAAACTAATAAACTGACAAAGAAGGTCAATTCCATGACAAATTAGTTCTTATGGTATATGTTAAATTAGGTCATTTAGTCTATAATCGATACATATATTTACAATTTAAACTTTTTTGTGGTTATTAAGGAGCTGACAGAACTAGTTATGAGTATTGCTACAGCAAGACAACAACAACTTGATTATATTGGATTGACCGCCGGAGATCTGCAATTGCTGGCTGATCATCGACCTGCTTTTGAGAAAGTGGTGGACGAAGTGGTGGACCACTTCTACAATCATGTGGGCAATTATCCGAATTTGGTCGATCTGATTGCCCGCTTCTCTTCCATTGATCGTTTGAAGGAAACACAAAAGCTATACTGGTTATCCATGACGGATGGTGTAGTTGATGATGCATACATTGATCAGCGCATTGCAATCGGACTGGTCCATTCCCGCATTGGCTTGTCCGAAGATTATTATCTGGGCACGTATATGGTTTACCTCGATATTGCAACAAGCATATTCCAGCAAGTCATTCCTGAACGCTGGCATGTAGTCATTCAGGCCCTTAGTAAAATGTTCAACCTCGATTCACAGCTTGTATTAGAGGCTTACGAGAAGAAGGAAAAGGAAAAATTAAATCAACTCGCTGAAGATCAGCAGCATACGTTGCTGGCGATCACGCAGATTACCCAGCAGTTGACGGGCATGATTAGTGAATTGAATGAAAATGCTCAGGCGATCTCTGATGTGGCCAGGGAAACGGTAGCCTCTCAGGATCAGGCAAATGGACTGTTGGAAGAGTTGACTAAGGAAATTCATCAGATTGGCAAAATGGGTGAGATCATTCGTGAAATCTCGGATCAGAGTCATCTCGTGGGTTTGAATGCCGCCATTGAAGCTGCACATGCAGGAGAATTTGGCCGGGGATTTGAGGTGGTTGCCAGTGAGGTTCGCAAGCTTGCGGCTAGTTCCCGAGAGGCTCAAGGGAAAATTCAGTCGAACTTGACACAGATCATGAACAAGCTTGGTAGTGTTCAACAGGAGTCGGAGCACACTGCTTCGGGAGCAAGGCGTCAGGCATCCCGTTCAGAAGAGCTTGCGGTTTTTGCTACCACTATGGAGAAACTGGCACTTGATCTGAGGACATTGGATCATCAGGAATAGGCGGTAATACCGGCCGGAAGCTGTGATACCGTTTCTGGCTGTTTTAAGCTATAATGGGTAGACAAACCTGCCGATGTTATAGTGAATGCAGCCGGAGACAGGGTATTTGAAAGAGGTTGAGGTGATCAGGTGGCTTCTATCCATGATGTGGCCAAAGAGGCGGGCGTATCTGTTGCAACCGTTTCCAAAGTGCTGAACGATTATCCCGATGTAAGTGACAAAACTCGCAAAAAAGTCAATATAGCCATCGAACTATTGAAATATCAACCGAATGTGGTTGCCCGTGGACTTGTAAAACGCCGTTCTTGGACGGTAGGTGTATTGTTGACGGTTCCTTTTACCAATCCGTTTGTATCGGAGTTGCTTGAAGGCATCAAAACAGCGCTGGAAAACAGCGGATACGATCTTGTTCGGTTATCTACACGTTTTGATGATCCAACATACTCGTTTATTAAACATTGCCGCAGCCGAAATGTGGATGGCGTTGTTGTATTCGGGGAAGGAAGAGACAATAAAAGTATTGAAGAATTGGTTACTGCGGAAATTCCGACGATGTTCATTGATACCGACTTGTTTGGCAAGCGGGCAGGATACATAACGACGGATAATGCAAATGCCATTGCTATGAGTGTCAAACATTTGCATGAACTGGGTCACCAGAAAATTGCCTATATTTCAGGTACACTTGGACCTGCCGTAGCGAATCTTCGCCTGGATGGGTATCGGGAAGGCTTGCGTGTCTGCGGTATTCCATATTCAACCGTGTACTTGGAGGTCTGTGACTACTCTTTCGATGGCGGCAGTAAGGCAGCTCGCCGGTTGCTTGCATTGAGGGACCAGCCTACGGGGATTGTCTGTGCTTCAGACATGTCCGCCTTTGGAGCGATCCACGAAATTGAGAAGCATGGTTTACGGGTGCCGGAGGATGTATCTGTTGTCGGCTTTGATAACACATACTATGCGGAAGTGTTCAAACCGGGGTTGACCACCATTAATCAAAATATTCATTCCATTGGGATCAAATCCATTGAATATCTGATTGCCATGATTGAAAATCCTGCATATACTCCCCCAGTCATTACGGAGCCATCCAATCTGGTGATTCGTCAAACGACTGCACCTGCCAAAGCGTAAAGAGCTTCAAACCAGCACAGCCTATGGGTTGTGCTTTTTTGGTATGGCATTTGGTATGGCATTTCATTTTAAGAAATAATGGATATCAGAAGTTGTTGTGCATATAGCTGGCAGGAAAGCTGTTGACTTTTTGCAGAACAGACCTTAACAATAAAAGGAATAATAATACAGAATTTTATGTAATCGCTTACTTTTTTGCTGATGAATATAAGAACATAAAGACACTACAAGTGTCATTCAATGGGAAGGGTGATGGGCATGCATCGGGTACTGCTGGTTGATGATGAAGTATACGCACGCAAAGGACTCCGAAAACTGATCCGCTGGGAAGCCTGCGGGTTCGAAGTGGCTGGAGAGGCGAATGATGGGGATGAGGCTTGTACCCGGATCGAACAGCTACAGCCCGACGTTGTCATTACGGATATACGCATGCCGGAGACGGATGGACTGGAATTGATCCGGCGCACGGTTGAACGTGATGGGCAGGTTCTCACAAAGGGTAAACAGCCCTATTTTATCATTGTGAGCGGATATAATGATTTTGCTTACGCTCAGCAGGCCGTGAGATACGGGGTACAGGATTACATTTTGAAGCCGATTGATGAGATTGAACTGGAAGGGACTTTATGCAAGCTGGCGCAGGAGTTGAACCGTCACAAACATGCTGAACAAATCAGACTTGAGCAGGAATACGTCAGATTACTTGAACAGTTCATCTATGGCGAATCGGATTTGGAAACGGTTGAACAGTGGACTGAACTAACGGGTACACGTGCTGACGACCCACTGGCATATCTGCTGTTTGAGAATAATACGCCACATTTGCGGGTTTCCGATACGACTCAAGAGGAAGAGCTGGAAGCTGGGAAAGGAGAGAATTTTGGCCGAATCGTGCAGTCTGTTCTTGGGAGGATGTATCCAAATCGCTCATATCTGCATGTAAAAGAGCATAACGAACGTGTCGGGGTTCTGTTAACTTCGGAATATCTGCGCCCCTATTCAATGAATCTTCATGAGGTTGCCAAACAAATGCAATCCTGCTTCGCCGAAATGAGCCATGACGCTGTAAGTATATATATCGGTAAGGTTTGTTATGAACCTTTACTCATTGGACATGCCTATCAGACCGCACTGAAGGCCATTTCCTATAAATTTATTTCAGAGAAGAGCGGGATCGTCCTGTATGATGACATGCAGCATGAGCCTGTACAGTGGGTGCATACCGATCATGAAAAGGAGCAGGAACTCTTGACACTCATGGAGGAACAACGGATTCACGCGTTGGAGCATGCAGTGGGTGAATGGTTCACCGGCATGAGAACGGCGCATTACGCTCCTATTGCAGTAACATCGGCAATTCACCAACTAATCTCAGCTGTACTATCCATTCTGAAATCGGCTGAGGTGAATGTGAAAGAGATCCCTTCGTTCAAACCCATTCTGGCATGGCAAGCGGAGCGGGGGACATTGGCTGAGGCCAGGCAGTTGATGACGGTTTTCATGCTGGATTCAGCGCGTAAACTGGCGGAACAGCGTCAGTACAATCACCGGGGAGCCTTGACGAAAATCAAACATTATATTGAAGCCAACTACAGCAGCAATATTAGTTTGAGAAGTATTGCCTCCGAATTTTACATGAATCCGGTCTATTTGGGTCAACGCTTCCGCAAGGTGTATGGCGTGTATTTCAACGATTTTCTGCTCCAGCTTCGGATGGAGGAAGCCAAGAAGCTGCTGCGTCAGACAGATATGCGAGTATATGAAATCGCCGAGAAGGTTGGGTTCGGAAGCAGTGATTATTTCGCGACTCAATTTGAGAAGACGGAATCATGCGCACCTACGGAATACCGAAATCGCATCTTGGATGAAGGGTAGGGAGATGACACCGTGAAGCTCAACTTTTTTAATAATATTCGGCTACGGGATAAGATGCTGATTTTATATCTCTTCTTTGTACTCGTACCCGTTATCCTGACTAATGTTATTTTCTATCAGGTGACTATAGCGAACGTAAAGTCCCAGCGAATGGCCGATCTCTCCAAAGGAATGGAACAGATTCGAAGTCAATTTATGGGGGAAATTCGCAATGCGGCCGATTTCTCCTCAAGCTTTTATACGGACAGTATATTAAATGACATGCTGGATGTGAATTACACCAATCCGGTTCAGTATATCGAAGCCTACGATTCCTATCTTCGCAAAATCCTGAATACCTATTACTCCGGCTATCGCTCCCTCCAAGGCTTGACGATCTATGTGGATAACGAAAGTGTACTACCTTCCGGGGGAGTGGAGTTTCTGACCGAAGAGGTGCGACAGTCCGAGCCATACAGGCTGCTGGCAAACAGTGAACACTCCGCCCCCCTTCTAATGAGATCCGGCCCTGAAGGGAATCGGCAGACGTTCAGCATTTTACGCAAACTGAATTATTATGAAGCTCTGCCCGGATGGAAGGAAAAGTTCGTACGACTGGATCTGAAGCCATCGACGATTCGCCAGATTTTCACGAACCTTAACGTACAGGGCAATCTGTATCTGATTAATCCGGCTGGACAAATAGACTACTCGACGGATTCGGGTATCCCATGGTCTAGTCAACTCGTGAATTATAGTGATGTCATGGATCAACAAAGTAAAAAAGAGTTCGAAATGGCCTTTCCGTTGTCCGGTGAAATGAAGGGATGGAAAATCAATGGGGTGTTCAATGAATCCGAGATTTACAAGGAACTGGGCAAACCCAGTCCCCTCGTCGTTGTACTGGCCTGTATCAATCTGATTCTGCCGACCTGGATCATTATCTGGATGACACGCACAATCCACGTGAGGCTGGCACGAATCCTGAAACACATGGAAAAAGTAAAGCATCAGCGATTTGAACCGATCAGACAGCCGGAATCGTCGGACGAGATTGGGCAGCTGACAGCCGAATTCAATCGCATGACGATGACGATCCATCGTTTGATTAACGACGTCTACGTGGCAGATATTCAACATAAAAATTTGGAGTTACAGCGACGTCATGCCCAATTAAATGCATTGCAGAGCCAGATTAATCCGCATTTTCTGTTCAACGCGCTGGAGACCATCCGCATGCGCAGCCTCATGAAAGATGAGGATGAGACGGCGCGAATTATTTATCATATGGCTAAAATTTTTCGAAATGCCCTAACCTGGAATCGGGATAAAGTCAGCATACAGGAAGAATTGGAGTATGTGACCTGTTTTCTTGAAATCCAGCAATATCGTTTCGGTCACAAGCTGAATTATACGATTGATTTAGACCCAGAGGCTGCGGATTGTTCCATTCCCAAGATGACATTGTTGCCTTTTGTTGAGAATGCCAGCATTCATGGTATCGAACCACTGAAGGAAGGTGGGGAAATTCGGCTTCGTATTCGGCGAACAGGTTCAGAACTGATCTGTGTGGTGGAGGATTCCGGGGCAGGCATGACAGAGGACAAAAGAAATCTGCTGCTCTCTTACGTGGAAACGGAAGACGCAATGGGTGATCGGGTAGGTGTACAGAATGTCATCTATCGCCTGAAGCTGATCTACGATAGCCGGTTCCATATTCAGATCGATAGCGCTCTCAGAGCAGGCACACGTGTGGAAATTGGTTTGCCCCTTGAAGATTCAGCAAATCCGCCAAAGCATTAAACATTCTATGGCATAAACCTATAGTTTATCCGGTAAACAAAGTTTGTCATCAACCTTATAATGAGAGTGCTTACATAAGTGGGGAGAAAGAGGGTGCGTTCATATTGGTTAATCACATGCTGAAGCGCTGGCTGCCAGCTGTATTAGCTTTAACCATGGTGACGGCTTGTTCCTGGGGAGGAAGCGAGATTAAACCGGAGGCCGGTGCAGGGGGAGACGGAAACGGCAAAGAAAGCACAAAGAACGTTACATTCTCGTATTTTAAAGCGGGTTCCGGCAAGGACATCAATACAAACGAAACTACAATCGGCAAAAAGTTGGAGGAACAGACCGGTGTCAATTTCAAAATTGAATACCTTGTGGGTGATATTAATACCAAAATTGGAACGATGATTGCGAGCAACAAATACCCGGATGTGATGGTACCGGACGGGGCTATTGACAAAATCGTGGATGCGGGTGCATTTATTCCACTCAACGATCTGATCGATCAGTATGGCCCAAACATTAAAAGGGTGTATGAACCGTACTATAATTTGATGAAAGAGGAAGACGGCAATATTTATTTTCTCCCTATGAGCGCAGTGGTTGGAGACTATCTGCCTAATCCGAATGTGGATCAAGGGGCTTTCTGGATCCAGCGGCGTGTATTGAAGGAGGCAGGATATCCAAAGATCACCACGCTGGATGAATACATGGATCTGATTAAACAATACGCTGACAAACACAAAGACGAAGGATTAACTGGATTCCTGTCATTGACGTATGATGATAAATTTTTTACGATCACTAACCCGGCCATACATCTTGCAGGATATCCGAATGATGGAGCCATTATGGTGGATATGCAGACACAGGAAGCCAAGGACTATGGGCTGACCGAAGAGACCAAACGCTGGATGCAGAAGCTGAATGAAATGAATTCATTGGGACTGTTCGATAAGTCCTCCTTTGTCGATAATTATGACCAGTATCTTGCGAAAGTGACCCGTGGAAAAGTGCTTGGATTCTTTGATTATGCCTGGCAGGTAGGGCAGGAGATGAACTATTTGAAGGAAGACGGCAACGACGATTTGCGTTATATAGCACTGCCTATTGTATACGATGCAGACACCAAGGATCAGTATACTGATCCACCGAGCTTTGTTAATAACAGGGGGGTTGGCATTACCGTAAGCGCGGAAGATCCAGTTCGTATCATCCAATTCTTCGATAATCTGTTAACGGATGAGAATCAGATTCTGTCCAACTGGGGGATCGAAGGAGAGACCTATGAAGTGAATGACAAGGGGCGGTTTACGCGCTCAGCAGAAATGATCCGAAAAACGGATTCAGACGAGTTCCGTCAATCGTTCGGATTCAAATATTTTGAGTACAGCTGGCCACGTTACGGTAATGGATCGACTCTGCCTGACGGAAATTCTGTCGGTGTAGAACGACAACCCGAAGTTGCCCAATTCTCCTATACGGATGGAGATAAGCTCATTCTGAAGGAGTATGGCGTGAAGACGTTCTCCCAACTGTTCGCTGCGCCGGATGAACGTCCATGGTACCCGGCTTGGAGCATTGCTTTTGATCAAGGTTCCCCAGCCCATATCTATGGGCAGAAACGTACGGATTTGCAAAAAAAATATGTGCCCAAACTGGTCCTCTCCAGTCGGGCTGACTTTAACAGGGTCTGGGATGAATATGTGAAGGAATTCAACAAGCTCGATGTGAAGGGCTATGAACAGACGATGACCAAAGAAGTTCGCAAGAAGGCAAAATTGGTCCAAGGCGAATAAGGTGGCGAGGAAAGGATGGCACGGAGGGATAAACGCCTGCAAGGCGCGTGGTGGATGGGAATTCGACAACATTAAACATTCGTTTTATCTGGAAAAAAGTGTTGATATTCACGCCTAGGACGTTTAGACTATATACATCATATTAACGGGTTAGAGATGTATGACTTTGGCTTTATAACAAGTCGGTGGTCTCCAGACAAATGATGTGGAGGGAGTGCCTGTCATCCAGACAGCGCACTCGCTTTTTTTACATTTTGCATACATACAAGGCATTTCCCGGTTGAAAGGACAAAGTGAGTGGATCACCTACATGGAACGTACAACCTAGAACTGGTTATTTTATCTTACATTATTGCAGCGTTGGCTTCTTATGCAGCGCTTGATCTTGCAGGCCGGGTAAGTCTGGCTAAGGGCATGTCCCGAAATGTCTGGCTTACCTGCGGCGCAGTTTCCATGGGTTTGGGCATCTGGTCCATGCATTTTGTGGGCATGCTGGCCTTTGTTCTTCCCATGCATGTGTCGTATTCGACAGGTGAGGTCTTTCTATCCGTTCTGCTTGCAATCATTGCATCTGGTGTAGCGTTAAATATTGCAGGTCAGCAGTCAGGTAAAATAAGCAAGCTCCTGATCGCAGGAGTGCTCATGACAGCAGGTATCAGCAGCATGCATTACATCGGAATGGCGGCCATGTCGGTTACCATCACGTATGAACCAGGCAGAGTGGTGTTATCCATCCTGATCGCAGCATTAGCTTCATTTGCTGCCTTATGGCTCATGTTTTTCTTCCGGCAGCATCAGTCACGTTATACATGGGTGTACAAGATGGGCAGCGGACTCATTATGGGGATGGGCATCTCAGGCATGCATTATACGGGGATGTCAGCTGCACAATTTCATCATGCACATGATGCAATGGCTGGTTCGGGGATGCAGATTGAGCCTTCACTTCTCGCGTATCTGATCGCAGCGGGTACTTTTATTGCCTTGGGATTGACCTTGTTCGGTATCTTTATTAATCAGCGCCTATCTCAGAAGGATCGCCGGATTCATGAAAATGAACAGTGGTATCAGGCCCTCTACGAAAACCACTCCGATGCCATTATTTCGGTAGATAAGCAAGGGGCTATCAAAGGGATTAATGCTGCAGTCACACGAATTACTGGGTACCAGGAAAGCGAGATTATTCATCATTCTATTGATGAGATTTCACAGCATGTTGATATTCATTGGGCAAGTGAAATGCAGCATGTGGAATGGGATGATGATAGCCGTGAGCAGCAGCATTTCATGGGGAAAATGAAAAACGTTCAAGGGAATCTTCTTGACCTAAGTATTGCTGTGGTGCCTGTACTGATTGATGGCAAACATCAGGGAAGCCACATTCTGATCAAAGACGTTACCGAGGAGAAGCAGGCTCAGGAAAGCATTCGCCATCAGGCTCTGCATGATCCGCTGACCGGGCTTCCCAATCGACGCAAGCTGGATGATGTGCTGGAGAGCACGATCGAGACTTCTGAGGCAACAGGAAGTTCATTTGCGGTTATGGTGATGGATATTGACCGTTTCAAAATGATTAATGACTCCCTGGGACATTCCATTGGAGATGTTTTTCTTCGAGAAGTGAGCAGCAGAATTATGAGTGCAATTCAGGATTCAGACCCGAACGCGACGGATAATGTCATGCTTGCTCGTATGGGGGGCGATGAATTCACACTGGTTGTTACGAATGAGCAGGGGAATGAGGAGCGGGTGGCCGAACTGGCCGAACGGATTGTTAGAGCGATTCAGCTACCTTATCGTTTAAAGGAAAATGATTTTTACGTTACAGCCAGCATTGGGATTGCGATGTATCCGTATCATGGAACAGGAGCGGATGCGTTGTTGAAGCATGCAGACTCTGCCATGTATGAGGTCAAGAAAAACGGCAAGAACGGTTTTCAGTTTTACACGGCCCAACTGGATTCGGAGCTGTATGAACGAATTGAACTGGAAGGGTATTTGCGCAAAGCACTGGAACGAGATGAGCTGGTCTTGTATTATCAACCCCAGATACGTACAGAAGACAGCCGCATGATCGGCGTGGAGGCTTTGATTCGCTGGAATCATCCAGACAAAGGTGTTCTGTCTCCAAATGTGTTCATTCCACTAGCTGAGGAGACAGGCCTGATCTATGAGATCGGGAACTGGACACTGCGCGAAGCGTGCAGACAGATGAAGCTTTGGCATGCCAGTGGCGGACCGCTCATTCCGGTATCCGTGAACTTGTCGAGTCAGCAGTTTCATCAATCCAACCTGGTGGAGCAGGTCAAAAATGCACTCACGGAGACGGGCCTTGATGCCCGCTATCTTGAATTGGAGATTACAGAGAGCATGATGATGGATGCAACTGTATCCACAGGTATTCTAAATGAACTTACAGCGCTTGGGGTCAAAATCAGCCTGGATGATTTCGGTACAGGATATAGCTCGCTAAGTTATTTGAAGCATTTTCCAATTCATAAGCTGAAGATTGACCGTTCGTTCGTGACGGATATTACGGAGAGCCGAAGTGACCAGGCAATTGTGGCCACAATTATATCGATGGCTCAGAATCTGAAGATGGAAGTGATCGCGGAAGGGATCGAGACGAAAGGACAGCTGGATATTCTGATGCAAAATGATTGCCGCGAAATTCAGGGATATTATTTCAGCCGTCCATTGCCGGCAAGCGAAGTGGAGCATGACTTTTTTGTGCCGCTGCGGCTGCATGGAGCTCCGTCGATTCTCTGAATTCACGAAATGCCAAGCGGCAAGTCCCCGCCATATGTCAGGGACTTGTCGCTTTTTTGTGTTCTTATGATAAAAACTTGCGGTGGTGCTTCTTGCCATCGTATGTGAACCAGATCGGTTTATCTTCCACCCGTGTTTCCACATGGACGGTACGCCCCCAAAGGCGGTACAGATAAGGCAGGGTCCGTTCCATATATTTTAGATCCAGCTCAATGCCCTCATATTGATGCTTGAGCACGAGTTCACCTGTGCGCAGGTAATCGGCGTCCTGGACGACGAGATATGGAGAACCACCGTTGATGCGTGAAAATACAAGCTGATCCCGTATGTTTTGCCAGGACTTGTCGGTAATTTTCCAGTCCGGACCCTTTTTCTCGAATACATAGAGGTCGAGGTCTTCGGTTAATTGTTTGGTCATGTAATTGCGGATAAAGGAGGTATCGGAATCGAATTCGCGCACCTCAAACATTTTGGCACGACCCTGCCCAGGTTGACGCCCAAAACGTTCTCGTTCTTCCCGGGACGGGTTATCCCAGCGACGTTCAATATCCTCGAATATTTTCAGCCCTAAATAGTAGGGATTCAAACTTTGCTTGGATGGCTGCACAACGGAAGAGTTCAGTTTGGCAAATTCAATCGTATCCTCACTGTTCAGGTCCAGCTCCCGTATAATACGTTGATGCCAGTAGGAGGCCCAGCCTTCATTCATAATCTTCGTTTCCATCTGCGGCCAGAAATAGAGCATTTCCTCACGCATCATACTCATAATATCCCGTTGCCAATCCGTTAACACTTCGGAAAATTCCTGGATAAACCACATGATATCCTTCTCCGGTTCTGGCGGGAAGTGATGTACCTGTATTCCCTCCGAAGGTGGTTCTTCGGTCTGGATATCATCAAGGGACCACAAGTCATCATAGCGACCTTCCGGCCGTGGCGTTTTCTCCCCACGCTGCTCCCGCATTTTCATCTCCATATAACGTTGTTTGTCCAAATGGCGGGGTTTGATCAACTGTGGATCGACATGTTCCTGAATCGCAATAACGGCATCAATGAATGCTTCAACAGCCTCTGTACCGTATTCCATCTCATAGTTGCTAATCCGGTCTGCCGTCGCTGCCATGCTCTCCACCATATTGCGATTGGACTTGGAGAAGCGGGCATTGTTTTTGAAAAAATCGCAGTGAGCCAGCACGTGTGCGACAATGAGCTTGTTCTGAATCAGCGAGTTGCCGTCCAGCAGGAAGGCGTAACAAGGGTTGGAATTGATCACGAGCTCATAAATTTTACTGAGTCCAAAATCATATTGCATCTTCATTTTATGAAAAGTCTTCCCGAAGCTCCAGTGACTGAACCGGGTCGGCATACCGTACGCTCCAAAGGTATAGATGATATCAGCAGGGCATATTTCATAACGCATCGGATAATAATCCAGGCCGAATCCATCGGCCACTTCCATAATCTCGGCAATGGCGTATTCAAGGTCGCGGATTTCGTCTGTCATCTTACGCTGCCTCCTTCCCGTTTCTGGAAAAAGCTGCGCAAAGCTTTGTACACTTCGCCTTTTTCTTTGATCACATAATACATGAACTGGTCGATCTTGATATGACGATAAGCGGACATGAGTGTGCTGCTGCGGTTGTACTGGTTCACCTCGCCATAACCAAACATGTTGCTGCGCTTCATCAGTTCCCCAATCAGTTTGACACACCGCTCATTATCCGAGGTCAGGTTATCCCCGTCCGAGAAGTGAAAAGGGTAGATGTTGTAGCTGGAAGGCGGATAACGACTATCAATAATTTCCAGTGCCTTCATATATACAGAGGAGCAGATGGTGCCTCCACTTTCGCCGCGGGTGAAAAATTCCTCCTCGGTCACTTCCTTGGCTTCGGTATGATGGGCGAGGAAAACAATCTCGACCTTCTCATACTGACGGCGGAGGAAACGGGTCATCCAGAAGAAAAAGCTGCGTGCGCAATATTTCTCAAAGGAGCCCATAGACCCGGAAGTGTCCATCATGGCAATAATGACCGCATTGGACTGTGGAATGATTTTGTCTTCCCACGTCTTGTAACGCAGATCATCCGGACTGATATGGTGAATACCCGGATTGCCGGTCGTGGCGTTGCGGCGCAAGTTCTCCAATATAGTACGTTTCTTGTCAATATTGGACTGCATGCCTTTTTTGCGAATATCGTTGAATACCACCGTATGTGTCTCAATCTGATCCTTGTCTTTTTGCTTCAGATCCGGAAGCTCCAGTTCTGAAAAAAGCATATCTTCCAATTCCTCAATGCTTACCTCGGCTTCAACGATGTCATGCCCGGGCTGATCTCCGGCTTTTTCACCTTTGCCTGGCTTCTTCGAAGCGGGATCACGACCGATGACATCCCCGACCTGACTGTCACCGTCTCCCTGCCCCACATGTTTTTGCTTTTGGTAGTTATACACAAAACGGTACTCATCCAGACTGCGGATTGGTACCTTGATGATTTGTTGTCCATCGGACATAATGATGTTTTCTTCAGTAATCAAATCAGGCAGATTCTGCTTGATGACATCTTTAACCTTTTGCTGATGGCGTTGCTGGTCCTGGTACCCTTTGCGGTGAAGCGACCAATCTTCCCGGGATACGACGAACGAGTAAGGCTGGTGTGAATTTGACATGTAGGCACCCCCCATTGATTACGCGGCACAGTTTGGCCTGTCGGTAATTAAGTATATTCACGGGCGGGGACGATATGTGATGCGTGAGTAGATAAAATGATACAATTACGCGAGTTTCCCTTATGTGATCAACTAAAATTGTACAGATCGTCCTTAACTTTTTTACAGAAACGATGAACAAGTGTGTCGAACTTCCATTACAATAGGGACAGGTGTTTACTTGGCATCCCTCAGAGGGATGTGTGCAAAGGAAGGATACCATTTGGATAAACGGGCAGTTAAGGCATGGATTATGTATGATTGGGCCAACTCGGCCTATGCGACGACGGTACTTGCAGCCGTTCTTCCCGTCTTCTACGCTTCCGTGGCTGCAGCTACACTGGCTGCAGATACCGCAGCATCTTATCTGGCGTACACCCATTCCATCGGCATGTTATGCGTAGCGCTGTTAACACCATTGCTGGGGACATTAGCGGATTTATCGGGACGCAAAGGTGATTTTCTGCGAGTATTCTCCATCATAGGTATTATCGCAACACTCGGATTCAGCATCATTGGGGAGGGAGACTGGCTGCTCGCTTCTGCGCTGCTGGTCATTTCGACGATCGGTTTTGCGGGTGGTAACACGTTCTATGATGCGATGCTGCCTGATCTGGTGTCAGCGGACCGAAGAGATATGGTCTCCTCTAAAGGCTATGCTTATGGTTATATTGGTGGAGGATTGCTGCTTGCGATCAATATGCTCATGATTCAGCAGCCTGGGCGGTTTGGGATGGCGAGCACACTTGCGGGAACGAGACTTGCTTTTATCTCCGTAGCGTTGTGGTGGTTGGTATTTTCCATTCCGTTATTCCGCCATGCACCACGCCGTCCTGCAGCACCGGACATGCCCAAGTCATGGAAAGCATATGTCGGTGTGGGCGTGCGCAGACTTGGCCAAACTTTTCGCCAGATCCGGCGTTTTCCGCAGCTGATGCGCATGCTGGTTGCTTTCTGGTTTTTCAATGACGGCATTAATACGATTATCCTGATGGCAACAATTTATGGAACAAGCATTGGGATCGGGACAGCAGATCTGATGCTGGCCTTGCTGCTGACCCAGTTTATCGGGTTCCCTTGCACATTGCTGCTGGGGGCATGGGCACAGCGCTGGGGCGCGAAGCAGGTGTTGATGGTAAGCTTGTCCATATACATATGCATCGTCATCTTGGGGTATTTCATGACATCAGCCATCCATTTTTATCTGCTCGCCGGGCTGGTTGGCGTAGTGCAGGGCGTAAGTCAATCGACAGCGCGCTCCTTATTCAGTAACTTGATGCCTGCTGGCAGAACCGGAGAATATTTTGGATTTGTGAATATTACAGGCAAATTCTCTTCCATTTTTGGGCCGTTTGTATTTGGGTGGGTAGGCCAATTAACAGGGTCAACCCGTTGGGGGATTCTGTCTCTAATTTTCTTTTTCGCCGCTGGGATTGCAATGTTATTAACGGTTAAAGTGCAGCAGGGTGTGTTGGATGCGATTCAGGCGGATCAGGAAGAAGGACAAGACTGGAGGTACCATCCCATTTCGGGGAAAGGCTCAGAGGCTAGATCGACTGGATGAGTGGTTATTAACGTTTTATAGCTAATGTTCTATAGCTAATGTTCATCATTATTAATAGTAGCTCCGTGGGCCTGTTTATTCGTAAACGGCTCGGGAGCTTTTTCATGTTTATGCAACAGTTATAGATGGTGAGGCTCATAGAACAAGTATAAGTGCTTAAACGACAGAGAACAGAATAGAGTAGATAGAAAGATATTATGAAAAGGTGAAAATAAAAGATTGACATGATACATTTTGTATCATAGAGTAAAAGTATGAATACATATCGTATCTAAAGATTGTCGAAAGTACATCATCCATTTTACCTATTCCCAGATGGGAATATTAGCGGATATTGATATAAAGACCTATACCAACTGCATGCTTATTTTAATTTTACAGAGGAGAGGCTGCCATTGGTAGATGTTCATGGTAACGGACTTGTCTTACTCCTATGTGTACCTCGCAGTGGAAGTTCGCTATCCACCGTGATGCTGCAAAATCACAGCCGTGTATTTGCTACACAGGAGATGTGGTTTCTGATGAATCTTGTAGATTTGCAGAAGGCTGACTCCCGCCCCTATGGTGGAAGTGCAATCATCCGTCAATTTTACAGCGCTATGGTATCAGACAAAGGCTTTGAGAAGGCGTGCAGAAGCTTTGCTCTTGAAATCTATAACGGATTTCTGGAGGGGAGCGGGGCAGACTTCATCGTAGATAAATCTCCTCGTTACTATTATATGCTGGAATGGCTTGATCGCCTGTTTCCACAGTCCAAGCGCATTCATCTCCAGCGTAACCCCCTTGCCATAGCTGCTTCCTACAAAAAGGTAAACCGCCATACAGGAGAAGGATTCGAGCTGATTGGCAGCTTGCAAAGTCCGAACCTTAATATGAAAGCAGTTGATCTTACATTGGGTGTGCTCCGTTTGAACGATTATTTTGCGGACAAACACACAAATGCCTATGAAGTTCAGTACGAACAACTTGTCTCCAATCCTCGGGACGAAATGGAAAAGCTCTGCGGTTTCCTTGGCATCGGATATGAAGAGGGAATAGAACAATATGGACGCTTTGTGGATAGTACAAAGTCGAATATGTTCTATAGTATGGGTGTCGGTGATCCGTTTCTGTCCTCGCATCAGGAAGCTCATCAAGATTCTGTTAACAACTGGAAAAAAATACTCGATCCACAGGAAATTGAATTGTATTGCCGGGTGATCGGTGCAGATCTGTTCCATCGGATGGGCTACAGTGAACAGCTCGAAGAAGCGGAGCGATGGACGCGTGTACGTTACGAAGCTGCCCCCGACAAGGAAGTCATTTCCAAGCTAACGCATCAATTCTCCGAAGCAACGGGCAGCAGCTGGCAGGAAGGTTATCGGATGCAGCCTGTAGAGCTAACGGGTAATACTCCAGATGGAAACAGGGATAGTCGGGCAGCGAATGAACCCGATGCGATTGACCCGACACTGGCCGCACTGGCAACGATCAGGCAGTTGGAAGCTGCATTACGTGCAGCCGATAATCGGCTGGAGCGAGGGTACAACGAGCGGGAACGATTGAAGGTACAGCTTGCCTCTGCTCACAGCAAGATTCAGCGTATCAAATCCTTGATTCCGTTTGGTAACCAGATAAGCGCCTGGGCTTCACAGCGCAAGATACTCCGGGGAGGAAAGTCATGAGCGCTATAGCAGGAATTGTTCATACCGATGGTCAGCAAGCGTTATGGGAGGACAGTTGGCGCTTATATGCCAGTCTGGGCCACGTTCCGGCGGATACAACAGGTGTCTGGAAAGGCAATGAAGCCTTCCTGAGCTGCCACGCCCAGTGGATTACGCCGGAGTCGGTCAGCGAGCAATTACCCTTATATGATGAAGTGAGCGGTCTGACCATCACGTCGGATGCCATTTTGGATAATCGGGAGCAGCTGGCAGATCAACTGTCCATATCAAGAGCGGAGTTAGCCGGATTGTCGGATAGTGAACTGATCCTGCGAGCCTATCAGCGTTGGGATGAACATATGGCCGAGAAGCTGCTTGGCGATTTCGCCTTCGCAATCTGGGATGATCGCAAGCGCAGACTCTTCGCTGCCAGAGATATTACGGGCATGAGATCCTTTTATTTTCGGCATGATGGTGAGCGGTTTGCCTTCTGTACTTTAATGAATCCGTTGCTGCAGTTGGAAGGTGTACATAAAGAACTGGATGAAACCTGGTTGTCCGAATTTCTTGCCATTCCCGACATGCATGACTCAGCAGATATCCATTCTACGGTCTATCGTGGAGTGAGTCAGCTGCCCCCTGCCCATACGCTTAGCTTCAGGGATGGAAGGCTGGAACAGAAACAATATCATCGCTGGGACGAAGTGGAGCCTTTAAAACTCAAGTCCGACGGGGAATATGTAGAGGCATTCCGGGAGGTATTTGGTCAAGCTGTTGGATCACGTTTGCGAACGCATCGACAGGTGGCTGCTGCTTTAAGCGGAGGGCTGGATTCTGGAGCTGTGGTTGGATTTGCTTCAGGAACACTGCGGAGACAAGGGAAAATGTTAAATGCGTACAGCTATGTTCCAGTGTCTGATTTTACGGATTATACATCAAAAACACTGTTAGCAGATGAACGGCCGTTTATCCAGTCTACGGTTAATCATGTCGGCAATATCTCGGAGAATTATCTTGATTTTGAGGGAAGAAGCCCACTTAGTGAGGTAGACACCTGGCTTGATATTATGGAAATGCCTTATAAATACTTTGAGAACTCCTTCTGGATTCGTGGTTTCTATGAAAAAGCGAGCCAGCAGGATGCAGGCATTCTGTTGACGGGAGCACGGGGCAACTTCACGGTCTCCTGGGGCCCAGCACTTGATTATTACGCCAGCTTACTAAAAAGCGGACGCTGGTTCCGGTGGATCCGGGAAATGCAGCAGTACAGTGAACGTACCGGGATGAAATTCTCACGAATTGCCAAAATTACGGGCCGTAAAGCGTATCCGGAATTGTTCAAATCCATGTCAAAGGGCGCTGCCCAAGCCGCATCGGTGCAATTAATCCACCCGGAGTTTGCTAGGCGAACAGGCGTATTGGAACGGCTCAAATCCATTATCGTTCTGCAAGGCGGTGCTCAGGCAGATGCGCTCAAAGTACGGGCAGAGAAATTCAACAACCTGGCCATTGCAAACAAAAATGGTGCTGTCGCCACCAAATGTTCTCTTCGTTATCGGGCATGGGAGCGTGATCCTACGAGTGACGCCAGAGTGATCCGTTTCTGTCTGTCGGTACCGATTGAACAATATGTTAATCAAGGGACGGACCGTGCCTTGATTCGGCGGGCTACATCACCTGAATTACCTGACAAAGTGAGGTTAAACCAGCGAGTGCGCGGAGTTCAGCCAGCGGATTGGTTGCACCGCATGATTCCCAATTGGGGCGATTTTACTGCCGAATTGCGTGCGTTATGTTCTGACAGCCGGGTCGCTGGCATATTGAACACAGAGCGCATCAAGTCCGCACTTGCGAATTTTCCAAGCCCTCGGCCGGAGCTGGCTTCCCACCCTGACTTGCGGTTGATGATGCATAGCCTGATCGTGTATCGATTCATCCGAAAGTTCTGATGCAGCGTCAGTTGACTCATGAGAGGAGGTGAACACGATGCAAATGGAAAAAAAGGAATGGCAAGCACCAGCACTGGAAGTATTGGAAGTGAACCAAACGATGGCAGGCATAGGTTACAGAGAGATCGACTGGGTAACTGTCCACGATGCTGACCTTTACAATCCGTCTACTTCCTAAGTTATTAAGCTTTAACCTGTGCCATTATACTTAAAGGGCGGAAAGGAAACAAATTCATCTTTTCGCCTCCGCCCTTATATTTGAGCATTATGAATATATGGGCTTTTTTATTTACATGAAGATTTGCAAAGGAGGAATCATTCATTGTTGCCTGTGCAGTATGAAGCTTATGGCTTGCGTTGGGTGAGCCAGTTTCCATTGCCCGAACTCCAAATCGTACAAGGCGGTGCAGATTTAGATACCTCCACTGTTGATGTATACATCCAGGTAGCTGATTTGAAAACACGTTGGAACGAGTGGGACGTGGGGAGAGACAACTTTGTTGCCCGGGATGGAAGTCTTTTTTTTCGAATTGAGGATATCGGTCTTTTTTTTATGGAACAGGGAAACAGAATCATAGTATCTCCTGAACCAGGAGCTGACAATAAAAAGGTGCGATTATTTATTTTGGGCACATGTATGGCCGTCATTATGATGCAACGCAGCATTTTGCCTCTACATGGGAGCGCAGTGGTCATTGATGGCTGGGCATATGCATTTGTAGGACATTCAGGTGCAGGCAAATCCACTTTGTCCGCAGCACTTGCTTCGCGTGGTTATCCGCTCTTGACGGATGATGTTGTGGCACTGACGTGGGATGCAGGTGGTAGAGCGATTGTATCGCCCGGGTATCCGCAGCAAAAGTTGTGGCAGCCCAGCCTGGACGGATTCGGGATGAAGGAGCAGGATTATGCAACCGTGCATGCGGAGATTACGAAATATGCGATTCCTGTCCAGCACTATTTTCATGATAGATCTGTTCCGCTTGCTGCTGTATTTGAGCTTGATCCAAAGCCGGAGGAAGTACAAATACCTGTTCAACTGATGGAGGTTTCTGGATTGGAACGCCTTCACATGCTGTGCTCTCATACATTTCGTAGTGGACTTGTTTACAGGCAGGGTCTGGCACAATGGCTGTTCGAGACGGTTTCACGGCTGTCCGCAAGTATCGAAGTCTTCAGAATCACAAGATCAGGACCTGATTTTACTGCGTTTGAGATGGCAGACCGGATTATCGATCATGTACGTAAAGGAGTGTATACAGGAAATGACAACAATTAAACCAATGAATGGCGAAGATCGTGTAATGCGTAAGGAAGGCAACCTAGTCAGTGATATGGGCGGAGAGAAAGTCATGATGAGCATTCATACCGGAAAGTACTATAACCTCGGCAGCACGGGTGGACGCATCTGGGATCTGCTGAGTGAAGAACGAACATTAACCGAATTGGTTGAAGTATTAGCTTCAGAATATGAGATCGAATCAGACATATGCCAAGATCAGGTTGTGCAATTTCTTGATCATCTGACACAAGAAGGTTTAATTGAAGTTACCCGCGGAGAATAGAGCCATGTTACGTAAAATAAAAGCTTATTTCTCGTTGCCACGTGAAATTCGTGGATTGGTGTGGGAGGCTTACATCCATCTTGGATGGGCACGCATACTTAAGGCGATGCCTTTTGCCAAGATTGCTCCTGGTCTCGGTACACCGATGTACGAAACGCCGATGACGGGACTCGATCGAAGTGATGTGACGACGATACGAAATATCTCCAAAGCCATACTCATTGCCAGCAGGTATACATTATGGGAAAGCCGTTGTCTGGTGATGGCTATTGCTGCGATGAAGATGCTGGAACGCCGTAAAGTGGAGAGTACTCTATATATGGGTACTGCACGGAATGAACAAGGCCAAATGATGGCACACGCATGGCTGAGAAGTGGGAAATTAATTGTGACCGGAGCAGATACAATGGACCAATATACGGTTGTCGGCGTGTTTGGCAAGCGGTGTCCTGAGAAGGGAGCTGGGGAGATTGTCTATGATACATGAGTGGGAACCATATACAGCGGATTTTCCGCAGGAGCTTAAGCTGATTTTGAGCATGATTAAAGGCGATCTAACAGCAACAACCTCTGAGGACGCCCAAATAGGGATGAAGGGGATGGACTGGCAGCTCTTTTTGCAGCTCGCCCATCATCATCGACTGTACTCTGTTCTCTATCTGAACATAAAAGAGTTGGATTCAGCGCTTATTCCCGCTTTTGTAGTGGAAAACCTGAGGCAGCAATATACAGCCAATACGTTCCGCATGTTACATCTGACAGCAGAGATGGAGCAGGTGTGTGGCGCTTTTCGTGAACGAGGCATTCGAAATATTACGCTCAAGGGGCCTGCGCTGGCACATGATCTATACGGAGATATTTCTTTGCGGACCTCTAAAGATCTGGACATTCTCATTCCGTTTGATGATGTGGAGAGCGCGGAAGAGATCCTTGAATCACTTGGTTATGAATCGAAGGAAGGTAAGAGAACACCAACCGTTGTCAGCTGGAAATGGCGGGAACATCACATCTGTTACAAACACCCGGTGAAAAGAACCCAAGTCGAGATCCATTGGCGGCTTAACCCGGATTCCGGAAGAGAAACCGATTTTGAATTACTGTGGAAACGCAGCCGATTCAGCACTTATACCCAGACGCCTGTCCGTATGCTGGAAAGGGAGGATCTGTGGGCATATTTGGTCACACACGGCGCAAGACATGGATGGTTCAGACTGCGCTGGTTACTGGACATCGACCAGATGATTCGCAATATGCCACTGGATGTCAAAAAAGTGGAGCGACGCCTGAAAGCAGAAGGCAGATTATCTATCGGTGCACAAGCTCTTCATCTGGCTTCGGTATTAATGAACACTCCTCTGGATGCCAATTATCTTGCTTTGTTGTCTGCTCACGAACGTGCGGGAGAGAAATTAGCCAGACGTGGCGTAATGTTCATGAATGAGATGATTGAGAGTCCGGCAGATGTAAAGAGTTATCGTTCTTATTTGTTTGCACTGCGAAGCACAAGGCAGAAGCTGTTTTTCTTCATCGAACGTTTGTATCCGAGTACCTGGGATGTAGATCAACTACCGCTTCCGCGTTCACTACATTTTTTGTATTTTCCGTTACGTCCGTTTCTCTGGTTCTGGCGGCGAATCAAAAGGAACACGATGACGGAGAGGGGATAACGTATGATTTCGGAACTGCAATTTTTTATGCGCAAGCTGCATCGTGTAACGGGCCCAGTGTTGTATTGGAACCTGCTGGGCATGATCTGCATCAGTCTGATGGAAGGAATCGGCATATATATGCTCGTTCCCATGTTAAGTCTTATTGGTATTTTTGAAATGGGTTCAACAGGTCTGCATTTACCCTGGATATCAGAATTTTTAAATCGTTTTCCGGAAAATGGCCGGCTGCTTCTGGTGCTGCTGACCTTTGTCCTTATTGTCTCTGGACAGGCGTGGCTACAACGTCTTCAGACGATTCGCAACACTCGCATTCAGCAGCAATTTGTTCGAACGCTGCGCATGGAAACCTATCGTGCCATCATTATGGCGCAGTGGTCTTTTTTTCTCCAAAAACGAAAATCCGATTTTAATCATATATTAACGACCGAACTTGCCCGTGTCAGTCAGGGAACGAATATTATGCTGCAAATGGCGGCTTCCTTGATCTTTACCGGTATTCAAATCGGTCTGGCCTTCTGGTTGTCTGCCAAGTTAACTACCCTTGTCTTGGTCTGCGGATTGGTGTTATTTGTGGTCTTGAGAAAATTCGTGAAACGGGCAAAACAGATTGGTGATCAGACGTCGGAATATTCCCAGAGCTATTATAACGGTATTACAGAGCACTTTAACGGAATCAAGGATATTAAGAGCAATATGCTCGAAAAATCACATATTCACTGGTTTGAACGTATGTGTGGGCGGATTGAGCGTAACGTGATTCAGTTCAGCCAGTTGAACAGTGGTACACAATTGATTCATCGAATATCGGCGGCGGTCATTATTGCTGCTTTTATCTATTTATCTCTACATGTGCTCGCTGTCCCTCCGGCAAGTTTATTGCTCATCATTCTGATCTTTTCACGGTTGTGGCCACGATTCACTTCCATTCAATCCAATCTGGAGTATATGAGTTCCATGCTGCCCGCGTTTCAGATTGTGAGAGAGTTACAGACAGAGACCGAGAAAAGCCGTGAGATTAGCGAGCAAACGGTTAATGCTGGTGAACCATATGATCAGGAGCTAACGGTTCCCGGTCCACGATCAGTTAGAATGAAGGCCCAGGTCAAGCCGAATGAGCAGGAAGATGGCGATGTGCCGCCTATTGAACCCTTGGTGCTTAAGGAGTCCATCGAGTGTCAGCAAGTCAATTATCGCTACGAAGGCAGTGATTCCTACTCATTATTCGAAGCGTATGCATCCATCCCTGCGAGAGGTATGACGGCTATTGTAGGCAAGTCGGGAGCTGGGAAGAGCACGATGATTGATCTAATTATGGGCCTCATTCGTCCGGAGAGCGGTCAGATTTTGGTGGATGGGTTGCCGTTAACCGAGAATCGATTGTTAGCCTGGAGGAGTTCAATCGGTTATGTCTCTCAGGACCCTTTTCTGTTTCATACGAGCATTCGTGAAAATTTGCGCCTGGTTGATCCAAATGCCAGTGAGGAACAGATGTGGCAGGCATTACAGTTTTCTTCGTCTGCAGCGTTTGTCCGCAAACTTCCGCAAGGACTGGATACCATCATTGGAGATCGGGGCATTCGCTTATCTGGCGGTGAACGTCAGCGTTTGGTGCTTGCCCGCGCCATGCTTCGGAACCCTTCTGTATTGGTATTGGATGAGGCGACGAGTGCGCTGGATAGTGAGAACGAACAGCATATTCACGAGGCCCTCGAGCGTCTGAAAGGGCATGTTACCGTTATTGTTATTGCCCACCGATTATCCACCATTCGAACAGCGGATCGAGTGATTGTATTGGATGAGGGCCGGGTTATTCAACAAGGGGGTTATCAGCAATTGTCTACTGATCCGGTGGGAACGTTCAGCAAACTGTTGAATATGCAGGCGGGTGTCGTGGGGCAATGAAGCTCTCGGTAAATCCGGAAATAAACAAATCAAAAAGGCGCGCCATTAGAGGCAGCGCCTTTGATCTATATGTAGCAGGAAAGTAATTCAATCTGATTGCCATCTTCAATTAATGAACGATCGTATTGCTAACAGGTTGCGGCAGCTGAAAAGCACCCACACGTTCCAGATGCTGCACAATTTCATGCACGGCTTCTTCGATGGATAGCTCTTCGGTATCAATAATCAGTGTAGGATCTTCCGGAATATCATAAGGGGCCGAAATCCCTGTGAAATGTGGAATAGCGCCGCTGCGGGCCTTTTTGTAAAGTCCCTTCGGATCACGGCGTTCGCATTCTTCGATCGAACAACGAACATAAATTTCAATGAAATCATCAGCATCAAACAGCTGTCTAACCCTACTCCGGTCTTGTGCATCTGGCGAGATAAAGGCGGAAAGAACAAATAACCCGGCATCTACCATCAGCTTGGATACTTCACCAATCCGGCGCAGATTTTCTTGCCGATCCTCGGCCGTGAACCCAAGATCCCGATTCAGTCCATGACGTACGTTATCCCCATCAAGTACGTAACAATGAACCCCTTTTTCATACAGGTACTGCTCCAGGGCAAATGCAAGCGAGGATTTTCCTGCACCGGATAAGCCGGTAAACCATAAGGCACGACTGCGATGACCGTTATGCTTCTCCCTGTCCTGCCTGTTTAAGCTGGATTGCTGCCAGGTAATGTTACGCTCTTCCTTTGACATGAATATCCGCCTCTTCCTAGTTATGTTATGTATAATATTTTAACATATTTACAAAATTATAGCACCTTCTGAATTTGACGGAATGTAGCGTGAACCAACGACAATTCGGGTATAGATGTAGTACATACATAGCAGGAGGAACACCAACATGAACAATAACATACACAACATACAGGTTTATTTCCAGTGCGCGGATTGCGATCAGGATATCCAGGTCATCTTTGCTCAAGAGCAGATCAGTGCGGTTCGCTGTTCAGGATGTGGCAGGGCATACACCTTGATGAAGCCTACCATTGGTGACGAGATTTTGCTTGATTGGGAACAGGAGGCTCTATATCATAAATTGCGGGCAGATCGCTCTGAACATGATAACCATAATATGTCTGCCCTCATTATTAAAGTTATTGAACTGCTAACCTGGCGGGATAGTGGTGACGGTCAGACACGTGCGATAGAAATGGTTAAAGAGTGGCTGGCTTCCAGTGGGAAACCTCAGACATTACTTGAATTGTTTCAACATCCCGAGCGAGACAATAAACGGTTTTGAATGGAAAAATGAGAAGTGTGGCCCCATTGGTGTATGTAGGTGAAGTGATCTGTAATCAAAAAATTACATACATTAGCTGTTCCTGTGGCATATTACCTGAAGGTGTTCGTGATAGGAAACGACAAACCGAATTTTCAGGAACAGGAGCGGATAGCAATGAAGCGAATGGTTCTTTACATGCTGCTGGCTATATTAACGTTCGGTGTACTACCGGCACATACTGAAGCATCGCCAATAAATGGAGCTTATCACTTTGGCTTCAAAAAAAGCCAAAACGGCCAGTTGCCTTCCATTGATCAGGAAGGATTCAAGGAGATATTGCAGCATAACGATGCCATTTTCCTGGGGGATACGAAACAGAAAGAGCTGTATCTTACGTTTGATAACGGCTATGAAAATGGGTTTACGCCAGCTATATTGGATGTTCTGCGCGACAAAAAAGTGCCAGCTGCTTTTTTTGTCACCGGACATTATCTGAAAGACCAGCCTGAATTGGTAAAGCGAATGTCGGCAGAAGGCCATATTGTGGGAAACCACTCCTGGAGCCATCCCGATATGACCCGGGTTTCCAATGAAAAAATAAGAACAGAGCTTGAGCAGGTACGATCTGAGGTCAATCGGTTAACTGGACAGCAAGCGACCTTCTTGCGTCCACCACGTGGCATTTTCAACAACCGGACGCTCGCAGAGAGCCACGCCCAAGGTTACATTAATGTGTTTTGGTCCGTTGCCTATAAAGATTGGGATACCAAAGTGCAACGTGGTACAGAGTATGCACGTCAGCAAGTCCTGAAACAGCTTCATCCGGGAGCAGTCATTCTGCTTCACTCTGTGTCGAAGGATAACACGGAGGCGCTCGCCTCCATCATTGATGAGGCACGTAAGCAAGGCTATGCGTTCAAAAGTTTGAATGACCTGAAAACAAAAAGTTATTAATGTTACATGTTTACACTAAAAAAAGGGCATCCTTAGCTATAAAATGTACCCCTTGTAAAGGACAATTTAAAAAAGGTTAGGCAACTTCAAGCTGCTGTCTGTATTTTGCAGGCGGTAGCTTTTTCAAATTCCA
>NZ_FOBD01000027.1 GCF_900109515.1 Paenibacillus sp. OK003 | reverse complement strand
GGAGAAGCAAGCTTCTCTTCAAGTCCGCTCGACTTGCATGTATTAGGCATGCCGCCAGCGTTCGTCCTGAGCCAGGATCAAACTCTCCAATAAAGATGAATTTCAGAAGCATCGTTAGAAGCTATGAAAATCATCGGTGGTATTGAAAAGAGCGATAAGCTCATTTTGAAACTGACGAGATTAAAAATCTCATTTGTGCTCCAGTCGATTCAAACCAAGGCTTGTCTCGAACTTTCGCGTTCATTCTGCAAGCAGAATGTTTACTCACTCGTTGTTCAGTTTTCAAAGATCAAACATTCAATTTGTTTCTTTTTTCTTTGTCACCGTGTTTTCAGCGGCGACTTTTATAATATATCATGTTTAAGTTTACTTTGCAAGCACTTTTTTTCGATTTATTTTCAATCGCTTTATTCCAGGGCTTGTTCCGGTTAACTTTTCCTTAAAAAAGGAACGAAAATTAATTTATCATATTGAACAAAAAAGGTCAACCCTTTTTCGACAAAATGTTTCATATCCCTTTTCAAAGCCGCCTATTCTACCTATTACTGATTCATGGTGTCTGAGGTACAGCGCTGGCTTTACGGGCCGCACCTCTCTTATATGGTGAACTTCAGCTTTCCACTGACCACATCATTATGGCTTGGATTTTTTTAGTTTGCCACCTCTAGCATATTTGGATAGCTCTTTGGGTGGCGCAAAGCGCGCATACATACGGAACACAGTCTTGTAGCGACTCGCTATGGCGTATTTAATTTCTTGATCGAGACGGTTGTCACTTAAGTCGAACAACATTTCATCAAGCTCTTTGCGCAATACATAATCCAGTTCCTTGCATTCCTTCTCGTTAAACAGCATACCCAGCATTAGAGTTCTCCTTTTTCTGCATATGGATAATGGCGTGTCCCAGTGTATGTCATATTCGAGCCCCTTTAATTCAGGCTATATATCGGACAGCGCCGGTTTTAGTAGCAAACCAGGATCATCTTTATTTGTCCTTTGGTGGTTGCTACTGAAACCCGTTTTATTGTTATGGTCAACTTTCTGAAAATTTATGAATGTCATCCCATACAAATTTATCCACGCACTAAGCTGTAGGTAATTGTACTTTCGATAATGGCTGCAACAAAAAGCAAAATAACAATCCAGAAGGATGCAGTTACCGTTGTGCGCATAAACGCACTCCATTGGCTGCCAATCGTATTTCGTTTCTCCCCGCCAAATTGACCAAGACTTTTGAGAGCTAATCCACCAAACCTTAGACCGAATGCACAAGCGATAATAATAACCGGAATCTCAATAATGCCATGCGGAAGTAAACCTTTAACCACAATATCATAGAAACTTGCTCCATAATTCATCGTGGTGTGTACTACAAATCCAAGGACCATCCCATTGATCAGCAGGAAAACGACAGGCAAAATTCCGAAGAATATACCGGCATAGATGACAAGTACACTTTTGATGGCATTATTGAAAAAGATAAAGAGGAAGAAGTTCCATTGCACATTGCTCCCCTGCTCCAGCCGCTCACTAACCTCCCTTAGTCCCCCGATTTGATTCAACAATATATCCTCAAGTGGTCCTGTACTCACCCATCCAGCGCCTATTCCAACAACAAACAATACGACCGACCAGATTAATGCACCACGAATGGAACCTAAAACTCTAAGAAATGTACTGAATTTTAACATAATATCCTCCTGTGGAACCAAGATGTTGGACAAACAAACGTCTGATACGAATAACTGCGAGGTACGAGCATACATTGGAGAGTAAACAAGCATTTCTTATGGGAGAGGGGCGCTTATTGAAATGAACTCGTTCTATGTATTTAGCGGCAAAAAGATCAAACGTTTCCTGATTGTACTGGTTGCTGCCGTCTTTGCTATCGGGATTATTTATCTGGAGAGCGGCAATATTTCTGTATTCTCGGAGGATGCACCATCCGCCGTATACAGCGTTCCAACCGAGAAGAAGGTTATTGCACTCACCTTTGACATTAGCTGGGGAGATAAAAGGACGGAGCCTATTCTGAAGGTCCTCCAAGATAATAAAGTTCAGAAGGCAACGTTCTTCTTGTCCTCCCCTTGGAGTAAGACACATCCCGAGATTGTAACAGCCATCAAAGACGCAGGATACGAAATTGGCAGTCATGGTCACAAGCATGATAATTACAGCAGTCTGACTGAAGAGGAAATCCGCAAGGAAATTTCGACAGCTCATAGCATTTTAACCGATTTAACGGGAAAAGAACCGAAATTGCTGCGTCTGCCTAACGGCGACTTTGACAAACGTGTTCTCCAGGTTGCCAGCAGTCTGAATTATCAGGTTGTCCAATGGGACACCGATTCGCAGGATTGGAAGAACCCTGGTGTTCAGACCATTGTTGATCGTGTAGTTAGCAAGGCGCATCCGGGTGACATTGTGCTGCTGCACGCCAGTGATTCCTCGAAACAAACGCATGAAGCATTACCGGTCATTATCGACAAGTTAAAAAATCAAGGGTATGAATTCGTGACGGTTTCTGAGCTGCTTAACCATTCAAGTGTCAAAGGAACAGAAGTTCGCGACCAAGCCAGTGCACAGTAAACGTTAATTAAAACAGTATAGCTGATGCAAACTGTAAGCTTGCCTTCTGAACATCTCCACGTCCTGTAAAAGGGCTGAAGCGCCATAAATGAAAAGAGCTAACCAGGTTAGCTCTTTTTGGCGTTTTTTTAAGATAATTGCTACGCTTGACTTTCTTGCACCTTGGTGTTTCCATTCAACCGCTGCTCCATGGACCCATCAACCAGCCTGTGCAATATCAGCATTTGGTATGCATTACAGATTAACAGTGGAACCACAATAAAGATGGTAGCCGCATTCACATCAATTCGCAGCACACCGATCGTTTCCACCACGGTAACAGCCACCATGAAAAAGAGTGTAGGCACCAGCGCCGAAATATGTGTCTGTTTCACCTTTACGTAAGCGGTAACAATTCCAGCTGCCAAAATAATGATGCCAAGCACAATATCGGATAGCCGTTCTCGTTCCCCTCCAACAAACAAACGTAAAAACATGACATCAAGCAGCGCCAAAACGGTTAGAACAATCTGTACCATTTGCCAACTGCGTTTCGAAAATACACCTTTGCCCATATAGTTCAATATCAAGTATGCGAAAAAACCCATTTGCGAATATACGCTAATCATAATACCGGAACCAAACAAGATCAGAAGATAAATCAAAAAATCCGTCATTCCATTCGTTTTTTCACCATTAACCAACATCATAATTAGACCCGTCACTAATGATCCTGCAGCCCCTATAAGCAAAGCGGACCAAAATAGGAAAAACCATTTACGTAAATTCAAATGTTTTCCACCCCCGAGAGTTTATTTTACCAACCTTCACAGCAAAAAACCATCATCATTCAACATATTTAGCGGTTTCCCATCACATACTACATCCAGTATCTAATCAAGGAGGGGTTGTGCACATGAAACGGCCTTTGTGGCAGTTATGCTGTGTCGTACTTGGACTATCCGTCATGCTCGCCGGCTGTGGCTCAGATCAGAATTATTCGCCTCCTCAGGGCGGTTATAAAGAGATGAAAACGATGGTCGTGGATATTCTCAAAAGTGACGAAGGTAAAAAGGCGGTCGAGGAAGCTCTCACTGGACAAAGTTCGTCTGGTGGTGGTGAAGGTGGTGCTTCTGGGCAAAGTGGGGCTTCTGGTGGTGGATCTGGAACAGTGGGTATGAAAATGTTAATGCCTATGCAATCTTCAGAACAAATACGTATAGCTGTAAAAGATACCATCACGGCTCCTGAATACCAGAAGGAATTCGAGAAAATTATGACGGATCCACAGTTTGCAGGTGAATTCGCCAAAGTGATTAACTCCCAAAGCAAGCAACTGCATATGCAATTAATCAAAGATCCAACGTATCAAAAATCCATTGGGGATGTCATGAAATCTCCTGAAGTGTCCAAGATGTTCATGGATATGACCAAAACGCCCGAATATCGTAAACAAACGATGACCGTTATGCAGGAAGTCATGCAAAATCCTTTATTTCGGATGGAAGTGCTGACTTTGCTTAAAAAGGTAGTCCAGGATGAGCTGCAACCCAAAACAGAACAAGGCGGCAAACAGGAGGGCCAAAGCAAAGACGACAATGGGGATGGCGGAAGCGGAAGCAGTGACGGTAGTAGTGATGGCAACAGTGGTGGCGACGGAAGTAATGGAGGATCATAAGTGATACTACTCTAAAGTTAAAAGTTAGCCACATGTTGAAAAAAAGCCCACATCCATGGATGTGGGCCTTTTTATATATTTTACGTCGTTAGAAAATCTAAAACTTGGCATCAACAGTCTGGGCAACCTCGTCGTAGATCGCACCGATACTTGAATCCGCTTTATACACGGATGGTGAAAAATCCGGCTCCGAAATATGATTATCCGGCGCTCCCAGTGGAATCTGCGCAAGCAGCTCTGTATGAAGACTCTCGGCAAGAGTACCCCCACCGCCCCGGCCAAATACATAATCTTTCTCTCCGCATTTGCTACATTCATAATACGCCATGTTCTCAACGACACCAAGCAGCTCATGTTCCGTCTGAATGGCCATGGCACCTGCACGTGCAGCTACAAAGGCAGCGGTTGCATGAGGTGTTGTAACGATGATTTCTTTGCTGTGAGGCAGCATCTGGTGTACGTCTAGTGCGACATCCCCCGTACCCGGAGGCAGATCAAGCAGCATATAATCCAACTCTCCCCAGTTTACATCGGTAAAGAATTGGCGCAACATCCGCCCCAACATAGGTCCACGCCAGATCACCGGGTTATTCTCTCGAATAAAGAATCCCATCGACATCACTTTTACGCCGAAACGCTCAACGGGTT
This sequence comes from Paenibacillus sp. OK003, assembly GCF_900109515.1. Lineage (GTDB taxonomy): Bacteria > Bacillota > Bacilli > Paenibacillales > Paenibacillaceae > Paenibacillus > Paenibacillus marchantiae. The sequence goes on along the minus strand of NZ_FOBD01000027.1, from coordinate 59,052 downwards.
GGATAACCCCGTCCTCAACGACTGGATATTCCTCAATGCCCATCATGTCAGGTACACTGAAGCCATATATATCTGCATCAATCAAGCCAACCTTCTTGCCTTGACGTGCCAGAGCCGCAGCCAAATTAACGGTTACCGTCGATTTGCCGACGCCGCCTTTACCACTAGCAACAGCAATAAAACGTACGCCGGATTCAGGACTTAACAACTCATGTCCGTCCAGCCCTGCTGCATGGCCTTTGACAAGCACTTCGTCCTGGTCTTCCTCATGATCCGCTTGTCCTATGTTCAAGCTCTCACGCTCATGCTCTGACGCTGCACGCAGACGAATATGTACATCATTCACTCCGTGTTGGGACAACAGGTTGCGCGCGGCATCGCTTAGAGCAGTTGTATCCTCTGTGCGGTTCTCCAGCGTCACCATAGTAAGAGCAACATGATTTTCTTTAACCATGACATCACGGACCCACTGCAGTTCAGTCAAACTTACGCCCAATTGCGGTTCCTGCAACGGTTGCAATAGTTCAAGTATCTGTTCTTTTGATAACATCAGACAGCACCTCAGCTTTATCTATTGGCATGTAATTAGGTATGCTGATCCAATTATATCATTACCTTTCTCATTGTGACTAACTTTTAGGACGTTCCCCTGACGAATAACGGAGAATCCCGTTATAGATGGAGGCAGCCACTTTACGCTGATAGGTCTCATCAGCAAGCAGACGCGCCTCTTCCGGGTGAGAAAGGAAACCGACCTCCACCAGTGCCGAGGGAATTTTTAACGCCTGGAGCAAATAAACGGTATTTACCGTTTTCGCGATTCGATCTGTATTTTCCAGATTACGAATCATTTCTTGCTGAAGCAGATTGGCTAATCCTTCATTATCGGGATGATTGGGTGTATAAAAAACTTGAGCGCCACTCCAGCGGTTCGAAGGTACACTGTTCATATGAATGCTGATAAAGAGATCTGCCTGCTTATCCTCGATTCTTCTTACTCTTTGTTTCAGATCCTCCGTCTTGCGTTTGGAGTACCCTTTGGTATCAGATGCAGCCAGATCGGTGTCTATTTCTCGGGTCATCACAACCAAGGCCCCTGCTTGCTGCAGATAATCTCGTACGTACAGCGCAATGGATAAATTGATATCTTTCTCAATGACTCCCTGCTTACTCACTGCCCCACCATCTGGCCCACCATGTCCTGCATCAATAGCTATGACTTTTCCCGCTAATGGCAGCCCCCAGTAACCGGACATTTTGGAGGAGGGCAACTCATACGTCACCACCGCCACAAACATGGCAAGTAAACAAAGGCTTAACATGACCCTCTTCATGGTGCGTAACCTAATCCAGATCACAAAGTGCTTCCCCATATTTTTACGCATAAAAAAACCACCTCGTCCCTATAAATGACTCTAATCATCTATATGGGACAAGATGGACAAATATACCGTTAGGAGCGGACTTGCTCGGCCATTCCTTCAATCAGCACCTCAGCTACCTCTGGGCGCGTAAATTCAGGTGGAGGGCATTGGCCATCTCGTAGCAACCCACGTACTTTCGTGCCAGACAGAGCCATATGGTGTTCTTTATCATGCGGGCAGGTTTTGCTTGATGCCATGTTGCCACATTTGGTGCAGAAAAAACTATGTTCAAAGAACAAAGGCGTGATACCGAGTTCTTCCGGTGTGAAGTTAGTAAATATCTCCTGCGCTTCATACGTTCCGTAGTAGTCACCCACACCTGCATGGTCACGGCCTACAATAAAGTGAGTACAACCATAATTTTTACGTACTATCGCGTGGAAAATGGCCTCTCTTGGGCCAGCATAACGCATAGCTGCCGGGAATACGCCTAGGAACGCACGATCAGCCGGATAATAGTTCTCCAGCAAAACCAGATAACTCTTCATTCGTACATCGGCAGGCACGTCATCAGACTTCGTTTCGCCTACAAGCGGATTTAAGAACAGGGCGTCCACAATCTCCATTGCAGTCTTCTGAATGTACTCATGGGCACGGTGGACCGGATTACGCGTCTGAAAACCGACAACCGTCTTCCAGCCTTTATCCTGGAACGTTTTCCGTGTCTCAGCAGGATCATAATAGAACTGTTCGAACTTGACCGGTTTAGGACGATTCAGCACTTGAATTGGACCTCCTACATACGTTGCAGGTCGTTCCAGCAGTTTCTTCACACCCGGGTGCTCTGGATCATCCGTCTTGAAGACACGACGCGCTTCTTCACCCTGATCTACTTTATATAAGCTCTTCACTTCCAGCAATCCATAAGTTACTCCATCATCATCGCCAATAAGTGCGACAGTCTCACCGATCTGGAGTAATGCAGCCTGCTGCTCATCTACAGCCAGGGTAATAGGTATACTCCAGACTGTTCCATCTGCAAGACGCATACGAGATATAACCGAAAGGTAGTCTTCTTCATTCATGAAACCTTGAAGCGGTGAGAATGCACCCACACCAATGAGATCCAAATCCGAAATTGTCCAGCTGTTAATACGTAAAGAGGACAGTTTCTCACTCTCTCGTAATAATTGTTCCCGTTCTTCTCCTTGTACGACACGCTGAATCAGCGTACCTCCATGAGGCAGAATCGAAGTCATCTTGTCAGCTCCCTGTTTCACCATTTTTTATAATATCAAGAATGAATTCGTTGCATTATACAATCCATAGTTTACTCAGACTAAATTATTTATGAAGACCACATTCTGTTTTTTCATTCCCAGACCAGCGTCCCGCACGTGGATCTTCTCCTGGCATAACTTGACGTGTGCAATACTCACAACCGATACTCGGGTAATTTTGATCATGCAGCGGATTGTACACGACATTATTAACACGAATATAATCCCATACATCCTCTGTAGTCCAGTGTGCAATCGGGTTAAACTTCATAAGTCCAAACTTAGCATCGTATTCGACCTTCTTGGAATTTGCACGTGTCGGTGCTTGATCTCTCCGAATACCGGTAATCCATGCATCGTACTGGGAAAGAATACGTGTCAGCGGCTCAACCTTCCGAATATTACAACAAGCATTAGGATCCGATTTCCACAATTCATCTCCATGTTGAGCTGCCTGCTCCTCAGGAGTAATTTTCGGTGATACACGTACAAAATCAAGATTGTATTTCTCCTTCATTTTGTCACGAGTCTCGTATGTTTCCTTGAAATGAAAATCGGTATCCAGATAAAATATATCCGTAGATGGGCTAATCTTCTGAAGCATATCTACAAGTACAACATCCTCTGCACCAAAGCTGCATGCAAAAGTGATATTTGGAAACGTCTCAATAGCGTAACGAATAATATCCTCTGGACTTGCGTTTTCCAATTCTTCAGCCTTCGTCCGTGCAAGTTCTTCTTTCTCCAACAAGTTCATGTCTGCATTTCCCCCATTCTGCATTTCAACAATCACTAAAGCCGACTAATCTAATATGAATTATGTATAGTATAAATCTTTCATTGGGGATGTCAATGCCTGCCATATGGTAAAATACATCAGTTTAAGCCCATTTATTTGGTGTTCATTTTGAAAATAAATTGGTCTTAATTACGCATTGAATTGATTTGTGGATAAAATCATCATGGGGAGCATCATCGATTTTCACCTTGTTCTCATCTCCTGATCATTGAAATCCTTTGCTACTACTGGGTTTATGGGGTCTATTTGATAAAAAGAAGTATAGAACAACTCTATAGATCCGAAGAAATTTAGAAGAGCGAGAAGGATCTAATATTGAAATAAAAGGGGAGGACGTCTTCTTCAATTGTAAGGAACCTTTATCAAAACCATAAGAAATACTGATGTAAAATGAGAATGAAAAATGAACCTAACCTGCAAATTTGATCTTTGTGCTATAGGAGGGTTGAGTTTACTGGGATATTAGCTGGAGGAAGAAACTTTAACCGATACAGAGGAACCTGAAGATACTTTGGTGCATCTTCTGAAGTAAAAAGCATTTAATACACCTATTGGTCTGTAAATACAAAAAAGCCTTTGACCGAGGCCAAAGGCTTGTAATGCATATTAACGTTTGGAGAACTGAGGTGCGCGACGTGCGGCTTTGAGACCGTATTTTTTACGCTCTTTCATCCGTGGGTCACGAGTCAGGAATCCTGCTTTTTTCAGGGAAGCACGGTATTCCGGATCTGCTTTCAACAGAGCGCGGGAGATACCATGACGGATCGCGCCGGCTTGACCGGAGATTCCGCCACCATGAGCGATAACAAGAACATCATAGTTGCTGAGTGTTTCTGTCAGGTTCAGTGGTTGTTTTACGATCAGTTTGAGTGTTTCCAAACCGAAGTATTCATTAATATCACGTTTATTGATGACAATGCGTCCTTCACCCGGTACAAGGCGAACACGAGCTACCGAATGTTTACGACGACCTGTCCCATAGTATTGTACTTGTGCCATGAAACTGTCCTCCTTTTAATTAACCGCGAAGTTCATAAACTTCTGGTTTTTGTGCTGCATGTGGATGCTCAGTGCCTCTGTACGCTTTAAGTCTCAACTTCATTTTCTCGCCCATGCGAGTTTTAGGAAGCATACCGCGAACAGCCAATTCCAACATACGTTCCGGTTTGTTTTTAACCATCTCTTCAGCAGTAGTTACTTTCAAACCACCTGGGTGCATCGAGTGACGGTAGTATTTTTTACCTTGCATTTTTTTACCAGTCAATACAATTTTCTCTGCATTGATGATAACAACGAAATCGCCAGTGTCCACATGTGGAGTGAATTGTGGCTTATGTTTGCCGCGGATCAAAGCAGCTGCTTCGCTCGCCAAACGTCCGAGCGTTTTGCCTTCGGCATCAATGATGTGCCATTGGCGCTCAACTTCGTTAGGCTTCGCCATGTACGTGGTACGCATGAAAAGTTCCTCCTTAAAATGTTCAACATCATTATATTCATTTATCTTCATTCATTAAGTGATAACTTTAGGTGTTGATGGATAGTTCTTTCGTTGTGACCCTCTTAATTGGGGCTGTGGGAAAGCCATTAAGAAAACACAACTTTTATATTACATGATAGGAGCTTAAATCGCAAGTGTTAATTAAGCATTTCACTTCGCTAATTTAATCTTTTCTGTATTCAAGGTCCCAGAGCATTAAACCGCAGCTAACCGCAGTAGGTCCTGCAGCAGAACGATTACAAGCAGCAATCACATTCGGTACGTCAGAGGCTTTCCGTTTGCCCTCTCCGACCTCCAGCAGTGTACCTACAATAATACGAACCATATGCTGCAAAAAGCCGTTACCACTCACATAGATGTGAATGACACCCTGATCGCGTGGATGGTCCCTACACATGGAACGGTCCACTTCTATCCATGCTTCGTATACCGAACGTACATGATTGTCTTTCTGAGACTTGCGTGAAGCAAAGGAGGTGAAATCATACGTACCAATAAAATGACGCAACCCCTCCTGCATTGCCGCAATGTCCAGCTTGGCATGGTGATGATATTGCAGCCTCCGGTTGAATACATCCGGGAATTGATTCGCATTGACGGTATACCGATACGTTTTCTTTTTCGCAGCATAGCGAGAATGAAAATCGTTTGGTACTTCAACCGCATCAATCACGATAATATCGGATGGTAATCTGGAGTTGAGCGCCATACACCATCGTTCAATCGGGATCTGGGATTCCGTAGGGAAATTGAAGATCTGTCTGCGTGCGTGAACGCCTGCATCCGTTCTGCCTGAACCCGTAATTTTAACCTTCTCACCGGTTAAAGCACGAATGGCATCTTCAAGATGGTCCTGAATGGTATTCCCTCCTGGTTGAACCTGAAAGCCGTAATAGGCAGTGCCATCATAAGTTAACGTCATACACAAGTTGCGCATCATTACCACACCTTTGTTCCATACTATACATGTGCCTATCCCGAACAGCAAAAGAAGCCCCTTTCGGAGCTTCTATTACAGCACGAATTCCGAATGAAGAGAAAAAAAGGGTTAATCCAGAATCAGTGATTCTGTCCCCTTTCCTCATCTCATCTGTTTTACGCGCGGTCAACCAGTTCCAAGTAAACCATAGGCGCAGCGTCACCACGACGAGGTCCCAGTTTCAGGATACGAGTGTATCCACCTGGACGCTCAGCGTAACGACCGGACAATTCGCTAAACAGTTTTTGGATTGCATCTTGCTCACCATCGATAGTTTCGCGGCGAACATAAGCTGCCACTTGGCGACGGGCATGAAGATCTCCCTTTTTCGCTTTAGTGATCAGTTTTTCAGCAATAGAGCGAACCTCTTTTGCTTTCGCTTCAGTTGTCTGAATACGTTCGTATAAGAACAGGTCGGTTACCAGGTCACGGAACAAAGCTTTACGTGCGCTGGAATTACGGCCCAACTTTTGGTATGCCATTGTTTTCCCTCCTTCACTTCAAGCACTCGGCTGTCTATTCTTCTGTACGGAGTCCCAAACCAAGTTCCTCAAGCTTCTCTTGAACTTCTTCCAAAGACTTGCGTCCGAGGTTACGGACTTTCATCATGTCTTCTTCCGTTTTCGTAGTCAGCTCTTGTACGGTATTAATACCGGCACGTTTGAGGCAGTTGTAAGAACGAACAGAGAGATCCAGCTCTTCGATCGTCATTTCGAGTACTTTTTCTTTTTTGTCTTCTTCTTTTTCGACCATAATCTCTGCATCTTTCGCTTCGTCTGTTAGACCCACGAAGAGCATCAGATGCTCGGTCAAAATTTTAGCGCCAAGGCTTACAGCCTCTTCAGGACGAATACTTCCGTCAGTCCAAACTTCCAACGTGAGCTTGTCATAGTTGGTTACTTGGCCAACACGCGTATTTTCCACAGCGTAGTTAACGCGGCTGATCGGGGTGAAGATGGAATCGACTGGGATGACGCCGATCGGCTGGTCATCGCGTTTATTCCGATCTGCCTGGACGTAGCCGCGACCGCGATTGGCAAAAATACGCATGTGAAGTCTCGAACCTGGTCCGAGCGTAGCAATGTGCAAATCCGGGTTAAGGATTTCCACATCGGAGTCAGCACGGATATCTCCAGCCGTAATTGCTCCCTCGCCTTCAGCATCAATCTCGAGCACTTTCTCCTCGTCTGAGTGAATTTTGAGCGACAAAGCTTTCAGGTTAAGAATAACCTCCGTAACATCTTCCATTACGCCAGGAACTGTAGCAAATTCATGCAGAACGCCATCGATTTGAACCGAAGACACTGCCGCACCCGGCAGTGACGAGAGCAAGATACGACGAAGCGAGTTTCCAAGCGTCGTACCGTATCCGCGCTCCAGCGGTTCTACTACGAATTTCCCATAGGTGCCATCATCGTTGACGTCTACCGTCTCAATTTTCGGCTTTTCGATTTCAATCACTGCAATACCCCTCCTTCAAAACGTCGGTCCTCTATGAAACATTTACCTTCTCTTGCGAAAACATGTAGTAGTATGCCTAAACAACCATTATTAGCAGATTGTGGCGGAAATATACCACACGCAGGGGCAAATCTCATTAGACACGACGACGTTTTGGAGGACGGCATCCGTTATGTGGGACTGGAGTTACGTCTTTGATCAGGTTAACTTCAAGACCAGCAGCTTGCAAAGAGCGGATCGCTGCTTCACGGCCTGCGCCTGGTCCTTTAACCATAACCTCAACGGCTTTCATCCCATGTTCCATTGCAGCTTTGGCAGCAGTCTCAGCAGCCATTTGTGCAGCAAACGGAGTCGATTTACGGGAACCTCTGAATCCGAGGCCGCCGGAGCTTGCCCACGAAATTGCGTTTCCGTGAGGGTCCGTAATGGTAACGATAGTGTTATTGAACGTGGAGCGGATATGTGCCACGCCAGATTCAATATTTTTACGGTCACGACGTTTAGTACGTACGACTTTTTTCGGTTTAGCCATTTTCTCTTATCCCCCCTTATTATTTCTTCTTGTTCGCTACAGTACGACGAGGACCTTTACGAGTACGAGCATTCGTTTTCGTACGTTGTCCACGAACAGGCAGACCACGACGATGACGAACTCCACGGTAACAACCGATCTCCGTCAAACGTTTAATATTCAAAGAGATTTCACGACGCAGGTCACCTTCAACTTTGACCTCTTTGTCGATACTTTCACGCAATTTGCTGACTTCATCTTCCGTCAAATCACGGACACGAGTGTCCCGATTGATGCCTGTTGTGCTCAGAATTTTCTGGGAAGTCGTTTTACCGATTCCGAAAATATAAGTCAAGGCGATCTCAACGCGCTTATCACGTGGCAAATCCACACCAGCTATACGTGCCATTTTACGCTACACCCCCTTCTTTAACCTTGTTTTTGTTTGTGTTTCGGATTTTCACAGATAACCATAACATTCCCTTTGCGGCGAATGACTTTGCATTTTTCGCAAATCGGCTTGACCGAAGGTCTTACCTTCATGTGAATTACCTCCTCAAAGTTTTGCTTAGCAAAACCCTCTTCGTAAGCATTGACCTTGTTTTACCATTGTAAAACCGGCTTCGAAGCTTTCGCAAGTTTTGCCGGGCAAAACCCGCTTCATAAGCTTCACAGTTCATTGCAACTGTCTACTACTATTTACGGTAAGTTATACGACCTTTTGTCAAATCATAAGGTGATAACTGAACAACTACTTTGTCTCCAGTCAGGATACGAATAAAGTGCATCCGCAACTTGCCGGAAACGTGAGCGAGAATTTGATGACCGTTCTCAAGCTCAACCTTGAACGTTGCATTCGGTAGCGGTTCGAGAACCGTACCTTCCACTTCAATGACATCTTCCTTGGCCATTAGTCAGTCTCCTTTCTCTTCAGCTTGAATGTTGGTGGATTCCAGAAACGAATGAACCGCATAGCGGAGCTTTCCGTTTGTCACCCGACCACTCTCGTTTAAACTGTTTACAACCTCGCTGCTAATCATCGGCTGGAGTTCCAGATGAAGAATATTCTTCTTCTTGGGTTGATCAAACTTACGTTTGTCCCCATCCGCAATATATACGAACTTACTGTCCGCTATAGCAACAATTACTGCGGCTTGGTCCGCATTGCGGCCTTTACGGATCTTCACAAGTTGACCGAGCTGCGGATTAGACTGATTGTTCATGCCTTATCACCTACGCATTCAGTTTTGTGAAAATTTCCATGCCTTCATGTGTAACTGCTACGGTGTGTTCAAAGTGGGCGCATAACGATCCATCAACAGTGACGACAGTCCAGTTATCTTCCAACGTTTTCACATACCGTCTGCCTGCGTTAACCATCGGCTCTATGGCCAGCACCATGCCCGCTTTAAGCCGTGGTCCCCGATCAGGAAGACCATAGTTCGGAATCTGTGGTTCTTCGTGCAGATCCGCTCCTATACCGTGACCGACATATTCACGTACTACCGAGAACCCTTCATCTTCAATATATTTCTGAATCGCATGAGATATTGTAAACAAGCGAACGTCCGGTTTTACCAGCGCCAGACCTGCGTATAACGAAGCCTCGGTAACGTCCAGAAGACGACGGGCTTCTTCGGAAATACGGCCGACTGGATAAGTCCAGGCGGAATCTCCGTGATAACCCTGGTACTGCGCGCCAATGTCAAACGTAACGATATCGCCCTCGTTCAACTTTCGTTTGCCGGGAAATCCATGCACCAACTCTTCATTCACTGAAGCGCACACACTGGCAGGGAAACCGTTATAACCTTTGAAAGACGGCACAGCTCCTTGACTGCGGATGTATTGATCGGCCATATGGTCAAGTTCTCCAGTCGTAATACCGGGAGCGATATGCTCTGCCAAGAGACGATGCGTTTCCGCAACAATTCTCCCTGCTTCCCTCATCAAGCCCAGTTCCGTTTCGGACTTACCAATGATCATTCAATTATCCTCGCAGCAGGGACACGATTTCATGGGAAACTTGATCGATATCCTGCTCTCCGTCCATTTGACGAAGAAGGCCTTTGTTCTCATAAAATGTGAGGAGTGGTGCTGTTTTGTTGATATATTCGTCGAGACGTGTGCCTACGCTCTCTTCATTATCATCAGAGCGCTGGTACAAGTCACCGCCGCATTTATCACAAATACCTTCCTGCTTGGGCGGATTGAACACGACATGATATGTGGCGCCACAGTTCTTACAAATACGACGACCCGTCAAACGGGCGAGCAATTTGTTGCGGTCCACTTTCAGGTTGATTACATGATCGAGACCTGAGTTCAGTCGATCCAGAATACCATCGAGCGCTTCTGCTTGAGACAGGGTTCTTGGAAAACCATCCAAGAGGAATCCTTCTCTACAATCAGGCTGCTGCAAACGTTCTTCAACGATGCCGATCGTTACATCATCTGGTACTAACAATCCTTGATCCATATATTCCTTGGCTTTCAGGCCAATGGGAGTTCCCTGCTTAATCGCGAGACGAAATGCATCGCCTGTTGAAATGTGGGGAATACCGAACTCTTTCACAATGACGTCTGCTTGCGTTCCTTTTCCTGCCCCCGGAGGGCCCATGAATAGGATGTTCACGTTATGTCACTCCCTCCAAGACTACCCTACATCAACAAACAGCACAATAGGTGCCGGCAAGTAAATCTTAGCTTGACCGGTACCTATTGCCTATTTATTGATAAAACCTTTGTAGTGGCGTTTGATCAATTGGCTTTCAATTTGCTTCATCGTATCCAGCGCAACACCGATAACGATCAGGAGAGATGTTCCTCCAATTTGCGCAGATTGAGGCAAACCAGAAAGTGCCCCCAAAATTACAGGCAGAACGGAAATTACTGCCAAGAAGATGGCACCTGCCGTTGTCAAACGAGTCATGACACGGGTCAGATATTTCTCGGTTGCTTTACCCGGACGAATGCCTGGGATGTAACCGCCGTTCTTTTTCATGTTGTCAGCCATCTGCTGTGGATTCATCTGTACAAAAGTATAGAAGAATGTGAACCCGAAAATCATCACTACATACAGTAACATACCCAGAGGTTTATGTGTAGTGAGATTGGCTCCGATCCACTGTGCCCATGCACGATCAGCCCAGAAGTTTGCGATGATCGATGGGAACATCAACAGAGATGAAGCAAAGATGACAGGGATAACACCTGCTGCATTAATCTTCAGCGGGATATGTGTGTTCTGTCCACCGTACATTTTGTTACCTACGACGCGTTTAGCATACTGTACAGGAATTTTCCGAATCGCCTGCTGGATGTAAATGACACCTATGATAATCAGCACAATAACAATTGCGACGATTACCCCTTTAAGAATGTTCATGAACAGCTGATCAGCTTGGATAAAGTCGGATTCGATCGTTTGTTTGATAATGTTAGGAACCGTTGATAGGATACCTGCAAAGATCAAAATCGAAATCCCGTTTCCTATGCCCTTCTCGGTGATCTGCTCACCAAGCCACATTAGGAATGAAGTACCGGCCGTAAGTACAATTGCGATCAAGATATAATCTGCAAATGTTGCATTAGGCACCATTTCTGTATTGTACAAGCGGTTGAATCCGATCGACGTACCAAACGCTTGAATCAATGCCAGACCTACCGTTAAATAACGGGTCAGTTGTGCAGATTTCTTCTTACCTTGTTCACCCTGCTTTGCCCACTCCGCTAATTTTGGAATAACGTCCATGGAAAGCAGCTGCACTATGATAGACGCAGTGATGTAAGGCACGATCCCGAGCGCAAATATCGAGAACTGAAAGAGCGCTCCGCCCGAGAACGTATTTAGAAGTCCAAAAACTTCTTTACCCGCAGAATTTGTCGCTTCGAAAACCTCTTTATTAACCCCAGGTACTGGAACGAAGGATCCGATGCGGTAAATGATCAGTACAAAAAGGGTAAATAATACCCTTTTGCGCAGATCTTCAACCCGCCAGATATTCTTTAGGGTCTTGAACATTAAATCACCTCGGTTTTACCGCCGGCAGCTTCAATTTTCTCCACCGCAGATTGAGAAAACTTGTTAGCTTTAACAGTTAACTTCACAGTGACTTCACCGTTACCCAGAATTTTGATTCCGGATTTAGCGTTTTTAACTACGCCATTCGTCATCAAGAATTCTGGAGTTACTTCAGTACCCGCAGCAAAACTGTTCAGGTCTTCAGTATTCACAACTGCATATTCTTTGCGAGTTGGGTTTACGAAACCGCGTTTTGGCAAGCGACGATACAATGGATTTTGTCCACCTTCGAAGCCCGGACGAACACCACCGCCGGAACGAGCGTTTTGTCCTTTGTGACCGCGACCTGATGTTTTACCAGTACCACTACTTGGACCGCGACCAAGACGTTTACGTTCTTTGCGGGATCCAGGAGATGGTGAAAGCTCATGTAACTTCATCGTTCGTTGCACCTCCTTAAAGATTTGTGGGATTAACCCTTTTTTTAAGCTTCTACTTCTTTAACAGCTACCAAGTGGCTTACTTTGTTAATCATACCACGAATGGCAGGATTGTCGTTTTGAACCACTTTGCTGTTGATTTTGCGCAAGCCCAATGTTTTCACAGTTGTTCTTTGCGTCTCCGGACGTCCGATCAAGCTGCGGACGAGGGTAATTTCTAATTTAGCCATGAGATTCCCTCCTTAACCCAGAAGCTCTTCGACGGATTTTCCGCGCAGTTTAGCCACGTCTTCAGCACGCTTCAAACGGGACAAACCTTCCAAAGTCGCATTGACCATGTTCATGGAATTCGAAGAACCCAGAGATTTTGTCAAAATGTCACCTACACCAGCAAGTTCGAGAACCGCACGTACAGGACCACCAGCGATAACACCAGTACCTTCAGATGCTGGTTTCAACAGAACGCGTCCTGCGCCGAACTTACCTGTTACCAAGTGAGGAATCGATGTTCCTACGAGTGGAACGTGTACAAGGTTTTTCTTAGCGTCTTCAATACCTTTGCGAATTGCATCAGGTACTTCGCCCGCTTTACCGATACCAGCTCCAACCCAGCCGTTGCCGTCGCCGACTACAACCAGTGCGCTAAAGCTGAAACGGCGTCCGCCTTTTACTACTTTAGCTACGCGATTAATATTTACAACTCTTTCAGTCAGTTCCAAAGTATTCGGATCTACACGCAAGTCGTTAACCTCCTTTTGAAAAATATCTTAAAACTCAAGTCCTGCTTCACGAGCCGCTGTAGCCAATGCTGCGATACGACCATGGTACAGATAACCGCTACGGTCAAATACGATGTTTGAAACGCCTTTGTCTTTCGCACGTTTAGCAACGAGTTCGCCAACTTTACGAGCAGATTCAACAGATGCGCCGTTTTTGATGTCGCCGCTCAATTCTTTGTCTACAGTAGACGCGGAAGCGATCGTAACACCAGCTACGTCATCGATGATTTGAGCATACATATGTTTACCAGAACGGAATACGTTCAAACGAGGACGTGCTGCCGTTCCTTGGATTTTCTTACGAACACGCAAGTGTCTTTTCAGACGTGCCTTGTTTTTATCTGTTTTCGTAATCATCTCAGGGATTCACTCCTTTCAGGTTACCTCGCTGGCTTCATACCGGAAGCCACGGGGTATATTAGAAACATAAGAAGCAAGCAAGCCGAAAACCGCGCAAAGGCGGTAAGAAAAATCTTATTTCTTCTTACCGGCTTTACCTTCCTTACGGATGATACGCTCGCCTTCATATTTAATACCTTTACCTTTGTACGGCTCAGGTTCACGAACGGAACGGATTTTAGCAGCGTAAGCACCTACACGCTCTTTATCGATTCCGCGAACGATGATTTTCGTATTCGAAGGAACTTCGAATTCGATTCCCGCTTCCGGTGTAATTTCAACCGGGTGAGAGTAGCCAACGTTCAGAACGATTTTATCTCCGGATTTGCTTGCACGATATCCGACCCCAACCAGCTCCAGAGATTTTGCGAATCCTTCAGTAACACCACTCACCATGTTGTTTACAACGCTACGCGTTGTGCCGTGCAAAGAACGGTGAGTTTTGTTATCGGAAGGACGCACAACTGTAATTTCGTTGTTTTCAACTGTTACCTTCATATCTTTATGAAGTTCACGAGTCAAAGATCCTTTTGGTCCTTTTACCGTAATAACGGTGTTGTCCAGTGTGATGTCCACACCACTTGGTACTGTAATTGGTTTGCGACCAATACGAGACATATGTTGCACCTCCTATCTTGTGACGTTATATTACCAAACGTAGCAGACGACTTCTCCGCCGGATTTCGATTGACGAGCTTCTTTGTCCGTCATGATACCTTTGGATGTCGAGATAATAGCGATTCCCAGACCACCAAGTACACGAGGTACTTCGTTGCTTTTCGTGTAAACACGAAGACCAGGTTTACTGATTCTTTTCAGACCAGTAATAACACGCTCGTTATTTTGACCGTATTTCAGGAAAACACGGATAATCCCTTGTTTGTTATCATCGATAACTTCAGCGTCACGGATAAAACCTTCACGCTTCAGGATGTCGGCGATTTGTTTTTTCATTGTTGAAGCAGGCATTTCTACTGTTTCGTGACGAACTGTGTTCGCGTTACGAATACGAGTAAGCATATCTGCAATTGGATCAGACATAGTCATTGTGAGTTAACCTCCTTCCCGTTCAGGACTTTTTACCAGCTTGCTTTTTTCACGCCAGGGATCTGGCCTTTATAAGCTAATTCACGGAAGCAAATTCTGCAAATTTTGAACTTCTGCAGTACCGAATGTGGACGTCCGCAACGCTCACAGCGTGTATAAGCACGTACTTTAAACTTTGGTGTACGTTGTTGTTTAACTTTCATCGAAGTTTTTGCCACTTAGCCTGACACCTCCTAAATAATTTCGGAGAAAAGGGAGTCTTTCCAGACACCCGGAAACGTTATAGCAACATTATTTTACGAAAGGCATTCCGAGTTGCGTGAGCAATTCACGGGATTCTTCGTCTGTTTTCGCCGTTGTTACGATGACAATATCCATACCGCGGACTTTGTCTACTTTATCATACTCGATCTCTGGGAAGATCAGTTGTTCTTTCAGACCCAGTGTGTAGTTACCACGTCCGTCGAAAGCTTTACTCGATACACCGCGGAAGTCGCGGACACGAGGAAGCGTAACGTTGAGCAGTTTATCGAGGAAGAAGTACATGCGCTCGCCGCGCAATGTTACTTTCACACCGATAGGCATGTTCTCACGCAGTTTGAAACCTGCGATAGATTTTTTAGCACGAGTGATTACAGGTTTTTGACCTGCGATCAATTGCAAATCGTTTACTGCGGAATCCAACACTTTGGAGTTTTGGACAGCGTCGCCCACACCCATGTTGATAACGATTTTCTCGATTTTCGGCACTTGCATTACCGTTGTATAGTTAAACTTCTGCATCAAAGCAGGAGCAATTTCGTTCAGGTAACGTTCTTTCATTCTTGCTGCCATGAATCATAGACCTCCTTTCTCATTCGGTTCAATTAGTCGATAATTTCTCCGGAACGTTTAGCAACGCGCACTTTCTTTCCGTTATCCAACACTTTGTAACCTACACGGGTTACTTTTCCGCTCTTTGGATCGATGTGCATTACGTTGGAAACGTGAATCGGAGCTTCCTTCTCGATAATGCCGCCTTGCGGATTTTGCTGGTTAGGCTTCTGGTGTTTTTTAATCATGTTAACACCTTCCACAAGGACGCGGTTCTCACGAGGATAAGCAGCGATGACACGGCCTTTTTTACCTTTGTCTTTACCGCTGATCACCATAACTGTATCTTCTTTTTTAACATGAAGTTTATTGTTATGGGATTCCAGAACTTTTTTCACTCTTGGCATTTCGTACACCTCCTGTTTCTAACATCACGAGATTAAGCTTTAGATAACTTCTGGGGCCAAGGAAACGATTTTCATGAAGTCTTTCTCGCGGAGTTCACGAGCAACAGGTCCGAAAATACGTGTTCCACGCGGGCTTCTGTCGTCTTTTACAACAACCGCTGCATTTTCATCAAAACCGATGTAGGAACCGTCTTTACGACGTACAGAACGCTTCGTACGAACGACAACCGCTCTAACTACATCACCTTTTTTGACAACGCCGCCTGGTGTTGCTTGTTTTACAGAACAAACGATCAGATCACCGATTTGAGCTGTACGACGTCCCGTACCGCCGAGTACGCGGATACACATCAGTTCCTTCGCACCGGAGTTGTCAGCCACAGTCAAACGTGTAAATGGTTGAATCATTTAGTATTCCTCCTTTCAGCTATGCTGCTGATGCATTAGATGATAACCGCTTTTTCTACGATTTCAGTAAGTCTCCAGCGTTTATCTTTCGAAAGCGGACGAGTCTCCATGATTTTCACCGTGTCACCGATTTTCGCAGTGTTTTCTTCGTCATGCGCTTTGAATTTTTTAGTAACCTTAATGCGTTTATGGTACAAGTTGTGTTTTTTGTAAGTTTCTACAGCAACAACAATCGTTTTGTCCATTTTATCGCTGACCACTTTACCGGTTTGCACTTTACGTGCGTTACGTTCTTCGCTCATTGTTGGCCTCCTTCCTGATTACGGACGGATTATACATCCGATCCCTAATTAACCGATTCCCAATTCTCTTTCACGGATAATGGTTTTAGCACGAGCTATTTCTTTCCGCACATCACGGATTCGAGTCGGGTTATCCAGCTGACCGGTAGCGAGTTGAAAGCGGAGGTTAAAGAGTTCTTCTTTAAATCCGGCAATCTTTTGCTCGATTTCAGCAGAGGTTAGGTTGCGAAATTCACTAGCTTTCATTTGCTTCACCACCCAATTCTTCACGTTTCACAAACTTCGTTTTGATTGGCAGTTTATGAGCGGCAAGACGCATTGCTTCACGAGCAACATCCTCCGGTACACCAGCAAGTTCAAACATGATCTTACCTGGTTTCACAACTGCAACCCATTTTTCTACGTTACCTTTACCGCTACCCATCCGAACCTCGAGAGGCTTTTGAGTGATTGGTTTGTCTGGGAAGATTTTGATCCAAACTTTACCACCACGTTTGATGTAACGAGTCATCGCAATACGAGCCGCTTCGATTTGACGGTTCGTAATCCAAGCCGGTTCCGTAGCTTGCAGACCGTATTCGCCAAAGTTCAGCGTAGTTCCGCCTTTAGCTTGGCCCTTCATATGTCCGCGTTGTTGCTTACGGTGTTTTACACGTTTTGGTACCAACATGATTAGTTGCCTCCTTCCTTAGCAGCTTGTTTCTTAGCCGTAGGAAGAACCTCTCCACGATAGATCCATACTTTTACGCCGATACGGCCGTAAGTAGTATGAGCCTCTGCTGTACCGTAGTCGATGTCGGCACGAAGCGTGTGCAGTGGAACAGTTCCTTCGCTGTAGCCTTCCGAACGAGCAATCTCAGCACCGCCAAGACGTCCGCCCACTTGAGTTTTAATACCTTTTGCACCAGAACGCATTGTTCTTTGAATAGCTTGTTTCAGAGCACGACGGAAAGAAACACGACGTTCCAATTGTTGTGCGATGCTTTCAGCTACCAGGATTGCGTCCAGGTCTTGGTTCTTAATTTCAGAAATGTTGATGTGTACTTTTTTACCGCCTGCGATTTTCGTAATTTGATTACGCAGATTTTCAACTTCCGAACCACCCTTACCGATAACCATACCTGGTTTCGCAGTGTGAATCGTTACGTTTACGCGGTTAGCCGCTCTCTCGATTTCAACACGAGACATAGCGGAGTCTTTCAATTTATTTTTCAGGAATTCACGAATTTTCACGTCTTCCATCAAAAGATCGCCGAAGTCTTTACCTGCATACCACTTAGATTCCCAGTCACGGATAATTCCAACACGGAGTCCGACTGGATTTACCTTTTGGCCCACACATTTCCCCTCCTTCTACTTTTCAGATACCACCAAAGTGATGTGGCTAGTACGTTTGTTAATACGACTTGCACGTCCCATTGCACGAGGGCGGAAACGTTTCATTGTCGGTCCTTGGTTCACGTAAGCTTGAGAAATGACCAAGTTATTAACATCCAAAGAATAGTTATGTTCCGCATTTGCAATCGCGGAGTTAAGCAACTTCTCAACAATCGGAGAAGCGGATTTCGGAGTGTGACGGAGAATGGCAACCGCCTCACCAACTTGCTTGCCGCGAATCAAGTCAACAACGAGTTGAACTTTACGAGGAGCAATCCGGATAAACTTAGCATGTGCTTTTGCTTCCATTGTGTAACCTCCTCTCAAACATTAAAGATGTTCATTTATCTTCTTGTTTTCTTATCATCATCAGTATGGCCTTTGTACGTACGGGTTGGAGCGAACTCACCCAGTTTGTGTCCGACCATGTCCTCAGTTACGTATACTGGTACGTGTTTACGACCGTCATATACGCCAAATGTGTGTCCGATGAATTGCGGGAAAATTGTAGAACGACGGGACCAGGTTTTAATAACAAGCTTTTTACCGGATGCTTCCATCTCTTCTACCTTTTTCAGCATGTAGCCATCAATGAATGGCCCTTTTTTCAAACTGCGACCCATGTGGAGATCCTCCCTTCAAACGTAGCTATTATGCATCCGCAGATGCCTCACGAAGTTATGCACAGTGTGTATTACTTCGTGCGGCGGCGAATGATGTATTTATCAGAAGCTTTATTTTTCTTACGCGTTTTGTAACCAAGAGTAGGTTTACCCCATGGTGACATTGGCGATTTACGTCCGATTGGAGCACGACCTTCACCACCACCGTGTGGGTGATCGTTAGGGTTCATTACTACACCACGAACTTCAGGACGTTTACCCAACCAACGGCTACGACCGGCTTTACCGATTTTGATGAGCTCGTGGTCTTGGTTACCAACAGATCCGATTGTTGCGCGGCAAACTTTCAGAATACGACGAACTTCTCCAGAAGAGAGACGAACGGAAACGTATTTTTCTTCTTTACCAAGCAATTGAGCTTCTGTACCAGCAGCACGAACCAATTGTCCGCCTTTACCTGGTTTCAACTCGATGTTGTGGATAACAGTACCTACTGGAATATTTTCGAGTGGCAATGCGTTTCCGATTTTGATGTCTGATTCAGGTCCGGAGAATACTTGATCTCCAACTTTCAAACCTTTAGGAGCGATGATATAACGTTTTTCACCATCGGCATAGTGAATCAGAGCGATGTTAGATGTACGGTTCGGGTCATACTCAATCGTAGCAACGCGGCCCGGTATTCCATCTTTAGTACGTTTGAAGTCAATGATACGGTATTTACGTTTGTGTCCACCACCATGGTGACGAACTGTAATTTTACCTTGGTTGTTGCGGCCTGCTTGTTTGCTCAATGGGGCCAACAACGATTTCTCCGGCTGATCTGTGGTGATTTCCTCAAATGTAGAAACGGACATGTTCCGTCTTGCCGGGGAAGTTGGTTTATACTTTTTGATTGGCACTGGGTTTCCCTCCTTACTTCAAAAATTCAATTATACAGTTTCAAAGAACTCAAGCGTTTTGCTGTCTTGTGTCAGCGTTACAAACGCTTTTTTCCATTCGCTAGTATATCCGGAATAACGTCCGTACCGTTTAGGCTTAGCTGGAACACGAAGCGTGTTCACGTTTTTCACTTTTACGTTGAAAATAGCTTCCACGGCTTTCTTGATCTCGGTTTTGTTTGCACGGATATCGACTTCAAATACATATTTCAAGTCATTCATCATGTCAGCAGTACGTTCCGTAATAATCGGACGTTTTACAATATCACGAGGATCCTTCATTACGCGAGCACCTCCTCTACCTTCTGAACTGCTTCTTTCGTAATGATCAGTTTGTCGTGCGAGAGCACGTCAAGAACATTAATGCCGTCAGCAGCTACGAATTTCACGCCTGGAATATTCCGTGCGGAAAGAGCCACATTATCATCATAGCTAGGAGCTACGATCAAAGCTTTGCGTCCAACTTTCAAGTTGTTCAAGATGGCTGCAAATTCTTTCGTTTTAGGTGAGCTCAGCGTGAGAGCGTCCAGAACGATAATGTCATTGTCGATCACTTTGGATGAAAGAGCTGATTTGATCGCCAAACGGCGAACTTTCTTAGGCAGTTTATACGCATAGCTCCGTGGTGTTGGACCAAATACGATACCGCCGCCTTTCCATTGTGGAGAACGAATCGAACCTTGACGAGCGCGACCTGTACCTTTTTGTTTCCAAGGCTTACGTCCACCGCCACGTACTTCAGAACGTCCTTTTACTTTGTGGGTACCTTGACGAAGGGAAGCGCGTTGCATAAGAACTGCATCATACAGAACGTGTTGGTTCGGCTCAATTCCGAAAACCGCATCGTTCAATTCAACTTCGCCCACTTGGCTACCATCTACATTGTAAACTGATACTTTTGGCATTTTGTGTTCCTCCTTTCTTCAGTGGTTATTTTTTCACCGTTTCTTTAACTTTAATGAGACTGTTTTTCGGTCCAGGAATGGAACCTTTCACGAGCAACACGTTACGTTCAGCGTCTACTTTAACTACTTCAAGACGTTGGATTGTAACAGTATCATGTCCCATGTGTCCTGGCAGGCGTTTGCCTTTAGGAACGCGGTTAGCTTGGATCGAACCCATTGAACCAGGGCCACGGTGGTAACGCGAACCGTGTGACATAGGTCCAGTGCTTTGTCCCCAACGTTTGATAACGCCGGCAAAACCTTTACCTTTAGAAATACCCGTTACGTCAACGAATTCGCCTTCAACGAAAATGTCAGCTTTCAGTTCTTGGCCAACTTCATATTCTGCGATGTTGATACCGCGAACTTCACGAACGTAGCGCTTAGGGGCAGTGTTCGCTTTTTTAGCGTGACCTGCTTCTGGCTTGTTAGCATTTTTCTCTTTCTTATCGGAATAACCGATTTGAATTGCTTCGTAGCCATCATTCTCAATATCTTTCTTTTGCAAAACAACACAAGGGCCTGCTTCGATAACCGTTACTGGTACAACGTTACCCTCAGGTGTAAATACTTGAGTCATTCCGAGTTTTTTTCCTAAGATTGCTTTCATGTTGACACCTCTTTTCCTTTATACATGGTCTTTGTTGTAGCTTGTATTACAATTTAATTTCGATATCTACACCGGACGGCAGATCCAAGCGCATCAAGGCATCCACAGTTTGTGGAGTCGGGTTAACGATGTCGATCAAACGCTTATGTGTGCGTTGTTCGAATTGTTCCCGAGAATCCTTGTACTTGTGCACCGCACGAAGAATAGTAATGATTTGTTTTTCAGTAGGAAGCGGAATCGGACCGGATACACCTGCACCCGAACGTTTTGCTGTTTCAACAATTTTCTCCGCGGATTGATCAAGAATTCTGTGGTCGTAAGCTTTCAAACGAATACGAATTTTTTGCTTTGCCATTTTAGTCCCTCCTTCTATCGCCCAATTTTTTATCGGACATACTCCGTGAAAATTTTCTAGCCACTGTCCCATGGCAAAGGGGCCGGGTGTGCCAGTAACCTCTCACATCATCGCAACGTCACAGAACAACATTCATTATTATATAGAAAAGATGGGCGTATTGCAAGCATATTTAAGAAAAACATTTAAACTTATCTTTTCTGATGAAATGACTTCGTTTAGTGCAGTGTTTATCTTCAATATTCATGCTGCCTTACCAATCCATCTACATTCGTAAATGATGTTCATTTCGTATGACGCAGGTTCCGAAACTATTACATAATAAAAGAGTTCTTTATCCGATGTCGGATAAAGAACTCTTCCGAAGCTTCGTTACAATACAATGTTACTCGTTCCAGTACACTGTTGCATATGCTTTATTCAGCGTTAAGCCGAATTATTTTTGGATCGATGCTACGGAACCTGCACCTACTGTACGTCCGCCTTCACGAATGGAGAACTTAGTTCCTTCTTCAATCGCGATTGGGGAGATCAAGGAAACAGTAACCGTGATGTTATCACCAGGCATTACCATTTCAGTACCTTCAGGCAAGTTGATGATGCCTGTTACGTCAGTTGTACGGAAGTAGAACTGTGGACGGTATCCAGTGAAGAAAGGCTTGTGACGGCCACCCTCTTCTTTAGTCAAAACGTAGATTTGTGCAGTAAATTCTGTGTGTGGCTTAACAGAACCTGGTTTTGCAAGTACTTGACCGCGCTCGATTTGAGTACGATCAACACCACGCAACAATGCACCGATGTTGTCGCCCGCTTGAGCAGAGTCCAACAATTTACGGAACATTTCTACGCCCGTAACTACGGATTTTTTAGTTTCTTCAGTAATACCAACGATTTCGATCTCTTCGCCGACTTTAACAGTACCACGCTCTACACGGCCAGTAGCAACAGTACCACGACCAGTGATGGAGAATACGTCCTCGACAGGCATCAAGAAAGGTTTGTCAGTTTGACGCTCAGGCAATGGGATGTACGTATCGATCTCTTTGAACATCTCAACGATTTTTCGAGCCCACTCACCATCAGGGTTTTGCAGAGCTTCACGAGCGGATCCACGAGTGATTGGAGTATCATCACCTGGGAACTCATATTCGTTAAGAAGGTCGCGAACTTCCATCTCAACCAATTCCAACAACTCTTCGTCTTCAACCATGTCACATTTGTTCAAGAAAACAACAATGTAAGGTACGCCTACTTGACGGGAGAGCAAGATGTGCTCACGAGTTTGTGGCATTGGGCCGTCAGCTGCGGATACTACCAAGATAGCTCCGTCCATTTGAGCCGCGCCAGTAATCATGTTTTTAACATAGTCGGCGTGACCTGGGCAGTCTACGTGAGCGTAGTGACGAGTGTCAGTTTCATACTCAACGTGTGATGTTGAGATTGTGATACCGCGCTCGCGCTCTTCTGGAGCTTTATCGATTTGATCGAATGCAATTGCTGCGCCACCGTAAGTTTTAGACAATACAGTAGTGATTGCAGCAGTCAGAGTTGTTTTACCATGGTCGACGTGACCAATAGTACCAATGTTAACATGGGGTTTATTACGTTCGTATTTAGCCTTTGCCATTTGAACGTGGCCTCCTTAAAATTATAATTTTATGTTTCCACTAAATGAAGTGCAAAGAATACATGACTTATACACTTTCATTCAATGAGAGAAAACTACTCGGTTCCTTTTGTTTTGGCAACAATCTCTTCAGCGATGCTCTTAGGAACTTCTTCATAGTGAGAAAGCTCCATGGAGAATACGCCGCGTCCTTGAGTACCGGAACGAAGAGTTGTAGAGTATCCGAACATTTCAGACAAAGGTACTTTAGCACGGATGATTTGGGCTCCACTACGGGAATCCATACCTTCGATGCGGCCACGACGGGAGTTAAGCATACCCATAACGTCACCCATATACTCTTCTGGAACGGTTACTTCTACTTTCATGATTGGCTCAAGCAGAACCGGCTTACATTTGTCTTTCGCAGCTTTCAGCGCCATCGATCCGGCAATTTTAAATGCCATCTCGTTGGAATCGACATCATGGTAAGATCCGTCTACGATTGTAGCCTTAACGTCAACAAGCGGGAAGCCTGCGATAACGCCGTTTTTCATTTGCTCTTCGATACCTGCAAGAGCTGGTTGAATGTATTCTCTTGGAACAGAACCACCGACAACCTTACTTTCGAACTGGCTGCCTGTACCCGCTTCGAGAGGTTCGAACTCAACCCATACGTGACCGTATTGACCACGACCACCGGATTGACGAACGAATTTACCTTCAACGCGCGCTGGTGCACGGAATGTTTCACGGTAAGCTACTTGTGGTTTACCCACAGTAGTTTCAACCTTGAACTCACGACGCATACGGTCAATAATGATATCAAGGTGAAGCTCACCCATACCTGCCAAGATTGTTTGACCTGTTTCTTCGTCAGTATGAGCACGAAGAGTAGGATCCTCTTCTGTCAACTTACCGAGAGCAACACCCATTTTATCTTGGTCAGCTTTGGTTTTAGGTTCAACGGCGATTTCGATAACCGGATCAGGGAAGTTCATTGACTCCAGGATAACCGGATTTTTCTCATCACACAGTGTATCACCTGTACCCGTATCTTTCAAACCTACAGCAGCTGCAATGTCACCGGAGTAAACTTCAGTGATTTCTTGACGGCTGTTTGCATGCATTTGAAGGATACGACCGATACGCTCACGTTTGTTTTTAGTTGCGTTCAATACGTAAGATCCGGATTGAAGAACACCGGAGTATACGCGGAAGAATGTCAATTTACCAACGTAAGGGTCAGTCATGATTTTGAATGCCAATGCGGAGAAAGGCTCTTCATCGGATGACTTACGAATTGCTTCAGTTCCATCTTCAAGATGACCAGTGATAGATGGAACGTCTGTTGGAGCCGGCAAGTAGTCGATAACAGCATCCAACATCAGTTGAACACCTTTGTTACGATACGAGGATCCACAGATAACCGGGAAGATCTTAACATCAACAACACCTTTACGGAGGGCCGCTTTGATCTCATCAATAGTGATCTCTTCGCCTTCCAGGTATTTCATTGTCAAATCTTCGTCGAGTTCTGCAACACGCTCAACCAATTCGTTACGGAGTTCTGCAACTTGCTCAACAAATTCCGCAGGAATTTCGGTTTCTTCGATATCTTGTCCAAGGTCATCTTTGTACATATGAGCCTTTTGTGCAACGATATCAATGATACCTTTGAAATCATTTTCAGCGCCGATAGGAAGTTGAATCGCAACTGCGTTCGCTTGAAGGCGATCACGCATGTCAGATACAACGTTCAGGAAGTCAGCACCGATGATATCCATTTTGTTTACATAAGCGATACGAGGTACGCCGTACTTGTCAGCCTGTCTCCATACGGTTTCGGACTGAGGCTCAACGCCTTCTTTCGCACTGAATACACCAACTGCTCCGTCCAATACACGAAGGGAACGTTCAACTTCAACAGTGAAGTCAACGTGTCCCGGGGTATCAATGATGTTAACGCGGTGGCCTTTCCAAGCAGCGGTAGTCGCAGCGGAAGTAATTGTAATTCCGCGCTCCTGTTCCTGTTCCATCCAGTCCATTGTCGCAGCGCCTTCGTGTACTTCACCGATTTTGTGCGTACGTCCTGTGTAGAACAAGATCCGCTCAGTTGTCGTGGTTTTACCCGCATCAATATGAGCCATGATCCCGATATTACGTGTATTTTTCAAGGAGAACTCTCTTGCCATGAAATGGGTCTCCCTTCAAAATTGAAGTTATTATTGTGAACCGAATCCTACCAACGGTAGTGAGCAAACGCTTTGTTCGCTTCAGCCATTTTATGCGTATCTTCACGTTTTTTAACGGAAGCGCCTGTGTTGTTGGAAGCGTCGATGATCTCAGCCGCCAAACGCTCTTCCATTGTTTTCTCACCGCGGTTGCGGGAGTAGTTCACGAGCCAACGTAATCCCAAAGCAGTACGTCTCTCTGGTTTTACCTCGATTGGTACTTGGTAGTTGGCACCGCCGACACGGCGAGCTTTAACTTCCAGGACTGGCATGATATTTTTGATCGCTGCTTCAAATACTTCCATAGGGTCATTACCCGTACGTTCTTGAATCAACTTAAACGCATTATACAGAATGCTTTGAGCAACACCGCGTTTTCCGTCGAGCATGATGCGGTTGATCAAACGAGTAACCAGCTTGCTGCTGTATACCGGATCTGGCAACACGTCTCTTTTCGTAACTGGACCTTTGCGTGGCATGGATATCCCCCTTTCTTTCTTCATGAGCACATCCTTCACCTCCTGGGATTAACCCAGAAGATATTCAGGACTGCTACTTATAATAGTTTAGGCTTTTTTAGCTTTTGGACGTTTAGCACCGTATTTCGAACGAGCTTGCATACGGTTGTTCACGCCTGCAGTATCAAGAGCTCCGCGAACGATGTGATAACGAACCCCTGCAAGGTCTTTAACTTTACCTCCACGGATCAACACAACACTGTGCTCTTGAAGGTTATGTCCGATACCCGGGATATAAGCAGTTACCTCGAGACGGTTCGTCAAACGAACACGGGCATATTTACGAAGTGCAGAGTTTGGTTTACGTGGAGTCATTGTACCTACACGAGTGCAGACACCACGTTTTTGTGGGGCACTGATGTTAGTTGATTCACGTTTCAAAGCGTTGAACCCTTTTTGCAAAGCTGGTGATTTGGACTTATCAACTTTAGCTTGACGTCCTTTACGTACCAGTTGGTTAATAGTTGGCATGTGATTGCCACCCCCTTCCTCAATTGTTCATGTTTCTTTATAAACCTCTTTACGCTAAGTCCACAGACCCAGGCGGTTCATAAAAAGACAAATGAAAAGTTTTTGCCTTAGAGAATCCCTAAAAGTTCTCGGACAAAAACGTTCCTTACTGTATCATTTTGCGACAGCAGCCATTGCTGCTCCCACTCCAATCCCGCAAGCTTTGCCGAGATTTTTCATTGTGTCCACTTTCGTGTACTTTACATTGTGTTGTTCACACAAGGCAATGATTTTGGAAGTGAGCTGCGGATCACTATCTTCAGCCACATAGACCTCAGCAGCCATTCCTGACTGGACCATCCGCACGGTCTGTTTGGTACCAATTTTGACATGAGCATCTTGCAGACCTTTTTCATTAGACATTATTCATTCCTCCGAATAGGACCATATACAATCAGCTGCCCACGCACCTTTGATATATTAGCATCTAGCGCAAGCAATGTCAATGCTAATGCCAAAACATTTTTATTTAAAGTTTTGCTTCACTGGGAAACGTCCTCCTGTGTGAAACAGTCGTCGTCTCCCAGCGTACAAAACTTCTATTTATCCTTTAAACAAGGATGAATAGAGATCAATATGTTAATCAACCGAAACTGGCTCAAGTTCTTCTACTGAAGATTGGCCATCTTCCGGCTCGGCAAATTTGATGCTGCGATAACGGTGCATACCTGTACCTGCAGGGATCAATTTACCGATGATTACATTCTCTTTCAGACCGAGCAACTGATCGACTTTACCTTTGATCGCTGCATCTGTCAGAACACGTGTAGTCTCTTGGAACGAAGCCGCTGAGAGGAAGGAGTCTGTTTCCAGGGATGCTTTCGTAATACCGAGCAGGATTGGTTTCGCAACCGCTGGCTCTTTATCACTTAGAATCGCTGTTTTGTTAGCTCTTTCGTACTCATGCGTATCCACGAACGATCCTGGCAACAACGTAGTGTCCCCTGCATCGACGATACGGATTTTACGCAACATTTGACGGATCATAACTTCAACGTGTTTATCATTGATTTCTACGCCTTGGTTACGGTATACGCGTTGTACTTCCTGCAAAATGTAGTTCTGTACGCCACGTACGCCTTTAATGCGCAGCATTTCTTTTGGATCGATAGAACCATCTGTCAACTCGTCGCCTGCTTCAATTTCCATGCCTTCGCTAACGCGTACACGGGAACCGTAGGTAACAGAGTAAACTTTGGATTCTGCTTCACCTTGAATTTCAATTTCGCGACGATCTTTCGCTTCGCGAATTTCTTTAACAACACCGTCGATCTCACTGA
This sequence comes from Paenibacillus sp. OK003, assembly GCF_900109515.1. GTDB lineage: Bacteria > Bacillota > Bacilli > Paenibacillales > Paenibacillaceae > Paenibacillus > Paenibacillus marchantiae. The sequence goes on along the minus strand of NZ_FOBD01000027.1, from coordinate 31,543 downwards.
TTGTTGCTTGACCCTTAGGATTACGAGCCTCAAACAACTCCTGGATACGCGGCAAACCTTGCGTAATATCGTCTCCGGCTACACCACCGGTGTGGAATGTACGCATTGTCAGCTGTGTTCCTGGCTCACCAATGGATTGTGCTGCGATAATACCAACTGCTTCACCGATCTCCACGTGTTTACCAGTCGCCAAGTTGCGACCATAACACTTCTTGCAGACACCGTGACGTGCACGGCAGCTAAGTACGGAGCGGATTTGTAGTTTGGTTACGCCAGCTTTGATGATTGCCTCTGCTTTATCAGAGTCAATCAGTTCATTACGGTGGGCAATAATTTCTTTTGTTTCCGGATGACGAACAGTCTCGAAGCAGTATCTGCCTTCAATACGGTCGTAGAGATCCTCAATAACCTCTTTACCATCCTGGATACGGCTTACGGTAAAGCCTTTATCTGTACCACAATCATCTTCACGCACGATTACGTCTTGGGCTACGTCTACGAGACGACGAGTCAGGTAACCTGAATCGGCTGTACGCAGGGCTGTATCCGCCAAACCTTTACGCGCTCCGTGAGTCGAGATGAAGTACTCGAGTACCGTCAGACCTTCACGGAAGTTCGATTTGATTGGGAGTTCGATGATTCGACCAGATGGGTTGGCCATCAGTCCACGCATACCGCCCAATTGGGTGATTTGCGATTTGTTACCCCGTGCTTTGGAGTCAACCATCATCATGATGGAATTGTAGCGATCCATCGATTTCATCAGAATCTCGGTGATATCATCTTTCGATTTCGACCAGATATCAATGATGCGGTCATAGCGCTCTTCGTTCGTAATCAGACCACGACGGTATTGATTCGTAACGATTTGTGCTTTTTCCTCAGACTGTCTAAGGATTTCAAATTTCTCAGGTGGAACGATAACATCCGACACCGCTACAGTGATACCAGCGCGAGTGGAGTATGTGAATCCGAGTTGTTTGATTTTATCCAAAATAACGGCTGTTTCCGTTGTATGATAAATTTCAAAACAACGTGCGATGATAGAACCAAGATATTCTTTACCGACACCACCAGCCAAAGGAGCGTTCATAATCGCTTCTCTAAGGTCAGCTCCCTTCTCATAAACAAATGAATGCTCAGCGGTACCCTGGTAGAGGTTCGCACGAGTTGCATCATTGATGTAAGGGAAGCTTGCCGGGAAGATTTCATTAAAGATGATTTTGCCGACCGTAGTCAACATCATTGCATCTTGTTGCTCTTCGGTAAAGATTGTTTTGCCAAGCGCTCTAACCGGAATCGCTACACGTGCATGCAAACCAGCAGTACCACGTTGGTACGCGGATACAGCTTCGTTAACCGTGCGCAAGATCATACCTGTTCCCTTTTCTTCCTTGTTGTCCATGGTCAGGTAGTAAGAACCAAGCACCATATCCTGGGAAGGGGTAACAACCGGTTTACCGTCTTTCGGGTTCAAAATGTTACCTGATGCAAGCATCAGGATACGTGCTTCTGCTTGAGCTTCAGCAGACAACGGAACGTGCACGGCCATTTGGTCACCGTCAAAGTCGGCATTGTACGCCGTACATACGAGCGGATGAAGACGAATTGCTTTACCTTCAACGAGAATCGGTTCAAACGCTTGAATACCGAGTCTGTGAAGCGTAGGGGCACGGTTCAGCAGAACCGGGTGCTCCTTAATAACTTCTTCAAGAACATCCCATACTTCAGGACTTACACGCTCAACTTTACGTTTAGCGCTCTTGATGTTATGGGCAAGCCCTTTATTTACAAGCTCTTTCATAACAAAAGGCTTGAACAGTTCAAGTGCCATATCTTTAGGCAGACCACACTGATACATTTTCAGGTAAGGTCCAACTACGATAACGGAACGACCGGAATAGTCAACCCGTTTACCGAGCAAGTTCTGACGGAAACGTCCTTGTTTACCTTTCAGCATGTGGCTGAGGGATTTCAAAGGACGGTTACCAGGACCCGTTACAGGGCGTCCACGACGGCCGTTGTCGATCAATGCGTCAACAGCTTCCTGCAGCATCCGTTTTTCATTTTGCACGATAATGTCTGGCGCGCCTAAGTCAAGCAAACGTTTCAGACGATTGTTCCGGTTGATTACACGGCGATACAGGTCATTCAGGTCAGACGTTGCAAAACGTCCACCATCCAGTTGTACCATCGGACGAAGTTCCGGCGGGATCACAGGAAGTACATCCATGATCATCCACTCAGGTTTATTACCCGAGTTGCGGAACGCTTCGATAACTTCCAGACGTTTGATTGCACGGTTACGGCGTTGTCCTTGTGCAGTGCGGAGCTCTTCCTTCAGGAATTCAAGCTCTTTGTCTATATCAAGGTCTTGAAGCAATTTCTTAACTGCTTCTGCCCCCATGCCAGCCTGGAACCCATATCCGTATTTCTCACGGTAGCTGCGGTATTCTTTCTCGGACAACAGCTGTTTTTTCTCCAGTGGAGTTTCTCCTGGATCAGTTACTACATATGATGCAAAATAAATAATCTCCTCGAGAGATCTTGGAGACATATCCAGAGCGAGACCCATGCGGCTCGGAATACCTTTGAAGTACCAGATATGCGATACCGGAGCAGCGAGCTCAATATGACCCATCCGTTCGCGGCGTACTTTCGCACGTGTAACTTCAACACCACAACGATCACAGACAACGCCTTTATAACGCACGCGTTTGTATTTACCGCAATGACATTCCCAGTCTTTTGTAGGGCCAAAAATCTTTTCGCAGAACAGCCCTTCTTTTTCCGGTTTCAACGTACGATAGTTGATCGTTTCCGGTTTTTTCACTTCTCCGCGGGACCAAGAACGAATTTTTTCTGGGGAAGCAAGCCCGATCTTCATGTATTCGAAATTGTTGACGTCCAACAAGGAGCAACCCTCCTTAACCAAGTCCTGTATTCTAGGTTACGCCCCCTCCGGCCGAAGCCGGAGCAAGACGCGAGCCTGATGAAAAACGCCGGTCATCATGCGCCCGAAGCGGTTACTCCGCTCCGACCTCTGTACCCTCAAGGTTGAGGCTGAGCTTATCGCTCGCAGCGTCATCTTCATCGTCCATTTCTTTCATTTCAATCTCTTGCTCATCTTCGCTCAAAATCTTAACATCCATACCCAAGCTTTGCAGCTCTTTGATCAATACTTTGAATGATTCAGGAACACCTGGTTCAGGAACATTCTCGCCTTTGACGATGGACTCATACGTTTTCACCCGACCTACAACATCATCGGACTTAACAGTCAAGATTTCTTGCAGTGTATAGGCCGCACCATAAGCCTCAAGCGCCCATACTTCCATCTCCCCGAAACGTTGTCCACCGAACTGGGCTTTACCACCCAGAGGCTGTTGTGTAACGAGTGAGTAAGGACCTGTGGAACGAGCATGGATTTTATCGTCAACCATGTGCGCCAGCTTGATCATATGCATGACGCCAACAGTAACTTCACGTTCGAACTCTTCTCCCGTACGTCCGTCGTACAGAACGGTTTTACCATTTCGCTGCATCCCTGCTTCTTCCATCGTATCGAAGACGTCATACTCCTTCGCTCCGTCGAATACAGGAGTAGCTACGTGAATACCGAGCTGCATGGCAGCCATACCCAAGTGAACTTCAAGCACTTGACCGATGTTCATCCGGGAAGGTACGCCCAGCGGGTTAAGAACGATTTGAACTGGTGTACCGTCCGGCAGGAAAGGCATATCTTCTTCCGGCAGGATACGGGCCACGACCCCTTTGTTACCGTGACGACCGGCCATTTTATCACCCTCGGAAATTTTCCGTTTTTGAGCGATATAGACACGAACGAGTTGGTTAACACCTGGAGGCAGTTCATCTCCGTTTTCACGGGTAAAGACTTTTACATCAACTACGATACCGTCAGTACCGTGAGGTACACGCAGGGAAGTATCACGTACTTCACGCGCTTTCTCACCGAAGATCGCATGCAGGAGACGTTCTTCTGCAGTCAGTTCCGTTACACCTTTTGGTGTTACTTTACCAACCAGAATGTCACCAGCACTGATTTCTGCACCGATACGGATAATACCGCGCTCATCCAGATTACGCAGCGCTTCTTCCCCTACGTTCGGGATATCACGCGTGATCTCTTCAGGTCCGAGCTTAGTATCACGTGCTTCAGACTCATATTCCTCGATATGAATGGATGTATACACATCTTCTTTAACGAGTTTTTCGCTGAGCAGGATCGCATCCTCGTAGTTGTAACCTTCCCAAGTCATGAAGGCAACTACGACGTTACGTCCCAGAGCCAATTCACCCATTTCCGTCGAAGGACCATCTGCAAGGATGTCGCCAGCTTTGACAACAGCACCTCTTTTGACAATCGGACGTTGGTTAATGCATGTTCCTTGGTTCGAACGCATAAATTTGTGTAATTTATATTTAACGATATCGCCTTTGACTTCTTGACCATCGACTTCTTCAACACGACGCAACCAAATCTCATTCGCAGAAGAACGTTCAATAATCCCGTCATATTTGGAGACAATACATACACCGGAATCTTTTGCGGCTTTGTGTTCCATACCTGTTCCCACCAGCGGAGCTTTAGGAATCAAGAGTGGAACGGCTTGCCGCTGCATGTTCGATCCCATGAGTGCACGGTTGGAGTCATCGTTCTCAAGGAACGGAATGAGCGCTGTAGCGACAGATACAACCTGCTTAGGAGATACGTCCATGTAGTCAACGCGTTCACTCGGCATCGTAAGGATGTTATCCGACTGCTTGTTGTAACGTACAATGATCGCTTCTTCTGCAAAGGTACTATCTTCATTCAGCTTCGCATTCGCTTGAGCGATGACATAGTTGTCCTCTTCGTCTGCTGTCAGGTAGTCGATTTGCTCGGTTACGACACCAGTCTTAGGATCTACCCAGCGATAAGGAGCTTCAATGAATCCATATTCGTTCACACGGGCAAATGTCGACAGGGAGTTGATCAAACCAATGTTCGGTCCCTCTGGTGTCTCGATTGGACACATCCGGCCATAGTGGGATGGATGCACGTCACGGACTTCCATGCCGGCACGCTCACGTGTCAAACCACCCGGTCCGAGTGCGGACAGACGGCGTTTATGCGTCAACTCACCCAGTGGGTTCGTTTGATCCATAAACTGTGACAATTGGGAGCTACCGAAAAACTCTTTAATGGATGCGATAACAGGACGTATGTTAATCAAAGCCTGAGGCGTGATTACGTTAGCATCCTGAATGGACATTCTCTCACGAACTACACGTTCCATACGGGATAAACCGATACGGAATTGGTTTTGTAGGAGCTCACCAACCGAGCGGAGACGACGGTTACCCAGGTGATCGATATCATCTGTGCTTCCGATGCCATGCAGAAGGTTAATGAAGTAACTGATGGAGGAAATGATATCAGCCGGTGTAACGTTCTTCACTGATTTATCAATGTTAGCATTGGCAATCAGTTTAACGACCTTACCATCCTCAATCGGTGAAAATACATCAATCGTTTGCATCGGGATATCATTGGCATCCAAAACGCCGTTACCCACGTGATATGTGCGGAAACCAACGCTTTTCTCGAGTTGCGGCATGATTTCATCCAACAGACGACGGTCAATCATTTGACCTGCTTCGGCGATAATTTCGCCAGTTTCGGTATCTACAAGAGACTCAGCCAAACGTTGGTTGAACAAACGGTTCTTGATATGAAGCTTTTTGTTGATTTTGTAACGACCCACATTAGCCAGGTCATAACGTTTTGGATCAAAGAAACGGGCTACGAGCAAGCTTTTCGCATTATCCAGCGTTGGCGGCTCGCCCGGACGAAGACGCTCATAAATTTCAATCAGCGCTTTCTCCGTGGAATCCGTATTGTCTTTGTCCAGCGTATTTCGGATATATTCGTCATTACCGAGCAGATCCAGAATCTCAGCGTCTGTGCCAAAACCAAGTGCACGCAGGAGAACCGTCACCGGTATTTTACGTGTGCGGTCGATCCGGACGTAAACAACATCCTTCGCGTCCATCTCCAGTTCGAGCCAAGCGCCGCGGTTAGGAATAACTGTAGCGGTATACGTTTTTTTGGCGTTTTTATCTACTTTGGTACTGAAGTAAACGCTAGGAGAGCGAACCAACTGGCTGACAATAACCCGTTCCGCACCATTAATAATAAATGTGCCGGTATCGGTCATCAGCGGGAAATCTCCCATGAATACTTCCTGCTCTTTGACTTCTCCGGTTTCCTTATTAATGAGCCGGACTTTGACCCGAAGCGGTGCTGCATAAGTAACGTCACGCTCTTTCGCGTCGTCTACTGTATACTTCGGTTCACCGAGACTGTAATCGATAAATTCCAAAATCAAGTTACCTGTAAAATCCTGGATCGGCGAGATATCCTGGAACATTTCGCGCAACCCTTCCTCCAAAAACCAATCGTAAGATTTTTGTTGGATTTCAATCAGGTTCGGAACTTCGAGTATCTCGTTAATTCGTGCATAACTGCGCCGAGTGCGTCGACCATATTGAACAAGATGTCCTGCCAACTTAAACTCACCCCTCAATGTCTACTCACTTTAAAAATTTCGTTGCGAACCTCTGTTTGTAACCTTATAATGGTACACATACAGAGCAAAGCAATGCATCCACAAATAAAGAAAAGCCCTTACTCGAATGTCGTTCGAAAAAAGAGCAACTTTGATCGGCGGATGTCTTTCCAAATCATACATATCCCCAGTTTGCCCAAAATGTACATATTATACGCCAAACGTAGGCATAATAAGCCCGTTCGGCGTAAAAAAGGTTGACATTTTTAGATAGCTAAAGCCAAATAGGGCATCTTAATACTGACATTTTACAATAATACCACGAACCGAATTTCAAGTCAATAGTCCTATTGCAAAAAAAATGCTACCCTGCTTACTTTACAAATCAGGATTAGCCTAAAGGCGCCTCTTCCAATTTTACTGCTTTGAAAATTCGGTAGCCTTTATCCTTCGTTACTTCCTCCACTCGTCCAAAAAGAGATTCCAGCTTCGCTTTTGCCGAAGGTGCTCCCTGCTTTTTCTGAATGACAATCCATAACGCTCCGCCCACCTTCAAATGACGATATGCCTGTTCAAAGATCGTATGCACGGTTTCCTTACCTGCACGGATCGGGGGATTGGTCAGAACCGCGTCAAAGTCTTCCTTTTTAACTTCAGCCAGAAGATTGCTTTGCATAACCGTTACATTCGTTATGCCGTTCGCTTTTGCATTTTCCTTGGAAAGCTCAACCGCTCTCTCATTGATATCGATCATGGTGACATGTCCATCCGGTACAAGTTTAGCTGCTGTAAGACCAATAGGTCCATACCCGCAGCCCACATCCAGTACATGAGCTCCAGCAGGCAACTCTATAGCATCAATCAACACTCTGCTGCCGTAATCGATTCCGTTTTTGGAAAATACCCCTGCATCCGTAACGAGTCGTAATTTCCATCCGCGTAGCTCCGCTTCTGTAGCCCGTCTGTCATGTGCCACCTGCGGTTTGTCCGAATAATAATGATTGGACATGTCCTCACTCACTTTCCATTTACAATTACAGCAACAAACCCCTTGATATAAGTCAAGGGGTTTGTTGTTTTGTTCATCTAGCTAATGAAAGCTAAATTATTTAACTTCGATTGAAGCGCCTGCTTCTTCAAGCTTAGCTTTAACCGTTTCTGCTTCTTCTTTGCTAACTTTTTCTTTCAATGCTTTTGGAGCATTGTCAACTACTTCTTTCGCTTCTTTCAGGCCAAGACCTGTGATTTCGCGAACTGCTTTGATAACGTTGATTTTGGAAGCACCAGCGCTAGTCAAGATTACGTCGAACTCGGATTGCTCAGCTTCAGCTGCAGCAGCTCCGCCACCTGCAACAGCTACTGGAGCTGCAGCAGTTACGCCGAATTCTTCTTCGATTGCTTTAACGAGATCATTCAATTCCAGTACAGTCATGCCTTTGATTGCTTCCAAGATTTGCTCTTTACTCATGATTGAACCTCCATATATAATATTATTTTTTTTGTAATTCACCACTGCCTAGGCAGCATTCAGATCAAGTTGCTTACGCCCCTTGTTCTTCTTTTTCAGCAACAGCTTTAACCGCAAGCGCGAAGTTGCGCACTGGCGCTTGAAGCACGCTGAGGAGCATGGAAAGGAGACCTTCGCGGGATGGCAATTCTGCCAACGCTTTGACTTCTTCTACTCCAATTACGCGACCTTCTACGACTGCACCTTTCAATTCCAGTGCATCGTTCTTTTTCGCGAAGTCGTTCAGAATTTTGGCTGGAGCCACTACGTCGTCTACGCTGAATGCAATTGCGCTAGGACCTGTCAGTACTTCGTTAAGTTCTGTCAGTTCTGCTGCAGCTGCTGCGCGGCGAAGCAACGAGTTTTTCAGCACTTGGAATTCGATTCCGGCTTCACGAAGCTGCTTACGCAGCTCAGTTACTTGGGCAACGTTCAAACCGCGATAGTCAACAACAACACTAGTAGCGCTCTCGCGCAATTTTGCTGTTACTGCATCAACGGACTCTTGTTTTGCTTGAATCACTTTTGCGTTTGCCAAACTGTACACCTCCTGATCAAATTTATCCCATTAAGAAAAGCCTCCGTAGAATCACGAAGGCTTGATATATACTCACAACCGATTTTCATCGCTCTAAGTTCTATAATCACACCTCGGCAGGAAATTAAGCCAAAATGGCACCTACTGTCTACGGTAAGCATATTCAAATGTCAACGGTCAGTCACTCGGACTCACAACTTTTATAGATTATCAGAACAGGACAAGCCTGTCAAGTGATATTATCTAAAAGAAGCTGCGTTCACGCGTGCGCCAGGGCCCATCGTGGAAGAAAGACTTACATTCTTCAGATAAACACCTTTTGCTGCCGCCGGTTTAGCACGAGTCAAAGCGTCCATGAGAGCTTTAAGGTTCTCATTTAATTGCTCTGCCGAGAATGAAGCTTTACCGATCGGTGCATGAATTTGACCTGCACGATCCAGACGATATTCGATTTTACCGGCTTTAATTTCTTGAACAGCCTTGGATACATCGAAAGTTACCGTTCCGGCTTTAGGGTTAGGCATCAGACCTTTACCGCCGAGCAGACGGCCCAATTTACCTACTTCACTCATCATGTCCGGTGTCGCTACGCAGACGTCGAATTCGAACCAGCCTTGTTGGATTTTGTTGATCATGTCTGCATCACCAACATAGTCCGCGCCAGCCGCTTCCGCTTCTTTCGCTTTGTCACCTTTTGCAAATACCAATACGCGTTGTGTTTTACCTGTGCCGTGTGGCAAGACAACAACACCACGTACTGCCTGGTCTTGTTTACGTGGGTCAACGCCCAAGCGTACTGCTGCTTCGATAGTTTCATCAAATTTTGCAGTGGCTGCCTTTTTCACAAGCTCTACAGCTTCTGAAGGCTCGTAAGTTGCTTCGCTGTCAATCAGCTTAGCAGCTTCCAGGTATTTTTTACCGTGTTTAGCCATGTTATATTCCTCCTTTGTGGTGTTAGCGGATATACCTCCCACATCAACCGGCCGCGAATCGGCCGGCTTTACGAAGCCATGTTTCAGATGAAAAATTAGTCTTCGATGGTGATACCCATGCTGCGGGCAGTACCTTCGACCATACGCATTGCAGACTCAACGTCAGCAGCATTCAGGTCAGGCATTTTTTGTTCCGCGATTTGACGTACCGCATCACGTTTAACGGTAGCGACTTTTTTCTTGTTCGGTTCGCCGGATCCTTTTTCTACTTTAGCTGCCACTTTCAACAGAACTGCTGCTGGTGGAGTTTTAGTAATGAAAGTAAAGGAACGGTCTTCGAATACTGTGATTTCAACAGGAATAATCAATCCCGCTTGATCGGCTGTACGAGCGTTGAACTCTTTACAGAATGCCATGATGTTGACACCTGCTTGACCCAAAGCTGGACCTACCGGAGGCGCTGGATTCGCTTTACCTGCTGGAATTTGCAGTTTTACCATTTTGATTACCTTTTTTGCCATGATTGACACCTCCTTGCAAAATAGTGGTTAACGGGCCTCTCAGCCCTCCCACAAGAAACTTGAAGAGACTATATCTTCTCCACTTGCGTGTATTCCAACTCAAGCGGTGTTTCCCGTCCAAACATGTTCACGTGCACTTTCAACTTGCTTTTGTCTACCAAGATTTCTTCCACGGAGCCCACAAAATTCGCAAAAGGACCAACTTTAATACGTACGGATTCCTTAATATCGAATTCAATTTTAGGCTTCGGCTCAACCATGCCCATGTGCTTCAGAATTTGTTCCACTTCTTCAGGCAGTAAGGCTGTTGGTTTGGACCCGGAACCTGTCGAACCGACAAATCCCGTAACACCTGGTGTGTTGCGAACAACATACCAAGAGTCATCCGTCTGGACCATTTCCACCAAGACATATCCGGGGTAAACTTTACGCATAACGGTTTTTTTCTTACCGTCTTTGTTTACCACTTCTTCTTCCATAGGAACAAGAACGCGGAAAATCTTGTCTTCCATGCCCATGGACTCTACGCGTTTTTCCAAATTGGCTTTGACCTTATTCTCATACCCTGAATAGGTATGAACGACGTACCATCTTTTTTCCATATCAAGCCACCTGGGACCCTTCTTAAATAATCGCTTCGATCACAGCGGAGATGCCGATATCAATGACCCAAAAAAACAGCGTCATAACCACAACAGTACCAAGAACGATCAATGTGTAGTTGGTCAGCTCTTTACGATTAGGCCAGCGAACTTTTTTAAGTTCAGCCCAGCTTTCAGAGAAAAAGGAAATCAGAGATTTGAAACTACGTTTCACGCCGACTACACCTCCAAAAAACTATCTGGTTTCGCGATGAGAAGTCTGCTCGTTACAAAACTTGCAAAATTTCTTCATCTCCATGCGGTCGGGGTGATTACGCTTGTTTTTTGTCGTAGTGTAATTTCTTTGTTTGCAGTTTGTACAAGCCAAAGTAATAATTACCCGCATGATGTACACCTCCCGAAGACTTCCACATTCAAGCGGAGTCTCTAAATTGATCCTAAAAAAAAGCCGCGAATTTAGGCCTACCTAAAACACTTTATCATAAGGGTATAACCATGTCAATGAAAGAATAGCCTTTCATCAATGGGTAAAAAGTTCCTATCAAACATATTCAGTTTCTCATCTCTGTTTTTCTCTTCTCCTGCATGGACCAAGCGATTACTAGTATAATCATTCTTTAACTTTATAAACTTGAGGCAGCAAAAAAAGACTCAAACCCCGAGCCTTTTCCGTCAACGACAACATGTGTTCAATTATCTCGAACTTCCAGGTACTTTTCAAGTTTACGCTTCACGCGCTGAAGTGCATTATCAATGGACTTCACATGTCTGTCCAAATCCACTGCAATCTCTTGATAAGATCTCCCGTCCAGATACAACATCAATACTTTACGTTCCAGATCACTCAGAATCTCAGACATCTTATCTTCCAGGCCCACAAACTCTTCCTGGTTGATGATAAGTTCTTCCGGATCGCTGACCTGTGTTCCACAAATCACATCGAGTAACGTACGATCGGACTCTTCGTCATAAATAGGTTTGTCCAGTGATACATAAGAATTAAGCGGAATATGCTTCTGACGTGTTGCTGTCTTGATTGCCGTAATAATCTGTCGTGTAATACACAACTCGGCAAAGGCTTTGAAAGAAGCGAGCTTGTCCCCTTTGAAATCCCTAATGGATTTATAGAGTCCAATCATTCCTTCTTGAATGATATCTTCCCGGTCTGCCCCAATCAGAAAATAAGATCTTGCCTTGGCGCGTACAAAGTTACGATATTTGTTAATCAAAAACTCCAGCGCTTCGCTTTCACCTTCACGGACCGCTTCGACAATGTCTTCGTCACTTTGGTAATCATACTTGGATAACATGATATCTTTGAGGTCGACACTCACAGACAATCCCTCCGGCTGCAACGCAAGGTACCCCGTTACTCTACTCTATGAAATATAGGATCAGTATATATGATGGTACCTCACACCGTCAACCACGCTCTGCCTAAAAAAGAACATCAATAACATAATTGTCAAGAGTTTCAAAATTCTAATTTTTGTAAAACCGTGCTGTTATTCCCGGCGCCATCGCTCAAACTGCTTCAAAACATCCGGACTTAACTTGCCGCCAAGTGTATTTCGCGTTGCTTTAGCCTGATCTTCTTCCAAACGTTTCTGTAACTCTTTTTCGTTCTGCTCTACTTCGATCAGCAATTCCCTTGCGGATACACGTAGAGCACCTTGTCCAAAAATGACATGCTGCTCTACCATATCGCTTGTAGCCACATAGATTTGGCGTCTTCGCGTGCTTAGTTCCCGAACGAGTCTCTCAATGCATTCGTCTGCCGTCTCTTTTTCCTTTGTAAAAAAGATCTGCACTTTGCTCTGTGTAAAGGATTTACCGAGTCCAGGCACGAGGTAGGCGTCAAAAACAACAATGACTCTTCGGCCGGAGAATGCCTGATAGTCGGCTAGTCGGGAGAGAAGCCTGTTGCGCGCCTCCTCCAACCCGCTCTCCGCCAATCTGGATAGCTCCGGCCAGTCACCAATCATGTTGTACCCGTCTACAAGAAGTACATCACGGGAATCAGCCATATCTTCTAGTCCTGCGCTTGGCGCGAGCGAAGCACTTCATACATGACAACACCCGCTGCCACGGAAGCATTCAGGGAATTAATCTGACCTTGCATCGGCAATTTGATCAACACATCGCATTTCTCGCGAATGAGTCGTCCCATTCCCTTGTTTTCGTTTCCGATCACGAGGGCTACCGGGCCTGTAAAGACGCCGTTACCAAACACACTCTCCTGAGCAGCAACATCTGTGCCTACGACCCATACGCCCTCTTCCTTGAGACGGTCAATGGTTTGACCCAGATTGCTTACACGAGCCACGGGCACATACTCCACCGCACCTGCTGATGTTTTGGATACAGTCACCGTAACTGCAGCTGAGCGCCGTTTAGGTACAATGACACCATGTGCACCTGTGCAGTCGGCCGTCCGCAAAATCGATCCAAGATTATGTGGATCTTCGATCTCATCCAGCAAAATCAAAAATGGATGTTCATTTTTTGCAGCGGCTGCAGCAAGAATGTCTTCAACCTCCACATAAGCGTAAGGAGCCGCTTGCGCCACCACACCCTGGTGTTGAATGCCAGGCACGGTTTGATCCAGTTTACGCTTGTCTACGTGCTGAATGACAATACCTAATTTTTTCGCTTCAGCGATAATAGGCTGCGTCAAATGTTTTTGCGCTGTATCTGCAATCCATATTTTATTAATGGTCCGGCCTGAACGCAGCGCCTCCGTTACCGAGTGCTTACCGGCGATCCATTCTTCTTCCATCTTTGTTCGATCCTCTCTATAACGCCCTGTGGTTTACTGCACCCTAATCGGCGCACCCTACAGAAGCGGCTTTGTTGTAATTTATATTATTTTGTCGGTGATTGCGAATGTTGTTCCGCATGCTCAATGCCCCGGCGAATCAGTTCAATCATGCGATCATGCCGACCACTGCTATACAGGTAACCGATCAGACACTCCAGAGCCGTGGCATGTCTATACTCCAAAACGTCTGCGTTTTTGGGAATACTGCCAGACTTGGCATTACGACCTTGTCTGACAATGTCACGTTCTTCTTCGGTCAGCTCAGCCTCAATACCAGTGAGAATGCGGCTCTGAGCCTTCGCCGATACCAAACTGGTTGCACTACGGTGCAAATGGTTGGGACGCATGTTGGCCTTGGACAGCAGATACTGTCGTACGGCTACCTCATATACCGCATCACCAATGTAGGCGAGAGCGATGGGAGGAATCAACCGTGTAGGCCGGGAGGGGGGATAAGGAAACCATCCTCCCTGTTCAACGCTCAGAGACCGTTCATTTGTCTGCTGTTCCTCCCGTTGCTCGGCATGCTCGACGGATTCAGACAACTTTTTCAGTTGTTCCTCGCTCATTTGCGCCGCCATCTCATTCCTTGAGCCGTATCCTCAAGCAAGATGCCCTGCGCAGACAGTTCATCCCGGATTTCATCAGCCCGCGCCCAGTTTTTGGTTTTGCGTGCTTCGTTACGTTCTTCAATTAGACGTTCAATTTCTTCGTCCAAAAGCTCCGGTTCAGCCTCGGTATAGATACGAAGCACCGCATTAAGCTCACTGAACAATTCCAGCAGAGCGCGAATGTCCGCAGCGTTTACCACATCTTGCTGCAGCAGTTGGTTAGCTTCCCCAGCCCACTCAAACATTGCCGTAATCGCATCAGGCGTATTGAAGTCGTCCTGCATTTTCTCATGATACTGCTGACGAATCTGCTCCAGTCTCGCTGCAAACTCAGATGACACAGCCTGATCCACGCTCACAGCCTGCAAGCGATGATTAAGGTTACCTACGGCATTGGCGATCCGGTCAACACTATTCTGTGCCTGTTCCATCGTATCTTCCGTAAAGTTTAACGGATTGCGATAGTGAGTAGACAACATGAAATAACGAATGGCTTCGCGTTTATATTGATTGCGAAGGTCTTTAACAAGCACGCCGTTACCGAGTGATTTCGACATTTTCTCATTATCAATCCGGATAAATCCGTTATGCATCCAGTAGTTTGCCAGCGGTTTTCCAGTCAACACCTCGGATTGAGCGCATTCGCACTCATGATGCGGGAACTGCAAATCCTGTCCACCACCGTGAATATCCAACGTGTCGCCCAGGTACTCCCGTGCCATCGCTGAGCACTCAATATGCCAGCCCGGACGACCATCGCCCCATGGACTGGACCAGAAAATCTCACCCGGCTTCGCAGCTTTCCAAAGAACAAAGTCTTCCGGATGCTCTTTGCGCTCATCTACACCAATACGAATTCCGAACTGTAATTCCTGAAGGTTTTGCTTCGAAAGTTTGCCGTACTCCGCAAACTTGCCAGTACGATAATATACGTCACCGCCATTTTCATAGGCGAAGTCCTTTTCAACCAGCTCACGGATAAAATCAATAATGAGCGGCATGTTTTCCGTCACTCTTGGGTTACTGCTTGCCTTTGGAATACCCAGCCCCTCAAGGTCCTCGTAATAAGCTGCAATAAATTTCTCAGCAACATGAGGAACATCCGTACCAAGCTGCTCGGCTTTGCGAATGAGCTTGTCATCGACATCCGTGAAGTTTACGACATAGTTCACCTCATGTCCGGTCTGTTCCAAATATCCGCGAACCGTGTCGAAAAAAATAACTGGACGTGCATTCCCGATATGAATGTAATCATATACCGTCGGGCCGCACACATACATTTTTACTTTCCCCGGTTCTTGGGGAACAAAATTCTCTTTGGTACGACTCATCGTATTGTAAATTTGAAGCGTCATAGTCACTTTCCTTTCGTCCGTTTCCATCATTATTCTATTGTACCACGGGAAAACTCACTTTCACGCGTACTCTGCAGAGTACGCACTTCTTCACGTAATCGTTCGATTTCTTGCTGCATAGTGCGCAGGGAATCGATGACCGGATCGGGAAGCTGCTGATTCAGACGGTCCACCCGGCGGCCATCCTGCTTCACGATTCTGCCCGGTATGCCTACAACGGTGCTGTTTGAAGGAACTTCCTTCAGCACAACCGAGTTTGCACCAATATTACATTGATCCCCCACACTGAATGAGCCTAGCACCTTCGCTCCGGATGAGATAACCACATTATTGCCAATTGTCGGATGTCTCTTCCCTTTTTCTTTACCCGTTCCGCCAAGTGTGACCCCCTGATAGATGACAACATCGTCGCCAATTTCACACGTTTCCCCAATCACGACGCCCATGCCATGGTCAATAAACAACCGATTGCCGATCGTAGCCCCAGGGTGGATTTCGATACCTGTCATAAAACGGCTGACCTGTGAAATGAACCGGGCGAAAGAAAACCATCTACGCTTGTATAAAAAGTGTGCCACCCGGTGCGCCCATATCGCATGCAGCCCCGAGTAGGTAAATACAACTTCAAACCATCCCCGGGCCGCCGGATCGTTTTCAAACACCGCCTGGATATCTGATCTGATCTTCTTGAACATGCTCGTTCCCCTCTTGTTCAGGTCTTCGTCCTCCGGCTTACCGGACGGCGCGGCCCTCATGGTAGTGTACTTTCGACTCGACCTAAATAGAAAACGCCCCTGCAGCTATGTAAGCTGCAGAGGCGTTTATCGCGGTCCCACTCTGCTCGGTTCATGCCTTAACATACAAGAACATTAGGCTGCCTGTTATAGCCGCCTCATATCCTTGCACAAGTATGAACCCTCAACAGTTCCGTAACGGGAACCAACCGTCACAACCTATCCTGACGTTTTCCTCTCTCCTACAAAACAAGAGGCGGGGCCGGATTCGGCTATGCAGCTCACGGGTGCATTTCGACTGGCGGACAGCGGATGGCTCACAGCCACCTCAGCAAAGAATCTTGTTCTTTACTGCGGGACCATCCTCTCTGAATCTGTCCGGTTCAGCCTACTTCTCCCGGTCTTTGCTGTTTTTATGATGAATGATAAAATCATACCATTTAACCTTGGTGTTGCTATTATAGCGAAAAGGTTATGGACTGACAACAATCTTCCTTCATATCGGTATAAACGAAGTTCCATTCTTAAGTCCAAAGTAGACTAAACAAGGGCGTTACTTACGCGCCTTTTACCTGAGCATGCAGTCGATCAATGACCGTATTGCGGCCAAGCAGTACGATTGTTTGGTTCAAATCGCGGCCATGAGTCTGTCCTGTCAGAGCTACACGGATCGGCATAAACAGCTGTTTACCCTTAAATCCGGTCTCTTTCTGAACTTCTTTGATCAGCGCAGCCATCTTGCTTGGTGTAAATTCGTCGCTAGCCTGCACTTTATCAGCAAATGCCTTCAGAACGGTTGGCACCTGCTCCTCAGCCAGTACAGCAGCCCCTTCACTTTCCAGCTCCAGGTGGGAACGGAAGAACACTTCCGACAATTCCACGATATCGGAGGCAGAATTCATTTGCTCCTGGTAGAGATGAACAAGCGTATATGCCCATTCTTTCTGTTCAGGTGAGAGCTCAGCAGCGATACGTCCCGCTTTTTGCAGATGTGGAATCGCCATTTCGGCAATGCGATCCGGGTCCGCATGTTTGATGTAGTGGTTGTTCAAGTGAGCGAGCTTGTGGGTATCAAATACCGCCGGACTCTTGGACAGACGCTTCGTATCAAAAATGGAGATTAACTGCTCCTGCGAGAAGATCTCTTCTTCTCCTTCAGGAGACCAGCCAAGCAGGGAGATGAAGTTAAACATCGCTTCAGGCAGATAGCCGAGTTGATCATATTGTTCAATAAACTGAATAACGGATTCGTCACGTTTACTCAGTTTTTTGTGGTTTTCATTCACGATCAACGTCATATGACCGAATTGCGGTGGCTCCCAGCCAAGCGCTTCATAAATCATCAGTTGACGCGGTGTGTTAGAGATGTGATCTTCGCCACGCAGGACGTGGGAGATTTTCATCAGGTGATCATCGACAGCAACTGCATAGTTGTACGTAGGAATGCCGTCTTTTTTCACAATAACGAAGTCGCCGGATTCCTTGCTGTTGAATGAGATTGTTCCTTTGACCATGTCATCAAACGTATAGATGCGTTCTTCCGGTACACGGAAACGAATACTCGCCACACGGCCTTCCGCTTCAAATGCGCTCTGTTGCTCCGGTGTCAGATCACGGTGTTTACCCGAATAACGCGGAGTTTCTCCACGTGCTGTCTGTTCCTCACGTTCTTGCTCCAGCTCTTCTTCCGTGCAATAGCAGCGGTAAGCCAGACCTTTATCCAGCAGCTCCTGCGTATATTTACGATAGATGTCCAAACGTTCCGTCTGACGGTATGGTCCGTACTCGCCGCCGACATCAATACTTTCGTCCCACTCGATTCCAAGCCATTTCAGGTATTTCAGCTGGCTTTCCTCACCACCGGCAATGTTGCGTTTCACGTCCGTATCCTCAATACGAATAATGAATTTGCCGTTATTATGTTTGGCATACAAATAGTTAAACAGCGCCGTACGGGCGTTCCCGATATGCAGGTGTCCCGTTGGACTCGGCGCGTAGCGCACGCGAACTTCGGTGCTCATAATATCCCCTCCGTCTCTAATTGGTTGATAATATCACACGCGAACAAGGCAAACAACCGATTGGGCAGCTATCCCCTCTCCCCGTCCGGGGAATCCGAGTTGCTCTGTTGTTGTCGCTTTGACATTCACCTGAGTTACATCCGCTTCAAGTGCCTTGGCAATAACTTCGGCCATCTGCGGAACATAAGGTGCCATCTTCGGTTTCTGTGCAATAATGGTTGAATCAATGTTCCCCAGACGGTATCCACGATCCTTCACCAACTGCCAGACATGCTCCAGCAGTTTCAGGCTATCAGCATCTTTGAACTCCGGATCCGTATCCGGGAAGTGTTTGCCAATATCCCCAAGTGCAAGCGCACCAAGAATGGCATCACTGATGGCATGCAGCAGCACGTCTGCGTCCGAGTGACCCAGCAGTCCTTTTTCATAAGGGATCGTTACCCCGCCAATAATGCATGGGCGTCCCTCTACCAGTTGATGTACATCGAATCCCTGTCCTACACGTATCATCGCTTCTTCTCTCCCTTGAGCAAAAACGCGGCGTATTCCAAATCTTCCGGCGTCGTTAATTTGATGTTCTTATAACTGCCTTCCACAACCTTGACCGACATTCCCTGGCGTTCAGCCAGCATTGCGTCATCCGTTCCTAGAAATCCGTCCCGGTCCGCCGATTCGTACGCAATCAGCAGGGAAGAAAGACGAAAAGCCTGCGGGGTTTGAATGCTCCACAGACTGCTGCGGTTCGGCGTCGCTGTTACGATTCCATCCGCATTTACTTGTTTGATCGTATCCTTCACTGGAACGGCAAGTACAGCTGCTCCACCCGACATGGCCGCCTTCATACACCCCATAATCTGCTCACGGTTTATAAAAGGACGTACCCCGTCGTGAACGAGGACCCAATCTGTCCCTAGTGCCTTAAGGCCTTCGTGGACCGAATGCTGTCTCTCTTTCCCTCCGGGGATGACACGGACACGTGATTCCAGTCGGTATTCTTTTACCCAATCGTGGCAGCGTTCAACATCGGCAGCTCCCGTGACCAGCACCATTTCGCTGACCTCGTCCATAGCCGCAAACACTTCAAGCGTATGTATGAAAACGGGCTTGTCCTGCAGCAGCAGAAACTGCTTACTCTCGGCTGTTCCCATCCGGGTACCCCGACCTGCCGCCACAATGACAACACCCCACCCTTTATCCATGCCGCAATCCCTGCCTTGTCTGTCAGTTTATCGTTCGGAGATATAATACAGTTATATTATAAGCTCTAACGATACACTACCCATCATACCGCTTTATTGGGCTTTTTCCAACAGTTTCGGCTTGGCAAAAATCATTCGTCCCGCTGATGTCTGCAGCACACTGGTCACCAGCACTTCCATCATCATGCCGATATACTCGCGTCCGCCTTCCACCACGATCATCGTGCCATCATCCAGATAGGCAACACCTTGACCGTGTTCCTTACCATCCTTAATAATCTGCACCATAATCTCCTCACCTGGCAATACCACTGGCTTAACGGCATTGGCGAGATCATTGATGTTTAGTACGGATACGCCTTGCAGTTCACAGACCTTGTTCAGGTTGAAGTCGTTAGTGACCACTTTGCCCTGAAGGACCTTGGCGAGCTTGACCAGCTTGCTGTCCACTTCCGAAATCTCCTCAAAATCCCCTTCGTAGATGAGCACTTTGACGTCCAATTCCTTCTGAATTTTATTCAGAATATCAAGCCCGCGCCGTCCTCTGTTCCGCTTGAGCAAGTCTGATGAATCAGCAATATGTTGCAATTCCTCCAGAACGAATTCCGGGATAACAATTGTGCCCTCGATAAATCCGGTTTTGCATATATCTGCGATGCGACCATCGATAATGACACTGGTATCCAAAATTTTGTGCTCTTCCATCCGTCTGTCCTCGTCCATCTCGGGATGACCCCAGCGCCCTGACATCCAGAAGGCCCCCAGATCGTCTTTCTTCGCCATGGCAAGCATGTAGCCTGTATAGCTACTTACGACCGTCAGCGCCACCTGCAGCACCTCTCCCGCCGTTCCCAGCCATGCCACACAAGGATATAACAGCAAGGCCACCAGCAGTCCTGCAACTGTACCCGCCGCACCTGCAGCCAATTCATTCATCGGTACTTTGGCCAAAGAATCAATACCATTATGCAGTCTGGTTGCCATTAATGTTCCACCGATGTTACACACGGACATAAACAACACAGCACCTAGTAGGGTTGATACCCCAGCCCCCAGTAATCCTGCTGACTGAATCCATTCAGCCATCCAAGGGACGGATTTTCCTGCCAGATGATATGCCGTGTAGCCGAACCATGCACCGCACAATCCTGTAAAAGTTAAAATGCCTTTTTTCCACATAAGTCCCTGCACCTCCTTCAATATATCTTCATCTTTATATCCAGTATGATCCAATTCCCAGATTGCTAATCCCGCTTTTGAAGAACTTTTTGGAAATGTTGCAATCGTCAGTTGAAAGAAGGTAAATTATTGGCATATAATGAATTCAATTCATATCCCGAGGTGAGTAGCAAAAATGAGTACGCTAAGTTTACAGGCTTTTCAGGATCAAGTTTCGGAGCTGTTGCTGCGTCATCGCAGTCTGATTGATGTACTGTCCAAAACGGGACAAGCTGGCGCCTCTGTCAACCGTGCCGTGTCCAAGGCCATTACCGAATGCGGCTGCATTGAGCTGCACGCCACCAAGCAGAAATATGCCCCTGAGAGTGATATTGCTCAATCAAAAGGCCTGCTGGAAACGCATGTGGAAGGTGAATTGTGCGAGAATTGTAAAGAGGTAATCAGCTCTGAACTGGGGCGAAACCTGTTTTATATGTCGGCTCTCTGCAATCTGCTGGACATCAACATGGAAGAGGTCGTAAATCACGAGTCACAGAAATGTTCGACGTTAGGGATGTTCAATTTGTCGTAAACGATACGTAGTTCGTTGCAAATGGTTAAGTTACCGTATAGATTTGAAAAACAAAAATAAGCACGTATTCTCCTGTTGAGGAGTGTACGTGCTTTCTTTGTATTTTACACAATACTGGATTGCCTAACGATCAGAAGGACGGGAAGACTTCTCTTCTTTACGCTTTTTGGCTCGGTTACGTGAGGCTGCCGTCCGCATATTATGCTTCATCCCATATAGAGCGTATAACACAAGTGGAATAAAGATCAATTTGGACAATTGTTCTGGAAACATGACCGCCACCACTACCGCGAAGACGATGACCCAAGGTGCAATCCAGATCGCTTTACGCGGCAGACCAACCTTTTTGAAATTGGGATATTTCAGCGAACTTACCATCAGATACGATAACAGCAACGTCGCAATCATCATACTCACGGGACCGATATCCTTATTAAACAGGGACAGTGTAGCCAGTACCCCTCCGGCTGCTGGAATCGGCAAACCTGTAAAGTACCCGGGGATACCGGGGCGAACGTTAAACCGGGCAAGCCGGATAGCCCCGCAAATTGGAAAGCTTGCGGTTGAGATCCAGGCGAGCACCGGAGTCGCGTCCTGAAACGAGACCATGAATATAATCAGGGCAGGAGCTGCACCAAATGAAACCATGTCAGACAAAGAATCCAGCTCTTTGCCAAACTCACTCTGGGCATTGAGTGCACGTGCTACACGGCCATCCAGGCCATCCAGCAACATCGCAATAATGACCAGAATGGCAGCCAAACTATATTTCCCATCAATTGCAAGCAGGATTGCCATCATTCCAAGAAACAGATTACCCAAGGTAAAGAGATTCGGAATGAATCTGGTTAACATCGTTGTTTCACCTCATTATTTTCAAGCCGTTATAGGCAAACCCTTACATTTGTCTGTCAATAAACATCTGCTCCTGCAAACGCTTGAGACCTTCCTTAATGGTTCGGGCGCGTACCTCTCCAATCCCGTCCACTTCGTCCAGCTCTTCAATTGTAGCCATGATGACATGAGGCAATTGTTCGAACTGATCCACCAGGTTATGGATGATGACATTCGGCAAGCGGGGGATCTTATTTAATACCCGATATCCGCGAGGTGCAACCGAATCTTCGGACGTAGCCGCTGACGAAGGGTATCCCAGCAGACGTACGATATGATGTGCATCCAGCAATTCATCGTCTGACAACCTTTTCAGGCCAACGATAATGTCACGGATTTTGTCATCACTGTCATCACGGGCATAGTCCTTATACAGCAGCCAAGCTTCTTCTTCCGTTGTACCGACGAGTTCCTCCATCTGCATAGAGATCAGACGTCCCTCATTGCCGAGTTCATGAATGTAACGTTTGATTTCCGTTTTGATGCGCATAACCATTTCCGTACGCTGAATGACGTTGACCACCTCAGGAATCGTCACCAGTTCCTCGAACTCGGAGGCGCTTAGATTCGTAAGGGACTGTGTCAAGACAGCTTTGTATTTTTCCAAGGTTTGAATCGCTTGATTCGCCTTGGTCAAAATAACCCCGATTTCCTTGAGGGAATACCGTAGTGTTCCTTGATATAAGGTGATAATATTCCGGCGCTGCGATATAGATACGACTAATTTCCCTGTTTGTTTCGCCACACGCTCAGCCGTCCGGTGACGGATCCCCGTCTCAGATGAAGAAATGGATGAGTCAGGAATAAGCTGAGTATTGGCATATAGGATACGCTTTAAATCCTCGCTAAGGATAATGGCACCGTCCATCTTCGCGAGTTCATACAGATAGTTCGGGGAGAAATCACAGTTAATCGAGAATCCTCCATCCACTACTTCCATTACTTCAGGGCTGTATCCTACAACCAGCAGTGCACCCGTCTTGGCGCGCAGCACGTTCTCCAGACCTTCGCGGAAAGGTGTACCTGGTGCGATCAGCCTTAACAATTCGTTCATATTATCCAGTTGGCTCGAATCTTTCATCTTATTATGCCCCCTAATCTAAAGCAACCGCTAGTGCATCTGCCACGGTATTCACACCGATCAGTTGTATCCCGCGAGGATGTTTCCAGCCCTTTAAGCTTTTTTCTGGTAAAATGACACGCTTGAAGCCCAGTTTTTGAGCTTCTTTCACACGTTGTTCAGCCCGTGAAACGGCCCGAACCTCACCCGTCAAGCCGATTTCCCCAAAGATGACGTCATCCGGCTTGGTCGGTACGTCCCTCAAACTAGATGCGATGCTGATCGCAACTGCCAAGTCTACTGCTGGCTCATCTAATCTCACACCACCAGCTACGTTCAGATAAGCATCCTGTGTTTGCAAGAACATGCCCATCCGTTTCTCCAGTACCGCAATAATCAGGTTTAATCGATGGAGATCTACCCCTGTTGCCATACGCCGCGGAGAAGGGAAATGTGTGGTTGAAATCAATGCCTGCAATTCCACAAGCAGAGGACGTGTGCCCTCCATGCTGGCAACTACCGTAGAACCAGCCACACCCAGTGGACGCTCTGACAAAAAGAGCTCAGAAGGGTTGCCCACCTCACGAAGTCCATCTTCGCCCATTTCAAAAATGCCGATCTCATTGGTAGAACCAAAACGGTTCTTGACCGCACGTAAAAGGCGATACGTATGATGCCGCTCTCCTTCAAAATAAAGAACACAGTCCACCATATGTTCTAACATACGTGGACCTGCAATGGCGCCTTCTTTCGTAACATGCCCCACAAGTACGGTTGCAATGCCTCGCCCTTTGGCGATTCGCATGAACCGTGAGGTACATTCCCTTACCTGAGCTACACTGCCGGGTGCACTGGTGACTTCTGGCAGATATACGGTCTGAATAGAGTCGATGACTAGAAAATGCGGCTGGATCTGCTCTACCGCTTCCTCTACCCGCTCCATATTGGTCTCACATAGTACATATAACTCAGGAGACAGCGCACCCAGACGGTCAGCCCGCAATTTCGTTTGCTTAACTGATTCCTCACCTGAGACATATAACACACGCAAACCTGAGTGAGTCAAAGCATGAGATGTTTGCAACATCAATGTTGATTTTCCGATTCCGGGGTCTCCGCCCACCAGAACGAGAGATCCTGGAACAATTCCGCCGCCCAAAACCCGGTTCAGCTCTTCAATTCCAGTCTGTACACGCGGTTCCTGACCGCTATCTATATCTATGATGGGAAGTGGCTTATCTTTACTCTCAAAGAGAGGGGAATTTCTCCCTTGTGTTTTGACCACCGTTTCGGTTTCTTCCACCATTGAATTCCAAGACTGACAACCCGGACATTTGCCGTACCATTTGGGGGCTTCATAGCCGCATTCCGTACACTGAAACTTGGTTTTAACTTTGGCCACTTCAGCACTCCTAGGATTTATTTTATAACAGCATTTTGCATTTTTCGACGAATTTTGCCCTAAACTCCCTGACATGCAGGGTTAATAAAAGTTTACCATTGTTTGAGATTTTTCGTAAAGGATTATCGCAAACTTTACACATGTTCGTAGCACTTCAAAGTTTATTTTCTGATAAACAACAGCTCTGGGTCTCTGACTGGCACATAAACACAAAAAAATCCTTCCCGACTAAAGCCAGGAAGGATTTTGTTTTATACATCAGACTCAGTAGTTATGTCACTAGTTGAGTGTTACTTATTTCGTTTCGATTTCCTCAGTGGAAGGAACAACAACGTCTTTTTTAGTTACAGACAATGCTCCATTCTCTTCATCGATGAGCAACGAATCACCTTTAGTCACATTACCCGTGAGCAACTCTTCAGACAATTTGTCTTCAATATGCTTCTGGATCGCCCGACGAAGCGGACGAGCACCATAGGCTGGATCGAAGCCTGCTTTGGCAAGGAAAGCCTTGGCATTGTCTGTGAGCTCGAAGTCGACCTCGTATTCATTCAGACGTTTACGAAGCTCTTCACTCATCAGTGTAACAATCTCAGCAATGTGTTTTTCTTCAAGAGAATGGAACACGATAATTTCATCAATCCGGTTAAGGAACTCAGGACGGAAGCTTTTCTTCAGCTCATCCATCACTTTACCCTTCATGTTATCGTAATCCGCACCTGCATCCACTACTGCTGTAAAGCCCAGTGTAGAGTTACGTTTGATCGCTTCTGCACCCACATTGGATGTCAAAATAATCAACGTATTCCGGAAGTCCACGACGCGACCTTTGGAGTCGGTCAGACGACCATCCTCAAGCACTTGCAGCAAGATGTTGAATACTTCAGGATGTGCTTTCTCGATTTCATCCAGCAGGACGACAGAGTAAGGTTTGCGACGAACTTTCTCTGTCAACTGTCCACCTTCTTCATATCCCACATATCCCGGAGGCGCTCCGACGAGTCTTGAAGTGGAATGCTTCTCGCCATACTCGGACATATCAATCCGGATGACTGCATTTTCATCCCCGAACATGGCTTCTGCAAGAGCACGAGCCAGCTCGGTTTTACCTACCCCTGTAGGACCCAGGAAGATAAATGAACCCATCGGCCGTTTCGGATCTTTCAATCCGGCACGAGCACGACGAACTGCACGACTGACGGACTTCACAGCCTCATCTTGGCCGATGACACGTTCATGAAGAATAGACTCCAGGTTCATCAAGCGTTGTGTTTCTTCTTCTTTCAACTTGTTCACCGGAATTCCAGTCCAGTTGGCTACCACTTGCGCGATATCCTCAGGCGTCACTTCAGAATCCGTGCGACCTTGTTTTTCTTTCCATTGATTCTTTGTTACATCCAGCTCTTCACGAATTTTTTGTTCCGTGTCACGCAGTGCTGCTGCTTTTTCGAACTCTTGGCTTTGAACCGCTGCGTCTTTTTCCTTGCGGATATCATCGAGACGGCTTTCCAATTGTTTGAGGTTTGGTGGGATGGTGTAAGAATTCAATCTTACTTTGGAACCCGCCTCATCAATCAGGTCAATTGCTTTGTCCGGCAGGAAACGGTCTGTAATGTATCGGTCAGACAGTTTAACCGCCTGTACAATCGCTTCATCCGTAATTTTCACCCGGTGATGCGCTTCGTAACGGTCACGCAAGCCATGTAAAATCTGAATCGCTTCTTCTGGAGAAGGCTGATCCACCGTAATAGGTTGGAAACGACGCTCCAGAGCAGCATCCTTCTCGATATATTTGCGGTATTCATCCAGTGTTGTTGCACCGATGCACTGCAATTCTCCACGGGCCAGAGCCGGTTTCAAAATGTTCGAAGCATCAATTGCGCCTTCCGCTCCGCCTGCACCAATCAGGGTGTGCAATTCATCAATGAACAAAACAATGTTACCGGCTTGACGAATTTCATCCATAATTTTTTTCAGACGATCTTCGAATTCACCACGATATTTTGTACCCGCAACAACGGAACCCATATCCAATGTCATGACACGTTTGTCACGCAAAGTCTCCGGAATTTCGTTGGCGATGATTTTTTGTGCGAGTCCTTCAGCGATGGCCGTTTTACCTACACCTGGCTCACCGATCAGTACCGGGTTATTCTTAGTACGACGGCTCAGCACCTGAATCACACGTTCGATTTCTTTACTACGTCCAATCACGGGGTCCAGGTTGTTCTCTCTGGCATAGGCCGTAAGGTCACGTGCCAAACTGTCCAGTGTTGGTGTGCTGACATTGGCAGGCGTACCGTTATGACTGGACACGGCTTCACTGCTACCAAGCAGTTGCAGCACTTGTTGACGTGCCTTGTTCAAGCTAATACCCAGGTTGTTCAGCACACGTGCCGCAACCCCTTCGCCTTCTCGAATCAATCCGAGCAGGATATGCTCTGTACCTACATAGGTATGGCCCAATTTGCGAGCTTCATCCATAGAAAGTTCAATCACTTTTTTCGCACGAGGCGTATATGCAATGTTCGTAGGTTGCTCTTGGCCACGGCCAATCAGCGTTTCTACTTCATCTTGAATTTTTTCCAATCCGAGTCCCAGGCCGATCAGCGCTTTGGCTGCGATGCCTTCGCCTTCACGAATGAGGCCGAGCAAAATGTGCTCTGTACCGATGTTATTATGACCTAGACGGACAGCTTCTTCCTGCGCCAATGCGAGCACCTTTTGGGCCCGTTCCGTAAATCTTCCAAACATCATATCTCCTGCACCTCCATGGTTTTGGATAAAACGGGGGCTATTGATCCCACCGTGTTCTTATATCATTTTTTTCTGCAGCCGTGCTGCGAATAAAATCATTCAGCATTTATAGAAAATGCTCTATTATATAAAAGCCGCAGATGCGGCGTGAAACCTTTATAACCAACTCTTGAACAACCTAAGATTGATTGGCTGCACTGATCGTATCACGAATCAACTGAGCCCGATATATGTCACGCTCATCTGTCCGCATGTCTTCCCCAAATGTTTTCTGCAAAAAGCCCGGCTGCGTCATCACATTCAACTCGTTCATCACGGTTATGGACAAGCCGTCCAACAAGCCGAGATCTACACCAAGTCGAACATCAGACAGACGCTGTGCAGCTTCCTTCGAATCGACGATGGCTGCATGGGACAGAATGCCGTAAGAACGCATAACCCTGTCGGTAATCCGCAATCTGGAGTCGGTAATTAACCGTTCTCTGGCGGTACGCTCATGCCCAATCATCTGTAACACAACACTGTGCAGGTTATCAATGACTTCTTGTTCCGTCTGCCCCAGTGTGATCTGGTTCGAGATCTGGAACAGGTTACCCATCGCCTCACTGCCTTCACCGTAAATTCCCCGTACAGTCAGTCCGACTTGGGAGACTGCGGTTAGAATGCGGCCAATCTGCTGTGTCATCACCAGAGCGGGCAGATGCATCATGACAGATGCTCTTACACCTGTACCTACATTCGTAGGACAGCTGGTTAAATATCCTCTGCGGTCATCAAAAGCATAATCCACATGCGCTTCAAAAGCATCATCTATGGCGGAAGCTTTCTCCCAGGCTTCTTTCACCTGGAACCCCGGATAGAGGCACTGGATACGAAGATGATCCTCTTCATTAATCATAATACTGACAGATTCATCCTCACTGAGAATAACAGCACCATTTCTGGATTCGTTCGCAAGACTAGGACTGATCAGATGTTTCTCTACCAGCACCCGTTTGTCAAGGTCATCGATATCAATCAGATCCAGGGTATGAAAATCTCCAAAGGCATGAACGTCATCGTATTGAAGTACTTCGCTCAGCTTATTCAGCACTTCTTCCGATTGCTCATTGGAAGCCAGCATCGGAAACGGATAATGCTGCAGGTTGCGTGCGATCCGGACCCGGCTGCTAATGACGATTTCGGAATCAGCCGCATCACTGCGCATCCAGTCGCTGAGCGCCTTCTCTGTAAAACGAAGATTAGGCATTACGCATCCCTCCTACTCATCACAAACTTTACTCCTGAGCTATTTCTTTTTCAAGTTTCCTGATCTGATCACGAATTTGAGCGGCTTCTTCAAACTCCTCTTGCGTAATGCTCTCCTGAAGATCCCGTTTCAGATCAGCAATCTGTCTTTTGACCTTGATGCGGCCACCAGCTCGTGCAGGCACTTTACCCACGTGGGAAGTGCTGCCATGAACCCGTTTGAATAGCGGGTCCAAACGACTGTCAAAATATTTATAACAAGAACTACAGCCAAAGCGGCCGATTTTGCTAAACTGTGAATAGGTCATGCCGCATTCTTCACAACGAAGGGATTGCGCAGGTGTTGCTCCCGCACTGCCATTCTTGCCTGAGGGTTCAAAATCAAGTAACCCGGACAATAAGTTGTGAATGGAAAATCCGTTGGATGTTCCGGGAATCATTTCCCCTTTTTCACGAGCACATGACTCACAAATATGGAATTCCGTCTTCTCTCCGTTCACGATCTTCGTGAAATGGAGTGTTGCCGGACGTTTGTTGCATTCTTGGCACAGCACAATGATGTACCCCCTTGATCCCGATAGTTTTCATTTACCGAGCAAAGATATTAACATCGCCTTTAACATTCTGGCACGAATTTGATCCCGGTAAGGAAGTTTGACCAATATAATCTCTCTCGATACAGCTGCCCGCATCAACCCGGCTTCCCTTTTGCTCAAGAAACGTGCTTCTTCCAGCTGGTAGATCAGACCTTCGGCAGCTGTCTGCCCTATCTCATCTCCAATACTATGGTGCAAATGGTTATGCAGAGCCGAGTGAGCCGGCAAATCAATCCGCTGTATGCGAACATAACCGCCGCCGCCACGTTTACTCTCTACAAGGTAACCTTTTTCGAGTGTAAATCGGGTGCTGATGACATAATTAATCTGGGAAGGCACACATGAAAATTGATCAGCCAGATCATTACGTTGAATTTCGACCAATCCTTCGGGACTTTCATGCAAAATACTCTTCAGATATTGTTCGATAATATCAGAGATATTACGCATCCACTCATCCTCCACTGTCTGAAACGTTAAGTCAATAAGGACCCACACGCCCCTACAGAGTACACCTTCTCAACCCATTTAACCAATCAAGGAAACAGCGAAACTGATCTTCAACGGTCTTTAACAGGAGAGCGAAGGACGCTCGAAGGTCCTTTAATATTGCTTTTATCCGCTGATGTGTACTACCTTTAATATGACTCCCACCACCGGATTGCAGAAAGAAAGCTACGTAAGTATTTAACCTTTAGTTGACTTTGACTTTCTTTGACTTTATATACATTATAGCATATTTTGTGGTTTTGCCAAGAGGGAGCACTATTCATTTTTTACGATTTCACACGAAATATTCGGCTGACACAAAAAAACCTCTCCAAAAGAGCTGGAGAAGTCCATTTGTCTCACAATAGCAACGCAATGCTATACAAGTTAAGTCTATGAAATTGATCCTGGAATTCTAGTTACTCTATGAGGATCAGAAAAAATCAAGTAAATACGTTTCCCTAACAGGAATCGCTTGCTCCAGAGCCTTAATCGCTCCATTCGGTCCTTCAATTCTACCTATTCGAGCCATCTCTGTGGGCCTACGATACCCCATCAGTATTGCGGTGAGCGCCTGAATATCTACTTTAACAGTCTGATTTTTAGCTGCCGATTCAGAAGTTTTCCAAATCGAAGCTGTACCGTTCATCGCCACATTCAACTGCCATACCCCTTCATTCCATGGTGCGTGGGCATCCTCTACCTGGAGATTAATCTGTACTGGTGAGTCTGGGCTCGCAAAAGGATACTGTGAAATAAATTGTTCTACACTCACAATACGTGCCATGAAGTAAGGTACAATTTCCTGCTGAATCCGCGGATTATCCAATTGAAATGCAAGCATATCACTAGCTGGTGCCTGTAAAGTAACTTCTTCAATCATGGAATCATGGTTGGCAATAAAGGTCCACAAACCTTGTCTTGCTTCTTCATTCAGATAAATGATCTCTTTAATGGTAAACTTTCTTTCCTTAACCTCATATAAAACATAGCCCTGTGCTTTACCAGCTTCATCATAATATACAGCCTTCTGGCTGGCTCCATTAGAAAGAACTGAATTCTCCCATCTCGCATCATCTCGGATCAAGGTTCCGTTATAGCGTTCAGCGTACGCACTGTATACTTCCTTTAATATACTGAGTCCCGGATCGCCACGACGAATTGTTCCAGGGGTTGCCTTTTTCGCAGGCAGATGAGCTGTAGGCACTTTATATCGTTTAAACTCAACATACGTCTCCCATCCATATCTCCGATAAAATGCAAAAGAAAACGGATGCAAAAACGATATACTTTGTTTGTTACGGTTCATTTCCTCCAGCGCATGCTTCAATAGCCCAGCTACCCAGCCTTTGCGTCTATATTCTGGCCATGTAGCTACACCAGCAATACCGCCCATCTCGAACGATCTTCCGTGAATATAGGTTTGAAAAGGAATAATGTGAAGTTTGGCACCCAATTGTCCTTCCTCAAATACACCCCATATATCCTGTGAATCAAATTGACTCCGTCGCTTCTCCATTTGTTCTTCACTCATTACCACTTGAAAAGCATACTCGGAAAGTGCCATAGCTGGCTCAAAATCATCTACGGTTAATTTCTGAATTTCCATGTCGTCCTGCACCCCGTTCTCTAAGTTATGATATCTTTCAAATCATGGCCTGATACGTGATGTATGTATCCATTTATGAGTGTGTCAGAGGAACGGAACAAAGTCAAACAAGAGATGCCCATGCATCTCTCAGGGTATAACTTTTTCGTGTATTAAAATGGTTGCACCTATAAATTATAGTAAAAAAACGCAAATAAAAACCACCACCGAATAACATCGGCAGTGGTTCTTTGCTTGGCGGCGTCCTACTCTCCCAGGACCCTGCGGTCCAAGTACCATCGGCGCTAGAGGGCTTAACGGTCGTGTTCGGGATGGGTACGTGTGG
>NZ_FOBD01000009.1 GCF_900109515.1 Paenibacillus sp. OK003 | reverse complement strand
ATGGAATTTGAAAAAGCTACCGCCTGCAAAATACAGACAGCAGCTTGAAGTTGCCTAACCTTTTTTAAATTGTCCTTTACAAGGGGTACATTTTATTTTCTGGCTGACCTTTTTTATGTTTTTCGATTGGGATGGAGTGAGGAGAAGTGAAGGTGTTCAGGTTTTTTTATGTGAGGTAATATAACGTTAAAAGAAGCTATGCTCATCCCTTTTTGTACAAAACGCCCAATATAATGAGTTCTATTTATAACCTGCAACAATTCTATGTTATGAATCATGGAACTTCCCTCAATTGTTTATATAATGTGAATCAACATAACATGATTTTGCAGCGGTAAAGGGATTCTTAATTACAGGGGGCAGGTAGGGATGAGAGAAACGAAGAGAATGAGGATTTTTTCACTGGGAATTCAGCACGTATTAGCGATGTATGCCGGGGCCATTTTGGTTCCGCTGCTTGTGGGAAGGGCGCTAAACCTGACTGCAGAACAATTGGCATACCTGGTATCGATTGACCTGTTAACCTGTGGTATCGCGACATGGCTTCAAGCACGAAAAGGGAAGTACTTGGGGATTGGCTTGCCAGCGGTTCTTGGAAGCTCATTTGTTGCTGTGACTCCCATGATTGCGATTGGATCACAATATGGAATTCCGGCCATTTACGGTTCCATCATAGCAGCAGGGATATTCATCGTAATATGTGCTGTCTTCTTTAGTAAAATCGTCAAACTGTTTCCTCCCGTGGTGATTGGAACAGTCGTAACCATTATTGGTCTGGCGTTAATTCCAACGGGCATCAAGAACATGGCAGGTGGAGCAAACAGTGAGAATTTCGGAAGTCTGGACAATCTGGCGCTCTCTTTCGGGGTACTGCTCTTCATTCTGGTGTTGAATCGATATGCTCGCGGCTTTGTCAAATCCCTCGCGGTTCTCCTCGGTATTATTGTCGGTACCCTCGTGGCTGCCCTCATGGGGAAAGTGAATTTCAGCTCTGTACAGGAAGCCTCTTGGTTTCATTTGCCCCAGCCCTTTTATTTTGGATGGCCTACCTTCGAAATCGGTCCGATCATTACCATGATTATTGTCGGCACGGTTGTCATTATCGAATCTACAGGTGTGTTTATGGCCCTGAGCAAAATCTGTGATCAACCGATTAACGAAAAGGATCTGGCACGAGGATACCGCGCAGAAGGTTTGGCATTTGTGCTTGGTGGTATCTTCAATGCTTTTCCGTATAACACATTTGCCCAGAATGTCGGTTTGGTTCAGCTCTCCAAAGTGAAAACAACCAATGTGGTTGTTGCAGCCGGGGGCATCCTGATTTTTCTTGGACTGATCCCCAAAGTTGCGGCATTTGCAACGATTATCCCCAGCGCAGTACTCGGCGGGGCAACGGTGGTTCTGTTCGGCATGGTGGTCTCATCCGGGATCAAAATGCTGCAACATGTGGACTTCAGCAAGCAATCCAATCTGTTGATCGTTGCTTGTTCGGTTTCACTCGGTCTTGGCGTCACGGCTGTGCCGGATCTGTTTGCCCAGCTGCCTCAAAGTATCCGCATTATTGTTGGTGATGGTATTATCACAGGCAGTCTGTGCGCCATTCTGCTCAATATCTTCTTTAACCTCGGATTTAAGAAAGAGAATCTGCCCGTACAGCCCGTACAGGCTCAAGAAGCACGTACGTAATGAATGACTTGTTAACAGACATGCGATCTGAATAAATGGAACAGACCCAAGACGGGTTTGATCGATGGGGGGGATTGGAACGACTCCCCTGGTCAATGAACCTCTTGGGTTTTTATTGAACTCTAAACGGTCTGCCTTGTATGGAAGTTACAGCAGGATGAATGCAAAAGGGATATAAATATGCTAAAGTTTCATCATGAACATCATACATGTTCTTTCAGTTGAATTTCCATGCGACTACATAAATGAGCATTGGTTCACAAGGGTAAAATAAACCAGGGATGTCCCCTGGTTAATGAAAAGGAGTTGTGATCACCATGCAACAAGAAACGCTGAAAAAAGGCTGGCACTTCGACAACAGTTATGGACGTTTGCCACAGACCTTTTTTACAAATCAGGGAGCGGTCCCTGTTCAATCACCCAAGTTGATCATCTTTAATACATTGCTTGCAGCCAGTCTGGGGCTAAACGCCGAGGCTCTGGACAGTGATGAAGGAGCAGAGGTGTTTGCAGGTAACCTGATTCCGGAAGGTGCCGAGCCTCTGGCTCAGGCCTATGCAGGTCATCAGTTCGGCAACTTTAATATGCTTGGTGATGGAAGAGCTTTGCTGCTGGGAGAACAGATCACACCACAAGGCGAGCGAGTGGATATCCAGCTGAAAGGTTCGGGAAGAACCCCGTACTCTCGCGGAGGTGATGGACGTGCTGCCGTTGGGCCAATGCTGCGTGAGTATATTATTAGTGAAGCGATGCATGCACTGGGTATTCCAACGACGCGAAGTCTGGCGGTTGTTTCTACTGGAGAAAACATTACACGTGAAACAGAGCGACCTGGTGCAATCCTGACGCGAGTGGCTTCAAGCCATTTGCGGGTAGCAACCTTCCAATACGCTGCCAGATGGGGATCAATTGACGATCTCAGAGCATTGGCTGACTACACATTGCAAAGGCATTTTCCTGATATTGCTGAAGCGGACAATCGCTATCTCCTGTTGCTTCAGGAAGTCATTCGGCGTCAGGCGTCACTTATCGCCAAGTGGCAACAGGTTGGTTTCATTCATGGCGTAATGAACACGGATAATATGGCCATCAGTGGTGAAACCATTGATTATGGGCCGTGTGCGTTTATGGATGCCTACAATCCAGCGACGGTATTTAGCTCCATTGACACGCAAGGTCGGTATGCGTATGGAAATCAACCGTATATTGGCGGCTGGAATCTGGCTCGGTTTGCCGAAACGCTTCTGCCACTGCTGCATGAGGATGAAGAACAGGCTGTACAGATCGCTCAGGATGCCATTGCACAATTCTCTGAATTGTATCATTACCACTGGCTCTCGGGCATGCGGAGCAAGCTGGGCTTGTATAATGAAGAGGCTGAGGACGAGGCGCTAATCAGGGATCTGCTTGAACTGATGGAGAAGCATAGTGCAGATTACACAAATACGTTTCTCGCACTGACCTTTGATACGCTCAACGGAGCTCCTTTATTCGATACTTCAGAGTTTGCGGAGTGGAATGAGCGTCGCCAGGCAAGATTAGGCAGACAGCAGGAAGGGAAAGAAGAATCGCAGCAATTGATGAGAACTAGCAACCCAGCTGTGATTCCTCGTAATCATCGGGTGGAAGAAGCACTGGACCGAGCGGAGAATCACGGAGATCTTAGTGTGATGGAGAAACTTCTTGCTGTTCTTTCAAACCCGTTTGCACATTCTACCGAACAGGCTGAGTACGCGGAACTGCCTACGCAGTGCGATACCTCCTACCGGACTTTCTGTGGAACCTGATTGAACACTTGTTATGAAGAGGCTGCCATTGGCAGCTTTTTCATTATCATCATGCCCACAGGAACTTGAACATGATGTCTTTATAAACTTTGGCGCAGGCACTCATCTGTTGCTCTATCTAAAGATTAAATACTTGGCCTTGCAATGATATTAACGTTCGGCTATACTGGCTATAAATTGAATACATGAATTACGTTGATAGAGCGCAGTAGCGGCTTTGTCCCTGTTACAGAAAGTCAGGGGTTGATGGAACCTGATACATACAAGGGCTGCGAATTACACTCTGGAGTACTTGGGTAATGCCAAGCGGAATGGCAAACGATATTTTGCTGAAAGCGGTATGGGCAGCGTGTGAGTTGTTGTCTGTGCAAGTTGGGTGGTACCACGGTTATGATAATCGTCCCTATGTCTATTGAAGACAAGGCGGCGATTTTTTTGTGTCCAAAAAAGCCTTACCCGGCTTAGCTCCTTGTGAATTAACGTAGATCATGGCCTAATACCAATGCATAGAGAAGGGGTTGCTTGTTATGAATATTATTGATGAACTGGAATGGCGCGACGCCATTAATCAACAGACAGATGCGGAGGGTCTGCGTGAGCTGACAGAGACCACGTCGGTTTCCTTGTACTGCGGAGTTGACCCTACAGGAGACAGCATGCACATCGGACATTTGATTCCGTTCATGATGCTGAAACGTTTCCAACTCGCTGGTCACCGTCCAGTCATTCTGATTGGTGGGGCAACAGGAACGATTGGTGACCCAAGTGGTCGTCAATCGGAACGTTCCCTGCAAACGTTGGAAGAGGTACAGGCCAATGTGGATGCTCTGACTGCACAAATGAAAAAGCTTTTCGTAACGGATGGCGACAATCAGGTACGTATGGTCAACAACTACGACTGGACACACAAAATCAATGTGATTGAATTTTTGCGTGACTACGGCAAGAACTTTAACCTCAACACGATGCTGGCTAAAGATGTAGTTGCGAGCAGACTGGAAGACGGAATTTCGTTTACCGAGTTCTCCTACCAGATTCTCCAATCGCTCGATTACCTGCATCTGTTCCAACATGAGGATGTACAGCTGCAAATTGGCGGTTCCGATCAATGGGGTAACATTACAAGTGGTCTGGACCTGATCCGTAAAAAAGAAGGACCAGAAGCAAAAGCTTACGGTCTGACGATTCCGCTTATGCTCAAATCCGACGGAACGAAATTCGGTAAATCCGCAGGGGGGTCCATCTGGCTGGATGCGAATAAGACAACTCCATTCGAATTCTACCAGTTCTGGGCGAACACGGATGACCGTGATGTAATCAAATACCTGAAATACTTCACATTCCTAAGCAAAGAAGAAATTGAAGCTTTGGCTGAAAAGGTAGAAACGGAGCCGCATAAGCGTGAAGCACAAAAAGCACTCGCTGAAGAAATGACGAAATTTGTTCACGGTGACGACATGCTGGAGCAGGCGAAACGCATTACCGCAGCACTCTTCAGTGGCGACATTCGTTCCCTTACAGCCGACGAAATCGAGCAGGGCTTTAAAGAAATGCCGACCTTCGAAACCGATGGTGAAGCAAAAAATATTGTAGATTGGCTCGTTGATCTTGGCCTGGAGCCATCTAAACGTCAGGCGCGTGAGGATGTCACCAAAGGGGCTATCTCCATGAATGGTGAGAAAGTTACTGAACTGGAATTCACGGTCTCTGCAGAGCACGCCATCGGCGGTAAATTCATCATTATCCGCAAAGGCAAGAAAAACTACAGTCTGGTGAAATTGAAGTAACCACAGGTTGCAGTATAAATCTTGGGAAGGTAATAGCAAAGCGAAGGCATTATCTTCCCAAGCAACAGAACACAAAAGGACCGTCTCCAATCATGTCAATGACATCATGGAGATGGTCCTTTTTGCATTCCATCCGCAAATGGATTATTCCTTATTGATTTATTAATTCATTTATTGATTCACAATCGCTGTGATCTCTTCATCCAGATCCAGTCTTACATTCTCACGGTAAGCCCGAATGTCGTATTCACTGTGCAGGTAGCGAAGGATCGCTTCAATCATGTTGGATTCGACCAGGTACTGACTGCGGCCTTGAATCCAGACTTCAGCGGAATATCCCGTATCTTCTTCCCAGCTCAGTTCCACATTGACATCGGTTGGGCGAACACCCTTGCGTTCAGCCATGTGAATACAGATCGCGTTGACAATTTCATCCATGCTCAGAACCATAGAGATTAGTACCGTCCGTTTCTGTTACGGTCATCATCATCACGATCATTTTTGCGGTCATAACGACCATCTGCTGCTGGTTTACGGCGATTCGTAATGGCTCTGAACAGGGCCATCGCGAGCATCACGATCAGCATAATTGCAGCTACGTTTACAAGCAATCCAAGAATGTTACCCAGAGCGCCCATGCCACCGAACAATCCGCCGAACATCATACCAGCAAGACCACCCAGCATCATGCCTTTCATAAATCCACCGCCACCGCCGAAGAATCCGCCACGGTTCGTTGTAGCTGCTCCATTGGAGTTATTATTCGTATTAGATTTGCTCACATTACTGTTGGAATCGGATTTCTTAGGTGTGTTGGTATAGCTTTTTGTTCCCGATTTGAAACCGCCACCACGTCTAGCATCAGCAGAATCTGGATTCGCAACTCCAACTGTTGCAAACAGTAATGTAAAGGCCATGAAAACCATCATGAGATGTTTAATTCCGAATTTTTTCTTCATTGTAAAGATCGTAACCCCCCGATTAATTTGTTTGATTACCCCAAAAATGGGCCTTACTCAAGTAATACGGTCAACTTGCAGGAACGTTTCAAATTTTGTTTATTTTTCTGAAATACTTGGACAAGGGTCCTGAATTGCCGTCTGACCATCGAGTAATTGGGTTACCCAGTTACACCATTCGATGCCCGTTTGTGCGTTCATTAACCCTTTTTGTACCAGAATGTAACTTCCGAATTCCCGACTGCCTACTCGCAGATTATCCTGAGGGATACGGGACTTCAAATCCTCGAAATAACGGATGCGTTCCATGAACCAGTTTTTGCGCTCATTCAGAATGCGTCTCATGCTTCCGTCTTCTGCAATGCCGACACATAAAATGCGCAGATTGAACTCGTCACGCGTAACCGGAGCGGTAACGGGAGTGATCATCCATCCCAGCAGTTTTTCAATACCTTTCTCCGTGACTGCATACATTTTCTTGTCTGGTTTGTCAGACTGTTGCACCCAGCGGGAGGCTAAAAGCTCATCGTTTTCCATTTTGGAGAGGAGGGGATAGATCTGACTGTGTTTGGCCTGCCAATGCGGCTGGATCTTCAGCATTAGATCATAACCTGATGACTCCTCGCGGGTAAGAAGCCCGAGCAATCCGTAGGAAAGTATGTTCATGCACATGTCTCCTTAATATTAGGGCTGGGCCAGCGAAAACAATGCAAATTGTTCTCATTGACCGCTTTCATAAAAGTGTACACTGAAACTGTATGGTTTGACAACCTGACAGAACAACTGCCTCAATTTAGACAAAAAAAGAGTGCGGACCCTGAGGTCCGCACCCAAAACCATTTAGAGAGATGTCTGTTGCCCATACCCATCTGCGACAAGATCAAGTTCACCAGTGTAGGAGTCGATGACCATGCCGTGGACGGGTACATTGGGCGGAAGCAATGGATGTTTCTTGATCACTTCCACAGTATGTTTTACCCCTTCTTCAACGCTGTCAAACCCGCGCAGCCACTTTTGTAAACGTATGCCCGAGTTCTCCAGTGTGCTCATAACTTCCTCGGATACACCTCGTTCAACCATATGTCCAATCATGGTCTCCGCGTGCAGGGAAGCCATACCACATTCCGTGTGTCCAACAACAAGTACTTCATCGGCACCAAGCTCATAGATGGCGACGAGAACACTACGCATAACAGACCCGAAAGGCTGAGAAATGATTGCACCAGCGTTTTTGATGATTTTCACATCGCCATTTTTCAGGTTCATGGCCTTGGGCAGCATTTCCACCAGACGGGTATCCATACAAGTGATGATGACCATCTTTTTGGTTGGAAACTTGCCAGCCGTATACTTTTCGTATTCTTTAGTCTCGACAAATGATTTGTTGTAAGCCAGAATCTCTTGAATGTTGTTCATGTCCATTGCCTCCTGTTATCCAATACGATGAGCACGGCCACTTGCATCAAATGCAGCTTGTCCTACGCCCTTTGGTTTTTTATTATACTAAGGTCAGCAAATTGCATTATTCCTCGGTTTGAAGGAATAATGCAATTTGCATCTGTCAAAAGTTGATTATACGCATTGCAAAAAGTATCATCAATAGGGAAACCAACATTTTTTTTGAAGAGGTGAATATTAACCATGGAACAACAAACACAGGAACAGCTGGAATCCTTCCTTAATCTGGCTCGCAAAATTAAGAGTTATCATGAAGCCATTGGTTTGCTTCACTGGGATC
Organism: Paenibacillus sp. OK003; assembly: GCF_900109515.1. Lineage (GTDB taxonomy): Bacteria > Bacillota > Bacilli > Paenibacillales > Paenibacillaceae > Paenibacillus > Paenibacillus marchantiae. The sequence continues at coordinate 337,068 of NZ_FOBD01000009.1, read as the reverse complement.
TGCGCACAGGTGCGCCCAAAAAAGGTGTCCCGACACGTTCGGAAACACTTGGTATACTGTCAACCGAAGCATTCAAACTGCAAACCTCGGCAGACATGAAATCCTACCTGGATACATTAACAAGTCCAGCAGTGCTGGAACAGCTGGAAGATATCGACCGCCGTCAGGTGGAAGATTGCCAGAAAGAATATAATCGCAGTCAGTCCGTACCACCGGAAAAAGTACAAGCGTATACCGTACTTACCGCCAAATCCGAAACAGCTTGGGAAGATGCGAAGCATAATAGCGATTTTGCAGGTTTCTCTCCCTACCTCACCGATATTGTGAAGCTCAAACAAGAGTTCATTGACTACTGGGGTGTGAAAGATACTCGTTATGATACCCTTCTGGACATGTATGAGCCTGAACTGACGGTGGAAAAGGTGGATGCGGTATTTGCCCGTCTCAAAGCCCGTTTGGTGCCCCTGCAAGAGAAGATCAACGCGTCGGCCAACAAGCCGGAGACAGAGTTCCTGAACCAGCTGTTTGACAAGGATCAACAGGAGAAATTCAGTCTGTTTATTCTGGGGCAAATGGGTTACGACTTTGAAGCCGGCAGACTCGATGAGAGTGTTCACCCGTTCGCAACGGGTCTGAATCCAGGCGATGTGCGGATCACGACAAACTATTTGCAGGATGATGTGACAAGTGCGGTCTTCAGTTCACTTCACGAAGGCGGACACGCCCTGTATGAGCAAAATATTGACGACAGTCTGGCTGGTACTCTTCTTGCTGAAGGAACGTCCATGGGTATCCATGAATCCCAGTCGCGTCTTTGGGAAAATATGATTGGCCGTAGTCTGCCATTCTGGACGCGTTATTATAAAGATCTGCAGCAGCACTTCCCTCAATTAAACGAGGTTGAGCTGGAAGACTTTTACCGGGCAATTAACCGGGTTGAAAGCTCTCTGATCCGGATTGAAGCCGATGAGCTGACGTACAATCTGCATATCATCATTCGTTATGAAATTGAGAAAATGCTGTTTAACGAAGGTCTGGAAGTCAAGGACCTGCCGGAGACCTGGAATGCAAAATACAAGGAATATCTTGGCGTTGTACCGCCGAATGATGGTATGGGTGTACTTCAGGATGTTCACTGGTCCGGTGGTGACTTTGGTTACTTCGCATCATACTCACTCGGCAATATGTATGCTGCACAAATTCTACATACACTGCGCAAAGAAATGCCGGAGTTCGATGCCCATATTGCCGAAGGTAACCTGATTCCTATCAAGGAATGGTTGACTGACAAGATTTATCGTTATGGCAAAAGCCGTACACCTTCCGAACTGATTGTGGCCGTAACGGGTGAAGAGTTGAACCCGGACTATTTGGCCGATTATCTGGAAGAAAAATATGCCGAGATTTACAAGCTGTAAATTGAATTGACAGGTGCTCAAATACCTGCTCCACCATATCTGAAAAAACTCCTAAGCCAAAATGACGAGCTGGCTTAGGAGTTTTTTTTTGAGTCTATTTGCTCAATCAGACTATTTATATCAAAATACTACGAGCGTAAACTGAGGGGGAATTGCCCCTTAAACATGTGGAATTGGGGAGAGAAAATTACTTGACAATGGGAAATTGGAAGGATACCATAAAAGTGATTCTACACCTTTATATGGAAATAAAACTTGTAAACTACAAATTATCCAAATGGGCTGGGTATCCTTTCATCTCATTGCCTATTCGATAAAAGATCTAATGATTTGACTTTTATTTTATGTGTTCGACACCATGTTTTTATGCAAGAGTCAAGCTGTATATGTAGATGTTTTATCAGTTTGATTATCATTATGAAGTATTCATTAAGAGGCTGGAGAATGAGGGGCGCTGAAAAATCATGAAAATGAATCTAGTAAAAGAAAATGTGATTTTAGCCACAAGCAGTGAAGCGCAATTGTATTTTTTATGGAACAAACTTGCTTTCAAAAAATTATATACAGAAACTTGGGCTTTCAAATTGGAAGAAACAATTGACCTATTTAGATTATCTGAGGCAATAAAATTAGTATTAAATTCAAATCCAGAATTGCAGACAAGTTTTTTTATGGACAACGGTATAGTAAAGAAAGTACTGAAATATAGACAGCCAGCAATTTTTATTGAAAGTAATAGAACAGAGTCAATTGAGCTGTTCATTGAAAAGCTCAAATCTTATTCTTTTCATTTAGAAAATGAGCCATTAATTCAATTTTATATTTGGTCAAATAAGGAAAATAAAAAATATCTACTAATCAATTCGCATCATATCCTCACAGATGCTTGGACGAAAAATCTACTCATAGATAGGGTAATGAGGCATTATTACAACAACAACGCAGAAGAACAGAAAAAGACTGAAAAAAATCCAAGTAAGCCCAAATTAATAAGTGATGAAAAAATTACAAAGTTTGAAGCTTATTGCAAAAAGCTTGAGCAGGTGCAAAATAGAATCAACTCATATCAGTCGAACCAGGAATTGCATACCGGGTTTGTTCAGACTTTTGAACTGGATCAAGCAAGTATTGGACAGATCACGCGATTTTGTACAGAAAATAGGATATCTGTTTTTTCTTTTTATTTAGGATGCTTTTATTCATTCATTTGTACATATAGTGGCGAGAAAAAAATCAGCATTGGTATCCCGTATGCTAATCGTCAGTCGGCTGAGGAACAGCAGTCTTTAGGGTATTTTGTTAACACATTACCTTTCGGTATGGAACAAGAAATCAATGAAATGGTGACAGACCAAGTCGAGTATTACAGGAAGATTCAACGTAATATATTTGAGGTTTCTGCTTTTCAAAGAATATCCTTATCCGAAGCTTTAAAAGGGACTAACAGAGATTCAACACTTTTTCATACAGTATTTAGCTATCAGGAATCTCAAGCATTTGAAGGTGTTCAAGAAGAGATAAATACCAGTCAGCTTGGAGCAAAATTTGAATTGACGGGAAATGTAAAAAAAAATGGAGAAAGAGTTTTTTGTGAATTAGAATTTTCTGATGAGGTATGGACGTTAGAAGAGAGTGATTATTTTACAGAAGCATTTAAGTTCTGGCTACAGAAAGCTATACATACAGATTTAGAGGAACTTGTTAAATCACCATTACCTTGTCGAAATGAAAAAATACTATTAGGTGCTGAGAATGAAGCTGATTCTTTTAACAATATTTTTGAAAGATTTTTAGATGTTAATCGAAAGAAAGGGGATAATGCTGCACTTATTCATAATAATGAAATATATACGTACAAAGAATTGCTAGCTAAAATAATGCTTTTCTCTAGTGCACTGGAGCAGTTAGAGGTCAATGAACATGATTTTATTTCGTTACAGCTCAAACGCAGCCCAGAAGCTATTGCGCTGATTTTAGCATTGGTGAAAAAAGGAATTTGCCATGTTCATTTAAGTCAGCATTATCCAGCGGATCGCATTGAATATATACTTTCAGACAGTCGAACAACACTTCTGATCACAGATGATAATACAAGCCTTTTTTCTGCTTGCATCAAGATTCCTGTTTATACCATAGAGAATCTCGTTGCAGCAGGAAAAAAAGAACTGACCTCTTATCAGAATATAGAATTTACTCCTTCCAAACAATTCGCAATCATTTATACGTCGGGTACAACTGGTAATCCAAAGGGTGTGAAAATCACCCATGAGAATATATTGAATTTCAGCTCGAATTTTAAGAACTTGGGTTTTACAGAATCGGATATTTTTTCGCAATCTAGTTCATTTACTTTTGATGCCTGGTATTTTGAAGTATGGCTCCCAATATTAAACGGCGCATGCATTTATATTATCCCAGATCCTATCACAGATAAGAATAACTGGGATTTTAATAGCGAAAAGTATAAACCAACGATATCTTTTTTAACAACATCATTATTCAATTCATTTGTAGAGAATGGTGTAATAAGGAATTTTACTAATGCAAATAAAATTTTTATCGGCGGCGAAGCGGCTTCTGTTAAGTATGTGAAGAGGGCACAAAAATTATTGGATAAAACGATGATATACAATTGTTATGGACCAACAGAAAACACTACGTTTACTACCGTATACCCAATAACACTGATTCCCAATGATACGATCGCTTTGGGTCTTCCGCTGAATAATGTGAGAATTGGGGTTTTAGGCTCTGGCGGGCAATTGTTACCAGTAAATTGTTTGGGGGAAGTTGTAATTTCCGGTAAGAGTCTGATGGACGGTTATTTTAGACAACCAGAATTAACTTCTGAAAAATTAGTTGTTTTGAATACAGATCGTGGACCCCAAATGTTTTATAAAACTGGAGATATTGGAAAGATTGGTTTGGATAATTATTTACACTATAAATCTAGGAAAGATCGACAAGTTAAAATCCGGGGATTCAGAGTGGAACTTTCTGAAATTGAAGCAAAAGTATTACAAATAGAGGGCGTTCATAAATGTGTTGTGTCTTTCACAAAAGATGGACTAAAGCGAAAGTTGACTCTTTATTATGAAGGTATCTGTGAAAGAGAATTGTTAAGGAAAGAAATAGATGACGTATTACCAGCGTATATGGTTCCAAATGAGATTGTTCAGGTAGCGCAAATACGTTTGACGGTTAATGGGAAGTTAGATAAAGAATCGATTGAGATATTAGGCAATCAAGTATCAACCGTTGTAGAAATAAAAGAGTGGTCACCTATTGAGACAATTATAGGGCGATCTATTGAAGAAATCATGGGTACTCAAAAATTAAGTAACACAGATAATTTTTATGAACTAGGAATTGATTCGATTGTTTCTATGCAAATATGTGCTAGTATACAGTCCGCAGGTTTGCAAGTTTCAGTGTCTGATCTTTTTAGTTATCAGACGATTCAAGCATTGGCTGACTATTTAACAAAACAACAAAAAGAAGAAGCCGAAGAGCCTGTTTTAACCATATGGAAGGAAAATAAACTTTCTCCGATACAAGAGTGGTTTTTTGATTCTCAACCTGAAGCTCCATCTCAATGGAATCAATCGGTTGTAATCAAATTATCAGCAGATATTTCAACAAAAACGATAATAAGCGCTTTGAAACAACTTATTGATGAGTATATCATTTTTCATTCTGTGTTTAGAGAAGTACAGGGTGAATGGCGGCAAATTATTCAACTCGAGCAACAAAATTACTTTATTGAGTGGTTTGAAGCAGAAGATAATGTCGCTGTCGAAGCAATTATTGCTGAACAACAAAAGAACCTAAGAATAGAAGAAAAGAATTATCAGTTTTCAATTATTCAGACAGGTTCGGAAATCTGTGTTCATTTGGTTGCTCATCATTTGATTATTGATGGTGTTTCATGGAGAAATATATTGAATAAACTCTCGTATAAGTTGAATGGACGTGAAGAAGCTATTGAGACTAGAACGTTTAATCAATGGATTAACTACCTCGACACTTATGAAGTATCTGAACATAGTAAACGCTATTGGAATGATTGTAATGTAAGCAGGAAAATTGATTTGTTTGGTGCTGTTGGGGATTTAAGAGAGGAAAGCTGTACATTTACAAAAGCGGAGACCCAAAAATTCAAAGAGATCATACATAACAAATTCTATAATGATGTTGAGGCCGCACTTCTTGGTATAACGGTTCATGCATTGACAGATGTTTATAAAGAGAAGAAAACATTTACCGTTCAGATGGAAGGGCACGGAAGACCTGTTGACCAGTCAGGTTTTTCTACAGCAATCGGATGGTTTACTAGTATTTATCCATTTAGCGTTTCTAAAGAAACAGAAGTGGATCATACGATTGCAAAGCTGCATACTCAACTACTGTCAATTCCTAATAAGGGATTGGATTATCCAATGTTGAAGCCTTTAAACTTCTTTTCTGACTGGACTTTTAATTATATGGGAGAATTTAATTCCAATAATTACAAAGACTTTGATATTATTTCACTTTTTAGAGCGGATGATTTTGGCGTTGATACTAATTCCATTTATCATTTATCGATTGTTCCAATAATTTCAGATGGTCAATTAGAAGTAAGGATCTCTTATGATTCTAAGAGCTATGGCTCTGAGACAATCACAAAGATGGTAACAACATTTAAAATGCTTATTAAAGAGTTTGTTGAGGAACAGCATCCAGTATTTTTACCGGCTTGTTCTTTGCAAAAAGGAATGCTGTTGCAAAACATCAAACATCCTGATTCAGGTGATTATGTGATTCAATGGCAAATTTCTGTAGATGAATTAGATATTAATCGATTGCAACAGGCTATATCTAAACTGGTAGCCTCCAGTGAGGCGTTAAGAAGTTCATTTATGATGATTGAGGGAGAAGCTGTTCAGATTATCCGAAGTATAACAGAGATACTTTCATGTAGTGCCATTCAAGTTTTGGATTGGTCCAACATTCCAGTAAGAGAAGGAAATGAACGTGTCGCTAAGTATCTGGAAAGCCAAAGATTCATCCCATTTAATAGTTTAAAGGGTCCATTATTTCGCTTTCATCTCATGAAGATGAATGATGGGTATGTACTGATTTTTGAGAACCATCATTTAATTTTGGATGGCTGGAGTATGAGTTATTTATTTAATCGATTATCGGAATTTTATGAAAATCCTTCTCTAACTATAAATTCAATAGAAAGATATAGTTTATTGAAAAAAAATATTGAGAATGAGAAAAAATATTTGAATTTAGAAAATTGGTGGCAGGTTCTGGCTGATTATTCTCCAGTTGAATTACTAGATATGAGAAATACGAGTGAAAAGAATAATACAGTTGTCAGGAAATCAATACATGGGTTAACAGGTGTTTATGATTATTTGAAGAAAAACAGATTGACCATGAACCAGTTCTTTCTGTTAGTTTGGTCTATTACGATCTCACAGCTTTTTGGAAAAGAGGATGTGTTGTTTGGAGTAACCAATTCAGGAAGAAATTCATTCAAAGAAAAGGATTTTGAAACTATAGGCATGTTTATATCAACTTTGCCATTTAGAATCAAGAAGCTTGATTGTGTGACTGATGTAGAGGAGCTGATTGATCAAGTTCGGGAGAATACGTTAAGGATTCAAGAATTTGACCGGATTTCATGGCTGGATTTGGCTGAATATTTTGCGGAGAGTCCCGAAATACAGATTGGTTATGTTTTTGAAAACTATCCGATTTATACAAATTCAGGGAAATTTTCTATGCAGAACTTTCAAGGTAGAGAGCAAATAGAATTTCCTCTAGCTTTATCTGTTACGGAAGCAGATGATCGGATTGATTATGAGCTGCATGCTAAAACGAATTATTTTAGTGAGGATATGCTTAAAAGTGCAACTTTATTAATAGAACAGATTGCTTACCTACTTCAAGGCCAAGGTGGGTATCCTGAAATTATTTCGAAGTTGCACGGGAATTTAGAAATTTATCCTCCAGTAAAAGCACAGAGTAGCTCCCAAAAAGAGTTTTCAAAAGAAATTGAAAGTCATCTTAAGCGGTATTCAAAACGAACCTATATTCGCAGTTCAAATCGGAACATGACTTATAGAGAAACTTTGACACTTGTTGTGCAGTTGATTCAGACAACAGGACTCTCAAACGATGATACTGTAGTTGTTCTTACTGAGGACCGGTTGAAAAAAACGATTTACGCGCTAGCTTGCTTTATTTCAGGGGCTGTATATGTCCCAGTATCAAAAGAATTTAATACAGAGCGTATCCAGTATATTATTGAAAATTCTTCTGCAACGTGCATGTTTACAGAAGAAGGGGCATTCACTAGATTATGTTCACCCCAGAGGAATAATAGTTTTGCTTATATTATCTACACTTCTGGGACTACTGGAAAGCCTAAAGGTGTAATTGCTACGAAAATAAATATCCAAAATGCATTAGAAGCAATGTTGGAGGTTAATTTAGTAAATAGTTCAGATGTTCTGTATCAGAATATTTCAATGACATTTGATCCTTCAATCATGGATATTTTACTACCGTTATATACAGGTGCTTCTATTTATATTCCAGATAAGCGACTTTATGGTGTGGAAATGGAAAAAGTGTTACGAGATGAGAATATTACAGCTATCACAATTACACCATCATTAATCAGAGTGCTGGAGTTAAACGATGTTCCGTCACTAAAAACGATTATGATCGGTGGAGAAAAACTTAGATACTCTGATATAAAACATATTCCAGAAAAAGTCTTAATCTATAATTTATATGGCCCGACAGAAACAACGATTGTTGCCAGTATGTTCAAGATAGATTCTACAATGAGAACACTTGATCAAGTCTACTCAATCGGACAGACGCTTAATCAGTTGAATGGCTACTGTATTTCAAAAAGTGGCATAGCTTTACCTTTAGGAATGCCTGGAGAGTTAGTTCTGGAAGGCTCAATGGTTTCTGCTGGTTATACAGATAGAGCATTGACCAATAAGGTATTTGATTTCAATGAAAATACTGTCGAAAAAAACCGGTACTATACAGGTGATATTTGTTATATTTCAAGAACTCAGTTAATCCATTATATCGGAAGAAAAGATCGACAAGTGAAGCTTAGAGGATACCGTGTAGAACTTAATGAGATAGAACAGTCCATTGCTAGGGTTCCTGGAATTAATAATTTCCAACTATTGATTAATGATGAAACAACGACGCTCTTATTAGCTTATATCGGTGAAAAGCCAGAAGAGCTTGTCACACATGAATTGAACAAATTGCTGCCAAGTTATATGGTTCCTTCGATCATCAGGAAGACTGCTCAATTCCCACTTCTTGCAAATGGAAAAATCGATCATCGGGCATTGCATGATCTGCTCAAAGTCAAAATTGAAGATCGAATAAAGGATACAGTAAATAAAAGCCAGCTTTTCTGCGATGTTATGGGGATTTGGCAAGAGGTATTAGCGCTTTCTTATATATCTGAAGAAGATAATTTCTTTGAATTGGGTGGTAATTCACTAACTGCGATTCAGGTAATTAGAAAAATTAATGAAAAAACAGAAAAAAGTGCAACGATTCAGCAGTTATTCAAAGCCAAAAGCTTTGGATCGTTTATCAAAGAGATTGAGGAGGAAAACAAATGATGGGTAAGGTAGTTGGATTAAGTCCTCTACAACTAGGTATTTGGAGTCGAATTCAACTTTACAAAGAAAATAGTGAATATGAAATTCCTCTATTGATTGAAATTAATTCTGAGATTTCAGGAAATGAGATAGAACAAGCCTTGAATTCTGTAATTGAATACAATGCTGCTTTGCGGGCAGAAATCATAGGCGATGTCCACCCCATGCAAAAAATCCATGGATTTCGGCCATCGCGGTTAGTGAAAGAAATCGTGACTGATACGAACATGCAGGATGCGTTAAGAAGCTTTTTGGACAAACCTCTATCCTTAGAAAAAACGTTAACAATGTATAAGTTGTTTATAGGGGGAAAATGTCAGATTTTGGCCTGTAAATTCCATCACATTATTTCGGATGGTCATTCTGTTGAATTATTTGAAAGAGAGTTTAGAGGCTTACTTGCTGGTCAACATCTAAAAAAAGATAAGGAACTTTATCAGCACTATTTAGAAGGTGATCGAAATACTCCAGAAGATGTTTCAGCTTATTGGGATACCTATTTAGATCAGCTTATGACCCCACTGGAGGCTCATAAAAGAGTCTCCGGTAAATCACGTAGCATCTTGCGAACTGATCTTCAGTTATCAGTCAGCCAGTTGGAAAGTTATGCTTCTCAAGTCGGCAATAGTGTATTTACTTCTGGTTTAGGAATTTATCGTATGTTTCTTAGTCGTTTTTTCGGCAAAGAAAATTATGCTATTGGTTTACCAATAACTACACGAAAAAATGAAGCAGAAGAAAATACATTTGCATTTATGGCAAATGTATTACCTTTATTGGTTCCGCTTGAATTTGAGCAGACAGGTAGTCATGTCCAACAATTGACGCAAACAACAGTGTTAGATCTAATCATGAATAGTAGCATTTCGGCTACAGAAATCCAAAAGAAACTGGATGGAAAATATAAACATGGGAAAGAAGCACTGTTAAAAACGATTTTTGATTTACAACAGGAATCAGAAGATAGTTGGGTTGCACTAGTCAGAGAAAGCTCTACAGAATCAGAATATCCGTGGCTATCCAATCTTATCTTAAAACAAGGAAAAGTTTATTTTGAAACCAATCATGAATGTTCATTTTATCCAAAATGGTTTTTAGAAGAGATCCACAAGTCATTTCAAGTATTTATTCATTCGGTTATTGAAATGCCCCATGCAAAAATCAACGAATACTCTTTATTGAGCAAATCGCAAAATACTGAAATTTTGTCGCTAGGACAGATTGCTTTATCTCAGAAATCTCATCAGGTGGAGTCAGAAGAACTGTTTACTAACTATAAATCGCAACATCAGACGATTTTATATAAGGATAAGCTTGTTACTTTTAATGTGTTAGAAAACTATTTAAAACAATTTAAGCAATTTTTACATAAGCATCGTATAAGAATTGGAGCAAAATTTGTTGTCTGCACAAAAAATAAATTGATTGGGAGTATTCTTTTCTACTGTATCCAAAAAAATCATGGGTGTTACATTCCGATTTCAAGTGAAATGCCGGTTAAAAGAATTAAACAGATAATTATTGAAGCTAACCCTATGATCGTGATCTCTGATTGGTTAGATTTGAGTCAGGATAACCACCTGAGATTGACCGATGATACGGAGCTGGCCTCATTGGCAATGAAAGAAGTAAAGGTTTCAGTAAATGATACTACCAAGTATTTAGACGGAATATCCTATGTGATTTTTACATCGGGATCTACAGGTAAACCTAAGGGTGTGCCAATCTCTTATAAAAACTTGAGTAGTTTAGTTGCACAGTATAAAAAATTTAATGTTATGAGTACGGATATTGTTGCTCAAGTTGCCAGTTTTTCGTTTGATGCTAGCTTATTTGAAATGACTTTGGCATTTCATAGTGGTGCTCAATTAGCTATTTTTGATTCCTCTATGGGCTATGAACATTTTCCACAATTTATTCAAAAGGCTGGTGTTACGCATTACTTACTAACGCCAGATTACTATTCTGTATTAGATTTTTCTGAATGTCACAGTTTAAAGTGCATCCTTGTTGGCGGTTCGGCTTATCGTAAAAATAAAACAATTCCTAACCATACAGTTGTCTATAATGCCTACGGTCCAAGCGAAGGTACCATTATTACGTCGGTTAAAAAAATGAATGGCAGTGCTGAGCCAACGAATATTGGGCGACCATTGGAGAATTCTGGAGTCGCTTTGCTGAATAACCGGGGAGAGCTAGTTCCTCATGGAGTAACAGGAGAAATTTGTATTACTGGTCAATCTATGTTTTCAAGCTATTTAGATTCTGATTTACCTATGTCGTTTCAAACTATTTGTATTGAAGATATAGACTATTTGTTTTATCGAACAGGAGATATTGGTTATTTAGATGAAAAATGGGATATTCATTTTGTGTCAAGAAAACAAAACCTTGTGAAAATTCGAGGGAATCGAGTTGATCCAGAAGAAGTCTCTCAGTTAGCAATGTCATTAGGTACTGTATTCAATGCCGTGACCATAGTTGAAAATAATGATCTAGCAACCTTTTATATTGGAACAGCAGCAACCCAAAGGTTAGAAAAGCTGTTTCAGGAGTATTTGCCCTCTTACATGATTCCAAGTTATATTCTGCAACTAGATGCGATTCCTGTAACTATTAACGGAAAAACAGATTTTGAACAATTATCAAAATTGATTACTACGAATGATTCTGACATATTTTCTAAAGTAGAGGAAGAAGTTAATCATGATCTGTTGGAAGTAACTATTTTAAAAGTTTTTCAAAAGATTTTGAAGAATGATACGTTTAGTTTGCAGTCGAATTTCTTTGCAGAAGGAGGCGACTCTATTCAAAGTATTCAAATAGCAAATGAACTTCAAAAAGAAAGTTTAAACATTTCTTCTCTGGATATTATAAAATGCCAAAACATTCAAGAGTTATGCGAAAAAGTTCGGACAAAGCAGCGGGATTTTAATCAAGAGCCAGTTGTAGGTGAAGTTGATTTACTCCCTATTCAGAAATGGTTCTTTAGCCATTCGTTCTCAAATATCAATCATTGGAATCAGTCTGAGAGATTTACCATTACAGGGGATTATACGAAAGAACAGCTGTTAACAGTGTATGAACAAATCAGATTAAAGCATGATAATCTGCGTAGTCAATTTCTATTAAAAGAACACCAGTATATAAATGTAATTAGAGAGAATCGAAAAGAAGATATCGATCAGGAGTTTTCATTTTATGAAGTTTCCAAGAACTTCTCAGAGAACGAACGTAATCAGTGGATTCGTTCTGTTCAGGCAGGTTTTCATGAAGAAATAGCTATCCAAGAAGGTAGTTTATCCCGAATTGGCTTCTTTCAAATTTCTAAAAACAGTTTTGTAGTAGTTTGGGTGTTGCACCATTTGATTTGTGATAATGTCAGTTGGTTGATTCTGAAAAATGACCTTTTGTACGGTTTGGAACTTATCGAACAAGAGCAGCCGCTTAAACTAACTGAGAAAACGACTAGTATCAAAGACTGGGCTGATTATTTAAGAAATATGAAGCTGTCAGAAGAAGTAATCCAAAATTGGCAGGAATATCTTCCAGAAGATAGTGATTTGACAAATGGTTTTATTACTGAACCAGGCAAAGAATTATTTGAAACGTTTATCGAAGAAATCGATGAAGAACTGACAGAAATCCTTAAAGATTTTGCGAAAGAGAAAAAAATAGGGCTCGATTTATTAATCTTTTTATTATTTGGGAAAGGTCTCTGTCAAGTGTTGGATCGACCTAGCATATGGCTAGCTAGAGAGTTGAATGGTCGTACCGTACATCCAGAAGATGTTCAATTAAATCAAACCGTTGGCTGGTTTACTTCAATACATCCTGTAAAAGTTGTTGACTTAGATAATCTACATGAATTTGTATCAATGAATCAGTTTGAAGTAGAGAAAATTTTTATGAAAGGGTTTGATTATCAATTTTTGAATGAAAGTTATGTAACGCCTAATATTTCCTATAACTATTTAGGTGATCTGCCTGAAGAAATTGATTTGTCATTGTTAAATGAAGTTCCTGATATCAATGGGTTGGATTTTTTTGATGAACTTGCTTTGAATGTTGGTAAACAGGGAGAAACGTTAACTTGTGTGTTTTTGACAAAAGAAAAAAACTGCAACTTGGTTAAACAGATCATGACTGCACTGGAAGAATCTATTCAACAACTGACTAAAGAGAATAAGAAAAATGTTTTTGGGATTTCGACCAATACTTTAATAGAGCTAAATAGTTTGTTTATATAGAAAGTTTAAGTGAGGTGAACCGTAATGAAAATTGTAGCTGCCTATCCAATGTCCGAAATGCAACGAGGTATCGCTTATGAATGTGAATTACATTCGGAAGATGAAGTATATGTAAGTCAGGCCATTGTCAAATTAAGTTATGATCATTTGGTTAACTATAAAAAAGCTTGGGAACATGTTGTTAATAAGTACGAAATATTCAAAACAAAATTTGTGTTCGGTGATTTAAAAGATGATGTACAAATCGTTTTAAATGAGGGAGAACTGATCTGGAAAAAACAAAGCTGGCTTCAAAAAGAATTAAAAGAAAGAGCAGAGCAGGAAAAGGAAATCGTTTTGACGGGTTATCCTTTGATGAAATTCACTCAAGTGACTACAGAAGAAGGAGCGTATCTGATTTGGACATTCCATCATATTTTACTAGACGGATGGAGCATGTCATTGACCTTACAAGAAGTGGACAGAGTGTATGACTGTCTACAGAGAGGTGAACAACTTTTTGATGAAAGTGACACATTATATAGTGAATATGTAGCATGGAAACTCACAAATGAGAAACCGGATAAGCAGGAATTTTGGACAAACTATCTTTTGAACTATGAAGGTTTTGCTTTCCCAAAGATAGCTAGAGCAAGCACTTCCAAGCCATACAGTGAAGTTTTGAAAGAAGCCACAGTTGAAAGAGCCGCAGTAATGGAGTACTGCAAAAAGCAACAGGTATCACCAGCTGTTTTTTTTCAAGCTTTATGGGCTTGTTTACTCAGTATCTATTCTGGTAAGGAAGAAATCATGTTTGAAGTTATTGATTCTGGGCGATCCAAAACTGCAGTGGTGGATTTAGAAAAAGTGGTTGGAATCATGATTGAGAATCATCCTAAGCGTGTTTCAATCTCATTTGAGCAAACATTTGAAGAACTACTGAAAAAAATAAAATCAGATGACATTGAAATCAAAGCCTATGACTCATTTGCGGCAAGCCAAGGAAGAAAAGTAATGGGGTTATCAACATCAGATTCTTATTCTAATTCCACTTTTGTTTTTGAAAACTACCCATCAACTGAAAAAAATCTTCGTTTTGAGATCATCAGGGGTTCGGAAATGTCTACAAGTGATTTGACTTTTTCAGCAGGCATTTTAGGTGATTTGGTAAGCATGAAGTTGATGTTTTCTACAGAAGTAATTGATCAGGAACAGGCAGAGACTATTTTGCAACGAATCAATCACTGGATGGAAATAATAGTGACCTCTCATGGTAATAACACAGTAAGCTCTATGTTTAGTCAAGTTCCATTAAGTATTGTTCACGGGAAAAAGACTTCTCTACCAGCAGAATTTACATTTTACGATCGTTTATCCAGTTTATCGAAATTTCATCCTAAAAAAACGGCTATTTATGATGGAGATAAAGAAATTAGTTATGAAGAATTGTGTCATACAACATCTATTCTAATTGACACATTACATTCATTACCCATCAAATCTGGGGAAAGTGCGGGGATTTATTTACCACGGTCTGGAAGATCAATTATGTTGATGGTCGCTCTTCAATATCTGGGGATTCCTTATATTTATCTGGATGATAAGAATAATCAGGATAGACTGGAATATATCGTTGAAGATGCAAATGTGGGTGTTGTTTTGAAAAATGGAGAGACAGCATCTTTAGATTTAACTGTTTTTCCATCCATTATACAGCTGGATACATCTGAATTGTTTAATTCAAAAGGTAACGACATTAAGTATTTAAAGCGTAGATTTTCTCAACCTGAATTTTGTCAGTTGATTTATACATCCGGCTCTTCTGGAAAGCCTAAAGGGATTGAAATGACTGCCCAAAATATCTTTTCATTTGCAGTTGATAACGGATTTTATGAAGTTCAATTAACAGAAAATTTTGCTCAAGCAGCTTCAATGGCATTTGATGCAAGTATTTTCGAAGTGTGGTTGCCGTTGTTAAATGGTGCTTCAGTGACAATTATCCCAGATCCAGTTTTTGATATTTCCAATTGGAACAAAAGTGTTTTAAAACGGAGAATTACTACTGCGTGGCTAACTTCAGGGTTATTCAATACGTTTACAGATCAGGATTTTTCACTACTAAGCAATTTAAAAAAGGTATATGTAGGGGGAGAAGTTGTTTCTCCAACCCATATTAAAAAGGCGATGTCTGTTGCACCAAAGACCAAGTTTTTTAACGGTTATGGTCCTACGGAGAATACAACGTTTACCACAACTTTTGAAATACCAGAAGACTTTGATCCAGCTAAGCCGCTTCCCATTGGACAACTCCTCGGAAATTCAACTGCCGTGGTAGTTAATGAAAATAATGTCCTCGTACCTTTAGGTGTTGCAGGAGAGCTAATTATTAGCGGTAGTGGACTAACAAATGGATACCATAATAATAAGGAATTAACGGGACAAGCATTTATTGAAATGCCAATGGATAAAAAAATGACAACTGCTTATCGTACAGGTGATATCGTTTATTACGATGGGGAAAACCTCCATTACGTAGGGCGAAAAGATGATCAAATTAAGCTTCGTGGTTTTCGTATTGAGTTGGGAGAAATCGAGTATACATTGGCGCAATTGGATGAGGTAGAGCAGGCAGCTGTTGTTTTGACTGGTTCTGGCGACCAAAATAAGGAAATTGAAGCTTTTTATGTAGGGACTATCGATGAAAAAAGCATTGTACGGCTTGTATTAGACAAGCTAGCATCGTATATGTTGCCAAAGCACTTTCATAAAGTGGAGACCATTCCGCTAACGATCAATGGAAAAGTAGATAAGCGTCGTTTGTTATCAGGAATTGCTGAAGCGAGGTCGGCTTCCAGAGATATTCAATTGAATTCGGATGTACTGAAACAGTTTGAAAAAGTGTTCTCAAAGTATGTTTCATTTGAAAAATTAACATTGAAAACGGAATTGTTTGAATATGGCATTGATTCATTAACTGCTGTCAGACTAAACCATGAGTTAAACAAAGTATTAAATAAAGAGGTTTCCTTACGTCAATTTATTGAATCTGAGAATGTTGAACAGTTAATGCAGCTCTACAATGAAGTGTTTGATGAGCAGCCGGTCGATCTGAACCAAAAGGTGAGTACAGAAAAAGATTCTGCTAAACGACTGGCTAAAGTAACGGGAATGCAAAAATCTATGTATTATTTTCAAACCGAAAACCCTGATTTATCAATGTATAATATTCCTTTTGTGAATGAATTCAAGAAAGAGTCAATTAATACAGAGCAAGTAAAACAGCGTTTTTCAGAGATTTTTATAAAGAATAAAGTGTTTCAAAGTTATGTGCAAGAGGATCATGATGGTATTTTGGGATGGTTTAATAAAGAGAAATTACAGACTCCAATCTATGAATATCACGTAACCACTGTTGCGGAACTTGAAAAAATGCTTAAGGAGGAGTTTAACTATTCTTTTGATTTGACAGATATTGATGAATCCTTAGTTCGGCTGACAATGATTTATTATCAAAACTCGGTTTGGCTGATACTACTTACGCATCATATCATTGCAGATGGATCTTCCATGGAAATTCTATTAAATGAATTGATGGGCCAAAACGAATTAACCTCAACTGAAGTTGATTATTTCGACTATTTGAACCAATATCATGAAGAAGATCATCATAAAAATTTTGACTTTTGGAAACAAGCTTTAAGTGATGCTCAACCCAATATTGACTTTCCTAAAGCAGTCGACTTTTATTTCGATCACCAGGGTAGTATGGTGAATATTCCATTGAGTATAAATGTTATAGATAAGCTGAATTTTATTTCTAAAGAAAAGAAAGTCTCCAAATATATATTGGCATTAACTTTTTATTCACAGTTTTTAATGGCTTATTACAATCAAAACAGTATCATTGTTGGGACACCGGTTTCTATAAGACCGAATGATTTTCAGAATGTATATGGAATGTATCTATCATTTTTACCATACGCAAGCAAAAGGACTAATAAGAAGAAATTCGAAGATATTTTGACTGGAAATAAATTTTCTCTCTTTGAAGTAATTGATCATGCTTCTGTTGAATATTATGATTTAGAAAAGCTAATGGGAACTAATAATTCTAGCGATGGTTTGTCTTTTATTCAGACTGTATTGAATTATCAGGAGGTTTTGGCAGGAAATAAAGATGCAATCAAAGATGTTTCAATCATTGCTGATGAGCATAAATCAGCACAATTCCCAATAACGGCAACTTTTTATGAAGCGCAGGAAAGTTCATTCCTTCAAGTAGAGTATAGTACAGGACTATTTACAGAAAAACAGATTAGGAATTTAATGGAAACTTTTATTCAATGGTTGGTTCGGGGATTAGATGCGCTGGATCGTTCTCCAGAAGAACTTCCAATTTATTTAGACAAGCAAAGCATTGATTTGGTTCATCAATTGAACCCAACCTTTACGATCCGAGAGCAATCTTTAGCAAGTTATCTAACAGCTATTTCACCAGACAACCATCGGTTGGCAATCATTGATGGAGAACAGTCAATTACTTATGCACAGTTATATGTACAAATTAATTCTCTTGCGGACAAACTTAGGATCTCAGGTTTGAGAAAAGGTGATAAATTAGTCTTTTTTGGTCAGCGATGTTGGCAACAAGTGTTATTGTTTTACACCTGTTTGCTGCATGAATTTGTCTATATTCCAATTGATACGAAACATTCACAGGCTCGGTTGGCACAAATTGTTGAAGAAGTTCAGCCCAATCTTGTTTTTTATGCTGATAAGACTCTTACAGGTAAGATACAGAATGGTTGTTTGGTGGACCAGATGTTCACTAAAGAACATTTCATTATATCTGAAATTAGAATAGAGAATAAGATTAAAGATCTCGTCTATATCCTGTTTACTTCAGGAACAACTGGAAAACCTAAAGGAGTGCAAATCTCTCATCGGAATTTAGCAAATTTTGCAGCAACGTTTGCTGAAGACTATAAGATAGAGCAAAACTGGAGAACGATATTCTTATCCTCAATTTCTTTTGATGCCAGCATTATGGATCTGATCGCTACAGTTGTATCAGGAAATACGTTATGTATTTTCAATGAGGAGCATCAATTTTTATCAGATTATATTAGAAAACATAATATCAATTTTATGATTATTACACCAACTCTTTTCAATGTTATAGATTTTACTTCCTGTGATTCGCTGCAACTAATTATAAGCGGAGGTGATAAGTTTAGAAACAATAAAACGCTATCTCATCATGTCCGTGTATTAAACGGTTACGGACCAACAGAAGCAACAATTTGTGTTTCCTTTACCGATAAAAATCAAGAGTTAAATGTTGGTAAACCAGTATCCAATTCTTGTGTAGTAATCACGGATAACTCAATGAATACTTTGGCACCAGGAAGCAAAGGAGAGATCAGTGTTATTGGTCCATCTGTTACAGAATCCTATCTGGCAGCTGCCGATAACCACAATCGACTTTTGCCTGCACCAAAATATTTACATGAATTTGGTGAAACGCTCTATCGGACAGGTGATCTCGGTTTTTTTGATGAATATGGAAATTTGCATTATATCGGAAGAAATGATAATCAGGTGAAAATCCGTGGTCATCGAGTAGAACTTTCAGAGATTAGTGAAAGAGCTTTGCAGTATGTATCCATAAAGGAAGCTTATACCAAACTTATCAGTGAGGGACAAACGGTTCAGAACAAAATTGTGCTTTATGTAACCATTGAAAAAGATGCCTTATATTCAGAAGAAGAGTTAAATGAGTTCTTAAATGAATTTTTACCGACTTACATGGTCCCTGATGCGATTGTTCAAATGGCAGAATTTAAATTGACGGTGAATGGAAAAATCAACACTGCTGAATTGCCGATTCCAGCTTTTAATAAAGTAGCCGGTCAGATTGTTTCTGCAACCAATGAGTTGGAAGAGTTGCTGCTAAGTGTTTGGAAGCAAGTTTTTCAAATGGATAAAATCAGTGTGTTGGCTAATTATTATGATCTTGGCGGCGACTCGATTAAGAGTATCCAGATTGTATCTAAATTGCGTGAGAAGAAGATTCAATTGTCAATTAAAGAAATAATGAAATATCAAAATATTCAAGGGATAGCAAAATATCTTGGACGACTTGAAGAGAACAACAGAATTGTTGGTACAGGAGCACAGTTAGCAGAATTCCCGATCACTCCTGTTCAGCAATGGTTCTATCACTTACAGCTGGAAAATGAAAATTACTGGAATCAATCTAATCTACTGACTATCAAATTGAATAATTCTACTATGGATGTTGCTGATGCTATTGAAAGCGTGTATGCCCAACATCCAATGTTACGAGGAAGGATCTCAAATAAAGCTGGAGAACCAACTGTTATAATTGTTCCTATAGAAGAGTTGGATTTTTCTGAAATTATCCAATTATGTGAGACCAAAGCAGCCTTTAATCTTTATTGTAAACAGTTACAAAAAGGACTGGATATTATTGATGGTCCAACCTCTAAACTTGCGTTTTATTGTGAAAACGGGGAAGCAAAGATTTACTGGGTGGTTCATCATCTGTTTATCGATGTTTACTCATGGGGAGTTATTCAAAAAGAATTAACAGAATATGTGGAAAGTAATGGTCAGCCACACTCTGGCATTGATTTATCAACTGATGAATATGTAATTCAGAGACAAAGAGAACAAGCATACTTATTTAATGTATTAAACAATGAAGAAAATAGACTGCATCAAGGAAATAATCAAACCGATGTTTTTATACTGGAAAAAGCTGATTTAAGTTATTCAAAAAACGTTAATCTATCGTTATTGTTCAGTAGCATATTCTTTGAAAATATCTTGAAGTCTACTGGTGAGCCTTTAGTCATTTATCAAGAGAAAAATGCTCGTTTCACGGATAGTCTTGAAATGTTTGAGCTTAGCCAATCTGTAGGATGGATGACAGAATTTAACCCTTATTTGATTGAACAAAAAGCTTCTCGTGAAGAGGTATATGCTTCTTTGACTGCTGGGTGGAGTAAATCTAACGTAAGCCAGTCTAATCAAGCTGTATTCCTGAATATGGTGACACTCAGTGATGATGTCATGGCTATGCAAAAAGAATATGGACTAGGTGATATCGCACCTGAAAATATGAAAACAATGCCGGCAATGCTCAATATTATTAGTGACCAGAAACGTTTGTCAATATCAATTGTTAATATCAATGGATCAACAGAACTGTATAAAAAAACAGTAGAGCAATTGAATTTGTTAACAATACACGATTCTTTACCGGAGTATTATCGGTATATTGAAACTATAGGTAAAGCAGTCGTCAGCTTAAAAGAATACAAAGAACTGATGGCAGACTCTGATGTAGAGACCGTTTATCCATTGTTCCCATTACAAGAAGAAATCATCTATTCTTCTAGCGACACCTCTGATAGTTATATGAATGACTTTGCATGGACAACTACTGTTCCAATTATGGAATTAGCAGCTCGTTTCAATCAAGTAGTAAGAAAGTATGAGGCATTGCGAACGGTGATTCATCGTACTTCGGACGATCAGTTTGTACAATTGATCTATAAAGAATTGAAGGCCTTCCCTTATCATTTGTATGATCTTAGGGATCAATCTTCCATCAAACAGAAAGATACAATAGAAAAACGAATTGAAAACGACAGCCGATTGTATCGAGGAGAAGGTAGTAAATATTTGCATGGCCTGTATCTATTCCAGCTTAACGAACAGGAAGTTAGAGTTGTGTGGTTATTTAATCACTTGATTGTCGACGGCTGGAGTGTTGGACTGATTATCAAGGAATTATGGGGAGAATCAGTTGAAGAGAATATTTCAACCAGTAATCTAGGCTATGTTAGATGGTTGTTGGATAAGAAGCATAACGTTGATCTATCAGAAATTGACTTAGGAAATTTCGGGAAACCGGGACGATTGTTTGCTGATAAAACGAAGTTTAATACATCAGATGTGAAAAATTTAGAAATGCAATTTGTCCTGACTAATGAACACAGTCAGATGATTGAGCAGTATACACGAAGAAAGCATATTACTACAGCTAATCTTATGAATGCGGTCTGGGGTTATGTCTTATGTCGATTGACTAATACTGAAACAGTAGTTTTTGGTATGGTTGATTCTGGAAGGAATTGTCCGGTTGAAAATATTGAGTCAAAAGTTGGTCTATTTATTCAAACCATTGCCAGTATTTTCACTATAAGTTCGGATCAACGAATTGAAGATTTCATTCAAGAAAAATCGCAGCAAATAACCAGTCAGCTTCATAAGGGAACTCAAGATGTAAGAGGATTGCGCCAACGATTGAAACTTGATCCCAAAGATGAATTGTATGAAACGTTATTGGTCGTTGAAAACTATCCTGAACCAAATGCTGGTGTTGAAGAGATTAAAGATATAGAAGCAAACGAACAATCAAATTATTTGTTAAGTTTAAGTGTTGGTTTAGCAGATAAATTGATCTATAAAATAGCTTATCATCCCGAAATTATGCAGGAAACTTCTGTGTCGATTATTGGTCAATGGATTGAAGCGATACTTATGATCATGATTGAGAACGATCATGCAATGGTTACAACATTACCTGACTGGTCTGATCGAGTAGAAACTTCCTCACCATTAGCAGTTGAAAAAGTGATGTTGTCTACATTACAAAATAAATCGGCAATACCAACTGATTTGAAACAATTAAAAGGTGTATGGGAGAATGTACTCGGACATACCGATTTTAGTGAAGAGGACGATTTCTTTGAAATTGGCGGCGATTCACTGAAATTATCAAAAATGATTTTCATATTAAGAGAAGATCACCATTATGAATTGAATGTACTTCAATTTTTTGAAAATCCTACACTTCAATTTTTGAAAGATTCAGAGAAATTATTGGTCTCGGAGCATACTAATAGTATTAAGGAAGAATTGTTTTCATTACCAGAAGTCCATATGGGTTCGGTGATTGATAATAATGTGGTTTTAGTTACCGGAGCAACGGGATTACTAGGAAGTGAAATTGTTTATCAAACGTTAAAACAAGGAAAAGAAGTATATTGTGTTGTTCGTGGACAGGATCAATGGATTGCGACAGAGCGACTTTTGGCTAAATTAAAAGAGATTACACCAGTTGGAGAGCTATTGGACTTGGAAAAATTATATGTATTTAACGGAGATCTTTCCAAACAAAAGTTTGGCTTGACTCCACCTGACTATCAAATGCTTTCGACTGAAGTATCAACAATTTATCATTGTGCTGGCAATGTAAACTTTATGGCCTCTATGAAGGAAGCTTGCGAAGTTAACGTAGAAGGGCTGGCCAATGTCATGGCATTTGCTCAAAAAGGTCGTATTAAAAAAGTAAATCATGTATCTACTTTGTCTGTGGTTGGTCATGACCACTATATCATTGAAGATGTTGATTTAGCACCAATCAGCTATGTGAAAAGCAAAGTACTTGCCGAGTATTATTTGCGGGATTATCGTGCGATCAGAGATGGTATTCATGTTTCCAGAGTTGGGCGGATTGCTGGGAATAGTCGGACGTTTTCAGTTCCAGATCAAGATTTGTTCTGGAGGTTGCTTGTTTCAATCGCCGAATTAGGTTGCTGTCCCAATGAATTCTTACCTTTTGAAACGGATTTGACACCTGTTGACTTTATTGTGAAAGAACTTATCAATCGTACAGAGGCAAGTAATGATAACCAAGTAGTGAATTATTTTTCTAACTGCATGATTTCGTTTGGAAGATGTATAAAAATACTGGAAAAAGTATTGGGACATAAGATTATGTTGGTTTCTTATGAAGAATGGTTAGAGAGAGCAGAATATGATTCAAATGAGAACCAAATTAAAGTACTGGTTCCATTGTTCAGGGAGAATGTTTTTTATGAACCTGAAGAGAATTCTGTTATTACTGAAAATTCTCCAGATAAATCAATTCAAGAAGAACTGTATATAAACGAAAAAATTACAGATGAGGTCGTAGAATGGTATCTGAAAAATATCTTGGGAAAAATGCTAGTCAGCTAGCTGGATCTGTTCAAGTGCTTGCTTTACCTTACGCTGCAGGTTCTTTACGTAGTTATGATTCCTTAAAGAAAGTTGAAGGAATTGAATTAGTAAAGTATGAAGCGCCCGGAAGAGGATTTCGTCACACACAACCATTTTCTGATATGTCATCTGTAATAGCAGAAGTAATAGAAGCGATTGATTTTGCTCGACCATATATACTATTTGGTCATAGCATGGGCGCATATATCACCTATGAACTTTGTGCTTATATAGAACAAGAAAAGTTACAACGTCCCCAAAAAGTGATTTTAAGTGCACAGCTTCCGCCAAGCATTAAAAGAAAAAGTGATTTGTGGAAAAGTTTAACTAGAAAAGAAGCGACTCAGTATTTTAAAAATCTTGGTGGAACACTGGAAGAAGTTTTGGCTAATCAAGAATTAATGGATTTGTATACAGAGGTATTAAATCAGGATTTCACCTTTTTAAGGACATATTTCAAGAACGGCTGGACAGAAAAAGTTAAATCAGACCTCGAAATTTGGTATGGAGAAGATGATGGATTTGTAAACAAAGAAACGATTACGATCTGGGACAATCATACATTGGGGAAATGTAAGTTTGTTTGCTTTAAAGGAAATCATTTTTTTATTCATCAGCTTTTAGCACAACCAGATTTAATGAAGAAACTGCTTTTAGATCATTAAAAATGCTTTGTAGAACGAGTGAAGGAACTAGTGTTTTTTCACTCGTTGCTACAAATAAACCTGGAGGACATGTATGCTGACTATAAAAAACTTAAGAAAGATTTATAAGGGATCAACAAAAGGTATTCAAGATCTGTCTTTAACAATAGAACCAGGAGATATTTGTGCATTTATCGGATCAAACGGAGCTGGGAAAACAACAACATTAAAATCCATTGTGGGTATTCATCCTTATGATAAGGGTGAGATTATTCTTAATGATGTTGATTTACAAAAAAATCCCAAGAAATTCAAAATGATGATTGGTTACTCACCAGATAATCCAGATGTTTATGAAAATTTACGCGGATATGAGTATCTTAATTTTATTGGATCAATGTACGGTGTACCTCAGAAGACCTTTGAAAAAGAAGTTGATTATTTATCTGAGCAGTTAGATTTAAAAGAAGGTTTGCGTCAATTAATTTCAAACTATTCTCATGGAATGAAGCAGCGCCTGGTGTTGATTTCAATCTTTCTTCACAGTCCTGATCTCATTGTTTTGGATGAGCCTTTCGTTGGTTTAGATCCCAATGCTTCTTACTTTTTAACAAAAGAGTTGCAAAATAGGGCAGCTGAAGGAGCAAAAATCATATACTCTACTCATGTTTTAGAGGTCGCTGAGAAAATATGTAATCGAGTAGTGTTGATTGATAAAGGTGAGGTGAAAGTCAACGGTCTGATGAAAGAACTGGTATCTCAAGAATCATTGGGCGAACTGTTCAGGAGGGTCACTGCCCATGAATAATCATACGTTGGAATTAATCCGAGTACGCTTAAGAAATCAATTTGAATGGTCAAAACTATGGGATAAGAATGTGGCCACGAAGACTCATGCGATGATTACAAATATTGGTTACCTAACCGCGTTTATCCTGGTTTTAGGCTATGTTGCAACTCTACCTTATCAAATGAGTATGGATCATCAGTTAGAGATGGTCAATCCGTACATATCTTCCTTATTGTTTTGGGTTTTAGGGATTTGGACTGTATTATCAGGTGTTAAAAATGTACTGGTTGGATCAGATCATGATCAAATTTTTGTCTTGCCTATTGAAGAGTGGCAGGCAAAGCTTCTGAATATATTTTCTCAAGTGCTTGTACAAGTTGTTATTTGTGGCAGTGTTTTATTGGTTGCTCAAGTTCCTCTGTATCTACTTCAACCATTCCCATTAATTAATTTATTGGTGGTAGCGATTTATGTTGTGGCTACACCCTTGCTTGCAATCGGGAGCAGTATTGTTGTTTCATTATTGGTTAAATGGTTTGTTGCCTTGTTGAAAGTGAAGAATACACTAATAGAAGCTGTTTTGACTTTGCTCCTTTTTATCGCTCCGTTACTGTATGCTTATATAACTCATTCACCTTTCAATTCAAAATCAGGGGTAATTAACACTTCATTTTTGAATGTTTCTTTACTCGAAGGATTGAATGGAAGCCAGTGGTTAAAAATAGTTATTTTCTTTATCGCAGTGCTCGGATTATTCAGCTTAATATGTTTGGTGATTGTTAAAAAATATAATCAGATTGTTCTGCTTATGGGAGCGAGAACGACTGCGGCTAAACGTTATTCCTTAGAGATTAGCCCTGTATTAACCGCTCTTTTCAAAAAAGAAATCAACCGATATTTTTCGTCATTTACTTATGTTATTAATACCATTCTGGCTCCTTGTGCATTGTTGATTGTAGCATTAGGCTTAGGATTTGGGCTTCTCCCGAATTTCACACCTTTTACTATTGCAGCTCTTGATTTAACGATTACAAGTTCATTTATTTACTATGTTATTTTTATAGTTTGTGTGACGTTGACGACAACGACATCATGTAGTTTTTCATTCGAAGGAAAAAATGTATGGATTATTCAAAGTTTGCCTATCTCAGTTGCTGAATTGAGCATAGCTAAAGGTTTACTGAATATCTTGTTGTTTATACCTGGTCTGATCGCTTCAACAATATCTTGTTGGAGTGCACTTGGATTGAGAGGGATGGATTTTCTGGTTCATACGATGTTGTTGTTTATAAGTGTGGTATGTATCACGACTGTAGGTCTGTTTATCAATTTGAAGTTCCCTAACTTTAACTGGTCAAATGAGATGGTCGTAGTAAAACAAGGAATGCCGACGATTATTACTGCAGTAATAAGCATGGGACTGATTGCTTTGTCAGCTGCGCTGCTACTGTTTTTGGGAACAACAAGTATCTTAGCTTTGTTCGTAGTAGAAGTTCTGGTCGTCATTTTCCTTACGATGAAGATCAGGAAAATCAGTTATCTATAGGAGCGAGAATCGGCCTCCACCCCTAGGCAGGTAGAACGAAGGAATGTAAGGGCAACGACCCAGCGTGACATGGGAGGGTAAACCCCAAGGGAAGATGTGGAGATCCACTGTGCGATCATACGTATTATCCAGAGTTTGGAAAATCGAGTCCAAGCCCTGTTCCCGTCACCGGCCTTTTCAGAAAAATATGGTTCTAAACCAATCTAGGCGAAAACATTACTTTTTAGTGGGAGGTTCTTATGGGAATCCAGGCTTATGATCTAGTTGCTGCATACAATGACACATCGAAAATATTTAAAAATTTCAAATTGGATCAATTATTGAAGAATTCAAGTGAGCGTTTTGGGGATAAGATTGCGATTATGGATAGAGATCAGGAAATCACATATCAAGAGCTTTATTATCGCGTATCAAAATTGGCAGCAGAAATTACTTGTGAAAATCAGCCAGTAGGAATTATTGCAAGAAGGTCAATTCAAACAGTGATCCAAATATTTGCCGTATTGCAATCAGGAAACTATTATATTCCCCTTGACCCAAATTATCCGCAGGAAAGAACTGATTATATTGTAGCTAAAACAAATGCTCGTCTACTTTTAGATGGCAATCAACTTACTTGGCTACATCAAGAAGAAGTTGATGTACCCTTTCTTTCAAAAATTCAATCGGATGATCAAATCGCATACATCATCTTTACATCAGGTAGTACAGGTTTACCCAAAGGTGTTGTTGAGACGCATTACCAGGTGATGAATACGTTACGGGACTTAAAAGAACGTTTGTCATTAAATGAGAATGATCGCTTTCTTTGTCTTGCTTCTTTCAATTTCGACTTATCCGTTTTTGATATTTTTGGAGCCGCGTTGGTTGGAGGAGCTTTGTATATTACAGAAGATCAACGTGATTTTGTAGCAATTAAAAATATCATCGAAGAACAAAATATTACAATTTGGAATTCTGTACCAAGTGTGCTCGATTATTTTCTGAAAGAAATAGAACTATCCGATCCCGCTCGAAACAATCTCAGGGTTTGCTTGATGAGTGGGGATTATGTCTCAATTGAACTTTCAAAAAAAGTATTAAGTACTTTTCCGAATAGTAAAACATATAGTTTAGGTGGAGCAACAGAATGTTCCATTTGGTCAATTTTACATTTAATCACCCAAGAAAATCTGGGTACTTATCCGTATATTCCTTATGGGAATCCAATGAATAATCAGCGTATTTATATACTTAATGAAGAGTTAGGTCTAGCTAAACCAGATATGGTTGGCCAGATTGGAATTGCAGGCGCGGGGGTTGCTTTAGGATATATCGGAGATGAATCAAAAACAAATGAAACATTTATTGAACATGAACAATTAGGTTATCTTTACTTAACAGGGGATTTAGGCCGATTTGATAAAGATGGGCACATCAAGTTTACAGGAAGAATGGATTCTAGAGTAAAGATTAACGGATACAGAGTGAGTTTAAGTGAAATATCTTCCGTTTTCCATCAGCATTTTGGCTTGGAAAATAGAATGTTTCTTTTGGGGGAACAAGAAGGAACACAAAAACTGGTACTGGCCTATCAAAGTAATATTGCTTTAGACAGTTCAAAAATTAGAAAAGAACTATTACAGCATCTTGCAATTTATGAGATACCTCACATGCAGATTTGCTTTTCGGAGTTCCCATTAACAACGAACGGAAAGATTGATATGAAAGCGTTAAAAAAATCTGTCGAAGATAGAATATCTGAACAAAATCAGAACAGACAAACAGAGGAGAGTAACACGGACGTCAGTCCTTTTAGACAAATGTTAGCAGAGGTTTTAAAAATTAAGAACCTGTCTTCTGAAGATTCATTGTTTGCTTTAGGTGCTGATTCTCTTCAACTTGTTAAAATAAAAACCTGGATTGAAGAAAATATGGATGTGGAAATAGAATTATTAGACATTTATGATTGTGATCAGGTGACAATTTTAGAAGCTTTCATAGAGACATCGCAAAAATCTAATGAGTGAAAAGGTAAAGTTTATTGTGTTGAAACGAACTAGAATCAGAGAATCAATTCAAATAAAAAATAAGTAGAAACAGAGAGGTGTGTATCTATGACTGAGGAATTAGCAAACCTATTTGGAATCTCACTGGAATTATTAAAATTAATCTTGCCATTGTTAATCATTCATTGTTTACTTGCACTGATTGCCTTGATTGATTTAATAAAAAATTGGAAGGCTAGAACTGTTCCTATTTTATGGGTAATTGTAGTTTTAGCATTTAGTTTTCTTGGGCCAGTTCTATACTTTATGATCGGGAGGAAGCAGAAACATGCAAACAACCACCGATAGTTATGAATTGGAAGTAAAGTTAAACCATCTTACTAAAAAGTTCAAGGAATATCTGGCTGTTGATAACTTTTCGTTAACGATCAATAAAGGAGATTGTATTGGACTCATTGGGCCCAATGGTGCTGGAAAAACGACCCTCCTTAGAATGGTCTCCGGGATTCTAAAAGAAAACAGTGGTGAGGTTCTCTTAAATGGTGAGTCAATTGAAAAGCAACGACATTTAATTGGTTATTTGCCTCAATACCCTAATTTTTATGACTGGATGACAGCTGAAGAGGTGTTGGTATTCAACTCTCAATTGTTTGGAATGAGCAATAAAGAGATCAATCGACGGATTCCAGAAGTTTTGGAACTTGTAGGACTTGTTGGTAGTGAAAAAAGGAAAGTCACTGGTTTTTCTGGAGGAATGAGACAACGTTTGGGGATTGCTCAAGCTGTTATTCACAAACCGCGTTTTGTAATTTTGGATGAACCGGTTTCCGCACTTGATCCAATTGGTCGAAGAGAAGTATTAGATTTGATTGAAGTGATCAAAGAAGACACAACTGTCGTCTTTTCAACACATATCTTAAGTGACGCCCAGGAAAGCTGTAATCGCTTTTGTATATTGAAAGATGGGAAAAAAATAGACGATTTTTATTATGCTGATTTACAGAAGAAACATACTAAAAATTCACTATCTATAGAACTAAAAAAACCTAATCCAAATTGGGTCAGTTATTTGAAAGGGCTTGAAGTCATTGATCAGGTAATCGATATGAATCATTCGGTTTATTTAGAATCGTTGAGTGAAGATCAAAGCTGGAATCATTTAGTTTTAGAGAGTATGAATAAGTATAAGGTGGAATTCTTCAAAGTTGAAGTGGGTACATTCTCATTGGAAGATTATTTTATGGCGTTAGTAGGTGGGACAGTTGCGTAATTTATTGGTCTTATTAAAAAAAGAATGGACAGAATGTATCAGAGATTACAAACTTGTATGGCTACCAGTCGTTTTTATCGGAGTTGGAATCATGCAACCTTTAACCATGAAACTATTACCAGAAATGATTGGGAATAGTAATGGATTGATGATCGACCCCAATTTTCAAATCGCAACAGGAAATGAAATTTATGCTGGTGTTTTTGGTCAGTTAAACCAATTTGGATTATTAATTGCAGCTATTTTACTGATGGGATGTATTGTCAAAGAAGAACAAAGCGGTATTTTGGACATTTTGTTCTCTAAACCAATAAATACAGGTAACTATTTAATCAGCAAGTT
This sequence comes from Paenibacillus sp. OK003, assembly GCF_900109515.1. Taxonomy (GTDB): domain Bacteria; phylum Bacillota; class Bacilli; order Paenibacillales; family Paenibacillaceae; genus Paenibacillus; species Paenibacillus marchantiae. Next base: position 307,061 of record NZ_FOBD01000009.1, on the reverse strand, counting down.
TTTATCAAATAGTGTGCTCATGATCGTAAGTGTTGTTATTGGGTCTTATGCTGGTGTTTATTACACAAATATTTACTATAGTCCAGTGGATATGGAGCTATACATCAAAGCTTTACTAATATACGTATTATGGTTCCTTTTCGTTGTCAGTCTGGGTGTGGCTGCTAGTGCAGTAGCTAAAACACAAATTCAAGCGGCTGCAATTACCGTAATTATTCCTACCTTCCTCATGATTATTGGTAACTATTCCAATCCTGTGTTGAATGTGATTCTCCCTAGTAGTCTGAGTAATAAAGCTGTTTCAATCATGTCTGGACAACCATTAGCTAGTGGTTGGGAGTTGAACATTCTGGTTACGATTCTACTTGTTATGGGGCTGTATGGCATTGCTTATTCGAGAATGAGATACAAACGAAGAGGGTAATAATTAGTTTATCGGAGAAAGCAAACTAAACTGAACACTCAGTCACGGACATTTTTGAATAAGATATATACTGCTTGAAGAAGGTGATCTCTGTTCCTACAGGGGTCACCTTTCTATGTTCCATTGGTACTTGTAGCAGTTGTAGTAGGTCATATACGTCCAAATCGGACTGTTATAACTGGATGCTGTTACATACGCCTGAAATAATGTTCTTAACCTTTTGCTGGGCATCAGCATATCCATAGTAGAGAGAACAGCTGAAACCAGTGAAGGAGGGAAATATCATGAAATATACGCCCTGGTTCATCCGGGCCATCGTCATTTTGCTCATTATCATAGTAGCTCTCACCAGCTGCAATAAAGATAAGGATGAAACCAAAATTACGATTGGTGAGGTCACACGTTCTGTGTTTTACGCACCTGAGTATGTGGCCGTGGCCCAAGGTTTTTTTAAGGAACAGGGGCTTGAAGTGGACATTCAGACGACGGCTGGCGGAGACAAAACGATGGCTGCATTGCTTGCAGGCTCAGTAGATATCGCATTGGTCGGAGCAGAGACGTCTATTTATGTCTATCAACAAGGCGCAGAAGATCCGGTCATTAACTTTGCCCAGCTTACACAGACGGATGGAACGTTTCTGTTTGCCCGCAATCCCGAAGGCAACTTCAATTGGGTTCAACTGAAACAGAGTACATTTCTGGGACAAAGAAAAGGCGGCATGCCTCAAATGGCAGGCGAATTTACGCTGAAAAAACATGGCATTGATCCGCAGAATGATCTGGAATTGATCCAAAATGTGGATTTTGCCAACATCGCTTCTGCATTTGCTTCAGGTACGGGGGATTACGTGCAGCTGTTTGAACCTCAGGCGTCCATTTTTGAGAAAGAGGGTCGCGGCAAGGTTGTAGCCTCGTTCGGAACGGAAAGTGGTCATCTGCCTTATACGGTCTTCATGACCAAACAAAGCTATATCAATGACAACAAAGACATCGTACAGAAGTTCACTAACGGCTTGCACAAAGCACAAGCATGGGTGGATTCCCACACCGCTGAAGAGATCGCTGAAGTCATCAAGCCTTATTTCAAAGATATTGATCCAGCCATTCTGGTAAGCAGTGTGAACCGTTACAAGGAACAGGGCACATATGCCACCGATCCAATCATTGATGAGGACGAATGGAATAACTTGCTGGACGTCATGAGTGCTGCGGGAGAACTGAAACAGCGTGTGGATTCTCAAACGATTGTCGATAATTCCTATGCACAACAAGCAGCATCAGCGAAGTAACCAGGTATTCAGGAAAGGACGTGAGCATGTATGCCTGAATCCGAAACGGTGATTAGACTGGAAGGGATTTCGCAAGTCTATGTCAGCGAGCGCGAAGCATCACTGGTTATCGAAAATTTGAATCTTCAGATCGAGCAAGGAGAGTTCGTTAGTCTTGTCGGCCCAAGTGGATGTGGTAAAACGACATTGCTGTCGATCATCGCCGGGCTGCTCACACCGACCGCAGGCGAGGTCAAAGTTAAAGGAAAACGCATCGAAGGTCCGTCTGCCCAGATAGGCTATATGCTGCAACAGGATTATCTGTTTCCATGGCGTACCATTTTGGATAATGCCCTGATCGGACTTGAACTGACAGGTGCGCTCAATGAACAGAGTCGTGCGCGTACGCGTGAGCTGCTGGCAGGTATGGGTCTAGCTGGCACCGAAAGTCAGTATCCTTCCGAGTTATCCGGGGGCATGAGGCAACGGGTGGCTTTGGTACGTACACTAGCTACGGATCCGGGAATACTGTTGCTGGATGAACCCTTTTCCGCACTCGATTATCAAACCAAGCTGCAGCTGGAGGATCTGGTCTCGGAAACATTGAAGAAATCCGGCAAAACCTCGGTGCTTGTTACCCATGATTTGTCGGAAGCTATTGCCGTCAGTGACCGCGTCATCGTGCTTGATCGTAATCCGGGTCGCATTCGGAAGCAGTTTATCATTCCTGAAGATCTGCGGAACGCACAGCCTTTTCACGCGAGGGAGCAGCCAGGGTTCAATGAGCTGTTTCAGGCGTTATGGAGTGAACTGGATCAGTCCGGAGGAGGTGAGAAGAACGGGTGAATCAGACGAACCAGAAGCAGGAAATGCGTGATGATTGGATGAGACAGCTGCACCAAAGTCATATTCAGCAGGTTGCCAGATGGCGACATAAAGTGCTGGCGGTGCAGCTGTCCATGTTGGTGTTTATGTTTTTGCTGTGGGAACTGGCGGGAAGGCTGCGCTGGATTGATGTGCTTTTGTTCAGTTATCCCAGCAAAATTTTCAATCAGATCTGGAAGGACATCGTCAGTGGAGAACTATGGGCGCATGTTGGGGTAACCGTAGGGGAAACGGCAGTCGGCTTTTTGCTGGGGACACTCGTCGGAACACTGCTTGCGGTTCTGATCTGGTGGTCTCCTTTTTTGTCCAAAGTGCTTGATCCTTATATGGTTGTGTTCAACAGCATGCCCAAAGTAGCGCTGGGTCCAATCTTTATCGTCATGTTTGGTGCAGGATTTACGGCCATTGTCATGACGACTTTGTCTATCACAGTCATTATTACTACACTTGTCGTGTATAACAGCTTTAATGAAGTAGATCAGAACTATATTAAGGTTATCCGTACGTTTGGTGGTGATCGCTCCGAGATTTTCAGCAAAGTCGTATTGCCCGCTTCCTTTCCTGCCATTGTCTCTACCTTAAAAGTAAACGTGGGCATGGCCTGGGTCGGTGTAATTGTGGGTGAATTTTTGGTCGCCAAGCAGGGATTGGGCTATCTAATCATCTACGGATTTCAAGTGTTCAACTTTACCCTTGTTTTATCGAGCCTGTTGATTATTGCGGCAGTAGCCACAGCGATGTACCAGCTCGTTGTATATGTAGAACGCAAGTTGCTGGCAGGGCGCAGATGATTTTGCAAAGCATGCGTGTAAAAGAGAATGTTTCATGATATGTATACAATTTCACAAGAGGTGTCACGTTGCCCAAACCCGCAAAATCAAGTACCATACTAATACGAATATTCCGTGCAGTCCGGAATGAATGCGACGATTGGAGAAGAGGGCCTAGAGGCTTCTGTCGCATCAATCAAATTGCCAGCGTCCCTCATCCGGTGCGCGTTATTGTGACCGACATGTATATGCATGTCGGTTGATCCCGTTTATGAGTGTAGCAGCGAAATGCGAGATGCAGTTCTTCCAGAATAATTCTTTTGATTAGAGAAGAAATGGTTTTTGGCAGGATGTGTAATACTAGGAATATGATATAAGACAGTACACGCTGTCAGGCATTGGACAAACGTTCACCTGGTTAGGCATGGCTCGCTAGCTTTTACATTTTGCAGCTTAGAGGAGAGGGAATGTTAGATGGGTTTTAGGGTAATTAAAACCGCAATAGCCGCGCTGATGGCCGTGCTGATTGCGGACTGGTGCGGCTTGCCCGGACCAACATCAGCGGGTTTGTTAGCCATTCTTGGCGTTGATGTGACACGAAAAAGAAGTATTCGCACCATATCTGCGAGATTTTTCGCTTCCGTAGTGGGGCTTTTATTTGCAAGTGTACTTTTTCACTTTCTTGGCTTCCATTATTGGGTACTGGCGGTCTACATACTGATTGCATTTCCGGTTATCGTTCGAGCCGGGTTCAAGGAAGGCATTGTGACGGGTTCTGTCGTGGTGTTCCGGGTATTTAGCGGCGGTGAAATGGACGTACAGGTGGTTTTGATCCAAATTGGACTACTGTTGATTGGTCTCGGTTCAGCGATGGTTGTCAATCTGGCCTATATGCCGGCTGCGGACCCGCAGATGCTGCGTATTCGCAAAAGAATTGATGAGTTATTCTCGGTTATCTTCAAGGAGTTTGCAGCCACGCTGCGCAATCCGAATGAAGTATGGGCAGGGAAAGAGCTCATCGAAGCCGACAAGGCTGTACTGGGCGGCATTGAAGCGGCCAAACGTTCATTGGAGAATCAGGTCATCCACCCGAATGAGGGATGGAGTGTTTACTTTTATATGCGCAAAACGCAATTGGATTCCATCCAGCATATGATGCATTTGGTATCCCAGATCTATCATAAGATGCCGCATGCGGAAATGGTATCAGAGCTGTTCGACCAGCTCAGTCAGGATGTACTCACTGAATCTTATACCGGACGTACAGAAAAACTTCTCGCAGATGTGCAAGAAGAATTCAAGCGAATGGAGTTGCCGGATACAAGGGAAGAATTCGAGATTCGTTCCGCTATTCTCCAGCTGTGCCGGGAACTCGCGCTGTATCTGAAAATAGCCAAGAAGGACAAAGCTCCGTCTCCGGTATCGGACCGGTCCCAATCTACAAATGAATAATAGAAAATAGTTGTCACCCTAGACGGATGCCCTGCATACACTTGTAAAGAATGATTGTATGGAGGAGGTTTAAAGATGTCATTGAGTCATAAACATCAATGTAGAGAGATCATCACGAAGGCGATCTGCGGGAAAGGTCGTAAGTTCTCTACCGTAACACATACCGTGACTCCGCCACATGGTCCGACCAGTATTTTGGGGGCTTGGATTATCAACCACCAATATGAAGCCGTATCAGCGGGGGACGGAATTGAAGTTATTGGTACTTACGATATCAACATTTGGTATTCCTATGACAAAAATTCACAGACGGATGTAGCCAAAGAAACGGTGTCGTATGTAGAACATGTGCCTTTGTCCTATCTGGACCCGAAACACCGGGCCGCCACTGTAGAGGTATCTGCGGATGCAACGCAGGAACCGAGCTGTGTGGAAGCCACGGTGTCGGCAGGTGGAGGCAGCGTAATTATCCGGGTAGAACGGGAATTCGCTGTTGAACTGGTCGCCGAGACCAAAGTTTGTGTGAAAGTGTGCACGGATGGCTGTGGAGATTACGAAGACAAGGATTATGACTTCGGTAGTGGTGATGGAGATTATGACGATCTCGATCCCGACCTGCTTGACGATGAGCTGTAGGCTCAGCGATCTGGATTCATAAACTTAAGGTATCATATGCGCCGCAAGCGGCAGTGAAGAGGGCGTAAGCCCTCTTTTTTCATTTTGGGCGAGAATTGGGAGGAGGGACAGGATGAATGTGATAGATGAGGCCGAGGAGGCGGTGCGCCGATATGAACGCATGCTCCCTCGTGAACGGGCAGATCGCCTGAAACGATCCGGGATTGAAGTGCTGGCATCGCAGGGCAGGCGTGACCGGGAGTTGGGACTGCGAGTACGTTACGATGTGGAGATATGCTGTCTGCAAGCGATTCGCATCAAACGTAGGGACACCAGTGGCATGGGTGGAGCGCAAGAAAGTGTGCTGGATCGTGAAGCGGCATCAACGTTATTCAAACGTATTGAACGGCTTGCCACCAAAACATTGTATACGGTTGGACTGGATCACGGCGCTGTAAGACTGGAAGCGTCAGGAAAGAGCGGTTGTTCTGTCATCTCCATTGACCCAAGGCCATGGAAGGGCATGACGGATCTCTCTGCCATGTACCGTGCAGGCTGGAAACAGCTTCAGTCCGAACTGGATGAAGAGCGGCTTCGTAATGCAGCCCCCATCCTTGGAATGGACCCCGAATTCCTACTTGTGCAGATGCCAGAATCCAAAATCGTGCCCGCCTCCAGATTCCTCGAACGAACAGGCGTAGCCGGCTGTGATTCCGTGACGATCGGTGGACGACGGATATATCCGGTAGCCGAACTGCGACCCGCCCCCAGCTCTGAGCCGCGCGAACTGCTGGCTCATCTGATGAGAGCTTTTGCGGCCGCATCTCGTAGTATTAGTGATCACTCGCTGATCTGGCAGGCAGGGGGAATGCCCCAGCGCGGCTTGCCACTCGGCGGACATGTTCATTTCAGTGGCGTTACACTAAACGGGGAGCTGCTGCGTGCACTTGACAATTATCTGGCGCTGCCGCTTGCCGTTCTTCAGGATCCACGAGGATCAGGCAGGCGTCCACGTTATGGAGCATTGGGTGATTTTCGACTGAAATCTTACGGAGGATTCGAATACCGCACGTTACCCAGTTTTCTGGTATCTCCTCTGGTTGCCAAAGGTGTTGTTGCTCTAGCTGGTCTTATCGCGAGAGGTTATCATCAGCTGCGTCAACGTCCTTTGGGAGAGGCGGCAATTCATACTGCCTTTTATGAAGGAAACCGTGAGGTCATGCAGGCGCATATTCCGGCATTACTGGATGATCTGACCCAAATGGATGGTTATGAGCGTTATGAACGCTACGCCGCTCCATTAATTAACCAGCTAAGACAGGGCAGGACATGGGACGAGAGTCGGGATATACGCAAACTCTGGAATATTCGCGCAGGTTCATGAAGATTGGGCACTTTTTTGGTATAATGAGAAATAAGTCGATTTTGATCATCGTTATGGAAGAAATGGAACAGCAACCTTTGAGGGAAGCGGCGGATGCCGAAACATGAGGCGGTGGCACGAATAAGGTGCCTGACCGCCTTATTGCTCCTTTCGGGACAGCTTCTCTTCCTGACAACATTGGAACGGATGGAGGATACTCATGGCTCAGTATACGCCAATGATTCAACAATATTTGCAAGTGAAGGCCGAAGCGCAGGACGCTTTTCTTTTTTTTAGATTAGGTGATTTCTATGAATTGTTCTTTGAGGATGCAGTTAATGCTTCTCGTGAGCTTGAAATTACATTAACAGCACGCGCAGGTGGGGGAGAAGATAAAATCCCGATGTGCGGTGTGCCTTATCATTCGGCTGACAATTACATACAGCGCTTGATTGAAAAAGGATACAAAGTAGCCATCTGCGAGCAGATGGAAGATCCGACGGTAACCAAAGGCATGGTACGGCGAGAAATTGTACGAGTTATAACACCCGGAACGGTAATGGAAGGCAAGACCTTGGGGGACAAGTCCAATAACTATATGGTTTGCCTGACAGGGAACCAGAACACACTTGCACTGGCTGCCTGTGACTTGTCCACAGGGGAGCTTTACGTGACCTCTGTTCCATACTCCCAAGAGTGGCTCAAGGATGAGATCGGGATCTATGAACCTTCGGAACTGGTGGGGGATGCTGCGTTGCTGGATACGGTGGCTACCCAGGCATCTCCAATCGGTCGGCCTGTGGTGTATACACCATGGACGAAGAGCAAGGAAGATTTGGTGCGTCAGCAATTCGGCGAAGCGGTATGGGCACGTCTGGAGCCTGAACGTCAAGCCTGTATAGCGCGCCTGTTCTCCTATTTAAGTGAGACACAGAAACGTTCACTTGGACAATTGACACAGGTTTCAACGTATGAGCCAGATCACTTTATGATTCTGGACCCCTTTACTCGGCGCAACCTGGAACTGGTGGAAACGGTACGTGAGCGTTCGAAAAAAGGTTCACTGCTCTGGCTGCTGGACCGCACTGAGACGTCGATGGGTGCCCGGATGCTGCGTCGTTGGGTGGATAAACCCTTGCTGCAAAAAGGAAAAATCAATGAACGTCTGGAAGCGGTAGATACGCTGTATAACCAGTTTATATTGCGGGAAGATCTGCGTGCAGAACTCAAAGACATCTACGATCTTGAACGCCTGGTGGGTCGGATTGCCTTCGGTAACGCCAACGGTCGGGATCTGAATGCACTGAAGCTGTCACTGGACAAAATTCCGGGTCTACGTCAGTATTGTGCAGATTCGCCTTCCACGACGCTACAGCACATTGCTAGCATTATGGATGATTGCAGTGATCTGCGCGATGCTATTGGTCAGGCTATCGTTGATGAACCACCCGTGTCGGTGCGGGATGGCGGCTTAATTCGTGAAGGATACCACGAGCGGTTGGATGAGCTTCGGGAGGCCTCGGTGAATGGCAAGCAGTGGATTGCTGAACTGGAAGCGAGAGAGCGTGAAGCGACTGGTATTCGCTCGCTAAAAATTGGTTACAACAAAGTATTTGGGTACTATATTGAAATTACCAAGTCGAACCTGGCTTCTCTGCCAGAAGGCCGTTACGAACGGAAACAAACGCTTGCGAATGCTGAGCGTTATATTACACCGGAGCTGAAAGAAAAAGAGACGCTGATTCTGGAAGCTCAGGACAAGATGGTCGATATTGAGTACGGCTTGTTCGCTGAACTGCGGGAACGGCTTAATCAGGAGATCGCCAGGCTGCAGAAGCTGGCTGAGCTGGTCGCAGAGATTGATGTGTATCAATCCTTTGCCGTCATCAGTGCAGAGCGCAATTTCGTACGGCCTACATTGACCGATGGTTACGATTTGGTTGTGGAACAGGGGCGCCATCCTGTAGTTGAAGCGGTGATGCGAGATGGTGCTTTTATCGCCAACAATACTGCGATGCAGAAGGAAGAGGCGCGCATTCTGCTGATTACCGGTCCAAATATGGCAGGGAAAAGTACGTATATGCGGCAGGTGGCGCTGATTTCGATTCTGGCTCAGATCGGCTGTTTTGTGCCGGCAGGACAAGCTGAAGTACCGATTATGGATCGTATATTCACACGGATTGGTGCGGCAGACGATCTCATCGGCGGACAAAGTACGTTTATGGTGGAGATGGCCGACATTCAGGTCATGACGGATAAAGCAACACCACGTAGCCTGATTATTATTGATGAATTGGGCCGGGGAACGTCTACCAGTGAGGGAATGGCGATTGCGCAGTCCGTCATTGAATATGTGCATGATATCATTGGGTGCAAAGCGCTGGTATCAACTCATTTCCATGAGCTTGCTCATCTGGAAGAGAGTTTGGACAAGTTGGCGAATTACTCCATGGCCGTTCAGGAGAGCGGGGACAAGGTTAATTTCCTGCGTAAATTGATCGCCGGGGCTGCCAGCAGCAGCTACGGGATCTATTGTGCACGGCTTGCCGGACTGCCAGACAGCATCATTGAGCGGGCGAATGGCTTGCTGCACGGTTTTGAGCATGCGGCGGCTCAGGTTGCGGTTGGAAGTGAATTTGCCGGGAGGGATAAGCAGCAACGTGATGACGATGTTCAGCGCGTGGAGTTCCAGCCGACAGATCATTCCTCATTAATCCGTGAAGGTGAGTCTGCGGAAACTGTTGAATTGGCTGTTGCACCTGAAGCTCCAGAACGCAAACAACAGGACAAAAAACAAAATGGCAAGCAGCAGTCAGTCTCCAAACATGCTGATGTGGTCCAACTGTCTATCTTTGGGGATGAAGAGCCAAGTGTAACTCCGAAAACGGAGGTTGTTGCCCTTGACAAGCCTGCCCGGGAGTTTATTCGTAATATGAAAGATATTGATGTAATGAACATGACGCCACTTCAGGCGATGCAAATACTAAATGATCTCAAATTGAAGGCACAGCAATTATCCTGAGTATAGGGGAGGGGAAAACCTGTGGCGAAAATTCATGTGCTTGATGAACATATTGCCAACCAGATTGCAGCAGGTGAGGTGGTCGAACGGCCTGCTTCAGTTGTCAAGGAGCTGCTCGAAAACTCGGTGGATGCAGGCGCCTCCAAGATTGATGTTACGGTGGAAGAGGGCGGACTGCTCCGTATTCGGGTCAAAGACAATGGTGCTGGTATCGAGCCAGAGGATATGGAAACAGCCTTCTATCGTCATGCAACCAGTAAAATAGCTCATGGCCGCGATTTGTTCCAGATCACAAGTCTTGGATTCCGGGGAGAGGCCTTGGCGAGTATTGCCGCTGTCTCCAAGGTGGAAGTGTTATCGGCCAGCGGGAATGATGGGCGAGGACGCCGAATCGTGATTGAGGGCGGCAAACTTCTCTCACATGAGGATGAAACCTCACCCCAAGGCACGGACTTTGAGGTAAAAGAACTATTTTTCAATACGCCGGCTAGACTTAAATATATGAAAACGATCCAGACTGAGCTGGGACATATCTCGGATGTTCTCTATCGCATGGCGATGTCTCATCCGAATATCTCGTTCACACTGCGACATAATGAAAATACGCTGCTTCAGACGCTGGGCAATGGGGATCTGCTGCAAGTGGTTGCAGCAATCTATGGTACAAGCGCCGCCAAAGCGATGCTTCCCATTCAGGGAGAGAGTCTGGACTATCGTGTGAGTGGGCTGATCAGTTTGCCGGAATGGACTCGTGCCAATCGTGGCGGCATGTCGACCATTGTGAATGGACGATTTATTCGAAATTATGGGCTCAACCAGGCTATTCTGAAGGCGTATCATACGCTGCTGCCTATTAATCGGTTCCCGCTTGTCGTGGTGCAATTGGAAATGCATCCATCCCTGGTTGATGTGAACGTGCATCCGGCGAAGCTGGAGGTTCGTTTCAGCAAGGAAGCGGAACTGTACGAGTTTGTGGAAACGACACTGCGTGGCATATTACGTAAGGAAGTGCTTATTCCACAGGTAACCAAGCAGCAAATCAGACGTGGAGATAACAGTTCCTTTATTCAGGAACAATTTCTGTTCCCGAGAGGTCCTCTAAAGGACGAATCGGAATCTCCAGGGTATGGGCAACAGGGTCCATTAGGGAAAAATGCTGGCCTTACTAAAATGACTTCGGAGGACGATGATTTGGATGCTCCGGCTGATGTGCAATCAGGTTCTGATGGAAACGGGGAGGGTCAGACGCTGCCTTTGCCTGAAGCTCCACCCGAGATACCACTAGCCTATGATCCATTTGGGATGTTGAGCGGGGACTCTGGAGTTAATGTTCTGAAGCATAATTATAGTGATGACGAAAGTTCCCGTAGCGATTCAGCTTCTGCTGTGAGTGGAAGTTCCGGTGCTGCTACAGATCGTGCTGCGAAAGATGCCTTACCTTCAACTGAGGATAAGGAACTATCGACTTCACAGGCTCCGACTTCTGCGTATCGTTCCAATTCGGTGAATTCTCCGGTTAGAGAAGGACGTTCATCATATAATCCATCTGCGGCAGGTGCAAAAGGAGAGCGAAGCTGGAAGGCTCCAAGTTTACCGGACCCGGCAAGGCTGGCATCTGCCGTTAAATCGGATGTTTCCATGCCTGCGTTTCCTGAATTAAGCCTGATTGGGCAGCATCACGGGACGTACTTGATTGCACAAAATCAAGATGGTCTATATCTGATTGATCAGCATGCGGCCCATGAACGGGTGAATTACGAGTATTACTACGAGCAGTTTGGCAATCCGGCTCAGGCTTCGCAGGAGCTGCTGCTGCCCATTACACTGGAGTTCACACCATCCGAGACCGAAAAGCTCAAAACAAGACTGGCTTGGTTCGAGCAGGCAGGCGTCTATTTGGAACATTTCGGCGGGCAAACCTTCCGGGTGCGTTCCCACCCGTTCTGGTTCCCCAAAGGGGACGAGAAAGACATTATTGAAGAGATGTCAGAATGGGTGCTGAGTGAACGTAGTATTGATGTTGCCAAGATGCGAGAAGCGGCGTCTATTATGTGCTCTTGCAAGGCGTCCATCAAAGCCAATCAGAAATTGACGGATCAGGAGGCGGAAGTGTTGATTCAGCGTCTTGGTGCTTGCCGTCAACCGTATACTTGTCCACACGGGAGACCGATTGTGGTGTCATTTTCAACCTATGATCTGGAGAAATTGTTCAAACGGGTCATGTAGCTATTTAGGAGGAAGTTATGTATATTACAACCGGTGAAAAGGAAGCAGGCCACCTTGTGGAACGTGCACGAAACCTGGCGGAAACAACGGGAGGAACCTATGTACCGCGCAAAAAAATGTCTTTACCAGCACTGATTGCACATTATGGAATAGATGAAATTGTAGTTGTGCTTCAGGGTAAAGTTCGTTTGTTTCGTCCCGATTCACCGCTGCTTGAGTTTCACCCCAGTATGGGATTTGTTCGGGCCAAACGTGTGTTGAATGGAGAAGCTGATCCGATGCTGGACGCGGGGGCAATCCTTGAAGGGGATACCGTTATCGATTGTACAGCAGGATTGGGTACCGATGCACTGGTATTCTCGGTTGCTGTAGGCAAAAGTGGTCGGGTCATCGCCTGTGAAAGCTCACTCCCACTGTACACCTTATTGGTAGAAGGCATGTCTCAATACGAGAGCATTAAGCCTGCGGTTAACGAAGCTTTCCGGCGTATTGAACTGCGGCATGCGAATCATCTTGATTTGCTGCGTTCCTTGCCAGACCGAAGCTGTGACACGGTATATTTCGATCCGATGTTTCGTGAACCGATGCTTGATTCAAGCGCCATACAGCCTTTGCGAGATTATGCAAATCCAAATGCATTGGATGAACAGAGTATTATTGAAGCGAAACGAGTTGCCCGCAAGCGGGTAGTTATGAAAGAGAAGCGCGGCAGCGCGGAGTTTACGAGACTCGGTTTTGAAGTACACGACCGGGGCAATGCAAAAACACTGTACGGAGTGATTAATGTTGAAAGCGGAAGTTAAACCGAAGGTGCTTGTGCTGGTTGGACCAACAGCAGTAGGCAAAACAAGAATGAGTATTGAGCTTGCGCAGGCGTTCAATTGCGAGATTATTTCGGGGGATTCCATGCAGGTATATCGCGAAATGGATATCGGGACGGCCAAAATTACTCGCGATGAAATGAAGGGTGTGCCCCATCACCTCATCGACATCCATGAACCGGAATACCCCTATTCCGTGGCGGAATTTCAGGAGAGCTGCACACGTCTGATCGGGGAAATCCATGAGCGCGGCAAATTGCCTTTTATTGTTGGTGGTACGGGTCTGTATGTGGAATCGGTATGTTATGGCTTTCAATTCTCGGACAGCGGCTCGGATGAAGCGTTTCGGGATGAACAGTTCCGTTATGCAGAGCAACATGGCCCGCAGGCGTTACATGATAAGCTGAGGGTCATTGATCCGGTTAGTGCAGAGCGACTGCATCCGAATGACCAGCGCCGAATTGTTCGTGCACTGGAGATCTATCACCTTACAGGTGAGAAGTTGTCCGAGCAGCTGGCTTCCCAGAAAAAAGAGTCTCCATATGACCTGCTTATTGTGGGTTTGACCATGGATCGTCAGAAGTTGTATGCCCGAGTGGAAGAGCGAATTGATCTTATGATCGAGCAGGGCCTGGTAGATGAGGTCAAGTCATTACTGGAGCGCGGCGTAGCGAGAGGACATATCTCCATGCAGGGGCTCGGTTATAAGGAAATTGCGGCTTATCTTCAGGGTGAAGTAAGCTGGGATGCTGCGGTGGAGTGGCTGAAAAGGGATACGCGTCGTTTTGCCAAGCGGCAATTGTCCTGGTTCCGGCATATGAAGGACATCGAATGGGTGGATATGACGGATACCGAAGATTTTGCAGGGAATTATGCCCATGTATGTGAGATGATCAAACACAAGTTTGACTGAATATAGAGGGTGGGATTTTCCACCTCTTTAGGACTTTAGAACCTCTATCTTTTAGCAATAAAAGGTGGAGGTTTTTACTTTTTATATAAAATGATGGCACTATAAGAGGGAATAATCGGAGTTGTATACAAATTTAAGCAAATAATTCATTGTAAAAAAATAACATAAATATTAAAATGAATTCAACTGACTGGCTAATTGATTTTGATTCTAAGGCAAAGTGGGAAGGAGGAAGATTTTATGAGTGCAGAACCGAGCGGAGTGGCAAGTTTATATCTCTTTTTCTCAGGGTTATTTGGAATTGGTTTTGCCGTAGGAGGTCTTATCGCCTTAATTTGGTTAATTATCGTTCTAATCAATACCAATACATACCTGAAACTCTTAATCCATGATAGAAAAAATCGGCAAAATATTATGTTAGTCAGAGAAGAAGAGAAACTGTATACTGATCCAGAAAAGTAGAAGAGAAACGTGGGAAAAGGTAGAATTTGTCCCTCTTTTGCAATTCTGACAAGCGGTGTATAATGGATAAGTCTTCTAGTTGCAAGCGAGGCTCAGGCATAGGTGCAAAATAGCAGGCAAGGGGTTTTTGTGGATTATATGAATCCGTTCATGATATAATAGCACGAAAGCTACTCAGCGATATTGAATATTACTTATAACACGAATTCAAATGAACCAATGGGGGTACGGCTAATGAACAAGTCCATCAACATCCAAGATACGTTCTTGAACCAACTGCGGAAAGAAAACATTCCTGCTACGGTCTATCTGACCAATGGCTTTCAAATCCGCGGAACGATCAAGGCATTTGACAATTTTACGATCGTCATTGACAGCGACGGACGCCAGCAAATGGTCTACAAGCACGCCATCTCCACGTTCACGCCGCAACGCAGCGTATCGCTGATGCAGCAAGATAATAGCGGCGAAGCTTAAAAAATTACGAAACCTTTTTATCAACCATTTCGTCTACAAGTATAGGAATTGAAACAGAGCAACCTGAATAAGGGTTGTTCTTTTCATTCCGGGCAAAATAAGCTCAATGGAGCTTGAGCCAGCAGACGAATAGAAATTATGCAATTGAAAGGGAGTCAGGAGGTAACATGCCAAACGATCCGTTGTCGAGGTCTAACAATCGCAACAGCAATAACAAGTCAACCAAAAAAGCGAAGCCAAAGACCTCTAAAAAGAAAAAAATTACGGGTAAACGCGTTGGATGGACACTGTTTTTCACCATGGCCATCGCCATATTCTGTGCACTGGGTGGATATTTATTTATTATGGTGAGTGGCGAAAATCTGCTCAAAGCGAACATGGACAAAACAACAATTAATGAAACTTCAAAAGTATATGACCGCAACGGCCAGTTAATGGGCGAGTTGTCCATTCAGAAGCTGGAGCCGGTCAAAGAAGAAGATATTCCGGATTTAGTAAAGGAAGCTTTTGTTGCTACGGAGGATAAACGATTCTACGAGCATCAGGGCGTGGATATCTGGTCCATCGGACGTGCGGCGGTAAAAGACGTCATGGCCCGCTCCATGGTGGAAGGTGGCAGTACGCTGACACAGCAGCTTGCGAAAAATATGTTCTTGTCCCGTGATAAGACCTTCTTCCGCAAAGCGACAGAGGTTTCCATTGCAATGGCATTGGAGCGAAAGTACACAAAAGATGAAATTCTGACGATGTATCTGAACCGGATTTTCTTTGGTCATCAGCGTTATGGAATTAAGGCAGCGTCTGAATTTTATTTTGGGGTGTCTGACCTTAATGAGCTGAAGATCTGGCAAATTGCCACATTGGCAGCGATGCCTAAAGGGCCTTCCGCCTATAACCCGCTGAGCAATCCAAACGATTCCAAGGCACGTCGTGCTGTGGTATTGCAGCTGATGTATGAGCAAGGTTACATCACGAAGGCGGAAATGGATGAAGCCAAAGAAGTAGATTATGATTATACACCGCCTGAGAAAGATCAGAAATATCAAGCCTTTATCGACTATGTTCTTCGTGAAGCAGAGAAAGTGACTGGTAAAACGGAGGATGATCTGAATATCGGCGGGTATAAAATTTACACGACGATGGATGCTCAGGCTCAAACAGCCATGGAGAGTGCGTTCTCGGATGATAGTTTGTTTGAGTCAAGCAAAGATGATCAGCAGGTCCAAGGCTCCATGGTAATTATGAACCATGAAAACGGCAGTCTCGTCGCCTTGCTGGGCGGACGGGATTATCAAACGAAGGGTTATAGCCGGGTAACACAGAGTCGCAGACAGCCTGGATCGGCATTTAAACCGATTGTGACTTATGCACCGGCTCTTGAATCAGGTGATTACAATGCAAACTCACCTCTCAGTAATGAAAAGCAATGCTTCGGCAATTACTGTCCGGGTAACTTGCATGGGTATTCTTCAACCATTAGCATGACGGATGCCATTACAAAATCGGAGAATATCCCGGCAGTATGGCTCTTAAACAAAATTGGTGTGAATACAGGTGTTCAGTTTGCAAAAAGCGTAGGTATCCAGCTTACGGATGAAGACAAAAACCTAGCGATTGCGCTGGGGGGGCTTAGCAAAGGAACGAATACGCTGGAAATGGCGCAAGCCTATAGCGCATTCGCCAATCTGGGTGAGTACCAGCAGGCGTATTCCATTAAGGAAATTAAGGATAGCGCAGGGAAAACGACCTATAAGCACGATAAATCGGAAACAACACGTGTCATGAGTGAGCAAAATGCTTATTCTCTGACTAAGATGCTGCAAAATGTAGTCAATGACGGTACAGGTCGTTCGGCGCGTCTGGATCGACCGGTTGCAGGTAAGACGGGAACCGTTCAGAGTGGTATTTCCGGCAACAGTGCCAACCGTGATGTTTGGTTCGTCGGGTACACGCCAGAATGGACTGCGGCAGTATGGATGGGTTACGACAATCCTGATGCAACCCATATGCTCAAGAATAGCAGTAAGCTGTCAGCGGCGTTCTTTGCCAAAGTTATGGGAGATGCGTTGAAAGGCGTTCCTGTGAAGGACTTCAAAGCTCCCGCAGGAGCCCAGACACCTCCGCCGGAAAAAGAACCAGAGCAGCCAACGCTTTCAGTGAGTGGTTTGAATGGTGGGTATGATCCATCTACGCAAACTGTATCGTTGAACTGGACTTCAACGGGGGATTCCTCGACACAGTATCGGATTTACAGAAAAGAAACATCTGAGGGACAGTTCACCCATCTTTTAGATGCGGTGGGTTCGACCAGTGCGCAGGATCTAAGTGCGCTCCCTGGTCTTACTTATGAGTATTATGTGACAGCTTATGATCTGACTTCAGGACAGGAGACGGATCCATCCAACATTATATCGCTGATGATTGAAGCGGAGGAATTGGAACCGGAACAGCCAGATACGGGCACGGAGCCAGGAACGGAACCGGGTACAGAGCAGCCAGGAACAGAAAATCCAGACAACGGTTCGCCGGGGAATGGAGGTTCTGAGGGTAACAATGGCAACGGAAATGAAAATGGCAACAATGGTAACGGGAATAATGGAAACAACGGCGGGACAGGTCAAGGGAACGGACAGACCGGAGAAGGAAACACCTCACCTGGACAGGGAACAACAGAACCTGGAGGTACGGGTGAAGGTTCAAATGATGGGTCTGTAACGACACCGGGCGAAGTAGTCACGCCACCAGATGGTGGAAACAACGTCAACAATGGAGAAACGAATGCACCGACAGATTCTCAAGCTGGAACTGGCGGTTAACAAGAATAAGCCGCCTTAAATAATTACAACCTAAAACCTGCTCCCCTCATATTGGGGAAGCAGGTTTTTTGGTGTTAGTAACGTTTGAAGTGGAACCAGAGCTCTCTAACAGATGAGGAAAAGCTTGATTTTGAGTGTATAACTTAAATATGGTAAGCTGTAACTATTCGTAATACGTTGTGCAAAGCGGATTCCGGGACTTGTGGAATCGGTAATGCGGACGTTATTCGCTGTTCACCAATATCAGCAGGTCACGGACCTGTGGTCGGCAAAGAGGGGTTCGTATGAAACGGAAATTCGGGGACCGCGCGAACTGGCGCCGGATTACGAACCGACAATTTACATGCCGGTTCGTTCAATCCAAAATTTTTACGGGTTACATTACGTTGTATACGATCCAAGATTTGAAAGAGCCTTTGTGGAAAACCTATGGAGGAAGCACCTTCTGCATTGCGGATAAAGGTTATTCCTGGTTGCAGTATTATCCGAAAGGCGAGCATTTTGTTGTGACGGCTATGTTTGACGATCAGGAGCGGATTGTTGAATGGTACATTGATACATGCCGCAGCCAGGGCATAACCGATCAAGGTGTTCCGTGGTTTGATGATCTGTATCTGGATGTCGTTGTCCTGAAGGATGGAGAAATATTTTTGCTGGACGAAGATGAACTTGAAGATGCTCTTTCACGTAAGCACATTACGACGGGGGATTATGATCTGGCGAACCGGACAGCAAAGGATTTGTTGCATGCCATTGATGCACATGTGTTTCCGTATTTCCAACTGTCCTTGAAGCATAGACAAACCTTGTTTGAGAATGGGGAGTTCAGAAAAAATATTCAGATTTGAGTCATGGAAAAGTCGCAGAATTCTTCGCCATCCTTCTAATATTAGAGCACCTGATAGAATACATTAATAATCAGGAGAGTTCAGCCCGATAAAATAGAGGTGATGGCGAATGAACGGACGGGTCATGGCTGCAGGAGGGCAACCGGGAGGCAGACCATCCAGACAAATTAATGTTGTTTTGCGTAACCAGGAACCTCAGATGCTGGTCAAAGAAGAAGAGACAGCAATACAGGCGGCAAAAGGTTTAGCCAAACATGCGCATTTTCAGGAGATTCAAGGTGAATTGGAGCAGCTTGTTGGACTGGAAAATATCAAGGATTTAGTCTTTGAAATCTATGCTTTCTTACAGATTGCCCAGATGCGTACCGAAGCTGGTCTGATCAGTGGGGCGCACGTATATCATATGATTTTCAAAGGCAATCCGGGAACCGGAAAAACAACGGTAGCACGAATCGTTGCGAAGCTGTTTCAGAAGATGGGTGTATTGAGTAAGGGTCATTTGATTGAAGTGGAACGTGCAGACTTGGTCGGGGAATACATCGGGCATACGGCACAAAAAACGAGGGATTTGGTCAAAAAGGCATTGGGTGGAATCTTATTTATTGATGAGGCGTACAGTCTGGCTCGCGGGGGCGAGAAGGATTTTGGGAAGGAAGCGATCGACACTCTTGTGAAGTCAATGGAAGATAATAAGAATCAATTTATCCTCATTTTAGCGGGATACTCGGAAGAGATTGATTTTTTTCTGCAGACGAATCCTGGATTACCTTCCCGTTTTCCGATTCAGGTTGAATTTCCAGACTATAGCATTGATCAATTGATTCAAATCTCCGAGATTATGGCCAAGGAACGTGACTATATTCTCATGCCACAGACTATACTCAAACTAAAGCAGCATCTGCTTCAGGAAAAAAATGAATCTCTTCATGCGTTCAGCAATGCCCGATATGTCCGAAATGCCATTGAACGATCGATTCGCCATCAGGCAGTTCGACTATTGGAACAATATACCCAGGGAAATCCGGGAAAACTAGAGCTGATGACTATCCGCACAGAGGATTTGAAGTTTGAGCAAAAGTAAGCGATAATATAATTTTTAACGCAGCCGGCCGGGTTAACCGGTTCGGCTTAAAGCATGCGGAAACGTAATAGAAGGAGTGAATATACACGATGACAAATGGAACACATGATACAGATATGGTGAAGAAGGATCGCGCCGTGTTGGTAAGTCTGGTTACCGATGAGGTCAAACGTTCGGGTATTAACCCGGAGTACTCCCTTGAGGAGTTGGTAAAACTGGCCGAGACGGCAGGCGTGGAAGTGCTGAGTGTATTGTCACAGAACCTGAAAACCCGGGACACCAAATGGTTTATTGGTAAAGGGAAAGTGGAAGAACTTCGTGCAGTGGCTGAGGAAATGGGAGCAACAACAGCTATTTTTGACCAGGAGCTGTCCGGTGCTCAAGTTCGTAACCTGGAAGAAGCGTTGGATCTCAAAATTATTGACCGCACCCAGCTGATTTTGGATATCTTTGCGCAGCGCGCCAACACAAGAGAAGGTATTATCCAGGTTGAGTTGGCACAGTTGAGCTATTTATTACCACGTTTGTCGGGTCACGGGAAGAATTTGTCCAGACTTGGTGGCGGAATTGGAACGCGGGGACCAGGTGAAAGTAAACTGGAGACGGATCGTCGACATATTCGTGGCCGCATAGATGACTTGAAGCGTCATTTGGAAGAAGTGACACGTCACCGCAAGCTGCACCGGGAGCGTCGCAAAAAGACGGGGATCGTTCAGGTAGCCCTTGTAGGTTATACGAATGCGGGTAAGTCCACCTTGCTTAAACAATTAACAGCAGCAGATGTGTACATTCAAGATCAGCTGTTTGCCACACTGGATCCAACCTCGCGGACGATGGAACTGCCAAGTGGTAAAGAAATCGTACTCACAGATACGGTTGGGTTCATACAAAACCTTCCTCATGATCTGATTGCGGCTTTCCGTGCTACGCTGGAGGAAGTGAATGAAGCGGACCTTATATTACATGTGGTCGATGCATCATCTGCAATGCGTGAAGACCAGATGAGAACTGTACACACGATTTTGCAGCAACTAGGTTCAGGGGACAAGCCTCAATTGGTATTGTATAACAAAAAGGATGCTTGTACACCGGAGCAGCTTGAGATGCTTCCTTTGGATAAAGAACATATCAAAGTGAGTGCACTGGATGCAGATGACTTGCTGAAAATTCGTGAGCTTATCCAAGCTGAATTGACTGGCGCTACCAAACGGTTCCGTATTCCGGCTGAGCGTGGGGATCTTACATCTGTACTTTACAAAATAGGCGATGTGGTTGAGACCACATTTGAAGATAATGATGTGATTTATGAAGTGGAGCTGCAAAAAGGTGAGTATGAGAAATTCGGTTATTTACTTGAAGATTTCATACAACTGTAACATCGATGACATATTTGTATGATAAGTTGACACGATAATTGATATTTGACGTCAGATTCGTGCTATGAAGGGGAATGAAGCAAGATGGCAAGCTTTGATTCAGAGATTATTGAACTTCAACAACAGGTTGAACGCCAGATTGAAGGGCAATTACAACAGATAGACCGGATTACCGATCATAACCAATGGAAAGTAATCAATGCTTTTCAGCGCAGGAAAGTCAGCGATTTTCACTTTGCGGGTTCAACGGGTTACGCTTATAACGATCGCGGGCGTGAGGTGCTTGATGAAGTATATGCCGATGTGTTCGGTGCAGAGGCGGCACTGGTGCGTCCCCATTTTGCATCAGGTACACATACTATTGCTACAGCTTTGTTCGGTGTTCTCCGTCCAGGTGACGAGTTGTTGTACATTACGGGTAAGCCCTATGACACATTGCATAAGGTCATTGGCAAGCCTGGTGATGGAACAGGATCATTACGGGATTTCGGTATTGGCTATCAAGAGACGGCTCTGTTAGAAGATGGCGGAGTAGATTGGGTGGCGGTCGAGAAAAGTATCCATGCAGCGACAAAAGTCATTGGCATTCAGCGCTCCAGAGGATATGATTGGAGATCTTCCTTCTGTATTGAAGAAATCGCTGATATGGTTGCACGGGTAAAGGCGATCAAGGAAGATGTCATCGTATTTGTGGATAACTGTTATGGTGAATTCACGGAGGAACGTGAACCAACTGAAATCGGGGTAGACCTGATGGCAGGTTCACTGATTAAAAATCCCGGTGGAGGTCTGGCGGAAACCGGTGGATACATATGCGGGAAGGAAAAGTACGTCCAATTGGCAGCCTATCGTCTGACTGCTCCTGGAATTGGCGGTGAGGTTGGCGCGATGTTGGGAACAACTCGTGGCATCTACCAAGGACTTTACATGGCTCCGACAATTGTGGGACAGGCCATTAAAGGGAGCGCATTCGCTGCGGCGATGTTTGCTGCATCCGGATTTGTAACCAAACCGGCATGGAACGAGATGCGTACAGATCTGATTCAGGCTGTTCAATTCAGTTCGGCCGAGCATTTAATTGCCTTTGTTCAAGGGATACAGCGAGCTGCTGCAGTAGATAGCCATGTAGTTCCTGAACCTTGGGACATGCCGGGTTATGAGCACCCTGTCATCATGGCGGCAGGTACGTTTATACAGGGTGGGAGCCTTGAATTGTCTGCAGATGCGCCTATCCGTGAGCCTTTTATTGGCTATATGCAGGGCGGTTTAACGTACTCTCATGTTAAATATGGCGTTTTGATGGCATTACAGACCATGAAAGAACGCAAATTATTGTGAGTTTATCTAACACATCATTGACACTTAGTAATAACTAAATGTACAATAGAGTGAAGAATAGATGACTGGAAGGTTGATGAATGATGGGTGACGAAATTCGCAGAAATATGGCCTTATTCCCGATAGGTATTGTAATGAAACTAACGGATTTGTCCGCGCGTCAGATTCGTTATTATGAGCAGCACAGTTTGATTGTTCCTGCGAGAACGTCAGGTAATCAGCGTTTGTTCTCTTTCAATGACGTAGAACGATTGCTGGAAATCAAGGCTCTGATTGAAAAAGGAGTTAACATCGCGGGCATTAAGCAAGTGATGAATCCTGTATCCAAAGAGTCAGAAGAAGCGACTGTTATTACAGCCGATACGGAAGTGAAACGTAGAGAACTATCAGACTCCCAACTACACCGTCTGCTTAAACAACAACTGGTGTCAGGTAAGAGACCTGGACAAGTATCTCTCATTCAGGGAGAGCTTTCCCGTTTCTTTAATAAAAAATAAGTTCGTATAACCTCGTAAGTCAGGGGAAATCCTGCTTTTGGGTAGGAGGACTCCTTGACCCATGCAATATTCTAATGTACAAATATAACAGGCAAGCCAAATACGCAGAGAAGAAAGGGAGAGGGTATCGTGAGTTTTACTAAAGAAGACATACTACGCATCTCAAAAGAAGAAAATGTACGGTTCATTCGTTTGCAATTTACCGATTTGCTTGGAGCAATCAAAAACGTTGAGATTCCTGTGAGCCAGCTTACCAAGGCTCTGGACAATAAAATGATGTTTGATGGATCTTCCATTGAAGGTTATGTGCGTATTGAAGAGTCCGACATGTACCTCTATCCGGATCTCGATTCTTGGCTGATTTTCCCTTGGGTAGCCGAGAACCGTGTTGCTCGACTGATTTGCGACGTATATCTTCCGGATGGTAATCCGTTTCCAGGAGATCCGCGTGGCATCTTGAAACGAAACCTGAAAGAAGCCGAAGAAATGGGATTCACTTCCTTCAACGTCGGTCCTGAACCAGAGTTCTTCTTGTTCAAAACAGACGAAAAAGGAAACCCGACTAACGAACTGAATGACCAAGGTGGATATTTCGACCTAGCGCCTACGGATCTTGGTGAAAACTGTCGTCGTGACATCGTTATCACACTTGAAGAAATGGGCTTTGAGATCGAAGCTTCCCACCATGAGGTAGCTCCAGGTCAGCATGAGATCGACTTTAAATATGCTGATGCTCTAAAAGCAGCAGACCAGATCCAAACGTTCAAACTCGTTGTTAAAACGATTGCGCGTCAGCATGGTCTACATGCTACCTTTATGCCGAAACCACTGTTTGGTATGAACGGTTCCGGTATGCACTGTAACCAATCCTTGTTCCAAGGCAAAGTGAACGCATTCGTAGACGAGTCGGACGAGCTGGGTCTGAGCAAAACTGCACGTCACTTCATGGCTGGAACTTTGAAGCATGCGCGTGCGTTTGCAGCAATTACGAACCCAACTGTGAACTCTTACAAACGTCTGGTTCCTGGTTACGAAGCACCTTGTTATGTAGCTTGGTCTGCTAGTAACCGTAGTCCAATGATCCGTATTCCAGCTTCCCGTGGTCTGAGCACACGTGTTGAAGTACGTAACCCGGATCCGGCTGCGAACCCTTACCTTGCCTTGGCTGTTTTGCTGAAAGCAGGTTTGGATGGAATCAAACGTGAGCTGTCTTTGCCAGCTCCAATTGACCGTAACATCTACATCATGTCAGAAGAAGAGCGTGTGGAAGAAGGCATTCCAAGCTTGCCAGCTGACCTGAAAGAAGCATTGAACGAATTGATCCGCAGCGAAGTTATCTGTGATGCTCTCGGCGACCACGCCTTGGCTCACTTCTATGAGCTGAAAGAAATTGAGTGGGACATGTACCGTACACAAGTCCACCAATGGGAACGCGATCAATATATTACGTTGTACTAATCCCCGAATCCCTTGCGCCACATGGCGTGAGGGGTTTTTCTTTTTGTGGGCAAAACATTATGAATTCAAATAAAACGAGAGTGCCCACAAAATGCCCACAAAAATTTAATCTTGAAGAATACCTTTAGTAAATACTTCGAACTTATCCATGTTGTTTTTCTGGATTTTAGAAGAAATGTGGGCATAGACATCCGACGTAATTTGAATACTGCCATGGCCCAATTGCTCTTGTACGAATTTCATATCTGCTCCAGCTTCAAGCAATAATACGGCACAGGTATGTCGGAGTGAATGAATGGGGAGTGAGGGGAGTTCGCTTCGGTCCAGTATCCGAGAGAAAGCATTGAACAAAGATGACTTCGGCATATAGTTACCGTCTTCTCTGCATAACACTAGATCAAGGTCAAGATGATATCGTTCCCCTAAAACCCCTTTATTCTGCTTCTGCCACTCTTGGTGATACTTTAAATCATTAGCTAATGATTGGGATATTTTAATCGTTCTCTCTGATTTGATGGTCTTGGTTTCTCCGAATAATCCTTCCTTATCTTTAGCGGTAAAATCTAAAGTTTCGTCAATGGTTATAAACTGATTTTCTAGATCAATATCAGGCCATTTCAAGGCGGCAGCTTCACCTTTTCTCATCCCAGTTTCAATTAAGACTTTGAAATAGATCCAATAAATGTAGCCGTATTCGTAAGCGTTTTGTAAGAACCTTGAGATGTCTGAAGAATCAATAAAATGAACCTCTCTCTTTTTCCTTTTAATTTTTATTTCAACGCCTATACATGGATTTTTTTCAATCTTACCGATAATAACTGCTTTTTGTAACGCGTTGTGCATAGTAGCATGTATTAGCTCAACTGTTCTGCGGCTGGGACCTTTTTCTGAAATCGAATTAATGAAATTCTGATACATAATTGGTTTAACATCTCGAAGTAGTATGTTTCTGAAATAAGGCAAGATGTGATTCTTGATGTTGTTTTGATGTAGAAGTAATGTGTTTTTTCGAACACTCCCTTTTTTGTATTGATCAATCCAAAAGTTCAGATAATCTTTTAAACTCAAATCACTTTGCTCATAGCCAGCAGAGAGACTCCTTTCGAACTCTGAAGCAGCTAATTGAGCTTCCTTTTTGGTTTCGAATCCCCGCTGAGACTTTTCACGAAAAGTTTGTGTGAATGGATCTTTGTATCTTAGACGATACTCCCAGCCAGTTGCATGTTTCTTAAAGCTTGCCATAAAAAATCACCTCTATCAGAACTTATGTTCTTTTTTTGTGTATGTAAAACCGCCTTACAGCGGTGTAAGCGCAAGTTAATCAATTTTTGAGTAGAGCAGCGAGATGTTGTTGTTGAAAGATATAAAAAGGAAAATCTTTGAATAAAAAACAGAATAAATATTAAAATTGCATCAAAAAGCGAGCCTTCAGTTGCTAAGGCTCGTTTAAAATGCAGGAGTTATATTTACCTCAAAAAGTTATGTTTGGTCTAGTGAAGATGGTTTCTTACCGAAAAGGTAACTACAACAAGTCTACCCTATTTCAGGGCGTTGCCTATAACAACGTTTGAAATTTTGAATGCAATATTTACATTATACCCCAAAGTCGCGCTAATTGCTTCAACTTTACTGGTTTTTATCCAAATTCAAGGAAAACACAGATGTTATTTGCCCATTTAAGTTTATTGTCAGGATCTTTTAGTGACTATGACGTTAATGGCTTTAATTTGATCATTATTGTATAAATGTGAAACGTCTTTTTCATTTGGATTAGGCCATACATTTAACTTATGAAGAGTTGTTTTATTGCATTCAGAAGGATGGCTTTTTTATGGTGTGGAAAAGGTAAGAAGATCTTTCGATAGTTCATATTATGTAATAAATTCTTCAATAAGTAAATTTAATTTATAAAAAGAGGAATTATATAAATATTGTAGAATTGTTACTATATTACCAAAAATTCATCTTCAGAGTATCACATAAATGGTAAAATACAAATAAAAGGAAAGTGTTGTATGAGAAAATTATTTGGAATGATTGTAGCTTTATCCTTGTTTTTCACTATGAGTACCTCAGCATTTGCAACAATACCTGAAGAAATTGATTTACATGATCACTCAACTGAAATTTTCAACACCTACTCAATTGATAGTGAATCGCCTGAAGATTTACCTACTTCTTTCAGTGAAACACTCTTTTCTTCTACTATCACACCTGAATCAGCTGACTCTGAAAGTAGTCTTGCATCAAAATTTATTTTAATTACTATTAAACATGATTACACTTATGTTTCATCCAAAAAAGAACACAAGCACTCTTTTAATATTGATGCTCCAGGCACACTGATCAAACCACCGGTAGATGCAATATTTAAAATCACACGATCAGATACAGAAAATGGTATCTATACGGAAGTAGACAGACTAAAGGTAACTGATGCAAGTTATATTAAAACCTATAATATTAGTATTCCGCGTGCAACAGGACACTATAAAGTTGTTGTAGAGCTTACTGCGCGAAAAGCTAATCAGAGTGTTGGGTCGCCAGTTACTGGATCATCGCAATTGATAAACAAAACAGGTAACATATGGATTTTTGTTCATACTGATAGTACATCTGGTAAAACTCTAGCTAAGCCACCTGCAAATTATACTAAAGGTGCTTTGTATACACGTCCAAGTAATTTAAATAAGACATATGAAACATGGTATAACAAAACCTATAGCGCAAAATTAGATGTTACAGATTATGATGTCCATCATATTAAGCCACTAGAATATGGCGGAGATAACACGATGGGCAACTTGATACATTTGAATAAACTTATGCACAAAGGTGTTACAGCCTGGTTCGCGGGCTACTAATTAAACTCTATAAAAAAAATGGCGGAA
This sequence comes from Paenibacillus sp. OK003, assembly GCF_900109515.1. Taxonomy (GTDB): domain Bacteria; phylum Bacillota; class Bacilli; order Paenibacillales; family Paenibacillaceae; genus Paenibacillus; species Paenibacillus marchantiae. The sequence continues at coordinate 280,058 of NZ_FOBD01000009.1, read as the reverse complement.
TAGCTAAAAAGGCTAAACCGCCATTTTTTTATATGTGTTACAATTCTATAAAAGGTTTTATATGTATTCTCTATAGAGAGGGGAAGTGGTGAATTTATGAATGAAGATGATTTATTCCAACCATTAAATATTGAATTATTGGTTGATATGGTTAAAAAAATAAGCAATAGTAAATCAGAGATTTACCATATGGGCGCCATAGTTGATTATTTTTTTAAAATGAATCCTCCTGCTCAAAGCTCCGATATAGCCTTAATTGAAAGTGAGTGTGAGTTGATTTTACCATGTGAATATAAAAGCTTCTTAACGCTAGTTAATGGGCTGCAATTTGGAAATTTGGAATGTGAAATTTGTTCTGTTGAAAGTGTAATTGATTATTATTTTGCATTTGTAGATTTCTATCCTTCTAACATGCTTGTCATCGCTACTGCTGCTGGTACTTCTATTCATATTTTGCTTCAAATTAATGACAATGGGTATAAGGTATATGCAACATCTGCTATAGGAGAGGACTACATTTGGTTGCTAAGTGATGATGACCTTTTGAGTTTTTTTGATAAGTTTATTAGTACCTATGGTTTTCCTTATTGGAAAATGTACAAAGATGAGAACACCGCGGTAAAAAAATTACATGTAGATTGAAGTAATAATGTTATTAAGTATAGAAAATCAGTACAGATATTTACCTGAAAAACAGACCTCCAGAGTCAGTCTGAGGGTCTGTTTGAACTTTTAATCGTTCTCATTTGTTTTAGTATTTTGGGGCTGCTAATCAGTAGAGATTAGAGTGATGGAGAAACATCCAGAATATCCATTTTCCTTAGTTTAATGATTTTTGTTCGTTGTCTTCTCTTTATATAACACGACGAAGAAGTGATATAATTGAATAAACGAGCCCGCATAGGATCGTTGGGTAAGAGCTGTTTTTTTCTTCGTGTTATGTATCAGGGAAGAAAAGGGGCCTCACATGTTCGAAGAATTTTTACAACACCTTAGAGATGAAGCCTTATCGCACAAAACAATAAAGACCTACGAAGTTACTGGGAAATATTTGATAATTGGCTTAAATCTACAAATCGATTGGGTGAAGAAGTGGATGCTGTTTATGCCACCCAAAAAGACAGAGCTGATTTTAAGCGGCAACTGCATAAGGCTGGAGGGAAGAAAGGTAAACCAGCAGCACCTTCAACCAAAAATTTGTGACTTTCGTTCATTTAAACAGGATTTTCAGATTTTTTGCTCAAGCAGGCTATATTCCTAACAATCCGTTTGGGCCAGTTAAAAAACCTCCGCGGGCACGTTGGCAACCGAAGTGGTTGTCCAGAAATGAACAAAATGCGTTACATAGGGAAGTTCGCTTTCGAGGAGGCATAAGAGAGTATGCCATTGTATTAACTTTGCTCCGGATGGGGCTGCGGGTGTATGAGCTATGTGATCTGAAGCTTACTGATCTGACCATGAGTGACAGCAAAGGAATAGCATATACATATATTCGAGGTAAAGATAGGGAGATACCGATAAGTGCCGAACTCCGGACCGCGCTTCAGGCGTACCTGGATACCCGGGACGATAAAAGCCCATATGTGTTTGTCTCGAGATGATCACCCAAATGTACGGAACGCGGAGTACAGCACATACTTGAGAAGTACCGCAAATTTACAGGGATTAAGCATTTGAACTGCCACAGTCTGCGGCATACCTTTGGCCACGATTTGCTCGAGGCGACAAAGGATCCGCAGAAGGTTGCTAATCTCATGGGCCATTACAAGGAAAATGGTGAACCAAATATCCAAATGACGATGATTTATACGACACCGAGCAAATAGGATTTAGAGGATGCGGTGGAGTCGATCAGTTGGACGTAAAAACCAAATTGTAGAGGAGAGAATATTTATGCTAGAAGAATTGGATTTTTACAAGAAAATTCAAGATGAAATTGAAACGTTCAAGCAGGTTACCGGAAATGATACCCTATGGTTCAGAGGAGAAAAAAAACCATATCCATCTATGAAATCCTCTTTGACTAGAGAATTAACGGAAAATCCTGATCCTATCGAAAAGTTGACAAATCGGCTATCCCATGGTCAGCATAGCAATGCGATTAATTTTGAAAACTGGGTATATCCTGAAATCTTTAAACGTACAACAATCCATTATCCAGATAACACGACTACAACCCTGTAGAGAACTGGTCAATCGAATACTACGCTCAGCATTATGGTGTTCCCACACGTTTTTTGGATTGGACAGTATCTTTAGAGACTGCACTTTACTTTGCATGCAACAATGTTGAGGAAAATAAAGATTCAGTTTTATGGTTGCTCAATCCTTGCGAGTTCAATCAGTTTACTGTAAAAGAGCATGCAGTACTTGGTACAAAAGGAGAGTATCTGGATTTTTTGAATTCTCAGGTGTTTAAAAAACATGAGCCTGTAGCAATCTACCCAGAATTCATTCATACGAATTTTAGAGCTCAAAGCCAAAGTGGATATTTTCTTTATACAGGTGATGTTTGCGATATAGTCAGCTACATGGATACCGCTCCTAATGCTAATAAAATATATAGAAGAATCGTTATCCCATATCAAGAAGCTCTGATGATTCGTCAACTAAATCCAACAAATGGTTCAGATTTATTTTTAGATGGCCTTAACTTTACTGGTCTACGTTATTATGACTATCGTTTAGCTAAAGGACTCTTAAACGATGTAGAAAGACAAAAAGAACAGCAACGTCTTATCGATGAAAGAGACGCTCGGATGGAAGGTGATATAGAAAGAAATGGTGGATAGGATTAAATTTTGATCCGCTTCAGGTACAGTTAACAAGTGGTGCCCCTTGATCAAAAGGGGCACTTCAAAGGAAATTGGTGAACCGAATAATTTGCACATCACCAGGATTTAAGGATCTTACTGCTACTGTGAAGTCGATCAGCGGGACGTAGTGAAGTAGAGAACATTGTAATAGGGAAAGCTCCGGGAGTGCTTAGATTAGTTGACTTTACGGAGAGTAAAGTTATTCTTAACGGTAAAATATATTGTCCTATCTGTGATAAACAAATTTCATGGACATAATGGATGAAAGGAATGGAACTGTTTGAATAATAAAATAAGTGAATTTTGTAAGCTCAAACTTGAAATAAGGGATTTCCTAAGTCAGACATCTAGTTACATAGAGTCTAATGAATTCGAAATAAAAGAAATGGTCAGAAAATCGCATTATACAGTGATTCATGAAGGTGAATCCTACGATTTTTATGGTTTGCAAAATGAATCTTATTGGTTCCCTATAACTTTAAGAAATTCAGTATTTGTTACACTTTATGGATTTTTAGAACATATCCTTATGAAAATGTGCAATATTTTGAAAGCAACCAGAGGGATTACTAGAAGTGTTACATCTTTTATAAACAATAAAAACAATTATGGACCTACTATTGAGAAAGCTAGTAATTATATTTTGAGTGTAGCAAATATTCATTTTCCAAATCAGTTGCCTGAATGGACACATATGAAAAATTGCGCTGCTTTGAGAAATTATATAATCCATAATTTTGCAAATGCCAATGATAAAGTAAATGCTTTACTTCCTATGAATGGAGTAACAACTGAAATTAAGGATGTTGCTAACGAAATATTTGGATATGACTATCTAGGTGAGATAGTTGGCGTATCACAATGTAACTTTGAGTCAAGCTTTTTTCTACTCTCCAGCTTTAATAAAGAGTTTCTAAGTTCATTTGCAACAGTAATGAATGAGTTTTTTATAGTTAATAGTTCGTTACTGAACGGAAAATATGATAAAAAAATCGCAAATTTTAATTTTTCAGTCTAGTTTCTAATCAGTACTAAGGAATGTATACTAATTGATTGAACGGAGCGTCCAGTTTATGAGTAAGAAAAAATTAACTAATCAAGACGGTAAGCACCAGAGTTCATTCAAACTAGCAGAACAAGCAACGCAATTAAAGGGAAAAAATCAATCAGATAACTTTTCCTCAAGTGATAAAGCAGTGACAGATATAGTGGGATTTAATGCGAATCATTCTAAGATAGCAGATCAAATGAGGATAAAATATCCATCGGAGATCTTTAACCCCATTAGTAAAGCAGTGACAGATATAGTGGGATTTAATGCGAATCATTCTAAGATAGCAGATCAAATGAGGATAAAATATCCATCGGAGATCTTTAACCCCATTAGTAAAGCAGTGACAGATATAGTGGGATTTAATGCGAATCATTCTAAGATAGCAGATCAAATGAGGATAAAATATCCATCGGAGATCTTTACCCCGATTAGTAAAGCAGTGACAGACATAGTGGGATTTAATGTAAATCATTTTAAGATAGCAGATCAAATGAGGATAAAATATCCATCGGAGATCTTTAAGCCCATTAGTAAAACATCGACAAGTATGCTAGGGATTAACCATACACAACTATCAACGGTTAAAAGAGCCATGAAAGGTATTGAAGGAATTTCGTGGGATACTCTAAATCCAGTTGAAAAGGCTATAAGAGGGGGGATTTTTGATGAACCATACAAACATTCTCCAAGGTCAACTGTCACAGAACAGCGGATCATTGAAGGTCGTTTAAATTATCAAGCGGCAAATATCAATTTTACCAATAAATTAACCGAACTCTCACAAGAGGACTATTCCTATTCTAGAATTGACAGTGAAGATGATGAATCTCAGTTACTACTGGTTTCAAAAAAGCCCAATGGTTCAATAATACCAGTGGATGAGATTAGAAACGCAATAGGAGTAATGCAACTTATTGGGGAAATTACCACGGAAGAGATGGTTGCATTTACAGGCCATCTTCAGCGATATCCCATGTTAGGTTTAGAACATAAGATTGGTAAACTCATTCGAAATTCAGTTAAGGGTCTTGCAAAAGATGTTCGATTAAGTGGAGAATTTTATCGATGTCGAACGCGTAAATCTGATGAAATAATGCCATGGACAGAAATGGAAATGTGGGAAGCTCCTTCAGGAATTAGCTCGCAGGGCCGTTTTAATATTGAAGGAAACGGTTTTTTATATTTTTCTCGAGACAAGGACATAGCTATTATGGAAATGAAGCAACCTTCTGGAACAATAATAGATATTATGAATATTAAGTGCGAACCTAGAATGGACATTAAAGTTATCGACATTACAGATTTGGAGGTGAATTTGTTTAAATTTTGTATGTTCCGGGCTGGTGACACCAAAGTGAAAAAAGAGTATCTTTTACCAAATTTCCTGAGTCAATGTTGCCAAATTGAAAACATACATGCTATCAAGTATAAAAGTGTTTTTGATCATAATACAAGTAATTATGTTTTTTTTGACTACATGAGAGAATTGTTTAAATATCAATCCACGATGTCTATAAAGACATGATTCTCAAGACTTAATACTCATATCCGAAAATCTAAATGACGATGATCTATAGGTCTCTGAACAAAGAGAATTTGGAGGTAGCGGTGGAGTTGATTAGCTCGATTTAAATAGTGAGGAGTACTGATATGTTAAGGGGATAATTACTTAAATCAGTCCTCTGTGTAGAATATATGCGCTTTCGATCAAATTATAATAGGGATAAAGGAGATTGGTTGCGCTCTTTCTTAAGATCAGGATAGAAATAGATCTGAGAGGTTATTAAGTATCTTGAAAATTGATGATGGGATTTTTGAATGTAACCAGCTGAAACTTACCTATTAAATAAAAATTAAAGAGTGAGTAAAAAAATATCCTCCAAGATTTCTTGGGGGGTTATGTTTTGTACTAAATCACATCATATGTATATAGTCAAGTTCTGATGTACTAGCATTTGCTTTTTTACTTTGCCTGAACAAAACCTAAGTAATACCAAACTAAAGGTAAGATAATTAACAAAACAACTGCAACAATCCAAGGGAAAAATGCAATTCTTTTTAGGTATTTAAGTTTAATTGCAATTGTTTTTTCTCTTTCCTCTCTCTCTGCTTTTATTTCTTGCATCTCCATTTCGAACTGTTTCTGATTTTCCTTTTGTTTCTGTTCATTTCTAATGCAAGCATCATGAAACAAGTTATCTTTCCTTAGTTCATTAAGGGGGATTTCTCTCAACACTTTCACTTCATTAGCAAAATATGAATATCCATCATCGCCTTTCCAGGGATCCGACAATATTTCTATTTCTAAATATTTCATTGCAAGAGGGTATTCGTAGTATTTAAGAGTATCTGAAGCCTGAACGCAATAGCTACATCCGTGTTCTGATTTAAATGTTTCTCCTATTTTCAATATACTTTTAGTGTTGTTCTTGAGAGAGAAGTCTTTACCAAGTTGTGCAACAGCTTTAACGCCCAAATCGCCCTTACTTATTTTTCTGTCTAAAAAATTAAAAGCAGCTATCTCTCGTTGAAGAACTACTTCTGAATGAGGCTCCCCTGAGGTATTATCTTCGTAATACTGACTGTTATTTTCATAGATAGAAAAATCCATACTAGTTCTTTTCTTAAACTGATCAATCGTAGCATCTATTGGTTCGTCGCATACTAGATTATATGTATGCGCGTATCGATATCCATTAGCTGAAAAAGTGCATTCAATAATTTTATTTTCGCTATCACTTAATCCAAATTTTATATTCATAATGTGATAAATAAGACTGGATACAGTTACACACGCTTCAAAATATATGTTTTCACGGTAGATGTTTTCTTCATAATAGATCTGATGTTCAAAATCACCTTCCTCTAGTTTCTCTTTAAATACAATTTCGAATGCCTTTCTTGCTGTATCAATAATGTACTTTTTTTGTTCTAGAGCTAACTTTCCCATGTAATATCCTCCCATGTGCTTACAAACCTCATTTTGACCACAGTTGAACTTTAGTAAAAAAATTTCTGTGAACAAACTAAAAATGTGCGCATGAACCTACACATTCGTTCGACAATGTTAATTCAGTCATTATTTTTACTTTTATCCATGATCCAGAAATAATAGTCTCCTTCTCTTTTCAGAAATCTATTTAGGGCTCGCTTTTCATTTAAAAAGCCATGAAAATAGGGCTCTTTTGCAAATTCTTTCTCGTAATTCTCAATTTGTGTAAGAAGAGCGGATAATTGATTTGAATCTAGTTTAACTACTTCTTCTTCAAGTTTCATATGCAAAGAAGTTAATTCACTGAGGAGCCTACCGCAGTTCTCGTGTATCTTAATGAACTTCTTTTTCTTTTCTGCACTATAATCCAATACTGTATTTATGATAGAGACTACAATCAACAAGAAGGATATTACTGCTTGTATAGTCAAATTAGCAGTATAGAGTGAAGTAAGTTGAAAAATTCCTACTATTATGATTACTATATTTATCCATTTGGGGCTACTTAGTAAAACACCTTGATTTCTACTTCTTTCATAGCGGATTGCTACTCTTCTTGTAAAGTGAATCAATCTGAAGATTATCTTATCATTCATGGTTCTTTTCCTCGAGGTTGTCAGTCAGTCCACGTAATCTTGATATAATTATGTTAATATCCTTATTTATTGATATTTCATCAATGCCGGTGAATTGGTTGTCAATTTCTTCCAATAGAATAATATATTCTTCACAAAATTCTAAGCTATTGATATCTCTTTTTTGAAACAAAACTGTAGCTTCGCTCCATAAATGCCCTTTATCTAATAATGGTTCGTCTACTACTTTTAAAAAAAAAGGTAAGACATCTTTGTTTATCGTAGACCAATCGACCATAAAATATTTAAGTTCCTCTTTGACACTTCTTTCGTCATTAATAAAAATTGGTTTTATTGTTAAGTCTGCCCCAATGAGTTCAAGCGTTTTATATTTACCACCAGCATATCCATCTCTGATTCTTAGAATGTTCCAACCACGATTTAAGAATGTATATAGGATCAGATTTCCACTTTTCTTTCTCTGTTCATCAAAAAGAGTTAATCCTACAGTTAACAATGGTGCTGTAACTCCCAAAAAACGTTGTACTATTACAATTATTTGAGCTAAACCTTCAAAACTAATTGAAGAAGGTAATTGAAAGAAGGTGGAGGCACTAAAAATAAATATTCTCAATAAAAATTCCGGAAAACTATCACCTTTTAATTTAAATCCTGTTACGTTTGTTAAGCTTGAGTTCTTTAATTCAAGAGCTTGAGCAACTTCAAATGTAAGGATAAAAGCATAAATAGCTGAAAACAAAAAGCATATCAATATTGATATAATAGAATAACGAATTATAATTTTTCTGAAAATGGTGTAAGAGTCTTTAAATATTGTTTTAATAACAGCATATGTAACAAATAAAAAAACAATCAAGGTTGGTACAATTGCAACTATAAAATGTTCAGCAGACATTAAATTTTTCATCCTTTTCAAAAAAAATCTAGAAGTAGAATTGCGTATGATTTAACTGGAACTTAGTAATTTTCACAAATCAGTGCTGCACCTGATACAGCAATTATTTAATACATAAGTATTAATTTGTGCAAGAAAATGCCTCCAGTCGTTTGCCTCTCAATTAATGAATGAGCCAGGAATGGTCAATGAATAGTGTGATATCTCATTAATAGGAATCCATACAGTTTCTTCTTGCTTTTGGACTTTAACATGGGTTTTATTACTTGTAAGTGAGATGTTCCCGTAGAATGTCGTTCCGTCTGTAAAAGTAAGATGAACTGGATAGGAATTCTATTCTGCTATTATAAGGTCTTTAGTCATGTTTGTTCTCCTTTATATAGCTTTGGTCACAGATAAGTATAATCCGAATTAGCTATAAAGGAAATATCTGAGATAAATTAAAATGTTTTGTTATTTTTATGTGAGTAATAAAAGTTAACCTCTAAAGTGGACGGGGGACAGAAAAAAGACGCCGAGGGTTTGATTTCGAGCGCTTGCTTTAATTACGAACAACTCGAACCGCATACAGGTTACAGGCCATCAGGTGAGCAGATTGACGGCTCTTTCTATCTCGACGTATATGCCTCCTAGAAGCCAAATGGCATGCAGACCCGTTTCCCACTTCAGTCCTCTATCAGTTCAAAGGCATGGGTAATGCAGCTTGAAATAGATCAATTGAAATTATAGTTGCTATGGGAAAGTTCATAATTCCTGGTGTGGCAAACGCTCTTTGGAACACGTTTTATGCTGAATCTAAGATACTAATAGTAACTGAGGGTGACGGAGACCCGGTAAGAACAACAGAGATGAATGGATTTCAGCGATCCCTAATCCTTCTATTGAAACTAGGCTTGATGTTGAAGTTAACCAGTTGAAATTTAATTTAAAGTATCGTATTGAGAAATCTCGTCAGACAGCGAGTAGTTTAAACATTGAGGAACTACAAAAGAGAGACGAGCATTTAGCTCGGTTCCATGATGCAATCCTTGGAAAATGAAAGATAGGATATATACTAAATATAAAAAAGTCGATAACATATTGAGTTGGATTGTCATTAATAGCATCAAGCTCTTTTCACCTGATATTATTTTGGGACAAGAATATGATCCCATTTAAATTCGCTAATCAAGTGGCTTTTTTATTTTATCTGTAAAAGTTCTTGTCCCCATCCAAGGACAGGAGTTGTACCGATTATGAGTAGACTCTTTTGAAGCTGAGCATTCATTTTCATGTAAACTTAGATTTCTATTTTGCGAAACAACTCTAAAATGGTTTTTGTTAGTTCATTTTTGTTTTGGTTGCTTCATAGTTGAACGAATTTATGGGGGCTGAGGTTTTACACTGGATGAGTATTGATCAAAGTTATACAGCGTTCAGCTGAAACTACTATCAGATAGAACGTTGGTGAGTCTTCATATCAAATTGAATGAAAAGTTACTATAGAAATTGTTAACCTTATATTTAATTCTCAGATATTGTATGATATGATAATTAGGAAAATAGTACCATTTGTAGGGTGTGGATCGTGAGAAAAAAGTTGTTGGTTAGTTCTCTAGTATCTGTTTTGCTTTTATCAAGTACATCAAGTGTGTTAGCTCATCCAGGCAGAACCGATTCAAATGGCGGTCATACTTGTTGGACCAATTGTGCCATATGGGGACTAGAGTACGGAGAATATCACTATCATAATGGAGGGAACTCATCATCTAGTTCCAGTTCTATTAAGTCTTCTAAGAGCTCTTCGTCAAAAAGCTCTAAATCATCTAAATCAAAATCTACAAAACCTAAGGAATCTAAGCCAAAGTATACGCAATCTAATCTAAAGGTTCATATCAATGAAAAAAAAGTTGATTTTACGAATAAACCTTTACAGTATGAGGGAAATAATCTAGTTCCGCTACGTGACATTACTGAAGCGTTGAAAGCGACGTTTGCTTACTATCCTGAAAGTGGGACAATTAGCATTGCAAAAGATAAACACAAAGTTACTTTGACCTTGGGAAGCAAAAAGGTATTCTATAATGGTAACAGCAGCACGCTAAGCGTAGCTCCAAAAGTCATAAATGGCATTACATACATTCCTGTACAGGCTATCAAAGGCCTAAGAGCATCTATGGAATTTTTCAAGCAATAACACACTAAACGTTACAATTTAGACTACGTCGTGGAGAGCAATTGCTCTCCATTCTCATTGAATCCGAATCGGCTCACTCAGTTGGAATTAAAATAAGGGCTTGTAGAATACAACTATCATGTTGAAGGCGTGGATCTCGACAAAGTCTAAACAACACAACCGAGCTCAAAAACAAATGGTAGAGCTCTATGAAATTGGTAAGCCGAGAACTATCATTCAGAATAACCGTAATTAATACTCTGTATCACGAGTGATCGTGAGATCATTGGTCACAGTACATTGACAATCCAATGCAATTTAATGAATAGTTTCAAAATTATTTGAAGAGCGAAGTGATGTCACAAGTCAAAATTAACTTAAGTTCAGCCGCCTGCCTTTCCTACAATTCTAAAATGATAAGTAAGAGAGGAGCATACAAATGGAAAAGCGTAACAATCATTACATACCACAGTTCTACCTAAAGGGATTTTTGGATCAGAGGGTGATTCCTCCTCGAGAAGCGAGTGTCTGGGTTTATGACAAGCATCAAGGAGTGTTAAAACAAAGAGGGATTCATAAGGTGGCCAGTTTAAAAGGGTTTTATGATCTGAAACTTGTTACGGGTGAAATAACAACTGTAATAGAGGACTATTTTTCAAAGTATATTGAAACTCCTTCATCGGTAATCTTAAAGAAAATAATTAATCAAATTCCTATAAATGATGATGAGAGGATTGAATTCTCTTACTTTATATACTTTACTCTTGCAAGAGTTCCTAATTTCCTTAATTATATGTCGTGGTTCTATAAGAATAGCGACAAACTTAATTTAAATCCTAAATCGTACAACAATACAAGAAAGTTGGTGGAGGAAAATCATCTTCCTGATGGTTTGACTACGCTTGAGACTATGATAGAAATGTCGAAAATATTTGTTCCTAAGATTTATGATATGAGCTGGCAGTTTCACATTGCCCCACAAAATAAATATTTTCTAACATCAGATAATCCAGTAATACTAAATGATCCGAATTCAAAAAAAGTCTATCCGTCTTTTAGCGGCTGGAACAATCCTAACATTCATTTGACTTTTCCGTTAGACTCTACAATGTGTTTAAGGGCAACCTGGGGAAATAAAAGAAAAACTTACGTTAAGGCAAGTCCAAGATTTATAAGAGCGATCAATTTTCGGACCTCTTTTTTCTCTACACGTTATATTTTCTCACCTAGACCAATAGAGTCCCCATCTTTAGACGGTCATTTTATATATAATAAGATCTGAGTATAGGAAAATAAGCAGAAAAGGTGAGGTTTTTTTGTACTATCGTTACTAGAAACATCTATCGAAAAATCAGGAAATCATCCAGGGATTCTTATCTTTGATGAACCTGCACAACATAGTATTGTTAGTAGCGATGTAGAGAAGTTTTTTAATGATATCATTAAGCTAAAGAATAGTCAGGTTATTATTGGAATGACAATAAGAGATAGTGATACAAGAAAGACTATCAATAAACTACCTTCAGAAAGCTTTAATTTAATTAAAGTCCCGTATAAAGCTTTTAAAAAACTCTCTACTGATAGCGAATAGAAATTATAAATGGGAGGAATCTCCCAAGTAATTTAAGAGCTATCAAAACTATAAATAACCTCAATGCGATTATTGGTTACAGCAACTACATGACACCTATTTGAAACAAAAAAGAACGGGGCATTTTTTTCTTCGTCAATTATGGCCGGCTTAACAAAAGGCATTGTTAGAATTATGGGTGTAGACATTTTTGGTGGTGCTTGTTTAAAGTTTGATTTTCAATAATTTCAACCCTATGGAGGGCTTCCAAAAGTAGCATAGTTACTTTTGACTTTTCATAGTGGCTTTTCGAAGTGGTAGGTAATGTTCTTAATTGTATTATTTATGAATAAAATCGGATCTCAGCGTATTAAGTTTTGGTTTTGAGCCGAAATTAAAACACTATTATCAAAATAACAAAAAAAGTAATTATAACTAGGTATCAATTCAAGCTTAACATTATGAAGAGTTTTGTCTCATCTAGGCAGGCTATCTATAAGTTTATGAATACTTCTAATCAAAATCTGCTTTCAATGGAGTTTTACCTTTAAATTTGAGTTTTACAGACCAAAAATTGGAGTTGAATTTAAATGTCATCGTTAAGAAAAATGCATAAATCTGAGGCATTGTCCATGGCTAACTTAGTGTATCAAGAAATGATGGGTACTGATAATTCATTTTCCCCCCAACAATGGATAGATTATCATGAAGTGGATGTTTTCCCTAAAGCTTTCAAACCACACAGATGGACCTTGTTACATGATTATATTTCAGAGCTGTACAAGTTTCAATTATATTATCCTATCGACAAACATGAGCCATATGAAGTAATTGAAAGTTTAATTGATCTCTTTAATACGTACTGTCCTGATAATCCAGAGTTTAAAAAGTATAGTTATCAGTATTCAGAGTATATTGTTGATAAAAGAAATTCAGTAGTAAAAGACAAAGAAGGAAATGGTGTAGACTACCGTATTATTGATGAATTAGGCTACAATTTTTGCTCAGCTTTCGAAAATAGTATTATCGATATTGTAGTTGATGACGTATTTACAGTATTGTTTCAAAGTAAGAATTTTCTAAGACAGTTTAACATGGCTGTCTCCGAGATAATAATTAAGACTAAGAAGGAGGATAAACCAGAAATTCTCAAATCAGATGGTGTTATTAAGCGATGTTCTACTAATCTTGCTTGGTTACGTAAAGGAGTTTTTTATCGTGATAAGGGAAGGTGTCAAGAATGCGGTAAAGACGTTACTGGCTTGCTAAATCTTGAAAATACCTTTCATATAGATCATATAGTTCCTCTTACTATGGGTGGTACAAATGACCCAACAAATTTTCAACTATTATGCGATTCATGCAACTTATCCAAAGGAGCAAAGACTAATAATACTTTTGATATTGATTCACCGTTTTGGGATCAAGATAAGAGAAAAAAATAGGATTCATGTAGTTAGTTCGTATGTGAAATAATTGAAGTGAATAGCACCCATACGTAAAAGGGGCGAGGTTTTAAATCCTTGAACCTTATATGTACTTTATCGAAGAAATCTGAATAATTAAAAATATCAAGGGACAAGAAAACATTTACCCATTAAAGCCGCTATAGTAGCGGCTTTTTTTTTTGTTTGCGCGCCTAGCCAAGCTAGGCACAACTAGCCGGTGAAAGTCCGGTCCAGGTAAGAGCCAAGTCGCCTGGTAGCTGACGGGCAACTGGTGGAGAAATCCTAAGGTTGAAGCCCCGTGACAAAGTAACTTCTACACGAAGTGCGAGCAAATCCACAGGCCGTAACATGAAGTGAATCCTGCCGCACCGTTAAAAATAGCCTTTTTTTAGGACAAGAGAGAGTCGAGCCTTGAGACAGTGGGCGAAGACCATGGAACGCGTGAAGCCCTTGGAAGTGCAGCGCGGAAGAACTCTCCGGTGTAAGGGGAACGGCATGTGGAGAAAGTTGGGTCTGGAACTAGGGAGACCCTCCCCCGCACGAAGTTTTTTTTTCGTAAGGAGCAAACCTATAAGCCCGAAAGGTGAAATGGAGAGCTGCGGGGAGGGAGTCGGAGGGGGACATAGTACCGTGGAAATGAGGACAACACAACCTCACGGAGGGAAGGCCCCCTGCTTTTGTTCACGTACCAGAGGAGGTAAGAGTCAGTGAATGCCCAAAAGGCTAACGAACACCAAAGTAAAAGCTCGACAACTTCAAAACGTACTATACCTGGCGGCCAAGGAACATCCAAGGCGCCGGTTTCATGCATTATATGACAAGGTATACCGAGAAGATGTTCTGTGGGAAGCTTGGAAACAGGTTAAGGCGAGTGGCGGCAGTGGCGGTGTCGATGGAGTGACACTGCACTACATCAGTCAGGAATACGGAGCAGAGCATTTTGTCGATGAACTAGCGAACAAGCTAAGAAGCGGAACCTATCTTCCGCAACCGGCGAGACGGAAAGAGATCCCGAAACCGGATGGAAAGACCAGACCACTGGGGATTCCTATTATCGCAGATCGAGTGGTACAAATGGCTACGAAGATCGTGATGGAACCCGTTTTCGAAGCCGATTTCAAAGACTTCTCCTACGGATTTCGTCCGAAACGAAGTGCGCATGATGCGATTCGCCATATCCGGCGAGCGGTCAAGAAAGGCGTGTACTGGGTGCTGGATATCGACATACGAGGCTACTTTGATAACATCCCTCACGACAAATTGATGCAACTGGTAGAGCAGCGCATCAGTGATCGGCGGGTGCTGAAACTGATTCGGCAATGGTTGAAAGCGGGTTTTGTGGAAGATGATCAGTTCCATAAGACGGAGATCGGATCACCGCAAGGGGGAGTGATTAGTCCTTTACTGGCGAATATCTACTTGAACTATTTGGACACAATCTGGGAAAAGAAGTTTACAGAAACAGGAACGATGGTACGTTATGCCGATGACCTGGTCATCCTGTGTAAAACCAAAGAGCAAGCCCGCAGAGCGATTGATGTCCTAAAGGCAGTACTGGGAAGACTGGAACTGGAGATCAACAAGGAAAAATCGAAAGTGATCCACCTGTGGGGAGCCGAAGAAGGTTTCGACTTCCTGGGAATGCATCATCGAAAAATCCCGAAGAAGCTGAAAGGCAGCAGAGAAGTCCATGTCCTTCGCAGTTATCCAAGCCGGAAAGCGATGAAGAGAATGAGGGCGCGTGTTAAAGAAGTCACGGAGCCGAGGAGTCGTCTGTATTGGACCATGAATCAGATGATCCAAGAACTCAACCCGAAAATACAGGGTTGGAAGAACTACTACGGGTTCGATGTCTTTGCGACCAAGTTCCTGAACAAAATCGACTGGTATATCCGAAAGCGATTGACCTTGTATTGGAATAAAAAACGAAACCGAAGTCATAAGCAGAGTCAGTCCCGACAGGCAGCAGCGATGGCTGAACGGGCAGGGCTCAAGAAACTGGCTGGATGAAAAAAAAAAAATCCGTAATGCCGCAGGAAGAAGAACATCGGAAAGCCGTATGAGGGAAAACCTCACGTACGGTTTGATGAGGAGGGGCTGGGATTACCCAGCCTCTTACTCTACTAGCGTGCCCAGATACAAGTATGATCTTGTTGGTGAAAGTCCGACCAAGGAGCTTTGGTAGCCAGGATGCTTGCATATGGCGAAGTCTGTGTGTAAGAGCACATAGACAAAAGTACCCGTCAGAGACAGTACGAGCAACAATCCAGGCCGCAACATGAAGAAATCCTGCCACGTTATCCAAAAGGCCTCGCAAGGGAGGAAAGAAGCTGACGAGTATTGTGAAACTGGACGAAGGCTAAGAAAGCTGTGCAAAACTTGGAGCAGCAGTGGATTACACTTCGGCGTAATGGGGAACAGAATGGAATGAAAAATCCTGCAGTGATCATGGCAGTGGTATTATCCCCTCCAAGTGTCACTTGAACCTTCATGATAACATGAAGGTTTTTTCAAGTGTCTACTTGACAGGGGTAAGACCACAGACCCTCCCCCCCACAGTTTTTTTAGGAATCCGTAAAGAGACAATCTATAATTCCAAAAAAGACGAAGTGAAACGTCTGAGGTAGGGAGTACGAGGTGCTCATAACAACCAAGAAAATGATTAAACAACTGCATGAAAAGTTAGTTCATGCGGCAAAGGAGAACAACAAGCGCAAATGGCATGTCATGTATGATAAATTCTTCCGTGGGGTTGTGCTGTACGAGGAGTGTAAACGAGTGAAAGCGTATAGGGAAGCAGAAGTCGTGGATACAGTGACCGCTGACAGAGATTGAGGAACAAGGAGAACTAAACTTCCTCAAGGACTGCGAGCGAGCATTTAAAGAAAGGTAACCACCATTCTCAGCCTGTACGGTGGTACTATATCCCAACCGGCGAATATGCGGGTAAGAACATTCTAGGAACATGTAGCGTGGCTCGATCCAAAGATTCAGGGATGGAGAAACTATTACTATATAAACTACAGCCAGTAGAAGTTAGCTAAACTGGACTGGTAAATTTCTACAACGATTAACCCGGTGGTATAAACAAATAGACAACCCAGAAGCTGGATGCGATCACAGGTCGAGGTGAAGGATGTTGCCAGGCATTATGGATTAAAAACATCACTGTAATCTGCATGGCCATGAATGACGAACATCGAAAAGCCGTACGAGAGTTAAAACCTCAAGTACGATTTTATGAGGGGGGGCAGATTTCTCTGGCCTTTACTCTAGGATTAATCAATACTTAAATGTTAATAGAGTCCAATTACACTACCATTTCCTTTCTTTTTAGGTCAAATGAACTGGTTTTACGAAGGTTTTTAGAGAGGGGGCGTCGAATAATAATTACTTGTAATCTTTATTTCATGAAGATTGGGTGATAAGAGATGGAAGTTGAAGTTCAAGGTGAAGTTCAAATTGAAGAGTTGGAACAAGGTTTACTAGATAAAGTGAAAAAATACCACCTTCAAAATCATGAGGAAATATTATCTGAGGAGGATATGAGACAGGTTGTTAAATGCTTACTTCAGGGAAATCCTGATGATTTGGGTGGGCTTACTGCGTTAAGAGGTTTTGTATACCAATACTATGTCGCTATACACTATATGGTAGAAATGTTGTATGAGGAAAAAACGTGGTGGACTGAGGTGATTTTTGAATATTTAGATGATGTCGCTCTGCTAGGGAATGATAAGATTCGTTTCGTTCAAGTTAAAACAGTTCGTGAGGATGGACAAGATAGACATTTAATACCTAGTAAGTTATCTAAAAGAGAAAGTGGATTAGATAGTTGGCTTGATACGCTTTTTTTGAACCTGCCTGATTTTGAAAACAGACAGAAATTCATAAGTGGGCACGAATCTAATCTCAAAGAAATTTGTGTACAGTTTGAAATCGCTACAAATGCACCATATGATAACAAAAGTTTGAAATTATATGCAGAGAATACGTCTTATCATATGTTAGAAGGCACAATACCTAAAGATGAAAGTTTAAAAAGTAACTTGCTCAAAGTATATAAGAAAACAGTTAAAGAAGAAGGTAAGACTGTTAGGCATCAAGATATTTACTTTAATCATTCAGTCAAACAAGGTGCAGAGTGGTGTTTGGAACGTTTCCACTTAAAGCATCTTGGTTTTATGGATAATCTCAAGGATAAAATAGTAGGAAGGATTTCTGATTATTGTAAAATTGATCAAACATTCCACAACGAATCTATCGAACGTAAATTAAACTCAACAAAACTCTTTTTTGGTGATGGATTGCTTTATGATTATTTAGCAAGAAAAGTATTTAACAAATTATTATTGTGTATTATTCAAAGAACCCATAGAGATGACTTACCCAATAAACATCTTCTTGTTTTCAATAAGAATGAAGTGAAGAATTGGGTTATTGACTGGAAACAGAGTGCTTTATTAGAAATTCAAAAAGATATTGAACATGCTGTGCAACGAGAACAGTTCAGTAATTGCTTCCAAGAATTAAAAGAAGAGATTACTACTTCATGGAATACGGTAATTAGGGATGATCTTATGGGGGCGTTAACTTGGATATATGATGCTTTAGAAAGAGAAGCTTCGAACGGAAACCCATATGTGTATGAGCAATTTTTAAATAGATTATTTCACTTGAACAATTCTAATCTTCCATCCAAACGATCATTAAAAGATACAAATTACTTACAAGAATCCTTGAAATACATGATGGTTTGTTTGGCTTTTTACCCAGAACGAAATTTCCTCTTTAGTAATGCTCAACTTCTTTTTAAACAGGGGAAACAAGGAGAAGAGGCCTGGAATATTTTCACTTTATATTGTGCAAGGGGAAAAGAAACTTATACTCAAGCACTTAGAAGAATCATTGATCGTTCAAAAGATTGCTTATTTACACAAAGTCTGAAACATACATACTATTGTTTCGTGACTCATGAAGAAAAAAGCACTTCAGTTAGTGAAGGGAGTAACCCTTTTGCTACATTAATACCCATCACGCATAACCATGAAGATAGTGAAATAGATATAGTAAAACAATCAGAAAATATTAAGTTCAAGAAGGCGGAGATTCTTGACGATGTTGTTAATCTGCTTAATTCCTCCACTAATAAAGGTTCTTTTAAAGATAAGAAATATAGAGAAGCTTGGCATGAATTACTTAATCAAAATAGGTAAAGGAGTTAGTCTTAATGAATCTCACTCAGATTAGGAGTAGGCTTGAATTAAATTTATTCAAGAATAAAGATTTGGAATTTCCTGTACAAAACCATGAATTACTAGATATGCATCTCGAAGCTGGATTAGAACTTTGGTTCACTAAGGATCGTATATGTGTTTTGAAAATATATACTAGTAATCATCAGTTTCTATTCAACTGGCGTGAAGATCAAGTTATTATTTCTCATTTATTAGATGAGTTACCCTTTAATTACAAGAATAATTTGTACTTTATTCTTTTTTTAGATATTGACTCTAAAATAATGTTTACTGATATTCCTTTGGAAATAAATAGAGTGGAAAAAAACTCGAAAGTTTGTCGTAAGTACGTATTGCACTGTGAGGAAGATTTGCAAAGAGTCCCTTTCCTACAACAAAAACAAATCAATTTGAAAAGAGAAAAGGACTACGAATTAAAGTTTAAAAATGAACTACTGAGCAATATTTCATTAGATCCGAAAATTCTTCGTATAGTAGAGGGATATTTCGAAATAGGAAAGTTAAAGAAAGAAAATAAAAAAGTTGATAATAAAGACTATATTCTGAAATTTTTGAAAGGTGATGCGCTAGCATGAAAATATCACGTCTTATCATCAATAATTTTAGAGTTTTTTCTGGCCGGTACTCATTTGATTTCTCAGATAAGCAGCTTATTTTAATTGGAGGACAGAATGGGCATGGCAAGAGTTCACTATTTGATGCAATACAATGGTGTCTGACTGGAGAAATTAGAAGATATCGTGGGACAAATGAATATCAGACTTTTAATTATATTATTAATGAGAATGTGCTTACTAGTGAGGAAGCTGAGGTTGAGGCCTTTGTTGAGGTGTGGCTACAAACTGATACATACGTACACAGAATAAAAAGGACTTTAAAAAAGGAGTTCAATTCTCAGACTACTGAACTCATGATAGATGGTGAGAATGATGGAGTAAGGAATGGGACAACAAAGATATGTGAGATTTTGTTCCTAGATAATGACGGTGATGAGCCGGCAAAACTAGAGCGAACTAAGAATTTGTCAAGCTACTTCTCTACTACTCAACTCCTATCACAAGACCAGTTACATGAATTTATTCTCGCCAGTAACCCAAAAAAACGTTTTAATTTGATGGAAAAGGTCTTAGGCCTTGATGAATATGGTATTGAATTCGAAAAGTATTTAAAAGAATCGATTCAAGTAGTTAAGCAGGAGAGGGAGCGTATAAGGGAACCTTTACAGAAGTTAAAGGAATCTTGGGTAGAGGCATCAACTAAACTCAAAGAGAAGGAGGCTTTGTTGAATAAATTAGGTGGACTTACAGAAGAAGATATTTTAAGCCAAATTATTAGCTTAAGATATCAGATGAATTCAGATTATATTTCTGAATCATTTAGTAATCCAATACAGATTAATGATCAATTGTTAGTTGAATATCGTGATATAAGAAAAAAAATAATCAAACGGGAGGATAAACTACAAAATATTCTAGTGATACTCCAAGAATCAAGACCATATTTTGATTTGACTGAAGAAAAGTATCTTTCTGAACAACAAAGATTAAACATTGATCTTAAATCAATACAAATTAGAAAGATTCGAAGAGAAAGCGGAATTCTCAGAATTGAGCGTAGAAAGTCTGAAATGGAGTTGCTATTAGAGAAGCGTACAGAATATATTCAAAAGCTAAGGGAAAGGAAGGAATTAAGTAACAAGATCGCTGTAGTCGAAAATCAAGTGTACGTTATATTAAATAGTGCACAGACCATTAAAGTGAAAGAACAACATGGAAGTGTAGATCATTTCTTGAAGGTATACAGCAAAACACAAAATGATTTTTCTAAAATTACTACAAAAATCGAAATTTTCAAAGCTACAAAAGATGCTCAACTCATTTCTAAACAAATGATTGAAATGTCTGAAGGTTTGCAAACTCTTGAAAACAAAAAAAAATTATTAACCTTTGATAGAGATAAAGTCATCCTTGACCTTGCTAGTGTTAACGGGCAGGTATTATCAAGTAAAGATAATACGATTAATCAAATGATTCATGATGTTCAAACGTTCTTGTTAGGTCAGCTTGAAGAGTCCTGTCCTGTATGTGGAACTGAGTTTCAGAATTCTTACATTCTTCATGAGGCGGTCCATCTAACTTTAGAAAATGCTCAGCGACATTTATCAACTTTAGAACAAGAGGGCATTAAGTTAACAGGAGTTAAGAATGCTATTGATAGGGAAATTGAGAATGTTGAAAGAGATATAGTCACATATAATACTCAACTACAAGAGATAAAGAGGGTATATGATGAAAATCAATTAAAGATAGAAAAACAAAAATTATCAATAGAATTTTGGGAATCTGATACATCGTCTGAAGAACTAAATGAAACAAAAGAAAAGATGAATCTGTTTCTTGAGGAGTATCTAATCACTTATAATTTGTTGTTGTCTCTTGACGAATTGCAAAGTGAGTTGGGTAAGTTGAGAAATGAGAGGGAAATTATTATAAATTGGATCACAGATAGCAAAAATATTAATAAAACTAGAGCAAACTATCTTCAAGGGCCTGAAGAAAAGATTATATACAAAATTAGGAAATATAATCAATACATCCTGATGGCAAATAATCAAATAGAAAAAAATATTCAAGAAATTAAAGAAATTAAAGGGTGTATAGTTACATTAAACCACAGTTGGAATGAACAAGAGGATAAAGCTAACGAGATTAAAGTTCTGATTCCTGAATTTGATAGATTGAAACCAAATTTCGACTACTGGGTTAAAACTTTTTTTGATCAAAAAATCGATTTAGCTAGAATTAATAGCGCATTTGGACAAATTCTCGAGAAGGTTGAAGCTTATTTGTCTATGGGAGAGGTTGCGAATATAAAGCTAGAGGAGCAGAGATTAAAAGGTCTTATTGAAATGACGACTAGAGAGCTGAAACACTTTGAGACACTTGAGTCGGAAATTAACTTACTAAGAGTGCAGCACGAAACAATACGCAGTGATTTAATGACAGACTACCTAGTTGAGCACAGTGAGGCAATAGATCAAATGTTTCTCCAAATAAGTCCACACGCAATTTTTAAACATGTACATTTAGTACCAAAAGAAGGGCATCTATATGTCTTGATGAGTGAGCAAAATGGAGAAGAGTTGAACTGGACTTCTTTATCTAAAGATCAGTTAGCTACTAAGTTCAATGCGAGTCTAACCTTTAGTTCTGCTCAGGCAAATGTGTTAGCAGTATGTATATTCTTATCCCTGGCTCTGTCTCAGCGATGGACTCAATTGGAGTTAATTGGTATAGATGATCCTTTTCAAAATATGGATGATATAAATGTATTTTCCTTCATTGATGTTATTAGTCAAACACTAACTCAAAAGCAAGTAATGATAAGTAGCCATAATCATGATTTAGTTAACCTTATTAAAAATAAGTCTGGATTAGAGATAGAGAAAATTGGCCTTATTCATTTTAAATCTTACAGTAAAAATAAAATTGATATTGATACTAATTGTAATGTTTTGGATGGCAGTTATACTTGATATAGCTCACATTAAGAGTGAAGGGTATAATTTGTTTGAAGTTGTTTAGGTCTGTACTCTCAAAAGTAATTTAGAGTTATTATCAAAAGAACCTTCCTGGTCTCTTTAAAATGGTGAGGACTGATGCCATAATATGAGACTAATTTAAAACACCTTCAAGAGGATGCTGCCATGTTGTAAGGTATGCAGACAACCTTGGAGGTGTTTTTACATTGGTAACAAGAGTAAGCTATCGAGCCAGAAGTAAAGACGAAAGCCATTGAAATAAGATTGCCTGGTGTTCCTGTGAAAGATTTTAAAGAGCAATTGAACAAAAGACGCAAGTGAAAAGCTAGATGAGATGGCATCATAACAGTCAACAGAACCGATTGGAGCAGCCAGTAGGTATACCATAAAGCTAGGGTAAAGCGCTTGAATATAGTTCAAAACTAGAGAAAGTGAAGGTGGAGAGCCCCCGTTTAGAACATAAAATTGACGAAGCATAAAGATTTTTATAAGTCAGTGGAAATTACAAAGGGAGACTATTTTATTGACATCGGTAGTATGGACTGCAATTGTTGTAGCATTAATTGCCTTATGTGGGACAATATACTTAGCACATCTAACAAAAAGTGTTAATAAAACGTTAAATGTCTCAGTGGAAAATGCAAAGAAGGTTGATGAGATTTCTCTCAAATTAGGTGTTATGTCTGCAGAGACCCAAGGTAAGCAAATGTTATCAGAAACAGTTAGTTTTCAAAGGGTACAATGGATAAATAATATTAGGGATTTATTCAGCCGGTTCAGTAAATTGACATTTATCATTGGTGATAAAAGAGTGCATGATATAATCAAGTCAGAAAAGATCAAATCGAAATTTCAAGTTTATCTCTACGCCACTGGGAAAAGGCTTGCGTATGAGTTTCTAAATTAATTTATGAACAGAAGCATAGACGAAGATTGTTAGAAACCTTTGGCGATGGAACTCGTGGTACTCACATTTAATTTTTTGGGCTATAACATAGCCAGCAGAGAGGCTCGTATAGTTTCTCAAAGTGATGTGAGGCAAACAAAAAAACGAGCCCTACTGAATTACTCCAAGGCTCGTCATGTTAAAAATTGTTCTCATAAAAAGGTTGTTCTTGGTAATCTTTTATAGAAATCTTAAATTATATTCTACCTCATAATCTATACATCAGTGATGCAAATGCAAATTTGCTCGCAATACTCTACTCCCTCTAATGAAGTCTATGAATAAAGGGAGTAGAGTATTGCGTTTATACCTTCGATATCGTTACTCCTTCTTCTTTTTATCTTGTTCTAACTTCTCTTCCCAAAACAAACCCGACAGTATATCTATAACACGTTGGCGTTTCTCACCCTCAATAGGAACCCCATCAAATAAAACAGGCTGCTCATCCTCAAGTATTTTTCTGAAATCAGCTATATCTTCTTTGGTTGCCCATTCAGGGAAAGATTCATTTCGCATGTTATTGTTCTTATCATCATTTTGACGACCTAACAAATAATCTACACTCACATTGAAGTAGCCAGCTAGTTTAGAAGCGACATCAGAGGTCAATGTACGTTTTCCAGTTTCAAGATTATAAAAAAATTGAGGAGAAATTCTCAAAAACTGAGCTACTTCAACTCCGCTCTTATGTTGAGACTTTCTGATCTCTCTTATCCTATTAGGATAACTCGACATAATGAATAAACGCTCCTTTAAACTAATTGATTAATTAATCATATCAACAAATAGAATAAGCATCAAACATCAAATGGATTAATTGCGAGCAAATGAGCGAAAAAAGAAGTAAATTAATTAAACTATATGGTTAATATGGTGATTTCAGCTGGATTTGAATCCATTTGATTAATTGTTGGTTTGATAAAATTAATCAAATGGATTAATATTTTATCAGAGGTGAGATTTATGAATATTTCTGAACAGATCAAACCACTTATTAATGAGAGGGGGATGAATCCATCAGAATTAGCTAATTTAGTCGGGTGTTCTCCTCAATATATGCATAATTTGCTCAAAGGAAGTCGTCGCTGGAATGAAACAACTTTATCGAAAACTTGCAGGGCATTAAACATAGAAATCAAGCTAATGCCTAAAAAAAGTGATGAGGTGGGAAATGAGTAATCTTATATCCATCAACCTTGATGAAGATGAAGTGAAAAAAATCTGCTATGAAAAAATTACTGAATTAGTAAAAGAAGTCGATAACGAATTAATATTTTGGGATTCAAAACAACTAATGCGTCGTACTTGCCTAAGTTGGAACAGCATTCAAGCGTTGTTCTTTTTTGATTCCAGGTTTCCTAAACACAAAGTAGGTGGTAAATGGTTGTTTCCAGCTAAGGAGACTCATGAATTCTTAGAACAATGGCTAAGAGAACAAAAATAAAATGATTGTCTATAAATTTTATTTGGGAGGTACTCTTATGGGAGCTGCATTTGCAATTCAAGTTATGACTGGCAAAGAAAATAATGTTAAAAAGCTGATGGAGTGGGCTTTCTCCAAGTGTGAAAATGCACAGAAATGGGTCAAAGCCATACATAATGTCACTGAGTCTACGGTTCGTGTTTTAAGTGAAGGTGGACTTGGGAAAGTCAGAGAACGTGCAATCATGCCTGGATACATCTTTTTGGAAATGAACTATGATGTGGATCAACATAACCAGTCAGCAGCTATTCCAGCAGATGTATGGCATCTCATCAAGAGTATACCCGGAGTATTAAAACAATTTACAAGTTCAGGGCAAGTTATCAGTGCCGATGAGTTTCAACAAATGCTTGGGCTGGAACCAGAAGAGCAAGTTGAAGTTATCGTTTCTACTGATGAATCATCTGTTGTAGAAACGGAAGCTACTCAGGTCAGTGAAGTAGAAGGCGTAGTGCAAAATGCGCTACATCAGGTGAATACAGCGAAGACCGTCGAAGAACGAGTAGAAGCAGAGAAAGTTCTGGAGTCAGCCGAGAAAGAGCTGGAAGGCATGATTGAAAAATCATACGAAGAGCCTGTGGGCGCAACAGCTATAGAATTGAGACAAATTCAAAAATCAGCTACTGAATCATCTGAAAAAGGAATCATTGCATCGATTAAGGTTATGATAAAAAACGGCAAAGAAAGGATGTGTTTTCCAAAAACACTATTGGAAAAAATTATATCTTGTAACATTTCCGAATGCAAATCATCTCCTAACAACGTAATTAAATTACTCATGAAATATGTACGTCAGAAGATAGGCATAAGCTAATGGAGAATCATGCTTTAGAGTCAAGTACGGGGCATATCGTGTATTATCGCTATCCTCGTGATGGAAATCTGACGGAGGAAAATGATTTTGGTATTGCTCAGTGGTTGCCAGAAGACAGTAATGAGGCTTTTACAATAAAAGGTTCACTATTTGGTATGCACAAAAATGAGCGAATCAGAGTATATGGTACGTGGGAGACACACTCCAAACATGGCAAGCAATTTTTAGTCAGCCATTGGGAACGGCCATTACCTGAAACGAAAGATCAAATTGTATCGTTTCTCAGCTCTAAATTTGTAAAAGGCTGCGGGAAGAAAAAAGCTGAGCTGATTGTACAAAAGCTTGGTGAGCAGACATTGGAACGGATTATGAATGAGGGCGTTACCTGTTTGACAGGGATCAAAGGAATAGGCCCTAAAAATGCGGTTAAGATTGCAGATAGTATTAAGGGCAATTTTGAAATTCAGCAAATAATGATGGCCCTGCTCCCCTATGGCATTTCTGCCGATACTGTCACCAAAATGTATAAACAATGGGGGGCTGAGTGTGTAGATATTGTACGTCGTAATCCGTATAAAATCACCGAGATCCGTTTGATTGGATTTCTCAAAGCAGACGAGATTGCTATGGCCATTGGCGTCAGTCCAGATTCGCCATATCGTCTGAATGCGGCGTTACAATTTGTTCTTAATGATATGTGCTACGGTGGCGGCCATTGTTTTGTACGTAAAGATGAGTTGATGAATCGTACAAGAGAACTTTTGAACGGTGTTCCAGAGCAGGATATTTTGACTGAATTTCAATTGATGTCTGCTCATGAACAGATCATTTGGGAAGAAGACAACGTGTATCCGAAGCATCTGTTTGTCTATGAAAAGAAACTTGCTTATAAGCTGGCTTGCATGGCAAACCGGGGTGGCGGAGCTATGCCTTTTTTGGATCAGATGATTCGAGAATATCAGCTTCATCAGGGAATTGTACTTGCTGAGAAACAACGTGAAGCCATCAGAGAGCTTTTTAGACAGCAACTTGTCATTGTAACGGGCAATCCAGGCACAGGGAAGACGACTGTCGTTAAGGCTATGATAGATGTCTACCGCAGGCACTATCCTGATTCGGCAATTGGGTTATGTGCGCCTACAGGACGTGCAGCTCGCAAGCTGGGGGAATTGACGGGAATGGACTCCTCAACCATTCATATGATGCTTGGATTTCGTCCTGGGGCTGAGCCTGAGTACGGTGATGAGATGCCATTGCCATTTGACTTAATATTTACGGATGAAGTGTCTATGAAGGATCTGCAGCTTGCGTATCACTTGTTTCAAGCCATCGGACCAAACACGAAAGTGGTACTCATTGGAGATAGCGATCAGCTTCCGTCTGTAGGACCCGGAAATGTACTGCATGATATGATTTCTGCTGGCATCCCGCATATTCGGCTAACAGAAATATTCCGTCAGGCGCGGGAAAGCCAAATTATCATGAATGCCCATCGAATTAATCGTGGTGATCAGATCGTTATGGATAAGAGTAAAGATGATTTCTTCTTCATTGAACAATCTGATCCGAAACGAATTGCCCATCTCGTTGTGCTCAGTGTACTTCGTTTTATGGATAAGGGGTACAAGCTGGAGGACATTCTTGTGCTGTCTCCCATGAAAAAAGGCATTATAGGAACAGAAGAGTTAAACAATGCGTTACAAGCAACCGTAAATCCTCCAGCAGAGGATAAAGCTGAATTGACAGCCGTGGGACGTGTTTATCGTCAAGGAGATAAAGTAATTCAAGTTCGAAATGATTATAAGAAGAAGGTGTTGAATGGGGATATTGGTGTTGTCGTGGGCACTGCTTTTGTGGAAGATGAAGAGGGTGAGGAGACGGATGAAATCGGACTTGCTTGCCAGTTTCAAGGCAAAACCATTGTCTATAGCCGGCACGAACTCAAGGACCTGCTTCTGGCTTATGCCATAACGATTCACAAGGCTCAAGGTGGACAAGCTCCTGTGGTCATTATGCCTGTTTCAATCAGTCATTACATGATGCTGGCTCGGAATTTAATTTATACAGGACTGACGAGAGCAGAGAGGGTCTGTGCCATGATTGGAACCCGAAAGGCACTTCATATGGCCATAAGTAATAATAAGCTAGTACAACGGAATACGGGACTAAAGGAACGAATCGAACATAATTTACGTGTCTATCAACCTGATCAAGGAGTGAAGAAACATGTTAACTTATCCTAGACCGCCGTTTCTTCCTACACAACGAACACCTATGAGACAAGAGGTGTCATTTTACGTTGTGACGCTAAAAATTCAACGGACTCAGACTGTGTATTACCTCGTTGATACGCAACTTAATATATCACGTTCCAAACTTGATGCAATGATTTTTGCTGAGTATAGCTTAGCGCATTCATTTGCTAATAAGGTTGAAGCGAGGTATAGGACCTTCTTTTACAATTCAGAAACATCTAGACATACGGAAACCGTTCATCATTTTAATATGCTTTAGGGATCAGAGCGAGGTTTAAACTATGGAGAAGGTTATGAAATTAAAGCAGACTATTCAAAAGGCCGAATTAGAAGCCAAAAGACGGTTAGAAATTGATCTGAGCGCTGTAAATATGGAAGAAGCAAAAGCCAATGATCAAGGATTCATGATTGTCCGAAAAAAACAGAAGCCTGCAAACCAGACTAGGTTTTCTCAAACCATTGATATGAACATATCGTACTTGTGTCAGGCACAGTATTTAACCAGTGCTGAGTTTAGTTTCATCTTCACACTTGCTCCTATGCTGAAGATAGGTGTAAATGCGATTGTAGACCCTCAAACTGGGCAATATTGCTCGGTATCAGAAATCGCCACATTCTTGAAACGCAGTCGGCAAAAAACAAGTGAAATGATCTCTGCATTAATTGAAAAAGGGATTATGTACGAGTTTGCGAACACGCATGAACTGAAAATCCACGGTCGCCATGTTACTCGGCGGCCGTTTTTCTTGAACCCTGAAATCCTTTGTTGTGGAGACAAAAATAAGTTAGAGAGCGGGATCACCCAGCTTATGATCCACTTCAATATTTTGGAGAGGGCCGGAATCAAGCTGCCAATCAAAGCAGTTGTTGAACCTCATAGTAAGTATGGGAAATTGGTTAGGCGAAAGACGTATTTGGAATTGCAAAAGAAGTGGAATAAAAAATAAAACGGTTGTAGAATTCCTTGGTGTCGTGTGAGCAGGGGGTGTCACCAAAAAGGGACACCTGTGTCACGAAAAGGTGACACCCAAAAACGGCTAAAAAACGTTATGGCTCAAGGATTTATGGCGTTTTTCTCGGTGGTCGTTCTTCTTAATCTATATAAATTACGAAGACGGTGATGTGCTAATCATTTGTCTGCTTCGAATACTGAGTAGAAACAGAGGGGATCAACATGGAGATGACCAAAAATGTACGCATCTATTTCAGATTTGGTGAACCCGATATGGATGAAGAGGATACGCACGAAGTTGATTTACAGATTTCTTGGAATGACTCGAAAGCGACTGGACAATCTGCATTGTCATTAGATACTGCTATACAGAACTGGGTCCAACAGAATGTGAGCTATCATTGGGAAGAGGTTCAAGAGGAAGAGTGAGTAACAGGCTTTTAGGGTGTGCGCGTGCGCAAGTTATTCTGTTAGGAAGCGCCGGAAGTGGATGTTGTTACTACTGGTGAATGGGGGCTGAAGGAATTGGGGAGAGAGGTCAGAGACTGGAGTGGAACGTAGGCCAGAGGGAACAGGTAATACATGAAGCAGTCCATCCCCAGTCCTGTCAGCCCTTTTACTCGGCGTAAGTCAGAATCTAACGTTCATTTGAATTGCCTATAGTTGTGCAAGAAAGGGTTAAGGTATTAGCGGTGCAAGAACGATAAATATTTGAATTCTGAAAGCCTCTGCCTAGATTAATCAGGTAGGGGATTTCGCTTTCTAAAGGATGAGGAAGGAAAAATGAATGAAGGGGGAGCGTTGAAATGCATTTTGTAAATACTGAGCATCAAACAAACTTTGAAAAACTTGTAGAAAAATTTAATTTGGCAAAGAGTAGTCCTGAATATCAGGCTGTGTGCTATATTGCTGCTCATCCTGAGATATTTAAGTGCTCCAAGCTGGAGTTACAGCAGGATAGTCCTTTTGATTGGTATTACGAATATCTGGACGATCCTGATACATTTCAGAAGCGCTGTGATCAAGGGAAGACCACAGGCAGTATTCATTCATTAAATGAACCTATGGTAGCGTTGATTGAACTAGCGCTAAGTCTGTGGACTGGGCGTGGGTTTGATCTTTCCCATGGCATTGATGTGTGGGATGAGGAACTATATGAAGTAGCGGTACAGGCCATTCAGTTACGACGAAAAAGTTCAAAGGTACAGTATTCGGATCAGCAAGAGCAACTGAGATTGATATGACATCAAAGAGAATACAGTCATGGCAAGACAGTAACGAAGCTTGATGAGGCGGTATCCTCATCTTCCAGCCCAATTTACGGATGATGAACTTACAATGAAGGTGTTTCGAATAATGGAAAAGGAGTGGTTTACATGAAAGAGCAGATTGAAAAGGAACTTAAAGCACTGCTTCCTCGTATTCAGCAAGTCGTAAGTATGGTTCAGGAGTCTGAGGAGAACTGGACAGCAGATTATGACCAGAACGACCCTGATGATCAGTATGTTCGTCATATGTTCTATCAGACTGCTAATTTGCAATTTGCTTGATGATGCCGGAAGGCTGCTCAAAAAAGTATTTAAAGAGCCTATAATCGTAGGGCAACTTTCAAAAGGAGAAAATGGGCGTTATTCATTAGGAGGAATTGAGTTTACGTCTGGATCAGGAATAGAATTTTTGAACGATCAGTGTGTGCTTCCTCGTTGGGTAGCCAGTCGCTTTGAACATAATGGTGATGATTATTACATTGTCAATTACCCTGAACTTACGCTAAATGGATTGCTTGTACGAGTAAAGTAGGTCAGCGAATAGTTGTTTGCGAACAGGAGGACTCAAATAGTGTAACAGAAAAATCAAATGTAAGGGAGAGTGAATGGATTGAACAAGGCATTTTTGTGGTCTGATGAATATGAGAATGTTTATGGGAGACATGATGACTTTAACAGTGAAGACGAATTTGTTATCGCTGCGATCAAAGAATACGGTGAACTCACAGATGAAAAATGTGAGTTAGCTGATGTAAAAGTGAAGACGTGTCTGCACTCCAATATCGCTATCGAAGCAGATGTGCTAATACCGACTACACTGGTGAATGTAAACACTATGAATTGGTACACAGCAAAAGTTAAAGTAATTCAGACTCCGCATACATGTGGCCAACAAACCACCTGGTTAATATTTTGAATTATGAAAAAGAACAAATGTTCTTGTCATGTATTGCTTCATGGTGTATACTAAAAACAAGTACAGACGAGCAACACTGACTCCTGAAAAGGGGTTATTTTTATTTTTTAGAGTATTCTCATACTCGTGCGTTATTAGTATTTAAAAGTCGATTTTGTGTGGACAATGAATAAAGGATTTACTCTTTTTGTTGATTTGTTTCAAATTCCATATATTTTTTCCCGAAGCCTCCGCCTAGATATCTTATTCTAGGTAGGGGCTTTTCTCTTTTAAAAAGTGAGGGCTTTAGGAGCCGCGGGGAAGATCTCGTCGTAGTCTCATAGTCCAAACTATTTGAATTGAGGAGGAACGTATATGTCGATTGTTCATGTATCCCAAGGAAAGAAAGTAGTTTCCGAGAGCAAGATTTTGAAGGTGTCTGCAAAATCAAAAGTTAGTTTTTTGGCAGGGGCCATTGCTTCCAGTGTGAATACTAAAGACCGTACGGTTGAAATGCATGTAATTGGAGCAGGAGCTGTTAATCAAGCTGTGAAAGCTATCGCTGTAGCTCGAGGTTTAGTTGCTCCAAACGGGCAGAGCTTGATTTGTGCACCAAGTTTTTTCGATATTGTGATTGATGGACAGGAACGTACTGCAATGAAGTTGATTGTCGAATCTGTCGGTTAGGGATATTTCATGTCAGAGGTGATTGAGCCGAAGATTGAAGAACTGTTGCAAGCCTATATTCAAGTGGATGAGCAAGAGCAGGAAACACGGTTCATTAAAGGTCAGCTTTTGGATGCTATGCTGACCGCAGGAGCCAAACAAAAGTTCCTATCGTCACAAATCGGTGTGAGTCCTGCTCAGATCAGGGAACTGGTTCATGTGTATCGCACGTTTCCTACGGCAACGTCACGTATTCCTTCTCTAAGCTGGTATCACCACCGTGTAGCCAGTCATTCAAGCTCACCGTCTGAGACGTTAATTAAAGCTAGTGATGAGGCCATGAGTACACGAGAACTGAGGAAGCTCATTTTGGAGCAGGAGGGAGCGAAGCAACTTGTCAAACACGAGGATCAGGAGGAACGGAAAAAGGCAGAACGGGTTTTGTCATCGGTACAAAAAGTTTTGGATTCCGGCGGTGAGACCGCCAAGTGGATTCAGGATGAATTAAAACGGATTTTGAAGGAGGTTGACATGTGATTTTGAAAAACGTGCTGGATATGTTAGACCCGGAACATGCTAAACGTGTGAGCTTGCTTTCGATGGATCTCGCACGTGCTTTGAATCTCAGTGATCAAGATGTTGCACGGATCGGTTACGGAGCAAATTATCATGATATTGGGAAGATTTCGATACCAGCATCCATTTTGGAGTCGGAAAGACAGCTCACTGAAGAGGAATTTGACATCATGAAGCGGCACGTTCAATATGGTCTATCTATTCTTTCTGTTCAAACCAGTAAAGACATGGATGCAGCGAAGGTTATTGTAGGAACTCATCATGAGCGCTGGGATGGAACTGGTTATCCGAATCGTTTGATCGGGGAGGAAATTCCGTTCTATGGCCGGATTGTGAGTATATGCGATACCTTCGATGCGCTGACTTCGGAAAGGTCATACAAGTCAGCTTGGCCTATAGGTGAGGCTTTAGCATATATTAACAACCAAAAGGGGAAGGCGTTTGATCCTTACATGACCGAAGTGTTTTTGCAAATGATGCAAGAAGGTGCTTTAGTATGAATGGCGTTTCACATCTTATAGGAGGTATGAGTGCTGCCGTTGTACTTGGTGTCCATTCTCCGACTCAGCTTGCAATGGTTGCGGTTTCTGCCTTACTGCCAGATATAGACCGCCCCAATAGTCTATTAGGAAGGTTTGTTCCTGTGCTGCCAAGTCTCTTAGAAAAGATACCTGGAAAGAGGACTGTGACTCATTCGCTTATTATGGGACTCGGATTGTGGCTGCTGCTTAAAGGAACTTTCCCCGAACTGGCGATAGCTTTTATGATCGGTTACGTTTCTCATCTAATCCTTGATTTATTTACAGGATACATCGCTTTCCTCTGGCCCATTCCATGGAAAGTAGGTGTACCCTTATTTGGTATTCCACCTGTGTTTGTTGAAACGGCTGCCGTTGCTCTCTGGGGAGTCTGGATATTGCTGGACGGTTATACGTATTTTCTAAATCTTTTTTGAATGTACATTGCCTCTGCCGGAATAGGTAGGGGCTTTTTGCATTTTTATGAGGAACAAAAGAAAGGAGGGGTGTAGGAATGTTTGCTGGACGGATAAGTGAAAAACATCGAATCGCATGGTCAGTTAGTATTTTTCGGAAAGACAAAAGAACTGGATTTCTTAAATGAGGAGGACCAACATTGCTCAAAACGAGGAAGGTTTTTGTGATGATTATGGTTTGCGTGTTGGGTTTGCTCAGTGTAACGCAGGCTGGGAGTGTTGCTCATGCTCAGACGATTAAGGAAAAGATTAAGGCAAGTCAGGGAAGTGGCGGGAGTGCTACAACTGAACTGGAAAAGAAGGTCGATGATTCAACAACAGCCGGGGTCGATATGGCTCGGCGTATTTTTGTAACGATCACAATCGTTTTTGGTTTATGGCTGGCTATTTGTTACTTGAGAGCAGGTTTTTCGCCAGAAACCTTACGGGAGACCAAGGGGAGGATTATGTTTTTCGTTCTATTTTTGATTTTGTCATTCTGGACGGAATCCATTCTCGGCATGATCTTTAAATTCCTTGGGATTGATCTCAGTAAATTGTAATGAGGTGAGGACATGTGGGGGCAATATCATCCGATACCGTACAAAAGCAGAATCAAAGAAAAGTTTATTACGCTGTTTGGCATAGGGCTAAGTTTTAGCCAAGCAGTTTGGTGGAGCGTAGGAGGGTACTTTTCGGTGCAGATGTCCAAAGTTATTCCCCGCATTGGAACCGATTGGTTGTATTCAAGGATACACTACGCTATCCCCTTCTTGATCTGCATGTACCTTTGTTATGCAAAACATACCGGGACGAATCTCCCGGTATGGAAATATTATTTTTTCACGATACGATTACATCTGCGACAAAGAACATTTTTATACAAGAAAGGTGGCTCGTAAAATGGCAGGTTTATTTGTTGTGGTGCTGGCGATAGTGGCAATCTACTGGTTCTGGATTCGAAGCAAAAAGACGGTTAATCGTTCGTTGACTGTACAAGAGATGATTGGAGCAGCATCCAACGTGGAATGGGAAGGGCTTGCCCAGAATCAAAACCAATACCGTTTAGTGGTTGAAGTGGAGCCGATTAATTTGGATCATGCATCTGTAGAGGAGAATAAAACGGTATGGATCAATTTTCTTAGCCTAATCAATACGATTTCACTGCCGTATAAATTGATTTCTCAATCTCAGCTATTTGAAATGAAAGATTACATGGATGACTATAAGCAATCTATTCAGGAACTACCTGAAGAGTATTCGTTATTAAAAAAATCGGGTGAGATGGTTAGTGAATATTTAATGGATAGTATGAATCAGCAATCCATTCGAAATCATCATGGATACATTATTCTTGAATACAATCCGATGATATCAGGTGCAAGTATTCAGGTTGGCTCAAGTAAACTAAATGGATTATTGGACAAAGCTGCGCCACGAAAAGAGCGTTTGTCAACGGAAGAACGTTCGGATTTAGCCATGCAGATGCTTGAAGAAGCGGAAGGCATGTTGTACGGATTTTGTGAGCAGGTTGGCATGAGGTATCAGCGGTTGGACAAGGCTGGTGTGTGGAATTATACCTATCAAACCTTACAACGTGAGTTGGCTCCACAAGCACGTATGATTGATGCGCTGCACATGGATAGCTTTAATCGTATGAAGCATTCGCTGACTTTGAATGAAATCCAGTCAGAGAGCAATTTAGTATAAGGTAGAAGGTGAACTTGTGAAGTTTAAAACGATATGGAAGAAAAGACACGGGAAGGGAGGAGTCAACCATGAGCAACCTCTACTTGATTCGGGGAAAGCAAGTGGGACTGACTTCGCAGCACCTTCTTTTGTACGTGAAACCGTTCCGGGGGATATCACTGCGAATCAGGTCAAGATTGACGATTACGCTGTAGAGATCGGAACAACGATTACGCCGGCAAGGTACTTCCGTAGTTTTTATGCTGAAATTTCTTCGGGAAACACTTGGTCCGGGATGTTGGATTCCTTAATCCGTGGGGATTATGGGCAAGGAGATGTAGACTTAGCCATTCACGTTCATCCGACCTCCAATGATCAAGAACTCAATGAAATCGGAAGACGGATTGCAGGGTTACTATCTGATTTGTCGGATGAAAAAGATGTCCGCAAGATTGATGCGATGCGTGATGAAATCGCGGATTTAAAAGAGCAACAGAAGCGTATACGTTTGAATGTGGAGCGCAGCTTCCGTGTATGTGTGCAAGTCACTGTAAGCGCTCCTGAATGGAAAGAGCTGATGAAACTGTGTCGTTCGCTTGTACAGCGCTTTTCAGGGAAGTCAATTTATCTCCGCGCTGCTGACGGACAACAACTTTCAGCGTTGAAGTCGCTTATACCTACAGCATCTGAAGATACGATCTCAAAAGAACACGTTCTATCTCTTGAAAGTTCAAATTTGGCCGATCTCTTCCCTTTTGGCGGTGGCAGTTTGAATCACCGATCAGGCATTATTTTGGGTAAGAGCAGAAGAGGCCGCCCTCTTTGGTTAGACAACTGGCATCCCGAACTCGCAAACTATAACATGTGCGTTATTGGTCGTTCAGGTGCAGGTAAGACGTTTGTCACTATGTTAATTATTCATCGTTCTGCCCATATTGGCAGACAAATTGGCATTATTGATTGGAAGGGTGAACATGGAGACTTCCTTCGCGCAATGGGATGTCCCTATATTGAATTTCATGAACACTCCAAACATCGGATCAATCCTTATGATGTGGATATCACCGAGCTGGCAGACGGAACACGGTACGTGGATATCGAAGAAGCGGCAAATGCGGTACAGGCATTAGCATTTAAAATGATTTCTGTTTATGATCGTGCTGCGCTTACTGGAGAGGTAAAAGTCTATATTGGACGTGCAATTCGGCAGCAGTACTCAGAATGTGGGATTACGACCGCACCGGAAAGTCTATATACCAATCCCATGCCTCAAGAAGGTGTGTTTAAAACAGGTAAAGTCAAAAAGGTGATGCCTGTGTTGGTTGGACTATATCAGAAAATGAGTACACATAAAAGCGAAGCTATTCGTAAAGCAAGTGAATTGCTACAGCCTTTTACCCGTGAAGGTGAAATGAGTTCATATGCAATTTATGATGGACAATCCACAATTGAACTGAAGAATGCACCCATCTTTGGTTTTGGGATTAATCGACTTGATCCTGAGATCATGCGTCCCATTGGCCTATTTGTGACAGAACGCTGGATGATGGAATGTTGGGCCAAAAAGCTTCCAGACATTCAGAAGTTGTTGGTCATCGAAGAATGCCAGAACATTTTTCTGGATGAGGACTTTGGTGCGGTTTGGGCAGAAAGTGTCTTTCGTGAGGGGCGTGCCACCAATACGGGAATTGTACCTGTCACACAAGGACTGGAAGTGTTTACGCGTTCTCAGGCAGGCATGGCAGCGATTAAGAATAGCCCTATCAAAATTATCGGCATCCAGGAGGCACTCGATATTGAGGCAGTACGGGATAAGTTGGCTTTAACCGAAGGGGAAGCTGATTTTTTGGTTTATCAAGCCCGTAAAGGAGATATGTTGGTTAAAGTGGATAATCAGTCAGCGATTGTGCATGTTGACGCTTCTCCGTTTGAAGAAATGTTATTTACCACTGATCCGAATGACCCACTGTACGCTGAGCGGAAACAATATATTAAAGAGCTGGCTAGGAATGAGGTGGGCTAACTTGCGTCGATATGCTGTATTTACCTTACTCTTTCTTTTATTAGTACAAGCTTTTGCTATGCCAGTGTATGCCGAAAAAGCCACGCCGGATGAGAAGCCAGCAGACACAGGCATCATTGGTAAACAAGTTAATGCTTACTATGAAGATGAGGATAATAAACCGGGGTTGCTCGAAAGAACGATTTCAGATGGTGTCATCAGCTTTGCCAATTTTTTAATTAAATCCTTCGATATGCAAGACGTAACGTTACTTGTGTTCGGAAAAAATCCTGCCCCGACTGACGATGGATTTCTGCAAGGAGGAAACACAAACACGGATACGCGGTCAGGATTATACTTGGGTGTATTTACAGAAGGCATGATGAATGCCATTAATGCGCTGTATACTACTTTCGAGCATTTTATGCCTTACCCTGTCATGTTGGCTCTCATACTTATCGCGTTTTTGTTGCTATGGCATGGAGCCTTTAGTAGTGAGGGAAGATCCAAAGGAAAAGATTATGCCACAGCATTTGTAGTTGGGTTATTATCCTTCCGATTTGGTTTTTATATTTGGAAATTCATTGCGGATATTGTGCAATTCGTTACGGATTTGATATGGGCTACTATGGTGGATGCAGGATTGAATCCAGGGTTGTTTTTGAATACGGTGTGGGGCACAGGCTCAGCAGGATATGAAAATATGGTCAGTTACCGTGGATTTGTAGTTGCCATACTCGTATTGCTGGCAGCGCTCATGACTGCAAAATTAAACTATGACTACACCATGCGATTGATTAATTTAATGGTGTTGATATCGACCTTTGTGATTTGCTGTGTATTAACCATATTCCCGAAATACCGTAACGCCTTACAAACGTGGTGGGATCAATTTGTCAATAATATGATTCTACCTTGTGCCCACGCTCTTGCGTTAGGGCTATTTTTTTTGTTGCTCTACTTTAGTAATGATGGTGTTTCGAATTGGGTCATTGTCGCCTATTTATTTGGCTTTTCTTCCATCCAGACTTTAGTCCAGCGTGTAATTGGCGTGGAACAGCCAGATTCCAGAATGGGGAGGGCGCTTGGTCTAGGTACGATATTTGCGATGAGTAGGATGCTCTCTGGCAAAGGTACTGGCTACGGGAAAGGAAGCAAAATGAAAGATCATCAGAAGGGAGGGACAGGAAACGGAGCTGGATCAACGGATATGGTAGGAGAGGACACGACCTCCCCTGGATCGGTAGATTCGGCAACGAGTGCGTCTTCTTCTAAGGCCAGTGCTCCCGTCCCGAACTGGAAAAATAAAGCGTCTAAAGCTGGGAAACGTGTAGCTGGCTTTGCATTGAATCAAGGCACAAAGGGAGTTGGAATGGTTCTAGGAACATCTGTAGGGTTGATGGCGGGCAGACCCGTTGAAGGTGCACTCGCAGGTGGCTTTATGGGTGGGTTAGCTGGTAAAGGGATGGCTAATGCAGGAGTTGGAGCCAAGCGAGTAGGCAGGGGGGCAATTCATCTCGGAAGAGAAGCCTATGCTGGCATACAAGAGCGCTTATACCCTGAACGAACAGGAGATCAGGAGGGACTGGAAGAAACAAATTGGATGTCGCCTTCCTCCGGGAAAGGGGGTTCAAATTCTAGAGCAGGCGTAGGAATTTATCAAGAACAACCCACGATGAAAAGAACCATTCCAAAACAGACGGAGCAACCTTTTAAATCTACATTCTCAGGAGACAGCCAGACAGCTTCAGCTGGAAAATCGCCTGTTACTGCAAGCAATGTGATGTACACCAGACCTTCTATGGAAAAATCACAAGATTCTCGCACGGAAGAAAGTATGCAGGCTAGATCCAACAGAAATTCGATGAATACAGGTGTTGTTAATCGCAGGATTCAAATTAACGGAGGTAGTATTCAAGGGGATGTCGCTTCAATAAATAATGAACCCCAGAGCAAATCCTCTTCTACCAAAAGTTCTGCTAGTCATGTGAATCATGGGATCAAGATCGGCGGAGGGACTATTAAAGGAGATATTATATCTTCAGATGGTAAAGTTAGGATTACAGGAGGATCAGCGAATGGTCATAGAGTTGATCCAAGGGGAGAACAATCTTCAGCCAGTAACAGCTCAGTTCCTTCATCTGCATCAAACCCGAAACAGCAGCCTCGCTCTCCAAAACCGGGTGGAAGGCATTACAACTATCATGTGTGATACGAGAGGAGAAGCACATGGATCAATGGATGAAACAGGCGCTTAAACAAGCAGGAAGAAAAGCAGGCCTTGCATTGTTAAAGGTACTTGCGCCATATGTTCTGCCAATAGTTGGTTTTTTTCTGATCCTGATGTTAGGATATTTCATTATTTTTGAAATGCCGAAACAAGCTATTATGGAGAAATATGAACATGCCAAAGATCAGGTGGCTGGATTCTTTTATGGAACGAAGGAAGAAGAGGATCAACAGATTTTTGAAACGTATCAGCGTCTCGCTGAACGTTGGCGTGAGGGTCTAACCGCCGAAGAAGAATTTCAAGTTGAACCATATACCTTCAATTGGGAGTGGCTGGCGCAAGTGGATCGTTCGTTGAACGATCCTTCTTTTTTGAACACGATTATGGACGAATATGCGAAAGAAGTCGTACTGAAACCGGAGGAAACCTTTGAAGAAGTGCGCCCAAGGTTTAAATGGAATGACGCTGAAATCGTGACTGTTAAAGAAGTCTGCGTGCAGGAAGAAGGGAAGGAGGGGGAGGTTGAATATGCGAAGTCAACAGTGACGGAGCGGCAGCCTGTACGCTTGTTACAGCAGGCGAGAACGATTCAGAATGTGTACAACTACACTTACACTTCTGAGACATTGACTGAAACGGTATCCTCCCCCTGCGGCACACTGACAACGAAGGTGACGCAGGACAAGTTGCAGCAGATCAAACCGATACACAATGAAGATTGGGAACCTTTACGAGAGATTTTAATCTCGCATGGTGCTAAACGGTTGGAAGATCAGGATTTCCTTTTAGAATATTGGCTATCCTATCTCTCGGATTATGATGGTGAGGGCGGCGGTTTGAATGAAGGGTGGACACCCATTTCAGGAGATTTAATTTGGCCCACTAAGGGTGATCGTATCACATCGTCATTTGGTTATCGGATACACCCGATTACGGGGAAAAAGACACTCCATGCGGGTGTAGATGTGGGTGTGCCTATCGGCACGCCTGTTTATGCTGCAAAAGCAGGTAAAGTAATTTTTGCGGATTATATGGGTAAAGCA
The DNA here is from genome assembly GCF_900109515.1 of Paenibacillus sp. OK003. Lineage (GTDB taxonomy): Bacteria > Bacillota > Bacilli > Paenibacillales > Paenibacillaceae > Paenibacillus > Paenibacillus marchantiae. Next base: position 239,941 of record NZ_FOBD01000009.1, on the reverse strand, counting down.
GGGAATGCCATTATGATTCAGCATGAGGATATGGAAACGAGATACTACCATTTGAATAAAATTAAGGTCGAAGCTGGACAAGAGGTGCAAGCTGGTGAAGAAATTGCGGAGTCGGGGAATACGGGTGGCTCAACAGGACCTCATCTTCATTTCGAAGTACGTGTTAATGGGAACCCAGTGAATCCGCTTCTTTATTTTGGTTACACAGTAACAGCAGATATTTTAACCTATCGTCCGCTTAATATCTCTGTCATGATGGAATGGTTAAACAAACGAAATTCAATGCTGGCAACAAAAGAGATTTTAACCATGATTGATGATGCTGCTAAAGCACAAGGAGTTGATCCATATCTGCTTATTGCTATTACAGGCGCGGAGCAGGGATTTGTACCGAAAACGAACAAATATGCCAATCAAATTGTTAAAAATCCATGGAATGTGTTCGGTAGTTGGAAAGTGGGGAAAGGGTCTACACTTACAACGAAAGAATCCGCTAAAATTGCAGCCAAAACGATTGTGAAATTATCTAAAGGCAGACCGGCTACAGTGAATTCAATTGCATGGTTAAGTGACCCAATGAATCCAAGTGGTGTATATGCTGAAGGTGGCGATTGGGTGGGAAATGTATCTAATTTTTATCAGATATTATCGGAATTAAGAGATTGACAAATGAGGATAATCCCGGTAATATGATTTTCATATAAGTAGAACAGATGGCGAAGCCTTATGATAAAATATGTAAATAAATTCCAACAAAAACAACTCTCTATTTGGGGGTTGTTTTTGTTTTGCCTAAAAGCAGAGGAGGTCAGCAATGAATTCAAAAATACAGATTGTATTATTCATTCTTATGTTAGGTTTGGTGCTGATTCCACAACCTTTGGTTTATGCTGGATCAAGTGGGACATCCTCGGTGACACAAGAAATAAAGAAGGGTTCACAAACATTTAGCCCTGAAGAAATAGGTAGCCGTATGGAGGAAAAAGGGACCGAGCTATTCGGAATGGTACGTTCGGGTAGCAAGTTATACATTGCGGTAGCACTGATCGTGTTTTTCCTTCTATTATTCGGAGGCATGATTTTTAAAAAGTTGTTAACCTGGGCCTTTATTTTTCTTTTTGTTGCTATCCTAGGTTTCCTCGTTTTAAATTATTGGCCTCAGATCATAGACGTTGTTATAGCGATCATTTCATGGTTTTTTGAAGGGGGAGCGAAGGGTGAAGTTACATCTGGTGTTTGAGCCTTCCATCTTAACGCCTCTTGTGCAGGCTCTGCATTCCCAAGGTTACTCGGTTTCAGGGACTGATGTGACACTGGAGCAGTTTGCTGTTGCGGCAACTGCAAAACAGATTAATGCAGATGTGGCTATTGTGGATGGAAGTCTTGGTGTACTACGCAAGCAAGAAAGTGTCGTTTGGCTCAAAGAAGTGCGTATGCGCATACCCGACATGCGAATCATTGTTGTTTTACCGGAAACGGATCTCGATTGGCAGCGAAGTTTGGGGATGTATGGGATATATGATGTATACCTAGCTGAACAATTTCGTTTGGAAGACGTGCAGTATTGGATACAGACGAAGAAAACATTAGCAGATGTCCCGCAGTTTCACGCGACCGTTGCTGGACAAAAGGCCGAACATAAGGTAGGTTTCTCGCTAGAAAAAAATAAAGGCAAGATACAGATCATTTTGGCAGATTGGACGAAAGGGTTTAAACGTACTGATCGGAGGTCTGGGCCCACGGTTGAAACGACTGCAACATCAGAGGAAGAACGACTAGCTGAAGCTCAGGGAAAAGAGGAGTTGGAAGCACCGTCTGGAACGTTAGAGGTTCGGGAAGCAATTGTTGAACGAACTGAGCATCAACCCGAACAAACCCCTGCGCTACATATCGCTCAGCCCTATATCGTCGCTGTAGGTGGTTTGGCAAGTCGGAGTGGCAACACACATACAGCAATTCAGATTGCTTACGAAATCGCCAGTCAAGGGATCAAAACGGCGTTTATTGAATATCGTAGTAAACCGAAACCCTCGGATATCGTGAGTTTTGCAACCGACTTTGATGGCTTGCAATTTCATCATCAGGGTATCGACTTTTTTCCGAATCGAAGCCCAATTGATGTAGCCGAAATCTATTCGCTAGAGTACGAAGCCATTGTACTTGATTTAGGGGTTATGGTCGATGAATTGGAAAACCGACTTGAGCTAAATTCGGCAGCGCAAGAGTTTCTGCGTGCTCCCTTTCAGTACATGACCGTTTCGGCAGCACCTTGGGATTTGCATTTTATTGTCCGAAACTCAAGTCAACTTGCTATGCTCATGAGGAAAGCATCTTTGGTAATTAACTTCGCGGATGAGAACATGATTAAGGAGTTTAGAGAAATGTTCCCAGCAGTGACTTCCATCTTAAATCCGTTACAAGCCAATCCTTTTACCTCTGCGGGTGGACTGGCCTACTGGTTGGAACGTCCGAAGGAAAAAAGAAAACGTTGGTTTGTTCATTAACCGAAGCCTCTGCTCTTTCCTGAGCAGGGGCTTTTTTTGTCTAAAGAGTGAGGGGGAACATGTATGCCTCTTTGATTATTATGCAGAAAGGAGAAATATATCGGTGTTATTTGGAAAGAAGAAAGAGAAAGGAATGGCGAGCCCGGCTAAAGGCGTAATGGTTGCTCTGTGGAATCCGGCAGGAAGTGATCCGACCTTGTTGCTCCAGCGTCTTTTGAATCTGGTGAAAAAACAGGAAGAGACTGCCGTTGTCGTGGAACTTCCATGTCTTGGTTTACCACGAGTGGCGTATCGCTTGGGCATTTCGGAGTTGAAACACGGACAGACAGTGGATCAGCTCTTAATGGACTATGATCGGGGGATGTTAGCAGGTGTTCATGATTACCTGCAACATTTTGAGGGGTTTGACGGATTACTGATCCAGCCGAAAAGCAAAGTGGATAGTCCTACCTTGATTAAACTCCAGCAGGACAAGACGTTGAGCGAATTGCCAACATATTTGAAAGTCCATTTGTCAGGGTATCACTATATCTTCGTTGTGTTGCAAGGACAGCTAATCCATCCCATGAGTTTCTTTGCATTGCGAGAAGCGAATCATGTGGTGTTGAACATGAATGAGCCTGTTGAATTGATTCGGACATATGCTGCTTTCAAAGCATTACGGCAAGATTATGCGGTGCAGAGCATTCAATTGTTTAGTGAGTCGAAGAACAGTGACTTTAACGAGGAAACGATTCTTCATCGACCTGAACAATTGTTTTTAGCATGGAGGGAGGCAGATCATGGCAATCGGAGTAATCAATCCGGCAGAGTACGTGCAGTACCGACGACCTGAAATCAAAGCATCAAGCGCTCGTAGTAAAAGTGATGATGAAAGCTTAAAAACGTTGTTGGAACGAACTCAACAATACCTTATCACCAATTACAACGATGAATTTGTTCGAGCTATTATTGATGAACAGGCGAGAAATCGGGTTAGATATCACATTTCAGACTACATTCGGGATCAACGAGATTTGAAGTTTACTATGGACATTGGGGAGGTTATTGACTACATCCGTACAGAAATCACGGAGATGGGTGTGCTGCAACCCGCGCTGGATGATCCAGCCATTAGTAGTATTGAGATTAACGGTCCCGCGGAGGTCATTGTTGAACAAAACGGTTTTCCCGTTCATATAACAGAAATCCGGTTCCGGGATAATGACCATATTTATCAGACTATTGATAAAATGCTCATGCCGATTGGCAAAACACTCACTGCTAATGAGCCAGTCATTGATGCAAATTATCGTGGCTTTCGGATCAATGTCATCATGGATGTTACCAAGGGTGGTGTCAGTACCCATAGCCCAATCATCTCCATTCGTAAATTTCCTCCAGACGTATTTTCGGATGCGGATTGCATTGCTTATGGAAACATGTCTGATATCATGTCACAATTCCTTGAAGATATTTTGCCGTTTGGAGCTAAGGTTATTATTGCAGGGGGAACCAATAGCGGGAAAACAACCCAGCTTATCCGACTACCGCAATATTATGATCGACTGACCCGATTTTTTTGTATTGAAGATTCGGAAGAAATGTTGCTTAAATCGAAAACGTCCTATCAGGACTATCCCAACATTGCGAGTGTCATTGTTAAAGAGCATGAGGATGAACGGAAGGCTTATCTGATCCCAAAACTGGTGAAGACTAGCTTGCGCCAAAATCCAGATGTCATTTTGATCGGGGAAGTACGCGATGAACATGCAGCCAGCCAAGCACTGGTAGCAGCCAATACGGGGCATATTGTGCATCTCACCATTCACGCGAATGGAACAGAAGAAGCAGCTGTACGTTTTTTACAACTTTCTGGTAACAATCCGATGACTGCATCTCAGATCGTGATGTCGTTTGATTTGATTATTTATCAGAAGTACGAAGCAGAGACAGGTAAACGAGTTGTATTCGAAATTGGTGAATTAATCCGCTTTGAAGGTGAGAAGCCTGTGATTCAACCGATATTTCAATATGATCCTGTTCATCGTCGTTTCATTCAAACAGGGAAGCTTACGAAGCTCAGACGAAAACTCATTGCCGAAGGTGCTCCTATGGATATCATATCTCATTGGTGCGGGGAGGAGTGAGAGAATGCCAGTATGGATGAGCTATAGTTACTTTTTTATCCTTGCTTTGATCACCTTGTCCCTGGTTATTCCCAAAACAAATCAAAGTAAAAGTTTTTCGCTATCAAAGTTACTTGGTTACGAACGCATACGTAAAGAGGCTGAAACCGTAGGATGGTCGCTCACATTTCGAGAGTTCAGCATATTGATCCTATTTTCGATTGTATTAATTGGCGTAATTGCTTTATTTACAGGTAATTACTTCTTCATCGCTTTAGGCACTGTTTTATGTTTCACAGTTCCAAGAACCATTGTACTCAAGGTGAAACGGAGGATCAGACAAAACGTTTTATTTGATCTGCCTTCTAATTTGCGTCTTTTTATCAGCAAACTCACCGACTTCCCAAATGTGCAGAAAGCGTTGGAGAATGCAGTGCTGGAAATGGATGGGGTGACCAAGCCGGTTTTTGAAAAAGCATCCAATCAACTCCGTGTGGGGCTACCTGTTGATCGTGTTTTTGATGAAATGGTTGGTGAGTTCCGAATCCGAAAAATGGAGGGCTTTTTGGATAAGTTGAGATTGGCCCAAATGGAAGGTTTTCATGCTCAGTCGCTTGATAGCCTCAAAGAAACGGTCGAAGAGATCGGGGAAGATATCACACAGATTCAAGAGCTGGAACTTGAAGCGAAAAGCAAACGGAGACAACTCTTTACGGTAGTAGGTATGTCGTGGATGATGCCAGTCATGATGAGTATGATGAACAACGGGAACGCCAATGTATTTCTAAATACTTTGCATGGTCAAATCTACATCGTTTCTTTCGCGGCAGCTACGCTGTATGCGATAGGGAAGGGTGACGATTATCTGTCACTCAATCTTGACAAAATTTAAAGGAGGGATGCTCCTTGATTGTATCTAGTGTGCTGTTATTTGTAGCTGTTTTGCTTTTGACTGGGCTTATGATGAAGAACTGGTTGCCTGGCTTTGATCTGGAGAAGCGTTATGCAAACCAGGCCGCAGTGCTACTGAAGAACAATAAAGAATTGCGTCAATTGAAGATGGACCCGGTGACTCAGTTTTTTGCAAACCGATTGATGCCCAGGCTTATGAATGTACGACTTCCAGTGTTTAACGGAAAACTTCGACGTATGTACTATTTACTAGGAAAAGAAAACACCTTCGAGGAAGAACTTGCTGACAAAGTGATGAAATCACTTGCCGGAAGTCTTCCTTTTTTAGTGCTTCCTTTTTTGCTTCAAACGCCTGCATTATTTTTAGCGATCCCGTTAGCAACGCTCGTTTTTTTCGTGGCTCAACTTGGTGAAATTACTAAAACTTACAAGCGAAGACAAGATGAGATCACAAGGGATTTACCACAGCTTATAAGCAAAATGATGATCGCTCTTGAAACAGGGAAATCTTTTATGACGACAATTCACCGTTTAGAAGATACGAGCGGCCCTCGTATGAAGAAGATGCTCTCTCGTTTGAATGCAAACATTCGAATAATGAAACTTACAGATGCCATCGACTTATTTGCGGCCGAAACGGATGTACCCGTGATGAGAGACTTCGCAGCAGCCGTTAAGATCGGCGTAAACAATGGATACGGTGATGCAAAGAAATATTTCGACAGTATTAAAGGTGATCTTCGTAAGTTACGGCTGGCAGCACTGAAGGAAGTTACTCGTAGTCAGCCCCAGAAGATTAAGTTGTTATATGTTCTCGTAGCAGTTCATGCATTTGCCGCAGTTATCATTGCATTTATTGATATCTTTTCAGAAATCCAAAATTTATAACTATTCGGAGGTCAAGACAATGAAAAAGTCCATGAAAAATATCGTGAAAAAGATAGCGGGTTGGAGACAAGGTGTGGAAGCAAAGGTAGCTTATCGGATGGAAGTTTTTGTTCTTCGTTTAATGCGTCCTTTACAAAATCAGCAAGGCGCTTCTATTGTTGAAATTTTAGGCTATGCGTTACTGTGTGTGCTTGCCATTGTAGTTGTGTGGGGTCTTATCAAAGGCTGGTTACCATCATTTTGGCAATCCATTACAGGTAGACTGGATAACCTTTCTTGATATTTATCCGTGTAGGTGGAAGGAGGGGAGAATTTTGAAATTAAAGACATGCTTAGTACCACTGCGGAATAACATTGGAGCTGTCAGCTCTATTCCACTCATGTTTTTCGTGATGATAGCATCTGTCTTTCTCTATCTTGGTATTGATGCATATGGTTATATCTCACAGCAACAAAAACTGACCATTGCAAGCAATGAATTACTTGAAGTAATCAAAGCTGAAAATGGATTTGATCCTGTGAACCGTGAACAATTTGATCGTTTGCTCCAGAAGACCGGAATTGATCCGGCAAAAGTAACCTTAACAGCTACACCTAAACTGGTTGCTAGAGGGGACACGGTTGTTGTGGAATCTAGTATGGTGTATGAATGTATCGGGTTGAAGCCATTAGGGAAGACGGTAAAGCTCCCTATACGTGTGCAAGCGAATGGCTTGGCCCATACATTCTTCCGATGAAGGAAGGGATGGCCTATGTTCCGCAATCTGGCGCTGATTTTATTCGGCGCCTTTGCTTTATTTTTTCTGACTGATTTTCTTGTGGTATACAACGCACATTTAAAGATTGAAAAGGCAGTGGAACAAGCACTGGACGGAGCAATAATAGCCAGCACACAGGAAATCGAGAATCAGCGTGGACGTTTGGAACTGAACGAAAATGTAGCAGTCGGAACGGTACGCAATATTCTCAAAGACAATTTGAAGCTGAATGCAGATCTGACGAATAAGCATTTTTCGGATAGTGTGTTGAAGGCCACGGTGGCATATTTAGGTTTAATCCCAAGAATCGAAGCTCAATTTGATACAAAGGTACAACTGATTGCAGGGAAGATTTTTGGACTAAACTCGTTTCCATTGACGATTATACGTCATACGCCATATTTAGGCGATTTTAAATAGGAGAGTGGGAATCATTGAAAAAACTGTGGAATAAGGCAACACGCCGAATTTTTATAGTGGCCGTTGCTTTGATATTGGCCGGAACAGCCGTAGTTATTCAAAGCAATATTGTTAAACGTCAAACAACAACTGAGCTTATTTATGTGGCAAAAGAGAATTTGCTTCCTTACAGCTTGGTTGAAGGTATGTTTGTTCAGCGTAAGGTAGTGCAAAGCGAAATTCCAGATGATGCGATTCGAGATTTGAAAGAATTGAAAGGGGGGGCATGGGTAACGTCAGATGTTGGAATTCCTGCTGGAGTACCGGTATCGAAATCACTTCTTGTCCCAGCCAAAGATAGCAAATATGGTGAAAGCCTGGAATTGAAGGATGGAGCTATGTTTGTGGGGGTGCAGACCGACCAAGTGAAGAGTGCGGGTGACATGATCAAGCCAGGAACGGTAGCGGATGCTTATGTCTACATCCAAGGGGCAGATCGTGAACCTGCACGTCTTATTACTCCAGCAGATGATCCTCTTCTGAAGGGGCTTCTCATTAAAGAACGGCAAAATCAAAATGGTTACGAGCCTCAAAGAGAAGGAACAGGAAATCAAAATCCTATCCCATCCATTGCTGTAGTAGAAACTACTGACTCCAAAGTCGCAGCAGCACTTATTCGTTATCAGGAGGAAGGCAAAGTATATTTTACGCCGACTGGAGTAGCGTTGGATAGCAACACAATAGATAAAACTGCTGATAAAGGTTCTGTCGAATGACAGAGCTTTTTTCATGACATTTTTGTTAGGAGGAAAGGGAATGTTCAGGAAAACGATTAGCTTATTTCTGTCATTTATCTTGATAGTGTCTTTGTTAATAGGGACTACCACTCAAGTCTTAGCGGATGATAATGTGCAGATCAGCATCAAAGCTGATCCAAAGATTGATGTTGCTCTTGCCGTTGGTAATAGCTCATGGAATCTTCAAAATTTTACGAATGATTTAAAGAATCAATTAACCTTAAAAGGTATTTCATCGTCTAGTGTTAATGTACAATCCGTTGAAACTAAATCAGTTATCGCGGATGCATCCAATGCAAGTCTGATATTTCAATCATGGAAGAACTTCTCCATTCTTAGTGGAGGGTATAATGCTCCAGCGTGGACAACAAGCGATTATTTTATTTCAGGGGATAGACTAATTCGTAGTAATTCGGGGGCAACTCGCCCAGCATCTGGATATTATGATCCAAAGTCTTTCGAAACTACCAACGCTACCTATTCATTTACATGGGGGATTGACGCGACTAGTCATGGAGCTTTTGACCATGGCGAGGCAGGTTTTTTGTTCCGAATGCAGGATGAAAATAATTATTACGCTTACTTGGTTGATAACCATTCAGCTTGTGGAAATATATATCTGGATGGTGGAGAAGCCATTGTTAGAGTTAAAAATGGCACATTTGAAGTGCTGGCTTCCACAGGTTTTCCTCAGTATTACGCTGGGCAAAAAGAAGATATCAAAATTGTTACTGAGGGTAGTTCAATAAAAGTGTACCGAAATGGATCTCTTAGACTATCGGTAAATGACGGCACGTATACCAAAGGTGGTCACGGATTCTATGTTTGGGATCAATATGGAGCATATTTTTCAAATATATCCGTGGAATCAGAATCCACCAAAAAATTCTCTGAGGTCATTCGTCAACCTATCTGGAGAGAAGGCTCTAATCGTTTTCTCGTGAATTTAGAAAACAATGTGCTTTCAGACTTGGATGACGCTCAAGCTTCAGCAGAAATACTGACGCGCATGATCAGCAATGAGGTTAGTTATATTGGATTGGGGTCAACAACAAACCAAACACAAGTGGAACGCTTGGTTACACGTAACAATAACAATGGGACATTCATCAACAACAGCGTATATAGCTCGGCAATGGATCAACTGGCAGACTACATTGCTTCAAAGATTAGAAAAGTTGGAAACGAACATTACATGATTTTGGATGAAGAAAATCGTCTTGAAGTCAATCCCTCCTCCTTACAAAAGAACACTCAAACTGCGGATCACCCTGAAGGGCGCTGGAAAATAGAACATGATAGTACGTATTATGAGAACGGTTCAGGTCAAGTTCAATGGAGCGGAAAGTGGCAGAAGGATTTACCTTTAACATTTGATAAGCCTGGCCGATATGAATTGTGGTTTGGTACTGATCATCCTAATCCACAGTTTCTATACGTTCACCGTAGGCCAGTAGCAGATTTTGCTTTGAAGGTCACCAAAGGCTCTGCTAATTACTCCATTGATGTTAAGGACCGATCCTACGATCCAGATAATGAATCTTCATCAAACAGAGGTATTACACAAATGGAATGGAAGTGGAGGGAAACAACAGCGACTACATGGAATGACGGATTAATTCCTTCCAGTCTCCCCGTAGGGAAGGATTACTTGTTGCAGCTTCGAGTTTTAGATGAACAAGGAGCTTGGAGTCAGCCTGTAGCACGTTATGTTTCTACAGGTTCTACTGCACTGAAGCCTATTGCAGACTTCAAATTACCTACTCAGGTAACAAAGTTAAAACCTTTAAATGCCGAAGAGCAGTCCTATGATCCAGGTGGTAGAGTAATTACTCAGAAAATCTGGAACATAACGAAAGATGGCAAAGAAATGTATACAGGTTCCACTATGATCAAAGATTTTCGGAATTACGAATCAGGGAACTATACAGTATCTCTTAAATTGTTAAATGATAGCAATCTGTGGTCAGACACGTTCCAAAGGAATGTTACAGTAACGGAGGATTTATCAGCACCGACGATTTCATTCAGCCCTTCTAGGTTGAACTGGACAAGTGAGCCAATGGATATAACCCTTACCTATTATGACGATAGTGGCTTAGCTAGTACATGGCATAAAGTTACTTCATCCGAAGAGTCTCCTTCTTCATGGGATAGCGTAGGTTCCGACATTCAACATGTTACTTTAAATCTTGAAGGGCAATGGTATATCCATGCTAAAGCACAAGATTTGGCTGGTAAAGTGACTACAGTCTTAGCTGGACCTTATCAAATTCAATATAAACTTGAAAAACCAAAGCTAAAGGTAAATCAAGTAACTACCAATTCTGTTGATCTTGGATGGACATTGCCTTCTACAACTACTACAGAGGGTATCCAATATGAAATCATCAATCAAACAACTAAAGAAGCTTGGACAGTGGATTATCCAACAGATCATATAACAGATAAGAAATTAGAAGCGGGCACGGATTATAGCTACGTGATCAAAGTAAAAAATCATGTTGGCGAAACTGTGGGAGACCCCTTTAAGGTAGTAACTCTTCCTAATAAGGTAGATGGGATAAAGATTGGATTTAAAGATCGTGAGAGTGGTAAAGCAACGATTTCATTTGATCCTGTACCTTCAGCTGCGGAGTATATTTTTGTCTTGTATGAGTCTTCAAAAACTGGACCAGAAAAAGTATTAGAGCAGAGTTGGGAGGATGCTGGGACACATGTTATCGGTAATTTGAAAGCAGGGACCCAATACTTCGCTTCATTGGTGGCTAAAAATGTATCTGGGTATAGTGAAGTGGTTAGCACTGGGTTCATCTCTTTGCCTTCTGCGCCGGGAGAGTTCAAGATTGCTCAAGTCTCAGATACCAAGGTTGATTTGGGCTGGCTTCCTTCTGAGACGGCAACGCGCTATCAATTACTGCGTTCGCAAGAAGAAGTATATGAAGGAACAGAGTTGAGCTACACAGATGAGGATTTGAATCCAGCTACAGTATATAACTATCAATTGGCAGCTAAAAATGATAGTGGTTTTGGAGACATTGCAGATTTGGATGTGCTCACATTGCCGAGCAAGGTAACTGCCACTGTAGAAAAAGTAACTGCTACATCCGTTGAGCTTGGTTGGAAAGCTGTTCATGGGGCTGATAAGTACGTAGTTATGTTAAAAGGAGATCCCATACTTGAGATTTCATCAGATCAAAATCATGCTACGGTTCAGGATTTAGAAGCAGGCACTAACTATGAATTATCTGTAGCAGCGCAAAATGAGAGCGGACAAAGTACACCAGACATCATGCATGTCAAAACCTTACCTGCTTCCCCTACTCATATTGCAGTTAAAGAAATACAGGAAACATCTGCTGTACTGAATTGGGATAACATCATTGGAGCAGATAAGTATAAGTTAAAGCTTGATGATCATGTGTACGAAATTTCGAAACCCGAACTTGAGCTAGAAGGGCTGGTTGGAGATCAGGAATATACAGCAACGATTCAGGCTGGGAATGAGTCAGGCTATGGGGAGGCAACCGAATTTAAGTTTGTCACCCTACCGTCAGCACCAGAACTGAAGGTTGATAAAGTAACATCTAATACGATGACCGTAAAGTGGAGCAAGAAGCCCAATGCTACGAAGTATAAGATTTATGATGAAAATGAGAAGAGCATAGCTGAAACAGAGAAATTGAGTTACACATGGGCTAAGCTTGAAGCGGGTAAAACGTATACTTTTTATGTTTCAGTTGTCAATGAGAGTGGAGAAGGGGCCAAGACTAAGGTAACGCAACAAATGTTACCTGGTGGATGGGGAAGCACCGACAGTGAACTTAATCAAGTGGTGCACGTATCGGGAGTAACTTTGGACTCTGCTCTAGTGAGTTGGAAAGCAGCCTTGGGTGCTGAACAGTATAAAATTGTAGATCCCAAAGGTAATTCATTGGGGCGTGTTGCAACTCCTGCAACATCCTATACGGTGTCAGGATTAAATAATAGTACAGATTATTCAGGTTGGGTATTAATCCCACTTAACGATGCCGGTGAGGGCATTCATGCGCCTATTCCTTCGTTTAGAACCTTAACTCCTTATTATGGTGGAAATGAGACTGAACCAGTTAAGAAAGAGGAACCACTAAAGCCAAAGCAAGAACCTTCTAACGAGACTCAGCTCCCAGTAAAGGATACACCTAAATTCGAGGATATTGATAGGTCCTTTGCAAAAGAGGCAATTCTTGCGCTTTTTGATAAAGGTATCGTGAAAGGCGTGTCAGATAAGAGGTTTGAACCAGAAAGACAAGTCACTCGTGTTGAATTTGCATCAATGCTAGTGCGGGCATTGGAACTTCAAGAGTCATCTGATGCTAAACTTACCTTTGAGGATGTGCAACGAGCAGCTTGGTATGCTCCTGAGCTGATAGCAGCGGTAACGAATGGTGTTGTTCATGGTTTCAGTGATAAGGAGTTCAGACCGTTTGACATGGTTACCCGCGAGCAAGCAGCTAAAATGATTTCTAATGCAGCATACGACCATGTGCCTACTGCCGAAGTGAACTTCAAAGACAGAAATTTAATCGCAGTTTGGGCTAAACCAGAGGTAGCGGCACTCACTGTAGAGAAGATCATTACTGGCTATCCTGATGAGACATTTAAACCTAAACGTAATCTGACTCGTGCAGAGTGTTCTGTATTGATTTACCGAGCACTCGGCATATTCTCTAAATAGTCATTTCTTTTGAGGAACCGGAGCCGTCCTGTTGAGGGACGGCTTTCCATATTGAAGAAAAAATGTTGGGAGGAAAAAGGTATGTCAGATGTTACGGTTAGGCACTGGAGACGGGTCAATTACTTTGTAATGTGCTTACTTTTGTCTATAGGGATTGGATTGGCAATTCCTTTTTTCAAAGAATTCTATATTGAAGCACCAAACGAATTTTGGAGTCGTGTCACAGTATTATATTCCTCTATCGCATGTATTGCTTTTGGTACCTATGCAATTCTCTTATTTGCGCTTCAAATAGAACCGATACCGCTAATAAGAAAAATATTCCTAACTTTGAGATTTACTTTTCTGGCTCCATTTGTGCTGATATCAATTCTTTGTCTTTATGAGTTTTTGTGGCTAACAGTAATTCTGTTGTTTGTACTAATCAGCATGTTGGCACAAATTTATGAATCACGGCATCACGGGATCTGGAAAGACCTCTTTCTTAGTATAAAATATGGAGTGAAGGTAGCCAGTTTTTCATTTTCACGTTTACGTTCATTCAGAAGTATCGAAAAGATTGAAGATGAGGAATAAATATTGTAAAAAAACGAACAAAAGTTCTTGAATCTTCTTGATTTTGGAAGTATAATGGAGTTAGCCAAAAAAATGAATTCAACCAATCTCATATACTATAGTTAAATAACCCCTTAACAGGGGCTATTTTTAGTTTATAGGGATATTTTTAATTTGCTTTATTTGTTCTGGATACAAAGAGTAGTTGTAAAAAAAAAAATTTTAGTCGAAAGAAGAATTGAGTATGAATATATCGAAACGTAAATCTAAAATAGAACAACTTGAAACACTTAATATTAGTGAACGTGACAGATTGAAAGTTCAATACGAACTTTACAAAATGGATAACCAACCTGACTGGATGATGAGGATATTCTTCGGTATGTGTTTGGTTTCTCTTTTAATAGTTACAATTCTATTTGTGTAATGTATTGAACAGTGCCAAGAATTCCTTTAACACAAAATACATTGATGAGGTGAAGAACATGTGGAAAAAGAAAGTGTCTATTGCGGTTTTGTCAGTAATGATGTTATTTGGAACTGCTGTCTCTGCATCGGCAGCTCAACAAAATGTGAGCGTAAAGGTCGATAGTAAACGGGTTAATTTCCCTGATGCTCAACCTTATTTTGAGAGCAGCAGAGTCATGATTCCAGTACGATTTGTGAGTGAGTCTCTTGGTGCGAATGTATCTTATGGCAAAGAATCTTCAGGTAACAAGGTTAATCGGGTTGTGACGATTAAGCTGAGTGACAAGGTGATCTATATGACAGTAAACAGCGCGAAGGTGCTGGTTGGTGAACAAATCATTACGTTGGATGTACCAGCTCGCTTACAGGAAGAACGTGTATACGTTCCATTGCGGTTTGTATCCGAGGCGTTAGGAGCACAGGTAAAATGGAATCAGGCTCAGAAGCTGGTGAGTATTAGCACGGGATCTGGAGTTACAGAGCCAGAGAAAAAGCCAGAGACTCCAAGCACGGGGATGTACAAGGAAGGATTCGAGTGGCCACGAGAGCAAGAATTGGGCAAAACGCTTTTTGTAAACAATATGCAAGTGAAGAACGGCAAGTTGACGTTTACTTTGCCTAAAAATGCAGAAGGTGCTAGTAAGTATTCTGCTGATGGATCTTCGGTGAAGCTTACTCCTGGAAAAAAATACACTTTTGATATCGGAAAAGGAGCTGGCTTCTTATCCATTTCAAAGCCTGAAACAAAAGGTGATCAATGGGAAGGATATCATATTTTTCTGGATGCGAACTATGTTGATGATATAACAAATCTTTTCGGTACTGTAGAAGACGGTGTTGTTGTTATTTACAACTCAAAAGCTTCTCCGCTATCTGAAGTCATTCAACAAGCAAAGAAATTAAAATAATCAGATTAGTTTGAACCTGTCCTTTTTTAAGGACAGGTTTTTTTGTCTTAAAGAGTAGGAATACAACATAAAAGAGAGGAGATTAGATTTGTGAGGAAAAGGGTCATTCGGAAAGGGTTATTAATGTTCGCTGCTAGCTTTACGCTGATGTTGTCGGCTTTATCGGTTTCAGCGGCGGCTATTCCAATGCTGCATGAGCATGTGAAATGGGATTACGGGAAGGAGGAAATAAACGGTTTTTCAGGCCATATTCCTGCTCTGGACAAACGAGTGATTAATAACCCATGGCAATTATATCAATGGACAGGGATGTTTAATTTCTCGGATGGAAAGACGAGGATCGTTTCGAACTATGACGTGTTTAACGTGAAAAGAACTCCTGAAGATAAAAATTTTTCAAAGGAAAATGGCTTTGGCTTGATCTACAAAAGTGAGTCAGCACTTGAGGGATTTTTTGATGCTGTTTGGTCTGGTCAACCAATCTCGTCCAAGCAGCGCGAATACTTTAAATCCAAATTTGCTACTAATGCAAATGATTCTATATTTGTTGAGGGACATGATTATTATTATAAAATCCAAGAAAGATATCAATTCCTCCGTACTGCCGGAATCGTGCAACGTATGGGGATCAAATTCGACAAAACCGAGAAGGTCAATGATAATACTTACCGTGCATATTTCGATGTTTCCGCATGGCCGGAACTTACAGTAACACAAGGGAAACAACTCGTCATGAATCTGTCAGCCTATGGATACACGGAGCGTAATGTCCGGCTGGTCGCTGTGAAAAAAGGTGACTTTCCCGAAATGAGTAAAGTGGTAAGTCTCACGGATGGGAAACTACTTCGGGCCAGTGATCCAAGCTATACTGATACGATTAAAGCCAACGCAAAGGACATTGTTAAAGTGCTGGGTACAGAAGTCGATATCATTCTGGAAGACGGGTATGGACGAACAGCAATCAAGTCGGTGAGCTTACCGAAAGAAGATCAGAACATGGACTACGTGCCTACCAAATTGACACTCACCGATGGAGGTCAGCTTTGGGTCAAGTATCGGTATGATGGGGAGGAGATTATTCCTTCGGATTATACCAGTGAGCGCGGAATGCCTATGACAGCCAAGGTGAAGATAGGAGGAGCTGCAACTGCTGAATTTTCGTTGCCATCCATGAACCAAAGCATACCGAAAAGCCTTAAAGATGGACAAGAACTGAGCTATTTGCTTGGTAAAATAGAAATCAGTGACGCACCGGGCAAGTATTATATTAAAGTGGATGCAACGATTAACAATCCCAATCATCAGGATCGCGCTTTAGAAGCGCCTTCCAAAGCGTATGATAACAACGGTATTCATGGAGAATGGCTCATCGAGCGAAAGGGAGCAGAAAATGACCTCATTGCCCAATCTATTACCGCCAGCCCATCAGCACTAACGTTGGGACAATCTTCCATCGTAACGGCTAAGGTGAAAAATGTCGGAGGTACGGACGTTTCCAATGTGCTGATTCGTTTCATTGAAGATGGCCATAAGACGATCTATGAGACACGCAAGACCATGCCAGCCAATACACCGATTACTGTAGGTGGTTTTAAATGGACAGGAGATGTTGGAATACACAGTTTGACTGTGGTGGTTGATCCCGATAAGGAGAAGCCTGATAAAGACCGTACAAACAATGTTGCAATGACAGGCTGTTCAGTGAGTAAGAATGGTGGCGATGCCTATTGTGATACAACCAAACCTACAGCAAGCTGGGACGTAACGTATCCGCTTATTACGGGATATCCAACCAAGACACGAACAGTGAGCTGGACGGACTCAAAGGGAAATACAAGAACAAGTAGCGAAAGTTATGTCGATTACAGCGATCCAATTTGGGAAAATCGGAAGGTAACGTATAACGAGAAGTTGACTGTTAAGGCAGAATTGGATACGAAGCAAGGAATTGCTACAGACCCTAAAAATCCGAAGGATGAAGATCGGGAGAGTCGTGGAAGCTGGGAGATCATCCCTTGGGCAAAGGAGAAGAAGCTGAATCCTAATGAGGTTACTCGTGCCGGCTATGGTGTTGAAATCAAAGTTCAGACAACTTATACCACAGACTGGGAAACGAAAGTGCCTAAAGGTTTGGAAGGAACCGCAAAGCCGATTGGTGGAGAACTCAAGGGCCCAACAGAAGTGAGAGCATATATTTGGGATAGCCGAGGGAAGTATGTGACCAGCATCGGTCTGGTGAAAACCAGTGGAAATGATAAGACAGCAACGTGGGAACTGCCGAGGGAGCGTTTTAAATCGAAGTTCCTTGATATCTATGAGCGTAAATTCTATACAGATGTGAAAGCTCCTGATGGAGAATACACATTTAAAATCGTTGCAATGCATGCGGGGCAGCATGATCTTTCATCGTGTTTTACGAAGAAGTTCACCATATACGGTAGTATGTACAATGATTGGCAAACAAAAAGGGATACATCAGAATGGTATTAATGCCTGGCTTTTATAGGTTTAAACATTGCATGTATGAATTTTCGTTTGTATAATAAGAATAAGTATATGTATAGGGACGGTTGCACCCGTCCCTTGCAACAGCCGCTTCTAAGGGCGGTGGCTGTAATTAGGTAATTGAAATAGACTTACCTTACCAGGGGCGGTCTATTTCTTTTTGTTTTGATTATTCAATGCAATGACGATGGTTACGATCAGTCCAATCAGGGTTACTGTAAACCCCGCAAAACTAATCATCAACGTCAAAACATCTTTCATCTCCACAGGCATCACCTCCCTTCAGGGAGACTAGCCGACCGCCCTTATGCCATTCTGTTGCATTTCCAATTATATCATAATCATTTATGAGCAGTCTCTTAGGAGGCTGCTTTTTTTATAGATAAAGTAGAAACACATTTTAAAAGAAGAGGAAGGAGAGAACCAGTGGAACTGTTGTGGATTGATTTACCGTTATTCGTGATTTTGATATGGGCGACGTATACTGATTTAAAAAGCCGGGTTATTCCTGATAAATTGGTTTTTATCGGATTGTGCTATTTCCTTGTGTTGCGGATAGGGTATGCTACTCAACCGTATTATAACTACTTGCTGGGTATGATTGCAGGAGCCGGCATATTGTATGTTTGTGCATTAATTCGACCTGGTTCCTTTGGTGGTGGGGATATCAAGTTGTTGGCTGTTATCGGGGCAGCTTTGGGTTGGAGAGAGTCCTTATTGTTCCTTTGTTTATTGTTAGGATTAGCAGGTCTATACGCTGTTACTGTATTGCTGATATGGAAAGATCGAAAGAGATTAATGCCGTTGTCGCCCTTTTTTCTAGCCATTTTTATAATGTTTTTTACTCAATTTCTTGGTGCGAACCTGAAGCTCACATAAAAACCCTAGGAGATTCGCACCTCGAAAATTGTCGAAATACTCGTTATTGTGACCTTTTGGCAATGAGTTTACATGATATTCTAGTAAAGGTATAATAGTAGAAACGAATTTGCGTAAGTGATTTTCCGTTTTTTATGTTTATTACGTCATTTTTTACTGTCGCATCCCGTAAGGAGTGCGTGGATTGAAATAGTACAGGAATGTTGTACCAAATCACCATAATGGCAAGTCGCACTCTGTATGGAGTGCGTGGATTGAAATGACTGATATACTACGATTCGGAAGCAAAAAAGGGATTTTTATATGAACAAATAGCTTGAATGATAAGGCTCTCGTCAAATGGCGGGAGCCTTTTTCTTTTTACATAAAGTGAGGGGAGGGAAGATTAATGGCCTTAATGACGAGAGAAGCTATTTTAGAAGAATTATTAAAAGCAACCATTGCCAATGAAAATATGATGTGGATGCTTGCGGCTCTAAAAATGGCAGATCGCCCCGTCCAGAAAGAGCAATTGCGTGACGTCACCAATGAGCTGTACAAAAAGGTTCATCCCGAAGAGGAGGAACTACCTATCCGATCACGGCATTTGCTGGATGAAGCTGCCGCTATGTTGGAAGGGGCAGCACTCGTTCATGTCGCAGAAGTAGCGAAATCTAAGCGATATACTTTGTCGCTTCTGGGACAAGAAGTGCTGAACTACAGGCATGAACGAAATTTAAAGGGGAAGGAAGTTAAACAATGAACATTAGTTTGAAGTATGGATTCTGGGGATTGGGAATGGGAGGGACATCCATTGCACATTCTTGTGCTGGTATTAAACTTTCTGCTAAAAATGCACAACGTCCATACACGGCTTTACTCGTTAACAGTAATGAGATGGATCTCCTGAAGCTACCAGATTATCCGAACACTAAGAAGATGATTTTGTTGGGATATGAGCGGGGTGTAGGTCGAGATATTCAGCTCGGACAAGAGGCTTTTAATACTCACAAAGTCAACATTGCGGAGACGGTGCAGAGCTACTTTAGTGATCGTGACTATATTTTTATCTCTTGTGGCCTCGGCGGTGGAACTGGAACAGGAGCAATTATTGAAGCGATTCGGTTGTTGCATACAACAGGTTTTGCTGGACGATTTGGTTTGCTGCTTACCTTGCCACGTCGAAATGAAGGTCGGAAGGTATTAGACAATGCGTTGCAACGTCTGCAAGTCATTAAACGAGCAATGCAGGGACTTGGAGCTATTGTCGTGGTGGATAATGAAAAGCTATTTCAAACTGGTTTGAATCAGAATCAAAGTGTGGAGGATTTCATGAGGTCCAGCAACCGTCATGTGGCTAGGCTTCTCCATGATCTGAATACGGTGACCGCCAGTTACAAGCCATACGGTAGTTACCACTTCGATGCCTCAGAGTGGTTGAATATGCTCAAGACAGGAGGTTGTTTGCATATCGGGAGATGCACACTATCTGCCCAATCAGTTGATTTAGCATCTCCTGTGACCTATATAGATGTGTTGAAGCAGAGTGTGCTTC
This sequence comes from Paenibacillus sp. OK003, assembly GCF_900109515.1. Taxonomy (GTDB): domain Bacteria; phylum Bacillota; class Bacilli; order Paenibacillales; family Paenibacillaceae; genus Paenibacillus; species Paenibacillus marchantiae. The sequence goes on along the minus strand of NZ_FOBD01000009.1, from coordinate 220,009 downwards.
ATGGAGAACTCTCGACCGGGTACGATCTGCAAGGGGCCACCAGCAGCGCAGTGAGTATAGTAGCTGATAGTTCAGCAGCAAAGCGACTGTTTACGCACTCTTTTGTAGAACAGATTCAATCCTTCCTTCATGAATGTACACCGATTCTGGACGAGAACCCTGTAGCAACCTATGTTGGGGATAAGCCAGGTCAGGTGACGATCTATACCGTATTTGCTGGACTTAATTTCCCGAACAGCGTAACCGAGCTGACAGAGGAACTGGCAGAGCTGGAACGAAAGGCACAAGAACGTAGCCAGCAGACAGATAAGATTGCGGTAGCTTTGGCTGGATTTAAGTCACAAGGGAAGAAAGAACAAGTTGACTTGGAAGCATTGCTGTCGGATGAAGCACCTTCCTCAGCCTCCGAAACAGATACTCCAAAAGACCCGTTCAGTTTTTTAGACAATTTTAAGTGATACGCTTCAACAAAAGGCATGTGCGGCGGATACAGGGGGCTTACAAATGAATATTTTTAAATGTCCATAAACAAGTGATGCATATAAAAATCATCAAGAGAATGGGAGTGATTCAGATGAACCATACGCCAGAAGAGATTGTCAGATTATCAGTGAATGAAATGTATAAACATTACCTGAACATTGAAACCATAGAAGAATTGTACCGCCAAGCGGTGATGATGTCTCATGCATTGGGATGGGAACTATCGCAACGTCGTCATTTATTGCCTGATCGGGAAGGGAACAATGTCGATCCAGTGATATATCCTCCATGTCATTTTCAGGAGTTGAGTATCGAAGGGAATCTAGTCTATCAATTTGACTATGAGGGAACACTGCCACTCTACATGAAAAACAAGCCGTATGAAGATAAAATCAGGTCTTACTATCAAGGTGCAATGATAGAAGCTCTTGAGGGCCGAAGTTTATTGAAGTTTGACCAGGCATTTATTTATGTATGTCATTTCTTTAGTAATTTACAAATCAGAGACTTGGATAATCGCAATCGGAGACATCTGATTAATGCAATACGGTCAGCACAAATTATTGAAGATGATAGATGGGAATTCATAGAAATAATGGATTCGGGTTATCTCGATCCTCAGAAACGGAATCATATTGAACTGTTCATAACAAGCCGCGAGAACGCAATGAATTTGGTTGAATATGTGAGGGATAAGATGAGAAATAACCCTAAAAATTAGGTGGTATACAACCCGATAGACGAGGTGGAGTAAAATCACCCGATAAAGAAGTTGTTTAACAAGGGAGAAAACCTTGCTGTTATTGAGTTTTTCTTGATTTAAAGACGGGCCAAAATGGGAAAAGTCATGGAGAGGCTACCGCACAACGCAGTTGAAAGGTAGACTCGGAATGACCGTCCCCAGCACGTAGTCTGAATCCAAGCCAAGCCCTGCTAAACAGAGCCAATACCCCAAAAGTAATTTCCAGCAGAAAGGAGGTTATCACATGCCAAGGCAACGTGAGTGGACAAAGCGGGATGTAGATTTATTGTACGAATTGTACAAAGTGAGAGAGATGACAAAACAGCAGATTTTGCAGTCGTACTTTGATGGAAACGAACGCTATGGGAGTAAGAGGTTGTATGTGCTACGAGGGGAAGGACTGGTTACATCCGAAATTCATGGAGGAAATGGACAAGGGGGAAAGCGAGTTCGAACCGCGTACTATCGTTTGACAGCACGCGGATTGGAATTGCTGCGGAAGAAGGGAGTCGTAGAAGAGAGTAAGTACCGTGCGCGGGATTTGGAACTTACGGTTCAGCAGCGGCAGTACATCATTGATGCGAATGAACTTCATATACGCCTGCCGGAAGTGGTTTATATGGACTCGCGTGTGATCAAACGAAAATATAAATTGAACCGAGGTAATTTAACAGTCGGTGGTTTCAGTAATGAGCATGGGGATTATATGATTTTCATCCTGAACGCAGATGCGAAGGAAACGACATTGCGAAAAATTCTGATGGAAATCAAGGCAAAGAAGTATGTTAGCGGGTATCTCGTTTATTACAAAAGTTCGTCCGTTAAACGAGCTTTTGAAACACTTTGTCATGAGCAGGCATTAGTTACTGGAGGAGTGCCGTTGTATATGCTTCCGTTTGATACGTGGGGTATTGAGATAACACGATGGTATATTTTATCAACAAACGCATTTTTAAACCTGCAAGAGTTGTTGTCTTCTTACGGTACGCTTACCAGAGTCAAAGAGGGAAGTAATAAGCACGGATTCCTTTATGGAATGAGAAGAGAAGATGGACTGCTAACACCATATGTCATTGAGGTCATCACAGGGGATGTATTGATTTTGAAACGCTGTTTAAGGAATTACAACGTAGAAGCTTATCAGAGGGAGGGGCGCAGAGTCCTTCTTTTTTGTTATGAAGACGAGGTACAGCGGTATAGAGACGAACTATTGAGTGTGACTTATGTGGATGTTATAGGTGTTCCGAAGCTGGTCATGGAAAGCTCTTTAGAAGGGCGTGATGCTATAACTTAATGATGAGTTTTAAAGATTAGAAGCTTTTAAAAGGAGTTTTAAACTATGATTCGCTTCATATGGTTTTTGCTTACCCTCACTGGGTGGGCTTATTTGTATTGGCGCACGCCGGAATGGTCATCATTTTGGATGTGTGTTCCGGCTGGTATCAGCTTTGTTGTGTACATCTATGGCTGGATGTTAGAACGTAATAACAAGCTCATGTATTTCTTTGGAGGATTATTGTGGACGGGAAATGGTTTAACCCTGCAGCTTGGAAAGTATGTTATCGCTTCAAAGGATTTTCCATTCTCAATGAGCGGGATGGTTCATACCTCTTTGATCATAACGATGTTGTTCGCATCTTTCCTCACATTCAGCAATTATAGACTCGCACAGAGTTTGTTAAACCGAAGGGGGAACGTCAGTAAACAGCAACTCGTTCATGTCCGTCCGACAGCCAAAGATTACTATCTCAAGTTTAAACGCCTGTTTGTTCACAACGAGGAGATTGTATTAAATCTGGGCGAAGAAATTCCAATGAAGGATTGAGGTGATTGAATGATCAAATGGGGTGGGAGTGATATGTTCACCCATATGCTGGCTGTAGGTCCGACTCGCTGCGGGAAAACGGCGACTCTTCTCAAGCCGATAATCTATCAGCTCCTCCTGATGAAAAAAAAGGGTATTCCCTTGGGACTATCCGTTGTTGAGCCGAAAGGTGACGTCGCAGACATGGTCAATGAGATGTGCGGTGAAATGGACATGTCTTGCGTACACGTTGATCCTACATCTGATCACAGCGCTCGTTTCCCGGTCATGAAGGGGGATGAAGATGATGTGGCTGAAGCGACGGTAACAGTGTTGAAATCCATGTTTGGCAAGCAAGAAGCCTTTTTTGCCACAGTCCAAGAACTGGCTGGTCGAAATATCACGAAATTGTTGAAACGCTTGTACCTAGATGATGTAAACCTGGGGGATGTTCTTCGAACGATGCGAGATCAACGTATTCTTGAGGACAAGGTGCAGGAGTTGCGCTTCAAAGAAGGTGAATCCGATCTGGTCCAATTTTTTCAATCGGAGCTACTTGGAGCCCAGAAGGAAAAGTATCAGCAGTTTGTCATTGGTCTTCGTGCACAATTGGAGAACCTGACATCTAATCGTCATTTGGAGCCGATCCTCATGGGACAATCTGATTTTGATATGGACAGACATTTTGAAACGGGTGGTGTGATGGCTGTAAATACAGCGATGGGGAAGTTACGTAAAGCGGGTGATGCCTTTGGACAGTTTGTTGTCATGCATTTACAGAGCGGAACGTTTCGCAGACCGGGAACCGAGCGCACGCGCGTTCCCCATGTGATGATTGTGGATGAATACTCCAGGTACATTAATCCAGATGTGGAGTTATTCTTATCCATTGCAGCTGAATATCGGACAGCCGGAATATTTGCTACGCAATCCCTAGGCCAACTGGAGGTTGAAGCGGGTAAAATCAATGCTAAAGCCATGAAGCAATCCATCTTAACAAGTTGTCGAAACAAAATTGCTTTTGGTGGCCTTGCTTATCAGGATGCGCTCGAATTTAGCCGGGAGTTTGGTAAAAAGCAGATTATTAGCAGACAAAGCACGTTTAAGCAGCAGATATTACTACCGAATTTGCTACCTGAGAATTATAGAGATACGGAAAAAGAAGAAGATCGGATTTTTTACACACAGATGATGGATGGCTTACCCAAATTTCATTACGTAGCAAAGCTATTGGATGATGGAACTCCGTTGCCGCCGAAAATTGGAAAAGGGTCATTTGTTCCCCGTGATTGGAAGGAACGCCGAGAATGGGAGGTACGAAAGAAGTACTGGGCGTTTATATTTGATTTTAAACGCAAGCCTAAAGTTTCACATAAGCCAATGTCACATCCAGAACAGTCCGGGTTTGAGGAAAACATTTCTTCGAAACTGAAGTTCGTTCCTACGGACTTGGATGACGAAACGATCCCGGTCCCTCCTAATCCACATGTGGGAGAAACCAAGCCAGAAGACAGTCCCGATCAGGGTGAATCAACGCATGAACATGGAGATGATCTTGATCCGTTTGAGTAGCACCCTCACTGAATGTCAGTGAGGTTATTTATATTGCCAAAATTAATTTATTGGAGGTTTTACACATGCGTGAAGAGTTGAAAAGAGTATTGATTGAAGGCTATAACGAAGACAAACTGGAGCGAAACAGTTACGACGAAGGCTGGGCACAGATTTATAGCGCCAAACAAAACGATTTGATTTTGCAGGCTGACATGGTTGGTGTGGAAGTGAAATTGAACAAGCTATGCGGAGTAGTTCAAGTCGGTGATGTACGAGGATATATCCCGCAAGAATTTTCGGGTACAACGGATGCCCATGCCTTTCGTCGTTTGCTTGGGGAGCCGGTCGCTTTCAAAATCGTAACGTATGATCGTGATGGAGATACGTTCATTGCTTCCCGTCAATTAGCGATAGAGCAAATGGAAGGGATGACGTGGAAATGGCTTGAACTAGGCGCGGCAATAACCGCAGTGGTACGTACCGTTCATACGAAAGCAATGACAGTAGATATTGGGGGTATTGAAGTCGAAATGCCGGTTCAAGAGTTTGCTTATGGCTGGACAGATGATTTGCGAGATGTGGTTCGAATTGGTGATCATTTTAAGGTCAAGGTAGTCGAGTTGGACAAAGAACAGAAGAAAGTTGTAATCAGTAAAAAGGCACTGGATAAGAGTCCGTGGCCGGATTGCAGCAAGCGGTACAATACTCGTGGAGAGTACATTGGAACTGTCTCTGGGGTTGCGGAATATGGAGTTTTTGTTAATTTGGAACGGGGTGTAGACGCATTAGTACGTCACATGCCTTTTGATAAGGTTAAACGTGGAGATAAAGTGTTTATTAAAGTCATCAATGTAGATCTGAAAAAACAACAGATCATGGCTCGGATTACACGGAAGCGGTAAGAGGAGGAAACTACATGGATAACATGGCCGGGGATCGGGCTTTGGCTCGTTCTCCTTTTTCTCTGTCTTTTGATTGGACATTTGTACCCACTGTTCTGGAGGATCCCATAGTTGCAGGTTATGCCCCAGTACGCTTGCCAACAGAGGGATTGGGGTTGCAAGCCATCGGACATATTGGCTGTATTGGTAGCGTGCAAATAGCACGTCTGTTTCACTGGAAACGACATCAAATCCGGCGAATGCTTGCCGAACAAAAGCTCGTTCAACACGAGTTGAAAAAGAATAAGAATACCATTCCTATTTTTACACTTGGCCCACGTAGCATTGATCTTTTTAAAATGGATCAGCCCGTTAATAGTTGGCGGCACTGGAGCATTGAATCGGTATTGTCTAAACTGGTATTTTTTCAATTTTGTTGTGCATTGCAAGAAAAACAAAAGGGTTTTCAAATACTTCCGGCAGCTTGGCCTTTTACTGGAAAGGTGCAAATGGGAGAGCATATACGATACGTACTTGTGCTGCGAGGCAAAGAGGATGCTGCTTCGCTAGAAAGAGAGTTACGATATTGCTCTCAACCTATCATTGTCCTTTCGGAAAACCTGGAGAATGTGATCCCATACAATGATGTACTGACAGCGGCACATTTGTTGCTGGATCAGGATTTAAGAGAGGATTATAAATTCTTGCGTCATCGAGCAGGGAAATGGCAGTGATCTTAAAATACATGGCTGCTTGTACTACTCATAAACATGTGCTAGAATGAAATTGTTAATTTTTCCAACTCTAAACTCCCATTCGCTGGAGAAGAGGGTCATACCCTACGCTTTGGACTATGCACTTCACAGAGTTATAAAGTAGGGTAACTTGTTTCGAAAGAACAAGTCTAGTGTATTACCTCAACCTACACCTTCGTTCTGATGAAGACAGAAATGAAGAGAGGATAAATGTAGGACAAAAGGCAAAGCCAATGAAGTTCCGCAACTCCCGTTTGCTGGAGATAAGGAATGAAGAGTACCGAAAGGCTCTTGGAAAAGCAATGTTATTGAGTTTTAAAGCCGATTTTTGCATGGATTCTTCCGTGCGGAGATCGGCTTTTTTGCGTTTTAATTAAAATTGAGAGGATGGTATAATGGAGACAGTCATTTGGTTTTTGAAGGATGAAGAAGGGAAGGCTCAGGTTAAGCTTTGCTTGCAGGAATTGATTCAAAGAGCAAAAGCTGATCCACTTTTCACTCAACTTGCTGAGCTTATTTTTCAAGCCCTTGAGTTTGTGGAAAAAAGGGGAATGATTCGTTCCATGACTGAATTTTTTACGACTTCCCTGGAAGGCAACTCGTTATATACTATCCGAGTCATCAAAGAGCTTAGAGATCATCCACCACTTCTTGAATTCCGTGTGAACTGGAGAGGTGCTGGAGCGTTTAGAGCGATATGTTTTGAATATTCGTTAGAAGATGTTCAAATGCTGGTGTTTACTCAGGCTACAGTAAAAGCCAGGACCTACTCTGAAGAATTTGAACAATTAATAAAAAAGTCAGAAGAACAGTATATTGCGTTTATAAAATCTCCAGAGAAACACATTTTTTCACAAGGGGATGAAATGGATGAATAAATACAGTCATTTAAAAAGGGATTTTGAACAGCTAAAAGCTGAGGTTAGAGAAATTCCGGGAGCTACAGAGTATCTGGATGGTCCTGAAGTTGCTGTCGGACAGATGATTCTAGCAAGACAACTGGAATTGGGTTACACGCAGCAACAACTTGCTGATCTTGCGGGAGTTCCGCTAGAAGACATTAAAGTGATTCAAGCTGGACTTGTGCATTCGAATTTCGGATGTGACATACAGCCTGATTCATTGTCTAAAGTATTTAAAGCCTTAAAGATTATTGGAGTGCAGCCGATTATTGATGAGCAAGCTGCAACCTCAATGCTGGGTTAGTTCAAAATAGAATAATGTTGATTTAAAAACCGATTTTTGCATGAGTCATTTCATGTGAAGCTCGGTTTTTTGCATTTTATAAAACCTTTGAAAGGACGATGAATCTTATGTTGAAACCTGATACTAATGTTGTTTTAAATGTTCAAGCCACTTTGGAGGAAGCACTTTCGCTCTTGGATGATTTAATCGCGGAAGCACCTGAATCGTTAAAACGTGAGGTGACAACGATCTGGAGTAATTTGGATAAGCTCGTTCAACAGACGTTTGTAGATCCCAAATTAAAATAAGGAGCTGAGCAACGATGGCTGAAGTTATGGATTTGTCGATTATGGAAAAGGTCGTTATTCAAGGAGATTTATCATCACTCAAACCAGAGGAAAGGTTTGTGTACTATACCAAGGTTTGTGAGAGTGTAGGACTGAATCCCCTGACAAAACCATTCGATTATTTGAAACTGGACGGGAAGCTTGTACTGTATGCCAAGCGTGACGCTACAGACCAGCTTCGTAAAATACAAAATATCAGTATTACGATCACAAGCCGTGAAAAGGTGGGTGACGTTTACTGTGTGACCGCTCGCGGAACAACTCAAGATGGCCGGACCGATGAATCCATTGGTGCTGTCTCGCTGACCAAAGAAGAGAAGTTATGGGACGAGATGAGGAATCGAAAAGTACCTACAGGCCGAATTCTCCCATTAACTGCAGATGAACTTGCCAACGCCATCATGAAGGCCGAAACGAAGGCAAAACGAAGAGTAACGTTATCTCTATCGGGGCTTGGCATGATGGATGAAAGCGAGATTGAAACCGTTGAAGATGCGGAGCGAATCGAAGTAGGGGAACCTGTTCAATCCACTCAACAAAATAAAAAGAAACCTTCTTCTGGTAGCACTTCGAGTACCCAATCAGGTTCTTCAGAGAAAAAAGGACAGAAGGATGCGACTTCGACTAAGCCTGCTACTTCAAGTTCAGGAGAATTGTATAGAATGCTGGATATGGCAACAGGAGTTTCTCCAGGAGGCGTTACCTTCGCTAAATTACGAGTGGTTAATATTGCAACGGGTGAAGAGTCTGTGGTACTTGCCAATACGCCAGTGACGATTGAACAAATTAATGCACTATCAAATAACTCACAATTCAAAATTGAATTTGAAATGAACAATGGATTCAAGATGGTGAAATCAATTGCGATTGTAGGTGAAGCGGCATGACGAAAGTGAACGCTACGTTTACAGACGGGAACACACTAATCTGTGTATTCCCTTCTAGTCGGAACAATGGTGTTTATTTGGTCAAAGCTGAACCTCATTTCAATGACCTTATCATCACTCACGATTGCCCAGCTTGTCACTATGGACAAAAGGAATGTAAACATGTTCAGGTGGCAGCCGAGCTATATCGCCGTTGGCAATGGTGGGAACCAGAAAAAACGATTCATACGGTTACACGCAAAATTGTTCTTTCCCCGGATTGGGAACAGATTCAGCTTCCGCCCAGCCAGGAGGAAATGATACGAGCTGTGATTGATCATGCTTCCTGATATTGTGGCCATTGCTGAACAACATGGTCTGCAGATCAATCCACACTCCAGATCAAGGGAAGAAGTGGCGTGTAAGTGTCCTTTCTGTCATGAGGATTCAAAGCCAAGTAAAAAGCGAAGATACTACCTTTCTCTCAATAGCAAAGACCAAGTGTTCAAATGCTGGTTTTGTAATGAGAGTGGTGGTGTTTTTCGCTTTATTTCTCTGTTGGAAAATATCCCGGAGGAGAACGTAAAACAACGATTCCGAAAACGGAGAATTATTCATCCTGCCGAGCGTCTCAGCCAAAATCAGCGAAGGTTGCTGAGAGAACATACTGGCGTGAGAGAACCAAACTGGAAGCAGATGAGGGAACGGGATTTCTCGTATTATATGCGTTCCCTTGATCTGTTTTGGGACTCATGGAAAGAGTTTCTGATGAAGGAGCAGCGAGATGCCTATTTTCAATTAATTGTGGGGATCAAAACCTGTACGTATCAGAACTACATTGAAAAAATCAGACAACGAGAGCGAGAGATTGAATCGCCTCTCCTTGAAAGTGTACTACAAATCTACTCTTGTGCCTCCCGTCCAAAGTGGACAGAGGATGTCGAGCGATTTGTGGACCAGTTTAAAACGAAACCTGTAAGTCCTGAACCTACAAAGGCAGGCATGGACGGAGGAGAAAAATGTTGAATCGTGTAATTTTGATTGGTCGTCTGACTCGTGATCCTGAGCTGCGATATACTCCCGCTGGAGTGGCCGTTACGCAATTTACTTTGGCAGTGGATAGACCTTTTACTAGTCAAGGTGGAGAACGAGAAGCGGATTTCATTCCTGTTGTTACTTGGAGACAACTTGCTGAGGCTTGTGCAAACCATTTGAAAAAAGGGCATATGGCTGCAGTCGAAGGGCGTATTCAAGTACGAAACTATGAAAATAACGAGGGTAGACGTGTTTATGTAACTGAAATCATTGCCGACAACGTTAGATTCCTCACTCCTCAGTCTGGTGGTACTACTTCTTCAAACGATTCAAGACCGGGGACAGGAAATCAACAGAACGGAAACAGTGGAAACGGTCGTGGAACGAACACGGCAAGCGATGACTGGGGAATTCCAGATGATGACTTACCATTCTAAAAACCGACAAACTCTCATTTAAATAGGAGTGAATGAATATGGGATATACCCATTTCTGGTATCGAGTAAGGGAGATCGAACTCGATGTGTATCTTAAAATTCTGACTGACTTTAAACGTTTGTTACCTGTATTCGCAGGGGTAGGAGTGTTACTTGCTGGTCCAGGAGGAACAGGAGATCCCGTTATTAATGAAGACAATCTGCTATTTAATGGTGTGGGTGCAGATAGGTATGAAGACTTTGTTTTTCCACGGGTGTTGTATCTATGGAATGAGCCCGATGAAAATGATCAATATTTTCAGTTCTGTAAAACAAGCGCATATCCTTATGATCAGGCCGTCATAGCTTTCTTACTCATTGCCAAGCATCATTTACAGCAGGATATCACTGTTCAAAGTGATGTTGTAGCTAAAAAGGTGGATGCTGCTAAGAACCTATGCCAAACATACTTGGGAATCACATGATCTTCTCATACTCACGACTTTCCCTGTATGAAACTTGCCCATTTCGCTTCTATATGAAGTATATTTTGGGTAGACCAGAGCCGGTTACAAAACCACTCGCTCTCGGTAAAGCAGTGCATAAGGCGATTGAGCTAAAAATCAATGGTATGTCTGAACATGAAGCGATCTTGGCAGCTATAATCGAAGCCGATTTTCATCCCGAAGTGACTTATGAAGAAGTTTTGAAGTTGCTTCAGCAGGCTCCTGATGTAAAGGGTCAAACGGAGATTCATTTTAATCTTCCGTTGGACTCTTCGTCCGGAATCCAGCTTCAGGGGTACATTGATTTGCTTCAGGAAGTACATTTCTGGGATTGGAAGTCGAATTGGAAACTTTACGGGGTCCATGATACAAGGCAGCTTGCTTTGTACGCATGGGCCACTATGAAAATGAGAGGTCTTCGTCAAGTCAAAGGCACATTGTTTTTTCTACGGTTTCGGAAAGCAGAATCGTTTATTTACAACGAATCTGATGGAAACCAGGCTAGAGAATGGGCCATTCAGCTTGCGGAGCAGATTGAAATGAAGAAGTCATGTCTGGAATCATTCCCGGATATGGCTTCTTCGCTTTTTCGACCTACACCGGGTAGTCCCTGCAAACATTGCCCGTTTGTAATGGAATGTATAAAGCTTTGAGAAAATGTATTTTGGAGGGATAAAAATATGACGAAAGACGAAATCATTAATGCTGCTGAGTCAGGAGAATTCATTGTAGATCATAACTATCAATGTTTTGCTGATCTCGACGGGACAGAAGCCAGGCGATATTTGGAAAGTAAGGGGTTTGAAGTTGTTCAGAACTTCGACACGGGTCTTAATGGGATTGCAATAACAACCTGTGGCCTTCACCTTTCCACCAATGGCTACATCTATAAAAAGTTATAGGTGCGTATAAAATGACGAATTATTCCCTTGGAAAATATTTGTCTTCTGCATTACAAAAAAACAAAAACTTGAGGAGTGTTATATATGACAAATACAAATACATGAAAAATTAACAATAGAGAAGGCAATCCAGATCGCGTTAGAAATCGAAAGAACCGAGGCTGCATTGAAACAGATGAAAGAATGTTTGAAGACTTATGTTGATGAAAATGGAGCACTTCAAGCTGCGGATAAAGTTTGGGAGTACAGCAATACCAGAAGCTGGTCTTTTAAACCTGATGGATTGCGTGAACTTGCGGTGGCGATCACAGCGGAAGGGAAAAATGCTTGGGATTACCTGAGTCTTTCTTCAACTGCGCTGAAAAAACTTGGTTGGGAGGACGTTTCCTTGTCCGGGTATGGTACGTTGAAAGAGACTAAACGTTTTGCTTCTCGCAAAGTGTAGTTCGACACGACAAACTAATTCAAAATAGCCTTTCGCCTGGCAATAAATGGCGGTGTTTAATTCCGACACCGCCATTGCGGGGTCGGGATAAACAGAAAGGGGAATATATGAAAAACTTCTCGGTAAATGAAACTCAATTGGCTTCTTTGCCTCGACGAAGACGTGAACACGCTGAAAAGTTATTACAACTGGTGGAGCGAGTAATGCAAGAAGATGTTCCTAGTGAGATTAGAAAGCCTGAAGATGTGTATCAGCTCGTAGCTGCTGAGATGTCATCCCTTCCTAATGAGCATTTTGTTGCAATCATGCTGAATGTTAAGAATCGTGTTATTTCTAAGGAAACGATAGGGATTGGGACATTAAATGCTGCTATAGTGCACCCTAGAGAATTATTTAGAAAAGCAATTTTAAAGAATGCAGCTTCTATTATCTGTGTGCATAATCATCCTTCAGGTGATCCAACTCCGAGCCAGGAAGATATCAAGGTCACTAAACGGTTATATGATGCCGGTGCAATTGTTGATATTAACGTACTGGACCATATTATCGTTGGTGTTGAGGGATTTGTATCCCTGAAGCAATTGGGGATGATGTGATGTCAGCAAAGGAGCGGTATTTGAAACAGCTTTTGAGTAAGACAACGAAGGAACGTTGGATTGCTGGTTTGATGCTTAGTGCTTCTTCTGAAGTCTTAAAGAGTATTACATTGCGTCAGTTAAAACAGGTGAAGTGAAGATGAAATATTGTATAAATCCCCAGTTGCTTAGACTGGGGATTTATTTAGTTTAAAAGGAGGACGAGACGTTGAGTCATTGGTTTTACATCACGCCTGAAGAATATGTTGAGGCTGAGAAAATAGGAATAAAGCCTGCCATGCTGGATCGTCGAATTCGTGCACAAGGCTGGACGAAAGAACGTGCGATGACAACACCACTGCGAGGATTCACGAATCGTCGGAAGTGGCTACAGATTGCATTAGAAAACGGAATAAACAAGAACACGTTCTACAATCGGATCAGATTAGGGTGGAAGATGGAGCAGGCAGCAATGAAGCTGCTACAAACTTCAGAAGAAATACGAGAACAAGCTCTTAAGCATCAGAATGTGTACGTGTGCTTCCCAAAGAATACGTCCAGCTTGCTGAGTAGAATGGGATTCCTTATGCCACTTTCCATAACCGTGTTACAAACTGCGGTTGGAATTGGAACGGGCTGCTACAGAACCGTTGTGGAGTGTACAGCAATCAGGGAGACTTGGGTCACAACGTTTACGTGAGCGTGAGGGCGATTGGTCGGCTATATTGTCGGCAAACCAGAGTGGCGTGCAGCTAGGCGGTCTTAAAGAGAGGTGGTAAGTCTGATGAAGACATTGCATGGTCGGAAGATACATGGATACACAGCAATTGGCTATGAGGTAATCGCAGATGATGGTCAAAACGCTACTTTCGCCTAAGTGCCTTGCAGTCAGAAGTTTGTGAAGCTGCCCGAGATTGAAGATAGGAAAGTGACGAGTAGTATTGCTTTAAGTATGAAAGAACTCCAAAGCATAAATAAGCGTGCTGGAATACAAACGCAGTCTAAAAGTAAGAAAAATATATAGCATCAAAATCAGGGAGGGTGATTGAATATTGAAAATGAAATGAAAGTTATCCTAAATGCTGATGAGAAGTCAGTTGCAATTAAAACGCTGAAGTATAAGTTTTTTGCTGTCAAACAACTTCATGATTGGATCAGCAAGGACAATTTGACTCAGGAGATGGCCGGGATACTGTCCGGTTTAATTGAAGGTCATATCAGCGATGTATCCAAGCAATTGAACTATGAGAGTGTCTTACTAAGGAGAAGGAAGAGCGACATCTGCGGATTAGAGAGGCAAGTGCCCGTATTCGTGAGCTTGAAAGACAATTGGGTGAGAACAAACCTATCGACAGTTTGAAGGAACAACTTCAGTTTCTTGCATCTACAGTCTCTAACTGGTGGAACCAATACTGATTCCCTCATGTGTCTGACGAGGTATTTACAGAATACGGCCACTATAAAGCTCGATTTTGCTTTATGTTGGATCACCTGTACACGTTCAGCAAGACACCTGAGACAGACAAAAAGAATCGCAAGTAACGTATACAGGAACTGATCGAGGAGGACTGGGACATTGTTTATAAAGAAGGTGGACGTAGCCCGGAGTTGGTAGACAACGATAATAATCGTTCCAAGCTGGTCAAACTGATCACATCCCGTTTACCCTCAGCCAAAATTTTTAAAACAAAGGATTGTTGTACGGACGATGAAAGCGTGGTTGTATACCGTGATATTGAAATATATATTTACGATGTGCTTGATATTCCGTTGCTGTCAGTAGAAAGAACGGAGGCTGGCCATGAGTAAACTACAAGGTATGAGTAATAAACTTAATATATATGGAAGTGCTTCAGGGTGCAAAAGAAGATCGTCATCATAAGGGAAATATCCTTAAAGGAACATATTCCGTTTCAGCAAGAGATTTTGCAACGAATCCTAGCCATGCATTAGCTATACCAGAGGTTGCGATAAATAAAAACAGTCATCACTATTTGGAGTGTCTAAGTGTGACATCATAGAGCATGATCCTATCGGGTGTGTGACGGTGAACTGGTTTCTTATACACAAGACCATAGAGTAAGTATGTTCATAGCTACGCCTCGTCAGCGTGCCGAAGCAGCATACTTGGTTACCGTGGGCATGGGTATTTGAAAATTTAATAATTTACCCGGAGCTGATTCCTTATACACATCCTCGAGGAGCAATCATTTGGGAGAAGTTGCCGAAAAATATGGAGAGACAGAGTATGAAATTAGAACTGATACCGTATAAACTTAGAAGAGATTAAGAAATGCATTTTTAAGCGCACCGTGGAACGCAATGGTCGGAGAACTGCTAGATGAAAGAGAATGTCTGCTAGATGTTATAAATGAAACATTGCACACATTGCACAGTTGAATGAGACATTGGAGTTTTATGAAGAACCCGGTAATCACCTGGATCATATCATTGGTTGGTGGCCGGAAACTCCTGTGATTCAGGATGGTGGGCATCGAACGCGAATGGTATTGCAAGCGTATAACAAAGGAAAAGAAATATGAGGAAAACTATGAAACGACACGAATTGCTCAAGAGGCTGGAAAATATCGCTGACATGTCAGATGAGGAGATTGCGATGAATGCGGATTGGATACGTGATGTTGCTCAATAATCCTACAGCCATATCAAGCAAAAGGAGTCCATAAAAATAACGATTAGACTTTAAACTGAAGAAGAAAGTTCTTATGTTAAAAGCGAGAGTAACGCATGCGGCTACAAATAACAACAGGTCGTATCGTCATTACTTTCGCTTTTTCTATATCATTCAGTAATAACTTACCATTATAAGCGAAGATTCATAAGTTATGGAATATGGAAAAAAACAAATAGTAAGGTGAGGGTCGACGATGGATATGGAGTACAAAGCTTTCAAATCTCATTTGAAAATGATGGCAGATCGTGGGTTTTCCATTCAGGAGAGCGTTGCATTCCGTGCCCCGTTCATGTCTTTGGATTTATATGGATGTAGTGAACAGCTTCTTACACCATTAACGAAGTCAATTATGGTGTGCTTACAACGTTCCTTTGGAGTAAATATCTTATTAAGCGATCTAACAAAATATAATTGGACCGACCTAGTGAGGAACTGCAAATTAGGACATACAGCATGTGAACACTTGTTTATGTTCTTTTATGAGATGAGTGTAGGAATTACGCTGGAGTTTAAAGTGGATGATTACTACACATCCAGAGATTTGTCACGAATCATGCATATGCCCAAAGATGAGACTATTCGCCAGCTTCAGTTAGGTAGATTTAAAGGAGCATTTATTGATTTGACTGGTCAATGGAGAAAGGAGAAGCTATATTTCTGAAGTTACCATTGAATACTTATAAACAATTATTTTATGGTCAAGGTTTATTGCCAGAAGTTTGTGAAAATAACAATGGAACTGGTGTTTGCTCAAATCATTTGCAAGTCATGATAAAAAAGAATTAAATATAAATAACGTTCCAATAAACGAGTTTAAAAATGAAATTTATGAGTTAAACATACAAAATTCCCCTTACTTCGACAAATGAGTTGGTTTATAATACACATGAAGTAATTAATTAATAAGGAGGAATTTTGTAATGCAAAAGAAAATTACCAGTTTAATTATTGGAACAGTCGCAGCATCAATTCTACTCACGCCTTATTCTGTGTCAGCTTCTCAAAACTTACAATCGAAAGAACAAAATATCACAGTTTCTGAACGTTTTACAGATAAATTGTTAAAAGATGTTCAACGTAAACATAATCAAGTAGAACAAGCATTAATTAATGGTAATGTTGAAGGCCTTGATATAAATAAAATTTTAGATGAAGCAACAGCTACTTTGAATTATATACAAATGTATGAAAGTAGTGGTGTAATAACTCCTCAAGCAGATCCTGATGAGGGAAGTATTCAAGAAATTACGAATATTTTTAAGGAGCAAATGAGAGGTAATGGCTTACGAATGTTGTATATGTATCCAAATGATTTGGCTGGAGCTGGCCTTTACTTTGCTTCTCAGGTAAAGAGTGGCGGCCCATGGGATTACAAACTTAAATATGGAGTAAGTAAACGTTATAAGTTTAATGGTAGGATTATCACCGGTGAGGATATTGGGAATATTCACTACGGCTATGTAGGTAGATACCTTTTCCCAGCGAGCATTTTAAAGTCCGTAGCAGGTGCTTATCAGATATATTCAGGAACAGCACACCCTTCTTGGTGGAAAACATATTTTGACGACCCCCAAGATCAAGCTATGATTGAATGGGGAATTAGTATGTTTAATACGGATAATAAATGATATAATGGGAATATACCTCATTTTTTGAGGTATATTTTATTTTAGTAGAGATTGGAGGAAGAACGATTCAGTGAAAAGTAAAAAGATAAAAGTTTTTTTGATAAGTAGTTTTTTGGTGTTAGCAGTAGCTATTGCTTTTGTATCCTTGTGGAATTGGTACTATGACTTAGAACGACTTCCAAAAGGGGAAGTTATATCAGAATCAGTTTCACCCGATGGTAAATTTACAATTAAGGCGATGAATTCTGATGCAGGAGCAACAACTTCGTTAGCCATATTATGTGAACTTCAGTACAATGATGGCTCAAAACCAAATAAAATTATATATTTCCAAAATAAAGTTGAAAAAGCGACTATCATCTGGGAAAGTAACGATATTGTATCCATTAATGGTGTAAAACTAAATGTTCCTGACGATGTCTATGATTACAGAAAGAAAGAGTAAAATGTAAAAAAAAGTTCATTCTTCTCAGAATGGGCTTTTTTTTACATTTTTAATCACATATAGATAAGTATTTTAAAAAAATAATTTCGAGAATTAATTAGTCAGCAAAATCGACATAGGTAGCTATTAGCATTGGACCAAATTCAAAATAACATTATAAAAGCCCGTTTTAAGAAGCTTTCTTACAAAAAAATAAAGAAGTTCTCAATCAATTGTATAAATACTCCAATCTCTCTTATTAATCTGCCGAATCACGTACATCACTTTTACATTTTCATTCTTATTAGTTGTTGTATCGAGACATTCTCCCAGAACATTAGGAGCATAGAAAAAGGCGTGAATGAAACGGCAAGCTTCACTTGTCGTTGAATTTCTTGGAGTTGTTGGAATTATTGTTTTAACGGTTATCATTCAACAAAAGCATGCTGAACGACTGAAGAGATCAGGTATTGCAGAGATCGACAAAATGGATGGAGTGCAGTTTGAGCACTATCTTGGGCACCTATTCCGTTCACAAGGGTTTAAGGCGGAAGTGACAAAAGCTGCAGGTGATTATCGCGCCGATCTGGTTATATCCAAAGATGGAAAAAGAATCGTTGTTCAAGCTAAACGTTATAAAAAAAATGTTGGCTTAAAAGCTGTTCAAGAGGTTCAAGGAGCTAAGGCACATTATAGAGCAAATGGAGCATGGGTTGTCACGAATAGCAATTATACTGAGCAGGCATATCAGCTTGCTAAATCAAATGGGGTAAGGCTGATTGCTCGGGATGAACTGGTGGAGATGTTGCTTACAATGAAAGAAAAGTTGTCCGCTTCAAAGAAACCGAGAGATGTAAAGACGAGTGCATAATTGATTTAGAAAGGCATGAGAGAATTAGATGAATTGATAAGTTGACTTTGTTTTTCTAGTTAATGCTCTTGTGCTTCCTCTATAGTTAAAAGTATGTTTGCTTTTAAGGAAAAGAACGTTGCGCATTTGCTACGACCTTTTCGGACGCATGCTTATAGAGCGTAACACCAACATCATACATATCAGTTCCTTCGATGGATCGACTTTTTTAGTCGAGGAATTGAAGTATCAGCATAGGGCGTAAGAATATCGCATTTGTCCAAACAAGCAGCCAGAGAAATGCAAAGGATGTGTTTAATGTAGATGGGACGGCGTTAAGCAGTTCTGTAGTAAACCAGGTTTGTTTCCAAGGATATAAAATAAAGAAAAGGGAGATGGAGATGGATAACGTAACGTCACTAACTAAATTTCTTGGTATCGACCCAGACTCGGCTCTTGGTGTATCAATAGAGGGGACTATGGATCATATACCTTTAGTGGGAAAGATATTGAGTTCTTTGAAAATGAGAGAACTTCAAAAAAAAATAAAATATCTAGAACTAAGAATTCAACGCTTATCAGATAGCATGATGGAAAGACCAGATGATTTTGTCAGTCAATTTTTTAAGGAGAGAGCATTTCCATTCATGTTAGATCAATTATTAGAAGAACAACAAGAAGAAAAAACTGATTTGATTATGAATGGTATTGAATATATTTATGATCAGAAAATAACTGAAGAAAATAAAGTGTTGATTCATTTTGATATCTTGAAGCAATTGAGAGTTACTGAAATTAAACATCTAATGACATATTCATCAGAGGGGAAACAAGCAGCAAGAAGAGCAAGTGAGTATGAAGAAGTACCAGGGAGTGATGTGAAATACTATGAATACATAGAGAATCATCTCGAAAAATTAGGACTTATTGATAAAGGAGTTAGATCAACTAGTGAGGTGCAACAGAGTATTGTTTCTGCTTTCTCTAATGTTGTTTCAACTAAAGGTGGGATGAAAGGTAGAGGACTAACCCTTACTAATACACAAATAGTCTTAACGCCATTTGGAAGAGAGTTTATTAAATTTTTTGATTTGAAATCTTTGATCCAATTGCCTGCTAAGTAGAGCACCCATCGTGGTGCTTATTTTGCTCTCATATGATGGATTATCAGCCGTTTTAAGCTTCTTGTCATGGAGAACGTCCGGATTCAGGGATCAGTCATTTGGAGAGCGTAGAACAGGCACTGATTGAGCGTACACGCGAATACAGTGGTCATCCAAACACTGAAACTAACTCAAAGAAGGATAATAAAAATTTTAAGTCGAATTAGAAGGGGGAGGGATATTTTTTGGACATAACGTTATTAGGGGCATTGGTCTCAGGAGTAGTAGGGGTGGTAGGTGTATTAATTGGTGGTATCTTGACCTATAAACTGAGTCATCGATCAGAGATGATCTTAATAAAGAAGAAGATCATAATTGATAAGATTCAGGAAACACAACGCGGTCTTTATGTTATAGCTAGACAATTAGAGCAACTAAGCTTAGCTTTAAAAGAGTTTCAGAATAAAAAAATCAGTCATGAAGAGTTCCAAAAGATATCTGATCAAGTCCAAGATGAGTGTGGTTCAGTAATTCGAAATATTAGGGTGAACGAGTTTTTTATTAAACCTTCAATGAATTTGATTGAGGAACTCCTAAACCAAACTCATCACTTTCATGACTTAATATATGATGCGTATATTTATCCCGATAGCCCTAGCTCAAGAAATTATCACCCAGATCTATTAGAATATAAGCATATAGAAAGTTTGATAATGAAAGCGACTTTATTTGCTCTCGAAGTTAAGGAAAGTTTGGATAAGCAAATAGAAATTGAATTAATTGTGATAGAGACGACCTTTAGTGGTCGTTTTTTTTGTACCTATAAACTAATTGAGGTGATCGAAATGAAATCAGAGTCGTGTCAATCGGTCAGATTAACTATAGTAGCATATGACTACTAATTGACTTTCAGTCTAGCGATCCAGAATATGTGAAACTCGGACGTAACATTTGAGTTCAGGTAAAAAAATCCTGAATGTGCATGATTTCGATTTACTATTGAACTAACATGTGTTCCAATGGTATAGTAAAATTGTAATTATTCTTCAATCCTAAACTCCCATTCGCTGGAGACAAGGGGAATACCCTACGCTTTGACTTTGCGCTTCACAGGGTTTATAACAGCAGGGTAACTTGTATCGAAAGAACAAGTTTAGTACTACCTCAACCTACAGCTTCGTTCTGATGAAGAGAGGAAAAATGTAGGACAAAAGGCAAAGGCCAATGAAGTTCCGCAACTCCCGTTTGCTGGAGACAAGGAATGAAGAGTACCGAAAGGCTCTTGGAAAAGCAATGTTACTTGAGTTCTAAAAGCCGATTTTTGCATGGATTCGTCCGTGCGGAGATCGGCTTTTTTGCGTTTCATTAAAAATGGAGAGGATGGTTAAAATGTTTAATCTGTTCAGAGGTAAAAATGCGAAAAGTGCGATTCATACAGCAGTAGGTGGGTTCCTTCATGAAGAGAAAAAACGCCATAAAAATGCTGTGGACTTTCTTCAGATGATGGCCGCAGTAACCGTTTATGTCGCTGGAGAAGTATGGGGAACCGTTGAACTAGAAGTGAAAATCAGTGATACCGTCCGTTTCGATATGGCAACTCAAAGTTTCTTCTACAAAACGGACGGAAATGAAATGAATGTGCAGGCCCTTAAAGGACAACCTTTTTGGCAAAGCGTGCAGCAAGTAATGGTCTTTGGACAAGACTTGCTGGATGACATTAAAGAACGAGAAGAAGGTCGAAAGCAGTTGGTATCCAATATTGCTGACCTGACACAACAAATGAATGAGAGTTCAATCGTTATACCGAGAGTGAAAATGTTTCGTGTATAGCTTGAACAATACAGAAAGCCGATTTCATGCATGTACACTCATGCGAAGAAATCGGCTTTTCAATTTAATAAGGAGAGTGATATGAAGTGAGAAATAATTGGAGAGTTTGTCCAGAGCCGGTATCTCATTCAATTGAACGTGTTTTTCATAACTACATGTTAGGCAGGATGAGTCGTTTGGAATACTGCCAGCGTGTAGGATATCTTTTGCAGATAAAGGAGGTAAGGTAGGATGAAAACAGTGAAATTTACATATGATCCGCTGGCGCATGTACGTATTGTCCTCCAGCGGCATGTTGAAGAGAATATTCAAGGAAAGTTTTATAAAGCAAAGCAATTTGCTTGTTATGAATACTTGTCTAAACTGTCGGATGAATCTTTGGAAAACTTGCTCAGGGAGTACACGAAACGACTCAATCTTGAGTGCATTACATTGGCAAATTGGAAGCAAGATGGTGAACTCATCTTCGAAATTATTTTTGAACAAGAGGTTTATAGGCAGTTGGAAATTGACTTCAAGAAAAGAGGATTTGGGGCTACCGGTCTTGGTGTACTCGATGTCGGGAATAACGTTTTCTACGATTGTGAGTTTGTTCAGCACTGGAGTACGATTCAACATATCGTGGAAAAGTCTTACCCACGATACGTAAAGGCATTGGAGAAAATGTACATTTATGAAAGACTTGAAGAGTTTGATGGGGTCACCCGTGAGGAGTTGGAGCACTTTATCACAAGCAACTTTGAACTTTATGGTGGCAGTAAGCCAGCCAAAGACTATCTCTAAGCAAGTATAAAATCTGATCTGAACACTTGAGCAACTTTCAAGTGTTTTTCTTTATTCCAAAAACGAGGAGGCCTTTACTATGAACTCAATCTTAAAAGATGCTGTTGTGGTTCCGGCTGGTCAAGGAGATGCAATTGGATTCTTAACCTGGAACTCGTTATCTAATATGCTAATCACGCCTGACGACTTGAAACAGAAACTCATTGATTCAGGGCTGGGAGAAGGGTGGATGCCGAATGCAATCCGTCTACCAGATGCTTTTAGAAGAGCGACCAGTGAAAAGTTTAAACGGGAGATGTCGCCAGGTGTATATGAGAACTACATGTTTAGAGAGGTGGCATCGACAAGTTCTTTCGTGCAACGTAATTTGGTTTGCGAAACGGTGGATACCAAAGGGAGAAGATTAAACTACATCCCGGATGTAGGATCGCTAGTATTGGATCGGAAAACGGAGAAGGTAGATGCCAGTTACGTCTCTTCCATGGCGCAACAACTCGTTAGTAATGCTGCCCTGCAATTTGATATCTTCCGAAACAACTATGGTTCTACGACATTGCGAACCGTGATTACGAATGCTTTAAAGAGTATGTCACCAACCCCAGTAAGGCCAACTGGAGGTGTCTACTTTGTTCCGGCACAATTTGATGGGAACTTGGATGCACTGATCCGATTTATTGTTTCTCTTGAAAAAGGGGAAGCAGAGAAGGTTCCTGTCATGAACACGTTGGATATGAAAAACATGGTGACTCGGAAATTGATGGATCATCTGCGTTCAACGCTGGCTGCTTGTGAGAACGGGGTTGAGAATCAGCTCAAGAAGAATGATCTAAAAGCTATTCTTGAAGATGCGAAAAATGTGGTGAGCAACTTTAAAGACTACGAAAGTATTGTTACAGGAAATTTGCAAGAAATGGAGGCTTATGTTTCGCTCATTCGTAAGAGAGTCGCGGATGCTTTGGCAAATATGGCCGATTGATTTTCACATATTCTTGTTGAAACGGAGCTGACCCTATTTCTCTTTAGGTTCAGCTCTTTTTGATTTCTAAAACTAAGATATGGAGGAATTAAATATGAAAATTAAAAACATTCAACATGCGTTGTCACAACAATATGCAGAACGTGAAGAAGTCATTGAGGGGCTAATGGTAGCCATGATTGCTCGTCAACATGCGTTGCTGATCGGACCGCCCGGAACGGGAAAGAGCGCATTGGTGAGTGATCTGACCAAACGGATTACAGGAGCGAATTATTTTCAGTGGCTGCTGACACGCTTCAGTACACCAGAGGAGCTATTTGGTCCTGTATCCTTAAAGGAACTGGAACATGGTGTGTACAAGCGGAATACGGCTGGCAAATTACCAACGGCACATACATCCTTTCTAGATGAGATTTTTAAGGCGAATAGTGCCATTCTGAATGCGCTTTTGACACTCATTAATGAACGGATATTTTACAATGATGGTGCGCCAGCACAAGTTCCGCTCATGTCACTCATAGGCAGCTCGAATGAGTATCCTGAGGAGGGGGAAGGATTGGAGGCATTGTTTGACCGATTTCTACTGAGATTTGAGGTTAACTATATCGGAGAGGATCAGTCTTTTGTATCCATGTTGAAAGGATCTTCACCAGCTCCTGCAGATATGAATATTGAAGAACTGTTTCAACTTCAATTTTTTAGTGACACCGTAGTGATTCCTGATGAGGTTTTTGATGCCTTGAGCAAAATTAGGAGAGAACTGATGGATGAAGGGATTCATCCTTCAGATCGACGTTTTAAGCAGACTCTCTCTGTAATCCGTGCGAAGGCCGTACTTGGTGGCAGAGATAAGGCGAACTTGGAAGACCTCATGATTCTCAAAAATAGTTTGTGGGAAAAACCGGAACAACGCGAAAAGGTCATGAAAATCGTACGGAATTATGCTCAGGATGCGGTGAAGACACGTATTCAAGAAATTGAAGCTGAAACAGCAGATATTATGAAAAATTTGAATCAGTCCAGTAATTCTACAGACGTTGCTGTTGAAAGTACGAAGAAACTGAAATCGTTGGTCAATGAGATGAAAAAACTTCAAAAAGACAATCCAAACAGACTTGAAATTGAGAGTACCATTGCAACTGTTCAAAGTACTCTGAGTGGTATTGCGTCACAAGTGTTAGGAGTGTAGCAGATGAAGGAACCTATGAAATCTGTTTTAAACACAGATGCATATGATCGAAGACGATTTGGACAGTTAATGGAAATGTCAGGCAAGCTGAAGAAGATTGGAAAAGAGGGGAAGAACATTTTTCCTTTGATCCAGCCTTTGATGAGTGATCTATGGGCCGGATTGTTCAAAATGAAGCCAGAGCTGCTTGATGAGGTTCCTGAAGAACTTGGAATGAACCGTCAGCTCATGGAAAGAATCATGACTGATCAAGGATATCTGGATTTTCGTGAATTTACTCGCCTGGATGATCTGGCGGCAGCCATTGGAACAACGAAATACAGTGAGACGGTTCTTAGATGGTTGAAAGAACAAGCCAAGCAAGATCAAGACTTAGCAGAAGCTTTGCAGCACCTCATTCAAGGGGATCAGGAAGCTTCCCAGCAAGCTACAGATGCTTTGTCTGCAGCGCTTAATCAGAACGGTTCTCAATTATCTCAATTGCTCGCTGAGGCTGCGGATGAAGCGATAGAGACTAAAGAAAATGTGAAATCCATTTTAGGTGGAATACAGGCCGGAAGTGGTGATAGTGAGCTGAAGAAGGTTCCATTAAAAGAGCAATTATTTCTAGCTGAAAAGTTGAGTCATAATAAGAAGTTGAAAGAAATTGCAAAATGGGCAGGGAGAATGAAGGTCATTGCCAATCGCAAACAGCGTTCTAAACACAAGGATGCGATTGATCGGAATGGAATTCGGCAAGGCTGTGACATTGAGCAACTGCTGCCGATGGAGCTAGGCAGTTACGCCAGCCCTATTAGCAAATTGGATTTCTTACGCCGATATGCGGAAGGCCAAACTCTTCAGTATGATACCAAGGGAAAAGAACATCTCGGCAAAGGGCCCATTATCCTGTGTCTCGATCAATCCGGGAGTATGAAGGGTCAGGATACGATTTCTAAGGGATTTGCTTTAGCTCTCATGAGTATCGCCCGGAAACAGAGAAGGGATTTTGCGTGGATTCCGTTTTCCTCACATGCTTCTGATGCGATCATCTATGAGCAAGGAAAAATTGAAGTACAAGATATGATCCAGCTTGTTACCGTTTTTCTTGACGGAGGTACGAATTTTGTACAGCCCTTAAACAAAGCAAGCGAAATCATTAAACAAAGTCGATTTAATCAAGCGGATATTATTTTTGTTACTGATGGGGAAGCACATGTAAATCATGATTTTTTAAAAGCGTGGACTAGCTTGAAAGAACAAAAAGGATTTTCTGTCTTGTCCTTGTTATTAGGGAAAGAATCCATTCGTGGAGTAGATGGATTTTCTGATCGAATTGTTCGAGCTTCGTCATTTGAGGATCAAGCTATACAGCAGGCTTTTGATATATGACCAAAGAACAGGACGTGCACAGTGCGTCCTGTTTTCTTAATTCAAGGAGGATACAAGTATGAAAAGAGCAAGCATTCAGCGTACTACAAAAAGCCTTTTAAATATGCGTGACCGTATTCGATTCGATCTGCCATTCCAACGCAACAGCGTGTGGAAGAATGATCGACGTTCGTACCTGGTAGATTCTGTCATTAGAGATCACTACATTCCTAATATTCTCGTTTGGAATAACGGAGACGGGTATATTTGGGTTATTGATGGCAGACAACGTTGGGAGTCTGTTTTCTTCTTTGCGGATGGTGAGTATAAGTTGAGTAATGGAACAGCGGATTTTAATGGTGAGTCGATTGCTGGTAAGCGATACAATGAATTATCTTCTGATGCACAATTCGAATTCCTTACGTACAACTTCACGGTGACTGAGTTTAGTGAATGCACTTTCGAAGAAGTGGAGGAGATGTTCTATCGTGTGAATCAGTCTGTGCCTTTAACATCTACAGAGAAAACAAGGGTCAAGGTAAGTCCTGCTGTTAAAGAAACGGTACAGGAGCTTGCGCAGCACATGTTCTTCGAGAAGATCGCTTTTACCAAAGCAGATCGAAATCGGTATGTAGATGAGCAACTGATCTGGAAGTTCATTGCTTGGGCCTCTAACCAGGACATAGATTTTAGTGGGTCAAGTTTAAACAAGTTCATTTCAAACTTGGAAGAGGTTCCAGCCCCAGTGACGGAGTTGATCGGATGCTGCTTTTCGTAATTGGGATCAAGCCAAACGCAAGGTTTTGAAAAAGGTTCACGTAGGAAGTCTATTTCAAGTAGCCGACTATGCAATTCAGCATGACTGGTCTGAGGATCATTTTGGAGCATGGACAGAATCGTTTTTGATTGATCGATATTCTGTGGATACAGCGTATGGACAGCTTTGCCAGAAAGGTGCGACTAGTAGGGCGTTTATCGAAAAAAGACTTGGTTTAATGAGGGAGGTATGAAGCAGTTTCCATTGCAGATTGAATTGTCTGAAACATAATTTGAATACTGTGTATTCGTGTATATATATGTTGCTACTTTTAGCAAGTATTTCAGTGGTTTTAAGATGGATAGAGGTGACCCCACTGGCTTAAGCTAGCGAGGTTTATTGTGCATTAAACAAGGGGATTTATATTTTTTTCAAATAACCGAAAATGCATATGAAGATAGGAGGGGCTTGTCTGCGGTACCCAATGATTATTTATGAGAACAAACTGAAAATCACCAGTTCTCATAAAAAAATAGTATAGATTCATTTAATATGTGTATTTACATTAAATGATTTACATATTACAAATAAAAGTATAACTCATAATATTTCTATTTTTATATAAGTGAACTGGAAATTATTCGACATAAAAAGACAAGATGAAACAAAAAAAGCCTATTTCTAATTTGTATAGAATCGCTGATAATGAGATAGCTATTTATATTAATCAATAAAAAAACAGAAAGGAGTTGGAAAAATTCTTGGTATCAGATGAAATTGGCTTGTGATTTGAATTTATTTAATTGGAAAGAGAAAGCTAAGATTCAATTCATTTGTCAGAATTAGTTTTATATTAATTTATCATTACAGAGGAGAACAACTTGATATGTGTGGGGAAAAACAATGTTCATTAAAAATTAGCAGTAGGCTTTTCTTAATATGGATTTTATTATTTTCTTTTTCTTTTACTTTGCTCTCATATGAAGTTCATGCAGCAGAGTTAACTGTTCTTAAAGGTGATGTCAATGGTGATGGTGTGATTACTCCCGGGGATGCCGTAGTAGTTAATAAATATATAAAAGGAAAAATAGCTCTTACACCTGAGCAAATCAATATTGCTGACATGAACAACGATGGAGTCATTGATGAAGAGGATGTTTCTAGTATTATGGGGATTTTTTTGGGGGTTACACCTGTAAGTAAACCTCTGGAAGTCCCAAAAGGTTTAAAAGTCAAAGTAGACAATCTTTTTTTTATTGAATTATCCTGGGACGCTCTACAAGAATCAAAAGAATATGAAACGATGTTTAACATATATCAAGACGACGTTTTAATTGGATCGACGAGTACAACCAGCCTTGTCTTACCGAATGATCCCAAAAAGGAATATACGTTTACAATACGTTCAATGGATAGGGCTGGAAATGAGTCTTTGCCAAGCAACTCTGTAAAGAAAACAGCGATTAAGAACTATAAAAGTTATATCTATAATTCTGCTGGTCGGCTGATGAAAATTGTATTTATCTCCGGCAAGAAGATTGAATACACGTATGATGCCAACGGGAATTTGATAAGAACTACAATTATAACTCCTTAAAAGCACCTATCGCAAATATATAAAATTGCAGGTTAAACACACACTATCTGAACGGGGAGAACAATTTGAAGCAATCTATTACAAAAAAATATATATCCATCCTGCTCATCGTGTCCGTATTTTCAGGACTTTTCGGAAACTGGATACCGGCGATTACATATGCAGAAGAGCAAAACGAATCAGATGTTTCTAGTGGCCAAAATCCTTCTCCATTGGAGTCTCTTTCTCTGATTGCAGAGCAGTTTGACAGGACAGAAGGTTTTATCCATGGTTACCTGGATCAGGGCTATACCTTGAATGAAGTCATTAGTTCTTTATATAAAGCCAGAGACGAACAGATTGGATTCGACGAAGCCTTGCAGTCAGTACGCCCACAGGAAGTTAATGAATCCGCTACGGTCACAAGTGATGTTTATACGGATTCAGCTGTAGCTGAAGAAACACCAATCACGGGTGTGGAAGCCGACCAATCCAGCATTATGCAGCAGTATGAAACGTTCGCGGTGGAAGAGGAACTGAAAGCCCCGCCAAGTACAGACCTTGAGAAAGAGAACGAATCGAAAGAAGAGGAAGACAAAGAAGTTGAGGGTGAAGAAAAAGAACAGATCGATGCAGAAGAGCAATTGGAAGGTGAAACAGAGTCTGAAGGAAAAGCACCACCGACAGAAACTACAACTGATGATGAAAACGCACCTCAAACAAATCAGGATGTAGGTCAAGGACCGACAGCACCTTCAAGCGACAACAATTCTAATCTCGAAGGAAAGCCGGCTGCTGAGTCCAAGGAAACACCATCATCACAAGGAAGTGCAGAAAGTATATCTCCTACGTCGATGGAATCGAAATCAGAACCGAAGAACATCTCGGAAAAGTTATCCAAACCTGTGCCTGAAAAGGGACAGGTTAAGGAGAACAATGATGCTTCAATTACGAATAAAAAGCAATCCGAGTCATCATCAACATTAAAGCAAAAATCAAAATCAGAAGTAAAACCACTTGCAGGACAAACGAGTATCCCAGATCCAGGGAAACATATCGCTGAAAAAGCACCAGTCTATAGTAAAAAGTCGTTTAACGAGGCTCCTTATACCGTGGGTGAAAACGGAGAAACCATTTCGACTATGAGTGGTGGTCTTATGTTGGAGCATGTCGATGCGTCTTTGCCTGGACGTGCGGGAATGTCCTTTTCGTTGGAAAGGCAATATAACTCGAATTCAGCCCAGTTTTATGATCCGGCCGTGGGAACGAATACATATGAGTATCCGGTCTACAATTATTTTCTCACCTATCAGGCAGTGAAGAAAAAAATTATTACTAAATATCATGTCAAATACAAACTCAATAAGTGGGTCCAAGAAGACTACAATGGCGACGGTATAAAAGATAATGACACGATCGTGGTGGAAACACCAACTGTACTGCAAGGTACGTATGCAACTGAAGCTGAGGCTCGGAAAGCAGCAAGTACACAAATCGCATTTTGGAATCCATCGGAAAGCCGTACAGAGCAACAAACCCGTAGCGGAAGCCTGAGTAGTCTACCTTCGAGTATAAGTTATAATCAGGGTGGATTTAGCGGTACTCTAAACAAATCAGGCAGTGCTCAGGTCATTTCTGGCCAATATCAACCTGCACGTACAATTACTGCTCCAACGCAGACGTGCACGAACTCTATTCCAGGAAAATATGACTCCAAAGGTGTCTGGACTCAGACAGGGTCAGGAAGCCCATGTCCGGATACGAAAACAGCGACCGTTGAGGGCAAAACGATTACGCTAACCCGTTCCTCGGTGACGGCTACGAAAGCTTGTCCATCACCAGATAAATCGGTAGCGAACTATGTGTGTACTAAATCATGGGAAGCACGTTATAACGGGTCCGTATCCATTCCAGAATCAGACACCCGAATATACTCTCAATCTTATGTAGGAAGTGTCGTTAAGCCTGGGCAGTATTCTCAACAGCGTTATGATTCTTGGATTGCAGGTAAAGCTCCATACCAGTATCGTTATGCTTATGCCGTGAGAGAGCAACCTTGGGTAGAGCAGGAAGTAACAGAAGGTCCTGCTGAGACTATCACTTTATATACGGATGGTACACCCGATTGGTCAGCAGTTAACGATTTGAAAAATATCGTAAATAGTAATGCTGGAAAAGGGATCTCTACTTCAATGGATAGTAGCTACAACTATTATCTGGCTTCTAGTCCATCTGCTGAGATACGTGCTTATCAAGTAGGTAGTAACTTTGATGTCACTTACTACAACAAAACGGTTCCTGCTGCTTCAGACAAACGAGCACCACTTGGTAAGGGATGGTCCTGGAAACTGCCTTACATTGAAACGGAGAATGGCAAGTCGTATATGGTCATGGCAGATGGGGGCCGCTATGAAATTGCAAGTAACACGCTTAAAGGCTATGACTGGGAAGGGATTACAGTAAATCCAAATACCTCGGTAACGGTAAATGGTGAAACCTCATCTCTCGTCATGACTTCTTCAGATGGATTAACCAAGCAATATTTTTCTGTGGATGGACATCTACTCCAGATTTCCGATGGGCAGAAAAATGATGTTCAATTTTTCTATGAAAATAATTCGGTGTATAACAGCAAATTGTTAACCCAAGTGAAGGATGCTATTGGTAATACCATTCGTATCAGCTATAGTTCTTCAACTGTAACGATCGTGCAAGGAAACCGTACAGTCACGTATAACAAACAAACGAAAAATGGCATCGAACTACTCGATTCGGTCATCGATCCGCTGGGACGAAAAACAACCTATTCTTACAAATTGGCTGATGCCAAGTTTAACCTACCTGGATTCAGCCCGGAACGTGCGGCGCTTAATCCGTATGCTTTGCTAACATCTGTACAACATAACACGGGGGCCAAAACGTTCTATGAATATGAGAATGGAACAGTTAAGCGTTACATTGGTGAAGATTCGTTCAATGATGCCTATCGTGTGCTTTCTCGTAAAGATCAGATTACGTATGAAAATGGAACAACAGAGGATTTCAACCGTCAAACGTATAGCTACACCTCAGATCTAGGAGCAACATTTTCACAGGACACAACTTTTGCTGTCTCGGTGAGTAATGGATTAACCAACACACAATATAACTACCGTAAAGATTTTATTAACAATGATACACCAGCCCAGTTCTATCTGGACGGAACCATTGTTAATGCAGAGGGTAAGACCCAAACAACAACGAATACCTATGGTAAAACCGTCAAAGGACGTGGTTATGCTGCACCAACACCAACGGTCACTACTGTAACGGATAACCAGGCTAAGGACGTATTAACGACCACCGTACAGTTGGATGACTACGGCAATATCACCTCGGTAACGGATGCAACGGGACGCACCACCACTAGTACGTATGATGATACCAGACACTGGTTAATGAGTGTCACCGACATGGTGGATGCAACCAACAAGAAATATACGGCTCTTACACGGGATAACCTGGGTAAAATTAAGCAAATTGTGAACCGTAAAGACAGTACCAGTGGTGAACTGTTGACACAGGCAGATTACACCTATGATGCCTATGGCAACTTATTAACTCAACGGATATCGGATGGCAAACAGGAACGAAATGCGACACTCGAATATGATGGTCGTTATCAAAACGCATTTCCAACTCGTCTAAGCACGATGGTAACCGATGTGGATGGTCAAACAACACAGATAAACTCATTATCGGAATATGACTTGTCTACGGGTGCATTAATTGCATCTACGGATGCAGAGCAACGTACAACAAAATATCGCTTGGATGCCGTTGGTCGAACCACTGAAGTGACACAACCAGACGGAACCATGCTCCGCGCGGATTATGATGATATCAACAATACGATCAAAGTGACGGATGAGCTCGGACAACAACGTTTGATCAAATGGAATTCACTAGGTCAAGCGATCGAAAACGGTTATTTCTCAGGGAACAGTTACGTGGTATCTCAGCGTACCGGGTATGATCCGTATGGCCGAGCTACCTGGACAGACGATGCACTGGGTAATCGCATACGTAATACGTACGATAACTGGAGCCGTGTGGTAATGACCACTGGAGCCGATGGTACGTCCATATCCATGAAATATGATGATGTAGCTCGCACAGCGACAAGTACCGATGCCGAAGGTTACATCCAGATTTCCACCTACGACAAGTGGGGCAAAGATATCAAAACAGAAGAGAAAACACAGATTGATCAAGTTTCCCGAATACTGGAGCAAAATAAATACGATAACATTAGCGGTCAAACGCTGGAGCAAACGGATGGCAACGGTAACATCACCGCGTTCAGTTATGATGTCATGGGGCAGCTTCGCCAAGTGACCAGCGCTAATGGGGAACAGACACAATACAGCTACGATCTTGCAGGCAATCTACTCAAGACGATTGATCCAGCGGGTAACATCAAAGAGAATAGGTATGATCAGCTTAATCGCCGTATTCAGACGAAGGACAAGTCAGGCAACGCTACGAAAAGTTACTATACACCTGGCGGTAACCTGACGAAATATGTGGATCGCAATGGAAATACATTCACATATGAGTATGATTTGCGCGGTAACTTGCTCCGTAAAGTGAGCTCAGACGAAACGATCAGTTATGCTGTAGATGCTGTAGGTAAACGTACAAGTATGACAGACCGCACGGGTACAACAGGATATCAATATGATTCAGCGACGGAACAATTGACACGACTCTCCTATCCGGATGGGCTTACAATCGAGTTCATCTATGATCTGAGTGGCAATCGAACCGAGATGAAGGGGCCGTTTGGCAACACCGTCTATTACACGTATGACACAATGAACCGAATGACTTCGGTGGGAACAGAGAAGGATGCACCAGATGCGCAGTATTCGTATTACCTGAATGGATTGTTTAAGTCATCACAGTTTCAAAATGGTGTGAAAGATCGCAAAACGTATAACGGTCTGGATCTTGTCGGTCTGGAGCAAGTGCGTGATGAAGCTATTTTAGGTGTATACAGCTACAGTTATGATAACAACAAAAATATAACGAAGCGTGTACAGCAGGGCGTTCAAGATGACTTTACGTATGACCAGCTCGATCGCATTGTTACGGCAAGTGGTAATAACGAGCAGTACACATATGACAAACAAGGCAACCGCCTGACGATGCAGTCGGACAAGGAAGTTAACACGGTGAAGACCGAGTATCAGTATGATACCCGAGATCGTTTGACTCAAGTCACCACAGATACAGCAAAAGTGGGATATCAGTACAATGGTGACAATCTGCTGGTTGAACGTGCTGAAAATGGTGTGACCACTCGTTATTACTATGATGATGTTGCTCAGATCATTGCTGAAGCTGAGGTGCGCAATGGCACGCCGGAACTAAAGGCCAACTATATTCGTGGTGCTAAGCTGGAAGCTATTGTCTATGCGACTGGTAGCAAGGCGTATGTGCAAACGAACGGACACGGAGATGTTACCGAGCTGCGGGATGCCAACGGTGCGTTGCTGAACAAGTATGAGTTTGACGCCTGGGGGAACGTCGAGTCGAAAGAGGAGAAAGTTCATAATCCTTTCTTGTACTCTGGCGAGCTATGGGATGATACGGCTCAGTTGCAGTATTTGCGTGCGCGATGGTATGATCCGAATACGGGTAGGTTTATTAATGAGGACACTTTTGAGGGTGAGCTAAACGATCCGCTGAGTTTGAATTTGTATGCGTATGTTAAGAACAATCCACTGATTTATGTTGATCCTAGTGGTCATAGAGAAGAAATGAGTCCAGGTGGCGGTGGAGGAGGGATTTCTCCAGTAAGCCGAATAACTTTTAGAACACCGAATAGCTCAAGATCATCCAGTAGTTTAAAATTTGTAAAGCCCCCATCTGTTGATTCGCTGAAGTCTGAAGTTAGATCAATTCAGGCGTCGAGAGTAAGTCAAACCGTAAAATCTACTACAACTAATTCTAAGATTGTATATCCAAGCAAGCCGCATACTAACAAAACACCTGGTCACTGGGAGGCAATGACCGAAAAAGCTACAAAATTAGCTCAAAGTAAGGATATTGTTAAGGTATATCTTAATAAAGGAATGGGGAATGAGATAAAGGGCATCAGCCCTAATAGAAGACCTGATATAATGTCAGTTAGAAGAGACGGTAAAATAGATCAATATGAGGTTCCGAGTAAAACTGATAGAGTTTCTGATTTAATAAAACGGATGCAGGACAATCAAAGACTTATGGGGAATAGAGCAGGCGACATCTATATTTTGCCACCAAAAAAATAACGGAGGTAGTACATGGAGGAAAGATTAACAACATCGATAGTATTATATGGGCAAATCGAACCAAATAATATCAATCAGTGGAATGATTTTTATCATATTTCAAAAGAGATTATTACCAGTTTAAATTTTAAGCCTAATTATATCGGAATTTCAGGTGATTCATTCCAAGGTGGAAAGCTCAGGACGTTGGTTCGTACTGAAAAAAAACTATTAAAATCTTTCGAAAAAGCGGAATATTTAGAATCACTTGAAATATACGCATTACCGGAAAATTTTACGATTGCGGCTTTTGATTATAATGCCTATATAGCGAGGAGTAAACAAGTCGATTTTGATCATATTTTGGCAACATTTACATCAGAGGCTTATAAAGATCTAGATCAAGAGAGATTAGTTGATTTACTCAGAAGATTTATCGTTTTTGAATCAGGAGAGATTTTTCAGTTAAGCAATTTGGAGAGCCCACAGATATATGCTTCAAAAGCTAATGCTCTAACAGCTTTTAAAACCCTTAATATATTGAATGAAATAACCTAATAACTCCTGAATCTATAATAAGTGGTGTTTGTGAAAATAATTTTAGCCTTAGAGTTTAAGAACTCTAAGGCTTTTTTCATGAAAGAATCTTAATTGCAAAATACTGATCTAACGCCATTGTAATAGATTTTATTTGTCTTTACATTAAAAAATAATAATAGTTACAATACAAGGAAATTTTGAGGCTAGGTTGGGTTGAGAATCAAGAAGAGGAACTTATGCATTTCCAAAAATGGACAGTCTCCTGAGGAGAAAGAGTTATGCCCATCAGAATGAAATGACGTAATTAAAAGACAAGCATGTTTGGAAGCTTTAGAGAAGTTTGCCAACCAGAGTAATGTGAAGGGAGAGGGAATTTTACCAGTAAAGTTGCACAAGTTTGAGAATGACTCGTGATTCATCCTAGTAGGAACTATAATTACAAACTCATAAAGTGATTAGAATATTATTTTTACACAAACCCCAATCATTATATTTTGATCGGGGTTCTTGTCTTTAAAAATACAAGCGCAAGGAAGCTAATCATAGACTGTATATGTGTTGGTTGTAAGTAGTCTTCTAGAAAGATTAGATAAGTCGATTGTTTAAACAATTTCCAATATACTAGTGATTACTGGTTCAACATCAAATCTAATTTTAGATGAAGTTCCTAAATGGGCTGGGTTCTTTGGTACCTTTTTTTGTTCGTATGAAAAGTTAACTAATAATTCTGCGAAATTCAATTGTTCAAGTATTATTGCAGAAAAACCATTGACCGATGGTAGAATAATCCATATGATACCTATATAGATAATAAAGACATAAAAAATGGATTATCAGTGGAGGTGAAATCATCCTTGGAAGTGATAACTCAACAATCAATTCGGGCAGAGTTGTTAAATTACATAGAAGAAAACCAAATGCTTGTTTATCATTTTGCTGAAATATCGGGTATTAATTCTGGAACTCTGAGTCGTTTCATAAATGGTTCTCAACTCATTCCGATCAAAGCTCTTGATAGAATGACATACACAATGGGACTTGAAGAGGGCACTTTTTATGATTTATATGTAGATGAGCTGCTAATTGATCCATCAACAGATTGGAGAAGGTTACGGCCGTTTCTAATTAGATGCTCACAGTTAAATAAGCTAACCTGTATTGAAAAAATTGTTGATCTTATGTTGGAGAAATCTTACTATATTTCTTCTTTATTTAATTTTGCTGAGTCTCTGTTTGAAGGAGGCAACACCACGGCATCACTTCTTATCTATAAAAAAGTCTCAGAAGGAGAACGTTATCAGCACGCCGAAAGGTTGGCGATATGCCAATATAGAATCTTTAAATTATCACTAGGGGATGACCAGCAAATTAATTATGAGCTTGCTCTAGTATTCGAGCCGTTTGTCAAAAGGCTAAGTGAATCAGAACAGTTAGATGCGTTGAAAGATCTAGCTAACGTATACGTTTCTTTGCAGAAGTGGGAGAAGGCAAAACAATTAAGCACTGAAATGGGTCGAATAGCTAGAATACAATATGATCTAAAACATAAAAGAACAGGCAATAAGGTAGAATCAACTGCTCCCAAAAAAATGTTGTTTGGATATATATTGTATTCACATTTGCTATTAGGGACAGTCGCTGAAGAGGCTCAGGATTTCAATGAAGCTTTTTACCATTTAGAAAAATATGAGGATCACAGTTGGATCGTTGAAACTGACGCTGCTGCTGAACATACTAAGAAACAATTTTTAGTCTGGTCCGCCGCTAATAGAATGCTTTATAGAATAATGACAGGGGATATCGATCTTATTGATAAGTATGTAGATTCCCTGGCTAACAATGATAACGAAATACTTCTAGGTCTATTCAAAGTTGTCAGAGCAGCGCTGAAATACTCCTTCAACATCGACCACATTTTAGAGCGTTACCATGATATGATTCATAATCAGGTAATCTCCCAAAAAAGGGTGGGAACGTACACTTCGCAAGTAATTAACGACAGATTTGTGATTTTCTTAGCTGATTTAGCTGAATATTATATTAGATCTCTGCGTCCTAGTATTGGTATAATCTTTGTGTTAGATAGTTTGGCAATATCTGCTAAACTAAATAATGATACTTATCTGGTCAGATGCTTCTGTTTATTTGAGAAATTGAGGCATTTAGCGACAGAGGATCAACTAGATAAGTATAAAGCAATTTTAAAGGAGGTAGAATTAGTTATATGAAGAAGATGATGATCGCATCTTTGGCCGTGACTTTAGCAATTTTGGTAATTGCTCCACTTAATCAGGTATCAGCTGGTAACAACGAAGTTATTCCAAAAAAAGATATTTCCATAATAAAAACGAGCTCACACGGTGCTGGCGGTTGGTAAAACAGAATAATAATGTCCAAAACCTCCTGGAATGGAGGTTTTTTTAATTGTCTTTTTTGTATAAATTCACCAGTCTTGAATTTGAATAGAAAGAGATAGGATTAGTTATAGAGGTGATTGGCGATGTCAACTAATCCTACAATTAAAGAAAAAATAGAACAAGAGAGGTATGTCTTAAACAAGTTAGTTAGCATCCACGGTATTGAACATTCTCTGGTTATCAGTCAATCCGAACTATTAGATGAATTAATAAATCAACACAACAATGATACAAAAACATCATCCAGTTAGATCCGTCTGGTTAGTGAATTATGATATTAGGTAATGGAGCCGTGAGAATCGCGGAACATAAATCTAACTGCGGCTCAGTTTAAAGGATTAAAGCCATAAATAAATTTAAGTGTATTTGTATGAAAGAAAACTATGATCCTAAAATGGATAATTACTATTCATGACTTATAAAGGATGGTGAGAAATGATTGATAGTAGTATGGTTAAAAACTCACTACTCATGAATCGTGCAGTTTATCGTTTGAATATAAGTTCTAATACGGGTCTGATTACATAATTTTAATTGATTCAACGTTTATTGATCCACAAAACTTTCATTCATTTGAAGTATTTAAGGGTAGGCAAGTTTTTTCATTCATAGCAAAAGTAATGCTCTCATGACTAAATACTAAGCCTGGCAACATGGAGGACAGTAAATGAACAATCACACAATTTATTTCCCATGGGATATACAGAAGCGAAGTGCAGAGTGCTATGTCAGAGCAATAATAAAAGAGTTTGAATTACCTTTGCCTGTAAAGATTAATTTAGTCTTACCATCAAATGAGTACATTTTAAAGATTGAGCTTTGAGTTTATAAGCGAAATAACGTTATATATCTAACATGATTCCATATGGAAATTTCAAGGGTTACTCAAAACATAATATCTCGTACAAGCTTTCGGAGATCGAAGAACTTGTTGCGTTGAGCAAAGCATAATACAGTATAAGATTTCAAAAACCAGATCAAAGACAGTCAAGAGATTGTGGTCTTGACGTACAACATTCAGATTATAAGTTTTTGATCACATGGCTCCCCGTTAGGAGGTTCCATTGCTAGAAATTCTATGAATTAGATTAACAAGTATTATTTTTACTTATAAAACCCTAGGACGAGGCTTTTCAGCCGCTGAACCTAGGGTCAGAGATTTCGTTTACGCATTCCAATAGGAGTGCGACCCATTGATCGGTTCACGCACTTTTACATGCGACCTTTTCTAGGGCATTTATTTTATTTCAGGTCCGGATGCCGTATCGCAATTAACGTCTAAAAATAACGATACGGACTGTGAATGTTTTGAACAAAAGTTCAATCTTCAATCTCAGTCGATTCACCCGGTTTCACTTCTTTCTTGGAGTAAAGTCTATTGTATACCGAAAATAACCATATGTCACAAGGACTAAACCGGAAGGCGTTCTTCAATTGCCCCATAGACGATGTTAAAAGAGGGATATTATTCCTTCCTGTCGAACTATCGTATCAAGAGGGAGTTGAGTGAAAATGAACAGTTATCATGATTTCAAAAGAGAAATGGGTAGTATCTCGTATGGTGGATATACGAAGATTTTATCAAATATTCAAAAATACGTTACCGATGATGAAGTAAGAGCCTTCTATCCCAAAAATTTTTTTACAGATAGTGCAGAAGTTGAGTTTTTTATATTCACAGAAAAAAGTATTATTCGTTTCAGGCAAAACGCAAGAGCATCTGATGTCATGTATTATAAAAATTTTCAAGTCGAGACGTTAAGGATTATTAAGTCAAATTCGCGCCAAGAAGAGAGGCAACTTGAAATAAAACTCAGATCAGGAGAGAGTTTTTTCTTTGATTCTAAAGCTGATTCAAATCATCATTGGGAAGATACATACGGGAAGTACATTGAAAATATCTTTATCGTATTGAAATAAGCTTCGTTTGGGGTTCCTTTTACTATGAGTAAAAAAAAAGTGCATCACAGCTTACGAAATAATAGGTACTGTCGTCACTAGGAAGAAGAGTACAGTAACGACTACGATGGGCGTGGCTGGCGCAAATAAACTTTCTATCGTAACAGGAGAGACAAACTTACCTGCACTGGGTAACGACAGGATCAATTATGTGACGGCTTATGCCCTAGGTCGGCAAAGCAAGAGGAGTTGATACTTAGTTTAAGCTTTGCATAATTGAACAAAAATAAGACTCTCACGAAACTAAGTCGAAAGAGTCTTATTTGTCTTATCGTGGTAATTCACCTGAACCTACATATTTATCTTTCTTACTATTCCACTTATAGTTTGCAACTGCGATCTTCCAACCACCTTCTGGATAGTAATTCTTCCACATTTGAATTATTTCCCCGGTTTTCGAAATCTCTATTCCAACATCACCCATAACAGATAACTTCTTTTTAAGAGTACCATTCTGATATTTATAAACGAGCAGTTCTGTATTTGATGGTAAATAGTCAAGAGTAACAGCTACTTGCTTTTCTTTAGCCGAAACATTGAGGATATGGATTGTTGGTTCTTCATCGCTATAGTAATTTGTATCTATAAGTACTATGACACCTTTGGAATTAATAAGATAAAAGTTGCCTGATTCAGTGATCAACAAGTGTTCTTTCTTATTGTCTCCGTTTAGGTCTACTGACTTACTGACTGTTACACGCTCTCTAGGGAATTTCTTTTCTAACAAAGTCTTTGGATTTACAGTAGCAGCTTCAACGTAAGATGGGCTTAATACGAACCCAAACATCGCCATGGCACAGAATAGAGCTAGTATTCTTTTCATGATGCTTCTCCTTCGTATTTATTTATCATTTGCGTCGCTAGCACTGAACATTATTCCAATAGCATCAGATCCAGTTATGCTATAACGAATTCCGTTTAGTTCTGTTGATTCGTTTACAGTTGTCCAATCCACGCCTTCATTAAGGATACCCAGATCATCAAGAACACTACCAACAGCTTTCGATGGTAAGTCTGGATTGGTTGCGAGTATAACTAAACCAATAGTTAAAACAAGATCTGTTCCAGATGAAAGAGTACCATTACCTTGGCCTATCATCATTACATCACGTAATGATCCGTCTGCTTTGTTTACTGATCCGGCTATGCCTTTGTAATCTGTGGTCATATACTGGAATACATCTTGAGCTGGTCCAGTTTCAATGTTTAATTTCTTGCCAATTTTCAGTTTGGAGTTATTAAGCACATCTGCGCGTTTATTGAACGATTTACGAAATTCTTCCGGAGTCATTCCCAGAGTTCCTGGTATTTCTGCTATCTTTTCCTTTTGTTTCTGAACGTCCTCTTTGGCTACCTTAACATCCTGGGTCTTACTAGCAGATTTTTCAGCAACAACAGTTCCCGGCTTGGTTTCAGCAGGAGTGGATACTTCGGTTTTCGCAACTTCTTCTTTCTCAGTTTTCTCCTCATCTTTGTTTCCAAAGATACCTCCCACTATAATCACAACTATAAGCCAAAACCACCATTTTTTCTGAATAGGCTTTTTCAATCTTCATCCTCCTGATATAGTAATAATTAACAACATGAATAGTCTATCAGACCTAGGTATTTTTATCTAGGGAGATAGGTAGGTTTATGGGGAACTTACGAGGAGAGATTGTTAAATGCCGAAATTTTTAGTTTGGATTTTAGTATGTATTGTAGGATCGATATTATTACAAATAATAAGTGTGGGGTTATTAGAAAGTAGTATTTTAGGCAACTTACCGATACTGGGGAAATTGTTGATGTTTTTTGATATTGGTTTTTTAATTTATTATATGAATGATGGGGTGACTGTAAACAATTTGGTAGTATTTACTGCACGAGCAGTTAGTTTGTATGCAACGATATATACAATTATATTCATGAGTAAAATAGAGTATTTTCAACTGAAGTTAGATTTTGGAAACTCTATTGAAGTTAAGGTAACAATAACCGTAATAGCTATAATAGTAAACTTCGCAATTTTGTTTGTTGCCAGTTCGATTGCAATACCAATCGCAGAGCTTTATGAGAAAGCGATTATTAGACTTTATCAAGTAATTGATGAAATGAAATCTCTAACAAATGGATTTGAATAATCGTGTGAATATAATCAAAATACATCCGATCATTAAATCGTCACTTTACTCGGATGTATTTTGAAATGGAATAGATACTGAACAGCTGACTATATCTGTAACTGGAATCCATTCAACTCCATGTTGATGTTTAATCTTAACCCTCTTTTTGTCAGTTGACATCATAATGATTCCTATGTAATTCGAATTATCTTCAAAAACCAAGCAAACTGAGTATCCCTTATTTTCTGCCAAAAGAAGATCTTTAATCATTATAACCTCCGAATATGGGTCAATTTATCTATATCATTATAATACTTATTTACTATATAGGAAAGTTTTGAGATAATATTGTAGTACAAAACCAAGATAGTACTGAGGAGGAAGAAAATGAGATTTAAGAAAACAGGATTACTGTTATTGGCATTTCTAGTGGTCGGAGGAACGGGAGCATTTGCTGCATCAAAAAGTAAAACAGTTCAGGCAACGGTTAGTAATTTCAAGTATGCTCTAAATGGTAGCAACTGGACCCCGCAGTCAAAAACACAACCAGTAGTAATCAATGGACAAACGTACATACCAGTTAGTCTAGCAAAAGAAGCAACGAAGACGAACATAACTGTCGACGCCAAATCAGGCAAAATGAGTTTCGGTGAAAAACTTGCTAAAACTCCTTTTGATAAAGAAAGAATTTACTATTTTTCAACATATGCTGGCCTTTCAAGAGATTCGAAATATACGGAGAATAAATACAAAGAAGTCGTTACAATTAAAAATTTAGGTTATATCGTGCTCTATCCTAATAATAAATATCAGACCTTGGTTCTTGATCTAAAACTAGTAGATGGATCTGGACAAATATTATTGAAAGATGAAGATACAGGTGAGCATATCAAATCGTTATTTTTAGAAGAGGGTAAGCAAGAAAATGTAGAAATTAATGTAACTGGTATTAGTAATAAGGGAGTTAAACTTTACATGGAGGCAGACGACTTTAAAAAAGAGACAGTACTAGTGGTACAGCCAACTTCGCATTATAAGTAACTTACTAAAGAATCCTGGACATATTGTCAGGGTTCTTCTTTTTTTTGATGAAGGTATCGCCACTTGATAGTTGAATTATCAATTAGGGTGATTTGATGAATCATACATACAGAGTATTATCTACAGATATGGATTTCCTCACAGCAGCCTTAACTGAGGTACGCGTATCCGTCTGGCATGTTCTGGATGATCACGAGCACATCATTGACTATGGCGGTCCGGTGGTGGAGTACAGCCCAGTATCCATTAAGATCATGGGGAAGAGATACTTTCGTGAGACATTTGAATTTAGGGTACAAAAATAGGAGCCTTGGTTAATGGCTCCTTTGTAGCTGAAAGCTAGATTACTGATCCTTTAATAAGTCTAACAAATAAAATAAAAGTCCTATTCCTCCAGCAAGAGCTACAACTCCAGCAAAAAAGTTGGCGAATATAGAGGTAGAGAATGAATTGATTTTTCCGAAAGTTTGACCACAATAAGGACAAAAAACAGCTTATATTTCCGAACATTCTACCAAAGAAACGAGTAGCCAAATAGAACATTGTTAGAATGAAAACTGACTGTAATTATAATACCTATTTTCTCTTCCATGTATTCCCTCCAACTATGTAATTTACCCCAGAATAGTCTATCAGACCTATGTATAATTTTCTAAAATTAGAAAGGCATCAATTAAGATCATGGGCAGTAAATAATTCTTTAACGTGTTTGAATCTAAGGTACCAAAAAGGAGGCTTTTATGGCTCCTTCTCACCTAATTATTTATCATCTTCATAAGTTCAGCTAATGCTATGAATCCACCGCCAATGCAAATTACGAAACCAACGAATGACCCGAAAATTGAATTGAAAACTCCATTAGATCTACCATAGTGGTGGCCGCAATTAGGGCAAATGATAGCTGATATTGAGATAGTATTACCACACGATTGGCATTGTTCTAACTTTCGGTTAAATCGACCTTTGATCAATCTAAAGATATTGATAAAAAATGCTATTAAACAGGCTATACCAAATATAAACAAACAAGTAGTGATGAGACCGGCAATACCCAGAAGTGAGTAAGATGCCATATTATCAAACATTTTGTTCCTCCATCTATGTAATCAATCCACTTATGTTATCAAAGTTATTCGTCTATTTCCATATATTTCTGTATTATGAACAGTAAAAAAAGAGTGACTACCACTAAGGTATCACTCTAGTCGAATCTCTAATTAACTTTTTTCAATAGTTCCACACTGT
Organism: Paenibacillus sp. OK003; assembly: GCF_900109515.1. Taxonomy (GTDB): domain Bacteria; phylum Bacillota; class Bacilli; order Paenibacillales; family Paenibacillaceae; genus Paenibacillus; species Paenibacillus marchantiae. Next base: position 176,749 of record NZ_FOBD01000009.1, on the reverse strand, counting down.
TATTCCTCACATTACCGACTTCCTTCGGCACCTCGTAAGCTCTCATCTCTGACGCTTGATATGGCTTGAGCAATCCAAGCAGCGACTGCAAATCTTCATTATCTCTTCCAAGCCATTCTTCCTCATCCTCAGGGCGCAAGATGACCGGCATACGATTATGGATGTCTTCCATCAGACTGTTTGGTTCAGTAGTAATGATGGTGCAAGTACTGAGCTTATTCCCGTCTGGGTCTGTCCAGGTGTCATATAGGCCAGCTAGAGAAAAGATGCTATCATCCTTCATGAGTATTCGCATCGGCTGCTTGTTGGATCCTTCCTTTTTCCACTCATAAAAACCACTACACGGGATAATACAGCGCTTGGAACTGATCAGACGTTTAAAAGCTGGCTTTTCCGCGATCGTTTCTGCCCGAGCATTAATCATCTTATTACCAATCTTGTCATCCTTGGCCCATACGGGTACCAAACCCCATCGGAGTGAGCCCAGTCCATTGCCGTTTTTGCTCCCGATAATCGACGGAATGTATTGCATGGGTGCAGCGTTGTAATTAGGTTTGTATTCGAATCCATCAGCTATAGAAGCATAGTATCTCTCCATAATTTCTTCAATTGGATCTGTAATCGTGAATCTTCCGCACATATCGAAGCCTCCTTAAAGACGCTATTATATGTAATTTAACTCAAATCTTTAAAGATAGAAACGGGTAATATGTGGGGGTGCATATCCAAATAAAAATAAATATGCAATAAATTAGATGATATTTATAGATCAGCAAGTTTATGTTTAGACGTTTGGATAAACTTCATTCTACAATAGAAGTAGGGAATGTACATAATAATCTTAGGGGGATTCATGTGAAAACAACGTTTTTTAAGAAAATCGTTTTAATGATTGGGGCATTTATTTTAGCTTTAAGTGTAGTTCCAAATGCAAGCGTGAAAGCTGCTGTGGATTACAGTGGTGGGTTGCTTGATGGCAAGCAACTTTATAATAGCGGTGGATTCACTGGAGGAAGTTTAATAGGTACGGAAGCAACTGATAATAATGAGAATACGTCTTTTCTTGTTGATAAAAGTACTCCGGGTCCCACAGGAACCTTGGATCATATTTATTATGATTTTGATTCTCCTCAGACCGTTGTATCTTACCGTTTGAAGGCAGATAAAAGTACTAATATTGTAATCGAGCTCTTAGATAGTCAAGGAAATTACGTTACATATTTTCAAGTAAGTACTACCGATGGCTCTTTAGTGACATTACCAGTGCCTGCAGATGGTGTAAGTAAAATCAGCCTAGTTAACACAAACGCCAATTCAACATTGAAGGTTTTTGAATTTAACGCATATACACCTGAACCACAACCAGAGCAACCATCTGGCAACAGAGCCATCATGGTAGTCACAATGACCACAGGTCTTGAAAAAGAATTCGACCTAAGTATGCAAGAAGTTAACAGCTTTATTGACTGGTATGAAACAAAACAAGCTGGAAGCGGAAAGGCATCTTACGCTATTGACAAACATGACAACAACAAAGGCCCGTTCAAAAGTCGCAAGGACTATATCCTGTTTGATCGAGTTCTTACATTTGAAGTGAGCGAATACTAAACAGTCAATACAAAAGGCTCCGCATTGAATTGCGAAGCTTTTTTTTGCATTAGCTCACACAATAAATTGATCAAACACGGGTATACGCAACAAGCCTGATTTGGTCCAGTTACGCATCTTGACGCGAGCTTGTATCTTTGGTTCCAGGTACACATAATCCTTGTCCTGGCCCGTTACGAGCTGCTTGCATACACCACGAAATGCCTGCTTATGTTTTGGGCTCGGGCCATGTTCTATTATCCCTGCTGGTCGGAGCTTTCCAGACGGATCGCGAACAGCCACAAGCCATCCAAATTCAGCCTTGCGATACCCGGTAATGAATACATTCGCGTAAGACCAGTTAATGATCTTCATCCAGTTCTTGGACCGTCTGCTGACGTACTGGCTGTCCTTGCGCTTCCCAACTACACCTTCCATGCCCATAGACTCTATTTGGGCGTACAAGTCCTCTCCAGCGCCTTCTATATGTGGAACAATTCCAAAGTTAGAGGAAGGAAGAGATAGACTGTGTAGGATCATCTTGCGTTCCATAAGAGGTAGCTTACGTAGATCCCGTCCTTGGTAGAAAAGAATATCAAATATGGTGAACGTGGCAGGCAGTGTTTTGATAAGCTGCTGTACCTTGGAGTGCTGACGTGTGCTAAATCGGCTCATCACAGCCTCGAAGTCATTTAGTCCGGTTTCGGGATCAGTGCAAGCTACCTCGCCGTCTAGGATAATATCAGAGTCAAACGGCAGAAGCAATTCCGGGTACTGACGAGTACATTCATTATTGTGACGTGTGTATAACCGGACATTGCCGGACTCTTGCGAATATATCAACCGGTGCCCATCTACTTTAGGTTCAAAAATGAATGCTGAATGTGAGAAGGGACCTGGTGCTGTTTCAAGTAACATAGGACTAATGAACATAAAAACACCTCAATCCAATTATAGCGTTTTGCCATAAGGATTGAGGCGGTAAGTTATGGAGATCACTTCATATAAGTTTGTTCAAACCATTCAACAGACTTTGTTAGACTTACAATTCCTATCACGAAAAGACCTATGGCAAAAAGAAAACAGATAAATATTGAATCGCCTAATCCATTCATTTTACCATAATGTTCACCACAGTATGGGCAAATAATGGCAGTGTTTGAAATCGAACGTCTACATGATGTGCAAGGGACCATTTTATTTACTCTTACACCTTTCAATCTTTTATAAATATTGATGAACGCCTTGATAATAAATATGATTGATAATACAAAAAATGATAAAGTTAATGTACCCAAACAAAACACGCCAATGTAGTCACTAATTTCGTTAAGCTTCTTACTCATAAACATTTATCTCCTCACTCAAATATAAACTCCACTAATGTACCATCCGGATATTCCTCCAACTGATTTCCTTCCCAACTGCCAGCGCCTCGGTTATCCGATGGACTTATGTATTCAATATCGGCTCCTTCTCCACCCTCTGCACACATTGCCATAGGCCATTCATCACGATCGTATCCTTTTTTTGTTTCTACACCTCTCAGGGACAATTTGCGGTTTTCATCAGCGCCACTTCTATCAATGGTGCATGTTGCTGCATGACCGCTGTCTATGGCGTCCTGAATGTGCTTGGCTGTTTCTGGATAACGATCAGCGGGGAAGAGCAGTTCTACAACTTGCCCAGTTGCTGCTGGGGTGCTTTCTTTGACAGGCTTCTTCTGATAATCATTTAGGCTCTTGGTTGAAATAAACTACAGCAAACATAATCCCAAATACGATAATAGCTAAAAATAACTTTTTCATTATTTAATTACCTCCGTTTTGTTTACTTCGGCAACTCCTTAAAATACTCCTTCACCTGATGCTCTAAAAGCGTGTAGTGACGCCAGGTGAACTTATTGTTTATGTAGAAGAAGAAACTTGTCCTTATTGGGAATGATGATATAACTCTCTCTCCATGAGATTCCTTATAAATGTACCTAGTCTGTGCGACTGGGTATTTTTGTTGTCGATAAAAGAACTTACGTTCCCGTATAATATTGACGAGGTGATTAACTTGCTAACGGATTTCCAAAGAAAGGTCTTACGGATCTTGTACAACTACAAAGGTGGGCGGCGCAGGTTTCCCACAATTCACGAGCTAACGGTTAAGACAGGGAAGCTTAATCCAGATGTCATGGCTGCTTTAGACGCCCTTATTGCCGCCGAATACATATATTGGGATGACAAGTCAGACACATCTAACATCGCCATTCTTGAGGGTTGGGAGCGCGAATCTGAGAAACCACAACTTCCCAAGGTACAATCGACGCTTAAACCTGCGAACACGGATTACTGGACACAATATTGAGAAGAAACGAATTGTGACAAGCGAATTGACGGGGAACGGAGTTTTCGAGGGATCTCGAGTAATTCTTCCAGAACATCGTAAGGCGTATCTTCAGGCAATGAGTGTTAATCACGGCTATAACATCTTTCATCTCTTCACCTCAAACGAATTGAATACTGTTAACGTAACAAAGCAACGTTCCTGAGGCGATGAGGATTACTGTTGGATTTCATTATCTGAGGTTATAGCTGCGAATAACTGATGATATATAAACTGCGGATTTTCGTTTATAAAATTTGTGTTGTTGGGGTGAAGAAAAACTACTACGATCCTATAATTTTGATGGTCTTTGATGAATATCCAAATTGAGTTTCTTCATTAGAATAGGTAAAGAAGGTGTCGAGGGACAAGAACATAAGCCCATGAACCAACTAGCCTGTCATCATTACATCCGAACAGCGGCAATAATTTGAAATAATGAGGACTAGAGCGCTTCTGTGTTTTGGGACAAAAACTTTCATGAGGCACGGTAATTTTTAAAAAGGATAAACACAGGAATTGATCAAAATCTCTCGAATAATACAAAAAGAATTAGTTACAGTAGACCTAGAACTACTAACAACTACAGGAGCTATTCTCAGTAATGATGCATCGACTAGCACTTTTGTGGGATGGGATGTAGCTAGTTCCCAATTTGAAGCAACCACATCTGGTGAGAACAGAATCATGGGTATCCTTACACCACCAAGCGGATAATAATCCAACGGGGCATACACAAAAGGTAAAAGTTATCGTGCGCCTTGCCAACAATTATGGCAATTGATACGATAAAAGATCTTGAGGTAGCCAATGAAACGGCTACAGAGGATTTGAAATCAATGTGGAACGAGGGGGTGAAACTAAGTAGTGGTTTAACAGGTATCGTAAGTGTAGAATATATATTCATGGAGGAATAAATTTGGCAAAATTAATCGATATTTTAACAAGGGCATTAGCTAGGTCGACAGCAAGAGAGCTTGTAAGAGCATATGATAAAAATAAAAGAAACTCTCATCGACCTTCTTTAACTGAAAAGTTAAAGAATAAAAGTGAAGAACCGAAGTTAAAACAAATACTTCAGGAAAGAAGAGAGCGATACAGTGATAAGGTCAATATTGCTGATTGTTACTTGAGAAAAGATTGGAGTATAATTAGTATTTTTAGTGAACATGAACATGAGATATCTGAGTATTTTGAAAAGTTTTGGTGGAGTCGTACTCAACAAGAACGATGTCAATCTGCTATTAGATATTCAAGAATCTATATGACCACACCACAAAGGTTAGATTTGTACGGGAGATTAAATATCTCCTATTCTGAATATATATCGAGAGATGGTAGATCAAGACCTAGTTTAGCTGAAACAACCGAGTTTATAGTGATTAATACCGATACATTTAAAATTTTGAATGAGATGATGAATAGTAAGGGGTACATATTAGATTTTCATGCTAATACGCCTAATCCTTTTTTCTCTTTAGCTATTGAGTAGACAGGGGTAAATTGTAAACAATTATTAATAAAGAAAACTATATCTATAGGATGAGTGATAGCATGTATAATTCTCAAGATAAATTTTTTGAGTTGGTTGGATTAGGAACAGAGAATAATAAATGGGATTACAAAAGAGACATACATATAAGTCCTAATATTGCGTTTGCAAATATGCTGAAAGATATATTAGCCTTCTCAAATAGTGGAGGTGGCTGGCTAGTACTAGGTGTTGATGATAATTCTGGAATTGTAGGAGTAGATAAAAAAATTGATCCTACATCACTAGGTGAAAAAATTATAAGTGTGTTAGGTGAACAAATTATATTTGACTTGAACTATTATAGTATTCATGATGAGGGCGAAAAGGTTGTAGGTTTATTGTATGTACATGATTCTGACAAAGTAATGGTATCACCAATAAACTTATTTAACGAAAAAGGTAAAGCAATTATAAGTGAATATACCATTTATTTCCGTCGAAATGCTAGCTCTATAAAAGCTAACATTGATGATATTAATATGTTGATTCACAAAGTTAGCCTTATAGGAAAATACAATCTAAAAACTGAGGATATACAGTTCTTAAAAGATAAAAAATCAGAATGCTTTATGTTTAAAGAGGAAGATGAGTTCTACAGAGGTGAATTCCAGTTTACTGTTTCTAAATTTGCTGATAAGTTGAACACCATTTATCGATTCCATCAATCAAGATATACTAAGTATGAAATAGGAATCTTATTGGGCTTTGAAATCAGTGCTATTGATGATTATTTTGAAGGAAGAAGGTTTCCTAAAATTGAACACTTATTACGTGCAGTAGAAATTTTTGAACTCCCGCATGATTATTTTTTTCAAACCACTATGGGCATGGAAATGCCATTTATTAAAAATCCATTAATAACTTATATAATTTTAGATAAGACTGATCGTAAAGTTGACTTATATGAGTATGGATTCGGGAGTGCGTTCAACGTTATTATTAGTGATTTAGCTAGAAATTTCTCATATTTTAAGAAGTGGCTTTACAGTGATAGGGGAGAATATAAGCCTAATGAGCGAGATTTTGATAGTTTAATTAGCCAAAATGTCAGAATTTATGAAACTTATGAAAAATATCTTTTAGATTTAAATGATTTTCAATATAATAAATTTAAGCAACATTTGAAGATTCAATACTATAAAGAAATAGAGAAAACCCCAGATGAAAGTGAAAAATTTCTCAATGAAAAAATTAAAACTAGACTTATTTATAGTGATACCGAATTTGTATGTAAATTCATTTCAGAATTAATTAAGAACATTAGAATCTCAGAGAGTAAATTACACATTGAATATAACTTTATATTTGAAGTACAAAATAGGATAATTCGTTATAGAGATTATGATCGTCAAAATATGAAGGTAGCCTTTTGTAACCAAGAAACATTTGACGAATTTATAGGCAACGAGAAATAGATATACTAAACTCAAACAGACTTTTTTTATTTGTACAAAATGGGTTTAGATAATATTTGAAAATGGTATGGGCGCCCACAAAAGCGCCCACAAAATGCCCACAAAACTATAATAAAATAAGAAATCCTTTGAAAAATGAACAGGAGAAAAAGCTGATTTACACGGATTTGGTACAGTAAATGATTCCATTTGAAAGCTAGGAACATAAACCGTACACAAGTCCACCAATGGGAACGCGATCAATATATCACGTTGTACTAATCCCCAAATCCCTTGCGCCACATGGCGTGAGGGATTTTTCTTTATGCACTAATCTTTACTTCACAAAATAAATGAAGTTAAGATTAGTGCATAACTTAAAAATGAACATAAAATTCCATTAAATTAAGAGAGCATACGGTCGAAAAGGTTGGTAACGCACCAATATCTACGGTATTTCACACCGCCGCTAATCTATTTCAGCTACTTCCCGATGGTCGGAATGGCAGGACTTGAACCTGCGTTCTCTTGCTTCCAAGGCAAGCGAGAACTCCAAACTTTTCCACATCCCGATATGCTGGTCTTGACGGGAATTGAACCCTTGAGAAGCGGCGTATGAGACCGCTCTGAGAATCAACACGCGCCCCCGCATTGGCACGGGTCCGTCTGTTCTCACCGCATATTTAACTCTAGCAACCCCCACACAAGTTTACTATTTCGCCACGAACACCAAGTCTTTCACACTAGTCAATTTCGAGAATGGTCAGTTGGCTTGCACATGATTGATATGTACGTCTAGGATTGTACTTTCTAGTTAATAAAACTTTTTCAATTATCTCACTAGGTTGCTCTATACATTTTCAGCAGTCGAGCCATCTACGTGAAAGGTTGCGTCTAGTACGTACAAAAAGTTTAAGTACGAACAAACCTACCTATATTGGTAAATGAGGTGGTCATATTGAAATGCGGTTGCGGAAGGTTTATTACGCAGAATGCAAAGGCTCTAGCCACTATCTATGAGACGGAAGGCAGTAAATGTATCCACTGTCTATCGGATACCTTGAATGTTCCTTATCAAGAGTTAGTGGATAGGTACATGGGAATTTACGAGTGCCGACCTTGTGCTAAAGATAAGAAGAAAGCGGAGATACGGAGAAAATTACTTGGACTAGGAGGATAACAATGAAATACCTGAAATCAGGTTTTAACGCCCCATTGGTGAAGAACTTGAATGTACTATTACTTAATGATTCGCATATCGGGCCTGAAGCCGCTGATATTAGGTTGCTTGATAGAGCGATTGACTTCGCCAAGACTAATGAACATAACATTCGTAATCTACTGAACGGTGACTATATTGAAGGAGTCATAAAACTCGGTAAAGGTGGAATATATATACAATATATGTATCCAAGAGAACCAATTTATTTTGTAATGGACAAGCTTGAGCCTGTAAAACCTTTAAACGTTACATATTGTAGGCATTGGCACAAGGAATTTAGTAAGCCAATCAAGAGATCCGCTATTGACACGTACAATGGATTGTTGGTTCGAGAAGAGAAGCCTTGGCTGGTTTGCCGAAATACGATTGTTAACACTGCGGAGTACGCGGAGCGTGATGGCTTTGAAGAATCGTTCCCATCTCAAGCACACTTGACTCTTTCCGGTAAGAAGTCGAACAAAGGGATTGACGTAAAGTGGATAAGCTAGTCAAGTGCATTAAGTGCGAGTTCAGGTACGTCACAGATAAAGCAAGGGAGAACTTTGTTGCCGAAGGGCTTCAAGGAGAACCCCTGCTTTGTCTCCATTGTATCGGTAAAATTACAGGAAAAGTCATGAACCGATATGGCTACTTGGTCTTGCCTGAAGAGTTAGATGATTCTAACCAGCGGATGCAAGTTCTGCCAAAAACACTCACTGGCTGTAGACCGTGTATGAAGGAGAGAGGGTTATCGTGATGAAAACAGAGAGGATCTACTTGAGAACAACTCCAGAGAATAAAAAGTATTTGCAGGAGGTAGCTGACCACTATTTTGAGGGAAACCTGTCTGCCGTTTTCGAGTTTATGATTGAACGTTTTGATATGCACTTAGAAGGGATGGATTGATATAGCTGAATTTGCCGATTCGGAAGAGATGTACAAGTACAAGCAGGGACAAGACCCTGAGTTTCCAGAGATAATGTCATCGGGCATCGAGGGAAATCAACCCGAACATCAAATGGGAAGACTTGAACATGGACTTTGCAAAAGACCCTGAAGAACTGGAACACTGGCCAATGCCTTCCCTCATGGGGGGGATCCAGAAACTAAAGACAAAGCCACAGGCAACTTACGCCGTGGCTCTGTTTCTTTTGGTATAAACGTAGACCAGTAGTCCGCAATCCTCCAAAGCCTGTAACGATATGACAACTGTTTTCCTGCTCAGTTTAGTCAGCTTTACGATTTCATCTTGCAACGGGAACTCCTTCCTACCATCGCTCAGAAGCTTAGTCACCCAAGGTATGTGGTAATAGCCGAAGCATTCAACCCTCTCTCGAATAGGTCAGCCGCCAGATACTTACTGCATGTTATGTCTGAAGTGTACAGTTTACCATTCAGGTCTGAAGTGTATGTTTTACCATACAGACCCCTATGAAGTGTAAAAAGTGCATTTGTTGTGAGTTCTGTATTGTAAAGTTTACACCGTATAAAGAGATATAAAAGATTAAGAGATATAAAAGAAAGATATATAGAATAATAAAACATAGGCAAGGGGTAGTGAAAATACTCACTGAGTAAAACTATGGCAAAGCTTGGCGTTACCCTGCGGGTCACGCTATTTGTTTTTAAAAGCTTTCGGTTAAAGCGAGACTCCACCTACCTATAATGTACTTACAGCAGGTAAATACGACCTACTTTAAGTTAACGAAAGGTCTACACCCTATAATGACTTGTGACAAAGATAGAAAGGTGTAAGGAGTTTGGGATGCTGAAAGAACATGTTTACCCGTCTGAACACAAGTCTGGTCAGAAATTAGTGGACGACTTTTTACTTGGTTTGAATTATTACATATCACAATGAGGGGAGCGTTTTAAAAATGGCAGGAACAACAAACAAACGGAAGAGGACTTCTAAAGCCCCTGAGAAAGAGACTGAAACGGTTAGCCTAGATGGATTGAAGGGCGACGTAGTAGCAGAGTTTACCCAACAACTTTCTATCATGGGTCAGTTCATTTATAACGCTCAAGAAGAAGATACCACCTTGATTGTCGAGAACTTGGGCTTCGGAGATATCTATGTCAGTGACAAACCGAATCTCCGAGTGGGCAATGAAGATCAACGTTTGCTTTTCAAGGAGCAAAAGGCGTTCAAGGCTCGGAAGCTATTTATGACTTCGGGTAGCCAGCCTGTGGCATCCATTATCGAAATCAAGTAAAGAAGTACGCTTGGGATGGAAGGTCCTCGATAGAACACACACCAGCCACTTAGCTTCTAAAAACCCTATGGGCAGTGGGTAGACTTGGCGACAACATCCATGAGTTCAACGTCAGGAGCCCTCCTAATAGAATGAAAAAGAACCATTTAGGTAGAGATTCCACCGTCTCACTGTTCGAATATAGCCTTAATGAATTCATTTCAATGGTGGACAACGCAGTACGCAGGGCGGTTAGAAATATACCCATTTCAACTTATATTGGTATACGAAGCATTCATAAGAGGATGTGATGATGTGGGAAAGATCAGCGTCTCTGATGTTTACGCCTGTATTCATTCCAAGCTTCGTCAAGATCCTGAGATTTTTGCCATGCTAGGGCTTGCGGCAGACGCATCTCTGGAGGAATTGGGAACGAAGATTCAGAAGAGAAAGAAGCCGCAGAACTTCGTTCAGCACAACTTGCCCTTGATGACGTTCTACAAAAATCCCGGCGCAAGAGGCGAGAATCACCTTGAGTATAGGTTCATCGTTGACTTCGATATCTATACACAGGATGACGTGGAACTGGCAGTGAACATCGCTGACCGTATTTGCCAGATTTTCGACGATCATTACTTCTGGATGCCGAAAGGAAGTGTGTTCAAAGGTGAGTATGTCACTAGTGCTGAAGATGACATCGATCTAGAGAACACCTACAAGTATTTCACCCAAATATGCTTCACCATTGGGATAGATGAATATAAGGAGGTTTTCTGAATGAGTAAGGTTACTAAGAACAAAAAAATGTTGATTAAGGGCGCTGGTAAGTTCATGGCGAAAATCCCGAACTGTGACGACCTCGTTACAATCGGTACGCTGAACAACATGCGTCTGGATATTCAGCTGGACATGCAGGACATTGAGGGCGGCGACTCTAGCGTAGCACTGGATACGTTGCTTCGTAAGAAGACAATTGATATCACAGCGGAATCCGCTAAGTTCGACCTTAACCTTGTACGTTTGGCTACTGGCTCGAAACTCCGTGAAGGTATTTCTGGTTCGGCCTACAGCATGGTCACTGAGACCTTTGTAGTCCCTTCCGCTTCTCCGTATCAAGCGAAACTTACCCAAGTCGCTCTCGCTTCTCCAAAACCTAAGTCTTTCGAGGGTGCTGTGGGCGGCGCTGACCTGAGTGCAGACGTTACGGTAACGGGTCAGGATGTCGTATTCGATATGGCGCTGGCAGGTAAAACGGTTGTTATCGTTTATGCTGCGGCACTGGCTGGGATTACACCAGACCCTGACGGCTTCGTGTGGGTGCTGGAAGAAAAGCACACGGTTAAACAGAACGGCTCAGACTTTACTGTTGATCTTGTGTACGGAGCATCCTTGAACGTTGACCCTCAGATTTCTGTTCGTACTCTGCAAGGTAACAAATTGCTGAAGAAAACGACTAGCTCTACGCCTACTGAAGACCAGTACGTAGTAAGTGGCGGCATTCTGAAGTTCAACTCGGCCCTCAAGGACGTAAACATTTACGTCAACTACAAGCGGAACGAAGTTGTTGATATCCTCGATATCACAAACAAGGACATGCCGTTGACAGTACACGTTGTTCACGATGGTCAGTTCGAGCAGAAGGACGGTACAATCCAAGGTTATCAAACCGAATTGTTCCAATGCCGTGTGAAGTCCAACTTCACGCTTGACGCACAACGTCAACAAGCGTCCACGCATAGCGTAACGCTAACTGTAATCGACCCTGAACGTCCGGACGGTAAGCTTGGTTCTATCAAGCGCTACGAAGTTGGTTCTGTTTCTGCGGAAGATTGCTAATCACTAGACTCCCTTCGGGGAGTCTTTTTACATACCTAATGTTAGAGTCTAGGTTTACTTCCTTAGAATGTTCTGTGAGTTGATTGCAGGGACTTCCCCCGCTCTGTGGTCAATTCGATTCACTTTTCTTGGGGGAGAATTATAAAGGGGGCTATTAAAATGAGTGAACGAGATTTAGTTATTCCAAAAGCTGGTGGCATCGCTGAAGAAGTGGCCAGTCAAGTAGAAGAGCAGACTCCACAGGTAACAGCTGAAGAAGAGAAGAAGCCACTGACCCAAGAGGAAGCTGACATTCGTGAGAAAGTATTCTTCGAGACAGATGAACAGGTTCGCTTACGTGACGGTAAGACCTATTACATCCCACCACTAGGGTTGCTTGATGCTCGAAGATTGATGAAGAGACTTAATACGATTGATTCCGGTGTAATCATCGCTAACCTTATCCCTGAAGATGAGGAAGATAGATTTGAAGAATTGCTTGAAGTGCTCCTTATGGCATTTAAGCCATATTACAAACACATGACGGTCGAGCATCTTGGAGAGTACGTTGATTTGGAGACGGCTAAACAGATTATCGATTGCATGATTGGTCTCAATGGGCTAAAAAAGTCCATGTAACCACTCTGGAAGAGGAAGAAGACTATGACAGTCAGCCGCCTGTCGATTGGGCTAACATCTTCTTCAAACTTGCCCACTACTGCCACTTGAAAAAGCATGATGTGTGGCAGTTAACCTTACCTCAGTTAGGTTACTACTTGGAACAATGCAACGAACACATTCAGTTTACGATCAAGGTTTCTACCATGTCGCTTGGCGGCCTGTTCGGCGGAAGCGTTCCTGCTGGTGATTCAACCAGTGAAGAGGAAGTAACAACTGACGGTAAATACGTGAATGGTTATAAAGTAGCCGATGCGGAAGATATGAATTACCTTGCACAGCTATTATAAATCCTCCTGCTCTGCTTCCTTCTAGGGAGGGGCAGGAGTTTTATTTTATGAGGGTGGTGAGACTATGAACAACAAAATCCAAACTGACGTGATTTTAGAGTTGCAGAAATCCATAGATCATATGGCTCGATATGGGCAGGAGATGGAAACTCTCGATTCTCGTTTTGGTAGATTGGAGCAGCGGATTGACGCAATGCGTTCGTCTCTGTCCGGTTTGCAATCGCAGGTATCACGTGGGGCTGGAAGCAATCTCCGTCAGTCGTTGACAAATGAACTCAACAATTTCATCACAGGGAACGGGATTGTTCTTGAGCAGTTAGGTTCTGCTGGGCTCACGGTTAAACCTGAGACTTTTCAAGGTATCTTGGGCAAAGTTGAAAATGAAATTAATGAAGAGTTGCGGACGTACGTTCGTAACATGCACATTGAGATCGACCCTAACTACGCCGGCGGGCAACAGCTTCCTATCAGTAAAGATGGATTTAACGAGATTAATAAAGAAGTAGCCAAGGTCATCAATCTACAAATTCGAAACCTTGTCAGTGCTATCCAGAAGCAAAAATCCAATCTGATGAAATCGGAAACTCTTGACCGTTTACAGATTACGATTGGCAAGGAAACGGTCATCGCTTTCGTCAATAAAATCAAACAAAAGATTGTGAGTATGCTTCAGAACCTTGACGTAGCCGATGCCAGCGACATGAAAATTTCCAAGGCAGACTTGAACAAGGTAATCAAGGAAGCTAAGGAAAAATTGTTGAAGGCAATAGATGTTGAAGTTCCTGACATGAGCGGAATGGAAGTTGCGGACAAGGTAAAGAGAATCCCTAACGAACTTGAACAAAGCCTGAATGAATACGTCAACAAAACCGTTGCAGGAATTAACACTGCAATGGCGGGCAAGATGCAGATTCCGTTAGGCGACCTGAGCAAGAAGGTCAAGAAGATTCTTGCTCAGGAACTTGACACTACGGTGGACAAGCTGGAAGCGCTCGGCACGGTCGATTTAGGCTCTATTCGTGGCGCTGGATTGAAGGCTCAACTTGAACGAGTGGCAAAGACTCTTGACAAGAAATTGAGCAACAATGTTCAGGAAGAGATTGACCAATTAATAACGGCAATAAATGATGTGCAAATCACCCCTGAAACTAAGCTGAAGCATCACCTCGTGAATCAGATTAACCGCCTCAACAAAGCGTTAATTAACAAAATCCGTGAGCAGGTAAACGTTCAGGTGCAGTCGATCATCCAAGAGATTAATAAGGTTCAATCCGGACCAGGTGGACTTAACAGTGATACTCAGATTCGGAATGCAGGAGGACTTGGCCTTTCTACTCCTCGTTCTGGTTCGTCTTCTTCTGACAGTCACAGCGACGGTGGAGGAACTGCATCCAAAGGAAGCAGTAACAGTGAAAAGGATAGTGGATCGGGAGCGGTTAACGCCGAAGCTGTACAAGGGGCAATCATCAACATCATGCGTCAAAGAATTTCGGGAGCCTTCGATAATGCTCTAATGATGGCGATGTCTAAAGCGGTTGAGGCGTTTAAGAATATTCAGCCTGAAAAGCTTAAAATGATGCAGAACTTGAAGCAGAAGGACGAATATAACCAAGACAAAGACGGCAACTCTCTTGAAAAGACGAACATGGCTGGCGTGGAGAGTACGGTCAGCGATCTGCAAAACTTTATCAGACAGCAGTCTATGTTTTATGGCACGGATTACAAACAGCTTTATCAAGTAGGGGGCATGGCTTCTGGTTTGCTTGATGACCCTGTAGAGATGAAGGAGTTTGTCCGCGTAACTGCACAGTTGAATGCACTAGCCCCTGGAAGTAGCCCTGGCAATATTGCCAATGGTCTTGCCTCAACGAAGGCTCAGTTTGGACTTGGGGTGGCTGACCTGGAGGATAGAATCGCACAACCTTTGGCGGTTGTATCTGACGTGACTAAAACAAGTATTGAGCAAATTATTGATGCACTGAAAAGTTCAAGTTCCAAAGTTGACCCTGAAACGGCAATCGTTATGGCGGGTACGACTCTCCAAGCAAAATCACTTGAAGGGGCGAATGTCAGTAACTTCTACAACTCCATTCTGAGCAGGTTACGGTCTCCTAATGCACTGAACAAAATGGATAAATCACAGGTTGATCCATACTACGGCGACGACGGTGCAGAAGTAGCCAACAGACTTCAATCTCCTGAGGCTATGAAAAAATTGCAGGAACTTGGTCTAGCGAAAGTTGATGACACAGGAGCAAAGATTCTTGTTCCAGAGGAAGAACTGTTTAAGGCCATTGCTCAGAAGTTGTCCGGTGCAGACAGCCCTACCGTTCGCGATACCAATGATGCTTTGTTTGGCACGTATCAATCTTCCAAAGGTGCGGCTACGATGCACGAAATTATGAACACGTTCGTTAAGGTCATGGAAGTTAGTGGAAACTTTGATAAATCTAAATATGAGAACATGGTTAAGTCATCTGTAGACAACCCACTCGTCAACACTAAACGGGCAGGGCAAAGCATAACGATTGCCTTTGATGCTCTTGTTCAGGAGATGACCCCTACCATCAATAAAGTGTCCTACGCACTTATGAACATGGCAGAAAACGTGACAAAGAATGCCCAATTGTTCGTCAAGTTAGGAGACGTGCTAACTAACGTATTGATTGGGATGATGCTGCTTAAGGGAGTTAAGTGGGGCGCTGGGAAGATTGGTGCAAACTTCGAGAGGGAGTCTGCACGTACTTCATTTCTGGAGAACGTATCGGGCATGAATGTTGATAATTCTATCAAGAACATGACGCGTAAAGAGGTCGGGGAGATGCAGAAAGACCCATTACTTGGTGGTTATTTACGTGATTTGAACGGATTGACGGAAAAGCAACGCAAGCACTATGAGAACTACCTGGATTCTAATAAGGTAGAGGTTAAAGACTTGCCGACTCTATTTAGCACGATGGACGAAGCTAAAAATTGGAATCCGGGCAAGGAGTTGACGGATGATGAAAAATTCGACCGGACGAAGCAGTACAACAGCCGCCTAAGTACCCGAACTGAATTGGCTTCCGTCCTTACCCCTAGCCTCCTGACCACCCTGAACAGCAGTACCGCTAATCAAGGAGTGTTTAATACACATAGAGCAAGCGATAGCAATTACTCTAAATTGTCCGATAGGATGTCCCAAATGTCTCAAGGAGATTTCCAGGGATTTGAAGACCACTTGGTGGACAGACAGCGAAACGGCTTACCTCCGATTGACGATATCCAAAAACTGAGTACTGCGATGGATGATTACGAGAAGACCCAGCGGGAAGCCGCTGCTTCTGCTCGACAAGCCTCCCCTGCCTTCGGAGATCTGTCCAATGCTGTACGAGGCATGAACTCTGGAATGTCTTCTACGGCATCCCTCAAGAATGGGTTCAAACAGTTCTTGAAGGATATTCCAGACTTAAGCAAGGGGGCTCTGGTTTCTGTTAAAAACTTGGCGGGAGGTTTCGCTAAGATGGCTATGGAGATTGCTGGGGCAATCGGTCTCGCTCAAGCGGCTAAAGGATTGACAGAGTCCTACCTGTCAACAGATGACGAAAGGTTACTTGCTCAGGCTGACGACCGTGACAACGACCTGAAAGGCATGGCTAACACGTTTAACGCGCTTGCTGAAGGCGGTTGGGCTAAGAATCGGAATAACTTGATGGGGCTTTTCTACTCTGCAAAGAACGGAATATCATCCTTTTTCGGTGGAACTCCATCCGACCTCGGTGTCTTTGAAGCCCAAGGTGGACCTTCCAATCCTTTCAAGACTAAAGGATACAAACCGGAGGAACTTGGCATTATGGGCGAGATAATGAATTATTACAATTTCTCAGGAACTGGTGAAGAATTTTCAAAATGGCTCAAACAACGGGAAGCCAGCGGTGGACAGACAGTAGAGGAAGCCGTTGCTGAGTTCAATGCAAAGTCTGGGCGTGCTGCAGAAACAGAAAAGATGCGACAGAAAGCCATAAACAAGCAGTACGAAGCAACAAAACTTAAAGAGGCAGAGGACAAGAGACTCCAAGAGAATGCGGAGAAGGAATATGACGAGAAGTACAAGGAAGGTGCAGCCGAGTTCTCTTCCATCGACTCTGGCTCTGTTCTAAGCCGTGTCTCTGACCGTATCAATGAGATTAAGGACACCAGTCAAATTGACACGCTTCGTGCCCTAATGAGCGGAATGAAGACTGATTCCGACGAGTACATTGCACTTCGTAAGAATCAGACCGAATCCATGCGACAGGTATTGAATGAAGAACTGGATATCATTGACAAGTATATCGCCAACGCCAAGGCGGTCATGGACAGCGCTGACCCTGAGTCGCAAGAGTACGCCGATGCCAAAACTGCTTATGATAACCTTACTTCGACAAGAGATAAAGTGGCATCCGAAGGGGAAGTTGACATTCTTCAGCAAGAGTGGAACACAAAACAAGAAACGTATCAAGGTCAGGTCCGTAAGGTTAACAACAGCTTGTCTCGCATTGACCTTATTGCTCAAGCAAAAGAATTGGCGGCTGCGTACAACATGGACACTCAGTCTCAAGAATACTTGGACACCATGAAGAAGATTACACTGAATAAGCTATCTCAGATGAAAAATGAGCTGGCAAACCTTCAAGCAATCCAAGCCATCGGAGACCTTTCCGAAGACCAGGCAACGCAGGTTTTACAGCTACAGAATACAATTGCCAATGAGCAAGCCCTGATTAAAGAGTACAACCTTGCTTCCATCGGAATTGGCAGGGCTAAGATTCAGGACAACAGTTCTGACCGTGAGAATGAGTTGCTGGAACTCAAGCTACGAACTGGAAACCCTGATGACTCCTCGCCGATCCTTCGTAACAAGCGGATTGCCAATGCCAAGGAAGAGGTATCTGAAATCAACCAGGTCATTGCCGATCTGAGAGCTAAACTTCCTGCAGCGGGAGCGGACGAAACAACTAAGATTAACGCCGAAATCCGTGACTTGCAAAAGCAATCTTTACAGGCTCAGTTGGGCATCTTGGATGAAATGAAATCCACAGCGGGAACGTTCAACATGCCTAATGGAGTAAGTGCTATGAGCCGCTACGAGTACCTTACCCGTGGCAACACTCATAACACGACAACGATCGGTACAGGAGATGTCACCGTCAACATCACTCTTCCTAACATCACCAACGGCATGACAAACCGCCAGTTGCAACAAGTCGGACAGTCCATTGGACAAGGCTTGTCTGTAGGGCGGGTAGGAAGCCTTCGTAGCCAACAGGCGATGAATCCTAGCAACTACCGAAGTTAGTGAAACCACTCCCCGTCTTATAATGAGATGGGGAGTTATTTTATAGGAGGTAAGGTCATGACACAACAAAATAACCTCTTGTCAGAGGATTCGGTGTATAAGAAGAAACTGTTTTACGACAACGGAGTCCAGTTTAATCAGGTCAAGGCAAAGCTGATTACGGAGTACAAACCGCCAACGCCTTACCTGAAGACCCATGTCAACCAGACCTTGGCCTCTTCGGCCGGGCTTGTGCAAAACGGAACGTCTCATTATAACGCTACCCTAACCATGCTGTTTTATTCTAAGAAGGAATATGCCGACTGGCTTCAGTTCATCGGCTCTCAACATAAGTATTACGACGAGAAAGGTACAGTTTACATCGGCATCGTAACTGGAGAACCCGATATTAAAACCGCTGAGATGGAAACGAAGTACATCGTAACCATCGGCATGTCTCTCGTCCGCAAGCAAGATTTTGAGTACAAGTACATGACAGAGTTCATTGATATCGAAAATCATTGGGCAAACAAGTATATCGACAATATGCAGCAGCTTGGACTTATCGCCACGAACTGGGAAGCAGACGGGGAGTCTGTGGTTTACTTCCGTCCGGACGAAGCGGCTACAAGAGCAGAATCCATTACGTTTCTTATGCGGACGTACCGACACGTAGACAAGTTGCTGAGGGGGTACTAAGAAATGAAAAGATGGATTGACGTAGATCCGCTGGATTGGTATTACCGTGACACACTTGAGATTACCCGTATGAGAACGGATTTGACAGGTGACGTAGAAGTCTTAAGCGGCATGACGTACAACGTGTTCAAAGAAGGGTACGAGCGAATGGTCAAGCGCTTCGTGACCGTAAGCGGACAGCAAGAGTTTCTTGTACCTGATTACAAATACCACTTGAGTAATCCGGTGTTCGTTATCGTGAACGGAGTGGAGGTTCTTCCTGAGAAGGTAGAGAACGGAAAAGTAACCATGACCAACCCGCTGTCGGCGGGCATCGAAGTCGTGGTCATTGCTTATGGCATCCCTGACCGGAAAGATATCGGGTGTGTCAATACCCCTTACAATGGAGTAGGCGACTACCGGATGCCACACGCAACCCTGAAGTATGCTTCAACATACCATTTCAGCTACAGCAACCAACCGGAGTCTTGTACAGTCCTTGGGGTGAAGCTGAAGAGACTTCTCGTCACCGTTGGCGCAGGAAGTGATGCAGGCGTGGTCATCCGGAACACGATCGGATTTCAGCGTGACGTGTTTGTCATTCATAAGGGTGAAGTTTACTTGCCATACATGTACAATGGCTTCCCTGCTGTCATAGGGTATAACGCCGTAATTAAAGGGGTGAGTAGACGTACAAGTGAAACGGTCGTCGTGGAATCAGGGCGAGTGACGTACAACGACAGATTTTTCGGAGACGTTCGTATTCGTCGCGGAGACTTCTTCTCACTTATGAGCCGTATTTACGAGAATCTGCATAATCGGTACACCGATCGTGCGTTCACATACAATGATACGCCGCTGAGACCGATTCTGGATAAGGATGTTATCCTTTCCAGATGGTACTCGAACGACGTACTGACCCTGTTGGATGAAAAATTCCATGACGGGTGTTATGTGTTCCCGCTTTATGAAGATGGTCAGTTTGAACCGGAAGCGTGTATTACAAGAGCGGAAGCCGTAACCTTCCTCAACAGATTTATAGAGTGGATTACGGAGAAATATAGATAAGGCAGGTGGCTGAAGTGGTTTATGTATCTAACGTTAACTACCCTTCAAGGCAGTTGCTACAAGGCATCATGGAGCGTGTAAACGCGCTAGGGAACGAGCCGAAGGTAATCGTAGAGTTGGACAAAACATCATACGTGCGGGGCTTCCGTAGAAAATACGATGCAGTCCAGTATGTGGTAGACAGTGCAGTGAATGATATGCTATCCATCGACAAAGCGGAGAAGATTACGAACTACGTTGACGGTACGCTGATTGATACCAGCACCGACCTGAGAAACGCAGACTTCTCCATGCCAATAAAAGCAAGTTCAACGATGCACGGGAAGGAGAATGGGGAGCGAACCATCAACGGGATGTATATCACCGATTGGTTCGAGACAGACCCTCGCTGTTCCCGTAAAAAGCATAAAGGGATTGACCTTGACCTTGCGATGAACGACCCTGTTTACGCTGTGTGGGCAGGTACAGTAGCCATCGCCAGCACCTTAAGAGGGTACGGTAAAGTCGTCTACGTTAATCACGGAAACGGGTGGCAGACAAGGTATGCCCACTTAAACAAAATCAGTGTCAGTGTGGGGGATAAGGTTAACGCAGGTGGTATTGTAGGTCTTGGAGGTAATACCGGACACTCCATCTCCAGCGGTGGTGGTGACGGAACACACTTGCACTTTGAAGTACGATTTAACGACGTAGCACAGAATCCTGAACCGTACCTTCGGGGCAAGAAAACTATTCAGACAGCAAGCAAGAAAATTGACCCAAGGAACATTCAGGATGCTTCTGTTCTAATGGACGCTCCAGAAGTAATGGCAGACTCGACCTCCTACGTGGAATACAACATGGAAGCAACGGCATATGTAGCAGACTGCCCTGGCTGTATTGGAATCACACGGGGCGGTACAGACGTACGGACATGGAAGAACTGGAAGATTATTGCGGTAGATCCCTCTGTCATCCCTTTGAAGAGCAAAGTGGAACTGATTGTGAATGGAACGAGTTGGGGAGAGTATCTTGCGGATGACACGGGCGGGGATATCAAAGGCAACCGAATTGACATTCTTTATGATACGAAGGCGAATGCCCTCAAGTTTGGAAGGCAGCCCGTTGTTGTACGAGTCAAGTCTTGGGGCGATGGTAAACCAAGAACGGCAGACTCGACTGGAGATGCCAGCATCGACAAGGAAATCGTCACGTACCAATACAACAGGACAACCACTAAACAAACTTACTTCAAGGAATTTACAACCAAGAAGACTGCACTTGATGTCAAGAAGTACACAGAGACAAACGGTGCAGTGCAAATGACTGTTGTTGATGACAAGACTTCGATGAACGTCCTCGGATTTAACGGAACGGGCGGGGCGGGCCAGGCAAAGACGCTGATTTTCGAGCACGATTGGTTTAAGGCAGGAAACCTTGGCTGGGCATACTTCTCTGACCTTGAACTGGATGACACGATTATCGTCACAGTTAATGATTACGAAGTAGTGCGTATCAACGGGGTGAGCGCTAAAAACGGAGTGGCATACCCACCTTCCATACCGATGCCAAAAGGACATAACGTGGTGAAATTCACTTTCGCCAATTCCTCGAAAGCGTCGAGAGGAAAGTTCGGTATCTTGTGGCTCAGAGCGAAAGAGTTTGATGTAGAAACCGTTGAATCGAAGGCAATGTGGGACTTTGAAGATGGAATGAATAGTGCCAACAACTGGACTCCGTACAGCACGGTTGTACAGAAGGACAAAGGAGATTACCAAGCAATCTCGACCAGCGGAGGTGAAGCAGGTATCGAGCGGCTAGGTAAAATCAAGAAGTTTCCGTTTACGATTAACTTTAGCCTGAAGACAGCGGCGGGTACCAGCGGTAAGTTAGTTATTAGTGATGGAACGAAGGGGTTTCTTCTGAACATCAAGGATGACCAAATTTATACATCTGGTGGCGGCACGTTTAAGCTAAACACGACTTCTGATTTTATCGAGTACACTGTAGTCTGCCATGACCAAACGGATATCGATGTATATGTGAAGATAAATGATGTCTGGGTTAACACCGGAATTCGTGGGGCGGCATTCGACTATCCGTACCAAAGCAGAATTCTGTTTGCAGTGACGGATGGAACGATGTATCTCGACAGTGTGAAGTACGCTGCCAACGACTATGCCATCGAGCAACTAGCTACTGCCATCGGTGACACGTATGACGAGAAGTGGTATGAAGTTGGGGACTTCGTTTATGAAGACATGTACACCATTGAGAAAGATGTAATGAGTTGGGAAATCAACACCCACCTTGATACGACTATTAGTACCGCACGGCTAACGCTGGACAACTCTTCGGGTATTTATTCTCCATCTTGGGAGCGTAGACCAGAGTTCCCTGACTCATTTAAGACGGACAAGTCTCCGTTGAGCTATTACGAAGAAGGAGAACTGCGACATGTTATTAGCGAGTACACTCCAATCAGGATTTATGCGGGATATGGGGAAGAAGTTGTCCGTGTATTCACTGGAATGATTAAAGGGGAGATTACGGAGAACTCCGAAGAGAAAACCGTCTCGTTTAGTTGCGTGGACAGGTACGACATGCTTGAGGAATTTATCTTCTACAAGCCTATGCAGTACCCACCGGAAGAAGCTTATGCAGGAGATAGCGGGGCGTTCTCCTGGATTAAATCAAGCATTGTAGAAGACATTGTTGTCCATGCAGGCATGAGCACTTGGAAATTTCATTCGGAGGATATGAGCAATCCTGACTACGTAATCGAGGATACAGTTTACATTGACGTGAACAAAGGGAAGAACACCTTCATGAAATTCAACAAGGAGAGCGGAGAACTTGAAGCCGTGACTCAACAAAATATTATGGAAGTGGGCGGCTGGCAGAATCCGTTCGTGGCAAGTGTATCCTTCTCAATAGGTACAAACGCTTCAGATGCCGTACAGTCCATTATTCAAGATATTCCTTACCGTGCCTACTGCGACAGGTATGGGACGTTCCGAATGGAGAAGATGGACTTCCTCGATTCACCAGACTGGGCTATGGTAGCGGGTATGAAGTGGGAGTTCATTGATGGAGAGAATCTACTGGAAGTTACTTCTTCTACGGATTACTCTCGTGTCAGAAACCACTTGATGATTTCCGGTACAGCGGGTATCGTGGAACACTTCTTCGACAAGTCTCTGATTATCGCAACCAAGGGGAATATCCGCACGGCGGGTGCTCAGTTGGATTGGATTGAAGAGATCGACGGAAACTCCATGAGAGACTTGAAGGAGGATGTAGCCAATAAGATTTTCTTCGATTACAAACGTCAGGCAAGAACGAAGAACGTCGTAGTCAAAGGTAATCCGTTAATCGAACTGCTGGACTCTGTCTACGTATACGATTCCAAGACGTTCACTGCCAATTACTTCTTGGTTAAAGGGAACAGAATCGTCGGTAACAGCGATGGCATCGTCAACTACCTAGAGTTGACGTGGCAGTCTATATCAGAAGTAGGATAACCACATAGGCAGGGAGCACTTACGCTTAAGGCGCTAATTGTTCCCTGCTTTTTCTTATAATGCTATGGAAGGTGAGGTGTATGCTATGGACACTAGGAACTTTGTAAACGCGAATGAAATCTATCCCATACTCGATTTAATCCGTAGGGAGATGAAGAAGTCCGGTCTGTACACTGGCGGCGATGATTTAACTGTCATGGATGCACTTGAAGAACCGAATGTAATTAACGTGGAAGCCCGCAGAGAATTGGCAGGTTATACTGCTCTTGTAACCTCTGTGGTATACACATACGATAACGGTGTAATCGAAGTTCTGACCCTTGAGAGGGATGCAAATTTAATTGTGGAAGGCTTCCTGATAGAGATTACATATCCTGCCTTGGTCAATGAGGAATTAGAAGAGGAAACGGATATCGCATCTTTCAGCACAGTTAGAGCGACTATTATTAGAGAGAACGGATTATTTAAGAATCTGGAGCTCGAATATATTAAGGCGGTGTAGTGAATGTCTAGCGGAGCAAATTTTGCAAGTTATTTGGTAGGCGGTAGACTCGACCCTCCTTTTATGCCTACCAAAACGAACCCGTACATTGAAGGGATTATGATAGAGTCCCAAATGTCGGGCAAAGTTGAACACAAGCTGACCATTCAAGAGGATTGTGAGCTGCTTTCCGTTGCAGTCGGCGTATCCAACTATGAAGCAAGAGACTATTGGAATTTGTACGTAGGGGAACGGCTGGTATGTAAGAACATTTACACGAAGGATTTACCGGAGGGTATGTACCTGACGGCGATTATCCCGTGTAAACAGGGAACGCAACTTCACTTTGAGTTCTTTAATGAAGGCGGCAAGCCTAAGGTAGTATGGGCAAACTACCAAACTCTCAAATAGAAAGGAGGTGATGAAATGGCAGATACGTCATATCAGCCAACGCCGTGGCTCGACACGACCATAAACGAAGAGTTCCTGCTAGAAGGACTTGCTGGAATTATGACAACCAACGGCTGGTCAAAGGTAACAGAGTTTACTAAAGTAGCCTACTCTAACAAGCTGACCAAGCCAACAATCAAGCGTTTCTACCTTCCGTTGGCTAACCCTGAAATAGACTTGCCGAAGGTACTTAACGATGATTACTACATCTACCTTGATGGGGAGATTGCTCCAACATCCTATTACACGGCGGTCAAGAACACTGATGAAACCACCACGATTACTTTTGAAGCAGGGGTATCCGGCCAGGTAGCGATTTACTACAGTACAGTCGGGTCAGCGGACACCTTCGACTTTTATGTGACCAAGCACATCGTCGTCAAAAATATATCCGGAAACCTGTTCGGCATGGCGATGCTGGCTCACATTAATGAGCAGATCGGACGGACGGACTGTAAAGTACCATTCGCAATCTATGACAAAAATGCCGATTACGGTACTCAGTTGACACCGCAGGACAGCGGCGTATTTTCTTGGGCAATTCAGAAAGCTAACGAAGAGGCCCTCTTTGAGCGGCATACGCTTTACTTCTACCAGCTTGAGAAGTGGATTGGAAACGGGAAGATGTTGGTTGGGTGGGAGAACGTCAATGAATTGAAACGGGTGGCTTTGGATGTTGAGGTTCAGACAAGCATGTGGGGTCTGGACGACAATACAAACGCTCTTCAGTCACGGATTACTGATTCTTTCCCTCAGATGTATCAGTCGCCAATAGTCACGTCCCGTACAAGAATCCCTCAGCTTGAGCACACAGAGAAAATTGCCTTCGTTGACGTAAAATTTACGAACTGGTGGGACGACAGTAAGGTGTTCGTCAAAGGATTCGTGGACGGTAAGTCGCTCATGCTGATTATCGTTGCGGACACTGCTCCTGTCTGGGATGACAACGCCGTACCTGCGATTCCTCTTTACATGGGAGACTTCGATGTGAACGGTTTGACTGAAGAGGTTATTAATCGGGATATCACGTTTGACTTCTACCGGAAACAAACGAAAACGTCCACCATTATCTCAGGTAAACCGATGGTCAATGCAGGGTCGTATGTAAAGGTATGGCTAATGGGTGACACGGATGGCGACATGCCTGACGAAGCTGTCACACTGACCATCGCAGGACAGGAAATTGGGAAATTCAATACCATCGGGGCGGTAGAGCCGACAAGTAACAGGAACGATGCTCAGTTGATGGGGCAGTTCAATATCACTGGAATTGAGGGCATGTCCTCTGTGACCATTGAAGCAGTGAGTGGAGATGGAGTGAGTGGCTACACTCCGGTATCCGGTCGGATGTTCCTTGAAATTCATATCGAGACCAATCGGAACGCAGAAGGCACACCGTCTGCCTTATTCTCAGGGACCGCATACAACAAGAACGGGGCTACCGTAGAAGCCGCTCTCAAGCAGTCCGGTCAATTCGATTATGACGATGCAAGCATCAAGCAAGAGGTTCTACTTCCTGTTATGAAGGAGTATCCGTACTACCCAAGTAACGGTATTGACTCCATTATGGTCAAGCGAAATAAGTTCGGTGCAAGGTATCAAGCGCATTATCTGTCTTGGAATGTCCCTTCTAATTCTATGCCACCGCTAAGGGAAGATGATGACAATCATAAGCACCCAAGGGCCTGGAAAGATTACATGAACGAGCAATACAAGTACCAGTTTAGTCCATCAAGGTACAGCGGGAAAGCTCATTCATCCCGTGCGCTTCTAGTTCATCCTGAAGATGGTACGTTCGGAACACTGCGCAACGTTATTTTAACCTCGCCCTTAACTATAATGAATGGTGACGAGTTAAAGGCTGTGAGAGATTACTGTGACGACGAGAACAGGTATGAGGTTTACTCTTACTACTTGGTCGAAGGGATTTCGCCACTGACAAAGAGACCTGCAACGCCATACAGACCTGCCGCTCTCGGCATTCTAAAGGCGGGGTACACTCTCCCTGAGATTCCTCCTTCACCGCCTGAACCTCCTGCTCTTATTCTGTCAATCGACCCTGCTTACTCAAGCATAGAAGAGGACACGTCGATCAAGTTCACATCGCTGTACAGCAAGCACTCCCCTATTACGAATTACAAGTGGGAAGTGGCGAGTGACGTGAAAAAGGGCTTGTATACAGTCGATAATGCAACGTTTACATTCAGCAATGTCGGCACGTATTCGGTCAAGCTTACGGTGTGGAATGAAGTAGGTCAGCAGGCAACGGCCACGGCAACCATAATGGTAACTGCCAAGTACGTGCCCCCACCACCTCCACCACCCCCACCGGCTAATACATTGCAGTGCGGTAAGCTGAACGATTCTGGCGGCGGGGCTTATACGGAGAAACTGCATGAGATGGGCAATTCGTCTGGACGAGTCGTTATCACCTACAACATGTATGGGGTAGCTGACCGTATGGATGTTTACTATCAGAACCAGTTGCTTGCCAGCACCAACATGGAAGTATCTAACGGAGGTTCACTCCAATTCCAATACAGTCCTGTTGGCGGCGTAACACAAATAAAGGTGGTCATGTCCTCCAGTTCGGGGTCGGGTTCGTCTTGGGAATACCTGGTAAACTGTCCTGTGTAACAGCAGGACTTGCTATATAAAGCTAATAAGTGAAGGGGTGCTATTTAAATGCCATTTATCGACACAACTCCTGCTTCGTTTACCCCGAAAGTAACGGAACAGGATATTCAACCTCGGTTAGGAGACCTACTTGCTACTCAAGGATGGGAAACAGTCGCTAACTTTAAGAAAGTGGTTTTTGACGCAGGTATTATGCGAAGCACGTACACTGGTCAAGATACGGTCGACATTCCAATCTACGTGGCGGAGCACTTCATTTACAAGAACACTACGGATAAGATGTTTGGCGTTGCTGTTCTTGGTACATGGAATCAGAACCTTGGTCAACTTCGGAAGCTAAACAAGTCACCTGATTCTAAAGCTCCGGCTCCTGCAACACTTGCGGTGTTCTCAGAATGGGCTACAAACGAGTTCCGTAAGTATCGTTCCCCTCAGACTCTGTACTTCTATATGGTCGAGAATTTGGCGGGACTTATGCCTAACTACTCTGACGTAACACTGCCTTGGATTAACTCGGGCGACCTTAAACGGGCGGCTCTGGATATCGAAGTAGAAGCTGCAGGTTGGGTAGGCACAGGCTCGACGGCTACCTTCACTGTATCTAAAGCTGAAGGGAATCGGATGCAATCTCCAATCATGCAAGCTGGTCTTCGCACCAACCTTTTGGAAAAATACCACGACGACGATATCAACTATGCGATTCAAAATACGAACTGGTGGGCTGACTCAGAAATCTCTATTAAAGGTCACTTGAACGGAGATAGTCTGTTTTTCATCATCCAATGTGACAACGTACCTGCACCGGAAGGAAACCTTGTTCCAATCATTCCTCTCTACTTCGGTAAGCTGGATGCCATTGAAGAAGGTGATGATGCCTACGCAATGTTCGCAGGTAGTGTACCTATCGTGACACAGACAGGTTCAGCGGGGTTGACTGCTATCGCTGAGTACGACTTCGATGATACGACGAAGAGACAACCGAACATCATGCCGCTGATGAAAACCTACCCTAAGAATCCTGCGAACGGATTGGACAACGTTATGGTCAGCCGTGGTAAACTCGGTGCTCGATATCAGGCGTACTACCTGTCTTGGAACGCACCAGCCAATGCCATCCCTCCAATGCGTACTTCGCAGGATGGCAAGCGAGACTATCCGCGGGCTTGGAACAACGCTGAGAATCCTCTTTACAAGTATTCCTTTAACCCTTCCCGATACAGCGGTAAGGTTCACACTTCCAAGCTGTACGTGGTTCATCCAGAAGAAGGGGTGCGGGGAGCACTGAAAGACACCATCGCATTATCGGCGCTGTCCTTTAACGCAAACAAACTGCGTGTGAAGAAGGATCACTGCCCAGATGAATTCGATGTATTCCGTTACTTCTTGGTTGAGGGTGTGTCCCCACTGACAAGTAAGCCGGGAACTCAGTACCGTCCAGCGGGTATTGGATTGTACTTAAATACTGTAGATGATGAAGGCGTGGAGGTCACTCCGACACCTACACCGACACAGCCTACAACCCCATAACAATATAGCCCTGGCATTAATTCCTATTAAATAAGTATATTTAGTCAGGATAACCAGCAGGGTAATTCCAAACGAGAGGTGATTTATCGTGAGTTGGTTTGATGGAGATTCCACGATTCAGCTATTCCCTAAAGACCTTGAAGCACTGTTTAACTCCAAGGGATGGGATACATTCATAAAGTACCGCTCCGTATCTCAAGACGGTCAGAAGTTCGCAGATGTCCGCTTGTTCCGGTCTCTCGGCTCGGACAACCAAATGCGGAACTTCGGCATGGTTTACGGATACGGCAAGAAAAGCAATCCAACCTTGGGCGAGCAAGAGTTTATTTCTCAGAACTCCGTACTTGGTGCGTTGATTGAAAACGAGACATTAAACACGAAGTTCCACTTCCAAGTGTTCCCTGTACTCAGAGATTCTGTCATCGTCTATAAGAACGGTAACGCTGTTGCTTCGACAGACTACGTTCTTGATGAAACGAACGGTATCATCACATTCACGTCCGCACCATTGCCGACTGACGCAATTACAGCAAACTACTCCCCATCTCCAATTGCACCTCAGCCAGTGAAGCGCATGTACTTCTTCACATTCGATGATGTGCGGGGCGAACGAATCGTACAAGGTGTTAGCGGTTCTGTAGTCGTTGGAGACCCTGAATCCATTTTACCGGATGGTGATGGAACTCGTAAGTTGTTCCAAATCCCAACGGTGGCGACGATTAAAGCGGATACTGTAAGGGTTTATGTGAATCAGGTTGAACAGGATTCAACGTTATACACAGTTGACTACACTAATAATAGTGTAACGTTCGTTGGCAAAGCACCAGACGCAGGAGCAGAATTACATGCATCCTACATCAGAATTCTGAATGCCACTGGAAACCAAACGCTGAATTACGGTGACATCACAGTCAAGAACTTTGACCCCGATAAACCGAATGATCTAATGAATGCTGTTTACTCATCCATTTATTACATCTATCCATCCCTGCCAACGGCTCTGTCCTTCACTCCGTTGCAGAACTTTGATAGAGGATGGCAACGTGATAGTACGATGTACTACTGGGGGAATGTAACCAAAGACCGAATCGTAATGTTTTTCCGTCCAGATCCTACTCCGGGCGCTGAGAATACTTACTTCGCTCCATTGTACATCGGGCGGCTAACGACTCTTGGTAAGTCCCCTCGCAAAAACAATGTCATTATCTCTGGTTGTCGGGAAGCAGACGAAGTTGTATGGAAGAAAGACATGAAGTTGGGTGCGATTTACGTCGACTACGGTAACAACACATCCAACGGAAACCGTGGTGTACAGCTTCAACAGTCCATCGGTGGTACATACTACCAACAGCATTACCTCGCGTTCATAACGCACGATAAGAACGTTGATGCGGGTGAGTCCCGATTTAATCCATCGGTTTATAGTGGTAAGTATCACATCTCCCCGATGTACATTGTTCACCCGAATGATGGTTTTGTAGGTAAGCTGGATGAATGTTACGCCGTACACCCTAAGAACATTTCCCAACTCGATGAACTTGAAGTAGTGGAGACATCCGACCATGAAGAAGTGGGCAAGGGCACAGGCGTAAACAAAGTCTTCCATATGGCGCACTCGCCTTCTCTGAAGGATGACGGAACTCCGTTTAAGTTGGAAGTTCAGGTGGATTGCGTAGACCAAGTGCTCGGCACAGACTACACAGTTGATATCGAGACGAAGACAATCAACTTCCTTGACGGAAAAGAACCTGTGTCTGAATCGGAAGTCCTTGCTACTTACGAGTACAAGCAACTTTACCGCTACACGTTGGCAGACACACCTGTCAGTCCGTTCACATTGGCTAACATGTCGCCGTTTGCCCCAATTGGTCTCGGCATCCTGAAAGAAACGTTGAAGAAGAACTCTTAATAAATAGCAAGGGAGGTTGGCGGTGAATGATGAACGGTAAGAAATCTTACCTGATCAGCTTCACCGCCCTTTTTTCTAAAAAGGGCTATGAACTGACAATTGGGTTTGAGCAGATTATCAATGCAAACAATCAATATCACCTGACCGCTCCCGTTAACAGTACCTATCGAACACTGATTGAAGATACCATGAAGGGCGCAAATAAAGTGCCTCACTCGGCTACTGGATTATTCGGGCGGCTAGAGAGTGCTGAGTACGTCACTCAGTATGACGGTTTTGAGGTGGAGACTGTAGTCGCATCTATCGTATCGTATTTGTCGGGCATACATAAGTATTTTAACGGCGAAACAGTCACGGACGTAACAACTGGAGAGCAACAGAGCGTACGCAGGCTAGAGCAGGTACTTGATGCTGAAGGTGCGGCGGTGAGAGAAGGCAGTAGAACAGACCATCTGGCACTTCTTGACGAATTATCCTCCGGTGATCTTTATGACGTGAAGGTCTCCATTGAGGAAGGGAACAGAGTATCCATTTCACTATCTAACAAGCAGAGTGTTATTCATGCCTTGGAGTCCAATACCTCAGGAATATCAGCGGACGCTCAAATGTCAGGCTTCGACACGGCTGAGAATGGGGTTCGCCTTAATGCGGAAAAAGGTCGGGCGGTTTTGTCGAACATTGTAAGAAACATCTTGGACGGGGAGATTGCTTTACTGAGCACTGCTACCCATGACCCTTACATCACGATGCAAGGAGAAACTGCCCGTTTCAAGTCAGCAGAGGTTGGTATGTACAGGGCAGACGGGGAATCCTATCCGGTTGAGTATGCAATCATTGTGAGTGAAAGTAAGGAGTTCGGTTACGAACTTGCTGAGATTAGTACCAAGGATTCTTCCCTTAAAGGGTACGAATTGGCTGATACAAGGCATGAGGGACCTCTTGAAAATATCGAAGAAGCACGGCGGCTGGAAGTCACGGAGGACGCATTTCTGTCACAGACAGAGAACGCAGTATCCGACATGGCTTTTGATGCACAAGACGTAGCGTATATTTATGCAGAGAAGCAGAATGAAGCAGACCTGACGCTAACTACGCTGACAGATACTTACGGCGGCGGGGATGCAGAGGTAAACGAGAGCATTGTAGCAGAAACGGTTTACCATGACCCGACGATGCTGAGTGAATTTATCATAGTAGATACATGTAAGGATACTCACCTTGAGACTTTTACCCAAGTGTACACCTATCAGAATGTTGACGTGCAGGAGTTCGTGCAGACAGATACGATCATGCAAGCCAGCCAGCAGGATACGATGACAGGCGACCTCATTCACCCCGTACATGAAGGGGGTATTGATGGGGTGCTCACTCAAGGCGAGACCGTACACGATTCTAATTTACATGAGAGCATTGCCTACGAGACGTTGGTTCATGAGCCTGCACACCTTGACTTGTATACCGAATCGACAACCCGTGAGGATGTTTACATCATTGCGTCATCCAGTCAAGCTACCAAGCATGTCAAGGATGCTAGAATCGAAACCACGCGGACCGTGGACAAAAGGGTAACAGCAGAACTTCAGGAGTTCCTTACGTATGAGACAAGGCGGGACGGGCAGTTTGAGACCATTGAAGTAACTTACAGCCAGCCAGGTTCGTTTCTGACAATTGACCGGACAAGCACTGCTGACACTCGGCAGGAAGGCGGAGTCATCCCCGCATTGGAGAGTGGCAAGGTAGAGATGGACTACGATGCAAGAATAGATGGATTAGAGCAATCTTATTACTTCAACAAGGGCGGTATAATCTCTTTCTTTACAGGGGTAGAGAGCATTTCAAACGGCGCTGAGAATCGTCTTGAGTCGGCAGAGTACACTTCGGACGCTTGGGGAAATGAGAGTCTTACAGACGCTTCTAGCGACTCTGAAGCGAAAGGTAGAATAGAGTTCTCTTCACAGGCAGTAGTCAATCAGGAGTACGCCGCTGACGTAGGGAAAGCATCAGATGCCGAATACTTTATAAGTAGCAATAGTGATATCCAGATTGTGACCAACGCTGAGATTTATGTGGGCGGCGACCCGCTGGTAGATAGATTCATGGGCGCAGATAATATCAGCGATCGGACGGATGCAGAAGTAGAAGAGATGACGGAAGCAGAAGTCACGGAGCATATGCAAGCCGAAGTCCAATCCTTGGTTACGTTCGAGCAGATACAGGGCGTGATTGCAGAATCTCCTGAGATTCTTAAGGCTGTACGTCTCATGGAGATTATGTATGGCTCGAAAGCTGTCGATTTAATCGAAGCTGGCATGGAGAACATCATCCAAGACAGCATCACTCAAGGCTTTACTCAAGCCGACTTCCCTGCCATCACACAAGCTGTGATTGAA
Organism: Paenibacillus sp. OK003; assembly: GCF_900109515.1. GTDB lineage: Bacteria > Bacillota > Bacilli > Paenibacillales > Paenibacillaceae > Paenibacillus > Paenibacillus marchantiae. Next base: position 143,743 of record NZ_FOBD01000009.1, on the reverse strand, counting down.
AGAATGAAACAGGCGGGCGCAGGTGTGACAGTCGTCGCCATCAATCAGGATGAAGTACAGGCAGAGCATAACAAAGGGGCAGAACTTGCTGTAGAAAATCCTTCTACTGGACTGTACATCAACGAACCGGAAGGAACGATGCCGCAGGAAATGTCAGGAGCATCTTTATTCGACTTCCACCGGACAGCAGACGTGTCTGAGATTGGTCGGGCTATCTCTGAAGCGAACAAGCTCATCGGCATTATGCAGACGATTGAATCGGCAGAGCAGACCACATTCGGAGAAGGGCTGAGACCGAACACGTTGACTGCCGCAGAGTCCGACATTACCAAGGACGGCGTAGTACATTTCCCTGAGACAGCAGTATCCGACCCAACCGCTGAAGGCGTAGTCGTAGGGATTGAGACAGGTTCGGTGGGCATGAAGTATGACGGGGTGATGGAAAGACCGGAAACGGCTGACCATATGACCAATGCTGAAGGTGTCATGCAGGAGACGGTGACAGCAGAGCAGTCAGATGCCAAGCAGGTCGGCTATGAGCACAAACCGGAGACTGCAGTCAATGAAACAGGCAGAGACGGAGTATGGTTCGGCATTGAGTTAGCTGAACAGCGGGCGGACAAAGAAGGCGTGACCCATGAAATCGAAGGCGCTCGAATTAGTGACGGAAACTCTCCATCGATCCTCCATGAAATTGAAGGTGCTTGGCAGAGCGATGCGCCAAGAGAGTCCGTTTTACACGAACTGGAATTAGTAACCTACGGTGACAGAGAGTACGAGATGGAAGAGACCAAACTGGAAGGGGCAACGCAGAACAAGTCTGCAGATGCAGTGCTGTCTGAGATTGAAGGGGCAACATCCTTTACTTCAGAGGAAGCTGTCGTTCTGGGGTTAGAATCCGCAGATTACTTTGACGGCTCTACAGAAGGGGTTATTTCTGGGGGGGAGTCGGCTTATCTTGATGATAGCAGTAAAGTCGGAACGATCTCCGAAATGGAGACAGCAACGTTAACAACCAATGCTGAAGCCATCGTCCATGGATCTGAGCAAGCTACGAGCGGCAAGGAGATAAACCCAGTTGTTCAGGAAGAAGAACTCGCTGACTACAGTTCGTATCAAAACGAATCGGTCATTGATGAACTCGATTCTGCCACACGGAAGAGGAAACGGCTTGTGACCGATATTCATGACGACACTGAATCTGTGAATAACCGTGAACCTATCGAGACACACATCGCTGAACCTGAAGACGCCACTAGACCAACCAGGGCTGTGGAGGTAGGTATTGAGATGTCAGAAGAAGCCGACAGACCTAAGCGTGTCTTTGAAGTCGATATTAATCAAGCGGAAGGCGCAACACGACCTAAACGTGAAATTGAGACGACGATTGAGAGAGCGGAGGGCGGCATCCTGAAGACTCCGGAAGAACCGAAAAAACCTCGCATTTGGCTCATTCTCGGAAAGATCGCTTCGTGGAGTATCTGGAACTGGAAGAAAACAAGGTAGGTGATAATAATTGGGAATCTATAAAAAGTCGAGTGGCTTGATCTTCGATGATAGGTTCGATAGCGGGAGTATTCATTCCCGCTATACCCTTTCACCTAGTGATGCTATTTCAATCGACAATACTTTGGGTCAGGTCATTATGCCGCACACAGACAACGACACTTCTATCATGTTTGACGTTCCTGAAGAGCAGACCGTTTTAATGGAAGTGACAGCAGACTATGTACCCACGGAACTTCTCGATGAAGGCGGTATTATCATCTGGCAGGATGGATACCACCGCTTGGAGTTTCTTGAAAGTATAGACACGACCACCAGAGAGTACAGCAAATGGCGGGCACTGAAAAAAGGGAATAAATGGACGTTCTATGCAGACCGAGGTAGTGGGTGGGAGATATTCGACACCGCTCCTATGGTAGCTGAGAAGATGGGAGTAATCCTAAAGAACCGTGAAGAGACGAACTTTGATACCCTGAACCTCGATAGAGTCATAGTTTGCAAGAGTGACAAGATTACAGTAGGTAATCTACCAATGGGGTACTCCGTTTACCTCTGTGACCCTGATGGTAATTCGGTGGCTTCGGCTGTAGTCGAACCCAACTGGACGGGGTGCGAGATTGAACTACCCACTGTCCCGTACAACGGCATTATTAGAGTCTATGATACGCAAGGGACGCTCCTGTCCAGCCTTGGTGCTTTTGATATCTATGGTGGCGACATTTACCTGTTCGGTACAGAACTGAAGGTCGTCTGGAATGGTAAAGAACTTAACAAGGAGAACGATACGTATCTTGGAACTATGTACGACAATCAGATTCTTGTTCAGATGGTACTACAGAACCCTTCCAAGGAGAAGCCTGCACATACTATATCCCTTGGCATCCTAAAGTATATGGAGACGTTTGGATACGAGTGGGCAGATATTTGCCATGATGATGGAGCAGATATTCCGACAGGGGATTTCTCAAAGCTTCTGGACATGGACAGTTTGCCACCTCTTGGGGAACGAAAGTTCTGGATGAAAGTCGAGAAGATGGAAGACCGTTTCCAGATTAAACCTCTACACTTTATTCTGGACATTAACCATACGTAAGGAGGTGACGTGAATGGCAGGAACTAAGATGACCCTTCGGCGCTATGGTGGTGGGGAGTTTCAGTATTGGGACGAACAGGAAATCATTGTAGACGAGCAGTACCTTGCGTTAGAGCGTGGGCTGTTTCTTCACCTTGACCATGAATACCGGATGGGTACAAAGCAGTTGGATGTTTACTTTAACGGCGCACACTTGCTGGAAGGCGGCGGCTACGAAGAGATTGACTCGACAACTATCCGCCTGGATCTAGGCAAGTATCAAGTAGACACGCCGTATGCTGGACAGACTGTACAGCTACAGGTTGGCGATGAAATCCTTATTAGGACTTGGAAATCGGAATACCGCCAAGGAAATGACAACATTGATGGACTCAGGTTCTTGGATCTGGAAAAAGAGGTACATAAGGCTAGGCAATACAAGGACGGACATAGTCCCTTCAATAGCCTTGACGAGCGTCTCGATTCTATTGAGCAGCGGGCAGAATCAAAGACCATGGTGTTCGTCCTAAGTCGGGTATTCGATGGCATAGCCAAGCTGGTCATGAGATTCCCGTATGAGGGAGATATCACTGAGGTTTATGCTTCTACATCACGTGAAGGTATAGCGGACACGGCATTCCAGATTGAAAAGTGTTCTCAGGAAAGCTACGACAGCGCAACCCCTGTGTGGGAGACAATTTTCCATACCAACCTTGTTGTGGATGGGGATGAGCGTTCTAGTCGCACCTCAAGTAGACCTTATGCTGTATCCGTTCCTCGAATTAACAAGGATGACCATTTTCGCGTTAACGTGGTCGAACGGGGCGAAGGCATTGAAGGCGTCACTATAGAACTAGTGATTCGGCTGAGGTAGTACCTTAGTCTACCATCTATCAATAAAATGTGGGATTACTTGCTTATAATGTATCTGCGGTAAAGGAAGACACCGCAAAATGATAATAAGAGAGGTGAAAGATATGGCAGGAACTAGAGGTATTGCAAGATTCCGTGGAGAGCAGTTGAACAACAAGTTGATGCGTAACAACCACTTCGATGTTGCCAACAAAATCAATGAGAAGTACTTGGATATTGATTTCCACGCTCACCGTGAATCCCTTGAAGATACCAAAATCGACGTGTTCGTTCAAAAGAATGATGTTACAGTAGGTGCGGGTCTCAACTCCATCACAATCACGTCTGACATTCTGAACACTGTCGTAGCGGTAGATTCCAACACCGAAGGAACTGTGATCGGTAGGGAACTCCAAATACGTAAGAATGGGACGCAAGACTTCCCGTTCATTGATGAGGACGGCGATCGCGTTTACGCTAAAGTTCGTGAGGATGCAGGAGAGTTCTACCTCGACTTCTTCAGTGAGGTCGCAGGAGCAGAAGCCCCTTACACGTTCGTTGAAGCTGTAACAATCGATTACAAGTACATCACTCGTACTAACTTGTCTGTAATCCCTGTTGACGCTATTGTTAGCGGCGGAGCAGGTCTTGTAGCCGATGCTGTTGACGCTAAAGCCTACATGAACCTTAACCAGTTGATGAAGGATATTTACGGCGGCTCTGGAACACTGGACAATGATGGTAATGCTAATCTTGCGACTAACATCGTACAACAAATTGCCAACGAGATTCAAGCACGTAACGATGCTGATACAGCTATCCGTAACGACTTGGCATCCACAGCGGCGACTAAAGGCGCAAGCCTTGTCGGTGTAGTCGTTGACCCTAACTACGATGGCGCTAATGTACAAGCTGTCCTAGCTGACCTTGCACAGCGTGTGGTTGACGTTGAATCACTGACTGCTGGTATTGCTGACCGTGACGCTGACTCGTCTAATGGTTACTTTAAAGCAGGAGACTTCGGCACTGCTGAGGGGCGTATTGTTAACCTTGAGACTGTCGCTGATGCTGAGTTTAAGGCTCAAAACGACCGCTTGGTGAAACTTGAAACTGAGGATGAAGAAGAAGTGTTTGAAGCGACGGGTGGCGAGACTGAGTACGTTTTCGTAAACGGTTTGGCTAAACCCAAGACTGTCCTTCTGTTCATTAACGGTCAAGTACAAGCACCTAGCATCAACTTTGATTACCTTTTAGACGGTAACGGAGCAGTCCGTGGTGTCAACTTCGCACCTGAAACTCTCAAGGTTACTGACGGAATCCCTGATGTTCTGTACGTCAAGTACAGGAAAATTCTCTAGTATTTAGACCCCCTTAATCGGGGTCTTTTTATTTGCATCATACTTGGCTATAAAACGACCAATATAGAAGTGATACTTTACAAGGCAATTGTTAAGGTTTCACCTGCCCAACTTATATTGTTTATAGCTTGATAAGAACAATTCTAAAACTAAGCAATTAAGGGAGGAAATACAATGCCAGCACCAATAGTTTCTTGGTATACATCCGATAACTCTTCGCAAGTAACTCAGTGGGATATCGGTACGGTTGACGCAGGTTCGTTGTCCACTACCTTTACGGTACTGATTTGGAATAACCGTGGCGGTTCGACGGCAGTCTCCGACATGCAGAACTGCACACTTACAACTAAGGATAGTTCGGGCGGTAACACAGGCGAACTTGTTACCAACACTTGGATTGAGGTTAAAGTTGACTCGCTATCCGAATCATCGTTTACGGCTGTAGGTGGGACGGTTACAAAAGATATCCGTGCTACGAAGTCCGACACTCCTGCGAAAACAATCAAAGGGCCAGCTAATGACGGAAACGTTAATACAGCTAACACAACCGCAAATTTTTCGAAGGTCACTCTTCGTGCAAACGTACCACCAACGGCTACAGCAGGTTTGGTAACATTCCTGACACGTGTGTCCTACCAGTACGTGTAAGAAATTGACTTCAATACAATGAAGGAGGAAATTGTATCATGCTTTCGATTTTCAATGAGCACAACGGGGTCTCTCCTGTAGGACAAGACTTTATATGGGTGGGTGAGTACGATGACGGTACTTACCTATCCGAATTTAACTTTGACACAAAAGAAGAAAACAGCTTCTACGATATTCAACGGGACAGGCTGGTTCGATTTGGTGTCATGGGTCATGGTAGCAAGTTTTTCTTCGAGAGGGACGGGGTATTCAACCTTGGCGGCATCGGCATAGAAGTTATTTACAAGGACGGAGACAAGGGGTATAACCTTACGGGTCACTCAGGAAAGTTTAGTGATGTCATCACCTACAAAGATGCTGAATCAACTGTAAACTTTGCAAGTGGTCGGGGCGGCACAATCGCTGATACTACTATAACTCAATATAACTTCGGGTATAAGTCTGTTATTGAAATTGACGGAGTAACATTCCAGTTCAAGGCTACTTGTAAAATCCCATTCGGTCAGCCAATACACATTAACTTCTGGCTAGTCGCAGACCAAAAGATGGACGGTGTGCTCCTGATTAAGAAGAATAATCGCATTGCTACAGAACTCAAAGCACCACTCAGAAAAGGTGTGGGCGGCGAAGTCAATTTCGGACTGTCTTCCTAAGACAGTCTTTTTTTATATAAGGAGGAACGTTCATGCCATATCAAATTGGTGACTTAGCTTTTACAGGTCAGGCTGATTCCCAAACACTTGTGGGGAACATTGCTGACGTTATGGTTGGAGATAAATACATATACGTTGCATACCAAAACTTGAACACTGTATATGTTTACAATAAAAACTCTGACGGGACTATCGGTTCATATGTCAGAAGCCGAAATTGGGTCAGCGATGACAGTTATATTTCGTACATCTGTAGAAATGGAAGTTCTGTCCCTTACGGATACGCCGTATTCACCGAGGTTGGTCAGGACTACATTGTTGGGTGGTCGAGTAGCCACAACCTTTTGTTTATGTGGACTATTAGACAGAGTGACCAAACAGTTGTTAACCGTGTTCAGTACAACGCCCCCACATCTATGGCTAGTTATGGTCGTGGTGGTTGGGATGGCGGGCAGTACGTATGGTTCTGGAACAGGAACGATTATGGTCTTTATAAGTGGGACTTAAACAACAAGACAGCGGCTATGGTAAGAACATGCACCATCGCAGGTAGCGGTTACTCGTTAGACTCAAGCTATACAGGGAGCGGTCTGTACGTTGCGGGAGACAAGGCTTATTGGGGTTCAGGCTCAAACGAAACCGATGGTCTCCTTGGTTGCTTTGATGTGAATACAGGGGCACTCGTAGGAAGCAAGATGACATACTCCAACCTACCCTCGTTCGGAGTAACAGCAATAAACGGGGCTGTGGGATGTATTCAGCCTAACCCTACACAACCCGGCATAGCTTACTACTTTACCTTCGGGACTACACTCAAGACACTATTCCTCACGACTCTAGACGTGGCTAATACACTCATCCCTACTACGGCTCACGCGAACGACCTTGCCATAATGTTCGATATTACTAGTGACTCAAGGGGAAGTACCACTTCTGCGACGTTCCGTGCCTTAATAAACGGGACTGAGCTAAATCCCTTTGCACCTTTACTACCACTTCCAGTGACTAATAATAGTGTGACAGTTCCAATCTCACTCATGAACATTGGGGGGAACCCATTCACCTTAGAGTTGAAGGATAACTACGGCGGCATAAACAGAAAGGTATTTACTATCACCGTAACCAATGACCAGCCTAGTATAGTGACTTCCGTATCCAGTGCCACTACCCACAAAGAGAACGTTGTTTTTGAAGCCATAGTGACGGATGAACCAACAGACTTAATGACTTACAGGGTTCTATTGAACGACGTTCCTCTGGACGATTGGACAGTATCGGGGTACAACTCCCCGCTTATTGTCAGACGTTCGTTCAGGTCTGACCAATTAAACATGGGTGCTAACGAAGTCAAGATTGAAGTGAAAGATAACTTTAAGACCAACACTACCGTAGTGTCCGGTCAAAGCACAATCACAAAACTTAACAAGAAGCCAGTAGTCGATGTAGTCATGAAAGGTAACACGCTATACATGGACTTTAATGACCCTGACGGAGACCAAGTAAGATTCAGAGTGTTACTGAATGGGAAGCAGGTGCTTCCAGAATCAGGGTACTCCATTCCCTTCCCTTCTCCAACGTCAATTATGTACACATTACCCAAGAAAGAAGTAATCACTAATCAATCCAACACGGTTGTTGTGGAGGTGGTTGATTCGGCGGGCGACACAGACATGTGGGCAAGCACAGGAGCACTAGGGTACAGCGGATTGATGTTTAAAGACACGGAAAGTAACTTCTACACGACCGACTTCGGTACTCTTCTTAAGTACCTGAACGTTGGAGTTCTTTACGCAAGAGAGCAGTCAGGAATCTATGAAATTACTGTAGAGAACACCTTGGGATATCCTGTGAAGAACATTAAGCTGACACCCATTCAAGGAGACCTTGATCCTGTATCAGAGAAAGTTGAAATAAGCCGAAGTAATGCACCGTTTTCTCCTGAGAGTGAGCTTCTTTACCCTGACTCATACGACACAGGAGACACACTGAAGTTTTACGTTCGATTGACTATGAACGATGATGCGGTTGGCGGCGGCAACTTCAAGATTAAAGTGACAGGCAATGCCCTGTAGGAAGAGAGGTCAATATAATGGCTAATCTAAAAGGTCAACGTGTCCAGATTGATGCGACAGGGGTTAACCTGGCGGCGGGGGCGCAAAACACAGTTGAATTTTGGATGTACTGGCGTGGAGTAGAAGGCGTTATGCCGTTTGGCTGGAGTAACTATGACCTCTATTTTTCTGGTGGCGGTTTTGGATTTAACACAAACAACAGCGATGTATTGGGAATCCCTAGCGCTTCCCTGGCCAACAGATGGGTACACGTAGCGGGAGTATTCTACAATGGAGTACCCGACCCAACGAACGTGGAACTATACATCGACGGAGTGAAGCAAGTCATATCCAACCGAAACGCATCCAACGCTAACCGTTCAGTCACTAATGTTGCTTGGATTGGTGGCTTTGGGGCAAGTGGTGGTTACTTGTTTAATGGCTATATACGCAATTTTCGTATTTGGAACAGAAAGTTATCTGCGGCAGAAGTCTCGTTAGCAATGACCACGCCAGAAGGACTGCCCGCAGGTAATGGAATTATCGGGCAATGGTACACGGATTCTATTGAGAATGTTGCCCCTCAGTACGACTATGCATTTGCCAGTGGGTACAGTGGGTGGAATCCTACCGCTTTAATGACTGGAAGTACCTCTTACCCGTTTGACGACAACGGAGACCTGTACGCAGGTTTCATGTTCCAGTGGGACACGCCAATTAGGTTTACTCAACTGAAGTTCAGGTCTCACGTAAACTTCCCTATGTATAATACTTCCATATATATAGATAACCTCAGGGTAGCGGACAACATCACTATTACAGGGACTTACACTACGTTAAATGGTAATTGGTATGGAAAGAGTGTAACCCTTGTTAGGAAGGGGGCAAGTAAAGACCAAACGATTCAGCAAGTGGAGTTCTACGGAGACGTTCTAAGCAAGGGGTTTGACAGCTCTATAAAAAGTGTGGGGAGTATCCCTGCTTGGTATACGTACAATATGCAATTGGTTCAGATTGACAATACGCTGGACGTGATCGGGGATACGGGTCACGGCGGTAATGATATCTGGCATATGACTAGGGCTACCAACATCCGTGGCGCTGTTCAGAGCGTAAGGTCTTACCAAGTAACGGGGTGGCAACAAACCACATCTCACCCTGACTGCTTTGATTACAATCCCTTTAATGGACACATCTACGCCGTCCATAATGAAGACCCGTTCACGATGCACAAGTACCTAATCAATAAGAGCGGCATGTCTTGGAGTGTTTCCCTTGTTAAGTCGTATACCATCGCTAATAAGGTAGCTAGTGGCGATACGTTAAATAGTTGGGCGGGCGTAAAGTTTGCCTTCAATAAGCAGACAAATGACGGGTACGCATACGTATTAGCTAACTACCAATCTGCGGGGAGTATCGCCAAGCTGTACAGGATTAAACTCGATATGAACAATGTTGTACCTGAGTTCGTTACAGATATTCCTTGGTATTACCCAAACAATCTAGGTAGCTTTGCGGTGACAGATGACTATGTGTTTCTTCCTACCTCAACAGGGGCGCACGTAGGAGCATTTGGTGTTAGAGATGGGCATTTAGCTAATGCCTACCCGATTGCAAATAACGTTAACAGCTACTTCAACGCTTCAAGTTATAACTATGACGGGGAAACGTTTGTAACGGCTAACGGCTACCAGTACGCTCTGACCCAACTGAAAATTGGAAACAGGAAGCCATATTTCAACGACATGAAGGTAACTCCTGCTACTGTGGCTAGGCAAGACTATACTCTTACAGGTAGTATATCCCATATCGACAATAAGCCAATGTCTTATAAAGTCTTCGTGAATGGTGTGGAAAAGGTATCGGTAACTACACTGCCTTCTCCAATCGCAGTAAATCATCTACTAATGAACAAAGATTTAGAAATCGGAATCAACACCGTGACCGTAGAAGCACTTGATTCTAGCGGGAGCATTTCTGTTTTTGTATTAAACATCGCCAAGGTAAACACAGATACTAACCTTAACCTGACGGCTTCGACTCTGACTTGCCACAAGGAAAATGTGACCCTGGAGGTTGCTGTGTTTGACGCTGAGAGGGATATGACAAAGTTCCGGATTTTGATAAACGGGGCGGCTGAATATCCAGAGTCAGGGTTCACAGAAAACCTCAAGACTCCTTACACTTATGTCCACACCATTAGGAACAGCAGACTCTCTATTGGAGACAACTCAGTAACGGTCAATGTCGTGGATGAGTTTGGCTCTACTGTGACAAAATCCTTTACGATCAAGAAGTTCAACGCAGAAGCCAAAGCTGAAGAAGCATCGGTCAGGGGGCAGATGTTATATGCCAATATTACTGACCGTGACGGAGATGCTGTAAGGTACAAGATTCTAGTGAACGGGAATCAAGTGCACCCTCCTACACTTGGGACAATGACTCAATACCTCCCAACACCAATCAATGTCCAGTATAGACTGCCAAAAGAATCAATTATTTTGGGTAACGTGCATGAGGTAAAGATTGTCATGGAAGACGACATGGGAGTCACGTCTAGTTGGGTGACTAATCCTTTGATTGAATACGCAGGGCTGATGTTTGTCTCTGAGAGTAACCAATTCTACTCTACCGATATCGGAGAGGTTCTTCGTTATCTTGAAGTCGGTACTGTCGTGGCGGGTAACACCTCAGGTACTTTCAAGATATTCCTAAAGAATACGGTAGGGTACAAGGTCAAGAATATTATACTGACCACGGCACAGAAGGACTTAGACCCCGTAGACGAAGAAGTGCAGTTGAGCCTGACAGACAAACCGTTCACACCAACGCATATGCTGGAATTAGGTTCTCTTGAGCACAGTGAACAAGCTACGTTTTACGTAAGAATAAGCACTTCAAGAAAAGCCATTGGCGGCGGCTTCTTCGATGTCAGAGTCGTAGGAGACCCTGCTTAATAGGAAGTCATGGGAGGTTAAATAATGAGTACACAGTCGGCTTTCCATTCATCGTATATCAAGAACAACGGTGATGTTTATACCTTCGGGTATAACAGCCACGGTCAGCTAGGATTCAGTAGTTCTTCCGTCTACCCTACGCAGACAAGATTAACTTCACTGTCCAACGTGAAGATGGTCGCTGAAGGGTACTACCATACAGCAGTACTTCTAATGAACGGCGACTTGTATACGTTCGGATACGGTTACTATGGGCAGTTAGGGGATGCCAGAGGTTGGAGGAACAATAACTCTAATTATACGCCTGTAAAGGTCATGTCAGATGTTAAAGAAGTCGCTTGTGGCTACCTGCACACCGTTGCCCTAAAGAACAACGGTGATGTACACACATTCGGGTACAACGCTCACGGGGAGTTAGGCAATGGTGGTACTTCAGACACATACACCCCTCAGAAGGTCGCAACGGGTATTCGGAGGGTAGGGGCAGGATACACCCACTCGTTTATCATAAACCAACAAAATAAGCTATACGCAACAGGGTACAATGGGTACGGTGGTTTGGGGATTAATAACTCAAGCAATAAGCTTTCGTTCACATTTGTAATGGATGACGTTCGACAGGCAGATGGCGGCATATACCACTCGCTATTCCTGAAAACTGACGGTTCTGTGTGGGGTACGGGGTATAACTACCACGGGCAGACAGGTAGAAGTCTAGGAAATGGTACAAACAACTTCTATGGAGTTCCGCACAAGATTATGGATAACTGCCGCTCTGTCGTCTGCGGCGGCTACTTCTCAGGCGTGATAACAAACGATTCAAAGCTGTACACATTCGGAAACGATGACTATGCGCAGTTAGGGATGGGGTATGTATCTGGAAGTATAAACTACACTCCAAGGCTTGCCACAACCAACGTTAGGCAAGTAGCTATGGGTTACTACTATACTCTTGTACTGGACAACGATGGTAAAGTAAGGGGCGTAGGGTACAACTATTACGGTATGTTGGGAACTGCTACGAACAACAACAGTAGCACAGGTGTAGTGGCTTGGCAGAATGTAGCTAGTGACGTTCGTAGGCTTATGGGCGGCGGTGAGGTTTCATTCACTTTCTCAGACTCAAGTATCACACCGTCATTTCATAAGGAAGACTGTCAGCTTGTTACTACCATCGGACATATAGCCAATGACCTGGTGTCGTATCGGGTTTTGGTTAACGGTACACAGAGATTCCCTTCATCTGGATGGACTTCTTCGCAGTTGACGGACTTCATTCTTACTAAGGATTTATCGCATACGTACTTTAATCTCGGAAGTAACATGGTAATGTTAGAGGTGCAGGACTCACAAGGGCTTACAGACTCCATTGCTTGGACTACAACGAAGACTAATGTTGCCCCTGTAGCTTCTCCTGAATTATCTGCGGCTCAGATTCACAAAGATAACGTCATGATTGGCGGTACAGTATCCGACCCTGAAGGGGATAGAGTACAGTACCGTGTGCTACTGAATAACATACAGAAGTATCCGATTACAGGATTCACAGAACTAACCCCTCCACCTGTTGACATTGGGCTAGTAATCAACAACGCAGACTTCAACGTGGGGGCGAACACTCTCAAGATTGAAGTGCAGGACGACTTAGGCTCACTAACCACGTGGACGCAGATAATCATCAAGACAAACACTGCACCTACAATCACAGGCACAGTTCTTGGTAACTTTATCAACGCTCAGGTCACAGATCCCGACTCAGATAAGGTGCAGTATCGAATCCTCCTGAACGGAGCACAGCTTTACCCTGAGAATGGATACACGGGCTACAATCCTGTACCATTGACAATCCAGTACGTCATCCCGAAAACGAAAGTAAATAAGGGCAAGAACAACACTGTCCGCATTGAAACGTTGGATGAATTGGGCGGCTCGAATTCGAGGGATATGATCTTCATGGGTGTGTATTCAGGGCTGTTGTTCTGCGATGCGGCAGAGTCGTTCTATTCAGACGACTTCGGAGATGTGCTAAAGTACCTTGACTTCGGGACTATGGTGGCGGGGCAGACGACAGCGGCAGAGAGGGTATTCGTAAAGAACACTCTAGGCTACCCTGTAGAGAATGTCAGGCTGTGGGTTGACCAAAGAGAACTCGATGGAATCAATGCCAAGGCCGAAGTGAGTAAGCTAGATGCTCCCTTCGAGCCACGTCCTCAGCTTGTCTACGTAGAGCAATTAGACCACAATGCAAAGATTAGTTTCTATGTTCGCATAGCGACTAATCGACAGGCGATGTGGGGCGGTATGTTCGATATCCTAGTCAAAGCTGACCCAAGAAAAAGCTAGGAATAGCCCTTACTATCTTATATTGGTGGTAAGGGCTTTTCTATGTCTCAATACAATGGGCAGGTAACTTCTCAATACAATGGGAACGGATGTGATAAAATTTGGCAGTCGTCGGTGATAAATTTAATTTTACGTCCACTTCTACGTCATCTTGGACAGTACCTAATGGCGGACGCTATCTAATAGAGTTAAGCGGAGCAGGTAGTACGAATGGCGGGAGCGGCGGCTACGTAAAAGGGGAAATAAACCTCACCAAAGGTGAAGTATTAGCTATTACAGTAGGCGGTCAATCTAATGGTGGTAGCGGCGGTAGTGGCGGCTCGGGTAAATCTAATGGCGGTACTTCTAGTTCCGGGAGTAGCGGTACTAACGGAGCAGGCGGCACTTATGTCAAAAGAGGAAGTTCCATCATAATTGCCGCAGGTGGCGGTGGCGGGCGTGGAGGTAACGGAGGATCGGCAGGACACAATGGAGGAACTGCAGCAGGTGGTACTGGCGGCTCGGGAGGTAATGCCGGCTCTGGTGGGGCAAACGGAGTCGGCGGTAGCATATCATACAGAGGTTTAGCAGGTTCAGGCGGAGCAAGTGGCGTATTTCCTCATGGTGGCGGTTCTGGCGGTATCGGTGGTTCTGAATCCTACTACAACGGCAAGGGCGGTACAGGTTCGGTTGGAAACAGCGGTGCGACTGATTATGATGGCGGCGGTGGTGCAGGTGGAGGTGGCGGTGCTTCTGCTACTCCCGGAGACTGGTACGCCGCATCAGGCGGTGGCGGAGGTGGCGGTGCAGGTGGCCGGAACTACATTGACCTTACGCTTTTTGGCAGTACATCAACAACAGGAAGTAACTTAGCTAGCGGTAAGGCAGTTCTTACATTCCTGAAACTCCCACCTGCTGTGTCATCGACAACAGACAACGAAGGTAACGTAAGTGGCTTAGTAACAGACCCCGCTAATGGTAACTCCAAATACAGGATTTCTGTTAATGGTGTGGTAGAAATGGATTGGAGCAAACTGCAAACAACGCCTTACAGTTTTTCATACACTGTACCTGAGAATAAATACACTTCCCTTATTAATTCCATCACTATTGATGTAATGGATAGTAGCGGTTTGAGTGGCGATACATGGGAAGGTATAATCCCCGTAAGTAACTTAGCAAGTTTTATAAACGTCAAGCAGGTATCCGACGTTACGTCTTCACTTAACGTACCTTACCGGAATGAATTTAGTGCCTTTTTTACAGTCAGTGAGAGCGGTAGCAGTGAGATAGCAGGGGTTATACAGCCTGTCGTAAGCTCTAGCCTGGAGAGTACATTAGCAGTACCTAGTCATTCCTATCTACCTTCTAAGATTTCCGTAACTGAGAATAACACCATGGACGGTACATCGTTTATATGGGGCGTAAGGGATGGTGACCTAGAGAGTATATTAGCCGTGCCCAGTCATTCCTATCTACCTTCTAAGATTTCCGTAACTGAGAACAACACCATGGACGGTACGTCGTTTATATGGGGTGTGAGGGAAGCTGACCTCGACTCGAAAATAAGCATCAAGAGGATGAGTGACAGCTACCTTAAATCTAAGATTGCCGTTCGAGAGTTGAACTCAATGGAAGGCACGGTCGATATCTTCGGTCAGGGAACAGAGGAAATTGGCGGCAGTATTTTCGCAATGGGTATCAGCGAGTCCACTATTGACGGCAGAATTGGTGTACGCTTACGGAACTCGATGACAGGCCAAACTGACATTTGGGGAACGGGGGATAGTGACGTAACCTCTGAGGTGAACGTAAAGCAAGTCTCTGACCTTCCGATGACCTTGGGTGTAACTCCTTCCAATAAGATGACCGCAATCGTAGACATTCAACAGCCTACGAGAGTTACAGACACACTAACTGCGAAACGAGACGCATTTATTCGTGAAACGTACCCTAAGCTGAACTATGGCGGAGAACAGACGTTGGTCGCAGGGTACAGTGCCGCTCGTACAGAGATATTCCGAAGCCTTGTAGGTTTTGATATCACGAATATCTTGGGCATGTCCAATGACTACAAGATTGAAAAAGTCACATTGAAGCTTAAGCATTCCATCGGGCGTACTCCAACGTACCCACTTGAACTAAGAGCCGTAACAGGTGATTGGGCAGAGTTAGGAGTAACTTGGAACAACCAACCCAATGCGGGCGATGTAGTAAGCCAAGGAGACTTTACAGCAGACGTTGAGAAAGGTTTCATCACCTTCGATATCACCGAATACATCCTGAAAGCTAAGCTTGAAGGTAAAAACATCGTAGACTTCTACGTTCGGGCGGTAAACGAAGCTGACGAATCGTCTCAGTTCTTCTCAATGGACGCAGGTGTATCTTTAGCACCGTCCATCGAATACACTTACTTTGATGAAGTAATCCGAAGCACTGGACGTTCTGGAATTGATACAAGCATCTTGGTAATGTACCCACGTACAAAGGATTGGTCGTCCAAAATTAATGTGTTCAAGAAATCCGATAAGAACGACATGTCCTCGAAAATAACGGTCACACCTTCAGGCAATCGGTTCGAGAACCTTCCTTCCCGTTTGATGATTTCCAGACCAAACCTGCAAGGTAAAGGTATCGTCAGAGGAGGGACTTGGAGCGACCTTACTTCCAAAGTGGCGGTACGAGAAGCAGAACTGAACGACCTTGAGAACTGTAGTATTACGGTATCCAGACCAAACCTGAAACAGACTCTTTACGTAGCCAACAGAAAAGACACTCCGTCGAAGCTAGGTGTTCGAGTATGGGGTGACGACAACCTTTACGGGTGGGCAATTGTAACCGTTAAAGAGCGTCCTGCCACCGTCTACGTAAGACCGTACATCGACAAAGTTGGTACAATCAAGGTAGTGCGTACAGTGGACGAAGACCTGACAGCGCAGTTCATTGTAAGTGAGCGTAATAAACTTGGTACGATTGAAGTCCTGAATCGTAGTGACCTAGACTCTGTGATGATTGCAAGGGGCGGCGAAGACACTGACATTGTTTCAAGCATCGTTGCCAACCAGTACCAGTTACTCGGCACGATTGAGGTCAACCCTTACATCGACTACAAGGGTAGCATCTCTGTAAGGCACACGAACGACAGCACAAAGGAATCTAGCCTGACGGTATCCAGACCTGACCTTAACTCTTCAGTTTACGTCAGATTCCGCAGTGATTTGGATGGCACAGTTACAGCAAGACGGGCTGACAGAAGTGAACTAACAGGACAGGCGGCAGTATCCAGACCTGACTTGAAAGGGTTAATCTTCCCGATTATCCACAGCGATATCACAGGAAGTATCACAGTCAGACGTACCGTTATTAAAGAACTTAAATCCAAAATCATCGTACCGTTCAGAAAAGACATCTTGGGTGAGATGGACATTGTAGGGGCAAGTATGTTGCCGTCCAGCATTCAAGTAAACTCTGGATACCTGTTTAGCAGGATTGAAGTCCCTGCCTACGGGAACGTCGATATTGACGGTGAGTTTACCGTTAGGGTGCGTATGGCAAGTGACGTTGACTCTGCCATCGAAGTTGTCCAATACGACACGATTGACGGAAGTATTACAGTACGCCAGTTCTTTGAAAAGTCCATAGAATCTAAGATTACGGTAAAGAGAACCGAAAAAGAAGAACTGACAGGTAAGGTCAATGTTTGGATTGTAAGAAACCTGAACGGTAGAATCTCCGTCCGTAGAGAAGCACAGTCCGGTATTGATTCTAGCATGTTCATTTTGTGGCACGATGACCTAGCGGGTAGCTTTATTGTCCCAAGTCGCACAGACCTGAACAGTAAAATCAAAGTCATGTACCCTGCACAAAGCGAAATCCCTTCTAAAATCCTTGCTAAGATTCGTGTTCACAGCGACCTCGAATCCGAAATCGACGTAGCGAAGGGCGGGGCTAGAGACCTCCTTAGTATCATGGGAGTCACATCTACGAACAAAATGACAGGTATTGTGGATATCACTTTACCAATCCGTGAAGAGGTTATTCTGGATACTGTCAAAGACGCTTATGTAAGGGAAGACGTTCCGACTCTCAACTACGGTGAAGAGACAACTTTCGCAGTAGGTAGTTACAAGG
Source organism: Paenibacillus sp. OK003 (assembly GCF_900109515.1). Lineage (GTDB taxonomy): Bacteria > Bacillota > Bacilli > Paenibacillales > Paenibacillaceae > Paenibacillus > Paenibacillus marchantiae. The sequence continues at coordinate 126,193 of NZ_FOBD01000009.1, read as the reverse complement.
ACAAGGTGCTTCGCTCCCTGTTAGGATTTGATATCTCTAGCCTGAAAGCAAGCTATGATATCGACAAGGTTGAACTCCGTATGGTTTACGGTCAAGTACCGACTAAGAATCTGAAGCTGTTCGCAGTAGACGGAAGCTGGTCGGAAACAGGCGTGACATGGGACAACCGTCCGAACATTGGGACTGAAATCTCCAACTCCTACACGGTAAACACTGTAGACGGACACGTAACATTCGATGTGACAGACTTCATTGAACAGCAGTATACAGTAGTAAACAACTTAGTTGACTTCTACTTGGTGGCGGCTGAAGAATCCGAACCTAACTACGAGTACTTCTTCTCCAAAGAAGCAAGCCTAGCCCCTCAGTTAGTGGTCACATACTTTGACCCTGCTGTATGGAGTTTTGGACGTTCTAATATCGACTCTAGCGTTCGAGTACCTTCCCGTAAGAACTTGTCGTCTAGGATTAGAGTTAGAAAACCAGCTTGGTTGGAAGTAGGCATTCCTGCATCCCTTGAGGTAACTCGTAACAATGAGTTTACAGGCGTAGCTAACGTGAGCAGACCTGATATGCTTTCGAGTATCACTGCCATGTACCGTGACCAACTTGATATCCCGTCTAGCTTGGGAGTATCTAACAAGTCTCTTAGTAAGGTTGACGGCAGAATGTCAGTAAGCAAGCCTGACCTACCAATCAGCTTCTACGTTAAAAACAGAGTAGACCTTCCTTCGACGGTCGGCGTAAAAGTTTGGACGGAGCAAGACTTCTTCTCTTGGCTGGTAGTCAATGTAAAAGAGAGACCTGCATCCCTGACTGTCCTCCCGCACAACGATATCGAATTGCGCTTTACGGTTCGTGGGGAGAATGCTGAAGACTTAACCACTCAGGTAACGGTTTCCAGACCGAACTTGGGCGGCTCGATAACAGCCAAACCTTCTGAGAATGGTGACCTGCCTTCCAGCATCACAGTTCGTCACAACGTGGAAGAGGGCATAGACGGAAGCGTTACGGTCAACGTAGGGGTCAACAGAGACATTTACTCTGAAGTAATGGTAATGGGTGTAGGGCAAGCTGAAATCCCTTCTGCGCTCGTCGTAGTAGGTTACAGCTTGGGCAGTACGCTTTACGTATCCAATGCGGAAGTACTGCCATCGAAACTAACTGTCAATCCGACTTGGTTCGAGTTCCTGCCTGTGACTCTCGAAGTAAGCAGACCTGATTTACCTTCTAGCCTTGAAGTTACTCTCCCTGCCGACATTGACGCTTCTATTACGGTCAACGCATTCGGTCAAGGTGAACTAGCGTCGAGTATTACGGTAAGTAGGGACGTACTTCAGTCAAGCATTAAAGTCACTGACCGCTCAGACGTTACTTCTATTGTTAAGGTCAAAGTCGATGCAGAGCAATCCCTTGGCGGCGGCTTGATTGTAAGCAGACCTGAACTTGCGGGCGTAGTTAACGTAGTGCTTAACAAAGACCTACGGTCAACCATTAACGTAATGTTCAAGGATAGCAAAGACTTAGGTTCTAAGATATTCGTTAAGTACATGAATGAAATCGTTGCGACCCTAGATGTAGTAGGGGCAAGCATGATTCCTTCGAGCATTCAAGTAATATCGGGTAACTTGGCTTCGGTAATCGCCGTACCTGCTTACGGAAACAAAGACCTGAAAGGTACAATCGGAGTAAAGAATCGTTTCATCTCTGAGATTCCAACTACTCTGCAAGTACAAGAATGGTCACAGTTCGTCGGAACTATCGGAGTAAGGAATTGGGCAGACCACGATCTGGGCGGTAGCCTGACGGTCGTTAGACACGGAGTTAGTGACCTAGTGTCCGTCATTGTCCCTGTAATGAGATATACGATCCCTTCGAGAATTGGTGTACGATTCGACAACACGATGACAGGTCACGTTGACTTCATCCCTGTTGGACAGACCGACCTTGACGGAAGTATTGAAATCTCACCTGCATCTGATATCGTGGGAAGCATCCAAATTGTACTGAACGCTGAGTACAACATTCCTTCTAGCCTGAAAGTACGGGCTAAAGGGAAGAGTGACCTTCCTGCGAACGCAAGCATCGTCTACAGAAAGAGCGAAGACCTGCCGACTACGTTAGGTGTACCTGCATTAAATAAAATGACAGGCAAGGTATTCATTATTCCTGTTGCTGATGCTGACCATGATTCCAGCATTTACGTTCTCTTCAGTTCTGACCTGAACTCGCAACTAGCCGTAAGGCGTTTAAGCATGTCCGAAAAGACCTGCAAGATTACGGTACGGAGAAGAGACAACAGTGACATTGGAGGTAGCATCAACACTATCCAGTGGAAGGTCCTTAATTCCAAAATCACTGTACGCAGAAGTGGTTTCTCTGAAATCCCTATGCGTCTTGAAGTCTTGGAAAAGAGTGACTTACTAGATTGTACAATCACCGTAAAGAGGACTGAAAAGGCTGACCTGAAGGCTACAATTACTATCAGAAGAAGTGCTGACAAAGACCTCAACGGTAGAATCTTAGCAAGACGGAGCGATAAATCAGACCTCCCTTCCTTCATTGAGACATGGCAATTCCGTACAGTCCCATCGAAACTTTATGTATTGTACCGTAACGACCTTGAATCCACAATTGATGTAGTTGCTGACTACGGATATTGCTTCATTATGTAATTATGAAGCCCCTACCTTACTTGGTAGGGGTTATTTTTTGCCCAAAATTACCTATATTGTAGTTGCAAGAGGATGAAACTTTCTTGTTTTTCCTACCCATTTTTCTGAGATACCTTGGCATAAATCTTGGTTGCGGCTATTTCTGTGTGAACGAGATAATTCCGAACAGAAGCCATGTCACAACTAGTGTTATACATGTGGGTGGCGAAATTTGTGAAGGAAGATGTGGTAGCAGAGGTTTCTATGGTCAATTCGGACGAGTTCTTATCTGTTTGCAGGTAGAGTAGGAACGTTCCAACATCATTCATTATTCCATCACATCCCGTTGTCTATAGTCACACAATATACACCGGATTATTATGTGACTTATTAACGTGCCACAAACAGAATGAAAAGGTCAGGTGATCGATATGGACGTAGGTGTAATTACAGCAATCGCTGGCCTCGTTGGTACTGCTGTATCCGGTGTAATCGGCTACGCCAGCGGCAAAAACAATAACAAGGTAACGGATAGAGAATTGCTCTCCAAGGACGAACAGGCCTTCCGTGAAAAGTTGATTGAACGTCTCACAGCTTCGGAAGAAAAGATTGAGAGACTAAGCAACGAAGTCATCACGCTTCGACAGGAAAACATGGAATTGATTAGTGAGAACAGGCTGCTGAATATCAAGGTAGAGCAATTAGTGGCTCAACTCTCAAGACGGAGGGGAGACGTGCGCTAAGATGGTGAAGTTTGTGAAGAACGCATTCTGGAACGACAATGACGGCTTCTCCGCTAAGGATTTTCTAATGGTACTGTTTGGCGGTCTATTTGCACTGTTCCTGCTTATTATATTCTTTGCACCTTTCTTCGGGGTAGCGGTCAGCTCCGTCTCGATTGAGATGATAGGAAGCCTTAGCCCTGTCGTTATGACCATCGTGGGCGGGGTATTCGCAGTACAGACAGTGAGGGAGTTCAAAACTACCAATACAGAAACTACCATGACCGTTCCTGGTAATTCTCAAGTAGAAAGTGTCTATAGTATCGCGGAGGAAAAGCTAGGGGATAGCACCCCGAAGATTTAATAGAAAGGGTGAACTAGATGGCTTTCAAGATGAAGTATTCCATTGTACAGAAATACATACCAGTCAATACGAAGAGACGTTCAGGCATCAAGAACCGAGGAATTGACTTTATCGTGGCGCATGACACTGGCAATGACGGCAGTACAGCGGTAGGTAACGTGAATTACTATACGAACTCTGCCAACGTCGAGAGTGCTTCGGCACATACCTTTATTGATGATGAGGTCATCATTGAGTGTGTGCCACTCACTGAGAAGGCTTGGCACGTGTTGTATAACGTCACTACAGACAATGACCTTTACGGCTTTGACTCCAATGACCACGCAATCGGCGTAGAACTGTGTTACTCCAATAAGAAGGGGAGCATTAATAATCAAGAAGCTTACAAACGGTTCGTGTGGTATAGCGCGTATTTATGTAACAAGTACGGATTGAATCCCTTGAAACGGATTTCAGGCCACAACGAGCTTGATCCGAACCGCAAGTCTGACCCGTACAAGAACGCTTTGAAAATTATGGGAATCAGTAAGGCTCAATTCCTAAACGATGTGGCGGCTGAACTGAAGGATTGCAGTACGCCTGAATCACCAACTAAAACTGAAGTATCGGAGGACGATGAACCTATGAAGCTTGATAAGTGGGCATTAGACATGCTTGTAAAGAACCTGACAGACTTTAAGGATAAAGGGTTCTTTACGGACGAAGCTTGGATTACCAAAGCCAAGAATGGTACGCTGACTGCTTCTGAACTGGCGTTCCTGAACACAATCCTGATTGCTAGGGCGGTGAAGAAATAATGGTAACATTAACTGGAGTATTGGCTACAGCAGTAGGTGCATTCGGTCTGTGGATGCTTGTGGCAGGCTTAACAGAAGCATTCACGGAAGTCATCAAGAAAGTAATGCCTATTAAGGATACAGGCACGTATGCAGTTTCTATTATAGTAGGCGTGGGACTGGCATTTGCATTCGGACTTAATCCATTCGGACTTACCGGAATTGCCGCATACTCATCTAAAGTAGCCGCTGGCTTACTAGCGTCCCGTGGGGATAACTATCTGAGTGATTGGCTGAAGAAATTAGGAATTAAAAGGGAATAGGATTGGCAGCTCTCTTTGCATCGTCTGGAGGAACCGAACTCTTTACCTTCACTAACACAACGTACTCCAAATTCATTAAAGAACTTCGAGCAATAGGAGTACACGTAATCGGTTAATAAAGTCCCGCCTTCAAGCGAACATCTATTTCGATAGTTTTAGATCGACTATTGATAACAGAGGGGTTGAGACATATGCGACATACAGCTATATGCCTTATCCACTGTGCTATCAACGGAGTCATACACGTGAACAACGTGACATCCCCTTCTCTAAAGGAAGCCAGGTGAGATGGTCAATATGTCCAATCTTATTACTGAATACCACAAGTATTATCAGTAAGTTTACGCCTAAGGGTCGCACGCCGAAGTCATTCAGGGAAGGGGCTGGACGTAACATCTCCCGCAACTTTGTTAATACTTGCGCCGACCACTTAGAGCAGGGAGATGATTTAACAATGGGGCAATACAAAGGACAGGTGATAGTATCTAGCGAAAAGCAATTCGTTTACCGTGACTCTGAAAACAGAGGGCATGTGCAACTGCCGAACATGGTGGTTTCTTGTTTGGAATTATCGGACACGTCTAAGATAGCCTACGGCGTGATATCCAAGTACGTTTTTGAGAACGGAAGAGAAGCATTTCCTGCCGTATCACGAATTGCTATGGCTTGCAACTGCACCAAGAAAACGGCAATCAAGTACATTGACGAACTCTGCGAGAAGGGGTTCATCCTGAAGGAACGTAACGGTAATCGGAAGACGAACTCCTACTATCTGATGGACATAGACAAGATTGACCATCTACATGTATCCGAAATGTTCTGGCGGACTGTAAATTCAGTGTACAAAGAAGTTGAGGTATGCCTATACGAAGATGTATACGAATGCTTCATTAAGATGCTTGAGAAGCTTGACAAAGAGGGAATCATCTTTCGGGAGATTCCTGTCGATGCTGAGACTGAATCACATATACGTGAGACCCTTTTAAGCAGGGTGAAGAAGGAAGGTGACGATCTGTTCAACCGACCGTACGCTGGAAAGGCGAAGCCTGATATCTCCGACCAACCTGCGACAAAGGAAGTAATGAGAAACGTTCTAGGTGGCACTGTTGAAAAAGCGGGCAACTTTGGGGAAGGGAAAAGCAGGTTCTCCCTGCCTGATGACATTGACCGATGGAAGAACGACAACTTCGTTCAATACTTCTACGAGAAGTTTATTGACGCTACAGGCAGAACACACGAAACCGCCCGAAGTAAACACCGTGGAATGATTGGGCGCTTGCTCAAGAATGTTGACGGCAACAAGGCGCTAATTAAGCTAAGAATTAATGCCTTTTTCCAAATTGGATACGACAATCAATCCCTTGAGTGGTTCTGTACCTCAGGACGGGCGGCAGAGATTGATTTGTTCGTCGAGAAAGGCAAGAAACCGTTCTATATCGAGGCGCAAGAGAAGAAGGAAATGGTTGAAACTACCGTACAGGCAAAGAGCGGCATGTCTGCTGAAGACTTCCTGAAGAGGATTAAAGGAGGTAACTAATGAGTATATTGACTGAAGCAAAGACAGAACTGTTTAGCACATGTGAAACCTGTGTGGTAAAGGACTGGTGCAAACTTCGTAGCGGTGAAGTGAAGTTGCCGCCCGAGCATACGCTCACCTATTGTGTGGGCTACGATAAACTGGAAAAGGCTATCGGCTTGGCTAAAATCCCCAAGGAGTACCGTACTGCCAACCTGCACAACTACGTTGAGGATTCGGACAACGCTGACTTTGCAACCATCCTGAAGGACTTGCTATCTAATTCAGTAGGTTTTGTCACTTCAGGTACGAACCTTGCCTTGATTAACAGGGGCAAAGGTACAGGTAAATCATGGACAGCCAATGCCGTTCTTAATGAATTTATTTACAAAGTTTGTCGTGACCCACAATGGTTTGATTATGAAACCCCTGTGGGAATGTATGTAAAATTTGGAGCTTGGGCTAACCGTCAGCGGGATATTTACACTCGTAATGACGAGAAGTTTACCTACGAAGCTCACCGAGAACTCAACCACATGAATGACGTTCCGCTACTAATACTAGATGATATCGGGAGCGGTCGAATCACCCCAATCATTCGAGACCTGATCTATGATGTTATTGACTTCCGTAAAGAAGAACAGAAAAGTACAATCTTTACAAGCAATTTCCCTGATTCCATATTACGTCAAGATGACATGCTTGGAGACATGGTTGTATCTCGAATGCTTTACAATACGATGGTCATTCCATTGGGCGGTAGAGACAGAAGAGAAGATAATACCTACAAATACTAAATTTAAGTGGAGCGTTTGTTGACGTGTTTAGTGAAGATATACCTATTGTCGAGCTATTTGTGAACAACATAGTTGAAAGAGACTCTATATATGTTGTGATACAGCTCATAACAGCTCGATACGAACTTAGAGAGGCAAGCGAAAACAGTCCAAAGGAGCATTGATCAGACAACTTAGTTGCGCTGATCGCATGACCTACCTCAAGCACTGTCACTACATGAAAACCCGTAAGGACTCACCGAATACAATTACTTCTCTAATTGTATTCGGTGAGTCCTTTCTATTTCCATAATATAGGATTAAATTTGCCGGCGGAAGAAATATTATGTTTTATCCTGAAATTAGGGGGGGAATCCCCATAAAGGGTGTTGTTATTGAAAATTGGTCAGGAGGACAAGTCTGACTTGTACATAATTGATGAGGGAAATGAAGTCACATAGAGCCTTAGCTGGAATCACGCCGCACCTTTTTCCGTAGATGACTCGACTACTAAGAGTGTAATCGGAAATTGGGAGGGAACACAATGGCGGCAATCGAAGAACTTCAGCTACTCAACCACATCCTAAACGTTAAAGAGTGGGGCGTTGTCGAGGATGCAGGTATTACTGAGGACTACTTTCAGGTACACAAAGAAACCTTCGAGTACGTCAAAGGCTTCAAAAAGAAAAACGCATACTTGCCAACGATAGAGACGGTAATGAACAAGTTTAATACGTTTGAGTTGGTGGAATTGGAGAACATCGACCACGTTGTGCGAGCGGTGAGGGAGGACTTTCTTTATAGGGAGTTCAAACCGATACTGGTATCTGCTTCGGAGACTTTCGCCAAAAAGGAAACGACAGCGGCTATTCAGCAACTTCAGATGGAAGCAGGAAGATTTCTGAAGTCTATCGGCTTAAGGGGTCAGGGCTACTCCTACATCGAAAATGCTCAACAACGTCTCGATGCTTATGACAAAATCCACGGTAGGGCAAAAGATGAAATCATAGGAATGACTACTGGATTCAAGCCGCTAGATTTAGCGACCAACGGACTTGAATACACAGATGGGGCGGTCGATTACTTTCTCGTGTTTGCGCCAACAAACATGGGGAAGACCCTCATATCATCCTTTATGATGTCAGCGGCATGGAACAGTACATTAGATAATGACTATCCAGCCTACTTCGCCTTGGAGCAAAGAGCGTCAGAAATTGCCCATAACTGGGACAATACACTTGCCAAAGTGTCACGGCTTGCTCTAACACGCGGTACGCTCTCTAACGAAAAGAGAGATGCTTATACGGAGTTTATTGACCGCCTTAAGCAGAAGAAGAAAGACATGGTAATTTACGACCTTAAGAGTAATGGAGGCAAACCTTACACGCTCGACGAAATCCACCGGATACTCGAACGAGAAGGACACAATCGTTGGACACTCGACCAATTATCAAAGTTACGACTTCCCTCACGGGGGAGCGGCGACCTTAGACAGCGCCTGTATGATGTTTCGGCAGGAGTTAGAGACTTAATTCTCGATACTGGTAAGCCCGCAATAGTTGTCGCTCAAGCGAACCGCGATGCCCTTAAGAAAGTAAAGAAGGACATTACGGAGAACGTTGATGCCGGAGATATTGGGGAAACCTTCGCCATCGTACAGGATGCTTCAAAGGGCATCTCTATAGTAAAAGTGAGTGACAACACCTTTAGAATCTTGGTCATAAAAAATCGTGAAAATGCAAGCGGACAATCGTTCCTTGTGCGCTACGACTTCGACTCTGGTATCGTCTCTATCCTGGATGATTCCATTAACGAACAATACTTCTAAGAGAGGGAGGGACTAGCCCATGTGGGTACAACTGTACCTTAACTCTATCAGCTTAGGAGCGTATAAGGAGAGTAAGGAGTTAACGGCTCACTGCCAATACTTCCCTAACTTTTTCAACGTTCACGTTGATGTTCATGAGGACGAGATAGAAACCCACTCTCCCGGTTTCGCCCAGATAGGGGGAAAGGGAAGTGATTAATCTCTCTCTCAAACAAGAGGGTCCCAATATTGAGATTCTTGAATCCTTGTACATTGATCCTGAAGAGTTGACAGATGAACTCAGGTTCTCTTATCAGCATCTCTCGAAGGTTCTAAGTAACCCTAAAGCATTCACAGGACTGAATGATACGGGGGAATGGGTCATGAGTTGCTGTCCATTACATTCCGAAACAAGGGCATCTTTTGGCATCTCTAAAGAACCGCCCTATCACTGTAACTGCTTTTTTTGTGGCTACTTAGGAACAATAGACACTTTAATAGAGAACGCTCTTGACCTGAATGAAGGAGAGGGCATTAAAGTTTTGCTTTCTACCTATATCATCGAGGAAGAAAAACGAAGAACGTTCGATATGGTTGACTTCATAGATAATCGCAGGAACAAGTACGTTATTCCCCACCTTGAAGAGAGCGTTCTTACTAGGATGAAAGATTCGAGGGCTAGTAATGAACTACTCTACCAGACTGGCATAAATTACATGCATTCTAGGGGATTTAATGACAGAACCCTCGAAACCTACGAAATCTGTGTTGACACTGCAACTGCGACAATTGTATTCCCTCAGAGGACGAGATCCGGAGAACTCCGTTTTGTACAGAAGAGAAAGATAGGCAACAGCTATCACGGTACTAAGTTCATTAATGAAGGCAGCGCAATAAAGAAAGATATTATTTTTGGTCTCCATTTCATTAACACACTTAGAACCACGAAACACCGAATTAGGCGAGTCAGGATGGTCGAATCACCTATTGACTGTATGTCCAACTATCAGGTGGATATCCCCGCAATCTCGATTAACGGACGTATTCTTTTCAGGAATCAAATTCGGGAGTTGCAGTTGGCTGGCATCGAGGAAATTGATTTGATGCTAGACAACGATAAAGCGGGCGAGAAGGGAATGCAAGACGCCGCAATCTTACTGGATAGGGCAGGGTTCGTTGTGAACCGTGTACGCTACCCTAGCTTTCCTGCGCTCAAAGACAGCAATGAACTGCTTAATGCTTGTTTACTAGACCGTCTCGACACCTACAACGTGAACCTAATCGGGTCAATGTTCCAGTAAGCAAAATTCTATACAAATTTAGTCGCATCTTACTCAGATGAAGCAACGACCTCTGATATTACTGGCAACACATTATACATGAAACCATTGGAGGAATATTAACCATGACAACTCAAACAACGATATCGAACTTCGATATCGAATCCTTAACACCTATCTTCAAATTTATACTGAAAGGCGTGAGAAGTGAAGACCGTGAAGAAGTTCAATCAGAAGCCGTGCTTCGTATTCTTACAGCCATCGACAAAGGAAAAGTTAAGAAAGATATCTTCACATTCTCTCACACTGTCGTTCAACGTGCAGTATTTGACTACTACCGCAAAAACAACCGTATGATTAGCAAAAACAGCACCTCTGTTAATTTTTGCGATGGGGCAGATGAAGAATATGGTTCAACTATCGATTACTTCTCGTACGCAACTGAAGAGATAGGCTATGGACTGTCTGACGTAAAAACGGATTACTTGAACAACCTCTGTATGTTTACACCGCAACAACGTCGAATCATTGATTTCATGCTCTTCACAGAGGAAGGGATAGATATGAAGCCAACAGAGATTTCTAACTTACTTGGCTTGAACAAGTCCCATGCTTCCCGTGCGATGAAAACGTTAAAAAAATTATGTCAGGGGTAACACCCTAATTTACCTACCTTAGAAGATATACATAGATAGATATTAGTAAGAGTGTCTTAGGAGTTTTTAGCTTCAATATTTCTCTCTTATAAAGTATAACATACTTTGCCTAAAAAACCTTTAACTGCTCCTATATATCTTTCGAATTTCTCATAGAAACATTCTACAACTGGACTTAGAGTAGTGTCAATACACTATGTTGTAAAACAGTGCAATTAAAATAGGTTTTGTAACAAATCTATAATTTTACAGATCATATTAATTACCCGATCCTTTAGTAGTTGAAGCAAATAACGTAGATATCCAAAGGTATAAATACACTACTAATATTAAGGAAGAAATATTAAAAGAAGATTAAATCTCTTTGAAATATATCGTATCCAATTCTTGAAAAGTCTTTCGCTCCTTTTTGAAAAGATGGAACGACGACTAATAGTAAGAGGTCAGCGAACCTCAGGTACAAATTACATTGGAGGAAACACATTATGTCTAACACAGTCGTTCGTGGTCTTGGAGCAATTCTCTCTGGCGGTGCAGAATTCATTACTTTTGAAGAAGGAAAGCCGATGACTATGCTCTTCATTGACTGGTTTGAAGACCTGCTCGGTATCCGTGAGCACTATGAATCCGGTCTGACACCTAAATACATTCGTTGCCCTGGCAAAGACATTTGCCCACTTTGCAAAGCAAACCCTTCCAAATATCCTGCATTGCGGATTAAGTTCCGTGTGTATGACCCTATAGAGAAGAGAGTCAAATTCGTCTCTTTGGCTAAGTCTCATGTTCAAAAGTTGAACCAAGAATTCAATCTTGACGAGTGCGACCCTACTAAGAACTTTGTAAACCTTTATCGTACTGGTAAAGGTGCTTCCGACACTGCCTACAGTGCCCGCCGCTATGTGACAAACCCTGAAGCTGGAAAACCTGTTCTGGACTTCCCGACGCAAGAATTAATCGACCAGATGCCTGATATTACACCGCAAGTTACACCACATAGCCCAGACGAGATTGCAGTTTTCATGCAAGCGTTAGTAGCAGGAGCCCAGACTCAACCTAACGTTTATAATCATGCACCACAAGGTGTTCAGTCAGCCTATGAGCAACAAGGAGTACCTGCAACACAACGCAAACTTCCATTCTAATCTGTAATGAGTAAGGAGCTGAGACGACCCTGGTTATTAAATACCCTATTTAAACACGACAGTCAATAATATCCATCACAACGTTATTTTCATATCTATAGGGAGTGTGAGTATGTCAGATAACGAAGTCATCAATATTTTAACTAAGGGCGAAAAGAAGTCTGCCCGAACCACACGCACTAGGAATACAGAAATAGTTAAAAAGGCGAAGAAACTCACTAAGAAAGAACAGAAAATCTTAGACGTAGAAGCATCGATCGTCATGCCTGACAATTACACGCTCATCAATACTCCTGAGCTACTTCAGCGATTAGTCAACTACTACAAAGCATATAAAACGATGTATCAAGGCGATGCCTATGTCTATCTCGACACTGAAACTTATGGACTAAACAACTGGCGGGACACTTTAATCTCAATTTCCATAGGTTTTGAATCAGAAGAGTATTTTAATATACCCATGCGCCCTTTTTTACATGAAATGTCGATAAATGTTGAATGTTTGTCATTTGACGCGGTATCAACCGCCCTTAAACCATTGTTAGAAGAAGAAGATATGATTGTCATGGCAAATGCAAAGTTTGACATTCACGCACTCAAGAATTGGGCAGATATTGACATTACGTTTAATATTCATTGGGACACGATAATTATGGGCAGTTTATTAAACGAAAATAAACCAAAAGGTCTGAAAGAATGGTACAACTCTTACGCTCTTCCTTGGCTAATCGAGCAAGGTAAATTGAGCCATGATGAACTTAGCCGCCCAACTTTTAGGTTCGGTAGCATGTTCGACAAGATTCCATTCGATAGTATACCTCACAGGCTTGCTAACTACTATGCTTGCCATGACGTATTCATGACTCATTGGGTGTTCAGATATCAAAAAAGCATTGTGGAAAATCCATCTTTTGGACTTGACGGCGTTTACCGTCTTTTCCGAGAAGTTGAGATGCCATTGCTGGCTGTTTTTGCTACAGCAGAACGACGGGGAGTAGAGCTAGACTCCAAGTTTCTGAAAGATATTATTGGTAAGGTTCTACAAGAGAAATTGGACGAACTTAAGGCAGATATTTTCGCCGTCTTAGGCGGAACGATTACTCTTATTAAGTCACGAACCCGACAGCGACAAGGGATTAAGTTTAAGGAAGAGTACGAAGTAGTGGAAGAGTTTAACCTAGGCTCCCCCGCACAACTAGCCAGCAAACTATACGTAGATCATAAGATTCTTGAGGCTGAAATGGTTTACGACAAAGACCTAAAGCGTAAAGTACCTAAGCTGTCTACAAGTAAGAAGGTACTTACAAGGAATAAGAAGGTAACCGTGACCCTTGGTGATAAGACTCACAAAATTATCGACTATATTCTGGAATACCGTGGGCTGTCGAAGCTAATTGATGCCTTCTGTAATAAGCTTCCTGACGATACGGTAGAAGGAATCATCCACTGTTCCTACAACCAACTGGTAAGGACTGGACGTGTTTCCTGTTCAGCACCAAACCTTCAGCAAATTCCATCTAAATTTGACCTGATTCGCTATGCCTTCCGTGCCCCTAGTGGGAGACTACTGGTTAGCGGAGACTTCTCGCAACAGGAATTGCGCTGGTTGGCTATCTTTACTCAGGAACAAACCCTCATTGATATCTTCAAGCTAGGGCTTGATATGCACAGTCGGGTAACATGCCAGATTCACAGCTTCGACTATGATATGTTCGAGACGATTCGGGGTTACAAGGGGGATTCAGAAGAAGAGACCAGCATTAACGTAGATGAAGCGATTACGAAATATGCAGGTTCTCATGAACTTATCTATGCAATAACTTATATGAACAGTAAAGAACAGGGCACTAACTCTTCTACTACGGAGATTGTCCGTCTGACCATTGAACGCCTTTCCGCATTTTTTGAGTTACTTCGTAAGAAAACCAAGTCCGTAGTATTCGGTGTAATTTACGGTATTACGGACTTGGGCTTAAGTGACCAAATTGAATCCAGTAAAGAGGAAGCAAAGGAACTGATTGACGGCTTTAAGTCCTCCATGCCTAACTACCTTAGGTGGGAAGGAACAACCCACAAAGAGGTTATGGAGAAGGGCTACATTGAGACTGTTCTTGGACGCAAACGCAGATTCGGTGAGATCATTGCTGAAGCTAAACAGGAGGATTTGTGGAAGCGTTCTGGTTGGCACTGGAAAATTGAAAAGTGCAAGCGGCAGAGTTGTAATGCCAAAATCCAGGGCTCAAGCGCTGACCAATCCAAGAAGGCGATGGTGGAACTGTTCTACCCTAAACGACCAGACGGAACTACGTGCTTAAACCGTCGTGAGTGGGTAATTAACGGCTATGTGTCTCAACTTGAGAAGGATGATATCCACCTTGTCCTTCAAGTACACGACGAGTTGATTTTCGATGCCCCTGAGACCGTTGACCTAGCCGTACTAAAGGCGATTACAGATACAATGGCTAATGTTATCCCTAACGATGCAGGAGTCCAATTCAAATCGGATATTGAGGTATCTCCTTATTGGGGCGGCAACTTCTCGCAAGAGCAAATCCGTCTTATGAACGAAGGTGCTTTGGATTGGAGAGATATCTTTGAGGAAGAGGTTAAGAAGAAGCTTTCCAAGTTCGGTATAGAGTATGAAGTCGGTATGTTTGCTGAGAAGGATGACGAAGAGGAAGAAGAGGAGGCCACATAATAACGGCTTCTTTGTTATTTGTTACTAACTAAGGTAAGTACCTTATATTGAAGATAGCAAGTCTGAAAGGAGTGATAACATGGCAACAGCTTCAGGGATTAGGGTGTGGGGAAACGTTTCTCTTGCACAAGACACAGAGATTAAAACTGGAGCTAATGACAACATCGTCGTTACTGTCAACGGAACGGATTACCCCATCACATTAAACGTAGGGGAGTATAAGACCAGCCATACGCATGTAACCTCCGAACTGGTTCAGCATATCGCAAGTAGATTAACAGCGGCAGGATGCCCTGTTTACGCCAAGGTGGGCGGTATCCACGACGATAACCCAAGAACTGTGCTTGTCATTGAAGCAGTAGATAAGGAGGCAAACGTAACAATAGCGGTGTCCGGTAATGGCGCTACTGCCTTTATAGGAGATAAGCCATACCAAGTCCAGCCGCCCGTTTCGGCTTCTGTACCTACTCTGGCGATGGTTAACTTAACCTCAAGAGTTCAAGCCAAGAAGACCTAAAAGATCCTTTCGGGGGTCTTTTTATTTTATCGCACCTTTTTACGTCGATGGCTTGACTACTGTGAGTGTAATGCAAAACAAACAATCGAAACGGAGCCAGGGACACATGACAACAGCAAAATCCAACCCTAGTAAGCAGAAGCGTACTTCTCAACGAGTGATGGTGCTGAACGCACTGCGTAACGCAGGTTCTAAAGGATTGGCTAACTACGAACTGTACGAAATCAGCCAGCGTTGGGCGGCACGTCTCCAAGAACTGTACAAGCAAGGCTACAAGATTCGTGTTGACAACTTGGGTGACGGTATTCACAGCTACACTTTGGTCGAAGAACCTGCCGTAATCCTGCCGGGACCTGAACGTGCTCAAGATGTTCTGACTCGTGAGATTGAAAGTAAGTTCGGTGGTTCTGTGACAACTGCTCAACTCCTTTACATCCTGCAATCTAACAAGCTTCAGGTTGGACGTAAAGCGGGGACATTCAGCGTATGAGAATCGGAGACATTGAACGGAACAAGGAAGACCGTCACTACGGAGCGGTCGAGTATTCGTCCTTTGAATTTTTAATCCACTCTTGAGTTGTTTATGAAGGGCAGTTAGGTCTGAGCAAGAAGATGGGCGTTTCTGCTTTCGCACTCTTGAAAATTTGATTTTGCAACTATCCGAGACTATGTAGCGACCACTATAGAGAAAGAGGCGACAAGCTATGAAGATGACAACAGAACAATACACAGAAATCATCGTAGGAAAGGTTGCTCACACGGCAAAGAACATCGCTAAGAATGGCGGTCGGCAAGAGGAAGTCGATTCTGATATAGCAGCAGCAATGATTATCACCTTCGCTCAAGAGATGATGCAAGTCATGAATCAAGTTGAGCAGATGAACGGCGAACCAACTATTTTACACTAGGAGGAAACACATGAGTGATGAGCCATTGCAAGAGGTTCTGCTTAACATAGGCGGTAACACCATCAATGACGTAAACAAGATGAATGCCCATTGGGATGACTCGAACGATGTAGCTGAGGAAAAATACGCTGGTTCAAGATACGTCTCTGTTGGCGGTGTTCTTCTGAAAAAGGGTGTCAGAGAAGACGATTAGCTTAATCATCTTCAGTAAGTATTATCGTTACGGAAACTTGGTCAAGGTTGGAGATTGCTCAGAGATTACATAGGAATTCGTAAAGATATGAGAACAAAGCCAGCCATGGAAAAGAGAAGGTATCTTCACCCTCCGTACTTGCTATACAAAGTTCTCCGACAGATGGGAGTAGTTAAAGTGATACCCAAAATTTCAACTATTAATTGGTCTAACTTGACAACTGACTTTAAAGAACTAGGGGGTATGACCTCCGTTGCGCCTTACAAACCTAGAGCAAAACAGGGCTTGGTTTGCAAGAAAAGCGGTAAGACATTCCAAAAAAAATGTAGCAGTAATCATCTATTCACTTGTTGTGACCGGAGAATAAGGGCGATTATGCAATACCACGAACACAGGGATACGCATCTTGCGGGAAAGAAGGCCAGATACCGTGAAAACAAGGATGCTTTTAGGCGCTTGGCACTTGTAAAACATCACAAGGATAAAGTTATGGAAGAGTTCCAGGACCTCAAAGCAACCTGTGGGTTCCGTCTTAGGGTGATTACAGAGATAATGGATTCCAAGACTGAGGGAGGTCAGTAATGTTAGATCGTTATGCTGTTGGTGGGCGACTAGACCCACCCTACTACCCTACCAAACCTCACCCTCATTTTGTGGGCAGGGCAATCATGGTTCCTGCTAAGGCGAACGGGGATAGGATGATCAAAGATACCTTCACAATGTCCCATGACCTTGAGTTCTTTGCGGTATCCATCAGAACGAACATGAATACCGTCGAAGACTACTGGAATTTAACTGTGGACGGAAAGGTACTCGCCAAGAACATTCATTGCAAGAATTACGAGGAAGGCTTGTACTTTCAGGTAGCGCATCCAGTGGTGGCAGGTAAAGAGTTCCTGTTCGAGTACCACACACCACACGGAGACGGAAAGAACCTTGAGTTGATGTTCCACTTCCTTACTGAGCCTGACGTTAACCTTGTACTCACCGGAACAACTGATTTAGGTAACTACCCTGACCCGCCCGAAGAGCCAGCCGAAGACCAACAACCACCGGACGCACCGGAAAGTGGCATACAGCTTCCTGTTACGTGGCAACCGTTTACTTCCGTTGTTGAAGCTGAGAAGTGGGCAAGTAACTTAGGAGTGTCAGTAAACTTCGCTAAGAAGATTGATGCCGCTAACTATGTGACCGAAGCATTGGCGTTACTCCTGAATACCTGCGGCGGCTTCGCTGATATGATTCAGAAGCATAAGCTAACAATTAAGATTGAGAACGGTAATGGTGCGAATGGATACTTTGACCCTTCCTCTGGAAAGGTTGTCGTAAGTAAGACGTATGACTACGCCAACGCTGATGTCATTGCTCAAATGGAATACGATACTGGACAGAAGTCCTCTCCTAATAAACTGAGGACGGTCATTCATGAGATTGGGCACTGGCTTCATTATCACAACATTGGAGCACAACAGTTCTATACGTACTCTGCCCTTGACCCAGACAACTATGGAGCGAAGACAATCCTCACCAATGCGGAATCGACGTATATTGCGAACCACCTTTGTAACTATGCAACCAAGTGGTTTCCTATTGAGTTGATGCCTGAAACATTCACCGCCAAGATAACTGGAGTACCTATTGATGCGAAGATATGGGAGTGGTACGAGCAGTACGGTGGATTCAAATGTGAGGGGTGGTAACGATGTGCCAACATGTGTTTCATAAAATCATCTCTTTAATAACAGCACTATATCTCTGTAAGAGGGAGCAAACTTCCTAAAAGCGTCTTACGTTGCCTTGCCTGTCTGAGTGAAGCGCCTTTATATAGAAGAAACTCAATCAGTCACGTTTACGAAAGAGATGGAATTGGCAGTAATGGAGAGGGGATTTTTATAATGGATATTACAATTCCTTGCATATTCTGCAAGCACTTTAATAGGGACGAACGGGAGAACATGACCTGTGCGGCTTACCCTAATGGAATACCTAAAGAGATTCAGGAATTAAAAGTAATTCACACTGAGTCGTATCCCGCCGATAACGGAATCAAGTACGAGCCATTAAGTGATCAGCATGACTACTTCAAATACTTTAAGGGAGAGATTCGACAATGAAAAAAGTAGTCGGAGCGTTATTGGCAGGTTTGGGTATTGGTGCGGCAGGAGCAGTCGGAGTTGCAGGAGCGTTAGCAATTATTATTAGTACTATTCTACTTAAAACTTTGTTTGCTCTCTTGGTAGGTTGGGTTATCGGGTTCGGGTTAAAACTCATTGCGGGTTCATTCGTAGCTGGTACGCTGAGTGCTATTTTCCACACAGCAATTCCCGCTTCCGCTTTACCACAAATCTTTGCAGGTATTGCATTGCTGGCATCCTTCATTAAACCTTCCCACAGCTTAGCAGACAAGAGCGCAAATAAGTAAAAGGTTTAAAGCTAGTTTTGAAGACCTGAAGAAAGGGCTTTGTAACTCCGCTAATCATACGCTGACCATTATAGAGAGGTGACATGAATGATAGGATTCTTAAACAAGTGCCCCCACTGTGGGGCACGTTCTTCTTTTACACCTGAAGAGATGGAATGTGATAAGGCGTTGGTGCTGTGGTGCAGTCTCTGCGGTAACTTCATCAATCAGACATTTACTATCGAGACTGTCCGCAGGTGGTGGGTTCGGTACGACGAGGGTGAGGAATCTATCGTTCCTCCGATCAGCAAGTACAACCTTCAGAAACTCATGGAGATCGAACAGATGCTTAACGAGCAAGGTGAATGGATGGAGAGCATTGAGATTCACATTAAAGACTTTAAAGAATACCAGTATACAGACGAAGAGGGTGACTTTAAGAATGAAGGTTCAGATAACAGCTAATTTTTTCCTTGACAACGGTGAAGTTAAGAGGGTGGAATGGTTCGAGATTGACCCTAAGCTTAAAGGTAAGATTGTCGAGGATGGCGTAGATAAGCCTGTGGAAATAATCCTCAAAGCGGCTAAAGACGTACAGGAAGAATACAAGAAAATATTCCGTAAGTATCAAAAGGAAGGTGAAGTATTCGCCGTAGAAAACATCTTGGGTGAGGTATCAGGGGTTCACTTTACAAAGGTGGCATACTGGACATTACAAGCAAAAGAAGTGAAAGAGGAGGCAACCGAGCCTACCAATAACACAACTATTTAATAGTAGCCTGGATAGGTTCGAATCCTGCCCACTAAGGTTGTACTTCTTTGCTGAGTTTTACCCCCGCACGAATTTCTATCGAGACTTACTCTTTTCTGCGGCTACTCACGTTTATGACATACGTTCCAAGCCTATAATAGCTAATATCCAGGCCTTCTATTAGTTGTTCGTTAACTATATGGGAGGTGCAAGAACAAAGATGCAGCTGAGGGTCCGAATGCCAGCTTCACACGTATTACTAACGGCGAAGTTACAGAATCAATCGCAACTACCAGCTGTTATGGAGCGACCACTATAGGAACAGTAAAACAAACAACGGAGGTAACAACAATGACAAAACAGATTTCCTTTAAGCCTTTCGGTTTCCCTGTAGTGCCTAGCATGAACGGTGGTGACTTTCTTGCCATCATCCAAAAAGCCGCGCGCTATGACGAGACGGTCAAGTTAAATAAAGACTTATCGAAACGTGTCGAGGAATTAGAAAGCACTTTAGCTGAACAAACACTTAAGTCAGAAGAAGCCTTCGCAGTCCCTTTGTTCCCACAGGGTTTTGAATACTTCGGAAATGCCGGAGAACTTACCGACGGAGAGATTCAGGGTGGTCTGGTTTCTGCCGCACAGGCAGAACTAGAAGCAGGCAAGTTCCACTTCATCGGAGCAGGAGATTCAGCTATCATACGTATGCACGATGAAGACCGTATCATCACGGTCGTAGCTCAAGGGTACTATGAGCACCAAGAGATCCTTCCTGATCGGAACACTAACGCTAACGGATGCGATGACCCCGACTGTACCTGCCAATTTTTTAAGTTCGCTCCTTCCATCTAGGTTACACTGTCCCTCTTAATTGAGAGGTTTGTCACACCATACATAAGAAGTGGTTACATTGTCAAAAGGATAGACCAAGGTTGAAGGACTCAACGAACAAGTTGAGAACGACTACCTATGAAGTGAACGAGAACGGACAGAAGAACAAAAAGTACGAAAAATAGATCCACCTGTACGTCATTAAACTCGTACCTATTGTGCTCCGTGGTGAGGATAACCCCGTATGGAGGGGTGGCATGTTCTATCGTGAGAAGGGTGGCAAGAAGTAAAGGTACAATGACCCTCAAACGAAAGAAGGTAAAACTGATGATGGACAAAAACGAAAACACAATGATTCTGGGGAATAGCCCACTGTTGATATCTGATGTAGCTTCTTTGATTAAAGCAGGGGAGTTGGACAAGTCTATCCCATTTATGGCTTATAACCGAGCCGCCCGTCGTACCGCTGAGAAGCAAGCAAAGAAAATGATTCGTCGCTCGAAGGACTAGATCTATAAGAAAAAAATGCAGGTACGCCATGAATGGTGTTTTAAAAACAGACTCCTATATGACTTCGTGCTTTGGAAAAAAGGTAAATGGAAGTCATCTATTAAAGGTGGAGTAAATCGTAAATGCTAGGACACTTTAAACGCATATTACTAGGAGGGGTAAAATGGAAAGGGCTTATGGTTACACTCTTGGAGTTGTAGTAGAGCAAGTAGAGATGATTGAGAGTGCTATCCGGAATATGGAGCAAGCGATGCGGCATGTGTCGCCCGCCACGGTAGACGTAATTCGCAGGAACAAGAATCAGCTTGAATCATTGCTAGAACGCATCATGGATGCTAACGTATCTTCCACCCCTGGGCTTCAGGCTTCTATTCAAGGTAACAAGCAGTGTCTTCAGGACTGCTTCTCAGCAGACTACACAAACCGTCTCAGCACGATTAGGAGGACAAGACGATGAAAATTAAGTTCAGGGACGTTTATGGAATTCTTCAGAACAACAGGAAGGCTGTTTCTGATATGGGACTGGATTATACCAATGTGCTTGAAGGGGAGGGCAAGTGCCTTATCTCTGCGGAACTGGATGCCCTGAAAGAAAGCTACGGAGACCTGTACAATTCGGACATCAAATTGAACGAAAATATCGACGCTATCAGGAAAAAAGCTAACTCCTGTTTTGCCTGTTTAGACCTAATTTAGCTACGCAAATACGCCAAAGTATCCTCTTCCAATGATTGAGGTGAATTGTAAGAAATTCGAGACCTTCGGGTCTCTTTTTCTTACGCATCTTTCTCCCTACATAACTCTACTACTGAGAGTAAAGGGAGAGTGATACAGATGAACATTGACCACAGAATAGCCGCAGGTTTGCTACTTAAAGAAGTTCCTGAGAAGCACATGAAGGAGATACACTTCCAAGCGAACGGGAAAAGTATTTTCCTGAGTTCCATCACTGAAGAGAAATTGGTCTCTGAAGATAAGTTAGATATGTTCCAACACTGGATTGAAGAGACAGTAATCAACCTGCCTTCTTACGAGACCCTGTTGGAAGTTCTTGAAGCTGAAGGGAACATTGTCTAATGACAACTAACGTAAGAGACATGACGAACAACAAGTAAGTTCGTAACCGCCTATCAAAATCTTGTACACAGCGCATGCAAGCAGTATACGCCTTACTTGATGGGATTAAACATTCTTCCGGTGCAAGTCGAACGTTAACAAGTTTGAAGTACTTATTGCAAAACACGGCAAGACCTACGAGTTCAGTCCGTATACTATTCTAGCAATAATTCAGGTTGAGACGAGTTCTACCTTTAATTCTAATCTCGTCGGTACTCACGGCGACACAGGGTTGCTTCAGGTGCTCCCCGCCACACAGAGATATATGAAGATTAAGGGTAGCCTGAAAAATCCTTCAGTTAATATCGAGATTGGCGCTAAGTACCTTGCTTACACACAAAAGAGATTCGGTAATGACCTTGGCATCGTTGCGTGTACAATCAGAGCGAGGGCAACGTTAAACGAGGAGTGACAACACTAAATATCTGTCAAAAGTAAACAAAGCACTGATGACAATCAAAAGGTAGCTAAACAAGATATGTTACTATCCCATAGCGATTTCCCTATTTTGGTAGTAACATAACGGGAAAGGGAGTTGTCGCTATGGCTAATAAGCACTTGAAAGATATAATCCGAGAGACCACAGAGGTCTTGAAGGAGGAATCCCACCAGCACGGAGCACTTCATGAGATTCACCCGAATGATGTTGAGCGTGTTTTGCGGAGAGGTCTCGATACTATTCTCGAAAACTTGGTTCAAGGTAACAGAATCTATCTTATCAATTCCTTTAATCTCGAACCCAAGGACTATGACGCAAAGTATGTCAAGAACCTCAGACCGGAGAGCCGATGGTCATTGAACCATATTGAGCAATCCTTATCAAACCGTCTGAGTCTGCCAAAAAACGACTCAAGGTCGGCAAGAAAACCTATCCGCTGATGTAATAGAAAGACCCCGAAAGGGGTCTTCAGATTGTCGAGAAACCCTGTACTTTTTTCAAAGTACGGGGTTTCTCATATTTTAAGTGGTCGGTTTAAAAAGGAGATAGGGGAGATTCCCCCCGTTTTTCAAGGCGATCCAGGTGGATCGCCATCTTCTTCATGTTCTGCACAGCTGCCGTCATCAGGGCCTGTTCCCTGACGTTTTGAAGTCCGCGCAAACGGCAATAGCGAAACCCATGGAGCTCTTTAGCATCCGCGAAGCTTCGCTCAATCGTCTCTTTTCGTTTTCGGTAGAGATACTTCCCGGATCGACTGAGCCGGTTGCCTCGCACCCACTCTTTGCTGTCCTCCCAGACATGACGGGTCACCACTTTTCGATGGTTTGGAGATCGTGTGCATTCGTTTAATAACGGGCAGTTCTTGCAATGCTGTGGATCAGAGGTGTACTGTCGGTATCCCTCGCGGTTGGTCGTTCTATACGGTAATTCGTGCTTTGCCGGACAAACATAAATATTGCGCTGTGCATCATATATGAACTTCCATTTGGGGAATAAACCTTGGGTCGGGTGAAATCTTCGGTGAGCAATAACGGCAAAAATATTTCGGCTTTGGAGCCCTTTGCATATGGGTGAAGTCAAGTACCCCGAGTCCAGAGAAACGGTTTCTACTTTAAAACCAAATCGTTGTTGTTGACGATCCAAACGGGACAAATACGGTATAGAATCATAGACATTTCCAGCGGTCACATGTACATCCGTAATCATGTTGTATTTCAGATCCACAGTACGGTGGTCTAAGTAGAAAAATCCTTCCGGCTTCCCATCACGTATCATATAACCGCTGTCAGGATCTGTTGTGCTCATTTTAATTTCCTTTTCCTCTATCACGTCCTCTCTAGGTTTTAGCGCTTTTTTCCATGTGCATTCCGGTCGGCCTCTACGGCAGCTTAAGTTCATTCACATAATCACGGATGTTTTGTAGAACCTGTTCTTTGGTGTACTTATGCTTATTCGCATTCGCTTTAACGTGAGTTGAATCGGTAACTAAGACACGTCCGCCTACCATACGGTGCTGAATCGCTTGTAGCACAATCCCGTCAAAGATTTCCTGAAAGATTCCGGTGTCTTTAAAACGAGTACGCCGATTCCAGCTAATCGTAGAGTGGTCCGGTACGTTGTCGGTGAGACCTAACCCCAAAAACCAGCGGTAAGTGAGGTTGGCCTGAATTTCACGTTCGAGTTGGCGTTCGGAACGGATACCATAAAAATAACCAAGAAAAATCATCTTAAATCTCGATTCGAACGCAACATATTTGTACACCCTTCCGCACGTTTATTTACTGATATTATACAATATTAACGCGGTGTCGTGTTGAATTAAATGTATAAAAAATAGCTGTCGAGATTTTCTCGACAACCTGAAGACCCCGAAAGGGGTCTTTTCTTTTTGCTCGCATCTCATACCATACATAGCGCGACTACTAGAGTATGAAGCAAATAACACGGTTTAATACCGGAAGGAGATGGGATAAATGAGTGTTGTTAATACCCCCGAGATAGCCGATAACGAATTGGATATTGAGGTAACAGATGCCCAAGCCACAGGCAACCACAAGAAAATCAAGACGATGGATGACACTGTGTACAAAGCATTTATGGAGAGAAACGGCTTAGCAAAACCTCAAGGACTGAAATTGAAGTGGAGCGATTTCAAAAAAACTCTTACAGTCAACGAGGATGGTGTCGTGGTTACTGCATATGGTGAGGTAGTGAACTTTTTGAAAGCTGCACAAGAAGACAGAAAGTTCGAGGTGAAGTAATAGTGCTGAGTCCCAACTACCTACATCTTAGGCAAGACAACCTGAAGGATATGCACAATATAGAACTCCTGAAAGCATGTAAAGAAGATAGAGAACTCATGGGCGAGTTCTTGAAAGCTAATAGAGACTTTATCTTCTCGATCATCAAGCATTTTAAAGGGAGTGTCGAGGAACTTGTTTCAAAGTTTCGTATCACCGAGGACGAACTGTACCAACACGCATGTATCGGCATACTCACATCTATTAGAGACTTTGACTTTGATAGGGGCATTAAGTTTACGACCTTTGTCGTGCGCCCCATCCTCTGGGAAATCAATCAACTTCTTTATAGTGACTCTCAGTCTGTCCGGTTAAGTCGTGGTGCAGTTGAACTCATTAAGAGGATGGCCGAGATTGAGGAATCTCTTGGGTATCGCCCCGCCGAGGATGAAATGTCCGAACTGCTTAAGGTGACTGTCGAACGCTATCGAGAGATTGCGATGTTCAGTGATGAACTTGAGCACTACGACGGTATGGAAAACTTCGAGTTCGCCAACAAGGACGAGAGAAGTATTGAAGAAG
Organism: Paenibacillus sp. OK003; assembly: GCF_900109515.1. GTDB lineage: Bacteria > Bacillota > Bacilli > Paenibacillales > Paenibacillaceae > Paenibacillus > Paenibacillus marchantiae. Next base: position 100,994 of record NZ_FOBD01000009.1, on the reverse strand, counting down.
AGGTTACCAATCGTCTCTATGTAAAGCAATTACTAGAAGACCCCATGTTCACGGATTTCGAGAAGAAGGTCATGTGTTTAGTCTTGGAGGACGCAAGCAACAACAATACACAGATTGCGGAACGTCTTAACGTTTACCCGATGACGATTAACCGTACCTTGGCTCGAATTAGAAGTAAAATCGAGAGCCGTAAGTCTGACGTAAAAGAAGAGAAAACCAAGATTCCTTCCAAGTATGAACGGGAGATATCCATTCTCGCTCAGGAAACCAAGGAGCGTAATGAGAACCTCTGCATCGAAGATATCACGGAACTACTTGATGTCTGTGGTTACGACACCTCCACCTACTCGACAAGGGTTCTCTATTATATCCGTCAGAAAGCCAGCCAACAAGGTGCTTGAATCAATCGCAAACATCGTAAAAGGCATTTTCGGTAAAAAGGTAACCCTGCAAGCACGTACTTACAGGGAACTGGTTGAACAACTGGCTTGGGCTGAGCATTAAGTGACACGAAGGATGCTTTACTTGGTCTTCGATTTCGACTGCAAGACGGTGTACTGACTATGGAAAATATTGCTCAAGATGCTGAAGCAATCATTGCTCATTGCTCATCACCAAGAGCTTCTAACAGCCAAAGCTCACCGCAGTGACTTCCATGGACAAGTTGCCCAAGTCGAGACCGCAGTAAAGTTGGTTGACGGTCTGAAGACTGCTGTGGTGACTCCCGAAGAGGGTCTGAACTAATCCCTGAAGGGGGGTGAGAACCACATGGCAGACATTATCGTATCTGCGAAGTACGCTGCAGGTGACAAGATTATCGTCGGAAAATAAGACGAGTAATCATATGGTCTAATACATCGTGAAAGTGCTGACGATTAAGAACATCGTACCGGATGTTGATGAAGCTGGAAACGACATTATCACATACATGGTTGAAGTCTACTCCCCAACAAACACGAAAAATGCGAATGGACGTTAAGGAGGATGGCTTGCAACCACTTGAAGTCAACACTGAAGCATTCACAAACTACTAAGTAAGGAGGCGTATTTATTTACCCATAATCGGAGGAATTGTCAAATGACATCATTAAATTTTATGCACCTTGGTGCGTTCCATGTAAATTAATTGCTCCAATACTCTCTAAGGTTACTGTCGAGCGTGGGATTGATGATGATTCTACTACTGGTGCTGAGGCTGCTTCCAAAATCGGTGTTATGAGCGTTCCTACGGTGGTCTTTAAAAGAAGGCAAAGAGGTAGGGCGTTTCACTGGCAATGCGCCTGAGCACGTGATTACTTCCTGTGTAGAAATAGCAATCCACGCCTAATAGAAAGGGGAACGAATATGAGAGAACAAGACTATCACGGCTGGAACATTGAGGTATATGACAACCAAACTTTCCTTTTAGGGGCTAACTTCAACACTAACGACCACATGGGCAAGAGAAATATCTACGTGTGCTTGTACTTCGGTAAATGGACAGTAACTATCGGAAAGTTCTATAAGTTCCCGAATGATTACGGTGACGAATGAACCTGACTCTTTATTACAGCAACGACTGCGGTCACTGCCGACGCTTACAGAAGACTCTCGACAAGATTGCTCAGGAACGACAGCAGGTCAGCGTCTCTAGGATTGAGTATGATCCTTCCATTCACACGGAAGTAAAGTTCGTCCCGACAGTGGTTGTAAGCCACGGAGAGAGAGAACTAGGGCGTTTTAGTAGTGCTCTAGCAAAGAAGACAATCGACGTTTGGCTAGACCAATTAGAAGAATACATTAAATTTTACTTAGGCTCCGGATCCTTCTGAATGAGCAGCATACCCATCCGCTGTGCTATTTCCCTCGGCATGGGCATACTGAGCACTGTATTTATCCCTAGAAATGCCCGTTTTTATTGAGATATACAAACATATGAAACCAACGTACATAAGGTGGTGACAGATCCCAAAGGGAACTGTATGGAAAACAGGTCCCGAACTACGGAAACGTGGATTTGATACCATCCGTTTATCTCCTTTTGAAAATCACTTCCCAGGGTACAACCCGTTATCTGTGGCCAAGAATTATGCAGAAATTAAAGAGATTACACAACTCATTCTAATGAATGGCGGACTTGCATTCGAGATCCAGGGAAAGAGCGGTGGAGATTCAACCTGGCTTAACATGTCGCTACCGCTATTAGTGGCAGCATTCCTCTATGTGAAATATAGAAATCCGGAATGCCCTAGAATTGGTGATGCCATGGATATCATCCTCTTTATGGACATGGAGGAGATAGAGGCACTATTCAATGATTACAAATTAGCAAGACGAGAATATGCGCTGTTCAAACAAGCAGCCGGCTCAGATAAAATCTTAGCTAGTATTAAGGTAACGATCGCTACAAACATGCAACTGTGACCGGGTAGTCCACTTTGCACAACGAAATGATATACAGCCCAAACATTTACGATTTGGATTAAACAATGACAATAAAAAAACCGTTGTCCTGTTTGTTTCAGTACCTGAAACGAAATCCCTTTACGCTGCTCCGCTCATGGCCGTACTCTATCAGCAACTACTCCAGCGGCTGCAAGATATTACAGATGGATTCCCCGTCCTTTTCTTTTTAGATGAGTTTGCCAACTTGGGTATCATTCCGATTAGTGATACGGTTGCTGCTACAGCACGTTCCAGACGCATGGGGTTAGCTTTAGGCATCCAAGGTATTGAACAACTAAGTCAAAAATACGGAGAAGACAAGGCTGCCAATCTCTTAAATAACCTGAAGACTAAGATATTCCTTTCGGGCCTATCCCAAGTGTCTTGCGAGTACGCCTCTTGGTTCTGTGGAACCTCAACTATAAAAATAGAAACCATTTCTACAGCTTTTCTTGCTATGATACCAGACAAAAAAACGATAACATCAGCTGAACGAGATGCAGTCACATCGGATGAAGTGAGACGTCTTGACCCAAGAAAGGCACTCGTTATTTCAGACTATCTGAATGCAGCAACCGTAGATAAAATCTCCCACTCCCACTAAAAAGTAATGGTTGCTGCTGTTTTCTCTCTCATTCTTAGATTTACAACTTCGACACCTTTAGGGTAATGGAAGGAGATTGGTTTAGAACCATATTTTTCTGAAAAGGCCGGTGACGGGAACAGGGCTTGGACTCGATTTTCCAAACTGTGGATAATACGTATGATCGCACAGTGGATCTCCACATCTTCCCTTGGGGTTTACCCTCCCATGTCACGCTGGGTCGTTGCCCTTACATTCCTTCGTTCTACCTGCCTAGGGGTGGAGGCCGATTCTCGCTCCTATACGGGGTCATTGCCCTTATGGTTTATTCAACTTCGGCTTCTCCGGTGCTTCATTTGTCAAGTTATACATCTGCGAACGAGTCAAGATTTTCAAGGCTATTGACTCTTTGAACTACGCTGCATTCCGTTGTAACTGCGCTTGTCGTACAGGACCAAGAACGTCGTTTGCGTTGTACTCTATTTCCTTCGTCCCCAGCGTGTGCAGGACGCGTATCAGTTTTCCGCAGAGCGCGATAAGCGACTGTTTTTTCTTTAGCGGATTTTGACTTCGTGTTGTGAAATACTTATGAAGGGCCTTAAATTCCTCATTCTTCGCTACCATTGGCATGACGCAACGGAACAACAAGGCTCTTAATCGCGAGCGTCCACGCTTGGTGATGCCGGTTTTACCCTTGCGTTTACCGGAACTATTTTCTTTTAAATTCAAGCCCGCCAGCCGAATGATTTGTTGTCCGTGGTCATAATGACTCAGATCGCCAACCTCAGCCAGAAATCCTGCAACGGTAACCGCGCCAACGCCTGGTATATTCAACATCTGCGTTGTTCCCGGGATCTCATTCAAGATGTCCATGACCTGATTCATGGTCATTTCCACCTGTTTAGAGAAAAGCTCAAACTGCTCGAGCAAGCTCAGAAGCTCCAGTCTCGCAGCTCGTAACCCTTCGGTAAGCCCGATGGATGTCCCGGCTGTCGCAAAGAGCTTTTCCGCTCTCTTGATACCGACTCCTCGCTTCACTTCCGTTTTCCAGTGTGCGAGAACGCCTCTGGCGCCTATAGAGACGATCTCTTCCGGTGTCGGAAACTGGCGCATTGTCATTAGCGAAGCTTTGCCTTCCCAATCTTTAAACACGCTCAAATACTCTGGAAAATAGCGATCGAACCAGTTATGCACACGGGCCTTGACTTGGTTTAAACTCACCATAACCTTCTCACGGAAATTCATGAGGATGCGTAATTCGGCATATTCCATCGCCGGCAATTTGGGCTCTGAATACTTCCCGTTTCGAATGAGATCTGTAATGACTTTGGCATCCTTATAGTCACTCTTCGTCGGCGAGTTATCCTCAAGTTCCTTGCTCTTGTTTACGTGATGCGGGTTCACAATAACGACCTTTATATCTCGAGCTTCCAGAAAAGAAGCTAGCGGAAACCAGTAGTGTCCGGTAGGCTCGATTCCGAAAACAATGTCCGTTTTCAGATGAACCTCCTGAAGTTCTTTCATCCATGTTACTAGCTTCGTTAACCCTTCCTGATCGTTGTGGAACACGCAGTCTTTTCCTAATTCAATGCCACGGAAATCTACCGCTCTAGCTACGTGAATCTTTTTGGCAATGTCTGCTCCAATGACTAGCGTTTCTTTCGTAATTCGCGTAATCCGTTGATTCTGTTTCAGTTTCATCTTATACTTCATGATGTGCGCCTCTTTTCGTATGTGGGTATTGTTCTTGTCCGGAACAACGATTCCCAGTATACTAGAGGCGCATTTTTCATTCAGCTCAAATTACTTCATTACAGGAATGGCTTCTATTATGAAGATGACAAATATACCAAGAGAGTACGTGAAGGAGACCCCGATTTTTCTACTGAGTTTGAGGATCTTAGAGTTCTTTATGGGATTTCCAAAGATGGAAAATTTGATGCTGATCCATTCAATTAAACTCATAAAGACTAGGTGAAGGGAGCCACAGCCATTGGCAATATCTTTAAGAGACTACCAGAATGAAGCATCCTGTATCGTTTTCTAGAAACTTGCTGCAGGCGTAAAGAGACAACTTATATTGTTCTCCCAACTGGAGCGGGTAAGACGATCGTGGCTGCGGCCGTCTCAAAACTATTCAAAGAAACTTTTGATATAAATCGGCCTATTGTTTTCATTGCTCATCGAGACGAACTACTAAAGCAAACAGCAAGTAAAATGAGCCTGGTTTGGAGGGATGTACGTGTTGGCAGGGTTAAAGCCGCCGACAACGAGCAAGAAGTCGATGTCATTGTCGCATCTACTCAAACGTTAGTCCGTGGCAGGCAGATGGTTAGACCTTCGCTTGTTATTTATGATGAGGCACATCATAGTGTCTCTAAGGGTTCATACAAGGTCTTAGAGACCTTGGGCTGCTTTGAAGAAGATGGTCCACCATTACTCGGAATAACCGCGACCCCAAACAGACTTGATCGGCAAGCCTTAGGCCAGGTATATGAGGAGATTGTATATGAAAAAACGATCTTGGATCTCATCCTATCCAAGTATCTCTGTGATATTAGGGGGAAAAAGATTGTTGCAGATGAACTAAATCTGGATTCCGTTCAAACACTTGCTGGTGATTTTAACGAAAAACAACTGGGTGAGCAAATGGGCCAAGAAAGTGTTATCGATACAATAGTCCAGGCGTATTTAGAACATGGTGAAGAAAGAAAAACGATTATCTTTGCTGTAAATGTGAAACAAACCTATGAAATTACCGATCGCTTATCTTCTCATGGTGTGAAGGCTGCCGGGATAGATGGTTCATTGCCTGAAGAGACTCGCGATCAATTGCTCGCTGATTTTTCTCAAGGCATTCTACAAGTCATGGTGAATTGTATGATCCTAACGGAAGGCTTTGATGAACCGAGTGTAAGTTGTATTATGATGGCGAGACCCACTAAAAGTGAGAGCTTATATACCCAGTGCATTGGACGGGGGACCCGATTATATCCGGATAAAGTCGATTGCCTTGTTCTTGACATCGTTGGCGTTTCAGAGAAATACTCATTAATGACACTAAGTGATCTTTTTCCTCCTGGGCAAATAGAGGATGATGAGGAAATCGATGAAGATATCCTAAAAGACGAAATGATAGAGGATGGGGAATCCGTACTTGAATTTCAGGAGCGCCTGCATCAAATTGCCTTTGAACATGGTAAGAAAATGCATGAGATTAATCTTTTCTCCACAAAGACAATCTACTTATGGAACTCTATCTCCGGTATTGCTTACTACATTAGCATTGGCAATAAGCAATATTGTTACTTAATTAAAGACGATACTCACTGGTGGATTTTATTTGAACACACAAATAAGCGGCTGTATCCATTACATGATGAAGCTTTATCTCTAGAATACGCACAAGGTATTGCTGAAAGCTTTTTGCAGACAATCAGTACCAAGATTATTTATAAGGAAGCTCGGTGGAGACATCATCCAATGAGTCCAGCTCAACGTTCGCAGCTCGATAAAAATGCTATTGCTTATGATGACACATGGACAAAAGGGCAGGCATCCGATGTACTTAACAGTATTTTTGGAGAAAGAATTGCAACTAAAGTCATTGATAGATTTAATGGGGAACTATACCGTAGCATGTTATCAAATCAATATGTGCGTGATAAAATTTATCAGGATCTATCGAAAATTCAGAAAGAGATCAATTAACGATGAAAAATATCGTCCTAAAGCATTGATCAACAGCTGCTCACTTGAGGCTGTGGTGAATTAACCCATAAAGGATTCATTCAGTTCCCTAAGCAAAGCTTCTCCCCACTTTAGGGCAGAAATTGGACGCATAAGATTGTCTGTCGTGATTCCCCAATCGAACGCAAAAAGAAGCCAGTAGACAGCCGCCTAAATAGTCGGCTGTCTTTCCTTTAAGGTACTATTATTTAGTTTTAATGCTACCTTTCCTCAGTCAGGCGTAACTGTGAGTATGGTCCCAGTGGGATACTCTGAGTTACATACACCGAACGTAAATCTCCAAAGGTGTCGCACTGTTATATTTCTATCCGTCCAATAATAGAAAATGTTCACAAAAACTACATTTACATTTCGTGTAAAATAATGCTATATTATGTATGTTCTCTTATTTACATATTTAAGATGAATAGTAAATAGAAAGGAGATATCTAATATTTTTCATATCTAAATCCAACTAAAAAGGAGACTTTAAAATGTTGAAAAAATTTATTGCTGTTTCTTTAGTCGCTGCAATGGCACTTCCGGTAACTGGAGCTTTTGCATCGGATAACCCAACGGATAGAGTTAGACCTGACATCCAAAATACGCTTGATTCAAATATAACAGTTGCACCAGGAAAAGACGAAGTCAGCATTTTGGCTTATACATGGACAGTCAAAACAACAGCAAATATTAGAGCAACCGCATCGCCAACGGGAGCACATGTGCTCACTGTATATGCGGGCACTCAATTATTTGGTCAACATGGTGGTGAAGTTAAAGTTGTAAATGGAGAAAAATGGGTATATGTTTGGAACAGTGCAAACGTAGCGGGATGGATCTTGCTCTCAGCTCTCGAAGAGACTGGTTAATGATCATCGGTAATATGAATTTCTAATTGTATATCTTATTTGCTCAACAAGAATTACATCACTAAAAAAGATCCTTTCGCGATGTAATTGACGATCGGATCTTTTTAACTAAAATGTGTCCGTGCTTAACTTATTCTTGGTGTTGGAATAGATTGTATCCAAGATAAAATTGATCTCTCTTGAGCCGTCGTAACTCCGATCTTTGACCTCACCTCACCATCCTTCTTGTCGTTATAATAGAATCTCCTCCGGTGATGGAATAAGGTTGATTGCTCCGATGATCTAACTTCCTAATTTGCAATTTACAAAACAAACCTCTTACGTTCTCATACGGCTTACAACACAAACTTTCATTAGACAAGCATCTTAAAAAAGTTCACCCTTCCTATAAATCCGCACATAGATTTCCCTCTTATTTTCTACAACTAATGAACCATAATTAGAATATATTTGTATGAAAACCAATTATTTCGCAACTTTTAAGGGAGTTATAGCGTTATATTTATGAAAAGGATATTATAGGTAATTTTGTTCCTCCAAAAATATTCACTTTTCAACAAAAAGACCCTTATATATCGGGATAATTACATATACTTCAATTTAAACGGATTCACAGGATAAAAATGTATATCAATAGAATGTTGTCACAATTGAGTAGGTAGTACATCCTGCTTATAGAACTAACTTGAGGGTCACAGGAGGTGATTAGTTTTCCCAAATAAACTTGATATCTTTGAATTTCATAGCATCAGTTCAATTGTCTTTTGAATTAATTTATTTACGCAACAGGTTGTTTTCCTGTGAATCCTTTTCATAAATGAAAATCATATTGTAACCTTGTTATGCAGTTGAAAGATTAGTAATACGTAAATTAAAACCGAGGTGTAAAATGAAAAAAACTATAATGATGTTATTATTTAGTGCACTGCTACTCTTTCTAATACCCATGCACACTCATGCGGCTACAAATCAAACTAAAATTATTTTAGATGGCCAGGATCTAGTTTTACCTAATGATGTTGAAATCGTTAATGTTCGGAACAATATTATGATTCCAATTCGAGTAGTCGCTGAGAATTTAAAATTCAAGGTGAATTGGGACCAAAAAACACAAAATGTGGATATTCAAGAAGGTTCTAATGCAATTTCATTGACCGTTGGAAAAGATCAGGCTATAGTCCAAAATAACACAGTGACGCTTAACATTGCTCCCCAGATGATCAAGAATACGGTTGTCGTTCCCATACGCTTTGTTAGTGAAGAGATGGGGTTGGGAGTTGGCTGGAATAACAAAGACAAGATTGTTACATTAACTAGTAATACAACGCTCCCATCCCCACCCTCTAATGAGAAAGGGAATGAAGCAGCCACTAACCTGATTCATGATATAAACTATGCCAATGATCAACTTGTCGTTTCATTAGACCGTGAAGTTTCTCCAGTCATAACAACACTAAAAAATCCTGAACGAATTATCTTGGATTTCCCATCTACCAACTTCGGTAATATGGGACAAGTACCCCCTGGAGGATCCATGGGAAGGTTAGATACTAGCGACTTTCCAAGTGTTACTGAGGTACGCTATTCTCTTTTCAAAAATGATCCTGCTCAAGTTCGAATCGTGATTGAATTAAACAATGTAAATTCGGTTAATTATACTCAACAAAACATCGCTGGAAAATTCATCCTTGATCTGAGTATGGTAAACGATTCCGCACCTGCAACCCCTATCAACAGCGGAAAAAAAGTAGTCGTTATTGATCCGGGCCACGGAGGCAGTGATCCAGGTACAATAAGTTTTACCAAAAATCCAGAGAAGCATTTTGCCCTTGCATTAGGCCTTAAAGTGCAGGCTCTTTTAGAAAAGGAACCTGACATAGAATTAATCATGACTCGTGAAACGGATATCTACCCTACACGACCAGAACGCGTCAAGCTTGCAAACGATCTTAAGGCAGATGTGTTTGTATCTATACACGGTAACAGCGTAACCGCTGCTCCCCAAGTATCGGGAACTGAAACGTATTACTACAAACGCGAAAGTAGTAAAGAACTAGCAAACATCATTCATAAAAATTTGATTAAGGCCTTGGGATTTAAAGATCGTGGCGTTAAGAACGGAAACTACCAGGTCATCCGAGAAACCACAATGCCTGCGGTTCTTTTAGAAGTTGGGTTCTTAAGTAACAAGGCTGAGGAGGAGGCCATGATGTCAGAAACCAATCAAAATAAAGCGGCACAAGCTATTGTTGATGGAATAAAAGAATATCTGAATCTATAGGGCAGCAAATAATTTAAGAGGATGTGCTTCTATGAAAAAAGGAATCTATCTGGCTATCGCAATTTGTGCCATAAGCATACTAGCGGTGGGTTGTGGTAGCAAACCTATTTCTTCTGGTCCAGTACAGGGTTCTGATCCTGCAAATACTACACCAGCACCAATAGTTAATCAGGGTGAGGTGGACGAGGAATCTCAAGAAATTGGTGTTTTTTACGCCGACGATCAACTATTAGAACTTGAACAACGTAAGAAGGAGATTACATTCGAAGATGACTCCGAAAGATACAGTAAGACTTACGAAGCGCTTCAAAGTAGTGATCAAACCGAACTGATTCCTTTGTGGAAAAATATAGATTTACTTTCGGCTACTTTTGATCAAGGAAAGTTGACATTAGATGTGCATATTCCGGATGAAGCAAGATTAGGATCTGGAGGAGAGATTCTAGCCATCGATGCCTTGAAAGAGTCATTTTTCCAGTTTGAAGAAATAAGCAGTATTGATCTGCTTGTTGATGGAGAAGCAACTGAAAGTTTAATGGGCCATGCGGAATTAGAACATCCACTAACCCGTGAATAGAGCCATCATAAACAGCCGAATCTCTATTAAAATCGGCTGTTTATGATGAAGAGAACCCCCATTCTTAATTGAATGGACGAAGGCCTGCCCTATTTATAAACTGTACCCTACCCTATAGAGTAGACACTTAAAAAAGGTCTCTCTGTGGGGTATTTTTTGTTGTATGACTATAACGGAGAATGGTGCTTGTTAACTCAACAACACTTTGAATGGCATTGCTAACCTAAAAAAGTAATTTAGGCTATAAAATGGTTTTTTAATAAAATAAGAACATGTATTTGTATATTTTAAACTGGAAGCATAAGGCTGCCAAACGGCAAACTTATGGGTTAAGTCTCATTAGAGCTTGTACCAAACTTTTAAATGCTGATAAAAGCTTTTTAGAAACCCGCTTAAAGTGCTTTAGCACACTGAGCGGGCTTTTAAAAAATTGCAGCAATTTAATTAAATACATATACGATACCAAAAAACGCTTGATCCCATGATATCAATAAGTATTATAAATACTTTTTTAATTCGTTCTAACTGTTGCTTATTGAATATAGGATTAAAACTTACCGATGCATTAATCAGTTGAATTGTAGTGGGGATATTTAGTGAATAAAAGTTTAAAATATTAAAAAATAGTAATTTAACTTTATAAATGGGTTTTAATCGACGACGGATTGTCAAGCTAAATGCGACAGCTCCTCTGAAAAGGATTCGTGAGCGGTTCTCCAACCCAAGCATTTTCGTGGTCTGTGGTTGATTAAGCGCAGCGCAGTCTCCAAGGCTTCATCCGTGATTTGTGCGAAATCTGTCCCCTTAGGGAAAAACTCTCGCGTTGCCAGGAAGAATACGGATCTGCGAAATACACCTGTAAGCCATGAGCGGCTTCCAGGCTGGCGTAACAGGCGAACTCCTTGCCACGGATCTGCTGTAGCGGTTTGAAATGCACCGGCAGGGTACTGCGAGGCTGCTACACCAAAAGCAATTTCCATGGACAAAGCTGTACGGTCAGGCATGGAAATAGCGGTATATAGGCGGGTCCTGCGTTCGATGAACGTAGCTAAACAGCCCTTGCTTTTCCCACGGCCCGAAACGACTGTATCGAGCTCCCAATGGCCAAAGGTTTCACGGGAACGAACTTCTTTCGGACGCTGAGAGATGGTCTTACCTACAGCGAACTTGCCGCGTGTCTCCGCAGGCTTCTGCCGTTTACCTTTATGACGTAGCACAGTCAGTATGCCTCTCGCCAAACGGCCCGAATACAGCCAACGATAGATCGTTTTGAAGCAGACAACAGACTGTCCCTCTTGACGGAGACGTTCTACAATCTGCTCGGGAGACCACGTGGCCCGGAGTTTTTCTTCGATGAGGGTAGACTGTTCTAGTGACCATTTTCCGGAAGGGATGCAAGACTTACGTCGCTGGACATAGCTCTCCTGAGATCGCTCGGCACGATAGGAATGCTGCGTTTCGTTTCGATGGAGTTCTCGACTAATGGTGGCATGATGCCTACCTAGATCTCGGGCGATAGCCCGGGCGCTTTTCCCCTGTTGGTGGAGGATTTCTAGCTTACTGCGTTCAATTATGCTAAGATGTGCGTAGCTCATGGTGGATTCTCCTTGTGTGAATGTGGTGTAGGAACCTTCATTCTACACGAATCCGGCCATGGGCCATTTTTTATTTATTTCCAGTAGGTGTCGCACTTCATATTACAATCCGTCCGACATAAAAATACAAAAAGAAACAAAATGCACCCGTTACGAGTTGGTTGTTATCCATCATAATCAGATAGTTCCAACAAGAATGGAGATGAGAGATTATAAGAACAAGAGAATGCATAGCAGTATTCCATTGATTTGAATTTTTTTAAGTAGCAAGAAGGGTTACTAATTAAAGGTTTTACGTTTATTTTAAACGATGGTAATAAGGAGAGAGAAAACAAGAATGAAATGGAAAATAGTCAGTAAAATAATGCTTTCGATCTTGTTTATTGGGAGTATTGCATTTGAACCTTCCGTTAAAATCTACGCGGATCAACAGCTATCTAAACAGCCGTTGATTTATACAGGAGAGTCATTTTCAGGTGTTATAAATTCAGATGGGTCAATTTGGAGTTGGAGGGATAACAGATATGGGCAATTAGGGAGAGGAGAGAAGTCAACACGGAGAGAGCCAGTCCCGAAGTTAGCAAACAAGATGGAATTGAACATTGTGCAAGTAAGTACAACTGTTGATTCAACATACGCATTAAGTTCTGAGGGAGAGATATTAGCATGGGGGTATAATTATGATTTAGGGAACGGTAGTCTGGATCTTGGATACATCCCGTCACCTGTACTCATAAAGAGAGATCAGAAACTTACAGACATTATTTTAGTAGACGGTGGGGAACACTATGGGACGGCAGTTCGAAAAGATGGAACAGTATGGAGCTGGGGAGTAGATTCATATGGACAATTAGGGGTTGGTGCAAGTAAGTTAAGACAAAAAATTTATGCGTCTCAAGTAAAAGGACCTGGTGATGTTGGTTATTTGAAAAATATTGTTTCAGTATCAGCTGGAAGGAACCATACTGTTGCTATCGATGAGGATGGTACAATCTGGACGTGGGGGAAAAATTCCTTCGGAGAATTAGGTAAACCGGATATTTTATCGAGTAATATTCCTGTACATTTGAGCGATGCATTTAATCAAGTCAAGGCGGTGAGTGCAGGGAGTAGTTTCACCATTGCTTTAAAGTCTGATGGGACTGTTTGGGGTTGGGGAAACAACAGTTATGGCCAGTTTGGTGATGGAACGTTACAGGATAGCTATACTCCTGTTCAAGTTAAAGGACCAACTGGGGAAGGTTTTCTCGATCAAATCGTGGCGATTAGAAGCGGGGGGAGTCATACTCTAGCTTTACGTGTAGACGGAACAGTATGGAGTTGGGGAGGAAATTATTCTGGGCAACTGGGCGTCCCTTCCGCTTCCTCTAAAGGCAGTAATATCCCAGTACAGATTGAATTCAAGGATGATTTCGGTCGATTTATCGAAATTCAGAGTCTAGATGCTTTCAGCGATCATAACATCGCCTTATCTACAGATAAGCAGCTATTCACTTGGGGAGGTAATTCGAAGGGTAACTTAGGTGTTGGAGATACAAAATCTCGGTTAGCTCCAGTCAAAGTTGATTGGCGAGACAGTATTGTAGACGTGAAACCTGTATACAACACTTCTTATATATATGATGCAAATGGAAGGGTGCTGCGCAAAACAATATCTCAAAAAGAAGGGCCTACTTTATATACATATCAGTATATATATGATTTTAATGGCAATCTAAAGAACATCCAAATTGTTCAGCCTTAATAAGATAATGCATTGGTACATGATTACTATCATCGGGAAGTTTATATTGAAACGGAGAGAAGTTCACTTGAAGAACAACACATGTAGAAAATACTTAACCATCGTTCTCATTTTTGCGGTCATCACAGGGCTTTTTGGGAACGTTGTGCCTTCGGTTACATATGCTGAAGAGCAAGTAGAACAAACCGAACAAAACGTTTCCACAGGGCAGGGTCCTTCTCCATTGGAGTCTCTTTCTCTGATTGCTGAACAGTTTAATAGAACGGAAGATTTTATCCAGGGATAACTGGATCAGGGTTATACGTTAAATGAAGTCATTAGTGCTTTATATAAAGCTAGAGACGAACAGATTGGATTCGACGAAGCTTTGCAAGCCGTACGTCCACAGGAAATTAATGAATCCGCTACGGTCACGAGTGACGTCTATTCGGACCCTGTTGTAGCTGAGGAAGCACCAATCACTGGTGTGGAAGCCGACCAGTCCAGCATTATGCAGCGGTATGAAACGTTTGCGGTGGAAGAGGAACTGACTACCCCGCCAGATACAGAGCTTGAGAAAGAGAACGAATCGAAAGAAGAGGAAGACAAAGAAGTTGAGGGTGAAGAAAAAGAACAGATCGATGAAGAAGAGCAATTGGAAGGTGAAACAGAGTCTGAAGGAAAAGCACCACCGACAGAAACTACAACTGATGATGAAAACGCACCTCAAACGAATCAGGATGTAAGTCAAGAACCGTCAGCACCTTCAAGCGAAAACACTTCTACCCTTGAAGGAAAGCCGGCTGCTGAGTCCAAGGAAACAACATCATCACAAGGAAGTGCAGAAAGTACATCTCCTACGTCGATGGAATCGAAATCAGAACCGAAGAATATCTCCGAAAAAATATCCAAATCTATACCTGAAAAGGGGCTGGTTAAAGAGAACAAAGATGCTTCAATTACGAATAAAAAGCAATCCGAGTCATCATCACCATCGAAGTTTCACCCACACCTTCAGTTGTGAACAGTTGCGAATTCCTTCGCGTTCAGCGACTACTTTGTAACTTGAAGAACCTTCGACATAGGATCTAACTGCATTCAATTTGAATTCTTCCGTATACGTCTGAAATGTTTGCCCTTTTTTCGCCATAAAAATATCCCCTCCAAGTTTCACTTGAACCCCCATGATAACATGAAGTTTTTTTTAAGTGTCTACTTAAAGGGGATAATACCAACAAGATGACCTTTTTTAAAGTGTCTATCTTATAGGGTACATTTTAATTACTGGTTGGCTTTTTTTAATAGCCGTTTTACGATGGAGGCAGCCGGGAGAACGTGACAGCCCCTGGGGATAAACCTCGTACTAAAAACAGTTCTCCCACCGCCCCCTTCTACCATGTTTGAGCTGGTTGAGGCCCTGACCTCGTATCACAAGCGAAGCTGTGGAGTAGGAACCATTGTGGGAATACCGGCGAATTTACATTAGGAGGAGACGATGAAACCTGTTGTTGGCGTAGATGTAGCTAAAGGAAAATCGGTTGTACAAGCGTTTACTAAGCGGAACACTCCTTATGGACGTAACCAAGAAATTCTGCATACCCCTAAAGGGTTCGAAAAACTGAAACAACTTTTGGAGGATGTAGAGCAGAAGACGACCCTCAAGCCAGTCGTTATTCTAGAACCTACAGGGCATTATCACCGTGTACTGGTGCTCTATTTGCAACAGGCTGGATATGAGGTCATTCTCGTCAACCCTCTGCAGGCGCAGAGAGCACGGAGAATCGGATTGCGAAAAGTCAAAACGGACGCCTCAGATGCCTGGCATTTAGGAGATCTGTACTACCAAGAAGAGAACTGGCCTGCTCATCCTGGACGAAAAGAGGCCCTGATAGACTTACAGTTCTTAAGTCGAGAACACGAGTTTATCACAAGCTTGTACGTTCAAGCTAAACTCAATATGCGTACACTTGTCGATCAAATCTTTCCAAGTTACGAGGGGGTGTTTAAAGATTTATATTCCAAAACATCATTGAATTTACTGGAGGCTTGTCTCACTTCAGAAGGGGTGAAGGCACAAACGCCAGAGGCTTGGGCGGACATGGTGAGATTGGCCACTCGGGCTTCACGCTCTGAAGCTTGGATGAGTCGCAAGGTAGAAGCCCTACAGATCGCAATCGCAAATAATCCCGTGCAGCGTGTTCCTTATGGTCTGGAAATGGCGCTACGAAGTCTGCTGACTCTAGTTCGTGAATTCCAAGAACAACTTGCAGCACTCGAAAAAGTAATCATGGACCTGTCCGAGACTCTGGATGAAGTTCAACTTCTAAAATCCATTCCTGGGGTTGGAACAAAGTTGGCCACAGCCGTTGTTTCTGAAATTGGAGATGCCTCACAGTTCCATCATCCCAAACAACTGGTGGCATACGCCGGAATCGATCCGAGCGTTTTCAGTTCAGGGAAGTTTGTGGCGACACAGAACAAGATCACGAAACGGGGCTCCAAACGACTACGACGAGCGATGTATTTAGCGGTAACGTGCGGACTACGAAGAGAGCTGAATCCTCGGCTCAGGGAGTATTACGACAAAAAAAAGAGTGAAGGAAAGCCCCATAAAGTAGCCGTGATCGCTTGCGCCAACAAGTTACTCCATCACGTATACGCTATGCTTAAGAAAAGGCAACCCTACACTCTATAATTTAACAATCCAGAAAATTCCATTTACATGGGGTTTATTTGTTATGACTTTTTTTACAGTATACCAAATGTGTACGCTCTTCAAAAGCATGACTTGACATACTATTAGCTGGTTTTATATCTATAGGAACTCAGTCCTTAATTTCTGATAAGTAGTACTCATATAACTCATCAATAGAAGAGCTCGAAAGCAAGTGAGTGACTGATTCAATCGATTCTCTTTTCCAATCAAACCAGCGCATTTCTTTTAACTTCATGATTTCTTCTTCTGAGAAACGCTTCCTAACTTCTTTTGCTGGATTTCCACCAACTATCGTGTAAGGGGCGACATCTTTTGTTACAACTGAGCCTGCTGCAACAATAGCACCTTCACCAATGGTAACACCAGGCATAATCATTGCATTCATGCCGATCCATGCATGACTTTCTATAATGGTATCTCCCTTGGGTGAGAAGGAACGGCTAATTTGATCAGCAAACGGATAAACCGTGATCCACTCCGCATTATGATTGTTATTTCCTCCCATAAGAATAACGACACCGGCTGCGATACATACATAATTACCAATAATTAATCGATCTATTTGCCAACCAAATTCCTCAACGGGGTTGAATAAGCTCCTCGATTTTTCATCTCCCCATAAATATCTCACGCATCCATCTTCAAAAGAAGAATGGTTATCGTAATAACCAGAGTAATAGGAGTAATCGCCGACTTCGATTAATGGATTGGTTACAATATCCTTTAAATACTTAATTTCAGACCAGTGATTAAATTGCTTTATATTCATTTTAATGTCCTCGCTTCTAAGTTATATTTCTGAGTAACTTAGAAGCGAGATGCGGTAGCCACATTCTTTAGTTTTTTTAGACGACGAATCATCTGAATCATCCTTCCTTAAGTTATGAGGGCCATTGTAGCAATCACTTCTTTTTTTGTCAATTCTATTCTCATAAACATATGCAGTAAGTATCCTAGCTCCAAGTATTTATCAAGTATTTATCAAGTGTATATCAAGTATATATAATGAAGAGAAAATTCAGGAAGAAATAACATAGGCAGAAACCGTATCCGCTATCGAGAACGATAACTATCTCACGTTGTAGTAAATCAGGGACCGAAATATAAAGGTAAAGAGAAAGCTGGCATTCGTAGTGTAGGTTTTGGCATCTTAGCATTGAGGTTTAATGTAGTCAATAAGAACCAGAATGGTTAATTAAATTATGATCATATTGTTGAAGCGTGAGTATGTTTTAATTGTTTGCTCTATTTTACAGTTTCTATATGTTGATAGTTTCATATAATTGCGTTATAATTCATTTATGTTGTTAGAAATTAAATTTTGAACAATTAATTGGAGATGTTAATATGGAACAAGAGAAGCAACTGGTTGCCGCACAGCGGACATTTTTTTATACAGGTCAAACGAAGTCTATTGAGCACCGTATTCAAGCCCTTAAGCAATTAAGACAGGGAATTGAGAAGTATCAGCAACGTATTCTTGACGCACTTCGTGCGGATCTAAATAAATCTGAAACAGAGGCTTATGGCTCTGAGATTCGGATCGTGTTGGGTGAACTGGATTTTGCATTGGAACATTTGGAGGAATGGGCTACACCAAAACCTGTGCCTACAAATTCTGCTATACCTGATGGCACAAGCTTAATTTATCCTGAACCTTATGGAGTTGCTCTTATTATTGCACCATGGAACTATCCGTTCCAACTGGCTTTCGGCCCTCTTATTGGAGCCATTGCTGCGGGTAACTGTGCCATTATTAAGCCGTCTGAATTAACCCCAGCCGTGTCACGTCTGACTTATGATTTGATTCATGAGATATTTCCTAGTGAGTACCTGGCAGTTATGGAAGGGGAAGTCGAGACCAGTACAGCATTGCTGAAAGAAAAGTTTGATTATATTTTCTTTACAGGCAGTACAGGTGTTGGCCGCATTGTTATGAAGGCAGCTGCTGAGCATTTGACTCCAGTTACGTTAGAACTAGGTGGTAAGAGTCCGGTCATTGTTCATCAGGATGCGGATTTGAAGCTGGCGGCTCAGCGCATTGTGAGAGGTAAATTCCTGAATGCTGGACAAACCTGTGTCGCTCCGGACTATTTGCTTGTGCACGAGGAAGTACATGACAAATTAATGGAATTGATCGGTGTAGAAATTCAGGACAAGTTTGGAGACGATGTGATGAAAAATGCTGATTTTCCGCACATTGTCAACGCACGAAACTTTGATCGGTTATCGGTGTTGCTCCAAGATGGAAAAGCAATGATCGGTGGACGTTCTGAACGTGATCAGCTGCTCATTGAACCAACCGTACTGGGGGAAGTGGATTGGAAATCCCCTGTGATGCAAGAAGAGATCTTTGGTCCAATTCTTCCTGTATTTAAGTATACCGACCTCAATCCCATGCTAGATGAGATTGTTCGCCGTCCAAAACCACTGGCATTATATCTCTTCACTCAAGAGGAGGATCTGCAGAATCGGGTTCTGAATCAAGTATCTTTTGGTGGTGGATGTATTAATGACACATTGTCTCATATGACATCACATTATCTTCCGTTTGGCGGCGTAGGAGAAAGTGGAATGGGTTCCTACCATGGTCAACAGAGTTTTGATGTGTTCTCTCATCATAAGAGCATTCTTAAACGCAGCGAATAGTCGGCTAACGTAGAACAATATAATTAGTATGAAAAAAAGAGGTTGTCCCATTGAATGGGACAACCTCTTTATGTATCTTATTGTGAAACCTCTGTACAACTTCAATACATATTAATGAATATCACGGAAAAGGCCAATGACTTTGCCCAGGATGCTAACGTGTTTCAAACGCAACGGTTCAAAAGTCGAATTTTCCGGTTGAAGACGAATATGATCTTTCTCTTTGTAGAATGTTTTTACCGTTGCTTCATCGTCTTCAGTCATGGCTACTACGATATCGCCGTTATCCGCAGTTTGCTGCTGACGTACGATAACATAGTCTCCGTTAACAATGCCTGCTTCAACCATACTGTCTCCCACGACCGAAAGCATAAATACTTTTTGTTCGCCTACATAATGTGTAGGAAGAGGGAAGTAATCTTCGATATTTTCTGTTGCTGTAATTGGAACCCCTGCAGTAACTTTACCCACGACAGGAATGCGAGCAACGCTGTGAGCAAACTGATGTGAATGCTCTGACTCTTCCTGGCTGAGAAGTTCAATGGCTCTTGGTTTGGTTGGGTCACGTCTAATCAGACCTTTCTTCTCCAAACGATCCAGATGTCCATGTACTGTAGAGCTGGAAGCCAATCCAACGGCTTCACCAATTTCGCGTACGGAAGGAGGATACCCCTTCAACCGGACTTCATTGCGTATAAACTCCAGAATAGCCTGTTGCCTGCTGGATATCTTCGACATACCGTATCAACCCCATTTTAGTAACGTTTGGGAAAATTATAACATAGAACCTCCGTTCGTACAAACATAAGTTCTAAATAAAATGCTATAAAATCAATGTTTTTTTGCATATTAAGATGAAAATTTTCTTTGGATCTAATCAAATACTGCAAATGACAGTTTTCATACAATAGAAGATAGATTATAGAATGTGGGTTATAACAAAAAAAAGCGAACAATTGTTCTAAAAAGTTATTGTGCAAAACAAGTGTTCGTGTTATATTGATTTCAACGGATAGGAACAAACGTTTGGAGGTCGATCTTTAATGAGATATTCTACTTATCAAAGTATTTACGAACCGGTGCATTCAGAAGTGGTTGAAACGAACATAAGAAATTTTAAGAAGTTTTTTGCAAGAGGCCATATCCCAACATGGGTGTTGAAATTAATCATTGTAAGCTTAATTATACTGGTTGGATGCAGTACAGTAATGACAGTGTTTGCTGGGAATGAGAATGATCTGTTGCCTGGCGGGAAGATCGCAGTTTCACAAGGAGATACCCTATGGAGTATATCATTGGATCACAAACCGGAAACAATGGATACACGTATATATATAGAAGCAATTAAGAAAGTCAATCAACTTCGGTCAACTTCAATACAAGTGGGGCAAGTCTTAATACTTCCTCAATTCACACATTAAACTGCATATCCGCACGCATTAATGCGTGTCAGCTTGACAAGCTGTCCTTATCATGTCAAAGTTAATATGACTTTGTATTTTTGGAGGGGACAAGCTTGGATATAGATAGTCTGGTAGCACGTATTAATGAATTGGCCCGCAAGCAAAAATCTACTGGATTGACAGAGGAAGAGCTCGCTGAACGTGCCAAGCTTAGAGAAATTTATTTAAATAACATTCGAAGCAATTTCAGACAGCAACTGGACTCGATTGAAATTGTAGATGACGAGAACGATCAAGGCCACCAAGGCAAACTCAAACATTAAGGAAACCTAATGATATCATTATGATATTTAGGTTTCTTCCTGTTATCTAGAGGTTGCAAATTATAGGGGGAAATGTTGGTTTACAGTTATGTAAGCCGACACGAAGAACATCTAAGGGGGATTCTCATGTCGCGTTCGTTCGAGAGAACGGTTCGGAAAAATTCGAAGCAGTTGAATCAGCAACGTAAAAAAAGCGGTAAACCGATCTCAGGTACACCAGGTGAGGAAGTATTTAAAGGACGCAGCCTTCTGTTTCCTATTTTTCTGATCGGACTAGCATTCCTGTACCTCTTTATGAGTACATTTCTTGTCAAAGCTCCGATGACCACCTGGGACTGGGTGACCATGCTGCTGTATGTATTTTTGGCAGTCATCTTCATGCTCCGTCGTCCTTATGTCAAAATAGGAAGTAACCGGATTTTGACGACAAAGGGGAACCGTGAGCGTTCAATTGGAGTCGACGATATCGTGAAATTCAGAATTGAGCCAGGTACGGTTGTGATTGAGCATAATGCACGAGGTAAGAGATGGGTATTTACCAAATTACTCAATCGTTATGATACCGATGCAATTACTGAACGTCTTCTGAAATTCGCCAAAGCACATCAGATCACCGTGGAAACATACGAGAAAAAGTAATTTTGCATAAAGGGGAAGATGACCGAAATGGCGTTAAAAGCGATTTTGTTCGACCTGGATGATACTTTACTGTGGGATGAGCGCAGTGTTCGAGAGGCCTTTCATGAGACTTGCCTGATTGCAGCTCAAGAGACTGGCGTTAAACCTGAAGACCTTGAAGAAGCTGTTCGTAATGAGGCACGCAATCTGTATGAGTCTTATGAAACTTTTTCGTTTACCAAAATGATTGGGATTAACCCGTTTGAAGGTCTTTGGGCTAACTTTACAGGTGGGGATCAGCCTGAGTTTCGCCAGTTGGAGCAGCTTGCACCTGCATATCGTAAAGAGTCATGGCGTCGTGGCTTGTTAAAGCTGGGTGTTGATCGTGAAGATCTGGCGGAACGACTTGCCTCACAATTTGGGGCTGAGCGGAGATCAAGACCCCATGTGTATGAAGAAACGATGGAAACGTTGAGTCATCTACAAGGGAAGTTCAAGCTTTTGCTTTTAACCAACGGCTGTCCTGCTTTACAACAAGAGAAGCTTGATGGGGTTCCTGAATTGGCTCCTTTTTTTGATGAAATTATTATATCGGGTACATTCGGTAAAGGAAAACCTGATCCTTCCATCTTCGAACACGCATTGAGTAAGCTGGGAGTGCAACCTGAGGAGAGTATGATGGTTGGAGATAAGCTTACGACTGATATTCGTGGAGCATTATCTGCAGGTATTCAATCTGTTTGGATTAACCGTGAGAATAAAGAGAATACCGAATCGTATGTGCCTGACCATCAAATCAAGCATTTATCCGAATTGGAACGAATCATTGCTGAATTTTCAATGAGTGCATCATAAATCGTTTTTTTCTTGTACTGCTCAAACATTGTTAGGTTTTATGAGATGTATTTTATCCATAAAACCTAACAATGTTTTTTTGTTTTGGGACAGCTTGAACTGAACCGTAATTACGAAATATAAAATTTTTTATTAAAAGTTATTGATATTATAGAACTGCTGATTTAGAATATAACTAACATACTAGTACAACTAGTATGCGAAGAAATGCAGCGGATATCTGTTGACTTACTCGAATGAAGTGAAACAGGAGTTATTCGCTCTAATTTTGCTTTCTATTGTAAGCGCTTTAAATAATTAAAGAAAGCCACTTAATTCAGTAAAAACAACAGGTAGTGGTTAGTAAGAAAATGATGGTAAGCATCTTAACCGATATGTATCTCTAGTGATTCCCAGAATTGATACCGCTTACATTATTTATTTTGCAGTGGGGGTGAATTTCATCTAAATACTTGTCTTCAACAAAAAGAAGAGATGATAAGACTTGATCGAAAACGCTTTTAGTTTATCAAGCTAAGGATCGGAGTGAAATAACATATGGAGTCAGAAACTGCTAAAACCACACTAACGATGACATCTTTACGTAAAGAAAGCAGGTTAAGAACGGCTGCAGCTCTGCTTCGCAAAGATTGGCAGCTGTACTCACTGTTAATTCTTCCAATTATCTATCTTATTATTTTCAAATACGGGCCCATGCTCGGTAATGTAATCGCCTTTAGACGATTTGTACCGGGAGGCAGTATTTTTGGAGAGACGTGGGTTGGATTCAGGTATTTTCAGATGTTCATTCAAGACCCAACCTTTTGGAAAGTATTTGGGAACACACTTGTGCTCGGTGGACTTGCGTTACTTTTCACCTTTCCAGTACCGATTATTTTTGCATTGCTGCTGAATGAGGTGAAAAGCAAACGTTTCAAAAAGTTTGTGCAGACCGCATCGTATCTTCCGCATTTTTTGTCCATCGTCATCGTTGCAGGAATGATTCTGCAATTAACGGCAGTCAATGGCTCGATTAACGGAATGGTTTCATTTTTTACCGGAGACAGCATTCCTTTTATGCAGCGAGCGGAATGGTTCAGAACAATTTATATCACCTCTGAGGTTTGGCAAGGTATGGGGTGGGGAGCCATTCTATATTTAGCTGCATTGACAACCATTGATGATTCTTTGTATGAGGCTGCGCGGATCGATGGTGCGAACCGTTGGAAGCAAACCCTCCATATAACCATACCTGGCATTCTCCCAACGATCGTTACGTTGCTGATTTTGAATATGGGTAATTTCCTTGCGGTTGGATTTGAGAAAATCTTGCTCCTTTACAATCCGCTGATCTACGAGACATCTGACGTGATTTCTACTTATTTATACCGGGTAGGTTTGCAGTCGAGCAATTTCAGCTATGCTACCGCCATTGGTTTGTTCGAATCCATTATTGGGCTGATCCTGGTATTCTCGGTTAATGCCATTTCACGCAGACTGACACAACGAAGCTTGTGGTAAAGGAGGAGCAATATGCTGGAATCAAAATCATACAAAGTATTTAAAGTTTTCAATGCGATCTTTTTGATGCTTGTGGTGTTCATCACGCTCTATCCGTTTTTGAATGTTGTGGCCCAATCCTTCAGTAGCGAGGCTTATATCAATTCAGGCAAGGTAAGCATTATCCCAAGAGGGTTTAATGTAGAAACCTACAAGACCATCTCTCGCGATAGCATGTTCTGGACCAACTACAAAAACACAATTATATATACCGTTGTAGGTACATTGATTTCCATGTTCATGACGACCATTTTCGCTTATGCCTTATCCAAGAAAAGATTAATGGGACGAAAGTTCTTGACGATGTTTGCCGTGTTTACGATGTTTTTCAGTGGCGGCTTGATTCCTAACTATGTCCTAATTAACTCTCTCGGCTTCAATAATACGATGTGGGCATTGGTTGTGCCTGGGGCAATCAGCATTTATAACATGTTAATTATGAAATCATTTTTCGAAAACATGCCTGAGGAGCTTGAGGAAGCGGCAGCGATCGACGGTTTAAATACGTATGGCATTTTGTTGCGGATCATTCTACCGCTGAGTAAAGCAGTTATGGCAACGATGGTTCTGTTTTACGCTGTAGGACACTGGAATTCATGGTTCCCCGCATTTCTGTATCTCGACAAAAAGGAACTATTCCCCGTTACGATCTACTTGCGCAACATGATTGCAGGTGCAACTGGCGGTGCTTCGGCTGGTGCTTCAGCGGATAACCTGACTCAAATTTCTGCAAATATCAAATCAGTCACCATGGTAATCACCATTTTGCCTATTTTAACGATTTATCCATTTGTTCAGAGATACTTTGTAACCGGTATCATGTTGGGATCTGTTAAACAGTAAAACAGTAATCCTAATCCCATATTGTTCAACACCTTGATTGTAAGGCCAATCTAAACCACATGCAGGGGGAGATTTGAATGAAACAGAAACCACGTAAGCTGTTAGGCAAGATGGTTCTGGCAACAATGATGAGTGTCGTTCTGGCAGCATGTAGCAGCGGAGCTGGTGGAGACAAAGTCGAACCAGAATCCAAGGGATCCATGGAATCCTATGGTGTAGGGCAGACCTTCAAAGCCACTGAACCGTTTAATCTATCTATTCTGTACAGTGACCAGCCTGCATACCCGTACAAGAAGGATTGGCTCCTGTTCCAAAAAATCACGGAAAAAACCGGAGTTACTCTCGATCCTACCATCGTGCCGATGAGTGATTATCCTCAGAAAAGATCCCTTCTGATCAGCTCTGGAGATGCTCCACTGGTTATTCCGAAAACCTATCCGGGTGAAGAAGCGGCTTTTGTATCCTCGGGTGCGATTTTGCCAGTGAGTGACTATGTTGATTTGATGCCTAATTTCAAGGATAAAATAGAGAAATGGGGACTTCAGGATGAGCTGGAGGGCCTTCGACAAGAAGATGGGAAATATTATGTACTTCCAGGTTTACACGAAGAGGTATGGCCAGACTATACCCTTATTGTGAGAACTGATATTTTTGAGAAAAATAACATTGCTATTCCAAAGACATGGGATGAATTGTATGAGGCTGCCAAAAAGCTGAAAGAAATTTATCCGGATTCCATTCCATTCTCTGATCGATTCAAGTTCAATAGTACGCTGGGTATTGCAGCTATTGGTTTTGGGACAAAAGCTGGATGGGGATTCGGTAATGGTCTTACGTATCAGGCAGACAAGGATGAATTTGTATACACGGCTACAACACCGGAATATAAAGATATGTTAACTTACTTCAACAAGCTTGTATCGGAAGGACTTCTGGATAAGGAAAGCTTCACCCAAGACGATGATCAGGCTACACAAAAATTCGTTTCTGGAAAATCATTTATGATTAATGGTAACTCTCAAACCCTAGTGCTTCATCGAAATGACATGAACAAAACGTTGGGAGAAGGGAATTTCTCCATCGCCAAAATTACAGTCCCTGGTGGTCCAAAAGGCCAACTGATGTCTGGCTCCAGACTTGAAAACGGTGTCATGATTTCTGGGAAAATTAAAGACAGCAAAAACTTTAAAGCAACCATGCAATTTATTGACTGGTTATATTATAGTGATGAAGGTCAGGAATTTGCTAAATGGGGTGTTGAAGGGGAAACCTTCACCAAAAAGGACGGCGTTCGTAAACTGGCAGATGACGTGAATTATAACGGATTGAATCCGAAGGGCACGAAAGATTTGCGTATCGATTACGGCTTCTCTGGTGGTGTGTTTGCATATGGAGGCACAACAGATTTGCTGCAATCCATGTTTAGTGAGGAAGAACTGAAATTCCAACAAGACATGAAAGATACAAAACAAGTGATTCCGGCAGAGCCACCAATTCCTTATTCGGATATCGATCGTGAACAAGTCACGCTGCTCAGTACACCACTCAAGGATTTTTCGGATCAAAATACACTTAAATTCATTTTGGGAGAGCGCAAACTTACCGAGTTTGATGCATTTGTAAAAGAATTGGAAAGCCAAGGATTGTCTCAATATATGCAGCTTGCCAACGACACGTATAAGAAGTACAAAGAAAACAAGCAACAGTAGTTCTGAATTGATGGTATGCCCATTGCCGTTTCACTGAGGGAATTTTAGTGGAGCGGCAAATTGTGCTAAGATGGATGAATACGGCTGAGAGGAAGAGGTTACGGAATGTCACTTAATCAAAAGATTAGAGGTTCGACCCGGGATTATTCATACAATCTGATAAAGGAACGAATTCTGCACCTTGAACTTGAGCCTGGTACCAAGATTTCCGAGAAGGAAATTGCGGATGAATTGCAAGTAAGCAGAACGCCAGTACGTGAAGCATTCATGAAGCTTGCCGAAGAAGAATTACTGGATATCATTCCACAGAGTGGAACCATCGTGTCCCATATTAATCTGGAGCATGTTGAAGAAGGCCGGTTTATGAGAGAGAAGATGGAGAAGGAAATTGTCACGCTGGCTTGTGCTTCTTTTCCGGAAGAATTCAGATTCAGACTCGAAACCAATATTGCCATGCAGGAAGTATGTATAGGAAAAAATAACTTTTATCGGCTTTTTGAACTGGATGAAGAGTTTCATCAAATATTGTTTCAAGGCACAGGAAAAATGAGAAGTTGGAAAATGTTACAGCAGCTCAATATTCCCTTTAATCGCCTTCGTTTGTTACGCCTTTCTGAAGATTCCGATGCAGAGGTTATTATTTCACAACATAAAGAAATATACCGACTCATCACGGAACGTGAAACTGATCGAGCTGTTGAGGTTATGGAAGCTCATCTCAGACTCGTTGTTGTTGAACAAGAGAAAATGAAGGCCAAATATCCGCATTATTTTATATAAAATATCAGATTTTGTATACTATCTCAATATGCAGAAACCCCTGTTCGAATTGAACAGGGGTTTGTTGAGCAAATAATATAATTTGCTTATTATTAGGCTTGTTTGATAAACGTTGGGTCCGGGTAAGGATCTGCGATCCAGCCATCTTTTTCAATGAACAGGCGCACGGCAATGATTTGTTTGTTCTCCATCAAAGTGAAGAAGTGTGGTGTGTTCTCAGGTACCGAAATTACGTCTCCAGGAGACAGTTCTACATTAAAATAACCTACATCATCCGTAGCTTTGATGACAAAGATTCCTTTGCCGGCTACAATTGCACGGATTTCATCTTCAGCATGAGTATGAATCTCTTCAAATTTGGCAAGTTTCTCTTCAATATCTGGTGTTTGTTCAGACAGCGTGATTACATCCCAGATTTGGTACCCGCGACGTGCAGCCAAGTCTCTGATTTCATAGTCATATGTTTTTAGGACTTCTTCTTTTTGTTCATCGGTGAGTCCAAAGTTGTTTTGCAGATCTGTGTTTAATTTTGACGCGTCCCATTTTTCATATAAAACATCATATTTGTTTAAGAAATTTCGAACATTTTCGTCTCCAGTGATACGTTCGTTCGTATTTCGGATTACAATTTCAGCCATGTTCTTTCCCTCTTTTCCACTTGGTTTAATCGCTATTATATCGGATTCCTCTATTTTTGTCGATTAACAAATTGATTCGAACTTCAACAAAAACCGCCAGGGGACTGATCAAACCCGATCTTTCACATTAAGTTAGTTTCTGTTAAACTAAGATTTAACGTTTTGCGGAGGTGACGATATTGGATAAGCTTAGCTTACATGATGCATTAAAACAACGAATATTGATCCTCGACGGTGCAATGGGGACCATGATTCAACAAGTTGACCTTACAGGCGCAGATTTTGGCGGAGAAGACCTGGATGGATGTAATGAAATGCTTGTACTTACACGTCCAGAGCTAATCCAGCGTATTCATGAGGAATATCTGGAAGCCGGTGCTGACTTAATTGAAACAAATACGTTTGGTGCAACTTCTGTTGTACTTGCTGAATATGACATTCAGGACCGTGCACGTGAAATTAATCTCGAAGCAGCCAGAATTGCAAAAGCGGCCGTGGATCGATTCTCGACACCGGAGTCTCCGCGTTATGTGGTAGGTGCTATGGGACCTACAACCAAAACCCTGTCAGTAACAGGTGGAGTAACATTTCAAGAGCTCATCGACAGTTATTTTGAGCAAGCGCTTGCTTTAATTGAGGGAGGCGTTGATGCGCTGCTGCTCGAAACCTCACAAGATACGCTTAATGTAAAAGCAGGTAGCATTGGAATTCAACAGGCGTTTGAGCAAAGTGGTATCAAGCTTCCTCTAATGATCTCAGGAACGATCGAACCGATGGGTACAACCCTCGCTGGTCAGAATATTGAGTCTTTTTATATATCCCTAGAACACCTTAACCCAATTTCGGTGGGACTAAACTGTGCTACAGGTCCGGAATTCATGCGTGACCATATTCGCTCGCTTTCCGGGATGGCTTCAGTTGCGGTAAGTTGTTATCCAAATGCAGGTCTTCCGGATGAAAACGGTAATTATCATGAATCCCCGGATTCGCTTGCTCAGAAGATCGGTGCTTTTGCTGAGCAGGGCTGGTTGAACATCGCGGGTGGCTGTTGTGGAACAACACCTGCACATATTCGGGCAATGCGGGATACACTTGCCAAGTACCCTCCAAGAGAAATGAACGGAACACATCCACCAGCGTTGTCGGGAATTGATCCAGTCTACGTTGAACAGGACAATCGCCCTTATATGGTTGGAGAACGTACGAACGTGCTTGGATCACGAAAATTCAAGCGTCTTATTGTTGAAGGGAAATATGAAGAAGCTTCCGAAATTGCTCGGGCTCAGGTGAAAAATGGGGCACATGTTGTCGACGTTTGTGTTCAAGACCCGGATCGTGAAGAAGCCGAAGATATGCAGAAATTCCTTGAACTTGTTGTCAAAAAAGTAAAGGTGCCACTTATGATCGATACGACAGATGCAGCCGTCATCGACCTTGCACTGCAATACTCTCAGGGTAAAGCGATAATTAACTCCATTAACCTTGAGGACGGTGAGGAAAAGTTCGAGCTGGTGACTCCGCTCTTGCATAAATACGGCGGTGCTGTCGTTGTCGGAACGATTGATGAACGCGGTCAAGCCATTAGTCGTGAGGACAAGCTGGAGGTAGCCAAGCGGTCTTACGATTTGCTGGTGAACAAATATGGATTAAAAGCCGAAGACCTGATTTTTGATACACTGGTGTTTCCAGTAGGAACGGGCGATGAGCAGTATATTGGTTCGGCCAAAGAAACAATTGAAGGTATTCGTGTCATTAAAGAAGCGATGCCTGAATGTCATACGATACTAGGGATCAGTAACATTTCATTTGGATTGCCTGAAGCAGGGCGTGAAGTGCTGAATTCTGTATTTTTATATGAGTGTACCAAAGCAGGTCTCGATTATGCCATCGTTAACACAGAGAAGCTGGAGCGTTATGCATCCATTCCGGAAGAAGAGCGCAGACTCTCGGAAGAGCTGTTATATAATACGAATGACGAAACACTGGCTGCTTTCGTAGCGGCGTTCCGTAACAAAAAGGTTGAGAAAAAAGAAAAAATCTCGAACCTGTCGTTGGAAGAACGTCTCGCATCGTATGTTGTTGAAGGAAGCAAAGAAGGTTTGCTGCCCGATCTGGAGCAGGCACTCGCCAAATATACAGCCCTTGAAGTAATCAATGGCCCGTTGATGCGGGGCATGGAAGAAGTAGGGCGACTGTTTAACAACAATGAGCTGATCGTAGCAGAAGTGCTTCAGAGCGCGGAAGTTATGAAAGCTTCGGTAGCTTATTTGGAACAGTTCATGGAGAAGAATGAGACGTCGGTTAAAGGAAAGATTATTCTAGCGACGGTCAAGGGCGATGTACATGACATCGGCAAAAACCTGGTGGAGATCATCCTTTCCAATAACGGTTACCGGATCATTAATTTGGGTATAAAAGTACCACCAGAGCGAATTATCCAGGCGTACAGAGAAGAGAAAGTCGATGCGATTGGTCTATCCGGTCTGTTGGTGAAATCGGCGCAGCAGATGATTCTTACCGCTCAGGACTTGCGCACAGCAGGTATTGATGTACCTATTATGGTTGGTGGAGCGGCATTGACCCGCAAATTCACCAAGAATCGTATACGCCCGGAATATAACGGCATGGTTGTATATGCAAAAGATGCGATGGACGGTCTGGATTTGGCCAATAAGCTGATGAACCCAAGCACTCGAGAAGTGATGCAGCTGGAGATGGACGCTGAAAAAGAGGCGGACGCAGCTGGTGCAGAAACTGTTACATCCCTTCCCGAGCTAACTCGGGTAGAGCGTTCGGATATCGCAATAGACAATCCGGTTCTTGTTCCACCGGATCTGGAACGACATGTCATGCGGAACTATCCGCTATCACACATCTTACCGTATGTGAACATGCAGATGCTGCTCGGGCATCATCTTGGTTTGCGTGGCTCGGTAGAGCAGCTGCTTGCTTCCGGTGACCAGAAAGCTACTGACCTGAAAGCCGTAGTGGATGATATTATGCAGGAGGCTGTTCGTGACGGGATTATTCAGGCGCATGCGATGTATCGTTTCTTCCCGGCTCAGTCCAGTGGTAACAGCGTCATCATCTATGACCCTGAGAATACAAGCAATATTTTGCATACATTTACGTTCCCTCGTCAAAAAGTCGAACCATTCCTGTGCCTGTCCGATTTCTTGAAGCCAGTGGAATCCGGGCAAATGGATTATGTTGGTTTCATGGTCGTAACGGCTGGTCACGGTGTACGCGAGTTATCGACAGCTTGGAAGGAGCAAGGTGATTATCTTCGCTCACATGCTCTGCAATCCGTAGCGCTTGAAGTAGCAGAGGGATTAGCTGAGCGGGTTCATCATATGATGAGAGATATCTGGGGATTCCCGGATCCAGCACAGATGACCATGAAGCAACGTCATGGAGCACGCTATCAGGGAATCAGGGTATCATTCGGATATCCGGCCTGTCCCGATTTGGAAGACCAAGGGCCACTGTTCAAGTTGTTACAGCCTGAGGATATTGGTGTGGAATTGACTGAAGGTTTCATGATGGAACCTGAAGCATCCGTATCGGCGATGGTATTCAGCCACCCGCAAGCGAAGTATTTTAACGTGGATAAGGCTTAAAAGTAAAAGGTCAGGGGAAGCCCTCCGCATTGTCGGAGGCTTTTTGCTGGCAGCAGAAAGAGGTGCGATCCAGATGGAACTATATTTCCTGGGAACTAACGCTGGTGTACCTACGCTTCAGCGGAATGTAACTTCCATAGGGCTGCGCATGTTGGATGAGCGTAGAGCATTGTGGTTGTTTGACTGCGGGGAAGGAACCCAGCATCAGATTTTAAGTTCTCCGCTTAAATTGAGCAAATTGGAGAAAATATTTATCACCCATTTACATGGAGATCATGTATTTGGACTTCCAGGTCTGCTCTCCAGCAGAGCGTATCAGGGTGGCACTACACCGTTAACGGTGTATGGTCCGCCAGGAACTGAACGAATGATCATGACAACCATGGAGCTGAGCCAATCACGTCTAAACTATGATCTAAGCATTGTGGAACATACAGGCGGAGTGCTTTTCGAAGATGAGAGCTTCATTGTGGAATCTGCATTGCTGGAACATCGTATCGACAGTTATGGGTATCGGATTACCGAAAAGGATCGTCCAGGCAGCTTGGACCCTGCAAAACTGGCTGAGTATGGCTTGAAGCCGGGGCCGCTATTTGGTCGCTTGAAGCGGGGAGAAACGATTACCCTCGATAACGGGGACTTCCTTCGCCCAGAAGATGTGTTGGGTGTACCCAAGCGTGGGATGGTGATTACCATCTTGGGCGATACGCGCCCATGTGACAATGTACAGCCACTTGCTCTAAATGCGGATGTGCTTGTACATGAAGCTACGTTTCTGCATGATTTGGCTGATACGGCTCATGAGTACTATCATAGTACATCGAAGCAAGCGGCTGAGGCGGCGAGAGCGGCAGGTGCAGGACAGCTGATCATGACCCATTTTAGCTCTCGCTACAAAGATGAGGATCAGCTGCAGCCACTTTTGGAAGAAGCACAGTCAATATTCCCGAATACAAAACTTGCGATTGAACACGAGCTTATTCCAGTTGTTCACCGTAAGAGCGAATCCTAATGGTGGATGTGCACAACAGCGGAGCAAAACACGACGGGAGAACAAGCCGTTAATTGCACGGGACTGAGGGGGAATCACTCCCGAGGTCCCTTTTGCAATCTGGCCGGAAAGCGTGTAGGATGGGCATTATGAGCCAGGAAATAATTCGGATTATTTTCCGGGAAAGCGCAGGAAATGACAAGCTTGTACAGAAGACGCGCGGGGCTATACGGCCGTGTTCGATTCGGTTCGACGTGTTGCGTGCAGATGCGAGCAAGCCATTTTTATGTACTGAATACATAGGTTAGCATTGAAGTTCGAGGCAAATGGTTAAGGACATGAAATGTTAATGGAATAAAGAAAGGAAGTGCTGTATGTGATTAAGGCCTATCTGATCGACCTGGATGGTACGCTCTATCATGGCAGACATCGTATCGAAGGAGCCGATAAGCTTATTCAGACATTAAATGAACAAGGCATGCCTTATTTGTTTGTGACTAATAATTCTTCGCGTACACCGCAAGGCGTGGCAGATCATCTGAACGGGATGGGGATCCCCGCCGATGCAGCTCAGGTATGTACTTCTGCGGTGGCGGCTGCGGAATACGTGGCTCAAGAGTCTCCGGGTGCGAAAGTGGCTTGTATCGGAGAAGATGGGCTGTTGCAAGCGATAGAAGCTGCAGGGCTTACACTAACGGACGATGAACCTGAATACGTTATACAAGGAATTGATCGTGAATTTTCCTATCATAAATTGACCAAAGCGCTTCGCTGGATCAACGGTGGCTCTAAATCTGTCATGACCAACCCGGATTTGCAGCTTCCTTCTGATGATGGGCTTACGCCGGGAGCGGGGACGATTGGGGCAGCGATAGAAGCAGCAACTGGAGTTCACCCTACCGTCATTGGCAAACCGTCAAGTATTATTATGAAGTCTGCCATTAGCCGATTGAACTTAAAGTCTGATGAAGTTGCTGTAATCGGAGACAATATGCGTACAGATATTGCGGCAGGAGCTGCAGCGGGATGCGAGACCCTGCTGGTTCTTACCGGAATAACGACGCGGGACAATATGGATAGCCACATCCAGGCGACCAAGGTTCGTCCTGATCATGTGTTTGAAGATTTGCATAAACTGATTGAGTGGCTGTCGCAGACGACAAGCCAAGCATCCAAGAAGGGGTAGATGTACGATGCCGGAATTGCCGGAAATGGAAAACTACCGGACCTTGCTGTCCGAGAAAATACTCGATTTGCCGATTACAGGTGTGGTGGTTAACCGTGAAAAGTCGATTAATACCGATCCTGATGTGTTCACCCGTGAACTGACAGGGAATCGGATCATATTTGTAGAGCGCCGGGCCAAACATTTGATTTTTCATCTGGCTAATGGTAAGCGGCTTGTGTTGCACCTTATGCTGGGCGGAATGATTTTCTGGGGCACGGAAGCTGAACGTCCTGATCGTTCCACTCAAGTGGAAATTCAGTTTGGAGAATATACTTTATTCTTTATCGGGCTCCGTTTAGGATATCTGCATCTGCTTACTTCAAAAGAGACGGAAGAGGCTATGTCTGACCTTGGACCTGAACCTCTTGATCGGCGCATGAATGCAGAACGTTTTGCTGCCCTGCTGAAAGGACGTCGGGGGACACTCAAAACTACACTGGTCAACCAGCACATTATTGCAGGCATCGGAAATTGTTATTCGGATGAGATTGCCTTTGCAGCAGGCCTGAGACCAAGCTCCAAGACGCAAAATATTGCTGCATCGCCTGAACTCACAGCACGTTTGTACCATTCTGTGCAATCCGTGTTGCGGGAAGCTGCATCGGAAGGCGGTTATATGGAAATGCCGCTGATGCAGGGAGATACCAAGACCGGAAGTTTTGACGAGCAGTGCCGGGTGTATGATCGTGAAGGGGAAACTTGCCCTCGTTGTGGGGGAACGATAGCGCGCGTGGAAATTACGGGCAAGAAGGCTTTCTTCTGTCCGGATTGCCAGCATGAGGCTTAAAAGCGGAATCGGGGCACATGTCAGCACCAGAGGTGGATTTCTTCAGGCAGCCAAGCGAGCATATGAGATGGGGGCTACGGCATTTCAATATTTTCCGAAGAACCCGCGGAGCCTTGGCTTGAAAGAACTGGACCTCAAAGATGCTGAACAGTGTCGGGATTGGTGTGAGAAGCAGGGGATATCTTCCATTGCCCACTCACCCTATCCCACGAATCCGGCTTTGGGCAAAACCCGAGGAGAGGCGGGTTTTCACGCAACCATCGCATCGATACAAAATGATCTGCATATTGCAGATGCCTGCGGTTCAGTAGGGACTGTAGTTCACTTTGGACATCTCAAGAGCAATGAACCACTTGAAGGATATCAGAATCTCATATCCTGTCTGGATACCGCTTTAGCAGATTGGGATGGACAGGCAAAGATTCTGCTTGAAAATCAGGCTGGAGATCATGGCCCCATGGGTACGACGATGGAAGAATTGATACAGATTCGTAAGCTAAGCCGGTATCCTGAACATATTGCTTTTTGTTTTGACACGTGTCATGCTTTTGCTTCAGGCATGTGGACGTCAGGCAATGAGGCATCCATGCTGGAGAAAGGCAGACTGCTGGGATACTGGGATGCTCTTGCGGCTGTTCACTTTAATGATTCGAAATATCCTTCCGGTTCATGCAAGGACAGACATGCACGGATTGGACAGGGTTATATAGGGAAAAAAGCGATGCAGGAACTGTTATGTGCGCCTGAATTTCAGCAAGCGGTAGTTGTGCTGGAAACCGAATCAGGCGAAGATGGAACACACCGTGGTGACATTGAGCTCATGCGTTCCTGGCTTTAAATGGGAGAGGAGCGATTGTAATGCATGTTTTTTTGGATGATTACCGGGCATGTCCGAAAGGGTTTGTTCTGGCTACCAATGCAGAAGAATGCCTGATGCTGCTTAGAGAAGGTGACGTGGACATTCTATCCCTGGATTTTGAACTGGGTCCAGATTCACCGAATGGCGGAGAAGTTGCTGCTTCGATCGTCCGGGAAGGTTTGTTTCCACGCCAGATCTATTTGCACACGTCCAGCATGTATGGCAAACGTCAGATGTACGAATTGTTGTACAGCAATAAACCAGACTCTGTTACCGTCCATAATGGTCCGATGTCGGGTGAGGTTATGCTGCGTGTTGCTGCGGGAGAAGAAAGCTGATGAAGCCAATTACAACCAAAATGTTAATGCGTGGTGTATGGGAAGGCATGCCTCAGGCTGTATTTATCTTTACCCCGCTATGCGGAACCTGCGCAGCAGCACGTCGAATGCTTGAGATCGCCGAACATTTGCTGCCCGAAGGCATTTTGACCGAGATGAATATTCACGATATCCCGGATCTAGTGCAGCAGTTTCAGATTTCGAGCGTGCCTGCGGTTATGCTGTTTGATGGAGAACATGATGTGCCCAGAATGGTCTATCGGATGAACTCTGTCGAGCATCTGTTAGGGGAAATCCGAAAGGCGGTGCTAAAATGAGTGTAATCTCGATGGAGCATGTCTCTCTTAGAAGGGAAGACAATCAGATTCTGGATGACGTTCATCTGCATGTTAAAGAAGGCGAGCATTGGGTGATTCTTGGGCGCAATGGTTCAGGTAAAACAACGCTGCTGGAAATGATGAATGGATATATGTTTCCCAGTCAGGGGCGCATTGAAGTATTGGGCAACCTATATGGTCAATGTGATGTGCGGGAGGTTCGGAAAGAGATTGGTTATATCAGTCAGACATTGATTGAGAAACTGACACCTCGAGATCCGGTGTGGGAAGTTGTCGCAACAGGAGCTTATGCTTTTTTGCGTTTCTATCAAACGATCCCGGATGATGTGAAGGCCAAAGCATTGAACCTGCTTGATGAAATGGGCTTTGCAAAACTGGCTAATCATTCGCTCGGAACCCTTTCTCAAGGGGAACGCAAAAAAGTAATGCTGGCTCGTTCATTGATGGCAGATCCCAAATTGTTGATTATGGACGAGCCTTGTGCCGGACTCGATCTGTATGAACGCGAGAAAATGTTGGCCGAAATTGATCGGTTGCGTAAGCGAAATATCACTGTCGTTTATGTGACTCATCACGTCGAAGAGATCGTACCTTTGTTCACACATGTGGCCTTGATCCGCGATGGACGTATTGCTGCGGCAGGGCCCAAACATGAAGTTTTAACACAAGATACAATTAAGCATACGTACGATGTTCCGGTTGATATCCAGTGGGATGATGGACGTCCATGGATCCGCGTACGTTCTGGAGGGTAACACAATTTGAGTACACAGTCATCTTGGGGTGAAGGAGACTTCTCCCGTTTTATCTGCACAGCCAATCATGGTTTTGCACCTTATGCTCAGGAGGAATTGCGCCGTACGTTTGGTGCAGTCAAGAGCACGGTACTCGTACCAGGTGAAATTTTGCTTGCCGGTCTTCCGATTGCGGAAGAAGAGGTAGCGATTAAGCTTTTGGAAGAAAGCCCGACGTTTTTACGCCATATTCAACCTGTTCAATTTCAGGAAAATACGGAAGATTCGGCGCAAGCCATGGAAAAATTGATTTCATTTGTGCTGAACCATACCGAGTTAACAGGAACTAAAGTTGCATTACAGGTTCGTAAAACCGAAGGTGCCTTCTGGCAGGAGAACGCTGCTTCTTTGAAACAGCTGTTGACTGAGAAGTTGGATGATCTTGGCTGTGAGTGGGTTGTCCGTGATGCGGATCATGTTATCTCTGTCTTCGTTGCGAATGACATGTTATATGCCGGTGTATCCAGACCTGATCAAAATCTGTCGGACTGGAGTGGCGGAGCCGTTCGTTTTCAGAAGGAAGAGGGGCAAATCTCCCGGGCCAAATTCAAATTGCTTGAAGCGGAGCAGACATTTGGCATCGACTTTACTTCTTTTCACAAAGCATTGGACATCGGTGCTGCACCAGGTGGATGGACCTCTTTCCTGCTTGAGCGCGGGCTTGAAGTTACAGCTGTTGATCCAGCCAAAATGGATGCGACCCTGCTGGAATCGCCCAAACTGACCTTTTTGAAAAAAAATGCCGGTGATGTACGTTTCCGCGAAGGGGAATTCGATCTGCTCGTATGTGATATGAGCTGGAGCCCCAAGCTGATGAGCCGTCTTATATCGGATCTGTTATACAGTCTTCAATCAGGGGGAACAGCGGTTGTAACGGTGAAGTTATTGCATAAGAAGCCGCTCGCATTGATTAAAGAAGTCATCGATACATTTGAGCGCTCCCGGATGCAGATTCAGCGTTCCAAACAGTTGTTTCACAACCGTGAAGAAATCACGCTATATATGATTAAGTATTAAGTTATTAAAGGCATTAAATTTTATGCTTTACAATACCTTATTGCCTATACTATAATGATACCAATATTAACCATAACAAGTTGAGGGAAAGCATCCCGAAGTGAAGAGTCCGGATATCCGGTCTGTTCCGCTTCGGTGAAGCTTTCCCTTTTTTGTTAGGTATACAAGGAGGAGTCTATATGAGACATCCGGCCAGGCTCGAGCGTGGAAGCCTGCTGGGAGGAAGATATCGTATCGTGTCCATTCTCGGTTTGGGTGGAATGAGCCATGTATATGAAGCGGAGGATTTGAAATTACCAGGCAAAACCTGGGCGATCAAAGAAAGCGTGACGGCGATGCCATACGAAGGCAGTATGGAGTCTGAAGCTGCTCTTCTTACATCTCTGAGGCATCCCAGATTGCCGCAAATCGTAGATTTTTTTGTCCCGGATGAGCATGGGTATACCTATCTTGTGATGGAGTACATTGAGGGATTGACACTTAGTGACTATTTCAAGCAATGTCGCGGGAAGATTCCGCTTGAACATATGACGGAGTTTGTGCTTCAGCTGCTGGATGTATTAAGTTATTTGCACAGTCTGGACCCGCCCGTCATCTATCGGGATTTGAAACCATCCAACATTATGATTACACCGGAACATGAAGTCAGACTGATTGATTTTGGGATTGCACGGAGCTATAAAGCACAAAGAGTCGACGATACGGTTAAATTGGGAACGGCCGGCTTCGCTGCACCGGAACAATATGGTTCAGGACAGACGGATGCGCGTTCTGACCTGTACGGGCTTGGAGCATTGCTGCTCTATCTTATGACTTGTGGAGCTTATACGGAATGGATTCAGGGCGTAGAAAGTTCCATTCGCAGCGATGTTCCTCGTACCTATATTCCTGTTGCGAGAAGATTGTTGCGACTGAATCCGAATGAACGTTTTCAATCGGCTGATGAAGTTCGCAAGGAGCTGCTGCGCCGGCCGGGAATAGCGGCTGGTGGTTCAGAAACGACGGTGACGATAAGCGGAGGGACCAGAGTGATCGCTTTGACGGGGGCATCATCCGGAGTTGGAGTTACACATACGGCCATAGCCATCAGTCACTATCTGGAGCGGCAGAACTTCAAAGTGGCCATAATCGAGATGTCGCCACGTTCCCAATCGTTTGCACGGATTCAACAAGTGGCGTATGCAGGTAAACCCGTGCCAGCAGGCAGACAGTTTGCAGTAGATGGTGTACATTACTGGAAACAATCGGGACGTGCAGACATCCTGTCTTTATTGGGAGGCAGCTATCAGTTCATTGTGATGGATCTGGGCAGTGGTCAGGATCAGAACCGGCTTGAAGAGTTTCTCAGAGCTGACTTGCCCATTGTTATAGGTTCCGGTGCCGAATGGAGACAAGCTGAGATTGGATCTTTTGTCCGATCACACAACCGGTACCCCAGAGACAAATGGATCTACTGCCTGCCACTGGCAGCAGCTGACGCCGTTCAGCGCATGCGCAAAACGTTGGACACTTCCAGTGTCTACGGTCTGCCTTTGCATATCGATCCCTTTGATCGGGAACCGCAGATGGATAAGGTTTTTGCTCATATTCTGACTCATATGATGGGGCAGCTTCCCAAGAAACGTTCATTCTTTACAAGAAAAAGAGTACATGATTAGAAGAGATTGCGAAAGGAGAGCCTCTTTTGTCTAAATTAAGAAAACAAAGCCGCCAACTGATTTACGCTGGATTGACAGGAGCAGGAGCGATTGGTTTATTGTTTGGGGCATATGTCATTTACAATGTCAAAACCATAAGTGATAAGAGGGCTGAAGTGGAGGCCCGTTACTCATCAGCCTACGAACAAAAAGAAGCTGAATTGATGCAGCAGTGGAACTCAGGGGCACAGGGATGGGTAACTATACGGGATGTTGAAGCCGGAGAGCCGATATCGCCCGAGGATATCAAACTCATAGCCGTTCCGGATGCACAGGCACCAAGGAATCTGTGGTCCAGTTCCAAGCAGATGGATGGTCAAGTGGCGAAAATAGAATTAAAAAAGGGAACAGCCATTACAACTGAAATGGTGTATGAAGATACCCCGGCACCGCCGGATTTAAGGAATCGTGAACTACAGGTTGTGTTATTACCTTCTTCACTCGTTAAGGGTGATAACATTGATATTCGTATTCAGTTTCCAACGGGTCAAGACTATATTCTCCTGTCCAAAAAGAAAGTCGAAAGATTAAATGCAGCTACACTATGGATTACGATGACAGAGGAGGAAATCCTGTCCCTTTCAAGTGCAATTGTAGATGCCTATTTACATAAAGCTTCAATCTATGCCTTAACCTATGTAGAACCTCAGTTCCAGACACCAGCGATCCCGACATACCCTGCCAACAATGAAGTGTTAAAGCTGCTGGAGAGTGATCCTAATCTTGTGCGGCGGGCTGAAGTGGAGTTGGCGCGGCAGGTACGAAGTTCGTTAGAAAGCTCACTCGCCGCATCCATGTCAGCGCCATCCCAAGGTGTGGAGCAGGATGTTGCGCAGTCTTCCGTTTCATACAATAATCGCCCTGGAGCGAATAACTCTTCATCTACTGATGGGGTCATCTGGAATGACGGTTCAGGTAGTGGTGGAGCGACTGAAACTGGGAGCAATGATTCTTCAGTATCAGCTTCGAGTGCGGATGAGCAGAAAAGCTTGCTGACGGGCGGAGAGTAAAATGCAAGGAAAACAATTTATTATTCATTTAACAACGTATAAAAGTAACATGAAGGAGATTTGATAGCTATGCAAACATGGATTTTTGCCGGGTTATGCGAGAAGAATGACCTGATGCTGTACCTTTGCAAAATACTAGCCTCCTCCGGTAAACGTGTCTTGCTTGTTGATGGAACATTACAACAGAAATATGGATACGGCGTTGGGGAAAGTCAGCAATCTCTGCGTATTACAGAATTTGAAGGTTTTGATATCGCTTGTCAGTTCGTAACTTCAACAGCGGTTGAGAGTCATCTTGAAGCGAGTGGCGAGAAATTGGAGAGTTATGATTACGTCCTTTACGACATGGAAACATCACACTTTGCGTCACGTGATCTATGGCTCACGGCAGATATCCGTGTCTGGGTCAGTGATTATGAACGTTACAATCTGGAACGGGGCAAAGGCTGGCTCAAGCGGTTGCTTGAAGAACAGTCCCTACCAGCAGAACTACCATTTCAGCGCATTTTGATTAATGCCGTTGATTGCAAACTGGAAGCTCGATATTTGTGGGCGTATCTGGAAGGCAGTCCATTTGTATGGACAGGAGAATCACTGATGTTGCCTTGGGATGAATTGACTGCAGCAGTCAAACTGGAAAACGAGCATCATCGCCGTATTCGCCTGGGGCCATTGTCACGGAACTATAAAAAATCGCTATGCAGGTTAGTGGAGCAGTTGACCGGATGGGAAAATGTCCAGAGCCGCCGGGCCATTAAAGAAGCAGAAAGGATGAGGGCATGAGCACCATTACGTTTTGGAGTCCTTTTGCAGGAACAGGCAGCACCTCAAGTGCGTTAATCGGCGCCTATGCGATGGCCCTTCAATATAGGACAAGAATTTTGCTTGTAAATACAGGTCCAGTCGGGAGCAGCACAGAAGCTGCCCTTCCACCTAAAGAAATAGAGGACACGGGATCAGCATTCACGTTTGAGGAAGGGGGTTGGGATGCTATGGAACGGCTGCATACCAGCGGGAGTCTGAACAAGCATAATTTGAGGGACTACACCAAGCCGCTCCTCAAAGATCGTCTGGATTTGTTGACTGGCAGAATTAACAGGCTGGAGCGTTCCTCAGAAGAGCATGTAGAGACATTAAAAACGCTGCTGCACGTAGCCAATGAATATTATGATCTGGTTCTTCTGGATGCAGACCGTGCAGGCATACTTGACCAGGTTCTGCTGGATCAAGCCGACTATGTTGTGGTGAATTTGAACCAAAATATGAGGGATCTGGAGTATTTCTTTGAAAAAATTAGACCCGAGAGCATGGGTGATCAGAAGCTGCACATCGTGCTGAATAAGTATGATCCTCATTCACGCGCAACCATTACCAATATTCGTCGGCGTTTTCGATACAAGGGATCGATATCAGTGTTGCCCTATACCACCGGATTTCTGGATGCCTTTAATCGTCGTGATGCGGCTGCGTACTTGCAATTGGAAGGTCTGAGCAACAATAAAGATATTCGTAAAGGGAGCTTTGCCGCAAGTATGGCTGAACTCGCTCGCCTCATTATGGACGGCGCAGGGATGCGTACCGTACTAAAGAGGCTGGAAAGGGGAGCCTGACCTCTGATGTTCTGGAATACCCTATGGTTAATTTTAATTTTGCTATTATGCCTTGCGTATGTTTGGTTCAAATACAGAGCTTCCCATCGTGAAAAAAATAACCGTGCTCCTGAGCGCGAATCCTTCACGATTGAAGTGCTGACAGAGAAAGTAAAGAACTCGCTTCATGAGCTTAGTCATAGTCAACTTGCGGATGCCGGATTGCATGAAGAAGAATATCGCCGAAGAATCAATCAGCGTGCCGAGATGCGCAAGGCGCTTAAAGGTTGTGTATCAGGAAGCATCAGTGACAAAACGTATGTCAAAAATCTGATAGGTGATCTGCTTACTCGCAGTATAGGACTGAATAAGTCAAATATCGATGAGGTCATTTATTTTGGAGAAACTGAGTTGCTGACGGTTCAGGATCAATTCGAAATCGTGTTTTATCTATACCGGCAGCAATTTGGTGTCGATGCCTTGTCGCGTATGATTGACACTTATGATCTTGGCAGACTAAGGCTGGGTGAAGGTGCAGACGACGGAGGAAGTTACTATATCTCCGAAGATGACATCCGATATGTGTTTGAGTGTGAGTATAGAGAGCTTGGCTTCAGAGAAAAAACAGATATCATCGTTCAACGTATCTACCAGCATTACAAAGGTTTCTCGGTTGTTGATGAAATAAGAGATCAACGAATAGATGGCGTTAGTGGGGGGGTGAGCGGAATGCTGGATGCCGTTCAGGATATGGGGCTACGGCAGCCAGCTTCGTGGAACGATCTGCTCCCGGATGGACTCGAAGATGCTCCCCTTGAAGAACCACTTAGTGGAATGGAAAGTGTTTGGATTTTCTATAAAGGTAAGTCCATTCATCTATCCTTCCTCTCATTTGGCAGTATCCGTGAACTAAAGAGGGTATGTCAAAATATTTATAAATACAACTATCCGGGACAGCTTTCGGAAGCAAATGGATACAAAGTGAACGAGATGAAGGATGGATCGCGTGTCGTTGTTGTGCGTCCCCCCTTTGCCGAATCATGGGCATTCTTTGTCCGTAAATTCGATATTCCCAATGCTTCACTGGAACAGTTGATTACCGGAAACAACGCAGATCTGCCAATCACTTTGCTGCAATATTTGATGAAAGGCAGTCGAATTACAGCCGTAACAGGAGCTCAGGGATCGGGTAAAACGACGTTGCTTATGGCGATGGTGAAGCATATTTACGCTTCGTACACCCTACGTGTACAGGAGATGGCTTTCG
Source organism: Paenibacillus sp. OK003 (assembly GCF_900109515.1). Lineage (GTDB taxonomy): Bacteria > Bacillota > Bacilli > Paenibacillales > Paenibacillaceae > Paenibacillus > Paenibacillus marchantiae. The sequence goes on along the minus strand of NZ_FOBD01000009.1, from coordinate 57,602 downwards.
AGTTACAACTGCGGCGTATATACAGTCGGCGTAACATATTAAGTTTCCGGGAGACGGAGCACATCTCAGGTCAACAGGGACTGGACTTACAGAAAAAGACCGATGGTACTGTAAATATTCTTGGTGAGGTCGCAAGTGACGAAGTAGCCGCATGGATGATTCAGATGTCCCAGGTTGCCAGTCTGTTCACCCTGTTTACCCATCATGCCAAAACGTTTCGTGATCTGGTTTTCTCCCTCCGTAATTCACTGCTCAAAACAGGTATGTTCCAACATGAACATATTGCCGAGGAGCAAGTAGTAAGTGTCATTAATTTCGATGTACATATGAAAAAGGACGCAGAGGGACGAAGATATATCGAACGAATTACGGAGTGTCTGCCACGTGCGAATAAAGGGGATAGCGTGGAAGAACGGGCGGGATTTACGTTTCGCAATGTGATCGAGTACAGGGATGGCAATTACGTCGTCACAGCTCCGATCTCCATAGGGAGTATCACGGATATGCGGGATCAGATGACACTACAGGACGCTGAACTGTTCGAACAGTTCATTAAACAACATTGGGGTGATACCGATGACCGTTAAGCTGGTTCTTCTGTTGGTACTGGGGATATGTGCAGGTGGCCTGATAATCACGCTACTTGTACTGAACCTGTTACGTCATAGAGGAGGTGACACTGCAAGTAAATCCATCGGGATCGCTACGCTGAACGGAAATCGTACGCTGCGATGGGGATCGTTCTTGTTACAGTCTTATCGCTGGGGCATGAAAGTGCCGCTGCTCTCAGCTTATATTTTACAAGTACAGAAACGAATCTCGTTCCGGCATGTCGGTGACGAACCAGCATTAAGACGAATGAGCATGAGCGTGGTTCTAATGATCCTCGGAGGGTACGGGAGTATCAGTGTAATCCTTTTCCTTATGCAGCCTGGTATCGCCTTTGTCATATTGTCGGTACTCTGCGCTGTAGTTCTAAACAGCCTTGTACTGGATATGTTTCTGAATCGTATGGAGAAGCGACTGTTGGTACAGATGCTGGATCTGTTTGCCGACGTGAGACATCGGTATCATCAGCATGGAATGGTAGAGGAGGCACTTTATGAAGCAGCGGAAGCGGGTAAAGGAGAGGCTGCCGAGCAAGTGTTATTGATCTATGAAGCATTAACTTCTCCCGATCCGAACGAAGCTTTGGAACGGTACTATGAGATTGCGCCAAATCGCTTTCTGAAAGGTTTTGCCGGTATTTCATATATGGTGATGGAGTTCGGAGATAAAGACAGAGCACAAGGTTCGATTTACTTGAAAGGCCTGGGGAATCTGACGCAGGAGATTCATCTGGAGATTTTGCGCCGGGACAAACTGGACTATCTGTTAAAAGGGTTGAATATCATCGCTCTGGCCCCCGTCCTGTTTACAGCTCCAATCGAACGTTGGGCCAGAGGAAGTTTTCCGACTATGGATGAATTTTATCGCAGCAAAATCGGGTTTGTAACCAAAATATCGATCTACGTCATTATCATACTTGCTTACCTGCTTTTGCAAAGACTTCAGCAATATGATGAAACCCGCTATCGGACAGGACGAAAACACTCCAGGATCGATCGGTTCTTATACAAGCAGACGTTCATTCGTAAAATCGCGATGTGGTTCGCCGCCAAACCTGGCAGTATCAATTACAGTCAAACCGTAAGACTGATGCGGGAAAGCAGCTCGGAACTGAAATATGAATGGCTGGCTATACGAAGGCTGATGTTATTTGCAAGCTGTTTTGTCCTGACCATTGGCTGTGTCTTGTTGCTGCATCAGGTTGAACGAAATCACATCTTACATGATCCCGTGAGAGATGACCGGATGTTTGGCGCGATGGGAGAGGCGGAGCTGAAGCAGGCTACAGAAAAGACAAGCTTGGATCAAGCTGTGCTCGAGCGAATCGAGATGAAGCGTGGAGCTACTTTTGATGAGATCTCCAATGCATTGCAGTCCGTGAATCCGGTGCAACTGGATCATGATAAACAGACTGAAACTATTACGCGCATTCTGCAGAAGCTGGAAGGTTACAACAAGCAATACCTCCACTGGTGGGAGTTCATTATTGCAATGATGATAGGTATAGCGGGTTATCACATGCCGATCTGGCTCATGATGTTCCAGCGCAAGATGAGAAGTATGGACATGAGGCATGAGATCTATCAGTTTCAGACGGTTATCTCAATCTTGCGAGAGATGGACCGTATGTCTGTGGAGGAGATATTAGAATGGCTCAATCGCTTTGCTGTTATTTTCAAAAGGCCACTGCAAAAATGTCTGTTGCACTTCGAGCATGGGCCGGAGCACGCACTTGAACAATTGAAAGACGATGCAGGCTTGCCTGAATTTCAGCGATTGGTTGAAAAACTGCAACTTGCACTTGGGAAAATTTCGATTCGAGAGGCATTTGATGATCTGGATAGTATGATGGCCTTTTATTTTGAACAACGGAAGCAGGAATACAGCAAGATGATTGATGTTAAGGCATCATGGGGAAGAATGATCGGGTTTGCACCGATGTATGCCCTGATCTTCCTCTATCTGGTCATTCCACTGGTAGGCATGAGTTTCCTGCAAATGAACATTTATTACGAACAGATTCAGAAACTGTAACGACCATGTACGTCACAGTCTGAAATAAATTAAAAACGATATAGGAGGATTTATCATGAACAATGCATCAAGCGCTTTAAAGGTGGCAGCAGGCATCTTTCTGACCATCGCCCTTATTACGATTGTGGTTCTATTGTTTATTTCGGCTCAGGAGGCGACCAAAACAGCACAGAACAATTTTGCCGATATCCAGACCGAGTTGTCCCAAGCTGCATTTACCGTGTATGACGGAACAACCATTAGCGGATCACAGGTCACAAACGCGTTGCGTAAATATGCGGACAAGGATCAGTTCGGGATTCAAGTGATTACAGGTAAAAACAAGGGAGGTCAATGGTATGGCAATCAGTTGAATATATCCCAGGATCTCAATAACGCGGATTATGGTTCAGTGATTTCTCCAGATGATAAAGTAGGCATTATCAATCAAACTATGAGTGAAAAAGACAACCAATATGTCAATCCAAGTGGCAAATTCAAAGCAATTATTGTAAAAGACAGATCCAATGTGGTAAGAGGGCTTATTTTCCAGCAATCCTGACAGGAGTTGGTTTAACATGTCCCAGAATACACAGCAGCTCATGTTGTTCTGTACGGCGGTTGTCCTATTTGTGACAGCCTGCCTGTACGGGCAGCAGAATGTTCGGGTTCTATCAGACGCTTTGAATCACTTGATGCAGACGACAGCAGACATGGAAGGAAGGCTGAATACCACGCTGCGTATAAGCGAGCCAACCCGTTATAGTGGTGCGGAAGTGTTACACACTGTGAGGCAAATGACAGGAACAACGGTCAGCGTGGAGGTTGACGGGAATGCATATGTCATTGATCCCCTTGTAAACAGAAAAGGAACCATACCTGTCCAGCTTGCTGCTTCGTATAGACCCGAGTTCATAAGAAGTGAGGCTGGCGAACTGCTGAAGATTGCATTTTGGAAGGAGGCCAGTACACCTTGATTAACGCTGCATCCAAGCTGCTTGCTGTTTTGCTGGCAGTGATTTTACTTTATGTATACCCGGCAGCAGAGACTGCTGATCGACAGGATGACATGGCACGTATGACCGTTGTTCAGACGGTTACCCGTTTTGTTGATGCGGTCAGAACAAAGGGATACATTTCCCCCGCCATGTATGCAGAGTTCGAAGAACAGATGGCCCGAACAGGGAATGCCTATGAAATTTCCATGGAGCATTTGCACAAAAAATATGTTCCTCATTACTCAGATCCGGTGGATCAGAGCACATTCTCAGGTACCTATGAAACTGTACAGGATGGCTATTATTCAGCCCAAATTAAAGCAAAGCTGTTTCCATCGTCCGGTGTGCTAGCTTTGGACGATCCTGGGCGAAGATATACACTGGCAATGGGGGATTTCTTCACAGTAACCGTCAAAAATACCAATCGCACACCTGCCATGTTGATTCGTGAGTGGTTGAACGGGTCTGCACAGGCTGCAGCCGTGTTTACCACATATGGGGGTATGGTGCTCAATGAAGATTACTGATCTTTCTATTGTGTTTGTGCTTATCTTTTTACCTATATTCTGGGTTATTTCTCACAATACAGACAATGCCCAAGAGGCACAATATTTAAGCAATCGATATAAGATGGCACTTCAGACTGCCGTACTGGATGCAGGGGCTGTGATGCATCAAAATGAGAAGCAAAACGATGAAGCAGGGTATGATTCGACCAAATTTGTAAAAGCGGACAAAGAGCTTGCCTTGACTACCTTTACCCAAACACTGGCGCTAAATATGGGGATTCAGGATGATCCTGCTGCTATACGGGCCATGTTTAATTACATTCCTGCAATGGTCGTGCTGGATTATGATGGTTATTACATTTTGGCGAACGAAGCTGAGATGACGGGTGAGCTTGAAGATTCATTCCGGCAAGTCTGGAGTCCCAAAAAGCCCTATACATATTCTGATTCAAATGGTAGCAGTATTAACTTCACACTCGATGGGTATGTGTATGCCTATGATGCAGGCTTGGGCATGTGGGTTGAGGGTTTCCAGAAAGAACTGGCCTCCAGCACACAAATCCCTCTGCTTCAGAATGCCGAGACGTTTGAGCAGGTCAGACGAGGCCGGATCGTGACAAGTGTGCAGGAAGATTTGGCAGATGTTATTAACCGGCATAATGAGTTTGCAAGAAGGAATGGTGTTTCCTACACCTTTACCATGCCTTTGATTTCTCAGGAAGACTGGTACAATTCGATTAATGATACGGGGCTGATGGCGTTTATTCAGGGAATACCTGTAGGTAACCAAAAGATTAACAATTATGCCATTGGTGGTGGCAGACTGGTGAAGAAAACAGCGATCGTTGGCGGAGTTGATCCTGTAAGTGGAATTAAATACTATTACCCTTCCACATGTAGCAATGGTTACAGAGCCGAAGAAGTGTTTACAAATGCCAAACAAGCGGCAGCGCAAGGATATTTTGAGTATAACTGTTCCAATAATTAAAGGCAGTTTGTTTGTAATATAAAAGCGAGGTTGCATGGGATGTTTACATTACTTTCAGAAAAGGCGAAAACTGTGCTAAAATAGGGTTTCGGAACGATAGTAATGTCCAATAGATAGGAGCAACCTCATCTTATGAGTTTATTGTCAGTAGAGAACGTCAGTCACAATTTTGGAGACCGCACGTTATTTAAAAATGTATCTTTTCGTTTACTTGCCGGAGAGCGTGTTGGCCTTGTTGGCGCAAATGGTGTGGGCAAGTCCACACTGATGAACATCCTTACCGGGAAATTGTTAAAGGACGAAGGGAAGGTCGAATGGACCCCCAAAGTTCGTTATGGATATTTGGATCAGCATACCAAGCTTACGCCTGGAAAAACGATTCGTGATGTGCTTAAGGATGCGTTTCTGCCCTTGCTTGAGTTGGAAAAAGAAATGATGTCCATCACGGATCAGATGGCAGACGCCGATCCAGACAAGCTTGAATTGTTGCTGGAAGAAATGGGTGACATTCAGGAGCAATTGGAGCAAGGTGATTTTTATCTGATCGATGTGAAAGTGGAAGAGATGGCGAATGGACTTGGATTGTCCGCCATCGGTCTAGATCGTGATGTGGCCGCGCTTAGTGGTGGTCAGCGTACGAAGGTATTGCTTGCCAAGCTTTTACTGGAGAAACCCACAGCTCTTTTGTTGGATGAGCCGACGAACTATCTCGATGTGGAACACATTGAATGGCTGACGCGTTACCTGAAGGATTACCCGTATGCGTTTATTCTGATTTCGCATGATACAGAGTTTATGAATGAGGTCGTTAACGTTATTTATCATCTGGAATTTGCCAAGTTGACGCGTTATGCAGCGAACTATAACAAATTCCTTGAAATGGCCGACATGAATAAGGCACAGCATATTGATGCTTATGAGAAACAGCAGGAGTTTATCAAGAAGCAGGAAGATTTCATTCAGCGGAACAAAGCCCGCGCTTCCACTTCCGGTCGTGCCAAGAGCCGTGAGAAGCAGCTCGGCAAGATTGAACGGATTGATCGTCCAGACGAAGCGGCCAAACCCACATTCAAATTCAAGGATGCCCGGGCGAGTAGTAAAACCGTCTTTGAGGGTATTGATTTTGAAATCGGATATTCATATGCATTATTGCCCAAAATGACGATGACGATTGAGCGTGGCGAGAAAATTGCCATTGTTGGATGTAACGGTGTAGGTAAATCCACACTGCTCAAGACGATCTTGGGGAAAATCCCACCAATTAGCGGTAAGACTTTCTTGGGGGACTATTTGGAAACCGCCTATTTCGAACAGGAAGTACGTGCAGGTAATATTACCCCGATCGAAGATGTGTGGAATGAATTTTCTCATCTGACACAGAATGAAGTCCGGGGCCATCTCGCACGTTGTGGGTTGAAAAATGAGCATATTACCCGTCCGCTTAACGCGCTTAGTGGTGGCGAACAAGCCAAGGTTCGTTTGTGTAAACTTCTGATGCGTGAAAGTAACTGGATTTTGTTCGATGAGCCTACAAATCATTTGGATGTAACCGCAAAAGCAGAGCTGAAACGTGCCTTGCAAGAATTCAAGGGGACCGTGCTGCTCGTATCCCATGAACCTGAATTTTATGAAGGCTGGGTAACCAAAACGTGGGATGTTGAAGCTTGGTCGGAGAAATAATATTTTCTACGAAATTCTTCGCACCAGAAACAGCAACTTTGTTAACTACATGACTTCAGCAATGGTGAACAACGTAATTCATGGAAATGTACGGTGACAAAAAAAGGTGTCTATGGTAACATAGGCTACAGCTTCATATGAACACTAGGGGGGCCGCACGATGCGGCTGAGATGGAAGAATGCGATTCCGGACCCTTTGTACCTGATCTGGGTTATACCAGCGTAGGGAAGTGGCGCGTTTCAGCTAATGACAAAGAGCTTTATCGTTGACTTTGCGATATGGCCTGCAAGATGAATCATGCAGTTCTATGTATACAACGTTGCGACTATGGATGGTTTCTATAGTTGTTGTGCGTTATGTATAGAGTAATTGCATGCGACAGTCATTCAGTTGATCCATGAATTTTAAATTCGTGGCCACTCCCCTACGGGAGTGGCTTTTTTGTTGTTGTATATCAGCTTAAATCATGCAAGAGGAGGGCGAATAGGACGGTAATCTTCCGCGAACATGTAATAACAAGATCATTCGAACTGCATGTGGTTTCACCAGGTACAGGAGACTTGGACTCTTTTCTGAATATTGCTAAGGATATATGGCAGTGGGTTGATTATATCCACATTCGGGAAAAAAAGCTGACCCTTGAGCAACAGATGTATTGGGCGCAAAGTCTAAAAACACAAGGTGTTGCATCTAACCGAATCATTATGAATGGCTCAGATCAGCTGGATCAACATGCTTCAATTGGTGGTGTGCATTGGGGTCAAGCAGTTATTCGCAGCTATGATAAGGATGAGTTGAGGAGAGTCGATCGGCTTCGCGTAGGAGTATCGGTTCACTCTCTGGAAGAAGCGAAATTTGCAGAAGAACGTGGAGCGGATTATCTCTTTTATGGGCATGTCTATGCTTCAAAAAGTAAACCGAATTGTGAACCCAGAGGGCTTCGTGCGTTAGCTGAGGTATGCGCTAAAGTTTCAATTCCGGTAATCGCGATTGGTGGAATTGAAACGGAGAATATTGCTGCCATTCGAACTGCAGGTGCCAGTGGAGCTGCTGTGATTTCAACGATTTGGACGACCGATAAGCCGGAACTGGCTGCCGCTGCATTGCGACAGGCGATCACGGATTCAGAGAAGTACGCCGAACTAAGGAGATGAGACCATGAGAGAGGAAGCAAGAAGCAGGAATCGTTCAGGCTATCATCCAGGAATCGTTTCGGAAAGTAAAGTTGGAGCGGAAATTCGAGGCAGGCTTCATGCAGAAACCATTATTGTAGGCGGAGGCGTTATCGGTTGTGCCATAGCATGTGAACTCGCTACCCGAGGACATGACGTTCTTCTGGTGGAGCGTGCGCGGATCGCTGGAGGAACTTCCTGTGCAGCAGCCGGGATGCTTGCTGCTGATAGTGAGGAATTCACTCATGCTGTAATGGCAAAGCTTGCACGGCAGAGCAGAGCTTTGCTTCATGAGCAGAAGGAACGAATCAGTTCGCTTAGCGGAGTGGAAATGGGGCTGCAACAGCATGGCTTTATTACTCCTTTTCGCTCATACAGTGAGGTCAGCAGTTACAAGAATAATCGATCGTCCACCTTATCTACAGAACATATTTGGTGGGATCGTATTGCTGTCCAACAGGAAGCTTCATGGTTAAACAGGGATACGTATGGAGCATTTTACAGACCTTCCGAGAGCGAGGTTCTTCCTGTCAACTTAACGCAGGCTTATGTCAGATCGGCTCAAGCCATGGGTGCAAGGGTGATGGAAGGGGTACAGGATGTCCGTTTGCATACGAATGTAAACGGTGTGCAAGGAATCGAGACTTCAATAGGAACGATGACATCGAGAAATGTAATTATTGCTACAGGGTTACATGGTGAAGAATTGATGAGACATGTAGGTCTGAAATCGCCTGTTTTACCAGTAAAGGGGGAGATTGCAGCCGTGCAGTTTTCTCCCCACCATGCCGGGTACAGGCCAGACAAAACGGTGTATGCAGAGGATATATATATTGTTCCCAAAGCCAATGGAGAAGTATGGATCGGTGCAACAAGCCTTCCTGGAAGAACAGACATGAACGTTTCGGTACAAGGCATTCAGAAGCTGCTTGCAGCTGCAACAAACTGGGTACCTGGCATGAAGGAAGCACATTTTATCCGAGCGTGGGCTGGTGTCCGTCCTTCGACTCCGGATGGATTGCCCTATGTGGGGGCTTGTGATAGTGTACCGGGTTTATTCGCTGCTTTTGGACATTATCGTAACGGCATATTGCTTAGTGCAATTACAGCCAGCCTCATGGCTGACTTGATTTGTGGCAAAACCTCGGAAGAACTGGGGATTCAGGACCTTTGTCCAGAACGTTGGAACACGAAGGAGGTATTGCAGTGAACATCATTGTCAACGGACAAACCATGCAAATTGAAGATAGCTTAAATCGTGTAGACAAATTGCTCCATTCATTTAATTTGCAAGTAAAAACCGTCGTGGTTGAATTGAATCGTCAAATTTTAACGCGGGAATATCATGAAACGACGGCGTTAAGAGACGGAGACCGAATTGAAATTGTACATTTTGTGGGAGGCGGTTGAATCATGTTGAGGATTGGAAATTATACGTTTGAATCTAGATTGCTGCTGGGTACAGGCAAATTTTCGGACTTGGAAGTGCAGAGCCAGGCGGTTGAGGCTTCAGGTACGGAAGTATTAACGTTCGCGGTTCGGCGTTTGAATCTGGAAGATCGGAACAAACAGCACTTTCTGGACACACTGGACTTGAAAAGGTATACCCTGCTTCCCAATACAGCGGGTGCTTCAACAGCAGAGGAGGCTGTGCGAATCGCTGAACTAGCTCGGGCTTCAGGACTTTGTGATATGATAAAAGTAGAAGTTATCGGCGATGGAATCACATTACTTCCTGACCCAATTGAAACCTATAAAGCTTGCGAGATCTTGCTTGAAAAGGGCTTTACGGTACTGCCTTATATCTCGGACGATGTTATTCTGGCCAAGCGATTGCAACTACTCGGCGTACATGCTGTTATGCCTGGGGCTTCACCCATAGGGGCGGGGAGAGGGATTATTAATCCCTATAACCTGGAGATTATTATTGAACAAGCCGTCGTTCCTGTTATTGTGGATGCAGGACTTCGAGCACCTAAAGATGCTGCATATGCGATGGAGCTGGGAGCTGACGGTGTTTTGTTGAATACGGCTGTCTCCGGATCCGGAGATCCAGTGAAGATGGCGAAGGCAATGCGAATGGGGGTTGAAGCAGGTAGACTGGCTTATGAGGCAGGCATGATTCCCGTTAAGCGCTATGCAGCGGCGAGCAGTCCCGCGGAAGGAATGATTCATACATGACTAATCAGACACGATCTTCTGAACAGGGAGACCGCTATTCCAGACAGGAACGGTATGCACCTATCGGTAAGAAAGGTCAGCATAGATTGAATAACAGTAAAGTATTAATTGTTGGAGCGGGCGCGCTGGGTACGGGCATTGCTGAAACACTGGTACGATCAGGAATTGGCCATATTACCATTGCAGATCGTGACTATGTAGAGTGGAGCAACCTACATCGACAGCAATTATATATCGAGCAAGACGCGATTCAGCGAATGCCCAAAGCGATGGCAGCGAAGAATCGTCTATCTGACATTAATTCTACTGTTGAAATTGTAGGCAAAGTGATGGACGTCAGAGTAGACGAACTGGAGGAACTGGTTCAGAATGCAGACTTGATCATGGATGCCACAGATAATTTTGATACCCGGCTATTAATAAATGATATGTCTCAAAAGTATCGCATTCCCTGGATTTATGGCGGATGTGTGGGCAGTTATGGAATTACCTACACATTTCTACCTGGCGAAACACCTTGTTTAAACTGTTTGTTGGGTGAGGTTCCGTTAGGTGGGGACACCTGTGATACGTCAGGCATTATCCCTCAGGCGGTGCAGATGGTTACAGCTAATCAGACTGCGGAAGCGATGAAGTTTCTCAGTGGTAATTCAGGTACGCTGAGACGCAAGTTGCTATCATTCGATGTGTGGAGAAATGAATACATATCCATTAACGTCGACGGTGCCCGAAAAGAAGATTGTCCTTCCTGTGGAGTAAAGGCCAACTATCCGTACCTTTCTGCTTCCAACCTGGAAAAAACAGACGTATTATGTGGCAGGGATACGGTGCAGATTCGCCCTTCACGGCGAATGAATCTGGATTTACAGCATACGGCTGATCGCCTTGGCAAGCTGGATGAAGGCCAAGTGGAGGCTAATCCGTTTTTGGTTTCTTTTACAACGGGAGCGCACAGGATGGTCATTTTTCATGATGGTCGCGTCCTTGTTCATGGAACAAAAGACACGGCAGAGGCGCGTACGCTGGTTCACCGATACTTTGGTTGAAGAAAAATGAAATGAATGTTCCGAGTCCATTCCTTCCGGGAATGGACTTTTTCATTTTACGGCATGATAACTATACAACAATGCTGCGATGCACACTGGTCACAAGAATCTGGAGGCTAAGTGTAGTTTAAACCAACAAATGTAGCAGCGTATAAGACAGGCCGGGTGAAAAAAATGAAAAAATCCATATTACTGGTTGGCAGGGGCGATCTGGTTTCTTTTATTCAAGGCATATTGTGTGCTGAAGGATACCAAGTCGAACAAATGGAATGGACGGATCTGAATCGTCTTTCTGAATCAACACTCACGAATCTTAATATGATCATATTAATGAATGAAGGATGTCACGAAGATACCCTGAAAAATGGACTAGAGTCTTTTGTACACATAGGAGTCACATCTCCATTACTTGTGATAACTCCCAAGATATCGCCTGAATTAATAGTGGAATTGCTCGATTACGGGGCTAATGACGTGATAGAGTCACCTATTCATGGTAATGTGATGATGGCCAGAATACGGAATCTTTTACGTGTGTTCTCACATGCTTCACAGGAAGATGAAGAAGTCATTGTAGTGCATGATCTCAAGGTCAATCTGCGTTCACGCCGAGTAAGTCGTGCAGGTGAATATCTGGTATTGACTCCGAAAGAATACGAATTGCTGGAGTTTTTGGCCCGTCATGTGAACGAGGCGTGTCCCCGGAGCGTTATTTTAAGGGAAGTATGGGGATATGATTTTGCAATGGATACCAATGTGGTGGATGTGTATATCAAACATTTACGGGTGAAGGTGGATAAGGGGAGGAGCGTCAAATTAATTCATACCGTGCGTGGAGTTGGTTATATGCTTCATACCCAATAAAAGAGGTCGTTCACCGCTCCAAACGTATTGCCTGTTTTTCACATAACTCCTGTTTGGACAGAGAGCTTCATTGGGTAAATAGAAAAGGACCGGATCATCAGATCCGGCCCCACTCGCTTCGTTATTACTAAAATATGAGCTACAGTACGCGGCGAGCTTTAATATATGTTTTTTTCCAGTTCCCCGAGTTCAAGTCGGAGAGAGTGACACCTGGTGATCCGTACGTGTGCAGAACTTTTCCGTCTCCTGCGTATACGCCTACGTGAGTAATATTGGAGCCAGTAGAGCGGCTACCGCTGGAGAAGAAGAGCAGATCTCCCACTTGCAGATTAGCTTTGGAAACAGCTACACCTTCCTGGGATTGCTTAACGGATGTACGTGGCAGGTCCACACCATACTTTTTGAAGATGTATTTCATAAAAGAGGAGCAGTCAAAATATTGGGTAGTAGAAGTTGACGCCCCAAATTTATATGGAGTACCTGTAAAGGTTTTACCATAGTTCACAATTTGTTGTCCTGTGGATACGGAAGCGCTTGCTGCCTTTGCAACAGGTGCATTCGTCATTAATACAGCTCCAAAACCTAGTGTAGCGCACAACCCGACGGTTACGGCCTTTTGGACAAAGATGTTTGTTTTCATGTGAGTACCTCCAAAATTCGTTTTCGTTTAGTTGCTAGAGCGAGTATAACAGCTTTGTAACAACCTAGAAATTGGATGGAACCCTCCTGTCCCTACGGCTGCAACGGTTTGGGTTTGTTTATTAAAATACCATTAAAAATGTCAAAAAATTAATCATTGACGAATCTCGGATATTACAAATATAGAAAAGACTCTTGATATATCAAGGGTCTTTGTTGTTTTATGAGCTTATTTTTAATCTAAATCATAGGTTACAAAAACGTAATAAGTATAGGCGGAAGGTTAATCTTTGCTCTGAATAATGAGTAATAATCCACTATCAATTGAGACGGTGCCAGATTTTCCGAGCAGTTTGTTGCTAATTCCCAAAGATTGTCCCATGCGTATCGTGGCTTGGTTTAGCGGGTACATGAAACCTTCCAGTGTAATACCTGTTACTTCATTAGTAAGTGGGAGCAGGGAGATGTAGTCATATCCACGGTCTTCCACAAAAGCTTCGGAGGTCGTTAACATCATATAATTGTGTTCATCCTGCAGAGTACAGGAAATATGATGCTGCATAGCGCGGACCATAATATGTACGTTAGCCAGTGTGTGATCCATGCGTGTGCCCGTTGCGCCCAACATAAGGATGTCAGTAGGCTCAAGATCCAATGCTGTTTCAAATGCCATCTCGGTATCCGTCAAATCCTTATGTACAGGATCACAGGTGATTATCCGTTCGCTGTTATCTCGTACTCTCTCCCTTTCCTGCTCGGTAATGGAATCAAAATCACCTACTGCGATATGTGGCTGAATCCCATGTTCTATTAAGAACAACGCCCCACGATCGGCCGCGATAATGATGTCATCCTTATCGATTTCTTTTAGAAATTGAGGAGAGAGGTTTCCCCCTGTAAAAATAACAATTCGTTTCTTAGTCATTCTATTTCATCCTTCCTAATCAATAAAGAACAATTCACTTCTAATTAAGGTGTTAGAATGATGCAAAAATCATTCACAAAACCAGTATAATCCACAAAATGTGGTTGCACAATTTCGGCATGCGCGGATACAATGGGTAGAGCAACATGGAGATGACTTGAAAAGTGAGGTTTGAACAGGTTGGACTTGCACATTTTTGAAGTATTCAGCATTATAGGTACCATTGCATTTGCAATGTCCGGAGCTTTCGTGGCAATGGAAGAGGAATATGATATTTTGGGTGTACTGGTACTGGGACTCGTAACCGCATTTGGAGGCGGAGTCATTCGTAATGTTCTCATTGGTGTACCCGTAACGATGCTGTGGAGCCAGGGAATGCTAATTATGCTCGCACTAATATCTGTAGCGATTGCGTTTGTTCTACCTCTTAAGTGGATTGGTCACTGGAAGCGGACTGAAGCGCTGTTCGATGCGATTGGACTTGCAGCATTTGCGATTCAAGGAGCGTTATACGCGGCCGATATGGGACATCCCATTAGTGCGGTTATTGTAGCCGCAGTTATGACCGGTATAGGCGGAGGGATCATTCGTGATCTGCTGGCAGGAAGAAAGCCGTTGGTACTGCGTGATGAAATTTATGCTGTGTGGGCAATAACAGCTGGTTTCGCCATAGGTATGGGATGGTTTACAACGAACGCTGGACTGTTAATATGTTTCGCCGCAGTTGTGTTCTTCCGAATGTGCTCTGTTCATTATAAATGGAAGCTGCCCCGTCGTTCCCTGGTACAAACGGAGAGTGTGAAACCTCAGACAGCACCAGCGCCACTTAACCGCACCTTGAGTAAGGGGGAATAACATGATTAACGTTTTGTTTGTATGTTTGGGCAACATATGCCGATCGCCGATGGCTGAGGCTGTCCTCCGTCATAAAGTGAGTGAAAGAGGACTTGATCAGCAGATTTCAGTGGACTCCGCAGGTACAGGAGACTGGCATGTTGGCAAACCTCCGCATGAGGGGACACGATCATTGCTGGATTCCTATCAAATTTCTTATGCCAATATGGCGGCAAGACAATTTGCGAGTGCGGACTTCACACATTTTGATTACATTATATGCATGGATGATTCCAACGCAGCTAACGTAAGAAGTGTAACAGGCGGTGAGGATGCAGAAATTATCAAGATGATGGATCTGCTGCCGGACGAGACGCTCCGTGAAGTACCCGACCCGTATTATACTGGGAATTTTGAAGAAGTGTACAGATTGGTTGATGCAGGCTGCGACGTGTTGCTGGATCGGATTGAAAAGGAACATTCATTGATATAACAATTAATGATGTTTTCTAGCAATGACAATGACAAGTGAGATACAAAAGAAGAAGCCGGAACGGACAAGCAGGAGAACCTGCTTCTTTTTTGAGTGTTGATGTAAGCGTAATCATACAGTTGTAAAACAAAAGCGGCATTTCAGCCGCCTGTTCAATCATCGAATTAATTTTCTTGAAGAAAGTAAAGCAATGCTTCCGGCAGCTCATTCTGCCAGAATCCCCATTGGTGATGCCCGTCTTTCTCCTGATAGGAGACGAGTGCACCTCGTTTTTCCAGCAAATCACGGGTATCGCGATTTAATTGAACAAAATCATATGTGCCGGTATCGGCTTCAAAGGCAGTCTCCTGCAAACCAACAATCATCCAGATCGATAACCAGGACAAGTCTTCAGCTGCAGCGTAGATTTCCTGGGAAGCGGAGTAGTAAGCTCCAGACATGCTGATGACACGTGTAAACAGGTCTGGATAGAGTAGAGCAAGATGAAGCGAAACGCTGCCACCCAGTGAGTCTCCTGCAAGAACACGTTCCTGCGGAGAGCGGCGCACAGGATATTTCTCTTCTACATAGGGAATAATCTCTTCAGCGAAGCATGAGGTATACGCCTTGAACCGATCGCCGAAAGGGGCGTATTCCTGAGTTCTTACTGACACGTCAACCTGAACGCCTACTATAATGAAAGGTTCGGCACCCTCATCGAGAATGATACGGTTGGCAGTGGTCGCAATACGTCCAAAGTTGAAAAATTCTTCACCGTCCTGACAATAAACGACAGGGTAGGATAACAATTCGTTATAGCCTGGGGGAAGATAAATTCGCAGTGTGCGCTTCTCACCGAGATAGCGGCTCTCAATCTCTTCCTTCACAATCGTACGTTTCAAATAGCGGGAATCCGTCATAAAATGTCACCTTTCTCCGTTAATTTTTGCATTCGACCGCGCAATACGGTAAGATTATCCTTGTGCGGGGATAGGTCAAAAACGCAAACATGTATTATGCTGTTATACCAATATTAAGCCCCTGTTATACATACAATCCGGAAGGAAACATAAAAAAATTACGGAAATCTTTGACGTATGCAGTGAAACAGGTGTATAATAATATTATAACAGCGGAACTTGATATTCAAATTTTTTGTTGAGGTGAAGAAAAAAATGAGCAAGGTTCCTTATGAAGTATATACCGAGGATGTAGAAGCTCTGTCCGTGCTGTCTCCTGACGGTGAAATTGTTAACAAAGACATGATGCCTAAACTTTCCGACGATCAATTAAAAGAAATTATGTACCGCATGGTATTTACCCGTACTTGGGATGACCGTGCAGTAAACCTGGGCCGTCAAGGTCGTCTTGGTTTCTATGCTCCAGTATCTGGTCAAGAAGCTACAATGGTTGGTAGTGAATTTGCAATTGAAAAAGAAGACTTTGTATGTCCTGGCTATCGCGACATTCCGCAACTCGTGTGGCATGGACTTCCTCTTTATCAAGCGTTCCTGTACTCCCGTGGACACCAACATGGTGGACAAATCCCAGATGGCGTTAATGTATTGATGCCACAAATCATCATTGGTGCACAAATCCTGCACGCAATGGGTATTGCTATGGGTTACAAATTGAAGAAACAAAAACAAGTTGTAATTACGTACACAGGTGATGGTGGTTCTTCAGAAGGTGACTTCTATGAAGGTCTGAACTACGCTGGTGTTTACAAATTGCCGGTTATTTTCTTCGTACAAAACAATGGTTATGCCATCACAACTCCTTTTGCCAAACAAACGGCAGCTCTGTCCATCGCTCACAAAGCGGTAGCAGCAGGTATCAAAGGTGTTAAAATTGACGGTATGGACATCTTCGCAGTTATCAAAGCGGTTCAGGAAGCTGCTGAACGTGGTCGCAACGGCGAAGGCGCAACTTTGATCGAAGCAGTAACTTACCGTTTCCGTCCTCACTCCCTTTCTGACGATGCTTCCAAGTATCGTACAAAAGAAGAAGAGGCTGAATGGAATGCTAAAGATCCAATCGCACGTTTCGCTAAATATCTGGAGAAAAAAGGTCTTTGGACTGAAGAAGATACAGCACGTGTGAAAGAAGAAGCAAAAGCAAAAGTGAACGAAGAGATCAAAAAAGCGGAAAAAACCGAGAAAATGACGATTTCAGGCTTGATCGACAGCATGTTCGAACAAACGCCTAAGCACTTGGAAGAGCAAAAAGCTGATTTCCAATAAGTTTTTTCCGATAAAGCATAAACATCCGGGACGGGTTCCGGTGTCCCGGTATACATGTATGAATTCAAATGTGAACTGTCAATGTTTAAGGAGGAAATGAAGCAAATGGCACAAATGAACATGAAAGAAGCAATCCGTGATGCGCTTCGCGTGGAGTTGAAACGTGATCCTAACGTTCTGCTTTTCGGTGAAGACGTAGGTAATGTAGGCGGCGTTTTCCGTGTAACGGAAGGTCTGCAAAAAGAGTTTGGCGAAGAGCGTGTATTTGATACTCCACTTGCTGAGTCCGCTATTGGTGGTCTAGCTGTAGGTTTGGGTGTTCAAGGCTTCCGTCCGGTTGCCGAGATCCAATTCGTTGGTTTTATCTTCGAAGCCCTCGACCAAATGGTAGTTCAAGCAGCTCGTATGCGTTTCCGCTCCGGCGGTAAATATAATTCTCCAATCGTATTCCGTACACCATTCGGTGGCGGTGTAAAAGCGGCAGAATTGCACACAGATTCCCTTGAAGGTTTGCTTACGCAAACTCCGGGTATCAAAGTGGTTGTTCCTTCTAACCCTTACGATGCAAAAGGTCTGATGATCGCTTCTATTCGCGACAACGACCCTGTATTCTTCATGGAGCACTTGAACTTGTACCATGCATTCCGTGCAGAAGTACCTGAAGAAGATTACACAGTTGAGCTGGGCAAAGCGAACGTTGTTCGTGAAGGTTCTGATGTAACGATCATTACTTACGGTATGATGGTTCACACTTCTGTGAAAGCAGCAGAAGAGCTCGAAAAACAAGGAATCAAAGTTGAAGTTATCGACCTTCGTACGGTTAGCCCGATCGACATCGATACGATCGTTGCTTCTATTAAGAAAACAAACCGTGCAATTGTTGTACAGGAAGCTCAAAAGAGCGCAGGTGTTGCAGCTGAAGTCATTGCCCAAATCAATGAAAAAGCAATCCTGCACTTGGAAGCACCGGTTCTGCGTGTAGCTGGTCCGGATACTGTATATCCATTTGCACAAATCGAAGATACATGGCTTCCTAACCCAGCGCGTATCGTTGCTGCGGTTAACAAAGTCGTAAATTTCTAATTTAATCATCTGACATGCCGCAAGGCGCAGTATGGTGATCCACACCGCAGCGCAAGCTGCACTGTAAACAGCCATTAGCCCCTTGAGTAACAGTTTATTGCATTAGCAGTAACGGTTGTTTCTTGGAGTTAAGGGTTGTTTTCAGGATTGAGACATAATCAAGGAGGTTTTTCAGTTGGCTAAATTTGAATACAAATTCCCTGAACTGGGCGAAGGCCTTCACGAAGGCGAAATCATCAAGATGCACATCAAAGTCGGTGACAAAGTAACTGACGACGACATCATCATGGAAGTACAGAATGACAAAGCGGTCGTTGAAGTACCTTGTCCGGTTAACGGCACAGTAACAGAAGTATTCGCAAAAGATGGTCAAGTTTGCCACGTTGGCGAAGTTGTTGCAATCATCGACGCTGAAGGTGAGCTTCCAGAACAAGACGACGCTCCTGCAGGCGAGCAAGAAAAAGATGCAGCTCAAGGTGGAGCTGACACAAGCGGTTCTTCCGCAGCAGCTTCCAGCTCGGATGCAGCTAAAGAAGGCGGAAACAACAGCGTTCCGGCAGTACCTGCCAAAGACGTTCTGGCAACACCAAGCGTGCGTAAATTTGCTCGCGAACAAGGCGTAGACATCGCTCAAGTTAACGGTACTGGCAACAACGGTAAAGTTACCAAAGAAGATGTTGAATCCTTCAAAAACGGTGGCGGTTCTTCCGCAGCGGCATCTTCCGAAGCTCCGGCTCAAGAAGAGAAAAAATCCGCAGCACCAGCTGCTGCTGCAGCTGATCAACGTGTGGAAGAAGAGCGCGTACCATTCAAAGGTATCCGTAAAGCGATCTCCAATGCGATGGTTAAATCGGCTTACACAGCACCTCACGTTACAATCATGGACGAAGTGGACGTAACTGAACTGGTTGCTTTCCGTACTCGCATGAAACCTATCGCTGAGAAAAAAGGTACAAAAGTAACTTATCTGCCATTCATCGTTAAAGCTCTGGTTGCTGCTTCCCGTGAGTTCCCAGCATTGAACGCTATGATCGATGAAGAAGCTAATGAAATTGTATACAAAAAATACTACAACATCGGTATCGCTACAGATACAGACAACGGCTTGATCGTTCCTGTTATCAAAGATGCTGATCGTAAATCCATCTGGATGATCGCTGATTCCATTCGTGATCTGGCAGCTCGTGGCCGCGAAGGCAAATTGAGCGCGAACGAAATGAGAGGAAGCACAATCTCCATCAGTAACATCGGTTCTGCTGGCGGTATGTTCTTCACTCCAATCATCAACTTCCCAGAAGTTGCAATTCTCGGAACTGGACGCATCAGCGAAAAAGCCGTTATCAAAAATGGCGAAGTTGTTGCAGCACCTGTAATGGCTCTTTCCCTGAGCTTCGACCACCGTATTATCGATGGCGCAACAGCACAAAACTTTATGAACTACATTAAACAGCTGCTCGCTAACCCTGAGCTGCTTGTTATGGAGGTGTAAGATATGGTAGTAGGCGACGCTTCTCTCAATATCGATACATTAGTAATTGGTGCGGGTCCTGGTGGCTATGTAGCTGCCATCCGTGCTGCTCAACTGGGCCAAAGCGTATTGATCGTAGACAAATCCGAACTGGGTGGCGTTTGTTTGAACCGCGGATGTATTCCATCCAAAGCCCTGATCTCGGCTGCACACCAATATGAGTCTGCATTGCACGGCGAAGCTTTTGGTATCTCTGCTGAGAACGTAAAAGTGGACTTCAGCAAAACTCAAGAATTCAAAAACGGCGTTGTTAAGAAAATGACTGGCGGCGTAGCTGGTTTGCTCAAAGGCAACAAAGTTGAAGTTTTCAACGGTGAGTGCATGTTCATTAACGAAAACGAAGCTCGTGTATTTAACGATCACGAGTCTCCACGTTACAAATTCAAAAATGCAATCATTGCAACAGGTTCCCGTCCAATCGAGTTGAAACCTTTCCCGTTTGGCGGACGCATTCTGTCTTCAACAGAAGCTCTGAACTTGCCTGAAGTTCCAAAAAGCATGATCGTTATCGGTGGCGGTTATATCGGTGCTGAGCTTGGTCAAATGTACTCCAAATTCGGTGCTAAAGTAACAATCATCGAAGGTTTGGATACGGTACTGCCAGGTTTCGATAAAGATATGACTAGCCTCGTAGCTAAAAACATGAAGAAAACAGGCATCGAAATCGTAACGGGTGCAAAAGCTGAAAGTGCTGAGCAAACGGATAAAGATGTAACTGTTAAATATTCCGTAAATGGTGAATCCAAAGAAGTAACTGCAGATTACCTGCTGGTTACTGTTGGACGTCGTCCAAATACAGACGGAGAGCTTGGTCTGGACCTGATTGGCGTAGACGTTGACGAGCGTGGCTTCGTTAAAGTTGATCACCAAGGCCGTACTAGCATTCCTCACATCTTTGCAATCGGTGATATCGTATCTGGTCTGGCACTTGCCCACAAAGCTTCTTATGAAGGTAAAGTGGCTGCTGAAGCGATCGCAGGACAACCATCTGTAGTTGACTACAAATGTATGCCGGCAGTTGTGTTCACAGATCCTGAGTGCTCCAGCGTAGGTTACACTGAGAAAGAAGCTAAAGAAAAAGGCTACAAAGTAAAAGCTGGCAAATTCCCTTATGCGGGTAATGGCCGTGCTGTATCTTTGAACCACGCTGAAGGCTTCGTGAAAATCGTAGCTGACGAAGAAACAGGTCTTGTACTGGGTACCCAAATCGTAGGTCTGGAAGCTTCCAACCTGATTGCTGAGCTTGGACTCGCAATTGAAATGGGTGCTACTTTGGAAGATTTGGCGCTGACTATTCACGCTCACCCTACTTTGGGCGAAATCGTGATGGAAGCAGCGGAACTGGTTATGGGTCACCCGATCCACATCATTTCCCGCTAATATCGTCTAAACTTCGGATTCGTCCGGCATTATACGTAAATCAAGAAGGGATGGATAACGTGTTACAGCGTTGTCTGTCCCTTCTTTTATGTAAACACTAAAGCGAGATCTTGTTAAAGAATCATGCAATCAGAAGCTTAATGTGTTACACTGTAACAACCAATATGACAGCGGAGGGCTTAGGTCGATGCTGTATTTAAATAAGGCAAATTGGAACAAACACCAGCTGTGTGAATGTTCTTGTTTGTTTTTATTGCTATGAAAAAAAGTGCGAGGGGAATATAATTTGAAAAACTATCTCGATTTATTACAGGATATCTTGGATACAGGCGTGCATAAGGGAGATCGCACCGGAACTGGAACACAGTCGGTATTTGGCAGACAGCTCAGATACGACCTATCCGAAGGGTTCCCACTGGTAACAACGAAGCGAATTCATCTGAAATCAGTCATTCATGAGTTGTTGTGGTTTTTGAGCGGGGATACGAATATATCCTATCTGAAGGAAAACGGCGTTAAGATCTGGGACGATTGGGCTGATGAAAATGGTGATTTGGGTCCGGTATATGGATCACAATGGCGTACCTGGGAAGCACCAAACGGGGAGAAGATCGATCAGATTGCTGCTGTGATTGATTCGATCAAAAATAATCCAGATTCGCGGCGTCACCTCGTTAGCGCCTGGAATGTAGCGGAGATTAACAACATGAAACTGCCTCCTTGTCATTTCGCGTTTCAGTTCTACGTGGCTGAGGGTAAACTATCGTGTATGCTTACCATGCGTTCTGTAGATACGTTCCTCGGGCTTCCATTTAACATTGCCAGCTATGCGCTGCTGACGCATATGATTGCACAGCAGTGTGATCTTGAAGTGGGAGAGTTCATCTGGTCCGGTGGTGATGTTCATATCTACTCCAACCATGTGGAACAAGTGAAAACGCAGCTGGAGCGTGAGCCATTCGCGTTGCCTAAATTAGTAATCAAGCGCAAGCCGGATTCCATTTTCGATTATACGTTTGATGATTTTGAGTTTGAGAACTACCAGCATCATCCGGGGATCAAAGCACCGATTGCGGTATAAACAGAAACGGATTGAAGGAGTGTGTAATCTTTGAGCATTGAACTTGTATGGGCGATGGGCGAGAATGGCGTTATTGGATTGAATAATTCCATTCCGTGGCGTTTACCTAAAGATATGGCCTTTTTCAAGCAACGTACGTTGAACAAAACGATTATTATGGGACGTAACACATGGGAGTCCTTTGGAGGCAAGCCGCTTCCGCAACGTCGGAATATTGTTGTAACAAGAGATCTGAACTACCAAGCGAATCAGGCTGAAGTGGTGCATACGATTGAAGAGGGTCTGGAAGTTACAAAAGGCGAAGAGCTCTGCGTCATTGGCGGTTCCCAGGTCTATCGTGAGTTTTTGCCACTCGCAGATCGTCTGGTGGTGACCAAAATCCATGAGAATTTTGAGGGGGATACTTTTTTCCCGGATGTGGATTGGTCGGAGTGGGAGCTAACAGAACAGATCGAAGGCGAGCAAGATGAAAAAAATGTTTATGCATATACGTTTGAGTTCTACGAACGAAAACGGTAAAAGGGTCATAAGATGAAGTAGAAGAGCCCAAACATATGCTATTTACGAAGTATAGGGGCGCTGATTTGCGAAATATTCGTGAACAGCGTCTTTTCTTTTAGAAATAGAATGAAATAAATACGAATTAACATATAAATGACATAAATATGACGTAAAAATAACGAAAAAATGAATGCAATACATATCCCCTTAATCACTCTGTGGTAAAAAAGTATAAAAATTGTGGGAATTCACCGTTGTAAAGCCCTAAAATCAGTTATTGTTCGGATTTGGCAGCCTAAAACAGCATAAATTGTTGTTTTTAATGACAAATTACCTCACATTTAAATGACGTTTGATCCGTTTTTTCATCAATTAAACGCCTGGTTTTGTACAGCCACACCTTGGAAATAACCATTTTAAGGGTATTGACCATGGGTAGACTTGGACGATATGATGTATAAAATACAAATAATTATTCGGATAATCCATTTAATATTCAGCATGCAAAGTGCTACTATAATTGAAATATCTTCGAGAAGATTTTGTGATACAATATACAAAAACTCAAACATGAGTAATCCATTTCATATAGAACCATGCAGATGAAGGGATTAAGACAAGAACGGATGGGGGAAAACGTAAGATGTCTACACCTACTGGATTTATGGAATACAAACGGCAGCTGCCTGCGGACCGCCAACCAGCGGAGCGGGTTAAGGATTGGGAAGAGTTTCATAAACATATGGCTGAAGAAGAGCTCAGAACACAAGGTGCACGATGCATGGATTGTGGTACCCCGTATTGCCATACAGGTATAGATATGACTGGCGGAACTTCGGGCTGCCCTGTGCATAACCTGATTCCAGAATGGAATAATCTGGTGTATCGTGGTTTGTGGAGAGAGGCGCTTGAACGTCTGCACAAAACGAATAATTTCCCTGAGTTTACAGGTCGTGTCTGTCCTGCTCCTTGTGAAGGGTCATGTACAGTGGGACTGATCGGTGAACCTGTAACCATCAAAACGATTGAAGAAGCCATTATTGAAAAGGGTTTTGAAGAAGGATGGGTAGTTCCCCAGCCACCGGAGAAACGTACGGGTAAACGTGTAGCAGTTGTAGGTTCAGGTCCAGCAGGACTGGCTACAGCAGCTCAGTTAAACAAAGCAGGTCACTCGGTAACGGTATACGAGCGCTCCGACCGTGTCGGCGGTTTGCTGATGTATGGTATCCCTACGATGAAATTGGACAAAAACGTCGTTCAGCGTCGTGTTGATTTGTTGGAAGCAGAAGGTATTCAATTTGTAACAAACACGGAGATCGGTAAAGATATTGCTGCGCAGCAACTGGTGGATGATTATGATGCGGTTGTCCTGTGCGGCGGTGCAACCAAACCACGTGAGTTCAACATTGAAGGCAGTGACTTGAAAGGCGTACACTACGCCATGGATTTCCTGAATGGCAGCATCAAAAGTTATCTGGACTCCAATCTGGAGGATGGTAACTACCTGTCAGCACAGGACAAGGATGTTATCGTCATCGGTGGCGGGGATACTGGTTCCGACTGTGTAGCTACATCGCTTCGCCATGGTTGTCGAAGCATTACACAATTTGGTACACATACTCAGGCTCCTATGGAACGTGATCGCATTAACAACCCTTGGCCGCAATTCCCGAACGTATATACTCTTGATTATGCACAGGAAGAAGCGAAAGCGCTGTTCGGTGACGATCCGCGTGAGTTCTCTATCATGACGACCAAATTTGTGGGTGACGATGAGGGTAATCTCAAAGAACTTCACACCGTTCAAATTGAGCGTATTGTAGATGAGACAGGACGCAAAATCTATCAGCCGATTCCGGGTACAGAGCGCGTCTTCCCAGCTCAAATGGCCATGATTGCTATCGGTTTTGACGGACCGGAACAGACTCTGGTGGAGCAACTTGGACTCGCAACAGACCGTCGTACCAACGTTAAGGCACGTTACGGCAAATACAATACCAATGTGGATAAAGTATTTGCTGCCGGTGACATGCGTCGTGGTCAAAGTCTGGTTGTATGGGCAATTAATGAAGGCCGTGAGGCTGCCCGTGAAGTGGACAAATACTTGATGGGTGCCACAGTTCTCGTATAATGAGTTGGTATGCGCTAATGAATATATGGTTTTGCAATTTATGAATAAATTATTATAATTGATACAACAAAACTCTCGCAATTAGCGGGGGTTTTTTGTTGTTTTTAAGATAACATGAGGCGTTCAGCTAAAATTATTTTAGACAACTGTGAGGTATAGCATTGCTATTTATCCCATAAAGATTTATTATTAGATTATAATAATTATAAATAAGAAAATGTAAGGACACATCATTGAAAACTACACGAATTGTGAAATTATAATATCCGGAGGTGCAATCTTTATGGCAAGTAACCGGGACAAATCCATTTCAGAACAGATTGATGACATTAAAAAACAGTTGGTTGCAAAAGGTTATAAGCTGACACAGCAACGAGAAGTTACGGTACGTGTGTTACTTGAGCATGAGAAGGATCATTTTAGCGCAGAGGAAGTGTTTCTACTGGTCAAGGAACAATTCCCCGAGATTGGCTTGGCTACGGTATATCGTACGCTTGAACTGCTTAGTGATCTTCAGGTCGTAGAAAAGATTAACTTTGGGGATGGTGCTGCGCGCTTCGATCTGCGAAGTACGGATGGCTCACATCACCATCATCATTTGATTTGCACAGAGTGTGGCACTGTAGAAGAGATCATGGAGGATGGCTTGCTTCGTTTGGAACAACAAATCGAGCGTCAGTACGGCTTTGCCGTTACAGACCATCGTCTTGATTTTCAGGGCGTATGCAAAGAGTGCAGAGCGAAGCAGGCTTTGAATGAACAGGCAGCAGGGTAAATCCAATGGGGAGGATGCTCCCGCAACCAAAATCTGATATAATAAGTTTCAGAAGCAAGGGGCTTCCGTGGGCGGAAGGCCCCTTTTTGCCGTCATCTGGACGGTGAAGGAGGAGAGATGGACGGATGAAGACACTGGTTATTGCGGAAAAGCCCGACATGGGCCGAACCATTGCCGCCGTCATAGAACCAAGAGCCAAGAACAATCGCAATTATTTGGAAGGTGAGCATTACATTATCACCTGGGCGATTGGTCATCTATTGGGACTTGCTGAACCGGATGCCTATGATTCAAAGTACAAGCGCTGGAATATCGGCGACCTGCCGATCATTCCGGATCAGTTCAAGATTGTACCCAACCCCAGAACGAAAGATCAACTGAAAATGATCGGAGAACTTGCGAAAAGGGCATCGGCCATCGTTAATGCTTGTGATGCAGGGCGAGAGGGACAGTATATTTTTGCCTTAATTCAACAACAGTTGAAGCTGCGTCAGCCTGTCAAACGGCTGTGGATATCGGACCTGACCGCAGAGAGTATTAAACGTGGTTTTGACGGTTTGAAAGATGCCTCCGAATTTGAGAATTTGACCCATGCTGCCAGGGCTCGTAGTGAAGCGGATTGGCTGATTGGCATGAATGCATCCCGGGCTTTCACTACACGACATAATGCCTTGCTCTCTGTAGGCCGGGTACAGACCCCGGTACTGGCCTTGATCTATGATCGGGAAATCGAGATTGAAGCGTTCCAGTCCCAGACCTTTTATGAAGTAGCCGCATGGTTTCGTCAAGAAGGAGTGGAGTACAGGGGATTACGTCAAGGGGACAAGCTGACCGACCCCGCCGTTGCTGAATCGATAGCGACCAGTGTGAAGGGGAAGACGGGACAGATTACCAAGTACGAAGCAAAGCAGACCAAGGAGTATCCATACCGCTTGTATGATCTGACTCTTTTGCAACGTGAAGCAAATGCCAAGTATGGGTATGGAGCGAAGAAAACGTTGGATATTGCACAGGCGCTTTACGAGAAACATAAGGTCATCTCTTATCCACGGACCAATTCAAACTATGTTACGGAACAGAATATTGAAGGTATGCACAAAACGCTGAATCTGCTTAAAAATGGACCCTATAGTGAACTGGCGCAAGGAGCGAAACCGGAACTCGTCCATAAAGGTAACAAGGGTGTATGTAACCCGTCCAGAGTTGAGGATCACCATGCGATTTTGCCTACATTGAAACGACCGGGTACGTTATCCAAGGATGAGCAGAATATCTATGATCTGATCGTAAGACGTTTCTTATCCCATTTCTATCCGCCAGCAGAGTACAAGCAGCATACCGTGCTCACTGACGTTGAGAAGCACCAGTTCAAGACCTCTGTGAAAGAGCTGCTGTCACTGGGGTGGAAGGTGGTACTGGGATCTACAGATCAGGAGCAGACAGGCAAGAAAAAGACAAAGAAAAACAGCAATGAAGAAGAGGAAGCAGAGGAATGGACGGACAAGGCCTTTGCCGTTCAACCTGAGTTGCCTGTTCAATGTACCAAGAGTGAATTCAAGGAGAAGGCTACACAGCCTCCCAAGAGTTATACTGAGGGAACGTTGCTAAAAGCAATGGAGAGTGCAGGGAAACAGATCGAGAATGAAGAGCTGCGTGATGCAATGAAAGACAGTGGACTGGGGACACCAGCGACTCGCGCGGCAACGATCGAACGACTCAAAAACGTGGGTTACATTACGATGCAGGGTAAAAAGATGCAACTGACGTTGAAGGGCCGGACAGCCATTGAATTGATCCGCAAGGCAGGCGTAGATTTGTTAACCTCGCCTGAAATGACGGGCCAATGGGAAAGAAGACTGTACCAAATTTCCAAAGGTGAAGCGGGCCAGGACAAGTTTATGGAGAATGTCAAAAAATTTACGATGTCCATTATTGATAAAGTACGTGTGCAGGCACCGGCACCAGCGGATGCTTTTGGGGAAGATACACGTGGAGGGCGGGGTAAAGGCAAGGGAGCCAAAACCCAGAAAACCAGCACCAGGACAACTTCTGCCAAGACATCAGTTACTGGCTCAAGTACCAGTGCAGGTTCGAAGACTTCACGTCAAACGTCGGGAGCGTCATCCAGAACTGGCAGTGTTGCGAACGCAACGGCACAAACGCGAACTTCGACCTCCAGTCAACCGGGCGTTCGTGAAACGCTGGCATTCTGTCCATCACCGGGTTGCACCGGTCAGATTATTGAAGGCAAGAAAGGCTATGGCTGTACACGCTTTAAGGAAGGCTGTGGGTTTGTCATTTGGAAAGAGTACGTCGGCAAGAAAATCACTAGTACGATGTTAAAAGCGTTGATTGAAAAGGGCAGTACTCAGGTACTGGCTTTTAAACGAAAAGACGGAAGTACAGTGAAGGCTCGTATTATTTTGCAGGATAAGGAAACCGGCAAACTATCTGCGGAAAAGCAGGATGCATAAGTTTATTGGATGAAAAAGCAGAAAGAAGAAAGAAGAACGTACAGCCTGATATACCAGCGCCAAATCCTATAATAATGAAATAAGAAAAGGACCCTTATCCAAGGGTCCTTTTTTGTTGCTGTTGTTGTATATTTTCATGGATGACCTTCGGTACCTCTTCCAGGGCCGTGATGGTATACATCGATGTGTCGGGATTAGGTTGAAGCTCCACCATGTTGTATTGCCATTCGTTCGGCTGTTTGATATATATGCTATGGATGCCGGCCGTCACTGCTGGCATGATGTCTGTGCGCAGTGAGTTTCCAATCATCCACGTTGCACGACGCTCAAACGGTCCAGTAGAGAGAATACCTTCAAGCGCTTCGATGTTCTTATGCTGCCGGATGTAGATCCGGTCATCGAAATAAGCTGAGAGCTTCATCTGGTCAATCTTCCGCTGTTGAATTACGGTTTCTCCACCTGTGTACAGGTAGAGGGCATGTCCAGCTGATTTAAGATTCTCAAGCGTTTCGACCATATGAGGGTAAGGCTCAACCTCTTGGTCATATACACTCATTCCCAATTTGGTGAGGTAAGACTCTTCTTGGTGAGAGGTGGGCTTTGAGAACTTCTGGGAGAAGTAGCGGTAAGTATCAATAAGGGATTGAGGGAAATGGTGACTTGCAAAGCCCAGTTTGTTAACCCCGGTTACATCGATCTCCAGCTGTTTCTCCCTAATTTGTTGAACCGTTAGGGCATGTCCGTCAAACCACTCCTGCATGTTCTCGAAGAATTCACCAAGCACCAGATTGAAATATTTATTGCAGTACACGAGTGTATCATCGAGATCAAACAAAATATGTTGTTTTATTATTTTCATATCCAATTCACTCCTTGCAGCAGCAGCACAGTTGTTCATATTTTATATGCGAATATAGGATTCCAGGAACATGTTCAATTCAGATACGCCATCTGGTCGAATACTGTATTTCTCTTTGCGATTACTGCCGAGCAGATGGGTTCGCAGCAGTCCGGCGATGCGCAGTGCCATAACCTGGTCTTTAACCATATCCTCGTCTTTACCCAGCTCCTCACACATCTCAGCGAGTGACTTCGGTTCACCTGACACGTAGCGAAGCAGACGGAGTCTCTCAGGGTCAGCCAGGGCATGTGTGAAACGAAGCAGACAGGTTGGCGGTTGGTCTTCATCCTCTTCAGGTGCGTCTACAGGATACTGCATGATCATCATGCCCTCATAGAAGCAGTACATATTAATGGGGCGGTTGTGAACAGTTGGAAACAGGATAACTTCATCCAGACCAGGCATCGGTTCAACCAAAACACCCGCAGTAGCGTATTCAATAAGGAGTTCAGGTCCCATTTTATCAAGCAGTATACGTTTCTCTTCTGCGTCTTCCTCCAGCCAGGTACGATAATCCTCACTCATATTCTGACAGTAATGCTGATCCCAGAGTCGCAAAAGTGGCACATAGCTATCCCGAATACGTGTAGATTCTTCTATGGTAAGATGGGGCAGCAGAACAGATACGCGTGCGAACAGCTCTTCGGCTGTTAGTCCAGCAAGCATATCCAGAAAATCAATATTTTCATTAGAAGTGTCCCGATAGGCTGCCCATGCAAACAAGACATCAAAATCATCAAAAGGCCAGGTGGCGGCAGGTGCGAGTGCTGCTCGAACATTGGAACTTAGTTTGCCTTCCACCTCAATGATCCATTCGGGGCCAACATCCAGATGTTGAATCCACTTCTTCGTTACATATACCAAAAAGCTGTTGAGCATTTCATATATCGGTGAAACATCGATTTTCACATGATAAGCCATATGATGCAGAATCCTCCCGTCACATCTAAATGTACGCAGCGACTTAAGTACTATTATGGCTTGTTTTGCAGGGCGTTGTCCACTATAATGTTCAAGTCCAGGGCAAAACACCCTGGCATAACCATACATGATCAATAGAATAGTTATAACATGCGAAAGGTCGTCAGTGATGGCGATTTTTCTTTGTATGCTTGCAGGAGGAATGAATTACGTGTCATCTATAACTACCCCCAAATTATCACATTCTACAACAAACTATCTCATTCTAATTACCGTTATTGTTGTGGCGGGGATTAGTCAGGGGCTTTTATTGCCGGTGTTATCCATTTTCTTGGAGCAAAAAGGAGTCTCGCCGGGTTTAAACGGATTGAATGCAGCCGCATTGTACGTTGGCTCTTTTGCCATGACCTTGGTGGCGGAGCGACTGCTGGGAGCTATTGGTTTTAAAAAGCTGATTATCGGCGGACTGTTATTTGTCATGATTCCCCTGATTCTGTTTCCTTATTTTCCGGATATCAAAATTTGGTTTATTTTGCGTCTTGTCGTTGGAATCGGTGATAGTGCACTCCATTATTCTGCCCAGTTATGGGTACTACTGGTGACCGCACCTGAAAAACGTGGAAGATACATCTCTTTATATGGCATGTCCTATGGTTTAGGATTCAGTATCGGCCCATTGGGAATTAAGCTGCTCGGGTTTGGGGATGCCGTTCCATTCTGGGTATTATTCGTATGTATGGCTGCTGTACTTATCCTTGTATTAATGAAGCTTCCTGATACGAAGCCGGAAAAGGCCGAACACGGACAACTGCCTGAACGTCGTTTCCGTCGCAGTCTGGCCTGGGCATGGTATGCACTGTTGCCTGCGTTATTGTACGGGTACATGGAAGCCGGGATGAACAGCAATTTTCCAGTATACGGACTGCGCATTGGTCTGGATGCCAATCAGATATCGTCATTGCTTCCTTTTGTTGGAATCGGTGGTCTATTTCTGCAATTACCCTTAGGCATGTTGAGTGACCGTTATGGGCGTAAGCAAACGTTAATGTTTGCCGGCATTACAGGAGGTATCATCTTCATGCTGGTTCCTGTGGCCGGCACACATTTCTGGTGGACACTTGTGCTGTTGACCATAGCAGGAGGTCTGGTAGGTTCATTTTTCTCGCTTGGCCTAGCCTATGCCGCAGATATTTTGCCAAAAGCGCTGCTGCCAGCAGCGAACGTGGTGGCCTCATTTCATTTTACAATTGGAAGCATCATTGGACCTAATCTGGGTGGGCAAGTAATCAACTGGATTTCACCAGGAAGCATGTTTATTTTGCTTGGATTCATGTATCTTCTTTTTGGTGCAGCAGGTGTATTATTTCGTCGTAAACCTATGCTTGAATCTGTGGTAAAATAGAAGCTGGTGTTCGCATGGAAATTGATGTCCATTTCCGAGTACACTAGTAGTAGGGAAAAACATGGACAAGAGGAGACATCGCGATGATCAGAGTTGAGGGTTTAAGCAAATCCGTTGGAGCGGACCGGGTTCCGGTTCTGCGGGATATACGGTTCGATATGCAACAGGGTGAAATGATCGGGGTAGTGGGCTCGAGTGGCAGCGGGAAAAGCATGCTGCTTAAATGCCTTGCTATGATGGAAAAATGGGATAATGGTCGATTTACAGTGGACGGGGCCGAGATTATAAAAGAAGGTTGGTCCGGAAAACGGAAAATTAAACGGGAATGGGCATACTTGGAACAGAATCCGCAATTGTATCCGAGACGTACCGCTTTGAAAAATGTATTGATCGGTCGTTCTGGTCAAACTCCTTTGTGGAGAATGGTAACAGGTATGGTTCGTTCCGATGATTATATGGGTGCGATGGATTATCTGGAAGGGCTCGGATTGCTGGATAAAGCACACCAGACGGCAGAGAAGCTCAGTGGTGGCGAGAAGCAGCGTGTTGCCATTGCCAGAGCGCTGGCGCATGGTGCCAAAGTTGTTTTGGCGGATGAGCCTGTCATCGGACTTGATCCGCATACCGCAGATACGGTGCTGGAAACACTGCGCAAATTGTGCGAAGAGGAACGGGCAACCGTAATTGCAGTATTGCCGATTGAAATGGCAGAGAAACATGCGACCCGCATCTGGGGTCTTGCCGAAGGCAAGATTGCTTTTGATATACGTGGACGTCGGTTGACACAGCAAGAAAAAAATATGATTTAAACTATTGAAAAGAGTGATGAATTTGCTTAATTCACGGTGGGGGCGCCTGTTAGCGGGGGGAGCGGCTATGATTGTACTCGGCTCCGTTCTTAGCGGATGCTCTGTCCTGAGTGATCCCAAGCTTTTGATGAAACAACCCATGATGTCGATGGACAAGGAGAGGCTTCTTACAATTGTACAGAAGGAACAGCCTCCTGAAAGCCAATTAATTCGGCCCAAAGACTTGAACAATACAAGCATGATACGGGTGGCAGATTTAAATGGGGATGGAACCCGAGAGGCCATAGTTTTCTACGAAACTCCGAGTGAAAATGTGCGAATTCATGGCATGCTTCTCGAAGAGCAGGGTGATACCTGGGTGAAAAAACTTACATTTGATGTTCCGGGAAATACCTTGCAATCGTTTAAACTGCTGGACATTACGAACGATGGCAATCCTGATATTGTTCTTGGAGTGAGTCTTGAAGCACAGAAAGCTTTAATGGCCTATTCCTATAAAGGAGGAGCCCTTGAACAGGTGATGGGCGGAGTACCGTATAATGAATTAATTATTGATGATTTGCAAGGGAATCCTTTGGATCTGAACGGCGACAAAAAAAATGATTTTGCTATCGTTTCGCTCAATACCAGCGGATTTGCCTCCATTGCCCTGTATCAATATGATGATGGCAGCTTCAAGGAAGTGGACCGTATACAGACGGACTATACAGTAAAAGAATTTTATAATGCGCTTGGTGGTCAAATTGCCAAGGATAAAGTGGGCTTCGTATTGGATGCCGAATTGGATGACCGGAGTACCTTTACACAGATTGTGTATGTAAAGGATAACAAATTGTTGTATGCATTCAATTCCCCTGATCAAACCTATAGAGATGACAAAATTTTAAGCGGTGATTTTAATAATGATGGTATTATTGAATTTGGATTGAAGGAAACACCCAGAGGCTGGGAACATTACGTATTTGATGCTCGAATGTGGTTCTATACTTTCTATCAATGGAATGGTAAGGATGGCAAAGATTTTGTATCCTTCCAGTATCGTGATGATGCGAATGCATTCCATCTTAACCTGAAAACGGATTGGTACGGAAAAGTTACAATAGATACCAAATCGGAAAAGGGGAAATATATTCGTTTCAAAATGATTGATACGGATGAAACGGTGGGTGAAATAAAATATTTCACACTTACGCAATGGGAACAGGACAAAGGTAAAGGGTGGAAAGAAATTACTAAATCAAATGATCGAGTAATTGCTTATCGTGGCGCGCAATCTGCGAATAACGATGGTGGATTACTGGACAATATGTCGCATCTGAACAGAAAGGAAGAACTTAATGAGTAAAGTACTTATTCTTGAGGATGAAGAATCCATCCGCAGTTTTATTGTTATTAATTTGAAGAGAAACGGGTTCGAAGTGCTTGAAGCGGGAGACGGACATGAAGCGCTTCGCATTCTGCAATCCGTACCAGATATCGACTTGGCTTTGCTGGATGTTATGGTTCCTGGAATTGATGGATTTGAAGTGTGTCGTCGTATTCGTGAAACGAATGAACGTCTGGGTATTATTTTCCTGACAGCCAAAGTGCAGGAGCAGGACAAGGTATATGCGCTATCCGTTGGAGCAGACGATCACGTAAGTAAGCCGTTTAGTCCAACCGAGCTGATTGCACGTATACAATCTTTATTGCGCCGGGTCAATGTACACCGGGAGACGGCTGCGAAGGTAACGTTCCAATCAGGGCCCTTCTCACTGGATCTGATCTCCAAGCAATTTAAGAAGCAAAATGAATTAATTGAGTTAACACCAACTGAGTTTTCCTTGATTCAATTTTTCTTGGAAAAAGAAAATACGCCGCTTAGTCGAGATGTGCTGCTGGATCACGTGTGGGGCAAAGAGTATATGGGTGATCCCAAAATCGTGGACGTAAACATTCGCCGCTTGCGCCAGAAAATTGAGAACAATCCTTCCGAACCTGAATACCTGCAGACTGTATGGGGTCACGGGTACAAATGGAAGGGCCGGGATCAATGATCAAAAAAGGCATTACACGGCAGATCGTACTACATTATTTCATTGTAGTTTTTCTGGCTCTGCTGTTGGTGGAATTCGTATTTTTGATTGCAGTGCAAAGGTATTATTACGAGAGTATTTATAATACGATTAATCAGCAGATTACTTCGACGAACGATTTTAAAGAAACGTTATCTCGTACGGATGAGGCCAATAATTTATCGTATTTGCTCGCGAATTTACAATTGGGTAGTACCGAGCTGCAAATCCTTGATATGGATGGCCGAGTCTTGGCTAGTTCAACTGCTTTTGAGTCTGAGCATGCCGTTCTTCAAACGAGTGATATATCACAGGCCATGAACGGAAGCATTGGCCGTTGGGTGGGTAGACAACCCCTTACGGGTGAGCAAGTCATGGCGGTATCCCACAAGCTAGATTTGGGTGGCGAAAATACTTATATTGTGAGGTACCTCACCTCGCTGGATATGGTTAATTCTAAGCTCCTGGTTATGGGGCTGCTTGCGGTAGCTGTAGGTGTGGCTGTACTAGTCATTGTTTTAATTATCAGTATCGGAATGGCGAATTCAATTGTGCGACCCCTCAATAACATTACAGCGGTTTCGGCGCAAATGGCCAGGGGACGTCTGGATGTCAGAGTTAAAGGGAATTACAAGCACGAGCTTGGCGAACTTGCATCTACATTGAATTTCATGGCACATGAGATTGTACGAAGTAACCAGATTAAAGACGATTTTATTTCTTCTATTTCGCATGAATTGCGAACACCTCTGACCAGTATCAAAGGCTGGAGCGAAACCCTGGATTCAGGTGGGTACGATCCCGATGAGACGAGAATTGGAATGAGTATTATCTCCAAAGAAACCGAGCGACTGATCGGTCTTGTTGAAGAAATGCTCGATTTCTCCAAATTGCAGCAAAATCAGATGAAGCTTGTAAAAGGCTCGGTCAGCATTCGAGAAATTGTTCAGGAAACGATGTTGAACGTTTGGGCCAAAGCGGAGCAAAAGCAAGTACATCTCAAGCTGGAAACAGATGAGACGCGTGCGTTTAACGTATTTGGAGACGGCAATAGGCTGAAACAGGTCTTTCTTAATCTGGTTGACAATGCGATTAAATTTTCTCATGAAAATTCGTGGATTTTCCTTTCTGTTAAAGAAGAGAAGGGGCAGATCATAGCTGCTGTTCAGGATACGGGTATTGGGATCAGTGAAGAACATCTCATCAAAGTACGTGACCGGTTCTTCCAGGTGAATCATCAAAACGGGGGAACAGGGCTGGGGCTTGCCATTACGCAGGAACTTGTGGAACTTCATGACGGCACGATTACGATTCAGAGTGAGCTTGGTTCGGGAACCACGGTTACCGTTTCTTTGCCAGCATTGCCTGAAGAAGTGCAGGAGACAGAGGCCCAGCAGACAGAGGCCCAGCAGACAGAGGCCCAGCAGACAGAGTCCGATAAAGAAGGAACATAATCCCTTGCTAGCAACATTAAGGATACGTATTAGGCTTTGAAAAAATGTTGGGATTTAACGCACCAAAAAGGCGAGCCATTGGCTCGCCTTTTTGGTATCCTTATGAAGAAAGTTCGCCAGCACGCAGACGCCCGCTTTTCTCATAGACATCTTTCAGCATGCGTACAGGTTGTGTGCGCACAGCTGGTTTGGCGGAGACAATCTCATTCGGTCCGACTACCACAATTTCATCCGTCGTACCTTTGACAATGGCACCGTCTTTGATTATGGCACCTTCACCAATAATGGCACGTTCGATATGAACACCGCGACCTACCCGTGCATTTGGCATGATCACGCTGTCTTTGATCTCAGAACCTTTACCCACCTCGGCTCCGCAGAAAATAACAGAACGTTCAGCCCGGCCATCAATGGCGCAGGATTCATGAATCATGGAGTGCAGGAGCTCAGCACGCGTATGACGTGCTTTGTATGCACTCGGTTTAGTTCTCCATTCACGAGTAAACATCGGCCAGTCTTCTTTTTGCAGGCTCCAGTCTTCATCGTTATGAAGCAGATCCATGTGTGCATCCCATAAACTCTTCACGGTACCCACGTCTTTCCAATAACCATTGAAGTTATATACGAAGAGAGGGGTATTTTCATTCAACATTTGAGGAATCACATCTTTACCGAAGTCATGGCTGGATTCCGGATTTGCGGCATCTTCAATTAAGTGGCGCTTCAGATATTCCCATTTGAACATGTAAATGCCCATGGAAGCCAGATTGCTTTTTGGTTCGGCCGGTTTCTCGGCAAACTCAGTAACTCTTAGATTTTCATCCGCTGCCATAATGCCGAAGCGATGGGCTTCTTCCCATGGAACCTCCATAACGGAGATCGTCGCTACTGCTTCATTCGCTGTATGAGCTTCCAGCATTTCACGATAATTCATATGATAGATATGGTCACCCGACAAAATTAGAACATTTTCGGGGTTTTGTTGGTCAATATAGTCCATATTTTTATAAATAGCATCCGCGGTTCCCAAGTATTCGTCATTTCCTGTATGATAAGATGGAAGTAAGGAAATTCCTGCCTCACTTGAAGTACCATGTCCCCAAGGTTCTCCTCCACCAATGTGATCATGTAATGAATCAGCTTGATACTGCGTCAGAACACCTACAGTGTCGATGCCTGAGTTTACGCAGTTGCTGAGAGGAAAATCGATAATCCGGTAGTGCCCGCCAAACGGTACAGCGGGTTTTGCGATACTTGAGGTTAAAGGGGCTAATCGCTTCCCTTCTCCTCCCGCCAACAGCATAGCGATGCAATCTTTATTAAACATAATCGTTTCCCTCCCAAGATATTTGTCCAGTGTAGTACATACATAAACGCAATGCGGAGCTATTGAAACGATGTATACTGTAAAATTCCTGAAAAATTACAACATTTTTTTACACACCGCATTTTTCTTTTCAACTTGGCTAGAATGGGGTAATGGTTAATGTTATATCTATTTTCTGGAGAAGAAGGTGATCTCTTGGCCATTCAACCGTTAACAAACCCGGAAATTTCGCCGGAGCACATTTATTTGTTTCATGAAGGAAACCTTCATCACAGTTATCGAATAATGGGCGCACAGCCTGCGATCGAAGATCATCGTCAGGGATATCGTTTTACCGTGTGGGCTCCGAATGCCACAGAAGTAGGCCTGGCTTTAGACCGTAATGGATGGAAAGGTGAACAGGAACCTTTATATAAGATACCCGATTCTGGATTTTGGAGTCGTTTTATTCCGGAAATCAGTGAAGGAACATTATACAAATTCCGTATATTAACGGAAGAGGGTACCGAATTGCTCAAAGCTGACCCTTATGCTTTCCAGGCTGAAGTTCGTCCGCGTACGGCATCGGTCACCAGCTCCATCGAAGGTTACAAATGGAATGATGGCGCATGGAGACGCAAACAACGAGGCGTGTATAACAAACCTCTACATATTTATGAAATGCATGCTGGAACCTGGAAACGGAAAGAGGACGGCACACTCTACAGTTATCGTGAACTTGCGGACTTGCTTGTTCCTTACTTATTGGAGATGAAATATACGCATGTAGAAATGATGCCCCTGAGTGAACATCCTTACGACCTTTCGTGGGGGTATCAGAACACAGGATTTTTTGCGCCAACCAGCCGTTACGGGCAGCCTAAAGATCTGATGTATCTAGTTGATACGCTACATAAGGCAGGAATAGGCGTTTTGCTCGATTGGGTCCCCGCACATTTTGCGAAGGATGCTCATGGCTTGCGTTTGTTTGATGGAACGCCCTTGTATGAATATGCAGATCCACTGTTAGCAGAGAGACCAGGCTGGGGCACCCTCAGCTTTGACTACTCTAAACCTGAAATTCGTTCGTTTTTGATCTCTAATGCGTTGTATTGGATGGAGATGTTCCATTTCGACGGACTTCGGGTCGATGCGGTAACCAGTATGCTTAAGTTGGATTTCGAAAAGCAGCCAGGACAATACCGAACGAATAACGAAGGTGGCCTGGAAAACAAGGAAGCTGTTGCTTTTTTGCAGCAGTTGAATGAAACGGTCTTCAAGTATTTTCCCTATGCTCTGATGATGGCAGAAGAATCCAGTGCATGGCCGATGGTTACTTCGCCAGTAGATCAGGGTGGGTTAGGGTTCAACTACAAATGGAACATGGGTTGGATGAACGATACACTTGATTACATGGAATCGGATTTTCACGAACGTCCTTCCAAACATCATTTGCTGACATTCCCGGTCGTATACTCCTTTGCTGAAAATTACGTGCTTCCTCTGTCTCATGACGAGGTCGTTCATGGCAAAAAGTCGCTCCTAGACAAGATGCCAGGAACATACGAGCAGAAGTTTGCCGGCATGCGCGCCTTCATGGGGTACTTTATGACATTCCCAGGCAAGAAACTGCTGTTTATGGGTGGAGAATTCGGCCAGTTTATCGAATGGAAAGATGAAGATCAACTGGACTGGTTTTTGCTGAACTATGACAGTCACCGTAAACTCCACAAGTTTGAACGGGATCTGTCCGAGCTATACTTGGGCGAAAAAGCTTTGTGGGAGCTTGATCATTCCTTTGACGGTTATGAATGGATCACTCCGGATGATCAGGACCAAAGTGTCATTTCATATGTGCGCAAAGGAAAAAAATCTGCGGATACACTCCTTGTGCTCATTAACTTTCAGCCAGTCAAGCGGGAGCGTTACCGGATTGGTGTCATGCGTCCCGGTATGTATACCGAAGTACTGAACAGTGATCATTCCGATTATGGC
This sequence comes from Paenibacillus sp. OK003, assembly GCF_900109515.1. Classification (GTDB taxonomy): domain Bacteria; phylum Bacillota; class Bacilli; order Paenibacillales; family Paenibacillaceae; genus Paenibacillus; species Paenibacillus marchantiae. Next base: position 18,633 of record NZ_FOBD01000009.1, on the reverse strand, counting down.
GGATCAGGCATTATCAATGATATGCAGCTTACTACAGAAAAGATTCCTTTTCATGGGCAACCACATAGTCTGGAAGTTGTTTTGCCACCGCTAAGTGTCGTTATTTTAAAAAAGAACACACGTCGGAAAACGGATGCACTGCCCCTTGAAGTTCAATCCGTCAGAGCAAAAGCCAGTACCACTAAAACCAGTAAAACAAAAGATAGCACTACAGTTAAACCCAAAAGGAGGACGAAGGCATGAATATTCTATTTGCTGCTGCTGAAGTACATCCATTTATCAAAACAGGAGGCCTTGCTGACGTCATCGGCGCATTACCACAAGCACTAAAGAAGAGTGGGGCAGATGTTCGTGTCATTTTACCCAAATACAAGGGCATCCCGGATGAGTATAAAGAGGCGATGGAGCCTGTGATCACGACAGATGTTCCTCTTGGTTGGCGCAGACCTTATTGTGGAATAGAGATGCTGGTTCATGACGGGATTCCTGTCTACTTTGTAGACAATGAATACTATTTTGGACGGGATGGCGTTTATGGGTATATGGATGACGGGGAGCGTTTTGCCTTCTTCAATCGTGCTGTTCTCGAGGTGTTGCCACAAATTGAATTCAAGCCGGATGTGCTGCACAGTCACGATTGGCACGCGGGTATGATTCCTTTACTGTTGGAGGCTCACTTTGCTCATGATCCCTTTTATAGTGAGATGAAAACCGTTTTTACGATACATAACCTGTTATATCAAGGTGTGTTTCCACATGATTTATTCAGTGATTTGCTTGAGCTGGATGATCGGTATTTTACGGTGGACGGGGCAGAATATTATGGCAATGTCAATTTCCTTAAGGCTGGAATCGTTTTTGCGGATCATGTAACGACCGTCAGCCCAACCTACGCCAAGGAAGTACAAACCTCCTACTATGGCTATGGTCTGGATGGATTGCTCAGTTCATTGGGCGATCGTTTCAGTGGGATTGTTAACGGTATTGATACCAAGAGTTACAATCCGGCAACGGATCATAAAATTGCGGTTAAATACAGAACCAGCCTGTCCAAGAAAATCGAGAACAAAATCGAGTTGCAAAAGGAATTAGGATTGCCTGTACGTCCGGATGCTCCACTGATGGTGATGGTTACAAGGCTTGTGGATTCCAAAGGGTTGGATCTGGTGTGTCGTGTATTGGATGAATTATTGTATTATGACGATATTCAGTTCGCAGTATTAGGTACTGGGGATTCGGCTTATGAACACTGGTTCCGTGAGGCAGCTAATCGTTATCCACTGAAAATGTCTGCTCAAATTACGTTCAATGATGGGTTATCCCGCCGTTTCTACGCAGCCAGTGATCTGTTCCTGATGCCATCGAGGTTCGAGCCGTGTGGTATTAGCCAGTTGCTTGCACTCCGTTACGGCAGCGTACCACTTGTCCGGGAAACAGGGGGTCTGAACGATACGGTTCAGGCATACAATGAATTCAGCGGTGAGGGGAATGGGTTCTCCTTCACTAGCTTTAACGCCCATGACATGATGAACACCATTCGTCGTGCTGAGGAATTTTATCGTCAGCCCGAGCACTGGAAAAAGATTGTGAAAAATGCAATGACCGGAGACTATAGCTGGAACGTCTCAGCCGAAGAGTATATGGATATTTATCGCCGCATAACGCTTGAATCTGTGAAATAGATCTGCACAAATGAGCCGCAGTATATTCGTACTGTGGCTTTTTTTGTACGGTCATAAGGAGGAGGCGAATTTAAAATGAACAACTACATTAATTTTACCTCTACTTACAATCCTAATTTGCAGGCGCGCCTTTGTAACCTCCAATGTCTTTAAGGATATCAAAATCACGTCTGTTATTTCAGTATCTTTCCTTCCCTCCCAATATAATCCCAACGGCCTAAACAATCATCTGTTTGTAATTCAGGGGAACCTGATTGACACCATCTCCAGGCCAAGTGCTACTGCTGCCATTGAAGCGAAAACCAGTACAGGTGCAGAAGGCATGGACATCGGAATGATATCAGACAATATCATCATTCCAAGAGGTAAACACTGGGGAATTGTCGCGGATGGTCATATTATTGTAAAAGGAAACTACATTGCCCAAGCGGGCATAGCCATGGATATTGCCAATGGAGTGATTGATCAAGCAACATCATTGAGCCCGGCTTTGAAACGACCAATCCTGACCGGATGGTCAGTTTGCATAATGATTGTACCTTTTCGCATAATTCAGTCGCAGGAAAAGGTACATGTATTCAATTACGTGGCTCGAACAATATCATAACTGGAAATCGCTTGAAATATGAGGGAACATGGTGGGCAGTGCATCTGGACATGGTTAATAATACGGTGGAGGGCAACATCATAAGAGATAATATGCTGATGGTTGGGGCAAGTGCGACGGGATGTTACCTCTTTGGCGCAAGGCTCGGTTCCAATTGTCTATACAAAATACGATATCCGTAAGGATCAAGTTTAATATTCATTATTCCATTGGTGGGAACAACAGGATCTTCGGTTAAGGCATCCTTCCAGTCCTTGGTTTCCATTGGATGTGACAGGGTACGCTCTTGCGGAGTATTGTTCATCCACACTGTGAAGTGAAGAGTGTCATCCATACGTTCGTAAATGATGCAAGGATCGTTGTGATCGGCTTTCAAAAAACGGAAGCGGCCTTTGCGCAGAGCCTCATTACTTTTCCGCAAATCAATCATCAGTCGGTAGAAGTCATAAAGCTCCTGATCTTGCTTGGCAGGGTCCCATTGCATGCATTTACGGCAATCCGGATCACCTTCTCCGCGTATACCAACCTCATCCCCATAGAATATACAGGGTGTTCCAATATAAGTGAAAAGAAACACAACTGACAATTTTAATCTGCGTTTGTCTTCTCCAGCTCGAGTAAGCAGACGTGGGGTGTCATGACTGCACAGCATGTTGAAGATGACCTCATTCGTCTGTTGCGGGTAACGCATAATGAGTGATCCCATCTCGTTAGCGAAGTTATAACCATCCATCGAACCACAGAAGAACTCAAGCACCTTGTCAGCAAAAGGGTAGTTCATCACGGAATCAAATTGATCTCCCATGAGCCAGGTCAGGGAATCACTCCATACTTCGCCTACAATATAGGCTTCTGGATTGGCGGTTTTGACCACTTTGCGGAAATCGCGCCAAAAATGGTTATCCACTTCATTCGCAACATCGAGTCGCCAACCGTCGAGTTTGATCTCCTTGATCCAATATTCAGCCACATCAAGCAAATAGTTCTTTACTTCGGGATTGGCCGTGTTGAACTTGGGCATATTTCCATAAAACCCAAATGTATCGTAGGTTGGAATACCATCCTTGATCTGCACCGGATATTCATTGATATGAAACCAGTCTGCGTATTTGGAGTTTTTGCCGTTCTTCAGGACATCTTGAAAAGGAGGGAAGTCTTCGCTGCAATGGTTAAAAACCGCGTCAAGCATGACACGGATTCCGCGGCGATGACATTGTTCTGCTACTTTTTTGAGCATTTCATTGTCCCCGAAATGAGGATCTACTTTTTTATAATCAACGGTATCGTATTTATGGTAGGAGTTTGCTTGGAACAGTGGGGTAAAGTAAATGGCATTAACACCGAGTTTAGTCAGATCGTCCAGGTGATTGAGCACACCTTGCAGGTCTCCGCCAAAGTAGTTATCCAGTTCAGGTCGGCCACCCCATTCCTGGGTTCCTTCAGGGTTCAGGTCGGGATTGCCATTAGCAAACCTTTCGGTCATGATTTGGTAGAACACGGCTTCTTTGGCCCATTCGGGAACCTTGAATACATCGATTTCATGAATGTAGGAAAATTCATAATATCCTCCTGTAGGGTAAGGGGGAGCATAATGAATTCCGTTATCAGCCAGATATATATTTTCGGTACCGGCGGTGATACGAAAGATGTAAGTGAGACGCTTGAATTTGGGCTTAACTGCAATTTCCCAGTAATCAAACATACTGTCGGAAGCCGCTCTCTCCAGTTGAATTTCCTTGTAGGTTCCATTCCAATCATATTTATCACCAGTCAGTGCAGTCACATATTGCACATCGTTTCTCTTCGTCCGTACACGCAAGTGAATCGTCGAGGGATTATAAGCATAAGCCCATTTATCGCGGGGAACGTGATACATCGCTTCGAGCAGCATGACAACACCTCCTGAACTCAAGATACAGTTATAGCTATAAATAACCAAGTTAGATAGCATGTGAACCATAAGTTTGGTGGCTAAATGTAAGAATTTCAACATTTTTCAACGTTTTCTTTTCACAGCATCTCCAGCTTGTGTCCGTATATACGTATTTATCATTAACAAAAAGGGTGCTCCTTAAGACCTGAAATGCAGGTTCTGAAGAACACCCTAGGTTCATATACAGCAGTTCACGAAAAACTTAGCGACTTGCTTGCTTAAACTCTGTTTGAATGGTTTGCAGCAGCTCAGGCTGTGTAAGAACATCATAAGCAGTTGCAGCAATTGCCTTAGCTCCAAGGATCATACCATCCAGGGCGCGCTCCTGAAGCGCCAGATCACGGAATTCAATGGAATGAAGTGTATGAACTTCGTCCACAACACGGATATAAGGATGGATTGCAGGACAACGCAAGGATACGTTACCGATATCCATGGAACCATGGTCGTTGCCACTCACAATCTCCTCTTGAGAAATGCCGAGTTCAAGCAGATTAGTACTAAAAGCAGCAGATAATGATTCATTCGTGACCATCTCATCATAGGAAGTCTCATAATTGGATGTCACAAGCCGGCATCCGGTTTGCAGAGCAGAACCTTCCGCAATCTGAATTACACGTTGAGTGAGAATATTCAACTCTTTTCTCGTTGAGGCACGTACATAGAATTGGGCAGAAGCGTAGTCAGGTATGATGTTTGCTGCCTGTCCTCCGCTATTAATAACCCCGTGGATTCGAACCGTACTTTTCACTTGTTGACGGAACGCATTAATGCCATTAAACGTCTGGATCACCGCATCCAGGGCATTGATGCCTTCATGGGGGCTTGCAGCAGCATGCGAAGATTTCCCATGGAATTCAAATTGTACGGCATCAATAGCCAGGGAGCTTCCAGATTTCTCATAGGCGTAGTAAGGGTGAGCCATCAGCGCGACATCACAGTCATCAAATAACCCTGCTTCAGCCATAGGAACTTTAGCGCCACGCGTTTCTTCCGCTGGTGTACCGAATACTTTTAATGTTCCGCCCACTTCATCCAGTATGGACTTCAGACCTACCGCAGCTCCGAGGCTCATCATGCAGATCAGATGGTGCCCACAAGCATGACCGATTTCCGGTAGTGCGTCGTATTCACATAACAGGGCAATCGTCGGACCTGGCTTGGATGCAGCATACGTACCGATAAATGCGGTGTCCAAGCCAAGGACAGGAGCTTCTACGGAAAACCCATGGTAGGCAAGCTCTTCTTTTAACCGAGCAGAGGCGAGGTATTCTTCATTCCCAAGTTCGGGATTCGCACCAATATATGATGAAATCTCTTTAAAACGGGAAGCATATTGATCAATTACAGTTAGAATTTGTGTTTTGGTATGTGTCATGGTGGACTCCTTAGCAAAAATGAAAATAATTCAATAATTATATCATAGTTGCAGTTATTTTTCAGAAACTAGTCAGGAATTGTAATGTCAAAATGCATTGCATATTCATGCATTCTACTTTATAATGACTCAGGCATCAACAACAGAAAGCATACAAAGTATTATAAGGGGAGAACAGGGTTGAAATTGATTAGTCGTTACACCATGGTGCTGCTAGCTTTTGTGGTCTTGTTAACTACGGTTGCACCTGTTGCGTTGGCAACGGGAACTACAGGCAATTCAGGCAGCAAAAAGCTGGTGCTCGGTACAAGTGCCGATTTTGCACCATATGAATTCCATAAAGTGATTGATGGTAAAGACCAAATCGTCGGATTTGATATTTCGATTGCTAAAGAAATTGCTGCCGATTTAGGCGCAGAGCTTGTAATAGAGGATATGGGTTTTGACGGACTTCTTCCTGCGTTACAGAGTGGTCGTGTGGATATGGTCATCTCGGGAATGACACCAACGGATGAGCGTAAACAAAGCATTGACTTCTCCGATACCTATTATAAATCAAAGCAAGTCATCATGATTCGCAATGCGGATAAAGATAAATATCCAACCATGGCTGATCTGGAAAATGAAAAGATTGGCGTTCAAAAAGGCTCTATTCAGGAAACGATTGGCCAGGGAATCCCAGGCGCAAAACTGACAGCACTTGATAAAATATCCGATATCGTGCTGCAATTGCAGACTAATCGTGTAAATGCTGCAATCGTTGAGGATACGGTAGCTGCCGGTTATCTGGATGATGTTATTGGACTAGCTCCCGCTATTCCGGATGAGGAGCAGGCCGAAGCGGCAATTGGGATTCGTAAGGGCAATACGGAATTGCTGAATGCAGTGAACGGAACGCTCGAGCGTCTGAAAAGCGAAAATAAAATCGATCAATTGGTTACGGAAGCAAGCCAGTTGATGGCAGACAAGGTGAAAAAAGATCAAAACATTTTTCAAGTGTTCTGGGAGTACAAAAGCTTTTATGCAACAGGTGTAGGTTATACCCTTTTACTGTCTGCACTCGGTGTAATATTCGGGGTAATTATCGGTTTGATCATCTGTCTGTTCCGTCTGCATGACGTTTCAATTCTACGTTGGATCGGAACAGCCTACGTTGAAGTTATTCGTGGTACACCAATGCTGGTTCAATTGATGATTATCTATTACGGGCTTGCCTTGACGTTCGGTATTACATTTTCGCCGCTTCAGGCGGGGATTATCACTCTGTCCATTAATAGCGGTGCTTATCTTGCTGAGATTTTCCGCGCAGGTATAAAGGGTGTGGATCGCGGCCAACTGGAAGCAGCTCGTTCCCTGGGAATGGGCAGAGGTGCGGCTATGCGCTTCATCGTGCTCCCGCAAGCGTTCAAAGCGGTGTTGCCGGCGATCGGTAATGAGTTCGTGACCATAATCAAGGAATCCTCCATTATCTCGGTTATCGGTATGGTGGACATTATGTACCAGGCAAGTGTAGTCAAAAACATTACGTACCAAGGAATGAGTCCATTCCTGATTGCAGCGGCCATTTACTTTGTGCTGACGTTCATTTTGTCCAAGCTGCTGGGTCGACTGGAAAGGAAGTTGAGTGCAAGTGATAGACGTTAGACAATTACACAAATCATATGGAAATAATGATGTGCTCAAGGGCATTAACGTAACGATTGGCAAAGGCGAGGTTGTCGTGGTCATCGGTCCGTCCGGATCGGGGAAAAGCACCTTTTTGCGCTGTCTTAACTTATTGGAGCAGCCTACTTCCGGTGAGATTGACTTTGAAGGTGTATCGATCACTGACCCTAAACACAACATTAATGCAACTCGTGAAAAAATGGGGATGGTATTCCAGCATTTCAATCTGTTCCCGCACAAAACGGTGCAGCAGAATATTACGATTGCTCCCATTAAAGTGAAGAAACAGCCTGCACACGAAGCGGAACAAATCTGTGCAGATTTGCTCAAGACGGTTGGCCTCTCTGACAAAAAAGACGCCTATCCAAATCAGCTGTCCGGTGGACAAAAACAACGGATAGCCATTGCAAGAGCTCTTGCGATGCAACCGCATGTTATGCTGTTTGACGAGCCTACTTCTGCACTGGACCCCGAAATGGTCGGTGAAGTACTGGATGTCATGAAGCGGCTTGCAGAGGGCGGCATGACCATGGTTATTGTAACGCATGAGATGGGCTTCGCACGCGAAGTGGGTGACCGCATCCTGTTTATGGATGGCGGCGTTATTGTAGAAGAAGGAACGCCTGCTGAAGTGTTTGGTGAGCCCAAGCACGCACGTACGCGTGACTTCCTCGCTAAAGTGCTCTAATACATCCGAGTTAATAAAGATGAAGATTAGGATGAAATTGCAAAATCTATACTGTGGATGAGAATTTCATCCCCTCATACATCCCTGTCGACGACCTGTCGGCAGGGATTGTTTTGTTATGTGAGGATACGCAAGGATTTACATAAAAAGTAACGTTTCTGTCATCAGCGATATAAGCTCAAATAGACATTTTTTTGAAAAAACCCGCTTAAATTCAGCCTGAAATTGAAGTGAATTAGCCAGATGGTAACATTTACTACGACTCTTGGTTACAAAATTGTGATATATTTGTTCCTGCCGAAACTTCCGGAGTTGGGAGTGTGGGGGATGTAACGATGCAGAGTGTGCTTGGGGAAGAATCATTTGCACACGGCTTGGGGTGAATTAGGGCTACATATATTTTGAATGTAATTAACCTATAGGGTGGTTTCCTCCATCCGAATCCGACAACTAACTTCGCAGGCATAATGAGGGAGGAAGACCATGATTAACAAGAAACGTATAGCCAAAACAGCAACAGCTTTGCTGACAGCAGCAATGCTCATTCAGGCCGTTCCGGCTCATGCTGATTCAGTTCATGTGGCCAAAGAAGGGGATACCTTCTACACCTTATCCAAACAATATGGAGTTGGACTTAACGCTCTTATTAAAGCCAACAATGACATTTCAGCTTACAACATTTATGGTGGTTTGAAAATTACGATTCCTGGCAAAACAACGAACACAGTTTCTGCTGCAGCAGCTAAAACAGAGGCAAATACGATAACTACTGCAAGTCTTGATGTTAACGCGGATAGTAAAGTTGTACAAGCCTGGGGTAAAACGTTTGATTACAGCAAAGCTGTCGACGTCAAAGCAACAGCTTACTCCGCGGACGCTTCTGAAAATGGAGGATGGGGTGCGGTGGACTACTTCGGTAATCCGCTCGAATTGGGTACTATTGCAGTAGACCCGAGTATCATTCCATTGGGAACCAAGGTACTGGTGACAGGTCATACACACCCAGGACTGCCAAAACAGGCATTTGTCGCTACAGCTCGTGATGTGGGCAGCGCCATTAAAGGCCATAAGATTGATATCTTTATTCCTGGCAGCAAACAATCCGTGAGCACATTTGGTATTCAGGATGTTGAACTTTACATCTTGAAATAAAATCAAAGCGTAGCTGCACATGAGCATATGTGACTTTAACTGAATCTAATTAAACAATAAAGGTGTCCCTCATCACGATAATGTGATTGAAGGATACCTTTTTAAATATCCGACTTCTGGATTCCATGACCTATTTACCCTTTGGCAGTTCCAGCAGTTCATCCAAAGTTACCAGCTCATACCCACGGTTTCGCAATTCCTCGATGATTTCAGGCAACGCCTCGATGGACCCACTCAGCTTCGATCCGACACCGCCTCCTGCATGCTGCAGAACAATGGACCCTGGTTTGACGGCAGACAGGATGTTTTGTTTCACTTCCTCTTTGGAGAGGCCTTTCCAGTCCAGGGAATCGACGTTCCAGTTCACAATGCTGTAATGTTGTTTGGCCGCCCATTGCAGCTGTTGCTCGTTAATGTCGCCATAAGGTGGACGTATCATTTTGGGTGTGTACCCCGCTAGATTCCGAATAATATCCCCGGTATGTAAGATTTGTTTGCGAAATGCATTCATGGACAGCTTACTGAACTCCGGGTGATTGTAGCTGTGGTTGCCAACGATATGCCCTTCCTTCACCATGCGTTTCACCAAATCAGGGTGTTTCTCAGCGCGATGTCCCACAATGAAAAATGTAGCCCGAACCTTGTATTTTTTTAATATATCCAGCACCTGCGGGGTGAACCGTGGATCAGGTACGTCATCAAAAGTCAGAGCGACCTTTTTTGTTGAGGGGCCATTGGTTTTGAACGTATCCGCATATTTCTGTCTAAGCTGTCCCAGCGTCAGCTGCTCCTCTTCGGAAGAATCAGACTTCGAAGCAGGTTCGGTTTGTGGGCTTGAAGAAGCCCATAACTGAGCAGGAGCGTAACTTCCTCCCAGAAGAATAACCATGATGGATAACATGATGAGGCGTATACGCATGTTCGTGCCTCCTTTTCCCAAATTGCGTTCTCTTTGGTATGCCCGGGGCCATCCGTAATTATGCATAATGTGAGATGTTTCATTGCTGATTCATTAAATCGGAGCCATAATTCCACCATATATATAGAAAAGGACAGGTGGGCAGGATGAGTACATACAACTTAAATTCCGTTCGTTTACAGGTGATCGAGGCAGGGGAGGATAAGGTGTTTATGGTCACTGGAGGCAGATCACATATTGGAGCAGTAGCGACATTTTATCCAGATCGTGAACGGGTGAGTGGAGCTACGGTGCATATTCCAGGACATAAAGAACAAGAACTGTGTGAAAGACTGGCACGTAAGGCTGCCTTGCATTTAAAGGTAACCGTGACCGTGATTATGGGGATTCACTTTGACGCCATTACACGGATGCAGATTGATGAGATTGTGTACACTGCAGAGAAGCTGCTTGATGAGGAGCTGTGCCATACAGGTCGACTGATTCAATAGTTAAATTTACGCTAAGTGAAGCAAAATCGTTATTTATGATTTTTTTTGTTAAAATTGAAACGAGTAGAACATTGCCACGTATGTATGATTATATACAAGGATGAACTATCGACTAGGAGGAATACCATAATGTCCATTTTCAAACGATTACGCGATTTAACAATGTCTAACATTAACTCTATCATTGACAAGGCAGAAGATCCGATCAAGATGACGGATCAATATATCCGGGATATGCAGGAAGATCTTGAAGATGCGGAGAAAGCTGTTGCTGCGCAGATCGCCATTGAGAAGAAATTCAAGCAGCTGTTCGAAGAACAGGAAGCTCTCGTGAAGAAACGTGAGGAGCAAGCACATACAGCAGCTCGTGCACAGAATATGGATTTGGCCCGTCGGGCACTGGAAGAGAAAAAAGTGGCTGAAGAGAAGATGGCCGAATACAAAACAAGCTATGACCAAAACAAGGCTTCTGCCGATAACCTTCGTGGCAAGCTGGACGAAATGCGCAAACAATTGACTCAAATGAAAAATAAACGCGAAACATTGGTTGCGCGCTACAACGCGGCAAAAGCTCAAACCGAAATCAACAAGGCGCTGAACGGATTTAGCTCTGATACTGCAAGTGCCGGCATGAAGCGTATGGAAGAGAAAATGATGCAGATGGAGGCTCAGGCTGAAGCCAGCAATGAGATGTCGTCCAAAGGTAAATCGCTGGATGATGAGTTCGAGAAGCTGGGCAAGGATCAGGCTGTTGAGGATGAACTGGCAGCATTGATGAAGCAATACGAAAATAAGAACTAACCTTGTAAGCAAGCAGGGGCACCAGCGGAGGAGAGACCAGCGTTTCTCCTTCGCTTTTAATTGCGGTTCATGTTGAAATGTGGGGGCTATGGAAATGGATTTGAACATTTTGGCAATGCTGGTCTGGACGTTATCGGGTTCGGTTTTGCTGTTTATCTTGATGTATGTGGATTCTTTGTTCACGAAGTATAAGGATTTTGCCGAAGTGAAGGCCGGCAATATGGCCGTTACAACACGTATGGTTATGAAGCTGTTTGCTCAGGGATATGTACTCGCCACCTCCATTTCGACAGCGGGTCATCTTGGAGAAGCGTTGCTGGTATCCGTTGTTTCCTTTGTCATTTTGCTGATACTGGAGAGTGTGGTTCACTTTATGATTCGTAGATGGGCGAACCTGGATCTGGATACGGGAATACAGCAGGGCAAGACAGGTTACGGTTTGTTCTCGGGTGCACTACATATCGTGGGCGCATTAATTATTGCAGCTTGTTTATAAGATAAAGAACAGGAGTAATGGGCATGAGTGTGTGGAAACGGATTAAAGGAATAATGGCCAAACCTGAACCGCCTAAGGCAGAGAAAACAATGCTTCAGCTGGCACCAGGTGATATCTGTGAGGTTTCGCTGGTCACCTATGAAGTGGTTGGGCGGGTACATCATCGAGCACGGAATGCGGCTGTCCTCACGTTGCAGGATGGTACGGCAATCCGACATTTGCATATTGAAGAACGGGAAATGACCCGGTATGCCCTCTATACACCCATTGATGGCCGTCTCGATGCACCGGATGAGGTGCCTACATTGCTGGATCTGGATGGACGTGCATATCATCTGGAGGAAGAATACGGAGGAATGGTAACCACTGCAGGCAGGACACCCTATGGTCAGGCTGGGGAACAATTCGTATGGCAATATCAGTCTGATGATAACATGCTTTTGCGTGTGGAGTGGCAAGACAGAAGATTTACGCTGTATGAGGGTGAGTCCATTCTTCCTGCGGATATCAAAGTGATTCGTTCGAGCTAGGAGAGGTTCCAATGAAAAAGCGCTTGGCACATGGATTAAAATTAATGCTGGTCCTCAGCCTTGTGATGTCGCTGCTGTCCGCGTGCGGAGCACCTTCCGTTCAGGACACTTATCCGCTTGAATCGGTCAGCGGCAGTGGTAACACGACATCCTATGTGTACCGAGCTGCCGATCGTACCGTTCCAGAGGTCGCTCAGGAATTATCTGAACAGCGGAAGCCAGATCAGATCTCGGCGGAAAATACAGAGCGGATGTTCCTGGTATATCAGGACCAGTATTATCATTTGCAGCAAGACCCGAATAAAGCGGAAGACACCTTGGTTGAAGTGGATTCCAAAGAATATGTTCGGCAAAATTATGATTCGTCCTTTTTGCAAGGCTACTTAACCGCAACATTAATTGGAAGTTTGTTTGATTCTTTTGGGGGTAGTGGGTCCGGTACGTATCGGGGTTATACGAACAAGGACACGTACAAACCAAGAGAAGGTTCCTATCGGACACCGACGAGCAGCGATAAAAAGGCTGCTCCACCGATTACCGTTGACCGGAAGGGGTCGATTACCCGTCGTGGCAGCGATAAGGATTCGAGCGTAGGGTCCGGTGGAGGACTATTCAGCAGAAATAAGGAACAAAGCAAAGGCACAATTGATCGTAATAAAAGCAGTGGCGGTCTTGGGGGATTGTTTGATTCACCCAAGAGCTCTTATAAAAAGCCCAAAACGAGGGTTGGCGGTGGCCGAATCATGAGGCGTAGGTAGCACTTCTCTTGAATGGGGCCCGCAATATTAAATCATTCGCAGAAGAACAGTGAAAAGGTAAGGTGGAGCGAGCTATGCCACTGAAAATGACCTTGGACGCTGTTCTTTTTGTTTTACGATTTGCGGACATGATGGGACTTTCGAACACGAGGAATGGTTGTGGCTGGTTGTTTGCGAATCCAGCGGATATAAGGAGCGATGCGTTCATCTTGCCTTAGGGCCTGTATCTCAGTTAAACCTAAGGCTATAATATCGCGATTGGTATACAGAGAATGAATTTGTTTGTGGCAAGGGATACAGAGATCGGCAGTAGGCATGTGCGTTCCGCCCATTTCCTTTGGTGTCAGGTGGTGGACTGTTGTCTCGACAGGCTCCCTTCCACATAATTCGCATCGTTGGTTCATCAAGGTCAGCTCCTTTTCTCTTACATATTATGGTCTGTGTATTCGTCTTTCATGTGAATGGGGTGTAGGAGAGTACTTGTCATGACCTGGCTTTCGGGCTACACTTTTTAATATGAACAAATGACTCAGGGAGGTTCTATCACCATTGAAAATAAATACACATTTAACGGATATGACGACTGCGAAATTTATCCGTAAAGCTATACAGGTGCCGGACGCGCAGGCGAAAGTTGCTGCTCATGTCAGATCGGGTTCAACAGAAAAAGTAACACTTGAACAAGCACATGGTCGAACGCTTGCTGAGACGATTCATGCTCCCCATCCTTACCCATTCTTTCGTCGTTCCGGAATGGATGGGTTCGCGATTCTAAGCTCGGATACGATTGAAGCATCCAGCGAGCAGCAGATTTGGCTCCGTATCATTGATGAAATTCCATGCGGATATACATCGGATCTTACGATTACATCCGGTACAGCTGCTCGGATCATGACAGGAGCTCAGGTACCGGAAGGTGCAGATGCTGTTGTTATGATGGAGATGACTGAAAGCAAAGAAGAGCACGGAGAACAATGGATTGCCTTGAAGCGCCAGATTCAGCCGGAGGCCAACATTACGCCAATTGGATTGGAAGTTCATGAGGGACAATTGCTGCTTGAAGCAGGAACGATTATTCAGGCAGGTGAACAATCCGTGCTGGCAACATTCGGCGTAGGCCAAGTGCCTGTATACAAACGCCCCAAGGTAGCCATTTTTGCGACAGGTACAGAATTGTTGGAAGTGGACGAGCCGCTGCAACCAGGGCGTATTCGGAACAGTAACAGCTATATGCTACGTTCTCTGGTCGTTGAAGCGGGGGGAGAGCCGGTTATGTATGGTTCGATTGCTGATGACGTAGATACTGCACGCACGAAGCTTACAGAAGCGCTTGAACATAATGATATGGTGGTCACAACAGGTGGGGTATCGGTCGGGGATTATGACATTATGGGTGACTTGGTTCGGGAAGGGAACATGGAGATGCTGTTTAACAAAGTGACCATGCGTCCCGGCAGTGTTACGACGGCTGCTGTGGTTAATGAAAAGTTGCTATTTGCACTTTCGGGCAATCCTGGAGCATGTTTTGTCGGCTTTGAGTTATTTGTTCGGCCAACGATTCGCACGATGCAAGCTGATGCTCATCCATATTTGGAGGAATGGACAGCCATATTGGATGATGATTATACAAAGGTCAACAATTTCACGCGATTTGTACGCGGACGGACAGAGATACGTAACGGAATGGTGTATGCTAAACCTTCTGCCGCACGTGTGGACGAATCAAGCGTCATGATCACCATTAAAGATAGCGATTGCCTGATCGTTGTTCCGCCCGAGAAAAAAGGCATTCCTGCTGGTGAACAGGTTCGAATTCTCAGACTTCCCACGGGTCATGTCAGGTAGGTCATACATGTCTGAAACAAGCAGCACTTCACCACATATCATGCAGATTGTTGGATATAAGAACACAGGCAAAAGCACCTTAATTGCTGCGCTTACGCGGTACCTTACCTCTGCTGGACGAAAATTGGCTGTAATAAAACATGATGGACATAATCATTTTGAGATGGATCACGAAGGAACTGATTCCTACAGCTTTGCTCAGGCAGGGGCCGATGCAGTCGTTGTCATGTCGGAGAAACGTACTGCACTCATTGAAAGACAAGCGACGCCGCTGGAAGACATGATAAAATATCTGTCAGCGTACGACTGGATTCTCATTGAGGGATACAAACAAGCGCCATATCCTAAATTAGTTATGATCCGGGAAGAGAAAGACCTTTCTCTGATCGAGACGTTACAGGATGTAGTTGGGATTGTTTCATGGCTGACGCATGGCAAGAGTGAATGTGTGGAGGAAAGAGAGGGCCTCGTTAGGTATTCTGTTCATGAGACAGGGGATATAGCAAGATGGCTGGTCTCGCTTGAGCATCAGGAAGAGAAAAGAAAATTATGACGAAATAATTATTATGTAAACTTAATGATGTGAAATGTAAGGAAAAGAGTATGTTTTCATTAATTTTGCGAATGAATTAAAATAGAAAAAGCGATCCTTGCAGGACATTTTCCTGAAAGAATCGCTTTTTTAAGTTAGCTTGATATCTTATAAGAAATCTGAATCATGCTTGATGTGTATAAATAGGCTACATCCCATCATCTGTGCGACGTTCAATCGCTTCAGACATCGTTTTATCCGTGAGGTGTGCGTAAATTTCGGTTGTTTCCGTAGAAGCGTGTCCAAGCTGCTCCTTCGTTTTATAGATATCATTTTGCAAATAATAGTCGGTCGCAAAAGAATGACGCAATTTATGCACAGTCAGATACGGCTTGCCGAATTGTTTGGCGTACTTCATAATCATGGCCTGTATGGCCCGTTTGGTCATCCGACTTCCTTCGGAATCTCCATTGCGAAGAGCAATAAATAAGCCTTTTTCCCGTTTGGGTGTGCGGTAACGTGACTGACGCAGATTGATATAGGTCGCGAGTTCATCCTTGGCTTGTTCTCTAAAATACACGGGCGTCTTAAACGTCTCATCATTATTACCTTTGCGATATACATACAGCAGCTTATTGTTGAGATCCAGATCATCCACGTTCAGGTTCACCACTTCAGATACACGTAAACCCGAATTCAGAATGAGGCTGGCAATACAGGCATCCCGTTCTTTGTTTAGCTCGTGTGAGTAAATCGCCTGTTTGTTCTTTTCCATATCCACGGCATATCCTTCCAGGATGTATCCGATAAACTCCAGTAACTCCTCTTCCTCCAGAAGTTTACCCTTTAGTTTGGCTGCTGTATCTTTGGGTTTATGGGTACGTTTGATCTCAATCTTCGCCATAATGTTTCGTTTAAGCAGGGGGTAGAAATCTTCGTCTTCCGCAATCTGACTTAAATAATGAAAGAGCGAACGCAGAGAAGAAAGTTTACGGGAAACCGTGATTCTGGAGTTGGCTCCTTCACGCTTGGTGGCCAAAAATAATCGATATGATGTCACTGATTCCATTCGAAGGACTTCTAGTTCAAGCAATGTAACTTCCTTATTAGAGCTTGCCTCGGATAATCCTTCTGCGCGTAACCAGCCAAAGAAGGCTTCATAATCTCTTAAATATTCAAGCAAAGTAGAAGGAGATAAGTCGGGTAATTTATAGTCAATGAATTGCTGAACGAACCAAGGCATGGAAGGCAGTTTGTCATCCAGCTTGCGTCGGTCAATCTCTTTTTGCACATTGGTCAAGTTCGGCACCCCCATGATAAAATAATTTCTAAAATATGCTATATCCTATTTTACCATATTTAGATCGTCACAGCCTGTTCACGGAACCGGAATCATCCAATTCATGCTTCCTTGCCCTTGGCGGTGTAAAGCTTTAAAGTATGAATTATAAGTAGAGCAGAGGAGGTGAACCGGATGAATATAAAAATAGAGCTGGTTCCCCGGGAACGCAGTCAGGTGATTCGGCACTTAATGCAATTTTATCTATATGATTTTACAAAATATTTAAATATTGATGTGGACAGCAACGGTATTTTCCCGGAGTATCCCGGTTTGGACGCTTTTTGGTCAGAGGAAGATCGTAAGTTTCCTTTTTTGATTACGAGTGATGAGGCACCCGCTGGGTTTGCATTAGTAGAACGTTGCGAACCAGGCAGCAAAGATAATGACTATTATTTGACCGAGTTTTTTGTAATGCAGAAATACCGGCGTAGTGGAGTGGGTACCCGGGCAGCTTATGAGCTGTTTGAACGTTTTCCGGGAAGGTGGAAAGTAACCCAGGTTCGCAACAATGTCATTGCTCAAGCATTCTGGCGGAAAATCATAGGGGAATACACGGGAGGCCGCTTTCGTGAGAAATTTCATCCTGAACTGGGGAACCCGAGTCAGTTCTTCGTAACCTGATTCAACGGATGTATCCGTGTTGGAGGAAATAAAGTAAGATGAACAAGTGGGTGTAATACCCAACATAAGGGTAATACATACCGAAGACTAATTGGTACTATATGTACTTTCATTATCTGTAACCAAATTCACGAAGCTTGGAGGAAATGATCCATGGAACTGCGTAATTACGGAAACACTGGAATGAAAGTAAGTACACTTGGGTTTGGTGGGGCGGAGATCGGCAAGAACGTATCCAAAGCAGATGTAGAAACATTGCTTAACAGTGCGTTGGATGCAGGGTTAAACGTCATTGACACGGCTGAATGTTATGGGGATAGTGAAGAGTTAATTGGAGATGTGCTATCACATCGCAGAGACGATTATTATTTGTTTACCAAATGTGGACATGCCGCTGGGGTAGATGGCCCAGATTGGGACGCCAACGTATTAGAGCAAACGATTGACCGTAGTCTTAGACGACTAAAAACGGAATACGTTGATGTAATCCATCTTCATAGTTGCTCTGAAGAAGTACTTCGGCAAGGAGCGGTCATTGAAGTGCTGCAACGAGCCAAGGAAGCTGGGAAAACGAGATTTATTGGATATAGCGGCGATACGACGGATGCTCTTTATGCGATTCAGACAGGCGTGTTCGACAGCTTGGAAACCTCGCTGAACATTGCTGATCAGGAAGCCATTGATCTGACGTTGCCAGAAGCGAGAAAGAGAAATATGGGTGTTATTGCCAAACGCCCCATTGCCAATGCGGCATGGACGTATGACTCGCTTCCGGAAGAAGCATATGCCTTTGTATATTGGAAACGCTTGAGCGAACTTGGGTATGGTTTTCTGGGCGAAGATGCACAAGCAGCCGTTGAAACCGCATTACGTTTTACGCTCAGTACAGAAGGGGTAGACACGGCGATTGTGGGTACAGCCAAACCTAACCGTTGGCAGCAAAATGCCGATCTTGTCGCCAAGGGAGCTCTGAGTAAGGAGTTATATGACGAGATTAGAGAACGTTGGAAAGAAATAGCGGGAGCTGACTGGACTGGACGAACTTGATCCATTCAGCTATAAAATAGCGTGAGATATGCCAAAGTCGCCTAAAGGCGGCTTTTTTATTATGGCTTTAGCCAGTTGAGTGCGTGAAACGCGCGAAACAAAAAACCACCCGCTATGCGGGTGGAGGGATTGAAGGTTTGACCACT
>NZ_FOBD01000023.1 GCF_900109515.1 Paenibacillus sp. OK003 | reverse complement strand
CTTCGACATAGGATCTAACTGCATTCAATTTGAATTCTTCCGTATACGTCTGAAATGTTTGCCCTTTTTTCGCCATAAAAATATCCCCTCCAAGTATCACTTGAACCCTCATGATAACATGAAGGTTTTTTCAAGTGTCTACTTAAAGGGGATAATACCAATCGGCTGTCTTTTCATAAAGTGTTTTTTATATTTGAAGCGATTATATTCATTAATTAACTCGTCCAATACCATCGATTGTTGAAGGACTTTGTAGTCTTGCATGCCATGATATTCCGCCAAACGACTTAACTCATGCCTGTTCTGTTCGATTTGGTCTCTAATCTGCTTCGGTTCTCTCACAGCATGCACCCCCTCTTTTTAAAACATTTTAGGATACATTGCCAAAAAATTCATATTTTATTCCTTTGCAAAATAAAATGTTTGCTTACATTACTTTTCAAAGGATTGACGTCTTTTTCAAATCAGAGTTTATTTCAATTTTTTCTTTAATCTTTCTAGAGAGATTTTCAAAATAAATTAAATCTAAACATTTTTTTCCTAATAATCAGAATTAAAATATTATGCAAAAGAAATTAAAATATAGAAAAGGAGGTGTTATTTACCCATTATTCCCAAAAGAGAGGTGAGCGCGAAAAGATCGAAAATAAATATCATTTAAATTGAGATACCATAAATCGAGATTGTTATGAAAAATTAAGCGATTCTATTAAATATCGAGGGGAGACGTTGATCAATGAAAGCTAAATTTTTAGTACCATTATTATCTTTATCAATTATCGGGGGAGCCGCTTTCTTCTCTAATACATCAACCATTCATGCAACAGAGGACCCACAGGGAGCTGCAAAACTGGTTGTACAAGAGTTTTTCGATGCTATGTCGGAGGAAAAATTCGCAGAAGCTACAGAGCTAGTAGTAGATTTAAGATACCAGAGTAAAGAAAAACAAATTGCAAAGTATGAGCACTATAACTCAGTAAGTGACTTTGAATCAATGAAAATTGTTGATGCGAGCTTAAAGGATGAGGCAAATGTTGTAGTTACTTTTGAAGGTAATGTTTCAGGGATTGATTCCAAAAATGAGATCTACGTTAAAGAAATAGATGAAGAATGGAAATTGATTCTTGGTGATGATGATCCTGCTACTATTGCTGCACTAAATGCTCCGGAATTCACTACCCAAGCTATGGTAGATTACTATTCCTTCACAGGGTTTAACTATGGTAGAGCTCACTACACTATTAATTCCTTTTCTACATTAGGTAATGCCGTTAATCTAATAGGTTGGCAATATGCAGGGACACAATACCATGCCGATGTAACTTATCAAGTGGCTCAAGATTCATTCCTTGGATGGAAGACTCTTGGAAAATCCGAGCCCGTATACGGCAACTATTCATCTGCTGCTGGCGATAGATTCTCTATTTCTTTAACAGGTGTACCCGCCGGTAGCGATTATCACATTCGTATAGTTAATTGGGCTCCAGTCCCTGTTGATGGCGCAGGGAATGTTTATACCAACTAGTAAAAGTTAATTTAGACACCGCCGGAATTAAAGTGACCCATAACCCTTACATTCGCGTAAAGGTTGTGGGTCACTTGTTATCAAAAAAAGCTAAAGTTAAATACTAAAATATTGATCCCACCAGATTTAGATCAAATTTCATATACTTATCTTATGGTCTTGATTTATTTTCAATTTTCTGTTAATTTTACTACATAGAATTACATAGTAGGTGGTGTATAAATTGAAGAATGAAATGATTAAAGGATACATCGATGGTATCATACTATCCATCTTGAGCCAAAGAGATGCATATGGTTATGAGATATCCCAGTATATAAATGAAATAACCTATGGAGAGTTCCAACTTAAAGAAGGGACTCTGTATCCTGCTTTAAAAAGGCTAGAGGCTAATAAGTATATTGAAGGATATTGGGGGGAACAAAATGGTGGCCCAAGACGAAGGTACTACCGAATCATAGAAGAGGGACAGAATAAACTTAAAGCCATTAAATCTTCGTGGATAAAAAACACACATATTATAAATATTTTTTTGGGAGGTACAACTAGTGGATATTCAATCTTATTTAAATCAAGTATTTAGAAATTCCTTTTTATCCAAAAAAGAACGAACGGATTTGACAGAAGAAATGGCTGCACATTTAAATTCATCAAAAGAACGTTATATTAATGAAGGCTGTTCCTCTGATCAAGCAACCAAAAAAGCCTTAGAGTCCTTTGGCAATCCAATAAGTATAAGGGAAAAGTTGACTAAAGAAACTTTCGGCTTATCAAGCAGTGTGATTTTGGGGTTAATCTGCATCAGTGGATTTTTGTTTGTAAGCTCTTTAATTTTAGGAATAATTGCAAACCATTATGGTATTCACAATAGAGTGATTGAACTTTCTCCCGTGTTATTTATTACAATTTGTGCAATATGTGGTGCTTTACTGCTTACTCGTAGAAATATAGATAGATTGTGCCTGGTATCAGTTCCCTTTTTATTTGGATTAGGCTATTTACAGGCATACTTAGGACTCTTTAAAAATATGCTAGGCGGGATAGAATCATTTAATCTTTTTGAAAATCTTTTTTTTAGTGGCGCATATGACTTTTCGGGGCGTAGCAGTTTCATGCTTATTGGAGGTTTTATAATAACACTGCAAACCATTGCAATATTTATTCTGAGCAAAAATATTTACATCTCGGTTATGCCTTTCTTATTTTCTGTAATGTATACAATCTCTCACATGTTAGTTATTGGAATGTATTACCTGTTCTTCTCTAATGGATTTATTTCACAGGTAACAAATGGGTACAACGTTTTTGTTGCCGGTAATATTCAACGTCTCACTGATATCGGCATAAAGTTAGGAATGTGTATTGTATTATTCCTTATTCTAAACACTATTAAGAAAATCATAGCTAAAAGAACAATGGAGACTGTTTAATAATGTAAACTTCAGATATACTCTTAGCGAACCTAACTATAACCTTTCTTCTCATAATGAGCAGCGGGATCTCATAATACGCCACTGCATCAGGAGTTAATTGAAAGAGGCAGCGAAACCATATTTAGTTTATGGTTTCGCAGTTCTATAAGAGCTGCAATTATTAAGATAAAATTTCTAAATAATGTTTATTGGAATTGCGTCTTTAATGCTGTTCTTTCTTCATATTAATTGCTGAAGTATATCGGTTAAACTCATTTATCAATTCATCCAAAATCCTAGACTGCTGTAAAACCCTATCATCATGCATGCCATGTCTCTCCACCAAACGGCGCAGCTCTTGTCTACTTTGCTCTATTTGGTCTCTCAGGATTCTCGGCTCTCTCACAGCATGCACCCCTTTTTAAAACAATTTAGAATACATCTTGAATCCTCCAATTTTTTCGTTAAAACCCTTTGTACTTAAAAAAACATATGATATTTTGCAGAATTTTGTAAAAATGATTGTTTAGAAAAGATTTTATTTCCATTTTCAGACCTGATTATTGAACACAAAAATAGCCTACTGCAAAAACAGTTGGCTTTTAAATAATTATTTTATAATTTATGCAATATTGTTCGACTGTAATATCTGTTGATATTTAACGTTTATTTCTTCATTAGCAAATCTTCTATATTCCCCATACAGATTTACACATTTTATTAGGTAAGGGTCGTTACTGATATTAATCGAAAGTTCCATACTACTAATTAACGCTTTCATACCTGACTCGTAACTACTTCTACTTAAATAATAAACTGCCAATTCATAAAAAAAATTGACCAGACGTGTGTTCCAATTTTGCTCAGAGTACTCTCCCTCATGTCTCGAACCTATATGATAAAGATTGATCTTGTCTTTAAACCTCTCCAATATAAAGTTAACATCATATTTAAATCGGTTTGCTATCTGAACGATATTAAATATGGCAACTAAAATCTCTTCATACTCTCCTTCATATTCATTTTCTACATGTTCAATGTAGTCCTCAAGAACTTCATTTTGTCCCATCATCAACCTATATAAATAGATGTTTATTTTTCCCCATTTTCTAAATTTCTCTATATATAAGATATCTTCCTCATTTGGTTCGATTAAAGTTAATTCATAATAAGTACGTGTGCACTCCAAAGCTTCCTCATACTTCCCTATTTTGGAGCAACAAGAAGCCCTCAGAAGCAATGAATAACCTTGGTATACGAAAAGTGGATATACGGTTTTTCTTTTGGTATGAGTAGTATCCTGCTTAATGTGACTCATCATAATTTTTGCTAATCTCTCTAGGTTTATTGTTATTGGATATAATCTATCAAAATTATGCAGAGCAGAGTACAGGTTAGCCAGATCTTTAAGTGCATCCAGCTGATATTCCTCCTCTAAACGATCCACAAAAAGCTCAAATCGAGTGGCTGCCTGCATAGCGATCTTCTGATCACTGCCACAACTGAGCAAAAAAATTCGATATTGACAAAGAGCAAGCCGCTCAGAGTGCTGGTATTTCTCACATTCCGCAACACATTCATATAAAATGAACGCCGCTTGTTTCATCCCTTTGTTGTAAAGGTCCTCAGCAACTTCAAACAATTCTTCAATATAAGAGCGATCATCCGTTACTGATATAATCACCTTTTTAATACAGCCTAGCTTGTTAAGTTCAGCACAGCGATACAGGAACGGCTCCAAACGCCTCCAATGAGGTGCAGCTTCCACAAAACACTCCACACTGTACATTTCATAGAAGTGCCCCTTCTCCAATCCCATCGCAGAAGTAATCTGATCCAGTTGATTCATGGCAAGAGGCCTGCTCCCTTTTATAATAGCACTTAATGTGCCAACATTAACTCCACAGGTATTAGAAAATTGTTGAAGTTTGTACCCTTTCTCCTTGATATAATCCTCTATATGCGAGCGTATCGTAGGTGCAAGTTTCATTCTTCTCACTCCCAACATCATTCACATACTTTCATATGAACTTGTATTTCAAAATCATACTCGTAATTTCTGGAAACTTATTTCCTCTATTAATTGAAAATATACTTTCTGTTGCTCCAAATCGGCATGATCTCTATACTCCCCATACAAATCTATACACTTTATAGTCAAATAATCATCTTGGCTTGAAGATGAAAGCCTCAGAGTATAGAGTAGAGTATCTATTCCAGACTGGAAGTTTCGTTGGCTAAGTCTATACTTGGCAAATTCATAGTTAAACAAAAGAAATCTGTGAATACCAATTTGAGGATTATCCTCACCCTTTAGATGGAAACCAATATGGAACTGTTGGATCTGAGCTTCAAATTTCTCCAATGCAAAATCAATATTAAGTGAATGTTCGTTGGCCACCTGAACAATATTTATGAAGGCAGTTAGGATTTCTTTAGGATTATCCTCAAGGTATTGAAGGTATGAATGAATAACTTCGTGATTCCCAGACATCAGGTTAATTGATAATCGATTCCCTTGAGCCCATATTCGGAATCTTTCTATTATTTCTATTTCTTCCTTTGTTGGATTAGGAATATCAATTACTTTTTCATAAACCTCTGTGTACTTTAATGCTAGTTCGTACTCCTTTCGGGCCTCAAAAACACTTGCTTTTAACAAATTGGCATAAGCTTTATAAGTAAATATAGGATAAAAAGCAGCTCTTTGACCCTTATTTCTCCTAACTGATTCGTCCTTTAATTGGAAATCACTTTTCCTTTCCAGTTCTTCTGACAAAGAATATACTTTTCCCCATATATTCAGTGCATTATATACATTGGCTAATTCTTTTATAGCATCCAGTTGTATTTCTTCATTTAGTTTCTCTACATAAGGTTCTAATCGAATCGCCGCATTCAAATTATTGAATTTGTTTAACGTCTTGTTAATTAGGAAAATACGGTACTGGCATAATGCCAACCGCTCAGAGTGCTGGTATTTCTCACAATCCGCAACACATTCATATAGAATAAGTGCCGCTTGTTCAAACTCTTTCCTGTAGAAATCCTCAGCTACCTTAAACAATTCGTCAATGTACGATCGATCATCAGTAACCTGTATAACCACTTTCTTTATACAATTTAACTTGTTCAACTCAGCACAATTATACAGGAACGGTTCTAGCCGTCTCCAATGAGGTGTAACTTCCACAAAACATTCCACGCTGTACATTTCGTAAAAGTATCCTTGTTCAAGCCCCATTCCAGACGTAATCTGATCTAATTGGTTCATGGATATAGATCTGTTCCCTTTGATTATGGCACTTAGCGTACCAACATTGACGCCAGTGACTTCAGAGAACTGTTGTAGTTTATATTTATGCTCCTTCATATGATTCTCAATATATGTGCGTATCGTAGGTGCAAGTTTCAATTCTTCCACCCCCAATTATCCAAATTCCCTTATGATTCATCCAATTATAATAAATGTAATTTTAATCCTGAATTTAACAATCGTCAATCATTAGATACATAAAAACGAGCGTTATATTTCCATATTCCAGGAAAAATAACGCTCGTTAACAAAAAAACCAATTTACTACATTATATATCAAAAACCCTAATATCCGCCCGTCCCGTGACTAAAAAAAGCATTTATCGTCGTAGAATCAATACCTCCAGTAAAACCAGAGAGTAAAAGGAAGGAACTAAAAAGCATTAATACTAACATTGCTTTTTTTATCATATCGACCATAGACCTCCTTGATAAGACTATTATAATTTAATTTTACTGATTCCGTCGCTTGCATTCTGTACTCTTCAAATAAACCCACACAATATATTATTGTAGAATCATCTTTGATTTTATGAGCAGATGCTAAACATTTTAACAGACTTCTAAACCCTTCTTCATATCGTTCCTTAGACAACTGATAAAACGCTAATTCCGCCCAAAATTTAGTATATCTATCATCTTTAATTTGAGCAATATAGCTACTTTCATGATTACGATCCTCAAACAACATATGAATATATAAATCGAATCTTCTAAGAGCATGGTCTACATTCAGATTGTATGAATTGGCAGCTTCCATGATCTTAACTAACCCAAGAAGAGTTTCATTTTCATTCTCTTCAATAATATCTAAATAAGTATTTAGTGCCTCGTAATCACCCAACATCAATTTATAGAGATAGGTATTAATTTCAGCCCAATTTTGAAATCGTTTAATAAATATAAGATCCTCCGAAGTAGGTTCTTCAATTTCAAAATTCGCATAAAGAGCTGTCTGACTCAATGCCTTTTCATAATCTTTACGCTCACCCCATACATTAGACATCAATAAATATGCGTATGATTTATAGGTGAATAAAGGATGTTTGGAAGTCCTCTGTTGTTCCAAACCCTTTTTCTTTTTTTTATATTGTTCTAAAAATTCAACTCGTTGCTCTAGTTCACTGGCTAATTGAAATACCTTATCCCAATGGCACAATCCACTATATGTATTAGCCAATTCTCTTATCGCATCCAGCTGCCGCTCTTCATCCAGCCGATTAATATATGGCTCGAAGTGCACGGCCGCCCTGAGATTTTCATGCTGATCCTGACCCAGAGATAGTGTGAAAATACGATATTGGCACAATGCGAGACGTTCCGAGTGTTGGTACTTCTCACACTCCGCAACGCATTCATATAACATGCGGGCCGCTTTCTTTTGTCCTCGTTCAAGCATGCCTTCTGCCATTTCAAACAATTCGGAGATATAGGAGCGGTCATCCGTCACTTGCTGGATTATCCGCTGAATACATTCGAGCTTGTCCAGCTCGGCGCAACGTTGCAGAAAAGGTTCCAGTCTTCTCCAATGTGGTGCAGACTCCACAAAACACTCAGCGCCGTAAATTTCGTAGAAATGACCTTCTTCCAGCTTCATGCCTTTGGTAATCAGATCCAGTTGAGCCATGGCGATTGGCCGCGTTCCTTTGATGATCGCACTTAACGTTCCAGCGTTCACACCTGATATATCGGCAAAGTATTGCAGGGTATAGCCCTGTTTCCTGATGTAGTCCTCAATAAAGGAGCGTATCGTAGTTGTAGGTTCCATGTCTCCCACCTCCACAATGAAAATCCATAAATTTGAATTTATATGATATGCACAATTTTAATCCTAAATTTTACAGCGGTCAATAAAAATCGTGGCAATTTCCTGCCCATTTGTCCAGGTTTGAGCGGCTTTAATCCGCCTTATAGAAAAAATCCATTAGAAGAATGCAGGGCAACATGGTAAAGTTAGTTCTAGCTTGAATATCCTACTATTTCCATAGGATTAGACAACCCAGGTGCTTTTCCAATCCAATCCAAGGGGATGGTTAGATGAAATTTGCCTTATTTAGTCTCATGATGAATCTTCCAAATGCCGTAACTGGTGAATCACTAACGACACAACAGAAGTTCCACAATATTCTGGAACAAGCCAAGCTGGCCGAACGGCTGGGGTTCGATGCATATGGGATCGGTGAGCGGCATGGCGCACCTTTTCTGTCTTCCTCACCTCCCGTGGTGCTGACCGCCGTCGCTGCTGCGACTTCGCATATCCGGTTGCTAACAACAGTCACTGTTCTTAGTATACTTGACCCGGTACGGGTTGCCGAGGATTATGCCACGCTGGATCAATTATCGGGTGGACGGCTGGAGATGATCATCGGGAAAGGCAATGATCCTCGGCACTATCCCCTGTTTGGCATTAGCCAAGAGGAACAATGGGATTCACTCGGTGAACGCTACGAACTGCTGAAACGGCTGTGGACTGAAGAGAATGTAACCTGGCAGGGAACGTTTCGCCCTCCCCTTCAAGAGGTTACCACTCAGCCGAGACCGCTCCAGCAATCCATTCCGATCTGGCATGGCAGCGCATCAAGCACCCGCTCCACCGAGCTTGCAGCGAAGTATGGCGAACCGATTTTTAGCTCAAATTCCTTCCACCCGCAGGCAAAATATAAAGCGTTAATTGACCATTACCGGGAGCGTCTCGATTATTATGGTCATGATGCGAACCGAGCGGTGGTCGGCTCCGGGGCAGGCAGCCTGTACCTCGCGAATACACGCGAAGAGGCGATCCGTCGTTATACGCCTTATTATGAGGCCTTTCATGCTACGGCCGCTGCGCAGCACAACCAGTCACCCTTTAAGGACCTGGAGGATAACATTGCGCATGGCCCTGTACTGATTGGTAGTCCAGAGCAGGTCATTGAGAAGATCCTCAATTACCATGCCGCATATGGACATCAGGTACTGAGCATCAGCGTGGATGGACTCAGCCATGCTGAGCAGCTGGAGCAGGTAGAACGCTTCGCCCAGGATGTAGCACCCGTGTTACGACGCGAAATCCCCAGTTTCATATGGAACGAGCCCCCGATCTTGAATCAGTCTCTTCCCTCTTCCACTTCGCCTTCTCCCGATTCATGGCCCCCAGCCATCTCACCGATCTTCCAGGTGTAGTTCTCAATTCTCCACACATTCCCCGTTCATCCACATGCCTTTATGTATCCAGGGTGATTCTTGCGAATCGCCCTATCCCTCCCCCAAGATGTCTTTCTCTATGATCCGGATTTAATCCCTTCAAATAAGGAAATCAACGAACGCTGCACGAATTCAGTATCGATCGCTTGGCCAGTCACCAGCATGCGATAGAACATCGCTCCATAGACGAGGTCTATGCACAGTCCGATGTCACAATCCTTTTTCAGCTCTCCCCGTTCTACACCTTTTTCGAAAATTCCCCACGCTTCGCGCCGACGAGGCTGAATGTATCTGGTTCGGTATTCTGCTGCAAGCCCTGGATCAGACTGTCCCTCTCCGACAATCTGTGTGATCACTTTTCCTTCCCGGCTGCTCAAAAAAACAACCAGATTGCTCGCATGAATGCGCACATCCTCAAATACCGATCCTGTATCCGGTACAGGTAATCTTGCCGTTGCCGCAGACATGTACCCATCCATAATGACAGCACCTTTATTGGGCCACCATTTATATATCGTTGCTTTGCTCACCTTAGCACGTTCAGCAATTTTTTCGATCGTAACCGCTCCGAAGCCGTGTTCCAGTAATAATTCATAGGAAGCTGCAAGAATCGCATTCTGGGTTTCCACATTGCGGGGACGCCCTCTTTTGGCTGTCATCATAAGCCCTCCTTGGTGCAACAAATGCATCTGTGATTCATAAAAACTGTACGTTCATTATACTAAAACACCGATACATTAAACAATTTCGTTCTTACCTTAATTCCGACATGCAAAAAAATCCCCACACCTATTTACAATACTAAACGTTTAGTTTATTATATGTTTGTAATTAGTAAACGAACCGTTTAGTAATTGACAATTTGCAATACTAATTTACTTGAATAAAAAATAATTTAAGAACATGTGGAGGGTGATACTCATGGATATACAACCTGATGTGAAGTCACATTCAGTTCCAAGCTGGTTGATTTTGCTTTTGGCTGCGGCGTGCGGGCTGATTGCGGCAAACCTGTATTATGCTCAGACGGTTATAGGACCAATCGGCGTGACAACAGGGCTTTCCTCTGCTGCTGCTGGACTGATTGTGACATTAACACAGATCGGGTATGTTATTGGCCTGCTGTTTATCGTTCCGCTCAGTGACATTCTGGAGAATAAGCGGCTGGTCACTTTTTTCCTCATCATTCTGGTCGTTGCATTGATTGCCGCTGCCTTCTCTTCCCATGCCGCATTATTTCTGACTGCTTCCCTCGTCATCGGGATTAGTTCAGTCGTTGCGCAAATTCTGGTTCCCTATGCCACCTACCTCACTTCGGAGGAGCAACGTGGACGGGTTGTCGGCAATGTGATGAGTGGTCTGCTGCTGGGCATTATGCTGGCTCGGCCAGTCGCCAGTTTTATTACAAGCCTGCTCGGCTGGCAAGCGGTCTTTGTCTTCTCGGCAATCATTATCGGATTGCTTACATTGCTCCTGTCACGTGCACTTCCTGCACGTCAGCCACAACCAGCGATGAAGTACGGACAATTAATTCTGTCATTGGGCTCCCTGCTCAAAACATTCCCCATGCTCCGCCGCCGAGCTCTCTATCAGGCCAGTCTGTTTGGCGCCTTCAGCTTGTTCTGGACTACAGTTCCCTTGCAGCTCGCCAACGAATATGGCATGTCTCAGCAGGGAATTGCCTGGTTTGCACTGGCTGGTGTTGGGGGTGCCATTGCGGCACCTATTGCCGGAAGATGGGCGGATAAAGGTTTAACCCGCATCTTAACCGGACTCGCCATGGTCATCGCGGTTGCCTCCTTTGGGCTTGCCTATCTGTTCCAGGGTCACTCTACCGCTACCCTTATTTTGCTTGTGGTCGTTGCCATCACACTGGATATGGCAGTCTCGGGTAATCTGGTGCTGGGACAACGCATCATTTATTCGTTGAGCGAAGCAAGAGGACGGGTAAACGGGATATTTATGTCGATCTTTTTTGTAGGGGGCGCAATTGGATCATCTCTTGGCAGCTGGTCCTACGCACATGGAGGTTGGAGTCTCACCACATTGATTGGTCTGGTGATGCCTCTGCTGGCACTCGTATACTACTTAACGGAAAAGAAAGTCACCGTTGTCAGTAACCCATAACCATCCTTCCATATGTAAATAAAGGGCAGAGTGATCCACAGGATCAACTTCTGCCCTTTATCCATCATCATTTCATGACACTAAATTTCTTGGTTGTGGCCCTAACCTTGTCATCCTCTCCCCACACAATGACACCTACAACTTTGGTGACTTCCATCTCCATCGAAGCGATCTCATCTGCATATTGTTCGAATGCATTATTGAGTGATTGACCCTTCTGTGAAAACACAACACAGCTCACTTCGTCGTTGTCAGCTGAACAGGATTTAGCCAAATGGCTCAATTGATTCTCCCCAGCCTTCAAAATAACCGTGCTATACCGGATGCCTGCATGCTGAACGCCGCTAAGATCCAGTACAGGTGTATCAGAATATAAATCCGGTTCTTTAAGGGCTGCTTGTCCCATCAATAAGGCAGCTACATTCGCTGCGGCGCCTATCTCCAAATTTTTATCCAATATAATAGCTATTCTTTTCATACGAGTGCATTCATCCTCTGTACATTTTTTGTAAAACATACCCACGGCATATGGATTCCCTCACGCAATACCTTGTAGGTAACAAGCCCGTAATGATCGGCACAGAGCTGATTCGTGAGCGCAATGGACCTTTCTGTGTGATGCATGACCTTCCTGCAGGCTTCGGGGTTGGACGATACGGTGCTGCTCTCTCTATAGATTATACTGAGTTCAGATAACAAGTATGTCGTTGCCGGATGATGAAAAATAACGTCGATCTGATCAGGACATTCCGCATGGAATCCGGATAGAACCAGCGCAGGAATCTTCTCTACAAAGCTCTCAGACACCACTAATTCGGAATCCATAATGAAACTGTTGAGCTTGGGATAAGCCCCGGGGACCAATAGGCAGGAAATTTCCCCTGATTTCAAGTCTTCCGCGGCCGCTTCAAATTCGGGGTACGGCTTGATTATATCAGAGTTGTTGAGTTTCTTAGCGATATGCATGCTGCAAGTCAGGAATCCTTCATCGTCTCCCAATGTTCCCAGTATGGCATATTTGCTTTCAGTAATCTCCATTTTTTTCTATTTCCTCCCTTTTATTCAAATCCGGTACGATCGTATACCAAAAAAATCCTATTGTCAATTAACACTTTAACGCGGCAAAAATTTTACAAAAACCGTATTGAAAATGGAATATTTTTATATATAATGTTATGAAATGGTCTTTTTCTATTTTTTGTTCTTCATTGAAGGAGGATTTATGAAAACAATTGTATACATATCTGATTTCAGGCTTCCATTAGGCTTAAACTTCGTAAAACCTTTGAAAAAATTTGCTGATCACAAAAAAATTCTGATTATTGAACGTCACAATCTGCTTCATGATGATTTGCTTGAGGACTTCTTCGATGAGATTAGATACGTGGATCACTTGGAATCCGTGGATGACATCAGGGATCACATTATTGAAATCCGACGTTCCCACTCCATCGTAGCGTTGTTAACTCCGGGTGAGAATGCGATTGAAATCGGCGGCCAGATTCGATCCGAATTTGGTATCCCCGGCATGCAGCGCAACCAGGCTGAAGCCGTCCGCAATAAATGGATAATGAAACAGATGCTCCATCAACGAGGAATTCGGACGTCTGACATTGCAATCGCTCTTCATGAACAGGATTACATTCGTTTCACTGATACACACGGGTTCCCGATTATTGTGAAGCCACTCAGCGGATATGGAAGTATAAATACGTTCAAATTGTCCAGCATGGAAGAACTGATCCATTATCTTCACCATACAAGACAAGCGCAGCAACGGGACTTGCTGGAGGAATTCATCAACGGTACAGAGTTTCACTGTGATTCCATTGTCTCGAAGGGGAAAGTTATATTTTCATCCGTTTCCCAATACCTGTATAACTGTTTGGATATTGCTACTAAGCAGAAGCCACCGGCCAGCATTACGTTTCCTGAAGGCACTGAGGCTGACTTTATTCACCACATCAAGGAAGTCAATGAACAGGTCATTGCTGCACTGGGAATTAATCATTCCGTAACACATGCCGAGCTTTTTCTAACTTCGGAGGGAGAAGTGGTATTTGGAGAGATCGGTGCAAGAATTGGGGGTTCACATGTTATGCCTCCTTGTATCAAGAACACACATGGTGTTGATTTATTCGAGGCAGTCAGCGATCTGGAAGTTGGAGTATATGAGTTCAACAAACAACAGACGAATAATAAATATACGGGTATGATCTGCTTCCCTTCTCGCGCAGGAATGATTCAAAGCATATCAGGGATAGAAGATTATGAAGATATCTCCGGCATCATTGAATTCAATGTATCCTATCAAGTGGGACAACGTGCCGGGGACGTGAGCGATACGATGACCAGATCGGGTTTTGCCATTGTGGAAGGGAATTCATTCGAAGAATTGCGTCAAACACTGCTGGATATGTACGATCGCTTCAAGATTGAAGTTACTGTTACCGAACCCGTATAAAACGCGGGATGGACCATAAAGGGTTGTATTTGGATTGACAGTGGTATGGGGGAGGGCTGAATTCTTGTCTTTATTTAAATCATACGCGGGTTTGAGCCGTGAAATATATTACCTCTGTTTAGCCAGAACGATTAACAGCGCAGGAGACTTTGTTTTTTCCCTTATTACCTTAGTCCTGACTTTACAGATGGGGATGAATGTTGTCAGTGCAGGTATCTTTGTATCACTGGCAGCCTTGATTAGTGGACCAGGTGTCCTTCTTGGCGGTTATTTAAGTGATCTTATGGGCAAAAAAACAATTATTGTTACCGGGCAATTGCTGTCCGCCACAATGATACTATGCTGTTCGTTCTGGTCGGGCACTATTACAGTTGGCTATTTACTGATCGCTGTCATGTTCTTCATCAGCATTACCCGCCCTGCGTATAACGCATTAATCATTCAACTGTGTACGGAGGAGAAAGAGCGAAAGTCGGCCTTCTCCCTTATGTATTTGGGAGCCAATTTGGGGATAGCCATCGGACCATTGGTAGCCGGTTTTTTCATCAAGGATCATGTCCATATCGTCTTTATCAGTATCGGCACTGTATTTCTGATATCCACCTTCATTATCATCAACCAGGTAAAGATCGGTACAAGCAAGGTAGTGGCGTCTACAGGCAGCAACAATTCTGTACATCTACAATCGAGCCACCCCCCCACTCCTTTATTCAGACTACTTATGAAAAATCCGCTCGTCGCCTTGTTCATCTTGGTGTCATTTCTCAACTATTTTATTTATATGCAATCCTCGTTTAGCCTTCCGCTACAAATGAATGATTCGTTCGGAGAGGACGGGGCAGCCTATTACGGCTCAGTCATGACCATTAATGCTATCAGCGTCATTATCCTGACCACCTTGATCCTATCCGTTACACGTAAGTTAACTGCGCTAAACTCCATTGCTACAGGTGCGCTCTTCTATGGCATTGGATTCGGTGCATTGAGCCTGATGGGTTATTTTCCCCATTTCGCCATCGTCGCCGTCTCTACGGTACTGTGGACCGTTGGAGAGATTCTGGTGCAAACCAATATCAATCTATATATCGCTTCGCGAGTGCCGGATACACATCAGGGGCGGTTTAACGGCTTGCTGCTGTTCGTAGGCTGCCTGGGTTATACACTTAGCCCATACTTGACAGGTATTTTCATCAAAAGCATGGACATGGGGAGCTTATGGATCATTATTCTGGCCTTCAGCTTGGTCTATGCGTTGTGCATGATCATCCTGTGGTATATCGAAAAAAGCTCTACCAGAAAAAGTGAAATTGAACCATTGGATTTATCTCAAAGTGTTTGAGCACTCTGACCCACCCCTCCGCAAGTTGCTGCAGCATGGAAGACATTTAATCATAGTTAGCATCGAAAAATAGGAACAACGGGCAGAGTGATCCACAGGATCAGCTTCTGCCCGTTTCTTGCTACATTCACACCAACATAGTCAGATGTGCATTGGCATCGTACTCGACCCACTGCTGCCCCGTACGCAATTTTTGCACCAGATCGGGATTGGCGATAAACGGTCTGCCGAACGCTGCCAAATCAATGCTCCGATTCTGCACAGCCTGCTCTGCTATTTTTGCCTCAAGGTCCCCTACGCCAATGATGATACCATCCCACTGCTGGCGAATCGCCTCATGGAAATTCTGTTTCCCAGTCCAGACTGTGGTGTATCGATCTGTTGAAGGGTGCAAGATAGTAATGCCTGTCTGGCGGAACAGATTCAGATAGGCGTTCAGCACTCCAGCCTTGTCTGCCCAGACATAGGAAGGGTCATCATCTTTTTTCTCGGAAAATCGTACCGATATGCGATCCACGCTGATTTCTTTTTGAACTGCAATAATGATCTCCTTCAGAAAACGCAATCGACCCTGGATATCGCCTCCGTATTCGTCTGTTCTGTGGTTCGTCTTCTCATTGATAAACTGGTCGATCAGATAACCATGTGCTGCATGCAGTTCAATTCCGTCGAATCCAGCCAGTACCGCATTGCGGGCAGCCGTTTGAAACTGTTGAATGCTATCCCGGATATCTTGCACACTCATAGCTTGAGGTATCTGATATGGCTTATGCAATTTATGGACTCTTCCTTGAGCCGGAATGCTTGAAGGTGCCAGTGGCGGGGTACCGATCAGATCGGAGTGAGACAGTCTGCCCACATGCCACAGCTGAGCGATGATGGTTCCTCCGTGTTTATGGACGGCATTTGTTACTTTCTTCCATGAGTCGGTCTGTTCAGCCGTATATAATCCGGGGATGCCATAGGTTCCTTTGCCTGCCAACGAAGGATTAATCCCCTCTGTAATGATCAACCCTACACCATCCTGGGCACGTCGCTCGTAATACGCCACCATCTCTTCCGTCGCAGTCCCATCCTGATCATTGGCAAACCCTCGGGTAAGAGGTGCCATCACTAATCTGTTTCTCAAATGCCATTCGTTGATCGTCACCGGGCTCAGTAATGTAGACATATTCTTCATCACAACTCCTTCTCCATTGTCGGCATCGGCATGATTCCATTGCTCTGTAAAAGCTGTTGATAACGATATTGTAAGCCGGCATATATATATCGTAAAATGATTGAAATATATAGATGTATCTCTTATAGAGATACCTAACACCTCGTTTCATTACCAAATCAGGAGGCCAGAGCTATGGAACTCTCGGATATCGATATTATTCTCGCGGTGGCACGGTCCGGCAAAATCTCACAGGCCGCCAAAGAATTGAATTACGCACAATCCAACGTCACCACACGCATCAAAAAGCTGGAGCAGGAATATCAGGTGCAGTTGTTCAACCGTTTCCCCAAAGGGGTAGTGCTGACTTCCAAAGGAGAACAGTTTGTCCAGTATGCAACACGCATCCGTGACCTGTTAAACGATCTGGAGCAGGACATGACTGATCCCGGTGAACCTTCAGGCACGTTAAAAATCGGGATTGTGGAGACGGCTGCATCCAGCCGATTTATGGAAATTCTCAATGAATACCAAGTGACCTATCCCGAGGTCTCCATCTCACTTGTGAATGCCACTTCACCCAAAGTGCTGCGCAAGAAAATACAGGAATATGAGATCGATGGTGCCTTTATTAGTGGTGCGTGTGTAAAAGAGGGTCTGAAGGTGGAATATGAAATGCAGGACACGGTGCATATCATCTCCAAACGGATGGACGTTCCACCCGAAAGCCTGTGTCAGGTTTCGTGGGTCGTTTTCCCAAAAGGCTGCCCATACCGTGAAATTACGGAGGAATATTTGCAGGAAGAAGGTTTGTCTGCTCGCAATATGATTGAAGTCAGCACGATGGACAACCTGCTTAGCTGTGTGGAGTCAGGAATTGCTTTTACCATTATGCCTTGCAGCGTAATTCACAAGAAACCGGATGAGTTCTCGGTATACGATCTGGCTGAACGATTCACACATACCACAACGACCTTTGTCCGTGGCGAAGATCGATACGTCAGCAGCGCGCTGGATCGATTTGTGAAGCTGCTGAATCAGAAGTGCATTACGTTTTGAAATAAAATTAAATTTCGCTTTCTCCTATATCTGCTCATCGCTTATCTAGGGCTAGAAAACACAAAAAGAGAGATTACAGCGATCACTCCAGCCAAAACAAGCATGCATTTATTCCCCTCAAAATTTATTTTAAATTTTATTACTACCACACTATTCCTTTTAATTACAAATAATGATAGATTAAGAGAGTAAAATATGGATATACATTCCAAAGGAGGGTATTAATAATGAGAAAATCTATTGTTCTACGTTGCGTCTTAACCTGTCTGTTCTTCCTTAGCTCGTTATCTTTGCTGTCCATGCCTGCCGGTGCGGAGCAATCAGCGGCTGCCAATGGGCGTAATCCGATTGTGCTTGTACACGGTATTGGAGGCGCAGGATTTAACTTTGCCAGTATCGAAAGAGCGTTAATAAGCGAAGGATATTCCCGAAGTGACCTGTACGCCATCGATTTCCTGGACAAGTCGGGAAACAATGTCACCAATTCACGTCAGTTATCCACCTATATTAATGATGTCCTGCGTAAGACCGGTGCGAGCCAGGTTGATATCATTGCCCATAGCATGGGAGGTGCCAACACCCTGTATTATATCAACAACCTCGGTGGTGGCAAAAATATAGGCAAAGTCATTACACTCGGATCTCCCAACCGGCTCGTGGCCCAATCGGCACCAAACGGCATTGCATATACTTCCATCTACAGTACGTCGGACTTTATTGTAAATAATACGTTATCCCCACTGAACGGGGCGAACAATATTCGCATTTTCGGGGTAACCCATATCGGCCTGTTGACTGATCGTGGTGTTCAAAGCCACATCATGAACGCCTTGAAGTAAAACAAATGATACAGAAGGCGGGCATCCATACGGACGCCCGCCTTTATTTTTATTTTTATTTTACCTGTACTTTTCTCGGAGCATTCGAGCAGAAGGGGTCAGGAGACTTAGAAAGGCTTCGCCTGTTCTTTTCAAGGAACCTAGAACGTCTTATTTGGCTCTCAAGCCCTCTTTTTCAATCGTAAGGAACACCAGACGCGTTATTGCTTCAAATCTCGCTAAAAAGACGCTAAAAACGGTCTCAAATTTCAATATAACGTGTCTCAGGTTTCTTATCCTTCAGCAGACGCTTCAATCCCCAGAATAACACGTCTCAGGTTCGTTGGCGCTCCGGCCATACTCCGTCGTAAGCGAAACGAAAGATACGACTCACGATAGCGTCTAAAAGGGGCATGTGGAGAAAACACGCGTTCTGGCGGGTTTTGGGCCGCGAACTCGACCCACTCTTCAGCTTTCAGACAGAGGTTTCATGACACACTCTAATACGTCCCAACTCATCCTCAAAATTTACCCGCGCAGTCTGCGGGAACTCAGCGCGTGATGACCATTTTGCAGGAACGTGCTGCGTGTATTCTTCATCAGTTCAATCCGGCGTTCAGCCAGACGATCCGCAGCAATATACGTTGCGATGCCTTCGGTACGCGACGTGTCGAAGATTTTCTCCAGATTATTGTAGATCTCCCCAACCTTGCTCCACGCACGATCTGCATTATAGCCGTTCAGCTCATCCGCAATATTAATTACGCCACCTGCATTGATCACGTAGTCTGGTGCATATACGATTCCCATCTCATGCAGCTTGTCACCATGACGCGGCTCCAGCAGCTGGTTGTTAGCACAACCTGCCACAACCTTGGCCTTGAGCTGTTTTAACGTATCGTCATTAATGGTACCGCCCAATGCACATGGAGCATAAATATCACAATCCACTCCAGTGATGTCGGCAGGGTCTACCGCCTTAGCACCGAATTGATCCACAGCCTGCTTTACGGAATCTTTATGGATATCGGTAACGATGAGATGCGCACCTTCTTCGTACAAATATTTGCACAGACGCATCGCCACGTTGCCCACACCCTGTACAGCCACGGTTTTGCCTTCCAGCAGATCCGTGCCGAATGCTTGCTTCGCCGCAGCCTTCATGCCCCGATATACACCCCAGGCTGTTGCAGGGGAAGGATTACCGGAGGAACCGTAGCTTGGCGATATACCTGTAACATAGTCGGTTTCCTGATAGATCAGATTCATATCTTCTTCTGTCGTTCCCACATCCTCTGCGGTGACATAA
This sequence comes from Paenibacillus sp. OK003, assembly GCF_900109515.1. Taxonomy (GTDB): domain Bacteria; phylum Bacillota; class Bacilli; order Paenibacillales; family Paenibacillaceae; genus Paenibacillus; species Paenibacillus marchantiae. The sequence continues at coordinate 53,478 of NZ_FOBD01000023.1, read as the reverse complement.
CGTCCGTTCAGTCCCTGAATGTATCGGCCAAAGGCCCGGAACATCGCTTCATTTTTGTCACGGCGCGGATCTCCGATAATTACGGCTTTGCCTCCGCCCAGATTCAGTCCGGATACCGCATGTTTATATGTCATTCCCCGCGCAAGGCGCAAGGCATCTTCAACGGCCGCTTCCTCAGAAGCATAAGTCCACATCCGTGTGCCTCCCAGCGCAGGACCGAGTGTTGTATCGTGAATAGCAATAATTGCTTTTAAACCAGAGGCTCTATCCTGGCACAGCACCAGTTCCTCATAATCATGATGTTCCATTGCTTCAAACCAGCTCATGTGTAACCGTCTCCTCCAACCATTTTTGCGATCCAATCGCCTTCATCCGTTTCGTCTTCCACCCTCTATTGTACCCATGATGATCAAGTTTGTGCAAAACCAAATCACGATGTAACAAAAAGACCTTTCTCTCTTCACAGGGAAAAAGGTTCATTTACTCGAGCATGGAATCGGTAAAAAAAGTCTAGCGACGAGTGATCATGGCAAGGTTTCAACCACGTTGATGGGATGCAGATCCCCACCCACGGCGAATGAAGCTTGACCAGTCTCTTCCGAAACAACCAGCACAACCGCATCCGTCAGCTCACTCAATCCGAGAGCAGCCCTATGCCGTGTGCCAATTTTCCGTTCATGTGCAATGGCCTGTGACAAAGGTAATACATTGCCCGCGGATACAATCTGATTGCCCCGAATCAGTACAGCCCCATCATGGAGAGGTGCACCCGGTATAAACAGCGATTCCAGCAACGCATGAGTGACCCTGGCATCCACCGCAACCCCTGAGTGGATAATCGATTCTAGCGGTACTTCCCGTTCAATTACAATGAGCGCACCATATCTGCGATCCGACAAATGCTGTACACTGGCAGTCAGTTCGGCAAATTTCTCCGTGAAGGGAGACAGATAACAATCCAGATAAAAGGAAGACGCCAGCACCTCGATCTGCTTGATCTCGGCCCGAATCTCCGCAAATTGGCCCAGCAGGCATACACTGTCGTGGTCAAAGGTAGATAACGTCCGGTTCATTCGATCTGCCACACGATGAAGATCTCCTTTGAGTTTTTGTCTCATGGTCGAGCTATCGCAGTCTGCTTGCCGATTCATCATGGTCTTCCTCCTCACCTTGGCATCTCGCTCATCATTCACAATTATCCATACGTTTCCCTCTGCTCCGAGCATTTATACAAAATAAAGCCTATCCGCAATGATTGCGGACAGGCCGATTATTTGTATATCTACCTTCCTGCTTGTCTTACTGCGCTTTGCCGTACGAACCAGCTTTAAACGTTGTAGGATCATACCATTTATAGCCTGCAGCAGGTGTAGCCCATGGTTCGGTTTGCGGCTCAGTGGATGAAGCCGGCGCTTCAATCGCAAGCAGACTTGTCGGCGTATCCAATGTCAGTCCAGACACCTGAGACAGACTTGTGTAGCTTTCTTTTACTGCCAGCCATTTCACGGTATTCACAAGGAATACACCGTCATTCACTTCTTTGAAGCCATCATACGTTGTTTTGGCAGCGCCTGTTTCTTCACGAAGATATTTTGGAGTGGCATCCTCAACTGGTGAGGAGTCACCGATAAATGCTGCTTTACCTGCCCCGACCTTGGCGATCGCTGCATAGGCTCCTTCAGCTCGTCCGCCGCCATTGTATACGCCCTGATCTACCGCGTTGCCCCATTTGGATACACCGCTCGGAACATACACCAGACCTTTGGCTTTGTTCGGGTCAATAATGGCAAGTGTGGAGCCTGCATGCATGGCTACTGCGCTCACACCAGTTGTAATGCCGAACGACTGCGAAGGTGCGACAATATCTGTTGCATTAACATCTCCCAGTGCGTTGTAGCGGAAACGAATACCGAAGTTGGATGCCAACCAGTCGGAACTGGTCACACCTTGCATGGCTGGAGATTCGGCTTCTGCCGACGACATGCCTTTGGCTGGATTCAAGAATGCACCCCGGCGATAGCCGTTGAATACTTCGGAGGAATCCCAGCGGTTTTTGTTCCGATCTGCGTTATAGTGGTCGGCAATGAAGAAGACACTGCCACCATTCTGTACATATTGCAGCAGCGCAGCCTGCTCTGTCGCTTTGAAAGGCACGTTCGCTTCGCCGATAACGAAGACATCATAATCTTTCAATTTATTAAAGGTGATGGCTTGCTCACCGAAGGTATACGGGATGCTGCGATCCAGCTGATCCACGGTAAAGCCTGCGTTTCGCAAACCATTCGCAAAGTCCGAAAATGCCCCATCAATAACCCAGTCCGCAGCCCCGGCTGTCTGTGCATGCGAGTTGTCGAACATTACTTTCTTCCCTGTACCATCCGGCAGCGTTGTGCCTGGATCAGGATCAGGATTGGTTGTTCCAGAGGAGAGTGCGATGGAGGTAGGATTCTTCACCCCGGCATAACTGTTGTATGCACCAAGTGTTCCAGTTACGATCACCTTCTGGCCCACAAGATTCGGGTTGGTAGCCAATCCATATTGTGAGCGGTACGACGCTGGAATCTGCACATCCAGCAGTTTCGCGTTGGTCTTCTCTGTCGCTGAATCGGCAATCAGGAAGTTGAAATCATTGGCATAAGGAGATGTAAATTTGGCTGTAAGCGAGCCGGTGGCATGTCCAACAATATATCCTTCCACCGTTGCCGTGCCTCCACCACTCTGGGCGGCGATCGCCTGAGATACCGTAAGTGGCGCTGCAGCTTGTACCGGACTTTGCGAACCCGGCCCCAGCAATGCCGTTGCCATCATGATGAACACCAGGAATGCCCCGATCCAATGCTGCCATATCGCTTTCTTCATACTTGCCTTCTCCTCCTCGTAATTACCTGATAATGGGTTATCCACCTTTAATTTAATCGTTCATATGCTGAATTCCTCTTTGTTTTTGTAAAATGTTTGAAAAAACTTTTGGAAATGCCACCAATTGCCCATACTGGTTAACAAAAAGTATCCCAAAGGAGACCTGTATGATGAAGTTTCTATTTCTTCTGCTCCTGCTGATTGTTCCACTGATTATGGTTTTTGTTGCGCTCCGTTCCCGGATGGTGACCCGCATTTTCCATGTACTTGCCCTGCTCTGCTTCTATAGTGCGGCGACTGTCATTGCAGGCGATGTGTACGCTACGAATGCCCATATGACGACGTTCACCACCGAAATTCACCATTTTCTGTTGAATGGATGGTTTCTTTATCCGTCTGCATACCTGGGTGTGTACGTTCCCTATCTGCTGTGGTTGAGCCTATTATCGAAAAAAAGTTAAGTTTATTCGAGCCTTGGCATTGCATTTTGACATCGTTCATTGCATAATGAACATATAACTGTGATAATGATTATCATTCTTGAGCTTGTCTCAAGTCTTCTGCCTACTGTACATGACTTAACGATTTTATAGATAAAGGGGAACGAACATCGAATGAATACAACTCTGCAAAAGGCTGATCTGCAGCTTGACGATTATTTGGATATTCTGAACCTGGCAACCAACCTGGGTGACAACAAATGGCAAAAGGAAATTATCCGCAAGCTGGCTTATACTTATCCCGCAGTTGAATGTAAACAACCACAATAGAAAGCCTTATACCTACATAGCTCGTAACCCATTCTTTACACGAATCGGTTATTGGGCTATTTTTGTTTTACTATATAATTGAACTAAACATTTACACGAGAAACGGAGAGGACAGAAAAAACCTGAAGAAGCGGAGCGTTCGCCTTTATCCCCGGATTTTCTCCTTTGAAAAAGGGAATCAAAAAAATCTGGGGATAACAGCGATCGGAAGGTTGTTCTGTCATCGAAGTGGCAAGTGTAAATATTCTTTAGTTCACTTTATATAGGAGGGAATAGCGATGCAATTGGAGACCGAACGACTCATCATCCGGGATATTCTGGAGACAGACTGGGAAAGTATACATAACTACACATCCATGACAGAAGTTACTCAGCATACGGCATGGGGACCGAATACAGAAGAAGATACGCGAGCTTATGTGGAGTTTGTGCTGAATTTACAGCAAACACAACCACGAGAGGGCTTCGAACTGGCGATATGCTTGAAAAAGGAGGGCATTCTGATCGGCGGTGTTGGCCTTCACATCGAAAAGACGAACGCAGAAATCGGTTATGTGCTCAATCCCGTTTACCAGGGAAAAGGGTACGCTGCCGAAGCAGCCCGAGCGATGCTTGGCTTTGGCTTCAAGACACTTGGCGTACACCGGATTTATGCAAAATGCCGCCCGAACAACAAGGCTTCAGAGAAGGTTATGCAGAAGATTGGTATGCAGCGTGAAGGTTTGATGCGAGAGCATTGGTTTTACAAAGGGGAATATCATGATTCGCATCTATATTCGATTCTTTCAAAGGAATATATAGGTGCAAACGTTGGACGCTAATCGTGCCTACAACAAAAAAACATATCACTACACCAAAAAGCTGACCCCGAGTACATCGGACATCAGCTTTTTGATTTCTCCGTAACGACCCCAATCGCCATCGAAGGTACAACCCTATTCAACTTGCTTTCATTACAATCGGCACAGCTCTACCGGGCAGCTTGGAAATGTAGGACATCCGCACATGCAGCGTAAGGCCGCCAGATCACGAATCATCAGCTTTCCATCCATGGTGTCCAGCGTTCCCTGTTCTTTCCAGGCTCCCAACATACGCGTTACACTCTCCCGCGTGGCACCAATCATTTCCGACAACTCGGTATGATTCAGCTTCATGTCGAGCACGATGCCATCCGGCGTAATTTTTCCATACGAGTTGCTGGCACGAATCAGCGTCGATGCGAGCGCACCTGCCTTGCCATAGAGCAAGAGGTCACGGAAACGCGACTGGGTGATACGCTGGGCGAGCGCCATCCATTGCAGGAATTTCAAGGCAAGGTCACCGTGTTTGCTGAGCACACTTTCCAAGTCACTGAGCGAGATGATCCCCAGCTCCCCTTTGCCAGCCATCTCTGCACTGTAGCTATGAGTCAATCCGCCAATGCCGCCAAACTCTCCAATCAGATCCCCGGTTTGCTGAATCGATAAAATAATTTCTTTCCCATCCTCAGTCGACTTGGTCAGCTTCACTCTTCCCGAGCGAATGTAGTACAGGTATCCGGCTTCATCGCCTTCTAGAAAGAGACTGTACCCCGACTTTACCCGTTTAGGCTGCATCTTCGCCTCGATCAAGCCCCAATGATCAGCTGTCACGAACGAAAGGATTCCACCTGTCTCCCGTGTCATCTTGCTCGCCTCCGTCTGTTCTTGTTGTGTCGCCTGGGTTGTTCTTTCTTTAAATACCGTACTCATTACCATCGTCCCCCTCGGTGTTTCCTTATGTATCCATCATACCGCGAATATAGCGTGAGGGTTATCGGGGGATTACCTGAACCTCACGGGGAAACTCCCTGAATTTGCTGTGAGATAAATCACACTTATGAGGTACATTTACGACTTCGTAATCGAAAAAAGCCTTGCCATTCCTGGCCTGAATGCCTGTCCATACACAGGATCAGCAAATTGCAGAACGGAAATAGGGGTTTTCCCTGAATTACAATCCGAAAGAAAGGGGCTACAATAGAAACAGCAGCGAAATACCCTTATTTTAAGATTTCCCTGACCACAGGTTAACGATATTGATTACACCGTAACGTACGGTATGATTCCAAAAAAGGAAGTGTCCTCTCATGCATGATGAACTGCCATCTGGCATTCAGGAGATGATCGACGGCCTGCGCCTGAGTACCTCCAGCGATTTTTGCGGACTGGCCTGTCTGTCAGGCACGATGCTGCGCTGGAAGTATACATCCGGCGCCAGTAACGAACGTGTGAAACGCATGGAGATGCGTCCCGGACAAGATCTGGTTGGCACAGCGCTTCGAACTGGACGCACCGCTCTATCTGATGCACAATCCACCGGGGAGCATACACCCGGTCGTTGCCCGTTAATGCTTGCGGAGCGGTTGGTATGTGCCATAGCCGTGCCTGTGTTCCAGCAAGGAAGTGTTCCTGGCGCCGTCTTGCTACTTGGCAGCAGATTACCCTGCACGTTCTCACCGGAGATGGTCCGTCAGGCCGAACAGGTCGCTATACAGCTGCAGCCAAAAGTGTATGTATAAAAGACATCTGTCTGTAACACGCTAAGAAGTCTTGTTATTTCCTTATAGGAAGTAACACGGACTTACAGAGAATCGAAGCCATTCAGAGATTAACCTCTGAATGGCTTTCTTTTTTGGTATGATAAAGAAAGAACTGTGGAACCGGACAGGAGGAAAATGTTGTGATTCAATTATTAGTTGTCGACGATCATGTCGTTGTACGCTCCGGGCTGATCGCCCTGCTCGATGGAAAGAATGATATACATATTGTTGGAGACGCGGCCGATGGGGATGAAGCTATTGCCAAGGCACAAGAACTGAAGCCGGATGTGGTCTTAATGGATTTCAGCATGCCGCCAGGCAAAGACGGTCTGACCGCTACCGCTGAATTGAAGAAATTGATGCCGGATGTCTCCATATTGATCCTCACCATGCATGACGATGAAGAATATCTGTTCCGCGCCATCCACGCGGGAGCATCCGGTTATATTCTCAAAAGCGCGCCGCATGAAGAATTGCTTGCCGCTATTCGTTCCGTAGCAGAGGGTAGTGCCTACCTGTACCCAAGTGCGACCAAGCGGCTGATGAGTGAATACCTGGACAAAGCAAAGCAGGAGAACGCTGGACCATATGACACGTTATCCGAGCGGGAGAAAGAGATTTTGTCCTGGATTGCCAAGGGTTATGCCAACAAGGAAATCGCTGAACATCTGGTGATCAGTGTCAAAACGGTCGAATCCCACAAAAGCAATCTGATGGAGAAGCTCGGCCTTCGAACCAGACCGGAACTGGTGAAGTTTGCGATGAAAAAGGGGTTGCTGAACTTTGAGTAGCACACGCAAAAACAGACTTAGCGGATTTGCCGACCAACCTGTACGGCAGTTATTGGAGGACATCGACAGTCACATTACAGATACTGAATTCCGCAGCAGACTGAAAGGTTCTCTGCATCAGCTCAGTGATCTGAAGTTTGCCCTGGATGAGTCGTCCATTGTAGCCCTCACGGACCGCAAAGGAAAGATCCAGTATGTGAACGATAAGTTTTGCGAAATCTCACAATATAATCGGGAAGAATTGATCGGTCAAGATCATCGGATCATTAATTCCGGTTATCACGGCAAGAACTTTATGAATAACCTGTGGGATACCATCTCTTCCGGACGAGTGTGGAACGGAGAGATCCGTAACCGTGCCAGAGATGGCAGCCATTATTGGGTGAATACAACGATTGTGCCTTTTCTCGATAACGATGGTGAGCCCTATCAGTATTTGGCCGTTCGTAGTGAGGTAACGAAGCTGAAGCAGGTCGAAGCCGAGTTACAGACGATGATGACCCAGGTCATGAACATTCAGGAAGAGGAGCGGCGTCGCATCTCCCGCGAGCTGCATGACGGCATTGGACAGAGTCTCTTCTCCCTCGTCATTCAGATGGATCGTCTGCTGGCTGATCAGCCCCAATCCGGCGTAGAAGCACTGCGGAAACAAGTTACGGGCATTATGGAGGATGTACGCGGCATGGCATGGGAACTGAGACCCTCCGTGCTGGATGACCTTGGTGTTGTTCCGGCCATTCGCACGTATATCGAGAACTATACCCGGCACTACGGGATTGAAGTGGAACTGGAATGCAATCTGCGAAAACGACTGGAGATGAACCGGGAGATCGCCATGTACCGCATTATCCAGGAGGCATTAACCAATGTGGCCAAGTACGCCGATGTGTCAGAAGCACATGTGACGGTGGAAGATTCGGAAGAGGCAACCGTTGTGAGAATCGAGGACCAAGGCGCAGGATTCAACAGTACGACGGCTGGTAACGGCGTTGGTCTGTTCAGCATGGAGGAGCGAGCCCGTGGAGCCGGAGGTACACTCGTAGTATATTCGGAGCCTGGGGAAGGAACTGTCGTTACCCTTTGTCTGCCCAAAACTGTTCATTAAGTCGCTTCAATCTGTACTTTATATAGAAGACTGTTTACGGATGTGCTCTGTGACAGTCTCTTTTTCGATCCATGCTTGCCTCCTGCTCGTGCCCCCATTCATCATCTCGGATTGGTAAAAATGACAAAATGAAAGCTTTGAATCGGATAAATTCAACATTTACAATAAATATATTGACTCCAATTACGATTCGTCATTAAAATATGAATGCTACATACAAATTGTACGCAGATCCTATCATAATTCTTTATTCTATATAGTTAAAAAAAAGGATGGTCAATCATGTCAGAGAAACGCTCCTCCAAAAGGGGAGAAATCCCGCAAATGCACAATCTGGATGCAATCGATCGTAAAATCATTGCCGCCCTTCACCAAAATAGCCGGATATCCTACACCGATCTGGGTGCACAGATTGGTTTGTCCCGTGTGGCCGTTCAGGCCCGCATAAATGCTTTATCCGAAAAGGGAATCATCGAACGCTTCACGGTTGTCATCAATCCGGGCAAAGTTGGACTCCAGGTCTCTGCCTTTTTCAATGTCGATGTAGAACCGCTATTCCTGGATGAAGTGGCCGCGAAGCTGGACGAAGAACCCGCAGTGACCAGTCTCTATCATATGACAGGCCCGAGTACCCTGCACATGCATGGTATTTTTGCAGATATGGAAGAGATGGAGCAGTTCCTGCTGGAGAAGCTCTACAAGATGCCGGGCATCGTCAAGGTAGAATCACAGCTGTTGTTAAAACGATATAAAAGCCGAATGGGCATGAGACTCTAGGAGGAAATCAGCATGAGTTGGAAAGATTACAACGGTCTCGTCATTGGGATGGTACGAACCGGAATTTTGGGATATGGCGGCGGCCCTTCCGTTATTCCGTTGATCCGTTATGAAGCCGTTACCCGCTATAAGTGGGTCAGCGATGATGAGTTTGGCGAGATTTTGGCCATTGCCAACGCCCTGCCTGGTCCTATTGCCACCAAGATGGCCGCGTATCTGGGGTATAAAACCAAAGGCGTGCTGGGCTCTATTGTGTCCGTTCTGGCCCACATTTTGCCGACGAGCATCGCCATCATTGCGCTGCTTGGTTCCATGTACGCGCTGCGTGAATCGAAAATCGTAGCAGGCATGGTGGCCGCTGTTCGCCCGGTTATTTTTGTCATGCTCGGCATGATGGCATACGAATTCGCCAAGAAAGCGTGGAAGGGGCTCGGTACAACCTTTGCCGCCCTGTTCGGTGTCCTTGCATTTGTACTGCTGCAGCTGCTGGATATTCACCCCGGTATTGTGATTGCCGTCTTCCTCGGATATGGCGTCTTCCATATGGATGTGGTCCAGCGTTTCAAATCCAAACGCGATTCCGACAAGGGGGTATCCTAAGCGATGCTTCAGACATGGTGGGAATTGTTTTGGGGATTTTTTGTAGCCAATATCTTGGGATACGGGGGCGGCCCCGCCTCCATTCCGTTAATGCAGGAGGAAGTGGTCAACCACTACAAGTGGATGACCACCGAGCAATTCGGTGATGTACTCGCTATCGGCAATGCACTTCCCGGTCCAATCGCGACCAAAATTGCCGCATTTGTCGGTTATCAGGTAGCTGGCTGGTTTGGCGCATTCATCGCCAGTTTTGCCACCGTTGTACCTTCGGCGGTCGCGTTAATTCTGCTGCTTCGTTTACTGAACAAGCATCGTACTTCACCAAAGGTGAAAGGGATGACGTTGCTCGTACAACCGGTTATTGCTGTACTTATGATCTTACTTACATGGGAATTCGGTCAGGTATCCACCAATTCCATCGGCATTTGGCAGACACTGATCATTGCAGGGATCTCGCTTTGGGTCATGACCAAGACCAAGCTGCATCCAGCCATCCTCATCGTCATTGCTTTTGCATACGGTGCGCTGGTTCTGTCTCATACGATGTAATTCATTGATTATTTAGATTCGGGGAACGTCTTGGAACAATGTGTTTTTATATCCAGTATGGATATATGCACAAGTGCCGGGGCGTTTCTTTTTTGTATTGTTAGTTTTTTTGTGTTTTTCCCATTAAAAAAACGGTGATGCCAGCATTTAAGCTGTCATCACCGTACATAAAATTGCTTGTTTTACCTTCGTACTTGAAGATATTATTTTGCTTCAACGACTACAGTCACTTTGGTTTTCACACCTGCATAAGTCACGGTAATGGTTGCTTTCCCTTTGCCATTGGCCTGGATGATGCCATCCTTCACCGATGCTATCGCAATACGGGAAGATTTCCAAAGTGCCGGCTTGGATACGTTCGCTTCGCTGCCATCGGCATACGTTGCTGTAGCAACCAGGGTTACTTTGTCACCAGGCTTCATGGTCAGGGTTACTTTATCGGTTTGCAAATATTTCAGTGTATCTACATCGACTGCAATGGTTACTGTTTTGCTGCCGTACTTCGCTGTAATTTTTGCTTTACCTGAACCTGTCGCTTTTACTTTACCTTTGGTTACCTGAGCTACTTTGTAGCTGTTGGTTTTCCATTCCGCTTTGTCCGTGACATCACGCTCACTGCCATCGCTCAGATATGCGGTAACCGTAAGATCTGCGGAATCACCGGTTTTCAGGGAAAGAGCCGGTTCGGATGCTTCAATGCGTGAGATAACGTCCACTTCAACCTGAATGGTCACTTTGTTGGAACCATATTCAGCCGTGATATTGGCTTTACCGCTGCTGTTGGCAGTGATAACCCCTTTTTTCACATCGGCTACGCGGGAATTGCTTGATTTCCATGTTGCATCGGATGACACGTCCTTGGTCAAGCCATCTTCATCCGTTGCTGTGAGTACGATTTGCTGTGTTTCCTTGGAGGACAACACCACAAAGTTCACATCTGCCTCCAGCCCACTAGCCATGCCTACTTCAACAGGCAAAGTTAACGTTTTACCTTCAATTTTGGCTGTGATGGTTACTTTACCTGTTGCAATACCCGTCACGACACCTTTACTGTCCACTTCAGCGAGTTTATCACTGCTGCTGCTCCAATCCGCATCTTCGGATACGTCTTTGGATGTATCACCGTATACGGCCAATACTTTCACAGATAATGTACCCCCAACGGCTACAGAACCTTTTTTCTTGTCCATTTCATACTTGTCCGGAACGTCTACATTCACTGTGAATTTAACGGTTTTGCCGCCGTATGTCGCAGTAATGGTTGCTGTTCCCGATTTATAGGCGATCAGCTCGCCGCCAGACACATATACAACATCCGCATTGCTGGATGTCCAAGTTGCTTTGGAAGTTACGTTTTCTGTACTTGCATCAATATATTCTGCATTGGCTACCAGTTTCTTGGTTTTGTTATCACCTGTAACGCTCATAGCCAGTTTATCTTCGACACCCGCAATATCCAGATATCTTGCCGTATCAACGTCAACTGTGATTTCCACTGTTTTGCCGCTATACGTTGCCTTAATTGTCGTAGAACCCGCACCAATCGCTGTAACTTGTCCCTTGAATACCGTCGCTACCTTCTCGTTGCTGGATGTCCATGTCGCTTGATCCGTTACATTTACATCAGCGCTATTCGGGTAAGAGGCAGTCAATACTACATTTGCCGTTTTATTGGACTCGCTCAGACGGAAGAAAATGCTCTGTTTCTCCACACTCAGTTTGCTTGTCAGATCGACATCCACATCTACGGATACGGATTTCGTTCCGTATTTGGCTGTGATCTTAGCAGAACCTGCCGAGTATCCTGTAATTTCACCTTTTAATACATCTGCTACTTTTTCATTACTTGACGTCCACTCTGCCAGATCCGTTACATCTTTGGTTGTGCCATCTGGATAGGTAGCTGTCAATTTAACACTCTCGCTTTTGTTCAACAGCAGATTGACCTGCTTCTTGTCCACATCCACACGTTTAACAACCTCAACGTTAACATCCACAGTCACACTTTGACTGCCGACTTTACCTGTGATGACAGCTGTACCGGCGCTTTGTCCAGTAACTTTACCATTCACAACCGTTGCCACTTTCTCGTCATCGGATGACCACTCCGCAACTTTGGATGCATCTGCATTCGTCGTATTATCACTGTAGGTTGCCGTCAAAATAATGTCTTTGCTATCTCCTGTGCGCAAGTCCAGCGACTGCACGTTTTTGGAAAGGGCTTTGACCTTTTTGGTTACATTCACCTGAACCGTTTGACTCTGAGTCAGATACGACGTTGTAATGGTCGCCGTACCTTCCTTTTTGGCAGTAATGGCACCATTATATACAGTCGCTATCGAAGTATCACTGCTACTCCAGGAAGAACTGATCGTTACGTTAGCCGATGTATTATCGGTATATACTCCTGTCACCGTAACCGAACTGGAATCACCCACTTCGAGCGACAGCTCATTTTTGGAAACTACAATTTTGGACAGTTCTTTATCTGCCGCAGCGGCCAAGCCTACGTTGGAAATACTCAGCACCAATACCAGCATCATCACCATGTACTTGGTCAATCTTGGCTTTAACATCATTTCCCCCCGATTCTTTTCATTTTGTTCCTTAGTTTAATGTCGGCAAGTTCTTTCCAGATGTTTAGACTTTCAGGGAATTTTCAGGGGATTTAGTAGAAATCCATTCATCCGAACTATCGATTTCCAAATGGTTCATACCTGCAAATATTACGCATAACCTATGTATAGTGACTATTTTGAATTCATTTATATGATCGGGGGAGACACATGAATCAGCCTTTTGATTACAAAGGATATTGGGAACGGACCTATAGCGCTGGCAAGACATCCGGGAGAGGATCTTACGGGGCTTTGGCTGAATTCAAGGCAGAGGTGGTAAATGGACTGATTCAGCGTGAGCGTATTTCCAGCGTCATTGAATTTGGTTGCGGGGATGGCAATCAACTGCAATATATGAACTATAATACGTATCTAGGTGTCGATGTAGCCGCCTCGTCGGTGCGTCTGTGCGCCTCCAAGTTTGCTAATGATTCCACCAAGAGTTTCATGTTATATGCACCCGGTCTGTGGATTAACCGCGGTTTCCTGCAAGCTGATCTCACCGTCTGTCTGGATGTGCTCTATCATATTACGGATGAAACGGATTTTCGCAATACACTCTACGACATTCTGCACTCTGCGTCAGCGTGGGTTGTGTTGTACACTCGATTGAAAGAAAACGGTAATCCAGGGGTTAGCACCATTCAAGACCGAAATCTTTTTGATTATCTGTTTGACTATCCCGAGTTCAAAGTACATGCAATTATTCCTCAGCGATATCCCGATCAGTCCTCGGCCGATTTTGTCATCTTAAGACGTACACCGGACATCGATAATAAAACGGTCTGATACCAAGCATGTGCTCCGCCTCCAAGACAGGAATACCCTTTCCCACTAGGAGGCAGGCACACTTGAACGGCTTATATAGTGGGTGGCATACTCATGCCCCTCACTCACCTCACTCATACTCCCCATTCGACGTGTAACGTTCCTAATTCTCTTTTCTCTAAAATAAACCCGGACGGCCACGCAGCTTCGCCAGCGCCTCCATATAGAAATAATCGCCGTATATAATCGGCACATTCAAGCCACGACCCTCTGGATAATGCACCGTGCCCTGCATGATTAGACCTTCTTCCGCTGCCGTCTCACCGGAGCTGTAGTTCTCATGCAGCCCGCGGAGGATACGCTCTGCCGAGGCTGCATATTCCTCGCCGCGCGGCGACAGCTTCGCCAGCTCCAACAGTCCGCTTGCGGCAATCGCCGAAGCGGACGAGTCCCACGCCACCTGATGCTCGGCAGGTGCGCGGAAATCCCACACCGGCACGATTTCTTCGCCAAGCATGGCGAGGAAGAAATCGGCCGCCCGCTCCGCTGTCTCCAGATAGCGGGCTTCGCCCGTATACCGGAAAGATAGCGCAAACCCGTGCAACGCCCAGGCGGTACCCCGCGCCCAGGCGGAACCTGGCGCATGGCCCTGCCCGCCATGCTCCTGCAGCTTCTGCCCCGTGAGTGGATCGAACTCCACCACGTGGCAGATGGACCCGTCAGCGCGGACGAATTCGCGCGCCACGGTGTCCGCATGCGCTTCCGCCAGGCAGCGGAAGCGCGGGTCGCCGCTCTGCTCGGATGCCCAGTAGAGCAGCGGCAGGTTCATCATGCTGTCAATGATGGCTACGCCGCGCGTATCCATGGTTGACGAGCTGAAGTTCCAGGCGCGGATGAATTCACCGCGCACGTTAAAGCGGGCAGCGAGCAGATTGGCGGCGAGCATACCTCGCCGCCGTCCATCTGCGCTGCCGGTCTGGCGGTAGTTGGCTACGCCACTAAGCAGCCAGATGAACCCAAGATCGTGATCCACCGATTCGGGATCACGCAGACAACCTTCCAATTGCCGCTCACAACTTTCGGCTATGCGGGATAACGGAGCGACAGCTTCGTTTTCCGGCGACTCGCCATAGACAAGCCATAACAGCCCCGGCCAGAAGCCGGCGGTCCACCATTCGGGATCATTCCGGTCATACATGCCCTGCGGGGCGGTGTGCGGAAATGTATCCTTGATGCGCTTCGCGTTGCGAATTGTTTTGGCCGCTCCTTGCCGCCAGGCTTCCTCCAGCCATTTCACGGATGTTGATGTATTCATAAACCTATCCCTCCTCTAATCAATGCACTACACCCAATCTGATCGTAAACGTTATACTTCGCACGCCGCTCACTTCCATTCTTGCTTCATTCAGCAGCCCATTGCGGGATGCCACCGGCTGCTGTTTGAGCTGAATGAAAGCTCCTTCGTCCAACACGGTGGATTCCACATAAGCTCCCCGGTACTCGCTGCGCACAGTCTGATTGGTATGAGTGATGACAGCCTGCTCACGACCGTCACTGAACATCAATGGAATGAGTGCTCCTACAGCCTCAAGCTCACCGTTGAATTCATATGTCACAGTAAGCAAATCCGCCTGCTGTACATAACGGGTTCGCAGTGAATCGAGCCCGGGTAGCGGGCCGAGCCATGTCACTGTAAATGCATTGACCTGATCCTGATTCTTCCAGTCATCTCCCCCGGGAGAGCCTGAATCATCTTCGACCTCTCGATCTACCGTTTCAAGCAAAATCGAACCTCCGCCATCGGCAGGATTAATACCGGCATCACGGTCATACTCAGCACCTGAAGGAATGCCCCCGGCAAGGCTGTGCCATTTCCCATCTGCCGTCTTCCAGGAAGGACAATAGCTCAGCGGAACAACTTCCCCTTCGGCAAACTCTGTGAATCCGGATTGCACATGTCCAGCTGCGGATGGACCGATCAGCCCCGGTAATCCCGCCTGTTGTATCCGCACAAGACCGGGAACCGTGTATGGATCATTCATAGCTGTATGCAAAATCATTTGTTGACCCGGTACCGAGGCAATGATCGTTTCAAACCATCCATCGGTCTGCAACACCCGGTTGCCTAACTCGGAAGGAAGGTATATTTCCGTGACATCTTCACCAGGTTCGCTAAGGCAGGCATGGGCCAGCGCTGCTGCCGTCCACAGGTTGTAACCTGTATGATTCGTATAGATTTCGTAGCCATGACGTTCCTCAGGTGCATACTCGTTGCGAACTATTTTCAGACGCCCATCATCCATCTTCCAACGCTCCACCGCTTCGAAACATCGATTGGCCGCACGAGCGAACGCCCCAGCCATCACCCAATCTCCAGCCTGTAAGGCCTGTGTTGCATGGGTAGAACATACGTAGGCCGCTGCCGCTTCATTCCATTGATGTTGGGAGCTGCGTCCACGCGGAGGAATCTCCCCGAGCGGTGACAGTGTAAGCAGCGTACTGAATGCACCATGACGTAATAGTTCCTTCAACTCACCAGCACACGCCCCGTCATAGCCCGCTTCAAGCATGACATCCAGGTGATAGCGGGTCGCAATATCATAGGAAAATGGACAATTGGGTCGATCCAGCGGCCCGTCCTGATATAGTCCCAGCGGCGTAATTCGTGGCAGATGATACAGATTCAGATAACGGTCCATCCAATCCGTACCCTCACTGGCAAGCTGTTCCCTCCAGCGCAGATATTCTCCCGAGATCATGATGGCGTTCCAGTTAATCATGCGATTGGGATTGTTCATTTTGCTCATTGTAAAAACATAATCTTGTTCAGGTTGTATCTTCTCAAGAGCCTCTGCCCAGATCTTTGCTTGCTCAGGCATATGCGGCTTCAACAGGATGTATGCTCGCATCATCAGCACCGGGAAAAAGTCCGGGTGTTGATCGGGTGCACAACCCTTCACAACAACATCGATGCTGTGTGACAGGGCCGATGCGGCCGAAGCAAGCAGGTCCATATGTCCAGCTTGAACAAGAACCGATGCAGCCATTGCATATGCTGGTGTGGAATAATATCGCTCGGCCTCCGAGAACGGATCAATAATGGCGCCACTACTGTCCTGGTAAGGTGTATAAGCCCGAACAACACTCTCCACAAGGGCCAATTTGCGAGCCTGATTCCAACCATCTGATGGGGCAGGCCCCGCCTTTTCCGCCAGTGTACGATAATTTTCGAGAGCATCTCTCCATGGATACGTTGATGCGGCTGTATACTTACTCACGTATGCTCACCTCCATCTTTCACTTTGGTTCAATCGTGAATTTCAGCTCACACATCGTCTCCAGCAGATCGGTTGCATCACTTCCTGCACCAGAGTTATCCGACTGCTCTCGCCATTCAAGTGATGTCCGATAAAATGTAACTGGCACATTGTCATGATCCACCGTATTAATGATCTCTATGTCAGCCTGCCATTGGTTTACATCATACGTCATACATACCGTTGCTCGTTCGCCATGCCATTGAATCTGCCCCTCATGTACCTTCTCAGGTACCTTTCTGCTCATCAACCGCTCCGTCACACTTGGCCGTTGCAGTGCTCCCACCGAATACAACGCGCTTGATGAAGACACCGCTCTGTTTTTCCATTGAAATCGATCCCTCAGACGCAATTCTGCCTCGCTCCCGACATCATTAGCAGGAACGCTCCAATGCAACTGGCGTGTATAACAAGCGAGCAGAGTTGCTTCAGGATAAGCTGATGTCAGTTCCAAACAGGCATCCAATGTACGCTCATCGTCCGAAACCTTCGCCTCAAGAACCTGTGCTTGTGCCTCACGTCCCGAGCTCTGTTCCTTCCCCTCAATCCGCGGCACGCTATGCCCGGCCGAACTAATGTGGAACAACTGTTCTCTGCCCGGCGCAAAATAGGCTTGTGTATACAGCCCTGCTCCCGGATCACAAAGAATGTTCTCGCCGCCACAATGAATCATAAATTGCCCCAGATCATTATGGTTATGGGGTTCATCGTTATGCCCGGCCTTGACCGAAAAGGCAACAGCGAGAGGTTCATCTACGGTAAGTTCAGCGCTTGGAGAATCAAGTGCTCCCTTCGCAATCATCCAGCCCAAATCCTCCAAAATGATCCCTCGTTCCGCTGGAACAGCCCCCGCTTCTTGAAGGTACATTGCCGGACTGCTCCACATCACGTTGCGCAGCAGGTGAGCCCAACGATGACAGGGATCATCGGTAAACAAAGGAATATGAAACGGCAGATCGATCTGTATACCGAAACGAGATGCCAGAAGTGAGAGCAAACCCGAAGGAATCTCTTGCTGCTCCGCACTATCCGAATAATTCACGAAGGTTCCCCCCGACAGATGAACCCGCAGTGGGAAGGCTGCGATCGCCGCTATCTTTGAACCATTCAGCAGATCCAACTCACCTTTACTGTATTCGCGTAGCATGTCGGCATAATAGACGAAATAGCCGAACCCATACACCCAGTAACCAATGCCTTCTGCACAGCCACCATCCATGCCATATCCACTCAGAAATGCCTGCATGGATCGAATCGCCTGACCAACCGATTCCGTCAGAATCGCTTCTTCCTCCAGCAGTAATAGTCCAGCCATGCCACAGCATCCGCTGCACACAGCAGACCAGTTATGATCTGCATCTTGCCAGTGATAGGTGCGTTGTTCCCGATAGAGCGGTGTGAAGATGCGCCGCTCGGCCTCAGCCCTAATCCGCTGGATGATACGTGCATCCAATCGATCCACGTGAATCGTCACGATTTCGGCCAGCATATGTACCGTCTCCGCGGCAAACAGATCAATATTACCGTTGACCTGTTCCACTCCCCCCGAACCCAAATGTGCAGGCAAACACCATGTATACTCACCACATACATCCCACAACATATCTTCCAATGTCTCTATCCATCTCGGCGTATTCAAATCCACAGCAAGCAGCGCTATTGCCGCAAGACGTCCCCTGCGTTCAAAATACGCATCCTCATACAACTTTCGTTCCCCTGTATCCCCAAACTTCCGATATAGACCGAATGACAGCGAAGGCAAGCTTTCGTTCAGGGCACGTTCCCCATAGCTGCTCAGATTTGTGTAGAAAGAAGTTAGCTCTGGTTGCAATAACGCCTTTCCAATGGCATCGATAGAGTAGATTGTTGAGGCTGCTGCTGAAGCAAGCAGAACCTGACGACTCCTCTTTCTGTCTTGTACCATCCGATGTACTGCCTGCTGAATGACCGTAGAATCCGGGATGCAGATGGAGCTGACTTTACTTTGATTGGTGTTTTCCATTGAATTCACCCTAATCTATATGGAATACGAAACCTTCATTATATGTAACCGATTTCATTTTACCGGATAATGCTGTACATTTGAAGAGTTATCCATCATATCCAACCAAATTAACCACAGAATTCCTGTCCCAATATAAAAAAACGAAGAACCCCTCAGGGTTCCTCGTTGCATTCAGCTTTTTAGCTCAAACTGGATATTTCTAATTCTATTAACCAATCGCAATTGGAGAATTCTGTACAACGGACAGCCATTGACGGGCAATCAGCTCATGACCCGCTGCGGTTGGATGCACACCATCCCATAACCAGTAGGCTGCGTCAGCTTGTTCGAGAGCATCGTTGAACGTTTGCTGCAAAGGTACCCAGACCGCCCCGAACTCACTTGCGAGTTCACGGACCAGATTTTGATACTGCCCGATACGCGCCTGCCAAGTATCCCAAAGTTCCACTGTAGCTCCCGCTTTAAGAATGAACGGCTCCATTAAAATCAGCCCGGTATTCGGCATTACTTCCCGTGTTTCCTCCAGCAAATGACGATATGCACGTCCAAGACGATCCGTCACTCCACTAGGTTCGCCATTCATGGTACGCCATGCATCATTAACACCAATTAGAATGCTAATCAGATCCGGCTTCAAACTAAAAGTATCCTCGTTCCAACGTGCATAAAGATCAGAAGCGCGGTCCCCGCTAATCCCTCTGTTGTAGAACGTTGGCTGTTTGGCTGCCAGTTCCACACCCAGTTTGCTTGAGATCAGATACGCATAGCCATGCCCGAGAAAATGATTCGGATCATCATTGCGCGATCTTCCCCCGTCTGTAATGGAGTCTCCCTGAAAAAGTATAACGGATGAATGTGTACTCATAATCAAAACCGTTCCTTCCCGTATGCAAAATGAAAACCTCAACCCTTCAGTCTCCATTTTATCCCTTTCGGGCGCCACTGGAAATAGCGTTTTCAGAGCGCTATTTTCCAACTGCCTCTCAAGCTTTTGGATCTTTTGCCGCTTATCCTCCCATCAAGTACCGCAGAATCATCATCGCAACAATACCGACAAGTACGGTTCCGAGCAGACTTCGTGTCCAGATGGCTACAGCTATCGTAGGCAGTGCTGCCCACAAGGCTGGATTATGTATAATCGGCACCAACTGGTTGTCCGCCATAAACAGTTCCTGACCGATCAGTGCCGCCATGACCGCCACGGGGACATATTCAAGCCAGCGTAACAACCACATCGGAATCTGTATTTTACTGAACAGCATGAGCGGCAATACGCGCGGGATGAACGTTAACAAAGCCGAGCCCATAATAATCCAGAATACATCCCATCTTACTTCCATCGTTCCATCACTACTCCCATCGTTGCCGCAATGACCGCAGCTACAATGACACTCATGCTGCCAAGCGAAGCCATGCTGGCGAAGATTACACAGATCACGGCGATAATCGCCACATTGATGTGTAATTTTTTATTTTTGCGCTGCATCAGTTGAAGCACTACCAGACCAATAAACATGGCAGGCAGGGCAAAATCAAGCCCAAGCCGCTCGGGATTGGTTATCCAGCGTCCAAAGTAAGCTCCCGCCATATTTGCTACAAACCAGTTTAGATATGCTGTAATGTTCAGACCGTGCATCCAGCGCTCACTCAACGTTTTCCGGCCAATCGCTCGCGTCATCGCCACGCCAAAGGACTCGTCGGTAAGCAGCGAGCCAATCCACATATTTTTAAGCGGCGTCAGATGACGAAAGTACGGTGATACGGCTGCACTCAGCAGCAGATGGCGAAGATTCACGAAAAATATGGTGAAAATGATAGCAGTCGCTGACCCATTTGAGGCAAGCATGCCTGCGGCAATAAACTGGGCCGATCCAGCATATAAAATCAGACTGAGCAGAGCCGTTTCCGCCAAACTTAGGCCTGCCGTCATTTCAATGACACCCGCTGCAAAGCCAATACTTAAATATCCAAGCAGTGTTGGGATACAGTCCTTAACTCCTTGCATAAATGTAGCATCATCCAGCACCTCTTCAGTATTTGCGGGCCCGGATGTCAGTGGTATGGATTTATCCAAATCCGGTTCATCCCCTCTCCATGTCATCCACATCTTGCGGATACTTTTAATTTAGAAATATACCACAGGATGAGACATTCAGGGAGAGACAGATTCACTTTTACAGAACAGATTTAATCGGAATCTTCATACCAAAGCCCGTTACCATGTCACGGCAACGGGCCTTTGATACGTTAGAGTCGATTTGAGCGTTTTTACTCGTTTGATTGTTTCTTATCACCGTGATACCCCTGATCGCCATACGGCTCAAGCTGCTCGAACCAGTGTTGTAACAATTTGGCTAATGCATCCTTCGGATTAAAATACGGGCTGTCTTCCTTTTTCAACTTCTCCAACACTTCGATCACAAAGGCATCATCCCCGTATTCATTCCATTCAGCCTGCAGTTGACGATTGCGATGGCTGCCCATTTGCAGCATAAACTTCTGCCCATTAAGGGTTCTGAGATTAAGTGTGCTGTCCAGAAACACTTTACCGTTTCGCTCATTGCGGATTTGATAGACCCCCGCTTCGGTCTTGATTTCCTTGGCCTGTTCTTGCAGCTCTTTGCGACGATTCATTTCTTCGCCCTCCCCTTCCTCAGCCTCTTTCTCCGTTCTTGTTGCTTTACGTCCTCGCTTCTTGCCTGTACCATCCTGACCTTCAGCATTGGTCAGCCAGTACTGACTGCCATCCTCTTCACGTACCATCAAGCCGAAGTCGATTAGATACCTGCGGAGCTCCACGTAATCGCCATAGACTTGCTTCAACAGCTCATTAACCTGCTTCTCGGTGTATTTTTGCTTGGGTTCAAATCGTTTGATGATTTCGGTCAGCACGATATATTTATGTTTTTGCTGCATATGAAAAGTTGTCAGTGTTCCATTCGTACCCTCGGGGAAATACTTGTTCAGCACCTTCTCACGATCCTGTTCCGAGATATCGAATTGAGCCCGGTTAATGGTCTGCACATGTCTTGTGATAGGCGACACCAGCTCGGCGGGAGCATGAGTATCCTTGCTTTTGAGCAGTTCCATCAGTGCCAGAAAAATTTTGGCCTGCCGTTCCTTTTCCTTTAGTACAAACCGATGATTGCGGATGGTGGAAGCACTCCCGATTCCGAGGGCCTTCTGTACCTCGCTATCCTTTTTCCCTTCATAGAATTGGCCCAGCAAGCCACGCTGAACATCAGACAAGCCGGTAACGCTTTTATCCAGCTCCAGCAAATATTCGAACACCGATCCGTGAGCCTTCTCGATATGAACACGCATGTAACGCTCTGCTTCATAAAGCACGCCTTCTTCTGGATAAATGATGCCCGCTTCCGTTCTATAGCCACAACAGACACATGTAAATATAGATGCTGCCTCTAGATATCCGCGCTTGATCTCTTCAAGTGAGGCCGTTTGCAACAAGGATTCCGATGATTTCAATGAATTGGCTCCTTAAATTTATAGTGAAAAGCAAATTTTCATGCAATAAAAACATTATTGTTTGTTTATTTATAGACATTTTATATTTTTGTTTAAATAATGTCAATATCCAACGTAGAACACCCAAAATAAAAAAGAAAAGACTTCAGGGCTACAACCCCAAAGTCTTCATCCTGCAGTATTCATCTTCATAAAGAAAGTCCATTTAAGACTTCCCTCTTATTTTTCCCTTTTTGCGGAACGTGGAACCTCTACAATAACTTAAATCTCTCGATCAGGCTTTGCAGATCTTCAGCCATACGGGACAATGCCGCAGAAGAAGCTGCAACCTCTTCCATCGTAGCGAGCTGCTCCTGCGCAGCAGCTGAACCATCTTCGGTTCCTGAGGCAATCTGATTGGATAATTTAATGGTGTCATTCACTTCCTTGGACACATAACTCATGCCTCCATCAATCTGACGGGAAGCTACCGACACTTCTCCAGCTTGTGCAGCAACCAACTGCACGGCACTACGAATATTTTTGAAGGCCTCTCCCGCCTCCGTGATCAGTTGTGTACCTTTAATCATACCTTCTCCTGTAAGGGCAAAGGTAGACTGTACCGCATTCGTTTTCTCTTGCATCTCGCGCATAAGTTCATTAATACGTTCAGCAGCACTGCCCGAATTGTTGGCTAGCGATTTTACTTCATTGGCAACGACAGCAAAGCCTCGCCCTTGTTCACCTGCTCTTGAAGCTTCAATCGATGCATTCAAGGCCAGGATATTGGTCTGTTTGGCGATGTTGGTGATCTCGGCCACAATCTCAACAATCTCTTCATTTTTCGCTCGAAGATCCTGAATGACCACAGCCATGGCCTCACTCTCATCATTCACCTTCTGAATATGAGCAACTGCCTCTTCCACCGTTACCATACCCGCTTCGGACTTGGTAGATGCTTCAACAGCTATGCGAGCGGTGTTTTCGGCACTTGATGAGATCTCTTTGACCCCTATAGACATTTCACCCACGAGTTGCCCCGTTGCGGCGAGACTGGCGTTTTGTCTGTTCGTTCCTGACGCTGCATCCTGCATCAGTTCAGCAACCTGTTCCGTTGCTCTGGATGTCTGTTCAGAACTTGCCATCAGTTCCTCAGAGGATGCCGCTAGCTGGCTCGATGTATCATGTACTTCTCCTAGAACGTTACGCAGCGAAGAGGTCATAGTATCGAAGCTTGCCCCGAGTTGTCCAAACTCGTCACGGCGCATCAATCCTACCCGAATCGTCAGATCACCCGCGCTTACTTTGGATGCTGCCTGCGTTAACTGCAACAATGGACGGTGAATGCTGCGAATAATGAACACGAGCAGAATAATACCAATAATCAATGAAGCCCCTACCAATGTGTAGGCACGAATCAAAATCGGTCTTACCGCGTCTGCTGCTTCGGATGGCACAATCTCACCAACAATTTTCCAGCCCGTCGAAGGATTCGTATAGAATACAGCCTGCAACTCTTGTCCATCATACGTGTACTTTACAGTTCCTTGGTCTTTCGTATACATCTCATTAATATAGCTCTCATTGGACTGCACACCGGATTCAATATTGTAATGGAACAGAAACTTCCCGCCGTTATCCAGCATATACAGTTTTCCTTGTTCACCTATATGTATCTTATCAACAGATTCTTTCAAATGATTGAGACTTATATTGGCTCCAAATACCCCTTTGCCATCGGGCAATTTGGCAGCTGCGGTGACAACCCATTCTCCCGTGGTTACCGATTGGAACGTGTCTGAAATAATGGGTTCATCTGATGACATCGCCATCTTGTACCAGCTGCGTTCCCGTGGATCGTAGATTTGCTGTCCGGGGTCAGGAGATTTCATCCAGCTGCCATCGTCAGCACCGGCGGTTACTACGCTCAGTTCTTTATGAGCCTTGGACATACGGTCCATTTGTCTTTTTAGCGCTGGTGATTTATTGATAATATCTGCTGAAGTAATACCGGCAGCGAACTGTGCGGCGTTATCCTTCTCCATATCCAGCATCTGACTAATCTGCAGACTGAGCATTTCCGTTTTGGCCTGAGCGGAATGAATAATTTCGGCGTTGACTTGATCTGCTGCTTTCAAATAAGACAACCATCCCACGCTAATGCTCGGCACAATCAGGAACAGGAGCAACGAAGCGATCAGACGTTTCTTAACCGTTAATGTAAACCAATTGCGAATCCTTTTCTTCATTTAAATATCCCCCATCATCATCTTCACCCTTTTTTATCGGACAAACGCAGTAAAAATATTATGTATGGATACTAAAATGAATCGAAATTATATTATTTTTGTTAGGATAGACGAAAATGATGCTCATTCCCCGTTTTGACCCCCTCTTCGAGATCGTTTACAATATCTCATAAGCTGGTTATCCATGAAACGACTGGAAGGAGAGGATTCGAATCTTACGCAAGTCACATGTGCAACAACCTGTTACCAGATTATATTCATCTATGTTCCGTATTCTGTTAGCCCTCATCCTTTGTGCAGGCCCTATTATGGGACAAGCCAGTTTCACGGCATCCGCGGCACAAGAGACGCAAACAGTTCACATTGAAGTGAATGGTCAAGAGCAATCATGGAAAAATGCACCCCTAATATACAAAGGTACAACGTATGTTCCATTGCGAGATGTTGTTACCTCTGTAAATGGCACCCTGAAGTGGGAGGCTCGTACCAAAACGGCTACGATTGCCGTTGGTCGAGACAAGCTCGTTCACCAGGCTGGCAGTGACTTCATTCAAGTTAATCACGTTCGCCTGTCCTCCGGTGTGCAATCCCGCACCATTAACGGCACCCTGATGTTACCTGTCCGAGCGCTTGCCAATGCTCTCAAGGCAGATATTAAAGTGCAACGTACAGCCTCAGGGCAGATGAGTGTTAGTATCCAGACGGACAAAGTAAGCCTATTAAATAGTCAAGTCGCCAGTGTAGACAGCTATTTGCGCGAAATCAATTTTCCAGGCATGGCTCTGATTGCTCGCAATGGCGAAGTCCTTCTTCGCCAAGGCTACGGACTAGCAGATGAACAGACGCTGAATCGGCCGGATCAGAAGACCCGAATTGCCTCTCTGAGCAAATCCTTCACCGCAGCCTCCATTCTCAGCTTGGCGGAAAAAGGGAAGCTCGATGTGCAAGATCCAATATCCAAGTACATCTCCGGTATACCAAAGGGAGATCAGATCACGCTCCATATGCTGTTATCCCAGACCTCAGGTATCCCATCCGCCTTTGGCCGGGGTGAAGGCACTTCATTGGAAGAAACGGTAGAGGAAATCCGGCACAAAACATTGAAGTTCGAACCGGGTAGTGCCTATTTGTACAGTAACAGTGGTTATGTTCTGCTGGCCTATGTTATTGAACAGGTATCTGGCATGAGTTATGCCGATTATGTACAACAGACCATTCTGAAGCCGCTCGGCATGAAGAGCTCCGGAGAAGCTTCACGCAAGGTCCATACGACTAGCGGATTCGTTTCGGAGAATAAGCAGTGGGTACCTGCTCCTTATTATGTCTCACAATCAGGTTCAGGGACGATCTACTCCACTGTGGACGATTTGCTGAAGTGGGATCGGGCACTGTACACGGACAAAATTCTGAGCCAGGATACGATTGAACAGATGTATGAACCATATTCGGATAAAAATTATGGCTACGCCTGGATTCTCAAAGAAAACGATCAGCATCGTACCGTCTTCCATAACGGTAGCGGCGGCGGTTTCTCCACAGCCTTCTCACGCAATTTAACAGATGATATTACAATAATCCTGCTTGGTAATCATGCTGGCATGGATATGACTTCGCTTATGGATGAAGTCGAGGCTAAGACAGCTAAGGCACTGAATCTGCAATAATTTTTGCAATTATTCATTAGATAGCAGAAGGGACGGTCCATTACAGGATCGTCCCTTCTGCTATATTGGTCTTCATTTTCCAGATCATACTTTCGCTTCGTTCGTCATTTAACGCCTGTCTACTTTATAGATACAGGGAGCTTCCCGGCAAAAGGAATATGCCCCGCCAGCGCCCGAGCCGCGCTAACCATGGCAAGCGGCCTGCTCTCGTACGCTGCCACGTAGACCTGCACCTCCGGGATCGCAAGCAGATCATAGGGACTGCGGAGCGCCACAACAGCCAGCGGCTTGCCTAATTGCTGCAGCCAGCCGATTAACCTGCACTGCGGATCACCAGACGCACTTCCTGCATTATAAGTCCCCACTATAATCTGGCGAATGTCATCTTCTTCCGCAGCTTGGAGCAGACGAGCAGAGCGAATGGCAACTTCCTCTGGCGTGACTGTTATATCGACTACATCCAGACCGCAGTGCGACAAAGCCGAGCCTAGGGTAACCGCCTGCGTCAGCTGTTCGTCGGCAATCGTTGTCACAGATGTAGCAACCGTTATGACCAGTGTACGTTCCGACTTCAAAGGCAGCATGTTCAGTTGGTCACGCACCAGCGTGATGCTGTTCTCACTGATTCGTCGCGCCACCTCGTGGTGTAACGGTTGGTTGCGCTCTTGGCGTATGGAAGAAGCTGGATCAGTTGATACCTCAGCGAAGAGTGAAGTCGACACCGCAACGTTCACTTCATCATTACCTGTGCCTGTGCCCGTTCCCTTCTCCAGCAGGCCTCGTTTGGCCTTGTACTTCAGCAACCGGGTTACAGATTCATCAATGCGCGCCTCGCTGATTCGCCCGCTCTGCACGGCTGCCAGCAGCGCTTCAAATGCCCCTGCCTGAAGATGAGCCGTGTGGCTGATCAACACCAGATCTGCGCCGGCCTCTACTGCCATCACAGCTGCATCGACAGTGCCATAGTTGGCGGCAATCGCGTCCATCTCCATACAATCCGTTACAATCATGCCGTCATAACCCAGTTCCTGACGAAGCAATCCACTTAACACGGCTCGTGATAGTGTCACAGGCAGACGCTCCGGTTCCAGAGCCGGAAAATAAATATGTGCCGACATCATCGCATCAACACCTGCCGCTATGGCAGCCCGGAACGGAATCAGTTCCACACGCTCTACCCGACCCCGATCATGGGGGATGACCGGGAGATCCAGATGCGAATCGGTATCCGTATCCCCGTGTCCCGGGAAATGTTTGGCTGTCGCTGAAATGCCAGCATCTTGTACTCCCGCAATGCTCCTGACCCCATACGCTGCCACGGACTGCGGGGATTCCCCAAATGAACGCACACCGATTACCGGATTGGCTGCGTTGTTGTTTACATCCAGGACCGGAGCAAAGTTCATGTTAATTCCCATGGATTTCAGCTCCACCCCACTGATATAGGCTGCCTGGTATGCATCCTGGGTGGAACCTGCTGCGGCAATCGCCATCTGTCCCGGCATCAGGGCGATTCCTTCTGTAATCCGGGCCACCATGCCGCCCTCCTGATCAATGGATATCCAGAGCGGCACATTACCGCTATCGACAGCAATACGTTGCAGCCCCGACGATAGCCGCTCTACCTGCTCCGGCGACTCGACGTTGCGTGCAAAATAGATTACGCCGCCAATGGGATACTTTCGCAGAAAAGCATCCACATCACCGGCAGCCTCGGTGCCATGAAATCCACAAAGCAGCATTTGTCCAATTTTCTCACGCAGGGTCATCTGTTTCAGCTTCAACGCGTATATCTCTTTTGGCTCACTCATTCCATGCCTCCTCCCCATGACAAACATCATCCGCACATTACGCAACATTCTATTGATGAATTTCATTCTTTATGGGTATAGCAAAAACGGCTTCCGCCGTTCCTTCCATTCCTCTGCCTCTGCATTCCACGCTTCCATCAAGCGTACTAATTCTTCACGGTCATGAATGATATCCCTGACTTTCCTGCCTCCGGTCAACAGATCAATAAAATAACGGGAACCCGGCTGTGGTGGCTCCAACCAGCGAAATTGCCCCGGATAGAGCGATGCCAGTTCATGCAAAAGCACCAGACCTGTATCTACCGCCCGGAATGCACTGCTGTCTGTCACGAAAATTCTCACACCTCCGCACAGCTCACCTGCATGCTTGGAGAAGGTTGGCGACATGTACACCGGATGCACATGCACACCCTCCAGTCTGTGTTCCCGAAAGCGTTCCGCCAGTCGTTCACCCTCAATCCAGGGTGCCCCAATCCACTCAAATGGGCGGGTCGTGCCCCTGCCCTCTGATACATTGGTGCCTTCGAACAGGCAAGTACCCGCATACACCCGCACACTGTCCAGCGTGGGCATATTGGGAGAGGGGAGCATCCAGGGAAGCTCACAATCCGTAAACTCCATGGAGCGCTGCCATCCTTCCATTGCAATGACATCCAATTCGCAGGGTACGTCCATCTCACTGTTCACCAACAGAGCCAATTCACCGACCGTCAGTCCGGTGCAGACAGGAACACGCCAAGCGCCAACGAGTGATTCATACCCCGCGCTCAGCAGGCCGCCTTCCACCGCGTCTCCGCCCAGCGGATTGGGGCGGTCCAGCACCAGCAGACGTTTGTCTGCTTCGGCACAGGCCTCCATCATGTGGAACAAAGTGGATGCATACGTGTAATAACGAACGCCCACATCCTGGATATCAAACAGCACCGTATCCACCTCAGCCAGCATCGCAGATGTAGGCTTCTTGTGTTCCCCATAAAGGCTGAACACAGGGATGCCCAGACGTGGGTGCACCGTATCCCCGAATCGGACACCAGCCTGAAGCTCACCATCCAGACCGTGCTCACACGCATAAAGCGCAGTAAGCTGGGCATCTGCCAACCCGGCACACACATCCACCGTAGAGACAAAATCAGCCGTAATTCCCGTGGGGTTTGTCATCAGGCCAATACGCGCATTCGTTAACCATGGGTGGGATAACCCGCTGGACAAAAGATCAACTCCAGTTTTTACACCCATCACACATTCCCCGGGCTGATCCACCCCGTATGTTGGTGGTCATTGCCGCCAGATGTGACAGGTTCCTCTTCAGGTTCAAGCACATTAAGGGCGACCTTATGCTGATAGATGGCAAACATGCCCGCGAACAACGCTCCGAAGCCAACAACCGTCAGCATTAGCAAAGCCGTCAGACACAGCGCCTGAAAACAGGCTCCCATCGTGTACCCCGGATGACGGAAGAATAGCTTCACACTTTCCCCCATCGCCTGAATGATGCCCATGTTTTTTTGCAAAACAAGCTGCCAGGTATAGAACTGCGACATCAGCGCCATGAGGACGAAGAACGTTTGGAACATGCTCACCGCTGTACCTGTAATTCCGCCCTGTCCCCCGTAATACCACCAGGTTGACCAGAGAATGAAGCCAAGCACGGTGAAAAGCACACCTACTGCCCCTCCCGGGATGAATCCCTTCATCGTTCCGTTCCAGATATCCTTAAGACCATTGCGGCGTTCCTTGCGTTCCAGCCTGTGATGCACGGCATAACTGACACCGAACAGGATTGGCATATAAATCACAGCCAAAAGCAGCACCGCGATTGGCAGCGGAGCAAACATCAGAATGGGCACCAGCACGATGGAGCTGACAACACTGTACAGGGCCACCGGAATAATATCCCGATAGATTTCCGCCCCCGACTTGACCAACACTTCACTCAGCTTACGCATCTCCACACTCCCTTTCTTGCAGTTCCTTCCTCATCCAGCTCGTTGCTATTCTCGTCCAATCGCCAGCTCCGTCTCCGGGTCAAAGAAATGCGCTTTACGCAGGTCCAGTACAAAATTTTTGTCCATGCCTACATAAGCATGGGTTTCCGGGTGAACCTTGGCCGTAACGGTACGGGCACCCGAATGGAAATACACCAGATTCTCCGAGCCCAGATGCTCTACTACCTGAACCCGCGCCTGCAGCATATGATCTGTCGGGATATTCGGAGCGACATCGTCACCAAAAATATGCTCTGGACGCAGCCCCATAATTACCGGCTTGCCTTGATGGCTCTGAAGACGAGCGAGTACATCTTCTGGCAAGGTGAATGATGCACCGTCTACGACAACCTGCGTGCCTTCAATCTGGGCATCAATGAAATTCATCGCCGGGGAACCGATAAATCCGGCAACAAACATATTACGTGGGCTCGCATACAATTCTTTCGGTGAAGCCACCTGCTGGATATCTCCATGATTCATGACCACGATTCGCTCCCCAAGTGTCATGGCCTCCACCTGATCATGCGTGACGTATACAATTGTGGCACCGAGCCGCTTATGCAGCTCGCCCAATTCCACCCGCATCTGTACCCGCAGCTTCGCATCCAGATTGGATAGCGGCTCATCGAACAGAAACACCTGCGGATCACGGACGATCGCACGCCCTACCGCCACACGCTGGCGCTGACCACCGGACAGCTCGCGCGGTTTGCGCTCCAGCATCGCCTCCAGCCCCAGAATGGCGGCAGCGTTCTGCACCTGTTCATCAATATAGGATTTTGGTTTCTTGAGATTTTTCAGACCAAAAGACAGATTTTCACGTATCGTCATATGCGGATAAAGAGCATAATCCTGAAATACCATCGCAATATCGCGGTCCTTCGGATGCAGATCATTCACGACCCGTTCGCCAATGACAATGTCGCCGCTCGTTTGCTTTTCCAGTCCCGCAATCATCCGCAGTGACGTCGTTTTGCCACAGCCTGAAGGACCCACAAAAACCACGAATTCCTTATCCTCTATAACAAAGTCCGAGCCGGCCACAGCCGTGAACGTTCCTTTATGATCGTCTTTGAATTCTTTGCGCACTTGGCGAAACTCCACGCGTGCCATAGGTAGATCCCCCTTTACGTTGTCGCTTGTCCTGAACTAACAGTTCACCTTAACCTTTTACCGCACCGATCGTAATGCCCTGTAGGAAATAACGTTGCAGCGAGAAAAACAGAATGATCATCGGCAGCGCACCAATCGTTGCCCCTGCCATCATGGCGCCGAAGTCCGTTGATTCGGCAAATACGAACGAGGCCAGCCCCACCTGAACGGTGCGCATCTCGTTGGAGTTAGTGATCAGGAATGGCCAGAAAAATTCATTCCACGAAGCTACAAACGTGAAAATCGCCAGCACCGCGATCCCTGGCTTCGCCATCGGCAGAATCACTTTCCAGAAGATGCCGAACTCACTGCATGCATCAATACGTGCCGCATGAATCAGCGATGTGGGCAGCGTTGACATGAACTGTTTCATCAAGAAAATGTTGCCCACACTGACCGCAGCAGGCAGAATAATGGCCGTATACGTATCCCCCAGGTCAAACACGTTGACCATCAGAATATACAAGGGAATCAGCGTCACCTGTGCCGGAATCATCATCGTGCCCAGCAAGGTCCAGAATACCGCCTGACTTCCCGGGAATTTCAGTTTGGCGAACGCATATCCCGCCAGGGAGGCGAAGAACACATTCGTCACGGTCAGAATGACCGAGATGAGCAGCGAGTTGTACAGCCAGCGCCAGGCATCCGTTTTGGCAAAAAAGCGCTCATATGGTGATAACGACAGCTGCTCCGGGATCATCTGCGGTTTGAAGGAAGCCGACATCGCACTATCCTGCACCGAACCGACCAGCATCCAGTACATCGGAATGACCGTCACCAGTGCCCAGACCACCAGCAGAATGGATGCAACGACAAGCAGTGTCTTTTTCTGTGTTGATTTCATGAATTTCATTCACCCCCGGATGCTTAATGCAACATGCTCTAATCGTACGTGTTTTGAACTACCTCTAATACTCAATATCGCTGGAGAAATATTTGAACTGGATGACGGAGATGACAATAATGATAATCGCCAGTACGAACGACTGTGCAGAAGCCAATCCGAACTCATAGAACTTGAATGCCGTCTCGTAGATCAGATAGGCAATCGTTGTTGTCGCAAAGTTCGGTCCACCCTGTGTCATCAGATATACCGATATGAACACCTGAAAAGACGTGATCACACCTGTCACGAGCAGATACAACGTCGTTGGTTTGAGCAGCGGCCATGTAATCTTGCTGAACTGGGTCCAGCCGCTGGCATGATCAATATCCGCCGCTTCGTACAGCGATTTTGGAATACCGCCCATGGCTGCCAGATACAGAATAATGCCCGCTCCGTGCGATCCGAGCCAGTTCATCAGAATGAGTGAAAAGAGTGCCGTTCCCGATTGGCCCAGCCAGATCACCGGATCAAGGCCTAACAGGCCGAGGAAGCGGTTCAGCAGTCCAGAATCTGTCGGGTCAAAGATCGCCAGCCATACGATGGAGATGGTTACTCCGGATGCTACCGCAGGCAGGTACAATGTTGCTTTGAAGAACGTCTGCCACTTGCTTTTCATCTGGTAGATGAAATAGGACAGTACAAATGTAATGAGAATATTGACCGGTACCGTACCTACAGTAAAGATGAGTGTATTTTTAATCGACTTCCAGAACGTCTCATCCTTCACCAAGCGCTCGTAGTTATCCAATCCAACCCACGTCGAGTTCATAATGTTGTATTTCTGGAAGCTCATCACGAGAGCCGTCAGAACCGGATATAGTGTGAAAATGAGAAACAGCAGGACAGGCGCCAATATAAACAAATACGCCCACCCGTAGTCTCGCCAAAACCGGGCAACCCGGGAAGTCCGGGGCACAGACGGTTTTGGCGCAAGGGCGGTCTGCATGGCGAATCCTCCTCTCCTAATCAGTGTGGTTTTGCGTTATGTTGTATGGTCCGAGTTATTGTCCAAACATCTGCTGGCCTTTGTTCTTGAAGTCTTCTGCGATCTGCTCCGGTGTCTTCTCACCCGAGAACAGCGCCTGAATGTTAGGCTTCACAACTTGTTCCTTGAATTGTTTTTGCTGTGATGCTTTGTCGATATCCAGTTCCAATACAACCGGCATAGCTATATTCTCTGCCATGACTTTTGCAGCAGCCAGATTATCCGGTTGACCAAGTTCTTTTCCTTTAAACAGATCCACCTGGGATTGTCTTACGAATGGAAGCGCCAGTTCATTGGCCGAGTTCCCTGCTTTGGCACCACTGAGTGCCTCCATAACCAGCAACGTATTTTTGGCATGCTGTTCACCTTTGTCCTTCTTCTGTTTGAAGGCTACATACCCTTCGCCACCCATCGTTGTTGCCGCAGGTTGATCATCATTATGCGGTACAGGCAGCAGGACAAAATCAATTTTCTCCCCTTGTACCTTGCCGTCATCAATATCCTTGTTGCGGTTCTGGATCATCACATCATAATAAGGAATCGCTTTAGAGATGATCGCCGTTTCACCCGCGTAGAACATATCCGTCCGTTTTGCTGGAGCAAGAGCAGCCGTTTCCTTCGGCATATAACCTTGATCCATCAGATTTTTGATAAAAGAGAGAGTATCCAGAATGCGGCCATCATTCCATTGGAATGTGCCAGCTTTATCGAGAACGTCAATCATGCCGTTGTTTCGGGACAACATTTCAATGAAATCAAGCGAGGTTCCGTCGGTAACCAGTGCATATTGTTTAGCCCCGCTATCCAGCGTTTTGGTCAGCTTGGCTGCGGCAGCGTTGAATTCGGACCAAGTCCAGCCATTTTGCTGAATGGATTTCCAGTCAATACCCGATTCCTCGAGAATGCGTTTGTTGCCACCCCATGCCCATTGGAATTGATACAACGGCATTCCGTACTGTTTCCCTTGGATCTGGCCTAATTCAAGCGTACCTGGCAGATAGTCATCCTTGATCTCAGGTGTCAGGTAGCTGTCCAGCTCAAGTGCCAATCCCGTATTCACATATGTGCCGTCTACACTATGAAAGTAAAGATCCGGCGGGTTGCCCGCGTTCAAAGCGACATCGAATTTTTTGGGCCCTTCCGCCCAGGAGAGCATTTCCGTCTTCACGGTAATGTTCGGGTGTTCTTTATTGAAATCAACGATCAGATCCTTCAGTTCATCTTCATATGTCCCATGTACTGGATAAGTCCATACGGTCACCGTATCTTCCGCATTGGGATCATCTGAAGCATCACCCCCGCTATTCCCGCAGGCAGTAACCCAGACCATCATCAACAACATTGCCCATACCAGACCCTTCTTTTTCATCCCTTCATCTCCTTCGCGTGTCGTCTCCCGATAATTGCATTGCCTAACCATGCTACCCCTTTTGAAATCATCCATCCTTAAACGACTTAACAGATTATTGAGCGTGGCAGTAAGGAAAATGCACCTCCCTTATGGATTAGACCTGAACGTACGCAGGATTAATCTCTTAAATGCAATATTAACGTCAACTTAGTTGACATTAACAGTATTAATTCCTTCCAAAATTGTAGATTGAGTTCATTATATGAGCTATGAAATAAAAATTCAACATTATTTTTTATTATAAAATTTAATTTTACTTTTTCATTTTATGCCTCTATACTATGTGAAAAGAAAACTCAAGCAAACGAGGTGAGCCACTTTGCGAGTATATGTAGGCGTAGATGGAGGCGGTACCAATACTGATGCAGCAATCATTTCTGAATCTGGCGAAATTCTCGCCCGGCTCAGCGGCGGTCCCACGAATCCTCACAGCGTACCACTGGAACAGGCCCTTTCCGAACTGCAACGAGTGCTGGAACAGCTATTTAATCTAAAAAGTGATTTATCGACAAATTGTGAAGGTATATGCCTCGGCATGTCAGGTGTAGATACGATCCAAGAACGGCAACTTATAGCCGACACAGTAAATAACTATATGAAGAGCCGCAATCGACGGGGATCAGAGGGCTGTCCAGTCTGGGTTGTATCCGAAGGAGAGATTGCTCTGATGGCCACTCTCGGACATACTCACGGTGTATTGTGCATCTCTGGAACAGGGTCCATCGTGTACGGGTTTACGCTGAAAGGAGAGCAATACCGTGCAGGAGGCTGGGGTCATCTGCTCGGAGATGAGGGGAGCGGCTATCGTATTGGGCAGCGTGCACTCCAAGTGGTGATGCAGAGCTATGACGGTGTTCTCCCTCCCACCCTTTTAACCCCGCTTCTTCTAAAGCAACTAAAACTTCAGGATATCTCGGAGCTAAAGACACGGGTGTACCAGACAGACTGGGGTAAAACCGAGACCGCATCCATCGCCCGCCTTGCTATAGAAGCAGCTGAATCCGGGGATGAGGCCGCGCGGGCACTGATCATCGATGAGGCCGCACAATTGGCGGATACCGCCAAGGCGCTGATTGCCCGTCATCCCGAATTTGCATCCACTCAGGTTGTCCTGTCCGGATCATTGTTTCGATACGCTGCGCTTTTCCGAACTACATTTATCCAGAAGTTATCGGGATATTATGAAGAGTTGGACTTTGTATATCGTGAAGATGCCCCTGCTCCAGCGATTGGTGCAGCACAACTCGCAAGAAAACGTTGTTCCCTGAACGAATCACTTTAAAAGAGAGAAGGAGGCCACACGGATGAATCACATGCTGAACTCACTACTAACGGAACAACCCAATCCACTAACGGATCATATAGATGAATTGCCTTCGGCAGAAATTATGGAGCTAATTAATAAGGAAGATCAACGGATTGCGGAGCTCATTCAGCCCCTGATTCCGGTCATTGCCCAAGCGGCGGACCTGATCTTGGAGGCCTTTCAATCTGGCGGCAGGCTATTTTATGTAGGTGCAGGTACCAGTGGACGATTGGGAATACTTGACGCTTCGGAATGCCCTCCTACTTACGGAACCCCTCCCTCCATGGTGCAGGGTATTATTGCAGGAGGATTCAGGGCAGTGAAGGACCCGGTTGAAGGTGCTGAGGATAGCGAGGAATTGGGAGCCGCAGACCTTGATGAACATGGAATAGACGAAAACGATGTCGTGGTTGGCATTGCAGCCAGTGGCCGGACGCCGTATGTGCTGGGTGCGATGAGACACGCCAAAGAGATCGGAGCTACGGTGATCAGCCTGAGTAACAACGCAGGTACGCCGATGACCCTTTTGGCTGATGTGAGCATCGAGGCTGTTGTCGGCCCAGAGGTTGTCATGGGTTCAACACGTATGAAGGCCGGCAGCGCCCAGAAAATGATTCTGAACATGCTCACCACTACTGCTATGATTCGTCTGGGCAAGGTTTACCGTAATTTCATGGTCGATCTGAACCCTTCGAATGAAAAACTTGTCCATCGGGCCAAACGCATGATCCATCTGGCAACCGGAGCGAACGAAGCGGACATTGAACAGGCTTTTGCCGGTGCAGACGGTCATGTAAAAACGGCAATCGTCATGCTGATGGCAGGCGTGGACGCCGTGGAAGCTCAGCGAAGACTGGATCTGGCTGACGGATTTGTCCGCGCCGCCATTGTGGGGCCTTCCTGAGCCGTACAGGGGTATTTCTAGAGGTTGAAAGAGAGGAGCCCGACATTAGTCTGGGCTTTTTTTATAATTTTTTTATTATAAAAACGGATATAATCCGTCAAAAAAATCCCTTCCTGTGTAAACAGAAAGGGATTCATAGGTTCTACTTCACTTATGCTCCAGAATAGCCTGCCGGCTCTTCTCCAAATACTCCACCGACTGGTTGTAGTCGCGGCTGGCAATCGCCAGATACAAAATGTCGATTACGTTTAGCTGTGCAATCCGTGACGAAGTTGCTCCGCTTCGGATATCGCTTTCGGTGGAAGTAATCATCAGGGGCACATCCGCCAGACTGCTGAGCGTATTGCTCCCCCACTTGGTAATGCTAATCGTTGCAGCGCCGCCTTCACGAGCATGCTTCAGACAGGAAATCACGTTCGAAGTCTCCCCTGAATACGAGATGCATACCACCGCATCATCTTCGCGAAGCGTCGTGGCGGACGAAATCTGCATATGCGGATCGGCGAACGAAAAGCTGGTGCGATTGATTCGCATGAACTTGTAGTGTGCATCCAGCGCAATCAGGTTGGAGGCCCCCACCCCGTAGAAAAAGATCCGATTCGCCCGATGGAGCACATCCACTGCCTTTTCCACCAGACGCGGGTCCAAAATATGAACGGTATCCTTCACCGATTGAATATTGTTTGCGGACACATGCTGAATAATGCTCTCCATGGAGTCCTGGGGACGAATCTCCGTATATTGGTATTGTTCACCTGTCTGCAAATCTCCGGCAATCTTCAGCTTCAGCTCCTGAAAACCCGTTACACCCAGTGATTTGCAGAGACGGATAATGGCAGCCGGGCTGCCACCGCTCCGTTCAGACAGCTGTGCCACCGAGGACTGAACCGTCTCTTGAGGATGATCGAGAATGTAAGCTCCGATCTTCCGTTCTGACGGAGTCAAGTCATCCATTAATGCGCGTAAACGTACAAGTCCACCTTTCATGCCTTCCATCCGCTCCTCCTTTCCGTACTGCCTTCATGTACAAGCATTTTATCCTATAATTCCAATAGAGTCTAATTGATTACACGCCCTTGCATATGCAACTCATTCAAAAGCCTTGCTGCACTACAGTGTCAGGTTGCCCGATATGACGGCGTGTTTTGCGCCGGTTACTGCCGGGAGCGTGTTCGTTCTGCCCATGAGTGCCTCATGGCCAAGGAGGGCAAATCCAATCGCTTCACGGGCATCATCCGGTATACCATAGTCCGCTGTTCGCTCCAAACGGATGTCTTCCGGGAGTCTCTGACGGATCATCTCCATTAACGTGGCATTGGAAGTGCCACCACCGCAGGCGAGCATGGCCGAGATGTGCACCTTGGGCAGGATAAAATCCTTCACTGCTCGCACGATCGTCTCCGCGGTCAGACAGGTGGCAGTAGCCAGCGTATCTTCAAGGGATAAGGAACGCGCTGCGGCCATCTCCATCAAGCGTGCTGCATATGCCGCACCGTACACTTCACGTCCGGTGCTCTTGGGAGGCAGCCTTTTGAAATAGGTATCGTCCAAACACAGATCTACCAGATCCTGATTGAACTTTCCTTGTGCGGCGATGCTTCCATTCGGATCATAGTGCTGCCGCCCTCCCGTCGCCTGGCGTACGATCGCGTCCATCACCATATTGCCAGGTCCCGTATCAAAAGCCGAGATACCTTCATTAGAAGACGCTGATGGCAGCACCGTAACGTTGCCAATACCGCCGATATTTTGCACCAGTCGTCCTTCCTCCGGGCTGCGGAACATCAACGCATCGGCGTAAGGGGTAAGGGGCGCCCCCTCCCCGCCAGCCGCCATATCCCGTGCCCGCAAATTGCCGATCACTGGCAGGCCCGTTCGTTCACGTACAACGGCGCTTTCGCCAATCTGCAACGTGGACACCACTGGAAGACTCTCGCCTACTGGCCCTGGAAAAGCCGAAGCTACAGGTGCGTGCCATACGGTCTGTCCGTGCATGCTGATCGCATCCACCTGCCCGGATGAGATTCCTGAGGATCGAATAAGCTCACTGACACTGTGAGCATACCACTCCGATACGCCAAAATGTGCAGCCGTCAGCTCATCCACACGTGCCGTCTCCGGTGAACATAGTCGAATCAGCACTTCTCTCAATTCATTGGAGTAAGGTACGCAGACGAAGTCAACCAGATCGATCTTTTGCAATGCCCCGCTGTCATCTGTCAGAATACGCACCAATGCCGCATCCGTCCCGTCGAGGGACGTGCCTGACATCAGTCCAATGATGTAATGCTCCCGTTTCACGCGATATTGCTCCCACATCGGATAGCTGCCTGTATCCATCCATTCACAACCTCCCGCCAGCCCCGATGAACACGTCATCCTGCCATAATTTCACCAAGTATATGATATAAAATTTTACAAGTCAAATATTTTATGAAATTTAATTACACCCTTCCAACCATAGCGATTCTTTGTCCGAACTGGAATGCTCACAAGATGTTTTTTGTAATATGAATATTTAGACTAAACTAAACAATTCACACGATAACGGAGAGGGCAGAAATAACCTGAAGAAGCAAAGCGTTCGCCTTTATCCCCGGATTTTCCCTTTCTAAAAGGAATCGAAAAAATCTGGGGATAACAGCGATCGGAAGGTTGTTCTGACCGCGTAGTGACTAGTGTAAATATTTTTCAATTGAATAAAAATAGATAAATAACGATCAAAAAAGAAACATTTTTACAATTTTACCGTTTATATAACGAAGGTATATTTTGGAATCGACATGTTGAGGGTTATAAACTGTCACCAGCGGAAGGAGATACCCAGATGAACAACGCTGCTATTTGGTTTTCAACTGTTTTATTACTGGGGGGATTGACGACTACATCGTCATTCATAGTTGGTACCAGACCAGCCACACCAGAACAAATTTCACAACGTTCCGTTAATGCGCCTTCTGTAACTCCTTCCATTTATTCAAGCATCAAACCGTTTAAAAGGAACAACAGCACCAACAAAATCATCTGGAAAGGAGGAAATATTACTTTAACCGCTACTACAGTGAAGCTGGAAGGTATGCCCACATTTGAACAAAACGTCATTCAATCCATTGTCGTCTCCAAGGGGGATCAGAAACATACAATTGAAACGAGTAATCTGGAGGACAATTGGCTCGATATCACAAGTGTTGTTGCCTCCAACTCCAATACATGGCTTGCTGTAAACGCAAAACGTAGCTCAGGAAACACGCTGATGCTGCTTAACCTTCAAACGGGTGACGTGACGGAATTAAATGAACAATTGAAACAAGCAGGCAAGAAAAACATAGAAACCATTGCCACCTATAGCTGGGCACCCAACGAAGATCAGATAGCTTTCTCTTACGGAGATCCCTCCAAGAGCTCACTAGCCATCTACAATGTTCAGAAAGAGAGCTTTATATACCTGCCAAGGGCAACCAATTATATTAGTACCAATCTGATTCTGTGGCAAAAAAACGGAAAAATACTGGATTACATCAGTGAGTACCCATCTGATCAGATGATACTTTATAGGTACAGCACAGAGAGTAACAAGGTGAAGCCTGTTAAGAAAATTAGCCGTAATGAGTTTGCCGAATGGTTCAAGCTGGATAAGTATCCCACACAGTAACGATAAATAGTAGAGGTGCAAATAATGAAAAAAACGATTTTACTCCTGTTTTTGAGTCTGTTCTTGCTGGTTTTACTCCCTCATCAGGGGAATGCCGCTGCAAGCACGTCGAAAATCTTCTTGGACGGCGAGGAATTAATCCTCCCAAGTGACGTTCAGGTGACCATCGTGAATAAGAATGTTATGATTCCGATTCGTGTTGTTGCCGAAAATTTGAAATTCAAAGTGGATTGGAATCAACATACACGTAATGTAAAGATCCAGCAAAATGACAAGACGATTTCTTTAACCGTTGATCAAAAGCAAGCCGTGGTTGCTGACAAGCAAGTTACCTTGAACACAGCCCCACTCATTTTAAATAACACCACGGTGGTACCCATTCGATTTGTCAGTGAACAAATGGGTCTCAACGTGAAATGGAACAACAAGGAGAAGATTGTATACTTAATCAACACCGACACCAGTAAAGTGCCCAATGTTGAGCCGAGCGATGGTTCAGGAAACGGTAACCCAGCAGCACTAACACATGTTACCGATATCCAATTTGCCAACAATCAGCTCGTCGTGTCTATGGATGGCGAATCCAAACCCGTGATGACGACTTTGAAGAATCCCGATCGATTGGTCGTGGATCTGCCCGGAGCAGTGTTTGGTGATCTACCGCAACCGTTGAATCAAAACATGAATGGCAAATTGGATGTGGACGCATACCCCAATGTAACGGAAGTTAGATATTCTCTTTTTAAACAAGACCCTGGTCAAGTTCGAATTGTCGTTGAATTGAATCAGGTGAAGGATGTACAGTACAGCCAGAACATCATTGCCGATAAACTAATTATCGATCTGAATGTTTCGGGAGATAATGTCACACCCGTTCCTGTAACTCCTGTAGGCGATTCAGGACGCAAGGTCGTTGTCATCGACCCAGGCCATGGGGGTAAAGATCCAGGCACAACCAGCATTACCAACAAACCCGAGAAAGAATACAATCTGGCATTAGCTCTCAAAGTACAAGCATTGCTTCTCAATGAACCGGATATCGAATTGGTGATGACTCGTGACGGGGATACTTATCCCACTCGCCCGGAGCGTGTTCGACTCGCCAATCAATTAAATGCGGATGTATTTGTATCTATCCATGGCAATAATGTGGAGTCCTCGCCCCAGGCGACAGGTACAGAGACGTTCTACTATCAACGCAGCAGCAGCAAGGAATTAGCCAATATTATTCATCAACGTTTAGTTAAAGCCATGGGACTCAAAGACCGCGGTGTGAAAAATGGCAACTTGGAAGTGATCAGAGATACGACCATGGCTGCAGTACTTTTGGAAGTGGGATTCCTGAGTAATGTTATAGATGAAGAACTGATGTCGTCCGATGTCGTTCAGATGAAAGCCGCGCAAGCGATAGCAGATGGGATTAAGGAATATCT
The DNA here is from genome assembly GCF_900109515.1 of Paenibacillus sp. OK003. Taxonomy (GTDB): domain Bacteria; phylum Bacillota; class Bacilli; order Paenibacillales; family Paenibacillaceae; genus Paenibacillus; species Paenibacillus marchantiae. The sequence continues at coordinate 11,853 of NZ_FOBD01000023.1, read as the reverse complement.
GGGTATAAATTAAATAATAAAAAATGATGTAAATATGCTGGAGGATGTGATCCATTGAAAACGAAATTGGGATGTGCACTCGTCTTATGCTTCTTAATGATAGTTGGCATTGGTTGTGCTCAGAAGCCAGTCAGTGAATCCGGATCGGCCGAACCTGCTGTTCAGGGGGGACAGTCACCAAACCCATCCGAAACAAAGGTGGATCTGGGCACAATGAACACACAAGCGGTTGAAGTGTATTTCGCAGACGCCCAGGTACTGGAACTTGAGAAAAAAGAGCAGGAAATTGAATACAAAGACGATTCCGAGAAATACAAAAAAACATTTGAAGCTTTACAAAACAATACCGATTCGGAGCTCGTATCCCTCTGGGAAAAAGTCGAATTGCTCTCCCTACAGTACGGTGAGGGCAAAGTCACTTTGGATGTTCATATTCCGGATGAGGCCAAATTGGGAACCAGTGGCGAGCTGCTTGCATTGGATGCACTGACCCAGACAATGTTTCAATATGATGAAGTCGAAAGTATTGATATATTGGTAGACGGTGAAGCCGTGGATAGCTTGATGGGCCACTCAGAGCTGGAGCATCCTATTCAGCGCGAGCCCTAATCTAATTTTAAAAGACACCGGATGATTTCCAGATGATTCTCCCCTTGAATCATCTCCCATGCATGATGAGAAGCATAACTTCTCATCATGCTTTTTTTTATTAAAAATCCACATTCAAAAAGACGTCCCCAGGGACGTCCTACAAAGATCCAATCTTTATCCAATTCAACTTACAGATACAGCTCATCTCCAGGAGATAGCGAATGCAAAATCCCTTTCCCCGAAGCCGATTTTTCTCTGAGCAAGCCTTCTCTCAGTTTATCCGTCTCTGCCCGTTCCGCATGCACAAGTACCGTATGCCTCGCAGGAATCTGATGCAGCATTCTCTCGACATCCTTCCATCCCTGATGCACCTTATAACGAATTTTCCGTACCTCGCACGCTCCGTGTTTCGCAGGATTCTGCAACAGCCTGTAAGCATAGGTCCCAGCAGAGACATGCCCCGTGAGCAGTACCAGATTATGTTCATCGTCCGCAAACTGGCTATAGTACCAGCGAGCAAGAGAGGACTGCATCATTCCGTCCGGAATGAACCACAAAGAGGCAGCATGTTGATGCAGTAGCCGCTCTCGCTCTTCCTTTGTCACAGGCATCTTCCATCCATGACCCCTCAGAAAACGCCCAATCGCTTCCTTCACAGAACCCACTACCTGTTCTTCGGCGCCCTCTTCCTTTAGCCAATATGGCGCACGCAAAAGCTGCTTCAGACCGTCCACCAGCCCTTGTTCCACTACAATTGGAACGTCCGGGAACTGCTGCTGTGCCCACAGCATGATTTCCTGACCCCGACCCACTGAGGGCATAGGCATTAGCACCTTTCCACCCCGAACAATCGTCTCCTGAATGGCCTGTTCCAGCTGTTCCAGCTTGTTGGCCTGCGTATCGCGATCTGTTCCATAGGCAGCATCCATAATCACCAAATCGAGCAGGCCGGATGAAGATGCTTGGTTCATTTCGACTCCCTTGGATACGGCATAGGAATCCCCTTGCTCCACAGTTCTCCCTGCTGATACATGGGATCGTAATACCCCTTCGGATGCAGCAAAGGGGAGAGTCTGCGATGCGGATGGCTCTCCTGCCAAGACATGCCCATCATTCACGGCAGTTCGTATATCCGTTTTCCAACGTTGAATAACCGGAGTATCGAATCCACGCCTGCTACGTGGTACCCTTGTCTGCCAGAATACATCCGCTGGACAATCCTCCTGCAAAAGCATGGATTCGGAGGTATAATCACCGGAATAAAATATCCGCTTATCCTCCATTTCCAGCCCGAACCATACCGATCCTGCAAGGTGTCCACTGCGCCCCCACACCACCGAAACGCCAGGGACCATTTCAAACCAGGTTCCACCTTCGGCTTCGTCCTCCAGAAATCGGTAGCGAATCAATTGTTCATCACCTTCTTCGTATGGGAGGGTGTGTCCTGCCCTCTCCATATTTCTTCGCCAAGCTCTGAAGTAGGTATCCGATTGCTCTCTGGTTTCCCGCGTCGTCCATACTTCACCCTGATATCCCATCCTATAGAGCAACGGAATAGCAACAGAATGATCCTCATGGGCGTGAGACAGCAGAACCACATCAAGCTCTTTAACGATTTCCGGTTCAATCAATGGATACTCGCCGGCTCCTTCTTTTTTCACGCCACAATCCAGCAAAAGTTGAACCCTGCTCCCTCTAAGGAGATAGGCAGAGCGCCCGTGTTCCCCGGCGCCGCCCCATACCTTCAGTTTGATCATGATGCATTCCACTTTCTCTTCGAATTCAGAACTTCAATGCCGAGCAACATCAGTACCGTCATAACGACAGTAACCACGGCCATCGCCATTCCCAATGAAACCTGACCTTGTTCAAATTGAGCAAAAATATACGTAGCCGATGTCTGCATCGATGGAGGCAAAATCAACAGTGATCCCACCAGCTCCCGGGTGGCAATGGTGAATGTCATCATCCACCCGGCCAACATGCCGGGAATGATCAGTGGTAGAAGAATGCGCCGCAGAATATACAACGGTCTTCCGCCAAAGACCTGACCCGCCTGGAACAACGTTCCGTCGATCTGGGTGAAGCTTGATTTGACATACTGCACCGTGTACGGCAGGAAGAGCACCACATACGTCAGAACAACCATTCCGTACGAGTTGTACAGGGTGAACGGCATCCATGGTGAATTCCAGAACAGGATGAGACCCACCACCATGACAATGCCAGGCACCGTATTCGGCAGCAGACTGAACAGGTCAATGACACGCTGCATAAAGGAAGACGATTTACCAATCGTCAGTGCAAAACCTGTACCGATAATAACCGCAACCGTCGAAGCTACCAGTGAAAGCCCCAGACTGTTCCCGATTGCTTTCATACTGACCGATCCCCAGGACAGCAATTCCCGGTAATGATCCAGCGTCAGATTGTCGAAGGACAATCCCGCGCCGCGCAGCTTCATGGTCGAAGCAGCAATAATGGAGAAATACGGAATGCCCACCGACAGAATCAGCAGCAACGCGAGATACAACCCACACAACCAACCCGCTCCGCCGCGTAGGGAGTATCGTTTGGATCGCTGCCCTTTGCCCCCTACCAGACGGTACGTGAACTTCCGACTCATGGCAGACTGCATGTACCACATCACCAGACAGACCGACAGCAGCACCGATGCAAGCGAGGTTGCCTTGCCAAAATCAATCGGCCAACTGGAGATATACTTGTGAATCTCAGATGTCATGACATAATAACCGATACGGCGCCCGAAGGTGGCCGGTGTTCCGAATTCCGCAATCGTTTTGACAAAGACGAGCATGATCCCCATGCCATAGGAAGACAACAGCAGTGGCAAAATAATGCGTCTGAATCGATATCCCGCACGTCCCCCGTGCACCGCTCCCGCTTCTTCTAGGTTGCCTCCAATGCGAATGATGGCATCCCGAAGCAATAGATATAGGAAAGGGAACAGATGCAGGCTCATAATGAGCACCATGCCCCAGAAGCTGAAGAACAACTCACTCCAGCTCGCAGCGGAGGGCACCCATTGCTGCAGGTATCCCCCTTTTTGCATAAACAGAATCCATCCCATGGAGCCGATATACGGCGGGGTCATGAACGGAATCATCAGGATTACGTCCACCCAGCGATGATGACCCATGCGGGTCTTCGCCATCATCCACGCCAGTGGCAATGCCAGCAGCGTTGTTACAGCTACCACGCAGATCCCCAGCCAGACGGAATTCAGCAGCACCCCGGATAAATGCTGCCCGGTAATGGTCCGAATCGGAGCCATCCAATCCCACTGCCCGTCTGGATACACACTTTCCCAGAAAATCAGCAAGAGCGGTACACCAATGCTTATCGTCAGCAGAAAGAGGGCCAGAAACACGCCCACTCTCCGAAAAATACGGTTGTTGTCTATTACACCAGGTTTCACTACGATTTCACCTCACATGACTTCCACAAAACAATCGTCTCTTCACTCTAGTTGCTCTAGTTACTCAATCGTTAGGTCATAACACTATGCTTATTTAAAAGTCTCGGAGAAACGTGCCGCTGTCTCATCTCCGTGTTCACTCATCCAGTTCCAATCCACTTTAAGCTGCGGGATATCTTTCAGATTTGCCCGGTTAGTCGCCTCGATGTCTTCACGACCCGGAATCAGGTAAGCATCTGCAACGAGCTTTTGTGCCTCATCAGACAACAGGTAGTCGATAAACGCCTTGGCATTCTCCACATTCTGACTCGATTTCAGAATCGCTGCCGGTCTTGGACTGATTACAGTCCCTTCCTCTGGATATACGATGTCCAGCGGTTCACCTTTGGCTTTGGAGGAATACGCCATGTAGTCCACACCTGCTGCTACGATGCTCTTCGCTCCAGTAATAACCGGGTCAAGTGCTTCCTGATTCGCTCCTGCCATCGCAACACCATTCGCTTTGTAGCTTTCCAGCAAGTCCCAGCCCTTATCTCCATTCACACTCAGGTATCCCGTAATGAAGTCCAGTGCAGAACCGGACAGTGTAGGATCAGGAATGTTCACAACATCTTTCCAGGCGGGTGTTGCCAGCTCAGCCCAACTGGTAGGTGGCGTGGACACCAGCTTCGTATTGTAGACAATTCCAAGTGCCGAAGCACTGGAGCTAAAATAGTTGCCGTCGGCATCTGACCAGTCCTTGTTCAGCTTGTCTGCATTCTCCGCATCAGGATATGGGAGTGTCAGACCATCTGCTTTCAGTGCTTGTGCTGAAGGCAGGGAGGCTAGAATAACCACGTCCGCTACCGGATTGGATTTCTCAGCTTCCATGCGAGCCAGAATTTTGCCTGTCGTACCCTGGAACATCTCCACTTCAATGCCCGTCTTGGCTGTAAATCCGCTGATGATATTATCCGCCAGCTTCTGAGGTCCTGCACTGTACAATACCAGCTTACCGCCGGCTGGTTTTGTTGTTTCCGCCGATGCAGTAGCCGCACTGCCTTCCCCAGCAGCTTGACCCGCATTCCCGGTAGTTGAATTACCTGTGCTGCATCCGAACAAACTGATGCTCATTACCGCTGATAATAACAGCATTGCGCTTCTTTTCCGTGTTTTCATACCCAACATTTTCATTCCATCTCCCTTGGTTTCTGATTATATTTGTATTCACATTTCTGCAAACTCACGCTGTATGCTCATCATGATCAGTTGGCTGCTGCGATGAACTCTCTCGGCTTCACAATCGGAGTGTCTTGTCCATTCATTCTGCAGATCCGCTCCGGGGCTACATAGAGCTGAACCTTCTCCCCTACGCGTACTCTTCGATCAAGGTAGGCTGTCCATACACCCAGTCCCTCCATCTGCACCCGAATTTCATAACGCTCTCCTACATAACTGACGCTGAGCACTACCGCCTGATAACCCAGATCGTCATGACCTGTTTTGCTCCAGGAGACATGTTCCGGTCTCACCATGGACTGATTAGGCGTAAGCCAGTTGGACTTTCCGATAAACGAAGCAACAAAGGGATCGCTTGGCGATGCGTAGATCGTTTCCGGGGTTCCCTTTTGCAGTATCCGCCCCTTCTCCATCACCACAATCTCATCGGACATCGACATCGCCTCAACCTGATCATGGGTGACGTACAACGCTGTAAGTCCCATATCCCGTACCAATGACATCATCTCAATTCGCATCTCTTCTCGCAGCACGGCATCCAGTGCACTTAGTGGCTCATCGAACAGGATAATCCCCGGTCTTACTGCTACCGCTCTGGCAAAAGCAACCCGTTGCTGCTGTCCTCCCGACAGCTGATGAGGATAACGATCCTCCATGCCTTGCAGGCGAACCATGCTTAGTGCTTCGGTCACCTTCTGGCGCAGATCCAATTTTTGCTTTCCGGCTTTCAAGCCGAACGCCACATTTTCGTATACAGTCATATGCGGCCATAATGCAAAATCCTGAAACACCATGCCCAGATTACGCTTATGTGTCGGTACATCTATTCGCTTCGTCGCCGAGTAGAAACTCTTGCCATCCGCGACGATTTCTCCCGCATCCGGTTGCTCCAGCCCCGCCAGCATGCGCAGCAACGTCGTTTTACCACAGCCGGATGGGCCGAGCAGCGTCGTAAACTGTCCATGCTGAAGTGTTAAATCCGTGGGCAGCAGCGCGGGAGTACGATTGAATGATTTTTGAATTCCCCTAATTTCCATTTTCATAAGCATCCCTGCCTGTCTTCTTGTACTGTTCTCAGTCTAACGTCCGCTTTCGCGAGTTGTATGTTAGAAATGTAAAATTGGAATTAACTTTTTAGATGAATTCTGTTGATCTTCATAGATTAAATCTATATAAGGTGATTAAAATGAATTTTTCATTTTGCTACTCCGATTACAGCACCATCTTCCGATCGCTGTTATCCCCAGATTTCCTTGATTCCCTTTACAAAGGGAGAAATCAGGGGATAAAGGCGAACGCTCCGCTTCTTCAGATTGGTCCTGTACTCTCCGTCTTTATGAAAAAAAGCATTAATTCATCTTATATTATGGAGGCCCTGTATAAGTGAGAGGAGTGTTGGATTCGTTGAACCTGATTAAACTTCAAATTGTTGAACTCATTGATAAGCATCATCATATGACAAGCGTGGCCGAGCTTCTCGGCATCAAGCAGCCTACTGTTACCTTTCATATGAAGTCTCTGGAGGAAGAGATGGGGGTGCGATTATTCGAATCGCGTAGTGGAAAGACATTTCTCACCGAGGCTGGACAAGCCCTTTTACACTATTCCGTCAAAATCAATGCCCTGACCCAGGAGGCGCGCAGAGTAGTACAGGAATATGACAGCCTCTATCGGGGCACCCTGCACATTGGAGCGAGCTATGTACCAGCCACGTATCTGCTGCCACCTATTTTGAATGCATTTTCTCAGGAATTCCCCGGTATTCGAATTATGTTATCGGTCAAACCTTCACCCGTTATTCGCGAAATGTTGATCCGTCACCAGATTGATCTGGGTGTGATCTCTTCCGAGCCGTTTGTAGGGCCGGTGCTGCAAGCAGAGACGTTGTGTGAAGACGATCTGGTATTAATCTGCTCTCCACAGCATGCCTTGGCTCAGAGGGATGTGCTGAAACCTGAGCATATGTCACAGGTTCCTTTTGCACTGCATGGGGATGAATCCAGCACTCGACGTTTAACGAACCAATGGCTGGAGCAACATGATATACGTCTGCGAAGCACCGTTGAGATGGACTCTCTGGAAGCGATCAAACAGTTGGTTCTACTCGGCGGTCATATCTCGTTCATGTCACGAATGGCCGTACAGTGGGAAGAGCAGCACGGACTGATCAAGGTCCTACCCATTCCAGGTGAGCAGGCTCCGCGGCATATTTACACCGTCCACAACAAGGATCGTCATCCTTCCGTCCAGGTCAACCGCTTCAAGGAAGTACTGCGGGACATGAGCCACAGCCTCTCTCTTTTTAATTCATGATCCCGCAATCCCATATAAATTATCGCTTGGCATTCATCAAATCTATGCAGGGTTAACGCAACGAGTCCTTCTATTTAATCGCTTTCATATACTCGGACGATAAAGTGGGTCTGTACGTTAATCCAGCCTAGGGAGTGATTGGTTTTGAAAAAATGGAAAAAGGTAACCGCCTCATTCATGCTGAGCATCGTGACATTGGGAAGTGGACTGACGTTTCTGGAAGCACCGCAGGCTTCTGCAGCAGCCAACGCCGTTCCTGCTTATGAAGTGAAGTTCCTGGCTAAGCCGGAGCTGGTTTTGAACACAGATGGGACACCACGCAGTGAAGTCATTCAGACACTTGGCTTGAACGCCACAGCAAGAAACATTAGCGCAGAGTATTTCGACACTAACGCACTCAATCTGAATCAAGCAGGATGGGATGTCCGTTTTCGGAAGAAGGATGACAAGAACAATTATGAACTGACTTATAAAAAGCGCTATCCTGTCATCAATGGTGATGTTAATGCGGCGTTGACTCTGGCTAACCAAGAGGGATTTAATGCGTCAGATGATAACTACGAGGCTGAAATTGACTGGGGATATGGCAAACAAACATTGAGCTTCTCCAACACGAAAAAGGTGGATACCAACGCTACAGGCGTACAACTTCCATCACAGCAGGAAGCCTTGAGCATGTTATTGGACAAGCTGCCTGGCAAATTAAAAAACTGGTCCTCCTCCAACTGGGGTAAACAACAACTCACGGCATCCCGTGCCTACGGCCCGGTAACGTTCCAACGTTATGAAGGCACATGGAATGGACAGGAACTCACCCTTGAAGTATGGCCAATTCGCAACGCAGCAGGCACAGGTGTAGAGAATATCGTTGAGATCTCTTTCAAAACAGCAGATTCTACAGCTGTTTCTGGACTGCGTACTCAACTGATGCAAGTGCTGGAAAACAAAAACTGGCTCATTCCTGCCGATGGCCTGAAAACTCAGCTTATCTTGGAAAGATACTAATTGGTTGTGGCTATCCATACGTATGAGTCTAAGTATGGTATCTAGCGGTTTATGGGACAACGGGGAAAATGGGCATATCTTTGTTATTAATGAAACGAAACGGAACATGCCCGTTACCCTTCATTGACCGTATCACTTAATACAACGATAAGCTTGATTTATCTGCCCATTCAAGCCTACATCCCTTTTCATCCAAAACAAAAGGAGATCAACAGGAACTTTCTGTCGATCTCCTTTATTTAATATTCCTTACAGTTAGTATATTTTAAAGGTTTGGGCTGTTTCGATCCCAAGGGCACTCTGGATAAACGTATTGGTGACCCGCTCCACCGGCACCGGATTAAATCCGATAAACACACCCTTATATTTCTCTGCGGATTCAACAAACAGGTTAGGACTAACCGAATTCAGACGTATACCTCGCGGTAACTCATACGCTGCTGCTTTGGCAAACGAATCGATTGCACCGTTAACCATAGCACTGGACGCGCCCTTCAGAATAGGATGGTCCTGTATAATGCCACTGACCAGCGTAAAACTTCCCTTATCGTTGATGTAATGCTGTCCAATCAAGACGATGTTCACTTGACCAAGTAATTTCCCCTGCACACTAATCATGTTGTTCTCAGGGGTCAGCTCCTCCAACTTCGCATAATGGGTCTGGCCTGCTGCAACAATGACATAATCAATATTAGTCACCGTTTCAAAGAGGGTTGTAATACTCTCTGTCGAGGTCATATCCACCTGGTAGTCCCCGGATTGCCTGCCGGCTGTAATGACCTCAACGGAATATTCCTGAAGCTTCGCAACAACAGCTTTGCCTAATGTTCCATTTCCTCCAATAACGAGAGCCCTTTTCATAATACGCCTCCTTTTTTAAGTGAAAGCATGATATTGTACATTCATTGATCTCTTCAATTAAACAAAGATCACTCGCATAATCAAACCTACTTCACAATTAAGCCCAATAACCCAACAAAAGAGGCGGCCTGAGCATCTGAGATGATACACCCGTCCAGATCCTCAATATCTACATTTAACCTTTCAAAGCTACAGTCACTAAGGTCCACTCCCTTAAGCTTTACACCCGACAAAAGAGCTTGGTCTATATTGCATTCAGAAAACTCCAGTTTTTGGGCTGTAGCTTGAAAGAAATCGCCACTCACCAGAGAACATTCTGTGTACTTCACCTGTTTAAACTTGGAGAATCGAAATAAAGAAAGGTCAGCTACACAGCCCTGAAAGCTTACATTTTGGAGCCTGCTATTTGAAAAATTGGTACCAAGCAATTTACAGTTTCTAAATTCTATCCGGTGGAGGAAAGAACCGTTAAAGTCCATATTGGATAAATCACATTTATCAAAAATCACATCAGTAAGTTCAACTTCCGGTAGAGAGGACTGGCTAAAGATCACGTTCTCAAAGACCACTTTATCGAATGAAACCCTGCTGGCGCTCTGATTCTCAATAGAGATATTGGTAAATCGTCCATGTTTGATTTCTTCTTTACTCTCCCATGCTTCTAAATTTAACGATAAGTCTTCGAGTTCCAGGGGAATCTTTGGCGTTTCTATTTTATTTTTCATAAGTCCTCCCACTATTTTCTTATTTAAGATTACTATATCAAAAAGAGCCCTTGCAATAAGCAAGAGCTCTCTTTGATGTTACCATGAAGCGGGTGATGGGAATCGAACCCACGCTATTAGCTTGGAAGGCTAAAGTTCTACCATTGAACTACACCCGCATATAAAAATCGGGATGACACGATTTGAACATGCGACCCCCTGGTCCCAAACCAGGTGCTCTACCAAGCTGAGCTACATCCCGATACTTATGAAAATAATGGCGCGCCCTGAGAGATTCGAACTCCCGGCCTTTTGATTCGTAGTCAAACGCTCTATCCAGCTGAGCTAAGGGCGCAAATATTGGAGCGGAAGACGGGAATCGAACCCGCGACCCTCGCCTTGGCAAGGCGATGCTCTACCGCTGAGCCACTTCCGCAAAATAGTTGGTGCGGTCGAGAGGACTCGAACCTCCACGGGGGTTAGCCCACACGGACCTGAACCGTGCGCGTCTGCCAATTCCGCCACGACCGCAAAATATAATGGTGAGTCATGAAGGGCTCGAACCTTCGACACCCTGATTAAAAGTCAGGTGCTCTACCAACTGAGCTAATGACTCAAATTAAAACTAAAATGGCTGGGGATATAGGATTTGAACCTATGCATGACGGAGTCAAAGTCCGTTGCCTTACCGCTTGGCTAATCCCCATTAAGAAAACATGGGGCGATCGAGGGGAATTGAACCCCCGAATGCCGGATCCACAAACCGGTGCGTTAACCACTTCGCCACGATCGCCATAAGCTATCCCTTACATTCGCTGAGAGTATCTCAGTATTCCCATCTGAAACTACAATATACATTCTATTATAAATTCAGAGGTAAATGCAATAAATGGTGCCGGCGAGAGGACTTGAACCCCCAACCTACTGATTACAAGTCAGTTGCTCTACCAGTTGAGCTACACCGGCACGGTGTAAAATGTTGCTTGAGTAAAAATGGCGGAACCGACGGGATTCGAACCCGCGATCTCCTGCGTGACAGGCAGGCATGTTAGGCCAACTACACCACGGTTCCAGATCACTTTCTTGAAAGAAAGGTTAATTGCGGGGGCAGGATTTGAACCTGCGGCCTTCGGGTTATGAGCCCGACGAGCTACCGGGCTGCTCCACCCCGCGTCGTTATTCAGAAATCTATATGGTGGAGGCTGAGGGGATCGAACCCCCGACCCTCTGCTTGTAAGGCAGATGCTCTCCCAGCTGAGCTAAGCCTCCATATATATGACCCGTAGGGGATACTCTCACTTCGTTCGAGACTGCGAAGCCATTGCTAACGAAGTTTATCCTCCGACGAACCTTTGGGATTCTCATCCCATTTTAAGCTAATAAACATAGCTATGACCCGTAGGGGATTCGAACCCCTGTTACCTCCGTGAAAGGGAGGTGTCTTAACCCCTTGACCAACGGGCCTTAATGGCTCCCCGAACAGGACTCGAACCTGTGACAACTCGATTAACAGTCGAGTGCTCTACCAACTGAGCTATCAGGGAATGGTGGAGCCAAGCGGGATCGAACCGCTGACCTCCTGCTTGCAAGGCAGGCGCTCTCCCAGCTGAGCTATGGCCCCATACACTGTGGTTTAAAACTTATATGGTGGGCCCTGGTGGACTCGAACCACCGGCCTCACCCTTATCAGAGGTGCGCTCTAACCAACTGAGCTAAGGGCCC
>NZ_FOBD01000024.1 GCF_900109515.1 Paenibacillus sp. OK003 | reverse complement strand
TTTGCTGATGCCATTTTTTTCGGCTACTGATGCTTTTCCTAAGGAGAATTTCCAATTCAACACATTTAGGAGCTTGACATCATACCGCTGGACTTTGGTTAGGTTCTATTAAATCTCATAATGTAACTATATTAGTTACAACATAAGTTGTCAACTTCATCTATATATATAAAAAGCGTCCCAGGTGTCCCCTTAATATGTACAACATATGTAACTACCAAACCACCACGCAAAAAAAGACCTCCATAACGTGATTAGCACAAGACTAATCCGCTATAGAGGTCGCGATTCGCAACTATTAACAATCTTTATCCGGTACGCCTGCTTCTTCTCTCGTCCGGAAGGATGATCCACAGCCGCATGTTGCCACTGCGTTCGGGTTGTGAATGGTGAAACCACCGGACATGCCGGATTCTTCAAAATCAATTTCCAGTCCATTCAAATATTTCAGGTTTTCCTTCTCTACAACAACCTTCATATTCTGAATATCCATATAGAGGTCCTCATCGGACTCTTTATCATCAAAGCCCATGGCGTACGAAAATCCGGTACAACCGCCCGGTGCTACGCCCAGACGCAAGAACATACCAGGTGTCTCTTGCTGTGCAAGCATTTCTTTCAATCTGTCTGCAGCTGTTTCGCTGATGCTAATCATGCCAGGTCACTCTCCTTTTTCATATAAAATCATGTTCAAAAAGGGCGCTTTTCAGTACCAAGAAGATGGGATGAAGATAGAAATGGAGTAGCGGAGCGTAGGCAAAACTACGTGAGCAACTACAATGTTTCCGAAGGAAACATACTTCGCAAGCATTTCTTATTTCGGCTGAATCCCATATTCGACGCTGAGATGCCGCTAGGCATCCTTCGTAATCAAAAGCGTACTTTTTGAACAACCTTTCGTTAACTCTTCTTTAAATTATACTCCACCCCGTCAAGGGGCTCAAGTCATCTTTGCCTGTTTCCGCGTTCCCCCTTAACTCCTTTTTCTTCCCAGTGTATTGAACCCCCGGGACACGAGGTTTATAATGAGTAGGTGATCGCTTTGAAATGTCGATATTTTGTCATGACTTATTCAGGCGATGGTCATATATAGAGTTGTAATTTTTTTCACATTTCGAGACTGTACGCAGTCCCCAATGCATATAGAGTCACAAGACTCATTTTGATGAAAAATCAGCTTTACGTACGCAGCACAGGCTGCACCGGGTAAATAAGAGTTAGTCCATATAAGAAGCGGCAGATGACCGCATCTTTTCTATGTAGTTCTGTAAGTAAGTCCTACACACAACTCGATTCCGGTTAAGAATAGGAGGATACAACATGTCTACATTGGTAACACCGTTCACAGACAAAAAAATGGCTGAAATCGTTGAGAAAGTGCAGAACGGCGTAAGGCTGACCGTAGAAGACGGCGTTTATCTGTATGAAACGGATGATCTGCTGACTTTGGGCCAATTGGCCAATGAGGCCAACCTGCGTAAGAATGGCAAGAAAGTTTATTTTATTGAAAACATGAGCCTTTATTTTACTAACGTATGCGAAGCCCACTGTGCTTTCTGTAACTTCCGCAAAGATCAGGGCGAAGAAGGCTCTTACACGTTGTCCGGTCAGGAAATGATTGATTACGTAGAACAGCATATTCACCCAGGTGTACGCGAGTTCCATATTGTAGGCGGACATAACAACCATGTTCCTTTTCAATATTATGTCGATTCCTTGCGTGCTTTAAACGAGAAATATCCGGACGTTACGCTGAAAGCCTACACGGCGGCCGAGATTGATTTCTTCACTCGCATCAGCGGACTGAGCATCAAGGAAGTACTACAAGAACTGCAAAAAGCAGGTCTGAAATCACTGACGGGCGGTGGCGCTGAGATCCTGTCTGATGAATACCGCAAAAAAATGCGTGTAAACAAAGCGAACGTTGACCGTTATCTGGAAGTACACCGTACTGCTCATCATTTGGGCATGCGTACCCATACAACGATGCTTTATGGATCCATTGAGTCTTATGAGGATCGTGTGAACCATATGGTACAGATTCGCGAACTGCAAGATGAGACCAACGGATTCATGGTATTTATCCCGCTCTCCATGCAGCCGAAAAGCAAAAACGCCAGCATCATGCGTCGTAACTCCGCATACGAAGATCTCAAAACGATTGCGATCAGCCGTCTGATGCTGGATAACATCGATCATATCAAAGCATACTTCATCAACATCGGTCCACAGCTGACTCAAGTCGCCCTTGGATTCGGTGCTTCGGATGCACACGGAACTATCGTTCGCGAACGGATTAGTCATGCCGCAGGCGCACTAACACCTGAAGGCCTCACCCGCAAAGAGCTTATATGGTTAATTAAGGGTGCTGGACGCATTCCGGTTGAACGTGATACGTTCTACAATGAAATTCAAGTGTACGAATAGCACGTAGCATGAGCATCATTCCCATAAGCGACTTCCATTCTACTGGGGAGCGTTTGGCATGGAGTGGTGCAGATTGCTGAAACATATTTGTAATTTTAAATGCCTATTTTCAATCATTTCAAATCCAGATTAAAAAAACAGGAGCAGCTATGTTATTGCATAGCTGCTCCACAGGTTACAGCCCCGTTCACACGGGACTGATGCAGAAAGGAAGCCGAGTCATGAAAAATTTCGTCATTCTCGGAGGCGGCTACGGTGGCCTCACGATTATCAAGGAACTTCTGGAAGGCAAGATCCCGTCAGATACACAAATCGTGTTGGTGGACCGCAGTCCCTTCCAAGGATTGAAAACTGAATATTACGCACTCGCAGCAGGGACCGTATCCGATTATGACCTGCGTATCCAATTTCCAGTCAGCGACAAAGTCACTTATCGTTACGGAGAAGTAACTTCGATTGACTTGGAACAGCGTCAGATTGAATTTGAAGGACAGGACCCTTTGGAGTATGACAAGCTCGTGATTGGACTTGGATGTACAGACCGATTCCACAATACGCCGGGAGCCGAGGAATATAGCTGTACGATTCAAAGCTTTAGCAAGACACGGGAAACCTACCTTCGTCTTAACGAAGTCAAAGCTTATGGTAACGTGCATATCGTCGGCGGTGGATTGAGCGGCGTCGAGATCGCTGCCGAGCTTCGTGAGAGCAGACCGGATCTGAACATCAGCATCCTGGACCGTGGTGAACGTGTATTATCCGCTTTTCCGCAGCGCTTGTCCGCTTATGTTCATGAATGGTTTGGTGAACATCAGGTCGAGACACGTGGGCATATTGCCATTTCCCGACTTGAACCGAACGCCATTTTCAACCGTGATGAAGAAATTCTGACGGATGCGGTAGTCTGGACTGCCGGCATTCAGCCCGTAAAAGTCGTACAGGATCTCGATGTGACCAAGGATCCACAAGGTCGTGTCGTACTGAACGAATATTATCAAATTCCAGAATATACCGATGTTTATGTAGTAGGTGACTGTGCCAGCGTGCCTTATGCACCAAGCGGTCAGGCTGCCGAAGTACAGGGTGAACAAATCGCCCATATTCAGCATGCCCTCTGGAAAGGCGAAAAGCCCAATCCGCAGCCACTCAAGCTTCGTGGCACACTCGGTGCACTCGGCAAGAAGGCTGGATTTGGGCTGATGGGCAAAACGTCCATGATGGGACGTGTGCCACGTATTCTAAAAAGCGGCGTGCTCTGGATGTCCAAGCGTCATCTCGGTTAATCGAGATCCAGCTCATCCCAGGCATCGGCTTCGGCAATTTTGGCCAATATAGCGTTATATAAATCCTCCACTTTGTCGGTGATGACAAGCTCGCCATTCACCAGTGCAAATGGAGTCATGTAACATTGGCCGCAGTTGCTGAGGCAGCCGTATTCTATCACATCATAGTCTGGATTTTCTTCCAGTTGATCCATGACTTCATCTGTGCCAAAATGCATATTATTGGCACAAAATTCAATAATCGGTCTCATGTAGGTTCACCTGCTTTGTTTGACCATTTTAATTTGTGGCCAATTGTAATATACTATAGTGAGGAAAGGAGTTGAAAAAAATGAGCGAAAACGCACAAAGCACCATGTATGATGAGGTATCTGAAGTGCTTGACAAACTTCGTCCGTTCCTGCAACGCGATGGCGGTGACGTGGAACTGGTCGACGTGGAGGACGGCATTATTAAGCTGAAACTGGTCGGTGCCTGCGGCAGCTGCCCAAGCTCCACCATTACCTTAAAAGCCGGGATTGAACGCGCCCTTCTCGAAGAAGTTGAGGGTGTCGAAGAAGTCGTACAAGTATTCTAATCAATCCTTCACGAAATAAACCTCAAGAGCCTTTCGCTTCACATGAAGCGGAGGGCTCTTTTTTTGTGCTATGCATCCTCACGCTGTATGTTAGGACGAATCGGATCAAGTCCTCCAGATACATCCATAATGTTACCAGTTATAAAATCGGAATGATTTAGACACAGATAAGTGATCACCCGCGCAATATCTTCACCGCTTCCAGGACGTCCTCTGGGCGTTTCCTCGTCGGTTATGCCTGCCATCTCATCAATCGTTTTCTCTTTATTGGCACCGCGAATATCACCTGGACAGACCATATTAACCGTAATGCCGTAGGGAGCTTCCTCCACAGCAAGTGTCTTTGTAAATGAAACCAGACCTACCTTCGCAGCAGCATAAACCGCCCGATGAGGCCATGACCTCGCTTCTCCCGCATGACTGAAGCCAAAATGGATAATTCGTCCCCACTGCTTGCGCCGCATCTCAGGCAATACACGCTGATCCAGCAGCATCGGCCCAAGCAAATTTCCTTGCACAAGCATCTGAACCTCATCTTCGGAATACTCGGCAAACAGTCGACGTTCACGGACAAAAGGACCCGCGTTGTTCACGAGAATATCAATGCTTCCCAGTTTCTCTTCAACCGTTGCAACCAGCATAGTGATCTCTTCTGTCTTGGAAATATCGGCCTGGACGGCAATACACCGCACACCCTTGGCTACGATCTGAGCCTCTAACGCCTCAGCTTCCGTACGGCTATGTACGTAATTCAGCGCAATATGGCAACCCTGATCCGCCAGACTGAGGGCCGTCATTTTACCAAGACCTTTTGCACTTCCCGTTATGAGGGCAACCTTTCCCTTCACGTTCATCCCCCTCTTCAAAGAGCAGTCACTCATCCAGTATAAAAGATTTATCATTCCCCCACAACTCGCGTTTCCCACCAATCTGTACCATTTTCAAAAAAGTGTAAATTAAGGACTAAATACTTATCTTTCAAACCACTGAAATAAAATGAATTAGGTCTTTTGTAGAAAAATTAACCCTTTATCTCCAAAATTCCCTTGTCTGGTCTGGATGCCTATGTTAATGTCGATGTTTGAAAGCTCCGTGCTTAACCAACTCAACGTAATCAAAGGAAATACCTATGAAGAGTTTGATGCATCCGTAGACAAAAAATCAGAACTTGGCCTGACCAGTCTGATTCTCGGTGGTGCTGGTGTAGCTGTAGCTAAGAAAGTTGGATTATTGCTTTTGCTTAAAAAAGGATGGTTTGTCATCGTGGCCGCCATTGTTGGTGCTTTCGGATGGATTCGTCGCAAGCTGACCGGTCGCAAAAAGGATGCTGATCCAGGAGATCAGAATTCGCTATCTCCTGCAGAGGAAGCTTACCAACAGCATGCTGCGGGACAGGAGTCCGCAGGCTCTGATAGCCAACAGACAGATGGACATTCAGATACTGATCCGAATCCGAATAAACATTAAAGCTTATAAGTAACGTACTTAAAGTGCTCTTACATTGAAGCACTCTTTAACATGATGTACAAAACAAAAAGCCCTGCATTCTCCATAAAGAGAATGCAGGGCTTTCTTTAGTAGTTCCATAACAAGTGGAGCCGAGTATACAATATATTTTCAGCTTAATCGTTCAGCTTAAAACGCCGGTTCTACAGCACCTTGATAACGATCTTTGATGAATGTTTTAACCTCTTCGGAATGCAGGGCTGCAGCCAGTTTTTGAATGGCATCTGCATCTTTGTTATCTTCACGGGATACGAGGATGTTTGCATAAGGGTTACCTTGCAGATCTTCGATCAGCAACGCATCTTTTTCTGGGTTCAAATTGGCTTCCAACGCGTAGTTGGCGTTGATGAATACCAAATCTGCTTCATCCAGTTGACGAGGCATCATGGCTGCATCCAGCTCAATGATATTCAGGTTTTTCGGATTGGCTGTAATATCCTGAATGTTGGAAGTGATATTTGTGTTGTCTTTCAGCGTGATAAGTCCTTCTTTTGCAAGCAACAACAGTGCACGACCGCCGTTGGATGGGTCATTAGGAATGGCAACTTTTGCGCCGTCTTTCAACTCATCCAATGATTTGATTTTTTTGGAATAGCCAGCAAATGGCTCAACATGCACAGGTGTTACAGCAACGAGATGGAAACCACGTTCTTTGTTCTCTGTATCCAGGTAAGGTTGGTGTTGGAAAAAGTTCGCATCCAGTTGTTTATCTTCAAGCTGTTGGTTCGGTTGAACATAGTCATTGAAAGTCACGATTTGCAAGCGAATGCCTTCAGCTTCGAGTTCAGGCTTGATGCTTTCCAAAATTTCAGCATGTGGTGTTGGTGATGCTCCCACTTTCAATTCTACGGTGCGCGGTGCGCCTCCAGCATTGTCAGCGCCGCTGTCGGAATCCTTGTTGTTTCCGCAAGCCGTTAGAACCGCAATCAGCATAATGCTAAGTAGAGCAAAAGACCATTTTTTCATGTGTAAAACCCCTTCTCCAATAAATTTTTTTTGCATTTTGCCCCAAATCGATACCGAATCAGGTAAATGCTATATATGTGTTATTTCCTGGTGAACCATTTAACCAAACGATCGCCAGCCATCTGAAGCACTTGCACCAGAATGATCATAAATACAACGGATATAATCATAATTTCATTCTGATATCGATAGTAGCCATAATTAATTGCCAATGTTCCCAGACCTCCACCACCAACCATTCCCGCCATCGCCGTGTAGGAGACAAGGGTAACGATTGTAATGGTGATTCCGGCTAGCAGTCCCGGCAATGCCTCTGGCAAAAGTACACGCCGTACAATCTGTCCAGTTGAAGCTCCCATCGCCTGTGCCGCTTCAATGACGCCACGATCCACTTCACGCAGTGTAGTTTCCACCAACCGGGCAAAGTATGGAGCTGCGGCAATGACGAGTGGTGGTATAACACCCAGCACTCCTGTAGCTGTACCGACCAGTGAACGCGTAAACGGGATAAGTGCAACAATCAGAATGATAAATGGCACTGAGCGCAGAATGTTTACAATAAACGATAGTATCGTGTACACCACTTGAGACTGAATTGAAGTCGACCTTGCCGTCATAAATAGCAATACGCCTAGTGGCAAACCAATGATGATCGTGAATAGGCCCGATGCTCCCAGGATTTGCAGTGTTTCAATGGAAGCCTTACCGATTTCTTCCCAACGTACCGTTGAAAAATCCATTTAACGAAGCACCTCCACATCAAGTCCCTGATCCACTAACTCTTGAATAGTGAGATTAATCTCATCTGACTGCCCCTCGAACCGAACGGTCAGCTGTCCATAGGGAACTTGTTTGATTGTTGAAATGGTGCCTTGCAAAATGGCGAAATCCACTCCTGTTTTGCGGACCGTTCTGGACAAAATCGCCTCATAGGTTTTATTGCCCAGGAAGGATATTTTCACAAGCTTAGAAGCTCCATTCGTCTGTAATGAAACATCTGCACTCGCCAGTGCAGTCTCTTCCAATGCAATTCCCACCTCATGGTCCCGCATCATAAAGTCACGCGTAATGGCATGCTGTGGCTTGAGGAATACTTCCGTCACCGGCCCTTGCTCCACGATGCCTCCCTGATGGATAACCGCCACCTGATCACAGATATTCTGGATCACGTGCATCTCATGGGTGATGAGCACAATCGTGAGGTTATACTTTTCATTGATATCCAGCAATAACTTCAGAATCGAATCGGTTGTCTGGGGATCAAGTGCCGATGTGGCCTCATCACACAGCAGCACGTTGGGATCACTGGCGAGTGCTCTCGCAATACCCACCCTTTGCTTCTGTCCACCTGACAGCTGGGCCGGATATTTATTGCTGTGGTCCTCCAGTCCAACCAATGCGAGCATTTCCTTTACTTTCCGGTCAATTGCTGCCTTGGGTGTATTAACGAGCTTCAAAGGAAAAGCCACATTGTCATATACCGTAGCTGAGGACAACAGATTAAAGTGTTGAAAAATCATACCGATCTTACGCCGTTGTTGTTGCAGATCGGACTTGTTGAGATTGGTTAAATTGATACCATCAACCCAAACCTCGCCTTCCGTGGGGCGTTCGAGCAAATTGATACAACGGATCAATGTACTCTTGCCTGCACCGGAATGACCGATAACTCCGAATATTTCACCCTTGCGGATATTCAAATTTAGTTCCGATAAGGCCGCCGTACTTTTTGAACCTTTACCGTACGTCTTGGTTAAACCTTTTAATTCAATCAAAATTACTGCTCCTTCCCACTGCCTACATGTATCTTTACCCGATTGAAAGGAAAACTCCCCTTCATCGTACAAAAAAAGAGCCCCTTTTGCAGAAACAAAAAGGGCTCTTCACGTGAAAGATTATACCTTCTCATCTGCCAAAATCGTGCCTTGCACCATTTTGTAGGAATTAGCACCTAACATCTATAAAGTATGACACAGCTGTCATGCCGTTATAAATCGGTTGCCGGGCTTCATCGGGCCTGTCCCTCCGCCGCTCTCGATAAGAAATATTTAATTTATAAGTTCAGTAGTAGTTATAATGTTAATGTCATAAATGTTAATTCCATCTAACTGTCGATCAGGAACTCAGTATAATCCAAGTATTCCGATTTGTCAAAGGGAAATATTGCTATTCAATCACTTCGCCGGTTGATTCATTACCTGCTTATGCCACTTCTCGTTGATGTAACCATACGCTGCTTTTAACGTCTCACATACCATATCCACACCCTGTCGGAGTTCCAAGAGATGTTGATCCAGATCCTCCAGCTTCACTTTCCCTTGCAAAGTCTGGTGCAGCTGCCACAAATCATCCTGCATTTCGGAGTTCATGTAATGAATCTCCATGTTTCGTCGTTTGCGCAATTTGCTCATTGGCTCACGGTAAGAATCCTTGATCCGGATTAGTTCGTTGGCAAGAACATAATGCAGCTTATCATATCCGAACTGTCTTAATACGGTGAAATAAGAATAATGAGTTTTAACATTGGTTGTGTTCAGCTCAAACATTTCATTCAACACTGTACCTAACTTATCCAGAATGGCAAAACATCGGATGAAGCCATCCTTATAGAAATAGACGTAACGGGCGTATTCCGCTTTTTCTGGTATAGTCATATCATCTGTAGAGCCAGCCTTGACTTTCTGACGGAAATGAGAAGCAGCAAAACAACTTTGTTCGAATTCATCCAGCGAGGAAATCAGTCCCTGGGTCCACACATACAGTTTACGAAAATCATGGGTAGGATCATGGTCCACATGCATCTGTCGCTGAAATAGCTCAAGCGTATCCGCCATCGCCTCCATCGCTTCCTTTAATATGCCTTCGTTCTTACGCGGCTTTTCACCCAGCAACGTTCGCAGCATATATAGCCTCCTCTTTCCACTCTGCAGATCATCAAAATAATAATAATAATTCATCATATTAAACAAAATCGGAATCAGAGTAAACGTATGACCGCTGCTTACAATAGGGTGCCCTGACACGCCTGACATCAAACAAAGTTCACCTGTCCAATGATGTACATCATCGGATGGTGAACTTCACTGGATTCATCCCCTAAACTACAATAACTCGGATATATTAAAGCCGGTTAACGGGCCGATGCAGCTTGTACACCAGCAAACTCATATACGTTAATACACCGAACAAAATGGCAATATCGAGCATGTGCGCCAGCGCCACGAACATATACACTTCCGGCCGGTTCATCGTGAGCATCAGTCCAAAACCAATGATCACTTGCAACAAAACCAGTACAACAGAAATGACGCCTAGCGCTCTTAATTCCGTGTTATCCGGATGTTTGCGATAAGCAAAATGACCGAGAATGGCAATGACGATCACTAATGAAACAGCCGCCACCCGGTGAGCAAAAGCAACAGCTACGCCTCCTGAGAGCTCAGGAATAATCTGCCCGTTACAGAGCGGAAAGCCTGAACAGCCTCCAGCAGAATCCGTATGGCTCACAAATGCTCCAGTATATACCACGAGGTAGGTATAGATTGTGGAAAACCACACCAGATTTCGGAAGCCCTTGCTGACACGCGGATATCGATTCAGTCGTTCCAATCCACCATGGCGAGCCTCCTGCCGAATACCAAGCGCCATCATCAAGGAGCTGGCAAAAGCGATTAAGGCAAACCCGAAATGCAGTGCCATGACTGCGGAAGATTGGGAGAATACGACGGCAAAAGCCCCCATAATTCCCTGGACAATCACAAATATCAGCGTTAACAATGAAAACAACTGCAGATCACGGCGTGATTTGCCAAACCGCAAAAATGCTACAAAAGAGGCTATGGACAACAGTCCTGCCAGTGCGCTAACGGCCCTATGGGAAAATTCAATAAGTGAGGCAACAGTGTGCGCAGGCACAAGTTTTCCGTTACATAACGGCCATTCCGCGCCGCAACCGAGGCCCGATTCCGTTCGGGTTACAACGCCTCCGCCAAATGTGGCCAGAAACATGACAAGACAGGTTAATACGGTTAACCATTTAAACAAGGTTAAGTGCTTCAATTTTTTCTCACCCGCTGTTGGTTTAAGATGGCGAAGAACTACATCCTCCGCTTGATTCGATACTTTGACACTTATTTCACAACTAAATTCATTATACCGGATAAATGTGTCATTGACGCCGCGCTTTGTGACAAAATGTTAACGTCTGTCGAGAAGTTGACCCGCAGGTCATCGGCAAATATGTACATTATTACAACGTTAGTTTCTCCCGAAAACTCGGAAAATACAAACGCCACTTCCCTATTTCAAGAGAAATGGCGTTCCATTAATTATAACCTTTAACATGGTGAACCTGTCATGCTTTATTTATGAATCGTGTTATATACCTCAACTGCACGCTGCAGGAATTGCTCAATCTCTTCTCTCGACTTGCGCAGTTTATTCACGTAACGAACGAGTTCCCGACCATCCGTGTAAGCTACAAAGCTGGGGATACCCAAAATATTTTGCTCTTCGCTCACTGTACCCACTTGATCCACATCGACCTCAATCAACGTCAGCTCACTTGCAAACTTCTCCTCAACTTCAG
Source organism: Paenibacillus sp. OK003 (assembly GCF_900109515.1). GTDB lineage: Bacteria > Bacillota > Bacilli > Paenibacillales > Paenibacillaceae > Paenibacillus > Paenibacillus marchantiae. The sequence continues at coordinate 61,220 of NZ_FOBD01000024.1, read as the reverse complement.
GCATAAACGGATCGATGTACTTGCAATCACCACACCAATCTGCCTTAAATACAGCTACAGTCAAACGCGGAGATTGGATTGCCACATCAAACTCCGGTTTCGATGTAATCTTTTCCATCACAACATCTTCCTTTCTATACCTTGTCTTATCCTTTAAGTGAAGCAAATTGCGGAGTGGAAGTCAAATATTCGGCGCATACTGAGATCAACAGCTTTTCAAACTAAAACAATAATCAGATTATCAGGAAAGGAGGTCATGTCATGACTTCCGTTAAAACAGATTCCTCCGAATCTGCCCATCACGGGTCGATATTGCAGATGGTCCGATCCATTCCAGGTGCGGCCCGGGAAGTGTGGAGGGGTAAACAGGCGGCTTGGCAAGCCTCTGCACAGCTTCGTCATCCCTTGCGTGATATGGCTTGGGACTCTGACATGGTTGCTACCTTACAAGCTGAAGTGGAGCGCCTATTGCTTGGAAACGAGAGTGCTTTTGCCCGAAATACGCTCAGTGCACTGGTCTGTGAAGAGGACTGCATCATTCTGGAAGAAATCAAGACATTAACACAGGAAAACAACCGGAGTAACATCACTCGCACAGCAGCATACCTGGAATGTTACGAACAGTATCCAGAGCTGCATTGGGCCCTGCTTGCCCATATGGTATCCCGCAATGGCGGATATCACATGACCGATCTTCAGAGTGACCTTATGCACAATCTGCAAAATCAAACAGACCGTGAGCATATGTATCGACTACTGGAGCGATGCAATGCCCTCATTTTTCAGGACGCATATCCCCAGCTTCTGTTGTATATGAACAGCCGCCGGATCGGCCGGAGCTGTTTTCATTTGTTGTCCCATTTTCATGTATCGGCGTTCATGACACCGTTCTGGGAACGATTTTGGCTGGAGCGATGCAGCTCGCTGCTTAGTGTGGCATTAATTATTAATGAGCAGAACTATATCGAGAGCCGTGTCGTGCAGCATCCTTATTTTCAAAAACAAGTGCTGTCTAAACCCGCATTCCATTTGCATAATCTGGCTGGGCTGAACCATATCGTATTTCCACTCGGGCGGGAAAAAGGTCTTGCAGGCCGGGTGATTGAACATTTTGGCAAGCTGGATGAGCGGATTATGTTTGGTAAAGGCTTATATGCGATGCTGTTTGGAGTGGAACAAGTGTACACACAAGTATTGGAGTTTGCGCGCTCGGTTCCCCACCGTGGCTCACGTGCTGAATACTGGCCTGGTCTGTTCACCGCACATAAAGATGAAGCCGGAGAAGCTGAGCTCTATAGTCAGGAGCTGTTGGATCAAGAATGGCTAGGGGAAGGACAACGGTTATATAGTCCTGAATTGCTGGCTGTATGGGGTGATACGCCGTATGAACCGATTACAAGGCAGGATTGGCTTCAAAATCGCGATTGTCTCGGTCATCTTACTGCCCCGCGCCGCCCTTGGCTGTTTGAGATGAGCCATGAACATCGGTATGGCATGTTGAAAACCGCATTGGCCCATGATGCCAAAACCTTAACTCATTAAGGACAGAGGCCTTACAGGGAAATTGTCTAGAAAGCAAATGGCCAACCTTTTTTCGGTATTACAAAAAAGCCCTGTCCGCTAAGAAAGCAGACAGAGCTTGTACTTATTTCAAACAATATAACGAAGTGTGTATTGTGTGTTGAATCGATTATCCACTTTGCCCCGCTCCACGTTGTAGACGCATGAGCGGACGGAGTATTTTTTGCAAAATACGAGGGTAACTGCCCAATTCGTCTTTACGAAGTACACGTAGAACAACCATGAGTACCAAGTACACGACAACCACAAGCGCACCCACAAACAGACAGGTAACGAGGAATGATACACGTGTTGGCAGGAATAGATCAAAGATGGAGTTCCCGGCCCAGTTCGCCGCAAAACCAACACCCGCTGCACACAGCACGGTAATGATGAACCCTTTCCAACGATCACCCATGATCGAGAAATCAACAATTTTGCGAAGCACCCGCAAATTGAGGTACGTAATAACCAGGAAACACAATGCGGTCGCAATAATGATCCCGTAAATGCCAAAGATTGGAGCCAGAATTAAGCTCGCTATGAGTTTGACTACGATACCTATAGCTACACTGATCATTGTAATCCGCGGTTTCCCTACCCCAAGCAAAATGGAGTTGGTGGTCATCATCGTGATTTGGAAAATGGTACCGAACGTCAGCAATGTAATGATTGGTGTCCCGTCTGGACTGGTAAACAGCAAGCCGTTAACGGAATACGCTGCCGCACACAGAGCGATCACGATTGGCATTCCTGTCAGAATCGAAATGCGCAAAGCAAGCGTCACCTGATTTTTCAGATGAACTTCATCCTTGCGTGCAAAAGCTGCCGAGATGACTGGCACAAGTGATTGACTCAGTGCGATAGCCAGAATCGGAGGAATGCCTGCAATACTTTGGGCCTTGGCACCGAGGATGGCAAGAACTCCTGTCGCTTCTTCCAGTCCGATTCGTCCGCTAAGCAGTGGAACTACCAGCGATGAATCGATAAAGTTAATCGCCGGAACAGCGAGTGAAGATAAAACGATTGGAATCGAAAGTTTGAATATATCGCTGTAGATGCCCCGCATGGGCAATTGCTCTGCACGCTCGTAATTCAATTGCGCGGCACGGTCATTTTTGCGAAGCTTCAAGGTGAAGTACAACATGACCGCAAAAGCGCCAATACTTCCAAATACGCCCCCAAATGAAGCCCCTGCAGCAATGGTTTGATCATCATAATTCCATTGCAGCATCACAAACGCTACAATAATCGCTGTACCTACGCGTGCAAACTGCTCCACAATCTGTGAAATGCCGCCTGCCGTCATATTGCCGCGACCCTGGAAATATCCACGCATCATTGCGATGGCTGGGAAGAGCAGCAACGCTGGAGCCAAGGCCCGAATAGCGCTCACCGATTCCGGTACTTTGGATACGTACGTCGCATAATAAGGTGCTGCGAACCATAATAAAGCAGACATAACTACCCCGGCTACAGCCGCAAAGATCAGGGCTGCACGGTAGATTTGTTGTGCTTCACCTGCGCGTCCCAGTGCATAGCGTTCCGAGACCATTTTACTAAGCGTACTCGGTATGCCTGCTGTAGCTACGGTTAACAGCATTAAATATACCGTATTGGAGATGGTAAACGATGCGTTACCGATATCGCCGAGGATATGCTCCAGCGGCACCCGTTGAACCAATCCGAGTACCCTCGCAATCAGCGCAGCTGCCGCCAAGATGAGCGTACCTCTAATGAATGTTTCCTTCTTAGACAAGCCAATTCCCCTTCTTTCCCCCACACCGACGTGCATCCAGATGAAGCCGCTCCCGAACGTCTATGCGAATCTTACCACCCAGATAATAAACAGAACAATCATAACGATTTGCAAAATAATTTTCATAACGGTGCTTGTAAACAGCCCCACCACGGAGCCAAATCCGACTTTGGAAGCTTTGGCTGGTGATGACCCTCCGATCAGTTCCCCGATAAAAGCACCGATAAATGGCCCCAGTACGAGTCCGAACGCCGGAATGACAAATGGGCCAATGATGACACCAATCGTACTGAGAGTCGTCGATAATTTGGAGCCGCCGAATTTCTTCACACCCCAGGCACTGACGACATAATCAGCCACAAACAGCACCACTACGATCAAAATCTGGATAATCCAGAACCATACACCGAACGGAACAAAGCTGAAGAACCAGCCATAGACCAGAAACGCGAAGAAAATCGCTACAGCACCAGGCAGTATGGGATATACCGTTCCGGCCATCCCCACCGCAAACAGCAGTACAATTAAAATCCAGCCAACGGTTGCGAGCAAAGGTTATTCCCCCTTCAAAATATGATCACGGATGACTTCGACAATGCCATCTTCGTTGTTGCTCGCTACGATCAGGTCAGCCGCTTCCTTCACCTGCTCCTGCGCGTTGCCCATGGCAACACCAAGACCCACAGCTTCAATAACGGCCAGATCATTCAAGCTGTCTCCAACAGCAACCACTTCGGACATCTCTATGCCCAGCAGCTTGCAGACTTCAGCTACACCGCTAGCTTTGGAGACTCCACCAGGGTTAATCTCAATATTAACAGGTGAGGAGTTCGTCATTTGCAAGCCGCCCATTTGCTGCAGCTCCATCATAATCTGGTGACGCACTTCATCCACTTCAGTATTGAATCCGAATTTCAGCCATTCCAGACCTTCAATATTGTCCGTCCAGCGATCACGGTTGAACAGCTCTTCCACGGAGTATGCCCAGTACCAGCTATTATATTTTTCGCCAATCTCCTGCATTTTGCGGATCAATGCCGGGTCCATCAGATGACGCATGTGCAGATCATGCGGAGCTTTCCAGACTTCACTGCCATTGACCGTTATCATCGGGGTCTCCAGCCCAAGCTGTACCGCATAAGGCATCGCATGAAAAACAGCTCTTCCCGTCGAAAGGCACACATGCACTCCCCGACGAATGGCGATCTGAATCCATTTGGCGGTTTCCTGTGTGATCTCATGATTATCGTTAAGCAATGTTCCATCCATATCCAATGCAAGCAATTTGTATTTTAGTTCACTCATGCCGTATTTCCTCCTAAGTTGTCTCTCTACTTCTCCCTATCTAACATACTCTCACAAAAAGATCGCCCGGCATCCGCGTAGGCGGATGCTCCGGACGTCACAGCTAACGACATTTTACCACAGATCGTCGCCCTGCAACAAAGTAACCCGCGATACGGGTGAACCTTTGCAACATGGCAACAGGTGTCTTCCCAGTTCGTGTAAAAGTCTGGTATGAGATAAAACTTACCCGTATCCATGAAAAAACCGCCTGCAATGCAGGCGGCTGCTACTTTTTATCCATTAACGTGCCGCGAATTTGCGACGAGCATACCGGAAGACAATGCCATGCTTTGGAGACAGCAGCAGGGCCAGCACAAACAGAATTCCTGCTACCGCCACCATGCAACCTGCAATGGAAGCATCCAGCGCATAAGCCATGATGTAGCCCCCAACCGAGGAAGCTGCTCCTACGAGCACGCTGTACAGAATCATTTTGCCCAATCGATCCGTGAGTAAGTAAGCCGTCGCTGCAGGTACAATCAACATGCCTACCACGAGAATAGACCCTACACTCTCAAATGAAGCCACCGATGTCATGGAAACGAGCCCCATAAGCAGATAGTGGAACAGCACCACCGGAATGCCGCAGGCCGCAGCCAGTGCCGGATCAAAAGCACACAACTTGAACTGCTTGTAGAACAAGCCGATTACAAGGAGGATGACCAGCAAGGTGATGCCCAACATCCAGACTGCCCTCGGGCCTACATCCATCCCCCCAAGGGTTAGCGTATCCCACTGGACATAAGCGATCTCACCGAACAAGACACAGTCCAGATCCAGATCAATATGCCCAGCATTCAGACTGATTAAAATGACACCTACTGCGAAGAGTGCCGTAAACACTATTCCGATGGAAGCATCCGATGATAGTCCTCCAGCCTGCAAGCTTTGAATGAAGAACACCGTCAGTAATCCAAATACCGTTGCGCCGAGCAGCATCCATAACGAATCACGTGAGCCGCTCCATAGAAAAGCAATCGCAATACCCGGAAGCACCGCGTGACTGATTGCATCTCCAACCAGTGCCATCCGCCTTAATATGAGAAAACAGCCAAGAATAGCGCAGGCGGAGGATACCAGGATAGCCGTCAATATAATCCAATACGTTGCCATTACAACTCACCCCGTTCCTGCTGTGCTCGCTGTGCAGAGAGTGTCTGTAGCGTGGCATGCTCTTCTCTCAAGTAAGCGGATTTCGCCTGCATACTTCGTAAACGGCGTGCTAACAGTCCGCGCCGTGGAGCAAGCAATGCGGAACTTGCAAATAGCACTGTCGCTGCCAGTACCGTTACTGGCCCTGTCGGCAGATTAGGCACCAAGGTGCTGAAGATTGTACCTGTCGCACCGCTCAGTGCTCCAAATACGCCGGCCAACAGTACCATAAGCGAGAGCGAGTCCGTCCAGCAGCGAGCTGCCGCCGCCGGGGTAACCAGCAAAGCGGCGACAAGCACCACGCCAACCGCCTGAATCCCGGCAACAACCGCAATCACGGTCAACAGCAGAATCAGTTGTTCCAGCATGCCAACTGGCAGTCCCATGCCACGCGCAAATCCCGGATCAAAGCTCACCAGCTTGAATTCCTTGAACCATGCCAGACAGGCGATCAATAATACAAGACAGACACCGCCCATGACATACACATCCGTCATCACCATGGATGCGGCCTGACCAAACAAATATTTATCCAGTCCACTCTGACTGCCGCTTGCACCGTGCTGAATCCGAGTAAGCATCACTACACCAATACCGAAAAATACAGTCAGCACAATCCCCATTGCCGCATCCTGCTTGATCCGGGAATACCGTGTAATCCACGATATGCCGAAGGTCGCAACGATTCCAGCTACAAGCGCACCGAACAGAAATAATCCTACGGATTTGGTTTCAGTCAACATAAACGCGATGCAAATTCCTGGCAGAGCTGCATGCGCCAGCGTATCTCCCATGAGACTCTGACGACGCAAAAATGTAAAAGAGCCAATAATTCCACTACTGAAGCCGAGCAACAAGCAGCCAAGCAATATCCAGCGTGTATTGGGATCGGACAAAATGGCTACTATCCAGTTCCACATGCACTACACCTGGCCTTTCTCCGACCGGCTTCCGATCATCGCGATCCGGCCTCCGTACGTCTCCTGCAAAGTATCCGGTACAAATACTTCATTCGTCGGTCCACCTGCAACCAGCCGTCCATTAAGCAGCAACACATGGTCGAAATATTCCTCCACTGTCGCCAGATCATGGTGAACAACCAGTACGGTCTTTCCTTGCTTCTTCAACTGTTCCAGCAGTGAAATGATAGCTTTCTCCGTTGTGGCGTCCACACCTGCAAACGGCTCATCCATGAAATACAATTCCGCATCCTGTACCAGTGCTCTTGCCAGAAAAACACGCTGCTGCTGTCCTCCAGAAAGCTGACTGATCTGGCGGTACATATAATCACCCATGCCCACTTGCTCCAGGCAGTGAGCTGCCAGATCCCGTTCTTTTTTGCCTGGACGGCGGAACCAGCCCAGATGTCCATAACGCCCCATCATGACAACATCGAGGGCGTGAGTCGGGAAATCCCAATCAACAGATTCACGCTGAGGTACGTAGCCGATCCGGCGACGCTGTTCTCGGTAGGACTGACCAAAGATTTTCACCTCACCGTGCATTTTGGGCACTAGTCCCAGAACGGCTTTGATCAAGGTTGATTTCCCTGCCCCATTGGGGCCAAGAATGCCAATCAGCTGACCTTCCGGGATGTCAAAAGATACCCCACTGAGCACCGGCTTTTTATGGTATGCCACCGCCAGATCCCGAACACTAAGAGGAGCTGATGTAGGCTGTGTTCCCTTCAGATGGTTAGCATTTCGTTGTGGTTGAGATTTTTCGGATAAAATTACATCTCTCATGCTCTATTCACTCCTCTCTTCATATGGTTTATCATTTTAATGCCTCTACAATCGTTTGAGTATTGTGGCGGATCATGCCGATATACGTTCCTTCTTCTGTTCCCTCAGCACCCATCGCATCCGAGAACAGTTCACCACCAATGTTTACGGTATGTCCTTTTTGGGCTGCACCAGCAATAATGGCTTCCATCGCTTTTGCTGGTACGCTGGATTCTACAAATACCGCTTTGATATTGTTGTCTACAAGGTAATCCCGCAACTCACTGACATCCCTCGCACCATATTCTGCTGCTGTACTGATTCCTTGAAGCCCCATCACTTTCATGCCATAAGCTTGGCCAAAGTATCCAAAGGCATCATGCGCAGTGACCAATACCCGACTGGCTTCCGGAATCTCCTGAATTTTTTCCCGCACCTCGGAATCCAATGCCTCCAGTTTCGTTAGATACTGCTCTGCCTGGGCCTTGTACTCTTCTGCATGTTTCGGGTCTGCTTCCACGAGCGTATCGCGCACAGCCTCTGTCGCATGCATCCAGTGGCTAACATCAAACCAGACGTGTGGGTCGTATTCCGTTCCGCCTGTGTCTTTTCCTGAACGCAATTCCTCCACCGGAATGTTCTCCGAGACAGCTGTTACTATTTTGCTCTTGGACATTTTCTCCAAAATGTCTGTCATTTTGCCTTCGAGATGCAATCCGTTATAGAAAATAACTTTCGCTTGCTCCAGCTTCCGAATATCTCCCTGCGAAGCCTTGTACAAGTGAGGATCTACCCCTGGGCCCATTAGCCCGGTAACATCAACATATGCCCCGCCGACTTCACGCGCTACGTCCGCAATCATGCCTGTTGTTGCTGTGACCTGTACCTTCCCTTCACTGCCTCCTGTTTCCGCTGTACTTGAGCATGCTGTTAGCACGATAACCAGAACAACAGCTGCCAGCGTCATTAACCCTCTTTGAATGCTCCTCATCTTCACCATCAACAATTCAAACCTCTCCTTTCCCTCTCCTAACATAATTGTCCTCATCTAATTTTGTTGTACAAGGTATTAAAATTTATACTAGACTAATAATGTTTCCCTTGTGCAAATTCTAGCCGATGAAAATTAAAAAGGCAAGGGATAATTTCCCCTGCCTTTCCAAAAGAGTATATGGGCAATTTAATTAGCCTGTTTTCTTTTCCGCTTATCTTCTGTCCTATTCTTTTACGCTGCTTCACGTTACTCTGTATCTTTTTCCTGATCTTTCTTCCCTTTTGGGGTCCCGTCGAGGCCATACACTTGATCGTAGGCATCGAAAATTTTACGTGCAATTGGAGAAGCACTGACCGATCCAAAGCCACCTTCGGGCACAACAACCGCTATAGCCAGCTTCGGATTATCCCTTGGTGCAAATGCGATAAATACTCCGTTTTCCTTTTTGTTCGGCCCTGTTCCCTGCTCCGAGGTTCCTGTTTTTCTCGCATAATCGTAGGGGAAACCGTCAAACGAACTTACTTTGGTAACCATACCCTTGTGCACTTCATTCCAGTATGCATCCGCAAAATCAACCTCGTTTAACACTTTTGGTTTAATTTTCTTCACCACATTACCTTCTGCGTCACGGATTTCCTTTACCAAATGAGGCTCCATCCGTTTGCCTTTATTGGCAAGCATCGTCGTGTATTGTGCGAGTTGAAGCGTTGTATACTTCGCTTGCTGTCCAAATGAGGCAAACGCTAGCCTCGTCAAACCTGATTCGTCATTATCACTATTGTATTCTAGTGTACCTAGATACTCTTTCGGCAAATCCACTCCTGTAGACACGCCCAAACCGAACTCTTTCATATGTTCGTCCCACACTTCTACACCCTTGGTCGCCCCATATTTGTTATAGAGACCCTTACCTACCATATCAATCATAAAGGCATTGGAAGATTTCTCAATAGCCCGTCTCGCTGTAATAGAGCCGTTAAATGCCGAGTGTGAATTTCTAACCTTTCTCCCATCTTTCCCTAAAGTAGCATACCCTTGGTCATAGTAGGTTTGCCCTGTACTGAACAGACCCTCTTTCAATCCAATTAGTACACTAAGTGGCTTAATAACGGAACCCAACAAAACAACGGATTCCGTATGTTTTTTCGAATCGTCCGGCGGGAAGGAAGCCATTGTTCCGTTGCGATAAACGTACTTGATCTTGTCATAATCCCAGTCATTCGGATCATAATCAGGCATACTCGCCATAGCCACTACATTGCCTGTATCCACTTCCATGGCTACCGCATATCCCGTAACGGCGTTCGGAAGTTTACGCAATTCATCCGTTATTGCCTGCTGTGCTGCCATCTGAATTTCCTTATTGATTGTGGAGACCAGACTGTATCCCTTCTCCGGCGGAGTCTGTTGCATCGTACCCTCTGGCAAATTACGCAAATTAATATCAATGGATTGGTAGCCGCTACGCCCACGAAGCTCTTCCTGATATTGAAATTCAAGGCCATCAACTCCAACTTTTTCTTGCTGGGTATAGCGCAATCCTGGGTCGCGTTCTGTTGCTTCCGATTTGCTGATTTCTCTATACTTATCCAAGTTGTCCTGTTGGCCTTTGAACTCTCTTGTATATCCGATCACCTGAACTGCGACCCTATCCGGATCATACTTTCTTACGTTTTCCTCAAGTACCATAGCACCTGGATATTCAGACTTTTTCTCCATAAAATAAGCAATTTCCTTCATGTTGAGATCCGATTTCACCAGACGAGGAGTATACCCATGTGCCTTCTGAGATTCCAGATCCAGGCGTTTTAAGATTTCTTCTGCATCTGGTTGTTCATTGTCCCCCGGATTAAACTGTTTAAACACAGCCGCCAGTTCATCAGCAAGTTCCTGTGCCTCCTGCTTGCGGTCATCATTTCTATAATCCTCATACAACAATACATAGAGGGACTGCACAGGTTCCGAATAAGCCAGCGCAACTTCCCCTGTCGCATCGTAGATTGGCCCACGAACAGGGGCGAGCGGAATATCTTTGGTATTACGGCTGGTTTCCATATAGGTCAGTTCAGGTCCCTCGACAAATTGTACAAAGGCCAACCTAAAAATTAGGATACTGAATATCACAAACGCAGCGAAAAAAAACATATTCATTCTTACACTAGATGGCTTGTTGTTGACTGGTGTATCTTCATTGGACATTTTCTTTTTCCTCAATCGGTTAAACATGGGATAAGCCTCTCCGTTCTTATGTAAAAGTAGATTCATCTATCACGCATATTGCATTAATCGGTTCAAATAACATACCTTTCCTTCTACAAGTCTATCAAAGGTCAACTGCCATGTCCTCCAGATTTTGGTTACATTTTCGTAAACAGAAGAGACATATGCCGACTCTTTCGAAACGATGTCAATACAGACATATCGTTAATCTCTTTAATCCTGAAATAAATTTTCATTCTCTTATATAAACGTGACATGCATGATGTTTGTTACATATTGATTTGCAGCAGCTTGTGGAAAAGAGACCTCTCAGTCCTGGCAAACGTAAAAAGGACCCTCGAAAGGGTCCCTTCTTTTGGAATCAAAGAATCACATTACTGTGTATCTGAGTCTTTATTTTTATCTTTCTTCGGTACACCTTCCAGACCAAACTCCTCGTCATACGCATCGAAGATCGCACGTGCAACAGGGGCAGCACTGCTCGAACCAAAGCCCCCTTCAGGAATAACCACGGCTACAGCCAGCTTCGGATTGTTACGTGGTGCATAAGCAATAAACACCCCGTTATCCACCAATTTGCCTCCGACTAACTGTGTGGATGTACCTGTTTTTCTTGCAAAGTCATAAGGGAATCCACTAAACGCCGTTACTTCGGTTGCCATGCCTCGCTGTACTTCATTCCAGTAAGCATCATTAAAATCGACTGTGCTGAGCACTTTCGGTTTCATTTTCTCAACCACATTGCCTTCTGAATCACGGAACTCACTGACTAATTGTGGCTGCATTCGTTTTCCTTTATTCGCTAGCATCGTTGTATACTGGGCAAGCTGCATCGTTGTATATTTCCCTTGTTGTCCAAAGGAAGCATATACCAGACGTGTTAAAGAACTCTCCAATTCATTCTCATATTCTTTGAGCCCATACTTCTCATTAGGCAAGTCTACTCCTGTAGACACACCAAGACCGAATTGCTCCATGTACTTATCCCATACGCCAATACCCTCTGCACCATACTTCGAGTACAGTTTCTTCCCGATCTCGTCGATCATAAACACGTTCGAGGAATGTCGAATCGCATCACGAGGAGTTAACGAACCATACACGTGACCGGAGGAATTCTGTACTCTGCGGTTATCCCCACCAAAAGTCGTTGAGCCTCTATCTGAATATACTGTATTTGTTGTGAAGAAACCTTCCTTCAAACCAATCAATACACTAAGCGGTTTGATTGTGGAACCAAGCAATACAACCGATTCCGCTCGTTTACCTGAATCGTCTGGCGGGAATCCACGAATGGTACCGTTTTGATAAATATATTTTATTTTATCGTAATCTTCAGTACTTATACCGCCAGTTCTCCAAACGTTCGTGTCGTAATCCGGCATACTGGCAGCAGCAACAATCTTCCCTGTATCCACTTCCATCGCCACCGCAAAACCCGTCTTGGCGTTCGGATGCAGTTTGCCCGACACCGGGTTCCGATGAAGCCAGCTAAGTTGATCCAGTATCGCTTGTTCCGTTTTCACCTGAACATTTTTGTTAATCGTTGTAACCAGATCATACCCTTTTTCAGGTGGGGTAGAGCCTGCCACACCTTCAGGCAAGTTCCGCAAGTCAACATCAACGGAGTTATAACCGCTTTTCCCCCGCAGAACATCCTGGTATTGCAGTTCCAGTCCATCGAAGCCAACAAACTCATTCTCGGTGTATACAAGACCTGGGTCCGTTTGCTTTTTATTGGCCTCATCAACCTCTTTGTATTTATTAAGTGTTTTGGAGCTTTTGAACTTTTTGAGATAACCAATCGTCTGAACGGCTACCGTATCCGGATCATAGTAACGCACACTTTCCTCTACAATCTGAATTCCCTTGAATTCATCCTTATGCTGTAGAAAGTAGGCCACTTCTTCATCGGACAGATCACTCTTGATCAGACGTGGCATGAACCCATTCGCTTTACGCGAATTGAGGTCCATTGCTTCTAAGATGTTATCGACCGTAAGGGCCTCGGAATCCTTTTTCTTATACTGCTCAAAAACATCATGCAGCCGGGTAGCAATGTCCTCCACTTCCGCTATATTCGGATTGGGTTTGCCATCCACATCCCCATAATTTTTGTATAAGGTCAGATACAAGGATTGAATTGGCTTGGAGTAAGCCAGCTTCACCTCGCCCGTGGAATCATATATGGTTCCTCTCACGGGAGCGAGTGGTACATCTTTGGTAATATTACTCGCTTCCTCCTGACTGAGCTCAGGGCCTTCCACGAATTGCAAAAATGCCAGCCGTACAATAATAACGCTAAAAATAACAAAGGAAGCGAAGAAAAATACGTTCATCCGGTAACTGAAGCGCCGCTTGTCCGTAAGTTCGTCCTTCTCTTTTGAATGATTTTTCATTCATCCTACCTCTTTCATGACTTGATGCATACCGTCCAGGCTGTACAGCCTCGGCATGATAACCTGGCAACGTCGTCATCTCCCGGACCCATGTCCGGCGTAATGTTAAGCTGATTGATCTTTCAGATGGGTATCGGCAAAGTTAGGAGGATTGAACCAATCACCACTAATTGCCCAAGTAGGGTCAAGCGGTATCCAGCTTTCCGAATCACTCAAATATATTTCATTCCAGGCATGTGGACCATATCCACCCTGCCCGTTATAACCAAGTCCTGTAACCACTTTGACTTCCAGACCCTGTGAACGAGCCATGACTGCATATAAACGAGCGTAATCGATACATACGCCTTCACGTGTATCAAATGTATTTTGTGGCGTCTGCTCGTGCCATATGCCTTTTTGCTCATAATCATCCACTTTACCATAGTCATATTGAATGCGAGAACCTACCCAGTCATATAATGCCCTGGCTTTGGCTTCATCTGTCGTTTGACCTTTCACAATTTCTTTTGCCGCAGATTCAATATCCGCCGGAATGTTATGGTCAATGACTTCATATTTGCGTTGCAGGATCGCGCCAATTTCCTTTTGCACGGCTTGAGTAAACACAGGCAGATTGTCCTTAATGAATGTACCTGATAATGGCTCTATAACCGATTTGGCCCCTTGCATATAAATGGGTGAAGCCTCTACATAGCGACTAAACATGCTGCCCGGATAGAGACTTACAATCATGAACAACACGGCAATCACAATCATCCCACGTACGGAGCCAATGACTGTACCGATCACTGCACCTGTAAAACGGCTGAAAAATCCTTTGGGTCTGCTCTCTTGCTCTGCTGAACTGTATCTTCTGCTGAAAATAAGGGAAGAGAGCAATCCGAGAATCAATCGGATGAAGCCATAACTAAGCACAAACAACACGGCAAACCGCATCAGCGGAAAATCAGCAATGGCTGTAATCAATGTATAATACATCTGCTCCCATCGGTTCAATTCACGATTTGGCATGTCTGCCGCATGCACAGATAACCATTGCTGAACATATGGCGCAAGCCATAAGGTTAAACCGATGGATAACAGAATACCAATGACCGCCATAATGCCATCCATGAGGAATCCAAAGAGTCTTCCTGCCGAACGCGAAGCACCTCTGGACCACCCCTGAAGCAATGAAGCGGCCACAATCAGCAGCAGCATAATCGTTATGCCATTGAATTCTTTCAGACTATCCAGCCAACTTTGCAGCACGTATCCATTCCTCCTTTACTACGAAGCCGGTGCTGTTCCGTTCTCCTGTGCCTGTTTGACAAACGTACGTATCGTTTCATTGTCGACTTTCCATTCACCCACGGAGATCCCCCGGAATGTAACATCAACTTTATCCGAATTCGTTCTACCCTTAATCTCCACATTGGGACTTGTGATGGTAAATGCACCATCCTGTTCCTTGGTGTATGTTGCTTTGGAAGCTTCCTTGAGCATCATACTGGTCGCTTCCTTCTTCAATGTGTCCATCGTACTCGATTGTACGTCAGTAACTGTCTGTTTGATCTGATCCATGGAGATGCCGCTGTATATCAGTAGAGCCGCAATAATGATGATGGCAATCGCCCATTTCAATACGGTTTTGACCACGTTCAGAACAAAGAACAAAATGATCAACGCAACCACGATCACCAGCCAGTTCTGCATCACAAACTCTTTGATTACTTCTATGTTCATGACTACACCTTCCGTATTAGAGTTGATTATTAACACTTCCCGAATATTATACATGATTTCCGAAGCTGCTGTCAGCTAAGCCCTCCTATGTAAAAATAAACGGTCTAAGTTCGTCCCGCCGGGCGTACAAGTAGTACCATGAGGTTCTGTCCAAGGAACGGGGAACACGTCATGACCAGTTATTGAATATGCATCGCTTAACAAGGAGGGGCTTCTGTGAAAACGGCCATCTGGCTATATCTATTTTTGTTCCTTGCTGTTTTTGATTTGCACGCCCAGTATCCAATCTTGACCCCTTTCGCAATCTCGCTCGGGGCGGCCCCGACCTTCATCGGCTGGATGATGGGCATCTATTCCTTGACTCATCTCCCAGGCAATCTGATCGCCGGAACCCAAATCGACAAACATGGCAGCCGTCGTTACATTGTATTCAGTTTGCTGGGTGCAGGCATCATTTTGCTTATTCAGGCACAAATCCATACGCCATGGCAGCTGCTCGCCCTGCGCTCCATCAGCGGGTTTGTACTTGCTTTTCTCTCTCCGGCCTGTCTCGCACTGCTTGCGCAACTGTCAAGTGATCCAATCAAGCAAGGCAAGTATATGTCAGGCCATGGCGTCGTACATACGCTGGCATCCGTGGTGTCCCCTGCTGCAGGCGCATTGATCGTCGGAGCTCTTGGATTTTCCGCCACCTTTGCGAGTCTCGGTTATCTGCTCATTCTGTCCGGCGTTATCGCATGGTTATCCATGCCCAAAGGCCTCGCTGAGGTTCAGCACGAAAAAGTGACCGAGCCCGCCATGCCCAGCAACCTAGGAGAAAAAAGTAAATTCCTGCCCGTATCCTGGCGCTACTTTGCTCTGCCCCTTGTCATTGCTTGTGCCCAAGGAATTCTTTTTTTTGAACTACCTCTGCGTGGCGGCGGACATTCGTCCATGATGTCTACCGGGCTTTTGTTTTCCATTATCAGTATTGGAGCACTATTTACCCTGAGCATGCTATTTCTCAACCGCTATTCTCCCAAACTGCGGTTGATTGCAGGGGTGCTGCTCATGTCTTTATGTTTCTTTGCTATGGCGGCCATACCACAGATTCCGTTGTCATCGGTGCTTTTCGTTCTGGGGATGTCTAAAGGTATTATTTTCCCAGCCATGGCAACACTCTTTATTCATTTAAGCGGTGGAAACAAGCTGGGTCGCATCTTCTCATTGCAATCCATTGCTACCTCCATCGGTTCTTTCATCGGCCCCATCACAGCAGGACAGCTTCGTGTGGGTTTATCGCCGTATTTCATTGCTTTTGTATTATTGATGATCGGCATTATGCTGCTCCCTTATTTCACAGCCAGACGCGAAGCTTCCCTATCTGATCCTAAAAGCATACTGGGTTAACCATATCAAGATGATCATATCCATACCCTTTGACAACAGAAAGGCTTGTATTTTTCTTGGCTTTGCATCATTCCCCCATTTACAGCTAAACTATATAAAATGGACTGATGTTTTACACACAAACGAGGTGACTTCTTCATCTTCAAGATTTCTTCTTAACTATGCTCATTAGGAAAGAACGATCCGTAAACGGAACAGCCACTGCTGCTCAGACATTCAGTTCAGAATGTGGTGGAAAAGAAGTTAGAAATCAAAGATGTTTCTGTCATCGTAGTCGCTCGTGTAAAAATTAGGAGGTCCATTTTATATAATCCAGTCGATTTTCGCTGCAACATTTCCCGGGGAATGTCGACATAAGCTCTCGACCAAGAGGTGAATATGATGCCTATTCATGTCATTGTGGAAGGTAAAAATGACCGCAGCAAACTTAAACGACTTGTAGGACCCGAAATCAACATTTTGTGCACGTTTGGAACACTGAATTCCCTCAAACTTGAGTCACTGCGCAAACAGGTTGGTTACGATGAGGTCTACTTATTTATGGATAATGACAGTTCCGGTAAAAAAATCAGGGCTGTGCTGAAAGATGCATTCCCGGACGCAGTACAGATGTATACACGACGCGGTTATGCGGGTGTAGAGGGAACTCCCGATGAATACATCATCGCCCAGCTGGAGAAAGCCGGATTGGAATCGTATATCCAATATCCTGAACTCCCATCGTTTTAAACCGTAAGAGGCTGCTCGCCTGGGGTATTCATTCAACCCAGGAAGCAGCCTCTTTGTTGGCTTAATATTATGGACGCATCTTTTATTCCTTGATCAGAGTGCGAATGTCTTCCGCAATGACTGCTGGCTCAACATCCTCTGTATTAAACGCATTGTATACCTTGCGCAATTGATTATTCCGATCCACCAATCCTATCATGTTCATATGGGCAAAATCGTCTTTGTTCTCACCCTCAATAAGGATTTGGAATGAATCCTTGGCGAGCTGCTTCGTTTGATCCATATCCCCCCGCAGGAAGTACCAGCCATTATAATCCGCGTGGAATCGATCTGCAAATTCCTTAATCTTCTCCTTGGTATCCACTTTCGGATCAAACGAGATGGATACAAAGGAGACATCCTTACCAAAGGTATCGTCCTCTTTTAACAGATCCTGCACCTGAGATAACGTAAACGTTGTAATTGGGCACACATCCGGACAACTGGTGAAATAAAAGTAGAACAAACGCACTTTGCCTTTGGTATCATCCAGAGATACTGTGCTTCCATCCACATTTTCCATCGAAAAAGATTGAATCTCCCGAATTTCGGGTAACTTTTCCTTGCTGGCAAATACGGTGCCCCACATTAAATACACCGCCATAATTAGTGCAAGCCCTAACAGCATCCATGTCCATTTATACTTTTTCAGCATCATTATCGTCCCTTCCGATATCAGATCATATGAATACGCATACATAAAAGTTGAAACAGTCCTCTATAAAATCCATGGACTCTGGATCATGTTTTTAATGACATTTCCTCATTCCCATACCACTTTGATGCATATGTATACGAAGAACCCAAACCGACAATGGGCTCCCTTGTTATTGTAGCTGTTTCACGGACCGGTGCCTATCTAATGTTTATTACAACATTTCATGCTGCTCATTTGTGCACTGTATCCAGAATCATCAATATAAAACTCAAGGATAGATAGTTAATGGAGTAAAGGAATACCTTTTTGGCCCAGGCATCTGTATCTTGTGCACGAAAGCCTTTCAGTGCGTAGTACAGCCACAGCACAGAAAGTATCAGTGAAACGGTAAGATAGAAAATTCCTGCGTACCCGTAAGCATACATGAGGACCGGGACAAAGATTTGCAAAACCAGATAAGGAATCATCTGAATCTTGGTCCGTTCAATACCCTTTACAACCGGTAGTAGTGGAAATCCACCAGCCCGATAATCTTCCACCCTGCGGATTGCGAGCGCCCAGAAGTGTGGAGGCTGCCATAAAAACAACATGGCCAGAAGCAGCCATGCGCCAAGATCCATCCGTCCTGTTACTGCGACATAACCGATGACTGGCG
Source organism: Paenibacillus sp. OK003 (assembly GCF_900109515.1). Lineage (GTDB taxonomy): Bacteria > Bacillota > Bacilli > Paenibacillales > Paenibacillaceae > Paenibacillus > Paenibacillus marchantiae. The sequence continues at coordinate 42,867 of NZ_FOBD01000024.1, read as the reverse complement.
GCATTGCACCAGACAGACCGCCAATGGAGGTGCTCCATGTCGATGAACGTTTTAACCAAAGGGTGTACATAATCACATAGACAAACATGCCAAACATGCCGCATAATCCGGCAAGTACCCCGGAAAAGGAAAAGAGTACGGATAATCCAAGCACACCCAAAATAATGGCATAGGATAGAACAACTTTGGGTGTTAAACGTCCTGTCGGCAAGGACCGGTTGCGGGTACGTTCCATTTTGAGATCAAGTTCACGGTCAAAGTAATTGTTAAATACACATGAAGAAGCCATAATCAGTACCGTTCCAAGCAGGGTCAGCAGCATTTTGCCGTAGTTGACGTCCCACTGGGATGCAAGCCAAAAGCCACCAAAAACCGCAATAAGGTTGGTTCGAAGAATGCCCGGTTTCGTAATATGGATAAAGTCTTTCCACGTCCCTGATTTCATCGGAGGCGCAGATCGTGTTGCCGAATCGGAAGAAGCCTGGTATCTCAGTGGATTGTCCACGCTTGTGAATCCCCCTTGTTCTTGATCTCGTGGAGGTTTCTCTCTCTGTCTCCGATATAAAGTTTATCACAGGAAAAGGAAAAAGAGTTTGACAATGCTCGTACAATTGCTGTCAATTCAACAGGTTCTTGTCATATCTTTGGAAATTAGGGTGTTTTGCTTCCGGGTAGGCGGATAATATACACTATATATGGGTATCACCTAGATAGAGAAGCAACTTGCATTAACGATACACCACACAAAGGAGACGTTTATGGATACTTCTACACATTTTGTCATGGGGATTGGTCTGGCCGGTCTGGCTTATGTCGATCCTGTTGTCGCGACGAGCCCCATGCTCGCAGCAGCGGTCATGGTTGGCACCATTGCAGGCTCGCAGGCTCCTGACATCGATACGGCGTTACGTCTCAAAAGCAACTCGCTCTACATCCGGAATCACCGGGGTATGTCCCATTCACTGCCATTTCTCCTGTTATGGGTTCTGCTCATTACTGGTGTCATTGCATTGATCTTTCCCGGTGTCGCTATCGGACACGTCGCGGCCTGGACTGCGGTTGCCGTAGGCGTTCACGTTTTTACCGATTTGTTCAATACCTATGGAACCCAGGCAGCACGACCTTTTACAGAACGCTGGATTGCCTGGAACATCATTCATATCTTTGATCCGTTTCTGTTTACCACACATGTGCTGGCCATTTTGTTATGGGCTTTCGATCTGATCGCCCCTGCTCCACTCTTTGTTTCACTGTATATTTTGATTGGTTTGTATTATGTATGGCGAACTATAGCACGTGCTATGGCTGTTAGACAGGTGAAACGACTCGACAAAGATAATACTGAGGCTCATTATATGGTGATCCCAACGATATCCTGGAACCGATGGCATGTGGTGAAAAGATATGCAGACGGCAGTTATGAGATTGGCAAAATGGATCATTCCGTCCTAACCTGGAATCTCCATGCTTCATCGTCCACTCACGCCGCTGTTGCCGCCTCACGCAAATCTCCTGAAGTCACTGCGTTTCTGTACTTCACCTCCTATGCTGTCGCAGAGGTCGAAGAATTACCAGCAGGATACAAGGTTCGCTGGGCAGATGTGCGTTATCGACACCGCAAACAGTACCCATTTGTCGCTGTAGTTGTTATGGATCGAAATTTTGAAACGATTGATACGTATGTCGGCTGGTTAAGCGACGAGAAAATGGATAAAAAACTTTTATCCGCACGCTCTTGACGAAAGGTGCATGGAAGGGCACAATCAGACATAGGAACGAATGCGCGAGAAAACCCGGAGCGTTTCCGCTCCGGGCTTCTGCTTGTTGCTTTTTGGTTATAATAATTATTTGCCAGACCCAGCCAGAGACTGCTCAGCGATTTGTACCAGACGTTTGGTGATGTACCCGCCCAGAGATCCTGTCTCACGGGAAGTGTAGTTACCGTAGTAACCGTCTTGTGGGATAGTTACACCCAGTTCTTGTGCAGCTTCGATTTTCAATTGTTGCAGTGCTGAGTTTGCTTGAGGTACCACCAAGTTGTTAGAACGAGATCCTTGAGCCATATTTAAAATCTCCCTTCAATCTGTGTCTGTAATGTAATTGCAAGCTTGCAAGATTATTATGGCTCGTGCGCTTCAGGTTATACGGAATTTCATCAAATTTCTATATGGAGGTTTTTCCCAATGAGCAAAGGTTTATCGCTATGGTTTGCATTCTCTTCGATTATGTTGTTAGCGGTTACGGCGATCATGATCTCTTACTCTGGCTGGTTAGCTACGCTGCTGTTTGTCGTGTCCATTGCCAACATCGGCTGGGGATTCGTTATTCGCGCAAAGAAAGAGCGTCGTGAAGCACGTACCACCTCGGAAACTGCCTCTTAACCCGGTAAACTTCATAGGTAGTCCGAAACGATAATAAAAAGGAGCCTTATCAAGGCTCCTTTTTATTATGTGAACAATTCATCTAGTTTAAGTTACTTGCCTCGTCCTACTACAACGTACGTCTAGGAACAAACCCCATACGTTCTTTAACCGCATTAAGTGTCTGGGAAGCCACCGCTTCTGCGCGACGAGCTGAAGCTTCCAGGATGTCGGCCAATTCGCCAGACTCACGAATCTCACGATACCGTTCCTGTAAAGGTTCAATAACGGATACGACCACTTCAGCCAGTTCTTTTTTGAATGGACCATACATTTTGCCTTCATAACGCTCCGCGACTTCTTTCAATGACAGACCTGCGCATTCAGCGTAGATACTCATCAGGTTGCTGACCTCAGGTTTGTTTGCCGGATCATATACAACTTCACGACCGGAATCGGTTGTGGCACGACTGATTTTTTTGCGGATAACATCTGGCGGATCAAGCAAGGCAATGTAGCTGCCTGCATTCGGATTGCTTTTGCTCATTTTGGAAGATGCATCATCCAGTGACATTACACGAGCACCCACCTGTGGAATATAAGGGTCTGGAATCGTGAAATACTCACCATAACGGTGGTTAAAGCGTCCCGCCAGATCGCGTGTCAGTTCCAGATGCTGCTTCTGATCCTCGCCTACAGGCACAAGATCAGCATTATACAGCAAAATATCAGCAGCCATTAATGAAGGATAGACAAACAGCCCGGCGCCAACGGAATCTTTACCGGATGATTTGTCCTTGAACTGAGTCATGCGTTCGAGCTCGCCCATCGATGTCAGTGTAGTCATCAACCAGCCCAATTCCGCGTGCTGCGGTACATGGGATTGCAGAAACACATTGGATTTCGTAGGATCGATTCCCGCTGCAATAAACAAGGCAGCTACCGCCTCAGATTGCTCACGCAGCGCTGCTGGCTCTTGAGCTACCGTTACAGCGTGAAGATCAACCACCATGAAGTGACATTGATAGTCATGCTGCAATTTCACAAAGTTTTTAATTGCTCCGATGTAGTTGCCCAATGTGAGCTTGCCACTCGGCTGAATTCCCGAAAGTACTGTTTTCATTTCACATAACGCCTCCCTATTTGTTTTGTTCCTATTCTCCGCGAACGCAAAAAGACCCCACATCCGCAAGGGACGTGAGACCGTGGTGCCACCCTTATTCGCATTTCTCCATTCCTCTAGACCTGATTAAATCACGTAGAAGAAATGCCTTCATTTCTCCGTAACGTGGAGTATACGTCCAATTCTACTAAGGGTAGTCCAAGATCAGACATCGCCTGTTCAAACCAGCACTCAAGGGTCCATTCGGTAAAGAGTTCACACCGGTTCACATCATCCACCGGCTTTCTGAAGAGAGTTCTCTTGGCTTACTTGTCCCTGTCATCGCTTTAATTATCATTCATTGGATAAAACGCATCGTTCAGAATACCATCTTAATCCGCGCGGAGCAGAATGTCAAAATGGGAATAGCTTTTTTTTACCCACTTCACAGAAATCTGTTATGATGGAATTGCTTATCCTGATCACCTGCATTCATTCGGTATGCTAATGGGGTAGGTAGCATGTACACAATGACACGCCTACAACGGCAGATAGCATTAGCCGTTTGCAGACAGATTTCAAGTGGGAAAAGGAGCATCGATATGAAAAAAGTGACCAAAGGCCAATGGAATGGTTACGACACGTATATCCTACATAGCCGTGAATTGGAGATTACCCTGCTGCCGCGTCTTGGAAATAATATTATCTCGATTCGCGATCTGGTGCAGGGCCGTGATGTCGTTCGCAGTCCGGAAGAAGACGAACTTGCCTTTTATTTGCAGAAGCCGTATCACTTCGGCGTTCCGCTTCTTGTTCCGCCAGGCCGCATTCATCGAGGACAATTCGAATATGAGGGAGTCCATTACCAATTCGATCAGAATACGGCCAATGACAACCATATTCACGGCCTCCACCGCAGCCAGTCCTGGTGTGTCAGTGACATCGAAGAAGATGAAGATGGCTGTGCAATCACAACGGAATTATTAACTGAAAATGAAAAGCATTGGATGGCTCAATTTCCAATTCCTTTGAAGCTTGAGATGACGTTCAGACTACAAAACGCGGTGTTAAGCCAGCGTCTGCGTGTGACCAATCTGAGCTCCACTCCTGCTCCTTTTGGAATGGGATATCATACATGGTTTCTGCTTGACGGCAAACCTGCCGAATGGACACTTCAACTTCCTGTGTCCGGAATTTACGCTCAGAATGATGAACAACTGCCTACAGGTGAGATTGAATCTCTTGGAGAATGGTCTTCTTTGAACGAAGGCATGAACATGCAAGGACGAAACTGGGATACCATTTTGAAAGCTGCCGAAGGACAACCAGCAGTAGCTCACTTGCGCAGACAGGATGGATATACGCTGAAATATTCAGCGGATGAAGCATTTTTCAAACACTGGGTCCTCTTTACAAAGGGCGAATCCGATCAATTCCTATGCATTGAACCCTACACATGGCTTCCTGATGCACCCAATTTGAATTTAACAGACGCGCAAACGGGACTGATTCGTCTAGAACCTGAACAGCCCGTTGAGCTATTTACACGTATTGAGATTGTTCCGCCAACCGAGTAGTAATCTTATACTCTCAGGGACCTTCTAGGGAACATAACCCCTATTTTTTCCTTTTATTCTATGTAGCCGATCCATACTGGGTCGGCTTTTTTCATGTTATATCTTATTTCTATTATCCAAATTTTCCCTTACGCCATATCATGCATATTTCCTCATTCTCTAACCATACTAACATCACCAAGCCATAAGGAGGTGACACACATGTACGGAGGTCAAAACCAAGGTAGCGGAAGCCGCTCCAACAATCTGGTTGTTCCCCAAGCAAACGCAGCATTGCAACAATTGAAAATTGAAGCTGCACAAGAGCTGGGTGTAACTATTCCCCAAGACGGTTACTACGGTAACTACACTTCCCGTGAGACAGGTTCTCTGGGTGGTTACATCACTAAACGTCTGGTCCAAATCGCTGAGCAGCAATTATCGGGTCGTTCGTAAGCTCGTAATTCGTGCTCGTATATGCAACAACAAAAAGCGGCCTTCCTCGGAAGTGCCGCTTTCCTGTGCTCATCACAATTATGAAGACGACTCCATGCCTGAATCCATGTATGTATTGGTTCTTGGATAACGAATCATCAGGTTCGCCATATTATAGTTGGACTCCATCGTGGCATCAACCAGAATCATGCCTTGTCTTACTGTAAAATCATATGCAATTTCTCCATGAGTCCAATTTCGCTTGAATTTCAAAGTTTCCAGTGCCATTGCGCGGAAAGAAGAGCGCTGGGTTTCGTTTAATCCACCGTCCTCCACTTCCATTTGACCGTCACGTCCGGTTATCGGATTATGTCGAATCCCAAACTTCCCAATTACATTATTTCGTATTTGCACAAAAACAACACCTGAATCTAATCCTGATAATTCATGATCAAGCTCTTTGAACACCAGATCCAACTGCCGTGCTAATGAAAGCTGGTCAATTTTTACCATAACGCTCCTCCTTTATGCACTTCATCCTACAAAACAAGGACTTACGACTCATTATATGACAACAAATGTGGGCATTCAACAAAGTCAAACAAACTTGGGTAATTATAACTATAATTTGCACAATTGATTGCCATTTTGCGTCCTTTTAGCGAGTTATTTCTCTCAATTGCGACAAATTATTTAGCGAGCGTCTACCTTTTAAAAACACAAAAAGGGCCGCAACCCCGTATGCATTTACACAGGATTGCAGCCTTATTTCATATATAGGAATACTATTTTGCGGATTCTGTCATCTCAAGAAATTGATCAATATCGGCAATAACCAGGTTCGCTGCATTTTGCCAGAAATCCGGTTGTGTGAGATCTGTACCCAGATGTTTCTGAGCCAGTTCCTCTACCGTCATTCGGCCTGTATCTCGCAGCAAATCATCATATTTATCGGCAAATGCCGTGCCTTCCTCCTGCGCTCTGGCGTAGATGCCTGCACTGAACATATATCCGAACGTATACGGGAAGTTGTAGAATGGTACACCTGTCAGATAGAAATGCAGCTTGGAAGCCCAGAAATGCGGATGATCAGATGCAAGCGCACCACAGAACGCTTCTTGCTGTGCTTCCACCATCAGTTTGGACAACTCATCTGCATTCACCAAACCTTGTTTGCGTTGCTCATAGAACCGATTTTCGAACAGGAAACGAGCGTGAATATTCATAAAAAATGCAACGCTTCGTTGAATCTTGTCTTCGAGCAGAGCAAGCTTCTCTTGCTCATCCGTTGCTGCCTGAACCAGTGCATCAGCTACAATCAACTCAGCAAAGGTAGATGCCGTTTCCGCCACATTCATGGCGTAGCGTTGATTCAAGGCCGGCAGTTCTTCCATAATGTGCTGATGATATCCGTGACCAAGTTCATGGGCAAGTGTCGACACATTCGACGGCGTCCCAGAGAAGGTCATGAAAATACGTGTTGCTTTGCTGAGTGGCAAGGACGTACAGAATCCCCCTGGACGCTTGCCAGGACGGTCCTCTGCTTCGATCCAACGTTTCTCAAACGCCATCTCTGCAAATTTGGAAAGTTTGGGACTGAACTTGGCGAATTGATCAACAATATTGATGGCTGCCTCGTCATAGGTGACTTTTCCACCCGACTTGCCTACAGGTGCATCCACGTCACTCCAGCTGAGCTTCTCTACACCAAGCAGTTTCGCCTTGCGCTCCAAATATCGAACCAACGCAGGTTTGGCACCGTTAATTACGTCCCACATCGTATCAAGCGTCTGACGCGACATCCGGTTGATCGCCAAAGGTTCCTTGAGAATATCATCCCAGCCGCGCTTCTCATACAATTTGAGACGGAAGCCTGCGAGGTGGTTTAATGTATCTGCGCAGAAGTCTTCGACATCCGTCCAGGCTTGTTCCCATTTAGCGAATACAGTCTCGCGGACATTCCGGTCACTGTCGCTCAACTTATTGGCAGCCTGACCTGCGGACAACATTACCGTTTCACCATTTTGCTCAAATGGAATGTTAACCTTGCTTACAATGGTGTTATAGAATTTGCCCCACCCATGGTAACCATCTACACCTAGATCCAGCGCAAGACCTTCAAGTTCAGGTGAAAGTTTCTCACGAGCTTGCGTGCGACTCTCGTTCAGTGCAAAGGCAAGCGGCTGAATATCTTCCCGAGCAATCCATGCTTCCCATACAGAGTCTGTCGTCTGGCTAAGCGTATTATCGAATTGGGACTTGGTACTGTTAAACATCGCAGAAAGAGAACTAATGGTTCCCTGAAGCTGAACTGCCTTTTTATCCTTTTGGTTTTGTGAAGAAAGACAGGACACAAATGCGGAACCTTCCGAAATTCGGATATAACAGCTCTGAAGCAGTTCAAGGATCGAATCAAACGCATTCGTTTCTTCAAGCGATTGGGGTGCAGGTGTTTCTTTCAAAAGAGCTTGCAGCTTGCGTACATCCTGCTCCAGCTCAATCAAATACGCAGCGAACGACTCGGAGGCAGAACCTCCACTAAAAATGGACTCCAGATCCCAGACGGGTTGTAATGGTGTTTTCATTTGAATAAGGCACCTCTCTCAGTAGAATGGATAATTAACCTTGAATTAGAACTGGTTTTATAAGCGCTATATCTCTATACTAGAGAAATAGTTTAAGCTATTTTCAGGAGGTAATCGTATGAAACCTTTACAAGTCTCGGCTGACACAGCCGTCAAATTAGCAGAATCTCTAGGTGTTCCCCTCGAACATCTGATGCATATGCCGCAGCATATCCTGATGCAGAAAATCGCCGAGTTGGCCAAAGAAGAAGCGGCTAAACCTGCCTCTACAGAAGGCGAGCAAGAATGATCCCCTTTGAGAACAGCTGGCCTTACGATATTGTAATGGGGGACATTTATGTACAGCAATGTCCGTACTGCCATGCAAACAATGTACTGCTGCCGCTCAAACCGAAGGAGCTTGTACGCATTCGCGAAGGCAAAAAGAAATTACTGGTCTTTCCTTGTTGTAATGCCAGCATGACCGTGATCGACAATGATAGTGATTACCTGCTATCCAGTCGTCCTGTCCGCAATTAGAGAACAACTGTCACTTATCAAATGGGGCTGCGTTTCGCAGCCTCTTTGTCTGCTTCAATCATTTCATCTGGCAATTCCAGCTTGCTCGATATCATCTGTTCCCGCAGTAATGCCCACTGCTCTCGCGAAGCACGAATCATGGCAGCATCGGTAATGCGCTTGTCATGAATAACTCTGCCGAACCATTTTACAGCCTCATGGAATCGCCCTACCCTGCGGTTCAACTCTCCCAACAGATAAAGAAGCTTGGCTTCATTCCCTCCAGTACCTTCCCGTTCATAAACCTTTACATAAGCCTCAAGGCTAAATTCAAGAAAACGGTTTTCCTGGGTATGATCCTCCATGTAACGATACAGCCAGGCGATATGATGCAGCAGACCCGCAACGACACGATCTTTCTCCTGAATAACCTGCGCGCACAGCAGTCCAAGCTTGTACGAATCCATCGCCTGTTCCAGTGTCCGCGCTCCGCTATAGTCTCGTTTCACCCAACGATTGCCGATCTGCTCCTTGAAAGCCTTGCGCTGTTTATCGTTTAATTGTTCCGTCGAATTCTCCGTCGAAGCGAATCCACAATCCGGACAGATTCGAACAACATAGAAATCTGGATTTTCCCGCTTGTAGTACGCGCAAAAATCGGAATCCGTCCGGTATGGCCGTTTCAAGCTTGGTCTTACGCGTGAGGTATCATACTCGGTCTCGCAATAATGACACTTCACCTTTACCTTATACAGAGGCTCTAATTCCACTCATTCCATCCCTCTCCCACAAGCTTGTAATCGGAACTAAGGTGTATTTACAAAATGATGTGCTGGCCCCGACAATCGCTGCAGAACGAAAGAATGCAACGGCTCTTCCACACCAACTTGCGTCAACGCCTGATCCATACATGCCAGCCAAGCTTCTGCCCGTTCAACCGTCACTTCAAAGTGCATATGGCGGGCACGCATCATCGGATGACCAAAAGCCTCGGAAAACAATGCAGGACCACCGAAGAACTGAGACAAAAACATGTATTGCTTGTCGATTACCGGCTGAATATTCTCCGGAAAAAGAGGTGCCAGCTTCTCATTCTGCTGAACAATCGGATAAAAAGCTTCAACCAGTGCGCGAACGCCTGCCTCTCCACCAAGATTGTCGTAGATGCTCAAACTAGGATTCATTCCGCTTTTCCCTCCTTTCAGGTGTCGAATTTTGACATATATTACACTCCCATGCTTAATTATGAAAGGAGAATGAAGAACAAGGCCACGAACGCCTTGTTCTTCATTCTATCAAAAAAATCCCAAAAGTCCTATATAACATGAAAGGGTTATGGTCCCACATAGCCATGGCTCAAACAGGTCTATCTCATACTGAAGGCACAAAAAAAGCGCCAAACAAGAGGTTTGGCGCACCAGATATTTCATTAATAACTTCGCCAGTCCTCTTCTTCAGAGCGCACAAGCGAGGCACGTATAACATAAACAAAAGCACAAACCAGGATTCCGGTGACAAGACTCATAATCATCACTCCATCCGATTTAATTCCACCTTCTACATGATTAGGTGACGTTCAGGCGTTTTTATCATTTTAGCATAGATCTCTTAAAAACACAGCCATTTTTGCAAGCGCTTTCTAAACATTAATTTGTACTGTTTGTCCGCTTTGTCTCATATATTGATGGCAACAACACCCGCGATCTGCTGCACACTGACCATTTCAAAAATAAAGGAGAAGAATTCATGGCCGCTTCACAACGAATCACCCATGTCCTGATCCCACTAGCTCTCCTGATCCTGTGTGTGCTGATAGTGCTGTTTCCTGCGGAAACCTGGCATGCAAGTGTACGTGGACTATCCATTTGGTGGGACGTGCTTTTTCCCTCCCTTTTTCCCTTTCTGGTGTTATCCGAGCTGCTTCTCGGCTTCGGTATTGTTCATTTTTTGGGTACGCTCTTGAATCCACTGATGCGTCCACTATTTCGCGTTCCCGGAAGCGGGGGCTTTGTATTTGCTGTCAGTTGTGCTTCCGGTTATCCCACTGGAGCCAAATTGACTGCCCAATTGTGGGAACAAAAATTGCTTACTCGGGAAGAAGGTGAACGCCTCGTTGCTTTCACCACATCATCCGATCCTATCTTCATGATTGGAGCCGTATCGGTCGGTTTTTTTCATAATGTAGCTATTGCTCCCATACTGGTCACATCGCATTATGGTGCTGCATTTCTTGTGGGCCTGCTCATGCGGTTCCATGGCGGCATCTCAGCAAAGGATAAAAAGTCGATCAACGACTCTCCCTCCGCTTCTGAAGGGGTACACAGGAACAGACTGCTCCGAGCCATATATGCCATGCACGAGGCAAGAAAGGCTGATGGACGGGCATTTGGTGAATTGCTGCGCCAGGCCGTCTCCTCATCCCTTCGCCTTATTATTATCGTAGGAGGGTTAGTTGTATTCTTCTCCGTTATGATGGAGTTACTCGTTCAAACTGGATGGTTAGGCGGGTTATATGCCATTACGGAACAACTGCTTCTATATACGGGATTCCCCCCTGCCTTATCCCACAGTCTCGTAGGCGGGTTATTCGAAGTCACTTTGGGAGCCAAAGAAGCAGGAGGGGCGGGCATATCCATTCCGCTCGTGTACAAAGCTGCTGCTGCTGCTTTCGTCCTCTCCTGGGGGGGATTATCCGTTCATGCCCAGATTATGAGTGTTCTTAGCAACACTCCAATGAGATATGGCCCCTTTCTGTTTGCCAGAGCAATCCATGCTCTCATTGCACCCATACTTGTACTTTTGTTATGGCTGCCGTTGATGGGTGGATCAGAATGGCCTGTTTGGTTCCAAACGGGTGCCAAGCCAGAATTATTTTCGTACACACCAGACTGGGGACAGATCCTGTTTTCGGGAATCGGTATTCTTGGAGGCGTATTACTTTTACTGCTGCTGCTTTCTCTACTAAGTCCCTTTTTCTTACCCCGACGTATGAAAAAATAAGCCATTTTGTGCGTTCATATTCAACCGAATATTAATCCAACGTTGTGTTCTTCCCTGGAATTGATTATCATCGGTAGTATAATGACCACAAAGGAGCTTTCATCTTGAGATACTATGTTCAAGACCGCGGAGACCAGTTATCGATTGATCTCAGTCAGCAGTTTCATGCGCTGGCCAAAGAGGAAGGGTTTAAGCTGGATGCAGAATCGCCGGAGATTGTTATCTCCATCGGAGGCGATGGTACGATGCTGCAAGCATTTCACAATTTCATCGACCGCATCCCGGACATTGCTTTTGTTGGGGTTCATACAGGCCATCTCGGCTTTTATGCCGATTGGAAGAAGGAAGAATTACAGGAACTGGTTCGATTGATGAGCGGCAAAGGCGACCCGGAACGACTCAAACCCCGGATTGTGGAGTATCCGCTGCTGGAGCTTGAGATTCGTAAAAAGTCGGGCAACACCTCCTATATCGCACTCAACGAATTTACGTTAAAAGGTGTAGACGGTACAGTCGTTGCTCAGGTCGACATTAATGACGTGACGTTTGAGATGTTCCGGGGAGACGGTATCTGTGTATCCACCCCTTCAGGCAGTACGGCATACAACAAGGCGCTTGGCGGCGCCATGGTGCATCCAACGATCGAGGCCATTCAAATCGCCGAGATTGCTTCGATTAATAACCGCGTTTATCGGACGCTGGGTTCACCGGTTATTTTGCCCAAGCATCATCACTGTGATATCTTCTCACGCAAGGATCAGCGGTTGCTGCTTACCATTGACCACGTAAACGTTATGGTGGAAGATCTCATATCCGTACGCTGCCAGGTGGCCCGTCACAAGGTCAGTTTTGCCCGTTTCCGGCCCTATCCGTTTTGGAACAGAGTTCGCACAGCTTTTTTGGACTAAAATATACGCAACAAAAAAAGCGGTCCTTCTCAGGAACCGCTTTTTGCTTTGGCTTGAGGCTGATCTTTGCTCTTCTGAAGCACAAAGTACGCACAGCCAAAATTGCAATATTCATTGATATAGTCCACCATGCTGGAGATCGTGGAATCCTTCGTTGCTTTGGGATGATTGTCCCGGTAAAAACCTTTCAACCGCAGTTGGCTGTAACCCCAGTCCCCAATAATGTAATCGTACCGCTCCAGCACTTCGCTGTAACGGTCACGGAAAACTTCAGGGTTCCAGCCTTCTTTGTGGTTCTGCACGATTTCGTAATTCTTTCCGCCGATTTGAACAATAACCGGTTCATGGGGTTTGTCCTGTACAGGCTCCTGAACCGATTCCTGAATCTCTTCTGAACCTTTTTCTTCTTCCAAACCTGTCTCCTCCATTATGCGTGAGATGCCGCCTTTTCAGTATTTTTCGCAGCAGATTTCACTTGTTCATGGGCATGGTAGGAGCTACGAACCATAGGTCCGGATTCGACGTGGCTGAATCCACGCTTCAGTCCTTCCTGCTTCAACGATGCGAACTCTTCTGGCGGATAATACTTCTCTACAAACAGATGTTTCTCTGATGGCTGCAAGTATTGACCAATCGTCATAATATCACAATCCACAGCGCGCAGATCATCCATCGTTTGCAGAATTTCATGATATTCTTCCCCTACACCAAGCATGATGCTCGATTTCGTCGGGATATTTGGCTGCATTTCCTTGGCACGAGCAAGCAGTTCGAGTGAACGCTTGTATTTCGCCTTGGCACGGACTCTGTCCGATAGCCGCTCTACTGTCTCGATGTTATGATTCAAGATATCCGGTTTGGCATCCATCACAATCTGCAAGGAATCCCGGTCACCCAAAAAGTCCGGAATCAATACTTCTACGCTACATAAAGGCAAACGACGACGAACGGCCTTCACCGTCTCCGCAAAGATCGTCGCTCCTCCATCCTTCAGGTCGTCACGCGCCACGCTCGTAATTACGCAGTGCTGCAGATTCATCTGTTCTGCCGCTTCTGCCACGCGTTCTGGTTCCTGCAAATCAAGTTCCGTTGGCAAGCCAGTATTTACCGCGCAAAAACGGCATGCCCGTGTGCAAATGTCGCCCAAAATCATAAAAGTAGCCGTCCGATTAGCCCAACATTCGTAAATATTCGGGCAGCGTGCTTCCTCACATACTGTATGCAGCGTTTTGGAACGCATCATCGTTTTCATTTCCTGATAGTTATCGCCGGTTGTCAATTTGATCCGAATCCAGTCCGGTTTCGGTTCTTTAACACGTTTAGCCAATGCATAAACCTTCTTTCTACTGAAGTTAGGCTGTTGCTCGGAACATATTATACCATGAAAGCGCTGGAAAAACCCCCATTTGTCACATCTTGTGCATTCATGTCTTACATGGATAAAATGAAGACTTTTGAAGAACGCTAGGTTATAGCTTGGTTCACCGGGCACCATGTGCATCATCTCATTGGAAAGGGGGCTGCTTCCCTGTGCAAGATCGCTTTACATCGCGGTTAACGTATTCCTTTTGGATCAAAACATTGCTTGCAGGCACACTGCTTCTCCCATTCTTGCCTGTTGATGTTTACGGTGAACCCACCGCCGCTGATTCCAAACCTCAGGCTGTAGAGCAAAAACCAGCGGACATTTTCGCTTCGCGCCGACATCTATATGAAAGCATTGGTCAGATGACCCAAATTCCCTGGTACAGGCTCGCAGCGATTGATCAATATGAACGAACCATCTCGCGTGCTCATCCGAAAGATCGTAAACATCCGGATCGGCTGACCGGCATATTCATGACCTCTCCAGCCTGGAGAGGCTGGCTAAATCCGGATGAGACGGATCAACACCCGGGTTCCATTGTCTTTTTCAATGGGTATGGTCGTGATGGTTCTGGTGATGGTGTAGCAGATGCCAATAATGACCTCGACGTACTTTACAGCATGGCTTCCATTATTCAGAATTATGGGACCAAGCAGGAGGATTTCAACATCGCTCTATGGGAATATTATCATAACTCCAGGGCGGTGCAGCGCATTCAACAATTTGCGAAATTATATGAGCATTTTGACAGCCTCGATCTCTTTGGTCACGCTTTTCCCGTCCCTCTCGGAACCAACTATTCATATCGCAGCACCTGGGGAACCAAACGCAGTTGGGGTGGGTACCGTATTCATGAAGGCACGGATATTTTTGCACCACATGGCCTGCCTGTGCGCAGTACCTGTTACGGTGTCGTTGAAATCAAAGGCTGGAATCCGTTTGGCGGCTGGCGGATCGGTATTCGTGATCTGAACAACCATTACCACTACTACGCTCATCTATCTGGCTTTGACAAAAACGCCCATATCGGTGAAGTGGTTACCCCTGGTCAGGTTTTGGGCTGGGTGGGCAGTTCGGGGTATGGAAAACCAGGTACACAAGGCAAGTTTCCGCCTCACCTGCACTATGGCATTTATCGTGACAGCGGGCTGAATGAATGGTCGTTCGATCCTTACCCTCATCTGAAGCATTGGGAGCAGGAAGAACGTAAAGAGAAGAAAGCCAAAAGCAAATGAGGCAAAATGAGGTTGGAATAAAGGATAAAAAGTATCTACTTAGTATTCAGATGAATTTTAATACAAAGCGGGACCTCTATCTTAGGGGTCCCGTTTTGTATTCGATATTTACCTTTGATTCATTAGTGGTTCACTTCCACGTCAAGCTTCAATCCCTCGTTGGGATCAGACAAATCCGGCTCAACCTCCAGTCCATTTCCGTTCAGACCGTTTGCTGGAGCCTGCTGCTGATTGGGAGAGGTTGAATTAGGCGTTCCTCCATGACCACTCGAAACACCCGTCTGACCCGATGGCAGTGCAATTGCAGGTGCATTACTGCCGTTGCTGCCCACCGGCTTGCCCTGATTATCGTAGTAGTACATCGGCACATCCCCGACCACCAACAGGTAAGATATCGGAATTTCCGTATCGACGGTCTCAGGTTCCATGTCAAAGGGCACCACTACCGCGACTTCGGCAATGATGTGAATGTACACTTCCACCAGAATCATGTTGATGCCGGCATTCTGCTGACGGGTGTTCAGATCTACCTTGACGGCTCCCTGAGGCTCAATACGAACCGGGATACTTGGACCAAAGGATGCCAGTACCGGACTGCCCAACGCTTGCCCCAGCGGAATTTTTTCTTTTAACATATGCACGTTCTGCAAAGTGGATTGCACGATGTTCATCGTACTTGCAGTGATCCGCATGTGCTCATCGTAATTCAGCATGAATCCGGACACTTTCCCAGCCGTATCCGTTTTCCAGTCAATCAATCCTTCGGTGGATTTGCCTTCGGAAACCTGTGCTGTAATCGCCTTGTTGATCGCTTCCGTTGCGATTTGCTTCACTCTGATTTTGGCAAGGTGCATAATGGGCGGTTTCATTTTCTTATCGACATAGGCAAAACCCTGCATCAAACAAAACGCTGATACCAATAAAATAATCAACCAAATTTTGCGCCTGCCACTTGGCGGCTTGCGGCGTCTTCGGCTTCGCCATCGTCTCCTCATCATCGGGCGTCCCTCCCCTGCGGGATGAGCTATAGGCTATATACTATCCTTATGCACTGTTGTCCCGAAAAAGAAGGACAGCACCTGCTCGTACGGGGATATCATCACTTACAACTAAAAAAGCCTTCCGCCAGCAGATTTTGTCTGCAAGACGGAAGGCTTTTTAATGGAATATGGCTCTGAGGAATCAGATCCCTGTCCACATTTTATTATTTCGGAACGGACTCCCAATCTTTCAGGAAGCGCTCAATGCCGCTGTCTGTCAGCGGGTGTTTCCACAATGTTGGCAGGAGCGAACCCGGAATGGTCGCGATATGCGCACCGGAAAGAGCTGCATCCTCCACATGTTTGATATTACGGATGCTTGCTGCAATAATTTCGGAAGGCAAATCATACGTATCGAGAATGAGACGCAGATCGCGAATCAGCTTCATACCATCCACCGCAATATCATCCAGTCGGCCAACAAATGGACTGATGTAGGTTGCGCCAGCTTTCGCCGCCATCAGACCCTGTGCTGCAGAGAAGATCAGCGTTACATTGGTTTTAATTCCTTTTTGGGTCAGTTCATGACAAGCATAGAGTCCATCTTCGGTCATCGGTAGTTTAATCACTACATTCGGTGCCCATTCTGCAATTTCATAAGCTTCCTTCAACATATCCTCTGCTTTAAGTCCGATCACTTCAGCACTGACCGGGCCTTTAACAACGCCACAGATCTCCTGAATCACTTCTTTAAATACGCGACCTTCTTTGGCAATCAAAGACGGGTTGGTCGTGACTCCATCCACCAGACCCAGACGTTCGATCCGTTTGATTTCTTCAACATTACCTGTATCCAAGAAAAATTTCATGATATGTTCCCTCCACTTGATGAATTGGTAAACAACTATACTCATCATTACCCAATCATCCGTATATGTTAACAGTTATATATGAATTAATTTTTTTCTACTGCGTGGCCGCCAAATTCATTACGCAATGCTGCGACAACTTTACCTGTGAACGTGTCTGTTTCCAGGGAGCGGTAACGCATCAACAGGGACAACGCGATAACTGGCGTAGCAGTTTGCAGGTCAAATGCTGTTTCAACCGTCCAACGTCCTTCACCGGAAGAATGCATAACGCCTTTGATTTCGTCCAGGTTAGCATCTTTGGAGAATGCACGCTCTGTCAATTCCATCAACCAAGAACGGATAACGGAACCGTTGTTCCATACGCGAGCAACTTGTTCGAAGTCGAAATCGAAGCCGCTTTTCTCCAAAACGTCGAATCCTTCACCGATGGAAGCCATCATACCGTACTCGATACCGTTGTGAACCATTTTCAAAAAGTGACCGCTACCCGCTTTACCTGCATACAGGTAACCATTTTCAACGGAAGTATCTTTGAACGCAGGCTCAACTACTGCCCAAGCTTCAGGATCGCCACCGATCATGTAACATGCGCCATTACGTGCGCCTTCCATACCGCCGGATGTACCAGCATCCATGTAGTGAATGCCTTTAGGTTTCATTTCTTCGTAACGACGGATAGACTCTTTGTAGTGCGAGTTACCCGCTTCGATGATGATGTCGCCTTTGGACAACAGTGGGCTCACTTCAGCCAGTACAGCGTCAACCACGTTGTGAGGAACCATGATCCACAATACACGTGGGGATTCAAGGGAAGCCACCATTTCTGTATAAGAAGATACGCCTGCTGCGCCGTATTCTTTCATTTCATTAACAGCTTCAGCGTTAAGGTCAAAAGCAACCACTTCATGTTTGTGGTCAATCAGGTTTCTACCCAGGTTCAATCCCATTTTACCTAATCCAATAAGTCCAAGTTTCATTGCTAAGTTCCTCCTGTTATGAACAATGTTTAAATTTCATCTTTGTGCAGAGCACCAGACTACATTCCCGTTTCGCTGCAACCGCTCCGGTTACGGATCGTTCTTTCGATCGCTGTTGTATCCAAATTTCTTTTCATCAGCCTTTAAATTGATGAAATTTGGATACAAAGGCGAACGCTTCGCTTCTACAGAATCGATTCCGTCCCCTACACTACGTCGCTACTTAGGCAAATCAAGTGCGTCGGCCATCTATATTTAAAAATTTTCGCGGCCTTCCGGGTATTACCGGAAGGACTTATGCAAAATTGGAACGGTGTACTTCATAAAAATTTGTATTTATCGAGCAGAATAAATTGTAGTGTTCTCTTCTCTGATGCTGCTCTTACATTACTTTTACCACCAACGGTAGCCGTTCTCTGCAATCAGACGATCTGCTGACTCCGGTCCTTGCGAACCTGCACTGTACGTATCGAGTGGCACACTGCCCTCCTGGAATGCTTCCAAGATCGGCTGTACCCATTGCCAAGCCAGTTCAACTTCGTTCCAGTGAGCAAAGAATGTAGAATCTCCACGCATCGCGTCAAAGATCAGGTTTTCGTAAGCTTCCGGAATGTTGCGTTCACCTGAGTTAAAGCTCATATGCATCGGTTCCACTTCGCCTTGGTTAAGTGGGTTTTTCGCATTTAATTGAAGCGAGATGCTTTCTTTCGGACCAATTTCAATCGTTAGCAGGTTAGGCTCTGTTGTATTTTCGGATTCATGACCTGTTTTCAGTGGAGCCTTGAATTCAACAACAATTCTGGTTGATTTTTCAGCCAGGCGTTTGCCTGTACGAATGTAAAATGGAACTTCACTCCAGAATGGATCATCGATCCACAGTCTCGCGGCAACATATGTTTCATTCTGAGAACCAGCTGGAATGTCAGGCTCGTCCAGATATCCAACAACAGAAGTACCTTGCAGCTCACCTGCTGCGTATTGGGCACGAACAACTTCGGAAGCAATATTCTCTTTCGTCAATGGACGAAGAGCTTCAGCGATCTTCTGCTTTTTGAATTGAATTTCTTCCGGTGTGCAGCGTTTTGGCAAATGCAAACCAATCATCATCAGCAACTGAAGCATATGGTTTTGGAACATGTCACGAAGGGCACCGCTTTGGTCATAATACGCGGCACGTTCTTCAACACCAACTGTTTCACTTGCTGTAATCTGTACGTTGGCAATGTAACGGTTGGACCACAAAGCCTGAATAACCGGATTCGCGTAAGTGAGGGTTTCAATATTTTGAACCATCGGTTTACCAAGGAAATGGTCAATACGGTAAATTTCTTCTTCCGCAAAGGTATTACTGAGTTTTTCGTTCAGATCACGAGCCGATTGCAAATCATGTCCGAATGGTTTTTCGATAATCAGTTTCTTCCAGCCTTTAGTGCTACCCAGGCCACTTTCTTGAATGTTTAATGCGATTGGCTCAAAGAATTCCGGTGCCACCGACATGTAGAACATGCGGTTTTCGGGAATGTTAAGCTCTTTTTCACGCTGTTGAACCAACTCCAACAGTTTAGTGTAATCTTCAAGCTTCGTATTATTTAAAGAACAATAACGGAAAGCTCCAATGAAATCACGAACCTGAGATGCTTCTTCCGGCGTCTGACGTGAGAATTCATGCAGTGACTTTTCAACATTCACCTGGAAGTCCGTATCCGACAATTCACGTCGTCCCAATCCGATAACGGAGAAGGATTTCGGCATTTTCTGATCCATGTACAAGTTATATAATGCAGGGTAAATCTTGCGTTTGGCTAAATCGCCTGTTGCCCCGAACAGGACAAATGTCATTGCATCCATTGGAGTGCCTCCTGTGATCTGTGCAGTATAGTATATGATGTTGCAAAATGTTCAAATCCAAGCATGACAAAAGACGGAATTAGTGGGGGAGTTCCCCGCCTTACCTCCGCTTGTGTATCTGACCTGAATTAAACATGGAACATTCCTTCTCTCCACAACCTTAATCAAGGTTATAAATTGTAACCAATTGAATTGACGTTTCCCATCTTACACCTGTCGTCACAATTCGTCAACAATCGTGTCCAACCTGTGAACACCAGTGTTTATAGGGTTTTTATTTAATGTTAACGCTTTATGTGGTAACATTAAGAACAATTGGTATGTGACATTTTACACATAGGGCATGTGGACACTCAGGTTACAATAAGTATACTAATGCTATAATAAGCATAACTAAATCAAAGGAGCACTATTTATGAGCGATGATGAGAATGCCAAGCAAATATGCGAAAAGGTGGAACAGTCTTATCAGATCATTGGCCGGAAATGGGTAGCCCTCATTATTCATACATTGATGGAAGAACCCAAACGATTCAGTGAAATTCACGCTTATATTCCGGACCTGAGCAAACGGGTACTTAATGAACGGATGAAGGAACTGGAGGAAGAGGGACTTGTCGTCCGTCATGTGGTTACGGAACGCCCTGTTAGGACAGAATATATGTTGTCACGAAAAGGCACAGAGCTGGGGCGCGCATTAAGCGCCGTGGAACGGTGGGCCGATAAGTGGCTGTAGCTGACGATACTTTTAATAACATCAGCAGTTACTTTCATGTTATTTAATATCTGCTGCTGCGTTCAAAATACTGCCAATACTGTAGCGGAGTCGTTCCCGCCGAATTGCGAAATAATTGAATGAAATAAGATCCATTGGGAAATCCAGCTCGTCTGCCAATATCTTCAACGGAAAGAGTTGTCGTTTCCAGCAGAAGATATGCCTGCTTGAGTCTTCGGGCGGTGACGCAGTCCGTAATACTGCTTCCTGTTTCTGGCTGAAAGATACGGGAAGCATAAGACTTGGATAAATGAATATCATTCGCCATATGATCCAGTCTGATTTCATCTATGTAGTGCTCTTCAATCCAATGCATCATCTTCTCCGCATGTCTTAATTGACGTGATTCGACCAAGTGTGTTTGCCTCGCATGTTCCTCCTGCTCCATAGATGAACTCAAATCCAAAACCTGCTGTTGATTCCTATCTTTCCACAACCTCGAAAAAAAGCACGGCGGTCCGGGAACGCTTCCAAATATCGTTCCATTACAATGGGCTCTACATAGAAAATATTCCTTTCATACGGTGTATCTGGATGAACCTCGGTTAAACGCGATGAAGATTCGGGGTTGGTCTTATAAATTAGTGCTCCGAAATTTCATTCCACGACCATGCCTCGTCCTGGTATATTTTCTATCATAACATATTGTACATAATCCACAGCATACCCGGCTAGAAATCTGAAACCAACCAATCAGTGTTGATGTTATCATACTTCCCATCATCACCGTCTAAATGAGGACATGTATCTCCAATGTTTTTTTCATCTCTGGCAATTTGTTTTCCAGCTTCTGCATGACAGCCTGCCAATATGTCGTAGTTACGTCGGATTCTGCCTTGTCCATGAGATAACCTACTTAGGGTTAATTAGAGAAGCCACTCTTCCCATCCACCAGAAGGGGTGATCCTGTCTCTACGGCGTTTAGCACATTCTCCACTTGCCGTGCATGACCCACATGAATAACATCCGGTAAGTCGTCAGCAACCCGTATTCGTCATGCTTGTGTATTACTCACAGGTACAGCATATACTATTCCGAAAATTGGCCACCGTGTAGGCATGTCCAGCCCGTCTTACTTTTGCAAATTCTTCCGCAATGCAACAGACACCCCGCCGCATCAGTATCGACTGAAAGTACAGGGGAGATTAAAAGGTCAGGAAGGTCATCCAATAAAAAAAGGAGCAAAAGGTATGGCATCCTTTCGCTCCTCAGCTCCTGAACACTACTTAAGCTACTCCCCCGGTTTGCGTACATCCAGTCCCAACTTCTCCAAGAAGGGAAAAATCTGCTCACGTACCTGCTTCAGTTCTTTCTTCTGCTCCGCAGACAATCGTTCTTCATGGATGTTCCCATCCTGATCCATCACCATGGCTTCATAGTGCTTCATCTGTTCATACAACGATTTGAACTCGGTAAACTGCTCCTTGGAAAACTTCGTCTCTGCCATTGCTAGCTGTTCCTTCCAAAATTGCTCCTGGTCCAAAGGTTCTTTTGGAGAGTCTACACTTGCTGCTTCCAGCTTTTTAAAAAACGGTTCCAGTTCTGCAGTAAGACGATTAAATTCCGTCTGTTCTGTGACACTCCATTGCTCAGGATGCATCTCTCCCTGTTGATCCGCATACTTCAAAGCCATTTGCCCCATTTGCTTCATCAGATCCATAAATTGAATGAATTCCTCCTCACTTAAATGTGCTTTGGCTGTCTGGAGCTTCTCTTCCAGTCTCATATAATCCTCCGATGTTCCACCCACCGCTGATATATTTTCCTGTGAACCATACATTTCGTTAGCCAAATAGGTATACCCCGCATAGGCTCCAGTAGGGATGATGAGCACAGCAGCCAGCAGCACAGTAACCAGCCATTTTTTTTGATTTTTTTTAAAACGTGATTCACTTCGAATAGCATGCAAGATTTTATGTTTTGTTCTATCAGAAATGTTCCAGTCTTTGGTCTCTTCCTTGTAGGTTGTTCGCAGCTGTTCATCGAGATTCATGCAAATCCTCCACCTTTCCCCGAATCCCTAGGTCCAACTTCTGATTCTGCCTCAGCTTGGTTAATGCCGCATGAATACGAGATTTCACCGTTCCTAGCGGAATGTCCAATATGCATGAAATCTCCTCTTGCGTATACTCGTTCAAATAGTGAAGAGTGATGGCCTGCTGGAGCTTGTATGGCAAGCGGTGCACCTGTTCAAGCAAAGGACGATTTGCCAGTTTGTTGATTAAGTCACCGGAAAAATCATACTCCAGCCCCGTATCAGACTTCTCCAGCCGCTTGCTAAAACGAAATTGTGTCATCCGTCTGCGCCGGTAACTTCGAACCTGCCGCATCGTCACACCCATTAACCATGGACGAAACGCTCTCTCCGAATCGTAACGCTCCAAGGAACGGTAAGCCTGAATATAGATTTCCTGTACCAGATCTTCCGCGTCAGATGAGTCACGAATCAGAAAACGGACAGTGCGATACACATCCATCACCGTTAGCTCATATAACTCTCCGTATGCTTCGTAATTGCCAGTCCGGGTTAATTCCACAAGTTTTATGTACTTTTCTGCCTCACTCATCATCCATCCCCTTCCTCCTTACACTATATATTGGCATACCAGCTCCATATCGTTCGATTTATTTATTTCAAATTTCCAGAACATAAAAAAAGCTCATTCCTCACTCGCCGTTCGAGTTGGAATAAGCTGATTTTTTTGTTCCATTCTATATTATAAAAAATATAAGTTCTTTATTGCCATCCGTCCCCAAATGGTAATTCAATAATTTCTTTTACCCCTATCCGTTTTTTTGGTGGTAGCTGCCTATTTATTTCGATAGAAACAGGAGCAAAGCAATTTGGGTATCCATCCTTTACAAGGCGAAGTTTAAGTTGAACAAACATTTTTCCATACTGTTTATTTGATACCTGCCAATTGGCCCTAGCTTCGTTTTCTCTAGGATCTAATTCAATGAATGTGGGTTTCGCTATATCACAATTTACAATTTGATGAATCAAAGGGAGTGAGGTCATCCTATACTTAAACTTCTCGTATGAACCTACATTCATTTGTTTTAAGGATTCTAAAGTTATTTGTCCGTTTATCATACCTCGATGTGCGATTAATGACTTACCTGCCTGACCATTAATAAATTTATGTATTGCCATTAGATGAGGTAATGTTCCCTCTTCAAAACGGATTCTTATCTCGCCTACCTTATGCTTCACTCTAAATAAAAATTGTTTGTTCATTAAATGTTCCTCATAAAACAAAGCTATTGTTTGTAATGAGAGGTCTTCCGGCTCTGGAATATAATCTATTGTAAGTAAATCAGAAACAGATAATGACACAATATTATCTCCTAATAATGAGAAACGACCTTGATATGATCAAGGTCGTTTCACGAAAAGTAATCCGGCAACGGCAGGGTACCTTCTCCCTGCGGGATGGACCAAGTCAACACAACGCCCAATTGCGTAGGTTGTGACGTAGATACGCCTTCATTGTTTTACACTCCATTAAATGGATAGTGCCGCCCGGCGCGGTACGCAAAGTGCCGGCAAAGATACTGCCTTTCGCGTATTTTTCAGTAGTCACATTAAATATGTGCTACACTTATATTATACCCATTTAACCCTCAAATGTATACACAAGTTTACATTTTCTTAAAATTATACACAGTACTTGAATAGAAATTTCAATTTTCTTCTCCTACACCATCCGCTGCCTCATCGCCTCAAACAGCAAAATCGTTGCCGCCATTGCCGCGTTAAGCGATTCTGCCTGTCCTTGCATCGGGATCGTAATCGCATCATCCACCAAACGTGCCGTAGCGTCTGAGATACCTTTACCTTCGTTGCCAATCACAAGCCATACCGATTGTGTAAAATCATAACTGTAGCACGAATACTCTGCCTGCAAAGACGTACTAACCAACTTCACGCCCGCAGCCTTCGCTTCGGGAAGCAACGACTCCAACTGGCCCTCCACAATGGGCAAATGAAACAATGACCCCATCGTCGAACGAATCGTCTTAGGGTTATACACATCAGCACAGCCCGCGCCAAGTACAACTCCAGCTGCACCAGCTGCATCTGCACTACGAATAATGGTTCCCACATTACCGGGGTCCTGAACATTGTCCAATACCACGACCAGCCCCTTGGAAGAAGACAACAAGCTTTGAAGCGCCTCAAGACCTTTATGTACAACGGCAAAAACAGGTTGGGGTGTCATCGTATCCGTACACTTGGCGATAACCGCTGGAGATACACTGATCCATTCCACACGCTGAAGTGGAGCCTCCAGTCCAGCCAGTTCCTTGGGTACACCCTGCTCCCCATCGTAAACGATGCATTCCAGATCTGCCCCGGCACGCAGCGCTTCCTGTACGAGATGAATACCTTCAATAATATATTTATGTTGACGGTTACGGTGCTTTTTCTCCAGCAGCTGTGCCCATTCCTTCACACGTGTATTTTGCGGTGATACAATATCCATCTTTCCATCCTTCCCGTCTGCGGGATTTTTTATCAACATATTACATGACGTATTAAGATTTTTCGACCAAAGATTGCTCCATCATCCCATCACATTATACTTATCACTTTGGATACGCAAGCTCCATTTTCGTCAAATGGTCCTTGTGACCAACAATGATCAGCACATCCCCGTCCGAAATCCGATCCTCCGCATACGGAGAGATATTCATCGAATTCCCACTCCGGATCGCCATCACGTTACACCCAAAACGTGCACGAATATTTAGCTCCAGCAGATTTTTACCAATCATTTGCTCGGACGCTCTCATCTCCAAAATGCTGTAATCCTCAGATAACTCGATGTAATCGAGAATGTTTGGAGATGTCAGATGATGGGCTACGCGTAGTCCCATATCCCGCTCAGGATAAATTACCTTGTCCGCTCCGATCTTCTGCAATACTTTACCATGAAGCTCATTTTGTGCTTTTACAATCAGAACAGGTACACCCATATCCTTCAGAATAAGGGTCGTGAGAATACTCGACTGAATATCTTCACCAATCGCCACAACGACGACATCAAAATTCCGTATGCCCAGCGCACGAAGCGCTTCTTCGTCCGTCGAATCTGCCGATACGGCATGAGTCACCACATTGGACATTTCCTGGGTCCGCTGCTCGTCCGCATCAATGGCCAGTACGTCGAATCCCATGCCGCTCAGCGCATTGGCTACACTTGATCCGAACCGTCCCATGCCAATGACGGCATATTGTTTTTTTGCCATTAGGGTCTAACCTCCCGCTGCACTTCAGCATTACGCATCTATTGGTAGTCCATTTTTCAATTAAAGGGTGAATGTTTACTTAAATATCCTTCGTAGTATACCACAAAGCCCAATAAACTTGAATGCGCTCACGCTTCCCAGGGAACAGTATTAGAGCAGCCGAATATACGAGGAGGGACTTGCGATGCCCATTACATTAAGCCTGCGTGAAGCGATTGTTCATAAGGTTCATGATAAAAGTGATGATCAGCTCCGGGAGATGATCGAAGGTTCTGTAGATGGACCGGAAGCAGCATTACCCGGACTTGGTGCCATTTTCGAAATGATCTGGAAGAACACGGAACCTGCCAAGCAGGAAGAATTAATTCAAATCGCGCAGGAGCATCTGCACACCATTCCCGTTCAACCCATCAGTTAACTGAAGTCTTGGAGGGAAAGGTACCATCATCACGTTGTTCTGTCTGCAAAGAAGGATTTTGGCTCATTGGTCAGGATGATGCCTTGCTCGAAGAGCAAGGCAATTATCCCCATTAGACTAATTGGGCTCCTCAACCAAACAAGGTACAGCCACTGAGCATAACTCAGGAGACTGTACCTTGTTTGTGTATACCCGTTGTTTTAGAAAAGGAAAACGCCGTTCAATTAAACAATTTGGCGATTTTATCAAACAATGCCGATATTTCTTCATCTCCAGCAGTGGATGTGTCCGTATTCCCCCATGCATTCTTAAGTGCAGCCAGCAGATCATTCTCTTCATCCTCACCCGAAGAGGAAGCCCCTGTTCCCGAGCTGGAAATGAGATTTTGCAACTCACTCAGCAAGGATTTCTTCTCATCAACAGTAAGCTCATTGTTCATTGAGCTATCTTGGTTCTGCTCGTTAGAATTCTCTTGAATATTCCATGCAAATGGCGGCATAATCCCACCCATCGCTTGCATCATTGGAGGTGTTCCATTGCGTTCCGAGCGCGATGAATCATTGGTAGGCGGAGGTTCAGGGCGCTGGCTTTGCATGATTTCAGCTACCTGGTCAAACAGATCGGAGATATCCTCGTCCGATGCTGCTGAAAAGTCCTGACCAGATAATAATTCAGATATTGAAGCCAAAGGGCTCGCCGTGCTGCCACCAATCTCATTGGTTGTTGCTGAAGCATCTGAAGAAGCCAGATAACTTTGCAGATCAGATAACAGTGATTTCTGTTGATCCGTAGTCAGTACAAACATGTCCTCGCTTGGATTGAAGGTTCTGCTGTAATTTTCTGTTGGGAGTGAAGCCTGTACTCCACCGGCATATTCTGCAAATTCTTTGCTTAATTCAAGTGAATCAGCGGCTTTTTTTTGTGCAGTGTTGTAGTCCAGGCTATTTAACTTGTTTTCGTTTGCCTTTACTGAATGATCATAGGACGTGGTAATTGAATGCCTGTTAATGGATAGTGACAAAATAGATCTCCTCTCTCTGTGTACATAAATGAGTAGCGGTACCGTACACTCCACTTTCATCGGCAGCCAAACTGAATTTAACCTGAGAGCAGACTGAATGATGACTGAATGTTATTCCCTTTTTCTCCTATGCGGCGGAAACCTTAATGATATAAAACCCGGAAACGACAAAATGACCTAAACCCCTCAGATCAGGGTTTAGGTCATTTGCTTCTGCTGTCTTTACTATTTTAGAAATAAACGACTTATGGAGCTGTCTCCAGGAATTTAGCCGTTGGGTTTTTGTCCATTGCGGTTCTCATCGCGTATTCATTTTCGAACAGGACTACATAATTGCCCTTTTTATCTTTCACCAGAGCGGAGTTGATCCGGAATTTACTTGGGTCCAGATTCTCGTCCACGATCCAGCGAGCAAATTGATAAGGCATGCGCTGTAACTGCACGTCTACCCCGTACTCGCCTTTCATCCGGTATTCAAATACCTCAAATTGGAGCTGACCCACAACGCCCAGCAATGTCTCGTCGAAGCTAACCGTGTTGAACACCTGAATCGTACCTTCCTCGGTCAACTGGTCAATCCCTTTTTGGTACTGTTTATGTTTCAATGCATTTTTAACCGTAACTTTCGCAAAAATCTCTGGTGAGAACGTCGGCAGTTCATCAAAAATAACCTCGCTACCTTGGCTCAATGAATCGCCAATCCGGAAGATACCCGGATCGAACAGACCAATAATATCGCCTGCATAAGCCTCTTCTATAATATCCCGATCCTGTGCCAGAAATTGCTGAGGCTGCGAAAGTTTAATTTCTTTGCCCACACGATTATGCTTCACGCTCATACCACGTTGGAACTTACCGGATACAATTCGTAGGAATGCGATACGATCCCGGTGTGCCGGGTTCATGTTCGCCTGGATTTTGAAGACATAACCGCTGAATTTCTCATTCGTTGGCTCAATCTCACCCGCTGTACTGCGACGTGGTTCCGGCTTCGGTGCGAGCTGCAAGAAGTTCTCAAGGAACGTTTGCACGCCGAAGTTATTGATGGCACTGCCGAAGAATACAGGTGTCAGTTCACCGCGTTGTACCTTCTCCATGTCGAACTGGTCTCCTGCAACATCCAGTAGCTCCAGGTCCTGACACAGCTGATCATGCAGATAATCCCCTGCCATCTCACGAATGATCGGATCTTCGTATCCATCCACTTTTTGTACTTTAATCGTGGAGTGATCGTCCCCTTGGAACAATTCCACCTGATTTTTCATCCGATCGTAGACGCCGCATAGCTCACGACCTGTACCAATCGGCCAGTTCATTGGTACGGAGCGAATACCCAGTACGTTTTCGAGTTCTTCCATCAGATCAAATGGACTTTGTCCTTCACGGTCCAGCTTGTTGATGAATGTAAAGATCGGAATACCACGCTTCGCACAAACCTGGAACAGTTTAATGGTTTGTGCCTCAACACCTTTAGCCACGTCAATCAACATGACCGCGCTATCGGCAGCCGTCAGTGTACGGTACGTATCTTCACTGAAGTCTTGGTGACCCGGTGTATCCAAGATGTTGATGCGATGACCCAGGTAATCAAACTGCATTACGGAGGAAGTTACCGAGATCCCCCGTTGTTTCTCAATTTCCATCCAGTCACTTGTTGCATGTTTGCTTGCTTTCCGAGCTTTGACTGTACCGGCAAGACGAATCGCGCCCCCGAACAGCAACAGTTTCTCGGTCAATGTCGTTTTACCCGCATCCGGGTGAGAGATAATGGCAAACGTCCGGCGTTTGTCCACTTCCTGTTGAAGAATGTTATCTGCAGCTTTGCTCATAGATTCTATCCCTTTCGTCCGTTCATTCACGTTAATCCGGCAAGGCCGGTCTACCATTCAATCTTTATGCAATCCGGCTATGCCGGTTGATTGTACATTCGCATTTTCGCACATGAGGCAATTAAGCATCCTATGTTAATTTTACACATTTACAACGGAGTTCATCCTCCCTAAGCATTGTGCTTCCATTCATGCCGTAGACCTGATTTAGTATCCAACTTTCCTATTGTACCATAATCTTTACCGAAAATAACCGATTACGTACAGCAGATTCTTCTCTTTTCCGATTGCAAAAAAAGAGCACCCTTCTGCCATCATTATGGCGTCCAGGTACTCATTATTCATTTCGCGTGCCGCTCTTAGAAAATCAATGCGTCCAGAGCGTATTGTCCTCCACCTGTCAAAGCTACTGCTACACCAATCACCAGGATCGCAAGGTTATATTCAAATCCGTTTTGCGTGGACCAGTATCCGTTCGCACCATGAACCTTCACAATGGCAATAACCATAGTCAGAGCAATCAGAATGCCGCCTACCGGTGTGAGCAGACCCAGAGCCAGCAGCAATCCGCCTCCGAATTCAGCAAGCCCTGCCAGTAACGCAACCAATGCGCCGGGTTTCATCCCCATCGATTCAAACCAGCCTCCGGTTCCCTTGATTCCGTATCCCCCGAACCATCCAAACAGTTTTTGAGCCCCGTGCGCCATGAACGACAATCCAATCACCAAACGAATCAACAACAAGCCTACATCCAACATTTTCTTTTCCTCCATTCAATATATACAAAATAGTATTCTTAGATTAAAGATATTATGCTAAATTTTTTTCTTCATGAATGTATTTCGTAACCCCTTCACCTGGTTCACATTTTATCTCATGAATGATGTACGTATCCGATTCGTAATCGGGTTTCGTATCTGTTTGCGTAATCTCTTTTCCTCTTGTGTTGAGTATAAGTTACATACTTACTTTTTGTCAATAACTTATTTTATTATATGTAAAGTTTTACACCCCTCACTTCTCCATCGTAAAAAAGACCTGACAAGAGCGCATCTCTACGTTCTTCCCAAGCCTTCTTTGTAACAGTGTTAGTCTTTTCACCAATAAAATGACTTTGATCGAATCAAATCCCTGCCACGCGTGATTGTTATTCACACGATTAATTATTCACTTGCCAGACGACACTGTCTTCGTCCTGACCGTTCACCGGCCACCAGTGGAAGCCGTCCTGTTCCAGCAGTTTACCTGTTGCTTCAGGACCCCACGTACCTGCTGGATATGTGTGCAGCTCACCATGATTCTCCGCCCATGCCGCCGCAATCCGGTCCACGAAGGACCATGCTGTAGCAACCTCATCCCAACGGGTAAAGTAGGTCGAGTCTCCTTCTGCTGCATCATGCAGCAGACGTTCATACGCCTCCGGCGAGTTGATTCCAATCATGCAGCTCTGACAGAAGTCCATCGCCAGCGGCTGAATCTCGGAGTCAGAACCCGGCTTCTTGGCATTGATTTTAATATATATGCCTTCCATCGGATTTACCCGAATGACGAGCAAATTCGGCTCCAGCTTATACTTTTTGCCCAGATAAACGTTACTCGGCATGGATTTGAATTCAACCACGATTTCGGTCGTTTTCACCGGAAGGCGCTTGCCTGTCCGAATATAGAATGGCACACCTGCCCAGCGGAAATTATCCACAAATACACGTGCCGCAAAATAAGTCTCCGTACTGGATTCCGGATCAACCTTGTCCTCCTGACGATAACCAGGAAGCTGCTTACCACGAAACTCCCCTTCGGTATACTGCCCGCGTACAACGTTAGTGCTTACTTCTTCATTAGAGGTAAACGCACGCAGCGAACGCAGTACCTTAACCTTCTCATCGCGAATGTCCTCCGGGAACAAACGGCTTGGCGGCTCCATGGCAATCATCGTCAACATCTGCAGCATATGGTTCTGTCCCATATCACGCAATGCTCCCGAGTGATCGTAGTATCCGCCACGTTCTTCCACACCAACCGTCTCACCCAGTGTGATCTGAACGTTGGCAATATGTTTATTGTTCCAAAGTGGCTCGAAAAAGGCATTACCAAAGCGAATCACTTCGATATTCTGCACCATTTCCTTACCCAGATAGTGATCAATCCGATAAATCTCTTCCTCGCGGAACACTTCACGGATCTGCTCATTCAGATGCTCCGCAGATTGCAGATCATATCCAAATGGCTTCTCAATCACAAGTCGATTCCACCCGCGGCTCTCCAGCATTCCACCATCACGCAAACTATATGAGACGCTGCCAAAGAGCTCAGGTGCCAGCGCCAGATAGAACAGCCGGTTACCCGGCGTGTTAAACTTCGCTTCCAGACTCTCTGTCTGCTCACGTAATTCTTTGAAACCGTCCACGTTATTGATATCTAGTGATTTATACTCAAAATGTTCGACAAAAGCATTCCACTCATCGGGTTCCCCCGCCGGATAGCGGCAGAACTCCTTAATGGATTCATAGATGTCTTCCCGGAATTCTTCTGGTGACCTCGGACGACGCGCTACACCAATAACCGCAAAGTCTTCGGCTAACTTGCCTTCGCGGTAGAGACTGTAGATCGCCGGAAACAGCTTCCGGCGGGCCAAATCACCCGTTGCTCCAAAAATGAAAAATACTGCACCTGGTGTCTGCACTTCATCTTGCATTTGTTTTTCGACCATGGGCTCCTCTTTCTTTCCGGGAAGACATCTCCACACTCTCCCCGAGCTATGTAATGGTGTTATATACGTAACATACAACCGTCAATTACCAGCAAATTCCTTCTTGGATGTGATGCCATTTTAGCATAAAGCCCCATGGGTTGCACTAAATTTTCCTCAGAAATGTTATCAATATTTTTCCACAATTCATGGAAATTTCATCTATAAAAATTCATGATCAAACTTATAAATCTGCTTTAATACTGCATTAATATTCAATCGTGATCACCGGGAAACCTACTGTAACGCGATTGGTCCCCTTTTCATCATCCTGATGGACCGCCAGCTGCATGTTCAAGAGATGCGTACCGCTTTTAATCACTATGGGCAAATCCGATGCCTCATATGACACGCTGGCAGTGCTGTTATCCGTATAACGTTCTATCGCTTGCATATTCATATCTCCAGACAGCTGTTGCTCGATTTGCTGCAATTGACTGCTGGCGCCACTTTCCATTGCTCCTGTGCCCTGCACAGCGAAATTCCAAGCCGCCTTCATTCCGGAGTCTGTGAGCAACTGGGATACTTGTTCATGCAATGTGATCAATAAACGTTGGTCCGTATGTTCATTGCCTGATAACTGGACGATCGCGTAGTGTTTATTTTCCCCCGTAACGACAACATTGACCAGAATGCCTGCGTGCTGAGCATCAGCAGCCATCTCACTGCGATACACATCATGCCCCGTCTGTACAACGCGTTCAGGCTGCTGCAATCCCAGCCGATGAGCGAGCAGCTCCGCTTGCTCCTTTGCATCCCCACGACCTTCGCCTTGCCATTTAATGACTAAACGCTCCACATGATCGATTGCTATATCTGCGGTCTTCATCAATTGTTCCAGCTTGCCTGCTTCGGATTCCGTTTTCTCAGCGTACACATGAGTCATGCCTACAAGTATAATGATTGCCAATGCCAATATGCCTGCTGTCATCCATCGATTTAACATTCGAATCCTCCGCTCTTTCTTGCATTCTATGAATCTATCAACAGCATGCCCCCATTACTCATTTGCTAAACTTCTTTTTGGCATACAAAAAAAGCCCCATCCACCATCTTCATGGCTGATCGGACTTATATCATCTTATGGGCAGAACAAACTTCGGAATCTTGCTCCCCCGATTTCTTAACTTCACCTTATCTACCCAACAAAACCATAGTGCATATTTCAACCTTCACACGCTTTATTTTCTATTCCGCAAGTCCATTCTTATATGCATAGATAGCTGCCTGCGTACGGTCATCCACGCCCAATTTTGCTAGTATGTTCGTGACATGGAATTTGACCGTCTTGATTCCGATAATGAGATCATCTGCGATGTCCTGATTCGATTTGCCTTTAGCGACTAACCGAAGTACATCCATCTCCCGATCAGTCAATTCATCATGAGCTGGTGCCACTGCCTGAGGCTGTCGGAAACGATTCATCATTTTGGACGCCACTTGTGACTCCAAAACCGATTGCCCCCTAGCCGCTGCGCGGATTGCATCTGCCACCTCATTAGCTCTGGATGTTTTCAGCAGATAACTGAAGGCGCCTGCCTCAATGACCGGATACATTTTTTCATCATCCAGATAGCTCGTCAGCACAATGACCTTGCATTCCGGATACATTTTGAGTAGCTGCCGCGTAGCTTCAATGCCGTCCATCCCTTCCATAACAAGGTCCATCAGTACGACATCAGGCTTATATTCCTGGGCTAACCGGATGCCTTCCTCTCCACTGCCCGCTTCCCCCACCACTTCAATGCCATCTTCGGTATCGAGTACCGCAGCAAGGCCTATGCGCACCATCTCATGATCATCCACGAGCAACACTTTGATCGACGTTTCCGTATCCGTCTCCGTTTCCATTCCCGTCTCCATTGACATGTTCTTCCTCACTTTCATCAATCATCAAAGGTATCGTAATCTCAATCCGTGTTCCTTTACCCGGCGCCGTTACAAATTGAATGGCTCCGCCAATCTCGGTGACACGTTCACGCATATTGGCTAGACCATAAGAAGCTTGCTTCTGCTCATCCAGATTGAAGCCCTGACCGTCATCACGAATCAGCACACGAATTGCATCTGTCCGACGCTGCAGCCGAATTTCCATCTTTTCAGCCTTCGCATGGCGTAATGTATTGGACATCGCTTCCTGAATGATACGGAACAGATGATTCTCAATGCCTTTGATCAAATGGATGTCATCATCCATTTCAAGCACAATATCCATGGGTACTTTTGTTTTCAATTCCAATACAAGATCACGCAGACCTTGTTCCAAATGTTTACCCTCCAGATAGACTGGTCGCAGATGTAACAGCAACGCACGCATCTCGGACTGGGCTACCGAAGCCATCTCCTCAATTAACGCCACCTGCCGCTGGGCACGTGCAAAATCCTTTTCCATTTTCCGTCCAACCGCTGTTGCGGTCATTGAAATGGCGAACAACTGCTGGGATACCGCATCATGCAGTTCTCGTGCCAGCCGTTGCCGTTCCTCCACAATGGCCGTTATTCTGGCTTGTTCAGCAAGCTGTGCATTATGAGTAGACAATCGCTGGAGCGAAGATACCTGATCTTCCCACTTTTTTCCGATTCGTCCGAGTTGCTCACTTAAACGGCCCACATCATCATCGCCAAGATCAGGTACAGTGCGTGATAGAGAGCCCTTCTCCCACAGTAGAAGTGTTTCCCGCAGCAGTTCAAGCCGGCGTTTAACCCGGTAACTCTGAAAGAACCCAAAGACCGCACCGATCCCAATCAGAAGCAGCAATAGTGCCAGGCCCGATTGAATCAGATGACGCCAGCCTGCAAACGGAGCAAGATAACCATATGTATACAATACATACAAAATAACAGCGAGCACAATGAAAACCAGGAGGATCCCTTCACCCATACTTCGGGTTACCATGTCGGTATGTCGTTTTGTCTTCATCGGGGTCTCCTCCTTCTCTTCATCTATTTTACTACGGATTACTGATGCTTAGGTCGCCAACAATATAAGAAATGACAAATTTTGCTTTATGTTCACTGGATTCATATCCAGGCGTTCTCCATACTAATTTGTTCATCATGCCGCTATCTTGTTCTCCAAGAAGATTAATCCGGCCGAAAAGAACCGATGCTTCAATCTCCACACCATAATCTTCTGGTAGCGTAAGGCGAACATTACCCATAACTCCTTGCAGCAGCACAATCGTTTGTTTCTCCTCCGGAATCGAAAGAGATAGATCGGCGTTAACCTCACCTATGGCATGCCACAGACTCATACTACGTAACGTCCAGGATGATTGATCCCAGTAGTACCGAGCCATGAAATTCTGTTTCTTCATAACGCCTGCGTCCAGATGAATCTTTTTGTTTTTTGAATAAAAGTAAGCTAAAGAAGCCAGTACAATTAAAAATACAATCATTAAATTATCCAGCAATAACAGTGCCGCACCGATGCCAAGATACCGATAACCTTTGCGGGTATCCCCTTTGCGGACTTGAAGCATTCCAACCGTTAACAGAATCAGTGCGGCAGCGGTCAGCAAGTTAATATTCTGATTCAATAACATCATTGTACCAATGATAATAATGACAACTGCAAGCCATTTACTCTTTTTATTCATCCCCGCCGCACCTCCTCTGTAAGTTAATTTCTCTTTTTTCAACGGAAAAGCCATACCAGGCAATGAAATCCTGTATGGCTTAACTTTTGTTCTACCAACCGTACATTATACACGATTTATAGAATATCATATTGTCCACTAAGCGAACAGTTATTCTTTTGAAGTTCCGTTCGCTTCATTTTTGGAACCATTGCCCATTTTGTTCTTGAGGGCTTGTAATTGCTGATCCACTTTGAATTGTTTTTCCACATCTACAGGATTTGTGTACGTGGATGATGTGTTGCGATAAGGTGCACGAGCTACGTCAGCTTCAGCCTCCAGCTGCATGATTTTCTCTTCCATGCGGTGGAATCCAAGTGATGCACCGCCACTTTCAATCGAATGCAAGCTGTTGATGGAAGACATTTGTTTTTTGGCTTTCGCCATTTGTGCACGGGATACGAGTTCATTACGTTTGTTACGCATTTTGTAGAACTCATCTTTCATGTCATGCAGCTGTTGCAGCAAATCTTTGGCTTGAGCTTCGGACTGAGCATGAAGTTCTCTGTATTCAGTAATTTTTTGATCGAAGTAAATTTTCTCTTCCAGCAATTTACGTGCCACTTCTTCCTGACCATTAGCCAGTGCAGCCTCTGCCTGAGACTCACGTTGTACCGATGTACGTTCTGCTTCGTCCAGACGCTGTTTCATGCGACGCTCGTTCGCCATTTGTTTGGCGACGGTTACCTCTGCCTCATGAATTTCAGCCTCCATGTCACGCAAGTACTGGTTCAACATTACAATCGGGTCTTCCACTTTATCCAACATATCGTTTACCGACGCTTTAGTCATATCCTTAATCCGTTTAAATACTCCCATTTTACTTTTCTCCCTTCTCGTAACGAGATAATTTTTGGCGAAGCTCTTCAACTTCTTTTTTCAATGCTTTTTTCTCAATATCTTTCATCATGGAATCAAGTTCACTTTCTTGCTGTGATCCTGCTCCGTAGGCGTTATTGTCGTAAGAACGTGGACCAGACTGAGGTCTGCTGTTATATCCTGGGCCAGGACCAAAGTTTCCAGGGCCTTGAGTATGATTGTTTTGGAAAGGACCTCTTGGCGGCTCGTGATCAAAGTTGTTGTATCCTCTACCAACGCCAGGACCAGGGCCCGGACCATAGCCGTATGGATCATAAGGTGGATATGGCTCTTTTGGTACCACCAGTGCTGCGATGAAGTAGATTAACAACGACGTGCCGCCAGTTACGAAGATACTGATGACAAAGATGATACGCAGCAAGGTTGAATCCATGCCGATCGACTCGGATATCCCACCACACAATCCTGTCAGCATCCGGTCACGCGTTGAGCGGTATAATTTGCTCATGTGCTTACTCCTTTCGTTTACTTGTATCCTCTTACGTGATCAGCACCATAAATGTATGGATCAGCGTGATAGGGTTCTTTTGGCACTACCAATGCAGCGATGAAGTAGATCAGCAATGATGTACCCCCCGTAGCGAAAATACTGATGAAGAAAATGATACGCAGCAGCGTGGAACTAAATCCAAGATTTTCAGATATGCCGCCAATCAAACCTGTCAGCATACGATTGCGCGATGAGCGGTAAAGTTTATTCATGTGTCTACTCCTTTCTGTCATTGTTCAGCTTTTGTTTCAGCCGTTCCAGTTCTTTGTCCAGCGTAGAGGATGACATGGTACCAGACGTTCCTGCACCATCCTGACTCATTCGCCGCAAATCCCGGAGACTTTGTGCCTCATATTCGAGATCCGAAACCTGATCGTCTAACCGGTTGAACATACGGGGTACATTCTGACCGCCGTTGTAGTGACCTCTCTGGTTCATTCGTTGCTGCAATTGAATCGTCTGCATACGAGCGTAGTAATATTGGCGTTTGCTGTATACATTTTGATACTCCACTTTCAGTTGGTCGATCTGTTCGTCTAGTTCCTGTAAAGCCGCATTGCTTTGTGCGTACAATTCATTGTATTGCTCCATTTTTTCCTCGTGGAGGATTTTCTCTTGCAAAGCAAGTTTGGCTAAGTGTTCCTCGCCTGCTTTCAGAGCCATGGACGCTTGTTCTTCCCGTTTGTGTACCATACCTGCTGCCTGATCCGCTTGTTGTTTCATTTGTCTGGTATGGCTTGCATATTGATGACGAAGCTTCTCGGCTTCACCGATGTCTTGGCGGGTCGAGACCAGAAACTGATCAATCAGTTTGACTGGATCCTGACTTTGCTCCAGATGTTCGTTTAAATTAGCTACGGTAATGTCCCGCATTCGACGAAATACACTCATTTTGTCTGTCCTCCTTATCATAATCGTGAAAGCTTAGTAACGGCCACGACGACTGCGATTATTACTCAACATGGAGAATCCGAAGATAATTAACCCAATCGCGATGATCGGTCCGATCAGCCAGGCCAGTTTGCCCAGCAATGAGAGGATACCGATGAAGAGAACAATCCATCCAAGCAGTACATTTCCTCGTTTAACTCCGTAATACCCAAGTGCAATCATCAGAATCGGAATCAGATAACCCATTAAATGTCCCAGTAGAGGAGTTAACTTCCCGAAGAGGAGGAGTGCACCCAATGCAATTAGTACAACCGCCCAGCCATTTCCTTTATTCCATCTCATAATTATTGTTCACCACCCTTTCGGTTCGTTAATTTTGGTATGTCTTTGTGTGTTTGTTTGTTCGTTTGTTTCTTGTTTAACCTTATGTCCTTATTCTAGGGGAAACTGCGACTTTTCAAAACAGACCGTGGACGGTTTTTCATCCTAGACTCAGGTCGGGGATCGGGTTGGACCTTTGACTGTCCCTGGATCAGACCATTGACCACTGTATCTGATTAAGTCCATAGATATCTCTTATTCTCCTTCTTCAAAGACGATTTCCCCGTGTGAATATGACGTCCATACCTCTTATCTACGTTCACCCTCGACTGACGTTTCCCATTACACATTCCATAAAAGCCAAAACGACCTCTAATAAATTTGAACGATTTCATAACCTTATTTTTAGCCTTGAATTTTCATTACTTTTTATCCAAATAAACAAAATTTAGATTGTTATATTTGTAAGCGTTTACTAAAATAGGGAGTGACACTAATTCAACAGTCAGGAGTGGACCTGTGCGATCATTCAGCTATCTACATAAAATGATAGTCTTCGGAATCTTGTTAAGTACCCTGCCCATTCTGTTGACGGGAATCGCCGCTTTTATCTATTCTTCAAAACAATCGGAGCTGCATCGTGCTCAAGCCAATAAACAACTGTTAATCCAAATGCAAACCAACGTGGAGCACAAACTTGCAACCGTAAGCTATATGCTCGATCAGGCCGTTCGGTCGCCAGACACGCTCCATTCGCTAACTTCATCTTCAACGGTACAAGGCACTGGGCCTTTGTTTGCGGAGAAGTTACAGACCGAATTCAAGAATATGAGGTCATGGGAACCTCTAATGGATATTACACTCGTAAATCAGACCCAGGATTGGCTTATCGATCATGCTGGCCTCTACCTGAATACTGATTTTCCAATGGCTCTGCCCATGAAAGACTTGTTATCGAACACACTCACATCCGGTTGGCAGCTTACACCATCATCTGTGTTTAACAATAATGAGCGACCGGTGAATTCAGGCTGCATCTACCATATTGCACTTGCCAGATCGATACCCGATGTAAATGTTTCTTCTGATGCTGCCCTGATTGCGGGAATTCCCGCATGTTCACTGCAAAAACCATTGGAAGAGGATTCTCCAGACAGCTCTACGGCCGGACTGATCATTTTGAATCGTGAACAACGCATCATGGTCCACCCCGATCCCCAATATATTGGTCAGCCATTGGCTGCAGCAGGAATAAAAGATAGTAAGTCGGGTGCCAATTTTAGCGAGCTGTTATCTATCCGTGGATTCGCTGCCTCTTCAG
The DNA here is from genome assembly GCF_900109515.1 of Paenibacillus sp. OK003. Lineage (GTDB taxonomy): Bacteria > Bacillota > Bacilli > Paenibacillales > Paenibacillaceae > Paenibacillus > Paenibacillus marchantiae. The sequence continues at coordinate 3,560 of NZ_FOBD01000024.1, read as the reverse complement.
GCCAACATGAGGTACGTATTGCAAATAAACGTTACTCACTGTCCTATACGCATTCTTCTCTAAAAGGGTGGACATATATTCTCATTTCGCCTACTAACATTCTAACTCATGAGTATGTTCAAATTGGGCTGCACACCATGTATATCAGTGTTGCTATGCTACTGCTTTCACTTTTGGTCTCATGGGCAGGATCGAGAAGAATGATTTTACCCATACGCAAGCTTCTTGTACAACTTGGTGATAAACGCTTATCCAGATGTAACTTGGAAACCAATCCTACGCTTCATATGGATGAATTTGAGCAAATCAGAGCCGGCGTTTCACAGCTATCTGCTTCTCAATCCCAGCTTGAAAGCAAATTAAATCAATATAAGTCGCAGATCCGTACTCATTTTCTAATCAACCTGCTTCTGGGCAAAAATGCTCCATCCACTCTTCATGACACACTCAGAGAGAATGGTTATGGTTCACAGCTTCAAGAGTGGCAACAAATAGCCGTCATTGCAGTTCAGGCTGATCTTATGAATCACACCAAATACCATGCCAAGGATCGTGATCTGTTGCTATTTGCCGTTCAGAACATACTGGAGGAGAGTGTTTATGCCGAACAACAGTTACTTCCTGTAGTATTTGATCAGGCTGTCGTTACCATTATCGGTACCTCTGAGCAAGATCATGTTCGTTTTTCACAACATCTGCATACGTTAACGGAACAACTACAACATCAGATCAGTGAGATCCTTAGTCTCCAGGTAAGCATTGGCTTCAGTCAGCCTCACGCCTCCCTATTTCAGATACCTCAAGCTTATACGGAGGCCCTTGAAGCGCTCAAGCATCGAATGAAACTGGGAGCAGGCATCATTTTTCAATTTGAGGCGATTGATAATCGTACCTCCCATTGGGCACTGCCATACCCTGAATCACTGGAATATACCCTGATACAGGCTATCCAAAATGCCGATGAAGCCCAAGCCTCATCTCATCTCCATCAGTTGCTTGAAGTGCTGTTCGGCATGGAGTGTACACCAGAAGAATATCAGGTAGCACTTACCCGATTGTTAACGCATATTTTGCAGATGATGCAGGAATCCGGTATACGACTGGGACAGATCTCCAAAGGACATGGTTCTATTTTCAATGAACTTCATGGTCTACAGTATGCAGCTGAGGTTGATCAATGGTTTAACACTCATATCATCACACCGATCATTCACATTTTAAAGGAAAGACAGTACGCCCAATATCAGCACATCTCCGAGAAAATGATTGCCATCATTCAGCAAGAATACGATAAAGATCTAACGTTGGAGGAATGCGCATCCAGACTTCACTACAATGCCAACTATCTGAGTAGCGTGTTCCGCAAAGAGACAGGCTGTGCATTCAGTGAGTATCTGACGAAGTACCGCTTCAGTATAGCTAAAAAGTGGCTCGACGAAAGCGAGCTAACGGTCAAGGATATCGCCGCACGGCTTCGTTATAACAACCCGCAGAACTTCATCCGTTCTTTTCGAAAATGGGAAGGGATCACGCCCGGACAGTATAGGGAGCGTAAGAAGAAGCCTGATCTATCCTTGAAGCAGTAAACGGCTCTTTAGGGAATGAAGTACGAGGGTTATAACTATTTCTATCTATAGAAGAAGAACGTTTGTTATTTAAGTAGAAGAATAAGTTCTTATATATATGAACTCCAAAAATGGAGCAGTTAGACTGCTCCGTTACAAATTCAACTAAATCGATTACTGCTGAAATAGGTCTACTGTTCGTTGGTAAGTTCCTTCTCTTCTACAAACTATAATCTCAGTACATTACATAGCATTGTGCTTAACTGCCGCACGTCATCTTTAAATCTGCCAAATAAAAAAAAGCTCATTAGATTTTGCATCTACTGAGCTTTTCTTTACTTACTTGAATACCGGCGAGAGGACTCGAACCTCCACGGTTTCCCACTCGATTTTGAGTCGAGCGCGTCTGCCATTCCGCCACGCCGGCATATGATGTTTTTATAAAAAATATACTGGAGGCGCCACCCAGATTCGAACTGGGGATAAAGCTTTTGCAGAGCTGTGCCTTACCACTTGGCTATGGCGCCATATTTTGGAGCGGACGACGGGAATCGAACCCGCGACCCTCGCCTTGGCAAGGCGATGCTCTACCGCTGAGCCACGTCCGCATAATGGCTGGGGATATAGGATTTGAACCTATGCATGACGGAGTCAAAGTCCGTTGCCTTACCGCTTGGCTAATCCCCAAAAAAAACAAAGGGGCGATCGAGGGGAATTGAACCCCCGAATGCCGGATCCACAAACCGGTGCGTTAACCACTTCGCCACGATCGCCATAATCACAATATGTTCTTAAAAGTTAATTGGCAGGGGCAGCAGGAATTGAACCCACACCAACGGTTTTGGAGACCGTTGTTCTACCTTTAAACTATGCCCCTAAAAACTGGTGGAGGATGATGGATTCGAACCACCGAACCCGTACGGGAGCAGATTTACAGTCTGATGCGTTTGGCCACTTCGCTAATCCTCCAGGATTACATGGTGCCGGCGAGAGGACTTGAACCCCCAACCTACTGATTACAAGTCAGTTGCTCTACCAGTTGAGCTACACCGGCATATTAAATTGTTAAATGGTGGCTCGGGACGGAATCGAACCGCCGACACGAGGATTTTCAGTCCTCTGCTCTACCGACTGAGCTACCGAGCCATAATAAAGTTTAATCCTGAAACGTTACACTTTATCTAGGGCGTTCGGTGCCATATAGCAGATTTAGTGAACAGCTTCCTCATTTAAAGATTATAATGGCGGAACCGACGGGATTCGAACCCGCGATCTCCTGCGTGACAGGCAGGCATGTTAGGCCAACTACACCACGGTTCCAGATCACTTTCTTGATAGAAAGGTTAATTGCGGGGGCAGGATTTGAACCTGCGGCCTTCGGGTTATGAGCCCGACGAGCTACCGGGCTGCTCCACCCCGCGTCGTTATTAAAATTTATATGGTGGAGGCTGAGGGGATCGAACCCCCGACCCTCTGCTTGTAAGGCAGATGCTCTCCCAGCTGAGCTAAGCCTCCGAACAACACATTTATGATCTTATCATAAAACTGCTGTGTAAATCAACTTCTTTTTTTGAAGTTATATATGACCCGTAGGGGATTCGAACCCCTGTTACCTCCGTGAAAGGGAGGTGTCTTAACCCCTTGACCAACGGGCCTTACTATGGCGGAGAGAGAGGGATTCGAACCCTCGAGACGCTTGTGGCGCCTACACGATTTCCAATCGTGCTCCTTCGGCCAACTCGGACACCTCTCCATATGGCTCCCCGAACAGGGCTCGAACCTGTGACAACTCGATTAACAGTCGAGTGCTCTACCAACTGAGCTATCAGGGAATATGCTTCAGAGTTTATTCTCTGAAAACTAGATCCGAAACGAAATTCGCGATTAAAACCTGCATATCTTGGATAAGCCCTCGACCGATTAGTACTGGTCAGCTCCATGCATTGCTGCACTTCCACCCCCAGCCTATCTACCTCGTCGTCTTCAAGGGGTCTT
>NZ_FOBD01000025.1 GCF_900109515.1 Paenibacillus sp. OK003 | reverse complement strand
GCGTTCGTCCTGAGCCAGGATCAAACTCTCCAATAAAGTATTGAAAAGAGCGATAAGCTCATTTTGAAACTGACGAGATTAAAAATCTCATTTATGCTCCAGTCGATTCAAGCCAAGGCTAGTCTCGAACTTTCGCGTTCATTCTGCAAGCAGAATGTTTACTCACTCGTTGTTCAGTTTTCAAAGATCAAACTTGTTTGATTGCCGCGTGTTGTTCACCTCAGCAACTTTTATATCTTATCACATCCGAACCAACTTTGCAAGCTCTTTTTTTAAGTTTCTTTCGAAGCTTATTTCATTCGCTTGCCGCACCGTGTTTCTCGTGTTTTCTTGGCCGGACTTAGAATATACCATGTACAGATATTGAATGCAAGCTTTATTTTCAATAAATTATATCTATTCTCTCATATAGCTATTCACCTAAAGCCAGGCTTATTTAAGTTCCCATCAATTATCATGAGATACACTCTTTCCAGAACATACGGATCACCCTTTCGCTCACGGATCTTCCACATGCTCCTCCCACCTTATCCAATGATATGTTACTTCACTTTCTTAACAGGCATCTTTCGAGGCCATAAGCTATAACTGAAGCTGATTATAAAATCGATCCCCAGTATGATTCCCCATACTCTTATGAGATTAGAGAATGCCGCTGTACGCTCCGTATCACCAATCCACCAGATCATTGCGAGCAGGAACAAGCTGCCTATGCCCCAAGCCAATAGATGTCTAAGCCACCCCACTCTCTCACGACTAGCATGCTCACTACCGTACACCTTGCTGCTCCGAGGATTATCTCCACCCTTGAACCAATACAGGAAATAACGGTCAGCCCAAGCGATCATCTGATGACCATAGGCAATACTCACACCTATATAAATAGCTGCAATGCCATGAACCACACTTGCTGTAGCACCCTTTTGAAGATCTATCACCGTCGCTACCATAAGAAGGACATCTACAACTGGCGTTACCATTAACAGCGCGATCCCCGTCCGTTTCATCCCAAGCAGATAACGCACACTCAGACCTGCAGCGACAAATACCCAGAAGGCAATCTCACATCCAATAATAAAATAGGCAATCAAATGATCCACTCCTTTTATAACACAAATGTATTAAATACAATTTAACACGTTTGTATTATAATAATCAACAATGATATAATCCTTTTATGCCTAAAATAGTTGATCACGATAAACAACGTCTGCTCGTAGCCGAAGCGGCTTGGCGTGTCATCCGAAGAGATGGCATGGAACAGGCCTCTGTTCGAAATATTGCGGTAGAAGCGGGAATATCGGCCGGGTCTATGCGGCACTACTTTTCAACCCAATCGGAATTACTCCTATACGCAATGAATCTGGTATCCGAACGGGTATCGAGTCGAATCACACAGATGTCCTTTGATGCTTCTTCCCCTTTGGAGAATATGAAGCTTCTATTGTTAGAACTCTTGCCAAGTACGGATGAAAAAATGGTCGAAATGGAGGTGTGGTACGCTTTTACAGCCAAGTCCAAGACTGACCCTGCTCTCAAGGAGCATGCCAACAAAGTCTATAATGAGCTAAGACACGCAATGGCTAAGGTTATCACCTACCTCATGGAGCTCAATCTCTTGCGAACAGATCTCGATAAGGAACTGGAGATTGAACGGCTGTACGCACTGGTCGACGGTTTGGGAATTCATGCGATTCTTCGTCCTGACCAGATGAACACCAAGATTATGGAGAACATCCTTACCACACATCTTGCAACGTTATGCCGGGATATAGAATAACATTCGATTACAAAATTAAATACATCTCTTATCCTTCGCACGACAGGAACCGAGTAATTACTTCCTTAAAACAAAAAACCGTCAGGCATTAGTTGTAACTAACCTATGTATCCATAATAGGGTTAGTCTCCTAGATGCGTGACGGTTTTCTTTTTATCCAATAATAATCCGGCCCTCCGGATGGCGATACAGCTTTTTCTCTTTGCGCGGACGAAGCGCGTATGCGATCGTTAGTGGCCCAATACGTCCTATAAACATCGTGAAGGCGATAATTACTTTTCCCCATACCGTTAATTCATGCGTTACTCCTACCGACAGACCTACTGTCCCAATTGCCGAGGCCGCTTCAAACATGAGTGAAAGAAACGGTGCATCCTCTGTCGTAAGTAGTAACATTACCACAACCATGAATATGATCAAGGAAACCATAATAATCGTCAATGCTCTCATCAGCAGCTCTTTCGGAACACGCTGACGGAAAAATACAATATCTTTATTGCCCCGGATCATGGCATATACTGCTCCAATCATGATCAGGAACGTTGTCGTCTTGATCCCACCCCCAGTTGATCCCGGAGACGCCCCAATAAACATCAACAGAATGAAGAAGAACTGGGTAGCCTGCCTCATCTGGGTGATATCAATGGTACTCGTACCCGATGAACGTGTAGAGACCGATTGGAAGAACGAGGCGTAGATTTTTTCACTCCAACTGAGAGACGCCAGAGTGTGCCCATTGGTGAACTCAAACACAAATAGTACAATGGCACCGATACCAATCAGCGCACCTGACACGGACAACACCAGTTTGGACTGCAACGATAAACGACGTCGCTTGCGGAACTCAAACAAATCATTCAGCACTACAAAGCCGAGTCCACCCGATACAACCAGCACAGAGGCTGTCAGGTTAAACAACCAGTCCCCTGTATAATACTGAAAACTGTTGCCGAACAGATCGAAACCACCATTATTAAATAATGAAACCGAGTGAAAAGCACCATAGTATACTGCCTGCCAAAAAGGCATCTCCGTTGCCCAGCGTAGTGCCAATATAACCGCAGCCACACCTTCAATAGTAAACGAGAAAATCAGCACCTTGCGGATAATGCGTACAACACCTTCCATACTGTCAGCGTTGATAGCCTCTTTCAGCAGCAGCCTGTCCTTCAGTGAGATTCGCTTGCCCAATACTAACGCAAACAACGTTGCGATGGTCATGAAGCCGAGTCCGCCTAGCTGCATAAGCACCATAATCACCATTTGACCAAACAGGTTGAAAGTCGTCCCTACATCCACTACAACCAGCCCGGTTACACATGCGGCAGAGGTAGAAGTAAAAAGAGCATCAATAAACGCCAAATGCTCGCCGCTTTGATTGGAGATGGGTAGCATGAGCAGAATCGTACCGATCGAGATAATAAGCATAAAACCACCAACCAGAATCAGTGGGGGTGATAGGAACTTAGCAATGTGAAGCCTAAACTTCATGGAGGGCACCTCTTTTAACATGATACAAGCAGGTAGGCGAACAAATTCTGTCACCACACTTTGGTAAAACATGCTCTGCAGACGAATCTGTCACTTCGATGTCTATGTAAACCTAAAGAGGAACTTGCCACCAGCATCATACTGAACGGCAGGTTCCTCTTCTATTATGAACGAGTTAAACGTTCCTTATTTAATCCTGTGTACGAGGACGCATGTGCGGGAAGAGCAGTACGTCACGAATGGACGGCGAGTTGGTCAACAACATGATCAGACGGTCAATACCGATCCCCAGTCCACCTGTTGGTGGCATACCATATTCGAGCGCACGGATGAAATCATCATCCATTTCGTGTGCCTCGTCGTTCCCGTGTTCTTTCTCCAGCAATTGTGCCTCAAAGCGCTGACGCTGATCAATTGGATCATTCAGCTCCGTAAAGGCATTGGCATGCTCACGTCCAACGATAAACAGCTCGAAGCGGTCCGTGAAACGTGGATCTACATCGCTCTTCTTCGCCAGCGGAGAAATCTCAACCGGATGTCCCATGATAAAGGTTGGTTGAATCAACGTCTCTTCTACAAAATGTTCGAAGAAAGCATTTAGAATATGACCAAATGTCATATGCTTTTCAACTGGCACCTTATGTTCTTTGGCCAAACGATGAGCTTCCTCGTCCGTCATGTGCACAGAGAAGTCCACGCCTACAACTTCCTTAACCGCGTCTACCATCGTTACACGGCGCCATTGTGGTGTAAGATCCACTTGATAGTCTGCATACTGGATAACTTGTGTACCAAGCACTTCCTGTGCGATGTGAGCAACCAGATTCTCAGTCAAACGCATGATGTCCTGATAATCGGCATATGCCTCATAAAGTTCAATCATCGTGAACTCAGGGTTATGACGTGTCGACATCCCTTCGTTACGGTATACACGGCCGATCTCATATACCTTCTCCAGACCGCCTACAATCAGACGTTTCAGGTGAAGCTCGATCGCAATCCGCATGTACAATTCCATATCAAGCGCATTATGATGCGTGATGAATGGACGCGCAGCGGCTCCACCAGCGATGGTGTGCAGCGTCGGCGTTTCCACTTCCAGATAGCCCAGAGAGTCCAGGTAACGGCGCATCGACTGAATGATTTTGGAACGAGTAATGAAGGTCTGTTGCACTTCACGATTCATGATCAGATCAACATAGCGCTGGCGGTAACGCAGCTCTACATCCGCGAGTCCATGATATTTATCCGGAAGTGGGTAAAGTGATTTGGACAATACTTCGAGATTTTGAACTTTAACCGAAGTTTCACCTGTCTTGGTTTTGAAGATTACCCCAGAGACACCTACAATATCCCCCAGATCGAGCAGGCTGAACGCGGCGTATTTGTCTTCCGGCACAGTATCCTGACGAACATAGATCTGGATTCTGCCGCTCAGGTCCTGAATATGTGCAAAGCTCGCTTTACCCATTCCCCGCTTCGCCATAATCCGTCCGGCAATACTGACTTCGATGTGCTTCTCTTCCAGCTCTTCCTTGGTCAGTCCTTCATACTTCTTCAGAATGGAGCCGGCTTCTTCCGTACGTACGTATTTTTGGCCAAAAGGGTCGATCCCCAATTTGCGGAGCTCGTCCAATTTGTCGCGGCGAATTTGTAAAAGCTCACTTAGTTCGGTTTCGGTTTCCTGATTCAAGACTTCATCCGTCATGATCTATATTCATCTCCTTATTTACATTGCAGGCATCTTCAGAGGTATTCTGCCTCAAATGTTGAAAAAAGCTTCCCTAAGGAAGCTTTTGTCTCCGTACCCGACTGCTTCATTGCTTATATTACTTTTTGATGTCTACAATTTTATATTGAATTACGCCAGCAGGCACACTCACATCAACAACCGTACCTTTTTTCTTGCCCAGAATGGCTTTTCCAACAGGGCTTTCGTTCGATATTTTGTTTTGCAGCGGATTGGACTCCGCAGTACCTACAATCGTATATTCCGTGATATCACCGAATTCCAGATCTTCTACAGTGACTGTTGCACCTACGCTTACGGCTTCGGTATCGATCTCGTCGCTGTTGATAATCCGTGCGTTCCGGAGCAATTTCTCCAACGTAATAACGCGGCCTTCAATGAAAGCCTGTTCGTTCTTCGCGTCTTCATACTCGGAGTTTTCACTAATATCTCCATACCCGATGGCTACCTTAATCCGTTCAGCCACTTCGCGGCGCTTCACTGATTTCAGCATTTCCAGTTCTTCTTCAAGCTTCTTAAGTCCCTCTGGTGTAAGGATAACTTCCTTATCGCTCATCTCAACCGATTCTCCTGTCATGGGAATAATTTGATTGCACGGCAACGGAACCAGTGCTGTTTACAGAGCTCCGCTCGCATACATCTTCAAAACTATATGAAGTTCTCCGGAGAAACAGAACGTTCCTCCTGATGCACTAGCCTTATGACGCACATGGCGAATTTATACTGTGAAATTATAGGGTAACGATCTCGAAAAGTCAATGTTACGCCCCCTACAGCTGTAAACGTTTTACAGCAGGGGATCAGGAGGCATTTTCGGCTAATGCCGGTTCTGACTCCAGATTACCTTCGATATGCAGCTGTCCTACAAAATTCTCCAGAATGTGCACCATCTCATCACGTTTGGTTTCTTCCATAATAACGTCTTTGATACGAGCCGATCCTTTCAGTCCTTTCAGATACCAAGCCAGGTGTTTACGCATCTCGCGAACAGCAACAGCCTCACCCTTCAGTGCAATCAGGCGGTCCATATGCAAAATGGCAACCCGAATCTTCTCTTCCCCATTCGGGTCAGGAAGCAGTTCGCCGGAACTCAAGTATTGAATGGTACGATACAGCATCCATGGGTTACCCAGGGCGGCACGGCCGATCATAACTCCGTCACAACCCGTTTCATCCAACATGCGACGGGCATCTTCCGGTGAAGATACATCTCCGTTCCCGATCACCGGGATGGAGACAGCCTCTTTTACATTTTTAATGTGTGACCAATCCGCTGTGCCTGTGTAGAGCTGCTCACGTGTACGACCGTGGACACTTACCGCTTGTCCGCCAGCGCGTTCAACCGCAAGTGCATTCTCAACCACGTAGATATGCTCGTTATCCCAGCCGATCCGCATCTTGACTGTAACTGGCTTATCTACCGCATCTACTACAGCGGATACCATCTCATAAATTTTGTTCGGATCAAGCAACCAGCGTGCACCTGCATCACAGCTCGTCACTTTAGGCACAGGGCATCCCATGTTAATGTCGATGATGTCAGCATTGGTTTCTTTGTCCACAATTTTGGCTGCTTCTACGAGGGCTTGACGATCCCCTCCCCAAATTTGCAGACTCAGTGGTTTCTCACGTTCATCTACAAACAACATCTCACGTGTGCGCTTGTTACCATGCACGATGGCTTTGCCACTCACCATCTCCGCACACACGAGGCCTGTTCCGAATTCTTTTGCGATCAGACGAAAAGCCGGATTACATACGCCAGCCATCGGCGCAAGTACGACCTGGTTTTTCATTTCAATGTCACCAATTTTAAGCATGGTAGTCGTCCCACTCCTTTTTAAATCCGAGACTCTTGTATGAATCCTGGTTGTGTGTAACTCTTTAATACTTCTTGCTGTATAAAATAAACGAATAATGACGATGTTTTCTTATTAGTAATTCGTAAAAAGCGGCCTTAGTTCCCCTGTAGTTCCTCAATACTGATCGACAGTACCCCGGCAATTAGATTCAGCTCTCGTTCAACTACTTTGCGGTTGCCTCGTTCAATCATACCCAGAACGGCCAGCGATATGCCCGTCTCAGCAGCGAGTTCCTGTTGTGTTAAACCTTTCAGCTTCCGGAAAGCCCGGATTCGATTGGCCAATTGCACGTTTTCCAAAGCTGTATTCCATCCTTTCCATCCAGTACAGACAACGATGATTGTACAAAGGTATACAAACCTGAATGCTCATCTTCGGTTACGATGTCAGCCAGCGGCACCAATACAAACGCCCGTTCACCCATCCGTGGATGCGGCAATTGCAGCCGTTCGGTATCACTTGTCTCTCCATCCATCCAAAGCAGATCCAAATCGACTGTACGAGGGCCCCAACGGATATCACGAACCCGCCCAAGCCTTGTTTCAATCTCCAGCAGTTCCATGAGCAGCTGCTCCGGCAAAAGTGTAGTCTGTACCGCAGTTGCCATATTCAGAAACGCTGGCTGGTCCACATAACCTACCGGCTCCGTCTCATACAGCGCAGAACAGCGTAGGACGGATATATGAGGATGTGCATCCAGCAACGTTAATGCCTCAAGCAGCGTCTGTTCCCGGTCACCCAAATTAGCCCCTAAAGCAATATAAGCCTCTGAATATTCAGAGGTCGAATGTGCAATCATGATCGGTTCTCACTTTCTTGTGCGGCGAAGCTCTACAGTTACGCCCTCAAAATGAATATCGAACGGCGGATGCGGCTTCGTCACTTTGACTGTCAGTGCATTGATAATAGTATAAGTGTCTAGTAAAGAAGATGCAATATGTTCGCCCAAAGCTTCAATTAACTGGAATGATTTATTTTCAACGATCTGTTTGACCAGCTCATGGAGCTCCGCATAATTGATGGTTTTGGTCAAATCATCGTTACGCCCAGCCTCACCCAGATCCATATCGATCTCCAGATCAATATAATAACGCGCCCCCAGCTTCCGTTCCTCGGCAAATACGCCGTGATATCCGTAATACTCCATTCGATGCAATACCATTCTATCCATAAGTTCCGCCTACCCTCTATATATAATGAAATCATGGTTCATTGTTCGTTTCTATTGCAAAACGCTGCGCTATCACTGGACGGGTCACCTGACCCGCCAGCATCATTTCCTCCGCAAGCCTGGAGTGGCATACAGCATGGCATCACACATGTCCACCGTGCGCCGAATCGGCTTCACATCATGAACCCGGACCATTTGGCATCCTTGGGCTATGCCAAAAGCAACCGTAGCGGCTGTACCTTCCAGCGCATCATCCGCCTGCACCTGCAAGGTGTTCTGGATGAACCTTTTACGCGAGGTGGCGAGCAGAACCGGGTATCCCAGCTCATTGAGCAACCCGAGCGATGACATGAGCACCAGATTTTCGTTCAGATCTTTCACAAAGCCAATGCCCGGGTCCAAAATAATCTGATCAGCATGTACTCCGGCCTCTAGTGTACTCTGTATACTCTCCTGAAGATCACTAACTACATCAACCAAATAGTTGGTATAGTCTCGTTCTTGCCGGTTGTGCATTAGGATCAGAGGACATCCCAGTTCTGCCGCAGTACGTGCCATCTCCGGGTCAGCCTTGGCACCCCACACATCATTGATGATGTGTGCTCCAGCTTGAATGGCCTGGCGAGCGACATCCGCTTTATAGGTGTCTACCGATATCGGAATGTGTGGAGCCTGCTGCCGCAGTGCTTCAATGACCGGAATGATCCGGCTGAGCTCTTCATCAGCACCAACGATATCTGAACCTGGACGTGTGGATTCCCCGCCAATATCAATGAGATCCGCGCCGTCTTCCATCATCTGAATGGCGTGAGCCACTGCTCGCTCCACATTGGTATAACGCCCCCCATCCGAGAAGGAGTCCGGTGTGACATTCAGAATGCCCATAATAAGTGTACGTGTACCCAGTTTTAGCGATGCTGGCCCCCACGCATAATTCCGTTCATAGATGACTGGTGTAAGTGTCATGAAGTATACCCCGCTTTCTGCCGGTACATACCCAGAAGTGCTTCTGTAACCGGGCCTATATGTCCGCTGCTGATTACCGTTTCCGTTCCATCCTCATCCCGCAATGTAGTAACTGGAACAAGTTCAGCAACAGAGCCTGTCAAAAAGATCTCATCTGCCTGTATAAGCTCCTCCCAAGGGAACAATCCTTCCTGGCAAGGTATTCCTTGGTGAACTGCAAGCTCCAGTACAACGGCTCTGGTGATTCCCGGCAAAATGCCAGTCGCAAGTGAAGGCGTGTAGAGTACGCCCTGTCTCACCCAGAACACATTGCTGACAATCCCCTCAGCTATGTAGCCATCTTGAGTTAATTGCAGACCTTCCGCACTTTGTACATGCTGCCCGTATCCGTTCAGTTCCCGTTTCGCCAGGATGCTGTTCATGTAATGCAGCGATTTGAACCGCACTTCTCCTTCGGGCGTGTTACGGGGTGTTGAGAGACGTTGAAGCATTTTACCATTTTCGTATAAAGATGGGGAGGGTTCAGGTAGTGCTTTTGCCAATACGATATGATTGGGTTTCACATAATCCCCTGAAGGTAACCCCAGCGGGGCTTCGCCTGCAGATACCGTATAGCGCACATAGGCATCCTGGAGATCATTAGCAAGCAACAGGTTTTTGATCCAGTCCGTTACCTCCGCTGCTGTTGTTGTGAAAGGAATGCCCAGTTCACGACACCCTGAAGCCATCCGCTCCAAATGACGCTCCAGCAGAAAAGGAACTCCCTGATACGTCCGAAACGTCTCGAACAATCCAAGTCCGTACAAAAAGCCGTGATCCGTCACCGGAACCACGGCTGCCGCCATATTGACCAATTCTCCGTTTATCGCGGCATATTTCATCTCTATACCTTTACCTGCTGAGACAGGAAGTTACGCAGCATTTGATGACCGTGATCCGTAATGATGGATTCGGGATGGAACTGAACACCTTCAATCGCATACTCTTTGTGACGCAAGCCCATAATTTCGCCTTCCGCCGTCTCGGCCGTAATCTCCAGACAGTCTGGCAGACTGCTGCGCTCCACGATCAGCGAGTGATATCGCGTTGCCGTAAAGGGAGATGGCAGTCCGGTAAATACCGATGTTCCGTTATGGTGCATCTCAGATGTTTTGCCATGCATCATGCGGTCCGCACGAATAACATTGCCTCCGAAAGCCTGTCCAATCGCCTGATGTCCCAGACATACGCCAAAGATCGGAATACTACCCTTGAATTGATCAATGACCGCCAGACTAATGCCGGCCTCATTCGGAGTACAAGGACCGGGTGAGATCAAAATATGATCAGGTGCCAATGCCTCGATGCCTGCCAGATCAATTTCATCGTTACGGCGAACTTCCACCGTCTCCCCCAGTTCACCCAGATATTGAACTAGGTTGTACGTGAAGGAATCATAATTGTCGATAACCAGTATCATATCGTTGTCCCTCCTGTTCTTCCGTCCACACAGGGGACGGCTGCTTGATTATTTTAATTTAACGGCTTCAGCTTCCTCGCTGTAATTCACAGCCCTCATCATGGCTCTTGCTTTGTTCCGGCACTCCTTATATTCCCGATATGGATCGGAGTCAATAACGATACCTGCTCCTGCCTGTACATATCCCACTCCATCTTTAATGGAAAGTGTACGAATGATGATGTTCAATTCCATATTGCCACTGTAGTCCAGCCACCCAATCGATCCTGTATACGGTCCACGACGCACAGGCTCCAGTTCTTCAATGATTTCCATGGTGCGAACTTTGGGTGCACCCGTAATCGTTCCACCTGGGAACGTCGCTGCGATTACATCAAATACGGATAGTCCCTCGGCCAGCGTTCCCTCAACTTGAGACACCAGATGCATAACATGCGAATACTTCTCGATCGTCATCAGTTCAGGCACATGCACTGATCCATAAGCTGCAATTCGTCCGATATCATTCCGCTCCAGATCGACCAGCATAATATGCTCTGCCCGTTCCTTCTCACTGTTCAACAGCTCAGAGGCCATCAACTCATCTTCGGCTTCATCTCGTCCTCTTCGCCGTGTTCCTGCGATCGGACGAGCACTCACCTTGCCATGATCCACTTTGACTAGCAATTCAGGTGAACCGCTCACCAGTTGGAAATCCGGACTACGCAGCAATCCCATGTAGGGAGAGGGATTTACTAGACGAAGCCATTCATAGATGTGCTCTGCACTGGACTTCAGACGTTTTTCCTGCCGCAAGGACAGATTCACTTGAAACACATCCCCCTGCCGGATATATTCCTGCACTGTACGTACCGCCTGCTCAAAGTCCTCTTGAGGAAAGGAGGTGTGCCATCCTTCCGTTTCCCGCTCCGAATCCGCTGATTGCGCAGTGAGATGAATGTGGCTATGGCGATGCTCCAATGCCTGCTGCTGCTCTTCCGCCTGGGCAAATCCCAGAATATGCAGCCAGCGCTGCTGCATGGCTGCTGCTCGCTCTTCTGCTTCTGCGTACAGCCGGCGAAGCTGAGCTTCATCCTGATTCGGCTCTACAGCCAGATGAACCATACAGAACAGCGCCTGCTGTTCATGGTCATACGCCCATATTTCTTCAAACCGCATCCACCAATAATCCGGAAGTGCCGGGTTATCTTCTGCCAAGTTTGGCAGCTTTTCCAGGGATCTGGCTACGTCATAGCTTAGATACCCTGCACTACCACCACCAAAGTCTGGAGCCCCGCTCACCTTTGGTGCACGGTATGGCGCAGCCCACCTTTTTAATACTTCAAGCGGTTTACCACAGTCTGTTCGGATATCGCCTTGAATAAGATCTTGAATAACAGCTTCGTTGCCCTTGCCGGAAATCACGGATACGGGGTTTAATCCCAGAAAGGTATACCTTCCGCCTTTACCATTCTCCAGTACCATTGCATAGGGTGACGCCTGCTGCCAGGCTGCTTCCCACGTTAACGGTAAACCGCCATGATACGGTCCCTTATCCGACTTGATCATATACGGCATCATGGTCCAACCTTCTCCGGCCCACTCTGTCCAGTCGGCGTATGTTGTCATCAGGTGTGTCATTGCGGTTTGCCGCCCTCCATCTGTCGCTAGTTCTATTGTCTGATAGTATACTAAAGCGCCGCTGCTTTTAAAAGCATTCAGCAAAAAATCCTCCACACCCGGCATGCGGGCAAGGAGGATTTGTTTCATCACTTGTTACACTTAAGCTTCGAAGTTGTAAAGTGGCGTACTGAGGTAACGTTCGCCGTTACTTGGCACGATCACGACAACGCGTTTGCCTGCACCCAACTGTTTAGCCACTTGCAGACCTGCGCGGATAGCTGCACCGGAAGAAATACCGGACAGAATACCTTCTTCCTTCGCTACTTGACGAGCCGTCTCAAACGCATCGTCGTTCTCGATGTGAATGATCTCGTCATAGATTTCCTGATCCAAAATCTCAGGAATAAAATTAGCACCGATCCCTTGAATTTTGTGAGGACCCGGTTTGCCACCTGCCAAGATTGGCGAAGCTGCTGGTTCAACGGCAACGATTTTTATCCCAGGGTAGGCTTCCTT
This sequence comes from Paenibacillus sp. OK003, assembly GCF_900109515.1. Lineage (GTDB taxonomy): Bacteria > Bacillota > Bacilli > Paenibacillales > Paenibacillaceae > Paenibacillus > Paenibacillus marchantiae. The sequence continues at coordinate 56,564 of NZ_FOBD01000025.1, read as the reverse complement.
CAACACTTCACCTGTACCTGTAATCGTTCCGCCTGTACCAATTCCTGCAACGAAAGCATCCAACGTACCGCCTACAGATTGAATAGCTTCAACAATCTCAGGGCCAGTCGTTTCACGGTGGATCTTCACGTTGGCTTTATTTTTAAATTGCTCAGCCATGAAATAAGATGGATTTTCCTTAAGCAATTCCTCAGCCTTTTTAACTGCACCATTCATACCTTCGGCTCCCGGTGTGAGCACAAGCTCAGCTCCATAGGCGCGAAGCAGGTTACGACGCTCCATGCTCATCGTTTCCGGCATAACAATAACAGACTTGTAGCCTTTGGCTGCAGCCACCATAGCCAGTCCAATTCCTGTGTTACCACTTGTTGCTTCGATGATGGTATCACCCGGTTTCAGCTTGCCTTCTTTTTCCGCTTCTTCCACGATGCTAATCGCGATACGGTCTTTGACGCTTGAACCTGGATTCTGGTATTCCAGTTTCACGAATACTTCAGCACTGCCTTCAGGTACGATACGGTTCAGACGAACAAGCGGAGTACCTCCGATAAGTTCTGTTACGTTATTAACTACTTTAGCCATATGAATGCCCTCCTTAGTGGGATGAATACTACTTAAGTCCTGTTGCCATATACATGTGTGGCCGAGCAGCCTCTAGATGTTATAGAAGAACTACGGAAATCCGCCTGAGTTCATTCCGTCTGCAATAAACCGGACAGAAACTGGGTTTCCGAAGATTTCTTTGGTCATATAAATGGTTTTATTCCGAGTAAATGAGTAGGTTTTTGATTATTTTTATCTTATCAACGTTACACCCCATTGTCAATATGAGTACTCAAAAAAATACTCCGCCCTGGGCCCTAAGGCCGTAGACAGAGTATTTTTATCAAGATGCAGCAGGACATGCGTTAGCAGGATAATCAGGATGCCGGAATTTCAGCGATGATGACAGCTTCATACTTGCTCCGAAGCCTTTCCTCCACCTGAGGCAGGGGATCAGCCTGGCTGAGAGCCAGCTGCATCCGAATATCTTCTCGGACCTCTTCAGCGGGCTGCACCTGAGGCCCTTGCTTGTCGTTCATTTTAATGATGGCGTAGCCTTCTTCCACCTTCACCGGCCCTGCAATATCGCCAATGTCCAGTTGAGCTGCGAGTTTAAGGATTGCTTCGGACTGAAACGGATCGTTCTGCTCGATCCATCCCAGATGACCGCCCGAGTCACGGGAGTAACTGTCCGTCGATTCATTACGTGCGGTTTCTTCAAAGTCTGCTCCCTTGTCGAGCGCATCCAGGACTGATTCAGCCTGTTCCTCTTCCTTCAATACAATAATAGACAGATCATATTTCTCCGGGGAAACATAGTCTTCATGGTGTTCGTTCCAGTAACGCTCGATATCTGCATCCTTGATCTGGATACCGCTCGTCGCGATTTTCTCCAGCAGAAGTCGGTATCCCGCCTCCAACTCAAGATCCTGCCTGGATAAACCGAGTTGGGACTGCATCTCGTCAAAATAAGCCTTCTCCGAATCATATCCATCCATGGCCGCGGCAAGCTCCTTCGCAATTTCTTTGGGAGTCACCGTCAGATTACGATCAATTGCTTCCGCATAAACCGCTTTGCGATTGAGCATCTGGAGCAGTAATTCACTGCCATAGCGCCGTTTCAATGCCTCGGTCCATTCCTTGTTGGTGATGACCTCCCCATTGATCGTTGCTACCGCAGTTCCCTCTTCCTGATTGGTATCCTGAGGCGAATCTGCTCCTTCACGTCCATTCCGTAGTCCTTGCACGACCATAACCGAACCCATCACCAGCATTCCAAGCGTCAAGACAATTACAGCCGTCCATAGCCCTTTTTCCTGTCTTGTCATTCCGCGTCCCGTCCCCGCATAAAATCAGTTCTTGGCTTGCTCTAGGATGGTCTCAAGTTGTTCCTTGTTGAAATCGTAAGCCTCGTTGCAAAATTGGCAGACCACTTCAGCCTGTCCTTCTTCCTCAATCAATTGTTCCATTTCGGATTGGCCCAGACTGATCAACGTTTTCTCTACCCGCTCACGTGAACACTCACAGTGGAAATGAATATCCATTTCGTCCATGACCTGTACATCAGGCAGTACACGACGAAGCAGCTCTGCCAATTCAAGCCCCTCTGCCAGCAGAGAGGTCACTGGCGGCATTGTACCAATGGCTTTTTCAATCACCGTAATCTCATCATCCGTCAAACCTGGAAGCAATTGTACAATGAATCCACCGGCTACAATAACCGAATTGTCGGTATCGACCAGTACACCAACGCCTACAGCCGAAGGCGTCTGCTCCGATTTGGCAAAATAGTACGTAAAGTCTTCGCCAAGTTCTCCCGAAATAATCGGTACACTGCCGCGATAAGGCTCTTTCAGCCCCAGATCCTTGGTTACGTTCACGAATCCTTCTGTTCCGACTGCGCCAGCAACGTCCAGCTTGCCCATGCTGTTGCTCGGCAGATGTACATGCGGATTGCTTACATAGCCACGAACTTCACCCTTCGCATTAGCATCGGCAACAATCTGTCCAATGGGACCGTCGCCTTTGACTTGAATCGTCAGCTTCTCTTCTCCCTTAAGCATAGCACCCATAATGGATGCTGCTGTAACCGTACGCCCCATAGCTGCTGTAGCCGTGGGAAACGTATCATGTCTTCTGCGCAGTTCCTCAACCAGTTCCGTCGTCTGTACAGCAAAGGCCCTAACCCGTCCGTTCATTGCTGTACCGCGAATTAACCGGTCTTGTTTGTTGTTGTTTTCCAAGTCAGTCAGCCTCCTTTGGCGTAATCGCCAGTTATAGAAAAAACGGCATAACATATAAGACTGTAATCTCAGCCCGCTGTTTGCCGTCTCTGTTCTTACCTTTCCCGGTTTCGCTCATAAACGATACGCAGCCCTTCAAGCGTAAGCAGCGGATCCACTTCCTCGATGCTGCGTGTTTCTTCTGCAATCAGCTTGGCAAGGCCTCCGGTTGCAATAACTCTGGGTTTGGCTCCCATTTCCTCGCGGATACGCTCCACAATGCCGTCCACCTGTCCTGCATAACCATAAATAATGCCGGCCTGCATCGCATGAATGGTGTTGCGACCAATGACTTTCTTGGGCTTCTCCAATTCAATGCGAGGTAGCTTGGACGCCCGTTCATAGAGTGCTTCGGTTGCAATATGGATGCCGGGTACGATAGCCCCACCCAGATAATTTCCTTTCTCGTCAATACAGTCAAATGTGGTCGCTGTACCGAAATCGACCACAATGAGAGGGCCGCCATACTTCTCAACGGCTGCTACTGCATTAACAATGCGATCCGCGCCAACTTCGCGAGGATTCTCATATCGCAGGTTCAGGCCGGTTCGGATACCAGGCCCAACGAGTAGCGGTTTTTTCCCTACGTATTTTTCACACATGGCTTCAATCACATTCACCAGTGGCGGAACCACGGATGAGATGATCACACCTTCAATGTCGCGTGTTGAAATACCCGACATATGAAATAAATTATAAATCATTACGCCATATTCATCCACTGTCGACTGACGGGATGTGCTCAAGCGAAAATGGTGGAGCAACTCCCGGCCTTGATACACACCGAGTACGATATTGCTGTTGCCCACATCTACCACAAGAATCAAAGAGGTTCACCCCTCTTTCTTTTCGTTAAAATCCAGGCTGATATCCAGGCTCTCAAAAGAGTAGGTTAACCTGCCAACTGAAATTACATCCACTCCGCTCTCTGCAATACCACGAATGGTATTTAGCGAGACGTTGCCTGATGCCTCAACCTTCACATGGGGAGCCTGCTCACGAATAAGAGCAACGGCCTCACGCATCCGATCTGGGTGCATGTTATCCAGCATAATGATATCTGCCCCAGCCTGCAAGGCTTCTCGCACCTGTTCCAGTTTTTCGGTCTCGACTTCAATGGTCATTGTATGCGGAATGACGGCCCGGGCACGCTGTACTGCTTCAGTGATCCCACCTGCGCCCTTGATGTGGTTATCCTTAATCATGACGGCATCATAGAGGCCGAACCGATGGTTTGCTCCGCCACCAACCCGCACTGCATATTTTTCAAGCAAGCGGTGTCCCGGTGTTGTTTTTCGAGTATCGACCAGCCGTGTAGAAAGGCCTTCCAACGCATCAACATAACTACGTGTGCGGGTAGCGATACCAGACATGCGCTGAAGCAGGTTCAGAGCCAGACGCTCTCCTGTCAGCAAGCTATGTGTGCTCCCTTCTACCTCAGCCAGAATCATACCATGAGTGACTGCTTCCCCGTCTTTGACCATCGGGGTGAACACAAGTCCAGAATCCACTACCTGGAACACGAGTTCTGCGACCGTAATTCCTGCAATGATTCCATTGTCTTTGGCATGTATAACGGCCTTGGACTGACTTCCAGCGGGAATCGTCACACTTGTTGTGACATCCCCTGCACCGACATCCTCACGAAGCCAGTTTTTGATTGATTCGATGAGTCCTTCATTATATCCGTTCAGTATCATGACATCAATTCCTCCACAATCGCTTGTTCTCGCTGCTGCAGACTATGCTTCTGCCATACGGCATCGTCACGCTGCGGGAAATCCTCACGGTAGTGGGCTCCCCGACTTTCCTCGCGGTGTAATGCTCCAGTGGTAACCAACCAGGCACAGGTCAAAAGGTTGGCATATTCCATCTCTTCTTTGTGAGTAAACTTCTGATCAAAAAATTGCAGTTCTTGTTGCAGTTTCTCTATTGCTGCTTGCAGGTTAACGCCATTCCGGCGCAGCCCCACTTGACGCACCATCATTTTTTGCAGACGCAAGCGTCTTTCGGACACCGGCTTCTGCTCTTCCTTTATGATCCTGCGAATAGTTGTTAATGTGGGAATATTTGTCTGGATTGAAGCAAGCGGAGGAAGGGATTGAATACGATCCACGATTCTCCGGCCAAATACGATTGCTTCAGACAGAGAGTTGCTCGCCAGGCGATTGGCTCCATGTACTCCAGTAGAAGATACCTCACCGCAGGCAAATAACCGGCCAATGCTGCTCTCCCCGCTGAGATCCGTCTTCACTCCGCCCATCATGTAATGTGCAGCAGGAGCGACCGGAATCCAGTCTGTGGTCATATCCAGTCCGTATCGCATACAGGTCTCATAAATGGTAGGAAACCGGTGCTTAATCATCTCCGCGGGTTCATGAGTGATATCCAAATATACAAAGGTACTGTTTGTCGATTCCATCTCACTGACAATTGCCCGGGCGACGATATCCCGTGGTGCCAGTTCAAGCTGTGCATGATACCGGTCCATGAAGCGCTCGCCTTTCACATTACGTAAATAGGCTCCTTCGCCACGTACAGCCTCGGACACCAGGAAACGTGGTGCTCCCGGATAACAAAGGGAGGTCGGGTGGAACTGGATAAACTCCATATCCCGGACAACCGCTCCGGCACGATAGGCCATCGCCACACCATCTGCTGTAGCCACTTCTGGATTAGTGGTGTATCGGTACAACTGTCCAGCCCCGCCAGAGCATAGTACGGTTGCCTCTGCCTTCACAAATACTTGCGAACCGTCAGCCTTCTGAACCAACGCACCTACACATTCTCCCTGCTCTGTAATCAGGTCAATGACAAAATGCTCATCCCACACTTCAATCCCCGGATGTTCATTCGCCTGTGCAGCCAGTGCACGCACAATCTCATATCCCGTTGCATCCCCATTGGCATGCAAAATACGGCGGTGGCTGTGCGCACCTTCCTGCGTCAACGCCAACTCGCCGTTCTCCAGATCAAACAAAGTACCCAGTCGAATCAGTTCTTTCACGCCGTCCGGGCCCTCGTTCACCAATGCTTCTACTGCTTCGGAGCGGCATAGTCCCGCTCCGGCAACAAGTGTATCTTGCAAATGGTAGGCAGGTGAATCATCCTCAGCAATAACCGCAGCGATTCCTCCCTGCGCATACCGGGTGTTACTTTCCAGTAACGACTTCTTCGTGATCATCAACACACTGCGTTGTTCACTCGCCTTGATCGCAGTAAACAAACCAGCAATGCCCGAACCAATAACCAGCACATCCGTCTCCACCATCGGCAGCGCGGACAGATCAAAATCCACTAAATATTGCGGTATCATGTTATTTCACCTGTCTTGGAGCAAGAGTAGCGCATGCTACTTCACCAGTAACATGCGCTCTAGTGATTCTCTGGCTTTGTCAGCAACAGCCGGTGGCACGTAAATTTGTGGCTTCATCGTTTCCAGACATTTAACCAGCTTTTTCAAGTTGTTCACCTTCATATTCGGGCATACAAGGAACTTGGTAGCAAAGTGGAACTGTTTGTCCGGGCTATCCAAACGCAGTTGGTATCCTGTACCATCCTCAGTGCCTACGATAAATTCCTTAGCGGACGAATTCTTACAGTATTCCAGGATAGCGGTCGTGCTGCCTACGAAATCACCCATCTCTACAACCTCAGGACGACATTCCGGGTGAACAACGAATTCGGCATTTGGATGCTTCGCTCTCATTTCAACCACGTCTTTGACCGTCAGCATATCATGGGTATTGCAGTAGCCTTCCCATATAATCATTTTCTTGTCTGTATGTTGTTGCACATAATGTCCCAGATTTTTATCCGGTACCCAGATGATTTCATCGGAATCAACAGATTGAATGACTCTGACAGCATTGGCCGAAGTACAACAGATATCGGTCTCTGCCTTGATCTCAGCTGAAGAATTGATGTACGTTACAACTTTAGCGTTCGGGTGCTGTGCTTTCAATTTACGTAAGCCTTCAACGTTCACCATGTCTGCCATTGGGCAGCCTGCACGCTCGTCGGGGATGATAACCGTTTTGTTAGGGGCAAGAATTTTAGCGCTTTCACCCATAAAATGAACCCCGCAGAAAACGATAACATCCGCATCGGTCTGCGCTGCCTTCTGAGCAAGCAGAAACGAATCTCCTCGGAAATCAGCGACCTCCTGTACCTCGTCACGTTGATAATAATGGGCAAGAATAATGGCATTACGTTCCTTCTTCAACTCCATCAGCCGCTCGCGCAGCTCCCGGTTCATCTCAGCCTTGCGCTCTAAAGCCAGAGCTTCCACCTGTGATCCTCTCCTTATCGGGACAGCCTTATACGCTGTTTCATATGGCAAATCCAAGTCGTTATTTTCGCTTGAGAAACGAATCACAAGCGGTTTAACACCTAATGTACACAACGTTCACGACTCTGTCAATAAATGAAAACGCCCCAGAACAAGGGCATAACCGCCCATTTCCTACGTGGTTCGCCCTATAGCTCCCCGTTATCATTATCTATACAATTTAAAGGAATATATAAAAAAGAGAGCCCGAAGGCTCTCTTTTTTCATCTGCCACTATAAACAGATGGTTGATATAAATTAAGACGTTGGCTTCGTTCCACCATCATCCGGGTCATTGCTGTTTCCTTTGTCCAGATTCGGAGCTTCGTTAGGAATATCTCCGGCTGGTGGCTCAGGCGTTTCATCTTTGCCTTGGATACGGACACGTACATCACCGATGTTATCGACGATTACTTCTCCACCTTCACTAGGCGTACCTTCACCATCATTGCTGCTTTCATCTTTTGGAGTCAAAGAACCGGTCTCGATCAATTGCTTGATCTGATCCATTTCCAGTGTCTCCACTTGCAGCAATGTTTCAGCGATCAGATGCACTTCCTTCGAATGCTTAACGAGCAAGTCTTTACACTTCTCATAGCAATCGTTAATGAAGCGCTGCATTTCCTGATCAATCTCGTAAGCAATGGAATCCGAGTAATTCTGTTCGTGACCGATGTCACGACCCAGGAATACCTGTCCCTGCGAACTACCGAACTGCATAGGTCCCAGCTTCTCACTCATACCGTACTCCATAACCATGCTACGGACGATGCCCGTCGCTTGTTGGAAGTCACTGTATGCACCCGTACCGATTTCACCAATAAACAGTTCTTCGGAAACACGGCCGCCTAGGAGTCCAGTAATTTTGTCCAGCAATTCTTGCTTGGTAACAAGCATACGATCTTCTTTTGGCAACATGATTACATATCCACCCGCACGTCCGCGCGGAATAATGGTAACTTTATGTACCATATCGGCATGTTCCAGGAAGTAACCTACAATGGTATGACCTGCTTCGTGATAAGCAACAATACGTTTTTCACGGTCACTGATAACACGGCTTTTCTTCTCCGTACCAACGATGACACGGTCAATCGCTTCGTCTACCTCTTTCATGGAAATATCCCTACGGTTACGACGTGCCGCAAGCAGCGCCGCTTCGTTCAGAAGGTTTTCCAAATCTGCACCAGAGAATCCGGTTGTACGCTTCGCAATAATATCCAGTTTCACATCTTTGGTGAGTGGTTTGTTGCGAGAGTGTACTTTCAGAACCGCTTCACGACCTCTCACGTCAGGGCGATCAACCGTGATTTGACGGTCAAAACGTCCTGGACGCAGCAAGGCAGGGTCCAGAATATCAGCACGGTTCGTTGCAGCAACGATGATAATACCTTCATTGGCTCCGAATCCGTCCATTTCAACGAGCAACTGGTTGAGTGTTTGTTCACGTTCGTCGTGACCACCACCAAGGCCAGCACCACGCTGACGTCCTACAGCATCAATCTCATCGATAAAGATGATACATGGGGCGTTTTTCTTCGCATTTTCAAACAAATCACGTACACGAGATGCACCGACACCGACAAACATTTCAACGAAGTCAGAACCGGAAATACTGAAGAATGGTACACCCGCTTCACCAGCAACAGCACGAGCGAGCAAGGTTTTACCTGTACCCGGAGGACCTACAAGCAATACGCCTTTAGGAATCCGCGCACCTACTGCTGCAAATTTACGAGGGTCCTTGAGGAAGTCCACGACTTCAACAAGCTCCTGTTTCTCTTCGTCAGCACCCGCAACATCTTCAAACGTAACCCGTTTTTTCTCTTCGTTATAGAGACGAGCACGGCTTTTACCAAAGTTCATTACTTTACCGCCGCCGCCTTGAGCCTGATTAAACAGGAAGAAGAACAGCAGGAACATAATGATCAAAGGAATAAAGGAAGTCAGCAACGTCAACCAGATGCTGTCACCTTTCATAGGTTCCTGATGATATTCAAAATTGTTCGTTTCGCTTGCAGCTACAAGCTCACTAATCGCCTCATCCGTAGGAGGAATATACGTTGAGAAATTTTCTGATTTGGCCCCGTCAGGTATCTTTCTGTATTGACCGGTCACGAGGTACGTCTGACCGTTGAATTGAACCGTCAATTCAGAGACGTTGTTGGCCTTGATTGCCGTGCGCAACTGATCATATCTAGGATTATCGGTGGCTTCGCCGCCATTGCTGACGAACTGGACTATCCCCACCACAACTAAAAAAAGAATCAAATAAAAACCAGAATTCCGGATGAACCGATTCATCCCCTACCTCCTCTCGAGACACTTTAATTATTTTAACATAGCCCGACATGGCTTCTCAACAGAAGCCACCAACAGATATGGGCTTGGAACTAGCTTAAGCATTAGTTGCTGTAAACTTCCGGTTTCAGAATCCCGATGTAAGGGAGGTTCCGGTACTTCTCCGCATAATCCAGGCCATAGCCAACGATGAATGCGTCCGGAATGTCAAAGCCGGTGTAATGGGCTTCAAGTTCGACTTTGCGACCTGAAGGCTTGTCAAATAGCGTAACCACGCGGACCGATTCAGCACCGCGGTTCTGCAAGAGTTCGATCAGATAACTGAGCGTGAGTCCACTATCAATAATGTCCTCTACAATCAGAACCTCGCGTCCCTCAACGGATTCATCCAGATCCTTAATGATTTTGACCACGCCGGAAGATTTGGTGGAAGCACCATAACTCGATACGGCCATGAAATCCATCTCAACAGGTACCGTAATGTTCTTAACCAAATCAGCCATAAATATAAACGCACCCTTGAGCACACAAATGACCAAAGGATTGCGATTTGCATATTCGGCACTTATTGTTGCGCCTAATTCCTTGATTTTACTCTGAATTTCTTCTTCACTGATCAATACTTCCTGAATGTCGTTCTGCAACTGTGCGAACCTCCTAAGTTATACATATGAAAGCCTTACCTGAACCATAACCACTACCCCTGAATCGCTGAATCGCCTACAGTCATGTACAGGATTGCGGAAGTATTCTCCCTGACAGGAGCTACACTAGACCGGCGAACACCCGGTAACCAGATGATATTGCCTGCTCCATCACATACCACGGGAACCCGTGAACGGACAGAAGGGGGAATTTTCTCATCAATGAAAATATTTTTCACCTTTTTGCTTCCGTTTAATCCCATCACTTTCATGGTATCTCCAGGTAACCGTGAACGCACAACCAGCGGCATAAGCAGTTGATCCGCATCAAATGCGGCATGATCCGCCGATTCCGGTACATGATAGTCCTCGGGACTCATCGGAACGAGCCGAACATGTCGGTCGATTTCCGTGAGAGAAAGCTCATAAGTTCCGCTCCATTGAGCAAGACGATATTCGTAAGATTGATCCTGTACGTCAGTCCGTATGCCGAAAGAGATCAGATCATACTCCCGGGTGCAGGCGAGTGTCTGTCCTATATCCAGGCTCCAGGTCGTCGCGTCAGGCTGAATGACCTTGCGCCGAATGGTTTCAATACGGGTAAAGTCGACAAAATCACTGTCCAAAGGCAGATAATTCAATATTAGTTTAATCAACCTTCGTTGTAAAGCGACATGTAACTTCAAAAAGGAAGGCACCTCAAAGGTTTGCCTTCCGCCGTTCGCCTGCACTAGACACCTGTATGCGTCATATGCACCTTGTTCCATGAAATCGTCTTCATCGCCCACAATTTCGGCAAGTCGATTCAAAGACGGCGTCAACTGTCCATTATATTGCCCCAAAAAAGGAAGCACATCCAAGCGAACGGCATTACGCCGATATTTACGCAGGGAATTGCTTTCATCATTAAAATACAGAAAACCCTGGGTATTACAAGCTTCTACAAGGTCTGTCTTGTTTATACGAAGGCATGGACGAATAAGTTCCACATTTTTTTCTCGCCGTTTAAACTTCATTCCCGCGAGTCCGGAAAGACCACTTCCACGCAGCAAATGGAGCATAACCGTCTCTGCCTGATCATCGGCATGATGGGCTAGTGCAATACTCGCCGCATCGTATTTGGCAGCCACTTCATGCAAAAACTCATATCGCTTGTTGCGTGCGGCTTCCTGAGAACCTTGACCAGTAAGCTTCATATAAGAAGGTACATCGGCCTTCACCCATTCAAATGCAATGCCAAGCCGGTGCGCAAGTTCCTTCATCATCTCGGCTTCATGATCGGATTCAATCCGAAAACCATGATGTACATGGGCACAGATCAATTCCAGCGGGACATGCCTGATACTGATCTCATGCATGATATGCAAAAAAGCTACCGAGTCCGGTCCGCCCGATACTGCGACGACAATCCGATCCCCGGGAACCCATAACTGATGCTCTTCCGCTGCATCCAGCACGTTATTCACCAGCTTGTTCCAGCGTAAAGCTTCCATACCTGTTCCTCATTCCTTACGTTATGTATATGCACGCTCACAGGTCAGAATCGCAGTGCATAGATGAGTACCCCAATAAGTAATATAACGGATACAGCAAATGCATTCTTGAGCCAACGCGGTGTCGTACTTTTGGAACGGCGACGAAGAGGAGAAGGGCGTGCCATCATCTCTTTCCAAACCTTAGCCGCGTGTCCTGCATCCTGAAATTGACCTCGTAATGCCTGAATAGTCCAGTTTCGAAAAGGGCGGAGACGTTCGCTGCGCTCCACGAGAGCTGTGAGCTGGTTCACACTTCGCAGTTGGGGTAATCCTTCTGCAGCCAGCGCTTTGAGTGCATCAGCTTCAAGTACATGAATCAATAATAGCGCAAAAGCAAACACATCATAGGTACCATCTGCTGTTCGGCTGCCTGCATTCCAGAATCCGCGATCATACCATTCAGTGAACTGCTTGACGCTCCGGCCGATAGAAGTCACTCCACCATAGTCGATAAGTTCTACCTGCCCATAATCCGATACCAGTACATTTTGAGGTTTGAGATCGCCAAACACCCATCCAGCCTGATGCAATTGAGCCAGCTTCTGCAATAGTCTGAGTCCAACGAGAAGTGTCCAGTCCGTTCCCTGACGCCGGATGAAGTGGTGCAGGGACTCCCCCCGAACGTAACGCATCACATAAAAGGGAATATCACGACCACGAATGGCGTAGTCATCCACATCTTTCAGATAAGAAGGAATGCCACTCTGCCGAAGGGCCTCATGATTACGCTGTAATTGAAAAGATTTGAGCACATTAATTTCCGATTGCAGATCTACTGGGTCAAATCCCATTTTAAGCGCATAATGTTTGCCATTCTCACCCCGCTGGACAAGAAAAACGATGCCGTTGGCTCCTTTGCCCAGCAGCTTCCGAATCGTATAACGGCTGCGATTCCATTTCCCTGTGATGACTGTTCCTGGCGGGAAAGAGGCGTCAGACAACGTTGTCACCGAGCATCCCTTCTCTTTCAATGCGATAGTTCCCTTCTATTTCCTGCTGTTCCTCCAGTGTACCATAACGGTAAAAATCAATCACCCTTTGAATCGCAGGACCTGTCGGCGTCGCTCCCTTCATTTGCAAACGTCCAAATAGTGAACGAACACGGCTCAGATCGGCTGTCCAGTCAATGTCCATGACAGCTTCTTCTCCGCTATGTCGTCCTGGAAAATGAAAGACGGAAAGATGGCTCTGACCCATACGTGCCTGCAAGCTAAGCATTAAATCCCGAATCCCTTCCTCCACAGCAGCAAGCTTCGGCTTCATACTGGCACTTACGTCAATGAGAAGCACGACCTGAAGTGGCGTTGTCTCGGCCATATCATCCATCACTTCAACGACCTGCGCACGTTTAGCCGGTTCAAGGTCTGTTACCGTTTTCGGCTCGTGCTCTCCCAGAATTTGTGTTAACTCTCTATTAACCGCCTGTTGAATGGTCTGAACCACCGTTTTTCTTGTCATCATCTGCATCGTATGGGCAAGCTGTCTGGTGCCTACGATCTGACTGATCCCACCTCCGGCTTTGGCTATATCCTTGATCTCCCGGCTGCCCAACTCACCAATGGTTCCATAATCAATAACACCGACCACGTTGACCGTAATTCCCTCTTCCCGCGCTTCCGCCGCCGCCAGCACCGGGCTTGCACCTACATTGGAACAACCGTCGGTGATCAACAAGATTTGTTTCATCCGATATCCCTCCGTTTTGGGTTACTCTCCAACTCTATGACTAGCATTGCCAGAATGAAGAGACTTCAAACAGAGGAATATGCAATTAACTAACGGTGCGCGGACGCTCCATCCGGCTTATTCCGGGTACTCTCAATGTGGCCCACTCCGGGCGATAATGTTCTATTTTGCCTACAATTACAGTCATGTCATCATAGATCTCATGCTGCTGGTAACGAATAACACTTTCAAGCAGACAATCCGCTACCTCTTGAGGATCATCACTATCAATTTCCTGAATGAGTCGCTTCATCCATAGTTCTTTGTTGACGGCATACCCCGGTGCATCATAGATACCATCTGTCATCATAATTAAAATATCCCCTGGCTGAAGCTGTACGGTTACCAGGTCCACCTCAATATCTTTGATTATTCCAATCGGCAGATTGCTCGCCGATACTTGGATAACCTCCTGCCCTCGTTTGATAAAACTTGGAGTCGATCCGATTTTCATAAACGTGGTCTCTGCCGTATATTCATCGATCAGAGCCATATCCACCGTTGCATACATTTCTTCAGGAGAACGAAGCAGCAGAACGGAATTCACCGATTTGATCGCCAGCTTCTCATCCATGCCCGACTGTAATAACTGCTCCAATATATTAAGCGCAGCACTGCTCTCCATGCGTGCCCGTTCTCCATTGCCCATGCCATCGCTGAGCGCAACCGCAAAGGTGCCATTACCCAGTTCAACTGTACTGAAACTGTCTCCGGACATCACATCTCCCCCTTTGGCGGCAGCGGCAACACCCGTTGTTATCTCAAACGTTTTGGCAGAGCCAAAGGTGACTGTCGCCAGCCCTTGGCGAGGGTCAAGCATCGTTTCATTCAAGACGGCAATATGCTCGTCCAGTACATCCGAGATCAGCGGAGCGATCATTTTCCGGCACTCGTCAAATCCCCGTGTATAGGCATGAACAATCTCAATTTCCACATTCCCCGCTTCCAGATTAATGATTTCAATAGAATGTATGGACAGACCTAACGACTCAAGCGCATCCCGAATCTGCTCCTCCTGCTGTACCATCTCCTCACTTTCCCGTTGAATTTCTTTGGCCAGGTCCTCCATCACCTGGGATACTCCTGATAATTGCTCTGCAACCAGCTGACGACTATCTATAATCTGACGTTTCCATTGCATGTTATGTTGATGCAGACCATACTGGGCGCGCATCACTTCAAGTACCTCCTCCGGCTTCGCACATACCCTGTTCCATTCCACCGGAATCTGCTTGCCTGACATCTCCGGATTGGCTTCAATGGAACTCATCACATCGGTCATATATTTATAGGTTTGAATAAACTTTGCATCCCAGCACTGCGCCTTCTTAAAGCATCCTGAACATGTGCCTTCGGCTACAGCATTCATAAAATGCTCCATCCCGCCATCGTTCTGTACCGGCTCCCCCGCGCCGGACATCTGATCGAAGCTGCGTGACAGCTGACGGAATACCTGCGAGAAGCGGGTAACCCGCTCTGCGGTGACATCCCTGATCCGCTTCGCATATTCATGCTGCGATTTCGTGTGGTCCTGCGTACCAGGAACATATTTGGAGATGGCCGTCAGCATACTTTTTGGCGTTAACATAAACAGAACAATGGCTGCGCATGTCTCCCATAAGGAGTTCATGACATCTCCCGGTCCACCCAGGTATATGGATAGAATAGAGGAACCTAGCAGCATGCCCAGAGCAACCGCCGCACGTTTTCCTTCCCGGAGCATACCCGCCAGCATACCGGCAAAAGCAAGCAGACTCATCTGATATACCGCCGACATATCGGCCAAACTCAGAATGAGGCCAGTAATGACCCCAACCGATGCTCCGAGGGGGGCTCCGCCCACCAGCGCGAAGATTAGAATGAGATAACGAGAGAGCATATGCTCTACAGACAGGGACTGGATCGTCCAGCCCACCGCCCCCGTCATTACGGAAGCCAGCAAGATGATCAGACAGAGGATCTCCTCGTTCTTTAGGTTGAATTTTTTTTTGCGATACGTGAAGATCGGTATGGCCTGTATGAAAACTAAGGTAAGCACAAAGCTGAGTACGGAATCCATCGTGAGCATTAGCATGGCGTACCAGCTGAAAGACGGCCCAATAACGACGGCGAATAACTTGACCATAAAAGTAGTCGTAAACACCATCGTTGGCGCATAAGATAATTCAGCGCGGTCATAAGACTCCAGTCCTCTGAACAACAGATAGAAGATAGCGAGCTCCGAAGCAACAATCAGAGGTACCGGAAACGGGGCGAAGAGACTTCCTGCCAGCAACGCAGCTCCTACCGGAATAATATAATCCCTGCGCATGAAGGCGATAACCGCAAAGTAAGCAATCGCAAAGGGTGATAATTCATTCAGAATCATGGCCTTACCCAGTAAAAATCCCATAAAGGTAAGCAGCAGCACCCATTTACGTGCAGCAACGATCTGGACGGCCTTGCGGGAGCTAATCCACTGTTTGAGACGTACCGACAGCTCCTCCCGAGCTTCTGTACCTCCTTTACCAGCTTTCATTCCCGGAAATTGAATGACATTCCACTTTTCCATCATCCTCAAGGCACCCCATTCGATTAATTTAATTTTCGTGTTTCGTTCTCGATGGTTCTGATTATAGATAGAATAGAAGACGTAGTTTGTCACAATTGGTGGGTAGGGTCCAAAAACTTTACGACAAAAGAAACAGACGCGGCGCGGTGGTGCGGAACCCCCGGCCTTATTGTGGTTTCATCCATTTGCCACGACCCTTGCCGACAGGGCACTTGTCTGATTTTGAACCGGACGCGGTTCGTCATCGCCACGATTTGAGCAGGATACCTGTGGAATGCCACGGAAACCTGTCGGTAAAAAATGGTAGACGACAAATGTTCTTATGTACTTTTTTTCCTGTGCAGAAAAACTGGGGATATGGAGCTTCACTTTACAAAAACGGCTATGAATCCGGTTAATTGTCTATATCTGAACGGTTAAACTCCAAAACTAAAAATAAACACAAAAAAACCGTCAGCCCCAAGGCTAACGGTTTTTCTTATATTTTAAATCAGGTTGAACCAGATTACACGCGTTTGGCTCCACGGCCACCACGTTTGCCTTCTGTGTTCTTCTTCAGCGAAGAGATCCGTTCTTCGCTATCTTTCAGGAAGCGTGACATTTTATCCTCAAATGAAGGTTTGCCTGCTGCGGGCTTGAAAGAACGGCCTCCGCGGTCACGGTTAAAACCACCACCACCGCCGCCACGGCCTTGGCCACCACTTGGGCCTCCACCGCTGAATCGTTCGCGATCTCCTCCACTGCGTTCCGGTCTAGGAGCTCTTGGGGGTCTGGACTGTGTTTGTTGCTCAACCGGTTTGTCAACAGCTTGCTTAATGGAAAGCCCAATCTTGCCATCCTTGTCAACGTTGATGACCTTAACGGTAACGAGGTCATTAAGCTTCAGGTGGTCGTTGACATCTTTGACATAATTGTCGGCGATTTCCGAGATGTGAACGAGACCCGTGACACCTCCTGACAGATCCACAAATGCTCCAAAATGCGTGATGCCTGTCACCTTGCCCTCTAACTTGGTGCCCACTTCAATTGCCATAGAATAAAATGATCCTCCCTTAAAAATATACAACCCGATTTTTTGAATGCCAAAATCAATGCTGTGCTAATTTAATTATACCTTATGCCGCAAACCAAGGTCAACTGAGCACTACCCCTTAAGGTAGCCTATTTTTTCCGGTATAACGGCTTCAGACATATAGATAACAATCCTTGCTCGATAATGAGCCAAATTACATCAGTTCCCTGACTCTTCAACCTGAATTGGTGTTTCCTCAGGCAGATAGTATCCTTTTTTTCGAGCCAGCTGTCCTATGTATTCGGGATCCTTCAACCGACTGACTTCGTACTTCAATTGATCCAGCTTCTTCTGGGTCTCTTCCTTTGAAGCCTGCTGGGCAGCCAGATGAGAACTCTTGTCCGAAATTTGCGCAGTCTGCACAAGGAACGTATATCCTGCCCATATGATAAACACAACCATAAAGGTCATCCAGAGCATGAGACGCCTTTTGGCACCTGCAGATTTTCCTTGGCCTGCTGGAGCTTTTGATTTGCTCATAGGTGTTTTACCCATTATCGGACCTCCTTAAAACCAGCGTTTCCACATCGCTGCGATACTTGAACCCGCACGGATTATCCAACGCGGCGTAACCCAATGTTTCAGGATTGGCCTAAACATCCAGCGGAACAACTTGCCGAAAGGTACCAAACATTGCAGCACCAGCTTACCCAGGAATAACAGTATGGCGAGTATGAAACCAAATAATACGCGCACTAGCTTGTAAAGTCCTTTAACGGGCATAACGATCAGGATGTTAAGGATATGTCCACACCAATGAATCAGCGTTCTTGCGAGTTTAATTAACATTACCACAAAACGCTGGGTTGTAACACTTAAAAGCCAAAAATAGAAGCAAACCCCTATAATCAGCCCCAAAAAGACATAAAACCGCAGCTGTCCGTGGTTCCCGGCATACAGCATCCGGAAGACGAACAGCGCGGAAGCGACCCAATACAACAGATCTAGCGTGTGGACGCTCCATCTCGGGAACCGCAGCTGTCCGGACAGTACCCGGTAACTGTCGTAGGCCATCCCCATCACGGCTCCCGACATCAGCATCCACATCAATGTGATCCATTGAGTATCCGGACTCATCGGAACATCTTGCCGAACAGGCCTTTACCGTTTTTGGACTGGGAACCGGGATCCAGATATTGAAGAGAACTGACAGTGCCCTCGATGGATAACAAACCGTCCTCCAGGCTCAGGTTTTTGATATGTAAATTGTGCCCCCGGATGGTCAGATGCCCAAGTTCAGTTTGCAGCAAAAATTCCTCACTGTCGAAGCTCTCCACGTTGGAGACACCCGTCAGATCCAGCAGTTTCCGATTCTGCATGCTCAGATGATGCTGTTTCGTCTTACTTTGCTCAACCATGGCATGTACCCCTCCTTCTTAACCCTAGCTTATGGATCAGAAGTTCAGAATAGAACCAAGGATGGATGAAAGCACATATCCGATTTTGAGAAACACAAAAACGCCCTTCCCTGAAGGGGAAAGGCGTTTCTCTTCATTTTGCAATGAATGTTGTACAAAAGTATATCAGGCATCCCTGTTACCAGTTAAGCCCGTTATCCTTGGCGATCGGCTCTTCCTTAACCAAGGTGTAGAGGCTGCTCGCCTCATCCTTCTTGGTACTCTCGGCAAGACGCTCCACCTTCACGGTGACCAGCTTTTGACCGAACTGAACCGTAAGCTCATCGCCCACTTTGACAGCGGCGCTTGGCTTCGCTTCACGTCCGTTCACCAGCACACGTCCCTGTTCGGAAACGTCCTTGGCTACGGTGCGGCGTTTAATCAGCCGGGAGACCTTCAGGAATTTATCAAGACGCATTATTTTACGGCTTCTTTAAGTTTGTTGCCTGCTTTGAACGCAGGAACGGTGGACTCAGGAATCACGATTTCATTCCCTGTTTGCGGGTTACGTCCGGTACGACCGGAACGTTTGCGGGTCTCAAAAGTGCCAAAGCCGATCAGTTGTACTTTGTCTCCGCTGGCAAGTGCATCTGTAATTTCTCCCAAAAAGCCGTTCAATACGGACTCAACGTCTTTTTTAGTCAAACCGCTTTTGGTGGAAATGTTGTTAATCAGATCTGTTTTGTTCATTTTTAAAAGCCTCCCAAATTGAAAAAAAAGTATCTGCGAATCCGTGACAACAGATCTGCTGCTGCTGGCTCCGCGCAAGGTTACTACACATGTATTCTGGCTTGGAATCTGAAATCCTGCCTCGGTCTTCGACTTTTTTCACTTTTTGTCGGTCCTGCCCAAGAACAGTCTAAGTCCAGTACCCGAAACGCCTCTGCATTAATCACACGGTTTCTCGTGCAACCCCACCCGAGATGCTTCGACGACACGATACGCATGATGCAACTAATGATATCGGATCAGCGCCCAAAATGCCAGAACCCTTTACAATCCAGCCTTCTTCGCTGCCTGCCAGTATTGCTCCATTTCATCGACATTGCTGTCTGATGGAGTTCTTCCCTGTTCACGCAGACGCTCCTCAATATACTGGAAACGCTGAATGAATTTCCTATTGGTGGCGGCAAGCGCCTCCTCTGGATCGGTATCAATAAATCTCGCTACATTGGCAGCTGCAAACAGTAAATCGCCCAGTTCCAGCTTCCGTTCTTCCGCAGACTGGTTATGCTGCACTGCTTCTTTTAGCTCTGCCAGCTCTTCCTCAATCTTGGCAAAGACACCTTCCACGTCATCCCAATCGAAGCCAACTTTAGCCGCTTTTTTCTGTAATTTGTACCCTTTCATCAAGGCAGGCAAGTCGCGGGGAATACCGTCCAGCACAGAAGTCTGCTGTAGATCCTGTCCCTTGCGCTTTTTCTCCTCTGCCTTCATCTGTTCCCAGTTTTGCAGCGCTTCATTCGCATTATCTGCCTGTTGTTCGCCGAATACGTGCGGATGACGGAAAATTAGCTTGTCGTTCAATCCTTCAATAACGTCGTACACATTAAATGTGCCAACCTCTTCTTCCATCTGGGAATGCAGCAAAATCTGCAACAGGAGATCCCCCAGCTCTTCCTTCATGTGATCAGGGTCATCTTCATCAATCGTTTCAATGACTTCATAGGTTTCCTCAATCAGGTTTTTGCGAATCGACTGGTGGGTCTGCTCCTGATCCCATGGACAGCCGCCTGGACTGCGTAGGATATTCACGATTTCATGCAGTCGTGCGAAGGAGCGCCGACGAAGCGCGTCATCCGTATTTTTGGGCACATATATCAATGAGAGATTACCGTACCCTTCAATCCGGTCCAGATCATGCAGTGGCACCTTGTGTATGATCTCCTGTCCCTGTACACCCAAGGCATGTCCGACAAATACCGGATAATCGTCAGGGTAAACGTCCATCAGGCACAGCTTTACGTCGGAAGCGGTAAACACATCATATACTTGTCCAATCAAGGTATGAAGCTGTGGCTGCACCAGTTCCGTGTTCAGACTGCTGGCATCGAGAAGCTGGAAACCTTCAATCGGATCGAATCCAAGACGAATAAACGCTTCATCCAGAAAGCTCTCCCCGCCCATAACACGCAGCGAAATGCCCATTTGTGGGCAGCGCTCCTTCAACAGACGTACGCTCGCTTCAGCGACCATGGGATGCCCTGGCACGGCATAAACGATCTCCGTACCTGGCTCGCCTTTGCGTGCGGCTTCAATCAGCCGGTCTGCAATTTCGTCGTACACTTCCGGAAAAGAATCCTTCGCCTCATAGACGGCATCGAAGGATGTCATCTCCAACCCTTCCTGCTTGAGATCATTCAATACGGGATGATCCAGTGTGCGTACATACAGCGTCGCTGCATGTTTCATTTTTTTGATGATTCCTACCGTCAGCTGATCTGCATCTCCAGATCCAAGACCCACTACTGTCAAAGCTGCACTCATCTTTATAAGCCTCCATCCGAACTATCCTGTTCCAACTTTCCATCCTTGATCAAATTCAATCGTGGACGGGCCATACATCGTACAGAACAGGGCTCTATAATTACACGTATTATACCAGAATTAGACGTTATCCTATAATTGCATTTGCATGTGACACGGTGTGACTCATTCAACCTCTGGTGCTCCGCTTTAGAATGCGAGAGCCGGGAAGAATGGACGGCGTAGCGCTAAGTGTAGCAGCGCAACGCGGGGGTTAGCGCAGCACACGCAGTCTGCGCAGCAGCTTGGCCAGCAGCGGCCCCAGCTTGGGCACGGCCGCCAGCTCTGCGGCGGTCAGCAGCCCCGTCCGGGCCGCGGCCAGCAAGAACACGGCCGAGCCTGCGGCTATGCCCAGCAGGCTCACGCCCATCGCGGCCAGCCGGCGGTCGGCCGCGATGCCGGTGCCGCCGAGCACCGCTTCGGCGGCCCAGGCCGTGCCTGCCGCCGCCAGGCTCATGGCGGCGATCACCAGCGCCGGCTTCGCCAGGACGGCGCCAGGGGCCGGGCGCAGGGCGACAAGCCGCGCCAGCAGCGCCACATTTAGGCCAGCCGCCAGCATGTAGGCGACTGCGCCTGCCAGAGCCGCGCCGCTGATGCCCAGCGCCGGCACAAGCATGACGTTCAGCAGCGCCTTGACGCCTGCGGCGGCCAGCATGCTGAACGCGGGTGCGCGCACGGCGCCGAGGCCTTGCAGCAGCGCCGCCGCGATAATGCTGACGGTGCTGCCCGCAGCCGTCAGCGCCATGTACCGCAGAGCTTCGGTGCCTGCGGCATCCCCGTACAGCATGCGGTTAATCGGCTCTGCCAGCACCGCCAGACCTGCGGATGCCGCCAGGCCGATCAACCAGAACCAGCGCAGCGCAAGGCCTGCTTGCTGCCTCACGGCTTCTGGCCCGCCTTTCAGCCGGGCTTCGGCGATCGCCGGAATAAAGAGCACAGACAGCGACGTGGCAAGCATCGTCACCAACTGAACCAGCGGCAAACCCCGGTTGTAAATACCGAAGGACACCATGGATTGGAGCTCATCCAGCCCTTCTCGTCTTAATAACCGGGGTACCGTAAAGGTATCCACCAGATTCATCAGCGGCACAGCCAGTGAACCGAGGCAGACGGGAATGGCATAGATCAGCAACGTCTTGATCCAATCACGGTTGGATCGGCGCTGTTCATACAGAAGGCTGGTGCTGTCGCTTCGACGCTCTTCCGTTTTCTCAACCAGCACAGCCGAATATTCTTTTGTGGAAAATTTATTATTACCTCGGTTGTTCCTGTTATCGCCGTGAGGTGATTTCCGCATTTCCTCTGTAGCTTCCCAATTTTTCCGTCGATGATGGTACACATATCCGAGCATCGTAACTAACCCGGCAAATCCGCCTGCTACTGAGCCAATCATAGCTCCAGCTGCAATGGTCTCCAATGAAGCGTCCCGCCCCATCAGCCACAACAACAGAACAATCATCACCGTGACCCGAACCGTCTGCTCTACCACCTGGGATACGGCTGTAGGCACCATTTGCTGCAACCCCTGGAAATATCCGCGCAGACCTGTCATCACCGGTACAAACAACAATGCCATTGAAGCTGCCCGAATGGACGGTACGACACTTCCATTTCCAATCAGATCTCCGACAAGTGGTGCACCTATATACATCAACAAGGCCAACGCCAGTCCAATCCCAAAGAGCAGCATCGAGGATAAGCGTATAACCCGTCTACCCTCCTCCGGTCGGCCAAGAGCATTCTGCTCGGCTACGAATTTGGATACAGCCACAGGCAGCCCGGCAGCAGCAACGGTAATGATGAGCATATAGAACGGGTACACCGTATTGTAGATGCCAAAAACACCGTCTCCCCCCAGATTCTGTAGCGGAATCTTCTGAAAAGCACCAATGATTTTGGATATAATGGCGGCAAGCCCGAGCACAAATGCGCCCTGAAGCAATCTTGAGCCTGTAGACGACTGTTTCATGTATCCCTCCTGCGTATGTCCATTCATTCCTTCAACCTATACCTAGCTATTATACCTGTCCAAAGGCGCACAGACTAACCCCCAAGGTTTCCTGCCGTTCAGGACATCATCCAGACTGTCTACGTCTTCCCCAAAATGCAAAAACTCCTGGTTGCCCTTAGGGCACCAGGAGTTCATTTGCTTTTTTTATTGCTCCATCTGTTTGCCAAGGAATCCGGCAGCCGTCTCGGACATTTTAATTTCCATCTGAGACATCTTCACCGATTCATCCTTGTTGAAAAGGATAACCGTTCCGATGGGGTCACCACCTGAAATGATCGGGGCAATAACAAAAGAAGATAACGTCTCGTCATGATCTTTGCTAAGCTCATAAGAACCATTGTTGGTCTCCAAAATCGTCTTCCGGTTTTCCATACAACTCTCCAGCAAAGGACCTACCTGCTTGTCCAGATACTCTTTCTTGGAGCCACCTGCCACCGTAATAATCGAATCACGGTCAGAGATCATCGTTACATGGCCTGTACTTTCATACAGCGATTCTGCATATTCTTTGGCAAAATCACCAAGTTCGCCAATCGGCGAGTATTTTTTAAGAATAACCTCTCCATCGCGGTCCACAAAAATCTCAAGTGGATCGCCTTCACGGATACGTAACGTACGGCGGATTTCTTTCGGAATGACCACTCGACCGAGGTCATCTATACGGCGGACAATACCAGTAGCTTTCATTTCACATGTTGCCCCACTTTCTCGAGAAGATTTTTCAACTACTGTTCCTTAATGGGTTGAGGAAAGTCCCAGAACGTTTAGTGTGATATCTTGACCATAGTATTCATCTGTTCCCATTTCCTTATACATACTTTGGAGAATATAGTTGTGTAAACTTCCACAGAAGGCGACCATGTACCCACTTTGCTCCATAGAGACAAGGAAAAGCAAGAGGGAGGCCTTAAGTCCCCCCCTTGCTTTTCTGTATGGTTGTCCATATTGGAACCATTCAGTGCATCATCCAGACAAACGTATTTGCTGAGTGTACGCACTCCCTATCTTACTTACCGCTTGTATCTGTACCTTCACCTGTTTTTGTATCCTTGTCGGTTCCAGTTGTTCCTTGATCCGTTTTGGTGTCCGTACCCGCATCGGTTTTTTCGCCCTCAGTACCTGTTCCTGTACCGGTGGTGCCTTCAGTAGTACCTTCAGTTGTGCCTTCTTCAGCTTTGTCTGTTTTCGGCAGTTTTATTTCTTTTACGATTTTGTCCAGTTCGCTGGTCATGAATGTATCGATCTCAGCAGCGGCCAATTGGCTTTTGAGTGTTTCTTTTTGCTCAGCAGTCAGTTTCGTGTAGTCCGCTTCTGTACGTTTTTCTACTTTCATAACGTGATAACCATATTCAGTTTCTACAGGATCACTGATTTTGTTCAATGGCAGCGTTTTGGCCGCTTCCTTGAACGCATCTACCCAGCTGGCTACAGGTGTATCTTCATACAAGCCGCCGTTTTCTGCAGAACCTGTGTCTTCGGAGTATTTCTTCGCGATTTCAGCAAAGTCTGCTCCGCCGTCCAATTTCGCTTTCACTTCTTTCGCAAGTTTCAGAGCGTCTTCTTTCTTACGCTCTTTTTGCGTTTTTGGATCCGTAAAGTTAATCAGTACGTGACGAACAGACGCCGTTGTGAATTGATCTTTATTTTTCTCAAATTCAGCTTTAATCGCATCTTCAGTAACGCCCGTTTCTTTGTCCTTAATTACCGTCATGATACGAGTCATGTAATCCTTAATGTTCTGGTCTGTCAGATTTTGAGCTTTCAGCATCTCAGTCCATTGGTCAGCTTGAACAGAAGCTTTCATTTTGTCGAATTGCTCTGTCGCTGCTTTGGCACCCTCGGTTTTGGCTGCGTCACTTGCTTTTCCACTCAAATATTCATATGCAACTTCCTGTTTTACCAGGTACTCCTTGAAATCATCCATATCCATCATTTGTGCATATTCCGGATAGAGGAATTTCATGACCCGTTGCTCCATGTCGAATTCATTGGCTGTAATTGTACCGCCATCATACGTAGCGACTACAGCACTTGTATCCTTCGGTTCCGTTGTCGCTTCTTCCTTCTTGCCACAAGCAGCAAGCAGTGATAGGGACAGTACTGCTACCATACTCACAGACAGTACTTTCCCTACTTTTTTATACTTTGCTAACATCCTTTAGTTCCCCCTTTGATTTAAAAGCACTTTTCATGGACTCCAGAAATTTCTCTACCAGCTCCATCAGTTGCTTGTCCCCAAGCCCTTTGCCCTTGACATGAATAAGCATATGGGGTCCTTGTTCAAATTGTACACGTCTTTCGAACTGATTTCCAATGTGTGCGATTTTTGAGAGCTCAAAGGCATGTTCTCGGCCTTCGTAGAACTTCACAGTAAGATCATCTCCGCGTTGGGAGATGGATTCAATACCGTAGATCTTGCCATAAACTTTCATTCTGGCCACCGCCAGCAGATTGATCACGGCTTCCGGAAGATCACCGAATCGGTCAACCAATTCGTCTTCCAGTTCCATCGCATCGTCGAAGGAAGAAATAACCGCCACTTTTTTATAAATTTCAATCTTCTGAATACTGTCATAAATATAATCAGACGGCAAGTACGCATCAATACTGAGATCCAGCGTTGTGTTCCACTGATCGGATGGCACCGGCTCTTCGCCGAGCATCGTAACTTTGCGTTTGTTGATTTCCTCCGCCAGCATCTGAGAATACAGATCGAATCCGACAGACGCAATAAAGCCGTGCTGTTCAGCTCCGAGCAGATTTCCAGCGCCGCGGATCGACAAATCGCGCATCGCGATCTTGAATCCCGAACCCAGTTCGGTAAATTCCTTGATCGATTGCAGACGTTTCTCAGCAACTTCGGTCAGCACTTTGTCCCGCTGGTATGTGAAATAAGCATACGCAATCCGGTTGGAACGACCCACCCGTCCACGCAGCTGATACAGCTGGGAGAGCCCCATTTTGTCCGCGTCATGCACAATCAGGGTGTTAACGTTAGGAATATCCACCCCGGTCTCAATGATGCTTGTGCTGACGAGCACGTCATACTCCCCATCCAGGAAGTCCAGAATGGTTTTTTCCAGCTCCGTTTCCGACATCTGACCATGCCCCACACCAACCTTGGCCTCCGGCACCAATTCGGAAATTTCCGCAGCCATCTCCTGAATTCCCTGCACACGATTATACAGGTAGTACACCTGACCGCCACGAGCCAATTCACGTTCAATCGCTTCACGAACGAGCGCCTGACTGTGTTCAACGACATACGTCTGTACCGGAAAACGGTTTTCCGGCGGTGTCTCGATAACCGACAGATCCCGTACGCCCAGCATGGACATGTGAAGGGTACGCGGAATCGGCGTCGCTGTCAGTGTCAGCACGTCCACGTTTGTTTTCAGCTTTTTCAGTTTTTCCTTGTGTGTTACACCGAAGCGCTGCTCTTCATCTACAATTAACAAGCCAAGATCCTTGAAGACTAAATCCTGTGACAATAAGCGATGGGTTCCGATGACGATATCGACGGTGCCCGCCTTAATGCCTTTGGCCGTCTCATTCTGTTCCTTACGTGAACGGAATCGGCTAAGTACATGAATATTGAATGGATAACCGGAGAAACGCTCACGGAACGTTTCATAATGCTGCTGCGCCAAAATAGTTGTAGGAACTAATACAGCAACCTGTTTCCCCTCAATGGCAGCCTTAAATGCAGCACGGATTGCAACCTCCGTTTTGCCGTAACCGACATCTCCACACAATAAACGGTCCATCGGACGATTTTGTTCCATATCCTTTTTGATTTCTTCGATGGCACGCACCTGATCACGTGTCTCATCATAAGGGAACAAGTCCTCGAACTCCTGCTGTTCCGCAGAGTCTTTGTCGAAGCCAAAACCTTTTGACGTCTGGCGTTCCGCATAAAGCTTGATTAGATCATCAGCAATATCCTGTACAGATGTGCGGACTTTATTTTTAACCCGTGTCCACTCATTGCCGCCCAGCTTATATATTTTCGGCTCTTTCTCTTCCGAACCGACATATTTCTGAATTAGATCAATCTGCTCAATCGGTACAGACAGTTTGTCTCCACCTGCATAGAGAATATGCATGTAGTCCTTATGAATACCGCCTACCTCAAGTGTGCCGATCCCAAGATACTTACCAATCCCGTGATTCTGGTGAACGACATAATCGCCCACTTTCAGCTCACTATAGGATTTAATGCGTTCGGCATTGTCCACATTGCGAATCGGTTTGCGTACTTTGCGCTGCTTCTGTGAGAACATCTCGCCTTCGGTAACGACAGCCAAATGAATAGAAGGCATCTCAAATCCGGTTTGCAGATTGCCAATAAGCATCTCCGGCTCAGGGATATCATAATCCATGAGTACCCGGCGCATGCGATCGAGTCTTTCCTCACCGTTAGCCAGCATGAGCACCTGAACTCCGGCTTTCTGCCAGCGCTCCATCTCTGCTTTGAGCACGTTCATCTGACCATGGAAGTCCTGCATTCCACGGCTGATAAAGTTGAGAATATTCTGTGGCTGGGTATGAGGAACCTGACGCAAAAAGATGGACATAAACAGCGTCTGGAATGGACGTTCATAGATCAGATCATCCCCATCCGCCGACAGATGCAGGTCGGGAAGGGTCTTTCCGTTTTGCATCAAATGCAGATTCCACTCCGACTCATCACGGTCAAGCTGTTTCGACGTCTCCGCGAGCCTTGCTGGCTCGTCGAGTACCAGCAACGTATCTTCTGGCATGTAGTCGTAAATCGTCTTGTTTTCCGGATAGAGCGGTGAAATATATTTATACATTTCGGAGAAATACACATGTTCCCGCAGAAGTTCGATCTCGCGATGAATTTCTTCTCGCAGACGCAGCTTCGCCTGCCGGTCCGTCATTTTCTCCAACTGTTGGTCAAGCAAAATAACCGCTGCATCCGCAGCCTTCTCCATACGTTCACGATCTGCAATTAACTCTTTGCACGGCAGAACCGTTACTTCGTCAATTCGTTCAATGGAACGCTGATCTGCAGGATCAAATGTACGAATGGAATCGATCTCATCGTCGAATAATTCCACACGATACGCAATGGACGATGTGACTGGATAGAAATCAATAATTCCTCCACGCACGCTCATCTCACCGCGTGATTCTACACGCTCTACACGTTCATATCCGAGCTTCACCATCTCCAGCAGGAATGCATCGAGCTCCAGCGTATTGCCTTGTTTAATTGTAATCTGAGCATTAGCCATTACTTCTGGAAGTGGGACATAGCGCCGTACCCCGGAAAACGGGATAACAACAACGCCCCTAAATCCCTGGGCGCAACGGACCAACACGTCAATACGCTGACCCAATGTTTCCGGACTGGAAACAGCAGCTTCAGCGGCAACAAGTTCGTTGGCAGGATAGAGCAACACCTGATCAGGTGAAAGCGCTTCCTGTAAGTCCTCTGCGATTTTTTGAGCAGAAAACATATTGTGTGTCACAACGAGCAGGGGTCTGTTCATTTCCTGATGTAGAGCAGCCAGCATAATCTGACGCGCCGAACCGGATAAGCCCGAAACCAATTGCTCTTTCATGCCAGATGTAATCCCGGCCGTAATGGACCCGAAGTCCGGATCTTTGGAAAAAGCCTGTATAAGTGCTTGTAACAAAAGGGGCACCTCTCTTATAACTTACTTGAGTATCTCACGCATGCGCGCAGGTTCACCACATTAAAAATTGGATACAAATTCCTTTTTGTCCTGTTTCATCATAAAGGATTAATCGCTACTTTGCCACATCCGTTTGATGTGGCTGGGGGCTAATTTGAATATAGTCTGGTTTCATCCCAACTGAAAAGAAGCCTCAGCAGGCTGCCAAGGCTATAAAGGCGGAGCGGTATTCCGCAGCCGCCATCATCTGTCATACGTTCTTGCTGCGGGCGAGATAATTATTGAAGCGGACTCGCAAGCAGGCTCAGCTCAGGATTGAATTCCAGAGCTTCTTTGCAATAATCACATGTAATCCGAACGGTTATATCGCCACCGGAATTATACGCTATTATATCCCTCCGCTCGTCGGGGGTCAAGAAATGAAAGCCCAATTGCGCTTCCGTTATCCGGGCAGAATCGATTCGTCCAATAAAAGTACGGCAATGCCTGCACACATAATTCACTGACATGTTTATGCCTCCTGAACATGGTTTATACGTCCAGTATGCCCATTAAGACCGAATCGAACCCGAATCCTGATCATTTTTCCATTGTCACTTGCAGGGGTTCACCCGTTGAACTTGGCCATCGTCTGCTCAAACGTATGATCCAGACTATACTCCAATGCATCACAGGTCTGTTCAATCGTTTGATCGAGTGCTTCCTTTTCGTTCTTCATAAACTTCGACAGTACGTAGTCTACAATGGCATGTCCCGGTTCTGGTCGGGATATTCCCATCCGTACCCGGTTAAACTGCTGTGTACCGGTATGCTGGATAATGGATTTGATTCCATTGTGACCGCCTGCGCTGCCCTGGTAACGCAATCTGACTTTGCCTGTTTCCGTGTCCATGTCGTCATAGACGACAATCAGGTCTTCTAGACTAACTTTATAAAAATCCATATAAGCCCTTACCGACTCACCGGACAGGTTCATAAACGTCATTGGTTTAATCAGCACGGTTTTGACACCACCAATTACACCTTCTCCAATCAACGCCTTGCATTTGCTCTGCGTTATGGAGATATTATGGCGCTCTGCAAGTCGATCAAGTGCCATAAAGCCGATATTATGACGGGTTTTAGCGTAGTTCGGGCCTGGATTCCCGAGGCCAACAATCCACTTCATCTTGTTCCCTCCTTCGGATCAGCCTAAGGTGAAGCATAGACTTCGAATGTTATATTTCATATAATATCAACAAAGTGCGATTAGAATTGGTTATATAATTTGAACGATAATTACACCTAATCACTCCGATTGCAGTACCATCTTTCGATCGCTCTTATCCCCAGATTTTCTTTACTCCCTTGATCCAAGGGAAAAATCCGGTGATAGCCTATGCTTCCGAAGTAGCTTTCTTGCAGAAAGCTTTCAGGCGCACGCTCCGCTTCTTCAGATTGGTTCTGCACTCTCCGTTTTAGTGTAAACGTCAGTTCAACTTATATTATGTTTACAGCTTTTATTCATCAACCCAGGAAGGTGAGCGGGTTTTGCGCGAAGACAACGGACAACTGACTCAACATAGCGATTTTATCTATCATCTGGAATATCACGTACCTGTACAGGTATATGACCGCGACACCCATATTGAGATCGGACTAATCACACGTTTCGATAATCAATTTGTCGAAATTGCCGACACTCTTTTTCATCGGCGCCGGTTCCGTTTTATCTCCCGCCCCGGATACTAGAAATCCGGCAGGCAACTGCTTCACTTCCAATATAACGGCACGCCGACAGGGGTTACATTTTCCATTGATCCGGAAAACGTAACCCCTCTACTACTTTATGCAGACATCCTTATTCAATTTCAAACAGCTTGCTGATTGACAATTCCTCATGAACCCGGATAATGGCTTCTCCGAGCAAAGGTGCTACAGACAACACTTTAAGTTTGCTTGTCGGGTTAGCATGCGTAATCGGAATGGTATCCGTTACGATAACTTCCTTCAGTGGTGCATTCTCCAAGCGTTCCATCGCAGGTCCGGACAATACTGGGTGAGTACAGCAAGCGTATACTTCCTTCACGCCGCCTTCCATCAGAGCATTCGCTCCCAATACAATCGTTCCCGCCGTATCAATGATGTCATCGATCAGAATTGCTGTTTTACCTTCGATGTTACCGATAATGTTCATCACTTCGCTGACGTTCGGCTCTGGACGACGTTTGTCGATAATTGCGAGAGGTGCATTCAGGAAGTCCGCTAGTTTCCGAGCGCGTACTACTCCGCCGTGGTCAGGCGATACAACAACCGGATTTTCGATCTGTTTCGAGCGGAAATATTGAGCCAAAATCGGCACGCCGAGCAGATGATCGACCGGAATATCGAAGAATCCTTGAATCTGCATGGCATGCAAGTCCATCGCGATTACACGGGTTGCACCCGCTTTTTCGATCAGATTAGCAACCAGTTTGGCTGTAATCGGGTCACGCGAACGGGCCTTACGGTCCTGTCTAGCATAACCATAGTACGGAATAACGACGTTAATCGTCTTGGCAGATGCCCGTTTAAGTGCATCAATCATAACGAGCATTTCCATCAGGTTGTCATTAACCGGCAAGCAAGTAGACTGCACGATATAAACGTGACAGCCCCGAACACTCTCAGAGAGTTTCACTTGGATCTCACCATCACTGAAGCTGGTTGTGTGAGATTCACCCATAGGAATTCCGATATAATCAGCAATTTGATGGGCAAGCTTGGGGTTAGAATTGCAAGTAAATATTTTTAATTTCGAATCAAAATAAGTCATAAAATAAAAACCCTCCGTGCTGGTTCATTGGAATCTATAAGCGTCTGCGACATGTCGGCACCCCCCGATGTTCGGGAGGCAATTCTTAATATCAATACCCCTTATTCGGGTTTGGCATTTTGTTTCTTGGCTTTGGCACGACCACGGATTTTCTCCGCATACCCAGGTTTGTTCTCCTGGCGTGGGCGGGCAATCGCAAGATCATTGTCGGGAACTGAATGGGTAACGGTAGAGCCCGCAACAACATATGCGCCTTTTCCTACCGTGACAGGTGCAATCAGATTGACATTGCTGCCTACGAACGCATCGTCTTCAATCGTCGTTACAGCTTTATTATATCCATCATAATTCACCGTTATTGCGCCGCATCCAACATTTACGTTTTTCCCTACTTTAGCATCCCCAATATAACTGAGATGAGATACTTTGGAGCCTTCATCAATTGTAGCATTTTTCACTTCAACAAAGTCACCAATTTTTACTTTGCGGCCCAGTTTGGTTCCTGGACGCAAATAAGCAAATGGACCTACAGTTGCTTCTGATCCAACCTCGGCTTGTGACAGTACAGAATGCTTGATTGTAACCCCATCCTGTATAATACTGTCTTCGATATCTGCCTGAGGACCAATATGGCATGCTTCACCAATGGTAGTTGTACCTTTGAGTATGGTACCCGGATACAATACTGTATCTGATCCAATGGTAACATCCGCCCCGATATATGTCGATGCCGGATCGATGATTGTAACACCGTTCAACATATGTTTTACCGCCAAACGTTCACGCATGAACGCTTCTGCTTGTGAAAGAGCAAGTCGATCATTAACTCCGATGGATTCCGCGATGTCATCTGACATGTAGGCTTCCACCACTTCTCCATCATTACGGAAAATGCCAACCACGTCAGTGAGATAGTATTCTCCCTGAGCATTCTGGTTCGTCACTTTCTCCAGCGCAGCGAACAACTTGGCATTATCGAAGCAGTACGTACCTGTGTTGATCTCGTTCACAGCATCTTCCTGCTCCGTGCAATCCTTCTGTTCCACAATGCGCTGTACAGAACCATCTTCTCCGCGAATAACACGGCCGTATCCTTTGGGATTGTCCAGTTTAGCAGTGAGTACCGTTGCTGCTGCTCCGCGACTCTCATGGAGCTTCATCAATCCTTCCAGCGTCTCGCTGGTTACAAGTGGTGTATCTCCACAGACAACAATGGTTGACCCTGCTTCACTGCCGAGCAGAGATTTAACCTGCTTCACCGCATGTCCTGTTCCCAATTGTTCAGCCTGAAGCACGTACTCTGCTCTGGAACCCAAAAATGACTGCACCGCTTCGGCACCGTGACCGACCACAACGACACTGCGTTCAACGCCTGCGCGAAGAGCTGCATCCAGCACGTGACCCACCATCGGTTTACCGCATACGGGATGCAGTACCTTGTACAATTTCGATTTCATCCGTTTGCCTTGCCCTGCCGCAAGAACGATTGCCATTCTTTTCAAAATTTACGACCTCCTGTTCTGAAAAACCCATCGTTTGACCTTACCTGTATATATCCGATGAGTAACGTTCAGCCGGCCCTGCGCCGGTCTTGTTCATCGCCTGCTGTCTCTGTAATCACGCGTAACAACGCGGACACCAACAAATCGTGACCTATATGTATACGCCGTGTACTTGCGAGCTTAACCGATTCCCATGATTCCTAGATGCCGCCCTGTTACCAAGCGCACGCTGCGCTTTTTGTTCTTTCAACATTTTGCAACATTTAAGCTGCGAAAATGCTCTTCTGTGAATAAACTCAATACTGAATATATCTTATTCCGGTCAAAAAGAAAAGAGAGCCATAAGACATGGCTCTCTTTTCCTTCGAACCCCAATAATGTTCTCAGGCACCTTCTTCAATGACTTCTTCCTCAGTTGCTGCGCGATCATACTCAGTCAAAACAGCTGCTTGAATCTTCTCGCGAGTACCGGAAGAGATCGGGTGGGCGATATCACGGAATTCTCCGTCAGGAGTCCGCTTGCTCGGCATAGCAACAAACATTCCGTTATTGCCATCGATGACGCGAATGTCATGAACGACGAATTCGTTATCGATGGTAATGGATGCGATAGCCTTCATTCTCCCCTCAGAGTTAACACGGCGGAGTCTGACATCCGTAATTTGCATGTGTGTGTTCACCACCTTTTTCCATCAGAACTTGGTGTATAATTCCACACAGCACATACGAACTCCTTCTTTTTATAACCACAAAAATGTCCTAATTTCAGGAATTTTTTTATTTAATACACAATTCGACAATGTTAGTGCCAGGTCGATGGAAAAGAACCTTTCCCGACATGTAATTCGTCATGATTCTACAGGTCAAAATAGTTGCCAGGCTTGACGGAAATGTGTCTGCTCTTCGCATCAACCGCCGTCAGCTTTGCCAGAGATATGTAATCCGTCAGCAGTCGTTCTTCCGAATCAACCGATCCAGATTCTACTAATACGCCTACCCCAGCTACCGTGGCATTAAACTCGGCCAATAGGTCGATCATCCCTTGGACGGTTCCCCCAGCTTTCATAAAATCATCTACAATGAGCACTCTGGAGTGCTCACGCATTGCCCTGCGAGATAGGGACATGGTATGTAGGCTTTTATGGGACCCGGATACATAATTGATACTTACGGCCGATCCTTCCGTAGCCTGATGGTCCCTGCGCACGAGCACTACAGGCAGGTTGAGCTGGGCTCCGGTCGCATAAGCAAGCGGAATCCCTTTAGTCTCGACCGTCATCACCACATCAATATTCATATTGCCAAAGGCCGTCGCAAAAATCTTGCCGGCTTCATTCATCAATGCGGGCTGTCCAAGCAGGTCGGACATGTACAGGTATTCACCTGGCAGTATCCGATCGGGCTGCGCGAGCTGGGTAGAAAGTCGTTCTGCAAAAGCCAGTGCCAGCTCTCTGGACACCTTTGGAATCCACTTTACTCCCCCAGCTGCTCCAGCCAGTGTATGCAGTTCTCCCGAACCACCTTCTTCGAACACTTCCTTGATAATCGCCAAATCTTCACTGATCGACGACTTCGCAGCTCCATAGCGTTCGGCAAATGTAGTCAACGGAATAACCGTATGCGGTCTAGACAATAAGTACTGCGTCATTTCAACCAGCCTTGCGCTTCGTTTTAATTTCTTCACAGAGATCCATCCTCACGATCACGGAAAACATCCAAATCCGAATAATTATTTAAAAATATACCACCTTTATACGTGTTTGTACATTATAAAAGCGAATTTTAAGTTAGCATGCGTACGGCATATACTTCTTTACAGAAGCCTCGCAGTCCATTGTAGATCCGGGCAACCTTGGACTCCTTGGAGACCAGCCCAAACACGGTTGGACCGCTGCCTGACATCAATACTCCGTCTGCTCCGAGCCGAATCATGGCATCCTTCAGATGCTGAACTTCCGGATACAGCTTCAACGTTACATCCTCAAGCACATTCCCCATCTGCCCGCACACTTCGGCAAAGGATTGGTTGCGAATGGCCTGCTCCATTTTGGCAGCACTCGGATGACGAACAATCTTGTCGCTGCGGAAACGTCCATAGACGTCGGCTGTGGACACATTAATCGGCGGCTTGGCCAAAATCACCCAACATTGCGGCGGATTAGGCATCGGTGTCAGCTTCTCCCCACGGCCTGTGGCGAGTGCTGTTCCACCTGTAATGCAGAAAGGCACATCAGACCCCAGTTCAGCTCCGAGCTCCTGAAGCTCTTGATCCGGGATGTTGAGACGCCAAAGGCGATTCAATCCACGCAGCGTTGCTGCTGCATCACTGCTGCCACCAGCAAGTCCGGCGGCCACCGGTATTTTTTTGTCCAGATGAATATGAACTCCGGTTCTCACGTCGTAACGCTCTTTGATAAGCCTGGCTGCCTGAAAAGCCAAGTTTTTCTCATCCAGAGGGATATATCCCGCCTGGCTGGAGATAAAGATCGTATCACGAGGCAGCTCAGACATTTCCAGTCGATCGGCAAGATCCACCATCGTCATGATCATCTCAACTTCGTGAAAACCATCTCTTCTTTTATGTAAAACGTCTAGCATCAAATTGATTTTAGCAGGCGCTTTTTCGTAAATTTTCAAGGCGTTCACCCGTCCTCACCTTTTCCCTAAGACAACTTAACATATTATATCAAAATGGGGCTGTCAAGTCATTTCTATTCCGCATCCATGGGGAAAAAGCGAGGTCATTCCTGCCGGATTGCCCCGCTCTCCAAACCGATTGAACCGGATTACGATTTGCGTGCCGCTTCTTCCGCAAGTTGAATGGCACGTTTCACCATATTGCCCGCATCCTTCGCTTTGATCCCGCCCCAACCTTCCTGCTGGACGGTATCATAGAATCCAAGGTCTTTTGCCAGTTCATTTTTGAGTTCATCCGACATTACACTTCTTCTTCTCCGGCTCATGGATCATCCTCCTCCAAATCGTTCATTCATGATAAGTCCATTGGTATCCGGGACTATTTGCCCCCAGGCCAAGCCATTTCCTTGGATTTACTTAAAAAAATGCCTTGAACCTGTCCAAATAGTATGCCGCTTCTTCCCCAGACTCATTCCTGATCAACTATGTGGCTCTCCGATGAATCGAGCGTGATTTTCCCAAAATAAAAAAAGCGACCTGCCCAAGGGGGCAGAATCGCCGTAAATCGATACTTACGTCTCCATGTAGGAGCTATGCGTCTGGCTGCCTGGATCAAATACCATGACTTCCACCGATTCCGTAAGTATATCAGCATAACTGTAGGATACTCGCTTGAAAGTTTCTTGCTCCTCATCAAGCTTAACAATAAAAACAGAAGGGTACGTTTCTTCCAATACACCCGTACGCTCAATGGTCTTACGGCGGCCACCATTAGCCCGCAGCATAATTTTCTGACCAATATGTGCATCGAGATTGCGTTTGATATCCAATAGCGTATTTTTAGCCATTGTCGACGACCACCTCTTTTCTTGTCCATTATACCGGATTTTACAGTCATTGTCAAATCAAAACTAATTATTATATCAGTATCAAAAAGTTGTTGTCAATGAATTTTTTTGCAAACAAAAAAAGCCCCTAAATGGGACTTTCTTCTGCCATCTTCAGACGGCTGACGGATTCACTTTTAACGTGGATAAATCGTTCAATCCGGGCAGACCTACCCGATAACTGCCCCGTGTCTCTACGCCGCCCACACCCTGGCTACCACTAATCGTGTTATGCAAAATGTCATTCATATTCACGGTTTCCCGCACCGACGTGAAGGCTGCCTTGGCTGCCACATAGACTGGGTCCAGAGCATGAATGAGAATTCGGCCGGGTGAACTGGCAAAGTTTGCTCCAGCACGCAGCAGGGCCTCAAAGTGGGACTGACACGCGCCAGCTACAATCGTTAGCGCATCGAGATGACGTTCATATTGCCTAGCCACCTGAATAGCAGATACAAAGTTTTGCGAATTCTTATAGCTTCCCAGACTATATAAGTCATAGGGCTGACGGGTCTTGAGTACCCCGTCATGTCCAGTAATGACAACGATATCTGGACGCACTTTCGGCAGCAGACGATATAAAGTGTCTGCCATGGCAGACTCGTGTACATATTGCCCCTCTGCGGGAACACGAAGCTGCTCATAAAGGTTCATGCTTTTTTTTAGATAATTGGGATCGCCATCCAAGTGCAGCACTTTGCCAGGCATCTCGAAATAAGCGGGTTCTTGTTGAACAGACCATTCCTGAACCAAACCTTCACGATTGCGCTCGGCCTGTTCCATTCGATGCTGCTGCAGGCGTGAGAGCGTCTGATGTGCCTTCACATGAGCCTGCCTCGTCTTCGCACTCTGCGGTTCATAAGGAACCTGTATCAAATCGTCCACAGGGGAATCGGCTAACAGCCGGAACTCGGTCCCTTTAATGATGGCACCGTCCGACTGGAGGCCTTCCAACCGAAAAGTCACATCTCCACCGTATGACTTTCGAACGACCAAGTCTCCGATATTCATCAACATAATCACCTCTACCCCATCGTATGGGCAGAAACCCGGATTGGTTCATCCGAATTTTACAGGGCTGCGCGTACCCCAGCTTCCCACATTACAGTACTGAGTGTGGCATACTCCTGCAGGCTCAACGTTTCTCCTCGTCTTGAAGGCTGAATACCGGCCTGCTCCAACAGCAGATCAGCCTGTTCTCTGTTCTCCTTTGTGAAGAAACGAGCTTTCAAATTATTCGAGATGGTTTTTCTACGCTGTGCGAAGGAAGCCTGTACCACTTCGAAGAAATGTGCCTCGTCGGCAACTTCAACCGGCGGCTGCTCACGTACCTTTAACTTGATTACAGCCGATTCCACATTAGGCTGCGGAATAAAGACCGTGGGCGGAACAATACAGACCAATTCCGGCATACTGTAGTATTGAACCGCAATGCTCAGACTGCCATAATCCTTTGATCCCGGTGCAGCAGCCATGCGTTCGGCCACTTCCTTCTGAATCATGACTACGATGCTGTCTACAGGCAGCTTCTCTTCAAGCAGCTTCATCATGATTGGTGTCGTTACATAATAAGGCAGATTGGCTACAACACTCACTTTATCTACCTTTCCAAAATCCGTGCGGAACAGCTCAGCCAGATCCAGCTTCAGCACATCCCCGTGATGCACACGAACGTTCGGATAAGGTTGCATCACTTCACCCAGAATCGGGATCAATCTCTGATCAATCTCTACAGCCGTTACAGGACCGGCCACCCGAGCCAGACGTTCTGTGAGTGCGCCGATACCTGGTCCGATCTCAAGTGCACCCTTGGACTCGTCCAAATCAGCTGCATTTACAATTTTGTTCAATATATTTTGATCGATCAGAAAGTTCTGACCCAGGCTCTTCTTAAATGAAAATCCGTGTCTTTGAATAATTTCTTTGGTTCGTTTGGGGGTTGCAATCTCTACAGTTTCTTCCATGCCCTTCATACGCTCACAATCCTTCACGTTCAATTTGCGATAATGCTGCGGAGAACTCTTCCCGGGTAATCTGGAATACACTCAAACGCTTGTGGAACTGCTTGCCGTTGCAATATCCTATTCCCAGCAGATTGCCCATCTCCATACGACGTGCAGCAGCCTGTGGGTGCACAATCAGTCCCGCCGCAATCAGATCCTCCCAATCGATCAGACTGGGTGCGCCTTCATAAGACGTGTGTACACGTGCCAGTGCATGACGTATGGCCTCAGGTGAGGCGTTCTCCACTCCGATGTCGCCTTTACGCGTAGCATCTGCCTCCGGAATGAAGGCATGCTTGCAGCCAGGTACTTTATTGGCGATGATTTTCCGAATACGTTCACCCGCATGATCCGGGTCTGTCAGTACAATGACACCACGTCTCTCTTGAGCAAGTGCAATCCGCTTTAGAATGCGCTGGTTGATAGCCGATCCACCAGTCTCGATCGTATCTGCCTGAACCGCACGTCGAATGGCTACGGTGTCATCACGACCTTCTACCACGATCACTTCTTTTATCATGTTCCATTTCTTCCTTTCTAACGCAAAAAGAAGAGGAATATCCTCTTCTCTGCCAAACGGCGGGGGAGACTGAATTCAGACCCCTCCGCCGCATATTCCGCATGAATCATTCATGCTTATATTTTATAGCATTCCCATTTCAAAGTAAAACGATTTTAGTTCGCTTCCGGCTTCACCGGGCCAATCACATATACCGTCTTGCCTTTCTTCCGTCCGAAGTTCAGGGCATGCTTCACACTATCATAATACACATCAATTTTATGGCCTTTAATGGCACCACCAGTATCTTCCGCACGACGGAAGCCAAGGCCCTCGATATACACCCACCAGCCAATCGGAATGATTTTAGGATCAACCGCAATGGTACGTCCCTCGGTTACCCGAGTACCTGATGCTGTTTTTGTGCCGATACCGGGCTCTTCAGAAGAGTATGCTGTCATGGATACATTTTTCAACACTTTAGAATATTTAAAAGAACTGCCTGAGACGGTAATGACTTTGCTGCCCGAGGCAGCGGTTTTCTTCGAGTTCGAAGTTGTTGCTGTTTTTGTCGTGGAAGTCTGCGCCGATACCGTCTGAATCACTGGCTCTTTCACAACAGGTTTGGCTTTGGTACCAACGGCGATCACTTTATCAACGCGATTCGTTGCGACCGATTTACCGACCATTTTTTTGGAGACCAATTCTCCATCCTGGAACACCTTTTCAATATGCTGTACAAGTGTGCCTTCTTTACCGCTCACAACGACACGATTGTCGCCTTTGTACAAGCTAGGGTCAGCCGTTTTGATCACTTTATAAGCAATCGGCTGTTCCACGTCCACCGTACGCTTTGTTACCCGCACTACACGGATTTTCATATCCGCTTCAATAGTGGTTCCAAGCGCCGGATACACTTTGTCTTCACTTGCAATCTGAATACCTGATTTTTTAATCGCATCTTTTACCGATGAATCGGTTGTATACAGAGTCTTGGTGTCTCCGTCTGCCGTAATATTAACTGGAACGGCCCGCTCAATAACGATGCGGTCTCCATCTGTGATCGCCCCATTCAAGGGCATGGATACCTGATCGTGAGGGCTGACTGTGATTGACTGCTCCTCCAGCATTTCCTGAAGCATTCCTGTACGAGTCTCTACCGCTTGAGCTTTGCCATCAATAACCAGTGAAATTTGTTTCCCGGCCTGACCGTAAACGACTAACAAGATCATGATTGTAAGCGCAATTGAGAAAATCGCGATCAATGCCATTTGACGCAAGTTCTCATGCTTCCACCGCAACGCGAAAGACTTACTGGATGATCGTGACTCATGGGTCTCTTCTGGTTGGAATGTGCCCACTTCTCCGTCCTCCTTCATAGCCTCGCCGTCTAAAGTAATGCATGATGTCTTTGACGCGACTATACCAAATTTTCTACAGAACACAGATCGGACCAACATAATCCGGTTCTGCACCATGAATCAATCTTCGCAACATGATGTCATCCTCCTGAATACTTACCGTATGATGACCGTATTTCTTTTATTCAAAAACAAAAAAGCCAAAGAAAGAGTTTAAGAGGAACTCTTTCGTGGCTTCCGAATGATTCTGAATATCGGAAATTCATGCACGAGGTTGCCTCTCTTTTTCCGCTTGCGAGGTTAGCTGTCGGGTTCGGGCGAAAGAGAGCCGCCCTATCTCCGGTCATCCGCTCATGGCGGACGCCCTTGAATTCACCCCGAGACCCAAAGAAGAAATCAAATACGGCTTCGCAGATTCATACGCTGCTTTTGGGTCAGCGCATATTGCGCATCGGCTGCAATCACCGATGTTTAAGCCCTATTGGTTCCCCCGCTCTCCGTTAACGGAGACTCAGCGAGACTGATTCATGAAAGTAATGTTGTTTCATCGGAAAGTGTCCCTTTGTTCATCCCCCGAACATCTGTCCAATTTTCCGCACAACAATTCACTGAAAAGATGATATCCTGTTTCTATGCATGTTGTAAAGCGTTGTTCAAGTACGTTTTTCTAAATATTTGGTTAAAATATTGTAATATTCTTGATTTATTTGGATCAAAAAGCAAATTAACTCCGCCTAACTCACTTTTTCACCCGTTTTGCTCTATATTTTAACGAATCCCAAATCGTTCCATGGCATTTTTGGTCGTTATTGCTGCAATTTCCTCTACCGAAATGCCTTTAATTTCCGCAGCTGCTTCTGCAACCAGACGTACATGCGCTGTCTCATTTCGTTTTCCACGATAAGGGTGAGGTGTCAAATAAGGAGCATCCGTCTCGATGAAAAATCGGTCCATAGGAACCTTCTCAAGTACCTCTTTGGGCTGCTTCGCATTTTTGAACGTGATCGGTCCTCCGAAGGAAAGATGAAAGCCCAAATCCAGACACATTTTCGCCGTTTCCCAGCTGCCAGAGAAGGAATGCATGACACCGCCTACTTCTCCAGCCTTCTCTTCACGCAGAATTTTTACAATATCCTCATGCGCATCCCGGTTGTGAATGACAATCGGCATATTCAACTCACGGGCAAGACCAATCTGTTGTCGTAATACGCGATGTTGAACCTCTTTCGGTGAAGTGTCCCAATAATAGTCTAGACCAATTTCACCGATAGCTACCACTTTTTCATGCTTGCATAAAGATGCAATCCATTCCAGATCACCCTCCTGCATCGTGATTGCATCCACTGGGTGCCAGCCTACCGCAGCATATATAAAATCATAGGTTTCAGCCAGCTTCATCGTGGATGGAATAGTCTCCCGGTTAAAGCCAACGTTAATCATGCGACCAACGCCCGCATCCACAGCACGCTGAATCATTTCCTCGCGGTCCTCGTCGAATTGTGGTGCATCCAGGTGTGTATGTGTGTCGAACAACATCATGCTGTATATCTCCCTTCATGTCGAATAAACGACTATCTCTTTTTAATCCATTCTGCAGATCTTAGCCAGAACATAAATATTATTAATTTGAATCATTTTTTTACATTTCGTTCCATTAGTTCATTGAGTACAACATGTAGAGGAGACAAGTTCTTTCATATCTATATGTTGCTTATTTTTAGCCGCTGGGTTGTATTCTAATTACTCTGATTACAAAATTATGTCGATCTACATGTACTCTCCATTAAAGCAGATTACTGTATCATGAAAAATAGCTCTTTTCGAAAGCTTCTTTGCATCATGATTCTTGAACAGCATCGCACATCATTTAATGTGAGAAATAGGGGCGTATATGGGACGGTAATTCATGAACAATCGCATCCACCTTATTTTGCGGATAATACAAGTGATGCTTGCCGCGATGAAGACCACTGATTGAACGGACAATGTCGGACACCTCTGACAACTCATGTAACTTGTCTTGTCGGTCAAGCAGCAGAATCTGCTTGTCCGTGGATTCATCCGGACGAAACACATCATACGGATTATCCGTTGGAAAATCAATTTCCAGATCATACTCGGGATTAAGACCGGCTACAGTGAAGGCTTCCCGGATCTCTTCAATCATGTTTACGTCGATCTGTTCAATCTCTACATACTTATATAATTTGCGATCTATAAAACGTTCGCATAATTCACTAAGAACAGCATCGTCCTCTTTGCGCCACTGCATAAATGCCGTCTGAATCAAAGCTTCATCCAGTTGTAAATATTCATCCACCGATAGATCTCCATTGAATAACTGGGGCAGTGGATCAATCATGAAGCGGAATTGGAAACCTTGCTGTATGAGACTTTTCGCCCGCTTAAATATTTGTCGCAATATAATTTCCGAACTTCGGGTAACCG
The DNA here is from genome assembly GCF_900109515.1 of Paenibacillus sp. OK003. GTDB lineage: Bacteria > Bacillota > Bacilli > Paenibacillales > Paenibacillaceae > Paenibacillus > Paenibacillus marchantiae. The sequence continues at coordinate 13,850 of NZ_FOBD01000025.1, read as the reverse complement.
GATGAAAGTAAATTTGCCAGTACATCTGGTACCTGGACATCAAGTAATCCTCCACGGCGTGCATGCCCGACTCCTTAACTACGATTCGTCCGTGATATGGACGCAGCATACGCAGGATACGGTCAAGGTCGATCGTCCCATAGTTTACACCTGTAAAGTAGGCATCACGAAGCAAGTAATCCATGCGGTCCGCATCGAGCGGGCTCGTAACCAAATTAACGACAATAGGTTGCTCATATGTTTTTTGAATAACAGAAGCCACTTTCTCGGGAAAATCAGGAGCATACCGTCTTAAGATCGCCCCTACTTCGGTATCACCTGTAATGATCCGACAAGTCCAATCCTCATGATTCATATCAAAGGCTTCTTCTATAGAGTGAGAGAATGGTCCATGTCCAAGATCATGGAGCAATGCTGCGCAAAGGGCTACCGTTTTTTCCTCCTTTGGCCAATCTGAATAGTGACTTCTTTCGAATTGGGAAATAATCTTACGCGTAATTTCGTAGACGCCCAAGGAATGTGAGAAGCGGCTGTGCTCTGCACCATGGAAAGTAAGAAATGATGTTCCCAATTGACGGATTCGGCGTAAACGTTGAAACTCGGGTGTGTTGATCAACTGCCATATAATCGGATCTTGCACATGGATATAATTATGTACCGGATCTTTAAACACCTTTTCTTCCGTCAAACGCTGTTCCATGTCTATTCACTCCTTTAATATCATTTGTATTTGTCGCTTTTTCAGTATAATACCACCAAGGATTCGACATGTTTTGACGAATATTGTCGAATAAGGTAGTTTTGTCGTTTTCCAAATCGACAAAGCTGACATTGATGTTTAAATACGAAAAATGGCTTCTAACCCCTTACCACTCGTAATCTTGTCAAAAACAGCCTTTATTTTAAGCTAATTTTAAGGTTGACTGTTTTGGGAATCGTTGGTATGATGAGTATCATAAAACATAAAATAATGTCGAATAATGACAATGATCGTTAGCTGAGAGGAGCACTGATTATAATGATGAAATCAACAGGTATTGTAAGAAAAGTGGATGAACTGGGACGGGTAGTTATTCCAATCGAATTGCGCCGTACGCTCGGTATTGGTGAAAAAGATGCTCTTGAGATCTATGTTGACGGCGAGCGCATCATGTTGAAAAAATACGAACCAGCTTGTATCTTCTGTGGCAATGCAGAGAACGTTACTTATTTCAAAGGTAAAATTGTTTGTAACGAATGTATTTCCGAAATCCCTGCACCTGTGACAAAATAAGAAATATCAGGTATAATGGTCTTATTAAATTGTTATTTCTAACCTTTTTATATTCCTTGATCGCCTTCCCGGTGTGAACCCCACCGCTGGAAGGTATTTTTTTGCTTTCTTATTGGTTTTCACCAAAAAATCGAGCTAGGAGTCTGTTCAACTCCAAAAAGAGGAGCGGTGATGTTTGTAATATATTTTTTTCTCCGCTCTGCTCGTTTTTTTCATATTCCATTAAGGTTGGATCTAAGGTGCCTTTAAGGTTATATTCCCTATTCCAGTATATTTTTGTTGATTCGTTATCAGATTAACGCATTATACACATCTCGTTTCGTCAAACCCCGATCTGTTGCCGTTTTCTTCATCGCATCTTTCCGACTAAGTCCTTCATTCTCATAATGGCTCACATGATCCTCCAAAGACAACAGCTGCCACCAGGCTTCCCGCTCCGCCTTACGCTCCTCTTCCCTGATACCTTCTACAAGCAAACAATATTCTCCAAGTGGCGGATGTTCCTCAAGCCAGTCTATGCACTCTTGGATACTGCCTCTTGCGAACTCCTCATGACGTTTCGTAAGCTCACGTGCCAGTACGATCGACCGATCACCCAGAATCTCTTCGAGATAGGCCAACGTTTTGCGAATACGGTGAGGGGACTCATAAAATAACAACGTACCGTTGGACTCATTAAAAGCTTCGATCACTTTTCGCATGTCTTTTTTCTCCCGCGGCAAAAAACCGCCGAATGTGAAGCGCTCCGTCGGTAAACCGGATACGATCAGAGCTGATAACGCGGCATTGGCTCCAGGAATGGGAATGACCGTAATTCCAGCTTCCAGCGCAAGTTTTACAAGATCGGAACCAGGGTCCGAAATGGCCGGCAGACCGGCATCACTGACGAGTGCCAAATTTTTTCCTTCTATTATATAGCGTATTAGTTCAGGGCCACTGGCTGCCTTATTATGCTCATGGTAACTGAACAACATCGATGGTGTAATTTCAAAATGGGTAAGCAGCTTTCGGGTCTGACGTGTGTCCTCGGCTGCAATGATGTCACAGCTCTGCAATGTTTTAATTGCTCGAAATGTTATATCTTCCAGATTACCGATCGGTGTTCCTACCAGATATAGTTTACCAGCATCACTCGACTGCTCCGCGTAGCTCTTCTGAATATGCAATGTCATCTATAACCCTCCTTCCGTTGTCCGTTGTGCATGCTGTGCACCGTAATAGATGTCCATGATTTCTTCGCAGTATTTCCCCTCTTCATTGTAGACAATCAGTGGTGGAAGCATGCGTACCTCCGGTTTTCCATCCTTGAGTGCTTCAATCAACACCATATTGGCTTCCAAATGAGCACGGGGATGTACCATCCGAATCCGCTTCGGTTCAAGTTTATACTCACGCATCAGAGAGATGATCTCTCCTAAACGCTGCGGGCGATGAACCATGGATACTTTACCGCCATTGCGCACCAGTCGATTGCAGGCCTGAATGACTTCCTCCAGTGTACAACCGATTTCATGGCGTGCCATTGCCTGATGAGTGTTCATCTTGAGGTCACTTCCATTCAAGGGCATATACGGAGGGTTAACCGTTATCGCATCGTATACAGCATGGCCCGTTTCTTTCACGAGTTCACGCAAATCACCTTCATGAATCGTAATGGATTCTTCCAATGCATTCAGCTGAACGCTGCGACGTGCCATATCTGCCAATCTTGGTTGAATTTCAATGCCCTCCAGACTCGCCTGCGTCCGTGTGGTCAACAGAATGGGAACAACCCCATTGCCTGTACACAGATCAAGCACACGACCACGTTTCGGTACTGAAGCAAATCGGGCCAACAATACGGCATCCATCGAAAAACTAAACACTTCATCACTTTGAATAATCTTCAAATCATGAGAGAGCAAATCGTCGATGCGTTCCGAATCTTGCAGTTTTACTGATATTTCTGTCATATGATACACTCATCCTCCGGTACTCTATATCTCAGACAAGGTTCTTAACCTTGAAAAAAAACCGTAGGGGATCCCTACGGCCACTTCATTTATTCAAAAAAGACAGGCAGAACAGACAATCGCCTTCCGTCCGCAAATGTCCATAATAGACATTGCAGATATGGAATCCTTCGTGATACAACCGAGCCAGATTATCATACCCTTCACCTACAACATCTTCACCAGTAGCTGGACCCGCGGGCCTTGCTACCGGAGCGAGTGCCGATGCGATGGGCAAATCTGCCGGAGCTTCACGCTTCAGCAGTTTGCGTAACTGCTCATTCTCGATGGTAAGCCGCTGATTATCTTCAAGCAACTCTTTAACAATCATTTTTAAATCTCCTAAATCACTGTGCAACTGACCCAATTGGGTTTCCATTTCATGAATGTGTGTAAACAGATTTTTCTTTTCCAAGTTTCCACCCCGAAGCAACCTTTATGGTTTACTTGATAACGACGTCATCCAGCGGAAGTTCTTTGACTTTACTGATGTCGAACAGTTGAACATGGACTGTGCGATTACCCGCATTGATGCCGACAACTTTTCCTTCACCCAAAGAGGTGACGACCAACTTGCCTACAGCCGGCAATTCTTCCCTCACACTTTCATAGTTATCATGCTCAAATTTCAGACAACACATGAGTCTTCCGCACAACCCGGAAATTTTCGTCGGATTCAGTGACAGGCTCTGATCTTTAGCCATCTTGATTGATACCGGCTCAAAGTCTCCCAGCCAGGAAGAACAACATAATACTCGGCCGCAAGGTCCGATCCCTCCAAGCATCTTTGCTTCATCACGTACACCGATCTGTCTCAGTTCGATCCGTGTCCGGAAAATGCTTGCCAGATCCTTGACCAGCTCCCGGAAATCCACTCTTCCTTCAGCTGTAAAATAAAAAATAATTTTATTGCGATCAAACGTAAATTCCACATCGACCAGCTTCATTTTGAGGCCGTGGTCTTTGATTTTATTTAAACAAGTACCGAATGCTTCTTTTGCTGCGCGCTTGTTCTCATCTACGACACGGGCATCTGTCTCGCCCGCCACCCGGATGACCTTTTTGAGCGGCAACACCACATCAGACTCGCCTACTTCTTTCTTGCCAACGACAACCTTACCGTACTCTACCCCCCGCGCTGTCTCCACGATAACGCAGTTTTCTTTTTCAATGGGAAGGTCCAGGGGATCGAAGTAATAAATTTTGCCCGCTTTTTTGAAACGGACACCCACTACACTGTACAAAAAATTAACCCCCTCGTAAGCCAATCCCACTTCGTCTGAAGCCCTGTCTTCTTAGGGAACCCGCCGAAGTTATAACCGTTTGCATATGATTGGAACAAAATCTGTCCTCTCCCAGTCTTATGCCAAACCGATCAAAAATTGCTCCAGACAAAGCTGGCCATTGACATTGAAACGCAATTTTTTTCTGCATGCTGCGGCCATATCCATGTAGGAAACCCACTGCTCGGTGCTGCGGGTATGGGCCAACTGAGACAGCATGTCCAACTGATCTATAAAAACGATATGTTCATGCCTACCATACTGGACATACAGCATATCCCTGAACCATAAATGGAACAGGCTAAGCATCGTATCCAGGTGTTCTGAGAGTCCGGTTTTAAAAAGCTTCTGCTGTGCAGAGATCAATGAGGTACTTCCTCTACCCAGGGACTCCTTCCCTAATTGTAACATTACGTTTCTAATTTCTGCAAACCAATTCTGCTGGAGAATTTCTCTACATGCTTCCAGTCCTGACGCTAAATGGACGGCAGAGCGAGCCAGATTGGCAGGGTGCCCTTCCGCAATCAGCGATTGCAGCATCTCTTCCGGATTCAGTGCACTGAAAGGAACCAATTGAGAGCGTGAACGAATAGTCGGCAGCATCGCCTGTCCATTATCCGTAATCAAAATGCCTACCGCGGGCACCTGTGGTTCTTCCAGAAACTTCAGCAAGCTGTTGGCCGCTTGGACAGTCATTTTCTCGGCCTGTTCGATAATATATACTTTGGGATGCCCCGCCTCTGATCGGTACGAAAAGATACGCTGCAGATCGCGAATCTGATCAATTTTAATGTTATTCCCATCCGGTGCAAGCATCGTTAGATCCGGATGATTTCCATGTTCCACCTTACGACATTCAAGACACTGTCCGCAGGCATCATCTTCAAGCTCTGTACAGAATATCGCTTTCGCAAATGTAATCGCCGTCTGCAATTGTCCACTGCCGGATGGTCCGCTAAACAAGTAAGCATGACTTATGGCCTGACGTCTCAAACTGCTCTGTAACATCTGCTTGGCTGCCTGCTGACACATAATTTGTTGAAAGGACATACTTCCTCCTCAGAAGCTTAAGTTAATAAGCATTCCCCGAATTTCTCCTACTTGCTGTAATAGCGTAATCTTGCCTTCCTCTGTCTCCAAAAGCTCGTCAGCCATAGATAACAAAGCAGAGTCTATCTCATCAATCAACTTGTAACGCTTCCCTCTTCCACGACGATCCCATCCCCGAGTCTCTTTCATAGAAACACCGCGGCGGACCGTTTCCTCCAGAAATCTTTTTACAAGCTGCTTGTATGCTTTCAATTCACGAATGGTCATGGAACGAGACAAACGGTCACCCTGCATCTGGATCTCACTTAATCGGCGGGTAAGTTCAGCCTGTGATGCCCGTTCACCCTGGTGATTCATCATATCAGAGAAATTTTTGGATTGAACCGGTTTGGAGCCGGAATCGGAAGAACTGAGTCCACTCTGCATCGGTCGGAATCCAGGGTTGATTTTCATGAAAACGCCTGCTTTCTATCTTAGTAGGCCTATCGCCCATCAGCACAGTGCGCGCTGCGCCTGTGCGAGGAGGAGACCTTATATACTTGCTGCATCATACTCTATATATAATAGTAGTTAAATATCACCATATGGATTGGGTCTATTCGTTGATTAGTCAACCTCTGTCCGAAATAAGATCTTCCCAGATCGAAAAGTTTTTTTCGGACAGAGAACACAATTCCTGATAACAAGAAGGACGCTCCATTAGATTTATGCAAACTGCATCATTAAAAATGCTCGAATCGATCTACGGGGAGAACAAACACGGTAGCTCCGCCTACTTGAACTTCGACAGGTAGCGGCAGGTAAGAGTCGGTTGTTCCGCTCATCGGAGTGACCGGAGTCACGAGCTGTTCACGAACCTTACAGCTGCTGCGAATGACGTTCATTACGGACTCGACTTGACCATCATCGACACCGATGAAAAACGTCGTGTTGCCTGCCTTCAAAAATCCACCGGTACTGGCCAATTTCGTAGCCCGAAAATTTGCTTTGACCAATGCGCTGGATAATCGGTTGCTGTCTTTATCCTGTATAATCGCAACAATCAGTTTCATCCTGCATAACCTCCTTCAGATAATAAACACCTTGTGAAATGCCCTGTCTATATATTAGACAATTACTCGTCAAAATCCTTCAAAATCCCTGTCTCAAGCGACAAAATCATTGCTGCCAAGACCTCTTCTTGCTTTTGAGAAGCATCGATGACTTTGATCCTGTCAGGAAACTGTTCCTTCAGTAGGAAATAGCCTTCACGCACTTTGCGGTGGAACTCCAGACTTTCGAGATCCAGGCGGTTAACTTCACGTCCATCGTGGGCATCAATACGAGCGAGACCTGCTTCCGGCTCGATATCCAGATACAGTGTGACGTCCGGCATCAGTTCACCTATTGCAAACCGATTAATGGCCCAAACATTCTCTACGCCAAGACCACGAGCGTATCCTTGATAGGCCAGACTGCTGTCGACAAATCGGTCACAGATAACGGTCTTCCCTGCCTTCAATGCAGGCTCCACCTTCTCCGCCAGATGCTGGCTGCGTGCAGCTGCATAGAGCAGCGCTTCGGTTCGTGCATCCATTGCCGTATGAAGAGGATTAAGGATGATAGCACGTATTTTCTCCGCAATTTCAATCCCGCCAGGTTCCCGAGTAACTACATATGGTATACCCTGTTCTTCAAAGTAAGAACCTAGCTTGCTGATCATCGTTGTTTTGCCCGATCCTTCTCCCCCTTCCAACGTAATGAATTTACCTCTGCCCTGCATATGCTTCCCTGCTTTCTATATCGATAATTGCTCCTCATTGTGCTGCGATAATTACAACCTCGATCCTCTTATACTCCAGACTATGAATTAGCCCGCCCAGAGGTGTATGTTCACGATCACTCCGTAGATTGGTTCGAGTTTGGTACAAGCTTCTTATTATAATACTATACATGATCCCACGTTAACGGTCAGCTATTCTCCAATATTTTCGATAAGGCACATAGGCTGTTCAGCCGTAAATCAGCCACACCCATAGAGGGAGCATGACAGAGCCGGCAATAGCACTGACAATCATCGATACGGAACTCAGCGCTACCGCATTCTCGCCATACTCAAAGGATCTTGCCATGCCCAGTGCGTGGGAAGCCGAGCCGAGTCCGATTCCATACGCATTTTTGCTGCTTACTCTGCCCGATTTCAATATCATGGGTCCCAATAATATCCCCGAAAATCCGGCTATCATCACAAATAACGAAGTGAAGGATGAATTTCCTCCTACCTGATCAGCCAGTTGAATGGCAACGGGTGTCGTAATGGATTTAGGCAATAATGCGATAACGATATCTTGCGGATAACCCAGCAGCAGTGATATGGCAGCCCCTGTGGACATGCCAACGATGCTTCCACCCAAGGTCCCCCCTAATATCGGAATAATATTCCGTTTCAATACATCAAGGTGCTTCGCCAAAGGGAATGCCAGGGAAACCACGGCCGGTCCCAATAATTCCTGTATCCATTTGCCACCAAGCATGTACGTATCGAGCTTAATGCCGGAAATGAGCAAAATCAGTACGATTACAGCCGTTGCCGTCAATACAGGCATAAGAATCGGCCACTTCAATCTTCTATATAAATGAGTCGCCGGAATATATATAGCCACGGTCAGGGCAATCATTCCGATTCCGAGGATGAATGCGAGCATGAGATCGCCTCCTTCTTACCTGGATGCGTCGATCTCCACGCCATGAGCCATTCACTGATTTTCGCAGACAACAGACAAGTAATTAATGTACTAACGATTAACCCCAGAACAAGCAGCAGCGTATTGGCTCTAAAAAAATCAAAATGATTGATAATGCCCACCGTGGGAGGGATAAACAATAATTGCAAATTCGATTGAAGCCAGGATGATCCTTCTTCGCCCCAGCTTATTCTGATCCAGCCCAGTTGAATGACGATGAATAGAAGCAGCATCCCGACAATACTTCCTGTTAACGGCAGATGCAGTAAAGCCTGAATCAGGTTTCCTATCCAATAAAACCCGTACATCAGTAAGACTTGCAGGACTATTCCCGTATATTTTTTTAGCGGAATATCCAAGGTTTGTTCCCTTCTTTCTTATGTCCAGACAACAATGATGTCTTAACTTGTTTGAGCATTTTGCATAAATCCAAAGAGCCTGTTTCAATCAACAAAGTTATATATCCGAAATGCTTATTCGTCTATAGATTGTACCCGTGGTTGAATCGAATCAAATGAAGCAAAACGCTCATTTTAATGCTGGTTGACTCCTCAAGTTCCTTGGCATGCTAAACTCCATTATTCCCGGATGATTTTCAATGATTGCAGCGAAGTATCCGATACACCGTGGAACCTTGCTCCTTCGTCTCTCAGCAGCTTAATTCGTGCTGCCATAGCCGCGCTTATTCGCTCACCAGCGTAAACAAGAGGTATGCCAGGTGGATACGGAATGACCATCTCCGCCGAGCGAAGACCAATACAGTTTTCGATGGAAACCTCTGTTGTATCCTCCTCCATAATCGTCTGCAATGAGAAAGGGATAGGCTCCGAGAAAGGAGTTCCTTCTTGAAAATTGTTCCACGTGGAAATATAATTTGCAGAATCTTTTGTAAAACGCTGTGAGGCTGAAGGCAGTGAACGAGCCTGCTCATTTGCAAGGCTGATTTGCTGTAAGGCCTGCAACAGGTGCTCGGCATCGCGCAGCGTCGAGCCCAGGCTAAAGAGCAGGACGACGTATCGTTCGTCGCTCATTTCGGGCACGCAGCCGCGCGCTTCCAGCTGCTGCTGCAGCCCATAACCGCTCAGCACCCCTGTGCCGTCATAGATGACGGCCTTGAACGGGTCCTGAGCGGTGTATCCCGCGGCTGAAGGCAACGCCGCCGCGGGCACTGCTTCAGGCCGCCCTGGTGAACCAGCGGCGGCCTCGGACTTCCCGCCAGCTGCCGGCTTCGCCCCGGCTGGCGGCTCTTGCTGCAGCAGCTGCCCCGGCTGCAGCAACCGAAAGCGCGGCAGCTCCGCGAGGCCGCGCTTAAAGGCGTCCACGGCGGCAAGCCCCGCCGTGAAGGCATTCGCGCCCTGCGTATGCAGCAGGCGGCGCGCCAGATCAAGCGAAGCCATCACTGGGTACGATGGGCTTGAGCTTTGCACCATGGCCAGACGCTGACGCAGCAGGGACCGGTTTAACCGTGGTCCCTGAACGTGCAGCATGGCTCCCATGGTGAAAGCAGACAGCATCTTGTGGGTCGACTGCACCACACCGTCTGCTCCGCAGGACAGTGCAGAGGCTGGCAGCTCCGGATGCTGCCCATAATGCGCGCCATGCGCTTCATCCACGAGCAGCGGCATGCCTGCCTCATGGCACACCTCAGCGATGGGCTTCAGATCAGCGCCCATGCCGTAATAATTGGGCAAAGTCACAAGTACTGCCTTTGCCTCAGGATATGCCTGGACAGCGGCCTGCACCGTCTCTAGCGACGGCATCACCGCCAGTCCACTCGCAGGATCAACCCATGGCTCCAGGAATACAGCCCTTGCGCCTGCCAGCATCAACCCGTGAATGACGGACTTGTGCACATTGCGCTGTACCAGTACAAGACTATTAGGTCCATTACATACGGTCAGCAACAAAGACAAATTACCAGACGTACTACCTCCAACAAGGAAGAAGCTCTCCTCTGCTCCAAAACAATCCGCTGCCAGCTGCTGCGCCTCCAACATAACCCCTTCTGGATGATGCAAGTCGTCCGTCCCCGAGATTTCCGTTACATCCATCCGCATCATCTCCAGAAACGCATTCACCGGTACAATATCTGCTTCAGATCCGCCAGTTCCATTCTCAGTATGAACCGTCAGCCCGTGAATTTCATTACCATGCCCGTGTTCCTCAGCTTGTCTGAAGCACTCTTCCCCATCTGTTAATGAACAACCTAAAATTTGTTTTCCCTTTGCCTCACCCTCATTACGGTGAATTTCACCGGCTTCCCCATCTAACTGCTGCTGGTCCGCTTGCTCCAGTAACCTCCGATAGACTTGTCCGTTCTTGTGCCCAGGTACATGAAAAGAACGCTGCCCTGAATCACGATACGCAAGCAACGCTTCATATAAAGGTGCGGTATTTGATTTATGCTCCATTGAATAATCATCCTGTACATTCATAAATTTTGATACGGTTCATACCAATGCTCTCCCTATAACAACAGAGACCTTTCCACGCATGTTTCTATCCTACGATCTGCTGTATTCAAAACGTGTAGTAGAAGCACTTCTTCTTTCATTATATCAGGAATTGTCCAGCCCCCGTGCAAACCACCGTTTCCACCGATGCAGCATCATCATATCCAGTCACCCCATGGGTGCTTATCATGTCCATTTTCCCCTTCTTATTTCCCTGATAGAAACAGAAAAAGGCCCCTAGGGCCTCTATGCACATTGATACAAATCAATGTGATGTTTCACTAATATGATTTAACGCTCTTTATGCGTTCTTTTGCACCCAAATCTGCTTCATCTGATGGATAAAATAATTATACTTGGCATCCTGTGCATCCGTATGAACCATTTCTGCTTCGCAAGCGTCACATATAAATTCAGATACAATAAAAATGCCTTCTCTTTTGGTCTGTTCGCAGATAATGCATGTGTGTTCGGCGTGTCCTTCCATCAACCATCCCACCTTGTTTTACGTATTACTATCAGTATTGCACAGTTTCTATTATTTTAAACCTTTTCATAGTGCTTTCTTTCTATAAAATATATATATTCGCCTGCCCCTCTATGGGTGTCTGTACCGAAAACAAACATAAGAAAAATGCCTTTGGTTCTATACTTCAGCGAAACAGCCCGCATTTGTTAGCCATTCTCCTTACCTTATAACGTATCTATAACCTCGCAGACCTGCATTTCTTCTATTATATGAAAACCATGATTGGACAGCCATTACAAGAAACATTGCCTCGCTCCATTGTATTTTTCATGTGATTATCTGCTCCCCCTCCTATGGCTATAAAAACTTATATTCTATAATCTTAAAAAAACTTGGATTTTCAGCCGATATATAATACATCACCATTCCGAGCCTGACAGCCAGATCGTTCGAAGGTATACTTGTATAGGATTAACCTACTTCCATATCTTGTACATCAATCTGGAGTCCATTCAAGGTTCATATACGTCTCTGCATCATCCATTTCCTTATTAATGAAAACGAATACCTATTACAAATGAACGTGATCCCAGAAGGAGGATTTGTAATCGTATGATCGCCGAACCGGAGAATAAAGCAACCTTTTATCAATACCGGCTTCTGAAAAAAAAGGCCATTGCCCGCAGCGTGATCTTTAGCTATCTGTCTTTGCCTGTCATTATGCTTTTGTTTAATCTGTTAGCATTCTCCTGGACCGGCCTCTTCTACTTTATCCTGGCAGGACCGATCACACTATGGATTCATTATGTCATTGCCAGAACCATATTACTGCTGGTCCGTACCTCCTATGCACGTCGTTGGCGCTGGAATCTCAAAATGCCTTGGTTCGGCTATATTCCAGACCAACATTTCAGCTACCGCATGTTTGTCCGGGTCCACCTCAATATGAGCTGGATTGGGCTATGTATCATTACCGTCTGTTTAATATGGTCACCCTTGTCCTTCACCCTATCTTTGATTTTCTGGCATCTGTGGCTGCTTGTACCACGTCTATATGTTGTACTTGTTCTTTCACGCGAACGTAAGGACGGGCTTATCAAATTAAATGAACAAGATGTCTCCTACTACCTGCAATAATTGTTCACCTATCCTTTACCTATAACCTTGCCTAACGCAATGTATAGTTGAAACCAGTAATACATAAAACGCTATAACTCATCCATACCTTCTATTCAAACTGACGCAACCACTCCTATGACACTCTTCCTTGATTACTGCGTCATGCTTCCAAATCCTAAAGGTTATCCACAGTGGATAACCTTTATTCATTTCCCCTCCCTTTCTCCCTTATCCACAGCATGGGTATAGTTAAAATGGTTATCCCCAACGCAGTACATCCATTTCCGTTCTGCCACGCCCTAGCTTGTTGAATACCTTTTCTGATATTGAGTACGTAGTAGGCTTATAACATGCTTTATTTCGGTATCTTCTCGCCTCTTCCATGTTTACTTGCTCTATAGACGACTGAGACCAGCCTCTACAGGTACCTACTATCTTTGCTATCTATGCTCATGTCTCCTGTGTGAGTGCTGAAGCCTGCCTCTCTACAGCTCCTGGTTAAGTTACCGCCAAAAGAAAACCTCCGAACGATTCATTGCTCATCTAATATGATTCATGACAGACAAAAATAAATACAAAAAGCTCCCGATCAGAGATCGGGAGCTTTACTATCATACGGACCATTACACCGTTAATTGTCGAACCATTACATCAAAACACAACTTATTCAGTCATCATCATCCAGTGATTTTACTGTCGTCTGGGCAGCTTCACTTTTCGGAACCATCACCGTGAAGAACCCATCATGTACAGCTAGATGTACAGTATGCCCTTCTTTAGCAAATACACGTAGGGAACTTGAGTCATTGGAAGTACTCTTGGCTTGCTTTTCTGTCCATCCCCAGCTCTTAATCTCGTCTAGATACACCTCAGGAATACTAGTGCTCTCACTAATACCAGATAGCGTATATCGAACATAATCCATATCCGAATTGTTTTCAGACTGGTCAGATTTATTCGCCACTTTAGGAACCGGGAAACCCTTCTCGTTTACCGCTCCTTCATAAGAAGTCCATGCAGATCCTGCTTCACCGCATCCTACAAGCACGCCTATCAGGCCGAGCAAGAGAAACGAATGAAGAACTAGTCTTCGCCAACTTATCACACACACCCTCCTTTTCACAGCTGCACATTCCAGCTCTGTGGTCAGGTACTTTTAGCATATTTAACATAGTCCTATTATACTGGTTTAGAATGCGTTTTCCGTAACAAAAATGTTACCTTCATTTCAAGACTCTTTTAAGGCATTCATTTACCCTCTTTTGAAAGTCAATCCACCCTCTATTAATAGCTGCTTCCAAAGCCAAAACTCCATACACCATCAACTAGCTACTCCTACATTTATGTTTATAAACAAATAAAAACCACCACCGAATAACATCGGCAGTGGTTCTTTGCTTGGCGGCGTCCTACTCTCCCAGGACCCTGCGGTCCAAGTACCATCGGCGCTAGAGGGCTTAACGGTCGTGTTCGGGATGGGTACGTGTGG
>NZ_FOBD01000026.1 GCF_900109515.1 Paenibacillus sp. OK003 | reverse complement strand
CAGCCCTGCTGTCAGGCTAGCGTCTTTAGGCGCAGTTTGGCAACAGGGGGTTATACCCCAAGAGCAAACCACCCGTTGGACGGGTGGTCCTGATTGGCAACAACCTTATATTTTCACTATATGAAAAATTCACAACAGAAAAAACTGGCTATGTCCATAGGGACGGTATACTTCCGCCAGATTTTCATCCAAAAATTAAGGGGAAATTAATCGTGTAGCTTCAAATGTTAACTCACTGCACCTTTCTTGGCACACTATATTATTATTTCAATATATGAAAAATTCACAATAGTAAGATCAATTTACGCTCCCCTGTACATACCTGCATCTCCATTACACCATCTCACCAGCCCGTTATAACGAACTTACTTATCCTCGGCTTCATGTCAACACTGATTTGCATTAATATTGCCAGATGATTTCGAGGATAAATGGCATGGATAAAATAAAATGCAAAACAAACCTACGGATAAGCAGAAAGAAAACCCTACGCAGGGCTGTGCGCCCTGTGCCGCTTGATATTTCGTTGCCAGGGCAAGCTCCCATATTTCAGTCATAAGCTTTGGATCGTATTCGCCGGATACCTTTCCAATGACAGTCCTTGTATCTGTATCGTAAACCGCTAAGTTCCCGCCGCGATGAAAATTTTGAATGCCTGCGGGTATGCCTTGACTAGCATCAATGGCTTCTAGTTCTCTTAGAAATTTAGCGAGGTCTTCTGCAAATACAATTAGATCGAGTACGTTGGTACGTGTGACGGTCTCGCCTGCAATCCATTGGTTGATCGACCAGGGAAGGGGATAGTCAAAGGGAGAAAATCGTCTGAAACGAAAGGAGAAGGGCCGATCCTGGGAAGCCGCTAAAATAGCAGTTTTTTAGGGGCTAGAAGCCTGGTGAGGCGTACAATATCATAGGTTTTTATCCCTTGACATAATATGTAATTATAAAGATAATAATTGTAACTTTGGAAGAGGGAGGGGAAATCAACACCAAGCTCAGGTTTGATTTGAATGCATATGTAAGCGTAATAATTTCGGTTGTACCTCACACAATGATCACTTTAAAGGAGTGTAGTCATGTACGATAAAATCGTAGATATTTTGTGCGCTATTAAAGAAGACCAACCGGAACTACGCCAATCCCTGTCCCCAGCAACGGAGCTGAATAACGATATTGGCCTCGATTCTCTGCAAATGATCCAGTTTATGCTCAAAGTCGAGGATCAATTGAACGTAATTATTGACTATGACGAATTCGATTACGAGCATCTCCAATCGATCGACACATTTATAACCTTTCTGAAAAGCTGCCAGTCTCAAGAGCAATCATTGTACGAAGATGTCCAGAAGTGAGGCCGGGGTAATTCCAACGATCGTTATGGGGACGTTTGATCCCGAAACGCGGTGGAGGGATCCGGACTTATCCAAGCTACCTGCTATGCCTGATAAGGACAGGGAATCCATTGTCCTATGTATGGACGAACTGTTATTTCCATTTTGCGGGCCAGACGATATCCTTTACACCCGATGTAAAATTGATCCAAGGCTGTACGACTATCTGAACGGGTTAGGTTTTTCCTTTCGCAGCCGTTACCACTTTGATTTGAACGATGAGGAGAGGTCCCTAACCGAACCGGACGTTTTTAAACAGTGCATGTTCAGGCTTGCTTCAGACGATCAACAGCGTGAAGCGATGTTGACTCACAACGTAAAACAGCTCTCTCCTTATGCCATTACGGCTGATACGGAGGAGTACCTGCGTGCCGAAGGGTCATTGGGGTCTTTGCCCGACCTAGAGACGGTTAAGTATGTAAATTCCAAATTTTACTCCAACCGACTGCTGACCAGGATCGGGGAAAAGTGTTATGGCACAGAAGTGAACAATGTAGTAGAAGTACAGGCTGTCGGAAATACGTTACTGAAGCGAGGGGCGTATTTGCTGAAAGATCCATTCGGTGTTTCCGGCAAGGGCAATATACTCATTGAAAATGAAGCCATGCAGCGAAGGATAGCAGAGCATCTGGATAAGCAGGAGAGAAGAGGATTGCGCTCGCAATTCCTGTTGGAACCACTGCTGAGAAAAGAGATCGATTTCAGCTCACATTGGTTCATTCATAAGAGCGGTGAGAGGGATTTCCTTTCGGTTCAGCGTATGCTGAATCAGCAGCAGAATTACGGCGGGTCTATTAGAGCAGATGAGGCTTTGCTGCTTCTGCTGGAGCACGCGGGTTATTTTGACACGATGGAAAAGGCACTTCGGGTATTATTCGAGGATGGATACCACGGCTTCGTGTGTTTCGACTCCATGATTTTGGAAGGCGGCGATATCATACCCATTGTCGAGATTAACGCACGCAAGTCCATGGGTCTCATTAATGCATATCTCGATAAAGGCTGGGAAACGTACGGCCATAGCGGCCTGCTTACCTTTCTGTCTCTCGGTCTACCTGAAGGCTTTACGTTTGGAAGTTTGCTGGACGCTTTGCATGTATCCGGTCTTCTATTCAAAGGGAAAGGTGAGTACGGAATTATGCCTATTTCATCTAACACCGTAATGGTGAATGATATTCTGACCTCTCGGCGTATATCCGAGGGAATCCAGAGCCATCGGGGTATGCCGAAGGGACGATTGTATATCTCGGTCGTGGGCCGTGATGACGAACATCGTAATGAACTGATCATAAGTCTGAGGCAGGTACTCGCTGACTTGTCCATTAAAGTGTACAACTAATTCTGGAATGCGGAGGCTGCGCATGAATTCATCTTCGGTTACCCTACTTGCGTCGGGCAATTCGCTTGGTGCATACATTCCGGCTATGCATCTAAACACGTACCTGCAAGATAGAGGTGTTAGAACGGACGTTCACGTTCTGGAGAACCTGTATCATGAAGAAATCAGGTGCAAGATTAATTCCACCAAAAAAGCATTTCATGCCGATTTCTCCGTTGCCCTTATGGGGCATAAACTGGCCAAGCCTGTAGACTCTTCCCTGAATGAAGCGGAAGTCCAGTTCCTGTTGGACTCATGGATACGTGATGGGGTATCTCATTTTGCTGTGTTTACCGGTTTTTGGCTTCCGATCCTGCAGAGGTACAAAGCCATTGCGCACTCGCCTTTGGATATTCAACTGATCCGCTTGGATGTGTGCGATACGCCATCGTTTAAGGTACACAAGTGCTTGTATCCGGACTACGAGAACGTTTGGCTTTACGAGCCTTCAAGGTTGTCTCCAGACTTCTATATTGCCTCAGATGAAAAGGAGCTTCTGCCTTATGCACAGCGTGACGGGCGCATTCTGATCCATGGCGGCGGCTGGGGGATCGGAACATACGCGTCAACGATTGCAGAGCTTCGTCAATTTGGTTACCTGCTGGATGTGATCGTCTACGATCCTTCCGAGGTGGAGGAGGACGATGGGAGCACACGCTACTTCGGAACAGAGGTTTCATGGAATCCGTGGAGTCGGGATGCCCAGGGGCGGCATTCGTTTCCACCAATGAACCGATATGTGCGTGAAGAGGGCATTCTTCGGGCAATTCCGCTCCGCGATTACTCTGCTTACACGGATCTGATGCGCAATTGCGCTGCCATTATCAGCAAGCCCGGAGGAGCGACACTGAACGATTCGTTGTCCTACGGAATACCTTTTGTCATGTTAGAGCCGTTTGGTGACCATGAGCTTCAGAATTCAAAGTATTGGGAATCCTGTGGTTTCGGTATCCGATTTGCGGAATGGAAAGCCCTAGATTACTCAGAACAACATCTCGAAAAAATGTACGAACGTTTACTGGAGCAGCGATCAAAAATCAATCATTTGGGGAGGAAAACGCATGCAGCCGAAAACAGCAGTTACGTTTGATAAGCTGACATTTCAAAATATGAAAAGAACCCTCGTTCCACTCGCGGAAACGGGAAGGAAACGCCGGGAGGACCCGACGTATGCCGCACCCGTGCCTTATGAGATCGGAATCAAGCTTAATAACGGCTGTAACCTGCGCTGCAAGCATTGCTTTGAATGGAATCCAGATGGCTTCCATCACGGCTTTGCCAGTGAAGTGAAGAGAGACGAAATCGAGATTCCCGTCGTGGAGAAACTGCTCGCCGAAACGAGAGAACGCAAATCACGTGTGTTCCTGTGGGGCGGAGAACCGCTATTTTACTCTAAGTTCGATGAACTGGCAGAACTGCTGGCTAAGGAAGACCGGCATACGACCATTTGCACAAACGCGATTCTCATTGAACAAAAGCTAGATTCCATTTTGAAAATGTCTAAGAATTTAGTCATGCTGGTCAGCCTGGAAGGATTCGAGAAGGAGAATGACGCGATTCGGGGCAAAGGCACGTTCAAAAAAGTGATTCACGCCATACAGCTGCTGTTGGATCTGCAAAAGCAGGGCTTGTACAAAGGCAAAGTGTCCGTAGCCCTGACAGTAAATGACCAGATGGTCGATCAGCTGTATAGCTTGATGGAATTCTTTGAAGAGCTGGGCGTTGATTCCGTGTACTTCTGCTTCCCATGGTACATCCCTTCCGATACGGCGGAAAAAATGGACACCTACTTTGATACGCACTTTCCGCACCTTGCCTCCCGCTTTGCGAGTGACCACAAGAATAGCTGGCACTCTTTCACGTTTCACATCTCACCTGACCGTTTTGACACATTAATCGAGGAATTTAAACGAGTTAATTCACGAGTGTGGAATGTACGTATCCGCTATCAGCCTGCGCTGGAGCCCGAAGAGGTAGAAGGTTTTATTCGAGGTAGCGAAAAGCCAGCCATGAATCGGACCAAGTGTTTCTCGATCTCGAACCGGATGGACGTGATGCCAGACGGTAAGGTCAATCCATGCAAATTTTTCCCGGAATTCAGTGTCGGTAATTTATATGAAGAAAGTGTGGCCGATATTTTCCACGGTGAGGATCTGCGAAAACAACGCGAGATTCTGGCCTGCGGTCTGACACCGATTTGCTCCAAATGCGTGCTTCTGTATAACAACGGAGTTTAATCGCTTTAACTTTAGCCGCCAATAAGGGAAAACATGCAATCATTCAGGAGGAGCGGGGATGGACTTTATCCGTGTACGGGAACTGAACAAATCGTTCGTATATTACCGGAAAGAAGCAGGACTCAAACATTCACTGAAAAACTTATTTGCTCGCAAATCACTTGTGAAGGAAGCGGTTAAATCCGTTTCCTTCGATATCGGCGCTGGAGAGTGCGTTGGATTTCTGGGTCCGAACGGAGCAGGTAAAACCACAACGCTCAAAATGTTGTCGGGCATTTTATATCCCACAAGTGGAGAAGCCGACGTACTTGGTTATGTACCTTGGGAGCGAAAAAATGAATTCAAACGGCTGTTCTCCATTGTAATGGGTCAGAAAAATCAACTTTGGTGGGACCTTCCTGCCAGCGATTCGATTTATTTGAACAAATGTATATATGACGTCGAGGATGATCTCTATCGTCGAAGTCTTGCCGAACTATCAGAGATGCTTGATGTGCAAGACTTGCTGGATGTACAGGTTCGCAGGCTGTCCTTGGGTGAACGTATGAAAATGGAGATAATCGCCGGTCTGATCCACCGACCAAAGCTGCTGTATCTTGACGAGCCAACGATCGGCCTGGATTTCCCCTCTCAGAAGAGGGTGCGGGAATTTCTGAAATACTATAATGAACAGTTTGGCGCCACGATCCTGCTGACGAGCCACTACATGAAGGACGTGGAGGACCTGTGCAAGCGGACAATCATTATTAATGAAGGAAGTCTTCTGTATGACGGAGATCTTCATAAGATTAATGATCTGTTTGGCGAGCACAAAATTGTAAAGTTGCAGTTCTCGGAACCAGTTGCCGAGCAGCGGTTGGCCAAATTCGGGAAAATGATCAGCGCAGACGACTACAGCGTTGTTCTGGAACTGCCCAAACACCGTCTAAAAGAAGTGTCGCGTGCTATGCTCGATTCGTTTCCAATCGTTGACTGGACGATTGAGGATGTGCCGATCGAGGAGAGTATATCGATGCTCTACCAAAAGGAATCCGTCGGATGAATGGACGCAAATTGTATACGGCTGTATTTTCGATGGGTGTGCAGCAATCGATGGAATACCGATTTCACTTCTTTCTCGGTCTTCTCGGAGCCGCGTTTCCGATTCTTGTCCAGTATTTTATATGGACAGCGGTGTACCAACATTCCGGCGAAACGGCGCTATTCTCGTATTCATATAATCAAATTATTTTGTATACGATCTTGGCGGGCTTGGTTTCCAAGCTGATCGCTACCCAGTTCGAGCACCAGATTGTCGATGACATCAAGAACGGCGGTCTCAACAAGTATTTGATCAAACCGGTTAGTTACTTCGGATATCGGCTAGTATCCTTTTTCGGACAGAAGGCGATCTATTACGGCGTTACAGCTGTGCTGCTTGTCGGGATTATCTGGATATCATCTGCCGGTGGTGTGCTGGAGTTCCAGGTCATACGGCTAATCTTGTTCGTCGTTACGTTGTCGGGGGCGCTATTGCTCAATTTCTTAATTTCCTACTGCATCTGTGCAAGTGCTTTTTATCTAAATGAAATCTCTTATTTTTTCGTCATTACGAGTCTGCTCGTGAATATTCTGAGCGGAGGTATGTTTCCGTTGGAGATTTTCGGGGATTCGATCGTGGAGGCACTTCAGTACACGCCGTTTCCGTATACCATTTATTTTCCGGTCAATGTGCTCAGCGGCAAAACGGAAGTGGCGGCGATGTATCAAGGATTGCTCATCCAGTTGGGGTGGATACTCCTGTTCTTATGGCTATCCCGTCTAACGTGGCGCATATCCATGAAGAAATATTCAGCGGTTGGGGGGTAGCGGAGATTCCATATGTTTAAAGCCATGAGAAAATACGCACATTTGTATGGCATGTTCATCAAAAATTGTCTCATTGCCCAGATGGAGTTTCGAGGCAATTTCATGATGAGCCTGCTGGTGGAATCCGTCTACCTGCTCGCCAAACTGTTATATGTACTCGTCGTGTTCCGCACCGATCTTCACGTCGACGGCATACCGCCAGAAGGGCTGCTTCTATTTATAGGCATGCACACCGTAGTGACAGGAATATATGTCGGGCTGTTTTTCACCAATTTTACGAAAATTCCGGAATATATTAAGGACGGCTCACTTGATCTAATGCTAACGAAGCCGGTTTCTCTTCAATTCATGGCTTCCTTGCGTTATGTCGATCTGGCCCTGCCAATCCCTGATATTTTGGTTGGTTTCGTCATGGTTGGTATTGGCTGGCATGCTATGGACATACCCCTGACGTTTCTCCAGCTAGCCGGGTTTATGCTGCTGTTATTCGTGTCCGTTATCATCACATACTGTCTAATGATTATCCCTGCATTGCTGTCATTTCGGTTCGTTCAGACGGGTTCTGCATCGGAGATCGCCCATTCCGCCTGGGACGCCAACAATTTTCCAATGGCAATATACCCAACTTGGGTCCGGCGGATCGGTACCTTTGTCATTCCGCTGTTCCTGATTACCAATTTCGGGCCGATGTTCCTGCTAGGACAGCTCAGCTGGCTCTACACAGGACTGGCGTTGGTCGCTTCGCTTATACTCTTCACAGTTATACGATTGCTCTGGAAACAGGCTGTAAAGGGATATAGTAGTGCAAGCAGTTAAGGGGGAGAAAGAATGAATGCTGTTCAGCTGCCCGTGTTAAATCCGCCACTTAAAGGATTTCTGCGGTGGGCTTACACGCTTTCGATTACCAGTACACATGAGGAAACGATTCCTTGGTATTACAGCAATTTCATTCAGTTGTCCTGCAAGAAAACCTTTCTGGAGGATGGCAGACAGTTTTATATCGATTTTTTTCGGGGTAAACCCAACGAACTGAATTTCAATAATCCATTTCTACTCACATGCTCTGTGAATTATACGATTCTGGAGCATTTGGCGCTGGACGCCTGGCCCCAATTTTTCGCGGATCAGATTCGCAACGGCTATTATTGTGTCGTGTTTTTGGACGAAGCGAAGCTACCGCCAGCGGCGGCCTATCAGCAGGAACCGTTTCCGCATCATCTTTTTCTGTACGGTTTCGATTGGGACAAACGTATTTTTGATGCTTCCATGTTCGACCATACGGGAGTTTACCGCAATGTACAGATTCCGTTCACGGAATTCCTGGATGCTGTCCATTCCATGAGACATCTGCTCAGAGAGGGGTTCACCGCGGATCATCACACTTATTTTTACAAATACGAGCCGCATTCTCCTTATCCTTTCGATAGAATCGTAGCACTCGACCAACTGCATGATTACCTGAACGGAGAGACTCATCTGAATCGCATTAATTACATTCCTGATAACGAACAGGCTTTCGGAATTGACGTCTACGACTATTTGCAAATGTACTATGATGCGGTAGAGAGCAACGATCCTCGTCTCGGTGACCGTAACGATGTGAGGCATCTTCATGTGCTCTGGGAGCACAAAAAAATGATGAGTGAACGGATTGCCTATTTGATCGATGAGGGGATAATCCCTTACGACGAAGAACTTGTGAATGGTTATCAGGATATAACCACCAGGGCAATGAAGCTAAGGGATCAATACATCCGTCATGAAATGCGTGAAGACAAGGCCGTGTTTGCGAAGGTAAGACTTCGGTTGGAGCAATTCCGCAAGGAAGAGCCTGTTCTGCTGCAAAGACTGATTTCGTGGCTCGAAAAGTAAATAAAGAAGGCTATTCCTCGGGGAGGAACAGCCTTCTTTATTCATATTCATGGGCTACACGTTAGCCTTATTATGATTCTTTATGACTTATTCAAACTTGAAATCATCATCCGTCAGAGGTTCTACATTCAGAGTACGAATATACCCATTGCCTTTTTTAGAGAAAAAGTCATGCTGTTTGGTATGTGTACTGATTCCATTTAATACAATCGGGTTTACTTCCTCGTCTTCAAATAATGGCTCAAACCCGAGGTTCATCATCGCTTTGTTAGCGTTATAACGAAGGAATGCTTCGACTTCTTCGGTCAAATGAATAGGGGTATATAATTCCTCCGTATATTGCAACTCATTTTGATGAAGAAGCTGTACTAGATCAACCAAACCTTGATACACATCGTTTCGCTGCGTTTCATCAAAGCTCGCGTATATTTCCTGGGCCAGCACGCCCACATATACACCATGAATACTTTCATCCCGCAATATCAGATCAATGATCTCACCACTGCAGGTGAGTTTGCCTTGTCCAGCTAAATAGAGTGGATAGAAAAATCCGCTGTAAAACAAATAACTTTCCAAAAGAACGGAGGCCGCCATCGCCATATACAGATCTTTTGAAGTTTCAATGTTCATGTAATACTGACGTATAACCGTCGCTTTGGTTTGCAGATATGGATTTTCTTCCACCCATTTAAATACACTGTCAATTTCTTCGGTTGATGCCAATGTGGTAAAAATACTACTGTATGATTTCGCATGAATTTGTTCCATCATCGCCATAAAACTAAGTACGGCTTTGCGTTGCAGTCCATCGACATGCTCCATAATCTGCGGCATACCTACACCACCCTGGATCGTATCCAGAAGGGTTAAGCCTCCCAAAACTTTCATATAAGCGTCTTTTTCTATATCACTGAGCATGCCCCAGGTCATTTTATCATCGGATAAAGGAATCTCGTCATCGGTCCAAAATTGCATAATATTCTGATTCCAGAACATCAGTGTGAAATCATCATCCGCTCGATTCCAGTTCACAGCTTGAATTGCCGGCATGGTATATCAAACTCCAATCGTAATACCCTAAAGGGAAATTATTTATATTGAACAAGCAATGCATTCTTCCATCGTCAGCTTGTTGGTTCTTGTATAATACAGAGATTTCAACCCTTTATGAGCAGCATACAGGTAGCAGCGAGCCAACTCCCGCGTGGATACATCACTGTTTACATGAAGAATGGTTGAGATGCCTTGGTCCACATGCGGCTGAATCTCCGCAATCAAATCAATTACTTTGAATTGATCCATTTGATACGCTGACTTGTAATAGAAGACGTTATCCTTTTGCAAATAGGGCATTGGATAATACGTGGTTGAATTGGCATAGGTCCGTGTCTCAATTTGTTCTACGATCGGCATTACACTGGATGTTGCGTTTTGGATATAAGAGATGCTGGCCGTTGGAGCAATAGCCATGCGATAGGCATGATAGAGGCCATTTTTCATCACTTTAGACTTAAGCTGGTTCCAATCCTCGGGTGACGGAACAGCAATGCCGTTAAACAATTCTTGTACTTTCGATGTGGTGGGACGGTAATCCGTAGTCACATAACGATCAAAATATACCCCAGTCGCATAGTCCGATTGCTCGAATCCATAGAACCGTTGACCCGTTTGCTCTGCAAACTCCATACTTTTCTCCAGAGAATGATAATTCATGGTCATAAAGAAGGTACGTACAAAATCCTTGGCCTCCGAGCTTTCATAAGCAATCCTGTTTTTGGCTAAGTAACCGTGCAGATTCATGGCACCCAAGCCAACGGAATGCATTTCGGAATTGGCTTTTGCCACACCGGGAGCATTGGCAACATGCGTCATGTCGCTGACGGAGGTTAGTGCGATCATGCCCTCATGAACGGATTCCTTGATCTTGCCACTCTCCATAACATTAACAATATTGAGGGAGGCCAGGTTGCAGCTGATATCTTTGCGGATAATATCCGGTTGACCATAGTCTGTAATTTCAGAAGTTTCCTGGAGCTGGAAGATCTCTGTGCAGAGGTTCGACATTTTGACTTGTCCTACGTTTTTCAAGGCATGTGCTTGATTGGCATTGGTTTTATTAATGATGTAGGGATAACCGGATTCAAGTTGAGTCATCGCTATTTTGGTCAGCATATCCCGTGCGCTGAGCGATTTTTTCTTCTTCACGCGGTCGTCAGCCAGCAAGGTATCATACATCACGTCCAGATCCATATCATCCAAATGTGTTCCATACGCCTTGTAGACACTATAAGGTGCGAAGAGGTACAGGGGCTCATTATCTTGAGCCAGCTTATAGAAACGATTAGGGACAATAAGTCCGATCGAGAGAGTTTTCAGCCGGATTTTCTCATCCGCATTAATCTTTTTGCTATCCAGCAGTTCCATAACGTCCCAACCGAAAATATTATAGTATGCTGCACCAGAACCCTTACGTTGGCCCATCTGATCGGCGTAGGAGAAGCCGTCTTCCATCAGCTTGAGAACAGGCGTGATGCCTTTAGCAGCACCTTCAACCCCTTTAATGACTTCACCACGAGCACGCAACTTCGACAGGTTGACAGCCACTCCACCACCGATTTTGGATAACTGCATACAAGTGTTTAGTACATAGTTTATGGAGTTCAGTGAATCATCCATTTCAAGCAGGAAGCAAGAAACCAGTTCACCGCGCCGACTTTTTCCCGCATTTAGAAAAGTAGGGGTTGCCGGTTGAAGACGCTGTTCCATCATAGAACGAGACAGCAAACAAGCCGTATCAAAGTGTCCTTGACCCAGATGAAGTGCTACGGCTGCTACTCGATCCGCATATTGCTCAAGGTATGTTTTGCGGTCATATGTTCTCAATGCATAATCAGTATAGAATTTAGAAGCTGCCATATAGGAAGGAAAGTTATATTGATAGCCACGCGTAATTTCAAATACGGTTCTAACTTGGTCAGCTGTATAGGAAGCATAGAAATCCTCGTAATAATCATGTTCAATCATGAATTTGACTTGATCATCAATGTTGGCAAACGCCATACTTCTATCTTTGATTTCTTTCATAAACTCCTCTGCAGCCTCTTTATCCTTATGTAACTGGAAGAAGCCATCAGAGTCGCGCTTTAGCAGCATGTTATTTAATTCAATATGACGCAATGCGGCTCACCTCCTGTTCAAAATACTCCACATCTCTCTTGGAGCCCGATAATTCAAATTTACTAATAACCGGGACGTTATAAGATGCAGATATTAAATCTGCACTTTTGGCAAAACGCTCACCCCAGTTACGGTTACCGCTGGCGGCCACGCCAATCAGGTATGCAGAGTTTTTTTGCAAAAAAGAAGACACCTTATCAGGTATCTGTCCAAAACCTGTTGTATATGTCACAAGTACGTACGGTTCATCAATCGTCATTTGATTCTGAATCTGAACAGCCGGCAGTTGAAGCTTGGAAATAAACCTCTTAACATTCCCGGTTATAGAATCATACACAATTAGCACTATCATATCCTCCTTGACAAATGAAAGGTGATCAAAAACAAACACTATATATAGATCTATTTCTTAATTTTATATCAATATATAGCTTTGTCAAATGCTTATCGGTATCCATTTTGTGAAAAACCGGATGAATGGGCTCTATTACTAGGTTTAAAAAATTTGTGGCTTAGTAGATATCCATATTCGAAGACACGATATTTGGTGCATGAGAGAATTATGATTGACATTGAGAATTGTTATCATTTAGAATTTTGAAGAAGATTTGAAAAGAGGGATGCGCTATGATGACACAATTACAACAAAATCACCCGCAGGGGGAAGGAAAGACAGCAGCAGATCTCGCATGGTATGGCTTAAAGAACGTATTCAAGGATTCGGTCGACAAGGCCTATCGCTTGATATACGAAGAAACACCTGACCATGTCATTCTTGTTGCTGCAAATTGTCACGGCAAAATCGTCATTGATGGCATACCGCATCCGTTCGTTCCAAATAGTGCCCATTTCGTATTACCAGGCCAACGGGTCGAGACCGTTTATTTAACGGATGGAGAGCAGATCATATACCGGATTCATATCGGCATCATTCCATATGAAGGACAGAAGGTGTCCTCTGAGCATTTGTTGACGGAGCTTGGTAGGTCAATCACGTTTCCAGATGCACAGGTGCAGCAACTTTGCGAAAAAATCGTCGGTTACTGGCATACCGGTGATTCAACAGATCGTTTCGCAAGCCAAGCAGGTTTCCAGGACCTGCTGTATCTGCTGTTCAAGAAGCAGAACCAGCACGAGAACGCACTCGAGAGAGCACGGAGATACATGCTGCATCACTATCAGGATACAATCACAGTCGAGAACCTGGCCGATGAAGCAGGCATGAGCCGCTATTATTTCATGAGATCATTCAAAGAGAAATTCGGTCAGAGTTCGATGGACTATCTGGCAGAGATTCGCACCAACGAGGCCAAACGTCTGATGGAAGCAGGACAACCACTGAAGGACATTGCTCTGTTGGCAGGTTTCAAGGACCAACACTATTTCAGCAGCCAATTCAAAAAGCAGGTCGGATTACCGCCTCGTACATATATGGCGAACAGGAAATGCAAAACAGCCGCGTACAGCTGGCCCAATATCGGGCATTTGCTGACCCTACAAATCATCCCCTTCGCAGCGCCCATTGATCAGTTTTGGACAGATGATTACCGTCGGAAATATCGTTATGATGTCAAGGTAGCACTCAGCCACGACTATGATTTCAACCTCAAAGCATTGATGCGGGCCAGGCCAGACCGGATTGTTGCATTGGACGAGATGATCCCCGAAGAGGAGAAAGAGAAGCTGCGGCACATCGCACCGGTGTTGTTTCTAAGTTGGCACGGAGAGGATTGGCGGCAACATCTGCGGCGAACGGCCCGTTTTTTGGATCGGGAGAATGAAAGTGAAAGATGGCTTCTTCGATATGAGGAAAAGGTGGAAACGGTTCTTCATTATATTCCTCATTCGTTTCAACAAGGTAAGCTAATCGCATTAAGTGTGTCTCCCCGGGGCATTCAGATCTGGGGTAGAAGAGCAGGAACCGTATTTTATGACGATTTGAAGATTGCCGCGGCTTCGGGTGTGGATCAGATCGAATTTACCAGATACGTGGAAGCCGAACAGCTTGCTGCATTCGATGCGGACGTCATCATCGTTAGTGTTATGAAGGACCATCATTCCCTGATGGTGTGGGAGAGGCTTCAACATGCGGAAAGCTGGAAACAGCTGCATGCCGTACGAAACCGACAAGTCTATCTGACACAGGGAGGACATTGGTTAAGCGAACCGATCCTGGAACATACAGCCAATCGGCATGAACTTCTGCTTCAGGAAGTAAACTTGCTATTTAGTGCCCGGTAAAGGGCGAAAGTAGACATCTTCTTCTATTTTCTTCGCTGAGGAACATCTGTATAATCATCATGTGATAATCATTCTCAATACAGAAATGCGGAGGGGAACTCATGTCTCACACAGAAAATAATGATCTCTTTAGAAGAGATCGTTCAAAAAAGGCTACACATGGAAGGAAACGCGGATTTGCAGGATTGATGCTCCTGCTATTGGTTCTTTCACTTATGGTTGTTGCCTGCGGAAATAAAACAAATACAGCAGGAGAGCAAGCCACAACAGAAACGACCAAGACAAACGCAAGCGCAGCGACTCAAACTGCCGAAGAGCCTCAGACTCAGGTCATCGAACATGCCATGGGCAAAACGGAAGTTCCGCTACATCCAAAACGTGTTGCCGTATTTGGTCTGGAGGATCTTACATTGTCCCTGGGCGTACCGATGGTCTATGCATACGACTTTGATGGCTACTACTTGGATGACCAGCTCAAAGCACTGAACATTCCGCTCGCTGGAAATGCGGATTTCAATCCGAATCTGGAAGCCATCTTGGCAACCCAGCCCGATCTTATCGTGGTTCAGCGAAACGCCATTGATGACAAAGCGTATGAGGAACTGAGCAAGATTGCGCCAACCATTGCCTATTCACCGGATGATTGGGAGAAAACCATTGTGGAAATAGGCAAGGCAACGGGCTTGGAAGATAAAGCACAGGAGGTGCTTCAGGCGAACACCGACAAACTGAAACAGGCCAAGGAAGATATCATTTCGGCTGTGGGCCCGGACAAAACAGTTGTCTTCATGCGTCCATCGGACAAGGATCTGCAGGTGTTCTTTCCGAGCTTCGCTCCACTTATCTACACTGAATTGGGGTTAAATCCAGACGAAAGCGTTGCAGCATTCCAGAAGGATACTAAGGACGATTGGGGAGTCACGACATCTCTAGAGAAGCTGCCTTCTATTGGAGCTGATTATGTGTTTGCCATCTACGGAGGATCGATTAGCACGGAAGAAGAGTTCAATGAGAACAGTACCGTTGCAACGGAAGTTGAGAAACTTCATGTATGGAAAACGATGCCTGCTGTGAAGGACAACCATGTGTTCAAAGTGTCAGCCAGACATTGGATGATGTCCGGCCCAATTGCAGACGGCAAGGTGGCAGACGATGTGGTAGCAGCCGTCACTGGCAAGAAATAAGCCTGGACATAATCGTTCATACATTGTCTACAATTCAGAGATAGATTATTAAAGGCATGGCTCTATGGAGTCATGCCTTTTGATTATGTTAAAGGTTGAGCCGCGAGGTGGCTTACCAAATCCTGCAGGATGGACTAACCAAGAACATACATACGGCTCTCACAAATTAGACACAAAACTTCCAGTTCTATAGCCAGAATGAGCTATATGGAAAAAATATGTTTTTATGTACACTATGAACAGTGTGTTGATAGCGCTTTATGGAAAAATAAATAATATTACCATGTTTTCCAATGAAATCAGAGGGTTTTGTCATTTCATGAGGATGGAGGCTCCGGGCGGTTTGTTTCAAATGAAGGAGGTTATGATGTCGCGTAAACAACGAAGAAGATCATCCGCTCACCACGACTTCAAAAAATGGATTGTCTTTGGCATGCTGATTCTTATGGGGATATTGGGAAGCCCGCTATCATTTCCGATGTACGCTGCTTCTGGAACACAAGATGCTACTCCGCTTCAACCGATCATTGATGGCACGAAATCAGGAGAAGTTCTTGTGCTTGAGCCTGGTCTATATTCGGGTCCTGTAAGGATCGACAAGCCCATGTCTATTCGAGGCGACTCATCGGTAACCGTATTGAACACCAGAGCCGAATCTGCGATTACCATTCGTTCAGCTGGAGTCACTTTGCAGGGGTTTACGGTTCAGCACTTTACAAATGAGTCCACTGCCGCAATTCAGGTTGAAGGGAATCGTGCAGAAATCACGGGCCTGGATATTCAAAGCGCCAGCTTCGGCATTATGCTGCGAGGTTCAAGCGACGGGCTAATACAAAACAATACCATTTCCTGGGCTGGACCAGAGTCTGCTTCCAGTAGTCAAAAGGGGAACGGCATTGATCTGTACAATTCGCATCGTAACTCCATCGTCGATAACGAAATTACGAGTATGCGGGACGGTATTTATCTGGAGAACAGTCGCGACCTTACGGTCAAGGGCAACACACTGTTGTATACGAGGTATGGAATTCATTGTATGTATATTGACGGTTCTTCCGTTGTGGACAATATGGGGGAGAACAACAGTACTGGAGCCATGGTCATGGGCGTCAAGAATACAGTTGTATCGGGAAATTCCTTTCGCAAACAGAGCGAAAATGTGCACTCACAAGGGATTTTGTTGTATGACGTACATCAATCCACCATTCGTAACAATGTTGTTGAAGGCAATCGTGTGGGCATGAACATTGCTGAATCTTCAGGAAATGAAATTCGCGGCAATGCGGTGCTCCGAAATTTCATCGGAATTCAGCTCGTTCTTGCGGAGGATAATCAGTTTACTAAAAACCAATTTATTTCGAATGTGATTGAAGCCTCGTCGATGGACAGCCCTCACAATGAGATGAAGGAAAATTACTGGGATTCCTTTCAGGGTCTGGACCTGAACAATGAT
Source organism: Paenibacillus sp. OK003 (assembly GCF_900109515.1). Taxonomy (GTDB): domain Bacteria; phylum Bacillota; class Bacilli; order Paenibacillales; family Paenibacillaceae; genus Paenibacillus; species Paenibacillus marchantiae. The sequence continues at coordinate 52,310 of NZ_FOBD01000026.1, read as the reverse complement.
GGCATTAGTGAGCTTTCCTATGCGATCAACCCTTTTTACGAGCAAGTGGTCAACCGAAATTCGGCTTATCAGCTTTTCTTTCAATCTCCGGGCATGATCTTTATGAGCAACTTGTTTACGGAAGGCAAGGCAGAGTGGACAAGCGACAGATCGCCGTTAATGAGTATGGAAGCGGAATCACAGACGACGAAGACAGGTACACAAGTGGTCAAAGAGACATCTGGGGTTTGGATCATTGGATGCATTCTGCTGGGCATGGCCACTTTAATTATGATCAATATGGGGGTATTACGAAAATGAAAATGAAAACATATTGGAAAACAGTGATGGTGCTTCTCTTTGGGGTGCTGTTATTAACAGCTTGCGGAAAAAAATACGAGGCATTGCCTATCAATGAAGACGTGGATATCTGTGCCATTTGCAAAATGCAGGTGAAAGATGATGCCTATGCCACACAGCTTACCACGAAAGACGGTAAAAATTATAAATTTGATGACATTGGTTGTATGCATCAGTGGAAAGAAGAGAACGGAACAGATAACATCGGGATGGATTTTGTTCGTGATTATAACGATAAGGAATGGATTGAGTATAGCAAAGCCACTTATGTATATGACGCTTCACTGCGTACACCCATGGCTTACGGCATCCTCAATTTCAAGGATAAAGCCTCTGCGGAAGCTTTTGTAGCTGAGCAGGGTGTAGGAACGATCATGACCGCTGAAGACCTTGCCTCCCACGACTGGAAGCAAAATACAGAAATGATGGATATGATGGGTGAGGGTGAGCATGGGCATCCCGAAGAGGGAATGAGTGAAGGCATGCACGAAGAAACACATGAGGAAAGTGAAGCGACGACAGATTCAGGCCACAAGTAAAGACCTATGAAAATGGTGATCAATGATGGTAGATATGATACAGGTAGCCCGACGAGAAGTAAAAATGGGGTTTCGCAACCCATGGGCCTATTCATTTCTAATACTTTTCTGCGTATTTAGCCTGAGTTTGCTAATCATTAATTCTCAGAATTTTGTAGCAGGTTACTCTGGCACGACAGGTTCCATGTTAAATCTTATTCTTTATCTATTGCCGCTCATGACCCTTTTTCTGGGCTCGTTCTCGTTGACTTCTGAAAAGGAAGAGGGCAGCTGGCAGCTGCTGTCTACGTACCCCATAGGCACGATGTCATTTATTGTTGGAAAATATCTGGGTCTCTCGGTTGTATTAATGACCATTGTTACATTTGGATATGGCTTGATGGGAATCCTTAGCGGATTTGTGGGCAGTCCTTTGGATGTTATGACGTACCTTTTATTTCTGGTATTCTCCTGTGGACTGGTCCTGCTATTTCTGACGATTGCACTGTTCATCGGTTCGTTATCCAAAAATCGGTGGCAAGCGTTAACGATATCGGTATCCGTTTGGTTTTTTGCTGTAATTGGGTGGCCCACGCTTCTAATCTCCGTATTGGGTCTCATGCCTTATCTGTGGGTAAAACCCTTACTCATTGTATTAACCTTCATAAATCCGGCTGAGCTGGTACGTTTGTTTGTGGTGATCAAGCTTGGTGGGGGCTCCATACTGGGACCTGAATATTATCAATGGGTAGATTGGGTACAACCGTCCAGCGGGAGCTGGATCTTTACGGGGATATGCCTGCTGTGGATTACATGTTCGATCGTGGCAGTATACGGGATATGGGAAAGGGGGCGTTCCCATGGATAACGTGGAAGCAGAGATTGTTGGACTATGTAAATCCATAAAAAAACAACAGATCGTTGAAGATATATCCTTTCGCATTTCTTCCGGTCATGTGCTTGCCCTATGCGGTGGAAATGGGGCCGGAAAAAGCACCGTTCTGCGTATGCTTGCAGGTATTCTTCAACCTACCTCGGGTGAAATCATTGTAAACAAGATGCGCTGGTCCAAAGAACGAAAGCCATATTCGGAACAGATCGGATATATGCCAGATGACTATCATTTTAATCAGGGCCTTACGGCAGAGGAAGTGCTCCAGTTCTGGGCGGCGCTAAGGAAAGTGCCCAAAGCGCGAGTAACGGAAGTGCTAACCATGGTAGGCTTGGCCGATCAAAAAAAGAAACGGGTCACGACCTTTTCCAAAGGTATGCGGCAGCGTGTATTATTTGCCCAGGCTCTGCTGGCCAAGCCTCCGCTGCTAATCATGGATGAGCCAACGAATGGACTGGACCCCTTCTGGATGCAGGAATTTGCAAATCTGATAAAACAGATCAAGGAAGAGGGACATATGGTCGTGTTCTCCACCCACCAGCTTGAAATCGCAGATGATGTTGCCGATCACATTGTTTTTATGAACCAAGGACGTAATGTGGGAGATGGCTCTACTGAGGAGTTTCGAGAGCAGTTCGGGTCGCTTCATGCTGCATTTCATCATAGTCTTGGCTTAAAATGAAGGTGAATTTATTGAAGAAAAATAGTGCAAAAATGAATTCGAAAATGATACGTTTGATTACTATCCTGATTGGAATGGCTGCTGTGCTGGTTGCGGCGTGGGCCATTTATCAGGGGACTTCATCATCCGAGCCCAAAAGAACCGGTGCCATTGAAGACGGTGCAATTGCTCCTGAATTCACTGCGGTTAACTCAGCGGGAGAACAGGTAAAGCTCTCCGATTATCGGGGCAAAGTCGTCATGATTAACTTCTGGGCTTCATGGTGCACCCCCTGTGTGAGGGAAATGCCGATGATTAATCAGATCGCTCAGACATTTCAAAACGATGTAGAGACCTTGTTTGTCAACGTGGGCGAAGCGAAGGGCACCATTCGTGAATTTATGGAGAAACAGCAATTCGATTTCCCTATTATCATTGATGTGACCGGAAAGGTCTCCGGTCTGTATCGCATCACCGGGTTGCCAGCGACCATGATCATAGATCAGGAAGGCATATTCAGTCACATTCTGCTCGGTGAGTTGACCAAAGATACTCCCTTGCAGCAATGGCTGGAGCAGACCATACAGCAAAAGAATTGAAGCTTTGCTAGACTTATGCTTATGAACAAAACAAGTCGAGAAGTCGCTATATGAGCGGCTTCTTTTGCTTTATTTATAAGCTGCTATAAAAGTCCAGGCAACCGCGAACGGTTTTCCCGAACTTCTTGCACGCATAGTGGAATTGAAATCGCAATACCACGGTTGTGCCTAATGAATCAATAGCCCCTTTGGCTACTTTTTACACTTTTCACCGAGTTGTCAGAAAGAGTTGATCCTTTCTTGAACATTTAGGGACGAAGACGTGTCAGCGATTGAATTGCTAATTCACAAAGATATAATAATTTTAACTATTAGGTCCCGTTAAGCACTTTGGCCCTTCAGTATCAGGTAAAACATAGCTCGCCAACCCATGCTCAGTCCAGTAACTTTGTGTAGCAATACACAATGATGGTGTGGTAAAGCTCCTTCGTCTCTTACTTTGTGAAAAAATTCTCTTTGTACATACAACGATGGAGGAACGGTTTATAGATAAACTCTGAACCTATCTCGTGGGACCTCTCTCAACCTGATATAGAACGTAGTCCGAGGGCTGACTGACCTAATAATTAAAAGATTCAAATCCGTATGAAAATCGAACAGAGTTTGAAAGGAGGCAGTAAACAATGGCAATCGATACGGTGATGTGGAGCAAGCTGGTGACAGGCATGACGCTGGGGTTCCATGTTATTTTTGCGACACTGGGCGTCGGTATACCCCTAATGATCGCAATTGCTGAGTTCATGGGGATTCGCAAGAAGGACCCCCATTACACACTGATGGCGAAGAGGTGGTCAAGAGGGTTTGTCATTTCTGTGGCGGTTGGTGTGGTGACCGGTACAGCGATTTCACTGCAGCTGGCCCTGGTGTGGCCGAATTTCATGAAACTGGCAGGGAATGTCATTGCACTTCCGTTATTTATGGAAGTATTCGCATTCTTTTTTGAAGCCATCTTCCTGGGCATTTATTTGTATACGTGGGATCGATTCAAAAATCCATACATTCACTGGCTGCTGACGATTCCCATCGTCACCGGTGCAGGCATGTCGGCTGTGTTTATTACAACGGTGAACGGCTTCATGAACCAGCCTGGAGGCTTTGTCATGGAAGCAGGCCAATTCACAGCGGTTAACCCTGTGCAGGCGATGCTCAATACGGCGACATTCTCCAAGGTGTTTCATGTATTAAGCTCAGCATATTTGACAGGAGCTGCCCTGTTAGCCGGAATTGCAGCCTTTGCAATGCTGAGAAAAGGGGCATCTGCCTACCACAAAAAAGCCTTGAATCTCATGATGGCGGTGGTTTTGCTGTTCGGCTTACTGAACACGTTAGCGGGAGATGTGTCCGCCAAGTTTTTGGCCGAGCATCAGCCGGAGAAACTTGCAGCAGCAGAATGGCATTTTGAGACGGAGAGCGGCGCAGATTTGATTTTATTGGGATGGCTGAATGCGGAGCATGAAATTATAGGAGCCCTTCACCTGCCGAAACTGCTCAGTTTCCTGGCCTTTAGTGACTTTAATGCCGAAGTAACCGGACTGGAGGAGTTTCCGGAGGACGAATGGCCGCCGCTGCTCGTTCACTACCTGTTTGATTTAATGGCCGGAATCGGATTTACGCTGCTGGCTATCTCAGTTCTGTACTTCCTGTTTGTGTTCTGGAAAAAGCGTAATGAGCTGAATAAGTGGCTGCTTGGGATCATAGCGCTAGGCGCACCGATGGCTTTTCTCGGGGTTGAGCTGGGCTGGTTCTATGCTGAACTGGGACGACAGCCGTGGATTATTCGGGGATATATGCGTGTGGAGGAAGCTGCCACTTCATCACCCAACATCAGAATGATCTTTTTCTTCTTCCTGCTTCTCTACATCGTTCTGGGAGTGATGTGTGTTCTCGTACTAAGACGTTTATTCAACAATAATCCGGCAGAAGTCGAGATGGAGAAATGGATGAAGGAGAAGCGCAATCCGTCTACAGAAAAGGGTGAGCGTACATGAGTTACGAACTGATTGGCATCTCGGTGCTCTGGCTGTTCTTGTATGGCTATTTAATAGTAGCCTCCATTGATTTCGGGGCGGGTTTCTTTGCCTTTTATGCACGCCTGACGAAAAAGGATCACCTGATTAATCGTCTGATCTCCCGTTATTTATCACCGGTATGGGAGATTACGAATGTATTTTTTGTCTTTTTCTACATTGGCATCGTTGGATTCTTTCCCGACACGGCTTATTATTACGGATCAGCGCTGCTCGTACCGGGAAGTATTGCTGTCATTTTGCTCGCCATTCGTGGGTCGTTTTATGCCTTTGAGAACTATGGTTCCAAAAATAATATCGTGTACCTGTTTCTATATGGAGCTTCGGGATTGCTTATTCCCGCTTCGCTATCAGTGGCGCTAACGCTGTCTGAAGGTGGTTTTATCGTGAAGCAGGGTTCGACGGTTTCGCTGGATTACTGGACGCTGTTTACCAATCCGTTATCATGGAGCATCGTTGCACTGGCGATTGTGTCCGTATTGTTCATTAGCAGCTCATTTCTGGCCTTCTATGCGTCGCGGGCAGAGGATCATTCTGCATTGAAGCTGGTACGGACCTATGCCCTGTTCTGGAGCACACCGACGATTATCATCGCACTGACTGCATTTATTTATTTGGGACAGCACAATGAGCGACATTCTCAAAATATGATGGATTTATGGTGGCTGCTTGCACTTTCCGTTGCCTTCTTCATGATTGCGATGTGGCTGATCTATAACGGACGCCGCTACGGATTAGCGTTTATATGTATCATGCTGCAATTTTTCTGTGCCTTTTTCGCTTACGGAATTGGTCAATATCCTTATATCCTTGATCCGTTCATTACAATTCAGAACAGTGTAACCTCACCAGCGATGGGCTTCGCACTGGTTGTTGTCTTTATCGGTGGCATGTGTATGTTGATTCCTTCCTTGATTCTGGTTTTCAAACTGTTTCTATTTGATGCGGATTATGTAAAGGGAAAAAAATAAATTGAATTCATTATGCGATGTAAGGGAGTAAACTCACAGGTTCATAGAAAGGAGGAGAGCTTACATGAAGAGGAAAACAAGCCTGATCTCTCAACAAATGTCTGGGCAACGAAAACGTCTCATGCTCCTTGCAGTGATTTCACTTGCGCTGGGTGCAGCGATTGTAAGTCAGGCTGCGCTACTGGCTGAAGCAGTACAACGGATCTTCGTGGAGAAGGCTTCCGTTTCGTCGGTCGTCATGCTGCTCGGGATACTCCTGGCTGTCATGGTCGTTCGTACAGGGTTGTCTTATGGGAACGGAAAAGTTGGTTTGCATATGGCTTCCAGTGCCAAGACGAATATGCGGGCAGCCGTGCTGCAACATTTGACCCATGCGTCAATCCCATCAACCCTTAGCGGACAAACAGGCGGTAAGGTCAGTGTTGCTCTGGATGCTGTGGATGAGGCTGATAGTTATTTCAGTCAATATATGCCGCGTATGATGGAGGCTGCCATCATTCCGATTCTGATTTTGGTGGTAACGTTTATGCAGCATGCCAATTCAGGCTTCATTATGCTGTTTACGGCCCCGTTTATCCCCTTGTTCATGATTTTGGTGGGACTGAAGACGAAGAACAAATCAGAGGAGAAATATGCGCAGCTGGCCGAGTTTTCCGGTACGTTTCTGGATTCTCTTCAAGGGCTGGTTTCGTTGAAAATATTTGGACGGGCTCACCGTCAGCAGCAGGAGATTGAACGCGCCAGCATCGGTTACCGCGATGCCACGATGGGCATTTTGCGGATTGCGTTTACCAATACATTCATGCTGGAATCAATTGTAATGCTAAGCATCGGTATCGTCGCTCTTGAGCTTGCAATCCAGCTGCTTGTATTCAAATCGATGTCGTTCCACACCGCGTTTCTCGTATTGCTGCTTGTTCCCGAGTTTTACAGTTTGTTGAAAAATACGGGAACGGCTTTTCACAGCGGGCGCACAAGTATGGGAGCGGTTCGTAAGGTAGAGCAGATGCTTGAGAAAACGGCTGGGGAGAGCAAATTGGTAGATAGCAAAGAAGGAGTAGGTACATCCGATGGAATTGATAAGGTGGATAACATGGAGCGGATGGAAAGGGAGAACGGGATAGGGGCATTGCAAATCGATCGTTTCAATGACATTTCCAATGACAGTTCCATGCCGCTGTCCATCATATTGAACCATCTCCGTTTTCGATACACGCCTGAATCATTTGAACTTGAGACTAGCCGGGTACAGCTTGATCCGGGAGAACATATTGCCATTGTCGGCAAAAGCGGCTCAGGGAAAACGACGTTGCTCCATCTCATTGCGGGCTTGCTGAAACCAGCATCAGGAGAGGTTCTGGTAGATGGACAACCGCTTTCCGATTATGATGAGGCTGCATGGTTCGAACAGGTTAGCTACATTACACAGCATCCGTATATTTTTGCAGGTACATTTGCTGAGAACATTGCGATCGGAGCGGTTCGGACCGTGTCCAGGACGGAAATTGAGCAGGCGGCAGAGGATGCCGGGCTTGCCGAACTTGCTGCCCAATTGGAGCATGGCTTCGATACCTTGGTTGGAGAAGGGGGACGAGGTCTGTCTGGTGGGGAAAAGCAGCGACTGGCCTTGGCACGTGCTTTCTTGAAGCGGCCATCCATCATCTTGTTTGATGAACCCACGGTGGGATTGGATCTGCGCACGGAGCAGATATTGCAACGTTCGATTGCCAGATTGGCTGACAAGGCGACGATGATTACAGTGGCTCACCGGTTATATACCATTCAACATGCCGATTGTATATTGTTTATGGACAACGGTGTGCTAGCGGATTCGGGACGGCATGAAGAGCTTATGGCGCGCCTACCCCAGTATGCCGAGATGGTAAATGTCCAACGGAAAGGAGGATTAGCATGAATGATCTGACGATTCTGTCAAAGGCGATGATTCAGGAGCGCAAGGATATCCTGCTGTCGATATTGGGTGGATTCATCGCAGGCATAGCAGGTGTGGCTCTCTTTTCCGCGAGTGGGTACATGATTTCGCAAACGGTATTTGCGCCACCACTATACACCTTAATTGTACTCACCTCGATGGTCAAACTGCTCGGTTTCCTTCGAGCGGCGAGTCGCTACGGAGAACGTTTGTATTCCCACAGAGCGACGTTCTCTATGCTGAGTCGTTTGCGGACTTCTTTTTTTGCCAAGCTAATTCCGATAACGCCTGGTATATTGAACAAAAATCGAAGCGGGGATCTGCTTGCGCGGATCGTGGGCGATGTGGAAAGTTTGCAAAACTATTTTTTGCGCGTCGCGTATCCACCGATCATTGTCATTATGGTGTTTTTGGCTACAATGCTGTTTACTTCTGCCTTTTCAATCTGGATTGCGTGCTTGTTAGTACTGGGCATGCTAATCACGGCATTTGTTGTACCGGGTATTGTCTTGCTAGGGCAGCGAAAAATACACGGACGTCTCCGTCAGCAACGGGCCTTGCTGTCCACGGAGGTAACCGAAGTGTTGTATGGTTTCCGGGATTTGAAAATATACAACCAATTGGAACAGCGCGAACAACAGCTTCAGCGGGCTTCCGCTGCATTGGCAACGGAACAGAAACGAGCTGCTTTACACTTGCTGAGCGGACAATCCATGCACGTATTTGTGACGTATCTCGTTACATGGGGGGTGCTGGCACTGAGCGCTTTCTTAATTATGAATGGAGTCTTTGCTGGTGTATTCCTCGCCATGCTAATCCTAGCCACGCAGACCGTGTTCGAAGAAGCTGCCGCAATGGCTACGTTACCTTTATATAAGCAAGATAGTGAACACGCCGCTAAACGGCTGACGGAAACCATACAGACCTCTGATAGGCAGTCTGTGTCTACGCAGCCAAAAGGCGCGTTATCTGGCAATCAGGCTGTTTCACTAGATCTCTCCGATGTTACGTTTCAATATGAAGGGGAGTGGAGAGCGGCGTTAAAGGACATTTCGCTGCATATTGTACCCGGCTCCAAAACGGCGATTGTCGGACCGAGCGGATCAGGCAAATCAACGATTATTGAACTGCTGCTTAAACTGCGAACACCTACTACTGGGGAGATCCGATTGAATGACATTTCGGTGAAGGAACTGGATGAGGCGAGCATATGGCAGACGGCTAATGTCGTGTTGCAGCAAAGTCATTTCTTCCGGGGAACGATCCGGGATAACCTTTTGTTGAATGATGAAGAACATTCGGAAGAATATTCGGATGAACAACTGGTAGATGTGCTGGCCAAAGTACAACTGCCCCATACATCTTTGACCGATGTAGTCTATGAAAAAGGGGAAAACCTGTCGGACGGCGAGAAGCAGAGGCTGGCTTTGGCACGGGCCATGCTTCGTAAGGGACGATTATGGCTTCTCGACGAACCAACTTCCTCCATGGATTACGTTACAGAAGAACGAGTGATGAAACATCTCTATGCACAAGCAGCCGAGGATACGCTTCTACTGATCTGTCATCGGCTTACTGGCCTGGAAGAGATGGATCGCATTGTGGTGATGGAACAGGGAACGATAGTGGAAACAGGCTCCTATGCAGAGTTAATGGAGCAAAAAGGTTATTTTTATGAGTTGAAAAAGATAGAGCGGCAAATGATCGGAGAAGCCGAAGGGTAAGAGAATAAGATATACACGGATGTGAATGAAAGTCATGCCAGTTTAAACATTCGCCATACCAAAAAATACACTCGCACACGTTTACACTGTGTGAGTGTATTTTTAGTTTAAAACCCGAAAATGAATGAGGACAAGCATCAATCAAATGAGCTTTGATTAAACAACTTGTGCTCCAGTACAACAGACCCTAATGGCCTCCTGTATTGGAAGCCCAGACAGGATACCAGCCTGCACTCGGTGTTTCTGTATTGTACAGCACCAAATTGCCGTCGTTTTGAACGATGAGCACGTTACCCCTGAGATTGGGTGGCAGATTGTCCGCTCCATAGTACGATGTAGACCATGCCTTGTTGTCAGACGTCCAGTAAGGTGTGTTTTGGGGATCCTGGAGCACTAGTTTTCCACTCCAATAATCAATCTTGAAATGATTTATTCTCGTGTCATTGGTCTTGGTGTTCCATAACATCGTGTGTGTGCGGTTATCCCAGAGCTGTAGGTCGCCGTAGACGCTGTATTGCAGTGAAAACCTGACGTTGTTGGATACGAGTGGAATCGAATTGTTATACATGATGTCATAAATGAGGCGGTCTCCAGCTGCAGACGCTGAAGGAGCGATGGGGAGCAAAAACATGAAAATTGCAGCAAATAGCAAAACGGTTTTTTTCATAAGCTCCTCTTTTCTGGGATATATTTTAAATTACATACCAAATATATCATATCTACCTATCAAAATTGTATAAAATTTCAAGTGGAAAGAAAATATTTTTGGGAGCTTTATATTTTTTCTAAACTTCGCGTAATAACTTATATTCGACATACAAAACTAAAGGATTATTCTACCTAATCAATCTATTTTAGGATAATCCAACTTCCATGTTACACATCGTTATCGCTGACATGTCAGTTTGAAAATTGAGAAAGAGGTGGATACATTAGGCAGTAACTATTTAAAGATTTGCCATTATAATCAGATATGCCTAAGGGCGAAGTGTGTGTTCCAAAATGATGAATAAAATAATTTTTAATGATTGCTTGATTTTTTTCAATGTATCTGATATCGTAAGACCTGTGATTTTGGAAAGCAGATATATCAATATAAATTAGGTCTTTCCAGCAGATAATTTTTGACCACTTCTCTTAAGGAAGTTAAGGCCATACGGACAGCCGGGTCAAACGCCGATTGGCAACTTATGTTGCCTTATTGATTGAGTTAAAAGCTCAAATTTTATAAGTTGGTTACTTTACAACCAGTGCATCTGCACATCAACTTGTGAAACGGTCAATAAGAGTGGTAAAGGCGAATTATTTGCTATATAGACTCTGATCTGATATTGATATACATGAAGAAGCTTTCCGCTAGAGGAGTTCTTTTGAACTTTTTTAGTTATGGGAACTTTGCGTCTTTTTAATGATGTATATCGACAAGCAAGTGTGATGATGCGCGTTTGGGGCATTTTTCACCTTGCTTTTTTTGTTGGTTCAAAACGGGCGAAAAGTTGAAAAATGAGAAAAATAACGAAGTTAAATTTAAAAAAAATTCATATTGGGTTAGGAGAATGGAAAATGGGAAAAGCACTAATCATCGGCGCCGGCGGCGTAGCTTCAGTAGCAGTTCATAAATGCGTTCAAAACAGCGAAGTATTCGAGGAAATCTGCATCGCAAGTCGTACGAAATCCAAATGTGACGATCTTAAAGCCAAGCTGGACGGCGGTAAAACAAAAATTACGACAGCTCAAGTGGATGCGGACAACGTTGACGAACTGATCGCCCTCATCAACGAAGTTAAACCGGATATCGTCATGAACCTGGCATTGCCTTACCAAGACCTGACAATCATGGATGCTTGCCTTGCAACGAAAACGAACTACATGGATACAGCGAACTATGAGCCTGAAGATACGGCAAAATTTGAATACAAATGGCAATGGGATTACAAAGAGCGTTTTGAAAAAGCGGGAATTACCGCTCTGCTAGGCAGTGGATTTGACCCAGGTGTTACGGGTGTATTCTCTGCTTACGCCCTGAAGCATTACTTTGATGAGATCGAATATATTGACATTCTGGACTGCAACGGTGGGGATCACGGCTATCCGTTCGCAACCAACTTCAACCCTGAAATCAACATCCGCGAGGTTTCGGCTAACGGAAGATACTGGGAAAAAGGTGAATGGATCGAAACGAAACCAATGGAAATTAAACGTGTCTATGACTTCAAAGAAGTTGGCGAGAAAGACATGTATCTGCTTTATCATGAAGAGCTGGAGTCCCTGGCTAAAAACATGCCTGGTCTGAAACGCATTCGTTTCTTCATGACATTTGGTCAAAGCTACCTCACGCACTTGAAAGCCCTTGAAAATGTGGGCATGACTTCGATCGAACCTATCGAATACGAAGGCAAACAAATTATTCCGCTGCAATTCCTGAAGGCGGTACTGCCAGATCCGGCGTCCCTTGGACCACGTACTGTGGGCAAAACGAACATCGGCTGCATTTTCAAAGGTAAAAAAGACGGCAAAGATAAAACGTACTACGTTTACAACATTTGTGATCACCAAGAATGCTATAAAGAAGTTGGTTCCCAAGCTATCTCTTACACAACAGGTGTTCCAGCCATGATTGGTGCAGCAATGGTGATGACAGGCAAATGGAACAAACCAGGCGTATACAACGTGGAAGAGTTCAACCCAGATCCATTCATGGAAGAGTTGAACAAATGGGGTCTCCCATGGGTTGAAGATTTCAATCCAGTACTCGTTGACGAACTGCCAGAAGAAGTCAAAGAATCGGAGCTCGTTCGTTAAGATGCGGTTTGAGCAATTACCAACACCATGTTTTGTTGTTGACGAAGGACTTATCGAAAGAAATCTCAAAATCCTGAACGGTGTCATGCAGCGTACAGGAGCCAAAATCGTGCTGGCTCAGAAAGCATTTTCCATGACCACGATGTATCCGCTCATTGGAGAATACCTGAGCGGTGCAACGGCAAGCGGGCTGTATGAAGCCCGCCTCGGTCATGAGGAGATGGGCAAAGAGAACCATGTCTTTGCCCCGGCCTATCGCGAAGATGAGATCGATGAAATTCTTTCGATTACCGATCATATTATCTTCAATTCATTCTCCCAACTGGAGAAATTCAAGGGCAAAGCGCTCCAGGCTGGTCGAAAAGTAGGCCTGCGTATTAACCCTGAATGCTCGACTCAGGAGGGGCATGAGATTTACGATCCATGTTCTCCTGGTTCTAGGTTCGGCGCAAAGCATGAAGATTTCCGTGCGGAGCTGCTGGAAGGTGTCTCCGGACTGCATTTCCATACGTTGTGCCAGCAAAATTCAGATGATCTGGAAACGACGCTGAATGCGGTGGAAGAGAAGTTTGGACAATGGCTGCCACAAATGGAATGGATCAACTTCGGCGGTGGACACCACATTACACGCGAGGATTACGACATTCCAAGACTGGAAGCCTGCATCAAACGCATGCAGGAAAAATATGGCCTGGAGGTATATCTGGAGCCGGGCGAAGCGGTTGCGCTGAACGCGGGCTTCCTGGTGACGTCTGTGCTCGATTTCCACAAGAACGGTATGGACATTGCCATTCTGGATACCTCGGCCACATGCCACATGCCGGACGTGCTGGAAATGCCGTATCGCCCGCCGCTTATCGGTTCGGGAGAAGCAGGGGAGAAAGCCCATCTGTATCGTCTGGGGGGACAAACTTGCCTGTCAGGTGATGTGATCGGAGATTATTCATTTGATCAACCGCTCAAAACGGGTGACAGATTGGTATTTGAGGACATGGCGATCTACTCCATGGTCAAAACCAATACATTTAACGGCATGCCGCTGCCAGCCATTGCAGTGAAAAGAAAAGATGGCGATTGCGAAGTGGTTCGCGAGTTCGGCTATCAGGACTTCAAAATGAGATTGGCTTAATACTTTTATAGATATAGCAAGAGCAAAAGGGAACCTGATCACAGGTTCCCTTTTGACGTTTCACATAGGATGGGGTTAACGGTTGTGTTTATGATTAATCGTTGGGTTTCGAGGCTGCTCTCGCGGCATACGGAAAGATCGGTTCTTTCAATTCAAACGCATAGGTCAATCCATTTACAATACCGACGACGCTTTCGCTGTCATATAATTCAAGCAAGAATCCAGCCATTTGTTCTGCTGTATGGAATTGGGGAACACGGCCCTCATATTCGAACTGGTCCAGATCAAAAGCACGTTCTGCAAATTCCGTTTCCGTTGCAGCGGGCGCGAGCACTTTCGCTTGCATTGCAGCATGCTTGCCTTTTAATTCATGGGCGAGCCCTTCCGTAAAGGCACTTACATAGAACTTTGTTGCACAGTAGGTTACTGCATCCGGCACGATCGTATATCCACCTCCAGAGGAGATGTTAATAATCTGTGTGCCCTCAACCTCTGCGTAATCACGTACATAGAGGGAAGAAAGAATGGTTAATGCTTCTATATTCAGATGAAGCATCTGTTCGATTTTAGGTAGATGTTGTTCACCAACCGAAGCAAAATTTCCGAACCCTGCGTTGTTAATCCATGTCTCGATTGAGTAATGATGGAGACTTTCATAAAATGCATGGACATTGGCAGCGATGGACAGATCCACCGTGCGAATGACGATGTCCAAATCAGGATCAATTTCAGTTACTTTTGATTTTAACTTCTCCAGTTCGTCGGTTCTGCGTGCAGCCAGGATCAAATGTTTGCCGCGAGCCGCAAAAGCCAAAGCTGCTTCATAGCCAATGCCCGAACTGGCACCGGTAATCACTGTATACTTCATGGATATTCCTCCTGGATTTCAGTTCATTATTTATTGTGATATGACTACGAGTTGATTATACTGATTAGAGCTTACTCTAAGTCAAGCGGAATATATAAGGAGGATCACCATGCATACAATCGGTGAAGTGGCTGAACTACTCGGTATCAGTACCCACACATTGCGTTATTATGAGAAGGAGCAGATTATCATACCGCTTCGTGATGCCAGTGGAGATAGACGATACAACGAATCGCATCTGAAATGGCTGCATTTTGTAATCAAACTAAAAGAGACTCAAATGCCGATCGCTATCATCAAAAAGTACGCATCGTTATTTCAGGAAGGTGAGCATACGGCTGCAGAGCGCCTGAAATTGCTGGAAGAGCATAAAGAGGCGATTCAACAGCAGATGCAAACACTTCACGCAGCAGATCAGATGCTGGAGAATAAAATTACGGCATATCGAGCATTAATCGGGAAATAATGTAATCTGACTGAAAAACGAGCAGAGCGAATTTAGTGGTTGCCTATATGACGATCTATTGCCAACATAGTGAATTTTGTTATAGACTATTTTTTATGGTTGTTCATCAAGGGGGAAAAGGAATGAATCAAAGGAACGTGCAGAAGTCTAACAAACTGAAAATTATCTCCAAAGTGTTATTGATTATGATTGGGGCTTTTATCACCTCATATGGTCTGGAAGCTGTATTAATTCCAAATAATGTATCAGACGGTGGTGTGACAGGTCTTAGTATCGTTGGCTCACAATTGTTTGGGTTACCGTTAGGGATGCTGATTGGTATCATCAACATTCCATTTGTATGGTTAGGCTACAAACAAATAGGTAAGAGCTTTGCTATTTATTCCATTATCGGTATTGCCTCGCTAGCTGTCGGTACAAGCCTTATGCACCATGTACCAACGATTATTCAAGGGGATACACTGTTAATTACCGTTGTGGGCGGGATTATCATCGGTTTTGGTATGGGTTTGGCGTTGCGTAATGGTGGGGCATTGGATGGAATCGATATGTTGGCTGTCCTGCTTTCACGAAAATTACCTTTTGGAACCAGTGATCTAATCTTATTCTTGAACATGTTTGTCTTTATTGTCGTGTCAACTGTATTTGGTCTTCAAGGGGCGATCCTGTCCGCACTTGCTTATTACATCGCTTCCAAAGTGATACATATTGTTGAAGAAGGTTTGAGCGGCTCCAAAACCTTTAAAATTATCACCAATCAACCGGAGGTCATGGTCGAAACCATTCGTGACCGGTTAGGTCGTGGAGCAACTTATACCGATGCCTACGGCGGTTATACCAATGAACAATTCAAAGAGATCACCTGTGTAATCAACCGTATGGAAGAAAGCAAAATCAAGGATATCATTCACGAAATTGATCCCAATGCTTTTATCGTAGTTTACGATGTAGCCGAAGTGAAGGGCGGCAATTTCAAAAAGAAAGATATTCACTAAACACTAAAACGTGCATGAGTTACTGTCGTGGAGAAAAGGATTTAACATACAAAAAGTCGCTAAATTTAGCGGCTTTTTGTTTTGAGGCTAGAAGTTACCCTGGTACGATACCAGAGTCAAATGTGGAGGAGTCACAATTCCTGAATTAAGTTTACTTATCGCAACTTTTTTTGGCCGAGGTCAAACTCTTTCGTTGTACAGACATTGTTTTACTTGGTTCAAAACGTTTCTCTAGACCCACACGACATCGTGATGATACCATCGTACAAGTGCTAGAAAACAGTTGGAATCAGGGGGATTACGTTTCGTGGAGCAAATAAAGTACGACAACTTAAAATTGGGTGAAAAGGGAGCAATCATCAGTATTATTGCTTATATTGGTTTGACTGCAATTAAAATGATGATCGGTTATATGTCTAATTCCGAAGCTTTAAAAGCCGACGGGTTAAACAATGCTACCGATATTATAGCTTCGATCGCGGTTCTTATCGGTTTGAGACTTGCTCAACGGCCTGCTGATCAAGATCATACATACGGACATTGGAAAGCTGAGACGGTTGCCTCACTGGTTGCGTCTTTCATAATGATGGTAGTTGGGTTACAAGTGCTTTATGGAGCGATTACATCCGTATTCGAGGGGAAAAGCGAATCTCCGGACATCTTTGCAGCCTGGACAGGCATTTTCTGTGCCGCTGTGATGTATCTGGTATACAGATATAACAAAAGACTTGCTTTGAAGATCAAGAGCCAGGCGGTTATGGCAGCTGCAAAAGACAATATCTCGGATGCCTGGGTTAGTATAGGGACAGTTATAGGGATTATTGGTTCACAATTCGGCCTGCCATGGCTCGACCCATTAACAGCTGTAGCGGTAGGTATTCTAATATGTAAAACCGCCTGGGACATTTTTCGTGAAGCTACACACCATCTTACAGATGGATTTGACGAAAAGCTAATCAAGGAATATAGGAGTACAATTGCCAATGTAGATGGCGTGGAGGCGGTTAAAGATTTAAGAGCCCGGAATTATGGTAATAATGCCGTTGTCGATGTGGTAATTCTTGTACGATCGGATTTGGATCTGCAGAAAGCACATGATATTTCAACAAATGTAGAAGATGAATTGTTAAGAGAACATGAGGTGTACACAGTTCATGTTCATGTTGAACCAGACTCGGATGAAGCCCCTAACGAAGCACTTCAATGATAAAACTTGAGTGGCAAATATAAGGACTTGCCAGTACACATGGCATACTCTTCTTGACGTATGACAGAACAGGTAGCCCTCCGGCTACCTGTTTTTTAGTTGAAAGAATCACTGAACATGTCTTTTTGGTTTCTTTTGCGGAAACTTCTCGGAGATTCACCGACCGTTTTGGTAAATAAAATGGTAAAGTAGTTTGGGTTCTCGTACCCGACCAACTTGGAGATTTCCCATACTTTTTTTCTTGGTCGAAACCAACAATCGGGTCGCTTCTCCCATTCTTCGCTGAATGAGGTAATGATAGGGGGAGGTGCCGTAGCAATTTTTATACATATGGATCAAGTAGTAGAAGTCGATATGGAATTGGTCCGCCAAGTCCTTCAGCTTAATATTTTGACGATAGTTCGTATCCAAATAGTCTTTGATACTTTCAGCGAGGGTATTACTCCGAACGATCTCATTGGCTGCGCGCTGATGCTGAGACATGCGATCGATAATCAGCAGAACGGCATTCAACAGATGATGAGAGATAGAGTTGTATCCTTCTTCCCGGATTGAAAATTCATTGAACATGGTCTGCATTAACGAACGGATCTCTTCGGAATAACGATTGGCACGAAGGACTGGCTCACTTCCGGGAGGAACAACCCAATCGTTGTTGGCACGGGTGCCATCTTTGAAACGAAAGCCGCAATAAAAGGTGGATAAAGGGAGTTCCGGGTCCGATTTTTCCTCGTGAAGTGTTCCTTTGTTATATACAAGCACATCTCCCTTTTGAGCGGAGTGCTTTGTCCCATCAATCGTGAACGAACGCTGACCCTCAAGCCGTTGCTTACTTGGCCAAAATTCCTCGAAGAAACTCCATTTTAATTGGGTTTGCAGTCGTGCTTGCCTTAAACGTACTTACCATGTTCTCAACGACGTTCTTTTCATTGATGGTTATTCGGATCGTTTCAGCTGTTGCATGCGGACTTACGATATCGCTTTCGATCTCGATTGCAAGCGATGCAGTTAACCGGGAACGGAGAGGGGAAGCGATCGCGTGGATACTGGGTGGCTTTTCCATTGCCAATGTGCTTGGCGTCCCGCTCGGAACCTTCATCGGACAGCATCTGAACTGGTCCATGACGTTTGTTGTTACGGCATGCATCGGGGTCGTGCCATTTATATTCATGTTCCGGATTCTTCGGCGACAAACAACGACCATTGCCGGTTCATTCAGTGATCAGATGGCGCTATTTATAAAGCCGCGTATATTGCTGGCCTGCTTGATTCCAGTTCTTGGAAATAGTTGTATTTTTGTAATCTTTACGTATATCACTCCGTTACTGGGACAGTCCATGGGTATACCTGCACGTTGGATTAGCGCTGTACTCCTCATATACGGTGCCTGCAGCATACTAAGCAATTGGATTGGTGCCAAAATAGCCAAAGGCGATTTCTTGCCCAAGCTTAAATGGCTTTTCGTCATTCAAGCTGCAGTCTTTCTGGGTCTAAGCTTCTCCGTGTCTCACCTGTGGCTGGGCTTGGCGTTCCTGTTCCTGATAGGTTGCCTGTCATCATCCATGAGTGCAGCGTCCCAGCTCTATCTGTTCGACGTCTCCGGAGCGATCGCGCCGAATTCCAGACCGTTCGCGTCCACGCTGCTGCCCGTGGCGGCAAACGTGGGGATAGCCCTCGGTTCCGGAGTTGGCGGACTTGCTGTCAGTTTAGGTGGTGTGAAGTGGGTACCACCAGTAGCTGTGATCCTAGCTCTGATGGCTTTTGGGATTACAGCGATCTGCCAGCGATCCATTCAATTGAAACCGGAAGCAGCCACCGCTCCTATAGAAGACTACTCGATTCCAAGTACCAATTAGTAAATCCTGAAGGCTGCTTCTTCGCTCTATAAGTGTGAATTTTCATTGAGGTAGCAAATTGAAACGACATAATCATACATGTTCGAGCACGGAAAGCCGCTAATTTAGCGGCTTTTTTGTGTTTTCGAATACATTTCTTGTACAAAAATCACAGTGAAAATAAGCTAAACAGCGCCTTTTTCCCATGGCTTACTTTTTTGTTCAAAAACAGAAGGGAAAAGAAAGTATTCAAAAAACGGTTGACGAAGGGAGATATTCTGTATAGAATGAAGCCGTAATTTAGTAAATTAGTAATTTAGTAAATTACTAAATGAAAAGTTGATGGATAGGAGGGGGAAAATGAAAGAAGCCGTTGCTTTATGATGGAATGAATAGGGAACGGCTGCGCGCGTTAGCAAAAATCTTAAAGGATATGGGGTATTAAAATGTTTGCCAATCCATATGTTCGAACAATTATCCTTTCCCGAGTTCTATTGCAGCTCGGAATCTGGATCCGGAATTATGCCGTTCTTCTTTATGTTTCAGAATTGACGCATAATAATCCCGTTGATATTTCACTGATTTCCGTAGCGGAATTCTCACCGATCTTTATATTTGGCCTGATTGGCGGTACCTTTGCCGACCGATGGCGGCCGAAAAAAACAATGGTATGGAGCGATTTATTCTCAGGTTTGTCCGTTGGTGTTGTATTGCTTGCGGTCATGAATGGTGGATGGATTGCACTTCTGATTGGATCATTCGTTTCTGCCAGCTTGTCACAGTTTTCTCAGCCTTCGGCGATGAAACTGTACAAACGGCATGTACCAGCCGAACAATTGCAGGGTGTCATGGCCATGTCGCAAACGCTTGTTGCTGTTTTTATGGTTTTGGGGCCGGTCATCGGCACGTTTATTTTCATTAAGTTTGGCATTAGCGTATCCCTCATCCTGACAGCAGTTATGTTTCTGGGCTCTTCGCTCGTATTATTATCGCTTCCCCGAGATGTAGAGGAGGAGAAATCAGGTAATAGTGGCGGCTTCCTTAAAGAGCTCACGGATGGCCTGCGTTATATCGGGGCGAATAAATCCTTAAGAACACTTGGATTAACCTTCTCGGCAGTTGGTTTGGCATCAGGACTAACTCAACCGCTTCAGCTCTTTCTTGTCATTGAAAATTTGGGTCAGGACAAAGAGTTCTTACAATGGCTGGTGATGGCGAATGGGGCGGCCATGTTGGTCGGAGGTGCTGTGATCATGGCGATCGCTAAAAAAGTAAAGCCACAGTTATTGCTTTTAGTCGGCTTACTTGTCAGTGCGATCTGTACGGTTGGAATGGGCGCATCAACACAAATTTGGTTAACCATTATTCTGCTCGTCATCAGCGGTTTGTTCTTCCCGTGTATTCAGGGGGGAATTCAGACGCTTCTTGTGCGGAATACGGAAGGGGCATTTATTGGCCGGGTATCTGGAGCGATCATGCCGATTTTTATGGGAATGATGGTGATTGGTATGCTTACCTCCGGATATCTCAAAGATACGTTTTCCCTGTTTAGTGTATTTATAGCAAGTGGTGTTTTTGTGATAATCGGTGCGTTATTATTGCTCCCTATAGTCATTGAAAGGAGAAGTAAAGCCGAGGAAACTCCATCATCATGACGGAAAGGGAATCGAAACGATAAGGAGAGAGACACATGGATATGAACAAGCGCAGGGAGCTGCTGGAGGAATATAAGCAGATCAAGACGTATATGGGTGTAGCCCAAATTAAAAACAAAGTAAACGGTAAAATCTATATCGACAGCTATCCCAACTTGAAAAACAAATGGTTTACGCTGCAGATGCAACTGGATCAAGGAAGATTTGCAAATGCCGAGTTACAAAAAGAGTGGAGAGAATTCGGAGAAGACGCATTCACTTATGAAGTACTGGAACAGAAGGACATCGATAAGGTGACGGATATACGTTGGGAACAAAAACAAATCCTGAAGCCGTGGCTTCAGAAGTTACAACCTTACGGAGACAAGGGCTATAATAGACCTCCACAGAATTAAAATAATGTAACAGGAAACGAATTTGACTAACAGTGAAAATCAAGATAAGATGAAACCGTCGTTTAGTAAATTAGTAAAAAGGTAAACGGAATGAGGGAATGTAATTGAAAATACCTACAACGTTAAAACATAAACCTGTTATCGTCTCGGATAATTATGAAAAGGTTGATGGCCGAATGGCCGGAAACACGGACGCAAAAGGTCTTTCCCTAGGATTGGCCCAGTGGAACGATAGAGGAAAGGTTGATATTTCAGCGAAAGTATGGAGATACACTGGAGAAAAGTGGTCCAGACAATCTGAGGAACTGCCTCTCCATCGCGTGCTGGATTTGTCCATTCTGATCTGTCGGTCTTTGGAACATTTTCGCGAGGCCTATAGATATGAGAATTTATATGACCCAGAGCAGCCTGTCATCGATCGTGTTGGCCTGCAAGGGGATGCAATGTCCGTGGAGATCTGTACGGACAATGAGAGAATAAATGAAGATATTAAGCTGTTCAGCCAAGCTCTGAGTGATGACGATGAAATGATTGGCGAGCGTTTGCGCACATTATCCAAAATATTAAAGGATATGGGTTATTAACAGGAAAACGTCATTGCTGAAGTGGATTGAGCAAAAAGAGCCTAAACGTCTATAGACGTTTAGGCTCTTTTTTTGTGAGTTAAATATTTGCAATGAAATTTCCCATTCTCTTGCTTTGATGAATCTCTTCCGTTCCAGCATCGAGAGCAGTCCTGTAATAAGCACGTTTATGTTCAATGACTTCCATGGTCTTTCTAAGTTCTTCCATTTGCGCTTCTACACTCGCCTTGCGTTCCGTGAACATGTCATATCGCTCCTGCAAGGTGGAATCCCCCTCGGAACACCATGCAATAAAATCTTTGATATCCTTGATCGGCATCCCGGTAGATTTCAAACATTGAATGATCTTTAAAAAATCGATGTCTGATTCTTTAAAGTTTCGTGCTCCGCCAGGGGAACGTTCTACAAAGGGCATAAGTCCTTCCTTGTCGTAGTATCGCAAGGTATACACCGTTAGATTCAATTCTTTAGCAACTTCGCTAATTGAATATGTCATTTATTTTCCCCTTTTCATGCTGGTATAGACTTCGAGCTAACTCTAGGATCTTTCGGAAATTTTATCATGCTGGATGTAGGATGTCAAAGTTTCAAAAGAGAGTTGACCTAGAGTTAACTAGAGGGATTAAGATAGTTTTGCAAGAGAAAAGGAAGAATGATAATTTTAGGAGGTTTTACTATGATAACTGCTAAAGCACGAGCTGTTGACGGTCCGGACCAATCGTTCCGGGCGGCTGAGATTAAACGACGCGATCTTGATTTGCACGATGTCCTGATCGAAATTAAATATGCTGGCATATGCCACTCTGACATCCATACAGCTCACGGTGAATGGGGTCCCGTAAACTATCCGCTCGTACCTGGACATGAGATCGCAGGAATTGTCACCGATGTAGGAGCCGAAGTTTCAAAGTACAAAGTTGGTGACCGAGTAGGGGTCGGATGCATGGTTGACTCCTGTGGCAAATGTGAAAACTGCCGCCAAGGAGAAGAGCAGTACTGTCTCAAAGGAAATGTTCCCACCTACGCGGGTGTTGATAAGTACGGCGAACCTACACAAGGCGGGTACTCCACTCACATCGTCGTAACCGAGGAGTTCATCGTCCGTATTCCGGACAACATCGAGCTGGATGTCGCTGCACCTCTACTTTGCGCAGGTATTACAACATACTCGCCGCTAAATCATTGGGGAGCCGGACCAGGTAAAAAAGTAGCGGTTGTAGGTATGGGTGGTCTGGGACATATGGCTGTAAAAATTGCACATGCCATGGGTGCAGAGGTAACGGTTCTTTCACAATCATTGAAGAAAAAAGAGGATGGTTTGCAATTCGGGGCAGATCATTACTACGCCACAAGCGAACCAGAAACGTTCGAAAAACTCGCCGGGTCTTTTGATCTGATTATCAACACGGTAAGTGCGAATATCGACATCAATGCTTACTTCTCACTGCTGACTCTGGATGGCACACTGGTTAATGTAGGTGCTCCTGGGGAGCCGTTGGCAGTAAATGTGATGTCCCTCATCGGTCACCGTCGTTCATTTGCTGGTTCAATGATCGGTGGCATCCGTGAGACTCAGGAAATGCTTGATTTCTGTGCAGAACATAGTATTGTTCCTATGATCGAAGTCATTTCAGCTGACCAAATTGACGAAGCATACAAACGTGTATTAGCTTCTGATGTGAAGTACAGATTCGTAATTGACACTAGCACAATTTAAATTGTTTTAAAGTTGTCGGTAAAGACATTTACCATTTGATTTATATCTAGAAAGAAGAAAATCCAATCGCTCATTACATTGCGATTGGATTTTCTTCTTTTATGATGAAGGAGACTGAAGGAAAGCACTAGAAAGAGGAGCTGTTGTATTAATCTGAAACGACGAATCCATCAAAGTTCTCAGGGCCTACACGGATCGTACCCAGCAAGTTGGAGCTTACGAATGCAGTGTATGTCAATTGAGGGGTAATTGGCGGATTGAAATCGTCAGCAGAGAACGTAATGATCTGAGGAGCCAAAATACTCAAATCAAATGTGGAAGTTGCTGAGTAAATTACGGGGTCAGTTGACAGGGTACCTCTTACAATAGTAATCGTAATTCCGACAAGAGCTAATGGTAATTGTACAGAAATGGTTCCTTTAAATTGAACTCTAGGGTTAGTACCTGCACCTGCGGTTTGAAGACCAATTTGACCAAACAATTGTGGTGTGTCAATTACCAGGATCGGAATAGCAATCGAGTTAGCCAAACTGGCGTTTTGCGATGTTCTTGCATCAAGAAACGTTGTCATTGAATCTACCTCCTAATGAGTGGGATAGGATAATATATTCAAAGGTTACTAGTATGCTTGGACTTCTGGATATAATTAAAAAAAAGGCATTTTATCAACTAACGGGCAGAATCGTTTAAAACAAAACATAATAGCACACCGTACAGAGCATTGTTGCGAGAAGAAATGAACAACATATTAAGCGCGACAGGTTTTATGGACATAGAGTGCCATTTCCCTGTGGATCGCTACATCTGATGGCTGCTCAATTGCAAATGCGATTGCACGTGCGATGTTATCGGCATCAATAGCGGATTTGTAGAACTCATCTAGGCCTGCTTTGGACTCAGGAACACTTGTCGTTTCCAGTAACTTGCTGCTGACAGCGCCTGGAGAAATATTGGTGACTCTGATATTGGTGCCGCTCATGGCTTCTTCCTGGCGCAAGCCTTCGGAGATGGCTGTAACGGCATGCTTTGTTCCACAGTATACCGTTCCACCCGGATATATGTTATGTCCAGCAACAGAGGAAAGGTTCAAAATATGACCCAATTTCTGTTCTCTCATGTACGGAAGAACTGCTGCAATAGGAAGCAAGAACTTTTGCGGTAGCTTCTCCAATTCCACTGGATGCTCCTGTAAGAATTACAACTTTACCCTCAATATTAGACATATTCAGTTTCATTCCTTTCATTTAAATCTTTCCGTCTCAGAGCGCGTTGTACCACTCATCGTTCACAGGTTCTAACCATTCCGTTTGTCCAGGTGTCATAGCCAGATGCACAAACCAGCTATCGGCTGTTGCCCCATGCCAGTGCTTAACGTTCGGAGGAATATTTACAACATCTCCGGTTTTAAGCAATTGTGCGGGTTTACCTTCTTCCTGGTACCAGCCTTCACCACCTGTAACCAGCAGCACTTGACCTACAGCGTGTGAATGCCAATTATTGCGTGCTGCTGGCGCGAAAGTGACATTTCCAATGCTAGCGTTAAGTGGAGTTTCATCTGTAAAGACCATCTCCAGATAGGCGTCTCCAATGAAATTGGATTCAACTTTTTTTCCCAGTGGGAAGATGGTACTGTTACTCAAATGTTCGTTTGTCATAATGGTTCCCTGCTTTCTATTTTATTTATAAATATCTTTTGCAATATTGAACGCAGACCAAGCCTTCGGCCAGCCCACATAGAAGGAAAGATGAGTAATTATTTCAGATACTTCAATACGAGTTACTCCATTTTCCTTTGCTTTATGAAGGTGTGGGGTTAATTGTTCGAAATTTCCACCGGCAATAAGTGCAGAGACGGTAATCATACTGCGATCACGACTAGATAATTCTTCTACTCTTGACCATACCTCGCCAAACAGAATATCATCATTCAACTCTGCAAATTTCGGGGCAAACTCTCCCAATATATCTCGGCCAGCAGTTTGTTTTTTTTCCATAGCTAAGTGATCCTCCATTCGTTATTCGGTTGAGAGTTATTTAGAATTTCCTTCTACTCGATAAGTCATCCACAATCCGCTACGTTCCATTGGTTCGACTCTTATCCATTCAAAATGAACGGTCCGAGATAAATCATCGGCTAATATTAAATTTACATTCATACAATAATAAACATCTATCTATTATTATATAAGAGAGAAGTGTATAATCAATTGTTAGATTCATTGAATTTGTTCAGTAATAAACAGAGAGGTGTGTGTTGTCAATAAACGTTAAGAGAGCATGAACAAAAAACGCTTTGGGAGTTGATTTCCCAAAAGCGTCCTATGTTTATTTCTATTTAAATACCAATGGTCACCCTTTGACCGCTCCCGCAGTAAGTCCACTAACGATATATTTCTGTCCAAACAGGTAGAGGATAAACACAGGAAGTGAAGTCAGTACAAGATTCGCAAAAATCAAATTCCAATCGCGGCTGTATTTGCCGTAAAAATTATAGATCGAAAGCGGCATCGTCCACGTTGAGCTATTCGTAAGGAAGTACACCGGAATCGTAATATCATTCCATACCGACATAAACACCATGATCGCTACCGTTGCGTTAACGGGCAGAATAAGCGGTGTAACGATACGGAAAAATACGCCGAATACGCTGGCACCTTCCAGAAATGCAACCTCGTCCAGTGCTTTCGGAATGGTTTTGATAAATCCACTGTACAAAAATACGCTAAAAGCGGTATTCAGCGCCGCGTAGATCAGGATGACACTTGATATGCTGCCGTAAAACCCCAAGCCCTGCACAACCCGAATCGTCGTAATGATCGACATTGGTGCAATCAACCCCATGAAGAAATACATATATATTGTGTTTGAAAGTTTGGTGTCCCGGCGTGCCAGAATGAAGGACGCTGCTGAGGAAGCGACAATGTTGATGATGGACGATATTCCCGTAATCCAGATACTGTTCAGGAATGCTCGGGACAGACCCCCTTCTTCAAATACCCGGACATAGTTTGAAAATTGCCATTTATCCGGCAAACTTAAGGAAAAGCTGAGCACTTCAGCACTCGTTTTGAACGAACCCAGAATTAGAATTACCAGAGGCAACAGAATGAGCAGAGAGGCGAGGAGCAGAAATCCTTCAACAACATAGTTGCGAATAGCGAGTTTGCGAATATATCCCATCTTATTCCTTAACCTCCTTGCGCCGCATGAAGATCAATAGCGGTATAGCAATAATCGTAACAACCACAAACAGAAGTGTGTTGACTGCGGTACCAAGTCCCCAGTTTCCTTCGCCGAAGGAACGAAGAATGATTGTACCCACAACTTGTGAAGCGTTGCCTGGGCCTCCGCCGGTCATGACATACACTTCCGAGAATACTTTCAGTCCGCCAATCAGCGTCAACATCAGATTAATATTGATGGCTGGCAGCAGCAGAGGCAGCGTAATTTTGAAAAAACTTTTCCAGGAGCTTGCTCCATCAATTGTGGCGGCTTCATAATATTCTTGAGAAATGGATTGCAAACCAGCCAGATAAATGGCCATTTGAAATCCGGCACTTTGCCAGATGGACACAATGGCAATCGTCCAGATGACAAGGGAAGGATTAGTCAACCAAGCCTGACTTAATGAATGCAATCCGACTGCTTCCAATAAGCGATTAATTGTGCCCTCCGTGCGCAGCATTGGTGTGAACAGGATGCTGATGACCAGAATGCTTAGAATGGAAGGGGAGTAGAAAATCGCGCGAAGCAGGTTCTTCGTTTTTAATCTCATGTTTAGGGCCACGGCAAGCAGCAGACCAATAATATTTTTGCCAGCAACCGTAACAACGGCAAAAATGGCTGTGTTTTTAAGTGCCAAAATAAGTGTTTTGTCCGAGAAAATTTTCTCGAAATTATCCCATCCAATAAACTTTAGATCAATCCGATCCAGCCGCCAATCCGTAAAAGAGTAATAGAAAGCAGCAATCGCTGGAACGACAAAAAAGATGGAGTAGATAAGCAGTGCCGGAAATACCATGTAATACGAATATAAATTTTTTGCCTTTTTCATGTCTCACACTCCGTTATGGCTAGGCAGCACATCATTCAGGAATGACATGCTGCCCTGTATTTCACTTCTTAGAAGCCGGCAACGCCTTTATCCTGCATCAGTTGACTGAACTTCTCATCCCAGGATTTTAATACTTCCTCCGGTGTCAAACCGCCAGCGAATTGATCCTGTAACAGCCTATACAGCTCACTGCGATCAACCAGCATGTAAGCATCGGTGGTCAATACGGTTTTCTTAGGGAGAATGTAATTGTCAACGATATCCTGTTTGTAAGCAGGCAACTCCGGTGTAGTAACATCGCTAAAATTGGATACATAGCCTTTGGAGTCGACGATCTGTTGAGCAATTTCCTTGGAGGCGATAAAGTCCAGGAACTGTTTGGCTTCGTCCAAATGCTTAGCCTTTTTGGGAATGAACAGCTGTCCTCCAAGCGGACTTGCACCCAGTTTGGCATCATCGGAAGACGGAATTGGGAATACGCCAAGTTCCATGCTTGGATCCTGCTCTGCTACGCCTTCAATTAACCAATCTCCCATAAACATCATGGCGACTTCCTTGTTCAGGAATTTGCCAACCGCCATGTCGTAGCTGTCGCTCAGCACATCCGTATTGGTATACCCCTTGGTATACACTTCGTATTGCTGCTCCAAAAACGTTTTAAACTCGGGAATATCGGACCATTTTTTCTTGTTGCTGTTGAGCTCATCGAAAAAAGACGGATCATTTTTGGCTACAAAATCGGCAAATGCTGCCGCAGGCCAGATGTTCGCAGCCCAAGCATCTTTATAGGGCATGAATACCGGAGTAATGCCGCCAGCTTTAATTTTTTCACAAATAGCCAAAAATTGTTCGTAACTTGTAGGGATGGACAGACCCAGGTCAGCAAAAATCTGTTTGTTGTACACGACGCCTTGCATGCCCGTGTCCTGACTGACATGAAAGCTGTAGATATGGCCGGCAGCGGAGAGTACGTCTTTGTTT
The DNA here is from genome assembly GCF_900109515.1 of Paenibacillus sp. OK003. Lineage (GTDB taxonomy): Bacteria > Bacillota > Bacilli > Paenibacillales > Paenibacillaceae > Paenibacillus > Paenibacillus marchantiae. The sequence continues at coordinate 23,958 of NZ_FOBD01000026.1, read as the reverse complement.
ACAATTCTGCTGGCCCAGGACTCGTTATCCAAAATTTCGAAATTGCGCTCAAGATTCAAATCCGTAATTGCACTGGCCAAATTGTATTGAATGATGTCGGGCGTTTCATCCACAGCCAGCTTGGTTTGCAGCACAGTCGTTGTTTGCTCAGCCGGAATGAGCTGCAGATTGACAGAAATATTTGTCTGTTTTTCAAACTCATCGAGAATATCCTGCTGGATAAAGGCAGAATCCTGTGAACTCTTGGAAATGGCCAATTCCAGTGTGACCTTGGCGTTCTTATTTCCATTGCTTGCAGACGTGCCAGAATCAGTGCCACCTGATCCGCAAGCGGTCAGTGAAATGGACAACAAGCTTGCCAGTAGAATGGATGCTGCTTTTTTTCTTTTATACATTTTCAACGCAAATCCCCCTCTGAAACATCTAATGAATCCGTTTACAAGTCCAATTATAAAATCCACTTCTTCTCCGGTACATGTCTGTGCTTGAATATTTATGTGTAAAATCCTGAACTTGAAATCGCTATCATTTCATTCAAACCCATGCTACATTAAGACATGATCCAGACGAGTTGCACAGCATGACAAGACAGGAGGCTTCGCGAAGCATGGCTAAACTTATACATAGAGCTACACAATTCAGCTTGCAGACTAAAGTATTTTTGACATTTCTGGCCCTTCTTTTGTTCGTGTTGGGCTGTTTTATCGTTTATGTGAACCTGGTCGTTATCCGCCCGCTTACACAAAAAACGGAGGAGGATACACTGATCACGGCCACCAAGGTACGAGAACAGGTTGACCTGTACGTAGAGCAGCAAAACCAGATGTCCCAGCGCATATTGTCCAATAAGGACATCTTCACAACGATGGACAAGAGTTCTTCAGCCCCAAGCAATTATGAACGACTGAAGCAGATTCGGAAACTAAAAGATATCATGTTTCAGGCTATTGGCCCCAGCATGAACATCAAGGACATGTCCATTTATGACAAACAAGGTGTGCTGCTCACATCGTATCTGGGTTCAGGATATCCTCCAGCGATCCTGAGTACCCTGACGGAAAAAAGCAGGAGTGGACGAGAGTGGACCGGGAACGGTTTTATCCTGCTGCGTGAGGCAGATACCATCTCTTTTGTCCGCACGGTCAACGATCAAAATGGCAAGCTATACGGATATCTTAGTATTCAAATGGATCAAGCTTACATTCAAAACCTTACGGAAGGAATTACAGCAGGGAATGTATTTATTTTGAACGAGCAAGGTGAACAAATGACTGGCTCGGATGCAAGAAAGAACGCTTTGTCATGGAAAGAGCCATTATCCGAGGAAGGACTGGTTGTTGATGAACAAAATAATTATGTTACGCATTCTACATCTCACCAGACGGGTTGGATAACTTTTATAATAACGCCGAAAGATTCGGTTTTAGGCTCGATCCGTTCCGTACAAAGCATGTCCATTTTGCTAATTACAGCTTTAATGCTCATCTCATTCGTGTACATTTTCTTCTCCACACGCAACCTGTTGCTTCCTATTCGCAAGCTTCGCAGCCAGATTTGGCGCATTAACTACAGCAATATGAAACTGAAAGTGGATGATCGGCCCAAAAATAATGACCTGCTGCTGTTGAATGAAGCTTTTCAGGACTTGATGGAGAGATTACAGGAGTCTATTGACCGTGAGAAAAAGGCGTTACATGAGGAAGTCACTGCGCGGAATTCCGCATTACAAGCTCAGATTGCTCCCCATTTCCTTCATAACGTCCTATATTTGATCAGTATTGCTGCTCAAGAGGGGAGAACTCGGGTCGTGTCTGATATGTGCAAACATCTGTCAGACAGTTTACGTTATATTGTTTCATCCCCTTATGCACATGTGACGATGACGGATGAGCTTGAGCATACGAGACATTATTTGTCTTTGGTAAAGCAAAAGTATGAAGAAGATTTGGAGTGGAGCATCGATGCTGATGATCTGACGAGCGAAATCCGGCTGCCGCGGCTGGTCATTCAGCCTTTCGTTGAAAACTGCATTGAGCATGCTTTCTTCAACACCACGCCTCCATGGCGTATCCAAATCACCGTAAAGCAGTATAACGGATTATGGGCTCTAGAGATCAAAGATAACGGAGAGGGCTTCCTGCCAAACAAAATTGAAGAGATTTTGTCCAATATTCATAAGTCCGGCTCCGGAATGAATCAACCCTCTGATCGCCAGACAGCTCTTGGCAACATGGGGATCGTCAATAGCGTCAATCGGCTAAAACTGATGTATAGCAATCGGCTTTTATTTAACATCTACAACAATCATTCTGACGAGGAAAAAGGAGCAACCATTCAAATCATCGGATCGATGACGAGCGATTTTTACTGAGCACAGGAGGGATAGACCATGTACAAAATCATGATTGTTGAGGATAGCAAACCTATATTGCGCAATATTAAAATGCTGTTGGATAAGCTGAACTTTCCCGTTCACGTGGCAGTTACAGCCACGAATGGGGAAGAGGCGCTGGAAGCACTTCGGAAGCAGCCAATCGATCTTTTGTTGACAGACATACGAATGCCCAAGATGGATGGCTTATCCCTAATTGAACAGGCGAAGCTTGCCCAGCCGGAGTTGAAGGTTATTTTAATTAGCGGGTATAGCGATTTTGAATATACACGAAAAGCATTGAATTTGCAGGTGTTCGACTATTTGCTGAAGCCCGTGGAACCTGATGCTCTGGAGGAAGTCATGGGCAGAGTTATTAAGCAGCTCGATCAATCGAGGTCCAGAAACTTTCATGAGCTGCAGGAGATCGTTGATCCCCATAGTTATGCTGAACTTAAGCCAGGAGAACATGCTGCTTTTCTGGCCCAAATGATGATTATCCTGCGCAGGCAGCCTTTCACCCCGGAACGGGAACGGTGGGGACAAAAGACGCTAAAGGATTCATTGGAGGATTTTTTTGCTCCACGTTCCTGTAAAGTGTTTCTGAGCCAAACTCCGCAGCAATTCATCGTTTTTGTAAACAGGGGAATTCTTGATTTGTATTCTTCTGTACATGAATGTCTGGAATCGCTGCGCCGTCATTTGGTTGCACAAGGTATGGACACAACCATTGGTGGGCAGCTGCGATGGTCGGAATCCGTTAATCTGTCTGAGCTTTATCACCAAATATCGTCCATGTTATCAATGCATCAGCGATTGAATAATGGATTGGTGCTGGATATCGGAAATCCCGTCTCCATAGCAAGAACTGAGTCAGGCTGCCTGGATTCTGCATTAGAATCTGCTTTTGTCCACATGATACAAGCTCATCAGAAGGAACAGTTTGCTATTAAACTTTCCGAATTGATGAATCGATGGTCAGAGGAAAACGTGCATGTAAAAGAATTGGAACGTTTTATCGGACTAATAGTGGATACATTCGCACATTTGGTTGAAGAGCAGGGGGCGGGAATTCGGCTTGGGCTGGAACTTAGAGCAAAAAAGATATTTGATGAAGAGACATATGGCGATTTTTGCCGTGAATTAACGGAATGGATCGGACAATGTTTTGAAGTGCTTCAATCCTATGGTCGGAAAAGCAGAGAGGCTTTGTTTGAGCAAATGGATGAGTATATCCGACGGAACAAGTATACCCAGATATCCATCAATGACATTGCAATGAAGTTTCATGTCAGCCCCTCTTACGTTAGCAGAGTCATTAAAAACGCAACACAAGTTACGTTTGTTCAGTATTATACAAACCTTAGAATTAAGGAAGCCTGCAGACTGATGGAATGCCAACCCGAGATGAAGTTTAAGGAGTTATCGGATGTGCTATCATTCAGTGATCAGCATTATTTCTCCAAGGTATTTAAGGAATACACGGGATTTAGTCCCACAGAATACAAAGAAAGACTGCTTAAATAGTCCGTCCAAGGAGAATTTGAGGGACATATTGTTTAAAGTTGCTTTCGGTTAGATATGGTCAATGCATGTGAATGGTCGTATATTAATACTATGTGGGTTATGTGCAGGAACACAAATCCACGATGTGCATTGATAACGATTCTACATAGAAGGACGGGGAAATATGGACTTTAAACCGCTTGCTTCATTTATTGACCGCATCACATCATGGAGAATTCCTTGGGCAGAGGTTCTTGTGATGCATCAAAATGATACCGTTTTCCGTTACCGCAATGGTTACGCCAATCTGGAGGAGCAAACTCCCATCGGCGATGGGGCGATCTTCAATCTCTACTCCATGACAAAAATCATGACCTGTGTGGCAGCGCTTCAACTTGTAGAGAGAGGGCAAATGCTGCTGAGCGATCCGGTGTCCGACTATCTGCCGGAATATGCTGAGATGACGGTGAAGAAAACATTAGCGAATGGCGAGGTCAGACTGGAAAAAGCGACAAGGGCGATTACGGTACGCGACTTGTTTACGATGACTGCCGGATTCACCTACGATATTGGCTCGCCAAGCATTCAGGAAGCTGTGCAGAGCACCAACGGAACATTACCGACACGAGACTTCGCGAAAGCACTCGCCAAGGAACCACTTCTGTTTGAGCCAGGTACGCATTGGAACTATAGCATGTGTCACGATGTGCTCGGAGCTTTGGTGGAGGTTGTGAGTAGCAGACGCTTTGGTACGTATCTGCAAGAAGAAATTATCGGACCGCTAGGTATGAATGATACGGCATTCGATCTGAACGATGAACAGAAGACCCGTCTGATTCCGCAGTATGCTTACAATGATGAGCTTGAAAAAGCCGTACGCATGGACGGAAACGGATTCCGGGTAGGTACGGATTTGGAGAGCGGCGGTGCCGGGTTGTTGTCCACCGTTAGCGATTATGCACTGTTCCTAAACGCGCTGACTGGACGCGGGACGAGTCCGCAAGGCGTGCGCATTCTGTCACAGGCTTCTGTGGAGCTTATGCGGACTGACCATCTGAACGATCTGACCCGTGGTGATTACTCATGGGATCATATGGGCGGGTATGGTTACGGGCTGGGTGTACGTACGCATGTCTCCAAGGCGGGCAGCGGCTCGTTAAGCCCGCTTGGTGAATTTGGATGGAGTGGGGCTGCTGGCTGCATGGCCATCATTGATCCAGATTCCGAACTCACTGTCATGTATGCGCAGCATTTGCTCAACAGTCAGGAACCTTACATTCAGCGCCGTTTGCGTAATGTCGTTTACTCCTGTTTGTAAGAAGGGAGTGGAATCTGACGATGCATTTTGTTTATTGTTTAATTCACTGACATGATGTTGAGTCTTCGTACAATTGAAAACAAACAGGAACGCGACTGATGTCGCGCCCCTGTTATTATTTTTTTCTTTTCTTTTTGAACTACGATTCGAGGGTATTTGAGAACTTTCGAGAGCTTACGCGATTGACCATATAAATACCAATCGACACGAACAGCAATGCGATTAGATTTTTGAGTTCCATAATCGTTTCTCCCAAAAACAACGCCGATAGCAACGCACCAAAGACAGGGATAAGGAAGTTATACACAGATACTTTCCCCACTTTGTTGTATTTCAGAAGCAGATTCCACAAGCAAAATGCGGCTGATGAAAGTAAAACTAAATACATCAAGATGCCTGTTGATTCAAGTGTAAAATGCGTAACCCGACCGCCAAGCAGGAGTCCCAATAGGGTGAGTGCCAATCCGCCGACAAACAGGCTAACTCCGGTAATAACCAGGACGTCGATGGAGCCAGTTAAGTGTTTTGCATAAATGGCCGTAATGGAAAAAATAAGAGCCGCCATAATAACGAAACCTTCACCTGTGAGAGAGAAAGAGAATTCCAGCAGATTGGAGTGAAAATTAACAATAATTACGCCGATAAATCCTAGCAAACAGCCGACTATTTTATTTTTGCTCAGTTTATCATTTTTATATAAAAAATGAGCTAGAACAACACTGAAAAAGGTCGTTGTCGCATTCATAATCGAACCTTTGACACCTGTTGTATTGGCTACACCCACATAAAAAAACATATACTGCAGACCCGTCTGGAACATGCCAAGCAATATTAAGCTTGATAATTGTCGTCCAGACAGTTCAAATTTCCGTTTACTAATGACACGAAACAGAAATAGGAGCAGTAATCCCGCCAAAATAAATCGATAACCCGCAAATACAAATTTGGATGGAATATCTTCCGCCAGGATGTCAAAAGCACGATATCCAAGCTTAATAAACGGGTAGGCACTTCCCCATAATAAGCAACATATACTTGCAACTAGCGTTACAAATAAGGGATCGCTAAACTTGTTCGATTTCTCCATTGCTTTTATCTCATTCACTTTCAATCTTCTCCTCGCATGATATGTATATGTGTACGGGCTGATCGCACCTCACTTGACCATATCACAAACTGCTAAGTAGCTGTAATAAAAAAATATAAGTCCCATTTCATTAACAAGAGAAGACCAGAGTCGCCTAGAAAATGTGAAGCTGCCTCGGAAAAACCCATTTACAAATATTAGAAGAACAATTAAAATAAATGTAAGCGTTTTAAAAGTTAAAGCGCTTTAACTTTAAGCGAGGGGGTGATTGTGACTCGCTAGGCCAATAACGAATTATTGTTTCACCATCAAGATGCTGCAACACACTATCGGCTTAAAGGTTATGTCATGGATCTAGACCCATTTGGACCTAAAAGGAGCGTAATTTTATGAGAAAAAACAGGAAATTTTCGTTTAGCAGCAAGGCTGTTACGATGTGTTGTCTCGCTTTTCTACTGATTCCGGCGGGTTTCGCTCTCGCCGCTCCGAACAAGCCGTTCCCGCAGCACACAACATATACCAACGGCTCGATCAAGCCTAACCATGTTACGCAAAGTGCGATGGATAGCTCCGTGAAAGCGAAATGGGACAGCTGGAAATCGGCTTATCTGAAAACGGCGGGCACAGGCAAGTATTATGTGAAGTATCAGTCCAACGGGGATACCGTATCTGAGGCACACGGGTACGGAATGCTGGCAACGGTTATAATGGCCGGTTATGACGGCAATGCGCAGACCTATTTCGACGGACTTTATCAATATTATAAAGCGCATCCGAGCGCCAATAATTCGAAATTGATGGCATGGAAACAAAACAGCAGCTTCCAGAACATTGAAGGCGCCGACTCGGCCACGGATGGAGACATGGACATTGCTTATTCGCTCCTGCTTGCGGACAAGCAGTGGGGTAGCAGCGGCAGTATCAACTACCTTCAGGCCGGCAAGGACATTATCAATGCCATCATGCAAAGTGACGTAAATCAGTCCCAATGGACGCTGCGTCTTGGCGACTGGGCAACGGATAATACGTTCAAAAATGCTACCCGTCCATCGGACTTTATGCTGAATCACTTGAAGGCGTTCCAGGCAGCAACGGGTGATGCCAGATGGGCGAACGTGATCGACAAAACCTATACCATTGTCAACTCCTTATACAACGGGTACAGCTCATCAACCGGATTGCTTCCAGACTTCGTCGTTCTGTCGGGCTCGACGTACAAGCCAGCTTCAGCCGATTTTCTGGAAGGGGCGAACGACGGCAGCTACGATTACAATTCGTGTCGTACGCCTTGGCGGATCGCAACGGATTACCTGATGACTGGTGACAGCCGGGCACTCAGTCAGCTCAATCAAATGAATAGCTGGATCTCAACCAAAGTAAGCGGTAATCCTAGCAACGTAAAGGATGGTTATAAACTCAACGGCACGGTTACAGGTTCCGGCGGCAGCGGCGCGTTCTATGCACCGTTTGGTGTCAGCGCTATGACCTCGTCCGTGAACCAAAACTGGCTGAATTCCGTCTGGACCAAAACGGCCGGCAGCTCCAATGAAGGCTACTATGAAGATAGCATCAAGCTGTTCTCTATGATCGTGATGTCCGGCAACTGGTGGACATACTAAGCAACTTATAATCCGAAGATTGCTCATATGCAAGCAGGCCGGGAGATTAGCTCCCGGCCTGCTTTTTTTATGGATAGAGAGCTAGGAGAATGTATTTAATGATTGATTTAAGAAAGCCTTATAGATGGAAAATGCCTAGAAACAACAAACCGCCATAGCTCAGGAAATCCTGGGATATGGCGGTTTCGTTTAATGTGAAAGTACGTCGATAGACGTTTTTCTTATGGTATCAGGACGAATGGATGATAGCCGAATTATGCTTTAGCTGCAGATTCAGTAAAGAACTGCGGCAAATATTCCTTGTTGGCTTCGAGCATTTCATCCAGCATCTGAATCGCCACTTCGACCGAAGGGACCAAAGGATGATGAGCCAATGCCTGTATGGCCAATCCACGATCGCCGGTCACGGCAGCATCGATGGCGAGGCGCTCATAGGTTTTAACCGCATGGATCAGTCCAACTGCCATTGGAGGAACCTTGGTCAACGGCAGGGGCAGTGGACCGGTTTTGGTGACCACGCAGTTGACTTCAATGCTGGCATCGTCTGGCAGGAAATTAATGATGCCTTGATTGGCTACGTTCAACGTCTGAATGTCATTCGTTCCGTTGTAGAGTGAGCGCATCAGGTTTACGGCTGCTTCGGAATAGAAGGCGCCCCCCCGCTGTTCCAGCTGTTTCGGTTTATCTTTCAGGTCCGGGTCATTGTAAAGCTCGAACAGTTCTTCTTCAACGCGTTTAACCACTTCCGCACGGTTGCCGCCTGTTTGTAAGGATTCCAGCTGCTCTTCAAGCATGGCGTCGGTCATATAAAAGTATTTCAGATAATAAGAAGGAAGGGCATGCAGGGATTGCAGGAATTCCGGATTCCACTCCCGTGCAGGCACGTTCTTCGCGCTGTAACCGGCTGTATCAGCCAGCATGTCATCCAGTTTGTCTTCTCCGTTCACATCAATACGCGTAATCCAGTGGAGATGGTTCAGGCCAACAAACTCGGCATAGACGCGGTCCGCTTCTACTCCGTATTTGGCTGAGGTTTGCTTGATTAGGCCGATCGGTGCATTACAGAGACCAATGCTTTTAACGTTGGAATACTTCAGAATGGCTTCCGTGACCATACCCGCCGGATTCGTAAAGTTCAGCAGCCAGGCATTAGGAGCGAGTTCTTCAATATCACGGCAGATATCAAGCAGGACCGGAATCGTCCGCAGCGCCTTCATCATGCCTCCGGGACCCGTGGTTTCCTGACCGATCACGCCGTATTTCAGGGGAATGGATTCATCGCGGCCACGGGCGTCAAGCATACCGACACGCATTTGAGTGCTTACGAAGTCCGCACCCTTGATGGCTTCGCGGCGGTCAAACGTCAGATGTACTTCAATGGGCAGACCCGATTTCTCCACCATGCGTTTGGCCAAGTTGCCGACAATATTCAGTTTGCGCTGTCCCGGCTCAATATCGACCAACCACAGCTCACGTACCGGAAGCTCGGCATGGTGAAGGATGAACCCCTCAACGAGCTCCGGAGTATAGGAAGATCCACCGCCGATTACCGCTATTTTCAGTCCTTGTTCGTATGCCATTTTGCACACTCCAGTCTTTTATGAATTTTTTGTAATGATAGTGTTTATAGACGTTTATCTTGTGGTTTGCTTGATATGTTCGAAGTCACGGAAGGCCCGCATTTTGTCATATACATCCTGGCTTACCGCATGTCCAGCCGCATCCATAGCAGACCATAAGGCACCGACAACAGGCTCGGTGGCCAACGTTACGATGGTCGCATTCGGAGCGATGGTTGCAACAGTCTGTTCAATTTTGCTGCGAATCCAGCCACGATCTCCCCTTGTTAGCAGACTTCCTGCCAGTATAACGTCAAAGGCGTCCTTTTCCATTCCAAGTTTGTGGATCACCGCAGCCGCTGATTTGCCAAGCTCTACGCCTTGACGGTTCAGAATTTCCAGAGCTACGGCATCGTCCTCTGCGGCAGCTTCAAATAGCAGCTTTGCTACATGGACAGGCACATGCTTGCCGTGATCCTGAAAGTCATCGAACATATCGCTGACACTGTCGTATCCAAGGAAGTTAAGCAGCAGGGGAGTCAGGAGCGTTGGCTGCTCACGGCCGTCCCAAGAACGGATGACAGAGCGGAACACCTCAATATTGAGGGAACCGCCACCGCCGAAATCACCGTACATATAATCAAAACCGCCGACCTGTATATGTTCTCCTGCCGGATTGCGGCCTGCGGAGTTGGTGCCTGTGCCGCAGATCAGCGCGACCCCGTAAGGCCGGTTCGTGCCTGCGCGCAGACCGATCATCGTGTCACAGTTAATCGAGTAGTTCTGGGTGAATCCGATTCCTTGAACCAGAGGGTGCAGGATTCGGTAATCTACCTTCCGGTCTGCGCCCGCAAGTCCGAAATAGGTGTGGGAGATTTCATGAATCCGCAGTCCTGCCTCGTTTAGAGCTCCTTCTGCAGCTTCCCGTATGCTTTGTGCGGCCAAGGCGCGGTCAATCTGGTGATTGCCGTTGCCGCCCATGCCTTTGCCAAGCACATTGCCGAAGTCATCGGTCAGCAGGGCGTATGTTTTTGTTCCTCCCCCATCGATTCCCAAGTAGTAAGCCAATGGTCGTCACTCCTATATATAAGGTTATATTTTTTATCCGGTCGTACCTTTTGTTGGTGATCCAGTAGATTCTCTCACGATGAGTTCAGGATCGATCCTTACATTAGCCCCGCGTTTCATCGTACCGTCCATGCGTTTCAACAGCATATCCGCAGCGGCGACCCCAATGCGGTCGGCAGGCTGCCGGACCGTTGTCAGATGGGGGTGCAGCTTGGATGAAATATACTGATCGTCATAGCCGACGATAGCTACCTGTTCAGGCACCTTGATGCCTTTTTCCATAAGGGCGTTCACGACCCCAAGCGCGATATGGTCATCGCCCGCGAACACTGCGGAGGGAAGACGTCCTTCCCTCAGCCATTTGCGGCAGATGTCATAACCAAAATCGATTTCGAAATCGCCTGTAATCATGTCGAACGGAGTAAGGTCTTTTTCCTTAAGTGCCTCCAGGAAACCGTTGCGGCGCTCTTTCGTACTGCGGAACATGTCGTCTCCGCTGATGTGCGCAATGGAGGTATGGCCGAGATCAAGCAGGTGCTTCGTAGCGGCATAGCCGCCTTTGTAGTTATCGATAGTTACCGAAAAAGCATCGTTCTCCGGTTTCTGATTGTCGATCAGCACATAAGGAATATTGCGTCGCTTCAGTTCCACAATGTAGTTATCCTCTTCTATCGGTGAGAGCAGAATAAGTCCGTCCACCCGGTCCTCTTGAATCAGGTAATGACTTCCATCCGAGCCAATGCCCGTAGAGACCGAAACGGCAAGAAAATAGCCGTGAAGTGAAAGCACTTCGTTCAGCTCTTTAACGACGGTGTCGAAGAAGGAGTCCTGAAGCGTGGTCATAATCAATCCGACGATTCCTGTTTTGCCGCGAGCTAAACTGCGCGCAGCAGCGTTGGGATAATAATCGAGCTCCTTAATCGCGTCGAGCACCTTTTGTCTATTTTTCTCACGAACGGATTCAGCACCATTGAGTACCCGAGAAACCGTTACAACGGATAAACCTGATTTCTTTGCAACATCAAATATACTAACCTTCATTGTTTACTCTCCTTGCGGCAGATTTTCCGTACTTTATATTGACTTAACATTAGTATACATGTACGGAGGCTTAGCCGCGAAGCTAATTTGATAGATGCACCGCCCCTTGCGGGACGGCACAACTCTAGCGTTAACGATTGATAATTTCCATGACCTTTTTCTGAATCGTCGGCATCACTTCTTCAACGGTGTTGTGTCCGGTATCAATCGGCTGCATCTCGTTGATGAACATGTCGTTGATCTGAGAATAGTGGGTGATCAGGTGGTTATAGGATTCAAATCCGTATTTTACAGCACCTTCGTAAACCTTCTTCACATCTGCTGGATCGATACCATCAAAATGCTTGTAATAGGATTCGGCTGCCTTCGTATTTACAGGAGGGTTGCCACCGCTCAGTTCGATGGATTTTTCCTGAATTTCGTCGCTGACGAGATATTTGATCCATTCAAAAGCTTCTTTCGGATGCTTGGAGCCCTTCAGAATCAAGAGCGGATCGACGAACAGCACGCTGCGTACCTTGTCATTGCCGCCAGCAGGCACTGCAGCAACGCCAACCTTGAAAGGGAAATCATTGGAGCCCGCAAGGCTCCATGAGCCGCTGACGGTCATACCGACCTTGCCGGTTACGAAGGCATCGCCGTTTTGCCCCGCTACGCTTTTGCTCCATTCCGTTGTCGGAGACACTTTATCTTTGAGGATCAAGTTGAACAGCTTGTTATAGGCTGCGATGACTTCCGGCGAATCGAAATGAGTCTCGGATGGTACACCGCCGTTGGTCCAGGTATCCTCGGAGTAGGGTTCGGCTCCAAAATAAAGCGGGCGCATATCGCGCTCGGACCATGTGAAGTCAACGCCATATTGGGTTTTGGCAATATCAATGGATACATGCGTCATTTGCTTCGCGTCTTGGACCATTTTGTCAAACGTCCAGCTCTTGTCCTCGTAATCGCTTGGAGGATAAGGAACGTTGGCAGCGTCGAACATGTCTTTGTTATAGAGCATCAGAGAGACGTACATGTTGACCGGGATACCGTAGACATGGTCTTTGACGGTATAGATTTTCATGAGGTCATCCGGGATGCTGTAGTCGGAAGCTTTAAACCCGTCTTCCTTGATAATGTCGTTCATGTCGAGCAGCATGTCTTTGTTGTAATACTCCGCAAAACCGCCGTAACCATAGTGACTTGTGACATCAGGTGATTTGCCCCCGGCAATCAGCGTTTGAAGTTTACTGTCGAACTGCTCGTAAGGAGCTTTCTCGATTTTCACCTTAATATTCGGATGTTGGGCTTCAAAATCCGGAACGAGCTTTTCAATAAAGGTGCGATCCTCGGAATCGATGGTGTAGTGCGTTATGGTTACTTGCCCACCTGAGTTAGCGCTATCGCCATCGTTACCAGGTACGACATCTCCCGCTGATTTGCCGCCGCTACAGCCGGACAAAGCCAATACGACGAGCATGCTGGTCGCAAGCAAAAGTGTAAAAGACTTTTTGATCCTTATCGTTTTCATGAACTACAGTCCCCCATATATTCAAGTTTTTTGCCGCCCCTGCGGCGGAGTCTTTACTTGATGCCTGTAAGTACAATTCCTTCCACAAACCGCTTCTGGGCTATCGCAAACAGGGTCACGATCGGCAGCATGGCGAGTACGGAGGCGACCATGAGCAGATGCCACGGCGGAATTCGAAAACGCGAAGATGTGAAGGAAGACATACCGACCGGAAGCGTAAACTTATCTGATGAGCTTAAATAGAGCACAGGTGTCAAAAGGTCATTCCAGCTGTAGATGAAGGCAAAGATCGCAACGGTTGCAAGTGCTGGACCAGACAGAGGCAAAGCAATCTGTCGCCACATCCGGAACTCGCTGCAGCCATCGATACGTCCGGCGTCAAACAGCTCATCCGGCAGCGTGGTAAAGAACTGTCGCAGCAAAAAGATGTTGTATGCTGAACCGAAAAACGCAGGGACAATCAGCGGCAGGAAGGTATCGATCCAGTTCAGCTTGGAAAAGAGAATGAACTGTGGAATCATAATCGCTGGATATGGAAGCATCATGGTGCTGAGCATGAGCATGAACCACAAGTTGCTGCCCTTGCCCCGATATCTGGCGAAGCCATAGCCTGCAAGCGCCGACGAAAACAGGGTGCCGACAACAGTCAAAATGCCGATAATGAGACTGTTCATATACATTTGACCGAAGTTCAGCGTGTTGAAAATTTCTCTGTAGTTACTCCACTGCCAGGACTCCGGCAGAAAGGTCGGAGGAAACGTCAGCAGTTCCTTCTTCGATTTCAGTGAGGTAGAGACCATGAAAAACAAAGGGAGGAGCATGAGAAAGGTGGTGACCACCAGGGCAATGAAGCTGGCAATGCTAACCGCATCGATTTTGCGCCGGCGTTTATTCACAGAAGGTGAAGCCCCTGGGCCGGCAGTCGGAATCGTACTCATTTGCGTCCGCCTCCTTCATAGTGAACATAACGGTTCGAGAGTTTGATAATAAGCGCTGTAAACGCCATGACGACGATCAGCAGTACCCAAGCGAGTGCCGAGGAGTAGCCCGCTCTGTATTCCTTGAAGGCGCTGGTGTACAGGTTGTAAACGTAGAACCAGGTCGAGTAGTTTGGACCCCCTTGGGTCATTACATACGCCTGCGTAAATACTTGGAAGGAATCAATGACGCCCATAATCAGCTGGAACAAAAGTACCGGTGAAATCATGGGCAGCGTAACGTTCAGGAAAATGCGGAAGCGTCCCGCACCGTCAAGCCTGGCGGCTTCCACGAGGCTTGAAGGAACGCCCTGAAGTCCCGCAAGGAACAAAATCATGCCTGAGCCCACCGTCCAGAAGGACATAATCATCAGAGCGTAAAGCGCATAATCGGGGCTCATGAGCCAGGCTGGGCCACTAATGCCGAACCAGGACAGCACGTAATTGAACAGACCGATAGATGGGTTGAAAATCCAGTACCACAGCAAGGACATGGCGACGCCGGATACCATGCTCGGAAAATACATGGCCGTGCGGAAAAATCCGCGGAACGGTATTTTCGCATTGAGCAGGAGAGCAAATCCAAGTGCCAGCAGCAGCTGGATCGGTACACTGATAAAGGTATAGCGCACCGTTACGACAACAGATTTCCAAAACAGGTCATTTTGAAACATTTCTTTGTAATTCGCGAGTCCGACATATTTCGGCGGGTGGATAATGTCATAGTCCGTGAAGCTGTAATAAAGGGATGACAGAATCGGATACAAGGCAAACACGAAGAAACCGATAAGCCATGGAGAGATAAAGAGGTACATGTAAAATGTCTGCCGCCGGCTTTCGCGATGGGTCACATAAACACCAACCTTTCTATTGAATTTAAAGTTATAACGCTTTAACTTTCAAAGTTTAGTTTCCCATAAATAAAAGGTTTCATATGATGTTATGTAATTGAAAGTTAAAGTGCTTTAACTTTATTATCCGGACTGATGACAATATCATAGTGGATGGTTTCTCATTTATCAACCCTTTTTTTGGATGGTTGTAAGCGCTGCCTTCGTTGAAGGTTCCGAAGCTCTTTCAAGACGTCTGACAAAGGCTGATACAGAAAGGTTTGGCGGATATTCAAGCCCTCGGAAATTCATGGAATTTCTTTGGAGGAAGTTTCACGAAATAACGATATTTTTAGGGAAAGTGTCCATCAATGCCATCAATTATATTGATTGATCTATAAACCTTTTCTACTGCATATAAATTAGTTGGAAAAAAGCAGAGCAAAAGGAGTGATTATTACGTGACCAAATCCATGCATTTGGCGTTATTTCTTGAACCTAAAGGCTGCCACTATGCGGGGTGGCGCTTCAATCCGAAGCAGGACGCCAGCCCTGTTGATTGGAAAATGTTCAAACATCCTCATGTTTCCCGCACACTTGCCACTTTGGATCATATCAGTGGTGGCCGTGCGGCCTGGAACGTAGTGACTTCGACGAGTGACGGGCAATCGAACAATTTTACGAACCGCTTCCGTTTGCTCAGTCATACGGACCGATATCAGAAAGCCGAGCAATTTATTGAATCCGTCAAACTGGTCACAGCATAAGCTGAGTGATCCGTTTCCTGACATTTTGGACCAGATTGAGCGCAAGGAGCGTTTTGCTTCTATGCTGAACAAGGCGCGTACCGAGCAGATGACCGTAGAAGGTTTTGCCAAGTGGATCGGTTCTTCCGGTTATTCGTTCTGAATATGGTGGTGATCCGCTGCGGCAGCATTTGGGCCTAAGTAAGCCAGTGAATCGCTGGACACAACAGGCTCATGTGTAATGAGGATCACTCATTTAAGTAGCTGGCCCAAATTCAATTACTAATCAGAGCACTCAATTCTGCTTGAAAGACCTTTTCATCGTTTTGATTAAAAGTAGTCAGCAGCACGGTAACAATTCCACCACTGCTCCTTCTTGAAGACAATTCAATTACTTCGGCTAGAACACTAATTTCATCATCTGGAAACACAGGTTTGATAAACTTTATATTATTCATACCCGTTCCTGCGACAACATCTTCTCCGTATATCCCGAGTTCCACCCAAAGCTTGAAGGATGTGCTCATCGTCTGCATACCCGAAGCAATGAGGCTGCCGAACCGGCCTTCTTTGGCTTTGGCTTCATCTAGATGCATATATTGAGGATCATAAATTTTCGCAAAATCAATAATATCCTTCTTTGACAATTGAATAGAATGGGTTCTATAGGACTTGCCTATAATATACTCGTTAAATTTCAATGATGTACACCTCCAATATCTACTCTAATGGATAGGTCGAATTTATAGCAAGCAGTGCTCAGCTAGAACATGTATCTTAAAGTTCTATTATAACCATGCCGCGCATTGATTTAGTATCCAGGTTACAGTCCACCGTCGAAGGAAGTTGTTTAATTTTGATGGAATATATTGATCAGCTCGTGAAGATGCTAGGGCATAATAATGCAACTTTAATCTGGTCTCTTTCTGGTGACTTGGATAAATTTCCAGTAATAAAAGGATTGTCAAACTGAAAAAAATATGATATTTTCATATCTGTAACCGGTTACACACATAGGAGTGAACGTTCATGACAACAATTAAAGATGTAGCTAATTTGGCTGGCGTTTCAGTAGCCACTGTATCAAGGGTCATTAATGAAAGAGGTTATGTTCATGCGGACACTCGCAAGAAAGTGGAGGAGGCGGTCAAGCAGCTTAACTTCTCTCCCAATGAGGTGGCCCGCTCTTTATACAAGCGTAAGTCCAAATTGATTGGCCTGCTGTTACCCGATATTGCAAACCCTTACTTTCCGCAGCTTGCACGCGGCGTAGAGGACCGGATGCAGGAGCAGGATTTCAGATTGATTTTCGGAAATAGTGATGAGGATGAACAGAAGGAAAAGGATTACATCCAGACTTTTATCCAGAATAATGTAGTCGGCGTAATCTCTTCAACGAATTACCCTCATTCTTCAATATATGAGAACTTGAAGATCCCTGTGGTGTTTCTGGACAGAACACCTCTGGACAGTCCCTCCGTATTTGCGGATGGCAGAGAGGGTGGACGTCTGGCTGCACGGGAGATTATCAAGCGTGGAAGTCGCCGAATTACGGTTATGCAGGGACCGGCACATATCAAACCTGCACAGGATCGTTTTGAAGGCGCAATCGAGAGCATACGTCAGGCTGGTCTGGATTACCGCGTAATCCAAACGACATCCTTTTCCTTTAACGATGTTGGGTTATGGGCGGATGAGCTTTTTAGCAAGTACGGCGATACCGACGGAGTCATTGCAAGTAATGACATCGCAGCTATGGCGGTATTGCACGAGGCATTGCGAATCGGTAAAAAAGTTCCGGAGGATATGCAAATTATCGGCTTCGACGATATCCCGATGAGCAGCCTGCTATCACCGGCATTGTCGACCATTCGCCAACCGGCATACGAGATGGGAAGGGAAGCTGCCGGTTTGCTTATCAAACTGGTGGAACAAGCTCCAATCGAAAACAAACACATACAGCTTCCAGTCAGTTTCATTGAACGGGGCACAACAAGAAAGGTGAATTCAGATGGCTAAAATATGCGTAATTGGCAGCAGCTCCATGGATCTGGTTGTCACTTCCTCAAAACGGCCTGGGGCGGGTGAAACCGTCCTTGGCGACAGCTTCAAAACAGTTCCTGGCGGCAAAGGAGCCAATCAGGCAGTTGCTGCCGCAAGGCTGGGGGCCGACGTTTCCATGATCGGCCGGGTGGGCGATGACACTTTTGGTACAGCCATTTTAAATAATTTCAAAGCAAATCGTGTAAATACGCAGAATGTGAAACCGGTTACACATATGGAGAGCGGTACGGCTCATATCGTGCTGGCTGAAGGTGATAATAGTATCGTGGTGGTTGAAGCGGCAAATCGTGAAGTTACACCAGCCTATGTCGATGAAGCGGCAGAAGTGATCCAACGTGCAGATATCGTACTGATTCAGCAGGAAATCCCGGAGGAAACCGTTGTTCGTGTCAGCGAGATTTGCTCCCAAAGCGGAACTCCGCTGTTATTGAATCCAGCGCCAGCGAGAAAAGTACCGGATGAGGTCATCGACAAAGCTGCTTATATCACGCCGAACGAGCATGAGGCCGAGATATTGTTTCAGGGCATGACTCCGGCAGAGGCGCTGCGCAAATATCCAAACAAGTTGTTTATTACGGAGGGCAGCAACGGAGTTAGATATTTTGACGGCGAACAGGAGATCGTTGTACCTACTTATAAAGTGGAACCAGTGGATACAACCGGAGCAGGTGATACGTTTAACGCCGCATTTGCGGTCGCTCTGGCGGAAGGAAAACCGCTACAAGACAGCATTAGATTCGCCAACCGGGCTGCATCGCTATCTGTGACCAAGTTCGGCGCACAAGGAGGCATGCCAACACGGGATGAAGTGGAGGAAAGCCTTAAATGAAGAAGCAGGGTATATTGAACAGTCACATCTCCAAGGTATTATCTGATCTGGGTCACACGGACATGATTGTCATCGCGGATGCTGGCCTTCCGGTTCCAGAAGGGGTGCTCAAAATCGATTTGTCCCTGAAACTGGGGACACCCAGTTTTCAAGAAATCGTGGAGCTTATTGCGGACGATATGGTCGTTGAGAAAGTGATTCTGGCAGCAGAGATCCAGGCAGGGAATCCAGAAGCTTTGCAATATATGACCGAGAAATTTGGCGATGAAGCCATTGACGTTTCCATCAGTCATGAACAATTCAAGGCGTTGACCCGGAATGCCAAAGTCGTCATTCGTACGGGCGAAGCTACGCCGTATGCCAATTGCATTTTACAATCGGGCGTCATTTTCGGTTAAAAGGGGGACGGTATCATGCTTATTCAGATGCAAGACATATATAAAGCGTTTGGCACCAACCAAGTGCTAAGCGGGGTTGATTTCGAACTGAAAGAAGGCGAGGTTCATGCCCTGATGGGAGAGAACGGGGCTGGAAAATCCACGCTAATGAACATTTTGATCGGTCTTCATGGGCGGGATCAGGGAACCATCTCCATTGACGGCAAAGAAACCTATTTTGCCAATCCGAAGGAAGCTGAGAAGATGGGGCTTGCTTTTATCCACCAAGAGTTAAACGTTTGGCCGGAAATGACGGTGCTTGATAATCTCTTCATAGGTAAGGAAATAACTTCGTCTTTTGGATTGCTTAATTCAAGACAAATGAGAGCGCTTGCCACTGAGCAGTTTGCCAAGCTTTCCGTACAGATTCCGCTGGATCGTCCTGCCGGGGAATGTTCTGTCGGTCAGCAGCAAATGATTGAAATTGCCAAAGCACTGATGACCGACGCCAAAGTAATCATCATGGATGAGCCCACGGCGGCGCTTACGGAGCGGGAGATTCAGAAGTTGTTCGGCGTGATCACTTCGCTTAAGGAAAACGGTGTTTCCATCGTATATATCTCGCACCGGATGGAGGAGATTTTCACCATTTGCGACCGGATTACGATCATGCGTGACGGTAAAACGGTAGATACCAAGGCGATCCCGGAGACCAGTTTTGACGAAGTGGTGCGGAAGATGGTCGGACGGGAACTTACGGAACGATATCCGGCACGCAATCCTTCGTATGGTGAAGTGGTCCTGGAAGTAAGGAACGCAAGCAGCAAAGGATTGTTCCAAAATATCAACTTTACGGTGAGAGCAGGCGAGATCCTCGGGTTCTCCGGGCTGATGGGTTCGGGACGGACAGAGATCATGCGGTCGATTTTCGGTTTGGAGCCTCTGGACGGTGGCGAAATTATGATTCGAGGCAAAAAGGCTCATATTCGGAAGCCTGCCGACGCGGTTAAACATGGAATTGGATTTATTACGGAAGACCGGAAAGATGAAGGTTTGGTATTAGATTTCTCCATTCGCGAGAACATGGCTTTACCCAATCTGTTCAGCTTCTCAAGTAAGGGGTTCATCTCGACTCAGAAAGAACAGGAATTCGTAGATACGCTCATCAAACGTTTGCAAATCAAGACGCAGTCCTCTGAGACGGCAGCACGAAACCTGTCAGGGGGCAACCAGCAGAAGGTGGTTATCGCCAAATGGGTCGGCATTGGCCCAAGTGTGCTCATCCTGGATGAGCCGACACGGGGCGTGGACGTTGGTGCCAAACGAGAGATTTATCAGTTAATGAACGAGCTGACTGACCGCGGAGTTGCCATCATTATGGTATCTTCCGAGCTGCCTGAAGTGCTTGGCATGAGCGATCGAATCGCGGTTGTGCATGAGGGACGCATTAGCGGTGAACTGGCAAAAGAAGAGGCAACACAGGAAAACATTATGACATTGGCTACAGGGGGACAATGATATGACAACTTTGCAGGAAAACCAACCCGCCAAAAGCGGTTTCCGCTTGACGAATCTAACACAGAAATTAGGTCCGTTGCTCGGACTGATCATTCTGATTATCATCGTGTCGGTATTGAATCCAAGCTTTTTGGAACCGCTTAATATATTAAATCTATTGCGTCAGGTTTCGATTAACGCTCTGATTGCCTTTGGCATGACATTTGTCATTCTGACAGGTGGCATCGACTTGTCGGTGGGCTCCATTCTGGCTTTATCTAGCGCCTTTGTAGCCAATATGATGCTATCTGGCCTGGATCCGATTCTGTCGATCATTATCGGGGTTGCGCTCGGCGGTGTCATGGGTATGGTGAACGGACTTATGATAACAAAAGGCAAGATGGCTCCATTTATTGCTACATTGGCGACGATGACGGTGTTCCGTGGATTGACGCTGGTATATACGAACGGTAATCCGATTACCGGATTGGGTGATAGCCTGCTGTTCCAACTGTTCGGTCGTGGTTATATGCTAGGCATACCGGTTCCAGCAATCACAATGCTCATTACTTTCGTCATTCTGTGGACGATTTTGCACAAAACTTCTTTCGGCCGTAAAACGTACGCGCTTGGTGGCAATGAGAAAGCATCTATCATCTCAGGCATTAAAGTGCATCGCGTAAAAATCATGATTTACTCCCTGGTAGGTATGCTGTCAGCGCTGGCAGGCGCGATCCTGACTTCTCGTCTGAATTCGGCACAGCCAACGGCTGGTACTTCATATGAACTGGATGCTATTGCTGCTGTTGTTCTGGGTGGAACAAGCCTATCAGGTGGTAGAGGACGGATCGTAGGCACACTGATTGGGGTGCTGATTATCGGCGTGTTGAACAATGGTTTGAACCTGCTCGGAGTGAACTCGTTTTATCAAATGGTTGTAAAAGGTGTCGTTATTGCCATCGCTGTCCTGCTGGACCGCAAGAAAACGGCTTAAGGAGAGAAGCGAACATGAAAAAACTAACCATATTGCTTGTAAGCGTAATGATGATCGTTCTGGCAGGATGCTCTCTGGAGCCTCCGGGTTGGGCTAAGCCCGACTCTGCCGGAAGCAATGGACAGAAAAAAATCGGCCTGTCAGTTTCCACGTTGAATAATCCATTCTTTGTTTCCCTCAAGGACGGAGTCGTTGCGGAAGCCAAAAAACAAGGAATTCAGGTCATCGTGGTTGACGCTCAGAATGATTCAGCCAAACAAACCAATGATGTGGACGACCTGATTCAACAGGGCGTGGATGCTCTGCTGATTAACCCTGCGGATTCCGCGGCAATCTCAACGGCTGTTCAATCGGCCAATAGCGTGGGTATTCCAGTAATTACATTGGACCGTTCCGCAGACAAAGGCGACGTGGCAGCATTGGTCGCATCCGATAACGTCAAAGGTGGACAAATGGCGGCGGAATATTTCGTAAAACAGCTTGGCGAGGGAGCAAAAGTGATTGAACTTGAGGGTGTACCCGGAGCTTCCGCAACAAGAGAGCGGGGGAAAGGTTTCCACGAGATTGCTGACCAAAAACTTAATGTGGTTGCGAAGCAGTCTGCCGATTTTGATCGTTCCAAAGGTTTGAATGTGATGGAGAATCTGCTGCAGGGCAATCCTGACGTGCAGGCGGTATTTGCCCATAACGACGAGATGGCATTGGGGGCGATCGAAGCGATCCAAAGTTCTGGTAAAGACATTCCCGTGATTGGATTTGACGGCAATGATGATGCGATCAAATCCATTAAGGACGGAAAGTTGACAGCAACAGTCGCTCAGCAGCCCGTACTGATTGGCCAGCTGGCGGTGCAAGCTGCTCTGGATGTGCTGAGCGGCAAGCAGGTAGAAAAATCAATCCCTGCTGAATTGAAGCTGTTGACCAAGGAAAACGCAAACGATTAATTTAACATGTACGTCCCGTTCTGGACAAAATGTCTAGGGCGGGATTTTTAATTTATCCATCTGCTACGGTGAAAAAGACAGTTAACATTGAAACCTGCGGTAGTTTTTGCCCGTTATATTATTGATCGCACCTCGCGGGAAATGTAAATTAGTTGTATGCATGAGAAAAGGAGAGGTTAGCACTACATGGAAAATGTATCAGAAGAAGAAAAATTGCTATCCATTCAAGCTTTCCAATCGACCATACGCAAATCCGAAAACGCCTTGACTAATTTGACTCAGAAAGGGAATAACACTACTTTATTAAATAAACGACTCAATGCCTTAAACATTGGTTTGGCAATGCTGGAAACGGTTTGGAATCAAGAAGCTCATCAGTACACCAAGGAAGAGTTAGCAGAAGCTCGAAATGTTCTGATTGGATTATTCCCATCACTTGAGAACAGTTATAATAAGTCCAAAGCGGGCAGCCCTCAAAAGACGCTTTTAAGAAGAAGAATCAAGGCATTCGAATTAGCTGTTCAAGCCATGGATGACGTTGTGAAAAAATAAATCTTCTTTTGCGCATGTCATCCCTGTAATCTATGCACTTGTTCATTTTTAGTATGCCGATGGTTCACTCCAATGTATAATGATGATTCGAGGTGATGAGGATGGCAAGATCCAAAGAATTTGAAGTTAATGAAGTATTAGATAAAGCCATACAATTGTTCTGGGCCCAAGGATATGAGAAAACTTCAATGCAGGATTTGGTTGGATTTATGGGCATTCACCGCAGAAGTATCTATGATACATTTGGGGATAAGCATGCTCTGTTTATGAAAGCTCTTGAACGATATGAAACGAAGCAGACCAACAAAATGAGCTTTCTGATTGATACACAAAAACCAATCAAAGAGATCATTCGAGCATTGTTTGAGTCAACAATAAGAAATGAAGGACAACCTTTAGGATGTTTTCTTGTAAACTCAGGCGTAGAACTGGGCGTATTGGATCCTGAAGTTGCATCCTTGGTTAATGAGAGTTACTTGCGAACAGAGGAATTCTTGAGAAACCTTGTTCTGGAAGGCCAGCAAAAGGGTGAAATCAAGGCTGACATTGATCCTGTAGTTATTTCTCATTATTTGATGAATGCATGGGTGGGGATACGTACGTTGGTTAAGACCACTACGGATCAGCAAAAATTAACAAATATTATGGATATGACATTATCCGTTTTAGATTGA
Source organism: Paenibacillus sp. OK003 (assembly GCF_900109515.1). Classification (GTDB taxonomy): domain Bacteria; phylum Bacillota; class Bacilli; order Paenibacillales; family Paenibacillaceae; genus Paenibacillus; species Paenibacillus marchantiae. Next base: position 392 of record NZ_FOBD01000026.1, on the reverse strand, counting down.
AAGTGGAGTTACACCTTGGATGGCAAAGAGGGAGTTGTCTCCACAAAGGCTGATTTGTTTTAGTGATACAGGTTCTTATTCTGTTAACGTTATAAAGAACTTGTATCGCATGTCTGGAAAAACGATAGTTCTTCATTCCCACAACAACATATTTTATAGACAGAAAATAATTCTTTACTGTTCGTTCTAGAAATGCTATTCTAAATAGCAAGTTAGATCTAACTGTTTTTTTGTAATATTGAGAATGATCGTTCTAAAATGTTTTTTGAAAGCTTATCTATACTAAAATACATGTTGAGAAGTCCAGCGGTATGATGTCAAGCTCCTAAATGTGTTGAATTGGAAATTCTCCTTAGGAAAAGCATCAGTAGCCGAAAAAAATGGCATCAGCA
>NZ_FOBD01000028.1 GCF_900109515.1 Paenibacillus sp. OK003 | reverse complement strand
ATAGCAGTGGAGGTTATTCGTGTTGGTCGGAAAAAGTATAACACGAAAAAAGAACTCATCCAACAAGAAATGCTTGACAAACATTAGCTGGTTTTAGTTCGACAGGCCTACCACTATGACCGTCCTACCAGACTGGCGGATGGTGAACAGGGTATAGAGGGCTGGTTGGCTCATTTTGGAGGGGACTATTTTGATGGGTTGAGTCAGGAGCAAATTCGGAGAATCTGTCGTGAAACGAGCCAAATCGTTGTGCCGAAGCTCTGGAAAGAAGATGCAATCTATGCCGATTATAAGCGTCTTCGAATTGAAGCAGTGAAGCCGCGCAGTTAAATAATTAAAAGATGTATCTTTGTTAAATGAATTAATAGCATATTTTTCATGAAATCCATTAATCAAAATTAGACTAGGAATCTCTTTCATAATGAAGAGGCTCTTGGTCTTTTTTCCTATGCCGTATTTTAAAAATTGAAATATTCAATCGACAAATAAATACAATTTCACGCTTTTCTCTTACTCAAGAACCATATAAGTAATTTTGATATCATATTTGTAATTATTTAGAAGGAAAATGTGCTATTTTAGTAGAATAATTTACCAAGGGTCAATCTTCTTGCAGATAGGGCGGTGAGTTGTCACAGGTATTGCAGTACTTGTCATAGCAGGACCCAAGCAATTGGTGAGGTATTTTTATATTGAGAAGGAGGGGCATAGCCTTGAATAAACGATTGATATCCATATTGTTAAGTATCCTAATGACTTTTTCTATCATCATGCCAGCGGCCGGAGCCGCTCCTGTAAGTGTCCAGCTTGAGAATTCGCTAAGCAAGGCCGAAGCCACACAATGGAGAGAGATTCTTGCCCAGCGGGAAGGAAAGCTTGCAGCAGATCCATTTTTGGACAAGAGCTTGGAAGGTCTTGGGGGAGAGAAAACAAGAGTAATTGTTGAGCTCTCCAATAAACCAGTTGCTGTTGCGCAAGGCGAATCTACCCTCTCAGGAAAATCTTTTACCTCCTCTATGGAAACAAAGGCTGTGACACAAGTCGAACAACAACAACAGTCATTTGTACATAGCCTCACTCAGAATAAAATCAAACACGAAGTATTGGAAAATTACGCATATGCCCTCAATGGTGTAGCCATCGAACTTAAGGGTAACCAATTGGGACAGTTGCTTCGCATACCGGGCGTAGTCAGTGTATACCCTGACCTTGAAATTACCGTAGCCCCGGAAACAGATGAAGTAAACCCTTATATGAAAGATACTGCACCATTTATTGGCGCCCCTGAAGTATGGAATCTGGGATACAAAGGAAAAGGTGTCAAAGTTGGTGTTATTGATACGGGAATCGATTATGAGCATCCTAATTTGCAAGAAGCCTACAAAGGTGGATGGGATTTCGTAGGAAATGACAATGATCCTTACGAAACGACGCATGAAGAATGGAAGGCTTCGGGTCAACCGGAATTCAATGAAACCGGAAGCGCGTATTATACTTCCCATGGTACTCACGTAGCGGGTACAATTGCAGCTCGTGAAGCAGGAGAATACGGCATTGTCGGGGTTGCTCCCGAAGCTGATATCTATGCCTATCGTGTTCTTGGACCCTATGGCAGTGGACAAACCTCATGGGTACTAGGGGGAATTGATCGTTCCGTTGCTGATGGTATGGACGTAATCAATCTCTCGCTGGGTAACGCTGCCAATGATCCGAGTTATATTACGTCGGTTGCTCTTAACAATGCTATGTTGTCTGGCGTGACAGCAGTTGTGGCGAGTGGTAACAGTGGTCCTAACCGCTATACATTGGGCTCCCCAGGGGCATCGGCTATGGCCATCACTGTAGGTAACTCCACAGGTCCTAGCCAAACCATTACAGCCAACACTCATTTCTGGATTGGTGAGGAAGGTAAAGGTATACTTCCTGAAGAACAACCTGTCCCCGAAGTTGAGCCATCTCCTGAACTGGGAACAGCACCGGGTACGGATACGTCTGAAGTTCCGGCTCAAGGCGAACCATCAGCGACATCGGAAGACGCGACAAGCGAAGAAGCTTCATCAACAAACGAAGCGGCATTGTCTGGAACAGCGTCTGCTGATGCTACAGCTTTAGATGTGGAAGCCAGCCAATCCGAAGAGGGTGTTCAACCAGCATCACCTTCGGCACCAGTCGAAACCTCTCCAGAGGTTGCACCTGTGAAAGAAGAGCCTGCTACTGCTCCAACTGGAACAGAGCCAAATCCACAGGCTGTTACTGAGTCGGTGTACCGACTTGATGTGATGGGCTGGAGCCTGTCGGCAGATCCGGAATCCGTTTTGACAGATCAATATGGGCTGGTATTTGCAGGGTTGGGTAAAGCGACCGACTTTGAAGGCAAGGATTTTACAGGCAAAGTGGCTTTTGTTCAGCGCGGTGAGCTGGCATTTGTGGAGAAAGTAGCCAATGCCAAAGCTGCTGGTGCAGTTGCTATTATCGTATATAACAATATTCCAGGCCCGATCGGCGTAAGTTTGGGAGATAATTTTGAACTTATTCCAACCTTGAGCATGTCGAAGGAAGATGGAGAAAGTATCAAGGCTGAACTGGATGCCGGTCAACGTGTTGAAGTAAGCTTCAGTGACTTTATTAAAGGTCAAACGGCTGGCGATGAAATGAATGCATCCAGCTCCCGCGGACCAGCCAAGGTGACTCTGGATATCAAACCGGATGTAGTTGCACCGGGTACCAGCATTCTCTCTACAGTTCCTGCCTATGGCAAGGACGAGCCTGGAGCAGATTATTCACAGGCTTATGATCGTAAATCAGGTACAAGTATGGCTACACCGCATGTTGCTGGACTGGTTGCCCTGTTGATTGAGAAGCACAGTGACTGGACACCTTTTGATATCAAAGTTGCACTCATGAACAATAGTAAAGTTCTCGACACGACAAAATACGATGTGTTTGATCAAGGTGCAGGACGTATTCAAGCAGTAAAAACGATTGATCCTGCTGCATTTGTTAAAGTATTGGACGTTACGAAATACACAGAGAATGGCGTGGCTGTCGAGAAGCCTAATGTTACAGGTAGTGTCAATTTCGGCAACTTCCTGAGCACGGACGAAAAAACCATCAGCAAAACGATCAAAGTGGAGTCGCTGAATGGCAGTGGTGGAAACTACACTGTAAGCGTGAATCCAACACGTACGGTACCTGGTGTATCCGTTGCGGTGGACAAGAGCTCTTTTACACTGAATGGTGAGGAAGAGTTGCAGGTTACCATTACAGTTCCAAAAGGTGTTACTGCGGTAACAGAAGCGCAAGGATACCTTCAGTTGTCTAATGGAACGGACATATTTACGGTTCCGTATGTCGCACATTTCAACCTTACCCTGGCAGGCGTTAAATACATTGAGACTGTCAAAGGTACAGAGAAGAACCCGTTCCATTATCCATTGAAGTCGGATGGTACCCTGGATACACTTAATGTAGCTATGGAATTCTATAATCCGATGAATTTTGCCCTTATTGAGATCTTTGATGGCCTTAACCCTGAGGGGGGCTATTATGGTGATGGATATATTGGATCTATTTTTGGGAACTACTACAATTTCGCTGCCAACACAAGATATACTCTGGCTTGGGATGGACAGTATGCTGACTACACTACCGACGAGGTAACGACTATTCCAGATGGTCTTTATACGGTTGACATCACTACAATCGGTGTGGATGGCAAAACGTATATCGAAGATACTTCTCCATTCTTGGTGAAAAAAGCAGCGCCGGTTGTAACAGCACCGGATAAGTTGGAATTCAAGCAAGATGAATCTGTTGTTATTGATGGCAGCGTGGAGGATTTGTACTTCCGTGTTGCTCCTTCACTTAAAGAGAACTGGAACATTGAGTTTGATCCAGCGGCTGCCTTGAAAGCAACGTACGTCCTGAAAAAAGAGGATGGTTCGATTTACAAGGAGGGTGTATTTGAAGTAAAACCTGATGGTAGCTTCACACTTCCTTTAGAAGGCATCCAAGCAGGTGAATATGCTGTTGAACTTACGGTAAAAGACCAACAAGGGCTTTCTGGTAAGGCCACTACGGCTCTGAGTTTGAAATCCAAGGAGACTGAGCCGGAAACTCCAGCTGTCAAAGCGCCTGGAACACCTGTGTTGTCTCATAATAATTGGGTTGGTAATGGCCTGAGCGAAGGCTCATATATCGTTACCATGAACCTGTGGTGGGGCGAGAACGCCACCAGCTACAAGCTTTATGAGGACGGGGTTTTGATCGATACGCAGAAGTTGACCTACAATGCGCCTCTGGCACAGTTTGCCCAAACGAAGATCACTGGCAAAGCCAATGGCGCCTATACGTACGTAGCCGAGCTAACGAACGATAAAGGGACCACGCGGAGTCAGACACTGACAGTCAAGGTTACCAACGCATCGCCAGGCAAAGCAGTTCTCTCTCAAGACAACTGGGATGGCGACGGCAATTATAAGGTTACTATGAACTTGTGGTGGGGAACCAATGCCACGGAATACCGGCTCTACGAAAATGATAAGTTGATCGACACCCAAGCACTCAAGGCGGTTACGCCTAATGCGCAAAGTGCTGTTACTTCGCTGACTGGGCGCACTTCCGGCACGTATACGTACCGGGCTGAGTTAATCAACGCAGCTGGTGTCACCAGCACGGACAAGATCACGGTAAAAGTGAAGTAAGTTCTTCGGTACTAAATAATTGAAGGAATTGTTATTCGCATATGCGGTCTTCATCCTGAACTCACAGGATGGAGGCCGTTTTATTATTTTTTTGCCTCGTAAATGGATGACTACTCTTGGTCCTGTTAAGTTGTGAATTGAATATAGTTCGCATGAAAGTGCGTCATAAATAAAACGCCCCCTTAGAAAGACGGGTTTTGTTAGCCTGTCACTCATGAGGGGAGCGTAAATTAATCTAACCGATCACTCGATTCTTGCTGGCATTTATACCTGCGATCAGTAATACAATGGCAAGGAGAACCTGTACCAGCAGTGGAAGGGTCCATCCTTGTGTCCAATCATGAAGCACGCCGAACAGCAACGGTCCGACGGCCGCCAGCATGTATCCAAAGGATTGAGCCATACCTGAAAGTCCCGCAGCCTGTCTTGCATCGGACGTACGCAGTACAAAAAACATGGTTACAAGTCCGAACGAAGCCCCGGCTCCAACACCAGCCAAAGCAACACCGACGGTTACGAGAGAGGAAATGCCGCTTAAAAGGAATGCATATCCCAGAATCAGACAAGAGCCTGTGATTGCTGTCAACTTACGTTGATCCTTCATTCGTCCAGCCAGAATGGGAACGATGAACGTTACCGGAACACTAACCATTTGCATCAGAGACAACATCCAGCCCGCTGAAGAGGAACTGAAACCCTGATCAGATAGAACCTCAGGCAGCCAGGTAATTGTCGTGTAAAAAATTAAAGATTGCAATCCCATGAATAGTGTGACATGCCAGGCTAAGGAAGATGTGATTAGACGAACCGGCTTCGCTTCTGTTCTCGAAGACACGTAAACTTCGGCGCGACGCCCAGAACGGACATGAGGCAGCCAGAGAATGAGGGCCAGAATAGACAATATAGCCCACATGCCCAGTGAAGCGTGCCATCCCATGGAGGTTAAGCCTGCCGCGGGAACACTGATTCCTGAGGCGATAGCGCCCCATATATTCATGGACACGGAATAGAGGCCGGTAACGAGCCCTACTCGCAATGGGAAATCTCGCTTGATTAGACTGGGCAGCAATACGTTGCTCAGGGCAATGCCGCATCCAAGGATCGCTGTTCCTATGAAGAGAACGGGAACAGAGGGCATAAACCGGAGGGCTACACCTATGGTCACAAGAATTATGGCAGTTAACAGGGCGGTTTCTAGTCCGAATCTTCGCGCCAGTTTTGGAGCAAACGGAGAAATTGCCGCGAAGGCAAGTAAAGGGAGAGAGGTAAGCAAGCCTGCCATTGTATGACTTATTCCGGTATCTGTACGAATTAGTTCCACAATTGGACCTGTTGCCGTAATAGGTGAACGCATGGTCGCTGCAATAACGATAATGCCTGCCAGCAAAAGCCCAAGTTTCATGGATGCTGACGATGAATTATCGACTGCAGAGCGGTCAGGTGAGTTTTGGTGTAAAGATGAGGGCATGGTATGGTAAATCTCCTATAGTTTATTTGTCTAATATGTATACATTGATACATACCTATACACAAACAAGCATAACATCCCGTGTCAACATCAGCCGATTAACGTATTCAATCATCCTAGAACGCAAAAAAAGCTTCCCGAAGGAAGCTTTCTTTATTACGTCCCAGGAGGGATTCGAACCCCCGACCGACGCCTTAGAAGGGCGTTGCTCTATCCAGCTGAGCTACTGAGACATGAAATTTTTCAAGCAAAATTGATTTTATCATAAATAATGATGAATATCAAACATTTTATTTTAAACTATTTTTCGTATATGATATTTGGCGGCAGTAACGTTTTTTTCATTATATTTAAGGTTATGTTAGAATATCAGAAGAACTCAAAAAATAGATCGACTTTCGTTTAATATACATCTATTTATGGTTGATTGCGACTGGAGATTCAGGATACAGAGGAGGTGCTCCTATTAAGGAATCCACGACCCCGGAAACCGAGCACAGTAACAATATCGTGCTGTTTCCTAAGACGCTGGACTATTACCAGATTCAATTGACGGTTATGCTAGAAAATGAACGATATGGTGAAGCGATGGATCTGCTTCGCTTTTTGCTGCAATGCCAAGGGCAGGAAGAACGGCATTACGATGAATGGCGAGCATTACTCGAATGGCTTGAAGCTGCTTTCCCTCATTTTGGGGAAGATTTACCCGTGGTGCACGAAGAGCGTGAAGAAGAGGAAATCAGTGAAGAGGACATGGCCCGCCAACATGCCCGCTCTAAGCTTGAGCAGGATGATGGCTATGCGGATAAACTGCTTCGTACCGTGATGGAGGAACCTTTATCTGAACAAACCATGCTGGCGCTGGAGCAGCTTGCGTATCTCGATCGGCCAGAAATTGATGATTCGCTTACCGGTTGGCTCCAAGACAAGACACTGCATCCCTTGCTTCAGTTCCGTGTGCTTCAGACATTACGCCGCCGAGGTGTCCATGGCATTATTACATTTACTCGTGGGGAAGAGCCGGTTGAAGTGGAGATTGATACTGTTCCGCTTAGACCCGAGGATTTCCCGATTCAGATTGTTCAGATTCTGGAAAGAGTTGCAGATCAGACGGAGGTTCATGAACCTACGCTCTTTTATTTTGCACAAGAACTGTGGATTCAATATGTCATGGCCGTGTACGGAACCCGTGATTATATGTCGATGCTGGAAGAAAATGATTCCATGACAGACATATGGGCAGCCGCTCTACATATGACCGTTGCAGACAGTCTGGGCGGTTCCCATGACGAGGAAGATACTCGCTCAATGTATGCTGTGACAGGGGCGATGCGCTTTCGTCTGGAGCAAGCATATCGATCGATGAAGCAGTTTGTTTCGGCGGGTTTGGACGGTCAATAGGAGCCGGAAACGTTTTCCTCAAACCGTATCAAGGGATTCCCCTTGAAAAAGAATCTAATCTTGTTTATACTAAAATGGTTATTTTGTACGTGATTGCCTACGTGAACATGCGAATTTTGGAGGGGAAAGTATACAATGAAAGCAACTTGGGAAAAGATAGAGAAGAACCTTGGGGTTCTTGAGGTTGAAGTGGGTGCAGATCGTGTAACTGCAGCACTCGACAAAGCTTTTAATAAAGTCGTTAAACAAGCAAACGTACCTGGATTCCGTAAAGGTAAAGTTCCACGTCCAATTTTCGAAGCTCGTTTTGGTGTGGAAAGCCTGTATCAAGAAGCAATCGACATTTTGCTTCCTGAAGCTTACACAGAAGCAATCGACCAAACGGATATCTTCCCGGTTGATCGTCCTGATGTAGATATCGAACAATTCGCTAAAGGACAAGTATTCAAGTTCAAAGCGAAAGTAACCGTTAAACCTGAAGTTACACTGGGTGACTACAAAGGCGTTGAAGTTGCTGTAGCCAAACATGAAGTAACGGATGTAGAAGTGACTGAAGAGCTCGAGCGTCTTCAACAACGTCACGCAGAACTCGTTGTGATCGACGAAGGTTCTGCACAAAACGGCGATGTTGCTGTAATCGACTTTGACGGTTCCGTTGATGGTGTACCGTTCGAAGGCGGACAAGCTGAGCGTTATTCCCTGGAACTTGGTTCCAACACATTCATCCCAGGATTTGAAGAGCAGGTTGTGGGTCTTTCCACAGGCGACTTCAAAGACGTTGAAGTAACTTTCCCAGAGAGCTACCATGCAGCTGAACTGGCTGGCAAACAAGCGGTATTCAAAGTGAAAGTACATGAAATCAAACGTAAACAGCTTCCTGAATTGGATGACGAGTTTGCAAAAGATGTTAGTGAATTCGATACGCTTGAAGAGTACAAAGCTGATCTGAAAAAACAATTGGAATCCCGTAAAGCAGACGAAGCCAAAGCAGCTCAAGAAAATGCTGTTGTAGAAAAAGTGGCTGAAAATGCTGAAGTGGACATTCCTTCTGCAATGGTTGACAGCGAAGTACAAAACATGATGCGTGATTTCGACAACCGTCTGCGCAACCAAGGTATGAACCTGGAAATGTTCCTGAGCTTCTCCGGTCAAACACAAGCTGACCTGAGAGGACAAATGCAGGAAGATGCTTCCAAACGTGTTCGTAACAACTTGGTTCTTGAAGCAGTTGGTAAAGCGGAAAACATCGAAGTGTCTGACGAAGAAGTTAACCAAGAACTCGAAAAAATGGCTGAGTCTTACAAGCGTCCTGCTGAAGAGATTCGTGGCATTCTCGAGGGTAATGGTTCCCTGGACAGCCTTCGTGACGAAGTGAAACTGCGTAAAACGATCGATGTTCTCGTTGAGAACAGTAAAGTCGTTGAAGCTGTTGAAGCTCCAGCTGAAGAAGTTGCTGCAGAAGCTGACGAAAAATAAGACAAGCTGTTATGTAATGAACAGCTGAATAAACGATAAGGCACGTGAATCATTGCGTGCCTTATTTTTAAATTATGGCATCCATTTTATAGAGGATTCAGTAATAATATGGATGGGGTTTGCTGCGGTATTGGTTATGCATATCCAATGTGCTATGGTTCTCCTGCAAATAAAAAAAGGTGAAACGGCATAGGATTGCTCCGATTTGCACATACATAGAAAACATGGTTAAATATGATCAGGCAAAAAAGTAAACTCACGCTGTCTTGACACCACTTGTGAAAAATGACATTGTCACAGGAACGTGTTAGAATGAATTTGGGTTTGCTTTACAGGTAGCCTATGTCTAATTACATGTAGAAAAGAGGTTGGTCTCATGAGTCTGGTGCCAATGGTTGTAGAACAAACCAATCGAGGCGAGCGTTCTTACGATATATATTCGCGTTTGCTGAAGGATCGCATTATCTTTCTAACCAGTGCGATTGATGACGATGTAGCCAATCTTGTCATAGCGCAGCTTTTGTTTTTGGCAGCCGACGATCCTGAGAAGGATATCAGCTTGTACATTAATTCACCTGGTGGTTCTGTCACCGCAGGGATGGGTATATACGATACGATGCAATATATCAAGCCGGATGTATCGACCATTTGCGTAGGTATGGCAGCAAGCATGGGCTCGTTATTGCTGACAGCTGGTGCTCCTGGCAAACGATACGCGCTGACTAACAGCGAAGTGATGATTCATCAGCCGCTTGGCGGCGTTCAAGGACAGGCTGCGGATATCAAAATTCACGCAGAATGGATTATTAAAACACGTCAAAAACTGAATCAAATATACGTCGATCGTACAGGTCAGCCCCTTGAGAAAATCGAGCGGGACACAGACCGTGACTTTTTCATGAGTGCTGAAGAAGCCAAAGCGTACGGCATTATTGACCAGGTGCTCAGCAGACCGATCAATTCCTAAAGGGGTGGTTTCATGTTTAAATTTAACGATGAGAAAGGGCAATTGAAATGCTCTTTTTGCGGTAAATCTCAGGAACAGGTGCGCAAGCTGGTCGCTGGACCGGGCGTTTACATTTGTGATGAATGTATCGAACTGTGCACTGAAATCGTAGAGGAAGAGCTCGGTCATGACGAAGAACTGGACCTCAAAGATATTCCAAAACCGAAAGAAATCCGCGACATTCTTGACCAGTACGTCATTGGACAGGATCAGGCGAAGAAATCTTTGTCTGTAGCGGTTTACAATCACTATAAACGGATCAATACTCAAAGCAAGATTGAGGACGTTGAATTGCAAAAAAGTAACATTTTGCTGTTAGGACCTACGGGTTCTGGTAAAACGTTGCTGGCGCAAACGATGGCCAAAATCCTTAATGTTCCTTTTGCTATTGCTGATGCAACGTCATTGACGGAAGCAGGTTATGTCGGTGAAGATGTAGAGAACATTCTGCTCAAGCTGATTCAAGCTGCTGATTATGATGTGGAAAAAGCAGAGCGCGGCATTATTTATATCGATGAAATTGATAAAGTAGCGCGTAAATCCGAGAACCCATCCATTACACGTGATGTATCGGGCGAAGGTGTTCAACAGGCGCTCCTGAAAATTCTGGAAGGAACTGTAGCTTCTGTACCACCACAAGGTGGTCGTAAGCATCCACATCAGGAATTCATCCAGATTGATACCACGAACATCTTGTTCATTTGTGGCGGTGCCTTCGACGGCCTGGAGCAAATGATCAAACGCCGGATCGGTAAAAAAGTCATTGGCTTTAACACCGTTACGGAACAAAAAGATCTTAAACCAGGTGAATATCTGGGTATGGTATTGCCGGAAGACTTGCTGAAATTTGGTCTGATTCCGGAGTTTGTAGGTCGTTTGCCAGTTATCTCCACTTTGGAGCCGCTGGACGAAGACACATTGGTACGGATTCTTTCCGAGCCAAAAAATGCGCTTACGAAGCAGTACCAAAAACTGCTTGAGCTGGATAATGTGAATCTGGTGTTCGAACCAGGAGCATTGCTTGCGATTGCGAAGGAAGCCATTAAACGTAACACGGGTGCACGTGGACTGCGCGCAATTATCGAGGGCATTATGCTTGAGATTATGTACGAAGTGCCTTCCCGTGATGATGTTACGAACTGTGTCATTACCGAAGAGGTCGTTGAGAAGAGAGTCGTGCCTGAACTGAGTCAAACCAAGGACGACAAGCAGGAAGAAAGTGCCTAACTACAGGTGAACATTCCGTTTCAACACTGAAATATAGACTTGTCAGTTCTCCACTCCTGGCAGAAGGCGAATTCATGTCTCTGTCAGGGTGGAGCTTTGACGTTGTGGGGAGAGAAATCACTCATGTTTTTAAGACAAGATACACGACCCGTAAAAGTGGGGAACTTAACGATTGGTGGCAGCAACGAGGTCATCATCCAGAGCATGTGTACAACGAAAACGGCAGACGTTGAGGCAACCGTGGCAGAGATTTTGCGTTTGGAAGAAGCAGGCTGCCAAGTGGTGCGTGTAACGGTTAACAATGAGGAAGCTGCTGCGGCCATCAAGGAAATCAAAAAACGGATTCATATTCCGCTCGTAGCGGATATCCATTTTAATTATAAACTGGCTCTTCTAGCGATTGAGAACGGCATCGATAAAGTACGGATTAATCCCGGTAATATCGGCAAACGTTCCAAAGTAGAGGAAGTCGTCAAAGCGTGTAAAGAGAAGGGTATTCCGATTCGGATTGGGGTAAACGCGGGTTCTCTGGAAAACCATTTGCTTGAAAAATATGGTTATCCAACAGCTGATGCTATGGTAGAAAGTGCACTTTATCACATTGGTATTCTGGAAGAATTGGATTTTCATGATATTATCGTGTCTCTCAAAGCATCGGATGTACCGATGGCGATCGAGGCTTATTCCAAAGCGGCTGAGATCATCAAGTATCCGTTGCATCTGGGTATTACCGAGGCGGGTACGTTGTTCTCCGGTACAATTAAAAGTTCTGCCGGTATGGGTGCCTTGTTATCCATGGGCATTGGTTCAACGATGCGGATATCGCTTAGTGCGGACCCCGTTGAGGAGATCAAGGTTGCTCGTGACCTGCTCAAAACCTTTGGTCTGATTTCCAATGCAGCTACGCTGATTTCCTGCCCGACCTGTGGTCGTTTGGATATCGATCTGTTCTCCATTGCGAATGAAGTGGAAGAGTATATCTCCAAGCTCAAGGTGCCGATCAAAGTATCGGTGTTGGGTTGTGCCGTTAACGGTCCGGGTGAAGCGAAGGAAGCGGATATCGGTATTGCCGGTGCACGCGGAGAAGGCTTGTTGTTCCGTCATGGTAAAATGATCCGTAAAGTGCCGGAAGAAATCATGGTTGAGGAATTGAAAAAAGAGATCGACAAAATCGTGGAGTCCTATGAAGCAACAGGAGTTATTCCTGGCCGCTCGCACTGATTGATTTATATATCGTTTTGTACAGTCCGTCAGCAATGACGGGCTGTTTTTTTGTTCTCGAACATACAATTTCCTGATCACCCGTTTACGTCTCGGTGAAAAGGCTATACTACCAAGTATTAGCATGATCTCATATGAGAATAGGGACAGAACAGGAGGATGTGGAGACATGGGTGATTTAGGCATGGTCATAATGATGATTCAGTTATTTTTTGGTGTGGTGATCGGTTTGTATTTCTGGAATTTGCTTCGTGGACAGAAAACAAATCGCGGTGCGGTGGAGCGTGAATCCCGCAAGGAACTGGAGAAGCTGCGGAAGTTGCGCTCTATTTCACTCACCAAGCCTCTGGCAGAGAAGACACGTCCGGCAACCATTAATGATATTGTAGGGCAGAAAGACGGACTCCGCGCGCTTAAAGCCGCGCTATGCAGTGCTAATCCACAGCATGTCATTATATATGGACCCCCAGGGGTAGGTAAAACAGCTGCGGCAAGGGTGGTTTTGGAAGAAGCCAAAAAGAATCCGTCATCTCCCTTCAAGGCCGATGCCAAATTCACGGAACTCGACGCCACGACGGCGCGTTTTGATGAACGGGGTATTGCTGACCCTTTGATTGGTTCAGTACATGATCCGATCTACCAGGGAGCAGGAGCGATGGGCGTAGCAGGCATTCCTCAGCCGAAACCCGGTGCCGTTACAAAAGCGCATGGGGGAATGCTTTTTATTGATGAGATCGGTGAACTACATTCTATTCAGATGAATAAACTGCTGAAAGTATTGGAGGATCGCAAGGTCTTTTTGGAGAGTGCGTACTATAACTCGGAAGACACGCATACTCCTGCTTATATCCACGATATTTTTCAAAATGGTCTGCCAGCCGATTTTCGTCTGGTCGGAGCGACAACTCGATCGTCCCATGAACTGCCTCCAGCCTTGCGCTCGCGGTGCATGGAGGTCTATTTCCGTCCATTGCTGCCGGAAGAAATCGGGCAAATTGCGGAAGACGCTGTACAGAAAATCGGATTCAGTCCATGTCCAGAGGCAGTTGATGTGGTCAAGCGCTATGCAACCAACGGCCGTGAAGCAGTCAATATCATTCAGCTCGCTGCTGGGCTGGCCTTGACCGAAAAACGAGAAACGCTGCAGGCGTCGGATGTGGAATGGGTCGCTGGCAGCAGCCAGATTCAGCCCCGGCCAGATCGCAAGGTGCCTTTGCGGCCACAGATCGGTTTTGTGAATGGCTTGGCCGTATATGGACCGAATATGGGCACTATTCTGGAGATCGAAGTATCCGCTGTTCCGGCTCTTCGAGACCAGGGACGAATTAACATCACGGGAGTTGTGGATGAAGAAGAGATTGGAGGCGGTTCGCGCACACTCCGGCGAAAAAGCATGGCTAAAGGTTCGGTTGAAAATGTGATAACCGTATTAAAGGCCATGGGCATTCGTCCTAACGACTATGATTTACACGTCAACTTCCCAGGTGGAACGCCAATTGATGGTCCGTCTGCCGGAATTGCTATGGCCACAGCCATTACATCAGCCATCCAGGGGCGTCCGATTGATCATGAGACAGCGATGACTGGCGAGATCAGTATTCATGGCCGGGTAAAACCGATCGGCGGTGTACTCGCCAAAGTGGAGGCTGCATTCCAGGCGGGTGCAAAGACGGTCATTATTCCGGCAGAGAACTGGCAGTCCATTTTTGAAAATCTGGATGGCTTACGAGTTATCCCGGTCGATACCGTTGAAGACGTATTCCGAGAAGTATTTGACTGGGTACCTAATGAGGAGCAAGCCAAACCAATCAACCTTGCGGAGGATACAGCGACACCTGCACCGGAGATTTTTCCACCGGCATCCGCATCCTATTTACGTGCTGACTTGCCCCGTCCAGGACAGGTTACAGATTCGGGAAGCTGCTAAGCGCTTCCCTTCATTGGTTTTTTATGTGAACATTTGATAGAATAATGAATGACTACAACCTGAGAGCCATTGGAGGTGCGAAAGCGATGGGACCGAGCAAAGCGAAAGGTCGTCGTTTTCCTTTACTGCCTTTAAGAGGACTTCTCGTCTACCCGAGTATGGTACTGCATCTCGATGTGGGCCGGGAAAAATCGGTCAAGGCTTTAGAAAAAGCGATGGTAGAAGAACATTTGATTCTCCTATGTTCCCAAGCCGAGGTAAATATTGAAGAACCAACACAAGAGGACATTTTCAGAATCGGAACGGTTGCCAAGGTCAGACAGATGCTGAAGCTTCCAAACGGGACGATTCGTGTACTTGTGGAAGGCTTGGAACGGGCTGAAATTATTGAATATACGGACAACGAGGAATACTATGAAGTGCTGGCACAAGAGCTTCCTGAAGAGGAGAACAGTCATCCAGAAACGGATGCGCTGATGCGTACAGTTCTGAACCAGTTCGAAAATTATATTAATCTGTCCAAAAAGGTTACACCGGAGACACTTGCGGCTGTGTCCGATATTGAAGAACCAGGTCGCTTGGCCGATGTCATCACCAGTCACCTGTCCTTGAAGATCAAGGACAAACAGGAGATATTGGAGACCATCGACGTTCGTGAACGGCTGGAGAAGCTGCTGGACATCCTGAACAATGAGCGGGAAGTACTGGAGCTTGAACGCAAAATCAGCCAGCGTGTGAAGAAACAGATGGAGAAAACCCAGAAAGAATATTATCTGCGCGAGCAGATGAAGGCGATTCAGAAAGAGCTGGGTGAGAAAGAAGGCCGTGCCGGCGAGGTTGAGGAGCTCCGAAATCAGATGGAGGCTCTTGGCTTGCCGGACAAGGTGAAGGAAAAGGTTGAGAAAGAAATTGATCGACTGGAGAAAATGCCATCAAGTTCTGCCGAAGGCGGCGTTATTCGCAACTATGTGGATTGGCTGCTGGGACTGCCTTGGACGCAGATGACAGCCGACGATCTGGACATTCAGAAGGCTGAAGATGTGCTAAATGCAGATCACTACGGTTTGGAAAAACCGAAAGAACGTGTGCTTGAATATCTGGCTGTTCAGAAGCTGGTAAAAAAGCTTAAAGGACCGATCCTCTGTCTGGTTGGACCTCCAGGAGTCGGGAAAACGTCACTTGCCCGCTCCATCGCCAGATCGCTTGGACGCGAATTCGTCAGAATATCGCTGGGTGGCGTGCGAGATGAAGCAGAAATTCGCGGTCATCGTCGCACCTATGTGGGTGCAATGCCAGGCCGTATCATTCAGGGCATGAAGACGGCGGGTTCTCTTAATCCGGTTTTCCTGCTGGACGAGATTGATAAAATGGCTTCGGACTTCCGCGGAGATCCTTCCGCAGCATTGCTTGAAGTACTTGATCCCGAACAGAACAACACGTTTAGTGATCACTTTGTAGAGTTGCCGTTTGACTTATCTAACGTTATGTTTATTACAACCGCCAATACAGTGCATAACATTCCACGTCCACTTCTGGACCGGATGGAGATGCTCAATATTCCGGGGTACACCGAGCTAGAGAAGCTGCAAATCGCCAAAAACTATTTGCTGCCGAAACAGAAACAGGACCATGGCCTGGAAGAAGATCAGCTGAATATCGGGGATGACAGCTTGCTGCGTGTCATTCGTGAATATACACGAGAGTCCGGCGTGCGGAATTTGGAACAGCAGATGGCTTCATTATGCCGGAAAGCGGCCAAAAACGTCGTGTCTGGTGTGGAAGGTCAGATTAACATTACACCGGATGAAGTAAAGGATTATCTTGGTCCGGGTAAATTCCGCTATGGTATGGCCGAACTGGAAGACCAGATTGGTACGGTGACGGGACTAGCGTGGACTGAAGTGGGTGGAGATACCCTCGTGATCGAGGTTACCGTTGTACCTGGAACAGGCAAGCTGACGCTGACAGGTAAACTTGGCGATGTCATGAAGGAATCGGCTC
This sequence comes from Paenibacillus sp. OK003, assembly GCF_900109515.1. Classification (GTDB taxonomy): domain Bacteria; phylum Bacillota; class Bacilli; order Paenibacillales; family Paenibacillaceae; genus Paenibacillus; species Paenibacillus marchantiae. The sequence continues at coordinate 41,773 of NZ_FOBD01000028.1, read as the reverse complement.
AAGCGGCATTCAGCTACACCCGATCCAAAGCTGCACAGCTTGGCATTCCGTCTGACTTCCATGAGAAGAACGATATCCATATCCACGTTCCGGAAGGAGCCATTCCAAAGGATGGACCATCCGCCGGAATTACAATGGCGACTGCGTTGATCTCTGCTCTAACAAACAAACATGTCTCCAAAGACATTGCCATGACTGGCGAAATAACGCTGCGTGGCCGTGTGTTGCCGATCGGCGGACTTAAGGAAAAATCACTGGCGGCTCACCGCGCCGGTTACAAAAAAATATTATTGCCCAAGGATAACGAACGGGACCTGCGGGATATTCCGGACAGCATCAAAGAAGATGTGGAATTTGTTCCTGTAGCCCATATGGATCAGGTGCTGCAGCATGCGCTTGTGGAACAGGCAGGAATACCCCTGTAGTCCGTTTAACGAGGGATCGTATGAAGAGTAAACCGTTCTGCGGAAGCTTTGGCGTCCGCTGGAACGGTTTTTTTGGTATGATAGAACAATCCATGGCATAATACCAACAACAGCTCTAAGTAAGAGCACAGGAGTTCAAGAGAGGACAGATACATTATGAAAGTAAATCAATCCGAATTTATTATCAGTGCCGTTCGGCCTGAACAATACCCCGAGGACGGCCTGCCCGAGATTGCCTTGGCGGGACGATCCAATGTAGGGAAGTCATCTTTAATCAACCGTTTGATTAATCGCAAAAACTTGGCACGGACAAGTTCTACCCCTGGTAAGACACAGCAACTGAACTATTATAAGATCAATCAGGATCTCTACTTCGTCGATTTCCCGGGATATGGCTACGCTAAAGTTTCCAAAGAGCAACGCTTTGCCTGGGGCAAAATGATGGAGAAGTACTTGTTGGGACGCGAGGAATTGAAACTGGTCATGCAAATGGTGGATATGAGACATGAACCGTCCAAGGATGACATGATGATGAATGAATGGCTTCGCCATCATGGTTTACCTTTGGTTGTGGTAGCGACGAAGATGGACAAGATTCCAAAAACGCGTAGAGCCAAACATATTAAAGTCATCAAGGAAGCTTTGGATCTTCGCCCTGGTGATCTGTTTGTACCGTTTTCATCAGAAGAAGGTTTAGGGAAAGAAGAATTATGGGAGATCATCACCCGCTTTGCCGGAATCGGTCAAGCTTCAGCGGAAGAAGAGCCACAGGCTGAGGAAAATCACGAAGACCACGAAATTAACGGATAACCGGGGATTACGCCACACGTTGATGCAGGAAAGCGAGCAACTGGGGTGAATCTTTGATGAGATCAAGGTTTAATCCATATTTTATGGTTTTTCGTGAAAATTCATTGTTTTATTTTGGGGTGAAATAGCTATACGGTAGTGTATAATGAGTGTAGGTGCATTTGTGCCAACAGTACCAAAGTAGCTGCCTTGCCGACCTGAAGAATTTTGAGATCACTGCCGCATGTGCAGGAAGACAAAACAATCGGGAAAGAATTGAGGAGATTTTTATGGCTCAGCGATTAGCCACAGAGTATGTTAAAGCGACTTTGAAATTGTCAGAACCCCAGATGCATCAGTTTTTGCGCATGACAGAAGATGGCCGGATTCATCAACGTGTGAAGGTGATGGAGAATGGCTGCCAGGAAATTGTACTCGTGGATGTGAGTGGAGAAGAAGTTCATTTCCCTTTTGACCGTAGGGAAGGGTTTTACATCTGTGAGTTATCTTGCCGCCTGGTAAACCATTATCTGACGAACGTAGTCCGGAAGCTCTTTATGACCTTTAAGGGTGATGGCGTTGTTCATCGCATTTATGAGGAGTTCACCATGACGTATGTTTATACTCAGGGCGTTGTCCGTAAAATTGTGGAGCAGACCGGCGAGAATACCCGTGTCATCTACGAATACAAAAATACGTTGCTTGAATTGCAGCGTGTGTTCCAGGCTCGAGATATTGAACGCGAGATAAACCGGTTATACGCCGAGGTTGATTCGTTACTCGATACAAGAATGGATGCTTCTACTTCTGATCAACTCCAGCAGATTGATGAAAAGCTTGTGCGCCACCAGAAACGGCTGTTTGAGCTTGAAGCCTACTGACCCAAAAGAGTGAATTATACAAGTATCTAACTAACCATCCCCTAATGCTCTGATCTGGCACATTCCAGGCAGAAGCGAAAGGGGATTTCTTAATTTTGGGAGCTTGATGGGCACGGAATCTTTTGTTTTTTGATCTTCCTAAAAGAGGTTGCATTCCGTTTGATTAGATGTTATTTTTAATCTCTGTTCACATATCGGGATGGAACGAATAGGATTCCAAACCTGAATAGTCATGGAGTCATCCATGGCTATTTGTTTTATATGGAATTTTCATGAATCTTTATCATTAAAACAAGTATTTAACGCATAACGGTGAAGATTGGTGAGACACTACAATAAATGACAATGCATAAGATGATTTACATGGGGATTTCATAAACATTTCATAAAAATGGCCGGGTCATAGTATGGATGTGTGATATAATTAACCATGTCAATCATAAATGGATGAACATATGTAGAAAACACTTTGATTGGAAATTTATTAGGCAGGTGAACTTGCAATGCACATCGTTGTCGTTGGTTTGAATTATCGCACGGCGCCTGTAGAGGTTAGGGAACGATTCACATTTGCAGAAAAGGACTTGTCTGAAGCGCTGCAGCAGCTCAAGCTGACCAAGAGTGTATTGGAAGGTGTAATCGTAGCCACATGTAACCGTACCGAGTTGTATGTTGTGGTAGACCGTCTTCACATGTGTGGTTATTTTATTCGGACGTTCATGGAACAATGGTTTAATGTTCCACGGGAAGAATTTACGCAACACTTATATATATATGAAGATGATCAAGCTATGCGCCATTTGTTCCGTGTCATTTGTGGACTGGACTCCATGGTTATTGGCGAGACTCAAATTCTTGGACAGGTGAAACAGGCTTTTTTCAAAGCGCAGGAAGAGAAAGCTACGGGGACCTGGTTTAACATGCTGTTCAAACAGGCTGTTACATTGGGCAAACGAGCACATTCAGAGACCTCGATCGGAGAGAGTGCGGTATCTGTAAGTTATGCTGCTGTTGAACTAGGCAAGCGTATTTTTGGTATGTTTACGGATAAGAAGGTGCTGATTCTGGGTGCTGGCAAAATGAGTGAACTTACGGTAAAACATCTGTATACCAACGGAGCCTCCGAAGTCATTGTGGCGAATCGGACACTTGCGCGAGCTGAGGAATTGGCAGCGAAGTTTCGGGGGACACCTTGTACGATGGAACAGGCGCTGGAGCGGCTGAACGAGGTTGATATTGTCATCAGTTCGACAGGGGCCGAAAGATATGTACTGGATGCCACTGTTGTTCGGGAGAGCATGAAACGTCGTCAATCGCGTCCACTGTTCCTGATTGATATTGCTGTTCCTCGAGATATCGATCCGGCGATTGGTGAGTTATCCAATGTATTCCTTTATGATATTGATGATTTGGAAGGAATCGTGGAGAGCAATTTGGAGATGCGTAAGGTAGAAGCTGCCAAGATCGAGAAAATGATTGAGCTTGAGATGGAAAATTATTATCAATGGCTCAAAACGTTGGGCGTTCGCCCTGTTATTCGGGCATTGCAGGAGAAAGGCGCTTCCATACATGAAGAAACGATGGATAGTCTGTTTAATAAATTGCCTGAACTGGATGAACATCAGCGTAAAGTTATCCGTCGTCTGACCAAAAGCATCGTGAATCAAATGACGACAGATCCGATTAACCGGATTAAGGAAATGGCTGGCACCAAGCACGGTGATGAAGCACTGCGCATGTTTACTCAGATCTTTGCTCTGGAGGATGCAGTAGAGGGGGCCGCTGAGAAAGTAAATCAGAGCGATGCCACGGCTCTGCGCAAACCGGATGCCGTTCATCTTAACGATTCCCGGCAAGACCCCGTGCCGGCTTATGCTCCGGCAGGCGTATAAGGCGGGTGAGCAGCTTGACCCTAGCTGAACAAATCTATGAAGCTTTAATCTATATGTATGCCCTGAGCCTACTGTTCTATTTCTCGGACTGCATTCGACGCAATGCGGGGGCGAAGCGGACAGGCACAGGGTTTCTTGTTGTTGTGTGGGTGCTTCAGGTGTTCCATGTCATTTTGCGTATGTTAACTGAAGGGCATTTCCCAATCTACACCACGTTTGATTTTTTATTTATATTTTCATTTAGCATCGTGCTAGTGTCTCTGGTGATGACTCGGATTCAGCGTTCCGAATTTGTCATTTTGTTGCTGAACGTGGTTGGTTTCTCGGTTACAGTGTTGAACCGGTTGTGGTTTACAGCAGGTGAGATATCTCTGCATAACTGGCAGACAGTGCATGGATTGCTTATTATGCATATCACCTTGGCCAATCTAGGTTTCGCGGCTCTAACAGTAGGTGCTGTATTTGCCATGTTATATCTGTTTTTGCACCGCAAGCTGAAGAATAAGAAATGGAATGATACTGTACGTCGACTGCCGAGTCTTGAAGTGATCGGCAAATATATGGATGGGGCTACACTGATTGGCACACCTCTCCTTGGTGTTTCTATCATGCTTGCCGTATTGTCCATTGTGGCCGAAACGCGCTGGAGCCTGCTCTTGGATCTCAAGGTTATTGCCACGGGGCTTGCCATCGCGATCTATGTGGGATACTTCGTTTTCAAGAGAAGAAAACAGTTCTCCACAGTTATTATGGCGAGATGGACGCTGATCGGATACGGCTTTGTCATTATCAGTTTTTTATCCAATGCGTATTCAGCGTTTCATCGTTGGACGGGAGAGTGAAGGGATGGAACGGTACACGCCAATATTTGTGGATATATCAGGGAAATCCTGCTGCGTGGTTGGAGGCGGACGTGTCGCTGAACGTAAAATAAAAGGTTTGCTTCATGCAGAAGCGCAAATCAAGGTAATTAGTCCGGAAGTGACGCCAACGTTACAACAATTGCATCATGATTCCCGAATTCAATGGCTGGCCCGGTCCTACCGCAATGGAGATTTGCGGGGGGCCTTTCTCGTATATGCAGCAACGGACCATAGTGAAGTGAACACAGCGGTTGTCCAAGAAGCTGAAGATGCGGGTATACTGGTTAATGACGCCATATCTTCTGAGCGAAGCACTTTTATTACACCAAGTGTGGTCAGGCGTGGCAGACTGAGCATTGCGATATCGACCGCTGGAGCAGGGCCGGTGGCCGCAGCAGAAATTCGTGACACCTTGGAACAGCAATTCGGAGATGAGTACGAGACATATATTGAATTTTTGTATCAGATGAGGATGGAAGTAAAGGCACGTGTATCTTCTCCAGGTGTCAGAGCTAAATTACTCCGTCGTTTAACCGAAATAAATGTACTGGAAAAGATCCGTGCAGGTCAGTTTGAGTGGTGGACCGAAGAACAAATTGGGGACTGGATATCCCATAATCAGGAGGACGTGTAGACATGCGGACAATTAAAGTGGGAAGCAGACAAAGCGCACTTGCTTTGACCCAGACAGGCCATGTAATTCAAGATTTACGTGATATTTGTGAGCGGGAAGGATTAGCTTTTGATTTTGAAGTACATAAAATTGTTACAAAAGGAGATTTGATTCTCGATGTAACCCTGTCCAAAGTCGGAGGCAAAGGACTGTTTGTCAAAGAGATTGAACAGGCGATGATGGATCGTACAATTGATATGGCTGTTCATAGTATGAAGGATATGCCTTCCGAGTTGCCAGAAGGGTTGACGAACGGTGCTGTTCCGCGCCGTGCGGATCCTCGTGACGCACTGATTTCGAATGGTGGACTCACTTTGGATCAATTGCCGGAAGGTGCAAGAGTGGGGACGAGCAGTCTGCGTCGATCCAGTCAATTGAAAGCATACCGTCCGGATTTGCAGCTCGAATCGCTTCGTGGCAACATTGATTCCCGTCTGCGCAAGCTGGAAACAGAAGGTCTGGACGCCATTATTTTGGCTGCCGCTGGTCTGTATCGAATGGGCTGGGAGGATCGGATTACGGAATATTTGTCAGAGGAAGCTTGTCTTCCCGCAGTAGGTCAGGGGGCACTCGGCATTGAATGCCGTGAAGATGATGCGGAGCTGCTCCACTTGTTGCAATTGTATAACCATCCCGAAACCGCATTTCCTGTGTTGGCTGAACGTCGCTTTCTTAGTGTATTGAATGGGGGCTGTCAGGTTCCGATTGGAGCTCATGCCGTATGGGTGCCGCAGCAAGATGCAGATTCCCCGAATGGACAAAACACGTTACAATTAACAGGTATGGTCGGCACGCCGGACGGCGGACTGATTCTTAAAGAAGCAATGACGGGCAAAGATCCGGTTCGTCTTGGAGAAGAAGTGGCTTGGAGATTGATTGAACGGGGAGCAGAGCAGATACTGGCAGAAGTTAGGGGATGAAGACATGGTGGGGAAGGTCTTTTTGGTTGGTGCAGGTCCAGGGGACGCCAAGCTGATTACGGTAAAAGGCTGGGAATCGATCGGTCGAGCGGATGCTGTCGTTTATGATCGATTGGCTAGTCCGAGATTACTCAAACAAATGAAGCCCGGCGCGGTTAAGATCTATGTGGGTAAACGGCCGGATCGACATACGATGAAGCAGGAAGAAATCAACCAGCTGTTGGTTGATCTCGCACTGGAAGGCAAGGTTGTGGTCCGGCTTAAAGGGGGAGACCCGACGATATTCGGACGCGTAGGTGAAGAGGCTGATCTGCTTCGCAAAAACGACGTTCCTTTTGAAATCGTACCTGGTGTAACCTCAGCAATAAGTGTACCTGCTTACGCTGGAATACCTGTGACCCACCGCGACTATGCTTCCTCTATTTCCATCATTACGGGGCATGAGAGTCCGGACAAGCTTGACCGCAGTATTCATTGGGATAAAGTGACGAATGCAACAGGCACACTGGTATTTATGATGGGCGTCTCCAAAATCGGCTATATCAGCGAACAGTTGATTCGTCACGGACGCCCGGCGCAAACACCGGTAGCATTGATTCGCTGGGGCACAAGAGCAGAGCAGGATACGATTACAGGCACGCTTGAAGATATCGAAGCAAAAGTGATCGCTGCGAACTTTCAACCACCCGCTGTCATTGTTGTTGGTGAAGTGGTGAACCAGCGCGAACAGTTGAAATGGGCGGAAGCACTGCCGCTGTTTGGCAAACGCATTTTGGTGACGCGAGCACGCAGTCAGGCTAGTGAATTGGTCAACCGGATCGAGGAACTTGGCGGCGAGCCTTACGAATTTCCGGTAATTGAGACCGTGATGCCATCAAGGGAGTCGGCACAGGAAAGTGTCAAACAGGCCTTTGGTGCGTTAAATACGTTTGACTGGGTATTTTTTACGAGTGTAAACGGAGTGGAATTCTTCTTCCGTCATTTGCAGCAACAGGGGAAAGATATTCGCTCCATTCATCAAGCGAGAGTTGCGGCGGTAGGGCCTTCCACTGGGGATGCTTTGCGTAAGTATGGTATCGTAGCGGAAGTCATCCAAGGACCATTTCAGGCCGAAGGTATGCTTGAAGCTTTTGAAAGTGAACTGAAGCAAGGCCAGAGGGTTCTTTTACCGCATGGAGATCTCGCACGCTCCTGGTTGCCTGAACAGTTGAGGGAGCGTGGGCTTCTGGTCACCGAGGCAATTATCTATGAAACCATTCTGGCTGGCGAGGATGACGATGAACTGCTGAAGCTGCTTGAAGAGGGCGGCATTCATGCGATGACCTTCACGAGTTCTTCCACCGTCACCAATTTCATGAGCATTCTGAAACGGATGGGATTGCAGGACCCCTTGCCTTTATTGAAAAATGTTGAAGTTGCGTGTATCGGGCCTGTTACAGCAAAGACGGCAGAAGCAGCAGGCTTGAAGGTCACAATGATGGCCGAAGAAGCAACCATTGAGAGTCTGATTTCTGTTTTATGTGAGTGGAAACGAAAGCCTGCTACAGAAGCTGCATTACCCCGTTAAACATATAATTGAACCGCAATCGATAGATGAAGCGTGCTGAATTCGTTACGATACCGGCGCGCTTCGATTTTTGCTCCACATCACTATTCAGGGAGGTTTCACACGTATGAGTTTTCCAATTATCCGGCATCGCCGTTTACGTCAATCCACAGGTATTCGCAATATGGTGAGAGAGACCCATTTGACTGTGGATGACTTTATTCAACCTATCTATGTTACTTATGGTGAAAATGTAAAATCCGAGATCAAATCCATGCCGGGCGTATTCCGCTTCTCGCTGGATCGCTTGCAGGAAGAAGTGAAGGAGATTGCCGATCTGGGTATTCCGGCTGTGCTCTTGTTCGGTATTCCCGAAACCAAAGACAGTGTAGGTTCATCGGGATTCGCAGAAGACGGCATTGTACAGGAAGCAACGAAGCTGATTAAGTCCTGGTATCCTGAGCTGCTGGTTGTTGCTGATACCTGTCTGTGTGAATTCACTGATCACGGTCATTGTGGCATGGTGCACACCGTTGAAGTGGACGGTCACATTTGCGGAGATGTGCTCAATGACGAATCACTGGAGCTGCTCGTAAAAACAGCGGTATCCCAGGCCAAAGCTGGAGCGGACATCATTGCACCATCCAATATGATGGATGGATTTGTCCAAGCGATCCGTGCCGGACTGGATGAGAATGGCTTCAGTCACATTCCAATCATGTCCTACTCCGTAAAATATGCGTCGGCATTCTATGGTCCATTCCGCGAAGCTGCGGATTCCACGCCACAATTCGGAGATCGCAAGTCGTATCAGATGGACCCGGCGAACGCTCGTGAAGCATTGCGTGAAGCCGAAACCGATGTGCTCGAAGGAGCGGACATGTTGATGGTGAAACCTTCATTGTCCTATCTGGATGTCATGCGTACAATCAAGGACAATTTTGATCTTCCACTGGTTGCTTACAACGTAAGTGGAGAGTATGCAATGGTAAAGGCAGCGGCGATTCAAGGGTGGATTGATGAGAAGAAAGTGGCCATGGAAATTCTGCTGAGTATGAAACGTGCGGGTGCAGATATGATTATTACGTACTACGGAAAAGACGCTTCACGCTGGTTGGCCGAGAAATAAATTTATATTAAGGAGGATGTTCATGACTGCACAACAAGGAACTCGTCGCAATGATGAGCGCTCACGCAGCGCATTTGAAGAAGCCAAGCAGTACATACCCGGGGGTGTGAACAGTCCCGTTCGGGCGTTCAAATCGGTGGGGCTTACCCCGATCTATGCAGAGCGCGGAGAAGGCTCCAAAATCTATGATATTGATGGCAATGTTTTTATTGATTATGTGGGATCCTGGGGTCCGCTCATTATGGGACATGCGCATCCTGACGTTGTAGAAGCTTTGCGTGAGACAGCCCTTAAAGGAACAAGTTTTGGTGCGCCAACATTGCTGGAGACCGAGATGGCAAAACTCGTCTGTGAGCGTGTGCCTTCGATCGATATTGTACGAATGGTGAATTCCGGTACGGAAGCAACCATGAGTGCGATTCGGCTGGCACGTGGTGTAACCGGACGCAGTAAAATTTTGAAGTTTGAAGGATCATACCACGGGCATGCCGACAGCTTGCTGATCAAAGCAGGATCTGGTGTAGCAACTCTGGGTCTGCCTGACAGCCCGGGTGTGCCTGAAGGTGTGGCTATCAATACGATTACGGTTCCGTACAATGACCTGGAGTCAGTGAAGCTTGCTTTTGAACGTTATGGTGAAGAACTGGCCGCCGTCATTGTGGAACCTGTTGCAGGTAATATGGGAGTTGTGCCACCCGTTTCGGGTTTCCTTGAAGGCCTGCGCAGTTTGACGTCTCAATACGGCAGTCTGCTCATTTTTGACGAAGTTATGACCGGTTTCCGTGTAGGGTTGAACTGTGCACAGGGACGATATGGCGTTACACCTGACCTGACTTGTCTGGGTAAAGTAATCGGTGGCGGGCTTCCGGTGGGCGCTTATGGCGGCAGACGTGATCTAATGGAACAGATTGCTCCAACCGGGCCGATCTATCAGGCAGGTACACTGAGCGGTAATCCGCTGGCTATGGCAGCAGGTTATACGACACTCAAATTGTTGACACCAGAGGTCTATGATCGTCTGGAGACACTGTCTGCACGCTTGCAGGCTGGGTTTGAAAAGAATGCAGCAGAGACAGGTGTAGCCATAACGATTAACCGTGTTGGTTCGATGGTATGTCCATTTTTCAGTGCTGTTCCGGTTACGAATTATGATATTGCCAAAGAAAGCAATCTCGATCAATTCCGTCGTTACTTTGCGGCCATGATTGATCAGGGTGTAAGTGTTGCACCTTCCCAATACGAAGGCATGTTTGTTTCTGGCGTGCATACGGAGCAGGATATTGACGATACGATCGAGGCGAATCGTAAAGCTCTTCAATCGCTATGACTATTAAAAGTTGGAAACGCCGCGGGGAATGGCTTGAGCTGATGCCAGGCAAAGTCGTAACAGGCAGTTCGGACAAACAGATGGCCGCAGAGCAGTGGCTATTGTCTGAGCTTCAGTTACCGGAGAAAATGTTGCGTCAGCTAAAGACGAACCAGGGCATACAACTGGCAGGGGACCGGCTTCGGCTGGCCCTTTTTGCGTCTCAGCCAATTGATGTTGAACCGCGTTGGGCGGATATCGATGTTTTGTATGAGGATGACTTCTGTCTGGTCGTGCATAAACCGGCCGGAATGAAGCTTCATCCCGATGGGAGCCGGGCGGATCAAGCGATTACACTGGATCATGCGGTGGCCTCCTATTACGAAATGAATGGGATTCAGGCGAATGTACGCCATGTTCATCGTCTGGACGAGGACACCACTGGACCTGTTTTATATGCCAAAAATGCTTTTGCCCTCGCCAAACTGGATGAAGCGATGCGGCGTAAAGACATTGGTCGCCATTACGTTGCCATTGCAGGGGGGCAACTATCCCGCGAACTTCACAAAATTGATGCTCCGATTGGCAAGGACAGGCATCACAAACAGCGCAGACGTGTCTCGGAAGGTGGTCAAGAAGCGGTTACTCATGTGGAGATCGTCGAAGTGTGGAAACGAGCAACCCTTGTACGATTGAAGCTGGATACAGGACGAACACACCAAATTCGGGTGCATCTGAGTTACGCGGGACATCCGCTTATTGGTGATGCCTTGTATGGAGGTAGAGCGGATGCCATTGGACGGCAAGCACTTCACGGAGAGATGCTTAAGTTTAGCCATCCGTTAACTGGAGCCATGATTGAATTGAATGATCCTTGGCCATCCGATTTCACACAATTGGCAGAGCGTGAAAAGGTGAATTAATAAATGATATAAAGCGAACTTTAATAGTTACACGAGAACGGAGAGGACAGAAATAACGTGAAGAAGCGAAGCGTTCGCCTTTATCCCCGGATTTTCCCTTTGAAGAAGGGAATCAAAAAAATCTGGGGATAACAGTGATCGGAAGGTTATTCTGTCATCGAAGTGGCTAGGTGCAACATTCTCTATTTCGCTTTATATAGCAAGGTTTTTCAAAAGGTGGCATGCTCATCTCATTCAAGGCATATAGATGGGGTAACGAAGGATTTGGACCATGGATCAGTCCCATGAGAAGGATCATGGTGAACATATGCCGAAAGGAGGACGCCACCTTTGTTGAATCAACCCTATGGTTTGCGGTTCGATATTTATGAGCGCGTTCATTTGTCAGAGGGAGTCCCTGCAATTGAGGAGCTGGAGGAAATTGAGTTATATCCCCGCATTCAGGTGATCGGTCAGGATGATCATGCAACATTACGAGGTCATCTTTTGCTAACAGGAGCGTATCGGGGCGAGAATGAGATCTCGGAGGAACTCAAACATTTTATTCCGGTGGAGATCACGGTACCCCTGAACCGGGTAAGATCGCTTGAGGATATTTCCATTGAGATCGAAAATTTTGATGTGGATCTGTTATCCGACCGAAGTCTGAACATTACTGGCGTATTGTCGCTTCGCGGTATTGAGGGCTTTCCGGTGGAGGAGCCGCAGGTCTGGTCAGCAGATGAGTTTACCGTTGTACATTCGCCCGACCCTCAGCAGGGCAACCGTTCCGCTGAAACAGAGCAGACAGGCAGCTATCCCAATGTATTTGCTCAGGAGTATCTGCTTCAACGGAGCGAAGAGGAGCTGCAGCAGGAACATCTATTTCAAGCTTCTCCCGAACCGTTTCAGTCCTGGCAGCAAGGGGATGGGAACGCGGAGCAAAACAAAATATCGTCTGAAAACGAAGAGTCCTCGTCCTTGAGGGACAAGGAGGAGGAAGCGCAAGCGAATGTGCTGTCCGATACGCCTTCTCCCGTTTCGTCTTTTTTGGCGGAGACAGCCGACAGGTTGGCTTCTTACCCTGAATCTGAGCCTTTACTTCCTTTGGCTGAAGAGTCGTCTGTCTGGTCCGAGCCTTCCGTCGAGACCTTACATACGAACTCAAGGAATTCGGAGCAGGCCGATTCCAAACTGGACCCGCAGCCTTCGGATGAACCGGCAGCACCGGACGTTTGGCATTTTGAATCTGCCCGATCTGAACCAAAGCAAGAGGAGCAGGCGGTTACAGATGTACCGACAGGTTCGCAGTCTGAGAACTGGCAGGATGTCTTCGCAGCATCTGAACCGGAAATTCCGGTGGAAAACACACCTCCTCTTGAAGCGGTGGAGACGAATGAGCCCGCTGAAAAAGAATCTTTTATCCCTGAACCTGTGGCTGAGACGGAAGACAAGCCGGAGCTCAAGGTTGCTTTTGGCAGCAAGAGAGAGTCTGCACCCAAACAGGAAGCGGGTGTAGGCATCTCCTCCTTGTTATCCTCTGGCAGAGTGACACGGGAGGCGGAAGCTGAACGGGAGCAAGAGGCACTTGCTGGAGTCCAGCAGCAAGAAGCATACCCGCCTGATGATGTAGAATGGAAGAACCTGTTCCTTGGCACTATTGTGGATCAGACTCCGTTCCGTAAGGTGAAATTATGCATTGTACAGCGTGAAGAGACGCTCGATACCATTGCAGACCGATATCAGTTAAGTACCCGAGAGCTCCAGTTGTATAACCGATTATCCGAACAGGTCGTGGAAGAAGGGCAGATTCTATACATCCCTTAACCTGAGACAGGTTCAATGTCCATTTTGACCCGTAATCCCTTGAGGATGACGGGTTTTTGCTTTGTCTGCCCTCAACCTGCATTGCAGCGCGCTTTATCCGCTGTTGTCAGGTTGACTATCGGGCACGGGCAGGGTATGATGTGTTTAGGTTTTTTGAAGAACAACGTGGATCGGGAGTAGTAGACAGTATGACCTTTCAGAGAGCGGGATTGTAGCGCTGGGAAATTCCGTAGGAACCAACTGATCGAAGTCGCCCGGGAGTTGCCTGTTTGAATACAAGGGATGAGTAACTTTAGTATCATTCATTCCTGTGGTAGGATAGGCCGGTCGCAGCCGTTATCTGCTTGAAGTGTCACGTAAGCACAGAAGGGGTAGTCTATCTTTCTATCTGCGTGAAACAAAGGTGGTACCGCGAAAGCTAACCTTTCGTCCTTTGATGGATGAAAGGTTTTTTTGTTTTTTGGCGATGATGAATAAGTAACGGAGGAATGACACATGTCTGAACAAAAAAATTCAGCTGCAACAGAAATGCCAACCACGTATGATCCGAAAGCTGCGGAGCAAAAATGGTATTCCACTTGGATGGAAAATGGATATTTCAAGGCAGGCCAGCGTAAAGATGCTGAACCTTATACGATTGTAATCCCACCCCCGAACGTAACCGGAATGCTCCATATCGGGCATGCGCTCGATTTCACACTGCAGGATATTCTGATTCGTACCAAGCGGATGCAGGGCTATGATGCACTGTGGCTACCGGGTTCGGACCATGCAGGTATTGCTACCCAAACCAAAGTGGAGCAGAAATTGCGTGAAGAAGGTCAGACTCGTTATGATCTGGGACGCGAAAAATTCTTGGAGAAGGTATGGGACTGGAAAGAGCAATACGCAACAACCATTCGTCAGCAATGGGGCAAAATGGGCTTGTCGCTCGACTACTCGCGTGAACGTTTTACGCTGGACGAAGGTCTATCCCAAGCTGTACGTAAAGTGTTTGTTCAACTGTATGAAAAAGGCCTCATTTATCGAGGCAAACGAATTATTAACTGGGACCCGGTGAACCGGACTGCACTGTCCGACATTGAGGTTGAATATAAAGAAGTTCAAGGTCACTTGTACCATCTGCGTTATCCGCTCAAAGACGGAAGTGGTTATGTCACAGTAGCGACAACTCGCCCGGAAACGATGCTCGGAGATACGGCAGTTGCTGTTCATCCGAAGGATGAGCGTTACGCAGACATGATTGGCAAAGTGCTTGTTCTGCCTATTATCGGACGCGAAATTCCGGTTATTGCAGATGAGTATGTAGATAAAGATTTCGGAAGCGGCGCCGTGAAAATTACGCCTGCTCATGATCCGAATGACTTTGAAGTGGGTCTTCGTCATGATCTGCCACAGATTACGGTGATGGATGAGACTGGTACGATGAATGCCGAAGCAGGCAAATATCAGGGACTGGATCGCAGCGATTGCCGTAAGCAGATTGTTGCAGACTTACAAGAACAGGGCGTATTGATCAACATCGAGGATCATACGCATCAGGTTGGACACAGCGAACGGACAGGAGCTGTCGTTGAGCCGTATTTGTCGACACAGTGGTTTGTTGAGATGAAGCCTCTCGCGGAGAAAGCGATTGAGAAGCAACAAAGCGGTGAAGGGGTTCATTTTGTTCCGGATCGTTTTGAGAAAACGTATCTGAACTGGATTGAAAATGTTCGCGACTGGTGTATCTCTCGTCAATTGTGGTGGGGTCATCGTATTCCTGCCTGGTATGATGAGGAGACTGGAGAAGTTATTGTATCTGCTGAAGATCCGACAACATTGCCAGAATACGCTGGACGCAAGCTGAGACAGGATGAAGATGTTCTGGATACATGGTTCAGCTCCGCTTTGTGGCCGTTCTCTACATTAGGCTGGCCGGAAGACACGGAAGATCTGAAACGTTATTACCCGACAAGTGTACTCGTAACAGGGTATGACATTATTTATTTCTGGGTGGCGCGCATGATCTTTACCGCTCTGGAGTTCACAGAAGAGGTTCCGTTCAAGGATGTGCTGATGCACGGTCTTGTTCGTGATGCTGACGGACGCAAGATGTCCAAATCGCTCGGCAATGGTGTTGATCCGTTGGATGTGATTGAGAAATATGGTGCGGATGCAATGCGTTACATGATCTCTACAAGCAGTACTCCGGGTCAGGATCTCCGTTTCCGCTGGGAGCGGGTTGAACAGGCTCGTAACTTTGCCAATAAAATCTGGAATGCATCGCGCTTCGCTCTAATGAATCTGGAAGGGTTCACCTATGAAGATCGTGATATTAGTGGAGACCTTGGAACAGCGGATTACTGGATTTTGCACCGCCTGAACGAAACTTCTCGTGATATTACGCGTCTAATCGAAGCATATGAATTTGGAGAAACAGGCCGTTTGCTGTATAACTTTATTTGGGATGACCTGTGTGACTGGTATATTGAATTTGCGAAGTTGTCCTTCTATGGAGAAGATCCGGTTGCCAAGAAGAAAACACAATCGGTGCTTGCTTATGTGCTGGATCAGACTATGCGCCTGATTCATCCGTTCATGCCGTACATTTCGGAAGAGATCTGGCAGCATCTGCCGCACGAAGGCGAGACGATTACGTTGGCTTCCTGGCCGGTGTATGACCCTGCACTGGAGAACCCAGAAGCGGTTGCCGAGATGAACCTGCTTATGGATACCATTCGTGCAGTACGAAACATCCGTGCAGAAGTAAACGTACCAATGAGCAAGAAAATTGAATTGATGGTGAAAGCGAACAACGCAGAGACATCCAGCATCATTGAACGCAATAGCCATTACATCAAACGTTTCTGTAATACATCCGAGTTCGACAGCGGCTTGGATCTGAGCTCACCGGATAAAGCAATGACTGCAGTCATTACTGGGGCTGAGCTGTATTTGCCGCTGGCGGGTCTTATTGATATTGATCAGGAAGTGGCTCGTCTGGAGAAAGAGTTGCAGAACCTTGAGGGCGAAGTACTCCGTGTGGAGAAAAAGCTGGCGAACGAAGGCTTTGTTGCCAAGGCTCCTGCCAAGGTTATCGAGGAAGAGCGCGCCAAGCAAGCGGATTATTCCGATAAACGGGATAAGGTGATTGCACGAATCAAGGAACTGAAAGGTTAATATATTCGGGTCGGATGGAGTGCTTATGCGCCATCCGGCCGCTTTTTTCAACCAAACTCAAACCGAAGGTGAATCATATGACGGAACTTAACGGGACAGAAATAGCATCTCCTTTACTTACCTATGACGAGGCCGTGAACTGGATCAATGGCCTTATTCCTTTTGGCATCCGACCTGGATTGGAACGAATCGAGGGATTGATGTCATGGCTCGGCAATCCTCACCAGCGTCTCAAATTTATTCATGTCGCGGGAACGAACGGCAAAGGTTCGACTTGCGCTTTTTTGACGTCAGTGCTTCTTCAGGCGGGATATGATGTTGGAACGTTCACATCCCCGTATATCACTAAATTTACAAACCGTTTTCAGTACAACGGTGAGGATATCCCAGAAGAAACGTTGCTCAAACTCTCGAACCGCCTGTATCCGTTGGTTCAAGAGATGGCTTCAACTCCCCTTGGATCACCTACGATGTTTGAGGTATCCACAGCACTCGCCCTTCTCTATTATGCGGAAGAGTGCTACCCGGACATTGTGGTATGGGAGACAGGGCTCGGGGGAAGGATGGACGTAACGAATATTGTTACACCCGTGGTATCGGTCATTACCAATATCGGTATGGACCATACGGATGTACTGGGAGATACGATTGAGGCGATTGCTGGAGAGAAGGCAGGTATTATTAAGGCGGGGGTACCCGTTGTTACCTGCGCCACGCAGCCAGAGGCTGTGAAGGTAATCCAGGAGACGGCAGAGCGGCTGCGTTCAACCGTGTATCTGGCGGGAGATCGTTTCTCCTATCATAGACTGGACAGTGATGAGAACGGACAATCTTTTCATTTTACAGGACCGTTCCGTGATCTGGACGCTCGTATTCGCATGCAGGGCGCACATCAATGCGATAATGCAGCGGGTGCACTTATGGTACTGGAGTTGCTTCGCCAATACATGGCATTTATGCTGGATGATGAAGATATTGCACTTGGACTGGAACATGCCTTCTGGGCAGGACGGTTCGAGAAAGTGGTTGATCAGCCCCGCATTGTTCTGGATGGAGCGCATAATCCGGAGGGGGCCGAATCACTGGCCAAGAGCATTATCGACGTATATCCTCACAACAAGTTAATTTTGATGATGGGCATGCTGGCGAATAAGCATCACGAAGCGTATTTGCAGCATATACTGCCACTAGTGGATACGCTGATCCTGACCGAGCCAGATTTCCGACGCAAGATGGCTGCAGCCGATTTGCTGCAACTCGTCGAACGGGTACGTCCCGCCATTGCGAAACCGGAGCTGGAAATCATCGTCGAGCCCGAATGGGCAAAGGCACTTGATCTATTGAAGTCACGGACGGAAGCGGAAGATCTGGGGGTGGTGTCCGGCACATTGTACCTGATTGCAGATGTGCGGGCAGCCCTTTTGCATCAAACCGATTCTGAAAAAGGTTGGTGAAAGTTTTGTTAAATACATCGGAACACGTTCATTTTATAGGGATTGGCGGATATGGCATGAGTGCCATCGCGAGAGTTATGCTTGAGATGGGATACACCGTTACCGGATCGGATGTCGCTTCACAGGAGTTGACCGAGAAGCTGGCAGCCAAGGGAGCGAAAATATATATCGGACATACGGCAGAGCACGTAAATGGGGCAGATCTGGTTGTCTACTCTACGGCAGCTCCGGCTGATAATGTGGAGCGGGTGGCAGCTGAAAAGCTGAACATTCCGATTCTGCATCGTGCCCAGATGCTCGCACGTTTGCTGAATGAGCGCAAAGGTGTAGCTGTAGCCGGGGCTCATGGCAAAACAACCACGTCATCCATGATTGCACTTGTTATGGATAAATGTGATACAGACCCGACATACATCATTGGTGGGGAAATCATGAACGTGGGTACCAACGCGAAGGCAGGCCAAGGCGACTGGGTCGTTGCTGAGGCAGACGAGAGCGACGGTTCATTTTTGCAGTATCACCCTTGGCTTGGTATTGTAACGAATATTGAAGCGGATCACCTTGAGAATTACAACAGTGATTTTGAGGAACTCAAAAAGGCTTATGTTCAGTTCCTGAGTCAGATTCGTCCAGAGGGCACGGCCATTGTATGTGCTGATGACGAGAATGTTCAAGCTATTTTGCCAGAGCTAAAATCACGTGTGACCACATACGGCATTGATTATGCTGCGGATTATACAGCAACAGATATCGTACTTGGTGACCGCCGAATTTCCTTTACGATGAGTCATCAGGGCAATGCTCTGGGTACGGTAGAGTTGTCAGTTCCAGGTAAACATAACGTTTATAATGCGATGGCTACGGTCATTACCTGTCTGGAAGCAGGTATTCCATTTGAGAAAATTACGGCTGCCATTATCCAGTTCCATGGAGCGAAACGCAGATTCCAGGTGCTGGGCGAGGCGAATGAAATGCTGATTATTGATGATTACGCTCATCACCCGACTGAGATTGAGGCTACGATCAGTGCGGCCAAAGCAACAGGGAAACGTATCATTGCGGTATTCCAGCCACAGCGTTACACACGTACGTTCTTCCTGCTTGATGCGTTCAGTCGAGCCTTCGCAGAAGCGGATGAGGTTCTCATTACCGATATCTATTCCCCTGCAGGTGAGAAGCAGATTGAAGGTGTGCATTCGGCCAAACTGGTTGAACTCATCGTTCAAAACAGTAATGCGTCTGCGCGTTATCTTCCGACAAAGGAAGAAGTTGTTGCAGATTTGCAGAACCGTCTTCAGCCAGGCGATCTTGTGCTCACGATGGGCGCAGGTGATATCTGGAAAGTTGGCGATACACTTGCCAAAGGGTTGAAATAAACACATTCATAAACCGTCTGACTTCATTTTGAAGCAGGCGGTTTTTTGCATGAAATGGAATGTTTCAGATTCTCTCTGCATATAGCTGTTATAAATGGGACAAAGGAGAGGGTACGGGGTGAGCAATGCTAGAATGACGTTTCGCTTTGGGGATAACGAGTCGGACAAGCCTGAAAACAAGGGGATACCCACATCCAGCACATTTGCAGCTTTGAGTGAAGAAATTCCGCACAGTCCAACGCCAACACCAACGCGGTTGAATTCAACGCCTTCATGGACACCAGAGGATATTCCCGGTGACTGGGGAGAGACGATACTGACAGGCTCCACTGTACCTGAACCTTACCAAAGAACGGACAAGGATTCGAAACTCGATGAGCCTGGATACAATTATAATCATCTTACTGCGTATCCGGGAGATGAGGACGATAACAGATCGGACGAGAATTATGGAGGTCATGATTGGCTTGCAGATAGTGAAAACTACTCTTATAAGCGAAATCGTCCCCCAAGGGGCTGGAAAATGATTGGTTCAGTAACGGGTGCGCTTGTAACCGGTGCCCTCTTCGGCATGGTTATTCTTTCTTTTTTTAATCGTGAAGGGGCCGTAGATCCTGGGAGCAAGATCCCTGCCAATCAGGCGGTATCGGCCGTAACAGGTCAGCAGGGAGTGGCAGGTTCGGAGCAGCAGCTCCAGGCAACAACTACAGGCGGCAGCTATTATGCACTGCAATATGGTGTATTCAGTTCTCCTGAACGCGCTGAACAGGCGAAGGTGGAGCTGTCCCAGGCAGGCATTGCCGCAGGCTCCGACCCGGAGGATGGTAATCGGGTGTATGCTGGCATTTCGGCTGACCGTGAGGAGGCCAAGCTGCTCAGCTCAAGGCTTAAGGCCGAAGGTGTGGAGCTGTACGTCAAGGAAATCGTCAACCCCGAAGTGAACCCGGCAGTATTCGGCGGAAAAGCAGAGGATGTGCAGCAATTCTTCGCAAGTGGATCGGCTTTAGTTGACCAACTGTCTACCCTCTCGATCCAGCAACTTGGTCAGTCTGTTCCAGAAGCCGTCTCAACCGAAACGATGACCTCATTACAGAACCAGCATCAGCTCTGGCTGACCGGTTTAAATAGTATTGCACCTGGCCTGAGTGCAGACGTGCAACCCTATGTATCGGCGATGGAAAAATCGATGGCCAGTGCGGTAACGGCAATTGCCGAATACAACAAAAATCCGGCTAATGTGCATATGTGGTCTGTACAGTCCGATCTGATGGAATATGTATTACAGCAAAAAAAATGGCTTGAAGCGATAAAACAGTAATCACCGCTTTCCCATAACACAGCCTTGAAATACCTATCCGGCAAGGAACTGGAAATAGTTCCCCTTGCCGGATTTGTGTTTGTATTGACGTACAAAACCCCGTATAATAATGTGGGTGTCAAAAAATGGCGAGGGAAGATCACCGATGAAAAAAAACTTCGGCATGTTATTGCTGTTTCTACTGCTCGGCTGGCTAGCCGGTGCGTGGATCGCCAAGGCACTGCAGCCTGTAAAGGCCGTTACCTTTCTAACGAAAGCCACGACCATTCGTTGGTCGCCGCAGGCTGATCTGGATATTATCAGTTATGATATTTCACTTCAATTTCAAATGAGCCTCCTGAGTCTGATCGGTATTATTGCTGCTGTATGGCTGTATCGCAGGTTATAGGAGAATGACGAATTTTGACGAAGAAACTAAAAAAATGATATCTACTAGCGTGATCCGACAGGATATCGCCGTAGCTTAAGGGGCCGGTTATTTTGGATAAAACACAACAGCGTCGTATTATTCTGGCTTCCACTTCGCCGCGGCGTAAAGAACTGATCGCATCACTCCATCTAGCTTTTGAAGTAATACCAAGTCACGCCGATGAAGATACACCGCCGGAATGGACTCCTGAACAGACGGTACAGGAGCTTGCGATGCGTAAGGCGCTTGCCGTTTATCGCGGGCTGGAAGGTCGCGAACAGGATGCTGTTATTGTTGGTAGTGACACTGTTGTCGTTCTGGATGGTGATATTCTCGGTAAACCCGTAGACGAGGCGGACGCTGAACGAATGTTATCTCGTCTACAGGGGCGTGTACACCGTGTTTTCACGGGAGTAGCTTGTATCGATGCAAGTAATGGACAATCCATGGTTCAATATCGACAGACTAATGTAACGATGAAGGAACTGTCTGAAGCTACGATTCGTGCGTATGTTCAGACTGGAGAGCCTTCGGATAAGGCAGGATCATATGCTATTCAGGGCATTGGTGCTTCATTGATAGAACGTGTTGAAGGATGTTATTTCAATGTGGTGGGCCTACCGTTGTCCTTGCTAAGCGACATGCTGGATGGATTCGGCGTACATGTATTGCCACGTACATGAAATTCCGCAATTGACGATCTGAAAAGAGGGAACATATGGAGTCGCCTCAATATATGATGCGCGACATCCCCCAGGAAGAACGCCCGAGAGAACGCATGATGGAATACGGGGCGGGCGCCTTAAGCCATGCTGAATTGCTGGCGATCTTACTTCGAACAGGTACAAGACAGGAATCCGCAGTGCATATGGCACAGCGGATTCTGACCGAAGCGGGTGGAATTCGCTCGTTGATGGATTTGAGCCTGGAAGAACTGAATGCGATGAAGGGTATTGGCATGGCCAAGGCTGTACAGCTGAAAGCCAGCATTGAGCTTGGTCATCGGATTGCGAAGAGCAGACTTACACAGTCAGCTTCAATCCGCACCCCTCGTGATGCGGCCGATATTCTTACCGAACAATTGCGTTACTTGCAGAAAGAACACTTTGTGTGTCTTTTCCTGAATACCAAAAACCACATTATTTCCCAGGAAACACTCTCCATGGGTAGCCTTAACGCTTCGATTGTACATCCGCGTGAAGTGTTCCGGGCTGCCATCAAATGCAGCAGCGCCTCTATTGTGTGCGCACACAACCATCCCAGTGGTGATCCTACGCCTAGTCCAGAGGACATCCAAATAACCAAAAGACTGATCGAGGCCGGCGCAATTGTTGGCATAGACGTGCTGGATCACATTATTATCGGAGATGGAACGTACGTAAGTTTGAAGGAGAAGGGCTTAGTATAATATAATGGTTGGCGTTGATGTTTTCCTATGAATGTTGACGGCGTTGTCCGTAGAAGATAGGTTCACTTTACAAATGCAAAACAAAGGCAATACAAAACAAATGCGAATATTAGCACCACCATGGTGGTGGGAATGAAAATGAAACGCTCTTGATTCACTGGGCGGCTATATGAGGCAGAAAAGGAGATTACATTATGTTTGGTGGTTTTAACAAAGATTTGGGGATTGACTTGGGGACAGCGAATACACTTGTTTATGTACGTGGAAAAGGAATTGTGGTACGGGAACCTTCCGTAGTTGCTATTCGGACTGATACCAAAACCATTGAGGCAGTAGGGGAATCTGCCAAAAAAATGATTGGACGTACACCTGGTAACATTCGTGCTATTCGTCCAATGAAAGACGGCGTTATTGCCGATTTCGATACAACAGCAACGATGATTAAATACTTTATTCGTCAGGCGCAGAAGCAGCGCTCCATGTTCCAGCGTCATCCTAACGTGATGGTATGTGTACCATCCGGGATTACTGCGGTAGAACAACGTGCGGTTGAAGATGCAACAAAACAAGCTGGTGCGCGTGAAGCCTACACAATTGAAGAGCCTTTTGCAGCTGCAATCGGTGCAGATCTGCCTGTATGGGAACCAACGGGTAGTATGGTTGTCGATATTGGTGGCGGTACAACGGAAGTGGCTGTCATCTCTCTCGGCGGGATTGTAACAAGTCGTTCGGTTCGTGTTGCTGGTGACGAGATGGATGAATCCGTGATTCAATACATTAAACGCCAGTATAATCTGATGATCGGTGAACGTACATCCGAGCAGTTGAAGATGGATATCGGATCAGCTATGCCGCTTGAGCAAGTGGAAACAATGGAAATTCGTGGACGCGACCTCGTTACAGGCCTGCCGAAGACGATTACGATTACTTCGGATGAAATCAGCGAAGCTCTGGCGGATACGGTGAATGCCATTGTTGAAGCTGTAAAAGTAACCTTGGAGAAATGTCCTCCTGAGCTGGCAGCAGATATTATGGACCGTGGTATTGTTCTCACAGGTGGCGGCGCATTGCTTCGTAATCTGGACAAGCTGCTTGCTGGTGAGACAGGAATGCCTGTGATCGTAGCAGAGAATCCGCTCGATTGCGTTGCAATCGGAACAGGTAAAGCGCTTGAGAATATTCATTTGTTCAAGAGCAGAAGCAGTTCGGCAGTTCGTTCCAAACGTTAATTGATATATGCCATCACTGGCTCGCTGATTGACCAAGGGGCATGATATCAACGAAGAGGACCCGGTTAACCCCGGGAGAGCTATTACCCGCATACCCGGGGAGAATCGGCTGATATTCTCGATGGGACTATAAGTCTGACAGTCTCCCCGCCGGGCATGGCTCGGAAGAGAATAATGGATGTTAGAGGGTGGTCGAACTGTTTAAACTGCTGGGTAACAAAAGACTTTTTGTTTTGCTGGTGGGCCTTGTTACATTTATCGCGTTAATGGGCTTTACGCTCGGTCCGCGAACCGCTCTATCCTGGCCGGAGAAATTCCTGAAGGATTCAGTCGGATTTGTACAATACGTATTTTACAAGCCCGCTTCTTCTGTAGCGGGCTTTTTCAAAGATTTGGCGAACATGCGTACGGTATATCAAGAAAATGAAGAGCTTCGTATTGCGATGGGGCACTATACCCGGGATCGGCTGAAATACAATGATATGGAGCAGGTGAACGAACAGCTCCAGAAAGCTCTCAATTTTACCGAAGAACAAAAGAATCGGTATAACTACGGTTCACGAATTGCTCAAGTCATTAGTGCCAACTCCGACCCGAACAGCAGAACGATTAATATCGACATTGGTGAAAATGCGGGAATCAAGGCCGGGATGGCTGTGACTTCGCAGGAGGGGCTGGTAGGGGTTGTCAGTCATGTCAGTTCATACACGTCAACGGTTAATCTGTTAACGTCCATGGACGCCAATGATCCTACTTCCAATGCCATTGCAGCTACAGCGGTTGGTAAAGAAAAAGTGTTTGGCATGATTGAGAGTTATGATCCAAAGTCTGGAATGCTCAAAATGACCAAGATCTCGGAAGATTCAGATATCAAAAAGGGTGATGAAATCATCTCCTCCGGGATTATCAACAATTTTCCAAAGTACATGCGTATCGGAGAAGTGAAGAGTGTTGAGAAAAGTGAATATGGTTTAACACAAACAGCTACAATTAAGCCATATGCAAGCTTTCTGGACTGGAAAGAGCTGATTGTGATTATCCCGCCTGAGGTAAAAGAGTAATGGTGACGCGCAAGCAAGTCTTGTTTCTGTTGCTGTTCGTTTTGTTCATTGCGGAAGGAACGATCCTTCCGCTGCTCATTCCTTCGGCCTGGCAAATGCGTATTTCTGCCAACCTGGTCTACATCGTGATTTTGTTTATTGCTGTATATCATCATCGGCACACGGCGTTGGTGCTTGGCATATGTTTTGGACTATTGCACGATGTCGTATTCTACGGGGAAATGATTGGACCATACGGATTCTCGATGGGATTATCGGCATATATGATGGGACTTATTTTTCAAGCGCCGCGCGCACCACTGCCGGTTATGGTTTCCGTCGTCCTTTTGGGAAGTCTGCTGAATGACACCATGTTATTCTTTCTTTACAAGCTCTTCCAACTCAATCATGTGACATTTGACTGGGCATTGCTTGAATACATGATTCCCAATTTGTTCATTCATTTTGTGTTCGCGCTAATCATTTATGTTCCTCTACGGAAACAACTGGAGCGGATTGGTAAGAGAAAGAGCAAAGCACAAGAAGCTTCTTGATACATTTATGGAGTGAGAAGCAGGAACTTGGGGACCCGGGCACGAAATGTAATGAGATGGGAGGGACAGGCTTATGACGGTAAAATCGAATCACGTAACGATTAAAGGCATCCGAGACGGCCTGGTTTTCCTGTTGGACGATCAATGTGAATTCGAGGAATTGCTCTACGAGCTCCGCTATAAGCTGGAACACAGCCATCAAAATATTTTAACCGGACCGATTGTTCATGTGGATATCAAACTGGGCAGCCGGGAAGTGACGGAGGACCAGAAAGAAGCAATTCTTGATATATTGAAACAAAAAGGGAATTTGCTCATTCGTTCCATCGATTCACCGGCCCTTAAACCACAGGTTAAAGGGCCGCCGCCGATTGTAACCATGTGTGGTATGGTACGTTCGGGTCAGGTGCTTCATCATGAAGGGAATCTGCTGTTTCTTGGTGATATCAATCCGGGGGGCACAGTAACGTGTACCGGAGATATATATGTTTTGGGTTCACTCAGAGGCATGGCTCATGCTGGAATTGGTGGGGACGAAGATTCGATCATTGCTGCTTCGGTGTTTGCACCAACGCAGCTGCGGATCGCTGACATCATCAGCCGTCCTCCCGATGAGTGGGAGAGCCGAGAGACCGGAATGGAATTTGCTTATTTACAGGACAATCAGATGCAGATCGACAAGATGAGCAATATCGTTCGGTTGCGCCGAGATTTTAATGTGTTTAAAGGAGTGTAGCTCATGGGAGAGGCGATCGTGATCACTTCGGGTAAAGGCGGCGTGGGTAAAACAACCACCTCGGCAAACATCGGGACAGCGCTGGCGCTGCTCGGCAAAAAGGTTTGTCTGGTAGATACCGATATCGGCCTTCGTAATCTGGATGTCGTGATGGGACTCGAAAACCGGATCATTTATGATCTGTGCGACGTTGCAGACGGCCGCTGCCGACTGAATCAGGCTTTGGTCAAAGATAAACGTTTCGAAGAATTATATATGCTGCCTGCAGCACAAACGAGAGATAAGAACTCTGTGTCACCAGAACAGGTGAAGGATATTATTCTCGAATTAAAAAAAGATTTTGAATACGTCATTATTGATTGTCCAGCCGGAATTGAGCAGGGGTTCAAAAATGCGGTTGCAGGAGCTGACCAGGCGATTGTGGTCACTACACCAGAAAATGCGGCTGTCCGTGATGCGGACCGTGTCATTGGTTTGCTGGAAAGTTCACACATTCACTCACCAAAACTGGTCGTGAACCGTATCCGTAACAATATGGTCAAATCAGGTGACATGCTCGACATTGACGGCATTTTACAAGTACTTAATATTGATCTGATCGGGATCGTTCCTGATGATGAGCTTGTCATCAAGGCAGCCAACTCGGGAGAGCCTACAGTAATGAATCCGGATTCACTTGCGGCCATTGCCTATCGTAATATTGCCCGTCGTATTCTGGGAGATACCGTTCCTCTGATGCAATTGGAGCAAAAAAAGGGTGCTTTCACACGTTTTAAGAAGTTTTTTGGAATGGGTTAACTCGCTCTTTCTCATCACATTCATGTATGACAGCCGTGGCCCTCAAGCCCGGCTTTTTGAATATTATGGAGCCTTTTATTAAAGGCGTCTTGTATAGAACGGGATATGTACTTCACAATAGGACTCCACGTTGTGGGGTTATTTTTGCTTCCAGCCGAAGCTTGTTCATATTATGAACGAGCCCCTCATAGGATGTAGTAAACAAGCCTCGGCGGGAGGACATTCCATGAATACGAAACTCAGAATCAAGCAGAGAAGAGAAGAGCGCATTCGGCGGTTAATGGATGGTGCTACGGAAGAAATTATGCAGCAGCGAGAATCGGGCTCGGTATCCGATAAGCGTACATCTGCGCAACGTAATCCGTTCTCGTCTATGGATATACAAGAAAATCCACGAACGGCAAGATCTTCGCTGGCAGAACAGGAAAGGGATCCGGAGTGGCTGTGGAAAAAAGAGAACGGGCATTATGGTCCTGGCGGCCATCCACGCTTCAATCTGATGAAGTCATTCGTAGGTCGAACGGTGGTTAGCATATTGTTATTCGGCGGAGTCTGGGGCTTGTTCCAGTTGAACACCTCGTGGACAACACCTGCCAAAACCGTGATCGCCGATGTGCTGCATCGGGATATGGATTTTGCCTATGCCGCTGCCTGGTACGAAAAGCATTTTGGCGGAACGCCATCATTCCTGCCCGTTCTTGGACATACCACCGATCCTGTGAATGTCTCGGGTATCCGACACCTGCTCGGCAAACCGATCTCGGGCACCATCGTTCAGCCTTTTGCACTGAGCATGAAAGGCATTGAGATTGTTCCCGAAGCTGGCGGTACAGGACTTGTTCAAGTAGTCAGTTCAGATGCTGGGCGAGTACTTCAAGTACTGGATGATCCGGAAAATGGGACAACGGTTGTAATCCAGCACTCGGGTCAAGTTACAGCCATATACGGACGCTTGAACGAAAGTGAAGTCCAGGTGAATGATTGGGTTGAAGCAGGTGACGCGGTCGGCAGCCTAAAGGAGACCGGAAATGATCAACCTGCCACATTATATTTTGCGGTAAAAGAGGGCGAGCAGTACGTAGACCCAGCGGAAGTGGTTGCCCTTGATTAGGTTATGGGGTGTGCGTATCTCGTTTCATCCTTTTTTTGTGATTATCATGATGGCTTCCCTGTTGACCGGGAACTTTATTGAACTCATCACGCTGTTTGCCATCGTTTTTATTCATGAATGTGGACATGCTGCAGCGGCAGCCCTTCTGGGCTGCCGTGTCCTTTCGATACAGATGCTTCCTTTTGGCGGTGTCGCCGTTATTGAGGATGCAGGAAATATAACAGCCCGTCGGGAGATCATTATCGCTTTGGCAGGGCCTTTTCAAAATATGCTCATGGTTGGAGTTGTTTTATTGCTGAAATACGTGAACCTGGGAGACCCACTTTTTTTGGATTATATTATACAGGGGAATCTGCTGATTGCCCTATTTAACCTGCTACCGGTGTTGCCGTTAGATGGTGGTAAAATTGTACAGGCACTCGTTAGTCTTGCTGCTCCTTACTATACGACATTATTGTGGACTTACAGAATCAGTATTCTGTGTAGCGCAGGAGTTATCTTGGTTGCCATCGGTCGCTGGTTTACCGGTGATTACGGGCTGCCTTTAAATATTCTGTTGATCGGAATTTTTCTGTTCTATTCCAATGTGACCGATTACCGAAATATTCCCTACCGGTTTATCCGATTTCTGATGAATCGTGAAAGTGCATTCACCCGTCATGCAGCTACAGGCAGTTTGGCGCAGCCGATAATCTCATTTCCGGCGAAACCTTTGGAGCCTATTTTGCGTCTATTAAAGAGAGAAAGATACCATATGATATATGTGATGAATAGACAGGGAAGAATCATGGCCGTTTTGCCTGAGCAGCGAATCATCGGTTCTTATTTCAAACAAGACACGGATAAGTTGTAGCAACTTGGTGGATTTGTCCTGAATTGGGTTAATACATGTACAATGAGTATGGCAAAGATACAGAATGGATGTGGATGAATTGAATAGTCTTCTAGAGGTGAAGCCATGAAACAAATGATTGTACATAATGAACATAACCTCATGCAAATGGCGCTTCTGGAAGAAGGCAAAGCTGTAGAATTCATGGCAGAGCGAACACGCGAGCGTGGACTGCTGGGTTCGTATTTCAAAGGACGGGTAGTGAACGTGTTACCAGGTATGCAAGCTGCTTTTGTGGATATCGGTCAGAAAAAGAATGCTTTTCTGTATGTGGACGATGTATTGCATCCCAATCTGGAGAAACAACCCAAAGTGAAGCCTTCAATTTCGGAGCTGCTTCGTCCAGGTCAGGATGTAATCGTCCAAGTCCTGAAGGAGCCAGTAGGAAGCAAGGGAGCCCGGGTGACAACTCATTATTCGCTGCCGGGGCGCTGGCTTGTCTACATGCCTTTAGCGGATTATGTAGCCGTCTCCAAGAAAATTGCCCGTGAGGGGGATCGATCCCGCCTCAAGACGTTGGGTGAACAACTGAGACGGGACGAAGAGGGGCTTATCATACGAACCGTATCCGGAGAGGAACAGAGGGAAGCCATTCAATCCGACCTGGAAACATTACGTGAGCAGTGGCGTCTGATTCGTGAAAAAGCGGATAGTTTGCCTTCACCAAGCCTGCTGCATCGGGATCACGGTATGGTTCAGCGGATCATTCGTGATGTGTATACGCCTGGCAGCGATGAAGTCATTACGGATAATGAAGCACAAGCCCGTGAATTGAGTGCATTGCTGGAGGAAATCTGTCCAGGCCATCAACCTAAAGTACAGGTGTATAGGGGAGAAGAGTCAATTTTTGCTGCTTATCGTGTGCAGGAGCAGTTGAACAAGGATTTTGCCCGCAAGGTATGGCTGCCTGGAGGTGGATATATTGTCATTGATCATACCGAGGCACTCACTGTAGTTGATGTCAATACAGGCAAGTACACAGGAGCTGGCGGTGACAGTCTGGAAGAGACCGTAACGGAAACGAACATGCAGGCAGCGGTTGAGATTGCCCGTTTAATGCGTCTGCGGGATATCGGCGGCATGATTATTGTGGACTTCATTGATATGGAGGAAGCAATGAACCGGCATGAAGTTGCGGTAACGCTGGAAAATGAACTCAAGAAGGATCGAACCAAGGCTTTTGTAATGGGTTGGACCAAGCTGGGGTTGCTCGAACTTACCCGTAAGAAGGTACGGGAAGAGAGCACGCTCCCTTACGTGGAGCCGTGTTCTTCCTGTCATGGGACAGGTAAAAGATATATTTCGCCGTTGCATTGATTTTTAGTATAGTTGGTGGTATAATCATCAGGTATGTGTTTAGCCTATTGGTCTTGCACATGCTGTAACCGCACTGGCCGGGTACAAGAACAGTTCCGCAAGGATACTGTCACCTGAGACCGGGCGAGTCTGAGACATGAGGAGGTGCAAGGCAAATGTACGCAATTATTGAAACAGGTGGCAAACAGTACAAAGTCCAAGAGGGCGATGTTCTGTTCATCGAGAAATTGACTGCGAACGATGGCGAAAGCGTAACGTTCGACCGTGTCCTGGCTGTATCTAACGATCAAGGTTTGACAGCAGGTACACCATTGGTTTCCGGAGCAACTGTAACGGCTAAAGTGGAGAAACATGGCAAAGGACAAAAGGTTGTTGTATACAAATACAAACCTAAAAAGAACTACCATGTGAAGCAAGGTCACCGTCAACCGTATACAAAAGTAACTATCGAAGCAATCAAAGCGTAAGAAGGTGCGATAAGTGATTATCGTTCAAGTCTTTCGTAATGATGACGGGAGCATCGATCGTTTCTCCATCAAAGGGCATGCTAATTTTGCCAAGCGAGGAGAAGACATCGTATGTGCCGGGGTATCTGCTGTTACAGTGGGTACGGTGAACTCGATTGAAACACTGACTGGTGTCGAAATGGACGCCAAGATGAAGAATGGCTTTTTAAGCGCTTCTTTACCGGTGTTGGAGAAAGACGGAACCTGGTCCCAGGTACAATTGCTACTCGAATCCATGGTGCTTATGCTCACTGATATTGCAGAGTCATACGGAAAGTATATTCAGATAGAGCAAGTCAAATAATTAAAGAAGGAGGACAACCAATCATGTTGAAATTAAATCTTCAGTTATTCGCATCGAAAAAAGGTGTAGGTTCCACGAAGAATGGTCGTGACAGTAACGCACAACGCCTTGGCGTTAAACGTGCTGACGGTCAAACAGTAACTGGTGGTAGCATTCTCGTTCGCCAACGCGGAACGAAAATTCACCCAGGTACTAACGTGGGTATCGGTAAAGATGACACTTTGTTTGCGAAAGTTGACGGCGTTGTGAAATTCGAACGTTGGGGACGCGATCGTAAAAAAGTAAGCATCTACCCTGTGAATGTTGCTCCAGTAGCAGCTGCAGTAGAAGCATAATATCGGCATTCCGCCTAAGGAGCCTTCGGCATTTTTGCCGGAGGCTTTTTGTATTTATAGGTTATTCGATAATGAACTGGCAGAAAAGACATGTTATACTTGGTTACGGTGGGGATTAAACCAACCGAGTTTTGTAGAACGGGGAGAAGCCATGAAATCTTGGAAAAGAGTGCCCTGGATTGCGGCATGTTCACTTCTGATTCCTTTGGTTTTCGTTATGCTGTATCCAGTAGTTATATCAATTGCTGTATACGCATTGTGGTCCGTCGCGGTGCTTTTTGTTTCTGTGAATGTGATGAAGAGACAAGCAGAGGCGGAACGCAGAACCATCATACAATCTATGGAAAAGACAGCAATTGCATCACTAAATCATCATAGGCATGATTGGATGAACGATCTTCAGGTATTGTATGGATATCTTAGACTGGGCAAACTTGATAAATCAGTGCAATGTGTGGAAAGAATAGTAGAGCGGGTTAACGAAGAAAGCCGAATCTCCAGATTGGGTATTCCTTCACTCGTATTTTATCTTCAATCTTTCCGGACCAGTGGAGTCGCTCTGGAATTGCATGTGGTCGTAGAGGAAGAGTTACAGCTTAGTGCTCTGGTCTCTCCCGAGGATGGCGAGTCGCTTACGGGGGCGATTGCCGATGCGATTCGAGCCTATCAATATGGCGGCGGCCGGTCGTCTTGGGGAGAGGTTCGCAAACTGACCTTGAACTTCGGACAGGATCACGGAGATGTGGTTGTCCGGCTGGATGGGGATCAAACACCCGATCCGGAAACATTGCGGCAGCTCAATGCCGTACTCAAAGGAAAAAAAGTCAGAACGGAGCAGCTTCCGTCTGAGGATACGTTTATACAATTCAGAATGCCTTGCGGAATATAGGAAGAAGGGGTTAACCAATGTTTGTAGATAAAGCGAAGATTTATGTGAAAGCCGGAGACGGAGGAGACGGAATTATTTCGTTTCGTCGTGAGAAGTATGTACCAAACGGCGGACCTGCCGGGGGTGATGGAGGTAGAGGAGCTGACATCATTTTCCGTGTGGATGAAGGTCTGCGTACGTTGATGGATTTCCGTTACCAGCGTCACTTCAAGGCTCCTCGTGGTGAGAAGGGACGTAATAAAAGCCAGCATGGCGCGAACGCTGAGAACATGATTGTACGCATTCCACCTGGAACCGTGATTTTGGATGAAGACAGTGGAGAAGTACTGGCTGATTTGACACGTCATGGTCAACAGGTTGTTGTTGCTCGTGGCGGCCGAGGCGGCCGGGGAAACATTCGTTTTGCCACGGCTAACAATCCAGCGCCAGAACTGGCCGAAAATGGCGAAGAAGGTCAAGAACGTTACATCGTACTTGAGCTTAAGGTCATGGCAGATGTCGGTTTGGTTGGTTTCCCAAGTGTGGGAAAATCTACACTGTTGTCTGTTGTTTCGGCAGCCAAGCCAAAGATTGGAGCGTATCATTTTACAACCATTACACCTAACCTGGGTGTTGTTGGTGTGGGTGAAGGTCGCAGCTTTGTTATGGCCGACTTGCCTGGTCTGATTGAAGGTGCTCATGAAGGTATTGGACTTGGACATGAGTTCTTGCGTCACGTAGAACGTACACGTATTATCGTTCATGTTGTTGACATGTCTGGTTCAGAAGGACGTGATCCGTTCGAAGACTGGCAGAAAATCAACGAGGAACTCAAATTGTACAATCCTGTCCTCGCTGAGAGACCACAGGTTGTAGCAGCTAATAAAATGGACATGCCGGATTCCGAAGCTAATCTGGAAGAGTTTTTGCAGAAGGCTCGTGAAGTTCAACCGGATATTGAAGTGATGCCTATTTCGTCTCTGACACGGAAAGGGATTCAAGAGCTCCTGTATCGTGCGGCTGATCTGCTGGATCAAATTCCCGACGAGCCAGTGGTTGAAGAAGTTGCTGACTTATCCGAACGCAAAGTATACAGCTTGGACAAAAAAGAGGACGATGGTTTCCGTATTGTACGGGAGAATGAAATCTTCGTTGTCGAGAGTGCCAAGATTGAACGTATGATGAAACGGATGCAGCTGAATTCGCATGAAGCTATTCTCAAACTGGCGCGTACATTGCGTCATATGGGTGTGGATGCGGAACTGCGTAAACGCGGAGCTGAAGAGGGCACCATTGTGCGTATTGGCGAGTTTGAGTTCGAATTTGTGGAAGGCAGCAGCTATTATTAAGATAGCAGGCCGCAGTACGGATAGTGGTTAAAACATAAACGCAGAGAAGTGGGAGATTACCCGCTGCTCTGTGTTTTTTTTATTTTTCCTTACCTGCGCGTGGGATAAACTTGTATACTGTTAGGAATAGTTTTTCAAAAATAGGCATGTAATGTATTGCCCTTTTGGATTAGATACTTTATAATGTCCACTATATGAATACATGAGTCTTTGAGGAGAGGACGTTCTGTGAATGAACGCTATTACTTAGTACGGGAAGACATTTTACCAGAGGCTGTGGTGAAGACCATGCAGGTAAAAGAACTGCTGGCTTCCGGGGATGTCAAAACAGTTCATGAGGCCGTTGAACAGGTTGGATTAAGCCGAAGTGCTTTTTATAAATACAAGGATGGCATCCATTTGATCAATCAGCTTGAACGGGAGAGAATTGTAACGATCTCCATTGATTTGGAGCATCAGTCAGGAATATTGTCTCGTGTGCTCGGACATGTAGCTGGTTATGGAGCCAACGTGCTTACCATTAATCAAAGTATCCCGCTCCAGGGAAGGGCCAACGTTGTCATTTCAGTGGAGACGTCACATCTTCATGGGGAAATTGGAGAAATGCTCGATCGGATGCAGGATATGCCTGGGGTTCGACGCACCCGCATTGTAGGCCAAGGTTAATTAGACGTTATCGTAAAACGTTTAGGAATAAGTTTGTATGTATGGTTAATTCGTACAGGGGTGAAGGAGAAAAAGACATTGGGGGTAGGTCGTTAGTGAAACCGGTAAAAGTGGGATTGTTGGGCCTGGGTACGGTGGGTACTGGGGTCGTTCGCATTTTGGAAGGAAATCAGGAGGATCTGAGCAGTCAGGTTGGATCACCTATCGTTATAGAGAAGATTGCAGTGAAGAATACAGAGAAGGATCGTGTCATTGCCGTAGACCGTGCGAAGCTCACTGAAGATCCTTGGGAAGTCATTCGTCACCCGGATATTGATGTTATCGTGGAAGTTATGGGCGGTATTGATCAGACCAAAGAGTACATCCTTGAAGCACTGGAGCGGGGCAAACATATCGTTACAGCAAATAAAGATCTGATGGCTCTGCACGGTACCGAGATTTTGGCCAAGGCACAGGAAAAGCAATGTGATGTATTCTACGAAGCGAGTGTGGCTGGGGGCATTCCGATCATCAGAACGCTGATTGAAGGTTTCTCATCCGACCGGATTACCCGCATTATGGGGATTGTGAACGGAACAACGAACTTTATTTTGACCAAAATGAGCCAGGAAGGCGCCTCATATGAAGAGGTTCTGGCCGAGGCTCAAGCACTCGGATACGCAGAAACCGATCCAACTTCGGATGTCGAAGGGCTCGATGCAGCTCGCAAAATGGCGATTCTGGGCACTTTGGGCTTCCGCACCAATGTGGAACTGAAAGACGTGACCGTTAAGGGGATTACATCTGTAACCCGTGAAGATATTACGTATGCCAAAAGACTCGGTTACGAGATGAAGCTGCTGGGTATCGCAGATCGTCAGGATGATGAGATCACCATTAGTGTTCAGCCGACGATGGTAAGACAGAATCATCCGATTGCATCCGTCAATGGGGTGTTCAATGCTGTATATGTACATGGCGAAGCTGTAGGTGAGACAATGTTCTACGGTGCGGGTGCAGGCGAGCTTCCGACGGCAACTTCTGTAGTCGCAGATATCGTGGCTGTGATCAAAAACCTGAAGCTGGGCGTGAATGGCCTCAAGGCGATTGTACCTTATAAACAGAAGCGCCTGCAAAGTGACGAGCACATAATGTCAAAAAACTTTATTTTGCTGCATGTGGATGACAAGGCAGGGGTACTGGCGCAAATTACACAAATCTTCGCTGAATACGAAGTCAGCCTGGCTTCAGTTATGCAACAGCCGAACGAGCACAACCCGGATGCTGAGATCATTATCGTTACGCATAACGCTAGCAAGGCGAGCATGGATAAAGTATTGAAACACTTTGAATCCCTTGCCGTCATTCGTCGCATTAAGAGTGTGTACCGGGTAGAAGGATAATACGTCCCTAAATTCCGGTTTAAATGTTCAGGTTTAATTCCAAGTTTAAGGTACACGTTTAACCATATAGATGTATGCAATCATATTCGGATTATTAACGACAAAGGAGTTTACCCACAATGAGATATCAAGGATTACTGCAAACGTATAAAGAGCACCTTCCGGTTAATGAAAACACGCCCCTGCTTACGCTTCACGAAGGAAATACGCCCCTGGTTCATGCGGAGAATCTGTCCGAGGAACTTGGTTTAAATTTATATTTCAAATATGAAGGTCTGAATCCGACAGGTTCATTTAAAGACCGCGGAATGGTTATGGCTGTTGCTAAAGCGGTGGAAGAAGGCAGCCGCACGATCATGTGTGCATCGACAGGCAATACTTCAGCGGCAGCAGCAGCCTATGCGGCTCGTGCTGGTCTGAATTGTATTGTATTGATCCCAAATAACAACATTGCACTGGGTAAACTGGCTCAAGCCATGATCTATGGAGCTAAAGTGATTGCGATTAATGGCAACTTTGACCGTGCATTGGAAATTGTGCGTGAGATTACAGCCAAACATCCAATTACGCTCGTGAACTCCGTGAATCCGTTCCGGATTGAAGGACAGAAAACGGCTGCATTTGAAGTGATTGAGCAGCTTGGTCAGGCACCTGATGTACTGGCAATTCCGGTGGGTAACGCAGGGAACATCTCGGCTTACTGGAAAGGGTTCAAAGAGTATAAAGAAGCAGGCAAATCGAACTCCCTGCCTCGTATGGTCGGTTTTGAAGCGGAAGGCTCCATGGCGATTGTCAAAGGTGAACCAATTCTTGAGCCTGAAACCGTAGCAACGGCTATTCGAATTGGTAATCCAGCAAGTTGGAAAACCGCTGTAGCTGCAGCTGAAGAATCTGGCGGACAGATTAATTATGTAACTGACGAAGAAATTCTGACAGCCTATCGTACGATCGCCGCGCGTGAAGGGATTTTTGCTGAACCTGCATCCGCTGCTTCCGTTGCTGGTGTATACAAACTGAAGAGTGAAGGATACTTTAAAGGCGGAGAAACTGTGGTTTGTGTACTGACAGGACATGGTCTCAAAGATCCTAATATTGCAATCAAAACGGTAGCGACCGAGCCGCTTGTTGTGGAAGATTCCGAAGAAGCGGTTATGGCGGCAATTGCACAGCTGGAGCAACAATCCGTATGAGTTTGCAGCAAAGGGTAATCGTTAAGGTACCTGCAAGTACAGCCAATCTTGGTCCAGGGTTTGATACCCTGGGCATGGCGTTGTCTCTGTATGCATGGCTTGAGATGAAACCTGCAGAGCAGACAACATTCCATTTACATGGAGATCATCTGACGGGTCTGCCAACAGATAAATCCAATCTAATATATGAAGTTGCACAGATGGTGTTCAACGAAGCTGGAATCTCCGTGCCGGAGTTGGAGATTTCCATGTATTCCGATATTCCGCTTACTCGGGGACTGGGAAGCAGTGCATCCGCCATCGTGGGTGCGTTGGCTGCTGCTAATGCATTAATTGGCACTCCGTTATCTGATGCGAAGCTTCTGGACATGGCTACGTCGCTGGAGAAACATCCGGATAATGTAGGAGCTTCGCTATATGGAGGTATCATTACAGCGGCGTGGGATGGCAGTCGGGTAGACCATATTCGCATTGAGCCGCATCAGGATTTGCAAACCTTGGTCATCGTACCGGACTTTGAGTTGTCCACTTCGAAAGCAAGAAATGTAATTCCGCAGCAGTTCGACAAGTCTGATGTCATTCACAACATAAGCAGATCATCCTTACTCGTTGCGGCTTTGGCAAGTGGGAGATTGGACATGATTCAAAAGGCGATGTCTGATCGGATTCATCAACCCTACAGGGCATCATTGGTACCCGGTATGGCTGAGATCTTGGAACATGCAGTCGGTCATGGAGCTCTGGGGGCTGCATTGAGTGGAGCTGGACCTACCGTTTTGACGTTGGTAGATCGTCATGATACTCGTAAGCTCGAACTGGAGCAATATTTGATAGACACAATGAGCCGGGAAGGCATCACTGCATCTGCATTATGGTTAGATCCGGATCTGGACGGTGTTACCGTACTGCCTGATCAAGATGAAAGTCCTTTTATGGACAGACTTAAAGGGGAAGTTAACGCATGAAACGAATTGCAGTATTACCTGAAGGTTCAGTCTCCCATGAAGCAGTAGATTTTCTGTTTAATGGGGAACCTTTGGAATTGCTTCATTCCAAGCTGATTTCTGATGTTTTTCGGGCTACGGATAGTGGAAAGTCCCAGTATAGTGTTATACCCATTGAGAATACGATTGAAGGCTCGGTTAGTTTGCATATGGACTGGCTGGTTAACGAAGTCGATATTCCGATGCAAGCAGAATGGGTTTATCCATCCATTCAGAATGTCATCGGACATGGGTCCGAGTTCAGGACAGAGAGTGGTGAATATGACTTCGGGAAAATTACGAAGATCATGTCCCATCCCGTAGCGATTCCGCAGTGTCAAAATTTTATTCGCTTGCATTCTCCTGGAGCAGAACTTGAAGGTGTGAACAGTACAGCGGAAGCTGTAGAAATTGTTAAAAAAAATCCTGGAAAAGGCTGGGTCGCGATTGGCACCAGGCTGGCTGCACAGAAGCATGGTTTGGACATTATGGCTGAACGGGTTACCGATCATGACAACAACTATACTCGTTTTGTGTTGATAGGCCATGAGCCTGTTCAGATACCACGAGAGCCTGATCATGTGAAAACCAGTTTGCTGGTTACATTGCCTGAAGATGCGCCGGGTGCATTGCATCAGGTGCTTTCGGCTTTTGCCTGGCGGAAGCTGAACTTGACGCGACTGGAATCTCGTCCAACGAAGAAAAGGTTGGGGAGTTATTATTTTTACATTGATGTTGAGGAAAGTGCAGATTCGGTATTGCTTACCGCAGCTATGGCTGAGATTGAGGCTTTGAATTGTCAGGTACGTGTTCTTGGCAGCTATCCGTGTTATACATATCCTTCGTCGAAAACGACCTGAATCAGGACGTACATTGGTGAAGGTTGTCATAAGACTGGGTAATGTGTGCAAGAACAGCTTGTCATTTGTTGTCCAATGAGCGAGATAAATGTAGTTTCGGAATCAGGGGATGGAAATTTTATGGAGGTGCAGTCATCGGTGTCAGAACAATGGATTTACTTGGATGGTCGATATGTGACCAAGGAGAATGCAACCGT
Organism: Paenibacillus sp. OK003; assembly: GCF_900109515.1. GTDB lineage: Bacteria > Bacillota > Bacilli > Paenibacillales > Paenibacillaceae > Paenibacillus > Paenibacillus marchantiae. The sequence continues at coordinate 3,176 of NZ_FOBD01000028.1, read as the reverse complement.
TTCGGTATATGATCACGGATTTTTGTATGGAGACGGTATTTTCGAAGGTATTCGTATTTATAACGGTAACATTTTCAGATGCAAAGCGCATTTGGATCGTTTGTACGATTCAGCTAAATCCATCACTCTGAACATTCCGTTGTCTTATGATGAGATGCTGGAAGTGATGGCTGAAACGGTACGTCGCAATGATATGCGTAACGGTTATATTCGTCTGATCGTTTCACGTGGACCTGGTAACTTGGGTCTTGATCCGCTGCGCTGCCCTAAAGCGTCCGTTATTATCATTGTAGAGCAACTGGCGATCTATCCGGAGGAAGCGTATCTTACTGGGCTGAAAGCCGTGTCTGTATCGCAGCGCCGCAACATTCCTGATGCACTTAATCCAAAAATTAAATCATTGAACTATCTGAACAACATTCTTGTTAAAATTCAGTCTAACTACTCAGGTGCTGGTGAAGCGATTATGCTGAATTCCCAAGGTTACGTTACTGAGGGTTCAAGTGATAACATCTTCATCATCAAAAATGGTGTGGTTTATACGCCACCTTGTTATCTTGGTGCACTGGAGGGAATTACACGTCAGGCCATTATCGATCTGTGCGGTGAGCTGGATCTTGAATTAAAAGAAGTGCCATTTACGCTTCATGATGTGTACATTGCCGACGAAGTCTTTTTCACAGGAACAGCCGCCGAAGTTATTGCTGCTTATGAGGTGGACGGCAGAACGATTGGAACAGGTGTCGCAGGTCCTGTAACCTTGAGACTGCTGGAAGCATTCCGTCAAATTGTCGACAAAGACGGTTATAAAGTTTGGGAAGATTAAATGGAACGAACGGAATAGGGAAGCAGAAGATCCTTCTTGTCTCTGAAATTCAGCATACCTGGAGTATGCGGTTTTTGGGGCGGGAAGGATTTTTTTTGCATAGTTGATGTCATTGGCCCAATTTCTGCATAGGATGTAGTAACGGTATGGGCGAATGCACTGCCCAAGTATCACGTCTAGGAGGTTAGTTCCAAGTGAAAATACACATGGTGAAAAAAGGCGACACATTATATCTGCTGTCCCAAAAATATAATGTAGCGTTGGACAAAATTATCGCAGCTAATCCGCAAATTGCAAATCCCGACAAGTTGGAAATCGGCATGAAGGTCAAAATTCCTGCGGAGCCTGTAACACCAAAGCCGGAAGGCGTGTTGCACAGTCATAAGGTACAGCAAGGCGATTCATTGTGGAAATTGTCACAGGCTTGGGGAGTTCCGTTGAAAGATATGATCAATGCGAACCCGCAATTGAAAAATCCTAATGCTCTTCTTGTAGGGGAGACCGTGTACATTCCATCAGCGAATGCACCGGGAAATGCGGCTTCAGGGAATGGTGCATCATCCAATGTTGCACATGAGAAGCTGTCTCCTGAAGGGAAGGAATACACGGGAGTTAAAGAAGAAACGGCTCCAGTCGTACCAGTAACCCCAGTACCTGAACCAGCACCCGCACCGGAAGTCTCCAATTCGGTTCCAGCTCCTGTACCTGCAAATCCGGTCGTACCTAATATCAAGCCGGAGGTGGAAGTGTTACCACAGTTACCTGAAATTCCTGAAGAGAAGCCGCAGAAGGAAGCTCAGAAAAAAGAAAACACCAAATCGGAAGTGCAATTAAAACCGATAACTGAAGCGCCGACGTATACGATGCCTAATATCTCACCTGAAGTTCTGCCTTTACCTGTAATACCTAACAATACGAAATGGCCTACAGAGGTTGAGCCTGCGACTAAAGCTCCATGTGGTTGCGGCAGTAAAATGCTGCATGCTCCTGCCGAGCATCCATATGCCCAAGTTCCTGTACCTGCACAAGAGGTATACACAAGTCCACAAAACATGTATACGGCTGGGGCGAACGACAATGCTACATTCCCAGGTATACCTGAGGTGAGTCCTTACTCCATAGGCAATACATCCAACATGCCTTGGACCGGCGCGGAGTATAATCATAACAACGTTATGCCGAACGTATCTGCTGAGATGCAGAATAACTCGTATCCGATCGCTCCGTCGGGTCAAGTGAACAGCCCATACCCTCCATTTGCGGCCAATGAGCATATGAACCACCAACCGCCTCATATTTCTCCTTACTCTATGCTTCCGTACCCGCCATGCGGATGTGGCAACCATCATATGCCCAACCATCAATACGCATATCCCTCACATAACTACCAGAACCCAGCGTGGGGCACATACAATCCTTACGGGGTGCAACCGGAAATGACCACATCCACGATGCCTAATCAGCCATTGGAGTATGCCTATCAAAACCCATATCCAACTCAGAACATGGTGCCGCCGTCTCCGCTAGGTGCATTTGGTGAACTGTATCCTCCACAAGGTAAGGGGGAAGGCAAAAAGGGCGGACGTGACGAGGCTAACTTAAGCCAGTCCTCTGCAGAGAGTGAGGCTGAGTTCAATCTGGGAGCGAAGCCTAAACAAGCAGCCAAAACAGGAACTGCGAAACGCAGAACAGCCAAACCTGCTGCTAAAGCTAAATCTAAAGTATCTGTATCCGGGAAACAAACAAGAGAACGCACAGGCATAAGCACTAAACGTAGTTCTGACAGCAAAAAGCGTAGAAATCCCTGGATACAGCAATAACACTGTAAAGTAACTGATAAACTGTTAATCTTCAAAGGTCGACTCTGAGATGAGCCGGCCTTTTGAGTTTTGTATGAAGAGCAGGGTCATCCTACAACGGTATGGTAGAGTCTCGTTTATAGGTTTCTTTAGCATCAAGAAAGCCCATAAATGTGGAAGGGATTGTAAGGGGATAGAGCCTCAAATTCGCTATAGTTTTAGTGCGGTTATTGGGGGATTAGAATCTATTAAATGTTTTTTGAAAAAACTATTGCAATGGTTTCGTCAGTATGATATATTATTTAAGTCGCCGCTGAAACACAGTGCGGACAACGAAAAGAGTAACACAAACAAGTTTGATCTTTGAAAACTGAACAACGAGTGAGTAACGATCTTGCTTGCAAGATCGACGCTGAGAAATCTGTACATGTCTTCGGATTGTATGATTTCGAAGCGAAATAAATGAGATTTTTAATCTCGTCAGTTTCAAAATGAGCTTATCGCTCTTTTCAATACTTTATTGGAGAGTTTGATCCTGGCTCAGGACGAAC
>NZ_FOBD01000029.1 GCF_900109515.1 Paenibacillus sp. OK003 | reverse complement strand
GCGTTCGTCCTGAGCCAGGATCAAACTCTCCAATAAAGTATTGAAAAGAGCGATAAGCTCATTTTGAAACTGACGAGATTAAAAATCTCATTTATGCTCCAGTCGATTCAAGCCTAGGCTTGTTTCAAACTTTCGCGTTCATTCTGCAAGCAGAATGTTTACTCACTCGTTGTTCAGTTTTCAAAGATCAAACTTGATAATTTCCTTGCTTTTTCGTCACCATTTTCTCTCAGCGGCGACTTTTATAATATACCATACTTCGTTTGTTTCAGTCAAGCTTTTTTTGAAATTCTTTTTCCAAGTTCTTATCGAACTCGATCATTTCGTCAAAAGCATTTAACCAAGCAAGCAAAGCAACGAGATATAATGTACCATATAAACATTGAAGGAGTCAACTACCCAAACAAAGAAATTTTTAAACCCAACAATAGACCAACACCCGGTAGTCCTAGAATGCTTACAGTTCCTATTGTAGCAGGGTTCAGTGGAATGTAGGTTCCGGTAATCCACCCTGAATAATTAACTACATATATCCCTACCGCAGCCAGTACCAGATGAATCCCGAATGATGTAAAAAAGGATAGCCCAATCCGTTTTCTAAATAGGATGATTATCAACCCTAGTAACGATACAACAAGCACACTGCCTAATATAAGACTCTTCATACTCAGCACCCCCGTAATTGATTCTCACACCTCCACCTACATGCCCATTTCCCGATTACCTATAACCGCCTTATTAATCCCTACACGTTTAGCGCGCTTCAAATGAATCTGATATTTACGCTCCGCGGCCTCCAGCACATAGATCGCATAATCAATCTCATCCTGCCCCTGCGCCTCTTCAAACTGTCTGACAGCCCGTTCCCACTCTGCCTTGGCTTTCTGTATATCAGAATAAATCTGGTCCTCTTCCATCTCCTTTAGCAATCTTTCACGCTTCTCCACCGATCTTCCTACATTTCGCCATGTAAACATAAGCCCTCCCCTTCCTGATCAGCACAGTATATTCTCATACATATCAGGGAAAGGACAAACTTAGAACCGAGCTACATAATTTAATGATTCGTTATTTTAATCTCAACGAAATTCTATGGATTAATAATCATACTTCAGTAGAAATGAGAGACTTCACATCTTAGCGACGATAGAAAGAAATTAAAACAAAAAAGAGAGCCTAAAGGGCTCTCTAAAGTAATCTAAAGTAATCCAAACTCATCTATTCTTCTCTTTTAGGAAATCAATCATTATAGGCGCATGCTCTCATTAAAGAAAACACGCACAGCTATCTCATTTCCCTGCGCCCTTCCAGCGCCTTGGAAAGAGTCACTTCATCCGCATACTCCAGGTCGCCCCCAACAGGTAATCCATGGGCAATCCGAGTCACCGAGATCTCAAACGGACGGACCAGACGGGAAATATACATCGCCGTGGCCTCACCTTCGATATTCGGATTTGTAGCCAGAATCAGTTCTTTAACTCGCTCATCGCTTAAACGGGTCAAAAGTTCCTTCAGACGGATATCATCCGGACCTATTCCCTCCATAGGAGAGATTGCGCCTTGCAGCACATGATAGTATCCGTCAAATTCCTTGGTACGCTCCATAGCCACCAAATCCTTGGAATCCTGAACTACACAGATTACCGAGACATCCCTGGATTTGTCCTGACAGATCCGACACGGGTCAGTATCCGTAATATTACAACACACCGAACAGTAATGAAGATTCCGCTTCACACTGACGAGCGCTTTGGCAAAGTCAATAACGTCATCTTCCTTCATTTTAAGCACATGAAAAGCTAGTCGCGCCGCAGTCTTGGGGCCAACACCCGGCAAACGGGTGAAGGCGTCAATCAGCTTCGCTATCGGTTCGGGATAATACAATCGATTGCGTCTCCTTTGATAGGTTCAATTTAAATTAAAATAATCCCGGAATTTTCATACCGCCTGTGAATTTACCCATATCCTGGTTCGCAATTTCATCCGCTTTGGTCATTGCGTCATTGACTGCTGTCATAACCAGATCCTGCAGCATTTCTACATCTTCTGGATCAACCGCTTCTGGCTTGATAGTGATAGCCAGCAATTTCTTATGTCCGTTAACTTCAGCAGTTACAACACCGCCACCAGAAGTACCTTGGACTGTTTTGTCCGCCAGTTCCTCCTGTGCCTTCAGCATTTGCTCCTGCATTTTCTTCACTTGTTTCATCATTTGGTTCATGTTGTTCATGATTATTCATCTCCTTTGGTATAGTTATCGCGCCAGGCGCATGTATATCTATTCTTTGATCACTACAAGGTCCTCACCAAAGAGCTGGATGGCTTCATCAATCCAAGGCTGCTTGTTGCCTGAACCGCCGTCTTCATGCTCAGGTTCAAGCTTAAAGTCCTCCTTTGGCGTTTCAGTAGCTCCTTCCATCGCTCCGGTCCAATCTTTGAGCATCATCGTCACAAGACGCGCTGAATGTCCAAGCTGTTCAGACAGCACCCGTTCAATCACTTCACGATTAGCCTGCTTCTCCGTAGTTTCACGGTGGATGTTGTTCTTAAACGCCACCAGAACATTGTCTTCCAGCACCGATACCGGTTCACCATCCATAAACCAGGCGTGAACGGTTACTTTCTCTTCTTTGACGCGCTGCAGGATCTGCCCCCACTTCTTGCTAACCTCCGCAAACTCAGGAGATCCCTTACGTGCAACGTACTGATCAAGCTGTGCAGGCAGCTTCGCTGGCGAATTGCCTCTCGACAATGGAGCTCGTGTTGCCGGGCGTGAAGGAGCACTTGATGTAGCCTCCCCACCAGACAAACCGCCCTTAAGCGCGCGATCCAGCTTTTTCTCCAGTTCAGCAAGCTGTTGCTTCAGTCGGTTGATCTCCCCGCCATCCGCTGGCGCGGATGCAGCAGGAGCAGCGCCGGCCGAACCCTCCATCTGACCCGATGATGCCCCTTGAGCAGGAATACTGCACAGTTTAAGGAGAGCTACTTCAAACAACGTCTGCGGCTGTACTGCATATTTCATCTCACTCTGGTACCGGTTAAGAGTATCAATCATCTGGAACAGCTGTTCCTTGGTGAATGATTCCGCCATATCACGGAACGACTCGGGATTAAGCACCCGATCCGTCAGTTTATCTGCATCCGGCACCATCTTAATCATAAGCAAATCACGGAAATAATAAAGCAAATTTTCCATGCACTTGTCCGCACTCTTACCTTCATGCATGAACCCTTCGATCATTTGCAAAATATGACCTACATCGCCTTTGAGCAGAGAAGCAGCCAACTTTGCAAACTGTTCGGAAGGAATGCCTCCGGTCATATCCATAACTTGCTGATAGGTTACCCTTCCATCTGTATAGGAGGAGATCTGATCCAGGACACTGAGTGCGTCCCTCATCCCTCCGTCAGACAGACGAGCAATATACTGGAGTGCGTCCTGATCAGCTTCCATGCCTTCCTGTTCACAGATCAGCGTAAGTCGTGCTGTCTGTTCTTCCAGGGACACCCGGCGAAAATCAAATCGCTGACAGCGAGAAATAATCGTTGCCGGAAGACGATGGGGTTCTGTTGTTGCCAAAATAAACATCACATGTGGCGGAGGCTCTTCCAATGTTTTGAGTAGCGCATTGAATGCCTCTGTCGTCAGCATGTGCACTTCGTCAATAATATACACTTTCTGCCGGACTTCAGTCGGGGCGTATTTCACCTTTTCCCGAAGATCGCGGATTTCTTCAACGCCACGGTTGGATGCGGCATCAATTTCCTGCACATCCATCACAGCGCCAGTCGTAATCCTGCGGCAAGCTTCACATTCGTTACAAGGCTCAGGCGCAGGCCCGCGCTCGCAGTTTACAGCTTTGGCCAAAATCTTGGCGGCACTCGTCTTCCCTGTTCCTCTGGGCCCGCTAAACAAGTAGGCATGGGAAGTCCGCTGTTCACGAATCGCGTTCTGCAAGGTCTGAATAATATGCTGTTGTCCCACCATATCTTGAAACGACTGGGGACGCCAAGCCCGGTATAACGCGATATGCTCCATGATGCGTTACCTTCCTTCCACTTCGCATTCGAGTCCTTTGTCGTTCCCCCATTATACTATATTCCGGGGTGAATCCAAACTTTATCTGACTCATCATGCATGGTTTTTTTAGACATATCAAAAAGACCTCTGCATACATACAACTGCAAAGGTCTCTACATTTAAATGGTAAGCCGTGCACCTGCTATCGATATTTGCGATCCAAGCGGCACCCCTTAACAACAGCTCGGGCTAGGCGACCCTCCGGCACAAGAGTGATCTCACTTATGGCTGCTTCCTTCCGGACCTGACCAGGTTCATGAGTACTCATTGCGGAGGACCCAACCGTCAACACCACGTTAAGGGACCAAACCTCACATCGACAAAACCTCTAGCAGGAATTCAACCTCGCTGTAGCGGATTGCGAGTTACAGGGCACCGCTACCTCCCCATCTAGCACGGTAAGAAATAGTATAACTTAAGGTTGTCTAAATTGCAACCAGAGCGAAAAGAGCAGCAATACAATCACATAAAAACATATAAAAACCCCTGCCGGAACGGCAGAGGTGATTTGGATGTAATAGTCAGACAATTCCCAGGGAATTGCTGAATTAGATTCCGTATTTTTTCTTGAAACGATCAACACGGCCGCCAGCATCGATAAACTTCTGTTTACCTGTGAAGAACGGGTGGCACGCGGAGCAAATCTCTACACGAAGTCCGTCTTTAACCGAACCAGTCTCAAAAGTATTCCCGCAAGCGCAAGATACTTGACCAATCGTGTATTTAGGATGAATTGCTGCTTTCATTACCTTTCACCTCTTTCCGCCCTGAGCCTCAAGCGGACCCAGAGTAAATGGCACAACATCGAAGATTATAACACGGCCTAATGCCGGTTGCAATCCATTATTGTCATGAGGTGATCAGACGTTTCGGACGCGCCATTCCAGCTGGGGGAACGTGCGTGTATGAGCCGATAACGACATCAGGCAGCTCTTCCTCAAAGATCTCCATCATTTGCTTCATGCCCAAAATATCACCTTGAGCCGGAGGAATCAATTCCAGATAGCTCTCAGGGTCTATATTAAGATTACGCATTTGAATAAGACGCAAATCGGTTCTGCGAGCAAACTCAATCATCGCTTCAATCTCTTCCTCACGATCCGTTACTCCCGGGAAGATCAAATAGTTGATCGACGTATATACACCCTGGGAAGCAGCGTATTTCATCGATTTTTCTACATTGGCCAGTGTATATCCGCGAGGTTTGTAGTATGCATTATAGTGGTCATCCAGTGCACTAATTGTACTTACACGCATTAGATCAAGCCCAGCATCAACAATACCTCTCATGTGATCATTCAAACCGGCATTGGTGTTAATGTTAATATATCCCATGTCAGTAATGGAACGCACTTCGCGGATGGCTTCAATAATCAATTTAGCCTGTGTGGAAGGCTCCCCTTCACAACCTTGACCAAAGCTGATAATCGATTCCGGCGTTTTCAAGTGCTCCAGCATTACTTCAACGATTTCGTCTACACGCGGACGGAAATTCATCCGGGTCTGCGGGGAAACGAAGCCACTGTCATCCGGTTGCTCGGAAATACATCCGAAACAGCCTGCGTTGCAGGAATAGGATACTGGAACTCCGCCTTCCCAACGATTCAGGAAGGTATTGGAAGAAGTCAGACATTCATACCCGAGCGCACAATTGGACAAATGGGTATAGAGACGATTTTCGGGATATTGCTTCGTTAAACGTTTAACACCCGCACGTACGTCATCCCGATCACAGTTCAGTGGGTTCCATTTATCCGGATGATCTGACATCCGGGCAGTGACGTAAAACTGACCATCTTTCCAAACAACAGCCGAGTAACCGAACAAAGGCAGTTTGTACTCCTTATCCGTTTTTACATACCCCGGCAGACACAACCGAGTGAATCCTTGCGGAAGCAAAGCTCCAACCGCCTGTGTATCACTAGGCATTGGCAGCATTTCGCCAGTATCCGGGTCCATACCAATCGGACGTGTACTCGGCAGTCCAACCAGCGTTGCACCTTCCGGCAAAGGAATCAGCTCATCCTCCATAATTTCGACGATCATATCTCCGCTGCGGGCCAGCCCGTACAGGGAAGGGTGATCAAATACATTACCTTTTTCATCTGCGTATACTAAATACATGATGTTCTCCTCACATCTAATGGGTTAAAGCCAAACGACGAGTATATTGTTAATCAACAGCAGCGCTGCAAAAATTGAGTTAAATCAACGACGTAATGCTAGGTAGTTGTACCGGACGCCGCAGTCTGTCTTGGCGAACGTCGAGTCGTAGTCGTTCCGGAGTTGCTGGTCTGACTGCTGCCAGCTGTATCAAATGCCGCTAGGAACTCAGCATTCGTTTTGCTATTACGCAGTTTCTTCAAGAAACCTTCGACAAAGTCGTGGGAATCGTTCATGTTTTTACGAATCGCCCAGATTGTATCAAGTTCTTCCTTACTCAGCAACACTTCTTCGCGACGTGTACCGGAACGACGAATGTCGATAGCCGGGAAGATACGACGCTCTGCCAGCTTGCGATCCAGATGAAGCTCCATATTGCCCGTACCTTTAAATTCTTCATAAATGATATCATCCATACGTGAGCCCGTATCAATCAAAGCAGTAGCCAGGATCGTCAGACTTCCACCCTCTTCTACATTCCGAGCAGAACCGAAGAAACGTTTCGGACGATGGAATGCTGCCGGGTCAATACCGCCACTAAGTGTCCGTCCGGACGGTGGGATGACCAGGTTGTATGCACGAGCAAGACGCGTAATGCTATCTAGCAAAATAACGACATCTTTTTTTGCTTCAACCAGACGGAGCGCACGTTCCAGCACCAATTCCGCAACTTTGATATGGTTTTCTGGCAGCTCATCGAACGTAGAAGCTACAACTTCCCCTTTAACCGAACGCGACATATCCGTAACTTCTTCCGGACGTTCATCAATCAACAGGACAAATAGTTCAATTTCTGGGTTGTTGGTTGAGATGCTGTTGGCGATTTCTTTGAGGAGAAGTGTTTTACCCGCTTTGGGAGGTGCTACGATCAATCCGCGCTGTCCCAGTCCTACCGGGGCGAGTACATCCATAATGCGTGTGGACAAATGGCTGGGGGATGTTTCGAGAACCAGTTTCTTCTGCGGGTACAATGGGGTTAATGCCGGGAAGTGAAGTCTTTCCGCAGCCGCTGATGGATTCTCACCATTTACAGCGTTGACTTGCAGCAAACCGAAGTATCGCTCGTTTTCTTTAGGTGTTCTACACTTACCTGATACGAGGTCACCTGTTCTTAGGTCAAACTTGCGAATCTGTGAGGCTGAGATGTAGATGTCTTCCGTACTTGGCAGGTAATTGATCGGACGAAGGAATCCGTAGCCTTCAGGTAGAATTTCGAGCACACCCTGCATGAACATCAATCCACTCTGTTCAGCTTGTGCACGTAATATAGCGAAGATCAATTCTTTCTTTTTTAAAGTGCCGTAGTAGGGAATTTGATATTTTTTGGCCAGTTTGTAGAGGTCCGTTAGTTTCATTTCTTCCAAATCGGAAATTTGTAGATCCATATAATAACCACCTATTCAATTAATAAGTCCGTGAAATGGATAGTTTCGCTTGATGTTCCGGCTATAAGAGCAGCAACGTTCTGCATTTCTCTTCTGTCCATTGTACGGAATGTCACCGTTATAATGCAAATACTTGTCTTTGAGTGTAAGTTTCCGGGCGGGATAGCCATCTTTCGGCAAGATCCGCTAGTGAGTGAACACGAATACATGAGGCGTTCGATCCGGGCAGACCGGCTATGAAGCGCAGTTCAAACAAAACCGGGGTTTGGGGAAAAGGAAATGATGTTCTTAAAGCCATATGAAGTCTGACTCAAAAAAAGACCCTCCGGTAAAGGAAACAGGAACATTTCGTCTTATCCCGGAGAGACTGAGAACTCTATTAAAACAGGTTTGCCCAATTACTGAAAGGATATGCAGTTCTGTCAAAATAATCACTTTAATGCCGTAAAACTCGTCATACAATACAGAATTAATCGGTTTCTCGCCACACATCTGCACCTAGCAGACGCAGATTGGTTACTAGATGATCGTACCCACGATCAATAAATTCCACGCCTGTCACTTCGGTCACACCTTCACTGACGGTGAGACCCGCGATCACCAGCGCGGCACCGGCGCGAAGATCGGATGCTTTTACCTTGGCCGCATTCAATGCACTGCCTTCAATAATAGCCGAGCGCCCTTCCACACGGATTTTGGCGCCCATGCGTACCAACTCAGGAACGTGCTTGAACCGGTTGCTATATACAAAGTCGCTCAGGACACTCACACCCGTTGCCTGTGTCAACACACTGGTCATCGGGGACTGCAAATCCGTCGGAAAACCGGGATATACGAGCGCCTTAACGTCTACATGATTGTAGCTCGGTTTGCCAATGACACGAATACTTTCGTCGAGCTCTTCAATGCCAACGCCCATTTCCAGCAACTTTGCCGTCAAAGCCTCCAGATGTTTGGGAATAACATTATCAATCAGGACGTCACCACGCGTTGCAGCCGCAGCGATCATATACGTGCCTGCTTGTATACGGTCCGGAATGATGGAATGACGGCAACCCTTAAGCTCCGACACACCTTCAATACGGATCGTTTCGGTACCAGCACCCTTGATGCTGGCACCCATTGAATTCAAAAGTGTTGCTACATCTATAATCTCAGGCTCTTTAGCCGCGTTTTCGATAATTGTAGAGCCTTTGGCACGAGTAGCCGCCAGCATGATGTTAATGGTTGCACCTACACTGCTCACATCAAGATAAATCTTTGCTCCGCGCAGCTCTTTGGCATGCAAATGAATGGAGCCGTGTTCGTTTGTTACCGTTGCGCCAAGCGCTTCAAACCCTTTGATATGTTGATCAATCGGACGAGGCTCAAAGTTACAGCCCCCGGGTAAACCAATGGTTGCTTCTTTAAAACGCCCAAGCAGTGCTCCCATCATATAATACGAAGCACGAAGCTTCTTCACGGGACCATTCGGCATGGGAATGGATTTAATGTCGGAAGGATCGATCTTCATCTGACTGCCTTCCCAGTGTACACGAGCTCCGAGTTCCTCCAAAATTTCTGCATAAACCGCCACGTCACTCAAAAGCGGCAGGTTGTCCAGCACGACTTCTGACTCGGCAAGCAATGCTGCAGGAATAAGCGCGATGGCGCTGTTCTTGGCGCCGCTTATAGTTACAGTTCCCTGTAACGGACGTCCGCCACTAATCATCAATTTTTCCATAAAGCTTAATGTCCCCCTACGTGTTTTGCAGCCGGTTAACGGCAATACGTGCTGTTGGCTTTCGATGTAGAAATAAGGCGTGAAAATGGAAAGACACCGGCTAGGCGGTGTTCTTTCCACTTTCACAGTATGGAACTGGTAAAGACAAATTACGCTTTGTTGTTGGAACCAAACTCGCGAATTTTACCTTTAACGGTTTCTTTGATTGCATCACGGCCTGGTACGATGAATGTACGTGGATCGTAAGCATCTGGTTTAGCTGCAAGCACTTCGCGAACCACTTTGGAGAACGAAATTTGGTTCTCGGTGTTCACGTTGATTTTGGAAGTTCCCAGGGAAATGGCTTTGTCGATATCATGTTTAGGGATACCTGTACCACCATGCAGAACCAGTGGAACGTTAACTGCATCGCGAACTTCTTCCATTTCTTTGAAGCCCAAGTTAGGCTCGCCATGGTAAGGACCGTGTACGGAACCAAGAGCTGGAGCCAATGTGTCGATACCTGTTTCTTTAACGATACGTACACACTCGTTCAGGTCAGCGTACATGATACCACCGATAACGTCGTCTTCTTGTCCACCAACAGTACCTACTTCGGCTTCTACAGAAACGCCTTTAGCGTGTGCATATTCAACAACTTTTTTAGTCATTTCGATGTTTTCATCGATGGAGTGGTGGGAACCGTCGATCATTACGGATGTGAATCCAGCATCGATCGCTTCTTTACACTTATCAAAGCTGGAACCGTGGTCCAGGTGAATTGCAACTGGAACGGTGATTTTCATGTCGTGAATGAGTCCTTCTACCATTTTAACTACTGTGTAGAAACCGCTCATGTGACGCGCTGCGCCTTCGGATACGCCCAAGATTACTGGGGATTTCTCTTCTTCAGCAGCAGCAAGAATCGCTTGAGTCCACTCAAGGTTATTGATGTTGTATTGACCAACTGCATATTTACCTTCAAGTGCTTTGTTCAACATGTCTGTCATAGATACTAATGGCATGGTTTCAATCCTCCTAGGGTGTTGGGTTGTGTCTATGGTTTTTAGCCGAAATCACATACGGGCTTATTATACCACATCCCATGTCAAATACTAAACAAGCATTTGCAAAAATGCTGTGCTTTGCAGCACAGTTTTCATAGACATAGCATGATGACGTCCCCATTTCCAATATTCCCCGGATGCCTGACTGAAATACCCTGTATGCCTACCCGTAAACACTTACAGCTTCACACGCAAAAAAATCCTGTATCCACAGGATTCAGCTGCACTTATTTGCAGCACCATTTCGAAGCTGCATATTGACTGCCACTCGCATTTCATCGATATCAAACGGTTTCGTAAAATGCATTAGCGCTCCAAGATCTGTAGCTTCCTTGATCATGTCCAGCTCACCATAAGCCGTCATCATGATGACTTTAATATCCGGATCAATTTCCTTAATATGTTTCAGAATTTCCAGGCCATCCATGCCAGGAATCTTCATATCAAGCAGCACAAGATCAGGTTTGTCATTATTTACTATCTCCAGGGCAATCTTCCCATTAGGCGCTTGGAACGTATGATATCCTTCGCTGCTGAACACTTCCATTAACAGGATTCGAATACCGTTTTGGTCATCGACAATCAACACTTTTTTATTTTCCACTGATTAACCTCCTAGAATTAGGAAAGCATGTACGTCTGAATCTGGATAACAATCCCATAGTCGTCATGATAAGTATTCTACCTCCCCCATTGAAATCCTGCTTACATCCCAAAATGCCAAAAACCATTTTCGCTTAACTCGACGCACTAAAAAAAGGATGCCCTCGGCATCCTTATCGGTTGCCAAGAACATCCTAATATTTATAACTTAATAATCATTACTTATTTTCCAGCGCTCTCCAGAGATGCTTTTACAAACTCACGGAACAACGGTTGTGGACGGTTCGGACGGGATGTGAATTCCGGATGGAATTGTACTGCCAGGAACCATGGGTGACCCGGAAGCTCCACGATCTCAACGAGACGTCCATCCGGGGATGTACCCGAGATAACCAGACCGGCTTTTTCAATCGCTTCACGGTATTCATTGTTGAACTCGTACCGGTGACGGTGTCTCTCATAGACCAGTTCATCATCATAGCAAGACATTGCCAGGGAACCTTCCTGAAGCTTACAAGGATACAGACCCAGACGCATTGTACCACCCAGGTTTTCGATATCTTTTTGTTCAGGCAACAGGTCGATTACCGGGAACTCGGTAGCCGGATTGATCTCGGAGCTGTTCGCTCCAGACAAACCAACGATGGAACGTGCATATTCAATAACGGAAACCTGCATACCCAGGCAAATACCGAAGAACGGAATTTGTTTCTCACGGGCATACCGAATCGCAGATACTTTACCTTCAATACCCCGATCTCCGAAACCACCAGGAACAAGGATGCCGCCAATGCCATGTAACAGTTCGCCTACATTCTCATCCGTAATATCTTCAGAGGGAACCCAGCGAATTTTCACATCGGCATTGGATGCAAATCCTGCATGAGACAAGGATTCAACAACACTCAAATAAGCATCATGCAAAGCTACATATTTACCTACAATGGCAATCTCCACGGTATGCTGCAGCTTGTTGATACGGTCAACCAGCCCTTCCCACTCGCTCATATCCGGTGCAGGAGTAGTCAGCTTCAGGTGGTTTACCACGATCTCGTCCAAACCTTCTTCACGCAGGTTCAACGGCACTTGGTACAATGTGTCTGCATCACGGCATTCCACCACGGCATTTTCATCAATGTCACAGAAGAGAGCGATTTTGGCTTTCATGTCTTTGGACAGCTCATACTCTGTACGGCATACAATGACATTCGGCTGAATTCCGATGCTGCGCAATTCCTTCACGCTGTGCTGCGTTGGTTTGGTTTTCACTTCGCCGGCAGCCTTGATGTAAGGAATAAGTGTTACATGGATGTACATGACGTTGTCACGGCCTACATCACTCTTGATCTGACGAATAGCTTCCAGGAACGGCAAGCTCTCGATGTCACCTACCGTACCACCGATCTCCGTAATAACGACATCCGAACCCGCTTCACGTCCTGCGCGGAATACGCGCTCTTTGATCTCGTTCGTAATGTGTGGAATGACTTGTACCGTTCCGCCCAGATATTCCCCGCGCCGCTCTTTGCTGATGACGGAGGAGTATACTTTACCAGTCGTGACGTTGCTGTTTTTGGAAAGGTTGATGTCAATAAAACGTTCGTAGTGGCCAAGGTCAAGATCCGTTTCCGCGCCATCATCCGTTACAAAAACCTCACCATGCTGATAAGGACTCATTGTTCCCGGGTCGATATTGATGTATGGATCAAATTTTTGAATAGTTACCTTCAACCCTCTGTTTTTCAGCAATCTGCCCAGCGAGGCAGCCGTTATCCCTTTGCCCAGGGAGGACACAACTCCGCCCGTCACGAAAATATACTTTGTCACTATTATTACCCTCCTAATATAAGTACAGAAATTCAGGCGATATATGGTATTATCGTAACCCGTTTCCCAGGTAATCATCGTTAAAAAGAGCAATGGCAGAAATTCCCTGCATCTGCGAACTGCTCTTTCATGCGAAGACCGTGTGTAAACAACGTTGTTCTACAGCGTAGAATGGTGCAAACCTTCCGGAAGCCAACGACCGTGCCTGTCCCTAAATAGATATCATGGCATCGATCCATTTGGTGTTTTGGATATACAAAAATAGACCACGGATTGTTGGCCGGGAGCATGCGGAATTCAAATCATTTTGCAAAATTCTGCCTCTAAAAATACAAAAAAAGTACTCCCGCAGGACGGGGCACTTTTTATAAAAAACATAAATATTTTGTCGCTCATTCATAAGCCCATGCAATAGTTTACCCGTTACCCCGTCTGCTGTCAAGGCTGACTATAGGGGGAAAACGGGTAAACTATCGACGTCAAAAATGACTGCTACTTATCGGAATCGTCGTCAAATTCACCCTCGTCTTCGGACTCTTCTTCATCGTCTTCTTCGAGGTCTTCCTCTTCCAAATCGTCATCTTCAACTAGAACTTCTTCTTCGCCATCTTCTTCGTCAAAGATGTCTTCATCATCATCATCATCGTCATCATCTTCGTCCTGATCATCATCAGAATTATCGAAGTCTTCGTCGCTGTTGTAGCTGTCTTCCTCTTCCCCGAAGTCCTCATCTTCCAGATCATCGTCTTCATCGTTGATGATGCGCGGACGCTTCGCACCCGTCATGGTATCTTCCGATCCAGCTACCGGATACCAGCGCTTCAAGCCCCACAGACTTGTACCGACGCAAGCAAACCGGCCATCGATATTAATCTCGGTATATAGCTGGGCAATAAACTCGTTGATTTCTTCATCAGTCATTCCGCGCTGTTTAGCTACCTCATTCATCAAATCACGGTAGTAATACGGCGTATTGGCCGCTTTCAGCACCATAAAGGCGAGGTCCACCAAAGGAATCTCTCTGACCTTTTCTTTATCAATTTTCAAATTGAGCGAGGTACTCACTGACAGACACTTCCTCTCACACAAAATTCACTTTATATCCCTACGAACTGGAACGTTACGTATAACATATCCATTAACAAACCTAAGTAAAACCTATTTAGCTTCAAAAAGCAAGTTTTTATGTATGGATGTCTCATAATTCCAAGAAGCGACTTCAAACGAGCCATGTACAGACCCGTAAGAGACATCTAACTCGCGGGCATATCGGCCTTTGGGCAAAAAAAGCATCATCATATAAAAAAGACGGAGTCCCCTCCGCCTTCTGACTGTATACCCTTGAAGGATCGCTCCTCACCAGGGTCCCCGCAAGAGCCCTCTAGCCCTCCATCCATCATATGTCCCTGCGCCCGTTTTGACACGAAGAGAATGTGTTTTTGTAAAAAAAGGGCAGGTTCCCCATGCGGCGGGATCAACGCATTCATAGAATACCTCAGCATGTTCATCCCGAAGGGGGCTGCCCATTATGGACTATACTGGTTTTCTACATCAATTGGTTGAAGGAATGCAACGTCCCGAACCAGAACAGGGGCGGCGGTACCTGATCCGGTTCGCCAAGCCGAAGCAATATGAAGCCTGCCTCGTGGAACTGTCGCGGATGAGGAATGAATTTACGGATCTTGGTATGGTACGCTCTTCCCGGCTGGCCCGCTCCATTATCGCCCCGGTGCATGACCCAGAAGAATTATCTCGCTACAGCGATGAGATTACGGTAGAAGAAGATGTATCCATCTCCCTTCATGCCACCGCGCTTCACAGTAAACCGAGCAGTGCACAGGGCATACCTTGGGGTGTCAAACAGATTCATGCTCCCAAAGTATGGTCGGTATCCACAGGACATCGGATCAAAATCGGCGTAATTGACACAGGTGCCGATTATCAACACCCGGATCTTCGCTATTCGCTGGCACGCGGAATCAATCTGTTAAACCGCAGTCTGCTTCCTCATGATGATAACGGTCATGGCACCCATATTGCCGGAACCATTGCCGCAGCCAACAGTACGGCAGGTATGATTGGCGTAGCTCCTCGCTCCCTGATCTATCCGGTGAAGGCATTCGACCATAATGGTTCGGCCTTCGTGTCAGACATTGTGCTTGGCATTGACTGGTGTGTACGCAATCGGGTCGATATTATCAATATGAGCTTTGGCATGAAAACGCGTAGCAAAGCATTGCTTGATGTCGTGAACCGCGCCCATCAGGCCGGGATTGTCATTGTTGCTTCGTCAGGAAATGACGGCAAACGCCGCAGCATTGATTATCCGGCACGTTATCCGCAAACGATATCCGTTGGGGCAACCGACAAAAACCGGCGGATTGCCTCGTTCAGTAACCGAGGTGCATACGTTGATGTATATGCGCCAGGGGACAAAATTGTTTCCTCCTGGGTGCACGGCAAGCACCATGAGATGAGCGGAACCTCCATGGCGACATCGCACGTCAGTGGCGCCATAGCGCTCTTGCTTGCGAAGCATCCCGGCCTGTCGCCAGCCGAGATCAAAACGCTCGTGAAGCGCGCGACCGTTCCGCTGCGCGCACGCAAGACCACCACCGCGAAGAGCAAAATACGCGGTGGCGAGATTGACGCCCTCAAGCTGATGCAGGAGGGCGGAGGGTAAACAGCGCTGCCTGCCGCAGGGAGCCGTTCCGTGAAGCATTCGCTAAGCGCAGCACTGCTGCGCGGTGTGATGCTTCACGGTGGTTGCCCACGGCGGCAGGCAGCGCTGGCTTTGGGTGCCTCGGGGCCGTATGATCGGCCGCGGGCACAGCAAAAAGTCTCCATGTCCACGCTGCATTGCAGGCGTGGTGCATGGAGACTTTTTGTCAAAGCCACAGGGCGGTTGTGCACCGCCAGGGCTTGAATTACATTTTGTCCGGTGCGGATACGCCCACCAGACGAAGCGCTGTTGCGATGACGGTGCGTACAGCACCGATCAGCGCCAGACGCGCCTGGGTTTGTCCCGCGTCTTCAGTAATGACGCGCTCTGCACGATAGTAACTGTGGAACAGGGATGCCAGTTCATATACATAACGAACAATACGATGCGGCGCATATCCTGTAGCAGCAGTTGCGATTTCTTCAGGCAGTTCACCCATTTTGCGAAGAAGGTCATATTCATGTTCCGTGGTCAGCTTCGAAAGGTCGATCTGTGCCAATGGCAACAGCTCAATGCCTTGTTCTTCTGCCTGACGGTATACGCTGCATACCCGAGCGTGAGCGTATTGAACATAGAATACAGGGTTTTCATTGGACGTCGAAATCGCAAGGTCCATGTCGAAGTCCAGATGAGAGTCCATGCTGCGCATAGTAAAGAAGTAACGAATGGCATCAATGCCTACTTCGTCCATCAGATCTTCCATCGTTACGGCCTTGCCTGTACGCTTGGACATCTTCACTTTCTCGCCGTTTTGGAACAAGCTCACCATCTGTGCAATCAGCACGACCAATTTCTCAGGATCGTTGCCCAGTGCTTGCATGGCCGCTTTCATCCGTGGAATATAACCATGGTGGTCCGCTCCCCAGATGTTAATCATTGTGTCATATCCACGCGCATATTTATCACGGTGATAAGCAATGTCCGGTGTAAGGTACGTGTACGTACCGTCATTTTTGATCAAAACACGCTCTTTATCGTCACCATACTGCATCGTTTTCAACCAAGTTGCCCCGTCTTGCTCATAGATTTCATTACGATCACGCAATTCGTCAAGTACACGCAACACTTCTCCGTTATCATACAGCGAAGTTTCGCTGAACCAGATGTCGAAATTGACACGGAAGCGATTCAAGTCACGTTTGATCTTGTCCAATTCTTTTTCCAAACCGAAGTCGCGGAAATAAGCTGCACGGTCACCTGGATGCATGGACAGCAAAGAATCGCCTTTCTCGGCCACTAGCCCCTTGGCAAATCCTTTGATATCCTCACCATGATAACCATCTTCCGGCATCTCTGCGTCTTGGCCCAGTTCCTGCAAATAGCGAGCTTCAATGGAACGAGACAGATTAAATACCTGATTACCCGCGTCATTAATGTAGTATTCACGTGTTACATCATATCCGGCATAGTCGAGGATGTTGCAAAGCGCATCACCCACAGCCGCTCCACGCGCATGGCCCAGATGCAGACTGCCTGTCGGGTTGGCACTGACAAACTCCATCTCGACCTTGCGCCCTTCACCAACATTGATTCTTCCATAATTCTCACCCTGCTCATGTACAAGCCCCAGCACAGGGTAGAGATAACTCTTGTCCAACTTAAAGTTAATGAATCCCGGTCCGGCAATCTCTGCCTTCTCAATTCCAGCTTCAGCCAGGTTGAGATTGGCAATAATCTCTTCTGCGATCTGGCGTGGATTACGCTTGGCAATCTTGGTCAGTTGCATAGCGGCATTGGTTGCCAAATCGCCGTGTGTTTTCTCGCGTGGTACTTCAAGGGTGATGGTCGGCAGATCCTCCTGCGTAACAATGCCAGCAGCAACAATGGCATTGCCGATGGCTGTACTTACCCGTTCGTTAATCGTATCTAATGGATTACGTGTCATGAAATTGGTTCCTCCTGTATATGCAAACTAATCGCGAAATGTCCGGATTCTTCGTCAAAGCGGTAAAAGTCGTAGCTCCACGCTGCGCGTGCGCTCAATCCCTGAATGGAAAGTTCCAGCTCCTGTGTATGCGTGGACAAGGCAAACGACATATACGGCGAACGGTAAAAACCAGGAAGCTTGCGGTTTAACTCAAATGTTTGCTCCGATTCCACCTCGCCGTGACGTATAATCTTGATGGATTGTCCGCCCAGCTTCAATGTTGTTCGGGTAACACCGCCCTCGGGTCCAGCCTGTGGCTCTTCATAACGAACATAGAGCACAGATCCCTTCAACACGGCTTCACCCTGCATTTCCTGCAGTACATCTTCACCTTCATAACGGCTGTGCAGCCGGATCTGAACCGGTCGCATGTTCGACATGAATGTTAACCTCCATTATATTCGAGGCGACGCAAAATCAGGCACGGCCGGTGAGAACAGCCCTTCCTGTATTGTTGTGCCGCTATACGCGCTCATATTCCCGGATAGCTCGCTATCCTACACTCTACTGTATAACTATATCCAGTTCACCCGCTCAATTCAAATCCAAATTCAGAGTTCTTGCCCATCAACGCCAAAAAAAGCAGAGCCACACCTGTAAAGTGCAGCTCTGCCTTGCTTCATTAATAAAGAAATATATTCTGGATCAGGTCCATCGCGGCTCATATGGAAACGGACAGGTCGACTCTACCAGCTTGGCGCGAACCTGTACGAGACACCCACAGTAACGGCAGGTTGTACCGTATTGTAACCCTGGACAGTTATAGCAGGTAGATAAACGCCGCTCATATTCAGCATCATCGACGACCGGACGTGAGCGTGAGGCCAGCTCCACGAGCCGGGCCATCTTGGCTTCACTAATCTTCACATCATACTGATCATTACAACCCTTGCATGGTTCCCGTTTCCCAGCACTTCTACTCTGCACGGATGAATCCATCTGATTATCCCTTTATAGAGACCACACCAACCGAGGCCGGAGGCAGTACAAAACGCAGTTTATTATTTTCGAGTGTAATATCCTTCCATTCCGCAGGTTGAACCTGATCCGGCTGTTCAAATGTGTTGAACGCACTATAATCTGCGTGATGCAAAATTCGTCCCGATACAGCAGAAGCGTTCGTTGATTCAATCTGACAAACCACTTCAAGCTCATCCGTATGACTAAGGTTACACGCTGTCACATGAATAACGCCATCATTGTTGCGAGAAGCTGACAAACTCAGTTGAGGGATGGTCTCTTCTCCGAAAGTGTATCCAGGGCTCTCGTAATTCAGTTCCAACCGCTGCGCGTCCATGTGCACCTGATACATATCAAACACATGATATGTAGGCGTAAGCAGCATCTTCTCTCCTTCTGTCAAGACCAACGCCTGGAGAACATTAACGATCTGGGCCAGATTGGCCATATGCACTCTTTTATTATGTTGGTTGAAAATATTCAGATTGATCCCTGCAAGTACAGCATCACGCATCGTATTTTGTTGATACAGGAACCCAGGATTCGTACCCGGCTCAACGTTATACCACGTTCCCCACTCATCCACGATAATACCGACTCTGCCCTCAGGATCATATTTATCCATAATCTCGGAGTGCTTCAAAAGTAACTCTTCCATATATAGCGTCTTTTTCAATGTAGTGAACCACTCAACTTCTCCGAAACCTGTAGCCTGACCTTTATCTGCCCACTCGCCTGTTGGAATGGTGTAATAATGCAGGCTGATTCCATCCATAAAACGACCGGCCTCCCGCATTAACACCTCCATCCAGTGATAGTTGTTGTCATTGGGACCGCAGGCAATTTTATAAATTTCATTCCCGGAATAATTGCGTACATATGTAGCATAACGACGGTACTCATCTGCGTAGTATTCCGGACGCATATTACCGCCACAACCCCAGTTCTCGTTCCCCACACCAAAGTATTTCAGCTTCCATGGCTTTTCACGGCCATTGCTCTTCCGCCAGTTCGCCATCGGTGATTCCCCATCAAACGTGATGTACTCCACCCATTCCTGCATCTCCTGCACCGTACCGCTGCCCAGATTGCCGCTGATATATGGCTGCGTATCAAGTAACTCACATAGTCTCAGGAATTCATGCGTGCCGAAATGATTGTTCTCTTCTACCCCGCCCCAGTGCGTATTAATCATCCGGGCGCGCTCACTTTTGGGACCTACGCCATCTTTCCAGTGATACTCATCGGCAAAACAACCGCCAGGCCAGCGAAGTACGGGAATACGCAGTTTTTGCAGTGCAGTAAGCACATCATTTCGGATACCTTCCGTATTGGGAATAGGGGAGTCCTCCCCCACCCAGATGCCTTCATAGATACAGCGTCCCAGATGTTCTGAGAAATGACCATATATATTGCGATTTATTAATCCTTGTTCCGAATCCGCCTTTAGAATAACATCAACCATAATTTCAACCTCCCAAAAAGTATTGTTATCGCTTACAATAACGTGTTTCTGAACAGGATTCAACCGTTTTTATTTAAGCAAAAACAAGCCCTTTCCGGCTTCATTTTCCCGGAAAAGACTTGTTTGTTTGCGCTGGCCTCATCAGGCCAAATAAGTTAAGATTTATACCCTTTTAGATTGAAATCGCCTTAAAATTATTCCATGGCATGACGCCATTTACTCGTTTGCAGCGGGCAATAACATTTTTTGCTTCCATGTTGTTCCACCATCTGTCGTCTCATAAATCGCAGGAGAATTGTCGCTGGTTACTACGAGCCAGCCTGTTTTGGCAGAAGGAAACGAAATGCGGGAGCTATAACCTGGATCTTTCAGGTCGATATTTTTCCACGTGGAACCTGCATCATATGAACGTCCAATCCCCATTTTGCCTGCTGCAGGTGATCCTGCGGAGAGATAGGCCGTCTGATTACCGATCAACGCCATGTTCCCTGGGTGACCGCCTGGATCTGCAGGGCCTTTTCCATTCCCTGTGCTGCTTGCACCTGGGGCAGGGCCCCCACCTGCTGTGGATTGAGCAAAGACCTGTCTCCACTTCTTGCCCTCATTCCCGCTCGCGTAGAGAGAATATGACTGCTGGGACATTCCTGCGTCGCCATACAGAAGAGCCCATACCTGGTTACCGTTTGCGTATAAGTCTCCACCACTCCAGGTTGTTGATGCTACTTTCAACGATTGCGTCCAGTTCTTGCCGCCATTACTTGTCTGCATGATACGGTAACCCGAACCAGGAACCACTACAATAGCATAACCTTGCTTCTGTGTCGTGAACACAGCTGCGCGTGTATTGGCTGGTGTGGAGATTCGATTCCATGTTGCACCGCCATCCTTCGTCAAATAAGCTCCATTATAGGTGTATCCAAAGCCTTCGCTTTTATTGCGAAAATCAATTCGTTTAAATGGTATGCCCTTCGTATCCATCCGTGTCCAGTGCGCACCGCCATCCGTTGAGCGGATAAGATATTTCGTTGGAGAATCCTTCACCTGTGCCAAAGCAAACCCATTCACATTATTCGGGAAATCAAGTTGTATGAACTGCCATTGGCCTGTATAGATGGACTGCCAAGTGCAGCCTGAATTCGATGTGCCAATAAGGAAGCCTTCACCACCAGCCCGTCCGGTAGTATTGTTCAGAAAATCGATATCCGTAAATTGCAGTCGTTGGTCTTCCACACCACTGCCTTTTTTCAACGTAGCCGTTAATCCGTGATCTCCACTTCCACACGCTGGGGAGGATGCAGCGTTAGCGCCGGGTAGAGTATGTACCTGTCCCAGTCCCCAAGCCAGTGTTACGGATAATGCGAGTGCGCCAATGCGTTTCCATGTCATTCTGCTCTTTGTTGTCATTGTGACACCTCCTTCTATGTTTTTACCCTATTTTGTAGAATTTAACGTAACAATTTATTTATCGCGCGTGACATTATTGCAATAAAAAAACCACTCATGCCCACATTTTTATCTCATGGGCATGAGTGGTTCATCATGAATCTCTACTAAGAGCTGATTTAAATGGGATATGTCTTAAAAGCAATGATCACAAAAGTGATACTTAAAACAAGGCAAAGGGCAAAATGCAATTTATTGTATTTAAGTGTTCTGATGCTGAAGGCAACATATAACATGGCGAGATTAGCCAGTATGAACGTTAAATTGATGAACAAAGTCATTGTTAGTATAAGATTGATGGTAAATATCATAAGTACCGCTACGAACCATTTGGGATACATACTCAATTGAGCCCGGATTGCATGCATAACATAACTCCCTTCCTCTATTTCCATATTATACATAAATATTAAGATAGAGTCATCCCAAATACGTGTTTTCGCTTAACGAGCGGGCGGAATCATATATACAACAAATGGTAGAGGTACGGGAACGTACGTGCTATAATCAATGTTATGGACTCTGAATAAAGGTGGATGTTTTCTTGATCACGGCGCAGCTTCCCGAAAGGGGGTGACGTCGATGGTCAAACTTGTGGCGTTGCTTGATGTAATCCGATGGATTGCTGCGATCCTCAGTTTAGTGCTGAGTATCCGAAAGCTTTACCGTTGGTTGCGCAAAAAGTTTCGTAGCAAGCGAAAACCCACCTCATAAGGTTGATCGCCTGACGGTGGGTTTCGCTTGAATAGCAATATTTAGTTCATGCGCGCCGTGGCAGTCCACAGCCTTTCGGGTCCTAAGAGTCTTTACCGTTGGCGCGGTGAAGGCTCTTTTTTTAGTATATGGTCGAATCAACCACCATATACTTCACGAATGTAATATATCAATCAATATATCAATTAATATACTACTGATTACTGTTGTTGTCAGTATACCACAGTCCAGAAATGAGGTTCAACAAGTTAAGTTCAGAAGACGATCATAAAAAAAGCCCTCTCCTACGCAGACTTCAACCTGACGCAGAAAGAGGACGCTGTTTTTTTGCGATTACTTCACGAATCCAAGCAGCATTTCACGGATCATCTTCGCAGCCACAATTTGTGTCTGTTCTGTAGGATCGTAAATCGGCGCCACTTCCACCAGGTCACAACCGACCACATTTACATCTGATCCTGCGATCATGTGAATGGCTTCAAGCAGTTCCTTGGACGTAATGCCGCCTGCTTCTGCCGTTCCTGTACCCGGAGCCGCAGATGGATCAAGCACATCGATATCGATTGTAACATACACCGGACGGTTACCCATTTTCGGAAGAGCTTCCTTCATCGGAGCTGCCACTTCAAACGGATAGAAGTTGATGTTCTCCCGTCCAAATTGGAACTCTTCACGGGAACCGGAACGGATTCCGAACTGATAAATATTTTTGCCGCCCATCAGTTCAGCTGCTTTACGCACTGGTGTCGAGTGAGACAATGGCTCGCCTTCATAGTTTTCACGAAGGTCGGCATGTGCATCAATATGAATCAGGATAAGGTCCGGATATTTTTTGTACATCTGCTGAATGACAGGCCAAGTGACGAGGTGTTCCCCACCGAGACCAATCGGGAATTTGTCGTCAGCCAGCAGGCCACCGATATATTCTCCGATGACTTCGAGACTGCGTCCTGCGTTACCGAAAGGCAAAAGCAGATCCCCAGCGTCAAAGTAAGTCATATCCACAATACTTTTATCCAGGTAAGGGCTGTACTCTTCAAGTCCAACCGACGCCTGACGGATATGGGAAGGACCAAAACGGGACCCTGGACGGAAGCTGACGGTGTAATCCATCGGCATACCATAAATGACCGCTTTGGATTTCTCATAATCCTCTGAACTGCAAATAAACACGTTACCTGAATAAGCTTGATCTAATTTCATCTCATTATTCCTCCTTATTTCGTAAGGTCTTCCACGAATTTAGGAAGAACGAACGCCGCTTTGTGCAGACGTGGAGAGTAATATTTCGTATCCATCTCTGGAATCTGCGTCTCGTCCACCTCAAGCGGATTATGTTTTTTGCTACCCATTGTAAAAGTCCACAGACCACTTGGGTACGTAGGGATATTACAGCCGTACACATGTACGATCGGGAAGATTTCTTTAACGTCTTTGTTTACCTTTTGGATCAGATCCGCTTTGAACCACGGGTTGTCCGTTTGAGCAACGAAGATCCCGTCTTCTTTCAACGCTTCATAAATGCCCTGGTAGAAACCGCGCTCAAATAGCGGAGCAGCCGGACCTACAGGCTCTGTGGAGTCAACGATGATTACATCGTATTCATTTTTATGTTCTATAATATGCATGTAGCCATCGTTCACCAGCACTTCAACGTTAGGCTCGTCCAATTTACCGGCGATTTCAGGCAGATACTCTTTGGAATATTCAATCACTTTCCCGTCGATTTCGACGAGAACTGCTTTTTCTACAGCAGCGTGCTTGATGACTTCACGGATAACTCCGCCGTCACCGCCACCGACAACCAGCACCTTTTTCGGGTTCGGGTGTGTGTTCAGCGCAGGGTGAGCCGCCATTTCGTGATAAACGAACTCGTCTTTCACCGTCGTCATCACCATGCCGTCAAGCAGCAACATATTGCCGAATTCTTCGGTCTCTACCATGGCAAGATCTTGAAAATCCGTCTTTTCGCTTACATAGGTCTGTTTAATCTTCGCGGTGATTCCGAATGCGGGGGTCTGTTTCTCCGTAAACCACAAGTCCATAATCTCTACCTTCTTTCCGTAAAGTTTATATAGATTAAATTGACCAGAGCGTACATAGCGTCTGACTAATCAAAGAATCAAATCACTGACAATGGAACTATTCGACCTTCCTTGCCTATTGTATGTTGTGCCGAACTGTACCTTTTCATTACCCTTTTGCATTATACGCGATTGACGTTTATACTGCAAAACGGTTTTTTTCTGCAAAAAAGCTATATTTTAAACGTTAAACGGGCTTATTGAATATCCGTGTCACTGAATTCCCATACTGGAAAGAAAAGAAAGGAGCCCGTTCCATGACCCAATCCAGCCAAAAGACCCGCAAACGCGGGTTCCGTATATGGAAAGTCATCAAAAGCCTGACTCTGCTCGCTATTCTCGGCCTAATCGCCATGGCGGCAGCATTGGTCTATCTATACGCCACCAGCCTGCCGCTGGCCGACTCCGATCGTAATTCCAGGCTGCTGGACAGCCAGGGCGAAGTCATTGCTACTTTCTCGGCAGGCGGCAAAGACTCGGTACCCGTGCAGTTGGGAGATATCTCACCTGATTTGGTCAACGCTACACTTGCCGTAGAGGACCGCAAGTTCTATGATCACGTTGGCTTCGACATCCGAGGAATGGGGCGGGCTGTACTCGTCAACCTGGAACATATGCAGATGTCTCAGGGCGCAAGTACACTGACGCAACAGCTCGCTCGCAACTTGTATTTGTCTCATGAAAAGACATGGACCCGCAAAGCCAAGGAAGCGATGTACACGGCACAACTGGAGATGAAATACAGCAAGGATGAAATTCTGCAGATGTACCTCAATGAAATCTATTATGGTCATGGCGCCTACGGGATCGAAGCAGCCTCACGAATGTATTTTGGCAAATCCGCCAAACAGTTGACGCTCGCTGAAAGTGCCATGCTTGCAGGGATTCCAAAGGGTCCGACCTACTATTCTCCATATAATCATATGAAGAACGCCAAGGACCGGCAGAAGGTTGTATTGAATGCCATGGCTGACATCGGCAAAATTACGCAAGCGGAAGCAGACAAGGCCTATGAGGAAATGCTTTCGTTCAAGCCGGAAAGTGAACGCAAAACCGTAGAAAGCGCACCCTATTTCCGCGACTATATCCGGAATCTGGCGATCAAGGAGCTGGGAATCAGCGAAGCGATGCTGGATCATGGAGGATTGAATATATACACCACGCTGGATCTGCGTGTGCAAAAAGCGGCAGAAGATGCCGTAGCCAAGGGCATGGACGCCAAAAGCGAGCTCGAAACGGCTCTGGTATCGATCGATCCGCGTACCGGATACATCAAAGCGATGGTAGGCGGAAAAAATTACCGCACCAATCAGATTAACCATGTACTTGCGACTACACGCCAGCCGGGATCTGCTTTTAAACCGATTATGTATCTGGCTGCCCTGGAATCGAAACAGCTCACCAGTGCGTCCATGTTTAAAAGCGAGCCGACCTTGTTTCATTATGACAATGATCGCAAGACCTATAAACCCGGCAACTTCGGAGATAAGTATTTAGGTGAGATTGATCTGAGACAGGCGATCGCCGCTTCAGACAACATCTACGCGGTAAATACGATTATGCAGATTGGACCTGAACAAGTGGTGAAAATGGCTAAAAACCTAGGAATTACGAGCAATATGAGCCCGGTACCCTCCCTTGCACTCGGCACCTCACCTGTTAGTCCACTGGAGATGGCTTCGGCATTCTCCGCTATCGCCGCAGGTGGGCAGCGAACACCTCCTGTAGCCATTCTGCAAGTGACAGATGCCGCAGGACGAGTCATCTATGAAGCACCTCAGACCAAGGCCGAGAAGGTCGTTGAACCCGCTGCCGCTTATGTATTAACACGCTTGATGGAAAGTGTGTTCGAAAATGGAGGTACGGGTAATCGGGTATCTGCAACGATTAAACGGCCTGTCGCCGGCAAAACCGGGACGACCAATACGGATGCTTGGCTCGTCGGCTTCACCCCAGAGCTCTCAACGGCTGTCTGGGTCGGTTACGATCAAGGCAAAGCCATTTCCACATCCGACGGGCGTCGTGCGGCACCCATGTTCGCCCAGTTTACGGAACAGGCCCTCGCCAGTGTTCCACCGAAGATTTTTACTGTACCGGATAACGTCGTCAGTGTATATATCGATCCCGAATCCGGCAAACTGGCTGGCAATGGCTGCGCCGAGAAACGGCTGGAGGTTTTTATTGATGGCACGGAACCGACCGAGGTCTGCCGCAGCGCTTCAGACGATTCGGGTTCAGAGAAAGATAAAGACAGTCGCGAAGTACAAAACCAGCAGGGAATACAGGAAGAGAAGCATTCATGGTGGAAGGATTTCAAACGCTGGTGGGTGGAATGACCCAAGTGACGTAAATGCGCAATGACGTAATTACGTCATCTCCCGTGAAATTTAATTTCAGCATAGAAGCAAAAGCCCCGAACCGATCATCTCGGTCACGGGGCTTTTGCTTCTTCTTTTTTGAATAACTTTGAACATTCATTAATTAGGCGAGTGCTTCTTTCAATTCATCTGGAGAAGCGTTCCACCATTCTTCGTTATGCGTAGTCAGCAACGTCTTGAGTGCCGCGCGATCCTCAGGTCCAAGATCATCCAGCATGAACCGGCGCTTCATGGCATAATCCATGCGATTCACATGATCGGCCAGCAGTTTCCACCCCCGACGCGCTTCTGTGTCAATCCACATCTCACACGCCGTTGCTCCGCCATAGAACTGTCCCTGTTCGTTACGGTCCACAGCTACCCATACCAGCCATACCTGGCGCCCATTGGGTACGTCCTCACGGTTGGTCGAGAACTTGATGTTACGCTCTACCTTGCTCTTCGCATGCATCGCGCCAATATCGATCTTGGCTTCTCCGTTATCAATAATAACTGGAGACAGGTTGTTCAGATCAATGGAACCTGCACCAAAGCCTTTGTGTTTGCTCTTTGCACTAACGATATTCAAGGCAATCTGTTTTTTGCCGTTTTGCTCGTTTTGGTCCATGTTTATAGCCTCCAAGGGTTGATACAAATATTTTAACTAATAATCGCCCCAATGCAAACATATACATGCTGTAGATGCTTGTCAACGGGAGGTATTTAACGATGATTCCACGACGCGCCAAGAGCTGGCTCACCGCAATTATAGCCCTGTGTGTAGTTGCCGGGGGGATATGGCTTGGTCTGGGTTCCACACGCTCCATTCATTCTGACTTGCCTGCGCTCGCCCCGGAATCGGGCAAGCCTACGGCACCCGTCAAAACCCAAACATCTCCGGAAAGTATACAGACACCTACCGCTGAAGTGTTCAGCAACCGCGTAGTGGAATATCACATGGATGTGAAGCTGGTAGACGGGAATGTACTGCAAGGGACACAGACGATCACCTGGAAACATCCAGGTAAGAAAACCGTCAGCGAGCTTTATTTTCACATGTATCCCAATGCCTTCTCTTCTGCTGACACTACTTTTATGAAAGAATCCGGGGGAAAGCTTCGCGGTGATGTCATGCCCACGAACGGTTATGGTTCCATGCATATTACAGAAATGAAAACAGAGGACGGGCTTTCTCTCTTGCATCGGATGCAGTATGTGCAACCGGATGATGGAAACATGAAAGATACTACCCTCATTAAGGTAAGGCTGCCCAAACCCGTTAAAGGCGGCGAGAGCATCACGCTTCACACTCAATTTGAGGTCAAGCTACCGAAAATTTTTGCCCGCATGGGAACAGCAGATCATTTCGTTATGGCAGGTCAATGGTTCCCTAAACTTAGCGTATATGAGCCAGTAGGCACACGAGGTCGAACGACCGAAGGCTGGAATCTGCATCAGTATCACGGTAATTCAGAGTTTTACGCCGATTTTGGTATCTATAGTGTGCGTATTCGGGTACCGGAAACATACAAAGTAGCTGCTACTGGATTCCCAACCCAGCAAGCGGTTGTGAAGAACGGCGAAAAAGTATATCAGTTCTATGCCGATGATGTGCATGATTTTGCCTGGTCAGCCTCTCCTGATTTTGTTTATGCAGAAGAACCCTTCTCTGCTCCCAATGTGCCAGGCGTTCGAATCAAGCTGTATCTCGACCCTGCTCATGAGGATCTGAAGGAACGTTATTTCTACGCCGCCAAAGCAGCGCTATCCAATTATAGCAAGTGGTTTGGCCCTTATCCGTACTCCACACTGTCCATCGTTGTCCCGCCCAAATCAGGGAATGGCGCAGGGGGAATGGAATACCCTACCTTGGTCACCGCCTTCGGTGCAGATGATTCTGCTCCTGGTTACGATCTGGAACGCACGGTTGTGCACGAGATTGGGCATCAGTATTTTTACGGCATGGTCGCGAGTAATGAATTTGAAGAGGCTTGGCTGGACGAAGGATTCACCTCCTATGCAGAAGACAAAGTAATGGAACAGGAATACGGACTTATCCCGAATCTGCCCGTACAAGCTGGTCTCATTACTTCTCCAGCTTCACTGACACAGGACTCCTGGAAGTTTGATTCCCAGAATCAATATGCAGCAAACGTATACACACGAGGCAAGCTTGTATTACTCGGAATAGAACAACAGGTTGGTGCAAAAACGATGGAACGCATCCTCTCGACTTATGTGAATAAATACCGCTTCAAACACCCTACTTCGTCTGATTTTCAAAAGGTTGTGGAGCAAGTGACGCGTACATCCTGGACCGATTATTTTAATCAGTATGTGTACGGAGACGGCATGGCTGACTTTGCAGTGGAGAAGATCGCAATCAAACCTATCCTGAAAGACGGTCAAACGTTGTACGAGTCGTCGGTTACATTACAGAAAAAAGGCAGTGAATATAAGAAGGTGCCTGTTCGAATTATGTTCCAAGATGGAAAAGTTTTGACGAAAGAATGGGATGGTAGCGAGGAGCGCATGACCTACAAACTGACCTATACTTCCCCTGTTTCCTGGGCTATGACTGATCCGCTATACACGATTGTGCTGGAGAACCATCATATGAATAATTTTCTGAAAGCCGGACTGGATGAGCCAACTAAATCCCGCTGGAGCATGAGCGCAACCAAACTTATAGAAGCCATATTCGGAAGTCTGTCATGGTGAGGTGGATACAGTGAAAGCGAAAATACGTGAAGGCTGGTTTCTCGTCCGTCAGCATATGTTCATTGCAGCACTTTTATTTCTCTATCAATTAGTATGGGGATACTTTCTTTATCGAATGGTACAGTCAGCTGTGGTTCCGCTGCTCCTGCGTTATCCCGATCCTGATGCAGGGGAACTCAGTACGATTTTATTCAAAATGGAGAGCCAACTCAGCCTGACA
Source organism: Paenibacillus sp. OK003 (assembly GCF_900109515.1). GTDB lineage: Bacteria > Bacillota > Bacilli > Paenibacillales > Paenibacillaceae > Paenibacillus > Paenibacillus marchantiae. Next base: position 20,576 of record NZ_FOBD01000029.1, on the reverse strand, counting down.
ACGAACCCGGAGGTCCATCGTTATTTATGGATTCTAGGGGCTATGCTGCTCCTACGGATGCTGATTAGCCCTCTCATTCAGGCAGGGCTGCTCTACTCGCTCCAGCATTATAATCATTCGGAAGAGCGCATTCCATTCATTCGCGGCATCAAAAATTTGTGGAAACCGATGCTGTTGCTCCACACCATTCGTACCCTTTTGCTGCTGCTGCCGGCTTATTGGCTCGCACCAAAGCTCTATTCCATCTTTATGGAAGGTTTTCATTCTCTCCATCTGCTCTTGCCTGGTATTCCCTATGTTGTGGGTTGGATTGTATATGGGTGGGTTATCCATCATGTCCTGCTCTACATGCAGTTTGGTATATCAGCTCCTGAAGGGGAAGGCGGAGCGCGTGGTACGTTTCATGCTCTATGGATCGCACTACGTCAGGTCATCACTCTAATCGGCATTGCTGTCCTGCTGGGCGGCCTTCATCTGCTGGTCTTTGGTGCCTTTACTTCAGCTTCATGGTTACTAACGGGTATAACTGGTCTTATACTACAACAAACGTATCCACTTGCCCGGTGCTTGCTGAGCCTGTGGAAAATATGCGCCCATTTCCGTTTATGGCAGTCCAACTTGGTCAAGGATTAAATTAAACGGTTAAAAAAAGTTACCATCTCTTATGTAAATTTGTATTCATAAACTCCCGTTAAATAAGCAAACCTCGACCTTTCCCCGTCAAAGGTCGAGGTTTTTTTTGCTAATTTTGTTGCTAAACGTTGCCAAAGTGATATACCTCTGTTACAATAATCGCAGTGAGTTTTTAGTAACAACTTTGTAATCTTTACCTTCATATTTGTAACTACTTAAAATTTAATCATCATTTCTTGATTTCGCAGGTGCATAACTAGCATAGCCAAATTCCTAGCACCTGGGAAGCGGGGGAACCAGTTATGGGTGAATTGATCTTGCAACAGAGGGATCATAGGGGACCTTCAACCGAATCCTTAAGCTAACCTCGCAGGCATTGGAAGGGGTATATCTCTTGTTTAAGAAGAAATTAACCGCAGCTGTACTCAGCCTCACATTCGCATTATCGCTTGGAGCAGGCAGCGCATTCGCAGATTCGAAAATGGACCAAGTCATTGATTCAGCAATGGGAACTACATACAAAAGTGGAGGAACAACGCTTAACGGCTTTGACTGTTCTGGGTTCACAAGTTATGTATTCGACAAGCTGGGCATTGATCTGGCTCGCCAATCGAGTTCACAATTCGACATGGGTGATTCGGTATCCCGGATGGAAATGAGACCAGGTGATCTGGTATTCTTCAATACAACGGGCAAAGGGGTCTCGCACGTAGGGATCTTTGTAGGGGATGGAAAGTTTGCACACTCCTCTTCTTCTAAAGGAGTTACAATCAGCGCATTAAGTGAAAGCTACTGGGCTAACCGCTATGTTGGCGCTAAACGCATTATGAGCACGGACGCATATGAGACATTGGCCATTGAATAGGGACAAGCTGAGCAACGTCATGCTGGAACAATAAAACTACTGTAACGAAGTATAATAGAACCGTCTGGTACATTCTTCGCAGGAATGGATCCGGCGGTTTTTTGTGCTTCGTTTCCTTATAACGCATTCGGGATAGCGATCAAACCTAACTTTAACTTCTTTTAAAGCTATTTTTCGTTGCTTTGTCCGTGCTCTTATCATGTTTTTACCCAGCCCACTATAATATAAACGAAATTACCGGAACTTTTGTTTCACTTTTTTTCTAAAAACGAGGGCTTGCCAAATGAACGCCTCTTTTGTAGAGTGAAAACAAGCTTAGATATGGAATGACATATGTATATGGATATGAACAAATCAAAATCATTATAACTTGTTCACAATGAGAGGAGCGTGCAGTTGCATGGATGAAGCCCCTGTGACGTTTCACGTTGTGCCCATGCAAGAAGAACATGCGGAGCTCATCTGCGATTGGCAGTATGACCCGCCTTATAATATTTATAGCTGGCTGCCCTGGGAGCAGATGAAAGCCCTTGAAGTAGAATTCGGCGATCCCCAGCTACGGAAAGAACAATATGCGGTGGTACTGGGAGAGGATCAGCAAATTTTCGGTTTCGCTCAATACTTCCCGCTCGAAGGTGTCACCCGCATTGGCCTTGGCATGCACCCCGATCGATGCGGTCACGGTCAAGGGACGGCTTTTGTCTCGGCCATTGTACGGGAAGCCATTCGCCGGAACCCCGCAAACGAAATTGATCTGGAAGTTCTGACCTGGAATGACCGGGCCATTCGCGTCTATCTCAAAGCCGGATTTGTTACGCAGGATACATACGAACGACAAACACCGAGCGGTTTAAAACCTTTTTACTGTATGGTCTATGAAGGTCCACGCGAATAAATAGGGCTTGAAATGACCCTAAAAAGTCCCCGGTTATGTGATTAGTTCAAAAAATTACCACAAAATGCTATGATGTCACTACAGGTTCCGTTATAATGATATGGATAGTTTCAAGTTAGATGATCTTTCATTCTGGAGGGGACATAAGGGATGCACAAATGGATCATGAGCGGGGTATTTTTTGCAGCGTGCGCTTTAGCTATTGTACTAATGTTTACGCTTCCAGGGAAAGAGGAAGTTGCAGAAGAAGCGAAACCGACGATGCCACAAGTTACGATGGATGCAGGACAGGCTGAGGCACTGGTCAAAGCAAACTGTATTACCTGCCACGGCGATCAGCTTCAAGGGGGCATGGGCCCTAGTCTGCAGAAGATTGGTAGCCAGGACGATGTGGAGAAGATTTATACCACCATTGTCAAAGGTAAAAGCGGCGGTATGCCTTCGTTCAAAGACAAGCTGAAGGATGAAGAAATCGCGAATATTGCGATGTGGCTGGCGGAGAAGAAGTAATCGAAGACGTCCAAGGCGATCAGTTAGGATAGGTTGCATGCATGTATAGCGTGGTGGGTGGCTTCTATCACCCCCTGCTCTTTACGCATGCTCTAACCCTTGCTGGAGCTAGACGCACAATGTAGTCACCCCATATTCGTATACAGGGTTGCTGAGTTTAATAATGGTCATACAGAGAAGAGGCTCTTACTTTCCCGTGCTGGGAAGTAAGAGCCTCTTGATCATTTCAGGGATGCTTCGATGAAAACATACACCACGCTATGGCTCCTCTGATTCACCTAAAGCATGCATAGATTATTGGGTCTTTGCCTTCTGATCGGCAAGGAAAGCCTGCACTTCACGTGCTGTCGGCATCCCGGACTGGGCGCCGAGCTTCGTCACGGACAACGCGGCTGCGCCCATGGCGAAGCTTACCGCCGCGTCCAGCGTCTCTCCGCGCGCGAGGGCTACCGCCAGCGCGCCGTTGAAGCAATCGCCAGCGCCGGTCGTGTCGACGGCGCTTACGGCGTAGCCGGGCGCACGGCACGCGCCGGCACGCCCTGCCTTTACGCGGCCGCCAGGCGCTGCCGCGTACACAGCCCCCTCGGGGCCGAGGGTCGTGACGACAGCGGCCCCGAGGGATGCGGCGAGCTCTGCCACCGCCGCATCCACGTCTTCCGGCCGGAGATCATCCCGGCCGGTGAGCACGGCGAGCTCGCTGCGGTTCGGCGTGACGACGTCGACGCACCGCAGCAGCTCCTGGGGCAGACCCGGCACGGCAGGCGCCGGGTTGAGCACCACCAATGCGCTGCCTTCAGCCGCCAGTTGGGCGGCGCGGGTGACCGCAGGCAGCGGGATCTCCAGCTGCAGCAGCACCGCTGCGGCTGCAGTCAGGCTTTTTACCGTATCCGCCTCTTCCAGCATCGCAGGCACAACCCGCCCATTCGCTCCGGGAATGACAATAATCCGGTTATCTCCTTTGGAGAGCCAGATGGAGGCCGTACCTGTAACGGTATCATCCAGAATGCGAACCTGTGAGGCATCCGCCCCGCTTTCCGTTAGACTGTGCAGCAGGCGTTCACCAAAACCATCGGAGCCTACCGCACCAACCATCGTTGTCTGTCCACCCAGTCTTGCAGCAGCAACCGCCTGATTGGCGCCTTTGCCCCCGGCCAGATAATGCAGTTCCTCCCCGCTCACCGTCTCGCCTTCCTCAGGAATAATGTCCGTCTTCACCACCAAATCCATATTAAGGCTGCCAACGACAGCAATAAGAGGTTTGTTCTGATTATCGTCTGACATGTATGCTTCACTCATTTCCGGTAGTGCGATAATAACCAATCCAGGTTATTCCGACCTCATTTTCTCAAAAGCCTCATTATATTGCTCTGCTTCTTTAATATCTACAGATGTGATGCCACCTTCATCCCATGATGTGAGACGCAGTGTGACCGTTGTATAGTCAATCGTAATAAAAGGATGATGATTGAACGCTTCCGAAATCGCTGCGACCTCGTCCACAAATGCAATCCCTTTCATGTAGTTGGAAAATAAAAACTTGCGGACAATCCATCGTCCCTCTTCCAGTTCCCAGCCTTCCAGCCTTCCCAGATGAGCTTCGACTTCCTCTTGCGAAAAAACCATACGTTATCTTCCTCCCCATAGGATGGCTCATCACAGACACCTGTCCATGCTGCCACCGAAACCTTTGGTGCTACCCCTAGCAACCCAAACGCATAGGTCCACCGCCCTGCGGTTCGCCCGTTTCATGACTATCATCTTACCACGGACAAGCCTCAAATTCCAATAGTACAAATGGCGCTAGATCCACTAACCATAAGGCTTTAGGGAGATTCTCCAACTCGGTTTTCCATGCCAAATATCTTATGTGTGCATACTAAATGAGTGGTACAAAAGTCAGCTCTTCTTCCCCTATTAGGATATGAATTCGGTGCTGATCCTTGTCATGAATGACCACTCCACTTCCTACCGGAATGACCGATTCCTCACCGAGCGCATAGAACAGATCTTCCGCGAGCGCCTCATCCACTTCGAGCTGCTCTGTTAAACCAAGGCGTGACCATTCTTCCTCATCCATCTCAAAGAAAACATAGCGGTCCGGTATTCGGCCTATAGCCCCTGTCAAATCTGTCAATATTCCTTCATAATCCCGTCCATGCTTTACGCCCATTGGCTTTTCACTCCTATTTAGCCCCTAAGGAGCAGATTTGATCTTATTATACCTGAAAATAACCCTTAAAAAAAAAGGCCATCTGGTCGATAAATACTATACATGACCGTTTTACTGTTTCTGCAACCCTAAAGGATGCCTAACATTAAACGGATTGCGGTGTAACGTTCGTCCGGAAGCCCGAATAAAGCCGCTTGAAAGGATTCAATTTTATCTCATGGATGAGGTGTATGATGGAAATTTCAACGATTATCGGACTAGTTTTAGGGCTGGTTTCACTTGTAGTGGGTATGTTCCTGAAGGGTGCGCCCCTGATCAACCTGGTTAACAACCCGGCAGCCTACGTTATTATTTTTGTTGGTACGGCAGCAACTATTTTCATGGCATTTCCCATGTCTGAAGTTAAAAAAATCCCCAAGCTTTTCGGGGTACTGTTCAAAAAGCAACAACTGATTGACCGTGTTTCTCTAATCGGCACATTTATGGACTGGGCTTCCACCACCCGTCGTGAAGGTTTGCTTGCACTTGAATCGAAAGTCGAAGATATTGATGATCAGTTCCTGCGCGGCGGTATGCGTATGATTATTGACGGCAATGATCAGGAATTTGTAAGTGATGTACTCATGGAAGATATTCATGCTACAGAAGAGCGCCATCGTGGCGGTGCCTTGATCTTCGCCCAAGCGGGGATGTATGCACCAACGCTCGGGGTACTCGGGGCCGTTGTAGGTCTCATCGCAGCGCTTGCCGATCTCAGTGATATGGAAAAGCTCTCGCATGCGATTGCAGCGGCGTTTATCGCGACACTTCTCGGTATCTTTAGTGGTTACGTGTTGTGGCATCCGATGTCCAATAAACTGAAGCGGATGTCCAAAAAAGAGATGGAAATCAAGCTGATGATGGTTGAAGGCTTGTTATCCATACAATCTGGTGTATCCACCATTGCCATTAATCAAAAATTATCTGTATTCCTGACACCTTCCGAACGTAGACAGTTGGAAGAGAAGGAGGGCTCATCAGGTGAAAAAGGCTAAAAAACACGAACCGCATGAAGAACATATAGACGAGAGTTGGTTGCTTCCCTACTCCGACTTGATGACGTTGCTGCTCGCTCTGTTTATCACATTATTCTCTATGAGCTCTATAGATGCAACGAAGTTTGAACAGATGGCTTCCGCACTGAGCAGCGCATTGAATGGTGGTTCGGGTGTACTGGATCATACCTCCATGAACCCTACAGAATCTACTACAGATTTGGGCAAGAACAAACAGCAGCCTGAAGAAATCACCAAGAAGACAGCGGCTCAGATTACGGATGCGCAGATGGCCCAGAAAGAACAGGAAGATCTGGAGAAACTCAAGAAAAAGCTTGATCAATATATTCAGAAAAATGGGCTTTCCGATCAGCTGAATACGAAGCTGAATCAGTCTGAGCTCAAAATCACGATCAGTGATAACGCCCTGTTCTCCTCAGGCCGCGCTGACGTTAAACCCGAGTCACGCTCGCTGGCCAAAGCCATCTCGAGCATGCTGCAGGAGTTCCCGGAATATGAGGTCGTTGTGTCTGGCCATACTGATAATGTTCCCATTTCGAACAGCCAATATAAGGATAACTGGGATTTGAGTGCCGATCGAGCACTGAATTTCCTCAAAATTCTGTTATTGAATCAGGCGCTGGACCCTTCGAAGTTCACACCTAGCGGTTATGGAGAGTATCACCCAGTCGCTAGCAACCAAACGGATGCTGGACGAGCTCAGAACCGTCGGGTAGAAGTTTCGATTATCCGGAAATATCAGAGTAACAACACGGCCGTGAAGGCAGTCGGACAAGGTAACTAAAGAATCGTTCGTTGTAGAAGCAAACTAATTGTTTAAGTCACTCTCCTTTATACCAGGAGAGTGACTTTTTTTCTATCCACTAATATAAAAAGCGCTGCTTCCCCTGAGGAAAGCAGCGCCCTAGTTATCATCATTTATTCCATATTATAATCTAGCAGAGTGCTTAATTCTGATTTTTCTGCGGCTGTCAGTTCTCTCCAGGTTCCTGTGGCCTGTTCCCCGAGATGAATATTCATAATACGAATCCGCTTCAACTTCCGAACCTCATAGCCAAATGCACTGCACATCCGGCGAATTTGACGGTTTTTTCCCTCTGTCAGAATAATGCGGAACACCCGCTCTGATATACGAGTTACCGTACAAGGCAGCGTCATTTCGCCAAGGATCTTGACTCCTGTGCTCATGCCTCTCAAGAAACTCGGCGTTACCGCACGATCGACGGTGACAATATATTCTTTCTCATGGCGTCCTTCTGCCCTTAGAATTCGATTGACGATATCACCGTCATTGGTCATCAGAATCAAACCTTCCGAATCCTTGTCCAGGCGACCAATGGGGAAGATGCGCTCTTTGTGTCCTACAAAATCAACGATATTCCCTTGGATGTGCTGTTCGGTTGTACTCGTTATTCCAATAGGTTTATTGAGCGCAATATATACGTGTTTCCGTTTTTCCTTAATAGGTTGACCATTAATTCGTACATCATCGCCATCTTCTGCTTGACTGCCCAGCTCTGCCGTCACTCCATTAATTGTTACTTTCCCGCTTTCCACCAATCTGTCGGCTTCCCGACGGGAACAAAAACCTGTTTCACTGATAAATTTATTAATTCGCAAAAGGTAATCTCACCTCATCTAGTTCTCTTCGTCTGTAGGTTCATTGTCCGTCTTATGCTCTTCCTCTATACGCTCCGTTTGCTGTTGGGAGGCAGGCAGATCGATAATGACGGTCGTTCCCTTGTTCATGACGCTTTTGATATCCATCATGCCCTTATGTGATTGAATAATGCGCTGGCTGACCATCAGGCCAAGCCCTGTTCCCGATTCCTTGCTTGTGAAGAAGGGTTCCCCCAGCTTAGGCATCAGTTCTTCTGGAATCCCAGTGCCTTCATCCTTAATTTCAATCCGAACCCGACTATTCTCTTCGTCATGATTGAGTTTAATTCGAATATTACCTCCGTCTGGCATGGCCTCCATGCCGTTCTTCAGCAAGTTAATGAAGACCTGCTTCAACTGGTTCTCTTCACAGTGTACCATAGCTGAATCCGATGAAGCATTCAATACAAATTCCACACCATGCAGATGCGCCTGACTATCCAGCAATGATATAACATCTCCCAGAATGAAGCGAATATCCCGTTCTTGAAAATGAACCGCTTGTGGTTTGGCTAGTATCAGAAACTCACCCACAATGAGATTAATTCGATCCAACTCTGACAGCATCAAATCCAGGTGACGATGATTGAGCTTGTTCGTCTCTTGTTGGAGCTGAAGAAACCCACGCAAGGTCGTAAGCGGATTACGAATCTCATGCGCAACCCCGGCTGCCAGCTGACCAACCGTCGTCAGTTTCTCGGAACGTCTGAGCAGTTCCTCCATACGATTACGGCTGGTAATATCCCTTGATACGCTGATCAGTGCTGTAATCTCGCCTGCTTCATCCCGGACTGGCGCTGTACTCACGCTGACTTCAACACGGCTACCGTCCTTCTTCAACCACGTTGTTTCATTGGACGTAATAGACATGCCCTCAATCAACTGGGCATGCTGCTCTTGCATCTCCTCTTCAGTACCAGGAGGTATGATCTTCAATTTACGGCCTTCAACTTCACGACTGCGCCAGCCGTACAACTGCTCAAAGGCACGGTTAACCCGCAGTACATTTCCATCCAGATCCGTAATATGAATCGCGTCTGCCGTTTGGTTAATGATCGATTCCAAATGCTCTTTTACCGCACGATTTTCTTCATACATCTGTTTCAAGCGATTCGTATAATGGCCCAAATTACGGATCATGGCATTAATGCGATTCGCTAATTGGCCCAGTTCGTCTTTCCTTCTTACTTTTAGACGGAAATCAAAATGGCCATCAGCCACATCATTCACTTTGCCCAGAATAGATTGAATTGGACGCGTAATATATCCCGCAAGCAAATAGCTGCCAAAGATCACAATCTCCAGCAACACAAGCGAAATCGAGGCATGGCTAACCAGTTGCTCCGATACCATGGAGGATATTTGCTTATAGTCCATGACAATACTAATCACATAAGATGATTCATTGGGGGTGAATATCGGAATGAAACTTTTGAGCACCTTCTGTTCATGAGTTTCACTGACAAAGGATACATTCTGCCCAGTACGAATTGCCCGTACAACCGCCTTGTGATCCTCTTCTGCGGCACCATATTGATATGTACCGAAACGAATAGGCCTGTTATTCAACTTGTTGTGGTTCGTATCCCTTCCGTCATTGCTCATGCTCGAGCTACCGAAGGTTAATGGATTGATACCTGTAATCTCCAGAATCGATGAATTCACTTCACGAATCTTATTCAAAATTTCGTCTGGACCAGAGATCTTCACATAGTCGTCAACAGCTTCATTATTATAGAAGGGATTGATTATGTAATTCCTCTTCCCATCATGATAGTAACCCCAGATATCAACATCTGACGGATTAGATGTTGAGTATTCGAATCCATCCGACCAAAAATGGTCCAATTTCTGTCCCTGTGAAATCGTAACCTGATGTTTTTCGAACAGCTGTTTAAATGCCTGATACCAGTACGTCATGGATTTGGTAGACAATCCAATCTCCTTTGGATCAGAAGACCGGGTAACCACAATATCATCAGCCGTTTGCTCCATCAACGAAATGTGGGAGACACCGACTTTTTCGCTCATGCGTACCAGATCTTCATTTGTGATATTATTGATATTCGGGTCCAGTTCTTCCGCTGCCATAACAGAGGCCAGCCATAGATTGTTTCCAATTTGTCGTTTTACATATTCTGAACTGGACTGACTCTGTTCGACAGCAATTGCAATCTGTTTGGCCGTAAGCACCATCTTGGTTTCGCTGTCCTGCCTTAAATTCTCTTCTGTAGTATAATAACTCAGTGCTATATTCAAAACCAAAATGACGAGCACTGAGCACGACATAATCATGGATAATTTCGTTTTAATAGACAACTTTTTCGTTCACCTCTCGGCTTGTACCCTCTGGCGATATATGGCAAAACCTATATCCATCATAACTGTTGTATGTCTATTTGAAAAGGATAATTGACGCTTGTCCAAAAGTTACCGCTTGGCTGAAAAGCGCGAAATCAATTGTATTTTGTCTTTTCCATGCCTACAATGGGAATAATCACTAAAACTTATACACAAATCCACAGGTATGTGGATAATATGTTCATAACTATGTGAGCAACTCGTTGGTTATCCACAGACTTATACACAACATGTTAACAAACGAATGTTTGTTCGCCGCACAAAATGCTCTTTGGAAGGAGTTTTACATTTTAATGAAGGATGACGTTCTCCAACCTGATCTTATGCATCTCTCCGAGGAGGCTCAGCACGAGCACTGGATGCGTGAAGCCATTGCTGAAGCATACAAAGCAGAAGCACTCGGGGAAGTCCCCATCGGGGCTGTAATTGTTCAACATAACCGCATTATTGGTCGTGGATATAACCTGCGTGAGACGACACTTGACTCCACAGCACATGCGGAGATGGTAGCCATCCGGCAGGCCAGTGAAGCCATAGGTGCATGGCGACTGCTGGATTGCAGTCTGTACGTCACACTGGAGCCCTGCCCTATGTGTGCAGGTGCCATTGTGCAATCCAGAGTGCCTCGAGTCATATATGGTACCGCTGATCCCAAGGCCGGATGTGCAGGAACGCTGATGAATCTGCTGCAGGAACCTCGTTTTAATCATCGAACCGAAGTGGTTGCTGACATTCTGAAACCAGAGTGCTCCACCATGCTGACTCAATTTTTCCGACGTTTACGCAAAAAATAGAATCTTACATCCATCTGGAAAGGAAGTGCATTCCATGCCGCTTACATTATACGACACACCAAAAGGAATAAGTCTCCGTTTACTTACTCTACAAGATACGGAGGCGTACCTTGCTCTTATTCAAATCACACGTCTTCCCTACCAAGCTGTAGAGCCTATCCGGGATGATGAATTCTATACGCTGCATGCGCAAACCAGACGCATTCAGGATAGAATTCATGCGGCTGAAGAAGGAACAGGTTATCAATTCGGAATTTTTACAATCGACGATGGTATTCTGATCGGTCAGGTTAGCTTGAACAATGTCGTTCAGGGCGTTGCCAATTATGCAGACATGGGGTACTTTATCCATCCAGACTACCAAGGCGGCGGACGAATGACCGCAGCCGTGAAGCTTGCTGTGTCCTACGCTTTCCGTGCCCTGAAGTTGAATCGTGTTCAGGCGGCTATTTTGTTATCCAATACCGGTTCCAAACGTGTTCTGGAGAAGAACGGCTTTCAGGCCGAAGGCATTGCTCGTAAATATCTCAAGATTAACGGAGAGTATCAGGATCATCAGATCTACGCTGTGCTGGCCGAGGACTTGAGTGAATCTTAACAGTAATTGAACAAATCATGGAACAACATGCAAAGAGCCACTCGACCCTAACGTCGAGTGGCTCTTTGCTTTAACTAATAATTCAGAGACTTAATATCCGTTAGACGCGTTCATTAGTTTTTCTAACTCATCCATTGTAATCACGTCTTCGCCAGTAGGAATATTGATTTTGAATGCTGGTTTCTCGTTAATTTTGGTGTAAGTGTTCGAACCAGTGAATGCAAGTTTAACTTCATCCTTGGTATCAGGTTGCTTAATCAACAGATCAGCAACCAATTTTTGATACACCGGGAAATCTTTTTTGTCCAAAGCAAAATCAATGTGGAACTGGTTAATGGTCAGTATATCTTTTAATTGATCCAGATCTTTAGCCATTTCAGCTTGATTGGCTTCAGTAATTTTCAGATCCTCTTTGGCTTTGTCGATATCTTCCTGACTCATTTGCAACATGTCACGGTACTCTTCTTTAGAGATGATATCAAGCACTTTTGGCAATGCTTTGGTTACCAGGACCGTAACGGCTTCTTTTACATTGTCATTGTTGACCGAAAATTGAACAACTTGCTTGGCATCCAAACCTTCAGGAAGCTGCGCATCCTTCACGTCCAGGTTTTTAAAGAATTTATCCTGATCGTACTCGCTCAGGACCGCATCCATAACTTCATTGCTCAGCTTTTGTGTTTTCGCTGCATCCATAGCATCCGGATTCCATTCCGTTCCTTCTTGCTCAGCCAGTTCTTTCAGATCCAGCTCCAGGAATTTACCAACAACCGTTTCCGGAATCGGGAAGAACGGAATACTTGGTACCTTCACATATAACTTCTCAGCGGTCATAACCATTGGAATGGTAAATGTCATACCCATATCGCCTTTAAGCTCAATACCTACCGTCATTTCGGTCTGCATTGGCTCGCTTTGGTATACGCCAGTTACATTCAACTGAGCATCCTTCAGCATACTCATAAACTGAGACATCGTTGGATCCTGTTGTGACTCGTCTGCAGCTTTATAGCTCAATTCATTAATAGTGAAGTTAGAACTCATCTCATACGAAGTCAGTTTGGAAGCATTGGCTGCCGCCGTCTTCAATGCCTCTTTTGGCTCTTGCTTGCTGCTACATGCTGTCAGTGCCATGGATACGGTTAACAGCAACGTAAGAAGAAGCGCCCCCATACGTTTAGTCATTTGTTTCTCTCCTCTCGTGATAGCCCCAAAAAAATAATTCAATATCAATGATATACCATTTATTCTGAAACGGAAACACGATTTGGGAAATTTGTGATCTTTACTCTCTAAATTGGCTACAAAGACCTATGTAAGCTTTAGATATCCATGGCATGCATCTCTAATTCATGTATGAACACGCAAAAACCCCGGTTTGTTAACCGGAGTTATAGGTTATGGTTATGCATTTAATATGTGCTAAAGAGAGGAATGATTGTTCCTTTAACTTAGCCTTGAGGATTGTGATGATCCACATGGTTCTGGTTTTTCACTTTTTTGGAGCCGGATAACGGTTCCTGCATGGAGGAATGCTTTTCCGGTTTTCGGTGCTGCACAGCAGCCTGAGCTTCAGGCACAGGTGTTGTTTTGGGTTTACTCATGTAGTTCCCTCCTCTTCATTTGGATTAGGAATGGGATGGGTCTATATCTTCCGTTTTGTCATGATTCAAGGAATCCTGATGCCGGCGGTCATTCGAGTCCTGTTGAATTTGCTGGGCATGGTGGCTATTCACAGGGGTTTGATCCAGATCTGCGACTACATTTTGCAGGTTTTTATCTGTTCCAGCTTTGGCTTTGCTCACGTATTACCACTCCTTTGACGTCTGCCTAATGTCTGGTTTTGGTTTGCAACGACTGGGCACATTCATGAATATGACGCGTGTAATCCTGAGCCAATTCCTGAATGGGCTCTGTACGCTCATCCGTCGTCCTTCCATCACGCTCCACATCAATCAGCTGCACACTGACTTCACGAGAATCCACATAGGCACACTTGAAGTCAAAAGAGTACATCTGGTGTCCCGCTGTTGCGATGTGAATTCGAATAGCCTGTTGATCAGCCTCGTCAGCCATAACCTGAGCACGATCTCCGACATTTAGAACTTTAGGCAACCTTTCCTGCCAAGCACCTACAAGCTCTGTCTGATCTATGTTTAATTCGCGGTTCATCTTACCACCTCCACTCTTATATAAAGTGCGGCGATTCGAATGTTTTTATGCATCACACAGATAATGAAACAAACTGATCCTCCGTCGTAAAGATGCTCTGAAGATACAGCGTTTAGCCGCTGTGCTATATGTATAAATATATGCAAAAAAGGACCCGAGCTTATCGCTCGAATCCTTATCATAATTGTAGTATGGCGGAGAGGGTGGGATTCGAACCCACGTGGAGTTGCCCCCTAACGGTTTTCAAGACCGCCCCGTTATGACCGCTTCGGTACCTCTCCAGGGAATTAATTTTTATAAACTTGCCACGAAATAGATCATACCATAATTTTATGGCAGAAAGCAACCCTTTTATATTGTTTTTATATTCAATACATCAAAAAGGGAATTTACACCTGCTAAGTAACGGTAACCAGCGCTCCTGATGATTGAAAAGGTTGTTCAGAATCTTTTTAGCCTTTTCTGTATACTACAAGAAACCGTCTCCTTGTGAAAATGGAACGTTCTAAACACTTCCATTTGTCAGGGGACGGTTTTTTATTTCATTCATTTAGTTGAACATCCTAGGAACGACGGGCAATCACGCTAACTCCGCCCATGTAAGGACGCAGTGCCTCAGGTATAACCACTGTTCCATCTTCTTGTTGGTAGTTCTCCAGAATAGCAGCTACTGTACGCCCCACTGCCAGTCCTGAACCATTTAACGTATGGACGAATTCAGGCTTTGCTTTTGGCTCTCTACGGAAACGGATATTAGCCCGACGTGCTTGGAAGTCTTCACAGTTGGAGCAAGACGAGATTTCGCGATACGTATTGCTTTCTGGCAACCAGACCTCAATGTCATACGTTTTGGCAGAAGTGAAGCCCATATCTGCTGTACACAACGTCAGTACGCGGTAAGGCAGCCCCAATAATTGAAGCACACGTTCCGCATTTTGGGTCATGTTCTCCAATTCCTCATAAGAGGTCTCAGGAGAAGACAGTTTCAACAACTCAACTTTATTGAACTGATGCTGACGAATCAAGCCGCGTGTATCCCGTCCAGCAGAACCTGCTTCGGATCGGAAACATGAGCTGTATGCCACAAAGTGTTTAGGCAGTTGGTCTGCATTCAAAATCTCTTCGCGATGATAGTTCGTTACCGGAACTTCAGCGGTAGGGATCAAATAATACTCGGTATCTTTCAGCTTGAACAAATCTTCCTCGAATTTTGGCAGTTGACCTGTCCCAAACAAGCTGTCACGGTTAACGATGTATGGAGGCAGAATCTCTTCATACCCATGCTGATCGCTGTGCAGATCCATCATAAAGTTGATCAAAGCGCGTTCCAAACGTGCACCCAGCCCTTTATAAAAGGTAAAACGGGAGCCTGTTACTTTGGCAGCCGCTTCAAAATCAAGAATGTCGAGGTCCTGTGCGATTTCCCAGTGTGCTTTTGGTGTAAATGAAAACGACTTCGGCTCTTCCCAACGACGAATCTCCACATTATCATCTTCGGACGCACCGACAGGTACACTCTCGTTAGGGATGTTCGGGATCGCCATAGTCAGATCGTTGATCTTCACTTCCAACTCACGTACTTCTTCATCCATTGCTTTGATTCGATCAGAGACCTCACGCATCTCAAGGATCAACTCATCCGCATTTTCACCACTCTTTTTGAGCTTGGCAACTTCTCCGGATACCGTATTCCGGCGACTTTTCAGGGTTTCACTCTCTTGCAGCAACTCACGACGCTTGGCATCCATGTCCGTGAACCCGGCGATTAGATCCAGCGATTTGCCACGTTTCGTCAACGCTTCTTCAACACGTGCGTACTCATTCCGCAATATTTTCACATCAAGCACTAGATACCCCTCCTAAATAACACCACAAAGTAGAAACCTTCCTTATTAACTCATACCAGAACTTTGCAGCTCCGTATAACTTCATCATTCCTCAATGGTAAAAAAACAACCTATGGCCTTCTGTGCTACCCTACGCTGCGATTCCCGCTTTGGAAGCAGATACGGGCAACATCAGGTATCTGACCAGACAGCACCAAGCCAGCAAGCCTTATGAGCCTCTGGAGGACTGATCCGGTTCACCGGCAGATCATAGGTTGTATATCAATCACTATTGGTTCTGTACAGGCTGTTTATACGACCTAGCCATGTCCACAAAGTAAGCATGCAGTCGATAATCATCTGTCAGTTCAGGGTGATAGGAGCAAGCCAGCAGATGCCCCTGGCGAGCAGTAACAATCTCATCCTTGTAAGTGGAGAGAACTTCTACCTCTTCTCCTACACTCTCAATCAGGGGTGCCCGGATGAACACAGCCCTTACCGTCTCCTCAATGCCTTTTACCGGAAGATCCGTTTCAAAGCTTTCCCTCTGCCGTCCAAATGCATTTCTGGATACGGTCATATCCATTAGCTCCAGATGAGCTTCCTCTTGTCCTTCAATATGTTTGGCCATAACAATCAAACCAGCACAGGTGCCGAATACCGGTTTACCCTCAGCAGCGAATGCCCGAATGGCCTCCATAAAACCATATTTGCGCATCAGTTTGCCAATTGTGGTACTTTCACCACCAGGAAGAATCAACCCATCCAGCTCCTTGAGTTGCTGAACCTGTTTGATCGCTATTCCCTCTGCTCCGGCCCGTTCAATACTACGAATATGCTCGGTGACAGCTCCCTGAAGTGCTAAAACGCCGATCTTCATTTAAAGTCCACCTTTCTCTTACCAGCCGCGATCCTTCATGCGCTCGGAAGGTGCAAGTTTGGAATGGGTACGAATCATGGAAGCCCATTCGCCAATCTGGCGCAACGCTTCACCCAAGTCCTTGGCGCCACATAATGTCCGATTCACGCTTTGGCACCTCTTTTAACGCGTGCTATTGCCATTTCCATACCCTAACCCTACCTTAATGGATATATCGTTCTTATCCATGAACAGGATGTGGAATATGCAGTGTCAGTTAGAAGAACAATAGACTTTTTAACTGATTTATACGTAGAATTCTAACTTGATATTTTACCGGAAAAATTGTAAATATACAATCCATCCGGTCGGAATTACTTGTATTTTGTCAATGGTCTAACGACACTATATTAAAAATGTAATATTAACCCGTCTTCCTTCACCATGTCTATTAGAACAGGTTTTTGATGCCATCAAACAGATCAACGAAAAAATCTTTCACTGCACGGAAGAAGAGACGGAACCAACCGCCTTTTTCGGCTTCTTCTGCGGTGATGAGGTTCACTGTCTTCTCTTGTGGCTCAATTCCTTCAGCCTTGTACGTATAAGTAACCGTCCCAACCTTGGTTCCGGCCTTAATTGGAGCAACCAACTTATCAGCTTCAGTTACATTCGCTTTAAATGTCACGTCCAGGTTTTGAGTACCTTTAGGTACAACGAAACTTACTGCATTATCCGTTACAACAGGTACTGTTGTTTCCTTCCCTTTCTTCAAAGGTACAGCTTCCCAGCCTGTGACTTTAGTTTTAGCAGCAACCGCCTGTTTCACTTCAAAATTGTTGAATCCGAAGTCCAGTACTTTCTTTGTTTCTCTGAAACGCGCTGGCTCCGAATCGGTCCCCATAACAACACTGATCAGACGCATGCCATTGCGTTCAGCCGTACCTGTGAAGTTATTGCCTGCGTTCGTGGTATGTCCCGTTTTCATCCCGTCCAGACCCTCATAGGCATAGCTTTTGAAGTTGGTTATATTTTTATTCGCTTCCAGCATCCAGTTATAGTTAACGATTGGATCTTTATCATTCGGCCGAAACTTGTAGGATTGAATCGTTGTGAAATCTGTGTAGTCCGGGTGATCCATAATGATATATCTGCACAAAATGGCTGCATCTCGTGCCGACATAACGATTTCTTTATCCTCAGTTGGGCGGAAGTCCGCAGGCATATCTGCACGATCCAGTCCTGTGGAGTTGATGAAGTAGCTATCTTTCATTCCCATACGCTTCGCTTCATCATTCATCATTTTCACAAAGTCTTGTTCGGAGCCTGCCACATGTTCAGCCAAAGCTACCGTTGCATCATTGGCAGAACCAACAGCCATAGCAATGTACAACTCCTTGACTGTATGTTGGTCACCTTCTGCGAGGAAAATCCGTGATCCAGTACTTTCCGCTGCGTTCTTTTTGACTGTAACGACATCATCCCAGTTTAATTTCCCCTGTTTGACCTGCTCAGCCACAATATACTCGGTCATCATTTTCGTCATGCTGGCAGGCGGCATAGCTTTATCCGCATTCACATTGAGCAGAATCTGGCCCGTTGAAGCCTCCATCAGTATGGCTGATTTAACATCGAGTCCCAGTGAGTCTGCCGAAGGAATGTCCACGGCTTTTTCAGTCTTCGTTGTTGTAGCTGCCGCGGTCAACACCTGACCCGAATCGTTTGCAGCAGCCATAACAGGCATTACCGCAGACATGCAGAGCATATTAATCAGCATAACCGAGGCTACGCTTTTTTTGAGCATTTGACGTTTTTTCTTATTCATTTGTTTGGCTTTCAATGATGAATACTCCCTTCGGTCCGAAGCTTTCTATTGAGTGCTTCAGTGCAGCTTGAGCTGCAATATTTTCTTAGTTCCCTAATAGGTGGAGATGATGTGTGAGATGTGTCGTATATGCGCTGTATCGAAAGAGCGATGTCATTGCTCCTAAAGTTCGAATCGATTGTCACTTAGTTAGCATTAAATGAAATGCTTATGTAAAAGGACGTCCGCGCTTCTTTTTTCGCTGGGCAACCTTCAACCTTTGTCTATCACTCAAAATTCATTGTCAGAAGCAGTTTCATAGACTCACGTCAAAAAACCGCCGCAACGCCCTAATCCATTAAAGGATCATCACCGCTTGTTCTATTCTATCACAGGGGTATCCGCAAAAAAAGACAGGCTCGGCGAAAATCGCCAAGCCTGTCTTGGAAATGATTAACTCAGTTCAGATTACAACGAGTAGTTAGGTGCTTCTTTCGTAATCTGTACATCATGCGGATGACTTTCACGAAGTCCTGCACCTGTGATACGAATAAACTGAGTGTTGTTACGAAGCTGCTCCAAACTGCTTGTACCACAGTATCCCATACCTGAACGTAGACCACCAATCAACTGATGAATCGTATCAGACAATGGACCTTTGTAAGCAACACGTCCCTCAATTCCTTCAGGAACCAGTTTCTTGTCATCATCCTGGAAGTAACGATCTTTACTTCCTTGTTTCATTGCAGCCATTGAACCCATACCGCGGTATACTTTGTAGCTACGTCCTTGGAAGATTTCCGTTTCTCCAGGGCTTTCTGCCGTACCTGCAAACAAGCTTCCCAGCATAACTGCATGGGCACCTGCAGCAAGAGCCTTGGTAATCTCACCAGAGTACTTAATACCACCGTCAGCAATGATTGGTACGCCATATTCACGTGCTACATTGGCACAATCGTAAACTGCTGTAACTTGAGGAACACCAATACCAGCAATTACACGAGTTGTACAGATGGAACCTGGACCAATTCCGACTTTGACAACGGATGCCCCAGCTTCGATCAACTCACGAGTTGCATCGCCTGTAGCAACGTTACCTGCAACAATGGTCAGGTTCGGGAAACGCTCACGCAGCTGACGAACTGCATCAATGATGTTAATGTGATGTCCGTGTGCCGAGTCTACCGTAATCAGGTCCACACCGGCTTGAACCAGTGCATCCGCACGTTCAAAGGTGTCTTTGGAAATCCCAATTGCTGCTCCAACCAACAAACGTCCTTGTGCATCTTTAGCTGCGTTAGGGAATTGAATTGCTTTTTCAATATCTTTAATCGTAATGAGGCCTTTCAGTGTGTTGGACTCATCTACTAATGGAAGTTTCTCGATTTTATGCTTCTGGAGAATGCCTTCTGCTTCTTGCAGTGTAGTACCTACAGGCGCAGTAACCAAATTCTCACGAGTCATGACTTCGCTGATTTTAATGGAGAAATCGTGGATGAAACGCAAGTCCCGATTTGTCAGGATACCAACAAGCTTTTGATCTCCTTCAACAATGGGTACACCGGAAATGCGATATTTGGCCATAACCGATTCTGCATCAGAAACCAGATGTTCCGCTGTCAATGAGAACGGGTTGGTAATAACGCCACTCTCCGAGCGTTTAACCCGATCCACTTCCTCCGCTTGCTGCTCAACAGACATATTTTTATGGATGATACCAATACCGCCTTCACGGGCAATGGCAATAGCCAATGTCGCTTCAGTAACAGTATCCATACCAGCACTAATCAAAGGAATATTCAGTTTTACGCTGTCACTCAAACGAACAGATACGTCCACCTCTTTTGGCAGTGTCTCGGATTTCCGGGGCACCAGCAGTACATCGTCGAAGGTGAAACCTTCCTTACCAAATTTATCTTCCCACACGCGGGCGTTCCTCCTTATGTTTGCTCAGCTTTACGGTCCAAAACCCGAAGATCTCAGGCTGTATTTTATGCCGAAAATACGTTTTCTGAAAAATTTATTATTGCCATCTTAGCAAAGCGTTATTTAGACTGTCAAGGGAAACTCCCTGGTTATATTAGGTGTATTGCCTGATGCATACAACTGTATTTGTCATACGGACAGGTTCATTTTATATATATGAAACGCCACTCATAACGAGTGGCGCTTATGTATGTAGAGTCATTTAGTGCACTATCTTTAAACTAATAGTTAATGCTAATTTTTGCTTATAAACACAAATAAAAACCACCACCGAATAACATCGGCAGTGGTTCTTTGCTTGGCGGCGTCCTACTCTCCCAGGACCCTGCGGTCCAAGTACCATCGGCGCTAGAGGGCTTAACGGTCGTGTTCGGGATGGGTACGTGTGG
>NZ_FOBD01000038.1 GCF_900109515.1 Paenibacillus sp. OK003 | reverse complement strand
CAGGGGTAGGGGAGCGTTGTATAAGGGTTGAAGGTGTACCGTAAGGAGCGCTGGACATTATACAAGTGAGAATGCCGGTATGAGTAACGAAAAGATCAGTGAGAATCTGATCCGCCGAAAGCCTAAGGGTTCCTGAGGAAGGCTCGTCCGCTCAGGGTAAGTCGGGACCTAAGGCGAGGCCGAAAGGCGTAGTCGAAGGACAACAGGTCGAAATTCCTGTACCACCGTAAGCCGTTATGAGCAATGGGGGGACGCAGCAGGGTAGTGACGCGGACTGATGGATGTCCGTCTAAGCAGTGAGGCTGATGTGTAGGCAAATCCGCACATCGTAAGGCTGGGCTGTGATGGGGAGCGAAAATTATAGTAGCGAAGGTCATGATCTCACACTGCCAAGAAAAGCCTCTAGCCAGGTGATGGTGCCCGTACCGCAAACCGACACAGGTAGGCGAGAAGAGAATTCTAAGGCGCGCGGAAGAACTCTCGTTAAGGAACTCGGCAAAATGACCCCGTAACTTCGGGAGAAGGGGTGCCCCGGTAGTGTGAATAGCACGAGGGGGCCGCAGTGAAAAGGCCCAAGCGACTGTTTAGCAAAAACACAGGTCTGTGCGAAGCCGTAAGGCGAAGTATACGGGCTGACGCCTGCCCGGTGCTGGAAGGTTAAGGGGAGCGGTTAGGAGCAATCCGAAGCTGTGAACCGAAGCCCCAGTAAACGGCGGCCGTAACTATAACGGTCCTAAGGTAGCGAAATTCCTTGTCAGGTAAATTCTGACCCGCACGAATGGCGTAACGACTTGGGCGCTGTCTCAACGAGAGATCCGGTGAAATTTTAATACCTGTGAAGATGCAGGTTACCCGCGACAAGACGGAAAGACCCCATGGAGCTTTACTGCAGCTTGATATTGAATTTGGGTACGATCTGTACAGGATAGGTGGGAGCCTAAGAAACGTGAGCGCCAGCTTGCGTGGAGGCACCGTTGGGATACCACCCTGATCGTATCTAGGTTCTAACCTGGTACCGTAATCCGGTGCGGGGACAGTGTCAGGTGGGCAGTTTGACTGGGGCGGTCGCCTCCTAAAGAGTAACGGAGGCGCCCAAAGGTTCCCTCAGAATGGTTGGAAATCATTCGAAGAGTGCAAAGGCATAAGGGAGCTTGACTGCGAGACCTACAAGTCGAGCAGGGACGAAAGTCGGGCTTAGTGATCCGGTGGTACCGCATGGAAGGGCCATCGCTCAACGGATAAAAGCTACCCTGGGGATAACAGGCTTATCTCCCCCAAGAGTCCACATCGACGGGGAGGTTTGGCACCTCGATGTCGGCTCATCGCATCCTGGGGCTGAAGTAGGTCCCAAGGGTTGGGCTGTTCGCCCATTAAAGCGGTACGCGAGCTGGGTTCAGAACGTCGTGAGACAGTTCGGTCCCTATCTGTCGTGGGCGTAGGAAATTTGAGAGGAGCTGTCCTTAGTACGAGAGGACCGGGATGGACGTACCGCTGGTGTACCAGTTGTTCCGCCAGGAGCACCGCTGGGTAGCTATGTACGGAAGGGATAAGCGCTGAAAGCATCTAAGCGTGAAGCCCCCCTCAAGATGAGATTTCCCAGTATGTAAGACCCCTTGAAGACGACGAGGTAGATAGGCTGGGGGTGGAAGTGCAGCAATGCATGGAGCTGACCAGTACTAATCGGTCGAGGGCTTATCCAA
>NZ_FOBD01000030.1 GCF_900109515.1 Paenibacillus sp. OK003 | reverse complement strand
CTTGAAGACGACGAGGTAGATAGGCTGGGGGTGGAAGTGCAGCAATGCATGGAGCTGACCAGTACTAATCGGTCGAGGGCTTATCCAAATATGCAAGTTATAAATCGCGAATTTTGTTTCGGATCTAGTTTTCAGGGAGCAATCCTTGTAAGCATTGTTCATGATTGTCTATTTGGAGAGATACCCAAGTGGCTATAAGGGGACCCTCTGCTAAGGGGTTAGACTGCGTAAGCGGTGCGAGGGTTCGAATCCCTCTCTCTCCGCCATCTTTATCTTAAGATGGACAAGCAATCAAGTACAATATTATTAATATGGCGGTGTAGCTCAGCTGGCTAGAGCGTACGGTTCATACCCGTGAGGTCGGGGGTTCGATCCCCTCCGCCGCTACCATATTACCCAGGAGGCTTAGCTCAGCTGGGAGAGCATCTGCCTTACAAGCAGAGGGTCGGGGGTTCGATCCCCTCAGCCTCCACCATATACGCCGGTGTAGCTCAACTGGTAGAGCAACTGACTTGTAATCAGTAGGTTGGGGGTTCAAGTCCTCTCGCCGGCACCATTAATGCCTGGAACCGTGGTGTAGTTGGCCTAACATGCCTGCCTGTCACGCAGGAGATCGCGGGTTCGAATCCCGTCGGTTCCGCCATTAATCTAAAAATTAAATAAGGCTCGGTAGCTCAGTCGGTAGAGCAGAGGACTGAAAATCCTCGTGTCGGCGGTTCGATTCCGTCCCGAGCCACCATGTAATCCTGGAGGATTAGCGAAGTGGCCAAACGCATCAGACTGTAAATCTGCTCCCGTACGGGTTCGGTGGTTCGAATCCATCATCCTCCACCAGTTTTTCGAGTCATTAGCTCAGTTGGTAGAGCACCTGACTTTTAATCAGGGTGTCGAAGGTTCGAGCCCTTCATGACTCATCTTTTGAAAAAGAGTGATTGATCATTAATTTGATTAGTCGCTCTTTTTTTGTTATAGATAAATAAATTCATAATGCGGAAACTCAGGGTAAGGACTGAAAAAGGCGATGCTGCGCAAGATATGATAAGATAATAGAAAAAAAGCAGAGTGGTGGCGTTCATTATATGAAGCTCATACCTGATTTAAAACAACAAATCGAAGCAATTATAGGTACTACATTGGACGAATCCGTGATAACTATAAAAGAATGGAATCAATATGGATTAAGCTCAGCTCAACATAGAACTGTTCCAGAGGCTCATAATACAGTTATAAAAGAAGCCGAAGATCTCATACGGGATGATGAGATGATGGATGGTTTGGCTACGGATGTAAGCAGTTGGCGTACAGAAGACCATATATATTTTAAAGTCGGGATCAACGAGGAAGAAGGGACTGTTGTATATTGGGGATGCTCTGTTGAAGCCGTTACGCTGGAAGTGCAGCGTTTAATTGAACTTCTCATTAGTAGTCATAGGGAATTGCTAGATGAAGAACAGCCTGTGATATATGAAAATGATAGAGAACAACAGCTTGCTGAACTGGGACAGTGGCTTCGCAAGCAGGTTGAGCAAAATATCCAGCAGGAACCTATTCCAGATCATTTTTTACTGGATGGAGAATTGAACACAGAGAAAATCCCTTTTTTGCTGCAATGTGAGACACCTGATGCTCATCGCATTCGTTCGAAGGAATTGAACAAGTTACTCGAAAGTTACTTCGGTGAAGAGATTATACTGATTCCTGTAGGAGAGCAGGAGTGGGTTTTTCTAGGTGATGAACAGATTGTCACTGGCGAAGCTGAAGAGGATACGATGGAAGCCAGAAAGGATTTACTGAATGCCTTTTGTCAGGGGCTCTATGAATTGGTAGCCAGTGAATGGGCGGGTGTATTTCATTTGTCCGCATCCTTACCGTGTGTCCCTGCAAAGCAGCTATCTCCTGTCACAGCACTTCTTCAAGAGAGTGTTCACTTGGGCAGGGCTTTCCATGTCGTGCAACACATTCATCTTCCTTGGGATCTGCACCTCGAGCGTTTGGTAGATAGTATTCCTGTGCAACAGCGACTTCGTTTTATACAGGAAACGGGCAAAGACACTGTGTTGTTTAGTGATAGTGAGACACTGGCTACACTGGAGACTTTCTTCAATCTCGATTGTAATGTCAGCGAGACGGCAAAGCGACTCTTCATTCATCGAAATACCTTGGTATATCGTTTGGATAAGATCAAACAGGAGATCGGATATGATGTCAGAAACTTCGAAAGTGCTGTTCTGGTACGACTTTTATTGCTTATGTACAAAGTGACGAAAAAGCTTTGATATTTTTGTGCAGTTTGCGAATAGTCAAACATCATGCAAATGGGTTAATATAAAACTACAAAATGTATTCGATTACAAAATGATCTCTGAGGAGGCAACAATCATGGCTGGTGTACGTTTAGAGCATATTTTCAAAAAATACCCGGGTTCTGATAAAGCAACAGTAGTTGATATTAACCTGGACATTAAAGATAAAGAGTTTCTGGTACTGGTAGGTCCGTCCGGTTGTGGTAAATCAACAACACTGCGTATGATCGCAGGCCTTGAGGAAATTTCTGAAGGTAAACTCTATATCGGTGACCGTGTCGTTAATGATGTTGCTCCTAAAGACCGCGATATCGCGATGGTATTCCAATCCTATGCCTTGTATCCGCATATGAGCGTATACCAAAACATGGCGTTTGGTCTGAAATTGCGTAAAGTGAAAAAAGATGAGATCGACAAACGTGTACGTGAAGCAGCTAGAATCCTGGATATCGAGCATTTGCTTGAGCGTAAACCTAAGGCATTGTCCGGTGGTCAACGTCAGCGTGTCGCTCTGGGACGTGCGATCGTCCGTGATCCACAAGTGTTCTTGATGGATGAGCCTCTCTCCAACTTGGATGCGAAACTGCGTGGTCAAATGCGTGCTGAGATCACTAAACTTGCGAAACGTTTGGAAACAACTGTTATCTACGTAACGCATGACCAAATCGAAGCAATGACAATGGGTGATCGGATCGTTGTTATGAAGGATGGTATCATCCAACAAGCAGCTTCTCCGGAAGAGCTTTACAATCACCCTGCTAACCTGTTCGTAGCTGGTTTCATCGGTTCCCCGACAATGAACTTCATCTCGGGTAAGTTGGCTGAGCAAGGTACTAGCCTGCATTTCGTAGCTCCTGGTGTGGACGTTGAAATCCCACAAGGTAAAGCACAAGTGCTGAAATCAAGAGGATACATTGGTAAAGAAGTGATTCTGGGTGTTCGTCCAGAAGACATTCACGAAGAGCCAGTATTCCTGGAAGCATCCCCGAACTCTGTATTCTCTACACACGTAGACGTAACAGAGAACCTGGGTCACGAAATGCTCCTCTACTTGAGCGGTGTAGGTAACGACACTACAATCGCACGTGTAGACGGACGTTCCAACACTCGTGATGGTTCCACAGTTAAAATGGCAATTGACATGAACAAAGTTCATATCTTTGACAAAGAGACTGAAGCAAACGTTCTTCTTCAAGACTAATAGTACTGAGATTCATCGTTAACGATGGAATCTGCAGTTAACGCAATTATACATTGTAATCTGAGCCCCTTCCGTTATTGCTGGAAGGGGCTTTTTTACTCTTACACGGGTGGAAGCCAAGATTGCATTCATTCCGGAATTCATTTAAGATTATTTGAAGGTTAGATGCTGTAACAAACAACATGAATGCGCTATTAATACAATGGAATGACGCTAATGCTGATGTACATAGAGGGCAGCGAATGCTGAAAGGAAGAGACAAATGGCGAAAAAAGTGAAAGTATCTGAATTGGTACAACAGTTCCAGTTGGAGGTTGTTTCTGGATCTCACGGACTGAAGAGAGTCATTACTGTAGACGATTTGAACCGTCCTGGCCTGGAAATGGCCGGTTATTTTGAATATCATCCACAAGAACGGGTACAGCTGCTTGGTCGAACAGAGCTGGCCTTTTTTGCAATGTTGCCGGAAGATGAGCGCCGAGATCGGATGCAGCGTCTTTGTACGGAGGAAACGCCATGTATCGTAGTAACTCGTGGACTTGAAGTGCCACAGGAACTGATTGACATCAGTGAAGAACAGAACCTGGCTGTGCTTCGCAGCAACATGGCTACAACGATTCTGTCCAGCCGGATTACTGGATTTCTGGAGAAGAAACTGGCGCCTACAGCAACGATTCATGGTGTACTCTGTGATGTGTATGGAGTAGGGATGTTGATCACCGGAAGCAGTGGCATTGGTAAGAGTGAAACTGCACTGGAACTGGTGAAACGTGGTCACCGATTGATCGCCGATGATGCGGTAGAAATTCGTCAGACATCAGACTTCCAGCTGCACGGAACTGCGCCAGAATTAATCCGTCACCTGCTTGAGATCCGTGGTGTCGGGATCATCAACGTAATGACATTGTTCGGTGCGGGTGCGGTTCGTAATAACAAACGGATTACACTGGTTGTTCGTCTGGAAGCTTGGCAGCAGGATAAACAATATGATCGTCTTGGTCTGGATGAAGAGACGACACGCATCATTGACACAGATGTACCGCTTGTAACGATTCCTGTTCGTCCGGGGCGGAACTTGGCTGTTATCATTGAAGTAGCGGGAATGAACTATCGCTTGAAACAGATGGGGCTGAATGCTGCGTTGCAATTTACGAACAAGCTGACAGCAACGATCTCTGAAGATATGGAAGACATGGACTAAGAAGAGAAGGACCTATTATATGATTAAAGGCCAATTGATGATGTGTTCTACTTCTGTATAGCGTGTTGGAGACATGCAGCAATTGGTCATGCTTGTGAATGAGTCAATTTATAGGAGTGTGAATGAATGGATACATTATTACTGTTGAACCCGATTGCGTTCTCCATCGGAGCGTTAAAGGTTCACTGGTACGGGCTTATACTCGGTACAGCGGCACTTGTAGGTTTGCTGCTTGTCATCCGGGAAGGCAAACGGTATAACATTCCGCAGGAAGTGTTCATGGACATGGTTCTGCTTGGTGTGCCTTCTGCCATTATCGGTGCCCGCATATACTACGTGGCGTTTCGATGGGACGATTATAAGGATAATTTGTGGGATGTCTTTAAAATATGGAATGGTGGTATCGCCATATATGGCGCACTGATTGGTGCGATCATATGTGCAGTCATTTTCTTCCGTCGTAAAGGGTATAATTTCTGGCGCATGGCCGACATCTGTGCACCTGGATTGATCGTTGGACAAATGATCGGACGCTGGGGTAACTTTGTAAACCAAGAGGCCTATGGCGGCCCTGTAGAAGAATCATTTTTGAGAGACAAGCTTCATTTGCCAGACTTTATCGTTAATCAGATGAATGTGGAAGGTGTATTCCATCATCCTGCATTTTTGTATGAATCGATGTGGAGTCTTGTTGGTCTGGTCATCTTGCTGGTGCTTCGTCGTCAGAAGTTCCTGCGTGCTGGTGAGCTGTTTATGTCCTATTTTATCTGGTACTCGATCGGTCGATTCTTTATCGAAGCGCTGCGTACCGACAGTCTGGGATTCCAGGCTCCGCAATGGCTTGCCTCCATGGTAAATGGGTTGTGGTCGCCGATGACAGCTATGGGCTTCGAGCAAGGATATCTTGATCCAGCCTATGGTAACGTAAGAATTTCGCAGCTGCTGGCTATTGGCATCATTATTGTTGCGGTGGTATTCATCGTCGTGAGAAGAATGACAGGCAAGGCAGATGTACGGTATAGCGATCCAATTGTATCTTCCAAGGTTCCTTCAGAATCATCGGATGATATGGTGCACACAGGCCCGGTTGCTGGCAAAGAGGACACGGTAACTCCAGTCTCGACCAAAGAGGATCTGAAGCAAGCTGAAGAGAAAAAGGAGTAATGTAACATGATTGACACGGTTTTGTTTGATCTGGATGGAACGATTATCGACACGAATGAACTAATTATTAACTCTTTCCTTCATGTAATGGAGGATTTGCAGTTATCTACCCCTTGGACACGCGAACAGATCATTCCTCATATGGGGGGAACACTGGAGAATCAGATGCGTACGTTTTCTGGGAAAGAGGATGTTGCGGAGTATGTCAAAGGATATCGGGCGTACAACGACGTTCATCATGAGGCGATGGTTCAGCCGTTTCCTCACGTGATTGAGGTTGTTGAGGCTCTTCATGAGGCAGGAATTGTGATGGGTGTTGTCACGACAAAGATCCGTCCATCTACTCTTAAGGTGCTGGAGCGTTTCGACCTGTTGAAGTATATGAAATCGATTGTGACGGTTACCGATGTAACCCATCCCAAACCGCATGCTGAACCGGTGCTAAAGGCGATCGAAGAGTTGGGTGCAGATCCGTCCAAAACATTGATGGTGGGTGACAGCCCTGTCGATATTCAATCGGCACAGAACGCGGGTGCGCTTGCGGCAGGCGTAGCCTGGTCCCTTAAGGGAGAGGCCGTATTGAGCGGCTATAACCCGGATTACATTTTGCACGACATGAAGGACTTGCTTAAGCTGATTGAAACGGAACGTTCATGAGAAAAGTAACCCGCTATCCCGTAGAAGGTCATAACGCACTTTGGCATATCTACAAGACAGTGAGTCCGTGGAAAGGCGTGCGTAACTTTATCTGGATTCAGTTATCACGGTACTGCCCGATTCTATCGGTCAAGAACTGGATCTATCGTCGCATGCTTGGCATGAAGGTGGGTAAACATACGGCATTTGGGTTGATGGTGATGGTTGATGTGTTCTTTCCGGAGAAAATTACGGTAGGCGAAAATTCTGTGATTGGTTACAACACCACGATCTTGGCTCACGAGTATCTTATTAAAGAGTACAGACTCGGTGAGGTGATTATTGGGGAAAATGTACTGATCGGTGCTAATTCAACCATCCTGCCGGGTGTGACCATCGGAGACGGTGCGGTTGTAGCTGCAGGAGCAGTTGTCCATAAGGATGTAGCTCCGGGGGCTTTTGTAGGCGGGAATCCACTCCGTGATCTGTCTCGCTCCAATGCTTCAGCAGAGGAGATTGTCATAAAGGCGGATGAACCTGCTTCTGGGAGACGGCCTACGGACATATTTGCAAAAGATCATCACAAAGAATATACGGACGAAAATTAACCTGAATTGATTCAGTCAGGGGAAGAGCAATAAGTCGAATGGACTGGAGTAAGGAAGCTGCTGATAGCAGCTTTTTTCGTATACACATAATTAGACTAATCTCCAGCAATAGGATCAAAATGGAGGATGTAGTACAAGCACCCCAAAGGGGCGGTATTGTTGACGATGGATGGTCATTCATGTTATCATATCCCATATCCTTTAGTTTGTTAGCACTTTACCATGTTAAAGAAACAAGACGGAAGTTAAGTATAATTAAGCATAAATGAACACGTACTAAACATTTTCTAAAGGCTGCCTGGCAGCAGCAATAAGAACTCAGGCTACAAGATAGAATGGGGATTTACACTACATAAATCCTGTTGAAATAGAACGTCTACCAATCTTAAATTACTGACTCGGGGTGAATAATACCAATGTCCAAACCAAAAGGCTTTGAAAAACCGACAGGTTTTCGTGACTATACACCACATGTGGTGACCAAGCTGCGAACCATTGAGCGGAATGTATTGGAATGCATGGAACGCTGGGGTTACCGTCAAATCATTACGCCAACGATCGAATACTACGATACCGTAGGTGTAGCGAGTTCCACATCGGATCGCAAGTTGTTTAAATTATTGAACAGTCGCGGGACTACGCTCGTACTAAGATCAGATCTGACAGCTCCGATTGCACGGGTGGTCTCTTCTCTATTGAAGGATGAGCAGCTTCCTCTGCGTCTGTCCTATCATGCAAATGTGTTTCGTTCCATTGAAGAGGAAGCGGGGCGTGAGGCGGAATTTTTCCAAACAGGTGTAGAGCTTGTCGGTGATGATTCGCCAGAAGCAGATGCAGAAGTTGTAGCACTAGCGATTGCTTCTTTGCAGGCAGCGGGTGTGTCTTCCTTTAAAATTGCGATGGGTCATATGGGGTTTCTGAACGGGTTACTGGAAGAAGTCATTCCGGGTCAAACGGTACAACAGGAACAGTTGAAAGAAGGATTGCTGGGACGTGATTATGTCGGCTATCGCCAATCCATTGAAGCATTGAATCTGGAACCGAAACTGAAGGAGCAGCTTGAAGCCATTTTGCGTCTGCGTGGCGGTAAAGAGGTATGTACACACGCAGCAGAGCTGAGTTCAAGTACTGAAGCGGCAAGGTCCATTGCACATCTCTGTGCAGTATTCGAAGTGTTGGAAGCGTACGGTGTCTCAGAGCATGTATTGATTGATCTGACGATGATTGGTGATTTCTCCTATTATACAGGCATGACGTTTGAAGGGTATGCGGCAGAGCTCGGATCCCCGGTATGCAGTGGTGGACGATATGATAATCTTTTACAGCAGTTTGGCCGTTCCTTACCCGCTACAGGGTTTGCACTCAAAACAAACCGGATTATCGATGGTGTTCATGGAATTACGATGGAAGAGAAGAAGCCTATACTTATTCAATATACTTCGGAATGCCGGGCTGAGGCTCTAACAGAGGCGGCGAGACTACGCAGCATCGGTCAAAATGTAGTCACATCTCTGCTTTCCGAAGATGAGGCAGAGGTAAGTGTAGCAAAAGTTGGTGCCACAACTGGTAGAAAGACGATTCAGGCTGAGCAGGTTATCACGTACGGACATGAAAATGGAGGGGGACGCTGAGATGTCGGATATTTTGAAGGTAGCTATGCCGAAGGGCCGAATCTATAAGAAAGCCTCCAAACTGTTCCGTGAAGCAGGGCTTGATATTCCGGAAGACGTGGACGATACGCGCAAGCTGGTCATCGAAGTGCCGGAAGCGGGGATGGAGTTCATCATGGCGAAGCCCGTAGACGTGCCAACGTATGTGGAGTATGGAGTAGCGGATATTGGCATAGTGGGTAAAGACGTTCTGCTTGAGGAAAATCGGGACGTATACGAATTGTTGAACCTGGGAATCGCCCAGTGCCGCATGTCTGTTATTGGACTACCCGACTGGACGCCTGGCATTCAGCAGAGGGTAGCAACAAAGTACCCAAGGATTGCCTCCCAATATTTCCGTGAGCAGGGACAGCAGGTAGAAGTGATCAAACTGAACGGGTCCATCGAACTGGCGCCGCTGATCGGTCTGGCTGATCGAATCGTCGATCTTGTGGAGACAGGTCAGACGTTGCGTGAGAACGGACTCGTGGAGATGACGGGTATTCTGGATATCACCAGCCGCCTTATTGCCAATCGGGTCAGCTATCGGATGAAGAATGCACGGATTCAAGCATTATGCGATGCTCTTCAGCAGGTCATTCCAGCCTCGAATGAGGTGTCTTCGGGGATCTTTCGGGGATAAATCAAGCATGTAAGATGGAGCAGAAGCAACTAATCAATGATTGATCATATAGAACATATGGGCATTAGTGGCTATTACAGATATTAAAGTATCACAGGCACTACAGAGATAGGGAGGTTGTACTCATGAAAATTGTACCTGCACGGGAGTTTGATTTGAAGCGGGAAGTGGAATACGGTACACCTGAGCAAAATGAAGCGGTACGGCGCATTGTCAGCGACATTCGCCGGGAAGGAGATGCGGCACTGCTGCGTTACACAGAGCAGCTGGATCGCACGAAGCTGACGGCTGCGGAGCTTCGCGTGCCGCAGGAAGAGCTGCAAGCAGCCTATGCAGCTGTGGAGCCTTCCTTCGTGACGGCGATCCGTCAGGCCGCCGCTAACATTCGTGCGTTTCATGAGAAGCAGAAGCGCAACTCATGGATGGATTGGCAGCCGGACGGCAGTCTGCTGGGCCAGGTAATCCGACCGCTGAAGCGGGTCGGCGTTTATGTACCTGGCGGCAAAGCAGCGTACCCTTCGTCAGTGCTGATGAATGTGATTCCGGCACAGGTGGCTGGCGTGCCGGAGATTGTTTTGGTGACGCCGCCGTCAACAAACGGCGGCGAAGGCATTAACCCGTACATTCTCGTGGCTGCTGCGGAAGCAGGCGTGAGCGAGATGTATCGGGTTGGCGGCGCTCAGGCGATCGCCGCCCTCGCTTACGGCACGGAGAGTATTGCCCCGGTCGACAAGATCTGTGGACCGGGCAATATTTACGTGGCGCTCGCGAAGCGCGAGGTGTACGGCGCAGTCGATATCGATAGTATCGCCGGGCCGAGTGAGATTGTGGTGCTCGCCGATGATACGGCGAATCCGGTGTATGTCGCCGCCGACCTGTTGTCGCAGGCGGAGCATGACGAGATGGCATCGGCCATTCTCGTCACAACCTCGGCCGTGCTGGCGGAAGCCGTGCAGGCCGAAGTGCGGCAGCAGCTGGAAGTGCTGCCGCGGCGCGATATCGCTGCTGCTTCCGTGGAGCAGCATGGCGCGATTATTGTGGTCGATTCCATCGATGAGGGAATCGATGTGGTGAACCGGCTCGCACCGGAGCATCTGGAGATCATGGTGCAGGAGCCCATGGCTTACGCTGGCCGGATCGAGAATGCCGGAGCAGTCTTCCTCGGCCCGTATAGCTCGGAGCCGGTAGGGGATTATTTTGCCGGACCGAATCACATCATCCCGACAAATGGAACGGCACGATTCAGCTCACCCGTGGACGTGGATGATTTTATCAAAAAATCGAGTTTGATCTATTACAGCAAGGAAGCGTTACTCCAAAATGGAGCGGCTATTATAGAGCTGGCCCGGCATGAAGGGCTCGAAGGACACGCCCGTGCGATCGCTGTACGGTTAGAACAGGAAGGAAAGGCGGAATCGGATAATGGATAAGCAGGATAATGGTTTGGACCTTCAGAATAAGGGTGCTGTACGTCAGGCAGAGGTAGACCGCAAAACAAATGAAACGAACATTCAGCTTTCTTTTGCCGTAGATGGAACTGGGCAATCCGAGATTGAAACGGACGTACCTTTCCTGAATCATATGCTCGATCTGTTCACGAAGCATGGACAATTCGATCTGAACGTACAGGCGCGCGGCGATGTTGATATTGATGACCACCACACGGTAGAGGATATCGGGATCTGTCTGGGACAGACTCTTCGTGAAGCATTGGGTGACAAGCGGGGCATCAAACGTTATGCCAGTGTATTTGTGCCGATGGATGAGGCTCTCGCTCAGGTAGTCATCGATGTCAGCAACCGCCCTCACTTTGAGTACCGCGCACAATATCCTTCTCAGCAAGTGGGCAGCTTCTCGACCGAGCTGGTACATGAGTTCCTGTGGAAACTGGCGCTGGAAGCGCGCATTACCTTGCACGTTATCGTGCACTACGGACAAAATACACACCACATGATCGAGGCGATCTTCAAAGCACTGGGACGTGCACTGGATGAGGCAACAACGATTGATCCACGTGTAACAGGTGTGCCTTCCACGAAGGGAGTGCTGTAGACGATGACGATTGCAATTGTCGATTACGGTATGGGGAACCTGCACAGCGTCGGCAAAGCGGTCGAACGTCTTGGCTACGAAGCGCTGGTCACAGGTGACCGGGATGCGATTCTTGGTGCAGATGGTGTGATTCTGCCAGGTGTAGGTGCATTTGGCGATGCCATGGTGCACTTGCGAGAGAGTGGATTGGACGCTGTGGTGAAGGAAGCGGCAGCTGGACCAACACCGCTGCTCGGGATCTGTCTGGGCATGCAGCTGTTGTTCAGCTCAAGTGAGGAGCATGGGGAGCATGATGGATTGAATATTTTGCCGGGTAAAGTCGTGCGATTCGCACCGGGAGAATTAAAGGTTCCACATATGGGCTGGAATCGATTGCAGTTCCTGCACCCGGAAAATCCGCTATTCGCGGGGCTTGAGGCAAGTCATGTCTATTTTGTCCATTCATATCATGCACGTACGGACGTAGAGAGCGATCTATTGGCAGTAACGGATTACGGACATCCGGTTACGGCGATTGTTGGCAGAGGCTCCAATTTCGGCATGCAGTTCCACCCGGAGAAGAGCGGAGAGCTGGGTATGAAGCTGCTTGGAAACTTCCTGGCGTTGACTGGATCAAAGGCGTAATCATAATCAGCGATCATATGATTTTTTAATTCCATCCTTATAAAATAATACGTAGCTAATCTTTTATAGAATCTAATCTATATAAATTGAACTAAACATTTACACGATAACGGAGAGGACAGAAATAACCTGAAGAAGCGGAGCTAAAAGCTTTCTGAAAGAAAGCTGCATCGGAAGCATACGCTTCGCCTTTATCCCTGGATTTTCCCCTTTAAATAAGGGATTCAAAAAAAATCTGGGGATAACAGCGATCGGAAGGTTGTTCTGTCATCGCAGTGGCAAGTGTAAATATTCTTTAGTTTCAATTTATATAGAGACAAATATGAATATATTCAGGAGGTCTTGTATGTCATCTTTTATCATATATCCGGCAATTGATATCCGGGACGGCAAATGTGTAAGACTGGTGCAGGGAGATTACAATCAGGAGACGGTATATAACGATGACCCGGTTCAAGTTGCTCTTTCCTGGGAGAAGCAAGGTGGTACATACGTTCATCTAGTGGATCTAGACGGTGCAAAAGCAGGTTATCCCGTGAATGATGAGCTGATCGGGCGTATTGCTTCGGCCGTTAACGTGCCTGTTCAGGTAGGTGGAGGTCTTCGTACAGTGGCTGATGTAGAACGTTTGCTCGGTCTCGGTGTGAGTCGTCTGATTATCGGAACAGCTGCGATTGAAGATCGCGCTTTTACAGAAGAAGTACTGGGACGGTATGGAGACAAAGTAGCTATTGGTATCGATGCACGCAACGGCTATGTAGCGACACGTGGATGGCTGGAGACATCGGAGGTTCAGGCTGAGGTACTGGCGAAGGAGCTGGCGGCATTCGGTGCAGAAACCTTCATCTTCACAGATATCTCTCGTGATGGCATGATGCAGGGTCCTAACGTTGAAGCGATCGTGTCTCTTGCGAAGGCAAGTGGCCGTACAGTGATTGCTTCCGGTGGAGTTAGTGTCATGGATGATCTGCTTCGTTTAAGCAAACATGCGGAAGATGGTATCGGAGGAGCAATCGTAGGAAAAGCGCTGTATACTGGCAGTATTGATCTGTCTGAAGCGGTACGTGCGGTAAATAAATAATAGCGGTACTATATAAGCTCAAATAAACATTTGCACGATAACGGAGAGGACAGAAATAACCTGAAGAAGTGAAACGTTCGCCTTTATCCCAAGCGATCGGAAGGTTGTTCTGTCATCGGAGTGGCTAGTGTAAATATTCTATGGTTGAACTTATACAGGTATCGATAATCGGATAGAGAGGAAGAGGAGCATGCTGGCAAAAAGAATCATTCCTTGTCTGGACGTAAAGGACGGCCGGGTTGTCAAAGGCGTTAACTTCGTCAATCTCCGGGATGCGGGTGATCCCGTGGAGCTGGCGGCGCTGTATGACCGCGAGGGTGCGGACGAACTGGTGTTTCTCGATATCTCCGCTTCGGTGGAAGGCCGCGAGACGATGGAAGAAGTGGTGCGGCAAACCGCAGGCGAGATCGCCATTCCTTTTACCGTAGGTGGTGGGATTTCCAAGGTGGAAGACATGAAGCGCATTCTGCGTGCAGGGGCGGATAAGATTGCGGTAAATACGGCAGCCGTGCTTAATCCTCAGCTGATTGCAGACGGAGCGCGCCGCTTTGGTTCCCAGTGTATCGTCGTTGCCATAGACGCCAAGTTTAATGAGGCTTGGGGCGAATGGGAAGTGTATACGCATGGTGGACGTAAACCTTCAGGGATTAAGGCGCTGGACTGGGTTAAACAGGCGGAGACCTTAGGCGCTGGTGAAATTCTGCTGACAAGCATGGACGCGGACGGAACGAAGGACGGATTCGATCTGAAGCTGACCGCAGCGGTATCTGAGTCGGTACGTATTCCGGTCATTGCTTCAGGTGGTGCGGGCAAGGAATCGCATTTCTATGATGTGTTCACAACAGGCAAAGCGGACGCAGGCCTAGCTGCAACGATATTCCATTACAAAGAAATCGCCGTTCCGGCGTTAAAACAACATTTGAGAGAGCAAGGAGTGGAGATCCGTGACTAACGTTAGCAATGAGATCAAGGAGCAGTTATCCTTGGAGCAGGTTGTGGAACACATTCGCTGGAGCGATGGTTTGGTACCTGCCATTGTGCAGGATGCAGAGACACGCCAAGTTCTGATGATGGCTTATATGAATCGGGAATCCCTAAAATTGTCGCTGGAATCCGGTGAAACGTGGTTCTGGTCACGCTCGCGTCAAGAGTTGTGGCACAAGGGTGCAACTTCAGGCAACATACAGACGATTACTTCATTGAAATATGATTGTGATGGTGACACCTTGCTGGTTGAAGTGAAGCCGAACGGACCTGCTTGCCACACCGGAGCAGTGACCTGTTTCCATAATGAAATCGTGGGCTTGCCAGAGCAATCCGCAGACCAGGCTTCAGGCGATTCTAGTGCAACGACTTCAAGTGCGAGCTCCGAAAGCCGTTTTGAAGTACTGGCTGAACTGGAATCGGTCATTGCAGAGCGTGAACGCGAGCGTCCGGAAGGCGCATATACGACGTATCTGTTCGATAAAGGCGTTGATAAAATTCTGAAAAAAATCGGTGAAGAAGCGTCCGAGACGATCATCGCCGCCAAAAATAAAGACAATGACGAGCTTCGTCTTGAGGTCAGTGACCTGATGTATCACTTGCTCGTTCTGTTGCAAGAGCGCAAGCTACCGCTGGACGACATCATGTCAGAGCTGAGCCGTCGCCACGAGCGGCCTCGCCGCGATTAGGAGGCGAGCCTGTGCTTATAGACTATCATACACACCATGAGCGGTGTGGTCATGCGGTTGGCAAGCTGGAGGCTTATGTGCAGCGTGGGGTGGAGATTGGACTGTCGCAGATCGGGCTGTCGGATCACATGCCTTTGCTACATGTAGACCCTGCTCACTATTATCCTGAGATGGCGATGCCCATGGACGAGCTGCCGCGTTATGTGGAAGAGTGTTTTTCTCTGAAAGAGCGGTACCGTGGTCAGATTGATGTACGTGTCGGCCTTGAAGGCGACTATATTGAAGGCTGGGAGACCGAAATTCGGGCCATTATTGAGCGGTACCCATGGGACTATGTGATTGGATCGGTTCATTTTCTCGGGGAATGGGACATTACGGATTTTCGCCAGACCCATCATTGGGAAGGCAAAGACGTACTGGAAGTCTATCGTCAGTACTATGATGCTGTTAGCAAAGCGGCAGCGACGGGGATGTACGATATTATGGGTCATACGGATGTAATCAAACGCTTTGGCTTCACTCCGGCACCAGAACAGACTGAAGAGCGTATAGCTCTGGAGAATGCAGCGCTGCAAGCTATTGCGAAAAGTGGCTGTGCCATGGAGCTCAATGCATCCGGATTATCGAAGCCCTGCGCAGAGATGTTCCCTGGTCGCCGGATGTTAACGGAGGCCGTTCAATTGGGGATTCCGCTGACCCTTGGCTCCGATGCACATGATCCGCTGAAGCTAGGCGATTATCTGCCTGAGGCCGAGGCGCTCCTGCGTGAGCTGGGCTGTACGGAGGTCGCCGTTTTTGAAGGCCGACAGCGCTCGTTCCTTTCTTTAAATGTATAAGGCAGTGGAGTATAATGAGGGTAGGAAATAACCTTTTTAGAGGTAGTTCAAAAGGTACTGAAAACCGGACTTTTTGAACATTCACTTTTAGACTGATAAAGGATTATATTGGGACTTCAACCCTCGGGAGGGCATTATGCAGCATTCGTTACGTATTTTTTCCGGTTCATCGAACCCTAAGCTGGCAGAACAGGTATGCGACAAGCTGGGTGTACAACTAGGCAAGATCAAACTGTCCCGGTTCAAGAGCGGAGAAATATACGTTCACTACGAAGAGACGATCCGCAACTGTGATGTGTTTCTGGTTCAATCATTATCACATCCGATCAATGAGTTGTTCGTAGAACTGCTCGTTATGATTGATGCAGCCAAAAGGGCTTCTGCCCGTACGGTAAATATTATTGTTCCCTACTACGGATATGCTCGTCAGGAACGCAAATCTGCTCCACGTGAGCCGATTTCAGCCAAGATGGTTGCGGATGTGTTAACTACCGCCGGAGCGAACCGGGTAGTGACCATTGATCTGCATGCAGCAGCAATTCAGGGATTCTTCAATATTCCAGTGGACCATATGACATCATTGGACCTTATTAGTGATTATTTGCTGAGTAAAGGGATTGAAAATCCGGTGGTTGTCTCCCCTGATGCGGGACGAGCCTCGATGGCAGAGAAACTGGCGAATCGTCTGGATTCACCTTTTGCCATTATGATCAAGAAGCGGCCAAGCCACAACGAATCGATCATTACACACGTCATTGGGGATGTTGAGGGTCGAACTCCGATTATTATTGAGGATCTGATCGATACCGGAACGACAATTCTCAATGTTGTTGAAGGGTTGAAGGAGCGAGGCTCCAAAAACGTATATGTATGCGCAACACATGGTCTGTTCTCGGACGGAGCGCTAAGTAAGCTCAATCACCCGTCTATAGCCGAGGTGGTGGTCACAGACTCCATCGCACTGCCGGATGATCATCCCGAATGCTTCAAAGTGTTGCCCGTAGCTCCAATGCTTGCTCGTGCTATTCGCATTATTGTGGATGGCGGGTCTATGGCGACGTTGTTCAAAGACTCAGGGATTTAATCATGCAGCACAGATTAGTGCGAATCCAGGTGTACTGTACCGTGTTTGAGTGGTTTGCTGCTCAGCACGGTTTTTGTTTTTTTATGATGGATTAGGGTAAAGATGCGGATGAGTTAAGGAGAAGGAGAGAATCGATTACTCATTTGCTGCCTGGGGGCTTGTGTTATAATAACTTAAAATTGATCTTATGGCTGTGTTTATGGGGGAATTGAATCCCAGAGATGTAACTGATGTGATGAACAGTAGAACCACGGCTAGTATACAACGGTGTCGTGGAGTGAGGAGTGGGGTCTATTGTCCCGGACTTGGTATTATCGTTTACTGTTTTCTTATTTTCCTATTTTTTTTCTTACCATGACCGTACTCATTTTTATCGCTTTTGTTTTCATTAATGACATCTCCAGGGAAGAAACAAGGAAAGCAGACCGCATCTCCTCCAGCTATTTGGTGGACAGTCTGGACCGGACGATCCGGGATATTGAACTATCCGTGATGGAAGCGGTGCAGAGTGAGCAGGCCTATAAGTATTATTTTAATAGCCAGAACCAGGTAGGCAAAGAGACCGTGTATAGCATTGCACAAAGCTTGCGTGAGATAACGAGTTCCAACCCTTGGATCCAATCGATTTATTTATATGACAAGAAAAATGAAAGCGTTTTAACCTCAAGCGGCTCCAAGGATTTAGACAGCTTTTCAGACAAGGCGTGGATTGATCGGATCGAGTCCAATTCTCTTTCTTCAGGCTGGCAGCCTGTAAGGGAATACGATGCAGGAATTAATCAGCGTATGCCTATTCGGGTGCTGACGGTGGATAAAGACATGCCCCTACCATTTGGCTCGGATGGGGTGCTTGTCATTAATATCAAGATGAGCAGTATCGAGCAGAGTATTGATAGTATGGTCAATGGACAGCTTTCTTTCATGAGCATTCTTGACCGTGACGGTCAGGTTGTATACGATGCGCATTCAGATCGTGAAGGTGCCGTAGAAGGACAAGAGCTGAACAACCTTTCGCTGGAAAGATTGGGATGGACGATCTCCAGTGGGATCAAGAAGGGGAACTTATATGGTTGGGTCTCGGTGGTTTCCTATGTATGGGTGATTATTGCGGTTGTTACCGTCATTTGTGCAATCGTCT
Organism: Paenibacillus sp. OK003; assembly: GCF_900109515.1. Lineage (GTDB taxonomy): Bacteria > Bacillota > Bacilli > Paenibacillales > Paenibacillaceae > Paenibacillus > Paenibacillus marchantiae. The sequence continues at coordinate 27,865 of NZ_FOBD01000030.1, read as the reverse complement.
ATATTATCTACATCACTCGCCGCAACTATAAACCCATTCAGATTATTATGAATCGGATTGAGGCTCATCAGATTCGGGTGCTGGAACAATCAGGCTCTGGGACAGATGAGATGAAATTGATTGATGGCGTGTTGGAAAACCTGATTAACCATATGATGGATTCAGACAAAAAGAGCAGGGAAAACGTGCTGCTGCAGCGCAGCAAACTTTTTAACGATCTGCTGAATGGGGAGAATCTGGATCACGCTGTAGAGCGCTTAAAGGAACTTTCCCCGTTAACTGGCGTGGATACTTCGTCATGCTTCGCTGTTGTGGTTGGCGAAATCAACCGATATGAGAAGGGATTCCAGGAACGGTTTACGAGAGGTGAACAGAATACGCTCAAATTTGCGTTAATGAATGTGCTGCAGGAGCTCTCACGCAATGCGGGCATGCAATGCTGGACGGAATGGGTCAGCTCGGATCAGATTGCGATCCTTTTCCTATCTACTGACGGCAGCCCGGATATGACTGAGCAGATTCGCTTAGTTGCGGAGGAATGCCGATCCTGGGTTGAGCAGAATCTGCGTATATCATTGAGTTTCGGTATCGGACCGATCGCAGAGGGCATCAAGGCCATTCGTGGATCATACGTGGCGGCTGAGACTGTGATGCATCGAAGATTGCTGAGGGACGGTAATGTGGCGCTGGCCGGGTATGGGGAAAGCCAGCAGCAGCTGCTTGATACCTATACTTATTTGCAGATGATAGCTGATTTTGTTAAACGGTTTCGGATGTCGAGCAGTCAGTGGCGTGATCAACTGGAGGAGATCTTCACGGCTTTTGAACGTGATAAGCTGCCAGATGATGAGATTCACTCCTTGATTCAGGCGATGCTACAGATGCTCAGCCGGGAAGTAGCGGTCATGTCTGAACAGCTGCAGGAGAAATTATCGGAGGAGAACATAAACAAGTGGTTGATGCTGATGAAAGAAGCGGAGACACTTGAGGGTGTCAAAGACATTCTTTTTGATGACCTGACGGACCTGTTCAGAACTTATGTGTCGGTAACTGAAACCAAGAGCTACAAAGCGATGGTCAATGAAATGAAAAACTATATCGAAGAACAGTTTGCGAATCCTGATCTTTCGCTGAAACATCTGAGCGATCGATTCCAGATTACCGGCAAACATGCGAGTTATTTGTTCAAGACCGAGTTCAATATGAAGTTTGTAGATTTCCTTACTGAATTGCGGATGAAGGAAACAGAACGTCTTCTACGGAAGACGGATCTTTCATTGCAGGACATTGCCCTGAAGGTGGGGTATGCCAATGGAATTACCTTGGGACGTGTATTCAAACGGGTTGCGGGTATTACACCGGGAGATTATCGCCGTATGAAACGTGAACATCGCGACAACGAGTCGTAAATCAAAGGCTCATGCTGCGCATTAAATCATGCTAAGCACAGGGTGGAATTCATGCAGGTTTCTCTCAGGAGAAGCCATGCAGAAGTCCGCCTTTTTTGCTGCTGGTATAAACCTGTATTCCATTTGGAAGCCTGCGCTTTATGCAAGAAACCCTTGAGTTACGCCTGTTTTTGGTCCCTTTACGAATATAGTCAGTCTGCGAAAATCGTCACAGGGGATAAACCATTATCCTTATGTAAGCGTTTCCGAAACGAGTTTATTGCCAGGGCGCGGAAAGATGTGGAATACTCTGGGCAAGCTTTAAACATTCACGCAATGCTAAGGAGATGACAAAATGACAGGAAAAGCAACCAAAGGGAGTCTAAAGAAATGGATGGGATTGGCGCTTACTATGGTAATGGGAGTTTCCTTGCTAGCCGGCTGTTCATCTGCATCGAATCAGGAATCAGAAGGCAGTGCATCAGGCAATGGCGAGCGTGTCACTTTAAAAGTGGAGGTGTTTGACCGCGGTAATAGTCCCTCTCCGTACACCATTACGAATAACTATATGACTAAATGGATTCAGGAACAGTTCGGTGATCCAAATAACATTGATGTGCAATTCGTGCCTGTTCAGCGGTCAGAGGAAACGACCAAGCTTAATGTGTTGATGGCTAGCGCCAGCGACGTTCCGGACATTGTATTTGTATATGACTCAAGTGTATTTTATCGGTATGCTCAGCAGGGGGGGCTTACTGACGTAGGTGAGCTTATTAATGAACATGCACCTAATTTAAAGGAATATCTGGGTGAAGACTTGTTGAAGTTCGGTCAGCTTGAAGGTCAGCAATTCGCGATTCCGGGTAAGCGTGCCATTACTGCCCGCTATAATTCTTATATCCGCCAGGATTGGCTCGACAAAGTTGGAATGAAGGCTCCAACGACAACAGATGAACTTTACGAAACGTTAAAAGCGTTTAAAGAGAAAGATCCGGGTAATCTGGGTAGCAAAAACATCCCAATGGGTATGGCGCTTGCACCAGCTCAGTATGAGACACTGATTTATTCCTTTATCAAGCCGATTCAGGATGGACTGACGTACAGCCAACGATACGAATTACCGTTGCATGAAGGCTTTAAGGACGCGATGCAGTTCCTTAACAAATTGTACAATGAAGGTCTGATCAGCAAAGATTTCAGTCTCGACGAAGAGAAAGCACAATTGGTTAAGGACTTCCAGAACGGCAACATTGGTTACATGTCGGAAGATGTAGGTCAGATTCTGTACGCAGACGGTATGCTGGATAATTTGTACAAGAACGTGCCGGGTAGTAAGGTTGCAGCAATCGATGCTTATACGAACGCCAATGTTGACAATAAACATATCAAATCACGTTACGGTAGCAATGGAATGTATATCATGATTCCGAAGAGTAGCAAACGAGCTGTGGAGGCAGTGAAATATTTGGATTGGATGGCTTCTGGAAATAATCTGCTTGATATATACAGCGGCGTCGAAGGCGAAAATTACAATATGGTCGATGGAATTCCGGTTGTCAATGATGATGCAACACAGGAAATGAAAGATCGTATCTACAATTCTGGTGACATGGCTATTATCGCCAACGGCAAAGTGATCGGAGACCAGACGGTGAATGAAGGAGCATGGATTGCGGGCTTCCCGAAAAACAATCAGGATTTGATGAGACAATCGATTGATATCGCTAATACCGACACCATTGGTCCGATTATTTTTGACAAACCGATTGAAGCGGAATCCAAATATGGGACGGTGCTGAATGATAAGCTAAAAGTGCTTATCGTAAAAACAGCCATGGCTAAGCCGGCAGAATTCGAAGCGGTTTATGAAAAGGAAATGAATGATTTCATGTCGCTGGGGGGCACAGAATTGAAGAAAGAGCTTGAAGAAGCACTTCAGTGAGCAACCTCTATCCCATAAATAAGCTTTACACATCATGGCTTCAAGATAGATACGTATGTTACCGCATAACTTTGGAAGGGATATGTGCCGTGCCGCTCGTTGCGGCACAGCCGTTTCTCTGTTGATAGGAGGAAACCGAGTTGACCACCACATACTTGAAAAGGTATTGGCAATTGTATGCACTGATCTCACTGCCCCTGATCTACTTTTTGATCTTTCGCTACGGACCGATGTACGGTGTTCAGATCGCTTTTAAGGATTTCAACTTGTTTCAGGGCATTAACGGTAGTGAGTGGATCGGTTTCGATGCTTTCCGTGAGGTATTTGGGATGCGTGACTTCTACACCACATTACGCAATACCTTTTTGCTGAATTTTCTTGATCTGATTGTTTCGTTCCCTGCGCCAATTATATTAGCCATCATGCTATATGAAGTTCGATTTAAATGGTTCAAAAAAATATCGCAGACGATTCTGTACATTCCTCACTTTATCTCATGGGTTATCATCGGGGGAATTGTGTACCAATTATTCGGCAATCAATCCGGTATGGTTAACGGTATATTGGAGAGCATGGGCTTAAATTCGATCCCATTTTTGACAGAGAAAAACCCTTGGCTCGTGACCTATCTGTTCACAGGTGTCTGGCAAAGTGCAGGTTGGGGAACCATTCTGTATCTGGCTGCGTTGACGGGTGTTAACAAGGAATTGTTCGAAGCGGCAGAGATTGATGGAGCAACACGGCTGAAGAGAATCTGGCATATTACGCTGCCAAGTATTAAACCCACGATTGTAACCTTGCTTATTCTCAATCTCGGACATATGGTTAGCATCGGCTTTGATCGGCCTTATATTATCGGTAACACGGCAGTGCGAGAATATTCCGATGTACTCAGTACCTTTGTATACAGAATTGGTCTTGAATCAGGACAATACACACTGGCAACCGTCGTTGGGCTTTTTCAGGCAGTGGTGGGACTCATATTCGTGCTAGGATCCAACTATATTTCGAAGAAAGCAACGGGTGAAGGTATTTTGTAGGTTGTAGATGAACGGAAGTTATGCCAATCGGCTTGTTTGTATAGACCATCAGTAAAGGAGCTGTGCGCATATGAGTGAACGCACCTCAAACCGGATTTTTGATATCGTTAATATCTGCTTTATCACCTTGTTTGTTATATTCTGTCTGGCTCCTTTTCTGCACACGATTGCAATATCGCTCAGCTCTAACCGAGCGATTACATCTGGTGAGGTAACTATATTCCCTAAAGAATTCAATTGGGATGCATATGTGCAGGTGTTCTCTGATCAATCAATGCTCTATTCACTGGGCTTCACGACGGTTCTGACGATCGTAACCACAGTATTATGCATGTTGTTCACACTTGCAGCTGCATATCCGTTAACCAAGAAAAAACTGAAAGGGCGTAAGCTCTTTATGTATGTCATTATTATTACGATGTTCTTTAGTGGCGGGATGATCCCTGAGTATTTGCTCATTCGTGATCTCAACTTGCTTAATTCGGTTTGGGCCTTGATTCTGCCTGGTCTGGTGAGTCCGTTTAACCTGATTATCCTGATTTCGTTCTTCAGGGGCATACCGGAAAGTTTGGAGGAGTCGGCAGAGATTGACGGCAGTTCGCATGTACACACGCTCTTTAAGATTATATTGCCACTATCCATGCCTGTATTGGCTACTTTGGCCCTTTTCTATGCAGTTGGACGATGGAATGGATTTCAGGATTCTCTTTTGTATATTAATGATCCTCATCTGTATCCGCTACAGCTCAAGCTCTTCCAAATGGTACAAAACAATATGGTGAGTGAACTTACGCTGATGGAGGGTGCCAATCGCGCTCCATTAACCCCGGAAAGTCTCAAGGCAGCCACCGTTATTTTTGCGACTGTACCGATTCTGCTCGTCTATCCATGGCTGCAAAAATATTTTGTTAGTGGTGCTATGCTTGGAGCAGTTAAGGGCTGATCACAGGTTTTCTTAAGCCAATCGCGTGATTAAACAGATGACAGAATTACTGCGCCGAATATTCCGCATAACGGCATTTGTTTGGAGGGAATAGACATGTACAGACAACTGGTGGAAAGCAACGACAGAGCAGTGAAACAAGGGATATCCCGGCAAATGCTTGATCCGGAAAGTCGTTATTTTGGAGGAACGATTGACCCCTCTACAGGTATCGCCTGGGTCAACCACACGACCGGAACACCTACAGACATGTGTTACTGGGGAGCGGCAATCGCCAATCCGGATTCGATCTATTATCAGAATGAAGAACTGTTAAATCGTCTGCAGCTTGCATCGGAGTACGTACTCCGCAATCAGCATGCAGACGGCTCCATCTCCCCCGGCTGGACCAATTCCCATTCTCCGCCGGATACTGCATTTCTTGTCGTGGGATATGCTCAGTTATATCAACTTCTTCAGCAGCAAGACTGGGAGCAATTGCAACCTGTGCTGGACAATATGCGCCTGTTTCTGGAACGAACTGCTCCTGTCTTGCTGACTGGAGGCTGTCATACGCCGAATCATCGCTGGGTGCTATGCGCGGCGCTCGGTTTCCTGCATCAATTGTTTGATCTGGAGGAAGCTGTGCAGCGTGCAGAGCAATGGCTGGCTGAAGGCATGGACATTACGCCTGATGGAGAGTGGACTGAACGAAGCAACGGAATCTACAGCGCGGTTAGCGACATCATGCTGATTCACGCGGCACGCCTGTTGAACCGTCCCGAATTGCTGAACCCGGTGAGACTCAATCTTCGTATGATGGTATATCTTGTACATCCAACAGGCGAGGTTGTTACGGATTACTCAGGTCGTCAGGATCTGGGGAGCATGCATGATTTATCTCCGTATTACTTGCCGTATGCCATCTTGGCCCGGTTGGACGGTGATCCGATCTTTGCCGGCATGGCCGATTGGGCGGGAGAAATGTTAACAGATCCCGGCGTCTGCTCGGTCAATGCGCTCGTTCGGCTGCTGCTGGAGCCTGAGCTTCAGCAGCAGGCAGGTAAGGCACGTGAACAGCTGCCTGAGCTGTACGAGATCATACTAAACGAACGATTTGTGCGGGAGAACTATTTACAGCGAATGGATTCGGCAGGTCATCATGGACGCATCTCACACAGCCGGTTGCATACGGACTTCGGCGCACCTGTAGCACGTATTCGTTCCGGTAATACAAGTGCAACTGTAATGACGGAGGTGCCTTCATTCTTTGCCCTTCGTCATGGTGCCGTACGTCTGCTGGCCGTTCAGTTGGCCTCTTATTTTAATCCAGGGTATGTGCCGATGCAGCAGATGTCTCGATTGCCAGCAGGTTACCGCCTGACGGGCGAACAGAAGAAAGGTTATTACGGTCCGATCCCGGATAGCCAACTGCCTGAGACGGCGGGAACAGACATCAGTCCGTGGTATTTGTTGCCCCATCAAAGTCGAGCGCTCACCCATGAGCAGACATTCCATGTACAGACGGAAGTACTACGAACGGAAAATGGCTGGACCCTGAAACTGGCAGGAGATCAACCAGAGCAGATCATGGTGCAGTTGTCTTTCGTGTTTGGAAGCGAGGGCGAGCTTTTCCATGGGGAATTGCTTGAGACGGATGAAGGCCATTATCTGTGGAAGAGCGGCACATTGCGTTATTCCTGTGGAGATGACTGGATTGAGCTGACCGGAGGCGAGGTAGGGCATTTGGCGGCAACTGTACGTGAGGCGAAGCTGCCTGATAAGTGTAAGGTTGTGTTAGTTAACTTTATGACCCCTTTCCACAAGACGGTTGATATCTCTCTTTCGCCATCCATGGCGTTAAAGCTGTAATTCTGATGAATCTCTTTATAATTGATAAGGAAGAGTAATATGAAGCAAAAAGATGACATTTCATTCGAACGGGATGAGGGAGTGTCATCTTTTTTGCGCATTTTTGGCATAAACGACATGAAACTACATATTGAGAAGTGGGCCTTAAGATGTGGTATACTGGAGAGTATGAATGAAAGCAAAGAGGAGGTGCCTTGGAAGATGAAGGGCAAGCTACTGCGGGCTGAGGGACACCTTGCCAATGTTATACCGATTCACTTGGATGCTTCTTTCTTTTTTGAGAGAGCTGTCCGCTCGCTGGACCGTAATCACGTCGACAAGGCATTAAAATATTTTCGTAAAGCTGTTGAATATGAACCGGAAAATCCGGTGAATCATTGTAATATGGCGGGTATATTATCAGAGAAGGGGGATTACGAGGCTTCCAATGCCGTTCTTGCGCATGTGCTCGACGTGGTAGATCCGTCCATGACGGAATGTTATTTCTACATGGCGAACAATTATGCGAATATGGATCGGTTTGAAGAAGCTGAGCAAGCGCTTGTTACGTATTTGGAGGAGGATACCCAGGGGCAGTTTATGACGGAAGCCGAAGAAATGATGGAGCTTCTGTACTACGAGCTGGATCGACCAGCCAAACTGAACCGGATCAAATCACGTAAAGGTGTCGTTGAGCACGATCAGGCGCGGGAATTGTTGGAACAAGGGAAGTTTGCACAGGCGGCTGAGCTGTTGGAAGGCATGTCACCCGATTATCCGGATTATTTGGCTGCTCGCAACAACTTGGCGCTTGCCTATTATTATATGGGGCTGTTTCCCAAAGCGAAAGAGACGATTGCCGAGGTGCTGGAGCAGGAGCCTGGTAATTTGCATGCACTGTGTAATCTGGCGATCTTTCATCAGAACGAGAATCGAGCCGACCAAGTGCTGCTTCTGATCAAAAAATTGCGTGTCATCGTGCCTTTCCAGCACGAACAGGTCTACAAGCTGGCTACCACGATGGGTATCCTGGGTCAACATGATACGGCTTATGTACATTTCCGTCGCCTGTTGAAGGATGAAGAAACCGCTGCGGACCCAGCTCTCGCACATTATGCGGCAGTCGCAGCTTATAATACCGAACGTTACGATTCCGCTGAACGTCTGTGGCGTCATGTAGGCAAGCTGGATCCAGGTTCGGAAGTATCCCGGTACTATCTGTCGGGTCTTGAGGCTGTGAGACAGGGAGAGAAAGATCCGGAGAAACTCAGTTATCACTATCATCTGCCATTTGACGAGCAATTCAGACAATGGGAGAACTATGGCAACGGCATACCTGAAGAGATGAAAAATGATCCCTTGATCCGTTCCTCCTTCTTCTGGGCGTTGCGACATGGGGACCGGGCAACCAAGCTTCAGGTCATTCATGCTCTTGGCATGATCGGTGATTATGAGGTGCAGCAGGCACTGCAATCCTTTATCCAGGAACCTGGAGAAGATCTGGAACTGGTGCAAGCCGCTAGTTCCGTATTAAACGGTCTGAATGCAGAAGGAGCTAAGCAGGATGAATCTTTTGTTCTGCGACCGCTAACTGCATTGAGCAAACGCACCATTCCGAAGATGGAGTCGGTGACGGAACAAACGGAGACGAAACCTTCATCGCATTGGCAGGCGGTCGTGGACCGTGCTTTACAAATGTCTGAAGCCAAAGCCGAATTGCAGCAAGAAATGGAGCGGCTGTGGACCGACTATGTATCTCGTGTACACCCTGAGGTGCCCGGCACGAAGCAAATTGAAGGCTTGGCTGCGGGATTGGAATATCTGGCTGCCAAAATTCACAGTCGTCCAGTGACCTACCAAAGCATAGCCGACCGGTATGGCATATCAGCTGCCACAGTCAGCAAATATGCGCGGCAAATCAATAAAGTGTGCAATTCCAACCCACCGGTCCAGTAAATGTTCCTTGAAATTCTCGCTTTGGGATAGACTTCATTGCGGGAAGGATACATAAGCCTGGAAAACGGGTAAACTTAACGAATAGGTCTCGATATGCCTGTAGGATATCAACATAGCAAGTTAATCGCCACTCAACACACTCTCAACCTTATTAAGGAGGCTGTATCTATATGTCTAAATACAGAACGATTGTGATCGGAACCGGACCTGCGGGTCTGACAGCAGCGATATATCTGGCTCGTGCTAATCTAAACCCACTGGTTATCGAAGGTCTTCAGCCGGGTGGTCAATTGACGACGACAACGGAAGTTGAGAATTTCCCTGGTTTTCCGCAAGGCATTATGGGTCCGGAACTGATGGACAATATGCGCAAGCAAGCGGAGCGTTTTGGAGCTGAGTTCAAAAATGGATGGGTGGAAGAAGTGGATTTCAGCAAACCGCCCTTCAAGGTTAAAGTTGGAGGCATCGGTGAACTGGAAGCCGAATCGATCATCATCTCTACCGGTGCTTCGGCCCGTTATCTCGGCATTCCGGGAGAGCAGGAAAATGTGGGACGTGGAGTAAGTACATGTGCCACCTGTGACGGATTCTTTTTCCGTGGTAAAAAGATCGTCGTTGTTGGCGGTGGAGACTCCGCGATGGAGGAAGCCAGCTTCCTGACCCGTTTTGCAACAGACGTTACCTTGGTTCACCGCCGCGACGAACTACGTGCATCGAAAATTATGCAGGATCGGGCTCGCAACAACGAGAAGGTGAAATGGGCCCTGAACCGTACACCGCTCGAAGTTGTGCCTGAGGCTCTTGGCGTCAAAGGGCTTAAGGTCCGCAATAACGAAACCGGACTGGAAGAATTGCTTGAGGCGGATGGCGTATTCATTGCCATTGGACACACACCGAATACGGGTTTCTTGAGCAACCAGATTACTTTGGATGAACACGGTTATGTTGTCGTTAAACCGGGTACAACCGAGACCAACATTCCAGGTGTATTCGCCTGTGGTGACGTTCAGGATACGAAGTATCGTCAAGCTATTACAGCAGCAGGTTCAGGATGTATGGCCGCAATGGATTGCGAGAAATTCCTTGAAGGCAGCATTGTGCATGACTGGAGCGAAACACTGGATAAGTAAGCATGAAAAGGGTATGTTTTCGCATAAATTAAGTATAAGAGACAACGGGAAGTCTCATGATGTGAGAAGCCGGAAGGCTTCTCTTTTTTTGAAACCAAAGTGGGCATGAGATCGTATACATAATGGGCATATTAGCTGTGAGGTGAAGACTTTGGGGGAAATGATAAAAGATTGGTTACAGAATGCAACAGTGCGGCGATTTTTGATCCTGCTGTTGTTTTGTTTGGTGCTTTTCAGCATGGGGAGTATGCTGCACATGATTTTGTTGTTATTCCTGGTGACGTATGTCATGAACAGGCTGCAGCATTTTATCACAGAGAAGTTGAATCGTATATTTCCGGTTAACTATAAAGTTGTAGTCATCCTGCTCTATCTTATCGTTATTGCAGCCATCGTACTGGGTATCTCCAAGTATTCACCACGGATCGTGGATCAGGTTGTTCAGTTAACGAATGAGATCATGAAGTTTCTCGATACCGCTGACGGGGATAATTTTGCTTCCAAAATTGCAGGTTATCTTCAATCATTCGATATCAAAAACTATACCAACGATGCATTGAAGTATATTTTTGCGTTAAGCAAATGGTTGGAGTTCATTCTGCTGGTCATTATCCTGAGTCTGTTTTTCTTGTTGCAGAAGCGGGAGATTTCCAAGTTCACCTCCAAGTTCAAAACGAGCAAGATCGGCTGGTTCTATAATGAAGTGGCATACCTTGGAGATAAATTTGTATCTTCCTTTGGTAAAGTGATCGAGGCACAATTGTTGATTGCGGTCTTCAATACAGCTTTGACGATTCTGGGATTATGGATACTCGGTTTCCCGTATTTGTTCGCCTTGACTATTCTAGTATTCATGCTGAGTCTGGTACCCGTTGCGGGGGTTATCATCTCACTGATTCCGCTGTGTCTAATTGGTTATCAACTGGGCGGGTTACAGCTTAGTGTGATCGTGATCATTATGATCATCATCATTCATGCGTTGGAGACGTATTTCCTGAATCCGAAGCTGATGGCGCACAAAACCAAGTTGCCGATGTTCTACACGTTTATCGTACTGATTCTGTCTCAACATTTCCTGGGGATCTGGGGGCTTATCATCGGTATTCCGATCTTTGTCTTCCTGCTCGATATTCTGGACGTCAACAAGATGGAAAAGACGGAAGAGCCCGTACGTGTGGAAACGAAGCTGTGACCAGTAGCTGAATAGCTGCTGAAGAATAGGTTTAGGGAATGTTAAAATTAGAGAAACGCCTCCTGTTATGGGAAGGCGTTTTTTGCGCCGTTAGAGCTAAGGGTTGCAACAACTGAACCACTAGTGAGCTCATCTTGAGTCGCGTCCTTATTCTGTTCTATAAGATATTTCCATCTTACTGAACTGTCTTAGACGTGATTAGTAAGGATTGTCATGAAATTTGGATGACAATTGTCATCTTTTACGCATGGAACGAGTGCATATGCAATATCATGAGTTGAGGCTTCCTCCTCTATGGAGGAAGGAATGAAGCCTGCGTTTTGATAGAGACAAATGAGATTGTATACGTATTCAAAAATAGCCTGTGATGTTGTTCACAATAGCGAGGAAGCTAATCACAGCAAAGGTCTTATCGTCTTGACCCAGGCGTATCCTTCAATTATAGTTGGTACGTAGGATTAAACTATTATAGATAGATAAAGGTGGCTTGTAGCATGTCTGAGAAAATCTACGTTGGGGTCGATCTCGGCGGAACAGCAATCAAGGTCGGTATATGTGATGAACACGGTCAGCTTATGCATACGTATGAAGGACCGACTGAAGTGGATAAGGGCGTTGACACGGTCATTGCCAACATCGAGAAGTATGTCCGTCATATCGTTGCCGAATCGCCTTACAGCTGGGAACAGCTTGAAGGTGTGGGAGCGGGAGTGGCTGGGTTCACCAATGTACGCGAGGGAATTATCGTTCTTGCCCCTAACATTGGATTTCGGAATGTAGCCATTCGTTCGATTTTGGAAGAACGTCTGGGCAAGCCAGTCAAAATAGATAACGATGCAAACGTGGCTGCACTGGGTGAAGCTTGGGCAGGTGCCGGCAAGGGCGTGGACAACTGTGTATGCTATACGCTTGGTACAGGCGTAGGTGGCGGACTGATCCTGAACGGCAAGATCTATCAAGGTTTCTCCGGTATGGCTGGTGAGCTTGGTCATGTCAGTGTTGTTCCTGATCTGGAAGCCATTCAGTGCGGATGCGGCAAAATGGGCTGCGTGGAAACGGTATCTTCAGCAACCGGAATTATTCGTATGGCCAAAGACGCTGTAGAGCGTGGGGACCATACATCACTGGCACTCGTGGACAAGATTGCAGCCAAGGAAGTGTTTGATGCAGCCAAGGCGGGCGATGAAGTTGCGCTTCGTATTGTCAATCGTGCAGCGTTCTATCTGGGCAAATCGATGGCGGCTGTAGCGGCTGTGATTAACCCTGAGATGTTCATTATCGGTGGCGGTGTATCCAAAGCGGGTAATATTTTGTTTGATGAAGTACGGACTGTATTTGCGAAACTGACACCTGAACCGCTGCAAGAAGGGGTTAAAATTCTTGAAGCAACGCTTGGCAATAATGCAGGGATTGTTGGCGCGGCTGGTCTTCTCTTGCGTTCCTAGTAACCTCGTAACAGTATAATCCGACAGCAATATGATAAGGAGGGGACATTTATGCTTGAAGGTGAAGTTTCACCGGGCACAGGCGCCACGCTCATTATCATTACGGGCATGTCCGGAGCAGGCAAGACGATTGCAGTACAAAGCCTGGAGGATCTTGGTTTCTTCTGTGTGGATAATCTTCCACCGGTATTGATTCCAAAATTTGCGGAGTTAATTGAGCAGTCGAACGGCAAAATTGGCAAGGTCGCACTGGTTATCGACCTTCGCGGTCGTGAGTTCTTTACGGCTTTGTCCGAGTCACTGAACTATATTAAAGATCATTTTACCATTCATTGTGAAATACTATTCCTGGACGCGATAGACTCTGTATTAGTCCAGCGCTATAAGGAGAGCAGGCGCAGACATCCACTGGCTCCTGAGGGCATGCCGCTGGACGGCATCCGGCTGGAACGTAAGATGCTGGAGGAGCTCAAAAATTCCGCCACTCAGGTATTGAATACGAGTACGATGAAGCCTGCTCAACTGAAAGAGCGCATCATATCCCGCTTTTCTCATCTGGAAAGCCATATGCTGTCGGTAAATATTACGTCGTTTGGGTTCAAATACGGTATTCCAATCGATGCGGATCTGGTGTTTGACGTTCGTTTCTTGCCAAATCCGCATTATATTGAACATTTACGTCCGAATACGGGACAGAATAGTGATGTGTACGAATATGTTATGAAATGGCCGGAGACGCAGGCGTTTCTGACCAAGCTGCTGGATATGCTGCATTTTCTGATTCCGCAATACCGGAAGGAAGGCAAAAGCCAGGTTATTATTGGAATCGGCTGTACCGGAGGCAAGCATCGTTCGGTAGCAATATCGGAATATTTGGGCAAAATGTTGGGAAGCAGCGAAACTGAGGCTGTCACCGTGAGCCATCGCGACGCCGACCGGGACCGTCATTGAAGAGGGTGAAGGGATGAAAGAAGCCGGACCACGAAGAGAACGTCCGAGAATTGTAGTCATGGGCGGCGGAACCGGATTATCCGTGATGCTGCGCGGTTTGAAGGAAAAGCCGCTGGACATCACGGCCATCGTGACGGTGGCGGATGACGGAGGAAGTTCGGGCATCTTGCGTAATGAGTTGCAAATGCCGCCTCCGGGCGACATTCGTAACGTACTCACAGCGCTGGCAGATGTAGAACCGTTGTTGTCGGATATGCTGAATTATCGCTTCAATACAGGCGCGGGGCTTGCAGGCCACAGCCTGGGTAACTTGATTTTGGCTGCAATGACGGATATATCGGGCGACTTCGTGACCGCTGTGCGGGAACTTAGCCGCGTGTTTGCCGTTCGGGGTGAGGTATTGCCCGCAGCCGGGCAGGCCGTTATACTGCATGCAGAGATGGAGGACGGCTCGATTGTTACGGGCGAGTCCAAGATCCCTGAAGCTGGCTTACGGATCAAACGCGTTTTCCTTGAACCGGATCACGTGGAGCCGTTGCCAGAGGCTGTTGAAGCTATTCGTCAGGCAGACGCCATCCTGATTGGGCCTGGTAGTCTCTACACGAGTATTCTGCCCAATCTGCTTGTACCTAAGCTGGCTGAAGCTGTCGTTGAGGCGGACGCAGTAAAAATGTTTATTTGTAATGTGATGACACAGCCGGGAGAGACGGATAATTACACGGTGAGTGACCACCTCAAGGCGGTACATGAACATGTAGGACACCAACTTTTCGACTATGTCATTGTAAATAATGGTGATATTCCGCTGCAGGTGCAGAATAAGTATGCGGAAAAAGGAGCTAAACCAGTTGTGCTGGATATGAATGTGCTGAAGAGTGCCGGCTATCAAGTGGTTGCGGATACTTTGGTCCTATTCCGGACTTATCTGCGTCATGATGCCGACAAGCTGAGCCATCACATCTATCAACTTGTACAAAATTGGATGTTACGGAAGAGGTGAAGTCCCATGTCGTTTGCAGCACAGACCAAAAAAGAACTAACGATGATCGAAAGCGAACCGTGCTGCGAAAAGGCGGAACTTTCAGCCCTCATCCGTATGCTTGGTGCGGTGCAGTTATCGAATAAAAAAGTCATCTTGGATATTTCGACGGAGAATGCCGCCATTGCAAGACGGGCATACTCTCTGCTTAAAAAGCATTTTCAAGTGCATACGGAATTGCTTGTCCGCAAAAAAATGCGGCTGAAAAAGAACAATGTATATATTGTTCGGATTCCAACCATGGTACAGGTGATTTTAAAAGATCTGTACATTGTTTCCGAAGGATTTCTGTTTACTCCCGGGATTAGTGGAGAGCTGTTCAAAAATAACTGCTGTAAACGTGCTTATCTTCGAGGCGCATTTATGGCAGGAGGCTCGGTCAACAATCCCGAAGGTTCGTCCTACCACCTGGAGATTGCGTCCATGTATGAGGAGCACTGTCAGGCCCTGGTGGACCTGGCTAATGAATTTCATCTCAATGCCCGGTGTATAGAACGCAAAAAAGGATTCATCCTATACATTAAGGAAGGCGAGAAAATCATTGAACTGCTCAGTATCATTGGTGCACATCAGGCTCTTTTCAAGTTCGAGGATGTGCGTATCATGCGAGATATGCGTAATTCCGTCAACCGAATTGTCAATTGTGAGACGGCGAACCTCAACAAAACGATTGGAGCAGCCGTCAGACAGATCGATAACATCAGATTGTTGCAAAAGGAAGTTGGTCTGGAGTCGTTGCCCGAAAAGCTTCGTGAAGTGGCGGAAGTCAGACTCGCCCATCCGGATATCAACTTGAAGGAAGTAGGCGAACTGCTTAAGGGTACAGTCAGCAAGTCCGGAGTGAATCACCGGCTCCGCAAGATTGATGAACTGGCAGAGAAGGTTCGTACTGAGCGTTACGGTTAAATGAAGAATAGGGTAGACCGGCAAAGCGGATGGTTTTGGTTTTCGCCAAAAGGTCAACTTAAAGTCAGCCGCCTATAAGCATGTTGGAGAACTGCTCAGGTGTAATGAGGTGATGTAAAAAGGCTAAAATGGGTCATAATAATGACATCCCAATCACCCTGAGTTTTTTCTTCTAGTGTCCTGCTCTGGTTATATGGTATAATGTTATAAATATAATTGTGTATTTAATGTCCAGATTTCATAATAGGGGGTAAGTTTCCATGACAAAGCACCCGGTAGTTGTCCGTTTGAAAACGGGTCTCCATGCCAGACCTGCGGCACTGTTCGTTCAAGAAGCGAATAAGTACTCATCTGAAGTGTTCGTCGAGAAGGACGACAAAAAAGTAAATGCAAAAAGTATCATGGGGATCATGAGCCTTGCAATCAGTACTGGTACGGAAATCCAGATTAGTGCAGAGGGCGCGGACGCCGAACAGGCTGTAAACGCTTTAGTTAGTCTGGTAAGCAAGGAAGAGCTTGAGAACCAATAAGATATGATTTGAACCCAATGAAGAAGTCCCGAAAGGGGCTTTTTTGCGTTTTAAGACTGTCAAGTGCAACATTATGGAATTAAGCCCGTCTGTTAGGTATCAAATCGATTTGAGTTTGAGATGTTAAAACTTAAGGAGGCTAACGTAATGGGTAAATTATGGATGAAACCGCTGGGCGCGGTGATGGTCGCAGGTACATTGCTAGTAGGAGGTACTGCGTGGGTGTCACCTAGCAATTATGCGTATGCAGCTGAGGTACAGGGGGTACAGCAAAACGTGATTAACGTTGTGGGTACAGGTGAGATTCAGGTGAAGCCTGACATCGCTTATCTTTCCATCGGAGTGAACAGTACGGCAGACACAGCAGCCTCTGCTCAAAAAGCGAATGCAGCGAAAATTCAAAAGGTTAGCAATCTGCTGAAAAGTACGTGGAAAATCAGTGCGGATGATATTCAAACCAGCCAGTTCTATGTACAGCCTGACTACACGTATAGTGAAAAAGACGGACAGAAGATCAAAGGGTACACAGCTCATCACACATTGACTGTAACTTACCGGGAGATGGACAAGATTGGTGAACTCCTGGATGCTGCATCCCAAGCTGGTGCCAACAATATTGAAAATGTACGTTTTACGGTAGAAAAACCGGAGAGCTTTGAAGCTCAGGTGATTGAAAAAGCTGTTGCTAATGCTGATGTAAAAGCTGGAGCTATTGCAAAAGCGGTTAAACGTCAACTGGGTGCTGTTCTCTCCGTGAGCCAAGGTGACGCCAATGTACCTGTGTTCTATGCAAGTGAGGCTCAGATGTCCAAATCGTTAGCTGATTCTAATGGAGGCACGGCCATTGAAACGGGACAGGTTAAAGTAAGCACATCGCTGAATATTACTTATGAAATGAAATAAGTGAAATAAAGTAAATAAAGGCTGGATGTCCGTTTAAGATATGCTTGAGCGGGCAAAAGGCAATAATGACAAAGACGTTGTCCGATGGACAGCGTCTTTTTTGTTATAAAGGCGGACTTTGATGAAGTTTGAAAAGAAGAGGTGAAATATGACGAAATAAATTGCTGGTTATTGGTATCTTTTTTGTCTATTTGTTCGTAACAAAACCTTCATTATAGGCATCTGGATCGAACAACATTGTAACTGGAGCTGTAAACCTTTCCGGAATCGGGTTAATTATAATAAAGAGGTGAGCGTATGAGGCATACGATCAAATCAGGATACATACGTAATGACACTCAAAATTTGAATTCGAGAGAGGAGTTTTATATATGACATCATGGAAAAAATGGACAAGTGCACTATTGGCGGCAGGAATTATTGTGGGGAGCGGAGCTGTATGGCAGGATAGTTCTATACAGGCAGCTTCAGTATCCACGAAAGTGACAACACCTACTGAGGTAACTCTGAAATCGGGTGGGAAAACTCTTACTCAAAAAGGACTCCTTCAAGGTGGCTCAACTTGGGTATCGCTTACCGCAGTGAAAGATGTTGCAGGTGGAAGCTTGAAATATGATGCGAAAACCAAAGAGTATGCTCTGACAGCAGCCAATAACACGATGACGATCAATCTTTTGGATGGCGATCCAATGCTGAGAATAAATGGATATTACCCAGGGGTAGAAGCGAAGTTGATCAATGGCCGATTGTATATTCCGTTTTCTGCTATGAGAGATTATTTGGGAGTGCAGGGCAACTGGGATGGGAAAGCCAAGACACTGACGCTGAGCAAAGTGAAGCAAAATAACGTGGCAGTCAAAGCGGCAACAATGAAAGTCAGCATCAAGAACGCTGAGGTCGATATTCAATATCCTCAGGTGAGCGGACTGTCTAATGATAAAGCAGAGGCAGCTATTAATAAGGTGCTGAAAGATGAAGTCGATGCTTTTGTAGCTGATTTCAAAAAACAAACCAAGGAATTTGGCGCCGCAACAGCGAATCGTCCATATGCATTTGAGAGCACTTATGTGGTGACATACAACGAAAATGGTGTACTTGGGCTCATTACGCAAAGTTATCAGGACTATGCAGGCGCACATGGCATGACGTTCCGTAAAGGTCACACCTTTGCCCTGGATTCCGGTAAGCAATTGAGTCTGGATGATGTGATCCAAAATAACAAAACCGTACGTGAGACAGTAAGCAAAAAAGTGGGAGATCAGCTTAAAGCTCGGGGCGGGTACCTTGAAGGCTATAAAGGTCTGAATAAAGATCAGGATTTCTATGTAACCCCAACAGGTGTAGTTGTATTCTTCCAGTTGTATGAGTACACAGCTTATGCGGAAGGTTTCCCGGAATTCCCGTTCACATACAAAGAGTTGCTTCCTAAAGGCATAGAGCCGTTCAGTGGCTTGACTGCCAACAAATAAATTATAATCGGAATTCTTAAGTAATTCATTTGGATATCTGGAACTCTAACGAACCTGTTTCATCTTATAAGGCTAGATATGAGGCTTTGTATATTGTAACGAATCGTAGAGAGGCTATGGAGTGAAGAAACGGGGAAATTGAAAGAAAACGGGCACATTTAGCAACGATAACATTCCTGTGATTCGTTAGAATTCCATTTCGTTGAAATGATGGCCAATAGCTTGTGCTCAGTTCGTTAGATGCCCTTTAATATCATGCACTTTTAAATTATCTTCAAAAAAAGGACGCCCTCGTCATATTGACGAGAGCGTCCTTTTTTCATATAGCCAACTCAACTGGGCGCTGCCGTTTGAGTTGGCTATATGGTATATCCGTTTAATTGGAGATTCGCCTCGGCTTAGATGCCTTGGGAACCTACGTTTTCAATAACTTTATCGATGATACCGTAATCGGCAGCTTCAGCAGCACTCATAAAGTAGTCACGATCTGTATCTTTCTCGATACGCTCCAGCGGTTGGCCTGAGCGCTCAGCGATGATGCGGTTCAAGGTATCACGCATTTTCAGGATGCGGCGGGCACGAATTTCGATGTCCGAAGCTTGACCTTGCGCACCACCAAGTGGTTGGTGAATCATGATTTCGCTGTTAGGCAATGCAAAACGTTTACCTTTGGCACCTGCGTTCAACAGGAATGCACCCATCGAAGCCGCCATACCTACACAGATGGTAGATACATCCGGTTTGATGAATTGCATTGTATCGTAAATGGCCATACCGGCTGTAATGGATCCGCCTGGGCTATTGATGTATAAGTGAATGTCTTTCTCCGGATCTTCCGCAGCTAGGAACAACATCTGTGCCATGATGGCATTCGCCACAACGTCATTTACATCACTGCCAAGGAAGATGATACGATCCTTCAGCAATCTGGAATAGATGTCATAGGCGCGCTCACCGCGGTTGCTCTGTTCAACGACCATTGGAATATAACTCACGTGAAAAACCTCCTCAGAAATGTAAATGTTAAATTGGTGTTTATATATAAACTGTTACCGTATTACCCACATCATAAACAATTCCAAACAAAAAGTCAAAGAAAGTCAAACTAAGTTTGAAAAAAAAGAAACCTATCCGGTTTCATTGGTTAAAAGGGTTATGAGCTACTAATTAAGAATGGCGCGCCCGCCAAGAATCGAACTTGGATCTCAGGCTTCGGAGGCCTACGTCATATCCATTGGACCACGGGCGCACATTGATTATTGCTGCAAACATAGTTGCATAAAATCACTTTTGAATTAGAAGTTTCAAAGATGTGACAGCAATAGTGATTATAGCTCATGAGTAATTGAATTGCAAGCAGATGTTCGCTGTTTTGGTTTGGATTACCCTGAAATTGATCATGATGAAGATAAGTGGATAAAGAGCGTAAATAGGTAAATGCTAAAAAAGGTTTTGGATATGCCATATGAAAAACAACAGCAAGCAATATGTAGATGAGAAATTTACTTTGCTTCTATATATGGTATAGAACAGGTTGTTCTCGATCAGAGTAGTATGACATTGTGAAAATAGGCGCGTACAAACGCCTGAAACGTGTCGAATCATCGCTTCGAAACACTTGCATGTCGCGTCAGTTTTAGGTAGAATAGACGTGGGACTTAAAAAGTTAAACCGGGACGTTTTAGGGCCATGAAAGAGAGCTTGGAACGAGAAGCTTGCGGGAGTGGAAAGCATGCGAACGATTTTAGAAGTGCAAAAGCAGCTTCTGCCTGATCTCATGGATGTCTTGAAGAAGAGGTATACGATTCTGCACCAGATCATGTTATCGGATGTGATCGGACGAAGAACGTTAGCTAATTCCATGCAGATGACCGAGCGGGTTCTGAGGGCTGAGACCGATTTGTTAAAGGCTCAGGGACTTATTGAAATTGACAGTGCAGGGATGAAGATCAGTGAGGCAGGGCATGAATTGCTGCAGCAGTTGGAACCCGTCGCCAAAGAGCTGTTTGGATTATCCGAACTGGAAGAGCGCATCAAGCAAGCCTACGGTCTGCAAAAGGTAGTTGTGGTTCCCGGCGATTCGGACATTTCTCCATTTGCCAAACGGGAACTGGGCAGAGCCGGAGCGAAGGCTCTGGGTAATATTATGACTGATAACGATGTTGTCGCTGTTACTGGCGGTTCAACAACGGCTGGAGTGGCAGAGCAACTGACTCCGCCAACATCGCTGAAAGGTGTCTGGTTTGTACCGGCACGCGGTGGGCTAGGCGAAAGCCTTGAAATTCAGGCCAATACGATTGCATCCACGATGGCAAAACGGGTAGGAGCTCAATACAAACTCCTGCATGTACCGGATTTGCTTAGTGATCATGCCTACGAATCACTAATCCAGGACCCGAGTGTTCAGGAGATTCTGCAGCTGATCCGAAAATCACGGATCGTCATTCATGGAATCGGTGATGCCGTTGAGATGGCGCGGCGCCGCAAACTTGCGACAGAGATCATAGATGAACTTCAGGAGCAAGGGGCCGTATCTGAATCCTTCGGTTATTACTTTAATGATCAGGGTGAGGTGGTACATACCATGCTTACGCTGGGCATGCGACTCCAGGATATTGAACGCACCGATGTGGTGATTGGGATTGCAGGCGGCAAGAGCAAGGCTGCTGCCATACATTCGGTCCTGCGATTTGGTCAGGAAGATATTCTGATTATTGATGAGGCTGCTGCTGAAGTCATCGTCGCCGAAATGGAATAAGGTTTTATTTTGCATCACAACCATTGTTGTCTTGACGGACTTCACCGTCTGTCTTGAATATATAAGCTTCATAAAAAAATCAATCAAAACTTGGGAGGAACTTACTCATGATTAAAGTAGGTATTAACGGTTTTGGACGTATTGGTCGTTTGGCATTCCGCCGTATTCAAAATGTAGAGGGCATTGAAGTTGTAGCAATCAACGACTTGACTGATGCTAAAATGCTGGCTCATTTGCTCAAATATGATACAACTCAAGGTCGCTTCGATGGCGATGTTGAAGTACACGATGGCTTCTTCAAAGTGAACGGTAAAGAAGTTAAAGTATTGGCTAACCGTAACCCAGAAGAACTTCCTTGGGGCGACCTGGGCGTAGATATCGTTCTGGAATGTACTGGTTTCTTCACAACGAAAGAAGCAGCTGAGAAACACTTGAAAGGTGGAGCTAAGAAAGTTGTTATCTCCGCACCAGCTACTGGCGACATGAAAACCATCGTTTACAACGTAAACCATGAAATCCTCGACGGTACTGAAACTGTAATCTCCGGCGCATCTTGCACAACAAACTGCCTGGCACCTATGGCAAAAACTCTGCAAGACAAATTCGGAATCGTTCAAGGTTTGATGACTACAATTCACGCTTACACTGGCGACCAAAACACATTGGATGCTCCACACCCTAAAGGTGACTTCCGTCGTGCTCGCGCAGCAGCTGAAAACATCATCCCTAACACAACTGGTGCTGCTAAAGCAATCGGTTTGGTTATTCCAGAACTGCAAGGTAAACTCGACGGTGCAGCTCAACGTGTACCAGTAGCTACTGGTTCCCTGACTGAGCTCGTAACTGTATTAGGTAAAAAAGTTACTGCTGAAGAAGTTAACGCAGTAATGAAAGAAGCTTCCGATCCACAAACTTTCGGATACACAGAAGACGAAATCGTATCTTCCGATATCCAAGGTATCACTTTCGGTTCCCTGTTTGATGCAACTCAAACTAAAGTTCTGACTGTTGGCGACCAACAATTGGTTAAAACTGTAGCTTGGTATGACAATGAAATGTCCTACACTGCTCAACTGGTTCGCACTTTGGAGCACTTTGCAAAAATGATCAAGTAATATCTGCAATAACATAGAGCGGAAACAGATGCTATTGTTTCCGCTCTTTATATATCAACATTTTGCAAATTTCTCAAAAACACCAGGATTGACAAGGGATTTGGGCCCTTGATTGGTCCGACAAATACATGGGTGCGGAGGAAATACAGATGAACAAAAAAAGTGTACGCGATATCGAATTGACAGGAAAACGGGCATTTGTCCGTGTAGATTTTAATGTGCCGCTCGAAGATGGTAAAATTACAGATGACAAACGTATTCGTGCCACGCTTCCTACGATCAACTACTTGATCGAAAAAGGCGCTAAAGTTATTTTGGCAAGCCACATGGGCCGTCCAAAAGGCGAAGTGGTTGAATCCATGCGTTTGACTCCAGCTGCTGAGCGCTTGTCCGAATTGCTCGGTAAAAAAGTCGTTAAAGCGGATGATTCCGTTGGCGAAACAGTAAAAGCTCAAATCGCTGAACTGAACAACGGCGACGTATTGTTGCTTGAGAACGTTCGTTTCCATGCAGGCGAAGAGAAAAACGATCCGGAACTCGCAAAACAATTTGCTGAACTGGCTGACGTATTCGTTAACGATGCATTCGGCGCAGCTCACAGAGCACACGCTTCGACAGAAGGTATCGCTCACTTGTTGCCAGCAGTATCCGGTCTGTTGATGGAGAAAGAACTTGAAGTGTTGGGCAAAGCCATCTCCAACCCTGAGCGTCCTTTCACAGCAATCATCGGTGGTTCCAAAGTTAAAGACAAAATCGATGTGATCGACAACCTGTTGAACATTGCAGACAACGTAATCATCGGTGGTGGTCTTTCCTACACATTCATGAAGGCTCAAGGTTATGAAGTAGGTCAATCCCTGCTGGATGAGTCCAAACTGGATGTAGCTCTGGGCTTTATCGAAAAAGCGAAAAAACTGGGTAAAAACTTCTATCTGCCAGTTGATATCGTTATCTCCGACGACTTCAGCGCGAACGCAAACACGAAGATTGTTGAAGTTGGCGACATTCCTGCAGATTGGGAAGGTATCGACATCGGTCCTAAAACACGTGAGATTTATGCTGACGTTGTTAAAAACTCCAAACTCGTTGTATGGAATGGACCAATGGGCGTATTTGAAATCGAGCCTTTCTCCCACGGCACTCGTGCAGTAGCGGAAGCTTGCGCTGAGACAGAAGCATACACCATCATTGGTGGCGGTGACTCCGCAGCAGCAGCTGAGAAGTTCAAATTGGCTGACAAAATGGACCACATCTCTACAGGTGGCGGTGCATCGCTCGAGTTCATGGAAGGCAAAGTGCTTCCTGGCGTAGTTGCATTGAATGACAAGTAAGCTTTAAGCTATAGCATGAAGGAGTTGAAAACCATGAGAACACCGATTATCGCAGGTAACTGGAAAATGTTCAAAACGGTTTCCGAATCCAATGACTTCATTCAGGAAGTTAAAGGAAAAGCGGAAGTTGAAGGCGTAGAGACTGTTATTTGCGCACCGTTTACGAATCTGCCATCTCTGGTAGAAGCCGTTAAAGGCACAAACATCAAAATTGGTGCACAAAATCTTCATTTTGAAGACAACGGTGCATTCACAGGTGAAATCAGCGGCGTGATGCTGAAAGACCTGGGTGTGGATTATGTCATTATTGGTCACTCGGAGCGCCGTCAATATTTTGCGGAAACCGATGAGACTGTCAATAAAAAGTTGCATGCAGCATTCCGTCACGGATTGACTCCAATCTTTTGTCTTGGTGAGACGCTTGAAGAGCGCGAAGCTGATCAAACAAAAGACGTGTGCAAAGTGCAAACGGAAGCTGCTTTTGCAGGTCTGTCTGCAGAGCAAGCAGCACAAGTGGTTATCGCTTATGAGCCAATCTGGGCGATTGGTACAGGTAAATCCTCCACTTCCCAAGATGCGAATGAAGTTATTGCTTACATCCGTACGCTGGTGAAGGATCTGTACGACCAAAAGGTAGCAGATGCAGTTCGTATTCAATACGGCGGCAGTGTTAAACCTGAGAACGTAACAGAATACCTCGGACAAAGCGACATCGACGGCGCGCTTGTTGGCGGTGCCAGCTTGCAGCCGGCTTCGTTCATCGCGCTTGTTGAGGGGGCGAAGTAATGACAGCTCCAAAACCTGTAGCACTGATCATTATGGACGGCTTTGGTCTTCGTAACACGGAGGAAGGCAACGCGGTAGCGCAAGCCAAGAAACCGAATTATGACCGTTTTATGAGCCAATTCCCACACACAACGCTCACTGCTTGCGGTGAAGCTGTAGGTTTGCCGGAAGGGCAAATGGGGAACTCCGAGGTAGGTCACCTGAACATTGGTGCCGGCCGGATCGTATACCAGGATTTGACTCGTATCTCCAAATCGATTCGTGACGGTGAGTTCTACGACAATGAAACACTTGTCAAAGCTGTTCGCGAAGCGAAACAAAACGGTAAAAAGCTTCACTTGTATGGTTTGTTGTCCGATGGCGGCGTACATAGTCACATCGACCACTTGTTCGCTATGCTGGATCTCGCCAAAAAAGAAGAAATGAATGACGTATACATTCATGCCTTCATGGATGGCCGTGATGTTATGCCAGATAGCGGTAAAGAGTTCATGCAGAAGCTGATTGCCAAAATTGAGGAAGTCGGTGTAGGGCAAATCGCAACGGTTCAAGGTCGCTACTATGCGATGGACCGTGACAAACGTTGGGAACGTGTTGAGAAATCATATCGTGCCATCGTTTATGGTGATGGACCTAAATACACTGATCCTATCAAAGCGGTTGAAGAATCGTATGAAAAATCCGTATTTGACGAATTCGTTGAACCAACGGTTATCGTTAAAGCAGATGGCCAGCCGGTAGGATTGGTGGAGAGCGGCGATTCCGTCATTTTCCTCAACTTCCGTCCTGACCGTGCGATCCAACTGTCGCAAGTATTCACGAACCAGGATTTCCGTGGTTTCGACCGCGGTCCGAAGTTCCCTGTGGGCTTGCACTTCGTGTGCCTGACCTTGTTCAGCGAGACCGTTGAAGGTTATGTGGCTTACTCGCCTAAAAACCTCGACAACACGCTGGGTGAAGTTCTGGTACAGAACAACAAGAAACAATTGCGCATTGCAGAAACTGAGAAATACCCGCACGTAACCTTCTTCTTCAGCGGCGGTCGTGATGTTGAGCTTCCGGGCGAAACACGCGTGCTGATCAACTCACCAAAAGTTGCAACGTACGACTTGCAGCCGGAGATGAGCGCGTATGAAGTAGCTGACGCATGTGTTCGCGAGATTGAAGCAGACAAACATGACGCCATCATTCTGAACTTCGCTAACCCTGATATGGTTGGACACTCCGGCATGCTGGAGCCTACGATTAAGGCAGTAGAAGTAACGGACGAATGCATGGGCCGTGTTGTGGATGCAGTTCTCGCTAAAGGCGGCGTTGTGCTGATTACTGCGGATCATGGTAACGCGGATATGGTGTTTGATGAGCAAGGACGTCCGTTCACGGCTCATACAACGAACCCGGTTCCATTCATCGTTACAGATGCTAATGTTACCCTGCGTGAAGGCGGAATCCTCGCGGATATCGCTCCAACGATTCTTGACCTGATGCAATTGCCTAAACCGGCTGAAATGACAGGTACATCTGTCATCGCTACCCGTAAATAAGTTACGCAACAACATATATGAAATTGGGAAGTTTGGAGTTTACCCCCGAACGAAGGCAGCAGAAATAGTCTGAAGAAGCAATGCGTTCGCCTTTATCACATGATTTCAACTTTTTAATAATAAGTTCAATGAAATCATGGGATAACAGCGATCGGAAGACGATTCTGCTGACGTAGTGGAAAAGGGAAAACACAAGTGGTCCTAATTTTTAATAAATTTAAATTTAAAGGAGATTATCACTCATGACTATTATTTCTGACGTGTACGCTCGCGAAGTCCTCGACTCCCGCGGTAACCCTACAGTTGAAGTTGAAGTATACCTGGAGTCCGGCGCAATCGGACGCGCAATCGTTCCATCTGGTGCATCTACTGGTGCCCACGAAGCAGTTGAGCTTCGCGATGGCGACAAATCCCGTTACCTGGGTAAAGGCGTTCTGCAAGCTGTTAAAAACGTAAACGAAACAATCGCTCCAGAAGTAATCGGTATGGATGCATTGGATCAACTGGGTATCGATAAATTGATGATTACTTTGGATGGTACGCCAAACAAAGGTAAACTGGGTGCTAACGCAATCCTGGCTGTATCCATGGCAGTAGCTCGCGCAGCTGCTGACGCTCTGGATCTGCCATTGTACGTTTACCTGGGCGGATTCAACGCTAAAGTACTGCCAGTACCAATGATGAACATCATCAACGGTGGTGAGCATGCTGACAACAACATCGACGTTCAAGAGTTCATGGTTCTTCCAGTTGGAGCACCAAGCTTCAAAGAAGCTCTTCGCGTAGGTGCGGAAATCTTCCACAACCTGAAATCCGTATTGAGCTCCAAAGGCTTGAACACAGCTGTAGGTGACGAAGGTGGTTTCGCACCGAACCTTGGTTCAAACGAAGAAGCAATCACTACAATCATCGAAGCGATTGAAAAAGCAGGTTACAAACCAGGCGTTGATGTATTCCTGGGTATGGACGTTGCTTCCACTGAGTTCTACAAAGATGGTAAGTACACACTTGCTGGCGAAGGTAAATCTTACACTTCCGCTGAGTATGTTGACCTTCTGGCTTCATGGGTTGAGAAATACCCAATCATCACAATCGAAGACGGTATGTCCGAAGATGACTGGGATGGTTGGAAATTGCTCACTGAGAAATTGGGAGACAAAGTACAACTCGTTGGTGATGACCTGTTCGTAACGAACACAGAACGTCTGGGTAGAGGTATCGAAGAAGGTATCGGTAACTCCATCCTGATCAAAGTGAACCAAATCGGTACATTGACTGAAACATTCGATGCAATCGAAATGGCTAAACGTGCAGGATACACTGCTGTAATCTCCCACCGTTCCGGTGAGTCCGAAGACAGCACAATCGCTGACATCGCTGTTGCAACAAACGCAGGTCAAATCAAAACGGGTGCTCCTTCCCGTACAGACCGTATTGCGAAGTACAACCAATTGCTCCGCATCGAGGATCAACTGGGCGAACTGGCTCAATACAATGGTCTCAAAGGTTTCTACAACCTCAAAAAATAAGTTGTCTTACGACAACGTTAGGCAAGCCGGGTAACCGGCTTGTCTTTTTTATTATGGCTTTAGCCAGTTGAGTGCGTGAAACGCGCGAAACAAAAAACCACCCGCTATGCGGGTGGAGGGATTGAAGGTTTGACCACT
>NZ_FOBD01000032.1 GCF_900109515.1 Paenibacillus sp. OK003 | reverse complement strand
ACCGTCGCTCGCATATGGACTCCCGCGCTTAGGGCTTCGGGGAAAAGCAGCTTTTTGTGATGGGCTTGACAAAAACGTTCATAGCAACGAACCTATCACACCTTAAAAGCCAGATCATCAACGGTTGCGAAATTTAACGAACCTCCGTAACGCTATTTCGTCATAACAGGTTGTCAAAACTTAAAAAATCAAGTGAATCGACGAAATAACGTCTCTGTGATTCGTTAGATCTTAGATCTTGGCCAATGGGAGCGAATAGCGTGTGTCAGGTTCATTAAAACAAAATAACACTAAAAGAGGATGTCCCCCGTCATATTCATGACTTATGGGACACCCTCATGGTCGTATGCTGGCCTTATACTTAATGCGCCAAATGAGTATTCTATCTTATTCTGCCTTCAATAGCATGGATTCAATAAAAGCTTTGAGATCCTGGGATGCGTTGTTCAGTTGATCAATCACCTCGCTGAACTCGGTGACGAGTTCGGCCTGCTGGTTGCTGGATTGGGCGATGGATGTAATCTCCTGTTCCATCTGACGAATGGAATGCTGTACTTCCTTCAAGGAGCGTTCAATGTTCACTGTGGCTTCTTTGGTTCCGGTGGATAATTTGCGTACTTCGGTAGCAACAACGCCAAAGCCAGCGCCTGCTTCTCCTGCTCGAGCTGCCTCAATGGCAGCATTCAGACCCAGCAGGTTCGTCTGCTCCGAAATTTCACGAATGAATGAAGCGACCTTGGTGACTTCACTGGAATTTTGCACCGCCATCCGTGTGTTGTCCAAAATCTGTGAAGATGAAGCGGTCAGTTGCTGGGATTGAGCCGCTACGGTCTGAACCATATCGGTTAACTTACCGCTGATTTCCCCGATCAATTCGGTGAAGTGCCCCAGTTTTTCCTCGTTTTTGAGCGAAAATCCAATGGCCAATGCGCCTACGATCTGGCCTGCTTCATCGCGAAGCGGGGTAGCCGCAGAGTTAATGGGAGTCCCGTAATGATGCGCTTCAATACGATTGGCTGAAGTCTCACCATGGATAAGTGCCCGGCGTAGTGTAGGATCTTCGAGTGAGATCGGATCTCCGGCCTTGATACCCAAATCAAGATCTTCGCTCCGTACGTAATACCGGAACTGCTCCATATCGGTAACAGCAATCATCAAATCATTTTCCTTGAGCATGATTTTAAAATACGGGCTTGCTGCAACAAGTGCTTCAACAATATTCAATTGGATCAACTCCTATATATGTGTGCGTATGATCGTGATGTATTGTATATTCATCGTCAGAATTGCGTGATTCTTGAAGGCCTAAAGAGGACAAATGGCAGATTAATTTTATTTTCCGATGACAGAACAACCTTCCGATCGCTGTTATCCCCAGATTTTTTCTGATCCCAAAAAGCTGCTGAAGACAGAACGTCCTCAGCAGCTTTTTGTACAACAATGATTGTTACAATCATGAAGTAAATCGAAATTTTATATTCTTTATATCTGCCTGCTCTGATGCATTTAAACGATGAGCAGGTACCCGCAAGATCACGCTTGCCTATCCGCCAATCTGGGACATGCGTCGTACCGTCGGTGTATGACTTTGCATTTTCTGCTCCAGGGCAAGCGCCATTTCATGATTCTTCGGTTTGGTGCCAAGCGCTTTGAGGAAGAGAGCTGCCATAGCATCGGGATCATCTACGAAGCGGCGAACGTTGTATTCATCCGACCAGTACAGACAAGCTTTGATGTGCCCATCTGCTGTCAGGCGGAGACGGTTGCAGTTGTCACAGAAGTGATCACTGACCGGATGGATCAATCCGAAGGTCCCTTGTGAACCGGCAATCTTCATGTTTCGAGATGGGCCATTTCCTGCCGGACCTGCCGTATTTTCTACCGTCCAGCCAGCCTCCGCACATACATCCGTGACTGCTTCCAGCGGCAAATACGATTTGCGCCATGAATCTGAAGCCTGCCCAATCGGCATATATTCAATGAAGCGCACATGCAGTGGCTGATCTATGGTCATGGCAATGAAATCCTTAATCTCATCATCATTGATGCCCTTCATTAAGACGACATTCAGCTTGATCGGAGCAAGTCCAACTGCCGTGGCGGCTTCAATGCCTTTCAGCACCTTGTTTACATCGCCTCCGCGAGTAATCATGGAGAAACGGCTCGCCTGCAGCGAATCCAGACTGATGTTAATCCGGTTCAGTCCGGCGTCCTTCAGGGCCTGAGCCTGTTTGTCCAGCAACAATGCATTGGTAGTTAACGCAATATCTTCAATCCCGTCAATGGCCGAGATCATACTTACGAGTTGATGCAGATCTTTCCGTACCAGAGGCTCGCCTCCGGTCAGACGGACTTTGCGCATTCCCATTGGAGCCAACACTTTGAGCACCTGGGCAATTTCCTCGTAGCTCATAATTTGGTCATGCGGGGCAAATTCCATGCCTTCTTCAGGCATACAGTACACACAACGTAAATTACAGCGGTCCGTAACAGAAATACGGATATAGTCATGTATTCTGCCAAAAGAATCCTGGAGCATTTCCATGCAGACCACCCTTTCATTGATTCAGATTGGAAAGCTTCTATATGAAATGAACCGACAATGTCTAAACGAACAGTTGCATCAAATTTTAGCTATTTCTCCAATCCGCGTCAATGATGACGTCAGTTAATTACGTTTTTATCGGGATGGGTCAGTTGGAATTGTCCCACAAGCTGCTGCAAGAAGACCGTGATGGCTTCGACATTGTGCGATGAATGCTGAACGTGCAGCATGTCGTTAATAAGCTCGACCATCTCGGCTTCCACCTCCGAAGACGTGGAACGATTTTTGTGGCTGATGGCAGCGATATTCTCCATCAATACCACGACCTGATCTACAACCTGTGTTCTTTGGGGTTCTTCAGCCGTCGCACTTTGCAGTAACTGCGAAGCAGCCTGAACAAGCATGGTGCCTTCAGCCAGCACCTGATCGCCTTCCTTGATGGATTGCGAGGCTGCTCCTGCCGCTACAGAGATATTATCCAGAATCTGATGAATATCTTCCGTGGAGGAACGGGATAATTCGGCAAGTTTGCGGATCTCACCAGCAACGACGGCAAATCCACGTCCATGTTCGCCAACATGAGCTGCTTCAATGGAAGCATTCAGTGCGAGCAGATTAGTCTGTGCCGAAATTTCATCAATGACAGCAAGTGCGCGGTAGATGTCCTGCATGGTCGCCATAAAGGATAAAATCGTATGGTTAGTGTCGGACACGGCTCCCGAGATCTGGGTCATTTTGTCTCCGATACGCTCCACTTCCTGACGGGCAACGTCAATCTGCTCGGTGGCAGACACTTCAAGCTGCTGAAGGGTGAGGCGCATTTCGTCGGCGGCTACTTTGGCCTGATCCAGGTCCTCAAGCTGCTTGCGTATCCCCTGAATCATGGAGCCAAGTTTGAGATTTACACGTTCGGTTGTTCCCTGTGTAGTTTCCGTTGACGTCCGCATTTGGTGCTGGTTGTTCATCACATCCACGGTGGCAAGCTGTACTTTGAGCATAATTCCTTCCAGAGAGTCAATCATATTGTTGATCCATTTCGCCAGTTCACCTGATTCATCCTGGGCAAAAGCCGACGTATCCAGACGCTGGGTCAGATCGCCCTTGCCTTCTGCGTTAATTCGAATAAATCGGCTAATGCGGCGCAAATCCTCATGGACCCGTTGAACATGTTTCCGTTGCAGCTGGTTTGCGGTCAGAAATCCATAGATGATATTAAAGGCAGCGATGGCTGCTGCGCTCCATGCACTTCCAGTCAGCGCATATACAATTGCCGCTCCTGCAATGCCTGACAACAGGATGTATAAGCTGTGCTGCTTGAATTGGCGCCAGCCAATGCTGCGTATACGATATACTTCCTCCAGATCGCCTTCACACATCATGCCCCACAGATCCGGACAGTGGGGAAGCTGGAATGTGATGCCTTTACCAATAACTGAAATATGACGATAGTCCGAATAACCCGGAAAAGCCACAAACAGATTGGAGCCATTGCGAATGGTATTCGCTACACCAGGATGAAGTTCGTTGGTGGAAGGATCGGTAAACATCAGTTCCAATTCGGTATGTTCTTTAACAGATACAACGCCCCATGCGGTGGTTACGCCGTCTTTCAGATTCTCCCCATGGGTGAATGTATGATCCTCGAAGCGGCTGCGGGACAGGGCAGTCCCGGGTTGAAGCGTGGGCCGCAGTTTTGATTCAGCCATAAAAAGATAATTATCCCCCGAATCAGGGTAGATGTGGCCTGATTCACGCTGGATCAGATCGCCCAATACATCATTAGGCACACGACTGCACAGGGAACCGATGTAACGGCCGTTTTCCATGATCGGTACGATAAACGTCAAGGTTACATCATCGTGAAACGTGGAAGAACGTGGTCCAATTTCTAGTGTGAGCGGATCAGAATAAGGTCCAAACAGGCACTTTTGTCCGTTGATATCCGCTTGGGTATATCTCAGTCCTGGCCCGATCAAAGCATTTCCATCTTCGTAGACTTGTCCAATATGTTTCTTATATGTAGAAAATACAACCTGGTTTTGCTCGTTCAGCATAAAAAGCTCAGTACTATCCGTAGCGCGTGCATAACTTGCTGTGAACCATACCTCCAATCCGTGTACATCTTCCGTACCTTGCAACATACCTTGCGGATGAACAGCTCGTACCTGCTGAAGCAATCGATCCAGATGATTCCACTGCTCCTCAGCCCAATCCATCAAAAGCTGCCGCCGGGTCTCGGCGATGCCCTCAAAGATTTCCTCTACGTCTTGCTTCATATTTGCATTCAACCGATACGACCGCCACAGCGGCCACCCTTTTCTCCATCCCAGCCAATCAAACATACGGACCACCCCGATTTCTGATTTTGAAAATCCTTTGCGAGACTGTTCGGAAACGCGATTATCCAGCCACTATGGGTGGTGGAAGGGAATCAATGACACCGCCTTCATGATCCCAGAACCAGACACCGTATCGGGGCGAGATTTCACGTCCTTCTATATGAGCATTTTGCAAAATGCTGTTATCAATGTTTATACAAGAAAATCAACAAGAATACGAGGGTATATGTCATATTTTCCGAATATTTATTCAATAAATACAAATGATTATGCGCCTTTATTGAATATGACAAGAGTTTTGCGGGAGTGAAGCAGATGTAAGATAACATACACGAAAATTAACATGCTTAGGACTGAGAATCGGTATCATTTTACACTGTGTAACATGAACAGGCCCATACTCAAAACAGTCTGTATAATGTAATCCCCGCCCAAAGATATATAGTATTACCTAACAAGCAAAACCTGTTACGTTCGTGTATATAAACCTTCCATTCAGCCTTGGTGTGAAAAGATTGCGAGCTTCCCGCGAAAAGGAGAATGCCCATGTCCTCTATCATCGTCCCCGACACCTGCCATATTGAGCTGGATCACGTGTCCGTTGTATTTGGCAGTGGAGCACAACAAGTTACGGCTCTGTCCGACGTTTCATTTCAAATCCATTCGAATGAATTTGTCTCTCTGCTTGGCCCCTCGGGTTGTGGAAAGTCCACATTGCTGCGACTCGTAGCCGATTTGCTCCAGCCAACGACAGGCAGCATCCGGGTTGCCGGGGAAGAACCGGAGCGGGCGCGGTTGCAGCGCCAGTTCGGTATTGTGTTCCAAACTCCAGCGTTATTCGATTGGCGCACGGTACGCCACAATGTGGAGCTTCCCCTGGAGCTGCTCGGCACAAGCCGGAAGGAGAGCCGCCGCATGAGTGGTGAACTGCTTGAAATGGTCGGGCTGACCCGCTTCGCTGATCATTATCCGTGGCAGCTCAGTGGAGGCATGCAGCAGCGTGTTTCCATTGCACGTGCACTCGCGCTTGATCCGCCATTGCTGCTTATGGATGAACCTTTCTCCGCACTGGATGAATTCACGAAGGAGAAGCTGCAACTGGAACTGCTTGATATTAAGCGATCTACAGGCAAGACATTCCTGTTCGTTACACACAGTATCCCCGAGGCCGTATTTCTATCTGACCGCATCATCGTCCTCTCCGCACACCCCGGTCAGGTGCACTCCATTCATTCCGTCAACCTGCCAGCCAAGCGGGATCGAGAGCTGAGGGAAACCGAAGCCTTTTACCGCATGATGACTACCATCCGCAATTGTTTCTATGAGGAGCGTGATCCAATCCATGTTCCTGCACACCAATAAGCTGGGTTTTCGCTCCTGGGTAGTGATCTGGATTTTGTCCGTATTGCTGCTGTGGGAAGGTATCGCCTGGATTCTCCACTTGTTCATGTCACCCCAGCAGGCAGCGTCCCGTCTTCCTTATCTGCACGAGGTTCTCGCAGCCCTGTTTCGTTACTCAGGCACATTGGCTGAACAGGGGGCCGTAACGTTTGGGAATGCAGCAATTGGTTTTGCCGGTGGAACCGTGTTGGGTCTGCTGCTGGCCCTGCTCATGAGTGTGGCGGTTTGGGTAGAGCGTACCTTATCTCCGTATGTCATCTCTTCCCAGATGGTGCCCGTAATCGGTCTTGCGCCCATTGTCTATGGCATTATCCATAATGCCGAGTGGGCCCGAATTATAATGGCGGCTTACGTTACGTTCTTCCCGATTATCATCCACACACTCAAAGGATTAAAAAGTGCAGCGCCGGAGCATCTGGAGCTTATGCGTTCCTGTGGAGCTTCCCTGCCTGCACGTTATATCAAATGTCTGCTGCCTTCTGCGCTACCGGGTCTGTTTTCGGGTATGAAAATAGCTGCTCCACTTGCAGTCACTTCCTCCATTGTGGTGGAGCTGATGGGAGCCCCGGATGGACTTGGTGTACTGATGGTCAGTTCCTTATATTACGGGAGTGCCCAAGTCGGCATGTTCTGGGCAACCATCATGCTCAGCATTGGCATTGGACTTATCTCGTATCTTGCCATCAGCCTTGCTGAGCGCTGGCTAACCCCATGGCAACCCGAATTCAGGGCCAAGGGAGGGCGAGCTGCATGATGCATGAACGTGTGATGGTAAGCCGCAAAGGTGAGGAGGGTGCGACGGTCGCTGTCTCTGGCACGGCCTCCATGGGGGAATCTATCGTGGATTCGGTTAGGGTGCCGACTGCTTCAGGCTTGGATATCCATGGACAACAGGGACAAGCCGGACAGAGACGGCTGGGCAGCAGCGTTCGCAAAAGATCAATTGGCCTGCGTCTGCTGCCCTGGCTTGCCGGAGCCTTATTTCTCACCCTGTGGCAGCTTCGGTTGTTCCATCAATTATTCTCGCTTGAAAGTTACCAATTGCCTGTGCCAACTGCGATTGCAGCGTCCATCAGAGAAAATGCAGAAATGCTCTTCCGATACGCGATGTATAGTGGAACCGAGATGTTGGGTGGCTTTCTGCTCGGCTCCTTGTTGGGAGCCTTGGCGGCTGCGGGTGCATCCTTCTTCCCGACGAGTGGCAGGGCGGCGGTTGCCGTGATGTCAGCTCTGAACGCCGTTCCGATTGTTGCGCTGGCCCCGATTATGAACAACTGGTTTGGAGATGGTATCTGGTCCCGTATTGCTGTCGTGGCTGTAATTACGATGGCTGCCATGGCTGTGAGTTTATTCAAGGGATTGACCTCGATTCAGCCACAATACAGTGATCTGATGGGTGGTCTTGCCGCCAGCAGGATGCAGGTTTTTGTGAAGCTGCGCTGGCCTCATGCACTGCCTTCCCTCTTCGCAGGTCTGAAAATTAATATGTCGACCAGCATTATTGGCGCCATTGTGGGTGAATTTTTCATCGCTTCCCAAGGGCTGGGATACTTGCTCTCGGATCAGATCCGACTGGCCAACATGCCACTTGCCTGGTCCTGTATTGTGATCGCCGCCGTGCTCGGCATTGTGTTGTATGAAGCCGTCGTTCTGGCCGAGAAACGGCTGACCCCGTGGAATCGTGCACATACAGATTCGTAAAGCTCATCAAGGTGCCAACCTTCCACAGATCGATTGACTCGTGAAGCAGGCTTCACAGTACCTGATGAAGATCCTTATATAAACAGGGGGTTGTTCTGTATATGTACAAAACGTTAAAACCGGGTTTTCTGGTGTTGGTACTGTTGGTCGTTGCGATGTTGGGCGCATGCTCCGCAAAATCAGAGCCGTCCGCCATCCCTGCTGCTGCCAGCTCGGAGGGTGCGGGAGGGGCAGATCAGGCCTTAACCAAAGTGAAAATTCAGCTCAAATGGGTACCGCAGGCTCAGTTTGCCGGGATATACGCCGCCAAGGAGAAAGGTTTGTTTGCAGATGAAGGAATTGATGCCGAGATCATTCCGGGTGGCCCGGATATCGTGATTGAACAGCAGGTGGTCAACGGCGCAGCCGATGTGGGCATTACCGGGGTGGACAGTTTGCTGGTCAGCCGGGATAACGGTCTTCCGCTGGTCTCCCTCGCCCAGATTTCGCAGAAGAGCAGTTATCGATTGATTGCCAAGAAGTCCGCAGGGATTACCGATCCAGCCCAGATGAAAGGCAAGAAAGTGAGCACATGGTTTGGTAGCCAGCAGTTTCAGGTTCTCGCTTTTATGGAGAAGAACGGCCTTGATCCCAAGAAGGATATTGAACTGGTGAAGCAGGGCTTCACGATGGATCAGTTCTTCAACGATCAGGTGGATGTTGCCACGGCGACGATTTATAACGAATATCACGTGGTACTGGAAAGTGGGACGAAGGAGTCCGATCTGGATGTATTCAACATTGAGGATGCCGGGGTAGGCATGCTGGAGGATACGCTGATCGCGAAGAAGGATTGGGTGGACAGTAATAAAGAGCTCGCGGTGAAAGTGACCCGTGCCGTTCTGAAAGGCTGGAACTACGCTATCGACAATCAGAATGAAACGGTGGATATCGTGATGAAGAACGTAACGGACGGCAGCACGACCCGCGAACATCAGGTGACCATGCTCGAAGAGATTGCGAAGCTGATTCGCCCGGAGGGATTTACGGAGAAACAAGTGGGCAGTTTCGTGGATGAATCGTTTACCCGGACTGCGGATATAGCCCTGAAGTATGGCCTGATCAAGAAAGCCGCTAATCTGGACGAAGCACTGGAGAAAAGCATCTATGAAGAAGCCGTGAAGGATGTGACGAACTAAATAAGCGTGGAGCGTTCGGAATAGGGTACTGCAATCGAAGTGTTCAATTATAAAGTCTATAGGTTCAGCTTGGAGAGGAGGATGACGAATGAACTCAGTGGATCAGCAACCCCAGCCGTTTGGTGGTACGAAGGAAGAGTGGCTGGAGAAGGATCGCAAATATGTGTGGCATCACATCTCGCCTCATAACGATCATCCGATGATTGCCGTAAGCGGGGAGGGCAGCTGGATCACGGATCAGGATGGCACACGGTATCTGGATGCGATGTCGGGACTGTGGTGTGTGAACGTCGGGCATGGACGCGAGGAAATTGCCCAGAGTGCCTATGAGCAGATGAAAGCTCTCGCGTACGTACCCATGACCCAGAGTCATGAGCCGGCGATTCTGCTGGCAGAGAAGCTGAACGACTGGCTGGAGGGGGAATATCGCATTTTCTTCTCCAATTCAGGTTCGGATGCCAATGAAGTGGCGTTCAAAATAGCCCGTCAGTTTCATCACCAGAATGGTGAGCCCACCCGTCACAAATTCATCTCCCGTCACCGCGCCTATCACGGCAACTCCATGGGCGCACTGGGCGCCACGGGGCAAGCCGCCCGCAAAATCAAATACGAGCCGCTGGGCGTAGGCTTCACTCATGTACCGCCTCCTTATTGCTACCGTTGTCCATTTGGACGAAACAAGGATGGATGCGGATTGGAATGCGCCACCATCTATGAAGAGGTTATTCGCTGGGAAGGGCCGGAGACGGTAGCTGCGGTCATTATGGAACCGGTCATTACAGGGGGCGGCATGATTGTCCCGCCTCCGGATTACATGCGCACCGTGCAGGAGATTTGTCAGCGCTATGGCGTGCTGTTGATTGTGGATGAGGTCATCTGCGGGTTTGGCCGCTCTGGGCAAAAATTCGGTCATCAGAATTACGGGGTGCAGCCCGATATCGTCACGATGGCAAAGGGCATGACGAGTGCGTACGCTCCACTATCGGCGACAGCCGTTCGAGCAGATCTGTATGACACGTTCAGAGAACCCGGACCCGATTCACATTTTCGTCATGTGAATACGTTCGGGGGCAACCCAGTCTCCTGCCGCGTGGCACTGACCAACCTCGAAATTCTGGAACGAGAGAATCTGGTCAGCCGTGCTGATGAACTTGGATACCTGCTTCGGGATAAGCTGGAGCCCTTGCTGGAGCTGTCGGTGGTTGGTGATATCCGCACATTTGGCTTCGCCTGCGGGGTGGAGCTGATTGAAGCCGATGGCTCGCCTGCTCATGCGGATAAGGTCATGAACGTGCTGGCAAGCTGCAAAAAGGACGGCATCCTGATTGGCAAGAACGGCGATACGGTGCCGGGATTTGCGAATATTTTGACCATTTCACCGCCGTTTGTCACCACCGAGGAAGAATTGGACCTGATCGCTGGCAGTTTGCTGGCTGCACTACGCAGTCTGGATGCTGGATAGTGATGAAGGAGACGCGCTAATCTAGTGAGATCTTCATTTATATCGTGCTTTTGAATAGGCGTAAGGAGGCGAGGGAGGATGCAGACCACCACTGGAAAAATCATTAATCAGCTGCGTCTGGATGATCGAATTGAACAGTTGTCCCGTATTGGCCGAATTGTGGAGACGGGTGTCTGTCGACTAGCCTTAACCCCGGAAGACATGGAGGGCATTATCCAGGTTCGTCTCTGGATGGAAGAGGCCGGACTTGTGACTCGCCTTGATCCGTTTGGCAATCTGATTGGTCGCCTTGAAGGTACAGATTCGTCCTTGCCGATCCTCATGATCGGTTCGCATATCGATTCCCAGCCGTATGGCGGTCGGTATGATGGGGCCATCGGCGTCCTTGGTGCGCTGGAAGCTGTTCAGTGTCTGATGGAACAAGGCATTCGCCCACGGATGCCGATTGAAGTCATTGCTTTTTGTGATGAAGAGGGATCGCGTTTCAACAAAGGATTATTTGGCTCACGTGGCATAACCGGACAGCTGGAAGAGGGAGAATTGGAACGGGAGGACAAAAATGGGGTGACTCGACGAGAGGCATTGCAGGCCTTTGGCTGTGCACCAGAACAATTTGCTGAAGCGATCTATCCGGCTGGCTCTATTGGCAGTTATCTGGAGCTGCATATTGAGCAAGGACCTGTGCTCGAATCGCTGGACGCTCCGGTAGGTCTGGTGACTGGCATCTCGGGCCCGCTGTGGCTCACGGTGACCATGAAAGGCATGGCAGGGCATGCCGGGTCCGTACCGATGGGGATGCGGCATGATGCGCTGGTGGGCAGCGCCAAGGTCATTGCGGCTTTTGACGATATGGTCAGAGAAGATCCGGAAGCTCCGACAGTAGGGACCGTGGGGAGCCTCAGTGTCTTCCCGGACTCACGCAACATCATTCCTGAGCAGGTCAGCTTTACGGTTGATTTGCGAGATATGGAGATGGAGCGCAGAAATCGGCTTGAAGGAAGGTTAATGAGCCTCTTGGAAGACGTTAGCTCGGAATACGGCCTGACCTACTCCTTGACCGAAGATACCAACAGCGAGCCGCGATATTGTGCAGAACGAATCAAGAATGCCATTCGCTCTTCTGCCGAAGAAATCGGCCTGCCTTTACCAGAGCTGATGAGTGGTCCGTTCCATGATGCACTTGCCCTTTCTTACGTGTGTGACTATGGCATGATCTTTGTTCGCAGCAAGGATGGAATTAGCCACCATCCAAGTGAGTATTCTTCGCCCGAGGACATTGCTCTCGGTACAGAAGTGCTGTACCGCACGATCAGGCAGATGTGCAGCCCGGAAACCGGTGAGTAACGAGGGGAACATACCAGGAGGGAGGACGATGGAAGTTCATTTCGTTGGTAACCATCCGATTGATATTTCAAATCCAATCATATTCGGTGGGGTTTTACAGTCATATAAGATGATGGTGATTTTCATATAAACGGACAGCGGACAGTTTCTTAGAGGAGGCGATGTGACATTATGGGCAAAATCAGCATCGGAATGATTCAGGCTTCACACGAGGTGGATGGCTCGGCATCAGTTGAAGTGCATAAGGAGGCCGCCATTCAGAAACACATTGCGCTGGTACGTGAAGCGGCTGCTCGGGGAGCGCAGATTATTGGCTTGCAGGAAGTGTTCTACGGGCCTTACTTCTGCACGGAGCAGAGCCCCAAGTGGTATGCATCTGCCGAGCAGGTGCCGGAAGGACCGACAACCAGGCGTTTTCAGGGGCTCGCGAAGGAGCTCGGCGTGGTGATCATTTTGCCTGTATACGAGGTGGAAGGCATCGCTTCGTATTACAATACGGCTGCTGTTATTGATGCGGACGGCTCCTACCTAGGGAAATACCGCAAACATCATATTCCGCATGTGGAAGCGGGCGAAGGCACGAATGGGTTCTGGGAAAAATATTATTTCAGACCTGGCAACCTGGGGTACCCGGTATTTGATACAGCCTACGCCAGAGTGGGTGTGTACATCTGTTATGATCGTCATTTTCCGGAAGGAGCAAGGCTGCTCGGGCTGGCGGGTGCGGAGATTGTATTCAACCCTTCCGCAACGGTAGCCGGAACATCGGAATATTTGTGGAAGCTGGAGCAGCCTGCCCATGCGGTAGCTAACGGCTATTATGTGGCTGCCATCAACCGCGTGGGCGTGGAATCGCCATGGAATATGGGTGAATTTTATGGTCAGTCGTATCTGGTGGACCCGCGAGGCAGGATGGTGGCCATGGGCAGCAGGGATCAGGATGAGGTCATCATTGGCGAGATGGATACGGAGTTGATTCGGGAAGTGCGCAATGTATGGCAATTTTACCGGGATCGACGGCCTGAGACCTACGAACATCTCGTTAACTTGTAGCTATGATCTGAGATAAAAAATCTGGGGATAAAAGCGGTTGATCGGAAGTTAGTTCTGCCATGCAGTCCTGTGTGAATCAATCGTTAACTTTTATTCGGCGGCGAAAGAAAAAACAGAGATCAACCTTGGAGGTGTAAGACATGATGAACAGCCCAGGAGCAACGTTGTCCGATTACGGATGGGAGAGTCGTTTTGCTGAAATGAAGCCTGCAATGTCGGGCAAGGAGGCGATGGAGGAATCGAACCGCTGTCTGTACTGTTATGATGCACCCTGTATCAAGGCGTGTCCAACCGACATTAATATTCCTTCGTTTATCAAAAAAATCTCGACGGGTCACCTCAAAGGTTCGGCTCGGACCATTATGGAAGCCAACCCGGTAGGTGCTAGCTGTGCAAGGGTTTGCCCGACAGAGGAACTGTGTGAAGGCGCTTGTGTACTGAACGAGTCATCCAAGCCGATTCGGATCGGTGATTTGCAGCGATATGCAACAGACTGGGCACGGACGAAGAATGAGCCGTTATTCAAGGCAGCGCCTGCCAATGGAAGAAGTGTTGCAGTTGTAGGGGCGGGGCCTGCGGGATTGTCTGCGGCTAGAGAGTTGGGGCGTGCAGGGTATGAGGTGACAATTTATGAAGCCAAATCGAAAGGTGGAGGGCTGAATACGTATGGCATCGTATCCTTCCGTCTGCCTGAATCAGTTGCGCTATGGGAAGTAGAGCAGGTGGAGGCACTTGGTGTACAGATTCGTTATGGTGTGCGTATTGGGGTGGATGTGTCCGCTGAAGAGTTATTGGAGCAGCACGAGGCCGTTATTTTAGCCTGCGGGATGGGCGCTGTTCCGATGCTTGGCATTGAAGGAGAGACGCTGGAGGGCGTCTATGATGCCATTGAGCTGGTGGAATCCACGAAGCAGGGTGTGCCTCCGGCGCTGAACGGTCTGAAGGTTGCCATTATTGGTGCAGGCAATACGGCGGTGGATGCAGCGACCTGTTCGGTACGTCTGGGGGCCGAGCGTGTGCAGATGCTTTATCGACGCGGGGAGAGCCAGATGACAGCTTATGCCTTTGAATATACATTTGCGAAGCAGGAAGGTGTGGAATTTCGCTGGTTCACCATGCCGAAGCGCATTATTGGAGACGAGAATGGGCGAGTCCAGGCGATAGAATGTGTGAAAATGAAGCTGGTTACTCCACCGGGAGGTGGTCGAGCGCTGCCTGTGCCGGTTGAGGGATCGGAGTTCATGCTTGAATGTGATACCGTTGTTCGAGCCATTGGACAGAACCGTTCGCTGCCATTAATTGAGGCATTTGGCCTGCGTCATCACTGGGGCGTTGTTGAGGTGGAACCACAGACGTACCGCACCTCACACCCGCAGATCTATGCGGCAGGCGATGTTATCTTCGGACAGGGGCAGGGCGAAGCGATGGTGGTCTCCGCAGCTCAACAAGGCAAGCTGGCGGCTGCATCGGTGATGAAGGCGTTGCCCGGACAGGCGGAAGAGACGGCTTGAGCAGCGAGGGAGACAAGGGAAAGTGGAGATTGCACGGAAAGCGTGCAATGAAAGGGTGCAAGGAGAGAGTACGGGTGGGAGAGCGCAAGGGGACAGCGGGAGTGACAGTGGAATAAAGCTAAGCAAGAGGTGTGGGTGTGCATCAAATTCTCGTGTTTCTGACGCGCTGACGAACTCCACACATCTTATAGTGGCGATGATGAAGGATTGAAAAATCTAATGAATCTCACACGTCCTATTTTGATAAAAAACCGTTGGAATAAAGCCGAAATGAGTTATTACAGCAATATAAGACTTCTACGATTCCTTAGATTTTGAATTCACCACATATGAGTCAAATAAGAGGTCTGCGGTTCGTTAGAATTTAGGTGCTATCCAGAAACACCATTACTACGCAGAATTCCTGAGCAATACGTGAGATTCCAGTCTATCTTGTGAAGTTCAAACAAACACCATTGTGAGTTCAAACCACACCAAGGAGGGATCGTTATGGCTGACTTATCCATTAATCTGGCAGGTATTCGATCGCCCAATCCATTCTGGCTGGCCTCTGCGCCGCCGACCAATACCGGATATCAGGTTCAGCGCGCCTTTGAAGCAGGCTGGGGTGGTGCCGTCTGGAAGACGTTGGGCGAGCCGATCATTAATACCTCTTCGCGTTTTGCAGCCGTTCATTTTGGTGGGCAGCGCGTCGCGGGTTTTAACAATATTGAGTTAATATCCGACCGTCCACTCGAGGTGAATCTGCGGGAAATTGCCGAGACCAAAAGGCGTTTCCCGGATCGGGCAGTGGTTGCTTCACTCATGGTTGAACCGAAACGGGAGAAGTGGCATGAGATTGTGAAGAAAGTCGAAGCTGTCGGCGTAGACGGGCTGGAGCTGAACTTTGGATGTCCGCACGGCATGGCCGAGCGTGGTATGGGAGCAGCGTCTGGTCAGCAACCGGATCTGGTTGAATTACAGACGATGTGGGTGAAGGAAGTGGCAACCACACCTGTCATTGTAAAGCTAACGCCTAATATCACCGATATTACGGCGACTGCCCGGGCGGCCGTACGTGGCGGTGCGGATGCGATTTCTCTGATTAATACGATCAACTCCCTGGCGGGTGTGGATCTCGATTCCTGGAATACTGTGCCTCATGTAGGTGGCAAAGGGGCGCATGGCGGCTACTGCGGTCCGGCTGTGAAGCCGATTGCCCTGAACATGGTTGCCGAGTGTGCGCGCAATCCGGCAGTTGGGGTGCCCATCTCCGGTATCGGAGGCATATCCGATTGGCGGGATACTGCAGAGTTTTTACTTATGGGTGCGACGGGGGTTCAGGTATGCACCGCAGCTATGCATCATGGCTTTCGTATCGTGGAGGAGATGATCGATGGCTTGAACGACTATCTGGATGAGAAAGGTCTGGGAAGTGTATCTGAATTGATTGGCCAAACGGTTCCGCGTTATTCCGATTGGGGCAATCTCGATTTGAATTACAAAGTGGTAGCCCGCATCAACCGCGATGTCTGCATCAATTGCAACAAATGCCATATCGCCTGCGAAGACACCTCACATCAATGTATTGATATGTTGTCTGACCCCTCTGGCTCGTATCTGGAGGTCGTTGAGGAAGATTGCGTCGGATGTAATCTGTGCTCGATTGTCTGTCCGGTGGACGGCGCAATTGAGATGGTAGAGATCGCACATAAACAGGAACCGTTAACCTGGAATGACCGTCAGTCTGCGATTGCCCTGCTGCAATCGGCCAGAGATCAATCCACCAAGGAGGCGATATCATGAGTACCCGCAAATTGATTCGTAATGGAATGTTGGTCGCGGCGTCGGATACGTTTGAAGCGGATATCTACATTGAAAATGGAAAGATTGTGCAGATTGGCATGGGACTTGTGCCGGATGAACGAACGGAGGTTGTGGATGCGTCCGGCTGTTATGTCATCCCTGGCGGGATTGATCCGCATACTCATCTGGATATGCCGTTCGGCGGAACAGTGACGGCGGATGATTTTGCAACGGGTACCGCAGCTGCTGCCTTCGGTGGCACAACGACGGTCATTGATTTCTGTTTGACGCAAAAAGGCCGACCTTTGCTGGAATCCCTTCAGGAATGGCATGCCAAAGCCGAGGGCAAAGCCGCCATTGATTACGGGTTTCATTTGATGATTGGCGAGATGAATGATCAGGTGCTGGAGGAACTGCCACAGATCATTGAAGAAGAGGGTGTGTCTTCCTTCAAGGTGTTCATGGCTTATAAAAATCAGTTCCAGGCCGATGACGGCATTCTCTTTCAGACGCTGCAAAAGGCCAAAGAGTACGGCGCACTCGTCATGGTACATGCCGAGAACGGCGATGTTATTGATCTGCTGGTCCGGCAGGCCCTGGCGGATGGGAGAACAGAACCGATCCACCATGCGCTTACCCGACCATCCATTCTGGAGGGTGAGGCTACAGGACGTGCGGCCCGATTGGCAGCACTTGCCGATTCACAGCTCTATGTGGTGCACGTGACCTGTGCCGAGGCCGTGGAACAGATCGCG
The DNA here is from genome assembly GCF_900109515.1 of Paenibacillus sp. OK003. GTDB lineage: Bacteria > Bacillota > Bacilli > Paenibacillales > Paenibacillaceae > Paenibacillus > Paenibacillus marchantiae. Next base: position 23,479 of record NZ_FOBD01000032.1, on the reverse strand, counting down.
CGTATGCGAGACATGGGTTATCGAATCTGGGGCGAGACCTGCCCGCAATACTTAACTCTGGATCTATCGAAGATGGATCAACCTGATTTTGAAGGCGCAAAGTATGTCTGGTCTCCACCGCTGCGTGAAGTCCATCATCAGGAAGTGCTGTGGAATGCACTCAAGAACGGTCAATTGCAGACCATTGGCTCGGATCATTGTTCATTTAACTTCAAGGGACAGAAGGATCTGGGGCGGGAAGATTTCAGCAAAATTCCAAATGGCGGACCTGTCATTGAGGATCGGCTGAGCATTTTATATTCCGAAGGGGTAATGAAGGGTCGGATTTCGCTGAATCAGTGGGTGGATTTATGCTCTACACGGGCAAGCAAGCTATTTGGTTTATTTCCGCAGAAAGGAACGCTTGCTGTGGGGACAGATGCGGATATCGTCATTTTTGACCCATCGATCTCAAGGGTGATTTCGGCAGCTACCCACCATATGAATGTGGACTATAGCGCCTTTGAAGGCATGCAGATTCAGGGATGTCCGGTGACAGTGCTGTGCCGCGGGGAATATGTGATTCGGGACCGGCAGTTTGCCGGAGTGGCAGGCGCGGGTCGATATGTGAAGCGTGACAAATATGATGCTGGTGTACCATTACCTGTAAAACAGCCTGTGACGGCAGTGAATGGAGGGTGAAGCTGATGTCGGACCATGATGTATTTGAAGCGGAAAAGATAGCGATTGAACGAATGGTGGCGCAGGGTTATCGTATTTATGCCGTTCGGGAACATCTGGAGGGTGCTCATGTCGTGTGGGGGCACCCCGACCTTCCCGGAGAGAAGCAGGAGCAATATGTGGGTACGGCATCTGGGCGGAAGTGGTTCAGTCATATCCTGATCAGGCAGCTTCAGGAGCAAAAAGGAGCGTAGAAGGTCACGCGAGTGGTCCATGAACGTATTCATATGCATAGATGGCCAGTTCGATGGCGACGCGTTTCTCGGGGAGGGTATAGTCATCACCCAGGAGTGTCTCAATTTTGTGCAATCTGTGATATAACGTCTGTCGGACGATAAACAAAGCCGTGGCCGTCTCCTGCTTGGAGCAGCACAGAATAAAATATTGTTTAAGCGTACGCAACAACTGGCCGCCTTTTTCGGCATCATAACGAATGACTGGCCCGAGATATTCTTCAATGAAGTCATCCAGACTGCCGCTCTGCTTCATGCTGGCTATAATGCGATAACAGTGAAGATTGCTGTAAAAGGGCTGCTGCATCACACCGATGTCCTTCTGTATGCGCAGGGTATCCTTGGCTGCCTCAAGGCTGTCTTTCAGACGTGATAGATCAGCACAGCTGTGACCGATGCCGAACAGACCCGAGAAGAGGCGATGGGTCTGTTCCTGTTCATGCTGCTGCAACTGTTCAATGCAGCGCCAAAGACTGCTTTTTCGCTGAGATCCAGGCAATGGGTCAACAATAATCAGAATGATCTGGTGGTTTAGAACCGTGCTGTACAGGGCGAATCCTTCCCGCGAGAACACGGAACGGGCAACGATGTTGCGTTGAATCAGCAGTTTCTGCAGCTTGAGACTGTCAGTATAGCCGGGATTGCTATCGAACAAAATGACAGTACCTTTTCCAGAAGCAAGCTGGGCATTGGCAGCAGATACATATTCATGAATTTCTTTTGCAGAATGATGTCCGTTAAGCCAGTCAATGACCCACATATCTTCCTTGTAGCGTCGTTTTTCCTCCATGTATTTGGTGCGCATCCAGTCCTGAGCAATGGCGGCTGCACAACGTTCCAGTGCCTGGATGATGAACTCATCAGAAGGTCTGTTATGCAGCTCCTGATCGTGATCCGGCAGCTTATCGAGCATCAGCACCAGATCGGCAAATACATAATCAAGCGCCTGAACAGGCAGGGTGAGTGCATCCAGTGAATGCACCGAGTGATTCCTCTGCACGAAATGATCTCCCAAATGATCTGCATCGGCCGAATGACCACGACGTGTCAACCACGCCTGCCGACGAATCTCCAATTGGGCTGGAGGGCAGTAGGGAACGGCACTTGCTTCCCCATCCAGTGGATATAACGCTACAGGGTAACCCGTTGTGCGAGACAATAGTCGGAGCAGTGGTTGTACACCGTCTCCATTCAAAAGAAGTTGGTTGAACGAGGTGGTGAGGCTATCGAGCTCGGCAAGCATACGCTGGTGGCTGCGAATCAGGGCGAAATGCAGGTCCTGTGTAATATCTATATAACGTACTTGTTCATGGAACCAGATCAGTGGGAAATCCTCTTCGGCTGCAAGCTCCTTCATGGGTCCAAGCTGGGACTTGGTGTGAGCCCCCAGTTCGATACACAGTCCCGCAGCTCCGCGAGCAATTAACTGCCGCAGGAAAGACAGACCCTGCTTTTCATCCTCCTGCCAGCCAATGCCAGTCGTTAGCACCAATTCCCCGCCATTCAGCAAATTGCCTACTTCGGTAACCTCCATGATGTGCACCCAGCGCACGTATCGCTCCAAGGCCCGTTCACTGGCGAGCACCTCAGCCTTGCGGAACACCGGACGTTTCAGCATGTCTCTCATCTGAATATGCAGCGTCGTTTCCCCCACACCATCACCGTCCTTCCCACAAATACATGCAGTTTTCCATACCCGTTTTGTAAGTCGGGCTTCTAAAGAGCGTTTGTTTTGATTATAAGTCCGTTTACAGCAGATGGGCTGAAATCTCACGTTCATTTGTTTTATTTTACAAAAGGATCTCTTCTTTTTATGAAATAAAACAAAATGGATTATTCCTATGTAGTTCTATCTGACATCAAGATGTTTCTATGACCGAGGCTAAGAAATGATAGTAAATGTAAAACACCCCTTAGCCGCAGATCAGAATGTACAAACCATATCTAATGTGGACTAAGGGGTGTTCTATGTTAGAAGATTATCTTAATTCGGAGTGATGATTTAATTCGATCAACAGAAGGTGTCGATTAATCTTCAATTCTTTTCTTTTTGAACTTCATCAGGAACTCATACACGATTGGCACGATAACCAGAGTCAGCAGCGTGGAGCTGATCAGACCGCCGATTACGGTAATTCCGAGACCTTTCGAGATGATCCCTGCGCTTTCTTCGAGTCCTGTCACCAGTGGCAGCAAGGCACCAATGGTAGCCAGAGCTGTCATCAGAATTGGACGCAGACGCGTTGCTCCGGCTTCCAGCAAGGCTTCCCGAGTAGGCATTCCCTCTTTTTCCTTGTGAATAACACGGTCAATTAGGACGATGGCATTGGTGACCACGATCCCGATCAGCATCAGTCCACCCATCATGGCAGATACGTCAAGCGTACCGCCAGCTACGAACAGGCCGACCATAATACCAATGACGGTAAATGGCAGGGAGAACAGGATGGCAAATGGCGCCAGTCCACCGCCGAACGTAACAACAAGCACAAAGTACACAATCGCGATGGCTGCTGCCATGGCGAGACCGAGCTGGGTAAACGTGTCATTAATCTGTTCGGTTGTACCGCCAAATTTCACTTCCACACCATCCGGCAGATCCAGCTTGTCGATGTTTGCCTGCAGGTTGGTTGAAGCCTTCTGCACATCGGAAGCGAGAATGTCGGCAGTCACCTGTGCGACAACCTTACCGTCAATACGCATGATGGAGTTCGGCGAGGTGCCTTCTTCCACTTTGGCGACATCTTTGATTGGTACTTCGATGCCGAGCGGTGAAGTGACTTTTTCGTTTTCAATATCAGCAATGCTGGTAAATGTCTTTTTGTCAGTCTCTACATAGACTTTATACGTTTTGTTGTCGATATCCACTTCTGTGAGTACAGGCCGTTCCTGTGCAGGACTCAATGCCATAGCCAGTTGGCCAGCAGTCAGACCCAGCGAGCTCAGTTTCTCCTGATCCGCGACGAGCGTGTATTGCCCGTAGGTATCGGAGAGTGTGGTGTCGGCTTTTTCAAAAGATTCGGTATCTGCTTGAACCAGCTTCAGAATTTCATCCGAGACAGGTTTGATCTGATCTACATTGTCACCATAGATGGAAAGGCTCAAGCTGCTGCCTCCCAGTCCCCCGGACATATCAAGCTCATTCCAAGTTCCTACAGTAACTTCTTTCTTCAGACCTTCCACAAGCTGTTCTTTCACTTTTGTAAAGTCTTTCGTATCTTCGTTATATTCAATATAGAAGAGAGCAGAGTTGGAGCTGCCTCCACCCATGCTGCTCAGTGGATTGCTGCCGCCGATGGAATACTGCATTTTCTCCAGACCTGGCTGCTTCAGCAACCATTTCTCGGCTACGAGTGCTTCTTTTTCTACATCTTCACGCAAAGCTCCAGTTTCCGGGCTATACGTAATGGTCACATATTTATCTTGTTGTTCCGGCAAGAAACTTGCACCGATGAACGGATACAGGAACAAACTGCCGACGAGCAGCAATACAGCAACGCCGACGGTGATGAGTTTGTGAGACAATGTCCAGTTCAAGAGACGTTTGTAACCCTCCGCCATCTTGCCTGGTTTTTCCTCATGATTCTGCTTGTTCTTCAGACCTTTGCGGAACAGCGTATGTGCCAGCATCGGTACAATCGTAACAGCCACAATCAGGGATGCCAGCAAAGCAAAGACCATGGTCAAGGCAAATGGCATGAACAGCTCACCGACCATACCACTCACCAGTGCCAGCGGCAGGAATACCGCAATGGTTACGATCGTGGAAGAGAGGATCGGAATGAACATTTCACGGGTAGCTTCCCGGATCAAATCACGGCCTTTAAGTTTCTCTCCCTTGAGTGTCAGTCTGCGATAGATATTCTCGATAACAACGATGGAGTCATCGACAACCCGTCCAATCGCAACCGTCATGGCACCCAGGGTCATCATGTTCAGCGTAATGTCCATCATATTCAGTGCTGTCAATGCAATGAGCAAGGAGAGCGGGATAGAGATAATGGAAATAATGGTGGAGCGAATATCACGCAGGAACAACAGAATGATCAAAATGGCGAACAAAGCACCAAACATCGCTTTGAACAACATCGTGTTTACGGAGTCCTGGATAGGTTTACCTTGGTCAAGCAAAACAGTCAAATCGGCGTTTTTGAACTGCGTTTGTAATTCTTCCGCTTTGTCTTTAACCGCCTTAACAACATCAACGGTGTTGGCATCATTGGACTTAACGATCGAGATCCCGATGGATTCCTTACCGTCTGTCCGGGAAATGGATTCCGCCTGACCAATAACTTCAATCTTGGCGATCTCGCTTAATTTAACCGTTGGAATTCCAGGTGCGTTTGCGGCACCTGAAGTGCTGCCCACACTGGCATTTCCGCCAGCGGCTTGTCCTGCAGCCTGGTCAGAACCTTGTGCAGAGCCTTGAGCTGCTCCACCAGCTTGTGCCCCGGCGCCTTGTGGTGCTGTGGCCGAACCACTGCCTGCTCCTGCACCGCTTGGTACAACCGGAATAGCGAGATTTTTCAAATCATCCAGATCGATGATATTGCCATCAACAACAACAGCTTTCTGTGCTTTGTCCAGTTCGAACAGTCCGAGTGGTACACGGACAGAAGAGCCTTGAACGATGCCGTTGACTGTATCTTCAGTCAAACCGAGTTCGTTCATTTTTTTCTGATCAAACTTCAGTTGAACTTCCTTAACATATTGGCCGGAAACTTGGACTTGAGCTACACCGTCAATATCTTCGAGTGCAGGCTGGATATCCGTTTCAACCAGTCGAGTCAATTGTTCAAGATCGCCGCCGTCCTTGTCAGACAAGCTGAGCGAGACAACCGGGAAGGAGTTGATACTGAACTTCGAGATGGTAGGCTTCTGTACACCATCCGGCAACTGCACCTCATTCAGTGCTTCGCGTACCGCTGCGGTAGCGTTGTCCAGATCGGTACCATAATCAAATTCGAGGGTGATGGAAGAAGCATTCTCCATGGAAGTAGAGGTGAGTGTCTTAATTCCCTCTACATTTCTTAAGGTCTGTTCGAGTGGTTTGGTGACATCCTCCACAATACCCTCTGGAGCTGCCCCTGGATCAATGGCCGTAACACTCAAGAATGGCACATTGATGTTTGGAATGGTCTCCTGTTTCATCGTCAGCCCGCTGTACAAACCAGCGAAGGAAACGATGATGGTCAGAATCCAGATCGCAAACTTGTTGTTCAGTGAAAAATTAATAATCCCTTTCATACGATGGTTTCTTCTCCTCTCTGTTTCTCCCTGTATTTCTTTATTGTTGTGACGAGTCAGCCTGGATGAACCGGCTATACATGGCATCCATAATGTGCTGAAGCTCGGAGTGCAAGGGCTGGATGACAGGAATGTGATCCAGATTACGCATCATGCCCAGGATAATGGCACGTCGCGGTGTGAATTCCATCATTTCCTGTCTCAGGATGGCGATGGTCTCCAACGCGTCATTGCGCAATTGCCCTGGAGGCATATCAGAAGTGATGATATCCTTCATCTGTTTGATGATATGAATAGGATGACGCATCATTGTGGAATCTGTATCTGAATCGCTGCTCCATGCTGGCCAATGTTCCAAAGGAACCAAAGGGGCAGGGCGTTGATCGAGCAATCCGCGAGCTGCATAATCGATCGTTTGCAGCATGTTGCTTGCCATCTTGGACACGGTAAGGGAAGGCATTTCCGTAAACCAGATTTTGACGTAGGAGAGGAATAGACCATGTGTGAGCAAAATAAGGTCTACGGTATAAGGTTCAATCTCCGGTCCGTACAGATCCTCCAGTTTGTCCTTAAACCAGTGCAGTGTGCGAATCTCCAAATCCTTTTGCTTCGGGTTGCACTTTTCCTTGCGATGCTGCTCTTCATCCATCATCATGCTGCGCATTTGCACGCGTAAAAATTCCTTCAGCTCGGATACATGGACAAGCAGTGTTTCAATCTGCCTGTGCAGACGCTCTCTCGAAGTGAGCCCAGCTTCATGTTCAATCTGGGAGATTTCGTCCATGAGCGTGAATATGCAGTACTCCATCGTACTGGCCTCTAATTCCTCTTTGGATTTGAACATGAGGTAGAGGCTGCCTTTCGACATCCCGCATATCTCTGCAATCTCCTGCATGGAGGTTGCGGCACTGCCTTTGGCCGAGAATAGCTTGAGTGCTGTGGTAATAATGAGCTTTTTCTTCTCATTCATTTCATGGATAGGGTTCATTAACGATACATCCACCTCACCTGCGGAACTTACTAGTTCTTGAATTGACTTTAGGGTCAAACCAAGTATAAACGATAAATACAATGGAATTCAAATGGGAGAAAAATGGAAAAAAAGAGGGCATATCATCAGAGGAATAAAGAATTTCTAGCCAATTGATCGCAACATATAGACGTTACAAAGGTGGTATAAACGGGCGATATGTCCATAGTATGTACGATGAGCTTGAATATTAATGAAGAAGAATAAGCAAAATGAATGATCAAGATTTCCAAATGTTTATGTTATGCTCCGCCCTTAAAGACGTAAATAGCTAGAAGGATGATGGCTACAAGAGCAAACAAATAAAAGGCTCCCACAGCAATCAGGAAGATGTACCCGGTAAAAGAACCCACACGCGCGAACCATTTCTTCATCATCACGAACATCCTTTCTTACGTAACAAAGTGTAGGGAGGTTTCTCTATTAACATCATATACCAAAAAGACGACTTCCTGATCGAAGTCGCCTTTTTTTACCCTTATTTATTATAGAATTTACATCATGGAAGTATTTACGTTACGTAATCAGTTTCAATCCGATTGCCGCCACCAAAATCATGGCAATAAACAGCAGCCGCTTGGCTTCCTTCCGCTCACCGAACAGGAACATCCCTGTTAACGTACTGCCTACCGTACCAATTCCAGTCCACACCGCATACGCGGTACCCATGGGAATAGAAGTCATCGCGTAGGATAACAGGGAGAAGCTGAATGCGAACGATACGAGCATGAGCACGATATAAGGCCAGCCTTTTCGGGTAGAAGCACCATTAATGCCGATGACGCCAAAAATTTCACATATGCCTGCGCCCACAATTGCCATCCAAGCCATTATGCTTCACCTCCTTTTGCCGATTGTTGATCCGTGACCAGTTTCAGTCCGATCACACCACATAGCAACAGACCGATTAACAAAACCTTGGCAAGTGAGAATGCTTCACCAAATAGCAGCATTTCAGTCAGTACCGTACCTGCAGTACCAATCCCCGTAAATACGGCATATACCGTACCCACAGGCAATCTTTTGGAAGCAGCGATGATTAATCCAAAGCTCAGGATGATGGCCAGGGCCGTCAAAGCCCACTCCCAAACATTGGAGGCGTGTTTCAGCCCACTTACCCATACAATCTCAATGAGTCCTCCGATAAAAACATATAACCAGTTGCGGTTCATGATGATGAATCTCCTTTCAAAACAACGGGCAGTGCCTCTTGTTTCAGATGATGAATGCCATGCCAGTAGACTGGCCAGGAAGCTTCAATCCGTCTTCTGTATCGACGTGAACTTCCATATATAATCTCAACCGTGATGCCATCGAGAAAAGTCATAAAGGCAATTGCAGCTTGTTCCGCAGGAACGGCCTGTAGTTCTCCCTTGCGCGTCGCCCTTTGCAGCAGCCGTGTCAGTGACCGCTCCATCCCGTCCAGAAACGGATAAACTAGATCCATCACTTCGTTATATAGCGCAAGCGGCGGGAAATAGCACATACGCAGCATAAAGCGGGCAGAGGCATTACAGTTATACTCTTGCTCAAACCATATCAGCAAACCCTTCAACCTCTGCTCCAGTGGCAGTTCGGCGTGATCACGGAAGTATTCCAGCGTTCGACGCTGAACCTCCTTGAACGCATGCGCAAGGGTGTGCAAGAACAAGTCATCCTTGCCGCTAAAATGTGCATATATGGACGGTTTTTTAATCCCGACTTCGTCAGCGATAGCTCTTAAGGAGGCTCCTTCATATCCATCTCTTGCAAAGTAGAACAGGGCAGCATCCCGAATCGAATGTGCAGTCATTAATATCACCTTCCTAACGGTCGTTAGGTAACCTATATTTTCACATTTTACATTCGCTGTCAAGGCACAAAAAACGCCTGCACGATAGTGTACAGGCGGCTTTATGCTTGAGCTTTCATGTTCAATTAGAAGGTCGTTAAACCCAAAATCAGTTGCAGCTTATATACGATTTCTTTCAAAAATGTAGTCTTTTCCTGAAATTCATCCAGGTTCAGGGTGAACTCGGCATCTTCATTATTCCATATGCGGTCAAAATAATTCGCGACATCATGAGTAAATGAGTTGTCTGGTGGTGCAGCAACCCAGAGGTCATTTTCCAGATTATAATCATTCATGTTTCTAGGGGTGAAGTTGGTTGATCCTCCAAGGACGATATGATCCCCGGTGGCTTTGGCAATGTACATCATCTTGGTATGGTATTGCTCCTTGGTTGTGTTATACCAGCGAATTTGGATTTTGCCATCCGATTTATCATGCAACTCAGCAGCTACAGGACGATTGGGAATGCCAGTCTTTTCCTGACCAAAGGCATTTTCGTTCGGGTCGAGCACAAGCCGTATCTCGGTTCCCCGTTTCAAGGCTTCGAGCAGGGCATCCAGTACTTTGGGTGAAGCGATGTAGAACATGCCCATCCATAAGGTATCACCTTTTGCCGATTGATTAATCTCATGGAGCACTGCGTCATTCACTTTGCCCTCGGTCAGATAGCGAATTCGCAAATCTCCTTTATTCGGGTCTGTGGTAGGAGCTGTATAGGAAGGAATTTTACCTCCACCCGAGATGTTTAGTACGGCTTGCTCGGACTGGAGGATATCTCCAATGATCGGTCCGGTTATTTCAAAAGCAATGTTCGAATGATAGGCACTGGCATCATGAACATTGCCTGAGGAAACAATAGCCGTCTTCTCGCTGACCACCACTTTGCGATGGTTGGCCTTCACATTGAGCAATTTAAGGTAGGAACGCACAGTAACATCCGGTCCATCCGTTGCCATCAGGTTCGGAATCCAGCCATTCCCGGATTGTCCAAACCACTGGAAGAAGGTGCGCCAGACTGCGGAGTAGACAGGAGTGGAGTCACGTAAAGGGTCCACATCTGTAATAACCACGTGAATTCCGGCCTGTTTCATCTGCTCCAGTAACGGGTTGGGGGCAGAGTTATAGTTGGTGTTTACTTCATCCGTAATGAACCAGATGTCCATATCCGGCTTCTGAAGTTTTTTGGCAACCAGTGTTTCCGTAAACTCTGTGCTGATGGGTGGAAATTGCTGACCTTTGTGCTGGTAGTTATTGAATAAAAACATATCAACGACGACGAATTGTTCCGCGTCCTCGATAACCTGAAGCATGCGCTGGAAGATCTGCTGTTCGTGTTCCATCTGTCCATCAGCGGATGGATAGGTCAGATCATGCAAAAACTGTACCTGATCCACACGGTATTCAGGACTTTCATAGGCAATGCCGGATGGTAACGGTTTATAGGTCTGGTAGAGCATGACGGCGATGAGCCATAGCACTAGTAGTACGAGGCCTGTTCGTATGTATGGAAATGTGCCGCGTGAAGTTTTGCGGTCTGATGTCTGGCGGCGATAAGAAAACAACAATAACTCCCCTTTCTGAACGTGCTGACTTCTATTACCACCGGGACGACAACATTGACGCAGAGTGACTGATGCATTATTTAAGTCATCAGGAAAGGCAAAACCAATTCGATTGATGCAATCGACAGGCATATGACCGTTGTGTATAATGAGTGTATTATTTTTGTGGAATGTTCGGATTTTCATATACCTGAGAAGGGCGGGATAAGGGTTCGTTTAACCTGCGAAAGTCTGGCTATTTCGGGAAAGAAAGTGGGTAATAAGGTGTATTCCATCAAACAAGTCGCTGCCATGCTGGGTATACCGACGGTAACGCTCCGGGCTTGGGAGAATCGGTACAGTGCGGTCACCCCTGAGCGGACGGAATCGGGTTATCGCTTGTACACGGAAGAGAATGTTGCAGATCTGCGCTGGTTGAAAGAGCAGGTGGAGCAGCACCAGACGAATATTTCGGAAGCGGTACGTATGCTCAAGGTCAACAAAACCAGTTCAAACGAAGCTGCATTACCTACGTCATTAACGCCTCCAGTACCCACACTGGAAGAGGCGTATGTACGTATAGCCGATCAGATCTATGACTCGCTATACAACTTTCAAGGCGAACGAGCCAATGGTCTGATTGATTTTGGCTTCACGATGTACGGGTATGATTCCATGTTTTATCATGTGCTGGTGCCCATTCTGGTTCGGGTTGGGGATGCATGGGAGCAGGGCCGGGCTTCGGTCGCTCAGGAGCATTTTATGACTCAATTGATCTCACAGCGCTTTTATCAGTTTTTCCATCTGTTCCCGATCTATCCGCATCTGCCCAAAGTTCTGGCCTTGTGCCCGGAAGGGGAACATCATCAGGTGGGATTATTGTTATTCTCCCTGTTTATGCGTAAAAATGGTGCGGAAGTGCTCTATCTCGGAGCCAACACGCCGGAAGAGGGGCTATTCCCAATAATCCGGGAGCAGAACATCCGATTGGTCTGTCTATCGGTTACCCGTTCCGAACTCCTTGAGCGGTGTGATCAACTCATAGGGCGAATTGTGGACGAGTTCCCGCATATGCGCTTTGTACTTGGAGGCAAGGGCTATGAGCGTACAGAGAACGCTCGATATCCGCAGTGGATTATGCCTGAAGATTCAGCGGATTGGCAATCGTGGATGGAACGTGAGTATTTTGTTGAACCATCGCCTGGGCGGAGATACTGATTCGTATGCTTTTTTTAAATGTATTCTAAAATAAAATGTATAGGTTTGAGTATACAGGACATCCTTTGACGCAAGAGCGCAGAGGGTGTTTTTTTTATATTCCAAAATATCTTTTCAAAGAATTTGACCAGCTGGTCATTTTTTGTTTTAATAGGTCGTATAATATTTGTACTATATTTGTATAATGTTTTTGCGTTTCCCCGCTTGAACTGTTCATGGGCGGTTTAATAATAGGTTAAAGACTATAGTACTATACATAGTTCTTAACATAGGGAAGGTGAGTGGCATGATACCGAATCAGCAACGTAAACGTGCAGCTGTCATTGGTGCAGGTCCGGGTGGACTTGCAGCCGCGATGTTATTGTCCGGCCAGGGGTACGAAGTAGATATATATGAGAAACAGCCAGTCATCGGGGGGCGTTCTGCCAGACTGGAGCTGGGCGAATATCGATTCGACCGTGGTGCCACATTTTTGATGATGCCGCAGTTGATTGAAGAGATGTTCGACGTTGTAGGACGCAAGCTAGCCGACTATGTGGAGATGAAAGAGCTGACTCCGTTGTATGCCCTGAACTTTGGCGATAAGGTGTTTACGCCTTCTCGTAATCGTGAAGATACAGCCGCACAGATCAAGGAGCTTTTCCCCGGCAACGAGGACAATTACCTTCGGTTCATGCAGGAAGAGGAAGTGAAGTTTGGCAAAGTTATGCCTTTGCTGCGCAGGCCTTTCGGGAAACTGGCCGATTATTTGAGAAAAGACGCCATATCCGCACTGCCGAAACTGGATATTAACAATACAGTCTATGGCATTCTGTCCCGCTATTTCACAGATGAGCGCTTGCGCTGGGCATTCACATTCCAATCCAAATACCTTGGCATGTCTGCCTGGGATTGCCCGGGTACGTTTACGATTTTGTCGTTTATTGAGCACCATTATGGATTATTTCACCCTATTGGCGGCGTCAATCGCGTATTTCAAGCCATGGCTGATGTAGTTGAAGAATATGGAGGAAGAATACATACATCCTGTCCGGTTAAACAGGTCATTGTTCGCAATGGCCGTGCAGAAGGCGTTTTGCTTGAGAATGGCGAGCGTGTTGAAGCGGATCATGTCGTTGTTAATGCAGACTTCGCGCATGCGGTGAATCATCTGTTTGAGCCAGGAGTACTCAAGAAATATACACCCGAGAAAATGAAACGCAAGAAGTTCTCCTGCTCCACAGCGATGTTGTATCTGGGCGTAGACGGTGATGTGGATCTGCCGCACCATTCCATCTATTTTCCCGAGGACTATCGACTGAACGTCGACGAGATTACGAAGCATAAAGTGTTGTCTGCAGATCCATCTCTCTATATTCATAACCCTTCCAGACTCGATTCGACGCTCGCACCGGAAGGAAAATCTGCTTTATATGTTCTCATGCCTACACCGAACCTGACTGGAGACATCGATTGGGAGGTAGAACGTGAGAATGTGCGGGAGGCGATGATGAAGCGGATGGAATCGATTCCTGAGTTGGCAGACATCCGCAGCCGTATTGAAGAATCCATGATGTTTACACCGTTGGATTGGCAAAATGAACTCGACGTATACCGCGGAGCAACATTTAATATGGCTCATAACCTTGGGCAGATGATGTATCTGCGGCCGCATAACCAGTTTGAAGAGTTAAAAAGAGTATGGCTGGTAGGCGGCGGAACGCATCCGGGCAGTGGGCTGCCGACCATCTTTGAATCGGCTCGGATTAGCGTGAAGCTGATCCAGGAAGAGGACGCTCGCAAGCGCTCGAAACCATCCTCGTATGTGAAAACGGCGGAAGCGGGAGGCCATTCATGAAAAGGGCTGCCATCGTAGGTGCAGGCATTGGTGGACTGACTTCAGCGTTGCTGTTGAATAAACAGGGCTGGGATGTAACGGTATACGAACGGGGTTCCAGAGTTGGAGGTCGTATCGGCTACGAGCAGGAAGGGGACTATCGGATCGATCAAGGCCCGACCATCGTACTTCTGCCCGAGATGCTGCTTGGCATTTTGGAGGAAGCGGGTGTGGATCGTTCGAAGATTGAGCTGCTGCGTTGTGATCCATTGTACAGGGTTCATTACAGCAGCGGACGTGTGATGACCAAAATGACGGCACGTGAACAGCAGGCCGAAGAGATTGAACGTCTCTTCCCTGGAGAAAGCCAGGGATTCTCGAAATTTATGAATGATATGGACACGCTGTTTCCGGCGGGACGGGCTGCTTTTCTGGAACGAGCTTTTCCGCGAAAACGGGATTTCTTCACTCCCTCTCTGATGTCCCTAATGGGCCGATTACGTGCTCACAAAAGTGTACGGAAGGCTGTTGGTGATTATTTTCAGCATGAGGAACTGTTGGATGCCTATTCGCTGCAAAGTCTCTATATTGGGGGCTCTCCCTTCGGTACGCCGGGTATTTACTCCCTGCTTCCTTATGCAGAGCATGAATACGGCATCTGGATGGTGAAGGGTGGCTATGCTGCATTACCTGCCATACTGGAACAGGAACTGATATCACGTGGTGGTCGCGTGGTGCTGAACACGGAAGTGACGGGACTGAATATTAAAAATGGTGTGTGCGAAGGTATAGAAACTGCCGCAGGCGCAGAAAATGTGGATGCAGTTATCTACAATGGCGATTTCCCCCACCTGTCGGATCTGCTGGGTCAGACGCCTGAAGTTTCACGTAAACGAAAGCCATATCGTCCCTCATCGGGATGTGTATTGATCTATGCGGGCGTAGACAAAACCTGGGAGGATGCAACAACGCATCAGTTTTTCCTGCCTCCTAGTCTGGACGGCAGTCTGCGGGAAGTGTTCGACCAGCGCCGCATTCCGGCGAAGTCCTCTTTTTATGTATTCAATCCGGCTGCATTGGACGAGACAGCAGCTCCGCCAGGTCAGAGTGTGTTGTACTTCCTCATTCCAGTGCCGGATGCCGATGGTGTCGACTGGTCTCGGGAGAGCGAGGTACTGGCAGAACGAGTGTTGGAAGAAGCGGAACAACGTGGATTTCCGGGACTCCGTGAAGCGATCAGGTGGCAAAAAATACGTACTCCCGCTGACGCTGAGCGTGACGGGCTGTACGGCGGCGGCAGCTTTGGCATCGCACCTGTACTGTTTCAATCCGGTGTATATCGTCCACAACCGAAGCCGTTCCCGGCAATTCGGGGACTATATGCGGCAGGAGCGTCTGTACATCCAGGAGGCGGGGTTCCTATTGTGATGCAAAGTGCACGGATGGCAGTGAATCTACTCACGAAGGAGATGGAAACATGAATGAAGCGATTTTGAACAAGTGTGAGGAATTAATGCAAAAGGGCTCGTCATCTTTTTATCAAGCCTTCAGAGGTCTGCCCAGCCCACGCCGCGAGGCCGTGTACGTGATCTATGCCTTTTGCCGCATGATCGATGACAGTGTGGATGAACCGGAGCAGTCGCCCTATACGATTCATGAAATCCGCCATCTGTTCAATCAGTTGGAAGAAGCGGAAGGGCATTTTATTTGGCCGGCATTACGATGGCTGTTTACAAGCTTCCCTCATTTGGACAAAGGGCCTTTCTTCCGTCAAATGGACGGACAGTTGACTGATCTTAAAGTCACGCATTATACAACGATGGAGGAACTGGAGCATTATTGTTATCTGGTTGCCGGAACCGTGGGTGAGATGCTGCTGCCTGTATTGCGGGATGATAACGGCGCGGAAGTCGCAATCAACGGGATTGCGCTGGGCAAAGGTATGCAGATCGTCAATATTATCCGTGATGTGGGCGAAGACCGGGCAAGAGCCCGCCGCTATGTTCCGCTGGAGTTGATGGAGAAGCATGGATATTCCGAACAGGATTGGGCTAACGGTGTGGTTGACGAAAGGTTTAAAGCTATTATCCATGAACTAAAAACAGCTGCGCTGGGCTGGTTCCGTATCGGTATGGACCGCCTGGATACGTATCCAATCGAGAGTGCATTTGCGATTGAGCTGGCGGCAGCCTTTTATTCGACCATTCTGCATGCGGTTGAGCGCAACGACTATGACGTGTATACGAAGCGTGCCTTTGTTAGTGATGAACTGAAACTGGAGATGCTGGGTGCTATTGTGAAACGTTATCCAATGCTGGCTTACCATGCTTCCCGCACGGCGGTATCCTGATGGTTCAGGGCCTGTACTGGGCGTGGTACTTCATCGGAGCGGTACTGATGCTGACGATCGGTGTTCCGGATGTACTGTCCTTCTCCAACGGTTTGTTTCTAATCTTCTATGCACTGTATGTGCTGGATCTGATATATCAAGGACGGAAACGGACAGGGTTATCCGACCATTCAGTCATTTGGATGAAACCTGGACTTTGGCTGGTTTCCGTTATTATATGGCTGGGCGGCATGGGGGTGGAATGGGTCGGCGTGCATACACACTGGCCCTTTGGCGAGTATTCGTATTCGGACTTCTTCGGAATCCACCTGTTCAGTGTACCCGTTACATTAGGCTTCGCCTGGATTGCCGTGGTTGGTAACTCGGCTCTGCTCAGTGGCGGTGGATCGACCTGGACTGGCAAGCTGATTCGGGCAGTTAAGACCGGATTTTGGGCCATCGTGCTCGATCTGGTGCTGGACCCGGTTGCGCATGCCAGAGGATTCTGGCAATGGCAAGCCCCAGGTGGATTCTACGGTGTGCCCTGGACCAATTACATAAGCTGGTTTGTAATGGGAGCGTTCCTCTCCTTGTTTCTTCCGGCAATGCCTTCAGATCGAAGCTCATTGCTTCGTTCAAAATGGTTATATCAGCTGTTTATTCTTTTGTTTGGGTTGTTAGCTCTCAAAGAAGGAATTACGGGCAGCTTCATCATTGCTATTGTGGGTGTGCTTCTTGCTGAGGGGAGCTGGCTATATGATTCGCGCCGTAAAATCAAAACCATTTAACCGGATTTTTTCCTTATACAATCATTATTATTTGCTGCGGAGACGTTTTCGCTCGTTTACGTTATCAGGGTCACTGGACCCGCTTCTCCCGAACAATGGCTCACCCATGGAACCGGATCAACCAGTCATCTATTTCATGAACCACAGCTCGTGGTGGGATGGTCTGCTGCTCTATCATGCATCGCAGCAGACTTCCCGTGGCGATCATTATGTCATGATGGAAGAAGAGCAGCTGCGACAATATGCCTTTTTCCGCAAACTTGGCGCATATTCAATCAGCAAGGAGAATGCATCCAGCATTCGAACCTCCTTGCAATATACGACCGAGCTGCTTCACTCCGGTAAAAGGGTCTGGATCTTTCCCCAAGGGGAAATTCTGCATCAGGATGCCAGGCCAATCGAGTTTCGTCCAGGCATTGGTCTGCTGCTTCGCCGCTCCCCGCGCGCCGTAGCTGTACCTGTGACTTTGTGTCATGGCATGGTTCAACATGATTTGCCGGAAGTATCGATGCAGGTGGGTACGCCTGTGGTAGAGGATTGGAAGACATGGAAGAGTGAAGAGATTGCGACCAGATTGAGCAGGGTGCTAGAGCAGCAGTTGAATGACCATAAATCAGAGCTGGTACGCATCGGGCAGGGCAGTTTGCCGGGTGCTTTTCCACTAATCCGCCATGTGCGTTCTACGAGTGAAAAATACGATGCGGCACGAAAGCGGGTGAACCGTTAGCGATGAGTGCATCTGAAATAGGATGGATTATACTGACTTGTGTATTGGGCGTTCAGTTGATGTTTGCAATATGGAACATTTCCTGTCTGCCTAAAGTGCGTTCATTCAACGCAGACGGATTGAAGGACAGGGATATGCTGGTCTCTGTGCTGATTCCTGCCCGCAACGAGAAACTGCACATTCAAGGATGTCTGGAAAGTGTGCTTGCCAGCGATACATCCGGATTTCGGATGGAAGTACTGGTGCTGGATGATCGCTCCGAAGATGAGACAGCAGCCATAGTTCAGGGGATTGCCGATCGTGATCCACGTGTGCGCCTGCTGCATGGTGTGGAGCTGCCCGCAGGCTGGATGGGGAAATCTCATGCCTGTCACCGACTGGTGCAGGAGGCCAAGGGTGAATGGTTTATGTTCGTGGATGCCGATGTGCGCTTAGAACCGCAAGCCATCCGGCAGACTATTACTGCGGGGTGTGAGCAGGGCGGCGGCCTCGTAACGGGATTCCCCTATCAGGTGACGAAGACCTGGATGGAAAAGCTCGTTGTGCCTATGATGGTGTTCACCATCATCAGTCATCTTCCCATTTTCATGATACGCAGATCATCTAATCCGATGTTTGTAGCCGCTACTGGGGCGTTTTTGCTCATTCATCGTTCCAGTTATAAGGCCTCTGGTGGACATGCTGCAATCCAGGCTGATCTGGTCGATGACATGAGTCTGGCGAAGGCGGTTAAGCGTGCGGGACATCCAGTCATGCTGGCCGATGTTCATGATGTGACAAATACGCGCATGTACCAGAATGGTGCAGAAGTGTGGAACGGGTATAAGAAAAACATGTACGAAGGCATGGGGCGCAAAGATGTGCTGCTGTTAGGCACGATGCTGATGTATACAGTCATGTATATTGTTCCTCCGCTCGGTCTGATGATCGGTTTGTTGGCGGGCAATTCTACGTCCATCATCTATGGTCTTGTGGGAACCGTGCTCGGGATGGCAGTCAAAAGGGTATCGGATCACGCTGGAGGACAACCCTGGTGGCTTGCTTTCCTGCAACCGATAAGTATGGCCTGTGTCATTGCGATCGGCATCGCTTCCTGGCAGGCAGGCCGTTCCGGCAAGGGGTATGTATGGAAAGGTAGGCGGTACAGTTGAAGGGTAACGTCATTATTATCGGAGCAGGATTTGGAGGTCTATCGTGTGCCATTCGGCTAGCTTCGCAGGGCGTACGGGTCACCATTCTGGAGCGGCAGGAGCGGGTCGGTGGAAAGCTGCAACAGATTGAGCAGGATGGATATCATTTTGACCGAGGGCCAAGTACGATCACGATGCCCGCAAGCTTCCGTTCCGTCTTCGATCAAGCTGGTGTGGTGATGGAAGATTACGTGCAGCTATATGAGCTGGAACCACGTACACGTAATATATTTGCAGATGGGACCGTGGTCGATTTGTCGGGCAATCGAGAGAGGATGAAGGAGCAGATTGCTGCCTACAGCCTGGAGGATGCGGCTCGTTATGATGCATTTATGGACGAGTCTGCTGCGCTCTATGCGGAAGCCAATCGTCATTTTCTTGGAAAGCTGCTGTTGTCGCGTAAGGATAAATATAATCTTCGAATGCTGCGCAGTCTGCTGCGTGTACGGCCTACAGTGAAGCTGGATAAGCTGCTGCGTTCTTATTTCCAACATCCCCATACCCTTGCGATGTTCGGTCGGTACGCAACCTATGTGGGGTCATCGCCATATCAGGCGCCTTCGATCTTTGCCATGATGGGCCATGTGGAAGCAGAAGAGGGTGTCTATGGGGTGAAGGGTGGAACCTATCAACTCATAGATGCCATGACACGGCTTGCAGAGGAAAAAGGGGTGCAGATCGTTACTGGCATCGAAGTCCGGCAAATTGTTGTCAGACATGGTAAAGTGGCAGGTGTGGATACGGATCAGGGCTTCCGGGAAGCCGATCAGGTCGTTGCCAATGGAGATGTGCTGAGCGTCAATCGGCTGCTGCTTGCGCCAGAGCATCGCAAACAGATGAGCGATGAGCGAATTCGCAAGTATGAGCCGTCGATATCCGGGTTCGTAACATTGGCTGGTGTGCGGAGAAAGTATGAATCCCTGCTGCACCATACCGTCTTTTTCCCGGAACGGTATGAACCTGAGTTTGACCATATTTTCAGTGACCGAAAAATGCCTGCCGACCCTACGATCTACATCTGTTATTCGGGTTATTCGGAAGCGGGTATGGCTCCGACAGGAGCGAGCAATCTGTTCATTCTGGTGAACGCTCCGTATTTGTCGGACTCCTGGCATTGGGATGAGCAGATGGACCGTTATGGCGAATTGGTGTTGGACAAGCTGGCCGAGCGTGGCATTACGGGATTGAAGCAGTCGGATGTGCTGATCCGGTACACACCACAGCATATAGAACGGGATACACTCGCCCATCAAGGGTCGATCTACGGCATCTCATCCAATTCGGTGAAGCAGACCTTCATGCGTCCCGGCAACAAAAGCAAGGATGTACAAGGGCTGTGGTACGTGGGCGGAACGACGCATCCGGGAGGCGGAACACCGATTGTGACATTGTCCGGGCAGCTTGTTGGCGCGCAGCTTGCATCGGAAATCGTAACGTAAGTTATAGAAGCAATTCGTATAACAGAATGACAGACCCAACCTTCAAATATCTGAGTAGCCAATATGAATTAGGCCTCGAAATTCAAGTTATTGTTGGGTTTCGGGGCACCCTTTCCATTGCTGGGCCGGAACGTTATACTGGGTAGAGTTGACGCGTTGTATGTAAATATCATTTATAATATAGATCCAAATCATACGTTTGTACGTTACATAATAAGAATTAATATTTCTGAGAATCTCTCTGCTGCATTGGTCAACATCCTGAACGGAACCTAGCCCAAACCGGCAATGATCCTGTCCATCAGCACTATTCTCACATAAGGAGGTCTCATCATGAATGAACAAGAGCGAGCCCGCGAGCGGCTGCTTCCCGAGGTGGCTACGGGGGAACGTAAGCTGGAGCATGTGCGCCTCTGTCTTGAAGAGAATGTGGCAGGAGAAGGGGTAACCAGCGGAATGGAGCGGTATGCTTTTCGTCATAACCCGTTACCTGAATTGAATTTTGAAGAGGTAAGTCTGGAGACTGCGTTTATTGGCAAAAGGGTGCGCACACCCCTGCTCATCAGTTCGATGACGGGTGGAAGCAAAACAACGGGCGCCATCAATGAGCGGCTTGCCCGTGTGGCGAACGCCCGAGGCTGGGCACTCGGCGTAGGTTCGATTCGGGCTGCCGTGGAACAGCCGGAGCTGGCAACGACCTTTGATGTGCGGCGCTGGGCACCGGATATTCCGGTCATCGCGAACCTTGGCGTGGTGCAGCTGAATTACGGCTTCAACACTGCTGATTTCCAGCGGGCCGTTGAGATTGCTGGCGCAGATATGCTGGTGCTGCATTTGAACAGCTTGCAGGAGATCTTTCAACCTGAAGGCAATACGGATTTTAGCGGATTATTTCATCGGATCGAGGAGCTGTGCCGTCAATTGGATGTGCCTGTTGGCGTGAAAGAAGTGGGTTTTGGCATCGATGGAGTGACAGCGCAGCGATTATATGAAGCAGGTGTGGCTTTTATCGATGTAGCCGGGGCAGGTGGCACCAGCTGGGTGCAGGTCGAGAAGTTCCGAAATTCGAATCCGGTACGTCGTGCGGCAGCAGAAGCTTTTGCAGACTGGGGTATTCCTACAGCGGAGTGTATTCAGGAAGTCAGAGTGGTAAACCCCGGAGGTGTTCTGATTGGCAGCGGTGGATTGTACACTGGCGTGGATGCGGCCAAAGCGCTGGCGCTTGGTGCAGACCTGGCCGGTTTCGGGCGATCTTTGCTGGAATCTGCGGTCGCTTCCGATGATGCGCTGAATGAGCGGTTGGAGCAGGTCGAATTCGAGCTGCGTACCGTGATGTTTGGCATTGGTGCAGGGCGGATTGAGGATTTGAAGCAGACGTCGCGTCTGGTGGAACGGCGTTAGATTTTGGGCTGAAATAAAGGTGCGAACCCCAAGCTCACATGATTTCCCTAGGGGACTTGTACTTCAAATTTTGTCGGCCCCCTTTTTTTGACCTTTTGGCATGATTATTCTCTCGGATAGTTAGATGAATTAATATTTGAAGATTAAGTTGCTTAATGGTGTCCCGTATTTGTATCTTTATTACATTGTTTTAGCTGCCGCGCTGGCCAAAAGTTAGGGGCCTGAGGTACGTGGGTTCATTTCTAGACTGCTTCCCAAATTATTTCTAACCTAATTACCCTTATTTTGTTGCTATCTTTATAGCTTTCTAAGGATAAATTATGCACAGGATTTTTGTGAAACTACGAAAGGGAGAACGAAAATTTCGTTCTCCCTTTTCTAACATAACGTGATAGTCTGTCTTACTATATAACTAATTATTTTTAAAAAGTACTTTTTATAGCCTCATGGCTAGTGATAAGTTTAGAGTAATTAGCATCAGAGTAATAGTAAGTAACATTTTTAACATTTCTATAATCATGGCTAATATATTGATCAATTTTTATATAAACTTCACTTGCTCCAGCTCTTTTAGCAAGATTGATAGCCCCTATTACTACAGCTACTGTTCCCATACCCGGCACAAGTCCTATGATTAACAGAGCAGCATCTCCGGCGTTGTTTAAATTACTCTGTTTTGTTTTAAATGTTGTAACATATGTCCAACTTGTTGCTGCGGCTGAATTCAAGGAATTTGTCTTTCTGTATTCTCTAACAGCCTCAACAACCATTACACCATCTAAATAAATGCTTCCGTTAGCATCTTTTTTATATTGTTGCGTTACACCGTTAGCGCCTGTCCAGATGCCTTCTGTTTTTTCGTCATTTGTGAATTCGAGTGATACACTCTGATTTGTATCATGATTAATGACAACTTGTTTATTATCATTAATTATAACCTCATATGGATTATTTTCTTGTGCATGAATTGTTGATGGATAAAATGTTGCAATTAATGTTGCTGCCATTACAGTAGAGAGTAGTTTAGTTGCTTTTTGTTTAATAGACAATTTATATCATCCTTCTTTATGTTCTTTTATTTTCTTTAACCTTCTAATAACATCAAGTATCAAGATAAATACAAACATACCTGCTAAAAAGAAGTATTCTTTCTTATCTTCTTTGATTCCAAAAAAAGTATAAAAATAACCGCAAATAAACATTAATATTAGATCTACCCAAATTATAATTCGATGATAGTTTTTCATGGGAACCTACTCCTCAATTTTAGTGTTTTCTAAGTTGTTATATGTATCCCCATACTTCTTTTATTTTAATGAAGAACGAAATCCTCCTCTCTAAATTATTTTTAAAACGCTTACAATATAACTATAGCATAAATACGATCTAAAATGTATTTTTTAGACAAATCAGGACGTTTGAATTATGTAATTGAGTATTTTCACCTAATTTTATCAGTTATCACGAAAATTGAGGAAGTGAAGTAAATTTTTTCGTTTTAACAAAAGTAGGTCACATAATAGCGTTAACTGTATAAGTTGAATTAAAGTTCTTAGCAGACTCCAACAGGGTGGATTTACCATTTTTTAAATAAGAAATAGATCAATGATGGACAGTTGAAAACTGCTATGGAGAATCATAATGAACTGGAAAAATTAACATCAGCTATGAAACAAGCCGAATGACGGTGAGCAGTTATATCTATACCTGTTTTTTTTGGATAAACAGAAAGATAGGCTTGAGATAGTGTTTCTGCCACCTTACACATTCGCTTGTCGGACTCTGTAGTGCCAAAATGAATTAAGCATGGCCAATACGGTTTCGCATTAGTAGGACTCAGTAAAAACACAAAAAAACCGTCCGAAAATTGGTCTTACCCCTGTCAAGTAGACAGATAAAAAAAGCTATGCTGCCAGTGCGCATCGATATTCAATCGGTGCGCGCTGTTTGAGTTTGGCTTGAAAACGTC
>NZ_FOBD01000034.1 GCF_900109515.1 Paenibacillus sp. OK003 | reverse complement strand
TTCAAGAAAGTGATCTGGAACCGTGGTGTAGTTGGCCTAACATGCCTGCCTGTCACGCAGGAGATCGCGGGTTCGAATCCCGTCGGTTCCGCCATCTTAATTTTGCTTCAGGGATGAGAATCCGTTTTTGGGTTCGTCGGAGCATACACTTCGAGAGCATAAGCTTCGCAGTCTCGAACGAAGTGAGAGTATCCCGTCGGTTCCGCCATTTTAATCTTTACATGAGGAAGTTGTTCACTTAATCTGCAATATGGCACCGAACGCCCTAGATAAAGTGTAACGTTCCAAGATTAAACTTTATCGTGGCTCGGTAGCTCAGTCGGTAGAGCAGAGGACTGAAAATCCTCGTGTCGGCGGTTCGATTCCGTCCCGAGCCACCATTTATCACAACTTAATATGCCGGTGTAGCTCAACTGGTAGAGCAACTGACTTGTAATCAGTAGGTTGGGGGTTCAAGTCCTCTCGCCGGCACCATGTAATCCTGGAGGATTAGCGAAGCGGCCAAACGCATCAGACTGTAAATCTGCTCCCGTACGGGTTCGGTGGTTCGAATCCATCATCCTCCACCAGTTTTTCGAGTCATTAGCTCAGTTGGTAGAGCACCTGACTTTTAATCAGGGTGTCGAAGGTTCGAGCCCTTCATGACTCACCATTATATGCGCGTGTGGCGGAATTGGCAGACGCACTAGACTTAGGATCTAGCGTCTTTGACGTGGGGGTTCAAGTCCCTCCACGCGCATCCCTTATATGCGGAAGTGGCTCAGCGGTAGAGCATCGCCTTGCCAAGGCGAGGGTCGCGGGTTCGATTCCCGTCTTCCGCTCCAATATTTTGCGCCCTTAGCTCAGCTGGATAGAGCGTTTGACTACGAATCAAAAGGCCGGGAGTTCGAATCTCTCAGGGCGCGCCATTTATAACTTTATATGCCGGCGTGGCGGAATGGCAGACGCGCTCGACTCAAAATCGAGTGGGAAACCGTGGAGGTTCGAGTCCTCTCGCCGGTATAGATAACGGGATGTAGCTCAGCTTGGTAGAGCACCTGGTTTGGGACCAGGGGGTCGCATGTTCAAATCGTGTCATCCCGATTTTTACATGCGGGTGTAGTTCAATGGTAGAACTTTAGCCTTCCAAGCTAATAGCGTGGGTTCGATTCCCATCACCCGCTTTATAGAAACAAAAAAAGGAGATGGTTTCTGCCGTCTCTTTTTTTTGTGTTTTTTTACGTTTCTATCGGCATCTGAACATTCACTCCAATACTATTAATTTACCGGATCATAGCTTTATTAACAGTGGGATAATACACAGTACCACATTGATAAAGCTATGTTTATTCGCCGTTTTGTAAAACGCTTACAAAAATATCTTGCCTAATCCTTTAGCCTGTAATACTATATCAATTAAGCGCTTAACCTTTAGGGGTAAGGCGCTTAAACTTAACGTAGATTAAGCGCTTAACCGGTAAAGGGAAGGGAGATGATCATTCCATGACAACCATTAGACTGACGATGGCTCAGGCACTGCTCCGATATCTGGATCAGCAATATATTTCCGTTGATGGGGTGGAAACCAAGTTTGTGAAAGGCGTTATCGGCATTTTTGGTCACGGCAACGTAACTGGTATTGGAGAGGCACTGGAGCGTAGTCCTGGAAGTCTGACGTATATGCAGGGTAAAAATGAACAAGGCATGGTACATACGGCAGCAGCCTATGCCAAGCAGAAGAACCGTAGACAGATATATGCCTGCACAACGTCCATCGGACCAGGAGCGCTGAACATGATTACTGCGGCGGCAACCGCAACAGTCAATCGTATTCCGGTGTTATTGCTTCCGGGTGATAACTTTGCCACTCGTGAGCCAGATCCGGTGCTGCAACAGCTGGAGGTAAGCGGCGATTATACGATTTCAGCCACTGACCCGTTCAAAGCGGTCAGCAAGTACTGGGATCGCATCGTACGTCCCGAACAGCTGATGATTGCCGCCACGCAGGCGATGCGCGTGCTGATGGACCCGGCGGAGACGGGCGCGGTAACGCTGGCGCTGCCGCAGGATGTGCAGGCAGAGGCGTACGATTACCCTGAATCGTTCTTCGCCCGCAAGGTGCATTACCTGGACCGTCGTCCCCCGGTCCAGGCGGCCATTGAACGGGCAGCGCAGCAGATTGCCCGTGGCAGGAAGCCGCTGATCGTAGCAGGCGGCGGTGTGTTGTATGCCGAGGCATCCACACAGCTGGCTGAATTCGCCGAGGCATATGGCATTCCGGTTGCCGAGACGCAGGCTGGCAAGAGTGCCTTGGCGTGGGACCACCCACTTAATGTGGGGGCTATCGGCGTTACCGGCTCGCTGGCTGCCAACAGGCTTGCCAGAGAAGCAGATGTGGTAATCGGCGTCGGCACCCGGTTCTCGGATTTTACGACGGCGTCTCGCTCCGCTTTTCAGCATCCCGAAGCGGCTTTCATCAATATTAACCTGAACGGCATGGATGCCGCCAAATTGGGTGGTGAAGCTATTCTAGCGGATGCACGGGAAGGTCTGCAAGCTTTGCAAACGGTTTTACAGGGACGGCAGTACCACAGTGGATACGGAACATCTGAGATCGCCGATCTGCGGGATGAGTGGAACGCCGAGGTGGATCGACTCTATGGACTGCAACATGAGGGAGGGCTGGCACAGACAACCGCGGTCGGTGTTATTAATCGGACCATTGACCCTTCTTCCGTCATTGTTTGTGCGGCCGGAAGTTTGCCTGGAGACTTGCACCGTCTATGGCGCGCGTCTGAACCGAAAACATACCACATGGAGTACGGCTTCTCCTGTATGGGCTATGAGGTAAGCGGGGCATTCGGGGCAGCTCTTGCAGAGCCGGATCGTGAAGTGTATGCCCTGGTGGGTGACGGTAGTTACCTAATGCTGCATTCTGAACTGGTGACGAGCTTGCAGGAACAGAAGAAGATGACCATTTTACTATTCAACAACAACGGATTTCAGTGTATTCATAATTTGCAACGGGAGCATGGAAGTGACGGTTTCGGCAATGAGTTTCGCTATCGGGAATCGGAGAGCGGACGACTGACCGGGGATTACATGCCTATGGATTTTGCAGCACATGCCCGCAGCCTTGGAGCCAAAGCCTATAAGGCAGAGACGACGGAACAATTGGAGCAGGCGATCAGAGATGCACGGAATGAGACCGTGACTACACTGATCGAAATTCCAGTCGTACCCGGAACCAATGCAGGCGGATATGAGTCCTGGTGGAATGTGGGCGTGCCAGAAGTATCCAACGAGGAAAAGGTGGTAACGGCTCACCACGTCATGAAGGCAAACCGTGCCAAAGTTAGATTCGTTTAATAGACATTTTTGCATAAATTCAAAGAGTACCTTTCACATCTGCATGATACAGAGGGGAATGCTTCACGCGTATATATGTTGTATGAATTAGGGTGCTTCTTCCTCTAAATATTTTCACCCAGCAACGAGTTACATCGAATGGTGCAAAAATGTTGAACCACAAAAGGAGACGTGGAGCCATGAACAAGCTGCCATTTCAGCTCGGGATTCATCCGATCAACTGGGTCGGAGAGGATGTAAAGGAGCATGGTGATGCAACAACATGTGAACAGATTCTGGATGACATTCAGCGACTTGGTCTGACAGGTACGGAGATGGGACGCAAATATCCCACGGATCCAGACACATTGCGGGAGGAGCTGGGCAAGCGCAACATCCGCTTCGTTTCCCAGTGGAAATCGGTATTGTTCTCCGACCCGGCGTATCGCCAGTCTGAGCTGGACAGCTATCGCAGACATGCGGAGTTTCTGCAATCGATGGGCAGTACGGTGATCAGCACGGCGGAAGTAGGTGGCTCCCTGCATTTTGACCCAAGGCGGACACCGCATGAAAAAGAAGTGTTGAGGCTCAGTGAATCGGAATGGCACATCTTTGCTGAGGGGCTGAACGAAGCAGGTGCCATCGCCCGTGAGCACGGGTTGAAGCTGACGTATCATCACCATGGCGGTACCGTTGTTGAGCAACCGGAAGAGATCGATAAATTGATGGAACTGACTGACCCATCTCTTGTTTATTTGCTCTATGATACAGGTCATGCTTACTACGGCGGAGCTGACCCGTTAGCTCTCCTACGCAAGCATTATGACCGGATTGCCTATATTCATCTGAAGGATATCCGTCCTCAAGTGTTGGACGCAGCACGGGCGGAACAGTCTGATTTTGTAGGCTGTATTCGTAAAGGAGTATTTACGGTTCCCGGAGATGGATGTATTGATTTTGCACCGATTCTGCAGGAGTTGGTCACACGGGGGTATGATGGCTGGGCGATGCTTGAAGGGGAACAGGATCCTGCGATTCATAATCCGTATGAGTATGCGCGGCGATCGTTGCAATATATGGAGTCCTTATACCAACACAGCTGATAAAGTCATGGCCATCGGGAGAGAGCCATACCATGAGGTAAACCAGATTATGAGTGTGAGTTTGATGAATGTATCTTTTCAAATCCCATCACAGAAAGGGGTTCAAATACAATGACTTACGTATCCTTTCCTGATTCCAGGAAGATGGATTTCACCGCGATTGGCCGTCTGTGCATCGACTTGAATGCCAATGAGATCAATCGCCCGATGGAAGAGACGATGACTTTTACAAAATATGTGGGCGGATCTCCGGCTAATATCACGATTGGCATGTCCAGACTCGGTATGGAAACGGCATTTATCGGCAAAATCGCGAATGACCAGATGGGCAGGTTCATCAACAGTTATCTGGAGCGGAACGGGATCGATACGTCTAATGTGGTAACGGACGATACCGGAGCGGTGACAGGACTTGCTTTTACCGAGATCAAAAGTCCAACCGATTGCAGCATTCTAATGTATCGTGACCATGTGGCTGATCTGCTATTGCAGTCGAGAGAGGTGCAGGAACAGCTAATTGCCGACTCCAAAGTTTTGCTCATTTCAGGTACAGCCTTAGCACAGAGCCCATCGCGTGAAGCGGTATTCCAGGCGCTGGCGTATGCGAAAAAGCATGGCACTATCATTGTGTTTGATCTGGACTATCGTCCTTACACATGGACATCAGCCGAAGAGACGGCGGTCTATTATAACCTCGCAGCCGAGAAATGCGATATCATCCTGGGCACACGTGAAGAGTTCGATATGATGGAGACGTTTGACCATAATCCAGACTATAGCGATCAGGTGACCGCGCAAAAATGGTTTGATTTCTCAGCTAAAATTGTCGTCATCAAACATGGCAAGGAAGGCTCTATTGCCTATACCGGCGAAGGGCTATCTCATCAAGCGGACAGCTACCCTGCGCGTGTGGTGAAGACGTTTGGAGCAGGTGATTCCTATGCGGCGGGATTCCTGTATGGGTTGATGCAGGGATGGACGATTGAACGCAGTATGGCGTTTGGCAGTGCGGCAGCATGTATCGTTATCTCCAGCCATAGCTGCTCGGATGCGATGCCAACGGTGGAACAAGTGAATGACTATATCGAACGCTGCAATCGGGGCGAAATTACGGTGTCTTGAAACGTGTTGAAGTACTTGGAGTACATGGAGTGATTCGACGCAACGCACATATAAGCGAAGGGAGACAGGGCTATGGGAAAAGGAATTTCGGAAGCGTCAGTAACAGCGACAATGGTTCAAAACTGGATCGGGGGTGCCTGGGTGGCCCCGGCGGCAACCCGTACGGAGCCGGTCGTAAATCCGGCTACGGAAGAGGTCATTGCACACGTACCGCTGTCTGAACAGGCGGATGTGGATTTGGCCGTCCAGACGGCACGGGAGGCGTTCCCGTCCTGGAGTGGCACACCGGTTCCCCGCCGTGCACGGATTCTGTTCCGCTACCAGCAGCTGCTGGTGGAGCACTGGGAAGAACTTGCCCGGCTGGTTACGCTGGAGAACGGTAAAAGCTACGCGGAAGCCTACGGCGAAGTGCAACGTGGCATCGAATGTGTCGAATTCGCAGCAGGCGCCCCGAACCTGATGATGGGCAAACAGCTGCCCGACATTGCCACCGGGCTGGAGTCAGGCATGTATCGGTATCCGATCGGTGTTATTGGGGGAATAACCCCCTTCAACTTCCCGATGATGGTACCGTGCTGGATGTTCCCGCTGGCGATTGCGTGCGGCAACACCTTTGTCCTGAAACCGTCCGAGCGCACACCGCTGCTGGCAGGCCGTCTGGCTGAGCTGTTCAAGGAAGCAGGGCTTCCGGACGGCGTGCTCAATATCGTTCACGGTGCGCATGACGTCGTGAATGGACTGCTTGAACACAAGGATGTTCAAGCGATCTCTTTTGTCGGATCACAGCCTGTGGCTGAATATGTTTACACTACCGCATCCGCACATGGCAAACGGGTACAGGCGCTTGCTGGTGCCAAAAATCACTCGATCGTTATGCCGGACGCCGATCTCGACCTGACAGTGAAAGAAATCACCAGTGCGGCCTTCGGCTCAGCCGGAGAACGCTGTATGGCCTGCTCGGTTGTTGTCGCCGTCGGCGATGTTGCTGACACGCTGGTGCAAAAGCTGGTGGAAGCGGCAGATCGCATCACGATTGGTAACGGCATGGATGAAGGAGTATTCCTGGGTCCTGTCATTCGTGGTCCGCATAAGGAACGTACAATCAGCTACATTGAATCCGGAGAACAGGAAGGCGCTGCTCTGATCCGGGATGGTCGCAAAGATGAAGCGACAGGCAAGTCCGGTTATTTCGTTGGTCCGACGGTATTTGATGAGGTGCAGAGCACTATGAAGATTTGGAAGGACGAGATTTTTGCACCGGTGCTCTCGGTAGCGAGGGTAGCTACGTTGGAGGAAGCAGTGGAACTGGCCAACCGTTCCGACTTTGCCAACGGAGCTTGCCTGTTCACCCGCAGTGGGGCAAGCATGCGCCAATTCCGTGAGACGATTGATGCAGGCATGCTGGGCATTAACTTGGGCGTACCTGCGCCAATGGCATTTTTCCCTTTTTCCGGCTGGAAGAAATCCTTCTACGGTGATTTGCATGCCAACGGTACAGACGGCGTTGAATTTTATACTCGCAAAAAGATGGTTACTGCCCGCTGGTAGTCACTCAGGGCATACCCAGCCAATGGAAGAACGTTGAGTCCACATGGACACATACAGGGAGGATAACGGAATGGGCAAGGATAAAGTGAGAATTGGCATCATCGGCGCTGGGCGTATTGGTAAAATTCATGCGGACAATCTCCTGCGCAACCCCCATGCCGAGATTGTTGGCATCAGTGATTTGTTTGCAGGACCCGAGCTGGAGGCGTGGGCTTCCAGCCGTGATATTCCGGTGGTAACGACAGATAGCAGCCAGCTGATCGCCATGCCAAATGTGGATGCAGTGCTGATCTGTTCCTCAACAGATACGCATGTACCCCTGATTGAACAGGCAGCCCAGGCGGGTAAACACATTTTTTGCGAGAAGCCGGTCAGTATGGATCTTCTTCAGACTCAGGCAGCTGTTGCAGCCGTGCAGAAGGCTGGGGTAAAGCTGCAAATCGGATTCAATCGTCGCTTCGATCATAACTTCAAGCGGGTACGTGCACATGTGCAGGAGGGAACGATTGGTGATCCGCATATTATCAAAATCACTTCTCGTGACCCGAGTCCGCCGCCAGCGGAGTACATCCGGGTATCTGGCGGAATCTTCATGGATATGATGATCCATGATTTCGATATGGCCCGGTATCTGTCCGGGAGTGAGGTGGAGGAAGTCTATGCCCAGGGCAATGTGCTGATTCATCCTGTTTTTGCGGAACACGGCGATGTGGATACGGCCATTGTGACGATGAGTTTTGCAAACGGAGCAATCGGCGTCATTGATAACAGCCGCCAGGCGGTCTATGGATACGATCAGCGAGTCGAGGTATTTGGTTCGTTGGGCAGCGCCGCAGCTGCGAACGATCATCCGAATACGGCAGAGATTAGTACAGCGACCGGATTGATGCGCGACAAGCCGCTGCACTTTTTCCTGGAGAGATACAACGAAGCGTACGTGCAGGAGACTGCTCTTTTCATCGACGCGATTCGGAACGATACACCTGTCATCGTAAACGGGAATGATGCCGTTCAGGCAGAACGCATCGCACTCGCCGCGCGCCTGTCCATGGAACAAGGCAGACCGGTGAAGCTGCGGGAAGTCCCGGGCATGTCAGTGGAATCGCAGACGGTTGCCCCGTAGGGACATTTTCAGAACAAGTTCATTTCATCTAATAGACAGCGATCAGGATGAAGGATAAATTCAGGAAGGAGTGGAAGGAAGCATGTCAGAACGCATAGTAAAACCTGTGTTGAATCCAAAAGCAGACGGAACGTTGTTAACGGTCACACCTGAGTCTGCGGGATGGGAATATGTTGGGTTCCAGGTGGTGCAGCTTGCGGAGGGACAGACCCTAACTCGTGAGAGCGGGGATCAGGAACTCTGCCTTGTGCTTCTCAGCGGCTTGGCGAATGTAAGTACTCGTGAATATACGTGGGAGAATATCGGGAAAAGAATGAGTGTTTTTGAGAAAATTCCTCCGTATTCGATTTACGTATCCAGTTCAGATCGAGTGGAGTTCACCGCTCTTACCGCATTGGAGATTGCCATATGTGCGGCACCAGGTAAAGGCACGTATCCAGCTCGTCTGATTGCCCCGGAAGATGTAGGTGTTGAGACGCGTGGTTACGGCAATCTGGAACGACAGATTCACAACATTTTGCCGGAACAAAAAGAAGCAGACAGTCTGCTCGTCGTTGAGGTGTTCACGCCAGATGGACATTGGTCGAGTTACCCGCCGCATAAACATGACCGGGATGCACTGCCTGATGAGTCGTTACTAGAGGAGACGTACTATTTCCGAGTGCAGCCTGAGCAGGGGTTTGCCATCCAACGGATATACACCGATGATCGAGCTGTAGATGAGACGCTTGCAGTGAACAACGGCGAAGTTGTGCTTGTTCCGTGTGGATACCATCCGGTAGGTGCTCCTCCGGGATACGACGTCTACTATCTGAATGTGATGGCAGGACCAACCCGGACCTGGAAGTTCCATAACGACCCGGACCATGATTGGCTGATGAATAAAAAGTAGTATCGGCTTCAAGTTGCGTATGCGGACTTCCCCCTGCATAATGAGAAGATAACGATTACCTATATATAAGGGAATTTATATATAGCAAAAATGGGGAAATTACAATGAAAGCAACCATATATGATATCGCACGCGAGGCGGGGGTATCCATTGCAACCGTCTCACAGGTCATTAACGGCAAAGGTAAAATTAGCGAGAAGCGGCGCGCCGAGATTATGGAGATCATGGAGCGTCTTCACTATCAGCCGAGCGCTATTGCTGCTGCACTTACGGGGAAGCAGACATACACGCTCGGGCTGCTCGTGCCCGATATCTCCAATCCGTATTTTGCCGAGCTGGCCAGAGCGGTAGAAGATCGCAGTCGGCAGTTGGGTTATAGCGTCGTGATTTGCAGCACAGACAATAAGGACGAGCGGGTAGAGCGGTATTTGAATCTGCTTCAGCAAAAAAGGGTCGACGGCATGATGATCGGAACAGGTATCGACAATGCCGAGATTCTGTCTCCACTCCTGCAACAGTCGATACCTGTTGCTCTGATTGCCCGTCATATGCCGTCGTTATCGGTACATACCGTTGCGATCGATGACAGGCTTGGTGGCGCCTTGGCAGCACAGCATCTGCTTGAATTGGGTCATAGTCACGTAGCGGTGCTGTCCGAACCGTTCAAAGTCAGCAGCAGTCAGGAACGTGTACGCGGATTTCGTGAAGCATTGGAGCAGGCGGGTTACTCTCTTGAAGCCGATCAGGTGAGAGAGTCATATGCCGATTTGGGTTCAGCCAAAAAAGAGGCGCTCGTGCTGCTCACGGAAAAGAATCGAGCCACAGGCATCTTCTGTTGTAACGACATGCAGGCGATTGGTGCGCTTCAGGCTGCCAAAGAGTTAGGCCTGCGTGTGCCTGAAGATGTATCAATCATCGGATTCGATAATACGATTCTGGCTTCGGTAACCAGTCCGCCTCTGACGACGGTTGCCCAACCTATTGAGGATCTGGGGCGTCGTGCCGTTGATCTATTAATTGATGAGCTAAAAGATGAAGGCAAATCACCACAGAAGATTGTCCTGAAGCCTGAATTGGTCGTTAGAGACTCGACAGGGAATGTATCAGATCAATCTTAAAAATACAGTCACATAATCGGATACTCCAACGATTCAGGAAAGTTCAACACAAAAAAAGCATATAAGTGTCCACAAACATATACATCGTCCATACAAAACAAGCCGCGTGCCCCTAAGGGTGAACACGGCTTGTTTGAGTTAAATCTTGAACTTCTTCACTTCTTCGTACAGTGTATTGGCATGCTGCGCCAGCTCATTGGAACGTTCCGAGATGCTTGTAATGTAATTGAACTGTTCCTGCGTGGAAGAAGCAACCTCTTCCGTGGAAGCCGCGCTCTGTTCCGACATGGCTGCAACACTGGAGATCACTTCGGCAATCTTACCAGAGCTATCATCCAACTCGGTCGTAGCAGAGGATACCAACTGAAGCTGGCTGTCGATGCCGTCAATGGATTGTTTGATTCGGGTAAACGACTCCCGCATCTCATGCACAGCAGCTACCTGCTGCTCAACACCTTGTTCAGCCGAAGTTACTTCACTCACGCTTTGACGACTTGCCGCCTGAATCTCATCCAGCAAGACAATGATATCCTGTGCCGAGTCCGAAGACTGTTCGGCCAGTTTACGCACTTCTTCGGCAACGACAGCAAAGCCTCGTCCGTGTTCACCCGCTCTGGCCGCTTCAATGGAAGCATTCAGGGCGAGCAGATTAGTCTGGGAGGCGATGCCCCGAATCATGCCGACAATATCCTCGATTTTCTGCGATTTATCCGCCAAAAGCGTGATCGATTGACCCACCCGATCAATGGAACTCCGATTGCCGTCCGCAAGTTCCACCTGATGATCCACGGCTTGTAATCCGGCAAGCATGGCTTCCCCTGCTTCTCGCATCATCGTTACCGATTGTTCAACACTACGGTTAATACCGCCAACACTATTACTCATCTCTGACAGTCGACTTGAACCGTCATAGACCGATTCCGCCTGTTTGCTGGACCCTTGAGCGAGCTCATCTGTGGCGATGGAAATTTGCTCGGCAATACGTTTGGTGTTGTCCGTATGCTCTTCCATTTCACCCGAGATGCTTTGTACCCGGTTAGCGGAGGAGGCGACCTGTTTCAGCAGCAGACTGAGTTGAGCGGACATCTGATTGAATGCCGCACCTAACTCTGCGAACTCATCTTTACCTTTGATCTGCACCCGGCCGGTAAAGTCACCACTCGACATCAGTCTGGAGGTTGCGCCCAAGCCTTTCAGTGGTTTGATGAATAGTGTTGCAATCCAGTATGCTGCTGCCATAACAACAATTAGTGTAACTGCGATAATCAGAATGTAGTTATTTCGTAGTTCATAGTATTCTGAATAGGCTAATTTCTCGGAAATAACTGAACCAACCACCCAGCCCGTGCTGGGGATTTGATTATAGAACAGCAGATAATTCTCACCATTGTAGTTGAAATTCTTCTCCCCTGACGGGTTTGCCTGCATATCGGCCAGCAGTGGTTTTAATTCAGCATTGTCAGATGCCGAGGTATTCACCTGTTTCTCGTCAGGATGAGCCAGAAGCAATCCTTTTTTATCGATTAGAAATGTATAACCTAGCCCGTCCAGATTAATTTTTCCCACCGTATCCGTAAGGGTAGAGAGCAGCAAATCCCCTGCCACCACACCTTGCAGTTGTCCCTCTTTATTTAATACCGGCATCGCCATGGACACCGCGTATTGCTTCGACATCATATCCAGATAGGGATCAGAGAATACCAGTTGATCGGCCTGCTTCGCTTCCTGGTACCAAGGACGCTGACGTGGATCATACCCCGCATCAGGTGTCCAGTCCGAACCATTCATGAAATGACCGTCTTGTTCTGAACCATAGTAAAGATCCGACAGACTCTCTTTGTTACTACCCAGCTTCATGATGTCAAAATAATCTTCGTTCAGTTGTCCAGCCGGAATGCCTTCCTGAATCACATACCCCAGTGTTTCCACAACTTTGGCATTGCTGCTGATCCAGCCATGCAGTTCGTTGGCCGCCGAGGACATTAATCCAGTTAACTTGGAATCAACATTACGAGTGGCTTGTTTCTCTGTTTGGTATAAGCCTAGTGTTGCCAGTGGAATCGCCGTAATCAGTACAGCGGCCAGAAACATCATCATTAATTTCGGTTTAAGTTTCATCCAATTCTCCCCCTTTGATGTCCTGCTAATGACAAAGCCGAAAGCTTATGTAATATATCGACATTTTTTTCAAAAAGATAATATAGATATTTATCAAGTTAGTTAGCATCTCATCAAATTTTAAATGATGGGTTCTGTAGAGGCTTTTTCTTAATAAAGCACATGTTTTTTTATGGATTATTTTAATAATCTAGAACAATATTTGGATGAGGTGGTATACTTAAAATGAACCTTTAATTTCCTTATTTACCCAATGGCGAAAGGAGACAAAATGAAAAAAAGAACCAAAACCATTCTTGGTGTGGTTGTTGTACTCTTGATTACAGCTATTGCAATACCGATGTACATTTCGAGACAACATACCACCTTTCGAGCTGAAGTCACGGATCACATGAGTATGCTGGACACACTGGATAATCTCGTTATCAAAAAAATACCGACCACCGATCCGTACGATGAAGAAGAAGTGACTATTAAAGATCCCCAAGAGATTAGAAAGATGTTGAAGCTTGCGAAGGATATCGAATTAAGAAGAGTAAAGCAAATAGATATCTCCGAGCGATCCGAGGGGAACCCATATTACTATGACTGGCAGCTTTTGACGAAGAAAGAAGATCGATTTACAGAAGGCTTTGGAATTACGTTTTATAACGAACATGCCGTCTCTATCTACAGCGGATACAAAACGAGAGATCAACATGAAAATTATGAAATAACTAACGATTTTAATATAAATGAAATGGATCGACTCTTTACCAATTTGAAGGAGGGGAAAGAATGACTGAATATCAATTACGTCCGATTGAAGAGCAGGATATCCCTTTTCTGTGGGAGATGTTGTATGCATCCATGTTCAAGCGGGAGGGCGAAGATCCTTTTGAACCTGAGATCATTCATAGCCCCGGCATGTCCAAGTACGTTGAAGGCTGGGGGAGAGAGGGAGATTTCGGCTTTATCGCCGTGGATTCTCAGGGCAAACGTATGGGTTCGGTGACGTTGCGGTTTTTTAATGATCAGAATGCGGGGTATGGTTATGTAAATGAGGCTACACCCGAGATGGGAATGGCCGTGATTGAGACAGCGCGTGGCAAAGGAATAGGTTCCCGTCTCATTCAGGCGGCGTTAGAAGAGGCTCGAAAGCGGGGAATTGACGCCGTTTCGCTCAGTGTTGACCCGGACAATGAAGCAATTCGGCTTTATCAGCGTTTCGGATTCGTCGAACAGGGCATGTGTGGCACATCTGTAACGATGGTGTGTGTGATGAAACCATGATCTTATCGCAAACAAATGAACATATTCATTTCATATGGAGAGTTTGCAAAATACAAAAAGGCGTTCCCCTCATATGCTGGGAAGCGCCTTAAGATATATATGCCTGCATGTTCATCGCACCATATTTCCATTATGCTCACATAACAGCCCTTTTTAATTAGTTTAATAAAAATGCCAAAGCTTCATCATATGTTTCCCACTGGAACTCGGTCTGATGCTGCGATTCTTTGGAGATCCGGTTTAGCTGCATTTTGGCAATCGCTCCGCCTACGGCTACACTCGCACGCTTCATGCCCCACTGTGTCAGCAGCTTCTGGTGCTCCACCATTTTCTCTTTTGTATCCTGAGGAAATGCCTTCATATTGCGCATATCCACCAGCACATCAAATGAGTTACCCAATTGCTCGGCTATTTTTTTTATCTCGGTATTGGTTTGTTCCACCTGTTCAGGAGAGACCATCCCTTCCCAAACTATTTCAATAATAGGTTTAGGTGAATCCAATCGTTTTACAGACATTTGGCAACTCCCTTACGATAAAATATTATGTACGATATAAGTCTATTGACCTATTAATTATACCCTCAATTTGCAGAGATGAAAACAAAGTTCACTATTTTATAATACTTATGAACTATGTCCTCCTAGCAGATACAATTTCAGGGAAACGTAAGTTGATGAGCTAAACCGGACCTCAAAACATAAGAAAGCCGCCCAGTCACGAAGAATCTGGACGGCTTTTAACGATGTTTAAAAACCAATCTTCAAGCTGCTGCCCTCTGTGGATATTCCTTCCGAACGGTTGATGGGCAGCTTTTGTTCTGCAGAGAAGCCCAGCGTCTCGCCGTCATGCAGGGTTACATCGTTTTCGATAACATAAGTCGCAGTCATATACATCATTTCAAACACTTCACTTAACGGTTTTGCGGAGTGAGTGATTTCCATCTCCTCTTTCCCGAAGTTGCGTAACCCATAAGTATAGGCTGATGCGCCTTCAGGGCTTTGGAATAATCCGATGAAAATCCAGAGGGAGACGGGCAGCTCTTGTTCCTTAATTCCACGACTGATGTCCACGTACTGGCCTGCTTCCACCACAAGTGGAGCCATATATATAGCCAGTGCATGGTCAAGCTGGAGCAAAGCACTCGCTGTTTGGGTGAACAGAATATGTGCCTGAATGGCGTCAGTTGCATTCAGTACAGAGACAATAATCTGAGATTGATGTCTTGAAGTGACTTGCACTGCGTCCCGCCACAGCACATTTAATTTGGCATTTTCCTCTACTTCGTGGTCAGGAATAGGAGCATTAATATGTGCACACACCACTTGCATTCCATGCACTTCGAAAAAAAGGTTGCCTTCCTCCGGACGTTCCTCAATCTCAATATTCCACTCGTTTTTCATCGTGCTAATAAAGTGATCAAAATTACAATCTTCGTGCTCCAGCAAAACAAATCCAACGATGGTTTCACTATATGGAGCAGTATGTACGGCTCCACCTGCGGTCACGTGTTCCTTTTTGCGGCGTCGCAGCTTGTCAAACAGTCCCATGAAACGTTCTCCTTTCCAGACCAATCACAGTGATCAGGCATAATCCGATGCCTTTATAACCATACCTTACCACATTGGAGCTTTTAATGAATCCCGGCATGGCTATGGTTAACAGGCGATCAGAGGAAAAGGACCAGAAGTAATGCAATAATCGCAGGCAGCCCTTGTTTGATGATGATGGACCGAGTAGCGGTTACACCTCCATAGAGGGCGGCGATAATGACACATGCCAGGAAGAAGATCTGAATGTGCTGTCCGACGGATGCATCTGGATAAACGAGACCCCAGATCAAACCTGCGGCCAAAAATCCATTGTACAGCCCTTGATTGGCTGCCAGGGATTTGGTGGATTCGGCAAATTCAGGGGTAAGACCGAACGTTTTCATCGTGCGTGGACGGGTCCACAGGAACATCTCCATCACCATGATGTAGAAGTGCTCAATGGCTACAATAGCCACGAAAATGATACTAATCAAAAGAAACACCTTGCTTTCTTATATGTCATTTATTTACTTGTCCTACTCAGTATAAATGTTTACCATCCGAACTGAAAGTATAAATTTAATTTTACACAAACTAATTGTGTAAATTGTTAATGGATTCATGATTCTCATTTCTAATGACGCCGCGGATTAATCACAAAGATAAACACACGCCGATTGTCGAAAATCCATTCCTTGGGTAATAATGAACAATAAAGAATATGAAATTACTCATGGAAAAGGGGGATTAGCGTGGGTGTGGGAACCGTTCAATTCGTCCTGCTGGCGGATGATCCATCAACATTTGTTACACGAGTCGTACCTTTTATTGATATTGAACTCGCTGGAATTCCGAATGACCGGCATTATGGTCTGTTGCGCCCGGCCGACTCCCGCCAGAAAATATACAAACGGGGAACGCCGGTTGCAAATCGCAGGCAAATCAGTATTGTCTCGGAAGAGGAATGTGCTCTCATAGCACAGAAGATGAATATTCCTGAAGTACGTCCGGAGTGGCTCGGCGCCAACCTATTGGTCCGTGGTGTTGAAAAGTTGACGGAGCTTCCTGTCGGGACCCGACTTCTGTTTCCGGATGGAACCGGGCTGATCTGCGAAGGGGAGAATCTGCCTTGTGTACACCCTGGAAAAATCATTGAGCAAGTCTACGAACAGGATGGTTTGCGCAAAAAGTTCGTGCCAGCCGCCCGCAAAAAACGCGGAATCGTCTGTTCAGTTGAGCGTGAAGGCGTCATCACCACCGGAGATACCGTCGAAGTTGTTCGCCTGTCCTGAGGCTTCAGGACTTGATCACCATTTTGGGGCTGATGCCCACATACTGATTGAACAGGCGCTGGAGCTTTCTGGTGTGTATATTCCAGGAGGCAGATAAGTCATCGACTCTCAACATATCCCGTTGTTGCTCAATCTGCAGCACAATCTGGCTGACCAGAATGGCTTGATCATCAGAGAGGCGGGAGGTGTTTACAGAGTAGCTGATCCATATAACTGACTTTGTCCGCATCACTGCCGTCCCCAAGCAGACGTTCTTCAAGCTGTGGAGCATCAACATCAAGCACACCAGAGACACCCAAGGGGTTCCCATACAATGTGGAGACGGGAGTACGAATGAATAGATAGAAGCCGCCAGGCTTAAACTTCACCCCAAACACGCATCTTTTTTCACGGACGAGATAGGAGAATTTCTGTCCGGATGGACCGAAG
Organism: Paenibacillus sp. OK003; assembly: GCF_900109515.1. Classification (GTDB taxonomy): domain Bacteria; phylum Bacillota; class Bacilli; order Paenibacillales; family Paenibacillaceae; genus Paenibacillus; species Paenibacillus marchantiae. Next base: position 16,930 of record NZ_FOBD01000034.1, on the reverse strand, counting down.
AAAAAGGTGTTTCCACGCTCTACCACCAGATTGACACATGGATTGGGAACCACATGTTGAGGATAAGGATCATGCCCGGTAAGATCCCAGGAGACGATCCAGAAATGCTTGACTAAAGAACTCAATGCCTCGGAAGGGGCATACCGTGTCAGGCAATATCTTTTGTCGCCCTCATCCAGATTCAGAAGACCCATACGGGGTCTGATCGCATGATCCTCATGTTTCATTTGGTCGATTCCTCCAGGTATTTCGTCAATTCTGCTTCGTTACGAATCATACACAATTTATGTTGGTGAGGCTGCAAAAACGCCATGATTAGCGCCTTTTCCTTACGGTCATGTTGATAGCTCCATTTATACATCTTCCAGAGCATGGTGAAAGTCTGTCGGTAATTTCCCTGTTCCAGCCCGAGCTTCTGTACTGTGAAACGCTTGAAAATGCGCACATTCCTTTTCCACACGGGGGTATTCAAATAGACAATAAGATCAGCCTGCTCGAAACTGCTTGCTACCCATTTATAGTGCACACCTTCAATAATCCACTGATTGGAATACACAGCTTTTTGCAGGAGTGCGTCCCGCTTCTCCGGACTATTGCGAATATCCTGTCCTTGAGGTACACGGTGCCACACAATATTATCGAGCTCATAATAAGGAAGGTTTAACCTCGCGGATAAATGGCGGGCCAGTGTAGATTTACCGCTGCCGACTGAGCCGATAATATGTATTTTGTTTGGCTTGAATTTGATCATGGATTCTTCACCGATCATTTCGAACCAGTCCCCTTTGTTATTTACCTTTGCTCCTTGAACAGCAACGCACGAACAGCGAAACGTGGCAAAATAAGTTGTCTGCGCCATCTGGAAGGCTGGCTGAGCAGTCGATAGAGCCATTCCAAGTTAAGCTTCTGCCATATGGCAGGTGCTCGTTTGGTTTTGCCGGCCAGAATATCCAGGCTTCCTCCAACTCCGATGGCTACACGAGCATTGAGTTGATGGCGATATTTGTTGATCCAATGTTCAGCATTGGGTGCTCCCAGGGCCACGATAAGAAAATCAGGTTGTGCCTCGTGAATCTCTTCTACAATGCTTTGCTCCTCGTCCGTTGTGAAAAATCCATGTTGTCTGCCACGAACAACGACTCCCGGATAGTTTTGCGCAATAACCTCTACAGCCCGCTTACTGACACTTTCTTCTGCCCCGAGCATATAAAAGGACCAATTCTTCCGGCTTCCTTCCTCCAATAAACGAAAAAGCAGGTCACAACCTGTTACACGTTCGGTCAATTTTCCACCCCGGAAGCGGGATACCATAACAATGCCCGCGCCGTCAGCGGTGACAATGCCTGCCTGATCCACGATCGAACGAAGCGCCTGATCCTTCTGGCAGGACATGACGATTTCCGGATTGCCTGTGATGACATGGAACAGTTCGGATTGTCGCTGATCGACTACCTCACCAAGAATCGTAACCGTCTGATCCATAGTGATATTGGGAAAAGGGATTCCCATAATATTTGTTGTTTGGTTCATATTTTAGTTCCTTTCTGGATGCTAACTAACCGTCCCCAACTTGTGTACATATACTGTTATTTCATTCCATTTCAGTATATCTGATCTCCTGACAAAGAACTATATTTGTTGAAGTTTAGCACCGGACGAAAAGTCCAAATTATCAAGCTTCATGGCATCTAAAATCATTTGTTTTCGCTGTTGTCGCGTTTTTACAATACGCCGTTTGGGGTATAACGTTAGGATAGTGTTGCAAGCAGGTTTCAGTTATACCTTCAATACAATACATAAAGGGAGTGAGTTTATGGAATTGAAATATGAGTTCTATATTAATGCCGGACAGGAAGATGTGTGGAACGCCCTGATCTCACCGGACGGAACACGGAGCAGCTTTTTTGGCAGCGAACTTCGTTCCAATTTCCAACCGGGTCAGCCGTTCGCCTATGTAGGGCCTGGGAATGACGGTGCAGAGACGGTTCATGTGTACGGCGATATTCTGGAATTCGAACCTCTATCCCTATTAAGTTACCTTGAACATCCCGGACCTTCCTACCACGCTAATCACGCCGAGCTTCAATCCAGAGTAGTGTTCCAGCTGGAGAAGGTAGGCGAATGTACGAAGTTAACCTTGATCAATGACCAATTTACGGACAACCATCCATCGTTTGCGAACGCACAGAACAGCTGGTGGATGATATTGAGCAGTATCAAGACATGGGTAGAGACGGGCAAAACGCTGAATTTTGGCTGGTAAAGTTCCGACAGCGAGAGGACATATGAATATAACATCATAACAATATGAAAAAAGCGCTGATAAGGCGTTTTTTTTTCATGTTATTTTCGCAAATAGATGATAACCCTCTACATTTAATGTCTAATGATGTCGAAATATATAGAAATGACTTTAGAGGAGAAATCGAGATGTTTCGTAAACGTACCCAAACGATCAAGCAAGCCCCTGCGAGTTCGCTTCAACACTTATTGGAATACAGTCGTAAACTGGTTAAAGACGCAGAGCAAGGGATATATACCAGTGAGCTGGAATCGATCAATGATTCGCAGGAAGCTGGTGAAATTGCACATAATATCAATAAAGCGGTACATATGCTGAAGCAGCAAAATGAAACAGCAGAAATGCGCCTCAAAATGCTAAATCAGGCGTTGAATATTGGACTCTGGGAATCCGAGATTGTTGCAGGAGATCCTCTGGATAGCAATAATATCATTGCTTTTTCCAATGAATTTCGTCAAATGTTAGGCTTCAGCAATACAAAGGATTATCCCGATGCTTTTGCAAGTTGGGCCAAATCAATCCATCCCGACGACAGATCCCAGCTCGTTCAGGAGATTACGAAAAACATTGATAATTCTTCTGAAAAGGCTGCCTACAACGTAACGAGCCGAATGATAACGAAGAGTGGAGAAGTACGCTGGTTCCGGTGTCTTGGGCAAGTTGTCAGAAATGATGAAGGTGTTCCGGTTAAACTTCTGGGAATCATGTTTGATATTCATGATGAGAAGAGCAAATCCGACGAGTTGGAAGCACTCGTTACCCGTTATGACCTGGTAAATCGCGCATTAGTGGAAGCGCCGTGGGATATGACCGTTGTGGCCGGAGATGTGGTTAACCCGAATAATGAATTTTGGTGGTCACCACAGTTTCGCCGAGAGCTTGGATTTACCGATGAGCAGGATTTCCCGAATGTGTTCAGCAGTTGGAGCAGCCGTCTTCACCCGGACGATCATGACCGCACGATCAATGAATTTGCCAAGCACATGAATGACTACAGTGGACGGACACCTTATGATGTGGATTACCGTCTGCAGCGTAAGAATGGGGAATATCGCTGGTATCATGCAGGTGGTGAGACGGTTCGGGACAGTAACGGAGTACCGCTCCGTGTAGCGGGAACCATACGTGACGTGACACATGAGAAGAATAAGGAACAGATCGTTGAAGCGATGAATCAGAAAACGAAGCTTTTATCCGAATCTATCGGTGAGATGGTACGTGGAATCAACTCGATTACCGATCAGGCTCAGGAACTGGTTACTGCGCAAGAGTTATCCGCGGATGCAGCCATTCAGGTGAAGAGCAGTGCAGATGATACCAAAAACATCACAGCGTTTATTCGGGAAATTGCTAGCCAAACGAATTTACTGGGTCTGAATGCAGCGATCGAAGCAGCCAGAGCAGGAGAATTGGGTCTTGGTTTTGGAGTTGTGGCCGGGGAAGTGCGGAAGTTGGCTGACCATAGCTCGCAGGCTACCGTCAATATTGAAGATAGCATGCAGGCAATGAAGACCTTCATTGACCAGATTCTGGAGCACATTGGCAACATGTCCACACTGACGCAGAATCAGGCTGCCCTGACACAGCAGGTAAACGCCTCAATGGATGAGATTAATATGATGTCACAGGATTTGGTGAACTACTCACGGAATTTGTAAGATCGGATACTGTTTAACCTTGTCGATTGTTGGATGATAAAATGAATTGCATAGAAAAACCACCGAAGACGCATTTCTGCTCTCGGTGGTTTTTTGTATTCTCAACGAAACGATATATGCAATTCTATCTGTTGAATTATACTTGTTGAACTTTAATCAAGTTGGTATTACCGGATTGACCAATCGGTACGCCAGCGGACAATACGATGATGTCCCCTTTTTCGATATAACCGGTTTTGATTGCATTGCGTGTTGCGGACTCGAACATTTCATCGGTTGTTGTTACTTTGTCGCCCATAACCGGAATGACGCCGGAGAGCAGGCAGATTTTCGCAAGTACTTCTTCATGCTGTGTAACCGCAATGATCGGTGCTTTCGGACGATATTTGGAGATCATACGCGCCGTAAATCCACTCTCGGTAGAAGTGATGATCGCTTTGGCATTCAGGACGAGGGAAGAGCTAACTGCTCCCTGACTGATAACTTCGGTAATGTCAGCTACTTGTTGAGCGGACTTTTGATTGAATTGTTCTTTGTAATCAATCATCGTTTCAGCACGGCGAGCAACAGCAGCCATCGTGCGCACGGATTGTACCGGATATTTACCAGCAGCCGATTCACCAGACAACATCACAACGTCTGCGCCTTGAAGAACAGCGTTAGCTACGTCACTAACTTCGGAACGAGTTGGACGCGGATTCACTTGCATGGATTCCAGCATGTGTGTTGCGACGATAACCGGTTTACCTGCACGGTTACATTTATCGATCATTTCTTTTTGCATCATAGGTACGTCTTCGATCGGTACTTCAACCCCGAGATCTCCACGCGCTACCATGATACCGTCAGATGCTTCAATGATATCGTCCAGATTGGTCATGCCTTCCTGGTTTTCAATTTTGGAGATAATTTGTACATGATCTACACCGCGTTCTTTCAGAATACTGCGGATTTCACGAATGTCGTCGCCTTTACGAACAAAGGAAGCAGCGATGATTTCGATACCGTTTTCGATGCCGAATCCGATGTGCATAACGTCACGTTCCGTTACACCTGGCAAAGTCGTTTTGATTCCTGGCAAGTTAACCCCTTTACGTGGTTTCAGAATGCCGCCGCTGATGATTTTACAGTGAATATCTGATCCTTCCACGGACAGTACAGTCAGATCCACCAAACCATCATCGATGAGGATGCGATCTCCAGGTTTTACAACGAGGTTCAATTCCGGATAGTTTACTGAAATGCGCTCAGCGTCACCAAGAATTTCTTCGGTAGTCAGGATAAGTTCTTTACCCGCTTGCAGATGGCAGGATGCTTCTTTTAGTTTGCCAATACGAACTTCCGGTCCCTTGATATCCATCATAATCGGTATATACGTATTCAATTCGGAAGCCGCTTTGCGGATATTGTTAATCCGTGCCACGTGATCTTCCAGCTCACCGTGAGCCATGTTCAGGCGGGCAACCGTCATCCCTTCCTGAATCATTACTTTTAACAATTCGATTGAGTCACAAGCAGGTCCCATAGTACAAATAATTTTTGTTTTCAACATGCTATTTTCCTCCTCAGATGTTTGCTTATATGTGTATTGTAGCGTTTTCTGTCGAATCAGGGTATGAACTATAGTACAATGATTAGAATATAGTCCAATAATGAGGTGTGTTATGGTCACTCCATTAGAAGTACGACACATTAATGGTGTCGGTTGGTATGAAGAAGCGGTGCAGTCACAGGCGACTTGGCGGTTAAGCTTGGTTACTTATGGAAAATGTGTATATTGGGTGAACGGAGAGAAGCAGATCATGGAGAAGGGTGAGCTGCTGCTAATTCCCGCTGGTATTCCGTATTACGGCAAAAGCATTCCTACCGTGACCCACACGCAAATTGTAGTTCAATTAAAGGGAGACCATGCACAAGGTTTGCCCGCGCTGGAACAGAGGGAGGCCTTGCGACATAAGCCCGGATGTTATGAACTGATTCACGAACGCATGAAAGCTATCCAGCAACAATGGCAGGAACGTCCGTCTTATTATGTCATGATGAGCCAAGCCTTATTGATGGAAGTGCTTATTTATATAAATAGGGAACTGGACCGCGGGGTTATTCCACCGGAGAGACATGTTCATGCGGAGCGGATGAAGCGATACATTGAGCGGCATTACCGGGAGAAAGTTACGAAAGAAGAGCTCGGGGACGAGATCGGTAAAACCCCCAATTACGCAGCGGCGTTATTTAAAAGCATGACGAATCAGACGATCAGCCAATATGTTCATGATCAACGGATGAAAAGGGCAGTGTATTTGCTTACCGAGTCACAGCTCTCCATTCAGGAAATTGCAGAATTTCTCGGTTACCGTGATCTGTCTTATTTTTACCGGATATACAAGCGTTTAATGGGGAGCCCTCCATCTGATTTGCTCCATGAACGTCCACCCATTATATGAAAGACAGTGTCCTCATGGTCTCGTCTTGGAAAGTTTTTACATTTAAACATCAACTTGCAATCACGCAAAAAAAAGAGGGCCGAGGCCCTCTTTCTTGGTTTCATGACAGTTGAATTCTCCTGCCTTTACAGTATAAATCATATCTTAAGCGTTGCTGCTTGTATTTGTAGCCGTGATTGGCTGCTTTGTTTTTTTGCTTGCCAGACCAACGCGAACTGCAAATACATGCACAGCCCAGTACGCTGCTTCAGCGAACAGAATGCCGCCAGCTACATCCAGCAGCGAATGCTGTTTCACAAATACCGTCGAAGCAATGATCAGCCACAGCCATACCGACCAGGAGATTCGCGCCAGTGGTTTGAAGTTCAAGTGGCGATTGATGATGATGAAGAGCAAATAACTTGTGAGACAGTGGATGCTTGGAAAACAGTTAAATGGGGCATCATTGGTATAGATAAATTGTACGAGCGCACTGCTCAGACCTGTTCCGATAGCTTCCGGTCGTGGCACGTAAGTAGGGAAGACCGCAAAAACGATATTGGCTGCGATTACTCCTACGTTATAGGTCATTATCATACGCCAGAATAGCGATTTGTTCGTCAGACCCAAATAGAGAAATCCAAGATAAAGAATCGGCATCCAACTGATATAAGGAAAAATAAATTCTTTGATAAAAGGAATCTGTGTATCAATCCAGGCATAATTGTAGAAGACATCACTTCCGGTGTTACTGCCCAACAAAACATAAATGGAACCTTGAAGCGGTATACATAAGATTGCCAGCAAATGTCCCCAGCGCATAAATAATGCTTTCATAGTATCCCCCTGATTTTGTTCTTCATTTTGCAGCTTTCATCTTAACTCTCCATATATATGACGTTGCAGAAGTGTCGTACCCCTGCAGCGATTCATTCTATTATTACTATAATAGACATTTTAGCACTTGAGCCATACCTGATTGTAAGGTAAAAGCTGTAAGAGAAATTCTCTTTTTTGTTACTTTTATAGTTTTATCCATAAAAGGATATCCGGATATCCAATAGACATGATACAACTAAATTGTCATATGAGTTCATATGACAACCATTAAAAATGAAATGAGGCTGGTACAATCTATGAAAACCCTGCAATCCAAGCAAAATCAATCCTTTTCGGCGCGCAGGCCCATGCTGACGGTAGTTATTATTGAACTGCTCCTTTTGCTGGCGGTTTTCGCGGCAGGGGCGGTTGCTACCGTGAAGCAACTGGATTACACATCCCCCGTATTGATGTCGTTTACTCCAATTGCTCTTGTGCTCATTATTTATCTCACCCTGCGACGCAAATGGAGAGAGACAGGATTTCGCTCCTTAAGAACCATCCCGGCAAGTCATGCAAAGTATTATATTCCGCTACTCCTTGTACTGGGTACTCTTGCACTGAAAGGATTTACTGAATTAACCTTGTCCAAGGTCGCTTTTTTTATCTTTTTCACCTTGCTCGTCGCTTTTGTGGAGGAAACCATTTATCGTGGACTAATCTTCAAAACTTTGCTTCGTAAAAGTGCGGTTGCGGCAGTTGTCACTTCAAGTGTTTTATTTTCTATCACTCATATCATGAATGCATTATCCGGTCAGAGTATGGCAGACTCCCTTCTGCAACTGATCTATGCACTGCTGTTGGGAGCAGCGCTCGCGCTGTTAATGTTGAAAAACGGAAATATCGTACCGCTGATCCTGTTTCATTTCATACATAATTTGATTCAATTTCTTGGGAACGACCGGCAAGATACCGGAACACTTCCCTACGATATCTTCATATTGGTTGTGTTGGTTACTTACTGCGTATGGTTGACGTTTAGCGTTCGAACGAAGTCATCTTCTTCAGAGAGTAGTACACCGGGGAGTTCAGTGGTTCATTAAACGGGTCTTGATCGGACGCTACATAACTCTGTTTAGCGCCAACCTTGGGATCGTGGTATACTTCAGTCTGGCGGTGTGACAGGCTTGCTCCATAATCAGAAGCCCGTTCATCCGTACAATGCATAGAGAAATAGGTGATATTGTGGAAAAGACAGCACAGGCAGTGGCGGAATGGATGGTACAGGAGATTAAATTTACCGGTACGCTTCATCAGGAAGCTGCAATTGAATATGTAAAGTCCAATTTTGGGGAAGAATTTGTATTTGTGAATGAGAATGGTAATACTTCGTTATCAAAAGAAGTGAAGAAAGCGTTCCGCAAGCTACATCGTGGGCAGATTGCATGGGATCGTGATGCTTTTATGTGGGCATGGACGTAGGCGTTATCCTGCAATGGATTGAGCTTTCGTGGATGTGTTGGATATGCATGTCAAAATTTTTTATAGAAAATGTATAAGTTGGTTCGGATCTGCATATCCTTTCATAAGACCGCAATGAGCGGCAGGGCAAGCGACAAACTCTGTTCAGGGCTTGCGAATAACATGTATTTCCAAAGCTGTTTGAAAAGAAAATACAAAGATTTGCTTTTTGGTGAAAACGGAGTTATAATAAAAACAAGTTATAGAGAGTGGAAAACCTAATTCACATATTGTAAAGGGCGATCACTTATAGGTTATGACTGGTACCTTTTTCAATGTGTGAATTTTTATTTGCTTGCTGCAAAGAACAAAGGAACATGTTAATCTTTATTTGGAGGTGTAATTCACATGCAAAACGGAACAGTAAAATGGTTCAACGCTGATAAAGGCTTCGGTTTCATCGAAGTTGAAGGCGGAGAAGATGTATTCGTACACTTCAGCGCTATTACAGGCGAAGGCTTCAAAACGCTGGACGAAGGTCAACGCGTGCAATTTAAAATTGTACAAGGAAACCGTGGTCCTCAAGCAGAAGAAGTTGTAAAACTGTAATTAAAGCATAGCTGCCTTTAACATGTTATAATGGTAAAGGCAGCTTCTTTTTTTTGAGCAGTTATAATGAAAGTCGGCCCAATAGTTGTCGAGACAGAAGTCCGGACGGGACAAAACTTCCGCTAAGTAGTGGCTTCTGTGAAATAACGTCGGATTAGATGTTTTTCCATAACAAAGGGGGTAGAAGTCATGTATAATCGCAAAAAACCGTTGGAAGAGATTCCACAAGCTGATGCGGCAATCTGGGAATGTACGAGTGATACGTGCAAAGGATGGATGCGGGACAATTTTGCGTTTGATAACGTACCTACTTGTCCGATATGTGCTTCTGAGATGGTCAGCACGACTAGGATGCTACCATTGCTTGAGAATTCGAATAGTAATCTTAAAACGATGCCTAAAGGAAATCGGATTTAACATAGCTTACCCGCCTCTAACGAGGTGTTTTTTTTTAAGTTGAACCTGACATCTTGTACAAAGGTAAGGGTATTAAATATGAAGTTCCCGGCATTCGTTTTGGCGAATGCCTTTTTTTATATCTTTTTTTTCAATTAATACATCCGATTTACAATAATGTGTTTACTTGGATCTATGGTTTGAATTAACGATAAATGTCAAACAAAGAGCCTTCTTGCATGAAGCAAGAAGGTTCTTTGTTTGTTTAGAGATTTTAGATGAACAGGAATGGCAGCAGAAACAGGGTTGCTACCAGAGCCAGATCAATCCCTGCTCCAGCTCCATAGCCGTAACCACCGTAACCCCCACCATATCCATAACCATATGGACCGTAGGCCGAAGATTTAACTTTCTTTGTTGCAACGGCGTTTTTCTTGCTGCTTTTCACAAGTTGCTGTTTGGATTTGACTGAACACAGCCGTGGTCCTTCGAAACATCCGTTCAAATAAACTTTGCCATCACGACATTGACTAAGCGTGCCATACATATGCTTACCGTCGTTCATAACGAGACAAACGGAACGTCCAACGTGCGGAGAAACCGTTTCTTCACATACCGGATTAATTCTGTACATGCAAATCCTCCTCATTAGGTGCGGTTGCCGCTTGAATTCAACGGTTTGTATATCATAGTAAAAAGAATACCAATTGGTATGGACGAGTACCCGGAAATTAGATGGGGAGGAGCCGTTTTTATATCTGCTCCATACACTGGAGGGAGTAAAAGGGAGGGGATCTCATGGATTACCATGATTTGCTGGCCCGGCTTGGAGAAGGTAGTGCCCATCCGGGAGGGTTTACAGCAACGATGCAACTGTTGGATACGCTGTCTCTGCCTGCGCATAGTAAGGTGCTTGAGGTGGGATGCGGTACAGGAAGGACGGCTTGTTATCTGGCTCGAAACGGTTATCGGGTAACTGCGGTTGATCTGAATCGGCAGATGTTGGATAAAGCAGTGCGACGCGCAAGACGGGAGCGCTTGGATATTCGTTTTATTCAGGCCGATGTGAAATCCTTACCTTTTCCGGATCATTATTTTGATGTGGTATTTGTGGAGTCCGTCACTATCTTCACCCAATGGCGAAGTACCCTTGCGGAATATAAGCGAGTATTGAAGCCAGGTGGTCTCTTCATTGATCGGGAGATGGTATTATCCGGAAGGAAGACAGAGGTGATGAGCCGTAGGCTGAAACAATTTTACGGAATAAGGACACTGGCAACCATGACCACATGGAAGAAACGTCTCAGACAGTGTGGATTTACTGAAGTCTTGGTTAAGGAACAGTCTCGTTCAATGGGAAAATGGGGCGTGGATCATGATCCTCATCGGGAGATGGATATGAGCTTGTTTGAGGATGAGCAAGTGCAGCGCATGGGTCGCACCAATGATCGTTTGCTTGCGAGATACGGAAAAAGACTGGGTTATGCGGTTTTTGAAGCAAAGTCATCAATGGATCCCGACAGTAAACAGAAAGAGTAAGATACCTGTTGGTGGAGAGGGTACTCCATTAATGCATATAAAAAAGTTGGCTGGTGCTAAACCTGACATCTAAAAAAGCAACCCAATCTAAAGTGGGTTGCTTTTTCTTTGTTCTCGGAATCTAAATCCAATCCAGTGAGTGATTAAGATTGTTCACACGAGATTTTGGCTGAAACGATTACAGCATATCATTGTCGATAATGCGCCAGTGGTGCTTCATCAGAGCTTCCAGTTGCGGTTTATCCTTGGCTCGAAAAGCGCTTAGAATTTGGCGATGTTCTTCATTTACTTCATTAAGCACACTGGATAGCTTCGGCTTATTGTCGCTAACATACGACTGGCGAATAAAGCTGTTTTTCAGCGTATTTAACATCTCGATGACAGTGGCGTTACCGCAACGCTGGATGTACAGGTTATGAAATTGATATTGATTCTTGCTGTAAGCAGCCAAATCAAGCTGGGTGATATCTTCATCCATTCGTGCAACAAGGGCTTCCATCTCCAGGAGCTCAGACGGTTTGAGGTGGTCTACTGCAAGTGTAGCAGCAAGTGCCTCAAGCGCACCGATGGCCTGCGAGAATTCGAGTTTTTTGCCAGCGTCAAAAGGAGCGACGATAAATCCCCTGCGTGGGATATATTGCAGAAGATTGTCAGAAGTGAGTTGAAATAAGGCTTCCCGAGTAGGTGTGCGGCTGATGTCCAGCTTTTTGCAAATCTCTGCTTCATTAATCTTCTGATTGGGGAGCAGAGTCCCGTCTTGAATTTTCTGCGCGATATAATCGTAAACGTGATCTTTCAAGGACCGGTATTTGGGTGCCTCCATACCGAATCCCCCCTTCTATATATAGTGATGATTGGATGTATGAGGGTGTGAGCCCTGTAATGGTGCGCCGTTCGGGAGTTTCAAGTTTTTATCATCTTAACACCGAGGGGAGAGTTGGGCAAGCAATCTTAATGATCTAAAATGGTGTTAGTTCCATGTTAAAAAAATTACGTATTATGGAATTATAGCGCATAATTGTGTCAAATTCATTGCCATACAACAGATTGTTTGTTAGTATTACTTACATTAAAGCCCATATATTGTCTTGTGTATATTGTATACAAGTTATATGCCTTTATCATTCCAAAACAGAACAGGGGTATGTTGAGTGAAAAGAGTGCTTTTGCCAATGATGCTGTTGTTAATGGTAGTAATCATGTCGGCTTGTGGGCAGGAACAAACGACGGGGGCCGGATCGGAACCTTCTCCATCCTCGGAGAGTGGTGGCGCAGAGAAGAAAGTAATCGTACTTGGCACCAGTGCAGACTACGCACCTTATGAATTTCACAAAAGCATTAATGGCAAAGACACTATTGTTGGTTTTGACATTGAGATTGCCAAGGCGATTGCTGCGGACATGGGAGCTGAGCTGAAGATTGAGGATATGGATTTTGATGGTTTGCTTATGGCGCTCAGCACGGACAAGGTTGATTTTGTGATATCAGGTTTAACACCTACAGAAGAGCGAAAGAAGAACGTTGATTTTACGGATATCTACTACTATGCAGAACAGGCTGTACTCGTTAGAGCTGACGAAGGCGAATCGATAGCCTCACTGGATAATTTGTCGGGTAAGCAGGTGGGTGTGCAGAAAAGCTCCATTCAGGAAGGCATTGCTCAGGACATTCAAGGTGCCAAACTTACTTCTCTTGCCAAAATTCCCGAATTGATTCTTGAATTGCAGACCGGGCGGGTAGATGCGCTGATTCTGGAGAAGCCGGTTGCGCAGCAGTATGTAAAAAACCAGGAGGGACTGGTTGTTGCAAACGTGAAGATTGATCAGGCAGAGGATGAGGGAGGATCGGCAATCGCCGTGAAAAAAGGCAACCAGGATCTCGTTGATCAGATCAACAGTACGCTGGAGAAGCTCAAAACGAGCGGAGATATCGATCGCTTCGTTATTGAAGCGAATGAGATGTTAGGCGAATAAACCGGGCGAGTGAGGGATATGCCTTGAATTTAGATTTCTCCTTTCTATCGGAACATTGGCAGGATTATGCGCGTAGCGCGTGGGTAACGTTAGAGCTTTCCTTCTTTGGGGTCTTGTTTGGCACATTACTGGGGGTTATGGTGGCACTGCTGCGTATATCACGAGTATGGCCTATCAAATTCGTAGCAACGGTGTATATTGAACTCATTCGCGGTACACCGATGTTGGTGCAAATTCTCATTATTCATTATGGTCTGACCGTAATCGGTGTGAACCTATCCGCATTTATGTCGGGGGTGGTCGCGCTGACTATGAACAGTTCGGCATACATGGCCGAGGTATTCCGGGCTGGGATTCAGGCAATCGATAAAGGACAGACTGAAGCTTCGCGTTCTCTTGGGATGTCTCATGGCATGACGCTTCGCTACATTATACTGCCGCAGGCCTTTCGTAACATGCTTCCAGCGATCGGCAATGAATTCATTATTATCATTAAAGATTCCTCGCTTGTTTCCATGATCGGGATTGCTGAGATTATCTACACGGCTAGAGCCGTTCAGGGGGTTACCTTCCAACCGCTTGCCCCGCTCCTTGTTGCTGCTGCCCTCTATTTTGTGATTACATTTACGTTGGCCAACCTGCTCACCTGGCTGGAACGCAGACTTTCCATATCATCCCGATAACGTGCATACGGATTCTACGAGTTAGTGGAATTAGGTGATAGCGGAAAAAGTGAGCAGGAGTCGTAAATGGTCGTGGCGAAGCATACATTGATATTGTATTTTGTATACAATATAATCAAAGAGGGGTGCTGGGAGTATATGTCAGATTCAAAAATGTTAATGGATTGGTCGGTACGTTACGCTGCACCTAATTATCATCCGCTCCCGATCGTTATTGAGCAGGCGGAGGGAGTATGGGTCGAAGATCCGGAAGGTCACCGTTATATGGATATGTTAAGTGCATATTCGGCATTAAATCATGGGCACAGACATCCAGCGATTATTCAGGCACTGAAGGATCAGGCAGATCGGGTAACATTAACATCACGGGCATTTCACAGCAGTGCGGCATCACTTTTCTATCAGAAGCTCTCGCAATTTACGGGCAAACCCAAAATTCTGGCCATGAACACGGGAGCTGAAGCGGTTGAAACAGCCGTGAAAGCAGTGCGAAGATGGGCATATCGCTGCAAGGGTGTACCGGAGAATCAAGCTGAAATCATCGTATGCTCGGGAAATTTTCATGGAAGAACACTGACGGTCACCTCTTTCTCATCTTCAGAAGAGTATAAAAAAGACTTTGGGCCTTTTACGCCCGGATTCAAAATCATTCCTTATGGTGACATTGAAGCGCTTAAGCTTGCGATTACACCGAACACGGCCGCTTTCCTTGTGGAACCCATTCAGGGGGAAGCTGGTATTGTCATCCCGCCAGAAGGATATCTTGCGGAAGCCTTTACGCTGTGCAGACAGCATCGGGTGTTGACCGTGGCGGATGAGATTCAGACCGGATTCGGACGAACGGGACGCCGATTTGCCTCTGACTGGGAGGGGGTTGAGCCTGATATCTGGATTATGGGTAAGGCACTGGGTGGAGGAATGATGCCCATCTCGGCTATTGCTGCTAATGCGGAAATACTGGATTTGTTTGAACCGGGTTCTCATGGCTCCACATTCGGGGGGAACCCACTCGCTTGTGCCGTGGCTGTCGCAGCACTGGAAGTTCTGGAAGATGAGAAGCTTGCAGAGCGCTCGGAGCGTCTGGGGAATTATTTTATGAAACAGCTTCAGGGAGTTCGCAGTTCAGCTGTGCGTGAGATTCGAGGTAGAGGATTGTTCATCGGTGTTGATCTGCATGTACCTGCACGTCCTTATTGTGAGAAATTAATGTCTGTTGGATTGCTCTGTAAAGAAACTCATGAGACAACGATCCGTTTTGCGCCGCCACTTACCATTACAGAGGTTGAGATCGACTGGGCGTTGGAGCGAATTACTCAGGTGTTGGGTGACTGATAAATATTTCATTCTTTGATTACTTCATATATGCAGCGAAGGAGCTGACCTACATGGAAAACAATGATATTGAATCTGCAGGAACGCTGAATGCTTCTAATGAAACGAGCCAATTGCTTTTACGTCATCATGACGTTGCTATCATTAAAGTTCCTTTTGGATTAGGTGGGGCGCGAGGTGGTGCTGAGCTAGGTCCGGATGAACTCATTACTGCAGGATTGAAACGTGAAATTGCAAGCCTTGGGTTAAATGTATCAAAAGAGATCCGTGTAGATTGTCCCTCAGAGTCTGTTGCTCCAATTGAACGAAACCGTGTGAAATATTTATCCGAGGTTAGACAGGTGAGTGAGCGAGTGTGCAATGAAGTGTCTGGGGCGATAGCGGGAGGTGCTTTTCCGCTTGTTCTGGGTGGGGATCACAGTGTAGCTATAGGTTCTCTTGCTGGGGTGTCTGCGCATTATTCCAATCTAGGTGTGATCTGGTTTGATGCCCATGCGGATTTGAACACAGAAGAGCGTAGTCTGTCTGGAAATATGCATGGGATGAGTGTTGCTGCCGCTTTGGGGCATTCTGCATTTAACTTGTCTCATATTCCGGGTGCAGGGTCGTTCGTTAATCCTTCCAATCTGGTCTACATTGGCTTACGTGATCTGGATGTGTATGAAAAGGAACAGATCCGAGCCCTTGGCATTAAGAGCTTTACAATGCATGATATTGATCGGTTAGGTATACAACAGGTTGTTGAACAGGCGCTGGCTGTAGTCGGGGAAGGAACAGATGGTATTCATATTAGCTTTGATATGGATTGTCTTGATCCGCGTGAGGCTCCGGGTGTGGGTACGCCGGTACCAGGGGGATTGAATTACCGTGAAGCTCATTTCGCACTGGAGCTGCTCGCTTCTACCAATCGAGTCACGTCCATGGATCTGGTGGAAGTTAATCCGCTATTTGATCAGAACAGGCATACGGCCCGCCTTGGAGTAGAACTGATTGCTTCATTGCTGGGTAAACGGATCTTATAACGGTTGTATAGATATTTCTTGTTCGGATGAATTCATGCTTATATAGAAGGTAAGGTCTAATCATATAATGTAAGGTTATATAAGAGCCAGGGTCAGACTCATCCATACGATCTTCAACGGAGTGAAGATAGGTATGAGTACTTCCCTGGCTAATGGTTGTTGGGTGCACTTCTTTACTTCTGAACGGATGGAGGGTGAAGTTAGCTTTATAGAGTAATAATGTTTGGTTGAGCGTGGCTTTCTTTTTACTTAAGGAGCATTGGGTACATATACGAGGGCTCTACTATAGAAGAAAGAGATTGTAGATTATCTGATGGAGAATGTGGTTCTAAATTTTTTTGAAAATAAGGCTTGCGTTCCGAATCTGTACATGGTATATTCTAATTCCGGCCAAGAAAACACGAGAAACACGGTGCGGCAAGCGAATGAAATAAGCTTCGAAAGAAACTTGAAAAAAGAGCTTGCAAAGTTGGTTCGGACGTGATAAGATATAAGAGTTGCTGAGGTGAACAACACGCGGCAATCAAACAAGTTTGATCTTTGAAAACTGAACAACGAGTGAGTAACGATCTTGCTTGCAAGATCGACGCTGAGAAATCGGTACACGTCTTCGGACTTTATGATTTCAAAGCAAAATAAATGAGATTTTTAATCTCGTCAGTTTCAAAATGAGCTTATCGCTCTTTTCAATACTTTATTGGAGAGTTTGATCC
>NZ_FOBD01000035.1 GCF_900109515.1 Paenibacillus sp. OK003 | reverse complement strand
GCTGATGCCATTTTTTTCGGCTACTGATGCTTTTCCTAAGGAGAATTTCCAATTCAACACATTTAGGAGCTTGACATCATACCGCTGGACTTCTTCGTTATATCGTGGATCTACTTACATATATCGGATGTTACCAGAAGCAAATGAAGATACGATGTCTAATAAGTTCACTTTCACTTGTGTGTTGCTTACTTGCTAATAATGATTGATAATGGTTATCAATGAGTGAAGGACTGTTTAGTCAATCTATTTAGACGGAGTTGGGTTAATGAAATGTGGAATGATTATTACATACTCTGGAACTATGCTGCTGTGAGTATTGCGGATATACGTTATATGGAGTTAGGGCCAAATGAGGAGCTAACCTATAAATTTCCTGCGAGCACGTTTGTGTTCACCATCCAGGGTAAAGCCTATGTGACCATAAACGACCAGAGACATGAAGTGAGTCGTATTTATGTTCTTCATGGTGGAAAGGGAAGCGTGCTGCATATTGAAGCTGGACAATCCGGATTGAACCTGTTTTACCTTATATACAAAGTAAGTCTGCCAAGTGGAGGAAGAACCGATTTGGGCAACATGATGGAGCAGACGAATCCTTTTCAGCTAACCTATGGTTTTGCCCCCAAGTCACCAGTTGCGCTGTATGAGCAAGTGAAACAGATACACACTTTATGGAATCAAAAGAACCCCATACATCATTTTCAGGCAAAAAGCCTGTTTTATCCTTTTGTAGAGCAAGTATCAGCACAAATTCCTCATGCTGCAACTCGCTATTCCATTACAGATCAGGTCAGCAAAGTCATCGAAATTGTAGAATCCTCTTATGCTGAGCCATTGACGCTGCATGTTTTGGCAGAGAAGGTTGGCAGCAGTCCCAGAAGTCTGTCCCGCAAGTTCAAGCAGGCCACGGGTTATAGTCCAATCGACTATTTGATTCAGTTCCGTTTGTTCAAGGCCAAGGAGATGCTGTTGCATACCGACGCTACATTGGATGAGATTGCAGCAGGCATCGGTTATCCGGACGGATATTATCTGGGACGTATGTTCAAAAAACATACAGGTGTTTCTCCGCTTCAGTTCAAGGAGAAAACATCGGGCCCCTTAAAATGGCCTGATCTGACATCGACACTGGCGCGAAATGACATTTCCAATGGACGAGCTGGAAGGTATGTTTATAACGATGATGATAATCATTATCAATATAAACGCGGAGGGTCATTGTACATGAATAGACAGACCAGAACGGGAATGCTGCTTAGTATTTTATTAAGTCTCACTTTACTGCTGAGTGCCTGCTCGCCAGGGGCAACTAGTAATTCTGGGGGAGCAACAGGGGGAAGCAAAGGGACTTCGAGTGCTAACAGCACAGTAACCGCCGATAGCCAATCGAACAATTCCGAGCCTCGGATCATCTCGACGGTTAAGGGAGATATCACGGTCCCGGCTGAACCTAAGCGAATTGTAGTGGATTTATATTTGGGAAGCCTGATTGCTTTGGGAATCAAGCCAGTCGGTACACCGGAAATGAACCTGAAAAACCCCTATTTTATCAAATCACTTGAGGGTGTAGAGAATATTGGTGAATACGAAACTATTTCTCTTGAAAAGGTGTTGGAACTTCAACCAGATTTGATTGTCACAGGTGATCCTGATTTGTTTGATTCTTTTAGCAAAATTGCGCCTACGCTTGTGGTTCCTTATGGAGAGTTGAAAAACACTCATGAAGAGATCGCTTATTTCGGTAAAGCGTTGAACAAAGAAAAAGAGGCTGAGTCATGGTTGGCCGATTACGACGGACGAATTGCAGATGCCAAGAAGCGTGTAAGTGAAGCAATCGACGCAGATGCAGAAGTATCCGTTATGCAATTTTACGATAAAGGACCGTTAGCCTTTGGTGATAATTTTGGGCGTGGAGGTCAAGCTGTGTACAGTGCTCTCGGATTGAATCCTCCGGCAGACAAAAAAGAGATATTAATGAAAGATCAGCTTGTTGAAGTCTCGTCCGAATCCATTCCCGAATTTGCTGGTGATTACATTATTCTTACGGCAGACAACCTGACTGTAGAGGAATTGAAATCCAAGCCAGTATGGAGTTCGCTTGATGCCGTCAAGAATGATCGTGTGTTTATCTGGAGTCCGGATCGTTCATGGTACTTTGCCCCTATTGCAACGTTGGATCAGACCGAGGAATTGGCAGCTTGGTTCACGAAGATAGCGGATCAAAAGTAAATCTTTCGGATCAGGGGTTGGAGAAATTGAATCCTGGTCAAAATACAGTTGATAATGAAAATTATTATCATCTATAATGAGGGAATAATAGTGAACCACTATAACGCTTCGGTTAGAGATTGGTTTACAGAATAATGACCTGTACAAGGTCTTTATTCCTGGTAAGACTGGGATTGGAGAGTAATCGATGCAATTAAACGAACAGATGCAATGCTGGAATCATGCGGCTGTTAAAATTCTGGATATACGCCGGATTGTCATGGAGGCAGGGGAGATACAGGAATCCTATTTGCTTCCGGCAAACGCTTTTATATACAGCATTCGGGGTGCAGCTCAACTTAAATTGGATGGGAAAACACATGAAGCACAGCGATTCTGTATTCTGCATGGTGGTAAAGGATCATCACTGGATATTCGGGTGAGCGAAAAGTTTGAATATGTTTTGCTGTTCTACAGGGCATTCCTTGCGTTCCCAACTCATCGTAAAACCTGGCGGTTGTCACAAGCTTCGCAGGTTGCTCCGTTCTCTTTGCAATATGGGTTTACGCCGAGCAATCCTCTGGCTATATTGCGCTATTTTGATGAACTGGAGAAAGCGTGGGATCAGGCGAGCAGACTGGACTTACTGCAAGTGAAAAGTTTGTTCTACCAATTTATTCATGAGCTGTTGTTTCAATTGGCAGAGCAGGAGGTCAGAACCGTGCTTCCAGACCCTATTGAGCAAACACTTCGCTATATCCAGGAGCATTATAGGGAACAGGTGACTCTGGATTTTCTGGCTGAACAATTCAACTACAGCTCCCGTCATTTATCTATGCAATTTAAACGAAAGACAGGACACAGTCCGATTGATTATCTCATTCAAACGAGACTGACCAAGGCCCGGAATCTGCTTGTGGGATCCGATGCCACCCTGCGCGAAATCGCAGCAGAAGTGGGATACACGGATGTGTATTATTTCAGCCGTATTTTCAAAAAACATGTGGGCCTGTCCCCCACACTCTATCAGCGGAAAATAAGAGACCAGACCCTGGCAGAGGATCGTCCATTACAATTCTCCGAATCGTCCATTGGCTGGAGATGGAAGCGAGGATATATTGATTATGAGAATCATTATCAATATAGTGACGGAGGGTCTACATCAATGAAAAGAAGAAAAACAAGTTCCAGCATGATTTTGGTTGCACTTTTAAGCATCACAATGCTTTTATCGGCATGCTCCGCTGGCTCTGCAACAACAACAGCTACGGGGGAAGGCACGAATACAAACTCATCTACGAGTACAGCCGCATCTTCATCATCAGATTCAGGCAGCCAAACGAACAATGAAATTGGAACACGCACGGTCTCCACGGTTAAAGGTGATGTTGTTGTTCCGGCAAATCCTAAACGGGTGGTTGTACTTTATCTTCAAGGAGATGTTGTAGCGCTTGGAATTAAGCCTATTGCGACGTCTGACGTATTTGATGGGGCTGCATATAAGAATGAGCTTGAAGGTGTAAATTCACTGGGCACCTGGTTTGAACCAAACCCTGAGGCTGTCATTGATCTGGACCCGGATTTGATCATTGTTCCTTCAGAAGAGACCTACACGTTATTAAAAGATATTGCACCAACTGTGTATGTCCCATATGAGAAATTGACAACGGAAGAAAGACTTCATAGTATCGCTAGCATTTTCGGCAAAGAACAGGAAGCAGACGTTTTAATCGACAATCTTAACAGTAAAGTCGAAGAGAGCAAGAAAACACTTGCTGACGCGGGCATACTGGACAAAACGGCATCCATCGTCGAGGGTGGGTTGAAAGAGATGGTCATTGTAGAAAGTAAGCAATACGGCCGAGGATCTCAGGCTATATACGAGTACTTGGAAATGAAAGCACCTGAAGCGGTCCAGAAAAAAATTGACGTCGTTTCCGACGCGGCAGGTTCGACCTTGTCCATGGAAGTTCTTCCTGAGTATATGGGAGACTACGTATTTCGTTCGGTATATGAAGGGGCAGATAACCTTAACGATAATCCAATCTGGAATAGCATACCCGCTATCAAAGAAGGCCGTCTAATCGAGATTGATTTTGATTTCTTCTATTACTCGGATATCTATTCCATTAACAAGCAAATCGATTTCGTTGTGGAGCATCTACTCGCAGCTCCCAAAGTAAAGTAATCAACAAATAAATAACCGATGGTAGTTTTGTATAAGAAATGTTTGAATTTTAGCCATTGTAATTTGATAAGTTTCCCATTAGACTAGGAAAAGAGTGATAATGAGAATCGATATCAAATAGTCGAGCGTTTTGGATCGAACTGATGGAGGTAACTACATGGATCAGCATTTGGAATTATATGATGTAACAATTATCGGCGGGGGACCTGCCGGCATGTATTCTGCATTTTACAGCGGGATGCGTGATATGAAAACCAAGTTGATTGAGGCGCGGGATAAATTGGGTGGTCGCATGCTCTTTTATCCAGAGAAAATGATCTGGGACGTGGGCGGCGTCACTCCGATTCTGTGTGAAAATTTAATTAAACAGCTGGAAGAACAGGCGAGAACATTTGAGCCAACGATTGTGTTTGAACAGCAAATCGAAGGATTTGAGCGTCAACCGGATGGCACGATTCTGCTGACATCGCATACAGGAGAACAACACTGGACACGTACCGTCATATTGGCGATCGGGTATGGTATATATAAAATGGCCAAGCTGGAGCTTGAAGGTGCTGACCGTTATGAAGTTACGAACCTTCACTACACCGTACAGGAGCTGGAACCTTTCCGTGGCAAACGGGTACTGATCTCTGGTGGGGGTGACTCCGCTGTCGATTGGGCCAATGAGCTTGAAGCACTGGCAGAGCAAGTGACGGTGGTGCATCGTCGTGACCGCTTTGGCGGACTGGAGCGCAATGTGTTGCGGATGAGAGAATCCTCAGTGGATATTCGTACACCATACGCTGTTGATACCCTGCATAGTCAAAGTGGTGAGATCATCGAGCAAGTGACGATATCCCATGTTGAGACAGGTGAAAGCGAAGTTCTTGATGTGGATGCAATTATCGTCAACCACGGCATGAAGAGTGATTTTGGCCCAATCCGGGATTGGGGACTTGATCTTGGTGAATGGCATGTCAGCACAACAGAGAAGCTGCAAACGAATATACCAGGCGTCTTCGCCGCTGGAGACTTTGTAAATTACGGAAGTAAATTGTATCTGATTGCCGGTACATTTACGGATGCAGCCCTCGCGGTAAACAGTGCAAAACTGTATATGGACCCTGAGGCGGAGAAAGTCGCCTATGTGTCTTCCCATAACAGCCGTTTTAAGGAGAAAAATAAAGCACTTGGTGTTGTGGAAGAATAGAATCTCTTCATATAATTTCAACTCCAATAGATCAAATCAACCTAAGTAGTTCTGGCTAATGCTGGAACTGCTTTTTTGTTTCTATTTTCAGTATGAACCTCCTCAAAATGCACAACATAGAACAGGCACCTGAATTGAACATGCATCATCAACTGTCTATAATGAGCCTTAGAAGTGACGAAAAACATCAAGAAACGTCAAACAGATTAGAGTGGAGTGCACAATATGAAAAAAGAATTTCAACGTATATCCACATTCATACATCAGTGGTTCAAAGGCCCTGAGAAAAAGCGGATCAAATGGTCGGAAATCTATCTCGCTGTTGCTGGAAAAATGCACCGACTACTGGTGGAAGGCCGGCGTGCACGTTCAGCGTCCAGAAGGCTGCATCAGGATTTGCCTATTACTGCTTTGGGCCAGATGAAGCTGGAGCCGGGAGATATTTTATATACGCCAAGTTCGGAGTCTACTTATTACGCCGGGCATATGGGAATTATTGGACTCGACGGTAAAGTGTATCACGTACACCCTTATGGACCTGTGTTTGCCGATTCCTTGGATTGGTACATCACCCGTTTTTATGAGGGGGACCGTTTCATTGTATTTCGTTCCCGTTTGAATCAGGCTGGTGTGAAGGCAGCGCAGTGGGTACAGGATCATTATAAGCAGGTGAAATTCTATCGATTGCAGACGAATCTGCGCAGCATTGAACGAAACTATTGTTCCAAATTTATATATCAGGCGTACCAATTTACATCTGGACTTGATCTGTGGAGTCGAAAGTTTGCGAAGCTGAATCAGGGATACATCTATCCGTTTCGAATCGAGCGTTCAACCTCGCTGGAGGTTCTTGGAACGTTTTACAAATAAGGCACGTTAACCGACGGAAGTTCCTTACTTTTACAAGAGGTAGGAGCGGGTTCTGTCGGTTTTTTTTGTATGCGTAGAGATCAAAAACAGGAAAAAGGCTCAAAACGTCGAATAGATTATGAGATAGGCATGCACAACTTGGAATCGTATACATAACCAATGCAGAATCAATTTTTGCCCAAGCATAAGCAATTCACCCCTTAGAAGGCAAACAAGGAAGAGAGAGAAAGAGATGAAATGGCTGAACTTTGTGCGCAGGTTCAAATCAACCTCAAACGTAGTAAACCTATCCGATTACACTCCCAGGAAGGAAAGGAGGCATCATTGTTCCATCTGTAATAAAAAAGTGAAGTCCATCGTGCATTATGCGACTTCCCAGGGAAATGTTGCAGGTGTATGCAGTTCTTGTAAATCAGTGGCAGAACATCGAGGAATGTTGCCCCTTTAATAAGGAAAAGATACGCTCAGGAAATAACATTGCTTTGATTTATGAGCGTTTTTGTAGTACATTAGCAAATGTATTCGAAGGAGGATTCTAATGTACTCAGGTAGACAAGACGATACTTTATACATCATGACCTACACCTTAAACAGCGGTATCAAGGGTACGGTTCCACTGTCAAATAAGCAGATTATTGAGTGGCTGGATTGCTACAGAAATGAGAAGCGCTTCGTGACCGAAATCGGCAAGGAGTTTTTTGGATTGAATGCAGGATTGGTAGCAGATTTCAAAGTTCAGAATCATTTATCGGATTATCAGCAGACAATTATGCCTACACAGCAGCAGGATAACATGGAACGCTTGTCCAGCGCATATAAATCAACCGAGTTGTTAATGAAGATTGATTGTAAATGTGGCACGGCATATGTGACGGAATCTCCATATAAGCGCACCAAATGGTACTGCACCAAGTGCAAAGAAATCGTATTTTTGGATGCCAAAAAAGGAATGGTAGAAACGTCGCGTGGCGACGCTTACTACATGACCAACAAATATTTTGTTTCCCGGGACTAGCGGGAGATGACGAATGGGAAGCATCGCTGTGAGGCGGTGCTTTTTTGTGTACACAGAAAGGGCTAATGACGAAGATAAGGAGAGGTATATTAAGGGTATGCTGGTAAAAAGGAGCTATAATAAAAAAAGCCCTCAGGGGCTTTTTTTGAAATCTCAGGAAACCTGTAGCAGCAGATACCGCCGATCAGAACCTATAGATTGAACATTGAAAAGCTGAGTCAGCTCAGCATTCAACTTTGTGAGGAGGAATGAAGCAGCAGCGACAGCGCGGCTCATAAGCTTCAGAATCGCCAATCATGACGACAGGTCCAAGCGTTACAGGCTCTCCATTAACGATACGCTGGGTGAAAGCCGCATCCGGGCTTCCGCATACGGCACAGAATGCCGACAGCTTCTCGATATCATCCGCCATAGCGAGCAAACCGCCTACATATCCAAATTCCTTGCCACGGTAATCCATATTTAGTCCATCCACAATGACATGTTTGCCACAGTAGGCTAGCTCGGAGACCAGTTCCATGATGGCACTGCTGAAAAATTGTACTTCATCAAATGCAACAACATCAGCATCTTTGGTCTGAGTCAGGATCATCTCTACGGATTCCGGGGTCAATTGCCGGGGAATGGAATGGGCAGGCAGACGATAGCCGATACGGCTAACAATCTCGTCTTGGGCAAACCGATCATCTTCAGCAGGTTTGTAAGCAACGACCTTTTTACGGCCAAATTGAATTAATTTCTGACAACGGCGAATGAGTTCACCGGATTTTTCACTAAACATAGGTCCTGTAATTACGGTAATTCGTCCTGTTTGCACAGTTCTGCTACTCCTCTCACATACGGGATTCAACAAAAAAAAGCGACCATTACAGAGTACCATAAAATCTTTAGTAAGAGCCAGAACTAATCTGAGCAGCTTTGTGTTACTATATGGATTGTTAAGCTGTTGGTTACGGCAGTGTAATGCGTAAGCCAGGAGCGATTGAAAAGAGGTGTTAACGATGAGTGAAGCATTATCCGAATTACAAGAGCGATATGAACGTTTGAAAGGACAGTCAGTCCTTGACGAAGCGGCGCAGGCGTTGTTTGCAGATTTGTTCGCTGAAGCGGAGCGGCTGCAAGCCAGTAATCTGACGTTGCGCAGAACGATTCTGAAGTCCTCTTCCAAAGAGTCGCGCATGTCTACCAAGCTGCGGGATGCATTATACGAATAACCCGGAGACTACTCCGGGTTCTCTTCTGTCTGCAATTTGCGGGGAAATAGAATACCTGCTGTAATTCTGGCAATCATGGCGAAGGTGAGGCCGATGCCTGCGAACATATAGATGACCGTAAAAGCCTTGCCGAATCCGGTCGATGGTACAAAATCCGGGTGTCCTACCGTGGTTAGAGTTACTGCGCAGAAGTAGAGGGCATCAATCCAGTGCAGCCCTTCAACGCGAGTATAAAATAACGTGCCTGAGAGAAGGGTCGCCGCAGTTAATACAAACAAAACCAGGAACTTCTGGTCCTTGAAGGCATGAAAAATGCCTTTAAGCAATCTTTTTAGCGTAATGATAAATGAGACCATGTTGATCCATCCTGTCTATGGAAGAGTGGGCATTGTGCATATTCAAGATGCTAACACTGAATTTATGCAAAATACGTGTTTGAATAAATAAGCATTATACCTGATCGAGTACCGTATATAAAGGCAGATGTAAGGTTCGGATGTTGAAATGTTGCGGAGCCAGAAAAAATGACAAAAAGCCCGGACTCAGGAAGTCGTACCGGGCGTTTCTGCTTGGTCGGCTGAGGGTGTGTTTTTTGAACGAAAACGGGGGCCTACATAATTACGCTTGCGGTCACGAAACAGAATCCAGCCTCCCAGAAAACTCATGCCTGCGGCGAACAGGACAAGTCCTCCACCAAAGGAGAGCCATTGAAAACCTGGTGAGATCTGCTCGTTCCCATGCTCGGCATAATACAGGAAAAGGGCGTCCTTCATCATTAGAAAACCCTTCATTGCCATTAACCCGGGAATGACCAGAATAATAATCGCCACAAATCGTGCAAAGACCAGTCTAGTATTCATCACCAATAAAAACTCCTTCTGCCTGAGGTTGACGTAAAATAAAGGTTGCGCTTACAGGTCATACCTGATTCCATCATAGCTTGGTTTTCAGAAGCTGTCCATGCGTTTCAGGGCCAAATTTTGAGTTGATTGCTCAAGGGGAGTACAATGGAATATAGATAACGTCTATGAAAAAGAGAATCATTCGAATCATCATCTTGCAAATATATTGAAATTGTATTTGAAATTATATGGATAGAGGAGAACATTAAAGATGCCAATTACATGTGATGTTGCCATTCTTGGAGGAGGAACGGGAGGGTACGTTGCTGCCATCCGTGCCGCACAGTTAGGAAAACAGGTTGTTATTATCGAGAAGGATAAGCTGGGGGGCACTTGTCTGCATCGTGGCTGTATTCCAAGCAAGGCGTTGCTGCGAAGCGCGGAAGTATACGCTGAGATACAAGAGAGCGAAATGTATGGAATTGAAACAGCTGGAGCAACACTTGTATTTCCGAAGGTGCAGGCACGCAAGGATGCGATCGTGGAGCAGCTTCATCAAGGTGTGCAGTATTTAATGAAAAAAAATAAAATTCAGGTTGTACATGCCAAAGGCCGTGTGATCGGACCTTCTATATTCTCCCCACAGAGCGGTGCAGTGGCTGTCGAGTTTGAAGATGGCGAGATGGATACAGTAGTGCCAACCAACCTCATTATTGCTACCGGATCGCGCCCACGGGTGTTGCCAGGTCTTGAGCCAGACGGCCGGTACATCATGAGCAGTGATGAGGCTTTGCGAATGGACGAATTACCGGCATCCCTGATCATTGTTGGTGGTGGCGTGATTGGCCTTGAATGGGCCTCGATGCTGAATGATTTTGGCGTCGAAATTACAGTGGTTGAAGCCGCTGCTCATGTATTGCCAGCAGAGGATGAAGATGTAGCCAAGGAAATGCAGAGATTGCTTGGGAAACGTGGTGTTCGCTTCCTAACAGGCGCTAGCGTTCTGACAGAGACATATAACATACAGGAAGACGGTATTCAGATTGATGTCAAGCTGGGGGATGAGAAGCAAGAGACTCTGAAAGCGGACAAGATGCTGGTGTCGGTTGGTCGTCAGGCCAATGTCGAAAATATCGGACTCGAAAATACGGATATCAAACTCGAACGCGGATTTATTGCTGTGAATCAACATCTGCAAACGGGTGAGGGACATATTTATGCAATCGGCGATGTCATCGGCGGTTTGCAGCTGGCGCATGCAGCGAGTCATGAAGGCATTTTGGCAGTGAATCATCTGGTGGGTGAAACGGTACATGCCGTCGAATCACATCGAATCCCGCGCTGTGTCTATACTCGTCCGGAAGCAGCGAGTATCGGATTCACGGAGCGCGAGGCCAAAGAACGTGGTTATGAAGTGAAGACAGGCAAGTTCCCGTTCCAGGCCATTGGAAAATCTTTGGTTCATGGAAGTCGGGATGGATTCGTGAAGGTAATCGCGGATGCCAAGACGAATGATATATTGGGTGTACATATGATCGGTACCCATGTGACGGAACTGATCGCAGAGGCCTCTTTGGCTCAGATGCTGGATGCCACACCTTGGGAAGTGGGACAGACGATCCATCCTCACCCAACTTTGTCGGAAATCATGGGTGAAGCCATGTTGGCAGTAGACGGTAAATCGATTGGAATGTAAGTCGGACAGGCTTATGAGAAAGGTCCTTTCCTTTTTTGGGCAAATGGGATTATAATAAGCTTAAGCCAAGTCTTAGTACCAGGTTATAAGATCGGGTAGTAAGACGGGCATAGGCTCTGATTAAAAGGAGGTACCTCATATGAGTTCAAAAGGTACTGCAGACGCGGTCCATCGGCATGAACAGCTGGGACTTAGCGATGGTGAAGTATTGGATATGTACAAATACATGCTGCTCGCACGCAAGTTTGACGAGCGTTGCTTGCTCTTACAGCGGGCCGGCAAAATTAACTTTCACGTATCCGGTGTAGGACAGGAAGCTGCGCAAGTAGGCGCTGCATTTGGTCTGGACCGGGATCACGATTATTATTTACCGTATTACCGCGATTATGGCTTTGTACTGGCGGTCGGCATGACTCCACGTGAGTTGATGCTGTCTGCTTTTGCGAAGGCGGAAGATCCGAATAGTGGCGGACGGCAAATGCCGGGTCACTTCGGTCACAAAAAGCTGCGCATTGTAACGGGCTCCAGCCCAGTTACCACACAGGTTCCACACGCTGTAGGGTTTGCACTGGCTGCCAAAATGAAGAAGCAAGAATTCGTTTCTTTTGTAACTTTTGGGGAAGGGTCAAGCAACCAGGGAGATTTCCACGAAGGTGCCAATTTCGCAGGTGTTCATAAACTTCCTGTGATCATTATGTGTGAGAACAATCAGTATGCCATCTCGGTGCCAATTCACAAGCAGCTGAGTGGTAAAATATCCGATCGTGCACTTGGGTACGGGTTCCCCGGACTTCGTGTAGACGGAAACGATGCGCTGGAAGTATACGGTGCAGTCAAAGAAGCTCGTCGCCGCGCAATCGCTGGTGAAGGACCAACACTTATTGAAGCAATGATGTATCGTTTGTCTCCACACTCCACTTCCGACAATGATCTGGCATACCGGACCAAGGAAGAGGTTGAAGAGAATTGGAAGAAGGACGGCGTGCTTCGCATGAAGAACTATCTGATCGATTGCGGCATCTGGGATGAAGCCCGGGATGCGGATCTGGCTTCCCAGCTTGCGCTGGAAATGAAAGAAGCGACTGAATATGCAGACAACGCGCCATATCCGAAACCTGAGGACACTCTGACGCACGTTTATGCGGACAGCGAAGAAGGGGGACGGTAAGTATGGCGGTTATGGAATATATTGATGCAATCCGTCTCGCGATGAAAGAAGAGATGGAGCGGGATGAAAATGTCTTTATCCTTGGTGAAGATGTCGGGGTTAAAGGCGGCGTGTTCACTACAACCAAAGGGTTGCAGGATCAGTTCGGCGAAATGCGTGTCATGGACACACCTTTGTCCGAATCAGCCATTGCAGGTGTAGCTATTGGCGCTGCGATGTATGGTATGAAACCTATTGCTGAGATGCAATATTCGGATTTTATGCTGCCTGCAACGAATCAGATTATTAGTGAAGCGGCCAAAATTCGCTATCGCTCCAACAATGACTGGAGTTGCCCGATTGTTATTCGTGCGCCGATTGGCGGCGGTATTTTCGGTGGGCTGTATCACTCCCAATGTCCGGAATCGATCTTTTTTGGCACACCAGGTCTGAAAATTATAGCTCCGTACTCGGCATACGATGCGAAGGGACTGCTCAAAGCAGCCATTCGCGACCCGGACCCGGTTCTCTTTTTTGAAAACAAAAAATGCTACAAGCTGATCAAGGAAGATGTGCCAGAGGATGATTACATCGTTCCAATCGGTAAAGCTAACGTGCTTCGCGAAGGAGCAGATATTACCGTTATCGGCTATAGCCAGCCACTTCATTTTGTCATGCAGGCTGCCGAAGAGCTGGAGCGCGAGGAAGGCATTACTGCCCATGTACTGGATCTGCGCACATTGCAGCCACTTGATCGCGAAGCCATCATTGCATCTGCTCGTCTGACAGGCAAAGTGCTGATTGTGCATGAAGATAATAAAACTGGTGGTGTAGGAGCCGAGGTGGCGGCTATCATCAGTGAAGAATGCCTTTTCGAACTGGATGCGCCGATTCAGCGTCTTTGCGGACCGGATGTACCGGCAATGCCGATTAGCCCAACATTGGAGAAATTCTACATGCTGAGCAAGGATAAAGCCAAGGAAGCAATGCGTACGCTCGCTGAGTACTAATTCGTGTAATGAGATAGTTTAAAAGCAAAGTTTGGAGTGATATAACCAATGAGTATGAAATGGATCGAGGTCATTATGCCGCAGCTGGCGGAATCGCTGGTCTCGGCTACCATTGCCAAATGGTTGAAAAAACCGGGTGACCGGGTTGAACAATACGAACCGATCTGTGAAGTGATTACGGATAAAGTCAACGCAGAGATTCCATCAACCGTTGATGGAATTATGGGTGATCTGTTGGTCGAAGAAGGTACGACCATTGCAGTTGGCGAAGCCATCTGCCGCATGCAGGTAGCTGCTTCTGATGCGGAAGCAGCAGAGCAAGTAACGCATGCTCCGCAGCAACAGAATGGTGATCATGTTCATGTACAACAAAGTGCGAATTACGCACCTGCTGCGGGTGCAGCGAATACAACAAGCCATGATCCCAATCAGCCGATGCGTAATCGATATTCTCCTGCGGTTCAATCCCTTGCAGCTGAACATGGTCTGAACTTGCAGAGCATTCAGGGCACTGGAGCAGGTGGCCGTATTACACGTAAGGATGTACTGGCAGTGATTGCACAGGGTGGAAACGCGGGCGAAGCTTCTGCACAGTCTTCTGCGGTAGCAGGACAGCAGGGTTCTACGGGAGTACCGTCAGGTTCTCCTTTCAGCGGATTGAATCGGGGGAATGCAGACTTGGGCGCATCTGCGGGAGAAACCCTTCCAGCAGCAGACGCAGGCGTTCCTGTGAGACATTCCGGCATACATCTGACCGAAAGTCCGAAAATCCCACAAATCGAAGTAGAGGGCGGCGGACAGGGAAGATCTGAATACTTCATCGACGTTACTCCAGTTCGCAATGCCATTGCTCGTAATATGCGTCAAAGCGTATCGGAAATCCCGCACGCGTGGACGATGATTGAAGTGGATGTGACGAATCTGGTGATGCTGCGCAACAAACTCAAGGATGAGTTCAAGCGCAAAGAAGGCATCAACCTGACGTACCTGTCCTTCATGATGAAGGGTGTCGTCAATGCCATTAAAGACTACCCAATCATGAACTCCGTCTGGGCTGTTGACAAAATTATTGTCAAACGGGATATCAACCTGTCGATGGCAGTGGGTACAGAAGACTCTGTGCTGACACCTGTAATTAAACATGCGGATCAGCGCAACATCGCTGGCCTGGCTCGTGAAATTGATGAGCTGGCACGTAAAACTCGTGAAGGCACGTTGAAGCTGGACCATATGCAGGGCGGTACATTCACAGTTAACAACACCGGGTCATTTGGTTCGATTCTGTCGCAACCTATTATTAACTACCCGCAGGCGGCGATTCTTACATTTGAGTCGATCGTTAAGAAACCTGTGGTCATCAATGACATGATTGCTGTTCGTTCCATGGCGAACCTCTGTCTTTCCCTGGATCATCGTATTCTGGATGGAGTCATTAGCGGACGGTTCCTGCAACGTGTAAAAGAGAATCTTGAAGGATACACCATGGAATCGAAAGTGTATTAAGAGAGAGCAAGTGCATCATTTCAATGCGTTACGAATGATGCCAAGCCCTGAATAGATGGATAATGGGAAAGTGTATGTGCCAATGGCCGTGCACTTTTCCCGTTTTCTTTAATGAATGCTCATCATTATACAATGAACATTGAAACAGAAGGGTGTGGGGGAATCATGAGCAAGCCGCTGGATGTTATGTACATACCGATGCTTGATTATGAAGAGGCTTGGAACCGCCAGAAAGCGATTGTGCAGCAACTGGATGAGGGAGAAGGCGCGGAGCAGATGCTGTTGCTCCAGCATCCGCCAACGTATACGATCGGTTCACAGAATCACCCGGAGCACCTGCTTCTCAGTGAAGACGAACTGCGGGAGCAAGGCATCTCCTTGTTTCAAATTGACCGTGGCGGTGATATTACGTATCATGGCCCTGGCCAGTTGGTAGGTTACCCGTTACTTGTTCTTGGACGGGATGAAGCCTTGGATTTACATGGCTATTTACGTCGTCTGGAGCAGATGATTATGGATTACCTGGCTGATCAAGGTATTGAAGCGGGACGAAAAGAGGCTTACACGGGTGTATGGATCGGAGATTTGAAAATTGCCGCCATCGGCGTAAAGTTCAATCGCTGTAAACACCGGCGCGGCTTCGTGACGAGTCACGGATTTGCTTTTAATATCACCTCGGGCATTCAGCACGCAGGCTTTCAGGGGATTGTTCCTTGCGGGATTGAGCAGTACGGTGTGACCTCGTTGGAGGATATTACAGGCAAGACCTACACTGTGGAGCAGGTTGCGCAGGATATCGTTCCATACTTTAACCGAATTTTCCCGTATGAAATTACCTGGATTACAGAAAAAGAAGCCCTTTCCCGTCTGTGAATCAGACAGTCAAGAGGCTTCAGGTTTCTATCCGAACAATAAAGGTTCGAGCGCAATGAAAAGGGTGGACCCAATCATGGCGAGCAGCATGAGATAGATAATGATGCGGAACCATTTCTTTTTTTGCATGATGAGAGAACTCCTTTCAACAAATGAATAAACAGACCATAGTAATTGTATTGTACCGTATCGACGAAAGGTAGGAAAGTCCTATGATAAAACAGCAGCGTGTTATTGATCATTTTATGGAACTGGTACAGATTGATAGTGAAACAACTCATGAACAGAATATATCAAAAGTGTTAAAAGAACAGTTTACTCAGCTGGGCCTCAGCGTATATGAGGACGACACCATGGAGAAAACCGGACATGGCGCTGGTAATTTCGTGATTACCTGGGAAGCCGAGGGTGCGGAAGGAGCTGCGCCAATCTTTTTCACATGTCATATGGATACCGTAACGCCGGGACAGGGAATTAAACCTGAGCTGGGTGAAGATGGTTGGATTCGCAGTGACGGCACGACAATTCTGGGTGCAGATGACAAGGCGGGGATCGCCGCTTTGTTTGAAGCGATTCGAGCTATTCAAGAGAACAACCTTCCACATGGTAAAATTCAATTCGTCATTACTGTTGGTGAAGAGTCGGGTCTGGTTGGTGCACGTGCCATGAATCCGAAGGATATTGAAGCCGAGTTCGGTTATGCGCTGGATTCCAATGGAGCCGTAGGCACAATCTGTGTGGCTGCTCCGGCCAGAGCCGAAATTCAGATGAAGATCTATGGAAAATCCGCACATGCAGGCGTGAATCCGGAAGACGGCATCAGTGCCATTCAGGTGGCGGCCAAAGCAATTGCGGCGATGAAGCTGGGACGGATTGATGATGAGACTACGGCGAACATCGGCAAATTCCAGGGCGGATCAGCACTGAACGTCGTCTGCGATTTTGTGCAGATTGAGGCTGAGGCCCGCAGTATTGTGCAGGAGAAGGTAGAACTTCAAGTGGCCCAGATGCGTGAAGCACTGGAAACGACATGCCGCAAATATGGTGCAACCGCTGAATTCCGCAGTGAGATCCTGTATCCTGCTTTTGGCTTCCATGATGAACACGAGGTTGTTCAGCTTGCACAACGTGCCATTCGGAGCCTGGGGCTGGAGACTAGCACGTTTGCATCCGGTGGTGGCAGTGATGCCAACATCTTCAATGGGTTCAACATTCCTACGGTCAACCTGGCTGTAGGCTATGAAGACATCCATACGACGAAAGAACGCATCCGCGCCGAGGATATTGTGAAACTATCTGAAGTGGTTGTGGCTATTATTCAGGAAACGGCTGCAAGTAAAAAGTAATCCAAGGAGACTGAGGGTGAAACTCCCCCGTGCTTCAACTGAAAAGTCCGAATCCGGTACAAACCGAGTTCGGACTTTTTGGCAAAACCATGTTATATTTCATGGGTATTGCAGACCAAGAACAGTATCATTTACGTCCAGCGAGCATATCGATTAATTTGGCATCTGGACCCCACTCACGTACCCATTGTTTGAGTATGAGCTGGACTTGTCTGGCTTGTCCGACCACGTGTACGGATTGCGGTGTTAAATAACTGTTCATTGGTTGTCCCCCTGATTCGCTATATTTGTTTGAAATCGCTATAAGCTCACCATATGCCAAAAAACAGAGGTTTATACGTATAGAGAGAACCAAAATTCGAAGAAGTGGAGTTGAAGAACAGATGAACCCAACCAATCACAAACATCCTGCCAATCCAAAACTGGACGAAGAGACGATATCGACAAAGCCCATCTTCGAGGGCAAAGTCATATCTCTTCAGGTCGACACGGTTAAGCTGCCTAACGGTCAGACTGCTACCCGTGAGATCATCCGTCACCCGGGAGCAGTAGCTGTCCTCGCTCTGAATGGCGATCGTATGCTGGTCGTTGACCAGTATCGTCAGGCCATGGGACGTACGGAAGTTGAGATTCCCGCAGGCAAACTGGACCCAGGGGAAGAGCCTGAAGTGGCAGCAGCGCGTGAATTGCGCGAAGAGACTGGTTATGTAGCTAAATCACTGCGGCATCTGCGTTCGTTTTACACTTCGCCAGGATTTGCGGATGAGATCATCCATTTGTATATCGCCGAGGAGCTCGAAGCAGGGGACATGGCTTTGGACGAAGATGAATTTCTTGAAGTGTCCGAGATTACTATTGAAGAGGCTTATCAGTTGATGGATCAGAATCGGATCAGTGATGCCAAAACGATGATGGCTGTGTATGCATGGGATCTTTACAGAACGACAGGACGGTTTTAATGATGCATGAGCCACAGGCAGTGTCTGCAGGGTGGGAGCCTTGTTATGCAGACCTCCATATTCACATTGGACGAACTTCGCGTGGTGAAGCTGTTAAAATCAGTGGCAGCCGTGATCTGACATTCGAGAACATTGCTAGAGAAGCCTCGGATCGCAAAGGAATTCATCTGCTCGGCGTCATAGATTGCCACTCTCCGGTTGTGCAGATGGACATCGAACAGCTGCTTGAGAACGGCACGATGTCCGAGCTTGAGGGAGGGGGCATTGCGTATCAGGACACAACCATCCTGCTGGGTACGGAATTGGAGCTGCGTGAGCCAGGAATGCGGGAGTTCCATATGCTGGCCTACTTCCGTGATCTGAAAACGATGAAGTCCTTCACGGACTGGATGAAACGTTATATGAAAAATGTAAACCTGAGTTCACAGCGGGTATATGTACCCGCGCTTGAGATGCAGGCCGAGATAAAGGTGCGTGGAGGGCTTATTGTGCCAGCGCATGCGTTCACCCCGCATAAAGGCATATATGGCAGCACAGCCCCTCGTATGGCTGATGTGCTGGATACTAGCCAGATCGATGCGGTTGAGCTTGGGCTAAGCTCCGATTCGTCCATGGCCAGTTATATTCGGGAACTGGATCAAGTTCCTTTTCTAACGAACTCGGACGCTCATTCTCTGGGCAAGATTGGACGGGAGTACAACGAGTTACAACTCAAGAAGCCTTCTTTTGACGAATTCAGCATGGCACTTAAAGGACAGGAAGGCAGAAGCATTACAGCCAATTACGGTTTGAACCCAAGACTTGGCAAATACCACCGTACCTACTGTGCATCCTGTGGAAGCATTATGGACGAGCATGCGATGTCGGCAGAACGCTGTCCACACTGTGGCAGTGTGAAGCTTGTGCAGGGTGTACTGGATCGTATACTGGCAATCGCAGATCGGGAGAGACCGCAGGTTCCAGCAAACCGACCTGCTTATCACTATCAGGTACCGCTCGAATTCATCCCGGGTTTGGGGAAAGCCAAACTGCGCCAGCTGCTTGACCGCTTTGGTACGGAAATGAACGTATTACATCGTACAAGCGAGGATGAACTTGCAGAGGTCGTTGGACCCGCTCTCGCAGGTCTTATCGTTGCTGCGCGGAATGGTCAACTGGAATTGTCATCTGGTGGTGGGGGCACTTACGGAAAGGTGTCCAGCAAGGAAAGATCAGAATAGAGGATTTTGCGGTAGGCTCATAAAGTGAGTTAGCATCATTTGGTGCGGGAATGGCATTTTGTCATGGAGAAGAAAATGGAATCTGGACAAGAAGTCATACGTGTGCAATCCGGTTCATAAGAATGACTATGAGGATTTCACTCGACATCCTTGCAGCATGATAACCGGAAAGGGGACTCGTACCTGTATGCGTTCTGCCTACTTCACATTCAAAGGCCAAACCTCTTTATATGTATTCGTGGCTGTCTTGTTTCTGGTCGGTGTCATTTTTGGCGCCCTCATGGTTAATGCCCTATCCCTTGAACAGCGCCAGGATCTGGAGGGCTACCTCGGTAACTTCTTCATGACGGTACAGCACAGCGGACAGATGACTGAGACCGGAACCTATTGGGACATTGCTATGCTTCATCTAAAGTGGGTGGGCCTGATCTTCATTCTGGGATTATCGGTCATCGGCCTGCCGGGCATATTGGTTCTGGATTTTCTGAAAGGAGTGCTCATTGGTTTTACAGTGGGTTACCTTGTCGGACAGTATTCATGGAAAGGGCTGTTGTTTGCTCTGGTTTCCGTTGCGCCTCATAATTTATTTGTGATTCCGGTACTGCTGATTTGCAGTGTGTCAGCCATGACCTTTTCCTTATACATTATTCGGAACCGTGTTCTGATGCAGCGGACGCCGGGCCGTCAGAAGCCTTTTGCTTCATATATGGTGTTAACTCTCGTTATGGCAGCGCTGCTGTTAGGAGTTGCGTCATTTGAAACATGGGTTACACCTGCGATGATGCGTTGGGTCACACCAATGTTACTACCGGCTTAGCTATGCGCATGATAGTGTAAATTGTTGACTTTAATTATGTACTCCCCCTATAATGAAAGAAGTGGGTTAAGTTGCAGTGTGCAGTGATTTCCTAGGGGGAGGGAGAAAATGGAAGCACGGATCGATAAAATTAAGCAGCAACTACAGTCCCAAGGATATAAATTAACGCCCCAGCGGGAAGCCACCGTAAGAGTACTTCTTGAGAATGAAGAAGATCATCTGAGCGCAGAAGACGTATTCATGCTCGTGAAAGAAAAGGCTCCCGAAATCGGTCTCGCAACCGTGTACCGTACCCTCGAACTGCTGAGTGAGCTGCATGTTGTAGAGAAAATCAACTTCGGCGACGGTGTAGCGCGTTATGATCTACGCGGAGATACATCCAAGCATCACCATCATCACTTAATCTGTGTTCAATGCGGAAGTATGGATGAAATACGTGAAGACTGGCTTGGACCGCTTGAAGAGCGACTGGAGCGGGAATTTAACTTTTCGGTAGTAGATCACCGACTGGATTTTCATGGGATTTGTTACCGTTGCAAAGCTAAAAATGACCAGAAGCCCAAAGATGAAGAATAACATAGCATATCTTCAAGCTCTCACCGGCGGTTTTGACGGGAGAGCTTTTTTGGTCCAGCGTGTGATGTGAGGTTTACCCTGAATGTCATATTCCTGCGTTCGTTAACATACCCTGATTCTAGACGAGTCGGATTCGAACCAGAAAGGGGTACAACCCATGATTATATCGCTGCGGAGAGGACTCCGTTTTATTCGATTTATCGTATTTTTTGCTGCATTAGTTTATCTGTTCTATCATGTCCTGGATTTGTTCAACGGATGGATCTCACCTGTGGACCAATATCAGATGCCAACAGGAAATGCGGTTAAAGTATTTCAGGAAACGGATTGGCAAAGTAACGGGGAAGGACGTCCTACGATGGCAGAGCGTCTCCGTTTATTCTATTGGTACGGAGAGTAGCTGGACAGCCAGGGATGCAAATACGGAAGCAGGTTGCCCGTGTGGCAGTCCTGTCAGATGAGGAGCGTTGTGCATGAAGCAGACGATACACGCCTATGCCTTATACTTGGAAGAGGATAAAGGGATGTCGAGCAGCACGCTGGAATCGTATCTTCGGGACGTGGACAAGTTCATCGAATTTGCGGATAAAGAATACGGTATCCGGGAAGCGGAGCAGGTGCGCCGGACGCATGTGATCCTGTTTATAGGTCAGCTGAAACAGGCAGGACGTGCGAATGCAACCATTGCCCGGAGTGTCGTATCCCTGCGCTCCTATTTTCATTTTTTGATGCGACGTGGTGAGATATTACAGGACCCTACATTTGATGTGGAGGCCCCAAAAGCAGACAAGACACCACCGCAGGTGTTAACCATCCAAGAGATCGAGTTACTGCTGGCGTCCCCTGATACCCGTTCACCGCAAGGGGTACGTGACCGGGCCATGCTGGAGTTATTGTATGCGACAGGCATTCGTGTATCCGAACTGATTGCACTGGATGTGCGGGATGTACAGCCAGGCATGCGCTTTATCCGCTGTGGCGGTGCCGGTAAAGAGCGAATTTTGCCAATAGGTGCGCCTGCAGCAGAGTGGGCAAGTGTTTATGTGAACGAGTATCGTAACCTGCTAATCAAAAATGAGACGGACGAGCAGGCTCTCTTTGTCAACGTATCCGGTAGACGATTAACCCGGCAGGGCTTCTGGAAGCTGCTCAAAAAAGCAGCGATGGATGCAGGAATCTCGGGTGAAATTACACCACATACGCTGCGTCATTCCTTTGCCGCTCACCTGATTGCCAGTGGGGCAGATACCCGTGCGGTGCAGGACATGCTTGGTCATGTGGAGCAGCCTGGACAACAATATGGACATCATGGCCGCAAAACGATGAAAGAGATTTATGAATCTCATCATCCACGGGCAAAATAGTTTGTACTTAAATATAAATCTGAAAAAAAAGCGGAACAATAGTCCGATTTAGGATAAAATAAATTGAACACATTTAAACGCCGTTATACATAAGCAAATGCATCATTTCAGCGTGTCGTTTTAATTGATGCCATTTGCGGATACAGACGGATCGTTTCAACTCAAGGGGGAACATCTTATGACAGCATTAAACCAACAGATGATTTTGGAAGCGGCATCTTACATCCAAAGCAAAAGTTCCATTAAACCGGAAGTCGGTTTGATTTTAGGTTCAGGACTTGGCATATTGGCAGAATTGATTGAAGATGGCGTCAGCATTGCCTATCAGGATATTCCGCATTTTCCGGTGTCCACAGTAGAGGGACATGAAGGCGAATTACTGGTGGGAACCATTAAAGGCCGTCCGGTCGTTATGATGAAAGGTCGTTTCCACATGTACGAAGGGTATGGTCCGGAACTGACTGCCTTCCCGGTACGTGTTATGAAAGAGCTGGGTGTAACTTCCCTGCTCGTAACGAACGCAGCAGGTGGCGTGAACACCTCATATGAGGCGGGTGACCTGATGCTGATCTCGGATCATCTGAATCTCACAGGCAAGAACCCGTTAATCGGACCGAACGACTCCGCTCTGGGTGTGCGCTTCCCGGATCTCTCCGAAGCGTACAGCCGCCGTCTGCGTGCGCTGGCGAAGGATACGGCCGCTTCACAAGGTTTTGATGTACGTGAAGGTGTATACGCAGGTATGCTCGGTCCAAACTACGAGACACCAGCTGAGATCGTGATGCTGCGTACGCTGGGTGCGGATGCTGTCGGCATGTCTACCGTTTCCGAAGTTATCGTGGCACGCCACGCCGGCATAGAAGTACTCGGTATCTCCTGTATCAGCAACATGGCTGCCGGCATTCTGGACCAGCCGTTGTCGCATGATGAGGTTATGGAGACGACAGAGCGTGTTCGTGAATCGTTCTTGGCTCTTGTGCTGGCTGTTATTCCGCAAATGTAACTGATCAATAAGAAGAGGCGATCTACCCTAATGTGATTCATTGGGGCAGATTGTCTTTTTTTTATTTCCTTAACGGGCAAGCTTTCTCATCCATTGAGTGTCAGGCTCGTTTTTTGTGTTTCAAACGAATTACATAAAAAGTTCGGGAAATCATTCTTTACATGGAATAATTTACTTCAATCGGGCCGACAATGATTAGCAGTACATGCATGGAACATGCAGTAAGCAAGTTATTTGAGGAGGTAACCCTAGTGAAGAAACGAATAATGGCATCGTTCATGACCCTTTGTATCCTGCTGCCCTTGATGGCATCAACCGCGCTGGCTGAAGAAACTCCCAAAGCAGCGGGGGGAACAGATCTGGCCCCGTCGGCACGTTCCGCCATTTTGATGGATGCAGATACGGGCACCGTCATTTTTGAGAAGAACAGTCATGATCAGCTGCCTCCGGCGAGCATTACGAAGATTATGACCATGCTGCTCACCATTGAAGCGGTCGACTCTGGCAAGCTGAAGCTGACGGATAAAGTGAGAACGAGTGAATATGCCGCATCGATGGGTGGATCACAGATTTTTCTGGAACCGGGGGAAGAGATGACGGTCGACGATATGTTAAAAGGCATTGCTATGGCTTCCGGTAATGATGCCTCGGTAGCGATGGCTGAGAAACTTGCCGGTTCGGAGGAAGCTTTTGTGCAACTGATGAATGAGCGGGCGAAGGAACTCGGCATGAAGGATACTCATTTTGCCAACTGTAACGGCCTGCCAGTGGATAACCATTATTCTTCCGCCCATGACATTGCGGTCATGAGTCGTGAACTGCTGAAGCATCCCGGGATTACGAAATATACCGGTGCATACCAGGACTACCTTCGTAAAGATAGCGAGAAGCCATTCTGGCTGGTGAATACGAACAAATTAGTTCGTTTCTACTCCGGTGCGGATGGGTTGAAAACAGGATACACTTCCGAAGCCAAGTTTTGTCTCTCGGCTACAGCGATGAAGGATGGGCTGCGTACGATCGCGGTTGTACTCGGAGAACCCAATACCAAAACACGGAACAGTGAAGTTTCCTCGATGTTTGACTATGCTTTTGGGCAATACACGATGAAGGCTCTGTACAAGTCAGGGGACCTGCTGGGCAGTCTGAAAATTGAAAAAGGGGAAGTAGCCGAATTGCCGCTGAATGCAACACAAAATTATAGTGTGCTGATGCGCAAAGGTGCGAAATCCGATGAGATCCGTCATGAATTGCTGATGGCCAAAGAAGTGAAAGCTCCGGTCAAGGCAGGTCAGAGTGTAGGTAAGCTAGTCGTCTACCAGGGCAATGAAGTCATTAAGGAATTCGACATTCAGGCTCCGCAGGATGTGAACAAGGCTGGCTGGTGGAAGCTGTTCAAACGCACAACCTCCAAACTGTTCGATTAAACGGCGATTTATGCAGGATGCGTATATCCTTTGAACATATTTTGTAGTTAAATAGGGGTTTTCTTCTAGTTTTGTCGGGGGGCAGGAAAAGCCTTCGGGAACGTAGAAATCCTTGTTCAAGACAGGGAGGAGAGTGAGCAAACGTGAACTTGCATGTGGAAATGGAACATCACCGCGGGATTCTGATTGTGCGATTATCCGGGGAGCTGGATCACCATACAGCTGACATGGTACGGATGCAGATGGATGAAGCCATCCAGCGCAGACAATGCGAGCATCTGGTACTCAGCCTGAAAGATCTGCAATTCATGGACAGTTCGGGCCTGGGTGTCATTTTGGGAAGATACAAGCTCATTAAGAATAAAGGCGGCAAGATGGTTGTCTGTGACGTCAATCCGCCAGTGTATCGTTTGCTGGAAATGTCGGGTTTGTTCAAGATTATGCCGATTTACGAAAATGAGGGAACTGCTCTCTCGGGTCTGGAGGTCGTCTCATGAATGAAGGAACGGGGACAAATTTCATGAATCTGCAATTCGCGGCCAAGTCGGAGAACGAATCGTTCGCACGGGTGACGGTTGCTGCCTTCATCTCCCAGCTTGATCCTACGATGGACGAGCTTAGCGATCTGAAGACAGTCATTTCGGAAGCCGTAACGAACAGCATCATCCACGGTTACAACAACAATGCGGAAGGTGTCGTGTCCATTCAAGCCGAGATTCGGGATGACATGATTACCATCATTGTGGAAGACCGTGGTGAAGGCATCGAAGATCTTGAACTGGCCAAACAGCCGCTGTATACGTCCAAACCCGAACTTGAGCGCTCGGGCATGGGCTTCACCATTATGGAAAACTTCATGGATGAATTCGAAGTCAGCAGTGAGCCCGGCAGAGGCACCTCCATCAAGATGAAGAAAAGGATTGAATCCAAGAAAGCATTGTATAATTAGGGGTTGGTGGTCTTATGGATGCTGAAGTGAAACAGTCTTCACAGACCTATTTGGACGATGCCGAGGTCAAACGGCTGATTGCGCTCAGTCAGTCGGGTGACCATGTCGCACGGGATACGCTGGTGAACTGCAACATCAGACTCGTCTGGTCCGTCGTACAACGTTTTATGAACAGGGGATATGAGCCGGAAGATCTGTTCCAGATTGGTTGTATCGGGCTGCTCAAATCGGTGGATAAATTCGATCTCAGTTATGATGTAAAATTTTCCACCTATGCTGTCCCGATGATTATCGGAGAAATTCAGCGCTTCCTGCGGGATGACGGCACACTTAAGGTCAGTCGTTCGCTCAAGGAAATGGCGAATAAAGTCCGCAAAAAAAGGGATGAACTCTCCAAACACCTCGACCGTCTTCCAACGATTAAGGAAGTAGCCGCGGAGCTGGGGGTTACCCCGGAGGAAGTTGTTTTTGCGCAGGAAGCGAACAAACCACCGACCTCCATACATGAGACGGTGTTTGAGAATGACGGCGATCCGATTACACTAATGGACCAGATTGCCGACGAGTCTCAGGAACGGTGGTTTGACAAACTGGCGCTAAACGAAGCGATTGGCGGTCTCAGTGAACGGGAACGGCTGATTGTATACCTCCGGTATTACCGGGATCAGACCCAGTCCGAGGTCGCCAGCAGGCTGGGTATATCCCAGGTGCAGGTGTCACGGCTGGAGAAAAAAATACTTCAATCCATCCGCGACCAGATCGCACAGTGATTTTGGATTGCAGACAACAATATGGGTGTTAAACCACCAATATACGACAACTAACAACCTTCTATCGCGCATTAATATGCGAAGAAGGTTATTTGTCGTTAACTTGAAATGGGTTTGGGACGATTCGATTGCAACAATAATATCAATCCAATGATACATGCGGTTCCCAGCCATTGAAATAAACCAAAGGGTTTATGCAACTGTTTTGCAAAACCTGTTAAGGTTCAGAAGAGAAGTGGAGTTGATGAATAAGGAGGGGCTTAAGCAGTGAATAAAAAAATGAAGGTAATGTTATCCGTGCTGCTGATAATCACGGCTTTTGTTTTTGTTTATATGCGTTATTTCCACCCGTTCCCCAAAGATATTGAAGTAATCCAAATCACTCCTTCTTCAGATATAACATCTTCACAGGAAGTCCTGATGACGATGCGTAAGGCTTTCCCGAAGATACCTGATCCCCAAGTTTCCTACTATAAGATGTTCTCGTCTCAATAAGTCGCTATATTAGCGGCTTTTTCGTATTATCAGGTTAGCCAGTAATTACTGGTTGGCCTTTTTTTGTGGTCGTTTTACGA
Organism: Paenibacillus sp. OK003; assembly: GCF_900109515.1. Taxonomy (GTDB): domain Bacteria; phylum Bacillota; class Bacilli; order Paenibacillales; family Paenibacillaceae; genus Paenibacillus; species Paenibacillus marchantiae. Next base: position 33 of record NZ_FOBD01000035.1, on the reverse strand, counting down.
TGGGGGGAGCCGGGAGAACGTGGCGGCTTTAGA
>NZ_FOBD01000040.1 GCF_900109515.1 Paenibacillus sp. OK003 | reverse complement strand
TTTTCGTATTATCAGGTTAGCCAGTAATTACTGGTTGGCCTTTTTTTGTGGTCGTTTTACGATGGGGGGAGCCGGGAGAACGTGGCGGCTTTAGAGGCTTGGACCTCGAAACAAAAACAGTTCTCCCACGACCTCCAAAAGACCATGTTTGAGCTGGTAGAGGCCATGGACCTCGTATAACAAGCGAAGCTATGGGTTTGGAACCATCGTGGAAAGGCCGGCGAAATTCAAGACAAGGAGTGAGGAAATTGCAACCTGTTGTTGGTGTGGATGTGGCCAAAGGTTCGAGTGTGGCACAGGCGTTTAGGAAACGAAATGAGCCGTTTGGCAAAGCTGTAGACATCATGCATGAAAAGAGTGGATTTGAACAATTCTCGGGTATGCTAGACATGCTTCAGATCGAAACAGGGCTCGCTCCAGTAGTGGTTCTGGAAGCGACAGGACACTACCATCGTGCATTGGTTTCGTATCTGGATCGAAGCGGCTATACGTACTACATTGTCAATCCGCTGCAATCCAAACGAGCCAAAGGCACGCAGTTACGCAAGGTGAAAACGGATGCCCTGGATGCTTGGCATCTGGCTGAGATGTACTACCGTGGCGACGTGAAGCCGCACCGGACCTGGGATGAGACGTTTACGGAACTGCAGCATTTGACCCGGCAGCATGAATTTGTTACAGGAATCTTTGTGCAGGCCAAACTGAACAGCAGAGCCTTACTTGAGCAAGTGTTTCCGGAGTACGAAGGGTTATTTTCGAATGTATTTTCCGCAACGTCATTAACGGTACTGGCTTGTTGTTTAGAAGAAGGTACAGCGGATTGGATTGAAGTGATTCAGGGCAGCACGGGAAAGTCTCGTTCCAAGCAATGGGTCATTGAAAAAGTCAGAAAACTGGAGGAAGTACTGGGTGACTGGGGAGAAACTCGGCGTAGCCCATCACAACGCCAAGCCCTGCTGGGGATGGTTAAGTTATTGCTGACGTTGATCCGGCAATTGGACGAGCTCGAAAAGCAAATGGAGAACATCGCGACCAACCTACCTGAAGTCGAACTCGTGAAAAGCATCCCGGGAATCGGAATGAAACTAGCTGCAGCCATAGTAGCTGAAATAGGTGATGTCAGGCAGTTTAGGGATGCCAAGCAACTCGTGGCGTTTGCGGGTCTTGATCCGGGAATTTTCAGTTCAGGGAAGTTTACAGCGACAAGCACACGAATAACGAAACGAGGCTCTAAAAGGCTCAGACGTTCGCTATATTTAGCGGTACAATGCGGAATGCGAAAGAATGTGAATGCAAAAATTGGTTCGTATTACGAGAAAAAAAGAAAAGAGGGCAAGCCCTACAAGGTGGTCGTGATCGCCTGCGCAAACAAGCTGTTGCATCACATTTTCGCCATCTTGCAGAAGAGCCAGCCCTACCAAGCGTAACCCATATTTAACCAAAACCTCCATAGCAGTGGAGGTTATTCGTGTTGGTCGGAAAAAGTATAACACGAAAAAAGAACTCATCCAACAAGAAATGCTTGACAAACATTAGCTGGTTTT
>NZ_FOBD01000036.1 GCF_900109515.1 Paenibacillus sp. OK003 | reverse complement strand
TTCAAGCCAAACTCAAACAGCGCGCACCGATTGAATATCGATGCGCACTGGCAGCATAGCTTTTTTTATCTGTCTACTTGACAGGGGTATGACCACTTTTAATTTTAAGCACAGACAGACCGAGAACCGTTGGGGCAAAATTTCGTACCAACAAAACAAACAAACCGCTAAAATAGCGACTTTAGACGGACCCACCTTCTTGCCTTGCAGCAGGAATTTATATTATTATCTCAAATGTAAATCCTTCCAGCTCTTCTTCAGCTTCATGCATCAGGTCCAACAACTGATCTGCGTACTCTCCAAGCGAATTTCGGCTTGCATCAAAATTAATCCACTGAATGGTAAGTGGCATCGGGACAAATCCAGTCAGGCAATCCCATAATGCGTCCAAATTCCGCCCATACGTTTGACCTAATTCAAGGCTGGTCTGAAGGACGTCATGTAATTGTTCTTTTCCATGAATGTCCTTTCCATTGATGACTACTGTCTTCATATGATCACCCTTTCTCTATTCGATTTGCTCGAACGTACGATAATGATCGGTTGTTTTATAGAATAATCCATCATTGGAGTATAAAATCCGATCACTGCCCCGCGTTCCTCCCGAATAGTTAATATCTGCTTCGTACCAAGTCCTTCCTTTTTTCTTGGGCAACAGCCCTTCTCGATTTTGAAATACGTCACCGCCAATGCTTTTGCCTGGAGCCACTTTTTCCAAATTACCTTTGCTAGGCTCCCATCCTAATTCTCTAGCTTCTTTCTTGGTTATATAATTTTCCGGGAGTTCATTATGCTCCGAAATATACTTGGCTACTTCATCAAATTGAGTTAGAGCTGCATTCTCTTGAGATGAGCCATTTAATGAAACCGTTTCGAGTGAGCAGCCTGTAAACAGGAGGGTCGCCAGAATAAAAAGTAAAGCACCTAACCACTTTTTTACAACCATTGATTTTGATCTCCTTCTGAAAAATTAGCATCCTCACTATCATAACATGTTCCTTTCGTATACTCCTCTTTATATTCGTTTCTCACGGCTTTCGGCCATCTCAACACAAAAAGGCTGGAGCAGGGATACCCCCGCTCCAACCTTTATTATACCTTGCATCCTTACGGCTCAATCCCCCACGCCAGTTGACCGTTGATATACCCGGTAACCTGTTCGTTGTTTGCAAACTGAGTACTCGATGCCTTAAACGAGTAATCGTTAGCCTGGTTATAATTGGACCAGTTATTTTTGGAGAAACGTGCTTGAATTTCTGCGCTTTGTCCGGCATTAAGCGTTCCCGCAGAACTCGTAAAACCAACTTCCAAAACATAATCCGCTCCGGCAACTGGCGTTGCCAATTTAACGAATTTGCTGGTTACATTTGCACTTCCGATACTGGCCCAATCAGACCAAAAACTCTGTGCTTCTTCCCCGTCGATCGTATAGTAATACCGGAGCTTTACATCACTTAACTGAATCGCCGAATTACCGGTATTGACCACTTTGAATTTAGGTGAGATTCCGTTGGTGGACGCACTTGTATTGCCGTTAAAGGCTTGGATCGTCAAATTCCCAGAGGGTACAGAAATACTGCTATCCACTACGTTTACTGTAAGAACAGCGTTATTTCCTCCGTTAAAATGAAACGTTATCTTATTTTGGCTTAGCGGCAGCGTGGAAAGGTAGGATTTGCGCAGAACGATGGCATTGCTTGATGCCGTGTAATCCTGTCCCGATACAAGTGTATAATTTTCGTTCGTTATGCTTGTAAGCTGTCTTCCGTTTAAGGTAAGAGTCAAGGAAACATCCTGTGCTAGATTCGCTGCTTTATCAAATGCTGCATTCACGGGCGAAATTACAGCGCTTGTGCTTGGTGTTGAATCAACAATTTTAACTTTTAATACAGGATCTTGCCCTTGATTAAAATCAAAAACGATGGAATGTTCGCCAACCGGCAGTCCGGCCAAAAATTCTTTTTTCAGCAGCAACGTACTTCCGTTTAACGTATAATCCTGATTTGCAGTCAATGCAGAGGTGCCTATCCGTAGACCGGTTAACGTATTACCGTTAAAATTCACGGTTATGGCCTTGTCGCTTGGATTGGGCGTGTGTTTGTCAAATTCAACGGTTGTAGGTGTGAGGGACGCGTTTGATGTTGGATTGTTAACCTTCAAATTAGGCAGTTCATCCAGCGTAATGACATAATCGCTTTGATAAAGCGTTTTCAGCGTTGCCGGATAATTAAAGGCTGAACTCATGAGATGCTCGCCGTACCACGGGCAGAAGTAGAGCCATCCTGATTTTTCCTCTGTCAGATTCTGTACACTTGGGACGGTATCATTCTCCGTCATGGCCACCATTTTCTTGCCGCCCGTTAAATCAACCAGTTGATAGAAGATCGAGGTAATGGCATCCTCATTCGGTACGCCGGACAACCCGTCAGTGCGGTTGTAGATCGTATTGTATTTATCATAGCCGACAATATCTACCTGATCGTCACCAGGGTACCATGCAGGAGAAGTGTTATATACGTAGCTGTTGTAAGTCCAAATCAAGTTGTGCAAACCGTATGTCTCTGTAAGTTCAGTGTAGAGCATATCCCACAGTTGTTTGTACACATCTGCACCTGCGGAAGCCCACCAGAACCAGGCGCCTTCTCCATTTAAGCCACCGTTGCCCTCCGCCTCATGATAAGGACGGAAAAGAACGGGCACATTGTTATCTTGCAGAATCAGCAGTTGTTCCGCCAGATCATCAATCGTACTCATTACGTATTGATATTCTTTCGTACCAGGAATTACGGCGTTGGCTGTATTAAAATTGGTTTCTGTTGGTTTATAAGTAGCCTCTTTCCAATCCACATGGTCACCAAGCTGGTAGGTCGTGAAATTTCGGGGTACATTAATATGCCAGGAAGCTGTCGCAATTCCATCCCGGTTATTCACCCAATCGATCATTCGATCGGTTGTGCCGTCTTCCCATCCGTAGAGCGGATTATAGTTCATAAAATCAAATCCGCGGATAGCCGGATACTTTCCGGTTAAATTATGAATCCAATCAAACTCCAACTCCGTATTGCCATCGTTTCCACCACCGTATATCTCCTGTTGACCTGAGATAATATGATTGCCATAAACCTCCGTTAAATAATTCATCAGAAGTTGTGTTTCCGGTGTGGCTTGGGAATCAGTAAGGACAGGCTGAACATCCAGGGGATCAAGATTGGCATAGTCCACAGTGAAGGTGTCAAAATAAGCGAAGCCCCAACCAGCCTTCAATTGAATCGTGTTACTTCCTTGATTCAGCTTCTGATAACCAAAATTGAAATCAGACCATGTTGTTGTGTATGGCAGCATATACGAGCCCTTGGTAACGCCATTAACGGATAAATATTGAAGTCGGCCGTCAGCACTAAGCTCCTGCATGTATCGGGTGGAAATTGCATACATGCCTGTTTCGGGGACAGTCACAGTGAAGGTTATCGTGCCGGAATTCTGCATCCAGACAAATCCACTTCCAGAAAATCCGGGCTTGGGTTGTCCGTAAATTTCTGTCGTCACTTGAAGATCGGAGGAAAGTAAAGCGTTTTCGCTTTCAATCGTAAAAAGTGGTGAATCTGCATGAACGGGTACTGTCATCAATCCAAGAAGCAGAGTCAATGCCAGCATTAATACGCCTGTCTTTTTGAACAAAATCTTCATCATCATCTTCCTTCCCATGTTAAAATATGATAAAGAATGATCCCTCTGTTCACTCATGATGGCGCTTTCATTGTAAACATAGCATATGTATCAATTTTTGCAAATATATGGACGAAAAAAAGCCGCAATTTTGCGGCTCGGCTTTTTTTCGTCCATTCATTTTCAGTACATTTAACCCTCTTATTGGGCGGTGTATCCTCCATCCACGATCAGGCTGTTTCCTGTCATATAGGATGAATCGTCGCTAGCTAGGAACAGTACAGCTTTGGCCATTTCATCTGCTTGACCAAGCCGCTTCATTGGTGTTGCCGAAGAAAGGGCCTGTTTGCTCTCTTCTGGAATAATCGGTGTATCGATGAAACCTGGGCAAAGTGCGTTCACCCGAATATTTTTCTCAGCATATTCCAGCGCGAGCGAACGAGTCAGATTCACAACGCCACCTTTTGCTGCATTGTAGGCTGCAGAACCAGGTGAACCAACCCATCCGTACATGGAAGCCGTGTTGACGATCGTCCCTCCGCCAATTTTGAGCATTTCTCGGATCGATTCACGCGCGACCAAGAATACACCGTCCAGATCTACATTCACCGTATTGCGCCATTCAGCATAGTCAAGCTCATGCGAAGGATGAACACGCCCGATTCCTGCATTGTTAAATACGATATCCACTTTACCGAAAACCTCAACAGTTTTTTTGAAAATCTCAGCAACCTCTTGTTCACTCGTGATGTTCGCTTTAATAAACAGAGCGTCAGCTTTAAGCGCTTTCAGTTCTTGTTCAAACGCCTTTCCTTTTTCTTCATTCAGGTCTACCAAGACCACTTTAGCTCCTTCGGAAACGAATAAGCGTGCTGTCGCTGCGCCGATTCCGGATGCCCCTCCCGTAATAACTGCCACTTTGTCTTGAAGTTTGCTCATGACTAATTCCTCCAGTATACTATTTTGAATAGCACCTATTTGCATATGTGCTATATGACGTTTACAAACATAATTGTATGCTTAAAATTGTAACAATCCAATCATTAAGATACGATGATATGTCTACTACATAGACACTTGGTGAAACAATGTCTATTTATATAGGAGTTTTTATGTATGAATGATGAACAAATTTTGAAATCTCAACAGCGCAATCGAACAGAAGAGCATCTTAAAAGCGCTCTGATCCAACTCATTAAGAAAAAAGGCTATCATGCCATCTCTGTCAAAGACATCGTTGATCAGGCAGGTTATAATCGCAGTACATTTTACCTACACTATCAAGATAAATTCGTGCTCGCCGAAGAATTGTTGAATACGAAGCTCGAAGGTCTGAGACTCGCCGTAGGCAAGCCGTATTCACATGGTCAAAAGGTCTACACCACCAAGCTAAATTCGGAATCCTTTCAAATCGTCGATTATGTCTATGAGAACCGAGACTTCTTCGAACTGATTCGATATGATGACACGTTACCAGGTCTGCATACTGGCTTCCCACAGACAATCCTGAAAATCTATGAGGAGCAGTTTATTTTCGAGACGATCAACGATATGCCTGTTAACATGGAGTATTTTAAGTACTATACAGCGTACGGCTTTTTTGGAATATTGAACAATTGGATATTAAGCGGTTTTCGCGAATCACGTGATATGTTTATCAAGAACGTGATCGATCTGTCCAAAACACATATTCATTCTTTTCATTATGTGGGGGACAATTAGTTAAATTTCATTTAGAGACAAAGAGGGGAATCTTATCCTCCACTCTTTGTCTTTTTTTGTCTTTTCCCCCTCTTCATCTTATGGAATTTATTAGGTCATTAATTTCTCAATCAACATATCAATAAATTTGCCTTTTGAGTAAATTTGCACAATGGGCAAATTAAAGTTATGATAATTCCAAGTAATTGCTAAGGAGTTGAGTGAATACCAAATGAAAACAGTCTACTATCGAGAGAGTTATTTTCTCCAAAAGCATGCATGTGGAGGTGTACGCATTTGATAACCAAGCAAACCCTGCGACATTTAAAAAAAGAAGCTACTGAAAAAGCGCTAGCAACTGCAGCATTTGAACTTGCGCTTGAACATGGGTTGGACGGTTTTGTTGTCGAAGATATTGTACAAAAAGCCGGTTGCTCCAGAAGAACTTTCGCAAACTATTTTACATGCAAGGAAGAAGCAGTAGCTATGGGAGCTACTTCAGTTAATAACACTAGTGAATTTGAAACCCTGCTCACCAAAATTCCATCTGATGCCTCCTTGCTTGACGTTCTGTATCAACTAATCCAGATGCAGCTTACAACAGATCTTATAGGAAGATTGCGTGAACTTTTATTACTTTCCCAACAATATCCTGTTCTCGAACCACATTTCCTTCGGGTTGTGCACCAAATGCAGACGACTGCCCAAGAGACATTGTTAGACTTGTCCAACGAAAATGATGACGAGGTATATACTTATCTACTTATAAACGCAGTCTACGGAACCATTCTTCCATTAATTGACGGAAGACTTAATGTGCTGTTACCAGGACAAAACATAAGTGACCACCAAAGAACAGGGGCTGTATCGTTCGATGAGTTTTTAGAAAACATGTTTTCTCATTTGCGCAAAGGATTCTAATACAGTAGCAATCCATATTCACCATAGAGGGAGTGTAAAACAAAGATATGTCTACATTATTATATAGAGTGGGGAAAACTGCTTTTCGCAAACCGGGGTACTTTATACTCGGATGGATTTTAATTTTAGGAATTGTCGTCTCGATGATCAGTGTGAATGGTGTGCATATCAGTTCCGAAATGAAGATTGAAGGCACAGAATCTCAAAAAGTTCTGGACCAGTTAGCCAAAGAATTACCTGCTGCCTCAGGCGGTCAAGGGAGTGTTGTGTTTGAAGCACCTCCAAACGAGCGTCTAGATACGCCAGAACGATTGGCAGCGATCACAAAGGGTGTTAATGATGTTTACGGGATAAAAGATGTGCTCAACCCTGCAGATTATGCTGCTGAAGCCAGCGGCTCAACTGCTGAGATGGCCCAGGCTGCCAATTCGGATCAGTCTGCAACAGTAGCTGCTCCCTCCTATGGTCCTCTGATGGTGGATGGTGTTCCTGTGCCGGGTGTTCTTCTCTCTCCCGACGGCAGAATTGCTTTGTTCCAATTTCAGTTTACCATTGAGCAGTCTGCTATCACGCAGGATGTTTTTGACTCCGTAATAGATTCCGTCATGACGGTTGAGAAAGGAACCAATATTACCGTCCTTCCAGGCGAAACACTAAAAACCGTATCCATCGGTGTAGGATCCGCCGAAATCGTTGGACTTGTCATTGCCGCGGTTGTTTTGCTGGCCACACTTGGGTCCGTTGTAGCGGCAGGACTGCCTCTTGTAACTGCACTTCTTGGTGTCGGCATCGGAGTGGGCGGAGCATTCTCCATTTCGAAGTTCATTGAAATGCCTAGTGTCACTTCGGTTTTGGCTCTTATGGTTGGACTAGCAGTTGGAATTGATTACGCTCTATTCATTGTAAATCGTCAACGCCGAATGATTATCGATCAACGTTTGAGTGCACAAGAAGCTGCTGCCAGAGCTATTGGCACATCGGGCAGTGCTGTATTTTTTGCAGGTTTGACAGTTATCGTAGCTCTATGCGGTATGTTAGTAATCGGTCTTACGTTCTTATCAACGATGGCGTTGGTAGCTGCTGCAACCGTGCTCATCAACGTATTTGTTGCCTTAACCCTTTTACCGGCGCTGCTCGGGTTGGTGGGTGAGCGGATCTGTTCGCCTAAAGCTCGTGAGAAAAGCGCCAAGCCTAACAAAGCGGCTGGTCGTGGCGTAGCTGACAGATGGGTTAAATTCGTTATCAAGTATCGTTGGGCCACAATTGCCGCCATCATCGTACTTCTTGGTGTCGCAGCAATTCCGATTACGAAAATGGAGATGGGCATTCCAGGAGCTGCCTCAGCGAATCTGGATACGGCTGCAAGACAAAGTTATGATGCAATATCCGAAGGATTTGGAGAAGGCTTTAACGGGCCACTTATTCTGGTCGCTGAGCCTAAGGATTCATCAACGCAGGTCTCTCCAGAACTCTTAGGCAATCTTGTGAAAGAGCTTCAAAATCAAAAGAATGTTGCGCAGGTTTCACCTTTAGGCATGACTGAGGATATGGCTATTTTCAGTCTGATTCCTGAAACTGGTCCTAACGATAAAACTACCAAAAATCTGGTGAATGATTTACGTTCTTCTGAATCAAGTATTGCACAGACGTATAACGTTAAGCTTGGAGTTACCGGATTAACGGCCGTAAATATCGATATGTCAACTAAGCTTGCAGAGGTATTCCCTATATATGTAGGCATTATTATTCTGTTGTCCCTTATCATTCTACTCTTGGTATTTCGTTCAATTATCGTTCCAATCAAAGCAACCATCGGCTTTCTTCTTAGTATTCTTGCTACGTTCGGAATCACGACAGCTGTGTTTCAGTGGGGCTGGCTCCACTCTCTCTTCGGCTTCGATACAGGTGGTCCGCTGCTAAGCTTTATGCCGATCATTGTTACGGGTATCCTTTATGGGCTCGCAATGGATTATCAGGTTTTCCTTGTCAGCTCCATGCGCGAATCGTATGTTCATGGTCATCGGGGGACTGAATCCGTCGTTCACGGGTACAAACAGGTGAGTCGTGTTGTAGTAGGAGCCGCTGTAATTATGGTTTCTGTTTTTGCAGGGTTTATTTTCACGGATGATGTCATGATCAAACAAATTGGATTTACGTTAGCTGTAGGAATCTTGATCGATGCCTTCATTATTCGAATGGGATTGGTCCCGGCCATCATGGCTATTTTCGGCAATAAAGCATGGGCGCTTCCGAAATGGCTGGACCGTATTCTGCCCAACCTTGATGTCGAAGGCGAGAAACTGATTGCTTCACTCAATGCTAAGGATAACGAACATCACAAGTCTTGATGTGGCATGTATTTTGATTTGAATTCATTTGGATGAAAAATAAGAAACAGTGACCAGTTCTGGTTGCTGTTTCTTATTTTTTGTTGATAATATATTAATGCAATTCTCCTATGATTGGATAGATTGGGCTTCTCAGATTGAAATTGTAGTTCAGGTCTACAATCCCTACGACTTCGTTGTTTTCATATAGATCTAACATGAAGCCTGCCATTTCTTTGGCGGTGTGGTATTTAGACATGTTTGCTTTGTAATCAAATTCTTCTGTATCTAATGATTTCTTCACGAATTCCGTTTCCGTAATTGCTGGAGCCAGTACTTTTGCTTTTAATTTTGCCCCTTTTATTTCAAGTTCTTTGGCAAGCCCTTCTGTGAAGGCACTAACGTAAAATTTCGATGCCGAATACGCAACACTTCCAACAGCAATGGCATATCCAAGTGCGGATGCAACGTTAATTAACTGAGTTCCCTCTACGTCTGCGTAATCTCGCACATACAGTGTGGAAAGGATCGTCAGCGATTCAATGTTCACACGCAGCATCGTTTCAACTTTCTCCAAATTCTGTTCTGCTACAAAAGAACCTTCGCCAAGCCCCGCATTGTTAATCCAAGTCTCAATTTGGTATTTCTTAAGCGTGTTATAAAGTGTGTATGCCTGTCTTGTATCCGATAGATCACTTGTATGAACAATAACATCTACTGTAGCATCAATATTCTGAATGGCTGATTTGAGTTCTTCTAATTTGTCCAATCTTCTGGCGACCAGGATTAAGTTTTTGCCACGTGCAGCAAATGCCAAAGCTGTCTCATATCCAATCCCTGAACTTGCACCCGTAATAACTGTATATTTCATCCTATTTTCTCCTCGTATAGTATTTTTTGAAGGCAGTTTTGACTGAATTACCAGTTCCCGAGGGAACTGGCGAACGCCTTGTGAATTTCCAGTTTGCTCTTTG
>NZ_FOBD01000042.1 GCF_900109515.1 Paenibacillus sp. OK003 | reverse complement strand
TAAAATGTACCCCTTGTAAAGGACAATTTAAAAAAGGTTAGGCAACTTCAAGCTGCTGTCTGTATTTTGCAGGCGGTAGCTTTTTCAAATTCCATTGCCCTCGATAATGATTGTAGTAAATCATGTAGCTTTTCACTTCTTGCTTGACCTCTTCCAAGGTCATACACGTTTTAAAGTTCGTTTCATCTTTAAAATGCCCAAAAAATGATTCTTGTGGAGCGTTATCCCAACAGTTTCCTCGACGCGACATGGATTGTCCCAGCCCCATATTCTTCACAAGTTTTTGGAACTTTGGGTTCGTATAGTGGAATCCTTGATCTGAATGAATCAAAGCATCTGAGGTGAGGTGACGATACTTTTTGAGTTGTTTCAACGTCTCAATCGCAATGTCCAAACCGAGCGAAGCAGAGACTTCATAAGCTAAAATCTCATTCGTTTCAGCATCTTTAATGGTTGATAAGTAGGCTCGCTTATTTTTCCCATAAGTTAAATACGTGATGTCCGTTAATAGTACCTTGCCTGCAATCCCTTGCTTAAAAGCTCGATTTAACGTGTTAGGACAGGTTCGATGCTCATGGGTCGCTCTGGCCATACGGCGTGCGGGATTAGCTTTTCGAATCGGACAAACGATGTTGTACTTTTGCATGACACGACGAATTCGCTTGAGATTGTATGTGACTCCATATTGGTGCTCCAGCGTCATTTTGATTTGACGGGCGCCTTTCTTTCTTCCACGGTAATGGTAGGCTTTCAGAATGATCGCTTTCACTTTCTGATCGTCTTGTTCCTGTTTTTGACGATGTAACCTGGCATCTTCGCTACAATATCGGTAATAGCCCGAACGTGAAACGCCAGCAATTTCACAAAGAACGTGCACCTTGCGTTGGAAAGGGTATGTGTGCATCATCTGTTGAATCAGTTCGAATTTTTGTGGCGTACTTAATTGGATTTCTTTTTTCTCATCTGCCTTTCGAGTTGATCGAGCTTTTTTAAGAATTCATTCTCCGCTTCAAGCCATTTCATTTTCGCTTCCAATCGGGCATACTTTTCTTCAAGACTTAATTCACGGGTCAGAGGACGGCCTGAGGCGTGTTTTCTACCATCTGTTAATCCAGCAGATCCTTGTTCTTGAAAAGCCGTACGCCATCGATTGGAAGCCTTTCGAATCCGGGTTGAACCCAAGACGTCAATGGGAAAGCCCGCTTCCTGAAAAATCTCATGAGGAAGCGTACCCTGACTGTATTCTTGAATAAATCGTTCTTTAAACGCATCCGTGTACGTAATAGCTTTAGCGCTGACATTTTTCACATAGGGATTTCTTCTTAACT
>NZ_FOBD01000043.1 GCF_900109515.1 Paenibacillus sp. OK003 | reverse complement strand
AAATTGAATGCAGTTAGATCCTATGTCGAAGGTTCTTCAAGTTACAAAGTAGTCGCTGAACGCGAAGGAATTCGCAACTGTTCACAACTGAAGGTGTGGGTGAAAAAGTGGAAAAACGGGGAAGCGTTCGATGAACGAAAAAACAGTGTGCCCAATCCACTGAAGGGACGTCCCCGTACAGCCTTTGGCAGCGTGGAGGAAGAACGAGACTATCTTCAAGCACAGGTAGATTATTTAAAAAAGCGGTATCCAAATCTAGTAAAGGAGAAGCGCTGAGCCAACGGGAGAACTACGATATCATCGATGAATTGAGCTGCTCGCATGGCATTACACGCCTACTATCGATTACAGGAATACCCCGATCCAGTTACTATAAATGGCGAGCAACCCAGCCGCAGCGAGACGCAAGACAAGAACGTGACCGTGAGATCAAAGAACACATGATGGCTATTCATTTTGAAAACCGAGAGTTTGGTTATCCTCGCATGACCACGGCGTTGTGGGAGGCTGGTCTGAACGTGAATCACAAGAAAGTATATCGAATCATGCGTGAACTATCGATCCAATCAGTGATTCGCAAGAAGCGGAAGAAGTCCAGCTATACGCCATCTGTGATCTATCCGAATCGCCTAAAGCGCCAATTTCATGCTACAGCACCCCAGCAAAAAATGGTGACGGATATTACTTATATTTCGAATGGGGATTCATTTGTTTACCTGTCCGTGATTCAAGACTTGTTCAACAACGAGATTGTAGCTTGGCAGTTATCTAAACGGAACGATGTTCAGCTCGTATTGGATACGGTGGAACAATGGACACAAAAAAGAGACGTTTCAGAAGCCGTGCTCCATTCGGATCAGGGCTTCCAATACACGTCTCAGGCGTACAACACACGATTAGAAGCATTCGGCATTAAGGGCAGCCACTCTCGCAAAGCAACCTGCCTGGATAACGCATGCATCGAATCCTTCTTTTCGCATCTCAAGACAGAGAAGCTGTACCTTAATCAGTGTAATTCAGAAGCAGAGATTCGACAAGCCGTGGAAGATTATATGTACAATTACAACTACCGACGTTTTCAAGCCAAACTCAAACAGCGCGCACCGATTGAATATCGATGCGCACTGGCAGCATAGCTTTTTTTATCTGTCTACTTGACAGGGGTA
>NZ_FOBD01000045.1 GCF_900109515.1 Paenibacillus sp. OK003 | reverse complement strand
GTTGTTCCGGTTGCTCCGGTAGCTCCAGTTGTTCCTGTTGTTCCTGTATCACCAGTTACCCCAGTTGAGCCCGTCGCACCTGTAGCTCCTGTTCCGGTTGCACCGGTCACTCCCGTTACACCAGTAAGACCCGTTGCACCAGTAGCACCAGTCGTTCCCGTTCCGGTGACGCCTGTCGCACCGGTTACACCCGTTGAGCCCGTCGCGCCTGTAGCTCCGGTTGTTCCCGTTCCCGTTGCACCGGTCACTCCCGTTACACCAGTAAGACCCGTTGCACCGGTAGCACCAGTCGTTCCCGTTCCGGTGACGCCTGTCGCACCGGTTACACCCGTTGAGCCCGTCGCGCCTGTAGCTCCGGTTGTTCCCGTTCCCGTTGCTCCTGTCGCACCTGTTACACCCGTAAATCCTGTTGCGCCAGTGGCTCCTGTGGTTCCCGTTCCGGTGGCCCCTGTCGCACCAGTTACACCCGTTGAGCCCGTCGCACCTGTAGCTCCGGTTGTTCCCGTTCCGGTGGCGCCTGTCGCGCCTGTTACACCCGTAAATCCTGTTGCGCCAGTGGCTCCTGTGGTTCCCGTTCCCGTTGCACCTGTCGCACCAGTTACACCCGTTGAGCCCGTCGCGCCTGTAGCTCCGGTTGTTCCCGTTCCCGTTGCTCCTGTCGCACCAGTTACACCCGTTGAGCCCGTCGCACCAGTAGCTCCGGTTGTTCCTGTTCCGGTTGCCCCTGTCGCACCGGTTACCCCAGTAAGACCCGTTGCACCAGTAGCACCAGTCGTTCCTGTTCCGGTTACACCTGTTGCACCAGTTACTCCAGTAGGCCCTGTTGCACCGGTGTCTCCTGTAGCTCCCGTTCCCGTTGCACCTGTCACTCCGGTTACACCCGTTGGACCCGTCGCGCCGGTGGCTCCTGTAGCTCCGGTTGTTCCCGTTCCCGTTGCTCCTGTCGCACCTGTTACACCCGTTGAGCCCGTCGCGCCTGTAGCTCCGGTTGTTCCCGTTCC
>NZ_FOBD01000044.1 GCF_900109515.1 Paenibacillus sp. OK003 | reverse complement strand
CTGCTTGACCACCGCTCGTTTTTTTATTCATTGTACACAAAAATACCCTACAAGATGACCTTTTTTAAAGTGTCTATCTTATAGGGTACATTTTAATCGTGGGCTGACCTTGTTCATTTTGAGTCTTTTCAAAGGTACTATGAGGGATTTAGTTAAGCCTTGGCATTGGATTCGCCTGTCTAATCCTGTACAATGGATAACGACAAAAACAACGGTAGATTAAGGATGGATCAGCATGATACGGATTATTATTTCACCAGCTAAAAAGATGAAGATCGATACAGATCTTATGGCTATTGCGCAGATGCCGCAGTTTATAGACGAGTCAGAACAGCTACTTAGTTTGCTTCAAAAGTTATCCTATGACGAACTCAAAGCGATGTGGAAGTGTAACGATGCAATCGCCGAACAGAACGTAGAGCGGATTCGGAATATGAATATAAAGAATAGTCTGACGCCAGCAATCTATGCCTATGAAGGCATTCAGTATCAGTATATGTCGCCAGGTGTTTTTCAAAATGAGGAACTGGCGTATCTGGAGCAGCATTTGCGCATATTATCCGGTTTTTATGGCATGTTACGGCCTTTGGATGGGGTGACCCCTTATCGGTTGGAGATGCAGGGCAAGTTGCAAGGTCCAGGCTTCAAATCGCTCTATCAATTCTGGGGTAGCAAACTCGCAGATCAGCTTCAAGCGGAAAGTAACTGTATTCTGAATCTGGCTTCCAAAGAGTATAGCAAAAATATTTTGCCGTTTCTGAGTGAGGAAACCCTGTTCATTACATGTGTCTTCGGACAAATGGTCGATGGGAAGCTTGTTGAAAAGGCAACACGGGCCAAAATGGCCAGAGGTGAGATGGTACGTTATATGGCAGAGCGGAAGATTACAGATGTGAAGGATATCAGAAGCTTTGATCGGTTAGACTTTGTTTTTTCAGAAGAGAAGTCGGATGAGAGTAATAATGTATTTATATATTCAGATGGACAGTAGCCTGTTGTCCGCTGATCACATATCAGAATGATAACTATTTATTTAATCAAAAGTCGCCAAATGGCGGCTTTTTCGTATTATCAGGTTAGCCAGTAATTACTGGTTGGCCTTTTTTTGTGGTCGTTTTACGATGGGGGGAGCCGGGAGAACGTGGCGGCTTTAGA